>NZ_MOAL01000001.1 GCF_003731765.1 Pseudomonas chlororaphis
AAGAGCGGTTGGTTAAGATCTTTCATCTCAACCGAGGCGCGCATTCTACAGCAGCCTCATTTGCTGTCAAGTGATTATTTTCAGAAGTTTTCAAGGATTTCCTTAACAACTTCAACCACTTGCGCTTCCGATCACTCGTTAGCGGGAGGCGAATTCTACAGCGTTACACGCTGCTGTCAACACCTCTTTTTCTCCGCTTTCGACCGAGAAGATCGAAACGTTAATAGAGCCTAACTAAACCACCCTACCAACTCCTTCTGGGCTTAGATGAACTGAAGCAAGTCGCTGTCGAAAACTGCGTAACTCGTTGAGTTTCAAGGAGTTTTCCGTTTCGACTGCGCCGGAAGTGGGGCGAATTATAGGCCCATAGAATCTGCCGTCAACACTTATTTCAAAATCATTCCGACTTAAGCGTAATACGGGCAAAAGCCTTCTTGCCGGCCTGGCACACATGGGTAGCACCCAATGCGTATATATAGGTGCGATCAACCACCTCACCATCTACACGCACGCCACCAGACCCCAGAAGATCCCGAGCCACTGCAGCATTCTTCACCAAACCAGCCTTATTAAGGACAGCGGCGATCGGCATATCTTCAGTAGCACTCAGCTCGATCTCCGGCAGATCATCCGGCAACTCGCCATCCTTCATGCGATTACCTGCCCCGCGATGGGCATTCGCTGCCGCCTCTTCACCATGAAAACGAGCGACAATCTCTTCCGCCAACTTGATCTTGATATCCCGCGGATTCGCACCACTCTCGACCTCAGCCTTAAAGGAAAGGATCTCCTCCATGGAGCGGAAGCTGAGCAGTTCGAAGTAGCGCCACATCAATGCGTCAGGGATCGACACCAGCTTGCTGTACATGACACCTGGAGCTTCCTGGATCCCGACGTAGTTACCCAGGGACTTGGACATTTTCTTGACGCCATCCAACCCCTCAAGCAACGGCATCGTCAGAATGCATTGAGCCTCTTGACCGTAGCCGCGCTGCAGCTCGCGCCCCATGAGCAAATTGAACTTCTGATCAGTGCCGCCCAATTCCACGTCAGCACGCAACGCCACCGAGTCGTACCCCTGGACCAAGGGATAGAGGAACTCATGAATAGCGATAGGCTGATTGGTCGAGTAGCGCTTGTCGAAGTCGTCACGCTCAAGCATCCGCGCAACGGTGTATTGAGAGGTCAGACGAATGAAGTCCGCCGGACCCATCTGATCCATCCAGGTAGAGTTAAAGGCGACTTCTGTCTTGGTAGGATCGAGAATCTTGAAAACCTGGCTTTTGTAGGTCTCGGCATTCTCGAGCACTTGCTCGCGAGTCAGTGGCGGACGCGTTGCGCTCTTGCCACTCGGATCACCAATCATCCCAGTGAAGTCACCAATGAGGAAGATCACCTGGTGACCCAACTCCTGGAACTGACGCAGCTTATTAATAAGCACCGTATGACCCAGGTGCAGATCCGGCGCCGTCGGATCGAAGCCAGCTTTAATACGCAGCGGCTGGCCGCGCTTGAGCTTCTCGACCAACTCAGACTCGACCAACACCTCTTCCGCACCACGTTTGATCAGCGCTAGCTGCTCTTCAACCGACTTCATAACAGACCCGCAAGGCTCAGATTCAAAGGGAACCAACCATACAAGATCACGGACTAATTACAAGTTTTGCCCGGCGCACGGGCAACATTCTATGGGCGCGGCTTCCGCGCGCTTGCGTCACTGATGATTTGGTTATATTTTATACAGTTATTTCATCTTCATCATGTCATTCATCTTTTCCAATTCATCTTTTCTAAAGCCAAATTACCTATGACCACAGAACCGCCTAAAGCGCCGCCGCTTTACCCGAAGACCCACCTGCTCGCAGCAAGTGGTATCGCCGCCCTCCTCAGTCTCGCACTACTGGTCTTTCCTTCCAGTGATGTAGAAGCCAAAAAGACAACGCTGAACCTTGATCTGGAAAGCCCAACTCAGCAACTGACACAAGATCAAGACGCTGCAAACCTCGAACAAGCCACAAGCGAAGCCGTAGCCTCGCCATTCGCACAGATCGAAAACAGTACGGATGACACCCAGGAAACCGCCGAAGCCGAACCGGCCATCAAAGAGGAAGTCAAGGCACCCGGCCATAAAGAAGTCATCGTTGCCAAAGGCGACACGCTTTCAACACTCTTCGAGAAGGTCGGCCTGCCATCGACTGCGGTGCATGAAGTGCTGGCCAGTGACAAACAGGCCAAGCAGTTCACCCAGCTCAAGCATGGCCAGAAGCTTGAATTCGAACTGAGCCCGGATGGCCAGCTGAACAACCTTCACAGCAAGGTCAGCGACCTCGAAAGCATCACCCTGACCAAGGGCGACAAAGGGTTTACCTTCAACCGCGTCACCACCAAACCCGTCGTACGCTCCGCCTATGCCCACGGAATCATCAACAGCTCCCTGTCGCAGTCGGCAGCACGAGCGGGTCTGTCGCACAGCCAGACCATGGACATGGCCAACGTATTTGGCTACGACATCGACTTCGCCCAGGACATTCGCCAGGGCGACGAATTTGATGTGATCTATGAACAGAAGGTCGCCAACGGCAAAGTCGTGGGGACCGGCAACATCCTGTCTGCCC
Organism: Pseudomonas chlororaphis; assembly: GCF_003731765.1. Lineage (GTDB taxonomy): Bacteria > Pseudomonadota > Gammaproteobacteria > Pseudomonadales > Pseudomonadaceae > Aquipseudomonas > Aquipseudomonas morbosilactucae. The sequence continues at coordinate 2,616 of NZ_MOAL01000001.1, forward strand.
GCTTTACCAACCGTGGCAAGACCTACACCGCAGTACGCTACACCAACAAGCAAGGCTCCAGCAGCTACTACACTGCCGATGGCAACAGCATGCGCAAAGCCTTCATCCGCACACCGGTGGATTTCGCCCGTATCAGCTCACGCTTCTCCATGGGCCGCAAGCATCCAATCCTCAACAAAATCCGTGCTCACAAAGGCGTCGACTACGCGGCTCCGCGTGGTACGCCGATTAAGGCTGCGGGTGACGGCAAAGTCCTGCTCGCCGGGCGCCGCGGTGGTTACGGCAACACGGTAATCATCCAGCACGGCAACACCTACCGCACCCTCTACGGGCACATGCAAGGTTTCGCCAAAGGCGTCCAGACCGGCGGTAATGTGAAACAGGGCCAAGTGATTGGCTATATCGGCACTACCGGGCTCTCAACAGGCCCGCACTTGCACTATGAGTTCCAGGTCAATGGTGTGCACGTTGACCCGCTGGGTCAGAAGCTGCCTATGGCTGACCCGATCGCTAAAGCCGAACGTGCCCGCTTCCTGCAACAAAGCCAACCGCTGATGGCACGTATGGATCAAGAGAAGGCCACCATGCTGGCTTCGAGCAAGCGTTAAGCCATGACGTTCTATATAGGTGTGATGTCCGGCACCAGCCTAGATGGGCTGGACATCGCTCTGATCGAGCTGAACCCGGCGATCAAACTGGTCGCCACCCACTACATCCCCATGCCCGGCTCCTTGCGCGTCGAGCTACTCGGCCTATGTGCCAGCGGCCCGGACGAAATCGCCCGCTCAGCCCTGGCCCAGCAACAATGGGTCACCCTCGCAGCACAGGGCATACGCACCTTACTTGAGCAGCAACAGCTGTCAGCACAGGACATCCGAGCCATTGGCAGCCACGGGCAAACCATTCGCCATGAGCCGGCTCGCGGCTTTACGGTGCAGATCGGCAACCCTGCCCTGCTGACCGAGCTGACGGGCATCAGCGTCGTCAGCGACTTCCGCAGTCGTGATGTCGCTGCTGGCGGCCAGGGTGCTCCATTGGTTCCCGCCTTTCATGAAGCGTTGTTTGACCAGCAGCCAGGCAAGCGCGCCGTCCTGAATGTCGGAGGCTTCAGCAATCTGAGCCTGATCGAGACCGACAAGCCGGTCGCCGGTTTTGACAGCGGCCCCGGCAACGTCTTGCTCGATGCCTGGATCTACAATCAGCGTGCAGAGCATTTCGATCGTAATGGTCAGTGGGCAGCCAGCGGCAAGGTCGCCCCGCTCCTGTTAAAGACCCTGCTCAGCGATCCATTCTTTGCCACCCAAGGCCCTAAAAGCACTGGCCGCGAAGTGTTCAACCTTGAGTGGCTGCAGCAGCATTTGGCAACGCTGCCCGCCATTGCAACCGAAGACGTGCAGGCCACCTTGCTGGAGCTGACTGCGCTGACCATCGTCGACTCGCTGCGAGCCGCACAAAGCGACACTACGGAGCTCTTGGTCTGTGGTGGCGGCGCACATAACGCAACCCTGATGAATCGCCTGTCCAGCCTCATGCCCAACACCCGGGTCAGCAGCACTGCGGCATACGGCGTGGACCCGGACTGGGTTGAAGCCATGGCGTTTGCCTGGCTGGCCCATTGCTGCCTGGAAGGTATTACCGCCAACCGCCCAAGCGTGACTGGCGCCCGCGGCCCACGAGTGTTGGGCGCTATTTACCCAGCCTGAGCAGCAGACAGCAAAACGCCGCAGGACCGGAAGGCCGTGCGGCGTTTTACAAAACCGAGTTGCTGCAGGATCAGATCGAGAACGAAGAACCGCAACCACAGGTTGTCGTGGCATTAGGATTCTTGATCACGAAGCGCGAACCTTCCAGGCCTTCCTGATAATCCACTTCCGCACCTGCCAGATACTGGAAGCTCATAGGATCGACCACCAGGCTCACACCCTCGCGCTCGACGATGGTGTCGTCATCGGCCACTTCCTCATCGAAAGTAAAACCATACTGAAACCCGGAACAACCGCCGCCCGTAACAAATACGCGCAGCTTCAAGCGATCATTACCCTCTTCATCGACCAGGCTCTTCACCTTGTGCGCGGCACCGTGAGTGAATTGCAAAGCCGTGGGGGTGAAGGATTCAACGCTCATGCTGACTATCTCCCGGCGTGTGCCGTCATATTGCGTGATGACGCGCATTATCCGCTTCTCCCAGAAAATCGGTCAACTATTGTTACGGTATATCAGTCAGCAAAAACGCCCCTGCAGAATGCACAAAGGCCCGATCAACGGGCCTTTGTGTTATGGCAGGAGAGCCGCTTAAGGCAACATGCCCGCGTGGGACAAGCCCAAACGCTCATCCAGGCCGAACAGGATGTTGAGGTTTTGTACCGCCTGACCCGAAGCGCCCTTGACTAGGTTATCGATCACCGACAGCACCACCACCAGATCACCGTCCTGTGGCCGATGAACGGCAATCCGGCAAACGTTGGCACCGCGCACGCTGCGGGTTTCAGGGTGGCTGCCGGCCGGCATCACATCCACGAACGGCTCGTTGGCATAACGCTTCTCGAACAAGGCTTGCAGGTCCACCGAGCGATCCACGACCGTAGAGTAGAGCGTCGAGTGAATACCGCGAATCATCGGTGTCAGGTGTGGAACGAAAGTCAGGCCCACATCCTTGCCAGCGGCACGACGCAGTCCCTGGCGAATTTCCGGAAGGTGACGGTGCCCTTTGACTGCATAGGCCTTCATGCTTTCCGAGGTCTCGGAATACAGGGAGCCGACACTGGCACCACGACCAGCACCGCTGACACCCGATTTGCAATCCGCGATCAGCCGCGAAGTATCCGCTAGCCCTGCTTCAAGCAATGGCAGGAAACCCAATTGGGTGGCGGTAGGGTAGCAACCCGGCACGGCAATCAAACGCGCGCCCTTGATCTGCTCACGATTGACTTCCGGCAAGCCGTAGACGGCCTCGCCCAACAGTTCTGGCGCGCCGTGGGGCTGGCCGTACCACTTGGCCCACTCATCAGCATCCTGCAGACGGAAGTCCGCCGAGAGGTCAATGACTTTGGTCCCAGCGGCCAGTAACTCACCGGCCAAGGCATGGGCAACACCGTGCGGCGTGGCAAAGAACACCACATCACAGGCGCCCAGGGTCTTGATATCGGGCACGCTGAAAGCCAGGCCGTCGTAGTGGCCTCGCAGGTTGGGGTACATATCGGCTACGGCCAGGCCGGCCTCGGATCGGGAAGTGATGACGACCACTTCTGCCTGCGGATGCTGTGCCAACAGACGCAGCAATTCGACACCCGTGTAACCCGTGCCGCCGACAATACCGACCTTGACCATAAACCTGCCCTCAACGAACCCACTGGAAAGCCGTCGATAATAGGGGCCGCAAGGTTCTGCGACAACCACGAACGTGACGTGCGGACGCTCAAGCCTCTACTATCTTGGCTACCGTGAACCTGGGAATAACTAAAAATGCTTTATCTATGGCTCAAAGCCTTTCACATCATCAGTCTGGTCTGCTGGTTTGCTGGCCTGTTCTACCTGCCCCGCCTGTTCGTCTACCACGCACAAAGCGAAGACACCGTCAGCAAAGAGCGCTTCAGCCTCATGGAGCGCAAGCTCTACCGCGGCATCATGGGGCCGGCGATGGTCGCCACCCTGGTATTCGGCATCTGGCTACTGAGCCTCAACCCCAGCGCTTATTTCGGCCAAGGCGGCTGGATGCACGCCAAGCTGACCCTGGTGGTACTGCTCATCGGCTACCACCATATGTGTGGCGCCCAAGTGAAACGCTTCGCTCGTGGCGAAAACACCCGCAGCCATGTCTTTTATCGCTGGTTCAATGAAGTTCCGGTTCTGATATTGCTGGCTATCGTAATTTTGGTCGTTGTGCGGCCGTTCTAACACCTAATAGCCGTTACTCATGAGGGTACTTCCAATGTCGCTGCCCGCTCTGCTCGAACAACGTCTGCGCCTGCCAATCGTGGCAGCGCCGATGTTCCTGATTTCCAATCCGCAACTGGTACTGGCCTGCTGTCGCAATGGTGTAGTCGGCACATTCCCGGCCCTCAACCAACGAGAAAGCAGTGGCTTCAAGGCCTGGCTTGAGGAAATCGAAACGGGACTGGCGACATTGGACAATCCCGCGCCCTACGGGGTGAACCTGATCGTGCATAACAGCAACCCGCGCCTCCAGGCGGACCTGGAAATCTGCATCGAGCACAAGGTCCCCCTCATCATCACTAGCCTCGGCGCAGTGAAGGAGTTGGTTGACGCGGTGCACAGCTACGGCGGCCTGGTCTTCCACGACGTGACCAACCGACGCCACGCTGAGAAGGCCGCCGAAGCCGGGGTCGATGGGCTGATCGCCGTCGCGGCGGGCGCAGGAGGTCATGCCGGTACCTGGAGCCCGTTTTCGCTGATTGCGGAGATTCGCCAGTTCTTCGACAAAACCCTGCTACTGGCCGGCTGCCTGAACCATGGTCATGAAATTTTCGCCGCCCAGTTACTGGGGGCAGACCTCGCCTACCTGGGCACGCGCTTTATCGGTACCACCGAAAGCCACGCGCCTGACGCCTATAAGGAAATGCTGCTGACATCCCGAGCCGCAGACATCGTGCACACCGCCGCGGTGTCCGGGGTTCCAGCCAGCTTCATGCGACAGAGCCTGGAAAACGCCGGCTTTGATCTGGCCGCGCTCCAAGGTAAAGGAACAGTCGACTTCGGCTCCAAACTCAAGCCCATCAGCGACGAAGCCAAGGCCTGGAAAACCGTCTGGTCGGCCGGCCAGGGCGTTGGCGGCATCCATGACTTGCCCACCATCGATAAGTTGGTGGCACGGTTGGAGGCCGAGTACCGCCAAGCACAGGAACAATCAGCCTTGCTGCAACAGCACTGGCCACGCAAATCCTGAATGTTTTTGGCCAGTCCAGGGGCGCTGGCCGTAAACTAGCCACCTTTTGTGTAACCCTTCAATTCAAGTGACAAGGAAGCCCCCATGAGCGAACCCCGCTTCAAGATCGTGTTTGATGGAAGCCTCTTGCCCGGTGTCGAAAAAAACACCGCTCAACTCAACCTGGCCGAACTGTTCAAAAGTGATATCGCCTCGATTGAACGCCTGTTCAACGGCCAACCGGTGGAACTCAAGCGCGACCTGTCACAAGCCGACGCGGATCGCTACCTGGAGGCCCTGAACAAAACCGGCATCGCCGCACGGATTGAACAGGAACAACTGCTGGACCTGCAGTTTGACGCCCTGGTCCCGCCCAGCTCTGCTCCTGCTCCTGCTCCTGCTCCTGCTCCTGCTCCTGCTCCTGCTCCTGCGGCCAGCGAATCGCCTTATGCACCACCCCGGGCGACCGTCGGCACCAGCATCGCCGAGTTTTCCACCTTGAAAGTGATGAGTTTTCAAGGCCGCATCGGGCGAGTGCGTTATCTCGCGTGGACGCTGGCACTGAGCCTGGCAATGATGGCCGTTATCGGCGTTGGCGCCATGATCGGCTTCGCCAGCATGCTGACCCTGCAATCCTCTGTGTTTGCCATGATCATCGGCGGCCTCATTTCAATCGGGCTACTGGTGGCCTTCACCGTGGTCGCCATCCAGATCTCTGTTCAACGCCTGCATGACCTCGGCTGGTCGGGCTGGCTCTGGCTGATCAACTTCGTCCCCATCGTCGGCGGCGTATTCCCGTTCGTGCTGGCAATCGCCCCTGGCAACACCACTGCCAACCGTTACGGCGCTCCACCACCGCCTAACAGCACCGCGGCCAAGGTACTGGCCTGGATGTGGATCCCCCTATTCGTATTGATCATGGTGGGGACGGTTGTCGGTGGCCTCAGCTCCCTCGGAGAGCGCTACAGCGAAAGCACTACCAGCTACAGCGAAAGCATCGAGTCCGGCGACGCCGATGATGCCAGCGAGCCAGCCGAATCGGCCGCCCCCGCTGTAGACTACGAAGAAGAAGAATAAACGCGCCTGACCTGCGGCCTCTCTGTCGCAGGCTGCCGGCCGTTGCGATGGAGAACTGCATGACCCGTTACGCTCTGATCACCGGTGCTTCCAGTGGCATAGGCCTGGCCATGGCCGAAGCACTGGCCCGGCGCGGCCGCAACCTGCTTCTGGTGGCCCGTCAGCGTGATCAGCTGGAAAGTATTGCCCTGGAATTGACTCAACGCTTCGGCGTTGAGGTGCTATTTCGCGCCTGCGACCTGGGCGAGCCGTTGCGGCTGTCGGGCTTTCTGTTGGAGCTCGAAGAGGGCGATCGACAGATCGATCTGCTGGTCAACTGCGCGGGAATGGGCACCAGCGGCCCCTTCCTGGCCCAGGACTGGATGACCGAGCAGGACCTGATCGAAGTCAATATCCTGGCCCTGACCCGCCTCTGTCATGCCCTGGGCAATAGCATGGCGCTCCTCGGTGGCGGGCAGATCCTCAATGTCGCCTCGGTCGCGGCCTTTTACCCCGGCCCCTGGATGAGCACCTACTACGCCAGCAAGGCCTATGTCCTGCACTTTTCAGAAGGTCTGCGTGAAGAACTGAAGAAATGCGCGGTCAAGGTCTCGGTGCTTTGCCCAGGGCCGACACGCACCGCGTTCTTCCGCACCGCTCAGCTGGACGATGAAAAACTGCGCAACAGCAAACTGCTGATGAGCCCCGAAGAGGTCGCACTCTACGCCGTGCGCGCGCTGGAAAAGAACCGCGCCATCATCATCCCCGGCCGCCTGAACCGCTGGATGGCCTTCAGCAGTCGCCTGGGCTCACGCTGGCTGATCCGCAAAATCGTCGGCTACGCCAACCGCGTCTACTGCCCGCGTTAACCAAGCAAAAGGCTGGGCGCACTCGGATCGCCTGAGTACACTCAGCCCGGACCAACACAACGGAGAAACAGCTGTGGATACTCTGTTCACCAAGATCATCAACAGAGAAATACCCGCGAATATCATTTACGAGGATGACCAGGTACTGGCCTTCCACGATATTGCCCCCCAGGCACCGGTGCATTTCCTGGTGATCCCCAAGAAGCACGTGCGCACCCTCAACGACCTGACCGAAGACGATAAAGCGCTGGCCGGGCACATTCTGTTCACCGCGCAACGCCTGGCCAAAGAGCTGGGTTGCGATGACGGCTTCCGCGTGGTCATGAACTGCAATGAGTTGGGCGGGCAGACCGTCTATCACATTCACATGCACGTGCTGGGTCAGCGCCAGATGAACTGGCCACCGGGCTGATTGCTCTGGCACGGCACTTTGCAGCGCCCTCTTGGTTTATTCCCGGGAGGGTGCGCTGATCCAGCGCAGGTTTCGCTCCAACGATTGGAGTAAACTGGCCGCCGAGATTTTTCCCGGAGATAAGTATGACTACCCAACGTCACTACTCGCCGATTGACCGCCTGCTGCTGCAGGCCGATACCGCCATGCGCACTCTGCTGCCCTTTAGCGGCCAGCCTTATCGCCCTTCGCCTGCCATCGTGCAGCCGGAAGCCCAGATGAGTGACGAGGAGACCCGTCACGTTGCCGGGCTGATGCGCATCAACCACACCGGAGAAGTCTGCGCCCAGGCGCTGTATCAAGGGCAAGCGCTGACGGCCAAGCTGCCGCAGGTACGTGCTGCAATGGAGCACGCCGCAGAAGAAGAGATCGATCACCTGGCCTGGTGCGAACAACGCATCCGCCAATTGGGCAGCCACCCCAGCGTACTCAACCCACTGTTTTACGGTTTGTCGTTCGGCATCGGCGCGGTCGCCGGGCTGATCAGCGACAAAGTCAGCCTGGGTTTCGTCGCCGCCACCGAAGACCAAGTGTGCAAGCATTTGAATGAGCACCTGGAGCAACTGCCCGCCGAGGACGAAAAGTCCCGGGCCATTCTTGAGCAAATGCGCATCGACGAAGAGCTCCACGCCGAAAGCGCCCTCGATGCCGGCGGTTTCCGTTTCCCGGCACCGGTTAAGTTCGGCATGAGCCTGCTGGCCAAGGTCATGACCAAAAGCACTTATCGCATCTGAGCCAACACTCGGGCACAAAAAAGGGCGCTATCACAGCGCCCTTTTCTTTTACCTGGAAAACCCACTCGGCTCTCGCGCGTAGAAGGTCTCCAGACTGTCTTGCTTCACCCAGTCAGCGCAGAGCTGTATGGGCGAGCTGTCGCAATCCCGGCCCCACGCAGGACTCGGAGATTAAGAGGCCGATCAACCCAACTCGACGATTTCATAGTCGTGGGTAATGGCCACACCGGCGGCGCCGAGCATGATCGAGGCGGAGCAGTACTTCTCGGCCGACAGCTCGATGGCGCGCTTGACCTGTGCCTCTTTCAAGCCACGGCCCTTGACCACAAAGTGCATATGAATCTTGGTGAAGACCTTGGGATCTTCAGTCGCGCGCTCGGCCTCGAGAAAAGCCTCGCAACTTTCCACGGCCTGGCGGGACTTCTTGAGGATGCTGACCACGTCGAAGTTGCTGCAACCGCCCACACCGAGCAGGAGCATTTCCATGGGGCGAACACCCAGGTTGCGGCCGCCGGCCTCTGGAGGACCATCCATTACCACCACATGGCCGCTGCCCGATTCACCGAGGAACATGGCTTCGCCAGCCCATTGGATGCGTGCCTTCATCGCCAAGACTCCACTGTTAAAAAAGGGTCGCCAGCTTAGCACAGGGCCTCGAAATGACAGCCTTTTGCCTGTTCATCGGATCAGAGGATGACCAATTGGAAAAATCTTAATCTGCTCAAGATGTGTCTGTTAAGCTGACGCCAATCGGCTGGCGCATCGCCACCTCTCCAGTGTTCAGCGCTCATCCTTATAAAAACCAAATCACACCGTGCAGTCTTTTCGGGATACAACCATGGTTGCTGTTGCCCCAACTCCCAAGATCAAGAACCTCGACAAGCTCTTGCAGCATTGCCAGCGTCGCCGCTACCCGGCCAAAAGCAACATCATCTGCGCCGGTGATGCTTCACAGACTCTGTTCTTCATTATCAAAGGCTCGGTCACCATCCTGATTGAAGACGACGATGGTCGGGAAATGATCATCGCCTACCTCAATGCCGGTGATTTTCTCGGTGAGTTGGGCCTGTTCGAAGAAGCCGGGCACGAACAACAGCGCAGCGCCTGGGTCCGGGCCAAGGTCGAATGCGAAGTGGCGGAAATCAGTTACGCCAAGTTCCGCGAACTGTCCCAGGTCGACCCGGACATTCTCTATGTGCTCAGTGGCCAGATTGCCCAGCGCCTGCGCAACACCACACGCAAGGTCGGCGACCTGGCGTTCTTCGATGTCACCGGACGGGTAGCCCGCTGCCTGTTGGAGCTGTGCAAACAGCCGGATGCCATGACCCATCCCGACGGCATGCAGATCAAAGTGACCCGCCAGGAAATCGGCCGGATTGTAGGCTGCTCACGGGAAATGGTCGGTCGCGTGCTCAAGGACCTGGAAGAGCGCAACCTGGTGCACGTCAAAGGCAAGACCATGGTGGTCTTCGGTACCCGCTAACCGGGCAATAGCTGCATCAGCATTTGTCGATACAGGCTGTCCAGGCGCCCAATCGCCTCAGGAGCCGCAAAGGCTTCGTGCAACGCGATATGACTTTCTGCGCGGCAACGCTGCTCCAGGCCGCAGGCCTGATTGAAGCCATTGACCGCCGCCACCATCGACTCACGCTCGTCATCCAGTAACAGCGCGCCATGCACCAGGCCAACCGGGCGTTGCCCGCCTTTGCTCTGGCGCCAACGCTGTGCGGTGCCGACCATCTTGCGGCCGTCGAGGTTGACGTTGAAGCGGCCGTCACAGAAGGCCCCGTCCACTTCACCCAGAGACGGGTTGCCGCCCAGTTCGCCCAGCAGGTCACAAATAGGCTGGCACAGGCGCCGGTACGCAGTTTCGATCCGCCCGTGGTCACCTTCGCTGCGCGGCGGCGCATAGACCAGGGCGATATTGACCGTAGCCGCCGATTGAGGCACCGGCTCACCCCCCGTTTCCCGCAACAGCACCGGCCAACCGGCGGCGGCCGATGCCTCGCACGCCTGCTCGAACCCGGGCAGCCGGCTCAAACGCCGCGGCATGACCAGCGCCTTGTCACTGGGCTGCCAGAACAGCACGCCAAACTCGGCCTCACCGGCACACACGCGGGCCAGCAGGTCCTGCTCGGCTTGCAATCCGGCTTCGACGGTCAAGGCTAGGGGCTGAGTCATGGCAGTAACGATCCTTTGCGATAGGTATGAAAAAGCCGGCATCGCCGGCTTGTTCATTCAGTCAGTATCAATCCAGGGTGGAGCCGCTCACCGGCACGCCACGCTCAGGGAAGAACAGGCGCTGCAGTTCTGCTCCCGGGCTCTCGGCACGCATAAAGGCCTCGCCCACCAGGAACGAATAGACATCACTGATTTCCATCAGCTCGACATCCGCCCGATTGAGGATGCCGCTCTCAGTGATCACCAAACGGTCACGGGGAACGCGAGGCAACAGATCGAGGGTGGTTTCCAGGTTGACGTCGAAGGTGTGCAGGTTGCGGTTGTTGATCCCCACCAACGGCGTGTCGAGGGTTTTCAAGGCCCGCTCCAGCTCGTCGCCATCATGCACTTCCACCAGCACATCCAGGCCAACACCTTTGGCTACCGCCGCCAGCTCAGCCAGCTTGACGTCGTCCAGGGCGGCCACGATCAACAGCACGCAGTCAGCACCCAGGGCACGGGCTTCAACGATCTGGTAAGGATCGATCATGAAATCCTTGCGGATCACCGGCAGCTTGCAAGCCGCGCGCGCTTGCTGCAGGTAGGCATCGGCTCCCTGGAAATAATCCACATCGGTCAACACCGACAGGCAGGTGGCACCGCCTTTCTCGTAGCTCTTGGCGATATCCGCCGGCAGGAAGTTTTCCCGGATCACGCCTTTACTGGGGGACGCCTTCTTGATCTCGGCAATCACCGCCGGCTGCTTGAGCTTGACCTGATCGATCAGCGCCTTGGCAAACCCGCGCGGTGCATCCGCCGCGCGCGCCAGCACTTCCAGCTCCGCCAGGCTCACCCGGGCACTGCGCTCGGCCACTTCCTCAACCTTGCGAGCGAGGATATTTTCCAGAACCGTCGGCACACTCATCCTTCATTCTCCTGCTTGAATACCGCGGTAAACGCGCCCAACTCTTCGAGCTTCTCTCGGGCCAGGCCGGTGTGCAGGGCGTCGTGGGCCAGGGCCACGCCTTCTTTCAAACTGCTGGCGTGGTCCGCCGCATACAGCGCCGCGCCCGCATTGAGCACAATCATCTCGGCAGCCTTCTGCCCGTGCTCGGTTTTGCGCCGGCCCAGGGCATCACGGATCAACTCCAGGGACGCCGCCGGGCTTTCGACCACCAGGCCGAACAAGCTCTGGCTCTTGATGCCCAAGTCTTCCGGCTGGACCCAGTACTCGGTGATTTCGCCGTTTTTCAACTCGGCCACGTAGGTCGGCGCTGCCAGGCTGAACTCATCCAGGCCATCCTGGGAGTGCACCACCAACACATGCTTGCTGCCCAGACGATGCAAGACTTCAGCCAACGGCCGGCACAACGCCTGGGTGAAGACGCCTACCACCTGGTGCTTGACCCCGGCCGGATTCGTAAGCGGGCCGAGCATGTTGAACAAAGTACGCAAGCCCAAGTCGCGGCGCGGGCCGGCGGCATGCTTCATCGCACCATGGTGGGCTTGGGCAAACATAAAGCCGATGCCGACGTTATCAATGCAGCGCGCCACCTGCACCGGCGTCAGGTTCAGGTAGATCCCGGCCGCTTCCAGCAGGTCGGCACTGCCGCTCTTGCCGGACACTGCACGGTTACCGTGCTTGGCAACGGTGCAACCCGCCGCTGCGACCACAAACGAAGAGGCGGTGGAGACGTTGAAGATGTTCGCCCCATCGCCGCCGGTGCCGACCACATCGACCACGCCGTCGAGGGTCTTGAGTTCAACCTTGTCTGCCAGCTCACGCATCACCGAGACGGCACCGACGATCTCGTCAATGCTCTCGCTCTTCATGCGCATGGCCATCATAAAGGCGCCGATCTGCGCGTCCGTGCATTGCCCGGTCATGATTTCGCGCATCACATCGCGCATTTCATCAGTGCTCAGGTCCAGGTGGCCGACGATACGGCTCAGGGCTGTCTTGATATCCATGGAAAGTCCTTAGCGCGTGCCGCCGCTCTGTTTGAGGAAATTGGCGAACAGCTCGTGGCCCTGCTCGGTGAGGATCGACTCGGGGTGGAACTGCACACCCTCGATGTTCAACGTCTTGTGGCGCAGCCCCATGATCTCGTCGACCGAGCCGTCGGCCAGTTGGGTCCAGGCGGTCACTTCCAGGCAGTCGGGCAAGGTCTCGTGCTTGACCACCAGGGAGTGATAACGGGTCACCGTCAGCGGGTGATTAAGCCCGGCGAAAACCCCTTGGTCTTCGTGGAACACCGGGCTGGTCTTGCCGTGCATCACTTGCCGAGCCCGCACCACCTGGCCGCCAAAGGCCTGGCCGATGGATTGGTGCCCCAGGCAAACGCCAAGAATCGGCAACTTACCGGCAAAGTAATGAATGGCTTCGATGGAGATACCGGCTTCGGTCGGGGTGCACGGGCCAGGCGAAACAACGATCCGCTCAGGGTTCAGCGCCTCGATCTGGGCCACGGTCAATTCGTCATTGCGCACCACCTTGACCTCGGCCCCCAGTTCACCCAGGTACTGCACGACGTTATAGGTAAAGGAGTCGTAGTTATCGATCATCAGCAACATAGTGAAAACTCCTCAAGCCTTGGGTGCGGGGGTTTGTTCGGCGAGCGCTACAGCGCGGAACATGGCGCGTCGCTTGTTCAGCGTCTCTTCCCACTCCAGGGCCGGTACCGAATCGGCCACGATGCCGCCGCCGGCTTGCACATGCAGTTCACCGTTCTTGATCACCGCGGTGCGGATGGCGATCGCCGTGTCCATGTTGCCGTTCCAGGCGAAGTAACCCACCGCGCCGCCATAGACGCCGCGCTTGACCGGCTCCAGCTCATCGATGATTTCCATGGCGCGGATCTTCGGCGCACCGGACAAGGTGCCCGCCGGCAAGATCGCCCGCAGCGCGTCCATGGCGGTCAGGCCGGCCTTCAGTTGACCGGTGACGTTGGAAACGATGTGCATCACGTTGGAATAACGCTCGATGACCATCTTCTCCGTGAGCTTCACCGAACCGATCTCGGAGACCCGGCCCGTGTCGTTACGCCCCAGGTCGATCAGCATCAGGTGCTCGGCGATTTCCTTGTCGTCGGACAGCAAGTCTTCTTCCAGCGCCAAGTCCGCTTCCTCGGTGGCCCCGCGTGGGCGGGTGCCGGCAATCGGGCGCACGGTAATCAAGTTGTCTTCGACCCGCACCAGCACTTCTGGGGAACTGCCCACCACATGGAAGTCGCCGAAGTTGAAGAAGTACATATAAGGCGTCGGGTTGAAGCAGCGCAGCGCCCGGTACAGGTCAATGGGCGCAGCCTTGAAGTCGATGGACATGCGTTGCGACGGCACCACCTGCATGCAGTCGCCCGCCAGGATGTATTCCTTGATGGTATCGACGGCACGCTCGTAGTCGGCCTGGGTAAAGCTCGAACGGAACACCGGGTCGGCACTCTGTTGCCGACTGAAATCCAGGCCGGCGCGCGGGGTGATCGGCTGGCGCAGCTGTTCGAGCAGCGCCTGCAGACGCGCCTGGCCTTGTTCGTAGGCGTTGTCCTGGGCTGGGTCGGCGAGCACGATTGCGTGCATCTTGCCGGCGAGGTTGTCGAACACCACCACCGCGTCGGAGACCATCAGCAGAATGTCCGGCACGCCGATGGGATCGGGGTTCGGGCATTTGCCCAGGCGCTTCTCTACATACCGCACGCAGTCATAGCCGAAGTAACCCACCAGGCCACCGTTGAAACGCGGCAAGCCGGCAATGGTCGGCACGTTGTAGCGGGCTTTGAAGGCTTCGACGAAGGCCAGCGGGTCGGCCACTTCATGGCGTTCGATCTCGACGCCGTCGTGGGTCACGCTGACCACGTGGTCGTGAACCCGCAGCACGGTGCGGCACGGCAGGCCGATGATCGAGTAACGGCCCCACTTCTCACCGCCTTGCACCGACTCCAGCAAATAAGAGTTGGGCTCATCGGCGAGCTTCAAGTAGATGGACAGGGGTGTATCGAAGTCGGCCAGGGTTTCGCATGCCAGGGGGATGCGGTTATAGCCGGCTGCGGCCAAACGCAGGAATTCTTCGCGAATCATGGGGTGCCTCGTGGCTTGAGGGTCTAACAGTCAGGTATGCAAACGTGCCGGACGATCCGGCCAGACAAAAATCAGGCGCGCCAACGCCAGCGGGCCAAGGCCTTGATGACTTTCATCCAGAGTTTGCGAGTGACCACCACGATGGAATTTCCAGGAGGGGATTGAACAGCGTCGGGCAACGTTATCTCAGCGGCCGTCTCTAAGCAACCAGGGATCAGCGCCCGCAGATTGTCGATCACCAGCGCCGGAGATTCCTCGGCAATCGGCCGGCCATGGTTGTAGCCATAACTCAAGGCCACGCACTTGACCCCCGCCGCCTTGGCCGCCAGCACGTCACTGCGTGAGTCGCCGACGAACAGCGACTGGGACGCCGGCACGCTGGCCATTTTCATGACAAAGAACAGCGCCGCCGGGTCGGGTTTCTTCTGGGGCAAGGTATCGCCGCCAATGATCCAGCGGAAATAACGACCGATCTTCATCTGGTCCAGCAAGGGCGCGACGAAGCGCTCCGGCTTGTTGGTGATCAGGGCCATTTCCACGCCCTGCTTGTGCAGCCACTTGAGGGTTTCACGCACGCCGGGGTAGACCACGGTCAGCGCATGGCCGTCTTCATAGGCAACATTGAACAATTCCAGGGCCTGCTCGGCTTCAGCCTCGTCCACGCCTTGAGGGTCGAGGCTGTTAGCCAGGGCCCGGTGCACCAGCATCTGCACGCCGTTGCCCACCCACTGGCGCACCGACTCGATGCCAGCGGGCGGACGCCCCAACTTGAGCAACATGTCATCCACAGCGGCCGCCAGGTCGGGGACCGAATCGACCAGGGTGCCGTCCAGGTCGAACATCACCAGCCGCGGCAGGCTCCCGGGAAACAGCTGCTCAAAAGCGCTCATGGTCGGGCCAGCGCCAGTTCGGAACGCATTTTCTCAATGACTTCCTGGTAGTTCGGGGCATTGAAAATCGCCGAGCCGGCGACAAAGGTGTCCGCACCGGCGGCGGCAATTTCACGGATGTTGTTGACGTTGACCCCACCGTCGATTTCCAGGCGGATATCGCGCCCGGAGGCATCGATCAGGGCCCGCGCCTCGCGCAGCTTGTCCAGGGTGCCAGGGATGAATTTCTGCCCGCCAAAGCCTGGGTTGACGCTCATCAGCAACACCATGTCGACCTTGTCCATCACGTACTTGAGTACGTCCAGCGGGGTCGCCGGGTTGAACACCAGGCCGGCCTTGCAGCCGCCTTCACGGATCATCTGCAGGGAGCGATCGACGTGCAGGGTGGCTTCCGGGTGGAAGGTGATGTAGGTGGCGCCGGCTTCGATGAAGTCGCCAATGATGCGATCCACCGGGGACACCATCAAGTGTGCGTCGATCGGCGCGGTAATGCCGTACTTGCGCAGCGCGGAGCAGACCATTGGGCCGATGGTCAGGTTCGGCACATAGTGGTTGTCCATGACATCGAAGTGCACGATGTCGGCGCCGGCGGCGAGAACGTTATCCACTTCTTCACCCAGGCGGGCGAAGTCGGCGGAGAGAATCGACGGAGCAATAGCGAAGGGCTGCATGACGCACCTTTTTTGAGCGGAATCACGGTGGCGCGCATTGTATACCTCATGCTTTGGCCCGCGCACCGTGACCGCGATGATCAGTACGCAGCGCGATAGATTTTCTCGATATCAGCAGGGCTCAGTTTGCGCGGATTGTTGCGCATCAAGCGCTCAATGCCCGCGGCTTCCAGGGCCATGGCCGGTAGCGCATCCTCGGGCACGCCGAAGCTGCGCAGGCCTTGGGGGATTTCCACGGCGGTGCACAGCGCGGTCATGGCCTCCACCGCTTTGTCGGCGGCGTCTGCGGCACTCAGTCGCGCCGTCTTCACCCCCATGGCTTCAGCAATGTCCTGCATGCGTTCGACGCAGGCCAGCTTGTTCCAGGCCATCACATACGGCAGCAACAGCGCGTTGCTGACCCCGTGGGACACATGAAAACGCCCGCCCAACGGGTAGGCCAGGGCATGCACCGCGCCCACCCCGGCATTCCCGAAGGCCATGCCGGCCATCAAACTGGCGGTGGCCATGTCTTCCCGAGCCTGCAGGTGCGATGGGTTGGCGTAAGCCTTGGGCAAGGCCTTGGCGATCAACTTGATGGCGCCGATCGCCAGGGCATCGGTGATCGGCGAAGCATTCAGCGACAGGTAGGCCTCGATGGCATGCACCAGGGCGTCCACCCCACTGGCCGCGGTGACGCTGCGGGGACAGGTCAGGGTCATCTGCGGGCTGACCAGTGCCACATCCGGCAGCAGGTAGTCACTGACAATGCCCTTTTTCAGCTGGGCTTTACGGTCCGAGAGAATCGCCACATTGGTCACCTCCGAACCGGTGCCGGCGGTGGTTGGAATGGCGATCAGCGGTGGCCCTTTGCGCGGCACCTGGTCGACGCCGAACAAGTCTGCCAATGCTCCGTGGTAACCGGCATAGGCGCCCACGCTCTTGGCGATATCGATGGCACTGCCGCCGCCCAGGCCAATCAGCCCGTCGTGCCCGCCTTCGCGGTAGACCCGCATGCAATCCTCAACGATGGCAATCTCCGGATCAGGCTGCACGCGGTCGAAAATCTCGTAACTGCGCTCCCCCAGCTGCGCCAGGGCCAGCCCCACAGTGCCGGACTTGACCAGCGCGGCGTCGGTGACGATCAGCGGATGGTCGACATCCAGGCGCGTCAGCTCGGCACCGAGCTGCTCGATGGCGCCGGCGCCGGTCAGGAGTTTATGGGCGCTCTTGAAAGAGGAAATACTCATGGGCTCATGCCTCTTGTTAGAAGTGGGGCTGGCACAAGCGTAGCTGGGGATTGGCAATTGTCAGTGCAGGACGCCAGGCAGGCCCACCCGGCCTGGCGTCCTCGGTTATGGCGGGCTTAGGCCACTTCCTCACGCACCTTGGTCGCGCTCACAGGCGCCGCGCTGGGTGCGGGTGGTGCGTCGGCGCAATCCAGGTCCTTGCTGAAGGTGCGGTCGTTTTCACCTTTGAAGAAGTTCTTGCCGTAAATCAGCAGGCACAGCACCACGCCAATGGCAAAACCCCAGCTCGCGCCCTTGATCGCCAGTACGGCACCGATCACCCCGGCAATCCCCAAGTCACGCTGGCTGCGGGCCTCTAAAATCCCCAGGCGCACACTGACGTAGCCCTGGATCAACAAGGTCAAGGCCAGCGCCACGCCGAGAATCGGCTGCACCAGGGTCACCACCGGCAACAGCAGCAGGCCGGTGTTGGTGCCCCAGCGGAACGAGCCCATGCCGCCGTAGATCGACTTCATGGCCTTGGGACCGCCCTTGAAGCGCTCGATCACCACCACCAGCATCGCCGCCCACTTCGGCCCGCACATGGCGATATCCGGACCAAAAATACTCATGAAGGCGTTGCGCCCACCGAAGATCAGGTGCGAACGGTCCGGGTCGTAGTCGATTTTCTCGTCCTTGCGGATCTGCTCGGCTTCATCCAGCAGCACCTTGGCGCTGAGCACGTCGCCGAAAACGATGATGTACACCGCCAGCATGGTCGGCAGCGCCGTGATGAACATCGACAGCGGCGGCATGCCCAGACCGAACACCGTGTAGTTATTCCACAGCCCTGCGAAGTCCGGCTTGCTGAAGCCCCACTGGATGGTCGGCCACGGCGCTTCGCCAAACAGCGGTGCGATCACCACCGCCAGCAGGATGATCGGCAAGATGCCGAGCTTGGCGAAGTTCCACCAGAAGCGGTTACGCAGCTTGAGCTGGGCAAAATGCTGGGAAAAGATCAGGTAGAACGCGATGCCGATGGCGATGGAAA
The DNA here is from genome assembly GCF_003731765.1 of Pseudomonas chlororaphis. GTDB lineage: Bacteria > Pseudomonadota > Gammaproteobacteria > Pseudomonadales > Pseudomonadaceae > Aquipseudomonas > Aquipseudomonas morbosilactucae. The sequence continues at coordinate 20,662 of NZ_MOAL01000001.1, forward strand.
TGGTCCAGGGCAGGCTGTCGAACTTGCCGCCGACCTGGAACACTGCGGTCACCGCGCTGATGCCGGCGCCAACGATAATCCCCGACTTGATCGCCGACGGCACAAACCCCACCACCTTGCGCGCCATGCCGGTGGCGCCCAGGGCAATGGAAAACACCCCGAGCATCAACTGGAAGGCAATCAAGGCATGGACACGCTCCGGGCCCATGGGGAACTGCGAACAGTAAGCCATCAACAAAGGCACCGCCGGGGTGATCCAACCGGGCACCACCGGGTCGCCCAGCAAGTGGTGCGCCAGGTACAAAAGGCCATTGAGCATCACCACAGCCAGGGCGATTTCAAACGGCATGCCGAGGAATTCGGTCATCAGGGGAATGGCCGCCAGGTCGACGGCGCACATCAGCAGGCCCTGCAGGTAATCCGGCAGTTCGAGCTTGTAGTGAATAACGGGTAAACGCACCTTGAACGGGCCAAGGGGTATATACGGCGACTCGTGCCGTGTATCGGAAGGCGTTGGCATCAACTGCACCTGTCTTATTGGAATTGGTTGCGGTGTAAAACCGCCTGCAGCGGCACGGACCGCCGCAGGCACAGGCCGATCAGTAGGCGGCCCGGTAGATCTGCTCGATATCGGCGGCGCTGAGTTTGCGCGGGTTGTTGCGCATCAGGCGTTCGATGCCGCTGGCCTCGACGGCCATGGCCGGGATCGCATCCTCGGGCACGGCGAAGCTGCGCAGGCCTTTGGGGATATCCACGGCAGCGCACAACGCAGCCATCGCTTCCACCGCTTGATCGGCCGCCTGCTGATCGCTCAGACCAGCCAATTGCACGCCCATGGCCGCGGCGATATCACGGAAGCGCTCGACGCAGGCCATCTTGTTCCAGGCCATCACATAGGGCAGCAGCAAGGCGTTGCTCACCCCGTGGGCAATGTTGAAACGCCCACCCAAGGGATAGGCCAAGGCATGCACCGCACCCACGCCAGCGTTGCCGAACGCCATACCGGCCATCAGGCTGGCGGTGGCCATGTCCTCACGGGCCTGCAAATGGTTGGGGTTGGCGTACGCCTTGGGCAGCGCCTTGACGATCAGGCGGATCGCCCCCAGCGCCAGGGCGTCGGTGATCGGCGACGCATTCACCGACAGGTACGACTCAATGGCATGCACCAGGGCATCCACGCCGCTGGCAGCGGTCACGCCCCGTGGGCAGGTCAAGGTCATCACCGGGCTCACCAGCGCGACATCCGGCAACAGGTAATCGCTGACGATGCCCTTTTTCAACTGGGCTTCCTTGTCGGAGAGGATCGCCACATTGGTCACCTCCGAACCGGTCCCCGCCGTGGTCGGGATGGCGATCAGCGGTGGGCCTTTGCGCTTGACCTGGTCCACACCGAACAGCTCCGCCAGCGGGCCGTCATGGCCGGCAAAGGCCGCCACGGCCTTGGCGATGTCGATGGCGCTGCCGCCGCCCAAGCCGATCAAGCCATCGTGGCCACCGGCGCGGTAGGCCCGGGTGCAGTCCTCGACAATGGCAATTTCCGGCTCTGGCTTGACCTCGTCGAAAATCCCGTAGGCACGCCCACCCAAGTGGGCCAGGGCCAGGTCGACGGTGCCGGACTTGACCAGGATCGCGTCCGTCACAATCAGCGGGTTGCTGATATTCAGGCGCGCGAGTTCGCCGGCCAGTTGCTCGATGGCGCCTTGGCCAGTAATCAGTTTGTTGGCAATTTTGAACGCAGAAATACTCATCAGCTCGGCCTTGATTAATTGTTGTGGCAAGTGCCGCGCAGGGGCGGCACTCCGAAGGGCTCGAACGCTGTAGAGCGAAAGCTGTGCCAACATGTCGCAGGCCTTGTAGATCAAGGCCTGCCGGGGTTCGGAGGAAAAATGACCGGGCAGACGCGATTGTTTTTCTAATCGCTGAGGCGGGTGTTGATCAGCAATCTAATCAGAGTGTTCCCAGCGTTTCATCTTCTGCACCACCGTCGCCTGGCTGACGCCCAGGGCCTTGGCGGCCAGGCGGGTGGTCTTGTGCACTTGCAAGGCCGCACGAATGGCCTGGCGCTCGGCGTTTTCCAGGACCTTGCGCAATGGCAGGCGGCTGTCGTCGGTGTTGCGCGCCTGGAGATCGATGATGTCTTCCGGCAGGTCCAGGGCCTCGATGACCTGGCTGTTGCAGGTCACCACCAGCCGCTCCACCACATTGATCAGTTCACGGATGTTGCCCGGCCAGGCGTAGTCCCCAAGCAACTCCAGGGCCTCCAGACTCCACTGCGCCTGTCGCGAATAGCGCTGGTTGAAGTGCGCCAGGTAGTACTCGAGCAAGGGGCCGATTTCCTCGCTGCGCTCGCGTAATGCCGGAATGCTGATGGGCACCACGTTCAGGCGGTAATACAGGTCGGCGCGGAACTTGCCCTCGGCCACTTGCTGTTTGAGGTCGTGGTGGGTGGCGCTGATGATGCGCACATCGACCTCTTTGAGCTCCAGCCCGCCCACCGGGATAAAGCGGTTCTCCTCGATCACCTTGAGCAGCTTGACCTGCACCGCCAGGGGCAGGTCGCCAATCTCGTCGAGGAACAAGGTGCCGTTGTGGGCCAGCTCCAGCAGCCCGCGCTTGCCCTTGGTTCCGGCACCGGTGAAGGCGCCCGGGGCGTAGCCGAACAGCTCCGCCTCGATCAGGTTCTCCGGCAAGGCCCCGCAGTTCAGGGCCAGGAACGGCTCCTTGGAGCGGCCACTGGCGTTGTGGATAAATTGCGCCACCAGGGTCTTGCCGACGCCGGTCTCGCCCTGCAGCAAGACCTTCACATCACAGTCGGCCACCTGCCGAGCCAGGGCGAAGACCCGCCCCGACACTTCCTGGTCGGCCATCAAGGGGGATTGCAGCAGGTTGTCACGCTGACCGGCATGCAGGCGCGCGGTGCTGTTGCGCAGTTGCTTGAGTTGTTGCAACTCGTCGCGCTCACGCTTCATGCGCAGCAGCTCGGTCATGTCGCGCACGGTGCTGACCACATAACGGATGCTCTGGTCGGCGGCGAGAATGGGCGTGGCACTGACCAGCAGCTTCTTGCCTTGGCTCAGGCTCTGCATCACCGACGTCGGCTTGCCGTCCTGCAACACCCGCAACGATGCGGACTGGGAGATCAGCCCGGACTTCACCAGTTCCTGCATCTGCCGCCCCAAAAGGTCGGCGCCACTCAGGCCGGTGAGGCGCTCGTAGGCCTGGTTGACCTTGAGGGTCTTGCCCTGGCCGTCGGTGATATAGACACCGTCATGCAAGGCATTGAGCAGCTCTTCGAAGCTGGCGTCGTTGAAGTTCACCCGTGACTCCACAGTAGGCTCGTGAAGCGCGAAGTTTACGGGTGATCATCGGCCAGGTGTGATTCGGCGGCCCCGACCTTAGTTCAAGGCCGCCCGGGGGAGGTCAGACTTGGGCAGTGCGCAGCTTCTCGCTGCGCCCACGCAGCCATTCCAGGGTCAGCAGCAGGATCACCGAGAAGGCAATCAGCAGGGTCGCCGCAGCGGCGATGGTTGGGCTGAGGTTCTCGCGGATGCCGCTGAACATCTGCCGAGGCAGGGTCGCTTGCTCGGGGCCGGCGAGGAACAGGGTCACCACCACTTCATCGAACGAGGTGGCGAAGGCGAACAACGCCCCACTGATCACCCCGGGGGCGATCAACGGCAAGGTCACCCGGCGGAACGCGGTCACTGGCGAGGCCCCCAGGCTGGCCGCAGCACGCACCAGGTTGTGGTTGAAGCCCTGCAGGGTGGCCGACACGGTGATGATGACGAACGGCACGCCCAGCACCGCATGCACCACGATCAGCGAGAAGAAGCTATTGCCCAGGCCCAGCGGGGCGAAGAACAGGTAGCTGGCCACACCGATGATCACCACCGGCACCACCATCGGTGAAATAACCAGGGCCATCACCAACGGCTTGCCGGGGAAATCGCCCCGGGTCAGGCCGATGGCCGCAAGGGTGCCGAAGATCATCGCCAGCACGGTCGCGGCCGGGGCAACGATGATGCTGTTCTTCAAGGCACGCATCCACTCCGCCGAGGCGAAGAAGTCCTGGTACCAGTGCAGCGAGAAGCCCTGCAACGGGTACACCAGGAAGCTCCCCGAGTTGAACGACAGCGGGATGATCACCAACACCGGCAACACCAGGAACAACAGGATCAAGCCGCAGAGAATCCGCAAGCTGTAGAACCAGACCCGTTCGACGGGCGACATGTAAGGGCTCAGCATTTCGATTCTCTCCTTAGCTCAGGCGCAGGCGACTGGCGCCCACCAACCAGCTGTAAATCAGATAGAGCACGATGGTCGCCAACAGCAGCAGCCCACCCAGTGCGGTCGCCATGCCCCAGTTGATGCTGGTGTTGGTGTAGAAGGCAACGAAGTAGCTGACCATCTGATCGTTCGGGCTGCCCAGCAGCGCCGGGGTGATGTAGTAGCCAATGGCGAGGATGAACACCAACAGGCAACCGGCGCCCACACCGGCATAGGTCTGCGGGAAGTACACCCGCCAGAAGCTGGCGAACGGATGGCAGCCCAGGGAAATCGCGGCGCGCATGTACGTCGGGGAGATGCCTTTCATCACGCTGTAGATCGGCAAGATCATGAACGGCAGCAGGATGTGCACCATGGAGATGTAGACCCCGGTGCGGTTGAATACCAGCTCCAGGGGCTTGTCGATCACCCCCATGGCCAACAGCGCGCTGTTGATCAGGCCGCCGGACTGCAAGAGCACGATCCACGCCGCCACCCGCACCAGGATCGAGGTCCAGAACGGCAGCAGCACCAGGATCATCAGCAGGTTGCTTTTGCGCGCCGGCAGGTTGGCCAGCAGGTACGCCAGCGGATAGGCCAGGGCCAGGCAGATGGCGGTGATCACCAGGCCCATCCAGAAGGTCCGGGCAAAGATGTCCAGGTAGATCGCCTGGTCCGGGGTGGCTGGCGCCACTTCACCGAGGTCGTCGATGCGGTGGTCCACGGCGGCCAGCAGGTAGTAAGGCGTCAGGCTGCTGGTGTTGCGACGGATCGCCTGCCAGTAGGCCGGGTCGCCCCAGCGCTCGTCCAGGCTTTCCAGGGCTTCTTTATAGGCGCTCGGCTCGGCCTTGAACGGCAGGGCCCGGGCAGTTTTGGTCAGCAGGCTGCGATAGCCGGCCAACTCCATGTTCAGGCGCTTGGACAGGTCGCCCAAGGTTTGATTCTTGCGTGCTTCGGCCAGGTCTTCGCTCAAGGCCTTGTAGGCCGGTTCTGCCGGCAAGCCCCGACCGTCCCAGCCACTGATGGCGGCCACGGTACGCGGCATGCCTGCCACCACTTCCGGGTTACCGACGCTCTTGTACAACAGCGCCACAATCGGCACCAGGAACACCAGCAGCAGGAACAGCACCAGAGGCGCAATCAGGGCTTGAGCCTTCCAGCGGTTGACCCGCTCGGCACGTGCCAGACGCTGCTTCAAGGTGGGGCCGGTGACCGCGTTCAGGGGAACGGTGATGGTCATGACAAACTCCGCAAGACTTTAAACGATGGCGCCGTCACCCGGAGGTGACGACGCAGTTGCAGGACGCCTTACTTGGCAGCCCAGGCGTTGAAGCGCTGCTCCAGTTGCTCGCCGTTGTCAGCCCAGAAGCTGACGTCGATCTGCACTTGGTTGGCGATGTTTTCCGGGGTGGTCGGCATGTCCTTGAGGATGTCTTTGGCCAACAGCGGAACTGCTTGGGTGTTAGCCGGGCCGTAAGCGATGTTTTCCGAGTAGGTCTTCTGCTGCTGTGGCTGCACCGAGAACGCGATGAATTTCTTCGCTGCCTCGGCACGCTCTTTGGACAGGCCTTTAGGAATGGCCCAGGCATCGAAGTCGTAGATGCCGCCGTTCCACACCACTTTCAGGTTGCTTTCTTTCTGCACGGCAGCGATCCGGCCGTTGTAGGCCGAGCTCATGACCACGTCACCCGAGGCCAGGTACTGCGGCGGCTGGGCGCCGGCTTCCCACCATTGGATGCTCGGCTTGAGCTCGTCGAGTTTCTTGAACGCGCGGTCCTGGCCATCTTTGCCAGCCAGCACTTTGTAGACGTCTTTCGGCGCAACGCCGTCGGCCATCAGGGCGAATTCCAGGGTGTACTTGGCGCCTTTACGCAGGCCACGCTTGCCCGGGAACTGCTTGGTGTCCCAGAAATCAGCCCAGCTGGTGGGTGCGGTTTTCAGCTTGTCGGCGTTGTAGGCCAACACGGTGGACCAGACGAAGAAGCCCACGCCGCACGGCTGGATCGCGCCCTTGACGTAGTCTTCGTTCTTGCCGAACAGGGCCGGGTCCAGTTGTTCGAACATGTCCTCGTCGCAACCACGGGACAGTTCCGGGGATTCAACTTCCACCAGGTCCCAGGACACGCTCTTGGTGTCGACCATGGCTTTGACCTTGGCCATTTCACCGTTGTATTCGCCGGCGACGATCTTGCCGTGGCCCGCTGCTTCCCAAGGTGCGTAGAAGGCTTTGACCTGCGCGGCCTTGTTCGCCCCACCAAAGGACACCACGGTCAGGTCAGGGCCTGCCGCCATTGCGCTTGCCGCACCCATCAAGCCCAGTGTCAGGGCGGTGAATTTCAGGGATCTCAACATTTATTGTGTTCTCCACGTGCAGGGTTGGTGTTGCCAGGGGGCGATCAGTTCGCCTCTAGAAGGGGGTCAAGCGCACGAACGTGCTCGACTTGCCAGCCAAGCGGAACCACATCGCCCACCGCCAGCGCAGTATCGAGCTCGGCAATCGGCTGTTTCACGAAGAAGTCGGCCTTGCCGCAGACTTCCAGGCGAACCCGGACGTGGTCGCCCAGATAGATGAACTCCGCCACCCGTCCCGAGAAACGGTTGACGCAGCTTTCACTGGAACCGTTGAGGCTCACACGTTCCGGGCGGATCGACAGGGTCACCGGCTCGCCAATCTTGCCGACGTTGACCGCCAGGGCCTCGACCTTCTCGCCCCGGCCCAGCTCGACCACGCAACGGTCGCCGGTGTGGCTGTGCAGGCGGCCATTGAGGCGGTTGTTTTCGCCGATGAAGTTGGCCACAAAAGTGTTTTTCGGTTCTTCGTAGAGGGTACGCGGCGGGGCGATCTGTTGGATCTCGCCCTGGTGGAACACCGCCACACGGTCGGACATGGTCAGGGCTTCACCCTGGTCGTGGGTCACATAAACCACGGTCACGCCGAGGCGCTGGTGCAGGTGTTTGATCTCCATCTGCATGTGTTCGCGCAGTTGCTTGTCGAGGGCGCCGAGGGGTTCGTCCATCAGTACCAACTGAGGCTCGAACACCAGGGCCCGAGCCAGGGCCACCCGCTGCTGCTGGCCGCCGGAAAGCTGGGCCGGATAACGCTGGGCGAACGCCTCGAGCTGGACCATGCTCAGCACGCGTTTGACCCGCTCGCTGATGTCGGTCTTGCTCAGGCCGCGTACCGACAGGGGAAAGCCCAGGTTCTCGGACACGGTCATGTGGGGGAACAAGGCGTAGTTCTGGAACACCATGCCGATGTCGCGCTTGTGCGGCGGCACGTTGTTGATGGAGCGCCCGGCCAGCTGGATCTCGCCAGCGGTCGGGGTTTCGAAACCGGCCAGCATCATCAGGCTGGTGGTCTTGCCGGAACCCGAAGGCCCGAGCAGGGTGAGGAATTCGCCTTTGCGAATTTCCAGGTTGAGGTCTTTGACGATCAGGTTCTCGCCGTCGTAGCTCTTTTGCACACCACGAAAGCTGACCAGAACATCGTTGGCCCCAGCACTTGAATCGACCTCGCTCATACCCACACCTTTTGTTTATGACGGCTGTGAACCAAGCCTAGTGGAGCCCGCAAAGCGCGCAAATCGGGGGGTAGGAGAGATTGGCCTCAGCCGGATGGAAGGTTGCGTGTAGGGATTGCCCTACAAGGATGGCGGGATTGGATAAGAGCAACGGCTAGTGTGTAGCGGCAAGCGGCAAGAACCGGCAAAGGCCGGTGGCGGGGATGTCGTTAATGGGTATGTGGCGGCAGCTAGAGCAGTTTGTGTTCCATCGCGTACTTCACCAATTCGGCCAGGGAGGTGATGTTGAGCTTTTGCATCAGCCGCGCCTTGTGGGTGCTGATGGTCTTGCTGCTCAGGGCCAGTTGCTGGGCAATGTCGTTGACGTTGGCGCCCTGGGCCAGGCGCTCGAACACCGAAAATTCGCGCTCCGACAATAAGGAATGCAGGGGCCGGCTGTCGGTCAGGCCGACCTCGAAGACCATGCGGTCCGCCAGGTCCGGGTCGATGTAACGCCCGCCCGAGGCGACTTTGCGAATCGCCGTCAGCAACAGCGACGGATCGCTGTCCTTGGTGGCGTACCCCGCCGCGCCGACCTTCAGCGCCCGGGCCGCCATTTGCGCCTCATCGTGCATGGACAGCACCAGGATCGCCGGCGGGTTGTTCAAGGCGCGAATGCGTGGAATCGCCTCCAGGCCGTTGACGCCGGGCATGGAGATGTCCAGCAACACCACCTCGCACGGCACATGGCGCAGGGTTTCGAGCAACTGTTCACCGTTGCTCGCCTCGCCCACCACGACCAGGTCCTTGGCCAGGCCGATCAGTTGCTTGATGCCTTCACGAACGATGGTGTGGTCTTCGGCTACCAGTACACGAATCACGCAGTTCTCCTTTTTATCAGGGCGTTATCAAAGCAGTGGTTCACGCATCCAGGGGCACCCTGACGCTCAGGCTGGTGCCCTCCCCCAACTCACTGTGCAAGACCAGGCTACCGCCCATGATCAGCACCCGCTCACGCATGCCCACCAGGCCGAAGGACGTTGGCCGGCTGGCGTCGGCGACAAAACCCTGACCATCGTCGCTGATGCTCATGCACAACTCATTGCCCTCGAGGGCCAGGCTGAGTTCGACAGTATGCGCTTGCGCATGCCGCATGACATTGGTCAGCGCCTCTTGAAGGATACGGAACAGGCCGATGGCCTTGGCATCGCTGAGCACCGGCAAGTTGTCGGGGACCTGGACCAGGCAAGGAATCTGCGTGCGCGCTTCAAAACGCCGGGCCTGCCACTCGATGGCCGAGGCGATACCGGCGTCGAGGATCGGCGGGCGCAAGGCCGTGGCCACGTCCCGCACCAGCTGGAACAACTGGGCGATCAGGCGCTTCATGCTGTTGAGCCGCTCGTGCAGCCCCGGGTCAAGCTGGGCATAGGCCAACTCGCACATGGAGGTTTCCAGCTTGAGCACCGTGAGCATCTGCCCCAGTTCGTCATGCACTTCCCGGGCGATGTGGGCCTTTTCCTCTTCACGCACACTTTCCAGGTGCGCCGAGAGCTCGCGCAATTGCTCACGGGAACTGGCCAGCTCCAGCTCGATGCGCTTGCTCTCGCTGATGTCCCAGACAATGCCGTCCCAGACAAAGGCGCCGTCGTCGAGACGTCGGGTAATGGCCTTGATTTCCGCCCAGCGCTGCTCGCCCTGGCGCGTCAGGATCCGCCCCTGCCAGGACCAATCGCTGTCAGTATCCAGGGCCTGGTCCTGGGTGCGGTGATAGCTGGCTTTGTCGTCGGGATGGACCAGGCTGCGCAGCCCCATGTCCCGGTGGCTCAGCACCGCCGGCGCATAGCCCACCAGGCTCTCGCTGCCTTCGCTGATGTAGGCAAAATCAATCTGCCCGGTAACCGGCGCCCGCTCCAGGCGAAACACCAGCCCCGGCACATTGGCAGCAATGCCTTGCAGTCGCGCTTCGCTTTCACGCAGGGCGGCCAGGGCGCGGCGGCGCTCGGTGACGTCATTGAGGTAGACCACCAGGTATTCACTGTCGCGAAAGCGCAAGAAACTCAAGGACACGTCCACCGGCAAAATGCTGCCGTCGGCTTTCACACACTGGGTTTCAAAACTCTGCGCGCCCTCCTCGCTGGATCGGGCGCGCTTCCACAGGTTGAGCCAGCGGTCCATGTGCAGGTTGGGCTCGAAGTCGATCAACGGCCGGTCAATCACAGCGCCCGCCATGTAACCGAGCATCTCTTCGGCAGCCCGGTTGGCATAACGCACATGGCTGTCCCAGTTGACCCAGAGAATGCCCACGGTGCTCTGGTCGATGGAGAACTGGGTCAGGCGCAGGGCTTCTTCGCCGGCCGCACGCAAGGCGATGTCTTCCCGGGCGGCCAGTAAGCGCTGCTCCAGGCTGCGTTGCTGACGACGCTGCCAGATAACGATGGCCATGCTGGCCAACAGCAACACCAGGGCGATCAGGCTGAGGTTCTGCCAAAAACCCGGCGACTCGGCCAACCGCGGGTACTTGGGTTGCAGCCAGCGGTTGTGCAGTTGCTCCAGCTCCTTGGCCGGCATCGCATGCAAACCGTTCTCGACGATGCTGGCCAACTCGGGCCAGTCGCGCCGGGTGGCGACACGCAGCAGTTGCGGCAGGCCGATATCGCCGACCACCGCCAGCTCGGCGAACTCCGGCTCCCCCGAGAGCCGGCTGAGCTGGGCCTCATCGACCACCGCGTAGCGCGCCTGCTGGCTGAGCAGCAATTGAAGGGCCTGGCGCTCCAGAGGGACGCCCTGCAGGTTCAGGTTGGGATAGGTGACTTTCAGGTAATCGGCCACGGTGCTGGGCATGCGCACGGCGACCCGGGACTGGCTATCGAGCTTCTCCAGTTCCACAGCCCCGGAGCCTTTGCGCTCACCCACCACCAACTGCGGCACGCGCATGTAGGGGTCGCTGAACATCCACAGGCGCAGCCCGGCCGGGGTTTGGCTCAGCCCCGGCGCCATGTCCACCTCGCCCTCGCGCAGGGCTCGCTCCAACTGGGCCTGGTCAGGGAAGTTGCGCCAGCTCAGCTCGACCTTGAGCGCCTTGCCAAGCCATTGCATCAGCTCGACGTTGGCCCCGGAAAGGCGTTGCAGGCGGCGGTCGTACAAAGCGAAAGGTGCCTGCAACACCAAGCCCACCCGCAGTTCCCTGTGCTGTTCGAGCCATTGCTGCTGCTCCTGGCTCAAGGGCACGGCGGGCACCGGAGTGGCCGGTGCCGCCCAGGCCATCAAGGGAAGGCAGAGACAGCCGATAACCAACAGGCAGCGCATACGCATCATCTGAACTCTCACCCACTGACAAATACTGACCAACCCATTAGGCTGCCGGGATTACTTCTGGCCTGGAATATCCGATGCCCTTTGTCTACCGCTCGGCACTGCCCGCATTGTGCCTGTCGCTGATCCTGCCCTGTGCCTTTTCTGTCAGCGCCGCCGAACCGGCACCCGCCGCAACGGAAAAAGCCGCCGAGGAAAAACCCCAGGAACGTCAACCGCTGCTCGAGCGCAGCCAGGAAGATGCCACGGCCCTGGAGCGCCAGATTCCACCCCAGGAACAACAGCAACTGCAAGCGGGCGGCGACACTTTCCTCGCCCTGTGGAAGCCCGCCAACACCAGCGACCCGAAGGGCGTGGTGATTATCGTCCCCGGGGCCGGGGAAACCGCTGACTGGCCGCAAGCCATTGCACCGCTGCGCAACAAGTTGCCGAACGCCGAGTGGAGCAGCCTCAGCCTGACCCTGCCCGACCTGTTGAGCGACGCCGCGCAAGCACGGGTCGTCGAAACGCCTGCGCCTGCCCCTGACGCCAAGGTTGCCAGCAGCAAAGACGCCAGCACCGAAGCCAAGCCCATCGAGCAGGTCGCCGGCGGTGAAGCCGATATTGCCGACCGCGCAGTGGTCGAGAGCGCCGACGAACAGGCCAAGGCCGACGCGGAACGGCTCTTTGCCCGCATCGACGCGGCATTGGCCTTCGCCGAACAACAGAACGCCCGCAGCATCGTCTTGCTCGGCCATGGCACCGGCGCCTATTGGGCGGCGCGCTACCTGAGCGAAAAACAACCGGCCCAGGTGCAGAAGCTGGTGATGGTCGCGGCCCAGACACCGGCCATCGGCAAGCCGGAGCTGGCGGCCGTGACCCCGACGTTGAAACTGCCCACTGCGGATTTTTTCTACAAGGACCAGCCCCAGGCGCAAAAAGCTGCGCTGGAGCGTTTGCAAGCCAGCAAACGGCAAAAGGCCGCGGACTTTACCCAGATCGCCCTCAAGGCCTTGCCGGGCAATAGCGCCGCGCAGCAAGAGCAACTGTTCCGGCGCATACGCGGCTGGTTGAGCCCGCAAAACGTCGAAAGTTGAACCCAACCGCCCGTAGCGCACCTGCAGCCTTAGCTGGCAGGCGCGCCACGAGCGACGCGGTTTAACGAAAGTCCCGGCGCTGGCGGATCAACGTGTAGGCGCTGTGCAGTTCACGGGTCTTCTCGGTGGCCTCACGCACCTCATTGGCGGTGGCACCGGTGCCGGCAATCTTGTCCGGGTGGTGCCGACTGAGCAGGCGTCGATAGGCTCGCTTGATCTGCGCCGGCTCACTCGTGGCGGAAACACCGAGCAGGCGCAACGCATCCTGATAACTCCCGGCACTGTTGGTGAGCGGTCGCTTGTTGGGCTCATAGTCATGGGCCAAGGCCTGGACCTGCGGCGCACTCCACCCCAACCACTTGCCCCATAGCAGCAGCAATTCACGCTCGGCGCTGCCCGCTCGCCCATCGGCCCAGACCATGCGCCAGCACGCGCGCAACACGCCCTCTGCCGCATGGGGCTGAGCCCCGAGGCGCCGCAGGTAACCGCGCAAACGATCATTGCCCGACTTACCCCGGTTGAACGCCGCAATCGCCCGACGCTGGGCCGACTCGGCCATTTCCAGGGCGCGCATTTCCTGGCGCGCCTGCTGGATATGCCCATCCACTACCCGACCATCACTTTTGGCCAGGCGCCCCAAGAGCACGAACAGCAGTTCATCATTGCGCAGCGCCGGACGACCGCCCAAGCGCTCGCGCACATGGGCCCAGCTGTGCAACTGCAGGCGCCGATCCAGCGCCTGCCCCAATAACGCGCCCAATATGGCCCCCGGAATACTGGCGATGGCAAACCCCGCTCCGGCTCCAATCAGAGTCCCTGGCCATAACATCTCAGCGACTCGCTTCTAGCAGCTGTTCAACCTCGGCCAGACGCTCCAGGGTGCCGACATCCACCCAGTGACCGCGCAACGTCTCGCCAGACACCTGGCCGTCCGCCATCGCCTTGCGCAGCAGCGGCGCCAGCTTGAACGCCCCCGCTGCGCAACCGGCAAACAACTCCGGGTGCAACACCGAAACACCGCTGTAGGTCAGGGTCGACTCGCCCGGCTGCGGCTCGCACACCTCGTCCTCCACCAGGCTGAAGTCGCCTGCAGGGTGATGGGGGGGATTGCTCACCAACACCAGATGCGCCAAGCCATGGATCGGCGCGTGCAAGACGCTGAAGTCGTAGTCGGTCCAGATATCGCCATTGACCACCAGGAACGGCTCATCCCCCAACAACGGCAAGGCGCGGAAAATACCGCCGCCGGTTTCCAGCGGCTCGCCCTCGGGGGAGTACTGGATACGCACGCCCCAGCGCGAACCGTCCCCCAGGTAATCCTCGATCTGCTGGCCCAGCCAGGCGTGGTTGATGACGATGTCGGTAAACCCCGCAGCGGCCAGTGCCCGCAGGTGGTACTCGATCAACGGCACGCCGCCCGCGCGGATCAGGGGCTTGGGTGTGGTCAGGGTCAAGGGGCGCATGCGCTCGCCCTTGCCTGCCGCCAGGATCATTGCCTTCATGAGTCGGCTCCGACCGAGGCGCGCAAACTGGCCAGCAGCTCACCCAGCTCCGCCAACTCCGGCCGACGCAGCAACACGGCTTCTATATAAGCAAAGAAACGCGGCACGTCGGCCAGGTAGCGCGGCTTGCCGTCGCGATGGCAGATCCGCGCAAAAATCCCGATGACCTTGAGGTGTCGCTGCACGCCCATCAAATCGCTGGCGCGCAGGAAGTCGTCGAAGTCCGGCTGGACCGGAATGCCCCGCTCACCGGCCTGGCGCCAGTAAGCCTCCAACCAGGTGCGCACTCGCGCCTCGGGCCAACTGAGGAAGGCATCCTTGAACAGGCACGTGACGTCATAGGTCACCGGCCCATAGACCGCATCCTGGAAATCCAGCACGCCCGGGTTAGGCTCGCTGAGCATCAGGTTGCGCGGCATGTAGTCGCGATGCACCAGCACCTTGGGCTGGGCCAGGGCGCTGTCGATCAGCAGGTCGCTGACCCGCTGCCATTGGCCACGTTGCGCGGGGTCGAGCTCGACTCCCAGCTCGCTGCCGACGTACCACTCGGGGAACAGCTCCAGCTCGCGGCGCAACAGCGCCACGTCATAACTGGGCAGCGGCGCCTGCATCGGCAATTGCTGGAAGGCCAGCAACGCAGTCAGGGCGTCATTGAACAAAGCATCGGCATTGTCGCTGTCGATGACGTCGAGGTAGGTCTGATTGCCCAGGTCATTGAGCAAAAGAAAACCGCGGGCCAGATCCTCGGCATAAATTTTCGGCACATTTATTCCCGACGTGGCGAGCAAATGGGCGATATCGACGAAGGGTTTGCAGTTTTCCTGAGGCGGCGGCGCGTCCATCACCACAAAACTGCGGCCCTCGCCCTGCCAACGGAAATAACGCCGGAAACTGGCGTCACTGCTGGCCGCGGTCAATGTGGCCGGGGGCACTGCACCCCAGCCTTGTGCTGCATAAACGATTGCCAACTGCTCATCGAGCCAAACTTTCAGGTGTTGCAAGCGTACATCTTGGTCAGGCATTGCAAGGGTCTCCGACGGCGCTAGCCGTCAAGCGGGTCATGCTTTATTATCCAGCATCTTTTTCAGACCATCGAGAGGCGTGCGGCCCCCACCGCGGGCAGATGGCACGCAGGAAGCCCGGACTAATAAGATGGCATTGAAATCCCCCGCGTTTCGTAAAAAATTTCCGTTGTTGGTTACCGGCGGTTTGCTGGCCCTGCAACCTCTAGCCACTTCCTTCGTGGTCGCCGCGGAACAGTATGACTGCTCAGTCTCTGCTTCGGGTGGCTGGGCCTGCGCGCCGAAAAGCAACGCCGCCCAGCTCCCTCCGCGTCCGGTGCATGACGTCGGCGTCGCCAGCTCCACTGGCGAAACCCCGGCTGACAGTGGTTCCACCGCCGAAACTGGCAACAAGCCCGTGCTGGTCACCGAAGCCAAAGGCCGTGGCCTGAAGTCACGCAGCGAAGACTACAGTCACCTCGACTGGGTACCGCGCGAGAAGCTCACCGCCGCCCAACTGGCCGAGACCGGTCCTTACTGCTCTGGTTCCTATATCGAACCGATTCGTCCTGGCATGAATGACAAGACGAGTAAAAGTGACGCCCCGACCTTTATCGGCGCCAAGGCTTCGCGTTATCAGCAGGAAGAGCAAGTCGCGACCCTGGCCGGTGACGTGGTCATGCGCCAAGGCAGCATGCAAGTCGAAGCCGACGAGGCCAGCCTGTACCAGGCTGAAAACCGCGGCGAGCTGAACGGCAACGTGCGCGTACGCGACAACGGCGCCCTGCTGGTCGGCGACCACGCCGATGTGCAGTTGGACACCGGCGAGGCCAAGGTCGACAACGCCGAATACGTCCTGCACAAATCGCGAATCCGCGGCAGTGCGCTGTACGCCAAGCGCGCAGAGAACGCCATCATCCGCCTCAAGGATGGTACGTACACCTCGTGTGAACCGAACAGCAATGCCTGGCAGCTCAAGGGCAACAACATCACCTTGAACCCGGCCACCGGCTTCGGTACCGCGACCAACGTGACGCTGCGGGTCAAAGACATTCCGGTGCTCTACACCCCGTACATCTATTTCCCGATTGACGATCGTCGTCAGTCCGGTTTCCTGCCGCCGACCATCGGCACCGGCAGCGATACCGGCTTCACGATGGTGACGCCGTACTACTTCAACCTGGCACCGAACTACGATGCCACCGTCTACCCGCGCTACATGAGCAAGCGCGGGCTGTTGATGGAAGGCGAGTTCCGTTACCTGACCCAAAGCAGCGAAGGTCAGTTCGGCGCCGCGTACCTCAACGACGACGACACCGAGCGCAAGCAGCAGACCGACTACGAAAAAACCCGCTACATGCTCAACTGGCAGCACAAAGGCGGGCTTGATTCGCGCCTGATGACCGAAGTCGACTACACCAAGATCAGCGATCCGTACTACTTCCAGGATCTGCAATCGGAACAGATCGGCATCTCCACGTCGGACTACGTCAATCAGCAAGCGGCGGCCACCTACCGGGGCGACAGCTACACTGCGCGCCTCAATGTGCAGGCCTATGAGCTGGCGAGTGTTTCCAACATCACGCCTTACAACCGCCTGCCTCAGCTGACCCTTGATGGGACCCTGCCTTACCATCCGGAAGGCCTGGAGTTCACCTATAACACTGAGCTGGTGCGCTTTGAGCGTGACCTGCTTACAGGTACCTATACCGATCAGGACGGCGACCCCGAAGACCGCCTGGACACCAACGTCGCCGGCCTGGCTCGCGCCAACGGCGATCGCCTGAACCTCAAGCCTGGCGTCAGCCTGCCGCTGAACTGGACATACGGTTACGTGACCCCTTCGGTCAAGTACATGTACACCCAGTACAACCTTGATCTTGACGGGCAAGGCAAAAACGACCTGGTGACCAACCGCAGCCGCGCTTCCGCGCTGGGCGAGTCGTTCAGCAGCTCGCAGAACCGTGGCCTGCCAATCGTCAGCGTCGACAGCGGCCTGTACTTCGACCGTGATACTCAATGGTTCGGCACCAAGTACCGCCAGACCCTGGAACCTCGCCTGTTCTACCTCTATGTTCCCGAGGAAGACCAGAAGGACATCCCGGTATTCGATACCGGTGAGTACTCGTTCAACTACGCTTCGCTGTTCCGGGAAAACCGCTTCTCCGGTTCGGACCGTGTAGGTGACGAGAACAAACTGTCCCTGGGACTGACCAACCGCTGGATCGAAGAGAATGGCTTCGAACGTCAACGGGTCAGTGTCGGCCAGGCGCTGTACTTCAAGGACCGCACCGTACAACTGCCGGGCCTGGATTATCGTGAACGCGCCGATGCCACCTCCAATGTCTCGCCTTACGCGGTCGAGTACGAATATCGCTTCAACCGCGACTGGCGTACCACTGCCAGCTACAACTGGGATCCGGACAGCCACAGCCCGCGTTCCGGCAGCGCGATGTTCCACTACCAGCCTGAAGACAACCCGAACAAGGTTATCAACGCCGGCTACCGTTATCGCAACGACCAGATCCGCTACGACGAAAACAGCGGCACCTGGAAGGTCGGCGGCGACTACGGCACCCCAGGCACTGCGGACTACGTGAAGGACTACTACAAGATCCAGCAGCACGACTTCTCGGTGATCTGGCCGATCGTGCCGCAATGGAACGCCATCAGCCGCTGGCAGTACGACTACAACCGCAACCGCACGCTGGAAGCCTTTGGTGGTTTCGAGTACGACAACTGCTGCTGGAAACTGCGCCTGATCAGCCGTTACTGGGTCAAGTATGACGAGTTCAGTCAGAACGCTCCGGAGAACGAAAAAGGCGACCGCGGCATCTTCCTCCAAATTGTTCTGAAGGGACTCGGTGGCGTCATGGGCACCAAGGTAGAGAGCTTCCTCGACAAAGGCATCCAAGGTTATCGTGAACGTGAAGACCAAGCTTTCTGATTGTCTGCGCCCGCTGATGCTGGGCGCGCTGTTCCTGAGTACCGCGGCCAGCGCCGCGGTGCAGTCCATCGACAAGGTCGTGGCCATCGTCGACAACGACGTGGTCATGCAGAGCCAATTGGACCAGCGGGTCCAAGAGGTTCAGCAAACCATCGCCAAGCGTGGCGGTGGCGTGCCGCCCACCAGCGTCCTGGAACAACAGGTACTGGAACGCCTGATCGTCGAGAACCTGCAACTGCAGATCGGCGAGCGTTCCGGCATCCGTATCACCGATGAAGAGCTGAACCAGGCCATCGGCACCATCGCCCAGCGCAACAACATGAGCATCGATCAGTTCCGTGCGGCCCTGGCCCACGACGGCCTGTCTTATGAAGACGCCCGTGACCAGGTCCGTCGCGAGATGGTCATCAGCCGTGTACGGCAGCGCCGTGTCGCCGAACGCATCCAGGTCTCCGAGCAAGAAGTGAAAAACTTCCTGGCTTCCGACTTGGGCAAGATGCAGCTGTCCGAAGAACTGCACCTGGCCAACATCCTGATCCCGACCCCGGAAAGCGCCAACTCGGAAGCGATTCAGGGTGCCGCGCGCCAGGCGATGGAGGTCTATCAGCAACTCAAGCAAGGCGCTGACTTCGCCCAGATGGCCATCGCTCGCTCCGGCAGCGACAACGCCTTGGAAGGCGGCGACATGGGCTGGCGTAAGGCCGCTCAACTGCCACCGCCTTTCGACCGCGAGCTGAGCGCCATGTCCGTAGGCGATATCACTCAGCCAGCGCGTACGCCTGGCGGCTTCATCATCCTCAAGCTGCTGGAAAAGCGCGGCGGTGGCAATCAGGTGCGGGACGAAGTCCATGTTCGCCACATCCTGATCAAACCAAGCGAAATCCGCAGCGAAGAAGAGACCAAGCGCCTGGCGCAGAAACTCTACGAGCGCATCGAAGCCGGCGAAGACTTTGCCGAACTGGCAAAAAGCTACTCGGAAGACCCGGGCTCCGCACTTAACGGCGGCGACCTGAACTGGATCGACCCGAACGCCCTGGTGCCCGAGTTCCGCGAAGTGATGGCCAAGACCCCGCAAGGTCAGCTGTCCAAGCCGTTCAAGAGCCCGTATGGCTGGCACGTCCTGGAAGTCCTTGGCCGTCGTGCCACCGACAGCACCAGCCAGGCCCGCGAGCAGCAAGCCATGACCGTATTGCGTAACCGTAAATACGACGAAGAGCTGCAGACCTGGTTGCGTCAGATCCGCGACGAAGCCTACGTCGAGATCAAACTTCCTGGCGCTGACCAGGCGGCACAGTGAAACCCCAGCGTTTCGCTCTGACACCCGGCGAGCCGGCCGGTATAGGTCCTGACCTGTGCCTGCTGCTCGCCTCGCAACCCCAGCCTCACCCCCTGATTGCCATTACCAGCCGCGACCTGCTCCTAGAGCGGGCCGCGCAGTTGGGTGTGGCGGTCAGGTTGTTGCCGGTCACCCTGGACAGCCTGCCCGATGCACCCGCACCGGCAGGCAGCCTGTATGTCTGGGACACCGCGCTGGCCAATAGGGTTATCACCGGCCAGCTTGATCAGGCCAATGCCGCATTTGTCCTCGAAACCCTCACCCGCGCAGGCCAAGGCTGCCTGGATGGGCATTTCGCCGGGATGATCACGGCCCCGGTGCACAAAGGTGTGATCAACGACGCCGGCATTGCCTTCTCCGGGCACACCGAATTCCTCGCTGACCTGACCCACGCTCCGCAAGTGGTCATGATGCTGGCCACCCACGGCCTGCGCGTGGCCCTGGTGACCACTCACCTGCCCCTGCGAGAGGTGGCCGACGCCATCACTGCAGAGCGCCTGGAACGAGTGACGCGCATTCTGCATGCCGACCTGCGTGACAAGTTCGGCATCGTCCAGCCACGCATTCTTGTCTGCGGGCTCAACCCTCATGCCGGCGAAAGCGGGCATCTGGGCCATGAAGAAATCGACATTATCGAACCCACCCTAGAGCGTCTGCGCGACGAAGGCATGGACCTGCGCGGTCCGCTGCCCGCCGACACTCTGTTCAACCCCAAATATCTGGAGCACTGCGACGCGGTGCTGGCGATGTACCACGACCAAGGCCTGCCCGTGCTGAAATACAAAGGTTTCGGCGCCGCAGTCAACGTGACCCTCGGTTTGCCGATCATCCGCACCTCAGTCGACCACGGCACCGCCCTGGATCTGGCCGGCAGCGGCAACATCGACACCGGCAGCCTGCAGGTCGCCCTGGAAACCGCCTACCAGATGGCCGAGACCCGTTTATGACCGAGCATTACCAACACCGGGCGCGCAAGCGCTTCGGCCAGAACTTCCTGCATGACGCTGGCGTAATCGACCGTATCCTGCGCTCCATTCACGCCAAGCCAGATGACCGCATGCTGGAAATCGGCCCGGGCCAGGGTGCGCTCACCGAAGGCCTGCTCAACAGCGGCGCCCAACTGGACGTGGTGGAGCTGGACAAGGACCTGATCCCGATCCTCAACCAGCAGTTCGCCGGCAAGAGCAATTTCAGCCTGCACCAAGGCGACGCCCTGAAGTTCGACTTCAACACCCTGGGCGCTGCACCGAACAGCCTGCGAGTGGTCGGCAACCTGCCCTACAACATCTCCACACCGCTGATCTTCCACCTGCTGCAGAACGCCGGGCTGATCCGCGACATGCACTTCATGCTGCAAAAGGAAGTGGTCGAGCGCCTGGCGGCCGGCCCGGGTGGCGGTGATTGGGGGCGCTTGTCGATCATGGTCCAGTACCACTGCCGCGTGGAGCACCTGTTCAACGTCGGCCCAGGTGCGTTCAACCCACCGCCGAAAGTCGACTCGGCCATCGTGCGCCTAGTCCCTCATGCGGTGCTTCCGCACCCGGCCAAAGACCACCGCCTGCTGGAACGCATTGTTCGCGAAGCCTTCAACCAGCGCCGCAAGACCTTGCGCAACACTCTCAAGGCACTGCTCTCGAGCGCCGAAATCGAAGCCGCCGGCGTCGACGGCAGCCTGCGCCCGGAACAGCTCGACCTTGCCGCCTTCGTGCGCCTGGCCGACAAGCTCAGCGAACAGCCCCTCGAGAAACCCAGCGCCGACTGACAAGCCCTGATGGTTATCGGGTAGGACGCCAGGCGCGATGTCTGGTTTACTACCCGGTACTTGACCTAGACTGATTCCCGTCAGCTTCGTCCCGCGCTCCGCTTTGTTTTAAAGGCCCCTTGCATGTCCGATCCCCGCTATCAGGTCGACGTCAGCGTCGTCACCCGCTTTCTGGCAGAACAATCGCAACCCGAGCACAATCGCTTCGCTTTTGCCTACACCATCACCGTGCAGAACAACGGCTCCCTGGCTGCCAAGCTGCTGTCGCGGCACTGGGTGATCACCGACGGTGACGGCCATGTCGAAGAAGTGCGTGGCGCTGGCGTGGTTGGCCAACAACCGCTGATCGCAGCGGGCAACAGCCACACCTACAGCAGCGGCACCGTGATGACCACCCGCGTGGGTAACATGCAAGGCAGCTACGAGATGCTCGCCGAGGACGGCAAGCACTTCGACGCGATCATTGCGCCGTTCCGCCTGGCGGTGCCCGGAGCCCTGCACTGAGATGACGACCTACGCTGTCGGCGATCTGCAAGGCTGCCTGGAGCCACTGCAGTGCCTGCTCAAGCAGGTCGCCTTCGACCCTGCCAAGGATCACCTGTGGCTGGTGGGCGATCTGGTCAACCGCGGGCCCCAGTCCCTGGATACCCTGCGTTTTCTCCACGGCATGCGCGACTCGCTGGTCTGCGTGCTGGGCAATCATGACCTGCACCTGCTGGCTGCCTGGCGCAATGTCGAGCGCTTGAAAAAAAGCGACACCCTGCGCGAGATCCTCCAGGCGCCTGATGGCGAAACCCTGCTGCAATGGCTGCGCCAGCAGAAGCTCATGCACTATGACGAACTGCGCGAAGTGGCCATGGTTCACGCCGGCATTCCTCCTCAGTGGTCCCTGAAGAAAGCCCTCAAATGCGCCAGCGAAGTCGAAGAGGCGTTGCAAGACGACAACCTTTTCGAGCCCTACCTGGATGGCATGTACGGCAACGACCCGGCGAAGTGGGACAACGACCTCAAGGGCGTTACCCGGCTGCGAGTGATCACCAACTACTTCACCCGCATGCGTTTCTGTACCAGTGACGGCAAACTCGACCTCAAGAGCAAGGAAGGGGTCGAGACCGCCCCACCGGGATACGAGCCCTGGTTCCAACATAAAGAGCGCAAGACCAAAGGCCTGAGGATCATCTTTGGCCACTGGGCCGCCCTCGAGGGCAAATGCAGCGAACCTGGCATCTTCGCCCTGGACACCGGCTGTGTCTGGGGCGGCGCCATGACCCTGCTGAATGTCGACACCGGCGTACGCCTGAGTTGCGACTGCGACACTCAGGGCCATGCCGCACCTCTTCCGCCCACCCCCATGCCCGTCACGGCCGAGCGCCCATAACGCGCCGCCAACCAAGCCCCAGGAGCCCGCCATGAGCGAATTCAAACGCATCCCCCCAGAACAAGCCCAGGCACTGCGCGAACAAGGCGCGGTCGTGGTGGATATTCGCGATCCGCAAACCTATGCCTTGAACCACATCAGTGGCGCCCTGCATCTGGACAACCATTCCATTTCAGACTTTATCCGCGCCGCCGATCTCGATGCGCCGCTGGTCGTGGTCTGCTACCACGGCAACTCCAGCCAGAATGCTGCGGCGTACCTGGTCAGCCAGGGCTTCTCCGAGGTCTACAGCCTCGACGGCGGCTTTGAACTGTGGCGCACCACTTACCCGACGGAAATCGCCCAAGGCACTGCCGAATAATTTTTTTCTGCACCTCTAGCCCGCGTCTTACGCGGGCTGAAGCGGACGCTGACGAACGGTCAGCCGCAACTAATTCCCCATCTCGCCTTGACCTCTCCGATTCCGAACTATCCTTAGCCACAGGCCATCCAAATCAGGGGAGAGCCGGTACACCGGCGAGCGGGTCATCGGTACTAGCTTTCAAGGTCGATAGCTTTGAAGGTGTTCTGGGGGGTAAACCACAACTGGACGCTCAGTTGCGGGCCAGCACTTGACTGACTGATCCGACGTCGGCTCCACGTATCGAGCGAGGTGACGTCATGAGTATTTTTAGCCACTTCCAACAACGCTTCGAATCCACACGCCAGGAAGAGCTGTCGCTGCAGGAATACCTGGAGCTCTGCAAAAAGGATCGCAGTGCTTACGTATCCGCCGCAGAACGCCTGCTACTGGCCATCGGCGAACCCGAGCTGCTCGACACCTCGACCAATTCGAGGCTGTCACGCATCTTCTCCAACAAGGTGATCCGCCGCTATCCGGCCTTTGAGGACTTCCATGGAATGGAAGAATGCATCGACCAGATCGTCTCCTACTTCCGCCACGCCGCTCAGGGCCTGGAAGAGAAGAAACAAATCCTCTATCTGCTGGGCCCCGTAGGCGGCGGCAAGTCGTCCCTGGCCGAGAAGCTTAAACAACTGATCGAAAAGGTGCCGTTCTACGCCATCAAGGGCTCTCCGGTCTTCGAGTCGCCTCTTGGGCTGTTCAACGCCACAGAAGATGGCGCAATCCTCGAAGAGGACTTCGGCATCCCCCGGCGCTATCTGAACACCATCATGTCGCCGTGGGCCACCAAGCGCCTGGCCGAGTTCGGCGGTGATATCAGCCAGTTCCGCGTGGTCAAGCTCTACCCATCGATCCTCAACCAGATTGCCGTGGCCAAGACCGAACCCGGGGATGAAAACAACCAGGACATCTCTGCCCTGGTGGGTAAGGTCGATATCCGCAAACTGGAGGAATTCCCACAGAACGACGCCGACGCCTACAGCTACTCGGGGGCGCTGTGCCGGGCCAACCAGGGCCTGATGGAATTCGTCGAAATGTTCAAGGCACCGATCAAGGTGCTGCACCCACTGCTGACCGCCACCCAGGAAGGCAACTACAACAGCACCGAGGGCTTGGGGGCGATTCCGTTCACCGGGATCCTGCTGGCCCACTCCAACGAATCCGAGTGGCACACCTTCCGCAACAACAAGAACAACGAAGCCTTCATCGACCGGATCTACATCGTCAAGGTGCCGTACTGCCTGCGGGTCAGTGACGAGGTGAAGATCTACGACAAACTGTTGTTCAACAGCTCCCTGGCCAAGGCTCACTGCGCGCCCGACACCCTGAAGATGCTGGCTCAGTTCACCGTGCTGTCGCGCCTCAAAGAACCGGAAAACTCGAATATCTACTCGAAAATGCGGGTCTACGACGGCGAAAACCTCAAAGACACCGACCCCAAGGCCAAGTCGATCCAGGAGTACCGCGACAGTGCCGGCGTCGATGAGGGCATGAACGGCCTCTCGACCCGCTTCGCGTTCAAGATCCTGTCGAAAGTCTTCAACTTCGACCCCCATGAAGTGGCAGCCAACCCGGTGCACCTGCTCTATGTGCTGGAACAGCAGATTGAACAGGAGCAGTTCCAGGCGGAAACCCGCGAGCGCTACCTGCGCTTCCTCAAGGAATACCTGGCGCCGCGCTACATCGAGTTCATCGGCAAGGAAATCCAGACCGCTTACCTTGAGTCCTACAGCGAGTACGGGCAGAACATTTTTGACCGTTACGTGCTGTACGCGGACTTCTGGATCCAGGATCAGGAATACCGCGATCCGGAAACCGGCGAAATCCTCAACCGCGTAGCGCTCAACGAAGAACTGGAGAAAATCGAAAAACCGGCGGGCATCAGCAACCCGAAAGATTTCCGCAACGAGATCGTCAATTTCGTCCTGCGCGCCCGGGCCAACAACAACGGCAAGAACCCAACCTGGCTCAGCTACGAAAAACTGCGGGTGGTCATCGAGAAGAAAATGTTCTCCAACACCGAGGACCTGCTGCCGGTTATCAGCTTCAACGCCAAGGCCAGCAAGGAGGATCAGCAAAAACACAACGACTTCGTCACACGCATGGTCGAACGCGGCTACACCGACAAACAGGTACGGCTTCTTTCCGAATGGTACCTACGGGTCCGGAAATCGCAGTGAAGCAGCGGCAAGCTTCTAGCGACAAGCTGCAAGAAAAAAGCCACTGAGCCCGCCGTCAACGGGCTCTTACTTGCAGCTTGTGGCTTACGACTTGAAGCTCCCCGGAGGGGCCCATGAGCTACGTGATCGACCGACGCCTGAACGGCAAGAACAAGAGCACGGTGAACCGCCAGCGGTTTCTCCGGCGTTACCGTGACCACATCAAAAAGGCGGTGGAAGAAGCCGTCAGCCGCCGCTCCATCACCGACATGGAGCACGGCGAACAGATCAGCATTCCCGGCCGGGATATCGATGAACCCGTGCTGCATCATGGCCGCGGTGGCAAACAGACCGTCGTGCACCCGGGCAACAAGGAATTTACCGCCGGCGAACACATCGCCCGGCCTCAGGGTGGAGGCGGCGGCGGGGGCCGCGGCAAGGCCGGTAACTCCGGCGAGGGCATGGATGAGTTCGTGTTCCAGATCACCCAGGAAGAGTTCCTGGAGTTCATGTTCGAGGACTTGGAGCTGCCCAACCTGGTCAAGCGCAACCTGACCGGCACCGACACCTTCAAGACCGTGCGCGCGGGCATCAGCAACGAAGGCAACCCGTCACGTATCAACATCATTCGCACCCTGCGCTCGGCCCATGCCCGGCGTATCGCCCTGTCAGGCAGCAGCCGGGCCAAATTGCGCGAGGCCAAGGAGGAACTGGCGCGGCTGAAACGGGAAGAGCCGGACAACTTCGGCGATATCCAGGAACTGGAAACCGAAATAGAGCGTTTGAGTGCGCGGATTCACCGGGTGCCCTTCCTCGACACTTTCGACCTCAAGTACAACCTGCTGATCAAGCAGCCCAACCCCAGCTCCAAGGCGGTGATGTTCTGCCTGATGGACGTTTCCGGCTCCATGACCCAGGCCACCAAGGACATTGCCAAGCGCTTCTTCATCCTTTTGTACCTGTTCCTCAAGCGCAACTACGACAAGATCGATGTGGTCTTTATCCGCCACCACACCAGCGCCCGCGAAGTGGATGAGGAAGAGTTCTTCTACTCCCGGGAAACCGGCGGCACCATTGTCTCCAGTGCCCTGAAGCTGATGCAGGAGATCATGGCCGAGCGCTACCCGAGCAATGAATGGAACATCTATGCCGCCCAGGCCTCCGACGGCGACAACTGGAACGATGACTCACCGATCTGCCGCGACATCCTGATCAACCAGATCATGCCGTTCGTGCAGTACTACACCTACGTGGAAATCACCCCCCGCGAACACCAGGCGCTGTGGTTCGAATACGAGCGCATCGCTGACGCCTTTTCCGACACCTTCGCCCAACAGCAACTGGTCTCGGCCGGAGATATCTATCCGGTCTTCCGTGAACTCTTCCAGCGCAGGTTAGTGACATGACCGCCAGAGAGCAGAAACGCCAACCTATCTCCACCGGCTCGGAATGGACGTTCGAGCTGATCCAGGCCTACGACCGCGAAATCAGCCGTATCGCGGCCCGCTACGCCCTGGACACCTACCCCAACCAGATCGAAGTGATCACCGCCGAGCAGATGATGGATGCGTACGCCTCGGTAGGCATGCCATTGGGTTATCACCATTGGTCCTACGGCAAACATTTCCTCAGCACTGAAAAGTCCTACAGCCGCGGCCAGATGGGCCTGGCCTATGAAATCGTCATCAACTCCGACCCCTGCATCGCCTACCTGATGGAAGAGAACACCATCTGCATGCAGGCCCTGGTGGTGGCACACGCCTGCTACGGCCATAACAGCTTCTTCAAGGGCAACTACCTGTTCCGTACCTGGACCGACGCCAGTTCAATCATCGATTACCTGGTGTTCGCCAAGCAGTACATCATGCAGTGCGAAGAGCGCCACGGCATCGATGCGGTGGAAGACCTCCTGGATTCCTGCCACGCCCTGATGAACTACGGCGTGGACCGCTACAAGCGTCCCTACCCGATCTCCGCCGAAGAGGAACGGCGCCGGCAGAAAGACCGTGAAGAGCACCTGCAGAAACAGATCAATGACCTGTGGCGCACCATCCCCAAAGGGGCGGACAAATACAGCGACAAGGACAATGCGCGCTTCCCCGCCGAACCTCAGGAAAACATCCTCTATTTCATCGAAAAACACGCGCCGTTGCTGGAACCCTGGCAGCGGGAAATCGTGCGCATCGTGCGCAAGATCGCCCAGTATTTCTACCCGCAACGCCAGACCCAGGTGATGAACGAAGGCTGGGCGACCTTCTGGCATTACACGCTGATGAACGACCTGTACGACGAAGGCCTGGTCACCGACGGCTTCATGATGGAGTTCCTCACATCCCACACCAGCGTGGTGTTCCAGCCAGGCTTCGACAGCCCTTACTACAGCGGTATCAACCCCTACGCCTTGGGCTTTGCCATGTACCGGGATATTCGCCGTATGTGCGAAAACCCCACGGATGAAGACCGCCACTGGTTCCCGGACCTGGCCGGGACCGACTGGTTGTCGAGCATCAAGTTCGCCATGAGCAGTTTCAAGGACGAGAGCTTCATCCTGCAGTACCTCTCGCCCAAGGTGATCCGCGACCTCAAGCTGTTCAGCATCATGGATGACGACCAGAAAGACGACTTGCTGGTGCCCGCCATTCACGATGAGGGCGGTTATCGGATCATTCGCGAAACCCTGGCCGCGCAGTACAACCTGGGCAACCGCGAACCCAACGTGCAGATATGGAGCATCGACCGCCGTGGCGACCGCTCGCTGACCCTGCGCCACCAACAACACGACCGCAAACCCCTCGGTGACTCCACCGACGAAGTGCTCAAGCACCTGCACCGGTTGTGGGGCTTCGATATTCACCTGGAAACCCTGCAAGGCGACCAAGTGACCAAAACCCATCACGTACCGCCCCGCAGCGATCACAACGAAGGCGATTACGGCCGTCTGGACCTGGCTGTCATCCACCTTTGAAGCCGTGATCAAACCTCCGCTAGCGCGGCACAAGGGTTATTCTGTCGCGCTAACGGAGGTTTTTTATGCAGATTTACAAGGTCGGCGGCGCAGTGCGTGATCGCCTGCTGGGCGAGCCGGTCACTGATATCGACTGGGTCGTGGTGGGCGCTACCAGCGAAGAGATGCTCGCCCAGGGCTTTCGTCCCGTGGGTGCTGATTTCCCGGTATTCCTTCACCCCAAGAGCGGCGAGGAATATGCCCTGGCCCGCACCGAGCGCAAGAGCGGGCGCGGCTACGGCGGATTCACCTTTCACGCCAGCCCCGAAGTCACTCTTGAAGAGGACCTGATCCGCCGCGACCTGACGATCAACGCCATGGCGGAAGACGACCAGGGCAACCTGACCGATCCTTATCACGGTCAAAAGGACCTGAAAGACCGTATCCTGCGCCATGTTTCCCCGGCATTCGCCGAAGATCCTCTGCGAGTCCTGCGGGTCGCCCGTTTTGCCGCTCGCTACGCCGGGCTCGGTTTTTCAGTGGCCCAAGAGACCCTGGAACTGATGCGCCAGCTCAGTGAGTCTGGTGAGTTGGAGGCCCTGACGCCCGAGCGCAGCTGGAAAGAAATCTCCCGCGCCCTCATGGAGAAGCAGCCACAGGTGTTTATCCAGGTGCTGCGCGATTGCGCCGCACTCAAGGTCCTGATGCCGGAAGTAGATGCCTTGTTCGGCGTGCCCCAACCGCCGATCCACCACCCGGAGATCGACTGTGGCGTACACACCCTCAGCGTTGTGCAACAAGCTGCCCTGCACCAACAGCCGCTCACCGTGCGCTGGGCTTGCCTGCTCCACGACCTGGGCAAGGGGCTGACCCCAGAAGAGCAATGGCCTCGGCACCTTGAGCATGAACACACGGGGCTGAAGCTGATCGAAGCGGTGAACCAGCGCTTCAAGGTCCCTCGGGATTGCCAGGAGCTGGCGTTGCTGGTGGGCGAGTACCACACCCACAGCCATCGTGCTTTTGAGCTGAGGGCATCGACCCTGCTGGCACTGCTGCAAAGCTTCGACGTGTATCGCCGCCCGCAACGTTTCGACGAGTTCATCGCCGCGTGTGAAATGGATGCACGGGGGCGCCTGGGCCTGGAGTCGCGCCCCTACCCTCAAGCCGACTACCTCAGGGGCGCAGCCAGCGCCGCACGCGCCGTGGCGGTTCAGCCATTGCTGGAACAGGGATTCAAAGGGCCGGCATTGGGGGAGGCGCTGAAGCGCGAGCGCTTGAACGCGCTAAAGGCCTACAAGGAACAGCACACGCCTTGAGCAACCCGCGAGCAGGCGGGCTCGCGAAAGGCCGTCAGAGACCGGGTGGCGTCAATTGCTGGCCACGCCACTCGAACGCTACCGGCGCCAGTACTTGATCGATCTGGGCGTCGCGCCAAAGCGCATCAAGGCGCTTGCCGGCCAGTGGATGCACGCGCTCCGGCGCCATCAACGACAAAGGCCAGAGCACAAAGGCATTCTTGAGAATTTCGGCCCTGGGCAGGATCAACCCGTCAAAGTTGCCAACCAGATCGCCATACAGAAGCACGTCGATATCCAGCGGCAAGCCTTTGCGTTCAGGCGCATAACGCCCGTTGTCCGCCTCGATGAACTTCAAGCGGCGATCCAGCTCCATCAACGGCAAGTCGGTCTGCGCTGAGACCACCAGGTTGAAGAACGGGCCGCTCTTGATCCCCACCGGCTGGCTCTCGAACACCGCCGAGCAACGCAGATCCAGCAAAAAATCCGCCAGGGCATCGAGCCCCGCCCGCAGATGGGTTTCGCGCTCGATATTGCTACCGAGCCCCAGAAAAACCTGAGTTAGCGACATCCGCGCTCGATCTCCACGCCAACGCCGCGGGCGGCCGGCACGGCGCCAGGCTTGGTCAGCTTCAAATGCAACCAGGGGATCTGGAATTCGCTCATCAACACTTCAGCGAGACGCTCGGCAAAGGTTTCCACCAACTGAAATTGCGCCTGCTCGGCAAAGGCCTGGATGCGCGAAGACACGCTGGCGTAGTCGAGGGCCAGGGTCAGATCATCGCCCGCCGCCGCTGGGCGATTGTCCCAGGCAAAGCTCAGATCCAGACGCAGGCACTGGGTAATCCCGCGTTCCCAGTCGTAGGCACCGATCACCGTGTCGACTTCCAGGCCTTCGATAAACACTCTGTCCAAGCACTCTTCTCCGCAGCACGACAAGGGCGCAATGCGCCGTTAGAATCAGGGCGTCCTCGCCCGGAATAGTTAGCATGTTTTGGTTACTGGCGATCCTCGCCTACCTGCTCGGCTCTCTGTCCTTCGCCATTTTGCTCAGCCGCCTGACCGGTCATCCGGATCCGCGAATGAGTGGCTCGGGTAATGCCGGCGCCACCAACATGCTGCGCCTGGCCGGCAAGAAGCTCGCCGTACTGACCTTGCTCGGCGATCTGTGCAAGGGATTGCTCCCTGTCCTGATCGCCAGCCTGGCCGGGCTTTCCCTGCAACAACAGGCCTGGATCGGCCTGTGCGCCGTACTCGGCCACCTGTTCCCGGTGTACTTTCGCTTTCGCGGCGGTAAAGGTGTCGCCACCGCTGCCGGCATGCTGCTGGGGCTTTACCCGCCAGCCGCGCTGCTGGCCATCGCCGCCTGGCTGCTGACCTTCTACCTCACCCGCACCAGCTCCCTGGCTGCGCTGATCGCCACCCCCCTGACCTTGCCGCTGTTGGCCTGGCAGGAGCCGGAAGCGCTGTTGCCGATGAGCGTGCTCACACTGCTGATCGTCTGGCGCCACCGGGGCAATTTACGCGACCTGTTTGCCGGGCGCGAACGGCATTTTTGAATCTCGTCGATGAGCCGGTTTCACCTTCATCCGGCCGCAATCCGCTCACAGCGCTGACAATTGCTCCATCGGCCAACGCGCCTGCACGCTGATGGCCAGGCTTTCCTGCTGCCCGGCCAGCAAGCGCTGGCAACCGGCAAAGGCGATCATCGCGCCATTATCGGTACAGAACTCAGGACGAGCGTAGAACACCTGCCCCTTCATATCCCCGAGCATTTTCTCCAGGGACACGCGCAACGCCTTGTTGGCACTGACGCCGCCGGCAATGACCAGGCTTTTCAGCCCGGTCTGCTTCAAGGCGCGCTTGCACTTGACGGTCAAAGTGTCCACCACCGCCTGCTGGAACGCGAGGGCGATGTCGCAACGGGTTTGCTCGCTGTCGTCTCCAGCGCTGACGCACTGCTGCCAAGTGTTCAGGGCAGAGGTTTTCAAACCGCTGAAGCTGAACTCCAGGCCCGGACGATCGGTCATCGGCCGCGGGAATACGAAACGCCCCGCCACACCTTGCACGGCCAAGCGCGCGATCTCCGGGCCACCCGGATAATTCAGGCCCATCATCTTTGCAGTCTTGTCGAACGCTTCGCCGGCGGCATCATCCAGGGACTCGCCCAACAGCTCGTATTGGCCGATGCCATCGACCCGAACCAGTTGGGTATGACCACCCGACACCAACAAAGCGACGAACGGAAACTCCGGCGGTTGCGCCTCCAGCATCGGCGCCAGCAAGTGGCCTTCCATGTGGTGCACGCCCAGGGCAGGAATGCCCCAGGCAAAGGCCAGCGCCTGGGCGCAAGAAGCACCCACCAACAAGGCACCGACCAAGCCCGGGCCCGCCGTGTAGGCGATGGCGTCGATCTCGGTAGGCACGCAGTCGGCCTCGGCCAGAACCTGGCGGATCAACGGCAGCATGCGCTTGACGTGGTCACGTGAGGCCAGCTCCGGCACCACGCCACCATAGGCGCGGTGCAGGTCGATCTGGCTAAACAGCGCATCGGCCAGCAGGCCGCGTTCACTGTCGTAAAGCGCGACGCCGGTTTCGTCGCAGGAGGTTTCTAATCCCAGTACTAGCATGGGTTTGCGCCTTGTAGAGGCTGAATTCGAAGGCGCGCATAATAGTCGCCACTCCTGCCCCCGACCAGCGGTTTTCGATCAGAGGCTTTGCATTCCGAGCGTTGAGGGGTTAACATCCGCAACCCTTAAAAACCGACGACCTCAGCCGCGATTTTTGCGACGAGAACGTTGACCCCGGTAATGAATGAAGGTAGCTCTGGATGCCAGCCGTCAAAGTTAAAGAGAACGAACCCTTCGACGTAGCTCTGCGTCGTTTCAAGCGCTCCTGCGAAAAAGCCGGTGTTCTGGCTGAAGTTCGTAGCCGCGAATTTTACGAGAAGCCGACTTCTGAGCGTAAGCGCAAGGCAGCTGCTGCTGTTAAGCGTCACGCCAAGAAAGTTCAGCGCGAACAGCGCCGCGCCGTACGTCTGTACTAATACACAGACGTTCGCTGCAAGCTTCTGCCAAGCCCGGCCCTCAGCCGGGCTAATGGCATTTGCGGACAACGCTTGATGCTTCACTGTCAAAGCCGCACACGCGACCAAGACAACCTGCTTCACACGTCAGACCTGGCTACTGCCAGCGGTGCACGTCTCTTCTGACGAGCCTTCCAAGGCTACTGACGAGCACACCTTTTCTGATTTCCTACAGACGATCAGCCCAAGGCGCCACTCTTCGCGCGCCCGCTATATGAGCTATCCGAGGCCTGTCATTGGCCGCTGCCGGACTCAGGGCAACATCTTCAAATCGTCGATTACTGATTGGAACTAACGTCAGTGAACCTTCGACAGATAAACTTTCCGACAACGATCAAACCGACAGCAATGGGTCGAGCCAGGCATTTTCTGTGCTTCGTATTCCCTGAATGTTCGCCGCCCTCGTTTAGGTCCAATTTCCGCGCAGTGATGA
Organism: Pseudomonas chlororaphis; assembly: GCF_003731765.1. Lineage (GTDB taxonomy): Bacteria > Pseudomonadota > Gammaproteobacteria > Pseudomonadales > Pseudomonadaceae > Aquipseudomonas > Aquipseudomonas morbosilactucae. The sequence goes on from NZ_MOAL01000001.1 coordinate 53,061, forward strand.
TGAGAACGCCATGGCCGGGCTAATTCCCCAGAGCTTTATTGACGACCTTCTGAACCGCACCGACATCGTCGATGTCGTCAGCTCGCGCCTGCAAATCAAAAAAGCCGGCAAGAACTACACCGCCTGCTGCCCATTCCACAAAGAAAAAACCCCCTCCTTCAGCGTCAGCCCCGACAAGCAGTTCTACTACTGTTTCGGCTGCGGCGCCGGCGGCAACGCCCTGGGTTTTATCATGGACCACGACAACCTGGACTTCCCCCAGGCTGTCGAGGAGCTGGCCAAAGCCGCCGGCATGGAGATCCCTCGCGAAGAGAGCGGCCGCGCGCAACGCAAACCGCGCCAGCCCACCGACTCTCCGCTGTACCCGCTGCTCACCGCCGCCGCCGACTTTTATCGCCAGGCCCTGAAAAGCCACCCGGCACGCAAAGCCGCAGTGGATTACCTCAAGGGCCGCGGCCTGACCGGCGAAATCGCCCGGGACTTCGGCCTCGGCTTTGCACCACCTGGCTGGGACAACCTGTTCAAACACCTGAGCAGCGACACCCTGCAGCAGAAAGCCATGATCGATGCCGGTCTACTGATCGAGAACGCCGAAACCGGCAAGCGCTATGACCGCTTCCGCGACCGCGTCATGTTCCCGATCCGCGACAGCCGTGGACGCATCATCGCCTTCGGCGGCCGGGTACTGGGGGACGACAAGCCCAAGTACCTGAACTCCCCGGAAACCCCAGTCTTCCATAAGGGCCAGGAACTCTACGGGCTGTTCGAAGCCCGCAAGAACAACCGCAACCTCGATGAAATCATCGTCGTCGAAGGCTACATGGACGTCATTGCCCTGGCCCAGCAAGGCCTGCGCAACGCCGTCGCGACCCTGGGCACGGCAACCAGCGAAGAACACCTCAAGCGCCTGTTCCGCATTGTGCCCAACGTGCTGTTCTGCTTTGACGGCGACCAGGCTGGACGCAAGGCGGCCTGGCGCGCCCTGGAAGCCGCGCTGCCGTGCCTGCAGGACGGACGTCGCGCACGCTTCCTGTTCCTCCCGGAAGGCGAAGACCCGGACACCTTGGTTCGCTCCGAAGGCACCGATGCTTTCCGCGCCCGGATCAATCAGCATGCCCAGCCCCTGGCGGACTACTTCTTCCAGCAACTGATCGATGAATCGGACCCGCGCTCCCTCGAAGGCAAGGCCCACATGGCCACCCTCGCGGCACCGCTGATCGAAAAAGTCCCGGGCGCCAACCTGCGCCTGCTGATGCGCCAGCGCCTCAGCGAGATCACCGGCCTCAACAATGAAGCCGTCAATCAGTTGGTGCAGAGTGCTCCCCAGGAACCGCCGCCCCTCTACGACGCCGGCATCGACTACGACGGGATACCCGACTACAGCGATTACCAGCAACCTCAGGAGGCCTACGCGCCGCAGCAGGAATGGACACCCAAGAAGGGTGGCGGCGGCAAGAAGTGGGACAACAAACCCTGGGACAAGAACGGCAAGGGCAAGCGTCGGGACGGTGATCGCGATCAACCTCGCGGCCCGCGAGTGCCTGCAGCGGTGGAGCCACCGACGCTGTCAGCCCTGCGAACACTGCTGCATCACCCGACGCTTGCAGAAAAAGTTGAAGATGCCGGGCATTTTGCCGATGACGACAACACCAACACGCAATTGCTGGTGGCCCTGATCGAAGCTGTACAGAAAAATCCTAAGCTACGCTCTATTCATCAACTGATGGCGCGCTGGCACGGCACCCCACAAGGGAATCTGCTGACAGCGCTGGCGGAAAAGGAGTGGCTGATTGAAGGCGATAACCTTGAACAACAGTTTTTCGACACCATTAAGAGCTTGTCCGCTCGTCAACGCGAGCGTGTTTTGGAACAACTTCTCAGGAAATCGCGTCAAAGCGAACTGAGTAGCGAAGAGAAAATCCAGCTACTCGAGCTTTTAAAACGCAATGTTCCCGCATCAAACCCGACCTCAACTGGCGCGTGAGGTCATAGCTCGGGTATAATCCTCGGCTTGTTTTTTGCCCGCCAAGACCTTCAGTGGATAGGGTGTTATGTCCGGAAAAGCGCAACAGCAGTCTCGCCTCAAAGAGTTGATCAGCCGTGGACGTGAGCAGGGTTACCTGACTTACGCGGAGGTCAACGACCACCTGCCGGAGGATATTTCAGATCCGGAACAGGTGGAAGACATCATCCGCATGATCAACGACATGGGGATCAACGTATTCGAGAGTGCTCCGGATGCGGATGCCCTTTTGTTGGCCGAAGCCGACACCGACGAAGCAGCAGCTGAAGAAGCCGCTGCAGCGTTGGCGGCCGTGGAAACCGACATTGGTCGCACTACCGACCCAGTGCGCATGTACATGCGCGAAATGGGTACGGTAGAGCTGCTCACACGTGAAGGCGAAATCGAAATCGCCAAGCGTATCGAAGAGGGCATCCGTGAAGTGATGGGCGCAATTGCGCACTTCCCTGGCACGGTTGATCACATCCTCTCCGAATACACTCGCGTCACCACCGAAGGTGGCCGCCTGTCCGACGTTCTGAGCGGTTATATCGACCCGGACGACGGCATTGCGCCACCTGCTGCGGAAGTACCTCCGCCTGTCGATACCAAGACCGCGAAAGCGGACGACGATAGCGACGACGAAGAAGCTGAAGCCAGTGACGACGAAGAAGAAGCCGAAAGCGGTCCCGATCCGGTCATCGCAGCACAGCGCTTTGGCGCCGTTGCCGACCAGATGGAAATCACCCGCAAGGCGCTGAAGAAGCACGGTCGCGCCAACAAGCAGGCTATTGCCGAGATGCTGGCCCTGGCTGAGCTGTTCATGCCAATCAAGCTGGTACCGAAGCAATTCGAAGGCCTGGTTGAACGCGTGCGCAGTGCCCTGGATCGCCTGCGTCAGCAAGAGCGCGCCATCATGCAGCTGTGTGTGCGTGACGCTCGTATGCCGCGTGCCGACTTCCTGCGCCAGTTCCCGGGCAATGAAGTCGACGAAAGCTGGACCGATGCACTGGCCAAAGGCAAAGCAAAATACGCCGAAGCCATTGCTCGTCTGCAGCCGGATATCGCTCGTTGCCAGCAAAAGCTGACCGCGCTCGAAACCGAGACCGGCCTGACGATTGCCGAGATCAAGGACATCAACCGTCGCATGTCGATCGGTGAGGCCAAGGCCCGCCGCGCGAAGAAAGAGATGGTCGAAGCGAACTTGCGTCTGGTGATCTCGATCGCCAAGAAGTACACCAACCGTGGCCTGCAATTCCTCGATCTGATCCAGGAAGGCAACATCGGTCTGATGAAAGCGGTAGACAAGTTCGAATACCGTCGCGGCTACAAATTCTCGACTTATGCCACCTGGTGGATCCGTCAGGCGATCACTCGCTCGATCGCCGACCAGGCCCGCACCATCCGTATTCCGGTGCACATGATCGAGACGATCAACAAGCTCAACCGTATTTCCCGGCAGATGTTGCAGGAAATGGGTCGCGAACCGACCCCGGAAGAGCTGGGCGAACGCATGGAGATGCCTGAGGACAAGATCCGCAAGGTATTGAAGATCGCTAAAGAGCCGATCTCCATGGAAACCCCGATCGGTGATGACGAAGACTCCCATCTGGGCGACTTCATCGAAGACTCGACTATGCAGTCGCCAATCGATGTAGCCACCGTTGAGAGCTTGAAAGAAGCGACTCGCGAAGTCCTCTCCGGCCTCACTGCACGTGAAGCCAAGGTCCTGCGCATGCGCTTCGGCATCGACATGAATACCGACCACACCCTTGAGGAAGTCGGTAAGCAGTTCGACGTGACCCGTGAACGGATCCGCCAGATCGAAGCCAAGGCGCTGCGCAAGCTGCGCCATCCGACGCGAAGCGAGCACCTGCGCTCCTTCCTCGACGAGTGATACCAAAACCCCCAGCCCTGCTGGGGGTTTTGCTTTGCGCAGATTGAAACGCGCGCCCTCCCCTCGGCAAATGCCCGTCTACACTCGAAACATTCCCCGTGCCATAACGAGATCGTTATGCCCAGACTGTCGGCCATGCTCCTGCTGTCGCTGCTCACCTGGACCGCAATAGCTGACGCGCTGACTCTCACCGATGAAGAACGTAGCTGGCTCGCGGCCCACCCTGAACTACGCCTGGGAGTTGATGCGTCTTGGCCGCCTTTTGAGTACCGCGACGAGGAAGGCCGCTACCAGGGCCTGGCCGCCGACTACGTTAACCTGATTGAGGATCGCCTCTCCATCAAGCTCAAACCGGTGGAGCCCGCCAGTTGGACAGAGGTGCTTGAGGATGCCAAAAAAGGCCAACTCGACCTCTTGCCCGGCATCATGTCGACCCCGGAACGGCAACGCTATCTCTCCTTCACCCGCCCCTACCTGGATTTTCCGATTGTCATCCTGGCCCATGAAGGCGGCGCGAAACCCCGCAACCTCAAAGAGCTTTACGGACTCAAGATTGCCGTGGTCGAGAACTATGCGCCCCACGAACTGCTGCGCACCCATCACCCTGACTTGAACCTGGTGGCATTGCCCAACGTCAGCTCGGCGTTGCAGGCGCTGGCCACCGACGAAGTCGATGCGGTCGTCGGTGACCTCGCGTCCAGCGTCTGGAGCCTGCGACAGCTCAAGCTTGACGGGCTCTACGTCAGCGGCGAAACGCCATATCGCTATCAACTGGCCATGGGCATTCCCCGGGACAACAAGATCCTGGTGAGCATCCTCGACAAGGTCATCGCCGACTTCACCCCCGAAGAAATCAGCGCCATCCAGGAGCACTGGGTGGGCAGCGTCCTCGATCAGCGCCCGTTCTGGTCGGACGTATTGATCTACGGCCTGCCCGGGCTTCTGCTGCTGGTCACCGTGCTGGCCGTGGTGATCCGCATCAATCGCCGCCTGAGCTCGGAAATCTCCCGGCGCGTGGCCCTGGAGCAGGAACTGCGCAGCAGCGAATACCACTATCGCGGCCTGGTGGAGAGCCTTTCCGCAATTGCCTGGGAAGCGCGCATCAGCGACTTCACCTACAGCTACGTTTCGCCCCACGCCGAAGCCCTGCTGGGGTATCCCCTATCCCATTGGCTGGTGCCCGGCTTCTGGCGCAACATCATCCACCCCGCCGACCTGACCCGCGCCCAGGCCTTCTGCGACCACGAGGTGCTGGCCGGGCGCGATCACAGCCTCGATTACCGGGTGATCACCGCCGACGGCCGCTGCCTGTGGGTACGCGACATCGTCAGCCTGATCGAACACGGCCACGAGCCGATCATGCGCGGGCTGATGATCGATATCAGCGAGGCCAAGCGCACCGAGGAAGCCCTGCGCCTGTCGGAGCAGAAGTTCGCCTCGGTGTTCCAGCAATGCCCAGACATCCTGGTGATTGCCCGCCTGTCCGACGGCTGCCTGCTGGAGGTCAACAACGCGTTTGAAGAGCAGATCGGCCTGAGCGCCGAAGAAGTCATTGGCCAGACCGCCACCCGCCTGAATATCTGGGGGATCAACGGGGTGGGCCCGTCATTGCTGCAGCGCCTGCAGGGCGGCAGCATTCGCAATCTGGAGATGCCCTTTCGCCGGCACAACGGCCAATTGTTCACCGGCCTGATCTCCGCCGAGCCCTTCGACCTCGACACCACGCCGGCCATCGTGGTGGTGGTCCGCGACATCACCCAGCTCAAAGAGACCCAGCAACAGTTGCAGACCTCGGAAGAGAAGTTCGCCAAAGCCTTCCATGCCTCGCCAGACGGCCTGCTGCTGACCCGCCAGCGCGATGGCTTACTGATCGAAGCCAACGAAGGTTTCAGTCGTATCACCGGGTTCAACAACGCCATGTCCGTGGATCGCTCGACCCTGGACCTGGGTATCTGGGTCAACCTCAACGAACGCAAGCAGATGCTCGACCTGCTGCAGCGCGACGGTTTTGTCCGCGACTTCAGTTGCCACATCCGCCGCAGCGACGGGCAGATTCGCCTCTGTGAACTGTCCAGCCGCCCCCTGCCGATCGGCGACGAAGACTGCATGCTGACCATTGCCCGGGACATTACCGAGCGCCAACTGATGCAAGAAACCCTGCAACAGGCCGCCACGGTTTTTGAAAGCACGGCTGAAGGCGTACTGATCACCGACACCCGGCAACACATCAGCGCGGTAAATCGAGCCTTCAGCGAGATCACCGGCTACAGCGAAAACGAAGCCCTGGGCCATACCCCGCGCCTGCTCGCGTCCGGCCTGCATGACAGCGCGTTCTACGCAGCCATGTGGCACCAGTTGACCCTTGAGGGCCATTGGCAGGGCGAGATTTCCAATAGACGCAAGAATGGCGAGATCTACCCCAGCTGGCTGACCATCAACGCCGTGCGCAACAAAGACCGCTTCATCACCCACTTCGTCGCGGTGTTCGCCGACATCTCCAGCCTCAAACACGCCCAGGCGCGGCTCGACTACCAGGCCCACCACGACCCGTTGACCGGCCTGCCCAATCGCACCCTGTTCGAAAGCCGACTGCTGACGGCCCTCAACAACCAGCAGGAAAACGGCGGGCAAGGCGCCGTGCTGTTTCTCGACCTCGACCGTTTCAAACACATCAATGACAGCCTCGGCCACCCGGTGGGCGATCTGCTGCTCAAGGGCATTGCCGTGCGCCTGAAAGAGCAGTTGCGCGACATCGACACCGTGGCCCGCCTGGGCGGCGACGAGTTCATCATCCTCCTCCCCGGCCTGCAGCAAGCCAGCGATGCCGACCATATCGCCACCAAGCTGTTGAACTGCTTCAACGCGCCCTTCCAGGCCGGCGAGCATGAGTTTTTCATCAGCGCCAGCATCGGCTCCAGCCTGTACCCCAAGGACGGCTGCGACGTCGCCACCCTGGTCAAGAACGCCGATGCCGCCATGTATCGCTCCAAGGCCAAGGGCCGCAACCGCGTGGAGCGCTATACCCGCGACCTCACTGCCCAGGCCAGCGAACGAGTGGCCCTGGAACACGAACTGCGCCGCGCCATCGAGCGCAACGAATTGTCCCTGTACTACCAACCCAAGATCAGCCTGAGCAACCAACAGCTGGTTGGGGCCGAAGCGCTGATTCGCTGGCGTCATCCGACCTTCGGGGTGGTTCCCCCCGAACACTTCATTCCCCTGGCCGAAGAGAACGGCATGATCCTACTGATCGGCGACTGGGTGCTGGAGCAGGCCTGCCGCCAGGTCAGCGCCTGGAACCTCAGCCATGAGAGTTTTGGCTCGCTCTCGGTCAACCTGGCCGGCGCCCAACTGCGCCAGCCCAACCTGCTGGGGCGCATCGAGCAACTGCTCAAGGACCACCACCTCAAGCCGGGTGTGCTGCAACTGGAAATCACCGAGAACTTCATCATGAGCCAGGCCGAGGAAGCCCTGGAGGTGCTGCACCAGCTCAAACACCTGGGGGTGCAACTGGCCATCGATGACTTCGGCACCGGCTACTCGTCCCTGAGCTACCTGAAGCGCCTGCCCCTGGACTTCCTGAAAATCGATCAGTCCTTTGTCCGTGGCCTGCCGGACGACCCGCACGACGCAGCGATCGTCCGCGCCATCATCGCCCTGGGCCGCAGCATGCAATTCACGGTGATCGCCGAAGGCGTGGAAAGCCTGGAACAACAAGCCTTCCTGGCCCAGGAAGGCTGCGAACAGATCCAGGGCTACATCGTCAGCCTGCCCCTGTGCGCCGACGAGTTCTGCGCCACCTTCCTGCGCCCCCGGGTTTCCAACTTTTCGGATAGCACAGCCGAGAAACCATCGCTATAATCCGCCGCCTACTGAGGGCCTATAGCTCAGTTGGTTAGAGCAGAGGACTCATAATCCTTTGGTCCACGGTTCAAGTCCGTGTGGGCCCACCAATTCGAAAGCCGCGCAGTGCGCGGCTTTTTTGCGCCTGGCATCACGCCGTTCAACCCCACGCGGCCAGACAAGCAATGCCCGCCAACGGCAACGCCCAGCACTTACCCCCCGCCTGCTGAATCCACGCCGGTTCATTTCGTCTCCTGACTATCGATGCGCGCCACTCAACGTCATCTGCTGGCATCGAGACAGCAGAGGCTGCACCGCCTGAAAACAATAAATTCCACCAATTATTGATATGGAAAATATATTCCAATAATCTGCATGCCAGAACCTCATTCTTCCCGATCTGCCTTCCAACAATAAAAAGGATTACCCGTTATGAGGCGTTTCCTCGGCTGTCTCTGTGCACTGCTGCTGTCTGTTTCCGCCCACGCCGAACTGCGCATCGGTGTCACGGTGGGCCAGTACGACAACTACATTTCCTACCTGGTCAAAGCCATGCAGGACCGGGCCAAGCAGGTTCCTGGAGGGGTGACGCTGCAAGTCGAGGATTCCGCCAGCGATGTGGTACGCCAGTTGAGCCAGGTGGAGAGCTTTATCAGCCAGAAGGTCGACGCCATCATCGTCAACCCAGCGGACACCGCAGCCACCCGCAAGATCAGCGAGAAGGTCATCGCCGCCGGCATCCCCCTGGTGTACATGAACAGCCGGCCGGAAGTGGACAACCTGCCGCCCGGGGTGGTGTTCGTCGGCACGGATGAACGCGCCATCGGCCGCATGCAGATGCAGTACCTGGCCGAGAAAATGGGTGGCAAAGGCAACCTGGCGGTGATTCTCGGGCGCCTGGCCCACAGCGATACCGGCAAGCGTACCAATGGGGTCAAGGATGTATTGGCGCAATACCCGGGGATCAAGATCGTCGAAGAGCAATCCGGCGACTGGCAGCGGGAAAAAGGCATGGACTTGATGAACGAGTGGCTGACCAAGGGCCAGACCATCAATGCCGTGGCCTCCAATAACGACGAAATGGGCATCGGTGCCGCCATGGCTCTGCGCCAGGCCGGGCGCGATGACATCCTGGTGGGCGGTATCGACGGCACCCCGGACGGGCTGCTTGCCTTGAAAAAAGGCCAACTGAGCGTCAGCGTATTCCGCGACCCGGTGGCCATCGGCGCCGGCTCCCTAGACGCGGCGGTGAAGCTGGTCAACCACGAAGCCCTGCAAGGCGACCTTTGGGTCCCGACCCAACTGGTCACCCCGGAAAACTACGCACAATTCCAACATTGATCGACCCGCGCCCACAGCGCGCATCGGGCTCGGCGAGGCTGTAACATGCTCGCTCCCCGATGCCCGCGCCGGAGCACCCTTTGCCTGACAGCCGCCCCCCCGTCCTTGATGAAATCGACCGCCAGTTGATTGCCGCCCTGCAGATCAACGCCCGCGAAAGCGTGGCCATGCTCGCTCGGCAACTGGGGATTGCCCGCACCACCGTAACCTCGCGCCTGGCCCGCCTGGAGAAAACCCGGGTCATCACAGGTTACGGCGTACGCCTGGGCCAGCGCGTTATCGACGGCGGCCTGCAAGCCTATGTCGGGATCAAGGTGCAGCCACGTTCAGGCAAGGAGGTGGTGCGCCGCCTGAGCGCCATGGCCCAGGTGCAGCAGCTGTGTGCGGTCAGCGGCGAGTTCGACTATGTGGCCTGGTTGCGCAGCGACTCCCCCGAGCAACTGGACCAGTTGCTGGATCAGATTGGCAGTGTCGACGGTGTCGATAAAACCACCACGTCGATCATCCTCAGCAACAAAATCGACCGCGGCCACCCGGTTTAACCCGGCGCTTGCTCGTGAACAACTACGTCAATATGAATCAATATTTCGTCACTTTGCCTAATAACAATTCATATCGACGACAGTTTGCGTCTTATTAACGTCTTCTACGCTCTCTAAAATGGCTGCCATCTTTTCCTATACTCAGCACTCTGCTGGGCCGCCAGCCAAGGTCAGCCATGAACAAGAACAACCGCCACCCTGTCGACGGAAAAAAGCCGATCACCATTTTCGGCCCGGACTTTCCTTTCGCCTTCGATGACTGGATCGAGCATCCCGCCGGCCTGGGCAGCATTCCACAGGCCAATCATGGCGCCGAGGTGGCCATCGTCGGCGCCGGTATCGCCGGGCTGGTCGCCGCTTACGAGCTGATGAAGCTGGGCTTGAAGCCAGTGATTTATGAAGCCTCGAAGATGGGCGGCCGCCTGCGCTCCCAGAGTTTCGAAGGCGCCGAAGGCATCATCGCCGAGCTGGGCGGCATGCGCTTCCCCGTCTCGTCCACGGCCTTCTACCACTACGTGGACAAGCTGGGCCTGGAAACCAAGCCCTTCCCCAACCCGCTGACCCCGGCCTCGGGCAGCACCGTGATCGACCTGGAAGGCCAGACCCACTACGCACAAAAGCTCTCCGATCTGCCGGCGCTGTTCCAGGAAGTCGCCGACGCCTGGGCCGATGCCCTGGAAGACGGCTCACGCTTTGGCGACATCCAGCAGGCGATCCGCGACCGCGACGTGCCACGCCTCAAGGAGCTGTGGAACACCCTGGTTCCGCTCTGGGACGACCGCACCTTCTATGACTTTGTCGCCACTTCCAAGGCCTTCGCCAAGCTGTCTTTCCACCATCGCGAAGTGTTCGGCCAAGTAGGCTTCGGCACCGGCGGCTGGGACTCGGACTTCCCCAACTCCATGCTGGAAATCTTCCGCGTAGTGATGACCAACTGCGACGACCACCAGCACCTGGTAGTCGGCGGCGTGGCCCAGGTGCCCATGGGCATCTGGCGCCACGTGCCCGAGCGCTGCGCCCACTGGCCGGCCGGCACCAGCCTCAGTTCCTTGCACAACGGCGCGCCACGCACCGGGGTCAAGCGCATCGCCCGCGCCGCCGATGGTCGCTTCAGCGTCACCGACAACTGGGGCGACACCCGGGAATACGCCGCGGTGCTGACCACCTGCCAGAGCTGGCTGCTGACCACTCAGATCGAGTGCGAAGAGTCGTTGTTCTCGCAAAAGATGTGGATGGCCCTGGACCGCACCCGCTACATGCAGTCGTCGAAAACCTTTGTCATGGTCGACCGGCCGTTCTGGAAGGACAAAGACCCGGAAACCGGGCGCGACCTGATGAGCATGACCCTCACCGATCGCCTGACCCGCGGCACCTACCTGTTCGACAACGGCGACGACCAGCCGGGGGTGATCTGCCTCTCCTACTCATGGATGAGCGACGCCCTGAAGATGCTGCCGCAACCGGTGGAGAAGCGGGTCAAGCTGGCCCTCGACGCCCTGAAGAAGATCTACCCGAAGGTGGACATCGCCAGCCGCATCATCGGCGACCCGATCACCGTGTCCTGGGAGGCCGACCCGCACTTCCTCGGTGCCTTCAAAGGCGCCCTGCCCGGCCACTACCGCTACAACCAGCGGATGTACGCGCACTTCATGCAGGACGAGATGCCCGCCGAACACCGTGGGATCTTTATCGCCGGCGACGACGTGTCCTGGACCCCGGCCTGGGTCGAAGGCGCGGTGCAGACCTCGCTGAACGCCGTCTGGGGCATCATGAAACACTTTGGCGGCGCCACCCATGCCGCCAACCCGGGCCCGGGCGACGTGTTCCACGAGATCGGCCCCATCGCCCTGGCGGACTGACCCCGGCGCCCACCGCTAGCCGCTGCCTCGGGTGGCGGCTACAGTGGTCGCTGGCTATTTAACAGGAGTCATCGTCATGCGCGTCGCGCTCTATCAATGTGCCCCGCAGCCCCTGGATGTCGCTGGCAACCTGCTGCGCCTGCAACAGGTGGCGATGGAAGCCACGGACGCCGACCTGCTGGTGCTGCCGGAGATGTTTCTCAGCGGCTACAACATTGGCCCGGAAGCCGTCGGCGCCCTGGCCGAAGCCCAGGACGGCCCATCGGCCCAGCGCATTGCCGGCATCGCCCAGGCAGCGGGCCTGGCCATTCTGTATGGCTACCCGGAGCGCGCCGACGACGGGCAGATCTACAACGCCGTGCAGTTGATCGACGCCCAGGGCCGGCAGTTATGCAATTACCGCAAGACCCATCTGTTCGGCGACCTCGACCACGCGATGTTCAGCGCCGGGGCGGACGAGTTCCCACTGGTGGAGTTGAACGGCTGGATGCTCGGCTTCCTGATTTGCTACGACATCGAGTTCCCGGAGAACGCCCGACGCCTGGCCCTGGCCGGTGCCGAACTGATCCTGGTGCCCACCGCCAACATGACTCCTTACGACTTCGTTGCCGATGTCACCGTGCGTTCCCGCGCCTTTGAAAACCAGTGCTATGTGGCCTACGCCAACTACTGCGGCCATGAGGAAGACATCCATTACTGTGGGCAAAGCAGCATTGCCGCTCCGGATGGCAGCCGCATCGCCCTGGCCGGCCTCGACGAAGCCCTGATCAGCGGCACCCTGGACCGGCAATTGATGCTCGACTCCCGCGCCATCAACCGCTATTTCCATGACCGACGCCCCGAGCTTTATGACGATCTGAACAAGCGCTGATCCCAACTTATCCGCTAGCATGAGCGCTTCTAATGTTGTGGAAGTGCTCATGCCCGCGCCGAATCACCCTCGCCCCTCCTGTTCGACCCTGGCCAACGGCCTGCGGGTGTCACTGCGTCACGCGCCCCGCCTGAAACGTTGCGCCGCCGCCTTGCGGGTGGCCGCGGGCAGTCATGACGCGCCATTGGCCTGGCCGGGGCTGGCGCACTTTCTTGAACACCTGTTTTTTCTCGGCAGCGAGCGCTTCAGCGGGCAAGACGGTTTGATGGCCTATGTCCAGGCGCAAGGTGGGCAGGTCAACGCCAGCACCCGCGAACGCACCACCGACTTTTTCTTTGAGCTGCCGGCCACGGCCTTTGCCGGAGGGCTGGAACGCCTGTGTGACATGCTCGCCCATCCGCGCATGGACAAGCAGGATCAGTTGCGTGAACGGGAAGTCCTGCACGCAGAATTTATCGCCTGGTCCCGGGACGCCGCCGCACAGCGTCAAGCGGCGGTGCTCGAGGGCGTATCCGCCAACCATCCCCTGCGGGCCTTCCACGCCGGCAATCGATACAGCCTGAGCGTGCCCAACCCGGCCTTTCAGCAGGCGCTGGAAGCCTTCTACCGCGCCTACTATCACACCGGGCAAATGACCCTGAGCCTGGCCGGCCCGCAATCCCTGGAAGAACTGCAGGCCCTGGCCGAACAGTTCGGCGGTGCTTTCGCCAGCGGTCAAACCGTTGGGCAAAGCCCGGCACCGAGCTTGCTGCCCGGCGGGCCAGGGATCTCGTCACAACTTCGCGGCCGGCGCCTGGACCTGCTATTGGCCGGCGAAGACTTGCCCAGCGCCAGCCCGGCGCCCCTGGAGTTTCTCTGCACCTGGCTGCAATCGAGCAAACCTGGCGGTCTAGTGGCCGAACTCAAGCAACGTCGATTGATCGATGGGCTGCAAGCCACGCCGCTGTATCAGTTTGCCGGCCAGGCCCTGCTGCACCTGGAGTTCAGCCTCAGCGCCGAGGGCGTGCAACAACAGTCGCTGATTCGCCAGCAACTGGAAGATTGGCTGGCCTTCTTCAGCGCCCAGGCCGAATGGGCCGATTTACGCGAAGAGTTTGCCCTGTTGCAGCAACGCCAACATCAGGTGGCTGGGGCCCTGGAGCTGGCTCGCCTGGACAGCCGGCAACGGGAGTGGCACCTGACGGATGCAGACGTCAGCGCCCTCAAAGCGCTGCTGGAACAACTGCGCCCCGTGGCGCTGGATAAACCCATCGGCGAGTGGCAACTCCCGGCCGCCAACCCCTTCCTGCGCTCCGCCGCGCCAGCGCGTAGCGCCGGCTTGATCCGCGGCCAGACCAGCGCCCACCGCGGGCTGCGCACTTTTGCCCAGGATCGCTCCCGGGGCCGCCGCGAGGCCTCGCCGCTGTTGTTCAGCCAGGAGGTGGCTGCTGACACCGGTTCTGCGGTGATCTACCTCCGGTGGCAACTGAACAGCACGGCTCCCCAAGACCTGCTGCCCAAGCTGCAAGAGAGCCTGGAGGAGCTGCAGGGTGATGCACGCCAAGCCGGAGTGGACCTGTCGCTGAACAACGCCGGCCGGCACTGGATTCTGAAGCTGGCTGGGCTGCATGAGCCGCTGCCGGCGATCCTGCAACAGGCCCTGAAAACCCTGAGCCAACCTGCTGACGCGTTCTGGTTGAGCGAGCAGGCGCGGGTCGACGAACCGGCCCCAATGCCAATCCGCCAATTGCTCAAGGTGCTCGCCGAAGGCAGCCCCGACGCCACGCCAACACCCGCACTGGAGCACGCCCAACAGTTGCAGGACTTCTGGGCCGGCACCCAATGGGACGGCCTCACCGTGGGCGTACCCAGCAGCCTGCAGCCCGCGCTCAGTGCAGCGTTGAGCCAGATACCCGGCACCGCCAACCCGGGGCAACCGGCCACACTCGACACACCGACAGCCCTGCATCGCTGGCGTGAAGTGCCTACCGGCTCCAGCGAACAGGCGGTGCTGCTGTTCTGCCCTGTGCCTTCATCTTCAATCACCGATGAAGCCGCCTGGCGCCTGCTGGCGCAGTGCTGCCAGACGCCGTTCTACCAGCGCCTGCGGGTGGAGCTGCAATTGGGTTATGGCGTGTTCAGTGGGGTCCGCCAGATCAACGGCCAGACCGGTTTGTTGTTCGGCGTGCAGTCGCCCCACGCCAGCGTGGCCGAAATTCTCGGGCACATCGAAGTCTTCCTCCAGCAACTGCCGGAGCGGATCAGCCAGACCGACGACGCGAGCCTGAGCCAACAGCAGCAAAACCTGGCGAGCCAATTCGATGCCGCCGAGCTGCCGCTGATCCAGGCCGCAGAGCTGCTCTGGCAGGGTCGGCTGGCCGGTCATCCGTCGGATTACCTGGCGCACTTGCAGACGGCGATCAGCACCTTGCCACGCCCCGAACTGCTGGCCCAGGCCCAACGCCTGCACCGGGCCGAAGGTGGCGGGTATTGCCTGGCCAGCGCGGCCTGCCCGGGCTCACCCTGGCAAGACGCAGGTGGATCATTACCGACGCTGCAATGAGCTTTCTTCAATAATTACAGGCAAGCGCCAACTGAATCTTAGTAAGATAGCCCCCTAAGCATCTGAACATCTCCGGCCGGAGGTGGACTATATGTATAGAGAGCACCCGTCCTACCCACCTGAAAGGAGCACTTTTATGTCCTGGTCCAAACCTGCTTACACCGACCTGCGTATCGGCTTCGAAGTCACCATGTACTTCGCCAGCCGCTGATTGCCGGCTCAGGGCCACCGCCCCGAGACAGCAAGCGCAGTGCAACGCCTCGGTTCGCCGGGGCGTTTTTATTTCCAGTTGCAACCTGATGGAGCACTCATGTTCGTCCAGATTCTAGGGTCCGCCGCCGGCGGCGGTTTTCCGCAGTGGAACTGCAATTGCGCAAACTGCGCGGGTTTTCGCGACGGCAGCCTGCGGGCCCACGCGCGCACTCAATCGTCCATCGCGATCTCCGATGACGGTGTGAACTGGGTGCTGTGCAACGCCTCGCCGGACATCCGCGCCCAACTCCAGGGCTTTGCCCCGATGCAGCCGGGCCGCGCCCTGCGCGACACAGGGATCAGCGCGATCATTCTCATGGACAGCCAGATCGACCACACCACCGGCCTGCTCAGCCTGCGCGAAGGCTGCCCGCACCAGGTCTGGTGCACCGACATGGTCCATGAAGACCTGAGCACCGGCTTCCCGCTGTTCACCATGCTCAAGCACTGGAATGGCGGCTTGAGCTGGAACCGCATCGAACTGGACCAGAGCTTCAGCATCCCGGCCTGCCCCAACTTGCGTTTCACCCCGCTGCCGCTGCGCAGCGCCGCACCGCCCTATTCGCCGCACCGCTTCGACCCGCACCCGGGCGACAACATCGGCCTGATCGTCGAAGACCTGCGCACCGGCGGCACCCTCTTCTACGCCCCGGGCCTGGGCAAGGTCGACGCGCCATTGCTGGAGATCATGGCCGGCAGCGATTGCCTGCTGGTGGACGGCACCTTGTGGGATGACGATGAAATGCAGCGCCGCGGCGTCGGCACCCGCACCGGCCGGGAAATGGGCCACCTGGCGCAAAACGGCCCGGGCGGCATGCTGGAAGTCCTGGAGCAGCTGCCCACGCAGCGCAAAGTGCTGATCCACATTAACAACACCAACCCGATCCTCGACGAAGACTCGGCCGAACGTGCCGAGCTTGTACGCCGAAAGGTCGAGGTGGCCTACGACGGAATGAGTATTGAGCTGTAGGGCAAATCCCACGCAAGCTCGCGCCTACGGGTTGTAGGAGCGGGCTGGCCGGCGATGGCACCGCCACCGGCGATCGATTTCCCCAGCGGGCTCCCGGAGAACCGAAATGACTGATACACCACTGTCCCCCGCCGAGTTCGAGCAGGCACTGCGGGCCAAGGGCGCCTACTACCACATCCATCACCCCTACCACGTGGCGATGTACCAAGGCCGCGCCACCCGCGAGCAGATCCAGGGCTGGGTCGCCAACCGTTTCTATTACCAGGTGAACATTCCCCTGAAAGACGCGGCGATCCTCGCCAACTGCCCGGACCGGGAAATCCGCCGGGAGTGGATCCAGCGCCTGCTAGACCACGACGGCGCCCCCGGCGAAGACGGCGGCATCGAAGCCTGGCTGCGCCTGGGTCAGGCAGTAGGCCTGGACCCGGACCAACTGCGTTCTCAGGAGCTGGTGTTGCCCGGCGTGCGTTTCGCCGTGGACGCCTACGTCAACTTCGCCCGCCGCGCCAGTTGGCAGGAAGCCGCCAGCAGTTCCCTGACTGAGTTGTTCGCCCCGCAGATCCACCAGTCGCGCCTGGACAGCTGGCCCCAGCATTACCCGTGGATCGACCCCACCGGTTATGAATACTTCCGCACCCGCCTGGGCCAGGCTCGACGCGATGTGGAGCACGGCCTGGCCATCACCCTGGAGCACTACACCACCCGTGCCGGCCAGGACCGCATGCTGGAAATTCTCCAGTTCAAACTGGACATCCTTTGGAGCATGCTCGACGCCATGAGCATGGCCTATGAATTGAATCGACCGCCTTACCACAGCGTCACCGCACAACGGGTCTGGCACAAAGGAATCGCCTTATGAGTTTCGATCGCAGCAAGACCCCGACCTGGCGCCCTGGCTACCGCTTCCAGTACGAGCCGGCGCAAAAAGGCCACGTGCTGCTGTACCCCGAAGGCATGATCAAGCTCAACGACAGCGCAGCGCTGATCGGAGGTCTGATCGACGGCCAGCGTGACGTCGCGGCGATCATTGCCGAGCTGGAGATGCAGTTCCCCGGCGTGCCCGAGCTTGGCGAGGACATCGAGCAATTCATGGAGGTCGCCCGTGCTCAGCACTGGATCGAACTTGGCTGATTCCCCGAGCCTGCCGGCCAAACCGGAAGTGGGCCTGCC
This sequence comes from Pseudomonas chlororaphis, assembly GCF_003731765.1. GTDB lineage: Bacteria > Pseudomonadota > Gammaproteobacteria > Pseudomonadales > Pseudomonadaceae > Aquipseudomonas > Aquipseudomonas morbosilactucae. The sequence goes on from NZ_MOAL01000001.1 coordinate 70,350, forward strand.
GCTGTGGCTGCTGGCCGAGCTGACTTACCGCTGCCCGCTGCAATGCCCGTATTGTTCCAACCCCCTGGACTTTGCCGAACAGGGCAAGGAGCTGAGCACCGAGCAGTGGATCAAGGTGTTCCGCGAGGCCCGGGAGATGGGCGCTGCGCAGTTGGGTTTCTCCGGCGGCGAGCCCCTGGTGCGCCAGGACCTCGCCGAGCTGATCAGCGAGGCCCGCCAGTTAGGCTTCTACACCAACCTGATCACCTCGGGCATCGGCCTCACCGAGCAGAAAATCAGCGACTTCAAAAAAGCCGGCCTGGACCATATCCAGATCAGCTTCCAGGCCAGCGACGAACAAGTGAACAACCTGCTGGCCGGGTCGAAGAAAGCCTTCGCGCAAAAGTTGGAAATGGCCCGTGCGGTCAAGGCCCACGGCTACCCGATGGTGCTGAACTTTGTGACCCACCGGCACAACATCGACAAGATCGATCGCATCATCGAGCTGTGCATCGCCCTGGAAGCGGACTTCGTAGAACTTGCCACCTGCCAGTTCTATGGTTGGGCCCAGCTCAACCGCGTGGGGCTGCTGCCGACCAAGGAGCAACTGGTGAGGGCCGAGCGCATCACCAACGAGTACCGCGCCAAACTGGAAGCGCAAGGGCACCCTTGCAAGCTGATTTTCGTCACCCCGGATTACTACGAAGAGCGTCCCAAGGCCTGCATGAACGGCTGGGGCAGCATTTTCCTCACCGTGACCCCGGACGGCACCGCTCTGCCCTGCCACGGCGCACGGCAAATGCCGGTGCAATTCCCCAATGTGCGCGACCACAGCATGCAGCACATCTGGTACGACTCCTTCGGTTTCAACCGCTTCCGCGGCTACGACTGGATGCCCGAGCCCTGCCGCTCCTGCGATGAAAAGGAGAAGGACTTCGGCGGCTGCCGCTGCCAGGCCTTCATGCTCACGGGCGATGCCAGCAATGCCGACCCGGTGTGCAGCAAGTCAGAGCACCACGGCATGATCCTCAACGCTCGAGAAGAAGCCGAGCACGCCACCCAGACCATCGAACAACTGGCCTTCCGCAATGAACGAAACTCCCGCCTCATCGCCAAAGGCTGACCTCTTCAGCGCCGACAAGGCCGTGGCCGCCGGTATCGACTTCGCCGAGCTGCGCGTCGGCGCCCAGGGCTTGTTCTGGAATGAATACCGCCCCGCCGACGCCGCCTGCCGCATCTGGCATTGGCACGCACAACAGGCCCGTTGCCTGACGCCCCAAGGCTTCAGTGTGCGCAGCCGGGTCTACGAATACGGTGGTGGTGCCTTCTGCCTCAGCGACGAGGGCCTGGTGTTCGTCAACGAGGCAGACCAGCAGCTGTACCGCCAGTCCCTGCAAGGCGAAACACCCAGCGCCCTGACCCACGGCGAGTGCCGCTACGGCGATCTGCAATACGCCAATGGCCAGGTACTGGCCGTGGAAGAGCACCTCGATCGGCACCGGCTGGTGAGCATTGCCCTACAGGACGGCGAACGCACGGTGCTGGCCGAAGGCGCGGACTTCTATGCCGCACCCACCTTGAGCAGCGACGGCCAGCGCCTGGCGTGGATCGAGTGGGACCGCCCCCATCAACCCTGGACAGCCACGCGGCTGATGATGGCCGACTCCTTGGCCCCCGGCCGCTGGAGCCCCCCTCGTTGCGTGGCCGGCGATGCGTTCGAAGAGTCATTGCAGCAACCGCGCTTTGACCCGCAGGGGCGCCTGTACTGCCTGACCGATCGCGGTGGCTTCTGGCAGCCTTGGGCTGAGTCCCCGGCGGGCTTGCAAGCGTTGCCCTGCGCGCCTGCCGACCATGCCCCGGCACCTTGGCAATTGGGCGGTGGCACCTGGCTGCCTCTGGGCGGTCAGGCCTGGCTCGGGACCTGGACTGAAGACGGTTTCGGGCGCCTGGGCTGGCACCTTGAGGACGGTTCCAGCGCCACCTGCGGCGAGGAGTACAGCCGCTTCCGTAACCTGGCCGTGGATGAGCAACACCTGTATTGCATTGCCGCGTCGCCGGTCAGCCCATCTGCGGTGATCGCCATTGCCCGTGACACTCACCAGGTACACATCCTTGCAGGCGGCGTGGCCCCCCTGCCCGCCGCACAGATCAGTCGCCCGCAAACCCTGCGTTACCCCTCAGGCCCCGAGGAGGCCCACGGCTTCTTCTACCCGGCCATGGGCCAGGCCAGCAAACCGCCGCTGGTGGTGTTTATCCACGGCGGCCCGACATCGGCCTGCTACCCGATCCTCGACCCCAGGATTCAATACTGGACCCAGCGCGGTTTTGCCGTCGCCGACCTCAACTATCGCGGCAGCACCGGCTATGGGCGCGCCTATCGGCAAGCCCTGCACCTGGCCTGGGGCGAAGCGGATGTGCAAGACGCCTGTGCGGTGGTCGAGTACCTGGCCCGCCAGGGCCTGGTGGACGGCGAGCGGGCATTTATTCGCGGCGGCAGCGCCGGCGGCTACACCACGCTCTGCGCGCTGGCCTTCGCCAAGGTGTTCCGCGCCGGCGCCAGCCTGTACGGGGTCAGCGATCCCGAGGCACTGGGCCGGGCCACCCATAAGTTTGAAGGCGATTACCTGGACTGGTTGATTGGCGACCCCGAGCGGGATGCCGAACGCTACCGGGCGCGCACGCCGTTGCTGCATGCGGGGAATATCCAAGTGCCGGTGATTTTCTTCCAGGGCGAACTCGACGCAGTGGTCGTGCCCCAGCAAACCCGCGACATGCTCAAGGCCCTGCAAGACCGAGGCATTGCCGCGCAAGCTCATTACTACCCCGATGAACGCCATGGCTTTCGCAAAGCCCACAACCAGGCACACGCCTTGGAGCAGGAGTGGCGCTTCTATCAACAGGTGATGACATCGGGGGACTGAAGGGGAGATTGAAAAGGCTGTTGCTCAAGGGCCATGCCAGCGCCCTTGAGCACCTGCCCACGCAATAAAAGCGCAGGCAGGCTCGTCATTGTCAGCGTTTGGCGATGATGTAGACCGCGTGCACAATGCCGGGGATGTAGCCGCACAGGGTCAGCAGGATGTTCAGCCAGAACGCGCCGCCGAAACCCACTTGCAGGAACACACCCAGGGGTGGCAACAAAATAGCGAAGATGATGCGAATCAAGTCCATGGGGCAGCTCCAGATAAAAGAGGGCTCTCATAAGCCTCACTCCTAATCGACCGGCGGCGTGCGCCAGGGTTCACTCGACTTTTGCGCGCCATTGTTGACCTGATATGTCCTTGGGCTGCGGTTCAGGAAACATCGCGCTGCGCCAGAATCAGCGGACAAAAAAACGCCCCGTGCGAAAAATCGGACACGGGGCGATGCGTTATACCGCGAGACGGTTCTTGTGTTCAGTCGAGGTCAATCAAGACGGCAATCGGGCCTCATCAGACCGCCAGCCCTTTACGGCACTGCAACTGCGCCGTGCGTACTCGGGAAAATGCCCGGGCCAGGCGCAGCAGCATTTCGTCGATATTGGCTTTGCTGACGGTCAAGGCAGGGGTCAGGCGCAGGCAATTGGCTTGCGGCGCATTGAGCAGCAGACCCTCAGAGCGAGCAGCGTTGACTACGGCTTGGGCGGAGTCGTCGGCTAGGGTCAGGCCCCACAACAGCCCTTGCCCGCGCACTTCGCCGTGGGCATAGCGCTGAGCGAGGCGCGCCAGCCCTGCGCCCAGGTGCTGCCCGGCCGCGCGCACCTGTTCCAGAAAGCCGTGCTCCTGGACCGCGTTGAGCACTGCCAGCCCAGCCGAAGTCATCAAGGCATTGCCGTGATGCGTGCCATCCAGTTCACCGACGTCGAAACAGCAGGCCGTGCCCCGGGCCAGCAAGGCCGCCAGCGGCACACCGCCACCCAGGCCCTTGCCCAGGATGACGATATCGCCACGAATACCGTACGACTGCTCCGCAAGCAGGTGAGCACAACGCCCAATACCGGTCTGGACCTCGTCGAGGATCAGCAAGATGCCCAACTCGCGGCACAAACGCTCGACGCCCTTGAGGTAGTGCTCGGTCGCAGGGATCACCCCGGCCTCACTCTGGATCGGCTCCAGCATGATCGCCACCGTCTGCGCATCCACCGCCGCGTGCAGGGCCGGCAAGTCGTTGAACGGCACCTGGCTGAAGCCCGGCAGCTGTGGCTCGAAACGATTGCCAAGGCTGACGCTGCCCGAGGCCGACATGGCGGCAAAACTGCGCCCGTGGCAACTGTTGCTGGCGGTGATAATTCCAGAGGCCCCGCCCCGGTGGCATTGCCCCCATTTGCGCGCCAGCTTGACCGCCGCTTCGCAGGCTTCACTGCCACTGCCGAGCAGGTACGCCTGGTCACTGCCGGTGGCCTTGCACAGCCCTTCCGCCAGTTTGAGCATGCCGCGGTTGTAAAAGGCCGAACCGGGGTTGATCAGGGATTGAGCCTGCGCCGTCAGCGCCTGGACCAGCACCGAAGGGCTGTGGCCCAGGCTGTTGGCCCCGCCGCCCTGGGTGAAGTCGAGGTAAGCGCGGTCGTCCTGGTCCCACAGCCAGGAGCCCTGGCCTCGGACGAACAGTGGAAGGGGGCGCTGCACACTGGGCATCAGGCACTCATTGGAAAAGTCATCGCCCAACGACGACGGATAGGGCTCGACAGCCAGGTCGTCAAGGCTAGGCGGGGTACGCCGCAGACTGAACAGATTCATGCCCGCAGTCCCTCCAGCGGCAGCCCCTGTAACCGTGACGACCAGTTTTCCACACGCCCGCTGCGCATCCGTTTGATCGCAATATCGCGCCAACGAGAGGACAGCGCCGGGCAGTCCACCAGTTTTCTCAACCCGGTCTGCTCCAATGGCTCCTGGTAAAAACAGCGCAAGGCCCAGGCCACCGTCAGCCCGGGGTAGCTGCGTTGGATCAGCTCGAACGGCTCTTCGGCGCAGACAAACCCCGGCTTGAGTACGCGATAAAACCAGCCGCAGCGCCCATTGTCCTGGGCTTGTTGCGGCAGGTTGGGCAGCCCCCAGTGATGACTCAGGCGATAACAGGGCGAGCGCGGCTGACTGATCTGCAGCAAGGCGCCGCCCCAGCGAAACAGGTCGCCGAGGCACACCTGTTCTTCAGTCAATCCATGGGTGGAGAGGTTTTCGCCGAACGCCGGCGCACGCCAGTCAATCTGCGGATAACGCTTGCGCCAATGGGCGTAGTGTTCGGCCGGGTAGTGATGCAGCGCCCGCTCGGGGCCGGTGTGAAAGCGCGGATCACCGTGCTCATCGCTGCCCAGGCCCTGTGGCCACAACCAGAGTCGATTGGCAACCCTGCGCTTATCGGTATCGCTGATCAAACCCTGCCCGAGATTTTTTGCCTTGCCTATGTAAACGCCATCCACGTAAACGGTGTTCATCGCGCTCTATGGCCCTGTAAGCCCTGTGAATAGGCGCTAGACTAGGCGCGCGTGGGGCTTCGGGCCATTTCGATTTTCCAGCTTTTTTGATAAGTAGAACTTATGGATTTCAAGCAACTGCGTTATTTCGTCGCGGTCTACGAAGAAGGCCATGTGGGGCGTGCTGCAGAGCGCCTGTCGATCTCCCAACCCGCGCTCTCGCAGCAAATCCGCCAGTTGGAACTGAACCTCGACGTCAGCCTGTTCGAACGCAGCAGTAAACGCCTGCTGCCGACCCTGGCGGCGCACACCTTGTACAACCACGCACTGCCCCTGCTCGACGGCTTGCAGCAAGCCCGCGAAGCCTTGCGCAACTTCAAGGGCCAGGCCTTGCGAACCCTGGCCATCGGGGTGCTGCAGACGGTGCACACCAGCCTGGTGCCGCAAATGCTCGAGCGCGTGCGCAAGGCCCAGCCCCACCTGGTGGTTCAGATCTATGAATTGACCGGCCTGGAAATCGAACGCCGGCTGCTCAATGGCTCACTGGACATCGGTATCAGCTACTTGCCACCGCGCCAGCCGGGCTTGCACGGCGTGGCCTTGTACGAAGATGAGTTGACCCTGGTCATCCCGGCAGACCACCCGCTGCGCGAATTCAAGAAGGTTTCCATGAGCCAGGCCGCGGAGTTGCCGATGCTGCTGCTCGGCGAAGAATTCCAGGTGCGGCAGATCTGGCAGGCGCAACTGGCCAATCTGGGACGACGGCCACACGTCCAGGCCGAACTCAACAATATGGCGGGGATTCTCGACAGCCTGCCTCACACGCACTTGGCAACAGTACTGCCCGGTCGCTCGCGACAGGAACACAGCCATCAGGCACTGCTCTGGAAACCCCTGAGTGAACCACGGGTGCCGCTGAAGGTAGGCTTGGTCTGTCGTGATGTGCAGCGTCAACAGGGAACCCTGGAGTTACTGCGTACGTTGCTGGAAGACGTGATGAACGGTCCGGAAGGACGAGGTGGCGTTGCAGGAGCCCTGGAAGGGACTCATTGAAGACCCGAAAATAAAAAACCCGGGCAAAAGAAAACCCCGCCGAAGCGGGGTTTTGCAGACTGTTTCCCTGACATCCATTTCACTCCGCCATCCTGGCAGAATCCTACGTGTCCCTGTTGTTACTTTTGCGCTTCCTGCGCGACGTCCATGAGCAGTAGATTATCCTTGGATCCAATTTTCTAAAAGGCGTAAACAGCAGCACGCAATGTAAGAGATTGCTTACATTGCGTGCCCGCCGTCAGAACTGCGCAGCGTCCAGTAAAAACAGCGAATCGCTACCGGCCTTGACCGAGGCGCTCAACGAATGGATACGAGGCAGTAGGCGCGCAAAGTAGAAGCGTGCGGTGCCCAGCTTGCTGGCGTAGAAATCCTCCTGCGCCTCCTTGCCCAGGGCCGCCCGAGCCATCAGCGCCCACATGTAGGCATAAGCGGTGTAGCCAAAAGCCTGCAGGTATTCCACCGAGGCTGCGCCGATTTCGTTGGGGTTGCTTTGCGCCCGGTCGAGCAACCAGGCGGTCAACTCGTCAAGGTTGTCCAAGGCTGCGTCCAGTGGCCGGGTGAATTCGGCCAGGCCGGCATCGGCGGTGGCCGTGAAGTGGCGGATTTCATCCGCGAACACTTTGTAGAGCTCGCCCCCGCTACCGACGATCTTGCGGCCCACCAAGTCCAGCGCCTGGATGCCGTTGGTGCCTTCGTAAATCTGCGTGATCCGCACGTCGCGCACCAACTGCTCCTGGCCCCACTCACGAATGTAGCCATGGCCGCCAAACACCTGCTGGCCGTGGATCGTGGTTTCCAGGCCCAGGTCCGTGAGGAACGCCTTGGCCACCGGAGTCAGCAGTGCCACCAGACCTTCAGCGCGCTGACGCACGCTGGCGTCTTCACTGAACTTGGCGGTGTCCAGTTGCATCGCCACGTACGTGGAAAACGCACGCCCGCCTTCGTTCGCCGCCTTCATGGTCAGCAACATGCGCCGCACGTCGGGGTGCACGATGATCGGGTCCGCTACCTTGTCCTTGGCTTGCGGACCGGTGGGTGAGCGGCTTTGCAAACGGTCGCGGGCATACTCCACAGCGTTCTGGTAAGAACGCTCACCCGAGGCCAGGCCCTGAATGCCTACGCCCAGACGCTCGTAGTTCATCATGGTGAACATCGCCGCCAGCCCTTTGTTCGGCTCACCCACGATGTAACCGACGGCCTCGTCGAAGTTCATCACACAGGTCGCCGAGGCCTGGATCCCCATCTTGTGCTCGATCGAGCCGCAGCTCACCGGGTTGCGTGCACCCAGGCTGCCATCGGCATTGACCATGAACTTGGGCACCAGGAACAGCGAGATCCCCTTGGGCCCGGCTGGCGCGTCCGGCAGTTTGGCCAGCACCAGGTGAATGATGTTCTCCGTCAGGTCGTGCTCGCCGCCGGTGATGAAAATCTTCGTGCCGCTGATGGTGTAGGAACCGTCCGCCTGGGGCTCGGCCTTGGTCCGGATGATCCCCAGGTCAGTCCCTGCGTGGGGTTCGGTCAGGCACATGGAGCCCGCCCAGACTCCGGCGTACATGTTCGGCAGGTACGTCTCTTTCAGCGCATCGCTGGCATGGGCGTTGATCGACAAGCAGGCGCCAGCAGTGAGCATCGGGTAGAGGCCGAACGACAGGCTGGCGGAGTTGACCATTTCCTCGACCTGGGCCGACACCGCCTTGGGCATGCCCATGCCGCCGTAGGCAGGATCACCGCCGACACCGACCCAGCCACCCTCAGCGTAAGTCTGGTAGGCCTGCGGGAAGCCTTCCGGCGTGGTAACCACACCGTCCTTCCAGTGGCAGCCTTCTTCATCGGCGCTGCGGCTCAGCGGAGCCACGCTTTTGCCCATGACCTTGCCGGCTTCCTCGAGAATCGCCTCGACGGTTTCGGCATCCACGGTGTCCGCCAAAGCAGGCAATTGGGCCCAGAGTTTGGAGACCTCGAAGACCTCATTGAGGACGAAGCGCATATCGCGCAGGGGCGCTTTGTAGTCAGCCATGGCAAACCTCGAAAGATCTAAACAAGCGGTCCACAACGGACCCATTTACGAAAAGCCGAGTGTACCCGAACAACTTTTGCGACACATAGGGTCGCTTAGTGACCTTTTTGTTATTTTTAGTCACAGAGGCCTTCGAGCAAGAAAAAGCCCGAATCAGATTCGGGCTCAAGGGTTTCCAGGCCGACGCTGGATCAGAGGGCAAACAACGACGCCGGGAGTTTCATCAGGCAGTCGCTACCAGCTTCGATGGCCGCCTGATGGGCGCGGGTACGGGGCAGCAAACGCTTGAAATAGAACTCGCAGGTCGCCAGCTTGCCAGCACAGTAATCGGCATCTCCCTCGCCGGCTTCCAGCTGTGCCTGGGCCTCCAGGGCCATGCGCAGCCACAGGTAGGCGAGAATGATGTAACCGCTGTACATCAGGTAATCCAGGGCCGCCGCGCCCACCTCGTCCGGGTTCTTCATGGCCGCCCTGCCAACCTGGGTGGTCAGTTCGCCCCATTGCTGGTTCAGGGTATTGAGTTGGGCCACATAGGCCTTGAGTTGCGGATGCTCATCATGGGCCACGCAGAATTTGTGGACGATCCGGGTGAAGCCCATCAGCAACTTACCCTGGCTACCCAGAACTTTACGCCCCAGCAAATCCAGGGCCTGAATACCATTGGTGCCTTCGTAGATCGGCGCAATCCGGCAGTCGCGTACCAGTTGTTCCATGCCCCACTCACGGATGAAACCGTGGCCACCGAACACCTGCATGCCGTGGTTGGTCACTTCCAGCCCGGTCTCGGTCATGAACGCTTTGCAGATCGGGGTCAGGAACGCCAATAGATTCTCGGCCTCCTGGCGCTGGCCCGCATCCGCCGCCAAGTGAGCGCTGTCGAGCAACTGGGCGGTGAAATACGTCAGGGCGCGGTTGCCCTCGTTGAAGGCCTTCATGGTCAGCAACATGCGCCGTACATCGGGGTGCACGATAATCGGGTCCGCCACTTTATCCGGTGCCTTGGGGCCGGTCAGGGCGCGCATCTGCAGGCGATCGTTGGCGTACTGGATCGCCCCCTGGAAGCTCGCTTCCCCCAGACACAAGCCCTGCATCCCGGTGCCCAGTCGCGCGTGGTTCATCATGGTGAACATGCAGTTCAGGCCCTTGTTGGCCTCGCCAATCAGAAAGCCCGTGGCGCCATCGAAGTTCAGTACGCAAGTGGCCGAGGCCTTGATCCCCATCTTGTGTTCGATGGAGCCGCAACTGACACCATTGCGCTCGCCCGCCTCGCCCTCGGCGTTGGGCAGGAACTTGGGCACGATAAACAGCGAGATGCCTTTGGTCCCGGCCGGCGCATCCGGCAGCTTGGCCAGCACCAGGTGGATGATGTTTTCACTCAGGTCATGCTCACCGGCGGAGATGAAAATCTTGCTCCCGCTCACGGCATAGCTGCCGTCGGCCTGAGGCACGGCGCGGGTCTTGATAATGCCCAAGTCGGTGCCGCAATGGGCTTCGGTCAGGCACATGGTGCCGGTCCACTGGCCAGCGGTGAGCTTGGTGAGGTAGGTGTTTTTCTGCGCTTCGGTGCCGTGGGCGTGAATCGCCGACATGGCGCCGTGGGTCAGCCCCGGGTACATGCCCCAGGACGTGTTACTGGAGCCGACCATCTCGCTGATCACCAACCCCAAGGATTGGGGCAGGCCCTGGCCGCCATAGGCGGGATCGGCCGCCAGCCCGTGCCAGCCGCCTTCAACGTACTGCGCGAACGCCTCTTTGAAACCTTTGGGCGTGGTGACTACGCCCTTGTCGAAGTGGCAGCCTTCCTCATCACCGGAACGGTTCAACGGCGCGAGAACGTTTTCACAGAACTTCGCGCCCTCCTCGAGGATTGCGCTGACCATGTCCGGGCTGGCATCGGCCGCCCCCAGGGCCGCGTAATGGCCGTGGAAGTCGAAGACGTGATCGATCAAAAAGCGCATGTCGCGCAGGGGAGCTTTGTACTCAGGCATGGTCATTTCTCCGGCAGCAGATTGATTAACCTACTGCCCTGTCCGCTGACCTGCCAATCACTCTCCAGACGCTGAATGCGCCGTCATCACTCAACCCGCAGCCGTGTCCATGCGCACCGCACCGCGACGAGTCTGGCCGAATGCAACGACACAATTTCGCCCCGCGCCCTTGGCGCTGTAGAGCGCCTGGTCAGCAGCTTTCAGCACTTCCTCGGCGGTGCGGTGCTCAATCAAGCGCTCGGAAACGCCGATGCTGACGGTTACCGAAACACTGGAAGCACCGGCAGCGCCACGACGCTGGCGGCCCGTTTGATCGTCCTGGGGACGGTTGTCCTGGTTACGCAGCTGGATGCTGTAGTTGGCGATGGTCTCGCGGATCATCTCCAAATGCGGCATGCATTCCTCCAGGGTCTTGCCAGCGAACACCACGGCAAACTCCTCACCGCCGTAACGGTAGGCACGCCCCCCCCCCGTGACCTTGGCCAGTTTGCTGGCCACCAGGCGCAACACTTGGTCACCCACATCGTGGCCGTGGGTGTCGTTGAATTTCTTGAAGTGGTCGACGTCGCTCATCGCCAACACGTAATTACGCCCCAGACGCTGCATGCGCTCGTTCAATGCGCGACGCCCCGGCAGGCCGGTCAACTCGTCACGGAAGGCCATCTGGTAAGCCTCGTGGGCGACCGCAGCGGCGATCATCAGCATCACTTGGCTGCACATGATGTTCAGGGTGAAAGGCAGGATAAAGGTCTTGGGCAGCATCCAGAACAACCCCAGCAGGCCCACCAACTGCGCCGCGTGCAGCGGTCGCGGGCTGCGCCAGTACTGGATCGCCAGCAACAGGAAGGCCGCAATGAACACCGGATACGACAACTGGATCAGGCTCATCCAGGCGCCGTGCAACGCCGGCCAGCGAATCTCTGCCAGCCAGGCCAGCAGCGCCTGTGGGTAACTTTGCTCCAGGCCCAGGGCCACGCTGCCGAATGCCACCAGCACAGCGAAGCGCGCCACCATGTCCTGGAACAGATGGGTTCGTTCCTGCCAGGCGGCGAACAAACCGAACAGCAGCGGCAATAGCAGGCAGCACAGGTGGAACACCACCGCCGCATCTTCGCGGACCCGGCCATTGTCGCGGTAGAAGTCAGTCTGGGTATCGAGCAGGAAATACGCGGTGTACACGGTGACCATCAGAAACAGCTCACGCTGACGCCGATACACCGCGCAGTAAGCCCCCCCCAGCAACAGCACCAAGGTCGGCAGCACATTGAACAGGGAGGTGAAGAAGACGTTGAGGTCCTTGACGTAGGCGGCCGCCAGCCCAGCAAGCAAAAGCAGTAACGACGGTAAAAAATGACTGAAACGTACAGCTGAAGAACGCGGCAAGGGTAAAACTCCGACCCGGCTGATCAATAGATGGCATTGTGCCTTCATTTGACTGAGTTAAGCACAAACAATGTGACTGACATCACATAGCCACCTCTTTAACGGCAGCGCTGCGCTTCTTCTTAGCGTTTTAGTCGGGAATTTTTTATCAAAAGATAACGCCCACAAAAAAGCCGCTCCCCCGAGGGCGAGCGGCTTCTTGGCGGGCGTCGGCGAGGCTTAGTAAGCCAGGCCGAAGTCCTCTTCTTTCATGTCCATCAGGTTGTTGGCACCCGAGAGCATGGTCGCAACGTGAGTGCGGGTACGCGGCAGGATGCGCTGGAAGTAGAAGCGCGCGGTCTGCAGCTTCGCGGTGTAGAACGCCTCTTCGCTGGTGCCGGCGGCGAGCTTTTCAGCCGCCAGCCGTGCCATGTCGGCCCAGAAGTAAGCCAGGCAGGCGTAGCCGGAATACATCAGGTAGTCCACGGAGGCGGCCCCCACTTCCTCGCGATCCTTCATCGCTGCCATGCCCACTTTCATGGTCAGCTCGCCCCATTCCTTGTTCAGTGCCGCCAAGGGTGCGACGAACTCTTTGACGGCTTCGTTGCCTTCGTTGTTCTGGCAGAACTTGTGGACGATCTTGGTAAAGCCTTTGAGGGCTTCGCCTTGGGTCATCAGCACTTTACGGCCCAGCAGGTCCAGGGCCTGGATGCCGGTGGTGCCTTCGTACAGCATCGAAATGCGGCTGTCGCGAACGTTCTGCTCCATGCCCCACTCGGCGATAAAGCCGTGGCCACCGTAAATCTGCACGCCGTGGTTGGCGGATTCAAAACCGACTTCGGTCATGAATGCCTTGGCGATGGGCGTCATGAACGCCAACAGCGCATCGGCTTTTTTCTTCTCTTCTTCGTCTACGCCGTATTTGACGATGTCCACCTGCTTGGCGGTGAAGTACACCATCGCCCGGTTGCCCTCGGCGAAGGCTTTCATGGTCAGCAGCATGCGACGTACGTCCGGGTGGACGATGATCGGGTCAGCAGCCTTGTCCGGCGCTTTCGGGCCAGTCAGGGAGCGCATTTGCAGGCGATCGCGAGCGTATTTCAGGCCACCCTGGAAGCCGATCTCGGCGTGGGCCAGGCCCTGCAGAGCGGTGCCCAGGCGGGCGGTGTTCATAAAGGTGAACATGCAGTTCAGGCCTTTGTTCGCCGGGCCGATCAGGAAACCCGTGGCCGCGTCGAAGTTCATCACGCAGGTGGCGTTGCCGTGGATGCCCATCTTGTGTTCCAGGGAACCGCAGCTCACTGCGTTGCGCTGGCCCACAGTGCCATCGGCGTTCGGCAGGAACTTCGGCACGATGAACAGCGAGATACCCTTGGTGCCAGCCGGTGCATCCGGCAGGCGCGCCAGAACGATGTGGACGATGTTATCGGCCATGTCGTGCTCACCGGCGGAGATGAAGATTTTGGTGCCGGTAACTTTGTAGGAACCGTCGGCCTGTGGTTCGGCCTTGGTGCGCAGCATGCCCAGGTCGGTGCCGCAATGCGGCTCGGTCAGGCACATGGTGCCGGTCCATTCGCCGGACACCAGCTTGGTCAAGTAGGCGTCTTGCTGCTCAGGCGTACCGTGCTCGGAAATGGTGTTCATCGCGCCATGGGACAGGCCTGGGTACATGCCCCACGACCAGTTGGACTCACCGACCATTTCGCTGATCGCCAAGCCCAGGGATTCAGGCAGGCCCTGGCCGCCGTGCTCAACGTCGTGAGCCAGGCTTGGCCAGCCGCCTTCAACGAATTGTTTGTAGGCTTCTTTAAAGCCCGTCGGGGTTTTAACGCCGGATTCACTCCAGGTACAACCTTCCAGGTCACCTACGCGGTTCAGCGGAGCCAGCACCTGCTCACAAAACTTCGCGCCTTCCTCAAGAATGGCGTCAACCATGTCTGGGGTCGCGTCCTGGCATGCCGGGAGGCTCTGATAGTGCGCTTCATAGCCGAGCAGTTCGTCACGAACGAAGCGAATATCACGCAAGGGGGCCTTGTAGTCAGGCATAGCGATAAACCTCTGCTGATGTAACCGGGAATGAACAACCGCGTTGAATTTTTATAGCGGTCAAACAGGTGTTTGAAACATACGTTTACGTCCAAACCTTGTCAAGCGTCGCGCACGCGCCTTTTGTCTGCACAGTTCTAGATGCCGCGCAGGCAAGCGCACACGGCATACGCCATGCAGTCTAGTGGGTAGAGAGAAGGTCGGAGCGGGATTGCCGGCGTTCAGCGGCGCCCAAAAACATGCAGCAACAATACAGCGCAGCGACCCGCCGCCATTCAAGGCACCGGGTCACCGATGAGAGGGGGTCAAGCGTAGGTATCGATCAAGGTGCCGAGCATTTCATCGGAGGCCTTGGCCACCTTCACACCGAGTTCTGTCTGGACCTTGCCCATGGACATTTCCACCATGCTGGTGGCCACGTCGGATTCGCGGCTGCGGTCTACGGCGCGCAGGCGATCGGCCTGGATCTCGGAAGACTGGCTGGTGACAGAACGCTCAACGGTGGTGTTGGCGATTTGGCTAGCCGCCTGATCGACACGGTTCTGCCCGGCCTGGATGCTGCTCAGGCCTGCGTAGTAAGCGGTGTTCCCTGAAATTTCCATGGGAGTACTCGACTTTGAAAATAATTAACTCGCGCATTGAAGCAGATGCGTCAACAAAACACCCGTCAAAAACACTAATGGCACAGTGCCTCGTCATAGGCAAAATCTAGTCCAGCAGGTCCAACTGCAGATACTCGGCGACTGCCTGCGCGCTCGGCGCCTTGAGCTTGGGCACCCGGCCCAGGCAAGGCGCCGGCAGACGCTCCGCCAGGGTGGCCAGGTTCTCTTCAAGGCGCGAGGTTTTCGGCTCGATGATATTGGCCACCCAACCCGCCAGCTGCAAACCGTCCTGGGCGATGGCTTGCGCCGTCAGCAGCGCATGGTTGATGCACCCCAACCGCACGCCCACCACCAGGATCACCGGCAGGTCCAGGGCCATGGCCAGGTCCGAAAGGTTGTCCTGATCCGCCAGGGGCACCCGCCAGCCGCCAGCGCCCTCGATCAGGGTAAAGTCCGCGCCCTTGGCGAGAATATGCCGCATAGGCTTGAGCAGCGATTGCACGGTCAAGGCCACGCCGGCTTCCCGGGCCGCCAAGTGCGGAGCGATGGCTGGCTCGAACGCCACCGGGTTGACCTCTTCGTAACGCAGCGGCAACGACGACTCAGCCAGCAGCGCCAGGGCGTCGGCGTTGCGCAGGCCTTTGGGCGTCAACTCACACCCGGAAGCCACGGGCTTGCCCGCTGCGGTGCTCAAACCCGCCAGGCGCGCTGCATGCAGCAGGCCAGCGGCAATAGTGGTCTTGCCCACATCGGTGTCGGTGCCAGTAATGAAATACGCGGGGCTCATAGAGGCTTCTCCAAAACGGCATAGACCACCTGATACGTCGCCGGCAACCCCTGATCCTGACGGAACCCTTCGTAGGCGCCGATCAGGCCGCTGATCCGCGCCCGCCCGGTCAACCCACCAGGGCGCCCCGGGTTCAAGTTATGCGCGCCCAGCGCCTTGAGTTCATGGGTCAGGCTGCGCACATCGGGGTAGTGCAGCACGTGCGGGCAGTTTTCCAGGCTCCGCAGGCCCAGGCCGCTGGCCCCACAGAGTTGCTGATAACGCTCGAACTCACGAAACCGATTGACGTGCACCTGGCCATCGACCTGGCCCCAGCTCTCACGCAACTCGTACAAGGTACCCACGCACAGGCTGGCAAAAGCCAGCACGCCACCCGGCCTCAAGACCCGCTGCGCCTCCCTGAGTACCGAGGCAAAATCCGCGCACCATTGCACCGCCAGGCTGGAGAAAATCAAGTCGCAGCAGTTGTCCTGCAAGGGCAGGCGCTCGGCATCACCGGCCAGAAAGTACTCGGCGCCGCCCTGGGGCCGGGCGTGGTTAAGCATGCCCTCGGCAATGTCCAGGGCCACCCCCTGGCTGCCCGGAAAATGCTCGCCCAGCACACGGCTGAAATACCCGGTGCCGCAGCCCATGTCCAGCCAGCGCTGTGGCACAAAGCCCTGGGGCAAACGATCGAGCAGCGCGTGCCCGACGGCTCGCTGCAACTCGGCAACACTGTCGTAGCTGGCCGCCGCACGGGAAAACGATGCCGCCACCTGGCGCTTGTCAGGCAAGCCGCCAGGCAGGGTAGGAAAAGACAAATCAGTCATCACCGGACTCATGCAAAAAGGCCTGAATCGCCCCCGCCACACCGTGGGGGTCTTCCAGAAGAAATCCGTGGCTGGCCTGTTCAATCAGACCAATCTCGACATCCGGCAACAGGGCCAGCAACTCGGTGGCCGCTTCGGCCGGCACCAGGCCATCCAGCCCGGCGAACAGGTGCAACTGCGGCCCGCGGTAGTCTTGCAGGGCCCGTCGGGTGTCCAGCTGCGCCAACAGTTCCAAGCCCGCCATCAGCACCGCCGGCGGCGTGTTCGGCGCCCCACCCAGCAACAGTCGTGACAGGCCGCGCGGGTCTTCGGCGCCTTGGGCGCACAACAGGCTGAAACGCTTGAGGGTCAGCCGCGGATCGCTGCTGCAACCCGCCAGAAACCCATCGAAGGTGGCTTCCGGCATGCCACTCGACCACTCGCTGTGGGCGACAAAACTGGGGTTGCTGGCCAAGGTCAGCAAACCGCAGCAGCGCTCCCCCCGACGCGCCGCCAGCTCCGAGGCAAGCATGCCCCCCAGGGACCAGCCGCCCAGCCAGGCGTCGTCGGCCAGGGTGGCATCCAACTCATCCAGCCAATCGCCCAGGTCGCTGGACTCCAACTCCGGCAGCGGTTCGATCTCCACCCGCAGGTGTTCATCCAACCCCTGCAAGGCTGCCGCAAGAGGCTCCAGGGGCGAAACGCCCAGGCCCCAGCCGGGTAGCAGAATCAGTCGATCACGCATGGCTTGGCTCCGCTCCCAGTTCGCTGAAACACTCCGCCAATGCGTCTAACAATAGCTGGACCTGCGCCTCGCTGTGGGCCGCCGAAAGGGTTACACGCAAGCGCGCGCTGCCGGCCGGCACCGTGGGTGGACGGATGGCCGTGACCATCACCCCGCGTTCACGCAGCCGCTGCGACAGCGCCATGGCCCGGGCACTGTCGCCCACCATGATGGGCTGGATCGGCGTGAAACTGTCCATCAGTTCCAGGCCAATCTGCTCGGCACCCTGGCGGAACTGGCGAATCAGCGTGTTCAAGTGCTCGCGCCGCCAATGCTCGCTGCGCAGCAACTCCAGGCTTTTCAGGGTCGCGCAGGCCAGGGCCGGCGGCTGGCTGGTGGTGTAGATGTAAGGCCGGGCGAACTGCACCAGGCTCTCGATCAGCTCTTCGCTACCGGCGACAAAGGCCCCGGCGGTCCCAAAAGCCTTACCCAGAGTGCCCACCAGCACCGGCACGTCCTCCTGGCTCAAACCGAAGTGTTCGACAATGCCGCCGCCATGGGCGCCCAAGGGCCCGAAACCGTGGGCATCGTCCACCATCAACCAAGCGCCCTTGGCCCGGGTTTCACGGGCCAGCGCCGGCAAGTCGGCGAGGTCGCCGTCCATGCTGAACACGCCGTCGGTGACCACCAGGGTATTACCGGTGGCTTTCTCCAGGCGCTTGGCCAGGCTCTGGGCATCGTTGTGCAGGTAACGGTTGAAACGCGCCCCGGACAACAAGCCGGCATCCAGCAAGGACGCGTGGTTGAGGCGATCCTCCAGCACCGTGTCGCCCTGCCCGACCAAGGCCGTGACCGCACCGAGGTTGGCCATGTAGCCGGTGGTAAACAGCAACGCGCGCGGGCGCCCGGTGAGGTCCGCCAGGGCTTCTTCCAACGCGTGATGGGGAGTGCTGTGGCCGATGACCAGATGGGACGCCCCGCCGCCCACGCCCCAACGGCTGGCACCGGCGCGCCAGGCTTCAATCACCTGAGGGTGATTGGCCAGGCCCAGGTAATCGTTATTACAGAACGCCAGCAACGGCTGGCCATCCACCACCACTTCCGGCCCTTGGGGGCTTTGCAGCAGGGGGCGTTGACGATAAAGGTTGTCGGCACGACGGGCAGCCAGACGCGCGGCGAGATCAAAAGACATGCTGGCCTCGATAGTGGCTCACAAACACATTACCTGTAGGCGCTGGCTTGCCAGCGCAGCAGGCGACGCGAACTCAGCCAGCTGGGCGGAGTTCGCGGGATTCGCCGGCAAGCCGGCTCCTACAATAGAAGGCGATCAGACGGCGGCGTTGTAGAACTGCTCGCTGCTCTTCTGCTCGACCAGGGCTTGCTCGATGGCCGCCTGATGTACTTCGTCAGCGTGCTCTTCACGGGCTTCCGGCTGGATGCCCAGGCGTGCGAACAGTTGCATGTCCTTGTCAGCCTGGGGGTTGGCAGTGGTCAGCAGTTTGTCGCCGTAGAAAATCGAGTTGGCGCCGGCGAAGAAGGCCAGGGCCTGCATCTGCTCGTTCATGGCTTCACGGCCGGCCGACAGGCGTACATGGGATTGCGGCATCAGGATGCGCGCCACGGCCAGCATGCGGATAAAGTCGAACGGGTCGACATCGTCAGCGTTTTCCAGGGGCGTACCGGCGACTTTCACCAGCATGTTGATCGGCACCGACTCAGGGTGCTCTGGCAGGTTGGCCAGTTGGATCAGCAGGTTGGCGCGGTCGTCCAGGGACTCGCCCATGCCGAGAATGCCGCCGGAGCAGATTTTCATTCCGGCATCGCGCACATACGCCAGGGTCTGCAGGCGCTCGCTGTAAGTGCGGGTGGTGATGATGCTGCCGTAGAACTCCGGCGAGGTGTCGAGGTTGTGGTTGTAGTAGTCGAGGCCGGCCTGGGCCAGGGCTTCGGTCTGATCCTGGTCCAGGCGGCCCAGGGTCATGCAGGTTTCCAGGCCCATGGCCTTCACGCCTTTGACCATCTGCAGCACGTAGGGCATGTCTTTGGCCGACGGGTGCTTCCAGGCGGCGCCCATGCAGAAGCGGGTCGAACCAATGGCCTTGGCACGAGCGGCTTCTTCCAGAACCTTCTGCACTTCCATGAGCTTTTCTTTTTCCAGCCCGGTGTTGTAGTGGCCGGACTGCGGACAATATTTGCAATCTTCCGGGCAGGCGCCGGTCTTGATCGACAACAGGGTGGAAACCTGGACGCGATTGGCGTCGAAATGCGCGCGGTGCACCGTCTGCGCCTGGAACAACAAATCGTTGAATGGCTGAACGAACAGGGCTTTGACTTCAGCCAAAGACCAGTCATGACGCAGGTTGGCGGTGGGGCTGGCGCTCATGGGCGATTCCTTGATTATGCTTGGCTAACGACTGCGGGCAGGCAATACCCACAACCGCGACACGGATGTTCGGCATATTTAAGGAAGCGCCATGCACTGTCAACCAGAACACAAAGGACAGGTTTACATCTGGTTAAATAACAACCAATCTTGCTTGCTCTGTGATCTCCCCAGCCAGACCGCCGCGCCCATTTGCCAAGCCTGCAAGAGCGAGCTGCCTTGGTTGGGCGATCAGTGCCGGATATGCGCCCTGCCCCTGCCCGACAGCGGGCTGATCTGCGGCCAGTGCCTGAAACAGCCCCCCGATTTCAAGCAGGTGGTGGTGCCTTGGGCCTACGGGTTCCCCATCGACAGCCTTATCCTGCGCTTCAAGCACAACGGGAAATGGCCTTTTGGCAACCTGATGGCCGGCCTTCTCGGCCATTCGCTGCAATTTCGCTTCAACGAGGGTTTGCCCCGACCCGACGCGCTGGTCCCCGTGCCCCTGGCCACCAAGCGCCTGCGACAGCGCGGCTACAACCAGGCGGCGATGCTTGCCCAATGGCTCAGCCAACAGCTGGACATCGCTAGCGAGGAACACCTGCTGCTGCGCACCCAAGACACCCAGGCGCAACAGACACTGGATGCCCGTGCCCGGCAACGCAACCTGCGCCAGGCCTTTGCCCTGGCACCCGGCGCGCAAGTGCAGGGCCGTCACCTGGCCTTGGTGGACGACGTGCTGACCACCGGCGCCACCGCTCAAACCCTCGCTCGCCTGCTGCTCCGGGCGGGCGCCCGGCGAGTGGATGTGTATTGCCTGGCACGCACCCCGAAACCCGGGGAGGCAGACTGACTTGACAGCCACCCCCCAAGCCGCAAACTCGCCCCACTCCCAGCCTGCAAAGCACCTCGTCATGCCCATGCCCAGTTTGTTGACCCAACACATCGTCCGTCGCCCGCAGCGCATCGCCCTGCTGCAACACATCGCCGAGCAGGGCTCCATCACCCGCGCCGCGAAAAGTGCTGGCCTCAGCTACAAGGCCGCCTGGGACGCCATCGACGAGCTGAACAACCTGGCGCAAAAGCCCCTGGTGGAACGCAGCATCGGCGGCAAGGGCGGCGGCGGCGCCAAACTGTCCAGCGAGGGCCAACGGGTGCTGCGCCTGTACCAGCGCCTGCAAGCCTTGCAGGCCCAGGTCCTTGAGGCCGCAGAAGACGCCAGCGACCTCGATCTGCTGGGGCGGCTGATGCTGCGGACCAGCGCCCGCAACCAATTGCACGGCACGGTGCAGGCGATCACCGCCCATGGCTGCAATGACCTGATCCGCCTGGAGCTGGCCGGCGGCCTGACCCTCCAGGCGCAGATCACCCACGACAGCACCCTGCGTCTGGAACTGGACGTGGGCACCGAAGTGGTGGCGCTGATCAAGGCCGGCTGGCTGGAGCTGCTCGCCCCCAAGCAACCAGAAACACCTGGATACAATTGCCTGGAAGGTCGAATTGAGGGACTTCTCGACGCCAAAGACGGCCCCAGCGAGGTGCGCATCAGCCTGCCCAGCGGCCAGACCTTGTGCGCCCTGGCCGAGCCTGCGCAGTTGCGTAGCCTCGCGCTGAGCCCGGGTCAGACGCTGCGGGTGCAGTTCACACCCGGCAACGTTCTGCTGGGCACGCCGCTGTAGTCGCAACAACTGCAACATTTCCGTCATGGAGGCTGATTAAGGTGGCTGCAAAAACCTGCAGGAAGCCTGAAATGAGCCTATTAGAAGAAGACCAACCCACCGACCTGGAACGCATCGTCGGCTTCAGCCGCCGCGGCTTCATCAGTGCCGGCGCCCTGTGCGGCGCCGCCATGTTTCTCGGTGGCAACCTCTTGAGCCGCAGCGCCCTGGCCGCCAGTGTCAGCGCCGGGGCCAGCCGGTTGCTGGGCTTCGAAGGCATCGCTGCCGCCACCACCGACCGCATCAGCCTGCCACCGGGCTACGCCGCGTCCGTGCTCATCAGTTGGGGCCAGCCGCTGAACCAGGACGGCCCGGCCTTCGACCCCAGCGGTAACGGCAGCGCCCAGGCCCAGGAAGTGCAGTTCGGCGACAACAATGACGGCATGAGCCTGTTTGCCTTCCCGGACGACCCGCACCGCGCCCTGATGGCCATCAACAACGAATACACCAACTACCGCTACCTCTATGCCCACGGCGGCATGCCGCAGTCGGCGGAAGAAGTACGCAAGGCCCTGGCCTGCGAGGGTGTCTCGGTGATTGAAGTGCGACGCCAGAACAACGGCCAATGGCAGTTCGTCCAGGGCTCACGCTACAACCGACGCATCCACGGCAACACGCCGATCAATCTGAGCGGACCCGCCGCAGGCCACGCCCTGCTGAAAACCAGCGCCGACCCTCACGGTAAACAGGTATTGGGCACCTTCCAGAACTGCGCCAACGGCATGACACCTTGGGGCACCTACCTGACGTGCGAAGAAAACTTCACCGACTGTTTCGGCAGCAGCAACCCCGAGCAGGCATTCGACCCGGCGCAAAAACGCTACGGTGCCGTGGCCGCCAGCAAAGACATCAACTGGCATCAGCACGACCCGCGCTTCGACCTGGCCCATAACCCCAACGAACTCAACCGTCACGGCTGGGTGGTGGAGATCGATCCCTTCGACCCTCAGTCCACCCCGGTCAAGCGCACCGCCCTGGGCCGCTTCAAGCATGAGAACGCGGCCCTGGCGCAAACCAAGGACGGCCGCGCCGTGGTCTACATGGGCGACGACGAGCGTGGCGAGTTCATCTACAAATTCATCAGCCGCGACAAGATCAACCATCAGAACCCCAAGGCCAATCGCGACCTGCTGGACCACGGCACCTTGTACGTGGCCCGCTTCGACGCTGGCGACGGCAACCCGGACCACCCCAAGGGCCAAGGCCAATGGCTGGAACTGAGCCACGGCAAACAGGGCATCGACGCCAGCAGCGGTTTTGCCGACCAGGCTGAAGTGCTGATCCACGCGCGCCTGGCGGCGAGCGTGGTCAAGGCCACGCGCATGGACCGCCCGGAGTGGATCGTGGTCAGCCCCTCGGACGGCCAGGT
Organism: Pseudomonas chlororaphis; assembly: GCF_003731765.1. Taxonomy (GTDB): domain Bacteria; phylum Pseudomonadota; class Gammaproteobacteria; order Pseudomonadales; family Pseudomonadaceae; genus Aquipseudomonas; species Aquipseudomonas morbosilactucae. The sequence continues at coordinate 92,534 of NZ_MOAL01000001.1, forward strand.
CTATTGCACCCTGACCAACAACGTCAAACGTGGCGAAGACGGCCAGCCAGTGGGCGGCCCCAACCCACGGGAGAAGAACGTCTACGGGCAGATCCTGCGCTGGCGCACCAGCGGTGACGACCACGGCGCCATGGACTTCACCTGGGACCTGTTCGTGGTCGCCGGCAACCCCGGCGTGCACGCCGGCCAAGCCAAGGGCGGCTCGTCCAACATCACCCCGCAGAACATGTTCAACAGCCCGGACGGTTTGGGTTTCGATCAGGCAGGTCGCCTGTGGATCCTCACCGACGGCGACGTCAGCAACAGCGGCGACTTCGCCGGCATGGGCAACAACCAGATGCTTTGCGCCGATCCGGCCAGCGGCGAAATCCGTCGTTTCATGGTGGGCCCGGTGGGGTGCGAAGTGACGGGCATCACCTTCTCTCCGGATCAGAAAACCCTGTTCGTCGGCATCCAGCACCCGGGTGAAAACGGCGGCTCGACCTTCCCCGAGCACCTGCCCAACGGCAAACCCCGCTCCTCGGTGATGGCCATCACCCGGGAAGACGGCGGCATCATCGGCGCCTGACCGCTATCGCCGGCGAGCCGGCGTCTGCCACGTTCAAGGCAGGCGTCGACTGGCCGGCAATAACCGCGGCAAAGCCCCCGGATAACACCTGTCTGCGCTAACATGCCTGGCCGGACGCAGCCGCCTGCTGCGCGCAGGAGTCAGCATGTCTCACCCGTTCGCAACACTCACACCCGACCTGGTCCTCGATGCCGTTGAAAGCATTGGTTTTCTCAGTGACGCCCGGGTCCTGGCGCTCAACAGCTATGAAAACCGTGTCTACCAAGTGGGCATCGAAGACGGCGAGCCGCTGATCGCCAAGTTCTACCGGCCCCAGCGCTGGAGCAACGAGGCCATCCTCGAAGAACACCGCTTTACCTTCGAACTGGCCGAGTGCGATGTGCCGGTGGTCGCGCCGCTCATCCACAACGGCGCCAGTCTGTTCGAACACGCCGGCTTTCGCTTCACCCTGTTTCCACGCCGTGGCGGCCGTGCGCCGGAGCCCGGCAACCTCGACCAGCTCTACCGCCTGGGCCAGTTGCTGGGGCGCTTGCATGGCGTGGGTGCCACCCGCCCCTTCGAACACCGCGAAGCCCTGGGGGTGAAGAATTTCGGCCACGACTCCCTGGCCACCCTGCTGGAAGGCAACTTCATTCCCAAGAGCCTGCTGCCGGCCTACGAGTCCGTGGCCCGTGACCTGCTCAAGCGCGTGGAAGACGTGTACCAGGCCACGCCGCACCAGAACATCCGCATGCACGGCGATTGCCACCCCGGCAACATGATGTGCCGCGACGAGATGTTCCACATCGTCGACCTCGACGACTGCCGCATGGGGCCAGCGGTCCAGGACCTGTGGATGATGCTCGCCGGCGACCGCCAGGAATGCCTCGGCCAACTCTCGGAACTGATGGACGGCTACAGCGAATTCCACGACTTCAACCCTCGGGAGCTGGCCCTGATCGAGCCCCTGCGCGCCCTGCGCCTGATGCACTACAGCGCGTGGCTGGCGCGACGCTGGGATGACCCGGCCTTCCCTCACAGCTTCCCCTGGTTTGGTACCGAGCGTTACTGGGGCGACCAGATCCTGGCGCTGCGCGAGCAATTGTCGGCGCTCAACGAAGAGCCCCTGAAATTGTTCTAACCCCACCCGTAGGAGCTGGCTTGCCAGCGATAGCAATCTTGCGGACGCCTCGCCGGCAAGCCGGCTCCTACAGAAAATCACCCTCCCGTAGGAGCTGGCTTGCCAGCGATAGCGGTCTTGCGGACGCCTCGCCAGCAAGCCGGCTCCTACAGAAACTCGCCCCTCCGTAGGAGCTGGCTTGCCAGCGATAGCGGTCTTGCGAACACCATCGCCGGCACGCGGCCTCAACCGCGAGCGCAAAAGCCAGGACAGGTATAGACATTTCTCCTTACAATCGTCGTTTGTTAGCTGCCTAAGCAAGGACTCTGCATGCAAGCCGCCAACCCGCGCCACGGGTACATCCTGGGCCTGAGTGCCTACATCATCTGGGGCCTGTTCCCGCTCTACTTCAAAGCCATCGCCAGCGTGCCCGCCGTGGAAATCATCATCCACCGGGTGCTGTGGTCGGCGTTGTTCGGCGCATTGCTGTTGCTGGTATGGAAACACCCGGGCTGGTGGCGCGAACTGCGGGACAACCCCAAGCGCCTGGCGATCCTGGCCTTGAGCGGCACCCTGATTGCGGCCAACTGGCTGACCTATGTCTGGTCGGTGAACAATGGGCGCATGCTCGAAGCCAGCCTCGGCTACTACATCAACCCCCTGGTCAACGTGTTGCTGGGCATGCTGATCCTCGGCGAACGCCTGCGGCGCCTGCAGTGGCTGGCGGTGGGGTTGGCGACGGTGGGTGTGCTGCAGCAAGTGTGGCAAGTGGGCAGCCTGCCCTGGGTGTCCTTGGTGCTGGCGCTGACCTTCGGTTTCTATGGGCTGATCCGCAAACAGGCGCCGGTCAAGGCGCTACCCGGGCTGGTGGTGGAAACCTGGATGCTGGTGCCCATCGCTGCCGCCTGGCTGTTGCTGCACCCGGAGGCCAGCAGCGCCCAGGCCCATTTCTGGACCACTTCCGAAGCCTGGTGGCTGGTGGCGGCCGGCCCGGTAACCTTGGTGCCGCTGGTGTGTTTCAACGCGGCTGCACGGCACCTGCCCTACACCACCCTGGGCTTCCTGCAATACCTGGCACCGACCCTGGTGCTGTTGCAGGCCGTGCTGTTGTTTGATGAACACTTGTCGTCCAGCACCTTGCTGGCCTTCATGTTTATCTGGGCCGGGCTGGCGGTTTACAGCGTGGATGCCTGGATCAGCCTGCGCGGCCGGCGCTGATCAAAAAACGCTCAAAGCCTTGCAGGCCATGATATCCGTGGCCTGCAGGCATCCTTCCCAAGGTTATCCACAACGTGATCCCCGCCGTTTGTGCACAAGCCCTTGAAACTGCTGGTTTTTTGATCAGATCCTGAAGAGCCACGGCCCGCCTGGGCTGGCGCTCAGTCTCTACAGGTTATCCACAGGCGCATGCACCTTAAACTTGGATAACCCGCAGCACCGGTCACCCCTCGCTGCGCAGCACCAACTCCACCATCAGATCGTCCGCCAGGGTTTCCAGGCGTGATTGCAAGACATCCAGGGACAACGTCAGGGGCACCGCCAGAATGGCCTCGGCATGAAACAGCGGCTCGCTGCTCATGGGCGCCGGCCGCACTTCGGTGACCAGGCTTTCCAGGTTGACCCCCTGCTCGCTCAGCAAACGGGTGATGTCGCGCACGATGCCCGGCCGGTCGTTACCCACCAACTCCATGGCGATCGGCTTCCAAGTGCAGGACTGCTCGATCCCGCTGTCGGCAAGCAGCACGCGAATGCCCTGGGCCGTCAACCCCTGCAGGGCCTCCACCAATTCGTCGTAGGCTGCGGCCGGAACCCCCACCCGCAAGATCCCGGCAAACTGCCCGGCCATGCGCGACATGCGGCTCTCCAGCCAATTGCCGCCGTGCTCAGCGATGCACTGGGCGATGCGCTCGACCTGTCCGGGTTTGTCCGGGGCAAATACGGTGAGTACGAGGTGGTCCATGGCGCAGCCCTCTGTTCAGGATGAAAGAGCAATTATAGGCAGCCTGGAATCCAACAGCTTCCGCTCCACCTTGTAGGCGCTGGCTTGCCAGCGATCGACACCCTCAAGCCCTGCGCAAAGCCTCAATCTTCAATCGCCGGCAAGCCGGCCCATACAGAGGGCCGAAGGGAAGGAAAATACAAATCGTGTACAACTCTTTAGATTTATCTGGAACAATCAATCGTTTTTTTGAGAACATCCGAATCCCCGGCGTGACCGCGATGCTTTTCTGAGTCGCGGAACGACGTATTTAGTCTAATTTTCACAAGCGCAATTCATCATGTAGTATGCCGCAGCGCGCACTACATAACGTTGGATCGATGTCTGCCAAGGCGCAGTCGCAACCTTTGAAAGCCCCCGTCAGCAAGGCTCAGCCGTTGATTGGAAGCACCCAGCCGCCGGCAATGGCATGTACTGGAAACAGGGGTTGTGCTTTAAATGGCCCGAGGCTTCATTGTTAATTTGAAGAGCTGAAAAGCGAAATAGCTGAGCAGAGTGAGGCAAGCAATGACTGAACACGTTCAAGTCGGTGGCCTGCAGGTCGCCAAAGTCCTGTTCGACTTCGTGAACAACGAAGCCATTCCCGGTACCGGCCTCACCGCCGAGGCATTCTGGGGCGGCGCCGACAAGGTCATTCACGACCTGGCGCCGAAGAACAAAGCCCTACTCGCCAAACGCGACGATTTCCAGGCGCGTATCGATGCCTGGCACCAATCCCGTGCCGGTCAAGCACACGACGCCGTGGCCTACAAAGCCTTCTTGCAAGACATCGGTTACCTGCTGCCAGAAGCAGCGGACTTCCAGGCGACGACACAAAACGTCGACGAAGAAATTGCCCACATGGCCGGCCCGCAACTGGTGGTGCCGGTGATGAACGCGCGCTTTGCCCTGAACGCCTCCAACGCCCGCTGGGGTTCGCTGTACGACGCGCTGTACGGCACTGACGCCATCAGCGAAGCCGACGGCGCAGAGAAAGGCAAAGGCTACAACAAGGTCCGCGGCGACAAGGTCATTGCCTTCGCCCGTGCCTTCCTCGATGAATCCGCGCCATTGACCGCCGGTTCCCATGTCGACTCCGTGAGCTACAAGATCGTCGACGGCAAGCTGGTGGTCGGCCTCAAGGGCGGCAGCAACAGCGGCCTGCGCGATGACGCGCAACTGATCGGTTACCACGGCGACGCCGCTGCACCGAGCGCCATCCTGCTCAAGCACAACGGCCTGCACTTCGAAATCCAGATCGATGCCAGCAGCCCGGTCGGCCAGACCGACGCCGCCGGGGTCAAGGACCTGCTGATGGAAGCAGCCCTGACCACCATCATGGACTGCGAAGACTCGGTCGCCGCCGTCGATGCCGACGACAAAGTGGTGATCTACCGCAACTGGCTCGGCCTGATGAAGGGCGACCTGTCCGAAGAAGTCGTCAAAGGCGGCAAATCCTTCACCCGCACCATGAACGCCGACCGTGAATACACCGGCGTCGATGGCTCGACAGTGAAACTGCACGGCCGCTCGCTGCTGTTCGTGCGCAACGTTGGCCACCTGATGACCATCGACGCGATCCTCGACAAAGACGGCAACGAAGTACCGGAAGGCATCCTCGATGGCCTGGTCACCAGCCTCGCCGCCATCCACAACATCAACGGCGGCACCTCGCGCACCAACAGCCGGACCGGCTCGGTGTACATCGTCAAGCCGAAGATGCACGGCCCTGAAGAAGCCGCCTTCACCAACGAGCTGTTCGGCCGCATCGAAGACGTCCTGAGCCTGCCGCGCAATACCCTGAAGGTCGGGATCATGGACGAGGAGCGCCGCACCACGGTCAACCTCAAGGCCTGCATCAAGGCCGCCAGCGAGCGCGTGGTGTTTATCAACACCGGCTTCCTCGACCGCACCGGCGACGAAATCCACACCTCCATGGAAGCCGGCGCCGTGGTGCGCAAGTCCGCCATGAAGGGCGAGAAATGGATCGGCGCCTACGAGAACTGGAACGTCGACATCGGCCTGTCCACCGGCCTGCAAGGCCGTGCGCAGATCGGCAAAGGCATGTGGGCCATGCCGGACCTGATGGCCGCCATGCTCGAGCAGAAAATCGCTCACCCACTGGCCGGTGCCAACACCGCCTGGGTGCCGTCGCCGACTGCCGCCGCCCTGCACGTGCTGCACTATCACAAGGTCGACGTATTCGCCCGCCAGGCCGAACTGGTCAAGCGCGAGCGCGCTTCGGTGGACGATATCCTGACCATTCCCCTGGCCAGCAACACCGACTGGTCCGCCGAAGAAGTGCGCAACGAACTGGATAACAACGCCCAGGGCATCCTCGGTTACGTGGTGCGCTGGATCGACCAGGGCGTGGGCTGTTCGAAAGTGCCGGACATCAACGACGTCGGCCTGATGGAAGACCGAGCCACCCTGCGTATCTCCAGCCAGCACATCGCCAACTGGCTGCGCCATGGCATTGTCACCGAGGCCCAGGTGCTGGAAAGCCTCAAGCGCATGGCGCCGGTGGTGGATCGGCAGAACGCCGGTGACGCGCTGTACCGTCCATTGGCCCCCGACTTCGACAGCAACATCGCCTTCCAGGCGGCGCTGGAGTTGGTGATCGAAGGCACCAAGCAGCCCAACGGCTACACCGAGCCGGTACTGCACCGTCGTCGTCGCGAGTTCAAGGCCAAGAACGGCCTGTAAACCCGCGCGATAGCCCCAACGAAAAAGCCCCGGTTTGCAAGGCCGGGGCTTTTTCATGGGCGGGTATTGGCGACGCCCGGAGCGCCGGGCTCACGCCTAGGGCACAACCCCCAGTTCATGCTTGACCAGGGCCAGCAGCTTGCTGGTGTCCACCGGTTTGAGCAGAAAGTCCACCACGCTCAAGTGCATGGCCTCGATGGCATCACGCACGTCGGCATCCCCGGAAATGATGATGATCGGCAACGCCGCCCGCTCCGACTCGCGCACTTGGCGTATCAGGTCGAGGCCGCCACAGGGCGCCATGCGCAGGTCGGTGATCAGCAAACCAATGGATTTGCTGGAACGGAGCAACTCCAGGGCCGCCTGGCCACTGGCTGCGGTCATGCAACGAATACCGTCCAGCGCAAGGATTTCCGAGAGCAACTCCCGCGCATCCTTGTCGTCATCGGCGATCAGCACACGCTGGGGCGGCAGGTCAGGCTCCAGCATCACGGCACTCAGCGCCTCGCGCTCGGCATCGCTCAAAATATCGTGGTCAGACATATGTTTCTCTGAATAGACAGATCAATCCCCTAGCACAGTGGTCAGACATCGCCGGGCAGGCCTTCAATGTGCACTTCGTCGGAAATATTTCCAATAACTTTTATCAGCACCTTTGTGCATGGATCAGCGGGGGTTCAATGCCAAATGTCGTGCCTGACGGTGGCTACCTAGACTTACGTCCAATGGGCACCCTGCGCCGACCGGCCGACCATGGCGTTTGATCCGACCACAATAAATCCAAAAAGACTGCGGTAATCGTTATGAGTAAAGCGGATGCCTTCACCCAGGCCGGGAAGACCGCGGTGTTGCAGAACATCCACGGGACCATGCAGTTCCTACAGCGCTTCCCGCCTTTCAACCAAATGGAAAACGCCCACCTGGCGTACCTGGTAGAGCAATGCCAGCTGCGTTTCTATGGCCCCGGCGAGAGCATCATCAAGCCCGCCGACGGCCCGGTTGAACACTTCTACATCGTCAAGCAGGGCCGGGTGGTGGGCGAGCGCCCCCACAGTGCCAAGGGCGGTACCGAAACCACCTTCGAAATCACCACCGGCGAGTGCTTCCCCCTGGCGGCATTGCTGGGCGAGCGGGCCACCCGCACCGAACACTTGGCGGCCGAGGACACCTTCTGCCTGCAACTGAACAAGCTGGCCTTTATCAAGCTGTTCGCCCTCTCTGGGGAATTCCGCGACTTCGCCCTGCGCGGGGTCAGCAGCCTGCTGGACCAGGTCAACCAGCAAGTCCAGCAAAAGGCCGTGGAAACCCTCGGCACCCAGTACTCCCTGAACACCCGCCTCGGCGAGTTGGCCATGCGCCACCCAGTGACCTGCAACCCCTCCACGCCCCTGCGCGAAGCCGTGACCCTGATGCACGAGCAGCAGGTGGGCAGCATCGTGGTGGTGGATGACCACAAGGCGCCGATCGGCATCTTCACCCTGCGCGACCTGCGCCAAGTGGTGGCGGACGGCACCCAGGACTTCAACCAGCCCATCGAACGGCACATGACCCAAGCGCCGTTCTTCCTCAGCCCGGACCACAGCGCCTTCGATGCGGCGATCGCCATGACCCAGCGGCACATCGCCCACGTCTGCCTGGTCAAGGATCAGCGCCTGTGTGGCGTGGTTTCGGAGCGCGATCTGTTTTCCCTGCAACGTGTGGACCTGGTGCACCTGGCCCGGACCATTCGCCATGCGCCACGCATCGACAACCTGGTGGCCCTGCGCGGCGAGATTGGCCAACTGGTGGAGCGCATGCTGGCCCACGGTGCGTCCTCGACCCAGATCACCCACATCATCACCCTGCTCAACGACCACACCGTGTGCCGGGTGATCGAACTGACCCTGGCCGACAAGGGTGACCCCGGGGTGCCCTTCAGTTGGTTGTGCTTTGGCAGCGAAGGCCGCCGCGAGCAGACCCTGCACACCGACCAGGACAACGGCATCCTCTTCGACGCCCGGGACGCTGCCCATGCAGCCGAAATCCGCGGCAAGCTGCTGCCCCTGGCCCAGCAGATCAACCAGAGCCTGGCGCTGTGCGGCTTCACCCTGTGCAAGGGCAATATCATGGCCAGCAACCCCGAGCTGTGCCTGTCTCGCGCCGAATGGGCCCGACGCTTTGCCGCCTTTATTCGCGAGGCCACCCCGGAAAACCTGTTGGGCTCGAGCATCTATTTCGACCTGCGGGTGGTCTGGGGCGACGAGCGCGGCGGTGAACAACTGCGCCAGGGCATCCTCGATCAGGTCGCCGACAACCGCTTGTTCCAACGCATGCTGGCCGAGAACGCCTTGCGTCAGCGCCCGCCGGTGGGGCGCTTCCGCGATTTCGTCCTGGAGAAGAAAAATGGCGGGAAAGCCACGCTGGACCTGAAGGTCCAGGGCCTGACCCCCTTCGTCGACGGCGCCCGGCTGCTGGCCCTGGCCAACGGCATCGGTGCCAACAACACCCTGGAGCGCCTGCGCCAACTGGTGGCCAAGGAAGTGATCGAGGCCCTGGACGGCGCGGCGTATGAAGAGGCTTACCACTTTATCCAGCAGACCCGCATGCAACAGCATCAGCGCCAGACGCGGGAGAACATGCCGTACTCCAACCGCGTCGACCCGGACAGCCTCAACCACCTGGACCGGCGCATCCTGCGCGAATCCCTGCGCCAGGCCCAACGCCTGCAAAGCAGCCTGGCCCTGCGGTACCAGTTATGAGCCTGTTTACCTGGCTGCGCCCCGCCGGCGCACTGCTGACCGCCGAGCAGCAACAGCGTCGCGAACACCTGCGTGACGCCGCGCCCCTGGGCGAGTGCAGCCTGCGCGAACAACGCTGGGTGGTGGTGGACGTGGAAACCACCGGCCTGAACCTCAATCGCGATCTGGTGCTGTCCATCGGCGCGGTGGTGATTGAAGACGGCGCCATCGACTTCAGCCAGCAGTTCGAACGCACCTTGCAGCGCAACGGCCAAAAACTGAGCCCCAGCGTGCTGATCCACGGCCTGGGGCCCAGCGCCATCGCCGCCGGTTGCGACCCCGCCCAGGCCTTGCTGGACTTCATGGAGTTCGTCGGCGACAGCCCGTTGCTGGCCTTCCACGCGCCCTTCGACCAACACATGCTCGGCCGGGCGCTCAAGGACAGCCTGGGCTATCGCTTGCAGCACCCCTTCCTCGACGTCGCCGACATGGCGCCGCTGCTCTGCCCCCAGGCGAACATTCGCGAAGCCGGCCTGGATGACTGGATCGGCTGGTTCAAACTGCAGGTGGGCGAGCGCCATCACGCCGCTGCTGACGCCCTGGCCACCGCAGAACTGGCGCTGATTCTGTTCAGCCGCGCCCGCCAGCAGCAGATCCACAGCCCGCTGAACCTGCAACAGCGCCTCAGCCAGTGGAAACGCCGCCAACACGCCCCCACGTTCTAACCCCGAACGCCGCGCCGCCTGGGCAACCGACCAGCGTCAATTGCGCGGCTGTTTCGCCTCTGCCACAATCGCGAATAATTCTCGTTAGTTTCAACTTCCTCATTGGTGATACCCGTTGCCGTCAGCCCAAAGCCCACACAACGAACTGGTTGGTGCGTTGTATCGCGACCATCGTGGTTGGCTATTGGCCTGGCTGCGCCGCAACATGGCGTGCCCGCAACGGGCCGAAGACCTGAGCCAGGACACTTTCGTGCGCTTGCTGAACCGCGAGCAGGCACCCAGCCCGCGCGAGCCGCGGGCGTTTTTGCTGGCCATCGCCAAGGGCTTGTTGTTCGACCACTTCCGCCGCGCCGCCCTGGAGCAGGCCTACCTCAATGAACTGCTGCTAATTCCCGAGCACCAGCATCCGTCGCCGGAAGAGCAGCAACTGATCCTCGAAGACCTCAAGGCCATCGACCGCCTGCTGGGCAAGCTCTCGAGCAAAGCCCGGGCGGCCTTCCTGTACAACCGTCTGGACGGCCTGAGCCACGCCGAAATCGCCGAGCGCCTGGGCGTCTCGGTGCCCCGGGTGCGCCAGTACCTGGCCCAGGGCATCCGCCAGTGCTACATCGCCCTGTACGGCGAGCCGCTATGAAGCCCATCAGTTCCAAGCCGGTGTCGGCCCGGGTGCTGGACGCGGCAATAGCCTGGCAACTGTCCCTGGATTCCGGCGACGGCAGCAGCGTGGAGCGCGAAGAGTTCGCCAAGTGGCACGCTGCCGATGAGGAACACGCCCGCGCCTGGCGCCAATTGGGCATGCTCGACCAGCGTTTCAGCGTGGCTTCGGGGCCGGCCCGCGCCGCACTGCTGCAATCGCGCGAAGGCATTCGCCGCCAAGTGCGCAAGCTCGGCAGCGGCCTGGCCAGCGTGGTCGTGGTGCTCGGGCTGGCGCTGATGGTCGGCGACCGCTACCTGCCACTGGATTACTGGCTGGCCGACCAGCGCACCGCCACCGGCGAGCAACGCACCCTGCGCCTGAGCGACGGCACCGTGGTCAACCTCAACACCCACAGTGCCCTGGATGTGCGCTTCGATGACAAACAGCGACGCATCGTGCTCCAGGAGGGGGAAATCCTCATCGAGACCGGGCACAACGATGCGCGGCCATTTATCGTCGAAACCCGCGAAGGACGGATGCGCGCCCTGGGCACGCGATTCCTGGTCAAACGCGAAGACCAGGGCACCCGCCTCAGCGTGATCAAATCCGCTGTCGCCGCGCAGCCGCACACCCCGGCACAGGAACAGATCGTCAAGGAAGGCCAGCAGGTGCTGATTCACAGCGACGGCCTGGGCCCGCTATTGGCCCTCAACGCCGACGCCGACGCCTGGACCCGCGGCATGCTGGTGGTGGACAACGCCCGCCTCGGCGACCTGATCCAGGAACTGGGCCGCTACCGCCGCGGCTACCTGGGCGTGGCCCCGGAAATCGCCGACCTGCGTATCACCGGCAGCTTCCCGCTGCACGACACCGACCTGGCCTTGAGCGCGCTGCTGCCGACCTTGCCAGTGCGCCTGGAACAGCACACGCCGTGGTGGGTCACCGTGCAGGCCAAGGCCCCCGCCCAGCCCTGAATGCATCGCCCAGCCGGCGCCTCTCGCAGACGCTGGCAGGGCGCCGGGCTCGGCAGATACAACCCGCCAGCGGGCTGATAAAAATTATTTTCATTCAGCCCTATCACTTTCTCGATCTCGTACGGCATGGAGGCAATTGCGAAACATTTCCATTCAGGAGCCGCCGTATGTCCCGCCCGCTTGACACCCTGCTGCGCCCCAGCCTGCTGGCCGTAGCCATTGCCCTGTGCGCCCCCTTGGCCAGTTCCCCGCTGCTGGCGGCCGAGCAGGCTTCCAGCGTGCGCGCCTACAACCTGCCGGCGGCGCCCCTGGCCAGCACCCTCAACCGTATCGCCAGCCAGGCCGGCGTGGCCCTGAGCCTCAACCCGTCCCTCGCGGCCGGCAAGACCTCGGCCCCGGTCAACGGCCAGTTCGACGCCATCGGCGCCCTGCACGAAGCCCTGCGCGGCTCGGGTCTGCAACTGGAACAAGGCAGCGCCGGCACCTACACCCTGGCGCCGATCCCGGAGGGCGTGATGGCCCTGCCAGAAACCAGCATCACCGGGCAACAGGCGTTCGAAAGCGCCTGGGGACCGGCGGATGGCTACCTCGCCACCCGCACCGCCGCCGGGACCAAGACCGATACGCCCATCGCCGAACTGCCACGCTCGGTCTCGGTCATCACCCGCGAACAAATGGACGATCGCCCGGTGCTCAGCCTCAACGACGCACTGCGCTACACCGCCGGTGTGCAAAGCAGTGGCTACGGCTCCGACTCGCGCAACGACTGGTTGCTGGTACGAGGCTTCGTGCCGACGCAATTCCTAGATGGCTTGCCATTGCCCCGAGGCACTTACGTCACACCGAAGATCGAGCCCTGGAACCTTGAACGCATCGCGGTACTGCGCGGTCCGGCCTCTTCGGTTTATGGCCAGACCCCGCCAGGCGGCCTGCTGGACATGGTCAGCCGCCGCCCCCAGGAACAAAGCAGCCATGAAATCGAAGTCCAGGCCGGCAGCAACGAACACAAGCAGATCAACTTCGACAGCACCGGCAAGATCGATGATGAAGGCCAGTTCCTGTACCGCGTCAGCGGCACCGTGCGCGACAGCAATGCGCCGGTGGACCACATCCCGGACAAGCGCTACAACATCGCTCCCAGCCTGACCTGGAACATCAACGACGACACCAAGCTGACGTTTCTCTCGCAGTACACCCGCGACGATACCGGCATCACCGGGCAGTTCCTGCCGCTGCAAGGCACCAAACTGAGCAGCCCGGCCGGCAAGATCTCCCATCACAAAAATCTCGGCGATCCGGATTGGGAGTTCTACGATCGGACCTACTACTCCCTGGGCTACGCCTTCGAAACCCGCCTGAACGACACCTGGCAGTTCCACCAGAACCTGCGCTACACCAAGAACGAACTGAACTTCCAGGGCATCACCGCCGGTGGTCAAATCTGGCCGGCAGGTCCTGATCAGGCCGTCAGCGCCGACGGCACCGTGCAACGTACCGCCGGCAAGGTCGACGAAAACATTGGCCAGATCGCTGTCGACAACAACTTCCAGGCCGACTTCCAGACCGGCGCAGTGAGCCATACCGTGCTGCTGGGCCTGGACCACCAGCGCTCCGACAATGACTCTCGCTGGCTCTGGGGCTCGGCCGGGGTACCGGCCAGCAACATCAACAACCCGGTGTATGGCCAGGACTTCTCCAAGGTCCAGTACTTCACCATGTACGACTACAACCAGAAAATTCAGCAAACCGGGCTCTATGCCCAGGATCAGATGTCCCTGGACAACTGGCGCCTGACCCTCGGCGGTCGTGAAGACTGGGTGCATGCTGCCACCACCTTCCACAACTTGCAGGACGCCACCAGCACCCAGCGCAACAAGCAGTTCAGTGGCAACGCCGCCCTGAGCTATGTCTTTGACAGTGGCGTAACGCCCTACCTCTCCTACGCGGAGTCCTTCCAACCCACCAATGGCGCCCCCACCAACAAGCTCGATGCCTTCAAACCCACCACCGGGCAACAGTACGAAGTGGGGGTCAAGTACCAGCCACCTGGCAGCAAAACCCTGCTCAGCGCAGCAGTGTTCGACCTGACCCAGGAAAACATGTCGGTCACCGAAGCCAACATCACCCGTCAAGTGGGTGAGGTCCGCGTACGCGGCCTGGAACTGGAAGCCACTGCGGACGTGACCAACAACCTCAAGCTGGTGAGTTCCTACACCTACAACGACAGCGAGATTGTCAAAGGCACCGCTGCCGAGAAAGGCAAGCGCATGGCCCAGGTACCGCGCAACCAGGCCACCACCTGGGCCGACTACACCTGGCACGAGGGGGCACTGGACGGTTTTGGTGTGGGTGCGGGCGTACGCTACGTCGGCGACACCTACGGCAACACCACCAACACCGACTGGGGGCATGTGGGCTCCTACACCGTGTATGACGCCTCGGCGCATTACGACCTGGGTCGCGTGAACAGCACGCTCAAAGGCGTCACGGTGGCACTGGATGCGAAGAACATCTTCAACAAGGATTACCTCTCCACCTGCGACGGCTTTTACTGCTACTACGGCGATCAGCGCAACGTTGTCGCCAGCGTCAAATACAAATTCTAAGAAGGGATAACCCTCGCCAAAGGGCCGCCTCAAACGCGGCCCTTTGGCCTTTGGAGCCGTGATGAAAAGCACCACCATCCGTCGCTGGTCCCTGGTCCACACCTGGAGCAGCCTGATCTGTACGGTCTTTCTGTTGATGCTGGCCCTGACCGGCCTGCCGCTGATTTTCCACCATGAAATCGACCACCTGCTGGGCGATGCCGCCGAGCTCAAGGTGCTGCCCGCCGACACCCCGCACCTGGACCTGCAACAGCTGGTGCGCGCCGCCGAGGCCCATCGTCCGGGCGAGGTCATGCAGTACTTCGGCTGGGACGCAGACGAGCCCAACGGCGTGGTGGCGATCATGGCCAAGACCGCCGGCACCGAGCCCAATTCGTCCCACACCTTCATGCTCGACGCCCGCACCGGCGAGGCCGTGGCCATGCCCTCGGCCAATGGCGGGCTGATGATGGTCATGCTGCGCCTGCACGTGGACCTGTTCGCTGGGTTGCCGGGCAAGCTGCTGCTGGCCTTCATGGGGCTGCTGTTTGTACTGGCGATTGTCTCCGGCACGGTGCTCTACCTGCCGTTTATGCGCCGCCTGGATTTCGCCACCGTGCGCCGGGACAAATCCACCCGCCTGCGCTGGCTCGACCTACACAACCTGATCGGCGTGGTGACCCTGACTTGGGCCCTGGTGGTGGGCGTGACCGGGGTCGTCAGCGCCTGCGCCGACCTGCTGATCGCTGCCTGGCGCAACGATGCCCTCAGCGCCATGATCGCGCCCTACCAGGATGCCCCGCCCCTGACCCGACTGGCCCCTGCCAGCCGCCTACTGGAAATTGCCGAAGCGACGACGCCCGGCATGCAGGCCGACTTTATTGCCTTCCCCGGCACGCGCTTTTCCAGCGAGCACCACTACGCGGTGTTCATGAAAGGCAGCACCCACCTGACGTCACACCTGCTGACCCCGGTGCTGATCGACGCCAGCACCCTGGAGGTCACCGCCGTGGCCGAGCGCCCTTGGTACATGGACGCCATGGGCCTGTCCCAGCCCCTGCACTTTGGCGACTACGGCGGCCTGCCGATGCAGGTGCTGTGGGCGGCGCTGGATGTGTTGACCATCATCGTCCTGGGCAGCGGCCTGTACCTGTGGGTCGTCCGCCGGCGTGGGGCCAAACCGGCCGCAGCGCAGGTGCTGCCATGAAGCCCCGGGCCTCGAATTTCTGGAAGGTCTTCGGCACCCCGGCCTGGTTGGCGTTGCTCACCGCAGCCGGGTTGTTTGCCGCCCTGCTAGGGGACGGGATCTGGGACAGCCTGAGCTGGATCGGCCTCGGGCTGCCGACCCTGATCGCCTTGCGCGGGCTACTCAGCGGTTACCGGGGACGCTAGCGCAACGTCGGGGAAAGCGCAGCAGCATATGAAATGACAGCCCCAGGCCCAGCAGGATGGCCGGGGCGAACCTGAGGTTCTCCAGCACCGCGCCGGCGGCGATCAACACGCCAACGCCGACCAACAACAGCAATGGCAGGTAACTCAGCGCCAACCCCCAATGCAGGCCACGGCTCACCCCATGGCGGGCACGCAGCCATAACGCCAGGGCCCCGGCCGCCAACACCAGCCACGCCAGAGGCAGCCAGGTACGGGCCAGCCAGGTGAACACCATCAGGTACTCCGGCGTACCCTCGCCATGACGCCGCCATTCCACTTGCAACGCCAGATACACCGCAGCACTGCCCAAGGCCAGCAAGACCTGGGTGACCCACACATGTTGCATATAACGCCTGCGCATCCTGCTCTCCTTGAAGCCTCGTTGAGGGGCGGCAGCAGGATACTGAATCCGCCGCTGTGGCGTCGGCCCGGCTCTGGGATAAGATCCCCGGGTGCCCCCGCCCCCTTCGAGGAATGTCCATGTCCACCCCCAGCATGACGCTGTTCCACAACCCCGCCTCGCCCTACGTGCGCAAAGTCATGGTGCTGCTGCACGAGACCGGGCAATTGAATCGCGTGGCCCTGGTCAACAGCCAACTGAGCCCGGTCAGCCCGGACGCCGAACTGATCAAGGACAACCCCCTGGGCAAGATTCCCGCCCTGCGCCTGGCCGACGGCAACGTACTTTACGACAGCCGGGTGATTGTCGAGTACCTGGACCAGCAACACGTGGGTAACCCGCTGATCCCCCGTGAGGGCTCGTCCCGCTGGCGGCGCCTGACCCTGGCGGCACTGGCCGACGGCATTCTCGACTCGGCGGTGCTGATCCGTTACGAAGTGGCCCTGCGCGCGCCGGAGAAACACTGGGACCTGTGGCTCGACGGTCAGCGCGACAAGATCCGTCGCGCCCTGGCCGAGCTTGAGGCCGAGGCCATTGCCGAACTGGCCTGCCACTTCGATGTGGCCTCCATTGGCGTGGCCAGCGCCCTGGGTTACCTGGACTTCCGCCACCCGGACCTGAACTGGCGCGAGGCCCAGCCGCAACTGGCCGCCTGGTACGCCGAAGTCAGTCAACGCCCCTCGATGCTCGCCACCCAGCCTGCGGTGTGACGCCGTTGGTCGCCGGCCGCCGCTGCCCGTCAGGGGCCGGCCGGCGATCAAGCCACAACAGGTCCACCGGGAACAAGCCGCCAATCCGTTGCGCCAACACCTCGCCCAGCCGTTGATCCTCACGCAAGCCCAGTGACCGGCTCATTGCACCGCCCCCAGCTCGAATTGCAGGGGTTTCTCGCCCTTGTCCTGGCCAATGCCGTACCAGTCCAGCTTACGGGTCAGCACCATAAACACCCCGAGCAGGCCAAACAGCAGCAGCGAGCCCATCAGCAGCGCGTAATCCTCGGCACTGAGCAAGCCATACAGCAGGCCGTACAAGGCCGCCAACGCCAGCGCAAACCCGGTGCCTTTCCCGGCGCTGTGCAACACATGGCTGACGTAGAAGCCGATCAGCACCACACAGCCGCTGGCGGACAACAGGTAGGCCAGGGCAAAGCCCAGGTGCTCCGACAACGACAGCAGCAACAGGTAGAAGAACGCCAGGGCCACCCCCACCAGAGCGTATTGCACCGGGTGCACCGCCAGGCTCTTGAGCACTTCGAACAGGAAGAAGCCGGCGAAGGTCAGGCCGATAAACAGTAGGGCGTATTTGATCGCACGGTCGCTTTTCAGGTACTGATCCACCGGGTCGATAAAGCTCACGCCAAAGCTGCGGCCATGGAAGTCGCCGCACTTCTGGCTGGTGACGCAGCGGTCCATCGCCTGTTCCAGGTTGGTGGAGAAAAACGAGGTCTGCCAAGTCGCCGAAAAGCCGCGGTCGGTGACTTCACGCTCGGTCGGCAGGTAGTTGCCGATAAAGCTCGGGTGCGGCCAGTTGGCGCCCAGTTGCACCTTGCTGGTCTTGCCCACCGGGACCACCTCCAGTTGACCGGTGCCTTGCAGGCGCAGGTCGAAACCGAAGTCCAACTGGGTCACCTTCTTCACATCCAGGGGCGGCAACATGGCGTGCACGCCTTCGTCCAGCCAACTGACGTAAGTGCCCGGGGCAAAATCCAGGGTCTGGCCATTGAGTTGCAGCTTGAGGGCGTTCTCGATGCCGCGGATGTCGCTGATGCCCACTGCCAGGAAGGGCGGGTCGAACTGGTAATCAGCAAAGTCTTCCTTGATGCCGTACTGCTCGGGAACAGCGAAGTAACCGCTGATATGGCTGTCGGCGTGGAACAGCCGCGCCTCGTAGATGCCCCGCGCCCGCAGTTCGGTCTGGGCCTGGCCATTGAGTTCGAAATGCTCGGGCAGGAAAAACAGGCGCCCTTCCACCTCAGTATTTTCCTGGTAGCGTTTATTGGTTTTTTCGTTGGTCTTCCATACGCGCACGGTCTTGCGATAGTCCACCACCAGCACCGGGCCGGTGAGTTGCTGGCTACCGCTGGAGCTGCGGGCGATGTCTTCCAGCACGCCGTCACGCAGTTGCTGACGCTCCTGGATCAGCCCGCCGATCATCAGCAGCGGCACCAGCAACAACAGGATCAAAAGGGCAATAGCCCCGAGTTTCAAGGCCAGACTGCGGTGGTTCATGGGGTTCTCTCCCTGTTCTGATGGGAGAAAGTCTGGGGCGTCGCTGTGGGGGTTTTATGAGGGCTGTGTGGAGACTCTGTGGAGAACGCCCACCGATCAAGGTAGGCGCAAGGTCACCAGCACCCCATCCGGCACATTGCCGATGCTCATCTGGCCGCCGTGCAACTGCACCACCTCGGCAACGAAATTGAGCCCCAACCCGGTGCTTTTGCGTCCACTGTCGGGCCGTGGCAGGGAGTAGAAACGCTCGCACAGGCGCGGCAGGGCGTAGTCGGGAATAGCCTCGGCCTGGTTGAACAGGGAGAACACCCGCTCATCGCCCTCACGCTCGGCGCCGATGCGCAGCAGGCCGTGCTGCGGGGTGAAATCCAGAGCGTTCTCCAGCAGGTTGCCCAGGGCCTGGCGCAGCAGGAACGGCTCGCCGTTGAGCGCCAGGTCCGGGGCGATCTGCTGCTCGATGCGCAACTGCTTGCGCTGGATGCGCGCGGCCTGGCCATCGAGCAGCTCTTTGAGCAGGGGCGCCAAGGGCACCGCCACCCGCTCTTCCAGGCCCTGGCGCTGTTCGACCTGGGCCAGGTTCAACAGACGCTCGATCAACTGCTGCATGCGCGCACTTTCGCTGTCGATATTGCCGACAAAGCGCTGCCGTTGTTCCACCGGCATCTCGCTTTGCAGCAGCTCGGCCGCGCCGCGAATCGCCGCCAGCGGGCTCTTCAATTCATGGGTCAGGGTGTGTACGTAGCGCTCCACATAGGCCTTGCCCTCCAACTGGGTACGCATGTGCTCCACCGCCGTGGACAACTGCTCCAACTCGCCGCCGCGATAATGGGGCAACTCGGCGCGCCGACCTTCGCTGACCGCCTGGGCATAGGCCGTCAGGCGCCGCAAGGCTGCGCTGAGCCACCAGGACAACAAGCCGCCGAACAGCAGGCCGAGGCCGATCACCCCGGCGCCGTACCAGATCAAGCGCCGCTGGGTGCGGTCCACATAGGGCTGCAGCGAGCTGTTGGGCTTGGCCACGGTGACCACGCCAATGATCTGGCCGTTGTCACGGATCGGCGCGCCGACGTGCATCACCGACGAGTCCGGGTCTTCGGCCACGGCCCGGGTAGAACGGGCGCCGTACTGGCCGCGCAAAGTCAGGTACACATCGTTCCAGCGCGAATAATCCTGGCCCACGGCGACGCCGCTGGAATCCAGCACCACCTTGCCTTGGGCGTCGGTCACGTAAATACGGTGGTTGACCTGGTTCTTCGGCAACCCCCAGATGGTCGCCGCCGGCTGGCGCTCGCCATAGGCATGCAGCAACTGCGGCCAGCGGTTTTCGTTGAGGGTCCCGGCCTTGAAGTCGTCCCGCAGGATCTCCGCCATCAGGTTGGCGGTGTCCACCAGGGTTTCTTCGGTGGACTGGCGCACCCCGGGCCGGATTTCCTCCATCACCGTGTTGAGCACAAAGTAGCTGGTCAAGCCGACAAACAGCACATAGACCAGGAAAATCCGTACGCCCAATGGCATCAGCTGTTCACCGGGCTGTAGCTGTAGCCCAGGCCACGATGGGTCTGGATCGGCTCGGCACTGGCCGCCACTGCCCGCAGCTTGGCCCGCAGGCTCTTGATGTGGCTGTCGATATTGCGCTCGTAACCGACGTCGGCGGCCACCCCCAGGGCGTCCAGCAACTGCTCGCGACTGAACACCCGTTCGGGCTGTTCCAGCAGGCTCTGCAACAAACGGAATTCGTGACGGGTCAGGCTCAGGGGCTGGCCGCGGTAGCTGATCTGCACCCGCTCCGGGTCGATGACAAACAAAGGCGCGGCCTCACTGGTCCGCGGGCCCATGCGCTTGAGGATGGCCTTGACCCGTGCCGCCACTTCCCGGGGGCTGAAGGGCTTGACCACGTAGTCGTCAGCGCCGATTTCCAGGCCGACCACGCGGTCGATCTCGCCATTCCGGGCACTGAGGAACATCACCGGCACTTCGCTGAAGCGCCGCAACTGCTTGCAGGTCTCGAAGCCGCTGATGTCCGGCAAGCCGATGTCGAGAATGATCAGATCCGCCGGCGTCGCCCGCTGGTGGTCCAACGCCGCCTGGCCCAGGCTCAGCCAGGTGGTGCTGAAACCCTCGCCCTGCAGGGCAAAAATCAGCGTATCGGCAATCGCCGCTTCGTCTTCGACAATCAGGATATGGGGCATGGCATCCGAGCACAGAGGTTAAGTGCGGGAAAGGTGCCGGATGCCTCAGGCGCCGTCAATCAGCAGTCGGGCTTGTCCGCCGTATAGCGTCGGGCCGGGTTCACCGCGGCGCCAAACTCGCGCAGGGCCTTGGCGCCAATCAGCAACGGGTAGTTGAAGCCGCTGCGGTCGGTGAGGTTGACCTCCACCGTGCGCTTGACGTTGCCCAGGCACATTTCCAGGTCCACCACCGGGCGCTTGGCCGCCTGCGGTTCTTCGCTGTCTTCGTCTTCATCGGCGCGGCTCTTGATCTTGCTGATGCGCGCCACTTTGTGTTCGTAGACCTTGTTGTCGGCCCCCTTGGTGGCCAGGCGGAAACGCACCCAATCCTCACCGTCGCGGGTAAAGGTCTCGATGTCCTTGGCCGACAGCGACGCGGTCAGGGCGCCGGTGTCCATCTTGGCCTTGAGGGTTTCGCCGATTTCCGGCAACTGGATGTATTCGTAGCGCCCGTACAGCGTGGGCTCGGCGGCCATGACCGGCAGCGCGAGAAGGGACAGCAAAGCCAGGACGGTTTTCACGTGAGGGGGTTCCTTGGAAAGTGGACAGCGGTTTTTTAGACCGCTGCCGGGCAATGGGTTCAACGTGCAGAGTGGGCAAAAGCATAACTGTATATAAGTGAAACATTCGTCAGCACTTGGGCATTTGGCCTCTGCGCCCAAGCTGCTTATGATTGCCCGTCCAAACGTTTGCCAAGAGTTGCTTATGCGCCGCCTGCTCACCGGCTGTTTCGTCACCCTGCTGCTCCTGCTCAACACCCTGGTGCTGTTCGGCCCACTGATGGTGTTTGCCCTGCTCAAGCTGGTCCTGCCCGGGCGCTGGCGCGATGACGCCTCAAGGGCCGTGATGTGGATCGCCGAAACCTGGGCCGAGGTCGACAAACTGATCTTCGCCCGGTGCATCCCCACGCAATGGGACATTCGTGGCGGCGAAGGCCTGCGGGTCGACACTTCGTACCTGGTGGTCAGCAACCACCAATCCTGGGTGGACATCCCGGCGCTGATCCAGGCCCTCAACCGGCGCACCCCGTTCTTCAAGTTCTTCCTCAAGCGCGAGCTGATCTGGGTGCCGTTCCTGGGCCTGGCCTGGTGGGCCCTGGACTACCCCTTCATGAAGCGCTACAGCAAGGCCTTCCTGGCCAGGCACCCGGAACTGCGGGGCAAGGACCTGGAAATCACCCAGGCCGCCTGCGAGCTGTTCAAGCGCCAGCCGGTGACCGTGGTCAACTACCTGGAAGGCACCCGCTTCACCCCGATAAAACGCCAGCAACAGGGCTCCCCCTTCAACTACCTGCTCAAGCCCAAGGCGGGCGGCGTAGCCTTTGTATTGGCCGCCATGGGCCAACAGCTGGACGCGATTCTCGACGTCACCGTAGTCTATCCGCAGCAGAAGATTCCAGGGTTCTGGGACCTGATCAGCGGCGCAGTGCCCAAGGTGATCATCGACATTCACACCCGTGAACTGGACCCGGCGTTGTGGCAAGGGGATTACGAAAACGATCCGGCGTTTCGCCAACACGTCCAGAACTGGGTCAACCAGCTCTGGACCGAGAAGGACCGACGCATTGCCCAGTTACGTGGCGAGCAGGGCTGATCAGCTGCCGGTGCCCCAGATACCGCCCAGGCTTTGCAGCAACGAACCTCCAACGCCCTGCTGCCCCAGGTACTGCAGGATCAACGGAGCGAATTGGCCGATCATGCCGCTGTCCATGCCCAAGGCGCCGAAGGTGTTGTTCAGGTCGCTGGTGGTTTTCACATTGCCCAGCAGACCGTCGAGGGCCGGGGACTTGGCGGAATCACCCAGCAACCCTCCCAAACCGCCAAGCCCGCTCAGGGCATTGTTGCCCGCCAACTGGTCCAACCCCGGCACGCTCTTGGCCAATTGCGCGTAGTCGGTGGAGCTCAACTGGTTCTTCGCCAGGCCCAGCATGGCACCGGCACCGCCGACCGCCTGCTCGGGGCTGATCTTCAATTGCGACCCCAGGCTGTCCAGCAGGCCGGCCGTTTCAGGGGTGGTGGCGGCCTCCCCGGCCTTGTTGCCCTGGGCACCGGCAATGGCCCCGGCCACGTCCCCCAGGCTGAACCCGGCCAACACTGGGCCCGCGGCCAAGGTCATCAGTGAAGCCAGTAGCAAACCGCGTGAAATCTTCATCGAAGCAACCTCAGTGAACCTGTCGCCATCCTCGACAGTGGGATGGAAAACAGCGTTTTGACTGATCGGCCCGGTGAATGTTCCGGTCGTCCGTCGGCGCTGCATCCAGGGGCCCGAGGGCAACGTATAGGCCATGCCCTGGAGGATATTCCCGATGAATGGAACAACCGCGCACCCTGAACTAATCTCTGCCAGCCGGCCTTGCAAACCGGTGCCTTGCGCTCACCGCTGGTTTGTTTGGAGAACGCTTATTTCCGCCCTCGATCCCGATCATCTCAGGCAACTGCTGGCCCAATGTGCCCTGGGCGACCGCCGCGCCTTCGAGAGCCTGTACCGCAGCGTCGCCCCACGCCTGCACGGCGTGGCCTTGCGCTTCATGGGCCGCCACGACCTGGCCGAAGACGTGCTGCAGGAAAGCTTCATACGGATCTGGAACAACGCCTCGCGCTACCAGGCCCACCTCTCGGCACCGCTGACCTGGATGACCCACATCCTGCGCAATCAAGCCATCGACCAGTTGCGCAAACACCGCGAGCGACCCTTGACCGAGCGGGAAGAACAACTGCCCGACGAGGGCCCCTCCGCCCACGAACTGCTGGACAGCGCCCGCCAGGCCCAGGCCCTGAACCGTTGCCTGGACAGCCTGGAGGGCATGCAACGCCAGTCGATCAGCGTCGCCTACTTCCAGGGCCTGTCCTGCTCGGAGCTGGCCGACCACCTGGCGTCGCCCCTGGGCTCGGTCAAGTCGTGGATCCGCCGGGGCATGGAACGCCTGCGCAGGTGCCTTGAATCATGAACTACCAGACGCCCAGCCGACGCCGCGCCCTCGCTGCCGATTACGCCATCGGCCTGATGCAGGGGGCCGCGCGCCGACGCTTCGAACAGCTGCTGCTGGACGACGGGGCCCTGCGTGAAGAACTGGCGAAATGGCAGGAGAGCCTCGCCAGCCTGACCGAAACCCTGCCGGAGCAGGACGTGCCGGGCCATGTGTGGGACGGCATCCAGGCTCGTATTGAGCCTCAGGTCCTGCACTTGCCGAAAAAGAATCCGCTGTGGATGCGCCTGCGCCTGGCGATTGCCGCCTGCGCCGTGCTGGCCACCCTGTACATCGGTTTTATCCAGCAGAGCGACCAGGTGCGCTACAGCGCCACCCTACTCAGCGCCAGCCAGGAACCGGCGCTGCGCATCCAGGCCCATGCCCAATACCTGCAAGTCGAGCCATTGACCCTGGCGACAGTGGGCCTGGACCGCAGCCTGGAGCTGTGGGCGATCCCGGCCGATGGCCAACCGATTTCCCTGGGCGTGGTGCCCATGGGCGGCAAGGGCCGGATCAACCTGAGCCAGGCCCAGCGCGACCTGCTGGGCACCCCCATCGCCCTCGCCGTGAGCCTCGAACCCCATGGCGGCTCACCCACCGGCCAGCCCACCGGGCCGGTGTTGTACCAAGGGCAATTGGCGGCGCTGTAACCGCCGCCTTCGCCTGTAGGCGCTGGCTTGCCAGCGAAGCAACCCACGCTAAACTCCCCTGCCCACTCACAAACAGGGTCTGCGCCAGCCTCAAGCTGCCGAACCAGCCCCCTGCATTTTCCGGCGTTTCAAGTGAATCGATCCCCTACAAGAACAGCCCTCTACGGCTGCATCGCCCTGGCCTTGGCCGTCTCTATCGCCATCTGGACCATCGGCCGCCCCATCGACAGCAACCTGTGCTCAGGCGCAGACCGTGCCCCTGGCCCACTGACCGAAGTCATCAGCCAATACTTCAAGGACACCCACGGCGCCGACTGGCAAGAGGAGATCAGCTCACTGATCATTCTCGGCGTGCCGTCAGCCCAGGCGCTGGCCCGCCAGCCCCAGGCCCACTACTGCGAAGCCCTGGGCCTGCTGGAGAGCCCGCAACGAGCGCCCAGCGAAAAGTTTCACACCGCCGTGCTGATGCTCTCACTGCCCATCGACTACTACCTCGACTTCATGGACCGCAGTCACGAGCTGTATCAGCGCGGGCTCATTGATCGATCAGTCCTGAGCATGGTGCTTCTCCCCAGAAGCACGGCGCTGAATTACTGGTGGCTGCCTCAGTGGCGGTCGCGCTTCCAACGGGATGCGCCAGGCATTTTCAGCGAGGCCCATGTGAAGGAGATCCTGAGTGGAGAACACTGGTTCGACTACCCGGGTCGAGGCTACTGACGGCCCCTCGTCAGCCGCTACCCTCTGATCGCCTG
This sequence comes from Pseudomonas chlororaphis, assembly GCF_003731765.1. Classification (GTDB taxonomy): domain Bacteria; phylum Pseudomonadota; class Gammaproteobacteria; order Pseudomonadales; family Pseudomonadaceae; genus Aquipseudomonas; species Aquipseudomonas morbosilactucae. The sequence continues at coordinate 117,180 of NZ_MOAL01000001.1, forward strand.
ACACTGCACATTGCAACAATGAAAAAGGGCGATCCGTGGGTCGCCCTTTCCTTCTATCGCCTCAAGCCTCAGGCGGCGCTGAACAGTTTGTGCGGGTCGATGACGAATTTCTTCGGTACACCGGCATCGAACTCACCGTAACCCCGCGGCGCGTCGTCCAGGCTGATGACCTGCACCCCGACCACTTCGGCGATGTTGATGCGGTCCCACATGATCGCCTGCATCAACTGGCGGTTGTACTTCATCACCGGGGTCTGGCCGGTGTGGAAGCTGTGGGATTTGGCCCAACCCAGGCCGAAGCGAATGCTCAGGCTGCCGATCTTCGCCGCGGCATCCACGGCGCCCGGGTCTTCGGTGACGTACAGGCCGGGAATACCGATCTTGCCCGCTACCCGCACCACGCCCATCAGGGAGTTGAGCACCGTGGCCGGGGCTTCGTGCTGGGCACCGGAATGGCCGTGGCCGCGAGCTTCGAAGCCCACCGCATCCACCGCGCAATCGACTTCCGGCTCGCCCAGCAGGGCGGCGATCTGTTCGTGCAGCGGGGTGTCCTGGGACAGGTCGGCGATTTCAAAGCCCTGGGCCTTGGCATGGGCCAGGCGCACCGGGTTGACGTCACCAATGATCACCACTGCCGCCCCCAGCAGGCGCGCTGAGGCTGCAGCCGCCAGGCCCACCGGGCCGGCACCGGCCACATATACCGTGCTGCCCGGCCCGACGCCGGCCGTCACTGCGCCGTGATAACCCGTAGGCAGGATGTCGGAGAGGCACGTCAGGTCGCGGATTTTCTCCATGGCCTTGTCGCGGTCCGGCAGTTTCAGCAGGTTGAAGTCGGCATAGGGCACCAGCACGTATTCGGCCTGGCCACCGGTCCAGTCGCCCATGTCGACATAACCGTAGGCACCACCGGCGCGGGCCGGGTTGACGGTCAGGCAGACCCCGGTGTGCTGCTCCTTGCAGGAACGGCAGCGCCCGCACGCCACGTTGAACGGCACCGAAACCAGGTCGCCGATCTTCAGGTTCTCGACGTCGCTGCCCTTCTCGACCACTTCGCCGGTGATTTCATGACCCAGGACCAGACCGACCTGGGCAGTGGTACGGCCGCGCACCATGTGTTGGTCCGAGCCGCAGATGTTGGTGGAAACCACACGCAGGATCACGCCGTGCTCGATCTTCCGGCCGCGCGGGTCCTGCATTTTTGGATAGTCGATTTTCTGGACTTCGACCTTGCCATTGCCCAGATACACGACGCCACGATTACCAGACATGTCAGTCACCTCTGTAGTTGTTGTTGTGAAGAGAGTGGAAGGAGCGTCAAGCTTCAAGCGGCACGCTATGAGCCGCAAGAAGAGTGAAAACCGCTGTTACTTGTCGCTTACCGCTTGGAGCTTGCTGCTGCTCTTAAAGAACAACGGTCCTATTGGCGTTCAAGAACACCCGCCTTTCAATGTGATAACCCACGGCCCGGGCCAACGTCAGGCCTTCGATATCCCGCCCCTTGGCAATCAAGTCCTCGGGGTAGTGGCTGTGGTCCACCACTTCCACGCCCTGGGCGATGATCGGGCCTTCGTCCAGGTCGTTGTTGATGTAGTGAGCGGTCGCCCCCACCAGTTTCACGCCCTTGTTGTAGGCCTGGTGATAAGGCTTGGCGCCCTTGAAGCCCGGCAGCAGCGAGTGATGGATATTGATCGCCTTGCCATCGAGCTTGCGGCACAGCTCCGGCGACAGCACTTGCATGTAGCGCGCAAGGATCACCAATTCCGCACCGGACTCTTCAATCACCTGCCACACCTGGCGCTCCTGGGACGGCTTGTCGTTGGGGTCGAGGGGGAAATGGTAGTAGGGAATCTGGTGCCAGTCGGCCAAAGGTTTCAAATCAGGGTGATTGGAGACCACTGCCACTACGTCCATGGACAGCTGGCCGATGCGCTGGCGGTACAGCAGGTCATTGAGGCAGTGATCGGCCTTGGAGACCATGATCACTACTTTTGGCCGGTAGTTCGGTGCCGTCAGCTCGAAGTTCATGTCGAAGGCTTTGGCCCGTTCGGCCAGGCCGGTACTGAAACCCTGCTCGTCGAGGCCGTCCGGCTGGCGGAATTCCACACGAATAAAAAAACGGCCCGAGAGCCGGTCGTCGAAGGAATGGTGCTCAGTGACATAGCAGCCCTGCTCGAACAGAAAGCGGGTCACCGCGTCCACCGTGCCGAGCACGCTGGGGCAGTCGGCGGTCAAAATCCATGTGTCGGGTGCGCGGCTCATTACGGTTAACTCCTCAAGCAACTTCAGGTGGTGCGCCCCCTGCAGGAGCTGGGCTGGTCGACGATAGCGGCCTTGAGGGCGCCATCGCCGGCAAGCCGGCTCCTACAGACAAGCGTCACCTCATGTCAGGCTTCTACGCGCAGGCCGTATTCGGCAGCGGCGTCCTGCAACCACAACCACCAGTAATCGGAGAAGCTGCGGCGCACCAGCAGCTCCCAGGTCTCCTCGCCTGTACGGCGGATCACCAGTTGCGACTTGGCGAACACCGTGCCGATCGCCTTGCCCACCGGGAAGTTGTTGGGGTGTACGTCGTAGCTGGTGGACTTCATCAGCACCTGGCGCACGTTGGGACCGGACAGCTCAAGAATCTGCTGGCCGCCGCTGACGTTGACGATCTGAATGTGCAGGTCGCCCAGCGCCTCACGCAGTTGTTGCTCGGCAGCGAACTCGTCACCGCTCGGCACAATCAGCAGCCATTCATCCGGACCCAGCCATTGCAGGCTGGTTTCGCCTTTGACGATAACGCTCAGCGCCGCTGGCAATTCGATGCCCAGGGCCTTGTGCACGCCGGCGGCGAACGCCGGGTCATGACCGTCGCCACGGAGGGTCAGGTGGCCGAGGAGTTTCTTCTCACGCAAGGTGACGCCGGCGTTCTTGCGGCCTTTGCCCACCAGGCTCGGCAGGTCGGCGTGATGCAGCGACGACTCGGCCTTGGCCCCAGTGGTCGGGCGTTGTTGGTAAACATTGGCTGCGGTCATAAAGCACCTGTCTTGAATTCTGTGATCGTTCCCACGCTCTGCGTGGGAACGCCGCACTGGACGCTATCAAATGTTCTGGCGGTCGCCTTTCGGGTCGAAGAACACCGAGGACACAATCTCCGCCTCGATCACGCTGCCATCCGCCTGGGGCGAAAACACCCGTTCGCCGATGCGCTTCAAGCCGCCTTTGACCACACCCATGGCAAACGAATAACCCAGGGAGTTGTGCGCGTAGCTGGAGGTGACGTGGCCGACCATCTTCATCGGGATCGCCTGCTTGGCGTCGAACACCAACTGCGCGCCTTCCGGCAGCCACACGGTCGGGTCGATCGGCTTCAAGCCCACCAGTTGCTTGCGCTCCTCACGAACACAATCTTCACGGTTCATCCCGCGCCAGCCGATCCACGAGAACGGCTTGGTACGGCCTACGCACCAGCCCATGTTCAAATCGTCCGGGGTCATGGAACCGTCGGTGTCCTGACCGACGATGATGAAGCCCTTCTCGGCCCGCAGCACGTGCATGGTCTCGGTGCCGTACGGCGTCAGGTTGTACTTCTTGCCGGCTTCGACAATCTGCTCCAGCACACCCATGGCGTAGTCGGCCTGGACGTTGACTTCGTACGACAGCTCGCCGGTGAACGAGATACGGAACACCCGCGCCGGCACACCGCCGACCAGGCCTTCTTTCCAGGTCATGAACGGGAAGCCGTCCTTGTCCAGGTCGATGTCGGTGACTTCGCTCAGCAGCTTGCGGCTGTTGGGGCCCGACAGGGTCATGGTGGCCCAGTGGTCGGTGACCGAGGTGAAGTACACCTTGAGCTCTGGCCATTCGGTCTGCTGGTAGATCTCCAGCCACTGCAGCACGCGGGCCGCGCCGCCGGTGGTGGTGGTCATCAAGAAGTGGTTATCGGCGAGGCAGGCGGTGACGCCGTCGTCGAAGACCATGCCGTCTTCCTTGCACATCAGGCCGTAACGGGCCTTGCCCACGTCGAGCTTGGTCCAGGCGTTGGTGTAGATGCGGTTGAGGAATTCACGGGCGTCCGGGCCCTGGATGTCGATCTTGCCCAGGGTCGAGGCGTCCAGCAGGCCGACGCTGTCGCGCACCGCCAGGCATTCGCGCTTCACCGCGGCGTGCAGGTCTTCACCGTGTTTCGGGAAGTACCACGGACGCTTCCATTGCCCGACGTCTTCGAATTCGGCGCCGTTTTTCAGGTGCCACGAATGCAGCGCGGTGAAACGTACCGGCTCGAAGATATGCCCACAGTGACGGCCAGCCACCGCGCCGAAGGTCACCGGCGTGTAGTTCGGGCGGAACATGGTGGTGCCCATCTGCGGGATGGTCACGTTCAGCGAACGGGCGGCAATCGCCAGGCCGTTGACGTTGCCGAGCTTGCCCTGATCGGTACCAAAACCCAGGGCGGTGTAGCGTTTGACGTGCTCGACCGACTCAAAACCTTCCCGGGTCGCCAGTTCGATGGCGGCGGCGGTGACATCGTTCTGCAGGTCGACAAATTGCTTGGGCGCCCGCGCCGTGCCTTTTTCGTGGGGCACCTGGAACAGCGCCAGGGTCGGCTCTTCAAGGCGGCTCAGGGCTTTGGGCAACACGCCCTCTACCGCTTGGAACCCGGCTTCGCTGGCGGCGCGTACGCCCCCTTCAAAACCGTCGGCCAGGGAGTCGCCCAGGCTGTAGACACCGTTGATGCCGCCGACGCATACGCGTTTCTGCGGTGCCTCACCCGGTACAAAACCGAGGATGTCTTCACGCCAGACCGGCTTGCCACCCAAGTGCGAAGCCAGGTGCACCACCGGGCTGTAGCCGCCGGAACTGGCAATCAGGTCGCAATCGAGCCATTCGCCGGGGCTGGTGACTTTATGGGCCTTGACGTCAATCGCCGCGATGCGCGCGGCGGTGACGTGCTTGCTGCCACGGGCTTCGATCACCGCACTGGAGGTGAGGATCCGGATGCCCTTGGCCCGTGCTTCTTCCACCAGGGCGCCGCGCGGGTTACTGCGGGCGTCGGCGATGGCCACCACTTGCAGACTGGCGTCGAGCCAGTCCAGGGCCACGCGGTAGGCGTGATCGTTGTTGGTGCTCAGCACCAGCTTCTTGCCCGGCGCCACGCCGTAGCGGCGCACGTAGGTGGAGACTGCGCCAGCCAGCATGTTGCCCGGCACGTCGTTGTTGCCGTAGACCAGTGGCCGCTCGTGGGTGCCGGTGGCCAGGACCACGCGCTTGGCCCGTACCCGGTGAATGCGCTGGCGCACCTGGCCGATCGGGGCACGGTCACCCAGGTGGTCGGTGAGGCGCTCGTGGATGGTCAGGAAATTGTGGTCGTGGTAGCCGTTGACCGTGGCCCGAGGCAGCAGGAGCACGTCGGGCAGGGCCTGGAGTTCAGCGATCACGCTGGCCACCCATTCCGCCGCCGGCTTGCCGTCCAGGCTCTCGCGACTGTCCAGCAGGCTGCCGCCGAACTCTTCCTGTTCGTCCGCCAGGATCACCCGGGCACCGCTGCGCGCCGCGGCCAAGGCGGCGGCCAGGCCGGCAGGGCCGGCACCGACAATCAGCACGTCGCAGTGCTGGTTCATGTTGTCGTAGGTGTCCGGATCATTCTCGGTCGGCGAACGGCCGAGGCCCGCCGCCTTGCGGATGTACTTCTCGTAGGTCATCCAGAACGATTGCGGGTACATGAAGGTTTTGTAGTAGAAACCCGGCGGCATCAGCTTGCCGCCAACCTTGCCGAGGATGCCCATCATGTCGTTGTTGACGCTCGGCCAGCCGTTGGTGCTGGTGGCGACCAGACCTTGGTACAGCGCCTGTTGGGTGGCGCGCACGTTGGGGATCTGGGTGGCTTCGGTGGCACCGATCTGCAGCACCGCGTTGGGCTCTTCACAACCGGCGGCAAAGATGCCCCGAGGCCGGGAGTACTTGAAGCTGCGACCGATGATATCCACGCCGTTGGCCAGCAAGGCGGCGGCCAGGGTGTCGCCTTCAAAGCCTTTGTAGGTCTGGCCGTTGAAGGTGAAGGTCAGGACTTTATTGCGGTCGATCCGTCCACCGTTGGACAGGCGATTGGTCTGGCTCATACCTTCTCTCCAGCAGCCTTGGCGGTGAATTGCGGCTTGCTGCCAATCTTGTAGGTTTCAAGAATTTCGTAGGTCACGGTGTCGCGGGTGGCGTTGAAATACTGACGGCAACCGGCCGCATGGATCCACAGCTCGTGGTGCAGGCCGCGGGGGTTGTCGCGGAAGAACATGTAGTCGCCCCACTGCTCGTCGGTGCAGGCATTCGGGTCGAGAGGGCGCGGAATATGCGCCTGGCCGGACGAATGGAATTCCTCTTCAGAGCGCAGTTCGCCGCAGTGAGGACAGAAGATATGCAACATAGGGATTTGTCCTTTTAGTGGGCGACCGCAGCAGCGCCGTGTTCATCGATCAACGCACCGTTGTGGAAACGGTCGATGGAGAAAGGAGCGGCCAGCGGGTGCATTTCGCCCTTGGCCAGGCTCGCAGCGAATACGTTGCCCGAGCCCGGGGTGGCCTTGAAGCCGCCAGTGCCCCAACCGCAGTTGAAGAACATGTTCGGCACCGGCGTCTTGGAGATGATCGGGCAGGCGTCCGGGGTGGTGTCGACGATGCCGCCCCACTGGCGGTTCATGCGCACCCGGGACAGGACTGGGAACATCTCGACGATGGCCTGAATGGTGTGCTCGATCACCGGGTACGAACCGCGCTGGCCGTAGCCAACCCAGCCGTCGATACCGGCGCCGATCACCAGGTCGCCCTTGTCGGACTGGCTGATGTAGCCGTGCACGGCGTTGGACATGATCACGCTGTCGATAATCGGCTTGATCGGCTCCGACACCAGGGCCTGCAACGGGTGCGACTCGATCGGCAGGCGGAAGCCCGCGAGCTTGGCCATGTGCCCGGAATTACCGGCGGTGACCACGCCGACGCGCTTGGCGCCGATAAAACCCTTGTTGGTTTCAACGCCGATGCACACGCCGTTTTCCTTGCGGAAGCCGATGACTTCGGTTTGCTGGATCAGGTCCACGCCCAGGGCATCGGCCGCACGAGCAAAGCCCCAAGCCACGGCATCGTGACGGGCCACGCCACCGCGACGTTGCACGGTAGCGCCGAGCACCGGGTAACGGGTGTTCTTCGAGCAATCCAGGTAGGGGATTTCGTCCGCCACTTGCTTGGCGTTGAGCAGTTCGCCGTCGACGCCGTTGAGGCGGTTGGCGCTGACCCGACGCTCGGAATCACGAATGTCCTGCAGGGTGTGGCACAGGTTGTAGACGCCGCGCTGGGAGAACATGACGTTGTAGTTCAGGTCCTGGGACAGACCTTCCCAGAGCTTCATCGCGTGTTCGTAGAGGTGCGCCGACTCGTCCCACAGGTAGTTGGAACGCACGATGGTGGTGTTGCGCGCGGTGTTGCCGCCGCCCAACCAGCCCTTCTCGACCACGGCGACGTTGGTGATGCCGTGCTCCTTGGCCAGGTAGTAAGCCGTGGCCAGGCCGTGCCCGCCGCCGCCGACGATGACCACGTCGTAGACTTTTTTCGGGGTCGGCGTGCGCCACATGCGCTGCCAGTTTTCATGGTGGCTGAGGGAGTGCTTGAAGAGGCCGAAGCCTGAGTAGCGTTGCATAGTCATTACTCCAAAACGGCTCTCAGCGGTAAACCGGGAAATCAGCGCACAGGGCGGCTACTTGCCGAGCGACATTGGCCTCGACATCGGCATCGCCGAGGTGGTCGAGGATGTCGCAGATCCAGCCGGCCAGCTCGGTGCACTGGGTGACCTTGAAACCGCGGGTTGTGACTGCCGGGGTGCCGATGCGCAGGCCGGAAGTGACAAACGGCGACTGCGGGTCGTTGGGCACGGCGTTCTTGTTCACGGTGATGTGGGCGCGGCCCAGGGCGGCATCGGCTTCCTTGCCGGTCAGGCCTTGGCGAATCAGGCTGACCAGGAACAGGTGGTTGTCGGTGCCGCCGGACACTACATCGTAGCCACGTTTGATAAACACGCCGGCCATGGCCTGGGCGTTATCGATCACTTGTTGCTGGTACGCCTTGAAGCCGGGCTCCAGCGCTTCCTTGAAGCACACGGCCTTGCCGGCAATCACGTGCATCAACGGGCCGCCCTGGCCACCGGGGAATACCGCGGCATTGAATTTCTTTTCCAGCTCTTCGTTGGCCTTCGCCAGGATCAAGCCGCCGCGCGGGCCGCGCAGGGTCTTGTGGGTGGTGGTGGTGACCACGTCGGCGTAAGGCAGCGGGTTCGGGTACAGGCCGGCGGCGACCAGGCCGGCGACGTGGGCCATGTCGACAAACAGGTAGGCGCCCACTTTGTCGGCGATCTGGCGGAAACGCGGGAAATCCAGGGTTTTCGAATAAGCGGAAAAGCCGGCAATGATCATTTTCGGCTGATGCTCGACGGCCAGGCGCTCGACTTCGTCGTAGTCGATCAGCCCGGTGTCGGTGTCGATACCGTACTGCACCGCGTTGTAGAGCTTGCCGGAGAAGCTGACCTTGGCCCCGTGGGTCAGGTGGCCGCCGTGGGCCAGGCTCATGCCCAGCACGGTGTCGCCGGCTTGCAGCAAGGCGAGGAACACCGCTGCGTTGGCCTGGCTGCCGGAGTGCGGCTGGACGTTGGCGTAGTCGGCACCGAACAGCTGCTTGGCGCGTTCGATGGCCAGGGCCTCGACCTTGTCCACGTGCTCGCAGCCACCGTAGTAGCGCTTGCCCGGGTAGCCTTCGGCGTATTTGTTGGTCAGACCGCTGCCCTGGGCCTGCATGACGCGCTTGCTGGTGTAGTTTTCCGACGCGATCAGCTCGATGTGATCTTCCTGACGTTGCTCCTCGGCATTCATCGCCGCCAGCAGTGCATCGTCATAACCCTGGATCTGGTCTTGCTTGCTGAACATCGCGTCTCTCCCAGCGGCGGCAGTGCGCCTTTCGTCTCGGTGAGGCCAGCCTTACAGCTGCGCCCTTTGGATGCGATGGTATGACCGGGACGACGAACTCAAATGCCTATGGACGCCACGCAAAGGTGCGTTTACGACATGCCCTGACGGCCCCGGATAAATGCACCGACCCGCCGCCCGGAAACCGCTCTAGCCCAGCCCCTCCCACCGTCCTATCGGAGCTGGCTTGCCAGAAAAGGCCCCTCCAACCGGTACGCAATCAGTTCAAAACGCCACGCAACGCCAGCAAACAGAGGAAATGCAGCGGATACAGCCCATAGGCCCAGCGTCGCATTGCCAGCACCGAACAACCGCGCAAGGCCCGCAGCAGCCACAGCCCCAGCAGTGGCGCCAACAGACAAACGGCAATACCGAAAGTCGCCACCTGATTGCCCAGGCGCGCCGCCGGGAACAAGGTTTGCCATTGATTGGCGGCCAGGCACACCAGCCCCGGCAACAGGCTGAAATACCAGGGACGCTGCACCGCCCACAGCAGCGCCAAGGGCAGCAAGACCCCGAACACGCCGAACATCAGGTGGTCGGAAAACACCGCCGCCAGCAGCAAGGCCAGGCCCCCCAGGCATCGGGCCTGGAGTGCCGACTGCTGCCAGCCCCGCGCCACCAGCAAACCCAGGGCGAGGGTCGGCAGCACATTGAGGGTCTCGGCATCGGTCATGAACAGCCGGTAGGGAATCTCGCTCAGGCCGCTGAACAACAGCAGCCAGCCCAAGTAGCGCCATGGCCCGCCTGTGTCGTATTTGAGTGGGCCGTGCTTGAGAGGGTTGTGCTTGAGGGCGCCACTGCGCGCCAGGTTGAGCGCCATGGCCAGGCAGAACCAGGGAAACGCCAGGCGCCCCGGTACATACAGCCAGTCCAGGCTCAACCCCACATAACGCAGGTGATCAAGGACCATGCTCAGCAACGCCAGCCACTTCAATGCGTCCAGTGCGCCATCACGGCTGCCTGCACGCCAGGGCACGCATAAATCCCCATAGGGCCTGCATTTTTGCGGCATAAACAGAACGTGTGCTCCCTGATCAATCTTGGGTAAAGTGCGCACCATCATCGACCACGGAGCCGGCCATGACCGACAACAGCCAACAATTCGCCAGCGACAATTATTCCGGCATCTGCCCTGAAGCCTGGGCGGCGATGGAACAGGCCAATCAGGGTCACGAGCGCGCCTACGGCGACGACCAATGGACCGCACGCGCCGCCGATCATTTCCGCAAGTTGTTCGAAACCGACTGCGAGGTGTTTTTCGCTTTCAACGGCACCGCCGCCAACTCATTGGCCCTGTCGTCGCTGTGCCAGAGTTACCACAGCGTGATCTGCTCGGAAACCGCCCACGTCGAAACCGACGAATGCGGCGCCCCGGAGTTTTTCTCCAACGGCTCCAAGCTGCTGGTCGCCGGCACCCAGAACGGCAAGCTGACGCCGGAATCGATCCGCGAGATCGCCCTCAAGCGCCAGGACATCCACTACCCCAAGCCGCGAGTCGTCACCCTGACCCAGGCCACCGAAGTCGGCAGCGTCTATACCCCAGAAGAAGTCCGCGCCATCAGCGCCACCTGCAAGGAACTGGGCCTCAACCTGCACATGGACGGCGCGCGGTTCTCCAACGCCTGTGCCTTTCTCGGCTGCTCGCCGGCCGACCTGACCTGGAAAGCCGGCGTCGATGTGCTGTGCTTTGGCGGGACGAAAAACGGCATGGCGGTGGGCGAGGCGATTCTGTTCTTCAACCACAAACTGGCCGAAGACTTCGACTACCGCTGCAAGCAGGCCGGCCAATTGGCCTCGAAAATGCGCTTTCTGTCGGCCCCCTGGGTCGGCATCCTGGAAAACAGCGCCTGGCTCAAATACGCCCGCCACGCCAACCACTGCGCCCAATTACTGGCCAAATTAGTGGAAGACATTCCCGGCGTCGAACTGATGTTCCCGGTGCAGGCCAACGGCGTGTTCCTGCAACTCTCGGAACCGGCGATCGCCGCCCTGACCGCCAGGGGCTGGCGCTTCTACACCTTCATCGGCAAGGGCGGCGCCCGCTTCATGTGCTCCTGGGACACCAAGGAAGAACGTGTACGCGAGCTGGCCGCGGACATCCGCACCGTGATGAGCGCCTGACCACCGTCACCTGCACTGCTCGTTCCCACGCTCCGCGTGGGAATGCCGCTCCGGACGCTCTGCATCCGGCCCGCAGGTGCTGTCGCTGATCAATATTCGATGCGTACGTCGCCCTTGGGCACGCTGCAGCAGGACAGGATGTAGCCTTCGGCTTCGTCGTCTTCGGTGATCCCGCCGTTGTGTTCCATCTCCACTTCGCCGCCCAGTTTGAGCACTTTGCAGGTGCCGCAGATGCCCATGCCGCAGGCCTTGGGAATCATCAGGCCGAGCTTGGCCGCCGCGGCGTGGACGGTTTCCCCTGGAACCACGCGGATGCTCTTGCCGGACGCGGTGAATTCCACCTGATGCAGATCGGCCACATCGACTTCCGGCGCTTCGGCGGCTTGTTCGGCATGTTCCACCGCATCGGCCCGGGCTTCGGGTGGCGTCGCGCCAAAGGATTCTTCGTGGTAGCGCGCCATGTCGAAGCCAGCAGCTTCCAGCAGGCGTTTGACCGCGTTCATGTACGGGGTCGGCCCGCAGCAGAAGACTTCCCGCTCCAGGAAGTCCGGGGCCATCAGCTCCAGCATCTTGTGGTTCAGGTAACCGCGATACCCCGCCCAGGGCTCGCCCAGGCCGTGTTTTTCGCAGATCAGGTGCAGGCTGAAGTTATCGATCCGCGACGCCATGTGCTCCAGCTCGCGGTGATAAATGATGTCTTTCGGTGAGCGGGCGCTGTGGATAAACACCATGTCGACGTTGGCGTTGGTGTCGTAGAACCAGCGCGCCATGGACATCACCGGGGTGATACCAACGCCGCCGCTGAGGTAGAGCACCTTCGGGCTGGGGAAGTCGATGGCGTTGAACAGCCCCACCGGCCCGTGCACCGCCAGTTCCTGACCTTCATGCAAGGTGTCGTGGAGCCAGTTGGAGACCTTGCCCCCGGGCACACGCTTAATGGTCACCGAGAAGCTGTAGGGCACCGACGGCGAGCTGGAGATGGTGTAGGAACGCATCACCGGCTGGCCTTCGATTTCCAGCTCCAGGGTGACGAACTGCCCCGGTTTGAAGAAGAACATGATCGGCTGGTCGGCCATGAAGCAGAAGGTCCGCACGTCCCAGGTTTCCTGGATGACTTTGACGCAACGGACGATGTGACGGCCATTGGCCCAGGTCTGGGTGGTTACCGGGTTGAGGAAGGTGTTGGACATGCTGTTCTCCACGGCCGACGGTCGGCTTCATGTCAGCGATTCTGCGTAAGGCGCCTGGCGCCCATTTACCTATCTGCGACATTCACATGCTTATCGCGACCAGCCCCCGGGGACCGGGCCTTGCGCGTCGGGAACAGATTGGGGCATGTCGCCCATGGATAAGGTTCAAGCCGCTGGCGGACCCACACTCGCCTCAACGACAACAGCCGATTTTTCGTGACTTGCGTAGCACCAACCGTAGCCACTCTCTATATCGCCGGCCGCACCGAACGGCCATGAGGACTTGAACGATGGACGTCACCGCAACCCTGAGCTTGGGCGATCCGCTGGAACCCGCACGCAAGGCCACTGCACAAATGCTGCAGGAGCGCGAGCGGACCTTCTCCCTGCCGCAGCCGTTCTACTGCGATGAAAGGCTGTTCGACATCGACATGCAGGAGATTTTCCACAAGGAATGGTTGATCGCCGGCATGACCTGCGAGATCCCCGCCAAGGGCAACTACATCACCCTGCAGATCGGCAAGAACCCGATCATCGTCATTCGCGGCGCCGACGGCGTGGTCCACGCCTTCCACAACGTCTGCCGCCACCGCGGTTCGCGGCTGTGCACCAGCGACAAGGGCAAGGTGGCCAAACTGGTCTGCCACTACCACCAGTGGACCTACGAACTGGACGGGCGCCTGCTGTTCGCCGGCACCGAGATGGGCGCCGACTTCGACATGAAGCAGTACGGCCTCAAGCCGGTCAACGTGAAGACCGCTGGCGGCTACATCTTCATTTCGCTGGCCGAGAACCCACCGGCCATCGACGACTTCCTCTCCACGCTGGCCCATTACATGGAGCCGTACGACATGGAGAACACCAAGGTGGCGGTGCAAACCACCTTGCGCGAAAAGGCCAACTGGAAACTGGTGCTGGAGAACAACCGCGAGTGCTACCACTGCGGCGGCTCCCACCCGGAGCTGTTGAAAACCCTGCTGGAGTGGGACGACGTTACCGACCCCCGCGCCGACCAGGCCTTCAAGGACCACGTGGCCGCCTCCGCCGCCGCCTGGGAAGCCGAGAAGATCCCTTACGCCCATGCCAGCTTCGGCCTGCGCAACCGTATCGTGCGCATGCCGCTGCTCAAGGGCACCGTGTCCATGACCCTGGACGGCAAGCCGGGCTGCACCAAGCTGATGGGCCGGATCAAAAACCCGGACCTGGGCTCGATGCGCATCCTGCACCTGCCACACTCCTGGAACCACTGCATGGGCGACCACATCATCGTGTTCACTGTGTGGCCAATCAGCGCCCAGGAAACCATCGTCACCACCAAATGGCTGGTGCACAAGGATGCCGTGGAAGGCGTGGACTATGACGTGGAGCGCATGCGCCAGGTCTGGGACGCCACCAACGACCAGGACCGGCGCCTGGCCGAAGAGAACCAGCGCGGCATCAACTCCACCGCCTACCAGCCAGGCCCCTACTCCAAGACCTATGAGTTCGGCGTGGTCAACTTCATCGACTGGTACAGCGAGCGCATGCTGAGCAACCTGGGGGCCGAACCGGCGCCATACCTCAAAGGCGTGCCGGTACACGGATAAGCGCCACGAGGAGCAGCACACCTCAAGCGACACGCTGAACCCTAAAGGCCCGGGCATGCACCGGGCCTTTTTGCTTTTGGACGGTCAACAGCTGATGAATGTGTATGAAATTTGATCGATGGCTGAACAGCCTATAGCGGACGCGGCATGCAGCCTTCCGCAAACATCTTATCCACAGCTTGACCCACAGCCATTGTGGGCAACTGCCGGGGTGCTGGGGATATTTCTTTCGAGAAGGGCCATAAAATCCGTGACTTATGGGGAAACAGGGTTTTGGATGGGCTTTGGCTGTTTTTTGATCAAACCACTGAAAGCCCCGTTTTTAAAGGGCCCTAGCTGAAGGCGAACACCTTATCCACAGAACGGCCAACAGACTTTGGGGGCAACTCGGTGGATAAGCACCAAGCGCTGTGGAAAACCCTGAAAAGCCGCGTACCACGGCACTTGGCGAGGCCTGACAGGGATAAATAGAAGGTTTTGGCTATTTATTGACCAATACTCTGTAAGCCTTTATTTACAAGGCTTACAGCCGGAAGCGAACATCTTATCCACAGAAGCGCCAACAGACTTTGGGGGCAACTCCTGTGCAAAAGTTCTCTCCGGGATTTCTCGTGCTTGGAAAAAAGCCATAAAAAACGCCGACTTAGCCTGGTCAAATTTTGTACAGGCGGCTGGAGCGCTTGATTCACAAGGGCTGGAGCAAGGTGCGTACATCTTATCCACAGAGACGCACACAGGGATTGTGAGTAACCCTGAGACCGCCATCGCCGGCAAGCCGGCTCCTACATTATTTGCGCGGGTTGCGAGGGCTCTGTAGGAGCTGGCTTGCCAGCGATCAGCAATGCCCAAGACATGCGCTAAACCCGAGGCCGCCATCGCCGGCAAGCCGGCTCCTACATTATTCGCGCGGGCTGCGAGGGCTCTGTAGGAGCTGGCTTGCCAGCGATCAGCGATACCCGAGACATGCGCTAAACCCCTAAGCCGGCACCTACGGAGTCAACGGACGACGCCTTCTTCGATCAACAACTTGAGGATCGCTTCGGCGCCCGCTTCCGGGGTGAGGTCTTTGAGCACTTGGCCGGTGCCGCCGCTGGCTTTGGCGGTGGCAGCTTTCATGCGGTCGGCGCCGCTCTTGGCCTTGATCACTTTCAGGCGTTTAGGGCGAGGCTTGGCCGGTTGCAGGCTGGAGGCTGTGAGTAACTCATCCTCCACCACCATCACCTGATCTGCCTGCAGCAACCCCCGACGCGCCGGGCCGTAGGCGCTCTGGCGCGGCTTGGGCGCAGCGTTATCCACCGTGGCGAGGAATGGCAGACGCACCTTGAGCCGACGCCGCTGGCCACGAGGCAAGGCTTGCAGCACCTGGGCCACACCGCCGGAGATGGACTCCACTTCAGCCAGGCCCACCACCAGCGGCCAGCCCAGGCCTTCGGCCAGCAGGAACGGCAACATGCCCGAGCCTTCCCCCGTCTCCGCCTGGCTGCCGGTCAGCACCACCTGAGCACCGGCATCGCGCAGGTACTGGGTCAACGCCGGCAGCGCATCGGCGCCCGCCGGCTGTTCCAGCACATGCAATTGCTCCAGGCCCATGCCCAGGTAAGCCCGCAACGCCGGCTCGGCGACGTCCCCGGCGTGCAGCACCTGGAGGTTATCCCCAGCCAGTTGCAGCCCCAGTTCCACGGCCCGCGCATCCTGCTCGGCACGCCGTGGACGGCCGGACGTAGGGTGGGCACCAATCGATACCAGGCTGATCACATTGCTGTTCATCACTGTCCCCTTAAGCCGCGTCGCGCTTGGCGCCGTTGCGGTAAGCCGCTACCGCCGCGATCAAGGCTTGAAGAATCTCGGCGCTGTCGCCAATCACCGAAAGATCGGCGCGTTTGATCATGTCGCAACCCGGGTCGAGGTTGATCGCCACCACCTTGTCGCAGGCACCAATGCCTTGCAGGTGCTGGATCGCCCCGGAAATCCCCACCGCCACGTAAACCCGGGCGGTGACCCAGATCCCGCTGGCCCCCACTTGCCGGTCGCGGCCCATGAAACCGTCGTCCACCGCCACCCGTGAAGCCCCCTCGGTGGCGCCCAGGGCGGCCGCGGCCTGGTGAAACAAAGGCCAGTCCTTGACCCCGTTGCCGCCAGAGAAGATGAACTCAGCCTCGGCCATGGGAATCGCCGCGGGGTCCACCGCCACCGCGCCCAAATCCTCGATCCGCGCCAAGCTGCGTGCCACGCTTGTGGATAACTCCACCGGCAGGGCCTCGTGGCGGGTTTCGCTGACCGGCTCCGCGCATTCCGCAGCTGCCAGGATCAGCCGTGCAGCGGGCCGCGCCAGGTCCTGCAGGCCGGCACCGGCACGGCCGATGCACTGCCCGTCCTTGACCTGCCAGACCCGGGTCGCCGGGCGCTCGCCCAAGGCCGCGGCAAAACGCCGGCCCAGCTCACCGCCACCGGAGCGGCTGTCAGGCAGCAGCCAGTGACGGGGGTTGAATTGGTTATCCACAGCCCGCAGGCCCTGCACCCGTTGTTCCGGTGCATAACCGTCGAACTCGCTGCCGTCCAGCACCAGTAGGCGATCGACGCCGGCCGTCTCAAAGGCCGACTCTTTGTGTTCGCCAAACACCACCGCCAGCACCGCACCGTCCTGGCCCGCCAGTTGATGGGCCAAGCCCAGCAAGTCGCGGTCGTGGCTACTCAGGCGGCCACCGACCATGTCCGGCACCACGCTGATGTAGAACGCCGGTTGTGCCACCTGGTGCAATGGCAGCTGTACTTGCGCGGCCGCCGTGCGCTTGGTCGTGCCGCCCTGCTGGGCGCCACTGCGGTCGATGCGCTTGAGGCCGTTGGGGCCGATAAACCCGATGCCGTGGGGGTTCTTGCGGATCAGCCCGTTGGGCCCCATCCAGCTGTGCTCCACAGCCTGCATGGCCGCGTGCAGCGGGTGCAGACGGTTACGGGCAATCCATTCGGCCCGGGGATCGCGGCGGATAATGTCGCTCATCAGTGCACCTCCGCAGGTTCTGGCTTCACCGAGGCCGGCACTTTGCTCGGCGCGGCGTCTTCAAGCAGGGCATCGGCCACCAGTTCGGCGATGTCTTTGATCAGGGGCCGAGGCTCGACCACCCCTTCGAGCATCGCCGTGCACTGTGGACAACCCACGGCCACCAGTTCTGCGCCGGTTTCGCGGATGTCGTCCATGCGCATGTCGGGGATTCGCTGCTTGCCCGGGATGTCGGTGATCGGCGCGCCGCCGCCACCGCCGCAGCAACGGGAACGGAACCCCGAGCGCTGCATCTCCTTGACCTCGATACCCAGGGCCCGCAGCACGTCGCGCGGCGCTTCGTACTCACCGTTGTAACGGCCCAGGTAGCAGGGGTCGTGATACGTCACGCTGCTGCCCTTGTGCTGGCCCAGATTAAGGGCTCCGGCACCAATCAGCTCGGCCATGTAGGTGCTGTGGTGCTGCACCTGGTAGTTGCCGTCGAAGGCGCCGTATTCGTTTTTCAGCACGTGGAAGCTATGGGGGTCGCAGGTCACGATGCGCTTGAAGCTGTACTTGGCCAGGGTCTGGATATTGCGCTTGGCCAACAACTGGAAGGTCGCTTCGTCCCCCAGGCGTCGGGCCACATCACCGCTATCGCGTTCTTCCAGGCCGAGCACGGCGAAGTCCACCTTGGCTGCCTTGAGCACTTTGACGAAGGCCCGCAGGGTGCGCTGGTTGCGCATGTCGAAGGCACCGTCGCCGACCCAGAACAGCACGTCGGTGGCTTTCTTATCGCTGAGCAGGGACAGGTTCAGGTCCGCTGCCCAGTTCATCCGACCACCCGGGTTGAAACCGCCGGGGTTGTCGGTGGCAATCAGGTTTTCCAGGACTTCGGCGCCCTTGTTCGGCGTGGCGCCTTTTTCCAGGGTCAGGTGGCGGCGCATATCAACGATGGCATCGACGTGCTCGATCATCATCGGGCACTCCTCGACGCAGGCCCGGCACGTGGTGCACGACCACAGGGTCTCGGCGTCCACCAGGCCGTTGACGATGGGCTGGTGCGGATGGCCGCCATGTTCGCCAATGGCTTTGCCAGGGTAAGGGCTGCCGGCGAACTGCGCATCGGTGCCGCCAGCCAGGCCGACCACCATGTCCTGAATCAGTTTTTTCGGGTTCAACGGCTGGCCGGCAGCAAAGGCCGGGCACGCCGCTTCGCACTTGCCGCACTGCACGCAGGCGTCGAAACCCAACAGTTGGTTCCAGGTGAAATCCTTGGGTTTTTCCACCCCCAGGGGAGCAGACGGGTCTTCCAGGTCCAGGGGCTTGAGGCCCGTGGAACGGCCGCCACCAAAGCGCTCCGAACGTCGGTGCCAGGCCAGGTGCAGGGCGCCGGCGAAGGCGTGCTTCATGGGCCCGCCCCAGGTCATGCCGAAAAACATCTCCGACACGCCCCAAAGCACGCCAAGCGCGAGGATTGCGGCCAACAGCCAGCCGCCGAAATCCGCCGGCAGAATGCCCGCCACCGGCAAGGTCACGAGGAAGAAGCTCACCGAGAACGCCAACAGGCTTTTCGGCAAGCGCATCCACGGCCCCTTGGACAGGCGTGCCGGTGGGTTGCGCCGGCGCTTGGCGACAAACAGCGCGCCGACAAACATCAGCGTGGTAGCCAGCAGCAAGGCGTAGCCGAGGATGCGGTTATGCAGGCCGAAACCGTGCACCAGGATCGCCAGTACGGCAGCCAGGACAAAGCCGCCCGCCGTGGCCACGTGGGTATTGGCGATGTATTTGTCCCGGGCCACCACATGGTGCAGATCCACCATGTAGCGCTTGGGCATGGCCAGCAGGCCGCCAATCAGGTCGACCTTGGACGCCCGACCGCGGCGCCACATGGCCACACGGCGCAGCGCGCCAAGGACCGCAAGGCCCAGGGCGGCGAACAATAGGAGGGGAAGAAGGGTGTTCAACATGGTGGAGCTCCCAAAGACCTGGGGCCTTGTAGGAGCTGGCTTGCCAGCGATCAGGCAGGACGCGGTATCCCGCCAGTGCCGATCGCCGGCAAGCCGGCTCCTACAGGAAGTGGCTTAGAAATCCTTGCACAGGCGCAGTGCGTCATAGATAGCGGCATGCGTATTGCGCTGGGACACACAGTCACCGATGCGGAACAGCAGGTAACCCTCGCCCGCCTCGCTCAGGCACGGTTGCGGTTTGATCGCGAACAGCGCCTCGACGTCCATCTGGCCCTTGTTGCGCGAACCTTCCTTGAGCCCGTAATACAGGGCTTCGTCGGGACGCACGCCGTTCTCCACCACCACCTGGTCCACCACCCGCTCCTCGCGGGCGCCGGTGTATTCGTTCTCCAGCACCGCCACCAGTTTGTCGCCTTCGCGGTAGACCTTCTCCAGGGTCAGGTCCCCGGTCATGATCACTTCCTTGGGGTACAGGCTGCGGTAGTAGGTCGGGAACGAGGTGCCGCCCACGGCGATGCCCGGCTTGATGTCGTCGGTGACGATCTCCACTTGCGAGCCTTTGTCGGCGATGAAATCGGTGACCGACATGCCGGTGAACTCACAGATGGTGTCGTAGACCAGCACGTTCTTGCCCGGCGCCACCTTGCCGTCGAGGATGTCCCAACTGCTGACCACCAAACCTTCGGCGGCGCCCCAGTGTTCGTTCTGCTCGATGAAGGGATGGCCGCCCACAGCCAGCACCACCACATCGGGGCGCAGGTCGAGGATGGTCGCGGTGTCCGCGGCGGTGCCCAGGCGCAGGTCGACTTTCAGCCGCGCCAACTCCAATTGGTACCAGCGAGTGATGCCGGCAATCTGGTCCCGTTGCGGGGCTTTGGAGGCGGTGGTGATCTGCCCGCCAATGGCCTCTTTTTTCTCGAACAAGGTCACGTCATGGCCGCGCTCGGCCGCCACGCGGGCGGCTTCCATACCAGCAGGGCCGGCGCCGACCACCACCACTTTGCGCTTGATGCCGGTGGTCTTTTCGATGATGTGCGGCACCCCCAGGTATTCACGGGAAGTGGCGGCGTTCTGGATGCAGAGTACGTCCAGGCCCTGGTACTGGCGGTCGATGCAGTAGTTGGCACCGACGCACTGTTTGATCTGGTCGATCTGGCCCATCTTGATCTTGGCAATCAGGTGCGGGTCGGCCATGTGGGCACGGGTCATGCCCACCATGTCGACATAACCGCCTTCCAGAATACGCGTGGCCTGGTTCGGGTCCTTGATGTTCTGGGCGTGCAGCACCGGAACCTTGACCACTTCCTTGATGCCGGCCGCCAGGTGCAGGAACGGCTCCGGCGGGTAGCTCATGTTGGGAATCACGTTGGCCAGGGTGTTGTGGGTGTCGCACCCCGAGCCGACCACACCGAGGAAGTCCAGCATGCCGGTGTCGTCGTAGTACTTGGCGATCTGTTTCATGTCCTCGTGGGACAGGCCGTCCGGGTGAAATTCGTCACCACAGATGCGCATGCCGACGCAGAAATCGTCACCGACTTCGGCGCGCACCGCCTTGAGCACTTCCAGGCCGAAACGCATGCGTTTCTCGAAGGTGCCCCCCCATTCGTCGGTCCGCTTGTTGACCCGCGGGCTCCAGAACTGGTCGATCATGTGTTGGTGCACGGCGGACAGTTCCACACCGTCCAGGCCCCCGTCCTTGGCCCGGCGCGCGGCCTGGGCGTAGTTGCCGATCACCCGCCAGATCTCTTCCGGCTCGATGGTCTTGCACGTGGCGCGGTGCACCGGCTCACGCACGCCGGACGGCGACATCAGGGTCGGCCAGTTGAAGCCGTCCCAGCGCGAGCGACGGCCCATGTGGGTAATCTGGATCATGATCTTGGCGCCATGCTTGTGCATGGCGTCAGCCAGGTTCTGGAAGTGCGGAATGATGCGGTCGGTGGACAGGTTCACCGAGCTCCACCATTCCTGGGGGCTGTCGATGGCGACCACCGAAGACCCGCCGCAAATTGCCAGGCCGATGCCGCCCTTGGCTTTTTCCTCGTAGTACTTCACGTAGCGCTCGGTGGTCATGCCGCCGTCAGTCGCATAGACCTCGGCGTGGGCAGTACTGAGCACACGGTTACGGATGGTCAGTTTGCCGATCTGGATCGGCTGGAACATCGCTTCGAAAGCCATTTTCTTTAACTCCGCTTACAACGGTTTGACGACGAACAGGCCATCGTCGTGGCCTTCTTCGGAACCACCGTAAACCTGCTCTGCCACTGTGCGGATCGAGCTGCCGCGGGCTTGGAGAATCTGGTCCATGGCGCCGGCGAACCAGCCGGTGAACATGTAGTCCACCTTGCGCCCGACTTTGCCGTAGACGTAGACGAACGCCGAGTGCTCAAGCTTGACGCTGGCGGTGCCTTGGTCCAGGTCGATGTCCTGGATCTTGAACAGGCCCCAACCGCGTTGCGACAGGCGCTTCATGTAGTGCTCGAACACCGCCACGCCTTCCAGGCCATGGCATTCGGCTTCTTTTTCGCACCAGTGCCAGGCGGACTTGTAGCCGGCCTTGTAGAGGATTTCAGCGTAGGCTTCAGCGCCCAGCACTTCCTCGATGCCCATGTGGTTGTTGACGAAGAAATGCCGTGGCACGTAGAGCATCGGTAGGGCGTCGGAGGTCCAGACACCGGTTTCGCTGTCGACTTCGATTGGCAATTGCGGGGCGATCTTGGCCATGGAAACTTAACTCCAGAAAATTCGTTTTGATGCCCCGGCGCGGATGGCCGGGGAAAAGAAGTGTCAGCGGTGGCTTACTCGCCCCAGACGTCCTTGAGGACGTTGACCCAGTTCTCGCCCATGATCTTGCGCACCACGCGCTCGCTATGGCCGCGCTTGAGCAGGGTCTCGGTAAGGTTGGGGAACTCGCCCACGGTGCGGATGCCCAGGGGGTTGATGATCTTGCCGAAGTTGGTCAGGCGCCGGGCGTAGCCCTTGTCATGGGTCAGCATTTCGAAGAAATCCTGGCCATGGCCCTGGGTGAAGTCGGTGCCGATACCGATGGCGTCTTCACCGACGATGTTCATGGTGTATTCGATGGCTTCGGCGTAGTCGTCGATGGTCGAGTCGATGCCTTTGGCCAGGAACGGCGCGAACATGGTCACGCCGACAAACCCGCCGTGATCGGCAATGAACTTCAGCTCTGCATCGGACTTGTTGCGCGGGTGCTCCTTGAGCCCCGACGGCAGGCAGTGGGAGTAGCAGACGGGCTTCTTGGATTCGAGGATGACTTCCTCGGAGGTCTTGGAACCGACGTGGGACAGGTCGCACATGATGCCGGCACGGTTCATTTCCGCGACCACTTCACGACCGAACCCCGAGAGGCCACCGTCACGCTCGTAGCAGCCGGTCCCCACCAGGTTCTGGGTGTTGTAGCACATCTGTACCACGCCCACGCCGAGCTGCTTGAAGATCTCCACGTAGCCCAGTTGGTCTTCAAAGGCATGGGCGTTCTGGAAGCCGAAGATGATCCCGGTCTTGCCCTGCTCCTTGGCCCGGCGGATGTCGGCGGTGGTTTTCACCGGGATCACCAGGTCGCTGTTGTCGCGAATCAGTTTCTGGCTGGCGACGATGTTGTTGATGGTGGCCTGGAAGCCTTCCCACACCGACACGGTGCAGTTGGCCGCGGTCAGGCCGCCCTTGCGCATGTCCTCGAACAGCTCGCGGTTCCACTTGGCAATGATCAGCCCGTCGATAACGATGCTGTCGGCGTGTAATTCGGCTGGGCTCATCAGGCTGTCCCCTTTTAGGCGATTCATGCGCCGAATCGTCTGCCGGCGCTTTGGGGTCAGCATATGCTTGAGGGCCGGGGCGACCGGGTGCAAAAACGACAGGGGAATTGCCGAAAGCGTCAACAGGCGACAAAGGGCCTGCAACCGGGCTATCGGGCCATCTGTTCTTTAGCCGGGGCTTACGCCAGAATTCGCCCCATCAACGGATGCTTCACTGGATTAGGGCGACGCTGCGATGAAACCGATTTTCCTGGCTTTGGCACTGATGGCGACCGGCGCACAGGCCGCTGAAGAGGCTGACAGCTCGCCATGCGACGGCGTCGAGAACGACGTGCAGACCCTGGAATGTGCCACCTACAACCGCACCACCGCCGAACAACTGCTCAACGACAACGTGCAGGGCCTGCTGGAGCGCCTGGGCACCCTGTACGGCCACGACAAGGCGCAACTCAGCGACGTCAGCGCCAAGGTCAAGAATGCCCAACAACTGTGGCTCAAGCAGCGCGACGCCGATTGCGCGATCGAAACCTTCCCGGCCAAGCCCGGCAGCAAGGCCTACACCATCGCCAACAACGACTGCTTGTCGCGCATGAGCGACGAGCGCTCGGAATTCATCGAGTCCATCGCCCAGGAATAACCCCGTCGCCAGCGCCGTTGCAGGAGCCGGCTTGCTGGCGAGGGGCCCTTCAAGATCGCCAGCGCCTGCAGGATAGGTGAGGACCGACCCACTATCTGATGGGCAACATGTGGACAACGTTGCAGGGTTGCCAGTCCACACAGCGTCAGTAAGCGAAGAAGTCGCCACACGCCTGGGGGGTTCCCAACCGGCCTACGCCCAACAGGAAAGCGTGGCCAAGCCGCGTCGCGCCACCCGCGAGAAAATCGCCCAGGCATTTGGCATTCGCGCCGACCAGTTGGAGCTGTAAGCTGCACGCCATTACCGAATCTAAGGAACGCTCATGAGCATCTGCGGCATCGAAATCAAAGGCAGTGAAGCCATCTTCGCCATTGCCTCCTTGCAGGGCGACGCGCTGCAGCATGTGGCCATCGCCACCAAGAAAATCGCCCTTGAGGACGATGACGAAGCGGCCAACGTCAAGGCGTTCGCGGCCCAGGTCGCGGCCTTTGTCAGTGAGAACGGTATCAGCCGCCTCGCCATCAAGAAGCGCAGCAAGAAAGGTGAGTTCGCCGGTGGCCCGACCACCTTTAAAATCGAGGGGGTGTTCCAACTGCTGGACTGCGAGGTCACCCTGCTCTCGCCACAAACCATCAATGCGCAGAATAAAAAGCACAACTTCGAGCTGCCAAGCACCTTGAACAAGTACCAGCACGAAGCCTACAAAACCGCCTGTTCGGCCCTGCTGAAAAAATAACGGCGCCTACTCTATGGGCGCCTGCAGAGGGGCCGTGTGCGCAGCCTCTCGGCGCCGATCCTCCCGTGGGCAGCTGGCAAACCTGGCGCGGTAGCTGCGGGTGAAATAGGACGGCGATTCAAAGCCGCAGGCGATGCTGACTTCCAGCACGCTCATGTCGGTCTGACGCAGCAGTTGTCGGGCCTTTTCCAGGCGCAGCCCCAGGTAGAAGTTGCTCGGCGTGTCATTGAGGTGCAGGCGAAACAGGCGCTCCAGTTGGCGCCGGGTGACCTTGACCAACTCGGCCAGGGCCAGGGTGCTCAGCGGCGGTTCGCTGTGTTGCTCCATTTCGCCAATCACCTGCACCAGTTTCTGGTTACGGATGCCGTAGCGGGTGGCGACCTCCATGCGCTGGTGGTCCTTGCGCGGGCGAATACGCCCCAGCACAAATTGCTCGCTGACCTGGATCGCCAAGGGCGCGCCATGGGCCTGGCCGATCAGGTCGAGCATCATGTCGATGGATGCGGTGCCTCCGGCCGAGGTAATGCGTCGTCGGTCGATCTCGAACAGTTCCTGGGTGACGTGCAACTGCGGGTAGGACTCCTTGAACGCCTCGATCGCTTCCCAGTGCAGGGTCAGGCGATGGCCCTCCAACAGGCCGGCATCGGCCAGGACCACGCTGCCGGTGTCGATACCGCCCAGGGTGACACCTTCCAGATCCAGGCGGCGCAACCAGTGCACTAAAGGCGCAGTGACGCACTTGAGCGGTTCGAACCCGGCCACCACCCACAAGGTTGCGCCTTTTTTCAGCGGCTCCAACGCCGCATCGGCGTTCACCGACATGCCATTGCTGGCCAATACCGCCCCGCCGTCGCAGCTCAGCACATGCCAGCGATACAACTCCCCGCGAAAGCGGTTGGCCACTCGCAGGGGCTCGATGGCCGAAATAAAGCCGATGGCGGAAAAGCCCGGCATCAGCAAAAAGTAGAAATCCTGGGACATGAAACGCACTCCGAGGGGCGGGTAGCGTGGAGCCCGTGATACGCCAATCGCCAGCCCCCGACAAGGGCGGAGGTCGCTGCTGTGCAAGAGTGGGTCGCCACTGTGCGCTTTCAGCCGACGCCAGCTGCGTAACGTGGCGGCACCAGCGCACAAAGACGCCGGGACCGACAATAACGACCTGCCGAGGAACCCACCATGAAACGATTGATCAGCAGCTGTGCTCTTGCTCTCAGCGGTAGTGTTTTCTTGAGTTCCGGCGCCATCGCGGCCGATGCCGCCAGTTGCCAGAACGTGCGCCTGGGCGTGGTCAACTGGACCGACGTGATCGCCACCAGCGCCATGACCCAAGTGTTGCTCGACGGCCTCGGCTACAAGACCAAACAAACCAGCGCCTCCCAGCAAATCATCTTCGCCGGCATCCGCGACCAGCGCCTGGACATGTTCCTCGGCTACTGGAACCCGCTGATGACCCAGACCATCACGCCGTTCGTCGAGGCCAATCAAGTCAAGGTCCTGGCCGAACCGAGCCTCAAGGACGCGCGCGCCACACTGGCAGTGCCCACCTACCTGGCCGACAAGGGGCTGAAGACATTTGCCGACATCGCCCGCTTTGAAAAAGAGCTGGGCGGCAAAATCTATGGCATCGAACCCGGCTCGGGGGCCAACACCCAGATCAAGGACATGATCGCCAAGAACCAGTTCGGCCTGGGCAAGTTCCAACTGGTGGAATCCAGCGAGGCCGGCATGCTGTCGGCGGTGAGCCGCGCGGTGAAACGCGACGAAGCCATCGTGTTCTTCGGCTGGGCACCGCACCCGATGAACATCAATCAGAAAATGACCTACCTCACCGGCAGCGAGGGTGCCCTGGGGCCCAACGAAGGCATGGCCACGGTCTGGACCGTGACCGCGCCAAACTACGCCCAACAGTGCCCGAACGTCAGTCGGCTGTTGAGCAACCTGACCTTCAGCGCCGAGGACGAGAGCCGGATGATGCAACCGCTGCTCGACCACAAGGACGCCCTGGAATCGGCTCGGCAATGGCTCAAGGACCATCCGCAAGACCAGCAGCGCTGGCTGGAAGGCGTGACCACCTTCGATGGCAAGCCGGCCGCCGAACACCTGCAACTGACCGCCAAGTAAGCCCAATGCAACCGCGCCTCGCAGCCGTCCCAGGCTGCGAACGGCGCAGCCATGCCCAAAAATCACGCCTGTAAGGAACCTGCACCATGAACCACGACGTCATCATCACCTGCGCACTCACCGGTGCTGGCGACACGACCGCCAAGAGCCCCCATGTGCCGGTCACCCCCAAGCAAATCGCCGCGGCCGCTGTGGAAGCGGCCAAGGCCGGTGCCACGGTGGTGCATTGCCACGTCCGAGACCCGCAGACCGGCCAATTCAGCCGCGACGTGGCGCTGTACCGCGAAGTGATGGAGCGCATTCGCGAAGCCGACATCGACATCATCGTCAACCTCACCGCCGGCATGGGCGGCGACCTGGAGATCGGCGCCGGGGAACACCCCATGGAGTTCGGCCCCAACACCGACCTGGTGGGCCCGCTGACCCGCCTGGCCCACGTCGAGGCGCTGCTGCCGGAAATCTGCACCCTGGACTGCGGCACCCTCAACTTCGGCGACGGCGACACCATTTACGTCTCCACCCCGGCGCAACTGCGGGCGGGCGCCAAGCGCATCCAGGCGCTGGGGGTGAAGGCTGAGCTGGAGATTTTCGACACCGGGCACCTGTGGTTCGCCAAGCAGATGATCAAGGAAGGCCTGCTGGATAACCCGCTGTTCCAACTGTGCCTGGGCATTCCATGGGGCGCGCCGGCGGACACCACCACCATGAAAGCCATGGTCGACAACCTGCCGGCGGACGCGGTCTGGGCCGGGTTCGGCATCGGCCGCATGCAAATGCCCATGGCCGCCCAGGCGGTGCTGCTGGGAGGCAACGTCCGGGTCGGCCTGGAAGACAACCTGTGGCTGGACAAAGGCGTGCTCGCCACCAACGGCCAATTGGTGGAACGGGCCACGGAAATCCTCAGCCGTCTCGGCGCCCGGGTCCTGACACCCGCCGAAGGCCGCAAAAAAATGGGCCTGACCCAACGCGGCTGACCCGAATCCACCGTCCCTCTGTAGGAGCCCGCTTGCCGTCGAAGGGGCCCGCAAGGTCGCCAACAGCTTCTCTGGCAAGCCAGCCCCTACGGATTGTTTATCTGGAGTACGCGATGAGCTTTATCACTGACATCAAAACCTTCGCCGCCCTAGGCAGCGGCGTGATCGGCAGCGGTTGGGTGGCCCGTGCCCTGGCCCACGGCCTGGACGTGGTGGCCTGGGACCCGGCGCCGGGGGCTGAAGCCGCCCTGCGCAAGCGGGTCGCCAATGCCTGGGGTGCCCTGGAACAACAAGGCCTGGCGCCGGGTGCCGCGCAAGACCGGCTGCGCTT
The DNA here is from genome assembly GCF_003731765.1 of Pseudomonas chlororaphis. Taxonomy (GTDB): domain Bacteria; phylum Pseudomonadota; class Gammaproteobacteria; order Pseudomonadales; family Pseudomonadaceae; genus Aquipseudomonas; species Aquipseudomonas morbosilactucae. The sequence goes on from NZ_MOAL01000001.1 coordinate 144,579, forward strand.
TGTCGCCACCATCGAGGAATGCGTGAAAGACGCCGACTTCATCCAGGAAAGCGCCCCGGAACGCCTGGAGTTGAAACTGCAACTGCACAGCCAGATCAGCGCAGCGGCCAAGCCCAACGCCCTGATCGGCTCGAGCACCTCGGGCCTGCTACCCAGCGAATTCTACGAAGGCTCGACTCACCCGGAACGCTGTGTGGTGGGTCACCCGTTCAACCCGGTTTACCTGCTGCCGCTGGTGGAGGTGGTCGGTGGCAAACGCACTGCGCCGGAAGCTGTGCAAGCGGCGATCAAGGTTTATGAATCCCTGGGTATGCGCCCATTGCACGTGCGCAAGGAGGTTCCCGGGTTTATCGCCGACCGTCTCTTGGAAGCGCTGTGGCGCGAGGCCCTGCACTTGGTCAATGACGGCGTGGCCACCACCGGCGAAATCGACGACGCGATCCGTTTTGGCGCAGGCCTGCGCTGGTCGTTCATGGGCACCTTCCTCACCTATACCTTGGCCGGGGGCGACGCCGGCATGCGTCACTTCATGGCCCAGTTCGGCCCTGCGCTGCAGCTGCCCTGGACCTACCTGCCAGCGCCGCAGCTGACCGACAAACTGATCGATGACGTGGTCGAAGGCACCGCCGAGCAACTGGGCCACCACAGCATCTCGGCCCTGGAGCGCTATCGTGATGATTGCCTGCTGGCGGTGCTGGACGCGGTGAAAGCCACCAAAGCCAAGCACGGCATGAACTTCCACGACTAACCCCGTGTAGGAGCTGGCTTGCCAGCGACGACGCCCTGAAGCCTTGCAGCGCTCAGGTAGACGCCATCGCCGGCAAGCCGGCGCCTACAGACCAGGAGATCTTTATGCCTGCGCTTACCCCTTACCGCACCCACGTCATCAGCGATTGGGTCGACTACAACGGCCACCTGCGTGATGCCTTTTACCTGCTGATTTTCAGCTACGCCACCGACGCCCTGATGGACCAACTGGGCCTGGACAGCGAACACCGCGAAGCCAGCGGCCACTCACTGTTCACCCTGGAGCTGCACCTCAATTACCTGCACGAAGTGAAGCTCGATACCCACGTCGAAGTGCACACCCAGATCATCGGCCACGACCGCAAACGCCTGCACCTGTACCACAGCCTGCATAAGGTCGGTGATCCCCAGGAACTGGCCGGCAACGAGCAGATGCTGCTCCATGTCGACCTCGCCGGCCCGCGCTCGACGCCCTTCAGCGAGGCGCTGCTCAATCGCCTGCTGGCCATCAGCGCCGAACACGCCAAGCTACCGCGACCGGCCTACATCGGCCGAGTCATGGCCTTGCCGCCGGAACGCTGAATAGGCGCAAACTGCCGGCAAAAAAAAGCCCCGATCAAGCCGTGACAAGATCGAGGCAGGGAGTGCTGTTGAGGAGCTGTGCGTGAGGGTGACCAAACCGTCCCGGTATCAGCTGAGCCCAGTGTGCACAGTCTGCGACGCCACAAGTTAGCCGAAAACGACCTGTTCATAGGTAAACGGGCCATCGCGACGATTTGCCCTTGCCGCCACTTGGAACGGCTACCAGAATCGGCTCACGACCACGCTCCCTGAAAAAGGATAAGAGTCATGATGCACGCGGATTTGATTGACCAGGACGACCTGCTGGGCCAACTCCGGGCCCTGGGTTTCGAGATGCCGGCCGGTGCCAGCGCCGACGAAGCCTGCGAGTGTGCGGTACGGGGTTTGAGCGATGCCCGGGCCAAGGCCCTCAAGGGCATGGTGGAACAGATGCTGACCGGTAACGCGACCATTCTGCCGGCAGTGCGCCAAGCCATCGATCGCCAGTTGCTACCGGCGCTGGCCGAGTATCAGCAACACAAACGCGCCTGATACGGCCACGCCATCAAGGCCAGAAAAAAGGGCTCGGTTTCACGGAAACCGAGCCCTTTTTCATTCAGCCAACGCGCGGGGTCAGAGCCGTACGCTGGCGAAGGTCGACTCGTTGCGTGCCTGGCTCAAGGCCGACAGCGGGCCGGACAACGGCGCCAGCACCAGAGCTTGCGGCAGCGGCATCATCGCTACTTGTTGAGTGGTGTTGGAACCGACGCGCTCGTCACGCGGCGGAATGCCGAAGTACTCGCGGTAGCACTTGGAGAAGTGCGGCGTAGAAACAAAACCACAGACCGAGGCCACTTCGATGATCGACATCGGCGTCTGCTTGAGCAGTTGCCGGGCGCGGATCAGCCGCAGCTTCAGGTAATAGCGTGAAGGCGAACAGTGCAGGTACTTCTGGAACAGCCGCTCCAGTTGGCGTCGCGATACCGCCACATAGACCGCCAGCTCGTCGAGGTCGATCGGCTCCTCCAGGTTGGCTTCCATCAGCGCAACGATTTCCTGCAACTTCGGCTGGTTGGTGCCGAGCATGTGCTTGAGCGGCACGCGCTGGTGGTCCTGCTCGTTGCGGATGCGTTCGTAGACAAACATTTCCGAGATCGCCGCCGACAGTTCACGGCCATGATCACGGCTGATCAGGTGCAGCATCATGTCCAGCGGCGCGGTGCCACCGGAACTGGTGAAGCGGTTGCGGTCGAGGGTGAACAGGCGGGTGCTCATGGCCACACGGGGGAAGGCCTCCTGCATCGAGGCCAGGCATTCCCAGTGCACGCTGCAATCGAAGCCGTCCAACAGGCCGGCGCAGGCCAGGGCCCAACTGCCGGTACAGACTGCACCCAGGCGGCGCGACTGGCGGGCCTGGCTTTGCAGCCACGACACGTGTTCACGGGTCACGGTGCGCTGGATGCCGATGCCGCCACAGACGATCACGGTGTCCAGGCTCGGGGCTTTGTGCATCGCGGCGTCGGGGGTGATTTGCAATCCGTCGCTGGCCCAGACCTGACCGCCATCGACGCTGAGGGTGGTCCAGCGATACAGCTCGCGGCCGGACAGTTGGTTGGCCATGCGCAGGGGTTCGACTGCGGAAGCCAGGGAAATCAGCGTGAAATTGTCCAGCAGCAAAAAGCCGATGGATTGAGGCGTACGGTTCTGGGGTTGGGCCCCGGAGTTGAACGACGTCATCGCGATATCTCCTCACACAAAGCGGGTGGTGGCCTCAGGCGGAGGCTCTTGTTATTGCCATTGCTCTTGGGAGCCGGGCTTTGTCATGACAGAGCAATTGCCATGCCTAAAGTTGAATGGGTATTCAATAACTCCTGAAAACGACATCGGGGAGCGTCTATATAAGCCGCGTGCGGAGTGGGGGTTATAAGCGTCGTCGAGGCCAATCAGCGCCCTGCCCGGCGCGCTGTGAGCAAATAGGTAGCACTTGTGGGAACGGCGTGTCGCGGTGTCCGCGAGGAGTGTCACCACAAGCACAGGCGACGGGTGGTCGCGTCCATAGAATGGCAGAGCGCGCCACCCGGGACTTATCCAAACGCGACGCGCCAAAAGGTGGCGCATCGCGGCACGCGTGGGCAATTTGCGCGCAGCCACTCGAGAACAACTGCCCAATGTGGAGCTGGCTTGCCAGCGATAGCGTCCTTAAGGGCAATGCATGGCTTGAGGGCCTATCGCCGGTAAGCCGGCTTCCACGGAGTCAGCATTCCACGGCGCTGACGGCCAGGCCGCCGCGGGAGGTTTCCTTGTATTTGTCGTGCATGTCGGCGCCGGTGTCGCGCATGGTACGAATCACCCGGTCCAGGGAGATGAAATGCTGGCCATCGCCACGCAAGGCCATCTGCGCCGCGTTGATGGCTTTCACCGCAGCGATCGCGTTGCGCTCGATGCACGGCACTTGCACCAGGCCACCCACCGGATCACAGGTCAGGCCCAGGTTATGTTCCAGGCCGATTTCCGCGGCGTTGCACAGTTGTTCCGGGCTCGCCCCGAGGATCTCCGCCAAGCCGGCCGCCGCCATGGCGCAGGCCGAGCCGACTTCACCCTGGCAACCCACCTCGGCACCGGAGATCGACGCGTTCTTCTTGCACAGGATCCCCACGGCCGCGGCACCGAGGAAATAATCCACGACATTGGCCTCGGTCACGTATTCGCTGAACTTCATAAAGTAGTGCAGCACCGCCGGAATGATTCCCGCCGCGCCATTGGTGGGAGCGGTCACCATGCGCCCGCCCGCGGCGTTCTCTTCATTGACCGCCAGGGCAAACAGGTTGACCCACTCCATGGCACTCAAGGTCGAACCGATGACATTGGGCTTGTTCAGCTCCTGCAGGCTGCGGTGCAACTTGGCGGCACGGCGGCGCACATTCAGCCCGCCCGGCAGAATGCCTTCGTGCTTCAGGCCTTGCTCGACGCAATCCTGCATGGCCCGCCACAAGGTCATCAGGCCGCTGCGAATCTCCTCTTCCGAACGCCAGACCTTCTCGTTGGCCAGCATCAATTCGGCCACCCGCAGGTTGTGCGTGCGGCACAGACTGAGCAGCTCCACTGCACTGGAAAAATCGTAAGGCAACTCGGTGCGATCCAAGTCCACCACGCCGCTGCTGGCCTGGGCCTGGTCGACGACAAAACCGCCGCCCACCGAATAGTAGGTATCGCGATACAACTCACCGCCCTCACCTTCGGCCACCAGGGTCATGGCGTTGGGGTGGAACGGCAGATTCTCGTCGATCAGGCGCATGTCCCGGGACCAGATAAAGGACAGCGGCAAGCGACCATCGAGCATCAGGGTGTTGGTTTCCCGCAGTTGCTGGATGCGCGGGCCGATCTGCGACGGGTCGATTGCATCTGGCCACTCGCCCATCAGCCCCATGATGACCGCGTTGTCGCTGCCGTGGCCGATGCCGGTGGCCGACAGCGAGCCGAACAGTTGCACTTCGACCCGCCGTACACGTTCCAGCAGGCCCTGTTCCCGCAACCCCTGAACGAACAACGCGGCGGCCCGCATCGGGCCAACGGTGTGGGAACTGGAGGGGCCGATGCCAATTTTGAACAGGTCGAAAACGCTGATTGCCATGCCTGCGAAACTCCTCGATGAGCACAGTCCAGGCGCCGAAAACGCCCGGTGACGGAGCTGCTACGCTCAAGCTGCAATCCGTCGAGAGAACTTCATCATCCGGCTTTTACGCTGAGGTTCGACGTCTCACACCGACCCACTCATGCCCACTAACGTCGCTCGGCGACAAGGGTGGTTTTTGCGCGGTTTTTGCGGCTCAGATGCCCGTAAAACCACGAAAAAACACTGTAAGCGACCTCATCGACACTGGATGCGACCCTCCCTGTACTGGATACGACGCGCCCTGTAGGCGTCAGATTTTCACTGGTACATGATCGTCTCGACTCGATTGCAAGGCACTGTGGCAGAGCTGTCGCAGACGCCCCAACCGCCACACTGATAAGTGCGGTCCCAACGCCGCCAAAAAAGAACACCAAGGAGTCTCCCCCTATGAAAGGTTCCCCGTCGTTGTTGTTGGCCGCCATGCTGAGTCTGCCGCTTCTGGCGAACGCCGCAGAGCCGGCCCAATGCAGCACCGTAAACTTCTCCGATGTCGGCTGGACCGACATCACCGTCACCACCGCCACCACCAGCGTGGTGCTGGACGCCCTGGGCTACAAAACCAAGACCACGATGATTTCCGTGCCGGTGACCTACAAGTCCCTGGCCGATGGCAAGAACATGGACGTGTTCCTCGGCAACTGGATGCCGACCATGGAAAACGACATCAAGGCCTACCGCGAAGCCGGCACCGTCGAGACCCTGCGCGCCAACCTGGAAAACGCCAAGTACACCCTGGCGGTCCCCGAGGACCTGTACAACAAAGGCCTCAAGGACTTCGCCGACATCGTCAAATTCAAGAAGGAACTGGACGGCAAGATCTACGGCATCGAGCCGGGCAATGACGGTAACCGCCTGATCCAGAGCATGATCGACAAGAACGCCTTCGGCCTCAAAGACGCCGGCTTCAAAGTGGTCGAGTCCAGCGAAGCGGGCATGCTGTCCCAGGTCGATCGCGCCCAGCGGCGCGCCACCGCGGTGGTGTTCCTGGGCTGGGAACCGCACCCGATGAACACCCGTTTCAAGATGAAGTACCTGACCGGGGGTGACGACTACTTCGGCCCCAACTTCGGCCAGGCGACCATCTACACCAACACCCGCAAAGGCTACGCCCAGGAGTGCAGCAACGTGGGTCAGTTGCTGAAGAACCTGTCGTTCACCCTGAACATGGAAAGCACCCTGATGGGCAATGTGCTGGACGACAAGATGAAGCCTGATGCGGCCGCCAAGGCCTGGCTGAAAAATAACCCGCAAGTCCTCGACACCTGGCTTGCCGGCGTCACCACCATTGACGGTAAACCTGGCCTGGAAGCCGTGAAAGCCAAACTCGGGTTGTAATCGCTTACGCCGGGCGGGTTTGCCCGCCCGGGCTGTTTTTTCCTTGCATGCGGACGTTCGATACCATGCTTATTGATCAGAAAATCCCCCTAGGCCAGTACATCGCTGCCTTCGTAGAATGGCTGACGCAACACGGCGCCAGTACATTCGATGCGATTGCCACGACCCTGGAAACGATGATCCACGGTGTGACCTTTGCGCTGACCTGGTTCAATCCGCTGGCGTTGATCGGCCTGATTGCCTTGCTCGCGCACCTGATTCAACGCAAATGGGGGCTGACGGCGTTTGTTGTCCTGTCGTTCCTGCTGATTCTCAACCTGGGTTACTGGCAAGAGACGATGGAAACCCTGGCCCAGGTGCTGTTCGCCACCCTGGTCTGCGTGTTGATCGGCGTGCCTCTGGGTATCGTCGCCGCGCACAAACCGCTGTTCTACACCATGATGCGCCCGGTGCTCGACCTGATGCAGACCGTGCCCACCTTCGTCTACCTGATTCCAACCCTGACCCTGTTCGGCCTGGGCGTCGTACCCGGGCTGATTTCCACCGTGGTGTTCGCCATCGCTGCGCCGATCCGCCTGACCTACCTGGGCATCCGCGATGTACCACAAGAGTTGATGGACGCCGGCAAGGCCTTTGGCTGCTCGCGCCGTCAGTTGTTGTCGCGCATTGAGTTGCCCCACGCCATGCCGAGCATTGCCGCCGGCATTACCCAGTGCATCATGCTGTCGCTGTCGATGGTGGTGATCGCCGCCCTGGTCGGCGCCGACGGCCTGGGCAAGCCTGTGGTCAACGCCTTGAACACCGCCGACATCGCCCTGGGCTTCGAAGCCGGCCTGGCGATCGTATTGCTGGCAATCATGCTCGATCGCATCTGCAAACAACCTGACGCCAAAGTAGGGGGTGACGCATGAGCATAATCCGCTTCGATAACGTAGACGTTATCTTCTCCAAGGATCCACGGGAGGCGCTCAAGCTCCTGGATCAAGGCATGACCCGCAACGAAATCCTGAAGAAAACCGGGCAGATCGTGGGCGTGGAAAAGGCCAGCCTGGACATCGACAAGGGCGAAATCTGCGTGCTGATGGGCCTCTCCGGTTCCGGCAAGTCGAGTCTCTTGCGCTGTATCAACGGCCTCAACACCGTGAGCCGCGGCCAATTGTTCGTCGAGCATGAAGGGCGGCAGATCGACATCGCCTCCTGCACCCCGGCCGAGCTGAAAATGATGCGCACCCAGCGCATCGCCATGGTGTTCCAGAAGTTCGCCCTGATGCCCTGGCTGACGGTGCGCGAGAACATCAGTTTCGGCCTGGAAATGCAGGGCCGACCGGAAAAGGAACGGCGCAAGCTGGTGGACGAAAAGCTGGAGCTGGTGGGCCTGACCCAGTGGCGCAACAAGAAACCCGACGAGTTGTCCGGCGGCATGCAGCAGCGGGTGGGCCTGGCCCGCGCCCTGGCCATGGATGCCGATATCCTGCTGATGGACGAACCCTTCTCGGCCCTCGACCCGCTGATCCGCCAGGGCCTGCAGGACGAGCTGCTGGAGCTGCAACGCAAGCTGAGCAAGACCATCGTGTTCGTCAGCCACGACCTGGATGAGGCGCTGAAACTGGGCAGCCGTATCGCCATCATGAAAGATGGGCGGATCATCCAGTACAGCAAGCCGGAAGAGATTGTCCTCAACCCGGCGGACGACTATGTGCGCACCTTCGTCGCCCACACCAACCCACTGAACGTGCTCTGCGGGCGCAGCCTGATGCGCACCCTGGACAACTGCAAGCGGGTCAACGGTTCGGTGTGCCTGGACCCGGGTGGTGATTCCTGGCTGGACCTAGCCGACGGCAATACCATCAAGGGCGCACGCAAGAACGGCGCGCAAATGGACTTGCAGAACTGGGCTCCGGGCCAGTCGGTGGAAGGCCTGGATCGCCGCCCGACCCTGGTGGACTCCAACATCGGCATGCGCGACGCCTTGCAGATCCGCTACCAGACCGGCAACAAACTGGTCCTGCACGACAACCAGCAAGTGGTGGGGATCCTCGGTGACAGCGAGCTCTACCACGCCTTACTCGGCAAGAACCTAGGCTGAGGGGCAGACACAAAAACGCCGCGAGCAATCGCGGCGTTTTATTTTAGCGGCTGTGATCGTCGGCAAGCCCGCGCCTACAAAAGCCTTGGGGTTGCCACGACCTTTGTAGGAGCCGGCTTGCCGGCGAAGCGGTGTTTCAGCAAGACCGCGGTGCAGCCATCGCTGGCAAGCCAGCTCCTACAAGAGCCTTGGGGTTGCCACGACCTTTGTAGGAGCCGGCTTGCCGGCGAAGCGGTGTTTCAGCAAGACCGCGGTGCAACCATCGCTGGCAAGCCAGCTCCTACAAGAGCCTTGGGGTTGCCACCACCTTTGTAGGAGCCGGCTTGCCGGCGAGGCGGTGTTTCAGCAAGACCGCGGTGCAACCATCGCTGGCAAGCCAGCGCCTATCTTGACTCAGCTATAGACACGGCTAAGGAGCTGCCGATGGCTTTCAAACTGATCGAGCACATCACGGGTGATTTGCTCAGGGGTGAAGCCCATCAAGTCGTACTCCTGGCTGCCGTTGTGCAGGTAAACCTCGGCGCGGTAGTAGCGCGTGCGCTCTTCCTCGGCGTCGGTGGACTCGCTCGGCGCCGCCAGGTAACCATCCAGGCTTACCTCGTAGACAAAGGGGTTACCCTCTTCCATCTCGACTCGCACGCCCATGCAACGCTTGGACTTGCCCAGCAGGGTCTGCACATCCAAGCCTTGGGCCCGCAACAGCACCGCCGCCTCTTCAAGAGCCGGGGTGACCTTTTTATCCATAAAACGCTGCACCACCGACTGGGTCGGTTGCAGGTCCAGCTGGGTCAGTCGCTCGCTGAAACCACGACGACCACGGGCCGCCAGTTCCGCCTGCTCCAGCTCGATCTGAGTGTCCTGGCGCATGGCCTTGTGCAAGCCGAACATAAAGCACACCAGCACCACCGAGAACGGCAAGCCGGCCAGCACCACCATGGTTTGCATGGCTTCGAAATTACCGGCAAGCAGCAAGCCGATGGTCACCAGGGTGATGATCACCGACCAGAAAATCCGCAGCCAATGGGGGGCGTCTTCATCGACGTTGCCGCCTTTGCACGACAGGTTGGCCATCATCACCGCTCCCGAGTCTGCGGGGGTCAGGAACAGCACGAAGCCGACAAAAATCGACACGCCGATGACCACTTTCGACGCTGGGTAATGCTCCAACAACTGGTAGATCGCCATGGACGGCTGTTCCAGCGCCGTCTTGCCCAGCTCCACCGCCCCTTGGTTCATCACCAGGTCCAGGGCCGAGTTACCGAAGATCGACAGCCACGCCAGGGTGAAGCCCAAGGGAATCAGCAACACGCCCGCCACCAGCTCACGCACCGTGCGGCCACGGGAAATACGCGCAATGAACATGCCGACGAAAGGGGCCCAGGAAATCCACCAGGCCCAGTAGAACAGGGTCCACAGGCCCAACCAGCGATCAGACTTTTCGCTGTCGCCTGCATACACATACAAGTCGAAGGTCTTGAGCACCACACCGTTGAGGTAGTCGCCGATGTTCTGCACGAAGCCATTGAGCAGGTGCAGGGTCGGGCCGCACAGCAAGACAAAGATCAACAGGCCGCTGAACAGCACGATGTTCAGGTTGGACAGGCGGCGGATGCCGTTTTCCACACCGGACACCGCCGCGATGGTCGCCACGGTGCTCATGACGATGATCACGATCAGCAGGTTGGTGTTGCTATGGGCGATGCCGAACAGGTTTTCCAGGCCGGACGACACCTGCAACGCGCCGATGCCCAGGTTGGTCACCAGGCCCAGCAGGGTCACGAACATGCCGAAACCGTCCACCGCGTGGCCGGCGGCGCCTTTGACCCAGCGCTCCCCCACCAGCGGGTACAACGCCGAACGCAAGGCCAGTGGCTGGTTGTGCCGGTAGGCAAAGTACGCCACCGCCAGGCCCACCAAGGCATAGATCGCCCAGCCGTGCAGGCCCCAGTGAAGGAACGTCAGCTGCACCGCCTGGCGTGCCGCCAGGTCGCTGCCGGCCACGCCTTCAGGCGGATTGAAGTAGTGGTCCAAGGGCTCGGAGGCCCCGAAGTACAAGAGCGAAATACCGATCCCCGAGGAGAACAGCATGCCGGCCCAGGCGCCATAGCTGAAATCCGGGGTGTCTTGCTTGGTCCCCAGCTTGAGCTTGCCGTAAGAGGAAAATGCCAGGCCCACCACAAACACCAGGTAAGCGGCGATCACCACCATGTAGTACCAGCCGAAGCTGCGAGACAGCCAGGCCTGGGCGATGCCCAGCAGTCTGCCGGCATCTTTCGGGGCGTAGATCAGAATGGCGGTCAACAGCAGGATCAGCGCGGTAGAGGTGTAGAACACCCAACCGTTGACCCGCACCTTTTCCGGCGGGGTCTTTATAAGAGAGGCAGAACTCATTGCACAGATGCTCCAGGCAGTGCGAGAGAAGGACACAAGGCAACACGGTCCCCGACTAATCGGTTAGTTGGCAGCCGATCGTCGGGTGATATAAAGACACCCCGAAAAAACCCGAAACCGCAGAAACCGCGTTGCGCACCAGCATCGAAGGTTGGGCATGAACCTACCGTTCAACGCCTGGCCCCCGGAGCGTCCTGCCCCATCAACACGTCCGTTCTCTTGCCGGTCAACGCCATGCCACTGGTCGGTTCTGGTTTTTTCAGAGGCCGCTTTTCCGTCGTCTGCGAGCAGGTGAACCCCTCAGGCAGCGACGATTTGTCGCAGAGCTTATTCTTTGTTGATTGAACGTTCAATCAAAACAAAATAGACTGGCCCAGTTGCCGACAGCCGTATTACGTCTGCCGGCGGGCCTAAGGAGAGGTGCAAGATGCCCAAGGTCGGTATGCAACCCATACGCCGCCAGCAATTGATCGAAGCCACGCTACAGGCGGTTGATCAGGTCGGAATGGGGGACGCCAGCATTGCGCTGATCGCCCGTTTGGCCGGTGTCTCGAACGGCATCATCAGTCATTACTTTCAGGACAAGAACGGCCTGATCGCCGCCACGATGCGGTACCTGATGAATGTCCTGATAGAGAACGTCACCGCGCGTCGACTGGCGCTGACAGATGACAGCCCTCGGGCTCATCTGCAGGTGATTATCGAAGGCAACTTCGACGCCAGCCAGGTCAATGGCCCGGCAATGAAAACCTGGCTGGCCTTCTGGGCCACCAGCATGCACCACCCGTCTTTGCACCGGTTGCAGCGGATCAACGATCACCGCCTGTATTCCAACCTGTGCTGCCAGTTCCGCCGCGTTCTGCCTCTGGATGATGCACGCAACGCAGCCCGGGGCCTGGCCGCCCTGATCGACGGATTGTGGTTGCGTGGCGCGCTGTCGGGAGACGCTTTCGACACGGAGCAGGCGCAGCGAATCGCTTACGAATACATGGATTTCCAATTGGCCAAGCAGGTGAGTTAGAGCCCACATAAACGCTCAACCCCTGAACTGCTGCTGATCGGTGTTGCCAGAACCTTAAGGCTCACCCCAGCGGTCAACGCCAACCACTTATGCACTTGCGAGGACTTTATGGCCCGTTTCGAACTGCAAAAACTCTACATTGACGGCGGCTACAGCGACGCTGGCAGCGATGCCACCTTCGACGCCATCAACCCGGCTAACGGTGAAGTTCTCGCCAAAGTGCAACGTGCCACCCAAGCCGACGTTGAACGCGCCGTGGTCAGCGCCGAAAAAGGCCAGAAAATCTGGGCCGCCATGACCGCCATGGAGCGTTCGCGCATCCTGCGTCGCGCCGTCGAAATCCTGCGTGAGCGCAACGACGAACTGGCCGCTCTGGAAACCCTGGACACCGGCAAGGCGTTCTCCGAAACCAAGTATGTCGACATCGTCACCGGCGCCGACGTGCTGGAATATTACGCAGGCCTGGTGCCCGCCATCGAAGGCGAGCAGATCCCCCTGCGCACCACTTCTTTCGTCTACACCCGTCGCGAGCCTCTGGGCGTCGTGGCCGGTATCGGCGCCTGGAACTATCCGATCCAGATCGCCCTGTGGAAATCCGCGCCAGCCCTGGCTGCCGGTAACGCGATGATCTTCAAGCCCAGCGAAGTCACCTCGCTGACCACCCTGAAACTGGCCGAGATCTACACCGAAGCCGGCGTTCCGGATGGCGTGTTCAACGTTCTCACCGGCAGCGGCCGTGAAGTCGGCACCTGGCTGACCGAGCACCCGCGCATCGAAAAAATCTCCTTCACCGGCGGCACCGACACCGGCAAGAAAGTCATGGCCAGCGCTTCCAGCTCCTCGCTGAAAGACGTGACCATGGAACTGGGCGGCAAGTCCCCGCTGATCATTTTCGACGACGCCGACCTGGATCGCGCCGCCGACACCGCCATGATGGCCAACTTCTACAGCTCGGGTCAGGTCTGCACCAACGGCACTCGTGTGTTCGTACCGAGCCACCTGAAAGCCGCGTTCGAAGCCAAGATCGTTGAACGTGTAGCGCGCATCCGCATCGGCAACCCGGAAGACGAAAACACCAACTTCGGTCCGCTGGTGAGCTTCGCCCACATGGAAAGCGTGCTGGGCTACATCGCCAAGGGCAAGGAAGAAGGCGCCCGCGTACTGTGCGGCGGCGAACGCCTGACCGAAGGCGAATTCGCCAAAGGCGCCTTTGTTGCACCGACCGTATTCACCGACTGCACCGACGAGATGACCATCGTCCGCGAAGAAATATTCGGCCCGGTGATGGCGATCCTGACTTACGAAACCGAAGAAGAAGTCATCCGTCGTGCCAACGACACCGACTTCGGCCTCGCTGCCGGCCTGGTCACCAAAGACCTGAACCGTGCCCACCGCGTGATTCATCAACTCGAAGCCGGTATCTGCTGGATCAACGCCTGGGGCGAATCCGACGCCAAGATGCCAGTCGGCGGCTACAAGCAGTCGGGCGTGGGCCGTGAAAACGGGATCAGCTCGCTGAACAATTTCACCCGCATCAAGTCGGTACAGGTCGAGCTGGGCGATTACGTCTCGGTGTTCTGAGCAGCCGCAAGCAACTAGCGACAAGCTGCAAGCAAAGGCCAAGGCATTTGCTTGCAGCGACCACCCGACTCTCAGAGAGCCTAATCGCTCACTGTTTTTCTCTTGCAGCTTGAAGCGTGAAGCTTGTCGCTGCATCCGGAGGATGCTTCATGGAATACGACTACATCATTGTGGGTGCCGGCTCTGCCGGTAACACCCTGGCGACCCGTCTGACTGAAGACGCCGGCGTCACTGTCCTGCTGCTGGAAGCCGGCGGCCCGGACTACCGTTTCGACTTCCGCACCCAGATGCCGGCGGCCCTGGCGTTCCCGCTGCAAGGCCGTCGCTACAACTGGGCCTACGAAACCGATCCAGAGCCGCACATGGACGGTCGTCGCATGGAATGCGGTCGCGGCAAGGGCTTGGGCGGCTCGTCGCTGATCAACGGCATGTGCTACATCCGCGGCAACGCCATGGACTACGACAACTGGGCCAAGCTGCCAGGTCTTGAAGACTGGGACTACCTCAACTGCCTGCCGTACTTCAGAAAAGCGGAAACCCGTGACATCGGTCCCAACGACTACCACGGTGGCGAAGGCCCGGTCAGCGTGACCACGCCCAAAGCCGGCAACAACCCGCTGTTCCACGCCATGGTCGAAGCCGGCGTGCAGGCCGGTTACCCGCGCACCGAAGACTTGAACGGCTACCAGCAGGAAGGCTTCGGTCCGATGGACCGCACCGTCACCCCTAGAGGTCGTCGCGCCAGCACCGCCCGCGGCTACCTCGACGTGGCCAAACAGCGTTCGACCCTGACCATCGTCACCCACGCCCTGACCGACAAAGTCCTGTTTGAAGGCAAGCGTGCCGTAGGCGTGCGTTACCTGGTCGGCGCCGCCGAAGAACGCGTGGAAGCCCGCGCGCGCAAGGAAGTGCTGGTGTGCAGCGGTGCAATCGCCTCGCCACAACTGCTGCAACGCTCCGGCGTCGGCCCGGCCAAGCTCCTGGAAAGCCTGGACATCCCGGTGGTCCACGACCTGCCGGGCGTGGGTGAAAACCTGCAGGACCACCTGGAGCTGTACCTGCAATACGCCTGCACCCAGCCAGTCTCGCTGTACCCATCGCTGCTGTGGTGGAACCAGCCGGCCATCGGTGCCGAGTGGCTGTTCAACGGCACCGGTATCGGCGCCAGCAACCAGTTCGAAGCCGGTGGTTTCATCCGTACCCGCGAAGAGTTCGAATGGCCGAACATCCAGTACCACTTCCTGCCGGTGGCGATTAACTACAACGGCAGCAACGGGGTAAAAGAGCACGGCTTCCAGGCGCACATGGGCTCCATGCGTTCGCCGAGCCGTGGCCGCGTGCAACTTAAGTCCAAGGACCCGCGCCAGCACCCAAGCATCCTCTTCAACTACATGGCCACCGAGCAGGACTGGCAGGAATTCCGCGACGGCATCCGCCTGACCCGGGAAATCATGCAACAGCCAGCGCTGGACCCATACCGTGGCCGCGAAATCAGCCCGGGCATCGAAGTGCAGACCGACGAGCAACTGGATACTTTCATCCGCGAGCACGCCGAAACCGCGTTCCACCCGTCCTGCTCGTGCAAGATGGGCACCGACGAGATGGCCGTGGTCGATGGCGAAGGTCGCGTGCATGGCATGCAAGGTCTGCGCGTCGTGGATGCCTCGATCATGCCGATCATCACCACCGGCAACCTCAACGCACCGACGATCATGATCGCCGAGAAAATCGCCGACAAGATCCGTGGTCGCCAGCCGCTGCCACGCAGCACTGCCGACTACTACGTGGCCGGTGAAGCACCGGTACGTGGCAAGCCGCTGCGTGAAGTGAGCCCGACCGCGCAGTAAGCAACATCGGCGTCGACCGCAAGGGTCGGCGCCGTTTCACCTCGTTGCCCCCGCCTCATTCCCCCGCTTGATCCTGCGCCCTTCAGCGGCCTAATCTAGTCGCCTTCCCCAAAGCTCCTGTAGGAGCCGGCATGCCGGCGATCAAAGCCAGGCAGCCCCCGCGTGTCACAAGGAGGTCCCCGCATGTTCGACTTTCACCCCCAGCTCAAGCAGCGCTTCGCTGCCTTGCGCACGGGCGCCGAATTCTTTTCCCTGCGTTACGTGCGCGAGTCGGGCCAGTACCTCTCGGTGCGCAAGAACGTCGCGGAACCGCCCAGCCTGAGACGCGACGAAGGCGCCATGCTCACCGTGCGTGTGAAGGGTGTCGAAGCCTATGCGGCCACCAACGACCTGTCCCAGACCGGGCTCCAGGCCGCCCTGGAGCGCGCCGAACAGCAAGCCCGGCTAATCGCCGACCACGCCCTGTTGGACCTGCGCCAGCAAGCGGTTTCCAGTGATCGGGCTGATTATTTTTCGCCGAACCTAGAGCAGCCCTTCCCGTCTCTCAGCGAGTGCTACCAACTGCTGGGGGAAGAATCGGCCTCGGTGCCCCGGGACGACCGCCTGGTGAACTGGCAAGTGAGCATTGGCATCACCCACGTCGAGCAGATTTACCTCAACAGCGCCGGCGCCGAACTGCGCCAGGCCCAGCGCTTTGTCTACCCCGGCCTGGACGTGACCGCCTACGACGGCAATGACAGCCAGACCCGCAGCCTCGGCCGCGATAACTTCGGCCAGCAGGGCGGCGCCGATGTGATCAGCCGTTGCGGCCTGCAAGGCGCCGCGCCCCACGTGGCCGACCAGGCCCTGCAATTACTGCTGGCGCCCAACACGCCCCAGGGCCCACGGGACCTGCTGCTGATGCCTGACCAGATGATGCTGCAGATCCACGAGTCCATCGGCCACCCCCTGGAACTGGACAGGATCCTCGGCGACGAGCGCAATTACGCTGGCACCAGCTTCGTCAAGACCAGCGACTTCGGCCACCTGCAATACGGCTCCAGCCTGCTCAACGTGACGTTCGACCCGGACATCCCCGAACAGCTCGCCAGCTACGGCCATGACGACGACGGCAGCGCCGCCAGCAAACAATTCCTGATCCGCGAAGGCCTGCTGGTCCGCCCCCTCGGCGGCGCCCTCTCGCAATACCGGGCCGGCCTCGACGGCGTGGCCAACAGCCGCGCCTGCAGCTGGAACCGCCCCCCCATCGACCGCATGGCCAACCTCAATATCGAGCCAGGGGACCAGCCCCTGGAGCAACTGATCGGCAACATCGAGCACGGCATCCTGATGTCCACCAACCGTTCCTGGTCCATCGACGACGCACGCAACAAATTCCAGTTCGGCTGCGAATGGGGCCAACTGATCGAAAACGGTGAACTCAAGGGCGTGGTGAAGAACCCCAACTACCGGGGCATCTCCGCGCGTTTCTGGGGCAACCTCAGCGCCGTGGGCGATGCCGGCACCTTCAAGGTCCTGGGCACGCCGAATTGCGGCAAGGGCGAACCGAACCAGGTGATCCGCGTCGGCCATGCCTCGCCAGCCTGCGTGTTCAGCAAGATTGATGTATTCGGAGGAGACGCCTGATGAGCCCGTCCAAGAATCAGGCTACGCATTTCAAGGCCTTGGTCGCCTGGCTGCAGGATGCCTTGCGCGAGCCGGAACAGTTCACCCTGAGCTACGCCGCCGAAGCCTCGGAATTCATCCGTTTCAACCACGCCCAGGTGCGTCAGGCCGGCCAGGTGCAACAGGCCAGCCTAGGCTTCAAGCTGATCGACAACGGCCGCCACGCCGACCTGGACATCACCTTGGCCGGCGATCTTGAGGTCGATCAACAGCGCCTCGCCGAAGGCCTGCAACAACTGCGGGACACCTTGCCCCTGCTGCCCAAGGACCCGTACCTGTTGCTCAATCACAACGCCTGGCAGACCCGCGATGTGCAGGAGCACCCGCTGCCGGGCAGCGAACAGGTGGTGGCCGAAATCGGCCGTGCCGCCGCTGGGCTGGACCTGGTGGGTTTCTACGCCGCCGGCCCCATCAGCCGCGGTTTCGCCAGTTCTTCGGGGGCTTTCGGCTGGCACCAGGCCAACAGCTTCAACTTCGACTTCAGCCTGTTCCACGCGAACGGCGAAGCGGTGAAAGCCAGCTACGCCGGGCATGCCTGGAACAGCGAGGACTTTGCCCGGCGCTTCGAGCAGGCGCGCCAGCAACTGGAGTTCCTTGGCCGGCCGCTGCGCACCCTGGCCCCGGGGCAGTACCGGGCCTACCTGGCGCCGGCGGCCCTGGAAGAAATCATGGGCATGCTCAGTTGGGGCGGCTTCTCGGCCCAGGCCATTGCCAGCAAACACAGCCCGCTGCAGAAGCTCTATGCCGGCGACGCTCGCCTCAGCCCCCTGGTCTCCCTCGGTGAGCAGGTCAGCGGCTCGTTGAGCCCGGCGTTCTCCGACGAAGGTTATCCGCGCAGTGACCTGGCGCTGATCGCCCAAGGCGCCGCCGGGGATCAACTGATCAACTCCCGCAGCGCCGCCGAGTACGGCCTGACCACCAACGGCGCCGATGCCGGCGAGTCTCCCAGCGCACTGAACATGGCGCCCGGGCAGTTACCGCAGGAAGAGGTTTTGCGGCAACTGGGCACCGGTCTGTACATCAGCAACCTGTGGTACCTGAATTATTCGGACCAGCCAGCGGCGCGCCTGACCGGCATGACCCGCTTCGCCACCTTCTGGGTGGAAGACGGACAGATCCAGGCACCGGTGAGCACCATGCGCTTCGATGACAGCGTCTACAGCTTGCTCGGCACCCAGCTTGAGGCCCTGACCCGCGAGCGCGAGCTGATTCTGTCCGCCAGCACCTACAGCCAGCGGCAGACCGGCTCAATGGAACTGCCCGGCGCCCTGGTCAGCCGCCTGACCTTGACCTTATGAAATCAGCTGCAAGCAGCGAGCTTGCAGCTTGACGCTGCCTAACCGGTTACTGCCCTGAAGAGGTCCCATGCCCAACCGCCCGGTTCTTGACGCCACCACCACCCGCTGGCTGCCGTGGGTGGTGGCAATCGCCTTTTTCATGCAGTCCCTGGACGGCACCATCCTCAACACCGCGCTGCCAGCCATGGCCCGGGACCTGGCGGAAAACCCGCTGCGCATGCAGGGCGTGATCATTGCCTACATGCTCACCGTGGCCCTGCTGATTCCAGCCTCGGGCTGGATCGCTGATCGCTTCGGCACCAAGCGCATCTTCTTTGGCGCGATCTTGCTGTTCAGCATCGGTTCGCTGCTCTGCGCCCTGTCCAACTCCCTGAGCCTGTTGATCGGCGCCCGGGTGATCCAGGGCCTGGGCGGTGCGCTGATGCTGCCGGTGGGGCGATTGGTGGTGCTGCGTGCCTACCCGCGCTCCGAGCTGGTACGGATCATGGGCTTCATTACCATCCCCGGCTTGCTCGGGCCGCTGCTGGGCCCGACCCTGGGCGGCTGGATGGTGGAGTACCTGAGCTGGCACTGGATCTTCCTGATCAACCTGCCGGTGGGCGCTATTGGTTGCTACGCGGTGTGGCGCTTCATTCCAGACCTGCGCGGCAGTGAACGCACGCGTTTCGACGGCCCGGGCTTCTTGCTGTTCGGCGCGGCGATGGTGCTCATCACCATCGCCATGGAGGGCCTGGGTGAACTGCACCTGCCCCATCTGCGGGTGATGTTGCTGCTGTTCGGCGGCCTGGCGTGCCTGGCGGCGTACTGGCTGCGGGCGGTGCACATCGACAACCCATTGTTCGCCCCGTCGCTGTTCAAGGTACGGACCTTTGCCGTGGGCATTCTCGGCAACCTGTTCGCTCGCTTGGGCAGCGGTGCCCTGCCGTTCCTGGTGCCGCTGCTGCTGCAAGTGGCGCTAGGATATTCGCCGTCCCAGGCAGGCATGAGCATGCTGCCCCTGGCGGCGGCGGCAATGCTGGCCAAGTCGGTGGCGCGGCCACTGATCGAGCGCCTGGGTTATCGCGTGGTGCTGACCGGCAACACCCTGGCCCTGGGTTTGATGCTGGCCTGCATGGGCCTGGTGAGTGAACAGACACCCTACCCGTTGCTGCTGGCCATGCTCGGACTACTGGGGGCGATCAACTCGCTGCAGTTCACGGCCATGAACACCGTGACCCTGATCGACCTCGACGACGCCTCCGCCAGCAGCGGCAACAGCCTGCTCTCGGTGGTCGCGCAACTGTCCCTGAGCCTGGGGGTGGCGTGTGCCGGTGCGCTGCTCGGCGGCTTTACCGCCGAGGTCGGCAACGACGGCGTGGAGACCGTGCTGGGGGCCTTTCAACTGACCTTCCTCACCGTGGGGATCATGGCCATGCTGGCGGCGGGTATCTTCCTCCAGCTCTCCCCCACCGACGGTCGCCGAGCCCGCAAAGTCGAAGAACACATCGAACACTAGCCACACTGTAGGAGCCGGCTTGAAAGCTTGAGGCTTGCAGCGCTGTTGAAACCGCCATCGCTGGCAAGCCAGCTCCTACGTGCGACATAGGCGTGGTGTCGGGTGGCTGCTCGTCCAGAATTTGCAGGTTGAGGGAGCGGGACTGATACACTGCGCGACATTTTGTTTTGCAGGCCCAGTCCCGTGACCACCATTGCCACCGCTTTTAATACTTTGCCCCTGTCAGCCGCCATGCTGGCTAACCTCGAATCACTCGGTTATGCCCAGATGACGCCGATCCAGGCGCAAAGCTTGCCGGTGATTCTCAAGGGCATGGACCTGATCGCCCAGGCCAAGACCGGCAGTGGCAAAACCGCCGCCTTCGGCATCGGCCTGCTGAACCCGATCAACCCGCGCTACTTCGGCTGCCAGGCTCTGGTGATCTGCCCAACCCGCGAGCTGGCCGATCAGGTGGCCAAGGAAATCCGTCGCCTGGCCCGGTCTGAAGACAACATCAAGGTCCTGACCCTGTGCGGCGGCGTGTCCTTCGGCCCGCAGATCGCTTCCCTGGAGCACGGCGCGCACATCATCGTCGGCACCCCGGGGCGTATCCAGCAACACCTGCGCAAGGGTTCGCTGGTGCTTGATGGCCTGAACACGCTGATCCTCGACGAAGCCGACCGCATGCTCGACATGGGTTTCTACGACGCTATCGAAGACATCATCGAGCAGACCCCATCGCGCCGGCAGACCCTGCTGTTCTCCGCCACATACCCAGTGGGCATCAAGCAATTGGCGTCGAAATTCATGCGTGATCCGCAGACGGTAAAAGCCGAAGCGTTCCACGACGACACGCAGATCGAACAGCGTTTCTACGAGATTTCCCCGGAAGAACGCATGAGCGCAGTGACCAAAGTCCTGCACCACTTCCGCCCGGCTTCCTGCGTCGCTTTCTGCTTCACCAAGCAGCAAGTACAGGAAACCGTCGATCACCTGACCTCCAAAGGCATTTCCGCCGTCGGCCTGCACGGCGATCTGGAACAGCGTGACCGCGACCAAGTGCTGGCGATGTTCGCCAACCGCAGTACTTCGGTACTGGTCGCCACCGACGTGGCCGCCCGAGGCCTGGACATCGATGCGCTGGACATGGTGATCAACGTCGAGCTGGCCCGCGATTCGGAAATCCACATTCACCGCGTTGGCCGTACCGGTCGCGCTGGCGAAAAAGGTATCGCGGTCAGCCTCGTCGCACCGTCCGAAGCCCATCGCGCGCAAGCCATCGAACAGCTGCAGAAAGCCCCGCTGAACTGGGATCAGGTCGACAACCTCAAGTCCCAGGGCGGCGCCCCGCTGCAGCCACCGATGAGCACGCTGTGCATCGCTGGCGGGCGCAAGGACAAAGTGCGTCCGGGCGATATTCTCGGTGCACTGACTGGCGATGCAGGCATCCCGGGCGCCCAGGTCGGCAAAATTGCGATCTTCGACTTCCAGTCGTATGTGGCGGTTGAACGCACCGTGGTCATGCAGGCGCTGCAGCGTTTGAACAACGGCAAGATCAAGGGCCGTTCGCTGCGCGTGCGTGTTTTGTAACTGATCTTCCATCCAAAGGAGATCCCCTGTGGGAGCGAGCCGGCTCGCTCCCACAGTTTGTTTTGTAGCGCCCCACCAAGAGGACACCGTTTTGCGTTCTACCGAAGTCGTGATCATTGGCGCTGGCGCCGCAGGCTTGATGTGCGCGCTGACCGCGGCCGGCCGAGGACGCCAGGTGCTATTGCTGGACCACGCCAACAAGGCCGGCAAGAAGATCCTCATGTCCGGCGGCGGCCGCTGCAACTTCACCAACATGTACACCGAGCCGGCCAACTTCCTCTCGCACAACTCGCACTTCTGCAAGTCGGCGCTGGCCCGCTACACCCAGTGGGACTTCATCGGCCTGGTGGCCAAGCACGGCGTGCCTTACCACGAGAAGAAGCTCGGCCAACTGTTCTGCGATAACAAGTCCAGCGACATCCTCGGCATGCTGCTCGACGAGTGCGACCAGGTCGGCGTCGAGCTGCACCTGGACACCTCGATCCAGCAGATCGAGAAGCTGGAGTCTGGCTACCTGCTGCAAACCACCCTCGGCCAGGTGCAGTGCCAGTCCCTGGTGATCGCCACCGGCGGCCTGTCGATCCCGACCCTGGGCGCCACCGGCTTCGGTTATCAGGTGGCCAAGCAGTTCGGCCATGAGTTGCTGCCGACCCGTGCCGGCCTGGTGCCGTTCACCATCACCGACCAGCTCAAGGAATTGTGTGGCGAGCTGTCGGGAACCTCGGTGGACTGCCTGGTGAGCTGCAACGAGCAGAGTTTCCGCGAGAACATCCTGTTCACCCACCGTGGCCTCAGCGGCCCGGCGATCCTGCAGATTTCTTCCTACTGGCAGCCGGGCGACAGCATCGAGATCAACCTGCTGCCCGACCATGACGCCCACGGCTGGCTGCAACAGCAGCAGGCCGAACGGCCCAACAGCGAACTGAAAACCCTGCTTGGGGAAATCTTCACCAAGAAGATGGCCAACTTGCTGGCGGACAACTGGTTCGCCTCCAAGCCAATGAAGCAGTACACCCACGCCGAAATCGCCGAGATCGCCGACAAGCTGGGGCGCTGGACCTTGATCCCTGCGGGCACCGAGGGCTACCGCACCGCCGAAGTGACCCTGGGCGGGGTGGACACGCGGGAAGTTTCGTCCAAGACCATGGAATCCCTGAAAAGCCCGGGGCTGTATTTTGTCGGAGAAGTGCTGGACGTGACCGGGCATCTGGGCGGCTTCAATTTCCAATGGGCCTGGGCCTCGGGCTACGCCGCCGCGCAATACGTGTAAAAGGGTTCGATCAAGGAACAAATTTTGCTGGAGAAGGTGACGGCGCCATTGCATCGCCGTCATAACTCCCTCAATTTAGATCAATCGCTTAGCCGCAGGCCTCTTCCCTTCCATGGCATCGACCTCCTTTCATCAGTCTCTGCGCCGCCTCTGGGCGCTGGATAAATTCAGCTACAGCGTGCGGGTCTTCATCGCCCTGACGGGCAGCATGGCCCTGTGTTGGTACCAGGATGAAATGGCCCTGCTGATCCCGCTGTTCCTGGGGATCATCGCCAGCGCCCTGGCCGAGACCGACGACAGTTGGCAGGGCCGCCTCAATGCCCTGGCCGTGACCCTGGTGTGCTTCAGCGTCGCCGCCCTGTCCGTGGAACTGCTGTTCCCCTACCCGTGGATTTTCGTCATCGCCCTGGCCCTGGCCAGTTTCGGCCTGACCATGCTCGGTGCCCTGGGTGAACGCTACGGCGCCATCGCCTCGGCAACCCTGATCCTCTCGGTCTACACCATGATCGGTGTGGACCAGCGCGGCGGCGCGGTGATCGACTTCTGGCACGAGCCGGTGCTGCTGGTGGCTGGCGCCGCGTGGTATGGCCTGCTCTCCGTACTGTGGCAGGCACTGTTTTCCAACCAGCCGGTGCAGCAGAGCCTGGCCCGGCTGTTCCGTGAGCTGGGTTTCTACCTCAAGCTCAAGTCATCCCTGTTCGAGCCGATCCGACAGTTGGATGTGGAAGCCCGGCGCCTGGAGCTGGCCCAGCAAAACGGCAAGGTGGTGGCAGCCCTCAACGCCGCCAAGGAAATCATCCTGCACCGGGTGGGCAATGGCCGGCCGGGGTCGAAAGTCAGCCGCTACCTGAAGCTGTACTTCCTTGCCCAGGACATCCACGAGCGTGCCAGTTCATCCCACTACCCCTATAACGCCCTGACCGACGCGTTCTTCCACAGCGACGTGCTGTTCCGCTGCCAGCGCTTGTTGCGCCAGCAGGGCAAGGCCTGCCGCGCCCTGGCGGAATCCATCCAGTTGCGCCAGCCGTTCGTCTATGACGCCAGCTTTGCCGAAGCCCTGGGTGACCTGCACGCGTCCCTGGAACACTTGCGGATCCAGAGCAACCCGGCCTGGCGCGGACTGCTGCGCTCCCTGCGTGCGCTGGCGGCCAACCTCGGCACCCTCGACCGCCTGCTCAGCGACGCCAGCAACCCCGATGCCCTGGCCGACGCCACCGACAGCAGCCTGCTGGACCGTTCGCCGCGCAACTTCAAGGATGTCTGGACCCGCCTGCGCACCCAACTGACGCCGACCTCGCTGCTGTTCCGCCACGCCTTGCGCCTGCCGCTGGCGCTGACCATCGGCTATGGCATGGTGCACTTGATCCACCCGTCCCAGGGCTACTGGATCATCCTCACCACGCTGTTCGTCTGCCAGCCCAACTACGGCGCCACCCGGCGCAAGCTGGGCCAGCGGATCATCGGCACCGCCATCGGCCTGACCATCGCCTGGGCCCTGTTCGACCTGTTCCCCAGCCCGCTGGTGCAGTCGCTGTTCGCGATTGCCGCCGGCGTGGTGTTCTTTACCAACCGCACCACGCGCTACACCCTGGCCACCGCCGCGATCACCTTGATGGTGCTGTTCTGCTTCAACCAGGTAGGCGACGGTTACGGGCTGTTCCTGCCACGGCTGTTCGATACCTTGCTCGGCAGCCTGATCGCCGGCCTGGCGGTGTTCCTGTTCCTCCCGGACTGGCAGGGGCGACGCCTGAACAAGGTGCTGGCCAATACCCTGAGCTGCAACAGCATCTACCTGCGGCAAATCATGCAGCAGTACGCCGCGGGCAAGAGCGACGACCTGGCTTACCGCCTGGCCCGACGCAACGCACACAACGCCGACGCGGCACTGTCCACCACCCTGGCCAACATGCTCATGGAGCCGGGGCATTTCCGGAAGGAAGCCGACGTGGGTTTCCGCTTCCTGGTGCTGTCCCACACCTTGCTCAGCTACCTGTCGGGATTGGGCGCGCACCGGGAAACCCAGTTGCCGGGGGAAGTCCGGGAGCACCTGATCAATGGCGCCGGGGTCAGCCTGGCGGCGAGCATCGACGAGATCGCCCAGGGCCTGGCCAACAAAACCCCGATCGCCATCCAGAGCGATGCCGAGGAAGCCTTGGCCAACGAGCTGGAGCAGATGCCGGATGAAATCGACGAAGGTCAGCGCCTGGTGCAGACCCAGCTAGCGCTGATCTGCCGACAACTGGGCCCGTTGCGGACCCTGGCGGCGCATTTGATTAAGGCCGCTTGAGGGCCGCGGCAGGTGCGGCAAGAACTGCGCGAACGGCTCTGGCTTGCCGCTTGCCGCTTGCCGCTCAAAGCCTGCCCCCCCTTACATCCCGTGCTGGCGCAGCAGGCGGTCGTAGCTGCCGTCGGCTTTCATGGCAGCGATCTCACGGTCGAAGCCGGCGACGATCTGCGCATGCTTGGGGTTCTTCAGGCTCACCAGGATATGCAGACTGTTTTCGCTCAAGGGCTTGGGCAGGAACTCCACTGCATTGCGCACACGCAATGACTCCCGGGCCAGGTAATAGCGGGCCACGTATTCATCTTCCACGGTCAACTTGACCCGGTCGGCCGCCAGCATGCGCACCGCCATGGCAAAACTGTGCACCGGGATCTTCTGCAACAGTGGGTCGCCGTCGAACTCGGGGGAGTAGGCGTAACCGCGTACCACCGCAATCGGGTACTCATGCAGTTGCTGCAGGTTGTTGTATTCGAGTGCCGTGTCCTTACGCTTGATAAAGCGCACGCGGTTAAGCAGGTACTCCGCGGAAAACTGCCCCAACTGGGTGCGCGCTTCGTTGTACCAGGCATTCACTAGCACGTCGTAGCGCCCCTCACCCACCCCCAACAGGGCTCGCGCCCACGGTACCTGTTCGAACTCGCTGGCATAGCCGGCCCGGGCCAGGGCCGTGCTGACGATGTCCGTGGCCAACCCGCCATTGACCAGAGTCGCATCGGTGAACGGTGGCCAGGCATCCGCCACCAGACGCAGTTTTTCTCCATGAGCTTGCGGGCCCAGCAACAGCAATCCGATCAAAGCCAAAGCTCGATACCGTCGCAGCATGCTTAAAGATCCTTAGCGGGCGCAGAGCCCGGCGCGTTCCAGCCCACACGACACGGGCCCATGGCCCAATCCAGCAACAGCCAGGCGTTAACCTTAGCTCACCAACACCACCTCACTGGGCCTGGATGCAGATTACACAAAGAATCCAAAGCCCAGCGAGGGAAAGTAATGGCATTTTGACCTAACTCACGGATTGCTCGGCTCCGGCAAGACATCCGCAGGTCAGGCGCTTAGTATTCGTGCAGCTTTTTCAAGGGACATACACATGACAATCGAATGGGTCTGCAAACATCACACCGACTTGGGCAAAGAACAGCTCTACGCAGTGCTGCAGCTGCGTACGGAGGTCTTTGTGGTCGAACAGAAATGCCCCTACCAGGAAGTCGACGGCCAGGATCTGGAAGGCGACACCTGTCACCTGATGGCGTGGCAGGACGACCGGCTACTGGCTTATCTGCGCCTGCTGGACCCGACCTCCCAAGGGGGCGACGTGGTCATCGGCCGCGTGGTGATCGCGGCCGAGGCGCGGGGCCAAGGCCTTGGGCATGAACTGATGGAGCAGGCCCTGAAGCAGGCGGAAAAGCATTGGCCGCAGACGCCGATCTACCTTTCGGCGCAGGCACATTTGCAAGGCTATTACGGGCGCTACGGTTTCACCGTGGCCAGCGAACCCTACCTCGAAGATGGCATTCCCCATATCGGCATGCGCCGGGCCTGAGGCCCGGCTCCGGCCAGCGGCGAATCAGGGGTAGCCGAGCACACTCTTGATCTGCCGCAGATTGGGCTCGATCCAGCCTTTGTCGATCGCCCCCCAACTGTGGATACGGTAGCGCCCAGCATGATTGCGCCCGCCGTCCTGCTGCTCGAACTCGCAGAGGATGTCCAGATCGGCCAGGGCAGCGATGGTGTCCTGGGCCGTGCGCCGGGGCATGCCGGTGACTTCGGTCAAGGCCGGCACGTTGCTGGCCAGGCCGCTGTCGATCAAATAGGCCACGTACAAGCGGCGGTAAAAACTGCTCTTGGTCTTGCTGACATCCATCGCCTACTCCTTGCTTTGCAGGTCACGCCAGGTCAGATAAACCCGCAGGTCGAATTCCAGCTGGTGGTAGCCCGGCAGCATGTGCTCGCAGAGCTTGTAGAACGCTTTGTTGTGGTCGCTTTCCTTGAAGTGGGCCAATTCGTGCACCACGATCATGCGCAAGAATTCCGGCGCCGCCTCCTTGAACAACGACGCGATGCGGATCTCTTTCTTGGACTTGAGCTTGCCCCCCTGAACCCGCGACACCGTGGTGTGCAGACCCAAGGCGCGGTGGGTCAGGTCCAGGCGGTTGTCGAACAGCACCTTGTCGATGGGCGGCGCGTTGCGCAGGTATTCCTGCTTCAGCTCCAGGGCGTAGCCGTACAGCGCCTTGTCGCTCTGCACCGAATGCCGTTCGGGGTAACGCTGGTTCAGGTAATCGCCCAAGCGCCCCTGGGCAATCAGCTGTTGAACTTGCTCTTGCAAGGCGACCGGGTAGGCCTGGAGGTATTTCAGCGCGGTCATGGGGGCGGTAACGCAATCACGAAAGTGCGCCAGTGTAGCGAATTCAAGCCTGCAGCGCGCTCCAGTCAAAGGGCTGGGCAAAGCCACTGGCATCGCTGGCGATCAGGGGGCGGGCCACCAGGAAGCCCTGTACATACTCACAACCGTGGGCCTGCAGCCATTGGTACTGCTCAATGGTTTCCACCCCCTCGGCAATCACCAGCAGGCCGAACTCTTTACTCAGTTCGATGACGCTGCGGGCCACCGCCGCGTCCCGTGGAGAATCCAGCAGACGGGCGATCAAGTGCCGGTCGAGCTTGAGGGTGTCGAGCTCCAAATCCCGCAGATGCGCCAGGGAACAGTTGCCCGAACCGAAGTCGTCCAGGGCCACCCGCACCCCCAGCTCACGCAGCAAGCGCAGTTGCTTGCGGGTGTCGTCGAGGTTCTGGGTCAAGGCTTCTTCGGTGACCTCGACTTCCAACTGCTGGGGCTGCAACCCGTGCTGCTCCAGGACCTGCCTCAATTCCGCGACCAGGTTCGGCATGGCGAACTGGGTGGCACTGAGGCTGACCCCAAGCACCAGATCGCTGCTGAACACCGACTCCCAGGCCTGGCGCTGGGCAGCGCCCTGCTGATAGATCCAGCTACCCAGGCGGCTGATCAGTCGCGCCTCTTCCAGCAACGGCAGGAACAGCCCCGGCGGCACATCGCCCACACTCGGGTGACGCCAGCGCAGCAACGCCTCGAAGCCCCGCAGACGACCGTCGGCGACGGCCACCTGGGGTTGGTAGACCAGGTTGAATTCCTTGCGCTTCACCGCGCTGCGCACACTCTCTTCAAGCATCAACCGCGAGCGCGCGCGGCCGTTCATTTCCTGGTCGTAATAGCGGTACTGCTGGCGACCGGCGCGCTTGGCTTCGTACATGGCGATATCCGCCGCGCGCATCAGGCCCTCAAGGTTGGAGCCGCAATCCGGGTAGATGGCGATGCCGATGCTCATGCCCATGGTCACTTCCAGGCCATCCATCTGCTGGCAGATCGAGACCCGTTCGATCAGGCGTTCGGCCACCTTCGCCGCCTGCTCGGGGAACTCCAGCTCCAGCAAGGCGGTGAACTCATCCCCGCCCATACGCGCCAGGACATCGAATGAATGCAGGCAATCCTTCAACTGCTCCGAGACCCAGCGCAGCACCCGATCACCGGCATCGTGCCCCAGGCAATCATTGATCCGCTTGAAACCATCGAGGTCGAGGTAGAGCAGCACCAGGGACTTCTCAGAACGCTCGCTGCGCAACAGGATGCTTTCCACCGTTTGGTAGAAGCCCCGGCGGTTGAGCAAGCCGGTCAGAGGATCGGTGACCGCTTGATACTCCAGCTGCTGGTGCAGGTGCCGCACCTCGGACATGTCCAGCAAGGTAACCACCATCGCCTGCTGCTCCTTGGGCAGCGCGGCACAAGACAACGCCACCGCGACCTGCTGCCCCGGCGCGGTACGCAACAGGGCGTCGTGCAGGCGATAGGTCTCGCCCTTGCGGTAGCTGGCGTACAACTCGGAATCGGCCCAGTTCGGCAGGTGGGGCTTTTGCAAGAAATCCAGGAAGGGCGCGCCTTGCAGCTCCTTGGCCTGGGCATTGAGCAAGCGCGAGACCGCCGGATTGGCGAAGCGGATCAACCCTTCTTCGTCCACCACCAGGATGCCCTCGGCGGCGTTGTTCAGGACCGAAGCGTTGAACGCCCGGGCCGCTTCCAGGTCATGGCTCAGGCGCTGCAGGGCCCGGCGATTGCGCTGATGTTCCAGCAAGGCCTGGACCTTGGGCTTGAGGATCTGCGGGTCGAAAGGCTTGAACAGATAATCCACGGCGCCGCTGGCGTAGCCCTTGATCACGGCGTCCTGGGACTGTTCGTTGGCGGTGAGGAAAATGATCGGGGTCAGGCGCGTACGCTGGCTGCCACGCATCAGACGCGCGACTTCAAAGCCGTCCATGCCGGGCATCTGCACATCCAGCAAGACCAGGTCGACTTCATGCCGCAGCAATAACTCCAGGGCTTCGATACCCGACACAGCCGTCATGACTTGCCAGTCCTGGCGCTGCAGCAGGGCACGCATGCTGATGAGATTTTCCGGGTAATCGTCGACGATCAAAAGAACTGAGCTGCCGTCATTGGGCGTCGGTTGCACGCATTCCATGCTGCTTCTCTTGTCTGTATGAGGGCTCTGGTGGGGATAACCGCACGAAAACTGAGTCTTCACTCTAGACCCGGATCCAGAAAAGCAGAAGCTGTCATGAAGCCATCATTTAGCCAAAGTTCATGGCTCCCGACTAACGGTCAGTCCGCAAGCCCAACAAATACAGCGAAGGTGGCTTTTTGACATTTGCTTGACGTCAAGCGTCCGCCGTACGGCGCTCGCCAAGGCTTGCATCTACGTTATAAAGGCGCCTTCAAATGCTCAGACTAGAGCCTTCGCCGACCCGTAATTGTGGAAGCTGTAACTATGATCGACCTGGCAACCTGGAACCTCAGCGTTCCCGTCGGCTCCCCGCCGGCCACCATCGACACCCCAAAACTGGTCAGCGGCTTCAAGAACCAATATTTCCATTCCAACACCGGCACTCTGTTCTTTTGGTCACCGGTCACCGGTTCAAAAACAGAGAACGCCATCTATCCGCGCACCGAATTGCGGGAAACCTACTCCAACGGCACCCTGCGCAACTGGACCTACCCCGAAGCCGACAACCTGCTGTACGCCACCCTCGCGGTCAACAAGGTGCCGTCATCGGGCAAGATCGTCATCGGCCAGATTCATGCCTACAACAGCACCAAGCCGCTGGTGAAGGTGGAGTACCAGTACAAAACCAGCAAAGCCGCCGGCAACATCGTAGTAAAGGTGCGCCTGCGCCCGGACGATGCCGAGGGTCGGGTGATCACCATCGCCGAGAACGTGAAACTGGATCGGGATTTCTCCTACCTGATCCACTTGAGCCCCGGCGGCGCCTTGAGCGTCAGCGCCGCTGGCAATCAGTGGGATACCAAGATCAGCGCCACCTGGCGTAACAAGCCGCTGTATTTCAAGGCCGGCGTGTATGTCCAGGACAACGAGGGCAAGACCAGCGAAGGCGGCCAAGTGACCTTCAGCAAGCTGGACATCGACCACAACAAAACCTGACGTCTGTTGCAGGAGCCGGCTTGCCGGCGAATCGCCCTCCCCCGACACACAATCCACAGGCACAAAAAAGCCCGCATCGCTGCGGGCTTTTTCATTCAACGCTAGGGCTTAGTTGACCTTGGCGTTCAGCTCACCCTTGAGGTAACGCTGGAACATCGCTTCCAGGGAGATCGGTTTGATCTTCGAAGCGTTGCCTGCGGTACCGAAGGCTTCGTAACGGGCGATGCACACGTCACGCATGGCCGTCACAGTGGCGCCGAAGAACTTGCGCGGGTCGAACTCGCTCGGGTTGGTGGCCATCAGGCGGCGCATGGCACCGGTGGACGCCAGGCGCAGGTCGGTGTCGATGTTGACCTTACGCACGCCGTACTTGATGCCTTCAACGATTTCTTCAACCGGCACGCCGTAGGTTTCTTTGATGTCGCCGCCGTACTGGTTGATGATCGCCAGCCACTCTTGTGGAACCGACGAAGAGCCGTGCATCACCAGGTGAGTGTTAGGGATGCGCTTGTGGATTTCCTTGATGCGGTCAATGGCCAGCACGTCGCCGGTAGGCGGCTTGGTGAACTTGTAGGCACCGTGGCTGGTACCGATGGCGATAGCCAGGGCGTCGACCTGGGTCTTCTTGACGAAATCCGCAGCCTCTTCCGGGTCGGTCAGCATCTGGCTGTGGTCGAGCACGCCTTCAGCGCCGATGCCGTCTTCTTCACCAGCCATGCCGGTTTCCAGGGAGCCCAGGCAGCCCAGCTCGCCTTCAACCGATACGCCGCAGGCGTGAGCCATGGCTACGGTCTGTTGGGTGACGCGCACGTTGTATTCGTAATCGGTTGGGGTCTTGCCGTCTTCGCCCAGGGAGCCGTCCATCATGACCGAGGAGAAGCCCAGCTGGATCGAGCGCTGGCAAACGTCAGGGCTGGTGCCGTGGTCCTGGTGCATGCACACCGGGATATGCGGGAATTCTTCGATGGCGGCCAGAATCAGGTGACGCAGGAACGGGGCACCGGCGTATTTGCGAGCACCGGCGGAAGCCTGGACGATCACCGGGGAGTCAGTCTTGTCAGCCGCTTCCATGATGGCGCGCATCTGCTCAAGGTTGTTGACGTTGAAAGCTGGAACGCCATAGCCGAATTCGGCTGCGTGGTCCAACATCTGGCGCATGCTGATGAGTGCCATTGTGTGTGTCTCTCCCGGTCGAGGGTCGTTAATCGTGCAAGCCTGCCGGAGCGGCGGCTGCTATTCAAGTGATTGCGGATCGGGGGTCAGCCCGCTCCGTTTGATTCGGTAAAGCTCATTCCATACAGCCTTGCAGGAGCCGACTTGCCGGCGAAAGGACCACTGGGCCTCTACAGGTCCATGAAGCCGCCTTCACTGGCCAACCAGTTCCTACGGGGCTTTGCAGCCGCGGCCGATCAAATCGTTGGTGGCGACCCAGTAAACCAGGCCTTCATCACCCTTTATGTGAAACGCCAGCATGTCATCGCTGTACAACGAACCCGATGCACCCGGCTCCAGCTTCAAGCGACGCACCTGATCGGCACCACCCAGACGCACCTCGACTTCTTCGCGACGGCCATCGGTGTAGCGCCAGACCACTTGTGCCTGGCTATCACACACCCAGGTGGTCCAAGGGTCGGTCGGTGACGACTGGAACAGGTTCAGGTTGGCGCAACCTGCAAGCAAACCCAGCATCGCCAGGGCGATCAAGCCTTTCATCGGTGTTCCTCGGTCGACGGCACGCGGCCGTCGACACTGCGCGTTATCGAATCTGACCCGTCAAGGGCAACCCTGTTCCCGAGCCTTTGACGGTGTCTCGTATTTGTCCAGGCCATCGGGGCCCAGACGCTTGTTGATCACCGGAGCGGTCTCGGCCTGCCAATCAGCCTGGTAGCAGCCCTCTTCCGGCGGCTTTGCCTCGGCGTCCGGGCGAGCCTGCGGGGCACTGCTGCACCCCGCCAATAGCGCCGCAACGATCAGCAACGGCAATGTCATCTTGACCATATGAACACTCCTTTGCCTGGCCAACGTGTCCGTCAGGCCTTGGCCCGCGCTTCCAGAACTTCAACCGCCGGCAGCACCTTGCCTTCGACGAATTCCAGGAACGCGCCACCACCGGTGGAAATGTAGGAGATCTGCTGGGCAACGCCATATTTGTCGATGGCTGCCAGGGTGTCTCCGCCGCCAGCGATGGAGAACGCCGCGCTGTCAGCAATAGCCTGGGCCAGGACCTTGGTGCCGTTGCCGAACTGGTCGAATTCAAACACGCCGACCGGGCCGTTCCAGAGGATGGTCTTGGAGGTCTTCAGCAGTTCAGCGAAGTGCGCAGCGGTCTGCGGGCCGATGTCCAGGATCATGTCGTCAGCCGCGACGTCAGCGATCAGCTTGACGGTGGCTTCGGCGCTTTCAGCGAATTCCTTGGCCACGACCACGTCCACCGGCAGCGGCACGCTGACCTTGGCGGCGATGGCACGGGCGGTGTCCAGCAGGTCCGGCTCGTACAGCGACTTGCCCACCGGGTGGCCGGCAGCGGCCAGGAAGGTGTTGGCAATGCCGCCGCCGACGATCAGTTGGTCGCAGATCTGGCTCAGGCTGTTGAGTACGTCGAGCTTGGTGGACACCTTGGAGCCGGCGACGATTGCCGCCATTGGCTGAGCCGGAGCACCGAGGGCCTTGCCCAGTGCGTCCAGTTCAGCAGCCAGCAATGGGCCAGCCGCCGCAACCTTGGCGAACTTGGCCACGCCGTGGGTCGAACCCTCGGCACGGTGGGCGGTGCCGAAGGCGTCCATCACGAACACGTCGCACAGCGCAGCGTATTGCTGGGCCAGTTCGTCGGCGTTCTTTTTCTCGCCCTTGTTGAAGCGCACGTTTTCGAACAGCACGATGTCGCCGGCCTTGACGTCAACGCCGCCCAGGTAATCGGACACCAGCGGCACGTCGCGGCCCAGGGCCTTGCTCAGGTAAGCGGCGACAGGCGCCAGGCTGTTCTCGGCCGAGAACTCGCCTTCGGTCGGACGGCCAAGGTGCGAGCAGACCATCACGGCCGCACCTTTTTCCAGGGCCAGCTTGATGGTCGGCAGCGAAGCCAGGATTCGCGCATCGCTGGTGACAACACCGTCCTTGACTGGGACGTTGAGGTCTTCGCGGATCAGTACGCGCTTACCTTGCAGATCGAGGTCGGTCATCTTCAACACGGTCATGGGTCGCAATTCCTGGGTTACTGAATTTTAGAGACTGGGAGTGGAGCAGCGGCATGCAGATAGTGCTCTGCAACATCCAGCATTCGGTTGGCAAACCCCCATTCGTTGTCGAACCAGGCCAGGATGTTCACCAGCCGAGGGCCGGAAACACGGGTCTGACTGGCATCGACGATCGCCGAATGTGGGTCATGGTTGAAATCACAGCTGGCGTGGGGCAACTCGGTGTACGCCAACAGGCCCTTGAGCGGGCCACTGGTGGCGGCCTCGCGCAGGATCCGGTTGACCTCGCCGGCGTCGGTATCGCTCACGGTCTGCATCGTGATGTCGAGGCACGACACGTTGACCGTCGGCACGCGCACAGCTTTGGCCTGAATTCGCCCGGCAAGTTCCGGCAACAGCCGTTCGATACCGCGCGCCAGACCGGTGGACACCGGAATCACCGACTGGAATGCCGAACGGGTGCGGCGCAGGTCTTCGTGGTGATAGGCGTCAATCACCGGCTGATCGTTCATGGCCGAGTGAATCGTCGTGATCGACACGTATTCCAGGCCAATGGCCTGGTCCAGCAGGCGCAACAACGGCACGCCGCAGTTGGTGGTGCAGGACGCGTTGGACACCAGCAGCTCGGCGCCGGTCAGGCAATCCTGGTTCACCCCGTAGACGATGGTGGCGTCGACATCTGCCTCGCTGGCCATCGGCTGGGAGAACAGCACGCGCGGCGCGCCGGCGTCGAGGAAACGCTGGCCGTCTTCGCGGGTGTTGTAGGCACCGGAGCATTCCAGCACCAGATCGACGCCCAGGGACGCCCAATCGATGCCTTCGGGGGTGGCACTGCGCAGGACCTTCACGCAGTTGCCATTGATATGCAGACAATCGCCATCGACCTTCACCTCACCGGGAAACCGCCCGTGAGTGGAGTCGAAGCGTGTCAGGTACTCGATGCTGGCCAGGTCAGCCAGATCGTTGATGGCGACAATCTCGAACCCGGCCGCAGCCCCCCGCTCGAACAGAGCACGCAAGACGCAACGACCAATCCGGCCGTAGCCGTTGAGTGCAACTTTGTAGGGACGCGGTTGAGGCATGGGGTTCTCGATCAGGCACAGGCAGACGAACTTGTTATATGCACCCCCAATTTGTAGGAGCTGGCTTGCCAGCGATCAGCGGTGCGTCAGGCGTACCGCGAATCGCTGGCAAGCCAGCTCCTACAGGGGATCGCGGTGGTGTTGGCCACCGCGTGCTTTTTTAGTCTTCCAGCAGCTCTTCAGCCTGACCCAGGATGTTGTCCAGGGTGAAACCGAACTCTTCGAACAACGCCGGCGCCGGGGCCGACTCGCCGTAGGTGGTCATGCCAATCACGCGGCCTTCCAGGCCCACGTATTTGTACCAGTAGTCGGCATGAGCGGCTTCGATGGCGATACGGGCGCTGACCTGCAACGGCAGAACCGATTGCTTGTAGCCGGCGTCCTGGGCGTCGAACACGCTGGTGCAAGGCATGGAAACCACGCGCACCTTGCGGCCTTGCTCGGTCAGCTTGTCGAAGGCTTGCACCGCCAGGCCCACTTCCGAACCGGTGGCAATCAGGATCAGCTCAGGCTCGCCTGCGCAGTCCTTGAGCACGTAACCACCACGGCTGATGTCGGCGATTTGCCCGGCATCACGGGTTTGGTGCTGCAGGTTCTGGCGAGAGAAGATCAGCGCCGATGGGCCGTCCTTGCGTTCCAGGGCGTATTTCCAGCTCACGGCCGACTCAACGGCATCGGCTGGGCGCCAGGTGTCGAGGTTCGGGGTGCAGCGCAGGCTGGCGATCTGCTCGATCGGCTGGTGAGTCGGGCCGTCTTCGCCCAGGCCGATGGAGTCGTGGGTGTAGACGTGGATCACCCGTTGTTTCATCAGGGCCGACATGCGCACCGCATTGCGGGCGTATTCCATGAACATCAGGAAGGTCGCGCCGTAAGGCACCAGGCCACCGTGCAGGGCCACGCCGTTCATGATGGCGGTCATGCCGAACTCGCGCACGCCGTAGTACATGTAGTTGCCGCTGGCGTCTTCAGCGCTGACGCCTTTGCAACCTTTCCACAGGGTCAGGTTGGAACCGGCCAGGTCAGCCGAACCGCCGAGGAACTCAGGCAGCAATGGACCGAAGGCGTTCAGGGTGTTCTGGCTGGCTTTACGGCTGGCGATGGTTTCGCCCTTGGCCGCGACTTCAGCGATGTAGGCGTTGGCCTTTTCGGCGAAGTCCGCTGGCAGATCACCGCTCAGGCGACGTACCAATTCGTTGGCTTCGCTTGGGAAGGCTGCGGAATAGGCCGCAAAACGCTGGTCCCATTCGGCTTCTGCGGCGCGACCGGCTTCCTTGGCGTCCCACTCGGCATAAATGTCGGCCGGAATTTCAAAAGGACCGTGCTCCCACTTCAGCGCAGCGCGGGTCAAGGCGATTTCCTCGGCACCCAGTGGCGCGCCGTGGCAGTCTTCCTTGCCTTGCTTGTTCGGCGAACCGAAGCCGATGGTGGTCTTGCAGCAGATCAGGGTCGGCAGCGGGCTTTTGCGCGCGGTGTCGATTGCGGTCTTGATCTCTTCCGGGTCGTGACCGTCAACGTTGCGGATCACTTGCCAGTTGTAGGCTTCGAAACGCTTCGGCGTGTCATCGGTGAACCAGCCTTCGACTTCGCCGTCGATGGAGATGCCGTTGTCATCGTAGAACGCGATCAGTTTGCCCAGGCCCAGAGTGCCGGCCAGGGACGCCACTTCGTGGGAAATGCCTTCCATCATGCAGCCATCACCCAGGAACACGTAGGTGTGGTGGTCG
This sequence comes from Pseudomonas chlororaphis, assembly GCF_003731765.1. GTDB lineage: Bacteria > Pseudomonadota > Gammaproteobacteria > Pseudomonadales > Pseudomonadaceae > Aquipseudomonas > Aquipseudomonas morbosilactucae. The sequence continues at coordinate 180,912 of NZ_MOAL01000001.1, forward strand.
ACGATGTCGTGGCCAGGGCGGTTGAACTGGGCCGCCAGGACTTTTTCCGCCAGGGCGAAGCCCACGGCATTGGCCAGGCCCTGACCCAGTGGGCCAGTGGTGGTTTCAACACCTGGGGTGTAGCCGAACTCCGGGTGACCCGGGGTGCGGCTGTGCAGTTGGCGGAAGCTTTTCAGGTCATCGATCGACAGGTCGTAGCCGGTCAGGTGCAGCAACGAGTAAATCAACATCGAGCCGTGACCGTTGGACAGCACGAAGCGGTCACGGTCGGCGAAGGATGGATTGGTCGGGTTGTGCTTCAGGTAGTCACGCCAAAGTACTTCGGCGATATCCGCCATACCCATAGGGGCACCGGGATGGCCGCTGTTGGCTTTTTGCACGGCATCCATGCTGAGGGCACGAATGGCGTTGGCACGCTCACGACGGCTGGGCATCGCTGATCTCCTAGGGGATTGAATAAAACGAAACGGAAAAAAGGCGTGCATTTTCCCTCAGCGATAGGCCGGGGGCAATGACAGATAGTCACTCAGACGTGTTTTTCCTATGGATAAGGGGGCAATCGCCTGGTGAAACCTTTCCGCGGTTCGTCTGTTAGAGACCAGGCCCCTGGACAAGTGCCATTTATCTCCCAATATCAAAACTTTTTGATATTGGTCTTGCGGGGTTTTGGACGCGTCACTAGACTGCTGCCCCTATGAACCTGAGCCTGCCGTCCATCGGCCACGACGACTGCGACGAACTGGCGACCTTGTGCAAGGCCGGCGGCGACCCGTTGCGACTCAATGTGCTGCGGGCGCTGACCAATGATTCGTTCGGCGTACTGGAACTGGCGCAGATTTTTGCCATTGGCCAGTCGGGCATGAGTCATCACCTCAAGGTCCTGGCCCAGGCCGGCCTGGTGGCGACCCGCCGGGAAGGCAACGCGATTTTTTACCGCCGCGCCCTGCCCCACACCGAGCACTTGGGTGGCCGTCTGCATGCGGCGCTGCTCGAAGAGGTCGATCAGTTGGCCTTGCCCAGTGACGTACAGGGGCGTATCGGCTTGGTGCACCGGCAACGGGCCGCAGCCAGCCAGGACTTTTTTTCACGGGTGGCGGAGAAATTTCGTGCCCAGCAGGACCTGATCGCAGGACTGCCCCAGTACCGCGACAGTGTGCTCGCGCTGCTGGATAAGCTGAGTTTCAGTGACGAGGCCACGGCCATTGAAGTCGGCCCCGGCGATGGCGCCTTCCTGCCGGACCTGGCCCGCCGCTTCAGCCAGGTCACGGCGCTGGACAACAGCCCGGCGATGCTGGAGCTGGCCAGTCAGTTGTGCGAGCGCGAGGCGCTGACTAATGTCCGCCTGCAACTGGCCGATGCATTGAACGGCACGCCACACCGGGCCGACTGCGTGGTACTGAATATGGTCCTGCACCATTTCGCCGCACCCGCCGACGCCCTCAGGCACATGGCAGATTTGCTGCAACCAGGCGGAAGCCTGTTAGTGACAGACCTGTGCAGCCATAACCAGAGCTGGGCCAAAGAGGCCTGTGGTGATCTCTGGCTGGGGTTTGAACAGGATGATTTGGCCCGCTGGGCCGCCGCTGCGGGACTGACTCCCGGGGAAAGCCTCTATGTGGGCTTACGTAATGGTTTCCAGATCCAGGTCCGCCACTTTCAGCGACCGACTGGCGACACTCACCATCGGTAAATTTAGGAAACCGTCGAGATGAGCGAATACTCCCTTTTCACCTCCGAGTCCGTGTCTGAAGGGCATCCGGATAAAATCGCTGACCAGATTTCCGATGCCGTGCTGGACGCCATCATTGCCCAGGACAAACACGCTCGCGTAGCGGTTGAAACCCTGGTCAAGACCGGCGTTGCCATCGTTGCCGGCGAAGTCACCACCAGCGCCTGGGTCGACCTGGAACAGATCGTTCGCGACGTGATCTGCGACATCGGCTACACCAGCTCCGACGTCGGCTTCGACGGCGCGACCTGCGGCGTGATGAACATCATTGGCAAGCAGTCCCCTGACATCAACCAAGGTGTCGACCGTGCCAAACCTGAAGATCAGGGCGCCGGCGACCAGGGCCTGATGTTCGGCTACGCCAGCAACGAAACCGCAGAACTGATGCCAGCACCGATCGCGTTCTCGCACCAACTGGTGCATCGCCAGGCCGAAGCCCGCAAATCGGGCCTGCTGCCTTGGCTGCGTCCGGACGCCAAATCCCAGGTCACCTGCCGCTATGAAAACGGCATCGTGGTCGGCATCGACGCGGTGGTGCTGTCGACCCAGCACAACCCGGAAGTGTCCTACAACGACCTGCGCGAAGGCGTGATGGAACTGATCGTCAAGCACGTGCTGCCGGCTGAACTGCTGCACAAAGACACCCAGTTCCACATCAACCCGACCGGCCAGTTCATCATCGGTGGCCCAGTGGGCGACTGCGGCCTGACCGGCCGCAAGATCATCGTCGACAGCTACGGCGGCATGGCCCGTCACGGCGGTGGCGCGTTCTCCGGCAAGGATCCATCCAAGGTTGACCGTTCCGCCGCCTACGCCGGTCGCTACGTGGCCAAGAACATTGTTGCCGCCGGCTTGGCCGAGCGTTGCGAGATCCAGGTGTCCTACGCCATCGGCGTGGCCCAGCCTACGTCGATCTCCCTGAACACCTTCGGCACCGGCAAAATCAGCGACGACAAGATCGTCAAGCTGGTTCGCGAGCACTTCGACCTGCGTCCTTACGCGATCACCACCATGCTCGACCTGCTGCACCCGATGTATCAGGAAACCGCCGCCTACGGTCACTTCGGCCGCGCGCCACAAACCAAGACCGTGGGTGACGACACCTTCACCACCTTCACTTGGGAAAAAACCGATCGCGCCGACGCCCTGCGCGCCGCTGCCGGTTTCTAAGCAACACCCGGCAACACCCAAAGCCCCGCCCGGCTGGTCCGGCGGGGCTTTTTTGTGGCCGAAGGTTTCACTCTCCAGCCCCCTGCACCCCGAATCCACGCCCCGACGCCAACACAGAAGGGGCCGCGACCAGCCCGGGCAACACCCTGCAAACAAGCGACGGCCTCCACGCCCGGCCCCCTGCCTACCCTTTAAAGCATGACCCACCCGAGCAAGGACGCTCCCCATGCTGCCAAGAATCCCAGCCTTTGTGCTCCTGACCCTGAGCCTTATCAGCCTATCCGCCCAGGCACATTGCCCGGTCGGGTCCGCCACCCAGGCCGCTGATGAAATCCCGCCCCTGCAACAACAACTTGAGCGCTGGGACGACAGCTACCATCGCCTGGGCCGCTCGGACGTCGCCGATGAGCTCTACGACCAGGCACGCACACGGCTGGCGGCGTTGCGCGCCTGCGCTGCCCAGTCACCGACACCAGAGGACCAGCCACTGCGCAGCGCTGCCGGCAGCATCGCTCACCCGATCGCCCACACCGGAGTGGAAAAACTCCACGACGCCCACGCCGTGCAACGCTGGCTGAGCAGCCGCCAGGAGGTCTGGGCACAACCGAAGATCGACGGCGTAGCGGTGACCCTGGTCTATCGCCAAGGCCGCTTTCACCAAGCACTGAGCCGTGGCGACGGCCTGCACGGCCATGACTGGAGCGCCGCGGCCCGACACATCGACGCCATCCCCAAACAACTGCCACAACCCGTCGACCTGCTGCTCCAGGGCGAGTTGTATTGGCGCTTGCAGTATCACGTCCAGTCCAAGGCCGGCAGCCTGAATGCCCGCAGCCAGGTGGCCGGACTGATGGCGCGCAAGCACCTGCCGGCCGCGGACGCCGCGCGGATTGGTCTGTTTGTCTGGGACTGGCCTCAGGGCCCGAACACACTGCCCGAACGCCTGGCCGGGCTACAGGCCCTGGGGTTTGCCGAAGGCCGCGACTACAGTCGGCCAGTCGCCCGCTTCGCCGATGCCCAGCACTGGCGCGACCATTGGTATCGCTCGCCCCTGCCCTTCGCCACCGACGGCATCATCCTGCGCCAGAGTCGGCGCCCGGAAGCCCAACACTGGCAAGCCAAGGCGCCGCACTGGATCGTTGCCTGGAAATACCCCTTCACCCAGGCCCTGGCCCATGTGCGCGACGTGCACTTCAAGATTGGGCGCACCGGGCGCATCACCCCCATGCTGGAACTGGAACCGGTCACCCTCGATGATCGCCAAGTGCGCCGGGTCAGCCTCGGTTCGCTGAAGCGCTGGCAGGCGCTGGATATCCGCCCCGGCGACCAGGTTGCAATCAGCCTGGCCGGCCTGACCATTCCGCGCCTGGAACGCCTGGTGCTCAAGGCCCAGGTTAGACCGCCCGTCAACGCCCCCGCCCCCTCGGCGTTTCATCTATTGAGTTGCTGGGAGCCGGTGCCCGGTTGCCAAAGCCAATTTCTCGCTCGGCTGACCTGGCTCAGTGGCCCCAAGGCCCTGAACATGCCCAATATCAGTCGCCAGACCTGGCAGACCCTGGTTGAAACAGGACGAATCAAAGGCTTGCTCGATTGGCTGACCCTTGAAGCCACGGAGCTTGCTAACATTGCCGGCTTCGGTGAACGCAGCAGTGCGCGCCTGCTCAACAGCCTGCACAACGCCAGACGGCAACCGTTCGAACGCTGGTTACAGGCCCTCGGCCTGCCGCCCAGCGGCAACGCCAATCTGGCGGGCCCCTGGCAGAGGCTGGCGAGCAGAAACACCGAACAGTGGCAAGCCGAAGCCGGGATCGGCCACGGACGAGCCGCCCAATTGAGTGCTTTTTTTCGTGACCCGCAGGTGCTGGCCTTGAGTGCAGAATTACGTGCCGCCGGCATCGACGGTTTTGAGTGATCTTTCTATCTACGCTGTGTTGAACCACAGGCGGCGAATCGGTTCAAAAAGCCCATTCGCAGGCACAGCTGACAGCGACCTTTTTCCTTCGGAGCCTTTATGAAACGTCTTGCACCGCTCGCTCTTCTCAGCCTTTTCAGCCTGATGGCCGCCCCCTTGATGGCCGCCGAGGAAGCTCCCGGGCTGACCGGCTGCGCCGCCAAGCGCCAGGCCATCAGCACCCAGATCGAACAGGCCAAGGCCCATGGCAACAGCGAACAACAGGCGGGCCTGGAAAAAGCCCTGAGCGAAGTCACCAGCCATTGCACCGACGCTTCGCTGAAAAAAGAGCGGGAGAACAAGGTGCTCGACGCCAAGCACGAGGTCAGCCGGCGTCAGGCCGATCTGGAAAAGGCCATGAAAAAAGGCGATTCCGAGAAGATCAACAAGCGCAAGGACAAGCTCGCCGAGTCACGCAAGGAGCTGCAGCAAGCGTTGGACGAGCTGGACAAGTAAACCCTTGGCAATGGAGCCCTGTCGATGGCCGTTCACCGGCCAGGGATGGGCTCCACAGACAGTGAATCAGTGGTCGCGAAACTCTTTATGGCAGGCACTGCACGCGTCTTCGACCTTCTGCACCGAAGGCCCCAGGTCAGCGGCCTTCAGGGGCTGTACTCGGCTGGCGACAACCAACGCGCCGGTGGCGGCCTCAAGGTTACGGGCCAATTCCTGGAAACGCGCCTGCTTGCGCCAGACATCGTCCGTGGCACTGGTGTGATCTTCTTCCTTGACCTCGGGAAAGTGCTTCCAGGGCTCATGGGACAAGCTGTCGAGCTTGACCGCACCCTCGGCGAAACGCGGGCCATCGAAGGCGATACGCCCACGCAACATGCCGCCCAGGTCTTCACCGGTCTTGAGCATTTGTTTGAAGATCGCCTTGCGTTGCCCCAGGGGCGAGTTCGGGTCCACGCCGCCACAAGCGGTCAGCGTCAGGCAGGCCAGCAATACCACAGCACATCGTTTAAAAGTCATGGCGGCTTCAGGTCACGGAAAACGGCGGCCAGTATCCCCGCCTACCCGGCAAAGACCAATAGCCCTATCAATAATATGGGTAGTCTGCGCGTGCCAAGCACCCGGGCCACCTCCAAAGGAACAACTCGATGCACCTGAGTTTCATGAGCTGGCGCCGCCTCGGCTGGACTTTGCCCTTCGTTGCCCTGCTGGCCGGCTGCAATGGCGGGGACAACAGCAAACCCCAGCCAACACCCGAACCGCCCAAGCCCCACGCCATTGCCACTTACACCAGCGCGTCCTGGGACAGCCTGCCCAGCGTTGCCGACAATGACCTGCTGGCGGGTTTCGGTTCCTGGCGCAGCGCCTGCACCCGGCTGAAAGCCGACCCGATCTGGGGCGCCACCTGCGCCGCGGCGGCCAACGTGCCGCAAACTGCGGACGCGGTGCGCGGGTTCCTGAAGGATCAGTTGCAGGTCTATGGCCTGCGCTCGGCCGACGGCAACAGCAACGGCTTGATCACCGGCTACTACGAGCCGGTCTACCCGGGCAGCCTGAAACAGACCAAGGTGGCCAATGTGCCGGTCTATGGCGTGCCGGAGGACATGATCATCGTCGCCCTCGACAGCCTCTATCCGGAGCTCAAGGGCAAGCGCCTGCGCGGGCGCCTGGAAGGCCGCGTACTGAAACCCTATGACGACGCCGCAACCATCGAGAACAACGGGGTCAAGGCCCCGGTCATTGCCTGGCTGACCGACCCCATGGATCTGCAATTCCTGCAGATCCAGGGCTCGGGGCGGATCCAACTGGCCGACGGCCGACAACTGCGCATTGGCTATGCCGACCAGAACGGCCATCCGTACCGGCCCATCGGCCGCTGGCTGGTGGAGCAGGGAGAGCTGACCAAGGAAGAAGTGACCATGGGCACCATCGCCGCCTGGGCCAAGGCCCATCCGGAGCGGATTCCCGAGCTGCTGGGCAGCAACCCGAGCTACGTCTTTTTCAACCGCAACCCCGACAGCAACGAAGGCCCTCGCGGCTCGCTCAATGTACCGCTGACCGCTGGTTACAGCGCAGCGGTGGATCGCAAGGTCATCCCCCTGGGCAGCCTGCTGTGGCTGTCCACTACCCGGCCCGACGGCAGCAGCCTGGTACGCCCGGTTGCCGCCCAGGACACCGGCGGCGCGATCACCGGCGAAGTGCGGGCAGACCTGTTCTGGGGCACCGGCGACGCTGCCGGGCAGTTGGCTGGTGACATGAAGCAGCAAGGCCAGATCTGGATGCTCTGGCCCAAGGGTGCCGCGCTGCCCAAGGTTCCGGAAGTCACCGATAAACCCTGACCCCGCAGGAGCCGGCTCGCCGGCGATAGCGCTCGCAAGACCGCCTTCGCTTGGAAGCCGGCCCTAACCAGGGCAGGCGTCAAATCGAGACGAAGAAGAAGCTGGCAATCAGTGCCATACCGACCGCCCACACCAACGAGCGCAAGATCGCCCAGTCCGCCAGGTAGCAAATGATGTAAAGCAGGCGACTGGTGATAAACAGCACCGCCAGGACATTGATGGTCACCAATTCGGCGTTGCCTGCCACATGGGCAATGAGCACCGCTGCGGCAAACGCCGGGGTCACTTCAAAACTGTTGAGCTGAGCCGAATGGGCGCGCTTGGCAAAACCATCCAGGGTTTCCAGAAAAGCCCGCGGGTCATGGTTCTGCCGGGCCCCGAACTTGCCACCGCTGAACTTGGCCACACCGGTGCACAGGTACGGCAGGAAGATGGCGATCAATACACACCAGAAGGCGACGGTCATAACGGAATCCTTTTTAGAGTTGTGTGTGGGGCCGATCAGAATTTCATCACCAGTATGCCGATCAGCACCAGCCCACAGGCTAAGAGCCGCGGGCGGCCGAAAGGTTCTTTCAGGTAGCGCATGCCAAACAACACCACCAGGATCACGCTGATTTCCCGCAGCGCCGCCACTTCGGCAATCGATCCCAGTTGCATGGCCCAAAGCACCAAAGCGTAGCTGAACAACACGCAACATCCGACACTCAATCCCAGGCGCCACTGCTCACGCCAGAACAACGCAAACGCCGGGCGCTTGCACACCAGGGCCAGCAAGGGAAAGGGCCAGGCACTGAGCAACGTGACCCAGGCCAGGTAATGCAAAGGGTGCGGCCAACGCCGCAGGGCCTGGCCATCGATAAAGGTGTAGCTGCCGATGCACAGGCCGATCAGCGCCACCACCGGCAGCATCGACCAGGGCAACCGGGCACCACCGCCGCCCTGCCACAACAGGCACAGCATGCCGAAGGGGATCAACAGAATGCCGATCACTTGCTGCGTACTCAGCACTTCGCCGGCAAAGATCAGGGTCAGCGCCAGCACCACCAAGGGCGACAAACCGCGCATCAGCGGATAGACCAACCCCAGGTCACCCACCCGGTACGCCTGGATCAACAAATAGCGATAGAGCAACTCAAATGCCGCCGAGGCCAGGATCCACGGCCAGATCTGCGCTGGAGGCCAATCGACGAAACCCATCAGCGGCACTACCAACAACAGGGCCACCGCGTCCATGCAGGCCACCACCAACAGCCGCTGCCCACTGAATTTGATCAGGGTGTTCCACGCCGCATGCAACAACGCAGCCATCAATACCAGAACGGTTGCCAGCACTCCGTGCTCCTTATTGCAGTGACGATGTTCGATTCGGAATAGGTCAGCCGCTACTTAATACTGATAACGACTCCGCCGCCAGGCGCATGCCGATCATCTCAAACTTGAAACTTGGCGCCTGAAGCCTGAGGCTTGTCGCTGTTTTTTCCGCTGCTGTATATCCAAAGGACTTCGGATGCTTGAACTTGTTGCTGCTTTTATCTGCCTGACCACACTGCTCACCTATGTGAACTTCCGTTTTATCGGCCTGCCACCCACCATCGGTGTGATGGTCACCGCCCTGCTGTTCTCCCTTCTGCTGCAAGGCCTGAGCTTTATCGGCTACCCCGGCCTTGAAGAACACGTGCAACAACTGATCGGCCAGATCGACTTCGGCGACTTGCTGATGAATTGGATGCTGTCGTTCCTGCTGTTTGCCGGCGCGCTGCACGTCAACCTCGCCGACCTGCGCAGTTACCGCTGGCCCATCGGCCTGTTGGCCACAGTGGGCGTACTGATCGCCACCTTTGTCATCGGCAGCCTGGCCTACTGGATTTTCGGCCTCTTCGGCTGGCAGGTGAGTTTCCTCTATTGCCTGCTGTTCGGCGCGCTGATCTCCCCCACCGACCCGATCGCCGTGCTCGGTGTGCTACGGACCGCCAACGCCTCCAAGCCACTGAAAACCACCATCGTCGGCGAGTCACTGTTCAACGACGGCACCGCGGTGGTGGTGTTCACCGTACTGCTGGGTATCGCCCAACTGGGTGAGACGCCGACCCTCGGCGCCACCGCCATGCTGTTCGTTCACGAAGCCGTGGGCGGCGTGGCCTTTGGCGGGCTGATCGGCTACCTGGTGTACCTGATGATCAAGAGCATCGAGCAGCACCAGATCGAGGTGATGCTGACCCTGGCCTTGGTGATCGGCGGCTCGGCAATGGCCTCCGAACTGCACGTTTCGGCGCCGATTGCGATGGTGGTGGCAGGCTTGATCATCGGTAACCTGGGTCGCAACCTGGCGATGAACGACATGACCCGGCGCTACCTGGACGGTTTCTGGGAACTGCTGGACGACATGCTCAACGCCCTGCTCTTCGCCCTGATCGGCATGGAACTGTTGCTGCTGCCGTTCAACTGGCTGCACTTGCTGGCCGCCAGCCTGCTGGCAGTCGCCATCGTGCTCTCGCGCCTGCTTACGGTGGCCCCGGCCATCCTGTTGCTGCGCCGCTGGCGCACGGTGCCCCGCGGCACCATCCGGGTGCTGACCTGGGGTGGTCTGCGCGGCGGCGTGTCGGTGGCCCTGGCCCTGGCGTTGCCGCTGGGCCCGGAACGCGACCTGGTGCTGAGCATCACCTACATCGTGGTGCTGTCGTCGATCCTCTTGCAGGGATTGAGCATCGGCCGACTGGTGCGCCACGTGACTCACGACGCACCGGTAGAAGCTGCCAAGGCCGACGCCCACTGATCATTTTTTGATCTGCCGCGGATCGGGAGCCGGCTCCCGATCCGCCGCCTTGTTGGGCTGGCCACTTTCACTGCGTACCTGGGCATGGCTGATCAAGGCGAAAATGCAACTGCCACCGATGATGTTGCCCGCCAGGGTCGGGCCGGCAAACACGCACCAGAAATCCCGCCACGGCAATTCGCCGGCAAACACCAAATATGAGACTTCGGCCGACCCCACGACGATATGGGTGAAATCCCCGAGCGCCATCAGGTAGGTGATGAGGATGATGATCCACATCTTCGCGCTTTCCATGGACGGGATCATCCAGACCATGGTGGCGATCATCCAGCCGGAAATGATGCCCTTGGCGAACATCTGCCCGCTGTCGTTCTCCATGACCTTGCGGCCAATATCGAGAAAGGCCAGGTCGGTCTTGGTGTCGAAAATCGGCAGATGCAGCATCACGTAGGCCACCAGCAAGGTGCCGCACAGATTCCCCACCAGCACCACACTCCACAAACGCAACAGCCGCCCGAAATTGCTCAGGTTCGGCTTGCTCATCACCGGCAGCACGGCGGTCAGGGTGTTTTCGGTAAAGAGTTGCTGGCGCGCGAGGATCACCGCCAGAAAGCCCGCGCAATAGCCAAAGCTGGCGATCACCTTGAAGCCTTCGCCGTCCGGCAGGCGCGAGTTGAGCAGGCCCATGCCCATCAGGGACAAGCCCATGGTCAGGCCGGCCGCCAGCGCTGACCACCACAGGGCGGCCACACTGCGCTCCAGTTCCTGGTCACCCTGGGTGCGAATGATCTCGTGCAGGACCGCGGCTCGCGGTGGCTGGTTATGGTCGACTTCTTGCTGCTCCTCGGCCGACAGACCGGGGGTTTTACCGTCGTTTTTGGCGTCCATAAAGCTCCTGAACCTGGCGAGTCATTTTAGCTACGACACGCGGGGTTCAGGGCTGTTCCGTAGGAGCAGCCGGGCGGCGCTCTGCCTGCTGGCGAGGGCGATGATCGGGCGCATCCGCCGGCCAGCCGGCGGCTACGAGTGGTGTCAGGCTTCGTCCTGGAACTGGTCTTTGACGTACTTGATTTCGGTACGGCCGTGGGGGGCTGGCAGACCGTCTTCGCCGAGGTTGACGAACACCATCTTCTCGACGGTCAGGATGGATTTGCGGGTGATCTTGTTGCGCACTTCGCAAGTGAGGGTGATCGAGGTGCGACCGAATTCAGTGGCGGTGATGCCCAACTCAATGATGTCGCCCTGGCGCGAAGCGCTGACAAAGTTGATTTCCGAAATGTACTTGGTGACAACCCGCTGGTTACCCAGCTGGACAATGGCGTAGATCGCCGCTTCTTCGTCGATCCAGCGCAACAGGCTACCGCCGAACAGGGTGCCGTTGGGATTGAGGTCTTCGGGTTTTACCCATTTGCGGGTGTGGAAGTTCATGGGGCGCAGGCCTCTGAGGGGGTGGATAGAGGGTAGTTGATGCCCCCAGCTTCAAGTTTCAAGCCACAAGCTGCAAGTAAAAACCGAGTGGCGCTTACTTGCCGCTTGAAGCTTGCCCCTCGCTACTCAAAGAACGCTATAATCGCCACCGTTTCAAAACGGTCATCTGCACTTGATACCGTTTTCCCGCCACCTGTCCGAGGGGCGCTGCAGCAGGCATGACCTGTCAGGCTCGGATGGGGCGTTGTTGATACAGGGCTGCCTGTCTCGGCACTAAACGCACAACGGCGCCCATTCGCATACTTACGAATGGAGGCTCTTCATGAGCGCTGTAAACACGCCTGCAGATTTTACCGACTACAAAGTCGCCGACATGTCCCTGGCTGCCTGGGGCCGTCGTGAAACCATCATCGCCGAGTCGGAAATGCCGGCCCTGATGGGTCTGCGTCGCAAGTACGCCGGTGAGCAACCGCTCAAGGGCGCGAAAATCCTCGGCTGCATCCACATGACCATTCAGACCGCCGTGCTGATCGAAACCCTTGTTGCCCTGGGTGCCGAAGTGCGCTGGTCGTCCTGCAACATTTTCTCGACTCAGGACCAGGCCGCCGCGTCCATCGCCGCCGCCGGTATCCCGGTATTCGCCTGGAAAGGCGAGACCGAGCAAGAGTACGAGTGGTGCCTGGAGCAAACCATCCTCAAGGATGGCGCACCTTGGGACGCCAACATGATCCTCGACGACGGCGGCGACCTGACCGAGCTGCTGCACAAGAAGTACCCAGCTGTGCTGGACCGTGTTCACGGCGTGACCGAAGAAACCACCACCGGCGTACACCGCCTGCTGGACATGCTGGCCAAGGGCGAGCTGAAAATCCCGGCCATCAACGTCAACGACTCGGTGACCAAGAGCAAGAACGACAACAAGTACGGCTGCCGTCACAGCCTGAACGACGCCATCAAGCGCGGCACCGACCACCTGCTGTCCGGCAAGCAAGCGCTGGTCATCGGTTACGGCGACGTGGGCAAGGGCTCGGCCCAGTCCCTGCGCCAGGAAGGCATGATCGTCAAGGTTTCCGAAGTTGACCCGATCTGCGCCATGCAAGCCTGCATGGACGGCTTTGAACTGGTTTCGCCGTTCATCGACGGTATCAACAACGGCACCGAAGCCAGCATCGACAAAGCCCTGCTGGGCAAGATCGACCTGATCGTAACCACCACCGGCAACGTCAATGTTTGCGACGCAAACATGCTCAAAGCCCTGAAGAAACGCGCAGTTGTCTGCAACATCGGCCACTTCGATAACGAAATCGACACCGCTTTCATGCGCAAGAACTGGGCATGGGAAGAAGTGAAGCCACAAGTGCACAAGATCCACCGCACCGGCGCTGGCGATTTCGACCCACAGAACGACGACTACCTGATCCTGCTGGCCGAAGGCCGCCTGGTGAACCTGGGCAACGCCACCGGCCACCCAAGCCGCATCATGGACGGCTCGTTCGCCAACCAGGTACTGGCGCAGATCTTCCTGTTCGGCCAGAAGTACGCCGACCTGTCGCCTGCCCAGAAAGCCGAGCGCCTGACCGTTGAAGTACTGCCGAAGAAACTCGACGAAGAAGTGGCCCTGGAAATGGTCCGCGGTTTCGGCGGCGTGGTGACGCAACTGACCAAGACCCAGGCCGACTACATCGGCGTGACCGTCGAAGGCCCGTTCAAGCCGCACGCTTATCGGTACTAAGAGCAGCGGCAAGCTTTGAGCTGTAAGCGGCAAGCAAGAGCGGTTGGCTTGCTTGCTGTTTGAGGTTTGAGGCCTGCTTCTTCATCGTTTTTTGCAGTTGTGAGCCGCGGGCTTCAAATGCAGGAGTCGGCGCACCGCCCTCTTGCCGCTTGAAACCTGGCTCACTGCTGGAGGCCCTATGTCCCAAGACCGTCGCTACAGCTTCGAGTTCTTCCCCACCAAGACCGATGCTGGGCATGAAAAACTGCTCGCCACTGCCCGTCAGTTGGCCGGCTACAACCCCGACTTCTTCTCCTGCACCTACGGTGCCGGTGGCTCGACCCGTGACCGCACGATCAACACCGTGCTGCAACTGGAGAGCGAAGTAAAAATCCCTGCGGCACCGCACTTGTCCTGTGTCGGTGACAGCAAGGACGACCTGCGCGGCCTGCTGAGCCAGTACCAGGCAGCCGGCATCAAGCGCATCGTCGCCCTGCGCGGCGACCTGCCTTCCGGCATGGGCATGGCCAGCGGCGAGCTGCGCCACGCCAACGACCTGGTGAGCTTCATTCGTGAAGAAACCGGCAGCCACTTCCACATCGAAGTCGCCGCTTACCCGGAAATGCACCCGCAAGCCCGCAACTTCGAAGACGACCTGTTCAACTTCGTACGCAAGGCCAATGCCGGCGCCGACAGCGCGATCACCCAGTACTTCTTCAACGCCGACAGCTACTTCTACTTCGTCGAGCGCGTGCAGAAAATGGGCGTCAACATCCCGATCGTGCCGGGCATCATGCCGATCACCAACTACAGCAAGCTGGCCCGCTTCTCCGACGCCTGCGGCGCCGAGATCCCGCGCTGGATCCGCAAGCAACTGGAAGCCTACGGTGACGACACCGCGAGCATCCAGGCCTTCGGCGAGCAGGTCATCAGCGAAATGTGCGAACGCCTGCTGCAAGGCGGCGCACCGGGGTTGCACTTCTACACCCTGAACCAGGCCGAACCGAGTTTGGCCATCTGGAACAACCTGAAACTGCCGCGCTGATCGGCGACGGTTTCCGGCCAAGAAGGCCCCGGCGCAAACCGGGGCCTTTTTTATGCGCAGGCCTTGAGCTAGAGCGGTCAGCAGCACCTCTAGCTATTTCATGATGCCTCAGCGTAATCTCCCGCCATGCTCGCCATTCCCCGGTTGCTGATAGCCCTTCTCTGCACTTGCCTGAGCCTGATGGCCCACGGCGAGAAGTTGCGCATTGTCACCGATCCCTGGCCGCCCTACGCCTACGAGGAAAATGGCCAGGCCATGGGCCTGGATTACGAAACCACGGCCATTGTTTTCCAACGCATGGGGATCGAAGTGCAGTGGCAATTCCTGCCCTGGAAGCGCTGCCTGGCCATGCTAGAGCAAGGGCAAGCCGATGCTGTGCTGGATATCTTTCATCGCGAAGAGCGAGAAAAACTCCTGCTTTACCCCAGCGAACCGCTCTCGGACGTCGAGTTCGTGATGTTCTACGCCAACCAGCGGCCCCACCCGTTCAAGCGCCTGGACGAGTTGCGCGGCCTGACCGTCGGCACCACCCCGGGCTACCTGTACACCGACGACTTCAACGACTCGCCGCTGTTCAAGCGCGAACCTGCCCCCACCCAGGAAGCCAACTTCGGCAAGCTGCTGCTGGGACGCATCGACCTGCTGATTACCGACCGCCGGGTGGGGCATTACCTGCTCGACACCCTGAAGATCCGCGACCAGGTCACCGAGAACCCCTTTGTGCTGACCCGCCAGGGCCAATTCCTCGCCGTGCGCCGCAACGCCGGCATGGACCTCCTGGTGCAACGCTTCGCCGCCGAGCTCAAGCGTTTCAAGCGTGAACCGGCTTACGCCGAACTGAGCGCGCGATATGGCGCAGGGCCTAAAGGCAGAACGCCCCCGGCGACATCAGAAAAAACCGTTGAGCAGCAGGAAAGCAGCGTACCGTGATTGCTCTGTTATACTCCGGCCTCCCGCCAGGCTCACGCCCGGACGCTGGCCCCTGTTCAAGGCTTCTCGACACCGCTACAGCGCAGCTCAACAGCCCGCGCGAGCCGTCGCTGACCCGCCTTCACAGATCTCAGCAGGACCGGACGGGATTGCGTCCCCTTAAACGCCATTCACGCCCGGTAAGACTATCCCTTTGGGCCAAGCCCTCACTAAAACAGGATTACTCATGTCCTTTGCTTCCCTCGGTCTCTCCGAGGCTTTAGTCGGCGCGATCGAAGCCGCCGGCTACACCCAGCCTACTCCGGTGCAACAGCGGGCCATTCCCGCCGTGTTGCAAGGTCGCGATCTGATGGTTGCGGCACAGACAGGTACTGGTAAAACCGGCGGCTTCGCCCTTCCGATTCTGGAGCGGTTGTTTCCCAATGGTCACCCGGACAAATCCCAGCGTCACGGCCCGCGCCAACCGCGCGTACTGGTCCTGACCCCCACTCGCGAACTCGCCGCGCAAGTGCATGACAGCTTCAAGCTGTATGCCCGCGACCTGAAGTTCGTCAGCGCCTGCATCTTCGGCGGCGTCGGCATGAACCCGCAGGTTCAGGCCATGGCCCGTGGCGTCGATGTACTGGTGGCCTGCCCTGGCCGCCTGCTCGACCTGTGCGGTCAAGGCAGCGTCGACCTGTCCCACGTGGAAATCCTCGTGCTGGACGAAGCCGACCGCATGCTCGACATGGGTTTTGTGCATGACGTGAAGAAGGTCCTCGCACGCCTCCCGGCCAAGCGTCAGAACCTGCTGTTCTCGGCAACCTTCTCCAACGACATCACCGCCTTGGCGGGCAAGTTGCTGCACAACCCCGAGCGCATCGAAGTCACGCCGCCGAACACCACGGTCGAGCGTATCGAGCAGCGGGTGTTCCGCCTGGCCGCGAGCCACAAGCGTGCATTGCTGGCGCACTTGATCACCGCCGGCGCTTGGGAACAGGTCCTGGTCTTTACCCGCACCAAGCACGGCGCCAACCGCCTGGCCGAGTACCTGGACAAGCACGGTCTCACCGCTGTCGCCATCCACGGCAACAAGAGCCAGAACGCGCGCACCAAAGCCTTGGCCGATTTCAAGGCCGGTGAAGTGCGGATCCTGGTAGCGACCGATATCGCCGCCCGTGGCCTGGACATCGACCAACTGCCACACGTGGTCAACTTCGAGCTGCCGAACGTCGACGAAGACTACGTGCACCGCATCGGCCGTACTGGCCGCGCCGGTCGTTCGGGCGAAGCCATCTCCCTGGTGGCGCCGGACGAAGAAAAACTGCTGAAAAGCATCGAGCGCATGACCAAGCAGAAAATCGCCGACGGCGACCTGATGGGCTTCGATGCCAGCGCTGTGGAAGCCGAGAAACCGGAAGTCCGCGAGCGTCCTGATGTGCGTAACCCGCGCAACGCCCGTGGTCCTCGTGGCGATGGCCCGAACGGCGGCGGTGGCGGCGGCGGTCGCAAGGACAAGGGCAAGGACAAGGGCGGCAAGGACAAACCTGCCGCTCGTGGCGATCGCCCGGCCCGTGAGCAGAAGCCCCGCGAAGGGACTCCGGCCCGCGAACAGCGCCAGCCAGCGCCACGTGCCGCCGCCGATCGCGCGCCTGACGAGTTCCTGGACGACGATATCGATAACTTCGGTAACCGTGTCGACTACGTACCCCAGGCCAAACCGGCCCAGGGCCGCGGCCGTCGTCCGGGGGCTCCGGCTCAAGGCGCGGGTGCCGGCAGCGGTGCTCCACGTGGCGGCCAGCCACAGGGCGGTCGTCAGAATGGCCCGCGCAACAGCAGCGGCGGCACCACCGGTACTCCGCCGGCCAAGCGCAGCGGCCCGCGCAATGGCGCACCCCGTGACGGCCAGGCCCGTCGCGAAGACTCGCGCAGCAACAACCGTCGCCCGGCCCGTGATGATCAGCCACGTTCGTCCGAGCCAGCCGTGCAGAACCCGCGCGGTGGTCCTGCGCCGAAGATCATCCACAAGGAATCGAAAGCCGACCGCTTTCCAACACCTGAGCAGTTGGATCAACTGCCAGGCCGTCCTCGTGGTGAAAAACCGGCGCTGTTGACCCGTAACCGTTAACGGTTCGTTTCAGCCAGGCACAAAAAACGCCCCCGACCGCAAGATCGGGGGCGTTTTTTGTTGCGCAGCGACAAGCCGGGGCCCAGACAGCAAAACGCCGACTCAAGGTCGGCGTTTTGCTGCAAGCGAGGATTATTACTTCGCTTTCACACCTTCGAAGGTGATGTACAGCTCGACGTTGTTGGACGCCGGGCCCAGGTCCATCATCTTGCCGAAGTCCTGGCGATTGATGGTGGTGGTGCCTTCGAAGCCAGCACGGTAGCCGCCCCATGGATCCTTGCCTTCACCCAGGAAGGTGGACTTGACCACGACCGACTTGGTCACGCCGTGCAGGGTCAGGTCGCCGGTCACGTCGGCGGTCAGCTTGCCATCGGCGTTCTTGCCGGTTGGCTTGACGCTGGTGGAGACGAACTTGGCGTCAGCAAACTTGCCCACGTCCAGGAAGTCTTTGCTGGCGATGTGCTTGTCGCGCTCGGCGTGGTTGGTGAACACGCTGGCGGTGCGCACATTGACTTCGATCTTGGCGTCTTCAGGCTTCGCCGCGTCAAAGCTGAACTTACCGTCCAGGTCCTTGAAAGTACCGGTGATGAAGCTGTAGCCCAGGTGGCTGATCTTGAAGTCGATGAAGGCGTGCTGGCCTTCCTTGTCGATTACGTAGTCAGCAGCCATCGCCGAACCAGCGGACAACAGAGCGGAACCGATGGCCAGAGCGGCGAGAGTCTTTTTCAACATGCTTCTATTCCTTTTGAGTCGAGGTTGAACTTCAGGCTTTGCGGCCCAGCATACGAGTCAGGGTCGCATCACGGTCGATAAAGTGGTGTTTCAGAGCGGCCAGGCCATGCAGCCCGGCGAAAATCACGATCACCCAGGCCAGGTACAGATGCACCTCGCCTGCTACATCCGCCTGGTCCGGTAGCCCGGAAAGCAGTGCGGGTACTTCAAACAGGCCGAACACCGGGATCCCGACACCGTCTGCAGTGGAAATCAGGTAACCGGCAATCATCACAGCGAACAGGCTGAGATAAAGGAATGCATGGCCGAACTTGGCGCCCAGGCGAGTCAGGCGCCCGTGGTTGGCCGGCGCTGGCGGTGGCGGGCTGATAAAGCGCCAGAGCACCCGCAGCAGCATGATTGCAAACAGCGTCAGACCAATGCTTTTGTGCAGGTCCGGTGCGTCTTTGCGCCACGTACTGTAGTAGTCCAGGCCAACCATCCACAGGCCCAGGGCGAACAAGCCGAACACCACCAAGGCCACGCCCCAGTGCAGAACAATGCTTACCCAACCGTAGCGCGAAGCGGAATTACGTAGCTGCATGACTTGAATCCTGTAAGAACTGCTGCCCAAGACTAGCGATTTACCTATCGAATTAAAGCGGAAAATTTCGCTTTGAAATATCGAGAAATATGATCTTAAGGGTAGGCACAGTACGTTAACGATGGATTAAGGACTATCCCCAAAAAACGTGACAGACCGTCCTATGTTTACTGCGAATTTATTCTTCCGAACCTCAATAGGTTGTGACACAGCCCGGCATTGCATAGGCTTGCGCGACTGTTTTGCCTGCGCCCGCCGCAGGACCGCTTCGAGGAGATAGACGATGGGCCTGAACAACCAGTGGATGCAACGTGACCTCGCGGTGTTGTGGCACCCCTGCACCCAGATGAAAGACCACGAGCAACTGCCACTGATCCCGATCAAACGCGGTGAAGGCGTGTGGCTGGAGGATTTCGAAGGCAAGCGTTACCTCGACGCGGTCAGCTCCTGGTGGGTCAACGTTTTCGGCCACGCCAACCCGCGCATCAACCAGCGCATCAAGGACCAGGTGGACCAACTGGAGCACGTGATCCTCGCCGGCTTCAGCCACCAGCCGGTGATCGAGTTGTCCGAGCGCCTGGTGAAGATCACCCCTGAAGGCCTGACTCGCTGCTTCTACGCCGATAACGGCTCATCGTGCATCGAAGTCGCGCTGAAGATGAGCTTTCACTACTGGCTCAACCGCGGCCAGCCGAACAAAAAACGCTTCGTCACCCTGACCAACAGCTACCACGGTGAAACCATGGCGGCGATGTCGGTGGGCGACGTGCCGCTGTTCACCGAAACCTACAAAGCCCTGCTGCTGGACACCATCAAGGTGCCGAGCCCGGACTGCTACCTGCGCCCGGAAGGCATGGGTTGGGAAGAGCATTCGCGAAACATGTTCGCGGCCATGGAGCAGACCCTGGCCGAGCACCACGACAGTGTCGCTGCGGTGATTGTCGAGCCGCTGATCCAGGGCGCCGGCGGTATGCGGATGTACCACCCGGTGTACCTCAAGCTGCTGCGCGAAGCCTGCGACCGCTACGGCGTGCACCTGATCCACGATGAAATCGCCGTGGGCTTCGGCCGCACCGGGACCCTGTTCGCCTGCGAACAGGCCGGTATCCGCCCGGACTTCCTGTGCCTGTCCAAGGCCTTGACTGGCGGCTACCTGCCGCTGGCCGCGGTGGTCACCACCGACGACGTGTACAGCGCCTTCTATGACGACTACCCGACCCTGCGCGCCTTCCTCCACTCCCACAGCTACACCGGCAACCCCTTGGCGTGCGCGGCGGCCCTGGCGACCCTGGACATCTTCGAAGAGGACCGGGTGATCGAGAACAACCAGGTCCTGGCCCAGCGCATGGCCACCTCGACCGCACACCTGGCGGACCACCCGAATGTCGCGGAAGTGCGCCAGACCGGCATGGTCCTGGCCATCGAGATGGTCCAGGACAAGGCGAGCAAGACCGCCTATCCATGGCAGGAGCGACGTGGCCTCAAAGTGTTCCAGCATGCCCTGGAGCGCGGCGCGCTGTTACGGCCCCTGGGCAGCGTGGTGTATTTCCTGCCGCCGTATGTCATCACCCCGGAGCAGATCGACTTCCTCGCCGAGGTCGCCAGCGAAGGCATCGACATCGCCACCAGCGACCGCGTCAGTGTGTCGGTGCCCAAGGACTTCCACCCCGGGTTCCGCGACCCGGGCTGAGCCCACTGCCCAGCTCCTGCACCCTTTACCGTAGGAGCTGGCTTGCCAGCGAAGCACCTCGATCAACACCGCACCATCGTTTATCGCCGGCAAGCCGGCTTCTACCGCACAGAGAACCCAGATGAGATTGTCCCGTTTCTTTATCGACGCCCCCTTGAGCCTCGGCGAGCACGAATTGCCGGAAGCCCAGGCCCATTACATCGGGCGCGTGCTGCGCATGGCCGAAGGCGACGCGCTGCAAGTGTTCGACGGTTCGGGCACGGAGTTTCGCGGCACGCTGCGGGAAGTCGGCAAAAAACGCGTGGTGGTGCAACTCGACGAAAGCTTCGCTGGGCAAGTGGAGTCGCCGCTGCAGATTCATCTCGGCCAGGGCCTGTCCCGGGGCGAGCGCATGGACTGGGCGATTCAGAAAGCCACGGAACTGGGGGTCAGCGAAATCACGCCGATTTTCAGCGAGCGCTGTGAAGTGCGGCTCAAGGATGAGCGGGCCGACAAGCGCCTGCTGCACTGGCGCCAAGTGGCAATCAGCGCCTGCGAACAGTGCGGGCGTTCCCGCGTCCCGGTGATTCACCCGCCGCTGCTGCTGGCGGACTGGATCAAGCACACCCAGGCTGACCTCAAGCTGGTGCTGCACCCGGTGGCCGAGCCCCTGGAGAGCCACGCCAAACCGGCCACCCTGGCCTTCCTGATCGGCCCGGAAGGCGGTCTGTCCGACGCCGAAGTGGAACAGGCCCACGGCGCCGGCTTCCTGCCCGCCCGCCTGGGCCCTCGCGTCCTGCGCACCGAAACCGCCCCCGTGGTGGCGCTGGCCGTGGCCCAACAACTCTGGGGCGATTTCTAAAACACCCGTAGGAGCTGGCTTGCCAGCGATGGCGTCCACCCGCCCGGTGCTCGTCTCAAGGCCCCTTCGCCGGCAAGCCGGCTCCTACAAAAAACAGCGTCGCCTCCCGTAGGAGCTGGCTTGCCAGCGATAGCGCCCTCCAGCCCAGCGCACAGTTCAAGGCCCTCTTCGCCGGCAAGCCGGCTCCTACAAAAACAGCCTCGCCTCCCGTAGGAGCTGGCTTGCCAGCGATGGCGTCCGCCCGCCCGGCGCACGGCTCAAGGCCCCT
Organism: Pseudomonas chlororaphis; assembly: GCF_003731765.1. Classification (GTDB taxonomy): domain Bacteria; phylum Pseudomonadota; class Gammaproteobacteria; order Pseudomonadales; family Pseudomonadaceae; genus Aquipseudomonas; species Aquipseudomonas morbosilactucae. The sequence continues at coordinate 202,164 of NZ_MOAL01000001.1, forward strand.
TCGCCGGCAAGCCGGCTCCTACAAAAAACAGCGTCGCCTCCCGTAGGAGCTGGCTTGCCAGCGATGGCGTCCACCCGTCCGGCGCACGGCTCAAGGCCCCTTCGCCGGCAAGCCGGCTCCTACAAAAACAGCGTCGCCTCCCGTAGGAGCTGGCTTGCCAGCGATGGCGTCCGCCAGCCCAGCGCACCGCTCAAGGCCTCTTCGCCGGCAAGCCGGCTCCTACAAAAAACAGCGTTGCCTCCCGTAGGAGCGGGCTTGCCAGCGATGGCGTCCGCCAGCCCGGCGCAAGGCTCAAAACCGGCCCCTACAGGACGTAGAACAGGATCGCCACGAAGTGCAGCAGGCTGCCGGCGATCACGAACAGGTGCCAGATGCCATGGGCGTGGCGCAGGCGGCTGTCGAGGGCAAAGAAGATGATGCCCACGGTATAGAACACCCCGCCCGAGGCCAGCCAGGCAAACCCCGTCGACCCCAGTGCCGCCAGCAGCGGCTTGATTGCCACCAGCACGATCCAGCCCATGACCGCGTAGATCACGATGGAAAGGATCCGCGCCTCGGAGCGCGGCTTGATCTCCTGAAGGATGCCGATCAGCGCCAACCCCCAGACAATCCCGAACAGGGTCCAGCCCCAGGGACCGCGCAAGGTCACCAGGCAGAACGGCGTGTAGCTGCCGGCAATCAGCAGGTAGATCGAAAAGTGATCGACCTTTTGCATGATCTCTTTTCTGCGCCCGCGCACGCTGTGGTAGACCGTGGACGCGCTGTACAGCACCAGCAAAGTGAAGGCATAGATCGCCACGCTGACGATCTTCCAGGGGCTGCCGTCCAGGCTGGCCAAGACCAGCATCCAGACGCCCCCGACAAACGCCGCAATTGCCCCCACCAGGTGGGTCCAGGCGTTGAATCGTTCCCCGTAATACATCTGTCGCTCACTCATGAAAAGTTACAGGCGCAAGGCTCGGGCCTGCAGCGCCAAAGCGCAATCGTTGCAGCGCGCCCACGGAACAAAAAACCTGCGGCCAAGCCCTGACTCGTCGGGCACAATCAGACTCTTAGAACAAGAGTGGCCACCATGCTGATCGACGAAGAGTTGACCCTGAAAAAGCTCGAAGTATTCCTGGCGTTCATGCGTACCGGCAACCTGGCCCGTGCCGCGGCGGAATTACAGACCAGCAATGTCAGCGTGCATAGGGCCATCCATTCCCTGGAAAGTGCCCTGCGCTGCCCACTTTTCAAACACGAAGGTCGCAACCTGACGCCGCTGGAAAGCGCCTTTGTCCTGGAAGAGCGGGCGCAGAAGCTGATTGCCGACGTGGTCGAAAGCGTGCGCCTGACCCGCGAAGCTGCCGGGTTTTCAGCCGAGCGTTTCAAGCTCGGCTCCCTGTATTCACTGACGGTGAAAACCGTCCCACAGCTGATCATGGGCCTCAAGCTGCGGCGCAGCGAGCTGAATATCGACCTGATCCTGGGCTCCAATATCGACCTGTTGTACAAGCTGAAGAACATGGAGGTGGACGCCATTCTGGTGTCCCTGGATGACAGTTTCAGCGACCCGGACTGCGAACAGATCCCGCTGTTTTCCGATGACATCTTCCTCGCCACACCGGCCGACTCGCCCTTCGCCCAACAGGCGGAAGTGGACTTGAGCGATGTGCGCGACGCCACCTTCATAACGCTGACCCAGGGGTTTGCCACCCACCAGGACGGGATCCGCGTATTCAAGCAGGCGGGCTTCGAGCCCAAGGTGGCGATGCAGGTCAACGACATCTTCACCCTGCTGAGCATGGTCAGCTCCGGGGTCGGTTATGCCTTGCTGCCGGGGAGGATTGCCGCGGTCTACGAGAACCGGGTGAAGTTGATTCCACTGCAGGCCCGCTATCGCCTGCAGCAGCAGATTGGCGTGGTGTTTCTCAAGGCCAAGGAACGGGACCCCAACCTGTTGGCGCTCCTGGCGGAATGCCGGATGTACGCCAACCGACAAGGCGCCTCCTGACGCCTTGCCGGTTTATCTCGCGAGAGCCATTCGCCGGCAAGCCGGCTCTTCCAGAGAGCGGTAGGTCAGCCCACCAGGCCGCGTACGATGAAGAACAGCAGCGATGGGCCCAGCAGGCAGCCCAGGCCGGTGTGGAAGGTGGCGGTCAGGGCGCCGTAGGGCACCAAGCGCCGGTCGGTTGCCGCCAAGCCTGCGGTGACACCGCTGACTGTGCCGGCCAGGCCGCCGAAGACCATGGCCGAACGCGGGTTGTCCAGGCCCATCCAGCGCGCCGCCATCGGCGTGCCGACCATTACCAGGATCGCCTTGATCAAGCCGGTGGCAATCGACAGCGCCATAACATCGGAGGTCGCACCAATCGCCGCGCCCGTCACCGGGCCAACGATGTAGGTCACCGCACCGGCACCAATGGTGGTCATGCTCACCGCATCGCGGTAACCGAAGACCCAGGCCATGCTCGCGCCGACAATAAATGGCAGCACCGTACCCAGCAGCAGCGCGATGGCACCGATCATCCCGGCCTTGCGCGCTTCGGTGGCTTGCACCTCGAAGGCAGTGGCGACAATTGCGAAGTCTCGCAACATGGCGCCGCCCATCAGGCCGATCCCGGAAAACAGCGCCAGGTCAGCAAGCCCCTTCTGCCCGCCAGTCACGGTGCCACCCACCCAGGCCAGCACCAGACCGATGACGATGGCAATCGCCGAACCGTGCACCCGGCCAAAGGTCAGACGCTTGGACAGCACCACCGAGATCCACATGATCACGCCGACAAACGCGAAGGCGGTGACCAGACCGTTGTGTTCCAGGCCCTTCTCAATGAGATCCCACATATCAGCGCCCCCCTGCCGCAGCTGCACCCGGCGCTATCTCGGCGGGTTCATCGGGCAACGGTTCACCCTTGTTGGTTCGGCTGATCAAGGCAATGGTGCCACCGCAGATCACCACCGATCCCACTGCTGCCAACACGGCTACCGGACCGCCGTGCAGCGCAGTCACGACGTTTTGCTGAGCGGCCATGGCCACCACCACCGGGATGTACATGGCACCCCAGAAGCCGACACCCAGCTCACATTCCTTGCTCATGCCGCCTCGCTTGTGCATCCACAAACGCGCGAAAATCAGCAGGATCATGGCAATGCCCACTCCGCCCACATTGGACTTCACGCCCAGTAAAACGCCCAGCATGTCTCCCATGATCACCCCTGCCAGGGTACAGATCGCCAGCAGCGCCACACCGTAAATAATCATTGTTGTCATCCTCAAAGTGCATCGTCGAAGTTGTTGTTTTTGTGCTTCGTCAGCTTGAGTCATTGCTCTATCGGTCGCGGGTTCCCTCCTCACGCAGCAGCGCTTGCAAGGTGTCCAGGCGAGCTCCGTCGACTGCCATCACGGTGCCTTGCTCGAACACCCGGCGCGCCAGCCCGGTCAACACTGCCCCGGGCGGCAGTTCAATGTGCAACCGCACACCGCGCTCATAGGCGCTTTGCACGGTGCCGCGCCAATCCACGACGCGGCACATGTTGAAGGCCAGGTCGTCCCGCAGTTGCTCCGCCGTGCGCAGCGGCCGCGCGCGGCTGCCGCTCAGGTAACCCAGCCGGGGAACCTGCAAGGCGACGTCGGCAAACGCTGCCGCCAGAGCCTGGGCCGGTTGTTCCAGCAGCGGGCAATGGGACGGCACGCTGACGGCCAAGCGCTTGGCCACACCCACGCCACACCCCCGGGCCAACTCGGCCACCGCAGCCATGGCGGCATCGCTGCCGGCAATCACCACCTGGTTGTCGGCGTTGATATTGGCCAGGTAAACCGGGCGTTGCGGGCCATGGACTTGGGCCAGCAAGCCTTCCACCGTGGCCAGTTCCAGGCCGATCAGAGCCGTCATGCCGTAACCCTGTGGATAAGCCTGCTGCATCAACTCGCCACGCAGGCTGACCAGGCGCAGCGCATCACTGAAGCTCAAGACCCCGGCCACCACCGCCGCCGGGTAGGCGCCGATGGACAAGCCCGCCACGTAATCTGCCGTCACGTCCGCCTGCAACAAGGTGCGGGCACTGGCCACCCCGGCGATCAACAGGCACAACTGCACGGCCCGAGTGGTCGCCAGGGCCTGGGCGGAATCCAGGGCCAGGGCCTCTTCCCCCAGCACCTCGCTGGCCTGTTGCAGGCAAGCCTGGACCAGCGGGTTGTGCGGCAGGCGATGAAGCATCCCCGGCTGCTGCGCACCCTGGCCCGGAAACACCAGCACGCTGCTCACGCCACGTGCTCCAGGACGTGCCACGGGTCATTCACCAAGTACGCACCGCTGGCGCTTTTGAGCAGCACCCGCCCGTTGCCGGACGCCCATTCGCGCAGGGCCACCGCCCCGGCGGGGGTTTGCAATTGCATGTCCACCGGGCAAGGCGCCGTGTCGAGAAGTGCCAGCAGTGGCTGCGCCTGCTCCCGGGACAAGGCCTGCGGCGTACGCAAAATCAGGTCCAGATCACTGCCCTGGTGCAACGCTGCGATGCCCGAGGCCAGTTCAAAGCCGGCGCTGCCACTGACGCCCCAGACCCAGCCACACGCGGCCAGGGCGTCCCGCAACTGCGACAAGGCGCGCAATGCCGGCCAGTCGTACTGGCCCTGGGACAGGCACAGCGCCTCTGGCCGCACACCTCGGGTCACCGCCGCCGCAGCCATCCAGGTTCCGTAACGCTGTTCACGGGATGGACCACGCACACCAACGGCAATCTGCCCGGCCTCGGCCAACGCCCGACGCACCACCACCGGTTGCCCGGCGGCCAATACTTCGCGGGCCCAGGCCGGGGCCTCGGCTGGCAGCTGTTCCGGGGTCATCCCCCACAACAGGTCATGGGGCAGCCAGGTCGTCATAGCGTTCACCACTGCTCGCGCAACAGCTGGCGCACCCGGCTGGAAGCCTGGCGGTTGCTGGCGCCCAGGCGGCTGCTCAAGTCCGCACTGCGGGCCTGGACGTCCGCCACCGCGTACGCCAGGCACTGGTTGACCCGAGTCAGATCATCCGCCGTGGGCTGCTCGATCTGGCTGACCGACAGGGTTTCCCAGAGCAGGCCCAGGCTGGCGTAACTGTCGATGTCATAGGCCATGGGCGGCACGCTGGCGGCCAGGGCTTCCAGTTCTTCGACACTGCGCAAGGTCACTCGCGCCGCCGATACCTTGCCCATGGCATGCACCATCACCCCCGGGTCGCGCAGGGCGATCAGGCGGTTGGCCTGGTAGCCGTGGGCCAGAAAGGCGCCGGACATGGCCTTGCCCACCAGCAAGCCGATGACCGGGTGCCCCGCCAGGCGAGCCCGGGCATAGCTGTCCGCCGCTGCCGCCAGCGCCTGGTGAATACCCAGGGCTTCCTCGCGCCGGCCATAGGCCTGGCTCGGTACATCGACGATGGCGATCAAGGCCCGTTTATGGGGGCGTTCACGGTCGGCCTCGATCGCCTCATCCACCGCCTTGGCCAGGCCCCAACCTTCAAGCAAGCCCACTTCACCGTTGCGAGCACGGACAAAGCGGTTATCCGGGTCGGCCACCACGGCGATAAAGCGCGCCGGCTGCCCGTCCAGCAGGCCATCGGCGACATTCAACGAAGCGGGCAAGCCGGACACCGGCGTCGCGCCTGCGCTCAACGCTTGAAACCAGTTCTGCCCTCGCAGGGAATAGGCACTCATGAGCGGTCTCCTTGATACAGGTCACGCACCGTCGCCGGGTCGATTTGCGGCGTGGTGTCCAGGCGGGCCAGGCGCTGCAGGAAGAGTTCGGCCTGACGGCTGCGTTGTGCGCTGGGCAAGCCCAGGGCCAGCAACTCGCTGACCTGCGCTTGGATCTGCGCCACATCGTCGGCCACATAACGGTCCACCAGGCCGCTGGCAAAGCGCTGTTCGCCGCCCGTAAGGCTCCAGATAAACGGCCGATCCCGGGAGTCGTACTCTTCAAGGCCGGCCTCCTGTTCGATCACCTGCGGGCCGTTGAGGCCCAGCCGGGCTTCCTGGGTCACCAGCAGATAACTGCACAGGCCGGCGGCAATCGACATGCCGCCAAAACAGCCAACGCTGCCGGCCACCACGCCGATCACCGGCTGGTACTGGCGCAGGTCGACAATCGCCGCATGGATATCGGCAATCGCCGCCAGGCCCAGGTTGGCTTCCTGCAGGCGCACGCCACCGGTTTCCAGCAGCAGCACGGCGCGGGTAGCAATGCCCTTGCGGTTGTCCTCGGCGGCCAGCTCCAGGGCACCGGCGATCTTCGCCCCGCCCACTTCACCCAGGCTGCCGCCCTGGAACGCGCCTTCGATGGCAGCAATCACCACCGGCAATCCGCCGATGCTGCCCTTGGCGATCACCACCCCGTCGTCGGCCTGGGGCACCACGCCCTGGCGCTCCAGCCACGGCGACATGACCCGCTGGAAAGGGTCGAGCAATTCACGAAAGCTACCGGCGTCCAGCAAGGCCTTGGCCCGCTGCCGGGCGCCGAGTTCGACAAAACTGTGCTTGTGCAACAAACGGGCGCTGTCAGTCATGGCCGATCTCCTCGAAGCCTTGTTCCAGGCGCAGGCGGACCACGCCGGGGGTGGCGCCGAAATCGTGGATATCAATCAACAGCGCCGGTGGCGTCTGCCCATCGAACATGCGCTCGAACAGGTGCTGCCAACGGGAGGCACTGCCGTTGACCGAGGTTTGCACCTGGATCGTCAGCTTGCCGGGCTGGCCCGGCTCCAGCAGCACTTCCAGATCACCGGAACCGACACAACCGACCAGGGCGCGACCGCGTCCTGGCTGACCGGCGGGGAATTCAAAAGATAGGGTTTCCATCACATCGCTCCCTGGAGAGTGGCGTCGCCGTGCTCGATCCGGTCGAGCAGCAGGCAGGCCGCGAGCAAGTCCGCCGCCCCACCGGGCGAGGCCTTCAAGCTCAATAACTGTTGGTCCAGCTCATGCAGACGGCGGCGCCCGGCGAGGCTGGCGCTGCCACCGGCTTCCAGCACCGCGCTGGCACCTTGTTGCATGGCCAGCAGGCCACCCTCGCCGGCGCGGTACAGCACGCAGGTGTCGGCCAGCCGGGTCATGATCGCCAGCAGGGCGTCCAAGCGGGCGTTCTGCTCGCCGTGCCCCTGGCGGCGGCTTTGCTTGAGCTGGGGCAAGCCCCGCTGCAGCACCGCGGGAAAGCCCAATTGGGCCTCTTCCCGAGCACCACGAGCACCGTAGCGCAGGGCCACCTGGGCCCCGTGGCTCAGGGGTTGGGGGGCAAATCGATCGTTCAGCAGTGCCAGCCGCGCGGCCCGCAAGGCCACGCTGCCAGCCGCGGTGGATTGCGGATCCAGAGCGGCGGCGGCCACCAACAGGCCCAGGGCCCAGATCGCGCCGCGATGGGTATTCACCCCGGACGTGGTGTTGAGCATGGCTTGCTCGCCGTCGCGGCCAATACGGCCCACGGCTTCGCGCAATGGCAGGCCGACTTCGCCGAACGCAATGGCGGCTTCGGCCATTTCCTTGAACGCCGGCCACAGGGACAAGGCCGACGCATGCATCAAACCCAGGTGCAGGTCGCTGTGGGCGCCATTACCGCGACGGTCCACCAGAGCGGGCTTGGGCGACAGGTCCGCCTCGTCGATCAGCGCGTCCACCGCTAGGTCCGCCAGGCGCTCGGCCAGGCTCAGGGGTTGGGTGTGCAGGTTGAATGCGTGCATTACCAACTCCTGAATTTGGCGGGCGGGTTGTACAGGCCACCCGACCACTCCACCAGATCGGCGACGCTTTTCGCGGCCAGCAGCTCGCGGCTGGCGTCGGTACGACGGATGCCGAGGTCTTCGGGCAAGGCGATCAGCCCTTCACGGCGCATGCGCGCGGTGTCTTTGGGGTTGTGGCGCAAGCCGATGGCGGTCACCCCGGCCACGGCGGCGATCATCGCCTGGCGTTCTTCCAGGGAGCGGGCCTTGTACAGGTAGGCGATGCCTTCCTCGGTCAGCAGGTGGGTGACGTCGTCGCCGTAGATCATGATCGGCGCCAGGGGCATGCCGCTCTTGCGCGCGACTTCCACTGCGTCGAGGGTTTCGACAAAGGTCGGCTTGCCGCCTTCCTGGAAGGTTTCGACCATCTGCACCACCAGCTTTTTGCCCCGTTCGAGCATGGCCTGGGGCGCATCGCTCTGGTCGACGCGCATGTCCAGCCAGGCCGGGGTGCCGTGGCGCCGGCCACGGGGGTCGTGGCCCATGTTCGGCGCACCGCCGAAACCGGCCAGGCGCCCACGGGTCACGGTGGAGGAATGGCCATCGCCATCGACCTGCAAGGTGGCGCCGATAAACAGGTCCACCGCGTATTGCCCGGCCAGTTGGCAGAACATCCGGTTGGAACGCAGCGAACCGTCGCGGCCGGTAAAGAACACATCCGGGCGCGCAGCGATGTAGTTCTCCATGCCCAGCTCGGTGCCGAAGCAGTGCACGCTCTCCACCCAGCCGCTTTCGATGGCCGGGATCAGGGTCGGGTGCGGGTTGAGGGTCCAGTTGCGGCAGATCTTGCCCTTGAGCCCCAGGGACTCGCCGTAGGTCGGCAGGATCAGCTCGATGGCGGCGGTGTTGAAACCGATGCCATGGTTCAACGACTGGACATTGTGTTTCTCGTAGATGCCACGAATCGCCATCATCGCCATCAGCACGTGCACCGGCTTGATGTGGCGCGGGTCGCGGGTGAACAGCGGCTCGATGTAGAACGGTTTGTCGGCCACCACCACGAAATCCACCCAGGACGCGGGGATGTCGACCCGGGGCAAATCCGTGACGTCATCCACCAACTGGTTGACCTGGACGATGACGATGCCGTCGCTGAAGGCCGCCGGCTCGATCAGCGCGGGGGTGTCTTCGGTGCTCGGGCCGGTGTAGATGTTGCCGGCACGGTCGGCCATGAATCCGGCGGACAGCACCACGTTGGGGATCAGGTCCACCACCAGCCGCGCATAGAGTTCGATGTAGGTGTGGATAGCACCGATTTCCAGCAGGCCGTCTTCCAGCAACTGGCTGATGCGCAGGCTCTGGGTGCCGGCAAAGGAGAAGTCGAGCTTGCGGGCAATGCCGCGCTCAAACAGGTCCAGGTGCTCGGAACGCCCGACGCTGGGCATGATCATGTGCAGATCGTGGAGCTTGGCCGGGTCAGCCTTGGCCAGGGAGCGGGAAAGAAAGTCCGCCTGCTTCTGGTTGTTGCCCTCCAGCACCACACGGTCGCCGGGCAGAATCAACGCTTCCAGCGCCGCGACGATTTTGTCGGTGGGCAGCACCACACCGTCGGCGAGGGCTCGCACCTGCTCGAGGCGTCGCTGCTTTTCGCTGCGCCGCCGCGTCCAGCGCGAGTCGGGGGATATTGTTGTTGTCATGCTCACTCCACGGGTTCGCTGTCGTGGAAGCCACCTTAGGAGGCAAAACCCGGAGCATCAATCAAGCCCAGTGGCGGATTGTTACGCTCAGGGTAATGGTTGAAAAACGCTTTCCGTGCCAGCCGCCACCCGCTGCCAGCGCCACGGATGTTGGAGTACTCTGCGAACCCACGGCAGGCACGTCCCTGGACGACCCGGCCAATGAAGGCCAGCCCTGAGATGACGAGAGTTTTATGAAACAGCCCCCCTTCCCGCCTATCCGCTCGGTCGAGCAGTTGCTGCAACAGCTGCAGCAAGGCTTGAAAGCCGAGTACCTGATGTTCTGGGGTCACCAGGCACCCCGTGACGGTCGCGTCACCCAAAGCTGCTTCAGCCAGTGGTACGCCGCCGGTTTCACCCTCGACGGTATCGATTACCCCAGCGCCGAGCACTTCATGATGGCCGGCAAGGCCCTGCTGTTCGACGACCAGCCCACCCATGCCCGCATCCTCAAGGCCGTCACCCCCGCCGACGTCAAACAGCTGGGGCGCGAGGTACGCGGGTTCGATGACGCACGCTGGAACGCGGCGCGTTTCGAGATCGTGGTGCAGGGCAATCTGGCCAAGTTCAGCCAGCACCCGGCCCTGGCCGACTACCTGTTGGCCACGGGGGACAAGGTGCTGGTAGAGGCCAGCCCTGTGGATCGGGTGTGGGGCATTGGCCTGGCGGCCGATGATAAAAAAGCCACCCAGCCCGAGCGCTGGCGTGGCCTCAACCTGTTGGGCTTTGCATTGATGGAAGTGCGCGACCGGCTGCGTAACGCCTGAGGCGCCGGCGGGGCTAGAGCACCAGCCCCGACTCCAGCAACAAGGCTTCCAGCCCCAACAAGTCCGGGACCTTGGCCACTTGTTCGGCCACTTGCACTGCGGCCTTTTCCAGCCGACACAAGGGCACATCGACGTAGCTCAATTGGCTGTCGAGCTTGTGCGATCGTGGAATGCCCTGCACCAGCAAGGCCATGAACTTCAGATCTGCCCGGCCGCCCAGGGCATTGAGCACGACGATCCGTGCCCGCTCGCCGATCACCGTCTTGGCACCGCAGGCCGACTCGAAGCTGAGCAATGGAATCTGCCGGTCACGCCAGCGCACCCGCCCCAGGTACCAGGGCGGCGAATCCAGGTCGAAGGCGCCGGCCTGATAGTCGATCAACTCGGCCACCGCGACGTTGGGCAGGATCAGCGTGCGATCGGCCAGGGGCAGCAGCAGGCCGGTGAGGCTGCTGGAGCGATGGTCAAGCATGGGGTTTGCTCCACTGGGCAATGCTTTCCAGCAGCACCGACTCTTGGTAGGGCTTGCCGAGGTAGTCGTTGACGCCGATGGCCATGGCCCGGTCGCGGTGCTTCTGGCCGGTGCGCGAGGTGATCATGATGATCGGCAGGTGTTGCAGGCGCGGGTCGTTGCGCACCTGGATCGCCACCTCGAAACCATCCATACGCGGCATCTCGATGTCCAGCAGCATCAGGTCCGGCAGGTGCTCCTCCAGCAGCAACATGGCATCCACACCGTCCTTGGCGGTCAGCACATTCATGCCGTGGCGCTCCAGCAAACGGCTGGTGACCTTGCGCACCGTGACCGAGTCGTCGACCACCAGCACCAACAGCGGCCGCTGCGGTTCGACCTCGGCCACTGGCTCATCGCCGGCCAATGGGCGCGAGGGCAGGACGCGAGTCTGCATCATGCGGATATGCGCCAGCAGGTCGAGGATCAGCACCACCCGGCCATCGCCGAGGATGGTCGCCCCGGACAGGCCCTGGACCGCGGCGAACTGCGGCCCCAGGCCCTTGACCACAATTTCCCGGGTGCCGGCCATGGCATCCACCTGCACGGCGATCAGGTGCTCGTTGTAATGCACCAGCAGCACCGGCAGCGGCATGAACTGCCCCAGCAGCTTGGGTCGGCCGACGGTGTGCAACAGCTCGCCGAGGTAGCAGAGTTCGTAACGTTGCCCGGCGTATTCGTAGCGCGGCGGGTCCTGCTGGTAGTAGTTGTCCAGCTCGGCCGGCAACACCCGGACAATGCCTTCGATGGTGTTCAGCGGGATCGCGTATTGCTCGTCGCCGCACTGCACCATCAACGCCCGGTTGACCGACACACTGAACGGCAAGCGAATACGGAAATGCACGCCTTCCCCCGGGCTGGAGTCGATGCTCATGGAGCCGCCCAACTGGCGCACTTCTTCATGGACCACGTCCATGCCCACCCCGCGCCCGGAAATCTGGGTGATCTTCTCGGCGGTGGAAAACCCCGGCTGCATGATGAATTGCAGCACGTCGCGGTCACTGACATCGGCCGCCGGGTCCAGCAGGCCACGCTTGATGGCCTTGGCGCGCACCGCTTCCAAAGGCACACCGGCACCGTCGTCGCGCATGTCGAAGACGATATCACCGCCTTCGTGGGCCAGGTCCAGGGTGATGCGGCCCTGTGCCGGCTTGCCGGCGGCGAGTCGCACCTCAGCGGCTTCCAGGCCGTGGTCGACGGCGTTGCGCAGCATGTGCTCCAGGGGCGCGACCATGCGCTCCAGGACATTGCGGTCCATCTCGCCTTCGGCATTGCCGACCACGAACTCCACTTCCTTGCCCAGCTCCTCGGCGACCTGCCGCACGATGCGCTTGAGCCGCGGCAACATGCGCTCGAACGGCACCATGCGCGTGCGCATCAGGCCTTCCTGCAATTCGGTGTTGATCCGCCCCTGTTGCTGCAACAGGTTCTCGGCGTCGTGGTTGCGCCGGTCCAGGGTTTCCTTGAGGTCCAGCAGGTCCGAGGCGGACTCGAACAACGCCCGGGACAGCTGTTGCAACTGGGAATGACGGTCCATTTCCAGGGGGTCGAACTCTTCATAGCCCAGGCGCTCGGCCTCCACCTGCTGGCGACTGAGAATGCGCCCCTGGGTTTCAGTGTCCAGGCGCCGCAGTTGGTCGCGCATGCGCTCGATGGTGGTTTCCATCTCACTCAGGGCCACCCGGGCATCGTTGACCTGTTGCTCGATACGACCACGGAAGATCGAGGTTTCCCCAGCCAGGTTGACCAAGTCATCCAGCAGCTCGGCGGAAACCTTGACCATGTCCCCGGCCACCACCGCTTCCGGCGCGGGCGCTTCGACACGCGCGGCGGGCTTGTCCACCGGCACGAGCACCGGCAACACAGGGACCGGGGCCAAGGGATGGGTGAAGCCGCGAATCGCCTCGATCAGTTTCTGCGCTGGCTGGATCGGCTCGCCGAGACGGGCGGCATCGAGCATCTGCGCCAGGCGGTCGTGGCTTTTCTGTAATAGGCCGAACAAGGCCGGACCGGCCACCAACACCCCGGCAGAAAGGTCTTCGAAGAGAAACTCCAGCTCATGGGCCAGATCGCCGATGGGGGCGATTTCCACCATGCGCGCCCCGCCCTTGAGGGTGTGCAAGTCGCGCAGCAGGGTTTCCACTTCCTGGCGCCCTTGAGGGTCGGCCTGCCAGCGGGCCAGGGCCGCGGCGGAACTGTCGATGATGTCGAAACCTTCTTCGAGGAAGATTTCCAGCAACTCCGGGTCGTGGCCGGCGTCCGACTCAGCGGCCGAAGACTCCACCAACTCCGGAGCGCTGGCTGCTTGCTGGCGCAGGCGGCGAATGGCGTCGATCAACTCGGCGGGGTCGCTCAGGGGCTGCTGGCGCTGCAGTTGCTCCAGCAACAACCCCAGCTCGGCATGGCTGCTGTGCAGTAGTTGGGCCAGGGCCGGGCTGTGGCTGTAGCGCCGGTCCACCAAGCCTTCGTAGAGGGTTTCCAGTTCCTGGGCCAGGTCGCTGACCGGGCCGACATCGGCCATGCGCGCACCGCCCTTGAGGGTGTGCAGGTCGCGTTGCAGGGACGACAGGGGTGCCGCGTTGTCCGGGTCTGCGAGCCAGCGCTGCAGGGCATGGCCGGCGCTTTCCAGGATATCCACCGCTTCTTCGAGGAAGATCTCGACGATTTCCTCGTCCCGCTCCTGGGTCGGCTCTTGCTGCAGTTCGGCGGTGGCCGCGCCCAGCTCGCTGATGCTCAGGGTGCGGCTGCCATCACTGCGAATCAGCCCGGTGGCGGCCGGGTCAAGGCCCTCTTCGAGCAGATCGTGCAGGGCACGAATCCGCGCCGGCCGTGGGCTGACTTCCTGGCCCGCCGCCAGCTCGTCGAGCATGTTGATCAAGGCTTCGTGGGCCGCCTGGGCTTCATGGAAGAAGCGCTCGCTGACCGCCAGGCTGCTTTCCTCCACCGCGCCGTACAGGTCGAGCAAGGCTTCGCACAGCTCATCCACCGGGTGCAGGTCCGCCAGGTGCGCGCCTTCGCCGAGGGTGGTCAGTTCGTCCAGCAAGGCACTGAGTTCCTGACGCTCGCCAGGGTGCTGCTGCCAGCGCTGCAAGAGGTTTTCGGCATCCAGCAGGATGTCCATGCCCTGGGCCAGGAAGTTGTTGATCAACTGCGGATCACGTTTGGCCCGGCGCCCGCTGTCGCTGCCATCCAGCAAGCTTTGCAGGCGTTCATCGAGCAACGCCTGGGTGCGCTGGATCAAGGACTCGGCCCCGCCGATCGGCGCCAACGGGTCCCGCGCCAACTGACGCAAGCCCCGACGCAACAGGCCTTCGGCCTCCAGCAGGAGCTCCACTTCATCCAGGTCTAGGGGGATCAGGTGGGCGCGATATTCACGGGCCAACTGGTCGAGGGGCGAGACCAGCTCGGCCATCGGCAAGACCCCGGCCATCGAAGCGCTGCCCTTGAGGGTATGCAGGGCGCGCTGCAGTTCGTCGCTGGCCTGCAACGGCACGTGTTCGGCGGCCTGGTCGAGAAAACGGTTGATGCTGTCCAGGTGGGTTTCCGCCTCGTTGCGGAAGATCTCCAGCAACTGCGGGTCCAGGGCCGTCGAGTCGGTGACCGGGAGCGACACGGTGTCGGCCTTGGCCAGGGCATGGGCGCGGGCAGCCAGCAGGTCCACATCGTCGCGCTGGCGCTGGGCCTGGGCGGCAAACTCGGCGATCAGTTCCGGCAGCAATTGCACGGTGTCGTCCAGCAACTGGCGCACCTCGGGGCACGCCGCCACGCTGCGCTCCAGCAGGCGGTTGAGCAGGTTTTCCACGGCCCAGGCCAACTCCCCGAGCACCAGGGCGCGCACCATGCGGCCGCTGCCCTTGAGAGTATGGAAGGCGCGACGCAATTCGCTGAGGATGGCTTTGTCTTCGGGTGCTGCGGCCCAGCGCGGCAACTGCTCGCGCAGCACCTGCAGGACCTCCTCGGTCTCTTCCAGAAACACCTCGCGCAGTTCGTCGTCCACCGGTTCTTCGCCCGAAGGCGGCGGCAGCAGGCTGCCCGGGGTGTTCAGCGCCGGCGGGTTGAGGGCCGACAGCGGGCTGGCCAGCACCTCGGCCAGGGACTGGGCCACGTCCGGGTCGTCCAGTTCCTGCAGATCCTGCATCACCAGGGCCTCGCTGGGGCTGAGCACATCGTCCAGCAGGGGCACTTGGGCATCGGGCACGTAACCCAGCTCCGCCAGGCCATGTTCGGCCACATCGAGGATCTTCTCCCCCGGCGCCTCATGGTCCTGGCTCAGGCGTTCCAGGTAGTACTCCAGGCTGACGATCACGTCCGCCAGGCTGTCGAGCTGCCGCTGATCGGGCCGCGTCGACTCCAGCAACAGGTGTTCACTGATGAACTGGTTGCAGGCTTCCAGCAGGCTGGCCGCGCGGCTCAGGGGAATCATCGCCAGCGCGCCGCGGACCTGGGTCAGCAACTCGGGCAGGGGTTGCAGGTGTTCGCGCTCCAGGTCGGCTTCCAGGTATTCGACGATCAGGTCCTTGGCCTGTTGCAGGCAGATTCGCGCTTCCTTGATCACCAACTGGTGGATCTGGGTCAGGTCGGTAGTAGGCAGGCGGCTCTCTTCGCGGCTTTCCGGCTCGACGGTGCCGACCATGCCGGCCAGGGTCGCCTCGACATAAAGCAAGGCGCCGGCGACGTCCATCAGCACCGCGTCATTGGGTTCGCGCTGGCCCTGGGCCAGGCTCTGGACCACCGCCAACTGGTCAATGATGACTTTGCGCGGCTGCCCGAAACCCAGCACCGCCAAGGTGTCGGCGATTTGCCGCAGGGGCGGCAGCAGGCCATCGAGGTCGGCGGCGTGTTGGCGATCACTGCGCACAAACAGGTCCAGGCGTTCCTTGACCCGCACCAGGCCCTCGCACAGCGCCGCCAGCACCGAGCGCATGGCATCCCGATCGGGCCCGGCCATGCGGGCACGCTCTTCATCCACCGTTGCACTGTCGGGCAAGGCATCGTCGAGGCCGTAGCGTTCTTTCATGGTCAACATCTGTGCAGTGGGCTGGCGAGCCTTGGCGATATAGAACAGCAGGCTCTTGAGCAACTCGTCGGGGGCGGGCTGGTTGAGCCCCGCGATGCCCTGCTCCTGCAGGCGCTTGAGTTCCTTGTCCACGTCCTTGAGCAGGCTGCGCACCGCCGGGCTGTTGGCGATGGCATCGCGGTGCATGCCGTCCACCAGGGCCGAAGCGATCTGCCACAAGGGGCTCAGGGGCGCGTCGGCGGACATGGCTTCAAGGCGTTCGAACACCCGGCCCATGTAGACCAGGCTGTTTTCATCGTCCTGCTCGCGCAACAGCCCCACCATCGCGGTTTGCAGCATGTGCCGCAGCTTGCGCAGCAGGGTCGGCCACTCCGGGAGTTCCAGGGCGGCCAGGGCCTTGTCGCTGAGTGGCGGCCAATGGGGCAATTGCGGGCTGAACAGGCTGGTTTCCGAGAGCAGGCTTTCACCCCGGGCACTGCGCAGGTCGTTGAGCAGCGGCAACACCACCAGGGGCAGGTCACGCCGGGCGCTCTGCACCCGGTCCAGGTACTGGGGCAATTGGCTGGTGGCTTGCTGCAACAGGCGAATGGCTTCATCACGCTGGGCCACCCGCTGCTGTTGCAGGGCCAGGGCCAACTGTTCCATTTCCTCGGCGAGCAACGCCGCGCCGTAGAACTCGACCATTTGCAGGCTGCCGTGAACCTGATGGATGCCTTCGATGCACAAGCCAATGGCATCGGCGGCCTGCGGGTCTTCAGCCAGATGCTCCAGGGCCTGGTGGGCCTGCTTCAGGGTTTCGGCAATTTCGCCTTTGACCCATTCCAGGGCCACGTAGTCGTGCCGATCAGCCATAACCACTCCCGTCATCTGCTGCCTGCGTTAGCGGTTGTCACTGGGGGCCGCCTCCTGGGTGGCCGGCAGGGTAAACCCGGACACCGAGCGCCGCAGCTGGCTGGCCATTTTCGCCAGGTTGCCGATGCTTTCGGCGGTCGCGGTGGAGCCGGAGGACGTCTGCGAAGTGATTTGCTGAATCACGTTCATGGTCAAGGAAATCTGCCCCGCCGAGGACGTCTGTTTCTGCGCGGCGTTGGAAATGCTCTGGATCAGCGCCGCCAGGGTCTTGGACACCCCTTCGATTTCTTCCAGGGCCACCCCGGCATCCTGGGCCAGGCGGGCGCCGCGCACCACTTCGGTGGTGGTCTGCTCCATGGAGATCACCGCTTCGTTGGTGTCGGTCTGGATTGCCCGCACCAGGGTCTCGATCTGCCGGGTAGCCGCCGACGAACGCTCCGCCAGGCGCTGCACCTCATCGGCAACCACGGCAAACCCGCGCCCGGCATCACCGGCCATGGACGCCTGGATCGCCGCGTTGAGGGCGAGGATGTTGGTCTGGTCGGCAATGTCGTCGATCAGGCTGACGATATCGCCGATTTCCTGGGACGACTCGCCCAGGCGCTTGATGCGCTTGGCGGTGTCCTGGATCTGCTCGCGAATGTTGTCCATGCCGTGGATGGTGTTGTGCACCACCTCGTTGCCCTTGTTGGCGATTTCCACCGAGCGCTCGGCCACCGCCGACGACTCGGCCGCATTGGCCGAGACCTGATCGATGGACTGGGCCATGTCGTTGATCGCGGTGGAGGCTTCGGAAATCTGCTGGGCCTGATGCTCAGAGGCTTCGGCCAATTGCATGGCGGTGGCCTGAGTTTCCTGCACGGCGCCGGCGACCTGGCCGGCCGTGAGGTTGATGGTGGCCACCAGGTCCCGCAGTTGGTCCACGGAATAATTGATCGAGTCGGCGATGGTGCCGGTGAAGTCTTCGGTCACCGAGGCGGTCACCGTGAGGTCGCCGTCAGCCAGGTCTTCGATTTCATCCAGCAGGCGCATGATCGCGTTCTGGTTGCGCTCGTTCTTTTGCGCGGTTTCCCGTAGCTGGCGGTTGGTTTCACGCACCATCACCAGGCCGATGAGGATGATCGAGGCCAGGGCCAGCAAGCCCAGGACGTAGCCGCCGATGGTGTCCAGGCTGCGCCCGCCGGCCAGGTTCTCGAAACCGGTGGCCAGGTGCGATGCCTCATCGAGCAGGGTTTGCGACAGGCTGAAGATGTTGCTCGCCGACTCCCGAACCTGGAACAGCTCGGGGGAGGTTTCAAGGATTTCATCCACCGAGCCGGAGACAAACTCGAACAGTTCGGCGATCTCGGTCAGGCGCGCCCGGGCATCGCGGTCTTCGACCTGGCTGATCTTCAAGACCGGGTTGCCTTGCAGCATGCCGGTCAGCACCTGGCCGAAACGCGCCGCGTCACGGCCAAAGGTGTCGGCGGCCTGGACCGCGTTTTCGTCCCCGGCAAGCACGGTGTTCACCGCGCCGAGAATCCGCTCCGCCAGCAGAGACTGGCGCTGAGCCATGGCCACCTGGGCCGCCGGAGCGCCGCGCTGCAGCAGGATTTCCACGACCTTTTCGTACTCCACCTGCAACTGCGGCACGGTTTCGGCCAGGGTCGCGGCCACCTGATGCAGGGACAGCACGGTCTGTTCACTGGCCAGGATGGCGTCGGTGTTTTTCAGCAGCTTTTCCCAGTCCAACTGCACCGCGTGCATTTCCTGGCGCACGGCGGGGGGCGCGCCGGGCAGGCCGGTGGACGGGTCGCCCTTCTTCAAATAGCCCCAGCGCTGGGCGAAATCGTTGCGCGCATCCCCCAGCAACTTGAAGGCCGCAGCCTTACCGGCGGCGGCCTCGGTGGCGTTCTTGGCGATGCGCTGGGACAGCACGCGCAACTCGCCGGCGTGACCGATGTACTGCTTGTCGTAGGTGGACTGGGTATTGAGGTAGGCGAAGTTGGCGAACAGCAGCATGATGAACACGATCAGGGCGATGAACAGCACAATGATCTGCGAGCGGCTCTGCGACCCTTCCACTGCCTTGCCGTTTTTAGCTTTTATCATCTGTCAGGCCCCCGCCTGGTTCCGCCACTGCGTCACAACAATTGAGGTCAACCGAGAGGAATCGGCGCCAAGATCAAATCGCCACGTCCAGGAATCCCGGCGATTGGGCCAAGGCAAAGGGACTGAAGACCTGCCACACCTGATCGCGACTGAAGTGCCCCCGCAGGTAAGGCGCGATCTGCCGCTGCGCAGCGTCGACGTCGTGCTGTTCCAGGCTGTCCTGGGCAAAGTGCTGCAACCCCGCCACTTCATCCACCATCAAGCCGGCGAACAGCTCCTTGTACTCCACCACCAGCACCCGACGCTGCTTGCGCAGGGGCGACAGCTCATGGCCGAAGAAACCGCACAGGTCCATCAGTGGCAGCAGCCGCCCCCGCAGGTTGGCCACGCCCTTGACCCAGGGCTTCACCCCCGGCAACAGGGTGTAGCGCGGTTCATGCAGGACCTCGCTGACCTCGCCCATCGGCGCCACATACCAGTGCTCGCCCAGGCGAAAGCCGATACCACTCCAACTGTGCTGGTGGGTTTCCTGGGACGGCAGGTCGGCCGCCAGCAGGCGGCAGCGCTGATCGATCTCGAGCAGCAGCTCGAAGGCGGTTTGCGACTCGGACATGGCGTGGGCGATCAGCCGGCCAGGACGCTGTTCAGGGTCTTGATCAGGGTCTCTTCATCCACCGGTTTGGTCAGGTAGTCCTTGGCGCCCTGGCGGGTGCCCCAGACCTTGTCGGTTTCCTGGTCCTTGGTGGTGATGATGATCACCGGGATGTGGCTGGTTTCGGCGTCCTTGGTCAGTTGGCGAGTCGCCTGGAAACCGTTGAGGCCGGGCATGACGATGTCCATCAAGACAGCGTCGGGCTTTTCCTGGCGGGCCAGGGCCACGCCATCGGCACCGTTCTCGGCCTTGAGCACTTCATGACCGTGCTTTTCCAGCATGCCGGTGAGTTTGTACATTTCAGTCGGCGAGTCATCGACGATCAGAATACGAGCCATGGTCTTCCCCATACGAATAAGCGCGCGGCCCGCTGGCCGGTCGCCGATGTGCGTGTCTACTGTGGCGAAAGCGCGACGAAGTCCGGAACGTGGGCCTTGATCGCGCTCAGCAGTTCTTCCTTGCTAAAGGGCTTGGTCAAAAATTGATCAGAACCCACGATACGCCCCTTGGCCTTGTCGAACAGGCCGTCCTTGGAGGACAGCATGATCACCGGCGTGGCCTTGAACGCGCTGTTGTTCTTGATCAGGGCGCAGGTCTGATAACCATCGAGCCGGGGCATCATGATGTCGACGAAAATAATCCCGGGACGGTGGTCGGCGATCTTCGCTAGGGCCTCGAAACCGTCCACCGCGGTGATGACTTCACAGCCCACGTTCTTCAACAGGGTTTCTGCGGTGCGGCGAATCGTCTTCGAATCATCGATCACCATGACCTTCAAGGCGCTGGAATGCTGTTCCATATTCTGCTCTACCATCGCCACAGCGAATCGATATTGGTGCCGGTGCCCGGTTGCCTGACCCCAAACCCTTGTTGTTCAAGGCCTGAGCACGGCATGCGAGCCTTTTTAGCACACTCTCCCCATGCAATCTATCGGCCGACCAAGGCGGTGGTTTTTCCTTGACCGGGAACCGCACGGGCGCCACTCTGACGCCACTTTTCAAGCCTTGCGCCCCACTAAATTTTCGAGGAAACAACCCATGAGCGTTCGCGTCGGGATTGTCATGGACCCTATCGCCAGCATCTCCTATAAAAAGGACAGCTCGCTGGCCATGCTGCTGGCCGCCCAGGCTCGCGGCTGGACCCTGTTCTATATGGAGCAGCGTGACCTGTACCAGGGCGCCGGTGTGGCCCGGGCCAAGATGCGCCCGCTGCAGGTCTTCGCCAACCCGGAAAAATGGTTCGAACTGGACGCCGAGATCGACAGTCCCCTGAGCGACCTGGACGTGATCCTGATGCGCAAGGATCCGCCGTTCGACATGGAATTCGTCTACTCCACCTACCTGCTGGAACAGGCCGAGCGTGACGGCGTACTGGTGGTCAACAAGCCCCAGAGCCTGCGCGACTGCAATGAAAAGCTGTTCGCCACCCTGTTCCCCCAGTGCACCCCGCCCACCGTGGTCAGCCGCCGCGCCGACGTGCTGCGTGATTTCGCCGCCGAGCATGGCGATGTGATTCTCAAACCCCTGGACGGCATGGGCGGCACCTCGATTTTCCGTCACCGCGCCGGCGACCCGAACCTCTCGGTGATCCTGGAAACCCTGACCGCCCTGGGCACCCAGCAGATCATGGGCCAGGCCTACCTGCCGGCGATCAAGGACGGCGACAAGCGCATCCTGATGATCGACGGCGAGCCTGTGGACTATTGCCTGGCGCGCATCCCGGCGGCCGGTGAAACCCGTGGCAACCTGGCCGCCGGCGGTCGCGGTGAAGCCCGCCCGCTGAGCGACAAGGACCGTTGGATCGCCGCCCAAGTCGGCCCGACGCTGCGGGAGAAGGGCCTGCTGTTCGTCGGCCTCGACGTGATAGGCGAGCACCTGACGGAAATCAACGTCACCAGCCCGACCTGCATCCGCGAAATCGACAATGCCTTCGGCACCAACATTGGCGGGCTGCTGATGGATGCCATCGAGAAGAAGCTGCAAGCCGCCAACCGCAAGCCACAAGCTTGATGTGGATCATGCACAGCTTGTCGCTTGTTGCTTGAAGCACACAGCTTGAAACCAACATTGCGTTATCATGCGCCGCCTGTGAAACCCGCGATGTTGGTTTTGTGATGCTTCCTGTGATGTCGAACCGCTGATGAGCCTCCCGTCCGATCTGCCACCCGAGCTTGCCCATAGCGGCGTGCGCGCGGCCGATCGCCTGGGGTTTACCCTGTTCCTCGCTGCGCTCGTTCACTTGGCGCTGATCCTCGGCCTGGGGTTCTCCTTCGCCGAACCCAAGCAGATCAGCAAAACCCTTGAAATCACCCTGGCCACCTTCAAGAGCGAGGTGGCGCCGAAGAAGGCCGACTTCCTCGCCCAGGAAAACCAGCAAGGCAGCGGCACCCTGGACAAAAAGGCCATTCCGAAGACCACCGAGGTCGCGCCGTTCCAGGAAAACAAGGTGAACAAGGTCACCCCGCCGCCCCCGGTGAAGCCCGAAGCCCAGGAGGCCGCCCCCAAGGCCGCGGTCGCGACGACGGCGCCCAAGCCGAAAAAGACCGTCACCCAGCGTGAAGAGGTCAAGACCCAAGCGCCCGCCAAGCCCCCGACTCCAACGTTCGACAGCTCCCAGCTGTCCAGCGACATCGCCAGCCTGGAAGCCGAACTGGCCCAGGAACAGCAGTTGTACGCCAAGCGCCCGCGCATCCACCGCCTGAGCGCGGCCTCGACCATGCGCGACAAGGGCGCCTGGTACAAAGACGAGTGGCGCAAGAAGGTCGAGCGGATCGGCAACCTCAATTACCCGGACGAAGCCCGGCGCAAGCAGATCTACGGCAACCTGCGGCTGATGGTCTCGATCAACCGCGACGGCTCGCTGTATGAAGTGCTGGTGCTGGAGTCGTCCGGCCAGCCATTGCTGGACCAGGCCGCCCAGCGCATCGTGCGCCTGGCCGCCCCCTTTGCCCCCTTTACCGGCGACCTGTCGGACATCGACCGCCTGGAAATCATCCGCACCTGGCGCTTCGCCCGGGGCGACAAGCTGTCCAGCAACTGATCTCCAGGACGCCATCGCCCCTATATCGGAGCCTGCTTGCCGGCGAGGGAGCCCGCCAGGTTGGCGCAAATCCCGATCACGCCCTCATTGGCCAACGGCACTCCACCCAGGTGGTTGCGCTTGTCAGCCGGGCCCGCCAACGCCACACTAGCGCTCATGAAAAATGTCAGCCCCAGCTACCTCAAGCATCACTTCCTGATCGCCATGCCCCATATGGCCGACCCGAACTTTGCGCACACCTTGACCTATCTGGTCGAGCACAACGCCGGTGGCGCCATGGGGTTGGTGATCAATCGTCCGCAGGACCTGAACCTCGCCGACATCCTTGAGCAACTGCGCCCCGATATCGAGCCGCCCCTGCTGTGCCAGCATGTGCCGATCTTCAGCGGCGGCCCGGTGCAGACCGACCGGGGCTTTGTCCTGCACCCCAGCGGCCCGACCTACCAGGCCACAGTGGAACTTGAAGGATTGTCGCTGTCCACCTCCCAGGACGTGCTGTTCGCCATTGCCGACGGTGTCGGCCCGAGCAAGAGCCTGATCGCCCTGGGCTACGCCGGCTGGGAAGCTGGGCAACTGGAGGCTGAACTGGCGGACAACGCCTGGCTGACCTGCCCGTTCGACGCCGACATCCTGTTCAACACCAGCAGCGAATTGCGCCTGGAAGCCGCCGCCAAGCACCTGGGGGTCAACCTCAGCCTGCTCACCACTCAGGCGGGCCACGCCTGATGGCTCTGCGACTGATTCTCGGCTTCGACTACGGCACCAAGCAGATCGGCGTGGCCGTCGGCCAGGTCATCACCGGCCAGGCCCGCGAGCTGTGCACCCTCAAGGCGCAGAACGGCATTCCCGACTGGAATCAGGTCGAAGCCCTGATCAAGGAGTGGAAACCCGACGCCGTGGTGGTGGGCCTGCCGCTGAACATGGACGGCACCCCCAGCGACATGTGCGCCCGCGCGGAAAAATTCGCCCGGCGCCTGAACGGCCGCTACAACCTGCCCTTCTATACCCACGATGAACGCCTGACCACCTTCGAGGCCAAGGGCGAGCGCCTGGCCCGAGGCGGGCAGAAAGGCAGTTACCGCGACAACCCGGTCGATGCCATCGCCGCCGCCCTGTTGCTGCAAGGCTGGCTCGACGAGAACTCAGCGCTGTTCGAACACTGATCCAGCCCAATCCGCAACAGGCGTGGCGCACCGATGTTTCGCGCCTCCCGGCCATCACACCCGCCCCGCGCCCTGCTCCACGCAGCCGGCGCGGGCCCACGAAGGAGCAACCATGAGCCTGCCCAATCCCGCCGAACTGATCAGCCAGATGGCCGCTGATCTCAATGCCCACCTGGCCAAGCGCGATATCAGCGAGCCACGCTTCATCGGCATTCGCACCGGTGGCGTCTGGGTCGCCCAGGCGTTGCTGGACGCCTTGGGCAGCAATGCGCCTCTGGGCACGCTGGATGTGTCCTTCTACCGCGATGACTTCAGCCAGAACGGCCTGCACCCGCAAGTGCGCCCGTCCGAGCTGCCGTTCGAGATCGAAGGCCAGCACTTGGTGCTGATCGACGACGTGCTGATGAGCGGCCGGACCATCCGCGCGGCCCTCAACGAGCTCTTCGACTACGGCCGACCGGCCAGCGTGACCCTGGTCTGCCTGCTGGACCTGGACGCCGGCGAACTGCCGATCCGCCCCAATGTGGTGGGGGCGACCCTGTCGCTGGCCGCCCACGAGCGGGTAAAATTGTCCGGTCCTGCGCCGCTTCAACTCGAGCTTCAAGACCTCGCCCTCTAACTCGCCCTTTTGAGAGTCCATTGCGATGACGCCTCTAGACGCCAAGCGCCCGCTGCAGCTCAACGATCAGGGCCAGCTGCGCCACTTCCTCTCCCTCGACGGCCTGCAACGCGAGCTGCTGACGGAAATCCTCGACACCGCCGACTCCTTCCTCGAAGTCGGTGGCCGGGCGGTGAAGAAGGTCCCGCTGCTGCGCGGCAAGACCATCTGCAACGTGTTCTTCGAGAACTCGACCCGCACCCGCACCACCTTTGAACTGGCCGCCCAGCGCCTGTCGGCGGACGTGATCACCCTGAACGTGTCCACCTCGTCGGCGAGCAAAGGGGAAACCCTGCTCGACACCCTGCGCAACCTGGAAGCCATGGCCGCCGACATGTTCGTGGTGCGCCACGGCGATTCCGGCGCCGCGCACTTCATCGCCGAACACGTGTGCCCACAAGTGGCCATCATCAACGGCGGCGACGGCCGGCACGCGCACCCGACCCAGGGCATGCTCGACATGCTGACCATTCGCCGCCACAAAGGCAGCTTCGAGAACCTCTCGGTGGCCATCGTCGGCGACATCCTGCACTCGCGGGTGGCGCGCTCGAACATGCTGGCCCTGAAAACCCTGGGCTGCCCGGACATCCGTGTGATCGCCCCCAAGACCTTGCTGCCCATCGGCATCGAGCAATACGGCGTGAAGGTCTACACCGACATGGCCGAAGGCCTGAAAGACGTCGACGTGGTGATCATGCTGCGCCTGCAGCGCGAACGCATGCAGGGCGGCCTGCTGCCCAGTGAAGGCGAGTTCTACCGCCTGTTCGGCCTGACCACCGCACGCCTGGCCGGCGCCAAGCCGGACGCCATCGTCATGCACCCGGGCCCGATCAACCGCGGCGTGGAAATCGAGTCGGCGGTGGCCGACGGTCCGCATTCGGTGATTCTCAACCAGGTGACCTACGGCATTGCGGTACGGATGGCGGTGCTGTCCATGGCCATGAGTGGGCAAACCGCCCAGCGACAATTCGAGCAGGAGAACGCCCAGTGAAGCTCAGCATTCTCGGCGCCCGCGTCATCGATCCAAGCAGCGGCCTGGATCAAGTCACCGACCTGCACCTGGAAGCCGGCAAGATCGTCGCCATCGGCGCGGCCCCGGCCGGTTTCAGTGCAAGCGAACACATCGATGCCAAAGGCCTGGTCGCCGCCCCCGGGCTGGTGGACCTCAGCGTCTCCCTGCGTGAGCCGGGCTACAGCCGCAAAGGCAGCATCGCCAGCGAAACCCGCGCCGCCGCTGCCGGTGGCGTCACCAGCCTGTGCTGCCCGCCGCGCACCAAGCCGGTGCTGGACACCTCGGCCGTGGCCGAACTGATCCTCGACCGCGCCCGCGAGGCCGGCAACAGCAAAGTCTTCCCGATCGGTGCCCTGAGCAAAGGCCTGGACGGCGAACAGCTTGCAGAACTGATTGCCTTGCGCGACGCCGGTTGTGTGGCCTTCGGCAACGGCCTGGAGAGTTTCCGCAACACCCGCACCCTGTGCCGCGCCCTGGAATACGCCGCCACGTTCGACCTGACGGTGATTTTCCACTCTCAGGACCGCGACCTGGCCGACGGCGGCCTGGCCCATGAAGGCCCCACTGCCAGCTTCCTCGGCTTGCCGGGCATTCCCGAAACCGCCGAAACCGTGGCCCTGGCCCGGGACCTGTTGCTGGTGGAACAAAGCGGCGTGCGCGCCCACTTCAGCCAGTTGACCAGTGCTCGCGGCGTGGCCCTGATCGCCCAGGCCCAGGCTCGCGGCCTGCCGGTCACCGCCGATGTGGCGCTGTACCAGCTGATCCTCACCGACGAAGCCTTGATCGACTTCTCCAGCCTGTATCACGTGCAACCGCCGCTGCGCTCGCGCGCCGACCGCGATGGCCTGCGCGAAGCCGTGAAGTCCGGGGTGGTACAAGCCATCTCCAGCCATCACCAACCCCACGAGCGGGACGCCAAGCTGGCACCGTTCGGCGCCACGGAACCGGGGATCAGCAGCGTCGAACTGCTGCTGCCCCTGGCCCTGACGCTGGTGGAAGACGGCCTGCTGGACTTACCGACCCTGCTCGCACGCCTCAGCGCCGGCCCGGCCGACGCGCTGCGCCTGCCAGCCGGCAAGCTGGCGGTAGGTGCTCCGGCAGATCTGGTGCTGTTTGACCCGGCCAGCTCCACGGTGGCCGGTGAGCGCTGGCTGTCCAAGGGCGAGAACTGCCCGTTCATCGGCCATAGCCTGCCGGGCGTGGTGCGCTACACCCTGGTGGACGGGCATATCAGCTACCAGGGCTGAAGACAGCGGCGTCTGTTTTCGCCGGCAAGCCGGCTCCTCTCAAGAAGGGGCCGGCTTGCGCCGTTAACGGCGTTTGGCGTTTTCCACCGACACCTGGTCGTTCAGGGTCCAGAAGTCGTACAACACCCCCAGAAACAAGAACCCACCCGTTACCAGGTAGAGCAAGCCGCTGAGCCACTTGCCCTGGTACATGCGATGCACGCCAAAGACCCCGAGAAAGGTCAACAGTATCCAGGCAACGCTGTATTCGATTGGGCCCGCGGTAAAGCGCAGGTCTGCCTCGCGATCCATGGCCGGGATCAGGAACAGGTCGATCAGCCAACCGATGCCCAACAACCCCAAGGTAAAAAACCAGATCGTTCCGGTCACCGGCTTGCCGTAATAAAAACGGTGCGCCCCGGTAAAACCGAAAATCCACAACAGGTAACCGATCACTTTGCTGTGCGTGTCGGACCCCGAACCGTCCTGCCGATAGCTATTCATCAACGACCCCTTTGAGCGTGATAGATAAATATTCTTAATTTCTTTGTGACTTTTTTACGGGCGGCCGGCACGTGGAAAATGTTACCTTCTGCGCCGTGAAAGCCTTATGCCGCCTGAGTTCTGACGAAGATAGGCGTCAAATTGCCGCTGCTTTGCCGGAGTTGACCCCCAGGTTGAATCGACCAACGGCCTCGGAAGTGACCGAAAAGCTGTTATAAAGTTGCGCGCTAACCCAAAAGAGCCCTGCCTAATGCGTCCATTTTTCAAGACATGGCTAACCATTTGCCTATTAATGCCACTGGCCGCCCACGCCACCAACCGTGAGCAACGACTTCCCAATGTTAATGGCTATACCCCGAAATCCCATGTTTCGCCGGTCACCGCCAAAAACACCAAACAGTCCGTCAAACGCCCTACCCACCTGAGCAAGGTCGACGCCGTCAGCCTGCCGCAGAAAGGCGCCCGCCCGAGCACCACGGTATTGAGCCGTGCGGTGAACGTGCTGGGTACACCTTACCGTTGGGGCGGTAGCAGCCCAAGCAAAGGCTTCGATTGCAGCGGCCTGGTGAAATACGCCTTCAACGATGTCGCCACCATCGACCTTCCACGATCTTCCAGCGCCATGGCCAGCGGTCACGGGCAGAAAGTCGAGCGCAAGGACCTGAAGCCGGGCGACCTGCTGTTCTTCAACATCAAGAGCCGCAAGGTCAACCACGTGGCCATCTACCTGGGCAACGACCGCTTCATCCATGCCCCGCGCCGCGGCAAGGCCGTGACCATCGATACCCTGAAAAAGCCCTACTGGCAGAGCCATTATGTAGTGGCCAAGCGCGTGTTGCCGAAAGAACAGGAACCCCTGCGGGTCGTTCAGCGCTAACACGCGGCGACCCTCAAGCCTCTATCGCCGGTACGCCAGCTCCCACGGAGCCGGGCACCCGCGATAAGGTTGCCCCCTTCTCTTCCCCCTTCAGAAACTCTCCGGCACCCGCGCCTGTTCACGGGCCTGCTCGCGACTGATCAAGCCCTTGCCCAGCAGCTCCTTCAAGCTCATGTCCAGGGTCCGCATGCCCAACAGACCGCTGGTTTGAATCGCCGAGTACATCTGCGCCACCTTGTCCTCGCGGATCAGGTTACGAATGGCCGGGCTGCCCAGCATGATCTCGTGGGCCGCCACGCGCCCACCCCCGACCTTCTTCAGCAATACCTGGGCAATCACCGCCTGCAACGACTCCGCCAGCATCGACCGCACCATGGCCTGCTCATCACCGGGGAACACCTCCACCAGCCGGTCGATGGTTTTCGCCGCCGAGCTGGTGTGCAGGGTGGCCAATACCACGTGCCCGGTTTCGGCGGCCGTCAGGGCCAGGCGGATGGTTTCCAGGTCCCGCAGCTCCCCCACCAGGATCACATCCGGGTCTTCCCGCAGGGCCGAGCGCAGGGCGGTGGCAAAGCTCTGGGTATCGCGGTGCACCTCGCGCTGGTTGACCAGGCAGCCCTTGGGCGGGTGGATGAATTCGATGGGGTCTTCGATGGTGAGGATGTGTTGCCGCCGAGTCTGGTTCAGGTGATCAATCATCGCCGCCAGGGTGGTGGATTTGCCCGACCCGGTGGGCCCGGTGACCAGCACCAGCCCGCGAGGCACTTCGGCAATCTGCCGAAACACTTGCCCCAGGCCTAGTTGATCCAGGTTCGGCACCCGCGAAGGGATGCTGCGCAACACCGCACCGGCGCCGCGCTGATGCTGGAACGCATTGACCCGAAAGCGCCCCACGGTGGCCAACTCATAAGCGAAGTCGAGGTCCTGTACGGCCTCGAACTCCCGGCGCTGGGCCTCGCTCATCAGGCTGTGAATCAGCGCCAGTACCTGGGGTTGCTGCAGCACCGGCCAGTCGAGGGGCTGGATGTCGCCATCGATGCGCACCATGGGTGCCAGCCCGGCGGACAGATGCAGGTCGGAGGCGCCCCGGGCAGCGCTCAGGAGCAACAGCTCAGTGATGTCCATAGTGTTCCGCAATTCCAGTAGAATGCCGCCAACCTCAAACCCGCTGGCGCAGATCGAATGTCCACGATAGCAGACAACATTGCCCTGGTCGGCGCACGCATCCGTGCCGCGAGCCTGGCCGCACAGCGCGCTGAAGACAGCGTGCAACTGCTGGCAGTGAGCAAGACCAAGCCCTCGCAAGCCCTGCGTGAGGCTTACGCCGCTGGGCTTCGCGACTTCGGTGAGAACTACCTGCAGGAAGCCCTGGGCAAACAGCAGGAGTTGAGCGACCTGCCCTTGATCTGGCACTTCATCGGCCCCATTCAGTCGAACAAGACGCGTTCTATTGCCGAACATTTCGACTGGGTGCATTCCGTGGACCGCCTGAAGATTGCCCAACGCTTGTCCGAGCAACGGCCAGCCGAGCTGCCGCCGTTGAACATCTGTATTCAGGTCAACGTCAGCGGTGAAGCCAGTAAGTCCGGCTGCACCCCGGCCGACCTGCCCGCCCTGGCCAGCGCCATCAGCGCCTTGCCGCGCCTGAAGCTGCGCGGGCTGATGGCGATTCCCGAGCCGACTGAAGATCGCGCCGCCCAGGACGCCGCCTTTGCTGCCGTCGGTGCCTTGAACAAGCACCTGCAAGACAGCCTCAACCTGCCACTCGACACACTGTCCATGGGCATGAGCCACGACCTCGAAGCGGCCATCGCCCAGGGCGCCACCTGGGTGCGGATCGGTACCGCGCTGTTTGGCGCCCGTGACTACGGCCAGCCCTGACGTGGCTGGCTCTTCTATTAATAAGGATCTGTCATGAGCAAGACTCGTATCGCCTTTATCGGCGCTGGCAACATGGCTGCCAGCTTGATCGGCGGCCTGCGGGCCAAAGGGCTGGACGCGGCGCAGATCCGCGCCAGCGACCCGGGCGCCGAAACCCGCGCCAAGGTCCAGGCCGAACACGGCATTGACGTGTTTGCCGACAACGCCGAGGCCATCCTCGGCGTCGACGTTATTGTCCTGGCGGTCAAGCCCCAGGCCATGAAAGCCGTGTGCCAGGCCCTGCGCCCGCACCTGCAAGGCAACCAGTTGGTGGTGTCCATCGCCGCTGGCATCACCTGCGCCAGCATGCGCAACTGGCTCGGCGACCAACCGATTGTGCGCTGCATGCCCAACACCCCGGCGCTGCTGCGCCAGGGCGTCAGCGGCCTGTACGCCACCGAAGAGGTCAGTGCCCAACAGCGGCAACAGGCCGAAGACTTGCTGTCTGCCGTGGGCATCGCCCTGTGGCTGGAGCAGGAGCAACAACTGGATGCGGTGACCGCCGTCTCCGGCAGCGGCCCGGCGTACTTCTTCCTGCTGATCGAAGCCATGACCGCCGCTGGCGAGAAACTCGGCCTGCCTCGGGAAACCGCAGCCCAACTGACCCTGCAAACCGCCCTGGGCGCCGCGCACATGGCCGTATCCAGTGATGTGGACACCGCCGAACTGCGCCGCCGCGTGACCTCGCCCGCCGGCACCACCGAAGCGGCGATCAAGTCGTTCCAGGCCAATGGTTTCGAAGCCCTGGTGGAAAAAGCATTGGGTGCCGCCGCGCACCGCTCGGCCGAAATGGCCGAACAACTGGGCCAATAAAGGAGCCGATGATGATTGGATTGAATACTGCGGCGGTGTACGTGCTGCAAACCCTGGGCAGCCTGTACCTGCTGATCGTGCTGCTGCGTTTTGTTCTGCAACTGGTACGCGCCAACTTCTACAACCCGCTGTGCCAGTTCGCCGTGCGCGCCACTCAACCGCTGCTCAAGCCAATGCGCCGGATCATTCCCAGTGTATTCGGCCTGGACATGTCGTCCCTGGTGCTGGCGATCCTGGTGCAACTGGCGCTGATGGCCCTGACCCTGCTGTTGACCTACGGCACCACCGGTAATCCGCTGCAGTTGCTGGTCTGGTCGCTGATCGGTGTGACCGCGCTGTTCCTGAAGATTTTCTTCTTCGCCCTGATCATCAGCGTGATCCTGTCCTGGGTCGCCCCCGGCAGCCACAACCCTGGCGCCGAACTGGTGAACCAGATCTGCGAACCGGCCCTGGCGCCGTTCCGGCGCATCCTGCCGAGCATGGGCGGGCTGGATATCTCGCCGATCCTGGCGTTCATGGTGCTCAAGCTGCTGGACATGCTGGTGATCAACAACCTCGCGGCGATGACCATGATGCCGGAAATCCTCCGTCTGCTGATCTGACGCCGACCCATGAGTTATTTCCGCTGGGACGGTGACGATCTGCTGCTCGATTGTCACCTGCAACCCAAGGCCAGCAGCGACGAGTTCGCTGGCCTGCATGGGGAACGCCTGAAGATCCGCCTGACCGCGCCCCCGGTGGAAGGCAAGGCCAACGCGCAGCTGATGGCGTTCCTGGCCAAGGCCTTCGGTATCCCCAAGAGCAATGTCAGCCTGGTCAGTGGCGAGTTGAACCGGCAAAAGCGCGTGCGCTTGCAAGCGCCGAAAAAACTCCCGGACCTGCCAGGCCTGACACGCCCCACCTGATACTCACCACGCCACCCCGCACCTGTAGGCGCTGGCTTGCCAGCGATGGCGTCGCCCAGATTGCCGCCCTATCCGAAGGCCCTTCGCCGGCAAGCCGGCTCCTCCATGATCCCCGTCGTTTTGGACAATAAAACGCCGGCCCGGGCTTTGCTTGCCGCTGGGGGCAGCGGTCTTTAGACTTACGCCTCATTTGAATGAGAGCAGGGTCGATGCCAACTGCCTTCCCCCCCGATTCTGTTGGTCTGGTCACACCGCAAATAGCCCATTTCAGCGAGCCCCTGGCCCTGGCCTGCGGCCGTGCGTTGCCAGCCTACGATCTGATCTACGAAACCTACGGCCAGCTCAACGCCACGGCGAGCAATGCCGTGCTGATTTGCCATGCCCTCTCCGGCCATCACCACGCCGCCGGCTACCACAGCCCCGACGACCGCAAGCCCGGTTGGTGGGACAGCTGCATCGGCCCTGGCAAGCCCATCGATACCCGCAAATTCTTTGTGGTCAGCCTGAACAACCTCGGCGGCTGCAACGGCTCCACCGGCCCCAGCAGCCTCAACCCGGAAACCGGCAAGCCCTTTGGCGCCGACTTCCCGGTGCTGACCGTGGAAGACTGGGTGCACAGCCAGGCACGCCTGGCGGATCGCCTGGGTATCGGCCAATGGGCAGCCGTGATCGGCGGCAGCCTCGGCGGCATGCAGGCCCTGCAATGGACCATCACCTACCCGGACCGGGTACGCCATTGCCTGGCCATCGCCTCGGCCCCCAAGCTCTCGGCGCAAAACATTGCCTTCAACGAAGTGGCGCGCCAGGCGATCCTGACCGACCCCGAGTTCCACGGCGGTTCGTTCCAGGAACAAGGCGTGATCCCCAAGCGCGGCTTGATGCTGGCGCGCATGGTCGGGCACATCACCTACCTGTCCGACGACTCCATGGGCGAGAAATTCGGCCGTGGCCTGAAAAGTGAGAAGCTCAACTACGACTTCCACAGTGTCGAGTTCCAGGTGGAAAGCTACCTGCGTTATCAGGGTGAAGAGTTCTCCGGGCGTTTCGACGCCAACACCTACCTGCTGATGACCAAGGCCCTGGATTACTTCGACCCGGCGGCCAACTGCAACGATGACCTGGCGAAAACCTTCGCCGACGCCACCGCCAAGTTCTGCGTGATGTCCTTCACCACCGACTGGCGCTTCTCCCCGGCCCGCTCCCGAGAGCTGGTGGATGCGCTGATGGCGGCGCGCAAGGATGTCTGCTACCTGGAGATCGACGCGCCCCAGGGGCACGATGCCTTCCTGATTCCGATCCCGCGTTACCTGCAGGCCTTTAGTCACTACATGAACCGCATAACCCTGTGAGGACACGATGAGAGCCGATCTGGAAATCATCCAGGAATGGATCCCCGCCGGCAGCCGCGTCCTCGACCTGGGCTGCGGTAACGGCGAGCTGCTGAGCTGGCTGCAGGAGCACAAGCAAGTCACCGGCTACGGCCTGGAAAACGACCCGGACAACATCGCCGAGTGCGTGGCCAAGGGCATCAACGTGATCGAGCAGGACCTGGACAAGGGCCTGGGCAACTTTGCCAGCAACAGCTTCGACATCGTGGTCATGACCCAGGCCCTGCAAGCCGTGCACTACCCGGACCGGATCCTCGACGAAATGCTCCGGGTCGGCCGCCAGTGCATCATCACCTTCCCCAACTTCGGTCACTGGCGCTGCCGCTGGTACCTGGCCAGCAAGGGCCGCATGCCGGTGTCGGAGTTCCTCCCGTACACCTGGTACAACACGCCGAACATCCACTTCTGCACCTTCGAGGATTTCGAAGCCCTGTGCCGTGGACGCGAAGCCCGGGTGCTCGACCGACTTGCCGTCGATCAACAACACCGGCACGGGTGGGCCAGTAAGCTATGGCCTAACCTGTTAGGTGAGATCGGCATCTACCGGGTCAGCAGCCCCGGCCTGCAAGAACACAAGGTCGCGGTATAACCCCTTTTGCGTGAGGAGAACGACCATGGGTCGCTTGGTGACTTTTTTATTGGCAGCCTGCCTGAGCATGACGGCGCTCGCCGCCGATGTGATCAAGGGCGAGCGCAAGGAAGTGTTCGGTGACATCACCGTGCACTACAACACCTTCAACTCCACCTACCTGCAACCGGACATCGCCAAGGCCGCAGAGCTGATCCGCAGCAAGAACCAGGGCGTGATCAATGTCTCGGTGATCAAGGCAGGCACCCCGGCCATCGCCCAGGTCAGCGGCACCATCAAGGACCTGACCAGCAAGAGCCTGCCCCTGAACTTCAAGCAGGTCACCGAGCAGGGCGCGATCTATTACATCGCCCAGTTCCCGGTGGAACAGCAGGAAACCCGAACCTTTACCATCAATGTACAAACTGGCGGCGATACCCACAGCTTCAGTTTCAACCAAGAGCTTTTCCCAGGCGAATGATGAACCTCACCCAACTCGTACTGGCCAGCCATAACGCCGGCAAACTCAAAGAACTCCAGGCCATGCTCGGCGCCTCGGTGCAATTGCGCTCGATCGGTGAGTTCAGTCAGGTTGAACCGGAAGAGACCGGCCTGTCGTTCGTCGAGAACGCAATCCTCAAGGCCCGCAACGCCTCGCGGATTTCCGGCCTGCCGGCCCTGGCGGATGATTCGGGCCTGGCGGTGGACTTCCTCGGTGGCGCGCCGGGCATCTATTCCGCGCGTTATGCCGATGGCCAGGGCGATGCGGCGAACAACGCCAAGTTGCTGGAGGCCCTGAAAGAAGTGCCGGATGCCGAGCGCGGCGCCCAGTTCGTCTGCGTGCTGGCTTTGGTTCGGCATGCCGACGACCCACTGCCGATCCTCTGCGAAGGTCTGTGGCACGGGCGTATCCTCCACGCCGCCAGCGGCGAGCACGGCTTTGGCTACGACCCGTTGTTCTGGGTTCCGGAGCGTGATTGCTCCAGCGCCGAGCTGAGCCCCGGCGACAAGAACCAGATCAGCCACCGTGCCCGCGCCATGGCTATCCTGCGTCAACGCCTGGGTCTGCAATGACCAAAGACGCCTCTGCGCCGCCGCTGATTCACGGCAGCGCACCCACCCCTCGAGCGGCCCTGCCCCAACTGCCGCCCCTGGCGCTGTACATCCATATTCCGTGGTGTGTACGCAAATGCCCTTACTGCGATTTCAACTCCCACACCGCCAGCCCCGAGCTGCCGGAAGAAGCGTACATCGACGCGCTGCTGGCCGACCTCGACCAGGACCTGCACGCGGTCTACGGCCGTGAGCTGAGTTCGATCTTCTTCGGTGGCGGCACGCCCAGCCTGTTCAGTGCGGCGGCCCTGGGTCGCCTGCTGGAAGGGGTGGAGCAACGCATTGCGTTTGCCAGCGACATCGAGATCACCCTGGAAGCCAACCCCGGGACCTTCGAGCAAGAAAAATTCACCGCTTACCGCGCCCTGGGCATCAACCGCCTGTCGATCGGCATCCAGAGCTTCCAGGAGCAGAAGCTCAAGGCCCTGGGCCGGATCCACAACGGTGCCGAAGCGATCCGCGCTGCCGACATGGCGCGCCAGGCCGGCTTCGACAACTTCAACCTGGACCTGATGCACGGCCTGCCCGACCAGTCCCTGGAAGACGCCCTCGGCGACCTGCGCCAGGCCATCGCCATGCGCCCGACCCATCTGTCCTGGTACCAACTGACCCTGGAACCCAACACGGTGTTCTGGAACCAGCCGCCGGTGCTGCCGGAAGACGACACCCTGTGGGACATCCAGGAAGCCGGCCAGGCGCTGTTGGCCGAGCACGGCTACGCCCAGTATGAGGTGTCCGCCTATGCCCAACCCGGGCGTGCGGCACGGCACAACCTCAACTACTGGAGCTTCGGCGATTTCATCGGCATCGGTGCCGGCGCCCACGGCAAGCTCAGCCATCCGGACGGGCACATCGTGCGCACTTGGAAAACCCGCCTGCCGAAGGACTACCTGAACCCGGCCAAAACCTTCAAAGCCGGGGAAAAAGCCCTGGCCAATGAAGAGCTGCCGTTCGAGTTCCTGATGAACGCCCTGCGCCTGACCGATGGCGTCGATGCGGCACTGTTCGCCGAGCGCACCGGCCTGTCCCTGGACAGCCTGGGCGAAGCCCGTCGCGATGCCGAACAAAGTGGCTTGTTGCAGGTCGAACCGTCACGCCTGGCGGCTACGGCCCGTGGCCAACTCTTCCTCAATGACCTGCTGCAACACTTTCTGATCTAAGGAAATCGAATGGATTTGGTACTCGATCTGCTCGCCACCGTGTCTCGCTGGAGCCGCAGCAACCTTTCGGAAATTTCCCTGGCCCTGGTGGGCTGCCTGCTGGTGCTGTTCGGCGCTGATATCAAAGGCTGGGTCGAGCAACGCCTGGGCGGCGTCGCCGGCGCCCTGCGGGTACCTCTGATGGCCCTGCTGTGCATGATCGGCAGCGGCCTGGCACTGATCTACGCCACCCCGTGGATCGTTCGTGGCCTGAGCCAGTTCAACAACTACAGCCTGGCACCGGTGTTGCTGGTGGTGTTGGTGCTGATTGGCGTGGTGGCGGATCGTCGCTGATTCGTCAGAGTTTGATCGCCGGCAAGCCGCCTCCTAAGGCGGCGCGGGGACGTGAGCGGGGATACCCGCTATCAAGGATGAGCATGAGCAAGAAAATCATCGACGACACCAGCAAGTTCCTCAGCTACGTGCTGCGCCATGAACCCCAGGCCATTGGCCTGGAACTGGACAGTGAGGGCTGGGGCGATATCGACGCGCTGATCGGCGGCGCGGCGCAAGACGGTCGGGCACTGACTCGGGCGTTGATCGAACAAGTGGTGGAGAGCAACGACAAGAAGCGCTTTGCGCTTTCGGCCGACGGCCAGCGCATCCGCGCAGTGCAAGGCCACTCCAGTAACAGCGTGCAGCTGCAATTGGACGAAAAACAGCCACCGGCCATTCTCTACCACGGCACGGCCAGCCGTTTTATGGATTCGATCAATGAGCAGGGGCTGATTCCGGGTTCACGGCATCACGTGCACCTGTCCCAGGAGATCGAAACCGCCAAGGCCGTGGGCCAGCGTTACGGCAAGGTGGTGCTGCTGCAGATCGATGCGCAGGCCATGCAGGCCCAGGGCTTCAAGTTCTATCAGGCAGAGAATGGGGTGTGGCTGACCGACCAGGTGCCGGTGAGCTTTATCAGCACGTTGTAGGGGCCAGCTTGCTTGCTGGCGAAGGCGTCCTCACGGGCCCCTTCGCCGGCAAGCCGGCGCCTACAGGGGCTGGCTCGTTAAGCCAGCTTTTCGAACTTCAGGTCCCACACGCCGTGGCCCAGGCGTTCGCCGCGACGCTCAAACTTGGTGATCGGGCGTTCGGTCGGGCGCGGCACGCATTTGCCGTCCTCGGCCAGGTTACGGTAACCCGGGGCCACGTTCATCACTTCCAGCATGTATTCGGCGTAGGGCTCCCAGTCGGTAGCCATGTGCAGAATGCCGCCGACCTTGAGCTTGCTGCGCACCAGCTCGGCGAAGGAAGCCTGGACGATGCGACGCTTGTGATGACGGCTCTTGTGCCAAGGGTCGGGGAAAAACAGCATCAAGCGATCCAGGCTGTTGTCCGCGATGCAACGGTTGAGCACTTCAATGGCGTCGCAATCATAGACCCGCAGGTTGCTCAGGCCCTGGGTCAGCACGCCATTGAGCAGCGCGCCGACACCCGGGCGGTGAACTTCCACGCCAATAAAGTCCTGCTCCGGCGCCGCCGCAGCCATTTCCAGCAGCGAGTGGCCCATGCCGAAGCCGATTTCCAGGGAGCGCGGGGCCGAACGGCCGAACACCTGGTCGAAATCCACCGGCGCGTCGGCCAGGGGCAGCACGAACAGTGGCGCGCCCTGCTCCAGGCCTTTTTGCTGGCCTTCGGTCATGCGCCCGGCACGCATCACAAAACTCTTGATGCGGCGGTGCTGGCGCTCGTCGCCGGCTTCCGGCTGGATAGGCGTGTCGTTTGATTCAGTCATCAATGGCTCTTACTTGATCAGACCATCCAGCGGCGAAGAGGCGCTGGCATAGAGTTTTTTCGGCATGCGGCCGGCGAGGTACGCCAGGCGGCCCGCGACAATCGCATGTTTCATGGCTTCGGCCATCAAAATCGGCTGCTGGGCGTGGGCGATGGCGGAGTTCATCAGCACCGCTTCACATCCCAGTTCCATGGCGATGGTGGCGTCGGAGGCGGTACCGACACCGGCATCCACCAGCACCG
Source organism: Pseudomonas chlororaphis (assembly GCF_003731765.1). Taxonomy (GTDB): domain Bacteria; phylum Pseudomonadota; class Gammaproteobacteria; order Pseudomonadales; family Pseudomonadaceae; genus Aquipseudomonas; species Aquipseudomonas morbosilactucae. The sequence goes on from NZ_MOAL01000001.1 coordinate 239,807, forward strand.
GGACCTTGGCTTCTTCGAGGATGATCTGCAGGTTGTAAGGGTTGCAGATCCCCAGGCCCGTGCCGATCAGGCCCGCCAGCGGCATGACCGCGATGCAGCCCATTTCCGCCAGTTGGCGAGCGATGATCGGGTCATCGCTGGTGTACACCATCACGTCGAAACCTTCCTTGACCAGCACTTCGGCGGCCTTGAGGGTTTCCAGGACGTTGGGGAACAGGGTCTTCTGGTCGGCCAGCACTTCCAGCTTGACCAGGTTGTGGCCGTCCAGCAGCTCGCGGGCCAGGCGGCAGGTGCGCACAGCTTCCACGGCGTCATAGCAGCCGGCGGTGTTGGGCAGGATGGTGTAGCGATCCGGCGGCAGGATATCCAGCAGGTTCGGCTCACCCGGGTTTTGACCGATGTTGGTGCGGCGCACGGCCACGGTCACGATCTCGGCACCCGAGGCTTCGATGGCCAGGCGGGTTTCTTCCATGTCGCGGTACTTGCCGGTGCCTACCAGCAAACGTGACTGGTAGGTACGACCGGCCAGGACGAAGGGCTTGTCGCTACGAACATTGCTCATCGGAAATCCTCTGTTGGGGTGAGGTTCTTGCAGAATTCTTGCGCTATGCGGGGCCTGGGCCCAAGGGGCTAGCCGCCGCCGATGGCGTGGACCACTTCGATTTGGTCACCCTCTTTAAGGAGGGTTTCGCCGTGCTGGCTGCGCGGAACGATGTCCAGATTGAGCTCTACCGCGATCCGCCGCCCGGTCAGTTCCAGGCGGGTCAGCAGGCCCGCAACGGTCTCGCCGTCAGGGAGTTCAAAGGATTCACCGTTCAACTGAATGCGCATGCTCGAGGCCGCCATCATTTTTAGGGGCCAGCATTCTAGCCCGATCGTGACCCAAAGGTCAGCTACAAGCGTCAGGCGGCGAGCTGTAGGCGCCAGGCGGCAAGGCCCAGGAAGAACCAGCCAAGCAGGAAGGCCAGGCCGCCAAACGGGGTGACGATGCCCAGCTTGCTGATGCCGGTCAGGGTCAGCAGGTACAGGCTGCCGGAGAACAGCAGGATACCGATCACGAACGACACCCCGGCCCAGGTCACCAGGCGCCCGGGGATATGGGTGGCCAGCAGGGCTACGCCGAACAGGGCCAGGGTGTGCACGAGCTGATAGGTGACGCCGGTGTGGAAAATCGCCAGGTACTCGGCGCTGAGCCGACTCTTCAGGCCGTGGGCGGCAAATGCGCCGAGGGCGACACCGGTAAAGCCGAAAAAGGCGGCCAGCATCAAGAAGCCACGCAACATGGGGAACTCCAGTCAGAATCATCGGGCAGGGTCTGTATAATGGCCCGCTTCCACGGGTTCGGCCAAGCCATCTCTATGCTGCGTTTACTCTTTCGTCGCCTCACTAAAGCCCTGCTCTGGTTTGTAGCGGGCAGCATCTTGCTGGTCCTGGTGTTTCGCGTGGTGCCGCCTCCGGGCACGGCGCTGATGGTCGAGCGCAAGGTCGAGTCGTGGTTCGATGGCGAGCCCATTGACCTGCAACGCACCTGGAAACCCTGGGATGAGATTTCCGACAACATCAAGGTGGCGGTGATCGCCGGTGAGGACCAGAAGTTTCCCGAGCACTGGGGCTTCGATATCGACGCCATCCAGGCAGCCCTTGCCCACAACGAGCGCGGCGGCTCGATCCGCGGCGCCAGCACCCTGAGCCAGCAAGTGTCGAAAAACCTATTCCTGTGGTCGGGGCGCAGTTGGCTGCGCAAGGGCCTTGAAGCCTGGTTTACCGGGCTGATCGAAATCTTCTGGCCCAAGCAGCGGATTCTTGAGGTTTACCTCAACAGTGTGGAGTGGGATGAAGGCGTGTTTGGCGCCGAAGCGGCAGCACGGCACCACTTTGGCGTCAGCGCGGCCTCACTGACACGCCAACAGGCCAGCTTGCTGGCGGCGGTGCTGCCTAACCCGCGGGTCTGGAGCGCCGGGCATCCCAGCACCTATGTCCTGCAACGCGCAGGCTGGATTCGGCGGCAAATGAGCCAACTGGGCGGCGCCGAGTACCTCAGCAAGCTGAATGATTCGCGCACAGCGCCCTGGACCAACTAACCGCAGGAGCCGGCTTACCGGCGATAAAGCCCCTGAGGTTGGCCTTGAATCTGCTGGCGCTATCGCTGGTAAGCCAGCTCCCACAAGGTCACAGCGTGGGCCGGAAACAAAAACGCCCCGATCAATGATCGGGGCGTTTTTTTACGCGTTGTGGCTTACGCGGCAATCGATAGCTTCAGCTTGTTCATCGCGCTTTTCTCAAGCTGGCGAATCCGCTCGGCCGACACGTTGTACTTCTGTGCCAGGTCGTGCAGCGTGGCTTTCTCTTCCGCCAGCCAGCGCTGGTAGAGGATGTCGCGGCTGCGGTCGTCCAGCACTTCCAGGGCTTCATGCAAGTTGCTGGTGGAGTTGTCGGTCCAGTCGGCATCTTCCAGTTGGCGCGCCGGGTCGTAACGGTGGTCTTCCAGGTAGTTAGCCGGCGATTGGAAGGCGCTGTCGTCGTCCGCTTCCGCAGCGGGGTCGAAGGCCATGTCCTGGCCGGTCAGGCGACTTTCCATCTCGCGCACTTCACGCGGCTCAACACCGAGGCTTTCGGCCACGCGGTGGACTTCTTCGTTGTTCAACCAGGCCAGGCGTTTCTTCTGGCTGCGCAGGTTGAAGAACAGTTTGCGCTGGGCCTTGGTGGTCGCCACTTTCACGATGCGCCAGTTACGCAGGATGAACTCGTGGATTTCCGCCTTGATCCAGTGCACAGCAAAGGACACCAAGCGCACACCCATTTCCGGGTTGAAGCGCTTCACGGCTTTCATCAGGCCAACGTTGCCTTCCTGAATCAGGTCAGCCTGGGCCAAACCGTAGCCGGAATAGCTACGGGCGATATGTACAACAAAACGCAGGTGGGCGAGCACCATCTGCCGAGCCGCCTCAAGATCCTGCTCATAGTAGAGACTCTCGGCCAGTTCACGCTCCTGCTCAGGGGTCAGCAATGGAATGCTGTTCACCGTGTGCACGTAGGCTTCCAGGTTTGCGCCTGGAACCAAGGCATAAGCAGGTTGCAAAGAAGTGGTCATACGAAAAAACCTCCGACTCACATAACTCGTGCAGTTCAGCACTGCGAAAATTGACCGGGAACCGCAGAACAAGTTCCCATAAATGCTGAAAGGTCAATACAAGCAAAAAGACATTACTTCGGTGCCAGTTCCCTCAGGTGACGGGCCACCGCAATCCACGCACCGATATAACCCAACAGCACCGCGCCTAGCAAGAGCGACAGACCATCTGCGACCGGCACACCCGCGAGGGCGAAATCACTGCCGTACAAACCGGCCAGCCCGACGACCGCATCGTTCAGCCAGTTGAGGCCGAACGCCAGGACGCCCCAGGACAGAAGCCCGGCACCGAAGCCGTACAACGCCCCCATATAAAGGAAGGGACGCCGCACATAGCTGTCTGTACCGCCGACGAGTTTAATCACTTCTATCTCGATGCGGCGGTTTTCAATATGAAGACGAATGGTATTGCCTATCACCAAAAGTAATGCAGACACCAACAGCACCGTCAGGCCGAAGACAAAACGGTCTCCCAGCTTGAGGATCGCCGCCAGCCGCTCGACCCAGACCAGGTCCAGCTGCGCCAGTTGCACCTTGGGCATATCCGCCAGGCGCTGACGCAAGGCTTCCAGGGTTGGCTTGTCGACTTCATCCGGGGTCACCAGCACCACGCCCGGCAGCGGGTTGTGCGGCAGCTCGCGCAAGGCCTCGCCCAGGCCGGACTGCTGCTGGAATTCCTGCAGGGCCATGTCCTTGCTGATGAACTCGGCATCCGCCACACCCGGCAGGCCTTTGATCTGCTGACTGAGCTGCTCGCCCTCGGTGGCGCTGGCATCCAGCTCAAGGTACAGGGAAATCTGCGCCGCCCGCTGCCAGGAACCGCCCAGGCGCTCGACGTTGTTCAGCAACAGCGACAGACCCATGGGCAAACTCAGGGCCACGGCCATCACCAGGCAGGTAAAGAAGCTGCCGATCGGCTGCTTGCCCAGGCGCCGCAGGCTGTCCAGCAAGCTGGCGCGATGGCTTTCAATCCAGGCACGCAACAAGGTGCCGAAATCCGGGCCGTCGTCTTCGTCGTGTTTTTTCTTCGACGGTTGCGGGTCGGAGGCTTTGGGCGCTACGCGCTCAGCCACTTTAGGGGTGCGAGTGGCACTCATACGCCGGCCTCCCCATCGCCGATCAAGCGACCGCGTTGCAGGGTCAGCATGCGATGGCGCATGCGCGCGATCAGCGCCAGGTCGTGGCTGGCGATCAATACGCTGGTGCCCAGGCGATTGATGTCTTCGAACACCCCCATGATTTCCGCCGCCAGGCGCGGGTCGAGGTTACCCGTGGGTTCATCCGCCAGCAGCAAGGCCGGGCGATGGACGATGGCGCGGGCGATACCGACACGCTGCTGCTGGCCGGTGGAGAGGTCCCCCGGGAACAGATCGGTCTTGTCCGACAGCGCCACGCGCTCCAGGGCCGAATCCACACGTTTGGCGATTTCCGCCTTGGACAGGCCGAGGATTTGCAGCGGCAAGGCGACGTTGTTGAACACGGTGCGATCGAACAACAGCTGGTGGTTCTGGAACACCACACCGATCTGCCGACGCAGAAAAGGAATCTGCGCGTTGCTGATCTGCCCCAGGTCCTGCCCGGCCAGCAACAACTTGCCGCTGGTGGGGCGCTCCATGGCTAGCAGCAGGCGCAGCAAGGTACTTTTACCGGCACCGGAGTGCCCGGTGACAAACAAAAACTCGCCGCGACGGACTCGAAAGCTCAGCTCATGCAAGCCGACGTGACCGTTCGGATAGCGTTTACCGACCTGTTCGAAACGAATCATGAACGCTCCCGCTCGGCAAACAGTGCCTGGACAAAGGGTTCGGCTTCAAAGGTACGCAGATCATCGATGCCTTCGCCAACACCGATATAACGGATCGGCAGGCCAAATTGCTTGGCCAGGGCGAAGATCACCCCGCCTTTGGCGGTGCCGTCGAGCTTGGTCAGGGCCAAACCGGTGAGCTGCACCGTCTGGTTGAACTGCTTGGCCTGGTTGATGGCGTTCTGACCGGTACCGGCGTCCAGCACCAACAGCACCTCGTGAGGCGCGTCGGCGTCGAGCTTGCCGATCACCCGGCGCACCTTCTTCAGTTCTTCCATCAAATTGTCTTTGGTGTGCAGGCGACCGGCGGTGTCGGCGATCAGCACGTCGATGCCGCGGGCCTTGGCAGCCTGCACGGCGTCGAAGATCACCGAAGCCGAGTCCGCACCGGTGTGTTGGGCAATCACCGGGATCTTGTTGCGCTCGCCCCAGACCTGGAGCTGCTCCACCGCCGCCGCACGGAAGGTGTCACCCGCGGCCAGCATGACTTTCTTGCCTTCCAGTTGCAGCTTCTTCGCCAGCTTGCCGATGGTGGTGGTCTTGCCGGCGCCGTTGACGCCCACCACCAGGATCACGAACGGCTTGTTCTGGGCCACGATCTGCAGCGGCTGCTCCACAGGCTTGAGCATGCCGGTGAGTTCGGCCTGCAACGAGGCGTACAGCGCGTCGGAATCGGTGAGCTGCTTGCGCGCCACCTTCTGGGTCAGGTTCTGGATGATCACCGACGTGGCTTCAACCCCAACGTCGGCGGTCAGCAGACGGGTTTCCAGGTCTTCCAGCAGCTCGTCGTCGATGGTTTTCTTGCCCAGGAACAGGCTGGCCATGCCTTCGCCAATGCTGGCGCTGGTCTTGGACAGGCCCTGCTTGAGGCGAGCGAAGAAACCGACCTTGCCTTCTTCGGCGGTGCGAACAGGCTCGACCACAGGCTCGGGCTCCACAAGCGCCACCGGCTCGGCTACAGGAGCAGGAGCAGGAGCAGGAGCAGGAGCAGGAGCAGGAGCAGGAGCAACAGGCTCAGGGGCAACGAATACGGGGGCTAGCGGAGCCTCGGCCTCGACCACTGGCGCCGGTGTAGTCACAACCACCTCAGCCACCGGCTCGGGGATAACGTCCAGCACCGGAATAGGCGGGGCGACGTGTTCGGCCTGGGTGTCTTCCACCAAGGCCACCGGCTCTTCCGCCACCGGCAAGGTCAGCCAGGGCTCGTGCTCGGGCGGCGGGGTCAGGGGCAACTCGGCAGCTGGGACCGGCTCAGGTTCGGCCTCGACACGGGGCTGCAGCACCGGCTCCGCAAGCGGCAGGACCACCGGAGCCGGCGTTTCGGCGATGGGGGGTTGTTCGGCAACGGGCGCCGGAGCGGCCTCGGAAGGGACTTGCGGCTGTTCGACGACAGTTTCCTGCGGTTTCTTACGCAGCCATCCGAACAGGCCTTTCTTCTCGCCAGCCGCAGCTGGGGTCTTCTTGTCGTCGTTGGAACCAAACATGGAGGACGGCTATCTCAAGGTAGCGATGCGCCAAGGTGGCGCCTCGGTAAATAAATATTCGATGCAGAACAGACTGCGTTTAATCCAGCTTGTTCACGCGCAACATTTTGTTGAAGTGCCAACGGGCGCTTCAAAGATCGATTTCACTCAGGACTGGAACGGCAAAATCGGCGAAAAAGCGAAGTTTAGCTGATAAAAACCGACCTTCCGCAGCAAACCCATACAACCTGACCCGGCACAAAGGCCCGATAGGCGTGGCCGCCGCCAAAACGGATCAGTATCCTAGCACCTCCTCGCCCGCCGACGCTAAGACCAAGCGGGCAGCCCAACAGGTTTAAAAACGAATGAATGCTCTAGCCCGCCGCGCTGCAGGCCTGCTGCTCAGCACAGTTTGTCTGCCCCTTTCAGCTTTGGCTGCCGACCCCCAACCCACCCATGAATTCACCCTGGATAACGGCCTCAAAGTGGTCGTGCGCGAAGACCATCGCGCGCCGGTTGTGGTCTCCCAGGTCTGGTACAAGGTCGGCTCCAGCTACGAAACCCCGGGCCAGACTGGTTTGTCCCATGCCCTGGAACACATGATGTTCAAAGGCAGCGAAAAGGTCGGCCCCGGCGAAGCCTCGCTGATCCTGCGGGACCTGGGCGCCGAAGAAAATGCCTTCACCAGCGACGATTTCACCGCCTACTACCAAGTACTGGCCCGCGACCGCCTGGGCGTCGCCTTCGAGCTGGAAGCCGATCGCATGGCCAGCTTGCGCCTGCCGGCCGACGAGTTCGCCCGCGAAATCGAAGTCATCAAGGAAGAACGTCGCCTGCGCACCGATGACAAGCCGATGTCCAAGGCCTACGAGCGCTTCAAGGCCATGGCTTACCCGGCCAGCGGCTACCACACGCCGACCATCGGCTGGATGGCCGACCTCAATCGCATGAAAGTCGAGGAGCTGCGCCACTGGTACCAGTCCTGGTACGTGCCGAACAACGCCACCCTGGTGGTGGTCGGCGACGTCACCCCGGACGAGGTGAAAACCCTGGCCCAGCGTTACTTCGGCCCGATACCCAAGCGTGATGTGCCCGCTGCAAAGATCCCCATGGAACTGGCCGAACCCGGCGAGCGCCAGATCACCCTGCACGTGAAAACCCAACTGCCGAGCCTGATGCTGGCCTTCAACGTGCCAAGCATCGCCACCGCCGAAGACAAGCGCTCGGTCAACGCCCTGCGCCTGGCCTCGGCTCTGCTCGACGGCGGCTACAGCGCGCGCATTCCGACCCAACTGGAGCGCGGCGAAGAGCTGCTGTCCGGCGGTTCCACACGCTATGACGCCTACACCCGGGGCGACAGCCTGTTCATGCTCTCGGCCACCCCCAACAGCCAGAAGAAAAAAACCATCGCCCAGGCAGAAGCCGGCCTGTGGCGCATGCTGGAGCAGTTGAAAACCACCCCGCCGAGCGCCGAGGAGCTGGAACGCGTGCGCGCCCAGGTCATCGCCGGCCTGGTCTTCGAGCGTGACTCCATCACCAGCCAGGCCAGCTCCATCGGCCAACTGGAAACCGTCGGCCTGTCCTGGAAGCTGATGGACACCGAACTGGCAGAACTGCAAAGCGTGACCCCGGAAGACATCCAGAAAGCTGCCCGGACCTATTTCACCCGCGAACGCCTGAGCGTGGCCCACGTATTGCCTGAGGAGTCCGCTCATGAATAAGCGCAAGACTGCATCCCCGATCCTGCTCGGCCTGGCGCTGCTGGCCCTGATCATTGCCGCCGGCCTGTACCTGTTGCGCTCCAGCGAGTCCAAGGCCAGCCAGGCCCTGGACCAGGCCAAGAGCAGCCAGAAGCTGCAATCCCTGGCCGAACTGGACGGCAAGGCGCCCAGCCATCGCAACCTGAATGTGCAGACCTGGAACACCGCCGAAGGCGCCAAGGTGCTGTTCGTCGAAGCCCGCGAACTGCCGATGTTCGACCTGCGCCTGATCTTCTCCGCCGGCAGCAGCCAGGATGGCAACGCCCAGGGCCTGGCCCTGCTGACCAACGCTATGCTCAACGAAGGTGTGGCCGGCAAAGACGTCGGCGCCATCGCCCAGGGCTTTGAAGGCCTAGGCGCGGACTTCGGCAACGGTGCCTATAAAGACATGGCCGTGGCCTCCCTGCGCAGCTTGAGCGCGGCGGATAAGCGCGAGCCGGCCCTGAAGCTGTTCGCCGAAGTCGTGGGCAAACCGACCTTCCCTGCCGACTCCCTGGCGCGGATCAAGAACCAGATGCTCGCCGGTTTCGAATACCAGAAGCAGAACCCCGGCAAGCTGGCCAGCCTGGAGCTGATGAAGCGCCTGTACGGCGATCACCCTTACGCCCATGCCAGCGATGGCACCGCGAAAAGTGTTCCGGGCATCAGCCTCGACCAACTGCGTGCATTCCACGCCAAGGCCTACGCCGCTGGCAACGTGGTGATCGCCCTGGTTGGCGACCTGTCCCGCAGCGACGCTGAAGCCGTCGCCGCCCAGGTATCGGCTGCCCTGCCCAAGGGCCCGGCCCTGGCGAAGATCGCCCAGCCCAGCGAACCCAAGGCGAGCATCGGTCATATCGAGTTCCCATCCAGCCAGACCAGCCTGATGCTGGCGCAACTGGGCATCGACCGTGACGACCCGGACTACGCGGCCGTGTCCCTGGGTAACCAGATCCTCGGCGGCGGTGGCTTCGGCACCCGCCTGATGAGCGAAGTCCGGGAAAAACGCGGCCTGACCTACGGCGTCTACTCGGGCTTCACCCCGATGCAGGCCCGCGGCCCGTTCATGATCAACCTGCAAACCCGCGCCGAGATGAGCGAAGGCACCCTGAAACTGGTGCAGGACGTCCTCGCCGACTACCTCAAGACCGGCCCGACCCAGAAAGAACTGGACGACGCCAAGCGCGAACTGGCCGGCAGCTTCCCGCTGTCCACCGCCAGCAACGCCGACATCGTCGGGCAACTGGGCGCCATGGGCTTCTACAACCTGCCGCTGAGCTACCTCGAAGACTTCATGCGCCAGTCCCAAGCGCTGACGGTGGAACAGGTCACGACCGCGCTGAACAAACACCTGAGCGTCGACAAGATGGTCATCGTCACGGCCGGCCCTACCGTTGCACAAAAGCCGTTGCCGGCCCCTACTGATAAACCCGCCGAGCAACCGCTCGGGGTTCCGGAGCATTGATGGCCCGTTCACCGCATCCCAGTAAGAAACCCGTTCACAACCAGCACAACGGTGTGGGCAACCTGCGCATCATCGGCGGCGAATGGCGCAGCCGTAAGCTGAGCTTCCCCGACCTGCCGGGCCTGCGCCCCACCCCGGACCGGGTACGGGAAACCCTGTTCAACTGGCTGGCGCCTTATGTAGCCGGGGCCAAGATCATCGATCTGTTCGCCGGCAGCGGCGCGGTGTTCCTTGAAGCCCTGTCCCGCGGCGCCGCCTCGGGCCTGGCCCTGGACAGCAGCAACGTTGCGATCTCCAGCCTGCGCGAGCACCTGGGCACCCTGCGTTGCACCGTGGGCCAGGCGCAGACCGCCGACGCCCTGCGCTACCTGGAAAGCCAGCCGGCAACACCGTTCGACCTGGCCTTCCTCGACCCGCCGTTCAACCAGAACCTGCTGCCTGCCGCCTGCGCCCTGCTGGAAGAGCGTGGCTGGCTGGCGGACAACGCCTGGATTTACACCGAAAGCGAAACCGCGCCCTCTACCCTGGGCCTGCCCGGGACCTGGCGCCTGCATCGTGAGCAAAAATCCGGGCAGGTGTATTACGCGTTGTGGCAACGTATGGCAGACACCGCCGGTTAACCCATCGGCCTGAAACATGTGCGCAGCCTGCTGCGCACCGCTGCCCTTGAGAATCACCGTGCCCCTATCGCCTGCCGCCCCCTTCTCTCCTGCCTTCGGCCTCGGCAACCCGCACCTGCAGACCCTGTGGGGCCCGTTGTGGCGCAAAACCACGCACCTGGAACGCCCGCGTGAGCGCCTGTGGCTCGAAGACGGCGATTTTCTCGACCTGGACTGGCACGGCCCGCATACGGCGGACGCGCCCTTGGTGCTGGTGCTGCATGGCCTGACCGGCTCGTCCAACTCGCCGTATGTGGCGGGCCTGCAAAAAGCCCTGGCGACTCGAGGCTGGGCCAGTGCGGCACTGAATTGGCGCGGCTGCTCCGGCGAGCCCAACCTGTTGCCCCGCAGCTATCACTCCGGCGCCAGCGAAGACCTGGCCGCCGCCATCGATCACCTGCGGGCCAAACGGCCACTGGCGCCGTTGTACGCCGTGGGCTACTCCCTGGGCGGCAATGTGCTGCTCAAGTACCTGGGGGAACGGGCCGCCGACAGCCCGCTGCGGGGCGCAGTGGCGGTGTCGGTGCCGTTTCGCCTGGACCAGTGCGCGGACCGTATCGGCCAGGGGTTTTCCAAGGTCTACCAAGCGCACTTCATGCGCCAGATGCTGGCCTATATCAGGGACAAGCAACGCCGCTTCCAGCACGACGGGCGCCATGAGGGCCTGGCCACCCTGGCCAACCTCGGCTCCCTGGAGAAGATGCGTACCTTCTGGGATTTCGACGGCCGGGTCACCGCACCGCTGCACGGTTTCGCCGACGCCACGGACTATTACCGCCGCGCGTCCAGCCGTTATTTCCTCGGGCAGATCCACAGCCCAACGCTGGTCATCCAGGCCGCGGACGATCCCTTTGTCTTCCCCCACAGCCTGCCGCTGGCCGAGGAATTGTCGCCCAGCACTGAGTTCGAGTTGCAGGCCAAGGGCGGACACGTGGGCTTTGTCGAGGGCTCGCTGCAACACCCCGGTTACTACCTGGAGCGGCGGATTCCAGAGTGGCTGGCCGGCCTGGAGCGGCACTGACCCATGGACGGCACTCAGGGCGAATCCATCCGGTTCTGGCAAAGCGCACCGCTGGCGGGGGTCGAATTGCTGTCGGCGCGCTACATCGAGCAGCGCTTCGTGCCCCACGTTCACGATGGTTTCGTGATCGGCATGATCATGGCCGGCGCCCAACGCTACCGTTATCGCGGCGCGGAACACTTGGCGGGCAGCGGCACCCTGGTGCTGATCAACCCGGACGAATTGCACACCGGCGCCAAAGGCACCGAGAACGGCTGGCTGTACCGGGCGTTTTACCCGGATAACCAGCAGATCGTGACCCTGCTCGACGAGCTGGAACTGCCCAGCGACCCGCTGCCGGCCTTCGGCGCCACCCTGTACCGCGATCCGGACCTGGTCAGCGGGTTCTGCCGCCTGCACCACCTGCTGGAAAGCCCGGCCACAGCCCTGCAGCAGCAAACCCTGTGGCGGGAAATGATGCTTCAGCTGTTGCAGCGTCATGCCGGGGTCAACAGCCCGCGGCAACCGGGGCAGGAACACCGGGCCATCGTCCAGGCCAAAGAGTTGTTGCGCGCCCAATTGGCGGCCCCGCCGTCCCTGGAAGAGCTGGGCGCAGCGGTAAATCTGTCGCCCTTTCACTTCGCCCGGGTGTTTCGCCGCGCCACCGGGGTTCCACCCCATACCTGGCTGATGCAGCAACGGATCGCCAAAGCCCGGGCACTGTTACGCGACGGCTGCCTGCCGCTGGAAGTAGCAACGCAATTGGGTTTCGCCGACCAGAGTCACCTCAGCCGGCAGTTCAAGCAGGTCTATGGCGTGGCGCCAGCGGCCTATCGCGCCGCCGTGCTCTAGGAGCCGGCGGCCCTTGGCGCCGCGCCATCATGGGTTCAGTCACCGGTGGCGATGGCTCGCTGGGGGTCGGTGATCCACTCGCTCCAGGAACCCGCGTACAGCTGCGCCAAGGGGTAACCCGCCAGGCACAGGGCAAACAGGTTGTGGCAGGCAGTCACGCCCGAGCCGCAATAGGCCACCAGCCCGTCCACCGAACGATTGCCCAACTGGGCGGCGAAGCGCTGCCTGAGCTGCTCCGCCGGCAGGAAGCGCCCGTCGCTGCCCAGGTTGTCGCTGAAGGCTGCACATTGGGCACCGGGAATATGCCCGGCCACGGGGTCGATCGGTTCGACTTCACCGCGAAAACGCGGCAAGGCACGGGCATCGAGCAGGGTCAGCTCTGGCTGGCCCAGGCGCTGCTGCAGTTGTTCGGCGCTGAGCAGCAAGCGGTTGTCGGGCTGGCCGACAAAGCTGCCGGGCACACTGGACGGGGCATCCAGGCTCAGGGGCAAGCCGGCGCCGTGCCAGGCCTTGAGGCCGCCATCGAGGATAAACACGCCATCGCGCTTGCCCAGCCAGGCCAGCAACCACCAGGCCCGTGCGGCAAAGGCGCCGGGACCGTCGTCATACAGCACGATGTCGCTGTCCGCCTCGATGCCCCAGGCCCGCAGGCGCGCCAGCAAAGGCTCCGCCTGGGGCAACGGGTGGCGCCCGGTCAGCCCCTTGCTCACCGGCCCGCTGAGGTCCCGCTCCAGATCGGCAAAATGCGCCCCGGCAATATGCCCTTCGCTATAGCTGCGCTGCCCGTAGTCGGGGTCCTCCAGGGCAAAGCGGCAGTCCAGAATCACCAGGCCGGGCTGCTCTTTCCTCTGGTCCAGGGCAAGCGGGCTGATCAGTTGCGCAATGGGCATAGCGGGCTCCTGTGAATGGGTCAGGGATTGATCCTACTGCACTTCTTCCAGCGCCTGGGCCAGGGGCACATAAAACTCCTCGAACAGACGCTTGACCGCCTCCCGGGCCTGCTCGGTGACAAACCCGGCCTCCAGCACCAGCACTTGGTAAACCCCACGCTTCATCGCTTGTTCACTGAGGTGGGCGGAGTTTTCCCGGGTGGTGCACAGAAAGCGCACCCAAGACGTGAGGATGATCCAGGCATTGAGGGTCAGGGCTTCGATCTGCACCTTATCCATGGCCAGGATATCGGCCTCGACGAACCGCTCGTAGATGGCCGCGCCCTGGACCAGACAGCGCTGGGAGAAGCGTTGATAACGCGCCGCCAGCTCGGGGTCGCTGTCGAGCAGGTGCTCCAGGTCACGGTGCAAGAAGCGGTATCGCCACATGCCGACCAGCAGCGCCTGCAGGTAATGGCGCTTGTCTTCCACAGTCACCGGACGCTCCTGGGGCGGGCGCAGGAAGCTGTCCACCAGGGTTTCGTACTCCTGGAACAGCACGGCGATGATCGCCTGCTTATTGGGGAAGTGGTAGTACAGGTTGCCCGGGGAGATCGCCATATGCGCCGCAATATGGTTGGTGCTGACATTGCGTTCGCCCAACTGATTGAACAGCTCGAGGCTGTTCTGGACGATGCGTTCGCGAGTTTTGATCCGTGGGGCCATGGGCTTGAGCTTTACTCACTGAAAAGGCTGGTCGGCATCTTACGACCTATCCTCGACCGGATAAATCGCAGACCGTCTGGAGTAGAATTTGACAAATTAGAGTATAAACTCTAAAAACTAGCCACCCCCAAATCACTGGAGCCATCCATGCCTGCCGAAATCGCTTACCTACAGGATTCCCATCAGCACCCGGACGCGCTCGACACGCTGTTTGCCGCCCAGCGCCAAGCCTATGCGGCCAACCCCATGCCCCCCGCGGCGCAACGCCAGCAGTGGCTCAAAAGCCTCTCGACCCTGCTCAGCAACGAACGCCAGGCGCTGATCGACGCCATCAGCCAGGACTTCAGCAACCGCAGCGCCGATGAAACCCTGCTTGCAGAACTGATGCCCAGCCTGCACGGCATCCACTACGCCAACAAGCACCTCAAGGGCTGGATGAAAGCCTCGCGGCGCAAGGTCGGCCTGGCGTTTCAGCCCGCCTCGGCCAAGGTCATCTACCAACCGTTGGGGGTGGTTGGGGTCATCGTGCCGTGGAACTACCCGCTGTATCTGGCCATTGGCCCGCTGGTGGGCGCGCTGGCCGCCGGCAACCGGGTGATGCTCAAGCTCAGCGAGTCGACCCCGGCCACCGGCCAGTTGCTCAAGAGCCTGCTGGCGCGGATCTTTCCCGAAGACCTGGTGTGCGTGGTGCTGGGCGAGGCGGAAGTGGGCATGGCCTTTTCCAGGCTGCGTTTCGATCACCTGCTGTTCACCGGTGCCACCAGCATCGGCAAACACGTGATGCGTGCCGCCGCCGAGAACCTGACCCCGGTGACCCTGGAACTGGGCGGCAAGTCCCCGGCCATCGTCTCCAGCGACGTGCCCCTCAAGGACGCCGCCGAGCGCATCGCCTTCGGCAAGACCCTCAACGCCGGGCAGACCTGTGTTGCCCCCGACTACGTGCTGGTGCCGGAAGACCGCATCGGCGCGTTCGTCGAGGCCTACCGCAAGGCCGTGCGCGGCTTCTATCCCAAGCTCCAGGACAACCCGGACTACACCGCGATCATCAACCCCCGGCAACTGGCCCGGCTCAACAGCTACCTCAGCGACGCCACCGGCAAGGGCGCGTTGCTGATGCCGATCTTCGAGCAGAACCAGGAGCGGCGCATGGGCCACAGCCTGCTGCTCAACGTCAGCGACGACATGACGGTGATGCAGGACGAAATCTTCGGCCCGATCCTGCCCGTGGTGCCCTACAAGACCCTGGACCAGGCCTTTGCCTACATCAACCAGCGCCCAAGGCCCCTGGCGCTGTATTACTTCGGCTATGACAAGGGTGAGCAGAATCGGGTGCTCAACGAGACCCACTCCGGCGGCGTCTGTCTCAACGACACCTTGCTGCACGTGGCCCAGGACGACCTGCCCTTCGGCGGCATTGGCCAGTCCGGCATGGGCCACTACCACGGCCATGAAGGCTTCTTGACCTTCAGCAAGGCCAAGGGCGTGCTGACCAAGCAACGCTTGAATGCGGCGCGGCTTATTTACCCGCCTTACGGCAACGCCATCCAGAAACTGATCCAGAAGCTGTTCATTCGCTGACCAGCACCTCGCCGGGTAATAACCATCGGGTAATAACAACAATGACCCCAAGCCTGTCTGAATCACCCGCGCTGTCACGGCGCGGCCTGCTGAAAATCGGCCTCTGCGCCAGTGCCTTCCTCGCCACGGCTGGTCTCGGTGCCAGCCTCAGCGGCTGTTCCGCCAGCACCCCAGCCAGCGGCTTCGCCAACCTGCGCAGTGGCGACCTGCCATTTCTGCGGGCGCTGGTCCCGGTGATGCTCGACGGTGCAGTCACGGCCACGGCAATGCCGGCGGCCATCGAAGGCACCCTCAAATGCCTGGACAACGCCCTGGATCACCTGTCGCCAGAGATGCTCAAGCTCACCCGCCAACTGTTCGACGTACTGGGCATGGCCGTGACGCGCGGGCCCCTGACCGGCATCTGGGGCCGTTGGGAAAACGCCAGCGCCGAGGACATCCGGCGCTTTCTCCAGCGCTGGGAAAACAGCGCCTTGTCCCTGTTGCGCATGGGCCACGCCTCGCTGCTGCAACTGGTGATGATGGCCTGGTACAGCCGCGCCGAATCCTGGACCCATTGCGGTTATCCAGGCCCGCCCACGGTCTGACCCGCGCCATGGCTGCGACACCACAATAAAAAGAGAGCGCCCGATATGCCCGTCCCTGATCTGTTCCGCGAAGGCCTGGCCCGCGGCTGGAAAACCTACAACGCCTCACAACTCGAACAGGACCTGACCCTGGAAGCCGACGTCGCCATCATCGGCAGCGGCGCCGGCGGCGGGACCACCGCGGAAATCCTCAGCGCCGCCGGCTACAAGGTGCTGTTGATTGAGGAAGGCCCGCTGAAAACCAGCAGCGATTTCAAGATGCTCGAAGACCAGGCCTACACCAGCCTTTATCAGGAAGGCATCGGGCGCATGAGCAAGGACGGCGCCATCACCATCCTCCAGGGCCGCGCCGTGGGTGGCACCACACTCATCAACTGGACGTCGAGCTTCCGCACCCCGGACCCGACCCTGGAGCACTGGGCCGCCGAACACGACGTCAAAGGCCACAGCAGCAGCGAAATGGCCCCCTGGTTCGAGAAGATGGAGCAACGCCTGGGCGTCGCCCCCTGGATGATTCCTCCCAACGCCAACAACGACGTGGTCCGCAAAGGCTGCGAGCAGCTCGGCTACAGCTGGCACGTGATTCCGCGCAACGTGCGCGGCTGCTGGAACCTGGGTTATTGCGGCCTGGGCTGCCCGACCAACGCCAAGCAGTCGATGCTGGTGACCACCATCCCGGCCACCCTGGAGCACGGCGGCGAATTGCTGTACCTGGCGCGGGCGGAGCGCCTGCAGATCAAGGATGACAAGGTCAGCGGCCTGGAATGCATGGCCATGGACTCACGCTGTGTGGCCCCCACCGGGCGCCGTATCACAGTCAAAGCCAGGCACTACGTGCTGTCCGGCGGCGGCATCAACAGCCCGGCCCTGCTATTGCGCTCCGACGCACCCGACCCTCACTCGCGCCTGGGCAAGCGGACCTTCCTGCATTTGGTGAACTTCTCCGCCGGGCAGTTCGATGAGGTGATCAACCCGTTCTACGGCGCGCCGCAGTCGATCTACTCCGACCACTTCCAATGGCTGGACGGCACCACCGGAAAAATGTCCTACAAGCTCGAAGTACCACCCCTGCAACCGGCCCTGGCCAGCACCTTGTTGGGCGGCTTCGGCCCCCAGAGCGCCCTGAGAATGGAACAACTGCCCCACACCCACGCCATGCTGGCGCTGCTGCGGGACGGCTTTCACCCCGACAGCATCGGCGGTAGCGTCGAATTGCGCAGCGACAACACCCCGGTGCTCGACTACCCGGTGTCGCCCTACACCTGGGACGGCCTGCGCCGGGCCTTCCACAGCATGGCGCAGATCCAGTTCGCCGGCGGCGCCAAGGCAGTGATGCCGCTGCACAGCGACGCACACTTCGTCAAAACCCTGGCCGAGGCCAAAAGCATGATCGACGGCCTGAGCCTGGAGCTGTACCGCACCCGCCTGGGCAGCGCCCACGTCATGGGCGGTTGCGCCATGGGCGAAAACCCGAAAAATGCCGTCACCGACAGCCTGGGGCGCCACCACCAACTGCAGAACTTGTCGATTCACGATGGCTCGCTGTTTCCCACCAGCATCGGCGCCAACCCCCAGCTGTCGGTCTATGGGCTGACCGCGCAACTGGCCACGGCCTTGGCCGAACGCCTGAAAAATCCTTGAAAAGACGCTTATTCGTCGCGTCTATAGTGCTTTCTTCCGTAACAGGCGACTTGGCCGACCGGAAAGGCTGCGATACCATCCGACTCCCCAACGGACTCCCGCCAGGACGACGCGATGAACCGAGTGTTGTACCCAGGTACCTTCGACCCTATTACCAAGGGCCATGGCGATCTGGTCGAACGCGCCGCGCGCCTGTTCGACCACGTGATTATCGCTGTCGCCGCCAGCCCGAAGAAAAACCCTTTGTTCCCCCTGGAACAGCGGGTAGAGCTGGCCCGCGAGGTCACCAAACACCTGCCGAACGTTGAAGTCGTCGGTTTCTCCACCCTGTTGGCGCATTTCGCCAAAGAGCAGAACGCCAATGTGTTCCTGCGTGGGCTGCGGGCGGTGTCGGACTTCGAATACGAATTCCAGCTGGCCAATATGAACCGCCAACTGGCCCCAGACGTGGAAAGCCTGTTCCTCACCCCGTCGGAGCGTTATTCGTTCATTTCCTCGACCCTGGTCCGGGAAATTGCAGCCCTGGGCGGCGACATCAGCAAATTCGTCCACCCTGCCGTGGCGGACGCCCTGACCCTGCGCTTCAAGAAGTAAGCGGCACAGCCCATCGCGCCCGCGTGCACTGCGGGCGCCAATGCGGCACAATTGCGCCCATTGGTTTTTCAAATGCCCGGGCCTGCCGCCCTGGCCGGAGTGCCCCATGTCCCTGATCATCACCGACGATTGCATCAATTGCGACGTCTGCGAACCCGAGTGCCCGAACGCCGCCATTTCCCAGGGCGAAGAAATCTACGTCATCGACCCGAGCCTGTGCACCCAGTGCGTTGGCCACTACGACGAACCGCAGTGCCAGCAGGTATGCCCGGTGGATTGCATTCCGCTGGACGAAGCCCGTCCGGAAACCGAAGAAGAGTTGATGGCCAAATACCGGAAGATCACCGGTAAGGCTTGAGGCATTTGCCGTTTTTTAGAACATTTTCGCCGGCAAGCCGGCCCCTACAGACACCACCCTTTGTAGGAGCCGACGTGTCGGCGAAGCGTTTTCAGCTCTGGCAACGCGGGCAATAAACGCTGGCCCGCTGCCCCAGCTTGATCTCCCGCAGGCCTGTACCACAGACCTTGCAGTGCTCCCCGCCACGCCCGTAGACGAACAGTTCCTGCTGGAAGTAGCCCGGCTGGCCGTCGCCACCGATAAAGTCGCGCAAGGTGGTGCCGCCCCGCTCGATGGCCGCCGCCAGGATGCGCTTGATCTCGATCGCCAGCGTCAAGTACCGCGCCCGGGAAATGCCCTTAGCTTCGCGACGCGGGTCGATGCCAGCGGCGAACAGGGCCTCGGTCGCGTAGATATTGCCCACCCCGACCACCACTGCGTTGTCCATGATGAACGGCTTGACCGCCATGGAACGCCCTCGGGACAGTTGATACAGGCGCTCGCCATCAAACAGATCGGTCAACGGCTCCGGCCCCAGGCGCACCAGCAACTCGTGGTTGAGCGGGTCCAGGCTCCAGAGCATCGCGCCAAAGCGTCGGGGATCGGTGTAGCGCAGGGCCAGGCCCGACTCCAGTTCGATGTCCACATGCTCGTGCTTGGCCGCCGGCAGCCCGGCTTCCACCAAGCGCAGGTTGCCGGACATGCCCAGGTGGCTGATCAGGGTGCCGACCTCGGCCTGGATCAGCAGGTACTTGGCCCGCCGCTCCACCAGCACAATGCGCTGCCCGGACAGGCGCACATCCAGGTCTTCGGGGATCGGCCAGCGCAAGCGCCGGTCACGCACGATCACGCGGCTGACGCGCTGCCCCTCCAGGTGCGGCGCGATACCGCGCCGGGTGGTTTCGACTTCGGGTAATTCAGGCATGGGCCCCTCAGAGACTCGGCAAGCGGTAAAGAATCAGTGCGCGCCCAGTTCGCGCACGGTTTCCTTGAGGTTCTCGAAGTCGTAGTCCGACAGCCCGACATAATCCAGCACCAGCGGCCCGACAGCCTGCCACTCATGGTCCTCGGACTGGTTGCCCAGCACCCGGTAGGACGCACAGATGTGCTCGGCCATCTTGAGGATCGCCAGCAGGTTCTTCAGTTGGCTGTTGCGCGAGGACTCGTCGCTGAAGATCGCCAGGGCATTGTGGTGATTGGCGATGGCGTTGGTCACGTGCTCCGGCAGGCGCCAGGACTTGGCGGTGTAATAGCCGACCACCGCATGGTTGGTGTTGAACGCCCGGTTCTCGGTGTCCACCACGCGGTTCTGCGGCCCGGCGCTGCCGTAGGCTTCTTCCAGCACAGTCATGTAGTTGGGGAAGCGCTTGAGCATCAGCGGCACGCCACAATCGTGAAACAACCCTAAGGCGTAGGCTTCGTCGATGGCCTGGGAGCCGGTGCGCTTGGCCAGGGTCAGGCAAGTCATGGCGACGTCCTGGGCGGTGTCCCAGAAGCGGTTGAGGGTGACGATGGTCTCGTCGCTCATCTCGCCCTTGATCGACTGCGCGTTGATCAGGTTGATGATCGAGCGGCTGCCCAGCAAGTTCACCGCGCGCTGGATCGAGGCAATCTTGTTGCTCAAGCCGTAATACGGCGAGTTGACGATCTTCAACAAGGCGCCGGACAGGCCAGGGTCCTGGGAGATCAGCTTGGCGATCACCTCCAGGTCGGGGTCGGGCATGTACTGCTCCATCTGCAAATCCACCATGATCTGCGGTTGAGGCGGCACGCTGATACCTTGCAGGGCTTGCTGAATCTGCTCTTCGGAGAGTTCTTGGGACATAAGTACACACTCTGGAATAGGCGGCGATTCTAACCCCTAAAGCGCAAAAGTGGCCCACATGGACAGGAACTTTACACAACCGCCCCACCACCACAGGTCCAGCCACCCACGCGCCTGATCGCTAACGGGTTATACTCGCGCCCTTTTTTCCCGGAGCGACGTCATGTCCCTGCCAAGCCTGCGCCTCAAAGCCAATGCCGATCGCCGCCTGCGCGCCGGTCACCTGTGGGTCTACAGCAACGAAATCGATGTAGCCGCCACCCCGCTCCACGGCTTCAAGGCAGGCGACCAGGCAGTCCTGGAAGCCGCCGGCGGCAAGCCGCTGGGGATCGTGGCCATGAGCCCGAACAACCTGATCTGCGCTCGCCTGCTGTCCCGCGATGCCAAGCTGGCCCTGGACAAATCGCTGCTGGTGCACCGCATCAACGTGGCCCTGTCCCTGCGTGAGCGCCTGTTCGACAAGCCGTTCTACCGCCTGGTCTACGGTGATTCCGACCTGTTGCCGGGCCTGGTGGTGGACCGCTTCGGCGACATCCTGGTGGTGCAGCTCGCCTCCGCGACCATGGAAGCGCACAAGGACGACGTGATCGCCGCCCTGGTCCAGGTGCTCAAGCCCAGCGGCATCCTGTTCAAGAACGACTCCGCCGCGCGTGATGCCGAAGGCCTGGAGCGTTACGTGGAAACCGTATTCGGCCTGGTGCCGGAGTGGGTTGCCCTGGAAGAAAACGGCGTGAAGTTCGAAGCCCCGGTGATCCAGGGTCAGAAAACCGGCTGGTTCTACGACCACCGCATGAACCGCGCCCGCCTGGCGCCCTACGCCAAAGGCAAGCGCGTACTCGACCTGTACAGCTACATTGGCGGCTGGGGCGTGCAAGCGGCGGCGTTTGGCGCCAGTGAAGTGTTCTGCGTCGACGCATCCGCCTTCGCCCTCGACGGCGTCGAGCGCAACGCGGCGCTGAACGGCGTGGCCGAGAAGATGACCTGCATCGAAGGCGACGTGTTCGAAGCCCTGAAAGAACTCAAGGCCAGCGAAGAGCGTTTCGACGTGATCGTCGCCGACCCGCCCGCCTTCATCAAACGCAAGAAAGACATGAAGAACGGCGAAGGCGCCTACCGCCGCCTGAACGAGCAAGCCATGCGCCTGCTGAGCAAGGACGGCATCCTGGTCAGCGCTTCGTGCTCCATGCATTTGCCGGAAGACGACCTGCAGAACATCCTGCTGACCAGCGCCCGTCACCTGGACCGCAATATCCAGATGCTGGAACGCGGCGGCCAAGGCCCGGATCACCCGGTGCACCCGGCCATCCAGGAAACCCGCTATATCAAGAGCATCACCTGCCGCCTGCTGCCTAACAGCTGAGTGCAGCCCTGATGCAAAAATCCCGGCCATGTGCCGGGATTTTTTTGCTCGCCTGGTCAGTCGCGCAGGTTGTAGAGCCTCAGGTTCAACTCCACCCCGTCCACTTTCGGGACTTTGTAGCGCGGCGTCACCAGGGTGGCCTTGCCGCGACGGATCTGTTCGATCAGCAGCGGCGTATCCTGCAGGCCTTCCAGCCTGCCCGTTTCCTGCCACACACCGGGCTTTTGCTGCACAAACAGCGCCGCAGAGGACGCCCACTGGTTCCTGGAAATCAGCAAGACTTCGTCATGACCGTCGCTGTCCAGGTCCACCGCCCAGGCCACACAACCGCGCCGGCCGCACTGATTGTCGGCGCCCTGGGACTGGAGAATCTGCCCACTGCCCTCCGGCTCCGGGCTCAACCATTCGACTTTGGGCTTTTCTTCTTCCTGCGCCCAACGCTGGGTCGTTGCCTCCTGCATGCGTTCCGCCAGGCGCTGGCGGCCAGCCTCATCAAGCACCTGCCCCTCCTGCACACGCTTGAGCAGCGTCTCGAACTGCTCCTCGCCCGGCTGGCCCAGGTGGTAGCGCAGCAGCCGGACATCGAACTCCTCCACCGGCGTCAGGCCATTCACCACACGCTCGACCTGATTGCGAGCACTGAACGCCAGCGGGTTCAGCAGCGGCGTGAACACCAGGATCAGCACCACAAAGCTGAGCACCGCAATCCACGGGTTGCTGCGCCGCAGGCTGCCCAGCCAGACCGGCTGCCGGGCCAGCACCGCCCACAATGCCGCCAGGCTGTGCACCAGGGCCAGGGTCACCAGGAGCATGGCCAGGAAACGCTGGGGCGTCAGGCCGTATTGATCAATACGCAACCACGTCGAATAGCCGCCCAGCAGCACCAGCAAGGGTTGGCAGAACAGACTGGCGTTGACCAGGAGTTTCAGCGGCCGGGCGTAACCCGCATCCTGCTCGCCGTCCTGGAACACACCGTTGAGCAGAAACAGGTTGGCGGCCACCAGGCACAACAGGATGGCCGTGGAATACCCGGTGTCCCAGATCGGCTGCAGGCCACTGAACACCAGGGCCAGGGTGAAGATCACGGCAATCAGCGCGCTGAGCGGCAACAGGTAACGGCACACCGTCAACAGGATGCCCCGCAGCAGACCGATGACCTTTTCGTTCTCCAGGCCCATGCGCATGCCCAGGGAGAAGAACAGCGGAACGCTGAATGACAGAAAGTAGCGCGAGGCGAACAGTTGGCTCAGTTGGGGCATGCCCAGGATCGAGAACAACTTGCCGCACAACCACAGCAACAGGAAGAAGGCCAAAGTCACCAGGCTGGCCAGCAACACGATAAAAGCGTTGTTCCAGGCGTGCCGGAACAGGTCCTGGTAACGCGGGCACAGGCCTTCGCGGGTCGGCCAGCTGAGAATAAAGGCCGTGCCGATGTACAGCAGCACCACCGATGCCAGGTGCCAGCGAGCCCATAACCAGCTGTAGTTTTCTGTCGCATACAACGACAGGCTGAACCCGGCCATCAGCAGGCTCAAGGCGATGACCAGGCACCAGGTGCCCCGTTGCCAGGCGGCCCGGCCAAGCAGTTGCAAGTTGACCCCGCCCACCACGGCCAAGGTGCAGCAGGCAAAGGCCAGTGCAGGCACGTCATGCATCTGGCCACTGACAAACAACAGGCCCTGGACCAGGGCGATGACCAGGTAAAACAACAGCGAGTGGTTCGGCGCAGGCATTGCAAATCCTTTTGTGGGAGCGTGCGAGGGCACGAAGTCTAGGGCCAATGGCCCGTGGTCGACCAGCACCGGCCCCACGCAAGGGGAGCCAGGTGCTTAAACCATCGACCGCCAGGGTGGCGGCCTCAATCCATTACTCGCGCAGCAACGGCGTGAGCAACATGTCGCTGGACTGCAATTGCTGATAACGCGGCTGGGTCACCTTGACCCGGCCTTTGCGAATGTCTTCGATCAGCACCTTCACGTCCATGACGCCGCGCATCTGGCCCCAAAGCAGCTCGCCGTTTTCCACCCAGAGGCCATCCTCGCGCCGGGCATAAATGCGCGACGAACTCTCGGTGTCGGCGGTTACCTCAAGGGCCAGGGCAACCACTTCGGCTTGCCCGTCCAAGTCCAGGTCCACCGCCCACAGGGCACAGCCATGGGTCTCGCACGGGGAACCGGATTCCAGGCTGAGCTCGACAAACTGCTCGCTGCCCGGCGGCTTGGGCCCCAGCCACTCCAGGGGCAATTGCCGCCGCCGTGCTTGCTCCTCGGTGTATTGCTCCTTATAACTCTGGGCCTCAACGCCGATCCGCCTGCGCAAGGCCTCACGCCCATCGGCGTCCAGGATGCGCCCCTGCTCCAGATCGGCCCGCAAGGCCTCGAACGCCTGCTCGCCGGGCTTGCCCAGGTCAAACCGCAAGGCCCGGACATCGAAGGCTTCCGGCTTGAGCGCGCCCGAC
Source organism: Pseudomonas chlororaphis (assembly GCF_003731765.1). Taxonomy (GTDB): domain Bacteria; phylum Pseudomonadota; class Gammaproteobacteria; order Pseudomonadales; family Pseudomonadaceae; genus Aquipseudomonas; species Aquipseudomonas morbosilactucae. The sequence goes on from NZ_MOAL01000001.1 coordinate 263,894, forward strand.
CGCAGGCGCCCGACTTGATCCTCGGCGCTCAGGCGCAGGGGATTGAGCAGCGGCGTATTCAGCGCCAGCAACAGGACACAGCACAGCACCGCCAACAACGGGTTGCTGATGCGCAGGCTGTCGAGCCAGGGTTGAGAGCGCAACACCACCGCCCAGGCAGCCGCCAAGGCATACGCGCCCACCACCAGCGTCAGCAACACGCCCAGGAATCGCTGCGGGGACAAGCCATATTGCTCGACGCGCAACCAGCTGGAATAAGTCGCCAACCCCGCCAGCAACGGCAGGCACAGCAGGCTCAGTTCAACCAGGCGCAACAACGGGCGGGGATAAGGCAGGGCTTGCCGACCGTCCTGGAACACACCGTTGAGCAACAGCAGCACCGAACCCACCAGCACCAGCAGGATAGGCGTCGAGTAGCCCGTGGCCCAGATCGGCTGCAGGCCACTGAACACCAACGCCAGGCTGAAGATCACGGTGATCAGCGCGCTGAGCGGCAACAGATAACGGCACACCGTCAGCAGGATGCCCCGCAGCAGGCCAATGACCTTTTCGTTTTCACGACCCATGCGCATGCCCAGGGAAAAAAACAGGGGCAGGCTGAAACAGAGGAAGTACGACGAGGTAAACAGATCGCCCAGCTGGGGCATGCCAAGAATGCTGAACAGACGCCCGCACAACCACAGCAGCAGGCTGAAAGCCAGGGTCACCAGCAGCGCCAGGAGCACGATGAACGCATTGTTCCAGGCGTGCCGGAACAGATCTTGATAGCGCGGGCGATGGCCCTCGCGAGTCGGCCAACTGAGGATAAACGCGGTGCCGATGTAGGTCAGCACCAGCCACATGAACGGCCAAAGGCTCCCCATCCAGCCGTAGGCATCGTGGATCATTACCCAGCCGGACAGCCCGGCCAGCAACAGGCTCAAGCCCACGACCAGAGCCCAGGTGCCACGCTGGCGCACGTCACTGCCGAGCAGTTGCAGGTTGATCCCGGCCACCACCGCCAGCGTGCCGACGAAGGTATAGAGTTCGATCCGGCGCAAGGACAGGCTAACGCTCAGCAGCGCCCCCTGGACCAGAGCGATGGCGATATAGAACAACAGGGAGCGATTCAGCACGGGCATTGCAAATCCTTTTGTGAAGACAGGCAGCACTAGTGGCTCGCCGCCATAGTGTGACGCCGTAACACCGCAGCACCGCACAGGCCGATCAGGAACAGGCCCAGGGAGAACGCCAGGGTTGGCCCGGCAAAGAACACCAGCCCCTCCCAACCGCCCTTGAACGGGTCGCGGTAATGGCTGCGGGTCCAGGCTTTGAACAGGGCCTGGGCGAGCCAGGGCAATGGCAAGGCCAGCGCCACCCATAGCCCGAGACCCAAGAAACGCCGCCAGAAGTGCGCCAGCCCCGGCAACACGGCCGCACTGATCAGGGTCAGCAGGACCAGCCCCGCCGCCACGCTGCTCAGCACCAGTAAGGTCAACGGCAGCCCGCGACACGCCAGGACCAGGCCTGCCGCCACCAGGGCCAAGCCCCCCGCCGCCAACCAGGTCCGCCCATGGCTGCGACGTTCCGGCAGCAGTTGCAACAGGCCGCCGCCCATCAACAGCCCCGCGCTGCTCGCGGCCATTACCCCGACGGACTCTGTGTTGGAGAGCCAGACAGCCATCAACAACAGGCCCTGGGTCAGCCCCATGGCCAGGTAAAATCTCAAGGTTCGAAGCGTCGCAGACATTCCAGTTCCATTGGAGTGTGATCGGGGGGCGCGCAGTCTAACCCAGCGCCCCACCACCCGGCAGCAGGCGATCGCAAACCGCAGAGCGGCCACAACGTTCCTTCCTGACGCCAGCGGTGTAGAATCGGCGGATTCATCGCCATTCATCCCCCGGCGGGTTTATGAGCTCAGGCTGAGGCGCGCGGCGATCCCGCGGCGTCATCGGCAGCTTTCGGACACACGGCCATTTCTGAGTGTTCCCAAGGTCAATAGAAGCTCACTCCCCATTTGTTCCCTGATTAGCCGCCCGGAGTGCTCCATGCCTGATTACCGCTCGAAAACATCCACCCACGGCCGCAACATGGCCGGCGCCCGCGCACTGTGGCGCGCCACGGGGATGAAAGATGACGACTTCAAGAAGCCGATCATCGCCATTGCCAACTCCTTCACCCAGTTCGTACCGGGCCACGTGCACCTGAAAGACCTGGGCCAACTGGTCGCCCGGGAAATCGAACGGGCCGGTGGCGTGGCCAAGGAATTCAACACCATCGCCGTGGACGACGGCATCGCCATGGGCCACGACGGCATGCTGTATTCGCTGCCGAGCCGCGAGATCATCGCCGACTCCGTCGAGTACATGGTCAACGCCCACTGCGCCGACGCCATCGTCTGCATCTCCAACTGCGACAAGATCACCCCTGGCATGCTGATGGCCGCCCTGCGCCTGAACATCCCGGTGATCTTCGTTTCTGGCGGCCCAATGGAAGCCGGCAAGACCAAGCTCGCGTCCCACGGACTCGACCTGGTGGACGCCATGGTGATCGCCGCCGACTCCAGCGCTTCTGACGAGAAGGTTGCCGAGTACGAGCGCAGCGCCTGCCCGACGTGCGGTTCGTGCTCCGGCATGTTCACCGCCAACTCGATGAACTGCCTGGTGGAAGCCTTGGGGCTCGCCCTGCCGGGCAACGGTTCGACCCTGGCCACCCACAGCGACCGCGAGCAGCTGTTCCTGCAGGCCGGGCGCACCATTGTCGAGCTGTGCAAGCGCTACTACGGCGACAACGATGTGTCGGTGTTGCCGCGCAACATCGCCAACTTCAAGGCGTTCGAAAACGCCATGACCCTGGACATCGCCATGGGCGGTTCCACCAACACCATCCTGCACTTGCTGGCCGCCGCCCAGGAAGCCGAGATCGATTTCGACCTGCGCGACATCGACCGTCTTTCGCGCCACGTGCCGCAACTGTGCAAAGTCGCGCCGAACATCCAGAAGTACCACATGGAAGACGTGCACCGCGCCGGCGGCATCTTCAGCATCCTCGGTTCCCTGGCCCGCGGCGGCCTGCTGCACACCGACCTGCCGACCGTGCACAGCACCTCCATGGCCGAAGGCATCGCCAAGTGGGACATCACCCAGACCACCGACGAAGCCGTGCATCACTTCTTCAAGGCTGGCCCGGCAGGCATCCCGACCCAGACCGCATTCAGCCAGTCGACCCGTTGGGAAACCCTGGACGACGACCGTGAAAACGGCTGCATCCGCAGCGTCGAACACGCCTACTCCAAAGAAGGCGGCCTGGCCGTGCTCTACGGCAACATTGCCCTGGACGGCTGCGTGGTGAAAACCGCTGGCGTCGACGAGTCGATCCACGTGTTCGAAGGCAACGCCAAGATCTTCGAAAGCCAGGACAGCGCCGTGCGCGGCATCCTCGCCGACGAAGTGAAGGCCGGCGACATCGTGATCATCCGTTACGAAGGCCCGAAAGGCGGCCCGGGCATGCAGGAAATGCTGTACCCGACGTCGTACCTGAAGTCCAAGGGCCTGGGCAAAGCCTGTGCCCTGCTGACCGACGGCCGTTTCTCTGGCGGCACCTCGGGCCTGTCCATCGGCCACGCGTCTCCAGAAGCCGCTGCTGGCGGTGCCATCGGCCTGGTGCAGGACGGCGACAAGGTACTGATCGACATTCCGAACCGCTCGATCAACCTGTTGATCAGCGACGAAGAACTGGCCGCACGCCGGATCGAACAGGACAAGAAAGGCTGGAAACCGGTCGAGAAGCGTCCACGTAAAGTGACCACCGCGTTGAAGGCCTACGCCCTGCTGGCCACCAGCGCCGACAAGGGCGCCGTGCGCAACAAGGCCATGCTCGACGGCCTGTAATCACCCTCGCCCGGAAATGAAAATGCCCCGCCAAGTGCGGGGCATTTTTTTCAGCAACCATCACCTCAACACACCCCTGCGTAGGAGCCGGCTTGCCGGCGATAAGCCCTCAAGCTGAGCGCCAATCGTTGGCAAGCCAGCGCCCACAAGGCTTAGGGCATGCGTTCGCCCAGTTGTCCGCGCAGGTAGCGGTACAAACCGTCGGCGCTTTTGCGGTAACCCTCGGCGCTCAGGTGCACCAGGTCATTGCGCGCCAGCTCGCTGGCCTGCCATTGGCGGATGGAGCAGTCACCGCCCATAAAGGCCTGCCAGTCCCAGAACAGCGTGCGGTTGCGCTGGGCCATGTCCTTCTGGATCTGAATCACCTGGCGCAACGGCTGGGGCTGAGCGGCGGCGCAACTGCCGGCGCCGCGGCGCTTGATCGAGTCCGGCGGGCCCACCAGCACAATCACCGCCTTGGGCAGGTTCTGGCGCAGCAGGTTGACCTTGCCCTGCAACTGGCTGCGGTACAGGGCCAGGTCCAGGTCGTCATCAAAGGCCTCGTTGGTGCCATAGGCCAGCACCACCATGTCCGGGCGCAGTGCCTTGAGACTGTCCATCCAGCCCGGCTGCCACTTGTCCTGCACATCCAGGCGGGCGCCGTTGATGCCCAGGGACGAATAAATCACCCCGGCGCTCTTCTGGGCGAGGATGTTCCAACCACCCAGGGCCAGCCCCTGGTCACTGCCGACGCTGAAGTCTGCCGGCAATGTCAGGTTGTTGAACGGCGGGCTGAAGCGCCATTGCCCACCGGTCGCGGCGAGCATGCGGCTGGCCTTGTTGCGGTTGTCCCGGGCATTCAGGCTGCTGTTGCTGGTGGCCGAGTACAGCGCGGAGATCCGATATTGCTGGGTGCTGGGCTGGCGTTCGGCGATGTTGACCCGGGCACCCGGGGTCATCGGCAACGACAGGTAGCCGCCCAGGGGGAATTGGTTGCTTTGTTGATTGCGCGCCGACACCAGCGACCATTGGCGCTTGGCAACGTTGAGGATCACCCGCTCATAGCGCGTACCGGGCACCGGTGTTGCGGCAATGAAACCGATGCCGCCATCACCGTATTGGGCTTGCAGCAACCGGCGCATTTCGCCGCTGAACAGATCGGCCGCCGTGTGCGAATCGCCCAACTGGACAATGCTGATAGGCGTGCGGTCAGAAGTCTTGAGTTTGCGCGCCAGGCCCGCGAGGTTGGGGTCACTGCCCAGCACCGGTTGAGGTTTCTTCGCACTCGCTCCTGCCTTGCCCTGGAGCGTGGCCGGCGTCGCCTGGACTTCGGCAGTCGGGCTGCAGCTGCACAGCAAAGTAATGCTCAGCAACAGCGCGACGCCCTGCAGTCGGCCCATGTCAGTGCTCCGTCAATTGTGGGGTGGGAAATTGGATCAGGGACAGCACCCCCTCGGCGATCAACTTCTGCCCCGTGGGGGTGAAATGGATGCCGTCGTCAACGCGGGTCTTGACCTTCTTCTGGCCGTTGGCGGTCAGGTAATAGGAAAACGTGTCGTTTTCATAGCCCAGGATCCGGTTGGCCGAGACAAAGTGCTGGTGGTAAAGCTCGATCTGGCTTTTGTAGAGCTCATTCAAGTACGCCATGGCCGCCGACAGCTTGGCTTTTTCCATGTTCGGCGGGCCGACCCAGATCACTTGCACGCCGCGGTCACGGGCAACGTCGAGGATCGAGTCGATGCGTTGCCGGTAGGCCACTTCCCAGTCGGGGTGTTTGAAGCGCAAGAACGGCTTGCCTTTGCCATCGGGCATGTCCCAAGGGTCGTTGGGCCCCAGGAAAATCACCATCAGGCGGATCTTCGGGTTGGCCGCCAAGGTGCTCTCGACCGTCTTGGGCCAGTTGAAGAAGTTGGGGTAGGCCAGCCCGGTGCTCTGCCGGCTGAGGTTGGTGCTTTTCACGTTGTAGCGTTTGCGCAGGGTGTTGGCCATGTGTGGCGCCACGCCCTGCATCAGCGAGTCGCCGACAAAAAACACTTCATCACCTTCCGCCAGGGTGACCACCAGCGGCAGGGCCGGCGGTGCCGGGTGCGAGGTCTCCACCACGGTGGCCGGCGCCGGCGCTTCGACGTCCGGCGCAGGCAGCCCATGGGCGACCGGCACGGTCTCGTGTGTCGGCTCGTGTGTCGCTTGATGCGCGGCTTGATGGCCAGCTTCATGCTGCGGCTCGGGCTGCGGCTCAGGCTCGACCGCCAGGCTCGGCAACGGCGCCAGGGGTTCATCCTCGGACGCGGCTTGCGCCTGGGCCACCAGGTTCACGTCGAAACGGCCGAAGAAGGCCACGCGGGCCTCCTCCAACTGCTGGTTGAGTTGGGCCCCCAGGCGCCACTCGGGGTTTTGCGACAGCGCCGGGATGTCACAGCCGTCGTGATACTTCTGTTGGCAGTACAGGCGAATGGAGTTCTGGTTGAACCAGAACAGCATCAGGCTGATGACCAGGATGGCGTACAGCACTTTGGCGGCGCCGGTGTGGCGGCGCAGCAAGGAGGAACGCTTAGAAACTGGCATAGATAAACCCCGGCACGCCCGACGGTGAAGCAAAAATGACCAAACCTATAAACAGCCCCACCGGCAGCGGATACAGCAGCCACGGCAGGCGGGTACTGGCCTCGAACACCCGGCGCAGCAGCGCCACGACAAGGGGGTAGAAGGCCACGAACAGCAGGCAGCCCAACAACACCGCACCGTCACGGGCCAGCCCGGCCAGGGACAGGCCGCCCAGGCCGGCGAACATGTCCAGGGCGTCGCTGAAGGTGGCGCAGCGGAAGAAGATCCAGGCCAAGGCCACGTAGTGGAAAGTCAGCAGGCGCGCCAACAGGTCGCCGACCAGGCCACTCGAGCGCTCCGGCAACCAGGAACTGCAGAGTTTGTAGAGCGCCAACCCGACGCCGTGCAGGGCGCCCCAGATAATGAAGTTGGCGCTGGCGCCGTGCCACAGCCCGGAAATCAGCATGGCCAGTAGCATGTTCAGGTTGCCACGCCATACGCCACGGCGATTGCCCCCCAGGGGGATGTAGACGTAGTCGCGGATAAAGGTCGACAGGCTGATGTGCCAGCGCCCCCAGAATTCTTTGAGGTTGCGCGCGGCGTAGGGGTAGTTGAAGTTCTGCGGCAGGCGAAAGCCCAGCAACAGGGCAATGCCGGTCACCAGGTCGGTGTAGCCGCTGAAGTTGAAGTAGATCAGGAACGAATAGCCGTAGACGCTGCGCAGGATCTGTTCGGCGCTGAAACTCACCGGGCTGTCGAACACCGGGTCGACCCATTCGTTGGCCAGCCAGGAACTGAGGAAAAACAGCTTCACCACCGCCAAGGCGATCAAGCCCAGGGCACGCTGGGGCTCCAACACCTCACGCATCTGCGGCGGACGAATTTGCGGCAGCATGTGGCTGGCGCGGTTCACTGGGCCGGCGATCAGGCTGGGGAAGAACGCCAGGTACAGAGCCAGGTCCAGGGGGGAACCGGGTTGCATCTCGCCCCGGTTGATCGACACCAGGTAGCTGACCGAATGGAAGGTGTAGAACGACAGCCCCACCGGCAACAGCACTTCCAGTAACGGCAGTGACACTTCAAGCCCGAACTGGGCCAGGCCGGCCTGCACGCTGCTGGTAAAGAAGTCCTGGTACTTGAACAGGTAGAAGCAACCGAGCACCAGCAGCAGGATCAAGCCGTTGACGAAAGTGCGTCCGGGGTAACGCCGAGCCAGGTGGCCAAGCCCATACACCAGGGCGCTGTAGCCCAGCAGGATGTAGAGGAAGTCCAGGCTGAAACTGGCGAGGATGCCGTAACTGGCCGCCAGCAACAGCAGGTTCTGCAAACGCAGACTCCAGCACAGGCTCCAATACAGGACAAAGAACAGGATGAAGCAGAGGCCGAATTCGATCGAGAGGTAGCTCACAACGTATTCCATTACGCGCAGTCGGAAGGGAGCCCAGCACGCAAGGAACAAGCCGCGGCGTTAAGCGGCGGCGATTATGGCAGAGGGCCTTTATCTGTCACAAGTTGAAACATTCTCCCCCCTGTAGGAGCTGGCTTGCCAGCGATGGCGCCCCCAAGGGCAGCGCCAAATACGGGGGCCTTATCGCCGGCAAGCCGGCTCCTACATAGGTGGGCCGAGGCGGTTACTGGATGTCTTCAGGTTTGACGATGACCCAGTTCTTGTCGGCGGTGACGGGCAGCCCTTCCTTGGCCTGGGCCGCGGCGTGCTTGGCCATCATGCCGTTGAGCTGGGTCATGTACTTGTCCTTGCGGTTGATCCACAGGTGGATGCCGCCTTTGGCCACGTCCACATCGTGGAACAGCATGTAGCCGTCGCTGGTCGGGGTGTCGCCGCCCACCAGCACCGGTTTTTTCCACTCGTCGATGTAAGTCAGGATCGCCGCGTGCTTGCCGGCCATCCAGGTCGCCGGGGTCCACAGGTAAGGGGTCAGTTCCAGGCCGAGGTTGGCCTTCTCGTCATACTTGCCGTTGCTGATCTGCTTGCGCGCGGTGGTCAGCTCGCCGGTCTTGCGGTCCTTGAGCAGGGTGGTCACGCCGATCACGTTCTGCGGTTTGACGTTGTAACCGTACTTGGGATCGGAGGCGACCATGCGCACCAGCTCTTCGGAGGCGGCGGTCATCACATAGACCTCGATGCCGTTCTCCATCAGCTTGTTGTACAGCTCGGTCTGGCCGGTGAAGACCTTGGGCGGGTTGACCTCGATGGTCTTGACCACGTCGCCGTCGTAGTAGGTGCTCGACACCGGCTTGCCCGACGCCATCAACTCGTCGACATAGCCCTTGAGTTCCTTGAGGGTGAAGCCCGAGAACACCTGGGCGACCCAGGGGTAGCAGACCATGTCGTCGACTTCACACAGGCGGTAGTAGTAGCTGAACAGGCTCTCCTTGTGCTCGGCGGTGTCCTTGAAGGGCATCAGCTTGAGGGACGGGTCGAGGGTTTCCCGGGTGATCAGGCCCTTGTTCTCCATAAAGGGCAGCAAGGACTCTTCGAGGTCGTAGCGGTAACTGGTGTTGTCCATGTCGAACACCGCGTAGTTACCCTTGTTGGCATTGGCCGCGATCATCGCGTCCAACTGCTTGGCCTGCTCCTGCGGCCAGTGTTTCAACTCGGTGGCAAAGGCCTGGCCGGCGAGGCCCAGGCAGAGTGCAACCGCCAGGAATTTCGGAGTACGTTTCATCGATATTTTCTCCCTGAGTGAAAGCGTTCGACGCTAACAAATCCGTGTGACAGTCCTCGTCTGCACACGACCGCCTGTTTCCCCTGAGCGCCAACCGCATGTGCCTGGGCGTCAACGGCTTATTCCAAAAACGACAGGGGCTATTCAATCTCGTTATTAATTCTTTATATATCAAGCTGTTAGAGTTTCCGGTTCGCCATCGCGGGCACACGCGATGGGCACACCTCTTATCGGAGCCTCAATGAATCTGCCGCTGATCCTCAATCTGCTGGTGTTCCTCGCCCTGTTGCTGGGCCTGGCACAAACCCGCCACAGCTCCTGGAGCCTGGCCAAAAAAGTGCTCTTGGCCCTGGTGCTCGGGGTGCTCTTCGGCGCGGCGTTGCACGCCATCTACGGCGCTGGCAACCCGGTGCTCAAAGCCTCCATCGGCTGGTTCGACCTGGTGGGCAACGGTTATGTTCAGTTGCTGCAAATGATCGTCATCCCGCTGGTGTTCGCCTCGATCCTCAGCGCCGTGGCGCGCCTGCACAACGCCTCGTCCCTGGGCAAAATCAGCTTCCTGACCATCGGCACCCTGCTGTTCACCACCGCCATCGCGGCGCTGGTGGGCATCAGCCTGACCAACCTGTTCGGCCTGACCGCCGAAGGGCTGGTGGCGGGGACCCAGGAAATGGCCCGCCTGCAAGTGATCCAGAGTGACTACGCGGGCAAGGTCGCCGACCTCAACGTGCCGCAGCTGCTGCTGTCGTTCATTCCGCAGAACCCCTTTGCCGACCTGGCCCGGGCCAAGCCCACCTCGATCATCAGCGTGGTGATCTTCGCCGCCTTCCTCGGGGTCGCCGCCTTGCAGTTGCTCAAGGACGATGCCGACAAAGGCCAGAAAGTGCTCAACGCCATCGACACCCTGCAAGCCTGGGTCACCCGCCTGGTGCGCCTGGTGATGAAGCTCACGCCCTATGGCGTGCTGGCGCTGATGACCAAGGTGGTGGCCGGTTCGAACCTGCAGGACATCATCAAGCTCGGCAGTTTTGTGCTGGTGTCGTACCTGGGCCTGGGCCTGATGTTCGTGGTCCACGGCCTGCTGGTGGCCCTGGCGGGGATCAACCCGCTGCGCTTTTTCCGCAAGATCTGGCCGGTGCTGACCTTCGCCTTTACCAGCCGCTCCAGCGCCGCGACCATCCCGCTGAGCATCGAAGCCCAGACCCAGCGCCTGGGCATCCCATCGTCCATCGCCAGCTTCGCCGCCTCGTTCGGCGCGACCATTGGCCAGAACGGCTGTGCCGGCCTGTACCCGGCGATGCTCGCGGTGATGGTGGCGCCCACGGTGGGCATCAACCCCCTGGACCCGCTGTGGATTGCCACCCTGGTGGCGATTGTGACCTTGAGTTCGGCCGGTGTGGCCGGTGTGGGCGGGGGCGCGACCTTTGCCGCGCTGATCGTGCTGCCGGCCATGGGCTTGCCGGTGTCTCTGGTGGCCTTGCTGATTTCCGTGGAGCCCCTGATCGACATGGGCCGCACCGCGCTGAACGTCAGCGGCTCGATAACCGCCGGCGCCATCACCAGCCAGGTGATGCAGCAAACCGACAAAGCGCTGCTGGACGCCGATGAGCATTCGGAGTTGAAGCAGGCGTAAAAAAACAGCAGCAAGCTGTAAGCCACAAGCTGCAAGAACGAGCCCGTCAGCTTCTACTTGCCGCTTACGGCTTGTGGCTTACGGCTTGTGGCTTTTGTCTTTCATCTCCTCTCCCACACCTCAAAGCTGTACGCCGGTTTGTCCCCTTCCGGCGGATTCGGTACGTCCGACACCAATTGCCATTGGTCCAGATCGAACGCTGGAAACCAGGCATCCCCTTCCGGGCTCAGTGCTACCCGCGTCAGGTACAGGCGATCCGCCTGCTCCAGGCCCTGGGCATATAACTGGGCGCCGCCGATCAACATCAGTTCCTCCACGCCCTGCTCCAGCGCCCAGGCTTCGGCGCGCTCGACGGCGGCCTCCAAGGACGGAAAAACCTCGGCACCTTCGAGCACCAGATCGGTCTGACGACTGACCACGATGTTCAAGCGCCCCGGCAATGGGCGACCGAGGGAATCCCAGGTCTTGCGACCCATGATGATCGGCTTGCCGAGGGTGGTGGCCTTGAAGTATTTGAAATCCCCCGGCAAGTGCCAGGGCATGCTGTTGTCGATGCCGATCACGCGGTTTTCACCGAGGGCCGCGATCAGACTGAGGGGGAGAGTTTTTTTCATGCCGGCGAGGATACCAGAGGGCCGGGGCCTGGCAACTTCACCCGACCGCCGCTGCAGCAGTTATGCTCAGCGCACCTTTGAGCGATGGAATAACGCGTGACTGCACTGACTCCCCTGCAACGACTGTGGCTGACCGAAACCGTGCGCCTGCGGGAAGAACACGCCGGGCCACTGGACGATCAGGAAGCCAACCGCCTGGCCCGCAGCCAGGGCGGCGACCTGGCCACGCGCATCCAACACCGCGCCCTGTGGCTGGCCCAGCGCGACGGCCTGCACAGTGCCCTGCTGCACTGGCTGCAAGGCGCGCGCCTGGCCTTGCTGGTCTTGGCAGTGTTGGCCGTGCTCAGTGGCGCCGGCCTGGCCTTCAGTGCCCTGGGCAATACCCAGCAGCCGGTGAATGTGTTCTGGGCCCTGGGCAGCTTGCTGGGCATCAACTTGATCCTGTTGCTGGGCTGGCTGCTGGGCCTGCTGTTCGCCGGTGAACACGGCGCCAGCCTGGGTCGCCTGTGGCTGTGGCTCAGCGAGAAGTTCTCCCGCGACGCCAAGGCCGCGCAATTACCGCCGGCCCTGCTGCTGTTGCTGCAACGGCGCAAACTCAACCGCTGGGCCCTCGGCACCCTGGTCAACGGCCTGTGGTGCCTGGCCCTGTCCAGCGCCGTGGTCATGCTGCTGTTGCTGCTGACCACCCACCGTTACAGCTTTGTCTGGGAAAGTACCTTGCTGGGCGCCGATGCCTTCGTTGCCATTACCAACGTCCTCAGCACCCTGCCCCGGGGCCTGGGCCTCGGCGCCCCCAGCGTGGCGACCATCCAGGCCAGCACCCGGGACGTCTACAACACCGAGCTGATCCGCCAGTCCTGGGCCATCTGGCTGGTGGTGCTGGTGGTGATCTACGGCGTGCTGCCACGCCTGGTGCTGATGCTGTTCTGCCGCTGGCGCTGGAAGCACGGGCTGGCCCGCCTGCAACTGGACCTCAAGCTGCCAGGCTACAGCCAGTTGCGCGAACGCCTGATGCCCAGCAGTGAACGCCTGGGTGTGAACGACGCCGCGCCGCAACAGCTGCCGCAAATCGCCACGGGCACCGGCCGAGAGGACAGCACCGGGGCCTTGCTGGTCGCCATCGAACTGGACGATCAACACCCCTGGCCACCCAGCCTACCGCCGGGAGTGAGCGACGCCGGAATCCTCGACAGCCGCGAGTCGCGGCTCACGCTGCTGGAACAGATGAACCGCTTCCCTCCGGCCCGCCTGGTCATCGCTTGTGACCCCCGACGCTCGCCGGATCGCGGCAGCCTGGCGCTGATCGCGGAGCTGGCGCGCAATGCCAGCGCCACCCGTATCTGGCTGCTGCAAGCGCCCCCCGGCCAGGCCCTGGATGCCCAGCGCCTGGGGGATTGGCACGCCGCCCTGCAACAACTGGAACTGCCATTCGCCGACTGTGCCCCCCTCAACTGGCTGGAGACCGGTCATGACTGATGCCCGCAACACCCCGCTGAAACTGGCGGTGGTCGGCCACACCAATGTCGGCAAGACCTCGCTGCTGCGCACCCTGACCCGGGACGTGGGCTTTGGCGAAGTCTCCCATCGCCCGAGCACCACCCGGCATGTGGAAGGCGCGCGCCTGTCGGTGGAGGGTCAGGCCCTGCTGGAGCTGTATGACACGCCCGGGCTGGAAGACGCCATTGCCCTGCTGGACTACCTGGAGCGCCTGGATCGCCCCGGCGAACGCCTGGATGGCCCGGCACGGCTGGCGCGATTTCTCGACGGCAGCGAAGCCCGGCAGCGCTTTGAACAGGAAGCCAAGGTCCTGCGCCAGTTGCTGGCCTCCGATGCCGGCCTTTACGTGATCGACGCCCGGGAGCCGGTGCTGGCCAAGTACCGCGATGAGCTGCAAGTGCTGGCCAGCTGCGGCAAACCCTTGCTGCCGGTGCTCAACTTCGTCAGCAGCGACCAGCACCGCGAGCCGGATTGGCGCGAAGCCCTGGCTCGCCTGGGCTTGCATGCCCTGGTGCGGTTCGACAGCGTGGCGCCGCCGGAAGACGGTGAGCGGCGCCTGTATGAAAGCCTGGCCCTGCTGTTGGAAAGCGCCCGCCCGCAACTGCAACGGCTGATCGACGATCAACAAGCCCAGCGCCAGGCTCGCAGGCACAGCGCCGCGCGGCTGATCGCCGAATTGCTGGTGGACTGCGCCGCCTGCCGCCGCAGCGTGGTCAGCGATGCGGCCCTGGAACAAGCCGCCATCAGCGAGTTGCGCCAGGCCATTCGCCAACGCGAGCAGCGCTGCGTCGAGGCCCTGCTCAAGCTGTACGCCTTCCGCCCCGAGGACGCGGCAGCCCGTGACTTGCCGCTGCTGGACGGGCGCTGGGGCGATGACCTGTTCAACCCCGAAACCCTCAAGCAACTGGGGGTGCGCGTGGGCAGTGGGATTGCCGCAGGCGCGGCAGCCGGAGCCGGCGTGGACTTGCTGGTGGGCGGCCTGACCCTGGGCGCCGCTGCCCTGGCCGGGGCCATTGCCGGCGGCGCGCTGCAAACCGCCCGCAGTTATGGCAGCCGCCTGCTGGGCAAGCTCAAGGGCCAGCGCGAGCTGACCGTGGATGACAGCGTGCTGCGCCTCTTGGCCCTGCGCCAACGCCAACTGGTTCAGGCCCTGGACCTGCGCGGGCACGCGGCGATGGAACACATCCAACTGGCCACGCCCGAGGATAAAAGCTGGCGCGAGGGCAAACTGCCCGACGCCCTGAACAAGGCCCGGGCCCATCCCCAGTGGTCATCCCTCAATCCCCAAGCGCGCCTGAGCCAGGCCGAGCGCCAGGAGCAGATCGAGGCGCTGGCTGAAACCCTGGTGGTGGAGGCGTAGATCGCCTTCGCCGGCAAGCCGGCTCCTACAAGGTCCGTAAGGGCCCTCAAGCCAATACAGCCAAGGCCTTGTCCTTGAGGATCTGCAAGTCCATCACCGGCACCCACATGTCCTTGGCCTGCTCGTCCCAGTGGCGCATGCGCAGGCTCACCGCACACAAGGGATCTAGCTCGAACGCAGCCGCCTCTGCTGCGCTCATCACCCCGCCCTGGTACGCCAGGGTCCGTCGGCTGGCCTCGCTCAAGCGCTGGTAGTAGCCAGGGTCTTTGAAGGTCAGGTAGCGCTTGGCCTGGACGTGGTATTCCACCAGCCGCACCAGCCGCTCGCCGAACCCGGCACGACGCAGATAATCCGCCCCCAGGCGCTCATGGCTGACCACGCCAAAACCGTCCATGTTCTCGGCATCCTGCTGGCAGATGTGCCCGATATCGTGGAAGAACGCGGCCAGCACCACTTCGTCGTCATACCCTTCGGCGATGGCCAGTTGCGCCGCCTGGGACATGTGCTCGATCTGCGACACCGGCTCGCCGATGTAGTCGTAATCGCCAAAGCGCTCGTACAGGCCGAACACCTCGGCAATCACCTGTTGCTGTCGGTTCATCAGGCCTCCCCCAGCACCCAGGCGATATTGCGCTCGGCCATCGCCGGGCCAACGCTCATCCCCACCCCAGTGTGCATCAGCGCCGCATGCACCCCGGGCGCCGCCTCCAGGAACGAGAACGGCGCGGGCCCGCGCGCGCCATAAACACCCTGCCAGCGCTCCACCACCTGGACCTTGCAGCCCAGGGTGTGTTCGGCCAGCTCGATCAACCAGTTATCCACCTGTTCGGCGTTGAACGGCGATGGATCCCTGCCGTAATCGTGGGAATCACCGATGATCAAATCGCCATAAGGGGTCGGGCTGATCAGCAGGTGGATGCCGTGTTCGTGCAAGTGGGGCGCCTCAGTGAGGATCTGCGCCTGCACCGCCGCCGCTTCCGGCAAATCGGCAAAGGCCCCGTAATGCACGCAGCTCAAGCCGGTGAGCAACGCGTGTTGCAGGTTCAGGTTGGCCTGAGGCCGGGCGCGCAGCATCTGCAAGCGACAGATCTGCGGTTGCAAGGCGGCGATCTGCTCGGCCAGCAGGGTCTGATAATCGTGCCCTGAACACAGCACAATGCGCGGCGCGCGGAAGCTCCCGGCGGTGCTGTGCAGTTGCCCCGGCTCGATATCCCGCACCAGGGTCGAGAAGTGAAACGCCACACCCAGGTCGCGCCGCAGGTAGTCGATCAACGCCGGGATGGCTTCCCGGGAGTACAGCTGCTGGTCGTCCAGGCCGTGGAGTGCCGCGCGGTGATGGCGGAACTGGCCGCCATACAGATCGTTCAAGGCCGCGCCCTGAAGCAGTTCAACCCGATAGCCATGCTCGCGGGCACGGCCGGCACAGAAGGCTTCCAGCAAATGCTCTTCGGCTTCACTGCGGGCGAACAGGTAGGAACCGTTGCGCTTGAGTGGCAGGCCCGCCAGTTGTTGCCAGTCGGCCCAGATCTCCCGGCTGGCGCGGGCCAGTTCCAGCATGATGCCCGGCGGTTGGCCGGTGACCAGGGCCTGGCCGAAGTTGCGCACCGAGGCGCCCAGGGGCGTGGCGCTGCGCTCGAAAACCCGCACCCGCAAACCGCGCTTGGCGGCCGCATAGGCGTGGGACAGACCGAGGATGCCGGCGCCGACGATCAGTAGATCGCTGTGATGGGTCATGAGGGGTGTCCTGGAGGGGAAGCGCCTTCGCTGGCTGGCCGGCGAAGGCGATTGATCGGTTACTGCTTGGCGACCTTTTCCGACTTGCCGTCATAGCGCTTGCGCCATTCAGCGAGGATCTCGTCGCGGTTCTTCGAGGCCCAGGCAAAGTCGTTCTTGATCAGGCGCTGCTCGTAGTCCGCCGGCAGTTCGGTCTGCGGCTTGGCGATGCCGGGCTGGGCCAGCACGGCGAAGTTTTCCTTGTACAGCTCCATGGCTTCGGGGCTGGCAGAGAAGTCGGCGAGCTTCTTCGCCGCCTCTTCATGGGGGGTGCCCTTGATCACCGCCGTGGCTTCGATTTCCCAGCCCAGGCCTTCCTTCGGCAGGACGATGTCCAGCGGCGCACCCTGGCGCTTGAGCTGCACGGCCGGGTACTCAAAGGAAATACCAATCGGGAACTCACCGGCGGCGGCCAGCTTGCACGGCTTGGAACCGGAGTGGACGTACTGGCCGATGTTCTGGTGCAGGTCATCCATGTACTGCCAGCCCTGTTTCTCGCCGAAGGTCTGCAGCCAGGCGCTGACATCAAGGAAGCCAGTGCCCGAGGACGCCGGGTTAGGCATGACGATCTTGCCCTTGTACTCGGGCTTGGTCAGGTCCTGCCAGCTCACCGGTTTGGTCAGGCCCTGCTTTTCGGCCTCCACGGTGTTGAAGCAGATGGTCGCGGCCCAGACGTCCATGCCGACCCAGGCCGGCGGGTTGGCGGCATCGCGGTAGTTGCCGCCGATCTTGCCCAGGTCCTTGGGCGCGTAGCTTTGCAGCATGCCCTGCTGGTCAAGGATCGCCAGGCTGGAAGCCGCCAGGCCCCAGACCGCGTCCGCCTGTGGCCGGGCTTTTTCCGCCAGCAGCTTGGCGGTGATGATCCCGGTGGAATCACGCACCCACTTGATCTCCACGTCCGGGTTAGCCTTTTCGAAGGCCTGCTTGTAGGACTTCAATTGTTCGGCTTCGAGGGCGGTGTAGACCGTCAGCTCGGTTTTCGCAGCAAAGGCGTTCAGGCTGACAGCAGAGAGGACGGCAGCGGCAAGAGCCAGGGGCTTGAACATGGTGCGGTTCCTTAGTGAGTGCGGATCAGAGGGTGAGTGAGCAAGGCATCAGTGGCCCGGTGCGGTCTGCCGCCAGGCCTGGGAGCGGCGCAGCAGCCCGCGGGAGGCCCAGGCTAGGAGCAGCGAGACGCCGGCGGAGGTGAACAGGATCAGGGTCGACATCGCCGCGGCGCCGCCGACGTTGCCGGCGTCGTCCATGTTCAGCACGGCGACGGCGGCAAGGATGGTGTCCGGGCTGTAGAGGAAGATCGCCGCCGACACCGTGGTCATGGCCGAGACGAACAGGTAACGCACGATGTCCAGCAGCGCCGGCAGGCAAATCGGCAGGGTGACCCGCAGGTAGTGCCGATACAGCGGCGCCTTGAGGGACAGCGCGGCGGCCTCGAACTCGGCATCCAGCTGGCGCAGGGCGGTGGTGGCGGTCATCTGCGCGGTGGTCAGGTAGTGGGCGATGGTGCACACCACCAGCAGGGCCATGCTGCCGTAGAACACATGCAGCGGGTTGCCGTTGAGGTTGAAGAAGAAAACGTAGCCCAGGCCCAGCACCAGACCGGGCACGGCCATGGGCACGAAGCTGAGCATGCGCAGCGCCAGGTTCAGGCCGCGCTGGCCGGAGGTTTTCTCCATCAAGTAGGCGCCCGTGAAGATCAGCACGCTGCCGATCAGCGCGGTGCACAAGGCCATGGTCAGGCTGTTGCGATAAGCCAGCCAGCCGCCCCCTGCGGTGTCGTTGAACTGGTAGTGGTTCAGCGACAGCGACAGGTTGTACGGCCAGAATTTCACCAAGGAGGAATACACCGCCATGCCGAACACCAGCAACAAGGCCGCGCAGATCAGCAGCACGATGGCCAGGTAGCAAGCGTCGCGTCGCCGCGAGGGTGCCGGTTTGAATACCTGGGCACGGCCGCTCATGGAATCGCCGTGACGGCGGCGCAGCCAGGCATCGACACCGAAGCTGAACAGCGCCGGCAGCAACAGCACCATGCCGATCAAGGCCCCGCGCCCGAACTGCTGCTGGCCCACCACAGCCTTGTAGGCTTCCAGGGCCAGGACCTGATAATCACCGCCCACCACCACGGGCACGCCGAAGTCGGTGATGGTCAGGGTGAACACCAGGCAGAAGGCGGCGAACACCGCTTGCCGGGTGGCGGGCCAGGTGATGCTGCGAAACGCCTTGGCGGGGCTGGCGCCCATGCTCGACGCCGCATCGAACAGCCGCGCATCCGCCAGGGACAGGGCCGAGAGCAGGATCATCAAGGCGTGGGGAAAGGTGTAGATGACTTCGCCAAGGACAATGCCCCAGAAGCCGTAGATGTTCTCGGTGAACAGGCCACGCAGCATCCCTTGGTTGCCGAACAGGTAGACCAGGGCAATGCCCGGCAGCATCGACGGGGCCATCAGCGGCAGCAGCGACAGGCCGCGCCACAGGCTCTTTCCGGGAATCAGCGTGCGTTGCAGGGCGTAGGCGAACAGATACGCCAGGGGCACCACGATGGCGGCCACGCTCAGGGAAACTTTCAGGCTGTTGCCCAGCAACCAGTGGAAGTTGGCGCTGGCCACCAGTTCACGGGCCGCCAGCCAGCCACCGCCCTGCCCGGCTTCGGCGCTGAAGCCACGCCAGAAGATCGCCAGCAGCGGCAGCAGCACGGCGATCCCCAGCAGCAACAGCCACAGCCACTTGCCGCCGACCACAAACAGCCGGTCGCCGAACTCGGCACGGGAAGCCTGGCGCGCCCGTTTGGCGGGCAGCGGCAGGGTCATTTCAGCGGCCATCTCAGGCAAACACCTGGAGACTGCGGGGCGGCAAGGCCACCCAGATGGCCTGGCCACCCAGGCGCGGCATGGCTTCCGGCGCCAGCTCGGCCAACAACGGGTGCCCCGGCAATTGGTCGAGTTCGAAGCTCATGCGGCAGCGATTGCCGAGGAAGGTGATGTCGCGGACCTTGGCCGGGAACAGGTTCTCCTCATGCACCGGCGGGTTCACACTGATGGCTTCCGGGCGGCAGAACAGGCGACCCGAAGCGGCCCTGGCCGAATTCTCGGCAAGGCGCACATTCATCCCGCCTACCTGGGCATGGCTGTCACTGTTGCGGCTGAAAGGCAGCCAGTTGCCCTGGCCGACAAACTCGGCGACGAAGGGCGTGGCGGGACGGTCGTAGATCTCCTGAGGCGTGGCGTACTGCTCGACCTTGCCGTTGTTCATCACGGCGATGCGGTCGGCCATCAGCATGGCTTCGTCCTGATTGTGGGTGACCATCAACGTGGTGATCCCCAGGCGCCGTTGCAGTTGGCGCAACTCGGTGCACAAGTGCTCGCGGACCCGGGCATCCAGGGCCGACATCGGCTCATCGAGCAACAGCAGCGAGGGTGCCGGGGCCAGGGCGCGAGCCAGGGCTACGCGCTGCTGCTGACCGCCGGACAGCTGGCCGGGGTATTTCTTTTCGCTGCCGGTCAGGCCCACCAGTTCCAGCATCTGCGCCACGCGCTGACGCACTTGCTCACGGCCGCTGCCGGCCAGGCCGTAGGCGATGTTGGCTTCCACCGTGAGGTTGGGAAACAGCGCGTAGGACTGGAACAGAATCCCATAGTCCCGGGCTTGCGGTGCCAGCAGCGAAACGTCCCGATCCCCCAGGTACAACTCGCCCTGATCCTGGCGCTCCAGGCCGGCGATGCAACGCAGCAGTGTGGTCTTGCCGCAGCCGGACGGGCCCAGCAGGCACACCAGCTCGCCGGCCGCGACGTCCAGGGACACGTTATCCAGGGCGGTGAAGGCGCCAAAACGCTTCTGGACACCCCGCACTTTCATCGGCGCGCCGGGGTTGCTCAGGGCAGTTGCAGTGGAGTGGTTCATGGACGGACCTCATCAAGCAGATGCAGGCCATCCTAGGGAGCGAATGCGTAGGTCTCGTGGCAATCAGGCAAAAGCTGCCGATAGTGGTATTGGTGAATTTGGGTTGGGCGAGCACTGCACCGACGCCGACAAGGCATTCAGCAGCCGGCCATCTCTTGAGCCAGGCCCAGGAACGCCGCCGGCAGGCGCGCCTGCTTGCGCTCCTTGAGGCAGTACAGGTACTCGGCGATCTGTGGCGCATTTTCGATGGTCAGCACCCGCAGCTGCGGGTCGTGGGGCACTTCCTGGCGGGCAATCAGGCTGATGCCGATATTGCGCAGCACCGCCTCGCGGATCGACTCCCGGCTGCCAATCTCCAGCAACGGGCCCAGGTTCACCTGGGCATTGTTGAGCAACGCTTCGGTCAGGCTGCGGGTGGTGGAGCCCGGTTCGCGCATCAGCAGGGTGTGCCCGGCCAGGGCGCTGAGCGGGACGTGGCTGAGGCTGGCCAAAGGGTGGTTGCGGTGCACCGCCAGCACCAGGGGATCGGTGCCCAAGGTCCGCCGAACCAGCCGCGAGTCTTCGAGGAACTGGGACGAGGCAGCGACATCCACCCGGTAGTCTTCCAGGGCTTCGAGCACCTGCTGGGAATTGCCGATTTCCACTGACACCTCGACCTGGGGCAGGCGTTCACGGAAGGCCTTCACCAGGTCGAGAATGTAATACGGCGCCGTGGCGGCGATGCGCAATGTGCCTTGCACCTGCCCACTGTTACGCAGGAAAAACTCAATGTCGGCTTCCTGCTGCAACAGCCCCTTGACCATCGGCAGCAGGCGCGCGCCTTCGTCGCTGAGGCTCAGCCGACGGCCGCCACGGAAGAACAGCTCCACCGAATAGCGGCTTTCCAGCTGGCGAATCTGGGTGGTGACCGTCGGTTGGCTAAGGCCGAGCTTTTTCGCCGCCAGGGTGATGCTGCCCAGGCGGGCGACCATGTAAAAAGCTTTCAGCTCGGCACTCAGCATGGCGGCTTGTCGCAGCTGCAAGCTTTCAGCAGCAAGCCGCAAGCTGAAGCCGGTGCATGTGAGTTCATCACTCTGGTTCTCCCCTCAGTCATCTGCCGCAAGCCGCTAGCCACTTGCAGCTTGCAGCTACGATGGCTTACTTGCGCAGCAGGCGCAGGCCGTTGAACACCACCAGCAGGCTCACGCCCATGTCGGCAAACACCGCCATCCACATGGTGGCGAGACCGGCGAAGGTTACCCCAAGAAAGATCGCCTTGATCACCAGGGCCAGGGCGATATTTTGCTTGAGCACCCTCGACGTCTGGCGTGACAGGCGGATAAACGCCGGGATTTTGCGCAGATCATCGTCCATCAGGGCTACATCGGCGGTTTCGATGGCGGTGTCGGTGCCCGCTGCGGCCATGGCAAAACCGATCTCGGCCCGGGCCAGGGCCGGAGCGTCGTTGATGCCGTCGCCGACCATGCCCACCCGATGGCCCTGGGCGTACAGCGCTTCGATGGCCTGCAGCTTGTCGGTGGGCAACAGGTCGCCCCGGGCCTGGTCGATGCCCACCTGGGCAGCGATGGCCTCGGCGGTGTGCGGGTTGTCGCCGGTGAGCATCAGGGTCTTGATGCCCAGCTCATGCAACTGCTGGATCGCCTCGCGGCTGGACGCCTTGACCGTGTCTGCCACGGCAAACAGCGCCAGCGGTCCGGAGCTGTCGAGCAGCAGGACCACCGTCTTGCCCTGTTTCTCCAGGGCGAAGAGCCGCTCTTCCAGGGCCGGCGAACACAAGCCCAACTCTTCCACCAGGCGATGGTTGCCCAGGTGATAGACCTGGCCGTTGATCTCGCCCCGCACGCCACGACCGGCCAGGGCCGCAAAGTTATCCACAGGGTGCTGGGCCAGTTGCTTATCCACAGCCGCGCGGGCAATGGCCAGTGACACCGGGTGATCGGAACGCCCCGCCAGGCTTGCGGCAATCGCCGGCGCGGTGTTTTCAGTGATCGGATCCAGGGACAGGAAGTCGGTCTGTACCGGCTTGCCGTGGGTCAGGGTGCCGGTCTTGTCGAGGGCCAGGTAGTCGAGCTTGTAGCCGCCCTCCAGGTACACACCGCCCTTGATCAGGATGCCTTTGCGCGCCGCTGCGGCCAGGCCGCTGACGATGGTCACCGGGGTGGAAATCACCAGCGCGCAAGGGCACGCCACCACCAACAGCACCAGGGCACGGTAGATCCAGTCGAACCAGGCGCCGGCCATGAACAGCGGCGGAACCAAGGCCACCGCCAGGGCGAAGATAAACACCGCCGGGGTGTAGATCGTCGAGAAGCGATCGACAAACCTTTGGGTCGGCGCCCGTGCGCCCTGGGCCTGCTCCACGGCGTGGATGATGCGCGCCAGGGTCGAGTTGTTGGCCGCCGCAGTGACCCGGTATTCCAGGGAACCGGCCTGGTTGATGGTGCCGGCGAACACTTTGTCGCCCACGCCCTTCTCCACCGGCAGGCTCTCGCCAGTAATAGGTGCCTGATCGATGGTGGAGCTGCCGGCGACCACCTCGCCGTCCAGGCCGATACGCTCACCCGGGCGGGCACGCACCAGGGCACCGAGTTCGACGCTGTTGGCTTCACGTTCAGCCCAAGTACCATCCGCCTGCTGCACCGTGACCTGTTCCGGGGTCATCTGCATCAAGCCGCTGATGGCGTTGCGCGCCCGATCCAGGGACTTGGCCTCGATCAACTCGGCCACGGTGAACAGGAACATCACCATGGCCGCTTCCGGCCACTGGCCGATCAGCACGGCGCCGGTCACGGCGATGCTCATCAGGGCATTGATGTTCAGGTTGCGGTTCTTCAGGGCGATCCAGCCCTTTTTATAGGTGCCCAGGCCGCCGCTGAGGATCGACACCAAGGCCACCAGGGCCACCGCCCAATCGGGCGCGGCGTTGGTGAAGTGGATCACTTCGGCCGCCAGGGCCGCGACCCCGGACAACGCCAGGGGCCACCAGGGTTTCTTCACCGGTACCGGGGTCGCCGGTTCGGCGCCGGCTTCCAACGGCTCGGCGTGCATGCCCAGGGTTTTGATTGCGTCGACGATCGGCGCGCTGGAGGCCAGGTTGTGGGTCACGCCCAGCACCCGGTTGATCAGGTTGAATTCCAGCTGTTGCACCCCGGCCAGCTTGCCCAGTTTGTTCTGGATCAGGGTCTGCTCGGTGGGGCAATCCATGGCCTCGATGCGAAAACGGCTCAGCCGCGCATCGGCGCTCGGTGCTTCGGTCAATTGGACCAAGGCTGGCGCGGCGCTGCCGGAACAACAGGCATCGCCGTGGGCGGAATGATCGTGGGCCTTGACCGGCTGAAGTTTGGCCGGTGCTGGCTGATCGTGATCACAGCAGGATTTGGGGTGACTGTGCAGGGAATCGCTCATGGGCTTGCGTCCGAAAAGGTGCCTGTGGCTAAGTGAACACCCTGTAGCCACTTTAGGGTCAAGCACCCTTTTCGGAGATTGCCGCAATGAAGATTGGCGAGCTGGCGAAACTCACCGACTGCCCGGTGGAAACCATCCGTTACTACGAACGCGAAGGCTTGCTGCCGGAGCCAGCCCGCAGCGAAGGCAACTACCGTCTCTACACCCAGGCCCACACCGAGCGCCTGACCTTTATCCGCAACTGCCGCAGCCTGGACATGACCCTGGAGGAGATCCGCAGTCTGCTGAACCTGCGGGACAGCCCCCAAGGCCAGTGCCAGAGCGTCAACGCACTGATCGACGAGCACATCCACCACGTCAAGGCGCGGATCGACGGCCTGCTGGCCTTGCAGGAACAGCTACTGGACCTGCGCCAACGCTGCGGCGAAGGGCCGGACCTGGATCAGTGCGGGATTTTGCAGCGCCTGGAGGTCAGTGGTTCGGTCGCGCCCAGCGAGGCCGAGCACTCCCATGTCGGCCGCAGCCACGGGCATTGAGCCCGCGACCCGGATCAGGCGTTGCGACGGCCCACGGCGAGCAAGCGCAGGTAAACCCCTTCCAGCAGCGCCAGTAACCGCAGGTCCAATTGCCGCCAGGCCAGCCCCTGGCGCACCAGCCAGGCACTGAGCAGCCCCACCAGGCAGCCGCCGAGGATGTCGAAGGGGAAATGCACCCCCAGGTAGACCCGCGCCCAACTCACCAACAGTGCCAGGCCGAGCATCACCAGCCCGGTCTTGCGCAGGGACGCCAGGATCAAGGCAAAGGCCATGGCGAACAGGCCACTGGCATGGTCACTGGGGAAGGACGCCCCGGGTGCATGGGCAAGGAAATTCTGCCCCAGGCCCAGCATGAAGGGCCGCGGGTGGAACCACAGCTCGCGAATCACCAGGTTGCAGGCCAGGGCCAAGGCAATGCTCAGGCCCGCCAACAGCACGACCCGGCGTTGGCGCTGCTCGCCGAAGATCCAGAGCACCGCCAGCAACAGCGGCACGCAGAACACCATCCATTGGGCGAAGAAGATCGCCAGCTCGCGCATAGGCAGCGACGCCTCGGCGCTGGCATTGATCGCCAGGAACAGGCTGCGGTTGAGTTCTTCCATTCAGGGGCTCGCATTCGGTATCAGAAGGGCAACAGCCCGGGTTTCCAGGGCCACTGCAAGGAGAGTAGCCGCCCCCAGGCAGGGCCATGCGCGGAATGCGCCCCGGACAAAGGCAACGGCTTGAATCGACAAGGGGCCGCGCGGTATCAGCCGCGAGGCCCCTGGGTACAGCAGGTCGAACGCTTAAACCGCCATCGGCGCGGTCATTGGCGCGTGGTGTTGGTAGCCCTCGAGGGAAAAATCACTCGGCTCCACCATTTCCAGCCATTCAGGCTGGTACACACCGGTCTTGGCAAACTCCGGCACACGCTCGGAAATCACCAGCTTGGGCATGGGGAACGGCTCACGGGTGAGCTGCTCGTTGAGCATGTCCAGGTGGTTTTCATAGACGTGGGCATCACCGATGAAATAGGTGAACCAGCGCGGCGTGTAGCCGGTCAGGCGGCCGATCAGGCTCAGCAGCGCGGCGCCTTCGGTGAGGTTGAACGGCGTGCCCAGGCCCAGGTCGTTGGAGCGGATGTAGAGGGTCAGGGAGATTTCCCGGGTCTCGACATTGGGGTGGAACTGATACAGCAAGTGGCACGGCGGCAAAGCCATTTCATCCAACTGCGCGCAGTTCCAGCCGTGGAACAGAATCCGCCGGCTACCTGGGTCCTTGATGATGGTGTCGATGCACTGGCGCACCTGGTCGATGGCCTTGTACAGCACCACATAGGCCTGGCCGTTCTCTTCACCCTGGGCGATCTGCCGGTAACCCTGGCCCAGGGTCTGCTCGATGGCTGCCGGGTTGCTCAGGGGGATCTGTTTGTACGCCGGCCATTTGCGCCATTGCACACCATAGATTTCGCCCAGGTCGTCGTCGCCCTGGCGGAACGGGTTGGCCAGCCACTGGGCGTTTTCGTTGGCGTTCTGGTCCCAGACCTTGCAGCCCAGCGCCCGGAACTCGGCCGCGTTATTGACGCCACGAAGAAACCCGCACATCTCGCCGATGGCCGATTTGAACGCCATCTTGCGGGTGGTGATGGCCGGGAAGCCTTGCTGGAGGTCGTAGCGCAACATCGCCCCCGGGAAGCTGATGGTGTTGACCCCGGTGCGGTTGGCCTGCTTGGTGCCGTTGTTGATGACGTGGGCGACCAGCTCGAGATATTGCTTCATGAGTTACCTGCATCCTTGAACCCGGGGCTTGCGCCCCGGTATTCGAATTTAAAGCGCGGGGCCTTTGTTGGCCGCCGGAGCACGGTGATACGCCAGCCAGATCAGGGCCAGGCCGCCGATGATCATCGGCAGGCAAAGCACCTGGCCCATGGTCAGCCAGTTCCAGGCCAGGTAGCCCAACTGGGCATCCGGCACACGGACGAATTCGACGATAAACCGGAAGATCCCGTAGAACAGCGCAAACATGCCGGACACCGCCATCAGCGGCCGCGGCTTGCGCGAGAACAGCCAGAGGATCAGGAACAGCGCCACCCCTTCGAGGGCGAACTGATACAGCTGGGACGGGTGCCGGGCCAGTTGATCGGGGTCGCTGAACGGCGGGAAGACCATGGCCCACGGCAGGTCGGTGGGTTTGCCCCAAAGCTCGGCATTGATGAAGTTGCCGATGCGCCCGGCACCAAGGCCGATCGGCACCATGGGCGCGACGAAGTCCATCAGTTCGAAGAACGACTTGTTGTTGCGCTTGCCGAACCACCAGGCCGCCAGCATCACCCCGATAAAGCCGCCATGGAACGACATGCCGCCCTTCCACACTTCAAAAATCAGCAACGGGTTGGCCAGGTAGGCGCTCAGGTCGTAGAACAGCACGTAACCCAGGCGTCCGCCGAGAATCACCCCCATGGCCATCCAGAACACCATGTCGGAGAGTTTTTCCTTGCTCCAGGTCGGATCGAAGCGGGCCAGGCGGCGGGAGGCCAGCAGCCAGGCGCCGCCAATGCCGATCAGGTACATCAGACCGTACCAGTGGATTTTCAGCGGACCGATGGCCAGTGCCACCGGATCGATCTGCGGGTAAGGCAGCATTGCGACTCCTCGTTAGAGTGAAACTCGACATTCCGGGCGCGAACGTGACACGCCAGGATTAAGCCAGAATTGCGCGACCTGTCAGAGCAGGAAGCTCAACCCCACACAAAACAGCAGCGCGGCGAACAGGCGTTTCAGCAAGCGCGGCGACAGCTGGTGGGCCAGGCGCGCACCGAAACGGGCGAAGACCATGCTGGTCAGGGCGATCCCCAGCAGCGCCGGCAAATACACAAAGCCCAGACTATGGGCTGGAAGCAGCGGATCATGCCAGCCCAGAATCATGAAACTTACCGCGCTGGCCACGGCGATCGGCAAGCCGCAGGCCGACGAGGTGGCCACCGCTTGCTGCATCGGCAGGCTGCGCCAGGTCAGGAACGGCACCGTCAGCGAGCCGCCGCCAATGCCGAAAATCGCCGAAGCCCAACCAATCACACTGCCGGCCAGGGTCAGGCTGGCCTTGCCGGGAATGCCGCGGCTGGCCTTGGGCTTGAGGTCCAGGGTCATCTGCAGGGCCACCAGCAAGGCAAACACACCGATGATCTTCTGCAAGTGCGGACCGGAAATCGCCTCCGCCGTCAGCGCGCCAAAACCGGCACCGATCAGAATGCCCAGGGTCATCCAGGCGAAGATCGGCCAACGCACCGCCCCTCGCCGATGATGCTCACGCACGGCATTGATCGAGGTGAAGATGATGGTCGCCAGGGAGGTACCGACCGCCAAGTGCGTCAGTACCGAGGGGTCGAAGCCCTGCAAGGTGAAGCTGAACACCAGCACCGGCACAATGATGATCCCGCCGCCCACGCCGAACAGCCCGGCCAGCACGCCCGCACAAGCGCCCAACAGCAGATAGAGCAGAAATTCCATGGGAGCATCCAGAAATAAGTGCGGCATGGTAACGGAAGGCGCCCCCCGGGCTCCACTGAATGGCGATGGATACCCACCGGATCTGTGGGTAGAGTGGCAAAAAAACCAAGGGACTCGCCTGATGTGCCTGATCGTTTTCGCCTGGCGGCCGGGCCACGCCCAGCCCCTGATCGTCGCGGCCAACCGTGATGAGTTTTACGCCCGCCCCAGCCTGCCCCTGGCCCAATGGCCGGATGCGCCCGACGTCTACGCCGGTCGCGATCAGGAAGCAGGCGGCACCTGGCTAGGGGTCAATGCCGACGGGCGCTTTGCCGCCCTGACCAATATCCGCAACCCGCACCAGCCGCCGGCACGCAAGTCCCGCGGGGAGCTGGTGGCGCGCTTTCTCAACGGTTCGCTGCCGATTGAACAGTATTTAGCCGACGTTAACGGCCGATCGATTGAATATGCCGGGTTTAACCTGCTGGTGGGCACGCGGGATGAGTTGTGGCACTACAACGCCAACCACACCGAGCCGACGCCATTGCAGGCAGGCGTGTATGGGTTGTCCAATGCCGGGCTGGATACGCCGTGGCCCAAGTTGCTCAAGGCCAAAGCGGCGTTGAGCGCGGTGCTGGAGGATCCGCAACCTGAGGCGCTGCTGGGGATTTTGAGTGACCCGCAGACCGCGCCGTTTGCGGAGCTGCCGGACACCGGGGTGGGGTTGGCGACCGAGAGTCTGCTGTCGAGCGTGTTTATTGCCAGCCCAAGTTATGGGACGCGGGCGAGTACGGCGTTGATCGTGAATGCCGACGGTACACGGCGGATGGTGGAACGCAGTTTCGGGCCCCATGGTGGGCGGTTGGGCGAGGTAGAGCTGAGCATTTGACGGCGCCATCGCCGTGGTGCCACGACTCGACAAGCCGGCTCCTACATTGGAATGCGATCCCCTGTAAGAGCCCGGCTTGCCGGCGACGGTTGTACTTCAGTGTTAGAGGGTTTTCGCCGACGCCGGGTTGATCATCCGCGTCAGCCCGAGTTTCTTCAGGGCCAATTGCAGCGAGCTGTGGATCACTTGCGGGTTGTCGATGGTCATCAGTTCGGCCAGCAAATCCTTGGCCATGCTCAATTCCACCTGGCGCAGCATCCACTTCACCTTGGGCAAGTTGGTGGCGTTCATCGACAAGCTGTCGAAGCCCATCGCCATCAACAGCACCGCTGCCGCCGGGTCGCCGGCCATTTCACCGCAAATGCTCACCGGCTTGCCTTCTGCATGGGCGTCGCGCACCACATGTTGCAAGGCTTGCAGCACCGCCGGGTGCAGGTAGTCGTAGAGGTCGGCAACCCGTGGGTTGTTCCGGTCCACCGCCAGCAGGTATTGGGTCAAGTCATTGGAACCGACCGACAGGAAGTCCACCTGGCGCGCCAGTTCCTTGGCCTGGTATACCGCCGCCGGGATTTCAATCATCACGCCAATCGGCGGCATCGGCACGTCGGAACCTTCGTCGCGCACTTCACCCCAGGCGCGGTGAATCAGGTGCAGTGCTTCTTCCAGCTCATGGGTGCCGGAGATCATCGGCAACAGAATGCGCAGGTTGTTCAGGCCTTCGCTGGCCTTGAGCATGGCGCGGGTCTGCACGAGGAAAATTTCAGGGTGGTCGAGGGTGACACGGATGCCGCGCCAGCCGAGGAAGGGGTTGTCTTCCTTGATGGGGAAATACGACAGTGACTTGTCGCCGCCGATGTCCAGGCTGCGCATGGTCACCGGCAACGGGTGGAAGGCGGACAGTTGCTCGCGATAGATCGCCAACTGCTCCTTCTCACTCGGGAAACGCTGGTTGATCATGAACGGCACTTCAGTGCGGTACAGCCCGACCCCTTCGGCACCGCGTTGTTGCGCGCGGGCCACGTCGGCGAGCAGGCCGGTGTTCACCAGCAACGGCACGCGGTGGCCGTCGAGGGTGACGCAGGGCAGCTCGCGCAACGAGTCGAGGCCCAGCGCCAATTGTTTCTCTTCTTCCACCACTTCGGCGAACTGCTTGCGCAGCACGTCACTGGGGTTGGTGTAGACCTCGCCGCGATGGCCATCGACGATCATTTCAATGCCGTCGACCTTGGCATACGGCAGGTCCACCAGGCCCATCACGGTCGGAATGCCCATGGCCCGGGCCAGGATCGCGACGTGGGAGTTGCCCGAACCCAATACCGACACCAGGCCCACCAGCTTGCCTTCCGGCACTTCGCCGAGCTGCGTGGCGGTCAGCTCTTCACTGACCAGGATGGTGTTGTCGGGGAAGACCATGTTGGTGGTGCGATCTTCCTGCAGGTAGGCCAGCAGGCGGCGACCCAGGTCGCGCACATCCGAGGCCCGCTCACGCAGGTAGGCATCGTCCATCATTTCAAAACGGTTGACGTGATCGGTGACCACCTGGCGCAGCGCGCCCTGGGCCCATTGGCCGGTCTTGATCACGGTTTTGACTTCGTTCCCCAGGGACGCGTCGTCGAGCATCATCTGGTACACGTCGAACAGCGCGCGCTCTTCCGGGCGCAACTGGGTGGCCAGCTTGTTCGACAGATTGCGCATGTCGGCGCGCACGCCTTCCAGGGCGGTCTTGAACAGTTTGATTTCAGCGTCGATGTCTTTGACGGCCTTGTCCGGCACCACATCCAGATCCGCCGGCGGCAACATGACCACCGCCGTACCGACCGCGGCACCCGGCGAGCCCGGCACGCCGATGAACTTGGCTTCCTGGATGCCCTTGCCCTCGCGACCCAGGCCGCGAATCGAACCGGTGGCTTCAGCGTGGGCGATCACCCCGGCCAACTGCGCGCTCATGGTTACCAGGAAGGCTTCTTCGCCTTCGTCGAACTGGCGACGCTCCTTTTGCTGGATCACCAATACGCCGACAACCCGGCGGTGGTGAATGATCGGCGCCCCCAGGAAGGAGGCGTAGCGCTCTTCACCGGTTTCGGCGAAGTAGCGATATCGCGGGTGATCGGCGGCGTTTTCCAGGTTCAGCGGTTCTTCGCGCGTGCCGACCAGGCCGACCAGACCTTCATTGGGGGCCATGCTGACTTTGCCAATGGAGCGCTTGTTCAAGCCCTCGGTGGCCATCAGGACAAAGCGGTTGGTCTCGGGGTCCAGCAGATAGACCGAGCAGACCTGGCTGCCCATGGCCTCTTTGACGCGCAATACAATAATCCCCAACGCCGCCTTGAGATCCTTGGCGGAGTTAACTTCCTGGACGATCTTGCGCAGCGTATTGAGCATGGCTCGGGGTCGAACTCCGTCGTCAGTCGCGCGCTAAAAGGCGCGGGGCAAGCTCTTTGAGGGCGCGTCGATAGACCTCGCGCTTGAATGTCACCACCTGGCCCAACGGATACCAATAACTGACCCAGCGCCAGCCATCGAACTCCGGTTTACCGGTCAAATCCATCCGCACCCGCTGCTCGTTGGAGATCAGGCGCAGGAGAAACCATTTCTGTTTCTGGCCGATGCACAGCGGTTGGCTGTGGGTCCTGACCAGACGTTGCGGCAAACGATAGCGCAACCAGCCCCGGGTGCAGGCGAGAATTTGCACATCTTCGCGCTCCAACCCTACTTCTTCGTTCAGCTCGCGGTACAAGGCGTCTTCCGGGGTTTCGTCGGGGTTGATACCCCCTTGAGGAAACTGCCAGGCATCTTGATTGATACGGCGAGCCCATAGCACCTGGCCGGCATCATTCGTCAGAATAATCCCGACATTAGGGCGGAAACCATCGGGGTCGATCACGGCAACAACCTCGCAAACGCATGTCGCCGCATTGTTCCACAAAGCCTGGGAAAGCAGCAACGAGGCTCTTTACCTTATGTGCACTCTTGTGAAAAGACCGTATTCTGAACGCCTTTTTTATCGACTTTTCAGCGAGTAACCGCAATGCGCCTGGCTTTATTCGACTTGGACAACACGCTGCTGGGGGGTGACAGCGATCACGCCTGGGGCGATTACCTGTGCGAACGAGGCTTCCTCGACGCCGTCACCTACAAGACCCGCAACGACGAGTTCTACCAGGACTACCTGGCCGGCAAGCTGGACAACGCCGCGTACCTGAACTTCTGCCTGGAAATCCTCGGTCGCACCGACATGGCCGTGCTCGACCAATGGCACCGCGATTACATGCGTGACTGCATCGAACCCATCGTGCTGCCCAAGGCCTTGGCTCTGCTGGCCAAGCATCGCGAAGCCGGTGACAAGCTGGTGATCATCACCGCCACCAACCGTTTCGTCACCGCGCCGATTGCCGAGCGCCTGGGCGTAGAGCACCTGATCGCCACCGAGTGCGAAATGCTCGACGGCCGCTACACCGGACGCAGCACCGATGTCCCGTGCTTTCGCGAAGGCAAGGTCACGCGCCTGGCGCGCTGGCTGGAAGAAACCGGCCACAACCTGGACGACAGCTACTTCTACAGCGACTCGATGAACGACCTGCCGCTGCTGGAGCAAGTGGCCAACCCGGTGGCCGTGGACCCGGACCCAAACCTGCGGGCCGAAGCCGAGAAACGCGGCTGGCCGGTGATCAGCTTGCGGGATTGAGCATGCTTCGCCGGCAAGCCGGCTCCTACGGGAACGGGTGGGCCGGCGAACAGCTTCAGGCCGGCTTGGCCACCATCAGATAAAAGATCGCCATGAACGCCAGAAACGCCGGCCAGCCCAACGCGAACCACCAGCGCATATAAAGGCTTGCCTTCATCGGTATCGGCGTACCGTCACGCAAGGCCTGCTCGGCCATTTTGTGCACGCGGATCTGCAACCAGACCACTGGCAGCCAGCACACCCCCGCCAGCGCATAAAGCCCCAGGCTCCACATCAGCCAGCCCTGCTGGATCGGCCAGCCCGCCAAGTGCATCAGCCCCAGCCCGCTCAATGGCTGGAACACTGCCGTGGTCGCGGTAAAGGCCCAATCGGCGAACACCAGGTGCTTGAAGGTCACGGCGATCACTTCGACCTTGCCGCTGCGCCAGGCGCGCAGTGCGTAATAAGCCGAACCGGCGCCCAGGCCGAACAGGATGGTCGAGGACAGGATATGCAGGGTTTTCAGCAGCAGATAAAGGCTCATCGACGGGGCTCGGTCCACAGCAGCCAAAGGGTCGCCACCATCAATACCAGGTTCTTGGCCACGGCGGCATAAGGGTCAAACCAGTAATGAGGCAGGATCAGGCTGATGATCAGGGTGTAGACGAACATCAGCAGCCACTGCGCCTGCAAGGCTCGGCGACGCCAACGTCGCAGCAACAGGCCCAGCCCCAGGACACCGTCGCAGAGCGCTCCGGCGAACACCGCCAGGCTTGCGACCCAGCCCTGCACACCGGCCTCGGCAAGAATCCGCAGCCCCCAGTCGTAGCCCGGCCCGACACTGACCACCGCAGTGCCCAGCCAGATCAGCAGCAACACCGCCAGCATCAACGGCCGCAGGCTCAACTGGCTGCTCTGGGCCGCGTCCGGCCACCCTTGCAGACGCGCCGCAATCGGCGCAGCGCGATAACCGCAGGCATTCGCCAGGATCTCGGGGTCAGCCAGGTTATCGCATCGGGCCATGCGCAGGCTTTGCCCGCTCAAGGCGCGCCAGCCCAGGCGCTCGCCCAGCCAGCCGCCCATGGCTGACATCACGCTGGGCACTTGGACGTAGCGCCCCGGCGCCCAACCCTGGGCAGCGCGCAGCCGGTCGAGCAATTGCGCCAAAGTCAGGCGTTCAGGCCCGACCAGCGGCAAAATCCGCGCACCCTCAGGCCAGTGGCGCAACAAGGCCAGGACCGCCCCGCACAGGTCGTCGATGTGCAGAGGCTGCAATTGCGCCTTGAGGTCCAGCAAGGGGATCAGCGCCCAGGGCGACAAGCGCGCCAGCCACTGGCTGCTGGCACCGCCGGCACCCAGCACCAGCGACGGGCGCAACACCACCGCCGACAGGCCCAGGTCCAGCAGGTGCTGATCGGCCAGTGCCTTGGTGGCCAGAAACGGCACGTCCGCCTGCTCCCCGGCCCCCAATGCCGATATCTGCAATACCCGCACGCCCTGTTGCGCGGCCTGATCGAACAAGGCCCGGGCCCCGGCATCCTGGGTCAAGGCCAGCGCCGAGGGCTGATTGCTCAGCAGGCCGGCGGCGTTGATCAGCACATCGATATCCGCGGGAAAGACAAAGTGCCCGGGGTCAAGCGCCAGCCGATCCAGGTCCAGCGCCAGCCACTGCACGCCGGGCAAACCCTCGGGCTGTGGATAACGACTGGTGGCGACAAGCTGATGACCGGCGGCATGCAGGGCCACCAACAGGTGGCGACCGACGAACCCCGTGGCCCCCACCAACAAAACTTTCATGACAATCCCTATCTTGCGAGGTGGCCTACACCGGCTTGGCGCCCATCAAGCCGGCAATCGCGAAAAAGCAGATGAAGCTGAACACCGCCAAGACCAGGGTGAACCTCAGGCCACTGGCAGCCTTGGCCACCCGCAGCCGGTTGAGCCGCACCAGCAGCCACAACCAGGCCAGCGCACCCAGGGTGTAGAGCACGCTGGAGCCCAGAATCCAGATTTGCCCCAACGGCCAGCCCACCCGATGGGCCAGTTGCCAGCCGGTGAACGGCAAGCTGAACAGGCAGACCGCCATCAAGGCCCAGGCGAACAGCGCAGGACGCTGCAATATCCGGCTGTACAGGGCGCCATCGCCCTGGCGCCGTGCCCGCCAGATCCAGATCACCAGCCCCAGGGCACTGCCCAACAGCAGCACCGTGGCCAGCACATGAAGCGTCTTCAGCGTGGTCAGCATTTCCATCGTGTCTCTTCCTTAGAGGCCCCGCCCCTGAGCGTAGCCGCTCAACCCAGGAACAGTTGGTACGCCGGGTTATCGCTTTCATCCCAGTACGGGTAGCCGATCTCTTCCAGCGCCGCCGGCACCAGATGACGCTCGTCGGCCGGAACCTGCAGGCCCGCCACCACACGGCCATCGGCCGCGCCATGGTTGCGGTAGTGGAACATCGAGATGTTCCAACGCCCGCCCAGCTTGTTGAGGAAGTTGAACAAAGCCCCCGGACGCTCCGGAAACTCGAAGCGCAGCACCACTTCGTCGCTGACCTTTTCCGCGTGGCCGCCCACCATGTAGCGGATGTGCAGCTTGGCCAGTTCGTTGTCGGTCAAGTCGATGACCGGGAAACCCTGCTCGCTCAAGCTGGCAATCAATGCGCTGCGCGGATCGTTTTCCGGGTGCGTCTGCACGCCGACAAAGATGTGCGCCTCGCTGCCGGTGTTGTAGCGGTAGTTGAATTCGGTGATCTGGCGCTTGCCAATGGCCTCGCAGAAGGCCTTGAAGCTGCCGGGCTTCTCGGGAATGGTCACGGCGATGATGGCTTCACGGCCCTCGCCCAGCTCGGCGCGCTCGGCCACATGGCGCAGGCGGTCGAAGTTGACGTTGGCGCCGGAGTCGATGGCCACCAGGGTCTGCCCGCTGATGCCACGCTGCTCGACGTACTTCTTGATCCCCGCCACGCCCAACGCGCCAGCAGGCTCGGTGATTGAGCGGGTATCGTCGTAGATATCCTTGATCGCCGCACAGATCTCGTCGGTGCTGACGGTAATCACTTCGTCCACATAGTCCTTGCAGATGTCGAAGGTGTGCTGGCCGATCTGCGCCACCGCCACGCCGTCGGCGAAGATGCCCACGGTGGGCAAGACCACGCGTTCGCCAGCCGCCATGGCCATTTGCAGGCAGTTGGAATCATCGGGCTCGACGCCAATGATCTTGATCTCGGGCCGCAGGTACTTCACATAGGCGGCTATGCCAGCAATCAGGCCGCCGCCGCCCACAGGAACGAAAATCGCATCCAGGCGCCCCGGGTGCTGACGCAGAATCTCCATGGCCACCGTGCCCTGCCCGGCAATGGTGTGGGGATCATCGTACGGGTGGATATAGACGTAGCCTTTTTCATCCACCAGCTTCAGCGAGTAGGCCAGGGCTTCAGGAAAGGAATCACCGTGCAGAACCACTTTGCCGCCACGCGAGCGCACGCCTTCGACCTTGATCTCCGGGGTGGTCTTGGGCATCACGATAGTGGCCTTGACCCCCAGCACCTTGGCCGCCAGGGCCAGGCCCTGGGCATGGTTGCCGGCCGACGCGGTGACCACGCCGCGGGCGCGCTCTTCGTCGCTGAGCTGGGTCAGCTTGTTGTAGGCGCCACGAATCTTGAACGAGAACACCGGCTGCAAGTCTTCGCGCTTGAGCCAGACCTGATTACCCAGCCGCTCGGAAAGCTGGCGGGCACTCTGCAATGGGGTTTCTACGGCAACGTCATAAACGCGCGAGGTGAGGATCTTCTTGACGTACTGTTCGAGCATCGGAAAGCATCACTGGGCGGGTTGGGCAGGGCCAAGGAGTCTAACCCAGCGTTTGCCCGGGCGACCACACGATTACCGAGGTTTTAAGCGTCCGCGCATGCCAAACGGGCAATGACCTGACCCGCCTGCGCGCCTATAATGCCCGCCTTTGCGTTCCCCCCTTGCCCGCTTCCGGAGCCCGCATGACCCAGGATCAACTCAAACAGGCCGTCGCTCAGGCAGCCGTCGACCTCATCCTCCCGAAACTCGATGACAAGAGCATCGTCGGGGTCGGCACCGGCTCTACCGCCAACTGCTTTATCGATGCCCTGGCTCAGCACAAGGGCGCCTTCGACGGCGCGGTAGCCAGCTCCGAAGCCACCGCCGCTCGCCTCAAGGGCCACGGAATTCCGGTGTACGAGCTGAACACCGTCAGCGAGCTGGAGTTCTACATCGACGGCGCCGACGAAAGCGACGAGCACCTGAACCTGATCAAGGGCGGCGGCGCAGCCCTGACCCGGGAGAAGATCGTCGCGGCCGTGGCCAAGACCTTTATCTGCATCGCCGACGCCAGCAAGCTAGTGCCCGTGCTGGGCGCTTTCCCACTGCCGGTGGAAGTGATCCCCATGGCCCGCAGCCACGTGGCCCGCGAGCTGGTGAAACTGGGCGGCGACCCGGTGTACCGCGAAGGTGTGTTGACCGACAACGGCAACATCATCCTCGACGTGCACAACATGAACATCACCAACCCGGTGGAACTGGAAACCCAGATCAACGCCATTGTCGGCGTGGTCACCAATGGCCTGTTCGCCGCCCGCCCGGCCGATGTACTGCTGCTGGGCACCCCTGAAGGCGTGAAAAGCCTGACAGCCTGACCCTGCCCATGGCTGGCGATGGCGACCCTCTGGCCGCCATCGCCGGCACGCAAGAAGGTGACCGACGGCAACCCGTCAGTCGGGCTTCTTGAAGATGTAGAACAGGTTCGGCTCACTCACCAGGTACAGGGCGCCCTCGTCGTCCATGGCGATGCCTTCGGCCTGCGGTACGGTGGCCTTCAAGCCTTGACGGCCCTTGCTGAGCGACAGGGTGGTCAGCGGCCGACCGTCTACGTCCAACTCCAGCACCAGCCGCGATTCATCCGACAGCGCCAGCAAATGCCCGCTGCGCTCGTCGTATTGCAGGCTGGACAGATCGCGAACAAACAGCCCGGCATCGCGCTTGGGGTTGTTGACCACGTGCACCGCGTAGGATTTTTCCGGATCGTAATGGGGAAAGCCCTGCACCTCGTAGATCAGCATCGGGTCCCGCTCCTTGGCCACGAACAGGCGCTTGCCCACGGAATCGTAGGCCAGGCCTTCAAAGCCCTTGTTGCTGCTCATGTGCACGCCGAGGGTGATCTGCTCGGCATCCGCCGCATCGACAAACCGCGTGTCGTCATCCAGATGGATTTTGATCAGCCGTTGCTGGCGCTCGTCGCTGACCACGTAGGTGTCGGCACTGATGAACTCCACCGCCTCGGGATCCCCGAAGCCCACCAAGGCAATGCGTCGCAAGATGCGCCCTTCCAGCGACAACTCGATCAGCTCGGCATTGTTGTTGGTGACGGTAAACAGGCTTTTGCGCAACGGGTCGTAGGTCAGGGCCGAGACATCGTCCAAGCCCTCGATGGGCTGGGCTTCCAACGCCACGCGATACGTGTCCAGGCCCATGGAGCGCGCATCCGTGGGCTGCCAAAAGGACTGCCAGTTGAACCAGGCACGCTCGAACAGACGATGGTGCTGGGCGAACAACGCCAACGGCACAGCCAGTAGGAAAAGGATCAGGAGAACAGGTTTACGGCGGGCAAGTCGGCGCATTCAGGCAGGCTCAAAGTCATGTCAGGCAGGTGAAATATCACACCTGACTGAATTTAAACTTAAATTGCCATCATTGGCCCCGGTCGCTTCAGTGCTTCTCGAAGCGATAGAACAGATTGGGTTCGCTGACCATGTACAAGGTCCCGGCCTCGTCCATGGCCACACCTTCGGCACGGGGGATGGTGTCGTCCAGGCCGTTGAAGCCACCGAGCAGGGCCATGAAGCTGACTTGCTGGCCGTTTTCATCCAGCTCCAGCAACAGATGGGAGTCGGCAGACAAGGCCAGGGTATGCCCGGTGCGCGGGTCGATACTCAGGGCCGAGAGGTTGCGCAGGTCCAGCTCATCACTGGCCAACGCCTGTTTCTCACCCTTGATGCCCTGACCATCACTGCCCAGGGTAAACAGCGCCGCCGGGCGCTCTTCTCCCAGCAGCAACTGTTGCTTGCGCGGGTTCCAGGCCACGGCTTCAAAGGCCTTGTTCTGGTCCTTGGAAGGGCCCAGGTCGTGCTTCGGGAAGTCCGCGATGTTCAGTTCGGTGGTGGCGCCATCTACTTTGACGATGACCAGCGAGTGATCGCGCTCGTCGACAATGGCCATCAAGCCGTTCTCCATCACCGCCACCCCTTCAGGGTTACTCCAGCCGATCAGCGGAATCTTGCGCAGCACGTCGCCCTGCAGACTCAGTTCCACCAGGAACGGGTGCTTGCCCATGACGGAGAACAGGGTTTTGGTCTGGGGGTTGTAGGACAGGTCGGATGCTTCGTCTTTTTCCATGCCCGGCAGGACCTTGGCATCGATCACCGCACGGTAGTCCGGCAGCCAGACACTGGCGGTGCGCTGCGTCGGGCTGACGAAACCTTCCAGCATCCAGAGCACGCCCCGGTCGTCCCAATGCATCAGATTGGCGACGCCATAGGACAGGGTGCCCACCAGCAACAACCAGGAATACCAGCGCATGCGAAACCAGGAACGACGAACGTTCTGCAGCTTAGGGAGGGGGTGCACGTCCATCACATAGATCCCAGAGGGTCAGCCTTAGGTAATAGCACACAGCATTCAGATGCGTGAACTACAAAACTACGAATTATCCGGAACATATGTGAAAAAAATGGCAAAACCAGGGCGGTAAAGCTGCAGGAGCGAAAGAATTCGCCCCTGCATCAAGCTCCGATCAGCGCACGCTGCTGCTGAAACGGCTGACGCCCGGCAACTCCAGGACCAGCTCATCACCCACGTTGAGCGGGCCCACGCCGACCGGCGTGCCCGTGAGGATGACGTCGCCCGCCTGCAGGGAGAAGCAGCCGGCCATGTGCTGGATCATCGGCACGATGGGGTTGAGCATGGCGGCGCTGTTGCCGTCCTGACGGACCTCACCGTTGATGGTCAGGCGGATGCCGATGTCGGTCAGGTCGGCAAAGCTGCTGCCTACCACGAAGGGCGCAATCACCGCCGCGCCGTCGAAGGACTTGGCGATTTCCCATGGCAGGCCCTTGGCCTTGAGCTCGGCCTGCTTGTCACGCAGGGTCAAG
Organism: Pseudomonas chlororaphis; assembly: GCF_003731765.1. Taxonomy (GTDB): domain Bacteria; phylum Pseudomonadota; class Gammaproteobacteria; order Pseudomonadales; family Pseudomonadaceae; genus Aquipseudomonas; species Aquipseudomonas morbosilactucae. The sequence continues at coordinate 302,877 of NZ_MOAL01000001.1, forward strand.
TCCAGGGCCGGGGCGAAGCCGGAAATGGCATCCAGCACTTCCTCGCGGCTCGGTTTGGTGGACAGCGGCTTGCCAATCAACACGGCGATTTCCGCTTCGTAATGCACCGAACCGCGCTCGGTAGGAATGGCAAAACCGCCTTCCAGAGGCACCACGCAACTGCCCGGCTTAATAAACAGCAGCGGCTCGGTGGGCACCGGGTTATCCAGTTCCTTGGCGTGCTCGGCGTAGTTACGGCCGATGCACACCACCTTGCCCACCGGGAAGTGGATCCGGGTTCCGTCGACATACTGGTGCTGATAGCTCATTACCGACTCCTGCTCGTTTGATTCATCAGGGACCGCTGCTTCGGATCAAACAGCGAAAATCTTGCCCGGGTTCATGATGCCGTTAGGGTCGAACACCGCCTTGACCGCTTTCATGTACTCGATTTCAACCGGCGAACGGCTGTAGGTCAGGTAGTCGCGCTTGGTCATGCCCACACCGTGTTCGGCAGAAATCGAACCGTTGTACTTCTCGACGGTTTCAAACACCCACTTGTTGACCGTGGCGCACTTGGCGAAGAACTCGTCCTTGCTCAGGTTGTCCGGCTTGAGGATGTTTAGGTGCAGGTTGCCGTCGCCGATATGGCCGAACCAGACGATTTCGAAGTCCGGATAGTGTTGACCGACGATCGCGTCGATTTCCTTCAAGAACGCCGGGACTTTCGACACGGTGACCGAAATATCGTTTTTGTACGGGGTCCAGTGGGAGATGGTCTCGGAGATGTACTCGCGCAGCTTCCACAGGTTCTGCAACTGGGTTTCGCTCTGGCTCATCACGCCATCCAGGACCCAGCCCTGCTCGACGCAGTGCTCGAAGGTTTCCAGGGCATGGTTGGCCACTTCTTCGGTGGTGGCTTCGAATTCCAGCAGCGCGTAGAACGGGCAGTCGGACTCGAACGGTGCTGGCACGTCACCGCGAGCCAGGACCTTGGCCAGGGCCTTGTCGGAGAAGAATTCGAAGGCGGTCAGGTCGAGCTTGCTCTGGAAGGCGTGCAGCACCGGCATGATCGAGTCGAAATCGGCGGTGCCGAGGACCATTGCGGTGAGGTTCTTCGGCGCCCGGTCCAGGCGCATGGTGGCTTCGACCACAAAGCCCAGGGTGCCTTCAGCGCCGATGAACAGCTGACGCAGGTCGTAGCCGGTGGCGTTCTTGATCAGGTCCTTGTTCAGCTCCAGCAGGTCACCCTTGCCGGTGACGACTTTCATGCCGGCCACCCAGTTGCGGGTCATGCCGTAGCGAATCACCTTGATCCCGCCGGCATTGGTGCCGATATTGCCGCCAATCTGGCTGGAACCGGCGGAAGCGAAGTCCACCGGGTAGTACAGGCCGTTTTCTTCGGCCAGGTTCTGCAACTGCTCGGTGACCACGCCTGGCTGACAGACGGCCGTGCGGTCGGTCATGTTCAGGTCGAGGATCTGGTTCATATAGTCGAACGACACCACCACTTCACCGTTGGCAGCCACTGCCGCCGCCGACAAGCCGGTACGACCGCCGGATGGCACCAGCGCCACCTGATGGGCATTGGCCCAGCGCACAATGGCCTGGACCTGCTCAGTGGTCTTGGGAAATACGATGGCCGTGGGGGCCGGGGCGAAATGCTTGGTCCAATCCTTGCCATAAGCATTCAGGGAGTCAGCGTCGGTCAGCACCTTGCCAGGCTCAACCAGGGTCTTCAGCTCATCAATAAGGGCAGGATTGGTCATCGATAGAACTCTCGAACAATTCATGGTCATCCTGAGGACGCTTCACGTCGCAGGAATGAGTGTTTAGCGGGGCGCGTATGCTAGCATACCGCCCCCGCAGGATAGAGCCCAAAGCCGTTCTGCGGTGTCGGCGTTGTTGCCGTTCAGGTCAGCTCAAGCTGTCCACTCCCCCTGCCATTTTTCTCCGGGACACAGGTTTACGCAGATGAGCAAGACTTCTCTCGATAAGAGCAAGATCAAGTTCCTTCTTCTCGAAGGCGTCCACCAATCCGCAGTCGAGGTCCTCAAGGCCGCGGGCTACACCAGCATCGAGTACCTGACAGGCTCCTTGCCGGAAGCCCAGCTCAAGGAAAAGATTGCTGACGCTCACTTCATCGGCATTCGCTCCCGCACCCAGCTGACCGAAGAGATCTTCGACCACGCGAAGAAACTGGTCGCTGTAGGCTGCTTCTGCATCGGCACCAACCAGGTTGACCTGAACGCCGCTCGCGAACGCGGGATCGCTGTGTTCAACGCACCGTACTCCAACACCCGCTCCGTTGCCGAGCTGGTGCTGGCCGAGGCCATCCTGCTGCTGCGCGGCATCCCGGAGAAAAACGCTTCCTGCCACCGTGGTGGCTGGATCAAGAGCGCCGCCAATTCCTTCGAGATCCGTGGCAAGAAGCTGGGCATCGTCGGTTACGGCTCGATCGGCACCCAGTTGTCGGTCCTGGCTGAAGGCCTGGGCATGCAGGTGTTCTTCTATGACACCGTGACCAAGCTGCCTTTGGGTAACGCCACCCAGGTCGGCAACCTGCACGACCTGTTGGGCATGTCCGACATCGTCACCCTGCACGTACCGGAAACCGCCGCCACCCAGTGGATGATCGGCGAGAAGGAAATCCGCGCCATCAAGAAGGGCGGGATCCTGATCAATGCCGCGCGCGGCACCGTGGTCGAGCTGGACCACCTGGCAGCTGCCATCAAGGACAAGCACCTGATCGGCGCGGCCATCGACGTATTCCCGGTGGAGCCTCGCTCCAACGACGAAGAGTTCGAAAGCCCGCTGCGTGGCCTGGACAACGTGATCCTGACTCCGCACATCGGCGGTTCCACTGCCGAAGCCCAGGCCAACATCGGTCTGGAAGTGGCAGAGAAACTGGTCAAGTACAGCGACAACGGTACTTCGGTATCGTCCGTGAACTTCCCGGAAGTGGCCTTGCCGGCTCACCCTGGCAAACACCGCCTGCTGCACATCCACGAGAACATCCCGGGTGTGATGAGCGAGATCAACAAGGTCTTCGCCGAAAACGGCATCAACATCTCCGGTCAGTTCCTGCAGACCAACGAGAAAGTCGGTTACGTGGTGATCGACGTCGACGCCGAATACTCGGACCTGGCCCAGGAAAAGCTGCAGCACATCAACGGCACCATCCGTTGCCGGGTGTTGTTCTAAGAGCAGCGGCGAGCGGTAAGTTGCGAGCTGCAAGCCCGGCTTGAAGCCAAGCACTTGCGGCTGGTGAGTACAAAAAAGGGAGCCTTCGGGCTCCCTTTTTTCTGGCTGGGTTTACGCTTATTTCACAGTGACTGTGATTTTCTTGGAAACCACGACGGGGTTGAATGGCACGTGGTTCTTGTCACCCAGTTCCAGCTGTAGAGTGTGCTTGCCGGGTGCCAGGGTCACTTCGGTTTCGGTCTGGGCCTTGCCGAAGTGCAGGTGATTGGCGTCCATCGGGATCGGCATGTTCTCGGCCGGCAAGGTGTCGACGTCGATCAGCAGGTGATGGTGGCCGGTGTTGGCGGTCTGGTCGCCCGCCGGTGCCAGGGCGATGCCTTCGACGGCGAATTTGACCTTGAAGGTCTTGTCCACGGTGGCGCCATCGGCGGGGGAAACAATAAACACTTTTGCATCGGCCGGTGCGGGGGTACGAGGAATATCCGCGGCACTGGCCAGCATCGAAGCTCCCAGCAACAGACCGGCCAATGCAGCACGAGACATAAAGGCTTTCATTATCTTCTCCAGTTTTTCCGCAATTTATTTACGGTTATGACAACTTCATGGCGATTCGTTGTCGAAGGCACTCAGAACCATAGCAAAGCGAGCCTGAACGGCGCAGCGCCCATATAAATTCAAGGAGTGACCATGCGTTTCCTGCCTGGCCTGATACTTTTGCTACCCCTTGTGAGCACTTACGCTCAAGCCGAACTGATGGACGACGTCAACGACCGCGGGGAACTGCGCATCGCCCTGGAGGCCGATGCCCCGCCATTCAACTTCAAGGATGACGGCAAACTCACAGGCTTCGAGGTCGAGCTGGGGCAACTGCTGGCCACCGAGCTGGATGTGCGTGCGGACTTTGTGGTCACTGACAACACCGACTTGCTGCCTGGGGTTGAAAGCGGCAAGTACGACGTCGCCATCAACCACATAGCAGTGACCCCGGAACTCCAGGATCGTTTCGACTTCAGCGAGCCTTATAGCTACTCCAACGCACAATTGGTGGTGCGCAAGGAAGAGCAGCGCCCCCTGGGCACCCTGCAAGCCCTGCGCGGCCAGGCCCTGGGCGTGGCCCAAGGCAGCCAGTTCGTCGACCAGGCGCGCAGCGTCGAAGGCATCAACCTGCGCAGCTACGCCGACGCGCAACAACCCCTGAAAGACGTGGCGGACAAACAGATCGACGCGGCCATCAGCGACCGCCTGCTGATCCCCTACGCCATTCGCGACAGCCAGTTGCCAGTGAAAGAAGGGGCCAAAGTCGGGCCGACCTTGAGCCTGGCGATTCCGTTCCAGAAGGGTAATCCGGCCTTCCAGGCCAGCCTGGACAGCGCCTTGCAGCGGATCAAGGCCGACGGCCGATTGATGGCGCTGTCGGAGAAATGGTTTGGCATGGACGCGAGCAAACCGCCCAAAGAGTAAGCCCCGGGCCCGCAGGCCCAGGCATCAGAGGCGAGCCAGGGCGGCGGCCGCCTCAGGCAGTTCCAACTCACTGAAGACCCGCACCCCGGCGCGCCGCAACAGCGCCGCCGTCACGCCCTCACCCGGCACCTTGATGCCACTGAAGGTGCCGTCATAGGTCAGCAGGTTGCCGCAGGACGGGCTGTTGGCCTTGAGCACGGCGATGCGAATGCCGTGTTGTTCCACCAGCGCCAGGGCTTGGTGGGCGCCGGAAAGAAATTCGGCGCTGACGTCCTGACCATCGCTAGTCAGCACCGGGGCACGCCCCTCTAGCACCTCGACGCCCTGCCCGCCCGGAATCTCGGCCGCCGCACGGGGCGTCGGCAAGCCACCAGCCACTTCCGGGCACAGCGCAACCACCCGCCCTTCTGCCAGCCAACGAGCCAATTGATCGAAAGGACCGCTGGCACCGCCGTCATAACGCACGCGGTGGCCCAGCAGGCAGCGACTGACCAGGATCTTTTCCATCGTCAAAACAACTCGTTGCCACGCCGCCGAAACCAGCCCGTCAACGATAGGCGTTCGCGGGTCGCAGGCAGGACTTCATGGGGGACTTCACCCGACAGGAACACCACCAAACGGCCGCCTGTCGGAACCACTTCGTACTCGCCCTCGTCCTTGAGGTACATGCGTAACTGCCCGCCGTGCTCGGGCAGCCAGTCCTGATTGAGGTAGATCACCGCCGAGACCATGCGCCGGTCATCATCGCGAAACCGGTCGACATGGCGCAGGTAGAACGCACCCGGGGGATAAAGGGCGAAATGGCTTTCGAAGTCCTCCAGCCCCAGGAACAGACCGCGGTTCAGGGCTTCGCGCAAGCTGTCCATCAAGCCCATGTATACGTCGCAGGCCTCAGCCTGGCCGGGCTCGATCCATTGGATATGGTCGCCGCGGATGCCTTCGCGAATCTCCTGGGACGGCCCTCGCCCCACGGCTGCCGGGGCCAGTTCGCCTTCGGCTGCACGTTTACGGCACTCAGCCGCCAGTTCCAGGGTCAGAGACTCTGGCAGGAAGATGCTCTGCTGCGACCAGCCGCACGCGGCCAGATCGTCGACAATACGCAGCAGCAGTGGGTGATCGGAGGGTATTTGCATGGCGCGCATAGTATCCAGCCTCAGGTAAATCTGACAGCGCCGCAGAGCGGAGGAACGTGGGTTTTTTTAGCCCTTCACAGCCGGCGGGCACTTTGCGCCTCGAAGCTGATACGAATTCTCGACAACCACCGTCATGCCCCGGAGAATAGTGGCCTGCCGACAGGAGTCCTTATGCGCCGTTTGCTTTTTTCACTGTTGATGTTCTGCGCTTTGCCCGCCTGGGCAGACAGCCACGACCAGTTGTACAAGGTCGCCGGCTGGCCGGAACAACGCGCGCATTTCAACGATGCCTTGAGTGCGGCCCAGCAGCGCTACCAGAACAGCCTGCCGCCGGCGGTCTACCAGACCTTGGTGAGCAACAGTAACCAGCGCTTTGCCCCCCAGGCGGTGGACCGCCGCGCCGAAGCGCAACTGCGCAAGAACCTGGCGGACCCGAAACCGGCGCTGGCGTTCTTCCAGTCGGCGCTGGGGCGCAAGATCGTCGCGGCCGAACTGCTGGCCACCCGGCGCGACCAACTGGCCAAGAACGCCCAGGGCCTGCCGAAAATCCAGGCCAGCGACAACCGCCAACTGATCATTGGCCACCTGGCCCAGGCCCTGCCGGCCCGGGAAGCCGGCGCCGAAGTGAGCCTGGCGATTGCCGGCGTCGCGGCGGACAGCCTGAGCCAGATGATTCCCGGGCTGCTCGGCGGCGGCCAGGCCCAGGGCATGCTCAACGGCCAGCGCCAGCGCCTGATGGAGCAGATCGGCAACGACCTGAACAACACCTTGCTGTACGTCTACCGCGACCTGTCCGACACCGAGCTGGAAGAGTTCGCGACCTTTGCCGAGTCCACCGAAGGCAAGGCCTACTACCAGGCCGCTCTGGCAGCGATCCGCGCGGGCCTGGCGGTCGGCCAAAGCACCTCCAGCCTGGCGCCCTGAGCCGGGCCGACTGGCACTCGCCCCCTCCACCACCCACACCCATGGCGGGCATGACGCCCGCACTCAGGCACGGCCGGCGTCGTTACAGGCGCTGGGTCAGAAAAGCAAAGTACTGCTGGCGGAAGTTCGCCGTCTCGTTGGCCAGGTGATGCCGGGCCTCGGGCAGCATCAACACCTCGGGCTGATCGAACTTGCCGCAGATCACCTGCAAGTTGTGCTGCCAGTCCACCGTCATGTCTTGCTGCCCTTGCACGATCAACGGGCGGCGCGAACTGGAAGGCGCCGCTTCCAAACGCTTGATCCAGCGCGCCAAGGCCCCGACCCACGCCGTAGGCAGACGCAAGGGTTGCAAGGGATCGGCCTGCAGGAACGAAAGAAACCCCAGGTCGTGGGAGTTCTCGCTGAAGCGCCGGGCAATGCCGGTGACGAAGGGCCTGAGCAAGTAGTAACTGAGGATCGACCAGCCCCAGGAGCGCGGCCGCACCAGGGGCGACAGCAGAATCACCTGCCCCTGGGCCGGGCTTTGCGCGCCGTGGTTGAGCAGGTGGTCAATGACAATCGCCCCGCCCGTGCTCTGCCCGAACAGGTGCCAGGGCTGTGGCAATGCCAGGGAGCGAGCCTGCTCGAACAATCCCTCCATCACCGCCTGATAGACCGCGAAGTCGTCGATGCTCGCCCGCTCGCCGCTGGATAAGCCATGGCCCGGCAGGTCGCAGGCAATCACCACGAACTGCCGCGCCAGAGCCCACTCGATCACGTGCCGGTACAGACCCATGTGGTCGTAGAAACCGTGGAACAGAAACATCGTGGCCACCGGCTGCTCGGGCCACCAGACCTGGCTGACCACCTCGTACGCCCCAACCTGAAAGCGCCCCAGGCGACTGGCCACCGGCAAATCCAGCCCATAGAAGCGCTGATAGGCCTGGGCCTGGGCCGACAGTGGCTGGCCGGCGTGCAAGGGCTGCAGGCTGGCACGCAAGTGATCGGGGTCGAACGTCGCGGACATGACAATTTCCAAAGAGTGGCGGCTGGAGCAGAACGGGCTTTATAGGCCTGCGATATTCATCTGTCGCGGCAAGCATGGCAAGCTACGCGACCTTCGAGGACCGACGCCCATGCTCCAGCGCTACCGCACACCCTTGCTTGCCAGCCTGCTCGCCCTTGTCTGTGCCGCAGTGCTGTGGGCGGCTTATGACTGGTTCCAGGGCCGCTACCTGCGGGCCTTCAACGAGCACACAGCGGTGTTTTCCGGCGATGCCCTGCAACTGCCCGCCGAGCTGGCCGGCCCCGGGCCCATCCGCCTGGTGCACTTCTGGGACCCGGCCTGCCCGTGCAATGTCGGCAATCAGCAACACCTGGCCGAACTCATCGAGCACTACAGCACCCAGGGTGTGGAATTCTACGGGGTACAGAAACCCGGCAGCCACGGCCAGTTGCCCGCCAACCTGGAGCGCCTCAAGCACCTGCCCACTCTGCCAGGCGCCGAGCAGATCCCCGCCAGTCCGGCGGTGGCGATCTGGGACCGCAACGGCAAGCTGGCCTACTTCGGCCCCTACAGCGAGGGCCTGACCTGCAACAGCAGCAACAGCTTTATCGAGCCAATCCTCAAGGCCTTGCAGGACGGGCGCCCGGTGAACGCCACCCACACCTTGGCCGTGGGCTGTTATTGCCCCTGGCCGAACCCGAAGCCCAGCTAAGGCATTCGCGACTATTCAAGGACGGCGATACGCGGCGGCCGAGACTTGTGCTAAATGTTCGCAGTGATCGCCACGAGGCCACCGCCACCCCAAGGAGCCCGCATGAAACGCAGCTTGACCGTACTCGTCGTGTTGATTCTCGCGCTGTTGCTGGGCGCCGGCGGCTACCTGTACAGCAAGCTGCCAGTGCGCCAGGGCCTGGTGGAACTGAACGGCCTGCAGGGCTCGGTCACGGTGCGCTACGACGAGCGCGGCGTGCCCCATCTACGAGCGGAAAACGAAACCGACCTGTACCGGGCCCTGGGCTATGTGCATGCCCAGGACCGGCTATTCCAGATGGAAGTCCTGCGGCGCCTGGCCCGGGGTGAACTGGCGCAGGTCCTCGGCCCGAAACTCCTGGACACCGACAAGCTGTTCCGCAGTCTGCGTATCCGTGACCGCGCCGCGAGCTACGTCGCCGGCCTGGATCGCCAGTCCCCGGCGTGGAAAGCCCTGGAAGCCTATCTGGACGGAATCAACCAGTACCAGGACAGCCACAGCCGGCCCTTGGAGTTCGAAGCCCTTGGGATCCCCAAGCGCCCCTTCACCGCCGAGGACACCATCAGCGTCGCCGGCTTCATGGCCTACAGCTTTGCCGCAGGCTTGCGCACCGAGCCGGTGCTGACCTATGTGCGCGATCAGCTGGGTGCCGATTACCTGAAAGTGTTCGACCTCGACTGGCAACCCAGGGGCGTGCTCGCTAACAGCAAAAAACCGCTCGCCCCGCCCCTTAGCGCCAGTGACTGGGAAGACCTGGGCGCCCTGGCCCAATTGAGCCAGCAAGCCTTGATCGACGCCGGCCTGCCACAGTACGAGGGCAGCAACGCCTGGGCCCTGTCCGGCGCGCGCACACAAAGCGGCAAGCCGTTGCTGGCGGGGGATCCGCACATTCGCTTCTCGGTGCCTTCGGTGTGGTACGAAGCCCAACTGTCGGCGCCGGGCTTTGAGTTGTACGGCCATCACCAGGCCCTGGTGCCGTTCGCTTTCCTGGGGCACAACCTGGACTTCGGCTGGAGCCTGACCATGTTCCAGAACGACGACCTCGACCTGATCGCCGAGAAGACCAATCCAGAGAACGCCAACCAGGTGTGGTACCGCGACCAATGGGTCGACCTGACCCGCAGCGAGCAGCAGATCGACGTCAAAGGCCAAGAGCCCGTCACCCTGGTGCTGCGCCAGTCGCCCCACGGCCCGATCATCAACGATGTGCTCGGCGCTACGGCCGGCAAGACGCCGATCGCCATGTGGTGGGGCTTCCTGGAGACGCCGAACCCGATCCTCGACGGTTTTTACCAGCTCAACCGTGCCGACACCCTGGCCAAGGCCCGCGCGGCGGCAAGCAAGGTCCACGCGCCGGGGCTGAACATTGTCTGGGCCAGCGCCAAGGGTGACATCGGCTGGTGGGCCGCGGCGCTGATGCCCAAGCGCCCGGCCGGCGCCAATCCGTACTTCATCCTCGACGGCAGCAGCGCCCAGGCAGACAAGAGCGGCTACTACCCCTTCAGCGCCAACCCCCAGGAAGAGAACCCGGCCCGGGGCTACATTGTCTCGGCCAACTTTCAACCGGTGTCGCCCACCGGCATGGAGATCCCGGGTTACTACAACCTGGCGGATCGTGGCCAGCAGTTGGACCGCCAGCTCAGCGATAAAACAGTAAAGTGGGACATCGAGCGCAGCCAGAAGCTGCAACTGGGCACCACCACCGCCTATGCCCCACGCCTGCTGGCGCCGCTGCTGCCAGTGCTGCGCGAGGTGGTCAGCGCCCCGCAGGAGCTGAAGTTGCTGGAACAGCTGGCCCAGTGGCAAGGCGACTACCCGCTGGACTCCACCAGCGCCACCCTGTTCAACCAGTTCCTCTACGACCTGACCTACGCGGCCTTCCACGATGAACTGGGGGACAGCTACTTCGACACCCTGATCCAGACCCGGGCAATCGACGCCGCCTTGCCGCGCCTGGCGGCCACGGCCGATTCACCCTGGTGGGACAACCGCGACACCCCCAGCCGGGAAACCCGCGCCGACACGGTCAAGGTCGCCTGGCAGGCCAGCCTCGCCCACCTCAGGAAAACCCTGGGCGAGGACCCAGCGCGCTGGCAATGGGGCGGCGCCCACACCCTGACCCACAGCCACCCCCTGGGCACGCAGTCGCCCCTGGACAGGATCTTCAACGTCGGCCCCTTCGCCGCCCCCGGCACCCACGAAGTGCCGAACAACCTTTCGGCGAAAATTGGCCCGGCGCCCTGGCCCGTCACCTATGGCCCTTCGACCCGGCGCCTGATCGACTTCGCCGACCCGGCCCACAGTCTGACCATCAACCCCGTGGGCCAGAGCGGCGTGCTGTTCGACAAGCACTACGACGACCAGGCCGAGGCCTACATCGAAGGGGTTTATCAACAAGCGCACTTCAGCGAAGAGGAAGTGACAGCCAACACCCGCAGCACCCTCAAGCTGCTGCCGGCCCGTGCCGACCAATGACGGGCCTGCCATGCCTGGGCCTAGGCAATAAAAAACCTCGCTCCCGGTAACGGGGCGAGGTTTTTTGTACCAGGCGAAACTCAGGCCGCGTTCGGCGCCGGGGCGCGACGCGCGTCTGGTTGTTTCCAGGAGTCGGCAGCCGCCTCTTCAATGGCTTGCTGGATCGCCCGCTTACGGGCCTCTTCAGCGCGACGACTGAAGAACCAGACCAGGAAGGTCACCAGCGACACCGCCAGCAGAATCAGGCTGGCCACGGCGTTGATTTCCGGTTTGACCCCCAGGCGCACGGCGGAAAAGACTTCCATCGGCAAGGTGGTGGAACCAGGGCCAGACACAAAGCTGGCCAGCACCAGGTCGTCCAGGGACAGGGCGAAGGACATCATGCCGCCAGCTGCCAGGGATGGCGCGATCATCGGAATGGTGATCAGGAAGAACACCTTCCACGGGCGCGCCCCCAGGTCCATGGCCGCCTCTTCGATGGACAGGTCCAATTCACGCAGGCGGGCCGACACCACCACCGCCACATAGGCAGCGCAGAACGTGGTGTGGGCGATCCAGATGGTGACGATGCCCCGCTCCTGGGGCCAGCCGATCATCTGCGCCATGGCCACGAACAGCAGCAACAGCGACAAGCCGGTGATCACTTCCGGCATCACCAGCGGCGCAGTGACCAGGCCACCGAACAGGGTGCGGCCCTTGAAGTGGGTGATCCGGGTCAGCACAAAGGCTGCCAGGGTCCCCAGGGCCACCGCCGCCACTGCGGTGTAGCAGGCGATTTCCAGGGAGCGCAGCACCGAGCCCATGAGCTGGGAGTTATCCAGCAGGCCCACGTACCACTTGAACGACCAGCCGCCCCACACCGTCACCAGCTTGGAGGCGTTGAACGAGTAGATCACCAGGATCAGCATCGGCAGGTAGATAAACAACAGGCCGAGCACCAGCATCAGGCTGGAAAAACTGAAGCGCTTCATTACTTGCCCTCCATTTCTTTAGCCTGACTGCGGTTGAACAGGATGATCGGCACGATCAGGATCGCCAGCATCACCACCGCCAGGGCGGAGGCCACCGGCCAGTCACGGTTGTTGAAGAACTCTTGCCACAGCACCTTGCCGATCATCAGGGTCTCCGGGCCACCCAGCAGTTCCGGAATCACGAACTCGCCGACCACCGGAATGAACACCAGCATGCAGCCGGCGATGATGCCGTTCTTGGACAAGGGGACGGTGATTTTCCAGAAGCTGTTGAAGGTGCTCGAACCCAGGTCCGAAGCGGCTTCCAGCAAGCTGGTGTCGTGTTTCACCAGGTTGGCGTAAAGCGGCAGGATCATGAACGGCAGGTAGGAATAGACCACGCCGATGTACACCGCCAGGTTGGTGTTGAGGATCTGCAGCGGCTCGTCGATCAGGCCCATGGACATCAGGAACCCATTGAGCAGGCCGTTGTTGCTGAGGATGCCCATCCAGGCGTAGACGCGGATCAGGATCGCGGTCCAGGTCGGCATCATGATCAGCAGCACCAGCACGGTCTGCAGCTCTTTGCGGGCGCTGGCGATGGCGTAGGCCATCGGGTAGCCGATCAGCAGGCAGAGGACGGTGCTGAACAATGCCATCTTCAGCGAGCCGAGGTAAGCAGAGATATACAGCTCATCCCCGGCCAGCATCGAGTAGTTGCCGAGGTTGAGCAGCAACTGGACCTTCTGGTCGATGTAGCTGTAGATCTCGGTGTACGGCGGGATGGCCACGTCTGCTTCGGCGAAGCTGATCTTCAAGACGATGAAGAACGGCAGCATGAAGAACAGGAACAGCCAGATGAACGGAACCCCGATGACCAATTGGCGGCCACCGGGAATTATTCGATTGAGGCGGCGCTTGAGCTTTCGCATGTTCATGAGCGCAGTACCACGCCGCTGTCGTCTTCCCACCAGACGTAGACCTGGTCACCCCAGGTCGGCCGAGCGCCACGACGCTCGGCGTTGGCCACGAAGGACTGCACCAGCTTGCCGCTCGGCAGCTCGACGTAGAACACCGAGTGGCCGCCCAGATAGGCGATGTCATGCACCTTGCCGCTGGACCAGTTGTGCTCGCAGGTGGGCATTTCGGCGGTGACCAGCAGCTTCTCCGGGCGAATCGCGTAAGTCACCGACTTGTCCTGGACCGAGGTGCTGATGCCGTGGCCCACGTAGATATTGCGGTCCAGGTCCTTGCAGGTAATCAGCGCGTGGCCCTCGGCGTCGTCCACCACTTCGCCTTCGAAGATGTTGACGTTGCCGATGAACTCGCACACCAGGCGGCTGGTGGGGGTTTCATAGATGTCGATCGGGCTGCCAATCTGGGCGATCCAGCCCAGGTGCATGATGGCGATGCGTTCGGCCATGGTCATGGCCTCTTCCTGGTCGTGGGTCACCATCACGCAGGTCACGCCCACGCGCTCAATGATCTCCACCAACTCCAGTTGCATCTGCGAGCGCAGTTTCTTGTCCAGGGCGCCCATGGGTTCATCGAGCAACAGCAGTTTCGGGCGCTTGGCCAGGGAGCGGGCCAGGGCCACGCGCTGGCGCTGGCCACCGGACAGTTGGTGCGGCTTGCGCTTGGCGTACTGGCTCATCTGCACCAGCTTGAGCATCTCCGCGACACGGGCGTCGACTTCCGCCGCCGGGATCTTGTCCTGCTTGAGGCCGAAGGCAATGTTCTGCGCCACGGTCATGTGCGGGAACAGGGCGTAGGACTGGAACATCATGTTGATCGGCCGCTCGTAGGGCGGCATGTCAGTGATGTCTACGCCATCGAGGAAAATCCGCCCCTCCGTGGGCCGTTCGAAACCGGCCAGCATCCGCAGCAAGGTGGACTTGCCCGAACCCGAACCGCCGAGCAAGGCGAAGATTTCGCCTTTCTTGATTTCCAGGGACACATCGTCCACGGCCACCGTCTCGTCGAACTTCTTCGTGACCCGGTCGATTTTGACCAGCACCTGCTTGGGTGTCTGGTCGCCCTCGAGGGCTTTCTTATAGGCGCCGGAGGCAACTGCCATTTGCGAAACTCCCAACAGAATTTGCAGCCCGCCCGAAACGGACGAGCCTTGGATAGTTTGAGCCGTTAAAGCTATTTGCCCGTCTTGACCTTGGTCCAGCTACGGGTCATGAGTCGCTGAATCTTGGGCGGCAACTCGGAGTTGACGTACAGCTTGTCGACAATCTCTTGCGGTGGATAAACCGCTGGGTCGGTGCGCACCGCCTGATCCATCAGCTCACCCGCCTTTGGATTGGGGTTGGCATAACCGACCGCGTCACTGACCTGGGCAATCACGTCAGGCTTGAGCAGGTAGTTGATAAAGGCATGGGCTTCCTTGACGTTGCCGGCATCCCGGGGAATGGCCAGCATGTCGAACCAGAGGTTGCCGCCTTCCTTGGGAATCACGTAGGCGATGTCGATACCCTTGCCCGCCTCGGCGGCACGCGCCTTGGCCTGGAACACGTCACCGGAGAAACCGGCGGCCACACAGATCTCGCCATTGGCCAGATCGGAGATGTACTTGGAGGAGTTGAAGTAGGTGACATACGGCCGGATCGCCAGCAACTTGGCTTCGGCTTTCTTGTAGTCCTCGGGGTTCTGGCTATTGGGCGACAGGCCCATGTAGTTCAGCATCGCCGGGAGCATCTCGTCCGCCGAGTCGAGGAACGCGACGCCACAGCTGGAGAGCTTCTTGATGTTCTCCGGCTCGAACAGCACTGCCCAGGAATCGATCTTGTCGACGCCCAATGCGGCTTTGACTTTCTCGACGTTGTAACCGATGCCGTTAGTGCCCCACAGATATGGGACCGCGTACTGGTTACCCGGATCGTTCTTTTCCAAGCGCTTGAGCAACACCGGGTCCAGGTTCGAAAAGTTGCTCAACTGCGACTTGTCGAGCTTCTGAAAAGCCCCGGCCTTGATCTGCTTGCCCAGGAAGTGGTTGGACGGCACGACCACGTCGTAGCCGGTATGCCCGGCCAGCAACTTGCCTTCCAGGGTTTCGTTGGAGTCGAACACGTCATAGACGGGTTTGATGCCAGAGGCTTTTTCAAAGTCCGCCAGGGTGTTCTGACCGATGTAATCGGACCAGTTATAAATATGCACGGTGGGCGCTGCCTGTGCACTGACGGCCAACGTCAGGCCAGCACCAACCAGCATGGCTTTGCGAAACAAAGAAATAGGCAAGTGAAGGTCCTCTTAAATAGTTGGGCCCAAGTTGCCCCGCGTTACATGACAGCCTGTAGCTGCCCAGCAACAAAACCGGCGCGCAACTTACCCTCGATAAACCATTCCAGCAAAACTTTCTGTCATTTAAATGTTTCCTGTTGCCATCCTCCGACAAAGGATGACAACAGGCAGTGCCGCAAATCGGCTTATTTACCGGATTTGATCTTGGTCCAGCTGCGGGTCAGGATCCGCTGAGTGGCTGCCGGCAAATCGGCAATCGCGTACAGCTTGGCCTGCACGTCGGCAGGTGGGTAGATGCCTGGGTCGGCGGTGATGTCTTTATCAACCAGGGCAGTGGCCGCGGCGTTGCCGTTCGGGAAGCGCACGGCGTTGGTGATTTCAGCCATGATTTCCGGCTTCTGCAGGAAGGTCATGAACTTGTAGGCACCCTCGACGTTTTCCGCATCCTTAGGGATGGCGACCATGTCGTAGAAGCTGCCCGCCCCTTCTTTAGGAATGTTGTAGCTGACTTTCACCTTGTCACCGGCTTCAGCGGCGCGCGCCTTGGCCTGGTAGATGTCGCCCGAGTAACCGACAGCCACGCAGATGTTGCCGTTGGCCAGGTCGGAGATGTACTTGGAAGAGTGGAAGTAACCGATCGAAGGACGAATCTTCAGGAACAGGGCTTCTGCTTCAGCCAGTTGTTTCTTGTCCTGGCTGTCGGTTGGGTAACCCAGGTAGTGCAGCGCCACCGGAATCATCTCGGTTGGCGAGTCGAGGAAGCTGACCCCGCAAGACTTCAGCTTGGCGGCGTTCTCAGGCTTGAACAGCAAGTCCCAGGAGTTGGTCGGCGCATCGGCACCCAGGGCGGCCTTGACCTTCTCGGCGTTGAAACCGATGCCGATCGAACCCCACATGTACGGGAAGGCGTGCTTGTTGCCCGGGTCGCTCACCGATACCGCCTTGAGCAGCGATTCGTTGAGGTTCTTCCAGTTCGGCAACTTGGACTTGTCCAGTTCCTGGTACACGCCGGCCTTGATCTGCTTGGCCAGGAAGTTGTTGGACGGTACCACCACGTCATAACCGGACTTGCCGGCCAGCAACTTGGCTTCCAGGGTTTCGTTGCTGTCGAAGACGTCGTACACGACTTTGATACCCGACTCGGCCTCAAACTTCTTGATGGTGTCCGGGGCGATGTAATCGGACCAGTTGTAAACATGCAGCACTTTGTCATCCGCCTGGGCGGCCGCCGCCATCACGCCCATCAGGGACATGGCGAGGAGGGTCTTGCCAGCTATCTTCATACCTAATGCCTTCATGGGTAATGCTCCAATTATTCTTCTCAACCACTCGTTCAACAGCCCATGTCCGGGCCACTGAAACGGCGGGTAGTCTGGCAAGATCCAAGGTCGGCTTTCAAGGAAAGCACCACCCTTTATATCCACTCAGCGCGAAGTACCGGGAGGCACTTCGCACTGAGCCTAGCACTTAGCCCTGCAAGGCACTCAAGGTCAGGTCCAGGCACTTGCGCGCCTTGCTCACCAACTCGTCGATCTCGGCCGGACTGATCACCAGTGGCGGGGCAATGATCATGGTGTCGCCCACGGCGCGCATGATCAGGCCGTTGTCGAAGCAGAATTGCCGGCAGATCATGCCAAGGCCTTTGCCGACATACCGCGCACGGGTGGCTTTGTCCTGGACCAGTTCGATGGCCCCCAACAGCCCTACGCCGCGAACTTCACCCACCAACGGGTGATCGTTCAGTTCCCGTAGACGCTTCTGCAAATAGGGTGCCGTTTCAGCATGGACGCGCTCGATAATTTTTTCTTCGCGCATGATGCGGATGTTTTCCAGGGCCACGGCTGCCGCCACCGGGTGCCCGGAATAGGTAAAGCCGTGGTTGAAATCGCCGCCTTCATTGAGCACCGCCACCACTTCATCGCGCACGATCAGGCCGCCCATGGGGATGTAGCCCGAGGTCAGGCCCTTGGCGATGGTCATCATGTCCGGCTTGAGGTCGTAGAAGTCGCTGCCAAACCACTGGCCGGTGCGACCGAAACCGCAGATCACCTCGTCAGCGACAAACAGGATGTCGTACTTGGCGAGAATCTCCTTGATGCGCGGCCAGTAGCTGTCCGGCGGCACGATCACACCGCCCGCGCCCTGGATCGGCTCGGCAATAAAGGCACCGACGTTGTCCACGCCGACCTCGAGAATCTTCTCTTCCAGCTGGTTGGCCGCCCAGATCCCGAACTCTTCAGGGCTCATGTCGCCGCCTTCAGCGAACCAGTAAGGCTGGGGAATGTGCACGATGCCGGGAATCGGCAAATCGCCCTGCTCGTGCATGTAGGTCATGCCGCCCAGGCTGGCACCGGCCACGGTGGAGCCGTGGTAGCCGTTGACCCGGCTGATGATGGTCTTCTTGTTCGGCTGGCCCTTGATCGCCCAGTAGTGGCGGACCATACGCAGCATGGTGTCGTTGCCTTCAGAGCCGGAACCGGTGAAGAACACATGGTTCATACCGGCCGGAGCGATATCGGCAATGGCCTTGGCCAACTCCAGGACCGGCGGGTGCGCGGTCTGGAAGAACAGGTTGTAGTAAGGCAACTCGCGCATCTGCTTGCTGGCGGCATCGGCCAGCTCGTCGCGGCCATAACCGATGGCCACGCACCACAGACCGGCCATGCCATCGAGAATCTTGTTGCCTTCGCTGTCCCAAAGGTACACGCCCTGGGCATTGGTGATGATCCGTGGGCCTTTCTCTTTAAGCTGCTTGAAGTCGCTGAAAGGCGCCAGGTGGTGATCGTTGCTCAGGGCTTGCCATTCGCGGGTTTGCGGGTTGTTGCTGGTCATGCCAATTCTCCTAACTATCGGTGAAGGGCGCCGCCTGTGGCCGCGGCGCCCGGCGCATCAGACGGCGAAGAGCAGGAATTCCCGCTCCCACGAGCTGATCACGCGCTTGAAGTTTTCATGCTCGGCCCGCTTGACCGCGACGTAGCCGGTGATGAACTTCTGGCCCAGGTACTTCTCGATGGTCTTGCTGTTTTCCATGCGTTCCAGGGCATCTTCAATGGTCAACGGCAGGCGCAGGTTGCGACGCTCGTAACCACGGCCGACCACGGGGGCACTGGGGTTATGGCCTTCGACCATGCCGATGTAGCCACACAGCAGGCTGGCGGCAATTGCCAGGTACGGGTTGGCGTCGGCGCCCGGCAGGCGGTTTTCCACCCGACGGTTCTGTGGCCCGGCGTCCGGCACCCGCAGGCCCACGGTACGGTTCTCTTCGCCCCACTCCACGTTCACCGGCGCCGAGGTATCGGGCAGGAAGCGGCGGAACGAGTTGACGTTGGGCGCGAACAGCGGCAACAGCTCGGGGATGAACTTCTGCAGGCCACCAATGTGATTGAGGAACAGCTGGCTCATGGAGCCGTCTTCATTGGAGAAGACGTTCTTGCCGGTCTGGATATCGATGATGCTCTGGTGCAGGTGCATGGCGCTGCCGGGCTCGCCGGTCATGGGCTTGGCCATGAAGGTCGCCGCCACGTCGTGCTTGAGCGCCGCCTCACGCATGGTGCGCTTGAACACCAGGATCTGGTCGGCCAGGGACAGGGCGTCGCCGTGACGGAAGTTGATCTCCATCTGCGCCGTACCGTCTTCGTGGATCAGGGTATCGAGGTCCAGCTCCTGCAGCTCGCACCAGTCGTAGACGTCTTCGAACAAGGGGTCGAATTCGTTGGCGGCTTCAATGGAGAAGGATTGGCGACCGGTTTCCGGGCGGCCGGAGCGACCCACCGGCGGTTGCAGCGGGTAGTCCGGGTCGTCGCTGCGCTTGGTCAGGTAGAACTCCATCTCCGGCGCCACGATGGGCTGCCAGCCGTGGTCGGCATAGAGTTTGAGGACCTTCTTCAGCACGTTGCGCGGCGACAGCTCGATAGGGTTGCCTTGCTTGTCGTAGGTGTCGTGGATCACCTGGGCGGTGGGTTCGATGGCCCAGGGCACGAGGAACACGGCGTTCTGGTCCGGGCGACAGATCATGTCGATGTCGGCCGGGTCCAGCAGTTCGTAATAGATGTCGTCTTCGACATAGTCGCCGGTCACGGTCTGCAGCAGCACGCTCTCGGGCAGGCGCATGCCTTTTTCGGCGATGAACTTGTTGGTCGGCGAAATCTTGCCCCGGGTGATCCCGGTGAGGTCGCCGATCATGCATTCGACTTCTGTGATCTTGTGGTCTTTCAACCAATCGGTGAGCTGGTCGAGGTTGTTACTCATAAATGCCTCTAGGCTGAGTTGCCTGACTCTTTATAAGTCAGGCGTTGTTTGACGCATTGGCGCCGCGCTGTTGTGCCTGCTTGCGGCAGGCCTCACCACAGGCCTGGAAGGCAGCCCGCAGGTGAGGGTTGGAGCTTACCTGCCATTCAGGGCGCAGTTGCACCTCTAAAAGCAAAAGCCTTGCCTCCCTCGGCGCAACGGCCGCTGCCCGGCAGCGGCACAGGGCGAATGTCTCGTGCAGAATCATGGGCAGAATTCGACGCAGCGGCGCGCACTGGACAGGGTTGGGGTTCTATATTGGAGAGGTCACTGGTAAAGAGGGTGCTGCCCAGACCGTCCAGAATATCGGACGGTTCCAGATCATCTGCCAGAGAAGGCAGAATGACTGGCATGCCCTTGGCAGGGACTGCCACGGCATGGACGTACGGGTCGCCACTGATGTGATAAGCATGCAGACCGATCTGCCTGGAGCAGGCGGTGACGCCGATTAACGGCAGGCGATACATGAAACACCCCGGTATTATTGGTGTTATGGGTTTGAATCGAGCTTAGCCTTGTTCATTTTTTTACACAACACCCCCGTAAAAAATACAACACGCCCCGCTCAAGCCTGCGGTGCCCGAGGAGTTCGAAGACAAAAATATGCCCTGTTTTGCCCCAAAAGAGCCCCCTAAGCGCTTTATTAGGGCAAAAAAGGCCTTGCTTGACTTCGGCATGCCGTTCGGGTTGACTGAAACCAGAAAAGATCAATGATTGATATTTTTAACAACAAAGGTGTTGCATCATGTCGGTACCCCCGCGTGCCGTTCAGCTTAACGAAGCGAACGCGTTCCTTAAGGAACATCCTGAGGTTCTCTACGTTGACCTTCTGATTGCGGATATGAATGGTGTGGTGCGCGGCAAGCGCATTGAACGCACCAGTCTCCACAAGGTTTACGAGAAAGGCATCAACCTGCCGGCCTCTCTATTTGCTCTGGATATCAACGGCTCTACGGTGGAAAGCACCGGCCTGGGCCTGGACATCGGTGATGCTGACCGAATCTGTTATCCCATTCCCGACACCCTGTGCAATGAACCCTGGCAGAAGCGCCCGACCGCGCAACTGTTAATGACCATGCACGAACTCGAAGGCGACCCCTTCTTCGCCGACCCGCGTGAAGTCCTGCGCCAGGTGGTGACCAAGTTCGACGAGATGGGCCTGACCATCTGCGCTGCGTTCGAACTGGAGTTCTACCTGATCGACCAGGAGAACGTGAACGGCCGTCCACAGCCGCCCCGCTCGCCCATTTCCGGCAAGCGTCCGCACTCGACACAGGTCTACCTGATCGACGACCTCGACGAATACGTCGACTGCCTCCAGGACATTCTGGAAGGTGCCAAAGAACAAGGCATCCCTGCCGACGCCATCGTCAAGGAAAGTGCCCCGGCGCAGTTCGAAGTCAACCTGCACCACGTCGCCGACCCGATCAAGGCCTGCGATTACGCGGTACTGCTCAAGCGCCTGATCAAGAACATCGCCTACGACCATGAAATGGACACCACCTTCATGGCCAAGCCTTACCCGGGCCAGGCGGGCAACGGTCTGCACGTACACATTTCGATCCTGGATAAAGACGGCAAGAACATCTTTGCCAGCGAGGATCCCGAGCAGAACGCCGCACTGCGTCACGCGATCGGCGGTGTGCTCGAGACCCTACCGGCGCAGATGGCTTTCCTCTGCCCGAACGTCAACTCCTACCGCCGTTTCGGCGCACAGTTCTACGTGCCGAACTCGCCGTGCTGGGGCCTGGACAACCGCACTGTGGCGATCCGTGTGCCGACCGGCACGGCCGACTCCGTGCGTATCGAACACCGCGTGGCGGGTGCCGACGCCAACCCTTACCTGCTGATGGCTTCGGTCCTGGCAGGCGTGCACCACGGCCTGACCAACAAGATCGAGCCTGGCGCACCGGTGGAAGGCAACTCCTACGAACAGAACGAGCAAAGCCTGCCGAACAACTTGCGCGATGCCTTGCGCGAGCTCGACGACAGTGAAGTCATGGCCAAGTACATCGATCCGAAATACATCGATATCTTCGTGGCCTGTAAAGAGAGCGAGCTGGAGGAGTTCGAACACTCCATCTCCGACCTCGAATACAACTGGTACCTGCACACCGTGTAAGCGGCCAGTGCAAAAAACAACGCCGCAGGCTCCCCAGCCTGCGGCGTTTTTTTATGGCCGCCTGCGGCGGATCGCTGGCAAGCCAGCGCCTACAGGTTGACGCGTGTTCAATGCAGGAGCCGGCCTGGGCGATAGCGGTTTGGCAGACAACACACCTTCCTGCTCATACAATGCCCGCTGCCTTGTAGGAGACTTCCATGACAACCCGCCCCGCCGCCCCTCGCAAACCCCGCGCCCGCAGCCAGGCCCGGATCGACGCGATCCTCGACGCCGCCCGCACCTTGCTGGCTGCCGAAGGCGTGGCCAGTTTGTCGATCTACAGCGTGGCCGAACGGGCGCAGATTCCGCCGTCGTCGGTGTATCACTTCTTCGCCAGCGTACCGGCACTGCTGGAAGCCTTGACCGCTGATGTCCACGCGGCCTTCCGGGCCGCCATCCAGGCACCCATCGACCACGATTCACTCAAGCACTGGCGCGACCTGTCCTACGTGGTCGAACAACGCATGCTCACCATCTACAGCAACGATGCCGCCGCGCGCCAGTTGATCCTCGCCCAGCACGGACTAACCGAAGTCACCCAGGCGGACCGCCAGCATGATCTGGAATTGGGGGATTTGATGCTGGAGGTGTTCAACCGCCACTTCGAGGTGCCAACCTTACCCAACGACGTGGACGTGTTCGCCCTGGCCCTGGAGCTGAGCGACCGCGTGTATGCACGCTCGGTGCATCAGCATGGGCAGATCACCCCGCGCATGGCCGAGGAAGGGATGCGGGTATTCGATGCATATGTGGGGCTCTACTTGCCCACGTACCTGCCCAAACGCTAACCCGCCCCTTGCAGAGCCGGCTTGTCGGAGATGTGATCGCTCCCACGCAACGCGCGTGAGCGATCAACCAACGCCCAAGGGACTGGCGATCACAGTTTGGCGATCGACACCTCGGTGGATTTCACGAAGGCAATCACTTCGCTGCCGATCACCAGTTCCAGCTCTTTGACCGAACGAGTGGTGATCACGGAAGTGACGATGCCGGACGCGGTCTGCACGTCGATTTCCGAAAGTACGTCGCCTTCGACGATTTCCTTGATGGTGCCTTTGAACTGGTTGCGAACGTTGATGGCTTTAATGGTCATACGATTTCTCCTGGGGTTGAAATAGCTGCAAGTTGTTAGCGACTGGCTGCAAGTCAAAGCGCTCTGCTTTCCCTTACCGCTTGAAGCTAAAAGCTTGCCGCTGCTTTTATTGCGCCCATCGCAATTGCGTAGGCAGCGGTGAAACAGGTTCGGGTTCCGGCGGTGTGCCGGGCAACGACAACACACGGTTGAGGACTTCGGCTTCCAGCGCCGCCAGGCGATGGGAACCACGGGCTCGTGGACGCGGCAGGTCGACGTGCAGGTCGAGGCCGATTTCGCCGTCTTCAATCAGGATCACCCGGTCGGCAATGGCCACGGCCTCGCTGACATCGTGGGTCACCAGCAACACGGTGAAGCCGTGCTTCTGCCAAAGGTTCTCGATCAGTTGCTGCATCTCGATACGCGTCAGGGCATCCAGCGCACCCAGGGGCTCATCGAGCAGCAGCAGGCGCGGTTGGTGGATCAAGGCGCGAGCCAGGGCCACACGCTGCTTCTGCCCACCGGACAAGGCCGCCGGCCACTCATTGGCGCGCTCGGCCAGGCCCACCGCCTCCAGAGCCTCCAGCGCCTTGGGACGCCAGTCGCCCTTAAGACCCAGGCCGACGTTATCGATGATCTTTTTCCACGGCAGCAGACGCGCTTCCTGAAACATCAACCGCGTGTCTTCAATGGCTTCGGCGAGCGGCGCGGAACCCGCCAGCAGCTCACCGCCGCTGGCTTTGTCGAGGCCGGCCAGCAGGCGCAGCAAGGTACTTTTACCGCAACCGCTGCGGCCAACGACGGCCACGAACTGGCCCGCCGGAATGTGCAGGTCGATCTCCTTGAGCACCTCCCGGGCACCAAAGGCCTTGCGCAACTTGCGCACCGCCAGGGGAATACCCCGCAGCAGGCGTGGAGGTTGTTGAGCCGTCATGCCGCACCTCCTTTATTCACTTGATAGGCCGGATGCCAGCGCAACCACACACGCTCCAGGCCGCGAGCAGCCAGGTCGGCCAGCTTGCCGAGGATGGCGTACATCACAATGGCCAGCACCACCACGTCGGTCTGCAGGAATTCACGGGCGTTCATCGCCAGGTAGCCGATGCCGGAGCTGGCCGAGATGGTTTCCGCCACGATCAAGGTCAGCCACATAAAGCCCAGGGCAAAACGCACGCCCACCAGGATCGAAGGCAGCGCCCCCGGCAAAATCACTTGGCGGAACAGGCCGAACCCGGACAGGCCGTAGCTGCGCGCCATCTCCACCAGCGCCGGGTCGACATTGCGAATGCCGTGATAGGTGTTGAGGTAGATCGGGAACAGGGTGCCGAGGGCCACCAGGAAAATCTTCGCCGACTCATCGATGCCGAACCACAGGATCACCAGGGGAATCAGCGCCAGGTGCGGCACGTTACGGATCATCTGCACCGAGCTGTCCAGCAGGCGTTCGCCCCACTTCGACAGGCCGGTGATAAAGCCCAGGGCCAGGCCGATGCCGCCGCCGATGACGAAGCCGACAGCTGCACGCCAGCCGCTGATGGCCAGGTGAGTCCAGATTTCGCCACTGCGCACCAGGCTCACGCCGGCTTCGATCACCGCACTGGGGGCCGGCAGGATACGTGTCGACAACCAGCCGGCCGAGACCGACAGTTGCCAGACCGCCAGCAACAGCACGGGCAGGGCCCAGGGTGCCAGGCGATGGAGAATGTTTTGTCTGTTCATGGCCACGCCTCAGCTCTGGGACGCAGCTTTGGGGATGATGTCGTTGGCGACCATTTCGCCGAACGGGCTGACATAACCGGCGCCTTTAGGCAGCTCGGGACGTTCGATATCCAGGTGCGGGAACAACAGCTCGGCCACGCGATAGGATTCTTCCAAGTGGGGATAACCGGAAAAGATAAAGGTGTCGATGCCCAGGTCCGCGTACTCCTGCATGCGCGCGGCCACGGTCGGCCCATCGCCCACCAGCGCCGTACCGGCACCGCCCCGCACCAGGCCGACGCCGGCCCACAGGTTAGGGCTGACTTCCAGCTTGTCGCGGTTACCACCGTGCAACGCGGCCATGCGTTGCTGGCCCACGGAGTCGAAACGCGCCAGGGACGCCTGGGCGCGGGCAATGGTCTCGTCGTCCACATGGGAGATCAGGCGCTCTGCGGCCTGCCAGGCTTCGGCGTTGGTTTCCCGCACGATCACGTGCAGGCGAATGCCGAAGCGCACGGTGCGCCCGAGCTTGGCGGCTTTTTCCCGAACCTGCTGGATCTTCTCCGCCACGGCAGCCGGTGGCTCGCCCCAGGTCAACACCATCTCCACCTGCTCGGCGGCCAGGTCCTGGGCAGCTTCCGAGGAGCCGCCGAAGTACAGCGGCGGCCGCGGTTGCTGGATCGG
Source organism: Pseudomonas chlororaphis (assembly GCF_003731765.1). GTDB lineage: Bacteria > Pseudomonadota > Gammaproteobacteria > Pseudomonadales > Pseudomonadaceae > Aquipseudomonas > Aquipseudomonas morbosilactucae. Next base: position 327,887 of record NZ_MOAL01000001.1, read on the forward strand.
CGGATAGAGCAACTTGGCGCCCTTCACGCTGATGTGCTGGCCGTCGTAATCGACGGTTTCGCCTTCCAGCACCCGACGCCAGATGCGGGTGAATTCCACCGAGGCCTGATAGCGCTCTTCGTGGCTGAGAAACAACCCATCGCCGGCCAATTCATCCGGATCGCCACCGGTCACCAGGTTGAACAGCGCACGACCGCCGGACAGACGATCCAAGGTCGCCGCCTGGCGCGCAGCCACCGTCGGGGAAATGATCCCGGGGCGCAAGGCAACCAGAAACTTCAAACGCTGGGTCACCGGAATCAGCGACGCGGCCACCAGCCAGGAGTCCTCGCAGGACCGCCCGGTGGGGATCAGCACGCCGCCAAAACCCAGGCGATCGGCCGCTTGGGCGATCTGCTGCAAGTACGCATGATCGACGGCGCGAGCGCCTTCGGCGGTGCCAAGGTAATGGCCGTCGCCGTGGGTAGGCAGGAACCAGAAAATGTTAAGGCTCATGGAGTTGTCTCCTAAGGGGTTCGAATTACGGCGCTTTGGCTACGGCGGCTGGCGGGGTCCAGATCACGTCCTTGATGCTCAAGGGTTTGGGAATCAGCTTGAGCTGATAGAAGCTGTCGGCGATTTTCTGCTGGGCCGCGACCACTTCCGGGGTCAGGAAAAGTGCGCCGTAACCCTGGCGTTTTACCGAGGTCAGGGTGATGTCGGCGGGCAAGCCGAGCAGCGGCGCCACTTGGTTGGTCACCTCTTGCGGGTTGGCCTTGGACCACTCGCCCACGGCACGCACCTCTTCCACCAGCGCCTTGATTACCTCGGGGTGCTGTTCGGCGTACGGCTTGGTCGCTAGGTAGAACTGATGGTTGTCGACGATGCCGCTGCCATCACGCAGGGTGCGGGCTTGCAGCTGTTGCTCGGCAGCAGCCTGGTACGGGTCCCAGATCACCCAGGCATCGACGCTGCCACGCTCGAACGCGGCGCGGGCATCGGCCGGCGGCAGGAACACGGTCTGGATATCGCTGTACTTGAGGCCAGCGTCTTCCAGAGCGCGCACCAGCAGGTAGTGAACGTTGGAGCCTTTATTGAGAACGACTTTCTTGCCCTTCAAATCCTGCACCGACTTGATCGGTGAATCCTTGGGCACCAGGATCGCTTCGCTGGTAGGGGCTGGCGGCTCATAGGCCACGTACAGCAGGTCCGCGCCGGCGGCCTGGGCAAAGACCGGCGGGGTTTCGCCAGTGACGCCGAAGTCGATGGAGCCCACGTTCAGGCCTTCGAGCAACTGCGGGCCACCCGGGAACTCTGTCCATTGCACCTTCACGTCCTGCGCGGCCAGGCGCTTCTCCAAGGAGCCCTTGGCCTTGAGCAGCACCAGGGTGCCGTACTTCTGATAACCGATCCGCAAGGTCTCGGCGGCTTGAGCTTGAACAATGGCGCCGAAGGACACAGCCGCAGCAAACAGAGCGACCAGACCGCGACGCAAAATCACAGGGCGCATGGCGCTCTCCTTATTTGCTGTTGGGTTTAGGCTGCACCTGCTTGGCCGTTGGCGGCTGAGTAAGGTGAGTACTACTGATTCATCATGGGTTCAGCGGTGAGGCTTAAATGCTCCAGCGAGCACTCAACAAACGTTCATTCAATGCATTGGGATCCAGCGGCTTTGGCCGGCGGGCCAAGGCGCTGTGAAACTGTTCCAGGGCCTCTTTCAGACGCTGTTCCAAAGCCGGCGCCAACTGCGCCTGGACACTGCCCTCGCCGTACGCGATCTGGCTGTCCTCGGCAAAGATACCGTGCAGCATCTCCTGGGCCTTGAGCGCCGAGAGCACCGGCTTCAAGGCGTAATCCACGGCCAGCATGTGGGCAATGCTGCCGCCTGTAGCCATGGGCAGTACCACCTTGTGGCTCAGGGCGCGCTCGGGCAGCAGGTCCAGCAGGGTCTTCAGCGCGCCGGAAAACGAAGCCTTGTACACCGGCGTGGCAATCAGCAGGCCGTCGGCCTGGTCAATCTGCTGCAACAGGTCAAGCACCTTGGGGCTGTCGAAGCGAGCGTGCAGCAAATCTTCGGCCGGGAAGTCCCGTACCTGATAGCTGACCACTTCCACACCCTGTTCCTGCAACAAGCGCTTGGCGTGGTCCAGCAGCACCCCGGAGCGGGAACGCTGGCTTGGACTGCCACCGAGTGAGACGACCAACATGCAGGTTTCCTTGAGCGATCAATGGCGATTCGCGGTTTGCGATCTCGCTGGGTTGAGCAGACATTAACAGCCTATTTATATATCCATAAATCTTATTTATTCATTTGTTTATTCCATAAATGAATATGTAAGGGCTTTTTCTCCAGACAAAAAAATAGGCCGTCAAAACGGCCTGAAACCCCTGCTTTGTGGATCTGAAAAACCTGGCACGCGGCGTCGGGTAGCCGCGGCCTGATCGCCGGCAAGCCGGCGCCCGGATAAAGGTGGATTAGCGGTTGGGCTGCGGGGTCAGTCGCAGGTAGGGCTTCACTGCGCGATAACCTTTAGGGAAGCGTTTCTTGATTTCCTCTTCGTCCTTGAGGGACGGCACAATCACCACTTCATCACCGTCCTGCCAGTTGGCCGGGGTGGCCACCTTGTAGTTGTCGGTGAGCTGCAGGGAGTCGATCACCCGCAGGATTTCGTGGAAATTGCGCCCGGTGCTGGCCGGGTAGGTGATGGTCAGGCGCACCTTCTTGTTCGGGTCGATGACGAACAACGAACGTACGGTCAGGGTGTCATTGGCGTTGGGGTGGATCAGGTCGTAGAGGTCCGAAACCTTGCGGTCGGCATCGGCCAGGATCGGGAAATTGACCAGGGTGTTCTGGGTCTCGTTGATGTCTTCGATCCACTTGTGGTGCGAGTCCACTGGGTCCACCGACAGGGCGATGGCCTTGACCCCGCGCTGGGCGAATTCATCCTTGAGCTTGGCGGTGAAGCCCAGCTCCGTGGTGCACACCGGGGTGAAGTCCGCCGGATGAGAGAACAGCACGCCCCAGCTATCGCCCAGCCACTCGTGGAAACGAATCTTGCCGGCACTGGAATCCTGTTCGAAGTCGGGGGCGATGTCGCCCAGTCTGAGGCTCATGGTGCTGCTCCTGTGAGTGCGTGATAGAGCTACTCTGCCTGCACTGGAGCTTATTTAAAAAGAATAAATATCGATTTATTAAGATCCAAAAGGAATATTAAAAATCTCTTCATTGGACTCACGCGCACGCGAAGACCACCATTCTCAACAAGGTTCGAGAAGGCCTTGAGTCGCTGTAAAAGAGGGGATTCAGGAGGGCTCACGGGGGTGGGCCTGACTGGAAGCAACACTGGCCCGGCATTGCGCCGGGCCAGTTTTTTTGCGGTATTACAAGATCGACAGGGTGTAGCTGAGGATCAGACGGTTTTCGTCCTGGTTACGCTGAGAAGCAACGTCGGAGCGCAGCGAGGCGTTTTTCCACGCCAGGCCCAGGCCCTTGAGAGTGCCTTCCGGAACAACGTAGCCGAGGGAGAAGTCACGTTCCCACTCACCCTTGTCGCTACCAGCGTTAACGTTGACGTTGTCACCCTTGAGGTAGACCACGGAAGTGGTCAGGCCTGGCAAGCCCACAGTGGCGAAGTCGTACGCGTACTGGGCCAACCAGGTGCGCTCGCCGGCGCGCTGGAACTTGCCGATCTGCGAGTCGGTGATCAGGTAGCTGCTGGCGCCGTCACCCTGGTTCAGGAACGGGAAGTCGCTGGTGCCGTTCACGCGCTGGTAGCCGGCGCTGAGAGCGTGGCCTTGCAGGCTATAGGTGAACTTGGCGCTCCAGGTGCGGTTGTCCACTTCACCGCCATTGTTGACGCCGCTAGCACGATAGCCGGAGATACGACCTTCCTGGCTGCCGTTCTTGCCATCGGAGTCACTGTTGAAGTAACGCAGGTCCGACTTCAAGCTACCCACTGGCAGTGCCAGGTTGTGGGTCAGGCCCAGGAAGTGTTGCTGGTAGAAGTTTTCCAGCTCGCCGTAGTAGTACTGAGCGGTCAGGTCTTTGGTGATCTTGTAGTCACCACCCGCGTAGTAGAACTCATTGCTGCGCTTGTTCGCGGTTGGCGTGGTGGTCGCACCGTTGGAACCCGCGATGGTCAGCGAATCGTTGTTAGTCGAGTTACGACCTTTGGCGTGTTCCAACTTACCGCCAACCAGTGTCAGGTTGTCGATGTCGTTGGAAGTGATCTGGCCACCCTGGAAGGTTTGCGGCAGCAGACGACCGTCGTTGGTGGTAACCACTGGCAGTTTTGGCTGCAGAGTGCCCAGGCGCAGTTCAGTCTTGGAAACCTTGACCTTAGCGGTCAGGCCGAGGCTGCTGAAGTCATCGACCGCACGGCCATCGTTGTCGCTTGGGAAAACGGTGCCGCCTTTGTTCGCGCTACCGGCGTTGTAGGCAGTGCCTTTACCCGAGTCCAACTTGATGCCCAGCAGGCCGATGGCGTCGACGCCGAAGCCTACGGTGCCTTGGGTGTAGCCGGAGGTGAAGTTGAAGATGAAACCCTGACCCCATTCTTCCTGCTTGGAAGGATTGGCAGTGCCATCACGGTTATCGGTGTTGATGTAGAAGTTACGGGCAGTGATGCTGGCCTTGCTGTCTTCGACAAAACCGGCGGCGCTTGCTTGTTGCGCCAAAACCCCTACGGCCACAGCCAGGGCCAAGGTGGACTTATTCATGTTTCGCTCCTCTCGTTTCTAATTTTTGTGATTCTTTGGTCCTGGGTCGAAATGCCCGGATCCACAGATGCGCGATTAGCGCCAGACAGTGACTGATAAGTCAATCGTAACTATCTGTGTCTAAGACCAAGGTCTAATCGCTGTGTTTTGGTCCCTGCAGGGTAATGAACTTTCCATAAACCCAAAAAGAATTATTTCATTCTTTTTCATACCATTCAGGAATATGACTCTTCGACGCAATACCTCGCCGGCACGTGTAACCACCGACGCTTAAGCCCATTCCTGAAGGATATTCCCTGGTACAGATAAGATTTTTCCGGCGATGCCCCTGCTAAAAAAGCCGGCGTTATCGGAAAAATCGGCGCAATCATGGCGAAACGCCTATGGTCGCGTCAATTTGTTACAGTTTTTGTATCGATCAGACTTATTTCTGACATCTGCAACAACCACCGCCTAGCCGCCAGCAAGGCCTCGAACGCAGTGGTTCGAGGCCGACAGGGGGCAACCTTCAGAGGGTCTTTTCGAAGATTTTCGAGTTGCGCTGGTAGTTGTACAGCGACGCTCGCGCCGAAGGCAGGCGCTCGACACTGCTCGGCACAAACCCACGTTCGCGAAACCAGTGAGCAGTCCGAGTGGTAAGCACGAACAGGGTTTTCAGGCCCTGGGCACGAGCCCGGGTTTCGATCCTTTCCAACAGTTCGTCACCCCGACCGCCATGACGGTACTCCGGGTTCACCGCCAGGCACGCCAGTTCCCCGGCGTCAGACTCGGCGATCTGGTAGAGCGCCGCGCAGGCGATAATCATGCCTTCACGCTCAACCACGCTGAACTGCTCGATCTCCCGCTCCAGCACCTCTCGGGAGCGCCGCACCAGAATCCCCTGCTCTTCCAGCGGGCTGATCAAATCCAACAAACCGCCCACGTCTTCAATGGCTGCCTCGCGGACCAGTTCGAACTGTTCCTGGGCCACCAGCGTGCCGCCACCGTCACGGGTGAACAGTTCGGTGAGCAAGGCACCGTCTTCGGCGTAACTGACAATATGGCTGCGCCCCACTCCGCCCCGGCAAGCCTCGGCGGCGGCGTCCAGCAACTCGGCCTGATAGTTGGCGCCCAGGCGCTGCAAATGCGCAGGCACCTGTTGCGGGCGCAACTCACGCACCAGCTTGCCGTTTTCATCGATCAGGCCCATGTCGGCGCCGAACAGCAGCAGCTTGTCAGCCCCAAGGTCGATGGCGGCGCGGGTGGCCACGTCTTCACAGGCCAGGTTGAAAATTTCCCCGGTGGGGGAATAGCCCAGGGGCGAAAGCAGGACGATGGAGCGCTCATCCAGCAGGCGATTGATGCCTTTGCGGTCGACGCGCCGCACTTCGCCGGTGTGGTGATAGTCGACGCCTTCCAGTACACCGATCGGACGAGCGGTCACCAGGTTGCCGCCGGCCACCCGCAGGCGCGAGCCCTGCATCGGCGAAGACGCCATGTCCATGGACAACCGCGCCTCGATGGCGATGCGCAATTGGCCCACGGCGTCGATGACGCACTCCAGGGTCGCCGCATCGGTGATGCGCATCCCGTGGTGGTAATGGGGGGTCAGGCCGCGGGCCGCCAAGCGGGTTTCGATCTGTGGCCGTGAACCGTGCACCAGCACCAGGCGCACGCCCAGGCTGTGCAACAGCACCAAGTCGTGAACGATATTGCCGAAATTCGGGTGCTCGACACCGTCGCCGGGCAGCATCACGACGAAAGTGCAATCACGGTGGGCATTGATGTACGGGGAAGCGTGGCGAAGCCAATTAACGTAGTCGGGCATGAACCTGAGCCTGTAAATAAAAAGCAGCCTATAGAAAGGACGAAACGGAAAACGCACATCGGGCTGATGGTTATCGTCGGAACAGGCTTGGCGACACGCTCGCTCTCCTCATAGATACGGACCTGGGCAACCGGGATTTACCGAGGCTGGGCCGGGGTCAGGCAATAATGTGCGATCAGTTCACGTAGTAGATGCACGGTAGGCTGCAAGCGTGACATTTCGAGGTATTCCCCGGGTTGGTGGGCACAGGCGATGTCGCCAGGGCCGAGCACCAGGGTCTCGCAACCAAGGCGCTGAAGATAAGGCGCTTCGGTGCCGAACGCCACTGCTTCGGCACGATGGCCGGTGAGTCTTTCGGCCACCCGGACCAATTCGGCATCCTCTGCCTGCTCAAAGGGCGGCACTTCCGGGAACAACGGCGCGTAGTCGATTTTCACCTGATGGCGCTCGGCGATCGGATTCAGCTTCTGCCGAATGGCCTCGCGCAGCGCCTGCGGGTCCATGCCCGGCAGGGGGCGCAGGTCGAACTCCAGGGAGCACTGGCCGCAGATGCGGTTGGGGTTGTCGCCACCATGGATGCAGCCAAAGTTCAGGGTCGGCTGAGGCACACTGAATTGCGGGTTGCGGAACTCGCGTTGCCAGGCCAGGCGCAGGCCACGCAGCTCGCCCATGGCGTCGTGCATGGCCTCCAGGGCGCTGTGGCCGAGGCTCGGGTCCGAGGAATGGCCGCTGCGCCCGAGGATGTCGATACGTTCCATCATCACCCCCTTGTGCAAGCGGATCGGCTTGAGGCCCGTGGGCTCGCCAATCACCGCCGCACGCCCCAGGGGGCGCCCCGCCTCGGCCAGGGCGCGGGCGCCGGCCATGGAGCTTTCTTCATCGCACGTGGCGAGGATCAGCAGCGGCTGCTTGAAGGGTTGATCCAACAATGGCTGCACGGCTTCGATGACCAGGGCGAAAAACCCCTTCATGTCGCAACTGCCGAGCCCGACCCAGCGGCCATCGACTTCGGTGAGCTTCAGCGGGTCGGTCTGCCACAGGGCGCCATCGAAGGGCACCGTGTCACTGTGGCCAGCCAATACCAGGCCACCAGGGCCGCTGCCAAAACTGGCCAACAGGTTGAACTTGCCGGGGCTGACCTGCTGGATATCGCAGGCAAAACCCAGGTCGCCCAGCCAACTGGCCAACAGATCGATAACCGCCCGGTTGGATTGATCCAGTGCAGGTTGGGTACAGCTGACCGACGGCGCGGCGATCAGCGCGGCGAACTGATCTTTCATGGACGGCAATGGCATGTGCGCTGTCTCCCGAGAGCCAAGATGAGGCCCATCATAGAGCCATCTTGTCAGCGGAATAAACCGTCGCGGCACCTCCAGGCAGCGAGTCCTGTACACTGCACGGCCTTGGCAGCCACACCTTCCCCCGGCTGCGCTCCCGATCCTGGATTTTCCGGCCATGCAGAAAGAAACCGAAATCAAACTCCGCGTCAGCCGCGAAACCCTCGCCGCCCTGCGCGAGCACCCGCTGCTGAAAAAACGCAACAAAAGTGGCTGGGAACGCCGTGAATTGATGAACCAATACTTCGACACCCCCGAGCGCGACCTGGCCCGGGCCAAGGTTGCCCTGCGCCTGCGCCGCGACGGTGAAGAAGTGATCCAGACCCTCAAGACCCGCGGCCAAAGCGTCGCCGGCCTGTCGGAACGCAACGAGTACGACTGGCACCTGGCCAAAGCCAAGCTCGACGTAAAAAAACTCGACGGCGAATGCTGGCCGGCGGAACTGGCCGAGCTGGACAAAAAGACCCTGAAGCCGATCTTCACCACCGATTTCGTCCGCGAGCGTGCGGAAATTGCCTGGGGTCGCGGCAAGGCCAAGGTGGTGATCGAAGCGGCCCTGGACTTGGGCCATGTGGTCGCCGGCAAGCAGAAGGAAGAAATCTGCGAGCTGGAACTGGAACTGCGGGAAGGCGAACCCGCTGCCCTGCTGGAACTGGCCGCCGAACTGGCCGCGACCCTGGCGCTGATGCCTTGCGACATCAGCAAGGCCGAGCGCGGCTATCGCCTGTTCGACGCCAACAGCTACTCCCTGAGCCTGCCGGCGCCGGAGTTGACCGCAGAAATGCCCCTGGACGACGCCTTCGCGGCCCTGACCTGGCACTTGCTGGGCAGCAGCCAGCGACTGGCCGAGCAGTATCGCTTCAACGGCCACTGGCGCTTGCTGCAGGACTGGGTCGACAACCTCGCCGAACTGCGCGCCCTGGTCAGCAGCCTCGGTCAGGCCGCACCGCGCCAGGCCACGGCCGAACTGCGCGCCTCCCTGGATGGGCTGCTGGAAGACTGGCGTCCACTGGTCCAGGCTGGCCTGGAAGACGAAGACGTCCGTAAAGCCGCACCGGAGCAGTTCATCGAAGAACTGGAAGACGTGCGCTGGGGCCTGTTCTCCCTGAACACCTCGCGCTGGTTGCTGGCCCGCACCTGGGCAGCCGACCGTAACACCCGGGGCAATCGCCAGGGCGCCGCGCAACTGGGCAACTGGCTGCCGCGCCTGCTGGCCGAAGAAGCCGTGGCCCTGCAATTGCCGCGTTACCAGCAGCAACCGGAAGACCTGGCCGAGCAGTTGCCGCGCATCGAACGCATCCAGGCCTGGATGCACCATGCGCGCAACGTGCTGGAAATCCCGGAGCTGGACCGTCTCTACGGCGAGTTGAACAAGTTGGCGCAATTGGCCAACGAGCCCATCAGCGACGAAGCCCTGGACGCCCGCAAGCAACAGGCAATCACCGTGTTCCAGAACCGCGCCTGGAAAACCCTCCTGCGCTTCTGACCCCTCAGGTAAATCGCCGGCTCCTCCAGGAGCCGGTGCGTCGCCGAAAGTCCCACCAGCCGTTTCAGCGCAATACTGGCAAGCTGGTGGTCGACTTGATCTCCGACAAAGCGACGATCGAGTTCACCTCCTGAATCCCCGGCACCATCGATAACTTCTCGAAGAAGAAGCGCTCATACGCCTCGATATCCGCCGTGACGATGCGCAACAGAAAATCCACCGCTCCCATCAGCACATAACACTCCAGCACCTCGGGAAAACCGCGAATCGCCTCGGTGAACTCTGTGAAGTTGGAGCGCCCATGGGCGTTGAGTTTGACCTCGGCAAAAATCTGCGTGTTGAGGCCGATCTTCTTGCGGTCGAGCAAGGTCACCTGGCCGCGAATCACCCCCTCCTCCTTCATGCGCTGGATCCGGCGCCAGCACGGGGATTGGGACAAGCCGACCTGTTCGGCAATCTGCGCACTGGACAGCGAGGCGTCCTCTTGCAGCAAGGCCAGAATGCGCCGGTCATAAGCGTCCAACTCGCTTTGCATAAATAAACCTCTATAAAGCCAGATTACGAATCAATCCATTCATTGATTCGCCAATAACGACCATATTAGATAAGAAATACCCATCACCCCATGTAAAGATTTCTCCACTGATTTGGAGAACACCATGCCCCCTCTCGAAGCCGTTCCCACCGAACCGAGCCGCGCCGACGTCTGGAGCGCCGGCAATACCCATTGCGCCGTGCATTACCAGGTGATCGCCGACGCCGACGCCGACGTCCTATGCCGGGTGCTCAACCCGTTCGCCTTGCAGGGCCTGGTGCCACAGCAGCTTCAGGTGCAACAACGGGACGGGCTGCTGTGCATGGACCTGGCACTGGATGGGCTGAGCTGGCACCGAGCCCAAGTGATCGGCGAAAAACTTCGTAACCTGATCAGCGTGTGCTCGGTAGAACTGCAGCCGGCCGAGGCTTCCCGCCTGCAAGCCGCCGGCTGAGGGGCCCCGGGGCAACGTCTTGCAACCCTTGATGGGCCGCTCTCGGGGCGCCGCGCACTACCCTTGGTCGCAACCATTGCCCAAGGTCCAAGGAACGCTCCATGTCCGTCACCCGTGTCGCTCAAGACCGCTGGCTGGATCTCAACGATCTGCTGCGGGAACTGGTCGCCCAAGAACGCATCAGCCCGGATTGCGCCGAACGCACCCTCGCAGCCCGACCCGGCGCCAACCCGGGCACACAGCACCCCCTGGAATTTCTCGCCGGCCAACAACTGTATGACCTCGGCCGGCCCGGCCAACGCCTGGACCTGGAAAGCCTGACCCTGTGGCTGGCCGGCCAAGCCGGGCAGCCCTATCTGCGCATCGATCCATTGCAGATCAACGTTGCCCGCATCACCCCGCTGATGTCCTGCGCCTTCGCCCAGCGCCACGCCATCCTGGCGGTCGCCGTCGACAGCCAGGCGGTGACTGTGGCCAGTGCCCAACCCTATATCCACCGCTGGGAAGCCGACCTGGCCCATGTACTCAAGCGACCGATCCGGCGGGTGGTGGCCAACCCGGCCGACATCCGTCGCTTCACCCTGGAGTTCTATCGCCTAGCCAAATCGGTCAGCAGCGCCAACAGCGAACAGCACGGCCCTTCTCCGGGCAACGTCGAACAGTTGCTCAACCTCGGCCACCGGGACCAGGCGGCCGACGCCGATGACGCGCACATCGTCAATATCGTGGACTGGCTGTTCCAGTACGCCTTTCAACAGCGGGCCAGCGATATCCACCTTGAGCCTCGACGGGAGCACGGCACCCTGCGTTTTCGCATCGACGGCGTGCTGCACAACGTCTATCAATTCCCGCCCCAGGTGACCATCGCCATGGTCAGCCGCCTGAAAAGCCTGGGCCGAATGAACGTCGCAGAAAAACGCAAACCCCAGGACGGCCGGATCAAGACCCAGACAGCCCAGGGCAACCCCGTGGAACTGCGGCTGTCGACCCTGCCCACGGCCTTCGGCGAAAAACTGGTGATGCGCATCTTCGATCCACAGGTGCTGCTCAAGGACTTCGAGCAACTGGGTTTCTCGTCCGAAGACCGGCAGCGCTGGCTGCACATGACCCGTCAGGCCAATGGCATTGTCTTGGTCACCGGGCCCACCGGCTCGGGCAAGACCAGCACCCTTTACACCACCCTGAAGACGCTGGCGACGCCCCAAGTCAACCTGTGCACCATCGAAGACCCGATCGAAATGGTCGAGCCGGCGTTCAACCAAATGCAGGTCCAGCACAACATCGACCTGAACTTCGCCAGCGGCGTGCGCGCCTTGATGCGCCAGGACCCGGACATCTTGATGATCGGCGAGATCCGCGACCTGGAAACCGCCGAGATGGCCATCCAGGCTGCCCTCACCGGGCACCTGGTGCTCTCGACCCTGCACACCAACGACGCCCCAGGCGCCATCAGCCGCCTGCTGGAACTGGGCATCGCGCCGTACCTGATCAAGGCCACCCTGCTGGGCGTCATGGCCCAGCGCCTGCTGCGCACCCTGTGCCCGCACTGCAAGGCGCCCCTGGACCTCGATGCCAATGACTGGCAGGCCCTGATCCATCCTTGGCAGTTGCCCCTGCCCGAGCATGCCTGTCGCGCCGTCGGCTGCGCAGAGTGCCGAGACACCGGTTACCACGGGCGGGCCGGGGTCTACGAGATCATGCCGATCAGCGACCGCCTCAAGGCCCTGGTCAGCCGCGACACGGACCTGTCGGCCTTGCGCCGCCAGGCGTCCAGGGACGGCATGCGCAGCTTGCGTCTATCCGGTGCGCAGAAGGTCGCTGCCGGCCTGACCACCCTGGAGGAGGTGTTGCGAGTCACGCCACAGAGCGAGCAGTCCCAGGGTTTGTACGAAAGCTCGCCGAGCTAAGATCAGGCAAGGCAAAAAGAGGATGCGCAGTTTAGGGACCTCCATGCGCATTCCGAGCGTGCTTTTAAGGCCACATGATCGAAGCACAGCTGGTTTTCGTGCAGGGCCTAGCTTCCGAACGACTCCCAGTCGATCACCCCGACCTTGTCATTGGGCTGGATATCCAGCACCGCGCCGTCGTCACGCCGCTGCAGAATGGAGCGCCCCACGGACAGCTTCTTGCGGGTCTGGTGGTTAACCGCGGTGGACTCCTGGGTCGGGCTGAACAATAGACGGTCCGGCGCATCCTGGCGCACACGCATGCCTGCCGGGTAATGCCATTCCCCAAGCTGCACCGGCTTGGCCAGGACTCCCGACCATTGGCGCAACTGCTGGTGCTCATCCAGATCCAGGGTCAGCGACAGGAACTGCATGCCCTGGTAAGCCACGGGACGCGGCACCTCACCGTCAGTGCGCACGATAAAACCTGAAGGCTCGTGGAACACTTGGCTACCCGCGGGCCAAGTGACATCAGCCAACCGGGCCTCCGGGCTCAAGTGGCACTCATCGAAACGCCAGCGGCTGGGAAAGGTCCGGTCTTCAACCCTGCGTTCAAAGCTGACCCAGCCACCGCCCTTGCAGGGCCAACTCGCCACCTGTTGATCGTCCACCAGCAACAATTTTGAAAAGTAATAGTGCGGCGGCATGTCTATTTCGCTGACCTGCACGCCCAGCACCGTCTGCGGCGTCTTGAACGTCGCATGAGCAACACTTTGCAGGCCCGACAGCTGCGACTCCCCCTTCCAGTCCACAGGGTCCAGGGTGTCGAGCTTGACCAGAGTCCCGGCCGGCAAATACAGCTCGTCCAGTTGCAGATCGGCTTGCAGCCGCGGGTTCAGCGCCTGGGTGCGCTCTTGCTGGGCGATGGAGAGCACCACCATGCTCCAGACAAACTTGAGCCCCAGGCCGACGAAAAACAGCATCCCCAGTGTCAGGGGTACGTGCAGCCACAGACGCTTGCGCAGCCGCTGGCGTTTTTCCGGGTGACGCAGCGCCATGACCAGGGACACCAATCCCGCCACGCTGACACCGAAAAGGATCAGCAACAGATACAGGTACATGAGCGCGATGGGGCTGGGGCCGAAAATCAAGGGGGAACATCCGTGCTCTGGCAGAAGCCGCGCATCGTGCCAAATTTTACCCGGCGGGCATACCGCGGATGACACGTAGCGCCGTTGAAACGCGCACACGCCTGCAAAGCATCCACCGCAGGTCGAAAACCTTATGCACCGGCCACGGAACTCATTCGGGTCGTCTGTAATCAAATTATTCCAGATACCCCCCAGTCGGAGTCACTCACCATGCGTCTAAAAATAGCTGTCGCAACACTTGCCTTGCTTTCCCTCCCTGTCGGTTCGGCAATGGCCGACAGCTTCTGGCGTAACGTCATTTCCTCCGGTGCCACCACCGGTTCCACCTACCTGACCTTCAAGGACCACAAACTGATCGTTGCTGCCCAGGACGATGCCGGTAGTTTTGTCGCCAGTGAAGGCAGCATCCGCGGTCCGTACCTGGAAGCCGCCATGCAGAAAGTGCGTGCCGAGAACCCGGGCCTGCAGGCCACGGACATGGAACTGGCCAACGCGATCCTGGCGAAGAACGCCGTCGCCCAGGAATGATCTGCGCAAGCTAAAAAAAGCCGCTTCCTCTTATGAGGCAAGCGGCTTTTTTTTGCCCGACGAAGCCACAGCGCTCAGCGGTAGGCGTCCACCGGTACGCAGGCGCAAAACAGGTTGCGGTCACCATAGACGTTGTCCACCCGGTTGACCGTAGGCCAATATTTGTGGGCCTTGGTATGGGCGCTGGGCAATACCGCGCGCTCAATGCTGTAGGGCCGTTCCCAAACGCCAGTGATGTCCGCCAGCGTATGAGGCGCGCCCTTGAGCGGGTTGTTGTCAGGCGGCCAATGACCGTCCTGGACCTGGGCAATCTCCGCGCGGATGCTCAACATGGCTTCGACAAACCGGTCCAGCTCGGCCTTGGACTCGCTTTCGGTCGGCTCGACCATCAGCGTGCCCGGCACCGGGAACGACATGGTCGGGGCATGGAAACCGTAATCCATCAGGCGCTTGGCCACGTCCTCTTCGCTGATGCCAGTCAGGGCCTTGAGCGGGCGCAGATCAAGAATGCATTCATGGGCCACCCGGCCGTTACGCCCGCTGTAGAGCACCGGGAATGCACCGCCGAGTTGCTGGGCCAGGTAGTTGGCCGCGAGGATCGCCACCTCGCTGGCATCCGCCAATTGCGGGCCCATCATGGCGATGTACATCCAACTGATGGGCAAGATACTGGCGCTGCCCCAGGGCGCGGCGCTGACGGCAGGGTTCTGCGGCAGGGGCCCGTCGATCGGCACCACCGGGTGGTTGGCGACAAAGGGCGCCAGGTGCGCACGCACGCCGATGGGCCCCATGCCCGGCCCGCCTCCGCCATGGGGAATGCAAAAAGTCTTGTGCAGGTTCATGTGGGACACATCGGCACCAATGTCCGCCGGGCGGGCCAGGCCCACCTGGGCATTGAGGTTGGCGCCGTCCATGTACACCTGGCCGCCGTGGCGGTGGATCACCTCACAGATCTCGCTGATGCCTTCCTCGTAGACACCGTGGGTCGAGGGGTACGTCGCCATCAGGCAGGACAACTGCTCGCCGGCGGCCAGGGCCTTGGCCTTGAGGTCTTCAAGATCGACATTGCCGGCCTCGTCGCAATCGACGATCACCACGTGCATGCCGGCCATTTGCGCCGATGCCGGGTTGGTGCCGTGGGCCGACGCCGGGATCAGGCAGATATGCCGCCCGCCCTGCCCCCGGCTTTCATGGTATTTGCGAATCGCCAGCAGCCCCGCGTACTCACCCTGGGCACCGGAGTTGGGCTGCATGCACACCGCATCGAAACCGGTGATCGCACATAACCAGCGCTCCAGCTCATCGATCAGCAACGTATAGCCCCGCGCCTGCTCGCGAGGCACGAACGGATGCAGGTTGGCGAAGGCCGGCCAGGTGATGGGGATCATCTCGCTGCTGGCATTGAGCTTCATGGTGCAGGAGCCCAGGGGGATCATCGATTGGTTGAGGGCCAGGTCCTTGTTTTCCAGCTGCTTGAGGTAGCGCAGCATCTCGGTTTCGCTGTGGTGAGCGCTGAACACCGGATGGGTCAGGTAGCGGCTGGTGCGCAACAGTTCATCGGGGATGCCCGACTCCAGCGCCTCGGCATCCAGTTGCGCGACGTCCAGGCCATGGTCGGCACCGAGAAACACATCGAACAACCGGGCCACGGTGGTTTCATCGCAGGTTTCATCCAGGCTCAAGCCCAAATGGCCACGCCCGAGAATCCGCAGATTGATGTGCAACGCCTTGGCGCTCTCGATGATCGCTGTCTGGCTGCCGCCGACTTCCAGGGTCAGGGTGTCGAAGAAGCTCCGGTTCAGGCGCTTGATGCCGTGCCGCTCAAGGCCGCTGGCGAGGATACAGGTCAGCCGATGCACCCGTTGGGCGATGCGCTTGAGCCCCACAGGGCCGTGATAGACGGCATAGAAGCTGGCGATATTGGCCAGCAGCACCTGGGCCGTGCAGATGTTGGAGTTGGCCTTCTCCCGGCGAATATGTTGCTCGCGGGTTTGCAGCGCCATGCGCAGGGCAACGTTGCCCCGGGCGTCCCGGGAGACGCCGATGATGCGCCCGGGCATCGCCCGCTTGAACTCGTCGCGGCAGGCAAAATACGCCGCGTGGGGCCCGCCGTAGCCCATGGGCACGCCAAAGCGCTGGGACGAACCGAAGACCACATCCGCGCCCATTTCACCGGGAGGCGTCAGCAGCAACAGGCTCAGCAAGTCGGCAGCGACACACGCCAGGGCCTGCTGCGCGTGCAACTGGTCGATCAGCGGCCGCAGGTCAAGAATCTCGCCATGAGTGTCCGGGTACTGCAACAGGGCGCCGAATACCTGATGCGCAGCCAGGTTCTGCGGCGTATCCACCACCAGTTCGATGCCGAAGCCTTCGGCCCGGGTCTGCACCACGGACAGGGTCTGGGGATGGCAGTTTTCATCGACGAAGAACAGGTTGCTCTTGGACTTGGCCACGCGCTTGGCCAGGGCCATGGCTTCCGCCGCTGCCGTGGCCTCGTCCAGTAACGAGGCGTTGGCCAGGTCGAGCCCGGTGAGGTCGATGGTCAGTTGCTGAAAGTTGAGCAAGGCCTCCAGCCGGCCCTGGGCAATCTCCGGCTGATAAGGCGTGTACGCGGTGTACCAACCTGGGTTTTCCAGGACGTTGCGCAGGATTACCGTCGGCGTCAGGGTGCCGTGGTAACCCATGCCGATCAGGCTGGTCCACAGCTCATTCTGCTCGGCATACCCCCGCAGCCTGGCCAGCGCCGCCGCTTCATCCAGGGCGGGTGGCAACTCCAGCGGGCGATTTAGGCGGATGCCCGGCGGCACCGTCTGCTCGATCAATTCGACCCGGCTACCCAGCCCCAGGCTGTCGAGCATGGCTTGCTGCTCGGCCGCATCGGGCCCCAGGTGACGTCGCAGAAAAGCATGGGGGTCGCGCAACTGGCTCAGAGGCAACAACTGGGACATGACGGGCTCTCTCTTGGCTGGCACTCAGCCTCGATGCAACACGGTCAACGCAGCATAGCAGCCGATCCCGGCAGCGACGGTCTGGCGCGGCGACGGCAGACGGACCATGATGCTGGCCTTTGCTGGCGCCGCCACGGTGCGCCGTTATCCACGCCTTCATCGTCCGCTTATCGGGTGCCCATCGTCATGAGCCAGCTGCCTTTCCTGCCGTTCTCCAAACCCACCATCGATGAAGCCACCATCGCCGCCGTTGGCGAGGTGCTGCGTTCCGGCTGGATCACCAGCGGCCCCAAGGTCCAGGCGTTTGAGGCACAACTCTCGGAGTACTTCGGCGGGCGCCCGGTGCGCACCTTCAACTCCGGCACCTGCACCATGGAGATTGCCCTGCGTATTGCCGGCATCGGCCCGGGTGATGAGGTCATTACCACGCCGATCTCCTGGGTGGCGACCGCCAACGTGATTCTCGAAGTCGGCGCCACCCCAGTGTTTGCCGATATCGATCCGGTCACCCGTAATATCGACCTGGCCCAGGTCGAAGCCGCCATCACCCCCCGCACCAAAGCCATCATCCCGGTGTACCTCGCGGGCTTGCCGGTGGACATGTCGCGCCTGTACGCCCTGGCCCAGCGCCACGGCCTGCGGGTGGTGGAAGATGCCGCCCAGGCCTTGGGGTCAAGCTGGAACGGCCAGCGCATCGGCGCCACGGGCGACTTTGTCTCGTTCAGCTTCCAGGCCAACAAGAACGTTACCTGCGCCGAAGGCGGCTGCCTGGTGCTGAACAACGCCGAAGAAGTGCGTCTGGCGGAGAAATACCGCCTGCAGGGCGTGACCCGCAACGGCTTCGACGGCCTGGATGTGGACGTGCTGGGCGGCAAGTTCAATATGACCGATGTGGCCGCCGCCATCGGCCTCGGCCAGTTCGCCCATATTCACACCCTCACCGCCCACCGACGGGCCCTGGCCCGGCATTACTTCGAATGTTTCGGCAGCGACTTCGAGGCGCGCTACGGCGCCCAATTGCCACCCGCGGACTTCACCCAGAGCAACTGGCACTTGTTCCAACTGGTGCTGCCGGAACGCGGTGACGGCAAGCCGGCACGAGCCACTTTCATGGAGCAGATGCAGGAACGGGGGATTGGCATCGGCTATCACTACCCACCGATTCACTTGCTCAGCCTGTACCGCGAACGCGGCTTCAAGGAGGGAATGTTTAGCGTGGCGGAACGGGTCGGTCGCTTGATCGTCTCGTTGCCGATGTTCAGCAGCATGAGCCTGAGCGACGTGGAGCGCTCGGTAGCTGCTGTGAAAGAGGTGTTGGCACGTTGATCGGCCAACGCAAGCAAGCGTGCACCTGCAACAGGGCCGCTTGCTCGTGGGGAGCGGCTTACTCGCCGATAGCGGCCTTGTAGCCGGCAGCGTCCAGCAGCTTGTCCAGGTCAGCCGGGTTGCTCGGCTTGAGCTTGAAGATCCAGGCGCCGTACGGGTCGCTGTTGAGCAATTCAGGGCTGGCGCTGAGGTCTTCGTTGACTGCAATCACCTCGCCAGCCACCGGCGCATAGATGTCGGAAGCCGCCTTCACGGACTCCACCACACCGGCCTGGTCGCCAGCACCGAACTGGTTGCCGACTTCGGTCAGCTCGACGAACACCACGTCACCCAGGGCTTCCTGGGCGTGGTCGCTGATACCCACGGTCACGCTGCCATCGGCTTCCAGACGGGCCCATTCATGGCTTTCGGCAAAACGCAGGTCGGCAGGGATATCGCTCATGTTCTGTGTCCTCAAGAAGAAATGTCAGCGGCTCGACGCACGCCGGAAATAAGTTAGATCAAGGTTTTGCCGTGGCGCACAAAGGTGGGTTTAACCACCCGGACCGGGTACCACTTGCCACGGATCTCCACCTCGGCACGGTCAGCGGTGGCCATCGGTACCCGCGCCAGGGCGATCGATTTGCTCAACGTAGGAGAGAAACTACCACTGGTGATCTCACCTTCGCCAACATCGGCGATGCGCACCACCTGATGAGCGCGCAAAACCCCGCGTTCCTCCAGCACCAACCCCACCAATTTCTGCTTCACGCCGGACGCCCGCTCGGCTTCCAGGGCAGTGCGGCCGATGAATTTGCGCGAGCTGGGCTCCCAGGCAATGCTCCAGGCCATATTGGCCGCCAGGGGCGATACCGTCTGATGAATGTCCTGGCCGTAGAGGTTCATGCCGGCTTCAAGGCGCAGGGTGTCACGGGCGCCGAGACCGATCGGCGAGATACCGGCACCCACCAGATCGTTGAAAAAAGCCGGGGCCTGGTCCGCCGGCAAGGCGATCTCCAGGCCGTCTTCACCGGTGTAGCCGGTGCGCGCAATAAACCAGTCGCCGTCGAAATGGGCTTCAAAAGGCTTGAGCTGCTGAATCAAGGCGCCACGGGACTGGCTCACCAGTTCGGCGATCTTGTGCCGCGCCTGGGGCCCTTGAATGGCCAACATGGCCAGCTCCGGACGTTCCTGCAACTGGACTTGATAGTCCCCGCGCTGGGCCTGCATCCAGGCCAGGTCCTGGTCCCGGGTGGCAGCGTTGACCACCAGGCGATAACCGGCCTCGGTGCGGTAGACAATCATGTCGTCGACGATGCCACCCTGCTCGTTGAGCATGGCGCTGTACAACGCCTTGCCGGTGCTTTGCAGGCGCTCGACGTCATTGGCCAGCAAGTGCTGGAGCCAGGCGGTGGCCTGGGCGCCGCTGATGTCGATCACGGTCATGTGGGATACATCGAAAACCCCACAGTCACGGCGCACCTCATGGTGTTCCTCGACCTGGGAGCCGTAATGCAAGGGCATATCCCAACCGCCAAAATCGACCATCTTCGCGCCAAGGGCGAGGTGCAGGTCATACAGAGGCGTACGCTGTCCCATGGGTTTCTCCTTCCGGGCGTGGCGAAGGTGCGGACAACGCTGAAACGGGTAAAAACCTCGCGTCCACGGGCTTTCAACCGGCTTCAGCGACCCGGCTGATACAGCGGACCGCACCGAATGCCGCGCATTGTAGCCGCAAGGTCGTGGGCTGGCACCTAACCGATTCGTGCGGCGGAGCGGCGAATCAGGCCAATCACCGGTAGCAGGCCCACCAGCACCAGGGTCAGGGCCGGCAGAGATGCACGCGCCCACTCACCCTCGCTGGTCATCTCGAAGATCCGCACCGCCAACGTGTCCCAGCCGAACGGGCGCATCAGCAGGGTGGCGGGCATTTCCTTGAGCACGTCGACGAACACCAGCAGCGCTGCGCTCAAGGTCCCCGGCAGCAATAACGGTAGATACACTTTGAAAAACAGTCGTGGCCCGCTGACCCCCAAACTGCGGGCAGCTTCCGGCAAGGACGGACGGATCCGCGCCAGGCTGCTTTCCAGTGGCCCATAGGCCACCGCGATAAAGCGCACCAAATACGCCAGTATCAAGGCCGAGAGGCTGCCCAGCAGCAACGGCTTGCCCGCCCCGCCGAGCCAACCCGACAACGGGATTACCAGCTCCCGATCCAGGTAGCTGAAGGCCAACATGATCGACACGGCCAGCACCGAGCCCGGCAACGCATAGCCCAGGTTGGCCAGGCTGACGCCGGTGCTGATCGTGCGGTTCGGCGCCAGGCGTCGGGCGAAGGCCAGCAGCAGCGCCACGGACACGGTGATCAGCGCCGCCATGCCGCCCAGGTACAAGGTGTGGACAATCAGCCCGGCATAACGCTCGTCCAGGTCGAAGCGCCCCCGCTGCCAGAACCACACCACCAGTTGCAGCATGGGGATCACAAAGGCGCAGGCGAACACCAGCAGGCACCAGGCGCTGGCTGCCAAGGCCTTGGCCCCGTG
The DNA here is from genome assembly GCF_003731765.1 of Pseudomonas chlororaphis. Classification (GTDB taxonomy): domain Bacteria; phylum Pseudomonadota; class Gammaproteobacteria; order Pseudomonadales; family Pseudomonadaceae; genus Aquipseudomonas; species Aquipseudomonas morbosilactucae. The sequence continues at coordinate 348,565 of NZ_MOAL01000001.1, forward strand.
CAGGTGATACAGCGCCTTGCCCCGGGGCCGTTCGTTACCCGCGCGGCTGGCCCCTCGGGCCCGACGCTCGCCATAGAGCACCAACATCACCGCCAACAGCAACAGGCTGGCCAGTTGCGCCGCGCTGGAGAGGCTGAAGAAGCCGTACCAGGTTTTGTAGATGGCGGTGGTGAAGGTGTCGAAATTGAACACCGCCACCGCGCCGAAATCCGCCAGGGTCTCCATCAGCGCCAGGGCCACACCGGCGCCAATGGCCGGTCGCGCCATGGGCAGGGCCACGCGCCAAAACGCCTGCCAGGGCGACTGCCCGAGCACCCGCGCAGCTTCCATCAGGCCCTTGCCCTGGGCCAGGAACGCGGTACGCGCCAACAGGTAGACGTAGGGGTAGAACACCAGCACCAGCACCAGGATCACGCCGCCAGTGGAGCGCACCCGCGGCAGGCGCAGGCCCGTGCCGAACCACTCGCGCAACAGGCTTTGCACCGGGCCGGCAAAGTCCAGCAGGCCGACAAAGACAAAGGCCAGCACGTAGGCGGGAATGGCGAACGGCAGCATCAAGGCCCAGTCCAGCCAGCGGCGCCCGGGAAATTCACAGAGGCTGGTGAGCCACGCCAGGCTGACCCCCAGCAGGGTCACGCCGACGCCCACTCCGAGTACCAGGGTCAGGGTGTTGCCCAGCAGGCGCGGCATCTGGGTTTCCCACAAGTGGGACCAGATTTGCGGGTCGATATTTTGCCAGGACAGCACCAGCACGCTCAGCGGCAGCAGCACCAGGGCGGCGACAGCAAAAACCGGCAGGTACCAGCGGCGTTGGGCGGGATGGGCCAAGGGCAAGCTCTCTCGTGCAGGGCGTTATGGGCCTGCGATGTGTGAGGGGCCAATAAAAAACGCCCCGCAGAAGCGGGGCGCAGTATAACGGCAGGCTTAGTTCCAGCCAGCACGGTCCATCAAGCGAATGGCTTCGGCCTGGCGCTTGCCGGCGATTTCCACGGGCAGGGTGTCGGCGACGAACTTGCCCCAACTGGCCACTTCAGCCGACGGTTTCACCGCCGGGTTGGCCGGGAACTCCTGGTTGACGTCGGCAAAGATCTTCTGCGCTTCCGGGGTGGTCATCCACTCCACCAGGGCCTTGGCGGCTTCCGGGTGCGGCGCGTGCTTGGTCAGACCAATGCCCGACAGGTTGACGTGCACGCCACGGTCACCCTGGTTCGGCCAGAACAGCTTCACTGCCAGGTCCGGCTTCTGCTTGTGCAGGCGGCCGTAGTAGTAGGTGTTGACGATGCCCACATCGCATTGCCCGGCGTTGATCGCCTCCAGCACCGCGATGTCGTCGGAGAACACGTCGGTGGACAGGTTGTTGACCCAGCCCTTGAGGATTTCCTCGGTCTTCGCCGCACCGTGGGTTTCGATCAGGGTGGCGGTCAGCGATTGGTTGTAGACCTTCTTCGCTGTACGCAGGCACAGGCGACCTTCCCACTGCTTGCCGGCCAGGGCTTCGTAGGTGGTCAGGTCAGCCGGTTTGACCCGGTCGGTGGAGTAGGCCAGGGTCCGCGCCCGCAGGCTGAGGCCGGTCCAGGCGTGGGAAGATGCGCGGTATTGCAGGGGAATGTTGGCGTCGATGACCTTGGAGGTCAAGGGCTGCAGAATGCCCATCTGCTCGGCTTGCCAGAGGTTGCCGGCGTCCACGGTGAGCAGCAGGTCGGCCGTGGCGTTCTCGCCCTCGGCCTTGATCCGCTGCATCAACGGGGCTTCCTTGTCGGTGATGAACTTGACCTTGACCCCGGTCTTCTCGGTGTAGGCATCGAACACCGGCTTGATCAGCTCGTCGATCCGCGAGGAATAGACCACCACCTCATCCGCCGCCTGGGCGGTGCCGCCAATGAGGGTGAGTGCCAGGGCAGTCAGTAGACGCTTAGGTACCAACATGGGAGCAGTCTCTCGAATTCAAAATGAGGCGAAATGATAAGGACTCACATTTAGCATCTCAACCGAACCCGGCGCCGAGGAGTTACCAGATGTTGCATAGGCCTGGCAGGCGCGGCCGGCGTCACCGCCAAGCCGGCTCAGGCCACGGGCTTCAGGCTTTGGCCAGGGCCGGCAGATCACCGCTGAGGCCCAGCGCCTGACGCACAAACAGCGCCTTGGCTTCAGGCATCTGCTCGACCACCTTGAGCCCGGTATTGCGCAACCAGCGCAAGGGCAGCGGATCGGCCTGGAACAAGCGCTCGAAACCCTCCATCGCCGCCATCAGCGCCAGGTTGTGGGGCATGCGCCGCCGCTCGTAGCGACTCAGCACCTTCGCATCGGCCAGACGCTCGCCACGGCCGGCCGCCTGCAGCAGCACCTCAGCCAGCACCGCCGCGTCCAGAAAGCCCAGGTTGACCCCCTGCCCCGCCAACGGGTGAATGGTGTGGGCCGCATCGCCAATCAAGGCCAGCCCCTCGGCGACGTAGCGCTTGGCATGACGCTGGCGCAACGGCACGCACAACCGCGGGTCGGCACTCAGCACTGAGCCCAGGCGGCCTTCAAAGGCTCGCTCCAGCTCGCTGCAAAACGTGTCATCGTCCAGGGCCATCAGGCGCTCGGCCTCGGTCGGGGTGGTCGACCAGACAATCGAGCACCAATCCTCTTGCCCATCACGCTCAAGGGGCAGGAACGCCAAGGGGCCGTTGTCGGTAAAGCGCTGCCAGGCCGTGCGTTGATGGGGCTGGCTGCTGCGCACGCTGGTGACGATCGCGTGGTGCAAGTAATCCCACTCGCGGGTGGCACAACCGGTCAGGCGGCGCACCGCCGAATTGGCACCGTCTGCGGCAATCACCAGAGGCGCACGCAGGGTTCGGCCATCGGCCAAGGTCAGCAGCCAGTCATCGCCGGAGCGGCGCATCTGCTCCAGGCGAGCATTGGCCAACATGCCCAGGTCGCACTCGTGCAGGCGCTCCAGCAACGCATCCTGCACCACCCGGTTCTCGACGATATGCCCGAGCACCTCGGCATGCACGCTGGCCGCGGAGAAGTGAATCTGCCCGGTGCCGCTGCCGTCCCAGACCTGCATGTCCGCATAAGGGCTGGCGCGGCGCCGAAGCACGCCGTCCCACGCCCCCAGGCGTTGCAGGATCCGCTGGCTGGCAGCCGACAAGGCACTGACCCGCGGCTCGAACGCGGCCTCGGGTTCGAGGGGCTTGACCGTCAGCGAGCTGCCGTCCAGCAGCAGCACGTCCAGGCCGCTGTCCTGCAGCGCCAGCGCCAGGGCGCTACCGACCATTCCGGCCCCGACAATCAGCAGATCTGCGCGCATGTCCATGCTTTAAGCCTGTCTCGCTTGCGGCTTGAGCCGCACGTAAAGGGTTTTATCGACCCGCGCCACCAAGGTGCCGGCGCCGTCGTGGATCTCCACCTGCAACTGCGGCAGGTACTTGTCGCCATGGGCGGTTTGTTGGCGTATCTCGTCGAGCAACGGCTCGTCGATACTGAACCGGGCGAACACCGGCCCCTTGCCGGGGCTGATGAAATCAATGGCCGCGGCCTTGTCCCAGACGATGTACTCGCGGCCCAGGTTTTCCATCAGCATCAGCATGAAAAACGGATCGACCATGGAATACAGGCTGCCACCGAACTGGGTACCGACGTAGTTGCGGTTGTACCACCCCAGCCCCATGGCCACCCGCACTTCGCGAAAGTCCGCACTGATGTGCCGTACTCGCACACCAGCGCCAAAATACGGCGGGTAAAGGGTCATGATCCAACGCAGCAAACGTGCCTTGCCCAGGCGCCGGGTCAGCCACTCACGCATCGGGACGCGTCCCCAAGCCCATGGCCTGCCGGGCAAACCAGCGCTTGGCCGGAGGCAACAAGTCCAGCCCCAGCAAGCCCAGGTTGCGCCCCAAGGACACCAGTGGCTGTTGACTGCCGAACAAGCGGGTGACCTGGTCAGAGAAGCCGACGGTCAGGTCCTGATCCAGGCGCTGACGCTCACGATAAGCCTGCAAGGTGGCGAAATCCCCCGGCACGCGGTCGCTGGCCAGCAGCGCATCGGCCAAGGCCTGGGCATCACGCAGGGACAGGTTGAAACCCTGACCGGCAATCGGGTGCAGGCTGTGGGCAGCATTGCCCAGCACCACTAGGTGGGAGCGCACCTGCTCCTCGGCCTCGACCAGGGACAAGGGGTACAGGTGCCGCGCGCCCACTTGCTTCAGGGTGCCCAGGCGATAGCCGAACACGCCCTGCAGTTCGCTGAGAAAAGCGCGCTCATCCAGCGCCGCCAGGCGTTGCGCGTCCATCCCCTGGCGGGTCCAGACCAGCGCACAGCGGTTGTCCGCCAGCGGCAGCAGGGCCATCGGCCCATCGTCGGTAAAACGCTCGAAAGCCATGCCGTTGTGGGCTTCGCTGGGGGTGATATTGGCGATCAACGCACTCTGATTGTAGGGGCGTTTCTTGACCCCGATCCCCAGTTGCTCACGCAGCCCGGAGCGGCCGCCATCGGCCAGCACCGCCAGGTCGCACTCCAGGGTGGTTTCATCATTCAGCGTCAGGCGATAGCCGGCTTCCAGCGGTTCAAGACGGGTGACTTCAGCCGGGCAGCGCCAACTGATCACGTCCTTATCCAGCCCCTGCCAGAGGCACTGGCCGAGCCAGGCGTTTTCCACCACATAGCCCAGGGCCGGAACCCCTTCTTCCATGGCCGACAGCCGTGCAGTGGAGAACCGCCCCCGGTCCGACACATGGATTTGCTTGATCGGTTCGGCGCGGCGAGAGATCTCCTGCCACAGGCCCAGGCGCTGATAAATCTGCCGCGCGCCAAAGGACAGCGCCGAGGAACGGGCGTCGTAGCTGGGTTGATAGCTGTCCCCCGGAGCGAAGGGTTCGATCAGCACGATCCTCCAGCCCCGGGCCTTGGCTCCGGCCTGCAACGACAGGGCCAGGCTGGCGCCGACCAGGCCACCGCCGATGATCGCCAGATTGACCCGGCTCACAGCGCCGGGACCTGGGCAGCGGCCATCAAGGCCTCGATCTCGGCCACGGTTTTCGGCACGCCACTGGTGAGAATTTCACACCCTTGCTTGGTCACTACCACGTCGTCCTCGATGCGCACGCCAATGCCGCGCCACTTCTTAGCCACATTCAGATTGTCCGGGGCAATGTAGATACCCGGCTCCACCGTCAGCGCCATGCCGACCTCCAGTACTCGCCATTGGTCGCCGACTTTGTACTCGCCCACGTCATGCACATCCATGCCCAGCCAGTGACCGGCGCGGTGCATATAGAAGGCCTTGTAGGCTTCGCTGGCGATCAGCTCGTCGACATCACCTTCCAGCAGCCCCAACCTCACCAGGCCGGCGGTGATCACTTGCACCGTGGCCTCGTGGGCCTGGTTCCAGTGCTTGTTCGGCGCGATCTCGGCAAAGGCCGCTTCCTGGGAGGCCAGGACCACTTCATAGATCGCCTTCTGCTCCGGCGAAAACGTGCCGTTGACCGGCCAGGTGCGGGTAATGTCGCTGGCGTAGCAGTCAATCTCGCAACCGGCGTCGATCAACACCAGGTCGCCGTCCTTGAGCACGGCGTCATTCTCCTGGTAGTGCAGGATGCAACCATTGCGCCCGGCCGCGACGATGGAACCGTAGGCCGGCATCTTCGCGCCGCCCTTGCGGAACTCGTAATCCAGCTCGGCCTCCAGGCTGAACTCGTACAGGCCAGGACGACTGGCCTGCATGGCACGGATGTGGGCCTGGGCGGAAATCCTCGCGGCTTCGCGCATCACCTTCACTTCGGCTGCCGATTTATACAGACGCATGTCGTGCAGCAGATGATCCAGGGCAACGAACTCGTTCGGTGGCTGGGCGCCCAGGTGCGCCTTGGAACGGATCACATTGATCCAGTCCATCAGGTGGCGATCGAATTCAGGGTTGCTGCCCATGGCCGAGTAGACCCGGTCACGGCCTTCAATCAGGCCCGGCAGGATGTCGTCGATGTCGGTGATGGGGAAAGCGTCGTCGGCGCCGTAGTCACGGATCGCGCCCTCTTGCCCAGCGCGCAGGCCGTCCCAGAGTTCGCGTTCGGCGTTGCGCTCACGGCAGAACAGCACGTATTCGCCGTGCTCGCGACCGGGCATCAGGACGATCACCGCCTGGGGCTCGGGGAACCCGCTGAGGTACTGGAAATCGCTGTCCTGACGGTACACGTGTTCGACATCGCGGTTGCGGATGGCCACGGCAGCGGCCGGCAGGATCGCGATGCTGTTGGGTTCCATCTGCGCCATGAGCGCCTTGCGGCGGCGGGAGTATTCCGATTTCGGGATATGGATCATGGGCAGACGGAGTTTCCTGTCGAACGATTAATGCAGAGAAGGCTTGGCAGCCGGTGCCACGCTTTTGTTGGTCTCGGTGAACAGCAGCAAGGGAGCGACCCGCAGGTACTCCATGACTTCCATATAGTCGCTTTCGCCGTCGTCGGACTCTTCCAGCGCGTCCTGTACCTGGGCAATGGCGGCAAGGTCTTGCAACACTTCCGTGGCCTCGGTGCTCAGGGCACTGCTGTCACGGGAATTGAGGCCGAAACCGGCGAGGAAACCCTGGCACCACTGGCCCAGGGCCACGGCACGTTCGGTCAGCGGCGCATCGTCGCTGGGCAGCAACAGGACCACGGTCATGTCGTCGCTGGTCAGCTCGCCCTTGACCATTTCCTGCAGGCCGATCAGGGCGTTGCGGACGTTATCTTGCGGCTCGCCTTCGAGCAGTTCGGCGGCATCCACCAACCAACCGTCGACTTCAAAGCCGGCGCCGGCGCAACTGCGTCCCAGCAACAGGCCGTGCAATTCGGCAGGCGAAACAGGGTGACCGCTGCTGCTGAGCAGGGTGGCGAAGGCGTTGTACGGGGAATTCTGAATGGGCATGGGCAACTAGGCGCCAAGCGGCGCAATGTCTAGAATGAAGGGCTTGTATCCTAGCATCGGCAGACGCGCCAAGACTATCGAGGGCGTCAACTCGTTTGCCCAGCCAGTTGCCACTCATCAGACAAATTCAGTGGGACCCAATGGAAGACAACGACCTGCACGCGCTGATGGCCAGACTCGAATTGCTAATTACCCGGGTCGAGCAACTTAAGAGTCAAAACACACTCTTATTAGCTCAGGAAAAGACTTGGCGCGAGGAACGCGCGCACCTCATAGAAAAAAACGAAATCGCCCGGCGTAAGGTCGAATCGATGATTTCGCGCCTCAAGGCCCTGGAGCAAGACTCATGAGTTCAAGCAATAGCGTTACCGTGCAGATCCTGGATAAAGAGTATTCGATCATTTGCCCCCAGGAAGAGCGCAGCAACCTGGTGAGTGCCGCCCGCTACCTGGACGGCAAGATGCGCGAGATCCGCAGCAGCGGCAAAGTCATCGGCGCCGACCGTATCGCCGTGATGGCCGCCTTGAACATCACCCACGACCTGCTGCACAAGCAGGAGCGCCCGGACGCGCAAGTCAGCGGCTCGACCCGCGAGCAAGTGCGCGACCTGCTGGAACGGGTGGATCTGGTCCTGGCCACCGATTCGGACACAAGCAAAGCTGATTCCTGAAAGTGGTTGCGGTATACTCCCGCCACTCCCTGGGGTGCTTGCCAGTTGGTGATGTCCCTGAGCCGATTCGCACTACCCTGGAGGTTGCACGTTGGGCTGGTGTGCATGTCCGCTAGACGGAAAGCCTTAAAGCCTACTGCATCCTCCACCTTGAACTTTCGGGTTCAAGGGCTAAGCCGACAGCGGTTCACCTGGGGAGCCTGAATTCTCGACCAATGCCAGTTATCCATGCTGGCATTGTCGTTTCCGGGTAGGCTGTTCTGCATTATCCGACCATCGAAAGCCCCCACCCATGACCGAACCTGCGCCGCTTTCTCGCCCGCAACTTCGACGCATGCTGCGCAAGGCCCGCCGCGCCCTGACACCCGCCGAACAACGCCAGGCCGCCCGTGACCTGTACCGCCAACTGGCCCAGCACCCGCTGTTTCGTCGTGCCCGACACCTGTCTCTTTACCTGCCCACCGACGGCGAGATCGACCCGCGCCTGCTGCTGCGCGAGGCTCAGCGCCGGGGTAAAACCACCTACCTGCCGGTGCTCAGCGCCTGGCCACGGACCAAGATGGTTTTTCAACGCGTCAGCCCCGGGGAAAAACTCCGCCCCAACCGCTTCCGCATCCTCGAACCCCGGGTCGACCCCGCGCGACAACGCAAGGTCTGGACCCTGGACCTGGTGCTTCTGCCCTTGGTGGGTTTCGATGATGGCGGTGGACGCCTGGGGATGGGCGGCGGCTTCTACGACCGCAGCCTGGCGTACCTGGCACGGCGCAAGAATTGGCGTAAGCCGACACTGCTGGGGCTGGCCCATGAGTGCCAGAAAGTGCCAAGGCTGGATCAGGCGAGCTGGGACGTACCGTTACAGGCAACGCTGACGGACAAAGGCTGGTATTTCGCGGAGTAGGCGCCATCTGGAATCAGCGGCGCCGGAGGCAGGATCAACGCTTGAAAGGTTGCTGTTGCTGTGCGATTTCGATGGGAGCGTCTGTCTTGTTCGACCACAGACTTTGCGCATAACCCGTTGTGACCACACCCAAACCGAACAAAATAACCAACATCCATAGTAAATCCGGTTTGCGTTTCATCGATTGCCCCCCTCAGGCACTTCACACACGATGACAGCAGCGGTTTCCATTATTAGGCCGTGCAGCAGCGTCAAGCTTAAAATCCCGGCATTTTGCGATAACGTGAACCCACACGCAAATGCTGGCGTCAACCGACTGTCGGTTTGTCATAAAATTGCCCGACAACTTGTCCAATTGCCCCTGGAGAGCACACACGATGGCCTATTGGCTGATGAAGTCCGAGCCGGAAGAACTGTCGATCCAGGACTTGGAGCGCCTCGGCGAAGCCCGCTGGGACGGCGTACGCAATTACCAGGCACGCAACTTCCTGAGGGCGATGGCGGTGGGCGACGCCTTCTTCTTTTACCACTCCAGTTGCCCCGAGCCGGGCATTGCCGGGATCGGCCGAATCATCCAGGCCGCCTACCCCGACCCCACCGCCCTGGAACCTGAAAGCCACTACTTTGACCCCAAGGCCAGCGCCGAGAAGAACGCCTGGAGCGCCATCGACGTGGCCCATGTCGAAACCTTCGCCAAGGTGCTGCGTCTGGACTACCTGAAACAACAAAGCGCCCTCGCCGAACTGCCCCTGGTGCAAAAAGGCAGCCGCTTGTCAGTGATGCCGGTCACCGCCGAGCAATGGGACGCCGTGCTCGCCCTGCGTTAAATCACGCTAGCCAAGCATCCACCAGGCAATAGGTTTAGGCTGGCGCTCTTTGCGTTGACGAACATCAAGTCACCCAAGGCTTGGCTCGTCAAACTAGGACGCTTCAGCCGCAGGATGCTCCCATGTCGACCCAGCACCGTTCCTCCCGCCTTTTTGCCATTGCCTTATTGATTCTGCTGCTGGGTGCAGGGGGCTTTGGTTATTGGAAGTCCCTCAGCGACCGCTTGCCCGACGGCCTGAGCATGGGCAATGGCCGCCTTGAAGCCACTGAAGTGCAGATCGCCAGCAAAATCCCCGGGCGCCTGGCCGAAGTGCGGGTCAACGAGGGCGACAAGGTGCTGAAGAACCAGCTTCTGGCACGCATGGACACCCGCACCCTGGAAGCGCAACGCAGCCAGGCTGAAGCCGAAGTGGTACGCGCGCGGGAAAACTTCGCCGCCGCCGAAGCCAATGTGCAACTGCGCCAGAGCGAATTGTTGCTGGCCCATCAGGAACTCGGGCGCTCCCAGGCCCTGTTTCGGCGCGGTTTCGCCAGCCAGCAGTTGATCGACCAACAGCAGGCCCGCCTGAACACCGGCAATGCCGCCGTGCTGGCCGCCCAGGCCCAGGTGGCGGCGGTCAAGGCGGCCATCGGCGCCGCCCAGGCCCAGGTTGCGCAACTGACCAGCGAGATTGACGACAGCAGCCTGCGCGCGCCGATCGACGGCATCATCCAGTTGCGCCTGGCCGAACCCGGTGAAGTGCTGGGTGCCGGCGGCCGGGTTTTGCTGCTGATCGACCCCAACGACCAATACATGAACCTCTACCTGCCCGCCTCGGTCACCGGGCGCCTGACCGTGGGCGACGAGGCCCGCATCCTCCTCGACGCCCTGCCCGCCCAGCCGTTGAAGGCCAAAATCAGCTTTGTCGCCGCCAAGTCCCAGTTCACCCCCAAAGAAGTGGAAACCCGCGATGAGCGGCAGAAGCTGGTGTTCCGGGTCAAAGTCCGCCTGATCGAACCCAGCGCCGTGCCCCAGGCCAAACCGGGCATGCCCGGCGCCGGCTATGTACGCACCGCCCCCCTGGACTGGCCGGCCAACCTGCAATGAGCGACCTGGCGCTGCAAGCCACCGCTATCCACCACCGCTATGGCCAACAGCCGGCCCTGATCGACATCGCCTTCAGCCTGCCAGCCGGCACTCGCTGCGGTCTGATCGGGCCGGACGGCGCGGGCAAATCGAGCCTGCTGGGTTTGATTGCCGGGGTGAAAAAACTCCAGCAGGGCCAACTTGAAGTGCTCGGCGGCGACATTACCCAGCGCAAGCATCGCAATAGCCTGTATCCGCGCATCGCCTTCATGCCCCAGGGCTTGGGCGGCAACCTGTACCCCGAACTGTCCATCAGCGAGAACATCCGCTTTTTCGCCACCCTGTTCGGCCTGTCTAAACAACAGTGCGAGCAGCGCATGCATAACCTGCTGCTGGCCACCGACCTGCTGCGCTTCGCCGAACGCCCGGCGGGCAAGCTGTCCGGCGGCATGAAGCAGAAGCTCGGGCTGTGCTGTGCGTTGATCCATGAACCGGACCTGTTGATCCTCGATGAACCCACCACCGGGGTCGACCCACTGTCTCGTCGGCATTTCTGGGAGCTGGTGGACGAGGTGCGCCGGCAACGCCCGCAACTGACCTTGCTGGTGGCGACGGCCTACATGGAAGAGGCCGAGCAATTCGAACACTGCCTGATGCTCGATCGCGGCAAGCTGATCGCCCAAGGCACCAGCCGCGAACTGGCGAGCAGCACCCCCAGCGGCAAACTGGATGACGCCTTTACCCACTTCCAGGGCAGCAACGGCCACGACAATGAGCCGCTGGTGATCCCGCCACGCAGCGGCGAGCGCCAGGACATTGCCATCGAGGCCCACGAACTGACCCTGCGCTTTGGCGACTTCACCGCGGTGGACAAGGTCAGCTTCGCCATCGGCCGCGGCGAGATCTTTGGCTTCCTGGGCTCCAACGGCTGCGGCAAGACCACCACCATGAAAGTCCTCACCGGGCTGATGCCGGCCACTGAAGGCAGCGCCAAACTGCTGGGCAACCCGGTCAATGCCAAGGACCTGGCGACCCGCAAGCGCGTGGGTTTCATGTCCCAGAGCTTCTCCTTGTACGGTGAACTCAGCGTGCGTCAGAACCTGGAGCTGCACGCCCGCCTGTTCGACTTGCCGAAGGCCGAAGGTGACCAGCGGATCGAGGAACTGATCCAGCGTTTTGACCTGCAAGCGATGGCCGAACAGCCGTCCGGCGCCCTGCCCCTGGGCTTGCGCCAGCGCCTGTCCCTAGCGGTGGCGGTGCTGCACCGCCCGGAAGTGCTGATCCTCGATGAGCCGACTTCCGGCGTCGATCCGGCCGCCCGCGATGACTTCTGGCGACTGCTGGTGGAGCTGTCTCGGGAACAAGGGGTGACGATCTTTCTCTCCACACACTTCATGAACGAAGCCCAGCGCTGCGACCGCATCTCACTGATGCACGCCGGCAAGGTGCTGGCCTGCGACACCCCGGCCGCGCTGCAGCAACAGTTCGCCGGCGAAACCCTGGAAGCGGCCTTTGTCACCTGCCTGGAGCAGGCCCAGGGTGCCGTAGAGGCGACGCCAGCCGCCGCCCCCGAGGACCAGGAGACGCCCAGCGCCGCCCCTGTCCACCGATCGGGATTCAGCGTTGCGCGCTGGCTGGCGGTGGCCACCCGGGAAGGCAAGGAACTGTTGCGCGACAAGGTACGCCTGGGCTTTGCCCTGCTAGGGGCGATTTTCATGATGGTGATCTTCGGCTACGGCATTTCCCTGGACGTGGAGAAACTCGCCTTCGCCGTCTACGACCAGGACCAGACCCCGCAAAGCCGTGCCTACCTGGAAGCCTTCCGCAGCTCGCGCTACTTCGATGAGCAGGCACCGATCCGCGACCCGGCAGAGCTGCATCGACGCCTGCAACGCTCGGACATCAAGCTGGCCCTGGAAATCCCCCCCGGCTTCGGCCGCGACCTCTACGCCGGGCGCCAACCTGTGGTCGCCGCCTGGCTGGATGGCGGCATGCCCTTTCGCGCCGAGACCAGCCGCAACTACGTAGAGGCGGTGCATCAGGCCAACCTCGAACAACTGGCCGCGCAAAGCAGCCCGGCGCAGAACCTGCGGGCGGCGGCCAAACTGGAAACCCGCTTTCGCTACAACCAGGATGTGGTCAGCGTGAACGCCATCGGCCCCGGGGTAATGGCGCTGATCCTGGCCTTTATCCCGGCCATGCTCACCGCCCTGGGCATCGTTCGAGAGAAGGAGCTGGGGTCGATCACCAACTTCTACGCCACGCCCCTGACCCGCCTGGAGTTCCTCCTCGGTAAACAGGCGCCCTACCTGCTGGTGAGCCTGATCAACCTGGCCTTGCTGGTGGCCATGAACCGCTGGCTGTTCGGCGTGCCCTTCAAGGGCAGCGGCCTGACCCTGGCCTTCGGCGGCCTGCTCTATGTGCTGGCGACCACCAGCATGGGCCTGCTGATCTCGGCGTTCACCCGCACCCAGATCGCGGCGATCCTCGGCACCATGATCATCACCAGCTTGCCGACCATCCAGTTCTCCGGGCTGATCGTGCCACGCTCGTCCCTGGAAGGCACCGCCGCGCTGATGGGGCAGCTATTCCCTGCCGGGCACTTCCTCGACATTGCGGTCGGCACCTTTACCAAGGCCCTGGACTTGCGCCAGCTGTGGCCGCAATGCCTGGCGCTGTTCGGTTTCTTCCTTGGCTTCACCGGGCTGAGCCTGGCCATGCTGAAAAAGCAGGAGGCTTGATGCACACGTTCGCTCACATCCTGCGCCTGGGCTTCAAAGAGCTCACCAGCCTGCGCCATGACAGCGTCCTGCTGCTGTTCCTGTTCTATGCCTTTACCGTGGCGATCTACATGCCCGCCGCCGGCTCGGTGATCGGCGTGCACAACGCCAGCGTGGCCCTGGTGGACGAGGACCGCAGCCACCTCTCGCGGCAACTGGCCGATGCCCTGCAACCACCGGAGTTCCAGCCCGCCGTGCTGCTGCCCTATGACCGGCTGGACCAGGTCATGGACAGCGGCCAGTACACCTTCGTGATCAACGTGCCGGCCAACTTCCAGAGCGACCTGCTGGCTGGACGGCAACCGGCGTTGCAGGTCAACGTGGACGCCACTGCCATGAGCCAGGCCTTTATGGGAGCGGGTTATATCGGCCGAATCTTCCAGCGCGAGCTGCTGGACTACAGCGGCCAGGGCGCCGCGACCAGCCAGGCACCGGCGCTGCTGACCACCCGCGCCCTGTTCAACACCAACCTGGAAGGTGGCTGGTTTCTGGCGGTGATCCAGATCGTCAACAACATCACCATCCTGGCCATTGTGCTGACCGGCACCGCCCTGCTGCGCGAGCGCGAACACGGCACCCTCGACCACTTGCTGGTGCTGCCGCTGACGGCGCTGGAAATCATGCTGGCGAAGATCTGGAGCAACATGCTGGTGGTGGTGCTGTGCACCTGGATCTCCCTGGAGGTGATCGTCAAAGGCGCGCTGGGGGTGCCGCTGGCGGGGTCGATGACGCTGTTCCTGATGGTCACCGCGCTGTATCTGTTTGCCAGCACGGCCTTGGGGATTTTCCTCGCCACCCTGGCCCGCTCGACGCCACAGTTCGGCTTGCTGGCGATCCCGGTGATCATCCCGATGTTGCTGCTGTCCGGCGGCAGCACGCCGCTGGACAGCATGCCGCAATGGCTGCAGTGGGTGATGCAGGGCTCGCCGTCGACGCATTTTGTCAGCCTGAGCGCGGCGATCCTGTTTCGCGATGCCGGGGTCAGCGTCGTCTGGCCCGACCTGCTGGCGCTGACGGCGATCGGCCTGCTGTTCTTCGCCGTCGCCCTGGCACGCTTCCGTAAAAGCCTTGCCTCATGACCTGGCTTGCCGCGATAGCGCCGGCAAGCCGTCTCCTACAACAGCACACGCCCCCTGTAGGAGCTGGCTTGCCAGCGATAGAGCCCTCAAGACCACCACTGCCAGCAAGCCGGCCCCTACAACATCGGGATTACTGGATGATCAGGTTGTTGAACAACAGGTCTTCCACCACCGGCTTGCCGGTCTCGTCGTTCATCACTTGCTGCACTTGCTTCAGGGCTTCCTGACGCAGCTTTTCCTTGGCTTCGACGTTGTTCATGGTTTCGGTGGTTTGCTGGGCAAACAACGCCACCAACTGATTGCGGATCAACGGCTCATTGGCCTTGACCGCCTGGGCCGCTGGATCACCCGTGACCTTCAAGGCCACATCCGCCTTGTACACCTTGAGTTTCGGGCCACCGTCCAGGCCGTAGTTACCCACGAACGGCGGGTTCAGGCTGAGGTAACTGACTTTCGGTGCCCCTTCGCCCTCTTTGGCTTCTTCCGCCATGGCTGCCACAGGCAGAGACAGGGCCAGCATCAACATGATCCACGCTTTCACAGTTCGCTCCTTATCCGGTTTGCGGCCTAGCATAAAGGCCCGCCCGCCAGAGCCCAAGCACAAAGCTTATGGCTGGCTATCAGGACCGGGCATGCTCGTTGACCGCTTTGATCACACACTTACACTTATCGGCCACCACTCCCAAAGGAATAGCCCTGATGAAAGCCGTGCTGTGCAAAGCCTTCGGCCCCGCCGAAACGCTGGTGCTGGAAGACGTCGCGAGTCCTGCGCCGAAGAAGAACGAAATTCTCCTGGAGGTGCATGCGGCCGGGGTCAACTTCCCGGACACGCTGATCATCGAGGGCAAATACCAGTTCAAACCGCCCTTCCCGTTCTCCCCGGGTGGCGAGGCTTCTGGAGTGGTCAGTGCCGTGGGGGAAAAGGTCAGCCACCTCAAGGTCGGCGACCGGGTCATGGCCCTGACCGGCTGGGGCAGCTTTGCCGAGCAGGTGGCGGTGCCCGGCTACAACGTGCTGCCGATCCCGGCGGCCATGGACTTCAACACCGCCGCCGCCTTCAGCATGACGTACGGCACTTCGATGCACGCCCTCAAGCAGCGCGGCAACCTGCAGCCCGGGGAGACCCTGCTGGTGCTCGGCGCTTCGGGTGGTGTGGGCCTGGCCGCCGTGGAGATCGGCAAAGCCATGGGTGCCCGGGTGATCGCCGCCGCCAGCAGCGCCGAGAAGCTCGAAGTGGCCAAGGCAGCCGGGGCCGATAAGCTGATCAACTACAGCGAAAGCAACCTCAAGGACGAGATCAAGCGCCTCACTGACGGCAACGGCGTGGACGTGATTTACGACCCGGTAGGGGGCGACGTGTTCGACCAGGCCATCCGCTCTATTGCCTGGAACGGCCGCCTGCTGGTGGTGGGGTTTGCCAGCGGACGCATCCCGGAGCTGCCGGTGAACCTGGCCCTGCTCAAAGGTGCTGCGGTAATCGGTGTGTTCTGGGGCTCATTTGCCCAGCGCCAGCCCGAAGACAATGCCGCCAACTTCCAGCAACTGTTCGGCTGGTTCGCCGAGGGCAAGCTCAAGCCTTTGGTGTCCAAGGTCTATCCCTTGGCCGACGCACCACAGGCCATCAACGACCTGGGGCAACGCAAGGCCGTGGGCAAGGTGGTGGTGCAGGTTCGTTGAGACGCTCAGTAAGCGGCTGAGGACTTGCAGCGTTGCAGCCGCGCTTCCAGGTTGCGATCGGGCATGGCGTGGCTGCGCAAGGCATGCACGGTCTGCTCGACGTAATCACGGGTGGTGCCATAACGCCCGCAGGCGCTTTCAAACACCTGGCTCAGCACGTGATCCGGCAGGTTGCCGGCGTAGCTGGGCAGGTGCCGCTCCAGCACAAACCCCAAGGCCTGGACCTGCTGGCCATCCTCAAGCCGGCAATTGAGCCAGTGCGGACGATACGACGGGTAAGGCATCTCGCGTTGCCACAGGGCATACAGCGAGGCCTCCAGTTGCTCAGCAGGCAAGCGATAGGCAAAACCACTGCAAGAACCGCCGCGATCCAGCCCCAGCACCAGCCCCGGCAACTCCGGCGTGCCCCGATGCTCGTGGGACCACAGGTACAAACCACGGTGGTAGCCATGAACCCTTCCACGCATGCGCTCGACCGCCGAGCACTCGGGCCGCCAGATCAGCGAACCGTAGGCAAAAAGCCAGACTGGGCCGCCTTTGTGCAGGGACATGGTGGATTGCATTGAGCTGAGCAATTGCTCGTGGGTCAGCTGCGGCCCCAGATCAAGTCGCGGAGGGTAAGCCAGGCTCGAGAAACTGTTTTCAATGGCGGTCATGGCGAATAGCGTTCGGCTCCTCGCATATAGAGAATTACTGAATAGAACGCGCAGCAGTAACTTCAAGACACATAAGTTTTAAGGCAAGTTAAGTGCCATCAAGCGGATGTAAAGTAAGTTGGAGCGCGATATATAACCTACCGGTATTTAATCAATTAACTAAATACCAATAGGCTATATACGCAGTTATAACGAAGGCTGTCAGCCCTGAGCACTTCAGGGCCGGGGGGCGTAGGCAAACACGTCGGCGCGCATCTGGTGGGCATCCATCCCGGCGTTGACCAGGGCATCCAGGGTGGCATAGATCATCGCCGGCGAACCGCTGGCATAGACATGCACCGCCGACAGGTCAGCGATGTCCTCGCAGACCGCTTCATGCAGCATGCCGCAGCGCCCTTCCCAGCCGCAGAGATCGCTGACCACCTTGTGCAGGAAGAGGTTGGGCGTTTGCTGCCAGTCCTGCCAATGCTCCAGCTGGTAGAAATCCTCTGGCCGGCGCACACCCCAATACAGGTGCACCGGGTGCTTGAACCCCTGGGCCCGGCAGTGCTCGATCAGGCTGTGCATCTGCGCCATGCCGGTGCCCGCAGCGATCAGCACCAAAGGCCCGTCCGGCAGCTCCGCCAAGTGGGTGTCGCCATACGGCAGCTCAACCCGGGCCATGCCGTTGCGCTGCAACTGCTGGAGCAGGGTTTGCGCACTGTTTTCGCGCACCAGCACATGCAGCTCCAGGTCACGGCCACCATGAGGCGCCGATGCCAGGGAGAAAGCCGACTTCTCGCCGTTGTCCCGCTCCAGCATCAGGTACTGCCCGGCGTGATAACGCGGCGGTTTGCCAGCTGGCGCCCGCAGTCGCACGCGCCAGACGTCGCCGCCCACCTCCAGGCACTCGGTCAGTTGGCACGACAGGCTGCGAACCGGTAGCTCGCCCAGCGCCAGAACGCCATCCCAGAGCACGATGCAGTCCTCCAGCGGCTCGGCGATGCAGGTATAGAACTCACCGTGATCACGCACATCACCGGCCTGTTGCACCCGGCCTTCCACCAACAAGGCTGCGCACACGTGGCAGTTGCCATTGCGGCAGCTCTGCGGGCATTCATAGCCCAGGCGCCGCGCCGCATCGAGAATCCGCTCGCCGGGCAATGTCTCAAGCACTGCTCCGGAGGGCTGCAAGGTTACACGCATCAATCTATTCCTAACTGATTCCAGATGGCATCGATCCGGCGGGTGACCGCCTCATCCTTGACGATGACCCGGCCCCACTCACGGGTGGTTTCGCCAGGCCACTTGTGGGTGGCATCGAGCCCCATCTTCGAACCCAGGCCGGACACCGGCGAGGCGAAGTCGAGGTAGTCGATCGGCGTGTTGTCGATCATCACCGTGTCGCGCTTGGGGTCCATGCGCGTGGTGATGGCCCAGATCACGTCGTTCCAGTCACGGGCGTTGATATCGTCGTCGGTGACGATAACGAACTTGGTGTACATGAACTGTCGCAAAAACGACCAGACGCCCAGCATCACGCGCTTGGCGTGGCCCGGGTACTGCTTCTTCATGGTCACCACCGCCATGCGGTACGAGCAGCCTTCGGGCGGCAGGTAGAAGTCGGTGATTTCCGGGAACTGCTTCTGCAGGATCGGCACGAACACTTCGTTCAGCGCCACGCCGAGGATCGCCGGTTCATCCGGCGGACGGCCGGTGTAGGTGCTGTGGTAGATCGGCTTGATGCGGTGGGTGATGCGCTCCACGGTGAACACCGGGAAGCTGTCGACTTCGTTGTAGTAGCCGGTGTGGTCGCCATAAGGGCCTTCATCGGCCATCTCGCCCGGATGAATCACCCCTTCCAGGATGATTTCGGCGGTGGCCGGCACTTGCAGGTCGTTGCCTCGGCATTTCACCAACTCGGTGCGGTTGCCCCGCAACAGGCCGGCAAACGCGTACTCGGACAGGCTGTCCGGCACCGGGGTCACCGCGCCGAGAATGGTCGCCGGGTCAGCACCCAGTGCCACCGATACCGGGAACGGCTGGCCCGGGTTCTTCTCGCACCACTCGCGATAATCCAGAGCGCCGCCACGGTGACTCAGCCAACGCATGATCACCTTGTTGCGGCCGATCACCTGCTGACGATAAATGCCCAGGTTCTGCCGGTCCTTGTTCGGCCCCTTGGTCACGGTAAGGCCCCAGGTGATCAGCGGACCGACGTCCCCTGGCCAGCAGGTCTGCACCGGCAGCATCGCCAGGTCGACGTCGTCGCCTTCGATGACCACTTCCTGGCACACCGCGTCCTTCACCACCTTGGGCGCCATGGCAATGATCTTGCGGAAGATCGGCAGCTTGGACCAGGCGTCTTTCAAGCCCTTGGGCGGTTCCGGCTCCTTGAGGAAGGCCAGCAGCTTGCCGATTTCCCGCAGTTCGCTGACGGCCTCTGCGCCCATGCCCAGGGCCACGCGCTCGGGGGTACCAAACAGGTTGCCGAGCACAGGGATGTCATAACCGGTGGGGTTTTCGAACAGCAGGGCCGGACCTTTGGCACGCAAGGTGCGATCGCAGACCTCGGTCATTTCCAGCACTGGGGACACCGGAACCTGGATGCGCTTGAGCTCGCCGCGCTGTTCCAGGCCGCTGATAAAGTCGCGCAAGTCGCGATACTGCATGCGTAAGCCTCGTTTTTTGGCCGTGGCGTTCGGGGCAGGCAGTTTAGCGCCGAACCCACAGGTTCAGAATAGAGAAAGTCAGATAGCAAAAAGCCGGGTTTCCCCGGCTCTTGCTGGCCTGATCGATTTACTTGCGCTTCATCGACAGGAAGAACTCATCGTTGGTCTTGGTCTGTTTCAGCTTGTCGACTAGGAACTCGATGGCCGCGACTTCATCCATAGGATGCAGGAGCTTGCGCAGGATCCACATGCGCTGCAGCTCGTCGTCGGCGGTCAGCAACTCTTCGCGGCGGGTGCCGGAACGGTTGATGTTGATAGCCGGGAAGACGCGCTTTTCAGCGATTTTGCGGTCCAGAGGCAGCTCCATGTTGCCGGTACCCTTGAACTCTTCGTAGATCACTTCATCCATCTTCGAGCCGGTTTCAACCAGCGCGGTGGCGATGATGGTCAGCGAGCCGCCTTCTTCGATGTTCCGCGCGGCGCCGAAGAAACGCTTCGGCTTCTCCAGGGCGTGGGCATCGACACCACCGGTCAGTACCTTGCCGGAGCTCGGGATCACGGTGTTGTAGGCACGGGCCAGACGGGTGATGGAGTCCAGCAGGATCACCACGTCCTTCTTGTGCTCGACCAGGCGCTTGGCCTTCTCGATCACCATTTCGGCAACCTGCACGTGGCGGGTCGGCGGCTCGTCGAAGGTAGAGGCAACCACTTCGCCGCGCACGGTGCGCTGCATTTCGGTTACTTCTTCCGGACGCTCGTCGATCAGCAACACGATCAGATGAACTTCAGGGTTGTTACGGGTGATGTTGGCAGCGATGTTCTGCAGCATGATGGTCTTGCCCGCCTTCGGCGGAGCAACGATCAGGCCACGCTGGCCTTTACCGATCGGCGCACACAGGTCGATGACACGACCGGTCAAGTCTTCAGTGGAACCGTTACCGGCTTCCATCTTCATGCGCACGGTCGGGAACAGCGGCGTCAGGTTTTCAAACAGAATCTTGTTCTTGGCGTTCTCGGGACGATCGTAGTTGATCGTGTCGACCTTGAGCAGCGCGAAGTAACGCTCGCCTTCCTTGGGAGGGCGGATCTTGCCAACGATGGTGTCACCGGTGCGCAAGTTGAAGCGACGGATCTGGCTTGGCGAGACGTAGATATCGTCCGGGCCGGCCAGGTAGGAAGCGTCGGAGGAGCGAAGGAAGCCGAAGCCGTCCTGGAGGATCTCCAGCACGCCATCACCGGAGATTTCCTCACCGCTTTTCGCGTGCTTTTTCAGCAGGGAGAAAATCACGTCCTGCTTGCGCGAACGGGCCATATTTTCTATGCCCATCTGTTCGGCCAATTCGAGCAGTTCGGTAATCGGCTTTTGCTTGAGTTCAGTCAGATTCATATAGGAATGACGTAATCATTTATGGAGGGGGGGAAATTAAGCTTTTGGCTTAATGAGGCCGCGCCGCAGAGAAGGCGACAGGATCGCGTACTTGTTCGAAAGGAGAGCGTCGGCGACGGCATGCAGGGGGCAGTGGAGAAACCAGTGCGGGGCCGAATGTAACACCTGAGTTTCTGAGCGTCTAGCCCTCAATCATGAAAAAGCCCCGCAATTTGCGGGGCTTTTTTTGACCGTTTCTGACAACGCCGTTTAGATGTTGGCGTCGAGGAAAGCAGCCAGTTGCGACTTCGACAGAGCGCCGACTTTAGTGGCTTCGACGTTGCCGTTCTTGAACAGCATCAGCGTCGGGATACCACGCACGCCGTGCTTGGCAGGGGTTTCCTGGTTCTCGTCGATGTTAAGTTTGGCAACGGTCAGCTTGCCTTTGTAGGTCTCAGCGATTTCGTCCAGAACCGGAGCGATCATTTTGCAAGGGCCGCACCATTCAGCCCAGTAGTCGACCAGTACAGCGCCTTCGGCCTTGAGTACGTCGGCCTCGAAGCTAGCGTCGCTAACGTGTTTGATAAGATCGCTGCTCATGGAAGTCTCCAGGTTGTAAGCAAAAAAACGTGGCCCATCATATCCGCCCTTACCCCGTTCAGGAAGCCGGAGATGATTGACTCTCGCTATGACGCTCCATGAGTCTGGGTATCGTCGGGCTCAGGAACTGGCAGGGGTGACAAAGGCAATTCCGGTACGCAGGGCCGCGCCCCGGACATGCTCCTGCATGGCTTTTTGCGCCGCCCCCGACGCATGCCGGGCCAGCCCCCGGAGGATCTTGCGGTGCTCCTGCCAAGTCTCCATGGCCCGCTCGGGTCGGATGAACGGTAGCTTCTGGCTTTCCAGGAACATCTGCGCACTGGTGCTGAGGATGCTCAACATCGCCTGGTTGCCGCTGGCCAGGAGGATCTTCTGGTGAAACTCGAAGTCCAGCCGCGCCGCCGCTTCAAAGTCCGCCGCGCGCAATTCCAGGCGCATCGCCTCAACATTGTCCTGCAAGGCGTCCAGCTCATCGGCGGTCAGGGTCACCGCCGCCAGCCCGGCGGCAAAGCCTTCCAGGGCATAGCGCAGTTGAAAGATATCCACAGGTGACGCCTGGGCGGCGAACGGCCAACTCAAGCCGGCGCCGACGACCGGCGGCTCCGGCGCCTGGACAAACACCCCCTTGCCCGGCTGCACGCTGATCACCCCAAGCGCGCTCAGGGACGACAACGCCTCACGCAATGACGCCCGGCTCACCCCCAGTTGCACGGCCAGGTCACGCTGCGAGGGCAGCGCATCCCCGGGCCCGAAGCCCTGTTCGGTGATCAGTTGGCGGATGGCTTGCAGCGCCACTTCAGGTACGGCGCGGTTGATGGAGTTCATAGAGTTCAGGCTGGTCAGTCCAGGAAAAACCTAGTTGTAAAGCTATTCGCCGGGCCCGGCAAGTCGTGCCCCATGGGGGTTCGGCGCCTACAGGCGACGCCCGATAAGGGTGCGAAAACCCATTCAACTGTTCAGACCAGTAAGACCGAGCAACACCAGCAAAACCCGGCCTTTGCGCGGATTTATGTGGTTTTGGCATGGGCTGTGCTGTGTCGCAACGCAGAAAACACTTCCCGCCCCTCCCGGAGAATTGCCATGTCCAAGCGTTTCAGCGTCCTGCTCTCTGCCTTGTTCGCCAGCCTGGTGCTGAGCCAGGCCCCAGCCCACGCCAATGGCCTGGACGATGTGCTCGCCCGCGGCACCCTCAAGGTAGCCGTGCCACAGGACTTCCCGCCCTTCGGCTCGGTGGGCCCGGACATGAAGCCGCGCGGCCTGGACATCGACACCGCAAAACTGCTGGCCGACCAGCTCAAGGTCAAACTCGAACTGACCCCGGTCAACAGCACCAACCGCATTCCTTTCCTGACCACCGGCAAGGTCGACCTGGTGATCTCCAGCCTCGGCAAGAACCCGGAGCGGGAAAAGGTCATCGACTTCTCCCACGCCTACGCGCCGTTCTACCTGGCCGTGTTCGGCCCGCCTGATGCCAGCGTCACCACCCTAGACGACCTGAAAGGCAAGACCATCAGCGTCACCCGCGGCGCCATCGAAGACATCGAGCTGACCAACGTGGCACCCCAGGGCGTGACCATCAAACGCTTCGAAGACAACAACTCGACCATCGCCGCCTACCTCGCCGGCCAGGTCGACCTGATCGCCAGCGGCAACGTGGTGATGGTGGCCATCAGCGAGCGCAACCCGAAACGCATTCCGGCGATGAAGGTCAAGCTCAAGGACTCCCCGGTCTACGTCGGCGTGAACAAGAACCAGCCGGAGCTGCTGGCCAAGGTCAACCAGATCCTCGCGGCCGGCAAAGCCGACGGCGCCCTGGAAAAGAACTCCCAGCTGTGGCTTAAAGAGCCGCTGCCGGCTGACCTCTGATCCCGGCCCCGGAGGTTATCCATGGCTTATCAGTTCGACTTTCTCCCGGTGCTGGAAAACACCGGCCTGCTCCTGCGCGGCGCCCTGTTCACCTTGGAGCTGACCGCCATCGGCGCCGTGTTCGGGGTGGGCCTGGGGATCATCGGCGCCTTGGTGCGGGCCTGGAAGATCCAGCCCCTCTCGGCGATCTTTGGCGTCTACGTCGAGCTGATCCGCAACACGCCCTTTCTGGTGCAGCTGTTCTTTATCTTCTTCGGCCTGCCGTCCCTGGGCGTGCAGATTTCCGAGTGGCAGGCGGCGGTGCTGGCGATGGTGATCAACCTCGGCGCCTATTCCACGGAAATCATCCGCGCCGGCATCCAGGCGATCCCCAAGGGTCAACTGGAGGCCGCGGCAGCCCTGGCCATGACGCGCATGGAAGCCTTCCGCCACGTGGTCCTGCTGCCGGCGCTGGGCAAGGTCTGGCCCGCCCTGAGCAGCCAGATCATCATCGTCATGCTGGGTTCGGCGGTCTGTTCGCAGATCGCCACCGAGGAATTGAGCTTTGCCGCCAACTTCATTCAATCGCGCAACTTCCGCGCCTTTGAAACCTACGCCCTGACCACCCTCATTTACCTGTGCATGGCCTTGCTGATCCGCCAGTTGCTGAACTGGATCGGCCGACGCTACATCGCAAGGAGCAGCCAATGAGCGATTTCACTTTCTGGGACATCCTGCGCAACCTGCTGGTGGGCCTGCAATGGACCCTGGCCCTGTCGCTGGTGGCATTTATCGGCGGCGGCCTGATCGGCCTGCTGATCATGACCCTGCGCATCTCCCACAAGCGCTTCGCCAGCGGCTTCGCCCGCACCTATATAGAACTGTTCCAGGGCACACCGCTGTTGATGCAGCTGTTCCTGGTGTTCTTCGGTGTCGCCTTGCTGGGGGTGGATATCTCGCCCTGGCTGGCCGCGGCCATCGCCCTGACCCTGTTCACCAGTGCCTACCTGGCAGAGATCTGGCGCGGCTGCGTCGAGTCGATCCCCCATGGCCAATGGGAAGCCTCGTCGAGCCTGGCCCTGAACCCTTATGAGCAACTGCGCTACGTGATCCTGCCCCAAGCCCTGCGCATCGCCGTGGCGCCCACCGTGGGCTTCTCGGTGCAGGTGGTCAAAGGCACCGCCGTGACCTCGATCATCGGCTTCACCGAACTGACCAAAACCGGCGGCATGTTGGCCAACGCCACCTTCGAACCCTTCATGGTGTACGGCTTGGTGGCCCTCGGTTACTTCCTGCTTTGCTACCCCCTGTCCCTCAGTGCGCGCTACCTGGAAAGGAGACTGCATGCCTCTGCTTAGAATTTCCGCCCTGCATAAGTATTACGGCGACCATCATGTGCTCAAGGGCATCGACCTCAGCATCGACGAGGGCCAGGTGGTGGCGATCATCGGCCGCAGCGGCTCGGGCAAAAGTACCCTGCTGCGCACCCTCAACGGCCTGGAGTCGATCAACGACGGGGTCATCGAAGTCGACGGCGAATACCTGGACGCCGCCCGCGCCGACTTGCGCAGCCTGCGGCAGAAGGTCGGCATGGTGTTCCAGCAGTTCAACCTGTTCCCGCACCTGACCGTGGGCGAGAACGTGATGCTTGCCCCGCAAGTGGTGCAAAAGGTGCCCAAGGCCCGCGCCGCCGAACTCGCGCGGCAGATGCTGACCCGGGTCGGCCTGGCAGAGAAGTTCGACGCCTTCCCCGACCGGCTGTCCGGCGGCCAGCAACAGCGGGTGGCCATCGCCCGCGCCCTGGCGATGTCGCCGAAGGTGCTGCTGTGCGACGAAATCACCTCGGCGCTCGACCCGGAACTGGTCAATGAAGTGCTCAGCGTGGTGCGCCAACTGGCCAAGGACGGCATGACCCTGATCATGGTGACCCACGAGATGCGCTTTGCCCGGGAAGTGGGCGACAAGCTGGTGTTCATGCACCAGGGCAAGGTGCATGAAGTGGGCGACCCCAAGGAGCTGTTCGCCAACCCGCAGACGCCGGAGCTGGCGAACTTCATTGGCAGCAACGAGCACGCTTGACGCCCCGCCGCTGTGGCAGCCGGCTGGCCGGTGCCCGGCGGCAGTTCGCCCAGCCAAGGCTTTTATGCGCTGAATCAACGCATTAAACACTGCGCGTTGGCGCGAGCGATTGATCGTGGCACGATGGCGAGGTTATCGACCGAGACCCCCAAACCATGCCGCAATCCCAAGCCAAGAATCTGTCCCTGATCGCTGCCATCGACCTGGGCTCCAACAGCTTCCACATGGTCGTGGCCAAGGCCCAGAACGGTGAAATCCGCATTCTCGAACGGCTCGGTGAAAAGGTTCAGCTGGCCGCCGGTATCAACGAAGAACGCCAGCTCAACGAAGAGTCCATGCAGCGCGGGCTCGATTGCCTCAAGCGCTTTGCCCAACTGATCAACGGCATGCCCCTGGGCGCCGTGCGCATTGTCGGCACCAACGCCCTGCGCGAAGCCCGCAACCGTGGCGAGTTCATCCGCCGCGCCGAAGAAATCCTCGGCCACCCGGTGGAAGTCATCTCCGGCCGAGAAGAAGCCCGTCTTATTTACCTCGGTGTCTCCCACACCCTCGCCGACACCCCGGGCAAGCGCCTGGTGGCCGACATTGGCGGCGGCAGTACCGAGTTCATCATTGGCCAACGTTTCGAGCCCCTGCTGCGGGAAAGCCTGCAGATGGGCTGCGTGAGCTTCACCCAGCGGTATTTCCGCGACGGCAAGATCACCCCAGCCCGCTACGCCCAGGCGTACACCGCGGCGCGCCTGGAAATCATGAGCATCGAGCATGCCCTGCACCGCCTGACCTGGGATGAGGCCATCGGCTCCTCCGGCACTATCCGCGCCATCGGCCTGGCCCTCAAAGCCGGCGGCCACGGCACCGGTGAAGTCAATGCCGAAGGCCTGGCGTGGCTCAAGCGCAAGCTGTTCAAGCTGGGCGAAGCGGACAAGATCGACTTCGAAGGCATCAAGCCGGACCGCCGGACCATTTTCCCGGCGGGCCTGGCGATTCTCGAAGCCATCTTCGATGCCCTTGAACTGCAACGCATGGACCATTGCGAAGGGGCACTGCGTGAAGGCGTGCTCTACGACCTGCTGGGCCGCCATCATCACGAGGACGTGCGCGAACGCACCCTCACCTCGCTGATGGAGCGCTACCACGTGGATCAGGAGCAAGCCGCACGCGTCGAGCGCAAAGCGCTGCATGCCTTCGACCAAGTGGCGGAGGACTGGGACCTGGAAGACGGCGTCTGGCGCGAGTTGCTGGGCTGGGCAGCCAAAGTCCACGAAGTGGGCCTGGACATCGCCCACTACCACTACCACAAGCACGGCGCCTACCTGATCGAGCACTCGGACCTGGCCGGCTTCTCCCGCGAGGACCAGCAAATGCTGGCGCTGCTGGTGCGTGGCCACCGGCGCAATATTCCCAAGGAAAAGTTCGCCGAGTTCGGCGATGACGGGATCAAGCTGATCCGCCTGTGCGTGTTGCTGCGTTTTGCGATCCTGTTCCACCACATCCGCGGCACCCAGGAAATGCCCCAGGTGAAGCTCAGCGCCAACGGCGACCAGTTGGACGTGGTGTTCCCGGAAAACTGGCTGGACGAAAACCAACTGACCCAAGCCGACTTCGCCCTGGAAGCGGAGTGGCTGACCCGGGTCAACATCACCCTCAACGTCCGCTAACCCCTCGCCTGCGATAAGGCCCCGGACTCTACCGGGGCCTTGAGACCGCGATCGCTGGCAAGCCAGCTCCTACAACGCACAAACACCCCATGTAGGAGCCGGCTTGCCGGCGATAAGGGCCCGGATTCCGCCCGGGCCTTGAGACCGCGATCGCTGGCAAGCCAGCTCCTACAACGCACAAACCCCTCTGTAGGAGCCGGCTTGCCGGCGATAAGGCCCCGGATTCCGCTAGGGCCTTGAGACCGCCATTGCTGGCAAGCCAGCGCCTACAACAAGGCGGTGGGGTTAACGCACGGGCAATACCGGGCTGCCGAGGCGTTCCAGCAGGGTTGCCTGGGCGCTGCGTGGGTTCTGGTTGCCGGTCGGCGTGTTACGGATGTAACGACCGTCGGACTGCAGGCTCCAGCTGTGGGTGTTATCGGTGAGGTAACTCTCCAACTCCTTCTTCACCCGCAGGATCAACTTCTTGCCCTCCACCGGGAAGCAAGTCTCGACGCGCTTGTCGAGGTTGCGCTCCATCCAGTCGGCGCTGGAGAGGAACAACTGCTCTTCGCCGCCATTGAGGAAGTAGAACACCCGGGTGTGCTCCAGGAAGCGGCCGATGATCGAGCGCACGTGGATATTGTGCGAAACCCCGGCAATGCCAGGACGCAGGCAGCACATGCCACGCACCACTAGGTCGATACGCACGCCAGACTGACTGGCCTTGTACAGCGCACGGATGATCTTCGGATCGGTCAGGGAGTTGAACTTGGCGATGATATGGGCCGGCTTGCCATCGAGGGCAAACTGGGTCTCGCGCAAGATCATGTCGAGCATGCCCTTCTTCAGGGTGAACGGCGCATGCAGCAGCTTCTTCATGCGCAAGGTCTTGCCCATGCCGATCAACTGGCTGAACAGCTTGCCCACGTCTTCACACAGGGCGTCGTCGGATGTCAGCAGGCTGTAGTCGGTGTATAGGCGGGCGTTGGCGGCGTGGTAGTTGCCAGTGCCCAAGTGGGCGTAACGCACGATCTCGCCGGCCTCGCGCCGCAGGATCAGCATCATCTTGGCGTGGGTCTTGAAGCCCACCACGCCGTAGATCACCACCGCGCCGGCCGCTTGCAGACGGCTGGCCATCTGCAGGTTGGACTCTTCATCGAACCGCGCCCGCAACTCGATCACCGCGGTGACTTCCTTGCCGTTGCGCGCGGCGTCCACCAGGGCGTCGACGATTTCCGAGTTGGCACCGCTGCGATACAGGGTCTGGCGCACCGCCAGCACGTGCGGGTCCTTGGCCGCCTGGCGCAGCAGGTCGACCACCGGGGTGAAGGACTCGAACGGGTGCAGCAGCAGGATGTCCTGCTTGCTGATCACGCTGAAAATGTTCTCGCTGTTCTGCAACAGCTTGGGGATCTGCGGGGTGAACGGCGTGTATTGCAGCTCCGGATGGCTGTCCAGACCGGTGATGCTGAACAGGCGCGTCAGGTTCACCGGGCCATTGACCTGGTACAGCTCGGTTTCGTGCAGGTTGAACTGCTTGAGCAGGTAGTCGGACAGGTGTTTCGGGCAGGTGTCGGCCACCTCCAGGCGCACCGCGTCACCGTAGCGACGGGAGAACAGCTCGCCGCGCAGGGCGCGGGCCAGGTCTTCGACGTCTTCGGTGTCCACCGCCAGGTCGGCGTTACGGGTCAGGCGGAACTGATAGCAGCCTTTTACCTTCATGCCCTGGAAGAGGTCATCAGCGTGGGCGTGGATCATCGACGAGAGGAACACATAATTGTCGCCCGGGCCGCCGACTTCTTCCGGCACCTTGATGATCCGTGGCAACAGGCGCGGGGCCGGGATGATCGCCAGGCCGGAATCGCGACCGAAGGCGTCGATGCCTTCGAGCTCGACGATAAAGTTCAGGCTCTTGTTCACCAGCAACGGGAACGGATGCGTCGGGTCGAGGCCGATGGGGGTGATGATCGGCGCGATTTCGTCGCGGAAATAGCGGCGCACCCAGGTCTTGAGCTTGGTGGTCCAGTAACGGCGGCGGATAAAGCGCACCTGATGCTTTTCCAGCTCCGGTAGCAGGATGTCGTTGAGGATCGCGTACTGGCGGTCGACGTGACCGTGCACCAGCTCGCTGATGCGCGCCAGGGCCTGGTGGGGTTGCAGGCCATCGGCACCGGCTTGTTCCCGAGCGAAGGTGATCTGCTTCTTCAGCCCCGCTACACGAATCTCGAAGAACTCATCCAGGTTGCTGGAGAAGATCAGCAGGAATTTCAGCCGTTCCAGCAACGGATAGGACTCATCCAGCGCCTGCTCCAGCACGCGGATGTTGAACTGCAGTTGCGACAGCTCACGGTGGATGTACAGGCTGCTGTCATCCAGGTTGGGGACGACGATCGCCGGCGCCGGCTGCGCCTCGGCCGTCACCGCGGCCGGCGGAGGGGTTTCCAGCTCCGGCGGGGTTTCCACCACTTGTTCGACCACAGGCTGAGCCTCTTTTACGGCAACTTCAGTGAGTCCTTCGGTATTCATCGCGTGTTCCTGGGAGGGCTATTTTTGCTCTCGTAACAATTGAGCAGCACGAACGGCAAAGTAAGTCAGGATGCCATCAGCACCTGCACGTTTAAAGGCGGTCAGGGATTCAAGAATAACTCCTTCACCCAACCAACCATTCTGGATCGCCGCCATGTGCATGGCGTATTCGCCGCTGACCTGATAGACAAAGGTCGGCACCTTGAATTCATCTTTGACCCGGAAAAGGATGTCCAGGTAAGGCATCCCCGGCTTGACCATGACCATGTCCGCCCCTTCGGCCAGATCGGCCGCCACTTCATGCAGGGCTTCATCGCCGTTGGCCGGGTCCATCTGGTACGAGGCCTTGTCGGCCTTGCCCAGGTTCAGCGCCGACCCCACCGCATCGCGGAACGGGCCGTAGTAGGCGCTGGCGTACTTGGCCGAGTAGGCCATGATCCGCACGTTGACATGACCGGCCAGCTCCAGGGCTTCACGGATCGCCTGGATACGGCCGTCCATCATGTCCGACGGCGCCACCACCTGGGCACCGGCGGCGGCATGGGACAAGGCCTGGCGCACCAAGGCATCAACGGTGACGTCGTTTTGCACATAACCCTGTTCGTCGAGAATGCCGTCCTGGCCATGGGTGGTGAACGGGTCGAGGGCGACGTCGGTGATCACCCCCAACTCTGGGAAGCGTTCACGCAGGGCCCGGGTAGCGCGCTGGGCGATACCCTCGGGGTTCCAGGCTTCGGCAGCATCCAGGGACTTGAGCCCTGCCGGCGTCACCGGAAACAGCGCCAGCGCCGGAATCCCCAGCTCGACCCAATGCGCCGCCTCTTCAAGCAACAGATCGATGGTCAGACGCTCCACGCCGGGCATCGATGCCACCGCCTCGCGCCGGTTCTCACCGTCGAGCACGAATACCGGGAGGATCAGATCGTCCACCGACAGCCGGTTCTCGCGCACCAGACGTCGGGAGAAGTCATCACGGCGGTTACGACGCAAGCGGGTGGCGGGAAACAGACGGTTGGCGGGGGTAAAGCTCACGGCAGACTCCTGAGCCCGCGCTGGCGGGCGAGCGTGACAGTTATAAGCGGCCATTATGACGAACGTATGACAGTTGTGCTTAGCCCTGTAAGCGGCAGTCGCAGCCATTGTCATTGGCGGAATTGTTCACGTCGAGACACATTTCGATACTTTCATCCCTGTCGCCGAAGGGGTAGGCTGCGCGTTCATTTCGCCAGCATCCAGACAATGCTCCAACAATTTCTCCAGGATTTCGGCTACTTCGCCCTCTTTCTAGGCACATTTTTCGAAGGCGAGACCATCTTGGTCCTGGCCGGCTTCCTCGCGTTCCGTGGATACATGGACATCAACCTGGTGGTGGTCGTGGCGTTCTTCGGCAGCTATGCCGGCGATCAGCTGTGGTACTTCCTCGGTCGTCGCCATGGACGCAAGTTACTGGCACGCAAACCGCGCTGGCAGATGATGGGTGACCGGGCGCTGGAGCACATTCGCAAGCACCCGGATATCTGGGTGCTGAGCTTCCGCTTCGTGTACGGCTTGCGCACGGTGATGCCGGTGGCCATCGGCCTGTCTGGCTATCCGCCGGGCCGCTACCTGTTGCTCAACGGCATTGGCGCGGCCATCTGGGCGGCAGCCCTGGCAGCGGCGGCCTATCACTTCGGCGCGATCATGGAAGGCATGCTCGGCAGCATCAAGAAGTACGAGCTGTGGGTCCTTGGCGCGTTGCTGCTGCTCGGCGTCGGCCTGTGGCTGCGCCGCCGCTTCAAGAACGCGCGCCTGGCCAAGCAGGTCTACGAAGCCGAACAGGCCGAGCTGAAAAAAGCCAACGACAGCCCTACGCCAAGCGAGTGAAACGGCCGCGGCAGCCATACAGCGCCAGCCCACTGAGCACGCTGTAAAGCAGCAGGGCAACCCAGGCCAGGGGGTTGCCCGGCCACAGCCCGACCATCGGCGCCAGCCACACCAGCGGCAGATTCGACAGCAGCCGCAGCCCCTCCAGCGTCAACGCCCAAGGGCGATTTTCCAGCAAGGCCCCCAGCACAAACAGCCCCCAGGCCATGGCGCCCCAGCCCAGGACCAGGCCGACAGTGGACAAGCTGTTCTCCAGGTTCATCAAGTAGCTGCCCAAGGCCACGTAGACCGCGAACTGCAGCACCACATACACCTGCTGCCCCAACGCCAGCGGCACCTCGAACTTGCGAAAGCTTGCCAGGTCCGGCTTGTTCAGCGGGTAGCGGGCCGCCACATCCGCCGGCCGCCAGCCCGTGGGCATAAACCAGATTCGCAGCTTGTCCCACAGGTTTCGGGTACGTCGCGCATCCGCCAGCAACTGAGCATAGAACTGCAGGTTGGCCCAGATCGGGTTCCAACTGGCCAGCGGCGTGGTCACGCCGAACACCACCGGCTCGTTGTCGTCCTCTTCCTGGAAGGTGCCGAACAGGCGGTCCCAAATAATGAACACCCCGCCGTAGTTGCGATCCATGTAGAGAGGGTTTTGCGCGTGGTGCGCACGGTGATTGGACGGCGTGACGAAGAACCACTCATACCAGCCGAGCTTGGGAATATGCCGGGTATGCACCCAGAACTGGTACAGCAGGTTCAATGCCGCGACGCTGACAAACACCAGCAGCGGCACGCCGAACAGTGCCAAGGGCAGGTAGAAGATCCAGCTCAGCAAGAAACCGGTGCTGGTCTGGCGCAGGGCCGTGGAGAGGTTGTAGTCCTCGCTCTGGTGATGCACCGAATGGGCAGCCCAGAGAATGTTGCGCTCGTGCCCCAGGCGGTGCAGCCAGTAGTAGCAGAAGTCATACAGGACAAAGGCGAAGACCCACACCCAGACGCTGTCGGCAGGCCACTGGAACAGCCCCACATACTCCAGGGCGAACACATAAGTCAGCAGGCCGACGCCCTTGGTCAGCAGGCCGGTGGTGGTGGACAAGACCCCGGTGCTGATGCTGTTCACCGCATCCGCGACCCGGTAGTTATTGACTCCGCGCCAGCGGTCGAGCAGCAGTTCCAAGACAATCAGCACGAAGAAAAACGGCACCGCATAGAGGATGAAGTTCATGACACGGCCTGATCGGATTCGATACCGGAGATTAGGTCCCAGCGCGCAATCGCCCTATGGCAACACATGACAAATTAGTGGACATTTAGCGCCATGAATCTGGAGAAAAGCCCATGAGCAAAAAAGTTGCAGTGATCCTTTCCGGTTGCGGCGTCTACGACGGCGCGGAGATCCATGAAAGCGTGATTACCCTGCTGCGCCTCGA
This sequence comes from Pseudomonas chlororaphis, assembly GCF_003731765.1. Lineage (GTDB taxonomy): Bacteria > Pseudomonadota > Gammaproteobacteria > Pseudomonadales > Pseudomonadaceae > Aquipseudomonas > Aquipseudomonas morbosilactucae. Next base: position 381,096 of record NZ_MOAL01000001.1, read on the forward strand.
CCAGCGCGGCGCCAAGGTCCAGTGCTTCGCCCCCGATATCCCGCAGATGCACGTGATCAACCACCTCACCGGCGACGCCATGCCCGAGCAGCGCAATGTCCTGGTGGAATCGGCGCGCATCGCCCGGGGCGAGGTGAAGAACGTGCGCGAGGCCAACGTCGAGGACTTTGATGCGCTGATCGTTCCCGGCGGTTTCGGCGCGGCGAAAAACCTGTCCAACTTCGCGGTGGAAGGGGCCGCTTGCACGGTCCAGGCAGACGTCCTGGCCCTGGCCGAAGCCTTTGCCGAAGCCGGCAAGCCGGTAGGTCTGATCTGCATCACCCCGGCCCTGGCGGCAAAAATCTATGGCCCGGGCGTGACCTGCACCATTGGCAACGACGCCGGCACTGTCGAAGCCCTGACCAAGATGGGCGCCACCCATGAAGACTGCGCGGTGAGCGATATCATCGAGGATAAGGCCCGCAAGCTGGTCTGCACCCCGGCCTACATGCTCGCGCAATCCATCAGCGAAGCTGCATCCGGCATCAACAAGCTGGTAGATCGGGTGCTGGAACTGACCCACGAACACGACCAGTAAGCCACCGTCGGTGGCGAGGCCCCGAGCGCCTCGCCACCCGGCTTCAGGCCTGGCGCGCCAGCCGGGTCAGAATCCGGTCCAGGGCGTTGGCGAATGCCTGCTTATCCCGATCGCTGTAAGGCCCCTGCCCTCCCCCAACCTGGCCCTGCTCCCGCAGGTCGGTGAACAGATTGCGCACCGCCAGGCGCTCGCCCATGTTCTGCACATCGAACTCCTTGCCCCGCGGGTCGAGGGCCGCCACGCCCTTCTTCACCAGCCGGTCAGCCAGGGGCACATCGCTGCAGATCACCAACTCCCCAGGCACCGCGTGTTCCACCAGGTAGTCGTCCGCGGCATCCGGTCCACTGGGCACCACGATCAGCCTGACGCAGGCAAAGGCCGGCTTGATCTGCGGCTGCCCGGCCACCAGCAGCACCTCGAACTGGCGCTTGAGGGCAAACCGCACCACTTGGTCCTTGGCCGCCTTGGGGCAGGCATCGGCATCGATCCACACACGCATTGAATGTTCTCCCTACAGAAAGCAAAACGGGCAAGCCGCCCCGGTCAGGAGCGAGCTTGCCCGCGATCAGCGACGCCTCAGATTCAGGACGCGCGCACGCGCTGCTTCTCATTCAGGCGGCTGCGGCTGTACAGCACCACAATCGCCAGCAGCGCCACGGCCTGAGCCCCGAGCGAATAGGCGTCAGCGTGAATCCCCAGCCAGTCGAAGTCAAAGAACGCCACCGGCCGCGTGCCGAAAATGCCGGCCTCCTGCAGCGCCTTGACGCCGTGCCCGGCAAACACCACCGACAGCGCACACAGCAGCGCTGCGTTGATGCCGAAGAACAACGCCAGCGGCAGCTTGGCCGAGCCCCGCAGAATCACCCAGGCCAGGCCCACCAGCAGCACTAGCGCGGTGGCGCCACCGGCCAGCACCGCGTTGTGACCCGCCGGGCCCGCCTGCAGCCACAGGGTTTCGTAGAACAGGATCACCTCGAACAGCTCGCGATAAACCGAGAAGAACGCCAGGATCGCAAAACCGAAACGCCCGCCCCCGCCCACCAGGCTGCTCTTGATGTAGTCCTGCCAAGCGGCCGCATGGCGCCGGTCGTGCATCCACACGCCGAGCCAGAGCACCATGACGCTGGCGAACAACGCCGTCGCCCCTTCCAGCAACTCCCGCTGGGAACCGCTGACATCGATCACATAAGCCGCCAGGGCCCAGGTGCCCAGGCCCGCCAGCAGCGCCAGGGCCCAACCGACGTTGACGCTGCGAACCGCCGACTGCTGCCCGGTATTGCGCAGGAAGGCGAGGATCGCCGCCAGCACCAGAATCGCTTCCAGGCCCTCACGCAGCAGAATCAGCAAGCCGGAGATAAAACTCAGGGACCAGCTCAAGCCATCGCTGCCCAACAAGCCCGCGGACTCCTTGAGCTTGGCCTTGGCCGCCTGCAGACGCTGCTCGGCCTGGTCCACTGGCAAGCCGTCCTGCAGGGACTGCCGGTAAGCCATCAGGGACTTCTCGGTGTCTTTACGCACCGTGGCATCGACGTTGTCCAAGGAGCTTTCCACCAGCTCGAAACCTTCCAGGTAGGCCGCCACTGACAGGTCGTAGGCCTGCTCATGGTCGCCAGCGCGGTAGGCCGCCAAGCTCTTGTCCAGGGTCGAGGCGGTGTAGTCGAGCAACTGGGCCGGGCCACGCTTGACCTGGGGCGGCTGCCCACGCTGGGCGCGGAAGGTCGCGGCCGCCTCGGCACCCTGGGCACTCAACACTTCGCTGGGGGTTTGCCGGGCCAGGTCGGCCAGGTTGAACGGGCTGTCGCTCTTGGCGGCAGCCGGGTCGGCACTGAAGCCGGCGATGTAGGTGGCCAGGTCCCAACGCTGACGATCATCCAGCTGGTCGGCGAACGACGGCATGTCGGTGCCTTCGATCCCCAGGCCCAGGGTGTTGTAGATCGCGTACAGGCTCAGGCGGTCCAGGCGCTTGGCATCGCGCAGATTGGCCGGTGGCGGCATCAGGCCGACACCCGCCGGGCCATCGCCGCTGCCGCTGGTGCCGTGGCACACCGAACAATGTTGGGCATAGAGCGGCGCGCCACGGGCCGGATCGGGGGTGATGATCGGCGCCTGGCTGACTTCATAGGCCACCGCCAGGCGAGCCCCCAGTTGCCGGGCCTGACGCGCCACCTGGGCGCCGTCCTCGTGCGCCGTTACGGCCGTGCGCAAACGACGGATGCCGTCATTCAACTCGGCCTGCTCGGGCTTGGCCGGCAGCTCGCTCACCAGCCCCTGGAGAACACCTAGAAACTCCAGCTGCTCACGGTACTCGGACTCGTCGATGACCTTGCCCGCCTCGACCGTCGACGGGTAGTCGGCGCCGATGTAATCGAGCAGATGCAAGGCCTTGCCGGCGCTGTCGGACGTATCGGCCAGCGCGCTGAAGCTGCACAGGGCCACTACCGGCAGCATCAGCCACGCCAGTGAACGGGAGAAGGCGGTCATGAACGAATCTCAAATGGAAATACGAAGTAACACATTGTTCACTTCCAATGCACTTCACTCAAGGCCTATCGGCGTTACAGGCGTTCATCCGTCGCTTGCCACCCGGCGTTGCAGCCCAGGTCGTAGCCGAGGCAAAAAATATCGCCGCCCGGCCCAGGCCTGTGTACCGTGCATCCGCCCCTATAATGCGCCACCCTCAGGCCCTTCACTTTCAGGGAAGAAGCACCGCCTATGGCCCCTCGACGCCTCCTCGGGTTGCTGCTCGGCACCCTGTTGCTCAGCGGTTGCTCGATCTACCGCGATTACGACCAGGAAATGCAGCTCACCACCGAGCCATTCAGCGCTGGCGACCCTGACAGTGCCCTGGGCCTGCTGGAGCAGCACAACCCTTGGCGCAGCAAGGACCTGCTCTATTACTTCGAAAAAGGCGAACTGCTGCGAACCAAGGGCGACCTGATCGACAGCCAGCTCACCTGGCGCCGCGCCGACCGGGAAATCTTCAAATGGGAAGAACAGGTGCGTTTCGACACCGGCAAGTACCTGGCCCAGCTCGGCAGCTTCCTGATCAACGACAAGGTGCGTCGCTACGACGGGTACGACTACGAAAAAGTCATGCTGACCACCCAGATGGCCCTCAACCTGCTGGACCTGAACGACTTCGACGGCGCCCGCACCGAGATCAAGAAAACCCACGAACGCGAGGCCTTGATCGCCGGCGTGCGGGACAAGGAATACCTGCGCCTGGAACAACAGGCCCGGGACCAGGGCATCGATCTGCAGTACAAGGATTTGCAAGGCTACCCGGTGGCCACCCTGGATGCCCCCGAGGTCCTGGAGCTGAAGAACAGCTACCAGAGCGCGTTCAGTCACTACCTGGCGGGCTTCGTCTACCAGGCCCTGGGCGAGCGCACCCTGGCCGCGCCGGGCTATCGCCAGGCCATCGAGTTGCGCCCCCACACGCCCCTGCTGGAGCAGGCCCTGCGGGACCTCGACAAACCGGCCGCCCGTGCTGACCAGAGCGAAGTGCTGATCATTGTGCAAAGCGGCCTGGCGCCGGCCCGCGACTCGGTGCGCGTACCCCTGATGGTGGACGTCAAAGGCCAGCCCACACCGACGCTGATGTCTTTCCCGGTGATCAAGCCGGACACCTCGACCCCACCCATCAGCCAAATCAGCGTCAACGGCCGCCCGCGAGCCCTGACCCTGCTTAACAGCACCAGTGCCATGTCCCGACGGGCGCTGCACGATGACATGCCGGGGATCATCCTGCGTACCAACCTGCGCGCGCAGCTGGCGGCCAGTCGCCAGGCTGCCCTACGCAAAAAAAACCCAAAGCTGGCCGATGAAGACTTGGTCATGCTGGAGTTGCGTGAAAAAGCCGACACCCGCACCTGGCGCACCTTGCCGGACAACACCCAGGTGGTACGCCTGCGCCTGAAGAAGGGCGAGCAGCACCTGAGCGTGGCCAACAGCCCGCCGATCAACGTCAAGGTGGACCTGCCCTATCAGGTCATCAACCTGCGGGTGGTGGGTCGCCAGGTGTTTGTTTCGGGCCAGGTGGTGCGGGCTAGAGACGTCGCCAGCCGGGCCCGATAGACAGCCCGCAGGCGTAGTGGCATCGGCAGCAAAAGTTGAGCTAAAAAGCCATTACACAGCCAGCATCCGGTGTCTATAATGCCGCGCCTTCGTTATCGCGATATGGAATCAGCCATATTTTTTAATGAAGAATTGGCAGGATCGCCCGATACCTAGACCAAGAGGTCCTTACAGCCAGACCTGCATTCGGCTGCCAATTTTCAGGGAAGAAGTATCGCTCATGGCATCCCGCGCCCTCACTTCGCTCGCGCTCAGCGCCGTCACCCTACTTGCCGGTTGTTCTGCCTTTCGCAGCTACGACAACGAACTCCAGGAAACCAACCAGCAACTCAGCGCCGGTCACGTCGACGCCGCCCTGGTCCTGCTGGAAAAGAACAACACCGGTGAAGACAAAGACCTGCTCTATTACTTCGAGAAAGGTGAGCTATTGCGGGCCAAGGGCGACCTGAACGGTAGCCAGGCCGCCTGGCAGCATGCCGACCAAGTGGTGGGCAACTGGGAAGACTCGGTCAAGCTCGACACCGACAAGTACCTGGCCCAGTTCGGCAGCTTCCTGGTCAACGACAAGGTCCGTCGCTACGAAGGCTACGACTACGAAAAAGTCATGCTGACCACCCAGATGGCCCTCAACCTGCTGGCCCAGAATGATTTCGACGGCGCCCGCAGCGCCATCAAGAAGACCCACGAACGCGAAGCCGTGATCGCCGAACTGCGCGACAAGGAATACCTCAAGCGCGAGGAAGAGGCCGAGAAGCAAGGGGTCAAGACCGAGTACAAGGACCTTCAGGGCTACCCGGTGGCCTCCCTTGACGCGCCAGACGTGGTCAACCTGAAAAACAGCTACCAGAGTGCGTTCAGCCACTACCTGGCCGGTTTCGTCTATGAAGCCCTGGGCGAGAAAGACCTGGCTGCACCGGGCTACCGCAAAGCCGCCGAGCTGCGCCCCAACACCCCGCTACTGGAAAAGGCCCTGCTGAACCTCGACGCCCCGGCGGACCTGGTCAGCGTCAAGCCATCGGGCAAATCGAGCCGCAAGGCCTCGAAAAAGGTCGCCGCCAAAGCCGTGGTCGCCCCCGTGGTGGAATCCAACGACAGCGACGTGCTGATCGTGGTGCAAAGCGGCCTGGCGCCGGCTCGCGATTCGATCCGTATTCCCCTGCCCCTGCCCATCAGCGGCAATCTGGTGATTACCCCGCTGTCGTTCCCGGTCATCAAGCCAGACACCTCGACCCAGGCGTTCACCCAGATCGTGGTGGATGAACAGCAACAGGACCTGACCCAACTCAACAGCACCACCGCTATGTCCCGCCGCGCCCTGCGTGACGACATGCCGGGGATCATCCTGCGCACCACCGTGCGCGCCGTGACCCGTGGCGTGGCGCAAAAGCAACTGAACGACGTCAACCCGTTGGCCGGCCTGGCCGTGGGCCTGGCATCGGCGGTCACCGAAGGTGCCGACACCCGTACCTGGCGCACCCTGCCGGACAACACCCAGGTGGTGCGTCTGCGCCTCAAGCAGGGCGACCACCAGATCAGCCTGCCCAACGCCCTGGGCGGCACCCGGGTCCAGGTCAAGATCGAACAACGCTACCAAGTGGTCGCGCTGCGCGTGGTCGGCAACCAGGTCTTCACCAGCGGCCTTGCCGCGCAAGTGATCGCCAGCCCCAACGCCCAAGCCATCGCCACCCTCAAACAACCTTAAGCGGAGACGCTCATGCGCTTTAACCTTATCGCCGTCGCCGCACTGGCCCTCCTGGCCGGCTGCGCCACCCCTCCACCTCCGGCACCCGGCAGCGCCGCGAGCAAGGTCGTGGTGATGAACAAATTCAACAACATCGCCGTCGGTGCGATGCGGGTTGCCCGTGAAAACGGCTTCCTGACAGTCAAGGTGGCGCTGAACAACACCAGCCACACCAACATGACCATGTACTACCGCTTTGTCTGGCTGGGCGACGACGGTTTCCCGGTGGCCGACGAAGAAAGCTGGAAAGTCTTCAACCTGTACGCCGCCCAGGCCACCTTCCTGCCGGCCATTGCCCCGGTTCCGCAGGCGACCGATTTCCGCATGGAAGTCAAAACCCAATAAGCCGTTTTTGAATTCGATTAAGAGAGCACCGTCATGTTTGCACGCTTTTCCTGCATCGCCGTAGTCGCCCTTCTGGCCAGCGGCTGCGCCAACAACTCGCCTGTACTGGGCGGCAAGAACATCGGCTACGGCGACAGCAAGGCCGTGGAACTGGTGACCAACGAGTTCGGCTCCACCGACCTGCAGATGATCGCCGAGTCCATGACTCGCTCCCTGGCCCAGTCCGGCATCCTGCAAGGTCGCCCGGTGGTTCAGGTCTACGACGTGAAGAACAAGACCAGCGAGTACATCGATACCCGCGAGATCACCACCTCGATCAAGACCCAGTTGATGAAGTCCGGCACCGCTCGCTTCGCCAGCGACAACAACGCCATGCAGAGCCAGGTCGACCAGCTCAAGCTGCAAAACCAGAGCGGCCTGTACAAGAAAGGCACTGTGGCCAAGACCGGCAACATGATCGCCGCCAAATACCGTCTTGAAGGCTCGATCAGCTCCATCGTCAAGCGCAGCAGCGACTACAAGGACGTCTTCTACAAGTTCAGCCTGCAATTGATCGACGTTGAAAGCGGTCTGGCCGAGTGGATGGACGAGAAAGAGATCCGCAAGACCACGGAGCGTTAAACAATGCGTGCATGGATTGGCATCCTGGCCCTGGCCTGTGCGTTCAGCGCCCAGGCGGCCCCGAAAGTTGCAGTCATGGACCTGGCCTACCAGGAACGTGTGCAGGAATACATCCACGTGGTTTCGGCGCAGAGCAACTACCGCGAGGGCTATTACAGCGCCAGCGGCTCGTCGAGCTACAACGAGATGGAGTCCAGTAGCAGCTACATCGAAGAAGGCGAGCTGCGTAAGTTCACCGGCGACATCAAGGGCGAGATCCTGCGCTCCGGCATGTTCCAGCTGGTGCAGGGTTCGCCGCACACCGATGCGTCCAAGACCAACGTCTATGACGTGATCAAGCGCATCAAGGCCGGCAACTTCAAGGGCGCCGACTACGTGCTGTTCGGCACCTTGTCGGACATCGACTTCACCCAGGACATCAACGAGCTGGCCAATACCAACAGCTACTCGGCGGTGCTGGGGCTGACCCTGGTGGCGGATTTCAGCCTGATCAACACCAAGACCTTCGAGATCACCTCGGCCTTTACCGCCATGGGCGAAGGCCAGGACACCAAGCTGGTGAACAGCCGCGACATTCGTGTTTCGCTGAATCGCCCGCGTGTGGTCCGTGAAGTCTCGAAGACCCTCGGTGAAGACGTTGCCCGGCAGATCGCCGAGCAGTTGGGTCGCGGTGGCTATGAGCAGCCAGGCCGTGCACCGGTGCGTAACAACCTGCCGCCGGACAGCGCGCCAGTGATCCTGCGCTAAAGCGTCTGTAAACGAAAAAGGCGACCCCAAGGGTCGCCTTTTTTTGTGCCTGCGGTTTTAGATCGCGGCTTTGCGGATGGTCGCCAGCAACCCCGCGGCGCCGATGAACAACCCGGCAAAGGTGCGGTTCATGCGCCGTTGCTGGGTCGGCGTACGCAGCAGGCGCAACACCTTGGACGCCAGCCCGGTGTAGCCAGCCATGACGATCAGATCGACCACGATCATAGTCACGCCGAGGATCAGGTACTGCTGCACCAGCGGCGCGTGCGGGTCGATGAACTGCGGCAACACCGCGAGCATGAACACCAGGGCCTTGGGGTTGCTGACGTTCACCAGGAATCCGCGAAACACCAGGGCCAGGGGCTTGCCGATCGGGCGAATGGCGGCGTCGTCACTGAGGTCGCTGGGCAAGGCGCGCCATTGCTTGATCGCCAGGTACACCAGGTAGGCCACGCCGAACCATTTGATGGCATAGAAGGCCGTGGCGGAGGTCGCGAGAATCGCGCCCACGCCCGCAGCGACAATGGCGATCTGCAGTGCCAGGCCCAGCTGCAGGCCCAGGGCGTTCCAGTAACCGCGCCAGAAACCGTATTGCAGCCCGCAGGACATCGACGCGATAGCGCCTGCGCCCGGGGAAAGGCTGATCACCCAGCAGGCGGCAAAAAACGCCAGCCATGTCTCAAAAACCATCGCACACCTCGACTCAAAATCGGTTCAGGTGCCTAAGCTAATGCGCCGGCTGGCGGATGACTATCGTTTTTTTTCGGCGCCGACAAAGGCCCAGGGCTACTTGCCGCCGGAGCCCAGGGGCAAGGCGTCGGCACCGCGCCAACGGCGTACCGAACGCTGGAAGAACAGGCTGTTGGGCACTTGCACCATGGCGCTGCCGGTGCCGGCCTCTTCGACTTCGATCAGGGTGGTGTAGAGCAGGTTGATCGCCACCACCCGGCCTTTGACGCCGGGCTTGTCCACCGTGTCCACCAGCTCCACCAGATCGCCCAGGCGGAATGGCCCGACGGTGAAGATCAAAATCGCGCAGAGCAGGTTGGAGAGCACACTCCACATGGCGAAGAAGGCCACCGCGGCCACGGCGACAAAGCCGGACAAGGCGGTCCACAGCACCGTGGCAGAAACGCCCAGGCGCTCCAGGACAAAGATCAGCGCGCTGCCCATGATCAGCCAGCGCAGGCCGCCACGCAGGGGCATCAGCAATTGCGGCGGGAAAGGGTAACGCTCGCCGAGGCGAGTCAGGCAACGGGCAACGAAACGCTGGGCCAGGTAGCCCGCCAACAGGATCAGCAGAATCTGCACGCCAATCCACAGCGGCTCGATCCATTGCGCCGGCAACGACAACTGCAACGCCTCCATCAGGACAAGGCCTCCAACTCCGCCTGCAGGCTTTCCAGCAGCTCCAGGGCTTCCATCCAGGACTCTTCCAACTGCCCTTCACGGACCTTGAGCTTGGCCTGTTCAGCCAGCAGGTCACGCAATTCGTCCTTGCGCGCCGCCTCGTAGATGCCGCTGTCGCCCAGGCTGGCTTCGATCTTGGCCAGGCGCTCATGGACCTTGCCCAGTTCGGCTTCCAGCTTGTCGGCTTCACGCTTGTGCGGCGCCAACTGCTGACGCAGGGCCGCAGCGGCCTGGCGCTGGGCCTTTTTGTCGGTCTTGTCCGGGTTGACCGGGGTGTTGCTGACCGGCGCATTGCGCTGGCGATAATCCACCAGCCAACGGGTGTAGTCGTCCAGGTCGCCGTCGAACTCCTCGACCTTGCCGTCCGCCACCAGGTAGAAATTGTCGGTGGTGCTTTTGAGCAAGTGGCGATCGTGGGACACCACCAGCACCGCGCCACTGAACTCTTGCAGGGCCATGGTCAAGGCCAGGCGCATCTCCAGGTCCAGATGGTTGGTGGGTTCGTCGAGCAGCAACAGGTTGGGCCGCTCCCAGGCGATCAACGCGAGGGCCAGGCGGGCTTTTTCGCCGCCGGAGAAATTCAGCACCGGCTCGTCGATGCGCGCACCACGGAAATCAAAGCCGCCGAGGAAGTCGCGCAGAGGCTGCTCACGCTCGGTGGGGGCCAGGCGTTGCAGGTGCAGCAACGGGCTGGCCTTGGAGTCCAGGGAGTCCAACTGATGCTGGGCGAAGTAGCCGACCACGGTGTTCTCGCCACGGGTCAGGCGGCCCGACAGCGGCTGTAGCTCACCCGCCAGGTTTTTGATCAGGGTCGACTTGCCGGCGCCGTTGGGGCCCAGCAGACCGATTCGCGCGCCGGGGGTCAGTTGCAGCTTGACCTTCTCCAGCACCGCACGCTCGCCGTAACCCAGGCGCGCGTCGGAGAGATCGATCAAGGGGCTGGAGATCTTCATCGACTCGCGGAAGGTGAAGTCGAACGGCGAATCGACATGGGCCGCCGACAGCTCTTCCATGCGTTCCAGGGCCTTGATCCGGCTCTGGGCCTGACGGGCCTTGGTGGCCTGGGCCTTGAAGCGAGCGATGTAGCTTTCCATGTGCGCCCGTTGCGCCTGCTGCTTCTCGTAGGCCTGCTGTTGCTGGGCCAGACGCTCGGCACGGGCGCGTTCGAAGGCGCTGTAGCCGCCGCGATAAAGCGTGATCTTGCGCTGATCGACGTGGGCCACGTGATCCACCACGGCGTCCAGGAAGTCGCGGTCGTGGGAGATCAGCAGCAAGGTGCCCGGGTAGCTCTTGAGCCACTCTTCGAGCCAGATAATGGCGTCGAGGTCCAAGTGGTTGGTGGGCTCGTCGAGCAGCAACAGGTCCGACGGGCACATCAGCGCCTGGGCCAGGTTCAGGCGCATCCGCCAGCCCCCGGAGAAGTCGCCGACCTGACGGTCCATCTGCTCGTTGGTGAACCCCAGGCCCGCCAGCAATTTGCGCGCCCGGGCGTCGGCGGTGTAACCGTCGGCGCTATCCAGTTCGGCATGCAGGCGCGCCTGGGCAGCACCGTCGTGGGACGCTTCGGCCGCCGCCAGCTCACGCTGCACCTGACGCAGACGCAGGTCGCCATCGAGCACATAGTCCACGGCCAGGCGTTCGAGGGTATCGACCTCCTGACGCATGTGGGCAATGCGCCAGTCGGCGGGCAGGAAGCAGTCCCCGGAATCCGGGTGCAGCTCACCGCGCAACAAGGCGAAAAGGCTGGATTTGCCGGCGCCATTAGCACCGATCAAGCCGGCTTTATGGCCGGCGTGCAGGGTCAGCTCGGCGTCTTCTAGCAGACGTTGCGGGCCACGCTGTAAAGTCAGGTTCTGAAGTCGAATCATAATGGCGGCGGAGTCTACCAGCTTCGCTCGCAACTGGCGCGAGTAGGAATATGTCCTCTGACCTGTGGAGCTTTACCCTCAAGACCTACGCCCTTTCCGGCGTCGAAGCGGCGTGCCTGCAATTGCAGGGGGCCGGTGCCAATGTCTGTCTGCTGCTGTGCGCCGCTTGGCTCGGTGAGCGTGGCGTGGCCTGCACTGCGCAACGGCTTGAGTTGCTACGCGAGCAGGCCGAGCCCTGGCACCGGGACGTGGTGCAACCGTTACGCCAGTTACGCAATCAATGGCGCTCGGCGGCCGGCCAGGATCCGGAACTGCGGATCTTGCGCGAACAGGTCAAAGCCCTGGAACTGGAAGCGGAACGGCAATTGTTAATGCGTTTGCAAGATGTGGCCGAGGACTGGCCAGAGGGGCAGGCGGACGATTTGTCGGCCTGGCTGGAAGGAGTGGCGGCCGAAGCCGCCAACTTCAACCGCGACGCGCTGCAGGTGCTGCGTGTCGCGGTGACCAGCGCTTAGGAAGCGCTGCCTGGGGTGCTGCTGGCAGCGGCCGACGCAGGAGCGGCCGGAGTGGCTGCCGGTGCTGGCGAAGCAGCTGGAGCAGGTGCGGCAGGTGTCGCTGGCTTGGCGGCCGCAGGAGCGGTGGCCGGTTTAGCGGCAGCAGGTTTGGCGGCTGGTTTTTTCGCCACTGGCTTGGCGGCCGGTTTAGCAGCGGGCTTGGCAGCAGCCGCGGCTGGCTTGGCAGCGGCAGCCGGTTTAGCGGCTGGCTTCGCAGCAGGTTTAGCGGCGGCTTTCACCGGGGTTTTAGGCGCCGCTGGCTTGCTGGCCGCAGCCTTGGCAACAGCGGGTTTAGCGGCCGGCTTGGCCACTGCCGGTTTGGCCGCTGCGGTTTTGGCGGCTGGCTTGGTCGCTGGTTTTGCCGCGGCTTTCACCGGGGCCTTGGCAGCCGGTTTGGCGGTAGGTTTAGCCGCCGCGGTTTTGGCCGCAACCGGTTTGGCAGCAGGCTTGGCGGCTGCGGTTTTGGCCGCAGGTTTCGCCGCCGGCTTGGCAGCACTGGCCGCTGGCTTGGCGGGTGCCTTGGCAGCAGGTTTAGCGGTCGATTTTGCAGGGGCTGCTTTGGCTGCTGCCGGTTTGGCGGCAGGCTTCTTCGCCGCAGCCGCTGCTGGCTTGGCATCACGGGTGGTCAAGACTTTGGCCACCGCTTCTTTCACGCGACCAACACCCTGGGCCAGTTTCAGGCTTTCCTGGGCATCGCGCTTGAGTTGCAGAATGTAGGTGCGGGTTTCCGATTGACGCTCTTTCAGAGCATCCAGCAGGTCTTCAAGTTCTTTCACTGCACCCTTGGCCTTGCCTTGCGCCTTGGCTTTGCCGGCCGCTGCGGCGTCCTGCAATTTGGTGCGCGACTTGTGCAGTTTTTCCTGCGCTTTACCCCGTTGTTTTTCCAACTTGGCGAGCAGTTTTTCAGCATCAGCCAAGGCCTCGGAACAGGCGTTTTCCAAATGCTCGAGCAGGCTGCCCGACAACTGTTGGAGTAAATGCAACGGAGTACTTACAGGCTTCTTATTGGCCGACATGGTTTACCTCCTGGCTGACGTGAGTTGCGGCTCATACTAGACCTCTGCTGCTACCGCCGCTAGGGCATGTTGACAGTATCGAAAGCCCCGCGTTGCAGCCGATTGAAAATGTTCTGCACGCGACTCGAAGTTGCTCACCAGCGTGGCCATCGCCACTGGCATAATCCCCACCATCTCAGGCCGGAGAGTGCCCATGTCGCGCTACCTTTTTTTATCCTTGATCTGGCTTGTGCCAGTGGCTCACGCCGCCACCGAGCCGGCCCCGAATGATGCTCACGACCTGGCTTACAGCCTTGGCGCCAGCCTCGGTGAACGCCTGCGCGAAGAAGTCCCCGAGCTGCAGCTCCAGGCCTTGATCGAAGGTTTGAAAGCGGCCTATCAAGGCCAGCCCCTGGCACTCAAGGATGAGCGTATCGAACAGATCCTCGCCCAACACGATGCCCAGGTCAGCGAGCAATCGGCCAAGCCACAAACAGAAGTGGCCCTGGAAAACGAGCAGCGTTTTCTCAGCGCCGAGAAAGCCAAGCCCGGTGTGCGCGAACTGGCAGACGGCATCCTGCTCACCGAACTCACCCCCGGCAGCGGCGCCAAGGCCGGCGCGGACGGTTCGGTGCAAGTACGTTATGTGGGTCGCCTGCCTGACGGCACGCTGTTCGATCAGAACCAGCAACCGCAGTGGTTTCGCCTGGACAGCGTGATCGCCGGCTGGCGCAGCGCGTTGCAGCAGATGCCTACGGGTGCCAAGTGGCGGCTGGTGATCCCGTCGGCCCAGGCGTATGGCGCGGACGGTGCCGGCGACCTGATCCCGCCCTACACGCCTCTGGTGTTTGAGGTCGAATTACTGGGCACAAAAAGCTGAGGCCCGACAACGAAAAACGGCGCGCCATGCGCACCGTTTCGGTCAACCTCACGCCTCCCTTCAAGCTTGGGCAGCCGCTTCTTCCTTGTGAGCGTTGTGCAGGACTTCGATCAGGCAATCTTCCAGTTCGAAGCGCTCATGCAACAGGCCGCCGAGCTCCTGGAATTTCTGCGCCACGCATTTGCCTTCATCACACAGATCGTTGAACGCCAGCAGCTTTTCAGTGATCACATCGATGCGCGGATAAAGAGTCTCCGCCAGTTCCAGGCCGCGTTTGTCGCCAAAGGCCTTGGCTTCGCTGGTCAGCTGCTCGTAGATTTCGAAATGCCCCGCCGACACGTAGTCCACCAAAATGGCGCAGAACTCCTGCAACGGGGCTTTGCTCTCGGCCAGTGCCTCAGGTTTGGCACCGAGGGCGTCATAGGCCCGAACCAGTTCGTGACGCTCCTGGAGCCAGCGATCGATCAGCAGGTGCACCCCACCCCAGCGTTCCTGAGCATTCTGACAACTTTCGAGCATGGCGATCTCTCTTCCCTTATGGGTCATGCCGTCTACACCCGCTGCGGGGCTTGAAGACTCAAGCAGCAGCCAGGCAGAACAGCATCGAGCAACATAATTCCAATGACGCGTGCGGGCCAGATTATGCCCGCACGACAATGGCTTCAAGGTACGCAGGAGATAAAGTTCATACAAGCGTTTAATCCGCCTGCCCTGCGCAAATACTGACTCAAGACAAGACCGGCACCTGCCAGAGGGCCTGCAACCGGCGCCATAGCTGGTAGCCGCTGACCATCAGCACAGCGACAAAAACCAGCAGGCTCCATTCCGGCAGGCTCATGTCCAGCAACGTCCAGCTGACCTCAGCACAGTCGGACGTGCCCTTGAACGCCAACTGCAGTGTCTGCCACCAGGAAAAATGACGCAGCATGAACGGCAGGTCCGGCACACAGGCCAGCAATTGCTCGGAGGGGATGTTCTGCAACAGCACATGACGCCCGGCCGTGACCACGCCCAGCAAGCCCCAGAACAGATTCAGCCCCCAGTACAGCAAGCGCCCCAGGCGGCGCGGCCCGTGTGCGGCGGCAATCAGGTTGGACACGCCGAGCACCACCAGAAGACCGCGCTGCGCACTCCAAAGTGGGCAAGAGTCGAGGCCGCCGCCGGATTGCAGGTAAAACGCCGCCCATGAGGCCAAGGCCCCCAGCAGAAACATCAGGGAGAACAGCACGCGCGAGCCGGCCAACGACATGACAGATCCGTAACGGAAGAAACAGGCAGTCACGGTAGAGAAAGCGCAGGCCCCTTTCAAGAAGCGCTATGCCGCAAAGCGGCCACCACGAAAACCAGAGCGAAAAAAACCGGCTGCCCTGCTCAGGCAGCCGGACTGGGTGCCAGGTCAGGCCCTGGCGGGCACGGGCAGCGGCGACGCCAGCAAACGCTCGTCCAGCAACCCCAGACCTTCCTGGAACAGCTGGTTGCTGCGCTCGGTGTCGCCCAACTGCGCCAGCAAGCGTGCCAGCTCGGCACAGGCTTCCGGATTGCGCTGCACCCGCAAGCTGCTGTCCAGATAATCCCGGGCCTTGCCCCACAGGCTGCTTTGCAGGCAGAGACGGCCCAGAGTCAGCAACAGGCTCGGGTCATCGGGATGGTCCTTCAGCCATTGCTCGGCGGTTTGCAGCTGGCGCGCCGGGTCACTGCCACGCACCAGGCCATACAGACGGGCCAGATGGCTTTCGTACCGGCGCTTCATCGCCGTGCGCAGCACTTCCTCGGCCTCGGCTTCCGCTCCCAACTGACGCAGTTGCTCGGCGTAGGCCAAGATCAATGGCGGCTCTTGGCGCTGGGCCGAGGTCAATTGTTGCCAGGCGCGATTAAGGGACTGCAAACCGGCAGTGGCATCTTCTTCACGACGCGCGGCGAGGGTCAGGTTTTCACCCCAGGCCCGGCGCTCCAGTTCCAGCAACTCGCTGGCGGGCAATGCCTTGTCCTTGCGCAACTCAGGCAACAGGCGAATCACCGCCGACCAGTCGCCACGCTGCTGATGCAGCCGCTGCAACTGGCGCAGCACCTGAACGCTGTGGGGGTGACGCTCATGCATGGCCTGCAGGGTAACCAGTGCACCGTCGGTATCACCACGGTCGGTCTGCATTTGCGCGTGACTCAAGGCCACCGCCAATTCAGCTTGCGGCTGGCGCTCCAGGGCGCGCTCCAGCAGACGGTCGCACTCTTCGTAGTGCCCCTGCTCGTTGGCCGCCCGGGCAGCGCCCAGGTAATACAGCAGCGGCTGACGCTCGGCTTCGGCGGCCCGATGCAGATGCCGCTGCGCACTGGCCCAGCGTCCTTCGGCCAGGTCCATCTGCCCCTGCTCGATGGCGATCTGCACCCGACGGCTGCGGTTGCGCCGCGACCAGGGGTTGACCACCCCACCGGAAACCAACACCAGCTCGATCAGCAGCTTGATGCCCCAGATCAGCAGCCAGATCAGTGCAACCAAGGCCAGGCTGGCCCACAGGCTCGATTCATAACGGAAGTTGCTGTACGCGATCAGCACGTAACCGGGATGCTCGGCAATCGCCAGACCCAGCAAGCCGATCGCAGCGATCAGCAACAGCACAATCACATACACGCGCTTCATGGGCTGGTCTCCTGCGCGGTGCTCGCAGCAGGCTTGGCCAGAGGTTTCACCGAGTCTTCAGCGTTCAGGTTGCGCCGCTCAAGGTACGCCTGGACCGCGCTCAGGGTCTTGGCCAGGTCCGGCGTGACCACGGTCACCGGCTGCTGGCTCAACTCGGCCAGGCGCTCCACCATGACCTTGGTCTGCGGGTCGTCCTGATTGAAGTTGGTTTTCAGTACATCCCGAGCCTCTGTCAGCGCCTGCCCGTATACCGGAGCCTGGCCATTCAAGGCGGCCCACTGCGCTTGCTCCAGGGCCAGGCTCAAGGCCAGGCGCACCTGGGTCAGGCTTTGCCCGGCCAATAGCGGCCGAATGTTTTTGTCAGCGTTGAAGTCAATGCGGAAATACCGCGAAAGCTCCGCCCAGGCTCGTGACCAGAGGCTGGCGCCGTCACCATCGGCGGTCAGGCCCGGCAGGGAATCGCCACGGTCCTTAAACTCGGGGGCCAGGGCATTGAGGTCGAGCACCTGATCGCGCAAGGCGCCCAGTTGCAGGAACAGCCCGGTACGGTCCGGCTGCTGGGTGCTGCGCAAGGCGGCCAGGCTCTTGAGCACTTGCTCGCGAGCGGCAAAGGCGCCCGGGTCATTCTGCTCACGAAGAATATCGTCCGCGCCCTGGACCAACGCCTGGGCGCTGGTGATGTCTTGCAGGGCAGACAAACGCAGGCTGGCCAGGCGCAGCAAGTGCTCGGCCTCGGCCAGGCGCCAATCCTTGCGGCTGGCACCGAGGACGCTTTCCAGGCGCTGGTTGAGACGCTGCTGATCGCCCTGCAACTGGGCCACCAGGCGGCGCCGGTCTTCCAGCTCATCCGCTGGCGGCAGTTGCTCAAGCCGCGCACTGAAACGCTGCTCGCTGAGTTTGGAGCTCTGGGCCTGATCGTTCAGCGCCTGTAACTGCTCCGACTGCTGCAGGTTGTGGGCTTGCAGGCTACGCACCTGCCAAATGCCCCAACCGCCGGCAGCGACACCTGCGGCACCCAGCAGTAGGGCTAGAATCGCCACCCCATTGCCACGGCGCTGCACAACAGGGGGAACGGGTTCGGTCGGTGTCTCAAGCACCGGCTGCACTTGATCTTTGGGCAAGGCTGTTTCGCTCACGTATCCATCCTTTGCGTTAGAGAACGGGCACGGGTTGCTCCCGTAACGCCGTTAGCAAGGCCGCGGCGCTGGCGCCACGGCAATCCACAACTTTTTCAGCTCCAGCGGCGCGTGCCATCTCGGCAACCCGCGGGCTTGGAACAAACAACGGCATCTTCGCCAACTGCGGCCAGGCCGCACCGGCCAACTGCCGTAAATGGCTGAAGCCCTGTCCACTGCTGACCACCAGGCCGTTCAAGCGTTCCACAGTAATGCGCTGCGCCAGCAAGCCTTCGGCATACACAGGCACCCCACGACGGTAGAGCTCCAGATAATCGACACTAGCACCTTGGCTGCGCATGCGCTCAGCCAGCAACCCGCGCCCGCCTTCGCCACGCACGATCAATACCCGAGGGTCAGGCCGTTCGATAGCCTCGCGCAATTGGGGAAGTTCAAGCAAGGCCTCACTGTCATCCCCCTGCTCGGGAAACAACACGTCCAGGCCGTGGTCAGCGAGAATCGCACCCGTGGCCGCGCCCACGCTGAACCAGGGTTGGCGCGGTGGCTGCGGCCAATGCTCACCCAGCAGCGCCAGCATCAGGCGTGCAGCGGGCTTACTGACCACGATCACCGCGCAGTAACGATCCAGCTCCAGCACGGTTGAACGCTGGGCAGGCGAGAGGGGTAACGCCTCGATATCCAATAATGGCAAGCTGCTGCTGGCGACCTGGGCGTCAGCCAGGACCGCGGCCAAGGCAACGCATTCGTCCTCAGGCCGGGTCAACAGCAAACGCCAGCCCGTCACTCTTCGCTGGCCTCGCCATAGACCGCCCGCAGGATGTCGTCAGCGCCCTGGGCCAGCAGGTTTTCAGCCACCTGAACTCCCAACTCCGTCGCTGCGCCACGGGGGCCGCGGGCTTCGGCGCTGAGCAGCAGGCCACCGCTGGGCTCGCCCACCAAGCCGCGCAGCCAGAGCTCGTCGCCCTCCAGCACTGCGTAGCAGGCGATGGGCACTTGGCAGCCACCGTTCAAATGTTTGTTGAGGGCACGCTCGGCGGTCACCCGGGAAGCGGTGTCCGCGTGGTGCAGCGGTGCCAGCAAGGCATGAATCTCCGTGTCGGCGGTGCGGCACTCGATCCCCACTGCGCCCTGGCCGCCGGCGGGCAAGCTGTCATCGACGCTGATGGAGGAACGGATGCGCGCCTCGAAGCCCAGACGGATAAGACCGGCGGCAGCGAGGATGATCGCGTCGTACTCGCCGGCATCGAGCTTGGCCAAGCGAGTGTTGACGTTGCCCCGCAGGAAGCGGATTTGCAGGTCCGGGCGACGGGTCAGCAGTTGGGCCTGGCGGCGCAGGCTCGAGGTGCCGACCACGCTGCCCTGGGGCAGGTCGTCGAGGCTGGCGTAGGTGTTGGAGACGAAAGCATCACGCGGGTCTTCCCGCTCGCAAATGCAAAACAGGCCCAGGCCTTCAGGGAAATCCATGGGCACGTCTTTCATGGAGTGCACAGCGATGTCGGCTTCGTTCTCGAGCAGCGCGGTTTCCAGCTCTTTGACGAACAGGCCCTTGCCGCCGATTTTCGACAAGGGCGAATCAAGCAATTTATCGCCACGACTGACCATGGGCACCAGGGTCACCACGAGGCCGGGATGGGCCTCTTGCAGGCGGGCCTTGACGTATTCGGCCTGCCACAAGGCCAGAGCACTTTTGCGGGTAGCGATGCGGATTTCGCGAGAGGACATGGATCAATCCGTACTGAATAGATACGGCAGATAATAACAGCTCAGCCAAATCCGCTTTGACTTGTATCAGCCGCGCCCTGTCCGCACAGGCGCGGGGAGCCACACGGTGGCTCGTCGAAGCCCCGCCCTAAAGCTGTTGCATCATTTTGCGTACGCCGGCCACGTGGCGCCGACTGACGATCAACGCGTCGCCATTGAGCCCTTTGAGGTACAGCTGGAAATGCCCAAGAGGGGTGCGCTGTAAGCGTTCGATACGCTCGCGGGCCACCAGGGCATTGCGATGGATGCGCACGAAACGCTCGCCAAACTCATCTTCCAGGGCTTTGAGCGGCTCATCCAGCAGGACTTCCCCGCCTTCATGGCGCAAGGTCACGTACTTATGATCGGCAATGAAATAGACCACCTGATCCAGGGGAATCAACTCGATGCCTTTACGGGTTCTGGCGCTGATATGGCTGCGCGGGCCGTTGCCACTCTCAGCTGCCGGCCGAGTCAGAGCCGCCAGTTGCACCCGGTTGGGTTTTTCGGCGGTTTTCAAGGCTTCGAGCAACGACTCGGGGCGCACCGGTTTGAGCAGATGACCAACTTCGCTGGCGCTGAATGCGTCAACGGGAAACTCGTCGGGGCTGACGCAGAACACCAGCGCCGGCGGCGACTCGCGTTCACATAATTTGGCGGCGACCTGCAGTCCATCCAGGCCGGGCATGCGGATATCGAGCAAGACGATATCCGGTTTCAGGCTGTCGATCAGGGCCAATGCCTCATCGCCATTGGTGGCGCTGGGCTCCAGGACACTGTATCCCTCAAGCTCACTGACCATGCGGCTCAGGCGCTCGCGGGCTAGGGGTTCGTCATCAACGATCAGGACATTCATATTGCGCTGGATTCCTGCGTGAGTCTCGCACAAGGATAGCGTAGACAGGTGAAGTGACGTCCGTCACGGCGATCCACGCTAAGACTAGTGCGAAGGCCAAAAAGTGCCGCAGGTCGGGCAGCAAAATTTGCCCGTGCCTGCCCGAAACCACTCAAGGCCGATGGATGCGCGACGGCGTCGCAGGGAATGCGGTTCATCAACACAAAGCCCCCCTCTTCTTTGTAGTCGGCATCCACCCTGGCCGCGCCACCCTCTTTGCATGGGGTGGCTGTCTGGACGAAAGCGGTCTTGAAATTCGATTGCCAGGCCCGCTGCGAAATCGTTACAGCGTGCGCAATCGCACGGGCCCTACAGTCCAACTGTAGACGGTTGCCAAGACGATATTGCTCAATCGATAAATATCCTTTACTCGATATCGCCTTTGCGCCTGAAGCCCCATCCCAACCCTGCCAACCGTGCAGGGTCACCGAGCCAGTTTCCGCGCCTCAAGCAGCGGCGACAAGCGTCCGGAAGCACCTCGATATAAATAAAATGCCCCCGACCAGTGCCAGCGACAGCCCGGGCAACCCTGTTATTATCCGCGGCAACTTTTCACGCCATCTTTCTTCAGCACATCACGAGCGAATTCATGAGCACTGACAAGACCAATCAGTCCTGGGGCGGCCGCTTCAGTGAACCCGTCGACGCCTTCGTCGCCCGCTTCACCGCCTCTGTCACTTTCGACCAGCGCCTGTATCGCCACGACATCATGGGCTCCATCGCCCACGCCACGATGCTGGCCAAGGTCGGCGTGCTGACCGATGCCGAGCGCGACAGCATCATCGACGGCCTGAGCACCATCCAGGGTGAAATCGAGGCCGGCAATTTCGACTGGCGCGTGGACCTTGAAGACGTGCACATGAACATCGAAGCGCGCCTGACCGACCGAATCGGTATCACCGGCAAGAAGCTGCACACCGGCCGCAGCCGTAACGACCAGGTGGCAACCGATATCCGCTTGTGGCTGCGGGACGAGATCGACCTGATCCTCGGGGAAATCACCCGCTTGCAAAAAGGCCTGCTGGAGCAAGCCGAGCGCGAAGCCGAGACCATCATGCCGGGCTTCACCCACCTGCAGACGGCACAGCCAGTGACCTTCGGGCACCACATGCTGGCCTGGTTCGAAATGCTCAGCCGCGACTACGAGCGCCTGGTGGATTGCCGCAAGCGCACCAACCGCATGCCCCTGGGCAGCGCCGCACTGGCCGGCACCACCTACCCGATCGATCGTGAATACACCGCGCAACTGCTGGGCTTCGACGCCGTGGGCGGCAACTCCCTGGACAACGTCTCCGATCGCGACTTCGCCATCGAATTCTGCTCGGCCGCCAGCATCGCGATGATGCACCTGTCGCGCTTCTCCGAAGAGCTGGTGCTATGGACCAGCGCGCAGTTCCAATTCATCGATCTGCCGGACCGCTTCTGCACCGGCAGCTCGATCATGCCGCAAAAGAAAAACCCCGATGTGCCAGAGCTGGTGCGCGGCAAGAGCGGCCGTGTATTCGGCGCGCTGATGGGCCTGCTGACCCTGATGAAAGGCCAACCCCTGGCCTACAACAAGGACAACCAGGAAGACAAGGAACCGCTGTTCGATGCCGCCGACACCCTGCGCGACTCGCTGCGTGCCTTCGCCGACATGATCCCGGCCATCAAGCCCAAGCACGCGATCATGCGTGAAGCGGCGCTGCGCGGTTTCTCCACCGCCACCGACCTGGCCGACTACCTGGTGCGCCGCGGCCTGCCATTCCGTGACTGCCACGAAATCGTTGGCCATGCAGTGAAATACGGCGTGGAAAAGGGCAAGGACCTGGCGGAAATGAGCCTGGAAGAACTGCGCACCTTCAGCGACCAGATCGAGCAAGACGTGTTTGCCGTGCTGACCCTGGAAGGCTCGGTGAACGCCCGTGACCATATCGGCGGCACCGCGCCGGCACAGGTCAAGGCTGCCGTGGTACGTGGCCAGGCGCTGCTGGCCAGTCGCTGATCCCATTGCCAGCAAGCCCGCTCCAACCGGAAGCGGGCTTGCGCATGGCAGGTAGCGAAACTACTTCTTGCTGGCGATCATCGCCAGGAACTGCGGCATGGCCGCGTCCTTGTCTGCCGCGATGCGCTGAGCATTAGGCATCTGCTCCAAACGCTCCAATAAGGCTTTCGCCACCGGCATCGACGCCAGAAAGTCCACCCCGAAGAGTTTATGCCCCACCGCGCAGGCCAGGCTTACGCTGTACATAAAGTACAGGTCCGCCACGCTCAGGCTGTTGCCCGCTACATAGGGTGCGAACTTGCCATGCCGCTCCAGCGAGGCAAAACCCAACAGCAACTCGGCCTTGGCTTTTTCCTTGATGGCCTCCGCCACCGACATGCCAAAAAACGCCTCGGCATAACAAGTCCGCGCCGGCAACTCGATGTACAGCTCGATTTCCTTGGCCAGGGCCAGCACCTGGGCTCGCTGGAAGGGGTCGCTCGGCAGCAACGCCGGGCCAGGCTGAGTGCGCTCCAGGTAGTCGAGAATCACGCTGGTCTCGTTGATAAAGCCCTGCTCCACACCCAGTACCGGGACTTTGCCACGAGGGCTGATGGCCAGTGCCTCAGGGCTCTGACCGGCATAAAAGGGCACCTCTTCGAAGGGCAGTCCTTTTTCCAACAGTGCCAGCTTCACCATGTTGTAGTAGTTGCTGACGGAGAATCCATAAAGCTTGAGCATCACATAGCCTCCAGGCCGCGCGGGGGTTGGCAGGGATTCTTATAGAGGGTGAACGGCCCTGTGACCAGCAGCATCAGGTCAATGAATACAGGTAAACTGACGGCCTTTCCTTGAGGAGCCTGCCATGAGCGAGCCAACCGATATCGACAACGACGAAGAAGCGTTCGCCGAAACCACCCTGATTGAAGCCATCGAAAACCAGATCGAAAGCGATAACCCACCAGCGGCCAAGGCCACGTTCAACAAGTTGACCCTGGTCGGCTACGAACGGGAGGAAATCCTCAGCCTCATGGCCCATGTGCTGGCCGTGGAAATCGACGCCATTCTCGAAGAAGACCGCGCCTTCAATACCCAATGGTATGAAGCGGCCTTGCGGGCCCTGCCAGAGTTGCCGCCAGAGAAGTCCTGAGGCGTTGCCGGAGCGCGGCGGGCAAGTGCTGCAAACCCTTGCAATACCACGCCTGTCGCCGCGCCCGGCAATCTGCACCGACGGATCGTTCAACCCTGACTACACTGGGAACCCGACTGCGGCCAAACGCCGCCCGCCAAGGGCATAAAAGTCCGTAGCGAATACTGGACAGGCCGCACAACTGCGTTCACCTTAAGGACGCTGTCGTCTAATTCCTAGAAAGTCTGGAGTCCTTATGTCGTATACCCCTGAGTTGGTTGCCGAACTGGAAATCCTTGCACTCTTCAACCTGGACAACTCCCAGGAAGGTTTGAAAATCCATCAGACCGCTACGCCTTCTGCCATCTCTGCCGCGCAACGCCTGTTTGATAAAGAACTGATTACCCAGCCCGACGGGGGTTACCTGACCAGCCTGGGTCGGGATGCCGCCGAGCATGCACAAGGGTTGCTGACCATCCTGTCCGTCGCCGAAGCCGCTTAAACGCCACGCTCCTGCATGGCCCACGGGATCCCCGTCTGTCGGATTCCGCGGGCACACCTCTTCCTAGCGCTAAAAATCTGGCGTCAAAAAACAAAAATCAGCTTAAAGGTCACCTGCGACTGGCGGTAAACTGCTCAGCGCCCTGAGGCCTCTTATCTTCGAGCAGTGCTTGAAATGACCCGCACCCATGAAATCCGCCCCGACCTGGACGAGGGAATCGACCGCAAGGTACTCAGCCAGCTGCGTGGGCGCTTTCTGAAACTCAATGAGGGCCGCCTGGGCCGGGCGATGGAAGGCCTGTCGTCGCGCCAGCAACTGGTGCTCAACCTGCTGCCGCTGTTTTTTCACGTCAATCACCCGCTGCTGCCCGGTTATGTGTCCGGCAGCACGCCGGCCGGGCTATCGAATTACGAACCTGACGCCCAGGCATTGGCCGAAGCCCAGCGCCTGACTCGTTCGTTTTCCTACAAGAGCCGGCCCGGTAGCGTGCCACGGCCGATTCATGGCCTGTTCCTGATGGGCAGCCTGGGGACCCTGGCCCAGGCCGATCAGAGCGACATGGACCTGTGGGTGTGCCACGCCCCAAACCTCGAGGAAAACGAGCTGGCGGAGTTACAGAAGAAATGCCAACTGCTGGAAGCCTGGGCCGACAGCCAGGGCGCCGAAGCGCACTTCTTTCTGATCGACCCGCGCCGCTTTGCCCAAGGCGAACGTGACAGCCAATTAAGCTCGGAAAACTGCGGCACCACCCAGCACTACCTGTTGCTGGATGAGTTTTACCGCACCGCCATCTGGCTGGCCGGCCGCACTCCGCTCTGGTGGTTGGTGCCGGTCTACGAAGAGGCGCGCTACGAGCAGTACACCCACACGTTGCTGTCCAAGCGCTTTATTCCTGCCGACGAAAACCTCGACCTGGGGCACCTGGCCCACATCCCTCCCGGCGAATTTATTGGTGCCGGGCTCTGGCAGTTGTTCAAGGGCATCGAGTCGCCCTACAAGTCGGTGCTCAAGCTGCTGCTGACCGAGGTCTACGCCAGCGAACACCCGCAGGTGCAGTGCCTGAGCCTGCGCTTCAAGCAAGCGGTGTTTGCCAACCGCCTCGACCTCGATGAGCTGGACCCGTACATCGTGGTGTACCGGCGCATCGAGGAGTACCTCCTGGCCCGGGGCGAACCTGAGCGCCTGGAACTGGTGCGCCGCAGCCTGTACTTGAAGGTCAATCGCAAGCTCACCGGCAATAACGGAGCCCGCAACGCCAGTTGGCAGCGCTCGTTGCTGGAGCGCCTGGCCAACGAATGGGGCTGGGAACCACGGCAGTTGGCCATGCTCGACAGCCGCAGCCAGTGGAAAGTGCGCCAGGTCAGCGCCGAACGCCGAGCCCTGGTCAATGAACTGAACTACAGCTATCGCTTCCTGACCCAGTTCGCCCGCAACGAACAGACCGTCAGCCTGATCAACAAGCGCGACCTCAATGTGCTGGGCCGGCGCCTGTATGCGGCGTTCGAGCGCAAGGCCGGAAAGGTCGAGTTCATCAACCCAGGGATCGCTCCCGACCTGGCCGAAGACACCCTGACCCTGGTGCAGTCGCCCAGCAAGCGGGAGCCGGGGCAAACCCATTGGGGCCTGTACAACGGCAACCTGAACGCCCTGGAATGGGAACATTTCGCCCCGATCAAGCGCTGCCGCGAGCTGCTGGAACTGCTGACCTGGTGCCACCGCAACGGCGTGATCGACAGCAGCACGCGCCTGGCCCTGCACCCCGGCAGCAGTGATTTGAGCGAGTTCGAGCTGTTCAACCTGCTGGGCAGCCTGCAACAGACGGTCGCCCTGCCCCTGGCCACCGTCAGCGAAGAACAACTGCTGCATGCCAGCGTCCCCAGCGAAGTGCTGCTACTGGTCAACGTCGGCGTCGACCCGCTCAAACATCACCGGGAACTGAACATCCTGATGACCACCGAGCGCACCGACTCCCTGAGTTACGCCGGTGTTCGCGAGAACCTGGTCCTGACCCTGGACCAAGTCACACTCAACAGCTGGAACGAAGTCATGGTGGGCCGTTACGACGGCGAACATGCCTTGCTGGACTGCCTGCGCGACTACCTCAACAACCTGCCCAGCGGGCCACAGCCGCGACTGCGGGTGCGCTGTTTCTGCCACAACCGCGCGCAGTTCATCGCTCAGCGAGTCGAGGAAGTCTTCGATACCGCACAGAACCTGCTGCTCAGCCAGCTCAACCACCGCTACCTGGTGCAGGTCCAGCAGCACTACCACGTACTGGAATTGGTACCCGGGCAGGTCAAGCATGTGGCCCTGGCCACCTTGCCGGCGCTGCTCGATTATCTTGGCGCGGAGCAGGCCCGCTACAGCCCGCTGCACCTGGACCCGATGGCCCTGGAAGACCACGACCTGGCGCTGATCCTGCCCATGGGCCAGCCGGACTGCATCCAGGTGTTCTACCGGATCGTGGAAGAAGAAGCCGAGCTGTATGTGCTCGATGAAACCAACGCCCTGTGGCTGCAGCGCCTGCCGTATCACGACGAGCAAAGCCTGCTGGTGCCGCTGCAGCGCTTCCTGCAGTCGATCCTGTATCGCCGCGAAGCCTTGCTGCCTTTGGACGCGGCACCCAACGTGATGCCCCTGGAGACGCTCTACTACCAGATTCTGCCGTCAGGCAGCGGCCGCGCCCGGCGCGTGGAACCGCGCCCGGCCCCACCGAGCCAGGTCAGCAAGGCCTTTTATGACGTGCAGGCGATCATCGGCAAGGCTGCACCCGGGCAGGTGCAGGTCTCGCTGTACTGCAATCAACGGGAGTTTTCCGAACTGGAATATGCCGACCAGCTGTTTGCCGTGGTCGCTCAGGAAATCGTCTCGCAACGCCGTGAGCCGCAGCGCTATCGCTGCTATATCACCGACCTGGACCTGTCCGGCCTGATCGGTGATGTGCAAAGCCCCAGCATTGTGTATCTGCGATACAAGGCCAGCCTGGAGCGCGCCCTGAACGACGCCCTCGAGCAGGTCTAGCCGTCAATCAGAGGTGGAAGTCGCCTGCGGCTTCCGGCTGGTATTCCACTTCGAGCAAGGCCAGCTTCAGGGTCTTGCCACCCGGAGCCGGCCAGTCGATGTGCTGGCCAACCTGCAGGCCGAGCAAGGCGCTGCCGACCGGGGCCAGGATCGAAATCTTGCCTTCGTCGGCATTGGCATCCTGGGGGTAGACCAAGGTCAGGTGGTAATCCTTGCCACTGCCTTCTTCGCGGCAGTGCACCCGGGAGTTCATGGTAACGACACCCGCCGGGACTTCATCGTGACCCACCAGGGTCTCGGCGCGGTCCAGTTCGGTTTGCAGCGCGATAACGCCCGGCAGCGTGTCATCCAGGCTGTCGATCAGGCGCTCCAGACGCTGCACGTCAAGGCGGGTAAGAATGATTGAAGGGGCAGTGCTCATGATCCAGGCTGACTCCTTTTTTCTGCACAAAAAAGCAAAACCCCGCCAAATAAGACGGGGTTCTCGACATCCTCGGTGTGGCGAGGCGTTTCCGGACACTACCACAGCACCATCAATAAACAAACCGCACGGCCGTTCCGCTAGCCGGGGCTGGATGTGGCGGCCTGCTTGCGCGTGAGTGCCTGGGCACAAATCGCTCGGCGACGCTCATCATCGGCCGAGCGCCACTCGCGGATGTCTTCCACATGGCGAAAACAGCCGCGGCAGACCTTCTCTTCATCCAGTCGGCAGAGGCTGATGCAGGGCGACCCCACAGCCGGGCTGACATTGCTGTAGAGCGGCTTTGGCGGACGAACCGGGGCGGCCTGGCTCATGCTCAGAGCCCTTCGAACTCAAGCTTGATGTCGGCCTGCTGCAGAACGATGCGCTCGAGCATTTCGCCCAGTTGCTCTTCGCTCTTGTCGCACATCCAGCGCTCGCTCTCTTCGTCGTAGTCAAAGTGGAAACCACCGGAGCGCGCGGCCAGCCACAGCTGACGCAGGGGTTCCTGGCGGCTGAAGATCACCTGGCTGCCGTTCTCGAACTTGACGGTGAGCACACCGGCCGAACTCTCCAGATCGATGTCCAGGTCGCAGTCTTCAAAAATGTCTTCCAGCGTCTGCTGGGTGGCATCGACCAGGTCGTGAAAACGGGCTTCAGTCAAACTCATTGCGGGAACCTCAAAAAGTGTCTACTCACGCTCAAGCGCCGCAAGATACGGGCGCATCCCGGCGAATGCAAAGGATACCGACCACAGGGGCAACTGGGGCACCCCCTCCTCCCGCACCCCGCCCAAGCGGCCCACGCCCCGGAGGCAAAGGCCCGCCGGACGGGAGTTGAGTCGCATAGGCAAGCTGCCGGGTGGCCGGTATACTCGGGCGCAATTTACGCATTCTCAAGGATTTCGCCATGAAGCGCCTGATCTCTTCCCTTGCTGCGCTCGTCGCGGTTGCCTGCCTTGTTACTGCCTGCGGCCAGAAAGGCCCGCTGTATCTGCCTGATGACAGCAAATCCCCTGAAGAGCAGGCGAAGTCGCAATCGCAATCGCATAAGCACGACTCCTACTAAGGGAACACCATGGATGCTTTTAACTACCGCGACGGCGAGCTGTTCGCGGAAGGCGTAGCGCTGTCCGCCATTGCCGAGCGCTTCGGCACCCCGACCTACGTCTACTCCCGTGCGCACATCGAAGCCCAGTACCTGGCTTACGCCGATGCACTGGCCGGTATGCCTCACCTGGTCTGCTTCGCGGTCAAGGCCAACTCCAACCTTGGAGTGCTGAATGTCCTGGCGCGCCTGGGCGCCGGTTTCGACATTGTCTCGCGTGGCGAACTGGAACGTGTCCTGGCCGCTGGCGGCAGCGCCGACAAAATCGTCTTCTCCGGTGTCGGCAAGACCCGTGACGACATGCGTCGTGCCCTGGAAGTCGGCGTGCACTGCTTCAATATCGAATCCACCGACGAACTCGAGCGCCTGCAAGTGGTGGCGGCCGAGCTGGGTGTTCGCGCGCCGATCTCCTTGCGCGTCAACCCGGACGTGGATGCCGGCACCCACCCGTACATTTCCACCGGTTTGAAAGAAAACAAGTTCGGCATCGCCATTGCCGACGCCGAAGACGTGTACATCCGCGCCGCCCAACTGCCCAACCTGGAAGTGGTCGGTGTCGACTGCCATATCGGTTCGCAGCTGACCACCCTCGACCCGTTCATCGATGCCCTGGATCGCCTGCTGGGCCTGGTGGATCGTCTCGGTGAGTGCGGCATCTACCTGCGCCACATCGATCTGGGCGGCGGCCTCGGCGTGCGCTATCGCGACGAAGAGCCGCCTCTGGCCGGCGACTACATCAAGGCCGTGCGTGAGCGCCTGGACGGTCGCGACCTGGCCCTGGTTTTCGAACCGGGCCGCTTTATCGTGGCCAACGCCGGGGTACTGCTGACCCAGGTCGAGTACCTCAAGCACACCGAACACAAAGACTTCGCCATCGTCGATGCGGCTATGAACGACCTGATCCGCCCGGCGCTGTACCAGGCCTGGATGGACGTCAGTGCCGTACGCCCGCGCGACAGCCAGCCTCGCACTTACGACATCGTCGGCCCGATCTGCGAAACCGGCGACTTCCTGGCCAAGGAGCGTCCATTGGCCCTGGAGGAAGGCGACCTGCTGGCCGTGCATTCCGCCGGTGCCTACGGTTTTGTCATGAGCTCGAACTACAACACCCGCGGCCGTGCCGCTGAAGTGCTGGTCGATGGTGACCAGGCTGTTGAAGTGCGTCGCCGCGAGACGGTAGCCGAGTTGTTCGCTGGCGAAAGCCTGCTGCCGGAGTAAAACCATGCTGCTGCGTTTTACCAAGATGCACGGTCTGGGCAATGACTTCATGGTTCTCGACCTGGTCAGCCAGCACGCGCACATCCTGCCCAAGCACGCCAAGCAATGGGGCGACCGCCACACCGGTATCGGCTTCGACCAGTTGCTGATCGTTGAGGCACCGAGCAACCCGGAAGTGGATTTCCGCTACCGGATCTTCAACTCCGACGGTTCGGAAGTGGAGCAATGCGGTAACGGCGCCCGCTGTTTCGCCCGTTTCGTGCTGGACAAGCGCTTGACCGCCAAGCGCCAGATCCGCGTCGAGACCAAGAGCGGCATCATCGAGCTGGACGTGCGTAATGACGGCCAGATCAGCGTCAACATGGGCGCCCCGCGCCTGGTACCGACCGACATCCCCTTCGAAGCCCCGGCCCAGGCCCAGAGCTACGCAGTGGACGTAGACGGTAAGAGTGTCGAGCTGGCAGCCGTGTCCATGGGCAACCCCCATGCGGTGCTGCGGGTGAATGACATCAACAACGCACCGGTGCATGAGCTGGGCCCGAAAATCGAGCATCACCCGCGCTTTCCGGCCCGGGTCAACGTCGGTTTTCTCCAGGTCATCGACCGTCAGCGCGCACAGTTGCGAGTCTGGGAACGCGGTGCCGGGGAAACCCAGGCCTGCGGCACCGGGGCCTGCGCTGCAGCAGTGGCCGCGATCAGCCAGGGGTGGATGGATTCGCCACTATTGATCGACCTGCCAGGCGGGCGCCTGTCCATTGAATGGGCAGGCCCCGGCCAACCGGTGATGATGACCGGCCCGGCAGTCCGCGTATACGAAGGACAGGTCCGTCTATGAGTGAGCGAACCCCATGACCGATAAGCCTCAGGTGCCAGCCGAACAGCCCGACGAATCACCTTCCGACAGCCTGGAGGCGGCGGCCGTTGCCGCGTACCTGGAGGCTCATCCGGACTTCTTCGTCGAACACGACGATCTGCTCCCGGCCTTGCGTATTCCCCACCAGCGCGGTGACACCGTCTCGTTGGTGGAGCGCCAGATGAAAATCCTGCGCGAGCGCAACATCGAAATGCGTCACCGCCTCTCGCAACTGATGGATGTGGCCCGGGACAACGATCGGCTGTTCGACAAGACCCGCCGGCTGATTCTTGCGCTGATGGACGCCACCAGCCTCGAAGACCTGGTGATCAGCGTCGAAGACAGCCTGCGCCAGGACTTCCAGGTGCCCTTCGTCAGCCTGATCCTGTTCAACGACAGCGCCATGCCGGTGGGTCGTTGGGTCACCGCGGCCCAGGCCCAGGAAGCCATCGGCGGCCTGCTTTCGGAAGGCAAAAGCATCTGCGGCACCCTGCGCGAACATGAGTTGGACTTCCTCTTTGGCGAAGAACAACGCAAGCAAATCGGCTCTACCGCGGTGGTCGCCCTGGCCCATCAAGGCGTCCATGGCGTCCTGGCCATCGCCAGCCGCGACCCGCAGCACTACAAAAGCTCGGTAGGCACTCTGTTCCTCAGCTACATCGCCGAAGTCCTGGGCCGCGTACTGCCGCGGTTCACCCACTCGCTGCGCTCGGTACGCTGACCATGGAACGGCAACTGGACGCCTACTGCGAGCACCTGCGCAGTGAGCGCCAGGTGTCGCCCCATACCCTGGAAGCCTATCGCCGCGACCTGAACAAGGTCCTGGCCTACTGCCAAAAGCAGCAGGTCGGCAGCTGGGCCCAGCTGGATATCCAAAGCCTGCGCAGCCTGATCGCCCGCCTCCATCAGCAAGGCCAGTCCTCACGCAGCCTGGCGCGCCTGCTGTCTGCCGTGCGCGGCCTGTACCACTACCTGAACCGTGAAGGCCTGTGCGATCACGACCCAGCCAATGGCCTGGCGCCACCCAAGGGCGAACGGCGCCTGCCCAAGACCCTGGACACCGACCGCACCCTGCAACTGCTCGACGGCGCCGTGGAAGATGACTTTCTGGCCCACCGAGACCAAGCGATGCTGGAGCTGTTCTACTCCTGCGGTCTGCGTCTTTCCGAGCTGACCGGCCTCAACCTGGATCAGTTGGACCTGGCCGGCGGCCTGGTGCAGGTGCATGGCAAAGGCAGCAAGACCCGGGTCCTGCCAGTGGGCCGCAAAGCCCGCGAGGCCCTGGAACAGTGGTTGCCACTGCGGGACTTGAGCAACCCGCCAGACGGGGCGGTGTTCGTCAGCCAGCAAGGCCGGCGCCTGGGCTCAAGGGCCATCCAACTGCGGGTCAAGGCGGCGGGGGCCCGCGAGCTGGGGCAGAACCTGCACCCCCACATGCTGCGGCACTCCTTTGCCAGCCACCTGTTGGAATCCTCCCAGGACCTGCGCGCCGTGCAGGAGTTGCTGGGCCACTCGGACATCAAGACCACGCAGATCTACACCCACCTGGACTTCCAGCACCTGGCGGCGGTCTACGACAGCGCCCATCCACGGGCCAAACGCACCAAAGGCGGTGAGTAATGACGATCAAACTGATCACCTTCGACCTCGATGACACCCTGTGGGACACCGCGCCCGTGATCGTCAGCGCCGAAGCCACGCTGCGCCAATGGCTGACCGATCACGCGCCAAACCTGGGCGGCGTGCCGGTGGAACACTTGTGGGCGATTCGCGAACGGGTGCTGGGCCTGGAGCCGAGCCTCAAGCACCGGATCAGTGCCTTGCGTCGCCGGGTGCTGTTCCACGCCCTGGAAGAGGCCGGCTATGACCATGCCCAGGCCAATCAACTGGCCGACCAGAGTTTCGAAGTCTTCCTGCATGCCCGGCACCAGCTGGAAATCTTTCCCGAGGTACACCCGACCCTCGAAGCCCTGGCCAATGACTACGCCCTGGGTGTGGTCACCAACGGCAACGCCGACGTGCGCCGCCTGGGCCTGGCGGATTACTTCAAGTTTGCCTTGTGTGCCGAAGACATCGGCATCGCCAAGCCGGATTCGCGGCTGTTCCACGAAGCCCTGCAGCGGGGCCAGGCCACGGCGGATACCGCGGTGCATATCGGCGACCACCCCGGTGACGACATTGCCGGCGCCCAGCAAGCGGGCTTGCGTGCCATCTGGTTCAATCCCGGCGGCAAAACCTGGGAGGCCGAGCGCGCACCCGACGCCGAGATCCGCAGCCTGACCGAGCTCCCCGCCCTCCTCAGCCGCTGGAAGTAAACCCAGCCGCTGACCGCAGCTTTTCTCTGCCCATGAAAAAACCCGCAGCGACGGCGGGTTTTTTCAGCAAGCAGGTAGGCAGGCTCAGATAGGCCGGCTGCCGTACTTGTTGTCAGGCTTCTTGGGCGGATCGGCGACCACGTTGGCCTCGACTTCCTGCACTTTACCGCCACGGGCCAGGAACTCTTCCATGGCACGCGCCAGTGCATCACGCTCTTTGTTCTTGGCCTCGACGCTTGGCAGCTCGTCTACCGAGACCGCAGCCTTGGCCTTGCCTTTGGCGGTCGGGGCAGGAACATCACTGCCGTCGTCTTCCGCGACATCCTCGGCGGCCGCTTCAAGACCTTCTTCGGTTTCTTCTTCGTCGCCTACTTCGAGGTCGTCGTTTTCCAGATCATCGTCGCTCATGTTCTACCTCATGACTTGCGAAAAGCAGATTAGTTATAGCCCAGCTGAGCCGACTGTCGAAGGCTGCTGGAAAAAAATCAACATCCGCTGCCAGGCAGCGGCTTAAGCCTTGTCACCGTGCAAGGTGGCAAGGACTTTACGAGCACCGCCATGATCACGATGCTCGCCCAGATAAACACCTTGCCAGTTGCCTAACGCCAAGCGACCCGCCGACACCGGCAGGCTGATTTGACAGCCTAGCAAACTGGCCTTGAAGTGCGCCGGGAGGTCATCCGCGCCTTCGTCGTCATGTTCAAACCCTGCCACGCCTTGCGGCACCAAGGTGTTGAAAAAACGTTCGAAATCGCGCTGAACCGCCGGATCGGCATTCTCGTTGACGGTCAACGAGGCCGAGGTATGTTGCAGCCACAAATGCAACAAACCCACTCGGCATGCCTTCAGTTCGGGCAGGCCGGCGAGCAACTCGTCGGTCACCAGGTGAAAGCCCCGGGGCCTTGCCCGCAGGGTAATCAGAGTCTGTTGCCACATAGAGTTCTCCGCGCTTCGGCGCGCATTCTAGCGCGCTCAGGGAAAAAACAAAGAGCCTAATATTCCCGCTTTGCTGTAAGCAATTGGCCTGGGGAAAATCCCTACGACAAACACCGGATAGCGTCGTAGAAAAAACCTTTCAGCCACTCCTGGAATGACAAACACCAGGCAAAAAAATGCCCGGCAAGCCGGGCATTTTTTGACGGGCGGGGGTTACAGGTTGTAACCGCGCTCGTTGTGTTGCGCCAAGTCGAGGCCGACCGCTTCTTCTTCCTCGGTGACACGCAGGCCCATGACGGCATCCAGCACCTTGAGAATGATGAAGGTCACGATCGCGGTGTAGATCACCGTGAAGCCTACGCCTTTGCACTGAATCCACACTTGGGCCGCGATGTCGGTCACGGTGCCGAAGCCGCCCAGGGAAGGTGCAGCGAAGACGCCCGTGAGGATCGCGCCGAGGATACCGCCGATACCGTGCACGCCGAAGGCGTCCAGGGAGTCGTCGTAGCCCAGTTTGCGTTTCAGGCTGGTGGCGCAGAAGAAGCACACCACGCCAGCGGCCAGGCCGATCACCAGAGCGCCCATCGGGCCCACGGTGCCGGCTGCCGGAGTAATGGCCACCAGGCCGGCTACCACACCCGAAGCAATGCCCAGAGCGCTTGGTTTACCGTGGGTCAGCCACTCGGCGAACATCCAGCCCAGTGCGGCAGCAGCGGTAGCGATCTGAGTCACCAGCATCGCCATGCCGGCAGTGCCGTTGGCCG
This sequence comes from Pseudomonas chlororaphis, assembly GCF_003731765.1. Lineage (GTDB taxonomy): Bacteria > Pseudomonadota > Gammaproteobacteria > Pseudomonadales > Pseudomonadaceae > Aquipseudomonas > Aquipseudomonas morbosilactucae. Next base: position 415,585 of record NZ_MOAL01000001.1, read on the forward strand.
CAGCGGCGGAACCGGCGTTGAAGCCGAACCAGCCCACCCACAGCATTGCTGCGCCCATCAGGGTGTAACCCAGGTTGTGCGGAGCCATCGGCGTGGTCGGGAAGCCTTTACGCTTGCCGAGCACGATGCACGCCACCAGGCCAGCGATACCGGCGTTGATGTGCACCACGGTGCCGCCCGCGAAGTCGAGGACGCCCCAGTCCCACATCAGGCCGCCGTTGCCGGACCAGACCATGTGTGCGATCGGCGCATACACCAGGGTGAACCACACGCCCATGAAGATCAGCATGGCGGAGAACTTCATGCGCTCAGCGAAGGCACCGACGATCAGCGCAGGGGTGATGATGGCGAAGGTCATCTGGAAGGTGATGAACACCGCCTCAGGGAACAGCGCCGCTGGGCCGGTGATGCTGGCCGGGGTGACACCGGCTAGGAATGCCTTGCCCATGCCGCCGAAGAACGAGTTGAAGTTGACGACGCCCTGTTCCATGCCGGTGGTGTCGAACGCAATGCTGTAGCCATAAATGACCCACAGGATGCTGATCAGGCCGGTGATGGCGAAGCACTGCATCAGCACGGAAAGAATGTTTTTCGAGCGCACCATGCCGCCGTAGAACAGCGCCAGGCCGGGAATGGTCATGAACAGCACCAGGGCTGTGGAGGTCAGCATCCAGGCGGTGTCGCCGGAATTGAGGACTGGGGCCGCCACTTCGTCTGCCGCCATGGCCAGGCCAGGCATTACGAGGGACAAAAGGGCTCCTAGCCCTGCGGTTTTACGCAGAGTCATATTGTTTTCTCCTGGGGCGTTGGGTTTGGCGGCTTAGATTGCGTCGGTATCGGTTTCGCCGGTACGGATGCGAATAGCCTGTTCCAGATTGACCACGAAGATCTTGCCGTCACCGATCTTGCCGGTGTTGGCTGCCTTGGTTATCGCCTCGATAACCCGATCAAGGTCCTTGTCGTCAATGGCGACGTCGATCTTCACCTTGGGCAGGAAATCGACCACGTATTCCGCGCCGCGATACAGCTCGGTGTGACCCTTCTGCCGGCCGAAGCCTTTGACTTCAGTGACGGTAATGCCCTGCACGCCGATCTCGGACAGCGACTCGCGCACATCGTCCAATTTGAACGGCTTGATGATGGCAGTGACTAGCTTCATGAAAACTCTCTCCCGAATTGGTGGACTTGCCCCAGGAAAACAAACCCGACTCAAGTCTAAGCGCAGTGCCTGGCTTTGTAACGCATCGTCGGCCCTACTCAGCCAGACCGACGCCAGCAAACCACTCCTGACGAAACACTTCCCCGCTCCGCCTGCTGCACTGCATTCGTCACAGCGACTGCATCAGTGCATGGGTCACTAGGCACTAAGCAGAAACCTTGCCAGCTCGGGAAAAACCCATGATTTCAGTCCCTTGCCCGGCTGCATCACTACTTGTTTGCCATCACTGCCGCGGATACGCACAACAACGGTGCGCAGCCGCCCGGCCGGATGCTCGAAAAGCGTGCAGCCGTGCCGACAGGAATGACTATAGACACTGCGTGATACACTGCGGCCCATCTGATTTCAGGACCTTCCCATGCTCGCGCCCAAAGACCTTCTCGACGCCCTGAGCGGCCACGCCTCCCGCCTGTTCAGCAATGACAGCCCGTTGCCCCGCAATGAAATCGAAAGCCAGTTCAAGGCCCTCCTGCAGAGCGGCTTCAGCAAACTGGACCTGGTCAGCCGGGAAGAATTCGACAGCCAGATGGTGGTCCTGGCCCGCACCCGCGCCCGCCTGGAAAGCCTGGAAGCCAAGGTCGCCGAGCTGGAAGCGAAGCTCAATCCCAGCGAGCAGTAACCTGCCAGGCCCCGCGCTCCAGGGGCAGGCTTGAGCGCGGTGCAGAGTAACCGCCGCTTGAGCCTTGCCCCCAGGCGAAGATTTTCCGCCCGATCCGTTCATTTCCCTTCGCCCCCGCCGATAACCTGCTCAGCACTCGCCGCCACCGTTCAACAGCACCATCGCCTGCCGGAACACACCTGGCCGACATCCGCTTAGAATGCGCTGGCCGCTGCAACGCGCCGCTGACCCCGACCGACTTTCCGTTGTGCAACAGGTAGCCCTATGACCTCGCCGAAACCCTTCAGCCGATTGGCGTTCTTCGTCCATGCCGCCGAGATGCTCAACCATTACCAGGCGGTCTGGGAGTTGCTCGGTGCCGACGGCTTCGACGTGGTGCTGCACGGCAGCCCGCAAGAACGGGCCAAAAGCCGCGAGCTGATCGGCGGCCTCGGCTACCACTGCCATGACAGCGAGCAGGTGCTGGAGGCCGCCCATCGTTATGACATCGTGGTGTCCAACCACAGCATGTACACCCACCGCTCCCAGCCGCTGACCAAAGCCCTGGGCCACCGCCAGGTGCGGTTCATGTATGCCCTGGGCAAGGCCAAGCACAACTTCGCCAGTTGGAACGCCCATTACGACCTGATCCTGTGCTTCGGCCCCTGGCAGGCCGAGCGCTTGCGCGAGTGCTGCGACGCGGTGCCGTTCCAGATGGGCTATCCGCGCTACGACGCCTACTTCCGCGACACCTCCTTGCAAGGCACGGTGCCGGTCGACCTGAACCTGGACCCGACCAAGAAAACCGTGCTGTGGCTGCCCACCTGGCTGGAGCTGTCGTCCATCAGCCGTTACGCCGACGCCATGGCCGGGCTGTGCGAACGCTACAACGTGATCGTCAAAACCCATCCGCTGTCCGCCGAGGCACCAGCCGACGCCGGGGCCATGGAGCAGCTCAAGCAGTACCCGTTCACTGCGGTGATCACGTGGGTCTACGACAACCTCAAGCTGTTCCGTTGCGCCGACTTTGTGGTGTGCGACTACGGTGGAACCGCTTTCGGCGCCTTGTACCTGGACAAGAACCTGCTGTTGTTGAATGTTCCTGGCGCCGAACAGGATGAGCTGACGGGGGACGCTTCGCCCGACATCCTGCTGCGCAACGACATTTTCAGCCTCGACCCGGATACCCGCTGGCAATTGGCGGAACGCCTGGCCGACGACCAGCTCTGGCAACAACAGGCTGCCGTGCGCCAACGCCTGCGCCGCCATTACTTTGCGCCCAGCTATGGTTTCTCTGCAGAGTTGGCAGTACTGGCGCTGCGCAACATCGAAACCTTAATAAAACAAGGATGACGTCATGGTGATCTGGCTGGTCGGCCTGTCGGGTGCAGGCAAAACCACCATTGGCCTGGCCCTGTATGCCAGCCTGAAGGCGCAGCGGCCGCAAACCGTGTTTGTCGACGGCGACGAAATCCGCGCGCTGTTCCGCCATGACCAGCGGGCCGACGCCTACAGCATCGCCGGGCGGCGGGTGAATGCCGAGCGCATCCAGGCCCTGTGCGGCTGGCTCGATAGCCAGGGCATCGATGTGGTGTGCTGCATCCTGTCGATCTTCCAGGACATCAGCGACGACAACCGGCAGCGCTTCTCCAGTTACAAGGAAGTCTTTGTCGATGTGCCTTTGAGCACCCTGGTCAGCCGTGACAACAAAGGCCTGTACCAGTCCGCCCTACGCGGCGAACAAAGCAATGTGGTGGGCATGGACATCGCCTACCCGCCGCCGCAACGCCCGGACCTGGTCCTGCATAATCGCCACGACCCCGATGACCTTCCGGGTTACGTGGAACGCCTTCGTCTTCTGTGCGGGTATCCGTCGTCATGCTGAACTACCCCTACAGCACCGGCGACCTGCTGGGCACGCCGCAGACCTATCGCTACAGCACGTACCAGGGCGCGCCCTTTGTCGAGGCCTGGCGCACCTCACGCCTGCAAGCCTGTGGACAACTTCCCGCGCCGGCACCGCTGTTGCTGGCAGACCCGGGGCCGGAGGCCACGACCGACAGCGCCACACTGCTCAGCCAGCTGTGCCTGGACTTGCGGGCCGACCGCAGCACCTTCAGCCCTCGGGTCGCCTACTGGCTCCCTCGCCTGCTGAAAAAATTCGAAGTCAGCAAGCGCCTGCATGAGTGCTATGAAACCGCCGCCCCCCATCGCCCGCAGCCCTACAGCCCCTATTCAGACCTGCTGCCTTACCTGTTGCTGGCCGAATGCATGCTGCATGGCTGGGCCGCAAGCGGCGCAGCGTACTACCTCAGCGCCCTGCTCAAATTGACCGATACCCTGGTCTCGCAGCAGGCGCGCCTGACAGCGGATCAGGGCGCCTACCTGGCCTGGCTGCTGGCAGAAGAACAGCACGTGCTCGGCACCCTCGCTGCGGAGGTCGGCCTATGAGCCCCCCCCGTCTGGTCATTTTATGTGCCTACACCGCACGCTCTGTGGCTTATCTGCAGGGCTTGGCGGCGGCGGGCATCCAACCGGCGTCGGTGATTGTCTATGGCGCAGGCGGCGGCCCGTTGCAGACCACCCGCGACCTGCAAGTCCGGCCGCTGCCAGGGCTGTTCTGCCCTGACCTGAGCCAGGACCTCGACGCCTGCCTGAACGCCCTACAGTGGCCCCACGAAGTCTGCGCCGCCCAGGCCCTGGACGACGCCGAGCTGCTGGCCTGCGTGGAGCGCCAGGCGCCGGACTTGCTGGTGTATTCCGGCTACGGCGGCCAACTGGTACCGCCGGCCCTGCTGCGACGCCAGCCGGTGCTGCACATCCACTCCGGCTGGCTGCCGGACTACCGTGGCAGCACCACCCTGTATTACCAGGTGCTCGAACAACGCCAATGCGCCGCCAGCGCCTTGCTTCTCGACGAACAGATCGACACCGGGCCGGTGGTGGCTCGCCAGCAATACCCCTTGCCACCGGCGGGCATGGACATCGACTACCTGTACGACAACGCCATCCGCGCCGACCTGCTGGTGCGGGTCCTGGCCCGCTGGCGCCACGACCCCGGCACCCTGCAGGCCCTGCCGGCCGAGGCCGAACAACCGCCCTACTTCATCATTCACCCGCTGCTCAAACACTTGGCACTGCTGGCGGTGGATCGCGCCGAGGAGACGCCATGAGCGGCACCGTACAGAGCATCCGTTTCGGGACCAAATCCGAAACCCTGGAGCGCCTGCTACCGCGAGTCACCCGCTCGCAGATCCTGCCGCTGTATTTCTTTACCGCCGGGCAGTGGCGAGACCGGCCTGCCGAGGTGCTGCAAAACATCGCCGGCATGGAGCATGGCGGCTGCGTGATCGTGCGCAGCAGCGCGCAGAATGAGGACGGCTTCAACAGCTCCATGGCGGGCCTGTTCGCCAGTTGCCTGAATGTGTGCGCCAGCGATCCCCACGCCCTCAGCACGGCCATCGAACAGGTGATGGCGTCCTTCGCCGAGCACCCGAGCGAAGACAATCAGGTGCTGATCCAGCCGATGCTGACCTCGATCCAGATGAGCGGCGTGGTGATGACCCACGACCTGGAGCACGGCGCGCCCTACTACGTCATCAACTACGACGATGAGAGCGGGCTAACCGATACCATCACTGGCGGGCTGGGCATCCAGAAAACCGTACTGATCTACCGCGACACCGAGGGCGAGCAATTGCGTTCGCCGCGCCTGCAGGCCGTGCTCGAGGCCTGCCGGGAACTCGAAGCCCTGTGCGGCGCCGTGCCCCTGGACATCGAATTCGCCGTGGACCTTCACCAGCAGGTCTATGTGCTGCAGGTACGGCGTATCACCCTGTGCAACACCTGGCACCCGGTCACCGAACGCCGGGTCGCGCGCCAGCTGGAACACATCCGGCACTTCCTGGGCAAACGCCTGGGCCCGCGGGCGGGTCTGTACGGCGACAGCACCCTGCTCGGGGTCATGCCCGACTGGAACCCCGCAGAGATCATCGGCACCACCCCCCGCCCCCTGGCGGCGTCGCTGTATCGCTGGCTGGTGACGGACGCCAGCTGGCGTGAGGCCCGGGCCCTGATGGGCTATCACCATCCGCGACATCAAGCGCTGATGGTGATGCTCGGCCACCACCCGTACATCGACGTGCGTTGCAGCTTCAACTCGTTCCTGCCGGCCGGCCTTGAGCCCACGCTGTGCAACACGTTGGTCAACGCCTGGCTGCAACGCCTGCAAGTGCACCCGCAGTGGCACGACAAGGTCGAGTTCGAGATCGTCCCGACCTGCCTGGACTTCACCTTCGACAGCGACTTCGCCGAGCGCTACGGCAACCTCCTGACGCCCGCCGAGCAACTGACTTATCGCCGCGCCCTGGAGCAACTGACGCGGCAGGCCCTGAGCGGCAGCGGTGACGGCGCCCTCGGTCCCCTGCTGGAGCAGGTGCGGGCTCACGAACGGCACCAGCAACAGCGACGCCTGGAAGCCCTGCCCGCCGACCTGGACAGCATCCAGCGCCTGCTGCTGGACTGCCGCGAACAGGGCACCGTGCCGTTTGCCATGCTCGCCCGTCACGCCTTCATCGCCGAGGCCCTGATGCGCTCGGCCTGTCGCCGTGGCGCCCTGAGCCAGGAGCGGCTGCTGGCCTGGAAGCAGTCGATTCATACCGTGACCACCGAACTGACCCGCGACTATGCCCAGGTCTGCGCCGACGCCCGGGCGCTGCCGGCCTTTGTGGCCAAGTTCGGCCACCTGCGCCCCGGCACCTACGACATCACCTCCCTGCGCTATGACGAACGTCACGACCTGTTCGCCGCCGCGGCAGTGGAACTGCACCCCAGCCCGGAGCAACAGGCGCCCTTCCAGCTGTCGTCGACGGAACAACAGGCCTTGCAACAACTACTGGACGAGCAGCACTGGCCGCTGTCGAGCGAGCAACTGCTGAGTTACGCCAGCCAGGCGATCCAGGCCCGGGAGTACGCCAAGCTGGTGTTCACCCGTGACCTGTCCGATGCCCTGCAACTGCTGGTGCAGTGGGGTGCCGACGTCGGCCTGGCCCGGGAAGACCTGTCGTTCCTGGATATCCACAGCCTGCTCGACAGCCTGACCGCGCCACTGATGGATGACATCGACCGGGTGCTGCTGGAGTCCGCCAACCAAGCTCGGCGTAGCTACGAACAGGGCATTTCGCTGAAGCTCGGGCACCTGATCAGCGCGGTCGACGACGTGTTCGTGGCGCCTTTGCATCGCAGCCTGCCCAATTTCATCACCCGGCAGAATGTCGAAGCCATCGGCCTGGAGCTGCGCCAGGACACGCCGGCATCGGCACCGCTCAAGGGCAAGATCATCTGCATCGAAAATGCCGACCCCGGCTATGACTGGGTGTTCACCCGGGGCATCGCCGGGCTGGTCACCCAATACGGCGGGGCCAACTCCCACATGGCCATCCGTTGCGCCGAGTTCGGTATTCCGGCGGCCATTGGCTGCGGCGAACAACTGTTCAACCGCATCCTGCGCAGCCCGCGCATCGCCCTCAATTGCCGCGACAAAACCCTGAACCCGGTGCAGCCATGAAACGCATCGGCATCACCCTGCGCACCTGCAACCCCGAGGCTTATCACGAGCCCCGGGATGGTCTGGCGCGGGACTGGTATCGGTTGCTGGCCGAGCTGGGCTGCGCCAATCAGTGGCTGCTGCTGCCCAGCCTGGGCGATGACAGCGTGAGCTACGCCCGGGACCAGGGTGTGGAAGCGCTGATCCTCAGTGGCGGCGACGACATCGGCAGCGACCCGCTGCGGGATCAAAGCGAGTACGCGCTGCTGGCCCACTGCGTGGCAGAGGGTTTGCCGGTGCTGGGGGTGTGTCGCGGGCTGCAATTGATCCAACGCTTCTTCGGCGGCCAACTGGCCCCTGCCGAACGCGCCGTGCACGTTGCCCAGCGGCACCCCATCAGCTTGCTGCCCGCCGCCCTGCAAGCGCTGCCCTGGCTGCAGGGTCAGCCCCCGTCGCGCTCGGTCAATTCCTTTCATGGCCAGCAATTGCTCGCCCCCGTGCCCGAGGTCCTGCGCCCCTGGGCCGTGGACGCGGCGGGCCACTGCGAAGCCCTGGTGCATCGGCACCTGAAGCTGGCCGGGATCATGTGGCACCCCGAGCGCGACACGGTGCTGCACGAATCCGATCGACAACTGTGCCACTGGCTATTTGAGTGAAATGACATGAGAGCCGTAATTCTTGCCGCCGGCCGCGGTTCCCGTCTGAAAGACCTGACCGCCGAGCAACCCAAGCCCCTGACCCGCCTGGCAGGCCAGCCGTTGCTGGAGTGGCAGCTGCAAGCCCTGGCCAGCGCCGGTGTCGACGAGGTGCACTTGGTCAGCGGCTATTGCAGCGAAGCCCTCGAAGGCTACGGCAGCAGCCGGCTGTACAACCCCCATTGGGCCAGCAGCAACATGGTGCGCAGCCTGATGCGGGCCGACGCCTTGCTGTCCAGCGCCCCGACCCTGGTGTGCTACGGCGACATCGTCTACCGCCCGGACATCATCCAGGACCTGATGCGCTCGCCCGCCGACCTGAGCATCACCTATGACCTGGCCTGGTGGGACCTGTGGTCGGCGCGCTTCGACGACCCCTTGAGCGATGCCGAAACCTTTCGCCAGGCGCATGGGCAACTGCTCGGCATCGGTGAGTCCGCGGCCAGCCGCAATGATATCCAGGGGCAATACATGGGCCTGCTGAAGTTCACCCCGCAGGGCTGGCAACAGGTCCAAAGGTTGCTGTCGGGCCTGTCTGACGCGCAGATCGACAAGCTCGACATGACCAGCCTGCTGCGCGCCCTGCTCAAGGCCGGCATCGCCATCGCCACCGTAGCCATCCGTGGTGGCTGGGTGGAAGTGGACAACCCCTCGGACATCGCTCTCTACGAGCAGCGAATCGCCCAACCCGGCTGGTCCCACGACTGGCGAGGCTGATAGCCCCGCAACATCCTGCGCACATTTGCCAGGCGTCAGCGGGCCCAAGGGCCCGTTGCCAGGGCTACGCTTGAGCAACCGCAGGACGCGGTTTTACAGCCTCAAGGAACGAGTATGTCTCTGGCCATTGTCCACAGCCGTGCACAGGTCGGCGTGCAAGCACCGGCCGTCTCGGTGGAAGTCCACCTGGCCAACGGCCTGCCCAGCCTGACCCTGGTAGGGCTGCCCGAAACCGCCGTCAAGGAAAGCAAGGACCGGGTGCGCAGCGCGATCCTCAATTCCGGCTTCGACTTCCCCGCACGACGCATCACCCTCAACCTGGCCCCGGCCGACTTGCCCAAGGACGGCGGGCGTTTCGACCTGGCCATTGCCCTGGGCATTCTCGCGGCCAGCGTCCAGGTGCCCACCCTGGCCCTGGAGAATGTCGAGTGCCTCGGCGAGCTGGCGTTGTCCGGGGCGGTGCGGCCGGTGCGCGGCGTGCTACCCGCGGCCCTGGCCGCACGCAACGCCGGGCGTACCTTGCTGGTGCCCCAAGCCAACGCTGAGGAGGCCTGCCTGGCTTCGGGGCTGCGGGTGATTGCCGTCGACCACTTGCTGCAAGCCGCCGCCCACCTCAACGGCCACAACCCCATCGAGCCCTTTGTCGCCAACGGTTTGCTGCGCGCTCAGGCGCCCTGTCCCGACCTGAAGGATGTCCAGGGCCAGGAAGCCGCCAAACGCGCCTTGCTGGTGGCTGCCGCCGGCATTCACAACCTGCTGTTCAGCGGCCCGCCGGGCACCGGCAAGACCCTGCTCGCCAGCCGCCTGCCCGGTTTGCTGCCGCCCCTGGAAGAACAGGAAGCCCTGGAGGTTGCGGCCATCCAGTCCGTGACCAGCCACGTGCCCTTGAGCCATTGGCCGCAACGGCCGTTTCGCCAGCCCCACCACTCGGCCTCCGCTGCAGCCCTGGTGGGTGGCGGCTCAAAACCCCAGCCCGGTGAAATCACCCTGGCCCACAACGGCGTGCTGTTTCTCGATGAGTTGCCCGAGTTCGATCGTAAGGTGCTGGAGGTTTTACGGGAGCCCATGGAATCGGGACAGATTGTCATTGCCCGCGCCCGCGACCGGGTGCAGTTTCCTGCACGCTTTCAATTGGTGGCCGCGATGAACCCCTGCCCTTGCGGCTACCTGGGTGAACCCAGCGGGCGCTGTCGCTGCACCCCGGAACAGGTCCAGCGTTATCGCAACAAGCTTTCCGGGCCCCTGCTGGATCGCATCGACCTGCACCTGACCGTGGCCCGGGAAGCCACTGCGCTCAACCCACCTGACCGGCCCGGCGCCGACAGTGCCGAGGCCGCCGCCCAGGTGGCCCGGGCACGGAACACACAACTGCAACGCCAGGGCTGCGCCAATGCCTTTCTCGACCTGCACCAACTCAGGTGCCACTGCCGGTTATCCCGCACTGACGAGCACTGGCTGGAAAGCGCCTGCGAGCGCCTGGCCCTGTCGCTGCGTGCTGCCCATCGCTTGCTCAAGGTCGCCCGAACCCTGGCGGACCTGGAGCAAGCCGAGGCGATCAGCCGCCAGCACTTGGCCGAAGCCCTGCAATACCGCCCGGGCTCTTGAGCGCGGCGATCACTCCTGGGTCAAGTCGACCAGAGGCGTAGGGCGGACTTCAGTCTGACGACCATCCTGGATCTGGCTGACTTGGCTGAGTGCCTTATCCACAGCCCCTTTGTCCGCCAGCAGGCTGTAGCGGATCTGGAACTGGCGCTGCTCCTTGGCACCAATGGTCGGCACCAGGTTCAGCGGCCGCTGATAACGGCGGTTGTAGGAAAAGCTGGTGCCCGGCTCCAGCCCCGTGACGTAGCCCTGGCCTTGGGTGTCGGTGTTTTTCCACAGGGAGAACACCGGCAACTGCAGGGTGTTGAAACCCAGGGACACGCCCAGGCTGCCCGCCTTGTTGTGCAGCACGGCCAGGGTCTGACCCTTGGCATCGGCGTACGGCACCACGTTGTAGACGGTTTCGTCGTAGTCACGGGTCGGCCCGCGGTAGGTCTGCCAATCTCCCAGGTCAGCCTTGGCCTTGTCGTTGAATGGCGAGACCTGCTTCACCGGCGCGGCAAACTTCGCCCCTTGTTCGAGGAACGGGGTGCTGAAGTTACTGTGATAAAGCGCCTGGTATTCCTTGGGGTAGTCGCCGTTGTTGGTCAGGGTGTCGTTGAGGCTGAAACTGACGCTGCCCGGCTCGGTGAGCAGTTCGGTGGCCACCGAGAAGTCCACCTTCTTGAACGCCTGCTCCTTGAGCTCACCGCGCAGGGTGATGGCATAGGGCGGCTTTTCATCGATGTGCAGGGTGACCTTGCTGGCCGGAATGTTCGCCGCCCGACCATGCAGGGTCAGCAGCTCGCCGTTGTCCATGCCCGGGTGGCCGACCCACTCGTAACCGCAACGGGTCACCAGTTCGTTGAAACCTTCCAGCCAACCCAGGCCGCCCCGGCCGTTGAGCTCGATAAAAGCCGGGTTGACCACTTCCTTGACCGGCGAATCCCAGCCCAGGCGGATATCGCCAACCGACGCCTGGAGCACGTTCATACCCCGGGTTGGGACCACAGACAGCTTCATGGCGCCATTGTCGATGTCGACAATGCTCACCCCTTCCTGGCGGCCGCCGTGGAGGGTGCGCAGGGTCACGGAGAACGGCTGGGCGGTCTTGACCCCCAGTTGTTCGCTGGTGATGTGCAGGTTTTGCGGGGCCTTGTCGCTGTCCAGCAGCACGTAGTCCCAGGCCATGGCATGGGAAGCAGCGCTCAGGGCGCCAAGGGTGACAAGCAGTTTGAGCGGAGTCATGAACGGGTGCCTTTCTTGGAGTTGTGCAATTTTTATAGCGCTGATGAAACGTTTCAGCAAGCTAAAAGAACAGCACTCCAAGACCAGCACGACACGGGGAGGCGCTGACCGCCGAACCGCCGACGCCTGTCCCTCTCGGTGCAGGCGTGGGGTGGACGGTCAGACTGGGGGCTCAGCGAAAGCGATCGACTTCGTGGCGCAGGTCCGCCGCGAGCTTTTCCAGCTCTTTGGCGGTGACGGCCAGGTTCGACACCACTTCGCGCTGCTCGCTGTTGGCCAGGGCGATGCTCTGCAGGTTACTGCTGAGCAAGGTGGCGGTGCTGCTCTGCTCCTGGGTGGCCGTGGTGATGGCAGCGAACTGCTGGCCCGCGGAACGGCTTTGCTCGTCGATCTGTGCCAGCGCCGAAGCCACGTCGGCGTTGCGCGACAGGCCTTCCTGCATCAACCGCTTGCCCTGCTCCATGGTGCTGATGGCGTTACCGGTTTCCTGCTGGATGCTGTTGATCATCTGCGAGATTTCATCGGTCGCCTCGCGGGTCCGCGAGGCCAGGTTGCGCACCTCATCGGCCACCACCGCAAAACCCCGACCTTGCTCGCCGGCACGGGCGGCTTCAATGGCGGCGTTGAGGGCCAGCAGGTTGGTTTGGTCGGCAATCGCGGTAATCACCCCAACAATGCCGCCGATTTCCTGGGAACGTTGCCCCAGAGTATTGATCACCGTCGCGGTGCTGTTCAGGGCCCCGGCGATCTGTTCCAGGGAGGCCGACGCCTCTTCCATGGAGGTCCGGCCAATGCGGGTTTGCTGCGCATTCTCCTGGGCCAGGCGCTCGGTGTTGCCCATGTTGTCGGCGATGTTCAGCGACGTGGCGCTGAACTCCTCGACCGCGCCCGCCATGCTGGTGATTTCCCCGGACTGCTGTTCCATGCCTTCGTAGGCCCCGCCGGACAAGCCGGACAACGCCTGGGCCCGACCATTGACGTCCTGGGCCGCCTGGCGAATGTGCTCGACCATGGTCGACAGCGCTTCGCCCATCTGGTTGAAGCTGCGGGCCAACTGACCGATCTCGTCGTGGCTGGCGACTTTCAGGCGCACGCTCAGGTCTCCCGCGCCCAACGCCTCGGCCTGGCGCACCAGGTCACCCAGGGGCGCCAGCTTGCTGCGCAACAGCCAGACCGTTGCCCCCACTGCCAGCAACATCGCCAACAGGCTGCCAATGACCAGGCGAATGCCGACGCTCCAGGTCACGGCACGGATTTCCGCCTTGGGCATGCTCGCCACGACCGACCACGGGCCGCCTTCGAACGGCACTGCAAGGCTGTAGAAGTCCTCGGACTTGTCGCTCCAGAAGCGGCCCTGGCCTGGCGTCTGCGCCAGCTCAAGCATGGTCGGCAGCGCCTGCTCCAGGTCCTGCACGCCCGCGGGCGGCACCAGCCATTTCTTTTGCTCGTCCAGCAGCGCCAGGGAGCCGGTGTGACCGATACGGAAGCGCTTGAGGTTGGCGAACTGGGCGTTTTGCGCGTCGGTATAGTCGAACCCCACGAACAGCACCGCAATCACTCGCCCGCTGCTGTCGCGCACCGGTGTGTACTGGGTCATGTAGGACCGTTCGAACAGCAAGGCGCGGCCGACATAACTCTGGCCCGCCATGAGTTTCTGATAAGCCGGGTGGGCATGGTCCAGCAAGGTGCCGATGGCACGGGTGCCGTCCTGCTTGCTCAGGGAAGTGCTGACCCGGATGAAGTCCTCGCCGCTGCGCACAAACAGGGTCGCCACGCCGGCAGTCATCTGTTTGAACTCGTCAACTTCCTTGAAGTTGTTGTTCAACACTTCGTTGCCCAAGTGCAACCCTGGGGTCGGGGTGCCGGCCACAGTCACGGGTTCATCCGGGTGCACGCTCAAGCCACCGCTGAAACGCTTTTCAAACAGGCCGCTGAGGCGCTGGGTGCTTTCGCGCAGGGTGCCGTGAAAGGTGTTGAGCTGGTCGGCCAGCAAACGGGCCTCACTGGCCAGGTGTTCTTCCCGGGTATCGAGGTTGGCGGAATCCAGGGAGCGCAGGGCAAACAGGGCGCTGCCGCTGATCACGACCGCCAGTATCACAGCAAGGGCAAGACCCAGCTGCGAGGCGATCCGGGCACGAGGTTGAGGCATGACGGCTCCTGGCCAAGCAACCGGATCGTCCTGATCGCGTCATCGGCTCGGCAACATTTTTTAGTAGGAAGAAAGGCTCGAACCTTCCAGAACGGAGGTTCCACTTTCCCTAGAGTTCGGCGGCAAGCTTGAATACTTGAGCAATCTGGACAGGTATCTTGCAACGCCGAGCACACGGACGCTTCATCGATTCAGCCCAACCGCTCTACAACGGGCAATTGCATGGCTTTTACCTCGTTCTGGAGAAAATCGCTGAGGCGGCGCAAACGTTCACCTCCAGGCCGGGTTTTCGGCCAAACCAGGTAATAATTCTCGCCGCTGGCCACCGCGGTGGGCCAAGGCAGGCTGAGGCGACCCTGGGCCACGTCCTCGGCCACCATGAGCAAATCCCCCATGGACACGCCGTACCCCCGCGCGGCGGCAATCATCCCCAGCTCTAGGGTGTCGAACACCTGCCCGCCCTTGAGGGAAACCCGCTCGGACAACCCCATGCGCTCCAGCCAGCTGCGCCAGTCGCGACGGTCGGGGGTGGGGTGCAACAACTCGGTGGCGGCCAGGCGCTCCACGTCCCAGGGCTGATCGTTGAGCAGGTTCGGTGCGCCCACCGGGATCAGTAACTCCGGGAACAGGTAACTGGCCTCCCAATCCGGGGGGAAATGACCATTGCTCAGCAGCACCGCGCAATCGAACGGCTCTTGGTTGAAGTCCACGGCGTCCACGTCCATCCAGGCGCTGGTCAACTGCACCTCATTGCCAGGCTGCAAGTGGCGGAAGCGGCTCAGGCGCGCCAGCAACCAACGCATGGTCAGGGTCGAAGGGGCCTTCATGCGCAAGATGTCATCTTCAGCGCGCAAGGTATTGCAGGCGCGCTCCAGGGCGCCGAAGCCCTCGCGAATCCCCGGCAGCAGCAGGCGCGCGGCCTCGGTGAGTTGCAGGTTGCGCCCGCTGCGCAGGAACAGCCGGCAGGCGAAGTGCTCCTCCAGGGTGCGGATATGCCGGCTGACCGCGCTCTGGGTGATCGACAACTCCTCGGCCGCCCGGGTGAACGAGCTGTGTCGGGACGCGGCCTCAAAGGCACGCAAGGCGTAGAGCGGGGGAAGACGGCGGGACATCACGGCACTCCGATAACGCGAGAGGGCTAACCTACCAGAAAGTGCTTTGCATGAGTTTTAATCATGTGAGCAATCGTTTTTATCCCTTTGTGCATCCGCCCGAGAGCGCCGAAAATCAGCGCTCTCCCCCCTCTTCGAGCTACCGAGCCTGATGACCAAGCAGCATCCAGCACGTATTGAACTCGGGGCCATCCTGCGGCTGGCCGGGCCGTTGATCGCCTCGCAGTTGGCGCACATGCTGATGGTCCTCACCGACACCCTGATGATGGCCCGGCTCAGTCCGCAAGCCCTGGCCGGCGGCGGCCTGGGGGCGGCCAGTTACTCCTTCGTATCGATTTTCTGCATCGGCGTGATCGCCGCAGTCGGCACCCTGGTTGCCATCCGCCAAGGCGCCGGGGACATCCCGGGCGCGGCCCGCCTGACCCAGGCCGGGCTCTGGCTGGCGTGGCTGATGGCCCTGGTGGCCGGGTTGTTGCTGTGGAACCTCAAGCCGGTCTTGCTGCTGTTCGGCCAAACGCCCGAAAACGTCGTCGCCGCGGGCGAGTTCCTGCTGATCCTGCCCTTCGCCCTGCCCGGCTACCTGAGCTTTATGGCCTTGCGCGGCTTCACCAGCGCCATTGGCCGCGCCACGCCGGTGATGGTCATCAGCCTGGCGGGCACCGTGGCCAACTTCCTGCTCAACTACGCCTTGATCACCGGCATGTTCGGCCTACCGAAACTGGGGCTGATGGGCATCGGCCTGGTCACCGCCGTCGTGGCCAACTGCATGGCCCTGGCCCTGGCCTGGCACATCCACCGGCACCCGGCCTACGCCGCCTACCCGCTGCGCCAGGGGCTGCTGCGCCTCAACCGGCAGTACTTGAAGGAACTGTGGCGCCTGGGCCTGCCGATTGGCGGCACCTACGCGGTGGAAGTCGGGCTGTTCGCCTTCGCCGCCCTGTGCATGGGCACCATGGGCAGCACCCAGTTGGCCGCGCACCAGATCGCCCTGCAGATCGTCTCGGTGGCGTTTATGGTGCCTGCCGGCATTTCCTACGCCATCACCATGCGCATCGGCCAGCACTACGGCGCCGGACAATTACTGTCGGCGCGCCTGGCCGGGCGTGTGGGGATCGCCTTCGGTGCCGTGGCCATGCTCGGCTTCGCCCTGGTGTTCTGGCTGTTGCCCCAGCAGTTGATCGGGCTGTTTCTCGACCATGACGATCCGGCGTTCCGCGACGTGATCAACCTGGCGGTGAGCCTGCTGGCGGTGGCGGCTTGGTTCGAACTGTTCGACGGCACCCAGACCATCGCCATGGGCGCGATTCGCGGGCTCAAAGACGCCAAGACCACGTTCCTGGTAGGGCTGGGTTGCTATTGGCTGATCGGGGCGCCTGCAGCATGGCTGATGGCGTTCACCCTGGGTTGGGGACCGACGGGGGTGTGGTGGGGGTTGGCGCTGGGGTTGGCGTGTGCCGCCATCAGCCTGACGCTGGCCTTCGAGTGGCGGATGAGGCGCATGGTCAAACGCCAGCCCGAGTCCCTCCGGGCCAACGCTCAAGGCGTGGCTGACCTGTCGGTCTAGACCGCACCCAAAACGGTTTGCTGCTGGGCGCCGAAGGTCAGGTAATCCACCAGTTCGGCGAGGGGCAAGGGTTTGCTGATCAGGTAGCCCTGGGCCTGGTCACAGCCGAAGCCGCGCAGCAGCGCCAGTTGCTCAGGGGTTTCCACGCCCTCGGCCACCACCTCCAGGTTGAGGTTGTGGGCCAGGTTGATCATTGCGTGCACCAGTTTGCGGTTCTCTTCGCGTTGTTCCATGCCGCCGACAAAGCTTTTGTCGACCTTGAGCAAGGCGATCGGCAGGCTGTTGAGGTGGACGAAGGACGAGAAGCCGGTGCCGAAATCATCCAGGGAAAAGCGCACGCCCAGGCGTCCCAGCGCATCCATGGTCTGTTTCACCAGGTCACTGCGACGCATCACGGCGGTCTCGGTCAGTTCGAATTCCAGCCACTGCGCCTCGACCCCACGCTCGGCAATCAGCCGGCTCAGGGTGGAGAGCAACTGGCTGTCCTGGAACTGGCGAAACGACAAGTTGACCGCCATGTGCAGGGGCGGCAGGCCGCGCTCACGCAGGGCTTGCATATCCCGCAGGGCACGAGAGATCACCCAGTAGCCCAGGGGCACGATCAACCCGCTCTGCTCGGCCAGTGGCACGAACTCGCTGGGCGGCAACAGCCCCCGCTCGCCATGGCGCCAGCGCACCAGGGCCTCGAGGCCGACGATCTGCCCGTCGTGCAGGTTCAGGCGCGGCTGGTAATGCAACTCCAGCTCATCACGCCGCAGGGCCCGGCGCAGCTCGCTTTCCAGGTCGGCAAGACTGCGGGCATTGCGGTTGATGCGCTCGTTGAAGATATGAAAGGTGCAGCCCTGGGTGCTCTTGGCTTGCTGCATGGCGATGTGGGCGTGCCACATCAGCGGGTCCGCACCGGCGTTGGCCCGGGCGTGAGCCACGCCCAGGCTGCAACCGATCAACAGACTCTCGCCATCGACCCAGTAGGGCTCGGCCATGACTTCAGTGATGCGCTCGGCCATCCACTCGGCCCGCTGCGGGGCACGGCGGGTGTCGATCAGCAAGGCGAACTCATCGCTGCCCAGCCGCGCCAACTGGTCGCCGGCCTCGAGCTGGCTCTTGAGCCGCGACACCACTTGCAGGATCAGCCGGTCGCCGGCCTGGTGGCCGAGGGCATCGTTGGCGTGGCGAAAGTTATCCAGGTCCAGGTGACCCAGGGCCAGGCCGCGCCCCTCGTTTTCCGCCAGGCGCGCTGCCAGCAGGGTCTGGAAGCCCTGGCGGTTGGCGATGCCGGTCAACGGATCCTGTTCGGCCAGGCGCTGCAGGGTGTTTTCCAGCACGCCGCGCTCGCGCACATGGCGCAGGCAACGGCGCAAGGTATCCACATTCAATACATCGCGCACCAGCCAGTCGCTCGCACCCACAGGGGCCGCCAGTGGCTCCTGATCCAGCAGCAACACGGTGGGCAGGCTGCAACGACCCGGCTGCGGTTGCAGGTGGGGAACGCTCAACAGCACCGCATTGCGGTCGTCATCGAACAGACGGCTGACAGAGTCCCAGGTGGGGGCGCTGATCAGTACAACCGAGTCTCCCAACGGAGCGAGACACTCACGCAACAACGCTGCCCACGCTGGCTCTTCGGCCAGTAGCAGCAAACGCAAGGGTTCGACAGGCTTGGACAAGCTAGCTCCCTAGACTCTGCAAAAGAAGGTGGCGGTGGGCATTAGTGGGGATGCGAATAAACAATAACAGATGATATTGATTATCAAACGCAGTTTCTTCCGGCGCTCTAACTCGAACATTAGACGCATATTCAGCGCGCATCCTGCGGGAAAGTATCAAAACCGGCAAATTTAGATAGCGTCTTGCGTCACAAGTCGGAGAGAGGCAGCAGAATCCGCCCAGCCTGTTAAAATGCCCGCCCATTTCGTAACCGACTCCCCTGACCGTCATGTCCCGACTCAATCCCCGGCAGCAAGAAGCCGTGAACTATGTCGGCGGCCCTCTTTTGGTGCTCGCCGGTGCTGGCTCCGGCAAGACCAGCGTGATTACCCGCAAGATTGCCCACCTGATCCAGAACTGCGGTATCCGCGCCCAGTACATCGTCGCCATGACCTTTACCAACAAGGCCGCGCGGGAGATGAAGGAACGGGTCGGCACCCTGCTCAAGGGTGGAGAAGGCCGTGGCCTGACCGTGTGCACCTTCCACAACCTGGGCCTGAACATCATCCGCAAGGAGCATGTGCGGCTGGGCTACAAGCCGGGCTTCTCGATCTTCGACGAGACCGACGTCAAGGCCTTGATGACCGACATCATGCAGAAGGAGTACGCAGGCGACGACGGCGTCGACGAGATCAAGAACATGATCGGCGCCTGGAAAAACGACCTGATCCTGCCTGCCGAGGCCCTTGAGGCTGCGCGCAACCCCAAGGAGCAGACCGCCGCCATTGTCTACACCCACTACCAGCGCACGCTCAAGGCGTTCAACGCGGTGGACTTCGACGACCTGATCCTGCTGCCAGTGAAACTGTTCCAGGACCACGCCGACATCCTGGAAAAGTGGCAGAACAAGGTGCGCTACCTGCTGGTGGACGAATACCAGGACACCAACGCCAGCCAGTACCTGCTGGTGAAGTTGCTGATCGGCAAGCGCAACCAGTTCACCGTGGTGGGCGACGACGACCAGTCGATCTACGCCTGGCGCGGTGCCCGGCCGGAAAACCTGATGCTGCTCAAGGTCGACTACCCGTCCCTGAAAGTGGTGATGCTGGAGCAGAACTACCGCTCTACCAGCCGCATCCTGCGCTGCGCCAACGTGCTGATTTCCAACAACCCCCACGAATTCGAAAAACAACTGTGGAGCGAGATGGGCCACGGTGACGAGATCCGGGTGATCCGCTGCCGCAACGAAGACGCCGAAGCCGAGCGCGTGGCCATGGAAATCCTCAGCCTGCACTTGCGCACCGACCGCCCCTACAGCGATTTCGCGATCCTCTATCGCGGCAACTACCAGGCCAAGCTGATCGAGCTGAAGCTGCAGCATCATCAGATTCCCTATCGCCTGTCGGGGGGCAACAGCTTCTTCGGACGTCAGGAAGTGAAAGACCTGATGGCCTACTTCCGCCTGATCGTGAACCCGGACGACGACAACGCCTTCCTTCGGGTGATCAACGTGCCGCGCCGGGAAATCGGCTCCACAACCCTGGAAAAACTCGGCAACTACGCCACCGAACGCAAGATTTCGATGTACGCCGCCACCGACGAAATCGGCCTGGGCGAACACCTCGATACGCGCTTCACCGATCGCCTGGCGCGCTTCAAGCGCTTTATGGACAAGGTGCGCGAGCAGTGCGCCGGCGAAGACCCGATCAGCGCCCTGCGCAGCATGGTCATGGACATCGACTATGAAAACTGGCTGCGCACCAACAGCTCCAGCGACAAGGCCGCGGATTACCGCATGGGCAACGTCTGGTTCCTGATCGAAGCGCTGAAGAACACCCTGGAAAAAGACGAAGACGGCGAGATGACCGTCGAAGACGCGATCGGCAAGCTGGTGCTGCGCGACATGCTGGAGCGCCAGCAGGAAGAGGAAGACGGTGCCGAAGGCGTGCAGATGATGACCTTGCACGCGTCCAAGGGCCTGGAATTCCCCTATGTGTTCATCATGGGCATGGAAGAGGAAATCCTCCCGCACCGCTCCAGCATCGAAGCCGACACCATCGAGGAAGAACGGCGCCTGGCCTACGTGGGCATTACCCGTGCGCGTCAGACC
Organism: Pseudomonas chlororaphis; assembly: GCF_003731765.1. GTDB lineage: Bacteria > Pseudomonadota > Gammaproteobacteria > Pseudomonadales > Pseudomonadaceae > Aquipseudomonas > Aquipseudomonas morbosilactucae. The sequence continues at coordinate 435,770 of NZ_MOAL01000001.1, forward strand.
CTGGCCTTTACCTTTGCGGCCAAGCGCAAGCAGTACGGGGAAATCATCGACTGCGCGCCCAGCCGTTTTCTCGATGAATTGCCGCCCGACGATTTGGCCTGGGAAGGCACCGACGACACGCCGACCGAGGTCAAAGCCGTTCGCGGCAACACCGCGCTGGCGGATATACGCGCCATGTTAAAACGCTAGAATTGACTACTTTTTAAACAACCACCCCTGTGGAAGCGGGTCAACCCGCGATGAGGCGCCAAGGCCGCCAGACGCATCGCGGGCAAGCCCGCTCCTACAGGAGGCCCTAGCTATTTGAGGATGTTCCGTGGAAGCACTGCACAAGAAAATTCGCGAAGAAGGCATCGTGCTTTCCGATCAAGTCCTGAAGGTCGATGCCTTTCTGAACCATCAGATCGACCCGCAGTTGATGAAGCTGATCGGCGACGAATTCGCCACGCTGTTCAAGGATTCCGGGGTTACCAAGATCGTCACCATCGAAGCCTCGGGCATTGCGCCGGCGATCATGACCGGCCTGAACCTGGGCGTACCGGTGATCTTCGCCCGCAAGCACCAGTCCCTGACCCTGACCGAGAATCTGCTGTCGGCCAGCGTGTACTCCTTCACCAAGCAAGTGGAAAGCACCGTGGCCATTTCCCCACGGCACCTGACCAGCAGCGACCGGGTGTTGGTCATCGACGACTTCCTGGCCAATGGCAAGGCGTCCCAGGCGCTGATCTCGATCATCAAGCAAGCCGGCGCCACCGTGGCGGGCCTGGGCATCGTGATCGAGAAGTCGTTCCAGGGCGGCCGCGCCGAACTGGATGCCCAGGGCTACCGCGTGGAATCCCTGGCCCGGGTCAAATCCCTGGCTGGCGGTGTGGTCACCTTCATCGAGTAATCGATGCCCTGTATCAAACCTGTAGGAAACGGCTTGCCGGCGATGGCGGCTTCGGATGGAGCGGCAGGCTTGCGGGCCTTATCGCTGGCAAGCCAGCGCCTACAAAAAACCCGTACGCCCCACACCTGTAGGAGCCGGCTTGCCGGCGATGGCGGTTTCAGACGGAGCGGCGTGCTTGCGCGCCTTATCGCTGGCAAGCCAGCTCCTACAAAAAACCCGTACGCCCCACACCTGTAGGAGCCGGCTTGCCGGCGATGGCGGTTTCGGATGGGGCGGCAGGCTTGCGGGCCTTATCGCTGGCAAGCCAGTGCCTACAAAAAAACCGTACGCCCCACATCGGTAGGAGCCGGCTTGCCGGCGATAGCGGTTTCGGATGGAGCGACAGGCTTACCCGGGGCTTGCCGCGGTGGTCGCTTGTAACCCGGCGAGCAGCAGGCGCTGGTACAGATCCTCTTTCAAGCCTTCCGGGTTGGCCAACTGCATCCGCTGCAAATGCTCGGGAAACGCCTGAGGCTCCGGGGCGTCGAGGGCGGCCTTGCCCAGCTCCAGAATCTCGCTGAGCTTGAACTTGCTCTTCAGCCAGTTCAGCGCCCGCAACAGGTCCCGCTCTTCAGCGCTGAAATCACTGCCCAGCGGATACTCCGGAAACAACTGAGGATGGCGCGCCTGGATGGCCAGCAGACGCTGCGGGCTGTTGTCGGCAAAACGCGGATCCAGGCGGAAATCCTTCGCCAGCTTGCCAGCCTTCTGCGCCTGTTCGATCAGGCCGGGCTGGAAGCGTGAATCGCTGATATTGAGCAAGGCCTCAATCACCGCAGCGTCGGTTTTGCCACGCAGGTCGGCGATGCCGTACTCGGTGACCACAATGTCCCGCAGGTGCCGAGGGATGGTGCAGTGGCCGTATTCCCAGACGATGTTGGAGTTCACCTCGCCGCCCGCTTCGCGCCAGCTGCGCAGGATCAATATGGAGCGCCCGCCTTCCAGCGCATGGGCCTGGGCAACGAAGTTGTATTGCCCGCCCACGCCGCTGAGCACCCGGCCATCTTCCAACTGGTCGGCCACACCGGCGCCCATCAAGGTCATGGTGAATGCACTGTTGATAAAACGCGCATCACGCCGTTGCGCACGCTTGAGCGCTTCCTCGCCGTACAGCTCGTTGATGTAACTGATGGCGGTCATATTGAAATGCGCCAACTGCTCCTGGGACAGCTCGCGCAAACGCTGATAGAAACTGCGCGGGCCGAGGAAAAAACCACCGTGCACCGAGACGCCGCCCTGGGCCTGGGACTCGTCCAGGGTCCCGGCGTTGGCCTGTTGTTGCAGCTCCAGCGTCGGGTAGACCTTGCGCCGCACAATACCCGCGTCGGCCAGTACCAGCAGGCCGTTGACGAACATTTCACTGCAGCCATACAAGCCTTGGGCAAAGGGTTCGACGCCGCCTTGCGCCTCGATCAACGGCGTCCAATACGAGCTACCCAGGTCCGCCAGCAGCGCCTGATACCCCGGGTTGTCGGCCTGTCGCGCCAGCAATGCTGCAGTCAGCCCGTCGCCCATGGAGCCGATGCCAATCTGCAAGGTCCCGCCATCGCGGACCAGGGTGCTGGCATGCAGGCCAATGCAATGATCCTGCAGCCCCACCGGCATGTTGGGCGTGGAAAACAACGTTCGCTGCTCGTCCTCGTCCAGCAGCAGGTCGAACGCCTTGGCCTCGATTTCAGCATCGCCCGGCATGTAAGGCAGCCCTGAGTGAACCTGCCCCAGCATCAGGATGGTTTCACCGGCGGCCCGGCGCTTGGCGATCATCGGCAGCAGGTCGAGGGTGATGTCCGGGTTGCAGCTCAGGCTCAGGCGCTGCGGGTCCTGGGGGTCGCGGGCAAGTAACTGGGCCACCAGGTTCAGGCCCGCCGCATTGATGTCCCGGGCAGCGTGGCTGTAGTTGCTGCTGACGTAGTCCTCCTGCGCCGAGCGGCTGTGCAACAAGCTGCCGGGCTGCATGAAGAACTGTTGGACATGGACGTTCGCGGGGAGGCTGTCGCGGCGCAGGTCGGCGAGGAAATCCAGCTCGGGGTAGTCGCCAAACACCCGCTCGATAAAGGGCTCAAGGAAGCGTCGCTGCAAGCCGTCGCCCAAGGGTGGGCGCCCCAGGCACAACGCGGTGTAGATGGTCAGCTGGCGCTCGGGCAACTGGGCAATGCGTTGATACAAGGCATTGGCAAAACCATTGGGTTTGCCCAATCCCAGGGGCATGCCCAAGTGAATGTGCGCCGGCAGCCGCGCCAGCACTTCATCAACCGCATGCTCGATAGAACAGGACTGCAGCATCTGACCCTCCTGGGACCTTCCATGAATTGAGGTTGGACCGAGCTTGCCGGGACTTTGCTGCATTGAACAGCCGGGAGGCCAAATCCCAGGCACAAAAAAGCCGCTCGCAAGCGGCTTTTTCGCGAGAAATGGCGGCTTATTTCAGGCCGGACATTTTCTGGATGGCGCCTTTGAGCTCATCGTCGGAGCAATCGGCGCAGGTGCCTTTCGGCGGCATGGCGTTGATGCCGGTGATGGCCTTGGCCAGGATGCCGTCGAGGCCGCCCTGGTGATCGGCGCGCTCTTTCCAGGCTGCGGTGTCGCCGATTTTCGGCGCGCCCAACAGGCCGGTGCTGTGGCAGGCATTACAGTGCTTGGCAACGACCTCGTCCGGGGTCTTGGCACCACCGCCACCAACGCTGGCGGCCACTTCCATGCCCTTGCATTCCTGCCCCTGGACACAGACTTGGCCGACCGGTTCAAGGCGCTTGGCAATGTCGTCATTGGTCGCAGCTTGAGCGCTGACTGCCCATAGGGCCAATACGGTTGCTGGTGCGGCCAGCATTTTCATAATTAGGTTCACGCGTACACCCTCAATGGTGGCTAGTCACGCCCGCGGCCACGGTTTCGCAGGCGGGCGCAAGTATAACGGTTAGCCCGCCACACTGAAACAACCCTATAGTCGAAGGGGTCTTCAAGCGAGCGAGGTGGCGATCCGGGCGCTGCTGCAAACCGTGCAGAACGCCTCTTCTATTAGAAATTCGCCGGTGTAGCTGCGCTGATTAGTCGCGCCGGAGCATCGAAAGGATTACGAAAACGGTGCGGCTTCGTACTTTCAAAGTAGTAGCTATCGCCGGCTTCGAGGATAAATGTTTCCAGCCCGACCACCAGTTCCAGGCGGCCCTCGACGAGGATGCCGGTTTCCTCACCCTCATGGGTAAGCATCTCTTCGCCGGTGTCGGCGCCTGGCGGGTAAACCTCATTGAGGAACGCGATGGCCCGGCTCGGGTGGGCGCGGCCGACCAGTTTCATGGTCACGGCGCCGTCGGAGATGTCGATCAGCTCGTTGGCTTTGTAGACGATCTGGGTCGGCTTTTCCTGGAGGATTTCCTCGGAAAAGAACTCGACCATGGACATGGGAATGCCGCCAAGAACCTTTCTCAACGAACTGATCGAAGGGCTGACACTGTTTTTCTCGATCATTGAAATGGTGCTGTTGGTGACGCCCGCACGTTTAGCGAGCTCACGCTGGGAGAGACCTTTCAGTTTACGGATGGATTGCAGTCGTTCACCGACGTCCAATGCGGCAGTCTCCTAGGGGATCAGGCGTTGTTGTAATTGAGCGTCATCATGGCGACAGCGTTCAGTATTTACAACACTTGGGGCCCAATCCCATTGCGCAAGGCGACTTTCGGTAAAACCCCCGGCGCATCAGCTCCCGGAGTAGATCAGCGGCACCCGGCGCAGGTTGCAGAAGATTTGATAAGGGATGCTTTGCGCGGCCTGCGCCACGTCGCTGGCCAGGATGTTCTTGCCCCACAACTCCACGGTCGAACCGAGTCCAGCCTGGGGCACATCGGTGAGGTCGACACACAGCATGTCCATCGACACCCGTCCCAGCAACTGGCTGCGCTGCCCGGCCACCAGCACCGGTGTGCCGGTGGGTGCGTGCCGTGGATAGCCATCGGCATAACCCAGGGCAACCACGCCGATGCGGCTGGGCCGCTGGGTGACGAACCGGGCGCCGTAACCCACCGGCTCGCCGGCCGGCAGTTCACGCACGCAGATGACTTTGGATTCCAGGGTCATGACCGGCTGCAGGCGCGCGGCCTGGGCATTGGCTTCCTCGAACGGCGTGGCGCCGTAGAGCATGATCCCGGGGCGCACCCAGTCGCTCGGCACAGTGGGCCAACCCAGCACGGCCGGCGAGTTGCGCAGGCTGACCTCGGCACCCAGCCCCTGGCGCGCGGCTTCGAACACCGCCACCTGCTCGGCACTGCGCGGGCATTCCAGTTCGTCGGCCCGGGCGAAGTGACTCATGAGTACGATCTTCGCCACCTTGCCGCTGGCCTGCAGGCGCTGGTAAGCCGCCGCGTAATCCTTGGGGTGCAGACCAACACGGTGCATGCCCGAGTCGAGCTTGAGCCAGACCGTCAGCGGCTTGGCCACGCGGGCCTGCTCGATGGCTTCCAGCTGCCACAGCGAATGCACCACGAACCAGAAATCATGCTCGACGATCAGCGCCAGTTCATCGGCCTCGAAAAACCCTTCCAGCAACAGCACCGGCGCCTTGATCCCGGCCGCCCGCAACTCCAGGGCTTCTTCGATGCAGGCCACGGCAAAACCGTCGGCCTCAGCTTCCAGGGCCTGGGCGCAGCGTACCGCGCCATGGCCGTAGGCGTCGGCCTTGATCACCGCAAGGGCGCGCGCGCCCGAGAGTTCACGGGCCAGTTGGTAGTTGTGACGCAGGGCTTGAAGGTCGATCAGGGCACGAGCAGGACGCATGGCGGCAGACTTCTAGGCGGTCGTGGGGAAGAAAAACCGGCACTGGACGATGGCATCAACCGTCGCCAGCACCGAGAGAGGGACAGTTAAGGCAGGGCAGCCACTATCGATATTTCAACGAGGATTTCCGGCTCGCAGAGCTTGGCTTCGACGGCAGCCCGGGCCGGGGCCACGCCTTTTGGCAACCACTGGTCCCAGACACTGTTCATGCCTTCGAAGTGCGCATCGATGTCTTTCAGGTAGATGGTCGCCGACAGCAGCTTGCTCTTGTCGGTGCCGGCCAGGTCCAGCAAACGCTCGATATTGGCGAGGGTTTCCCGGGTCTGTTGCTCGACCCCGGCCTGCAGGTCGTCACCGACTTGTCCGGCCAGGTACACGGTACCGCTGTGAACAACAATCTGGCTCATGCGCTCATTGGTGAGCTGGCGCTGGATTGACATGTTTAGCTGACTCCTGAGGGTTACCGTAACGAGAAATATCCAGGCCTTCGGCACTGATCTGCGGCTTTTTCTTGGCCATCAAATCAGCCAGCAAGCGACCGGAGCCGCATGCCATGGTCCAGCCAAGGGTGCCGTGGCCTGTGTTCAAGAAGAGGTTGCGCAACGGCGTGGCTCCGACAATCGGGGTGCCGTCCGGCGTGGTCGGCCGCAGCCCGGTCCAGAAACTGGCCTGCGCAAGATCACCGCCGCGAGGATAGAGATCGTTGACGATCATCTCCAGGGTTTCCCGCCGGCGCGGGTTCAACGACAGGTCGAAACCGGCGATTTCGGCCATGCCGCCAACGCGGATGCGGTTGTCAAAACGGGTGATGGCGACCTTGTAGGTCTCATCGAGAATGGTCGAGGTCGGGGCCATCGCCGGGTCGGTGATCGGCACGGTCAGGGAGTAACCCTTGAGCGGATACACCGGGGCGCGGATGCCCAACGGCTTGAGCAGTTGCGGCGAGTAGCTGCCCAGGGCCAGCACGTAGCGGTCGGCGGTTTCCAGCTTGCCGTCGATCCACACACCATTGATGCGGTCACCGGCGAAGTCGAGGCGCTGGATGTCCTGGCCGAAACGGAACTCAACCCCCAGCTTGCTGGCCATGTCCGCCAGGCGTGTGGTGAACATCTGGCAATCGCCGGTCTGGTCGTTGGGCAGGCGCAGGGCACCGGCGAGGATGTCGGTGACGTTGGCCAGGGCCGGTTCCACCCGGGCGATACCGGCGCGGTCCAGTAACTCGAACGGCACACCCGACTCCTTGAGCACGGCGATGTCCTTCGCCGCGCCGTCGAGTTGCGCCTGGGTGCGGAACAGTTGGGTGGTGCCCAGGCTGCGGCCCTCATAGGCAATGCCGGTTTCGGCCCGCAGTTCGTCGAGGCAGTCGCGGCTGTACTCGGACAGACGCACCATGCGCTCCTTGTTCACCGCGTAGCGGCTGGCAGTGCAGTTGCGCAGCATCTGCGCCATCCACAGGTACTGGTCGATGTTGGCCGTGGCCTTGATCGCCAGGGGCGCGTGGCGCTGCAGCAGCCACTTGATGGCCTTGAGCGGCACGCCCGGTGCGGCCCAGGGCGAGGCATAGCCCGGCGAGACCTGGCCGGCATTGGCGAAGCTGGTTTCCATGGCGGCGGCCGGCTGGCGGTCCACCACCGTCACTTCAAAACCGGCACGGGCCAGATAGTAGGCACTGGTGGTACCGATAACGCCGCTGCCCAAGACCAGAACGCGCATTTTCATATCCCTCATCGCGGCGAACCGCTGACGTTTGTAATTCAGAGCGAAGTTGGGCGCAGTGTAAAAAACATTAGCCAGTGAATTTCACTGTATAAGTGCCTATCTTTGGCGAGAATTCTCGGCAATAACGCTTTTCACGGAGGGGCATCCACTATGCGAACCAACCATCAGACCCGTCGTGCTCTGGACAAGATAGACCGCAATATCCTGCGAATACTGCAAGCCGACGGGCGTATCTCCTTCACCGAACTGGGGGAGCGGGTGGGGCTGTCGACCACGCCATGCACCGAGCGCGTCCGGCGCCTGGAGCGCGAAGGCATCATCATGGGCTACAACGCCCGGCTCAACCCACAACACCTCAAGGGCAGCCTGCTGGTGTTCGTCGAAATCAGCCTGGACTACAAGTCCGGGGACACCTTCGAGGAATTTCGCCGGGCCGTGCTCAAGCTGCCCCATGTGCTGGAGTGCCACTTGGTGTCCGGAGATTTCGATTACCTGGTCAAGGCGCGGATTTCCGAGATGGCCTCGTACCGCAAGCTGCTGGGGGACATCCTGCTCAAGCTGCCCCATGTGCGCGAATCCAAGAGCTACATCGTGATGGAAGAAGTGAAGGAGAGCCTGAGCCTGCCGATTCCGGATTGATTCCGGTCGCAGTGCCCCGCCAATGTCAGACCAGCACTTGCCGCGTGCTCGCCATGTACTGGTGAATCTGTTTTTCCACTCGCGGATGAATCATCTCCACCGGGCGCCGGCCATTGGGGCACGGCAGGCTGGGGGTGGTGCCGAACAGCCGGCAGATCAGCGGCCGCTCGTCATACACGGTGCAGCCGTTGGGCCCCAGGTGCACACAGTTCAGCTCGTCCATGGCGGCGTCCTGCTCGGCGGCGGTCTTGCGCGGCAGGCGGGACATTTCCTCGGGAGAGGTGGTCACCGGCCCGCAGCAGTCGTGGCAACCGGGGACGCATTCGAAGGAGGGAATCTGCTGTCGCAGCAGACGGACTTTCTGGCTGTTGCAGCTCATGGCAGCGTATACCGGGATATTCAATGACCCGGGATTTTGCCCTAAAAGCCCCGGTGCAGACAGCGACAGCTGACCACCGTCGGTTGCCGAGGCGGAAAACCCCGGCTTATGCTCCGTGCATTTTTCCAAACACGACTCAGGATCCGCGCCCATGACCGCCCGTACCCAGCCACCGCAGCCGCTCCAGGGGCACACTGCTTCGTACTACGCCGCCAGCAGCCTGGCCCAGCCCGATTACCCGGTGCTCAGCGGCGAACTACGGGCGGATGTGTGCGTGGTCGGCGGCGGTTTTTCGGGCTTGAACACGGCGATCGAGCTGGCCGAGCGCGGGCTCAGCGTGATCCTGCTGGAGGCCCGCAAGATCGGCTGGGGCGCCAGCGGGCGCAACGGCGGCCAGTTGATTCGTGGTGTCGGGCACGGCCTGGAACAGTTCACCTCGCTGCTGGGCAGCGACGGGGTGCGTGAGCTGAAGCTGATGGGCCTGGAAGCCGTGGAGATCGTCCGGCAACGGGTCGAACGCTTCCAGATCCCCTGCGACCTGACCTGGGGCTATTGCGACCTGGCCAACAAACCCAAGGAGCTGGACGGTTTCGCCGAGGACGCTGAAGAGCTGCGCAGCCTCGGTTATCGGCATGAACTCAGGCTGCTGCAAGCGCAGGACATGCATCAGGTGGTGGGCTCCAAGCGCTACGTTGGCGGCCTGGTGGACATGGGCTCGGGCCATCTGCACCCGCTGAACCTGGCCCTGGGTGAAGCCCGCGCCGCGCAACAACTGGGGGTTGGCCTGTTCGAGCAATCGGCGGTCACGCGCATCGACTACGGCCCTGAAATCAAGGTCCACACCGCCCAGGGCACGGTTCGCGCCGAGCACCTGGTGCTGGGCTGCAACGCCTACCTCAATGACCTCAACCCGGAGTTGGGCGGCAAGGTGCTGCCCGCCGGCAGCTACATCATCGCCACCGAGCCCTTGAGCGAGGCCCAGGCCCACGCGCTGTTGCCGCAGAACATGGCGGTCTGCGACCAACGGGTGGCCCTGGATTACTACCGGCTTTCGGCGGACCGGCGCTTGCTGTTCGGCGGCGCCTGCCATTATTCCGGGCGCGACCCCAAGGACATCGCCGCCTACATGCAACCGAAGATGCTCCAGGTGTTTCCGCAGTTGGCCGGGGTGAAGATCGACTATCAGTGGGGCGGGATGATCGGCATCGGCGCCAACCGCCTGCCGCAGATCGGCCGGCTCAAGGACCAGCCGAATGTGTATTACGCCCAGGCCTATTCGGGTCACGGACTGAACGCCACGCACCTGGCCGGCAAGCTGTTGGCCGAGGCTATCAGCGGCCGGCAAAGTCGTGGTTTCGATCTGTTCGCCCAGGTGCCTCACATCACCTTCCCCGGGGGCAAGCACCTGCGCTCGCCGCTGCTGGCGCTGGGGATGCTCTGGCACCGACTCAAGGAACTGGCCTGAGCCGGCGCCCCTTTAGAGACGCCAGAACGGCTTGAGCCCTTCCCGACGCGCCTGCTCCCGGCTCAGGCCGATGTCCCGCAGTTGCTCGGGGGTCAGTTCCAACAGGGCTTTGCGGCTGTGCAGTCGATGCCAGTACAGAGCCCAGCGCCCCAGGCCGATGGGCGCACAGCCGGACAGGCGCGCGGTCATCGCCCGCTCCTGCCCCTCGACCAGATCCTGACTGTGTAACGACAGACGCACATCGCTCAAGCCGTTCATTTCTGTCTTGCTCCTGTTCACTTGGGTTGCAATGAGCAGACATCATGGGCGGATGGGCAAAACCATTACAGACTCAAAGCGGTTGTATTATTCCCATACAGATTTTCCACAAACCCGGCTGAATCCTGTATTTTCCTCCCATCTGTACCGGTCCTCCCCGCCCCTCTTCCATCGAGTGCTCAGCATGACCCTTTACGTCAACCTCGCCGAACTCCTGGGTACCCGCATCGAGCAGGGCTTCTATCGCCCCGGCGATCGGCTGCCCTCGGTACGTGCCTTGAGCGTCGAGCACGGTGTCAGCCTGAGCACCGTGCAGCAGGCATACAGGCTGCTGGAAGATAACGGCCTGGCCACGCCCAAACCGAAATCCGGCTATTTCGTGCCCGCCAGTCGCGAGTTGCCGGCCCTGCCGGCGGTGGGTCGACCGGCCCAGCGTCCGGTGGAAATTTCCCAATGGGACCAAGTCCTCGAACTGATTCGTGCGGTGCCGCGCAAGGATGTGGTGCAGTTGGGGCGAGGCATGCCGGACGTCACCACGCCGACCATGCAACCGCTGCTGCGCGGGCTGGCGCGGATCAGCCGGCGCCAGGACATGCCCGGGCTGTATTACGACAACATCTACGGCGTGCTCGAACTGCGGGAGCAACTGGCCCGCCTGCTGCTGGATTCCGGCTGCCAATTAGGGGCCAACGACCTGGTGATCACCACCGGCTGCCACGAAGCGCTGTCCACCAGCATCCGCGCCACCTGCAACCCGGGCGACATTGTCGCGGTGGACTCGCCGAGCTTTCACGGGGCCATGCAAACCCTCAAGGGCCTGGGCATGAAAGCCTTGGAGATTCCCACCGACCCCCTGACCGGCATCAGCCTGGAAGCCCTGGAACTGGCCCTGGAGCAATGGCCGATCAAGGCCATACAGTTGACCCCCAACTGCAACAACCCCCTGGGCTACATCATGCCGGAGTCGCGTAAACGCGCCCTGCTGACCCTGGCCCAGCGCTTCGACGTGGCGATCATCGAGGACGATGTGTATGGCGAACTGGCCTACACCTACCCGCGCCCACGCACCATCAAGTCCTTCGATGAAGACGGCCGGGTGCTGCTGTGCAGCTCGTTCTCGAAAACCCTGGCCCCCGGCCTGCGCATTGGCTGGGTGGCGCCGGGGCGCTATCTGGAACGGGTGCTGCACATGAAATACATCAGCACCGGGTCCACGGCAACGCAGCCACAGATCGCCATTGCCGAATTCCTTAAGGACGGCTACTTCGAACCGCACTTGCGCAAGATGCGCACTCAATACCAGCGCAATCGCGACCTGATGCTTGACTGGGTCAGCCGCTACTTCCCGGCCGGAACCCGTGCCAGCCGGCCCCAGGGCAGTTTCATGCTGTGGGTCGAACTACCGGAGGGCTTCGACACTCTGAAGCTCAACCGTGCCCTGCTGGACCAGGGGGTGCAGATCGCCGTAGGCAGCATCTTTTCGGCCTCCGGCAAGTACCGCAATTGCCTGCGGATGAACTACGCTGCCAAGCCAACCGCAGAGGTCGAAGAAGCGGTTCGCAAGGTCGGCGCCGCCGCCATCAAGCTCCTGGCCGAAACCCAGGCCAATAACGACTGACCCTCTCCCGGGAACCTGCGCCCCTATGCCAACCCTTGCCACGCTTCGAGACGACCTGAGTTGAAACTCATGCAGGCGTGCACCGTGGCGCTGCTGGCTGGCGCGCTGCTGAGCGGTTGCGCCAGCCGGGACGTGCCCCGGGAACCCAGCCAGGCCCTGCCGGCAACGGACTCGCGCTTTGCCCAATCGATCCGTGCCCAGGCCGCCCCGCACCAGGGGCGCTCGGGCTTTCGCCTGCTGTCCAACAGCACCGAAGCCTTCATGGCCCGGGCCGAACTGATCCGCAACGCCCAGAGCAGCCTCGACCTGCAGTACTACATCGTCCACGACGGCGTCAGCACCCGCATGCTGGTGGATGAACTGCTCAAGGCCGCCGACCGCGGCGTGCGCATCCGCATCCTGCTGGATGACACCACCAGCGACGGCCTGGACCAGATCATCGCCACCCTGGCCGCCCACCCACAGGTGCAGATTCGCCTGTTCAACCCTCTGCACCTGGGCCGCAGCACCGGCGTGACCCGCTCACTGGGGCGCCTGCTCAACCTCTCGCAGCAACACCGGCGCATGCACAACAAACTGTGGCTGGCAGACAACAGCGTGGCCATCGTCGGCGGACGCAACCTGGGGGATGCCTACTTCGACGCCGAGCCCAACCTCAACTTCACCGATATCGACATGCTCAGCGTCGGGCCCGTGGCGGAGCAGCTGGGACAAAGCTTCGACCAGTACTGGAACAGCGCCCTGAGCAAACCCATCGGTGAGTTCATGTCGCGAGCGCCGTCAGCCAAGGACCTGCGCAATACCCGGCAACGCCTGGAAGACTCCCTGGAAGACAACCGCCGGCAGAACCATGCCCTGTACCAACGGCTGATGACCTACCAGACCCAGCCGCGCATGGACATCTGGCGCAAGGAGCTGATCTGGGCCTGGAACCAGGCCCTGTGGGACGCTCCGACCAAGGTACTGTCCAAGGGCGAACCCGACCCGCACCTGCTACTGACCACCCAGCTAGGCCCTGAACTGCAGGGGGTCAGCCAGGAGCTGATCATGATCTCGGCCTACTTCGTACCCGGCCAGCCGGGGTTGGTGTACCTGACCGGGCGTGCTGATGCCGGGGTTTCTGTCAGCCTGCTGACCAACTCCCTGGAGGCCACGGACGTGCCGGTGGTCCACGGCGGCTATGCACCTTATCGCAAGGCCCTGCTGGAGCACGGAGTAAAGCTCTTCGAACTGCGTCGCCAGCCGGGCGACAGCGGCGGTGGTGGCAGCGGCCCGCACTTGTTCCGCAGCGGCTCGGTGGGCGGCTCCGACTCCAGCCTGCACAGCAAGGCGATGATTTTCGATCGGCAAAAGTCCTTTGTCGGCTCCTTCAACTTCGACCCACGCTCGGTGCTGTGGAACACCGAAGTCGGGGTGCTGGTGGACAGCCCGGAACTGGCCGAACACCTGCGCGCGCTGGCCCTGCAAGGCATGGCGCCGGCCTTGAGCTACGAGGCCAAATTGCAGGATGGCCAAGTGGTCTGGGTCACCGAAGACAACCAGCAACTGCACACCCTGAGCCGCGAGCCCGGCAGTTGGTGGCGCCGCATCAACGCCTGGCTGAGCACCCGGGTCGGCCTGGAACGCATGCTCTGAAACACAATTGCGTCAGGGCTTGAGCAATTGGCTCCTGATGAACTGATCCAGGGCGGCCGAGTGGTAGAAGCCCATGCACCGCTCGAAGATCGAGTTGATCGGGTAACCCGCCTCGTTCTTCATCGGGGGCCCGCCGACATGGAAGGTTTCGGTGTGGCGCTTGACGAAATGGCTCAGCGCCCGGGTGCGCCGGTCCGTGCCATCGCGGTCCAGTTGCACCCGATCGACGAAGTAGGACGCATCGTGCAGGTCGAAGGCCTTGTAGAAGTTCATGCGCTCATAGTTGCCGTCCAGGCATTCCTTCAGCGCCAACTGCTTGACCCGCTCGACCGGGGGATCCTTGGGCGCGCCATGACTGAGGGTTGCCACTAGGCACATAAGCGCAGCACCCATGCGGGCACCTTTCATCCTGGTTGATTTGAGCTTCATCTGACGTCCCTGAATACACACGAAATAGCCCGGCCCCTACGAGGATTGCGGCTGGGTAACACCGAACGCGCCTTGGCGCGACAGCAACACTATCAACCCCAAGGCACCCGCCGCCATCAAGAACAGCAAGGCGTGGCCGCTGACCCACTGGCTGCCCGCCCCGGCCACCAGCGGCCCGATCAGGCAGCCGATGCCCCAGAGCTGCGCCACATGGGCGTTGGCCCGCACCAAAGCGTCGTCACGGTAGCGCTCGCCGATAAGGATCAGCGACAGGGTGAACAAGCCGCCGGCACTGGCGCCGAACAGCACCCACAGCGGCCAGATCAACGGGCTGTGGAGCAGCAGCGGAATGGCCAGACTGGACAACAGCAGCACCACCGCACAGCCACTGAACAGGGTGCGCCGCGACCAGCGATCGGCCAGGGCGCCAATCGGTAATTGCAGCACGGCATCGCCCACCACCACGGTGCTGACCATGGCCAGGGCGATGTCTTCCGTGAAGCCCTGGCGCAGGCAATACACCGGCAGCAGGGTAAGGATCATGGCTTCGAACGCAGCAAACAAGGCAACCGCCCAACCGATGGCCGGCAAGCCGCGGCAGAAGCGCCACAAGTCGATCATGGTCACGCTGCAGGCTTCGGTGGTGGGCGCGCCGCTGCGGCCCATCAGCAGCAGGGGCGAGACCACCAGCAACACCACGCCGACCCAGAACCCGTAGTCATGCCCGGTGCCCAGCGCCCCCAGCAGCAGCGGCCCGGCCAACTGGCTCAGGGCGTAGCAACTGCCGTACAGGGCCACCAGGCGGCCACGCCAATGCTCCACCACCAATTGGTTGATCCAGCTTTCGCCGAGGATAAAGACGATGGTCAGCACCACGCCGATCATCAGGCGCAGCAGCAACCACAGCGGATAACTGGGCAACAGCGCCAGCAGGCCGATGGACAGGGCTCCGCCCCACAGGCACAAACGCATCAGCCCCGCCGTGCCGAAACGCGCCGCCAGACGGCTGGATATCTTCGCCCCGAGCAACACGCCAAAGGCCGGCATCGAGGCCATGACGCCAATGGCAAAAGGGCCGTAGCCCCAGCTTTCCAGGCGAAACGACACCAACGGCATGCTCACGCCAAGGGCCAGGCCGACGCTCAGGACCGCCGACAGAACGGCGAAATAAGTCGCCCAACGCATTTCCACGCTCCTGTGGATCATTGTTTTCATCAGACACAGACGACACAGCCGGACTTCCCTGAGGGGAGTCCGGCTGCGATAAGGGTCGAAAGCCGACGCGGCTAGGGGCGCCGACCCACCGAAGCCTCGCGGCTTACAGTTTGATCCAGGTCGCTTTCAACTCGGTGTATTTGTCGAAGGCGTGCAGGGATTTGTCCCGACCGTTGCCCGACTGCTTGAAGCCGCCGAACGGAGCCGTCATGTCGCCACCGTCATACTGGTTGACCCAGACGCTACCGGCACGCAGGGCGCGGGCTGTCTGGTGGGCCTTGGAGATGTTCGACGTCCACACTGCCGCCGCCAGGCCGTAAGGCGTGTCGTTGGCGATCTGGATGGCCTCTTCGGCGGTGTCGAAGGTCAGTACCGACAGCACCGGCCCAAAGATCTCTTCCTGGGCGATTTTCATGGCGTTGGTCACGCCGTCGAAAATCGTCGGCTCGACGTACGTACCGCCGGTTTCCTCCAGGGTGCGCTTGCCACCGATCACCAGCTTGGCGCCATCGGCGTGGCCGGACTCGATGTAGGACAGCACGGTGTTCATCTGCTGGGTGTCCACCAGGGCACCGACATTGGTTGCCGGGTCCAGGGGGTTGCCCGGTTTCCAGCCCTTGAGGGCCTCGATCACCAGGGGCAGGAACTGATCCTTGATGGAACGCTCCACCAGCAGGCGCGAACCGGCGGTGCAGACTTCGCCCTGGTTGAAGGCGATGGCGCCGGCGGCGGATTCGGCAGCGGCTTGCAGGTCTGGGGCATCGGCGAACACGATGTTCGGACTCTTGCCACCGGCTTCGAGCCAGACGCGCTTCATGTTCGACTCACCGGAGTACACCAGCAACTGCTTGGCGATCTTGGTCGAACCGGTGAACACCAGGGTGTCCACATCCATGTGCAGGGCCAGGGCCTTGCCCACCGTGTGGCCGTAACCCGGCAGGACGTTGAACACCCCAGCCGGGATGCCCGCTTCGACTGCCAGGGCAGCGATGCGAATGGCCGTCAGCGGCGATTTTTCCGAAGGTTTGAGGATCACCGAGTTACCGGTGGACAGGGCCGGGCCGAGTTTCCAGCAGGCCATCATCAGCGGGAAGTTCCACGGCACGATGGCCGCGACGACGCCCACTGGCTCGCGGGTGACCAGGCCCAGTTGATCGTGGGGAGTGGCCGCCACTTCATCGTAGATCTTGTCGATGGCCTCGCCGCTCCAGCTCAGGGCTTGCGCAGCCCCGGGAACGTCGATGTGCAGCGAGTCGCTGATGGGCTTGCCCATGTCCAGGGTTTCAAGCAGGGCCAGCTCTTCGGCGTGCTTTTTCAGCAGGCCGGCGAAACGGATCATGGTGGATTTGCGCTTGGCCGGAGCCAGGCGCGACCAGGTGCCGGCGTTGAAGGTGGCGCGGGCGTTGTCCACGGCACGCTGGGCATCGGCAGCGTCACAACTGGCGATGGTTGCCAGTAGACGGCCATCGACCGGGCTGATGCATTCGAAGGTTTCATTGGAAACGGCGGCGGTGTATTCGCCATTGATGTAGGCGCGGCCTTCGATCTTCAGGTCGCGGGCACGTTGTTCCCAATCGGCACGAGTCAGGGTGGTCATACGAGTGTCCTCCTCTTATTGATCAGGAGTGCCGCGCGAACGATGCCGGCACCCTCAAGAATTCTGCCCGGCCAGCTTGCTTAAGACCAAAGGCACCCGCCACCCTAAACCAGCCGCCCCTGTGGTTTCAATATATTTGACACAGACCGGGCAAACGCCATTGCTATGTTCATTTTAATAAACATAGACTTTGGACTTCATACCCACTCGCGTCGCAATCACGGGGGAATACAAGAATGAGCATCCATAAGGTCATCGACTTCGGCCAAGCCAATACCGAGGGCGAACGCTACCGTCCCGCGGCGGAAAAAGTCCTCAAGGGCGACCCGGAGCAAGCGGTCTTCAATCACTACGCCAGCCCCTGCGGGCAGATGAACGCCGGCGTCTGGGAAGGTGCGGTGGGCCAGTGGACGGTGAACTTCACCGAGCATGAATACTGCGAGATCGTGCAGGGCGTTTCAGTGCTGCGCGACAAAGACGGCAACGCCAAGACTTTGCGCGCCGGCGACCGTTTCGTGATTCCCGCTGGCTTCCAGGGCACCTGGGAAGTGCTGGAGCCGTGCCGCAAGATCTACGTGGCGTTCGAACAGAAAGCCTGAATCACAGGCACAAAAAAACCCGCTTGAAGGCGGGTTTTTTGTCAGAAGAAAAATCAATTACTTGATTTTGCCTTCTTTGTAGATCACGTGCTTGCGAACAACCGGATCATATTTCTTGATCTCGATTTTGTCCGGGGTAGTGCGCTTGTTCTTGTCGGTAGTGTAGAAGTGACCAGTACCGGCGCTCGAAATCAAACGAATCAATTCACGCATGATTAGCTCCCTTAGATCTTGCCAGCTTTGCGAATTTCGGCCAGCACGACAGTGATGCCACGCTTGTCGATGATACGCATGCCTTTGGCAGATACGCGCAGACGCACGAAACGTTTCTCTTCTTCAACCCAGAAGCGGTGATGCTGCAGGTTCGGCAGGAAACGACGACGGGTTTTGTTGTTTGCGTGGGAAATGTTATTCCCAGTCACCGGACCCTTACCGGTAACTTGACATACTCTCGACATGCCTCAGCCCTCTAAAACCACATGCCCAACCCGGCATGGGTTGGCCGCTTAATCTCTCAGTCATTTGGCGCCAGGCGCCGCGTTTCTTTAGAGGTCTTACCGGCTACACCTACAGTGAAGGAACCGGGCCCCTAGAAAAGAGCGCTGCTTTATACCAGAAAGACCCAATAGCAACAACAGCCACTGTGATCTGGAATGCGAAAAACGCTGATTTTCTTGCTACGAACGCCTGCGGCAAAGGCTACAGCAGATTTCGACCGCTCGTCGCAGAATAAAAAACCTAAGGCCTAATTTAGCCAAAACACCTTCCTTGCACACGTCGCTCACCCACGCACAAGAGGCTGCCAACAGCTTTCTGCGGGTTATCCAGACACTGAAAAACGCCTTCGACCGCTCTCAATTGCGCCCCGCTGCAGCCACTGAACGTAAAAGGAGATAGTCATTTTCCAGCGAGATCTCTAGGGTAAGGCTTTTTCCAGACTGCACTCGCAGATGGGCTTTCGATCTGTTCAAGGAACCCGACCATGCGTCTTGCCGCCCTCCCCCTATTGCTCGCCCCTCTTTTAAGCCCCCTGGCCCAGGCTGCCGCGCTGAGCGTCTGTACCGAAGCGAGCCCGGAAGGTTTCGATGTGGTGCAGTACAACTCGCTGACCACCACCAATGCGTCCGCCGACGTGCTGATGAACCGCCTGGTGGATTTCGACGCCAGCAGCGGCAAAGTGGTGCCGAGCCTGGCTGACAGCTGGGAAGTCTCCAGCGATGGCCTGACTTATGTGTTCAAGCTGCACCCCAAGGTCAAATTCCACCGCACCGACTACTTCACCCCCAGCCGCGAGCTGAGCGCCGAGGACGTCAAGTTCAGCTTTGAGCGCATGCTCGACCCGGCACACCCGTGGCACAAGATCGCCCAGAGCGGTTTCCCCCACGCCCAGTCCCTGCAACTGCCGGCCCTGATCAAGAAAATCGACGCCCTCGACCCGCTGACGGTGCGTTTCACCCTGGATCATGCCGACTCGACGTTCCTCGCCACCCTGACGATGGGTTTCGCCTCCATCTATTCCGCCGAGTACGCCGATCAACTGCTCAAGGCCGGCACCCCGGAAAAGCTCAACAACCAGCCGATCGGCAGCGGCCCTTTCATCTTCAACCGTTTCCAGAAGGACGCGGTGATTCGCTACAAGGCCAACAGCGAGTACTTCGCCGGCAAGCCGAAAGTCGACCCGTTGATCTTCGCCATCACCCCGGACGCCAACGTGCGCCTGCAGAAACTGCGGCGCAACGAGTGCCAGATCGCCCTGTCGCCCAAACCACTGGATGTGCAGGCCGCCAGCCAGGACCCCACACTGGAAGTGGAAAAGACTGCGGCCTTCATGACCGCCTTCGTCGGCATCAACAGCCAGCACCCACCGCTGGACAAGCCTGAAGTCCGCCAGGCGATCAACTTGGCATTCGACAAGGCCAGCTACCTCAAGGCCGTGTTCGAAGGCACTGCCGAAGCAGCCAATGGCCCTTTCCCGCCTAACACCTGGAGCTACGCCAAGGAACTGCCCGGCTACAACCACGACCCGGAAAAGGCCCGCCAACTGCTGGCCAAGGCCGGCCTGAAGAACGGCTTCCAGACGACCATCTGGACCCGCCCTACCGGCAGCCTGTTGAACCCCAACCCAAGCCTGGGCGCGCAGCTGTTGCAGGCCGACCTGGCCAAGGTCGGGATCCAGGCGGAAATCCGCGTGATCGAATGGGGCGAGCTGATTCGCCGGGCCAAGGCTGGCGAACATGACCTGCTGTTCATGGGCTGGGCCGGTGATAACGGCGACCCGGATAACTTCCTGACACCGCAATTCACCTGCGCCGCCGTGAAGTCCGGAACCAACTTCGCCCGCTATTGCGACCCAGGCCTGGACAAGCTGATCAGCGCCGGCAAGACCACCAGCGAGCAAGGCGTGCGCAGCAAGCTGTACCAACAGGCCCAAGCTCAAATCCAGCAACAGGCGCTGTGGCTCCCCCTGGCCCACCCTACGGCCTCCGTCCTGACCCGCAAGGAAGTCCAGGACTACCAGGTCAGCCCATTCGGCCGCCAGGACTTCTCTAAAGTCAGCGTCAAACCCTGACCTCTCCTGCAGGAGCTGGCTTGCCAGCGATGGCGCCCCAAGATCAACGCAAGATCCACAGGCCCCATCGCCGGCAAGCAGACGCCTACAAAAGGGTTTTCACAACCAGCCATACTCGGCCATCGATAACGGCTCGCCCTCGCCGACGATGAAATGGTCGAGCACGCGCACATCGATCAATTCCAGCGCCTCCTTCAGGTGATGGGTGAGGATGCGGTCGGCCTGGCTTGGCTCGGCCACCCCCGAAGGGTGGTTGTGGCAGAAGATCACCGCCGCAGCGTTATGGGCCAGGGCACGCCTGACCACTTGGCGCGGGTAGACGCTGGTGCTGTCGATCGAGCCCTGGAACAACGCCTCGAAGGCCAGCACCCGGTGCTTGGTGTCCAGGAACAGGCAGCCGAACACCTCGTGCAGCTCATGGCGCAGCATTGCCTTGAGGTAGTCGCGCACAGCCAGCGGGCTCTCCAATACCGACTCGCGACGTAACGTCTCCGCCAAATGGCGGCGGGCCATTTCCAGCACCGCCTGCAACTGGGCGAACTTGGCCGGCCCCAGCCCCAACTGCCGACAGAAGACTTGCTGGTCGGCCTCCAGCAAGCCGCGCAGGCCGTCAAAACGGTGCAGCAGGTGCCGGGCCAGGTCCACTGCGCTCTTACCGGCGACCCCGGTCCGTAGAAAGATCGCCAGCAATTCGGCGTCGGAAAGGCTCGCCACACCCAACTCCAGAAGCTTCTCTCGCGGCCGCTCCGCCGCGGGCCAATCACGGATGCTCATAGCACCTCCCTGTCTGTCGGCACCGCTGTTCCATAGCGGGCGCTGTGCTAATCTAGCCCATCTTTTTTGCGTGGGATTTCACCTGGGGAGGGGGCATCTCACGCGGCAATCACTGAACTGAAAGGCAGGCCTATGCAGCGGCTGTATCGGAAACGCATCGTTCTCGGCGTCGGCGGCGGCATCGCCGCCTACAAGAGCGCCGAGTTGGTCCGCCGACTCCTCGACCAGGGCGCGGAAGTACGCGTGGTCATGACCCGGGGCGGCAGTGAATTCATCACCCCACTGACCATGCAGGCCCTGTCCGGGCACCCGGTCCACCTGGACCTGCTCGACCCTGCGGCCGAAGCCGCCATGGGCCATATCGAACTGGCCAAATGGGCCGACCTGGTGCTGATCGCTCCCGCCACGGCCGACCTGATCGCCCGTCTGGCCCAAGGCATCGCCGATGATTTGCTGACCACCCTGGTCCTGGCCACCGACGCCACCGTCGCTATCGCCCCGGCGATGAACCAGGCCATGTGGCGCGACCCGGCCACCCAAGCCAATACTCAACTCCTGCAAAGCCGTGGCCTCCAGGTCTTCGGGCCAGCCTCTGGCAGCCAGGCCTGCGGCGACGTCGGCATGGGCCGCATGCTCGAAGCCAACGACCTGGCCCAGTGCGCCGCCGACTGCTTCAAGCATCAGGCCCTGACCGGCAAGCACGTTTTGATCACCGCCGGGCCGACCCAGGAAAACATCGACCCGGTGCGCTACATCACCAACCATAGCTCAGGGAAAATGGGCTTCGCCCTGGCCGAGGCTGCGGTGGAAGCCGGCGCCCGGGTGACCCTGATCACCGGCCCGGTGCACCTGCCAACCCCCGACAGAGTCACTAGAATCGACGTGGTCAGCGCTCGCGACATGCTCGCAGCCTGTGAAGCAGCTATCCCTTGCGACCTGTTTATCGCCTCGGCAGCGGTTGCGGACTACCGCCCCGAAGTCGTCGCCCCACAAAAATTAAAGAAAGACCCTACGAAAGGTGACGGCCTGCTCCTACAGATGGTGCGCAATCCAGACATCCTGGCCACCATTGCCACCCGTCCCGATCGCCCGTTCAGTGTCGGCTTTGCCGCCGAGACCGAACACCTGCTCGACTACGCTGCGCGCAAACTTCAAGACAAGAACCTCGACCTGATCGTCGCCAACGACGTAGCCAACCCGAGCATTGGCTTCAACAGCGAGGAAAACGCCTGCAGCGTGATTGACCGTGAGTTGCACGCAACTCTCTTCGCCCAGACCAGCAAGGGCAAGATTGCCCGCCAACTGATCTCTTTTATCGCCGAACGGCTGAACCAGGTTTAACTCGCATGCACGCTTTACAAGCCAAGATCCTCGACCCACGCATCGGCACCGATTTCCCCATGCCGCAGTACGCCACCCCCGGCTCCGCCGGCCTCGACCTGCGGGCGATGCTCAAGGAAGACACCGTCCTGGAGCCTGGGCAAACGCTGCTGATCCCGACCGGGTTGTCGGTCTACATCGGCGACCCGGGCCTGGCCGCCCTGATCCTGCCGCGCTCCGGCCTGGGCCATAAGCATGGGATTGTGCTGGGCAACCTGGTCGGCCTGATCGACTCCGACTACCAGGGCGAGTTGATGGTGTCCTGCTGGAACCGCGGCCAAACCGCCTTCAACATCGCCGTCGGCGAGCGCATCGCCCAACTGGTGCTGGTGCCTGTGGTCCAGGCGCATTTCGAAGTGGTTGAAGCCTTTGATCAGAGCCAACGCGGCAGCGGCGGTTTCGGTCACTCCGGCAGCCACTGATCAAGGAGCATCCGGCTGGGCCACGCCCGGCCGGATCCGCCCGCCAACCCCTTCAGGCTGCGCTTTAGCCGATCTTTCTCTGGTTTTTTAATTTATAAAAATCAATAAGTTGCGCAGTTTTTTACGGGACGCTCCGCATCAGATGGCACTTTCGCAGTACGAACTCTAAGCTGAAAACGCCGTCATACCCTTCAGTTTGAGCCTGCCGGCCCGTCATTTTCCGGCCGTACCGCACCTTTTCAGATGGAGCACCCTCAGTGATGAGCAACGCAGCCAAAGTCGCACCTTCTTTTCCTGACAGCATCTTCCGCGCCTACGATATTCGCGGCGTGGTTCCGGAAACCCTGACCGCTGAAACCGCTTACTGGATCGGCCGCGCCATCGGCTCCCAGAGCCTGGCCCAGGGCGAACCCAATGTGTCGGTAGGCCGCGACGGTCGCCTCTCTGGCCCGGAACTGGTGGAACAACTGATCCAGGGGCTGTACGACAGCGGCTGCCACGTCAGCGATGTCGGCCTGGTGCCCACACCGGCGTTGTACTACGCCGCCAACGTGCTGGCCGGCAAATCCGGGGTCATGCTCACCGGTAGCCACAACCCGTCGAACTACAACGGTTTCAAGATCGTCATCGCCGGCGACACCCTGGCCAACGAACAGATCCAGGCCCTGCACGAACGCCTCAAGAGCAACAACCTGAGCAGCGGCCCGGGCAGCATCACCAAAGTCCGGATCCTCGAGCGCTACTCCGACGAGATCACCCGCGACGTGAAACTGGCCAAGCGCCTGAAAGTGGTCGTGGATTGCGGCAACGGCGCCGCCGGGGTCATAGCCCCGCAGTTGATCGAAGCCCTGAACTGCGAGGTCATCCCGCTGTTCTGCGAGGTGGACGGCAACTTCCCCAACCACCACCCGGACCCGGGCAAGCCGGAAAACCTCGAAGACCTGATCGCCAAGGTCAAGGAAACCGGGGCCGACCTGGGCCTGGCTTTCGACGGTGACGGCGACCGCGTCGGCGTGGTGACCAACACCGGCAGCATCGTGTTCCCGGACCGCCTGCTGATGCTGTTCGCCAAAGACGTGGTGGCGCGCAACCCGGACGCGGAAATCATCTTCGACGTCAAATGCACCCGGCGCCTGATCCCCCTGATCAAGGAATACGGCGGTCGCCCGCTAATGTGGAAGACCGGTCACTCGTTGATCAAAAAGAAAATGAAACAAACCGGTGCGTTACTGGCCGGGGAAATGAGCGGGCATGTGTTCTTCAAGGAACGCTGGTTCGGTTTCGATGACGGTATCTACAGCGCCGCACGGCTGCTGGAGATCCTCAGCCAGGAAAAATCCACCGCGGAAGAGCTGTTCGCGACCTTCCCGAATGATATTTCTACGCCGGAAATCAATATCCATGTGACCGAAGAGAGCAAATTCAGCATCATTGACGCCCTGCACGACGCGCAATGGGGTGAAGGCGCCAACCTGACCACCATTGATGGCGTGCGAGTCGACTACGCCCAAGGCTGGGGCCTGGTGCGCGCTTCCAACACCACACCGGTGCTGGTGCTGCGCTTTGAGGCCGATAACGAGGCCGAGTTGCAGCGCATCAAGGATGTGTTCCACGCCCAGCTGAAACGAGTTGCACCTGATCTCCAACTACCGTTTTGATTGTTTGAAGCACCGGAGCCCTGAATGACCATCGAACGCGATGCTGCCGCCAATACCGCCAAGGTCCTATCCGAAGCGTTGCCTTACATTCGCCGCTATGTCGGCAAGACCCTGGTGATCAAATACGGCGGCAACGCTATGGAGAGCGAGGAGCTGAAGACCGGTTTCGCCCGTGACATCGTGCTGATGAAGGCCGTCGGGATCAACCCGGTGGTGGTGCACGGCGGCGGTCCGCAAATCGGTGACCTGCTCAAGCGTCTCTCCATCGAGAGCCACTTTGTCGACGGCATGCGCGTGACCGATGCGCAAACCATGGACGTGGTGGAGATGGTCCTCGGTGGCCAGGTCAACAAGGACATCGTCAACCTGATCAACCGTCATGGCGGCAGCGCCATCGGCCTGACCGGTAAAGATGCCGAACTGATCCGGGCGAAAAAACTCACCGTGACCCGCAAGACACCCGAGATGACCACTCCGGAAATCATCGACATCGGCCACGTGGGCGAAGTGGTCGGGATCAACACCGACCTGCTCAACCTGCTGGTCAAAGGTGACTTCATCCCGGTGATCGCACCGATCGGTGTGGGCGCCAACGGTGAGTCCTACAACATCAACGCCGACCTGGTCGCGGGCAAAGTGGCCGAAGCACTGAAAGCCGAAAAGCTGATGCTGCTGACCAACATTGCCGGCCTGATGGACAAATCGGGCAAGGTGCTGACCGGCCTGAGCACCCAGCAAGTCGACGACCTGATCGCCGACGGCACCATCTACGGCGGCATGCTGCCGAAGATCCGCTGCGCGCTGGAAGCCGTGCAAGGCGGCGTCGGCAGCTCGCTGATCATCGACGGTCGCGTGCCTAACGCGATCCTGCTGGAAATCTTCACCGATACCGGCGTCGGCACCCTGATCAGCAACCGCAAGCGCCCTTAAGCACTGAAAACAAAAAGGCCCCGTTCAATTGAATTGAACGGGGCCTTTTTTATGCACGCGATGCACATGTAGGAGCTGGCTTGCCTGCGATGACGGCGGCATCTGCAACAACTATGTCGCCTGACACAGCCTATCGCCGGCAAGCCGGCTCCTGCCGTCAGACGCCGAATTGCTCGCGGTACGCACGCACCGCCGGCAGATGCTGCTTGAGCTGCGGATCGTCTTCCAGGAACTGCAGGACCTGATTCAGGGAGACGATGCTGACCACCGGGATGCCGAAGTCGCGCTCGACTTCCTGGATCGCCGACAACTCACCGTTGCCGCGTTCCTGACGGTTCAGGGCAATCAGCACACCGGCAGCCTTGGCGCCGTCCTGGGACTCGATGATCTGCATCACTTCACGGATCGCGGTACCCGCGGTGATCACGTCGTCGATGATCAGTACGTCACCGGTCAACGGCGCACCCACCAGGCTGCCGCCTTCGCCGTGCGCCTTGGCTTCCTTGCGGTTGAAGCACCAAGGCAGATCACGCTGATGATGCTCGGCCAGCGCCACTGCTGTGGCTGCCGCCAACGGAATGCCCTTATAAGCCGGGCCAAACAGCACGTCGAAGGCAATGCCGCTTTCGACGATGGCCGCGGCATAGAAACGCCCCAGCTGAGCCAGGGCCGAACCGCTGTTGAACAAGCCGGCATTGAAGAAGTATGGGCTGGTACGCCCGGACTTCAGGGTGAACTCACCGAAGCGCAAAACCCCGCGATCGATGGCAAAACGGATGAAGTCGCGCTGATACGCCTGCATGAAAAAGCCCCAGATACCACGGATTTAGCTAATTAGGTAGACCTCGGGTATCATACACGCACGTGATTTTTGGGGCCATTTATGCGGATCATCAGTGTGAACGTCAATGGTATTCAGGCTGCAGTCGAGCGAGGTTTGCTCAGTTGGCTGCAGGCACAGAATGCCGACGTCATCTGCCTGCAGGACACCCGCGCCTCCGCCTTTGAACTGGACGACCCAGCCTTCCAACTGGATGGCTACTTCCTTTATGCCTGCGATGCTGAAGTCCCTACCCAAGGCGGTGTGGCTTTGTATTCGCGGTTGCAACCGAAGGCGGTCATCAACGGCCTCGGCTTCGAGACAGCCGATCGCTACGGGCGCTACCTGCAAGCCGATTTCGACAAGGTCAGCATCGCGACCTTGCTGCTTCCATCAGGGCAGAACGGCGATGAAGACTTGAACCAGAAGTTCAAGCTAATGGACGATTTCGCCCGTTATCTGGATAAACAGCGGCGCAAACGTCGCGAGTACATTTACTGTGGCTCGCTCTACGTTGCGCAACAGAAGCTGGATATCAAGAACTGGCGCGACAGCCAGCAATCCCCAGGCTTCCTGGCGCCAGAGCGCGCCTGGATGGACGAGATTGTCGGCACCATGGGTTATGTGGACGCACTGCGTGAAGTCAGCCGTGAAGGCGATCAATACAGCTGGTGGCCGGACAACGAACAGGCCGAGATGCTCAACCTGGGTTGGCGTTTCGACTATCAGTTGCTGACGCCAGGGCTGCGTCGCTTTGTGCGCAGCGCACGCCTGCCGCGCCAGCCGCGTTTCTCGCAGCACGCGCCGCTGATCGTGGACTACGACTGGACACTGACCATCTAAAGGTCTTTTCGCAGTCATAAAAAAGCCGACATCACTGTCGGCTTTTTTGTGCGCGCCCGATTTACTTGATCAAACGCCAAGTGAATGGGTACCGATAGGCCACCCCCTCACCCGCCTTGACGCCGGCAATGATCGTCAGCACCAGCGCACCGATCGCCAGCAAGCCAAACATGAAGAAGCCGATGATCACAAACATCAGCAGGAAGCAGACCGCCGAGGCAATGGCGACGGTGAGCTGGAAGTTCAGCGCCTCCTTGCCCTGCGCATCGATGAAGGGATCCTTCTCGCGCTTCATCTGCCAGAGCACCAGCGGGCCGATCAGGGTACCGAACGGCACCCAGATCCCCAGCAAGGCGGACAGGTGACAAAACATCGCCCACTGACGCACCTCGTGAGAGGGGGTCGGTAGCGGCAGTTGATCATCACTCATAGCGCTCTCCTTGCTGGACGCCGGGGCAATCAGTCAGCCAGGGCTGCCTGCTGCAGTTGGAAAATCTCGGTCATGCCTTTCTGGGCCAGGGCCAGCATGGCGTTCAGCTCGGCCGGCTGGAATGGCGCGCCTTCGGCGGTGCCCTGCACTTCGATGAAACCACCGGTGCTGGTCATGACCACGTTGAGGTCAGTCTCGGCGGCCGAGTCTTCCAGGTAATCCAGGTCGAGCACCGGCTCGCCCTGATACATGCCCACGGACACCGCCGCGATCATCTGCTTGAGCGGATCGCCGCCTTTCAGGCCGCCACGCTTCTTGATGACTTTCAGCGCATCGACCAGGGCCACCATGGCACCGGTGATCGAGGCCGTGCGAGTGCCGCCATCCGCCTGGATAACATCGCAATCGACGTACAAGGTCACGTCGCCCAGCTTGGACATGTCCAACGCAGCGCGCAGGGAACGACCGATCAAGCGCTGGATTTCCAGGGTCCGGCCACCCTGCTTGCCACGGCTGGCTTCACGCTGGTTACGCTCACCGGTGGCGCGCGGCAGCATCCCGTATTCAGCCGTCAACCAACCCTGGCCCTGGCCTTTGAGGAAGCGCGGCACGCCATTTTCAACGCTGACCGTGCAGATCACTTTGGTATCACCGAACTCGACCAGTACAGATCCCTCGGCGTGTTTGGTGTAGTTGCGGGTGATGCGGATCGAGCGGAGCTGATCGGCAACGCGACCACTTGGACGTTTCATAGGGGAACACCTGTACAGGGACGGAAAACTGCCGAGCATTATAGAGCCCGCAGCCACACCTGGGCACATCTAAAAAAGCCGGAACGCCGAGCGGGCCCGGAATCGGTGCACGGCGACGACCTGCAGCGCTTTGTCACACCGGCAGTTTGGGGGCGCCCATCGCACTGCGCTACAATCCTGCGCCTTCACAGCCTATGGGCTTTAATTCATCACAATCAGGTTCGCCCACCCCCTTCTCGGCGGGCACTGGGCCTGAATCGGAGGTACCTCCATGGTGCACAGCATGACCGCCTTCGCCCGGGTCGAACGGGCCGGCACTCAGGGCACCCTGAGCTGGGAACTGCGCTCGGTCAACAGCCGCTACCTGGAGCCGCACCTGCGCCTGCCGGAATCCTTTCGCGACCTCGAAGGCGCGGTACGTGAAGCCCTGCGCCAGGGTTTGTCCCGGGGCAAGCTGGAATGCACCCTGCGCTTTACCGAAGAAAGCACCGGTAAACCGCTGCAAGTGGACCGCGAGCGCGCCGCGCAACTGGTCGCGGCCGCCGAAACGATTGCCGGCCTGATCAAGAACCCGGCGGCGTTGAACCCACTGGAAGTCCTGGCCTGGCCCGGCGTGCTGGTGGGCGATGCCACAGACCCGCAAGCACTGAATGCCGACGCATTGGCGCTGTTCAACCAGGGCCTGAAAGAACTCAAGGCCGGCCGCGAGCGCGAAGGCGCGGAGCTGGCCCGGCTGATCAATGAGCGCCTGACGTCTATTGAAGAAGATGTCGTGACCCTGCGTGAACTGGTCCCGCAGATGCTCGCCACCCAGCGCCAGAAAGTCCTCGACCGCTTTGCCGACATGAAAGCCGAGATGGACCCGCAGCGCCTGGAACAGGAAATGGTCATGCTCGCGCAAAAGAGCGACGTCGCCGAAGAACTGGACCGCCTGAGCACCCATATCATCGAAGTACGCCGCGTGCTCAAGTCCGGCGGCGCTGCCGGTCGGCGCCTGGACTTCCTGATGCAGGAACTGAACCGCGAAGCCAACACACTGGGCTCCAAGGCCTTCGATCCACGCAGCACCCAGGCGGCGGTCAACCTCAAGGTGTTGATCGAGCAGATGCGCGAACAAGTGCAGAACATTGAGTAAGGCAACCGACATGAACCACAGCACCGGCACCCTGTACATCATTTCCGCCCCCTCGGGCGCGGGCAAGAGCAGCCTGGTCAAGGCCCTGACCGACGCCAACCAGGAGATCCGCGTCTCGGTCTCCCACACCACCCGCGCCATGCGCCCCGGTGAGGTGAACGGCGTGAACTATCACTTCGTCGAACGCAGCGAGTTCGTGAAGATGATCGAACACGGGGATTTCCTCGAGCGCGCCGAAGTCTTCGGCAACCTCTACGGCACCTCGCAAAGCCATCTGCAGCAGACACTGGACGAAGGCCACGACCTGATTCTGGAAATCGACTGGCAGGGCGCCGAGCAGGTACGCAAGCTGATGCCCCAAGCCCGCTCGATTTTCATCCTGCCGCCGTCCCTGCAGGCTTTGCACCAGCGCCTGACCAACCGCGGCCAGGACAGTGACGAGATCATTGACGGCCGGATGCGTGAAGCGGTCAGCGAAATGAGCCACTACGTCGACTATGACTACCTGATCATCAACGACGATTTCGCCCATGCGCTGGACGACCTGAAAGCGATTTTCCGTGCCAATCAGCTCCAGCAAAAGCGCCAACAACAGCGTTTTGGCAAATTGCTAGCTGAATTGCTGGACTAAAACAGCGCTTCCCAAAACCGTTGCAAGCGCTTTACATTGGTGCTTGTAGCGTGTCGAAGGGCCTGGTTAAAAAATCAGCGCTTCCCTAATCGCTGGTGATTTTTTAAACTGTTGAGTCCGCTCGCCCATCCGGGCAGCGCGCATATTGCATTTGCTACGAGGAAGACCATGGCCCGCGTAACCGTTGAAGACTGCCTAGAACACGTGGATAACCGCTTTGAGCTGGTCATGCTCTCTACCAAGCGTGCCCGTCAACTGGCCACTGGCGGCAAAGAGCCGAAAGTTGCATGGGAAAACGACAAGCCTACCGTTGTCGCCTTGCGTGAAATTGCTGAAGGCCTGATCGACTACGCCGCTATCGCCGAAGCCGAAATCGTTGAAGACGAGCCGCTCTTTGCAGCGTTCGAGGACGAGTCCAACGAGACTGTATAAGCCCATGCCTGGTCGACGTAGCACGGCGCGGGATCACCGCTTGCGGCAGGAGTCAGCATGCCGAGCATAGACGCCCTCGCCGATCGCTTATCGACCTATCTCGGCACGGACCAGGTCAACCTGGTCCGCCGAGCGTATTTCTACGCCGAACAAGCCCACGACGGCCAACGCCGCCGCAGCGGCGAGGCGTACGTCACGCACCCATTAGCGGTCGCAAATATTCTTGCCGATATGCACATGGACCATCAGAGCCTGATGGCGGCCATGCTGCATGACGTGATCGAAGACACCGGTATTGCCAAAGAGGCGCTTTGCGCGCAGTTCGGCGAAACCGTGGCCGAACTGGTCGATGGGGTCAGCAAACTGACCCAGATGAACTTCGAGACCAAGGCCGAAGCCCAGGCTGAGAACTTCCAGAAAATGGCCATGGCCATGGCTCGCGACATTCGCGTGATCCTGGTCAAACTGGCTGACCGCCTGCACAACATGCGGACCCTGGAAGTGCTGTCAGGCGAAAAACGCCGACGCATCGCCAAGGAAACCCTGGAAATCTACGCGCCCATCGCCAATCGCCTGGGCATGCACGCCATTCGCATCGAGTTCGAGGACCTGGGCTTCAAGGCCATGCACCCGATGCGTTCCGCGCGGATCTACCAGGCAGTCAAACGCGCCCGGGGCAACCGCAAGGAAATCGTCAACAAAATCGAAGAGTCCCTGAGCCACTGCCTGGCGATTGATGAAATCCAGGGCGAAGTCAGCGGGCGCCAGAAACACCTGTACGGCATCTACAAGAAGATGCGCGGCAAACGTCGCGCCTTCAACGAGATCATGGATGTCTACGCATTCCGCATCATCGTCGACAAAGTAGACACCTGCTACCGCGTGCTCGGCGCTGTACATAATTTGTACAAACCACTGCCCGGACGCTTCAAGGACTACATCGCCATTCCCAAGGCCAACGGCTACCAATCCCTGCATACCACGCTGTTTGGCATGCACGGTGTGCCGATCGAGATTCAGATCCGCACCCGGGAAATGGAAGAGATGGCCAACAACGGCATCGCCGCCCATTGGCTGTACAAGTCCAGCGGCGATGAGCAGCCCAAAGGCACCCACGCCCGGGCTCGCCAATGGGTCAAAGGCGTGCTGGAAATGCAGCAGCGGGCCGGCAACTCCCTGGAATTCATCGAAAGCGTGAAGATCGACCTGTTCCCGGACGAGGTCTACGTGTTCACGCCCAAAGGCCGGATCATGGAGCTGCCCAAAGGCTCCACGGCGGTCGACTTCGCCTACGCGGTGCACACCGACGTTGGCAACAGCTGCATCGCCTGCCGCATCAACCGGCGCCTGGCGCCGCTGTCCGAACCACTGCAAAGCGGCTCCACGGTGGAGATCGTCAGTGCCCCGGGCGCCCGCCCGAACCCGGCCTGGCTCAACTTCGTGGTCACCGGCAAGGCCCGCACCCACATTCGTCACGCCCTGAAACTGCAACGTCGCTCCGAGTCCATCAGCCTCGGCGAACGCCTGCTGAACAAGGTACTCAACGGCTTCGACAGCGCCCTGGAAAAGATTCCGGCCGAGCGCATCCAAGCCATGCTCCACGAGTACCGCCTGGAACTGATCGAAGACCTGCTGGAAGACATCGGCCTGGGCAACCGTATGGCCTATGTGGTCGCCCGCCGCCTGCTGGGCGAAGGCGAACAATTGCCAAGTCCGGAAGGCCCGCTGGCGATTCGCGGCACCGAAGGCCTGGTCCTCAGCTACGCCAAGTGCTGCACGCCCATTCCTGGCGATCCGATTGTCGGCCACCTGTCCGCAGGCAAAGGGATGGTCGTGCACCTGGACAACTGCCGCAATATCAGCGAAATCCGCCACAACCCGGAAAAATGCATCCAGCTGTCCTGGGCCAAGGATGTCACCGGCGAATTCAACGTCGAACTGCGCGTCGAACTGGAACACCAGCGCGGCCTGATCGCCTTGCTGGCCAGTAGCGTCAATGCCGCCGACGGCAACATCGAGAAAATCAGCATGGACGAACGCGATGGTCGTATCAGCGTGGTCCAACTGGTGGTCAGCGTGCACGACCGCGTGCACCTGGCCCGCGTGATCAAGAAACTGCGCGCCCTGATCGGGGTTATCCGCATCACCCGCATGCGCGCGTAGCCCGCTCATTACAAGGAGTCATTCATGACCAAGACCGTTATCACCAGCGACAAGGCACCTGCCGCCATCGGCACCTATTCCCAGGCGATCAAGGCCGGCAACACCGTCTACATGTCGGGCCAGATCCCCCTCGATCCAAAAACCATGGAACTGGTAGAGGGCTTCGAAGCCCAGACCGTCCAAGTATTCGAGAACCTGAAATCCGTAGCTGAAGCCGCCGGCGGTTCGTTCAAGGACATCGTCAAGCTGAACATCTTCCTCACCGACCTGAGCCACTTCGCCAAGGTCAACGAGATCATGGGCAAGTACTTCGAACAGCCCTACCCTGCCCGCGCCGCCATCGGCGTGGCTGCCCTGCCAAAGGGCGCACAGGTTGAGATGGACGCCATCCTGGTCATCGAGTAACACATCCGGCGCAACCTCCCAGGTTGCGCCGACTTCGTTCTGAAAGGATTTCCCCATGCGCAAAGCGCTAGCTCTTTCATTGCTCGCCCTGCTTCTCGGCGGCTGTGCCAGCGACCCTGCCAAGACGGACGTCAGCGGCACCTGGATCAACCAGGTGGCGATCGATGCAGCCTCCAAAGGCGGCCCTTTGCGTGAAGCCCTTCAGGCCTACGGCCCGAACCTGGAATGGGAAGTCAACACCAAGGCCGGCCAAGCGCGCTATACCAACGGTTTCGAGATCGCCGAAGGCAAGCTGCTGGGCGATGCATCCGGCACCTGGAAAGTCGATTTCTACGGCAGCGCCGGCACCGACTTGAAGCGTGACGGCAAGCAATTGCTGCAAGTGGCCAACGACAACGAACCGGAACAGGTCTTCGACCGCCCCAAGGACCCGGCTCCGGAAGGCGCTCCACTGGGCGCCAACTTTGAACGGGCCCTGTACTCGGCCTACCTGGGTGGCAGCTGGAAAATCCTCAGCGGCCCCGGCGAAGGCGGCACCGTGCAGTTCCAGGCCGATGGTGCGGTCCAGGGGCTGCCAGGTGCAGATCGCTTTGCCCTGTGCCTGGCAGGTGATTGCGCGTCCATGAGCGGCGGCAATGACAATGTCTGGCTGCAGCAGAACGGCCAGGGCAACCCGTGGATCTTTGTCCGCAAGGATCAACAGCTGGAGATCTACCAGGCCATCAACACGGCCCAGGCGGATGAAGTGCCCTCGCTGACCCCCGGCCCACGGCAATGGATACTGCAAAAACAGTGACGCAAAAAAAGGAGCCCCAGGCTCCTTTTTCTTTAGCGGCTTAACAGCAGGCTCAGCACTTGCCTTCGAGAATGGCCGCATAACCCTCGCGATAACTCAGGTACCGAGGCACCCAGCCCAGCGCCCTGGCGCGCGCGTTGGTGCAGCGCTTGCTGCCGGCGCGACGCACACTGGCGTCCTCCGACCACTCGGTCACGCCGAGGTATTCCCGCAACCAGCCGACCACGTCCGCCAAGGGCGCCGGCGCGTCATCGACACCGATATAACAGTCATCCAACGCCTCGCCCCGCAGGTCCGCCTGTAGCAGAAAGGCCAGCAACCCCGCCGCATCGTCGGCATGAATGCGGTTGCCATACAGCGGCGGCTCCACGGCCACCCGATAACCCCGGCGCACTTGAGTCAGCAGCCATTCACGACCAGGCCCGTAAATTCCGGTCAAGCGCACCCGGCTGGCCGGAATGCCGCTATCGAGGGCCACCTGCTCCGCCTCCAGCATCAGCCGTCCCGAATACCCACTCGCTTCGGTGGGCGACGTTTCGTCCACCCACTCACCGTTCTTTTGCCCATACACGCTGCTGCTGGACACAAACAATAAGCGTCGCGGCCGCTGCCCGTGCTGCTTGAGCCAACCCAGCACATGCTGCAAGCCCTCGATATAAGCCGCTCGATAACCCGCCTCATCGTGATCGGTGGCGGCCGCGCAATACACCAGGTAATCCAGCTCATTGGCCGGCCAGGTCGGCGGACATTGCTCGCTGAACAGATCGCCGGCCACCCCGATCACACCTTCCGGCAGGCGTGCGATGTTCCGGCGCAGGCCATGCACACGCCAGTTCAGGCCGAGCAATTGAGTCGCCAGCCGGCTGCCGACATCACCACAGCCCGCGATCAAAACAGAAGGGACGGCCATCAAAAAACTCCGTTCATAAAAGGTGGCACCCGCCGCGACAATGGACGAACGGCTGGAAGTGAAAGAAAAAAAGATACTCTATTACTTTTGTTAACAAGAATTAATTGCAATAATACGCACCCATTTGTTCTCGGCCCCACGAGGCCTAGAAGGACATCTACCTCTTTCCCTCTTAGGTCCGGCCAGCATGACAAGCAATCAACTCTCCGCCTCGCCAAGCAAACGCCCAAGCCCGATGCGCGCCATGAGCGCAGTTGCCGCGCTGTTGTGCAGCCTGTTGCTGGCACCCACCGCAGCCCTTGCCGACGCCCAGGCACCGGCCACTCCGCCAGCCGCCGCTGCTGCCGCGCCGGCACCCGCCGATCATACAGCGCCGGCTGCCGCTGCACAGGCCACCGACCCTGTGCCGGCCGAAGGCGACGTCGCTGACGACACCAATGAAGTCCTCGAAGCCGACAACACCCTGGGCATGGCCCATGACCTGTCGCCGTGGGGCATGTACCAGAACGCCGACATCATCGTGAAACTGGTGATGATTGGCCTGGCCATCGCTTCGATCATTACCTGGACCATCTGGATCGCCAAAGGCCTGGAGCTGATGGGCGCCAAACGTCGCCTGCGCAAAGAAATCCTGGCCCTGAAACAAGCCACCACCCTCAAGGAAGCCAGCGCCAGCGCCACCAAAGAAGGCACCCTGGCCAACCTGCTGGTCCACGATGCCCTGGAAGAAATGCGCCTCTCGGTCAACAGCCGCGAGAAAGAAGGCATCAAGGAACGCGTCAGCTTCCGCCTTGAGCGCCTGGTAGCCGCCTGCGGCCGCAACATGAGCAGCGGCACCGGCGTACTCGCCACCATCGGTTCCACCGCGCCGTTCGTCGGCCTGTTCGGTACCGTGTGGGGCATCATGAACAGCTTTATCGGCATCGCCAAAACCCAGACCACCAACCTTGCTGTCGTGGCCCCCGGCATCGCCGAAGCCCTGCTGGCTACCGCTTTGGGTCTGGTCGCTGCGATCCCTGCGGTGGTGATCTACAACGTCTTCGCCCGCTCCATCACCGGTTACAAGGCCCAGGTGTCCGACGCCTCGGCTGAAGTCCTGCTGCTGGTCAGCCGTGATCTGGATCACGCGCCGGGCGAGCGTTCCGCACAACCGCACATGGTGAAAGTGGGGTAATTAGCCATGGGCCTGCATTTAAAAGAAGGCGCGACCGACGACCTCGCCGAGAACCACGAAATCAACGTCACGCCGTTTATCGACGTGATGTTGGTACTGCTGATCATCTTCATGGTCGCGGCGCCCCTGGCGACCGTGGACATCAAGGTTGACTTGCCTGCTTCCACCGCCAAACCGGCACCACGCCCGGAAAAACCGGTGTTTCTCAGCGTCAAGGCCGACCAGCGCCTGTTCCTAGGCGAAGACGAAGTGAAGGCCGAAGCCCTCGGTGCCACCCTCGACGCCCGGACTCAAGGCAAGAAGGACACGACGATCTTCTTCCAGGCTGATAAAGGCGTGGATTACGGCGACCTGATGAGTGTGATGGATGCCCTGCGGGCCGCCGGATACCTGAAAGTCGGCCTGGTCGGACTCGAGACGGCAGCCAAGAAATGATCACGACGCGCCAAAAGCTGACGCGTTACAGCGGTAGCCTGGCGGTGGTGCTGGGCGTCCATGGAGTGGCGATTCTGCTTGCCCTCAATTGGTCGCGCCCGCAGCCGGTGGAGCTGCCTCCGCAAGCGATGATGGTCGAGTTGGCGCCGATTCCGGCCCCGCCTCCGCCCGCGCCGCCCAAGGTCGTAACGCCACCGCAGCCCCCTGCTCCGGTTGAAGAACTGCCGCTGCCGAAACTCGCTGAAGCACCGAAACCAACGATTTCCGTGCCCAAGCCGGTCAAGCCCAAACCCAAGCCGCAACCCCCCAAGCCGCTGGAGAAAAAACTCGAGCCGCCGAAGGAAAAGCCGACTGAGGATCCGCCCAGCGACGCCCCCACCGTAGCGCCGGCCACCAAGTCTGCCGCTCCGGCACCGGGCCCTTCGCCGTCACAGATTGCCGCCAAGGAAAGCTGGCAAGGCACCCTGCTGGCCCACCTGGCCAAGTACAAGAAGTACCCGCCAGGCGCCCAGTCCCGTGGCAAGGAAGGCTTGAACCGTCTGCGCTTCGTGGTCGATGCCGAAGGCAAGGTGCTGTCCTACGAGTTGGTGGGCCGCTCCGGCAACGCCGACCTGGACCGGGCCACCCTGGAAATGATCCGCCGCGCCCAGCCGCTGCCCAAGCCGCCGGCCGACATGCTCAACAACGGCTCGATCGAGATCGTCGCGCCCTTCGTTTACTCCCTGGAGAAACGTCGCCGCTGAGTCAGGCCTGCGCACGCGTGTACAAAGAAGCAAACACCAAGGCACCCCACAGGTGCCTTTTGCGTATCTGGGCCCGACAACCACGGATTGCCCAGTGTCACAGTGCGCACTCACTCTGATAACGTGCGTCTATCGGTTGCAGCCGGTATGCTTGGCCCGCAATCCCATGGACGCCCGCTATGACTCTTACAGAATTGCGCTACATCGTTACCCTCGCCCAAGAGCAGCACTTCGGTCATGCGGCCGAGCGTTGCCACGTCAGCCAGCCGACCCTGTCGGTAGGCGTGAAAAAGCTTGAAGACGAACTCGGTGTGCTGATTTTCGAACGCAGCAAGAGCGCGGTGCGTCTGACGCCGGTGGGCGAAGGCATCGTCGCCCAGGCGCAAAAGGTCCTGGAACAGGCCCAAGGCATTCGCGAACTGGCCCAAGCCGGCAAGAACCAGCTGACCGCACCGTTGAAAGTCGGCGCGATCTACACCGTCGGCCCTTACCTGTTTCCGCACCTGATCCCACAACTGCACCGGGTCGCCCCGCAGATGCCGTTGTACATCGAAGAAAACTTCACCCACATCCTGCGAGACAAGCTGCGCAACGGCGAGCTGGACGCGATCATCATCGCCCTGCCCTTCAATGAAGCCGACGTGCTGACCCTGCAGCTGTACGACGAGCCCTTCTACGTCCTGATGCCCAGCGGCCACGCCTGGACCAAGAAGGAAACCATCGACGCCAGCCTGCTCAACGACAAGAGCCTGCTGCTGTTGGGCGAAGGCCACTGCTTCCGTGACCAGGTCCTGGAAGCCTGCCCGACCCTGACCAAAGGCAACGACGGCGCCAAGCACACCACGGTGGAATCCAGTTCCCTGGAAACCATCCGCCACATGGTCGCCTCCGGCCTGGGCATCTCGATCCTGCCGCTGTCGGCGGTGGACAGCCATCACTACGCCCCGGGCGTGATTGAAGTGCGCCCCCTGACGCCGCCGGTGCCGTTCCGCACCGTGGCGATCGCCTGGCGCGCCAGCTTCCCACGGCCCAAAGCCATCGAAATCCTCGCCGACTCGATCCGCCTGTGCTCGGTGGCCAAGCCGCCCGCCGCCAGTTAAGCCGACGCAATGACTGAGCTGTCGAACGTGCCGGTCACGGCACTCAAGGGCGTCGGCGAAGCCATGGCCGAGAAGCTGGCCAAGGTCGGCCTGGAAAACCTGCAAGACGTGCTGTTCCATCTGCCCCTGCGCTACCAGGACCGCACCCGGGTGGTGCCCATCGGCGCCTTGCGCCCGGGCCAGGATGCGGTGATCGAAGGCACCGTCAGCGGCGCAGACGTGGTCATGGGCAAGCGCCGCAGCCTGCTGGTGCGCCTGCAGGACGGCACCGGTGGCTTGAGCCTGCGCTTCTACCATTTCAGCAACGCCCAGAAAGACGGCCTGAAGCGCGGCACCCGCGTGCGCTGCTACGGCGAAGCCCGGCCGGGCGCCTCGGGGCTGGAGATCTACCACCCGGAATACCGCGCCATCAGTGGTGATGAACCGCCGCCGGTGGACCAGACCCTGACCCCCATCTACCCACTGACCGAAGGCCTGACCCAACAGCGCCTGCGCCAGTTGTGCCAGCAGAGCCTGGCCCTGCTCGGCCCCAGCAGCCTGCCCGACTGGCTGCCGGAAGAACTGGCCCGGGACTATCAACTGGCGCCCCTGGACGATGCGATCCGCTACCTGCATCACCCGCCCGCCGACGCCGATGTCGACGAACTGGCCCTGGGTCACCACTGGGCCCAGCATCGCCTGGCCTTCGAAGAATTGCTGACCCATCAACTGTCCCAGCAACGCCTGCGCGAGAGCCTGCGCTCCCTGCGTGCCCCAGCGCTGCCGGTGGCGAAAAAACTCCCGGGCCACTACCTGAGCAACCTGGGCTTTCCGCCCACTGGCGCCCAGCAGCGGGTCGGCAACGAAATCGCCTACGACCTCAGCCAACCCGAGCCCATGCTGCGCCTGATCCAGGGCGACGTCGGCGCGGGCAAGACCGTGGTCGCCGCCCTGGCCGCCCTGCAAGCCCTGGAAGCGGGTTACCAGGTGGCTCTGATGGCGCCCACCGAGATCCTCGCCGAGCAGCACTTCATCACCTTCAAGCGCTGGCTCGAACCCCTGGGCCTGGAAGTCGCCTGGCTCGCGGGCAAGCTCAAGGGCAAGAACCGCACCGCCGCCCTGGAACAGATCGCCGGCGGCACGCCGATGGTGGTGGGCACCCATGCCTTGTTCCAGGACGAAGTGCGCTTCAAGAACCTGGCCCTGGTGATCATCGACGAACAGCACCGCTTCGGCGTGCAGCAGCGCCTGGCCCTGCGCCAGAAAGGCGTGGGCGGACGCATGTGCCCGCACCAGTTGATCATGACCGCCACGCCGATTCCTCGGACCCTGGCCATGAGCGCCTACGCCGACCTGGACACCTCGGTGCTCGACGAACTGCCCCCCGGCCGTACCCCAGTGAACACCGTACTGGTGACCGACAGCCGCCGCGTCGAAGTGATCGAGCGGGTGCGGGCCGCCTGCGCCGAAGGCCGACAAGCCTATTGGGTCTGTACCCTGATCGAAGAATCCGAAGAACTTACCTGCCAGGCGGCGGAGACCACCTTCGAAGACCTCACCAGCGCCCTCGGCGAGCTGCGGGTCGGGCTGATTCACGGGCGCATGAAGCCGGTGGAAAAAGCCGCGGTGATGGCCGAATTCAAGGCCGGTAACCTGCAACTGCTGGTGGCCACCACGGTGATCGAGGTCGGTGTCGATGTGCCCAATGCCAGCCTGATGATCATCGAGAACCCCGAGCGCCTGGGCCTGGCCCAATTGCACCAGTTGCGTGGCCGGGTCGGTCGCGGCAGCGCCGCCAGCCACTGCGTGCTGCTGTACCACCCGCCGCTGTCGCAGATCGGCCGGCAACGCCTGGGCATCATGCGCGAAACCAACGACGGCTTCGTCATCGCCGAAAAGGACCTGGAACTGCGCGGCCCCGGGGAAATGCTCGGCACCCGCCAGACCGGCCTGCTGCAATTCAAGGTCGCCGACCTGATGCGCGACGCCGACCTGCTGCCCGCAGTGCGTGACGCCGCCCAGGCCTTGATCGAACGCTGGCCCCATCACGTCAGCCCATTGCTGGAGCGCTGGTTGCGCCACGGCCAGCAGTACGGCCAAGTGTGAACCGCGTCTCAGTTAATGGACCATCGACCTAACCAAGCTGGTTATACTCTTCACCTTGTAGAAAAACGGATACAGGCCATGACAGAAGTTGCCCTCGCCACTGCAACCCCGCACGCTCCGTCTGTTATCCGGTTGCTGCTCGGCCAGCTGGCCATCAGTTACAGCGAAGTCGCTGATCGCCCCGGACTGCCTGCCGAGCGCAAGGTCCAGGCCGTGCTGCTGGACGATGCCGTGGGTGCCCTCATGGTGCTGTTCCCGCAAAGCCAGTTGCTGGACCTCAACCGCCTGGCCGAACTCACGGGCCGGCGCCTCACTGCGGTGTCCACCGAACGCCTGGAGCGCATGCTCGGCAAGCACAGCCTGAGCCTGCTGCCGGGTTTGCCTGCACTGACCAGCTCGCCGTGCCTGTATGAAGAAAGCCTGCTGCGTGAACCCAGCCTGCTGATCAATTCCGGCGAGCCGGGCCTGCTCCTGGAAATCACCCGCGACGACTTCAAGAGCATGCTGAGCAAGGCCAGCGCGGCGAATTTCGGCGAGCCCCTGGCGACCATCCGCCCCAACCTCGACCGCCCGGACGATGACCGCGAGGAAATCTCCCAGGCCATGCAGGCCTTCACCGCGCGGCGCATCCAGCAGCGCCTGGAAGCCACCATCGAGATTCCACCCCTGGCCGAAACGGCGCAGAAGATCATCAAGCTGCGGGTCGACCCTAACGCCACCATCGACGACATCACCGGCGTGGTGGAAACCGACCCGGCCCTGGCTGCCCAGGTGGTGAGCTGGGCAGCATCGCCCTACTACGCGTCACCCGGCAAGATCCGCTCGGTGGAAGACGCCATCGTCCGTGTGCTGGGCTTTGACCTGGTGATCAACCTGGCCCTGGGCCTGGCGCTGGGCAAAACCCTGAGCCTGCCCAAAGACCAGCCACAGCAAGCCACGCCGTACTGGCAGCAATCGATCTACACCGCCGCGGTGATCGAGGGCCTGACCCGTGCCATGCCCCGGGCCCAGCGCCCAGAGTCGGGCCTGACCTACCTGGCCGGCCTGCTGCACAACTTCGGCTACCTGCTGCTGGCCCACGTGTTCCCGCCGCACTTCTCGCTGATCTGCCGCCACCTGGAGGTCAACCCGCACCTGTGCCACAGCTACGTGGAACAGCACCTGCTGGGCATCAGCCGGGAACAGATCGGTGCCTGGCTGATGCGCTACTGGGACATGCCGGACGAGCTGTCCACGGCCCTGCGTTTCCAGCATGACCCCAGCTACGACGGCGCCTACGCCGAGTACCCGAACCTGGTGTGCCTGGCCGTGCGCCTGCTGCGCAGCCGTGGCATCGGCTCGGGCCCGGACGAACAGATCCCCGACGCCATGCTTGAGCGCCTGGGCCTGACCCGGGACAAGGCCGAAGACGTAGTCAGCAAAGTGCTGGAAGCCGAAGTCCTGCTGCGCGAACTGGCCTCCCAGTTCAGCCAAGCCTG
The DNA here is from genome assembly GCF_003731765.1 of Pseudomonas chlororaphis. Lineage (GTDB taxonomy): Bacteria > Pseudomonadota > Gammaproteobacteria > Pseudomonadales > Pseudomonadaceae > Aquipseudomonas > Aquipseudomonas morbosilactucae. The sequence goes on from NZ_MOAL01000001.1 coordinate 477,083, forward strand.
ACCCCCAACGTAGGAGCTGGCTCGCCAGCGATAGCGCCCACAAAATCGCCATCGCCGGCAAGCCGGCTCCTACAACAGCGGCAATCACCCGCACACAACGCCCAACACCGACCCTGTAGGAGCTGGCTCGCCAGCGATAGCACCCGCAAGATCGTCATCGCCGGTAAGCCGGCGCCTAAAACAGCGGCAAACGCTTTAGGCCTTGGGCTTGGCCTTTTTGGGTTTCAGGTATTTGGTCAGGCCCTGGAACCAGATGACCAGGGCCGGGTTGCCCTTGATCTGGATCGACTTGTCCTGAATCCCCGTCATGAACGCCAACTGCTTGTTCTTCGCCTGCAAGGTGGCGAAGCCGTAGGCGGCGTCTTTGAAGGCGATGGCGAAGGCCGGCTCCGGGTAGACACCCGAGCAGCTAGTGATGCGCTGGTCTTTGACCAGGAAGTGACGGGCAATCTTGCCGTCGAGGGTCTGCAGCTGGAACACCAGCTCCTTGTCACCCAATTGCTGCTGGAAGGCGGGATTGTTGCGGCTGGCTTTGCCCATCAACAGGCCCAGCATCCAGAGAAGAAAACGAAATTTCATGCGCGGCGCCTCAGTGGAATTATTGGATGGCGGGCGCAGTTTAACCTGTAACTCGATGAGCGCCAGCGATCTCCTGAAACCTCAGGAGATCGACTGGCGTTCAGCACTTATCGCAACCTATTGTCCGACAATCGCTGCCTCAGACGTTAGGGCAAGGTACCGGAGCCCAATCACCCAGGTCCGGGTTCTTGCACATGCTGTTGACCTGAGTCTGGCCGGTCGCGGCAACTTGCTTGCTCTCGTCCTGCTTGGTCTTGGCCTGCTGCATCGACTTCTCGGTGCTCACCGCTTCTTTAGGAACGGTCGGCAGTGCTTGCTTCTTCGGTGGCTTGACCTGCTTCTTCTTGCCGCTACCGGTGGCGGTGACCGGCGTGGTATCGGCGGTGGCCACCGTGACCACGTCAGTGCGCTGCACGCCCACTTGTTGCAGGTCCTGCTCGTAAGCCTGGTTGTACTTGCTCAGGTCTTCGCTGGCACGACCGTTCACTGCGGTGATCAGGTCGTTGGACTCTTTCAGGCCGGAGACGATTTCCGCCAGGCGCTTGCGGCCTTCGGTGTCGTTGATGCTGTTGGCCTTGCGCGAACTGATCAGGCTGTCGAACGCACGCTGGTAGCACGCCTGGGAAGCCTTGGCGTAAGCGGTGCTGCGGTCGATGTCGGCCACGCTCTTGTTGACGTCGGTGGCGTAGGAAGCGATGCGCTGGTTGTCATCGGCGATCTGCTTCTGGCGCTCGGTGTAGTAACCGGCGGCACCACCGGCCAGGGCGCCACCCGCGGCACCGATGGCGGCGTTACGGCCGCGCTTGTCGGAGTCACCGGTAAAGGCACCCAGCAGGGCACCGCCGGCCGCGCCCAGGGCTGCACCGGTGACCACCGAGGTGGTCATGTTGGAATCGGTGTCACGCAGGTGCTGCACCGGCTCGTAGCAGCTCGGGTAGTACTCGACCTTGGTGGTCGACGCGACCTTGGACACCGGAGACGTGGCGCAACCGGTCAGCACGGTACTGAACCCGGCGGCAACCAACAGCAGGTGACGTTTGGACGTTGAAGCAAAAGGCTTACGGGAAAAAAGCATGTGCGTCATCTCGTTTTAGTTTGACCAGCTCGGTGCGGCGCCATGCCGCCCGAGACCCTCCAAGCTCGCGCAAGCGCGCCCCTCATGACTTCTGAGCGGACGATGCGAGCAGTTCCTTCAAAATCGTCGCCGGATCGGCTCGCCGTTGCTGGCGATAGTTCCCGACATGGCGAACGAATATCGTGGCCCGCGTGACCAGGCTCTTGCCGAGCACCGGCTTGCGGTTGAGTTCCTCCTTGATCCGTTGAAACTGCGCCTGGATCACCGCATCGGTGTAGCGGGTACCGGTGGCCAGGTTGTCGATGTAGATCGCCACCGCCCCGTCCAGCGCACTGCGGCCATTGTTGATGGCTTCGGCGAACAGCTTGGCGCTGGGTTCGTCCTTGGCATCAATGGCTTGCTGCTGGCTTTTCTTCAGGTTGGTCAGGCGGATGTTGTAGTTATTGATGGTCTCGGCCACCAGGGCCGACGACTGAATCAGGTTGCCGGCGGCTTCTTCGCGTTGCTGGGCGATCAGCGAGACGTTGCGCTTGAGCTCTTCGTTGACCAGCCCCAGCTCGGCCTGCAGCCGCGGGTCGACACTGGCGGCGATGATGCTGTCCAGGCGCTTGGTCGGGTCCTGGGCATCGTCAATGGCATCGGTCAGGGACGCCAGGCGGCCTTCTTTCTGCCACTGGGCGAACAACTCCTTGTAGCGCGAACGGGGCGCAGCCAGGGCACCCACGGCGACACGGAAACCGGTGGTTTCATTGCTCTGCTCGGTGCCGTCGGCGGCGAACAGCGGGTACTCGCGGCGCATGCCGGTGAACAGCGTGCCCTCGCCTTCCAGGTAGTTGCCACCCTTGACCACAAAGCCGCCGTAGGTGCCTTGGCGACGTCCGGAATGCACCAGTTGGAACGACTCCTGGACCATCTCTGCGGCGTTGCCGATCACGTCGAACATGCCGATGGGGTTGGGCAACTTGGTGCCGATGGGCATCAAGCGTGCAGCCTGGCCGGTACCGCCGGCCACTTGGTTGAACACCGCCCAGTCGGCCAGCGGGCCGTCGCTTTCACTGCCCTCCAGGCGCCGGGGGAACAAGCGGCCCTCCAGGTCCTGGCGACTCACGGCCTGGCCACCCCGGGCGGCGTATTCCCACTCGACTTCGGTGGGCAGGCGCACAAAACCCAGGCCGCCGTCTTCCGCCGAGGTGCCACGGCCGCTGACCGGCAGCAGGTCGCGGTGGTTTTTCATCAGCCAGGCGCTGTACACCGCAGCAAAACGTTCGGCCTCGAAGCGCGACAGCTTGACCTTGGGCAAGCGCCCTTGCAGGCCTTCTGGCGCTTCGCAGGCCGGGGCCGGCTCACCACTGGCCAGGGACTGCGCCTGGGCCATGACCTGGGCGTATTGGCGGGCGGTGACTTCGTACTTGCCGATGAAATACAGCATCGGCTTGAGCGGCACGCCCGCGCCGGCTTTGGGCAAGCCGGGGCCGATGGCCTTGCTCCAGATCGGCGGCAGATCCTTGAGGGTGAACTGGCCGTTGATGTAGTCACGGCGATACCCGGAAATAAACGACTGCTGATAACCCGACTCGCCCTCGCTGAAGGGGTAACCGAGGTTGACTTCACGGTCGTCGAGGGTGCCCTGGGCCAGCACGTAGACGTAGCGGAACACCATCTCGCCTTCGCACGGCAACGGCAGGCTGACGTCATCGGCCAACGGCTTGGGGTTGTCCAGCTTGTTGTCGTCGTCGGCCCAGACAGCGCTCGCCAGGGTCAGGGCCAGGACGGCGGTCAAACACTTATACATCGCGAATTCCTTCACTGGCTTCAATGCGCGACACCCGCCAACCGCCCAGCGCTGCCGCCAGGGTGCTGACGCCCAGCGCCGCAAACAGGGCCAGGGCGTAGTGCACCGGCAACAGATGGCTGGCGTACTCGCCCGGCACCTGCATAAACAAATGGTTGAGCCCGGACTCGGCCAAGGCGTACAGCAAGCCACTCAACAAGGCAGCAAAGCCGGCGCTGTACAGCGCCTGGACCACCACGAACAACAGCAAGGCCCCAGTGGAAAACCCCAGCAGGCGCAGCACCGACAGGGCCCGACGCTTGCGCGCCACCGCCGCCAGGGCGCCGGCGAAAATCGCCGCAAAGGCCCCGGCCAGCGCCAACCCGGCTATGACCCAGAAGACCACGGAAAGGTTGCGGCTCAAGGACTGCACCTGAGCAATATTCTGGGCCTGGGTCGACACCAGCAGCCCGCGCTCGGCAAACGCCTGACGCAGCGGCTCGACGTCATTCAGGCTGCGGGCATACAGGCGGAAGGACGGGTACACCCGCTGCCCGGCCGCCGCTGGGGCCTCGCCGTCCCAACCCAGTGCCTCCACAGCGCGGCCATCGCGGTAATCTTCCGCGGCTTCAAGCAGGGCCAGGGGTGCGAACAAGCCATCGCGCTGGAAGGCCTCCAGGGGCAACAACCCCTGCACTTGCACCAGGGTTCGCTGGGCCTCGGTGCGCCCCGCCACTTGCCGGCCGAAACTGACGTGCACCCAGTCACCGACCTTGACCCCGAGCTTCTCGGCGGCGGTGTGGCTGAGCAGCACTGCGTTCAAACCCTGGGGCACCGGCAAAGTGCCGAGCAACGGGTCCAGGGGCGCAGTGGGGATCATTTCCACGGTCACGCCGGGCTCGGCCACGGTCAACGACAACTGCGCCGTGGCCGCGATCTGCCGGGTCCTGGGCAAGGCGAAGGCAACGTCGCTGCGCTGGCCTAACTGGGCAATCACCTCGGCGCTGAAACGGCCGCCGCCCAAGGGGATGATTTCCCGCACGGCCGGGTCTTTTTCCAGGCGCTCGGTGAGGCTGCTGACCAAGCCGAACTTCAGGCCGAACAGCACCAGCAGCGGCGCGATTACCGCCACCAGGGCCAACACCGAACAGGCCGACAGCCAGGCGTCGGCGCGGTAATCCTGCCAGGCCAGGCCGGCGGTCAAGGACGCACGCATCAGTGAGCCTCCCCGAGGGTTGCGGTCACACCGCCATCGGCATCGCGGCGACAGCTGATGCGCCGCACCTGCAAGCCGCTGGCCCGGGCCAACTCTTCATCGTGGGTGGCGATGACGCTGCACAGGCCCTGCTCGCGGGTCTGCTTGAGCAGCAGTTGCATGACCCGTTGCGCGTTGATTGGGTCCAGCGCAGCCGTCGGCTCATCGGCCAGGAGCAATTGCGGGCCGTGGGCCAGGGCTCGGGCACAACTGACTCGCTGACGCTGGCCAACCGACAACGCGGCGGGTTTCTTGTGCAACTGATCGGCGATTTCCAGCTGTTCGGCCAGGCGCCGGGCTTCGCCGTTATCGGCCAGGCCCAGGAGCTTGCGCGAGAGGTTGATATTGCTCTGCACGTCTATAAAACCCAGCAGGCCGCCGGTTTGCAGCACATAACCCAGGTGCCGGCTGCGCAGCCCGGCCAAGGGGTTCTGTCCCGAAGCGCGCCAGATCGCCGCGATGTCGATCACCTGCCGGGCCGGGGCGAATTCAAAGCGCCCGGCCCGATCCGGCGCCTGCACCAGGGCCAGCAGATCGAGCAGAGTGCTCTTGCCGCAGCCACTGGGCCCAACCACCGCCAACTGCTCGCCGGCCCGCAGTTGCAGGCGCGGAATCACCAGGCTGTAGCGTTGGCTGCCAGCCCCACGGGTTTTGCTCACCTCCAGAAGATCGAGCATCACGGCAGCGTCGACAAAGGTACGCGGTACAGCGCATCACCCGGCTCGGCGTCGCCGAAGCGCACCCAGTTGGCCAGGTCGTTGTGGAAGGTTTCGTAAAGACGGATTTTCGAATCCAGCTCGTCGATAAAGTCTTCCTGCTCGGCCACGCTCAAGGACAACCACAGGTCCTGGGTCATGTTCAGCGACTTGCTGCGGTACGGCAGCCCTTCGAGGTACTCGCCCAGCACGCCGCCGTCGGCCAGGTTGGCGCCCTTGCGCAAGGCCGAAGGGTCGCGGCTCATGTAGGCACTGGCGCTGGCGATTTCCTGGAAGAAATCCTTGGGCGAGGTCTGGGTCTTGCGCGCCGCGTCGACGATGAGCTTCAGCGATTGCTGCAGGTCGTTGAGCTGCAGCTTGGTGAGCATCACGCAGACCTGGAACGCCGGCAGCGCCGGGTTGGTCAGGTCGCGGTCGGCCGCCCAGGCGCTGACCAGCTGTGGCGCCTGGCTGGCGGATTGGCGCCCGAGGAAGTCCATGTGCATGGCGTAGCCGATGGCCGCGGATTTCTCCGCCAGGCTCGGCGCCGGCTTGAGCACCGGCACCGCTTGCACCTGCTTGTCCCGCACCTGATGCACCAGGTCAGCGAACACCGTGCCGATCTCGCCGACCCGCTCGCCGAACTTGGCCACATCGCCACCCGGCACCGGAATGTACAGGTCGCCGATCTGCGGGTTGGCGTCGGCGGTCAGGGTGCGGTACTGGGTTTCGGCGTAGCCATGATTGTTCTTGCCGGCATCGGTACGCAGGTGCAGGGCGTAGATCTTGATCTGCTTGCCCAGGGCCGCCTGGCGCACTTCGGCCTCGTTCATCTGGGTGCGGCTCAGGGGGTCGTTCTTGCGCAGGGCACCGGCGTCGCTGACCAGCAGGATCAGGCGGCCGCCGTAGCCGGACCAGTCCATGCCTTCCACCGCCTGCATCACCCCGGCGAACGCGTCTTCGTTGAACGAATGGCTGGACACATGGGTGGCCTTGACCTGCCGCGCCAGCTCCATGAAACGCTGCGGGTCGCGGCCCTGGTCCAGGGTCACCAGGGTCTTGGTGACGTACTCCAGGCCCGGGGTTTTCTGGGTGTTGTTGCGAAACCCCACCAGGCCGAAGCTGACACTGTCCAATTCGCCACGCTCGGCAATCTTGCTTTGCAGCTCATGCACCACGTCGCGGACTTGGTCGATGTAGGGCTGCATCGACACCGAGGTGTCCACCACCAGCACCACCGCCGTGCGGAAGGCATCGCCAGCGGCCTGCGGGTTGTTCGCCGGCAGGCTTTTGCCACGGCTGTCGCTGATGCTTTGCGGGCTGTTGCCCGGGTCGATGGACGCCACATTCAGCAACTGCACCGGCTGGCCGTTTTCGTCGAAGCTTTCCTTGGAGTCGAAAATCGGCAGCAGGTAAAACTGATCCTGAGGTACCGCGCTGGCCCCCGGTTCCAGGGCCAACACACGCTGGTCGTCCTGGGGGTTTTTCTGCACATTGAGCAGCAGGTTTTTCGCCGCCGCCGGGTCCGCCAGCAGGCGCTCCAGCTCGCCGGCCTGGCGCACGAACATCACCGGCGCACGGCCAGAACGCTCGGTGAACTTGAGCACCAGGCTCTGCTTCCAGTCACTGACCTGCTCGGCCGGCAACCAGCCGGCACTGCGGCCATCACTGGCCGCGCCGACCCGCAGCCAGGCGCTGCCGTTGACGCTCTTGCGCTGGTACACGTACAGCACCGAAAACGCTGGCACAGCCTGGCCCGGTGCCGCCCCCGGCTCGCTGGAAAAGCTCGCCCCGGGCTTACTCAATACGCGCTGGAACAGGGTCTTCTTGCCGGCCATCAACAACGGCCGCTGGCCGCCATCGACATCCGCCGCCACCGGCTGGCTCACCGGCGGCGCTGCCACCGCAGGCACGTTGGCCGTGGAAGAGGATGAAGACGCCTTGGCCGCTGGCGCCGGGCTTTCGCCACCCAGCCACCAGTAACCGGCACCACCGATGGCCAGGGCAACGGCCACGGCCACACCCGCCAGCACCGGCGTCGAACCACGCCGAGACGGCGCAGGGGCAGGAGTCGGAGTCGCTACCGGCTCGGGTGCAGGCGGCCGGGTTTCAGCACGCGGGGCCTGCTGGGGAATCTCGATGGACACCGGGGTCAAACCGGCCAATTCATTACCGGGCGGCGTCGCCTGCGCCGGCAGGGCCACGGGCTGGATAAGGGTTGCCTCGATGTCCGGGGTCGCCGTCGGCAATTGATCCAGGGCGCGCAACAAGGCCGCCGCGTCCGCGTAACGCTCGGCCGGGTCCTTGGCCAGCAGCTTGCGCAGGATGTGCTGGTAGCGACCGTGGTGCAGTGGCAGTTCCGGCATCGGCTCGGTCAGGTGGGCCAGGGCCGTGGACAAGGCGTCAGTACCGTTGTACGGCAGCTCACCGACGAGGATTTCATACAGCACCACGCCCAAGGCGTAGAGGTCGGCACGGCCGTCGATGTCCTGGCCGCGCGCCTGCTCAGGGCTCATGTAGCTCGGGGTACCCACGGCAAAACCGGCCTGGGTGAACTGGGTGCGGTCATCCAGGGACTTGGCGATGCCGAAGTCCGAAAGCACAGCGGTGCCGTCGGCGCGGAACAGAATGTTGGCCGGTTTCACATCGCGGTGCACCAGCCCCTGGGCATGGGCGTAGCCCAGCGCCGAGGCAATCTGGCGAATGTAGGCCAGGCCCTGCTCCGGGGTCAGGCCGGCGGCGATGCGCTCTTTCAGGGTGCCGTTGGGCAGGTATTCCATGGCCATGTAATACAGGTCACCGACATTGCCGATGTCATGCACGGTCACGGTGTGCGGGTGCGACAGCCGCGCCAGGGTCTTGCCCTCGCGCAGGAAGCGCTCGCAGAAACTCGGGTCGGCCGCCAGCGCCGCCGCCATGACCTTGAGCGCCACCTTGCGCTCCAGGGAGCGCTGGGTCGCCAGGTACACGGTGGCCATGGCGCCCTCGCCCACTTCGCCCTGGATGTCGTAGCCGGGAATCAGAATGTCCATGCTCAATGTCCTGCGGCTTTGACGACGATGGCGGTGATGTTGTCCGGGGCGCCCCGGGTCAGGCCCAGGTGGATCAGGCTGCGCACCACGTCATTGGGCTCGCTGTGGCACAGCACATCGCGCAGCTCACGGTCTTCGGCGGTCTTGTTCAGGCCATCGCTGCACAGCAGGAAACTGTCGCCGGCCCGCACCTGCAGGTCGACCTGGGACAGTTCCAGGTGGTCCTGTACACCCACCGCTCGGGTGACGATGTTGGCCCGTGGGTGCACCCGCGCCTCGGCCTCGCTGAGCAGGCCGCTGTCTTGCAAGTCCTGGACGTAGCTGTGGTCCCGGGACAAGGCTTCCAGCTCGCCGTCACGCAGGCGATACAGGCGGCTGTCACCGGCCCACAGGCACGCCCCACGGTCGCCGCGTACCGCCAGCAGGACCACGGTGCTGCCCATCATGGTCACGCCACGATTGGCGGTTTCCTCGCGCACCGCGGCGTTCACCCGGGCCAGGCCATTGCGCAGCGCGGCGACATAGTCTTCCAGGCTCGCGCCCTCGGCAATCTGCCGCAGGCTGTCGACGATCAGGCTGCTGACGTAATCCCCAGCGGCGTGCCCGCCCATGCCGTCGGCCACCACCCAAAGCCCGGATTCCGGGACTTCGAGGAAGGCGTCTTCGTTGATTTTCCGCACCATGCCGACATGGCTGCAGCTGGCGGACTGGTAGGACAATTGCGGCGCAGAACTCATTTAGACGGCACCTTCTTGTCCGAGCAAAAACTGAGCGAAATCATTGGCCGGTGGCAGCCCCTGGCAACCCAGGAGCATCGGGCTGATTTGCGGCGAACCGCGCCCCCACCAGAAACTCGATCCCTCGCACGCCCACTCGGCGAGCACCGCGCCACGGGCCTCGGGATCATTCACGGCAAACTGGCGCAAGCCGGCAAAACGGCTGCCGGGCACACGCGGCTTGGGCATGGGTGCGCCCAGGGCCTGCAAACCACTTTCCAGGGCCTCGAAGCTGGCCGTGTCGTCCAGGGTCGCCAACAGCAACTCCTCGACCCGTTCAAACCAGTGATCGGGGCCACTCACCAGGGACGCCAGGTCGCTGTCTTGATCCAGCAGCGCGGCAATGGTCAGGGGGAAATAGCGCCCGACCCGGTCGATGCTCGGCATCACCACACCCACCACCGCCTGCGGCCCACAGACCCCGGCAGCCAGGGCGAAGCGCCACAACGGGCTGACCAGGTACGCATTCAGCCACTGGCTGCCCAAGGCGGTCTGGCTGGCCAGCAAGCCGGCGGCCAACCAGCTGTCCCAAGGGCCGATAAAGCTCTGGGGCAGGCCCCGGCTGACAAAGTCGCCACGGCTGGCCAACTTGCCGTACAGGCCCAGGCCGGTCATAACCGCTCCGGCAGGCTGAAGCCGCTGAGCACCCGGCTCTTGAACGGGTTGAAGGCGCTGTTGGCACGCAGCTCATAGGAAATGCTCGCCCCGTCCACCCGCAGCCGCAGGTTGAAACGGTCCGGCGAGTTGCCCGCGGTCAGGTCCGATTGCTCCAACAAGCGGAACCAGGCCCAGGGGCCGTCCAGGGTCACTCCGGAACGCCCGCTGGCCGAAGGCGGCATGATCGACAGGCGCACCACACCGATGCTCCCCGGGTTCGGCCATTGCATGGCCACCGGGCGGCTCGGGCCGTGGTCGTAGCTCAGTTGCTGGCCGTCCAGATCAAGCAGGAACTGGGTGATGCTGGCGTCCATGGCCACCGGCTTCAGCTCGAAGCGCACCGTGGGTTGGGTGCCGCCGGAACGGAAGAACGCGTCGCGGATATTCGCTGCGCGCTGGAAGGTTTGCAGTACCCCCGGCGAAATCCCCAGCTTCTGTGCGGCGCCCGGCTGCCAGCTCCAGGTGGTCGTCGAGGTGTTGACGTAAGGCTGCAGGTATTTGCGGAAGTAGTTGTCCATCACCCCACCAACCCCGAAAAACTGGCCGAAGTCATCCAGGGTCGCGTCCCGGGCACTGCCCGGCGACATCGGGTAACGGCCGCTCAGGGACTGGCGATAGACGTTGACCACCTCACTGATCCAGGCCGCGTTCAGTTGGTTGCGCACCCCGCCCATCATGGTGTTGGTGGTGGAATTGACCACCGACTTGACCAGCCCCTGGACCAGCGGCGGTTGGCGCTCGGCGGTCAGGCTGACCCGGGCCGCCGCCGCACTGGCCTGGTTCTTGGCTTCACCCAGCAAGGCATCGCCGCTGGCACCGACCATGGCGCTGACTTGGGCATACAGGGCATTCATGTCGGCCAGCAGGCCATCGATGGCCGCCGGCTCGCCCTCGCCTTTGCTCACCAGGCTATTGAGGTCGGCAAAGTGCGCACTGACCGGGTCGTCAGTGGGCACCGCGGCAGACGGATTGGCCGCCTGCTCCTGACCCAGCAGGGAACCCAGGCGTTGCTTGAGTTGGTCCACGCCGCCGTCGACCTTCTGGCCCTGGGCCGCGAGCAAGCGCTCTTCCTGTTGCAGGTCGGTTTCCTTGGCCACCGCCACCAAGAGTTTTTTCAAGGGCGAACTGGGCCCGGACAGAATCCGCAGCACATCCGCCGCCTGGGCCACGCTGGTGATCGGCACAAAGTCGATGTCCGCCAACAGCGCATCCCACTGGCGCACGTAGTCCTGGAAGTACAGGCGGCGCACATCCGCTGCCAGGCTGGCGACGTTCTGCTGATCCGCCTGATCGCGACCCAATACCCACTGCTCTTCCGCCAGGGTGCCGGCCTGGTCCAGGCTGGCCAGGAGGAAACCTTCGCGGTAGCCCTTGGCGGTGAACAGGCCGCTCAGGGGTTCGCTCAACGGCTTGCCGCTCTTGCGGGTGAACACCAGCGCCGCATCGCGACCGCCGGCCTCGCTGAGGCGGAAATCCGCTACGCCGGCCGGCAGCTTGGCGCGCTTGACCCGGTCATACACCCGCTGCGCCACAGGCAGCTGTTGCAACTGGCGACGCAGGTCGTCAATCAACTGCTGGTCCAGGCGCGCATTGGGCGGGTGCTTCTCGAACAAGGCTTGCAGGTGCCCGGCCAGGGCCTGGCGCTGCTCGGGCGGCAGGTCGCGAGCCAGCGTCCGGTCCCAGTCCAGGGTGATCCAGGCCTTGATGAAGTCCGGGTCATAGTGCTCGCTGTCCGCCAGCATCAGGTAGGCCTTGAGCCCCTCGTAGAGGAAGTCCGAATTGCCGCCGCCGTGCAGTTGTTCCTCGATGCGGGTCATCAGCCGAGGCGCGAACACCGCCACCAGCAGCTTGCGATAGACGCTGGCGGATTCGGCTTCGAGCATGTCGCCCTGGTACAGGCCCAGGCCTTCGGCCCAGCCCGGCGCATCACCGGCCAGATGACGAGTGGCATTGAGCAGGGGCAGCACCGCCAGCACATCGCGCTGGGCCGGGCTGAGGTTCTGCACCGTGGCGCCCAAAGGCGCGACCCGCTGATCCACCTGGGCGATATAAGCCTGGTTGGCCCGGTAACTGACAAACCACAGGGTCCCGACCACCAGCACCACGGCCACGGTGGCCGCCAGCACGCCACGGGCGATCCACTTGCGGCGTCGCTCGACCTTGGGGTTGACGCCCACCAGCCCGCGTTCGGCAAAGGCCACGGCGCTGAAGAGTTTTTCGATGAAGTAACTGCGCCCGGTGCCGGTCTGGCGAGCCAGGTGCTGGCGGTCCAGGTTCATGCTCTGGGCCATGGCGCCGATCAGTCGGTCGATCGGGCTGCCTTCCTGGGTGCCACTGGTGAAGTAGACGCCGCGCAGCAGCACCCGCTCTTCAAAGGCATTGGGCTTGAACACGCCGTCGAGGAAGTGTTGCAGGCTTTCCTTGAGCGCCGCGAACTGCTGCGGGAAACCGTAGATCAGGTCGCGCCGCACCGGGTCGCGCTCCTGTTGCAGGCGCTCCACCAGCCGCTCATTGAGGCGCTGCTCCAGGCCGGCGAATTCGCTTTGCAACTGGGCCAGGGGGCTCTCGTCGCTCTTGCCGTCGTCCAGGGCAAAGGTCATGCCCCAAACCTGGGCCCGCTCTTCCTTGCTCAGGGCGTCGAAGAACTCCATGAAGCCCGGCACCAAGTCCAGTTTGGTGAGCATCAGGTAAATCGGAAACCGCACCCCCAACTGGGTGTACAGCTCCTGGATGCGCAGGCGGATCGCCGCCGCGTGGGCTGCACGCTCGGCATCGCTGCCCAGCAGCAGGTCGGACAAGCTGATGGCGACGAAGGCGCCATCGATGGGCCGCCGCGAACGCTGGTTTTTCAGCAGGTCGAGAAAGCCCAGCCAGGCCGCCTTGTCCACCGTGGCGTGGCTGTCCTGGGTGGTGTAGCGGCCAGCGGTGTCGAGCAGCACGGCCTGGTCGGTGAACCACCAATCACAGTTGCGGGTGCCGCCCACGCCACGCACCGCACCGGCACCCAACTGGGCCGCCAGGGGAAAGTGCAGCCCGGAGTTGACCAGCGCGGTGGTCTTGCCCGAGCCCGGCGGGCCGATGATCACGTACCACGGCAGCTCATACAGGTTGCGACGTTCATCGCCGCCGAGCTTGGCCTTCTTCAACAGCGCCAGGGCTTCGTCCATGCGCTGGCGCAAGGTCGCCAACTCTTCGGCAGTGGCCACGCTGTCCGGGTCCGGCGGGGTATCGGCGGCCAGGCTTTGCAAGACCTTGGCCGCATGGCGCCGGGCCTGAATGATGCGAAACACCCGGTAGGCAATCCACACCGCGAAGATGAAGACGATCAACGCCCAGCGCCGGCCTTCCGGCACCAGGAATTCCAGCAGCGGCCCGATGAACCAGATGATCAGGCTCAGGGCGATCAGGCCCAGCAAGGGGATCACCCAGCGGACCACAAAACTCAACAACGCCTTCACTCGACGCCCTCCGCCAATACGGTGATTTCTACCCGACGATTACGCGCCCGCCCTTCGGCGGTGGCATTGGATGCCAGCGGCTCGGTGTCGCTGCGGCCTTCGGCGCTGAAGCGCTCGGGCTGCCCGGTCTTCGCGGCCAGGATCTGCAACACCGACTCGGCGCGGGCCTGGGACAGCTTCCAGTTGGACGGGAAGCGCAAGGTGGCGATCGGCCGATTGTCGCTGTGACCGGTCACCCGCACCTCGCCCTTGACCTTGCGGATGGCGTCGGCGATGCGCAGCATCAGCGGCTGGTAGTCATCGACGATGCTGGCGCTGGCCGAGGCGAACAGTTCGTCGCCACGGATAGTCACCACCGAGCGGTCGACGGCATCTTCCACCGCCACGCGCCCGGCGCGGATTTCGTCGGCCAGGAAACCCGCCAGGCGCGGACGTTCCACCAGCTTGGGCTGGGCCACTTGGCGGTCGATGGTCTGCACCGGGATTTCCCCCAGGGCATGGATGTTCTTGAACACCGGCTCGGCATCCGCCGCCAGCTTCAGGCGCAGGCCGAACAGCAACGCCAGAAGCAGCGCGACGCCGATGGCCACGGCGATCCAGGGCGGCATGAATTGCGCCAGCCGGTCGCGGGCCACGGTGACGCCGCGCCAATGGGGCGACAGCTCACGCTCGTGTTCGCCACGGGCGCTGCGAATCGCCGCCGCAGTGCGTTCACGCAAGGCTTCCAACTGGCTGCGACCGTCATTCATCACCCGGTAGCGGCCTTCAAAACCCAGGCACATGCACAGGTACAACAGTTCCAGCAGGTACAGGCGCTCCCGTGGGCTTTGCAGGCAGTGTTCCAGCAGCTGGAAAACCTTCTCGCCGCCCCAGGCTTCGTTGTGCACGGTGATCAGCAGGCTCTGCTTGCCCCAGTCGCTGGTGCTGCCCCAAGGCGTACTCAATACCGCCTCATCGAGGGCGGTGCACAGCGCGTAACGGGCCAGCAGCACGTCGTTGCGCACCACGCCCGCGGCCTCGGCACGCTCTTCGAACTGGCGCAGGTAGCCCAGCAACTGGGCCCGCAGGCTGGCCGGGGCCGGGTGGGCAATGGTGTTGCGCAGCCGGGTCAGCAACGCCAGCAACGGCCCGGCGGCGCTCTCCAGGGGGTTGAGGCCCTGGGCCTGGCCGGTGGACAGCGGCGCGGCCGGCATCGCCAACGCCGGGGCAGGTGCCGGGCGCCCGGCTTCCGGGGCACGGCCACCGGGACGGGGCATGAATTGGGTGCGGTCATTGGCCGGGGGCTGACCGTTCGAATCGTCGAAGGGATGCATCGCGACTTATCCTCGGATGGCCCAGAAGGCCAGGTTCAACCCCGGGAATTCACCCGCGACATGGAACGCGAAACCGCCGGAATGAATCAGCTGTTTCCAGTGCTCGCTGCCCCGGTCCAGTTCGTAGTACGTCGAGCCGGCGTGGTACGGCAGTTGCCGTGGCGCCACCGGCAGCGGCAACAGGCCAATGCCCGGCAGTTGCAGGTTGACCAGGTCGCGGATGTGCTCCACCGAGCCCACCTTGCTTTGCTGGGCGAAGCGCCCGCGCAGGGTTTCGCCGGGCACATCGGCACGCACCACCAGGATGAAGCTGGCGCTGTCGATCAGGGTCTTGTCGGCCAGCATGGCCACGTGCACGCCGTAGGCTTTCTCGACAATCGGGATCGGGATCGCCTTGCTGTCGATCAGCATCGACAGGGCTTCACGCAGGGCCTGCATCACCGGGGCAAAGCTCGGTGCCAGTTCGTCGTGCAGGTACGGCGGGTATTCCGCCGGACGCCGGGCACTGTTGGAAAAGGTCGCGAACTCACCGGCCAGGCTCACCAGCTCGCTGTACAGCCGCTCCGGGTGCAATGGGCTGAGCTGGCTCAGGTGGCTGATCAGCGGCTGGGCGCGGTTGACCAGTTGCAACAGCATGAAGTCGGCAATTTCCGAGGCACCGCCCGCACCCGACGCCACCACGCGCCCGGCCAGGGCTTCGCCGCGTTGGTGCAACAGGCCCAGCAACTCGCTGCGGAACGCCGCCAGGGGTTTGGCCGCGGCCACGTCGAGCACCGGCGGGATGTAACTGTCATCGAGGATCAGGGCACGGTCAGCGCGCTTTTCCTTGACCCGCACCAGGCCGATGGCGGCGTAGTCGCTCAAGCCATCGCCGGCGGTCAACAGACGCAAGGCCCGGGAGCCCACGGCCACGGGCGCGCGGTTCTCGAACGGAGCGTTGTCATCGCGGACTTCGCGAACCTGGCTCAGGTAACGCGCCCCGCCCAGCTCTTCGCCTTCATCCACGGTGTCCCGGGCACCGGCCCGCTTGAGCGGCAAGGCCAGGTACACCAGGCCGTCGCGCAGGCCGTCGTCGATGTTCAGCGGGCTCGGCGCCAGATCGTCATGGGGAATGTTGAACGGCGTGCCATCGGGCAACAGGCCACGGGCCGAAACAATGGCCAGTTTGCCCTGAGCCAGCAGCCCCTGGTCCAGCTGCAGCTCGGAGAAGCCCCAGGCGCCCACGCTCAGCGGACGGCTGCGGGCATCAATGAGGTTTTCCAGGTAACGGTCATGCTGTTGGAAGTGCTGGGTTCCAATGAACATGCCTTCCGACCAGACCACGCGATTGTTCCAGGACATGGTTGCTCCGTTTGCCTATTGGGCAGGGCTGGATGGGGACGCCGCGACCGCACTGCGCACTGCGCGCGCGTCGAGGCTGATCAAGTACTCGCTGTGCTGGCGCGACGGCACGTTGACCACGGTGCGCCACTGCGCCTGGTCGATTTCGCGGTAGCCCACCAACAGGCCGAGGTGACGGGTAGCCGGGTCCAGGGTGCGTTCCAGGCTCAGTTGGTCACTGGGCTGGATCAGCACCTCGTCCTGATCGATCAGGTCGGCACCCAGGGTCGCCGGGGCGCGTTCGGCCAGGGCGAAATAGTCGGAGCGCAGGAACAGCGCCGGGTTCTTCAATTCGAAGATGCGCACCCGCACCGGCGCAGGCTCACCGCCAGGACCGGGGTTGAGCCCGGCCTCGGCCTGAAAGCGCAGGACCAGGCTGGCGGTGTCCGCCGCCTTGGCCGCCTTGGCCGCCTCGGCCACGCTGGGCGGCGCATCCTTGGCACAGGCGGCCAGCAGGAGCATGGCGGCCAATGTCAGCAATCGTTGAATCATCCTGCGTCCTCAATGACGTATCAGCTGTCCGTGTTTCGGTGTTTACAAGGTGATCCGGGCCCGCTCAGGAACGCCGCAGCCGGTGGGTGTGCTCTTCATAGGCACGACTGAATTCACGCCCGAACAGGTCCTGGAAGTCGTCCTGGGCCTCGCGGGAAATCTGGCTGTAGAGCGCAGTGAATTGCTGCCAGTACTGAGCCTGGCGCGAACCACTGAACAGGTTGCTCAAGCCGCCGGGCTTGCCCATGCGGGTTTCCAGCTCGGCCGGTTCGAAGCGCTGCAACAGATGCTTGATGGCCGCTTCCACCCCGGCCATGACCGCCAGCTGGTGAGCCCGCAGGTCATCGAAACTGTCCTGCACCGCCAGGTCCGGCGCCATGAATGCCTGGTTGCTGCGCCGCAGCATCAGCAACATGGCTTCATCCACATTGGGGGCGAACTTCAGCGGGTTGTTCTCCACCGGGCGAATCATGGTCTGCTGCATGCGGAACTCGCCCTTGAGGCTGCTGCGGGCGCGCAACACATCGATCAGGCCCTCAACCATCAAGCGGTAGCTGCGACCGAGGTTTTCCATCTGCGCCTCGGCCTGCTCCCGGTCGATGCGCAAGTGATCAATGCCGGCGCCGCGCAAAAAGGCCTGCAGCAGGTCGGCTTGCGGGGCTGTCGCGGGCGCTGCCGGCGCCACAGGTGCAGGTGCAGGTGCAGGTGCAGGTGCAGGTGCAGGCGAAACCAGGGGCGAGGTTGCCGCAACAGGGACGTCAAGTGGCAGGGGTTGTGGCGGCGGCGCAATCGGTGCGCTGGCAACGGCGGGCTGTGCAAACGGCAGGGCTGCAACTGCAATGTCCGCCCAGGGGTCGGCGGCAGGCGCCGGCGTATCGGCAAACAGATCCCAGTCTGCGGGGATCATCGGCGCGCCACTCACCGCCGCGGGTGCGACGACCGGCGCCGGAGTGGGCGTTGGCGTTGGCGTTGGCGGACGGAAATCATGCTGTTCGGCCGGCACATGATCGGCCTGGGTGGCCGGTGGCGTGGCGCTGGGCGTCAGGAAGTCGAACAGGTCGGGCATGGTGGCCATGGACGAGCCGCCCTGGAAGTGGGCAATCAGCGCCGGGGCAATGACTGGAGTCGGCGCCGGATCGTGCGCCTGACGCCCCATCAAGGCGTCAAAACTGTTGGAACTGTTCTCGGCAAACCCCTGGGTACCGCCCACGCCAAGATCGAAATCGATGCGCGCACTGATCTCGTACTCGCCGATGCGGATCACTTCGCCATCGGCCAGCGGCTCGCTGTTACCCCGGCGCAGACGCACACCGGCCTTGACCAACTCCACACCATTAGTGCTGTTATCGGTTAAGTAGTAGCGGCCTTCTTTATATTGAATAACGCAATGTAGCGCGGAAACTAAGCGCTCTGGATCTGGAAGTACCCAATCATTATCCGCGCTGCGGCCAATTGCCATCACACCCCGATCCATTACTTTCTCGGGGCATTGGCCGGGGGTAATCTTGTGATAACTAGTGATAGTCAGACACAGCGACATCGCGCCTCCTTGCTGTACTTCGCCTGCGAACCGCCGCTAGGAAAAAAGTTCCGTCACGCTTGAAAAAAAACCACAAAAAAGCCTCAAAACAGCGTCTCTATCCGCCTGAAAGCCCCATTCTAAAGGCCCCAGATGACAAAAACTGTTTTTCGACCAGCAAAACTGACTTGATAGTCAAAGAAGTTTATTGGCGACATCTCAGTGTCACGAAGAGTGAATAGCTTACCTTGACAAGCCCCAACTACTACACCAAAAATGCACAACTTCTTGTACACGGATGATGGCTCACTAACATCAATGAGTCTATATAAACCAAGAAATGTGACCTGGTTCACAAAGAACTAAGCCTTAGTTACCCGACTGTTCAGCGGGCTGATACGGAGATCAAATCAAGTGGATGTGCCCCTGTTGCTCGCCGCCGTTTCCGCGACTTCGCCCTGTGGCGAAGACCTGGAATATGACGCGAACTTTCTGCACTTGGAGCGGGCCGCCCAAGGCCAGCCCGAGCGCAGCATGGGCGACTCGATCCTGCCTGCCGAACCGCCGGACTGGCGCAGCATACGCCAGCAAAGCCTGGACCTGCTGGCCCGCAGCAAAGACCTGCGCATCACCCATTTTCTTCTGCAAAGCACCCTGGCCCTCGATGGCCTGCCGGGGCTTGCCGACAGCCTGCAACTGATCGAACAACTGCTCGCCACCTACTGGCCCGAGTTGCACCCGCGCCTGGACGCCGATGACGACAACGACCCCACGGTGCGCATCAATGCCCTGGCCGGTTTGACCTGCGACACCACCGTCGGCCTGCTGCGTGAAAGCATCCTCACCCGCTCCCGGGCCTTCGGGCCGGTCAGCCTGCGTGCGGCGTTCAACGCCAGCGGCTTGCAGCATTTCAACGGCGAAAGCCTGAGTGCCGAGCACCTGGCCGGCGCCCTGCAAGACAGCGACGCCGAGCAGCTGGAGCTGGTACGCAACGCCTTGCGCAGCGCGCGCGCGTCCTGCGAGGCCATCGAGCAATACGTCAGCGAACACGTGGGCAGCGCCAGTGGCGTGGACCTTTCGGCCCTCAAGCAGCCGCTCAAGCTGGCCCTGCAAGTGCTCGGGCAACACGCCCCGCAAGGTGCCGACAGCGTAGAGGCGGACGTCGCCGAACAGGCCCCCGACAACGACCCGGCCCAGCCAGTGGCCAGTGCGGCGCCGCGCGTCTCCGGCGAGATCAACAGCCGCGACGATGTGCTGCGCAGCCTCGACCGGATCCTCGCGTACTACCAGCGCCACGAGCCGTCCAGCCCGCTGCCGATGCTGTTGAACCGGGCCAAGAATCTGGTCAACGCCGACTTCGCGGCCATCGTGCGCAACCTGATTCCCGACGGCATGTCCCAATTTGAAAACCTGCGTGGCCCGGAAGGCGAATAAGCCCCCAAGGCGCCCGCAGCCCCGTTAACGGCAACCACCGATGACGCCAACACCGTCGCAGCAGCGACCAGGAGCACAACGTGGCGAAGCAAAGTTCTCAGAAGTTCATCGCGCGCAACCGCGCGCCCCGGGTGCAGATCGAGTACGACGTGGAACTCTACGGCGCCGAGAAGAGGGTCCAGCTGCCCTTCGTCATGGGTGTGATGGCTGACTTGGCGGGCAAACCGGCCGAGCCACTGGCCGCCGTTGCCGACCGCAAGTTCCTGGAAATCGACGTCGACAACTTCGACTCGCGCCTCAAGGCCATGCAGCCGCGGGTGGCGTTCCACGTGCCCAATGAACTGACCGGCGAAGGCAACCTTAGCCTGGACATCACCTTCGAGAGCATGGACGACTTCAGCCCGGCGGCCGTGGCCCGCAAGGTCGATTCGTTGAACCAGTTGCTGGAAGCCCGCACTCAGCTGGCCAACCTGCTGACCTACATGGACGGCAAGACCGGCGCTGAAGAAATCATCATGAAAGCCATCAAGGATCCGGCGTTGCTCCAGGCCCTGGCGAGTGCGCCAAAGCCTGTGGACTCCGAGCCCAACGCGTAAATCAGGACCAACGATCATGACCGAATTGATGCGTGACAATCAGGGCCAACCGGCCGCCACCGAGCAAGCCAGCGAGTTCGCCTCCCTGCTGCTGCAGGAATTCAAACCCAAGACCGAGCGCGCTCGCGAAGCTGTGGAGACCGCGGTTCGCACCCTGGCCGAACAGGCCCTGGCGCAGACCGACCTGGTGTCCAACGATGCGATCAAATCGATCGAATCGATCATCGCCGCCATCGACGCCAAGCTCACCGCCCAGGTCAACCAGGTGATCCATCACCCGGAATTCCAGAAGCTGGAAAGCGCCTGGCGCGGCCTGCACTATCTGGTGAATAACACCGAAAGCGACGAGCAGCTGAAGATCCGTGTGCTCAACATCTCCAAGCCGGAGCTGCACAAGACCCTGAAGAAATTCAAGGGCACGGCCTGGGACCAGAGCCCGCTGTTCAAGAAGATGTACGAAGAGGAATACGGCCAGTTCGGCGGCGAGCCGTACGGCTGCCTGGTGGGCGACTACTACTTCGACCAGTCGCCACCGGACGTGGAACTGCTGGGCGAACTGTCCAAGGTCTGCGCGGCCATGCACTCGCCGTTCATTGCAGCGGCATCGCCGACCGTGATGGGCATGGGCTCATGGCAGGAACTGTCCAACCCACGGGACCTGACCAAGATCTTCACCACCCCGGAGTACGCCGGCTGGCGCTCCCTGCGTGAGTCTGAAGACGCACGCTACATCGGCCTGACCATGCCGCGCTTCCTGGCGCGCCTGCCGTACGGGGCCAAGACCGACCCGGTGGAAGCCTTCGCCTTCGAAGAAAACACCGACGGCGCCGACAGCTCCAAGTACACCTGGGCCAACGCCGCGTACGCCATGGCGGTGAACATCAACCGTTCGTTCAAACACTACGGCTGGTGCTCGCGCATCCGCGGTGTGGAGTCCGGCGGTGAAGTGGAAAACCTGCCCGCCCACACCTTCCCGACCGATGACGGCGGCGTGGACATGAAGTGCCCGACCGAAATCGCCATCAGCGACCGCCGTGAGGCGGAGCTGGCGAAGAACGGTTTCATGCCGCTGCTGCACAAGAAAAACACCGATTTTGCCGCCTTTATCGGTGCCCAGTCGCTGCAGAAGCCTGCCGAGTACGACGACCCGGACGCCACCGCCAACGCCAACCTGGCCGCGCGCCTGCCGTACCTGTTCGCCACCTGCCGCTTCGCCCATTACCTGAAGTGCATCGTGCGCGACAAGATCGGCTCGTTCAAAGAGAAGGACGAGATGCAACGCTGGCTGCAGGACTGGATCCTCAACTACGTGGACGGTGATCCGGCCCACTCCACCGAAACCACCAAGGCCCAGCACCCACTGGCCGCGGCGGAAGTGGTGGTCGAGGAAGTCGAAGGCAACCCCGGCTACTACAACTCGAAATTCTTCCTGCGCCCGCACTACCAGCTCGAAGGGCTGACCGTGTCGCTGCGCCTGGTATCCAAACTGCCTTCGGCAAAAGGCGCTTAACCCCCCTGTAGGAGCCGGTCTGCCGGCGATGCACTCAAGGGCGCATCGTTGGTCCGAAAGCGAGCGCTATCGTTGACGACCATCGCCGGCAAGCCGGCTCCTACGGATTCATATCTGTACCACCGTGGCAGTGGCCACACAGGGAGAACACATGGCTGTCGATATTTTCATCAAGATCGGTGACATCAAGGGCGAGTCCATGGACAAGGCCCACAAGGACGAAATCGACGTGTTGAACTGGAGCTGGGGCATGTCCCAATCCGGCAACATGCACGTTGGCGGTGGCGGCGGCGCAGGCAAGGTGAACATCCAGGACCTGTCGCTGACCAAGTACGTGGACAAGGCTTCGCCGAACCTGATGATGCATTGCTCCAGCGGCAAGCACGTGGACAAGGTGCGCCTGACCGTGCGCAAGGCCGGCGGCGAAAGCCAGGTCGAGTACATGATCATCGACCTGGAAGAAGTGCTGATCACGTCCCTGAGCACCGGCGGTTCGGGCAGCGATGACCGCCTGACCGAAAACATCACCCTGAACTTCGCCCAGGTGATGGTCGAGTACCAACCGCAGAAAGCCGACGGCAGCAAAGACGGCGGCCCGATCAAATACGGCTGGAACATCCGCTCCAACACCAAGCGTTGATCCATCGCGCCCCCGACGCCTGCGTCGGGGGCCGTTTGCCCTGACCCGAATTCGCTCCACTCCCGCCCGGTGCCCGACTGATGACCAAGCCTTTGTTAATCAAGCTGCGGAACCGTTGTGCCCTTGCGGGTGCCTGCCATGGCGCACCAGCCAGCTTTTTGGGGGGCCGCTGCGTTGATCACTGAAATCGCCGCCCGCGACCGCCTGCAGCCGTCCTTGCTGGACCGTCTGACCGACGACGAGCCCGGCCAGCTCAAGGAAAGTGCCGACAAGCGCGTGCTGTCCCTGACCCAGCTCAAGGCCTCGGTGCTGCGGGACCTGGCGTGGCTGCTCAACACCACGTCGCTGCTGGATGCCGATGCCACGTTGCACACCCCCGCCGGCACTTCGGTGATCAATTACGGCCTGCCGGCCCTGGCCGGGCACAGTGCCTCGAGCATTGATATCAATGCCCTGGAAAGCCTGATCCACCAGGCCATTGCCACCTTCGAGCCACGCATCTTGCGCAGTACCCTGCGCGTGCGGGCCCGCAGTGCGCCCGGGGAAATGAACCAAAACGCCTTGAGCTTCGAGATCGAAGGCGACCTCTGGGCCCAGCCCATGCCCCTGCGCCTGCTGCTGCAAACCGACCTGGACCTGGAATCGGGCCATGTGCGGGTGCGCCAGGCCGAGCAACGGAGACGCTCATGAATCCCCGTCTGCTGGAGCTGTACAACCAGGAACTGCACCACGTGCGCGAGAGCGCCGCGGAGTTCGCCAAGGAATACCCGAAGATCGCCAGCCGCCTGACCCTGTCGGGCATGGACTGTGCCGATCCGTATGTGGAGCGCCTGCTGGAAGGCTTTGCCTACCTCACCGCGCGGGTGCAATTGAAGCTCGATGCCGAGTACCCGACCTTCACCCACAACCTGCTGGAAATCGCCTACCCGCACTACCTGGCACCGACGCCGTCGCTGACCGTGGTGCAGTTGCAGGCCGATCCCGATGAAGGCTCCCTGAGCAGCGGTTTTACCCTGGAGCGCGGCACCAGCCTGCGGGCCGCCCTGGGTCGCGACAGCCAGACCTGCTGCGAATACCGCAGCGCCCACGCGGTCACCCTGTGGCCGCTGCAAGTCAGCCATGCCGAGTACTTCGGCAACCCGGCGGCAGTGCTCGGGCGCCTGGCCGCCAGCGAGCCCAAGGCCAAGGCCGGGCTGCGCCTGACCCTGCGCACCGGCGCCGAGTTGCCGTTCAGCAGCCTGGCCCTGGAGCAGTTGCCGCTCTACCTCAATGGCAATGACGAGCTGCCGTTCCGCCTCTACGAGCAACTGCTGGGCAATGCCTGCGCGGTGTTCGCCCGGGCGCCCGGGGGCGACTGGGTCGAGCGTCTGCCGGCCAACGCCTTGCGCGCCAAGGGCTTCGACGACTGCGACGCGGCGCTGCCGGTGGTGCCCCAGGCTTTCCAGGGCTATCGCCTGTTGCAGGAATACTTCGCCCTGCCCAACCGTTTCCTGTTCGTCGAGTTCGCCGAGCTGGGCCGTGCGGTGCGCCGCTGCGAAGGCCAGGAGCTGGAGCTGATCGTGCTCTTCGAGCGCCACGAACCAAGCCTGGAAGGCAGCGTCGGCAGCGCCCAGTTCGTGCCCTTCTGCACCCCGGCGATCAACCTGTTCCCCAAGCGCGTGGACCGTATCCACCTGTCGGACCGGGTCAACGAGCACCATGTGATCGCCGACCGCACCCGACCGATGGATTTCGAAATCCACTCGCTGTGCGCCGTCAGCGGCCACGGCACCGGGCCGGAGCAACCGTTCCTGCCATTCTACGCGGTGCGTGACCCGTCGCGCTATGGCCGTGACCAGGCCTACTACAGCCTGCGTCGCGAGCCACGAGTACTGTCCAGCGACCAGCGACGCAACGGCCCGCGCTCCACCTACATCGGCAGCGAAACCTTCGTCAGCCTGGTGGACAGCCAGCAAGCGCCCTATCGCCACGACCTGCGCCAGCTCGGTGTGAGTGCCCTGTGCACCAACCGCGACCTGCCGCTGTTCATGAACGTCGGCGGCGGCAAGACCGACTTCACCCTGGCCGACAGCGCCCCGGTGCAGGCTGTGCGCTGCCTGGCCGGGCCAAGCCGCCCGCGCCCCAGCCACGCCCACGACGGCAAGGCCTGGCGCCTGATCAGCCAGTTGTCGCTCAACTACCTGTCGTTGAGTGAGCAAGGCCAGGGCGCCGCCGCCCTGCGCGAACTGCTGCGCCTGTATGGCGACAGCAACGACGCGGCCCTGCAATTGCAGATCGAAGGCCTACGCGAGGTCAGCAGCAAGGCGGTGACCCGGCGCCTGCCCATGCCCGGGCCGATCGTTTTTGGCCGGGGCCTGGAGATCACCCTGGAGTTCGATGAAAACGCGTTTCGCGGCACCGGGGTGTTCCTGCTCGGCGCTGTGTTCGAACGCTTCCTGGCACGTTATGTGTCCCTCAACAGTTTTACCGAGACGGTGATCCGTACCACCGAACGCGGCGAGATCATGCGATGGAAAGCCCAGCCCGGACGCCGTCCGACCCTTTGAATACGCTGACGGCGATGCACGCCGAGCCCTGGGAGTACGACTTCTTCCAGGCGCTGCGGCGGATCGAATGCCTGTCGCCCCAGCTGCCGCGCTTCGGTCATTCCCTGCGCCTGGCCGACGACCCGCTGCGCCTCGGGCAGCAGGCCGACTGCACCTTCGCGCCCTCGACCCTGGCCTCGGTCGAGCCCGGTGTCGACGGTGCGCCTGCACGCTTGCAGCAGTTTTTCTTCGGCCTGGGCGGGCCCAACGGTCCGCTGCCGCTGCACCTCACCGAGTACGTGCGTGAGCGCCAGCGCAACCAGGGCGACAGCACCAGCAAGGGCTTCCTCGATGTCTTTCACCATCGCCTGTTGAGCCTGTTCTACCGGGCCTGGGCCGAGGCCCGGCCGACGGTGAGCCACGACCGCCCGGACGACGATTACTGGTCGGCGCGCCTGGCCGCCCTCAGTGGCCGGGGCATGCCCAGCCTGCTCAATCAGGGGCTGATCCCGGACACCGCCAAGTTGCACTACAGCGGCCACCTGGCGGCGCAGACCCGCTACCCGGATGGCCTGCGGGCGATCCTCGGCGAGTACTTCGGGCTGCCGGTGCAGATCGAGGAATACGTCGGCCAATGGCTGGAGCTGCCGGAGCGCAGCCGCCTGGGGGTCAACGCCCACCAACTGGGGACCGACTTCTGCCTGGGCAGCCACGTCTGGGACCGCCAGCACAAATTCCGCATCTGCCTCGGCCCCCTGAGCCTCGACGCCTACATGGGCATGCTGCCCGACGGCCAGCAGTTCAAGGAGCTGGTGGCCTGGGTCGCCGAATACCTGGGTTTCGAACTGGACTGGGACCTGAACCTGATCCTGCTTCAGGACGAAGTGCCCAAGCTGCAACTCAACGGGCGCCAGCGCCTGGGTTTCAACACCTGGCTCGGCCGCCCCGCGGCGGACCCCAAGGACCTCATTCTGGCCCGGCACTACGCCGATCAGGCCGCCACATCACGCACCTCAAGGAGCACAGAGCATGGGTGAAATCAGTCGCGCAGCGCTGTTCGGCAAACTCAACAGCGTCGCCTACAAAGCCATCGAAGCCGCCACGGTGTTCTGCAAACTGCGGGGCAACCCCTATGTGGAACTGGCCCACTGGCTGCACCAGTTGCTGCAATTGCAGGACAGCGACCTGCACCGCCTGATCCGCCAGTTCAACCTTGAACCGGCGCGCCTGGCCAAGGACCTGACCGAGGCCCTGGACCGCCTGCCACGGGGCTCCACATCGATCACCGACCTGTCGTCCCACGTTGAAGAAGCGGTGGAGCGCGGCTGGGTCTACGGCAGCCTGATGTTCGGCGAAAGCCAGGTGCGCACCGGCTACCTGGTGCTCGGCATCCTCAAGACCCCGAGCCTGCGCCATGCGCTGCTGGGGCTGTCCAAGGAGTTCGAGAAGATCAAGGTCGAGGCCCTGAGTGAGCGCTTTGACGAGTACGTCGGCGACTCGCCGGAAAACGCCCTCGGCGCCAGCGATGGCTTCAATGCCGGCGCGGTTCCAGGCGAAGCCAGCGGTGCCATGGCCCCCAGTGCCATGGGCAAGCAGGAGGCCCTCAAGCGCTTCACCGTGGACCTCACCGAGCAGGCTCGCAGCGGCAAGCTCGACCCGATCGTCGGCCGTGACGAAGAGATCCGCCAACTGGTGGACATCCTCATGCGGCGGCGCCAGAACAACCCGATCCTCACCGGTGAAGCCGGCGTCGGCAAGACGGCCGTGGTGGAAGGTTTTGCCCTGCGCATCGTCGCCGGCGACGTGCCGCCTGCCTTGAAGGATGTGGAATTGCGCAGCCTCGATGTCGGCCTGCTGCAAGCCGGCGCCAGCATGAAGGGCGAGTTCGAACAGCGCCTGCGCCAGGTTATCGAAGACGTCCAGGCCTCGCCCAAGCCGATCATTCTGTTTATCGACGAAGCCCACACCCTGGTGGGTGCCGGTGGCGCCGCCGGTACCGGCGATGCGGCTAACCTGCTCAAGCCGGCCCTGGCCCGTGGCACCTTGCGCACCGTGGCCGCCACCACCTGGGCCGAGTACAAGAAGCACATCGAGAAAGACCCGGCCCTGACCCGCCGCTTCCAGGTGGTGCAAGTGGCCGAACCGTCGGAAGACAAGGCGCTGCTGATGATGCGCGGCGTGGCCTCGACCATGGAGCAGCACCATCAGGTGCAGATCCTCGACGAAGCCCTGGAAGCCTCGGTCAAGCTGTCCCATCGCTACATCCCGGCCCGCCAGTTGCCGGACAAATCCGTGAGCCTGCTGGACACCGCCTGCGCCCGCGTCGCCATCAGCCTGCATGCTGTGCCGGCCGAGGTGGACGACAGCCGTCGACGCATCGAAGCCCTGGAAACCGAGCTGCAGATCATCGCCCGGGAACAGGCGATCGGCGTGGCCATCGGCAACCGCCAGGTCAACAGCGAAAACCTACTGGCTGCCGAACGCGAGCGCCTGGCCGAGCTGGAAGGTCGCTGGGCCGAAGAAAAGACCCTGGTGGACGAACTGCTGGCAACCCGTGCCCAACTGCGGGACAACGTCGGCCTGGTGGACAGCGACGTCGGTGATGAAAGCCACGGCCTGCGGGAAAAACTGGTGGACCTGCAACAGCGCCTGAGCGCCCTGCAAGGTGAAACCCCGTTGATCCTGCCGACCGTGGACTACCAGGCGGTGGCCTCGGTGGTGGCCGACTGGACCGGGATTCCCGTGGGCCGCATGGCCCGCAATGAACTGGAAACCGTGCTCAACCTCGACCAGCACCTGAAGAAACGCATCATCGGCCAGGACCACGCCCTGCAGATGATCGCCAAGCGCATCCAGACCTCCCGCGCCGGCCTCGACAACCCGAACAAGCCGATTGGCGTGTTCATGCTGGCCGGCACCTCGGGGGTGGGCAAGACCGAGACCGCCCTGGCCCTGGCCGAAGCCATGTATGGCGGTGAGCAGAACGTCATCACCATCAACATGAGCGAGTTCCAGGAAGCCCACACCGTGTCCACCCTCAAGGGGGCGCCACCGGGTTACGTCGGCTACGGCGAAGGCGGCGTGCTCACCGAAGCGGTGCGGCGCAAACCCTACAGCGTGGTGCTGCTCGACGAAGTAGAGAAAGCCCACCCGGACGTGCACGAGATCTTCTTCCAGGTGTTCGACAAGGGCGTGATGGAAGACGGCGAAGGCCGGGTGATCGACTTCAAGAACACCCTGATCCTGCTCACCACCAACGCCGGTACCGAGCTGATCGCCAACGTTTGCAAGAACCCGGACAACGTGCCCGAGCCGGAAGAGATCGCCAAGGCCCTGCGCCAGCCGCTGCTGGAGATTTTCCCGCCGGCACTGCTGGGGCGCCTGGTGACCATCCCTTACTACCCGCTCAGCGATGTGATGCTCAAAGCCATCACCCGCCTGCAACTGGGACGGATCAAAAAGCGCGTGGAGAGCACCCACAAAGTCGCGTTCGACTTCGACGACGAGGTGGTCGACCTGATCGTCTCCCGCTGCAGCGAAACCGAAAGCGGTGGCCGCATGATCGACGCCATCCTCACCAACAGCCTGCTGCCGGACATGAGCCGTGAGTTCCTCACGCGCATGCTCGAAGGCAAGCCGCTGGCCGGGGTACGCATCAGCCAGCGCGACAACGAACTGCACTACGACTTCAGTGAGCCGGCCTGACCCCGCACCCCTGCTTGCGTAGGAGCTGGCTTGCCAGCGAAGGCATCCGTGAGATCGCCATCGCCGGCAAGCCGGCTCCTACAAGAGGCCGGCCAGGCACACTACGCATTCAACGAGACTGACGATGGTATTTCAGCAATCCACACGACTGGCGCAGGTCACCAGCCCCCTGGGGCCGGATGTCCTGGTGCTCAAGAGCCTGGGCGGCGGCGAAGAGCTGGGGCGTCTGTACGACTACCAGTTGCAGCTGACCTCCCACGACGCCGCCATCGACTTGAACCAGTTGCTGGGCAAGCCCATGGGCGTCAGCGTGCTGCTCGACGACGGCAGCCAGCGCTACTTCCATGGCATCGTCGCGCGCTGCAGCCAGAACATCGACAGCGGCCAGTTCGCCAGTTACCAGGTCACTCTGCGGCCCTGGCTGTGGCTGCTGAGCCGCACCTCCGACTGCCGGATTTTCCAGAACCTGAGCATTCCGCAGATCATCAAACAGGTGTTTCGCGACCTCGGTTTCTCGGACTTCGAAGACGCCCTCAGCCGCCCCTACCGCGAGTGGGAATACTGCGTGCAGTACCGGGAGAACAGCTTCGATTTCGTCAGCCGACTGATGGAACAGGAAGGCATCTACTACTTCTTCCGCCATGAAAAGGACCGCCACGTGCTGGTCCTGGCCGACGCCTACGGCGCTCACACCACGGTGCCCGGCTACGCCTCGGTGCCCTACTACCCCAAGGACGAACAGCAGCGCGAGCGCGACCACCTGTTCGACTGGCACCTGGCCCAGGAAGTCCAGCCCGGCTCCCTGGAACTCAACGACTACGACTTCCAGCGCCCCAGCGCACGGATCGACGTGCGCTCGGCCATGCCTCGCCCCCACAGCGCCGGCGACTACCCGCTGTACGACTACCCCGGCACCTACGTGCAAAGCCAGGACGGCGAGCACTACGCCCGCACCCGCATAGAAGCCCTGCAGAGCCTGCATGAGCGCATCGAGCTGGCGGGCAACGCCCGGGGCATCGGCGCGGGCCACTTGTTCAGCCTGACCGGCTTCAGCCGCCAGGATCAGAACCGCGAATACCTGATCGTCGGGGCCCGCTACTACGTGGTCCAGGAGAGCCTGGAGAGCGGCGCCAGCGGCGGTGCGGCGCAGTTCGAAAGCAGCCTGACCTGCATCGACGCCCAGCAAAGCTTCCGCCCCCTGGCCAGCACCAGCCGGCCCATCGTCAAGGGGCCGCAGACGGCGATTGTGGTGGGCCCTGCGGGCGAGGAAATCTGGACCGACCAGTTTGGCCGGGTCAAGGTGCACTTCTACTGGGACCGCCACGACCAATCCAACGAGAACAGCTCCTGCTGGATTCGCGTGTCCCAGGCCTGGGCCGGCAAGAACTGGGGCTCGATGCAGATCCCGCGGATCGGTCAGGAAGTCATCGTCAGCTTCCTCGAAGGCGACCCCGACCGGCCGATCATCACCGGCCGCGTGTACAACGCCGAGCAGACCGTGCCCTACGACCTGCCGGCCAACGCCACCCAGAGCGGCATGAAGAGCCGCTCCAGCAAAGGCGGGAGCCCGGCCAACTTCAACGAAATCCGCATGGAAGACAAAAAAGGCGCGGAGCAGCTGTACATCCACGCCGAGCGCAACCAGGACATCGTGGTCGAGGTCAACGAAACCCACTCCGTGGGCAATGACCGGGTCAAGAGTATTGGCCACGACGAGTACGTGACCATCGGCAACAAGCGCACGCGCATCGTCCAGCACGTGGATGAGCTGACGGTGGGCGAGAAGAAGCTCGACAGCATCGGCCAGAGCTACGTGATCGAGGTCGGCGAACGCCTGCGCCTGGTGTGCGGGGCCAGCATCCTGGAGCTCAATGCCAGCGGCCAGATCAACCTGTGCGGAGTCAACATCAGTGTCCACGCCTCAAGCGACGCGCAGATCAACACCGGTGGCGTGCTGCACCTGAACAACGGCGGCGGTCCGGACACCACCACCGAGGGCCAGGGTGTGCAGGGCGCCATCAGCGCCAAGGCCAAAGCGCCCTTTTCCGCCCCCAAAGGCTAATGAACGGATGCCCATGCCATGACCTATCGCCTCAATGAATTGCAGTTCCAGCTGCCTGCCGGCGAACTGCAGGACGCCTCGATCAACATCCTCAAGTTCCCGGCCCTGGGTACTTCGCTGATCGTCAGCCGCAGCCTGTTGGGCGACGGTGAAACCCTGGAGAGCAGCCTGGCCAGCCAGTTGCAGCGGCTGGAACAGCAAGTGCAGGAACTGCGGGTCAAGGGTCCGCAGCCGGTGCTGCTGGGCCCGGCCCAGGACATTCCGGGCCTGGAGCTGCGCAGCCAGTTCAGCAAGGGCAGCGAGCAGGTGTTCCAGTTCCAGCTGGCCCTGGTGCTGCCCGGCACCCGGCAGATGCTCGCCATGAGCTACGTCAAGGCGCAGAAACTCGGCGACACCGAAGCCGCGCACTGGGCGCAGATCAAGAACAGCCTGGTGCTGGGCTGAGGCCGGGGCGTGTCTGACGCGCTGTGGGCCGCACGACTGGGCGACGGGCTGGAACACACCTCGATGATGGCCGACATCCTCGGCGGTGTGCTGGAGGTGGCGGCCAACGTCGCCATCGGCACCCTGGCGACCATGGCGGTGGCTGCAGCAGCGGGCATCACCGTGGCCACCGGCGGCCTCGGTGCCTGCGTGCTGGGGCTGGTGGTGGGCGTGGTGGTCGGCGTGGTCATGAGCAAGACCGGCGCCGACAAGGGCCTGAGCAATTTATGCGAGGGCATCGCCAATGCCCTGTTCCCGCCCTCGATCCAAGCCACCATCGCCAGCGGTTCGCAAAAGGTGTTGACCAACAACAAACCGGCGGCCCGCGCGGCGGGCATCGCCCCGCCGTCGCATATCAGCGGCGACGGCGCCGAGGAAGGCGAAGCCACCGACACCCCTTCGGCCACCCCGGAGGAAGGCCCGGGCTTTCTCGACATGGCCAAGGAATTCTTCTCGCAGATGTGGCGGCCCACCGTGGCCTCCCCGGCCCCCGGCTCCCAGACCAAGGAACTGGACCTGGTGACCTGCACCAAGCACCCGCCGATGCCCGTGCAGTACCTGGCCGAAGGCTCGGAGAAGGTCAGCATCGACGGCCAACCGGCGGTGCGCAGCGGCGACCGCAGCACCTGCGACGCCAAGGTGGTGGCGGCCGGGCCGATTTCCCCCGACGTGACCATCGGCGGCGGCTCGGTGGTGGTGCGCGAGATCCGCAGCGGCAAGACCCCAGGAGTGGGCCTGGCGGTGACCGTGCTGATGATGCTCAAGGGCGGCAAGGGCAAGTTCAAGGCCAACCTGCCGTGCATGCTGATGGCCGGGGTCAATTCGTTTGTCGTCAGCCAGGCGACCAATGCGCTGACCCAGGCTATCGCCGGCTCGCCGAATCCGGTGCATGCCGCGACCGGGGCCAAGGTGCTGGGGGCCGACGACGATCTGGACTTCACCCTGCCAGGGCTGGTGCCCATCGAATGGCAACGCTTCTACAACAGCCGCGACGAACGCCGTGACGGCCTGCTCGGGGCCGGCTGGAGCCTGCCTTACGAGGTCAGCATCCAGATCGAGCCCCATCCCGAGGGCGGCGAACGCCTGCTCTACATTGATGAGCAGGGACGCCGCATCGACATGGGTGCCATTGCCCTGGGCGGTGGAGCCTTCAGCCCCGGTGAAGGCTTGAGCGTGCGACGCAACGACAACGGGCAGTTGCTGATCGAAAGCAGCGACGGCCTCTACCGTCTGTTCGAGCCGCTGGCGAGCGATCCTTCGCGGTTGCGCCTGAGCCAGCTGGGGGACCGCAACGACAATCGCCTGCACCTGGAATACGACTCGGCCGGGCGGCTCTGGCTGCTGCGCGATACTTTTGAACAGGCGCAGCTCGAACTGGGCTACAGCACGCGCTGGCCCGGTCGGATTGCCCAGGTCGAACGGCTGTACCCTGACCAGCAACGGGAAGTACTGGTCAGCTATGACTACGATGCCGCAGGGAACCTGGCACAGGTCCGCGATGGCGAAAGGCAGGTACAGCGGCGCTTCGCCTATGACGCCGGCCACCGGATGACCGAGCACCAGTTGGCCACCGGGCTGCGCTGCTTCTACCAGTGGACACTGTTCGCCGACCAGCAGTGGCGAGTGACCCGTCACTGGACCGACGAAGGCGATAGCTATCAGTACGACTATGATCTGGAGGCCGGAATCACCCAGGTCACCGACAGCCTGCAACGCATCAGCCGCCGTCGCTGGAACAGCCAGTTGCAGATCGTCGAGTACACCGACAACCTCAACCAGACATGGGCCTTCGAGTGGAACGACGAACGCCAACTGCTCAGCGCCACTGACCCCTTAGGAGGGCGCTATGCCTATAGCTACGACGAAACCGGCAACCTGATCGCCGAGACCGATCCTCTGGGGCACAGCCACTCGACCTTGTGGCTGGAGCACTGGTCGCTGCCACAGACCCTGACCGATCCTGCCGGCAAAAGCTGGCACTTGCGCTACGACCCCCGAGGCAATTGCATCGCCGAAACAGACCCGCTAGGCCAGGTGACTCAGTACCGCCACGACGCACACGGGCAGGTGGTGGAGATCATCGATGCCACGGGAAGAAGCCGGAAGATGCGCTGGAACTCGTCCGGGCAATTGCTTGAACACCTGGATTGCTCGGGCTATCCGACCCGCTTCGAATACGATCGACGTGGCAACGTGAAAGCCATCATCGATGCCCTTGGCGAGCACACCCGCTTCCATTACGACGGCCAGGGACGGTTGCTCAGCAGCCAACTAGCCGATGGCCGCGCCGAGCATTTTCAACGCGGCGGCAACGGCCAGCTGCAGGGCTACACCGACCCGTCCGGCTACACCACGCTCTACCAGTACAACCGGCGCGGGCAGATAAGCCAGCGCACCGACGCCCATGGCCGGCAGGTCCGATTCGACTATGACGCGTTCGGACGGCTGCTGGCGCTCACCAACGAAAACGGCGAAAGCTATCGCTTTGCCTGGGATGCCGGCAACCGTCTGAGCGAACAGCAGGACCTCGACGGCAGTGCCAAGCGCTATGGCTATGACCCACTGAACAACGTCGTCGAACTCCAGGCCCATGCCGCGCCTTATGGCTCCGGATGGAGCGCCGTGCCCGCGCAACCAATCGCACCAATCATCCACAAGTTCGAGCGCGATGCCGTGGGGCGGCTGCTGGCCAAGACCACGGACGATGGGCGCAGTCAATACACCTACGATCCCTTGAACCAACTGATCGCAGCCAGCTTTACCGACAACCTCGGCAACCAGCAGGCAGTGAGTTTCAGCTACGACGCCCTGGGCCAATTACTCGAAGAACACACAGCGGCCGGCAGCCTGAAACACCGATACGACGAACTGGGCAATCTGATTCAGACCCAGCTACCGGACACGCGCTGGCTCAATCGGCTCTATTACGGCAGCGGCCATCTGCACCAGATCAATCTCGATGGCCAGGTAATCAGCGATTTTCAACGTGATCGCCTGCACCGTGAAGTGCTGCGCACCCAGGGTCAGATCAGCACCCGCAGCGAATACGACCGTTGTGGCCGCCTGCGCGCACGCCTGCGGCATTCCAGCCTGCTGGCAAACACCCTGCCGACAGCCCCGGAACGGCACCTCGAGTACGACGACAGCGATAACCTAGTGGGCCTGGCCGAGCGGCATGTCAACGGGCAATATCGGCAACTGTTCCATTACGACGCGACCGGGCGAATCATCGCCAGCCAGGACGGCCTGCAGGGCCAGAAGGAAACCTTCGCCTACGACGCCGCCGCCAATTTGCTTGACGGCCCGAAAGCGGGCGCCGGGCTGGTGGTGCACAACAAGTTGCTGACCTACCAGGACAAGCGCTACCGCTACGATGCCTTTGGCCGAATGATTGAAAAACGCAGTGGTCGGCGAGGCGTGCAACGGTTTGCCTACGATGCCGAACACCGCTTGATCGAAGTGCGCAATCAGACCGCCAGCGGCGAAACCCTGGTCAGGATGAGTTACGACGTCCTGGGTCGACGCATCAGCAAGCGTGAGTACGACAGCCAGGGCAACCTTCTGGGTGAAACCCGATTCATCTGGGATGGCCTGCGGCTGCTGCAGGAACAGCGTAATCAACAGACCAGCCTCTATGTCTATGAAGACCTGGGCCACGCGCCCCTGGCGCGGGTCGATGGCCTCGGCGCGCAGCAGAAGATCCGCTACTACCACAACGACCTGAATGGCCTGCCCCACCAGCTTTGCGAGCCTGACGGCCACAGCGTCTGGCAGGCCCGCTATCAGGTCTGGGGCAACACCATCGAAGAAATACGCGAGCCCTACTACATCGAGGAGCAGAATCTCAGGTTCCAGGGCCAGTACCTGGACCGCGAGACCGGGCTGCACTTCAACACGTTCCGTTTCTACGACCCGGATATCGGGCGCTTCACCACGCCGGACCCTATCGGCCTGGCCGGAGGCTTGAACCTCTATCACTATGCTCCCAACCCGATCGGCTGGATCGACCCGCTGGGCTGGATCTGCAAATCGGCCTACAGCGGCAGAAGGGGCACTACAAAGGCCAAGGCCGACCTCGAGAGAAACGGTTTCACTGTGGTAGCTGAAGAACTGACCATGAAGGTCAAGCATCCTGTCACTCAGAAGTCCTACCGCATCAGGGCAGATATCATCGCCCAGGACAAAGCCGGCAACTACCACGTGTTCGAAGTCAAAAATGGCAGCGGCAAACTGACCAAGAACCAACAGGGATCGGGGATGTTCGACATGAGCAATCCGGCCAATACCAACGGTGGCCTGGGCGGCGGCCTGATCAAACCGTCGGGCGCCACCCAAGGCCAGTTCGAAGTTGCGACCAAAAGCGGCAAAGGCACACCGTTCGGTGGAAATGGCGCACAGCATCCGGCCAACTTCTGGCTTCTTCGCTATTGAACGAGTAATCGAGAAATGAAAGCAGACACCAAGGAATTGCGCAGCAACTTCGAAAAGGCACTCCAGCTATTCTTGAAGAGCGAGCTCTCGGCTTATCCCGGAGTCAAAGTCACCCGGAACAAAGTGGTGATTGCCCATAAAGAGTCGGGCGCCGTGGCGACCTTGCATTTCGAGTACCTGGCCAACACCCGCGCCTACGAAATGATCATCTTTGTCGAACACCCGGCCCTGCAGGCGGAGATCGAGCGGATAAGCCCGCCCTACCCATCCAACCTGGCCAATCCGAAACTGGTCTACTGCATGTCGACGGTCAGCGAAAAAGACGGCTGTCCACTGCTGCCCGTGACCGAACAAGGCATTGAAAATACCTGCCAGGTGATGCTGCGCCGGCTTCAGGATGTTCACCTGCCTATCCTGTACAACCTCCTCAATGTCAGCCCCGCACTGGTGAGCGATGTCATCGAGAGGCCAAAGTATTACGCCTATCCGGTCCCGCTGATCGTTATCGCCTTGAAAACCAACGCAATCCAACCGGACGACGCAACGCTGGCGAAGATTCTGAGCGAGCAGACCCTGGGCTACACCAACAACCAGGAACTGAAAGAGTCGTTCAACAAGCAACTCCTGACGGCGCTGAACTGAGCAATTGCCGGAGTGCCGGGGCAGATCGCCGGACCGCGCTTTCTGGCGCGGCTGACGAGCGCCAGCACGGCCTGCAGCCACTTATAGAACCGCGCCAAAGTCGCGGTTTTTTCAGTGCACGGCGAAAGAGCTGCTGGAGCACGATTGCCTGTGGCAGCTGAGGGAAATAACCCAATGAATGTCATGCACAACCCGGAGCTTGAAAGCCGGCGCAACACCCTCGGCGAGGTGTTCAAGCTTTATGGACCGCACGTTCACCAACACTATCAGTCGATCAAGCAAGCCGTGGTCCGCTGGGAGTATTCCCTTGGCCCGACCTTGGAGCTCATCCCCTTTGAACGCTTGATCCCCAGCGTCAACAAGGAGGGAAAACCCCTGGCGTCGCTGAGCAAGGCCAACCGTGAATCGAAGAATCTGCAGGCCTATGGTTTCGATGCCGACGGACAACTGATCCTGAGCATCAGCCGCTTTGACAAGGACGTGCCCACCTACGGTGAAAACGTCCGCTATCACCATCTGTTCGATGGCAAGGCCCTGATCGTCAACGCGCACATTTATGAAGCACGACCGGCGGAGTCGCGCCTGATGTCCCTGTGCTGGACCTTTACCGCCGACAACCTGAACTACTACCTGTCCGTCACGCCACCCAATAACTGGTACGTCCGCGTCGACCAGTTGCAAGCCGGGCGCGTCGCCAAGGCGTCGACCTTCGCCACCAGTTGGTTCAAGCAGCTCGACTATGACCTCGGCTATGACCCGGATCAGGCCCTGTCGACGGTCATGATCGGTGAGCACCTGCATTGGCAGCGCGGCAGCTGACAGGGCTCAAGGCTGGCCGGGTTGATGATCAGCCACCGATCCAGCTCACGCCGACTGGCGCGGGTGACAAATGCCAGCGCGACCTGCAGGTCCTGTTCGAACCGCTCAAAGGTCGCGCGATCGATGGCGTAGTACTCCTCGTAGTCCACCACGCCGAGGCTGACCGGAAAGGAGACGTAGTACTGTGTGGTGGCCTCCTCGATGCCCATCGAGAACATTTCCTCGCGGTTGACCAACAGATCCTTGAACAGCATGGCGCGCCTCAGGGCAGATCGACCTTCAAGCCACGCCCGGTCTGTACCGCCACGTAGTGTGCGTCTTTCAACGCCCGGGCCAGCTCAGGGTCGGTTTCGTCGAACTCCTTCACAGCGATAGCACCAATGCTGATCTGGTGCAGCCCGGAACGGTCCAGGCTGCGGTCCAGCAGCACCGCGCGAACGTACTGCAGCTGTTTTTGCAGAAGGTCGAAGACTTCGTAACCCGGCAGGACCAGGGCCCGCTTGGCCACCAGCGCCAGTGCGTGATCAATGTAGTCGATTGGTTTCATGGTCCACCGGGAGAGAGCGCGCCGAAGGCGCCTTTGTCATTGGAGAACAACTGCTGCGCCCCGCCCTTGGCGGGATAGGACTGCCCCTTGACCGACCAGAAGTCGTTGGTCGGCGCAGCCGTGCTGCGCAGGACCTGCACCTTGCGGGTTGTTCCATAGGAATTGAGAACCTTGGGTTCAATGGTGTTGGCGGCGCGGTTGGTGCCCATGGGGTTGATCCCCAGCTCGGTCGGCTGCACCCGCGGGCTGAGAGTATACCAGTTGCCCTGCGGCGCCCCGGGGGACTGGTATTGCCACAGGTTCTTGCCGGAGGCCAGGGTCTCCACGCGCACCGGATGATTGAAATCCAGGCCGTTCATGTAGGACTGTGCGTCGACCTTGGAATAGCCCTGGGACTCGAAGAAGTTCGCCGCCACTTCGCGGTTGCCACGGTAATTGATGTCGCCGTGCAAGTCGCCGGAGCGGCCGAACTTCTGATTCAGGTAGGCACGCCGCGAGGTCAGCTCGGGTACCGCAGTCGCCGGTTTGCGCGCCGCCAGTTTCGGCCCCAGGCCCAGCAGGGCCATGCCGGCCACCCCTTGCAGCAAATCGCGATAGCCCGGCCCCAGGCGGTCGCCCAGGTCCCCCAGCAGGGCCATGCCGCCATACACCGCGGCGCCCACTGCCAGGGCACCAGCCAATGCCGCCACTCCCGCCATGGCCGCCACCACCAGCCCGGCGCCGAGCGCCGCCAACCCCAGCGCCTCCAGCCCGGTGTGCATCCAGCCTTCGATATCCAGGACGAACGCCACCTGCACCGTGGGCCCGCCAATGAAGGTGTTTTCGCTGCCGGTCTTGATGTGGGCGCCGCAGACCATCTTGCTTTGCAGGCGTGCGGCCGGCTTGCCGTTGATGGTGACCTTGGCGCTGCCCTCGGCGATCAGCACCGGGAACGGCCAAATCGGGTGGTTCAGCGGCAGGCCGCTGCACGAGGACGAATGGTCCTGGCCCGCGCGCATGGCGTTGCGCAGGTTGATGCGGACATTGAAGCTGCCCTCTACCAGCACCCCCGTGCTGGGTTCGGGCAGGTTGAAGATAGTGCTCAGGCCCTTGGCGATCTGGAACATCGACAGGCCGCCCGCGGCGACCGAACCCGCGATGATGGCGATCGCCACCCCACCGGTGGCCACGGTCGCCGCCACCACCGCGGCGCCAATCAGGGCACCGACAACAGCCCCCGCCACCATCGCCGCCACGCCAAAACCGTGGGCGATCTCATCCCCCAGACGGGCTGCTGCCAACATATCCATGGTTCTTTACTCGGCCTGGAGGGTCAGACCACCGCTGGCTGGGGCTTGAGGCTTTGCATGGCCTGTTTCCAGGCGGGTTCGTGGTGCACCAGATCATTGACCGTGGTGGTCAGGGTGGTGATCAGCACCGCCGGCTTACGCTCGATGAACACTTGGCGCAGCATCAGCTCGCGACCTTCGCGTTTCCAGCTGTAGTCCAGCAGGACCGAGGCGTGGCCGTGCATGTCGAAGTCCCAGCGCTTGATCAGGGTGAAGCCCGGCAGTTGCTGCTCGGCGGAGCGCAGTTGCCCGGCGACATAGTCGGCGAAGGCTGCATCGCCCTGGCTGGCGTCGCGGCTGATGACAAAACTGGCTTCCTGGGCGCCACCGACGGCGGGCAGCTTGAAGATATTGATGCTCTGGTCCTGCCAGGCGTCAGGAATATCGAGATCAGCTTCTTGAATGCGGTAGGAGGACAAGAGATTCGCGTTCCATGCTGAAAGGGTGATTCGGATGACGGCAAATTCTCAAGCAATGACTGGCAACAATCAAGGAACCACTCGGCAACTCTGCACAGCGCCAATGACAACTGGCCGAGGCCTAGCGCGACGCCAGGCAGGACGCATAGGCCCGGGCAAAACGTGGGTCGAACTTGAGCGCCTGGGGCTCTTCGGGGTCGATGCTGACATTCCACAATGCCTGCTGTGGCACATCGTAGCGGACCCAGCCGATGATCCCGCTGCCGGAGGTTTCGTAGAACAGCTGCAGGCTCAACTGGTCACCCTCATCGCGGTCGATCAACAGCTTGAGGTGCTCCGGGGTGGTGAAGTCGCGGTAGGGAAAATCGCTGCTGCGCACCAGTTCGGTGAGGTAGCCGTAGCAGCCCTTGCCCGGGTTCGATTCATCCGCCAGGGCGGGCATGGCCGCGCTGGCGATCAGCAGGCCAAGGCCTGCCAGGTTCAAGTACCGCATGACTGCCCCTTGAGGGTGAGGGTTTCGACCTGGTCCTTCATCTCGATGCGTGCCAGTACCTGGCGATCGTGCGACTCCTGGTACTCGCTGAAATTGTTGCGCTTGAGGATGTTCAGGGTGACTCGGATGTGAGCGCTGGCGTTCTGGTACTCGCTGCGCCCAGGGCCCTGGGCGGCGCCGGTCAGTTCCACCAGTTGGCCGGCGGACTTGAGGTAGAGAAAGCGCTGGTCCACTTCCACCAGCAGACGCGGAGCCTTGGGCGCGACGCTGTAGTCCTCGCGGGCCAGGGAATAGCCGCAGAGCCAGGAACCGGGGCTGTCGTATTTCTGGCTGTGGAACCACTGCAGGGCCTCGCGGTAACCCACCGGCCCGAGCAGGGTGCCGCGTTCGGCCACGGCAAAGGCCGAGGCCTGGGCGCAGAGCAAGGCGCCACACAGCAGCACACGCCAAGCGCGCAGGCGAAGGATCACGGATTTCAAGGGGCGTGGAAGCGAGGTAGAAGTCGAGCGGGTCATCCTTGGCCTTTGATTCGCGAATCAAGCAATCGCGCATGCTAGCCATGCTGCCGCATCGGTGCAAGCGGCCCGGACGGGCAACGTCCAGGCATGAAAAATGGGCACCCGACCCAGTCGGTGTGCCCATTCAGTCATGCCCTCTCCCTGGGGAGAAAGCGCAATGCTTAAGGGTTGACGCTGTCTTTCAGGGACTTGCCAGGCTTGAAGGCAACGGTGTTGCTGGCCTTGATTTTCACCGGCTCGCCGGTTTGCGGGTTCTTGCCAGTACGGGCGCCACGGTGGCGCTGCAGGAAGGTACCAAAGCCCACCAGGGTGACACTGTCTTTGCGGTGCAAGGCACCGGTGATTTCTTCGAGAACGGCGTTGAGTACGCGGTTGGCCTGCTCTTTAGTCAGATCCGCTTTTTCAGCGATGGCGGCGGCGAGTTCTGGTTTACGCATAGTGAAGCCTCTTTGACGGTTTTTTGTTGTTATGTCCGTGCTGTTCTCCGGAACAGCGCCCAAGGCGCCGCAGGCTCTAGTCTGCGGCAGACGGATGTGAGGATGGCACGCGCTTGAGAGTGGCGCCAGTCTCCCCACAACCTTTGTAGGGGAAGAAACAGGGTTATTCCGACAGAACGACCGGCATTTAGGCCAGCAAGGGCGGAAGTTCTTTGTTCAGGGCCAGTTTTTCCATGACCGCCGTACCTGTCAGGGCGTAACCCAGTAGGTGACCGTCAGCATCACGGCACAACGCCTTGATGTCGGCGCCCTGCCCTTCGGCGGTCCAGACGCCTTCGCGGCCCTTTGGCGGCGGTGAGACCACCAGTGGGCAGACCGGTGTTTTCACGGTGATCGGCATCGGCCCGTAGCTGACCGCGGTCGGCGTGCCGGCCAGGGTCTGCGCCAGGGCGCGGGCGCAACTCATCAGCGGCATGACGTACAGCAGATTCAAGCCATCGACCTCGGCGCAATCGCCCAGGGCGTAGATGTTGGCGTGGGAGCTTTGCAGGTGGCGATCCACCACCACCCCGCGGTTGACCACCAGGCCGGCGGCGGCCGCCAGGTCGATGCGCGGGCGCAAGCCGATGGCCGAGACCACCAGGTCGCAGGGGATGACCTGGCCGTCGGACAGATGGGCCTCCAAACCGTCGCCAGCCTGTTGCAGGCGATTGAGCACCGGCCCCAGGTGGAAGCGCGCGCCCAGGCTTTCCAGGCCGGCCTGCACCGCCGCCGCAGCCGCCGGGTGCAGCAGGGTCGGCATCACTTGTTCACAAGGCGCCACCAACTCGACCTCGTAACCGCCGAGGATCAGGTCATTGGCGAACTCGCAGCCAATCAAGCCGGCGCCCAGCAACAGCACCCGGCGCTTGCCGGCCGCAGCTACGCGAAAGCGGGCGTAGTCTTCCAGGTCGTTGATGGGGAAGATCAGCGCCGAGGCGTCGCCTTCCACCGGCACACGCACGGTTTCTGCGCCCCAGGCCAGGATCAGGTCGCGATAAGGCACGCTTTCCTCGCCGATCCACAGGCGCTGGTGGCCAGGGTCGATGCCGGTGATGCGCGTGTGAGTGCGCACCTCGGCATTGAGGGTCTCGGCCATGGTGCCCGGCTCGGCCATGCTCAGGCCATCGGCATCCTTGTTCTTGCCAAAGCCCGTGGAGAGCATCGGCTTGGAGTAGGAACGACCGTCATCCGCAGTAATCAGCAGCAGCGGGGTTTCGCTGTCGAGCTTGCGAAACTCCCGGGCCAGGTTGTAGCCGGCCAGCCCGGTGCCAACGATTACGACAGGTGCGCTCATGCCTTTCTCCTTAGGTGTGTATGAGGATCAAAAATCCGTGATTAACCGATTTCGATCATCTCGAAATCCATCTTGCCCACGCCGCAGTCCGGGCAGAGCCAGTCTTCAGGCACGTCTTCCCAGCGAGTGCCGGGCAGGATGCCGTCGTCCGGCCAGCCGTCGGCTTCGTTATAGATCAGGCCGCAGACCACACATTGCCACTTTTTCATGTACGCATTTCCTCAGGGTTCAGGCGTTGCCGGTGAATCGGTCGATGGGTCGACTCTGGATGCCGCGCCAAAGCGCACCCGGCACAGGGCGTTTTGTACTGATCGGTAACGGCAGATGCAAGCACGTTCGCAGCGGAGCCCCGCGCCGGCGAGTCAAAATCGGCCGGTGACATGCTAAGCTCGCCGCCTCTTTTGCTGCCAATAATGACCCACCGTGCCGCACTCAAAGCCCCCCTCCAGTGCCCCGGCCTGGCTGCCGCAAAGCCGGCTGTCGCCCTGCCCCGATGCGCCAACCCTCGACTGGCTGTTCGATGAAGGTTCGTTGACCCGGCGCCTGTCCCGGCTGTCCGCTGACCACTTCAGCGTCACGCCGCTGGTGGAGGGCTGGCAAACCCTGCGCGACGACGAGTGTGCCG
Organism: Pseudomonas chlororaphis; assembly: GCF_003731765.1. Taxonomy (GTDB): domain Bacteria; phylum Pseudomonadota; class Gammaproteobacteria; order Pseudomonadales; family Pseudomonadaceae; genus Aquipseudomonas; species Aquipseudomonas morbosilactucae. The sequence continues at coordinate 519,635 of NZ_MOAL01000001.1, forward strand.
CCCTGGAGTTGTCGCTGGGCAGCCAGGGCTGGGTGCGCGAAGTGTATCTGCGGGGCCACGGCGAACCCTGGGTGTTTGCCCGCAGCGTCGCCGCCCGCAGCGCCCTGGAAAACGGTGGTTTCAATATCGATGAGCTGGGCAGCCGCTCCCTGGGGGAACTGCTGTTCTGTGACCAGGCCTTCCAGCGCCGGCCCATCGAGGTCTGCCATTACCCTGGCGCCTGGTTGCCCGAAGACGTGTGTGGCGAAGGCCTGTGGGGTCGCCGCTCGCGCTTCGACCGCGGCACCCTGAGCGTGCTGGTGGCGGAAATTTTCTTGCCGACCTTGTGGGCGGCTGCGGCCAGCCATCCGGAGAACTGCTGATGTACCAGAGCCTGCTCAAATCCCTCAATCGCCTGCATCCCCGGGCCTGGGACTTTATCCAGCTGACCCGCATGGACAAGCCGATCGGCATTTACCTGCTGCTCTGGCCAACACTCTGGGCCCTGTGGATTGCTGGCAAGGGCTCGCCCTCCCTGGCCAACGTGCTGATCTTCGTGCTCGGCGTGATACTGACCCGGGCCGGCGGTTGCGTGATCAACGACTGGGCCGACCGCAAGGTCGACGGCCATGTGAAACGCACCGAGCAGCGCCCGCTGGTGAGCGGCAAGATCGGCTCCAAAGAGGCCCTGGTGTTCTTCGCCGTGCTGATGCTGATCGCCTTCGTGCTGGTGCTGTGCACCAACGCCACCACCATCTGGCTGTCCCTCGGCGGCCTGGCACTGGCGGCCAGCTACCCCTTTATGAAGCGCTACACCTATTACCCCCAAGTGGTGCTGGGGGCGGCGTTCTCCTGGGGCATCCCCATGGCGTTCACCGCCGAGACCGGTGAACTGCCGGCCGCGGCCTGGCTGCTGTACATCGCCAACCTGCTGTGGACCGTGGGTTACGACACTTACTACGCCATGACTGATCGCGACGACGACTTGAAGATCGGGGTGAAATCCACGGCCATTCTGTTTGGCGAAGCGGACCGGGTGATCATCCTCAGCCTGCAACTGCTGGCCCTGGGCTGCCTGCTGCTGGCAGGCGCGCGGTTCGAGCTGGGAGGCTGGTTCCAGCTGGGGTTGCTGGCGGCGGCGGGCTGTTTTGCCTGGGAGTTCTGGTACACCCGCGACCGCGACCGGATGCGCTGTTTCAAGGCATTCCTGCATAACCACTGGGCGGGGCTGGCGATTTTCGTGGGGATCGTGGCGGACTACGGTTTGCGTTGAATACGTGACGCCGGCAAGCCGGCTCCTGCCAGGAGCGGGCTTGCCGGCGAACCATCAGGGTTTGGCGACCTTCCAGGCGCCGTCCATCTTGCCATCGCCGGTCATGTCACCGACCTTCTTGTCCATCACGAAGGTGTACAGCGGCTTGCCATCGTAGGCCCACTGCATGGCCCCATCATCGCGCTTGATCACCGTCCATTTGCCCATGGCCTTGTCGCTGCCTTCGGCCATCAGCGGCGGCCAGTTTGCGGCGCACTTGTCGTTGCACATGGACTTGCCGTCGGCGTCCTTGGCAAAGGTGTACAAGGCCATGCCTTTGTGGTCGACCATCATCCCATCCTTGGTCATCGCCGGTTCGGCGGCGAAGGCCAGCGACGGCAGCGCGAGAGCGGCCGCGACCAGCAGGGCTTTCCAGGATTGCGTCATTTGAGTCATGGAAACCTTCTCTTGTGGTTGTCAGGATTCGGACTCAAAGCTTAGTTGAGGAATCTGCGTCACGCCGCCCGGCGGAAATACTGTCACACGACTGCAATAATTCCGTTATCTAATGCGGCGCAAGACAGTTAAATGACAAGAGGATTAAGCATGGTTGGCAGGAGCATTCTGATCGTTGACGACGAAGCGCCCATTCGCGAAATGATCGCCGTCGCATTGGAAATGGCCGGCTATGACTGCCTGGAGGCCGAGAACTCCCAGCAGGCCCACGCCATTATCGTCGACCGCAAGCCGGACCTGATCCTGCTCGACTGGATGCTGCCCGGCACCTCCGGCATCGAGCTGGCGCGGCGCCTCAAGCGCGATGAGCTAACCGGGGATATCCCGATCATCATGCTCACCGCCAAGGGCGAAGAGGACAACAAGATCCAGGGCCTGGAAGTCGGTGCCGACGACTACATCACCAAGCCGTTTTCCCCCCGTGAGTTGGTGGCCCGGCTTAAAGCCGTACTGCGCCGTGCCGGCCCGACCGATGGCGAAGCGCCGATCGAAGTCGGCGGCCTGCTGCTGGACCCCATCAGCCACCGCGTGACCATCGACGGCAAACCGGCCGAGATGGGCCCCACCGAGTATCGTCTGCTGCAGTTCTTCATGACCCACCAGGAACGCGCCTACACCCGTGGCCAGTTGCTGGACCAAGTCTGGGGCGGCAACGTGTACGTCGAGGAGCGCACCGTGGACGTGCACATCCGGCGCCTGCGCAAGGCCCTGGGTGACGCCTACGAGAATCTGGTACAAACCGTGCGCGGCACCGGTTATCGGTTTTCAACCAAAGGTTGAGCTACAAGCAATCAGCCACAAGCCGCAAGTTAAAAGCGGGACTGCTTTAGCTTGGAGCTTGAAACTTGAAACTGTTCCGAAGGATGCAACTTGAACCAAAACTGGCACAGCACCCTGATCCGCCACATGCTCCTGCTGGTCACCGGCTGCCTGCTGGTGGGGCTGATCAGTGGCTATTACGGCTGGAGCCTGGCCATCGGCCTGGGCCTGTACCTGGCCTGGACCTTGAAACAACTGCTGCGCCTGCATGAATGGCTGCGCAAGCACCAACCCGATGAAGCACCGCCCGACGGCTACGGCCTGTGGGGCGAAGTGTTCGACAGCATCTACCACCTGCAACGCCGCGACCAACGGGTTCGCGGGCGCCTGCAAGCGGTGATCGACCGGGTCCAGGAGTCCACCGCGGCTCTCAAGGACGCGGTAATCATGCTCGACAGCGACGGCAACCTGGAATGGTGGAACCGCGCCGCAGAAACCCTGCTGGGCCTCAAGACTCCGCAAGACAGCGGCCAGCCCGTGACCAACCTGGTGCGCCATCCGCGCTTCAAGGAATATTTCGAGCAGGACAGCTACGCCGAGCCCTTGGAAATTCCTTCGCCGATCAACGACCGCCTGCGCATCCAGCTGTACATCACCCGCTACGGCAACAACGAACACCTGATGCTGGTGCGCGACGTGACCCGCATCCACCAGCTGGAACAGATGCGCAAAGACTTCATCGCCAACGTGTCCCACGAACTGCGCACGCCGCTGACGGTGATCTGCGGCTACCTGGAAACCCTGCTGGACAACGTTGAAGACGTGAACCCGCGCTGGAGCCGTGCCCTGCAGCAGATGCAGCAGCAAGGCGGACGCATGCAGACCCTGCTCAACGACCTGTTGTTGCTGGCCAAGCTGGAAGCCACCGACTACCCCTCGGACAACCAGCCGGTGCCCATCGACGCCCTGCTCAAGTCGATCAAGAGCGACGCCCAGGCCTTGTCCGGCGACCGTAACCAGCGCATCAGCCTGGACGCCGATGCCACGGTGCAGCTCAAAGGCAGCGAGGCGGAGCTGCGCAGCGCCTTCTCCAACCTGGTGTTCAACGCGGTGAAATACACCCCGGCCGAAGGCAATATCCGCATCCGCTGGTGGGGCGACGAGCACGGCGCGCACCTGAGCGTGCAGGACTCGGGGATCGGCATCGACAACAAACACCTGCCGCGCCTGACCGAGCGCTTCTACCGTGTGGACTCCAGCCGCAACTCCACCACGGGCGGCACCGGCCTGGGCCTGGCCATCGTCAAGCACGTGCTGCTGCGCCACCGGGCACGCCTGGAAATCAGCAGCGTATTGGGCCACGGCAGCACCTTCACCTGCCACTTCGCTCCAGCCCAGGTGAAAAAAACCTCCGTCGAGGCCATCACCGACCAGCGCTGACCGCGATTCGCCCCTAGGCAATCGTCGTGTCAGCCGCTACATTGCGTAGCTTGTGCCTGCCCTTCAGGCACCGCATGGCCCTCTTTTTCTCCGACACGGAACCCGCAAAACTCCATCATGGACCCTTCCACAGGCTTTACCCTCTCTACACTCTTCGCCGATTTCGGCATGATTCTTTTTGCACTGATCCTGGTTCTGCTCAACGGCTTCTTCGTTGCGGCCGAGTTCGCCATGGTCAAACTGCGCTCGACCCGGGTCGAGGCCATTGCCGATCAGAACGGCTGGCGCGGACAGATCCTGCGCACCGTGCACAGCCAGCTCGACGCTTACTTGTCCGCCTGCCAGCTGGGTATCACCCTGGCCTCCCTGGGCCTGGGCTGGGTCGGTGAGCCGGCCTTCGCCCACCTGCTGGAGCCGCTGCTCAGCGCCCTGGGCGTCAACTCTCCGGAAGTGGTCAAAGGCGTGTCGTTCTTTACCGCCTTCTTCATCATTTCCTACCTGCACATCGTGGTCGGTGAGCTGGCGCCCAAATCCTGGGCCATCCGCAAACCCGAGCTGCTGTCGCTGTGGACGGCGGTGCCGCTGTACCTGTTCTACTGGCTGATGTACCCGGCCATCTACCTGCTCAACGCCAGCGCCAACACCATCCTGCGCATCGCTGGCCAGGGTGAACCCGGCCCGCACCACGAGCACCATTACAGCCGTGAAGAGCTCAAGCTGATCCTTCACTCCAGCCGTGGCCAGGACCCGAGCGACCAGGGCATGCGCGTATTGGCGTCGGCCGTGGAAATGGGCGAATTGGAAGTGGTGGACTGGGCCAACTCCCGGGAAGACTTGATCAGCCTGGAGTTCAACGCGCCGCTCAAGGAAATCCTCGCGCTGTTCCGTCGCCACAAGTTCAGCCGCTATCCGGTGTACGACAGCGAGCGCAACGAGTTCGTCGGCCTGCTGCACATCAAGGACCTGCTCCTTGAACTGGCGGCCCTGGACCATATTCCCGAATCGTTCAACCTGGCCGAACTGACCCGCCCGCTGGAACGCGTGTCGCGGCACATGCCGCTGTCGCAACTGCTGGAGCAGTTCCGCAAAGGCGGTTCGCACTTCGCCGTGGTGGAAGAGGCCGATGGCAACATCATTGGCTACCTGACCATGGAAGACGTGCTGGAAGTGCTGGTGGGCGACATCCAGGACGAACACCGCAAGGCCGAGCGCGGGATCCTCGCCTATCAGCCAGGCAAGCTCCTGGTACGTGGCGACACGCCGTTGTTCAAGGTGGAGCGCCTGCTGGGCATCGACCTGGACCACATCGAAGCCGAAACCCTGGCCGGGCTGATCTACGAAACCCTGAAACGGGTGCCGGAAGAGGAAGAAGTGCTGGAGGTTGAAGGCTTGCGCATCATCATCAAGAAGATGAAGGGCCCGAAAATCGTTTTGGCCAAGGTCTTGATGCTGGATTGACGGGCCATTCGGCCCGTTCGCCGGCTCCTACCGGCGAAGGTTATTGTTTGCCCAACGCAAAGTTCGGCAACGCCCCCAGTGGCTGGTTGAACTGATAGGGAATCGACACCAGCCCCAACCCGGTATTGCGCTGCACCACAAAGTGCAGGTGCGGCCCGGTGCTGTTGCCGGTATTACCCGACAGGCCCAAGGGGCTGCCCACTGCCACACGCTGGCCTTCGCGAACCTTCACCGAACCACGCTTGAGATGCAGGTAGACGCCCATGGTGCCGTCTTCATGCAGCACCCGGACGAAATTGCCTGCCGGGTTGTCGCCCCGCCCGCTCTGGGCATTCTCGGTCTTCACCACCACCCCGCCCCGCGCCGCGATGATCGGCGTGCCCTCGGGCATGGCGATGTCCATGGCATAACGGCTCTTGGGTCCAAAGTGGCTGTAGGGGCCATTGGGCCCCTGGGTCAGGCGAAAGGGTCCGCCCAGCCAGGGCAACGGATAACGGTAGCCCCGAGCCACGCCGCCAGGGTCCCCCAGGGAGTAACGAAACTTCGGGGTGTACACCAGCGGCTTGCCGGCCTGAGTGGCGCTGAGCAGCGCCAGACGCTGGCGGCTGCGGGGTGCCAGGACCTGGCGGACCGGTTGCCTGGGGGCGCCACTGACATTGCTCAACCCGGCAAAGCTCAGCTCGACCTCCACCGGGGCGTACAGGTCGTTGCGCACAAAGACGCTGTCCACGCCGTTGCGCTTCTGGATATCCAGGTGCACCTGACGCTCCAGGCGCTCGACCATACGGTCCTGAAACAGGAACACCTGGGCCCCCGGCGAGGGCCGATCACTGTAGGACACCACGCCGTCGGCATCGGTGGTTTTGTAGATGGTCATGGCCGCCACCCAAGGGGTGGCCAGCAACAGACCACAGAGCAACAACAGGCGCAGGAACATAGGACAAAATTCTTCAGAAGAGCTGTGGCAAGGCTAGCAGCCCGAACGCTGGGGCAGCACTCAAACCGGGGCCAGAGGCGGCAGATCTGCACCACTGATACTGATATCCACTCCCAGCTGTGCGGCGTCGGACAGGTTGACCAGGGCGTCGAGGGAGAACTTGTTGATCTTGCCGCTGAGCACGTCGTTGAGCCGTGGCTGGCTGATGCCCAGGCGCTTGGCCGCCTCCTTCTGGGAGACGCCCCAGGCCTTGACGGCTTTGCCCAACGCCAGCATCAGCTTGGCCCGCAAGCGCATATTGGCCGCGTCCTGGGGTGACGCCTCGAGGGCGTCCCAGACACGGGTGAAACGATCGGTGTTGATGTGTTCGGTCATGGCGTGGACCTATCCCCTGCAGTCTGGCGCGAGCCCGTTCGATGTCCCGTATTTCGGTGCGGCGCGTGGTCTTGCGCATGGCCTGCAGCACGCCCCACTGAAAACCTGCGGCGCGGCGTGCATCCAACGGAAACGCCCGAAGGTCACTGAGCGCGCTCCCGACAAACACCACATCCTTGTGCCTGGGCATCGAACGTCTCCTGTGACTGACCCAGAGCCAGGCTAAACAAACACGCCAGGACAGGGTGCCCCGGGTTGTTTCAAGGCATGGCCTGGAAGACAGAATGGCGAAAAGCGCCAGGCCTCAATCTATATCCAAACAGATATAAATCAAGCTGAAAAACCAGCAACAGACGCACGGCACCCAATACCGCCTAAGCCCATCAATACTTGGCCTGGGGCGGCCTTGCAGCGATCCGGAGCGTCACCGGCAACCGCTGAAGCAAGCGGAAAAAGAGGCCTCTGGGACACTTTATCCACAGGTAAAAAAACGGCGCGAGAAAGTGGTTGCGGCAGGTTTCGGGCGGTGATGCGGGTTCAGGCCGTGCACGGACGTGAAGGCTTTGAGCGTTGGCTCATGATCCACCTGCCCCGGCGGCTGGCCGAGTGCAGGTGTTGATCAGGGAGATGGCGTGCAGCCAAGACCACACGCAAGGGAGCCGCCACTCAGGCGGTGCCCGGAGACGCCATCAAGCGCCCGGGACGAAGTGCTTCTGCGCGGTGCCGCGGGCGATCAGGCGCGAAATGTAATCGAGCTTCTGCGCGTCTTGATCGACAAAGCGGAAGGTCAGTTGCAGCCAATCGCTGTCCGGCTTCGGCTCGTGGGCCACCACCGCATGCAGGTAGCCGTTCAAACGGGCCACCTCGGCGTTATCGCCCTGCTCCAGGTCGAGTACGGCGCTGTCCAGCACCTGAGGCAGCACTTCACCGCGCTTCACCACCAGCAAGGCTTCCTTGATGCTCAGGGCCTTGATCACGCATTGCTGGGTACCGCTTGGCAGGCGCAACTGGCCTTGACCACGACCGCCCGATGCCGCCGACGCTGGCGTTGGAGCCTTCACCGGTGGGCTGTTGAGCAAACCCCGGGACGGGGCGGCTGCCGCTGGTGCGGCCGGCTTGGCCGCAGGGGCAGCGCCCAGCACTTCGGTCTTGCCGCCGGTCAGGGCGCTCAGGGAGTCGTTGCCGAACGCCGAGTTCATCCGGGTGGGCGCGCTGTTCATCAGGGTATCGAGCTTGCCGACCTTGTTCAGCGCCTGCTTGACCTTGGTCAGCAGCTGTTCGTTGGTGAAAGGCTTGCTGACGTAGCCGGAGACACCGGCCTGAATCGCCTGGACCACGTTCTCCTTGTCGCCACGGCTGGTGACCATCACGAACGGCATGCTTTTCAGGGCGTCCTGGGTGCGGCACCAGGTCAGCAGTTCGAGACCGGACATTTCCGGCATTTCCCAGTCGCACAGCACCAGGTCAAACGCTTCCTTGGCCAGCATCGCCTGGGCCTTTTTACCGTTGACCGCATCTTCGGTCCGGATACCCGGGAAGTAGTTACGCAGGCACTTCTTCACCAGGTCACGAATGAACGAAGCATCGTCCACCACCAACACACTGATCTTGCTCATCCAACACCCCTTTAAAAATCCCGGCAAGCATAACGCTGGCTGATGGCACTTTGCCAAAACTCTTCAGTCACGCCGGGACTTTTCGTTCGCGGGTGCTGCTTTTTACTGGAAAAGCCGCAAACAAAAACGCCCGGCCAAGGGCCGGGCGTTCGTCTTGGGCAATCTTACTTATCGTCAGTTTTGCCCGGAACATTAGCGCTTTCAGCACTGGTTCCTTCAACTTCTTCCTTCATGCGCTTGAGGCCCAAATGGCGCACATCGGTGCCGCGTACCAGGTAGATCACCAGCTCGGAGATGTTCCGCGCATGGTCGCCAATACGCTCCAGGGAGCGAAGTACCCAGATAATGCTCAGTACCCGCGAGATCGAGCGCGGATCTTCCATCATGTAAGTGGCCAGCTCGCGCAGAGCGGTCTTGTATTCGCGGTCGATGATCTTGTCGTACTGGGCCACGGACAGCGCCAGCTCGGCGTCGAAACGGGCAAAGGCATCCAGGGCATCGCGGACCATGTTGCGCACCTGGTCGCCAATGTGGCGCACTTCGACGTAGCCCCGTGGCGCTTCGCCTTCTTCGCACAACTGGATGGCGCGACGGGCGATCTTGGTGGCTTCGTCGCCGATGCGCTCCAGGTCGATCACCGACTTGGAAATGCTGATGATCAAGCGCAAGTCAGAGGCGGCAGGCTGGCGACGGGCAAGAATGCGCAGGCACTCCTCGTCGATGTTGCGCTCCATCTGATTGATCTGGTCATCGATCTCGCGCACTTGCTGGGCCAGGCCGGAGTCGGCCTCGATCAGCGCGGTGACCGCATCATTGACTTGTTTCTCCACCAGCCCGCCCATGGCCAGCAGGTGGCTGCGCACCTCTTCCAGCTCGGCGTTGAACTGCGCGGAGATGTGGTGGGTAAGGCCTTCTTTACTAATCATGCGATTGCTCCGCAAAAGCTGTAAGCCGCAAGCTACAAGCTGCAAGCCAATGTGTGTCGTTACGCTGAACCGCTTTAACTTGCCGCTTGAAGCTTGCGGCTTATCACTGCCTCAACTAGCCGTAGCGCCCCGTGATGTAGTCTTCGGTCTGCTTTTTCGCCGGGTTGGTGAACAGGGTATCGGTGTCGCCGAATTCCACCAGTTTGCCCATGTACATAAAGGCCGTGTAGTCGGAAACCCGCGCCGCCTGCTGCATGTTGTGGGTCACGATGACGATGGTGAACTTGGATTTCAGTTCGTAGATCAGCTCTTCGACTTTCAGGGTCGAGATCGGATCCAGTGCCGAACAGGGTTCGTCCAGCAGCAGCACTTCCGGCTCCACCGCGATGGTGCGGGCGATCACCAGACGTTGTTGCTGACCACCCGACAGGCCCAGGGCCGATTCGTGCAGGCGGTCCTTGACCTCATCCCACAGCGCCGCGCCCTTGAGGGCCCATTCCACGGCCTCATCAAGGATGCGCTTCTTGTTGATGCCCTGGATCCGCAGGCCGTAGACCACGTTTTCATAAATGGTCTTGGGGAACGGGTTGGGCTTCTGGAACACCATGCCCACACGGCGACGCAGCTCGGCCACGTCTTCGCCCTTGCGGTAGATGTTGTTGCCGTAGAGGTTGATGGCGCCTTCCACACGGCAACCGTCCACCAGGTCGTTCATGCGGTTGAAGGTCCGCAGCAACGTGGACTTGCCGCAGCCGGACGGGCCGATAAAGGCCGTCACGCGCTGCTTGGGGATGTTCATGCTGACGTCGAACAACGCTTGTTTATCGCCGTAGAACAGGCTCAGGCCGGGCACTTCAATGGCCACGGTTTCCTGTTCCAGGTCCAGACTCTGCTTGTCGCGACCCAGAGCGGACATGTTGATGCCATGGGTGTGGGTTTCGTGTTGCATGGTCTCACTCCGTTCGTAGCTGCAAGCTTCTAGCTGCAAGCCGCAAGTTTGGGCAAAAGCGGCTTGCGACACGTAGCTTGCCGCTTGGAGCCTGCCGCTTGTGGCTTATTGATTAGCTGTCCAGCGCTTTGTATTTTTCCCGCAGGTGGTTACGGATCCACACGGCCGACAGGTTCAACGTAGCGATCACCAGCACCAGCAGCAGCGCCGTGGCGTACACCAGCGGCCGCGCGGCCTCGACGTTGGGGCTCTGGAAGCCGACGTCATAGATGTGGAAGCCCAGGTGCATGATCTTCTGGTCCAGGTGCAGGTACGGGTAGTTGCCGTCCACCGGCAGCGACGGCGCCAGTTTCACCACACCCACCAGCATCAGCGGCGCCACTTCACCGGCGGCGCGGGCCACGGCGAGGATCATGCCGGTCATCATCGCCGGGCTGGCCATGGGCAGGACGATTTTCCACAAGGTCTCGGCCTTGGTCGCACCCAGGGCCAGGGAACCTTCACGCACGGTGCGGGGAATCCGCGCCAGGCCTTCCTCGGTGGCCACGATCACCACCGGCACCGCCAGCAGCGCCAGGGTCAGGGACGCCCAGAGCAGGCCCGGGGTGCCGAAGGTCGGCGCCGGCAGAGCTTCAGGGAAGAACATGCGGTCCAGGGAACCACCGAGTACATAAACGAAGAAGCCCAGGCCGAACACGCCGTAGACGATGGCCGGAACCCCCGCCAGGTTGTTCACGGCGATGCGGATCAAGCGAGTCATGGGGCCCTGGCGCGCATATTCACGCAGGTAGACCGCTGCCAGCACGCCGAACGGGGTGACGATCATGGCCATGATCAGGGTCATCATCACGGTGCCGAAAATCGCTGGGAAGATCCCGCCCTCGGTGTTGGCTTCACGCGGGTCGTCGCTGAGGAATTCCCAGACCTTGCTGAAATAGAAACCGACCTTGGTCAGGGTGCTCATGCCGTTGGGCTGATAAGCGTGCACCACCTTGCCCAGGTCGATGACCACTTCCTTGCCGTTGGCATCGCGGGCCGTCAGGCTGTCGCGGTTGACCTGGGCGTGCAGGTCGCTCAAGCGCGCCTCGATGTCCTGATAACGGGCATTGAGTTCGGCGCGCTCGGTTTCCATGTCCGCCTGGGCAGTGGCGTCGAGTTTGCCTTCCAGCTCCAGCTTGCGGCTGTGCAGACGGATGCGCTCAAGGCCGGCGTTGATCGCGCCGATATCGGTTTTTTCCAGGGTCTTGAGCTGGGCCGCCAGTTGGCTGACGCGCTGGATGCGCGCCTGCAGTTCCGGCCAGGCCGCTTCGCCTTCGGCAATCACCTTGCCGCTTTCTTTGACGTTGACCAGGTAGCCGTAGAAGTTGCCCCACTCACGCCGCTCGATGGCCATCAACTCGCGTGGCGTGGTCTGGTTGGTCAGCCACTCGCCAACGATCCAGGTGAAGTCATTGCCGTTCAGGTCACGGTTACCGACTTTGATCAGCTCGCGGGTCATGAACTCCGGGCCTTGGTCCGGCACCGGCAAGCCGGCGCTTTTCAGACGGGCGCGGGGCACTTCTTCCTTCTGCACCACTTCACCGACAACCAACTGCTGGGCCTGGCCCGGGATGTCGTACTGCGCGTGCACCAGGTCGGCGGGCCAGAAGTGGCCCAGGCCGCGTACGGCAATCACCGCCAGCAGGCCAATGGTCATGATGACCGCGATGGACACCGCGCCACCGCTGATCCAGACGCCTGGGGCGCCGCTCTTGAACCAACCTTTCAGGGAGTTCTGTTTCACAGACTTCTACCTTTATTAAAGCGACGAGTATTTCTTGCGCAGACGCTGACGGATCAGCTCCGCGAGGGTGTTCATGACGAAGGTGAACAACAGCAGCACCAGCGCCGAGAGGAACAGCACGCGGTAGTGGCTGCCGCCGACTTCCGATTCGGGCATTTCCACCGCAACGTTGGCGGCCAGGGTGCGCAGGCCTTCGAACAGGTTCATTTCCATGACCGGGGTGTTACCGGTGGCCATCAGCACGATCATGGTTTCGCCGACGGCGCGGCCCATGCCGATCATCAGGGCCGAGAAGATGCCCGGGCTGGCGGTGAGGATCACCACGCGGGTCATGGTCTGCCACGGCGTAGCGCCCAGGGCCAGGGAACCCAGGGTCAGGCCCCGCGGCACGCTGAACACGGCGTCTTCGGCGATCGAATAGATGTTCGGGATCACCGCAAAGCCCATGGCCAGGCCGACCACCAGTGCGTTGCGCTGGTCGTAGGTAATGCCCAGGTCGTGGGAGATCCACATGCGCATGTCACCGCCGAAGAACCAGTTCTCCATGAACGGGCTCATGTACAGCGACAGCCAGCCCACGAACAGGATCACCGGGATCAGCAACGCACTTTCCCAACCGTCCGGCACTTTCAGGCGGACCGACTCCGGCAGGCGGCTGAAGGCGAAGCCTGCCACCAGGATGCCGATTGGCAGCAGCATCAGCAGGCTGAAGATGCCCGGCAGGTGGCCTTCTACATAGGGGGCGAGGAACAGGCCGGCGAAGAAGCCGAGGATCACCGTCGGCATCGCTTCCATCAGCTCGATCACCGGCTTGACCTTGCGGCGCATGCCCGGGGCCATGAAGTAAGCGGTGTAGATCGCTGCCGCCACCGCCAAGGGCGCCGCCAAGAGCATGGCGTAGAACGCGGCCTTCAAGGTGCCGAAGGTCAGGGGCGACAGGCTCAGCTTGGGTTCGAAGTCGGTGTTGGCCGCTGTGGATTGCCAGACGTATTTAGGCTCGTCGTAGTTCTCGTACCAGACCTTGCTCCACAGCGCGCTCCAGGACACTTCCGGGTGCGGGTTGTCCAGCACCAGCGGCTGCAACTTGCCACCGGCTTCGACGATCACCCGGTTGGCCCGTGGCGACAGGCCGAACAGGCCCTGGCCTTCCACCACCTGATCCACCAGCAGGGTGCGGTGGGCGGTGCTGTGGAACACGCCGAGCTTGCCGGCGGCGTCCAGGGCGACAAAGCCCTTGCGACGCTCTTCGGCAGTGATTTCGATGACCGGTGCGGTGCCCATCTGGAAGGTGCGGATCTGCTTCAGGCGCAGCTCGCCGTCCGGGTCGCGGGCCATGAACCACTGGGCCAGGCCACCCTTGGACGTACCGATGATCAGCGAGATGCCGCCCACCAGTTGGGTGCTGGCGGTGACTTCGCTGTCGGCGTCTTCCAGCAGTTTGTAGCGACCGTTGAGGCTCTTGTCGCGCAGGCTGAACACGTCGGCCTGGGCCCGGCCGTTGATCACATACAACCATTGCTGGCGCGGATCGACGTACATGGCCTTGACCGGCTCGGTCATCTGCGGCAGCTCGATGCGCTTCTGCTCGCTGGTGACTTCCCCAGTCATCATGTTTTCTTCACGGGTCAGTTGCAGCACCTGCAGCTGGGCACCGGTCGAACCGGCCAGCACCAGCGCGGAGTCCGTGGCGTTGAGGTTGACGTGCTCCAGTGCACCGCCCTGCTCGTTGAGCACGATCGGGGTTTCGCCGTAAGGGTATTCAATGGCCGGGGAGATGGTTTTCTTGCCATCCGGGTAGGTCACTTTATAGGTGTGACGGAACACCAGGGCCTGGCCGTTGGACAGGCCGACCACCACCAGCGGGCTGCCGGGCTGGTCCTTGCCGATGGCGGTGACTTGAGTACCGGCCGGGATCGGCAAGTCGACGCGGCGCAGCTCGGCGCCCGAATCGATGTCGAAGAACAGCGCCTGGCCCTTGTCGGAAACGCGCATGCCGACCTGGTTCTGCTCTTCAAGAGAGAACATCAGCGGCTTGCCGGCGTCCTGCATCCAGGCCGGGGTCAGCGGGTCCTTGGCGGTCAGGTCGGCACCCTGGAACAACGGCGCGACGACGTAAGCCAGGAAGAAGAAAATCAGGGTAATTGCGGCCAACACCGCCAGGCCGCCCACAAGGACGTACCAACGGGTCAGTCGATCTTTCAGCGCGCGAATACGGCGCTTGCGTTGCAACTCAGGCGTATTGAAATCAATGCGCTTGGGGGGAGAAGTCGTAGTCATGGGGGAATTGGCCAGATCATTCATGCGCACACCCTAGCGATCCTGTATGACAGAAAGATGACAATGCAGTGACGCAACAAAACCGCCGCGAAGCAAAGCTGGCAGCGGACAGAAAAGGGGTTGTAGGAGCCGGCGAGCCAGCTCCTACGGTAGCGCCTTAGTTACCTTCTTTCAGACCCAGGTCAGCCAGGGCCTTGGCGGCCACTTTGGCTGGCAGCGGGATGTAACCGTCTTTCACCACAACTTCCTGACCCTGCTTGGACAGGACCAGTTTCACGAACTCGGCTTCCAGCGGGGCCAGAGGCTTGTTCGGGGCTTTGTTGATGTAAACGTAGAGGAAGCGCGACAGCGGGTACTTGCCGTTCAGGGCGTTTTCTTCGGTGTCTTCGATGAACTCAGTGCTGCCTTTCTTGGCCAGGGCCACGGTCTTCACGCTGGCGGTCTTATAACCGATGCCCGAGTAACCGATACCGTTCAGCGAGGAGCTGATGGACTGCACCACCGAAGCCGAGCCCGGTTGTTCGTTGACGTTAGGCTTGAAGTCGCCTTTGCACAGGGCTTCTTCCTTGAAGTAGCCGTAGGTGCCGGATACCGAGTTACGACCGAACAGTTGCACAGGCTTGTTGGCCAGGTCGCCGGTCACACCCAGGTCGCCCCAGGTCTTGGCTTCAGCCTTGGCGCCACACAGGCGAGTGGAGGAGAAGATCGCATCGACCTGTTCCATGGTCAGGTGCTGGATCGGGTTGTCCTTGTGCACGAACACCGCCAGGGCGTCCACGGCCACCGGGATAGCGGTTGGCTTGTAACCGTACTTCTGCTCGAAGGCCGCCAGTTCGGTGTCCTTCATCTTGCGGCTCATCGGGCCCAGGTTCGAGGTGCCTTCAGTCAACGCAGGTGGCGCAGTGGCGGAGCCGGCAGCCTGGATCTGGATGTTGACGTTCGGGTATTCCTTTTTGTAGTTCTCGGCCCACAGGGTCATCAGGTTGGCCAAGGTATCGGAACCGACGCTGGACAGGTTGCCCGAAACACCCGTGGTCTTGGTGTAGCTCGGGATAGCAGGGTCGACAGCGGCAACCGCGTTGGCAGTCGCAACGCCAGCGGCGACAAAGGTCATTGCCGCCATCAAACGCTTCAGTTTCATGCCTTACTCCTAGCAGATAGGGTGTGTTAAGTCGGGGCCAAGTATCTGTAGGCCATGTGAACACTCTATGTCTGAAATATGACAATTAGATGAAAGGCCAGCATTCGATGAAGAGGCTGGCCTTTCGCTGAAGCACGGCTCAAGCACCGCTCTGTAGGGGCCGGATCAGCGGCCCTTCTTCCACAAATACAGGCCCACCAGCATCCCCAGGCTGCAAATGATCGCCACATAGTAGGCCGGGCCCATGGCGCTTTCCTTGAGCAGCCAGGTCACGGCCATCGGCGTCAGGCCGCCGAAGATCGCATACGCCAGGTTGTAGGAGAACGACAGGCCGCTGAAGCGCACCACCGCCGGGAAAGCCTTGACCATGACGTAGGGCACGGCGCCGATGGTGCCGACAAACAGCCCGGTCAGGGCGTAGAGCGGGAACAGCCACTCGGGGTGCTGCAGCAGGCTGTGATAGAAGGTCCAGGACGTGGCCAGCAGCAGGCCGCTGCCGAACACAAACACCCGGCCAGCACCGAAACGGTCGGCCAGGGCGCCGGAGGCGATGCAGCCCAGGCTAAGAAAGACAATCGCCAGGCTATTGGCTTCCAGGGCGGTGGCCGCCGGGAACTTGTAGACGGTCTGCAGCACGGTGGGGGTCATCAGGATCACCACGATGATCCCGGCGGACAGCAGCCAGGTCAGCAGCATGGAGATGGCAATCGCCCCACGATGGTCACGCAAGACCGCACGCAGCGGCACTTCTTCGGCCAGGGCCTTGCGCTGCTGCAACTCGGCGAACACCGGGGTTTCGTGAAGCCAACGGCGCAGGTAGACCGAGAACAAGCCGAACACACCGCCCAGCAGGAATGGAATCCGCCAGGCGTAGTCGGACACTTCCACCGGGGTATAGATGCTGTTGATGGCCGTGGCCACCAGGGAGCCCAGGAGGATGCCGGCGGTCAGGCCCGACGTCAGGGTGCCGCAGGCGTAGCCGATGTGGCGTTGCGGTACGTGCTCGGAAACGAAGACCCAGGCGCCCGGCACTTCACCGCCAATGGCCGCCCCCTGGATCACCCGCATCAACAGCAGCAGGATCGGTGCCCACATGCCGATCTGTGCGTAGGTCGGCAGCAGGCCCATGATCAGGGTCGGCACCGCCATCATGAAAATGCTCAGGGTGAACATCTTCTTGCGCCCCAGCAGGTCGCCGAAGTGGGCCATGACGATCCCGCCCAGGGGCCGCGCCAGGTAACCGGCGGCAAAGATCCCGAAGGTCTGCATCATGCGCAGCCATTCGGGCATGTCCGCCGGGAAGAACAGCTTGCCGACCACGGTGGCGAAGAACACGAAAATGATGAAATCGTAGAACTCCAGCGCACCGCCCAGGGCGGACAGCGAAAGGGTTTTGTAGTCGTTGCGAGTCAACGGACGAGCGGGTTGCGCAGGCTGCGCGGCACTCGAGGGCACAGAGGTCATGGCAAGGGGCTTCTCTTATAGGTCAATCTGGAAACCGCAACAGCGCTGGTTGGGGCCTGGCAGGTTCGGCACGATAGCAAATTGTTCGAAAAAGCACATGGATGTGCGCAATTGGCGAGCAAAATGAGAACCGGACGGTCGTCGCGGAGTCTATCGACCGATATACTCGCAAACCTCGGAGCGCAAACCCGCTCCTGGCAAGGGTTGCTGTGCGAAAACGCTGTTGTGCCTCCTCCTCGACTGAATGAGCCAGCCGGTTTCGCAGAGTTTCCCTTTAGCGCGCCTTAGAAAGAACGTGACGAACGTAGTATGTTCGGGGCTGAATCGTTTTTCCTAAAGACGGCTATTCACCTGAAGTACCCATGAAGCGTCACGGGTCAGAGGCACCCTCGGCATGATAGAGCTCGAACAAGAAGATCCGATCCCGCAAGGCGACCTGGCCCTGCAAATCACCGCACTCCCCCGTGAAACCAACGGTTTTGGCGATATTTTCGGCGGTTGGCTGGTGGCCCAGATGGACCTCGCCGGCACCGCCATGGCCAGCCGCGTGGCCGGTGGCCGAGTAGCGACCGTGGCCATCGACCGCATGGCCTTCCTGGTGCCGGTCGCCGTAGGCGCACAATTGTCCTTCTATACCCAGACCCTGGAAATCGGCCGCAGCTCGATCCAGATGATGGTTGAGGTCTGGAGCGACGACCCGCTGTCCAGCGAGTGGCGCAAAGTCACCGAGGCGGTGTTCGTGTTCGTCGCCATCGATGGCAGCGGCCGTACCCGTTCGGTTCCGCCACGGGCGCGCTGACCGGCCAAGGTTAAACCTGACAGCCGTTGCGCGGTCCATAGCAGCCCCTGCTCCTGAACGAGAATTGCACGATGCCGACGCCTCACGTTGAAACAGTGAAACTGGATGAACTGAACTGCTGGCGCATCCGCCACGGTCAGGCCGAATTGCTGGTGGCCCAGCAAGGAGCACACATCCTCAGCTATCAAGTGGCCGGGCAACCGCCGCTGATCTGGCTCAACGACGAGGCACTGTTCAAGCAGGGCAAAAGCATTCGCGCCGGTGTGCCGGTGTGCTGGCCGTGGTTCGGCAACCTGGCGCGCAACCCGCAAAGCGTGCAGGCCATGCGCCAGAGCAACGAGCCGGCGCCGGCCCACGGCCTGGTTCGCGCCAGCGAGTGGACCCTGGCGGGCATCGAAGGCGACGACGATGGCCTGCTGGTGGAGCTGGTACTGCCCATGCCCGAAGGCGGCTTGCCGGGCTGGCCGCACCAGGTTGGCCTGACCCTGTCGATCCGCCTGGATCAACAACTGCACATCAACCTCACCAGCCATAACCAAGGCACGGACAGCGTCAGCATCAGCCAGGCGCTGCACAGCTATTTCGCGGTCAGTGACGTGCGCAATGTGCGGGTAGAAGGGCTGGATGGCCTGAACTACATCGAGACCCTGGACGACTGGAAGACCGTGGCCCAAGTGGGCGACCTGCAGTTTGCCGGCGAGACCGACCGCATCTACCTCGATACCCCGGTGCAGTTGAACATTGTCGACCCGACCTGGGAACGGCGGATCCAACTGACCAGCCGCGGCTCGCGCTCAGCGGTGATCTGGAACCCCTGGATCGCTCGCGCCGCGCAGTTCAGCGACATGGCCGACGACGGCTGGCAACGCATGCTGTGCATCGAAACCGCCAATGTCCTGGATGACATCGTCACCCTGGCCCCCGGCGCCAGCCATACCCTGGGCGTCAGCATCACCAGCACCCCGCTCTGACCTGTAGGAGCCGGCTTGCCGGCGATACGACTGTCGCCCCAAGCCGCCTCCCCTAGCCCTTCAGAGGTCAGATTCCTTGACCACCCGCACCTTGCCCGCCTCCAGCGCATAGGCCGCATCGGCCAGGTCGTTGCTGACCTTTTCGATCTTCAAAGTGCCAGTCACCCACAGCGGCGTGTAGATGTCGTCCAGCTTCAGGCCCTTGGGGTAGCGCACCAGCACCAGTTGGTTGGGCGGCGGTGGCGGCACGTGGATGCAGGCGCCTGGGTAAGGTACGAGGAAGAACAGCGTGCTGCGGCCCTTGGCGTCGGATTCCAACGGCACCGGATACCCGCCAATGCGAATTTCCTTGCCGTTCATGCCCGGCACGGTCTTGGTGGAATACATCACGGCCGGCAACCCCTTGCTCTGCTTCAAGCCACCCTTGTCGGTAAAGGTGCCCTGGGCTTCAGGGGAGTTGTGGTCGATTTCCGGCATCTGCTCGAGGGCTTTCTGGTCCGACTTGGGCATCAGTTCCAGCCAGTCGGTTTCCGGGAGTTCAGCGGCGTGGGCCAGGCCACTGCCCAGCAACACAAGGGTCAACAAAAGACGGCGCATGGAGGAGCTCGGTCAAGGAAGGGACGATAAGTCGCCGAGCATTCTAGCCCTCCCGGCCTGCGCAGCAGAGAGGGCTTTGTCGCTAAATCAGCTCTTTTTCACAAAGCCGTAGATCACCAGCAGGACGATCGCGCCGACCAGCGCGCCAATGAAGCCCGCGCCTTGACCGGCCTGGTAAATACCCAAGGCCTGGCCGCCGTAAGTCGCCGCCAGCGAACCGCCGATACCCAGCAGGATGGTCATGATCCAGCCCATGCTGTCATCCCCTGGCTTGAGGAAGCGCGCCAGCAGACCCACGATCAAACCGATAAAAATGGTGCCGATAATTCCCATGGCTTTTCCTCTGTATTAGGGGTTACGCCAAAGCCTAGTCAGCACTTTGGCATCCTGCCATCAGAGAACGGCGGCCCTTGAAGGTTCCGCCGTCACCCGGGTTTTATTGCTCGGCGATCAGCGCTTCGACCTTGAGGATCTGCGCTTCGAGGGTTGCCTTGTCGGCGCAGCGCAGGTTGGCGTGGCCGACCTTGCGCCCGACCTTGAAGGCCTTGCCGTAGTGGTGCAGGTGACAGTCATCGATGGCGATGACCTTGTCCACCGGTGGCACGCTGCCGATGAAGTTGAGCATGGCGCTCTCGCCCACTTTGGCGGTGGAACCCAGTGGCAGGCCGGCAACCGCCCGCAGGTGGTTTTCGAACTGGCTGCACTCGGCGCCTTCGGTGGTCCAGTGCCCGGAGTTGTGCACCCGCGGAGCGATTTCGTTGGCCTTGAGGCCGCCGTCCACTTCAAAGAACTCGAACGCCATGACGCCGACGTAATCCAGCTGCTTGAGCACGCGGCTGGAGTAGTCCTCGGCCAGGGCTTGCAGCGGGTGCTCGGAGCTGGCCACGGACAGCTTGAGAATGCCGCTGTCGTGGGTGTTGTGCACCAACGGGTAGAAACGGGTTTCACCGTCACGGGCACGCACGGCAATCAGCGAGACTTCACCGGTGAACGGCACAAAGCCTTCCAGCAGGCACGGCACGCTGCCCAGTTCGGCAAAGGTGCCGGTCACGTCGGCGGCGCTGCGCAGGACCTTCTGGCCCTTGCCGTCATAACCCAGGGTGCGGGTTTTCAGCACAGCCGGCAGGCCGATGGCGGCCACGGCGGCGTCCAGGTCAGCCTGGGACTGGATGTCGGCGAACGCCGGGGTAGGAATCCCCAGGTCCTTGAACATGCTCTTTTCGAACCAGCGGTCGCGGGCGATGCGCAGGGCTTCGGCACTCGGGTAGACCGGCACGAACTGCGAAAGGAAGGCCACGGTTTCCGCCGGCACGCTTTCGAATTCGAAGGTCACCAGGTCCACTTCGTCGGCCAACTGGCGCAGGTGATCCTGATCGCCGTAATCGGCCCGCAGGTGCTCGCCCAACGCCGCGGCACAGGCATCCGGCGCCGGGTCCAGGAAAGCGAAATTCATGCCCAGCGGGGTGCCCGCCAGGGCTAGCATGCGACCCAGCTGGCCGCCACCGATTACACCGATTTTCATGGTCAAAAGCCTCAGGCGACGCGTGGGTCTGGATTGTCCAGCACGCTGTCTGTCTGCTCAGCGCGGAATTTCTTCAGCACGGTGTGGAATTGCGGGTGCTTGGCGCCCAGGATGCTCGCCGACAGCAGCGCGGCGTTGATCGCGCCGGCCTTGCCGATGGCCAGAGTGGCAACCGGGATGCCCGCAGGCATCTGCACGATGGACAACAGGGAATCCACACCCGAGAGCATCGACGACTGCACCGGAACGCCCAGCACCGGCAGGTGGGTCTTGGCCGCACACATGCCTGGTAGGTGAGCCGCGCCACCGGCACCGGCGATGATCACCTCAATGCCACGGGCCTCGGCTTCTTCGGCGTACTGGAACAGCAGATCCGGGGTGCGGTGGGCAGAGACCACTTTCACCTCATAAGGGATGCCGAGCTTTTCCAGCATATCGGCGGTGTGGCTAAGGGTGGACCAATCGGACTTGGAGCCCATGATCACGCCAACCAGTGCACTCATCGTCGTGCCTCTTCTCTCTGGGCGCCCGCAGGCGCGTCAAAAAACAACAAGCCACGCAGGAGGACCGGCGTGGCTTGTTATACGAAATATGGCCGGGCGAACCGGCCGAAGGCCGCGCAGTATACCGAAAAAGGTGGGTTAAACGCACTTTCGCCGACCATCTGTCGAACAAAGTATTTCCGGCGCAAAACCCCGATTTTATTGACCCCCAGGTCAATCCCCCGTCCCTCGTAGGAGCTGGCTTGCCAGCGAAGAGACCAGCCCGGCAATCACCCCCCTCCCGGCCGACGCTTTCGCCAACAGCCGGCTCCTACACGGCCGCGGCTTGTGCGGCGCCGCCCTCCAGCTTGCGCCACAACAGCCGCACATTGGCCTTGCGCACCAGGGCGCAGCGGTACAGGCGAATCTCCAGGGGCACATGCCACTGCGGGCCGCCACACACCACCAACTCGCCCCGAGCCAGCTCGGCGCGCACGCTCAGTTGCGGCACCCAGGCGATGCCCAGTCCTTCCAGGGCCATGCTCTTCAGACTGTCGGCCATGGCGGTTTCATACACCGTGGTGAACCGCAGGTTGCGCTGGCGCAGCAGCAGGTTCACCGAACGCCCGAGGAAAGCCCCGGCGCTGTAGGCCAGCAACGGTACGCTGGCCTCGCCTTCAAGGTCGAACAACGGTTGGCCGTCGGCATCCGCCGCGCACACCGGGAGCATTTCAGTGTGGCCCAAATGCAGGGACGGGAAGATTTCCGAGTCCATCTGCAGCGCCGCGTCCGGATCGTAGAAAGCCAGCATCAGGTCACAACCGCCCTCGCGCAGGGCATGCACCGCGTCGCCGACGTTGGTCGCCACCAGCCGCGTGGCGATGTTCAGGCCTTCGTTGCGCAACTGGGCGATCCAGCGCGGGAAGAACCCCAACGCCAGGGAATGCGCAGCAGCGACCTGCATCACTTCGCCCTGCCCGCCTTCCAGGTGATGCAGGTGGCGCAGCACTTCACCGAGCTGCTCGACCACGGTGCGCGCGGTCACCAGAAACAACTGCCCCGCCGCCGTCAGCTCGACCGGCGTGCGCGAGCGATTGACCAAGGTCAGGCCCAAGGCGGCCTCCAGGCTGCGGATCCGCCGACTGAACGCCGGCTGGGTCACGAAGCGCCGTTCGGCGGCCTGCGAGAAGCTGCGGGTGGCGGCCAGGGCACTGAAGTCCTCGAGCCATTTGCTTTCCAGATTCATCACGTCCTCCCGGACACGCACCATTTTAGGTCACACGCTCGCCGACAAAGCGGCGTCACACGGACATTATGCCGTTTATGCATAGGCCAGTGCTGAACAGCATTGGCCCAAATTTTCCCGTAAGCCTAGGATTCACAGCGTTCCGGCACAGACCGGGTCCTTAATCGAGATGATTTCTATCATGTCCTCCGCTGCATCTTTCCGCACAGAAAAAGACCTGCTTGGCGTACTCGAAGTACCCGCTCAAGCGTATTACGGCATCCAGACCCTGCGAGCGGTGAATAACTTCCGTCTCTCCGGCGTTCCGATTTCGCATTACCCGAAGTTGGTGGTCGGCCTGGCGATGGTCAAGCAGGCAGCAGCTGATGCCAACCGCGAGCTGGGCCAGCTCAGCGAAGCCAAGCACGCAGCTATCAGCGAAGCCTGTGCCCGTCTGATCCGCGGCGATTTCCACGAAGAGTTCGTGGTGGACATGATTCAAGGCGGCGCTGGCACTTCGACCAACATGAATGCCAACGAAGTCATCGCCAACATCGCGTTGGAGGCCATGGGCCACAACAAGGGCGAATACCAGTACCTGCACCCGAACAACGACGTGAACATGGCGCAGTCGACCAACGACGCCTACCCAACCGCGATCCGTCTGGGTCTGCTGCTGGGCCATGACGCGCTGCTGGCCAGCCTCGACAGCCTGATCCAAGCCTTCGCTGCCAAGGGCGTCGAATTCGGCCACGTGCTGAAAATGGGCCGTACCCAATTGCAAGACGCCGTGCCGATGACCCTCGGCCAAGAATTCCGCGCCTTCGCCACCACCCTCAGCGAAGACCTGGCCCGCCTGAAAACCCTGGCGCCCGAGCTGCTGACCGAAGTCAACCTGGGCGGCACCGCCATCGGCACCGGCATCAACGCCGACCCGCGCTACCAGGCCTTGGCCGTACAACGCCTGGCCACCATCAGCGGCCAGCCGCTGGTACCGGCTGCCGACCTGATCGAAGCCACCTCCGACATGGGCGCCTTCGTGCTGTTCTCCGGCATGCTCAAGCGCACCGCGGTCAAGCTGTCGAAGATCTGCAACGACCTGCGCCTGCTGTCCAGCGGCCCACGCACCGGCATCAACGAAATCAACCTGCCAGCGCGTCAGCCCGGCAGCTCGATCATGCCCGGCAAGGTCAACCCGGTGATCCCGGAAGCGGTCAACCAAGTGGCGTTCCAAGTCATCGGCAACGACCTGGCCCTGACCATGGCAGCCGAAGGCGGCCAACTGCAGTTGAACGTGATGGAGCCGTTGATCGCCTTCAAGATCTTCGACTCGATCCGCCTGCTGCAACGCGCCATGGACATGCTGCGCGAGCACTGCATCGTCGGCATCACCGCCAACGAAGCCCGCTGCCGCGAGCTGGTGGAGCACTCCATCGGCCTGGTGACCGCGCTGAACCCTTACATCGGCTATGAAAACGCCACCCGTATCGCCCGTATCGCCCTCGAAAGCGGCCGTGGCGTACTGGAACTGGTGCGCGAAGAAGGCTTGCTCGACGACGCCATGCTCGACGACATCCTGCGCCCGGAAAACATGATTGCCCCGCGTCTGGTGCCTTTGAAGGCTTGAACCAACGCCGGCCCTGCCAACCCAGGGCCACGCTCACCAGGCTGAGGGACTAGACACCTCTCACCTTTTGAGGGCCTGGAGATCACTCTCCAGGCCCTTTTTTTGCCCAAAAAACGCCCCCCAACACCGCGCGCCTTTGTAGGAGCTGGCGTGCCAGCGATAAAGCCCGGCCTGCCCTCCTCATCACCGCAACCGACGCCATCGCCGGCAAGCGGGCTCCTACAAAAGGCCATTGGCCGTTTTAGCAGCGCAGATTCGTGCGTCACGGTGGATAATCGTGCCTCCCCCAACACCGAGGCATTTCAGTCGATGGATCCGACGCACATCCAGGCCCTGCAACAGCTACGCAGTTGGGTCCCCGTGGGCCTGCGCCATGCGCAAGTGCTGCTTGAACAGTGCGCGGGCGATCCGCAGCAGGCTGCCGAACGTTTCAAGGCCGAGTTGCTGCAGCACCTGGTGACTCAGTCCGGGCTGCCGCTTGAACAGGCCCGGGACTGTTTGCAGCACGCCGACTACGACCTACCCCGCGCCTTGGCTGCTATAGAGGAAGCGCGCTTTACCCTGACCCAACGGATTTTGCGCAAACACCACCGCGACCCGGGCCATGCCGTCAGCCTGATCGCCCAGGCCGTGGAAACCGTGCATCAGCTTCACCGCGCCTACTGGCTGGCGCTCGAGCAACTGGACGCCCTGGCCCCGGCGCTGCGCTGCTTCATGACGCTGTACGAGTGGGCCAGTTATGAAGACTGGGAGGGTTTTGACAGCGCCGTGCATTTCCAACTGGCCCCAACCATTGCCCAGTTCAGGTACTTGCAATGGCTGGAGTTGGCGGACGCCCTTGAACAGCCCGACCTGCGCCTGGGCCGCGAGGCTTACCAACGGCACAAGCCGCAGCTGGACGAGGCACTGCTGAACCTGGCGCAAGAGAATATCCCGCTGTTCCCGCAGTAACCGGATGAGCGAGTAAACTGCCGCCCTTGCTCGGATACGGACGTCAGCCTCATCACCATGGAACTTCAGTTCAGCATCACCCCGGAATACACCGCCCTCAAACTCGCGGAGCAGCTAGAACTCGAGTTGCGCAAGGATGAAGAAAAAACGGCGCGGCGGATGCGCTGGCTGGAACACTGGCATAAAAAACTGCTCGGTCCGCTGCTGTTCAGCCTGCTGCTGGTGGCAGGGGCGCTGGCGATGTATTTCCCCGCGCAGCAGATCACCCCAGGGAAAATCATTGCCGCGCTCGTCTACACCCTGATCCTGACCCTGCTCTGGCGGCGTTTTTCCGGCCAATGGCTGACGCGCTTGAGGGCCGGCGTCAGTGCCAGTTACGCCAAGCCCCGTAAAAACTTTCGCGGCACGCAGGAGCGCTTGATCAAGGCCCGACTGCACATCGTGCTGAAATCCATCGAGGGCACCTATCGCCTGCAGCTCGGAGACCAGGGTTTTGTCATGATCAACGGCAAAGGCGCCCAAAGCGGATTGGACTGGGACCAGATTGTGAGTTTCAAGGAAAACGCCGACTTCTATTTCCTGGCCTGCGCCAAACTGGAGGCCAAAAAACAGCTGTATATGGTTGCCAAACACAGTGACCTCATGGAGCCCGAGGCTTACCAGCAAGGGCTGGCACTGCTGCTGGAGAAATGCCCGATAGCGCCTCAGCCCGCCTGACGGATCACCCCGCCGCTATCCTGCCTTGCCTTATTGCCCAGAAACGGAATTTGCATGCACATGTCTCAACCAGCCCCTGCCAAGCCCCGCGCACTGGCCATCCTCGGCACCGGCCATGCCCTGCCTCAGCGGGTGGTCACCAGTGCCGAGCTGGACCGCCAGCTCGGCCTGGAAACCGGCAGCGTGGAACGCATCAGCGGTGTGCAGCAGCGGCATGTCGCCAGCCCAACGGAAAACGCCGCCAGCCTGGGCGCCCTCGCGGCCCGCAAGGCGCTGCTGGCGGCACAGTTGGAGCTGGGGCAACTGGACCTGATCGTCTGCGCCAGCGGCACCCAGGACCAAGGCATGCCGTGCAATGCCGCCTTGCTGCAACGGGAGCTGGGGCTGGGCCAATCCGGCATCCCGGCCATGGACATCAACGCCAGTTGCCTGGGCTTTATCGCCGCCCTGGATACCCTGTCCTGGCCGATCCAGGCCGGGCATTACCGGCGCGTGCTGCTGGTGTGCGCCGATATCGCCTCCTGCGGCCTGGACTGGCAGCAGGTGGACGTCAGCGGGATCTTTGGCGACGGCGCCGCAGCCGTGGTCCTGGGGGCCGGCGACGGTGGCGCAACCATCCTCGCCTCTCGCCTGAAAACCTATTCCGAAGGCGCCGAGCTGTGCCAGATCCCCGCTGGCGGATCGCGCTATCACCCACGGCGCATCGACGTGCCCTTCGAACCCCTGACCAGCTTTGCCATGCACGGCAAAGGCGTGTTTCGCCTGGCCGCCAAGCACCTGCCCACGCTGATGGACGAGCTGCTGGGCCAGGCCGGGCTGAACCGCGATCAGATCGACTGGGTGATCCCCCATCAGGCCAGTCAGCAAGCCATGCAGCACGCAACCCGACGCCTGGCCCTGGGCCCGGAGAAGGTCATTGATATCTTTGCCCAGCACGGCAATCAGGTGGCCGCGTCCCTGCCCACCGCCCTGGACATCGCCGTGCGTGACGGGCGCATCCAGCGCGGGCAACGGCTGATGCTGATCGGCACCGGCGCGGGCCTGTCCCTCGGCGGCATGGTCCTGGAGTACTGATGAAGATTCTGGTCACCGGCGGCACCGGCTTTATCGGTCGGCACCTGGTCTGGCGCCTGGCTGGCGAAGGCTGCGAGGTGCAGTTCAGCGGGCGCAACCCCAAGGCCGCCGCCGAGGTCATGGCCCACAGCCCGGCGCCGGTGCGCTGGTTGCCCCTGGAGCACGGCAGCCCGCTAGGGCAACGCCTGCTGGCCGACGCCAGCCAAGGCTGCGATGCCATCGTGCACTGCGCAGCCTTGTCATCCCCTTGGGGCTCGCCCCAGGCATTTGCCCACGCCAACCTCGACTCCACCGCCGAAGTGATCCACGCCTGCCGGGAACACCACATCCCACGGCTGGTGCACCTGTCCACACCCAGCCTGTACTTCAACTTCCGCGACCGCCTGGGCATCCGCGAAGACCAGCCCCTGCCGCCGCCAGTCAACGACTACGCCCGCAGCAAAGCCCAGGCCGAGGCCCTGCTGCGCGAAGCCGACCTGGCCCAATGCGTGATCCTCCGGCCCAGGGCGGTGTTCGGCCCCTGGGACGCGACCCTGATGCCACGCCTGCTGCGGGTGATGCAGCGCGGGGCCATTCCGCTGATGCGCGGCGGCAACGCGCAACTGGACCTGACCTGCGTCGACAACCTGGTGGAGGCCGTGTGGCTGGCCCTGACCCGGCCACTGCCCCGCCGGCTGTGCATCTATAACCTGAGCAATGGCACGCCGTTGAGCTTCAAGGCGCTGCTGGATCAGATGGCGAAGCACTTCGAACTGCCCCTGCGCACCCGGCGACTGCCCTGGCGCCTGGTGGACCGGGTGGCGCAATTGCTTGAACTGCGGGCACGCCTGGGCAACGGCAGCGAACCGTTGATCACCCGTTACGGCGCCGGGGTCCTGGCGTTCAGCCAGACCCTGGACATCAGCGCCATCTGCGCCGAACTGGGCTATCGCCCGGTCATCAGCCAGGACCAGGGCATTGCCCAGCACGCCCGTTGGTGGCTGGAGCAACAGAGGCCACCCGCATGAGCCGTCGCGTGCAGGTGCACATCCTGCGGGCCGGCTGGTGCCAGCACCTGGAATGCATGGCCGATCGCGGCGGACGCCTGGCGCCCCGCCAGTTCCCGGCGCTGTGCGGCCTGATCCAACACCCGGACCACGGCTGGATCCTCTACGACACGGGCTATGCCGAGCACTTTTTCCAGGCCACCCGTGCCCTGCCGGAGCGCCTGTATCGCAGCGCCGTGCCCGTCCAGTTGCCAGTGGCGGAACAGTTGCTCGCCCAACTGCATGCCCTGGGCATTGGCCCGGAAGACATCCGTTGCGTGATCATTTCCCACTTCCACGCCGACCATATCGCCGGCCTGCGGGACTTCCCCCGCGCCACCTTTATTGCCCTGGAAGCGGACCATCAACACATTGAAAGCCTGCGCGGCCATCGCTGGCGCGCCACCTTGGGCGGGCATTTGCCCGGGTTGCTGCCAGAGGACTTCAGCGCCCGCCTGCGCCTGGCCAATGCCAGCCCGGCCTGCGCCCTGCCCGCCTGGATGACGCCGTTTGAACGCGGCCTCGACCTGTTCGGCGATGCCAGCCTGATCGGCGTGCCGCTGCCGGGGCACAGTGAGGGCCAACTGGGCCTGTTTATCCCCGACGCCGAGGGGCGACCGGTGTTTCTGGTGGCCGACGCGTGCTGGTCGGTCCCGGCCTGCCGCGCCGAGCGCCTGCCCGCCGCGCCGGCGCTGTGGTTTGCCAGCGCCGACCAACGGCAGTACCGGCGCACTTACAACGACCTCGGGCAGTTGATCCGCCGCGAACCGGCGGTGGCGGTGCTGCCCTCCCATTGCACCCACGCCTGGCAGGCCTTCCTCGATGAACAGTGAACGCCTGATCGGCACCTTGCGCAGCGCCGTATCGTTCCTCCTCAGCCGCTATGCCCTGCGCTTTCAGCGGCGCGACCGGCTGCAAGCCTGGCAAGCCCGGCGGCTGAAGCACTTTATGGCCAAGGTCATGCCCCGTGGGCAACGCTTCCGGCACCTGCGGGCGAGTGACCTGCAGAGCTTGCCGATCATGGACAAAGCCACGCTGATGAACGACTTCGCCGCCTTCAACACCCGCGGCCTGAGCCTGGAGCAGGTACTGCCGGTGGCCATCGCGGCCGAACAGTCCCGGGACTTCAGCCCGACCCTGGGCGACATTACCGTCGGCCTGTCCAGCGGCACGTCGGGGGCCCAGGGGGTGTTCCTGGTCAGCAGCGTGGAGCGCCAGCGCTGGGCCGGCATCCTGCTGGCGCGCACCTTGCCCCGGGCGTTGCTGCCGCGCCTGTTGTGCCCGTGGCTGGCGCCGCTGCGGATTGCCTTCTTCCTGCGGGCCAACAGCCGCCTGTACACCACCCTGGCCAGCCGCCGGATCGACTTCGCCTTTCACGACCTGACCCTCGGTTTGCCGGCGTCCCTGGAGCGCCTCAACCAACAGGACCCGGATGTACTGGTGGCCCCGGCCACGGTGCTGCGCGGGCTGGCCCAGGCTGCGCTGGCCGGCCACTTGAGCATTCGCCCACGGCACATCCTGTCGGTCGCCGAAGTGCTGGAGAGTGCCGATGCCGAGGCGGTGTACAGCGCCTTCGGGCTCCACGCCCAGCAGATCTACCAGGCCAGCGAGGGCTTTCTCGGCTACACCTGCGAAGCCGGAACCTTGCACCTCAACGAGAGCCACCTGCACATCGAGCCCCAATGGCTGGACGCCGGGAAGACCCGTTTTCAGCCGATCATCACCGACTTTTCCCGGCGTACGCAGCTGATCGTGCGTTATCGCCTCAACGACATTCTGCGGGTCGCCAGCGCACCCTGCCCCTGCGGCCGGGCCGAACGGGCGATTGCGGCCGTGGAGGGTCGCGCCGATGAAATCCTCTGGCTGCCCAGCCTCGACGGCGGGCACTTGGCCGCGCTTTATCCCGACGTGCTGCGCCGATGCCTGTTGATGCTCGGGCCGGCGCTGGAGGAATACGAAATCCGCCAACAGGGCCGCCACTGGCAGGTCAACCTGCTGACACCCGGCGACCACCCCGACCTCTGCCAACGCCTGAGCGCGGCCCTTGGCGAGCTCTGCGCCCAGCAAGGCTTGCAGGCCCCGACCTTGAGCTTCGGCCACTGGCAGGCACCGCCGCCCCAGGCCAAACGCCGTCGCCTTCAGATGCTTCAAGCCCCCGAGGGACTGCCATGCGTGTACTGATTCTGGGCGCCCGCGCGCCGGCCTGCCTGGAGTGGGCGCGAGCCTTCGAGCACGCCGGCTGGAGCGTCACCGTGGCCGATTCCCTGGCCCACCCCTTGAGCCGCTTCAGCCGCTCGGCCGAGCAGTTCGTGCGCTTGCCCGAGCCCAGGCAAGACCCCCATGCCTGGATCGAAGCCCTGGCCACGGTGATCCGCCAACAGGCCATCGACCTGCTGCTGCCCACCTGCGAAGAAGTGTTCTACCTGGCTCACGGCCTGGAACGCCTGAGCCCGCTGTGCCGGGTGTTCACCAGCCCGTTCGATTTGCTGCATCGCCTGCATCACAAGGGCCAGTTCGCCGCCATGACTCAAGGCTGGGACGTGGCCGCGCCGCCCACCCAACTGCTGCACGACGCCACAGCCGTGCAAGCCCTGGCCGCCGAGCGTGAGCAGCTGGTGTTCAAGCCGGCGTATTCACGCTTCGCCTCCCAGACCCTGATCCGCCCCAGTGCTGCGCAACTGGCCAAGGTCCAGCCCACGGCCAGCGCACCCTGGGTCGCCCAGCGCTTTGTCGCCGGGCAGGAGTACTGCAGTTTCAGCGTGCTGGTGGACGGCCAGTTGCGGGCCCATAGCTGCTACCAGCCGCGCTACCGGGTCGGGCGCGGCTCCGGGATTTACTTCAACAGCTGCGCGCCCGCGCCCATCCGCGCCTTTATTGAGCAGTTCGGTCGCGCCACCGGCTACACCGGGCAGGTGGGCTTCGACTTTATCGAGGATGGGCAGGGCCGCTTCCAGGTCCTGGAATGCAACCCCAGGGCCACCAGCGGCGTGCACTTGTTCGACGACCAGCGCTCACCGTTGGTGGCGGCGCTCGGCACTGTCGCGACCGAGCCGCTGGAGGCGACCCATGAACCGCGGATGATCGCCCTGGCCATGCTGCTTCTGGCCGCCCCACAACGGGCCTTGAGCGGCGCGTTCTGGCACGACTACCGGCGCGCCCGGGACGTGATCGTCCAGGGCGCCGATCGCGGCCCCCTGACCGCCCAGGTGTTGAGCCTGGCGGAAATCATCGGCCGCGCCCTGACCCGCCGCTGCGGCTTGCTCGCCGCCTCCACCGCCGACATCGAGTGGAACGGCCAATGCCTGGACAGCCCCCGACCATGAAGCTGCTGCGCCCCGAACAACTGGCCGCACTGCCTGACGACAGCCCGGCGCGGCGTTACGTGCAGACCTGCGCCGGCGCGAAGCTGATTGGCAACCTCAGCACCGGCCTGGCGCTGCTCGACACCGGCAGCCAGCAGTTTCCGGTCAGCATCACCGATGGCAACGAGCCGGCGGACAACTGCTACGTGGTCTCGCCACTGACGGCCTACAGCGGCTACGCCCGGGAAGAGCTCAAGCGCCTGCAACGGCCCTGGCTGACCTGGCCGCTGAAGCTGCTGACCCAAGGCGTCGACCGCCTGCTGCGGGCGGCCAAGGTCGACCGGTTGGTGCAGGTCAATAACTGGCTGCTGTCGACCAACCTCTACCCGCCCGACTGGACGGGTGATGACCTGCCGGCGATCACCGAGCTGCTCAAGCGAGACTTCCCCGATCACGGTTTCGGCTTTCGCTCGCTCAACGACTTCAGCAACCCGGGGCTGCGCCAGCGCCTGCAAGCCCTGGGCTACCTGGCCATCCCCAGCCGCCAGGTCTACCTGTTCGACGGTCGCGAGGGTGAGCGGGCGGCCTTCCTGCGCCACCACAACACCCGCCTCGACGCCACCCTGCTGCGCCGCAGCCCCTATAGCCTGGTGCACGGCGAACAGCTGCAGGCGGCCGACTTCCAGCGCATCGAGCAGCTCTACAACCTGCTGTACCTGGATAAATACAGCACCCTGAACCCCCACTACAGCGCCCAATGGATGCAGCGCGGCCAGGCCGAAGGCTGGCTGGAAATGCGCGCCCTGCGCAGCCCCGAAGGGCGCATCGACGGCGCCCTTGGCTGGTTCGCCAACAGCGCCCTGATCAGCACGCCGATCGTAGGCTACGACACCGCCCTGCCCCAGCGTGCCGGCCTGTATCGACAACTGACCCGGCTGTGCCTGCAGGAGGCGGTGGAGCGGCGCCAAGTCCTCAACTTCAGTTCCGGCGCCGCAGGCTTCAAACGCCTGCGCGGCGGCCAGCCGGAGATCGAATACAGCCTGGTCCACGTGGCGCATCTGTCCCTCGGTCGACGCCTGGTGTGGCAGTTGCTGAGCCTGCTGCTGACGCGGATCGGAGTGCCCCTGATGAGGAGGTTCAAACTGTGAAACCCAACCTTGCCTGGTGGCCCGTGGCCCTAAGCCGCGAACTGCAACGCCAGCCGCTGGGCTGCACCCTGCAGGGCGTGCCACTGGTGATCTTTCGCGACGCCGAGGGCGTGCCGGCAGTGCTGCCGGACCGTTGCCCCCATCGCTTCGCGCCGCTGAGTGCCGGGCGGGTGCGCGACGGGCAGATCGAATGCCCGTACCACGGCTGGCGCCTGGACGCCCAGGGCCGTTGCGCCCACCTGCCGGGCCAGCAACAGCAGCGCTGCAGCCAGGCCTTGCTGCAACCCTTGCACAGTTGCGAAGCCCAGGGGCTGGTGTGGGTCAGCCTGGCGCCCGAGCGCCCGACGATCGCTCCGGTGGCCCCTGCCGAACAACGCCAGCCCCTGGATACCTTCTGGATTCAGAGCCAGGTGCGCTGCTCGCTGCAGGATGCCGCGGAGAATTTTCTCGATGGTTTCCATACCCATTTCGTCCATGCCGGGTGGATTCGCCACGACCGCAAACGCCAGCACATTCGGACCTGGGTGCATCGGCTGGAGGATGGCGTCGAAGCGCAATACAGCGAAGAAGGCACCCAGTCCGGGCTGATTTCCCGCCTGTTCGAAGGAGAACGCGGCGTCAGCATGGGACGCTTCCGCCTGCCGGGGTTGGCAGAAATCGAATACCACGACCGCCAGGGTCGCCTGAATTTGTTGGTCAGCGCCTGGCTCACCCCGGCCGCTGATGGCCAGTTGCGTCTGTTCGCGCGCATCGCCACCGCCCGCCACCGCGCCCCGGCCTGGCTCAAACGCAGCCTGCTGCAGCCGCTGTTCCAGGTGATCCTGCGGCAGGACCGGCAGATCCTGGAAAAACTCAGCGCCAATCAGCAGCGTTTTGCCGACGTCCCCGCCCCATGGCGTCGAAACACACCCCAGGACAGCCCGCAGGATTTGCTCGGACCCTGGATCCGCCAGTTGCTGGAACACGGAGAGTTGCGCGATTTCCAGGAACGGCACGACGCCTTCTGGCTGTAGGTTCCAGCCCCCACAGAAGATGTTGGTCTTGCAGGCCTCATCGCGGAATGTGTAGGCGCCTGGGCGTATGCAAAGGGGTGCGCGGGGGCGTTTTGGGTGTTTTTTTGCGGGGGGTTGGGGCGCGGACAAGAACCGATTCAGCCCTCGCGGGCCCTGCCGTTCCTCGGCCAAATGCGCAACATGCAGACGGCGAGCGCGCGCACCGGTATAGTGCGCCCCCTCTTCGCATGCACAGCCTTCGGTCACGAGGCCCAGCCGCATGCGAAAGCCGAACTAATAACAACCCGCGATATGGAACCGGGACGAAAGCTCGCCCCATGGATTTTGCTGCCCGCAAAAGACCATGTAACGAGATATTTCAAACGGGCCAGCATTTGCCTTTACAAAAAACAGCGAGGAATACTCCATGCTCGAAGTCATCAACGACTTCCTCTCAGGGAAAGTACTGATCGTGCTCATTGTCGGGCTCGGTAGCTACTTCACGATCCGCTCGCGTTTCGTTCAATTGCGCCACTTCTTCCATATGTTCGCGGTGTTCCGCGACAGCCTGAAAAGCAGCGCCGGCCAACTCAGTTCGTTCCAGGCCCTGATGCTCAGCCTCGCCGGCCGCGTCGGTGCGGGCAACATCGCAGGCGTCGGCATCGCCGTTACCCTGGGCGGCCCTGGCGCCGTGTTCTGGATGTGGGTCACCGCGCTGGTGGGCATGTCCAGCAGCTTCTTCGAATGCTCCCTGGGCCAGCTCTACAAGCGCTGCGACTCTGAAGGGCAATACCGTGGCGGCCCGTCGTACTACATTCAGCACGGCCTGCAGAAACGCTGGTTGGGCATGATCATGGCCTTCCTGTTGCTGGTGACCTTCGGTTTCGCCTTCAACGGCCTGCAATCCCACGCTGTGACCCACTCGCTGAAAAACGCCTTCGACCTCAACCCGACCTACACCGGCCTGGCCCTGGCCGTGCTGCTGGGCCTGGTATTTGTCGGTGGCATCAAGCGCATCGCCAAGGTCGCTGACCTGCTGGTACCGGTGAAGACCCTGGTCTACATCGGCGTGACCATCTACGTCATCGTCCTGCAGTTCGACCATGTGCCGGCCATGCTGGCAACCATCGTCAAGAGCGCCTTCGGCCTGGACCAAGCCTTCGGTGGCCTGGTGGGCAGCGCCATCATCATGGGCGTGAAACGAGGCGTATTCGCCAACGAAGCCGGCCTGGGCAGTGCGCCGAACGTGGCCGCCGTGGCCTCGGTCGAGCACCCGGTGGCACAGGGCGTGGTACAGGCGTTCAGCGTGTTCCTCGACACCTTCGTAATCTGCACCTGCACCGCGCTGCTGATCCTGCTGTCGGGCTTCTACACCCCGGGCTTCGAAGGTGACGGCATCGCCCTGACCCAGAACTCCCTGGCAGCCGTGGTCGGCGAATGGGGCCGGATGTTCATCTCGGTGGCCCTGGCGTTGTTCGTGTTCACCTCGATCCTCTACAACTACTACCTGGGCGAGAACAACCTGCGCTTCCTGCTTGGCGAGAACCGCAACGCGTTGCTCCTGTACCGCACCCTGGTGCTGGTGCTGATCTTCTGGGGCGCGATCGAGGACTTGGGCACGGTGTTCGCCTTTGCCGACATCACCATGACCCTGCTGGCATTCGTCAACCTGATCGCCCTGTTCCTGCTGTTCAAGGTCGCCATGCGCATCCTGCGTGACTACGACGACCAGCGCGCTGCCGGGATCAAGACCCCAGTGTTCGATTCCAGCAAGTTCGCCGACCTGGACCTGGACACCAAAGCCTGGCCTGCCAACCCGCAGACCCCAGATACCGCGGCCCAAGCGGCCCCGGCCAACGCCAGCCCAGCGCAACGCTGAGTGCAGAACCGGGCGGCCCCGCGCCGCCCGACGTGACACGGCGTACGCCCGCAGGCATGCTGCGGCGCACGCTGTCATCGCCCAGGAGAATGGCCAATGAACCCCACAACTTTCCCCGCCGCGCAGAACGTCATGGTGCTCTACACCGGTGGCACCATCGGCATGCAAGCCAGCGCCAACGGCCTGGCCCCGGCGTCCGGCTTCGAAGCCCGGATGCGCGAGTACCTGCACAGCCAGCCTGAGCTGGTGGTGCCCAACTGGCGCTTTCGCGAGATGGCGCCGCTGATCGACAGCGCCAACATGACCCCCGACTACTGGCAGCGCCTGCGCGAAGCCGTGGTCGACGCGGTGGATGTGCAGGGCTGCGACAGCGTGCTGATCCTCCACGGCACCGACACCCTGGCCTACAGCGCGGCGGCCATGAGCTTCCAGTTGCTGGGCCTCAAGGCGCGGGTGCTGTTCACCGGCTCCATGTTGCCGGCCGGCGTGCCGGACAGCGACGCCTGGGAAAACCTCAGCGGCGCCCTGGTGGCCCTGGGTCAAGGCTTGGCGCCCGGCGTGCAGCTGTATTTCCACGGCGAGCTGCTGGCACCGACCCGCTGCGCGAAAATCCGCAGCTTTGGCCGGCACCCGTTTGCCGCCTTGCAACGCCAGGGCGGCGGCACCAAGGCCGAGGCCATTCCAGCGGCCCTGGATTATCGCCAGGCCAAGCAATTGGCCAAGGTCGGCGTGCTGCCGTTGTTCCCCGGTATCGGCGCCGAGCTGCTCGATGGCGTGCTCGACAGCGGCATCCAGGCCCTGGTGCTGGAATGCTTCGGCAGCGGCACCGGCCCCAGCGACAACCCGGCATTCCTGGCCAGCCTGCAACGCGCCCGCGACCTGGGCGTGGTGGTGGTTGCGATCACTCAGTGCCATGAAGGCGGTGTGGAGCTGGACATCTACGAAGCCGGCAGCCGCCTGCGCGGCGTGGGTGTGTTGTCCGGTGGCGGCATGACCCGCGAAGCAGCCTTCGGCAAGCTCAATGCCTTGCTCGGTGCCGGCCTGGAGACCGCCGAAGTGCGGCGCCTGGTCGAACTCGATCTGTGTGGCGAATTGAGCTGAAGTTCGCGCTCGGGAGCCGGTAGCTACTGCGGTAGCCGCCGGCTCGACGACGAGCAGAGGGTGGCTGTCCGGTTACTTTTTGACCGAGTAATCCTGGCCCCAGACCCGCACCGAACTCGAGCTCTCGATCGGCCCTTCAAACACGAACTTCTGCCGCACTGCCGCCTTGGCCGGGATGGTGACTTCGTCCGGGTTGTCGAGGCTGGCAGTCAAGTTGTTGGCGTAGCCGTCCTGGTCGATCGCCAGCAGGGCGCCGGCCTGCTTGAGGTTGATCAGCCGCAACTGGCTGTCGCTGCTGTTCTTGAAACCCAGGGTAACGTTGAAGCTGTCGCCGGCGGCTTCGGTCTTCAATACCTGGACGTCGACGCGGCCTTTCATTTGCTCACGGGAGGAAATGATCGAGGCACCGTCGACGCCTTGCGCCGACTGGCGACCATCGAGCACGCCTTCGCTGACGCCGCCCAAAAGGTTTTTGCCTGCCGAAATGGCTGACGAGACGGCTGACTTGGCAGAGTCCTTGATGGTGCTTTCGCTGCTTGGCTCAGCCTCGGCCAGGCACAGCGAACTCAGGAGCAAGCCGGACACCAGAAGCAGGGAACGCGCAGGAGTGAGGGTCATACATAGTCCTTTATCAGGGTTGCTACACCACCACCTCAGGCGGTGAATGGCAGGCAGGTTGCACCAATCAAAGCGCCAAGTCACTAGCCACACAACGCCCGGAATGCGGCATGCCGCTGGCCGGCGAACCGCAGGCCTGATCGCGGGCGGCATGCAACTTGCTCCGCTTACCAGCCTTACCCAGGCTGGAATCTGCGCATGCTGCACTCGCACCTCACCACCCTCAATGCCGTTTCCCTGGTGCTCAACACCTTCAAGGACCAGGGCCTGCCCAGTGAAGCGTTGCTGGCCGGCAGCGGTATCAACGCCGCGGACCTGAGCCGCGCCGACACCCGCATCACCACCAGCCAGGAAATGCTGGTGTGTGCCAACGCGGTTGCCCTGCAACGAGACATCGGCCTGGAGCTGGGCCGGCGCATGCACGTTTCGTCCTACGGCATGCTCGGCTACGCCCTGCTGACCAGTGCCACCTTAGGTGACGCTTTGCGCCTGGCGCTGCGTTATCCGGCGCTGATGGGAACACTTTTCGAACTCAGCCTGGAAAGCGACGGGCCGCGTACCTGGCTCACCGCCGCCGATTATCGCGAGTGCCCGGCCCTGGCCGCCTTCAATACCGAGTTCTGCCTGGCCTCATTGAAGGTCATCTGCGACGACCTGCTGGGCCATCCGCTGCCGCTGCTGGGTGCCCGCTTCGAGTACCCCGCCCCGGACTACCAACAACGCTACGGCGAACGCTTCGACTGCCCGTTGCAGTTCGAGGCCAGCAGCAACGCCTTTGCCTTCGACCCGCGCTGGCTCGACCAGCCCCTGCCCCTGGCCGACGCCATTACCCACCAGGCCATGGCCGAGCGCTGCCGCAAGCAGAACACCGAGTTCACCGGGCGCCAGGCCTGGCTCGGGCGCATCCGCCAACTGCTGGCCGCGCAGCTGGACGCCGCACCGGGGCTTGAGGGGCTGGCGGAACAAATGAACTGTTCGGCCCGCACCCTGCGCCGGCACCTCAAGGACCTGGGCTGCAGCTATCAGGAGCTGCTCGACGAGCTGCGTTTCGAGCAGGCCAAGCAAATGCTCTGCGAAGACCAGATGCCGATCTACCGGATCGCCGAGGCCCTGGGTTTCAGCGAAACCGCGAGCTTCCGCCACGCCTTTATCCGCTGGAGCGGCGTGGCGCCCAGCCAGTTCCGGCCCTGACACAAACCCCGGCATAAAGCGCCCGATTGCATTACATTGCCGACCTTTCTACCGGCAAGGGACTGCAATCTTGAACCTCTCCACAGGCGCCATCGCCAGCCCCACGCGCTTGCGCCGAATCGGCCTGGCACTGCTGATGCTCGCCGTCGTACCCGCCGCCCAGGCCTTCGACTTGGCCAAGATGAAGTGGTGGGACATGTCCAGCGACTTCGTCATGGACGAGCCGGAAACCGCCACCCTGCAGATCAAGCCGTTCCCCCTGCCCGGCCTGGCACAGCCGGCGGCGCGGATCGTGCTCAGCCAGTACCGCGGGCTGTTCTACCTCAACGCCTACCAGGACCGTGGGTACCAGCAGCGGATCTACAAATCAGCGCCGATACCGCTGTTCAGCCCCGAGGAGTTGCGCGCCTGCGTGTCGCCGGGCGAGTCGATCCAGGTCTCGGATAACTGGCCGCCCACTAATGAACTGGTGGATGGGATCAGCCTGACGCCCCTGAGCTTCGACTGCCGAAGCCCTTCGGAATGGCAACTCAACCAGCGTTATCTGCTGATTGACCAGCGCGACCCGCAACACCCTCTGCTGGCCATCAGTCACCGCCGGGACATGACGGACTTGAGCTTCACCCCGCTGCAGCCCGTCAACGCCGAGATCGAGCAACAGTGGCTGCTGGCCTTGCAGCACTTTCCTCAATGGTTCCGGCCCTTTACCAGTGGCAAAGGCCCGATCACCTTCAATGCATACTCGGCACCGGCCGCGGAAGAGACCACCTGGAAACAGTTCCGTGCGCTGCACGAGCAATTGCGCAAGGCCAAGGACAAAGGGCCGGGCATCCTCCAGGTCGAGGACTTCTTCGCCGTCCATGACTACCGCACCCTCGCCCCGGACCGCAGCGAGTACCCCGGGCTGCTCAACGACATTGCCTACTGGACCACCGAAGCCGGCCAACTGAAAACCGCCCGTCCCTGGCTGGCGGAAGTGCTGCGCCGCGACCCCGGGCGCATGCCGACGTACCTCAACCTGGCGGACCTGGACTGGGCCCAGTTCGAGCAACGACCACAGGATAAACTCCACCAGGGCCGGGCCATCGAGGGTTACCGGGTGTACTGCGGCCTGCGCCTGAAACGCCAGATGAGCATTCCGCCCAGGGTGCTCCAGCGCCTGGGCCTGAGCGCCGCCAACCCGCAGGCGTGCCAGGGCTTCTGGCCGCTGGTGGCAGCGGTGGATGCCGGTGACGAAAGCGAAGTGCGGCGCTTGCTGGCCAGTGGCGTGAGTGGCGAGGTCATGGCCTTCGATGGGCGCAGCGCCCTGTTGCACGCGCTGGAGGCCCCGCACCTGGCGATCGCCCAACTGCTGCTGGACAACGGCGCCCAGACCCGCGGCCATTACAACTACAGCACCCTGGCCATATTGGCCATGCGCCGCGACCTGCGAGACAGCCCTGACCTTCGCCAAGGCGTGCGCCTGAAGTTCCTGCTGGACGCTGGCGTGGCCATCGACGAGCAAGACAGCCAAGGCATGACGCCGCTGATGATTCTGGCCGAACAACAGCGCAATCTCGAAGGCTTCACCTGGCTGCTGCAGCACCCGCAGAAGCTCGACCTGCGCACCCTGAATGACGGTGAAACCGCGCTGTACCGGGCGTTCTGGGGCAACAACTACGCTGCCATGAGGCTCCTGATCGAGGCTGGGGCCGACCTCAACCTGAGCTATGGCCGTGGCACCTGCTATAACGAGCCCTTGGGTCAGAGCCTGCTGATGTTCGTCGCCGACAAGATTTCCCCGGATCAGGGCGCCCCCATCGTCAGCCGGCAGGAAACCCTGGACATGTTCACCCTGCTCCTGGAAAAGGGCGCCGATCCGAATGTTGGCCAGCACTGCGAGAAGAAGGGCCGGGCCCTGCTGCTGGAGATCATCGCCCGGAAAAAACGCGACGACATGCTCCAGGTCCTGCAACGCCTGGCTCCCCAGCCCGCCGCGAGCTGACACCGCTGGCGCCCCGCAATGGGGCGCCACGCCTCTTTAGGGGGCGAATTTCGGTCAAACACTTTGGCCATATCGATCCCCTTTTGGCCTTTCCTGCCGTTCTCCGAAACCCCGCGCCCCGCAAGACTGTGACCCACCGAATCAGCCTGCGGAGAACAAGAAATGCTGACGATCTACTCGGACGATCACCACCTGCACCATGGCCGCTGCGAATTGATCGACGGCCAGCTCATGCCCTGCTTTGAAATGCCCTCCCGCGCCGACCATGTGTTGAGCCGCGTGCAAGCCCGCCAACTGGGCCCGGTGGAGGCGCCCAAGGACTTCGGCCTGGGTCCCATCGAGCGTATCCACAGCCGCGCTTACCTGGACTTCTTCAAGGGCGCCTGGGACCGCTGGGCCGCCCAAGGCATCGACGGCGACCTGCTGCCCTTCACCTGGCCGGCCCGCACGTTGCGCCGGGTACTCCCCAGCAACCTGCACGGGCAACTGGGCTATTACAGTTTCGACGGCGGCGCACCGATCACCGCCGGCACCTGGCAAGCGGCCTACAGCGCGGCGCAAGTAGCGCTCACCGCCCAGGCCGCGATCCAGGCCGGCGCCCACAGCGCGTTTGCCCTGTGCCGACCACCGGGACACCACGCCGCCAGCGACTTGATGGGCGGCTACTGTTACCTGAACAACGCCGCCATCGCCGCCCAGGCCTTTCTCGACCAAGGCCACGGTAAGGTCGCGATCCTTGACGTCGACTACCACCACGGCAATGGCACCCAGTCGATTTTCTATGAGCGCAGCGACGTGCTGTTCACCTCGATACACGGCCACCCGGAAGCGGAGTTCCCGTTCTTCCTCGGCTACGCGGACGAGCTCGGCGAAGGCCCGGGCGAAGGTTTCAACTTCAACTACCCTCTGGCCGCCGGCAGCGGCTGGGATGTATGGAGCGCAGCCCTGGAAGAGGCTTGCGCAGAGATCGCCCGCTACGGCGCCGACATCATTGTCGTGTCCCTGGGTGTGGACACCTTCAAGGACGATCCGATCTCCCAGTTCAAGCTCGACAGCCCGGACTACCTGGCCATGGGCGAACGCATCGCCGCCCTCGGCAAGCCGACGCTGTTCGTTATGGAAGGCGGTTACGCGGTAGAAGAAATCGGCATCAACGCCGTGAACGTTCTCGAAGGTTTTCAACGCGCCCAATGAGGGAATAGCAGCATGAAACGATTCCAACGCCTGATCGTCCCAGCCCTCTGCGCCACCTTTGTCGGTGGCGCCGCGCACGCTGAAGAACGCACCCTGCGGGTCTACAACTGGTTCGACTACATCACCCCCAAGGCCCTGGACGACTTCAAGGCCCAGAACACCCAGACCAAGCTGGTGTACGACATCTTCGACACCAACGAAGCCCTGGAAGCCAAGCTGCTGACCGGTAACTCCGGCTACGACGTGGTGGTGCCGTCCAACGTATTCCTGGCCAAGCAGATCGAGG
Organism: Pseudomonas chlororaphis; assembly: GCF_003731765.1. Taxonomy (GTDB): domain Bacteria; phylum Pseudomonadota; class Gammaproteobacteria; order Pseudomonadales; family Pseudomonadaceae; genus Aquipseudomonas; species Aquipseudomonas morbosilactucae. The sequence continues at coordinate 561,192 of NZ_MOAL01000001.1, forward strand.
CCGGGGTGTTCCAGCCCCTGGACCGCAGCAAGCTGCCCAACTGGAACCACCTCGATCCCAAGCTGATGAAGCTGATCGAGGCCAACGACCCGGGCAACAAGTTCGCCGTGCCCTACATGTACGGGACCATCCTGATCGGCTTCAACCCGGACAAGGTCAAGGCCGCCCTCGGCGACAAGGCCCCGGTGGACAGCTGGGACCTGATTTTCAAGGAAGAGAACATCAGCAAGCTCAAGCAGTGCGGCGTGGCCCTGCTCGACTCGCCATCAGAGATCCTGCCCCTGGCCTTGCAGCACCTGGGCCTGGACCCCAACAGCAAAAAGCCGGCGGACTACGCCAAGGCTGAAGCGCTGTTGATGAAGATCCGGCCGTACATCACTTACTTCCACTCCTCGAAGTACATGGCGGACATCGCCAATGGCGACATCTGCGTGGCGGTGGGTTACTCGGGGAGCTTTTCCCAGGCCGCCAACCGCGCCAAGGAAGCCAAGAATGGCGTGACCGTGGACATGCGTCTGCCCAAGGAAGGCGCGCCGATCTGGTTCGACATGCTGGCGATCCCCAAAGGCGCGAAGAACCCGGAAGATGCCTACACCTTTATCAACTACCTGCTGCAGCCCCAGGTGATTGCCCCGGTCAGCGACTTTGTCGGCTACCCGAACCCGAACAAGGACGCCACCGAGCTGGTCGACCCGGCGATCCGCAATAACCCCAACCTGTACCCCACCGAAGCGGCGATGGGCACCCTCTACACCCTGCAACCCTTGCCCCGCGACGCCGAACGCGCCCGGACCCGAGCCTGGACCAAAATCAAATCCGGAACCTGACGCCCATTTGTTGGGGGGCCGCTGCAAGAGCGGCCGGGGGGCGTTGTGCTTGCCAGCGATAGCGCCCCTGAGACCGCTGCAAACCCACGGGCCTTACCGCCGGCAAGCCGGCGCCTACCGGGTCCAGGCGTTGCGCAGGCGGGCCAGGGCGGACTGGATGTCGGTTTCGGGCACGGCAGCAAAACCCAGCACCAGCCCCGCTCGCTGATCCACGGGCAACTCCGAATCCGGCAACCAGTAGCGGCTGAGGCCACTGATTTCCACGTCGACCTCGGCCGCCTGGGCCACCAAGGCTTGCTCGCGGGCCAGGCTGGCCACCGGGATGGTCAGGTGCAACCCCGCCGCCACCGTCGGCAATGCGCCCACGCCAGGGATATCCACAGGCCAACCGGCCAGCAAGGTATTGCGTCGGCTCAGCGCCGCCCGCCGCATGCGGCGGATGTGCCGCTGAAAATGCCCGGCGGCCATGAATTCGGCCATCACCACTTGGGTGCTGACTTCCGAATGCCGTACATCCACTGCCCGACGCTGGGCAAAGGCCTGCACCAGCCCCGGCGGCAGCACCAGGTAACCCAGGCGCAGGGCCGGGAACGCCACCTTGCCGAAGGTGCCGACGTAAATCACCCGCCCCTGGCGATCCAGCGCAGCCAACGGCGCCAGGGGCGCACCGCTGTAACGGTACTCGCCGTCGTAGTCGTCCTCGACGATCCAGCCCTGGGTACGCTCGGCCCAGGCCAGCAGCTCCAGGCGCCGGGCCAGGCTCATGATGACCCCCGTGGGGTACTGGTGGGACGGCGTGACGTAGGCCAGCCGACAGTGCTCCAGGCGGTTCAGCGCCTGACAGTCGATACCCTCCTGGTCCACCGCCACGCCACGCAATTGCGCCCCGGCAATCGCGAACGCATGACCGGCCGCGCGGTAGCCGGGGTTTTCCACAGCCACGGCGTCGCCGGGCTCCACCAGCAGCTGTGCACAAAGGCTAATGCCCTGCTGCGCGCCACTGGTGATCACAATTTGTTCAGCGCTGCATTGCAGCCCCCGCGAGCTGCGCAAATACGCCGCGATCATGCCGCGCAAGCGGCTGTCCCCGGCAGAGTCGCCGTAGCACAACTGGCGCAGGTCGGGTTTGCGCCAGAAAGCCGCGTTCAGCTTGGCCCAGACCTCGAACGGGAACAGGTCGAAGGCTGGAATACCCACGCGAAACGCCCGTGGCGGACCACTGGGCGGCAGGCTCAATTGGTGCTGTTCCACACGCTGCAAAGCGCCGCCGTGGATAACTTTACTGGATGTAATCCCAGGTAACTCCGTCGATTTTGTGGATAACCCTGTGGGTAAGCCTGTTGAAAACCCTGTGGATACTTTTGTGGATAGTTTTTTGATCGGCAGGCGGGTTTCCGGCAATTGGGCCACATAGGTGCCGTCACCGACGCGGCCTTCGATAAAGCCTTCGGCGTACAACTGGTCGTAGGCCCGCACCACGCTGTTGCGGGAAATCCCCAGGGCCGCGGCCAGGTCGCGGCTGGCCGGCAGTCGCGTACCGCTGGCCAGGCGCCCGTCCAGCACCCGCAAACGCAGGGCCTGGTACAGCTGGCGACTAAGGCCCTGGCGCCGGTCGAGTTCGATACCGGCCGGGTTGAAAGACAACGGCAGCGATGGGCTGTTCATGGCGGGAACCTGAATGATTGGACCTATGAAATAGACCCTAGATGGCTCTTACAACAGACCATTAGCCTGCCTAGGATGCAGCCATTCGCCAAGGATATTTTCCATGTACCTACCCCGCGCCTTTGCCGAGGACGATCTGTCCACGTTGCAACAACTGATCAGCGAAACCCGCCTCGCAACCCTGGTGACCCATGGCGCGCTGGGCCTGCAAGCCAGCCACTTGCCCCTGCTGCTGCGCCCTGAACAGGGCCCCAATGGCACCCTCTACGGGCACCTGGCCCGGGCCAACCCGCAGTGCCAGGAATTGGCCAACGGCGCCGAGGCATTGGTGATTTTTGCCGGTGCGGAGGCCTACGTCAGCCCGGGCTTTTACCCGAGCAAGGCGGAGCACGGCAAAGTGGTGCCCACCTGGAATTACGTGGCGGTGCATGCCTACGGCAACCCCGAGGTGTTCAGCGATGCCCCGCGCCTGCTGGCGTTGGTCAGCGGCCTGACCGACCGCCACGAAGCCGGGCGTGCCCAGCCCTGGCAGGTCAGCGATGCCCCCGCCGACTACATCGACGGCATGCTCAAGGCCATCGTCGGTTTCGCGTTGCCGATCCAGCGCCTGGAAGGCAAACGCAAACTCAGCCAGAACCGCACCCCGGCTGACATGGCCGGGGTGCGCGAGGGCCTGGCCGCCAGTACCGATCCCCGTGACCAACAACTTTCCCACCTGATGCGCTAAGGAACTTGCATGAGCCAGATTCAGATCCGCCCCGTCACCCCTGCTGATCACGCCGCCTGGCTGCCGCTGTGGCAGGCCTACTTGCGCTTCTACAACACCGAGCTGCCCGAGGCCGTCACCCAAAGCACCTGGCAGCGCTTGCTCGATGCCAGCGAGCCGACCCACGCCGCCCTGGCCTGGGATGGCGAACAAGCGGTGGGCCTGGTGCATTTCATCTACCATCGCTCGAACTGGAGCATCGAGAACTCCTGCTACCTGCAGGACCTGCTGGTGGCCCCTGAGCAACGGGGCACCGGTGTAGGCCGGCAACTGATCGAATTCGTCTACGCCCAGGCCAAGGCCGATGGCTGCTGCAAGGTCCATTGGTTGACCCACGAAACCAATGCCACGGCCATCCAGCTCTACGAGCGCATTGCCGAGCGCCCGGGCTTCATCCAGTTTCGCAAAAGCCTTTAAGGCTCAAGGAGAGCAATATGTCGACGTCACTCGCCGATTGGAAAGGGGCCCCGCTGCCTTCGGCCACCCTGCTGCAAGGGCGCTTTATCCGCCTGGAAAAACTGGACCCGGCGCGCCACGGCGACGGCCTTTGGCAAGCCCTCGAAGGCCCCGGCGCCGACCCCAAGTTGTGGGACTACCTGCCGTATGGCCCGTTCGAGCGCGCCCCGTTCGATGCCTGGCTGGCCAACCACGCGGCCAACAGCGACCCGTACTTTTTCTGCGTGGTCGACCAGGCCAGCGGTGAGGTCCAGGGCATGCTCAGCCTGATGTCCATCGTCGCCGCCCAGGGGCGTATCGAGATTGGCCATGTGACCTTCGGCGCGCCCATGCAGCGCTCGCCGAAAAGCACCGAGGCGGTCTATCTGCTGGCCAAGGAAGCCTTCGCCATGGGTTACCGGCGCCTGGAGTGGAAATGCAACAACGACAACGCCCGCTCGCGCTATGCCGCGGAACGCCTGGGGTTCAGTTTTGAAGGGGTGTTTCGCCAGCACATGGTGGTCAAGGGCCAGAACCGTGACACGGCCTGGTACTCGATCCTGGACTCGGAATGGCCGGCGATTGCCAAGGGTTTCGAACAGTGGCTGAGCGATGAGAACCAGAGCGGTTCGGGACAGATCCAAACCCTGGCGCAATGCCGGGGCTAGACCGAACAACGGTATGACCGACCAAGGCAACGCCAGGCGGCGTTGCCTTGGTCGGCGAAGGGCTTAGCCGAGCTTCTGCGCCAACACCGCAATATGCTCCGGGCCAATGCCGCAGCAGCCGCCAATGTGGCTGGCGCCGCGCTGGTTCCAGTCCGCCGCCCATTGCAGGTAGCCAGGTGGGTCCAGGTCTTCGCGCAACGGGCACAGGCCGTCGTTGGCGGTAGCATCCTCGGGTTGCGGCGGGAAGGCGTTGGCGTACACGCCAATGTTGATCTGCACGCCCAGGCGTTCGAAGGTCTCACGGGCCGCGTCCACGGCGGCGCCGATCACTTCTGGCTGGCTGCAGTTGAACAGCAGGGTTTCCACACCCAACTCGGCCGCCACGGCAGCCGCTTCGGCCACCGGCTCGCCGGAACGCAGACGCGGCACTTCGTCGGTGTCTTCATCCTTGAGGGTGAAGGACAGCCAGAACGGCTTGCCGTCCTGGGGCAGACCGGCACGAATCGCCCGCGCCTCGACGATGGAGCTCTGGGTTTCCGCCAGCCACAGGTCGACATGGGGCGCCAGGCCCTTGACCAGTGGTGTCAGCAGTTCGCTGACCCGCTCGGCCTGGAACAGGTCGGGACGGTAGGAACCGAACAGCGGCGGCAACGAGCCCGCCACCCGCACCGGTTTGCCGGAAGCGTCCACGGCGCGACGGGCCAACTCGCCAGCCAAGGCCGCCAGGGCCTGGCCTTCGGCGGCAAAGCGTTCTTCCCCAATGTGGAAAGGCACCACCGCGTAGCTGTTGCTGGTGATGACGTTGGCACCGCTTTCGATATAGGCCGCATGCACCGCCTCAACCGCCTGCGGTGCCTCGCTCAACGCCAGGGCAGACCACTCGGGTTGCCGGAACGGCGCGCCGCGACGCTGCAGTTCACGGCCCATGCCGCCATCCAGGATTACTGTGCTGCCTGCGCCCATATGCTTTTTACTCATATGCTTATAAAAATAACTCACTACCGGAGTCGCTCTTATAACTATTAAATACGCTCCATTCGGTTAATCACAACCTTTTTTCAGTCAGGATCCCCATGAATCTCAAACCGCTACTGGCCCTGGGCCTGACACTGATTGCCGCCTCCGGCCAAGCCTTTGCCGGCGCCACTCTGGACCGCATCGAGCAGAAAAAAGAACTGGTCGGCGTGCTGATGGAAAGCTACCCGCCCTTCTCTTTCCTCAATGACCAGAACCAGCTGGACGGCTTCGACGTCGACGTGGCCAAGGCCGTGGCGGAAAAACTCGGGGTCAAGCTGCGCCTGGAAACACCGTCCTGGGACGTGATTGCCGCCGGTCGCTGGAGCGGTCGTTATGACATCTGCATCTGCTCCATGACCCCGAGCAAGGCCCGCGCCGAAGTCTTCGACTTCCCGGTTGAGTACTACGCCTCGCCTGCGGTGATCGTGGTCAACGCCAAGGACGATCGCATCCACAGCGCCAAGGACCTGAGCAACAAGAAGGTCGGCCTGACCAGCGCCTCCAGCTACGAGAGCTACCTGAACAAGAACCTGGTGATCGAAGGCGCCGAGGACACTCAACTGCAATACCCGTTCGAGAACGTGCAGATCGCCCCGTACGACACCGACAACGTGGCTTTCCAGGACCTGGGCCTGGGCGCCGGCGTACGCCTGGACGCCATCCTGACCAACCTGGTGACCGCGCAACCGCGCCTGAATCAGGACAAACGCTTCAAGCTCGCGGGCGAACCGCTGTACGCCGAACCCAACTCGGTGGCCATCGAGAAAGGCGACGCCCAGTGGAACAGCAAAGTGCGTGAAGTCTTTGCCCAGTTGAAACAAGACGGCACCCTGAGCAAACTGTCGGACAAATGGATCGGCGCCGACATCAGCAAATGACCTCTCTCTCGCAACCCCCTCAGCCACCGCAACCGGTGGCTGAGTCGTTTATCAAACGCTTGCTGGGTTTCCGCACCCGGCTGTTCCTGACCTGGGCGGTGATGTTCGGCCTGTTTGCCAGTTTTTTCCTGAGCTTCGATCTGAAGTTCTCGATCATTCTCGACAAGCTGCCCAACCTGATCGGCTTGCACCTGGCGCCCAACGGCTTCCTCCAGGGGGCGGCGCTGACGCTGTTCCTCTGCCTGTGCTCGATCGTTGCCTCATGCGCCCTGGGCTTTATCACAGCCTTGGGACGCCTGTCGAAAAGCGCCGTGGCCTTCGGCGTGGCGAGCTTCTACGCGTCGTTCTTCCGCGGCACGCCGCTGCTGATCCAGATCCTCCTGATCTACCTCGGCCTGCCGCAATTGGGCGTGGTGCCGGGTGCCGTCACCGCAGGGATCATTGCCCTGTCGTTGAACTACGGCGCCTACCTGAGCGAGATCTTCCGCGCCGGCATCCTCGGCGTGGCCCACGGGCAACGTGAAGCCGCCCTGGCCCTGGGCATGCGCGACAGCGTGATTTTCTGGCAAGTCACCCTGCCCCAAGCCATGCGCACCATCATCCCGCCGACCACCAACCAGTTCATCTCCATGCTCAAGGACTCGTCGCTGATTTCGGTGATGGGGGTTTGGGAAGTGATGTTCCTGGCCCAGTCCTACGGCCGCTCCAGCTACCGCTACATCGAGATGCTGACCACCGCGGCGATCATCTACTGGCTGTTGTCGATCGGCCTGGAACTGATCCAGGCCCGCATGGAACGCCATTACGGCAAGGCCTACGCCAAGCGCGAGTGACCGACGCCCCTACCCGGCACGCCCTCCGTAGGAGCCGGCTTGCCGGCGATGGGGCCCTCGAATCGGGCCTCACATCCAAGACCGCTATCGCTGGCAAGCCAGCTCCTACGCACCTCATGCTGGCGACGCCCCTACCCGGCAGATATCACGTCCTCCCTGCAACCGGCTTGCCGGCAATATTGCGGGCGAAAAAAAAGGGGGGCACATGCCCCCCCGAGGTAAAACGTTGCAGATGAAGGCCTGGAATCAGCCTTCGATCTCGATCAGTACTTCACCCGGGTTGACCCGGTCGCCCTTGGCCACGTGAATGGCGGTGACCTTGCCCGCAATCACCGCCTGGACTTCGGTTTCCATCTTCATGGCTTCGGTGATCAGCACGGCCTGGCCGGCCTTGACCACGTCGCCTTCCTTGACCAGCACATCAACGATGTTGCCCGGCATGGTGGTGCTGACGTGGCCCGGTTCGCTGGCCTGCTTGCGCTTGCTGCTGCCACCGCCGACGAATTCGTTGAGCGGTTCGAACACCACTTCTTCCGGCATGCCGTCGATGGACAGGTAGAAGTGACGCTTGCCTTCAGCCTTGACCCCGACACCGGTGATGTCCACACGGTAGGTTTCGCCGTGCACGTCGATGACGAACTCGGTCGGCACGCCCTCGCCACCCGGCTTGCTCACACCGCCCGCTTCCGGGATTGGCAGCAGCACTTCAGGCGCCAGGGTGCCGGCTTCGCGTTCTTCGAGGAACTTGCGCCCAATGTCCGGGAACATGGCGTAGGTCAGCACGTCTTCTTCGGACTTGGCCAAGGCGCCGATTTCGCCGCGCAGCTTGGTCATTTCCGGCTTCAGCAGGTCGGCCGGACGAACGTCGATCACCTCTTCGCTGCCAATGGCCTGGCGCCGCAGTTTCACGTCCACTTCGCCCGGCGCCTTGCCATAGCCGCCTTGCAGGTAGAGCTTCACTTCGTTGGTGATGGTCTTGTAGCGCTCGCCGGCCAGTACGTTGAAGAACGCCTGAGTGCCGACGATCTGCGAGGTCGGGGTCACCAGCGGCGGGTAGCCGAGGTCGTGGCGAACCCGCGGGATCTCGGCCAGCACTTCGCCCATGCGGTTCAGGGCGCCCTGCTCCTTGAGCTGGTTGGCCAGGTTGGAAATCATCCCGCCCGGCACCTGGTTGACTTGCACCCGGGTGTCGACCGCGGTGAACTCGCTTTCGAACTGGTGGTACTTCTTGCGCACGGCGTAGAAGTACAGGCCGATCTCTTGCAGCAGTTCCAGGTCCAGGCCAGTGTCGAACTCGCTGCCTTTAAGGGCCGCGACCATGGACTCGGTGCCCGGGTGGCTGGTACCCCAGGCGAAGCTGGAGATGGCGGTGTCGATGTGGTCAGCACCGTTCTCGATGGCCTTGAGTTGGCACATCGCGGCCAGGCCGGCGGTGTCGTGGGAGTGGATAAACACCGGCAACGACAGCTCGCTTTTCAGCGCCTTGACCAGCTCGCCGGTGGCGTAGGGGGTCAGCAGGCCGGCCATGTCCTTGATCGCGATGGAGTCGCAACCCATGGCTTCCATCTGCTTGCCCTGGGCCACGAAGGCCTCGATGGTGTGCACTGGGCTGGTGGTGTAGGCGATGGTGCCCTGGGCGTGCTTACCGGCAGCTTTCACCGCTTCGATGGCCACCCGCAGGTTACGCACGTCGTTCATGGCGTCGAAGATACGGAACACGTCGATGCCGTTGACCGCCGCCTTGGCGACGAACGCCCGGACCACATCGTCGCTGTAGTGACGGTAGCCCAGCAGGTTCTGGCCACGCAGGAGCATTTGCAGGCGCGTGTTAGGCAGCGCGGCGCGCAGCTTGCGCAGACGCTCCCACGGGTCTTCTTTGAGAAACCGCACACAGGCGTCGAAGGTCGCGCCGCCCCAGCATTCCAGCGACCAGTAGCCGACTTTGTCGAGCTTGTCGCAGATCGGCAGCATGTCTTCGGTGCGCATGCGGGTGGCCAGAAGCGATTGGTGGGCATCTCGCAGGATGGTGTCGGTTACGAAGATTTTCTTGGACATATTAGGATCTCCTCATAGCGGCAAGCTTAAAGCTACAAGCTGCAAGTAAAAGCCTATCGGCTCTGACTTGGCGCTTGCCGCTGAAAGCTTGCCGCTTTTTATTCATAAGCCTGCGTGGGCGGCGATGGCGGCAGCGATGGCCAGGGCCAGCTCTTCGGGTTTGCGCTTGATCGAGTAGTTGGTCAGTTCAGGGTGGCTTTCAACGAAGCTGGTATTGAACTGGCCGCTACGGAATTCCGGGTTGCGCAGGATTTCCTGGTAATAGGCGGCGGTGGTCTTCACACCCTGCAAACGCATGTCGTCCAGGGCCCGCAGGCCACGGTCCATCGCCTCCTCCCAGGTCAGGGCCCAGACCACCAGCTTCAGGCACATGGAGTCGTAGAACGGCGGAATGGTGTAGCCGGTGTAGATCGCTGTGTCGGTGCGCACGCCGGGGCCGCCGGGCGCGTAATAACGGGTGATCTTGCCGAAGCTGGGCAGGAAGTTGTTCTTCGGGTCTTCGGCGTTGATGCGGAACTGCAACGCGAAACCACGGTGGTGGATGTCTTCCTGCTTCACCGACAGCGGCAGGCCGGAGGCGATGCGGATCTGTTCGCGAACGATGTCGATGCCGGTGATTTCTTCGGTGATGGTGTGTTCTACCTGCACCCGGGTGTTCATCTCCATGAAGTACACCTCGCCCTCAGCGAGCAGGAACTCCACGGTGCCGGCATTCTCGTAGCCCACGGCCTTGGCCGCGCGCACCGACAGGTCGCCGATGTAGGCGCGCTGCTCCGGGGTCAGTTGCGGGCTGGGGGCGATCTCGATGAGCTTCTGGTTGCGGCGCTGGATCGAGCAGTCACGCTCGAACAGGTGCACCACGTTGCCAAAGCTGTCACCGAGAATCTGCGCCTCGATGTGCTTGGGATTGACGATGCATTTTTCCAGGAACACTTCCGCCGAACCGAAGGCCTTGGTGGCTTCGGAAATCACCCGGGGGAAGGCTTGTTCGAGTTCTTCACGGCTGTTGCAACGACGAATGCCGCGACCGCCGCCACCGGAGGTGGCCTTGAGCATCACCGGGTAACCGATGCGATCGCCTTCGGTCAGGGCTTCGGCAATGTCTGCCACGTTGCCTTCGGTGCCCGGGGTGACCGGCACGCCGGCCTTGATCATGCTGCGACGGGCTTCGGTCTTGTCGCCCATGCGCCGGATCACTTCCGCCGACGGGCCAATGAACTTGATCCCGCGTTCAGCGCAGATATCCGCCAGCTCGGCATTTTCCGAGAGAAAACCGTAGCCGGGGTGCAAGGCGTCGCAGCCGGTTTCCACAGCCAGGTTCACCAGCTTGCGCGGGTTGAGGTAGCCGGCCAGAGGTTCGGCACCGATGCTGTGGGCCTCATCCGCGCGCTTCACATGCAAGGCATGGCGATCGGCGTCGGAGAAGATTGCGACCGAGCGAATGCCCATCTCGGCGCAAGCACGCACGATTCGTACGGCAATCTCACCACGGTTGGCAATCAGGATCTTTTTTATCACTTGGAGGTTCCCTTGAGCCGTTGGCACAGACGACTCGCTAGACCGAGTCGGCGCATGACTAAATGTTTCAAGCCAGTCGCCCAGCCACACTAGCGGCCGCGAGGGATTAACAAAAATCAATAATTATTGGGTCGTGCATAAGCAAAGACTTATAGTTGCGGCTTGAGCCTTGGGCGCAGGAATAAAAATAATGCGTAAGTCATTGATGCGTATGACATTGCGTCAATTGCAGATTTTCAATGAAGTGTGCGATTTGCGCTCCTACAGCCGAGCGGCCGAGGAAATGTCTCTCACTCAGCCAGCCGTCAGCCTGCAGATTCGCCAGTTGGAAGAGCTGGTCGGCCAGCCACTGTTCGATTACGTCGGCAAAAAACTCTACATGACCGAGGCCGCCGAAGCCCTGCAACGGGCCAGCCGGGATATTTTCGGGCGCCTGGAAAACCTCGACATGCAGCTCTCGGACATGCAGGGATCGCTGCAAGGCCAACTCAAGCTGGCGGTGGAGTCGAGCGCCAAGTACTTCGTGCCGCACCTGTTCGCCGCGTTCAAGCGCCAGCACCCGGAAGTGAACCTGCAACTCACGGTGGTCAACCGCGGCCAGGTGATTCGCCGTCTTTCCGACAACCGCGATGACTTGGTGATCATGTCCATGGTCCCGCAAGACATGGGCCTGGAATTCCTGCCGTTCCTCAACAACCCGATCGTTGCCGTGGCCCCGCCGGACCACCCGCTGTGCCACTTGGGGCCACTGCGCCTGCAAGACCTGGAACCCTACAACCTGCTGGTGCGGGAACAGGGTTCCGGCACGCGCCTGGCCTGCGAGGAATACTTCAAGGAAAAACGCGTGCACTTCACCCAGACCCTGGAAGTGTCGTCGGCCGAAGCCCAGCGCGAGTGTGTGCGAGCGGGTCTGGGCGTGGCCTTGTTGACGCGCCACGCCCTGAACCTGGAGTTGGCGACGGGGGGACTCATCGAGTTGCCCGTCGAAGAGCTGCCGTTGTACCGCAGCTGGTGCCTGGTGCAGGCCAAGGCTAAACGCCTGTCACCGGTGGCGCATGCGTTCCTGGGGTTTATCCGCAGCGAACGGGTGCAGATCAGCGGGTTGGTTGAGCGTTTCGACGGGAAGCTGCCGGAGCGGCCTGCCAGTAGTTGATGGCTTCAAGCTCCGGGTAATCGTTGATTTCCTGCTGCAACTGGCGCAGCTCACAACGGTGTTCAATCGCGCGTCGGAACTCCATGCGACGCTGGTCTTCCTGCTGACGGCGGGTTTTTACAACGCTGTTGCTTTCTTCGTAAGGCCGGGCCATTTCGAGTCTCCCAATGCGAGTACGGGAGTTTCACGATGGACGCGGGGCGTTACGGTTTAGCGGCGCGCCCATGACAGGACGATGAATATTGCGCCGGGCCTCTCTTACGATCGAGCCCTTGTAGGAGCCGGCTCGCCGGCGATATCAATCCCAAAATCCCTACCGCCAGCAAGCCGCTCAATCGTCCAGGGCTTTGACCGACTTGGGCGACAGGCGCAGGCTGCGAAGGCTGCGCTTGACGCTCTTGAGGTGGTTGACCAGGCTCGGGCCGCGGGCCATGGCCACGCCCATCGCCAACACGTCGATCACCACCAGGTGGGCGATACGCGAGGTCAGTGGGGTGTAGATTTCGGTGTCTTCGTGCACATCGATCGCCAAGTTGACCGTGGATAGCTCGGCCAACGGCGTCTGGCTCGGGCACAGGGTGATCAGCGAGGCGCCGCTTTCACGCACCAGATTGGCGGTGATCAGCAGGTCCTTGGAACGCCCGGACTGGGAAATGCAGATCGCCACGTCGGTGGGCTTGAGGGTCACGGCCGACATCGCCTGCATGTGCGGGTCGGAATAGGCCGCTGCGGTCAGCAGCAGGCGAAAGAACTTGTGCTGGGCATCCGCCGCCACTGCGCCCGACGCGCCGAAACCGTAGAACTCAACACGCTGGGCCTGGGACATGGCGGTCACCGCCTGCTGCAACGCCACCGGGTCGAGTTTCTCGCGAACCTCCATCAGGGTGTGCAGGGTGGTGTCGAAGATTTTCAGGCTGTAGTCAGCGACCGAATCATCTTCATGGATCGCGAACTGGCCAAAGCTGGCACCCGCCGCCAGGCTCTGCGCCAATTTGAGCTTGAGGTCCTGAAAACCCGAGCAACCGATGGCGCGGCAGAAGCGCACGATGGTCGGCTCGCTGATGCCCACGCTATGGGCCAGGTCAGCCATGGAACTGTGCATCACCGCCGCCGGATCGAGCAGCACATGGTCTGCGACCTTGAGCTCCGATTTGCGTAACAGGTGACGGGACTGGGCAATGTGCTGCAACAGATTCAAAGGGCTGGACTCATTGTTATGGGCAGACGCCAGGGATGTAGCAAGCTTGTAGTTATACTACAAGAAATGGCTTTTTGCCCGCTCAATACACAACTCGACATCCTTGACGCCCGCTGTTTTAGCGCTCGGGCGCCTTGTAGCCATGGGCGCCTACGAGGCTTGGGAATCGGCCTTGAGCAACTGCGCCAGGCCCTCGGCCTCCACGGGACGGCTGATCAGATAGCCCTGCACTTCATCGCAGTGCTCACGCTTGAGGAAGGCCAATTGCCCAGGATGTTCCACCCCTTCGGCCACCACTTTTAACGACAGGCCGTGGGCCATGGCGATGATCGCCCGGGTGATTGCGGCGTCCTCGCTGCCTTCGGCCAGGCCGCGAATAAACGCCTGGTCGATCTTCACGTAATCCACCGGAATGCGCTTGAGGTAACTCAAGGACGAATAGCCCGTGCCAAAGTCGTCGATCGCCAACTTGACCCCCAGGTCACGCAGTTGCTGGAAGGTGGCAATGATGTGTTCGACGCTGTCGAGCAACTGGCTTTCGGTCAGTTCCAGTTCAAGGAGGTGCGGATCCAGCCCGCTCTCTTCGAGGACCTGGCGCACCAGGCTGACCAACTTGCCCTGGCGCAGCTGATGCACCGACAGGTTCACCGACACGCGGATCGGCGGCAGCCCCTGGCGCTGCCATTCACAGGCCTGCCAGCAAGCCTGGCGCAGTACGAATTCGCCGATGGGCCCGATCAGCCCGGTCTCTTCCGCCAGGCCGATAAAGTCGCCCGGGGGGACCCGCCCCATGGTCGGGTGGTCCCAGCGCACCAGGGCCTCGGCAGCGTTCAGCTTGCCGGTGGCCAGGCACAGCTTGGGTTGATAGAAGACTTTCAACTGGTGCTCGTCGATGGCTTTGCGCAGCTGGTTTTCCAACTGCAGGCGCTCCAACGTGCTGGCTTGCAGGTTCTCGGTGTAGAACTGGAAATTGTTCCCGCCCAGGTGCTTGGCGTGCTGCATGGCCATGTTCGACTGGCTGACCAGGGCAGAAATGTCCCGCGCACTGTCCGGCAACATGCTGATGCCGATAGACGCGCTGACCACCAATTCATGGCCTTCCACAATGAGCGGCAAGCGCAGTTTGCTCAGCAACCGCGTGGCGACCCGGGTCAGGCTCGACAGGCTGCCGTAGGCATCGAACAGCACGGCGAATTCATCCCCGGACAACCGGGCAATGGTGTCGGCTTCGGGCAAGGCATTGGTCAGGCGTCGGGCCATCTTCTGCAGCAACTGGTCGGCCATCTCGTGGCCCAGGCTGTCGTTGAGCAGCTTGAAGCGGTCCAGGTCGATATGCAGCAAAGCCAGGCTGCGCCCGCCCTGGCGTACCCGTTGATGGGCTTCGCTGAGGCGCTCGCGAAACAGCGAACGGTTGGCCAGGCCCGTGAGTTCGTCGTAGTGGGTCAGGTAGCGCATGCGTTCTTCGGACTCGCGCCGCGCCGAAAGATCGGCGTAGAAGCCGACGATATGCCGCACTTTGCCCCGCTTATCGCGCACCACATTGAGTTGCAGCCATTGCGGGTACAGCTCGCCGTTCTTGCGCGCCTCCACCAACTCGCCCTGCCAACTGCCGTGCTGCTCCAGAGCCTGGTGGATCATGCTGAAGTGCCGACGCGCGTCGCGGCTGCACGGCAGCTCCAGCACATTGCGCCCGAGCATATCTTCGATCTGATAACCGGTGACACGGCTGAACGCTTGATTGACTGCGAGCAAGGCGTAGTCCGGGTCGAAAATCACGATGCCTTCGCTTGCCGCCTCGAACACCGTGGCCGCCAAGTCGCGCTGGGCTTCCAGCTCCTTGCTGGCGCTGATGTCCCGTCGCGTGCCGAGCATCCGCGTGACCCGCCCGCTGGCGCTGCGCTCCACCGCCCGCCCACGGTCCTCGATCCACACCCAGTGCCCGGCGCCGTGCCGCACCCGGTACTCCACTTGATAATCCTCGCTGCGGCCCTTGAGGTGCTCCACCAGGGCGCGCTTGAGCAGCGGTAGATCCTCGGGATGCAGCCGCGGCTTGAGGTGGCTGAGCATGGCGGTGACGTATTCCGGCTCCAGCCCGAACAGCTCTTTGACATGGCTGTGGTGCACTTCATCGGTCTGCAGGTTCCAGTCCCACAGCCCCAGCTCACTGGCTTTCAGGGCCAGGGCCAGGCGCGCTTCGCTTTTGCTCAAGGCCTGGTTGGCCGCGTCCAGCTCCAGGCTACGCTGGGCCACTCGTTGCTCAAGGCCAGCCTGGACTTCGCGCAGCTCATCCTCGGCGCGCCGGCGCTGTTCGATTTCCCGGGCCAATTCGCGGTTGAGCAGTTCACTGCGGCCCTGGGCGGTTTGCAGATGCTCGATCAGTGCCTGGTTCTGAAAACGTCGCAGCAGGCCATGCTGGATCAGCCGGTTGATCTGCCACGCCACCACGCTCAGGGACCCCAGCAGGATCAACCCCAGCCACCCCCAGCCGCGCTGCTGCTCATCACCGCCCCAGAACAGATAGCCGATGGCCGGCAGCAGGCAGGGCAAGGTAAAGGACAGGAAGGCCGGCAGGCTGACCGCATAGGCAACGCTGGCACTAAGGATGGCCGCGCCGATCAGGCCGAAGACCCAGGCTTGCTGGAGGAAGTTGTCGGTGGGCATCAAGGCAATGCCGGCACAAGCCAGGGTCAGGCCGCTGACCGTGGAGCCGAGCAGAAACATGCGCTGCCACACCGGCTGGGCCTGGCGACTGGGGATGGCGGAGTCGAACGCGGCGACCTGGATCACCCGCAGCGCCACCAGGGCCAGGAGCCAGACCATCCACACGCTGATCAGCAGATAACGCTCGGGACTCCACAGCAACCAGGCGCACACCAGGCCATTGAGCAGCATGAACAGGGTGGGCAGCAGCGAGCCTTGGTACAACAGGCGTGTGCGCTCCACGGCCATCTCCATGGCGTAATGCTGGCGAATCACCCGCGGCTCCACCAGGGGGCCGGACAGGCTGGGGTCAAGTGTCATAGGCAATGTTCTTATAATGGTGAGCCCGAAACGTCGCGGGAGCATACACAAGCAATGCGCCGGACCAAACTGCCCCACGTCATAAAAGTCGAGAAAACTCTCCGGTACCGCCACCCTCGCAAAACCCCAGGCCCAGACCGCCCCACGGCTGCAGGCAATGACCGACCGGTCGTCATCAAACACAGTTTTGTCGGTTAAACCCACGCCGGGTTTGCCCGGGGTCGTCCGGCCCCCTAGAATGCGCCGATGCGCGATGATCTCTCCCTCCTGTTGAACTCCCTCAACGATGCCCAACGCCAGGCCGTAGCTGCCTCCGTGGGTCGTCAGTTGGTCCTGGCCGGTGCTGGCTCCGGCAAAACCCGAGTGCTGGTGCACCGTATCGCCTGGTTGATCCAGGTCGAGAACGCGTCACCCCATTCGATCCTGTCGGTGACCTTCACCAACAAGGCCGCTGCCGAGATGCGCCATCGCATCGAGCAGTTGATGGGTATCAACCCGGCCGGCATGTGGGTCGGCACCTTCCACGGCCTGGCCCACCGCCTGCTGCGAGCGCACTGGCAAGAGGCCGGCCTGAGCCAGACCTTCCAGATTCTCGACAGCGACGACCAGCAACGCCTGGTCAAACGGGTGATCCGCGACCTGGGCCTGGACGAGCAGCGCTGGCCGGCCCGTCAGGCCCAGTGGTTTATCAACGGGCAGAAAGACGAAGGCCTGCGTCCGCAACACATCCAGGCCAGCGGTGACCTGTTCCTGGCCACCATGCGCAGCATTTATGAAGCCTATGAAGCCGCCTGCCAGCGCGCCGGGGTCATCGACTTCTCCGAACTGCTGCTGCGCGCCCTGGACCTGTGGCGCGACCACCCGGGCCTGCTGGCGCACTACCAGAAGCGCTTCCGCCATGTGCTGGTGGACGAGTTCCAAGACACCAACGCCGTGCAGTACGCCTGGTTGCGCCTGCTGGCCAAGGGCGGTGACAGCCTGATGGTGGTGGGCGACGACGACCAGTCGATCTACGGCTGGCGCGGCGCGAAAATCGAGAACATCCATCAGTACTCCGCCGACTTCCCGGACGCCGAAGTGATCCGCCTGGAGCAGAACTACCGCTCCACCGCCGGCATTCTCAAGGCCGCCAACGCCCTGATCGCCAACAACACCGGGCGCCTGGGCAAAGAGCTGTGGACCGATGGCAACGAAGGCGAGGCCATCAACCTCTACGCCGCCTTCAACGAACATGACGAAGCGCGCTACGTGGTGGAAACCATCGAAAGCGCGATCAAGACCGGCCTGGCCCGCAGCGATATCGCCATCCTCTATCGTTCCAACGCCCAGTCCCGGGTGCTGGAAGAGGCCTTGCTGCGCGAACGCATTCCGTACCGCATCTATGGCGGCCAGCGCTTCTTCGAACGTGCCGAAATCAAGAACGCCATGGCGTACCTGCGCTTGCTCGAAGGTCGCGGCAACGATGCGGCCCTGGAGCGGGTGATCAACGTACCGGCCCGGGGCATTGGCGAGAAGACCGTCGAAGCCATCCGCGAACACGCACGCCACAGCGACGTGTCGATGTGGGAAGCCATGCGTCAGCTGGTGGCCAATAAAGGCCTGACCGGCCGCGCTGCCGGCGCCCTGGGTGCCTTTGTCGAGTTGATCGAGAACCTGGCGGCAAAAACCCTGGAAATGCCCCTGCACTTGATGACCCAGACCGTCATCGAGCAATCGGGGTTGATCGCCTACCACGAAGCGGAAAAAGGCGAGAAAGGCCAGGCCCGGGTGGAAAACCTCGAGGAACTGGTGAGCGCCGCGCGCAACTTCGAAAACACTGAAGAAGACGCCGACCTGACGCCCCTGGCCGCCTTCCTCGGCCACGCCTCCCTGGAGGCCGGCGACACCCAGGCCGACGAGCACGAAGACAGCGTGCAACTCATGACCCTGCACAGTGCCAAGGGCCTGGAATTCCCCTACGTGTTCCTGGTGGGCATGGAAGAGGGCCTGTTCCCCCACAAGATGAGCCTGGAAGAGCCCGGCCGCCTTGAGGAAGAACGCCGCCTGGCCTACGTCGGCATCACTCGGGCGATGCAGAACCTGGTGATGACCTACGCTGAAACCCGACGCCTGTACGGCAGTGAAACCTACAACAAGGTGTCGCGTTTCGTTCGTGAGATTCCCAAAGGCCTGATTCAGGAAGTGCGCTTGTCCAACAGCGTCAGCCGCCCTTTCGGCGGCGGCCAGCAGCAGAGCTCCAGCAGCCTGTTCGGTGGCTCGGTGATTCCGGAAACCGCCTTCAGCCTGGGGCAACAGGTTCGCCACTCAGTGTTCGGCGAAGGCGTGATCCTCAACTTCGAAGGCGCTGGCGCCCAGGCCCGGGTGCAGGTGAACTTCAGCGAAGGCAGCAAGTGGCTGATGCTCGGCTACGCCAAACTGGAAGTCATCTAAAGCCATTGCCGTGGATTGGCTAGGGTGGGAACGGCACGGCGACGTGCCGTTTAACGGCCTTATCGCCGGCAAGCCGGCTCCTGCGGGCTAGGGCAACAATGGAAGCGCAATCATGGGCTCAGGCTTTTTTTCCTCGTGGACATTCTGGGCCCTGCTGTCGGCAACCTTCGCTGCATTGACGGCCATCTTCGCCAAAATCGGCATCGAGAACGTCAACTCCGACTTTGCTACCTTGTTGCGCACCGTGGTGGTGCTGGCCAGCCTGGCCTTGATTTTGTACGCCACGGGCCAATATCAATCCCTGGGATCGATCTCCGCGAAGAGCTACCTGTTTTTGCTGCTCTCGGGGCTCGCGACCGGCGCCTCCTGGCTGTGCTATTTCCGCGCCTTGAAACTCGGCCCCGCCTCGCTGGTGGCGCCGGTGGACAAACTCAGCGTGGTGTTCGTCGCCTTGATCGGCGTGCTGCTGCTCGGGGAGAAACTCGACCTGCGGCAATGGGGCGGTATCGGCCTGATTACCGCGGGCGTGGTGCTGCTGGCCTTGCGGCGCTGAAGCGCGGAACGCCTCCACCCGTTCAACGGACAAACCTAGACACGACCGCGCTGCACCTGCCGAAGCTGAACCCAGCCTGTCAGGCAAAAGCCCGAAACATTATGTCGCTAGCCACTGACACGTCACCTGTGCAACATGACGCGCCTGCCATCCACAAAATGGGAACCCCCCTTTATGAAACGTTTTCTTAGCATCGCCATGGCGCTGTGCATCGGCCTGACGATGAGCCTGGACGCCAACGCCAAACGCTTTGGTGGTGGCAAGAGCGCCGGCGCCGCGCCGACCCACCAGACTCGCCAAGCCGCACCAGCCACCCCTGGCGCACCGGCTGCTGCCGCCACTGCAGGTGCCGCTGGCGCCGCTGCCAAAGCCGGCGGTGCTTCGCGCTGGCTCGGCCCTCTGGCCGGTATCGCCGCTGGCGGCCTGCTGGCCTCCATGTTCATGGGCGACGGTTTCCAGGGCATGCAGATCTTCGACATCCTGATCATGGCGGTCATCGCCTTCCTGGTGTTCCGTTTCATCGCCGCACGTCGTCGCAAGCAGCAGGAGCAATTCGCTCCAGCCGGCCATGCGCCAATGCAACGTGAAGCTTTCGAACCTCAGCAGCCAGCCCAGGCACCAGGCTCGATCTTCGGTGGCGCTTCGGCAGCCGCAGCTCGTCCGGTGATCAATGCCCCGGCCTGGTTCAACGAAGAGCGTTTCGTCGAAGCCGCACGCAACCACTTCCAGTCCCTGCAACAGCACTGGGACGCCAACGAAATGGACAAGATTGCCGAGTTCGTCACCCCGCAACTGCTGCAATTCCTCAAGCAGGAGCGCGCTGATCTGGGCGACAACTTCCAGTCGACCTACATCGACAACCTGAATGTGCAACTCGATGGCGTGGACGACCGTGCCGACAAGACCATCGCCACCCTGACCTTCAGCGGTGTGTCGAAGACCTCGCGTTTCGACCAGGGCGAAGTGTTCAGCGAAAGCTGGAACATGGAGCGCGCTCCAGGCGAAAACCAGCCTTGGCTGGTGGCAGGTATCCGCCAGAACGGCTGATCAATCCTGGTGTCACAGCAGTAGACAAAACCCCGACTCCGGTCGGGGTTTTGCATTTCGCAATTTGCAGTTATAGCGAGCTACTGTATAAACCGCCGTCATACAAACCGCGCCATAGAGCTAGAGAGGATGCAGGCCGTGGAAGAAGTCATCGAACAACTCCGTGAAGCCAATGAACCGGTGCCCGTTCCCCTGGAACTGCCGGATGAAGACCAACTGGTGGAAATTGAAGAACAACTGTTCATCAACATCCCCTTTGTCTTCAAAGAGTTCCTGTTGACCGTGAGCGATGTGGTCTACGGCAGCCTGGAGCCCGTGACGGTCACCGACCCGCAATCCCATACCTACCTGCCGGAAGTGGCAGCGACCGCCTGGGACCTGGGCGTGCCGCGCGAGTTGATCCCTATCTGCCAGGACGGTGAGGATTACTACTGCGTCGAAGAAGATGGCACCGTGGTGCTGTGGTCCGGCGAAGAAGAGCTGATTACCGAAGAATCCTGGGAATCGGTGTGGCACTGGGCGCGGGATGTCTGGCTGGAAAGCTGATGACTGCGGAGCAGGTCGACCCTCTCGACCTGCTCCCTCCCATGCCTGGCGGGGGCGCTAGCGAGGCTCAGTGCCCCGTACCGTCCTTGTGGTTGTCGAGGGTTTCGATCAGCGCCACCTGCATCCGCGTATGCACCCGGATAAACCAGCGCCACAGCACCGCTGCCACCGCCGCCGCAACTACCGCGATCAACATCAGCAATTCGTTGGTCGGCAAAATGCTCGACGACAACGCCGACAACAGCAGGAAAATCACCAGCAACGACAGGATCGGGATCACCTCGGCAATCACTCGTCGTACCCGCTGGGTGTGCCGCCCGGCCATCTCTGCCTTGACTCCCATCTCCGCCAGCAGCATCGACAGCGCCTTGAGCTTGCGATAAGCGGCGATCAGGAACGGCAACGACAACAGCAGCGCCCCGCCCCAGATCACGGCCTTCTGCCAACTCGGATCACTGACCCAGTCCTGCATGTACCCGGCGATCCGCTGGGCAAAGAAGCCGCCAGAGAAGAAGATCGCCACCACCAGGGCCAGGTTGACCCCCACCTGCAACAGAATCCGCCGGATCATCGACGCCAGCAGCGCGCCCTCCCCCTGGGGCTGGATACTGCGCAGCCATTCACCGTACATGCCCAACACCCGGCCCAGGCGCTGGGGCATCACCGCCGCGAGCTTCTGCGACAGCGGATCGGCACCGCGGATCAGGTACGGCGTCAGCAACGTGGTGATGGCCGATACCGCCACCGCCACGGGATAGAGGAAGTCGCTGGTGACCTGCAAGGTCATGCCCAGGGCCGCGATGATGAACGAAAATTCGCCAATCTGTGACAGCCCCATGCCCACGCGCAGCGAGGTACGTCCGTCGTTGCCGGCGATAAAGGCCCCCAGCCCGCAGGACAGCATCTTGCCCAGCACCACGGCAACGGTGATCACCGCGATGGGCCAGGCGTACTGCAGCAGAATCTGCGGGTCGATCATCAGGCCGATGGCGACAAAGAAGATGGCGCTGAACATGTCGCGAACCGGCTCGATCAGGCGCTCGATCTTCAGCAACTGCCGGGATTCGGCCATGATCGCGCCAATCAGGAAGGCCCCCAGGACCATGCTGTACTCAAGCTTGACCACCAGCAGGCAGAAGCCGAAACACAGCCCCAGCACGGTGATCAGCAGCATCTCGTTGCTCTCGAACTTGGCCACGTAGGCCAGTAGCCGCGGTACCAGCAGAATGCCGATCACCAGGGCCACAATCATGAACAACGAGAGCTTGCCTACGGTGGAGAACACCTCGCCGGAGCTGACGGTGCCGCTCACGGCGATGCTCGAAAGCAAGGCGATGATGCCGATACCAAGGATGTCCTCGACGATCAGCACGCCGAAAATCAACTGGGCGAAGCGCTCGTTCTTCATCTTCAGGTCGTTGAGGGCCTTGACGATGATGGTGGTGGAAGAGATCGCCAGGATGGCCCCGAGGAACAGCGAATCCATGGTGTTCCAGTCGAACCAGCGGCCGATTTCGTAGCCGATCCAGATCATCAGGACGATTTCCAGGAACGCTGCGATAAACGCCGTGGCGCCGACCTTGAACAGTTTGCGCAGGCTGAACTCCAGCCCCAGGCAGAACATCAGGAAGATCACCCCCAGCTCGGCCAGGGTCTTGATGGTGTCTTCGTCATGAATCAGGCCGAACGGCGGTGTGTGCGGCCCGATGATAAAGCCGGCGACGATGTAGCCCAGGACCACGGGCTGTTTGAGCCGATGAAAGAGGATGGTCACCACGCCTGCGACCAACATGATCACTGCCAGGTCCTGAATAAAGCTGATGGCATGCATGGCGAAGATCTCCTTGAATTGCACTCGGATGCGATCGACCTATCCACAAGAATGATCTGAGATAGAGAAAGAAAAACCCCGATAGATGGTAAGAAAATGCCCTGGACCGGGCTTTTCGAAGGTTAACACCGGGACTTCCAGCAAAAAGCCGGTGCAATATATGGAAACAGATCCACAGTCGCGTGACGGCGAGCCACGGCCCGGCGTCCCGTTATCGATGGTTTGAAAATGCTGATCGAGCACCCACAGAGGTGCACCCGTCATCCCTGCCTACAACCCGTGAGTGTGCTATGGAACCCGGAAACGCCCAGCTGTCGATGACCGTATTGATGACCCCTGACATGGCCAACTTCTCTGGCAATGTCCACGGCGGCACCCTGCTCAAGTACCTCGACGAAGTCGCCTACGCCTGTGCCAGCCGCTATGCCGGCCGCTACGTGGTGACCCTGTCGGTGGACCAGGTGATCTTTCGCGAGCCGATCCATGTCGGCGAACTGGTGACCTTCCTGGCCTCGGTCAACTACACCGGCAACACCTCCATGGAAGTGGGGATCAAGGTCGTCACCGAGAACATCCGCGAGCGCTCGGTGCGCCACACCAACAGCTGCTTCTTCACCATGGTGGCGGTGGACGACCAGCGCAAACCGGCGGTGGTGCCACAGCTGCAGCCCCAGACCAGCGAAGACAAGCGCCGCTTCATGCAGGCCCAGCAACGCCGGCAGATCCGCCAGGAGCTGGAAAAGCGCTACCAGGAAATCAAGGGCGACGCCTAAGGCTCAGCCGCAACGCCTGACATTCGGGGCCAGGGACGGCCTCCTTGCAGCCCAACTGCGCCCCTTTCGCCTCGGCCTTCAGCGCCTCTGGCAGTGATCTTCGGTCATCTCGATTGGCCATTTCGATCCCCTTTTGACCACATAGAGGGTTATCCCCCCGCAGCCCCGCTGCCAGAATCGACGCACCGGCAAAACGCACTCCCGAGGCTTGGGAGATTCGAGCAAAACGAACGCGTGAGAACAACAACATGCCCAGTGCCAGCCAACGCCCGTCCAGCCATCCCTCCTCCCATGACTTTACCCACAGCGCCCAAGGTACTGCCCTGCGCCGCATCCTCGGGCTACCGGCCCTGGTGTTTTTCGGCCTGGTGTACATGGTGCCACTCACGGTGTTCACCACCTATGGCGTGGTGACCCAGATCACCGGCGGGCGTACGGCCGCTGCTTATGTAGTGACGCTGCTGGCGATGGTGTTTACCGCACTGTCCTACAGCTTCATGGTCAAGAAATACCCGATTGCCGGCTCGGCCTACTCTTACACCAGCCTGAGTTTCGGCCCGGGAATCGGTTTTCTCGCCGGCTGGTCGCTGCTGCTGGATTACCTGTTCCTGCCGATGATCAATTACCTGGTGATCGGCCTGTTCCTCAATATCGCCTTTCCCCAGGTGCCGACCTGGGTGTTTATCCTCGCCACCATCGGCCTGGTGACGGCGCTGAACATCCGTGGCATCAGCTCGGTGTCGAGCATGAGCAACCTGATCGTCGGCGCGCAGATCGTCTTTGTCCTAGTCTTCGTGGCCCTAGCGGGCCGGCAGTTGCTGGGGGCGGAACAGGTGGACCTGAGCGCCCCGTGGCTGGGCGATGGCAGCCAGGGCGGCCTGATGCCGCTGATGGCCGGTGCGGCGGTCCTGTGCCTGTCATTCCTGGGCTTCGACGCGGTCTCGACCCTGGCCGAAGAGGCGCGCGATCCGCGACGCGACATTCCCCGGGCGATTGTCATGACCACCCTGGGCGCCGGGCTGCTGTTTATCCTCTTGGCCCTGCTCAGCCAGTTGGTGTTTCCCGGCAGCCAGTTCAAGGACCCGGACGCCGCCGCGGGCGAAGTCATGCTCAAGGCTGGGGGGCACTTCCTGGAGATGCTGTTCACCGCCGCCTATGTGGCCGGCGCTGCGGGCTCGGCCCTGGCGTCCCAGGCGTCGGTGTCGCGGATTCTGTTCAGCATGGGCCGCGACGGCATCCTGCCACGCCGGGTGTTCGGCACCTTGTCGGCGCGCTTCAAGACGCCGACCACGGCAATCGTCCTGGTGTCCCTGGTTTCGCTGCTGGCGATAGTCATCGACCTGACCACCCTGGCCTCGATGATCAGCTTCGGCGCCCTGGTGGCGTTCTCGGTGGTCAACCTGGCGGTAATCAAGAGTCACCTGGGCAACGGCCAACCCCGCAGCGGCGCCGACCTGCTGCGCTACGGCCTGCTGCCGCTGATCGGCTTTGCCCTGATTGCCTGGCTCTGGACCAGCCTGTCGGCGCTGACCCTGGGCATCGGCTTCGCCTGGTTCGGCGCCGGCCTGGCCTACCTGGCCTGGCACACCGGCGGTTTCAAGCGCCGGGCGCCCACGGTGCAGTTCTCCGAACAGCCTTGAAGGCCACGCACCGTTTGGCTTAGAGGCTGATCGGCGTGGCTTCGAATCGCACCCGGGGATGGGCGATGCGGTCCTGGGCCCGCACCAGTTCCAGCTCGTAGCTGGCGCAGGCCTGGGTTTCCAGCAGCACTTCATGCACTGCGGCGGCAGTGAACTCGAAGGCCGCCAGCAGGCTGTCCCCCAACAACACCCGGGCCAGGAACAAACCGGACGTGAGGTCGCCCACGCCCACCGGCTGACGGGGGAACGCCAGCAGCGGGCGACGCAGGTGCCAACTGCCCTGGGCTGTCACCAGCAACATCTCAAAGCCGTCCGGCAGCTTGCCGGGGTAATCCAGATGCTTGACCAACACCGCTTTCGGTCCACGGGCCAAGAGCGCGCGGGCCATGGCCAGGCAGTCGAACAGGGATTGCGGTTTGCGTCCGGAAAAGCTGTCCAGTTCCAACTGGTTCGGACAGAGGAAATCCGCCATGGCCACGGCCTCGTCGAGGAGGAAGTCACTGACCTCGGACGGCACGCTGCAGCCTTTTTCCGGGTGGCCCATCACCGGGTCACAGAGGTACAGGGCCTTGGGGTTGACCGCCTTGATCCGCGCCACGCCGCTGAGAATCGCCCTGCCCTGGGCCGCACTGCCCAGGTAGCCGGACAGAATCGCGTCGCAATTGCCCAACTCGCCGATCGCGGCAATGCCCTCTACCAACGCGGGAATCTGCTGCGGCGCCAGGACCTCGCCCGTCCACTGCCCATATTGCGTGTGGTTGGAGAACTGCACGGTGTTCAAAGGCCAGACATTCACCCCGACCCGCTGCATCGGAAACACCGCAGCGCTGTTGCCGGCATGGCCAAAAACCACATGGGACTGGATCGCGAGCAGATGAGGCGTACGTTTCATGCAGAATTTTTCCATAAAACCATTGGAATTCGAGCCGCGCAGTATGCGACTAAACCCATCCTGTACGACAGACCGGCGCGCCAGTTAAGCTGGTGCCTCTTCGTTGGAGCCTTGTTCATGCTGACCCTTGGAAACATTTTCGTGCTGATGCTATTGGCCACCGGCGGCGCCTGGCTGTGGCACAACCACGGTTTGCGCGAGCGGGCACTGGAGAGGGTCAAGCAGCACTGCGCCAAGCTGGACATCGAGCTGCTCGATGGCAACGTCGCCTTGAAGCGCATCGGCTTCGTCAAGGACGCCAAAGGCCGGCGACGCTTGGCGCGAATCTACAATTTCGAGTTCACGGTGACGGGTGAAACCCGGCATTCAGGAACCATCACCCAGTTCGGCGCCCACAGTGCGCAGATTGAACTGGCGCCCTACCCCTTCGAAGTGAAAACCCCAGCGCCCAGTGCGCAAGTGATTGAGCTGAGCCAGTGGCGCGACGAGCACAACAAGGGCCGGCAGTAAGGCTCGCCCCGCCACGTGCCGGGGCGACCTGACTGAAACACCGCCTCTACAAACGACAGGCTGCCAGGCCGTCCTGCAAGCGGGCCAGATCCTGGGCCTGGTGGAAAATCAGTTCAAGGCGCGAATCCCGACGCCACTCACTGGGCTGCCAGTCGATCTCGGCGTTGTCCAGGGCATTGGCCGAACACCAGCCAGTAGCACAATGAACCACCAGTTTGGCCCGCCGCCAGTCCAGGCTGTGCAGCCAGGCGCCGAGCCGAACGGCATCGAACCGCTGGCTGGGGTGCCAACGCCAGCCCACACTCCAGCCTTGTTCCTGGGCCTGGCTCAGGCAGATCGGCACGCTCGGGTCGGTCCACACCGCGGGGATCTGCGCCAGGCCTTGGGGCATCTGGAGGTCCGCCATGGCGGTGCTGGCCCGGGCCTGCACACCCGGCAGTCGAGCCAGGGGCAGTTGCCCTTGCCGGGTCCAGAACAGCGGGCAGTCCGGCAGTTGCCGGGCAATCTGCTGCCGCTGGGGTTCATCCAGCCCTTCATCCTTGTTCAGCACCAGCAAGCCCGCACTGGCCAACGCCGCTTGCTGGGCCTGAGGCAAGGGCTTGCCCGCCGCCAGGGCCTGGGCGTCCAGTACCAGGAGCGCCGGCTGGAGCGCTAGCACACCGCGCCAAGGCGCCTCGCCCAATTGCTTGAGCAACTGCCCGGGGTGCCCCAACCCTGAGGGCTCGATCAACAAGCGATCCGGCCGGGCCTTGCGCAGCAAGCGCCCCAGACCCACTTGAAACGGCGCACCGTTGACGCAGCACAGGCAGCCGCCCGCCACTTCGCCGAGGGCAATGCCGTCGTCGTCACGCGTCAACAACGCGGCATCCAGGCCGATCTGGCCGAACTCATTGATCAGGATGGCCCAGCGCTCGTCGGCCGGTTTCTGGCGCAACAGGTGCTGGATCAGGCTGGTCTTACCAGCACCCAAGGGGCCGGCAATCACATGGGTAGGAATGTTCTGCAACATGGAGGAAAGGTTTCCACAACGGTGGCCTGTGATCCTACGCGCTTCACCCAGAGGGTGAAAATCCATGAGGCCGATGGCGCGCCCTTCAGCCCAGCCAGTCGAGGGTCAGGATCAAGCGGCGCTCACCCGGCGCCGGTTGCGGCGAGCGGTGAATCAAACCAAACCCTTCATTGCCGTGCCACTTTTCGCCCTTGAACAACGCCACAGCGCCGCTGGCAATCTGCTGGATCTGCCCCGCGTCCTCAGGCTCGGCGGCGGCCTGCCCCAACTGACGCCGGTCCATGGCGCCTTCCTTGAGCCACTGGCTGCCGACCCCGGCATAAGTGGTGATCAAGCGCACCGGCACATGGTCCACGTGAAAGCGCGGGCACATGGCCTTGTCCAGCACCCGCAAACGCAGGCCCACACGCCGGGCCCCCAGCAGGCAGGCAAACGCACTGACCAGCCAGGCCACATCGGCGATAAACCCTGCATAACCTTCCAGGTCGCTGAAGCCCGAGGCCAGGCCGCGCAGGTCGGGTTCGGCCTCGTCGTCAGCAATCTCCAGGGACAGGGATTGCGCCAAGGGCTCGTTCAACGACAGCAGCAACTCGCCAAAGTCCGCAATGTGTGCCGGCAATTGGCGCTGCCAGAGCGCCAGGTTGATCTCATCGTCCAGCACCTGGGCCAGCACGGCCGGGGCATCGCCCTGCACATGGCGGCGAACGGTCGTCGGCTCGGTCTGGAGCACCAGCACCCCAGCCGATCGAACCGCCGGCAACGGCAGGATGGGTGTATTCAGGGTCAACATCAGGCCGCCACCCCCTCGTCGTGCCAAGGGCCAAAGGGGTCCGCCAGAAGGCTCCAGGCTTCGGCACCCAGGGCCATTTCCGCGTCAGTCAGCAGGCAGGCATCCAGCTCGGCGCTGAGCTGCGAGAAGTCGATGTTCTGGCCGATAAACACCAGTTCTTGACGGCAGTCGCCCGTGGCGGGAAGCCAGTTCTGCATGATCGCCGCGGTACTTTCCGAATCCTGGGGCCAGTGCTGCTTGGGCACAAACCGCCACCAGCGCCCGGCAAAACCATGGCGCATCAAGCCGCCAGCCTGGGACCAACTGCCCGCGTCCTGGTGTTTGCTGGCCAGCCAGAAAAAGCCTTTGGAACGCAGGAGTTTGCCGTTGATCCACGGGCGATCGATAAAGTCGAAAAAGCGCTGCGGATGAAACGGCCGCCGCGCCCGATAGGCAGTGGAGGCGATGCCATATTCTTCGGTTTCCGGTACATGCTCGCCGCGCAGTTCCTGGAGCCAGCCCGGCGCCTGGGCCGCACGCTCAAAGTCGAAACGCCCGGTGTTGAGGATCCGCTCCAGTGGCACCTGGCCCATGACCATGGGAATGATCTGCGCCTGGGCGTTGAGACGCTCGAGGATCGCCATCAACTCCCGGCGTTCGTCGCTGCTGATCAGGTCGATCTTGCTGATCAGGATTACGTCGGCGAACTCGACCTGCTCGATCAGCAGATCGGTGATCGAGCGCTCGTCCTCCTCGCCCAGGGTTTCGCCCCGGGAGGCCAGGCTTTCGGCTGCCTGGTAATCGAGCAGGAAGTTCATGCCGTCGACCACGGTGACCATGGTGTCGAGACGCGCCACATCGGCCAAGCTCTGGCCTTGCTCGTCACGAAAGGTGAAGGTTTCCGCCACCGGCAGCGGCTCGGAAATCCCCGTGGACTCGATCAGCAAATAGTCGAAACGCCCGTCCCGGGCCAGCTTGCCGACTTCTTCCAGCAGGTCTTCGCGCAGCGTGCAGCAAATGCAGCCGTTGCTCATTTCCACCAGCTTCTCTTGCGCGCGATTCAGGCTGACATCGCGCTGGACTTCGCTGCCATCGATATTGATTTCGCTCATATCGTTGACGATCACCGCCACCCGCAGGTTGTCGCGGTTGCGCAGAACGTAGTTGAGCAAGGTGCTTTTACCGGCGCCGAGAAAGCCGGACAGCACGGTAACGGGAAGACGGTCGGTCATCGGGGGTTCCTCATCAGGGAAGGTGGCTGGATCAAAACGCTCGTTGATGGCGTTCGCGCAGCTCTTGGCGTTCTTTGGCTTCGATACACAGGGTGGCGGTGGGGCGCAGCAACAGGCGCTTGAGACCGATGGCTTCACCGGTGTCGCGGCACCAGCCGTACTCGCCCCGGACCAGGCGTTCGAGGGCCTCGTCGATCTTGTCCAGGAGCTTCTTTTCCCGCTCCAGCAAGCGCAGTTGCCACTGCCGCTGCTCTTCGGCGCTGCCGATGTCAGCCGGGTCGCTCTGGGGTTCATGCTCACGCAAATCCTCGAACTCGCCGGCGATGCGCGCTTGCAGTTCAGTGCGCTGGGCCAGCAGCAAATCGCGGAAATAGCCCTGCTGAGCGTCGTTCATGTAGTCCGCTTCGGGTTGGGCGAGCAGCTCTTGTTCAGTCATGGCGGGTCACGGATCAGGTTTTATTTTATGTTATATTATAACAATGCGAATAAGCCAATCCTCTCTTGCCGACCGCGACGAAGGGCGCGATGCTGGCGCCCTCTTGCCTCCCGAGAACACCGATGCGCCCTGCCCTGAACTACCTGCTGCCCGGGCTCTTGCTGCTGGCCGGACCCGCCGCCGCGCAAATGCCCAGCCTGACGGCCACCTGCACCCGCAGCGCCAACCTGCTGGCCTGCGTCGACCCGCTGGGCAACGCCTACAGCGTGGCCACCGCCGGCAGCACCACGTACCTGCGGGGTTTCGAGGTAATCGGCAAGCGTTACTGGGCACAAACCAACAGCCGCTACGGGCAACTGACGTTTTTCACTGGCCTGGCCTCCGACGGTGAAGCCTGGGTGGGCTACAGCCAGCGCATCGGCTGGACCACCCGCAACCGCTTCTCCAGCTCCGGCGGCAGCAGCAGCCAATTCACCTGCAGCCGCATCACCGGCTGCTAAGCCCCGTCACCCCACCAGCCCCCCCATGTAGGAGCTGGCTCGCCAGCGAGAGCGCCCTCAAGCCCAGCCCAAAACCCAAAGCCGGCTCCTACGCGAGGCGGTTGTTTTTTGTGTCCTGGAGCCAGGCCAGGTAACTGTCCGCTGGCGGATTTTTCTGGAAGTAGCGCTGCAGACCGGTAAACAGGCCATCCGCGATTGCCTGTTGATGCCGCGCCGTCACCAGCCGCTGGCTGTCGCGAACGTTGGAGATAAACCCGGTTTCCACGAGGATCGACGGCACATCCGGGGACTTGAGCACGGCAAAGCCAGCCTGTTCCACACGCTTCTGATGCAGGCTGGTAATGCCCGACAGGCTGTCCAGCACGCTGCCACCCAATTGCAGGCTGGAGGCAATGGTGGCGTTCATCGACATGTCGAGAATCACCCCCGCCAGCATCGGGTCCTTGTCCTTGAGGTTGAGCAGGCGGGTGGCGCCCAGCAGGTCGGCGTCGTTTTCCCGCTGGGCCATAAAACGCGCAGTGGCCGAAGTGGCGCCGCCTTCGGACAGGGCAAAGACCGAGGCGCCAGAGGCAGTCAGCCGCGGCGCCGCATCGGCGTGCACGGAAATAAACATATCGGCCCTGTGCTTGCGGGCGATCTCCACCCGTTTACGCAAGGGCACAAAGAAGTCGTCGTTGCGCACCAGCTTCACGTCGAAGCCTTTCTCGCGCTTCAGGCGCTTGGCCAGCAACTGGGCGATGGACAGCACCACGTCTTTCTCCCGCTCGCCACGGGCGCCCACCGCACCCGGGTCCTTGCCACCGTGGCCGGGATCGACCACCACCATGATGTCGCGCTTGGCATGGGCCTGGCCCTTAGGGGCAACCGATGCGATCACCGGCGCAGCCGCCATTGGCGCCGGTGGCGCGGCGCGATGGGACAGGTCCAGCACCAGTCGATGGCCCTGGCCATCCTGGGGCGGCAACAAAAAGCTGTTGAGCTGCAGCGGCTCGCTCAGGTCGAGCACGATGCGCGTGGCGCCCTGGCCAAAGTGCCCGGAGCGAATCGCCCGGATCGGCGTATTGGCCAGTTCCAGTTGACTGAAGTCGCCGCGCAGTTGGGCGCCGCTGAGGTCGATGATCAACCGCTCGGGCGCCGTCAGGGTGAAGGTCTTGTAGAGCACCGGGCCGCTCAGGTCGAGGACCAGTCGCAGCTTGTCAGCCGAACGCCAAAGCCGGGCGTCGCGAATCTGCGTGGCACTGACTCCCAGGGGCAACAACAGGGCCGAGCCGGCCAACAGCAGGTTGAGCAATTGACGTCTGTGCATGGCATGTACCGCGAATGGAGGGAGCGTCCGTACTCACAAGGGCTGGGCGAAAAACCTTCAGGAAAAGATTCCATCATGTGGATTGTTATAATATAACATGTCGAATTATTTCCAACGATGGACCTGCTCATGAATGCGCTGACTCTGCCGGATATCGCCGCGCAGGCCTCACGCCAAGCCTTGCCCCT
Source organism: Pseudomonas chlororaphis (assembly GCF_003731765.1). Taxonomy (GTDB): domain Bacteria; phylum Pseudomonadota; class Gammaproteobacteria; order Pseudomonadales; family Pseudomonadaceae; genus Aquipseudomonas; species Aquipseudomonas morbosilactucae. The sequence continues at coordinate 592,888 of NZ_MOAL01000001.1, forward strand.
GGATTGGGTGGGCATGTGCGGCATTGCCCTACCTGTGTTGATCGACGGCCAGCGCATCGCCGCCACCGCGGACGCGGGCGTCAGCCTGGACGATGGCGAAGCCCGGGGCATTCATATGTCGCGGCTGTACCTGGCCCTGGAGAGGCTCGAACAGCACGCCTTGACCCCCGCCCTGCTGCGCCAGGTATTGCAGCGTTTCCTCGACAGCCATGAAGGTTTGTCCAACCGTGCTTACCTGAGAATTCACGCGGATCTGCTGCTTAAACGCCCGGCCTTGGTCAGCCCATTGAGCGGTTGGAAAAGCTACCCGGTGAGCATCGAAGCGCGCTTGGAAAACGCAATGTTCCACGTGGAACTAAAAATCGACGTCAGTTATTCCTCCACCTGCCCCTGCTCCGCCGCCCTGTCCCGGCAGTTGATCCAGCAGCAATTCGCCGAGGATTTCGCCAATCAGACGCTGCATCACGACGCGGTTCTGGACTGGCTGGGCTCGACACGCGGCATCGTGGCCACGCCCCACAGCCAACGCAGCAGCGCTCAGTTGCAACTGCGCTTGCATGAACATGTAACCCAACTGCCGCTGATCGCGCTGATCGACGACGCCGAACAAGCCCTCGGTACCGCCGTGCAAACCGCCGTGAAACGCGCCGATGAGCAAGCTTTTGCCCTGGCCAACGGACAGAACTTGATGTTCTGCGAGGACGCCGCCCGCCGTTTGCACCTGGCCCTGAAACGCGCCCCCGGGATCAAGGCCCTGCGCCTGCGAGTGGTCCACGCGGAAAGCCTGCACGCCCACGACGCCGTGGCGCAAAGTGCCTGGAACTGGGACGCGCCATGATTCGTTGCGAAGGAGTTCAGTGGGGGCCGCCGGGCCAGCCACTGACGCCCCCCCTGGACCTGAGCCTGGAACCCGGCAGCCTCAACGCCATCATCGGTGCCAACGGCTCGGGCAAAAGCAGCCTGCTGAAGGTGTTCGCCGGTTTGCAGAAGCCCCTGCGGGGCAAGGTCCGGCTGGCGGTTCCACGCCGCGAAGGCCTGGCCTACTTGCCACAACAACAGCACCTGGACCGGCAGTTTCCCATCAGCCTGCAAGAGCTGGTGGCCGCCGGGCTCTGGGGCAGTAAACAGTCCAGCCAAGTGCGCGCCCAACGCCTGCGCCTCGCGCTGGAAGATTGGTGCCTGAGCGGCCTGGAGCAACGCCCGTTAATGGCGCTCTCAGGCGGTGAGTTGCAACGGGCATTGTTGGCCCGCTTGAGTCTGGCAGATGCCCAAGTGTTGCTGCTGGACGAACCCCACGCAGCCCTCGACGAACTGGGCCAGGGGTTGCTGTGGAAGCACATCCACCAGTGGCAAGCCGAAGGCCGTACCCAGTTGGTGGTCTGCCATGACTTGGTCAGCGTGCGCCAACAAATCCCTCACACCCTGCTGTTGAAAAGCACCGGTTGCCTGTACGGCGCCAGCCAACAACTGATCGCCCCACAACTGCACATGTGGGTGGCGTGATGCTGCTCGCCACCCAACTCTGGCAACCGTTCCACGAATTTGTCTTTATGCGCCGGGCCTTGCTCGGCGGCTTGGTGCTGGCCTGCAGCATCGCCCCGTTGGGGGTGTTTCTGATTCTGCGACGCATGAGCCTGATCGGCGACGCCGTGGCCCATGGGATCTTGCCGGGTGCGGCACTGGGCTTCTGGTTCGCCGGGCTAAGCCTGCCGGCGCAGACCTTGGGCGGCCTCGGTGCCGGCCTGGGGCTGGCCGGTCTGGCGGCCTGGATTACCCGGCGCACCGGCCTGAGGGAAGACGCCAGCATCGCCGCGCTCTACCCCATTTCCCTGGCCGGCGGCGTGCTGCTTTTAGGCCTGGCCGGCAAACGACTGGACCTGTTGCACTTGCTGTTCGGCTCGGCCCTGGCCGTGGACGGACCGACTCTCAACGGCATGCTCTGGGTCTCGGGCTTCAGCCTGCTGGCCATGGCGCTGATCTACAAACCTCTGCTGCTGGACACCCTCGACCCGCTGTTCCTGCACAGCGTCAGCCGCCTCGGCCCACTGGCCCACGGCCTGTTTCTGACCCTAGTGGTGCTTAACCTGGTGATCGGCTTCCAGGCCATCGGTGCGCTGATGGTGGTCGGACTGATGATGCTACCGGCCGCTGCCTCACGCTTCTGGAGCCGGCGCCTGCCAGTGTTGATCGCCATCGCTGCGGTGCTCGGCTGCACCTCGGTCTGGCTCGGCCTGCTGCTGTCGTTCCATTACTCGCTGCCCAGCGGCCCGGCCATCGTGCTGGTGGCGGGTGGCCTGTACCTGCTGTCTGTGGTGTTTGGTCCGGTGCACGGTTTGTTGCGCCGCCCACCTTTGTTCACATCCCCATGAGGTGTTTCCCGATGCGCGCTTTACTTGTGCTGTTCAGCTTGCTGCTGCCGCTGTCATTGTCGACTGCCCAGGCTGCGGAAAAACTCCAGGTGGTCACCAGCTTCAGCATCCTGGCCGACATCACCCAGCAGATCGGTGGCGAGCATATCCAGATCACCAACCTGGTCGGGGCGGATGAAGACGCTCACACCTACGAACCCTCGCCCGACGATGCCAAAGCCCTGCTCAAGGCCAAGTTGATCATCAAGAACGGCCTAGGCTTCGAGCCCTGGCTGGACCGCCTGGTGGCCAGCACCGGCACTCAAACGCCGGTGATCACCGCCAGCCGCGGGGTGATTCCGCGCAGCCTGGAAGAGGACGGCGAAACCATCCCCGATCCCCATGCGTGGCACAACCTGGCCAACGTCGAACTCTATGTGAACACCATCACCAAGGCGCTGATTGCCGCCGACCCGGCCGACCAAGCCGACTACCAGCGCAACAGCCAGGCCTACCTAAAACAGATCTATCGCTTGCTGGCCGAAGCCAAGGCCAAGTTCGGCAGCCTGCCTCCGGGCAACCGCAAGATCGTCACCTCCCACGACGCCTTCGGCTATCTGGGCCAGGCCTACGGCATCGACTTCATGGCGCCCCAAGGGCTGTCCACCGAGCGTGAACCTTCGGCCGCCGAAGTGGCGGCGCTGATCACCCAAATCCGCCAGGCCAAGGTCAAGGCGGTGTTTATGGAAAACATCAAGGATGCGCGCCTGCTCAAGCAAATCGCCGAGGAAAGCGGCGCCCATATCGGCGGCACTCTGTACTCCGATGCCTTGGCGGCCAAGGGCCCGGCCAGCACCTTCACCGGTCTGTTCGAATACAACCTCAACACCCTCTACGACGCCCTGAGCCAACCATGACCCGGCCTTCGCCGCTGTCGATGCTCGACCTTGAAGGTGCCACCCAAGGCAGTCGCTGGCCCCTGCCCGCCGTACTCGATGCCCTGCCGTGGAACAGCGATGGCCTGATTGCCGCCATCGCCCAGCAACACGACAGCGGCGAGGTGCTGATGCTGGCCTGGGTCAATCGCCAGGCCCTGGAAGAGACCCTCGCCAGCGGCCAGGCCTGCTACTGGTCCCGTTCGCGCCAGCGACTGTGGCGCAAGGGCGAAAGCTCCGGCCACCGCCAGCGCCTGATCGAAGCCCGCCTGGACTGCGACGGCGATGCCGTGTTGCTGCTCGTGGACCAGCAAGGCCCGGCGTGCCACACCGGCCGCCCCAACTGTTTCTACAACGCCATCCGGGGTGGCGCGGTGGAAGTCATCAGTGCCCCCATTGAGGAATCCCCAACATGATCCGCAAGAACCCTTCCGGCGATCTGCCGGTCATCGCCGAATCCGCCTACGTCGACAAGACAGCCATCATCTGCGGCAAGGTGGTGATCGGCGACAACGTCTTCGTCGGCCCCTATGCGGTGATCCGCGCCGACGAGGTGGACGCGTCCGGCAGCATGGAGCCCATCACCATTGGCGCCAATTCCAACATCCAGGACGGCGTGGTGATCCACTCCAAATCCGGCGCGGCCGTGACCATTGGTGAGTTCACCTCCATCGCCCACCGTTCCATCGTCCACGGCCCATGCCAGGTCGGTGACCGGGTGTTTATCGGGTTCAACAGCGTGCTGTTCAATTGCGTGGTGGGCGACGGCAGCGTGGTCCGCCACAACTCGGTGGTGGACGGTCGCGACCTGCCGCCCGGCTTCTATGTGCCCTCCACAACCCGCATCGGGCCCAAGACCGATCTCGCGCAATTCCCGCCGGTGAGTGTCAGTGCTTCGGAATTTTCCGAGGACGTGGCGCGCACCAACGTCGACCTGGTCCGTGGCTACAAGGCCCTGCAGAACGAGTTTTAAGCATGGGCCACCTCCTTATTCGCAATGCCCGCCTGGTCAACGAAGGCCAGGAGTTCGATGCCGACTTGCTGGTCGCCCAAGGGCGCATCGAGAAGATCGCCAGCAGCATCGACGGGCACAACGCTGACGTGGAAATCGACGCCCAAGGCCAGTGGCTGCTGCCGGGCATGATCGACGACCAGGTGCATTTTCGTGAGCCCGGGGCCCCGGAAAAAGGCAGCTTTTATACCGAGTCCCGGGCCGCGGTGGCCGGCGGTATCACCAGTTTTATGGACATGCCCAACACCTCGCCGGCCACCCTGACCCTGGCCGCCCTGGAGGACAAGATGCGCCGCGCCGCCATCGCCTCGGTGGCCAATTACGGCTTTCACTTCGGGGTCAGCCAGCACAACCTGGACACCGTCGCCGCCCTGGACCCGCAACGGGTGGCCGGGGTCAAAGTGTTCATGGGCGCCTCCACCGGCAACATGCTGGTGGACGACCCGCAGATCCTCGAGCGCCTGTTCGCCACGGTGCCGACCGTGCTCCTGGCCCATTGCGAACACACCCCCAGCATCCAGGCCAACGAAACCCAATGGCGCGAACTGTTCGGCGACGCCATCCCCGCCGCTGCTCACCCGCGGATCCGTGACGCCGACGCCTGCTACCGCTCCTCGTCCCTGGCCGTGGCCCTGGCGAAAAAACACGGCACCCGCCTGCACGTGTTGCACCTGACCAGTGCCCGGGAACTGGCCTTGTTCGAGGACAAACCCTTGGCCGACAAACGCATCAGCGCCGAGGTCTGCCTGCACCACCTGCTGTTCGACGACCGGGATTACCCGCGCCTGGGCCACCAGATCAAATGCAACCCGGCGATTAAGAGCCAGGACGATCGCGACGCCTTGCGCCAGGCCCTGTTGAGCAACCGCCTGGACGTAATCGGCAGCGATCACGCGCCCCATACCTGGGAGCAGAAACAGCAGCCCTACGCTCAGGCCCCCGCCGGCCTGCCCCTGGTGCAACACGCCCTGCCCGCCTTGTTGGAATTGGTCGCCGACCGCCTGCTGCCCCTGAGCACCCTGGTGGCCAAGACTAGCCACCGAGTCGCCGACCTGTTTGCCATTCCCGACCGTGGCTACCTGCGCGAAGGCTATTGGGCCGACCTGGTGCTGATCCGTCCGGAACCCACCGGCAAGGCCGTGGCCCGCCAGCCGGTGCTCAGCCAATGCGGCTGGACGCCCTTCGCCGAGCGGCGCTTTCGCCACAGCGTCAGCACCACCGTGGTCTCCGGGCAGCTTGCCTGGCACAACGAGCGCCTCTACGACGACTGCCAGGGTTTGCCTCTGCGGTTCCTGCGTTGACTCCCCCTGAAGCGAACCCCCAAGGACCACCGAAGATGATCCGCATCACCCTGCCTGATGGCTCGTGCCGTGAGTACGACCAAGCGTTATCTGTGTTCGAAGTGGCCGCCAGCATCGGCCTGGGCCTGGCCAAGGCGGCGATTGCCGGCAGGGTCAACGGCGTGCTAGTGGACTGCAACCATCTGCTGGAACGGGATGCCGAACTGAGCATCGTCACCGGCCGCGACCCCGAAGGCTTGGAGATCCTCCGGCATTCCTGCGCCCACCTGCTGGCGATGGCGGTCAAGCAGCTCTACCCCTCGGCCCAGGTGACCATCGGCCCGGTGATCGAGGACGGCTTCTTCTATGACTTCGCCTACGAGCGCCCTTTCACCCCCGACGACCTGGCGCTGATCGAAACCCGCATGCGCAGCCTGGCTGCCACCAACCACAGCGTGCAGCGCCGCGAGCTGTCGCGAGAGCAAGCCCTGGAACACTTCAGCACCCGGGGCGAGCACTACAAGGTCGAGCTAATCCGCGACATCCCCGAGGGCCAGGTGCTGTCGCTGTATCGCCAAGGGGATTTCGAAGACCTGTGCCGGGGCCCGCACCTGCGCAGCACCGGTCAGCTCCAGGCCTTCAAATTGACCAAGGTGGCCGGTGCCTATTGGCGCGGCGATGCCAGCCTGGCACCGCTGCAACGGATCTACGGCACCTGCTGGGCCAGCCAGAAAGACCTGGACGCCTACCTCACGCGCCTGGAAGAGGCCGGCAAGCGGGACCACCGCAAACTCGGCCAGCAGTTGGACTTGTTCCACTTCGACGACTGCGCGCCGGGTTCGGTGTTCTGGCACGCCAAGGGCTGGAGCCTGTTCCAGCAACTATTGGGCTACATGCGCCAGCGCCAGGAACAGGCCGGTTACCAGGAAGTGAACACCCCGGACGTCATGGACCGCGGGCTCTGGGAAACCTCCGGGCACTGGCAGAACTACCGCGACCACATGTTCACCACCAGCACCGAAGACCAGCGGGTGTTCGCCCTCAAGCCAATGAACTGCCCCGGTGCGGTGGCGATCTTCGCCCGCGGCCTGAAAAGCTACCGCGACCTGCCGCTGCGCATCGCCGAGTTCGGCAAGGTCCACCGCTACGAACCTTCCGGAGCCCTGCACGGTTTGTTGCGGGTACGCCACTTCACCCAGGACGACGCGCACATCTTCTGCACCCCGGCGCAGATGCAGGACGAGTGCGCCCGCACCATCGCCCTGGTGTTCGACATCTATCGTGACTTCGGCTTTACCGATGTGGCGGTGAAACTCTCCACCCGCCCGGCCAATCGCATCGGCAGCGACGCGGTGTGGGATCAGTTGGAAGGCGCCCTGTCCGGGGCGCTGCAGGGCATGCAGATCGACTACCAGCTCAACCCCGGCGAAGGCGCCTTCTACGGGCCCAAGCTGGAGTTCGTGCTGCGCGATGCCATCGGCCGTGACTGGCAGTGCGGCACCTTGCAGGTGGACCTGAACCTGCCGCAACGCTTTGACATCAGCTACATCGACGAACAGGGCGAACGCCGTCAGCCGGTGATGCTGCACCGGGCGCTGTTCGGTTCCCTGGAGCGTTTTATCGGCATCCTCATCGAGCATTACAGCGGCGCCCTGCCCTACTGGCTGGCCCCCCATCAGGCGGTGGTGCTGAACATCAGCGAAAACCAGAGCACGTACGCGCAGCAGGTCACCCACGCCTTGCGCCAACGAGGGTTGAGGGTTCAGGCCGACCTGCGCAACGAGAAGATCAGCTACAAGATTCGCGAGCACAGCCTGCAAAAAGTGCCGTACTTGCTGGTGCTGGGGGATAAGGAAAAAGACGGGGGATTTGTCAGCCTGCGCAGCCGCCACGGTGAAGACCTGGGGCGGCTGCCACTGGAGCAGGCGGTGCAGCGAATGGCGGCGGCCAGTCGCTGACGGTGGGAATGGCGATCAGGTGCGCGGCTTGACCGTGCCGCAATCCTGGCCGAGCCATACGGCGCGGGTGTCCATGCTGCCCTTCTGCTGGATGCCCGTGGCATTGAAGGTGCCGCTGACTTTACTGGTGAACTCGCGATCACTGATAAAGGTGGCCACGCCGGTGCCCTGGGCCTTGGGGCAACTGAAGCGGAATTTCCACTGGTTGCCGCTGCGTTCGGTGATTTCTTGCTTGCAGCCCGATTGCGGGTCCTGCAGGGGAATACTGTCGGACTGCACCTGAGCCTGGGTCAGGCAGGAGCGGATGCCCTTGCCGCCGACTGTCACGCCTTGCTTCTCCAGCATCGCCCGCTGCTCCGGGGTCATCTGCTGCTGCAACTGGCCAAGGATCAACGACAAATCGGGCAGGTTCTGGTCGTCGACCTTCATGTTGCTGCTGGTCAATTCCCACAAGCCCGGCTGCAGCATCTGCGCCTGCGCGGCCAGCGGCAGCGACACACCCAGGACCATGGCGCAACCCAGTAGACGAAGCTTCATTGCATAACTCCTAGACAGTAGTGGCCGTTAGACGCCGGAAACCTGCAAGTGTTGCACGGCGAATAAAATAGCGACATTCGCCGTGGAACATGGTCTGTTAGGCATTGAGTCTTCAGGAGCTGCCTTGCCCCATGGATTACTTTGGCCCCCACCTTTTTGGCTATTTGATCGCGCTGCTGCATTTCCTCGGGCTGATCGCCGCCCTCCACGCAGTGCTCACCGTGCGGACCGCCCAAGGCGCCATCGCCTGGGCCCTGTCGCTGATGTTCATCCCCTACATCACATTGATTCCCTACCTGGTATTCGGCCGCAGCACGTTCGACGCCTACATCCAGGCGCGGCGTCAGGCCAACCTGGAAATGCACAAAGCCATCAACGAACTCAACTGGCGACCCTGGGTCGAGGAAGCCCTGACCGCTCGCGCCTCCAGCGCCTACGCGTCGTTGCGGGCCATGCCCAAGCTCGGGCGCATGCCGTGCCTGGCCAACAACCAGGTGCGCCTGCTGATCAATGGCGAAGCCACTTTCGAGGCCATCTTCGACGCCATCCGCCGGGCCCGCAGCGCGGTGCTGATCCAGTTTTTCATCATTCACGACGACGACCTCGGTCGGCGCCTGCAAAGCCTGCTGCTGCACAAGGCCGCCGAGGGGGTGACGGTGCATTTGCTGTATGACCGCATCGGCAGCCACTCCCTGCCCCACGAATACCTGCAGCCACTGCGGGATGGCGGAGTCCAGGTGCACGCCTTCGCCACCCGCAGTGGCTGGCTCAATCGCTTCCAGGTGAACTTCCGCAACCACCGCAAGATTGTGGTGGTCGATGGCCTGCTGGGGTTTGTCGGCGGGCATAACGTGGGCGATGAATACCTGGGCAAGAAGCCGCCGCTGGCGCCCTGGCGCGACACCCATGTGCAAGTCAGCGGCCCGGTGGTGGCGTGCTTGCAGGAATCCTTTGCCGAAGACTGGTTCTGGGCGTCGCGGCAACTGCCGCCGCTGATCCTCCCGGACACCTACCCCGACGACGGGGTGCTCTGCCAATTGTTGGCCAGCGGCCCGGCGGACCCTTACGAAACCTGCTCACTGTTCTTCGTCGAAGCCATCCACGCCGCCAATGAGCGAGTGTGGATCACCAGCCCTTATTTCATCCCCGACGAAGCGGTCTTCGCGGCCCTGCGCCTAGCGGTGCTACGGGGGGTGGACGTGCGCATTCTGCTGCCCTCGCGACCCGACCACCGCATCGTCTACGCCGCCTCCAGCCTGTATGCCTTCGAGGCGGTACGTGCCGGGGTCCGAGTGTTCCGTTATCAGCCGGGGTTCTTGCACCAGAAGGTGGTGCTGATCGACAACGAAATCAGCGCGATCGGCAGCGCCAACCTGGACAACCGCTCGTTCCGCCTCAACTTCGAAGTGATGCTGCTGACGGTGGATGAAGGCTTCGCCGCCGAGGTCGAGCACATGCTCACGGCAGACTTTGCCCAAGCCAGGGAAGTGGCCCGGGAAGAAAGCCACCAGACCCACCGCCTGCAACAACTGGGCATGCGGATCGCGCGGCTGATTTCTCCGATTCTTTAAGGCGTGTAGATGTCGTCGCGGGTCCACGGCAACTCATGGCTGCCATCGGCGTGGGCCTTCACCGCAAGGATCTGGTGCAGGTTGATCCAGCCTTTGGCGAAGGCGTAGGCGCAACCGGCCAGGTACAGGCGCCAAATGCGCAAGGCCTGCTCCGGCACTTCCCGGGCTGCAGCTTCGAGGTTGTCTTCCAGGCGCTCGCTCCAGTGGTCCAGGGTCCGCGCGTAATGCAGACGCAGGCTCTCGACGTCGACGATTTCCAGCCCCGCTTCGCTGATCTCGGCAGAGATCATCGCCAGGTGCGGCAGCTCGCCGTTGGGGAACACATAACGCTCGATAAACTCGCCGGCCCCGCGCCCCACCGGGCGACCGTCGGTGTGCTTGGCGGTAATCCCGTGGTTCATCACCAGGCCGCCTTCGCGCACGGCGCCGAACAGGGTCTTGCAGTACTCCGCCAGGTTGGCGTGGCCCACGTGTTCGAACATGCCGACACTCACCACTTTGTCGAAGCGACCGTCCTGGGGCAGGTCACGGTAATCCAGCAGTTGCAGCTCGACCTGGCCCTCCAGGCCTTCGGCTGCCACCCGCTCCCGCGCCAGGGCCAGTTGCTCCTTGCTCAGGGTGATGCCAAACACCTTGGCGCCGAACTCACGGGCGGCGTAGCGCGCCAGCCCGCCCCAGCCACAGCCCACGTCCAGCAGATAGTCCCCGGGTTGCAGCCGCAGCTTGCGGCACAGATGGCGAAACTTGGCCTGCTGGGCCTGTTCCAGGCTTTCGCTGCCGGTCTCGAAATAGGCGCAGGAATAGGCCATGTCGCTGTCGAGCCAGAGCTGATAGAAGGCGTTGGAGAGGTCGTAATGGTAGGAAATGGCCGCGGCATCAGTGGCCTTGTCATGCACCGAGCGCGACGGCAGGTTGTCGTCATCGGCGCCCAGCAAGGCCTGGCTCCATTCATCGCAGACGCGGATCACATCGCTGATGGAACCCTCGAGTTCCAGCTTGCCCTCGACAAACGCGCCTCCCAGGGCATTCAGGCTCGGATGGCTCAGTTGCGCGACCAGCTGTGGGTCCTTGACCACGATGGTGACGCTAGGCTCAGGCCCAAGGTTGAACTCATGGCCATCCCAGAGCCGCAAGCGCAGCGGTAGATGCAGATTCTGTAAGGCCGGTGGAAGTTGCGCGAGCATGGAAAATCCCCCTTGTTTCAGACGTCTGAAAAAGAGGGTAGACCATCGCTGAAAATTAGCAGGCTATCGATTTGATAGCCCGCTTCTATAAGCCGCTACGCCGTAACCGGCTACCGTCAGCTCACCGTTTCAGCGCTGTGCCGCAGGTAACGGCGCGCCCTCTTGATAGAGGACTGCGGGTGCCGCTCACTAGTTCAGCAGCGCTGCCCAGCGCCATCGGAACGCCCGGGCAGCTGTGCTGGCTTGCCCGGTTCAGAGCTTGGCCAGGGGTTCTTGAAAGCGCAGCAACCGCCCGGCGTTGCCCAGCACCAGCAGGGTGCTGAGGTTGTGCAGCAACGCAGCAATCATCGCCCCTGCCGCCCCCAGCCAGCCAAACGCGGCAAAGGCTACGATGGCCAGGGTCCAGCCCAAGCCAATCACCACATTGACCTGCAAGGTGTGCCGGCACTCGCGGCTCAAACGCACGCACGTACCCAGGCGCCGCAAATCACTGCCGATCAGCACCACGTCCGCCGAGGCCAGGGCGATGTCTGCCCCGCCCGCCCCCATGGCCACGCCCACCACCCCGGCCTTGAGTGCCAGGGAATCGTTGATGCCATCCCCCACCACCATCGGCCGGAAGCCTTTGCCGATTTCCCCCAGCACGCGGTTGAGTTTGTCTTCCGGCAAGGCCTGGGCCTCAACGTCACTGATGCCCACGTCCTGCGCCAGTTGTTGGGCCACGCTGTGGCGGTCCCCGGTCAACAACAACTGCCGGCCCAGGCCCAGCTCACGCAACTCGCGCAAGGCCAGGCGCGCCTCAGGCTTGACGCTGTCGGCCAGGAGCAGCCAACCGAGAAACTCGCCCTTCAGGGCCAGCCCGGCAATCGGCCCGTCATGGGCCGGTACTGCCGTGGTGACGATGCCCAGTTGGCTGAACAACTCCGGGCGACCCAGCGCCGCTTCGCCCTGCTCAGTCTGGGCCACCACACCGAGGCCCTGGCGTTCACGAATCTCCTCCAGTGGCAGGTAGGCGTCGGGCGCCACCAGGCCAGCCAGGGCCCGACTCACCGGGTGGCTGCTGGCTGAACCTAGGCTCGCCGCCAGGCCCAGCAAACGACTGTGATCCTCCAGGTGGGTGTCGAGCGCCTGCAAGCGCAAGGTGCCAAAGGTCAGGGTGCCGGTCTTGTCCACCACCAGGGAGGTCAGGTCCGCCAACTCCTCGAGGAAGGCCGAGCTGCGGATCAGGATGCCGTGCCGGGCCGCCACGGCGATTCCGGCGATGGCCGTGGCCGGCGCCGACAGCACCAAGGCGCACGGGCACGCGGCCACCAACACCGCGAGCATGGCCTGGGCGTCATGGGTGATGAACCAGGTCACCGCCGCCAGCAGCAACACCAGCACCAGGTAGCTGCCGGCGTAACGCTCCAGCAGCCGGGTGATCGGTGGCTTGGAGCGCTCGGCGCTCTGCATTAGGGCGATGACTTTCCCCAGGGTCGATTCATGGCCCGTGCGGGTCACCTGCAAACGCAGCAAACCGTCGAGGTTGATCGCCCCGCCAAACACCAGGGTCCCGACCACGGCCTCCAACGGGACCGACTCACCGGTGATGGGTGCCGTGTCCAGGCTGGCCTGCCCGGACAGCACCCGACCATCGGCGGGCACCCGATCCCCGGCGCGCACCTCCACCTGATCCCCGGCCTTGAGGCTGGCGTTGTCCACTTCCAGGATGCTGCCATCGGCCTGCACCAAGCGCGCGTGGCTGCGGGTCAAACGGCCCAGCGCGTCGATTGCCTCTTGGGAGCCGATCACGCTGCGCTCTTCCAGCACATGGCCAAAGATCATGATGATCGGCAGCAAGGCGGCGGTCAGCAGGTCACCGGTAGCCCAGGCACCGAGCATGGCCAGGGCGATCAACTGATCGGTAATGCCATGCAAGCTGGGGTAACGCAGGCTGTACCAAGCCGAACGCATGACTGGCACGGCCACCAATAGGGAGGCGACCCCCAGCAACAATTGGCTGACCCCCATCTGGTCGGAGGCCAACCAGCGCCAGGCCAACCCCAAACCGAGCAGGCCCAAGGCAAGCATGGCCAGGGTCAATTGCCGCGCGGCACTGCGTTGTTCGGCCGACGTCAGCATGCTCGCCGGAGCGGCGTGAGAGTGGGCGGTCATGGTTGGGCTCCCTGGATAATCAGGCGGGAATCGTCGTGGGGATTGACCGTGGTCACCGACCCGGCCTGGCCAAGAATTTTCGGCAGGCGTTCGCGGTACAGGCGCAGGAGCATGTCCGGGTCGCTGCCGCTCTGCTGCGCCTCGGCCAGACCTTGCACCGTAGCGGTCTGCGCCTGGGCGCCGGCCAAACGCTCACTGGCCTGGGCATGGGCGACCTGCAGGCTGCGATCCGCTTGTTCGGTGGCGCTTTGGCTGAGCTTTTCCGCGTCGGTGCGGGCATTGGCCACAGCCTTGTCGGCCTGCTGGCTGGCGGTCAGCACCGCGTTAAAGGCACTCACCGCGGGCTCCGGCAAACTGGACTGCACGTCCACCCGAGTGGCTTCGATGCCCAGGCTCTGGCCGCTGGCCGTCAACTGCGCCAGGCGCTGATTGATGCCCTGCAACAAGTCACCGCGCAGGCGCTCGCGGCGTTCGGCAGCCAAGTGATCGGCGCCCACCAGCTCCGGCCGGGCCACCAGAATAGTGTCCAGGTCCCGCGCTGCGGCCAGTGCCACCGCGCTGCGGGTGACCAGGCGATCCAGGGCCGGCAGCACGTGCTCGCCTTGCAGCACAAAGGCATACGGCTCGCTGACTTTGTAAAAGACCCGCACATCCAGTTGCACCACCCCAGCATCACCGGTGAGCAAATAACCGGAGCCGGCCAGGGCGTCGCTTAACGGCGTGGCAAAACTCGCTACCCGATCCCCCTGCAAGGCGGCATCGGAACGTAGCAAGCCTTCGACCCGGCGCTCGATCACCCGGTCGGCGGCCGGCAGCAACACCACCTGCTCAAAGGGCCGCGGCCAGGCCAGCAACAGCCCGGCATTCTGAACCCGATCCAGGGCGCCGAAATGCAGAACCACCGCGCGATTTTGCGGGTCGATCTGCCTGACGTTGGAGAAAGCCCAGGCCAGTGCCGCGAGCACCGTGACCCCATACAGGGCGATAAATGCCAAACGCCCAGCCTGAATCCACGGGCTGCCCAGTTCGGATGTTCCACGTGGAACCTTATTCATGGCTGCGGCCCGGCGGCTTTATTGCCCAGGCTTGGCGGGCCGTCCACCAACACCCGGAACGGCGCCGCATCGGTGCGCAAAATCAGCTTGGTTCCAGGGGTGACCACCGTGCCCAAGGTGTCCAGGGAGCGCAGCAAGTTGTACAGCTGGGGCGATTTGGCGTAGGCGCGACCATAAATCTGCGCCGCTTCAACCCGGGACTGGGCTTCAATCTGCGCCGCCTGCACCGTGGCATCGGCTTGCAGAATTCGCGCGTCACGCTCGGCTGCCGAGCGGATTTGCGCCGCTTCGCGTTTGCCTACGGCCGTGCGCTCGGTGGCAATGGTTTCACGTTCGGCGCGCATCCGGTCCACGGTGGCGCTGAGGGTGACTGAGGGCAAGGTCAGCCGCTCAATGCCCACTTGCAGCACCCGAACGCCATAGGTGCTCAATAACTGTTGGTCGATCTGTTTGCGCAGCTGAGCTTCGAAATCGGCGATCTGCACCTTGCCGGCATCCGTGTTCACCAGGCTCGCCAGGTCGAAACTGCTGGCGGTGGTTTCCAGGGCTGAGCCGACAAAGGTACGAATCTGCCGTGCCGCTTCGTCGGGTTGGTTCTGCACCGCACGCATAAAGCGCTGCACGTTGTCCGGGTCGCCCTGCACCTGCCAGGCCACATAGGCCTGGACGATAATCCGCAAACCGTCGCGGGTGCCGACATCCTGCAAGCCGCTGGAGGTGGTGCGCAGGCGCAGGTCCACCGGGATCGCCGCTTCGAACGGTGCTGGCCAGCGCCAGTTCAAACCCGGTTCCAGCAGCACCCGCGCCGGGTTGCCGAAGCGGGTAATCACCGTGGCTTCACCGGAACGCACCTGCACCAGGCTCGCCGCCGCCACGGCAAACATCACCAGCAACAAGGCCCAGCCCATGCGCCGCCAGGGAAACGGCCCCGCCTCGCCTGGGTGACCGTGGTGGTGATGCCCATGATGGTGGCCGTGATGATGAACGTGGCCATGGTCATGCCCTTCGTGGTTCGACGCGTGATCGTGTGGCTGATCGTCATGCTGATCGTGAGTAGAGGAAGATGGGCTCAATGGACGGCTCCTGGCGCGGCCTTGCCGGGTACCGAAGGGTCGGCCGGCACAGTGAAAGTACGCAGATCGAGGGTCGGCGCGCTGGCCCCGCCCAATCGATGATCAAGAATCAGCAGCTTGGCGTGGCTCAGGCCCAGGCTCAGTTGGCTCAGGTACTGCTCCAGAACAAAGGCCTGCCCCGCCGCCGCGTAGGCTTTTTGCTCGGCGGCAAAACGCAGGTCGGCCGCCTTCGCCGTGGCCCGGGCTTCATGGGCATCGGCGTCGGCCTGGTCGCGGGCAACGCTGGCCTGCAACTGCGCCTGGTTGGTCTGCTCACTGGCAGCGCCACGCTCGCGGGAAATCAGGGCCTGGGCACCTATCTGCGCGGCCTGCACCCCGTGGTAGGCATTGGCCGCGCCGGCTGGCGGGTGAATGGCCTCGACCACGGTGGCGAGGATGTCCACCCCGCTGTCGAGCCGCTGCAAATCGGCCTGCACCGCCCGACCAATGTCCTCGGCCAGGGAAGTACGGTCTTCGCCGAGCAAGCCATCCAGGGTCCGGGAGGCAAAGTCATGAACCAGGATCCGGCTGGCGGTGCTGCGGATCAGCGCTGGAACATCGGCGCTGTTGTAGGTGGCGGCCAGGGCCGCCTGATCGCTGAGGCCGATGCGGTAGACAAAACGCACGTCCATATTGACGATCTGCAGGCTCTGCTTATCGCTACTGCCGCTGGCAATCACTTGGGATTTGTCATTCACGTGGCTCGCGTCCCACAGTCGGTTGGCCGTGGTCGGCGCCGGGCCTTCCGCCGCCGATGTCGGCACCGGCGCGGGGGTATCGCCAACGCTGCTGGCGAGTTCATGCACCACGCCGTTTTCAACCGCCAACACCCGGCCCAACGGCCACGGCAACCCGACATGCAAACCGGGGCCAAACACCGCCACGGGTTTGCCAAAGCGCTCATAAATACCGCGACTTTGCAGGGATATTTCATGAACCCCGGTTAACAGCCAACCCACCGACACCACCACCAGCAGCACCGGCAACAACGCCCGGCGCATGTAGGTGAACGCCCAGATCTGTCGCAGGTCGATGCCGAAACGGTTGTGCAGTTCGTGCTGCAAGACTTGCAGCGGCCGAGGCGGCCAACGCAGCAGATCGGCCATCATGCTGTGGGCCAAGAGGCGCGGTTCCTGCAACTCGCGACGCGGGCTGAACAGTGACAACAACGCCCGCAGCAACAACTCCAGGGCCACCAGGGCCGGCAACAGGCCCAGTAACACGGCCAGTCGTACCGGCCACAAAGCCGCATCGCTGCTGAACAACAGGCTCACGGCACCGAGAACCAGGCTGATGATCGCCACCCGTGCCAAGGCGGCCAGGGCGGCCGCTTCCGGCCACTGCTCCGGCGCTTGCTGGGCCAAGTGGCGCTCGAACACCAACAAGGCAAACGCCAGCAACAAGCCCAGGACTGCTGCGACGCTGGCATTGAGGCCGAGGGCCGCAGCCGGCAACGCCAGGTTCCAGATGGCCCGGATGCTGAACAGGATCAACAGTGCCCAGCCGCTCAGCCACAAGGTGGGCGCGCCGATCTGTGCCAACCCGTGCGCCCCGCGCTCGCCGATCCAGGCCAACAGCCGCTCATACGCCCCGTGAATAACCTCAGGCTCGGACGGCGGCGTCAGGGTGAGGTCCGCCGGCGCCAGCGCGCGCTGACGCCAGGTGCTGACGGTCGCCGCCGATTGCAACCCGGCCACCAGCACCAGCAAGGCCGCCGCCTGATTCACCAGCAACGCCGGCCAGATCGACTGGGGCGCGAACAGATCGACAAAAAACGCCGCCACCAGCCCCAGGCCGGCCATTACCGCCAAGACCACGCCCCAACGCTGCGAACGCCGCCGGTGAAGCCCCGCCTGCTGAAACCGTGGCAGGGCTTCAAGCCCCTCCCCTTCAGCCTCTAAATCGACTCGCATAGCACCCCAGCGTCTGTCGTCCTGCAAAAAACACAGCCTGTGGATAACCCCTCAGGCGGCCGCCAATCGAAACAATTCGTTACGATATAACGATAGTGGTGAAATTTTTGTCAGCGCGCCATGTCTTTTGCTGCGCGAGGTGCGTCGAACCATCACGAGACAGCACTGGATTGTTGCCGAAAGTTCTGATGTCCGGCCTTCGGCATTTATGCCAATAATCCGCACCTGCTACCCCATGCGTGACAAGGAAAGGTCCCACCATGCTCTCGATCTACCAGCTCAAACCGCGCTTTCAGAATGTGCTGCGGCCCCTGGTGCAGCGTTTGTACGACAACGGCACCACGGCCAACCAGGTCACGGTGCTGGCGGCCGTGGTGTCCGTGCTGCTGGGGGTGCTGATTGCCGCCTTCGCCCAACACACCTGGCTCTTCGTCCTGATTCCCCTGTGGATGATCCTGCGCATGGCGCTGAACGCCATCGACGGCATGCTGGCCCGTGAGTTCGGCCAGCAATCCCGCCTCGGCGCCTACCTCAACGAACTCTGCGACATCGTCGCCGACAGCGCTCTGATCCTGCCCTTTGCCCTGTTGCCCGGCGTCAGCCTGGTGCTGGTGCTGCTGGTCACTCTGCTGGCCCTGTTCAGTGAATACGCCGGTGTGCTCGGGCCCATGGTCGGGGCCTCGCGGCGCTACGACGGGCCCATGGGCAAAAGTGATCGAGCCTTTATCTTCGGCGTGCTGGCCACCGGCATTGCCCTGGGCTGGCTCGCGGCCGTGTGGATCAACGGCGTGCTGGCACTGGTTGCCGCGCTGCTGATCTACACCCTGGTCAACCGGGTCCGCCAGGGCCTGAAAGAAGTGCAGAACAACGCCCCTACAGCATAAGGAAATGGTAATGCGCGAAGCCCAACATCAGTCCTTCACTACCCATGACGGCGTCGAACTGTTCTATCGCCACTGGCCTGCGGCCGCAGCCGTGCCCGGCGAACCTCGCCAGGCCGTGCTGCTGTTCCACCGCGGCCATGAGCATTCGGGGCGTATCGCCCACCTGGTGGACGAGTTGGACCTGCCCCACTGCGACTTCTTTGCCTGGGACTCCCGGGGCCACGGCCAATCCCCCGGCGCCCGTGGCGATAGCCCGAGCTTCGCCACCAGCGTGCGTGACGTGCAGACCTTCTGCGATCACATCGGCACGGCCCATCAGATCGCCGAAGACAACCTGGCCGTGGTGGCCCAGAGCGTGGGCGCGGTGATCGTCTCCACTTGGGTCCACGACTACGCGCCACGCATCCGCTCCCTGGTGCTGGCCTCGCCGGCCTTCAAGGTGAAGCTCTACGTGCCTTTCGCCCGTCCGGGCCTGGCGCTGATGCGCAAGCTGCGCGGCAACTTCTTCGTCAACAGCTACGTCAAGGCGCGCTTTCTCAGCCATGACCCGGAGCGCGTGGCGTCCTACGACAGCGACCCGCTGATCACCAAGGCCATTTCGGTCAACGTGCTGTTGGGCCTGTATGAAGCTGCCGACCGCGTGGTGGCCGATGCCCAGGCGATCCAGGTGCCGACCCAGTTGCTGATTTCCGGCTCGGACTTCGTGGTGGAGCGCAAACCCCAGGAACAGTTCTTCGAACGCCTGGGAACCCTGCACAAGGAAAAACACATCCTCCCAGGCTTCTTCCACGACACCCTGGGCGAGAAGAATCGCGCCCCGGCCGTGGCCAGTGCCCGACGCTTTATCCTGCAGAACTTCGAGCGCCCGCAAAAGCGCCCTTCCCTGCTGCACGCCGACGTCCTGGGGGCCACCTGCGCCGAGTCCGAATCCCTGGCCGCACCACTGCCCCACAACTCCCCGCGTGACCTGTACTGGCGCATGACCCGCGCCAGCATGCGCCTGGGCAGCCAGTTGTCGGACGGGGTCAAGCTGGGTTTCGACACCGGTTTCGACTCCGGCAGCACCCTGGACTACGTCTACCGCAACCGCCCCAGCGGGCGCAGCGCCGTGGGCCGGATGATCGACCAGAACTACCTGAACTCCATCGGCTGGAAAGGCATCCGCCAGCGCAAGCTGCACGTCGAGGAGCTTCTGCGCCTGGCCATGCAACAGCTGCGCGAGCAGCAGAGCGAAGTGCGCATCGTCGACATCGCCGCCGGCCACGGCCGCTACATCCTCGAAGCCTTGCAAGGGGTCAGCCCGCTGCCGGAATCGATCCTGTTGCGCGACTACAGCGACATCAACGTGCGTGACGGCAGCGCACTGATCCAGGAAAAAGGCCTGGGTGACATCGCCCGCTTCGTCAAAGGCAACGCCTTCGACCGCGAAGACCTGGCCGCCCTGGACCCGAAACCCACCCTGGCGGTGGTCTCCGGCCTGTATGAACTGTTCGCTGACAACAGCATGGTCGGTGGCTCACTGGCGGGCCTGGCCGAGGCGGTGGAACCCGGCGGTTACCTGGTCTACACCGGCCAGCCATGGCACCCGCAGCTGGAACTGATCGCCCGCGCCCTGACCAGCCACCGCGAAGGCCAGGCCTGGGTCATGCGCCGCCGCAGCCAGGTGGAGATGGACCAGTTGGTGGAGGCCGCAGGCTTCCGCAAAGTGACCATGCGCGTGGATGAGTGGGGGATCTTCAGCGTGTCCCTGGCGCAACGGGTGCAATGATGACCGGCAGGGTGTTGCCCACGCGCGAACCCGGCCTGTTGAAACCGGCGGTGCTCTGGCTGTTGCTGCTGGCACCGCTGTTTTTCAGCACCTACGGTTTTGCCACCTGGTTCACCAGCCAGCGCGACGACGTTGGCACCCTGGTGTTCGACTGGGAGCGGCACATGCCGTTCTGGGCCTGGACCATCGTGCCGTACTGGTCCATCGACCTGCTCTACGGGCTGTCGCTGCTGCTGCCCAACACCCGGGACGAGCTCAAGCGCCACGCCTTGCGCCTGCTCACGGCGCAGCTGATTGCCGTCAGTTGTTTCCTGCTCTGGCCCCTGACCTTCACCTTCGAACGGCCGCCTCTGGAGGGCGTGTTCGGCTGGATGTTCGCGGTGCTGGCCGGCTTCGACAAACCCTTCAACCAGGCACCGTCCCTGCACATTGCCCTGCTGGTGGTGCTCTGGACCTGCTACGCGCGGCACACCCAGGGCCTGTGGCGGGTGCTGGTGCATGGCTGGTTCGCGTTGATCGGGGTGTCGGTGCTGACCACTTATCAACACCACTTCGTCGATGTGCCCACCGGCGCACTGGCCGGCTGGCTGTGCGTCTGGCTGTGGCCTCTGGACCGGCCAAGCCCGCTGTTCAGCGCACGGCTGGCCCAGGACCCGCAACGCCGACGCCTGGCCCTGCGCTACGCCCTGGGCGCGGCGCTGCTGGCCGCCCCGAGCTTCCTGGGCGGCACCTGGCTGTGGCTGATCTGGCCTGCCGTGGCCCTGCTGCTGGTGAGCCTGAACTACGCCCTGCTGGGCGCCACGGGCTTTCAAAAACGCCAGGACGGACGCCTGACCCCGGCCGCGCGCTGGCTGCTGGCGCCCTACCTGGCGGCGGCGTGGATCAACTCGCGGTTGTGGACAAAAAAACATCCACAGCCGGATCAGGTTGTGGATAACGTCTGGCTCGGTCGCCTGCCCACGGCCAACGAGCTGAAACATAGCCCGTTCCGTGCCGTGGTCGACCTCTGCGCCGAACTGTCCCTGGACAGCCAGGGCGTGGCGTATCGCTCAGTGCCGGTGTTGGACCTGACCGCCCCCAGCCGCGAACAGTGCCAGGCCGCCGCCGATGCCATCGAGGCGCTGCGCGGCCACGGCCCGCTGCTGGTGTGTTGCGCCCTGGGCTACTCGCGCAGCGCCACGGCCCTGGCAGCCTGGTTGTTATCCACAGGCCGCGCGGCCACGGTGGATGACGCCGTGGCGCAGATTCGGCGAGTGCGCCCGCAAATCGTCCTGCACCCGGCCCACCGCCAGGCCCTGGTAGGCTTATCCACAACCCGTGAGGCAGCCCATGCCCACTGACCTGCAACTGTTCAGCGTGGCCGCCCTGCTGCGGCGGGGTCAGGCCCTGGACC
The DNA here is from genome assembly GCF_003731765.1 of Pseudomonas chlororaphis. Lineage (GTDB taxonomy): Bacteria > Pseudomonadota > Gammaproteobacteria > Pseudomonadales > Pseudomonadaceae > Aquipseudomonas > Aquipseudomonas morbosilactucae. The sequence continues at coordinate 613,992 of NZ_MOAL01000001.1, forward strand.
AGTTATCCACTGGCCTGACCCTGCTCGGCGCGCTGCTGGGCCTGGGCCAGTACCTACTGGGCAGCGTCAGCCTCTGGGGGCTGCTGCTCAGCGTGACGCTGCTGGTGCTTGGCCTGCTGGAAAAATACTTCGCCCTGCGGGTGGCCTTCGACGCCGAACTGTTCCAGGCGACAGCCGACTCAACGGCGCCTGTGGCAGAACGCGCCACGGCACTGGACCAGGCCCTGGCCGCCCTCGGCCTGCAGCCGGCGGCACGTGGCGGCCGCCCCTGGGAACCCCGGATTCAAGGTGCCCTGGCGTTGTTACGCCGCCAGGCGCTGCTGCTCGCTGCACAACTCCTACTGACACTGGGCTTGATCCTGGCCAGCCCCTGGCTGACCTTCGCTGGATAAGGAATTCTCATGTTCGAACCCCTGGTCGCCAACCTGATCACCTCCGCCGCCCGCTCCATCACCGGGGCTCGCAGCCTGTGGCTTGGCTGTGAACCGCAACGGCGGCAACGCATCTACTTCGCCAACCACAGCAGCCACGGCGACTTTGTGCTGCTCTGGGCCTCGCTACCGCCGGCATTGCGCAAGCTGACCCGGCCCGTGGCCGGCGCCGATTACTGGCAGAAGAGCCCGCTGCGGCGCTACATCATCAACCGCGTGTTCAACGGCGTGCTGATCGACCGCGAGCGCAAGGAGCCTGTGGATAACCCCCTGCAGCCCATGCTCGACGCCCTGGAGAACGGCGACTCGCTGATTATCTTCCCCGAGGGCACGCGCAACCTGGAAGACGGCCTGTTGCCGTTCAAGAGCGGCATTTACCACTTGGCGAAAAGTTACCCACAGGCGGAACTGGTGCCGGTGTGGATCGCCAACCTCAACCGCGTCATGCCCAAGGGCCGTTTCCTGCCCCTGCCCCTGCTCTGCACCACCAGCTTCGGCGCCCCGCTGAACCTGGAAGAGGGTGAAAGCAAAGAGCAGTTCCTCGAACGCAGCCGCGACGCGCTGCTGGCCCTGGCCCCGGAGCATTCCTGACATGGATAAGCAAACCCTGATGTTGTTCGGCGGAATCGGCGCGATCCTGGTGCTGGCCTCGCTGATCGGATTCATCCTCAAGCTGAAAACCCGTGGCACCCCCAACAGCGTGATTGAAAACCTCAACGCGCGGATCAACGCCTGGTGGGTGATGGTGCTGGTGATCGGCATCGCTTTCTGGCTCGGCACCGGTGCGGTGATCCTGCTGTTCTACGCGGTGTCGTTCTATGCCCTGCGGGAATTCCTCACCCTGACGCCGACCCGACGCAGCGACTACCCGGCGCTGGTGGCCGCGTTCTACCTGGCCCTGCCCCTGCAATACCTGCTGATCTACTCGGACTGGTACGGGCTGTTCTCGATTTTCATTCCGGTCTATGTGTTCCTGCTGCTGCCGATCCTCGCGTCCCTGGGTGGCGACAGCACGCACTTCCTGGAGCGGGCGTCCAAGGTCCAGTGGGGCTTGATGATCGCGGTGTTCTGCGTGTCGTTCGTACCGGCCCTGCTGACCCTGGACATCGCCGGCTACGAAGGCCGCAACCTGCTGCTGATCGCCTACCTGGTGATCGTCGTGCAGCTCTCCGACGTGCTGCAGTACGTCTGTGGAAAACTCTTCGGCAAGCGCAAGATCGCGCCCAACCTGTCGCCGTCGAAAACCGTCGAAGGCTTCGTCGGCGGGATCTTCCTGGCGTCGCTGATCGGTGGTGCGCTGTGGTGGATCACCCCGTTCGCCATCTGGCAGTCGTTCCTGATCGCCCTGCTGATCAACCTGCTGGGCTTCGCCGGCGGCATCGTCATGTCGGCCATCAAGCGCGACCGCGGGGTCAAGGATTGGGGGCACATGATCGAAGGCCACGGCGGCATGCTCGACCGCCTGGATTCGGTGTGTTTCGCGGCGCCGATCTTCTTCCACCTGGTGCGCTACTGGTGGACCTGACACCCAGCCGCTAGCCCTTGCCGGCCAGCCGAGGCCTGCTCCCCGCAGGCGCCGGCTGGCCGACGATCCCTCCGCAACCACCGCTCCTTTCCCACACACCAGGCTTGACCGGTGTGGCTTGCGCAGAACATATTACGCTCGTAATATTTTCCACCACCTACCTTTACAGCCCGATTCCTGCGCAGGAGATCCGCCATGAGCAACTACGACGTCGTGATTCTGGGGGGCGGCCCCGGGGGTTATAACGCCGCCATCCGTGCCGGTCAGCTGGGCCTCAAGGCCGCCTGCATCGAAGGCCGTGCGACCCTCGGCGGCACCTGCCTGAACGTTGGCTGCATGCCGTCCAAGGCCCTGCTGCATGCCTCAGAGCTTTACGCGGCGGCCATGGGTGCGGAGTTCGCCAACCTGGGGATCGAGGTCAAGCCGCAGCTCAACCTGGCGCAGATGATGAAGCAGAAGGACGACAGCGTGGCCGGCCTGACCAAGGGCATCGAGTTTCTGTTCCGCAAGAACAAGGTCGACTGGATCAAGGGCTGGGGCCATATCGACGGGCCCGGCCGGGTCACCGTGACCGACAGCCAGGGCAGCAAGACCGAGCTGCACGCCAAGGACATCGTCATCGCCACCGGCTCGGAACCGACGCCGCTGCCCGGGGTGGAGATCGACAACCAACGAATTCTCGACTCCACCGGCGCCTTGTCCCTGACGGAAGTGCCCAAGCACCTGGTGGTGATTGGCGCCGGGGTCATCGGCCTGGAACTGGGCTCGGTCTGGCGCCGCCTGGGGGCGCAAGTGACGGTGATTGAATACCTGGAGCGCATTTGCCCGGGCACCGACGCCGAAGCCGGCAAGACCTTGCAGCGTTCCCTGGCCAAACAGGGCATCCAGTTCAAGCTCGGCACCAAGGTCACCCGCGCCTTGTCTTCAGGCCAGGGCGTGCAACTGCAGGTGGAGCCGGCGGCCGGTGGCGAAGCCGAACAGATAGAGGCGGACTACGTGTTGGTGGCCATTGGTCGGCGCCCCTACACCCAGGGCCTGGGGCTGGAAAATGTCGGTTTGAACACCGATCAGCGCGGCATGCTCGGCAACCGCCGGCATCGCACCGAGGCGCAAGGGGTCTGGGTGATCGGCGACGTCACGTCAGGCCCGATGCTCGCCCACAAAGCCGAAGACGAAGCCATGGCTTGCATCGAGCAGATCGTCGGCAAGGCTGGCGAGGTCAACTACAACCTGATCCCCAACGTCATCTACACCCAACCGGAGCTGGCCAGCGTCGGACAGACCGAAGAGCAGCTCAAGGCCGCCGGTCGCGCCTACAAAGTCGGCAAGTTTCCCTTCACCGCCAACAGCCGGGCCAAGATCAACCACGAGACCGAGGGCTTCGCCAAGGTCCTGGCCGATGCCCACAGCGACGAGATCCTCGGCGTGCACCTGGTGGGCCCGAGCGTCAGCGAGATGATTGGCGAATACTGCGTGGCCATGGAGTTTTCCGCCTCGGCCCAGGACATTGCCCTGACCTGCCATCCCCACCCGACGCGTTCCGAAGCTCTGCGCCAGGCGGCGATGAATGTGGAGGGCCTGGCCACCCAGATGTAAGGCCTAGGGCGCGACCCCGCGACCGCTGCGGCGACGCCACCACAAGGCGCCGCCGCCAGCCAGCAGCACCAGGGCGCCCCCGGCCAGCAGCGGGCCCTTGATCGGCGCCAGGGTCTGGCGCAAGTCACCAACAAACTGGGTCAGGTAACGCTTGTTGGCACCGGAGAAGTCTGGGTCTTCACACTCGTTGCCGAAGTTCTCAGCCCACTGCACAAAGGGCCCGTTCTCGACATAGCGCTGATAGGCCGCCGACTCGACGTCACTGCCCCGGGTCCAACGCGCCGCCTTGCACAGCACCGCAGCGAAGGCCTGGCTGGTGTGCGGCAGCAGGTCCGCCGCCTGGTTGGCCAGGGTGCCGGCCACATAACGGTAGTGGTAACGCACGTCGGGCTCGGCCCGGGTCGCTTGCTGGCGCTGCACTTCATCGGCACCGATCCAGGGCCCGGCCACCGGCTCGCTGATCTCCAGGCTGTAGCTGCCCGAAAGGCTGTGGTAATCCGGGCCCATCTCGTAGCCGAGGATTTCCATGCCTGAACGCCGCGCCAACAGGCCCGCCTGGTAATAACCTTCGGCCCGACGGCTCGGTAGCCAGGCAGACTCGGCCTGCTCCCGGTAGTCGCCGTAAGCCTTGGCCGCAGCCTGCAACTCGGGGCTGGCGAAATAACCCGGGGCTTCGGCGTAACGCCCTTCGCGCAGCAAGCGACGCCCCAACAACTCACGCAATTGCGCCGCCACCGGCAAGGTCGAGTAATAGTCGTCGGCCTTGGGCGGCGTGTACGGCGGGGCCGGCACCTGCTCATCGACGAACTGCTTGAGCTCGTCCAAGCTCAGCACCCGCTCGGCCACCATGGCCGCGTCCTGCCAGTAAATGCCTTCGCTGCGGTACAGCAGTTGGAAGGCTTGCAGGTAGTCGCCACGGTCCAGGGCCAGCAGGGCGTTTTCGCCATCGACCCGGCAACCGGGCTTGAGGGTTTCGTAATAGCCTTCGCCATCCGTGCGCTCGCCCCACTGTTCATCCCGGGGGAAGGCCTTGGACGCCTTGGCATAGGCCTCGGCAGCCGCCTGCTTGTCGCCGGCGCGGACCGCCAGCTTGGCCCGCAGCCACCAGGCCAGGCCGCTGTCGCCGGCCTTTTCCAACAGGCGCTGGGTGTTGGCGTAGTCGCCCATCTGATAATTCAGCGCCGCCAGGCGATCGGCATTGTCCAGGCTGGCCTGGGGGCTGTTGCTGAGCAGGCTGATGATTTTCTTGTTCGAGTCGGTGGTTTCACCGGAGCTGTTGTCCAGGTAACCGATCATCACCGCCGCCAACAACCGGGGCACCGCGCTGTGGCTCAGCAGGCCTTGCAACTGCTCATCGGGCAGGCTCGCCAACTCGGCCGCCAACTCCCGCAGAGAGCTGGTGCCGGTGTCGGAACCCAGGCGGCTCTGGCTGGCGTACAGCTCGATCGCCCGCTGCCAGTCGCCGTCCATTTTCACCAGCCGCGCTTCCTCGCCAAGGCTGGCAATGCCCAGAGCCAGCGGGTCGCTGAAGCCCTCGATGCTCAATTGCCGGGCTTGCTGGAAGGCTTGCCGGGCCTGGAGCAGGCTGGCCTGGCGGGCCGCGTCATCGAGTTCGCTGGCGTCCAGGCCCAGGGCGTACAACGAGCGCCCCAGGGAGTAGGCCGCCCAGGTGCTGCGCTGGGCGCGCTGGGCCGCCGGCAATGCCAGCACCTGGCGGAAATACTCCGCCGCCAGGGTGTAATCGCCGGCGTTGAAGGCCACGGCGCCAGCGGTGTAGAGATTGATTTCCCGAGGCAACGTGGCGCCCCGGCGCTCAGCCTCATGGGCGTCGCTGAGTTCGCGCAGTTGGACCAACAAGCCGGCCTGCTCCGGGCTCAGGCCTGCGTTCTCGGCCTTGGTTTTCTGGTAGCTCTGGCTGACCAAGGCGTCGGTCAAGGGCTGCAGGCCGTCGATCGCCGGACCAAGGCGACTGACCTCTAGGATGAAGCTGCCTTCCGGCAACTGCGCCAGGCTGTAGGCCCGGTCGCTGAGCAGGCGCATGGGGAAATACGGCCCGCACGCCAGGGCCGAGGTCAACGGCAGGCACAGGCTCAGGCACAGCAGATGCCGGGGTTTAGGGGCGAACATGGGAAGCTCCTTGATCAATTTTTGTACAGCGCGCCCAACCCACAGCCCGCTCACCGCCCGCGGCCAGGCGAGCGGGTTGCTGGCGGCTGAACAACAGCTGTGGGCCCTGCTGGCGCACCGTGTAACCGGCCACGGCATCGAAGCCGTCGCATTGGGCAACGGCCAGGGTCAGGTGTTCCGGCAAAGGGCTGTCGAGGTTGCCCTGGTTGCGCAGGCGGATATCGAAGAGCCCGTCCTGCTCGACCAGCGACAGGCCGAGCTGGCTGTCCAGGGCCTCGCCCCGGGCCACGGCCTTGAGGGTGGTCAGGCTCCAGGCCCGGCGATCGCCCTTGAGCGGCAGGCGAAACCAGATCAGCCCCGCCAAGTGTGGTGGAGGATCCTTGCGTAATTCCAGGGCCAGGGTTGCCAGTTGCCGGGGGTCAGCCATGAGCTCCTGACGTTCACCGGCCTGCTCGATGGCCACTTCGCTTTCCACCAGGGGCGCGCCTTCGGTGTTCGACAGCAAGGCCACGCCGTAGGCCGGCAAGGCCAGGTAGAAGGGTTTATCGGTGACCTTGCTCCAGGCCTGGGCCCACTGCCGGGCCTGGCCGGGTTCGAACAGCCCCAGGCGCGGGTCGCTCACCGCATGCACCTGCAGCACGCTGCTGTCCACCGTGGCCAGCAGCGCCGGCAGCTCACGGCTACCAAGCCAGGACGGCAAGGCGGTGATGCTCAGGGCCAAGGTGCTCGGCAGGCGGTTGCGCAACTGGGCCAGAAAGGCCTGGTAACCCGGCAGCCGGGCAACCCCCGCGTCATGGTCGATTTCCAGCCCGGCCAGGGTCAGGCCCTGGGCTTGCCAGTCGGCCAGCAGTAGCTGGATCTGCGTGTTGATCTGGTCCTGGTCCAGGGCCGGCAGTTGGCCGTCGAGGCGCACCACGGCGATCAGCGGGCGGCCGTCGGCCTTGAGCAACTGGGCATCGATCCGTGCCCGGCTCCACCCCGCCTTGGGAAAGGCCTGCAAGGCCAGGACGCGCAACGTGGAAAAGTCCTCGCGGCTGTGCGCCAGCGCCTCGCGATGGGCGTCTTTCCACTGGCGCTGCCAGACATACACCTGCTGATCCAGGGGCGGCGCGGCCCGCTGCTCACAGCCATTGAGCAGCAGCACGCCCAGCAGCAGCGCGGCGAAACGAATACCGGCTGAGGCTAATCGCGAGTGCGGCCCCTGGAGGCAAAAAACCCCTCGGCTCACGGCGTGCACCACGTGGTCACATCCCGCGGATTGAACCCCGGGCAACGGGCGTCTTTGCCGATCAGCCGGTACGGGGTTTCAGGGGCGTAAGAGAAATAGAAATAGTGCTGCCGGTCTTCACCGTACAGCCAGTAATTGCTGGAGCCCTGGTTGATCACCGTGGGCTCGAAGGTCCAGATCGACGACTCCGGCGGAATGAAATTGGAGCGCTCGACCAACAGTTGCCAGGCGTTGGACAGCACCGGGGTCAGGCCCCCCAACAGCACGACGCCCAAGGCCGGGACAAGCATCCATGCACGCAACCATCGAGTGTTCATCAGGCCCCATCCACCGGACTTGCAGTTTTTTTCTGAAAAAAAACCGCGCTCGTGCGTCTATAGCCCAAGCCGCGGTTTTCTGGAGGGCAAATGGTACCGGATAAAGCGATCGCCCAAGCAACATTGGATCTGTACCTCGATGTCTTGCAGCGGGTCGACCAGCACCTGGCAGACACCCTGCCGCACCTCGACGACGGGCAGGCCAGGGCCTACAAGCTAGCGACGGGCAAGGTGATGGGCGAGATCATCGAGGCTTTTCTCAACCCGCTCATCCGGCAACACCCCGAACTCAAGCCCGAGCAACTGGATTGACATGGAGAACGCCGTTCAGCGCACGCCGGAACGACTCAATTGATAATGCTTATCAATCAAAGTAAAGTCGCGAACCGCTGCCCATTGGCTCCATTTTCAGAGCGTTCATTCATTTCATGGCCGAGCCAGGTACCAAGCTGGAAATCTACCTCGCCAACCGCAAGGCGTTGGTGGACTACGCCGCGCCGATCGTAGGCGGGCGCGCACAAGCCGAGGACGTGGTCCAGGATGCCTGGTTGCGTTTCGACGGCCGCGACGCCAGTCCGATCCAGCAGCCGGTGGCGTACCTGTATCGGATCGTGCGCAACCTGGCCGTGGACCTGACCCGACGCCTGCACACCGACAAATACCAGGCGGATGGCGCCGAGTTGCTGGCCACCCTGCCCGCCGACACGCCATCCCCCGAACACCAGCTGTACCACCAGGATGAACTGCGACAATTGGAATCGGCCATGGCCCAGTTGCCTGAACGCACACGGATCGCCTTCGAGATGCACCGCCTGGGTGGCTGCACCCTGCAGCAGGTGGCCAATCACCTGGGCGTCTCCATCGGCCTGGTCCACCAACTGGTGCGCACCGCCCTCACCCATTGCGCCGAACAACTGGGCGAAGACGATGACTGATGCGACACTGGCGCCCCCCGACACCACGGACCGCACTGTGCCAATGAAGGCCCCCCTCGCCCAGGACCCCGTCTGGAATACCGCCCTGGACTGGCTTGAACGGGTGCAACAACGCCCGCAGGACAGCGCCTTGCTGGCCGCCTGCCAAGCCTGGCAGGCCGAATCCCCGGCCCACGCCAAAGCCTGGCGCAAGGCCGAACGCATCTGGCGGCTCAGTGGCGAACTGCCGCCGCAGTTCAGCGAACAATGGTCAGCCGACAACCTGCCGCCGCCCCAACCCGTGGTGCTCAGCCCGCCGGCCAAGCCTCGGGCCAACCGCCGCCGACGCACCTGGGTCGGTGCCGCCCTGGCCGCGAGCCTGGTGCTGGCGGTGTTGCCCACCACCACCCAATGGCGCGCGGACTACAGCAGCCAAGTCGGTGAAATTCGCCAGGTCCAGCTCAGCGACGGCAGCCTGGTGACCCTCGGCAGCGACAGCGCCCTGGCCGATCACTTCGATGGCGGCGCCCGCAATGTCGAGCTGCTGCGTGGCGAAGCGTATTTCGAGGTGCGCCCGGACCCGACCCGGCCCTTTACCGTCAAGGCCGGCAGCGCAGCAGTGCGGGTCACCGGCACCGCCTTCGATGTGCGCCTCGACGACCACCGCACCCAGGTGGCGGTGACCCATGGTTCGGTCAAGCTCAGCGACCAGCGCTTGCATGCCCCGGAACTGGACACTGCGCTGCGCGCCGGCGACCAGGTGCGCCTGGACTACACGGCCGCCACCTTGCAACGCAGCCGTTTGCAAGCCAGCCAGGTGGCCAGTTGGCGCCAGCAGCAACTGATCGCCAACGACCTGAGCATCGGCGAGTTGGTGGAACAGCTGCGGCGCTATCACCGTGGCCTGATCCTGCTACCGGACAGCTCCCTGGCCGGGGAAACCGTCACCGGCGTCTACGACCTGCGCGACCCCCAGGCCGCGTTGCGCGCCATCGTCCAGGCCCACGGCGGCCAGCTCAAGGTGACCAGCGCCTACCTGTGGATTGTTTCACGCCCCTAAGCCTCTAGGGCCTCACGCCAAACCACCCTGAACGGCGAGGGCCAAACCTCGCCGTGACACCTCTCGAACCGCTCTACAGGGCCATCTGAGCGGCGTCTTCCCCGCACAAACGCCCCTTCCCTCTGCGAACTCCGAGCCGGGCAAAAAATTATTTTGCCTATTTTCTGAAAATTTCCTGAAGCACTGCGTCATTTGCCTACGACGCATTTGAGATGCGTTCTCATTCTGTTTTGCGTGCGCATTTTTGCGGTGCTCTGGGGAGTAGTTTCGGATGACCATTGCCAAGCCGGCGTCTTTGAATTCGCCGTCTGATTCCACCTTGTTCAGCCGTATCAGCCTGCAACTGGGGGCCGTCGGCCTGGCCAGCGTGCTGTTGAGTACCTCGCTGCAAGCGGCCGAGACCAGCGCTGTGGTCCCGGTCAGCCAGCGCCTGGAGCAACGCTTCACGTTCGACATCCCGGCCCAGTCCCTGGCTGGCGCGCTGATCGCTTTCGGTCAACAGGCCGGGATCCAGATCAGCACCGACAGCGCCCTGCTGCGCAACCGTGAGTCCCTTGGCGCCCACGGCCAGCTGTCAGCCCAGAGCGCGCTGATCGACCTGCTGCACGGCAGCGGCGTGCGCTGGCGCCTGAACCCGGCGGCCGACACCCTGACCCTGGAAGAAATCCCCGAGACCGAGGCCAGCCGCCAAAGCACCAGCGAGGTCATGGTCACGGAAAACATCGTGGTCCTCGGCACCCCGCCCGAGGCCAGCTTCATGGGCCAGACGGTGATCGACCGCAAGGCCATCGAAGCCTTCCCCGGGGCCAACGGTGACATCACCACGCTGCTGCAGATGCACCCCAGCGTGAAGTTCAGCGCCGATCAGAAAAGCTCCAACACCGCCGGGGAAATCGACCCGGCGGACATCAGCATCAACGGCGCCAAGTACTACCAGAACAACTTCATGATCGACGGGATCAGCATCAACAACGACCTGGACCCCGGCAGCCATACCTGGAACGACTACAACAGCCAGGAAGGCCTGCCCAGTCGTTCCCACGGCATTGCCCTGGACGCGGACCAGCTGGAGTCGGTGAAGGTCTACGACAGCAACGTGCCGGCCGAATTCGGGGGGTTCAACGGTGGCGTGGTAGACGCCATCACCCGCCGCCCCACCGAAGACCTGCACGGCAAGGTGTCCATGAGCATGACCCGCTCGGCCTGGACCAACTTCCATATCGCCGATGATCAACGCACCGCCTTCGAGCAATCGACCAACTCGCAGAACCAGCCAAACTTCGAGAAGTTCACCTACAAGGCCACGGTCGAAGGCCATCTCACCGAAAATTTCGGCTTGATGGCCAACTTCTCGCGCAAGACCTCGCTGATCCCGTTGAACGCCTATGACAATGGGTTCAACAGTGCGGCCGACTCAGAAAAGCGCGATCAAAAAAGGCAGATCGACAACTTCGTGCTCAAGGCGTTCTGGAACCCCAACGAGCGCCTGGAAACCCGCATAAGCCTGATGCACGCGCCCCAGGAAGGTCAGTATTACCGCGACAACGCACGCGACTCCGGCATGCAGATCCATCAAGGCGGCTACCAGGGTTCGTTCCAGGCCATCTGGCTCGGCGACCAGGCCACCTATACCCACAAGCTGGCGTATACCAACCTGGAAAGCTCGCGTGCGTCCGACGCCAACGTTTACAAGACGTGGCGCTGGTCTCAGGACAAGAACTGGGGCAACCCGACCCGTAACGGCGCACTCAGTGCGGCCGCCACCAGTAACGAAGGGGGCATGGGCGACCTGAACCAGACTCAGGTCGGAGGCACCTACAGCCTCAAGGCCGACTGGCTGCCAGTCACCACCTTTGGCATCACCCACAAGCTGCAGACCGGGCTGGAGCTGTCCCAGCAGACCGCTACCTACGAACGTCCCGAAGATGCCTGGACCGCGACCACCGTAGTGAGCACCAACTACACCGGCACCCAGACCTGTAACACCGTCGGTGGCGGCCTGGACTCGGAGTACTGCTCGATCAGTACTAACGCCGTGGGGACGCCGGTTCGCCAGTACCTGCGCATGCTCAACTACTACCGCGAGGGAAGCATTGAGCTGACGGAGCGCAAGTACGCCCTGTTCGCTCAGGACGAGATCCAGCTGGGCAAGCTGACCCTGCGCCCGGGCCTGCGTTTTGACGGCGACGACTACATGGACAAAAAGACCCTGGCGCCGCGCTTCTCTGCCGAGTACGACGTGTTTGCCGACCGCTCCACGGTGCTGACCGGCGGCCTCAACCGTTACTACGGGCGCAACCTGTTCATCTATCGCCTGGCCGATGGCCGAGAGTCCCTGCGCTGGCGCCGTAGCCGCGCGGTTTCGGGTGCCACCAACATTCCCGTGTTCGGTGATTGGGTGAACTACGGCGTCGACGAAAACTCGTTCCGCCAATTGGACATCCCCTACGACGACGAAGTGATGCTGGGCATTAGCCAGCGCTTTCTCGACACCACCTTCGACCTCAAGTACATCCATCGCGAAGGCCGCGACCAGGTGGTGCGTTCCCGGGCACGCAACCTCGACCTGGCCGATGGCGACGGCAGCGGCACCGTCGCCAACTACTACACCTACTCCAACCTGGGCCGCAGCGAGAGCGACAACATCACCCTGACCATCAGCCCCGACTGGCGCCTGACCGGTCTGGGGACCACGACCTCGATGCAGGCAGCCTTCGACTGGAACCGCACCCGCAGCACCCACTCCGACTACCAGGACACCCTGTCGGCCACGGAAGTGGATGACACCGATGTGCTTTACGACGGCAAGGTCACCGCCTACAGCGACCTGCCATCCGGCGACTTCAACCGCCCCTGGACCGCCCGCCTGACCACCATCACCGAGGTCCCAGCGCTGCACCTGACCTGGAGCAACTTCTTCCGCTACCGCGGCGCCTACAAGCAGATCGTCAACACCGGCGACACCACCATCCTGCCCACCAACGGTTACCTCACCGAATACGACGTCTACGAAGCCGCCACGGTGAAAGCCGCGCCGACCTGGGACACCCGGCTCTACTGGGAACTGCCCACCGCCGACGAACAGGCCATGTTCGTCGCCGTGGACGTGACCAACGTCATGGACAAGGTCTCGCCCATCGTCAGCTACAGCGGCAGCACCAGTTATGAAATCGGCCGCCAGTACTGGCTGGAGGTCGGCTACCGCTTCTGACCCGACGCCCTTGCAGAGCTGACAACCATAAGTCAGCCCCAACCCTTTGTGTGATTAGCCCGAGACCCTTATGTCCAAGAACCTCTTCACCGGCCTGCTCGGCCTGCTGTTGCTGACGGCGTGCGCCTCGCACACACCGCGCACTTCCTTCCAGTGGGACGACCGCCTGCAACGCGGCACCCTGGCCAACGGCTTCGAATACTGGTTGCTGGCCGATCCGGCGGCCAAGGGCCGGGTGGACATGCGCCTGCTGGTGCAGGCTGGGTCGGTGGATGAGAGCCCGGAGCAGATTGGCAACGCCCACCTGCTGGAACACATGGCCTTCTATCAGCGCGGCCAATTGCCCGGCACGGTGCGCCAGACCTTGCTCGGTGCCGGCTGGAAACAGGGGATGAATTTCAACGCGGTGACCAGCAACGACCGCACCCAGTACTTGCTCAGCCCCGCCGCCGGCAACCAGCAACTGGAGCTGAGCCTGCAAGTGCTGGCGACCATCGCCGGCCCGGCGGATTTCAACGCCGCCGACCTGGCCCGGGAACGGCCCATCGTGCTCGAAGAGTGGCGCGGCGGCCTGGGTGTGGCGCAACGCATGAACGAGCAGCGCCGTGACGCCCAGCGAGCCGGCTCGCGTTACGTCGGCCACCCGCCCATCGGCAGCCAGCAAGGCATCGAGAGCGCCCAATTGGAGAGCCTCAAGCGCTTCCATCAGGACTGGTACCAGGCCAGCAACATGCGCCTGATCATCGTCGGCGACGTCGACCCCAAAGCCCTGGCCCAGCGCATCGAACACTGGTTCGGCTCGCTTCCGGCCACCCGCTCGCCAGCCCGGGACTACCTTGACCTGCCCCTCGATCGGCAATTGAAGATCATCCAGTTGCAAGACAGCCAGAGCGGCGGCAGCAACGTGGCGCTGATGTTCCGCTTCCAGGAGTCGGACACCCGCGGCCAGGACGCGGCCGCCGCCCGGGAGCGCCTGATCACACGCCTGACCCTGAGCCTGGTCCAGCAGCAACTGGGCCGCCAGGCTCGCCAGGAGCACTCTGCGGTGCGCAGCCTGACGGTGCAGAAACACCAGATCGGCCAGCAGTCCACGGTCCTCGCCATTGGCGCCGGGGTCAGCGCCAGCGGCCACGAGCAGGGCCTGCAACGGCTGCTGGAAGAGGTCGCCCGGTTGCGCCAGCACGGTTTCAACCCCCAGCACTTGCAGGAACAGAAGGACAGCCTGCGCGTCATCGCCCAACGCATGCTGGACAAAGGCGACGACCGCGACTTCGCCGACTGGGTACGGCGCCTGAACGACGCCTCTCTGCAGCAGCACCAGGTGCTGCGCCCGAGCACCATTGCCCGCAACACCCTGGAGTTGCTGGACAGCATTCAGGTGGAAGACCTCAACCAACGCTTTATCCGCTGGACCGACCAGCAAGACCGCGTCCTGCAATACCAGGCCCCGGGCCTGACGCCAGTGCAATTGCCGAGCCGGGAACACGTCGAAGCGTCCATCCAGCACTGGCAGCAACAGGACCTGGCGGTGGCCCTGCCGATCATCAAGCAAAACGCCGACCTGCCCACCTTGAGCCCTGCGCCAAACAGCGGCCAGGTCGTCGCCACCCAACGCTTCGACGCCGAGCAGGTGGAGCACTGGCAACTGAGCAACGGCGACCGCCTGGTCTGGCTCAAGCGCCCGGGCGCCGACGGCAAGGCCCAGTTGCGCATCGACTCGGGGGCCGGCTACCTGGCCCAGGGCCTGATCCCCTGGCAGGCCCAGGCCGCCGCCCAACTGGTGGGCCAAAGCACCCCGCCGGGCTGGAGCGAAGCCCAACTGACCCGCTGGCGCAGCACCCACGGCGTGCAATTGAGCCTGGACAGCCAGGCCCGGCGCCTGACCTTCAGCGGCCAGAGCGCCGTGGAGCAACTGCCGCAACTGCTGGGCCTGTACCGCAGTTGGCAGAGCCAGGCCAGCATCAGCCAGGAAGCCGTGGAGGACAGCCTCAACAGCCTGGCCGATAGCCTGGCGCGGCAGACCGACAGCATCAGCAGCCGCCAGGGCCAGGCCTTGAGCGAGCTGCGTTTTGCCCCGCAGCCGAGCATCACCCCAACGCCGGAGCAACTGACCCAGGTCAGCAGCGAAGACCTGCTCGAACAGTGGCAACGCATAAGCCGCAGCCCAGTGACCTACTACGTGATGGCGGACTTGGATGCCGAGCGCCTGCGGACCTGGGTCAGCCAGGAACTGGCAGGCATCCCCCGCGGGCCGGCACTCTCGGCGCCTCTGACCCAGGCCCTGCCCGGCACCCGCCAGCAAACCCTGGCCATCGCCCTGGAACCCCGGGCCAGCCTGACCAGCTTCAGCTTCAGCCAACACCCCTGGAGCCCGGCCGATGCCGCCGGGGTCTCGCTGCTCGGCAAGCTGCTGGTGGAAGACCTCAAGGCCCAACTGCGGGGTGAAGCCAGTGGCGTCTACAAGCTGAGCTTCGAGACGGAACTGAGCCAGGACCAGCAGCGCATCGAAAGCCGCCTGGCATTCACCACCGACCCACGGCGTCAGGATGAGCTCTGGCAGTTGGCGCGCAAGGTCTTCGCCGAACTGCCCCAGCGCCTGGATGAGCAACGTATCGCGCCCCTGCGCAAAGCCTTCGAGAGCCAGGAAAAACTGCGCCGCGACGACCCGCAGACCCAGCTGCATCGCCTGATCCTCAGTGAGCGTGCCTACGCCGACCCGCGCTACCTGAGCCAGCAACAGCAACTGCCCCAGGCCCTGCAACTGCCGGCCCTCAAAGCCCTGGCCAAGGTCGTGTGGAACCCCGCCAACCTGCGTCAGCAACGCCTGCTGCCGGCCCCTGAGGCGCAACCATGAACACCCTGCGCACCTTTATCCAACTGGCCTCGCCGTTCTGGCGCAGTCGTCGGCAGTGGGTGGCCTGGCTGTTGCTGGCCAGCGTGCTGGGCATGGGCTTGCTGATCGTGCAGATCAATGTCTGGATCAACAGCTGGAGCAAGACCTTCTACGACACCCTCGGCGAGTTCAACACCGACGCCCTGTATCGCCTGATGGGCCAGTACGTGATGTACCTCGCGCTGTTCGTGCTGATCGCGGTGTACAAGGACTGGCTGCACAAGGCCCTGGTGCTGCGCTGGCGCCAGAGCATGACCGAGCAGATGATCGGCCGCTGGCTCGACGACCACGCCTTCTACCGCATGGGCCACAGTGGCGAGCCGGACAACCCCGACCAGCGCATCGCCGAGGACATCAGGCTGCTGGTGGTCAGCAGCCTCAACCTGCTGGTGTCCTTTATCAGCAACTTCGCCCAGGCCGGGGCCTTTCTCGGCATCCTCTGGCAGCTCTCGGGCACCCAGACCTTCAGCCTCTGGGGCTACAGCCTGACCCTGGACGGTTACCTGGTGTGGATCGCCGTGCTCTACACCCTGATCGGCACCGGCGTGACCCACTGGATCGGCAACCCCCTGCACCGCCTGAGCTACGAAGAACAGCACCGCGAGGCCAACCTGCGGGCCGACCTGCTGCGCAAGCGCGACAACGCCGAGCAGATCGCCCTGTACCGCGGCGAAGCCCTGGAAGAGCGCCAGCTCAAGGCGCGCTTCGAGCGCATCGCCGAGAACTGGCGGGCCCTGATGAACCGCGAGCGCGACCTGAACTTCTTCGTGGTCAGCTATGACCGGCTGAGCCTGATCATCCCGGTGTTCGCCGCCTTGCCGGCGTTCCTCGCCAAGACCATCACCTTGGGCGGCCTGATGCAGATCCGCAGCGCCTTTGGCGCGGTGCAAAAATCCCTCAGTTGGTTCATCAGCGCCTACCGCCTGATCATGGACTGGAGCGCCACGGTGGAACGTCTGGGCCAGTTCAAGAAAGCCCTGGACCAGGCCCACCAACAACGCCCGCACCCGGTCAGCGGCGACACCCTGGAACTGCGCGGGGCGTCGGTGTTGTTGCCGGACCAGCAGGTGCTGCTCAAGGACATCGACCTGCGCCTGGACGCCGGGCAATGGCTGCGCCTGGCCGGGCCCAGCGGCCTGGGCAAGTCCACCTTGTTGCGCACCCTGGGTGGGGTTTGGCCGTTCCATCGCGGGCACTGGCAGTTGCCACCGGGCACCAGCCTGCTGTTGCCGCAAAAGGCCTACATCGCCAGCGGTCGCCTGGATCGATTGCTGGCCTACCCGGCCCTGGATGTGCCTGAGCAGCCCGCGCTGGAACAGGCCCTGGACGATGTCGGCCTGGGCTGGCTCAAAGACAAGCTGCAACGGGACGCCGAATGGGCTCGTGAACTGTCCGGCGGCGAACAACAGCGTCTGGCCTTTGCCCGGGCCCTGCTGTATTGCCCAGACACCCTGTACCTGGACGAGGCCACCAGCCAACTGGACGAACATTCGGCCCAGCACATGCTCAACCTGATCCGCCAACGCCTGCCGGCGTGCCGGGTGATCGGCATCAGCCACCAGCCCGGGGTGCAGCACCTGTTCGAACACACCCTGGCGCTGCACGCGCACCAGGCGAATGCCACAACACCGCCGCCACAGTTGCAGCCAGCCTGAGTTGAAGGGCGAAACAAAAAGGGCCTGTCGATCACTCGACAGGCCCTTTTGCTTTAACGGTGCAGAGGTTTAAGGCTGCGGCGCCGGTTCTACGTCGGTGAACGTCAAGCCCTGGCTACCGCTGATTTGCCAGGGGTTGTCGCTGCCATGCTGGGTGAAGGTGATGTGGCTGAAGCTGGAGTCTTTCAGGCCGTCGATCTTGGCCTTGGCCGGGCCGATAAAGCGTACGCGCTGGAAGTCCAGGCCCTGGTGGTAGGCACCGTGGGCGCTGTCACCCTTGACCTCGATCGCCGACACTTTGGCGCTTTCCACTGTCACGTCGCTGACCCGGATGTCCCGGAACTGGCCGGGTACGGTGGAGCGCTGGTAGTCGAGTTTGGCGTTGGGGTCGTTGTAGTCGAGGGTGAAGATGAACGCTTGCTTGACGGTGTTGCGGATCGCCGAGTCGCGGAAGGTGACGTTACGCGCACCGCCATCCATGAAGTTGGTGCTCTTCATGCGCAGGCCGGCGTCGGTGCCGTCGGAAACGTTGTCTTCCGCCAGGATGTTCTGGATCCAGGCGCCAGTGTGGCTGCCGGCGACGACCATGCCATGGCCCTTACGGAAGAAGTTGTTGAAGATCCACGCGTCTTCCTGGGGTTTCTGTTTCACCGCTTCGGCACCGGTGCCGGCGGCGAAGTTGACGCAGTCGTCCCCGGTGTTGAAGAAGTTGTTGAAGACCATCGCGCCCTTGCTGTTGGCGAATTCGATGCCATCGCCGTTGTTGGCGTCGTAGGTCTTGTGGGTGGTGTTGGCCATGACCACGTTTTCGGTTTCCAGGTTCATGATCCCGTGGTACGCCGGGTTGAGCACAGTGAAGCCGCCGTAGAACACATTCTTCACGTCACGCAGGGTGATCAGCGAGGAGCGCATCTGGCCGTAGGCGTCCTTGACGTTCACCCCGCGGGCCACGGCTTGCTCGACCTGGGCCTTGGCCAGGATGCCGTCCTGCATGTAGCGGGTGTTGTCGCTGGGCAGGTAGAACGGCAGCGAGCGGCCCAGTTCATCCTTGACGTCGGCCTGGCGTTTCCAGCCGTTGCCGTCGATGGTGCCCTTGCCGACGATGCGGATGTTCTCGAATTTCTGGTGTTGTTTCGGGTCGCGCGGCAAGGCGTTGATCAGCGAGGCCGGGCGCACGGTGGTCGAGTACGGGTACTGGATGTAGCCCGCCAGCGGGTAGTCCTCGGCACGCTCGGAGCCGAGCAGGGTCGCGCCCTCGGCGATTTCCAGGGTCATGTTGCTCTTGAGGTAGAGCGAGCCGCTTTTGTACGTGCCCTTGGGCAGCAGCACTTTGCAGCCGGCGGTGCAGGCGTCGATGGCGTTCTGGATCGCCACGGTATCGAGGCTGCTGCCATCGCCCTTGGCGCCGTACTTCTTCACATCGAACAACGCCGGGACCTTGGTGGTGCGTTGCACCACCACCGGGCTGTCGGCGGACTCCTTGCCGTTGCCGTCCACCGAACGCACGGTGAAGCGGTACTCGGTGTCCGGCTTGAGGCCTTGGGCGGTGTAGCTGTGGATGCCGATGCGGTAGTGGAAGTTGGCCTTGTCCTGCTCGTAGAAATGATTGATGTAGGGCTTGGCCGGCGACACGGCGTCGTTGTTGCCATTGGCGCTGCCCAGCAGGGTGCCGTTGACGTAGACCCGATAATCCTTGATCGCGGCGTGGTCGGCGGGTTTTTCCCAGACCAGGATGATCTGCTGATCATCGAAGGCCAGGGTCGGCACCTGCACCTTGGTCGGGGCTTCCAGGGCCCACAACGGCAGGCTGCAGCCCAAGGCCAGGGCAGCCACCACTGAACGGGCCAAGGGGTGTTTAGGCAGAGCGACATCAGGGTTTTGATACGGCATCTTGTTTTCCTTGTTTTTGCCAGTCATCACGCCGGGACGGCTGAACCCGAAGGTTCAGGCCGAGAGCCCGGCCTCTTCGAGGTATTGGCTGCGGTTGACGAAGGTCTCGCGCGGCATTTCCCTCACATCCATGGACAGGGCCTCGACGTCCGGCAGCAAGGCTACCAGGGCGGCCAGGGTGGCCGAAGCGAGGCTGCGTTGTTGCTCGGCGCTGCGGCCACTGAACAGGTAGAGCGCGACGTGGACAAAGTCATCCTGGGTCGCGCCGCAGCGGTAATGGGTGAAGCCGTTCAGGCGCACCTTGATGTCGCCCGGCTTGAACACGCCGAAGGCGTCCAGGGCATCGTGAACGGCGGCCAGCAGGGTCTGCTCGCCGACCCGTGCGGCCAGGGTATTGGGGCAATCGATGATGCAATGGGGCATGGCTGGGTTCCTTCAGTGGGTCGGTGTCAAAGGCGAAAGCGCGCCACGGATTCACGCAGCTCATCCGCCAGGCGTTCCAGGGAATGCACATTGCCGTGGGCCGCGCGCACCGAACTGGCGGACTCTTCAACGCGGTTGGCAATGCTCTCGATGTTCTGCGCGACGCTGGCGCTGGCCTGGCTTTGCTCGGCCGTGGAGCTGGCCACTTCCCGCACCTGAACCAGGGTCAGTGAGGCGCCGCTGTTGATCTCTCGCAGCGCACCGGCGGCCTGTTCGGCCAGAGCCACGCCAATCGCCACCTGCGGGGTGACGGCGGTCATGCCCTCGACCACCGAACCGGTGTCGATCTGGATCGAGCTGATCATGCGGGTGATGTCCTGCGTTGCCAGAGCAGTGCGCTGGGCCAGTTGCCGAACTTCGTCGGCCACCACTGCAAACCCTCGCCCCTGCTCCCCGGCCCGCGCCGCCTCGATGGCCGCATTGAGCGCCAGCAAGTTGGTCTGGCTGGCGATGTCGCTGATGGCGCTGGCGATGCCGTCGATTTCATGGGTGCGCTTGACCAGCCCAGCGATACGCACCGAGGCGTCTTCGACCTGGGCCGAGACTTGCTGGATGGCCCCCGCCGCCTGGTGCACCAATTGCTCGCCGTCGGCGGCCAATTGCGCCGAGCGCGCGGAGTTGGTTTCGGTCTCGCGGGCGCTGAAGGATATGTGGTCGATGGTCACCGACATCTGTTCGATGGCGGCTGCGGTGGCGGTGGTGGCTTCGGAGGTTTGCTGGGAAGCGCTGTCGATCCTCAGCATTTGCCCGGTGAGGCCGGTGGCCGCTTCACCCAGCAGGCCGGAGCCGTTCTGGATACCGACAATCATCTCGCGCAGGCTGGTCTGCATGGTGGCCACGGCCGCCAGCAGGCTTTGCGGGCCAAAGCGCCCGAGCACCGGCCGGCTCAGGTCACCGGCGGCAATCGCCCGGGCCACTTCGGTGGCGTAGGCCGGCTCGCCCCCCAGGCTGCGGTAAATGCTGCGGGACATGCTCAGCGCCAGCGCCGTGGTGACCAGCACCACCAACAGCCCGACCCCAAGGAACTGCCAGGCCAGGCGCCAGAATGCGGCATCGATGTCATCGACAAAAATGCCGAAACCCACCAGCCAGTTCCAACCGTCAATCTTGGTGATGCCATTGATCTTGGGCACCGGTTGCTCGGCGCCCGGGTATTTGGCCAAGTCGTCGAAATAGGCGAAATGGGTGTTTTTCAGGCCATCCAGGTAGCCCTGCCACTTGGTCCGGCCGTCGGGCAGGGTCACGCCGACATCCACCTTGCCGATCACCTCGGGGTTGGGGTGGACCAGGCCCAGGGCATCCACGGTGCGGGCCCAAAGGTAGGCTTTCTTGCCGTCACGCAGGCTGGACAAGGCTTCGATGGCCTTGGCCTGGGCGGCCTCGCGAGTGAGGGTCCCACGCTGTTCCTGCGCCTGGTAATAAGCCACTTGCTGCGCGGCCAGATTGAGCACGGTGTAGATCTCGCCGCGCTTGTTTTCCAACATGTTCGAGCGCAGCGCGCTCAAGCCGAACCCGGCCACCAACAGCAGGCCAAGCACGGTGCAAAAGACCATAAGCGTGAGTCGATGATGAAGCTTCATTAACGCCTTCCTATTGCGTTGTACCTGGCTCATCCCCTGATCCCGGAAACGTCTGCGGCGCTCCAAGGAGCGCCGCAGGCATCGGGCTTACTGAGCGCCCAGGGCTTTGATCAGTACGTCCAGTTGTTCCATTTCATCGGGCAACAGGTCGGTCAGCGGCGCCCGTACCGGGCCGGCGTCGTGGCCCACCAGGCGCGCACCGGCCTTGACGATGCTCACGCCATAGCCTTCGCAACGGTTGCGAATGGCCAGGTATGGCAGGAAGAAATCGTCGATCAGACGGCCCACGGTGGCGTGGTCGTCGGCGGCCACGGCGCGGTAGAAGTCCATGGCGGTCTTGGGGATGAAGTTGAACACCGCCGAGGAGTAGACCGGCACGCCCAGGGCCTTGTAGGCCGCGGCATAGACTTCGGCCGTCGGCAGACCGCCGAGGTAGGTCAGGCGATCACCCAGGCGACGACGGATCGAGACCATGGATTCAACCTCACCGATGCCGTCCTTGAAGCCGATCAGGTTCGGGCAGCGTTCAGCCAGCACTTCCAGGCTGTCGGCGTCGAGGCGGCAGAGGTTGCGGTTGTACACCACCACGCCGAAGTCCACCGACTTGCACACCTGCTCAACGTGGGCCACCAGGCCTTTCTGGCTGGCTTCGGTGAGGTAGTGCGGCATCAGCAGGATGCCCGCAGCGCCCAGACGCTCGGCTTCCTGAGCGTAGGCGATGGCCTGGCGAGTCGGGCCGCCGGCACCGGCGAGGATTGGCACCTGGCCTTTGCAGGTGTCGACCGCCGTCTTGATGATCTGGGTGTATTCGTCGCGCTCCAGGGAGAAGAACTCCCCGGTGCCGCCGGCGGCGAACAGTGCGCTGGCGCCGTAAGGGGCCAGCCACTCGAGACGACGGGCGTAGGTGTCGGCGCGGAAATCCCCCGCCGCGTCAAAGTCGGTGATGGGGAACGACAGCAAGCCGGAAGACAGGACGGATTTTAATTCTTGTGGAGTCATGGTTCGCAAACCTCGAGCCGAAAAGTGAGAGGAGATACCTTAAGAGGTACGTCATCGTACAACTAAACTTTGAAGAGGGCCATGCTCAATGTGCTTTTTTGGTGCACAAAGCTTAAATACTTGGGTAATACTGGGGTTAGGCTGCGCTATGGGCCCCTTCTGGGCGGCCCATAACAGCCCTAGTTGTACGACAACCTAGCTGGCGAGTTTACGCTCGGACTCTTGGCTGAAGTCACGGCTGGCCTGCACCAGCATCTTGGTATAGGCGTGGGCGGCCAGGTTCTGGCTCAGCGCCTGGCTGTCCAGCAACTCGACGATCTTGCCCTGCTGCATCACCGCCACCCGGTCACACAGGTGAGTCACCACGCCCAGGTCGTGGGTCACCATCAGGTAAGTGAGCTTCTCACGTTGGCGCAGGTCCGCCAGCAGGTTGAGGATCTCCGCCTGCACCGACACGTCCAGGGCCGAGGTCGGCTCATCCAGCAGCAAGACCCGCGGTTCGAGGATCAGCGCCCGGGCAATCGCTACGCGCTGGCGCTGGCCACCGGACAACTGGTGCGGGTAGCGGTAGCGGAAACTGTCGTTGAGGCCGACCTTGAGCAGGATTTCGTTGATCCGGTCGTCCTTGTCCTGGATGCCGTGGATGATCAGCGGCTCGCGCAAGGCGGTGTCGATGGTGTGGCGCGGGTGCAGGGAACCGTAGGGGTCCTGGAAGACCATCTGCACCTTGCGAAAGTGTTCCTTGGGAATCTTGTGCTGCAGGGGCGCGCCGGCAATGCTCAGCTCGCCGCTCCAGTGCCGGTACTGCCCGGCCAGGCAGCGCAGCACGGTGGTCTTGCCCGAACCGGACTCCCCCACCAGGCCGAAGGATTCGCCGTCGGCGACGCTCAGGCTGACATCGTGCAGCACCTGGTTGAGGGCCGGGCCGGCGCCGAAGCTGAGGTTCAGCGCGTGTGCTTGGATCATGGGCATGGTCGGTTCCTCAGGAAGTCAGCCAGAGTGGATCGCGCTGCAGCACCGGCAGGCGCTCGCGGCGGTTGTCCATGCTCGGCAGCGCGGCCAGCAGGCCACGGGTATAGGGATGTTGGGCGTGTTGCAGGTCGCAGGCAGCGAGGGATTCCACCACCCGCCCGGCGTACATCACCAGCACCCGGTCGCAGTAGTTGCGCACCAGGTTGAGGTCGTGGCTGACGAAGATCAGCCCCAGTTCCTGCTGCTCCACCAGCTCTTCAAGCACGCTGAGCACCTGCTGGCGCACAGACACGTCGAGGGCCGAGGTCGGCTCGTCGGCGATGATCACTTCCGGGCGGGTGATGACCATCATGGCGATCATGATGCGCTGGCCCATGCCGCCGGAGACTTCGTGGGGGTACAGGTTATAGACCCGTTTCGGATCGCGGATATGCACTTTTTCGAGCATTTCCATGACCCGCTCGCGGGCATCGCTGCGGCTGGCCTTGTGGTGGGCCAGGTAGGCTTCGGCGATCTGGTCGCCGACCTTGACCACCGGGTTCAGCGAGTATTTCGGGTCTTGCATGATCATCGAGATGCGCTGGCCGCGAATCTTCTGCATGGCCTTTTCACCGGCCGAAAGCAGGTCGATGTCACCGAACTGCATGGCCTTGGCGGTGATCTTGGCGCTGGCCGGGTGCAGCTTCAGCAAGCTGCGACCGACCGTGGACTTGCCCGAGCCGGACTCGCCGACGATGGCGAGCTTTTCCCGACCCAGGGTGAAGGACACATCACGCACTGCGTGGGTTTCTTTCTGACCGTTGACGAAGCGCACGTTGAGGCCTTCGACATTCAATTTGATGGCAGACATAAAGCCTCCGGTTACTCGCTACGCGGATCGAGGATGTCCCGCAGGCCATCGCCCAACAGGTTGAAAGCCAGGCTGACCAACATGATCGCAGCGCCTGGAACGGCTACCAGCCACCAGCACTCGAGCATGTAGCGACGGCCTGTGGAAATCATCGCGCCCCACTCCGGCAGCGGCGCCTGGGCACCCAGGCCGAGGAAGCCCAGGGCGGCGGCGGTGAGGATGATGCCGGCCATGTTCATGGTCAGGCGGATGATCACCGACGACAGGCACATGGGCACGATGTGGCGCAGGATGATCCGCGCCGAGGACGCGCCTTGCAGTTCGACCGCGACCACGAAGTCGGCCTTGCGCAGGGACAGGGTTTCCGCCCGCGCCAGACGGGCGATGGGCGGCCAGGAGGTCAGCGCAATGGCCACCACCGCATGCTCCAGGCCAGGGCCGAGGGCGGCGATGAACGCCAGCGCCAGCACCAGGCTGGGGAAAGAAATGAAGATGTCGGTCAGGCGCATGAACACCGTGTCGACAATGCCGCCGTAGTAGCCCGAGACGGTGCCGATAAACAGCCCGATGGGGCCGACGATCACGGTGACCAGGGCAATGATGTAGAGGGTGATGCGCGAGCCATAGACCAGCCGGCTGAAGATGTCGCGGCCGTACTCATCGGTGCCGAACCAGTGGGCGGCGCCGGGTGCCTGCAGGGCATTGGCCAGGTTCTGCACCACCGGGTCATGGGTGGCGATCCACGGGGCGAACGCCGCCACCACGATCAACAGCACCGCGACCAGCAGCCCGGCCAGGGTCATGGGGTTACGCAACAAGTGGCGCAGGACCCGCAGGCCGCTCTTGCACAAGGCATCGAAGCTGGAGCCGGGGGTACGATCGGCCTGGCGCTTGGCGGTGGTGTCGGTAGAAGACATGTTGGCAATCATCGGCATGTTCTCGATTTGAAATCAGGATCACCCGGCGCGCCAACAGGCGCGCCAGGCGGCACTCAGCGTTGCTTGTAGACGCCCAGGTAACGGGTGGCTTCGGCGTCATCGCCGTCGAAGCCTTTAACGTCGGCAGCGCTGACCACGGTGTCGGTCATCTGGGAAATCATCATGATCGGGCCGACCTGCTGGTCGTAGAGCTTCTGCGCCTGGTGGTACATGCTCAGGCGCTTGTCACTGTCACGCTCCACACCAACCTTGTCGATCAGGGTGTTGAGTTCCGGGCTGAAGAACGAGGCGCGCCAGCCCTGGAAGTTCGGCAAGCCGGCGTCGTCGCTGTTGTTGGGGTTGTAGGCAAAGGTCCGCAGGCTGAAGTACGGGTGCGGGTAACGTTCGGCGCCGCGGGCGACGATGATCTCGAAGTTGCGCGCACGCATGGCGCCGTACACCTGATTGCCGGTGCCGGTGACGATGCTGGCCTTGATCCCGCCTTCGGCGAGGGTCGATTGCAGGCGCGCGGCGATGTCGATGAACGGCGGCTCAGACAAAGTGCGGATGGTGGTGGTGAAGCCTTCCGGGTAGCCGGCTTCGGCCAGCAGCTTTTTGGCCTTGGCCACGTCCATGTGATAACCCGGGTCCGGCAGGCGGGCTTCCAGGCTCAGTTGCATCGGCTGCTGGTTGAGCTTGCCGTAGTACGGCATGACCTGCTCATCCAGGCCCTTGTAGTCGATCAGGTTGCGCACCGCTTCGCGGACCTTGGGCTTGGCGAACTCGGGCTGCTTCATGCTCATGGCCACGTAGTACATGGTGCCGCGCTGCAGGGACTGCACCTGGATTTTTTCCGAGCCGTCGATGGCACGGATGTCCGGTGCGGCCATGCCATAGGCCAGGTCAAGGTCGCCGCGCTCCAGCATCAGGCGCAGGGACTGGGATTCGGTCATGTGCCGCACCACCACACGCTTGAGCTTGGCCGCGCCGCCCCAGTAGCCGTCGAAGCGGGTCAGCAGCAGGGAATCGTTGGCGCTCCACTTGGTCAGCACGAACGGGCCGCTGCCGGCTTCGTTGGTCACCAGCCAGCCGGCGCCCAGGTCGCCATTCTTCTCGTGGGCCAGGGCCGTCTTGCGGTCCACCACCACGGCGCTAGGGGAAATGGCCAGGGAGTCCACCAGCAGCAGCGGGTCCATGACTTGCGGCAGGTCGATGGTCAGGGTGTGGGTGTCGGTGGCGCGGATCAGCGACTGAATGTTGTCGACGCTGTAGCCGTAGGCCTTCCAGGTGGTGGCCAAGCCGAAGTTGAGCTTCATCACCCGGTACAGCGACCAGGCCACGTCTTCAGCGGTCAGCGGGTTGCCGGAGTGGAACTTCACGTCCTGGCGCAGGTGGAACGTCACTTGCTTGCCGTCTTCGCTGATCTCCCAGCGTTCGGCCAGTTGCGGCAGGTGTTTTTCCGGGCTGCCGTTGTCGCGCTTGATCAGAGTGTCGTAGAGGTTGGCGTTGACCCCGGACGCATCCAGGCCCGGGGCGTTGGCCGGGTCGATGGAGAACAGGTTGACCATGCTCATGCCGACGATCAGTTGGTCGGCGGGCGTCTTGGCCTGCACTGCCGCCATCGGCCCCAGGGTCAGGACAGCGGCCAACAGGCTGAGGTGCAGTTTGGTAAAAGCAGTCTTCATTCGAGCGTCCTTTTTTATAGTTTTATCGGTTCGGCAGCTGGGGTTGCGAATTAGCGGGTCCGTGGGTCGAACACCTTGTACAGGGCATCGCTGATCAGGTTCAGGGCGACAAAAATCAAGCCGATCACCAGCACGCAACCCATCACGGCGTTCATGTCGCCGAGCATCAGGCTGCTGGTCAGGTACTGGCCGAAACCGGGCCAGGCGAAGACCGTCTCGATCAATACCGCGCCTTCGAGCAGGGAGCCGTAGGCCAGGGCCACCACGGTCAGCAGTTGCACGAGGATGTTGCGGAAGGCATGGCCCCAGACCACCTGGCGGCGGGACAAGCCCTTGACCCGGGCGGTGATGATGTATTCCTGGGACAGCTGTTCCAGCATGAAGCTGCGGGTCATGCGGCTGATGTAGGCCACCGAGTTGAGGCCCAGGATCAGCGCCGGCAGGACGATATGGCGCAGGGCACTGGTGAAGGCTTCCCAGTCCCCGGCCAGGGCCGAGTCGATCAGCAGCAAACCGGTCACGTCGGGGACCATGCCGTCGTAAGCCAGGTCGATGCGGCCGGCGCCACCGGCCCAGCCGAGCCAGGCGTAGAACACCAGCAGGCCCATCATGCCCAGCCAGAAAATCGGTGTGGAGTAGCCAAACAGGGTGATGACCCGGGCCACATGGTCGCCCAGGCGGCCCTGGTTGCTGGCCGCGCAGACGCCCAGTGGCAGGCCGATCAGCACGCCGAAGAGAATGGCCAGGGTGGCCAGCTCGATGGTCGCCGGGAACACGCGACGGATGTCGTCGAGTACCGGGTGGCCGGTCAACAGGGCGTTGCCGAAGTTACCGTGCAGCAAGTCATTGAGGTACAGGCCGAACTGGGTCCAGATCGGCTTGTCCAGGCCCATGGCCCGGTACACCTGGTCGTAGGTGGAGCTGTCGGCGTCTGGCCCGACCACCGCCAGCACGGGATCCAGCGGCATGACCCGACCAATGACGAAGGTCAGTGCCAGCAGGCCAAGCAAGGTCACCAGGACCGTGCTGGCACGCCGGGCGGTATTGGAAGCGCGGGCCCCCAATACGGAGGCAGTCGAAACAAACATAGTGAACTCCTGATCAATCGGTCACCGCTGCATCCAGGGGCGCGGGGCCGAAGCCCCACGCCGTCCTGTCAGCGCTTTTTGTAGACGTCTTTGTAGCGAGTGGTGGCGGCGGTGTGGCCCTGATAGTCGACGACATCGCCGTAAATCAGCACCGTATCGGTCATCTGCGAGATCGGCAGGATGGCGCCCACTTGTTGATCGAGCTGTTCCTGAACCTTGCGGTAGTCGGCCAGTTGCTTGGCGGCGTCCGGCTCGACTTCGGCACTCTCGATCAACTGGTTCAACTCGGGGCTGTAGAACGAGGTGCGCCAGCCCTGGAAGTTGCTCAGCTTGGCTTCGTCGCGGTTGTCCGGGTTGTACACCAGGGTGCGCAGGCTGGAGTGCGGATGGCGCTCTGCCCCGCCACCGCCACGGCCGACGATGATGTCGAAGCTGCGTTCACGCATGGCGCCGTAAATCTGGTTGCCGGTGCCGGTGATGATGCTGGCCTGGATCCCGGCCTGGGCCAGGGTCGACTGCAGGTTGGAAGCGATGTTGATGAACGGCGGTTCGGCCAGTACCCGAATGGTGGTCTTGAAGCCGTTGGGGTAACCGGCTTCGGCCAACAGCTTCTTGGCTTCCTCGACGTTCAGGCGGTAGCCCGGGTCGGGCAGGCGCGCCGGCAGGCCCAGGGGCAGCGGGCGCTGGTTGATCAGCCCGTAGTGCGGCATCACAGTCTGGTTGATGCCCTGGTAGTCGATCAGCGAACGCACGGCCTTGCGCACACGGGCGTCGGCGAACATCGGCTGTTTGACGCTCAGGGCGACGTAGTAGAGGGTGCCGCGCTGCAGGGTCTGGGTGCGGACTTTGTCGCTGCTTTGCAGGGCTTCGATATCAGGCGCGGACATGCCTTTGGCGATGTCTAGGTCGCCGCGTTCGATCATCAGGCGCAAGGATTGGGACTCGGTCATGTTGCGCATGACGATGCGCTTGAGCTTGGCCGGGCCGCCCCAGTAGCCGTCGAAACGGGTCATGAGGATCACGTCGTTGGCGCGCCAGTCGTTGAGCACGAAGGCCCCGCTGCCGGCGGCGTGGGTCACCAGCCAGGCGGCCCCCAGGTCATTGTTCTTCTGGTTTTCCAGGACTTTCTTGCGATCGAGGACGAAGGCGCTGGGCGACGTCGCCAGGGTATTGAGCACCAGCATCGGGTCGGTGGGCCGTGGCAGCTCGATGACAAAGGTGTTGGCGTCGGTGGCGCGCATGGTGCTTTCGACGTTGTCGGCGCTGAAACCGTAGGCCTTCCAGGTCGAGGCCAGGGCCAGGTTGAGCTTGAGCACCCGTTGCAGCGACCAGGCCACGTCTTCGGCACTCAGTGGGTTGCCGGACTGGAACTTCACACCGGAGCGCAGGTGGAAAGTCAGGGTCTTGCGGTCTTCGCTGACTTCCCAGCGTTCGGCCAGGGCCGGCACCAGGCGATCGGGCTGGGCCACGTCCTGCACCAGCAGCATGTCGTAGAGGTTGGCGTTGATCTCCGAGACATCCAGCCCGGTAGCGGCAGCAGGATCCAGGGACAACAGGTTGATCATGCTCATGCCGACGATCAGTTGGTCGGCCGGGGTTTTGGCATAGACGGCAGGCACGGCGGTGATCGCCAGCGTAGCCGCAAATACCCGCGCCCAAAGCGAGGGGAGAATGCTCATAGTGAGAGTGCCTTTCTTATATTTATAGGGCTCTCGGGCGACCCGGCATGGGCCGGGACGCCCGGACACAAATCAGAAGCTGTTGAGCGTATTGGTCTCGATGAACTCGAAATCAATTTCTTCGCCCAGGCCCGGCAAGTCGGACAGGTGGACAAAACCGTCGTTGTCCATCGGGTCGACCAGACGCTTGAGGTAGGCCGGGACTTCGTCGTAATCCAGGTACGGGTGCAACAGGCCGCGCTCGTACCAGGTGCAGTTCTTGATCGCGCCGACCACTGCCAGGTTGGCCGCGCCGTTGCCGTGGATCTCGCAATCCATGCCGAAGGATTCGGCCATGTGCGCGACTTTCAGGCACGGGGCGATACCGCCGACACCGGCCACACCGGCACGCAGGATGTCGCAGACATCGTTCTTCACCCAGCTGGCACGGCTCAGGTGCTTGCCAGCCAGGGTTTCCGGGCCCAGGACCGGGATGTCCAACTGGCCCGCGAGCCAGGCGTAGGATTCGGCAGAGTCTTCCATCATCGGTTCTTCGAACCAGGCGAAGTCGAGCTTCTCCAGCTCACGGCCGATGTAGAGAGCGTCGGTGCGGTTGTACCAGTGGTAGCCGTCGAGCATCAGGGCGATGTCCGGGCCGACCGCTTCACGCACGGCGGCGCAGGCTTTGACGTCGATGCGCGGGCTTGGCGCGAAGGATACCGGCGGCATCCAGGTGTGCAGCTTGATCGCCTTGTAGCCACGCTTGACCAGGGTTTCGGCAAAACGACCGTAGTCTTCCGGTGTCGCCAGGCCGCCCGGCAGCTCGTCGCCGCACATGGTCGAACCGTAAGCCGGGACCTTGTCGCGGAAACCACCGATCAGCTTGTGTACCGGCACATTCAGCTTGCGCCCGGCCCAGTCCCACAGGGCCTGTTCGACCAGGGCCAGGGCACGGTCGGTGAGCTGGCTGGCGCTACCACGCTGCCAGTGCACCAGGTCGTGCCAGATTTTTTCGCGATCGAAAGCGTTCTGCCCTACCAGCACCTTGCGTACAAAACCATCAAGCACATAAGGACGGATCAGTTCAGGAGCGCCGAAGGCATAACCTTCGTTGCCGTCTTCGGTCTGGATGCGCAGCAGGGCCATCTTGGCCTGGGTCACATCACCGGGGTGGGCATGGCCAGCGCTGTCCACTGCGCGGCGGGTGGGATAGGAAAACACCTGGACGTTGACTGCTGTAATTCTCATGGACGTCTTGAGCCTTCTTATTGGATTTGTGGCAGGAGGGTCGCCTGTGTTGGATCGATCATACGTCATCGTACAACGCTTGAAAAGATCCCAAATAACACCTTTGTTTCCCCGCCTAAAACCCGCATTTCAGCCCATAAAAGCGGCCTATTTCAAGTAATCACGCCAGCGAATTTGCAGCAAAGCCTCGTTCTTGAGCGGTTTCGAAAAGAGATCACACAACCATGCGAATAATTCGTAGACACCCAGAATGTCGTACGATAACGTATATCTAAACCCGCCCTATGGAGCCTCCTGCAACACCTTCTACTGCCAGTAGCACTCTTCAAACGAACCCAACAAAAACAATAAAAGAAGATCGCATGAACACCACACTACGCACCCTCGTTACCGTTGCGACCCTTGGCTTGTCTGTCTATGCCAACGCCGACTCCGCCAACATCAACTACCGCCACCAGTTCACTGAAGAGGACAGCGCCCACGCTGACCGAATCAAGTTGGGCTATCGCATGGACAGCGGCCTGGGCTTTGAAGCGGAAATCAAATACCGCACTGCCGGTGACCGTGAAGACGTTGCCTACGACAACATGGTCAACAACGGCCATGAGTTCACCGTCAGCTACAACTACAAGCTGAGCCCGCAGTCGACGCTGACTCCGGCGTTCCAGATGGACAGCTCGAAAGACTCCACCACGTACAAGTTCGGCCTCAAGTACAACTACAAGATCAACGACGCCTTCTATGTCGCGACCCGTTATCGTCTGGACGCGAAGAAACTTGATCGTGACCAGATCAATGAAGATGTACCTGATCGTGGCAAGGACAACCAAAACACCAACCGTTTTGAAGGTTGGCTGGGTTATACCCCCGCCAACAAGTGGGCTCTTGAATACCAGTACATCTACTTCAAGACCGACTACATCCGCTACGACAACAAAAAGAGCGACTACGAACAGAACATGATCGTGAAATACAAACTGACCAAGGAATGGGTCCCGTTCATGGAAATCGGTGATGTAAAAGTCAGCTCCACCACCGACGACCGTCAGGCGCGCTGGCGTCTGGGGATCCAGTACAACTTCATGTAAGTGCCGATCTTGCCCGGCGGTCGCGCATCGGCCGCCCGGCAGATTCCACGGATATCGTTCAACACGCAACCACTGCTTATTGGAAGGCCCCGCCATGACCCCATCGACTCCCTCTCGCAAACCCTTCAACCGCATCCTGCTGACGGGCGCCGCCGGCGGCCTTGGGCAGATCCTGCGGGAAAGCCTGCTGGCCCATGCGCACATCATCCGCGTCTCGGACATCAGCGACATGGCCGCCAGCCGTGGCGAACACGAGGAAGTGGTGCCTTGCGACCTGGCCGACAAGGCCGGCGTCCTGGCACTGGCCCAGGACGTGGATGCCATCGTCCACCTGGGTGGTATTTCGGTGGAGCGTCCGTTCGAGGAAATCCTCGCGGCCAACATCAGCGGCACCTTCCACATTTATGAAGCGGCCCGTAAACACGGGATCAAGCGCGTGATCTTCGCCAGCTCCAACCACGTCACCGGTTTTTATCCACAGGACGAAAAGATCGACGCTCAATCGCCGCGTCGCCCGGACGGCTACTACGGCCTGTCCAAGTCCTATGGCGAAGACCTGGCAACCTTCTATTTCCATCGCTACGGCATCGAAACCGTCAGCCTGCGCATCGGCTCCTCGTTCCCGGAACCGCGCAACCTACGCATGTTGTCCACCTGGCTCAGCTACCCGGACCTGGACCGCCTGGTGGAACGCGCCCTGCTCACTCAAGACGTTGGCCACACCGTGGTCTACGGCGTTTCCGCCAACCGCGACCTGTGGTGGGACAACCGTTACGCCGCGCACCTGGGTTTTGCCCCTCAGGACAGCTCGGAACGCTTCCGCAGCCAGGTCGAACAGCAGCCCAAGCCGGCCGCCGATGACCCCAACGCCACCTTGCAAGGCGGTGCCTTCTGCGCAGCCGGCCCGTTCGGCGACTGAGTCGCCCGATAGCCCCCACTTTGGAAAGGACCGTCATGCAAGCCGAACTGATCGTCGATGCACAGAACGCCACCGGAGAAAGCCCGGTCTGGCACAGCGCTGAAAATGCCCTGTACTGGGTGGATATCCCGGCCGGGCGCCTGCACCGCTGGACCCCGGACGGGCAGACCCGTCACTGGCAATCCGAAGAAATGCTCGCCTGTATCGCCCGCAGTGCCGACGGCCAATGGTTGGCCGGCCAGGAAACCGGGTTGTTCCATCTCACGCCCGAGGACAACGGGCAACTGCGCGCCCGGCCCCTGGCCGCAGTTGAGCACGCCACCGCAAAAATGCGCTTCAACGACGGTCGCTGTGACCGCCAGGGACGTTTCTGGGCCGGCACCATGCAGGTCAATATGGGCGGCGACAGCGTTGGCGGGTTGTACCGTTACGACGGTGAACAGGCTGGCATCGTGCCGTTGCTGCAACCCCAACTGGAAGGCCTGGTGGTGCCCAACGGCCTGGCGTTCAGCCCGGACGGGCGGACGATGTACCTGTCCGACTCGCACCCAAGCGTGCAGCTGATCTGGGCATTCGACTACGACACAGACACCGGCATGCCATCCAATCGCCGGGTGTTCGTGGACATGAACCAGCACCCCGGGCGCCCGGACGGGGCCGCGGTGGATGCTGAAGGTTGCTACTGGATTTGCGCCAACGATGCGGGACTGATCCTGCGCTTCACCCCTGAAGGCAAACTCGACCGTTCCCTGGCCGTACCGGTGAAAAAACCGGCCATGTGCGCCTTTGGTGGCAGCGGCCTGGACACCTTGTTCGTCACCTCGATCCGTCCCCAGGGCGATCTCAGCGACCAACCACTGGCTGGCGGCGTGTTCGCCTTGAACCCTGGGGTCAAGGGCTTGGCAGAACCTGTCGCCCGGGGCTGATCAGCCCGTCATACGTTCCCTTCCTGAAAACAACTGCGCGGCTGATTAGCCGCGCAGTGCTTGTTCCTCCGCTTCTTCATACGCCTGGCGCAGCCGCTCGCGACTGTTGGTCAGGTGCAGGCGCATCGCTGCCCGGGCCGACTCGGCATCCTTGCGGGCAATGGCCGAGTAGATTTCCTCGTGCTCACGGCTCAGGCGTTCCAAGTAGAGCTTCTGGTCGTCATGGGCCAGGCCCGCGGAGTTGAGCCGGGTCCGCGGAATGATGCTGGTGCCCAGGTGCAACATGATGTCAGTGAAGTAGCGGTTACCCGTGGCCAGGGAAATCTGCTGGTGGAACTGGAAATCCGCCGCCACCGCGTCGCTGGAGCGATTGACGCTGGCATTCAGGGTGTCCAGGGCTTCACGCATCAGACGCAGGTGCTCATCGGTACGCCGGGCACTGGCCAGGCCTGCCGACTCCACTTCCAGGCTGATACGCAGCTCAAGAATCGCCAGCACATCACGCAGGGTGACAATGGTCGCCGGGTCGATGCGAAAGCCGCTGGGGCTGGGGATATCCAACACAAAGGTGCCGATGCCGTGGCGGGTTTCCACCAGGCCACCGGCCTGCAGGCGGGAGATGGCTTCACGCACCACGGTGCGGCTGACCCCCTGCTCTTCCATGATCTGCGACTCGGTCGGCAGTTTGCTGCCACGGGAAATCTCGCCGTCGCGAATGCGCCGAGTGAACTCAGTCACCAGCTCCTGGGCCAGGCTGCGATGTTTACGGCGGGTACGAGGTTGGACGGTGGGTTGGTCCATGGCGAACGCTTGTCTCAGTCAACTGATAAGCGCCAATGATAGCTGACGCAGTTGTACGACAACAGTAAATTTGCGTACGAACCTCGCTGATTTATGGTTTAAAAAACCGCAACTGCTCTAGATCGACGGTTGCGGGGGTGTGGTTCAAGGTGGACTGGTAAAAACCACAAAACCCGGGTAATCCATTGATTTCCCGGGCTTTTGTATGCAATTACGCTGGCAGAAGCGGTTTAGCAAAACACGCAATTACAGGTGGAAGTCGCCCGCCGCCTCCGGCTGGTAAAGCACTTTCCTGATCTCAATCCGGCGGGTCCGATCAGAAATTCGCCAGTCGATGGCGTCCCCTTCCTGATAGCCCAGGATGGCGGCGCCTATGTCGGAATACACGGAATGCTTGCCTGCGTTGCTGTCCGCGTCTTCAGGGTAGACCAAGGCCACTTCGATCTCTTCGTCGTCCAGCTGCAGCAAGGCCCTGGAGTTCATCGTGACGACATTGCACGCCACCTGCTGCGGCTTGACGACAATGGCTCGCTCAAGCTCATGTTCAAGTTCAACAACGGCCGGGCCTGGCTCGAGTGCGATTAGACTCTCGAGCCTGGCCTTGTCGATTTCAGTGATGTAGATCCTCGTGGAGTCGCCAACGGCCCCTTCGCGCAATAACTGGAGATAGCGCCCCACCGTCATGGAAAAGGACTTCAATGTCGGCGTTTCGCTCTCAAGCAGAAAGCCGCTGCGCAGAAAGGCTTTCAGCGAACGCGCGTTATCCGGGTGGATCTTGGCGATGAGCTTCTCGGCCCGCATGTCGAGGAAGGCCAGTTTCATGCCTTCGCGGATCGTGCGGGGACCAAGGTTTCGGCCCCATTTGTCGCTGTCTCCGATAACCAGGACTATCTCGCAATTTGGGCCGGTCTTGATTAGACGGACAAAGCCCACCGGAACGTCATGCCGGTCATAGGCCATGAAGAATCGGCCGCCCTGGTTGAATAGATGGGTCAGGATCGGCAATTGAGTCCGATCGATGACGTGCTCGATGGAGCGGGAGACATGACGCGAATCGCTCAGATAGCAGGTGACGCGCTCATCCTCCAACCAATCCATCAGCGTCAGCGCGTGCGCCCGAGTAATTTCAGGGCACAGCGAAATGAAAGGCTTGTTCATCTTCAGCACACTTACTTGTAAAGGTTGGAAGCCCGTCATGGTGATGGCCATGACGGTTCTTTCGGCAAACGGTGGGGCTGCGACAGTTTGCGGTTCCTTTATACGACGCTGCAGGCACCCGAAATACGGGCACCCTTCGCGACAGTTTTAATGCTTTAAATCCAGGACCCCGTCCGGCTGTGGATAACTCACTCCACGGTGACCGACTTGGCCAGGTTGCGTGGCTGGTCGACGTCGGTGCCTTTGAGCACGGCCACGTAATACGACAGCAACTGCAGCGGGATGGTGTAGAGAATCGGCGACAGGATGTCGTGGATATGGGGCATGTGGATAACGTGGGTGCCCTCGCCGTTGGTCATGCCGGCCTGTTCGTCGGCAAACACGATCAGTTGGCCGCCACGGGCACGCACTTCCTGCAGGTTGGACTTGAGCTTCTCCAGCAGCTCGTTGTTCGGCGCCACGGTAACCACCGGCATGTCGTTATCCACAAGGGCCAACGGACCGTGCTTGAGCTCACCGGCCGGGTAGGCTTCGGCGTGGATATAGGAGATTTCCTTAAGCTTGAGCGAGCCTTCCATCGCCACCGGGTACTGGGCACCACGGCCGAGGAACAGGGTGTGGTGCTTGTCGGCGAACAGCTCGGCGGTCTTTTCCACCACGCCGTCCATGGCCAGGGCTTCGCCCAGGCGGATCGGCAAGCGACGCAGTTCTTCCACCAACTGGGCCTCGACGCCCGGCGCCAACGTACCGCGTACCTGGCCCAGGGACAGGGTCAGCAGCAGCAGGCCCACCAGTTGGGTGGTGAAGGCTTTGGTCGAGGCCACGCCGATTTCACGACCGGCCTGGGTTAGCAGGGTCAGGTCGGACTCGCGCACCAGGGAGCTGATGCCGACGTTGCAGATTGCGAGGCTGGCCAGGTAGCCGCCGGCGTCGCTAGGCAGGGCCTTGGCGTTGCGCAACGCGGCCAGGGTGTCGGCGGTTTCACCAGACTGGGAGATGGTCACGAACAGGGTGTTGTCCTGCACCACCACCTTGCGATAGCGGAACTCGCTGGCAACTTCGACCTGGCAGGGAATGCCGGCCAGCTCTTCCAGCCAGTAACGGGCAACCATGCCGGCGTGGTAACTGGTGCCGCAAGCCACGATCTGCACGTTGCGCACCTTGGCGAACAGCTCGGCCGCCTGTGGACCGAAGGCCTGGACCAGCACTTGGTTGGCGCTCAGGCGGCCTTCCAGGGTGCGTTGCACCACGGACGGTTGCTCGTGGATTTCCTTGAGCATGAAGTGGCGGTACTCGCCCTTCTCGGCGGATTCGGCACTGTCGCGGTATTGCACGGCTTCGCGCTCGACAGCGCGGCCGGTCACGTCCCAGATCTGCACGCTGTCGCGGCGGATCTCGGCGATGTCGCCCTCTTCCAGGTACATGAAACGGTCGGTGACCTGGCGCAGGGCCAGTTGGTCGGAGGCCAGGAAGTTTTCCCCCAGGCCCAGGCCGATCACCAGCGGGCTGCCACTGCGGGCTGCCACCAGGCGATCCGGCTGGCTGGCGCTGATCACGGCCAAACCGTAAGCGCCGTGGAGTTCCTTGACCGTGGCCTTGAGGGCCGTGGTCAGGTCACCCAGCTCCTTGAGCTTGTGATTGAGCAGGTGGGCGATGACTTCGGTGTCGGTGTCCGAGGTGAACACGTAACCCAGGGCCTTGAGCTGTTCACGCAGAGGGTCGTGGTTTTCGATGATGCCGTTGTGCACCACCGCCAGGTCGCCAGAGAAATGCGGGTGGGCATTACGCTCGCACGGCGCACCGTGGGTGGCCCAGCGGGTGTGGGCAATCCCCAGACGACCGACCAGGGGCTCGTTGACCAGGGCCTGTTCCAGCTCGCTGACTTTGCCCGGGCGACGCATGCGCTCCAGGGTGCCGGCGTTGGTGTACACCGCAACGCCTGCACTGTCGTAGCCGCGGTATTCGAGGCGCTTGAGGCCTTCCAGCAAAATGGCGGTGATATTGCGTTCAGCAACGGCGCCAACAATTCCACACATGGTTTTTCTCCTAGCTGACAGCCGCGCAAATCAGAGTTATGCCGCGGGCCTGGATCTGGTCGCGGGCCTCAAGGGGCAGGCGATCATCGGTAATAAGGGTATGGACACTGCTCCAAGGCAGCTCCAGGTTGGGAATCTTGCGGCCGATCTTGTCCGCCTCGACCATCACCACCACTTCCCGGGCCACTTCGGCCATGACCCGGCTCAAGCCCAGCAGCTCGTTGAAGGTGGTGGTACCGCGCACTAGGTCGATGCCGTCGGCACCGATAAACAGTTGGTCGAAATCGTAGGAACGCAGAACCTGCTCGGCCACTTGGCCCTGGAAGGACTCGGAATGAGGGTCCCAGGTGCCACCGGTCATCAGCAACACCGGTTCGTGTTCCAGTTCGCTCAAGGCGCTGGCGACATTCAACGAGTTGGTCATGACCACCAGGCCGGGTTGCTGGCCCAGTTCGGGAATCATCGACGCGGTGGTGCTGCCACTGTCGATGATGATCCGCGCGTGTTCGCGAATGCGTTTGACCGCAGCGCGGGCGATGGCTTGTTTGTATTTGGAGACGGGCTGGCCAAGGTCGCTGACCAACTCCTGGGGCATGGTGATCGCGCCGCCGTAACGACGCAGCAGCAGGCCATGGCTTTCGAGTGCCGCCAGGTCTTTACGGATCGTAACTTCCGAAGTTTCGAAATGCTTGGCCAACGCATCAACGCTCACTTCGCCCTGTTCATTGAGCAAGGCAAGGATGTTGTGGCGACGTTGGGGAGTATTGCGTTTCGACATGGGGGGCTTTAAGTTTCGATTCGAAAGATAACGGAAGCAATCAAAACCTATCGCAAGGAAATCGTCAAGCAGCGATCGCAAAAAAAATAGGAGCCGGCTCGCCGGCGATCACGCCAGGCCGCCGGGTGGCGATGCTCGGACGCTTTCGCCGGCAAGCCGGCTCCTACAGGTCAAACAGGGTGTGGATAACTCAGGTCTTTTTGATTTTGACCGGGCGTTTCCAGCCGTCGATGTTGCGCTGGCGCGCGCGCGCCACGGCCAACTGGGACTTATCCACATTCTGATTGATGGTAGAACCGGCCGCCGTATTTGAACCATCGCCAATGCTGACGGGGGCAACCAGCGAGTTGTTGGAGCCGATAAACACATCGTCGCCAATGGTGGTCTGGTACTTGTTGGCGCCGTCGTAGTTGCAGGTGATGGTGCCCGCGCCAATGTTGCTGCGCGCGCCGATCTCAGCGTCCCCAAGGTAAGTCAGGTGACCAGCCTTGGCGCCTTCGCCCAAGTGGGCATTCTTCAACTCGACAAAGTTACCCACATGGGCCCGAGCCTCCAGCACGCTGCCCGGGCGCAGGCGAGCGAACGGACCGGCATCGCTGCCCTCGCCCATGATCGCGCCGTCGATGTGGCTGTTGGCCTTGATCACCACGCCCTTGCCCAGGGTGCTGTCCTTGATCACGCAGTTCGGACCGATCACCACGTCATCCTCGATCACCACACGGCCTTCGAGAATCACGTTGATGTCGATGATCACGTCGCGACCCACACTGACCTCACCCCGAATGTCGAAGCGAGACGGATCACGCAGGGTCACGCCCTGGGCCATCAAGCGGCGAGCGGCACGCAGTTGGTAGTGACGCTCGAGTTCGGCCAGTTGCTTGCGATCGTTGGCGCCCTGCACTTCCATGGCGTCGTGGGGTTGCTCAGTGGCAACCACCAGGCCATCGCCAACGGCCATGGCAATCACGTCGGTGAGGTAGTACTCGCCCTGGGCGTTGTTGTTGGACAGGCGGCTCATCCAGTCCCCCAGGCGCTTGGCCGGCACCGCGAGAATCCCAGTGTTGCCTTCGGTGATGGCGCGCTGGGCATCGTTGGCGTCTTTCTGCTCGACGATGGCGGTCACTTGCCCGGTGGCGTCACGCACAATGCGGCCATAACCGGTGGGGTCGTCCAGCTCGACAGTGAGCAGGCCCAGCTGTTCGGGGCCGACCTTTTGCAGCAAGCGCTGCAGGGTGTCCACTTCGATCAGCGGCACGTCGCCGTAGAGGATCAGCACGGTGTCGGCGCTGATAAAAGGCACAGCCTGGGCCACTGCATGGCCGGTGCCGAGTTGCTTGTCCTGCAGCACAAAATTCAGATCGTCAGCCGCCAGGCGTTCGCGCACGGCATCGGCTCCGTGGCCGATGACCACGTGGATGCGCTGTGGATCAAGTTGCCGGGCGCTGTGGATAACATGACCAAGCATGGAGTTGCCGGCGACCGGGTGAAGCACCTTAGGCAAGGCCGAACGCATGCGAGTGCCTTGACCGGCGGCGAGGATAACGATTTCAAGAGACATGACTGGCTACCAATCCTGGGAGGTCAGGCTGTGACCCAAAGGGGGGAGATGTTGCAGAAAAAGAAAAAGGGTAGCCGAGGCTACCCTTTTTAATCAATCGCACAGGACGTTTGCGGCTTAGCCGCCGAACTTCTTGCGGATCTGCTGGACGGTGCGCAGCTGAGCTGCGGCCTCGGCCAGACGTGCAGCAGCAGAACCGTAGTCGAAATCTGCGCCTTTTTCATTCAGGGCCTTCTCAGCAGCCTTGACGGCTTCCTGAGCGGAGGCTTCATCCAGGTCGGCAGCACGTTGCACGGTGTCGGCAAGAACCTTGACCATGTTCGGCTGAACCTCGAGGTACCCACCGGAGATGTAATACACCTCGGCTTCCCCACCCTGTTTGATCAGGCGGATCGGACCTGGTTTGAGTTCAGTGATCAGCGGAGCGTGACCCAGAGCGATACCAAGATCACCCAGGCTGCCGTGCGCAATCACCATCTCGACCAGGCCGGAAAAGATTTCTCCTTCCGCGCTGACGATATCGCAATGGACTGTCATAGCCATCTGCTTGCCTCAACCTGATTAGCGCCCGTTGCCGGGCGCCGGGATTACAGTTTCTTGGCTTTCTCGATCGCTTCTTCGATGCCGCCGACCATGTAGAACGCTTGTTCTGGCAGGTGGTCGTAGTCACCGTTGAGGATGCCTTTGAAGCCAGCGATGGTGTCTTTCAGGGAAACGTATTTGCCTGGAGAACCAGTGAAGACTTCAGCCACGAAGAACGGCTGCGACAAGAAGCGCTGGATCTTACGAGCACGGTTTACCAACTGCTTGTCGGCTTCCGACAGCTCGTCCATACCCAGGATCGCGATGATGTCCTTCAGCTCTTTGTAGCGCTGCAGCACGTACTGAACGCCGCGAGCGGTTTCGTAGTGCTCGTTGCCGATCACGTTCGGATCCAGCTGACGGGAAGTCGAGTCCAGTGGGTCTACCGCTGGGTAGATACCCAGGGAAGCGATGTCACGGGACAGAACGACGGTAGCGTCCAAGTGGGCGAAGGTGGTCGCTGGCGACGGGTCGGTCAAGTCGTCCGCAGGTACGTATACCGCTTGGATCGAGGTGATCGAACCTTCCTTGGTCGAAGTGATGCGCTCTTGCAGCACGCCCATCTCTTCAGCCAGGGTCGGCTGGTAACCTACTGCGGAAGGCATACGGCCCAGCAGTGCGGATACTTCAGTACCGGCCAGGGTGTAACGATAGATGTTGTCGACGAACAGCAGAACGTCGTTACCTTCGTCACGGAACTTCTCGGCCATGGTCAGGCCGGTCAGTGCTACGCGCAGACGGTTACCCGGCGGCTCGTTCATCTGACCGTAAACCAGTGCCACTTTGTCCAGAACGTTGGAGTCCTTCATCTCGTGGTAGAAGTCGTTACCCTCACGAGTACGCTCACCCACACCGGCGAACACGGAATAACCGCTGTGCTCGATGGCGATGTTACGGATCAGTTCCATCATGTTTACGGTTTTGCCTACACCGGCACCACCGAACAGACCGACTTTACCGCCCTTGGCGAACGGGCAAACCAGGTCGATAACCTTGATGCCGGTTTCCAGCAGGTCGTTGCCGCCTGCCTGTTCTGCGAAGGAAGGAGCGGCGCGGTGGATACCCCAGCGCTCTTCGGTGTCGATCGGGCCAGCTTCGTCGATCGGGTTACCGAGGACGTCCATGATCCGGCCCAGGGTCGCTTTACCGACCGGTACGGAGATGGCTGCACCGGAGTCGATAACGTCCAGACCGCGCTTCAAGCCTTCGGTGGAACCCATCGCAATGGTACGAACTACGCCGTCGCCCAGCTGTTGCTGAACTTCCAGAGTAGTTTCCGCGCCTTGTACTTTCAGCGCGTTGTAGATGCTCGGTACGCTGTCGCGTGGAAATTCCACGTCGATAACGGCGCCGATGATTTGAACGATACGTCCGCTACTCATAGCTGGATCCTCTGAATATTTGAACCGTTAAACCGCGGCAGCGCCGCCGACGATTTCCGAGATCTCTTGGGTGATCGCAGCCTGACGCGCCTTGTTGTAGATCAGCTGCAAATCGCTGATCAAATCACCGGCGTTGTCGGTAGCGTTCTTCATTGCGATCATCCGCGCCGCTTGTTCAGCTGCGTTGTTCTCGACCACCGCCTGGTAGACCTGCGACTCCACGTAACGGACCATCAAGCCGTCGAGCAGCTCCTTGGCATCCGGTTCGTAGAGGTAGTCCCAGTGGTGCTTGAGTTCTTGCTCTGGGGTTGCCACCAGCGGAATCAACTGCTCCACGGTAGGCTGTTGCGTCATGGTGTTGATGAACTTGTTGGACACCACGGACAGGCGGTCAATACGGCCTTCCAGGTAAGCATCCAGCATCACCTTGACGCTGCCGATCAGGTCATTGATCGACGGTTCTTCACCCAGATGGCTGATAGCTGCAACGACGTTACCGCCGAAGTTGCGGAAGAAGGCCGCACCCTTGCTACCGACCACGCACAGATCGATCTCGACGCCGTTTTCGCGGTTTACCGCCATGTCCTTGACCAGGGCCTTGAACAGGTTGGTGTTCAAGCCACCACACAGACCACGGTCACTGCTCACCACAACGTAACCGACGCGCTTGATAGCACGGTCGATCATGAAAGGGTGACGATATTCCGGGTTGGCGTTGGCCAGATGACCAATAACCTGGCGGATGCGCTCCGCATAAGGACGGCTAGCAGCCATGCGCATTTGTGCCTTGCGCATTTTGCTGACCGCCACTTTTTCCATGGCGCTGGTAATTTTTTGCGTGCTTTTGATGCTCGCAATCTTACTGCGAATCTCTTTTGCGCCTGCCATGTAACACCTATCAGGTTAGCAAGCGGGAGCCTTGCGGCTCCCGCTGCGGCTTACCAGGTTTGGGTGGCCTTGAACTTCTCGATACCGGCTTTCAGGCCAGCGTCGATTTCGTCATTGAAGTCACCCTTCACGTTGATCTTCGCCATCAAATCGGCGTGATCGCGGTTGAAGTAAGCAATCAGCGCTTGTTCAAAGCTGCCGACCTTGGCGATTTCGACGTCAGTCAGGAACCCACGCTCAGCGGCATACAGCGACAGCGACATGTCGGCGATCGACATTGGCGCGTATTGCTTCTGCTTCATCAGCTCGGTAACGCGCTGACCATGCTCAAGTTGCTTACGGGTCGCTTCGTCCAGGTCAGAAGCGAACTGGGCGAATGCCGCCAGTTCACGGTACTGAGCCAGAGCGGTACGGATACCACCGGAGAGCTTCTTGATGATCTTGGTCTGAGCGGCGCCACCTACACGGGATACCGAAACACCGGCGTTCACTGCCGGACGGATGCCGGAGTTGAACATGGCCGATTCCAGGAAGATCTGACCGTCGGTGATGGAAATCACGTTGGTCGGAACGAACGCGGAAACGTCGCCAGCCTGGGTTTCGATGATCGGCAGAGCGGTCAGGGAACCGGTTTTGCCGGTCACTGCGCCGTTAGTGAACTTCTCTACGTACTCTTCCGAAACGCGGGATGCGCGCTCCAGCAGACGGGAGTGGAGATAGAACACGTCGCCTGGGTAAGCTTCACGGCCTGGTGGACGGCGCAGCAGCAGGGAAATCTGGCGGTAAGCCACTGCTTGCTTGGACAGATCGTCATAAACGATCAGCGCGTCTTCACCGCGGTCGCGGAAGAATTCGCCCATGGTGCAACCGGAGTACGGTGCCAGGAACTGCAGCGCAGGAGATTCGGAAGCACTGGCGGCCACAACGATGGTGTTGGCCAGGGCGCCGTTTTCTTCCAGCTTGCGAACCACGTTAGCGATGGTCGATTGTTTCTGACCGATCGCTACGTAAACGCAGAAAATGCCGCTGTCTTTCTGGTTGATGATCGCGTCGATCGCCAGAGCGGTTTTACCGATCTGACGGTCACCGATGATCAGCTCACGCTGGCCACGGCCGACTGGGATCATGGCATCGACAGCCTTGTAGCCAGTCTGTACAGGCTGGTCTACCGACTTACGCCAGATCACGCCTGGAGCAACTTTCTCGACCGCGTCGGTCTCGGTGTTGTTCAGCGGACCTTTGCCGTCAACTGGGTTACCCAGTGCGTCGACTACGCGACCCAGCAGTTCCTTACCAACCGGAACTTCGAGGATGCGGCCGGTGCACTTGGCGCTCATGCCTTCAGCCAGAGAGGTGTATGCGCCCAGTACAACGGCACCTACAGAGTCTTGCTCAAGGTTGAGGGCCATACCGTAGACGCCGCCCGGAAACTCGATCATCTCGCCGTACATAACGTCGGCCAGACCGTGAATCCGCACGATGCCGTCAGATACGCTGACGACAGTGCCTTCGTTACGGGCTTGGGAGGTCACATCGAGCTTGTCGATGCGGCCCTTGATAATTTCACTTATTTCGGAAGGATTGAGTTGCTGCATTGCTCTGCTGCCCCTTCAAACTCAAGATTTCAATGCTTCGGCAAGGTTCGCGAGTTTCCCGCGAATCGAGCCATCGATAACCAGGTCGCCGGCGCGGATTACGACGCCACCAATCAGGCTGGCATCCTC
Source organism: Pseudomonas chlororaphis (assembly GCF_003731765.1). Taxonomy (GTDB): domain Bacteria; phylum Pseudomonadota; class Gammaproteobacteria; order Pseudomonadales; family Pseudomonadaceae; genus Aquipseudomonas; species Aquipseudomonas morbosilactucae. The sequence continues at coordinate 658,159 of NZ_MOAL01000001.1, forward strand.
CGCAGCGTGCAGGCGCACTTCCCGGCCGAGCCGTGCACTGAGAACCTTGGCGAGTTTGTCTTGCTGTTCTTGGTTCAATGCAAAAGCACTGGTCACATCCACATCCACCGACTTCTCTTGTTCGGCCTTGTACAGGTCGAACAGAGCGGAGATCTCCGGCAACAGCAGGAGACGGTCGTTTTCGGCGGCAACGTGAATGAAATTCTGTGCCTGGACATCAAACTTGTCGCCACACACGTCGATAAACGTGGTGGCCTTTTCTGCGCTCGTCAGTCGCGGGGCCTTAAGCACGCGCTGCATGGTGTCATCTTGTGACACCGCTGCAGCCAGGCCGAGCATGGCTGACCAAGAGGCCAGCTGCTGGTGGGCCTGAGCGTGCTCGAAGGCCGCCTTAGCGTAAGGTCGGGCCAACGTGGTCAATTCTGCCATGATCGCCCTCGCTTAAATTTCAGCAGCCAGTTTGTTAACCAGCTCTGCGTGCGCGTTTTGATCGATTGTGGCGCCCAGGATCTTCTCTGCACCATTGACCGCCAAGCTGCCCAGTTGGGCGCGCAGCGCGTCTTTGACGCCGTTCAGTTCCTGTTCGATCTCGGCCTGAGCCTGAGCCTTCACACGTTCAGCTTCGACACGAGCCTGTTCACGGGCTTCGTCGACGATCTGAGTGCCGCGTTTCTTGGCTTGCTCAATGATTTCAGCTGCCTGAGCCTTAGCTTCGCGAAGTTGCTGACCCGCTTTATCTTGGGCCAGTTCCAGGTCACGAGCTGCTCGGTTGGCAGCGTCCAGTCCATCCGCGATCTTCTTTTGACGTTCGTGCAAAGCTGCAATGACCGGAGGCCAAATGAACTTCATGCAGAACAGTACAAAAATTAAGAACGCAACGGACTGGCCAATCAGGGTTGCATTAATGTTCACGCCAACACCTCGCTCGTTCGTTGTCCATCACACCAATCAACTCGAATACTCGAGTGATTAGCCAGCGAGTTGGCCAACGAAGGGGTTCGCGAAGGTGAAGAACAGAGCGATACCAACGCCGATCATGGTTACGGCGTCGAGCAGACCGGCAACGATGAACATTTTAACTTGCAGCATTGGAACCATTTCTGGTTGGCGAGCAGCGCCTTCCAGGAATTTGCCGCCCAACAGGCCGAAACCAATTGCGGTACCCAGTGCGCCCAGGCCGATCAACAGTGCAACAGCGATAGCGGTTAGACCAACTACAGTTTCCATCTTTCCTCCCGACTTTTACGTCGTATGGTTTAGGTTTTTTTAATTTAAAGCGGTAAAACAAATCGTTTCATCAAGCCCTAAGCGGGCCCCCTCTCGTTTGACCGAGAGGGACATCAGACTAGTCGAGACTGGTCTTAATGGTTCTCTTCGTGCGCCATCGACAGGTAGACGATGGTCAGCATCATGAAGATAAACGCTTGCAGGGTGATGATCAGGATGTGGAACACAGCCCACGCCCATTGCAGCACCACGCCCAGGCCGCTGAGCCAGAGCAGGCCGCTGCCGAACATCACAGCGATAAGGATGAACACCAGCTCGCCAGCGTACATGTTGCCGAACAGACGCAGTGCCAGAGAGATTGGCTTGGCGATCAGCGTCACGAACTCCAGCAGGAAGTTCACCGGAATCAGCAGCGCTTGAACGAAGATGTTCTTGCTGCCGAACGGGTGCAGGGTCAGTTCGCCGATGAAGCCGCCGAAGCCCTTGATCTTGATGCTGTAGAAAATGATCAACGCGAACACCGACAGGGCCATGCCCAGGGTAGCGTTCGGGTCAGTGGTGGATACGGCACGGAATGGAATGTGCGCATCACCGGAGATCAGCATGGCCAGTTGTGGAATCCAGTCCACCGGCACCAAGTCGATGGCGTTCATCAAGAACACCCAGACGAAGATGGTCAGCGCCAGCGGTGCAATCACCGGGCTGCGGCCGTGGAAACTGTCCTTCACGCTGCCATCGACGAAGCCCACCAGCACTTCAACGAAGTTCTGCAGCGCGCCAGGCACGCCGGAGGTAGCTTTCTTGGCCGCCATGCGGAAAAGAAGAACGAAAATCACACCCAGTGCAACAGACCAGCCGAGGGTATCGACGTGGAATGCCCAGAAGCCCATTTCCTTGGCTTCTGCTGCGGTGTGGGCGAAGCCCCAGCCGCCATTGGGTAGCTGACCGAAGGTCAGGTTCTGCAAGTGGTGCTGGATATAGCCCGAAGCGGTTGTTTCTGCCATGGTTGCCTCAAACGCCCTAAGGTCTCGAAAGTCTTGTTCTCATTAGCAGGGGAGCGAACCAGCTGACCATTTGGGTCAGCACGAAGACGCCGAATACAGCTAGCGGCGCCAATGGCTTCACACCTGCGAACGTCAATGCAAACAGCACTGCCGTCAAAATCAGTTTGCCCGCCTCACCGGCATAAAAAGACCGGACGATGGCTTGGGCTGCTCGGGCGCCGGAAAACCGAAATGCCCTGTGAGCGAAGTACACATTGGGTAGCAAGGCTATCAGTCCTCCGCAAAGGCCCGAATACCCGGCAACGACTCCACGCCATTGCCACAGCGCCAAAGCGGCCAGCAGCAAAACAACACATTGAGCCAATAACACGGGAAAAACCGCCAAGCGATGGAACGGCAAGCGGTTTGGCGTGCGGGTTTCCATCACTCTTGCTCCTCAAAGGCCGGCTGCCAGAATTCAATAACTTGGCATAATTTGTGCCGACAAAATGCGCGCAGAGTATAGGGGCGGTTCAGCCCCTATTCAACTGCCAGGTAGTGATTTCCGACTGCGCGCTACATGAGGAAATGTTTCAGCGGATGTGTGCGAGGACGCCCTGCAACTCATCGAGGGAGTTGTAGCCAATCACCAACTGCCCTTTCCCCTTCTTGCCGTGGCGGATCTGCACCGCAGAGCCCAGGCGCTCGGCCAGGCGCTGTTCGAGGCGAGCGATATCCGGGTCGGGTTTGGCCGCTTCCACGGGCTCCGGTTTGCCACTCAACCACTGGCGAACCAATGCCTCGGTTTGGCGCACAGTCAGCCCTCGTGCGACAACATGTCGCGCCCCTTCCACCTGCTGATTTTCCGGCAAGCCGAGCAAGGCACGGGCATGGCCCATTTCCAGGTCGCCATGGGACAGCATGGTCTTGATTACTTCCGGCAGCGCGATCAGGCGCAACAGGTTGGCCACGGTCACCCGCGACTTGCCCACCGCCTCAGCCACTTGTTGCTGGGTCAGCTGGAACTCCTGCTGCAAACGCTGCAGGGCCACGGCTTCTTCCACCGGGTTGAGGTCTTCGCGCTGGATGTTCTCGATCAGCGCCATGGCAATCGCAGTTTCATCCGGCACATCGCGGACCATGGCCGGAATGGTTTCCTGGCCAGCCTGCTGGCTGGCACGCCAGCGGCGTTCACCGGCGATGATTTCAAAGCGGCCGCTGCCGATGGGGCGCACCACAATGGGCTGCATCACACCCTGGGCCCTGATCGACTGAGCCAGTTCTTCCAGCGCCTGGGGATCCATGTCCCGACGCGGCTGGTATTTGCCACGCTGGATCAGGTCCAGGGGCAGGTGCTGCAGTTCACGCGAATCCGCCTGCACCGCTTGTTCTTCCAGGGCGCTGACGGTCGGACCACTCAACAGAGCATCCAGTCCACGTCCGAGACCTCGTTTCTTGACGGCCATGGGGATTCCTTAAGTTGGCAGGGCGGCGGCGGCGCGTGAGTTTTTCCGTTGCCGGCGAACCATCTCGCCCGCCAGGGCCAGATAGGCCAGCGCGCCACGGGATTGTTTGTCATAGGCCAACGCCGGCATGCCGTAACTCGGAGCTTCTGCCAGGCGGATGTTGCGTGGAATCACGGTGTCGTACAGCTGCTCGCCAAAGTGTTCCTTGAGCTGGGCCGAAACATCGTTCATCAGGCTCAGGCGCGGATCGAACATGGTCCGCAGCAGGCCTTCGATCTTCAGCTCGGGGTTGAGCAATTCAGCGATGCGCTTGATGTTATCCACAAGGTCGCTCAAACCTTCCAGCGCGTAGTACTCGCACTGCATGGGGATAATTACCCCATCGGCGGCCACCAAGGCGTTGAGGGTGAGCATCGACAACGACGGCGGGCAGTCGATCAAGATGTAATCGTAGTTCTCGCGAATCGGCGCCAGGGCGCTGCGCAGACGACTTTCCTTCATCTGCATTTCCAGCAGAACCACTTCCGCCGCGGTCAGGTCGCGGTTGGCCGGCAGCAATTGATAACCGCCGTGCTCCGAGAAGTGCATGGCCTGGGCCAGGTCGCACTCGCCGATCAACAGGTCGTAGACCGAGTTTTCCAAGCCGTGTTTATCCACACCGCTACCCATGGTGGCGTTGCCCTGTGGATCAAGATCGATCAACAGCACCCGGCGCTTGGTAGCGACCAGGGAAGCTGCGAGGTTGATGCAGGTGGTGGTCTTGCCCACGCCACCTTTTTGGTTCGCTATCGCGAATACCTTAGCCATTCTTGCTTGTGTTCCCAATCATGCCGTGCGGCGCAGTATCAGCAGATGGCGTTGGCCTTGGCAACCGGGTACGGCCAGGGCGTGTTCGCTATCAAGGTGGAAGTCCGCGGGCAATGCTACCAGCTCATCCGAGGGATGAACGCCCTTCATTGCCAGCCAACGTGTATCGCGGTCGCCGAGGTGGCGGGTCCAGTTGCTGAAATTCTCCATGCTGCTGAACGCCCGGGAAATGATCCCGTTGAACGGCTGCTCAGGCTGGAAGGCTTCAACCCGACTGTGGATAACTTGCAGGTTATCCAGTTTGAGTTCGAGTTTGACCTGGGTCAGGAAGCGGGTTTTCTTGCCATTGCTGTCCAGGCAGGTCACCTGGGACTCGGGAAACAGGATCGCCAGGGGAATACCAGGCATTCCGCCGCCACTGCCCACGTCCAGCCAACGGCCATTTTCGATGAAGGGCATCACGCTCAAACTGTCCAGCAGATGCCGCGAGACCATTTCGTCCGGATCGCGCACCGCCGTGAGGTTGTACGCCTTGTTCCATTTGATCAACAGGGCCAGGTAACCCAGCAGCAACGTGTGCTGGGCTTCGCTCAGGTCGACCCCGAGCTGGCGGGCACCTGTGGATAACTCTTCGGCATGTTGCACGGTAACCAACGAACTCAAGCGCTTTGCTCCAACTGACGGCCCGCGCCGCGTTTTTTCAAGTGAATCATCAACAGGGAAATCGCCGCCGGTGTAACCCCGGGGATCCGCGACGCCTGGCCCAGCGTCTCGGGACGCGTTGCGCCGAGCTTGCTCTGGATCTCTTTGGACAGGCCGGAAATGCCGGTGTAATCGATATCCACAGGCAGCTTGGTGTTCTCGCTGGCCCGCAAACGAGCAATTTCATCCTGCTGACGATCAATGTAACCGGCGTATTTGGTCTTGATCTCGACCTGCTCGGCGACCTGTGGGTCTTCCGCGCCCTGCCCGGTCACTTCCACCAGGCCCACGTAGTCGATTTCCGGACGGCTCAGCAGATTCAACAGGTTGTATTCATGGGTCAGCGGCGTGCCGAATTTCTCGGCGATCGCATCGCCCTGCTCGGTGCCCGGGCGGACCCAGGTGGATTTCAGACGCTGCTCTTCCTGGGCAATGCTTTCGCGTTTTTTGCAGAACGCCGCCCAACGCACGTCATCCACCAGGCCCAGTTCGCGGCCTTTTTCGGTCAAGCGCAGGTCAGCGTTGTCTTCGCGCAGGATCAAACGGTATTCCGCCCGGGAGGTGAACATCCGGTACGGTTCCTGGGTACCCAGGGTAATCAAGTCGTCCACCAGCACGCCGATGTACGCCTCATCGCGCCGCGGGCACCAGCTGTCTTTGCCCTGTGCACGCAAAGCTGCGTTGGCGCCGGCCAGCAAACCTTGGGCCCCGGCTTCTTCGTAACCGGTGGTGCCGTTGATCTGCCCGGCAAAGAACAGACCGCCGATGACTTTGGTTTCCAGGCTGTACTTCAGGTCGCGCGGATCGAAGTAGTCGTACTCGATGGCGTAGCCCGGACGCACGATATGGGCGTTTTCCATACCGCGGATCGATTGCACGATCTGCAACTGCACATCGAACGGCAAGGATGTGGATATCCCGTTCGGGTACAGCTCGTGTGTGGTCAGGCCTTCAGGTTCGATAAACACCTGGTGGCTTTCCTTGTCGGCAAAGCGATGAATCTTGTCTTCGATCGACGGGCAATAGCGCGGGCCAATCCCTTCGATTACCCCGGAATACATCGGCGACCGATCAAGGTTGGACGCGATGATTTCGTGAGTACGGGCGTTGGTGTGGGTAATCCAGCAACTGACTTGCGCTGGATGCTGTTCTTTCGAGCCCAGGAACGACATCACCGGGATCGGTGTATCGCCAGGTTGTTCGGTCATCACCGAAAAATCCACAGAACGGCCGTCGATACGTGGCGGGGTACCGGTTTTCAGCCGGCCCACACGTAGAGGCAACTCCCGCAGGCGGTGAGCCAGGGCGATCGAAGGTGGATCGCCGGCGCGGCCGCCAGAATAGTTCTGCATCCCAATGTGGATAAGTCCGCCGAGGAAGGTCCCGGTGGTCAACACCACGGATTCGGCGAAGAAACGCAGGCCCATTTGAGTAACCACGCCGCGCACTTGGTCTTGTTCAACGATCAGGTCGTCCGCGGCCTGTTGAAATATCCACAGGTTGGGCTGGTTCTCGAGGATCTCGCGCACAGCGGCTTTATACAGAATGCGGTCGGCCTGGGCGCGAGTAGCGCGTACGGCTGGGCCTTTGCGACTGTTCAATACACGAAATTGAATACCGCCTTTATCGGTCGCGATGGCCATCGCGCCGCCAAGGGCATCGATTTCCTTGACCAGATGGCTTTTACCAATCCCACCGATGGCGGGGTTGCAGCTCATTGCTCCGAGGGTTTCCACGTTATGCGTCAGCAACAGGGTTTTTGCCCCCATGCGTGCTGATGCAAGTGCTGCCTCGGTACCGGCATGACCGCCGCCGATGACGATCACTTCAAAACGGGAAGGGAAATCCACCACGCACCTCGTGCCTGCTTCAAGTAGGAGTAATTAGGAGTAGTTGTTGGGTTGGTTTTTGGACCAAGGCGGCAAGTATAGGGACTTAGCCCTTCCTAAAGAACCCTTTGCACAAAATTTAACCAGCTGTGGATGACTCACGGACAATAGAAATTAAAAGAGAGAAATTTATTAAATCTTTGTTTTTATGTTTATTCTTACTGAGCACCATTTCTGTGGATAGATTGCTACAGGCCTTTATTTTCAATGTGTACAGAGAATTTAAAGTCTGTGGTTAGGTGCCAATGAGGGCGTTGGATAACCGGTTTAAGCCTGTGGATGAATGGGGTGGTTATCCACAGAGGTGGTTTTCCTCAGTTTTGAAGCCCTGTTATCAACTGAGCACAGGGCCAGTTATTCACAGGGCTTAATCCACAGAAACGCCTGCTGAGCGATGAATTTCACCCACGACTGTTCCTCTCCTGGAGAGGAGTGACTGGCAAAAATCTATAAATCGCGAGGGTGAAGGTCGAGTGACGCACCGGCTGATGCGATCTGTCAGGCACTCGAGGCAGGTTTGGGCACCATCAACCTTCACCATTTGGGTGGCAAGGATGGGTGAAAGGGAGCCGATTGAGGGTACGAGCGCCACACGCCGGCGGAATTATCCCCAGGCAGCCTATTCAGGCCCTGAAATAACACCGCTTGCAACTTGGACGATTAAAGGGATTCACTTGGTGCTGCAGGCCGTAAGAGACCTGCAGGTTCCAAGGCGGAGGGATTACTTGCCGATGCAGAAGCTGGAAAAGATCCTTCCCAGCAAATCATCTGAACTGAACGCGCCGGTAATTTCGCCCAGGGAGTGCTGCGCTTGCCGCAGATCCTCCGCCAGCAGCTCCCCTGCGCCGGCCAGGGTGAGTTGGGCACGACCATGTTCCAGTGCCGTGCTGGCATGGCGCAGGGCTTCAAGGTGGCGACGGCGAGCGCTGAAGCTGCTTTCGGACGTCTGTTCATAACCCATGCATGCTTTCAGGTGCTCGCGCAGCAGCTCCAGGCCGGTGCCGGCGGCCATGGCACTGAGGCTGATGGTCACGTGTCCGTCGTCGCTTGTTTCGAGGGCAATGGCTTCACCGGTCAGGTCGGCTTTGTTGCGGATCAGCGTGACATTCGCCGGATCGGGGCGTTGTTCGAGAAATTCCGGCCACAGGGCAAAGGGGTCCGCCGCCTCGGCGGCCGTGGCATCCACCACCAGCAGTACGCGATCGGCTTCACTGATGGCCTTGAGTGCCCGCTCCACACCGATTTTTTCCACCTGGTCGTCGGTATCTCGCAAGCCCGCAGTATCGACCACGTGCAGCGGCATGCCATCAATGTGGATATGTTCACGCAGGATGTCCCGGGTGGTGCCGGCGATTTCAGTGACGATCGCTGCCTCCCGGCCCGCCAGGGCATTGAGCAGGCTGGATTTGCCGGCATTCGGCCGGCCGGCAATCACCACCGTCATGCCATCGCGGAGCAAGGCGCCCTGCCCGGCTTCACGCAGTACTGTGGATAAATCATCACGAACCGCATCGAGCATCGACAGCACGTGGCCATCGGCGAGGAAGTCGATTTCTTCCTCAGGAAAATCGATTGCGGCTTCAACGTAGATACGCAGGGCGATGAGTTGCTCGGTCAGATGATGCACACGTTGCGAGAACGCGCCCTGCAAGGACCGCAAGGCATTGCGCGCCGCCTGTGTCGAACTGGCTTCGATCAGGTCGGCGATGGCTTCGGCCTGGGCCAGGTCGAGTTTGTCATTGAGAAAAGCCCGCTCGCTGAATTCTCCCGGCCGGGCCAGGCGGCAGCCCAGTTGCAGGCAACGTTGCAGCAACATATCCAGGACGATGGGGCCGCCGTGCCCCTGAAGCTCCAATACATCCTCGCCGGTGAATGAGTTCGGCCCGGGGAAATACAAGGCGATCCCTTCATCCAGCACCTCGTCCTGCGCACTGAGGAATGGCCCGTAATGGGCAAAACGCGGTTTCAGTTCGCGGCCGCTGATGGCTTGGGCAGCCACGCTGGCCAGGGGCCCGGAGATCCGGACGATACCCACGCCGCCGCGACCTTGGGCGGTGGCGACAGCGGCGATGGTTTCACGAGGGACGGTCATAACCCAGGTTCCAGATAAAAGTGACAGATAGCAAAACGCCCCACTAGGGGGCGTCTTGAGTGGTTATCCACAGCGTAGGTCAGGCAGCGGCGTTCTTGGTCGCGGCTTCAATCTTACGGGTGATGTACCACTGTTGGGCGATCGACAGGCAGTTGTTCACAACCCAGTACAGAACCAGGCCCGCCGGGAACCACAGGAAGAAGAAGGTGAAGATGATTGGCATCATTTTCATCACCTTGGCCTGCATCGGATCCGGTGGAGTCGGGTTCAACTGCTGCTGGATGAACATGGTGGCGCCCATGATGATCGGCAGGATGAAGAACGGATCCTTGATCGACAGGTCGGTAATCCACAGCATGAACGGCGCTTGGCGCATTTCCACGCTTTCCAGGAGTACCCAGTACAGAGACAGGAAGACCGGCATCTGCACGAGGATTGGCAAGCAACCACCCAGCGGATTGATCTTCTCTTTCTTGTACAGCTCCATCATGGCCTGGGACATTTTCTGCCGGTCATCGCCATGTTGTTCTTTCAGAGCAGCCAGTTTCGGTGCCACGGCGCGCATGCGAGCCATGGATTTGTAGCTGGCAGCCGACAGTGGGAAGAAGATCCCCTTGATCAGCATGGTCAGGAAGATGATCGACCAGCCCCAGTTACCCACCAGGCTGTGGATATGTTGCAGCAGCCAGAAGATCGGCTGAGCGATGAACCACAGGAAACCGTAGTCCACAGTCAATTCCAGACCTGGGGACAACTCTTTCAGCACCGCCTGGCTTTTCGGGCCGGCATACAGAATGGCGCTGGTTTCAGCCTTGGCACCCGGTGCAACGGTCAATGCTGGGCCGGTGTAGCCAATGATGTAGTTGCCTTTGCTGTCTTTGCGGGTCTGGACCAGGTTGTTTTCACCCTTGGCCGGGATCCACGCAGTTACAAAGTAGTGTTGCAGCCAGGCAACCCAACCACCTTGGACGGTCTCTTTCAACTGAGCCTTGTCCATGTCCTTCATCGACACTTTTTTGTACGGCTCGGAACTTGTCCACAGGGCAGCGCCCAGGTAAGTCGCGGTGCCAGTGGCAGTGCTGGAGGATGGATCGGAACTGGCGTCACGCTTGAGCTGGGCGAACATCGCACCGGACCAAGGTTGAGCACTTTCGTTGTCGATCAGGTAGGAAACGGTGATGTCATACAGGCCGCGCTTCAGGGTAAAACGCTTGATGTAATTGACGCCGTCCTTGCTGAATTTCAGGTCGACAACCAGTTGGTCCTGGCCATCGGCCAGTTGATAAGTCTTCTTCTCCGAAGAGAACACCGGACGACCGGCCGGGTTGGCGTCCGGACCGTTGGTGCCGATCAGGCCGCTTTGCGCCAGGTAGGTCCGCTCATTGCCGTTATCGAACAGCTGGAACGGAATTTCCGGATGGTCTTGGCGACGTGGATACAAAGGCAAACGCAGCTGGGCGATGTCACCACCTTGTGGGTCGACAGCAATGTCGAGCACATCCGTTTTGATCTGGATGAGGTCTTTGCTGGCAGCCACGGGAGTTTCAGCGGGAGCACTGGTATCGCTTGCCGCACGCGGAATATCGTCGCTGACGGAAGCATTGTTACCAGCCGCCGTGTCTGGCAGGCCCGTTGTGCTGGTGCTGGAAGCAACATTCTGAGTCGGCAGGGCAGCTTGGCCGTAGTCCTGGTTCCATTTAAGGACCATGACGTAGGACACGATTGCCAGGGCGACGATCAGGATCGTGCGTTTAATATCCATGATTACTCGGCCATCGAAGAAGAACGGGAGGTAGGGATAGGTGGAACCGGGTCATAACCACCGGGATTCCACGGATGACAGCGACCTAAACGACGAAAGGTCAGCCAGCCACCGCGCAGAAGGCCATGATTTTCTATGGCCTCTAACGCGTAGCAGGAACAACTGGGGTAGAAACGACAGTGACTGGCCATCAGGGGACTAATGGCATAGCGGTAAAACTGGATCGGAACGAGCGCCAGTTTACGCATCGGGACTGTCTACCCCTACAGTTTCGGCTTTGACTTCCGGTACCGGCTTGTTACGTGCCAGACGCTTCCAGAGTTTGCCGAAATGCTGAATCAATTCGGGGTTTTCTACATCGCCCAAACCTTTGCGCGCGACGATAACGATATCCCAACCAACCAGTGAATCTTGGTGGAGGCGAAACGATTCGCGCATCAGACGCTTGAGGCGATTGCGCTCAACGGAGAGCTTGACGCTCTTTTTCCCGATCACGAGCCCCAGACGGGGATGATCCAGGTCGTTGTTGCGCGCAAGGAGCAGGAGATTTTTCCCCGGAACCTTGCCGGTAGGGGAGTCAAAGACTGCCTTGAAGTGCCGGGGAGTTAGCAGACGCTTTTCCCGACTGAAGTCCTGACTCACCTCCAGTACCGGATTATCAAACTGCCAGACGCGCACGACCTTTGGCGCGGCGACGCGACAGGACAGCACGGCCGTTCTTGGTAGCCATGCGAGCACGGAAGCCGTGGGTACGGGCGCGTTTGATGGTGCTTGGTTGGAAAGTACGTTTCATGGCGTTGTTACCTGGTTCGTCCACAACGGGCCGGAATGGCCCCCGTTTTAAGAGACCGGCGATTCTAGAGAAAGCAAGCCTCTAGGTCAATTTCCAACCAGCTTTTCCTTTATCCGGGTATGTCGGCTCTTGTGCCGAGAAACCCGGTTAGCCAGATAATAGAAATAAAAGAAGGGAATTATTTAAAGCTTTTCTGTAAAGCTTATAAAGACTAGGGACGCACTCATCTGTGGATAACTGCCTTTAGCCCTTCTATCACGTGCTGTACAGAGAATGACAACACGGTTGAGAAGCGGTGCTCTGCCTGTGCTGCGCCCTCGGAAAACCTGTGTGTGGAATGGACTGTTATCCACAGGCGAGTTATCCACTGAGTTTCGCCCCCACTTGTACAACGACCTCAAGTGGGGTTATCCACAGAGCTTATGCACATACCATTGGTCGTGTTTTCCCCGGTTAAGACATTGATTCTTGGTGATCTGTGATCAACCTACATGTGGATAAGTGGGCGTCTGGTCGCTACAATGGCCGCTTGTTTTTGCCTCACCGGCTTTCAACTTAGGGGATATCCGTGTCAGTGGAACTTTGGCAGCAGTGCGTGGAGCTTCTGCGTGATGAGCTGCCTGCCCAGCAATTCAACACTTGGATCCGTCCGCTACAGGTCGAAGCCGAAGGCGACGAGTTGCGTGTCTACGCACCGAATCGCTTTGTTCTCGATTGGGTCAATGAAAAGTACCTGGGCCGCGTGCTCGAACTGCTGGATGAGCATGGCAATGGCATGGCGCCGGCGCTTTCCTTATTAATAGGCAGCAAACGCAGTTCGGCGCCCCGTGCGGCACCGAATGCACCGTTGGCCGCTGCCGCCTCTCAGGCACAGCAAGCCGCGGCTGCCGCTCCGGTCAGCAACACCACGCCCGCCGCCGCAACGGCACCGAGCAAACCGGCCGCCACGCAGAAAGCCGCCGAGGTCAGTGAAGAACCTTCTCGCGACAGCTTCGACCCCATGGCGGGCGCCAGCTCCCAGCAGGCTCCGGTTCGCGCCGAGCAACGCACCGTTCAGGTCGAGGGTGCGCTCAAGCACACCAGCTACCTGAACCGCACCTTCACCTTCGAGAACTTCGTCGAAGGCAAGTCCAACCAACTGGCCCGTGCTGCGGCCTGGCAGGTCGCGGACAACCCCAAGCACGGTTACAACCCGCTGTTTCTTTATGGCGGCGTCGGCTTGGGTAAAACCCACTTGATGCACGCTGTGGGTAACCACCTATTAAAGAAGAACCCGAATGCCAAGGTCGTGTACCTGCATTCCGAGCGTTTCGTGGCGGACATGGTCAAGGCGTTGCAGCTCAACGCGATCAACGAGTTCAAGCGCTTCTACCGTTCGGTGGATGCGTTGCTGATCGACGATATTCAGTTCTTCGCCCGTAAAGAGCGTTCCCAGGAAGAGTTTTTCCACACCTTCAACGCCCTCCTGGAAGGTGGCCAACAGGTGATTCTCACCAGTGACCGCTACCCGAAAGAGATCGAAGGCCTGGAAGAACGCCTGAAGTCGCGTTTCGGCTGGGGCCTGACGGTGGCGGTAGAACCACCTGAGTTGGAAACCCGCGTGGCGATCCTGATGAAGAAGGCCGACCAGGCCAAAGTCGATCTGCCTCACGATGCGGCGTTCTTTATCGCCCAGCGTATTCGCTCCAACGTGCGTGAGCTCGAAGGCGCGCTCAAGCGCGTTATCGCTCACTCGCACTTCATGGGCCGCGACATCACCATCGAGCTGATTCGCGAATCCCTGAAGGACCTGCTGGCTCTGCAAGACAAACTGGTCTCTGTGGATAACATTCAGCGCACCGTCGCCGAGTACTACAAGATCAAGATCTCCGATCTGTTGTCCAAGCGCCGCTCGCGTTCCGTTGCGCGGCCGCGTCAGGTAGCCATGGCCTTGTCCAAGGAGCTGACCAACCACAGCCTGCCGGAAATCGGCGATGTGTTTGGTGGCCGCGATCACACCACGGTCTTGCACGCGTGCCGCAAGATCAATGAACTTAAGGAATCCGACGCGGACATCCGCGAGGACTACAAGAACCTGCTGCGTACACTGACCACTTGATGACACCAGCGCAGCTTATTAAGGCAAGGGACTAGACCATGCATTTCACCATTCAACGCGAAGCCCTGTTGAAACCCCTGCAACTGGTCGCCGGCGTCGTCGAACGCCGTCAGACCTTGCCGGTACTTTCCAACGTGCTGCTGGTTGTCGAAGGCCAGCAGCTGTCGCTGACCGGTACCGACCTTGAAGTCGAGCTGGTCGGTCGCGTGCAACTTGAAGAACCCGCCGAGCCCGGCGAGATCACCGTGCCTGCGCGCAAGCTGATGGACATCTGCAAGAGCCTGCCCAACGACGCCTTGATCGATATCAAGGTCGATGAGCAGAAGCTGGTGGTGAAAGCCGGTCGTAGCCGCTTCACCCTGTCCACCTTGCCAGCCAATGACTTCCCTACTGTGGAAGAAGGCCCTGGCTCGCTGACCTGCAGCCTGGACCAGAGCAAGCTGCGTCGCTTGATCGAACGCACCAGCTTCGCCATGGCCCAGCAGGACGTGCGCTACTACCTCAACGGCATGCTGCTGGAAGTGTCTGCCGGGATCATCCGCGCGGTCGCTACCGACGGTCACCGCCTGGCCATGTGCTCGATGCAGGCCGACATCGGTCAGCCGGACCGCCACCAGGTGATCGTGCCGCGTAAAGGCATCCTGGAGCTGGCGCGTCTGCTCACCGAGCCGGACGGCAATGTCAGCATCGTGTTGGGTCAGCATCATATTCGCGCCACCACCGGCGAGTTCACCTTCACCTCCAAGCTGGTGGACGGCAAGTTCCCGGACTACGAGCGCGTGCTGCCAAAAGGTGGTGACAAGCTGGTACTGGGCGACCGTCAGGCACTGCGTGAAGCGTTCAGCCGCACGGCGATCCTGTCCAACGAGAAGTACCGTGGTATCCGTCTGCAACTGGCCAATGGTCAGCTGAAAATCCAGGCCAACAACCCGGAGCAGGAAGAAGCGGAAGAAGAAGTGGGCGTGGAATACAACGGCGGCTCCCTGGAGATCGGCTTCAACGTCAGCTACCTGCTGGACGTGTTGGGCGTGATGACCACCGAGCAGGTGCGTCTGATCCTCTCCGACTCCAACAGCAGCGCCCTGGTCCAGGAGTCCGACAACGACGACTCGGCCTACGTTGTCATGCCGATGCGCCTGTAATCATGCTCAGCAGAAGCTAGATGTCCCTCAGTCGCGTCTCGGTCACCGCGGTGCGCAATCTGCACCCGGTGACCTTCTCCCCCTCTCCCCGCATCAACCTCCTCTACGGCGCCAACGGCAGTGGCAAAACCAGCGTGCTGGAAGCCATCCACCTGCTGGGGCTTGCGCGTTCGTTTCGCAGTGCCCGGCTGTTGCCGGTGATCCAATACGAACAACTGGCGTGCACCGTATTTGGCCAAGTCGAGTTGGCGGAGGGTGGCCATAGCAGCCTGGGGATCTCTCGTGATCGGCAGGGGGAATTCCAGATCCGCATCGACGGGCAGAATGCTCGTAGTGCGGCACAGCTGGCAGAAATTCTGCCGTTGCAACTGATCAACCCGGATAGCTTCCGCTTGCTGGAAGGGGCGCCGAAGATTCGTCGGCAGTTCCTCGATTGGGGGGTGTTCCACGTGGAACCCCGCTTTATGTCAACCTGGCAGCGCTTGCAGAAGGCCCTGCGGCAGCGGAACTCATGGCTGCGGCATGGTACACTTGACGCCGCTTCGCAAGCGGCCTGGGACCGGGAACTGTGTCAGGCCAGCGCTGAAATTGATGAATACCGCCGCGCTTATATCAAAGCCTTGAAACCAGTCTTTGAGCGGACCTTGAGCGATTTGTTGGAGCTCGAGGGCTTAACGCTTAGCTATTACCGTGGTTGGGATAAAGAGCGAGAACTCAGTGCAGTGCTCGCGACGTCCCTCCATCGTGATCAGCAAATGGGTCATACCCAGGCCGGCCCCCAACGTGCTGATTTGCGTCTTAGATTGGGCGCACACAACGCCGCGGATATCTTGTCCCGCGGGCAGCAGAAGTTGGTGGTCTGTGCCTTGCGTATCGCCCAAGGGCATTTGGTCAGCCAAGCCCGGCGTGGCCAGTGTATTTATCTGGTGGATGACTTGCCGTCCGAGCTGGACGAGCAGCATCGCCGCGCACTTTGTCGCTTGTTGGAAGACTTACGCTGCCAGGTGTTTATCACCTGTGTAGATCACGAATTATTGAGGGAAGGCTGGCAGACGGAAACGCCAGTTGCTCTGTTCCACGTGGAACAGGGCCGTATCACCCAGACCCACGACCATCGGGAGTGAAGGCATGAGCGAAGAAAATACGTACGACTCGACCAGCATTAAAGTGCTGAAAGGTTTGGATGCCGTACGCAAACGTCCCGGTATGTACATCGGCGACACCGATGATGGTAGCGGTCTGCACCACATGGTGTTCGAGGTGGTCGACAACTCGATCGACGAAGCTCTGGCCGGCCACTGCGACGACATCAGCATCATCATCCACCCGGACGAGTCCATCACCGTGCGTGACAACGGTCGCGGCATTCCGGTGGACGTGCATAAAGAAGAAGGCGTTTCCGCAGCCGAGGTCATCATGACCGTACTGCACGCCGGCGGTAAGTTCGACGACAACTCCTACAAAGTTTCCGGCGGCCTGCACGGCGTAGGTGTGTCGGTGGTGAACGCTCTGTCTGAAGAGCTGATCCTGACCGTGCGCCGTAGCGGCAAGATCTGGGAACAGACCTACGTTCACGGTGTGCCGCAAGAGCGGATGAAGATCGTTGGCGACAGCGAATCCACCGGTACTCAGATTCACTTCAAGCCTTCGGCTGAAACCTTCAAGAACATCCACTTCAGCTGGGACATCCTGGCCAAGCGGATTCGTGAACTGTCCTTCCTCAACTCCGGTGTCGGCATCGTCCTCAAGGACGAGCGCAGCGGCAAGGAAGAGCTGTTCAAGTACGAAGGCGGCCTGCGTGCATTCGTTGAATACCTGAACACCAACAAGACTGCGGTCAACCAGGTGTTCCACTTCAACATCCAGCGTGAAGACGGCATCGGCGTCGAAATCGCCCTGCAGTGGAACGACAGCTTCAACGAGAACCTGTTGTGCTTCACCAACAACATCCCGCAGCGCGACGGCGGTACTCACTTGGTGGGTTTCCGTTCCGCACTGACCCGTAACCTGAATACCTACATCGAAGCCGAAGGCCTGGCCAAGAAGCACAAGGTCGCCACCACCGGTGACGACGCTCGTGAAGGCCTGACCGCGATCATTTCGGTGAAGGTGCCGGATCCGAAGTTCAGCTCCCAGACCAAAGACAAGCTGGTGTCTTCCGAAGTGAAGACCGCGGTCGAACAGGAAATGGGCAAGTACTTCTCCGACTTCCTGTTGGAAAACCCCAACGAAGCCAAGCTGGTGGTCGGCAAGATGATCGACGCCGCCCGTGCTCGTGAAGCGGCGCGTAAAGCCCGTGAGATGACCCGTCGTAAAGGTGCGCTGGATATCGCCGGCCTGCCGGGCAAACTGGCGGACTGCCAGGAAAAAGACCCTGCGCTTTCCGAACTCTACCTGGTGGAAGGTGACTCTGCTGGCGGCTCCGCCAAGCAGGGACGCAACCGTAAAACCCAGGCGATCCTGCCGCTCAAAGGCAAGATCCTCAACGTCGAGAAAGCACGCTTCGACAAGATGATCTCCTCGCAAGAGGTGGGCACCTTGATCACTGCGCTGGGCTGCGGCATTGGTCGCGACGAGTACAACATCGACAAGCTGCGTTATCACAACATCATCATCATGACCGATGCTGACGTCGACGGTTCGCACATCCGTACCCTGCTGCTGACCTTCTTCTTCCGGCAGTTGCCTGAGCTGATTGAGCGTGGCTACATCTATATCGCTCAACCACCGCTGTACAAGGTGAAGAAAGGCAAGCAAGAGCAATACATCAAAGACGACGACGCCATGGAAGACTACATGACGCAGTCGGCCCTAGAAGATGCCAGCCTGCACCTGAACGACGAAGCCCCTGGTATTTCCGGTGAGGCCCTCGAGCGCCTGGTGACTGACTTCCGCATGGTGATGAAGACCCTCAAGCGCCTGTCGCGCCTGTATCCACAGGAACTGACGGAGCACTTCATCTACCTGCCAGCGGTAAGCCTGGAGCAGCTGTCTGACCACGCCGCGATGCAAGAGTGGCTGGCCAAGTACGAAACGCGCCTGCGCACCGTCGAGAAATCCGGCCTGGTCTACAAAGCCAGCCTGCGCGAAGACCGTGAACGTAACGTCTGGCTGCCCGAGGTCGAACTGATCTCCCACGGCTTGTCCAATTACGTCACCTTCAACCGCGACTTCTTCGGCAGCAATGACTACAAGACCGTCGTCACCCTGGGCGCGCAACTGAGCACCCTGTTGGACGAAGGCGCTTATATTCAGCGTGGCGAACGCAAGAAAGCAGTCACCGAGTTCAAGGAAGCCCTGGACTGGCTGATGGCCGAAAGCACCAAGCGCCACACCATCCAGCGCTACAAAGGTCTGGGCGAGATGAACCCGGATCAGCTGTGGGAAACCACCATGGACCCAAGCATGCGTCGCATGCTCAAGGTGACCATCGAAGACGCCATCGGCGCTGACCAGATCTTCAACACCCTGATGGGTGATGCGGTCGAACCTCGTCGCGACTTCATCGAAAGCAACGCGCTGGCAGTGTCCAACCTGGACTTCTGATCAGCAGCTGCACCCCAAAAGCCAACGCCTAGCGTTGGCTTTTTTTTGTGCCGACATCATGGCGTTGTCCGTGGATCATGTAGCTGTTCTGCTTAACAGAAAGGCAAGGAGCCTATGAGTCGATTGAAGATTTCTCCATGGCTGTCCAGTTCCGGTGGCCCCTTGGTGGTGATGGGTGAGGGTTTCGCCGGTATGTGGCGTGGCCTCGACGGCCATCCCTCGGATTACCACAGGGCGTGTCAGATTGATGACTATGCCGGCCGACTGGAGGGCGTTGATGGCGACATTCTTGTTCTGGGTGACGAGCCTTTGGACACGGCGATTGCCACGGCGGACGATGCCTTGCTGATTATCCGATGGATATGCGCCCCATCTGAGGCCGAGGTGCTGGCGCAGCTTGATCTGCTTGAGCTTGGTTCACTGACCCCGATCGAGCGGTTGAGTATTGATTGGGCAAGCGACGCGCTGGTGCTGTTTGACGGGGCCGAGCGGTTTGACCCACAGGCTTGTCTGCACCTTCAACTGTTGTCGCCGCACAGCGAGGTATCGACATTCCGCTACCAGCCCACGGCCGATACCGCCCTGCTGATCCACCAGATAGTGCCTCGCCAGTGGGCCCATCCGTACTGAGGTTTGGCCTGCATGGATAGGCAGCACTACCTTTTTGATGAGCAACGCTACCCCATTGCCTGGCGGTTCAATGCTCGGGATTGTGGGTTGTCCTATAGCGACAAACAGCGTCTGTGCTTGTACCAGCAGGCGCAGTCCCAGGCGCTATGGGATGAGCGGGTTGCGGTTTCGCACCTGATGAGCGTCAGCGCTGGGACGTTCCAGGTCAGCGAAACGATCACTCTGGATTTCAAGCGTCGGGCTGACGGCGTTGGGTTTTTCCAGAAGGCCCTAGAGGGTGAGGAATGGCTCTGGTTGTTCTGGGGCCGGGATTGCGCGGCGCGGGTGCCCAGTGACGTCTTTGTGAGGTGCTGGGATGACTTCTTTTATCCCGATGACGACAACACCCTGTTGATCATGGAGCACAGCGCCAGGGGCATTTTTTCCTGCGAGGAGAGGTTCTTCAGGGGGCGGTTTTTAGGGCGTTGATCGCCCAGCCTTCTCAGCTCTGCTCGATTGCCGGGCTGACGCTTTCCAGCCGATAGCCATAGCCGTAGATGGTCAGCAGTTGCCAGCCCCGGTCTGCCGTCAGCCCCAGTTTGTTGCGCAGGCGGTAGATGTGGGTATCCAGGGGCCGGGAAGAGGCGATTTCTTCATGGGTCCAGAAACGCTCATAGAGGTACTCCCGGGACAGCGGTCGCCCCAGGTTGGCGAACAGGCAGCGGGCCAGCCGGTACTCGCGCTCGGTCAGGCTGATGGGCAGGCCGGCCCGGGTCACAGTCAGTTCCGCATCGTCGAAACTCAAGTCATTGAACACCAGCACCTCGCTGGCGGCTGTGCGCTGCAGGCCATTGCGCCGCAGCACCGCGGTAACCCTGGCCTTGAGCTCGTTGGGGCGGAAGGGTTTGCTGACGTAGTCGTCGGCGCCGGCATTCAGGGCCTGGACAATGTCGCTCTCGGCATCGCGGCTGGTGAGCATGATGGCCGCCGGTGGCGCCTCCATGTGCTCCCGGGTCCAGCGCAGCAGCGACAGGCCGCTAAGGTCAGGCAGTTGCCAGTCGAGAATCAGCAGGTCGAAGGTCTCCCGGCGCAGTTGCCGCAGCAGGTCTTCGCCCCGGGCAAAACAGTGCAGGCTCCAGGGCTGTTCGGACGGGCCGGGTATCTGTCGCAGTGTCTGTTCTACCCGAGCCAGTTCGGCGGGTTCGTCATCCAGTATTGCGACACGCATGCGAGGCAGTTCCTTGAAATCCGGGGAGTGCTGGGGGCGTTGGCGACAAGCGCCCGAGTGGGGGGAGTTTAGGCGTTTGTGTGGAATCTGAACAATTGTGCTGAATACCCCTGTCGCGCTCCCTGGGTCGGTACGCTGATGTCAAATAGCCGGTAACCCACAGGGCATGTGGGCGCTGGCGTGCAATGGCGAGACAGCGGCGTGAGTCCGCAAGGAAAGCATCATGGGCAATCTGTTTGGCTCCGGCCTGGGCCAGCGAGCGATCATCGTCAGTGGCCTTCAAGCGACCCGTTTCACCGGCCTGGTCCTGGCCGCCTATTTGAGTCTGGGCTGCAGCAGCGGCCAGGCGTTCACCGAGCAGCGGCCCACACCGCAGCCTTTCAAGGTTGCGCCCATTCACAGTGCTTTGAATGAGACCCTCGGGTTTGCCCCGGGGCTTGAACCGCAGGTGCAACCCATTGCCCTGCCCTCCGGCATTTATGCGCCAGCCCAACGCTGGGTGTTTTAGGGGCTGGACGGATGATTCTGAACAAATCTGGCAAATCTCCTCCGGCTTCGTTGCGGCGGGTAAATTGGCTCGGGCTGAGTGGCACCTGGAGCGCGGGATGTGCTCCGACACAGGATGTGTCAACCGCCAGGTTGGCGGGGGCGTGGTCTGTTTGCGGGCCACGCCGAAGGGGAACCAAAAGGAGTGCCTCTTCAGGATCCAGGATCGATCGACCCGTCGCTTCGGTTCCGACACAGGGATGTGTCACTCCCCTCCCCTTTAGGTTTTTCCGGCAATACTTGCCAGCTCTCTAGGCGCCAGTCGAGCGCGCCGGGTTCGGCTATCGGCCCGTGACCGGCCTCAGGTATGGTGCGTAGGATTTCGCAGTGACTTCCCCAAGGGCTCACAGAACACCCATGAATGACGTCCACCCTTCGCCTTTTCCCAACCCTGGCCCCATGGCTCAGCGCCTGTTGATGGTGAGCGGCCTGCTGGCGACTTTTTTCCTGCCTCTGGGCCATCTCAACGCCGCGCCCCAGCGCCTGCCCTACATCGATGACCAGCAACAGTGTCGCGGCCAGCCATTGCCGGCGACGGTCGAGCACTTGACCGGGGAAGCCTGGAAGCTCGACGCCAAGGGACGGGAGATCCTGCTGGAAGAAGGCATGAGCATTGATGAGCAGGAAGGTGTGAAGACCTCGCCTTCGGCCTTTGTCAGCCTGTCCCTGGGCGATGGTTCGCGGGTCGTGCTGCCGTCCAGTTCCCACATCACCTTGCGCCTCAACCGGCAGCAGCCGATTCCTCAACTGAGCCTGGAACAGGGCCAGGTCGAGTCTTATGTGATCAAGCGCGACAGTGACTACGACCGCTTTCAGATCCTCACGCCGGTCGGGGTGCTGGGGGTACGTGGTACGCATTTTCGCGTGCGTAACGATGATCAGGCATCCCTGGTTGAGGTGCTCAATGGCCAGGTGGCGGTCAGTCGCGAGGAACAATCCGCGGCCGGGAGCAAGTCGCGTGTTACTAAGCCGGGTGTGGATAAGTCTGCCGGCCCGGTGCCGGGAGAGGTTCAGGTCATGGCCCGGCAAGGGTTGCGCATCCAGCGGCAAGGGGCGTTGAAACCGGTGGAGCTGCTCCCTGCCCCGCAGTTGCTGGGCCAGTCCGGGCAGTCCGGAAAGCTGCCGTATTGGCGGCTGATTATGAGACCCTTGCCCGGCGCCCAGCGCTATCGGGCCCAAGTGGCCACGGACAAGGAATTTCGCGACATCAAGCAGGAACAGTTTTCCAGCACACCCGAGATCAGCTTCAGTGGCTTGAAAGCGTTTTTCTACCACGTACGCCTTTCGGCGTTCGATGAGCAGGGCCTGGAAGGAGAAACCGGGGTCTATGACATCTTTTATTACCCGCCTACGGCGCGGGCCGAATAAGCCAACCGCGGGCTGTCCATGAAGCCCTGGCGTCGCGCCGACGGGCGTGAGCCAAGCCAGGCCCAGCAGCTGTTCCGGCGCCTGGTCCGGGAATGGCTGGGGGTCAGCCTGATCCTCCTGCCGCTGACCGCCGTGCTATCCCTGAGCCATGGGTTGGCGCTGAACAATCTGCTGTATGACAGCTTGCGGCGCCTCAGCCCACTGCCCGTGGACCCGCGGATTCTGCTGGTCACCATCGACGATTACAGCCTTAAGCAGCTGGGCCAATGGCCCTGGTCGCGGACGGTGCACGGCGCCTTGCTGGACCGTTTGCACGCGGCGCAGGCCAAGGGCGTGTTGTTCGACGTGATCTTCAGTGAGCCCGACCCGCTGCCCGCCAACGATGCCCTGTTGGCCAACGCCCTGTGCCGGGCCGGCAATGTTTATTTGCCGGTGCTGCGGGAGAACGTTGCCCGTTATGCACAGCCTCTTGGCGAGCTGGCTCCGTTGCCGTCCCTGCTGGCGTGTGCCCGGAGCGTCGGCCACATCAATGCCGAGGCCGACCGCGATGGGATTGTGCGCAGCGTGTACCTGCGTGAAGGGCCTGTGGATAACCCCAAGCCGCAATTGGCCTGGCGGCTCTATGAGTTGGCCCAGCAGGACGTGGCTCAGGCGCAGATGCCGGGCGTCCCTGCGGCAGCCATTACCCAGGGCTGGCTGCGTTCCCATGAGGTGCGTATTCCCTTTATCAGCGCCACGGCGGGCTTTCCCAGCGTGCCGTATGTCAGCGTGTTACGCGGGGAGGTGCCCGCCGAGCTGCTGCGCGATCGCCTGATACTGGTGGGCGCTACGGCGGCCGGTTTGGGGGATCGCTACGTCACTCCGCAATCCGCCCAGCAGGGCACCACCCCCGGCATCGAAATCCAGGCCAATGTGCTCAACGGCCTGTTGCAGCAACGCAGCATCGTCGCCCTCGGCGAACTGACGGGGATGTGCCTGTCCCTGGGTTTGGTGGCGGCGTTGTTGAGCCTGTTGTTGTGGCGTCCGCGACATGCCCTGTGGCTGACCTTGGGTTGCATGGCCGCCGCGTTGCTGGGTTCGGCCCTGTTGCTGCGCCTGGGGGCTTGGTGGTCCCCGGCGGCCAGTGTGCTGGGCATGTTGCTGGCGTACCTGACCTGGAACTGGCGACGCTTGCGGGTCATCCTGGCGTACTTCGGCTGGGAGCTGGCGCGCCTGGACGCCGAACCCAAGGTGCTGCCCGAGCGGCGTCGACGCCAGGCGCCGAGCGGTGATGTTTTGCAGGGGCAGATTGTCGCCTTGGAACAGGCCATGAGCCGCACCCGGGATACCCAACGTTTTATCGCCGATGGTCTGGAGTACCTGCCGGTGGCCACCTTGATCAGCGATCCGGGCGGGCGGATTTTGCTGGCCAACCGCAACGCCCGCGAGCTGTTCGCGCACAACCTGGTCGGCAGCGATCTGCTCGCGCAATTGGCCAGCCTGGGCTACCCGGGGTTGGAGGATCAGACCTTGGCCAGCCTGGTGCCCGTGGAATTTCGCGATACCCAGGAGCGCAGCCTGCGTACTGACCTGGCGCCGCTGTTGCCGGTGGACAGCGACATCCCCATCGGCTGGCTGCTGAGTCTGACCGACCTCAGCGTTGAGCGTGATGCCGAACGCCAGCGTGGGCTGTTGCTGCGCTTTCTCTCCCACGACCTGCGTGCGCCCCATTCGGCGATCCTGGCCTTGCTTGACGTGCAGCGCCTTCAGGCGCCCGACGATCAGCCTGTGTATAACCAGATCGAACTCCAGGTGCGCCGTGCCCTGGAGTTGACCGAAGCTTTTGTGCAATTGGCCAGGGCCGAGTCCGAGGCCTATCAGTTTGAACCGAGCATGTTCGCCATGCTGGTGCTGGATGCTTTCGACCAGGCCAACACCCTGGCCCAGCTGAAGCAGATCCAATTGCTCCACGAGCTGGATGACGAGGATGAAGGATTGGTGCTGGCCGATCAGGCCCTGCTGACCCGGGCCTTGTTCAACCTGCTGGAGAACGCCATCAAATACAGCCCGCCCGGCTCCACGGTGCGTGTGCAACTGCACGCGGATGAGCATTGGTTGACTTGTGAAATCATCGATCAGGGCCGGGGGATCGCCGCCGCAGAGTTGCCTCGGTTGTTCAACCAGTACCAGCGCTTTGCCTCGGCCCAAGGAATCGAAGGGCTCGGTTTGGGCCTGGCCATGGTCAAGGCGGTGGTGGATCGCCATGAGGGGCTTATCCGTTGTCAGAGCGTGGTGGGCCAGGGCACGTGCTTCACGCTGGGTCTGCCCTTGCTCAAGGAGTAAAAATCGAGGCAAAAAAAACCGGCTTTTCAGGCCGGTTTTTTTATCACCTAAAAACTTATGCACGTTTTCAGTGATTTTATGAACTTCAGAAATATGTATTTAAATCATTAGCTTACAGATCAAATCCAGGGCTTTTCGACAATCTCGTACACAGGTTATCCACAGATGCTCATAACGCCACTTGATCGGCCTTTGTGGCCACCGCAGGCAGGGAGCCCATGTCCCGTTGTGCCTGCTCGTTCCAGGCCTGTACCCGCTCGTTGAGCTCGGCGATGGCCCGTGGGCCGCTGCCTTCGGCGTACATCGGCGCGCCGATGGTCACGGTGATGGTGCCGGGGCGCTTGGCCCAGCCAGCCTTGGGCCAGAACTTGCCGGCGTTGTGGGCGATCGGCAACACCGGCAAGTCGGCATTCACCGCCAGGGCACTGCCGCTGCGGGAGAACTTGCCAAT
Source organism: Pseudomonas chlororaphis (assembly GCF_003731765.1). Taxonomy (GTDB): domain Bacteria; phylum Pseudomonadota; class Gammaproteobacteria; order Pseudomonadales; family Pseudomonadaceae; genus Aquipseudomonas; species Aquipseudomonas morbosilactucae. Next base: position 683,190 of record NZ_MOAL01000001.1, read on the forward strand.
CTGGCCATAAGGCACTCGGGTGCCTTCCGGGAAAATCAGCACCCAGACATTGTCCTTGAGCAACTCGTCGCCCTTGCTCGCCACCTGCTTGAGGGCGGCCTTGGGGTTATCACGATCAATCGCGATGGGGCGCAGCATGGCCATGGCCCAGCCGAAGAACGGCACGTACAGCAGCTCACGCTTGAGCACTTGGCTCAGGGGCTCGAAGTACGCCGAGAGAAAGAACGTTTCCCAGGTGCTCTGGTGGTTCGAAACGATCACGCACGGCCGCTCCGGGACGTTTTCTGCGCCCTTCACGTCCACGTGGATATTCAGGAAGACCTTGGTCAGCCACAACGCGCAGCGACACCAGTACACATTGATAAAACGGTAGCGCGCCTTGAACGGCAGGAACGGCGCAATAAAAAAGCTCAGGGAGCACCACAGCAGCGAGCTGGTGCCCAACAGCAGGTAAAAGAAAAAGGTTCTGATTGCCTGCAGGATCGACATAGCGGCATTTACCATTGCGGGCAGTGCCCGCCTATAAAAAGCGTCCTCCTGAGCAGTCCTTGTCCAGGATGTCGGAAGTGCACTTGGTGAATAAATTCAGTTGTGGATAAGTTCAGCAGCCACGGCCGCCAGGTCGTCAAAAATCAACGTCCCCACCGGCAGGGTTTTCCCCAGGGTCTTTTCACCTTTCCCGGTCTTTACCAAAACGGGTTGTGAATCGACGGCTTTCGCGGCCTCCAGGTCACCGAGGCTGTCGCCCACGAACCAACATCCGGCGAGATCGACCTGATAATGCTCGGCAATTGTCCGCAGCATCCCCGGCTTGGGTTTGCGGCAGGCGCAACCTTCATCCGGGCCGTGTGGGCAATAAACGATCAAACCGACCTCGCCACCCTGCTCCGCCACCAACGTGCGCAAGCGCTCGTGCATGGCGTCGAGGGTGGCCAAATCGTAGTAGCCACGAGCGATGCCGGACTGGTTGGTGGCGATTGCCACGGTCCAGCCGGCCTTGCTCAACTGCGCGATGGCCGCGATCGAGCCGGGGAGCGGAATCCACTCCGCCACCGATTTGATGTACGCATCGGAGTCATGGTTGATGACCCCGTCCCGATCGAGAATCAGCAGTTTCAACGCGCGCTTACCCCAGCAACGAGATGTCGGCGACACCCAGGAACAAGCCACGCAGACGCGCCAGCAGCGCATAGCGGTTGGCCCGTACCTTGGGGTCTTCAGCGTTGACCATCACCGCTTCGAAGAACGCGTCCACCGGCTCGCGCAAGGCGGCCAGGCGCGCCAGGGTCTCGCTGTATTGACGGGCCACGGCCATCGGCTGCACTGCCTGGTCCGCTTGCTGGATCGCCGAATACAGGGAGAACTCGTTGGCGTTGTCGAAGTACTTGGCTTCCACGGTGCTTGGCACGCTGCCTTCAACCTTGCTCAGCAGGTTCGACACGCGTTTGTTCACTGCCGCCAGGGCGGCGGCTTCCGGCAATTTGCGGAAGGCCTGCACGGCTTGTACACGCTGGTCGAAGTCCAGGGCCGAACCCGGCTTCAGGGCACGTACCGACAGGTATGTGGCCACGTCCACGCCTTCGTCTTCGTAACGCGCACGCAGGCGGTCGAAGATGAATTCCAGCACCTGGTCGCCCAGGCCGGCGGCCTTGACCTTGGCACCGAACGCGCTGACGGCGAATGCCACGGCTTCGGTCAGGTCGAGGTCGAGCTTCTTGTCGATCAGGATGCGCAGCACGCCGAGGGCGGCACGACGCAGGGCGTAGGGGTCTTTGCTGCCGGTAGGCAACATGCCGATGCCGAAGATCCCCACCAGGGTATCCAGCTTGTCGGCGATGGCCACGGCGGCACCGGTCAGGGTGCTTGGTAGCTCGGCGCCGGCGCCACGGGGCATGTACTGCTCGTTCAGGGCCAGGGCCACGTCTTGCGGCTCGCCGTCATTGAGGGCGTAGTAGTAGCCGGCGACACCTTGCATCTCCGGGAACTCGCCGACCATTTCGGTGGCCAGGTCGCACTTCGACAGCAGGCCGGCACGGGCTGCACGCTGGGCGTCGCCACCAATGCGCGGGGCAATGAACGCCGCCAGCTTGGAGATGCGTTCGGCTTTGTCGTAGACGCTGCCCAGCTTCTCCTGGAACACCACGTTCTGCAGGCGCAGGTTGAAGGCTTCGAGCTTCTGCTTCTTGTCCTGCTTGAAGAAGAACTCGGCGTCGGTCAGGCGTGGGCGCACGACTTTCTCGTTGCCCTCGATGATCTGGCGCGGGTCCTTGCTTTCAATGTTGGCCACGGTAATGAAGCGCGGCAGCAGCTTGCCGTCCACGTCCAGCAGGCAGAAGTACTTCTGGTTGTCCTGCATGGTGGTGATCAGGGCTTCTTGCGGCACGTCGAGGAAGCGTTCCTCGAACGAGCACACCAGCGGCACAGGCCATTCCACCAGGGCGGTCACTTCGTCCAGCAGGTCGGCCGGAACGATGGCGGTGCCTTCTTGCAGGGTGGCCAGTTCGGCGGTGCGCTTGCTGATCAGCTCGCGACGCTCGTTGGCATCGGCCAGTACGTAGGCAGCACGCAGGTCGTTGAGGTAGTTGGCCGGGGCACTGATGCGCACGTTTTCCGGGTGATGGAAACGGTGGCCACGGGACTCGCGACCGGCTTTCTGGGCAAGGATGGTGCAGTCGATCACCTCATCGCCCAGTAGCATGACCAGCCATTGGGTCGGACGCACGAACTCTTCTTTGCGCGCAGCCCAGCGCATGCGCTTGGGAATCGGCAGGTCGTTCAGCGAGTCTTCGACGATGGTCGGCAGCAGGCTGGCAGTAGGCTTGCCCTGGATGCTCTGGCTGTAGCGCAGTTTCGGACCGCTCTGGTCGATCTCGCTCAGGTCCACGCCGCACTTCTTGGCAAAACCCAGGGCCGCCTGGGTCGGGTTACCGTCGGCGTCGAACGCGGCCTGGCGCGGCGGGCCGTCCAGGTTGATGCTGCGATCGGGCTGCTGAGTGGCCAGTTGGGTGATCAGCACCGCCAGGCGCCGTGGCGCGGCGTAGACCTGCTTGGCTTCGAAGCTCAGGCCAGCGGCTTGCAGGCCTTTGTCGATGCCGGCCAGAAAGGCTTCGGCCAGGGTGTTCAGGGCTTTGGGTGGCAGCTCTTCAGTGCCCAGTTCAACCAGAAAATCTTGCGCACTCATTGTGCCGCCTCCAACTTAGCCAACACTTCATCACGCAGGTCCGGGGTCGCCATCGGGAAGCCCAGCTTGGCGCGAGCCATCAGGTAGGCTTGGGCGACGGAACGCGCCAGCGTGCGTACCCGCAGGATGTACTGCTGACGGGCGGTAACGGAGATTGCCCGGCGCGCATCCAGCAGGTTGAAGGTGTGGGATGCCTTGAGGACCATTTCATAGCTTGGCAGCGGCAGCGGCTGATCCAGTTCAATCAGGCGCTTGGCTTCGCTTTCGTAGAAGTCGAACAGTTCGAACAGCTTCTCGACGTTGGCGTGTTCGAAGTTGTAGGTGGACTGCTCCACCTCGTTCTGGTGGAACACGTCGCCGTAGGTCACCTTGCCGAACGGGCCGTCGGCCCAGACCAGGTCGTACACCGAGTCCACGCCCTGCAGGTACATGGCCAGGCGTTCCAGGCCGTAGGTGATCTCGCCGGTCACCGGGTAGCACTCGATGCCACCGGCTTGCTGGAAGTAAGTGAACTGAGTCACTTCCATGCCATTGAGCCAGACTTCCCAGCCCAGGCCCCAGGCGCCCAGGGTCGGCGATTCCCAGTTGTCTTCAACGAAACGGATGTCGTGGACCAGCGGGTCCAGGCCGACATGTTTCAGCGAGCCCAGGTACAGCTCCTGGAAGTTGTCCGGGTTGGGCTTGAGCACCACCTGGAACTGATAGTAGTGCTGCAGGCGGTTGGGGTTTTCGCCGTAGCGGCCGTCAGTCGGGCGACGACTGGGCTGCACATAAGCGGCGTTCCAGGTTTCCGGGCCAATGGCCCGCAGGAAGGTAGCGGTGTGGAAAGTGCCGGCGCCTACTTCCATATCGTAGGGCTGAAGTACCACACAACCTTGCTCGGCCCAGTACTGCTGGAGGGCGAGGATCAAGTCTTGGAAGGTACGCACGGCTGGCGTAGGCTGGCTCACGAAATTCACCTGTTACTTGGGCTGCGATTTAAGGAGCGGGAGTATACCCGATTCGGTCCTGCGCACGCCCCCTGGAGCCTTATGCCACGCTGCTTTTGGTGTTCCGAAGATCCGCTGTACATGGCTTATCACGATCAGGAGTGGGGCGTGCCGCTACGGGATGCGCAGCGCTTGTTCGAGTTGTTATTGCTCGAAGGGTTCCAGGCGGGCTTGTCGTGGATCACCGTATTGAAGAAGCGCGAACGCTATCGGCAAGTGCTCTGGGGCTTCGATGTACAGCGTGTGGCGCAGATGAGCGATGCGGAAATCGACGAGCTGATGCTCGACCCCGGGATCATCCGCAACCGCTTGAAACTCAATGCCGCCCGGCGCAATGCCGAGGCCTGGCTGGCCCTGGAAGACCCGGTGGAATTTCTCTGGTCGTTCGTCGATGGCCAGCCCAAGGTCAATCATTTCAAGGATCGCAGCGAAGTCCCGGCGGTCACGCCCGAGGCGCTAGCCATGAGCCATGGCCTGAAAAAGGCCGGCTTCACCTTCGTCGGCCCGACCATTTGTTATGCCCTGATGCAAGCCTCGGGCATGGTCATGGATCACACTCAAGACTGTGATCGTTACGCCGTCCTGTTGAACAGCCGGTTAGAATAGCCGGCTCGCGACAGATCATGACCTACAGATCAGGAGTCACTTGTGGATAAGTTCAAAGGCGCCCTGCTGGTGGGCGCCCTGCGATTGTTTGCCCTGCTGCCATGGCGCGCGGTGCAAGCCGTTGGCTCGGCCATTGGCTGGGTCATGTGGAAAACCCCCAACCGTTCCCGGGACGTGGTGCGCATCAACCTGGCCAAGTGCTTTCCGCAGATGGACCCGGCTGAGCGCGAGCGCTTGGTCGGCCAGAGCCTGAAAGACATCGGCAAATCCCTGACCGAAAGCGCCTGCGCCTGGATCTGGCCGGCCCAGCGCTCCATCGATCTGGTGCGCGAAGTCGAAGGCCTGGATGTGCTCAAGGAGGCCCTGGCTTCGGGCAAGGGCGTGGTGGGCATCACCAGCCACCTGGGCAACTGGGAAGTGCTCAACCATTTCTACTGCAGCCAGTGCAAACCGATCATTTTCTACCGTCCACCCAAGCTCAAGGCTGTGGACGAGCTGTTGCGCAAGCAGCGGGTGCAACTGGGCAACCGCGTCGCCGCCTCGACCAAGGAAGGCATCCTCAGCGTCATCAAGGAAGTGCGCAAAGGCGGTGCAGTGGGTATTCCCGCCGACCCGGAACCGGCCGAATCCGCCGGGATCTTCGTGCCCTTCTTCGCTACCCAGGCCCTGACCAGCAAGTTCGTGCCGAACATGCTGGCCGGCGGCAAGGCGGTGGGCGTGTTCCTGCATGCCCTGCGCCTGCCGGATGGTTCGGGCTACAAGGTGATCCTCGAAGCAGCCCCGGAAGACATGTACAGCACCGACACCGAAACCTCCTGCGCCGCCATGAGCCGGGTGGTCGAGCGTTACGTGGCGGCGTATCCGAGCCAATACATGTGGAGCATGAAGCGCTTCAAGAAACGCCCACCGGGCGAAGAACGCTGGTACTGACCGGCGCTGGCACGATCTGTGGATAACTGGACTGACCTGGTTATCCACAGCCATTGATCAAAGGGCGCTAAAGATGTCCGAACACCGCAAATCCTTCCGCATCAAGATCCAGCACGAAAGCTTCGGCGAGTGTTTGGGGCAGACGCGCCAGTTGTCCGCCAGTGGCGTGTATGTGCAGAGCCCGACCCTGGCCCGGCTGCCCAAGGGCGCCGTGGTGTATGGCCAGGTGCAGGGCTTGCCGGTGACGGCGCCGCGGGTGCGCATGGAAGTGGTGCAAGTGGACGCTGAGGGCATTGCCCTGCGCTATTTGTAGGCGTTTCAGGGCGCCTTGCGCTCGAGCTTCTTAAGAAACACGGTCATTTCCTTTTCCGCCTGTTTATCGCCATGCCCGCGAGCGACTTCCAGGCCCTGCTCCCAGGCTTGGCGCGCCGCCGGATAATCGTCCTGGGCCAGGTAGGCCTTGCCCAACAGCTTCCAGGCGGCGGAGTACTTGGGGTCGAACCCCACGCAGCGTTGCAGGTGTTCGGCGGCTTTGGAGTTATCCCCAAGGTCCAGGTAACCCTTGCCCAGGCCGAAGCGCAACAGGGCGTTATCCACACCCTTGGCGAGCATTTTTTCCAACGATTCCAGCATCACAGACTCCCCTTCTATGCCGCGCAAATGTGCGTAGGAGCTGGCTCGCCAGCGATAGGCCGTTCAAGCCCGCCATCGCTGCCTAGCCTCAGAAGAAGCTCAACCCTACGTGGAACAGCTTCTCTACATCGCGAATGTGCTTTTTATCCACAAGGAACAGAATCACGTGGTCGCCCGCTTCGATCACTGTGTCGTCGTGGGCGATGAGCACCTCTTCGTCACGGATGATTGCGCCAATAGTGGTGCCCGGCGGCAGGCCGATGTTCTCGATGGCCCGGCCGATGACCTTGCTCGATTTGGCGTCACCGTGGGCGATGGCCTCGATGGCCTCTGCCGCCCCGCGGCGCAGGGAGTGCACGCTGACGATATCGCCACGGCGCACGTGGGCCAGCAAGGTGCCGATGGTGGCCAGCTGCGGGCTGATGGCGATGTCGATGTCGCCGCCCTGGATCAGGTCTACGTAAGCCGGGTTGTTGATGATGGTCATGACCTTCTTGGCGCCCAGGCGCTTGGCCAGCAGCGACGACATGATGTTGGCTTCGTCGTCGTTGGTCAGGGCCAGGAAGATGTCGGCATCGGCGATGTTCTCTTCCAGTAGCAGGTCGCGGTCCGAGGCACTGCCCTGCAACACCACGGTGCTGTCGAGGCTGTCGGACAGGTAGCGGCAACGTGCCGGGTTCATCTCGATGATCTTCACCTGGTAGCGGCTTTCGATGGCCTCGGCCAGGCGCTCGCCGATCTGCCCACCGCCGGCGATAACGATGCGCTTGTAGGATTCGTCGAGACGACGCATCTCACTCATCACCGCCCGGATGTGGACCTTGGCGGCGATGAAGAACACCTCGTCGTCCGCCTCGATCACCGTGTCGCCCTTGGGCATGATCGGCCGGTCACGACGGAAGATCGCCGCCACCCGGGTGTCGACGTTTGGCATGTGCTCGCGCAGCTGGCGCAATTGCTGGCCCACCAACGGCCCGCCATAGTAAGCCTTGACCGCCACCAGTTGGGCCTTGCCTTCGGCGAAGTCGATCACCTGCAGGGCGCCGGGGTGTTCGATCAGGCGCTTGATGTAGTTGGTCACCACTTGCTCGGGGCTGATCAACACGTCCACCGGGATCGCGTCGTTGTCGAACAGGCCGGCGCGGGTCAGGTAGGCGGCTTCGCGTACCCGGGCAATCTTGGTCGGGGTGTGGAACAGGGTGTGGGCTACCTGGCAGGCGACCATATTGGTCTCGTCGCTGTTGGTCACCGCCACCAGCATGTCGGCGTCGTCGGCACCGGCCTGGCGCAGCACTGTGGGGAACGAGCCCCGGCCCTGCACGGTGCGGATGTCCAGGCGGTCGCCGAGGTCGCGCAGGCGTTCGCCGTCGGTGTCGACCACGGTGATGTCGTTGGCTTCGCTGGCCAGGTGTTCCGCCAGGGTGCCGCCCACTTGCCCTGCGCCGAGGATGATGATTTTCATCCAGTCACTCCCTTAAACCCGTGTTAGCCGCGTGCTGCGGCGATCTTGATCAGCTTGGCGTAGTAGAAGCCGTCATGGCCGCCCTCTTGCGCCAGCAACTGGCGTCCGTGGGGCTGCTTGAGGCCCGCGGCAGGCTGGCCGAGTTGGCCGGCGATGTCCAGTTCGCGAGCGCCCGTGGTCCGGGCCAGGAAAGCCTCGATCACCTCGGTGTTCTCGGTGGGCAAGGTGGAGCAGGTGGCGTAGACCAGGATGCCGCCGACCTCCAGGGTTGGCCACAGGGCGTCCAGCAACTCACCTTGCAACTGGGCCAGGGCGGCAATGTCGTCGGGTTGGCGAGTCAGCTTGATGTCCGGGTGGCGACGGATTACGCCGGTGGCCGAGCACGGCGCGTCCAGCAGGATGCGCTGGAACGGCTTGCCATCCCACCAGGCCTGGGTGTCGCGACCGTCGGCGGCGATCAGTTCAGCGGCCAGGCCCAGGCGCTCAAGGTTCTCGCGAACCCGCACCAGGCGCTTGGCTTCCAGGTCCACGGCGACCACACCGGCCAGGGCCGGTTCGACTTCGAGGATATGGCAGGTCTTGCCCCCGGGCGCACAGCAGGCGTCCAGCACCCGTTGCCCCGGCGCCAGCTCCAGCAGGTCCGCAGCCAGTTGCGCGGCTTCATCCTGGACGCTGATCCAGCCTTCGGCAAAACCCGGCAGGTTGCGCACGTCGCAGGCTTCATCGAGGACGATGCCGTCCTGGCTGAAGACGCATGGCTTGGCCTCGACGGCGGCGGCACTCAGTAACTGCAGGTACGCGTCCCGGGAATGATGGCGGCGATTGACCCGCAGGATCATCGGCGGGTGGGCGTTGTTGGCGGCGCAAATGGCTTCCCACTGCTCGGGCCAGAAGGCCTTGAGGGACTTTTGCAGCCAGCGCGGGTGGGCCGTGCGCACCACCGGGTCATGTTCCAGCTCGGCCAGCAGCGCTTCGCTTTCGCGCTGGGCGCGGCGCAGCACGGCGTTGAGCAGGGCCTTGGCCCAGGGCTTTTTCAGCTTTTCGGCGCAGCCCACGGTTTCACCGATGGCGGCGTGGGCCGGCACCCGGGTGTAGAGCAGTTGGTAAAGCCCCACCAGCAGCAGCGCCTCGACATCGGCGTCGGCAGCCTTGAAGGGTTTTTGCAGCAGCTTGGCCGCCAGCGCCGACAGCCGTGGCTGCCAGCGCGCGGTGCCGAACGCCAGGTCCTGGGTAAAGCCGCGATCGCGGACCTCGACCTTGTCCAGTTGGGTGGGCAACGAACTGTTGAGGGAGGCCTTGCCGTTGAGTACGGCGGTCAGGGCCTTGGCAGCGGCCAGACGTGGGTTCATTGGGCGTCCACCGCTTGACCGAGGACGGTGCCGAGGGCGAATTTCTCACGGCGGCTGTTGAACAGGTCGCTGAAGTTCAGGGCCTTGCCGCCGGGCAATTGCAGGCGGGTCAGGCACAGCGCCTGTTCACCGCAGGCGACGATCAGGCCGTCTTTGCTGGCGTCGAGGATCTCACCGGGTGTGCCCTGGCCTTCTGCCAGGTTGGCGGCCAGGACCTTCAGCGATTCGCCGTTGAGGGTGCTGTGGCAGATCGGCCACGGGTTGAAGGCGCGCACCAGGCGCTCCAGTTCCGGTGCCGGACGGCTCCAGTCGACGCGCGCCTCGTCCTTGTTCAGTTTGTGGGCGTAAGTGGCCAGGCTGTCATCCTGTACTTCGCCTTCCAGGGTGCCTGCCGCCAGGCCGGCAATGGCCTGGAGCACGGCCGGCGGGCCCATTTCGGCTAGACGGTCATGCAGGCTGCCGCCGGTGTCTGCGGCGCTGATCGGGGTGCTGACCTTGAGCAGCATCGGCCCAGTGTCCAGGCCGGCTTCCATGCGCATCACTGTCACGCCGCTCATCGCATCGCCGGCTTGCACGGCGCGCTGGATCGGCGCCGCACCGCGCCAGCGCGGCAGCAGCGAGGCGTGGCTGTTGATGCAGCCCAGGCGCGGAATATCCAGCACCACTTGCGGCAGGATCAGGCCGTAGGCCACTACCACCATCAGGTCCGGCTTGAGTGCCGCCAGTTCGGCCTGGGCCGCGGCGTCACGCAGGGTCGGCGGTTGCAGCACCGGGATGTTGTGCTCCAGCGCCAACTGCTTGACCGGGCTTGGCATCAGCTTCTGCCCACGCCCCGCTGGACGGTCCGGCTGGGTGTAGACCGCTACGATCTCGTCAGGGCCGGCAAGCAGGGCCTTGAGGTGTTCGGCGGCAAATTCCGGGGTGCCGGCAAAGACGATGCGCATGATGGGTACTCGCTTGGAAAGGGGACGCAGGTGAAACGACCGCGGGCAAGCCCGCTCCTACACAAATGAACCATTGTAGGAGCGGGCTTGCCCGCGATGCACCACTGGATAAGGAATCAAGCGTTCTGGCGATGCTGCTTTTCCAGCTTCTTCTTGATCCGGTCACGCTTGAGGGTGGACAGGTAGTCAACGAACAGCTTGCCGTTGAGGTGGTCGCATTCGTGCTGGATGCACACCGCCAACAGGCCTTCGGCGATCAGTTCATAAGGCTGGCCATCACGGTCCAGGGCCTTGATCTTGACCCGCTGCGGGCGATCGACGTTTTCGTAGAAACCCGGTACCGACAGGCAGCCTTCCTGGTACTGGTCCATCTCATCGGTGAGGGCCTCGAACTCAGGGTTGATAAACACCCGTGGCTCGCTGCGGTCTTCGGACAGGTCCATGACCACGATGCGCTTGTGCACGTTGACCTGGGTCGCCGCGAGGCCGATGCCCGGGGCTTCATACATTGTTTCAAACATGTCATCGACCAACTGACGCACTTCGTCGTCCACTACGGCCACGGGTTTGGCGATAGTGCGCAGGCGCGAATCGGGGAATTCGAGGATGTTTAAAATGGCCATAAGCTTGATTGCTGCACGTGTGAAGTAAGGGCGGAGTCGGGGGCCGGGCAAGTCGTGGACCAGGGCCGCCGATGCGAAACGTGCTCGGTAGGAGCTGCGAGCCGCGCAGGCTCTGGCGTTTCACGCGAACGCACATAATAAAGGGATTCAGCCCCTGAGGAAATGACTACTCGCCAGGCTCTTGCCGCTCCGGCCTCAGTTGGCGCTGTGGGCAATGACGCCGGCCAGCCCCCTTCGGCGCCCCTGAAACGAATAAAGATTCAACAAGTTACCAACAGACTTATCCACAGCTTGTTCTCGCTGCGGCGGGAGCTGAAACGATCAAGGATGATCCGATGACTGCGTCTGTCCCGGCGACGATTTCCCCTGCGGAACTCGAAGCCTGTTTACGTCTGCACCGTCTGCCCGAGCTTGGGCCGGCGCGCTTTCAACGTTTGCTGCACGCCTTCGGCTCGGCCTCCAAAGCCCTCAGTGCACCGGCTGCCGCCTGGCGGTCCCTGGGGTTGCCGGCGGCCTGCGCCGAGGCCCGGCGCAGTGCCCAGGTGCGGGACGGCGCAAGCCATGCACTGGCCTGGCTGGAGCGTCCGGGCCAGCATTTACTGATGTTGGGCCAGCCCGGCTACCCGGCCTTGCTCGCCGAGTTGCCCGACGCCCCGCCGCTGCTGTTCGTGGCCGGCGCCCCGGAAATCCTGGAAAAACCGCAACTGGCGATGGTCGGTAGCCGGCGCGCATCGCGACCGGGCCTGGACACCGCGACGGCGTTTTCCCGCGAGCTGGCCGCCGCCGGTTTTGTCATCACCAGCGGTCTGGCCCTGGGCATCGACGGTGCGGCTCATCAGGCGGCGTTGGCCGTGGGTGGCCAGACCGTAGCGGTGTTGGGCACCGGTCTGGAAAAACTTTATCCACAGCGCCACCGAGCCTTGGCCGAGGCGATGATCGAGCGCGGCAGCGCGGTAATTTCTGAGTTCCCGCTGGACACGCCCCCCCTGCCCGACCATTTCCCGCGGCGCAACCGGATCATCAGCGGCCTGTCCCTCGGTGTGCTGGTGGTGGAAGCCAGCGTCGCCAGCGGTTCGCTGATCACTGCGCGCCTGGCTGCGGAACAAGGGCGCGAGGTGTACGCCATTCCCGGGTCCATCCACCACCCCGGCGCCCGGGGTTGCCACCAGTTGATTCGTGACGGTGCGGTGCTGGTGGAAACCATCGAACACATCCTTGAGGCCTTGCGGGGCTGGCAGAACGTGGGGCCGGTCAGTGTGCCGTCGGCGCCGGAGCATCCCTTGCTGGCGCTGTTGCACGCTGCGCCCCACAGCAGCGAAGCCTTGGCTGCCGCTATGGGCTGGGCATTGCCCACTGTTCTGGCGGCCCTGACGGAACTTGAGATCGAGGGTCGCGCGGTGTGCGAAAACGGTCGCTGGTTTGCGCGTACCCGCTAGGCTTTACGGGCAAGATCGGTAAACTGCGCACAGCTTTTATCCGGAGAATCAGCAATGGTCAGCAGTTGGCGTGTGCAGCAAGCCGCACGAGAAATTCGCGCAGGGGCGGTGATTGCCTATCCAACCGAAGCGGTGTGGGGCCTGGGCTGTGATCCGTGGAACGAAGAGGCGGTGGATCGGTTATTGGCGATCAAGTCCCGGTCTGTGGATAAGGGCCTGATCCTGATTGCCGACAACATCCGTCAATTCGATTTCCTCTTCGAGGACTTCCCCGACACCTGGATCGAGCGCATGTCCAGCACCTGGCCGGGGCCCAATACCTGGCTGGTGCCCCATCAGGGTTTGCTGCCCGAGTGGATCACCGGGGTGCACGACACCGTGGCGCTGCGGGTCAGCGACCATCCTCAAGTGCGTGAGTTGTGCTCCTTGGTAGGGCCGCTGATTTCCACCTCGGCCAACCCTCAAGGGCGCCCGGCGGCGCGCACGCGGATTCGCATCGAGCAATACTTCCGCGGGCAGTTGGACCTGGTGCTGGGGGGTAGCCTGGGTGGCCGCAAGAACCCGAGCCTGATTCGGGATTTGGCCACGGGCAAGGTGGTGCGGCCTTCGTAACAAGCATCGCCGGCAAGCCGCCTCCCGCAGGAGCCGACTTGCCGACGATAACCCTCAAGGCAGCAGGATGGTCGAGCCGGTCGTACGCCGCGCCGACAACTCCACGTGGGCCTTGGCTGCGTCGGCCAGTGAGAAGCGCTGGCCGATCTCGATCTTCAGCTTGCCGCTGGCAATCATCGCGAACAGATCATCGGCCATGTGTTGCAGGTTTTCGGCATTGTTGGCGTAGGTCGCCAGGGTCGGCCGGGTGACGTACAACGAGCCCTTGGCCGAGAGAATCCCCAGGTTCACCCCGTCCACCGCCCCCGAGGCATTGCCGAAGCTGACCATCAGCCCGCGCGGCGCCAGGCAGTCCAGGGAGGTGAGCCAGGTGTCTTTGCCGACGCCGTCGTAAACCACCGGGCATTTCTTGCCATCGGTCAACTCCAGCACGCGCTGGGCCACGTTTTCATGGCTGTAGTCGATGGTTTCCCAAGCCCCGAGGGCTTTGGCGATGGCGGCTTTTTCCGGCGAGCTGACGGTACCGATCAGCTTCACGCCCAGGGCCTTGGCCCACTGGCAGGCCAGGGAACCCACGCCCCCGGCAGCGGCGTGGAACAGTACGGTTTCACCGGCCTTGAGTTCATAGGTCTGACGCAATAGGTACTGCACGGTCAGGCCCTTGAGCATGACCCCGGCGGCCTGCTCAAAGCTGATGGCGTCCGGCAGGTGCACCAGGTTGGCCGCCGGCAGCACATGCACGTCGCTGTAGGCGCCCAGCGGGCCGCTGCCATAGGCCACACGATCGCCGACCTTGAACTGGCTGACCTCGCTGCCCACGGCCTCGACCACCCCGGCACCTTCAGCCCCCAGGCCCGAAGGCAGGGCTGGCGGCGCGTAGAGGCCGCTGCGGAAATAGGTGTCGATAAAGTTCAGGCCAATGGCCTTGTTGCTGACGCGAACCTGTTGCGGGCCAGGCTCGGCGGGGACGTAGTCGACATACTCAAGCACTTCGGGGCCGCCATGGGCACGGAACTGGATACGTTTGGCCATCTGCAATTTCTCCTCGGTCGTGTCGCGAAAGTGCTCTATCGGACTCTTCTGCTTGACCGTCGTCAACTGTGGCAGACCCTGGCGCGGTGTTATGCTACGCGCCCATTTGCGCCGGCCCACCGCTGCACCCCTGGCGCCGCGTAGCTTTGCCCGATTCAAGGTGATGCCATGACTACCCGCACCGAGGCCGTAAAAGCCTACCTGCTCGACCTGCAAGACCGCATTTGCGCTGCCCTGGAAATCGAAGACGGCGGTACGCGTTTTGTCGAAGACGCCTGGACCCGCCCTGCTGGCGGCGGCGGCCGGACCCGGGTGCTGGCCGATGGCGCAGTGATTGAAAAAGGCGGGGTCAACTTCTCTCACGTGTTCGGCAGCGGCTTGCCGCCTTCCGCCAGCGCCCATCGGCCGGAACTGGCCGGGCGCGGCTTCGAGGCCCTGGGTGTGTCCCTGGTGATCCACCCGCACAACCCCCACGTGCCCACGTCCCATGCCAATGTGCGTTTCTTCATTGCCGAGAAAGAGGGCGAAGAGCCAGTCTGGTGGTTCGGCGGCGGCTTCGACTTGACCCCCTACTACGCCAACGAAGAAGACTGTGTGCACTGGCACCGCGTGGCCGAGCGCGCCTGTGCGCCGTTCGGCGCCGACGTCTACCCGCGCTACAAGGCCTGGTGCGACAGCTACTTCCACATCAAGCACCGCAACGAACCGCGGGGCATTGGCGGCCTGTTCTTCGATGACCTGAACCAGTGGGATTTCGACACCAGCTTCGCCTTTATGCGTGCCATCGGCGACGCCTACATCGAGGCTTACCTGCCCATCGTGCAGCGCCGCAAAGCCATGGCCTACACCGAGCAGCAGCGGGCCTTCCAGGAATTCCGTCGTGGCCGTTATGTGGAGTTCAACCTGGTCTACGACCGTGGCACCCTGTTCGGCCTGCAGTCGGGTGGGCGCACCGAGTCGATCCTCATGTCGCTGCCGCCCCACGTGCGCTGGGGTTACGACTGGAAGGCCGAGCCCGGCAGCGAAGAAGCACGTTTGACCGAGTACTTCCTGCAAGACCGGGACTGGTTGGCAGGCAGCAACTAATCGCTTACCCACTGTAGGGGCCGGCTCGCCGGCGAACGGGCTGCGGCTGCAGGTGGGTGCTGAGCAAAAGGGGTGAGAGATGGATCAGTACGTCGTTTTTGGTAACCCGATCGGCCACAGCAAGTCGCCGCTGATCCATCGGCTGTTTGCCGAGCAGACCGGCCAGTCACTGGACTACAACACCTTGCTGGCGCCCCTGGATGATTTCGTCGGCTGCGCCCAGGCGTTTTTCGCCGAGGGCCGGGGCGCCAACGTCACCGTACCGTTCAAGGAAGACGCCTATCGCCTGGCCGATACCCTCAGCGAACGGGCCCAGCGTGCTGGCGCGGTCAACACCCTGAGCAAGCTCGCCGACGGCCGCCTGCTGGGTGACAACACCGACGGCGCCGGCCTGGTGCGCGACCTGACGGTGAATGCCGGTGTCAGCCTCAAGGGCAAGCGCATCTTGTTGCTGGGGGCCGGCGGCGCAGTGCGTGGGGTGCTGGAGCCGTTGCTGGCCGAGCAACCGGCGTCGGTGGTGATCGCCAACCGTACCGTGGCCAAGGCCGAGTTGCTGGCTGAGCTGTTCGCTGATTTGGGGCCGGTATCGGCCAGCGGCTTCGATTGGTTGGAGGAGTCGGTGGACCTGATTATCAACGCCACTTCGGCCAGCCTGTCCGGCGACCTGCCACCGATTGCCAGCAGCCTGATCGAGCCCGGCCACACCGTTTGCTACGACATGATGTACGGCAAGGAGCCCACGCCGTTCTGCCGCTGGGCCACTGAACACGGCGCGGTGGCGGCGCTGGATGGCCTGGGAATGCTGGCCGAACAAGCGGCGGAAGCCTTCTACCTGTGGCGCGGTGTCCGCCCGGACAGCGCCCCGGTGCTGGCCGAACTGCGCCGCCAACTGGCCCTGTGACACGCCCTGTGTAGGCGCTGGCTCGCCAGCGATAGCGCCTTCAACATCGCCATCGCCGGCAAGCCGGCTCCTACGGTTCTGAGGCCGCCCATTTGTAGGAACTGGCTCGCCAGCGACAGCGCCCTCAAGATCGCCATCGCCGGCAAGCCGGCTCCTACGGTTCTGAGGCCGCCCATTTGTAGGAGCTGGCTTGCCAGCGATGAGGCCCTCAAGATCGCCATCGCCGGCAAGCCGGGCTCCTACGGTTCTGAGGTCGCCTATTTGTAGGAGCTGGCTTGCCAGCGATGAGGCCCTCAAGATCGCCATCGCCGGCAAGTCGGCTCCTACGGGTTTGGGGCCGCCTAATTTGTTGGCGCTGGCTTGCCAGCGATTACGGGCTTGATCCCCGTCCCGATAAAAACCTCAATCTTCAAAACGGATCGGGCATTTCTCCGGGCCTTCCAGCTTGATCAATTCCTCCATCACCGGTTGCCGGGCGCGGCGCAAGGTCAGGCTGCGGCGTTGGCGTAACAGCCGGCGGGCTTCCTGGTGGAGCATTTCCACCCCGGAATAGTCGATGAAGTTGATGTGCTGGGCATCGATCACCAGCTTCGGGGCCTGGCAGCGCTGCATGCGCACTTGCAGGTAATGGCTGGCGCCAAAGAAGATCGAGCCCCCCACCCGCAGAATGTCCTCATCACCCTCGCGCCACTGCTGCACCCGCGGCTGGGAAGTGCGCTTGAGGTAGAAGAACAGCGACGCCAGCACCCCGGCATAAATCGCCGTTTGCAGCTCCAGGAGCAAGGTGGCGACGCAGGTCAGGCTCATTACCACGAACTCAGCGCGGCTGACCCGGAACAGGGCTCGAATGCCCCGGTGGTCCACCAGCCCCCAGCAGATCAGAAGAATGCTCGCGGCCATGCCCGGGATCGGGATATGTGCAATCAGCCCGGCCCCGGCCACCGCGAACGAAGCCACCCACAGTGCGGAAAACACCCCGGCCAGGGGCGAGCGGGCGCCGGCGTCGTAGCTCAGCCCGGAGCGGGTGAACGAGCCGGAAGACAGGTAGCCGGAGAAGAATCCGCCGATGATGTTCGACAGGCCCTGGGCGCGGACCTCCTGGTTGGCGTCCAGCAGTTGTTCGGAGCGTGCCGACAGCGAGCGGGCGATCGACAGGCTGGTGACCAGGCCGAGCATGCCCACCGCCACCGCACTGGGCAGCAGGCGCAGGATCATCTCCAGGTCCAGCAATGGCAGAGGGCTCAAGGGCGGCAGGTGGCCGACGAAGGCGCTGACCAGCTTCACGTGGCCGAACAGGGCCGGCCACAGCCAGACCACCAGGCTGCTGAGCACCAGGGTGATCAGCAATGTCGGCCAGCGCGGCACCAGCAACTTGAGTCCGACCCCGACAACCAGGGTCCCCAGACCCAGCAGCAGCGAGGGTTTATCCAGGTCATGCAGGTGCTCCAGCAGGCTGTTGAGGCTATTGAGGGCGGTGGCCTGGCTGGGCAGGTCCAGCCCCAGCAGGTTGGGTAACTGGCCGAGGGCGATCACCACCGCAGCGCCCAGGGTGAAACCCAGCACCACGGAATGGGAGACGAAGTTCACCAGGGCGCCGAAACGCAGCAGGCCCAGCAGCCATTGGAAAACCCCGGCAAGAAAGGTCAGCAACAGGATCAGCGTGATGTAGTCCTGGGACGCCGGCACCGCCAGGGGGCTGACGCTGGCGTAGAGGACGATGGAAATGGCCGCAGTGGGCCCGCAGATCAGGTGCCAGGACGAGCCCCAGAGGCAGGCAATCAACACCGGGACAATGGCTGCGTACAGGCCGTACTCCGGGGGCAGGCCGGCGATCAGGGCGTAGGCAATGGATTGCGGTAAAGCGAGGATGGCACCGCTCAGACCCACCAGCAGGTCGCGGCCGACGCTGGCGCGGGTTTGTTGCGGCAGCCAGCTCAGGAACGGCAAGAGGGAGTGGCGGTTGGGCCAGGCCATGGGTCCTCGCGGTGTGGGGAAATGGAGCGTCAGGGTGGCGTGTCAGCGATTGGGGTGCAAGTTCCAAAGGCCGTTCGCCCGGGGCGGCCGCCGGTCGGCGACGGTCACAGGGCGAACGGTGCGCCTCGATCTACAGCTTGGCCTTTACCGCCGCCAACGCGTCTTTGCCGTCCAGGGTCTTGACCCCGTCCAGCCACTTGTCCAGCACCGCCGGGTTGGCCTTGATCCAGGCCTTGGCCGCTACCGCATTGCTGACTTTCTTGTTCACCACCTCGGACATGATGCTGTTCTCCATCTCCTGGGTGAAGCTCAGGTTGGTCAGCAGCTTGCCGACATTCGGGCAGGCCTGTGCATAACCTTTGCGGGTCAGGGTGTAGACGCTGCCGGTGTCGCCGAAGTACTTCTCGCCGCCCTTGAGGTAATGCATGTTCAACTGCACGTTCATCGGGTGCGGGGTCCAGCCGAGGAAGGTCACGAACTTCTGCTTTTTCACCGCCCGCGACACTTCGGCCAGCATCGCCTGCTCGCTGGACTCCACCAGCTTCCACTGGCCGAGTTCGAAGTCGTTCTTCTTGATGATCTCCTGCAGCGAGATATTGGCCGGGGCGCCGGAGCCGATGCCGTAGATCTTCTTCTCGAATTTGTCGGCGAATTTGTTCAGGTCGGCAAAGTCGTGCACCCCCGCGTCCCAGACGTAGTCCGGCACGGCCAGGGTGAACTCGGTGCCGTCGAGGTTCTTGGCCAGTTGAGTGACATCGCCATTGGCCACGAACTTGTCGTAGAAGCCCTGCTGCGCCGGCATCCAGTTACCCAGGAACACATCCACCTGGCCGTCCTTGAGGCCGCCAAAGGTGATCGGCACCGCCAGGGTGTCGACCTTGGCCTTGTAGCCCAGGCCGTCCAGCAGGAACCCGGTGATGGCGTTGGTTGCGGCGATGTCGCTCCAGCCCGGATCGGCCATTTTCACCGTCTCGCACGAGTCGGCCCAGGCCGATGCGCTGCCCAGGGCCAGGAGCCCGAGCGTCAGTGCTGTGGATAACCTTTGCATGCGCTTCCCCTTACATTATTGGTGTTGGCAGGGTTGTGGATAACGAGCCTTGCGCTCCAGGTCATCGAGGTCGATGTGGTTGCGCATGTATTGCTGACTGGCGTCGACCAGGGGCTGGTGATCCCAGCTCTTCAGCGTACCCAGGGTCAGCGCCTGGGCGACGAAACGCCGGCGGCGCTGACTGGCAAGCACCTGTTGGCGGATGACCGGGATGTCCCACTTGGCCCGGGCTTCGGCGAGGAAGGCCGCGAACAGTGATCGATGGGCCGGCGACTGGCTGAGTTCTTCCTGCTCACGCGGGTCGTTGTGCACATCGAAGAGTAGGCAAGGGTCATCTTCGCTGTAGATGAATTTGTAGGCGCCGCGACGAATCATCATCAGTGGGCTGATGGTGCCTTCGGCCATGTACTCGCCGAACACCTCGTCGTGGCCGCCCTGCCCCTGCAAGTGCGGGACCAGGGAGCGGCCATCCAAGGGCAGGCCGGGTTGCAACTCACCGCCGGCCAGTTGCACCAGGGTGGGCAGCAGGTCGGCCGTGGACACCGCGGCGCTGACCCGGCCGGCGGCGAACTGCCCCGGCGCGCTGATCAGCAGCGGCACCCGGGCGGCCATTTCAAACCAGTGCATTTTGTACCAGAGGCCACGCTCGCCGAGCATGTCGCCGTGGTCGCCGGAGAAGACAATGATGGTGTTCTCGGCCAAGCCTGTTTCTTCAAGGGTTTGCAGGAGTTTGCCGACGTTGTCGTCGATATAGCTGCACGCCCCGAAGTAGGCCCGGCGCGCATCGCGAATCTTATCCACAGGCAGTGGCTTGTCCCACAGGTCGTAGACCTTGAGCAGACGCTGGGAATGGGGGTCTTGGCTGTCCTGCGGCGGGGTCTGCGGCAAGGGGATGTCGGCGTCCTGGTACAGGTCCCAATAGGCCTTGGGGATGGTGTACGGGTCGTGGGGGTGGGTCATGGACACGGTGAGGCAGAACGGCTGGTCGCCGTCTTCGCGGATGTGATCGAACAGGTATTGTCGGGCCTTGAACACCACCTCTTCGTCGAAATCCAGCTGGTTGGTGCGCACGCAAGGGCCGGCCTGCAGCACCGAGGACATGTTGTGGTACCAACTGGGGCGCACGTCGGGCTCGTCCCAGTTCACCGCCCAGCCGTAGTCGGCGGGGTAGATGTCGCTGGTCAGGCGTTCCTCATAGCCGTGCAACTGGTCCGGGCCGCAGAAATGCATCTTTCCCGAGAGCGCGGTGCGATAACCCAGGCGGCGCAGGTAGTGGGCGTAAGTCGGCACATCGGCGGGAAAGTCCGCAGCGTTGTCATAGGCGCCGATCTTGCTCGGCAGCTGGCCGCTGACCAGGGTGAAGCGCGACGGGGCGCACAGTGGGCTGTTGCAATAGGCGGCGTCGAACACCACGCCTTCGGCCGCCAGGCGACTGAGGTGGGGCAGCTTGATCGGGGAGGCACCGTAGAACGGCAACAAGGGCGCGGCCATTTGATCGGCCATGATGAAAAGAATGTTCTTGCGCTTCATGTATTCGCGGCATTCCATAGTCGATGGTTATGCGAAAGTGCTGCGATTGAGGATGAAACCCCTGCCATTCGCGGTAAAGCCCATGCGCGGCAATGACTAGGATAAGCCCAGCTTATGTATGACGCCCTTGGTGACCTGTCCCTGGACCTGTTACGTGCCTTTGAAGCGGCGGCGCGGCAACGCAGTTTCACCGCCGCTGCCGTGGAGTTGGGCACCACCCAACCGGCCATCAGCCAGCAGATCAAGCGGCTGGAGGAGCAACTGGGCACCCGCTTGTTCGACCGGATCTACCGCGGTATCGAACTCACGGAGGCCGGGATGATTCTGTTCGAGCAGGTCCAGGCTGGCTTGCAGAGCATCGACGCCGGCCTCAGTGCCATCAGTGCCCAGCACCAGCACGAGGTGCTGCACGTGGCCACCGACTTCGCCTTCGCCGCTTATTGGCTGATGCCGCGCCTGCACCGCTTTCATGAAGCCAACCCGCAGGTGGATGTCAGCCTGGTCACCAGCGAGCGCAGCCACAGCATGCTGCGCAGCGATATCGACGTGGCGGTGCTGTTCGGTGATGGCCGCTTCAAGCAGGGCCAGAGCCATTGGCTGTTCAGCGAGGAAGTGTTTCCGGTGTGCAGCCCCGTGCTGCTCAAGGAGCGGGCCACACCCCTGCCCGCCCAGGCGTTGCTGGACTGGCCGCTGCTGCACCTGCGGGGCGAGAACAGCAGCCACTGGTTTGACTGGAGCGGGGTCTTTCGCGAACTGGGCATCAGCACGCCGCCCGCGCCCGGGCAGTTGCGCTTTGATAACTACACGCTGTTGATCCAGGCGGCGATCGGCGGCCAGGGCGTGGCCATTGGCTGGCGGCACCTGGTGGATAACTTGTTGGAACAGGGCCTGCTGTGCCGACCGCTGGCCGAGACGGTGATCTCCACCTACGGCTATTACGTGGTGTTGCCCCAGCGCAAACGCCGCAGTGTGCTGATCCAGCAGTTCGTCGATTGGCTGATGACCGAGCAGGCCGGCAGTGCCCAGTCGCTGAATGGCGTCGGGCTGCCGTCGATTGCGGTCTGAGCGCATCCCCGGCGAGTCGTGGCACCATAGCCGGGTTCGGCTTTCTTCCGAGGGTTCTTATGCAACGTATCAAGGGCTACCACGCCCACGTCTACTTCGACGCCAGCACCATCGAGCAGGCCCGGTCCTTGTGTGAACAGGCTGCGCAGTTGTTTGCGCTGAAGATGGGCCGGGTGCATGAGCGGCCGGTGGGCCCGCACCCGGACTGGAGCTGCCAGTTGGCGTTCGAGCCGCAGTACCTGGCCGTGGTGTTGCCGTGGCTGGCGCTCAATCGAAAGGGGCTGGTGGTGTTCCTGCACCCGGATACGGGCAATGACCTGCTGGACCACACCGAGCACGCCCTGTGGATGGGGGCGATGCGGCCGTTGGATCTGTCGGGTTTTTGAGGGCGGGGGATCGCCGGCGAGCCGACTCCTACAAGGGCACAGGGCGGATTGTGGGAGCCGGTGGGCGGGCTGTACGAAAAGTGATCAGTTAAGCACGCCGTCGAGAATCTCATAGACGATGCCGCTGCCAATGGCGATCAGCACGATATCGCCGCCCATGCGCCGCCATTCGTAGCCCTGGTAGCGTGGCAGATGGTTCAGGGCGCGGTTGTCCAGGCGTTCGCCGTAGTAGCCCCGGGGCAGCGGCTGGCCACGCACCAAGTGGATGCCGGGCGGTGGCGGCGCGCCGCGGACGAAGTAGCCATGGTTGTCGCGGATGGTCTGGCGCACCGGGCCGAAGTCCTTGGGCGGGCCGCCACGGCGATCATTCTGTGGGCCGCGATGATCGTTACCCCGGTTGTCCCGTTGTTCCTGCTGCGGGCCGCCACGATCGCCACCGCGATCATTGTCGCCGCGTTGATCGGCCATGGCGTTCATCAGCGGGCTGGCGCTGAGCATCAGCACACCGAGACCGGCAATCAGACGTTTGGGCATTTTCATCAGGTCTTTCCTCACAGCGCGAACAGCAAAAAGGGGTTCAGAACCTGGTCCTGAACCCCTCGGTCTTGCTAGTTAGTCTGTGGCTTCGGGCGCTAATTCCTCTGTATCAGGAACTTTACCTTCAGCTGACCCGGGCTTGACGCACGCCCTCGGACAGCGCCGCGCACAGGCTCAACACGCCGTCCACGGCCTGCTCGTGAGTGCTGGCATTGGCGATGTGGTCGATCAGCGCCGAGCCCACGACCACGCCGTCCGCCAAGCGGGCGATGGCAGCGGCCTGCTCCGGGGTGCGGATGCCGAAACCGATGCTGATCGGCAAGTCGGTGTGGCGACGCAGGCGGGCCACGGCCTCTTCCACATGTTCCAGGGTGGCGGCGCCGGCACCGGTTACCCCAGCAACCGAGACGTAGTAGACAAAGCCGGAGCTGCCGTCGAGTACCTTGGGCAGACGGGCGTCGTCGGTGGTCGGCGTGGTCAGGCGGATAAAGTCGATGCCGGCGGCCTGGGCCGGGTCGCACAGCTCATTGTTGTGCTCCGGTGGCATGTCCACCACGATCAGCCCATCCACACCAGCAGCCTTGGCGTCGGCGATAAAGCGCGGCACGCCGTAGTGGTGGATCGGGTTGAAGTAGCCCATCAGCACCAGGGGCGTGTCGCTGTTGCCTTCGCGGAATTCGCGAACCATCTGCAGGGTTTTCGCCAGGTTCTGCTTGGCACCCAGGGCGCGGATGTTAGCCAGCTGGATGGCCGGGCCGTCAGCCATTGGGTCGGTGAAGGGCATGCCCAGCTCGATCACGTCGGCACCCGCGGCCGGCAAGCCCTTGAGGATCGCCAGGGAGGTGTCGTAGTTCGGGTCGCCGGCGGTGACGAAGGTCACCAGGGCGGCGCGATTCTGTTCTTTAAGCTGCGCGAAGCGGGTTTGCAGGCGGCTCATCAGTGTTTCTCCTGCTGGGATGGCTCTTGTTGAGACTGTTCCATGTGGTGCATCACGGTCTGCATGTCTTTGTCGCCACGGCCCGAGAGGTTGACCACCATCAGGTGATCCTTGGGCAGGGTGGGCGCGCGCTTGAAGACTTCGGCCAGGGCGTGGGCACTTTCCAGGGCCGGGATGATGCCTTCCAGGCGGCAGCATTGGTGGAATGCGGCCAGGGCTTCGTCGTCAGTCACCGAGGTGTATTCGACGCGGCCGATGTCATGCAACCAGGCGTGTTCAGGGCCGATGCCGGGGTAGTCGAGGCCGGCGGAGATCGAGTGGGCGTCGATGATCTGGCCATCGTCGTCCTGCAGCAGGAAGGTGCGGTTGCCGTGCAGTACGCCGGGTACGCCGCCGTTCAGGCTGGCCGCGTGCTTGCCGGTCTCGATGCCGTAGCCGGCGGCTTCAACGCCAATGATCTGCACGCTTTTGTCGTCGAGGAACGGGTGGAACAGGCCCATGGCGTTGGAACCGCCACCGATGCACGCCACCAGGCTGTCCGGCAGGCGGCCTTCCTGGGCTTGCATCTGCTCGCGGGTTTCCTTGCCGATCACCGCCTGGAAGTCGCGAACCATGGCCGGGTACGGGTGTGGGCCGGCCACGGTGCCGATCAGGTAGAAGGTGCTGTCGACGTTGGTCACCCAGTCACGCAGGGCTTCGTTCATCGCGTCTTTCAGGGTGCCGGTGCCGGCCACCACCGGGATCACTTCGGCGCCCAGCAGCTTCATGCGGAACACGTTGGCCTGTTGGCGCTCGATGTCGGTGGTGCCCATGTAGATCACGCATTGCAGGCCAAAACGCGCGGCCACGGTGGCGGTGGCCACGCCGTGCATGCCGGCGCCGGTCTCGGCGATGATGCGTTTCTTGCCCATGCGCCGGGCCAGGAGGATCTGGCCGATGCAGTTGTTGATCTTGTGCGCGCCGGTGTGGTTCAGCTCTTCGCGCTTGAGGTAGATCTTGGCGCCGCCACAGTGTTCGGTCAGGCGTTCGGCGAAGTACAGCGGGCTCGGGCGGCCGACGTAGTCGCGCTGGAAATAGGCCAGCTCCTTGAGGAATTCGGGGTCTTCCTTGGCCACTTCGTATTCACGGGCCAGGTCGAGGATCAGCGGCATCAGGGTTTCAGCGACGTAACGGCCGCCGAACGCACCAAACAGGCCGTTGTCGTCAGGACCATTACGCAATTGGGTCTGGGTCATTGGAGCGCTCCCGTATGAATGAGTGGAAAGACAATGAGCGCCACTCTACCCCTGACACCGGGCCCTGAAAACCGATAAGATCGCCGCAACCTGTCAGGAAAACTCACATATCCCATGAGCCACGACCTGCCCCCTCTGAATGCCCTCCGTGCCTTCGAAGCCACCGCCCGCCTGAACAGCGTCAGCCAGGCTGCCGAAGAACTGCACGTGACCCACGGTGCCGTGAGCCGGCAGTTGAAGGTGCTTGAAGAGCACTTGGGCGTGAGCCTGTTCATCAAGGATGGGCGCGGCCTGAAACTCACAGATGCAGGGCTGCGTCTGCGGGACGTCAGTAGTGAGGCGTTCGAGCGCGTGCGCGTAGTGTGCGCCGAGTTGTCCCAGGGCGGCGTGGATGCGCCGTTCGTCCTCGGCTGCTCCGGCAGCTTGCTGGCGCGCTGGTTTATTCCCCGGCTGGGGCGCTTGAACGCCGACTTGCCGGACCTGCGCCTGCATTTGTCCGCCGGCGAAGGTGACCTCGACCCGCGCCGCCCAGGGCTCGACGCCCTGTTGGTGTTCGCCGAACCCCCTTGGCCGGCCGACATGCAGGTCTATGAACTGGCCCGCGAGCGCATCGGCCCGGTGTTGAGCCCGCGTTATGCCCGTTACGAGGCGCTGCGCCAGGCCCCGGCCGAGGCATTGCTCAACGAACCCTTGCTGCACACCACGTCCCGCCGCCAGGCCTGGCCCAGTTGGGCGCAGCACAACGGCCTCGATGCCCAGGCCCTGAATTACGGGCAAGGTTTCGAGCATTTGTATTATTTGCTGGAAGCGGCAGTGGCCGGGCTGGGGGTGGCGATTGCACCCGAGCCATTGGTGGCCGAAGACTTGCGGGCTGGACGCCTGGTTGCCCCGTGGGGGTTTTGTGACACCCCGGGGCAACTGGCGCTGTGGCTACCCAAGCGCGCCGCAGACGGGCGCGCCCGGCAATTGGCCCAATGGCTCAGGCACGAGCTGGGCCAGACGGCTTAGTCGCCGCGTTTGCACAACAGATAAGCAGCCAGCAGGCCAATGGCCCCGACCGCAACGCCGGCGGTGGTCCAAGGGTGTTCCTGGGCGTAGTCGCGGGTGGCAATCCCGGTTTCACGGGTTTTCACTTTGACTTCTTCATAGGCATCGCTGAGCAGGCTGCGCGAATGCTTCAGCGCGTTCTCGGCATTGCCTTTCAAGGCCTTGAGGGTTTTACGCGACTCGTCAGACGCGTCGTCCTTGAGGCTCTCCAGGGATTTGAGCAGGCTGGAGATCTCGGCTTCCATACTTTCCAGTGAGGCTTTGCGTAACGAGGTGTTGGCCATGTCGGCTCTCCTGCAGGGTGATGATTGGCGTGTGTAGGTTCCGACTGCGGGGTGCGGCGAAAGTGCAGAAAATCTGAACTTCACTGCGTTCCGGGCGCCACAGGAAATAGCAACAATCACTGCTAGGCTGTCTTCACAGCCAAAAAAGGAGAGCGTTATGACTGATCACCACACTTATAAGAAAGTCGAGCTGGTCGGCTCCTCCCCGACCAGCATCGAGGAGGCCATCAACAATGCGCTGGCCGAGGCTCACAAGAGCATCAAGCACCTGGAGTGGTTCGAAGTCATCGACACCCGGGGCCATATCAAGGACGGTAAAGCCGCGCACTTCCAGGTCACCCTCAAGGTGGGCTTCCGAATTGCCAATAGTTGAAGCCTTGGTCTAGGCTCTTGAACTTGTGCGCTGGCCGAGTGCCATAGGAAATGGCAAAGCGCTACATGTCTTGAGCCTCAGTCAGGCCGGCGTAAATGCTGACCCTTTTGATCCGACCAGGGAATGTGACCGATGAAAAAACTAGTATTAGCTGCAGCGCTGTTGAGCCTTGCGGGAACAGCCCTTGCTGCAGGCAAGCCGTGTGACGAGCTGAAAAGCGAAATCGCCGCGAAAATCGATGCCAAGGGTGCGTCAGGCTATTCGCTGGAAGTGGTCGATAAAGGCGCGGCTGCTGACGGCAAAGTGGTAGGCACCTGCGAAGCCGGCTCCAAGGAAATCGTCTACAAACGCGGCTGACGTTTCTGCTGCGCAAAGAAAACCGACGCCATGGCGTCGGTTTTTTTATGCCTGAAAGCGGCCTCAGCCTTTCATTATTTGCGCCAGCAGCTCGTAGGAGTGCACGCGGTCGGCGTGTTCGTAGAGGTCGCAGGTGAAAATCAGCTCATCGGCGCCGGTCTGTTCGATCAGCACTTCCAGCTTGGCGCGGATCTTCGCCGGGCTGCCGACCATGGCCAGGCCAAGGAAGCTGGCCACCGCTTCTTTCTCGTGGGGCAGCCACAGGCCGTCCATGGACGCCACCGGTTTGCGCTGCACCAGGCTCTGGCCGCGCATCAGGGCGAGGATGCGCTGGTACACCGAGGTCGCCAGGTAGTCGGCCTGCTCGTCGGTGTCGGCGGCCACCAGGGGTACGCCGAGCATCACGTAAGGTTTGTCGAGCACTGCCGAAGGCTTGAAGTGATTGCGGTACACGCGAATCGCTTCGTGCATGTAGCGCGGGGCGAAATGCGAGGCGAAGGCGTAAGGCAAGCCGAGCTCGCCGGCCAGTTGCGCGCTGAACAGGCTCGAACCCAGGAGCCAGACCGGGACGTTGGTGCCGGTGCCGGGCACGGCGATCACTCGTTGTTCCGGGCTGCGTGGGCCGAGGTAGGCCATCAGTTCGGCGACGTCTTCAGGAAAGTCGTCGGCGCTGCCGGAGCGCTCCCGGCGCAGGGCGCGGGCGGTCATCTGGTCGGAACCCGGGGCGCGGCCCAGGCCCAGATCGATGCGCCCCGGGTAAAGGCTTTCCAGGGTGCCGAACTGCTCGGCGATCACCAGCGGCGCATGGTTGGGCAGCATCACCCCGCCGGAGCCGACGCGAATGCTCGAGGTTCCGCCGGCCAGGTAGCCCAGCAGCACCGAGGTGGCGGAACTGGCGATGCCGTCCATGTTGTGGTGCTCGGCGACCCAGAAGCGCGTGTAGCCGAACTTCTCTACGTGTTGCGCCAGGTCCAGGGAATTGCGCAGGGATTGCGCCGGGCTGCCGTCTTCACGTACGGGCACCAGGTCGAGGGTGGAAAACTTGATCTCGGACAGCGGTTTCATAAGCCTGCTTCTCCAATGGCTGCGCAGGCGTTTGTCGTGGGCGGCAAAACCTGGCGAATTCTATAAGTCAGTTCTATGCAATGTGGGCATATACCCGAGATTCAATAGCAGGCTGTGAATTGCTCGCCGATAAATGGCTTGGAATACCCGGGTGAACTTTGCCCGTCCTTCTATCCTCAGACCTTTGAGCAGCACAAACCAATGGCGCGCCACCCGTCGCGTCGGTTCTTGAGGAGACGGATATGAGTATCAAAAAGAAAGCATCGGCTCATTGGGAAGGTGACCTGAAAACCGGCATCGGTTCGATTTCCACTGAAACCGGAGTCCTGCGTGAAGCGCCTTATGGCTTCAAGGCGCGCTTTGAAGGGGGCAAGGGCACCAACCCGGAAGAGCTGATCGGCGCCGCCCATGCGGGTTGTTTCTCCATGGCGTTTTCCATGATTCTCGGTGACGCCGGCTTGAAAGCCGACAGCATCGACACTCAGGCAGAAGTCACCCTGGACCAGGTCGACGGCGGTTTTGCGATTACGGCGGTGCACCTGATCCTCAAGGCGAAAATCCCCGGCGCCAGCCAGCAGCAATTCGAAGAGTTGAGCACCAAGGCCAAGGAAGGATGCCCAGTGTCCAAGGTTCTGAATGCCAAGATCAGCCTCGACGCGACCCTGGTCAGCTAAAGACCCTACTCGGCCTGCACGGCCATTGCCGACAACATGTCGGCGATGGCCGGCTGGTCAACCCTCCACATCCAGCATCCAATGACGCCGCACCTGGCGCCGTTGCCAGCGTGAGTTGTATTGCTGGCTTTCGCGGCTTTGGGCGAACAACTGGCAACCGCCCTCCGCGGCTTCCCCCAAGTTGAAAGTTCGGCGTGCGCCGATGGCGTGTTTGTCTGAGCCGTAGAAGGCGATCACGCGAATTTCCAGGTCGAGAAAACGCCAGGCTGCATCGGGCAGGTGCCCCTGCATGGGGATGTCGTGCAGCAGCGCCAGGCGCTGGATCAAGGTGGCGAAGGTGCCGATGTGGGTGAAGTCGCCCGTGCGCAACGGCCCTTGGCGCGTGGCCTTGTGCAGGATCAGGTCCTGTTCGATCTCGCCCTTGCTCTCTTCGCGGATATCGGTGACGTCGCAGCACAGCGGGCCTTGGCTGGTGTTGAGCCGCAACACGATCTGGTTGATGAAGATCGGTTCGGCGCTCATGTTGCTGATCAGGCACAGCGAGCCGATGCCTTTGCCGGCGCCACGGTTGATGATGATGCGCGGGCGCCGCTGGCGCTGGTAATTGTTGAGCAGCAGTTGTGCATAGAGAATCCACACCACCAGGGTGCCAACGCTCACTAGCAGCGTCAGGGGATCCTTGTATTCGCGTAGCCATTCCACCAGTTGCCAGTTCATGTGCGCGCCTATTGTGCTATTCACCCTCTTCGAGCCCGGCATCGGGCGCGGGGTTCAGCTGAATGTGCGTGGGCTCAGAACTCGCTTGGTCAAAAGGCAGTCAGACAAAGTGTCTGCAGCTTCAGCTCATGGGTATGGGCGCTGCAGCAAGGGAGCGGTACATCATGAAACGTTTTGCCTTGGCGGTAGTTTGTTGCGCGCTGGCCACGTCGGCCCTGGCGGCCCCCAAGCCCTGTGAAGAACTCAAGGCCGAGATCGAAGCCAAGATCCAGGCCCAGGGCGTGGCGTCCTACACCCTGGAAATCGTCAGCAATGACGAAGTCCACGACAACAACATGGTGGTCGGCAGCTGTGAAAACGGCACCAAGAAGATCATCTATCAGAAGAACGATCGCTGAACCCACTCAGGGCACGCAGTGGATCAGGCGCTCTTCGGCCACCACCTGGCGTTGCGGGTTATACAGCCGGGCGCTGGGGGTGAAGGTCAGCGAGCGGGCTTCCAGCAGGTAACGCTGGCCGGCCTCGAACCGGTCGTAGTTCAAGGTCAGGTAGCACAGGCGTTCTTGCGGGCTGTTCATGCCGCTCATGCCGCTGCCGGGCACTTCGAAATCGAAGCGCACCGTCAGTTCATGGCTGCCGGGGCTGACCTGGAAATAGCGCCCGTCGGTGAGTTTTTGCTTGTCCAGCCGTTCGGCCATCACCAGCTTGCCGCCCGGGGTGCGGGTGATCAGGTCGACCCAGGCCTGTTGCGGGTCGGCGCTGGGCAAGGGGCTGGAGCAGGCGGTCAGGGTGGTGAGGGCGAAAAGCAGCAGGAGCGGGCGCATGATGTCGGCCGATGGGACGCGAAGGGCTCAGCATAACGCCGATCAACTGCGCTGACAGCCTGCCGGTTGTCCGCTGCCCACCAGTTTGCGCTGTTCGTCGTAGAGCTTGGCCCACGGGCGCCAGCCGATGGCCCCGGCCTGCAGTTGGTAGCGCTGGCCGGCGTTGAAGTCGCTGAAGGTCAGGTTCAACTGACAGTCACGCCACAGCGGTTGGGCTTCGGGGCCGATATTGGTCGGCGCCACGGCGAACTGGTAGCGCACGGTCAATTGATGGTTGCCGGGCTGGACTTCAAAATAACGTTTATCGACGGCGGTCTTTTCGTCCACTTCCAGGGCTTGCAGGGTGCTGTCCTGGTGGGCAGCGAGGTCGATCCAGGCTTGCGTCGGATCGGGGTCGGGCAGGCTGGCGCAGCCATTCAGGGCGAGCAATCCAGTGGTCAACAGCAACACGCGCATGGCGAAACTCCAGGCAGGCGAGATAGTCTGGCGGGCAGACCCTCGGAGGATGATTCGATTTGACTAGGCCGCGTTCAAGCCATGGGTTACTTGATCCCGTTTTGCGTCTTTTGTTTCCGGGCCTGGTGCTTTTGTTGCTCAACGGTTGTTCCAGCCTGGGCTACTACGGGCAGTTGGCCAGCGGCCAGTGGCAGTTGTTGCGGGCGCGTACGCCGGTGCAACAGGTGCTCGACGACCCCGCTCGCGACCCGCAATTGCGGGCCCACCTGGCCCAGTCGCAAAAAGCCCGGGCCTTCGCCAGCCAGCACCTGCACCTGCCGGACAATCAGAGCTATCGCCTGTTTGCCGACATCGGCCGGCCCTATGTGGTGTGGAATGTGTTCGCCACGGCGGAGTTTTCCCTGAGCCCGCAAACCCATTGCTTCCCGATTGCCGGTTGCGTGGCCTATCGCGGCTATTACAGCCAGGGCGCCGCGCGCGGGGCGGCAGCGCTGCAACAGCAGCAAGGCATGGACGTGGCGATAGGCGGGGTGGAGGCTTATTCCACACTGGGCTGGTTCGATGACCCGATCATCAGTTCGATGCTGCACTGGGGGGATGAGCGCCTGGCGACCTTGATCTTCCACGAGCTGGCGCATCAGCGCTTTTATGTGCAGGACGACACCGAGTTCAACGAGTCCTTTGCCAACTTTGTCGAGCAGGAAGGCACTCGGCAATGGCGTGCTTATCGCGGCCTGCCGCCCTTGGCGGAAGGGGATCGGCGTCAGCGCGATGAGTTTATCCAGTTGCTGCTCGATTGCCGCAAGCGCTTGGGGCAGCTCTACGCTCTGCCCTTGCCCGCCGAGCAGATGCGCCAGCGCAAGGCCGCGGAGTTCGACCGTCTGCGGCAAGACTATCGCCAACGGCGGGATCACCGGTGGGGCGGCTCCAAGCGCTACGACGCCTGGATCGACGCCCCATTGAACAACGCGCGCTTGCTGCCCTTTGGCCTGTACGACCAATGGGTGCCGGCGTTCGCCGCGTTGTTCGCCCAGGTGAAGGGGGATTGGCCGGCGTTCTACACCGCCGTGGAACAGCTCGGGCGCTTGCCGATCGAGCAACGCAAGGCGGCCCTGGCGAGGCTGGCCGGCGAGAGCTTCGCCCTAGCTCCCTAAACCCTAGCTCCGTAAAAACGCCTGATGCAGCTCGGCCAGGGTCTCGAAGTGATAGGCCGGCGCCTCGGCGGTCAATTCCTCACGGCTGCCAAACCCGTAGCCCACCGCCGCCGCGTCCAGCCCGTTGCGCTGGGCGCCGATCAGGTCGTGCTTGCGGTCGCCGATCATCAGGGTGCTGGCCGGGTCGAGGTGTTCTTCGGCCAGCAGATGGGCGATCAACTGCACTTTGTCGGTGCGGGTGCCATCCAGCTCGCTGCCGTAGATCACCTTGAAGTGCTTGGCAAAATCGAAGTGCCGGGCGATTTCCCGGGCGAATACCCAAGGCTTGGAGGTGGCGATGTACAGCTGTCGGCCCTGCCCGCTCAAGGTTTCCAGCAGCGGCGTGACGCCGTCGAACACGCGGTTTTCATAGAGACCGGTGACCTTGAAGCGCTCGCGGTAGAAATTCACCGCCTCCCAGGCCCGGGCCTCGTCGAAGTCGTAGAACTGCATAAAGGCCTGCAACAAAGGCGGGCCGATAAAGTGTTCGAGCTTGGTCAGGTCTGGCTCGTCGATCCCCAGTTTGCCCAGGGCGAACTGGATCGAGCGGGTAATGCCTTCGCGGGGGTCGGTCAGGGTGCCATCGAGGTCGAACAGAACGGTTTGGTAATGCATGGGGTTTCCTGGGCAGTGGGGCAAAAGGTCAGGGACGGTCGTAGCCTTCGGCCAGGTGCAGGTCCTTGAGTTTCACGTAATTGGCGGCGCTGTAGGTGAAGAACGCACGCTCCTTGTCGGTCAGCGGGCGCACGGCTTTCACCGGGCTGCCCACATACAGGAAGCCGCTTTCCAGGCGTTTGCCCGGCGGCACCAGGCTGCCGGCGCCGATGATCACCTCGTCTTCGACCACTGCACCGTCCATGACGATGCTGCCCATGCCGATGAGGATCCGGCTGCCGATCTGGCAGCCATGGAGCATGACCTTGTGGGCTACGGTGACGTCATCACCGATCAGCAGCGGAAAGCCGTCGGGGTTGAACGGTCCGGCGTGGGTGATGTGCAGCACGCAGCCGTCCTGCACGCTGGTGCGGGCGCCGATGCGGATGCGGTGCATGTCGCCGCGGATCACCGTGAGCGGCCAGATGGAGCTGTCGGTGCCGATTTCGACGTCGCCGATCACCACCGCCGAGCTGTCGACGAAGGCCCGTTCGCCGAGGCTCGGCGTGAGGTTCTGGTAAGTGCGAATGGCCAAGTGGGGTTGCCTCTCTGACATTTATTAATGGGGTCGATAGCTGCGGTTGGCATCGATTGTAATTAAGATGGCGCTACGTTTCTTCCAGCCAAGGTGCCAACCGTGAGCCTGAACAACCCTCTTCTACAGTCCTACGACCTGCCGCCGTTCTCGGCGATCCGTGCCGAGCATGTGCAACCGGCCATCGAACAGATCCTGGCGGACAACCGGGTTGCCATCGCTGAAATCCTCAAGAGCCAAGGCCAGCAGCCGACCTGGGCCGGCCTGGTGCTGGCCATGGACGAGCTGAATGATCGCCTGGGCGCCGCCTGGAGCCCGGTCAGCCACCTGAACGCCGTGTGCAACAGCGCAGAACTGCGTGAAGCCTATGAAGCGTGCCTGCCGGCGTTGAGTGCCTACTCCACCGAAATGGGCCAGAACCGTGAGCTGTTCCAGGCCTTCGAAGCCCTGGCCAATGGCCCGGAAGCCGCGACCTTCGACGTTGCGCAAAAAACCATCCTGGAACATTCCCTGCGGGATTTCCGCCTGTCGGGTATCGACCTGCCGCCTGAGCAACAGCAGCGTTATGCCGAAGTGCAAAGCAAGCTCTCGGAGCTGGGCAGCCGCTTCTCCAACCAGTTGCTCGATGCCACCCAGGCCTGGACCAAGCACGTCACCGACGAAGCGTCCCTGGCCGGCCTGACCGATTCGGCCAAGGCGCAAATGGCTGCCGCCGCGCAAGCCAAGGACCTGGACGGCTGGCTGATTACCCTGGAATTCCCTAGTTACTACGCCGTAATGACCTACGCCGAAGACCGCGCCCTGCGCGAAGAAGTCTATGGCGCCTACTGCACCCGTGCGTCGGACCAAGGCCCGAACGCCGGTCAGAATGATAACGGCCCGGTGATGGAACAGATCCTCGACCTGCGCCAGGAATTGGCCCAGCTGTTGGGTTTCGCCAGCTACTCCGAGCTGAGCCTGGCCACCAAGATGGCCGAGTCCAGCGACCAAGTGCTGAGCTTTCTGCGGGACCTGGCCAAGCGCAGCAAGCCGTTCGCCGCCCAGGACCTGGAGCAGCTCCAGGCCTACGCCGCCGAACAAGGCTGCCCGGACCTGCAAAGCTGGGACAGCGGTTTCTACGGTGAAAAACTCCGCGAGCAGCGCTACAGCGTGGCCCAGGAAGCCCTGCGCGCCTACTTCCCGATCGACAAGGTGCTGAGCGGCCTGTTCGCCATTGTCCAGCGCCTGTACGGCATCGAGATTGCCGAACAGAAGGGCTTCGACACCTGGCACCCGGATGTCCGCCTGTTTGAAATCAAGGAAAACGGCCAGCACGTTGGGCGTTTCTTCTTCGACCTGTACGCCCGCGCCAACAAGCGTGGCGGTGCCTGGATGGACGGCGCCCGCGATCGCCGGCGCACCCTGGAAGGCACCTTGCAGAACCCAGTGGCCAACCTGGTGTGCAACTTCACCCCTGCCGTGAGCGGCAAGCCGGCGCTGCTCACCCACGACGAAGTCACTACCCTGTTCCACGAATTTGGCCATGGCCTGCACCACCTGCTGACCCGGGTCGAGCACGCCGGTGTCTCCGGCATCAACGGCGTGGCCTGGGATGCGGTGGAGCTGCCGAGCCAGTTCATGGAGAACTGGTGCTGGGAGCCGGAAGGCCTGGCGCTGATCTCCGGTCACTACGAAAGCGGCGAACCCTTGCCCCAGGACCTGCTGCAGAAAATGCTCGCGGCGAAGAACTTCCAGTCCGGCCTGATGATGGTGCGCCAGTTGGAGTTCTCGTTGTTCGACTTCGAACTGCACGCCACCCACGGTGATGGCCGCAGCGTGCTGCAGGTGCTTGAAGGCGTGCGTGACGAGGTCTCGGTCATGCGTCCGCCGGCCTACAACCGCTTCCCCAACAGCTTTGCGCACATCTTCGCCGGCGGCTACGCGGCCGGTTACTACAGCTACAAGTGGGCTGAAGTGCTGTCGGCGGACGCCTTCTCCAAGTTCGAGGAAGACGGCGTGCTTAACCCGCAGACCGGTCGTGCCTTCCGCGAGGCGATCCTGGCCCGTGGCGGTTCCCAGGCGCCGATGGTGCTGTTCGTCGATTTCCGCGGACGCGCCCCGTCGATTGACGCACTCTTGCGCCACAGCGGCCTGAGTGAGGACGCTGCAGCATGAGTGATGCACCCGTGACCACGACCAAGAAACGTTTTATCGCCGGGGCGGTTTGCCCGGCGTGCAGTGAGCCGGACCGGCTGATGATGTGGAGCGAAGACGGCGTGCCCCACCGTGAGTGCGTGGCCTGCGGTTATGCCGACACCCTGAATGAACAGGGGTTGTCGGTGCCCAAGGAGTTGGGCACGCGGGTCAACACCACAGCGTTGAAAGTGCCGGATACCAAGGTGCAGGCGGTGCAGTTCTTCCCCAACCCCAAGCTCAAGAAAAAGCCCGAATAACCCCGTAAGGGGGCGGGCTGTCTGCACTGGTGACGCGGTTTTGGCAGGAGCCGACTTGCCGGCGATGGCGGTCCTGAGGACGCTATCGCTGACACGCCAGCTCCTATCGCGGCGGTCAATGGGCGGGTTTGCTGGCGCTGACGGTCGATAGCCAACTTTTGACCGAGCAGGTGGCAAACACGCTGGTGCTGCAATCGCCATTGGCCAATGCGCTACGCAGTTTGTCGACATCGGCCTGCATCATGTAGCGAACACTGTCCTTGAAGTGGGTACTTTCGCCGAACCCGCCCTGGGTCATTTCATTCAGGGCGTCCTCTTTGCTCCAGCCCTGGACCACCACTCGGTACATCGCCGACATCAACCCTGTGCGATCGGAACCGTGCTTGCAATGCATCAGCACCGGGCCTTGGCTCTCGGCTTCTTGAATGGCCCGCAACGCCGCCAGCACATCGGCATCGTCCACATGGTTGGTCCGATAAGGCAATTGCATCTGCTTGATCCCCGGGCTCGACAGCCAGTCGGCGTCGGACTCCGGCAGGAAGGTGATTACCGTCCCCACCTTGAGTTTTTCCAGCAACGGCACCGCCCCTTTGTCGGGCAAGGCGCTGCGATAGAGGGTGGGCGACATCTGATACAGGTTGTATTGCACCTCCACCGGCTGCGCCCATTGTTCCGGGCGAGTCGAGGGCGTGGAGGCGGCCTGCACCTGTGGCCACGCGAGCAGCGCCAACAATGACAAACAGAGAGCAGGGAGGACGCGGGTTCTGGACATGCGCAGTGAGCCGTAGATGAGGGATGGGCGGATGCCAGGCAGCTTCGGCCTCGGGCAGTCAAAGGCCCGTGAGGCGTTCGTCAAAGATTCGTGAAGTCGCCGGTTTCAGGGGGCTTTTCCGGTCTTTCGTGACGGTTTGCACCCGCTTCGATGGTGGCAAGGATCAAGGCCCAGGCGAACCGGTGCCCTGAAGGTCACGGGGTTTCGGTCGGGCGGTGCTGGTCAGATAAATCTGGCTCCATTACTGTATGTGCATACAGTAATGGAGCGCCGTCCATGTTCACGCCTTTACCTCCCCGCGGTCGCGGCACTGCGAGCAACCCGCACAACCGTTTTGCCGCCCACCGCTCGGTGGCCGAGGACGATGGCTGGTATCAGGAAGTGCCGCTGACCCAAGGCACGGAAGTCCGTTTTGAAACGGCGAAGACCATCATCACCCGCAACCAGTCGCCGGACCTGCCCTTTGACCGCTCGATCAACCCCTATCGCGGTTGCGAGCATGGCTGACTGTAGTGCCTAATTGGTACATATGAGCGCAGGGTGATTTTCTACATATATAGAAGAGAGGTGAGCTGCCACGTCTTGGGGGAGTTTCTCCCTAGGAACATTTAGTGACAAACGGCGCAATCCAGCCGCAGTAAGGCCTACACGGATGTTCCGCGTTTCATACACATTTTACCCACAGCCTTGTCCACAGGTAGTGCGTTGATAAGCCCCCAAAAACGCATTATCTTGTACCCCGAATTCCTCCGAGACCCCACATGTAGTGTTTTTGGCTGTTTTCACGGCGAAAAAGCATGCTAAAACGCACTGTTTTCAGCGGTTTTATCACTTTTAAGTGCATTCCGATGAGATATGCCGGTAAGGGCTTAATAAGGGCCTATTGAGGCTCTTTCGGTGCGTTTGTGGGCGTTTGGGGGGTGTTAGAGGGGCGTGAGGGGGGTAATTCGATAATTACGCTCACAGGGGCTCATAGGGGCTTGCAGAGCCTCTGACTTAACGATATGATGCTGACAGAAACGCGAAAACCGCCAATCAAGGCGGTTTTAGCAGAAGATGTCTACGAGTAGCCACGCCACGTTTGGCGACAGAAACGTGACTACCCGTACCCTCCGACGCATACGTTTCAGTACTGTCGAAAGAAGGACGCCATTAAAAGCCAATTGATGCAATTGCGTCAATCGGTGATTGATCGGTGGTCGTCTCCAGACTGTGCGCCTTAACTCAACGTACTGGAGACTGCCCTAATGGACATGTCGATTGGTTTCACCCGCAACACAACCGTCGGTGCCAAAACGGTGCCGGTTCGTCAATATCGTCGGTTCCGCTTCGGTGAATGGGAAGATGTTTGCCACCACCGCCGTAGCCCGCCGCGTTAAGACGTGAAAGTCGCCACCAAGCTTGTGCTGATTTGGTGGCTTCCTGCGGCAGTCCACCCCTAGCGGTGATTTCTTCGCCACTCGCAACACCTCAGGCCTCCCCCCCCCCCCGGTCTGTACTCGAATACACCCTAGGCACCCACCGCCCGAAATTCATCTATCGCTATGCTTATATTGATAGCTATAAGCTATCAAAGATACTCCAGAAATGGACGGCCTGCGTGCATCTGTTAGGTACGTGAGTGCCCTCCACCTAAGTAGGTGCATCCCGCCCCCCACCCTTAGTGATGGCATCGGGCTATTTCAATGGCTAGTATTGCCAGACCAATTTTTCGTCTGAGAGTAGTCATGAAAGCAGGGATACTAGCCGTGGCTGCACTGGTCGGAATGAGCGGCCTAACTTCACAGGCGCGGGGCGATACTGGGAACGAAATGGCAGAGAACTGCCGTGCTTTTCTTAAAGAGAAGACACCCAGAGAGCGATACTTTAATGCCGGAGTCTGCGCTGGGTTTGTGAATGGCGTTACAGACACGTTGGTGCTAGCCCGTATAGCCAGCCCCGAAACTATCGCGATCTGTATTCCCCGCGAAGGGTTCACCATGGGGCAGGCAGCGAGGGTCCTCCTCAAATATCTTGATGATCACCCGGAAACTCTTCACGAGAATGCGTCGATGCTGGCGCTTCAAGCCTATAGAGCGGCCTACCCCTGCAATTGATCAAGCCATTTAAACTGATGATTGCTGCACGTCGCCGCATCAGGATCGTAAGTGGATGGGCGATTGGATGTTTTGGCTGGAAAAATAACCCAGGGGCACAGCGACTTGCCTGAGCTGTTAAACGAGCTGCAAGAGGGCTCATTGCAAACTGTTGTTTTCTTAAAATAAGTGTTGGGCTGGGTGCCGCTGAGCTTGCCTCTGGTGGACGTTGGGTGCAGTGAACAGGATGTCAGTCCTTCATTGCCCGCTGCACAGTGGAAAGGCTGACGCCAAGTGCCTTGGCCGTATCACGGTAGGACGCCCCGTTGGCGACGTGCGTACGGATTGCATCAGCGTTGGTGGTCTTCACTCCACCTTTGTAGACGCCTCTCGCCTTGGCCCCGGCGATGCCTTCACGTTGGCGTTCTTTGATCATTGAGCGTTCGAACTGAGCGACGGCGCCCATCATGCTCAACATCAAGTCTTGGTTAGCGTTCTGCTCGTTAGTGAACAGCAAGTTCTCTTTGTGGAAATGGACGTTCACACCTCGGGCTTTGAGGTCACTCACCAGACCAAGCAAATCAACCAAGCTACGGGCAAGCCTATCAATCGAGTGGACATGAATCGTGTCACCCTCACGAACGTAGCGAAGCATTTCCTGTAAGGCGGGACGCTCAGTAGTGGAACCTGACACCTTGTCTTCAAACACCTGGGCGAAGGTCATGCCATCCAGTTGGCGAGCGGTAGTCTGGTCTACCGTTGAAACGCGCTTGTAGCCAACATCTGCCATTTCCTTGTTCCTGTATTCATCTGGGTCTAGATGGTGTCATTCTGGCTCTCATGGCCGGTGAAAACAACGCTGGAACCCACGAAACTGTATTCATCCGACAAGTGGTCAACAGGGTGTACCGTAATGAGTACACGCAGACCAGCCAAAATGACCATGGAAATCAACTCCTAACGCCTACGGAGCTCGAGTCATGCGAAATGCTTAACCCAAGCTTCACTTCGCTCGAAAGACACATATCTGAGCAAACTGCTTCCCAAGTGTCGTCACCCGGAGCCCTCCCCGTTGAATACTGCACATCCTTAAAGGGTCAGATTCAATGCGCTGCTTCATGAGCAGTACATCTGGATGATTCTCCAAGGGGTCGTAAACGCCCTTTGCCGTGTACTCAAAACCCATCCCAGGCACATCTGCCAGACCTAAACGACACAAATTATCGAGATAAGCAGGCGTCATTTGTGGGAATTCAACGCCAGCTTCAACACCCAGCAAGGAAAAGTTGGTTAGGACCTCACGCCCTCCCCTACGGCCTTCTTCCTCGACCCGGTAGTTAGAGCTAAGAGTTAGCAGCGGGTATGCTCGATTTCCAGTGAAGAGCTTCACAAGCTTTGCCTCATCAGGCGTGAGTTGCTTGATAATCTCAACGAATGCCGGATGCGCTCCTGACGCAGTTTTCTTGTCCATCGAAGACGCGAGCAAATTCGCGTACAAATCGCTTAAATCTTCCTCGTGACCCGTGTATCTCAGTGCTTCGATTGCGGGGCCAGCAACATTCGGCTTTGGCGTGATGATGTCTTCAGGCGGAACATCCTTGAGACGATCTGCCACCTTCGTGGATATGAAGTCTTGGCATTTTTCATAACCCCAAACCAACGCCCCGACTGGGGCAAGAGCAACGTTGATTGCCTTCCCTACAGTCTCAAGTGCTTTGCCTACCTGCTTCACAGCAGGCTGAGCCAGGTCCTGATAAATTGGAATGGCTTGTACCAGCCCTGTTACGGCCTCAACCGTTTCCTTGACCTTGTTATCCTCACCCATTACAGCTCCTCAACGCCATACGCTACGGGACTGGCAGAACGCCACACTGGCTCATACTCTAGCCACCCTTCCGTCAAACCGCATCATTCAATTCGGCTAGATGCTGCTTATTGAGCAATGTCCACCGATTGATCCCAACCTTGTCGAATACCTTGGATAAGTCTTGCGGCTTCTGTTTCTCGATTGCCCTTGCGATCTGATCGTGCTTCTCGACGGAGAGCGTCTTGCCCATGACGTTCATGATCGACGGGAAGACTTTGTTCGCGATCTTTCGCAGATCTTCGACTTTCTTGGTGGTGAAGATGGTCAGGTAGGCTTGGTGAGTTGCTGACCCCTTCTTAAGCGTCTGTATACGGACCAGGAATGGCTGATCTGGGCACCGTCTACGAAGTACCTGTTTGAATCTCACCATGTGCTCAAGCAATGCATGGCTTTCTTCAGGATCATCGTAGAAGACTGAATGCTG
The DNA here is from genome assembly GCF_003731765.1 of Pseudomonas chlororaphis. GTDB lineage: Bacteria > Pseudomonadota > Gammaproteobacteria > Pseudomonadales > Pseudomonadaceae > Aquipseudomonas > Aquipseudomonas morbosilactucae. The sequence goes on from NZ_MOAL01000001.1 coordinate 723,435, forward strand.
ATACGACCATTCGTAGTCACGAAACACTGCCAGATACTTTCTCTTCGTCTTCTCTTCACTGGTTTCACTCACACACTGATCTCCATCTACAAATGAACACACTCACTCGGAGTCCCCCTCCTATACTTGCGAACTCAATCGCCCTTCTGCGTCACTAGCCAATAAATGCTGGAGCCAGCGTCAACACTGGCGTGCGTGGAAGCTAAGAATGGCGAGTCAGGGACCAATTTTGGACACGATTATGCATTAGTAGTGCGGTAAACCTCAAACCGGATCGCAATCAAGCCTTTGTTAAACGATCGCCCCAGAAACCGGCCATCCCGCGAGTCGTCACTCTCCGTCACAATGAAAAAACCATATGTCCTATATGGGTTTAATAGACGTTTCAGGGAGGTTATTGGCATGTCAACGCAAGGGCTTCTTCATCACAGGCGACAACAGCGGTATTGGTGCTTTCCACTGCACTCCCTTGAGTGTTTCGAGTTCTTCCGGAGTAAAGACGTCGGGCATTGTTGATGGCACTCTGCGACGCTTACCAGCGATCCTGACAGGCCCTTTAACAACCTTGAAGCGTTTATCTGGTGGACTGCTGATGGTGGCTTGGAACTCCGTAACCTTGCCCTTGAGCGCAGGCTTAACCACCGTGCTGAGGGTCTTTCCCTCGAAGTCAATCACCAGCGTTTCAAAGATGTTTGACAGGTACCGATTGATCCTTGCTCGCTCCAGTGCAGCCGCCTCGGTACGGTCGTTCAACATCCACTCCACACGGTTGCCAATATCCAACCCGGCAATGGTAAAGGCGTCTTCCAGCTCTGATAGTTGTGTTTCAGTGGCTGCCAGCTTGGCACGTGCATCCCTGTCGTCTCCCTTAGCCTTGGTGAGCATGTCCAGCAGCACGGATTGCCGGTCTGAGTCGTCTTCGTCCATGAGGCGCTGTTGTGTCTGGCTGGTACGTGTGCCGATCTTCTCTATCAGCGCCAGTAACGCGTCACGCTCACGACGAAGGGTCTTTAGGTCTTCACTGGACTGCATGAAGTAGGTGCGAAGGTTGGTCCAGTGCTCAAACTTGAACAGCAAGCGGCGTAGGTGCTCACCTCGGATACTGCGAATTCCTGGCCCTGTGCAACTGTTGCTCATGCTGGCGGTACAGTGGAAATACTCCTTGCCGGTCTTGAACATGAACCGGACGCTACCGCCACAAGCTGCACACTTCACCAAGCCTCTATAGATGTTGAGATTGCTGGCGTCTTGCTTACCGGCGAAGGGTTTACGCTTGTTAATGACCGCTTGCACCTCGGCGAACAGGTTCTTGTCCACGACCACCGGGTAATAGTCAGTCAACACCCGGTCGGATGGCATGTTCTTCCCGGCCTGTTCGCTGTAGTTGGTTATGGTGTGTTCACCAATCAAGCGACGGTTCTTCAACAGGTATTGTACTTGGTGAATCTTCCAACCTGAACCGAACTGCTCGTTAACCCTTCTGCACGACTCAGCCACGCCGTATTGAAGGGACGCGGTGAACAAGGCCCGTATCTGTTCGGCAATGTCCTCCTTTACCTTGAACCGGCGTTCTCCATCAATTCGCTCAACCTCAAGCCATTGGGCAACCTTGTCCGTCGTCACGTCGCCCGCCTCCATACGAACATGAGCCTTGGCCCAACCAGCACGGCCAAAATCGCTCTTCCGTTTTGACTCGGCGTTGGCACGTTCCATATCGACAAGAATGGTCATGAGGCCACCGAGGTCGAGTGTTCCAGGCGTATACACCTGTAGGCGGTCGGCAATGCCAATCCTCAAGCCAGCACCTAGGATTTCAAAGAACAGGGGGACGGCGTGAGCGAGTTGCATCCTCGACATACGGTCGGCGTTCTCAAACAGGAGAAGGCTACCGGGTGGAATCTCGCCACGTTTTGCACGGTTGATGAAATCACGGAGCTTTCCTTCGTGAGCATTCTTGCCCCGAAAGCTGGTCATACCGGGGTCGGTGATCTCTTCCACTAATGTCATGTCGTAATGCTTGCAGAAAGCCTCTTGAGCCGCACGCTGACGGGCTTCGGTTGATCCGTCTGATTGGCGGTCTGTACTCCACCGCATGTATGAATAGACATTGCCTGACATTGGGTTCACCGTGCATTGGTTCTTTTTAAAGAGTATAGCTGTATCTACTGCTACGCACGGCCCAGCCATGCTTATTGGGATATGTCGCCGGGGCTGGATTTCGAGACCAAGCTGATCGCCAAGAGCAACACCGGCGCGCTGCTGGAGCAGCAGTTGTCCAAGCCGGGTTATCGCTGCGCGCCGATCAACCTGGGTTCCAACACCGATCCCTATCAGCCCATCGAACGTGAACAGCAGCTCAGCCGGCGCACCCTGGAAGTGCTGCTGCGCTATCGCCATCCGGTGACCATTGTCACCAAGGGGTCGCTGATCCTCCGGGACCTGGACCTGCTGGTCGAGTTGGCGCAGCGACGGTTGGTGGCGGTGATGATCAGCCTGACCACCCTGGACGATGAGCTCAAACGCATCCTCGAGCCCCGTGCGGCGGCGCCCAAGGCCCGCTTGCGGGCAATTCGGGTGATGCGTGAGGCGGGGATTCCGGTGGGGGTCTTGTGTTCGCCGATGATCCCTATGATCAATGACAGCGAGTTGGAGAGCCTGCTCAGTGAAGCCAAGGCCGCCGGCGCGCAAAGCGCGGCCTATATGATGCTGCGGTTGCCGCTGGAGGTGGCGCCGCTGTTCGAGGAATGGCTGTTGGCGCATTATCCCCAGCGCGCCGCCCATGTCTTGAGCCTGATCCGCCAGACCCGTGGCGGCGAACTGTACGACAGCCGCTTTGGTGCACGGATGCGCGGTGAAGGCCCCTTCGCCGAACTTCTGGCCCAGCGTTTTGCCAAAGCCAGCAAGCGCTTGGGGCTTGATCGTCGTGACAACTTCAACCTGGATTGCACGGCCTTTTGTCCGCCAGGCGGGCAGATGTCGTTGCTCTAGCAGCCCATGGCCTAAGGTTTAAGGGCTGCCCCGGACAGGCTGGTCACGCTTTTGCAGAGGCAATAGTGGCGATCTAGAGCCTTCCGTTCAGTTTGAGTTAAGTTTTTGCCGCTACCTTGTTCACCAAGTGACCCACAGGTCGCGATGGGCGGTCTGGTTGTTTTTTAATCAATCACTGGCGTCCTGCCGGATAAATCTGGAAAATTCACCTAATCCGTCAAAGAGGATGAATCATGAGTGACAAGGATAAACAGCCATTGGCTGCATCGGCTTCAGCCCCCAGCCAGGGCGCCGAAAGCGCCGATGCAGCGCTGCAAAATATCGTTGAGGGTTTTTTGCGTTTTCATCACGAGGTTTTTCCGCAACAGGAAGAACTCTTCAAAAAACTCGCCACCGCCCAGCAACCCCGGGCGATGTTCATTACCTGCGCGGACTCGCGCATCGTTCCAGAGCTGATCACCCAGAGTTCCCCCGGCGACCTGTTCGTTACCCGTAACGTCGGCAACGTGGTGCCGCCCTACGGACAGATGAACGGTGGCGTCTCCACCGCCATCGAGTACGCGGTGCTGGCCCTTGGGGTGCATCACATCATTGTTTGCGGGCATTCGGACTGTGGCGCCATGCGCGCCGTGCTCAACCCGCAAAGCCTGGAAAAAATGCCCACGGTCAAAGCCTGGCTGCGCCACGCCGAAGTGGCCAAGACCATGGTTCATGAAAACTGTGATTGCGCCGACGAAAGCGCCAGCATGCATGTGCTGACCGAAGAAAACGTCATCGCCCAGTTGCAGCATTTGCGCACCCACCCTTCCGTGGCTTCGCGCATGGCTAACGGCCAGTTGTACATCCACGGCTGGGTGTACGACATCGAAACCAGCGCCATCAAGGCCTACGACGCCGATCAAGGCTGTTTCCTGCCGCTTGATGGCAGCCATCCGGTGCCGGTTGCGACGCCCAAAGCGCGCTTCTAAATCCTCCTAACGACCTGTGTGGTTCAAGCCATGACTGCCTTTTGTGCGGTCTGGCTTCGCCATGCCTGAAGAAAACTTCGGGAGAATTGTCATGCGTGCAGCACAACTCAAAGCGGTTTTGCCACGGGAGCTGATGGCGTCCGTGGTGGTGTTTCTGGTGGCTCTGCCCCTGTGCATGGGGATTGCCATTGCCTCGGGCCTGCCGCCGGCCAAGGGCTTGATTACCGGAATCATCGGCGGGCTGGTGGTGGGCTGGCTGGCCGGCTCTCCCCTGCAGGTCAGCGGCCCGGCCGCCGGGCTGGCGGTGCTGGTGTTCGAACTGGTGCGCCAGCACGGGGTGGTGATGTTGGGGCCGATCCTGCTGCTGGCGGGCTTCCTGCAACTTTTGGCCGGGCGTTTGCGCCTGGGCTGCTGGTTCCGGGTCACGGCGCCAGCAGTGGTCTACGGCATGTTGGCGGGGATTGGTGTGTTGATCGTGCTATCCCAGGTCCATGTGATGCTCGACGCCAAGCCCAACGCCTCGGGGCTGGATAACCTGGCAGGCTTCCCGGGGGCGGTGGCCGAGGCCTTGCCGAGCCTGGGCTGGCAGGCCGGGGCATTGGGGCTGGGCACCATCGCGGTGATGTACCTCTGGGAAAAACTTCGCCCCCAGGCGCTGCGCTTTATCCCGGGCGCGCTGCTCGGCGTAGGGGCGGCGACCTGCGCAAGCCTGGTCCTGGCGTTGCAGGTGAAGCGGGTCGACGTGCCGGAAAACCTGGCCGAGGCCATCGACTGGTTGCGCCCCAGCGACCTGCTCAACCTGGCGGATCCGCAGTTGTTGATCGCGGCCTTCGCCGTGGCCTTTATCGCCAGCGCCGAAACCCTGCTTTCGGCCGCTGCGGTGGACCGCATGCACAGCGGCCAGCGTTCGGATTTTGACCGCGAACTCTCGGCCCAAGGCGTCGGCAATATGCTCTGCGGATTGCTGGGGGCGTTGCCCATGACCGGCGTCATTGTGCGCAGTTCGGCCAATGTCCAGGCGGGGGCGACGACGCGTTATTCGGCGATTTTCCATGGCTTGTGGCTGCTGGGTTTTGTGCTGTTGCTGTCCAGCGTGCTGCAAAGCATTCCGGTGGCGAGCCTGGCCGGGGTGCTGGTCTACACCGGTTTCAAACTGGTGGACCTCAAGGCTTTCCGTGGCCTGGGACGTTACGGGCGGATGCCGATGCTGATCTACGGGGTCACGGCCCTGGCGATTATCTTCAGCGACTTGCTCACCGGGGTACTGATTGGTTTCGGCCTGACCCTGGCCCAGCTGGCCTGGAAAGCCTCGCGCTTGAAAATCAGCCTGATCGACCTGCCGGAGCCCGAAGAGATGGAGTTGCGACTGGTGGGGGCGGCGACCTTCCTCAAAGTGCCGGCGCTGACCCGGGTGCTGGGGACCATCCCGGCGGGCACCACCGTGCACGTGCCGCTGAACAACCTGAATTACATCGATCATTCCTGCCTGGAATTGCTGGAGGAATGGGCACGGGCCAACAGCGCCAAGGGCAACCGGCTGCTGATCGAGGAGCGAGGCTTGAAGCGGCGCCTGGAGGGACGCTTGACCACCACCACGGGCGTGGGGGCGGGGCGGGCGATGGTTGCGGTCGATACCGGCGGGCGCTGAGCGCACCCTTCGTGGCGAGTGGGGTCAAGCCCCCTCGCCACGCGTTTTGGGTTCAATCAGCCCGGGTCATGTGGGCTGTGATTCAGGCGGCAGGCTGGTCCAGTTCCAGTTCCACACCCAGTTGGCGTGACAGGCACGGCCAGCGTTTCCAGGCGGCTTCGGTGTCCGGGCTGGCGAGTTTGTCGCGGTAGGCTTCCACCGATTCCAGGGCGAAGCTGTCTTCATCGAGCATGGCGTCCACGGCGTGGTGCACCGCTTCATCCAGTTGGTTGGCGAAGTCTTCGCCGATCAGTTGGTGGGCGATCAGGTTGGCGACCGTGGTGTCCAGGGGGATCAACGGCTGGCCGAAGTGTTTGATGTAGAGATCGTTGACCTCTTCCACCAGGCGGTGAGCCAGGTAGGCCTCGTCCAGCAGGCTATCGAGGCCGACATGGCCGTCCATGATGGCCGGCGGCTGGATAAAGAACTGCTCGGCAATTTTCAGTACCGGCTTGATCTGCGATTCGATGCCGGCCTCGCGGGCGACTTCGTTGGCAGCGTCGAGCAGGTCGGGCACTTGGTCGATATACGCGGCGACAAAACGGGTCATCACGCCGTTGGCGTCGACATCAGGCAGTTGGATGGCGGGGTGCAAGTGAGGCAGTTGGGTTTCCAATTGACGCGTCAATTGGCCAGTGCTGGCTTCGTGTTGCTGGGCCAGTCGGATTTGCTCGCGCAACGCGGCGGTGTTCATGAAAACTCCAGGGACCATGGGCAATTAAAGAGGGCAGACATAAGTTAGCCTGATCAAAAAAGCGGCTAAGACGCATTTGTCATAATTATTTCATGCTTAGTCATGGCGGTTATATCGAATTGCCATCTTCCTCTGCCAACCCCCCTCTTTTCGTGGCTTGTGTGGCCTGTCCATGCTGTTTTTGCTGATTTGCCCCCCTGCGTTGCGAGGTCGAACTCGCTGTCTATACTCGGCCTTGTATGAAGTTAGCTGATGACGCCCTGCTGCCCGTGCAGCGAAGGCTCGGCGGTTTAAGTTCGTAGTCTAGGCAGCCGCTCCCTTGGCCGCAGGCGTTAAGCCTACGGGATAACAAGAACGATAAGGGGAACCCGCAATGATGCGACATCCACAAGTCTGGATGGGCCTCCTGTTGTGGTCGATATTCAGCCAGGCGAACGCCGCCTGGACCGTGAATATGGCGCCTGGAGCGACCGAAATAAGCCACGCGGTCTTCGATCTGCACATGACCATTTTCTGGATCTGTGTGGTGATAGGCATCATTGTCTTCGGCGCGATGTTCTGGTCGATGATCGTTCATCGTCGCTCCACCGGGCAGGTGGCCGCCAAGTTCCACGAAAGCACCACGGTCGAAATTCTCTGGACCATCATCCCCTTCCTGATCCTGGTGGCCATGGCTGTGCCGGCCACCGCGACCCTGATCAAGATGTACGACGCCAGCGAGTCGGACGTGGACATCCAGATCACCGGCTACCAATGGAAATGGCACTACAAATACCTGGGCCAGGACGTGGAGTTCTTCAGCAACCTGGCCACCCCCGCCGAGCAGATCCATAACCAGGCCGTCAAAGGCGAGCACTACCTGTTGGAAGTGGACCAGCCGCTGGTGCTGCCGGTGGGCGCCAAGGTGCGTTTCCTGGTGACGGCGGCTGATGTGATCCACTCCTGGTGGGTGCCGGCCTTTGCGGTCAAGCGCGACGCCATCCCCGGCTTCGTCAACGAGGCCTGGACCCGGGTCGACAAGCCCGGCATCTACCGTGGCCAGTGCGCCGAACTGTGCGGCAAGGACCATGGGTTCATGCCGATCGTGGTCGAGGTCAAGACTAAAGCCGACTACGACACCTGGATGGGCGAGCGCAAAGCCGAAGCCGCCAAGCTCAAGGAACTGACCAGCAAGGAATGGACCCTCGACGAGTTGGTGGCGCGCGGCGACAAGATCTACCACACCACCTGCGTTGCCTGTCACCAGGCGGAAGGCCAGGGCCTGCCGCCCATGTTCCCGGCCCTCAAAGGCTCGAAAATCGCCACCGGGCCCAAGGAGGCTCACCTGAGCATCGTCTTCCACGGCAAGCCAGGCACCGCCATGGCGGCCTTCGGCAAGCAGTTGTCGGAAGTCGATATCGCTGCGGTCGTCACTTACGAGCGCAACGCCTGGGGCAACAACAAGGGCGACATGGTCACGCCAAAAGAAGTGCTGGCGCTGAAACAGGCGGAAAGCCAATGAGCCGGCTTATTGGGTATTTCCGCAACCGCTCGGGGTGCAGTGCCCTTGAGCGTCCAGCCCACCCGTTTGCAGGAGACAGGGCATGAGTGCAGTGATCGATGACCACGGCCACGCCGGCCATGATGACCACGCCCATGGCCCGGCCAAGGGCCTGATGCGCTGGGTTCTGACCACCAACCACAAGGACATCGGGACCCTGTACCTGTGGTTCAGCTTCTGCATGTTCCTGCTCGGTGGCTCCTTCGCCATGGTGATCCGCGCCGAGCTGTTCCAGCCCGGGCTGCAGATCGTCGAGCCGGCGTTCTTCAATCAGATGACCACCATGCACGGCCTGGTGATGGTCTTCGGCGCGGTGATGCCGGCCTTTGTCGGCCTGGCCAACTGGATGATCCCGCTGATGATCGGGGCGCCGGACATGGCCCTGCCGAGGATGAACAACTTCAGCTTCTGGCTGTTGCCGGCAGCCTTTCTGATGCTGGTCTCGACCCTGTTCATGCCCGGTGGCGGGCCGAACTTCGGCTGGACCTTCTACGCCCCGCTCTCCACCACTTATGCCCCGGAAAGCGTGACCTTCTTTATCTTCGCCATCCACCTGATGGGCATCAGTTCGATCATGGGCGCGATCAACGTGATCGCCACCATCCTCAACCTGCGTGCCCCGGGCATGACCTTGATGAAAATGCCGCTGTTCGTCTGGACCTGGCTGATCACCGCGTTCCTGTTGATCGCAGTGATGCCGGTGCTGGCTGGCTGCGTGACCATGATGCTGATGGACATTCACTTCGGCACCAGCTTCTTCAGTGCTGCCGGCGGCGGCGACCCGGTGCTGTTCCAGCATGTGTTCTGGTTCTTCGGGCATCCCGAGGTGTACATCATGATCCTGCCGGCCTTCGGCGCTGTCAGCTCGATCATTCCGACCTTCAGCCGCAAGCCGTTGTTCGGCTACACCTCGATGGTCTATGCCACGGGCTCCATCGCCTTCCTGTCGTTTATTGTCTGGGCGCACCACATGTTCGTGGTGGGCATTCCGTTGGTGGGCGAACTGTTCTTCATGTACGCGACCCTGCTGATCGCCGTGCCCACCGGGGTCAAGGTGTTCAACTGGGTCAGCACCATGTGGCAGGGCTCGCTGACCTTCGAGACGCCGATGCTGTTCGCTGTGGCCTTCGTCATTCTGTTCACCATCGGCGGCTTCTCCGGCTTGATGCTGGCCATCGCCCCGGCGGACTTCCAGTACCAGGACACCTACTTCGTGGTGGCGCATTTCCATTACGTGCTGGTGCCGGGGGCGATCTTCGGGATCTTCGCTTCGGCCTATTACTGGCTGCCGAAGTGGACCGGGCATATGTATGACGAAACCCTGGGCAAGCTGCACTTCTGGCTGTCTTTCGTGGGCATGAACATGGCGTTCTTCCCCATGCACTTCGTCGGGCTGGCGGGGATGCCGCGACGGATCCCGGACTACAACCTGCAGTTCGCCGACTTCAACATGGTCTCGTCCATCGGTGCCTTCACCTTTGGCGCCACGCAGATTTTCTTCCTGTTTATCGTCATCAAGTGCATCCGTGGCGGCAAGCCGGCACCGGCCAAACCGTGGGATGGGGCCGAAGGGCTGGAATGGAGCATTCCTTCGCCTGCGCCGTATCACACCTTCACCACGCCGCCGGAAGTGAAATGAACAGCTCCTACCCGGGGAGGTTGAAATGGCCGAGATCTCGCTGAAGAAACTGGTGACGCGCCTGTTGCTGGTGGTGGTGGCGATGTTTGTCTTCGGTTTTGCCCTGGTGCCGATCTACGACGTGATGTGCAAGGCCCTGGGCATCAACGGCAAGACCGGCGGGCAGTACGCGGACCAGGGGCAGCAGGTCGACGCATCGCGCCAGGTGCGGGTGCAGTTCTTGTCGACCAACGCCATCGACATGGTCTGGGACTTCTACCCCAAGTCCGAAGACATCGTGGTCCACCCCGGAGCGGTGAACGAAATGGTGTTTATCGCCCATAACCCCAGCGATCGCCCGATGAGCGCCCAGGCGGTGCCGAGCATTTCACCGAGCAGCGCGGCGATGTATTTCCACAAGACCGAATGCTTCTGTTTCACCCAGCAAGTGTTGCAGCCCGGTGAAAAGATCGAGATGCCGGTGCGCTTCATCGTGGACCGTGACATGCCCAAGGATGTGAAGCACCTGACGCTGGCTTACACGCTGTTCGATATCACCGCGCGTCATCCACCTGTGGCGGTCACTGCCAAGACCGGTGGTTAAGACGTTCTAGCGTGCCCGATAAGGAGAACAATCAATGGCGACTCATGAGCACTATTACGTTCCCGCCCAGAGCAAGTGGCCGATCATCGCGACGGTGGGCATGTTCGTCACCGTGTTTGGCCTGGCGACCTGGTTCAACGACCTCAAGGCGGCGCGTCCGGAATCCCATGGCCCGCTGATCTTCTTTGTCGGCGGCCTGTTGCTGGCCTACATGCTGTTCGGCTGGTTCGGGGCGGTGATCAAGGAAAGCCGTTCCGGCTTGTACAGCGCTCAGCTCGACCGCTCGTTCCGCTGGGGCATGAGCTGGTTCATCTTCTCCGAGGTGATGTTCTTCATCGCCTTCTTCGGTGCGCTGTTTTACGTGCGCCATATCTCCGGGCCAGCCCTGGGCGGGGAAGGCAGCAAGGGCCTGGCCCATATGCTGTGGCCGAACTTCGAGTTCGTCTGGCCGCTGCTCAATAACCCCGACCCCAAACTCTTCCCTACGCCCAAGGGCACCATCAGCCCCTGGGGCCTGCCGCTGCTTAACACCGTTCTTCTGGTGAGTTCCAGCGTCACGGTGACCATCGCCCACCATGCCTTGAAGCGAGGTCATCGCGGCGCGCTGAAAATCTGGCTGGCGCTGACCGTCCTGCTCGGCTGCGCGTTCCTTGGTTTCCAGGCCGAGGAATACATCCATGCCTACAAAGAGCTGGGGCTGACCCTGGGATCGGGGGTGTATGGCGCGACCTTCTTCATGCTCACCGGTTTCCACGGTGCCCACGTGACCATCGGCACGCTGATTCTGTTCGTGATGCTGATGCGCATCCTGCGCGGGCATTTCGACGCCGAGCACCAGTTCGGCTTTGAGGCCGCGAGTTGGTATTGGCACTTCGTCGATGTGGTGTGGATCGGGCTGTTCGTCTTCGTCTACGTGCTCTGAAGCGCCGCTACCAGGGGGCGTGTGAGACCAACTGGCCGCTGAAGAAACCCCAGGCGATCAAGCCCACGGTGATCGCGGCCAGGCACACCCGAACGGTCAGCAGATTGACCACGCGCTTGGAGCCGCTGTCGTCCTTGACCAAAAAGAACAGGCCGCTGAACAGGCTGATAACCGTGGCAATCAGCATCAGGACGATCGCTGCTTTGAGCATGGCGGGACTCCCGGGGGGAATGACGATGAACAGCAGTATAGCGAGTCGATCTGCGCACTTTACGGCGCCCACATGAAGCGCTTTCGCCCCGGCCTGGCGCCGAGCCTGGTGGTGCTGTTGCTGCTGCCCATCCTGGTGGCCCTGGGGTTTTGGCAACTGAGTCGTGGCGAGCAGAAGCGCGAGCTGCTGGCCAGTTACGCCGAGCGCCGGGCCGCCGAGCCACTGTCGGTGCATGAGCTGCTAAGTGTTCAGGATCCGGCCTTCCGCCGGGTGCGCTTGCACGGTCATTTTGATCCCGAGTACAGCTTGCTGCTGGACAACCGCCAGCACGACGGCCAGGTCGGCGTGGAGTTGCTGCAACCCTTTCAGGACCAGGCCAGCGGAAACTGGTTGCTGCTCAATCGCGGCTGGTTGCCCTGGCCTGACCGGCGCACGCCACCGGTGTTCAGCACCCCGGAGCAGCCGGTAAGCCTGGATGCCTGGGTCTATGTCGCCCCGGGCGCGACCTTTCAACTGCACGCCGATCCGGCCGGCGCCCGCTGGCCCCGGCTGGTGACGGCGGTGGAGCCGGGCAAGCTTTGGAGTGAGTTGGGCCGCAGCGGTTTTGCTTACGAAGTGCGCCAGGAATCCGGCCCGGGCGCCTACCTCACCCAGTGGCCGGTGGTGGCCATGGGGCCGGAAAAACACCTGGGCTACGCGGTGCAGTGGTTCGCCATGGCCCTGGCTTTGTTTGCGCTCTACCTCTATCTCGGCTGGCACAACGCAAGGGAGAAACCGCATGGGAACGGCCATCAATCCAACCAACATGTCTGAGCCGTCGGCACCGCAGAGCCGGCGTCGCGGGCGCTGGCAACTGATCCTGATCCTGGCCATGGTGATCGGCCCCATGGTCCTCGCCACCGGCATGTACAAGCTGCAGTTCTGGGTGCCGGAAAGCCGCAGCTACCACGGTGAGCTGATCGGTAACGGCCAGACCCGCGCCCAGATCGGCGTACAGGCCGACGAGGAGCGCTGGCAGATCCTGGTGACCGCGCCCAAGGGCTGTGCCGAGGATTGCCAGCAACTGGTGTACCTGGCGCGGCAGATCCAAGTCGCCCTGGGGCGCGATGCATCCCGGGCCAGCCATGCCCTGGCCAGCGCCCAGCCCTTGAGTGCCAACTACCAGGCCACGCTGGCGCGTGAGTACCCGCAGTTGCAGCGCTACCCCCTGGACCTGCCGACTTTTATCAAGGGCGCCCATGAGCAAGAGGCGCCGCAGCTGTGGATCGTCGACCCCCACAGCAACCTGGTGCTGCGCTACGACGCCCGGGTCAACGGCAAGGACTTGCTTAACGACCTGCGCCACCTGCTGAAACTGTCGAACATCGGATAAGGGCATCGTCATGGCCAAACCTGGATTTCGCCTCGCGTTGTTTGCCACCTTGCTGGCGCTGATTGTGGTGCTGCTCGGTGCCTATACTCGGCTGACCCACGCCGGCCTCGGCTGCCCGGATTGGCCCGGCTGCTACGGCTTTATCAGCGTGCCCGCCAGCGAAGCCCAGTTGGCCCATGCCGAGCTGCATTACCCCGACACGCCGGTGGAGGCTCATAAAGGCTGGAACGAGATGGTCCACCGCTACTTCGCCGGCACCCTGGGGCTGTTGATCGTGTTGTTGGCGGCACGCGCCTGGCGTCATCGGCAGTACCCCGGGCAGCCCTTGAAACTGCCGTTGTTCCTGTTGGCGGTGGTGTTTGCCCAGGCGGCCTTCGGCATGTGGACGGTGACCCTCAAGCTCTGGCCGCAAGTGGTCACTGCGCATTTACTCGGCGGCTTTGCCACCTTGAGCCTGTTGTTCCTGCTGACCTTGCGGTTGTCCGGGGTGTTGCCGGCGTTGATTGTGCCGCGGCGCCTGCAATATTGGGCCACGGCCAGCTTGGTGTTGGTGATCGGGCAGATCGCCCTGGGCGGCTGGGTCAGTTCCAACTATGCGGCGGTGGCCTGTATCGACTTGCCCACCTGTCACGGCCAGTGGTGGCCGGCGGCGGATTTTGCCAACGGCTTTCACCTGACCCAGCACATCGGCCCCAACTACCTGGGCGGCCAGCTCGACAGCGAGGCGCGCACCGCCATTCACCTGACCCATCGCATCGGTGCGCTGGTGGTGACCCTGGTGCTGCTGGGGCTGGCCTGGCAGTTGCGACACGTGGGTATGACCCGCCTGGCCGGGTTGGTGCTGCTGGCCCTCGGGGTGCAGATCACCCTGGGGGTGAGCAACGTGCTGTTCCACCTGCCGCTGCCGGTGGCCGTGGCCCACAACGCCGGGGGCGCGGCGCTGTTGCTGACCCTGGTGCTGGTCAATTACCACGCCCGCACCAGCCTGGTCCGGGTCAAGGACCAACGGCCCTTTGGCTGGCGCCTCAGCCCACGTAAACACGTGGCCGGGCTCATAACCTTAAAAGGAGAGCTGCCATGGCGACTCTGATCGGTGAACGGGCGGGCCAGGCGATCTGGCGCGACTACCTGGAGCTGACCAAGCCCAAGGTGGTGGTGTTGATGCTGATCACTTCCCTGGTCGGCATGTTCCTCGCCACCCGCGCCGGCGTGCCCTGGACGGTGCTGGTGTTCGGCAACCTGGGGATCGCCTTGTGCGCGGGGGGCGCGGCGGTGGTCAACCACGTGGTGGATCGGCGCATCGATGCGGTGATGGCCCGGACCCACAAACGCCCGCTGGCCCAGGGCCGGGTTTCGCCGAGCGCGGCCCTGACCTTCGCCCTGCTCCTGGCCCTGGCCGGCCAGGCCCTGTTGCTGGCGTTCACCAACCCGCTGACTGCCTGGCTGACCTTGGCTTCCCTGCTCGGTTACGCGGTGATCTACACCGGCTTTCTGAAACGCGCGACCCCGCAGAACATTGTGATCGGTGGCCTGGCCGGCGCCGCGCCGCCCCTGCTCGGCTGGGTGGCGGCCACCGGGCATGTCAGTGCCGAGCCGCTGTTGCTGGTACTGATCATCTTCGCTTGGACCCCGCCGCACTTCTGGGCCCTGGCCATTCACCGCAAGGAGGAGTACGCCAAGGCCGATATCCCCATGCTGCCGGTGACCCACGGCGAGCATTACACCAAGGTGCATATCCTGCTCTACACCTTCGCCCTGCTGGCGGTCAGCCTGCTGCCCTTCGTGATCCACATGAGCGGCGTGTTGTACCTGGTGTGTGCCCTGGGATTGGGTGCGCGCTTTCTGCAATGGGCCTGGGTGCTGTACCGTGGCACTCGGCCGCACGCGGCGATCAACACCTTCAAGTACTCTATTTATTACTTGTTCCTGCTGTTCATCGCCCTGCTCGTAGACCACTACCTATTGTTGACCCTATGACTCGAACTCAGAAAACCGTCTTTATTCTTGTGGCGCTGGTGGCCCTGGTGCTGGGCCTGACCGTTAACAAAGTGCTGTCCGGCAAGGGCCAGGGCGACCCCACTGCGTTGATCGACGCCGGGATTATCCTGCTGCCGCAAAGCCGCAATCTGCCGAGCGTGAAGATGACGGACCAGAATGGCCAGCCGGTGGTGATCGATGAGCTCAAGGGCAAGTGGTCGCTGCTGTTCTTCGGTTACACCTTCTGCCCGGACATCTGCCCCACCACCTTGGCCCAACTGCGGCAGATCAAGAGCGAGCTGCCCAAGGAGGCGGTGGACAAGCTGCAGGTGGTGCTGGTGAGCGTCGACCCCCATCGTGATACGCCGCAGCAGCTCAAGCAGTACCTGGGCTATTTCGACAAGGACTTCCAGGGGCTGACCGCCTCTTCGGTGGAAGATCTGCAGACGCTGGCCAATGCGGTGAGCATCCCGTTTATTCCGGCGGACACCAGCAAACCCAACTACACCGTGGACCACAGCGGCAACCTGGCGGTGATCGGCCCGGACGGCACCCAGCGGGGCTTTATCCGTGCGCCGCTGAACAACCAGAAGTTGGTGGCCCAGTTGCCGGTGATGTTGCAACGCCCGTAAGCGGAAGAACCGCCGCAAATAAAACGGGGCGCCCTGAGGCGCCCCGTTTGTGTTTCTACAACGTGTAGGAGCCGGCTTGCCGGCGATAGCGCTCTTGAGCGGCGCATCGCTGGCAAGCCAGCTCCTGCGGTTGTTAGAAGGCTGGCAGTACCGCGCCTTTGTATTTCTCGAGAATGAATTGCTTCACTTCCGGGCTGTGCAGGGCAGCGACCAGTTTCTTCATGGCGTCCGAGTCTTTGTCGTCAGGACGGGCCACCAGGATGTTCACGTAAGGCGAGTCGTTGCCTTCGATTACCAGGGCGTCCTTGGACGGGTCCAGCTTGGCTTCCAGGGCGTAGTTGGTGTTGATCAGCGCCAGGTCGACCTGGGTCAGCACGCGGGGAATGGTGGCGGCTTCCAGTTCACGGAACTTCAGGTCTTTCGGGTTCTCGGTGATGTCTTTGACGGTGGACAGGATGTTGTTCGAGTCCTTGAGCTTGATCAGCCCGGCCTTGGCCAACAGCAGCAAGGCACGGCCGCCGTTGGTGGCGTCGTTGGGGATCACTACGTTGGCGCCGCCTGGCAGCTCGTCGAGTTTCTTGACCTTGTTGGAGTAGGCGCCCAGGGGCTCCAGGTGCACGCCGGCAACGCTCACCAGGTGAGTGCCCTTGGCCTTGTTGAACTCATCCAGGTACGGCTGGTGCTGGAAGAAGTTGGCGTCCAGGCGTTTCTCGGCCACTTGCACGTTGGGCTGCACGTAGTCGGTGAAGACTTTGACCTTGAGGTCCACGCCTTCTTTGGCCAGGGCCGGTTTGACGAATTCCAGGATCTCGGCGTGGGGCACCGGTGTGGCGGCCACGGTCAGGGTTTCGGCGGCGTGGGCGGAAAACGCGGCCACGGCTGCGAAAGCGACGAGTAGTTTTTTCATCGAACAAGCTCCTTGTAAGACGCCCGGTCCCGGGCGCCGGCATTGCATTTATTTGCGGGAAAAGTGCACCACCAGCTTATCGCCGACGGTTTGCAGAACCTGAACCAATACCAACAGCAAGATCACCGTCACCACCATCACATCGGTCTGGAAGCGCTGGTAACCGAAACGGATCGCCAGGTCGCCGAGGCCCCCCGCACCCACAACGCCGGCCATGGCGGTGTAGGACACCAGGGTGATCGCGGTCACGGTGATGGCTGCAAAGATGCCCGGGCGGGCTTCCGGCAGCAAGGCATTGGTGATGATCTGGCGGGTGGTGGCGCCCATGGACTGGGTGGCCTCGATGATGCCGCGGTCCACTTCACGCAGGGCGGTTTCCACCAGGCGTGCAAAGAACGGCGTGGCGCCCACCACCAGCGGCGGAATGGCCCCGGCGACGCCCAGGGACGTACCGGTGATCAGCACCGTGAAGGGGATCATCACAATCAGCAGGATGATGAACGGCAGCGAGCGCAGGATGTTCACCACCAGCGACAGCAGCGCGTAGAGGTTCTTTTGCTCGAGCAATTGGCGCGGGCTGCAGAGGAACAGCAGCACGCCCAGGGGCAGGCCCAGGAGCACGGTGAACAGCAGCGAACCGCCGAGCATCATCAGGGTGTCGCCGGTGGCCAGCCAGATTTCCAGCCAGTCGATGTTGGCGAAGAAGGTATCCATCAGCGCAGCACCTCCATGTGGACGTCCGCTGCGGTGAAGCGGGCGAAGGCCGCTTCCATGTCACCGCCTGTCACGGCCAGGGTCAATTGCCCGTAAGGGGTGTCTTTGATGCGGTCGATGCGCCCGGCGAGGATGCTGTAATCCACGCCGGTTTCGCGGGCCACGGTGCCCAGCAGCGGCGCGTAGGTGGCGTCGCCCTGGAAGGTCAGGCGCACGATGCGCCCGGGCACGTGGGCAAAGTCGTCGCGCTGTTCGCTTTCATCGATCTGCTCGTCTTCCTGGACGAAGCGCTTGGTGGTCGGGTGCTTGGGATGCAGGAACACCTCGGCCACCGAGCCTTGCTCGACGATGACCCCAGCGTCCATTACCGCCACCTGGTCGCAGACGCGGCGGATCACATCCATTTCGTGGGTGATCAGCACAATGGTCAGCTTCAGCTCACGGTTGATCTCGGCCAGCAGTTGCAGGACCGACGCCGTGGTTTGCGGGTCGAGGGCACTGGTGGCCTCGTCGCACAGGAGGATTTTCGGCTTGGTCGCCAGGGCGCGGGCGATGCCGACGCGCTGCTTCTGGCCGCCGGACAACTGGGCAGGGTACTTCTTGGCGTGGTCGGCCAGGCCGACTCGGGCCAGCAATTCGGTGACCCGCTTGTCGATCTCGCTGCGGGACAGCTCGCCGGCCAGGGTCAGTGGCAGGGCGACGTTGTCGGCCACGGTCTTGGACGCCAGCAGGTTGAAGTGCTGGAAAATCATCCCGACCTGCTGGCGGAAACGGCGCAGGCCGTTGGCGTTGAGGGCGGTGACTTCTTCGCCGTCGACGATGATCTTGCCGCCACTGGGGTTTTCCAGGCGGTTGATCAGGCGCAACAGGGTGCTTTTACCCGCCCCGGAGTGGCCGATCAGGCCGAACACCTGGCCGTTTTCGACCCGCAGGTTGGTCGAATGCAGGGCGGGAATATCCTTGCCGGCAACCCGGTAGGTTTTATGGACGTCTTGAAACTCGATCACGTAGCGAACCTTGTGGGGCGCGTTGAAAAGGGGTCAGCGGTAAGCCGGGCGGGCATTTTAGCCTGTCCGTATAGAGGTTCTTAGCATTTATTTCGCGATCATCCTTCCATTTGGCAATAACGCGATCAAAGGTCATAAAAAAGGAACGGTGCTCTTCGCTCATCAGTCACTACTTAGCCACTCCAAAGTGTCCAGGTACCGTGCCTGGACAACTTGCTCATGAAGCCCGGGTTCGCCCGGGATTTTGCACACGAGGAGTTTTTGTCTGATGAGTACCAAGAAGCCAAGCGCCCGCAAAAGCCAGCTGGCCGGGACTGACACCCTGGATCGGGGCAATAGCAACAGCAAGCTGGAGAGCCTGGAGCCCTTCCGTTCCGATGCCACCGAACAGGCGTTGCGCACCAACCAGGGCGTCAAGATCGCCGATAACCAGAACAGCCTGAAAGCCGGTGCCCGCGGGCCTTCGTTGCTGGAAGACTTCATCATGCGGGAGAAAATCACCCATTTTGACCATGAGCGGATCCCCGAGCGCATCGTCCATGCGCGCGGCGTGGGCGCCCATGGCTACTTCCAAAGCTACGGCAACCACTCGGCCCTGACCAAGGCCGGGTTCCTTTCTGACCCGACCAAGCAGACCCCGGTATTCGTGCGTTTTTCCACCGTGCAGGGGCCTCGCGGTTCCGGCGATACGGTGCGTGACGTGCGCGGTTTTGCCGTGAAGTTCTTCACCGACGAGGGCAACTTCGACTTGGTGGGCAATAACATGCCGGTGTTCTTCATTCAGGACGCCATCAAGTTTCCCGACTTTGTACACGCGGTGAAGCCCGAGCCCCACAACGAAATACCCACCGGCGGTTCGGCCCACGACACCTTCTGGGACTTCGTCTCCCTGCAGCCCGAATCGGCCCATATGGTGATCTGGGCCATGTCCGACCGGGCCATTCCGAAAAGCCTGCGCAGCATGCAGGGGTTTGGCGTGCACACCTTTCGCCTGATCAATGCCGAGGGCCAGTCGAGCTTCGTCAAGTTCCACTGGCGGCCAACGGTGGGCACCTGTTCCCTGGTCTGGGATGAAGCGCAGAAGCTCGCCGGCAAGGACACCGACTTCCATCGGCGGGACTTGTGGGAGTCCATCGAAGGGGGGGATTACCCGGAATGGGAATTTGGCGTACAGATCATCGCCGAAGAGGACGAGCACAGTTTCGACTTCGACATTCTCGACCCCACCAAGCTGATTCCCGAGGAGCTGGTGCCCATCACGCCTCTGGGCAAAATGGTGCTTAACCGCAACCCGGACAACTACTTCGCCGAGACCGAGCAGGTCGCCTTCTGCCCGGGGCATATCGTGCCGGGTATCGACTTCTCCAATGACCCACTGCTGCAGGGCCGGTTGTTTTCCTACACCGACACGCAGATCAGCCGCCTGGGCGGGCCGAACTTCCACGAACTGCCGATCAATCGGCCAGTGGCGCCCTTCCACAATGGCCAGCGCGATGCCATGCACCGCACCACCATCGACAAGGGGCGGGCGTCCTACGAGCCCAACTCCATCGATGGCGGCTGGCCGAAGGAAACGCCGGCGGCCGCACAGGATGGCGGTTTTGAGAGTTACAACGAACGGATCGACGCCCACAAGATTCGCCAGCGCAGTGAGTCGTTCAGCGATCACTTCTCCCAGGCCCGGCTGTTCTTCAAGAGCATGAGCAAGCACGAGCAGGAGCACATCATCGCGGCCTACAGCTTTGAGTTGGGCAAGGTCGAGCGCTTGTGGATCCGTGAGCGGCAGGTGAATGAGATCCTCGCCAATATCGACCTTGAACTGGCCGGCCGTGTGGCCCAGAACCTTGGCCTGCCAGCGCCGAAAGCGCCCACGGTGGCCGAGCGCAAGACCTCGTTGGCGCGCTCGCCGGCGTTGAGCCAGGTCAACTTGCTGCCGGGCGGTATCAAAACCCGGAAAGTAGCGATTCTGGCGGCCAATGGCGTCGATGGTGCGGCGATCAGCGCATTTCAGAAAGCCCTTAACGCCGAAGGGGCCCATGCCAAGTTGCTTGGCCCGACCTCGGCACCGGTGACTACGGCCGATGGCAAGCAGTTGCCGGTGGATGCCTCGATGGAGGGGCTGCCGTCGGTGGCGTTTGATGCGGTGTTTGTGCCGGGTGGTGCGGCCTCGATCAAGGCGCTGAGCAGCGACGGTGTGGCCCTGCATTACCTGCTGGAAGCCTACAAGCACCTCAAGGCCATCGCCCTGCACGGGGATGCCGGGCAATTGCTGGATGTGCTGAGGTTGGAGGCGGATGCCGGCTTGATCGTTGGCAAGGATGCCCAGCTGTTCAAAGCGTTGTTTGCCGCGATGGCTGAGCACCGGGTCTGGGACAGGGAGGCGAAAGCCAAGGCCGTGCCGGCCTAAAGAGCGTGCTAGGGTCGGCCAGCCTGGGCTGGCCGACCCTGGGCGTTATTGCGCCTTGCGCGGGATCAGCACCATTTGTGCTGGAATGTGCCGCAGGATCTGGCGCTCGATCTTCAGGTCGAAGGTGCTGTCCAGTTTCTTCACCCGCTTGCTCAGCAGCGTGGCCAGCCACGGGTAATCCTGGGTACGGGGCGCCTGGATGCTCACTTCACACTCATAATTCACGACATCGGTGGCAATCGCGTCCAGTTGTCGGCGCAGTTGCTTGATATCGCGGATGTTCAGCGCAATGGTGGTGCTTTCCGCCGTCGGGTCGATCACTTTGGCCACTGGGCGGGCTTCGGCGGCTTTCAGGGCGGCCTCGGCCTGGTCCAACTCGGCTTTGCGAGCGTGGGTGATGGCGCTGTTGACGCCACCGGTCAGGGCCGGCGCCTTGGGCATCAGCGCCCGGGCACGGCTCAGGGCCGTAGCGGCGGCGTTGACGTCACCTTTTTGCAGGACGATCTGGCTGCGCTGCAAATAGGCTTCGGCCAGCTGGCGCTGGTATTGCTCAAGCTGCGGATCGTTGGGCGACTGGGCCTGCAACGCTGCCAGTTGGTCTTCGGCGGTGGCCAACTCGCTGCTGGCGATGTTTTGTTCCAGCTGCGCGATGGCCGTGGCCCGTGCATCCGGGACCTGGGTGGCCGCGGGCGGCGTGCTTTGGCAGGCTCCCAGCAGCAGGGAAAATGCAACAAGGAGCAGATAACGGGAGGCGAACGGCTTCATTCCTGCGACTCTCTAATTGCGCAAAAAGCGAGCAAGTCTACACCCCTCGACGGGGCAGAACAAAACTCAGCAGAAACAGTGCGGCGGCAGTGACCACAATCGACGGCCCGGCCGGGGTGTCCTTGAACCAGGACAAGGCCAGCCCGCCGCACACCGCGAGCATGCCCAGCAGGCTCGCGCCCAAGGCCATCTGCTCCGGCGACCGGGCGTGGCGCTGAGCCGCTGCCGCTGGAATGATCAGCAGCGAAGTGATCAGCAAAACGCCGACGATCTTCATCGCCACGGCAATCACCACCGCGATCAGCAGCATCAACGCCAGGCGCAGGGAGGCCACGGGTAGGCCTTCGACCCTGGCCAGTTCCTCGTGCACGGTGATCGCCAACAGCGGCCGCCACAAGGTCACCAGCAGCAACAGCACCCCGGCGCTGCCGCCGAGGATCCAGGCCAGGTCGCCGGGGCTGATCGCCAGCAGGTCGCCAAACAGGTAGGCCATCAGGTCGATGCGCACTTCATGCATGAAGCTTAGTACCACCAGGCCCAGGGACAGGGTGCTGGGCGCGAGAATCCCCAGCAGCGTGTCGGATGCCAGGGGTTGGCGTTGTTGCAGGGTCACCAGCAACACCGCCAGCAGCAGGCAGCCGACGGTCACGGCCACAGCCGGGCTGATGTCCAGTAGGAAGCCCAGGGCCACGCCGAGCAGCGCGGCGTGGGACAGGGTGTCGCCAAAATAGGCCATGCGCCGCCAGACCACGAAGGACCCCAGCGGGCCGGCAACCAGCGCCAGGGCCAGGCCTGCAAGCAGGGCGTAGAGCAGAAAATCAGCCATGCTTGCAGCTTTCTCCGTGAACATGGGCGTGGCCGGTCGGGGCCTCGGCAACCACTGACCCGTGCAAATCATGGGCGTGGTCGTGGTGGTGGTGATAGATCGCCAGGCTTTGCGCGTTCTTGCCGAACAGTTCGACAAAGGCCGGGTCGCCGCTGACCTGTTCCGGGTGCCCGGAACAGCAGACGTGACGGTTCAGGCACACCACTTGGTCCGTGGTGCTCATCACCAGGTGCAGGTCGTGGGAGACCATGAGTACGCCGCAGCCGTGCCGGTCGCGCAGGCGTGTGATGAGGCTGTAGAGCTCGGCCTGGCCGGCCACGTCGACACCTTGCACCGGCTCGTCGAGCACTAGCAGTTCGGGTTCGCGCAGCAGCGCCCGGGCCAGCAGCACACGCTGCATTTCACCGCCGGAAACACTTTGCACCGGGCTGTCGATCACCTGCTCGGCGCCCACTTCCTTGAGCGCCGCCAAGGCGCGGGTGCGGTCCACGCCCGGCACCAGGCGCAAAAAGCGCAGCACCGAGAGCGGCAAGGTCGGGTCGACATGCAGCTTCTGCGGCATATAGCCGACTCGCAGTTTGGGTTTGCGCCAAACGTTGCCGCTGTCGGGCTTGAGCAGGCCGAGCACGGCCCGAACCAGGGTGGTCTTTCCGGCGCCGTTGGGGCCGATCAGGGTGACGATCTGCCCCGGCTCGACGCTGAGTTGGATGTTATCCAGGACGTTTTGCCCGGCAAAGGTCACCGCGACTTGCTCGAGGCGGATCAACGCAGTGCTCATCAAGCCCCCTGGCAACCCGAGCAGAGGCCGACCACTTCCACGGTCTGGCCTTCCACCACGAAGCCGACGTCGCGGGCGCTGTGGACAATCGCGTCGCTGATGGTTTTTTGTTCAAGCTCGATGGCGGCGTGGCATTCCCGGCAAATCAGGAACTGGCCCTGGTGTGCATGTTCCGGGTGGTTGCAGCCGACGAAGGCGTTGAGGGATGCAATGCGGTGCACCAGGCCGTTTTCCAGAAGGAAGTCCAGGGCCCGGTACACGGTGGGCGGCGCGGCGCGGCGACCGTCCTGCTCGCTGAGTACCGCGAGGATGTCGTAGGCGCCCAGCGGCTTGTGGCTCTGCCAGACCAGTTCCAGCACCCGCCGGCGCAGGGCCGTCAGGCGCAGGCCTTGCCGGGCGCACAGGGCGTCGGCCTCAGACAGTGCGCTGTGCACGCAGTGAGAGTGGTCGTGGGGACGGCTGGCAAGGGGTGTTTTAGGCATGAGCGGCGACGAGGTTTGTGAGAGACGTTATTATGTTACCCGTTCTCGCCTCTTCGAGTGTCCATCGTGTCCAGACTTTTTAGCCTTTTTGTCGCTTTTATCCTCGCGTGGTCCGTGATGGGTGCCGCTCAAGCCGAGGTGCGGGTGCTGACCAGCATCAAACCCCTGCAATTGATTGCCGCTGCCGTACAGGACGGTATTGCGGTGCCTGAAGTGCTGTTGCCGCCGGGTGCATCGCCCCATAACTACGCATTGCGGCCTTCCGATGTGCGCAAGGTGCAGTCGGTGGAGCTGCTCTATTGGATCGGCCCGGACATGGAAGGCTTTCTGCCCCGCGTCCTGAAAGGCCGGAGCCTGCCGTCGGTGGCGGTGCAGGACCTGCCGGGCATGAAGCTGCGGCGTTTTGCCGAAGACAGCCATTCCCATGCGGACGAAGCCGACGAGCATGATCACGATCACCGCCCGGGCAGCCTGGATGCCCACCTGTGGTTGTCCACCGTCAACGCCCGTGTCATTGCTGCCCGTATGGCTGCTGACTTGAGTGCAGCCGACCCGGCCAATGCTGCGCGTTATGCCAGCAACCTCAAGGCGTTCGATGAGCGCCTTGATGCCCTGGACGGGCGCTTGAAAAGCCGCCTGGCCCGGGTCGCCGGCAAGCCTTACTTCGTCTTCCACGAAGCCTTCGATTACTTCGAAGACGCCTATGGCCTGAAGCACGCCGGTGTTTTCAGCGTGGCCGCCGAGGTGCAGCCAGGCGCGCAGCACGTGGCGGCAATGCGCACGCGCCTGCAGGAAGTGGGCAAGACCTGTGTGTTCAGCGAGCCGCCGTTGCGCCCTCGGTTGGCAGAAACCCTGGTGGCGGGCTTGCCGGTGACACTGGCGGAGCTGGATGCGCTGGGCGGGTACACGCCAGCTACAGCCCAAGGCTATGAGCAGGTGCTGGATAAGCTGGGGAATGACCTGGCAGGCTGCCTGGAACAGCTTTAAGCCGGGATTGTTGCGCAGCGCTTTTCGCGGGCAAGCCCGCTTCTACAAACGAGGGGTCGTTCCCATGGTGGCGGGCGGCACGAATCTGTAGGAGCGGGCTTGCCCGCGATGCATTTCAGAGGGCAAACGGCAGCGCGATGTGCACCTGTTGGCGCTGGGCCAGACGCTGCTGGAACTCCATGGGGTCGTGAATTAGCACGTCCTGGCCGGCGAAGCTTTCGGCGGCGATCAGTCGCGACAGCCAGAAGCGTACGCAAGCCACGCGCAGCATGGTCGGCCACAACTCGGCCTCCGCCGCCGTGAACGGCCGCAGTGCCGCGTAGGCGCCGAGCAAGGCCCGCGCCCGCTGGCCGTCGAGCACGCCATCAGCGTCCGAGCACCAATCGTTCAGGGCAATGGCCACGTCGTAGAGCATCGGCCCCGAGCAGGCGTTGTAGAAGTCGATCAGCCCGGTCAGGTGCGTGCCTTCGAACATGGCATTGTCGCGGAACAGGTCGGCGTGGATATTGGCCCGGGGCAGCGCCAGGATCGCGACTTTCTGCGCGACGATTTCATCCAGTGCCCGTTGCAGCAGGTCCTGGGCCTGAGGGTTCAGGTGGGACAGCAGTTGCGCGCCCTCGGCCTGCATCCAGTCCAGGCCGCGATCGGTCTTGCGCTTGATCATGTTGTCTTGGGTGGCCACGTGCAGGTGGCCGAGCAGCTCGCCGACCTGGGCGCAATGCTGGGCGTTGGCTTCCTTGATGTGCTTGCCTGCCAGGCGTGGTTGCAGCAGCGCCGGCTTGCCTGCCAGTTCCCGCAGGGCCACGCCGTCGGTGGTGCGCAGCGCATAGGGCACTGGCAGGTCGGCGTTATGCAGCACGTCGAGCAGCTCGATGAAGAACGGCATTTCCTGGACCGGGCCGCGCTCGACCAGGGTCAGGACGAACTCGCCCTGTTCCAGGCTGATGAAGAAGTTGGTGTTTTCGCTACCAGCGGCAATCCCCTGGAAATCGAGCAGGCGGCCGAGCCCGTAGGGGGCGAGAAAGGTTTCCAGCTCGGGCCGAGCCAGGGGGGTGAACACAGACATGGTTAAAAACTGCCAGTACGGGCGCCGCAGTCGAGCCAGCGCCAATTGAAGTCAAGAGCGGTTTACCACTCAAAAATTTTCCACGCCGGGATCAGCATATCGGGCTGGTCGGAGCGGATGAAGTTGCCGTCGGAGCCATCAGCACGCACCAGGAAGTAGGGTTTACCGCCCTTGGGTGTGATCTTGATGGCGTACAGGAAACCGTTTTGACGGTACTCCTGAATGGTCTTGTCGCCTTCCGTGCGAATGGTGACGTCCGGATCCGCTGAAGGCGCATCCTCCGCCGCAATCGCTGCCAAGGGTACGATTGCAATCAAGCCGGCCAGCAGCAAGCGATTCAGTGTGCGCATGATAACCTTGTCCCTTTGTCGTCAACGGTCCCGCTATTCTAGCGCCGGACCCGCCGAAAAGGTTGATCGTGCTCATGAGCCAAGCCCCCCTCGTCCTGGTGGACGGTTCTTCTTATCTGTACCGCGCGTTTCACGCGTTGCCGCCGCTGACCACCTCCAAAGGCCTGCCCACCGGCGCGGTGAAGGGCGTGTTGAACATGCTCAAGAGCCTGCGCAAGCAGTACCCGGACAGCCCGTTCGCCGTGGTGTTCGACGCCAAGGGCGGGACCTTTCGCGACGACATGTACGCTGACTACAAAGCCAACCGCCCCAGCATGCCCGACGACATGCGGGTGCAGATCGAGCCGCTGCATGCCAGCGTGATCGCCCTGGGCTTCCCGCTGTTGTGCGTTGAAGGCGTAGAGGCGGACGACGTGATCGGCACCCTGGCCCGCAGCAGCGCGGCGGCCAACCGGCCGGTGGTGATCTCCACCGGCGACAAAGACATGGCGCAGTTGGTCGACGGGCACATTACCTTGGTCAACACCATGTCCGGTAGCAGCATGGATGTGGAGGGCGTGAAGGAGAAATTCGGCGTCGCTCCCGAGCAAATCATCGATTACCTGGCGCTGATGGGCGACTCCTCTGACAACATCCCGGGCGTGCCGGGCATTGGTCCCAAGACCGCTTCCGGCCTGCTGGTGGGGGTCAACGGTGGCCTGAAGGAGTTGTACGAGCAGCTCGATATCGTCCCGACCTTGCCGATCCGTGGGGCCAAGACCCTGCCGGCCAAGCTCGAAGAACACAAGGAAATGGCCTTCCTCTCTTACCGTCTGGCGACCATCAAGGTCGATGTGGAGTTGGACGTGGGCCTGGACGACCTGCATTTGGGCGAGCCCGACCGCGAGAAACTGGCCGAGCTCTACAGCGTGCTGGAGTTCAAGAGTTGGCTCGATGACTTGCAACGCGATGCCAAGCGCGTCGAGCTGAGTGGCGTGGCTCAGGGGGAACTGGCGGTCGATGAGTCGGCGCCTGCCGAAGCCGAGGCACCGGCTGCTGTTGAAGTGCAGTACGAAACCATCCTCGACCAAGCGCGTTTCGACGCCTGGCTGGCGAAGTTGAAGAGCGCCAAGCTGATAGCCTTCGACACCGAAACCACGGGTATCGATGCGCAGCAGGCGCAGTTGGTAGGCTTGTCGTTCGCCGTACAGCCAGGCGAAGCCGCCTATATCCCGCTGACCCATTCCTATATCGGTGTGCCGGACCAACTGGACCGCGACACCGTGCTGCTGGCCTTGAAGCCGTTGCTGGAAGACCCGCAGCTGCTCAAGGTCGGTCAGCACGCCAAGTTCGACATGAACATCCTGGCCAACTGCGCCATCGGCGGCGACCAGGCCAACGGTATCAACGTGCAGGGTGTTGCGTTCGACACCATGCTTGAGTCCTATGTGCTCAACTCCACAGCGACCCGTCATGACATGGACAGCCTGGCCCAGAAGTACCTGGATTACGCCACCACCAGCTTCCAGGACATCGCCGGCAAGGGTGCCAAGCAGCTGACTTTCGACCAGATCGCCCTGGAACAGGCCGGTCCTTATGCCGCTGAAGATGCGGACGTGACCTTGCGTCTGCACCAGAACCTGCACCAGCAACTGGCCGCGATCCCGACCCTGGCCAGTGTCTTGACCGACATTGAAATGCCGTTAGTGCCGGTACTGGCACGCATCGAACGCCAGGGGGCGTTGGTGGATGCCGAGTTGCTGGGCGTGCAGAGCATCGAGCTGGGCGACAAGATGGTGGCGCTTGAGCGTGAAGCGTTCGAGATCGCCGGTGAAGAATTCAACCTCGGCTCACCCAAGCAACTGGGTGCGATCCTCTACGAAAAGCTTGGTTTGCCGGTGCTGAAGAAGACCGCCAAGGGCCAGCCATCCACCGCCGAAGAGGTGCTGGCCAAGCTGGCGGAAGATGACTATCCGCTGCCCAAGGTGCTGATGCAGTACCGTTCCATGAGCAAGCTGAAAAGTACCTACACTGATCGCCTGCCGGAGCAAATCAACCCGCGCACCGGTCGCATCCACACCTCTTACCACCAGGCCGTGGCGTCCACCGGGCGTTTGTCTTCCAGTGATCCGAACCTGCAGAACATCCCCGTGCGCACCGCTGAAGGGCGGCGCATCCGTCAGGCGTTTATCGCGCCGAAGGGCTACAAACTGCTGGCGGCGGACTATTCGCAGATCGAGCTGCGGATCATGGCTCACCTGTCCAAGGACGAGGGCCTGCTCAATGCCTTCCGCAATAACCTCGACGTGCACACCGCCACTGCAGCGGAAGTGTTCAAGGTTGAGCTCAAGGACGTCACCTCTGACCAGCGCCGCAGCGCCAAGGCCATCAACTTCGGCCTGATCTACGGCATGGGCGCGCAGAAGCTCGGCAAGGATATTGGCGTCGATACCAAGCAAGCCAAGGCCTATATCGACACCTACTTTGCGCGTTACCCGGGGGTTCGCGAATACATGGAGCGCACCCGCGCCCAGGCGGCGGATCAAGGCTATGTGGAAACGTTCTTCGGGCGTCGGCTGTACCTGCCCGAGATCAACTCCAACAAACCTCAGGAACGCGCTGGCGCCGAACGTACGGCGATCAACGCGCCGATGCAGGGCACTGCGGCGGACATCATCAAAAAGGCCATGGTGGCGGTGGATCAATGGCTGGCCGCGTCAGGCCTGGACGCCAAAGTCATCATGCAGGTGCACGACGAACTGGTCCTTGAGGTCCGTGAAGACTTGGTGGACCAGGTTCGCGAAGAAATCCGTGGCTACATGAGCGGTGCGGCAACCCTGGACGTGCCGCTATTGGTGGAAGTGGGCGTGGGTAACAACTGGGACGAGGCTCACTAACGCGCTTTTGCAGGGCTTTTGAGCGGTTTTTACCGCGGCAGGGTGTCGCGGTAAAAACTGGCGAAGGGCTATTAGCGCAGAACATTTTATTGGTTATTTCCAATAGTTTTTGCAGCGCTGCGGAACTAACTCAGTGAAAGCCGACTCAGAGTTACTGAATGGCTGGTGAAGCCCTTCGATGCTCCTATGTTGTGTTAAGTGTTGGCAGATATCTGGACCCCGCCCTAGCGGTCCGGAACTTGAACCCCGAACTTCCCCCTCCCCATACGAAGTCCGGGGTTTTTTTTGCCCGAAAATTGCCTGTGGAATGACCATGCTGCGTTAAAAGCGCGGTGCGAAATGCTCATTTACAGCCAGTAAACTCCGCTTTCGCACCACGCTTTTGCCTTGCCTGATCACCCCACAGACAGTTTTCCTCTAATTTCTTTCTAGCGCTTAGGCTTCTGCTTCTTCGGCGCCTTTGTCTGCCAGTTCCATCCAGCCCGCCAACACAGTGTAGGCCTCTTCCAGGCCCATGCGTTTTGGGGCGGAGAACAGTTGGATGGTGATGGTGTCGCCCCAGCCTTTACGAATTTCTGCCTGCACCTTGAGCAAGGTGTTCTTGGCGGCGCCGTAGGTGAGCTTGTCGGCTTTGGTCAGCAGGATGTGCATGGGCATGCCGCTGGCGACGGCCCAGTCGAGCATCAGCAAGTCGAAGTCGGTCATTGGATGACGGATGTCCATCATCAGAATCAGGCCTTTCAAACTCTCGCGGCTGCCCAGATAGGCTTCCAAGTGACGCTGCCAGTGCTGCTTGAGCGGGATGGGTACTTTTGCGTAACCGTAGCCGGGCAGGTCGACCAGACGGCGATCGTCGTCTAGCTTGAAGAAGTTCAACAGCTGTGTGCGGCCCGGAGTTTTCGAGGTCCGCGCCAGGCTGGCGTGAGTCAGGGTGTTCAAAGCGCTGGACTTGCCAGCGTTGGAACGGCCGGCAAAGGCCACTTCAAAGCCTTCATCGTCTGGGCACTGGTCGACTTTGGCGGCGCTGAGCATGAAGGTGGACTGTTGGCACAGGCCGAGGATGGGGTTTTTCAGTTGCATGGGATTTCCGAGAATAGGGGCGGTGCCGAGAATGGGTGCGGCAAGCGGTGTCGTTTCCGTTTCAGTAGCGCCAGTATATAATGCCGCAGATTTTGTGTGTGCTTTGTCCCAGCGTAGGGCGAAGTTCACGAGAGCGACAGACCTTGATTGCGCATTAGAACGCAACACGCTCTCAACCCTGAATAGGTCGTTTTATGACGAAATGGCTGCTAGCTGCCGGTGTCTTGATGCCGCTTTACAGCGCTCAGGCTACACAGGATCCGGAAGCTGTGTACAACCGTGTTTGTGGGGCTTGTCATTCCGGCCAACTACCCACGGCGCCCCGCAAGGGCGACCAGGAAGCTTGGGCGCCGAGGCTGGCGCAAGGTATGGAGACGCTGGTGCAACACGTAACCCAGGGTTTCAAGGCGATGCCGCCGCGTGGTTTGTGCATGGACTGCAGTGCCGAGGATTACCAAGTCATCATCCAGTGGATGAGCGAGTGATCCCGGTCCATAACTCTTTAACCCTTAGCCGTAGTTGGATTAGCTGATGAACAAATTAATCGTGAGTCTGCTGTTGACCTTGGGTATCACAGGTGTTGCCCATGCTGCAGGCGATGCTGCTGCCGGTCAGGCGAAAGCCGCTGTCTGTGGCGCCTGCCACGGCCCTGACGGGAATAGCATGGCGCCAAACTTTCCAAAGCTTGCGGGTCAGGGTGAGCGTTACCTGAACAAGCAGTTGCACGACATCAAGTCCGGCAAGCGCCAAGTATTGGAAATGACCGGCCTGCTGACCAACCTGAGTGATCAGGACATGGCCGACATCGCCGCCTACTTCGCCAGCCAGAAAGGCAGCGTCGGGGCTGCGGATCCCAAGGTCGTGGCTCGCGGTGAAGAGCTGTTCCGAGGTGGCAAGCTGGACCAGGGCATGCCGGCCTGTACCGGTTGCCACTCGCCTAGCGGCACGGGCAACGCAGCGGCCGGTTTCCCTCACTTGGGTGGCCAGCACGCGCAGTACGTGGTCAAGCAGTTGACCGACTTCCGTGAAGGCAACCGCACCAACGATGGCGACACCATGATCATGCGCAGCATCGCGGCGAAGCTGAGCAACAAGGACATCGAGGCGGTATCCAGCTACATTCAAGGTCTGCATTAAAACGCGCCTGGTCGGCATCGTCGCTGGCGCATGATGGCGGCGATGTTAATGGTCGATTAATCTGACGGTGCAAACATAAAGGGTGGCTCAGGCCGCCCTTTTTTATGGCGTCTGCCGCTACACTAGCGAACTCAAGCCCGCCATGACCTGTCTGAAGCCAGGTCGCGCGAGGCGACCTAATTGTTCAGGAGTAAAGCATGCGTAATCTGATCCTCAGCGCCGCTCTCGTCACCGCCAGCCTGTTTGGCGTGACCGCTCAAGCCGACGAGCCCCTTGTAGCCGGTAAACAATTTGTTGAGTTGAGCAGCGCCGTTCCGGTTGCGGTGCCTGGCAAGATCGAAGTCGTCGAGCTGTTCTGGTACGGCTGCCCCCATTGCTATGCGTTTGAGCCGACCATCAATCCATGGGTTGAAAAACTGCCTGCCGACGTGAACTTCGTGCGTATTCCGGCGATGTTCGGCGGTATCTGGAACGTTCACGGCCAGTTGTTCATTACCCTGGAAGCCATGGGCGTCGAACACAACGTCCACAAGGCGGTATTCGAAGCCATCCACGGTGGCAAGAAACTCGCCACGCCGGAAGAAATGGCTGACTTCCTGGCGGGTGAAGGCATCGACAAGGGCAAGTTCCTCAGCACCTACAACTCCTTCGCCGTCAAAGGCAAAGTCGAGGACGCCAAGAAGAAGGCCCAGGCCTATCAGATCTCTGGTGTACCGACCATGGTGGTCAATGGCAAATACCGTTTCGATCTCGGCAGCGCCGGTGGTCCTGAAGGCGTGTTGAGCGTGGCCGATCAGTTGATCGCCAAAGAGCGAGCGGCCAAGTAAGCGGCGCCCCGCCATGTCGCGCTGGGGTAATGAACGGCTGGTTGGCCTGCATGATGCGCAGGTCAATGAGCATCATCTGACGTCGACTGGGCTGCCGGCCGATAGCCGTTTACGTTTACTCAGCTTCAACATCCAGGTCGGTATCAGCACCGAACGTTATCGTCATTACCTGACCCGTGGTTGGCAGCACCTGCTGCCCCACACCGGGCGTGCCGACAATCTGCAAAAAATCGGCAACCTGCTGGGCGACTTCGACCTGGTGGCCCTGCAGGAGGCCGATGGCGGTAGCCTGCGTTCAGGCTACGTCAATCAGGTGGAACACCTGGCCCAGCTGGGTGCCTTCCCCTATTGGTATCAACAACTCAATCGCAACCTGGGACGCCTGGGCCAGCACAGCAATGGCGTGCTCAGCCGCTTGAAGCCCTGGGCGATTGAAGATCATCCGCTGCCTGGCCCCAAAGGCCGGGGGGCGATTCTCGTGCGTTTCGGCGAAGGCCCTGAAGCACTGGTGGTGGTGATGATGCACCTGGCGCTGGGGGCTCGAACCCGCACCCGGCAGCTTGCGTATATCCGCGAGCTGATCGGCGGCTACCGGCATCAGGTATTGATGGGTGACATGAACACCCACGCCAGCGACCTGCTGGAGCACTCGCCCTTACGCGACCTTGGTTTGCTTGCGCCACAACTGGAAGCGACGTTTCCCAGTTGGCGCCCCCAACGCTGCCTGGACCACATTCTGCTCAGCCCCAGCCTGACCCTGGAGCGTGTCGAAGTCCTGGCCCAACCCATTTCCGATCACCTGCCGGTCGCGGTAGAGATTCGTTTGCCGGGTTTGCTCACGGCCGATGCCCTCCCCGTGTTGAGCACTGCCCCTCGCGGATCCGATGAATGAGCGACGACGCCCAGCGCTGGAAAGAGAAATACCTTAAAAGCATCGAACAACAGGAAAAGCTCGAGCGTCGTTGGGATGCCCGCCTCGACTTGCTGCGTCGTGGCTTGGTGCGTAGCACCCTGGCGGCAGAAGGGACTGACCGCGCCGTCGACCAGTGTATGAAGGAAATGCGCGACGTGGTGCGCAGCGACGACATGGATGCGGGCCTGGCAGCCTTGTTGCCGCGCCTGGAAAAAGCCGTGCTCGACTCCGAGCAGCGCCGCGAAACCCGAATGAATCAGATGAGCAGCGCCCTGACGGCCCTGGTCACTCAGCTTCAGGCTTTGCCACTGCCCCGGGAAGTCAGCCGCCCGCTGAAGAAGTTCGCCAAGCAGCTGGACAGTCGGGTCAGTCAGGCCCGAGAGATTCCTCTGCTCCTGGGCGAACTCAGTGGCTTGCAGGGTCAGGCCCTGAGTGTGCTGGACAATCCTGAGGAGGAGACGAACCGCCCCGGGTTCCTCCAGCGCTTGTTCGGCGCCCGTGAGGCAGATTCGCAAGACGCTGTCAGCGAAACCCCGGCGTCGATCCCGACCCCCGCAGCAAAGCCATCGCCATCAGCATCGCCGGATGACGATGAAGACGCCGACGATGTGCTGCCTGCGTTTGATCCGCCGCCCGCTTCGGTGCCTGCCAAACCGGCCTCGGTGACACCGGTACCGTCGGTCATGGACCAACTGCCGGCTACAACTCTGATCCAGCCCGGCATCGAGGCATTGCCTGAGCTCGACCCAGAGCCAGAACCAGAACCTACGCCCGCGCCGCCCTCCTCGACAGCCCCCGAACCGCTTGCGGAAGCACCGCCGGCGGCGCAGGTCACGGCCTTTGTACCTCCGGTGTTGCAGCCCGAACCCGTGGTGGTGGCGCCAGTTGTCGAGGCCGATCAAGCGCAAAGCCCGCCCGCCGAGTCGCCCGCACCTGTTGCTGTGGCCGTGGCCCCCCCGGAGCCGACACCGGAAGCGTTGCTCAATCCTGACGAACTGCTTCCGCCTTCACCGGTGACCGAGGGCAGTACGCCGTCCGTGGCGCTGCTCGACAGCCTGCCCCTGCCGGCGGTCATGGCCGAAGCCCTGGCGGCGATCGACCCTGAACAGCCTGAAGAGGACGTGCTCTACGCCCTGCCGGACTCGCCAGAACCGTCCTACAGCTCGGTGGCCAAGCACATCGAAAGCACCTTGCTGGGGCTCTTGGATGACCTGAGCCTGCCCGAACGCCATCGGCCCCAGGCGGAAGCCATGCGCGATCGCCTGGAGCACGGTCTGAATTGGTACGAACTGCTGCCGATCCTCGATGACCTGGCCGTGCTGATGCTGGCGATCACCGACAGTGGCCAGCATGAATTCGAGACTTACCTCAAGCAGCTCAATGAGCGCCTCGAGTCTTTCCAGAACAATCTGCAGGCCGCCAGCGAAGGGCATGCCGAAAGCCATTCCGCCGCCCGGGCCATGGACAACCAGATTCGCGAGCAGGTTGATGGCCTGCAAAGCAGCGTCCAGGAAGCCGCCGACCTGGATGACCTCAAGCAGGTGCTGGAGAGTCATCTGGAAGGGCTGCTAGGCACCATGGACCAGCACCAGAAGCAGCGCGACGAGCGTGAGCGAGAAGTCGCCACACGCTTGCAAAGCCTGGCGGAGCGGGTCTCAAGCATGGAGCAGGAGGCCCAGGGTTACCGTGAGCACCTGGAAGAACAGCGGCAGAAAGCCCTGATCGACCCCCTCACCGGCTTGCCCAATCGCGCCGCCTGGAGCGAACGCCTGGAGCACGAAGTCAGCCAGTGGCAGCAGCACGGCAATACGCTGTTGCTGGCGATGCTGGACTTGGACCACTTCAAGCGCATCAACGACAACTATGGCCACCTGGCCGGCGACAAGGTGCTGAAGATCATCGCCAGCGTGTTGCGCAAACGGCTGCGGGGCAGCGATTTCATTGCCCGGTTCGGTGGTGAAGAGTTTGTGCTGCTGATGCCCAACACGCCCTGGCCGGTGGGCAGCCGGTTGCTGGAAGCCTTGCGAGCGGCCATTGAAGCCTGTCCGTTTCACTTCAAGGGCGAACGTGTGACGATCACCGTGTCCATTGGCGTGAGCGCCTTTAAACCGGGAGAACGGGGCGATCTGGTGATCAAAAGAGCCGATCAGGCGCTGTATCGGGCCAAAGATGCCGGCCGTAACCGGGTGGAATTGGGCTGACAGGCAGCCAGCGAATTTTGTATCAAACCGCGCTTTTGCCGGTTCGGCTGGGGGCATTCCGTTACACTGTTGCATTACTGTCTTCAGCGTACTGCCCCTTGCCATGAAACTTCTTGCTCTCGCCTTCTCCCTTTTAGCCCTCGTCGGTTGCGCCAGCGGCCCGCGGATCGACACCAGCCACCCCTCGGTCAACTTCGACAACCGCGCGCAATTCATCGTGGTGCACTACACCTCCGCGTCCCTGGAACGCTCCCTGGCCTTGCTGACCCATGGCCAGGTCAGTAGCCATTACCTGATCGGCGATGACAAGGCCGCGACCGTCTACAAACTGGTGGACGAGAACTACCGCGCCTGGCACGCCGGCGAAAGCGAGTGGCAGGGCCGTACCTGGCTCAACTCCAGCTCCATCGGGATCGAGATCGTCAACCCGGGGTTCCGCGACACGCCCACCGGGCGCCTCTGGTACCCCTACAGCGAAGCGCAGATCCAGAACCTGATCGTGCTGCTCAAAGACATCAGCCAGCGCAACCGCATCTCGCCGCAGCACATAATCGGCCACAGCGATATTGCACCGTTGCGCAAGCTCGATCCGGGCCCGCTGTTCCCCTGGAAGCGCCTGGCGGAAGCGGGCCTTGGCCAGTGGCCCAATGCCCAGGCAGTGGTCGCCCAGCAGGCGCTCTACGCGAACCAGTTGCCGAGTGTCAGTTGGTTCCAGCAACAGCTGGCGCACCTGGGTTATGGCACGCCGCAGACCGGTGAGTGGGATGTAGCGACTCGCCACGTGCTCGCGGCCTTCCAGATGCACTATCGTCCGGCACGTTTCGACGGCACCCCGGACGCTGAAAGCGCGGCTATTTTGCAGGTGCTCAACCAGACAAAATAATGACGCCCGCCCGACGGTCTGCGCGCTTTCTCCATCAGCAGCTATAACTCATTGGTAATCCTTCGGATGTCCAATAATGCCCGCCCCTCGCGAGCCCTCGCGCACTTGGTTCCATCGCCCCTGGTTATTGGCGACGCTCGCGGCTGTGCTGAGTGCGGGCTTGCTGGTGGTCGGCAGTGGGGGGCTGGCGATGCATCAGGCGCGCCAGCGCGAAAGCCAGCAAATGAATGCCCAGGGGCAGCGCTTCCTCGAACGCCTTGAGCAGCTGTTCGGCCAACTGCGTGAAGGCTTGGACGAGCTGGAGCGCCAGCCGCTGCGAGAATGCAGTGGCGAGATGGTGGCGGCCCTGCAACAGGTCAGTTTCAGCTATCGCTTCATTTACGAAGCCGCCTATATCGATGCCACCCAGGCCTGTTCCAACTGGCCGCGCCAGGACAGCCTGGCGGCGGCGCGAGCCCCGGATATTCGCGGGCCAACCTACAGTTACTGGCTCAACACCTCCACCCAGCCCAACGAAAACCTGGCGGCCCTGATGCTCGGGCGCGGCAACTTTCGCGTCGCCACCTCCCGCGGCCATTTGACTGACATGGTGGACCTGCCGGCGGGCAGCAGCTTGATGGTGGTACTCGACCACGGCACCCGGGCCATCCCGGTGCTGGGGCTGGCCCAGGCCTGGCCACCGGCTGATGCCTGGCCGCGAAACGACCACGAAGCCCTGCAATTGACCCCGACCCAGTTGATCTACCGGATGCCCACCCGCACCCCGGAGTACCAACTGGTGCTGATTACCCCGCGCGCCAGCCTGCAAGCGGAAATGCTTGATGACTGGTGGTGGCTGTTGCCGGTGAGCCTGGTGTTGTCGCTGTTTATCGGCGGGCTGGTGTATCAGTTGGTGCGCCAGCGCCAGTCATTGGGCGCAGAGTTGCAGGGGGCGGTGCGTCGCGGCGAATTGCAGGTCCTGTATCAGCCGATCTTCGACCTCAGCAGCCGTCACTGCGTCGGCGCCGAGGCCCTGCTGCGCTGGCGGCGGCCGGACGGCACCCTGACCAGCCCCGACCTGTTCATTCCCCTGGCCGAGAACACTGGGCAGATCCGCCAAATCACCGATTTCGTCCTGCAACGTTTGCTGGAGCAACTGGGGCATCTGCTGCGGGCCAATCCGCAGTTGTACATCTCGGTCAACCTGGCCGCCTGCGATGTCATGGTGCCGCGCATCGGCCTGGTCATGACTCGCCTGCTGGCCCTGCACAAGGTGGCGGCACGGCAGATCGCCTTCGAGGTGACCGAGCGTGGGCTGATCGACGTGGTGGTGGCCCGCGACAACTTGCAGGCCCTGAGGGACTTGGGGCATCAGGTGCTGATCGATGATTTCGGCACCGGTTATTGCAGCCTGGCTTACCTGCAAAGCCTGCCGGTGGATTGCCTGAAGATCGACAAGGCGTTTATCGACGCCCTGGGGCACGATGCAGCCAGCAGTGGCGTGGCGCCGCATATTATCCGCATGGCCCATGCCCTGCAGCTCAAGGTGATTGCCGAGGGTATCGAGTACGAGGACCAGGCTCTGCTGTTGAGCAGCGAAGGCGTGAGTTACGGCCAGGGTTGGTTGTTTGCCCATGCCCTGAGCGCCGTGCAGTTCATCGAGTTGATTACCCGTGGGCGAAGACTGGCGCCCCGGCGCATCGACGACGAAGCCTGAGCACCCGCCCTAAAGCGGCAGGGCCAGGTAGAACTGGGTGCCTTGCCCAGGCCGCGAATAGACCCCCATGCGCCCGCCGTGCAATTGCACAATCTCCTTGCACAAGGCCAAGCCCAACCCCGCGCCGCCCTTCTTGCGTCCGACCTGGACAAAGGGTTCGAAAATCCGCCCTTGCTGGCCATAGGCGATGCCTTCACCGTTGTCTTCGACGCTGACGATCACCCGTTCTCCGTGACGCCGTGCCTGCAGCTGGATCTGCCCGCCCCGGGGGGTATGGCGCAGGGCATTGTCGATCAGGTTGTCCAGCACCCGTTCCAACTGGGGCTGGTCGGCGTGCAGGCGTGGCAGCGGTGTTTGCAGGTCCATCAGCAACTCGATGTCCTGCTCACGGGCTTGCTCGCTGAAGCGATCACGGGCTTGTTGCAGCAGGTCCTCGAGGTCACAGGGGGCCAGCGTGAGTTTTTGCAGGCCGTTCTGATAGCGAGAGAAGTTCAGCAGGTCGTTGATCAGCTGCATCAGGCGTTGCATCTCTTCATTGACCGTATTGAGCAGGTCGGCCTCGCGGGACTCCTCGGAAAAGTGCAGGCGCTCTTGCAACAGCCCGAAGGCCATGTGCATGCCCGTGACGGGGGTACGCAACTCGTGGGAGGCCCGCAGCACGAATTCGCTGCGCACCCGTTCGAAGGCCCGCTGCTCGGTGACATCGTGCAGCACCATCACCGCGCCGAGAATATGGCCCTGGGTGTGGCTGACTGGGGTCAGGCTATAAGTCAGCAGGCGTGATTCGCCGTCGACCTCGATACTCAGGTCCTCCGGGACCCGCTCCAGGCCGCCGCCGCGCAGCACCATTTGCAGTTGTTCATCCAGCTCAGGGCGTTGCAGGGCGCTGCCCAGGCCCTGGCCCAGGCGATCTTCGTCCCAACCCAACTGGCGTTGGGCTACGGGGTTGAGGTGCTCCAGACGGCCCTGGCGATCGATCATCAGCAAGCCGTCGTCGATGCTGTCGAGCACCGCTTGCAGGCGTTGTTGACCGGCCAGCAGCTCATCGACATTGGTGGCCTGATGTTGGCGCAGGGCTTCGGCCATGATTCCGAAGCGGCGCGTCAGCAGGTTCATTTCCGCTGCCGAGGAAATAGGCAGGGTCACTTCGAAGTTGCCTTGGCCGATGTTATCCGCCGCCTTGGCCAGGGCCTCGATGGGCGCGCCGAAGCGTCGGGCAATGCCGTGAGCGGTGATAAAGCCGATGATCAGCACCGCCACGCCCACCAGCCCCAGCACCCCCGCCACCAACAACGCACGCTCGTGGGCCTGGCGCTCCAGCTCATTGATGTTGTCCAGGGCCTGCTTGTGCTCATTGATCAGGCCGCTGCGCAGGGTGTTGAAGCGTGCGGTCAGCTCGTCCTTGGTGCGGCTGTCGTTGGACTCGACACTGCGTTCGAAGGCGTCGATGAATTCCAGGTAGTCACTGCGGGCCTTCTGGAAGCCACTGTCCACCCGGCTTTGCTGTTCATGGGCCAGGCCTTGGTCCAGCAACTGCAGGTAGTGCTGTTTGGAGGCGTCCAGGGCCCTGGGGTCGTGGGTGTCGCTGAGCATGATGATCAGGTGGTCGCCCAGGGACTGGCGCAGCTTGAGACCCAGGTCCAGGGTGATGAAGTTGTCGCGGATCAGCGACTCCTGGGTCTTGGCCATCTGCATCACGCTGACCAGCCCCAGCAACAGCCCGAGCAGGGCCACGGTGATCAGCGCCGAGATGCTTAAAAACAGTCGCGTGCGCAGCTTCATCGCCAGTTTCATCGGGGGGCGCTCACAGGTTGTACTGTTTGCGTTTGCGATACAGCGTCGAAGCGTCGATGCCCAGGGTC
The DNA here is from genome assembly GCF_003731765.1 of Pseudomonas chlororaphis. Classification (GTDB taxonomy): domain Bacteria; phylum Pseudomonadota; class Gammaproteobacteria; order Pseudomonadales; family Pseudomonadaceae; genus Aquipseudomonas; species Aquipseudomonas morbosilactucae. The sequence goes on from NZ_MOAL01000001.1 coordinate 762,412, forward strand.
TTGGCTGCCTGATCGAGGGTATCGCTGGTGGCCAGCACGGCGCCGATATGGGCCTTTTCCAGCTCGTCCAGGCTCAGGGCCGCGCCGATGCGCGGTGCGTTGTTGGTCGGTTGCTCGGCCATGCCCAGGTGGCTGATCTCCACCCGCTCCTGGGGGCAGATGATGCTCGCCCGCTCCACCACGTTGCGCAGCTCGCGAATGTTGCCTGGCCAGCGGTAGTTGAGCATGGCCTCTCGGGCCTCGTCGCTGAAGCCTCGGGCCGGCCGCGCATACTCTTTTACGAAGCGCGCCAGGAACCGGTCGGCCAGGGTCAGGATGTCTTCGCTGCGCTCGCGCAGTGGCGGCAGGTGCAGGGTGATCACGTTCAGACGGTACAGCAGGTCTTCCCGGAAGCGCCCGTCACGCACCATGTCCTCAAGGTTGAGGTTGGTGGCGGCGAGGATGCGCACGTCGGCGCGGCGGGTCACTGGGTCACCGACCCGCTCGTATTCCTTGTCCTGGATGAAACGCAGCAACTTGGGTTGCAACGTCAGGGGAAAGTCGCCGATCTCGTCGAGAAACAGGGTGCCGCCGTCGGCTTGGTTGACCCGGCCCAGGGTGCTTTCGCTGGCGCCGGTGAACGCCCCGCGACTGTGGCCAAAGAGTTCGCTTTCCATCAGCTCGGCGGTCAGCGAAGGGCAGTTGATGGTCACGCAGGATTTTTTCGCCCGCTTGCTCCAGCCGTGAATGGCCCGGGCCAACTCACCCTTACCGGTGCCGGACTCGCCGAGGATGAGGATGTTGGCGTCAGTGCTGGCCACTTGGCGGGCGGTTTCGAGCACCACTTTCATGGCCGGGCTGTGGGAATCGAGGCCGTCCTTGGGTTTGCGCACTTCGCCTTCCAGGGCTTCCAGGCGCGCCGAGAGCTGGCGCACTTCCAGTTGCTTGGCGGTGGCCAGGCGCAGTTGGTCCGGGCTGCAGGGTTTGACCAGGTAATCGGCAGCACCGGCCTGGATCGCATCCACGGCGGTGTCGACGGCGGAGTGGGCAGTGACGATGACCACACGCATCCACGGCGCCTGGATACGCATCTGCGCCAGCACGTCCAGGCCGTTGTCTTCACCCAGGCGCAGGTCGAGGAAGCACAGGTCGAACACCTGGCGCTGCAGCAAGGCATCGGCCTGGGCCGCGCTGTTGGCGGTGGCGACGGTGTAGCCCTCGTCTTCGAGGCAATAACGAAAGGTGCGCAGGATGGCGGATTCATCATCCACCAGAAGAATGCGGCCTTGATTTTCCGGCGCTGATTCCATGTCCCAGGCTCCTTTAATGAATAGTCTTCTTTAGTCCCGGAAAAATCGGGCAAGTTGCAATGTTAATTCTGATTGATTCGCCGGGGCGCCGGTTGGGTATCTGCGCCCGAAATAGCCAATTGTTTGAAATTTTTAGGGTTTCGCCCAGAAGCCCTTGGGACCTCGCGTGTGGATCAGGCCGTCGAGGCCTCGGCAAAGTTCCCTTTGTTTAAGTTTTGCTCATTCGCAGCGGGCCTGATCGTGCATTTCGCACGGTCAACCAGGGGCCATCGTGCAGGATGCGTCTCGGGCATGTCTGTCGATAGATACTAAGTTATTGATTTTATTGAGTATTTATCTTCTTTTGAAGCTGGCATGCAGGCTGCAATAACCCTGTTATCGAGGAGCGCTTTCACCGGCTTCCATAACAACATCACCACCAGTGTGGGAGGAGCTCCAGGATGAATCGCCAACGTCTTGCCCAATTGCGTATTTCCCCACTGCATGTGCAGCAAGGGCTGTTTGCCAGCCTGGCGCTGTTGGTGACGCTGATTGGCGGTCAGCAGTTCGAACGCTGGCAGCACGGCCAGCAACTGGTGGAGCGCACTCCGGTGCAGCACGCCACCCAGACCCATTTCAGTTCGGTGAGCAGTCGTCTGGCCGAATCCCAGCCCATGCACATGATGGCCGTCGACCAGGCTCAGCCTGTGAACGAGGCGCCCCGTCAGCAGCGTTGGGTGTTCTAGGCACCAAGGCTCGGCGCGCCGTACTTAGGCGTTGCGGGGTCGCAGCACAGTAACAAACGAGCAGCACCACCCAAAAAAGAGTAAGGAGAATCACCATGTTGAGCTGGGCAATCACATTCCTGATCATTGCCATTGTCGCTGCCGTATTGGGCTTCGGTGGTATCGCGGGCACCGCCACGGGTATCGCCAAGATTCTTTTTGTAGTGTTCCTGGTGATGTTCATCGCTTCGTTCTTCTTTGGCCGTCGTGGCCGAGGCTGACCATGAGCGTTTTGTTGAAGACATTGGCGGCCACGCTGTTGCTCGGTACGAGCGCTGCAGCGCTGGCGGCCAATGATGGCCAGGCGCGGGTCAACGAGCTGCTCAGCTCCGACCCGCAGTTCCGTGAAACCTGGCAAGGGGTTGTGCACAAGGAAGAGCGCTTGCCTGAATGGGTGATGAACCTGTCGGGCGATGCTCAGCAACAGATGAACGCCGTGGCCGAAGACGGTGACCAGTACCTGGTGGGCCCGCTCTGCGAAACCGCGCAGACCTGCTCCAGCCAGCGGCTGATCGTCGCCTTCAGCTTCGACAAGCAACATGCCTACGCAATGCTGGTGGATGTGCCGGCGGCCCTGCCTGCCGACAAGTCGCCCACGCGCCACGCCGATTACCGATTCCTCGGTAAGCCGGATGAGGGCATGCAGGCACTGTTGAAAGAACAGCTGAAGAAAGACCCGAACTGGTACTGAGTTCGCGATTTCGACCATAGAAGGAGGGGCCGCCCTGGCCACTTCGACTGTTGCACCACCCGATGAAGGTGCGTGCATGACCAAGGGGCCGGGATGTTCTGATCGATGCGAGATCGGAGTGACCTAGGGGTACAGGGAGTGCCTCCGCAAGGGCCGGGTCAGGAGAAAAGCTGCGGCGCAGGCTCCCAGGTCATGAATGGCCTGACGAGCTTGCGGCGTGCTTGAAAAGCCCCCTTCGTTTATAGCGACCCTTGTGGTCGATCACCTGCGCTTCCCGCCTCCGGGTCTGCCCCACAGACCGTATATCGAGAAACTTCTCAAGAAAGCGTGTCGAACTATCCGGCGAATAGCTAGGACATTTCTGCGCTTTCAGAGGCCATTTCGGACGTTCCCCAAAACCCCTGCATGCCGCTTGAAATGGCCGTTTCACGGCATTTACGTCTGCCGAAATGTCACATTCGAACCGGTTGGGACGACCGTTTTGTTTATGAAAACTCATGCCGATTCGGCATAGGGTAGGCGTTTACGGCATTAGACGCGCCTCCCTTGCATCGGAATAGTTGCGCCTTTTTTCGCCCGCAGAGAGCTGTAAATGCTCGCTCGGGATGACCTTATACGGGGGCCGATGCACAAACTTTTCCGCCATTGAGCGTTCCAGTTCGCGCATCAGCCCGAGTCCAACGCAAGTAAGGGTAATGATATGAAGAAGGCAAAACTAAGCCTCGCCTGGCAGATCCTCATCGGTCTGGTGCTGGGGATTGCAATTGGAGCGCTGCTTAACCACTTCAGTGCCGAGAAGGCCTGGTGGATCAGCAACGTGTTGCAACCGGCGGGCGATATCTTTATCCGCTTGATCAAGATGATCGTGATCCCGATCGTCATCTCCTCCCTGATCGTCGGCATTGCCGGTGTGGGCGACGCCAAGAAACTCGGGCGCATTGGCCTGAAGACCATCATCTACTTCGAGATCGTCACCACCATCGCGATCGTTGTCGGTCTCTTGCTGGCCAACGTGTTCCACCCGGGCGCCGGCATCGACATGAGCACCCTGGGTACCGTGGACATCTCCAAGTACCAGGCCACCGCGGCTGAAGTGCAGCATGAACACGCCTTCATCCAGACCATCCTCAACCTGATCCCATCGAACATCTTCGCGGCCATGGCCCGCGGCGAAATGCTGCCGATCATCTTCTTCTCGGTACTGTTCGGTCTCGGTCTGTCGAGCCTGCAGTCGGACCTGCGCGAGCCGCTGGTGAAGATGTTCCAGGGCGTCTCGGAAAGCATGTTCAAAGTCACCCACATGATCATGAACTACGCCCCGATCGGTGTATTCGCCCTGATCGCGGTGACCGTGGCCAACTTCGGCTTCGCCTCCCTGCTGCCCCTGGCCAAGCTGGTGATCCTGGTTTACGTGGCCATCGCCTTCTTTGCCTTCGTGATCCTCGGCCTGATCGCCCGCCTGTTCGGCTTCTCGGTGATCAAGCTGATGCGCATCTTCAAGGATGAGCTGGTGCTCGCCTACTCCACCGCCAGTTCGGAAACCGTGCTGCCGCGTGTGATCGAGAAGATGGAAGCCTACGGCGCGCCAAAAGCCATCTGCAGCTTCGTGGTGCCGACCGGCTACTCGTTCAACCTTGACGGCTCGACCCTGTACCAGAGCATCGCGGCAATCTTCATTGCCCAGCTGTACGGCATCGACCTGTCCATCAGCCAGCAACTGCTGCTGGTGCTGACCCTGATGGTCACCTCCAAAGGCATCGCCGGCGTACCGGGCGTGTCCTTCGTGGTGCTGCTGGCGACCCTGGGCAGCGTGGGCATTCCACTGGAAGGCCTGGCGTTCATCGCGGGTGTCGACCGCGTGATGGACATGGCGCGTACCGCTCTGAACGTGATCGGCAACGCCCTGGCAGTACTGGTCATCTCCCGTTGGGAAGGCATGTACGACGATGCCAAGGGCCAGCGCTACTGGAACTCCCTGCCGCACTGGCGCAGCAAGGAAAAGCTTCCGGCTGGTGAAATCAGCCAAGGCTGAGGCAATGACCTCTGACAAACCCCGGTTAATCCGGGGTTTGTCGTTTCTGCGGGCCCCGCTATCATTCGGCCCTTATTCTGGGGGGATTCTCTGATGCTCAACGGCCTGTGGCTCGGCTTCTTCATCGTGGCAATGGTTTCGGCCCTGGCCCAGTGGCTGGTGGGCGGCAACGCGGGCATCTTCGCGGCGATGGTGGAGAGCATCTTCGCCATGGCCAAACTGTCGGTGGAAGTCATGGTGCTGCTGTTCGGCACCTTGACCCTGTGGCTGGGGTTTCTGCGGATCGCGGAGAAGGCCGGGATCGTCGACTGGCTGGCCAAGGTCCTGGGCCCGCTGTTTGCCCGGCTGATGCCGGAAGTGCCACCGGGCCACCCCGCTCTTGGCCTGATCACCCTGAACTTCGCCGCCAACGGCCTGGGCCTGGACAACGCCGCCACCCCCATCGGCCTCAAGGCCATGCGCGCGTTGCAGGAGCTCAACCCCAGCGCCACCACGGCGAGCAATGCGCAGATCCTGTTCCTGGTGCTAAACGCGTCGTCCCTGACCCTGCTGCCCGTGACCATCTTTATGTACCGCGCCCAGCAAGGCGCCGCTGACCCGACCCTGGTGTTCCTGCCGATCCTCCTGGCCACCAGCGCCTCGACCCTGGTGGGTTTGCTGTCGGTGGCGGTCATGCAGCGTCTGCGCCTCTGGGATCCGGTGGTGCTGGCCTATCTGATTCCCGGCGCCCTGGCCCTGGGGGCCTTTATGGCGCTGCTCGCGACGATGTCGGCGGCAGCCCTGGCGTCACTGTCTTCCATTCTCGGCAACCTGACCCTTTTCGGCCTGATCATGCTGTTCCTGGTGATTGGTGCGCTGCGCAAGGTCAAGGTCTACGAGGCCTTTGTCGAAGGGGCGAAAGAAGGCTTCGACGTCGCCAAGAGCCTGCTGCCCTACCTGGTGGCCATGCTCTGCGCGATTGGCGTGTTGCGGGCGTCCGGGGCGCTGGACTTCGGCCTGGACGGCATTCGCCATCTGGTGGAGTGGGCCGGCTGGGATACCCGCTTCGTCGACGCCCTGCCCACCGCGCTGGTCAAGCCGTTCTCCGGCAGCGCGGCGCGGGCGATGTTGATTGAAACCATGAAAACCCAGGGCGTGGACAGTTTCCCGGCCCTGGCGGCGGCGACCATCCAGGGCAGCACCGAAACCACCTTCTATGTGTTGGCGGTGTATTTCGGTGCGGTGGGCATCCAGCGCGTGCGGCACGCCGTGGGCTGTGCACTGCTGGCGGAGTTCGCCGGTGTGGTGGCAGCGATTGCTGTTTGCTATTGGTTTTTCGGTTGAGCTGATTCGCCGGCAAGCCGGCTCCTTCAGTGGGCTGGCTTCAAGGGGTTTCCACTCTATTGCCCTGCCCCACTGCCCATTCCACCACTTGCCGGGTCAGCGTATCGCTGGCCTGGCCAAACCCCGCCACCACCGCCGGAACCTGGCCTTCGCTCAGGGGCTGGCGCACTTCAAAGCGCCGGCTGGCAAGAATCTTCTGGTCGCTGCCGCGCACCAGTCGCGCATCCAGGCGCACCACCACCCAGGCCGCGGAGCCCTGGTATTCGGTCTGGAACGCCTGCAGCTCGCCGCCCAGGGCCAGATCGGTTTGCAGGTTACTGTCATCGGTGCTCAGCAGTTGCACCCGGCCGTCCCGCTGGAAGCCATCGAACAACCGATTACGCAGCAGGATCGGCGCCGGATCGCTCCAGCGGGAGGCCTTGTAGCTGCTGATCAGGTCGCCCTGGGGAATCACTGCGATCCGCGCACTGTTCAGGGCATCGCTGGCCTGGGGCTTGAGCAGTTGCAAGGACCAGGGCAAGGCCTGGCCCGATGCCTGGGTCGCGCTCTGGGCGGTGGGCAGGCGGTAGACGTCCAGGGGCTCGCCCTTGGGCAGGATCGAACAGGCGCTGGTCAGGGCCAGGCCGAGGCTCAGGGCCAGGGGGGCGAACGCACGATAGGCACGCTTCATGGCGTGAACTCCTTGTTCTTCTCGTTACCCAGCAGGTAGCCGCCAGGGTTGGCCTCCAGGCGCCGGGTGATGGCGCGCAGGGAGCTTAAGGTGTCACGCAGTTCTCGCACCGCTGGCGCCAGGCCATTGAGGCCCTGGATGCCGGTGTTCAGCGACTCCTTGTTGCTGCTCAGCAACTGGTCGATGGTGGCGGTGCTGCGCTCCAGGGAGTGCATGGCATGTTCGGCGCTGGTGAACATCTGTTTGCCCTGGTCGTTGAGCAGGCCGTTGGCGTTGCGCATCAGGGCGCTGGTCTGCTCCAGGGTTTTGCCGGCCTGCTTGCTGATGACCACCAGTTGCTGCAGGGCCAGGCGAATGTCGTCGCGCTGGTCGGCGATGGTCCCGGTGGTTTGCTCCAGGTTGGCCAGGGTGGTGCTGACACGGTCGATGTTCTCCGGCGAGAACAGGCGATTGGCGTTGTGCAGCAGCAGGTTGACGCTGGTCATCAGGTCGTTGCTGTTGTTCAGCAGGCGGGCAATGGGCGACGGCGAGGCGACGATGGTCGGCAGGTGGCCGCCCTTGCCCTTGAGTGCCGGGCTTTGTGGCGTGCCGCCGCTGAGCTGGATGATCGAGGTGCCGGTGATGCCGTTGAGCGCCAGCTTGGCCTGGGTGTCTTCCTTGATCGGTGTGTCACCGCCCAGGCGAATCCGCGCCAGTACCCGGCGCGGGTCCTTGGGGTCGAGGCGCAGGCTGACCACGTCGCCGACCTTGATCCCGCTGTACTGCACGGAGCTGCCCTTGGACAGGCCGCTGACGGCTTCATTGAAGACCACCTCGTAGTCCTGGAAGGCGCTGTCGACGCTGGACTTGGCCAGCCACAGGCCGAACAGCAAGGCGCCGGCCACCACAATCACAGTGAACAGGCCGATCAAGACGTGATGGGCGCGGGTTTCCATGTCAGACCTCGTTGAGCTGTTGAGCGGCCTGGTACGCCGCGCGGCCGCGAGGGCCATGGAAGTATTCGTGAATCCACGGGTCGTCGGTCTCGGCCACCTGTTCGATGGGGGCCGCCACCAGCACTTTCTTCTGCGCCAGCACCGCCACCCGGTCGGTGATGGTGTAGAGGGTGTCCAGGTCATGGGTGACCAGGAACACACTCAGGCCCAGGGCATCACGCAGGGTCAGGATCAGTTGGTCGAAAGCCGCCGCGCCAATGGGGTCGAGGCCGGCGGTGGGTTCATCGAGAAACAGAATGTCCGGGTCCAGGGCCAGGGCGCGAGCCAGGGCCGCGCGCTTGATCATGCCGCCGGACAGCGAGGCCGGGTATTTGTCGGCAGCCGACAGAGGCAAGCCGGCCAGGGCCAGTTTGACCGCCGCCAGGTGCTCGGCGTCGCTGCGTGACAGTCCCGCATGCTCGATCAGCGGCACGGCGACGTTTTCGGTCACGGTCAAGGAAGAGAACAGCGCGCCCTTCTGGAACAGCACGCCGAAGCGCCGCTCGATCAGCGAACGCTGGTGCTCCGCCAGGCTGGGCAGGTCCTGGCCGAAGACCCGTACCGAACCTTCACTGGGCCGTCGCAAGCCGACGATGCTGCGCAGCAGCACCGATTTGCCGCTGCCGGAGCCGCCGACCACGGCGAGGATCTCGCCCTTGTACAGGTCCAGGTCGAGTTGCTCGTGCACGCTCTGGGTGCCGAAGCGATTGCACAAGCCACGGACTTCAATCACCGCCTCGGCGGGCCCTCGGGCGATACGGCTCACCAGCTCATCTCCATGAAGAACAGGGCGGCCACCGCGTCGAGGACGATGACCACGAAAATCGACTGCACCACGCTGGAGGTGGTGTGGGCGCCCACGGATTCGGCGCTGCCGCTGACCTTGAAGCCCTCCAGGCAGCCGATGGCGGCAATCAGGAAGGCGAAGATCGGTGCCTTGACCATGCCCACCAAGAAGTGCTGCACGCCAATGTCCGACTGCAGCAGGGTCAGGAACATCGCCGGCGAGATCCCCAGGGACAAGGCGCAAACCACCCCGCCACCGATAATCCCCGAGAGCATGGCGAGGAAGGTCAGCATCGGCAGGGCCACCAGCAACGCCAGGACCCGCGGCAGCACCAGCAACTCCATGGGGTCGAGGCCGAGGGTGCGGATGGCGTCGATTTCCTCGTTGGCCTTCATTGAGCCGATTTGCGCGGTAAAGGCGCTGGCCGTGCGCCCGGCCATCAGGATGGCCGTGAGCAGCACGGCGAATTCGCGGAGGAAGGAGAACGCCACCAGGTCCACGGTAAACAGGCTGGCGCCGAAATTGGCCAGCACCGTGGCCCCGAGGAAGGCCACCACGGCGCCCACCAGGAAGGTCAGCAAGGCGACGATAGGGGCGGCGTCCAGGCCCGTCTGTTCGATGTGCGCGACCACCGAGGTAACGCGCCAGCGCTTGGGCTTGAACAGCCCGCGGGCCAGGGTTTCCAGGATCAGCCCGACAAAGCCCAGCAGTTGCAGGGTGTCCTGCCAGATGGTGTCCACCGCCCTGCCAATGCGTGCAAGCAACTGGATGCCCACCGACTCTTCCGGTTCCTTGACCGGTACGCAGAAGTCGCTCAGGGAGCAATAGACGGTGTGCAACAGGGCGCGGTCGGCGGCGCTCAGGCTGCACTCGGGATGTTCGGCGCTGCGGCCCAGGCGCTCGGCCCCCAGCAGCTCCACCAGCAGCGAAGCACCGGCGGTGTCCAGGGCGCCCAGGCCGTTGAGGTCGATGGGGGTGCTGTCGCTGTAGCTGCCAGTGAGCTTCTGCGCCTGGCGCTTGAGCTCGGTGTAGTGCGCGAGGGTCCAGTCACCCGTGATCCGCAGTTGCGCAGGGGTGGTCGAAGGGTCCATCTGGGCACTGCCGGGCGTCGCGTTAGGGGTCATGAGCTCCGTGCTTGTATGGCTATTACGCAGTGGTAGGTAATAGCACGAACCGGGCTATTTTGCCTGGCTGGCGGCGCCGCTGTTTTGATCGGTGTCGGTGACTTTAAAGCGCAGCACGCCAATCACTTGCCCGTCCTCGGTCAGCACACGTACCTGCCAGCGCCCCACGGGGTTGGCCGGGAAGTTCTGCTTGCGCGACCAGGCCCGGTAGCCCTCTTTGCGCCCGCCGTGAATATCCAGGGCGATGCGGTCTACCTCTTTGCCGTTGAATTGCCAGACGTGATAGATGCGCTCGTCCAGCCCACGCGGTGCGTTGATCGCGGTGTAGGCGTAGACCCCAGTGCTGCGCACCTGGCTGGCGCTGATTTCTTCCAGGCCGTCGCCCGGCGTGCGGTCCTGCAGCTCGGTGCTGATAGCGTCTTCGGTCAGCCACAGGGTCGCCGGCGGTACCCAGGAGCGCAGCAGCCAGCCGGTGCCGCCGATGGCCAGGGTGATGCTCAGCACTGCCAGGGCGCTGCGCAGGCTGCGAATCGGGAAGATCGACGCCAGGCTGGGAAACGACAACAGCATGGCGATGCCCAGGGCCAGTTTGAAGCTCTGGGAGGTGGTCAGGTGCAGGATGATCGGCAGGGCCGTGAGCAGCGCGGCGAACAGGGTCAGGGTGTGCAGGGCCAGGAACAGCCAGCGCCGGGGTGCCAGCCATTTGTAGTACAGCGGGTCGGTGATGGACACCAGGGCCGCGGCGCCGAGCAGGCCGGTGAATACGAGTTGCCCGCTGTTCCAGCTGGTGGTGATGAAGAAGAACGGCAAGACGAAGAACAGGCTTTCCTGGTGGATCATCTGCGTGGCGTAGCGCAGCAAGGGTTGGGGGATTTCCCGCTTGAAGACCTTGGTGAACAGCTGGGTCAGGCTGTTCTCCAGCATCAGCCAGACCCAGCTCACCAGCATGATCACGGCGATCCAGGTGGCCAGGCTTTGCTGGCGATCCACCAGGATGAAACTGCCGACCCCGGAGATGAAACCGCCGAGCGCAATCACCCCTGGATAGCGCTTCATCAGTTCGAGCAGGCGCTGTATGTAGTGAGTCCAGTTAGGCATGGGGGCGGGTTCACAGTCTTGGCAGGAAAAATCCGCGACAGGATAACGTCGGCGCGGGGTTGTGGCGAGGGACCCGGCGCCCTCGCCCGCCTCAGCGGTCCTGCGTGGCGCGGCGTCGCAGGCGCCAACCCAGCAGGGCCAGGCCGATCAGCCCGAGCAGGCCGGCGGCCAGCCACAGCACTTGCTCATCACTGAGCAACGGTTGCTCGACGCGCAGGTAGCCCGGTTGTTCGAGCAATTGCCCCAGGGCCTGGTTGGCCTGCTTCAGGCTGACCGCTTGCAGGCGTTTGGCCGGGTCGCTGAAGCGGCCGTTGTCGTAGTCGCCCAGGGCGCTCCAGTAATAGTCCGCCAGGGCACTGTTGCCTTGAGTCGCCCAGGCTTGCCGGGCAATGGCTGCCTGTTTCAGGCGTTCAAAGGTGGCCGGGTCGAGGCCGTCCTTGAGCAAGCGCGCCTTGAGCTCATCGATCACCTGCCGGGCTTGGGGCACATCGTCCCGGTCCAGGTCGGCGTTCAGGCTGAGAAAGCCTACCCCGCCGAAGACTTGGCGATCGCTCCAGGGCCCGTAGGACAGCTCGTGATCCAGGCGCAACCGCTGGTACAGGGCCCAGTCCAGGTATTCCTTGAGCAGGTCGAAGGTCGCATCGTGTTGCTCGTCGAGCACCGGCTCGGGAAACAGCCAATGTAGCTTGGCGCCGTTGCCGACCCAGCCCAGGGTCAGGTTGCGCTCGGCCGCTGCGTGGCCCTGGATCTCCGGCAAGCCGGGGTGCTCGCGTGGGTCCACCGCCGGGAGCTGGCCATAGGTGCGCTCCAGGTAAGCGGGCAGCAGGCGGTCGAGGTCGCCAACAATGATCAGGGTCATGTTGTTGGCCGCGTACCAGTGCTCGCGTACGTCCTCTAACTGCGCCTGGGTCAGGTGCTGCACTTCGGCGCGCTCGGCGCATTTGAGCCCCAGTTCCACGGCCAGTTGGTTGCTGGCCTTGTGGCCCAGGTCCTGGCGATCGAGGAAGCGTTGCAGGTGTGAGTAGTGGCCGCCATCTTCGCGCTCGACCACCTGTTTGGCGGCGGCGATGGCGTTGTTGTCGATGCGGGTGCGGGTCAGCACGGCCAGCAGCAGGTCGAGGACCTTGCGCTGATTGCGCGCCGGCGCCTCGATGACGAAGGTGGTGTCGGCGTTACTGGTGTAGGCGTTCCATTCGCCCCCCAGGGCTTGCATGCGTTCTTCGAGGTTGCCTTCGTCGCCGCCGTCGATCCCGCTGAACAGCAGGTGTTCCAGTAGGTGCGGCAGTTCCTTGTCGGCGCAGCTGAAGTCATCCAGGCCCACCCCCACCACCAGGCGGATGGCCACGTGGCCGCGCTCTGTGCCCGGCTTGAGCAGCACTTGCAGGCCGTTGGGCAGCAAGTAGCCCTCGACCTGGAAGCGGTCCAGGGCAAACGAATGAGCCGAGCTCAGCAGCAGGCAGGCCAACAACAGACAACGCATAACGGGGTTTCCTTACGGCGTGCGTAAGTTCTACGACTTCGATCCATCCTGGACGTTCAGGGTGAATGGGTGATGTCAGCCATATCGTCCACGGCCAGGGCACCGGTTTCCGACGTTTCCAGGACCACGTAGGCGCTGCTGCAGAACAGCGAGTTGAGGCGCTTCATGTCGGCGATCAGCTCCAGGTGCAGGGAGCTGGTTTCGATGCTCTGGACGATCTTGCGTTGCAGCCGGCTGACGTGGGCGTGGGCCAGGCGCCGTTCCTGGGCGCGGAAGCGGCGTTTCTCCCGCAGCAGTTGGCGGGCACTTTCCGGGTCGGCGCTGAGGAACACCGACAAGCCGAGGCGCAGGTTGGAAATCAATTGGGCGTGCAGGCCGGCCAGCTCTTCCAGGCCGACCTCGGAGAACGAGCGCCGCTGGGAGGTTTTCTGCTGCTGGACCTTGCGCAGCATGCGTTCGATCAGGTCGCCGGCGAGCTTGAGGTTGATCGCCAGCTCGATGATCTCGGCCCAGCGGCGGCTGTCCTGCTCGCTCAGGTCTTCCCGGGGCATTTGCGCCAGGTACAGCTTGATGGCGCTGTAGAGGGACTCGACGTCGTCGCTGAGGTTGCGCATCTCCAGGGTGACGGCGGTCTGTTTGCCCTGCAGCACATCGAGCATGGCTTCGAGCATGTTGTCGATCAGGTCGCCAATACGCAGGGTTTCCCGGGCGGCGTTGGCCAGGGCCAGGCTGGGGGTGACCAGCGCGGTGGGGTCCAGGTGCCGGGGCCGGGCGCGGCCGTTGGTTTCCGCGCGTTCCGGCAGCAGCCAGGCACAGAGCTTGGCCATGGGACCGACGGTGGGCAGCAGCAACAGGCAGCGGGCGCTGTTGTAGAGCAGATGGAAACCGATCACCACTTCCTGAGGGCTGAAGTCCAGGCTGTCCATCCAGTGGGCCAGGGGGTCGAGCACGGGAATGATCAGCAGCAACCCGATCAGCTTGTACAGCAGGCTGCCCAGCGCCACCTGGCGCCCGGCGCTGTTCTGCATGCTGGTGCTGAGGAAGGCCAGCACCCCGCTGCCGATGTTGGCGCCGATCACCAGGCCAATGGCCACGGGCAGGCTGATCACCCCGGCGCCGGCCAGGGTGGCGGTGAGCAGCACCGCCGCCAGGCTGGAGTACGAGACCATGGCGAACACGGCGCCCATCAGGGCGTCGAGGAGGATGTCGCCGGTCAGGGAGGCGAACAGCACTTTCACCCCCTGAGCGTGGGTAATGGGGGCGGCGGCTTCAACGATCAGTTGCAGGGCCAGGATGATCAGGCCCAGGCCGATGCCGACCCGGCCCAACTGGCCGGCGCGGGTCTGCTTGCGCGACAGGAAGAAGATCACCCCGAGAAAAATCAGCAGCGGTGACAGCCACGACAGGTCGAAGGTCAGCACCCGGGCCATCAATGCCGTACCGACGTCGGCGCCGAGCATGGTTGCCAGGGCCGGGGTCAGGGCCATCAGCCCCTGGCCGACGAAAGAGGTCACCAGCATCGCCGTGGCGTTGCTGCTCTGGACCATGGCAGTGACCAGGATCCCAGCGATAAAGGCCAGGGGGCGGCGGGCCATGTTCTGGCCGATGACATGGCGCAGGTTGGAACCGTAGACCCGCAGGATGCCGGTACGGACGATGTGCGTGCCCCAAATCAGCAAGGCGACGGCAGAGAGCAAATTGAGCAGGGTCAGCATACAGGGCCCCCCTGGGGTGAATGGCCCCAAAGGGGCAGATAGACAGTGTGGCGCGACGTTCTAATAGGTTTGTTTAAGCTGTAGTTGGCGAACGCCCTGCGCGCCAGCATCGCATAGCTAAACCGTCGATTGAAACAAAACTGTCATGAAAACAGCTTTTTACAGGCGTGAAAAAGGGGCCCGAGGGCCCCTTCTGGTGTCACGCGCGTTGGGCTTATTGGCCCGGAATGTCTTTGCGCAGCTTTACCGGATCTTGCTGTTTCTTCTTTTTCGCGATGGCGGTGCGCATCTTGATGTTCACCGCTTCCACGGCCAGGGAGAACGCCATGGCGAAGTAGACGTAGCCTTTTGGCACATGCACTTCGAAGGCTTCGGCGATCAGCACGGTACCCACCACCAGCAGGAAGGACAGCGCCAGCATTTTCAGCGACGGGTGCTTGTCGATGAAGTCGCTGATGGTGCCGGCGGCCAGCATCATCACCAGTACGGCGACGACAATCGCTGCGACCATCACCGGAACGTGGGAGACCATGCCGACGGCCGTGATCACCGAGTCCAGGGAGAAGACGATGTCGATGATCGCGATCTGGATGATGGTGTAGAGGAAGTTGCCGCCCTTGCCCGAAGGCTCTTCGTTGGTTTCGTCTTCGCCTTCCAGCGCGTGGTACATCTCTTGCGAGCTTTTCCACAGCAGGAACAGGCCACCGAAGAACAGGATCAGGTCACGCCCGGAGATGCCCTGGCCGAAGACCACGAACAGGTCGGCGGTCAGGCGCATGACCCAGGTGATCGACAGCAGCAACAGGATCCGCGTGATCATGGCCAGGGCCAGACCGAAAATCCGGGTCCGCGCCTGCATGTGTTTGGGCATGCGGCTGACCAGGATCGAAATCATGATGATGTTATCGATACCCAGGACGATTTCGAGGGCGGTCAGGGTAAAGAAGGCAACCCAGATTTCCGGGTTGGTCAGCCATTCCATGTGTATTCCTTTGAGCGAGTGTTAGATCGCCCAGGGCGCGGTAGCCGGCCTGGGCGAAGAGTCGTTGCTTTTATAGAGTGCTGAACAGCGGAAAAATCCCCATCAGCAAGGCAGCAAACATTATGCACAGGCACACCAGCACTGCCCACTTCAAGGTGAAGCGCTGGTGGTCGCCGAATTCGATCCCGGCCAGGGCCACCAACAGGTAAGTCGATGGCACCAATGGGCTCAGCAAGTGGACGGGCTGACCGACGATCGAGGCACGTGCCATTTCCACCGCGGTGATGCCGTAGTGGCTGGCGGCTTCGGCCAGCACCGGCAGCACGCCGTAGTAGAAGGCGTCGTTGGACATGAAAAAGGTGAACGGCATGCTTACCAGCGCGGTGATGACTGCAAGGTAAGGCCCCAACGCTTCCGGGATCACCGCCAGCAGGCTTTTGGACATGGCGTCAACCATGCCGGTGCCCGACAGGATGCCGGTGAAGATGCCCGCCGCGAAGATCAGCCCGACCACCGCCAGCACGCTGCCGGCATGGGCCGCGACGCGGTCTTTCTGCTGTTGCAGGCACGGGTAGTTGACGATCATCGCGATGCTGAAGGCCACCATGAACAGCACCGGCAGCGGCAACAGGCCGGCGATCAGCGCGCACATCAGGGCCAGGGTCAGGCCACCGTTGAACCAGATCAGTTTCGGACGACGGGCATCGGGGAATTGCGAGACGCTGATTTCACTATGGTCGATCTCGTCGCCTTGCAGGTGCAGTTCACCCAGACGCGCACGTTCACGCTTGCCGTACATATAGGCAATCGCCAGGATCGCCACCACGCCCGCCAGCATGGCCGGGATCATCGGTACGAAAATGTCTGATGGGTCCACGTGCAAGGCGCTGGCCGCACGGGCCGTCGGGCCGCCCCAGGGGGTCATGTTCATCACGCCGCCGGCGAGGATGATCAGGCCTGCCATGATCCGCGGGCTCATGCCGATGCGGCTGTACAGCGGCAGCATGGCGGCCACGCAGATCATGTAGGTGGTGGCGCCGTCACCGTCCAGGGACACCACCAGGGCGAGCACGGCGGTACCGACCGAGACCTTCAGCGGGTCACCCTTGACCAGCTTGAGGATCTTGCGCACGGCCGGGTCGAACAGGCCGGAGTCGATCATCAGGGCGAAGTACAGAATGGCGAACATCAGCATCACGCCGGTGGGCGCCAGCTTGGTGATGCCTTCGAGCATCATCGGGCCGATCTTCGGCGCGAAACCGCCGAACAGGGCGAACAGGATGGGCACGATGATCAGGGCGATCAGCGCCGACAGGCGCTTGGTCATGATCAGGAACATGAAGGTGATGACCATGGCGAAGCCAAGGAAAGTCAGCATAGGGATACTCCAGGCGTGGCGCGGCTAGGGAATGGCGAACCGGGTGGGGTCAGCGCAGAACGGGAAGCGCGAGGCGTACGGGTGGAGTGGGTGCGACGAGGCGGGTACGAGCAAACATCAGAATCACCATTGTTGTTGTTAATTGGGCCGCAAAACGTCGAAACGTTCACAGTGGCCAACCGGTCTGTTGCCGGTAGTGGAGGCGATCCTAATCGGGGAAGCTTTCAGCTACCTTTCGCTGGTGAAAGGATTGGACAGATGTTCAGGCAGCCGATGAGCGGCATAAAGTGACGAACTTGGGGCTTCAGGGAGCGCGACACATGAGCGAATTACACCAGGGCGGTTGCCACTGTGGCGGGCTGCGTTATCAGTTCAGCGGCCCATTGCGAGACATCGCCCATTGCCATTGCTCGATCTGTCGCCGAGTCAGCGGTGGCCTGGTGACTACGTGGATCACCCTGCCCGCCTCGGCTTTCCAGTGGCTGCAGGGTACGCCGGCGCGTTATGAGTCTTCGCCAAGCTGCATGCGTTACTTCTGCTCGAACTGCGGTGCGCAGCTGGCGCTGGTGACCAGCCTGAGCCCGGACAGCATCGATGTGACCATCGCCACCCTGGACCACCCCGAACAGGCACCGGCGGACCGGCACATCTGGACGGACAGCCGGCTGCCCTGGCTGCATCTGGATGAGCAGTTGCCGCAAGAGCCGCAAGAACAGCTCTAGCCCGGCATCGGCGGCTCGCTGGGGGGCGCCGCAGGCGGTGTGAACAGGCCCGCCAGCTCCGCCTGGGTCTCAGCGACAAACCACTGGCTCAAGCCCGGACGCCACAGCAAGCTGTGGCGCGTGATCTGCCCGGTGCTGACGTAGTGTTGCAGCTCAAGAAAGCTGTAAGGGCCGTATTCGACGCCGCCGACGTTGAGGTGATAGCGCGCCTGACTGTCCCTGGCATGCTGCGCCGCGGCCTGTGCTGCCTGAATCCTCGGGTTGAACAAGGCCTCCAGCCAGCCAGGGTCGAAGCACTCCGGGCGCAGCTGGAGTTTCTCGCTGTGGTGCAGGACGACTTCAGAGACATAGACATCGCCTTTTGAGCCGCTGATCGAACGGGTGATCGCCGGCAATTGATTTTGCGCCTGCTCGATCAGGGCTTCGGCGTGTTCAGGCGCCTGCTCGCGCAGGAGCCTGAAGGATTCGCTGCGCAGGATGGCGCTGAGCTCCCTGGGCAATGAGCACGCCGGCTCGGCTATCCCATTTTCATCGACCACTCTCAGGCTTTTGTAAGCGTCGTGCCCTAAGTACTCGAACAGCGCGCACAGCGCGGCAAGCAGTGCCGGGCGCGGCTGGCTCAAACGCGCCTGCACCCGCGTCGAGAGCAGCTGCCGATGAGGGGCCCGCAACCCGTATTGGCGAATGGCCGGCTCGGTGCCGATGCCAAAGGCCTCGCCTTGGTCCATGAACTCGTAGGCCTGCCCCGGGGTGCGGGTCAATTCGCCCAGGGCAATGGCTTGCAGATACAGGCGCAGGTCGCGCGCCAAGGCCAGGTAGTGCGCCTGGTCGAAGATCAGCGGATGGCAGTTGGCGTACTTGTTCACGTGCAAGGGACGCTGCTGTGCCTGCTTGCGGTAGTTGGCCAGGTAGTCGGGCAGGTCGCGCAAGGCGTTCAGGGCAAAGCCGCTCAAGCGCATGGAGGCGACCAGCCGCCCAGAGACCTGACAATCGATGAATTGCAGGTCATTCGGGCGCAGGCCTGGCAGTGCGGGCAGGCATTGACTCAGCAGCTCACCGTACAGGCGCCTGAACTCGGCAGGTTGCGGCACGCTGAGCAGACACAGGTAACCGCTAGGGTTGGTTCCGCGGCCGGGTTCAAGCTCCAGGTTGGCCCAGGGCATGGCCTGTTCCAGCCACAGGCTCAATACCCGGCGCAGGTCTTGCGCAGTCAGGCCGGCCAACAGGGCGAGCAGTGGGTCTTCGCCTTCCTGTGGCGCCATCAACCCGCTGAGCAGCGGCTGGGCGTGGCCGCTCAGGTGCAGGTCGGCCAGGCCGTCGGGCCGGTATGTCGCGTACAGCTCGGCATGCCCCTGGCTGGAATAGCTCATGGGGTTCCGCAGGGCGCGGGTATTTTCGAACTCTTCCGGCAGTTCCACTCTATGACTACGGATGGTGTACTGGCGATGGATGCTACTCATGATCCATTTTTTCTCGCTCAGCGGCGGATTGGCCAGATCGTTGAACAGCATGTCGCCGAGCATCAACGGCAGGTCTTCAGGCTCCTCACAGCGACGCTGCGCGAGGTTGCAGGTGTCGAACACATAGAGGTCGTCGAACGGCCCCTCCGGGTTGTCGTCGTGCGCGGTCGTATAACCACGCCCGCGAGTTTCCAGCTCCATCAGTGCGGCGTAGCTGTGGGCCTGTGCCCGCTCCGGCTCGATGTGCATCGCCCCGCCGGCCAGTAGCAGATGCAAGGCGATACGCCCGGGGATGTTCTGTTCGGCAAGCGTCTGCCGGACCAGATCGCCGACCTGCAGAAACGATCCCGAACCGTAGCTGCCCGCGGCCGAAGCGATTATGACGATATTGATGCGGTCCCGGCTCACATTGAGGCCAAGACGCTGGACCTCGGCGTCTTGCGTGGGGTCGCAGGTGTGCAGGTGGTGCAGGGCCTGACGCACCCTGGCGCGGATCTGTTCGGCCTGGGTCAGGCAGTACAGGCGGGAAAAACCGCGAAGCCGATGGTATTTCATCGGCTCGATTCCCCAGTGCTTCATGGTCTGCGAGGTCAGGGGCGACCATTTAGCGACGTCGGGCGAGTCCAGCTCGGCCTCGGGGTCGAACGGGCCACTGATGATTTCATCGATCCGAAAACAGGCTTCGGGCTGCGCGGGCTCCAGACCCCGCTCCCAGACCTGGAAGTCACTCGGGTGGAACCGAATAAAGCGCGCCAGGGGGAAGTCGGCGAGGCGCTCGATGCGTTGCCCCTCGCGCCAGGAGGTGGCCAGCAGGCGCTTGCGCAGGTGCAGGCCGACCCGGCTGCCGGTATTGCCCAGCGCGATAAAAAGCGTGGGGCGAACCTCATACTCGGATTCGGTCATGCGTGTGTCTCCAGCGATCCATGCGGTTTGCCCAGAGGCGCCCGACGGGCGCCCCCCATCAGGCATTTCAGTCGAGGTAGGCGATCTGATAGGTGTCGGCGTCGATCATCACCAGTTGCACGTTATTGCTGCGGGTGTTGACTGGCTTGCCGTTGAGCAGCACCGACGTGTCGACGCGGTACACGCCTTGCGGCACCTGGTTGTCCAGGGTGATGGTGAAGGTGTTTTCGTAACCGCCGCTGCCGGGCTTCTCGTTGGCGACCTTGGTGCCTTCCTTGAACGCGGTGGTGGCGCCCGGCTCATACAGGCGCACTTCTTCCTTGATCTCGTTGACGGCCTGGCGGCTGCCATCGATGGCCACGATGTTGGACACCACTTTGATCGGCTGGCCGCGCTTGATGGTGCTGCCGGGCTGGATGCTGGTCTGGTAGCTGACCACCTGCGGCTCGGCAGGGGCCTTCTTGCCGCTTTTGCGGTACTGCGCCTCGACTTCCTGGGGCGACTGGGTCTGCACCGACTTGGCGTTGATCACGAAGCACACGGCGATACCTGCGGCCGTACCGGCTACGACGCCGACCCCGCGATCCTTCTTGCCGCTGACCGCTGCCCCCGCAGCGGCCCCGGCGGCGATGGCCAGACCGCACTTGAGCCAGTCGCTGCCGCTCCAGCCGGTCGGGTTCATGCTCTTGGAGTCGATGTTGGCACAGCTTTGCAGGCCGAAGATCGATACAAGGCCCAGGGCAAGCAAACGCTTATTGGGGGAACGCGGGTGCTGGGTCATGGATGATTTCCAAGTGATCGAAGGGAGGCCGGCGTCATCATTCGATGGTGGTCCGGTTCAGGGCCTGGGATTGCTGGCGCGTGGCCTGGTTGATGATGTTCTGTGCCTCGCGGTTGCCCGGGTCCATGTTGAGCACCAACCGGGCGACGGTGATCGCGCTCTGGTAGTCGCGACGGATCAAAGCCTTGCGTGCCTCGTTCAGCGAGCGGCCGACCATGCTGGCGGCACCGTTGTTCTGCTCGATGCGAGTGGTGGAACGTGGTGGCGTGCTGGGCTGCGGTGCGGGTGCCGGGATCGACTGGACCTGCGCCGCGGCCTTGGCTTCCTGCTCGCGCCGGGCCTGCTCTTCGGCGCGCTTGCGCTGGTCGGCAGCGTCTTGCTGGGCCTTGCGATCCTGCTCCTTGAGCCGTGCCTGTTCCGCCAGGTCTTTGTCGCGCTGAACCTGCTTCAAGCCGTCTTTGGCCCGATTCAACAGGCTCAGGGCCGCCGGGTCCTTGCTGTTTTTCTGCAGGACCTGTTCGGCTTTATCCAGCGCGCAGTTGTAGTCGCCCTGGCGCAGGCATTGCTGGCCAGCGAGCAGCACCTGCTCCAGGTCGCGCTGACTGTTGCGTGAGCCGAGCTGGTTCATGCCATAGAACGCCAGCAGTGCCAGGACCAGCGCACCGATCACGATCTTTTTCAGCAGGCCCTTGGGTTTATCCGCAGGCGGTGCCACGGGTGGGGTCGGCGCGGCGGCCGGCGCGGCCGGCGCGGGTGGCACGGGCTGCGGCGTGGCTGGCGCAGGGGTCGCCGGTAGCTCGAACTTCAGTGCGGCGGCCTTGGGTTCGACCACCGGTGGCGGGCTGGCGGGCTCCTTGGCGGCCACCGCCACGGGGGCCTTGGCCGAGATCGGCGGTTGCGCGGCGACGCCACAGTACGGGCAGTGTTTCACCGGCCCGCAGAGTGTCCGGCCACAGGCGCTGTTGGCGCAGGTAGCGGGAAACTCGGCGGCTTTGACTGACGCTGACATAGGGTTCTCGTCTTCGCTTGGTTCAGAGCGGTGGCGGCATGGCTGGGCCGCCCAGTGGCGGTGGACTGCCTGCCGCTGGGGCGAACAGGTGGGCCAACTCCTGGATCTGCCCGGCGCTGAGCCAGGCGGCCATGCCTTCACGCCACAGCATGCTGTCGCGGGTCACTTGCCCGGTCTGCACGTATTGCTGCAACTGCGCCGAGGTGTAGGGGCCGTAATTGGTCCCTGCGACGTTCAGGTGATAGCTGTACTGCACTGCCGCCACCGGTGGTGGCAGCGCGCCGCCGGCCATCGGCGGTGGCGCGGCAAAGCCCGGGGCCGCAGGCGCTTGGCCGGCAAACGGCGCCGCCACCGGCTTGAGCAGGTTCTCCAGCCAGCCCTCGGCGAAAAACTCCTTGGTGACGCTGAGTTTTTCTTCGTGGTCGGCATGCACTTCATCGGCGTAGACGTCGGCCCGGGAGCCGATCACGCGCTGGCTGAAGCGCCCCAGGTAGCTTTCGGCCAACTTCACCAGCTCCTGGTCGCGGTCACCGGCCTGGCGCTTGAGGCGGGCCAGGTACTCTTTTTTCAGCAGCTCGGCAATCTTGTATGGGAAGGCCTGGAACGGTTCCGAAGCGCCATGCTCGTCGATGCGTTTTTGCGCCTTGTAGGCGCTGCGGCTCATGTCATCGAACAGGGCGATCAGCGCCGCGATCTGCACCTCGTTGAGGCTCAGGGTGCGGTCACGCACCTGGGCTTCGATGTCACTGCGATGCACCGGCTTCAGGCCGCTTTGACGAATGGAGAATTCGTCGCCGATGGTGAAGTCTTCCTTGTCGATAAAGAACTCGTACAGGCCGTTGTCCAGGCGCTTGAGCACTCCCAGGGCAATCGCGTGCAGGTAGAGTTTGAAGTCCTCGGCGAACTGGCGGTACTGCTCCTGGGTGAACTGGATCGGCTGCACGAACTGGCTGATGCGCTTGTGCACATGCAGCGGGATCGCCGCGCTTTCCTTGCGGTAGCTGGCCAGGTAGGTCGACAGCGGGGTCAGCGCCGGCAGCGGGAAGCCGCTCAATTCGGTGAAGCAGATCAGTTTGCCGGGGATCCCCGACTCCACGAACTGGATATCGCTGGCGTTGATAGCCGTACCCTGTGGGAGGCATTGGCCGAGCGTCGCGCCGTATACGCGCTTGAACTCGGCATGGTCATGCACGCCGATCAGGCAGGTGTAGAGCTTCTGGCCGATATCGAAACCGCCAGTGAGGTTCAGCGGCACCCACGGCATGGCCCGTTGCAGCAGCTGGCGGAATTTCTCGCGCTGCTCTTCCGGGTTCAGGGCCGCCAGGGCGCTCATCAGCGGGTCGATGCGCTGCGCGTTCTTCGGCAGTTGCTGCACGGATTTATTGCGCAGCTTGAGCAGCAGCTCTTCCTGGCCCTCCTCGGTCTGCAACTTGCCGAACAGCACTTTCGAGCCGCCGAAATCCTTGAACGCGTCCTTGGCCCACTCGCGCACATCCGCGCCATTGGCGGCCGGCTCTTCGTTGCCTTGCACCGGCGCCAGGGGAATCAGGGTGGCGTGTTTTTCCTTGATGCTGGCGTCGATCTTGGTGATGTCAGTGTCGATGCGCTTGAGCAGGCTGTCGACCGCGTTGCGGCCATCTTGCAGGCGGCCGACGAAGCCGTTCCAGATGGCGCGACCGTTCTGGTCCACCGACTCCTTGCGGCCCAGCCACTCGGAGATCTCGCGCAGCAGCTGCGCAGCCTCACGGGCGGCGACATGGCGTACGTAGAACAGCAGGCTTTCGCGCAGGGTGTCCTTGACCTGGACCAGCACGGTGTCGGCTTGCTTGTCCTTGCCGCTCAGGCGTGCGAGCAAGCCTGAACCGGTGGTTTCCTTGAGGCGCTCGAACTCGCGAGCCAGCTCCGAGGACTCGAGTTTTTCCGACAGTTCCTTGAAGCGCGCGGCGTTCTTTTCCAGGGCCGGGATGATCCCGGTGCCTTCGTTTTCCAGGCGGTCCTTGAGCATTTCCACCAGCGCCAGGGTGTAATCCAGGCCGCCGCGCTCGTCATCGTCCAGGCGTCGGAACAGCTTCTCGGGCAAGGCGTCTTCACGCACCAGTTCAGCGATGCGCTTCTTGCGGTTTTCCTTGATCCGCACTTCGTGGTTGCGCTCGGCGCTGTCCACCGAACTGCCCTTGGTGTCGCGCTCCAGCTGTTGCTGGATTTCTCGCACGTGGGTCAGCCACTGGTCCTTGTCCGCCCCGCCGTTTTGCAGGCGTTCGAACAGGCTTTCGGTTTTCTGCTCGATCTGAGCGGTGATGCTGTTGTCGCCCTCGACCTGCAGCAGGTCGTCGGCGATCTGGTAGTGGGTGAACTCTCCCGTGGCCAGGGTCAGCTCGACGCGGGACAGGAAGTCCGGCAACTCGGTGAAGGTCCGTGGGGTGACGTTCAGTTGCTCGCGCAGGAACTCATCGCGTTCCTTGTCGGTCGGGCGATTGTCGTTGACCGCGTTATTGGCGTTGGCCACCCCGAAGAACGCCTTGAGCATCTGCTGCACCTGGCGATTGAGGCGAACGTGCTGGCGGGCGTCGACCTGGGTGTCGAGCACCGCCTGGCCCAGGGAGGAGTACGAGCGCGGGAAGTGCAGCTTGGTGTCGCTGCCGTAATCCTGGGGCAGGCTCACGCTGTAGGAGCGGATCTTGTGCTGGTTCTGGTTGACCGCGATCGAGCGCTTCTTGTTGGCGAAATCCTGGGAGGTGAAGTCGGTGAACAGCGCATCCGAGAGCATCTCGTAGATGTCTTCCTGGTCGCTGGTCTTGGCCTGGGCGACGTTGCTGTTATCGATGATGTACACGTCGTCGTAGGGACGGTTGTCGATAAACAGGTTGTCGGTGGCGTCCCAGTGCTTGAGCAGCGGGTTGCCGCGCATGCAGGTTTCCAGCTCCATCAGCGCCGCATAGCCGTTGGCCTGTACGCGCTCGGCGTTGTACGAGCCGAAGCCGCCCGGCAGCACCAGGAACAGGTCGACCTTACCGGCGATGTTGTTTTCCTTGAGGATGGCCTTGGCCAGGAACCCCATGTCCAGGAACGAGCCCGAACCGGTACCACCGGCGGCGGAGCCGGTGATCACCACGCGGATCTTGCCCGGGTCGATTTCCAGGCCGAGCTTTTTCAGCTTGTCGGCTTGGGTGCCTATGTTGCTCAGCAGGCGCCCGATCTTGCTGCGCAGCTTGTCGCGGATGCTCGGGTACTTGTCGAAGAAGTACAGACGCGACAGGGCGCGGATCTGCCCGGCCCCCTTGGACGGATCGATGCCCAGGCTCTTGATCTTTTCCGGGGTCAAAGGGAACCACTCGGCCACTTCACGATGGCGGTTGAGCTCATCGATGGAGTGCGTGTACTTGCTCAGGTTGAGCGGCTCGATGATCTTTTCTTCGGAGGTGAAGGCCACCTGCTCGGCCAGCACGTCGGTCTTGATCGACTTGCCGTCCTGGGTCACTTCACCCGAATCGAGGTCGAAGTTGACGAACTGCACCAGGGGGAAGTCGGAAATCTGCTGCACCTGGTTGTTGCCACCCCAAATGGCATTGAGGATGCGCCGGCGCAGGCGGATGTTGACCTTCATGCCTGTGCCGCCGAGGGCGATGAACAAGGTTGGGTGGATCTTTTCACTGACCTGCGGGGCTGCTGCCTGGCCGGAAGGTTGTGCACTCTCGTTCATCAGAAACTCCATGAGCCCGGGTGGGCTGGCCAAGTGAGCTTGGCAATTGATCCGCTATTGGGGTGAGACAGGCCGGGCGCGCAGCGCACCCCCGGCCATCAGGCAGCGATGACTCAGCGCTTGGCCGAGAAGGTCATCAGCCAGGCAACCAGGGAGATGGCCGCAACGCCGCCCAGCGGTGCCAGGTACAGCGGAGCCAGGAACTGGCCGGAGTTGATCGCTGCCAGCACTGCCATGGTCGCGACCATCAGCAGGCCGAGGAACAGGAACCAGCCGGAGGCGTTGGCGCGGCTCGGTGCTACGCGCTCACGTACGCGCCAGTTGGCGTAGGCGTTCTTAATCACGAAGAAGATGATCGCCAGGACCACCAGCACCGCCACCCCGATCAGGGCGTCGCGGCTGTCGACTTTTTTCGGACCCAGGTCCAGGCCGATCGGCGACGGCACGCTCAAGGTGCTGTTGGTGGTGTTGGCCGGTGCTGCCGGTGCTTCGCTTTCAATCGGGGCTGGCAGGGTGCTGGTCTGGGCCATGTTCAACTTCCTTGGGGATTCTTGGGTGAGGGTTACTTGAGGCGCACAGCAGTGTC
Source organism: Pseudomonas chlororaphis (assembly GCF_003731765.1). Lineage (GTDB taxonomy): Bacteria > Pseudomonadota > Gammaproteobacteria > Pseudomonadales > Pseudomonadaceae > Aquipseudomonas > Aquipseudomonas morbosilactucae. Next base: position 787,880 of record NZ_MOAL01000001.1, read on the forward strand.
GGGAGCCTTGTCCAGAAGCTTGACTCCGAACAGGCCGCGCTTGATGGTCGCGACCTTGTTCTGTCGGGCGTCGTAGACGTTGGCACTGCTAAAGGGTTTTAGCGGATAGTGCTGGGCTACGCCCTCCACCATCACGGTCACGGCTTTCTTGCCGGCGATCATGCTTTTGCCCACCAGTGCCGCGATCAACAGCAGTAGGAACAGCCCGAACAGCAACAGCACCGGCCCCAGCGGGTAACTGATGCGTAGCACGATCGGCAGTACGGTCGAAGAGGTGCTGGCTTCGCTGGACGGGATAAACACGTCCGGCAGTGCATCGCCAGGGAACAGTTCGTTCATCTTCGCGATGAAGTCCTGGGAGATGCGCAGTTGCTGCTCGCTCAGACGCACCTCAATGGTTCCGGCGCGCTGGTAGCCGCTGGAGAGAATCACCTCACTCGACCATTGGGACGGCAAAGGCGGTAGTTGCAGGCTGATCGCAGCCTCGCTGGAACGGGCACCGGGCTCCAAGTCCGTCAGGCGGTCGAGGGAGATGCTCGATTGCAGAGCTTCACCCGGCATGTCCAGGTTCATCTCGATTTTCGCGTCGTGGATCTGGTACGGGTTGAACTGGTTTTCGAACTTGCCCAGCAGTACCGCGGTTTTTGGCGAGCTGTCGACGTTGATATTGAGGATTAGGGTCTGCTGGTCCGGGGCCAGTTCGGCACTGACGTCCGGGGTGTCCTGCACGCCGGTGGGGATAAAGCGTACCGCCGACTGGGTCAGCGGCTTGAGCCGTACCCGGTTGTCCTTGAGCAGAGTCGCCAGGGCGGGCTGGGCCAGGATCTGCTCTAGGATCTTGCCGGCGTTATCGCCATAGGCCAGTGCATAAATCATCAAGCCGTTGGCCTGGTAGTTGGGACCTGTCACCGGCATTTTCTGCGGAAATGCGGCGATCCGGGTGATACTGGCTTCGTTGTGCAGCAGGTCATAGAACTCGCGGTTCTTGAGCGAAGTTTCGCTGCTGTTGTTGGGGCTGTTCTTGTTGTTGGTGATGATCCAGACAATCCCTTCACGGCCCTCAAGGGCGGTTTTGATGGCCGCCAGCAGCGCTTCCTTGAAGTCGGTGTCAGCGTAGGCGCCGCCGGCTTTGCGCACCAGGCTCAACTGATTGACGCTGGCGGCAAGTTTGTCGTGGGTGCCGGGCCCGCGATAGGTCCATTCCGGCGACGGGTGCTGGGCATCGGCCTGGTTGAAGCCGCCGATCACTACTTCCGAATTGCCGGCCGCAGCGGCCGCCAGCTTGATCACCAGCGGTTTGAACGAAGACGCCGGGTCCACATAGAAGGGTTCCATCCAGCCGGAGTTCTGCACCAGGAATACCTGGCGCATCGGCTCGGCGACAGCGCCCGTGCTGCCCAGGGCCAGAATCAGCAACAAGCCACGGCGTAGCATCAGGGTCAGGCGTTCCATCGGTAAAGCGCTCCGGAAGAATCGATATACAGCCACAACGCGTTATCGAAAAAGAACCACTGGGCATTCCACGGTCGGCTGACATGGGCCTTGAGCCCGAAACCGCTGCCGCCGATCTGTTCTAGACGGTACTGCGCATCCACCGGCTGCTCGCCCTTGAAGAAGTCGTCGAGGGTGCTGTTCTGCTCCACGCGCATCGAAAGTAGGAGCTTGTCGGTGCTGAACTCGATAAATGGATACACCACTTCACGGGTGGTCGGCGTGATGCTTTCGTCGTGGGTGTCCCATGGACGCTCCAGGCGAATGTTGTACTTGAAGCTCAAGTGCCCGGTGCCCAGGCGATAGCCTTTGATGGGCTTGGGCTGGTCGGTCGCACCCGGGTCCAACTGCAGATAGCTCTGGCCCTCGGCTGTAAAGATCAGTTGCCACAGGCCGTAACCGTCCTGAAATGGTGGCCCCTGCTCGGGCATGGCGGTGGCGCCGTTGGGCCACGGGTGCCACTGGGCTTGCAAGGCCGGGCCCTGGCGCATGCTCAGGTAACCGTGTTCGCCAATCCACAGTAGGCGGCGGGACGCGTGGTCGCGAATCGGAGCGGACAAGCGGGTCATCTGCGCAGCATCGGCACCTTCTACTGGGTAGCGCTCCCAGCCATTGGCGCTGGGACTGATCAGGCAGACACCTCCGTCCTCTAGTACCAAGGGCAGGAAGGATTGATCTTCAAGGTCGCCGGGACCGGCCAGCGATCGGCCGTCGCGGCGTTGGCAGCGGTATTTGAGGTTCAGCGGATCGACCTTGACCAGCACCGCGCCTTCATCGCCAGCCAAGAGCAGGTTCTGGCCATGTTCGGCGGGGCACAGGCTGACCGAGCTCGCCCAGTTCTCCAGGCGGTTGCGGCCTATCGGATGACCTTCGGGGCGCAGCTCCAGCCACTTCTCGGAGCCGCGCTGCCAGAGAAACAGGCTGCCTTCACGGCCCAAGGCGAACAGCGCCTCACGGTGGCCGCCGAGGTTGGCGGCGAAGAAACTCAGGCCATTTTTGCGCGGCAGGTCAATGATCTGCTTGCTGTCGTTGAGATCACGCTCGGCGGAGCTTTGCAGGCGTTCGAAGAGTTTTTTGACGGTCTGTTGTGCGCCGTCCAGGTGACAGGCGTCACTGACCACTCGCGAACCGCTGCCATCGCCATAGGGTGGCAGCCAGCGCTTTTCCGGTGCATAGCCAATGGCTTTCAGGGCTTTGCCGCTGTTAGGACAAAACGAGAAAGATGAGGGCACATAAGTGTCATTTTCAGTGAGTCGGGCGCCAACCAAATAGTCGAGGTCGACCAGAGCCGGTGCCGGTTTCACATCGTTGACGCTGACCAGGGTAAAACTGCCATCCGCCACTTGTTGCCATTGCTGGTCGCCAAGTTGCCACTTGTGCCCGCCTCGGTTACCGACTATCTCCATATAATCCTGCTGATACCTGCGTAAAAGCTCGTGCCTGATCACTCAGGCAAACACTTTTGATAAGGGGTGGCTATTGTCGTACGAGGCGCTCGATAGCCGCTTAGTGTGCGGCTTAGAGCAATGGTATGGATCCATTTTTTCGATCGCGGAATAGTGGCATATTGATGAGTGTTGTCAACTATTCCATGGCGTCAAAAGTACTGCTCATACCATTGGATCAAGGCAGCTGCAGCCCGCCCGCTGCCTTGTGTAGGGCGCGCAGGTGCTCGCCCACGAGCTTCAGGTTGGCCTCGTTGGCGGCAATCTCCGCGGCCCTTGCCGGCTCCAATAGCGCGCGCACTTCTTTATCCAGGTCGCCGGTCAAGGTTTGCAGTTGTTTCTGGCGCAGGCTGCTTTCCGCTTCCAGGCGCTGCCACTCGCTGGGTTGCGGCAAGCCGTAGCCACTGCTGCCCAGCAACTCCGCCGGGCGACTGAGGAAACCGCTGTTGGCGAGGATTTCCTGCAAGGTCTTGTTGGCCTTTTCCATGCCGCCGTTTTTCAGTTCGCGGGCCCCCAGGTAACGCTGCTTGACCTCATCCTGGGCCAGCAGCAGTTGGCGGCGGAAGCTGGCCTGCTCCAGGAGCAGCAAGGCGGCGCTGGTGCGCAGGTCGGCCTGGTCGAACCACTGGCGACGTTCTTCGGCGGTTTGCGAGAGCCAGTCCTCGACGGTGGCCTGTTTGATCGGCAGGTGCTTCTTGATCACCTCGAACATCGCTTGGTAGCGGTCGCGGAACGAGTCGAAGCGATAGCCCAGGCGCAGGGCTTCGCGCGGGTCATCGAGCACACTGGTGTCCGCCAGGCCTCGGCCCTTGAGCACTTCCAGCAAGCCGTTGGGCATGATGCTGTCCAGGCCCGTCAGTTGCGGGTTGTTGCTGCCGCTGCGCAGCAGCTTGAGGCTTTCCACGGCGCAGTTGTTGGACAGGAAGTAGTAGTTGCCGTCGTAGCTCCAGTGCATCTCGGCGGCGTGTTCCACCACCTGCTCGATTTCGGTACGCGACAGGTTCAGCGGCACCGAGGCCAGGCTGCGCAGTTCGGTCTTGGTGTATTCGTCGATGACCTGGGCCAGGGGCAGGACAAACAGCCGCGACGGGTACTTGCCCACCAGGCCGTCCCAGCTGGACAGCTGCACATCGCCGACAAAGGCTCGGTAGGACAGCACCAGGTGCTGGTCCAGGTCTAGCCGGCAGTCCGGGCCACGGGGACGGCCCGGGGCGCAGATCACCAGGCGCAACATGCTGTGGCCCCAGCGACTGACCCAGTTCTGGTTGGCTTCGGCCAACAAGTAGTCGACGGCGTAGACCCGCTCCGGATCGACCTTGCCCAGGGGCTGCTTGGCGAAGTCGTTGCCGGCGTTGAGGAAGGCGAACGACTGGGCGCAGGTGTCCTTGGCTGGCGGTGCCCAGTCGAAGTGTTCCTGGTAGTAGCGGTACAGCGCCGGACGCCGGCAGGCGTAGCTCGGGTCGAGAAGGAAGTACTCCATGTTCACCGCGACGAATTCTTTCGGGTTGGTGATCTCGTAGATGTCCGGGCTGCGGGCGACTTGGCGGTTGTGCTGCTCGCGCATGCCGCGGCGGCCGACGTATTGCGGCCAGCCGGCCAGGTCGAGCAGGCGCGGGTCGTCGCTAAGGGTGAAGCGCCGTTCGGTTTGGCCACGGCAGGCATCGGGCAGGCCAATCAGGCCCGAGGTGTTGTGGGTGCGTGCGCAGCGCTGGATCAGGGTGCGTTCGGTGCTGGGCCACAGGCGCGCACGGTCATAAATATGGGTCAGTTCATGCAGTACGGTGGCCAGCAGTTCGCGGCGCACGGTGCCGTGGGGGCGGTGGGTTTTCTGGGTGGCCGCAGAGCCGTCGGCGAGGCTGGCGAGCAAGGCGCGGTTGAGGTCCAGCTCGGACACCAGCGAGGCTTCGCCGTAGGCGTTGTCCGGCATCTGGTCGGTCCAGCCGACGTCGATGGTGCGGTCCAGTTGCTCGATGAAGCGCGGCGGCAATGCTTGCATCGCTTCATCCAGCAGCGCCTGGCTGGCTTGTTGTTCGGCGGGGCTCAAGCCATCGGTCTTGAGCCGCAATTGCAGGCCGGCCTGGGCGGTGCCGCACAGCAGTGCGACCACCCCGGCCAGCAGCCAGGCGCTGAATGACTTCACAGAGCGAGAATGGCTTCGGCGAGTACCTGGTCGCTGGCGTCGCGGGCTTCTGGCACGCGGGTCCGCAGGGTGTCGAACGCGGCTTCCAGTTGGGCGCCACGGATATCGCCATTGCTGGCGACGAAGCTGGCGGCGTCGTCATGGGCTTCGCGGATGATTTTGGAATCACGGATGGAGGTGGTGGTATCCGAGGTGAAATCGATCGTACGGCCAGAGGCCCGAACGATGATGTTACTGGTGGCCACCAGCGTTTGTGCCTGGGCCACGTCGGCCAACAACAGCAGGCCAAGAGTGGCGGCAATCAGCGGGTTACGCATGGAACGACTCCGGAATAACTGGGGAATGATTATTTGACGAGAATTGCCTGCGCCAGTTCAAGGTCGCTTGCATGAAGTTTGGGCTGCGTCTGACGCAGGTACTTCAAGGCGGACTCCAGTTGCGCTCCCCGCCATTGACCATCAGTGGCAATGAAGGCGGCGGCATCGTCCTGGGCGGCGAGTATCAGTTTATGGTCGAAGGGCGCGGAGGTCACCTGGCTTGTGGCGTAGCCGGTAACAACCAAACCTTGTGTGGTCAGGTCGAAAGCCTGAGCCGAGCCGGCCCAACAGACAGTGAAAAACAGCGCAACGCTAAACGGTATCCGTAACAAACCCATGAGTCTCGACAGCTGAAAAACCAGCTGCAAGGCTAGCGCAATGCCTTGGCGAGGGCCAGCCTAGAGGGCTTTGAGGTGCCAAGCACCTCAAGGCTGGCGGGCCGTCAGATGGCCAGGATGGCCTGGGCCAGTTGGGCGTCGCTGGCGGCCAGCTCAGGTGCTTGCTGGCGGATGAAGGCCAGGGCGCTTTCCAGTTTTACACCACGGATGTTGCCGTCGGTGGCGACAAAGCTGGCAGCGTCATCGCGGGCAGCACGAACGATCTTGTTGTCACGCAGCGACGAGGTGGCATCGGAAGTCGCGTCGGTGGTGGCCTTGAGTGCGCCAACGATGGCGTCGGTGGTCACGATCAGGCTGGTGGCGTGGGCATTGGCAGCCACGGCCAGCAGGGCTGCAGCGCTGAGCAGACGAAGACGGGTCATGGGGTAACTCCTTGAGTGAACAGATCGATAAGTCGCTGTGTGCAACGCCGGGCAATTACTGCGAGTGCCTAGCCAGATAAGTCAGACGAAGGCAGCGGATAAATCGCCACTTCGTGATGGATATTAGGCTGCGCTGAGTGCTTCGAACAGTCTTCAGGCTTGTTGCGGCCTGCGCGATCCCTGGTTGTTTGGTCCCTAGAGCGGTTACCAAAGTGCTGAGATAGAGCGCCTGATTAAACTGTATTGGTCGAGTTTGTAATTATTAAAATTGTACCTGTCTGGCCTTTTAACGCGATATTCCACATTACCCTGTCCCTGAAACGACAAAACCCGTCGCGGTTTCCGGCGACGGGTTTTGTTTATGCAATTCGGGGTGCTGGCGGTGGACCCGGTGGGTCAGAGCCAGCGACGCTAACTTAGCGCCAGAACGGCTTGCTCAGCTCTTCGTAGCGTTGTGCTTCGCTAATACCGGCGTCAGCCAGCAGACGCGAATCCAGGCGGGCCAGTTGATGGCGGCTGGAGATGCGGCGCTGCCACAGCATCAGGTTGGCGAGAACGCGCAGAGGCATGGAAGCCTGGGTTTTTTCAGCTTTGTCTTCGAAGAACAGTTCGGAACTGATTGTACGTTCCATGGTTAGCATCCTTCCGCTTGTGGCGGGATTAGGTAGTGGTTTAACTGGTGCCCATGATCCTCTCTCGGTGCAAGACTCTGTAGATACAGTTCACCTGTATTGTGAGGGACCAGTTAACTGTTAAACCTTGCTGTACTGTTCGAAAATGAGGCAACTGTACTTGTCTGCATCGTTATGGTGCATTTTTAGAGGTTTTCGAAAAAAGAGGGGGTGTTCCAGAGGGAAAAAGACCGGTACAGCAGTACAGTTTTTTTCATGAGACGTGGGGTTGTGGGTCAGCTGACGAAACTGTGTTTGCGTCAGCTGCCAACTGTATCAATTACACGGCGAGCATTTTCCCGGTTTCTTCCAGGTTGATGTGCCAGCTCAGTGCGTCACGCAGGATGTGCGGCGTGTGACCGCCCAATGCGCAGGCCTGGGTGAAGTAGTCGTTGAGCGCTTGGCGATAGGACGGGTGCACGCAGTTATCGATGATCACTCGGGCCCGCTCCCGCGGCGCCAGGCCACGCAGGTCGGCCAGGCCGACCTCAGTCACGAGGATGTCGACATCGTGTTCGGTGTGGTCGACGTGGCTGACCATCGGCACCACGCTGGAAATCGCCCCGCCCTTGGCAATCGACTTGGTGACGAAGATCGCCAGGTGCGCGTTACGCGCGAAGTCGCCCGAGCCCCCGATGCCATTCATCATCCGCGTGCCGCAGACGTGGGTGGAGTTGACGTTGCCGTAGATATCGAACTCCAGGGCGGTGTTGATGCCGATGATGCCCAGGCGCCGTACCACTTCCGGGTGGTTGGAGATTTCCTGCGGACGCAGCACCAGTTTGTCTTTATAGCGCTCCAGGTTGCCGAACACATCGGCATTGCGCCGGCTCGACAGGGTGATGGAGCTGCCCGAGGCAAAGCTCAGCTTGCCGGCGTCGATCAGGTCGAAGGTGGAGTCCTGCAGTACTTCGGAGTACATGGTCAGGTCTTCGAACGGTGAGTCGATCAGGCCGCACATCACCGCATTGGCAATGTTGCCGATGCCGGCCTGCAGCGGGCCGAGCTTGTTGGTCATGCGCCCGGCGTCCACTTCCTGCTTGAGAAAGTCGATCAGGTGATTGGCGATGCCTTGGGTTTCGCTGTCCGGGGTGGAGACGGTGGACGGCGAGTCAGGCTGGTTGGTGATGACGATGGCGACGATCTTTTCCGCCGGGATCGGGATGGCGGTGCTGCCGATACGGTCGTCGACCTTGACCAGTGGAATCGGCGTGCGCGTCGGCCGGTAGGTCGGAATATAGATGTCGTGCAGGCCTTCGAGGTTGGGGTTGTGGGCCAGATTGATCTCCACGATTACCTGCTTGGCGAAGATTGCGAAGCTGGCCGAGTTGCCCACCGAGGTGGTCGGCACGATATGGCCTTGCTCGGTGATGGCGACGGCTTCGATGACGGCGATGTCCGGCAGCTTGAGTTGCTGATTGCGCAGTTGCTCGACGGTTTCCGACAAGTGCTGGTCGATAAACATCACTTCGCCGGCGTTGATTGCCTTGCGCAGGGTGCTGTCCACCTGGAACGGCATGCGGCGGGCCAGGACGCCGGCTTCGGTGAGCTGTTTGTCGAGGTCGTTGCCCAGACTGGCGCCGGTCATCAGGCTGATTTTAAGGGGGGTTACCTTGGCGCGTTCGGCCAATGCATGGGGCACGGCCTTGGCCTCGCCAGCTCGGGTAAAGCCGCTCATGCCGACGGTCATGCCGTCCTCGATCAGAGCGGCAGCGTCGGCGGCGCTCATCACCTTATCCAACAACGAAGGCAAGCGGATACGATCACGGTACATGGATTGTTATCTCGGGCAACGGAAGCAAGATGCGCAGTCTAGTGATTTCAAAAAATTTCGCCCCGCTACCATGGTCGAATGAAAGGCCCTGATTTAGAGCCTTTGGTCGGGTTTGTGAGGGAAATAAAAAACCCCAGCCTACTCAAGGCCGGGGTTTGGGGTATTGCCGTGGAGCAGGGTTTATTCGACGGCCTTGACCATATCTTCGATGACCTTCTTCGCATCGCCGAAGACCATCATGGTCTTGTCCAGGTAGAACAGTTCGTTGTCCAGGCCGGCATAGCCGCTGGCCATGGAGCGCTTGTTGACGATGATGGTCTTGGCCTTGAACGCTTCGAGGATCGGCATGCCGGCAATCGGCGATTTCGGATCGTTCTTGGCGGCCGGGTTGACCACGTCGTTGGCGCCCAACACCAGCACCACGTCGGCTTGGCCGAACTCGGAGTTGATGTCTTCCATCTCGAACACCTGGTCGTAAGGCACCTCGGCCTCGGCCAGCAGCACGTTCATGTGCCCGGGCATGCGCCCTGCCACCGGGTGGATCGCGTACTTCACGGTCACGCCACGATGGGTCAGCTTCTCGGTCAGCTCTTTCAGCGCATGCTGCGCCCGCGCAACCGCCAAGCCATAGCCCGGGACGATGATCACGGTGTCGGCGTTGGTCAGCAGGAAGGTTGCGTCGTCAGCCGAGCCGGATTTCACCGGGCGTGCTTCTTTCGAGCCTGCCGGGCCGGCCGCGTCGGCGCTGTTGCCGAAACCACCGAGCAGTACATTAAAGAAGGAACGATTCATCGCCTTGCACATGATGTACGAGAGGATCGCGCCGCTTGAGCCCACCAACGAACCGGCGATGATCAGCATCGAGTTGTTCAGCGAAAAACCGATACCCGCCGCTGCCCAGCCGGAGTAGCTGTTGAGCATCGACACCACCACCGGCATATCGGCACCGCCGATCGGGATGATGATCAGCACGCCCAACACAAAGGCCAGGGCCAGCATCAAGGCGAAGGCGCTGAGGTTGCCGGTGAACATGAAGACCAGGCCCAGGCCCAGTGTGGCCAGGCCGAGCACCAGGTTCAGCTTGTGCTGGCCACCGAACTGTACCGGTGCGCCCTGGAACAGGCGGAACTTGTACTTGCCCGAGAGCTTGCCGAAGGCGATCACCGAACCGGAGAAGGTGATTGCACCGATGGCCGCGCCAAGGAACAGCTCCAGACGGTTACCGGCCGGAATCGAGTCGCCCAGCTGTTTGACGATGCCCAGGGACTGGGGCTCTACCACAGCAGCAATGGCGATAAACACCGCTGCCAGGCCGATCATACTGTGCATGAACGCCACCAGCTCCGGCATCTTGGTCATCTCGACCCGCTTGGCCATGATCGAACCGGCAGTGCCGCCGATCAGCAGACCGACAATCACGTAACCAATGCCCGCAGTGGCGAGTTCAGCGCCCAGCTTATAGATGAGGCCGACGGTGGTGAGCACCGCCAAGGCCATGCCGAGCATGCCGAACAGGTTGCCGCGACGCGAGGTGGTCGGGTGCGACAGGCCCTTGAGGGCCTGGATAAAGCAGATCGACGCGATCAGGTAGAGCGTCGTTACCAGGTTCATGCTCATTACTTGGGCGCCTCTTCTTTTACGGCTTTCGGGGCTTTTTTCTTGAACATCTCAAGCATGCGGCGCGTCACCAGGAAGCCGCCGAACACGTTGACCGCAGCCAGGGCTACGGCCAGGGTGCCCATGGTCTTGCCCAGTGGTGTGACGGTCAGGGCGGCAGCGAGCATGGCGCCGACGATCACGATTGCGGAAATGGCGTTGGTCACCGCCATCAATGGTGTGTGCAGTGCGGGGGTAACGTTCCAGACCACGTGGTAACCGACATAAATCGCCAGCACGAAGATGATCAGGTTGTAGATACCGGGGGAGATAAGCTCTTCCATCGTCTGATTCCCTGCTTAGGCGTTTTTACGGATGACTTGGCCGTCGCGGCACATCAGGCACGCGGCGACAATGTCGTCTTCTAGGTTGACGTCGAACTGCCCTTCTTTGGTGAAGACCAGCTTCAGGAAGTCCAGCAGGTTGCGCGCATACAGGGCCGAGGCGTCAGCCGCCACCGCACCGGCCAGGTTGGTCGGGCCGACAATGGTCACGCCATTCTCCACCACGACCTGGTCGGCCACAGTCAGCGGGCAGTTGCCACCCTGGGCGGCAGCGAGGTCGATGACTACCGAGCCTGGCTTCATTTGCGCAACGGTCTCGGCGCTGAGCAGGGTCGGTGCCTTGCGGCCTGGAATCAGCGCGGTGGTGATGACGATATCCGCCTGCTTGGCGCGCTCATGCACGGCCAAAGCCTGGCGCTGCATCCAGCTGGATGGCATAGGTCGGGCGTAACCGCCGACACCGACAGCGCATTCACGCTCTTCGTCAGTCTCGTAAGGCACGTCGACAAACTTGGCCCCCAGGGATTCGATCTGTTCCTTCACCGCTGGGCGTACGTCCGAGGCTTCGATCACCGCGCCCAGGCGCTTGGCCGTAGCGATGGCCTGCAGCCCGGCCACACCGGCACCCAGAATCAGCACGCGGGCGGCTTTCACCGTACCGGCGGCGGTCATCAGCATCGGCATGAAGCGTGGGTAGTAGTGGGCTGCCAGCAGCACGGCTTTATAGCCGGCAATGTTGGCCTGGGACGACAGCACGTCCAGGCTCTGGGCCCGAGAGGTGCGTGGCGCGGCTTCCAGGGCGAAGGCGGTGATCCCGCGTTCGGCCAGCTTGGCGATGGTTTCATTGCTGAACGGATTGAGCATGCCCACCAGTACGGTGCCGCTCTTGATCAGCGTCAGTTCGCTGTCGTTGGGGGCGACGACCTTGAGAACCAGCTCCGCGCCGAAGGCATCGGTGGCGCTGCCAATGGTGGCGCCTGCCGCTTCATAAGCACTGTCGACAACGCTGGCATTGATGCCTGCGCCGCTTTGCACAGTGACCTTATGACCCTGGCCGATCAGCTTTTTGATGGTTTCCGGGGTGGCAGCAACCCGTGTTTCACCCGTCTGGGTTTCGAGAGGAACACCAATGTGCACGTCAAATCTCCTGCTTGATCTTATTGCTTTCGATCTTTCTTAGAAGGCCAGCGCACTGCGGAGGGTGCGACTGGGGCGGCCGATCAGCACGATCCCGCCGAAATCACGGCGGGGCGCGGCATTTTGCAGGCGAAGTTTGAGCCCTTCAAGAAGTTCTGACGCGTGACGGAAAATTAACTACAAGTCACCCCGTGACCGAATGTCGCAACTCCACGGTTGAAGCCCTTGTTTTACTTGGGTTGTAAAGGTTTTCTCTTTGTTTTAAGAAAAATCTCATGAGTGCTGTGAATGTTCTGGCATGAGCCCCAAATAAACCCTACAAGCCACGTGGTTAGGCGCTTGTAGGACGATTGTTCTATAGGTCGGTACAGTCTGTCTAAATGCGACAAATAGTTATATCTGTAGTGTCTTTATTTTGCTGACTACGGGGTCAGCTTAATGCTGTATCCCTTTGTTCTTCTGGGCTGTAGTGGTGGGCCTGGTGCACCAGCCAGTCGCGAAACGCCCGCAGTGAGGCTGATTCCACCTTACGCTCCGGAATCATCAGGTAATAAGCCTTGGGACTGGAGAGCCCTTGAGGGTGGGCGATCACCAAGCGCTTTTCCGCCAATTCGCGCTGAATCAGGAAGGGTGGAATCAGTGCGATGCCCATGTCGTGCATGGCGGCCTGAGCCAGCATGGAGAATAGCTCGTAACGCGGCCCCGTCATGTCCCGTGGAATGTTCAGGTGCTGCGAGCTGAACCATTGCCGCCATGCGTAGGGCCTAGTGGTCTGTTGCAGCAGGGGTTGTTCAGCGATTTCCTCAGCGCTCAGTTGGCTGTGCTTACCCAGGGTCGCTGGGCTGCAGACCGGCATCGGATTCTCCCCCATCAACCGGTGGGACTGGGTGCCGGGCCAGTCGGCGTCGCCAAAGTAGATGGCAGCATCGAAGTCGGTGTCGGCAAACAGGAATGGCCGCGTGCGATTAGTGAGGTTGACCGTGACTTCGGGGTGTTGCTGCTGGAAGTCTTTGAGGCGCGGTAGCAACCATTGGGTGCCGAAGGTCGGTACCACGGCCAGTTCGATGGTATTGGCGCCCTGCTGGCCCATGACGGACAGGGTGTCGCGCTCTACCGCATCCAGCTGGGTGGCGACACGTCGGCTGTAGGAAAGCCCGGCCTCGGTGAGTTTGACTCCGCGTCGAGAGCGCCGGAACAGCTCCACGCTCAGGAACTCCTCAAGGCTGGCGATCTGTCGGCAGATGGCCCCTTGGGTGAGTGAAAGCTCCTGGGCGGCCTTGGTGAAGCTTTCATGGCGCGCCGCCGCTTCAAAGCTGACCAGGGCCGTGGTGCTGGGGATCTTTCGGCGCATGTACGGCAACCTCACTAATCATGGCGGTAATGAAGGGGTGTGTTTATTTCGGAGTGAGAAATTAGCACAACAGTATGCAAAATCGTCGTTTGTAGTCAGCGTCCATCAAGCCTAGGATCAACCCACGATAGTTGACCTACTTCACGAGGACTCACTCATGGGCGGCAAAGCAAGCTTCAACTGGATCGATCCCCTTCTGCTGGATCAACAGCTCACTGAAGAAGAGCGCATGGTGCGTGACAGCGCCGAGCAGTTCGCCCAGGGCAAGCTGGCGCCCCGTGTGCTCGAAGCTTTCCGTCATGAACAGACCGATCCGGCGATCTTCCGTGAGATGGGTGAGATCGGCTTGCTGGGTGCGACCATTCCCGAGCAGTACGGCGGCAGTGGCTTGAACTACGTCTGCTACGGTTTGATCGCCCGTGAAGTGGAGCGTGTGGATTCCGGTTATCGCTCGATGATGAGTGTGCAGTCTTCCCTGGTCATGGTGCCGATCAATGAATTCGGAACCGAGGCGCAGAAGCAGAAGTACCTGCCGAAACTGGCGTCCGGTGAATGGATTGGCTGCTTTGGCCTGACAGAGCCTAACCATGGGTCTGACCCGGGAGCGATGATTACCCGTGCACGCAAGGTGGACGGCGGCTACAGCCTCACCGGCAGTAAAATGTGGATCACCAACAGCCCGATTGCCGACGTCTTTGTGGTGTGGGCCAAAGATGATGCGGGCGATATCCGTGGCTTTGTCTTGGAGAAAGGCTGGAAAGGCCTGAGCGCGCCAGCGATTCACGGCAAGGTCGGCCTGCGTGCGTCCATCACTGGTGAAATCGTCATGGATAACGTCTTTGTGCCGGAAGAGAACATCTTCCCGGATGTCCGTGGTCTGAAAGGGCCGTTCACCTGCCTGAACTCCGCGCGTTATGGCATCTCCTGGGGTGCCCTGGGTGCCGCCGAGTTCTGCTGGCACACCGCTCGCCAATACACCTTGGACCGCCAGCAGTTTGGCCGCCCGCTGGCGGCGACTCAGCTGATCCAGAAAAAACTGGCGGATATGCAGACCGAGATTACCCTCGCCCTCCAAGGCTGCCTGCGCCTGGGGCGGATGAAGGATGAAGGCACTGCGGCGGTGGAAATCACTTCGATCATGAAGCGCAACTCGTGCGGCAAGTCCCTGGACATCGCGCGCATGGCTCGCGACATGTTGGGCGGTAACGGCATCTCCGATGAGTTCGGGGTGGCCCGTCATCTGGTGAACCTGGAAGTGGTCAACACCTATGAAGGGACCCATGACGTTCATGCGCTGATCCTGGGGCGTGCGCAAACCGGTCTCCAGGCGTTCTATTAATAGGAGAGCGGCCATGGGCGCGTTATCGCATCTGCGGGTACTGGATTTGTCGCGCGTGCTGGCCGGGCCTTGGGCTGGCCAGATCCTTGCGGACCTTGGGGCGGAGGTGATCAAGGTCGAGCGTCCGGGCAATGGTGACGATACTCGGGCCTGGGGGCCGCCCTTCCTTAAGAATGCCGAGGGTGAGAACACCACGGAGGCCGCCTATTACTTGTCGGCCAACCGTAACAAGGAATCGGTAACCATCGACTTCACCCGTCCTGAGGGGCAGCAACTGGTGCGGGAGTTGGCCGCCAAGTCCGACATCCTCATCGAGAACTTCAAGGTGGGTGGGCTGGCCGCTTATGGTTTGGATTACGAGTCACTGAAGGCGCTGAACCCACAGCTGATCTATTGCTCGATCACCGGCTTTGGCCAGACCGGTCCTTACGCGAAGCGTGCGGGCTACGATTTCATGATCCAGGGTTTGGGTGGGTTAATGAGCCTGACTGGGCGTCCCGAAGGAGATGAGGGGGCCGGGCCGGTGAAGGTGGGCGTGGCGCTGACCGACATTCTTACGGGGCTCTACTCCACTGTGGCCATCCTGGCAGCGCTGGCTCATCGAGACCATGACGGGGGCGGCCAGCACATCGACATGGCGTTGCTGGATGTGCAGGTGGCTTGTCTGGCCAACCAGGCGATGAACTACCTGACCACGGGAGTGGCGCCCAAGCGGCTGGGTAATGCTCATCCGAATATCGTGCCCTATCAGGATTTCCCTACTGCGGACGGCGACTTCATTCTGACCGTGGGCAACGACGGGCAGTTTCGCAAGTTTGCGGAAGTGGCGGGTCAGCCACAGTGGGCGGACGATCCTCGGTTCGCGACCAATAAGCTGAGGGTGGCCAACCGGGCGCTGTTGATCCCGCTGATCCGCCAGGCGACCGTGTTCAAGACAACGGCCGAGTGGGTACTCCAGTTGGAGCAGGCGGGTGTGCCATGCGGGCCTATCAATGACCTGGCGCAGATGTTTGCTGATCCCCAAGTGAAGGCACGTGGGCTGGCAATCGAACTGCCTCATGCACTGGGAGGGACGGTGCCCCAGGTGGCGAGCCCGATTCGCCTCTCCGAGACGCCGGTTGAGTATCGTCATGCTCCCCCTTTATTGGGTGAGCACACTGAAGAGGTGTTGCGACGGGTCTTGGGGTTAGAGGTGGGCGCGGTGAGTGCTTTGAGGGAGTCCGGCGTGTTGTGAGTCGCGCTTCTATATAGAAGGTGTTCCGGTCCTTCTATATAGAGGGCGGTGAAAGCACTCCTTTAGGGGTGTTTTTGAGTTTCTTCATAGAAACTTTGAATTAAGGGTTGACGGCAGATTCTATGGGCCTATAATTCGCCCCACTTCCGGCGCAGTCGAAACGGAAAACTCCTTGAGGTTCAACGAGTTACGCAGTTTTCGACAGCGACTTGCTTCAGTTCATCGAAGCCCAGAAGGAGTTGGTAGAGCGGTTTAGTTAGGCTCTATTAACGTTTCGATCTTCTCGGTCGAAAGCGGAGAAAAAGAGGTGTTGACAGCAGCGTGCAACGCTGTAGAATTCGCCTCCCGCTAACGAGTGATCGGAAGCGCAAGTGGTTGAAGTTGTTAAGGAAATCCTTGAAAACTTCTGAAAATAATCACTTGACAGCAAATGAGGCTGCTGTAGAATGCGCGCCTCGGTTGAGACGAAAGATCTTAACCAACCGCTCTTTAACAACTGAATCAAGCAATTCGTGTGGGTGCTTGTGGAGTCAGACTGATAGTCAACAGATTATCAGCATCACAAGTTACTCCGCGAGAAATCAA
>NZ_MOAL01000010.1 GCF_003731765.1 Pseudomonas chlororaphis
ATCTCGAACTTTCGGTTCGTTTCGTCTTCACACACCGCAACTCGCTTCTTAAGCAAATTGCTTGGGTGTTATATGGTCAAGCCTCACGGGCAATTAGTATTGGTTAGCTCAACGCCTCACAGCGCTTACACACCCAACCTATCAACGTCGTAGTCTTCGACGGCCCTTTAGGGAACTCAAGGTTCCAGTGAGATCTCATCTTGAGGCAAGTTTCCCGCTTAGATGCTTTCAGCGGTTATCTTTTCCGAACATAGCTACCCGGCAATGCCACTGGCGTGACAACCGGAACACCAGAGGTTCGTCCACTCCGGTCCTCTCGTACTAGGAGCAGCCCCTCTCAAATCTCAAACGTCCACGGCAGATAGGGACCGAACTGTCTCACGACGTTCTAAACCCAGCTCGCGTACCACTTTAAATGGCGAACAGCCATACCCTTGGGACCGGCTTCAGCCCCAGGATGTGATGAGCCGACATCGAGGTGCCAAACACCGCCGTCGATATGAACTCTTGGGCGGTATCAGCCTGTTATCCCCGGAGTACCTTTTATCCGTTGAGCGATGGCCCTTCCATACAGAACCACCGGATCACTAAGACCTACTTTCGTACCTGCTCGACGTGTCTGTCTCGCAGTCAAGCGCGCTTTTGCCTTTATACTCTACGACCGATTTCCGACCGGTCTGAGCGCACCTTCGTACTCCTCCGTTACTCTTTAGGAGGAGACCGCCCCAGTCAAACTACCCACCATACACTGTCCTCGATCCGGATAACGGACCTGAGTTAGAACCTCAAAGTTGCCAGGGTGGTATTTCAAGGATGGCTCCACGCGAACTGGCGTCCACGCTTCAAAGCCTCCCACCTATCCTACACAAGCAAATTCAAAGTCCAGTGCAAAGCTATAGTAAAGGTTCACGGGGTCTTTCCGTCTAGCCGCGGATACACTGCATCTTCACAGCGATTTCAATTTCACTGAGTCTCGGGTGGAGACAGCGCCGCCATCGTTACGCCATTCGTGCAGGTCGGAACTTACCCGACAAGGAATTTCGCTACCTTAGGACCGTTATAGTTACGGCCGCCGTTTACCGGGGCTTCGATCAAGAGCTTCGCGTTAGCTAACCCCATCAATTAACCTTCCGGCACCGGGCAGGCGTCACACCCTATACGTCCACTTTCGTGTTTGCAGAGTGCTGTGTTTTTAATAAACAGTCGCAGCGGCCTGGTATCTTCGACCGGCATGAGCTTACGGAGCAAGTCCTTCACCCTCACCGGCGCACCTTCTCCCGAAGTTACGGTGCCATTTTGCCTAGTTCCTTCACCCGAGTTCTCTCAAGCGCCTTGGTATTCTCTACCCAACCACCTGTGTCGGTTTGGGGTACGGTTCCTAGTTATCTGAAGCTTAGAAGCTTTTCTTGGAAGCATGGCATCAACCACTTCGTCACCTAAAAGGTAACTCGTCATCAGCTCTCGGCCTTAGAATCCCGGATTTACCTAAGATTCCAGCCTACCACCTTAAACTTGGACAACCAACGCCAAGCTGGCCTAGCCTTCTCCGTCCCTCCATCGCAATAACTAGAAGTACAGGAATATTAACCTGTTTTCCATCGACTACGCTTTTCAGCCTCGCCTTAGGGACCGACTAACCCTGCGTCGATTAACGTTGCGCAGGAAACCTTGGTCTTTCGGCGTGGGTGTTTTTCACACCCATTGTCGTTACTCATGTCAGCATTCGCACTTCTGATACCTCCAGCAAGCTTCTCAACTCACCTTCACAGGCTTACAGAACGCTCCTCTACCGCATCACTTACGTGATACCCGTAGCTTCGGTGTATGGTTTGAGCCCCGTTACATCTTCCGCGCAGGCCGACTCGACTAGTGAGCTATTACGCTTTCTTTAAAGGGTGGCTGCTTCTAAGCCAACCTCCTAGCTGTCTAAGCCTTCCCACATCGTTTCCCACTTAACCATAACTTTGGGACCTTAGCTGACGGTCTGGGTTGTTTCCCTTTTCACGACGGACGTTAGCACCCGCCGTGTGTCTCCCATGCTCGGCACTTGTAGGTATTCGGAGTTTGCATCGGTTTGGTAAGTCGGGATGACCCCCTAGCCGAAACAGTGCTCTACCCCCTACAGTGATACATGAGGCGCTACCTAAATAGCTTTCGAGGAGAACCAGCTATCTCCGAGCTTGATTAGCCTTTCACTCCGATCCACAGGTCATCCGCTAACTTTTCAACGGTAGTCGGTTCGGTCCTCCAGTTAGTGTTACCCAACCTTCAACCTGCCCATGGATAGATCGCCCGGTTTCGGGTCTATTCCCAGCGACTAGACGCCCTATTAAGACTCGCTTTCGCTACGCCTCCCCTATTCGGTTAAGCTCGCCACTGAAAATAAGTCGCTGACCCATTATACAAAAGGTACGCAGTCACAGAACAAAGTCTGCTCCCACTGCTTGTACGCATACGGTTTCAGGATCTATTTCACTCCCCTCTCCGGGGTTCTTTTCGCCTTTCCCTCACGGTACTAGTTCACTATCGGTCAGTCAGTAGTATTTAGCCTTGGAGGATGGTCCCCCCATATTCAGACAAGGTTTCTCGTGCCCCGTCCTACTCGATTTCATGACTAAGAGATTTTCGCGTACAGGGCTATCACCCACTATGGCCGCACTTTCCAGAGCGTTCCGCTAATCTCAAAGCCACTTAAGGGCTAGTCCCCGTTCGCTCGCCACTACTAAGGGAATCTCGGTTGATTTCTTTTCCTCAGGGTACTTAGATGTTTCAGTTCCCCTGGTTCGCCTCTTGCACCTATGTATTCAGTACAAGATAACCATCTTATGATGGCTGGGTTCCCCCATTCAGACATCTCCGGATCAAAGTCTGTTTGCCGACTCCCCGAAGCTTTTCGCAGGCTACCACGTCTTTCATCGCCTCTGACTGCCAAGGCATCCACCGTATGCGCTTCTTCACTTGACCATATAACCCCAAGCAATCTGGTTATACTATGAAGACGACATTCGCCGAAAATTCGATAATACTCAATTAAGAGTAACTCACAAATTTTACCTTAGCCTGATCCGTTACCAGTGAAAGTAACGTTCAGTCTATCTTTCTATCACATACCCAAATTTTTAAAGAACGATCTAATCAAAAGACTAGAAATCAACATTCACCATCACAACAATGGAATGCTCATTTCTAAGCTTTAAACGCAGAAGCAGTAGTGGTGGAGCCAAGCGGGATCGAACCGCTGACCTCCTGCGTGCAAGGCAGGCGCTCTCCCAGCTGAGCTATGGCCCCGTATTTCTACAGGCGTTTCCCACACAAAATTGGTGGGTCTGGGCAGATTCGAACTGCCGACCTCACCCTTATCAGGGGTGCGCTCTAACCAACTGAGCTACAGACCCAATTTCGGGCTGCTTCTTATCGTCTTCTTCAATGAATCAAGCAATTCGTGTGGGAGCTTATGGAGCAGCTGATGTCGTCGATTAAGGAGGTGATCCAGCCGCAGGTTCCCCTACGGCTACCTTGTTACGACTTCACCCCAGTCATGAATCACACCGTGGTAACCGTCCCCCCGAAGGTTAGACTAGCTACTTCTGGTGCAACCCACTCCCATGGTGTGACGGGCGGTGTGTACAAGGCCCGGGAACGTATTCACCGCGACATTCTGATTCGCGATTACTAGCGATTCCGACTTCACGCAGTCGAGTTGCAGACTGCGATCCGGACTACGATCGGTTTTATGGGATTAGCTCCACCTCGCGGCTTGGCAACCCTTTGTACCGACCATTGTAGCACGTGTGTAGCCCAGGCCGTAAGGGCCATGATGACTTGACGTCATCCCCACCTTCCTCCGGTTTGTCACCGGCAGTCTCCTTAGAGTGCCCACCATTACGTGCTGGTAACTAAGGACAAGGGTTGCGCTCGTTACGGGACTTAACCCAACATCTCACGACACGAGCTGACGACAGCCATGCAGCACCTGTCTCAATGTTCCCGAAGGCACCAATCTATCTCTAGAAAGTTCATTGGATGTCAAGGCCTGGTAAGGTTCTTCGCGTTGCTTCGAATTAAACCACATGCTCCACCGCTTGTGCGGGCCCCCGTCAATTCATTTGAGTTTTAACCTTGCGGCCGTACTCCCCAGGCGGTCAACTTAATGCGTTAGCTGCGCCACTAAGAGCTCAAGGCTCCCAACGGCTAGTTGACATCGTTTACGGCGTGGACTACCAGGGTATCTAATCCTGTTTGCTCCCCACGCTTTCGCACCTCAGTGTCAGTATCAGTCCAGGTGGTCGCCTTCGCCACTGGTGTTCCTTCCTATATCTACGCATTTCACCGCTACACAGGAAATTCCACCACCCTCTACCATACTCTAGCTTGCCAGTTTTGGATGCAGTTCCCAGGTTGAGCCCGGGGATTTCACATTCAACTTAACAAACCACCTACGCGCGCTTTACGCCCAGTAATTCCGATTAACGCTTGCACCCTCTGTATTACCGCGGCTGCTGGCACAGAGTTAGCCGGTGCTTATTCTGTCGGTAACGTCAAAACAATTACGTATTAGGTAACTGCCCTTCCTCCCAACTTAAAGTGCTTTACAATCCGAAGACCTTCTTCACACACGCGGCATGGCTGGATCAGGCTTTCGCCCATTGTCCAATATTCCCCACTGCTGCCTCCCGTAGGAGTCTGGACCGTGTCTCAGTTCCAGTGTGACTGATCATCCTCTCAGACCAGTTACGGATCGTCGCCTTGGTGAGCCATTACCTCACCAACTAGCTAATCCGACCTAGGCTCATCTGATAGCGCAAGGCCCGAAGGTCCCCTGCTTTCTCCCGTAGGACGTATGCGGTATTAGCGTTCGTTTCCGAACGTTATCCCCCACTACCAGGCAGATTCCTAGGCATTACTCACCCGTCCGCCGCTCTCAAGAGAAGCAAGCTTCTCTCTACCGCTCGACTTGCATGTGTTAGGCCTGCCGCCAGCGTTCAATCTGAGCCATGATCAAACTCTTCAGTTCAAACATCTTTGGGTTTTGAGAAAACCCTAAACTTGGCTCAGCAATCGTTGGTTACATCTTTGATTTCTCGCGGAGTAACTTGTGATGCTGATAATCTG
>NZ_MOAL01000011.1 GCF_003731765.1 Pseudomonas chlororaphis
TTCATCAACACCCCGAAAGCCACCCTGACCACCGGCAAACCGGTGATCGAAAACGGCCAGGTCCAGCGTTATCAGGTGGACCAGGGCAGCGTCACCATCGAAGGCGCGGGCCTTAACGCGAGCAATATCGATCAGTTCGAAATCATCACCCGCAGCGCCAGGATCAACGCTGAAATCCAGGCCCGGCAGTTGGCGGTGATCGCCGGTGCCAACGATGTCGATGCCAAGACCTTGAACGCCACGCTACGGACGGCGAACCCGGCGGACGCGCCGCAACTGGCCATCGACAGCAGTGCCCTGGGCGGCATGTACGCCGGGGCCATCAAGCTGGTGGGCACCGAGGCGGGTGTGGGGGTGAAACTTGACGGCACGCTGATCGCCAGCGGGGGCGATATTCAACTGGATGCCAATGGCCAGTTGCGCATGACGGACGCCACCGCGGAGCATGGCGCGGTGGCGATCAAGGCCGGCAGTCTCGATGCCCAGGGAGCGGTCTACGCCGGAACCGAGCTCAAGGTGCACACCCAGGGCGAGCTGAACAACCACGGCACCTTGGCGGCGGCAAACCGCATCAACCTCGGCAGCGGCGGGCAGTTGAACAACCACGGCATCATCGAAGCCGGGGTCAACCTCGACAACAGCCGTAACCTAAGCGGCGATGTCACGCTGACTGCACAGACCCTTAACAACAGAGGCAAGAGCGTGGTGGCCAGCCGTGATCTGACGGTCACGGCAACCCGGAGCCTGGACAACCAGGGCGGTACCCTGAGTGGGCAGCGCCAGGTGACGGTCAGCGTCGGCACCCTGGACAATCGCAACCGGGGCCGGCTGCTCAGCGCTGATCGCCTGCAACTCAATGCCGACCAGGTACTCAACGGCCAGGGCGGCCTGATCAACAGCCAGGGCTCCCTCAACGCGACCTTGGGTCACCTGGTCAACAGCGGCGGCGAGCTGTCGAGCCAAGGCCGTAGCACCCTGGTGCTGGCCGGTATGGACAACCTCACCGGCGTGGTGCTGGCGCAACAGACCCTGGAGATCACCGGCACTGGCGAACTGGACAACCAGGGCGGGCTGCTGTCGGGCTGGCAGGGCCTGACCCTGCATGGCACGGGGTTGAACAACAGCCACAAGGGCACCGTCTCCAGCCTCAAGGGCGCTGTCGACATCACGCTCAGCGACGCCTTGAACAATCACCAGGGCGGAGCCCTGGTCAGCCAGAAAACCCTGAGCGTCAAGGCCGCCAGCCTCGACAACAGCCAGGGCGGCTCCATCGACAGCGCCGCCAGCCTGACCCTGCACGCCATCACTCTGGGTAACCAGGGCGGCGCGCTTAATGCTGCCGGCGATCTGGCATTCATGGGCACTGACCTGGACAACAGCCACGGCACCTTCACCGGCAAGGGCGCCGTCACGCTTGATCTGCTGGGGCGCTTGATCAACAACCAGGGCACCCTGTCCGCCGCTGGCCCCTTGCTGCTCAAGCGCAGCACTAAGGTTGAAAACCAGGGCGGTGAGCTCTCCAGCCAGCAGTGGCTACGCTTGTTCACCGAAGAGTTGGACAACCGCCAGAAAGGCCGGATAGCGGCCAACGACTCGGTGCTGGTGAGCGCCGATGGCCAAGTGCAAAACAGCGACGG
The DNA here is from genome assembly GCF_003731765.1 of Pseudomonas chlororaphis. Classification (GTDB taxonomy): domain Bacteria; phylum Pseudomonadota; class Gammaproteobacteria; order Pseudomonadales; family Pseudomonadaceae; genus Aquipseudomonas; species Aquipseudomonas morbosilactucae. The sequence goes on from NZ_MOAL01000011.1 coordinate 1,638, forward strand.
CGGCGAGATCCTCAGCCGCGAAGCCGACCTGCAGGTCAATGCCGATAGCCTGGATAACGCCAACGGCCTGCTGCAGGCCAAGAGCGCCCTGAGGCTTGTTCTGGTTGCCGATGCCAGTAACCAGAACGGGCAGATCATTGCCGAGCAGGGCCCCCTCAGCCTCAAGGTGGCCAACCTCGATAACCGCGCTGGCCACGTGTCTGCCCTCGACGGCGCCGCTACCCTTGAAACCGCTGTCGATGGCCTGCTCGACAACCGTGAGGGCGCGGTCTTTGCCCAGCAAGGCCTGGACATCACCGCCAAGGACCTGGACAACGGTGGCGGCCAGATCAGTGCCTGGCAGATCGACCTCGACCTGGGCGGTGCGCTGAACAACCGCCAAGGCCTGATTGAAAGCCGCAGCACCCTGTCGACGGTCGCTGCCAGCCTGGACAACCAGCTTGGCCAACTGCGGGCCCTGGGCCAGCAGAGCAAAACCCGCTTCAGCATCAGCGGCAGCTTCGACAACCGCGACGGCTCGCTGGAGACCGCCAACCACGACCTGGCCTTCGACGCCGGGGACTTCAACAACCGTGGCGGCCGCCTGCTGCACAGCGGCAGCGGCGTATTCGGCATGTCCATGGCCAACCTCGAGGATGTCGGTGGCCATCTGAAGACTGCCGGCCAACTGACCCTGGAGGCCGAGCGCTGGACCAACAGCAGCTCGATCCAGGCCGACCGCTTGACGCTCAAGGTCGACCACCTGAACCAGACCGCCGATGGCCAGCTACTGGCGGGCAATGGTTTGACCGGTCGCGGTGTTCACTGGAACAACGACGGCCTGATTGGCAGCGACGCCGGTCTCAACCTCGACCTTGATGGCAACTACAGCGGCAAGGGCCGCCTGAGCAGTCTTGGCCAACTGGATCTGCACGCCGCCCAACTGGACCTGGCGGACAGCGCCAGCATCGCCGGTGGCGGTCACACTCGGCTCAATATCGATGGCGCGCTGACCAGCGCCGGGCGCATCACTGGCCAGCAGAACCTGTCCCTCACTGCCGCCAGCATCAACAACCACGGCACCCTGGGCAGCGGCGCAGACCTGAGCCTCAACGCCGCCACCCTGGTCAATGACCATGGCCTGATCTCCAGCGGCGGCCATATGCAGCTGCTGAGCACGAGCTTCACTAACCGCTACGCCCAGGTGTACAGCCTGGGCACGCTGTTGATCGCCCAAGACGACCGGCAAACCAGGGCAGAGTTGCTGGACAACCGCTCAGGGGAGATCGAAAGCCTCGGCCAACTGAGCATTGCCGCCGACACCGTCAACAACGTCATGGACGTGCTGGAGTACACCGAGCACGAGAAGAGCGCGACCAGTATCACTCGCCTGTCCTGCAACCGGATTCCCGGTGCCGGCTGTGATGACCGCGGTGGGGGTCGCATCAATGGGCTGTGGGAGGTTGCCGAAACCGATCGCCTGCACGTGACCCATAGCAGCGCCGCGGCCAGCCTCAACAGCGGCGCCGACCTGCAGATCGATACCGACACACTGACCAATACCAGCAGCCTGATTACGGCGGCTGGTGATATCAACATCAAGGCCGAGACCCTCAACAACCAGGGCCTGCAACCCCAGGACATCACCACCCTGCGGCGTTACTGGAGTTTTGTTAACGAAACCGGCAACGCCGCTGCTCGGGCCGCCGCGTTCAACGCCCGCAACAATCCGACGCCGTCTGCCAGCTTTGCCGCCGACCTCAGCGCCTTTATCGCCTGGACCGGGGTACTGCTGTCTTCCAGCACCCAGGTGGTCGACGGCGACCAATCCTTCGCGGCCACCCTCCAGGCCGGGGGCAAGGTCAACCTCAAGGTCGAGCAGACCCTAAACAACAGCGTGATCCGCTCCTTCTACGAGTATGTCGGCGCCGGCAAGACCGTCACCGACACCGGTGTCGGCAATGGCTACTCGACGCCGATCCGAATCAACCCGCAATTGCCACCGGAACTGGCTCAGCAGCAGGTCAACCCCCTGG
>NZ_MOAL01000012.1 GCF_003731765.1 Pseudomonas chlororaphis
GTCTGCTCCGAAGTTTTCGGTTCGGCCAAGGTTGACTTCGACAAGATCGACAGCGCCCCAGAAGAAAAAGCTCGCGGTATCACCATCAACACCGCTCACGTTGAATACGATTCGGCCGTGCGTCACTACGCACACGTTGACTGCCCAGGTCACGCCGACTACGTAAAAAACATGATCACCGGTGCTGCTCAGATGGACGGCGCAATCCTGGTTTGCTCGGCCGCTGATGGTCCGATGCCACAAACCCGTGAGCACATCCTGCTGTCCCGTCAGGTAGGCGTTCCGTACATCGTTGTCTTCCTGAACAAGGCTGACATGGTTGACGACGCAGAGCTGCTGGAACTGGTTGAGATGGAAGTGCGCGATCTGCTGAGCACTTACGACTTCCCAGGTGATGACACTCCAATCATCATCGGTTCGGCTCTGATGGCTCTGAACGGCCAAGACGACAACGAAATGGGTACCACCGCTGTTAAGCGTCTGGTAGAAACTCTGGACAGCTACATCCCAGAGCCAGAGCGTGCAATCGACAAGCCGTTCCTGATGCCAATCGAAGACGTGTTCTCGATCTCCGGTCGTGGCACCGTGGTAACTGGTCGTGTTGAGCGTGGCATTGTTCGCATCCAGGAAGAAGTTGAGATCGTTGGTCTGCGCGATACTCAGAAAACTACCTGCAC
>NZ_MOAL01000013.1 GCF_003731765.1 Pseudomonas chlororaphis
TCAAGATTAAATTCCGAAACCCCAATTGCGAAAGCAGTTGGGGTTTTGTTTGTGCGCAAAGAAAATACGCAATTCCTTTCGAGGGCGTGCATGTGTTGCTGTGTTCGTGGGGCTTTCTATGCAACGGCCGTAGGCATGGCTATCATGCGGGCCTCATTGTGAGGCGAGACCTGCATGCTGACGTTGCTAGAGCTTCTTAAAGATGGGCGGTTTCATTCTGGACAGGCTCTTGGAGCGGCGCTGGGTATCAGTCGCAGCGCTGTTTGGAAGCAGTTGCAGCAAATGGAGGCTGAGCTTGGGCTCTCTATTCATAAAGTCCGTGGCCGTGGTTATCAACTCGCAGCTCCAATTGCTCTCCTGGATGGGGCTGAGATTGCTCGACAATCCCATGATTCTTCATGGGGGATTCTGGTTTTTGATTCCATTGACTCAACTAATGCAGAAGCCTTGAGGGCAATTGAGCGCGGACAGTCTGCACCGTTTTTCGTCTTGGCCGAGCGTCAGAGCGCTGGGCGGGGGCGGAGAGGGCGCAAATGGGTGAGTCCTTTCGCCGAAAATGTGTATTACAGCTTGGTCTTGCGCATAGATGGCGGTATGCGCCAGTTGGAAGGGCTCAGCCTAGTTGTCGGCTTAGCTGTAATGCAGACTTTGCGTGATTTCGGCATCTCTAAGGCCGGCCTGAAGTGGCCAAACGACGTATTGGTAGGGCGGAAGAAAATCGCCGGCATCTTGCTGGAGTTGGTTGGAGATCCTGCTGACGTGTGTCACGTGGTTTTGGGTGTAGGAATCAATGTGAATATGCAGGGCGCTGAAGAGGTCGACCAGGAGTGGACGTCTATCAGGTTAGAGTCTGGGCGCATGATCGATCGGAACGAGTTGGTTGTTCGTTTGGGGGCTGTGCTTGGGTCGTATCTAAAGCGACATCAAGAGTCAGGTTTCGTGGCGATCCAGGGCGAGTGGGAGCAAAACCACCTATGGCAGGGGCGATCGGTTTCCTTGGTGGCAGGTGTCAACAAAGTGGACGGTGTCGTCATGGGAATCGATCGGCAAGGCGCGCTGCGCTTAAGAGTGGAAGGTGTAGAGAAGGTGTATAGCGGTGGTGAGCTCAGCTTGAGGTTGCGAGATGATTCTTGAGCTTGATTGCGGTAATAGCTTCATCAAATGGCGTGTGCTCCATGTCGAGTCGCTGTATGTCTTTTCAGAGGGTGTGGTTGATTCTGATCAGGCGTTGCTGGCGGTCCTGCATGGTTTGCCAGGTTTGTCTTTGACGCTATGTCGGCTTGTCAGTGTGCGTACCTCTGACGAGACTGGGCGATTGGCTGCGATGCTCTTCGAGGCGTTTGCTATTAGTGCGGTTTGCGCTTCTCCCGCTCGAGAAATGGCAGGTGTACACAATGGCTACGATGATTATGAGCGCCTTGGTTTAGACCGTTGGCTCGCAATGCTAGGTGCTTTTCGTCTGGCAAATGGTGCGTGCCTGGTGCTTGATTTTGGCACTGCGGTCACGGCGGACTTCATCGGGGCGGATGGCATGCACCTAGGTGGGTTCATTTGCCCCGGGATGCCATTGATGCGTAATCAGTTGCGTACCCATACACGGCGTATTCGTTACGATGATCTTTCAGCTGAGCGTGCCCTGGAGAATCTTTTGCCTGGGCGAGCAACTGTTGAGGCGGTCGAACGAGGCTGCTTGTTAATGTTGCGGGGCTTTGTGCTGACCCAATTGGATCAAGCGCGCCGTTATTGGGGGGATGAATTTTCCGTATTTTTAACGGGGGGGGATGCCGGCTTGGTCTCCGATACTGTGCCTCGCGGTAAAGTTGTCCCGGATCTTGTGTTTGTTGGCTTGGCTGTGGCGTGTCCATTGTCTTGAGGTTTTATATGCGCTGGCTCTTCCTGTTGCTCCTGGTTCTGAATGCTTTTTATTACATCTGGCACCAGCAGGAGGCGCCTCTTCGGGCCAAAGAGGTGACTCCCCTGAGCTTGTATCGCGGTACTCAGCAAGATATTCGCCTGTTGAGTGAGTCCGCTGATGTTGTTGCGCGTCGAGACAGGGCTAAGGTGGCCGAAGCTGAGAGCATGTGTCTTTATCTGGGTGGTTTTGCTCGCAGAGAGACGGCGCAGTTGCTGGAGCAGCGTTTGCAGGCTATGGGTGCCAGCGGAGAGCTGCAGTCTTTGGCACTCCCTGATTTAGCGGGCTTCTGGGTGCGTGTAGAGCCCGGCAGTAAGCATTTGGTCGATGATTTGCAGCTCCAGAATCTTGCTAAAGAATTCAATGAGTTAAAACATAAAATAATGTTGTGCGAAGGCATTGCAACTCTCGAATAGTTTGCATAGAATGGCGCCCGCTTCGCAGCGAAGACCAAACAAGGTTGAGGCTGTAAAGTGATGTCAACGCAGCTAAGCTCAGGTTTTTAATGAGAAAAACGCTTGACAGAAGGGTGGCATAGTATAGAATGCTGCCTCGCTTAGGAGGGGTTCCCGAGCGGCCAAAGGGATCAGACTGTAAATCTGACGTCTACGACTTCGAAGGTTCGAATCCTTCCCCCTCCACCAGATTTAGCGTGAGCTGTACGCTCCGCGGGTATAGTTTAGTGGTAGAACCTCAGCCTTCCAAGCTGATGATGCGGGTTCGATTCCCGCTACCCGCTCCAAGTTTACAGTTTGTGCAATGTGTTTTGCTCTTGTAGCTCAGTTGGTAGAGCACACCCTTGGTAAGGGTGAGGTCAGCGGTTCAAATCCGCTCAAGAGCTCCATATAACAAGGCAGATATGAAAATATCTGCCTTTGTTTTAATGGCTTGTGTGATCTGCTCAATTCTTCTCCTAGGGGTGATTTCGATGGCTAAGGAAAAGTTCGAACGTAATAAGCCGCACGTCAACGTCGGTACCATTGGTCACGTTGACCATGGTAAGACTACTCTGACTGCTGCTCTGACCCGCGTCTGCTCCGAAGTTTTCGGTTCGGCCAAGGTTGACTTCGACAAGATCGACAG
>NZ_MOAL01000014.1 GCF_003731765.1 Pseudomonas chlororaphis
GCCATGCATCTATTCTGCTAGAGCATCAGTTGCGGCTGTCATAGGTAGCCAGGTTTGCGGGGGTTACCAGTTCGAACGGAATCCAGACATTCTGTTCGACCGGCTCCCTGGCAATCATCTTGAGCGCGGTTTCCAATGCACCCTTGCCCTGCCCTGCCGCATCCTGAAACACGGTGACGGCGAGCTCATCCGCCTTCATGGCCTTCATCGCATCCTGCGTTGCATCTATGCCGCCAACCACGATCTTGCCTTCGCCGACGCCAAGCGGCTTTTTCACACCCTTCAGCGCCTGTATCGCGCCAAGCGCCATCTCGTCATTATTGGCGATGATCGCGTTGACATCGAGGCCGGCGCTCAGCCAGTTGGTAACGAGGTCGGCGCCCGAAATACGGGTCCATTTGCCGGCCTGCTTGTCGGCAACCGCGATACCGGCGCATTCCGGTTTCTTCAGCACATCCTCGGCCGCCTTGGTGCGGACACGGGCAGCCTCATAGGCAAGATCGCCCATGATGATATTGACCTTGCCCTTGCCGCCGAGCAAACGGCACACTTCAGTCATCTGCAGGGTGCCCGCCTGATATT
>NZ_MOAL01000015.1 GCF_003731765.1 Pseudomonas chlororaphis
TGTTGTCGTTGAGCACGAGACCGAGGTGTTTGCGGTCTTCCGTCACATAGGCAAGACCGGCATCGATGGCCTTGCGCACGGTGCTGACATCGACGGGCTTGCCGTGGATCAGCACTTCGCCGCTGATCTTGTGGCCATAGGACTTGCCGAACACGCTCATCGCGAATTCGGTGCGCCCTGCCCCCATCAGCCCGGCAATGCCGACGACTTCGCCCTTGCGCACGGTGACGTTGATGTCGTGCAGAACCTGGCGGTCGCGGTGCTGCTGGTGATAGGCGTTCCAGTTCTTCACTTCGAGAATGGTCTCGCCGATCGGCACGTCGCGCGGCGGATAACGATCTTCGAGATCACGCCCCACCATGTTGCGGATGATGACATCCTCGCTGATTTCTTCCTTGTGACAGTCGAGCGTCTTCACCGTCATGCCGTCGCGCAAAACGGTGATCTGGTCGGCCACCTTGCGCACTTCGTTGAGCTTGTGGGTGATGATGATCGAGGTCATGCCCTGCTTGCGGAATTCCATCAGCAGGTTGAGCAGCGCCTCGGAATCGCTTTCGTTGAGCGAGGCCGTCGGCTCGTCGAGAATGAGCAGCTTCACGCTCTTCGACAGCGCCTTGGCGATTTCGACCAGCTGCTGCTTGCCCACGCCGATATCGGTGATCAGCGTCTCCGGCGATTCCTTCAGGCCCACCTTCTTCAAAAGCTCGCGGGTACGGTTGAAGGTCTGCTGCCAGTTGATGACGCCGCCCGAGGCGACCTCGTTGCCGAGGAAGATGTTTTCCGCAATCGACAGGAGCGGCACCAGCGCCAGCTCCTGGTGAATGATGATGATACCAATATCTTCACTGTCGTTGATGGCGCGAAAATT
>NZ_MOAL01000016.1 GCF_003731765.1 Pseudomonas chlororaphis
AATGCCGTAAACCTCCTGCTGTTTACGGCGGGCAGGCTGACGCGCGAAGTGCCGCCGATCATCCCGGCCGGCATGGACGCCCTGCCGGCCGGCACCGCAAACCCGCTGCCGCAGGCGCTGATCCTGACGGCAATCGTCATTTCCTTTTCCTTCTTCTGTTTCCTTCTGGTGCTGACCTGGCGTGCGTTCCAGGAGTTGCAGACCGACGACACGGACGAAATGCGCACCGCAGAACCCGCCGGCGAGCCAATGCCGCCGCTCGGTTACTGAGCGGGCGGAGCATAGACAGACATGGCCTCATCCACCCCTTCCGCGGTTACCGATCTTTCTGCAGCGCTCGTCATGACGCCTGTGCCGCTGTCCGACTGGCTGATCATCCTGCCGGTTGCGCTCTGCATCGGTGCCGGCGCCGTGCTGATGATGATGCGTCACGCCATCCGCCACCATGCCGCCGTCGCCATTGCGGCGCTCTTTCTGCTCGTGTTGCTCGATGCAGCACTTTTGTGGAAGGTCGCGACGCAGGGCCCGTTCACCATGGTCATGGGCCGCTGGCTGCCGCCTTTCGGTATCGCATTCACCGCCGATCTGACCGGCGCGCTGCTGTCGCTTGCCGCTGCCATCGTTGCGCTTGCCGGCGCCATCCATGCCGCTGGCGATATCGACGCCAGCGGCAGGCGCTACGGCTTTTATCCGTTCCTGATGCTTCTGATGGCGGGCGTTAGCGGCGCTTTCCTGACGGGTGATCTGTTCAACCTCTATGTCTGGTTCGAGGTGCTGCTGATCTCGTCCTTCGGCCTCATCGTGCTCGGCTCGACGCGCGAACAGATCGACGG
>NZ_MOAL01000017.1 GCF_003731765.1 Pseudomonas chlororaphis
AACCGAGAATGAAGCCACCGCCAAGCCAGATTGCGCCGATCAGACCCGACAGGGCAATGGCGATCCAGCCCACTGCCTTCCAGTCGGTTGGCTCGTCCTCCAGTTCGGTTGGCCTGAAGGCGCTGACCAGATGCCCGAGCGCCAGGGCGACAAACAGCAGGGCGACGAAATAGGAAGCCGCATTCGCGCTCATGCCATAGGTCGCACGCGCCGTCATGCGGCTCGCATCCCAGTAAGTGATGACCGATATGGCGAACAGAATGACGGCGACGGCCACCGCGGGCGGATTGCGCAGTGAAGATGTTTTGAATGTCATGATATTCCTCGCAAGCGGGAAGCGGTCTCTCCGCTTCCCGCGCTGGCCAGATCAGTCGGCAAGGCCGATGGATGTCAGGATGGTCCGGACGCGTTCGGTTTCAGAGCCGATAAAACTCTTGAACTCCTCCGAGGGCGCGTAATAGTCGGTCCATCCGCGAGCTTTCAGAACGGTCTGCCACTCGCCCGATTTGACGGTCTTTTCAACGGCCACCTGCAATGCCTCCAGCTCCTTGCCCTCGACA
>NZ_MOAL01000018.1 GCF_003731765.1 Pseudomonas chlororaphis
CTCGGCATCGCCATTGGCGCATGGCTTGGCGGTCTGGTGGTGGAATCGCCGATGGGCCTTGCCGCAACCCCGTGGGTCGGCGCCATCCTCGTCGCCGTGGCCCTGCTCTTGACCCTCTGGAGCAGCGCGCTCGACCGCCGCGCCGCGCTGACGCTGAAAACCGCCTGAACTTTTCATGAAATTCCTGGCCGCTCCCAAGTCGGCCGGGTCATCTCAAAGGAGAAAATATATGTTTGATGTTACCGCAAATGGCGCTTCCATTCCTGCCCTCGGCTTCGGCACCTTCCGCATTCCCGGCCCGGATGTCCTGCGCATCGTTCCCCATGCGCTGAAAGCCGGTTTTCGCCATATCGACACGGCCCAGATTTACGGCAATGAGGCCGAGGTCGGAGAGGCCATCGCCGCCTCCGGCATTGCGCGGGGCGATATCTTCCTCACCACCAAGGTCTGGGTCGAGAACTACAAACATGATGCTTTCCTCGCTTCCGTCGATGAGAGCCTGAAAAAGCTGAAGACCGATTATGTCGATCTGCTGCTGCTGCACTGGCCGAACGAGGCGGTTTCGCTTGCGGAACAGATCGGTGCGCTGAACGCGGTAAAGGAAGCGGGCAAGGTCCGCCATATCGGCGTCTCCAACTTCAATACGGCGCTGATGGCCGAGGCGGTGAAGCTCTCCAAAGCTCCGATCGTCACGAACCAGATCGAATACCACCCCTATATCGATCAGGACGTGGTGATG
>NZ_MOAL01000002.1 GCF_003731765.1 Pseudomonas chlororaphis
GGTTGGTTAAGATCTTTCGTCTCAACCGAGGCGCGCATTCTACAGCAGCCTCACTTGCTGTCAAGTGATTATTTTCAGAAGTTTTCAAGGATTTCCTTAACAACTTCAACCACTTGCGCTTCCGATCACTCGTTAGCGGGAGGCGAATTCTACAGCGTTACACGCTGCTGTCAACACCTCTTTTTCTCCGCTTTCGACCGAGAAGATCGAAACGTTAATAGAGCCAAACTAAACCGCTCCATCAACTCCTTCTGGGCTTCGATGAACTGAAGCAGGTCGCTGTCGAAAACTGCGTAACTCATTGAGTTTCAAGGAGTTTTCCGTTTCGACTGCGCCGGAAGTGGGGCGAATTATAGGCCCACAGAATCTGCCGTCAACCCTTAATTCAAAATTTCTATGGCCGGACCAAAATTCCACCTGAATCCCGGCCCTATATAGGAGAACCACAAAGAATTGAGCAATATATTGCTCAATCCAGTTTAGTTAAGCATCATACCCAGACTCACCCTCCTGACATTGCCCTGGATGACACCCTGCATGAACACCCCACCTCGCAGCCTTGCCTCGACGTTGTTCCCGGTAGGCCTGCTGCTGATTGCCATGGCCTCGATCCAGTCTGGAGCCTCCCTGGCCAAGAGCATGTTCCCAATCGTGGGGGCTCAGGGCACAACAACACTGCGCTTGATCTTCGCCAGCATCATCATGCTGCTGCTATTACGCCCTTGGCGCGCCAAGCTCAGCGCCAAGTCATTGCGCACGGTAGTCGTTTACGGGCTGGCCTTGGGCGGCATGAACTTCCTCTTCTATATGTCACTGAGAACCGTCCCCCTAGGAATCGCCGTTGCGCTGGAGTTCACAGGCCCCCTGGCAGTGGCGATCTACGCTTCTCGGCGAGCCATCGACTTTCTATGGATCGGACTGGCGATCATCGGACTCCTGCTACTCATCCCAACCGGCTCGACCAGCACGGGCATCGACCTGACCGGTGCAGCTTATGCACTCGGCGCCGGAGTCTGCTGGGCGCTGTACATTCTCTACGGGCAAAAGGCCGGCGCCGAGAACGGTATTCAAACCGCAGCGCTGGGCGTGATGATCGCCGCCTTGTTTATCGCCCCGATCGGCATTGTCCATGCCGGCGCCGCTCTGCTGACCCCCTCCTTGATTCCAATCGCCCTGGGCGTCGCTGTCTTGTCCACCGCCCTACCTTACAGCCTGGAAATGGTCGCGTTGACCCGGATGCCAGCACGCACCTTTGGCACCCTGATGAGCATCGAGCCGGCTTTCGGTGCGCTCTCCGGCCTGTTGTTCCTCCATGAGTACCTTTCGCTTGCACAGTGGATGGCAATTGCCTGCATCATCTTCGCCTCCGTCGGCGCCACCATGACCATGGGCAACCAATCCCACCCACCGGTCGCATCTGATTGATTAAGATTCAACTCAACTCTGGTATTTGACGCTCAATTAGGCCATGTTTAGCCGGCTACTCGACGTCGGCCATGGACATGTCGGACAGGGATATCGCAAACACTAAAGGCGACAGTTAATGCAGTCACACTCGGGCATAAGATCCGAGGTTAGCGATAAGGACGGGGATGAAACGATTTTTGATACTGTTGGCCGTACTTGCGATTGCAGGCTGCGCAGCGACCGCAGAGACCAAGGTTAAACGCGGTAAAAAAGGACTCCACATCAACTGCTCCGGCCTGTCTTCTTCCTGGGACAAGTGCTACGCCCGCGCCAACAAGTCCTGTGGCCCAGGCGGCTACAAGGTAATCGCCAAATCAGGCGATGGCACCGAGGAACCAGGGGACTACCCCTTCGGCTTGAATCCGGCGGGTTACACCAGCCGAAGCATGATCGTCATGTGCAAGTAAGCGTCCCCCGTAATCAAACTCCGGGCGGATGCTCAAGCTGTTGAACAAGCTCATCGTGACTGGCCTTCAACACCTGGCGCTGGATGCCTGGGCTCACCAGCATTCGCGCGATCACCAGGGCGCCGACACATTGCGAGAGAATCGACCAGGCCAGACTGTCGCTGCCTAGCGTCTCGGCCCAAGCCTGTTGTAAACGACAAATCCAATCCTCGGCCTGCTGGCGAACAGCCTGGCTCCCCCGAGAAATTTCCGCGCCCAACGCAGGCAATGCACACCCAGCCCCCGGCTGTTCAAGATGCGCCATGCTCAAGTACTGCTTGAGGCAACGCCGCAGTTGCGCCTGGTTCTGCTCTCCCTGCCCGCCCAAACGCTCCAGGCTCTGGCTCAGCTCGCGCTCGACGATCGCGCTGAACAACTCATCCTTGGAGGCGAAGTGACTGTAGAACGCCCCGCCACTGAGCCCGATCGCCTTCATCAATGCATCCACACCCACGCTGGAGAAACCTTCCTCCTTGGCGGACACCGCACTGCTTTTTAGCAAGCGCTCCCGGGTTTCCTGCTTGTGATCGGCTGAATAACGCATCTCGCTCCCCTTCGATTCATCACCTTGACGCATCGCGGATCGTAGCATAACGTTCGTTTAGTTAACGACCGTTTACTAAAGAGCGATTCCCCATGACCCACACTGCCAACAATAAAAAAGTCGTACTGGTGGTCGGCGCCGGTGACGCCACTGGCGGAGCCATTGCCAAGCGCTTTGCCGCTGAAGGCTTTTTCGCCTGTGTTACCCGCCGCAGCGCCGAGAAGCTGCAACCCCTGGTGGACGCCATCCAGGCCGTAGGAGGTGAAGCCCAGGGCTTTGCCTGTGACGCGCGCAAGGAAGAAGAGGTGGTCGCGCTGATTGAGCAGATCGAAACCCAGATCGGCCCCATCGAAGCCATCGTGTTCAACATCGGCGCCAATGTGCCGTGCAGCATCCTGGAAGAGACCGCGCGCAAATACTTCAAGATCTGGGAAATGGCGTGCTTTTCAGGCTTCCTCAATGCCCGGGAAGTGGCCAAACGCATGGTCACCCGCCAGCGTGGCAGCATTCTGTTTACCGGTGCCACCGCTGGCCTGCGCGGTGCGGCAGGTTTCGCCGCCTTCGCCGGGGCCAAGCACGGCATCCGAGCCTTGGCGCAAAGCATGGCCAGGGAGCTGGGCCCCTTGAACATCCACGTCGCCCACGTGGTGGTCGACGGCGCCATCGATACCGACTTTATCCGCGACAATTTCCCGGAAAAGTACGCCCTCAAGGATCAGGACGGCATCCTCAACCCCGAACACATTGCCGAAAACTACTGGTACCTGCACAGCCAGCCCCGGGATGCCTGGACCTTCGAGCTCGACCTGCGGCCCTGGAACGAACGCTGGTAAGCCCCTCCCCGATCACGACAAGGAGTTTGCCATGCGCAAATCCGTGGAGTTTTTCTTCGACCTCGGCAGTCCCACCTCGTACCTGGCCTACACCCAATTGCCCGGGATCTGCGCCGCCACCGACAGCCAACTGATCTACCAGCCGATGCTGCTGGGCGGCGTCTTCAAGACCACCGGCAATGCCTCGCCGATCACCATCCCCGCCAAGGGGCGCTACATGCTCCAGGACCTGGCTCGCTACGCCAAACGCTACCGGGTGACGCTTAATTTCAACCCGCACTTCCCCATCAATACCTTGCTGCTGATGCGCGCCGTCACCGGCATGCAGATGCACCACCCGGAACGCCTGACGGCATTTTTGGACTGTCTGTTCCAGGCGCTCTGGGTCGACCAGCGCAACCTCAACGATCTGGCAGTGGTCAGCGAGGTGCTGGAGGCGGCCGGTTTCGAGCACCATGCGGTGCTCGATCTGTGCAACAACGAGGCGGTTAAGAGCGCGCTTAAGGACAAGACCGAGCACGCCCTGCAGCGTGGCGTATTCGGTGCGCCCAGCCTGTTTGTGGGTGACCAGTTGTTTTTCGGCCAAGACCGGCTGGACTTCGTGCGCGAAGCCCTGGAGGGCTAAGCGCAGCGGCGCGCCATCCAGCCGAAAGCTGGCGGCTCGCCGTCTCCCTCAGATCGCCGACGTGCGGACCTGCAACCACTCCAGCGCGGCGCCCTGCAACAGTGGGCTCAACCGCTCCCGAACCTCGGCGTGATAGGCGTTGAACCAAGCCCGCTCATCCTCGGTCAGCAAGCTCGGCTCCAGACACCGCGTGTCAATCGGGCAGAGGGTCAAGGTTTCAAAACGCAGGAACTCACCGAACTCGGTCTGCCCCGCCTCACGGTTCAACACCAGGTTCTCGATTCGCACGCCCCAGCGCCCGGGACGATAAGTCCCTGGCTCGATGGAGGTAATCATCCCCGGCTGCATGGCCGTCTGTGGCGCCACCGCCGCCTGATAGGCGATCACCTGCGGGCCCTCGTGGACATTGAGGAAATACCCCACGCCATGCCCGGTGCCATGCCCGTAATCCACACCCTCGGCCCAGATCGGCGCGCGCGCGATGGCGTCCAGCAACGGCGACAGAATGCCCCGCGGAAACTGTGCCCGGGACAAGGCAATCACGCCCTTGAGCACCCGGGTGCAATCGTGTTTCTGCTCGGCAGTCGGCGTGCCGATGGGCACCATGCGCGTGATATCGGTGGTGCCGCCCAGGTACTGGCCTCCGGAATCGATCAACAACAAACCATCACCTTCGATCAGCGCGTGCTCGGCCGGCGTGGCGTGATAATGGGGCATGGCGCCATTGGCATTGAACGCTGCGATGGTGTTGAAACTCAGCGATACAAACCCCGGGCGTCGGGCACGGGCAGCACTCAGATGCTCATCGATGGTCAGCTCGGTGATGCGCTCCTTGCCCAGGGCCGTCTCCAGCCAGGCAAAAAACTCGCACAGCGCTGCGCCGTCCTGCTCCATGGCCTGACGGATGTGCTCGGCATCCGCCAAGCTTTTCTGCGACTTGGCCAACGTACTGGGGTTCAAGCCCTCCACCAAGCGGACGCCATCCTGCACATTGTTCAGCAGCCCGGCGGTGACCCGTGCCGGGTCGATCTGCAGGCTCGCGCCCACCGGCACCGCACCCAGGGCCGCCGCCACCTCGTGGTAGTCACGCAAGATGACGCCGTCCTGCTCCAGCACCGCGCGCAAGGCGTCATCCACTTTGCTCAGGGCCACAAACAAGGTGGCCTGCTCTTGGCTGATCAGGGCGAAGGACACAAACACCGGGTTGAACGAAACATCTGCACCCCGCAGGTTAAACAGCCAGGCGATGTCATCCAGGGTGGCGATAAAGTGCCAATCAGCTCCCCGCTCCTTGAGGCTTTCCCGTACCCGGGCCAGCTTCTCCACCCGGCTGACCGTGGCCTGGGGTGGCAAGTGTTGATAGATCGGTTGGTCCGGCAAGGCCGGGCGGTCGCTCCAAAGCTCATTCAACAGGTCCAGATCCGTGCGCAACTGCGCCCCGCGTTCCTGCAACTTGGCGCCCAGGGTCCGCGCGGCGGCCACCGCCATCACCGCTCCATCCACCGCCACCACCCCAGCGGACGGTGTGTGCTCGGCCAACCAGTCCAGCGGGCCGGGTTGGCCCGGACGCAGCTTGACCAACTCGATGCCACTGCCATCCAGCTCTTTCGCCGCCTGCTCCCAGTAACGGCTATCGGCCCAGACTCCGGCAAAGTCGCCGGTGATGATCAGCGTACCCACCGAGCCGTGGAACCCCGACAACCACTGGCGCCCCTGCCAGTAACCCGGCAAGTACTCCGACAGATGCGGGTCCGCCGACGGCACCAGCAAGGCATGAATGCCCTCGCGGCGCATCAGCTCACGGGTCTGCGCCAGGCGCTGGGGAACCACGGGCAAAGGCTGGGTAGTCATTGTTTCTCCTGCTAACCGCTTGAATCGTTCTGATAGAAGGGCGATCCGCCGCCCTCAAGGCTAAGGCTGGGCCCAGAATGCCGGCGCAGCGGCCATGGCATCCTTGAGCAGGCGCGCCGCCTGGTCGATGTCCTGTTCAGTGGTAAAACGCCCCAGGCTCAAACGAATGGTGCGCCCGGCACTTCGAGCGTCGAGCCCCAGGGCCAGCAATACATGGGAAGGCGCATTGCTTGCCGAGTTACAGGCCGAGGTGGCGGAAAAAGCCATGGAAGCGCTGAGGGCCAAAGGGTCGAAATTGCCTTCATTAAAGGTCAGGCTCAAGGTGTGCGGAATACGCTGGCTAACGCTGCCATTCAAACGCACGCCTGGCACATCGGCCAACTGCTCCAACAAACGCTCGCGCAGTCGGGCAACCGTCGCCGCCTCTTCGTCGAAATGTTCCTGGGCCAAGGCAAAGGCCTCGCCCATGGCCACGATCTGATGAGTGGCCAAGGTTCCGGAACGCAAGCCGCCTTCATGGCCACCGCCATGGATCTGCGCCTGCAAGCGCTGCTGCGCCCGCGGCCCGACATACAGCGCGCCAATACCCTTGGGGCCGTAAATCTTGTGGGCGGAAAACGACATCAAGTCCACCGGCCACTGAGCCAGGTCGATCGCCACCTTACCCGCCCCCTGAGCCGCATCCACATGCAGCAAGGCGCCATGCTCACGCACCACCTGGCCGATACCGGGGATGTCGTTGACCGTGCCCAGTTCGTTGTTGACCAGCATCAGCGACACCAGAAAGGTGTCTTCACGCAGGGCTTCGCTGACCGCTTGCGCCGTGATCAGCCCTTCGGCGTCCGGCACCAGATAAGTCACCGCCACCCCGGCGTCCTGCAGTTGCCGAGCGGTGTCGAGGATCGCTTTGTGTTCGATCTGGCTGGTAATCAAGTGGCCGCCGGCAATCCCGCGCGCCTGGGCGACGCCCTTGAGGGCCAGGTTGTTCGACTCGGTGGCGCCGGAGGTCCAGACAATCTGCTCGGCACGTGCGCCCAGCAAATCGGCGACCTGCTGCCGCGCACGTTCAACGCTGCGCCGGGCCTGCTGGCCGAAGGCGTGGGAACTGGAGGCCGGGTTGCCGAAATTACCGGAAAACCCCAGGCACTCCACCATCACCCGGATGACTCGCTCATCCACCGGAGTGGTGGCCGCGTAGTCGAAATAGAGAGGACGTTCATTCATGGCAAAAACCCGCAGAGCCTATTCCAGAATCGAAGTGTGCACAGAGATCACCCCGCCTGGCCGAGTCACCACACCGGGTAACGTCATATCAGGACAGGCTCCGGGCAAGACCCGATCAAATGCAGTTAAAGAAGGACAACTTCATTTAATAGTGCGTAGGAACGCTCCTGGCGCGAGCTTAACAGGCTGCGGGCACCGGCATGAAGCCCAGATCAACCCAGGCTTTCCAGCAACAACGGATACAGGGAAATGACCAGCAAGGCCGCCATGCCCAGATTGAACAGGCGCAGCCAGCGCGGGTTACGCAGCACATTGCGCAACAAGCTGCCACAGGCCGCCCAAAGGCTGACGGTCGGGGCGTTGATCAAGGCAAAGACCGCGGAAATCACCAGCACATTGGTGAAATAACCCTGCAACGGCGTGTAGGTGCTGATGGCCCCCACCGCCATGACCCACGCCTTGGGGTTGACCCACTGGAACGCCGCTGCCCCCCAATACCCCAGGGGCTGGCCCCGGCCGTCCTGGTTCTCGGCCATGGGGCCCGAGCGGGCGATTTTCCACGCCAGGTACAGCAGGTAAGCCGCGCCGACATAGCGCAACACGCTGTACAGCAACGGGTAGGCCTCGAACAACGCGCCCAGCCCCAGCCCAACCGCCAGCACCAAGACAAAGAAACCGCAGCTGATACCGAGAATATGGGGAATGGAGCGGTTGAACCCGAAGTTCACACCGGATGCCAGGAGCATGGTGTTGTTCGGTCCGGGGGTGATGGAAGTGACCAGGGCAAACAAGGCGAAAGCCAACAACAGGTCAGGCGAGAGCGTCATAAAAGTCTATCCGGAGGCAGGGTCAGTCAGGCCTTGACCCTATCCCAGGCACCACCGGAAACCCACGGACAGTTGGGGAAAACTTTCAGCCATACAGTGCCTCAGCTGGGCCGGCCCAACAGGCTGATACCGCGCTGCACACTCATTTCGCCCTGCTGATCAAAAGCCCCGGGGCGTTGCGGCTGGCCGAGCAAACGAGCTTTTTGCTGCTGGTAGTCGTCGAACGACAACCCGCGCCGGCTCAAGGCCTCAAGCGCCAGTTGGCGACTTTCCTCGGCCGTATAAGGGCGCAATTCGGGGCTGACGTGGCTCGCACAGCCGGCGAGAACGGAAACGACAAGCAGCAAAAAAACAGTGAGAAAACGGTTCATGGCTCAGTCCTGGGAAGCGGGTTGCGAACAATGGACACAGGCTACTCGCGGCCCTTGCAGGTGAAAAATCAACACGCTCGATAGTCGCTATTGACCGCCCAGTCCAGCCCTTCATATTCATTAAAGTTCTATAAATATGGAAACAAGCTCTTTTGAGGAATAACAACAACCCTTTATAACAGGCCCATCCCGTTGCTCGACTGTTGCCAGGGCAACTGTTCACCAGGCAACAGCCGATCAACAAAACACCGCTCAACCAACAGCAGCGCCGCCCCCAAAAAACCGCCACAAGCCCCGCACTACAAGGCCTTGACGGTTTGGTACAGCTCTTGCTCAAGCACTGACACTTCTCACTGCTCGTTGAGCCACTGTTTAAAAAGGAACTGATCATGTCGCGTCCATTGCAAGTCGTTGCGGTATCCGGCGGTACCTGGCGTCCATCCCGCACCCTGGTGCTGACCCAAGCCGTACTCGCCGAACTGGCGACCCAGTTGCCGATCGAAAGCAAGCTGATCGAACTGGGGGATATCGCCCGGCCATTGGGCGCCTCGCTGTCGCGCCAGGAATTGCCGGACGAGATCGAAGCCGAACTCAAGGCCATCGAAAACGCCGACCTGCTGATCGTCGCGGCACCGGTGTACCGCGGTTCCTACCCGGGCCTGCTCAAGCACCTGTTCGACCTGATCGACCTCAACGCCCTGATCGACACCCCGGTATTGCTGGCCGCCACCGGTGGCAGCGAGCGCCACGCCCTGGTTTTGGATCACCAATTGCGGCCGCTGCTGAGTTTCTTCCAGGCCCTGACCCTGCCCATCGGCGTGTACGCCACCGAAGCCGACTTCACCCACTACCAAATAACCAGTGAGCCCTTGAAGGCCCGCATTCGCCTTGCTGCAGAACGCGCCGCGCCCCTGTTCGGCGTGCATCCAAAAAATCTGCTGAAAATCGCTTAAGGACCTGTCATGGATGTTTTCTGGTTTCTCCCCACCCACGGCGACGGCCATTACCTGGGCACCACCCAGGGCGCCCGCCCGGTGACCCTCAACTACCTCAAGCAAGTGGCTCAGGCCGCGGACAACCTCGGTTACCACGGCGTGCTGATTCCCACGGGTCGCTCCTGCGAAGACTCCTGGGTCATCGCCTCGGCCCTGGTGCCGCTGACTGAACGCTTGCGCTACCTGGTGGCGATTCGTCCGGGGATCATCTCCCCCACCGTTTCGGCACGCATGGCCGCGACCCTCGATCGCCTGTCCAACGGCCGCCTGCTGATCAACGTGGTCACCGGTGGCGACCCCGATGAAAACCGTGGTGACGGCAGCTTCCTCGACCACAGCGAACGCTACGAAGTCACCGACGAGTTCCTGCAAATCTGGCGCCGGGTGCTGCAAGGCGAGGCCGTGGATTTCGAAGGCAAGCACTTGCGCGTACAAAACGCCAAGGCCCTGTATCCGCCGGTGCAGAAGCCCTACCCGCCGCTGTACTTCGGTGGTTCTTCCGAAGCGGCCCACGACCTGGCTGCCGATCAGGTCGATGTCTACCTGACCTGGGGCGAACCGCCGGCCGCCGTCGCGCAAAAGCTCGCCGATGTGCGTGAGCGCGCGGCCCGCAAAGGCCGCACGGTGAAGTTCGGCATTCGCCTGCACGTGATCGTCCGCGAAACCGAAGAAGACGCCTGGAAAGCCGCGGGCAAACTGATCGAGCACATCAGCGACGAAACCATCGCCGCCGCGCAAAAATCCTTTTCGCGCTTCGACTCCGAAGGCCAGCGGCGCATGGCTGCCCTGCACGACGGGCGTCGCGACAACCTGGAAATTGCCCCCAACCTCTGGGCCGGTGTCGGCCTGGTGCGCGGTGGCGCCGGCACGGCCCTGGTGGGCAACCCCGAGCAAGTGGCGGCACGCATCAAGGAATACGCGGACCTGGGCATCGAAAGCTTCATCTTCTCGGGCTACCCGCACCTGGAAGAGGCCTATCGCTTCGCCGAACTGGTCTTCCCGTTGTTGCCCGAACCCTACGCCAGCCTGGCCGGACGCGGCATCACCAACCTGACCGGGCCGTTCGGCGAAATGATCGCCAACGACGTGCTGCCCAACACCCCGAAGGCCGGCTAAAGCGCCCTCTGCACGCCCGCTAGCGCCGCTGCCCGGCGCCGACCCAGTACGAGGTCGGCGCCGCCCAGCTGGCGATCAGCGCAACGCGCTTGCCCCTATCCCCTGGTCGCCCCAACGACCACGAACGAGGAACACCGCGTGACTGCCAAGCCGCAAAGCGCCCTGTTGTCCCCCCTGCAGACCGCCCGCCAACTGGCCGCCGAGTTTGCCCTGACCGCTGCCGAACGCGACGAGCGCGGCGGCACCCCCAAAGCCCAGCGCGATGCCCTGCGCCAAAGCGGGCTGCTGGCCCTGAGCATTCCGACCCAATATGGCGGCCTCGGCGCCAGTTGGAGCGACACCCTGAACATCGTTCGCGAGTTCGCCAAGGTCGACAGTTCCATCGCCCACGTCTTCGGCTTTCATCACCTGATGCTGGCCACGGTGCGTCTGTTCGCCAAGCCCGAGCAATGGCAGCCCTGGTTCGAGCAAACCGCGCGCAAGAACTGGTTCTGGGGCAACGCCCTCAACCCGCTGGACACCCGCACCCTGGTCAAGAACCTGGGTGGCTGGCGCGAGTTCTCCGGCAAGAAGAGTTTCTGCTCCGGCGCCAGCGACTCGGAAATGCTCATCGCCTCGGCGGTGGATGAAAACAACGGCGGCAAATTGCTGATCGCCGCCATCCCCAGCGGGCGCAGCGGCATCACCCTGCACAACGACTGGAACAACATGGGCCAGCGCCAGACCGACAGCGGCAGCGCCAGCTTCGAGCGGGTGCGGGTCGAAGAATCGGAGCTGCTGCTGGACCCGGGCCCACTGAGCACGCCGTTCGCCTGCCTGCGCCCATTGATCGCCCAGCTGACCTTCACCCATATGTTCCTCGGCATCGCCGAAGGGGCCTTTGAGGAAGCCCGGCAATACACCCTCACCGAAACCCGGGCCTGGCATAAATCCAGCGCCCAGGAAGCCCACCAAGACCCTTATGTGCTCAGTCACTATGGCGATTTCTGGGTGGCCCTGGAAGGCATGCGCTTGCTGGTGGAACGGGCCGCCGACCTGCTGGACAAGGCCTGGGCCAAGGGGCCGAGCCTGAGCGCCGAAGAGCGCGGGCACCTGGCCACCGCCATCGCCGCCGCCAAGGTCGCCACCAGCCGCCAGGGCCTGGACCTGTGCAGCCGCCTCTTCGAAGTCACCGGCGCCCGTTCCACCCACGCGTCCCTGCGCCTGGACCGCCACTGGCGCAACCTGCGCACGCAAACCCTGCACGACCCGCTGGATTACAAACTCCATGAACTGGGCGACTGGGCGCTGAACCAGTCGCTGCCGACGCCGACCTTCTACTCCTAGCCTTCTATTCATAGAGCGTGCCCATGCAACTTTTGACGTTACCGCCCTCGCCCGCGCTGGCCACCTCGATCCGGGCCACGGCCCAGGTCTTCGAAGACCCGAAATCCCAGGCCTTGCTCGCGCATTTGCAGCAGGTCGCGCCCAGTGAAGCCAGCGTGCTGATCATCGGCGAGACCGGCACCGGTAAAGAGCTGGTGGCGCGGCATATCCACAACCTCAGCGCCCGGCGCAACCGGCCCTTTGTCGCGGTGAACTGCGGTGCCTTCTCCGAATCCCTGGTGGAAGCCGAACTCTTCGGTCATGAAAAAGGTGCCTTCACCGGCGCCCTCAGCGCCAAGGCCGGGTGGTTCGAGGAGGCCAACGGCGGCACCCTGTTCCTCGATGAAATCGGCGACCTGCCGATGGCCATCCAGGTCAAATTGTTGCGAGTGCTGCAAGAGCGGGAAGTGGTGCGCCTGGGCTCGCGCAAAAGCATCCCCATTGATGTGCGGGTGCTGGCCGCTACTAACGTGCAACTGGAAAAAGCCATCAACGCCGGGCATTTCCGCGAAGACCTGTACTACCGTCTGGACGTGGTCAGCCTGGAACTCAGCCCGCTGCGCGATCGCCCCGGCGACATCCTGCCCCTGACCCGGCACTTTATCGAGGCCTACAGCCAGCGCCTGGGCTACGGCACCATCAGCATCAGCAAGGAGGCCGAACACAAACTCAAGGGCTACAGCTGGCCGGGCAATATCCGCGAGCTGGAAAACGTCATTCACCACACCCTGTTGATCTGCCGCAACGGGATCATCGAGCGCGACGACCTGCGCCTGTCAAACATGCGTATCGAACGCCAGGACGACGGCCATGGCGGCCACGACGACTCGGCGGAAGCCCTGCTCGACCGGGCCTTTCAAAAGCTTTTCGAAGAACAGGCCGGTGCCCTGCATGAAAAAGTCGAGGACGCTCTGCTGCGTGCGGCCTATCGCTTCAGCCATTACAACCAGGTGCACACCGCCAACCTGCTGGGCCTGAGCCGCAACGTCACGCGCACCCGGCTGATCAAGATCGGCGAACTGGCGGTGAATAAACGGCGGCCGATCGAGGGCCCCAGCGAACGCACCCTGCAGTTGTCGATCTAGCCTCAATTGACCCGGTGCTGGGCGTCCAGTCGCGGCTCCACCAGCAAGCAGTGCAGCGCGTTGTCCGGGCTGCGCTCGATGCTGCGCAGCACCTGGAACGAACCGAAGGTCACGGTCCTGGCCTGATGGGCGTGAATCAGGTACCAGAAGTCCTGCTCGCCGTTTTCAAAACTGCGAAAGGCCGCTTCGCCGGCCTCCCGTGATTGCCACTGCAGGTAATTGAGCACGCGCCGGCCATCATCGCTGGCCTGCACGCTGGCACTCAAAAAACCCTGGTACGAACGGGCCAGGCGCTCGGTCTGCTCGGACAACGCCGCCACCAGCGCGGGCTGTTGATGGGGCTCGATTTCAAATTCGATCAATTGCGTAAAGCTGCGGTTCTTCTCGGGCGCGTGCATGGCTCATCCCCACTGACCAGTAAATCTCAAAGATTGCGATTCGACGGTGCGCAGGGTAAAACCTCGAGTTAACTAGAGGTCAAGCAACTTTTACCCGGGGCCGGCGATGATCAGCAAAGACAACATCCACAAGGAATTGACCGTCGGCCAGCTCGCCCAGCGCAGCGGCGTGGCGGTCACGGCCCTGCACTTCTACGAGTCCAAGGGCCTGATCAGCAGCAATCGCAACGCGGGCAACCAGCGCCGCTACCACCGGGAAGTGCTGCGCCGGGTGGCCCTGATCAAAATCGCCCAGCGCCTGGGTATTCCGCTGGCCACCATCGGCGAAGCCCTGCGAGCCTTGCCCGACGGCCGCGCGCCTACCGCTGCGGACTGGAAAAACCTCTCGGCCCAATGGCGCAATGACCTGGACAACCGCATCAACCAACTGATCTGGCTACGTGATCAACTCAACGGTTGCATCGGCTGCGGTTGCCTGTCCATGGAAGCCTGCCCGCTGCGCAACTTTGGCGACGTGCTGGGCGAGCGTGGGCCGGGGATTCATTTGGATTGAAGATGGGCAGGTGCCCCATCGCTGCCAAGCCAGCGCCTACAACGCCCCTCCCTCCTGTAGGAGCCGGCTTGTCGGCGAGAGCGCCCTCAAACCAAGACAAGAAAACTCCGAGGGCATCGTCAGCAAAATCGCCCCTATGCTAAGGTCGGCGCCTGCCTCCTACGACGAGTCTCGCCTCCATGCCACGGACTGCTTCCTTCGAAAAGCCACGCTGGCTTCGCGACCTGCTGCGTTTCCTGCCCCTGAAAAGTCAATTCGTGCTGTCCGGCAACGTCCGCGACCTGCAGGCAAGTGAAGTGGCGCCCGGGGTCATCACGCCCCAGGCCTTCAACCTCAACCTGCGCGACGAATTGCTGGCGGCCGGCTACAGCCAGGTCATCAGTTGGGACCCACTGGCCGGCTTTCGAGTGCTGCAGCCCCCAGGCGCCGACCTGGCGATCGCCGACACCCTGCTGCGCGAGCTCGGCCTGACCCCAGTGGAAGGCAGCGCGCCAGCCGGCACCGACCTGCTCAGCGCCACCCTGCAACGGCTGGTCAATCGCACCGGCGAGCCGCTGGCACTGATTGTCGATTTCGCCTCGCGCCTGGTCATCCGCAACGACGCCCTGACCGCCGCCGAGCACCAGCTCTTCACCCAGGCCCTGGTGCTGTCCCACCAGGCCCGTGGGCGCCCGGCCGGCGAGCAGCGCAAACCGTTTTTCAACAGCATTCTCTGGGTGGTGGAAAAAGAAGGCGACTTGCCGGACTGGATGCTGATCGACAACCCTCGGCTGCGCCATATTCCCGTCTCCAAACCGGACCAACAGGCCCGCCTGGCCCTGGCGCCGGCGTTGTTACGTGGCCTGGCCGGCAGCCAGGACGCCAGTGAAGAAACCCAGCAAAAAGCCGCCCAGGCCTTTGCCGAGAACACCGAAGGCCTGTTGCTGCTCGACCTCAATGCCATTGCCCAACTGGCCCGGGTCGAAGGCCTGGCCCTGGAGCGCATCGGCGATGCAGTGCGGCGCTACAAGGTCGGGGTCACCGAAGACCCGTGGTTGAAGATCGACCGTCAGCGGATTCGCCAGGCCGATGACTTCATCCGCCAGCGGGTCAAGGGCCAAAGCCACGCCGTGACCCACATGCTGGATATCGTCAAGCGCGCCATGACCGGGGTCGGTGCCAGCCGCAAGGGCAACCGCCCCCGGGGCGTGGCCTTCCTCGCCGGCCCGACCGGGGTGGGCAAGACCGAGTTGGCGAAAACCATCACCAGCCTGCTGTTCGGTGATGAAAGCGCGTACATCCGCTTCGATATGTCGGAGTTCAGTGCCGAACACGCCGACCAGCGTCTGGTCGGTGCGCCACCCGGCTATGTCGGCTACGACGTGGGCGGCGAACTGACCAACGCCATTCGCGAAAAACCCTTCAGCGTGGTGCTGTTCGATGAAATCGAAAAAGCTCACCCGCGCATCCTCGACAAGTTTTTGCAGATCCTCGACGACGGCGTGCTCACCTCGGGCCGGGGCGACCGGGTGTATTTTTCCGAGGCGCTGATTGTCTTCACCTCCAACCTCGGTATCTACCGCCAGGGCGACAACGGCGAACGGGTGGCCAACGTGTTGCCCGGGGAAACCTTCCCGGTGGTCCAGGGCAAGGTCCTGAGCGAAATCGAGCGCTACTTCAAACTGGTGCTCAACCGCCCGGAGATCCTCAACCGGATCGGCGAAAACATCATCGTCTTCGACTTCATCCGCGAGGACGTGGCCGGGGAAATCTTCCACCAGATGGTCGGCAACACCCTGGCCGACCTCACCGCCCAGGCGCTGCACATCGAGCTGGAAGCCAGCTCCCTGCAAAGCCTTCGCGCCCTGTGCCTGCATGACCTGTCCAACGGCGGCCGGGGCATCCGCAACCAGCTCGAAGCGCACCTGATCAACCCGCTGGCCAGGGCCCTGTTCGACCAGGACGCCCAACCCGGCGAGCACTTCCTGATCAGCCAGTTGAACGCTGAAGGCCTGCTGCTGGAACGCCGTACGCTGTGAACATCAGCCTGTCGCGGGTGCATTTCCCGGTCACCACCCTCGGCCCGGGGCGGCGCCTGGGCATCTGGTTCCAGGGTTGCAGCATCCGCTGCGAGGGCTGTATTTCCGCCGACACCTGGGGCCCCGGCAAACAGCCGCTGGCCCTGGAACAGTTGCTGGAGGACATCCAGCCCTGGCTGGTCGAGGCCGAGGGCATCACCCTTTCGGGCGGCGAACCCTTCGACCAGCCCGAGGCCCTGCTGGCGTTGCTCGGCGCACTGCGCCAACGCACCCGGGCCGACATCCTGGTCTACAGCGGGCACACCCTGGAGACCCTGCAACCCCTGCTGCAACGCGCCGACGGTTTGCTCGATGCATTGATTTGCGACCCCTTCGAGCAACAACAGGCGCAAACGCGGGTCCTACGCGGCAGCGATAACCAACGCCTGATTTTTTTCACCGAGCTGGGTCGTCAACGCCTGGGCGCCTACGAGCGTCCCTTGCAGCCTGACGACCGAGCCCTGGACCTGATGTTCGATGACGATGGCAGCGTCTGGATGGCCGGCATCCCTCGCCGTGACGACTTGTTGCACCTGCGCGACCTGTTGCACGACCAGGGCCACCAACTCCAGATCAGCGCCCATACCTCACGCCGCCGTTAACCGGAATTGCCCCCGATGATACGTTTTTGCCCCAACTGCCAGACCGCACGCCCGCTGGCGGAAATCTTCTGCGAAGGCCAACTGGCGGATCACCGCCCCTGTGGCTGGGAACTGTCCGCCGAGGCCATTCACCCCGATGGCTGGCACCCGCAACCGGTGATCACCCAGGAACTGTTGGCGCAGCAACAGCAGGCCCTGGAAGCCGTCCCCATTGGCCTGCATTGCAGCGCCGGCCACCCCATGGACCCGGGCGACATGATGTGCCTGGTCTGCGGCGCCGACCCGGTCAGCGCCGAACCTGCCCCCCCGGACAGTGAGCCCGTACCGGCCAGCACCAGCCCGGAACCGGCGGCCGCCAGCGGCGAAACCGTGATCGATGGCTGGCGCCTGCTGCGCCAGATCAGCAGCACCGGGGTCCGCGAACGCTTTATGGCCGAGCACCTGGACAACGCCCACCAGGCGGTGCTGACCCTCTACCAGGCCGGTGCCGAACCCGACCCGGCGGTCTACGAAGTGCTCAAGCGCCTGCCCCGCGAGCACGTGCCGGACATCATCATCACCGGCCGTTGGGACGAACGCGCCTATGAAGTGGCCGAAGAACTCACCGGCGGCACCCTGGCCGACCTGGGGATGGTGGTCACCGACGTGAGCGCGGTGCAGCACATCGTCCGCGAACTGGGCCAGGCCCTGCATGCCTTCAGCGAAGCCGGCCTGCGCCACCGCGACCTGCGCCCGGCAACCCTGCTGGTGCGCAGCCGCGAACCGCTGGACCTGGTGATCAGCGGCTTCGGTTCGGCGCGCCTGTCAGAGTTCGACCTGGACATCGTCTCGCCCCTGGAAACCAGCCGCTACATGGCCCCCGAAGCGATTGCCGGCGGCGTGGCCGCAGCGTCGGACTGGTGGAGCCTGGGCATGATCCTGCTCGAACAGCTGACCCAGGGCGCCTGCTTTGCCGGCATCAATGCCAATGCCTACCTGATCCATATCCTCGCCAACGGCGTGCTGTTGCCCGAGGACCTGGACCCGCAACTCGACCTGCTGCTGCGCGGCCTGCTGGCCCGGGACCGCCACCAACGCTGGCAATGGCCGCAGGTCCAGGCCTGGCTCAACGGCGAGGCGGTCAGCGCCCCCGCCGCCATGGCCGCCGAAGAAGACAACGCCGAAGGCGCGACCCTGGCCCTGGGCGACCGGCGCTTTCGCAAACCCCGGCTGTTTGCCCTGGCCGCCGCCGAAGCCCAGCACTGGGCCCAAGCCCTGGATCACCTGCTGCGCGGGGTGATCGTGACCTGGGCCGAGCAGGCCGGCCTGGCCCCCAAGTTGCTGGCCGGCCTGCGCCAGGTGGCCCAGCACGAAGGCCTGGAAGACGACGTGCGGCTGATGCTCGCGCTCAAGCTGCTGAACCCGGAAATGCCCTTGATCCAGCGCGGCGACATCGTCACTCCGGGCTGGCTGCTGGAACACCCCCTGGACGGTTATCGCCTGATCAGCGGCCCGGCCCCCGACCTGCTGGAACGCCTGGAAACCGAACACTGGCTGACCCGGCTCAAGGTGCGCGCCGAGCAAGTGCGTCAGCGCGCCCAGCATCAGTCCATCGAGCTGGACGAAGACCAGTTGCGTATCTACCTGCTCTCTACCTCCCGGGCACGCCTGGCGGCGCAGTGGGAAGAGCGCCAGCGCCTGCTGCCCGACAGTGAGCACCACGGCGTGCTGTCGCTGTCGGACCGCCGGCTGATCAGCGAAGAAGACCTGATCGTGCTGCTCAGCGCCGCCATCGGCCAGTTCCGCTCGGTGGACGCGATCCTCGAAGAAGCCGCGCAACTGGCCCGCGACGCCGTGGTGCTGAGCTTCGAAACCGACGCCGCACAGGCTTTGCTTGAACAGCCACGACCGCAGATTTACCGCGATGTCGACGAGCGCATCAGTGGCTTCGCCCGCTGTGGCGTGCCGGCAATCGACGACTGGGCCGAGCAGTTCCGCCTGGAGCGGCGCATGCCACTGGCCCGGGCCCTGGTGCTGTTGGCGATCCCGGCCGAGCAATGGCTGGAACCGCAAAAACAGCACTATGTGTCGCAGATTCTGGATTTCTTCGAGAAGAAGGTCGCCAGCGTGGTGATGCGCGGGCCGCTGGTGCGCATGAGCATCGGCAAGACCACGGCCCGGGTCGACCTGCACGAACTGCACAGCGAGCGCAGCGCCGCGCCAGCGCTGCTCGATCACTTGGTGGCGCGTAACGCCCAGCCGATTGCCCTAGACCCGGGCTGCTTCGCTGGCAACGAAGGGCTGGAGGGGCGCTTGAACAGCCTGTACCGGCAAAGCTCGCTGTACAAACGCGACACCGGCATCGACGGCCTGTACCTGGGCTTCCCCTTCCTCCTGACGCGCGACCCGCGCGGCACCACCCGCACCCGCATCGCCCCGCTGCTGCTGTGGCCGGTCAAGCTGCTGCTGGAAGTCGGCAGCCGCGGGCAGGTGTCCCTGGTGTTCGACAGCGAACGCGAAGAAGTGCGGCTCAACCCCGGCCTGGAAACCCTGCTCGGCATCGACGCCAGCAAGGTCTGGCGCAAGACCGCCGACGAACTGCTGGGACGTTCGGCACTCAAGGCCGCTGACGTCATGGACGCCTTCGGCATGCTCGCCACCGCCCGTTCGCGAGTCCTGGGCGCACTGCCGCCAGCGACCACCGAGGTGCTGGCCTACCAGGACCAGTTGGCCTGCGCCGCGGTGCTGTTCCACGTGGCCTTTATGGGCCAAGCCATTGGTGAAGACCTGCGCCAGCTCAAGGCCCTGCCGCCCGGTGGCACCGGCCTGGAAACCGCCCTGCGCCTGAATGAAGGCAGCACCCAGGCACCGCCCATGGAGGTGGTGCCAGAGCTGCAGCGCTTCTTTACCGTGGCCAGCGATCCGTCCCAGGAAGCCGCCGTGCTCCAGGCTCGACAAGCCCCCGGGTTGCTGGTGGAAGGTCCGCCCGGCACCGGCAAGAGCCAGACCATCGTCAACATGGTGGCCGACGCCATCGGCCGCCAGCGCAGCCTGTTGATCGTTTGCCAGAAGCACGCCGCCCTGGAAGTGGTGCACAAGCGCCTGGTGGCCGAAGGCCTGGGCAACCGCATCGTCATGCTCAATGACATCAACCGCGACCGCGAACCGGTGATCCGCAGCGTGCGCGAACAACTGGAAGCCCTGTTCAAGGTCGAAGTGCTGGAGCAACCCTGGCTGCGCCAGCGTGAACGCCTGGCGGCGCGCATCGAAGCCCTGGAAGGCGAGCTGGACCGTTTCCACCAGAGCCTGCACCGCCTCGATGAACACACAGGCTTGAGTTACCGGACCCTGCTCGGCGAACTGATCGGCCTGGAGCAAGGGGCTCCGCCCCTGGACATGCCGGTGCTGCGCCAGCGCCTGGCGGCCCTGGACATCGCCGACCTGACCCGCCTGGAAGAAGCCTGCGCCCCCCTGGCCCGGCTGTGGTTGCCGGCCCGTTATGAACACAGCGTGCTGGCCCAGGTCCAGGCCTTCCCCACCGACAAGGCCAGCCTGCAAGCCTTCGACAGCAGCCTGCGGGCGTTTCAGGCCGCCGAAAGCACGCGCCTGCAGACCCTGCAAGCGCACCCGGCCAGCTTCGAGGTCGAGGACCCGGCGCCTTACCGCGCCTGGCTCGACGGCCATGTGCACAGCCTGCTCGGCCTTGATGAAAACCATCGCCACCTGCTGGCTCGCTGGCTGCCGCTGTTTCGCAGCCATGGCGGCGAAACGCCTCAGGGCGACGGCCTGATCCAGGCACTGGAACAGCTGGACCTGCAATTGCAACAGTGCGACCCGGCCCATTACCTGGCCAACCTGTCCCCGGCCCTCAGCGCCTTGCCGGCGGCCGAACTGCGCGCACTGCAACAGCGCACCCGCAGCCTGATCCAAGGCCAGTCGTGGTGGGCCCGGCTCAACCCACTGCGCCTGCTGCGGCGGAGCAAAGTCCTGGGGTTCCTTAGCGAACACGGTGACAACGCCGGCGAACAACGGCTCCCGGCCTTGCTCAACGCCGCGCTGCTGGAAAACCAATGGCGCCCGCTGCGCAACCAGCTCGGCCAGTTGCATCAACAGCTGGGCCTGGCTGACGTCACCGCCGACATCGGCCTGAGCCTGCACCCGCGGGTGCGCAACGACCTGCGGCAACTGCGGGAAATCGGCGCCCTGGCCCAGGGCCTGGCCGAAGCGCCACGGGTCGACCAGGTGGACGCCGCCATCCTCACCGGTGAGCGTCAATCCCTGGACGCCCTGCTGGCCGGCTACGACGCCGCCTTTATCCGTTGCAATGTGCGCCAGCTCAGCCTCGCCGCCCTGCAACGCCTGGGCGACTGGCTGGAGCCACCGCTGCTGGCGCAACTGCACACTGCAGTGAGCCAGAACCAGAGCAACCTGCTGGTGCTGAACCGCCTGGACGATGCCCTGCCCACGCTGGCGGCCTATCAGCAATTCCGCAGCCGGGTCGGCCAACTGTCAGCCGCCGACCTTGAGCTGTTCGCCGTGCTGCGCGAACAACAGGCGTCTCTGGATGCCGTGCCGCCCGAGCAACTGGAAGCGCTGGTCCGCCGCCTGCTCAATCGCGAAGCGCGCCTGGGCTGGAAGCGTCGCATGGAACAACAACTGCCGGAGCTGATGCTGGAGCAAAGCGAAACCGCAGCGAAAATCGCCAGCCTGGCCGAAGCCGATGCGCAGATGCGCCTGCTCAACCGCCAGTTGCTCAGCGAAGGCATCGACGCCGCGCGCTTGGGCACCCGCAAACAGTGGGAGGACGTGACGCGCCTGACCGGTCGCCGCTCGCGACGCCTGCGGGAATTCATCGAGATGGGGTCGAGCCTGGGCCTGATGAGCCTGCGCCCGGTGTGGCTGATGAACCCCGATGTGGCCAGCCGGGTGCTGCCCCTCAAGCCCGGCCTGTTCGACATCGTGATCTACGACGAAGCCTCGCAGATGCCCGTGGAGTTCGCCCTGCCAACCCTGTATCGCGGGCGGGTCACGGTGGTCAGTGGCGATGAAAAGCAAATGCCGCCGACGGCGTTTTTCTCCAGCCGGGTCGAGAGCGACGAGGCCGAACTGTTCGACGGCGACCTGCCCGACGACCAGGACAACGAAGAACAGCGCGAGCAATTCGAAGACACCTGGAACCGTCGCGAGATCAAGGACTGCCCGGACCTGCTGCAACTGGCCCGCAGTTCGCTGCCGGCCACCACCTTGCAGATCCACTACCGCTCGGCCTACCGCGAGCTGATTGGCTTTTCCAACGCCTCGTTCTATGGCAACCGCCTGAGCATTCCGGTGCGCCACCCAGAGGCCAACATCCTCAGCATCAAGCCCCTGGAGCTGATCCGCGTCGACGGCCTCTACCAGCAACAGACCAACGCCCTGGAAGCCGAGCGCGTGGTCGAGCACCTGGCCCAACTGTGGCTGACACCTTACGAGGCGCGGCCGTCGGTGGGCGTGGTGACCTTCAACCGCAAGCAGGCCGACCTGATCGAGGAATGCCTGGAACGCCGCGCCGAGCAAGACCCGGTGTTCCGCGCCGCCTACAGCCAGGAGCGGGAACGCAGTGAAGACGGCGAAGACATGTCGGTGTTCGTCAAAAACGTGGAAAACGTCCAGGGTGACGAGCGCGACATCATCGTCTTCTCCTCGACCTTCGGCCGTAACAGCCAGGGCAGCTTCCGCCGCAACTTCGGCGTGCTCGGGCAGACCGGCGGCGAGCGGCGGCTCAATGTGGCGGTGACCCGGGCGCGGAAAAAGGTGGTGATGATCACCTCGATGCCAATCGCCGACATCTCCGACATGCTCAGCACCCAGCGCCCGCCGGCCAGCCCCCGGGACTACCTGCAGGGCTACCTGGAATACGCAAGGGCGCTGTCCGCCGGGGAGTTCAGCACCAGCCAGAACGTGCTCGGCCGCTTGCTCACCGAGCGCCCGGAAGTGCGCCTGCAACACAGCGCCCACAGCGACGGCTTTACCCAGGCCGTAGCGGCCTTTGTGCAAAGCCTGGGCTGGACCGCCGCGCCGGCCAACGAAGGCGATGCCTTCGGCCTGGATTTCGCCATCGAGAACCCGGCCACCGGGCTCTACGCCATCGGCATCGAGTGCGACACCCCACGCCACGCCCTGCTCAGCCGCGCCCGCTCGCGGGAAATCTGGCGGCCGTCGGTGTTGCGCCGGGCCATTCCCCATATCCATCGGGTTTCGTCCCAGGGCTGGTACCAAGATGGCGACGCCGAGCGCGCACGCCTGCAAGCCGCCATCGAGCGCGCCTTGAGCCTGGCAGTGGTGACCCCGGTCACCGTCACCGAGCCTGAAACGGCACAGCCCCTCCTCGACACGGAAGACACCCCATGAGCGGCCCCAAAGTCGTACGCATCGTCACCCGCGAAGAAATCCTCGCGATCTGCGCCGGCCACCTGCGCCGTCTGGAAACAGCCATCGCCCGCTGGGAACAGCACGCCACGCGGATCGGTGAACTCAACGCCAGCGAACAGGCCGCCACCTACGCCCGTCGCGACCAGCTACAGCGCTTGATCGACGCCGACCAACTGCGCGAACTGCAAACCCGGGTGCCCATCGAGATCGAGTTTCTTCAGCGGGACCTGGCACAGCGTGAAGCGCGGGCGGTGCAGCGCGCCACCGAGCAGCGGCAATGGCAGCGGCGCCTGCGGGAGAATGCCGCGACCCTGCTCAAGGCCCTGCACGACAAGGACGCGCCAGCCGTACTGCTGGAGCAACTGCAAGCCCTGGCGGACGGCCAGGGCAGCGAGCAGGCCGAACGCATTCTGGCTCAGGGCTTTGCTGCCTTGAGCACGGCACCGGCGGAAAGTCGCCTGAGCGAAGCGCAACAGCAATTGGCCCGCCGCCTGCAAACCGACAGCGCACCGCTGACCCTGGCCCAATGGCGCGCGGCCCATGAACAACGTGAACCCCGCCTGCTGGACATCGACCGCCATATCGCCCACCTGCAAACCCTCGACAGCCACGCCAGCGCCGAACCGTACCTGGCCAAGCTGACGTTGATCGAAGAGGAACACCGGCCCCAGCAACGCAACCTGCTGCTCGACAGCCTGGTCCTGGAATTGGCCGCGGCCACCCGTGCCTGCAACGAGCGCCGGGCGCGCTGGGCGCAGTTGCAGGACCTGGCGGCGGAAGTCGAGACCCTGCTGGGCGAGACCGCGGAGGCCTTGCTGAAGCAGGTGCAACAGTGCACGGCCGAGGATCTGGAAACAGTCAGCGCGCTGAGCGAGCAATGCACCGCCCTGATCGCCGAGCATCTGCAACAGCAAGCCGCCCTGGCTCGCCGCCAGGCGGTATTGGAGGGCCTGAGCAGCCTGGGCTATGAAGTGCGCGAAGGCATGGCCACCGCCTGGGCCGAAAAGGGCCGGGTGGTACTGCGCAAGACCGCGACCCCGGGCTACGGCGTTGAAGTCGGCGGCAGCGCCGACAATGGCCGCCTGCAAGTGCGTGCGGTGGCCCTGACGGCCAACCACGACACCCAGCGCGACAAGGACATCGAAACCATCTGGTGCAGCGAATTCCAGCGTTTGCAGGCACTGCTCGCCGCCCAGGGCGATGACCTGAGCATCGAAAAAGCCCTGGCGGTCGGCGCCGTGCCACTTAAGGAAGTGGCGCTGGACGCCGCTCTGGAACAGCAGGACGTGCGTCAGCTGCGGACCTTGTAACAGCGCCCGGCGAGCACCGGGCGCTGAGTTTCCCCATCAGAAGCCCGGTGCAATCTGCCCTTTGTAGCGGGTCAGGATGAACTGGCGCACCGCATCGGAATTCAACGCCTTGGCCAGTTTCTGGATCCGCGGATCGTTGATGTTGTCCGGACGCGCCACCAGGAATTCGATGTACAGGTCCTTGCCCTTCTCCACGATCAGCGCGCTGTTGGTGTCGATCCCGGCTTCCAGGGCGTAGTTGGCAAACACAAAGGCCAGGTCCACCTGACTCACCGAACGGGCCAGCAAGGCCCCTTCCAGCTCACGGATTTTCAGGTGCTTGGGGTTCTCTGCGATATCGCGCTGGGTGGCCAGGGTGTTGCTCGGGTCTTTGAGTTTGATCAGGCCGGCTTCGTGCAGCAGCACCAGGGCGCGACCGGTGTTCACCGGGTCATTGGGGATAGACACCGTGGCGCCGTCCTTCAATTCGGCAATGTTCTTGATCCTGGTCGAGTAGGCACCGAAGGGTTCGATGTGCACGCCCACCACCGGCACCAGGTCGGTGTGCCGGGTCTTGTTGAAGTCATCGAGAAACGGCCGGTACTGGTAATAGTTGGCGTCCAGATTCTTCAGCGCCAATTGCTGGTTGGGCTGGATAAAGTCGGTGAAGACCTTGATGTCCAGGTCAACGCCTTCCTTGGCCAACTCGGGTTTGACGAATTCAAGAATCTCCGCGTGGGGCACCGGGGTGGCACCGACGATCAGTTTTTCATTGGCGTGAGCGCTCAACGACAAGACGGCGGCCAGGATGGCCAGGGACTTTTTCATGCGGTGCTCCTAAGGCAGATACAAGTGACCGTCGTGGGGCGCACGTGGGGCCGTTGTTTGGTTTAAAAAAAGGGGGGGTCAACGTCGGCTGTAGTGCGCCACCAAACGGTCGCCGGTCATCTGCAGGGCCTGTACCAGCACCAGCAACAGCACCACGGTGACCACCATCACATCGGTCTGGAAGCGTTGATAACCGTACCGGATCGCCAGGTCGCCCAAGCCCCCGCCGCCGATCACCCCGGCCATGGCGGTGTAGTCCACCAGCACAATGGCCGTCACGGTGACCGCCGCGAGCAAGCCTCCACGGGCTTCGGGCAACAAGGTGTGGCGAATGATCTGCCAGGTGCTGCCGCCCATGGCCTGGGTCGCCTCGACCACCCCGCGATCCACTTCCCGCAGGGCGGTTTCCACCAGGCGGGCGAAGAACGGCGTGCACCCCACCACCAGGGGCGGGATGGTCCCGGGCACACCGAGGGAGGTGCCCACCAGAAAGGTGGTCAGGGGGATCAGCACGATCAGCAGAATGATGAAAGGCAACGAGCGCAGCATGTTGACGATCACCGACAGCACCCGATACACGCCCAGCGCTTCGTGCAACTGGCGCTTGCCGGTGAGAAACAGCAACACGCCCAAGGGCAGCCCCAGCACCACGGTAAACGCCAGGGCCGCGCCGAGCATGCTCAGGGTGTCCAGGCAGGCCTGGCCGATGTCGGCCCAATAGATGTTCTTGAATAACTCGGCCATGGCTCAGGACCAGTCGTGACGTGGCGGCTTGACGCCGTTGAGCAGCCAGTTGCCGACCACGTGGTACTTCCAGCGCACCGGGTCATGCAGGGTGTGGACCCGGGCATTGCGCCAGTGGCGATCGAAATTATGCGTCTTCAGGGTCGAGCGGGTGCCGCCCAGTTCGAACAGCTTGTTGCTGGCTTCGATGGCGATTTCAGTAGTCAGCACCTTGGCCTTGGCCACCGCCAGGGAGGCCCGAGCAACGTTGTCTTCATCAGGCGCCGGACGCGCCGCATCCAGGGCCAGGCCGGCCCTTTCCAGCAAGGCTTCGGCCGCCTCCAGGCGAATCTCCAGGGCACCGACCTGGATGATGGTCAACGGGTCCTCACTGGCCTTGTCCACCCCGGCGTCGATCCATGGCCGGGCGTGCTGCTGGACGAACGCAATGGTGTCGCGCAACGCAGCCCGGGCAATCCCGGCGTCGATGGCGGCAGTGGTCAATTGGGCAAAGGGCCCGGCCAGGGTCGGGTGCTCATAGGAGCGGTAAGTGGGGAACAGGTTGAACGCCGGAACCTGGAGGTTTTCCGCCAGCACCGTGCCGCTTGAGGTGGTGCGCTGGCCGATGCTGTCCCAGTCGTCGATCACCACCAGCCCCGGCGTCCCCCGCGGGACAAACGCTAGTTGCGCGCGTTGCTCCTCGTCCAGGGCCAGCACCGCCAGCCAGTGGGCGTACAGCGAACCGGTGCAGTAACCCTTGCGCCCGTTGACCACATACCCCTCGCCGAAGGGACGGATGCTGGCCTGGATATCTTGCACGGTCTTGCCGCCGGTCTCCGACAAGGCATTGGCAAACCGATGGCCTTGCAGGGCCAGGCCAAAGAAATGCGCCTGCTGCTGGGCGCTGCCTTGCAGGCGGATGTCCTCCAGCAAGCAGTAGTGGTTCTGCGGAATCTGCCCCAGGGACGGATCGGCCGCCGAAATGATCGCAATCACCCGGGCCAGCACCGCGTAGGACACCTGCGCCCCACCGAACTCGCGGGGCACGCTGATGCCCCACAAGCCACTGTTGGAATACAAATCCACAATCGCCGCCGGCACCTCGCGCGTACGGTCACGCTCGGCGTCCTGCTCCAGCAGGACAGCGGCCACCCGCTCAGCCACGGCAATGGCTTCGGCCGCATCGCGAATGACATGGGCAGCGGGGACATGGATAGGGTAGGCGGCAGATTCAGGCAAGGCAGGCATACAACGCTCTCGGGCGAATTAAGGTTCAATCCCAGTAATTGCAGCTTCTGTGCCGACTCCCCTGCCCCTGCCTTTACAAGGCCTCGCGCCTCCCAGCCACCCTCGATGCCCAGGCTGGGCAGGCAAAATGCTGGATCACTGTTGCTGGGTGAACAGTGCCTGGTGAGTCACCCACAGCACCTCGTCGGCCCACGACCGAGGCCAGCAAGGCCAAGCCTATAGTCAATCCATCGGAACTCGACAGCGAGCCCCCCTCAGGAGAACCGTCATGAGCGTCAAACCCATTCCCGAAGGCTATAGCAGCGTCACTCCCTACATGGGCGTCCAGCGCGCCACCGAGGCCATCGAATTCTACAAACAGGCGTTTGGCGCCACAGAAGTCATGCGCCTGGAGATGCCCGATGGCGGCATCGGGCATGCCGAATTGCGCATCGGTGACTCCGCCATCATGCTCGGCACGCCCTGCCAGGACATGGCCCTGGGCAGCCCCGACAGTCACAAGACCACCGTGGGCATACACCTTTATGTGGAAGACGTTGACCTTCTGTTCGCCCGCGCGATTGCCGCAGGCGGCCAGGTGGTGTCCGAGGTCAAGGACCAGTTCTACGGCGACCGCAGCGGCACCCTGAAGGATCCGTTCGGCCACCTGTGGTTTATCTCCAGCCGTAAGGAAAACCTCAGCCCCGAGGAAATCCGCCAACGCGCAGCGCAGATGTTCAAGCACTGAGCCCAGACGCGGCCAGCCGTGCGAGTAACTAGGAGACAGGTGCCGTCTTGCCGACGCCTCTAAATGCTGGCCCCTGTGCTGCAATCAAACGCCCGAAACAGGGCGCTTTAACGCCTTGAAACATTTCCTTGCATATCGAGGTTCAGGTTTTACGATTCTCATTCGTCTTAATTAGATGCAGCCGGCCGCGTTGGCCAAGGTCATGCCCGGGGTTTTCCAACCGGGCAGACCGACGGTCCCAGCGCCGCTCCACTCCTCGAACAAGACGTGCATTCAATGTCGAAGAAGTCCCGCTCGAAAATCTGGTTTCTCGTTCACAGCTGGCTGGCCTTGCCCATCTGGTTTTTTGTCCTGATTGTCTGCGTCACCGGCACCCTGGCGGTGGTCAGCCAAGAGATTGTCTGGCTGGCCAACCCGGACATCCGCGCCAGCAAGCCGTCTGACGACGCTCAGCCGTTGAGCTATGACCAGATCGTCAGTGCCATCAAAAAAGCCGAGCCCCAGACCCTGGTGCAAACCATCATTACCCCGGACGAATCGCACTTCGCCCTGGACGTAAGGGTCAGCTACCCGGACGGGCGTTCGGTCACGGTCTACGTCAACCCTTACACCGGCGTCATTCAGGGCGTCAGCCCGCAGTTCAACTTCCAGGCCTTCACCCGGGCGTTGCACGGCTGGTGGCTGGTGCCCTTCACCAATGGCTTCAGCTGGGGCTGGTACCTGGTATCGATCCTGGGCCTGCCCATGCTCGCCTCGCTGGTCACTGGGCTGGTGGTCTACAAGCGTTTCTGGAAGGGCTTTTTCAAACCGACCCTGCGCTTTCGCCACGGTGCGCGGATTTTCTGGGGTGATTTCCACCGCCTGAGCGGGATTTGGTCGATCTGGTTTATCGCGGTGATTTCCATCACCGGCACCTGGTTCCTGATCCAAGCCATTCTTTCCGACAACCAGATCAGCATTTCCAGTGAACCGGTGCTGCCGGTGATCGCGCGGGAAACCGTGCCCGTCTCGGCGGACGGCAGCCCGGCCCCCATGATCGGACTGGACCAGGCCATCGATCTGGCGACACAGAAGATCCCCGGCTTCGATATCAGCTTTATCAGCCTGCCGAGCAACGCCTACAGCCACCTGTCTATCGGTGGGCGTGGCTGGTACCCGTTGATGTTCCAGACCGCCAGCATCAACCCCTATAACGGTTCGGTGGACACCTCTCACCTGCTCAGCGACCGCACCGGCCTGGAGTTCGTCACCGAATCCATGCGCCCGTTGCACACCGGTGATTTCGGCGGGATCTGGATCAAGCTGATCTGGTTCTTCTTCGGCCTGCTGCTGAGCATGATGGTCCTCAGCGGCCTGCTGATCTGGACCAAGCGTACCGCCCTGGCCACCGCCAATGCCCTCAAGCGCAGCAACAAGCCGGCCCGTGTGAAGCACACGCAGCAACCTGCCCCAGCCCTTAATACCGAAGCCGCGGAGAGCAACCTGTGAGCAAGGCAACCCCCGCAGCACCGACCTCGGGCCTGGGCCAGATCTGGCACAAATGGCGCTTCCACCTGAACATCCTGCTGTTGCTGATCCCCCTGGGTTTCATGCCCAAGTACTTTTCCGACGCGGCGCTGTTCCGCGGTGAAAGCGGCCTGGGCGAGCGGGACGTCGGCAGCGTCCAGGTCGGACCCTGGAGCCTGCGCCTGGCAGAACTGCGCAACGAGGCACCGCGCCTCGATGGTCCGGCCGGCTACATGAAAAGCTTCAACGCAGCCCTGTGTGACACCTGCACCCAGCAGGTCAAGGCCACCTACCTGCGCATCGGCAAACCCCGGAGCCTGCGCGCCGCCGGAGTGATCTTCTTTGGCACCCCATACCGCATGGGCGCGACGTTGCCGATTCCGGAAAAAACCAAACCCGACGCCGAGCTGTGGATCACCATGGAAGGCTGGGACGGCAGCATGCACCAGGCGGCTATCCCCCTGAGCCAGGCGTCCCCGGCCACCATTGCCTGGCTCACCAAACAAGGAGGCAAACCATGATTTTCGCCGCACCTAACCACCGCCTGCGGCGGCTCGGCGCCCTCGCCCTGCTGCTGTTGAGCACAGGCTTTTGCAGCCAGGTCCTGGCCCACAACCCGATGTGCGAATGCAAGGAGATCGAGGGTGAGCAAATTCGTTGTACAGGCGGTTTTTCCGACGGCAGCGGCGCACCCGGAGTGACCCTGGACGTGATCGGCTATGACGAAACCATCCTGGTCCCGGGCAAGCTGGGCAGCGACTCGACCCTGACCTTCAAGAAACCGTCGGCCGAGTTCTATGTATTGTTCGATGCGGGCCCCGGCCACGTGGTCGAGATCGACCAAGCGGATATCGAGGCCCCATGAACAGCCCCACCACCCACGTCGTACGCCCCGCCGGTGCCGGCCACGAAACCCTGTATGTCCTGCTGTTGTGCCTGTTGATCCTCACCGTCTCCGGCTCCGTGGTGCTGTGGCACGGTGAAACCCAGGAGGTCAGTGCCGTGGCCAGCCATCAATTGGATGCCCGGCGCGACCTGAGCGCCTCCGAGCAAGGCATCTACGCCGACCTGCGGGTAACCCTGGATGAGATCCGCCTGCTGCGCGAAGACACCCAGGCCTTGCCCGCGCCCAAGGAGTTGGCCGCCGAAGGCTTTGCCCCCTTCGCCCAGGACGCCAGTTCGGTCAGCCGCGGCGATCATCAATGGCAATTGCTGGACCAGGCCTATGTCGGGCTGAGCAACGACCCGCAAGTCGCTGGCTCCTTCGTCATGCGTATCAGCGCTCAAGACAGTGACCAGCCGGACATCTGGCTCAATCGCAGCCCCTCCCTCAGCGCCCCCGGCGACCTCAGTGACAGCGCTCTGACCAGCGCCGGCTGGAAGCAGGTCATCGCCCAATACGATGCCGGTGTGACTCGCCAGCATCGCCACTGAACCCACGCATTCACCGAGAGAAGACCGCTAGCCCATGCCTATTCCATCGCAACGTCGCCCGCTGCTGCGGGTGCTGCTGGTCAGCCTGCTGGCCCTGCTGCTCAGCCCCCTGGCCAGCGCCGACCAGGCCAAGCGCCTGCGCATTGGCATCACCCTGCACCCGTACTACAGCTACGTCGCCAATATCGTCGGCGACAAGGCCGAAGTGGTGCCGCTGATTCCTGCCGGCTTCAACCCCCACGCCTACGAGCCCCGGGCCGAAGACATCAAGCGCATCGGCGGGCTGGACGTGGTGGTGCTCAATGGCGTGGGTCACGATGACTTCGCCGACCGCATGATCGCCGCCAGCGAGCGTCCGGACATCCCGGTGATCGAAGCCAACGAAAACGTGCCACTGCTGGCCGCCACCGGCGTTGCCGCCAGGGGCGCCGGCAAGGTGGTCAACCCTCACACCTTCCTGTCGATCAGCGCGTCCATCGCCCAGGTCAACAACATCGCCCGTGAGCTGGGCAAGATGGACCCGGCCAACGCCAAGACTTACACCCAGAACGCCCGGGCCTACGGCAAGCGCCTGCGGCAGATGCGGGCCGACGCCCTGGCCAAGCTGACCCAGGCGCCCAACGCCGACCTGCGAGTGGCCACGGTACATGCCGCCTACGACTACCTGCTGCGTGAGTTCGGCCTGGAGGTGACGGCGGTCGTGGAGCCGGCCCATGGCATCGAACCCAGCCCCAGCCAGTTGAAGAAGACCATCGACCAACTGCGCGAACTGGACGTCAAAGTGATCTTCTCCGAGATGGACTTCCCCTCCACCTATGTGGAAACCATCCAGCGCGAATCCGGGGTCAAGCTGTACCCGCTGTCGCACATTTCCTACGGCGAATACAGCGCCGACAAATACGAAAAGGAAATGACCGGCAACCTCAACACCGTGGTCCGGGCGATCCAGGAGTCAGGCGCATGACCGCTCGTGAACCCCTCACTCGTGGCCCGGCCATCGAGTTCGACCACGTCAGCCTGACCCTCGGCCGCACCACCATCCTCGACCAGGTGAACTTCCAGGTGCAGCCAGGCACGGTGCACGCCTTGGTCGGCCCCAACGGCGGCGGCAAGAGTTCGCTGATCAAGACCCTGCTCGGGCAAATGCCCCATCAGGGCCAGCTGCGCCTGCAATGGCCCACCGAACCCGGGGTGATCGGCTACGTGCCGCAGGCCCTGGAGTTCGATCGTGGCTTGCCCATGACCGTCGACGACTTCATGGCCGCCATGTGCCAGCGCCGCCCGGCGTTCCTTGGCCTCAGCCGCCATTACGCCAAGGCCATCGGCGAGGCCCTGGAACGGGTCGGCATGCAGGACAAGCGCAAGCGGCGCATGGGCGCCTTGTCCGGCGGCGAACGGCAGCGGGTGCTACTGGCCCAGGGGCTGATCCCGGCCCCACAACTGCTGGTACTGGACGAACCCATGTCGGCCCTCGATGAGGCCGGCATCCAGGTCTTCGAACGCCTGCTCAACGACTGGCGCCAGAGCGGCATCACCCTGCTGTGGATCGAACACGACCTGGAGGCCGTAGGCCGCCTGGCGGACCGGGTCACCGGGCTCAATCGCCGCGTATTGTTCGACGGCCCGGCGCGCCAGACCCTGACCCCGGAGCGCCTGCTGAGCCTGTTCTCCACCCATCCTCGTGCTGTGGACACGGCCGCTGGGAGTGCTGCCTGATGAGCTATGAAGCCTTTCGTCTGATGATCCAGGGCTGGGCCTCTTCGGGTTACCTGCCCGAAGCCCTGGCCTATGGTTTTGTCGTCAACGCCCTGCTCGCCGGTCTGCTGATCGGCCCTGTGCTGGGCGGCCTGGGCACCCTGGTGGTGGTCAAACGCTTTGCCTTTTTCTCCGAAGCCGTGGGGCACGCAGCCTTGACCGGCGTGGCCGTGGGCATTCTGCTCGGCGAACCCTACACCGGTCCTTACGGCAGCCTTTTCGGGTACTGCCTGCTGTTCGGCATTCTCCTCAACTACCTGCGCAACCGCACCGGCCTGGCCCCGGACACCCTGATCGGGGTGTTCCTCTCAGTCTCCCTGGCCCTGGGTGCCAGCCTGCTGCTGATTCTGGCGGGCAAAATCAACGTGCACATCCTGGAGAACGTCCTGTTCGGTTCGGTGCTCACGGTCAACGGCAATGACCTGCTGGTGCTGCTGGTGGTGGGCGCACTGGTGCTGGGCCTGAGCCTGCCGCTGTACAACCGCATCATGCT
The DNA here is from genome assembly GCF_003731765.1 of Pseudomonas chlororaphis. Classification (GTDB taxonomy): domain Bacteria; phylum Pseudomonadota; class Gammaproteobacteria; order Pseudomonadales; family Pseudomonadaceae; genus Aquipseudomonas; species Aquipseudomonas morbosilactucae. The sequence goes on from NZ_MOAL01000002.1 coordinate 32,753, forward strand.
GGCCAGCTTCAACCCGCAACTGGCAGCAGTACGTGGCGTGGCGGTGAAGTCCCTGGACTACCTGTTCGTGATCCTCGTGACCCTGATCACCGTGGCGGCCGTGAAGGTCATCGGCGCGATCCTGGTGGGCGCCCTGCTGGTGATTCCAGCGGCGGCTGCACGCTTGCTGAGCCAGTCACTGAAAGGCTTTTTCTGGATTTCGGTCGCCATCGCCACGGTCAGCACCTTGTGCGGCATCCTGCTGCCGATCGTCTTCGACCTGCCCGTGCCCTCCGGCGCCGCGATCATTCTGGTGGCCGGCATCGCCTTCGCCCTGGCCGCGATTGCCCGCGGCACCGTCCCCAGCCTCAAAGGGAATATCGGATAAATGCACAGTTCCTTGCGTCACCTGACATTGGCCTTGGCCCTCGCCGGCTTGGGCAACACCGCACTGGCACAGGACCGTTACGAGCCCATGCGCATGCTGGCCAGCAATGGTTTGGGCAATACCGCACTGCACGCCGCCAAGAGCAGCCCGGCGCCGACGGTGCTCGCGTCCCTGCCCGTGACCTACGGCCTGGCCCAGCACCTGCTGCAAGGCACCGAGGTCAAGCTGGAACGGGCCGCCCCGGGCAACCTTCCGGGCTCACGGCAAACCGCCTACTTCACCGGGCGCGGCGCGCCAGCCCTGCACAAACTGGCCCTGCAAGCGGACGCGGTGATCGGCCTGCGCTCCATCTGGCCCGATGACCCGCTGTACCCCAATGCCCGGCGTAGCAACATCCGCATCATTGAAGTGGACGCCGCGCGACCGGTGGATGGAGCCCTGCCGGGCATCGCCCTGCAACCGGGGAAAACCGATGGCCTCAACAGCCAGCCCTGGCAGACCAGCAACAACCTGGGGCGCATGGGCGATGTGCTGGCAGCGGACCTTTCGCGCCTGGCACCTGAAGCCAAACCGAAGATCGACGCCAACCTGGCCGCGCTGAAACAGCGCCTGCTCAAGCTCAGTGCCGAGAGCGAGGCGCGCCTGGGCGAAGCGGACAACCTGAGCGTGCTGAGCCTCAGCGATCATTTCGGCTACCTGGCCAGTGGGTTGAACCTGGAGGTGGTCGCGGTGGATGCCCGTGCCGACAACGAATGGACCCCCGAGGCCCTGAAAGCACTGGAAGCCCAGCTCAAAGACAATGATGTGGCGCTGGTGCTGCATCACCGCCAGCCGTCGGACGCCGTGAAGGCAGCCATCAGTGCCGCCGGCAGCCAGTTGCTGGTGCTGAAAACCGACAGCGACGATCCACTGACCGAGCTGGAGGGCAACATCCAGCAAATCACCACCGCCCTCAACGCCAAATCCTGACGACCTCGTAGTCAAAGCCTGTCGCCGACGCCCAGCCCGGTGGCAGGCTTACAAAATCCCTCAAGAATTGCTCCGCGCCTGAATGCTAACCTGCCGCTTGCCCTCAAGGACCGACAGGAAGCCAACCCCCATGAGCGACTACCTCAAGCTCAATCAAGCCAACTGGGACGAGCGCGCGCCGTTGCACGCGGCGTCCAAGGAATACGCGTTCCAGCGCTATATCGATGACCCCCATCACCTGTCCTGCGTGGTGCGTTTTGACTTGCCCCCGCTGGGGGATATCCGTGGGCTGCGGGCATTGCATCTGCAATGCCATATCGGCACCGACACCCTGTCCCTGGCCCGCCTGGGCGCGCAGATGAGCGGGCTGGATTTCTCCGCAGCATCCCTGGTCGAGGCGCGGCACCTGGCCGAGCGCTGCGGCACGTCGATCGACTATGTCGAATCCGATGTCTATGCCGCCGCCGAGGCCTTGCCGGCCGGTAGTTTCGACCTGGTCTACACCGGCATCGGCGCCCTGTGCTGGCTGCCCAGCATCGACCGCTGGGCGTACAACGTCAGCACCCTGCTCAAGCCCGGCGGCCGGCTGTTCCTGCGCGACGGCCATCCCATGATGATGAGCATCAATGAAGACCGTCACGACGCTTTGGTGGTGGACCGGCCCTACTTCGAACAGCCCCAGCCCATGAGCTGGAACGATGACAGCACCTACGTCGAAACCTCGGTGCGACTCAAGGCGACCCAGAGCTATGAGTGGAACCACGGCCTGGGCGAAGTCATCAGTGCGCTGCTCAAGCACGGCCTGCAGATCACCGGGCTGGTGGAGCACCAGAGCATTCCGTGGGAGGCGCTGCCTGGGCAGATGGTCTGCGACGAGCAGGAGGAATGGCACCTCAAGGACGCGCAGTGGCGCTTGCCCTTGAGCTACACGTTGCAGGCCTGCAAACCCAAGGGCTGAAACCCCGGTGACAAAAAAGCCCGCGGCACCTCAGGGTGCGGCGGGCTTTTTCATGGGGTCGACGACTCAGTTGGCGGCGGCCTGCTGGTCCATCTTCTGCCGCAGGCTCAGGGGCCGCATGTCGGTCCAGACTTCTTCGATGTAAGCCAGGCATTCCTTTTTCAGGCCGCTCTTGCCCACGGTACGCCAGCCTTCCGGCACAGCCTTGTAATCCGGCCAGATCGAATACTGCTCCTCGTGGTTGACCACTACCTGAAAGAGGATGTCCTCGCGGTCAAATACTGAAGTCATTGCTTGTCTCCATCGCTATAGGATTGCCTGCGCCCACGGCACAGCGCTTGTGTAGAAGGAACGGATCAGCCCGGCAAAAATTTACAAGCTGGCCACGGCGGCGGCCACGGCCTTGCTGAAGATCTCCGCCACCTGATCGATTTCGGCGGCGCTGATCACCAGCGGCGGCAGGAAGCGCACCACGCTGCCGTGGCGCCCGCCCAGTTCAAGGATCAAGCCGCGCTTGAGGCACTCACGCTGCACCAAAGGCGCCAGCTTGCTGAAATACGGCGGATGGCCCTGGGCATCCAGGGCACCGCTCGGGTCCACCAGCTCGACGCCGAGCATCAGCCCGCGCCCCCGGATATCCCCCAACTGCGGGTAATCGCGTTGCAGGATCAGCAAGTGCTCGCGCAGGCGGTCACCCATGGCGGCCGCGTGCTCGGGCAGGCGCTGTTCCTTGAGGTAGCGCATCACCGCAGAACCAGTGGCCATGGCCATCTGATTGCCGCGGAAGGTGCCGGCGTGGGCGCCGGGCAGCCAGGTGTCGAGCCAGTCGCGGTAGACCATCACCGCCATCGGCAGGCTGCCACCAATGGCCTTGGACATCACCACCACATCGGGAATGATCCCCGCGTGCTCGAAGGCGAACATCTTGCCAGTGCGGCCGAAACCACTCTGGATCTCGTCGAGAATCAAGGCCACCCCGGCCTCCTCGGTAATCCGCCGCAGCCCGCGCAGCCAGTCCAGGTCCGCCGGGATCACCCCGCCTTCGCCCTGCACCGCCTCGACGATCACCGCCGCTGGCAACTGCACGCCGGCTTCCGGGTCCTTGAGCAGGTTTTCCAAGTAATGCAGGTTGACCTTGACCCCTTCCGCGCCGCCGAGCCCGAAGGGGCAGCGGTAGTCGTACGGGTACGGCAGGAACTGCACCCCATTGCTCAGCAAACCGGCGATCGGCCGCTTGGCCCCCAGGTTGCCCATCAGGCTCAGGGCACCCTGGCTCATGCCGTGGTAGCCGCCCTGGAATGACAACACCGTGCTGCGGCCAGTGGCGGTGCGCACCAGCTTCAGCGCGGCTTCCACGGCGTCGGTGCCGGTGGGGCCGCAGAACTGGATCTTGGCCTCGGCCGCCAGCTCAGCGGGCAACAGGCCGAACAGGTCCTGGACGAACTGGTCCTTGACCGGGGTGGTCAGGTCCAGGGTCAGCAGCGGTAGCTCGTCGGCCAGCACTTGCTGGATCGCCGCGATCACCACCGGGTGGTTATGCCCCAGGGCCAGGGTGCCGGCACCGGCCAGGCAGTCGATAAAACGTCGGCCTTCAACGTCTTCGACGTGAATCCCGCGCGCCCGTTTGAGGGCCAGGGGAATGCGCCGCGGGTAGCTGCGGGCATTGGACTCCTGGCGGTTCTGGCGGGCCAGCAGAGGCGACTCGGTGAACTGATACAGGGTTTCCGCCGGTGCGGGGCTAAGGCCCACGACCGGGTCTTGGATAAGGCTGGTAACGGCTGACATCTCGCGAACCCTCACGCTGCAATTGAGCAAAACGGCCACCGGCCGGATGCGCAGCCGAAGCAGGGTGCGCACTGACAGGTTTTCCTGTTCTGGAAACGCATTAGCGCAGTCAGGATTTACACCCTCAGGTCGCAAAGTTGCACAAAGGTCAATCAGGCAGCGTCCCCCCTGCCGGTAACAGCGCCCTTTGCAGGCGCCCGGTTGGCCGGCGATGGCGGTCCTGGGGGCCTTATCGCTGGCAAGGGGGATTTGAGTGCGTGGGGCTTAGGCGCGGTGGGCTGGCAGCGTCAGTTCAACACGCAGGCCATCGGGGCGGCTGTCGAAATGCAGGTCGCAATCGCAGCGCTGGACGATGGCCTGGACAATCGCCAAGCCGAGGCCGCAGCCGCTGCTCTGGCTGTCCCGCCAGAAGCGCTGGGTCAGGTGCTGCAAGTCTTCCGGGGGAATCCCCGCGCCATGGTCACGCACCTGGAACCGCAGGCGACCGGCGATGATCTCCAGGTTCAACTCCACCGGGCAGTCCTCCGGCGTGTGCCGCAGGGCGTTGTCCAGCAGGTTGCGCAAGGCGGCAATGGCCAGGGTCGAGGGCATGTCCACTGACGCGTCGCCCGCCTTCTCCCCCAGGTGCAACTTAACCCGCTGGCGCGCGCCTGCGGCAGCATCCTGGATCGCCAGGCGCGCCACTTGCTCGGCGCTGCACTGCACACCGTCATCAAAGGACAGGCTGCCTTCCACTCGGGCCAGCAGCAGCAATTGCTCCAGGGTCCGGTGCATGCGGTCGGCGCCCTCTTCGGCGCGGGCCAGGGATTGGTCCCGGGCCGCGCCTTCGGTCATGCGCGCCACCTGCAAGTGGGTCTTGATTGCCGTCAGCGGGCTGCGCAGTTCATGGGCCGCATCGCCGGTCAGGCGGCGTTCACGCTCGATGGTCTTGCCGATGCGCTGGAACAATTGGTTCTGGGTTTCCAGCAGCGGCCGCAGTTCACTGGGCAACGGATGAATCTGCAACGGCTCCAGGGAGTCGGCGTTGCGCCGCATCAGCGCGTCACGCATGCGGTTGAGCGGCATCAGGCTTTGCCCGATGCCCAGCCACAACAGCCACAGGCAACCAAGCAAGGCCACGCCAACCGGCACCGAGGCCGCCAGCAACACCGACAGGTTCAAGGCCTCGCGCTCCACTTGGCGATCGGCCGTGGTGATGCGCAAATCGCCCCGGGCCAGGGTGAAAGTGCGCCAGGGCGCGCCGTCGATTATCTGATCGTGGAAGCCCATCTTCTCGGCTTCGAGTTTTTCGTCCGGCGTGCTGTGGCTGCGGGCGAGAATTTCGCCGCGCAGAGAGCTGACCTGGCAGGCCATGCCCCCGGGGATATTCAACTGCTCGGAGCTGAAGTGCGTGCCCTCGCCCTTGCTCGGCAGCGCCGGCAACTGCTCCAGCAAGCCGGCGACCATGCGCGCCGACGCCACCAGGCGCTGGTCGAGGGAGAACATCATCTGGTTGCGCAGATCGCTGAGCATCCAGGCCGCCGCCAAGGCCCAGATCAGGATGAACGCAGCGCCCAGCGTCAGGCTCAGGCGCAAACGCAAACTCATCACTTACGCATCCTCCCCGCCCTCGGCCGGCCCCAGGCGATAGCCCAGGCCGCGCACGGTTTCGACGATGCCGTTGCCGAGTTTGCGGCGCAGGTGGTGGATATGCACGTTGAGGGCATTGCTTTCCAATTCGTCATTGAAGCCATAGACGCTGTCCTTGAGCTGCTCGCTGGACAACACCCGGCCGCGGTTGTGCAACAGTGCCTGGAGCAGCGCCTGCTCGCGGCGCGACAAGTCCACCGGCTGGCCGCCGAGCTGGGTTTCCCGAGTGCTCGGGTCGTAGGTCAGGCGGCCGTGTTCGATCAGGTTGACGCTGCGCCCGGCGACCCGGCGCAACAGAGTGTGCAGGCGCGCCGCCAGTTCGCGCAGGTCAAACGGCTTGAGCAGGTAATCGTCGGCCCCGGCTTGCAAACCGTCGACCCGGTCGGTCACCGAATCCCGGGCGGTGAGGATCAGCACCGGGATTTCCAGGCCGTGCTGGCGTTGCTGCTTGAGCAACTTGAGGCCGTCTTCATCGGGCAGGCCCAGGTCCAGCACCATGACATCGAACTCGGCCACGGCTAGCATGGCGCGGGCCGCCGACGCACTGGCGACATGTTCCACCGTCAGGCCCTGGGCGGTGAGACCGGCGACAATGCCACTGGCGATCAGCTCATCATCTTCACAGACAAGTACGTGCATGGTGAGACCCGTAGAAAAGCGTTGATTAAGACGGCGGCGGATTAAGCGGACATTATGCCCGCGCCGCCAAGGGAACAAGGCGTGGCGGTTTAATCGTCGGTTAATCGCCGACCGCCATTGTGCTGCACACTTACCGCGTATTAAGGCTGGGTCATGGCGCGTTTGTTTATTGTTCTGTTCATGTTGTTGTCGAGCCTGGCTCAGGCGGGGGCCAACCCGTTCGAGGTCAAGGCTGAATTCCTGCCCGTGGGCAAAGCCTTTGTCTTCACCTCCCAGCGACTGGACTCGGGGGAAACCCAGCTCTATTGGCAAATCGCCGACGGTTACTACCTCTACCAGAAGCGCCTGAAATTCGATGGCCTGCCCGAGGCGCAAAAGCCCGCCCTGCCTGAAGGCGAGGCCCACAGCGACGAATACTTTGGCGACCAGCAGGTCTATCGCCAGGGCCTGGAGCTCAAGCTCCCGGCCAACGCCAGCGGCACCCTCAAACTGGGTTGGCAGGGCTGCGCCGACGCCGGCCTGTGTTACCCGCCGCAAACCCTGGAAGTCGACCTCGGCAGCAACCCGGCCACCAGCGCCGTACCAAGCGCTGCCCAGGCCAGTGACCAGGCCCTGGCCAGCGGCCTGCAACAGCGCAGCCTGGGCTGGAACCTATTGCTGTTCTTCGGCCTGGGCCTGTTGCTGGCTTTTGCTCCGTGTTCGTTGCCGATGCTGCCGATCCTCGCCGGCCTGGTGGTGGGCAGCGGCGCCGGCCCGCGACGCGGTTTGGCCCTGGCCGGCAGCTACGTGCTGTGCATGGCCCTGGTCTACGCGGCCATGGGGGTGCTGGCGGCCCTGCTCGGCGCCAACCTGCAAGCGGTGTTGCAACAGCCCTGGGTGCTGGGCAGCTTCGCCGGGCTGTTCGTGCTGCTGGCCCTGCCGATGTTCGGCGTCTTCGAGCTGCAATTGCCGGCGGCCCTGCGTGACCGCCTGGAAAACGCCAGCCGCCAGCGCCAGGGTGGCAGCCTGATTGGCGCGGGAGTGTTGGGCGCCCTGTCGGGCCTGCTGGTGGGCCCATGCATGACCGCGCCCCTGGCCGGCGCCCTGCTGTACATCGCACAAAGCGGCAATGCCCTGCACGGCGGGCTGATCCTGTTGGTCATGGGCCTGGGCATCGGCCTGCCGTTGCTGTTGCTGGTGACCGTGGGCAACCGCTTCCTGCCCAAACCCGGCCCCTGGATGAACCTGCTCAAGGGGCTGTTCGGCTTCCTGTTCCTGGGCACCGCCATCTACATGCTGCGCCCGGTGCTGGCGGACCCACTGTGGATCGGCCTGTGGGGTGCCCTGGCCCTGGTCCTGGCCTATGCCGCCTGGCAGCACCGGGCGACTGCGGGCCGCGCCATGCACCTGATCGGCGCCGGAGCCTGGCTGCTTGGCCTGTGGGGCAGCCTGCTGGTGGTGGGCGCCGCCGGTGGCAGCGACAACCTGTGGCAGCCGTTGAAGGTGTACAGCGGCCAGCGCCTCGAAGCCCCGGCGCTGCATGCCGACTTCACCACCCTCAAGGACCCCGTGGCCCTGCAACGGGCCCTGGACGACGCCCAGGCCCAGGGCCAGTGGGTGCTGCTGGACTACTACGCCGACTGGTGCGTGTCGTGCAAGGTCATGGAAAAAACCGTGTTCGCCCAACCCCAGGTCCGCGACGCGTTGCAAGGTGTGCGCCTGCTGCGCCTGGACGTGACCACGGACAACGCCGACAGCCGCGAGCTGCTCAACCGGTATAAAGTGCCGGGGCCGCCGAGCCTGCTGTGGATCGGCCCGGACGGCGCAGAACGACGCAGCCAGCGGATTACCGGCGAGGTAGGCGCAGCTGAGTTCCTCCAACACTGGACCCTGACCCGGGAAGCTCGTTGATGCTGACCTTTACCATCGGCACCTTCGCCATTGCCCTCAACCACCTGCTGCTGATCAGTGCCCTGGCCCTGGCCACCCTGGTGGGCTGGCGTGTGGCCAAACGCGGCGGCGATAACCCCGAGTCGGCGCTGTTCAGCCTGTTCCTGCTGGGCATGCTCGCCGCGCGCGTGAGTTTTGTGCTGGTGTACTGGAAGCATTACCGCGACGACCTGTGGCAGATCGTCGACCTGCGGGACGGCGGTTTTCTGGCCTGGCCCGGGGTCCTGTTCATGCTGGTCGCGGCGCTGGCCTGGAGCTGGCGTCGCTCGGCCCTGCGCCGGCCCCTGGCCGCCGGGGTGGTCAGCGGCCTGGCGTTCTGGCTGCTGGCCAGCCTGTCCCTGAACCTCTATGAACAAGGCTCGCGCCTGCCGGACGTGGCCCTGCGCACCACCAATGGCGACACCGTGCAACTCACCGACTACCAGGGCGGGCCACTGGTGATCAACCTCTGGGCCACCTGGTGCCCACCATGCCGACGGGAAATGCCGGTGCTGGAAAAAGCCCAGCAGCAACGCCCGGACCTGACCTTCCTGTTCGTCAACCAGGCGGAAAGCATGCAGAGCGTCAGCACCTACCTGGCCACCCAGGACCTGAGCCTGAGCAACGTGCTGTTCGATGGCAGCGGTCGCCTGGGCAAAGCCGTGGGCTCCATGGCCCTGCCCACCACCCTGTTCTACAGTGCCGATGGCCGATTGCTGGGCAGCCACCTGGGCGAGTTGTCCGAAGCCAGCCTGGCCCGGGCCCTGGAAAGTTTCGGCCCGCTCAATCCCAACGCGCCCGCCCCCACAAGGAAATCGCCATGCCTGTCATCCGCCACCTGCTGAGCCTGTCCCTGGGCGCCGCCCTGCTGCAGGTGCCCCTGGCTCAGGCCGAGGAACTGCCGGCGCCGATCCGCCAGATCGAAGCCAAAGGGGCCAAGATCATCGGCCGCTTCGACGCCCCGGCCGGTCTCAAGGGCTACGCCGCCCAGTACCAGAACCGCGGCATGACCCTGTACCTGACCGCCGATGGCCAGCACGTGCTGCTGGGTAACTTGTACGACGCCAACGGCAAGGACCTGAGCGCCGAGCCGCTGCAGAAACTGGTCTACGCGCCGATGGCCAAGGAAGTCTGGGGCAAGATGGAAAACAGCAGCTGGATCGCCGACGGCAAAGACGATGCCCCGCGCATCGTCTACCTGTTCAGCGACCCCAACTGCCCGTACTGCAACATGTTCTGGGAACAGGCGCGGCCCTGGGTCAACGCCGGCAAGGTGCAGTTGCGACACATCATGGTGGGCATCATCCGCGAAGACAGCCCGGGCAAATCCGCCGCCCTGCTCGCCGCCAAGGACCCAAAAAAGGCCCTGGCCGATCACGAAAAAGCCGGCAAGGCCAGTTCGCTGAAAGCCCTGGCCAAGATCCCCGCGGACGTCCAGGCCAAGCTCGACGCCAATCTGAAGCTGATGCAAGAGCTGGAGCTGTCGGCCACCCCGGCGATCTTCTACTTGGACAGCAAAGGTGAGCTGCAACAACAGCAAGGCGCCCCCTCGCCAGACAAATTGACGCAGATCCTCGGCCCGAGATAAACCGCGAAAAGTTGCTTGGCTTGAGGGCCCTATCGCTGGCAAGCCAGCTCCTACAAGAGCAGAACGCCTTCAGCCCCGCGCACGCACGGCTGCCATAACGCAGAAACAACGGGCAGAAAAACCCAGGACTGTTTATGACAACGGTGCGCCGACATGACCGGACTTGCACTTCCGAGCCATCGTTTGAGCGATGGCTCCAATACACTCGCCCGACCTTGAGGCGCACTCAGGCGGTCCGCAGTTCCTCGAAAAAACGCTACAAAAGAAAGCGAACAAGCGCCGTTTCAGACAGCCTTAAACGCCGTGACAGAGGGCCAGACAGGCTCATCAGTAGTATTCGTTGGGCCCTTCGCGGGCCAGGATGTTTTCCAGTTCGCAGGTGTCGGCCCGCGCCTCAAGAAGACCGCTGACCTGATCGATCCACACCTGTTCCGACGCGATCCCCGCCCAAGACTGGCTGCCAAAACCGTGGTAAGGCCGGTCGTCAAAGGTGCTGATCAGCAATTGGTTGAGGCGCCCGGTCTCGAGTTTTTTGCGCTGGATCTGCACCTGCAGGGCACCCATCACCTTCTGCTGCTCCTGCGGGTTGGGGCGATAACGGGTGAGGCGCGGCGAGCCCAGCACCAAGAACTCCGGTGGCAGGTTTTCATCGATGGCCGCCTGCAAACGGTAATGACCGTCGAGGATCAGGTAGGCATTCAGGCCGCTGACGTACCACAGCAGCACGGGCGGCAAGGTGCCTTCGCGGGCTTTTTTGCGCCACCAATTCAGCCGCCCGGCCTGGGGGTCCACACCATGCAGGCCGACCACCGCGCCCCCTTGCTCCCCCAACTCGATCCAACGCGCCGCGCCGGGCTGCTGATTGTCGAGGATCGTGTGACCGCGGAGCGACCACTGCGGCATATGGCTCAGAGCGTCTTCGCCACCCTTGAAGTACCAGGCGTCGATGCCCTCCAGCAGTGGCCGCATCGGCTTGAGGGATTCCGGGCGCAGGGCCCGCACCAGCCAGTAGCCTGGGTAAAAGAAGTCCGGCTGGTGCCGCAGCAATTGCTCGACGAAGAAGCGGCTCCAGGCCTTGAGGCGCAGAGCCGGGTCAAGGCGGGCCTGCTGCTCCACCAGGGGCGAGTCGATGGGGTCCACCAGGGTTTGCGGCAGTTGTTCCAGCAGGTCATTGCGCACCAGCCACACGCCGTAAAGGCAGCGGGACATGGTGCCCCAGAGCAGGGTGTGCTCGCCCAAAACCAGTTGCATGCGTCGGTTGTTGCCACTGAGCAGGCGCAAGGCCGGCTTGCCGCTGGCCGGGCGCTTCACGTCCACGCCCAGGCCTTGCCAGTGACCGGCCAAATCCTCGATGTCTCGCCAAAAAATCTGTTCCACGATCGTCCCTAATGCCTAAGCTGCCCTGCGGTAAACGGGCGCGACTATAACAGCCTTATCACCGCCTTCTACAGCGGGTGCTGGCGGCCAATCACCGACTCTGCCTGATCGCCCAGCCCCTGATCGGTGAGGCAGCGCCGTACGTCTTCGCACCACTGCGGTTCCGAATCCGTGCTGGCCCAAGCATGGGTGACGCAATTGTATTCAGGCCGGTCGTCGAAGGCCTGGATCAGCGCATCGTTAACGCTTTCGATGTAGGTCAGGCGGTTGCGTGCAGGGGCGTCGCCCCGTTTGAGCAATGAATCCAGCACCCGCTGCTGGTGTTCGGGGCAAGGGCTGATGGGGTCCACCTGGGTGGCACTGAGGACGATAAACGACGGCGGCAGGTTCTCGTCGATGGCGGCCTGCAAACGGTAATGGCCGTCGATGACCACATAGGAATCCAGGCTGGCGACGAACCACAACAGGATCGGCGGCAAGCAGCCCTCACGCGCGGTCTTGCGCCACCACTTCAAACGCCCGGCAACAGGGTCCACCGGGTGCAAGGTGATCAATTTCAGGCCACTGGGTACCCAGTTCAGCCACTGCACGCTGCCGGGTTGCTGGGTGTCGAGAAAATTCGCGCCGTCCAGGCCGAAGCCCGGAAGGTGGTGGTGGGCATCATGGATGGGCCTGAAAGACCAGGCCGATAGCCCGTTGCGCTCAATCACTTGGCGGTTTGAGCCCACGGGGGGCAAGGCGCGGGCCAGCCAAAACCCCGGGTAGAAAAAATCGCCGAGGTGTTCGCTGAGCTGGCGCACAAAGAAGCGGCTCCAGGCCTGGAGCCGCTGTTCGGGGGCCAACTGAGCATGGCGTTGCACATCGGCCGCATTAAGGCCCGGCAACAACCTGCCCTGCTCCCAGCCATGGGGGTTCTTGACCAGCCACCAACCGCTGCAGTTGCGCGCCAGGGTGGCCCAGAATAGTGGGCTTGATCCCAGCATCAACCTGATCCGCCCGTTGCTGTACGCCTGCACATGCAAGTCCGGCCTGGCCACGGCGCCCTCGACCTGAAACCCCAGGCCGGCCCACTGGCCTTGCAGGTCTTTGAGGTCGTGCCAGTGAAGCGACTGCATAGGTCGTCCTTGATGCTGTGCGGCCCTGACGGCGGGCGGACTCGTCTGCTTACCCATGGCGAGCAATCACCGCCTCCACCTGATCGTCCAGCCCCTGCTGGGTCAGGCAGCGCCGTACTTCTTCGCACCACTGCGGTTCCGAATCCGTGCTGGCCCAGGCGTAAGTGGCGCTGCGGTACTCCGGGCGGTTGTCGAAGGCCTGGATCAGTACCCGGTTCAGGGTTTCGGTGCTGATGAGTTTGTTGCGCGGCACGGCGTCGCCACGCTTGCTCAACGAATCCAGCACCCGTTGCTGGTGCTCAGGGCACGGGGTGACTTCTCGTAGCTGGGTGGCGCTGAGGACGATAAAGGCCGGGGGAATGTTCTCGGCAATCGCCGCTTGCAGGCGGTAATGACCATCGATGACCACGTAGGACGCCAGGCCGCCGACGTACCACAACAGGATCGGCGGCAGGCTGCCTTCCCGGGCTTTCTTGCGCCACCACTTCAGGCGTCCGGCCAGGGGGTCGACGGGGTGCAGGCCGACCAGCTTGCCGCCGCCGTGCCACCAGTCGATCCACTCCAGGGTCTGGGGTTGCAGGTTGTCGAGGAAGTCTTCGCCGTACAGGTACCAACGGGGCAACGGGCTCAGGGGGTCCACGACGGAGGTAAAGCGCCAGCCGTCCAGACTGAGAGGGGGTGCGCTCGCGTCCGGCAGCAAGCCCTGGGCCAACCAATGCCCGGGGGTAAGAAAGTGCGCGTTGCCTTCGCCGAGGCGAGCAACGAAATAACGGCTCCAGGCCTTGATCCGCAACTCAGGCGCCAACTGCGCGTGCTGTTCGACAGTGGGTGAGTCGATGGGCGCGATCAATCGGCAATCGGGCGCATCCGGCGCCGGGTTGCGCACCAGCCAGACACCGCCGTGGTCGGTCGCCAGGGTGGCCCAGAACAGCGGGGTGTCGTCGCGCATCAGCTTGAAACGGGCATTGCTGCCGCTGCGCAGGTGCAACACCGGCCGGCCCGCCGGAGGGTGCTCGACCTCGACGCCCAGGCCGCTCCAGCGCCCCTGGGAATCTTCGATATCACGCCAATACAGTTGTTCTACCATCGTCCCTGACCCTTGAATGAAAACGCCCGGCTCAGGTACTTGGACCTGGGCCGGGCGCGATCATAGCAGAGGGTTTGGAGCCCTTAGCACCGGCAAGCCGACGCCGGCCGTTACAAGCCCTCCAACTCGGCCATCAGGTCGCTCAGGCGGTCGACCTTTTCCTCACTGATGGCATTGTCCCCCAGGCCCTCGATGTACTCGGCCAACTCCTGCACCGTGCTGCATTCGAACATGGCCCGCAGGGGCACGTTGCGTTGCAGGGTTTTCTGCACCCGCGAGGCGATCTGCGTGGCCAACAGCGAATGCCCGCCCAACTCGAAGAAGTTGTCGTGCACCCCGACCCGCTCGACCTTGAGCACCTCGGCCCAAATGTCGGCCAGGGTCTGCTGCAGCTCGTTGCTCGGCGCCTGGTAGTCCTGGCTTTGCAACTGGCCGATCTCCAGGGCCGGCAGGGCCTTGCGGTCGAGCTTGCCGTTGGCGTTGAGGGGCAAGCGCTCCAGCCACAGCCAATGCAGCGGCACCATGTATTCCGGCAGCTCGGCGCGCAGGCGCTGCTTGATGCGCTCCAGTCGCTCGCTGGCACTCAGGCCCGATTCGCCGGCCCCTTGGCTCTCCACCAGGTACCCCACCAGGTGCTTGCCGTTGACCCCTTCCTGCACCGCCACCGCCGCATCACGGACTTCCGGTTGCTCGTGCAGGCGGGCTTCGATTTCACCCAGTTCGATGCGGTAGCCGCGAATTTTCACCTGATGGTCGATACGCCCGACGTACTCCAGCACACCGTCGCTGCGACGCCGTGCCAAGTCGCCGCTGCGGTACAGACGCTCACCCGGCGCACCGAACGGGTTCGGCACAAAGGCCTGGGCGGTGCGCAACGGGTCGCTGACATAACCGCGCCCGACCCCGGTGCCGGCCACGCAGAGTTCACCGACGGCGCCCAGGGGCACCAGGTCCAGGGCACCGTCCACCAGGTACAACAGGTTGTTGTCGGTGGGGGTGCCAATCGGCAGGTAACTGCCACGGGTCGACGCCAGGTCCACACGGTAGAAGGCCACGTCGTCCGAGCACTCCGCCGGGCCATAGGCGTTGACCAGGCCGATCTGTGGATAACGCAGCAGCCACTGATGAGCCAGTTCCGGTGGCATCGCCTCGCCGGTGGGCAACATCCAACGCAGGCCGTCGAGGGGAATCGACTCGTGTGCCAGCATGCCCTGGATCAGCGACGGCACGCTCTCCAGCACACTGATGCCCTGAGCCTGCACATGCTCCAGCAAGCCCTGGGGATCGTGGGCAATGGTGTTCGGCACGATGTCCACCCGAGCGCCAAACAGCGGTGCGGCAAGGAACTGCCAGACCGAAATATCGAAGCTCTGGGACGCGGTCTGGGCGATTACATCGGCCTCGCTCAGTTGCAGGTACGGCACCTTGCTCAATTGGTTATTGAGCATGCCGCGCTGCTCCACCATCACGCCCTTGGGCAGGCCGGTGGAACCGGAGGTGTAGATCACGTAGGCCAGGTTGTCCGGGGCGCTGTAGCGGCCAGGGTTGTCCTCGGCATAGTCGCCGTTCTGCACCTCATCCCAGACCAGCAAGCGTGGCCGGCCGGCACAGCCGAACTCGTCCAGCAGGGCCTGCGCCTGTTCACGGCAGGCTTCGGTGCACACCAGCATCGGTGTGTGGCTCAGCTCGATGATGCGCCCCAGGCGCTGGCTCGGCAGGCCCGGGTCCAGGGGCAGGTAACCGGCCCCGGCCTTGAAGCTGCCGATGATCATGCCCAGCAGGTCCAGGCCGCGCTCGGCCAGCAGGGCCACCGGCTGGTCGAAGCCCACGCCCTTGCTCAACAAGGCATGGCCCAGGCGGTTGCTGCGCCGGTTCAACTCGGCGTAGCTGTAGTGCTGATCCAGGCAACTGGCGGCGATGCGCTGTGGATAAGTCGCCACCTGGGCTTCGAACAGCTCCACGTAGCTGCGCTCCAACGGGTATTCATGCGCGCTCTGATTGCAGCCGTGCAGCAGGAAGTCCTGCTCCTCGTCACCCAGCAGCGGCAAGTCGGCCATGTCGCCGTGGAAGCCCTGGACCAGGGCCAGCAGCAGGCGCTTGAACTCGCCGAGCATGCGTTCCACGGTGGACTCGTCGAAATAACGCTGGTCGTAGGACAGGTGCAGGCCCAGGTCGTCCCCCGGGTAGCACACCGCGGTCAGCGGGAAGTTGGTGTGGGTACGACCGGAATCCGAGGTGGCATTCAGGCTTTGCGCACGGTCCAGCACCGAGACTTCAACCGGTGCGTTCTCGAACACGAACAGGCTGTCGAACAGCGGCTGGCCCTTGGGCAGTTCGCTGGTTTCCTGGATCGCCACCAACGGCAGGTATTCGTACTCGCGCAGCTGCATGTTGCTGTCCAGCAAAGCGCTGAGCCATTGGCGCACGCTGCAACGCTGACCGTCTTCCGGCAATTGCACCCGCAGGGCGACGCTGTTGATAAACAGGCCCACAGTGCGCTGCATCTCGGGCATGTCCACCGGACGCCCAGCCACAGTGACGCCGAACAGCACGTCGCGATCACCGCTCAAGCGGCGCAATACCAAGGCCCAAGCTGCCTGGGCGAAGGTGTTGATGGTCAGTTGATGCTGCTGGGCCAGCTCGCGCAGTTGCGCGCCGTCTCGGGCATCCAAGCGAGTGTAGCGGTCGCCCACCACCATACCGCCGCTGTCGCCGGCGTGTTCCCGCAGGAAGGGTCGGTCGCTCGGAATCGGCGTAGTACGCTCGAAGCCTTGCAGGTTGTCGCGCCACCACTGGCGCGCCTCGGCCAGACTCTGGCGTTGCAGCCAGCCGATGTAGTCACGGTAGCGCGGCGGCACGGCCAGTTGCGCTTCGCGCCCCTCGCCCAGGGCGGTGTACAGCTCGAAGAAGTCATTCATCAGCAACGAGCGGCACCAGGCATCGATGAGGATGTGGTGGTTGCTCATCATGAACCAGTAGCGCGCCGCGCCGACCCGGATCAGCCGCAGGTGGAACGGGGCCTGGTTGAGCAAATCGAAACCGGCTTCGCGCTCGCTTTTGAGCAAGGCTTGCAGCTTGGGTTCCTGCTCGGCCTCGGCCACCGCCGTCCAGTCCAGGTACTCGATGGGCGTGCTGCCCGGCTTGTGGATAACCTGCAGCATGTCTTCGCCGACGTTCCAGCAGAACGATGCGCGCAGTGCTTCGTGACGGGCGATCACCGCTTGCCAGGCCTGGGCGAAACGCTCCGGGTCCAGCTCGCTGTTGATGCGGTAGCGGTCCTGCATGAAGTACAGGCCGGTGCCGGGTTCCAGCAAGGTGTGCAAGAGCATGCCTTCCTGCATCGGCGTCAACGGGTAAACGTCTTCGATCTGCGCCGCCGGCACCGGCAAGGCGTCCAACTGCGGCTGGGTCAGGCGTGCCAAGGGGAAGTCCGACGGCGTCAGGCCACCGGCCTCGTCCTTCAGGCAGTGGGTAATCAGGCCTTGCAGCTCGCCCAGGTAGGCCTGGGCCAGATCATCGATGGTCTGGATGTCGAAACGCTCGGCACTGAAGGTCCAGCGCAGCACCAACTC
Organism: Pseudomonas chlororaphis; assembly: GCF_003731765.1. Lineage (GTDB taxonomy): Bacteria > Pseudomonadota > Gammaproteobacteria > Pseudomonadales > Pseudomonadaceae > Aquipseudomonas > Aquipseudomonas morbosilactucae. Next base: position 49,747 of record NZ_MOAL01000002.1, read on the forward strand.
GCCGCCATACACCTGGCTGTCCACGCTGAGTTCGTTGGGCAACGGCGCGTCCGGCGAATGGGCCGCACCCACCGGCTCGTCCAGGGGCCGGAACAGCGCGTCCTGGCCGAAGCTCTGGTCGAACTGGCCCAGGTAGTTGAAGGTCACCGGCGCCGCCGGCAGGCCCGCCAGGGTCTGCCGGCACAGGTCGTCGGCCAGGTAGCGCAGCACGCCATAGCCCAGGCCCTTGTGCGGCACGCCACGCAGTTGCTCCTTGATGGCCTTGATCGAGGCGCCCTGCCCAGCCGCTTCTTCAATCTGCAGTGGCGTCAGGCGCAGCGGATAGGCGCTGGTGAACCAGCCGACGCTGCGGGTCAGGTCGATGTCATCGAACAGGGTTTCGCGGCCGTGGCCTTCAAGCTGGATCAATGCCGACGCTTGCCCGGTCCAGCGGCACAGCACCCGGGCCAGGGCGGTCAGCAGCAGGTCATTGACGTGTGTGCGGTAAGCCGCCGGGGCCTGTTGCAGCAGTTGCCGGGTGTACTCGGCGTCCAGGGTCACGCTAAGGCTGTGGGCGTGTTTGTGCTGCCGCCCCCCCTGCGGACGCTCGCACGGCAGCACCAGGCTCGGGCCCGCCAACTGCGCCTGCCAGCCGCTCAGTTCTTCACGCAGCGACTCGCTGCCGGCATAGGCCTGCAAGCGCGCCGCCCAGTCCCGCAGGGCGCTGGTCTTGGCCGGCAGGCTCAACGGCTGCTGCGCCTGCAACTGGCGGTAAGCCGTTTGCAGGTCTTCCAGCAGCACGCGCCAGGACACGCCATCGACCACTAGGTGGTGAATCGCGATCAACAAGCGTTGCTCGCCTTCAGGCCCGTCTGCCAGCACGGCACGCAATAGCGGCCCTTGTTCCAGGTCGAGGCTGCGCTGGGCATCGGCGAACAGCTCGGTGCAGTGAGCCAGGCTCGGCACCCGCACTTGCCACAACAGCGGTGCATCGTTCAGCGGCTGGTGCTCGGCCCGCCAGGCACCCTGCTCTTCAGTGAAGCGCAGGCGCAGGGCGTCATGCTGTTCCAGCACCGCCAACAGTGCCTGTTCCAGGTGCTGGGCGTTCAGGGGTTGGGTCGGCTCCAGCAGCAACGCCTGGTTCCAGTGCTGGCGTTCGGGGATGGCACTGTCGAAGAACCAGCGCTGGATCGGTGTCAGGGCCGATTCGCCGCTGAGCAAGCCTTGCTCCGCGCTCACCTGCTGGCTGCGACTGGCCACAGCGGCCAGGGTTTGCACGGTCTGGTGCTGGAACAGGTCCCGCGGGCTGAAATGAATGCCCAACTGGCGTGCCCGGCTGACCACCTGGATCGACAGGATCGAGTCGCCGCCCAATTCAAAGAAGTTGTCATGCAGGCCGACCTGCTGCAGGTTCAGCACCTCGCACCAGACGCGCGCCAGGGTCTGCTCCAACTCGTTGCTTGGCGCCACGTATTGCTGGCGATTGAGGCTTGGATCCGGCATCGGCAAGGCCCGACGGTCCAGCTTGCCGTTGGCGGTCAGCGGCATGCTGGCCAACAGCAGCAGGTGCGTCGGCACCATGTAGTCCGGCAGTTGGGTCTTGAGCTGGGCCTTGAGTGCTTCACGCAGGGCGGACTGTTGTGCCTCGTCGGCCTCGGCCACGTCGCTGACCAGGTAGCCGGCCAGCTGTTTGCCCCCCGGCATGTCCAGGGCCAGCACCACCGCTTCACGCACCGCCTCATGCTCCAGCAGGCGGGTTTCGATTTCCCCCAGTTCGATGCGGAAGCCGCGGATTTTCACTTGGTGGTCGACCCGGCCGATGTATTCCACTTGGCCGTCGGCGCATTGGCGTACCAGGTCGCCGGTACGGTACAGGCGACCGCCGTCGGCACTGAACGGGTCAGCGACAAAGCGCTCGGCACTCATGCCCGGCCGCTGGTGGTAACCCTGGGCCAGGCCCGCTCCACCGACAAACAGCTCGCCGGTGGCGCCTGGGGGAACCAGGGCCAGGTCGGCATCCAGGATGTAGGCCACCCGGGCCCCCACCACGGTGCCGATGGGCACGCTGGCCACGCCGTCCGCCAACTGCTCGGGCGCCAGGCTGGCCAGGGGCATGACCACGGTTTCGGTCGGCCCGTAGGCATTGAAGAACAGGCTCGGCGTAAAGGCCGCGCGAATCCGCTGCAGGTGCTCGCCGGTCAGGGCCTCGCCGCCGGTGATGCACATGCGCACCGGCAGGGTCTGGTTCTGGGTCGCCAGCCATTGGGCCAATTGGCTGCCATAGCTGGGGGTAAAACCGAGGATGTTGATCCCATGCTGGCGGATCAACTGGCAGATTTCCTCGGCGTCCCACTGCCCTTGAGCGCGCAGCACCACATGGGCGCCACTGAGCAGCGGTACCAGCAGGCGCTCAGTGGCGGCGTCGAAGTTGATGGAGTAGAAGTGCAGCTCGCAGTCGTCCGGGCGCATGCCGAAGCGCTGGATCACCGCCTGGCAATGCATGGCGATTTCACCCTGGGACACCACCACACCCTTGGGCTTGCCCGTGGAACCCGAGGTGTAGATCAGGTACGCCTGGTGCTGGGGCAGGCTGATGAATGGCGGCTCGTCGCTCGGGTAGCCGGCCAGCAGCGCGCCATCCTCTTCCAGGCACCAGCGGCCGACACCGGCCGGCAGGTCGCCCAGGGCGCTGAACATCGCCGCATCACTGAGCAGCAGGCCAACGCCGCTGTCTTCGATCATGTAGTGCAGGCGGTCCAGGGGGTATTCGGGGTCCAGGGGCACGTAGGCGCCGCCGGCCTTGAGGATCGCCAGCAGGCCGATGACCATTTCCAGGGAGCGTTCCAGGGCCAGGCCGACCCGCACTTGCGGGCCCACGCCGCGCTCGCGGAGCATCCAGGCCAGGCGATTGGCCCGACGCTCGAGTTCGGCGTAGCTCAGGGTCTGCCCTGCAAAGGTCAGGGCCGGGGCGTCCTGGCGCACCCGGGCCTGCTCGCTGAACAAGCGCTGGATGCACTGGTCAAGGCGATGCTGGCCCGGCTCGCGGCCGAGGCTGTCGAGCAGGCCCTGGCGTTCGGCGTTGTCGAGCAATGGCAGTTCGCACAGGCGCTGCTGCGGATCGGCCAGCAAGGCCTCCAGCAGGTTGCGCCAATGGCCGGCCATGCGGGCAATGCGTGGTTCGTCGAACAGGTCGGTGCTGTAGGTCAGGCAGCAACCCAGGCGATGATCCAGGTCGGTGACTTCCAGGTTGAGGTCGAACTTGGTGGCCCGAGCGTCGTTGACCAGGTATTCCACACGCATGCCCGCCAGTTGCCGGCTCTGCTGGAACTCCCAGCGCTGAACGTTGCACATCACTTGGAACAGCGGGTTGTACGCGGCGCTGCGCGGTGGCTGCAGGGCTTCCACCAAGTGGTCGAAGGGCAGGTCCTGGTGGGACTGGCCTTCGATCACGGTGTGGCGGACCTGGTCGAACAACTGGCCGACGCTCATCTGCCCGTCGAGCTGGCAACGCAGCACCTGGGTGTTGAGGAAGGCGCCGATCAGCCCTTCACTTTCCGGACGGATACGGTTGGCCACCGGCGCGCCGATGCGCAGGTCGGTCTGGCCGCTGTAGCGGTAGAGCAAGACGGCCAGGGCCGCGGTCATGGTCATGAACAGGGTCAGGCCATGCTGGGCGTTGAAGGCCCGCACCCGGGCCGCCAAATCGTCGCTCAGATCAAAGCGGTACAGCTCGCCCTGGTGACTTTGCACCGGCGGCCGTGGGCGGTCGCTGGGCAATTCCAACAGTGGGTGTTCGCGGCCCAGTTGCCCGGTCCAGTAATCGAGCTGACGCTGACGCTCGCCGGATTCCAGCCACTCACGCTGCCACACGCTGTAATCCAGGTACTGCACCGGCAGCGGTGCCAGGGGCGACTCGCGCTCATCGATAAAGGCTTCGTACAGGGCGCTGAGCTCCCGGGCGAAGATGTCCATGGCCCAACCTTCGGTGACGATGTGGTGCAAGGTCAGCACCAGGTAATGCTCTTGCTCGCCAGCCTTGACCATGCAGGCGCGCAGCAGCGGCCCGGTTTCCAGGTCGAAGGGCTTGTGCGCTTCGCTGTCCGCCAACTGCTGCAGGCGTTGTTCACGGGCCGCAACGTCCAGGGCGGAAAAATCCTTCCAGTCCATGCGCAGGCCGGTTTGCCCATGCACTTGCTGACGGGCCACGCCGTTGACGCTGGGGAACGTGGTGCGCAGGGTTTCGTGACGCATGATCAGGGCTTGCAGGGCCGCTTCGAAGCGCGCGACATCCAGTGCCCCGGTAAAGCGCGCCATGCCGCCGACGTTATAGGCCGGGCTGTCGGGCTCCATCTGCCAGAGGAACCACATGCGCTGCTGGGAATAGGACAACGGCACTGGCTGGCTGCGATCCACCTGGGCGATCGGCAGTTGGCTGTTGCGCTGACCGGCAGCCTGGATCAGCCGCACCTGCTCGGCAAAGTCGCCCAGCTCGCTGGCCTCGAACAAGGCCCGCAGCGGCAGCTCCACATCGCAAGCCTGGCGGGTGCGGGAAATAATCTGGGTGGCCAGCAAGGAGTGGCCGCCCAAGGCAAAAAAGTCGTCCCGCAGGCCGATGCGCTGCTGGCCCAGCACTTCACGCCAGATAGCCGCGATCTGCTGCTCCAGCGCGGTGACCGGCTCGACGTGCTCACGTACCTGCCATTGCGGCTCCGGCAGGGCCCGGCGATCCAGCTTGCCGCTGGGGCTCAGGGGCATTGCGTCCAGACGCAGCAATTGCGCCGGCACCATGTACTCCGGCAGTTCGGCGGCCAGGGCGGTTTTCAGGCGGCTGTTTTGCGCCTCTTCACTTTCACTCGAGTCCTGGGCGGTGTAGTAGCCGATCAACTGTGGGCCGGCCGCGCTCTCGCGCACCAATACAGCCGCCTGGGCCACGCCGTCCTGGACCAGCAGGTGCGCCTCGATTTCCTGGGGCTCGACACGAAAGCCGCGCAGCTTGACCTGCTGGTCGAGGCGGCCCAGGTACTCCAGGGCACCGTCGGCATTCCAGCGCGCACGGTCACCGGTGCGGTACAGGCGTGCACCCTCTTCACTCAGAGGGTCCACGACAAAACGTTCGGCGGTGAGTGCTGGGCGGCCCAGGTAACCCCGGGCCAGGCCCAGGCCACTGATGCACAGCTCGCCGGGCACCCCGGCCGGAACCGGGTTGAGCTCGGCGTCCAGCACGCGGCAGATCACGTTGGCCAGAGGCCGGCCGATGGGCGAGCGCTCGCCGTCTTCTGGGCGGCAGTGCCAATGGGTGACGTTGATCGCGGTTTCCGTCGGGCCGTAGCGGTTGTGCAACTGCACCTGGGGCAAGTGCTCCAGCAGGCGGTTGCGCAATTGCGCGGGCAAGGCTTCGCCGCCGGAGAACACCCGACGCAGGCTGGCGCACTGGGCAGCCAGGGGCTCGTCGACAAACAGCTGCAACAGCGGCGGCACAAAGTGCAGGGTGGTCACGCCATAGGCTTGCACCAACTGGGCAATGCGATGGGGGTCGCGATGTTCTCCCGGCGCCGCCAGCAGCAGGCGGCAGCCGGTGATCAGCGGCCAGAAGCATTCCCACACCGACACGTCGAAGCTGATGGGCGCCTTCTGCATCAGCACATCGCTGTCATTGAGGGCGTAGCGGCTCTGCATCCATTGCAGCCGCTCACTCAAGGCGCTGTGGGTGTTGCCCACGCCCTTGGGCTGGCCGGTGGAACCGGAGGTGTAGATGACATACGCCAGGTTGTCCCCCTGCAGGTGCAGGCCCGGCGCGTGGCTCGGCCAGCTGTCGAGCTTGAGGCTGTCCATGGCGATGGCGCTTACACCTTCGGCCTGGGGCAGTTGGGGCAGCAAGTGGGTCTGGGTCAGAAGCAGTTCGACGCCGCTGTCATTGAGCATGTAAGCCAGGCGCTCGGCGGGGTAATCCGGGTCCAGGGGCACGTAAGCGCCGCCGGCCTTGATGATCGCCAGCAAGCCGATCAACAGTTGCGGCGAGCGCTCGGCGGCGATGGCCACGCACACATCAGGGCCGACGCCCTTGTCCCGCAGGTAATGGGCCAGGCGGTTAGCCTGGGCATGCAGTTCGGCAAAGCTCAGTTGCCCACCGTCCCAGACCAGCGCCGTGCGCTCCGGGGTCAGGCGCAGTTGCTCATTGAGCAACTCGGGCAGCCACTGGCTGGCAGGCGCTGCGGGTGCCACGCTCCAGTGCTGTTGCTGGGTGTGCTCGGCGGCGCTGAGCAAGGGCAGATCGCCCAGGGCCGTGTCCGGGCGTTCGCAGGCCTGTTGCAGCAGGCTGACAAAATGCTCCGCCAGGCGTTCGATGGTGGCGGCCTCGAACAGCTCGTCGGCGTAGTCGAACGCCAGGCTCAGACGGCCGTTGCGGTCTTCATCGCTATGCAGTTGCAGATCGAACTTGGCTTCGCGGCTGTGCCACGGCAGCTCTTCGGCGAGCAGGCCCGGCAGGCGGCGCAAGGCGCTGAGGTCCCGTTGCTGGTGGTTGAACATGACCTGGAACAGGCCCTGTTCACGGCCTTGGGGGAAGGCTTCCAGCAGTTGTTCGAAAGGCAGGTCCTGATGGGCCTGGGCACCCAGGGCCGCCTCACGGGTACGGCCGAGCAACTCGGCAAACGGCAGGCGCCCGTCCAGCTCGGCGCGCAGCACCAGGGTGTTGATAAAGAAGCCGATCAGGCCTTGGGTTTCCAGGCGTGGGCGGTTGGCATTGGGCACGCCAATGCGGATATCGCCCTGGCCGGTGTAGCGATGCAGCAGGCTCTGGAACGCCGCCAGCAGCAGCATGAACGGCGTGGCGTCATGGGCCTGGGCGGTCTGGCGAACGGCCTGGCTCAGGCTCGCACTCAGGCGCAGGCTATGGCGGGCGGCGCTGCGTTGCACTTGGGCCGAACGCGGGTGATCGGTGGCCAGGTCGAGCACGGGCAGCTCATCCCCCAGTTGCTGCTGCCAATAGGCCAGTTGCCGCTGGCCTTCGCCCTGGGCCAGCCATTGGCGCTGCCAACTGCCGTAATCGGCGTATTGCAGGGCCAGGGGCGCCAGTTCCAGGGACTGGCCCTGGGAGGCTGCGGCATAGCATCGCGAGAACTCGTCGATCAGGACATTCAGCGACCAGCCGTCGGCAATGATGTGGTGCAAGGTCACCAGCAACTGATGCTCGTCCTCGTCCAGGCGCACCAGGGTCACCCACAACAGCGGGCCTTTTTCCAAGTCGAACTGGGTGCGGGCTTCCTGTTCGCGAATCTGCTGCGCCCGAGCCTCACGCTCGGCTGGCGGCAGGTCGCTGAGGTCGATGACTTGCAGGTTGAATTCCGCCGCTGCATCCACTTGCTGCAAGGCGTGGCCGTCGCGTTCGAAGAAGCGCGTGCGCAGGGATTCGTGGCGTTCGATCAGTTGCTGGAAGCTGGCACGCAGGGCCTGTTCATCCAGCTCGCCACGCAGGCGCAGGCCGCCGGGAATGTTGTAGGCGTGGCTGTGCGGGTCCAGTTGCCAGGTGATCCACAGACGGTTCTGGGCCAGGGATTGGGGCAAGGGTTGCTGGCGCGCCAGGGCCTGGATATCGCCCTGGGCCTGGCCGCCATCCTGTTGCTGACGTGCGATCTGTTCACTGAAGGCTTCAAGGGTCGGGGCCTCGAACAACAGGCGCAGGTTCAGCTCCAGGCCCAAGTCTTCACGCAGGCGCGCCAGGACCTGGGTCGCGGCAATGGAGTTGCCGCCCAGGAGGAAGAAGTGGTCGTCGGCCGCCACCTGCTCCACCTGCAATTGCTCGCACCAGATAGCCGCGATGCGCTCCTGCAAGGCCGAGCCCGAGGGCGCGGTGGCCGGCGCTGAAGAGGCCTGGCGATCGGGAAATACCGCGTAGCTGTCGAGACTGCCATCGGCCAGGCGGTTGCGGCAGGCGGAACGCTGCAACTTGCCGCTGGAGGTTTTCGGCAACGCCCCCGGGTTAAGCAGGACCACCACACTCGGCGCTTCCTGGTAGGCCTCGGCCACGGTCTGGCGCAGGGTCTTGATCAGCGCTTCGGGGGAGAGGATTTTCTGCACGCTGCGGCTGATTTCCGCGGCGATGCCGATGCCTTCATGGCCCTGCTCCTGCACGGCGAAGGCCGCGACCCGGCCCTTGCGCACCACTTCCACTTCGCGCTCGATGGTTCGCTCGATGTCCTGGGGATACAGGTTGTGGCCGCGAACGATCAGCATGTCCTTGAGGCGCCCGGTGATAAACACCTCGCCCTGGTGGATAAAGCCCAGGTCGCCGGTGCGCAACCAGGTGCGCCCGGCATACTGGACAAAGGTCTTGGCGGTGGCTTCAGGGTTGCGCCAGTAGCCCAGGGCGATGCTCGGGCCGGCGGCCCAGACTTCACCGACCTGGCCGTCCGCCCGTTCAGTGAGGCTGGCCGGGTCCATCAACAACACCGCGTGTTCCGGCTGGCTGGTGCCGCAACTCATCATCACCGTGCCACTTCCCGGCTCGGCGCGGTTCTGCGCCAGGGCCTGATCGTCCAAGCCCAGGGCGGGGATGCCCTGGCCACGGGTGCCGCCGGCGACAAACAGGGTGGCTTCGGCCAGGCCGTAGGAGGCAAAGAAATTGTTCGAGGTGAAACCGCACGGGGCGAACTTCTCGGCAAAACGCTCCAGGGTGTCCTGGCGGATCGGTTCGGAGCCCGAATAGGCCACGCGCCAGCCGCTCAGGTCCAGGCGTTCCAGGGCCGACTCGCTGACCCGCTCGCTGCACAGGCGGTAGGCAAAGTCGGGACCACCGCTGATGGTGCCGCCGTATTGGCTGATCGCCTCCAGCCAGCGCACTGGCCGGGCCAGGAAGTAGGCCGGCGACATCAACACGCAAGGCACGCCGCTGAAAATCGGTTGCAGCAAGCCGCCAATCAGGCCCATGTCGTGGTACAGCGGCAGCCAGCTGACGATCACGTCGTCAGGGTTGAGATCAATGCCAAAGCCGCGGCGGATCAACAGTTCGTTGGCGACCAGGTTGCCGTGGCTGACTTGCACACCCTTGGGCAAGGCGGTGGAGCCGGAGGTGTATTGCAGGAAGGCGATGTCATCCGCTTGCAGCGTCGGCTCGACCCAGGCCTGGGCCAGGCTGGCTTCCAAGGCATCGACGCAGAGCAGTTGCGGTGCGTCCTGGGCATTGAGTTCGTCCATCTGCAACAAGGCTTCGCGCACCGCGCTGCTGGTCAGCAGCAAGCGCGGTTCGGCATCGGCCATGATCGATAGCAGGCGTTCCTGATGGTGGCGACGGGCGGACTCCGGCGGATAGGCCGGCACCGCAATCACCCCGGCGTACAGGCAGCCAAAAAACGCGGCGACATAGTCCGGCCCACTGGGGAACAGCAGCACCGCGCGATCGCCCACCTGGGCATTGGCCTGTAGGGCACTGGCGATGGTCCGCGCACGCAGATCCAGATCCCGATAGCTGAGCACCACGTTCTGTTCCTGCTCTTCGGCAAGGAAGCGCAAGGCCACTTGGTCGGGGGTTTGCGCCGCCCGGCGTTGAAGGGCTTGAGCCAGGGTGCTGGGGAGTTCGAACGCGTCCGTCATGGGGTTTCCTGCCAGGAGAGTGCATGCCATTGGTATCGGGATCCAGGGCACCACGCAGGAAATAATCCCTTAAAAAACAAAGCCTTGATTACTCACCCAAGGCTTTGTACAGGCTGCGCGGCGGGGCTTTTGGCCCGGAACCTTTCACCAATGAGAACGGATGACGTCTTGAAATAATTAGTCTGCATCCTCCCCTTCCAGGTCGCCCTCACGCACACGGACGAGCAGTGGTTCTCAATCTGCACTCGACTGGAGCATTAATTCTCTTTCTCAATTGACAATCATTATCATTCAACCTAATTTGTCGCTCGATGTGTAGGACGCTTCCGATTTTCCTGTCGTCCCACTTACCTCTTTGCAGCAAGGTGAATTCCATGACGGAACAAGTATCCACAAGCAGGTGCGACTCACCGTTACTCCAGGCCTTTGTCGACAATCGACTGATCCTGGTCAAAATCGCAGCCCGCATCACCGGCTGCCGTTCCCGTGCCGAGGATGTGGTGCAGGACGCGTTCTTCCGCTTGCAATCGGCGCCGCAGATCACCTCATCCTTCAAGGCCCAGCTCAGCTATCTGTTCCAGATCGTGCGCAACCTGGCGATCGATCACTACCGCAAGCAGGCCCTGGAGCAAAAGTATTCGGGGACGGAAGAGGAGGGTTTGAACGTGGTCGTTCACGGTGCATCACCTGAAACTTCCCACATGAACTTCTCAACCCTGGAACACATCGCCGATGCGCTGACCGAGCTGCCCAGCCGCACCCGCTATGCGTTCGAGATGTACCGCCTGCACGGTGTCCCGCAAAAGGACATTGCCAAGGAACTGGGGGTCTCCCCGACCCTGGTGAACTTCATGATTCGGGATGCCCTGATTCATTGCCGCAAAGTGTCCGGCACCCGCGGCGATACCTTCGCCCGCCGCTGAAACACCCCGCTTAACCCAGAGCACACTGGTTCGCCACATCAACGATGCGGGGCGTCTGCGTTCCCGCCATCGCTCGCCCACCTTCGCGGGCGAGGATCAGCAGGGCCGCACGCTTGTGTGGAAAATCGAATTCTTTCTGGCAGTAAAGGCACTGGTTGCACGCGGCTGGCCCCACCACCGGCGGGTCAGCGGCGGGCACTGCCGTGGCCGCCGGATCCAGGCACAACGCATGCACCATAGCCGCCAGCCAGCCGGCCATTTGCTCAGCATTGGAAGAGGACAGGACGGCGCTTGGCGACTCGGGAAGGCACATGGCGGGACTCGAGAAATCATCATCGGTACTTAATCCAATGACGTGAGCCATGGGCAAAAATTTAGCCTGGGGGAACGGGCATCACTGCAATGCGGTAAGGCTCGAAGATCTTCAGCATCTGCCCGTTATCGCGCAGCCCCTGGAGCAATTGAGCAAAGGCTGCGGCGCTGATCGGCGCCTTGGGGCGCAGCAGCGCGTAGTGGTGATAGATCTGGTCGATGCGCTCAGAGATCAGCAACTGCCGAGCCTCATCGGCGTTGGCCACGAGAAATTCGCTGAGGTAGGAACGGGTGACCAGGGCCATGTCTGCCCTCCCCCGCAGGACCATCAACAGGTTGCTGTCATGGGAATAGGTCAGGGTGGCGTTGTAGCTGTCGGCGAGGTACTTGGGGTCGGCGTTGAAATCGGCGAACGCGTAGTGATAACCGCTGAACAGTGCCAATCGCTTGCCTTTGAGTTCGTTGAAATAGTCTTGCTGGCGACCGGGCTGGTCATGGGCGACAAAGATTTCAGCGTCTTCCAGACCCATGTCGACACTGCTGTGGGGGATGTTCTTCCAACCCCAGGCCGGGTTCTCGAAGATCGCCAGGTCGACCCGGCCCTGCTCGAAGTCGCGAAAACGTCGGGGGATGGAGGTCGGCACCAGCACAAACTGATAGTCGCTTTGCAGGGCGTTGAGCGCCTCGACCAATTGCGGCAGCAAGCCGGTGTCCGCCCCTTGCTCGGGGCGCACGGTGTAAGGCGGGAAATGTGCCGCAGCCACTCGCACCAACTGCGCTGCAGAAGCCGAACCACCCCATAGAACCGTCAGTGCCAGCATCAACAGTGGCAACGCCGTACGCCTAGGCGAAGACATCAAGGCACCGCACCTCAAACCAGGGAAAGGGGGAATGCGACTAAGCTAGGCGTTTTCGTCCACTTCGACAACTTTATGCTGAAGAATTAGCGCGTTGGCACTTTGCCTGACGCGGGCGGCCTCAGCCTTGCTTGAGCACCAGGGTCAAGGCTTCATCGGCCAACTGCTCGAGGGTCAGGCTGCCTTGGGGGCGAAACCAGGTGGTGGTCCAGGACAGGGCGCCGGTCAAGAAGCGCCGCGTGATAAACACGTCCCCCTTGATAAACCCCGCGTCCTTGGCTTCGCCCAGCACCTGCAGCCAGATCTGCTCATAGATATCCCGCAGCGCCAGCACGGCGGCCTGCCCTTCCGACGACAGCGAGCGCCATTCGTAGACCAGCACCGCCATGGCCTCGCCACTGCCGCCCATGATCGATTGCAGCTCGCAGCGAATCAGCGCCAATACCCGTTCACGCACACTGCCGGCCTCGGCCAGGTCGGCGCGCATCAGGGCCGTGTTGTAGAGGATGGTTTCCTGCATCACCGCCCGCAGGATGTCGTCCTTGCTTTTGAAGTGATGGAAGATGCTGCCCGACTGAATCCCCACCGCGCTCGCCAGGTCGCGCACCGTGGTGCGTTCATAGCCCTTGTTGCGAAACAGGTGGGCGGCGGTTTGCAGCAATTTGCCGCGGGCGCTGTCCGGATCGGTCAGTTGTCCGTTGGCGATCAGCTCGCTGACTACCTGCAAGGCTTTTTGCTCGTCCACGGCTGTTCTCCTACATTCACTCAATCAATAGTGCAGCAAAGCCCCTGAAAACAGGCGGCCGGCGCGCGCAATTTAAGCCGCTGGGGGCGACCAAGCAAGCGCTCGGGTTGAAGATAGTTTGCTCGTTTACAAACCAAGCGCTTGCTTGGTAGTCTCGCCACAGTTGTTTTTCCGAGAGCCCTGCCATGACCAAGACTCTACGCATCGGCTGCGCCAGCGCCTTCTGGGGCGACACCTCCAGCGCCGCCGCACAACTGGTAAACGGTGGCCATCTGGATTACCTGGTGTTCGACTACCTCGCCGAGATCACCCTGTCGATCATGGCCGGGGCTCGAATGAAGGACCCAGGCGCCGGTTACGCCACGGATTTCATCGAAGCACTGGCGCCCCTGCTGGGCTCCATCGCCGAGCAGCGCATACGGGTCATCAGCAACGCTGGCGGGGTCAACCCCTTGGCCTGTGCTGCCGCCCTGCAAGCGGCCTGCGACCGCGCCGGTATCACCTTGAAGATCGCGGTGCTGCTGGGGGACGACGTGCAACCGCAACTGCCGCAACTGAGCCAGGCCGGCATCAGGGAAATGTTCAGCGGCGCGCCCCTGCCGTCGATGTGCGTCTCCAGCAACGCCTACCTGGGGGCACCGGGGATTGTCGAAGCGCTGCGCCTGGGGGCGGACATCGTCATCACCGGGCGGGTAGTGGACAGCGCCGTGGTCAGTGGTGCCCTGGTGCACGAGTTCGGCTGGTGCTGGCAAGACCACGACAAACTGGCCCAGGCCGCCCTCGCCGGGCACATCATCGAATGCGGCGCGCAATGCACCGGTGGCAACTTCACCGACTGGCGCGCCGTGCCGGACTACGAACACATCGGTTTCCCCATCGTTGAAGTCAGCGCCGACGGCCAGTTCGTCGTCAGCAAGGTCGAAGGCACCGGCGGCCTGGTGACGCCGCTGACCGTGGGTGAACAATTGCTGTATGAGATTGGCGATCCCCAGGCCTATCAGTTGCCCGATGTGATCTGCGATTTCAGCCAGGTGCAGCTGCAACAACAAGGCCCGGACCGGGTGCAGGTCCAGGGTGCCAGGGGCTTGCCGCCGACGGCGCAGTACAAGGTCAGCGCCACCTACCTCGACGGGTTCCGTTGCACCGCCAGTTGCCTGATCGCCGGCATCGATGCCGTGGCCAAGGCCCGCCGGGTCAGCCAGGCGATCATCGACAAGACCAGCGAGATGTTCAGCCAGCGCGGCTGGGCGCCCTACACCGAAGTCAACATCGAACTGCTGGGCAGCGAAGCCACCTACGGCCCCCACGGCCAGCGCCAGGACAGCCGCGAAGTGGTGATCAAACTGGCGGTGCGCCACCCCAGCAAGCAGGCGCTGATTCTGTTCTCCCGGGAGATCGCCCAAGCCGCAACAGGCATGGCCCCGGGGCTGACCGGGATTGTCGGCGGGCGGCCGACGGTGTACCCGCTGATTCGCCTGTTTTCCTTTTTGCTGGATAAAAGCGCCTGCCTGCTGAGCCTCGACATCAATGGCCAGCGCCACCCTTGCCCCCTGCCGCAAAGCACCTCCCCCAGCAGCACCCTGCCCACGCCACCGCTGCCACCGACACCCAGAGGCCGGGCCGACACCCAGGTGGCGTTGGTCAAACTGGCGGTGGCGCGCTCAGGCGACAAGGGCAACCACAGCAATATCGGCGTGCTGCCCCGCGCCGCCGAATACCTGCCATGGATCGCCGAAGCCTTGACCCCGGAGGTGCTGATGGACTGGATGAGCCACGTGCTCGACCCGGTCCACGGCCGGGTCACGCGCTGGTACCTGCCCGGCACCCACAGCCTGAATTTCCTGCTGGAAAACGCCCTGGGCGGTGGCGGCGTGGCCAGCCTGCGCATCGACCCACAAGGCAAGGCCTTCGCCCAGCAATTGCTGGAAATCCCCATCCCGGTGCCGCAAAGCATCGCCGACGCCGTCAACTAGAGGAGGCTTGCCGTGGTCTATGACTCGATTTTTCGCCGCGACCTGTTCGCCGCTCAAACCCTGATCGTCACCGGTGGCGGCAGCGGTATCGGCCGCTGCACCGCCCATGAGCTGGCAGCCCTCGGCGCTCGGGTGCTGCTGGTGGGGCGCAAGGCGGAAAAACTGCAAAAGGTCGCCGCCGAGATCAGCGCCGACGGCGGTCAGGCGGCCTGGCAGGCCTGCGACATTCGTGATGAAGAGGCGGTCAAGGCCCTGGTAACGCAACTGATCGCCGAACACGGGCCGATTCACGGCCTGGTCAATAACGCCGGTGGCCAATATCCGGCGCCCCTGGCATCGATCAATCAGAAAGGCTTCGAGACCGTGCTGCGCACCAACCTGGTGGGTGGTTTCCTGATGGCCCGGGAAGTCTTCAACCAATCCATGAGCCAACACGGCGGCAGCATCGTCAACATGCTGGCCGACATGTGGGGCGGCATGCCGGGCATGGGCCACTCCGGTGCGGCACGTGCCGGTATGGACAACTTCACCAAGACCGCGGCAGTCGAATGGGGGCACGCCGGGGTGCGGGTCAATGCGGTGGCGCCGGGCTGGATTGCGTCCAGCGGCATGGACACCTACGAAGGCGCGTTCAAGGCGGTGATCCCGACCTTGCGCGAGCATGTGCCCCTCAAGCGCATCGGCACCGAATCGGAGGTCAGCGCGGCAATTGTTTTCCTGCTGAGCCCGGCGGCGGCCTTTATCAGCGGCAGCACCTTGCGCATCGACGGCGCCGCCAGCCTGGGCAGCCGTGCCTGGCCGCTGTACAAGGCCCGCAACAGCGAGTCCTACAACGGCTTCCACCGTGCCTACCTGCCGGACGTCCTCAAGGACAAGGAGTAAGCCATGCCGGTAATCACCTCCCAACTCGACCCCCACAGCCCGCAGTTCGCCCAGAACCGGGCAGCGATGCTGGCCTGCCTCGATCACATCCGCCAGCTGGAAGAAAACCTGCTGCACAAGGCCGCCGAAGCCAAGGCCAAGTTCGAGAAACGCGAACAACTGCTGCCCCGGGAGCGCCTCAATCTGCTGCTGGACCCCGGCGCGCCGTTTCTCGAACTGGCCAGCCTGGCCGGCTACAAACTGCATGACGACAAAGACGGCAGCCAGGCCGGTGGCGGGCTGATTGCCGGCATCGGTTATGTGTCAGGGGTACGGGTGCTGGTGGTGGCCAACAACAGCGCGATCAAGGGCGGGACCATCTCTCCCAGTGGCCTGAAAAAGTCCCTGCGCCTGCAACAGATCGCCGTGGAAAACAAACTGCCGGTGGTGACCCTGGCGGAAAGCGGCGGCGCCAACCTCAACTATGCGGCGGAGATTTTTGTCGAAGGTGCCCGCAGCTTTGCCAACCAGGCGCGCATGTCGGCCATGGGCCTGCCGCAGATCACCGTGGTGCACGGCTCGGCCACCGCCGGCGGCGCCTACCAGCCGGGGTTATCGGATTATGTCGTGGTGGTGCGCGGCAAGGCCAAGCTGTTTCTCGCCGGGCCGCCGCTGCTCAAGGCCGCCACCGGTGAAGTGGCCACCGATGAAGAACTGGGTGGCGCCGAGATGCACGCGCAAGTGGCCGGCACCGCGGAGTACCTGGCGGAAAACGACGCCGACGGTGTGCGCATCGTGCGCGAGATCCTCAGCCTGCTGCCGTGGAACGCCCAATTGCCCCAGCAGGCACCGATCACCTATCGCGAACCGCTGTACCCCATCGACGAACTGCTGGGCCTGATCCCCGACGACGCGAAGAAACCCTACGACGCTCGCGAGATCATTGCCCGCCTGGCCGACGGCTCGCAGTTCCTGGAGTTCAAGGGCGAGTTCGACTCGCAGACCCTCTGCGGCCATCTGCAGATCCAGGGCAGGCCGTGCGGTTTTATCGGCAACAACGGCCCGATCACGCCCCAGGGTGCAAGCAAGGCGGCGCAGTTTATCCAGTTGTGCGACCAGAGCCGCACGCCGTTACTGTTCTTCCACAACACCACCGGTTTCATGGTCGGTACCGAGTCGGAACAGCAAGGGGTGATCAAGCACGGCTCCAAGCTGATCCAGGCCGTGGCCAATGCCCGAGTGGCCAAGCTGACCATCGTCGTCGGCGGCTCCTACGGTGCCGGCAACTATGCAATGTGCGGCCGCGGCCTGGACCCACGCTTTATCTTCGCCTGGCCCAACAGCCGCACCGCGGTGATGGGCGGCGCCCAGGCCGGCAAGGTGCTGCGCATCGTCACCGAGGCCAAGCACGCCAAGGACGGCCTGGTGGCCGACCCGAAAATGCTCGACATGCTCGAACAGGTCACCGCGCAGAAGCTCGACAGCCAGTCCACGGCTTTGTACGCCAGCGCCAACCTGTGGGATGACGGGCTGATCGACCCCCGGCAGACCCGTACCCTGTTGGGCTACCTGCTGGATATCTGCCACGAAGCCGAACTGCGTCAATTGATGCCCAACAGCTTCGGTGTGCCACGCTTTTAACCCGGGCGCCCAGCGCGATCAGGAGCAGCATAAAAATGATCTTTACCCAGGAACATGAAGCACTGCGACGCACCGTGCGCCAATTCGTCGACCGCGAGATCAACCCCCATGTGGATGAATGGGAAAAGGCCGGGCGCTTTCCCATCCACGAGGTTTTCCGCAAGGCCGGGGAGCTGGGGCTGCTGGGCATTTCCAAGCCGGAGAAATTCGGCGGCATGGGCCTGGACTACAGCTACTCCATCGTCGCCGCAGAAGAGTTCGGCACCATCCATTGCGGCGGCATCCCGATGTCCATCGGCGTGCAGACCGACATGTGCACCCCGGCCCTGGCGCGCTTTGGCTCCGACGCGTTGCGCGACGAGTTCCTGCGCCCGGCCATCAGCGGCGAACAAGTGGGCTGCATCGGCGTCTCGGAAGTGGGCGCCGGTTCCGATGTGGCCGGGCTCAAGACCCATGCCCGCAAGGACGGCGACGACTACGTGATCAACGGCAGCAAGATGTGGATCACCAACTCCCCCAGCGCCGATTTCATCTGCCTGTTGGCCAACACCTCGGACGACAAGCCCCATATCAACAAGTCGCTGATCATGGTGCCGATGAACACCCCGGGGATCAGCCTCAGTTCGCACCTGGACAAGCTGGGCATGCGCAGTTCGGAAACCGCCCAGGTGTTCTTCGACAACGTGCGGGTGCCCCAGCGCAACCGCATCGGCCACGAAGGCGCGGGGTTCATGATGCAGATGCTGCAGTTCCAGGAGGAACGGCTGTTCGGCGCGGCCAATATGCTCAAGGGCCTGGAGTACTGCGTGAACAGCACCATCGACTACTGCAAGGAGCGCCAGACCTTCGGCAGCCCGCTGATCGACAACCAGGTGATCCACTTCCGCCTGGCCGAACTGCAAACCGAAATCGAATGCCTGCGGGCCCTAGTCTATCAAGCCACCGAACAGTATGTGCGCGGCCAGGACGTGACCCGCCTGGCCTCCATGGCCAAGCTCAAGGCCGGGCGCCTGGGCCGCGAGGTCAGCGACAGTTGCCTGCAGTACTGGGGCGGCATGGGCTTCATGTGGGACAACCCGGTGGCCCGGGCCTACCGCGACGTGCGCCTGGTGTCGATCGGCGGCGGTGCCGACGAGATCATGCTGGGCATCATCTGCAAGCTCATGGGCATCCTGCCGGGGAAGAAAAAATGAACGCCCTGCCCACTTGCCAGACCCTGTTGCTGGAGCCCCATGGCGGGGTCCTGCATATCACCCTCAATCGCCCACACACCCGCAATGCCATGAGCCTGCAGATGGTCAGCGAATTGCGCGCGGTACTGGCGGCAGTGCGCGGGGAACGTCGCGTGCGGGCCCTGGTGCTGAGCGGCGCGGGCGGCCACTTCTGCTCCGGTGCCGACCTCAAGGACATGGTCGAGGCCCGGGCCCAGGGCGCCGAGGCCTACCGCGAGTTGAACCGGGCCTTTGGCCGCTTGCTGGAAGAGGCCCAGCACAGCCCGCAAGTGTTGATTTGCGTGCTGCAAGGCGCGGTGCTGGGAGGCGGCTTTGGCCTGGCCTGCGTCAGCGACATGGCCTTGGCCGATCATCAGGCCCAGTTCGGCTTGCCGGAAACCAGCCTGGGCCTGCTGCCGGCGCAGATCGCGCCCTTTGTCGTGCAGCGCATCGGCCTGACCCAGGCCCGGCGCCTGGCGCTGACGGCTGCACGCTTCGACGGGGTCGAGGCCGAGCGCCTGGGGCTGGTGCATTTTGTCGAGCGCGACCCACAGGCCCTGGCCGAACGCCTGGACCAGGTGCTGGACCAGGTATTGCGTTGTGCACCCGGGGCCAATGCCGCGACCAAGGCGTTGCTGCTGGCCAGTGCGCCAGCGTTGGCGCCGGGCTTGCTGGATCAGGCTGCCGAAGCGTTCAGCCAGGCGCTGACCGGTGAGGAAGGTGCCGAGGGCACCCTGGCGTTCGCGCAAAAACGCCCACCGACGTGGGCCGGTTGACGCCCGCCAGCGCTCAGTCAGCGACGTCTGCGCCGTATTGAAACCCGTTCGAACCCCATGGATTCCAGGGAGCCTGCCATGCCCGCCTTCAGCAAGATCCTCATCGCCAACCGCGGTGAAATCGCCTGCCGCATCCAGCGCACGGCCCAGGCCCTGGGCTATCGCACCGTGGCGGTGTACAGCGACGCCGACGCCGATGCCCGGCACGTGCGCATGGCCGACGAAGCCGTGCACATCGGCCCCTCGGCCGTGCAGCAGTCGTACCTGAACCCCGCCGTCCTGCTCGATGCTGCCCGGCGCAGCGGAGCCGATGCGTTGCACCCCGGCTACGGCTTTCTGTCGGAGAACGCCGAGTTCGCCAGGGCCTGCCAGGCCGCCGGGCTAATCTTTATCGGCCCCAGCAGCGAGGCCATCGAATTGATGGGCAGCAAGCGCCTGTCGAAGGTGGCGATGCTGGCCGCCGGGGTGCCCTGCATTGCCGGCTACCAGGGCGCCGAGCAAGACGATGCGACGCTGCAACAACAGGCGGAGGGCATCGGCTACCCGCTGATGATCAAGGCCAGTGCCGGTGGCGGCGGTCGCGGCATGCGCTTGGTGCACCACGCCGAGCAATTGCTGGAGCAGATCCGCACCGCCCGCTCCGAAGCCCTGCACGCCTTTGGCAGCGACGAACTGATTCTGGAACAGGCGCTGATCGAACCGCGGCACGTGGAAGTCCAGGTGTTCGGCGACCACCACGGCAATCTGATCCACCTTGGGGAGCGGGACTGCTCGATCCAGCGCCGCCATCAGAAGGTCATCGAGGAAGCCCCCTGCCCGGTGATGACCGTCGCGTTGCGCCAGGCCATGGGCGAGGCCGCTCTGAAGGCCGGGCGCGCGGTGAACTACGTGGGCGCCGGCACCGTGGAGTTCCTGCTGGATGCCCGGGGCCGCTTCTATTTCCTGGAAATGAACACCCGGCTGCAAGTGGAACACCCAGTGACCGAGTTCGTCACCGGCCTGGACCTGGTGGCCTGGCAACTGCTCGTGGCGGCCGGCGAGCCCTTGCCGTTACGCCAGGAGCAGGTGCAGCTCCGGGGTCATGCGATCGAGGTGCGACTGTACGCCGAAGACCCGGCCCAGGGCTTTCTGCCCCAGACCGGGCATGTGCTGCGCTGGGAACCGCCGACGGACAGCCCGGTGCGCATCGACCATGGCGTGCTCGAAGGCCAGCGCATCAGCCCCTTCTACGACCCCATGCTGGGCAAGCTGATCGCCCATGGCGCCAGCCGCGAAGACGCTCGCCGCCAACTGCTGCGGGCCGTGGAAGACTTGGTGTTGATGGGGGTGACCAGCAATCAGCGGTTGTTGACCAACCTGCTCAAGCACCCGGTGTTTGTCAGCGGCCACTTCAGCACTGCCTTTATCGCTGAACAGTTCGCCGACGACCCCAGCCTGATTCCGCAGACGCCGAGTGCCGAGCAACTGGCGATTGCCGCTGCCCTGCTCTATCACCACAGCGCCCAAGCGCATGCCGGCCCCCTGGCCGGTTGGCGCAGCACGGCCAGCGTGCCCTTGCACTACCGCCTCGGGCTGCTGGAGAACAGTTGGTCCGTGGCCCTCACACCGCAGCCGTCGGGGGCGCTGCACATTCAGGTTGAGGGGCAGGTGTTGGCTATCGTCCTGCGGGAGGCCGACGGTCGCTGGGCCAGCCTGGAAGTCGACGGCCTGCGCCGTCGCCATGCCTATCTGCAGGACGCCGAGCACCTGTGGCTGTTCACCGCGCCCGGCTACCTGGCCCTGCAAGACCTGACCCAGGCCCAGGCGGCCGGCCAGGCCAGCGCTCATTCCGGCACCCTCAAGGCGCCCATGGACGGGGCGATTGTCGAGGTGCTGGTCAGCGAAGGCACAGCGGTAAGCAAGGGCCAGTTGCTGGTGGTGCTGGAGGCCATGAAGATGGAGCACCCGCTCAAGGCCGGCATCGACGGCGTGATCAAACGCCTGCAAGTCAGCCAGGGCGACCAGGTAAAAAATCGACAGATCCTGCTGGAGGTGGAATAAGCATCTAGGCGGACGTGCCGGCATTGGCTACGCTCAAGCCTCTTCACGATGTTCAAGGCTGGAATTTGCGATGCCCCACTGGCTGGTAATAGATCTGGAAGCCACTACCGATGAAGGGGGCTGGCCGGTGACGGAGATGGAAATCATCGAAATCGGCGCCACCCTGGTCAACCGCGAGGGCCGCGAGCTGGACCATTTCCAGCGTTTTGTGCGACCGCTCAGGCGCCCTGCCCTGACCCCGTTCTGCCGTGAACTGACCCACATTACCCAGGCCAATATCGACAGCGCCGCGCCGCTGACGGAGGTCTGGCCGCTGTTCGAGCGCTGGCTTGGCCCCCATCAGGCACGCCTGGAAGGCTGGGCCAGTTGGGGCGATTACGACCGCAAGCAACTGCTCCAGGAATGGCAGCGCCTGCAATTGACCAGCCTGCTCCAGCCCTTGCCGCACATGAACCTGAAACAGCGCTTCGCCAAGGCCCGTCGCCTGGAGCGCCCCCTGGGCCTGATCAGCGCCCTGCAACTGGCCGGCATGCACTTCAATGGCCAGCAGCACCGGGCCCTGGAAGACGCACGAAATACCGCGCGCCTGCTACCGCTGATTCTTCCGGGCTGAACCTTGCGGGCAACAGGTGACGCACCTGAAGCCCTTGTGCATACTGGCCAGCCTTTTTGACCCTTTTCGAGGAATCGCCCATGTTTAAAGTCAACGAGTACTTCGACGGCACCGTCAAGTCGATTGCCTTCGGCACGGCCGAAGGTCCGGCTACCATCGGCGTCATGGCTCCGGGCGAATATGAGTTCGGCACCGCACAGCGGGAAATCATGCACGTGGTCTCCGGCGCCCTGACCGTCAAGCTGCCAGACAGCAGCGACTGGGAAACCTTCGCCGCCGGCAGCCAGTTCAACGTCCCGGCCAACAGCAAGTTCCAGCTCAAGGTCGCAGTCGATACCGCTTACCTGTGCGAGTACCGCGGCTGAGTCGGCCTTAGGCTCCTCCCGCCGGCCAAAAAAAATGCCCGTATCCTGCGATACGGGCATTTTTCGTCATGGGCCAGCCGTGCTACTCGAGCACGGTCACCGGCATGCCCACCTCAAGCAGGCCAAGGCCATCGTTCACCAGGTTCTGGCCGAACATCGCACCGTCTTCCTGGGCCCGGTATTTCTGCAGGGTTGCCAGGGGCTCCCGGTCAGCGCTGCGCTCGCCGGTCTGCGGGTCGATGGTGGTGAGGATGCAGCGCGAGCACGACTTGACCACGCGAAACTCCACGTCGCCAATACGCACCCGCTTCCATTGGTCTTCGGCATAGGCTGCACTGCCTTCGATCACCAGGTTGGGGCGAAAGCGCAGCATCTCCAGGGGGCGCCCGACTCGATCGGACAGCTCTTCAAGGGACGCCTGGCCAATCAGCAACAACGGGAAGCCGTCGGCAAACGCCACCTGATCATCGTCCTTGCCATAACCGGCCTGGGTGGTGCGCGCCCGCTCCAGGGGCACCTGGACCAGCCGCGTAGGCTTGCCGATAAAGTCACTGACCCAGGCACCCGCCGCATCGCCGGCATCCGGCACGCGCAACGTATCGCGCCAGATGGTCACGCCACGCAAAGGCGCATCGGCACCGGGCAAATCGACGTCTAGGGTAGGTCGCCCGGCCGCACTCAAGGTCAGACCGCCCTGGGCATTCCACAGGGCCGACAGCTGGCTCATGCGCGGCTCGGCGCGCTGGGTCAGAAAGCGCCCGCTGGCCTCGTCCACCAGCATCCAGCGGCGATCCCCGTCCAGGCCCAGCTTGTCCAGGGCGACCTGTTGCAGGGACTCGCCCCGGGCGGACTTCATGGGGTATCGATACAGCGCGCTCAGACGCATGGCAGCTCCCTGGGTTGGGCAAAAAACGCCACCCTATACGAGCTCACCGGCGAATAAAAGACACAGATAGGCGGACAGATCGGGCGCCTGTCCGCCGGCCAGGGTCAGGCGCTGACTTCATCCAGCAACAGGCGTTGGCGGACCACGTCCACCAGTTTGTCCGGCTGGAACTTGGATAGGAAGTTGTCGCAACCGACCTTCTTCACCATGGAGTCGTTGAAGCTGCCGGACAGCGAGGTGTGCAGCACCACATAGAGCCCACGCAGGCGCGGGTCGTTGCGGATTTCGGTGGTCAGGCGGTAACCGTCCATCTCCGGCATTTCTGCGTCGGTGAAGATCATCAGCAGCTTTTCGGTCATGTCGACCCCGGTGTCGGCCCAGGCCTTGAGCATGTTCAGGGCCTTGAGACCGTCGCTGGCGATGTGCATCTTCACCCCGAGCTGGCCCAGGGTGTCGCGCAGTTGCGAGAGGGCCACGTTGGAGTCGTCCACCAGCAGCACTTCACGGCCGCGGGCGCGCTCCAGCACTGGATCTTCCAGCTTGTCGCGGGAAACCTTGGCGTTGTAGGGCACGATCTCGGCCAGGACTTTCTCGACGTCGATGATTTCCACCAACTGATCGTCGACCTTGCTGATGGCCGTCAGGTAATGCTGGCGCCCGGCGCTGGTCGGCGGCGGCATGATGGCTTCCCAGTTCATGTTGACGATGCGGTCGACACCACCCACCAGGAAGGCCTGCACTGAGCGGTTGTACTCGGTGACGATGATGGTGCTGTTAGGGCCCGGTACCAGCGGACGCATGCCGATGGCCTGGGACAGGTCGATCACCGGCAGGGTCTGGCCGCGCAAGTTGACCACGCCACAGACGAAGGGATGACGCTGAGGCATCAGGGTCAGCTTGGGCAGTTGCAGGACTTCCTGCACCTTGAAAACGTTGATTGCGAACAACTGGCGCCCGGCCAGGCGGAACATAAGGATTTCCAGGCGATTCTCACCCACCAGCTGGGTGCGTTGATCTACCGTGTCGAGAATGCCGGCCATTAATGACTCCTGGGCTTGTTCTGATGAATTCACTGAATAGAGTTATCGGCCGATCAAGCCGTAGCTTGACCCCCAGACAAAATGCCATGTAAAGGCATTGATGTCACATTAACATCATGCTTTACTGCGCCCATCAGCTCCCCCGCACCCCATCCCTCGCGGCACGACCTTTATTTCGCCGTTAGGTTCCCGCGCCTAAGGGAATCCCCTAGTAACAATCAGGTCCAACCTGATATTCGCGATATCCAATAGCCATTAATGTGACGCCATTCTCAGTTGCATGAATGGAGTCAGGCTTTTGTTTTTTCTCGCAGGAACTTGGCTCGGTGCCTACTCATACGGCATGACCCCGACTCGTCGAGCTGCCGAGCCCGTGCGCCTGCGCCACTTGTTCAGTGGCCTGAAGACTCCTTTCACCCCTCATAAAGACCGGTACGAGCAGCCCTGCGTGCACACAGCAAACACCTCGGCACTGCCTTCAATCGGCCAACCAACAACACGCTCTGCCTTACAACCGTTCAGCCAACGCACTCTCCCTTCAACGGACATCAGGTCATGGAGATAAGCATGCTCAAGGACGGCAAGCAGCCCATTCATCCCCAACCCACCTTCTTCATCGAAGCGCAAACCCTGTTGGCACGCTCGGAAGACTGCCTGAGCCATTTGCACCTGATCCATAACGATGAAGAGGCCATACAGTGCTTGCTTGACAGCCTGTCGAACCTGGCGCAAACCGCTGCCGACCACGGCGTGGCGCCGCTCTGCGAATTCTCCCGGCATGTGCACAAATTGCTGCATCAGGCCCAGCGATCCATCGACCTGAATGAGCGGCTACTTGAGGTGATCAAGGGCTGCCTGACCTTGATGGCCTGGCAACTGGAACTGATCGACCCGCACGACGGCCAACTCCACATGGATGACAGTGAACAGGCCCTGCTGATTGCCGCACTGGCTGAACACGTCGGAGAACACGGCGCCCTGCCCATGCCCCACGCCAGTCACTGACCCCCACCGTGAAACCTGATGCCGCCAAGCCACTCACAGCAGCGCGGCCCCCTGCCACTACCCTCTGACTTACGGCGCCATTGCATATGTCGCAATTCAACATCACATGCCTGTAAACGACATAAGCAACTACGACCTTAACTAGGATGTCAGCGCTGATACTTGATCTTTCGCTGCCTTATCGGTTTTGCTGTTAAGCCCGATCAAACAGAGTGACTGATAAATACACTAGGGAGTAATAGCAAGAGCTGGCACTCACGTACCTAAAGCCCGTAATCCTGACCTGCCGGACATATATACCGATGCCCGGACACGCGACCGAGGGTAACCAAGAGTGATAGTATGCCGGCCACTAACCAACACAATTAGTGGCACATTGACTCAGGCTCTTGAGTCACTGCCTAACATGCTCGAAACATTTAGAACAACGTCAATTAACATCGTTTAATAAAACCGTATCGTTTTTAAACAGGGCCCCGTCAGTTTCCCAGGTGGCCTTACCGCAGCGAACATTCATTGGCTCCATCCGTTATGTACGCCAGCCTCAAGTCCGTTATCTGTTGGCCACTCCTGCGCAAAAACCTGCACTGGCTCTGCCTGTTGCTGGGGGTGTGCTCGACCCTTGGCAATTTGTTGATTTTTTACCTGGAGCGCCCCCTGTCCCTGGCGTTGCTGCTGTTGAACATCGCCACCCTGGCTTGCCTGTGGATCCAGTACGACTACTGGCGCAAGTCGATCAAGTTCCAGCCCCAGGAACTCGCCGACCGCCTGCTGCAAGTCCAGGAAAACGAACGTCATCGCCTCAGCCGTGAACTGCACGACGATATCGGCCAACTTCTGACGGCCGCCAAGCTCCAGAACGAGTGGCTCAAGCGCCGCCTGCCCGATGACCTGCAAGGGCATTGTGCGAGCCTGGGCAACACCCTCGACGAAACCCTGGCCAAAGTGCGCGACGTCTCGGCGATCCTCAATCCGCGGCAACTGAGCAGCCTGGGACTGGAAGCCAGCTTGCGCGCCCATTTACTCAAGACCCTGGAAAACACCTCGGTGCACTGGAGCCTGGAGTGCCGACAGCACCTGGCGGGGATCCCGGAAGAGATGGCCGTGGCCGCCTTCAGGATCACCCAGGAAGCGGTGACCAATATCCTCCGGCATTCCCGGGCGACGAACCTGCTGGTACGCCTGCAGCGTTTGCCCGAAGGGCTGTCGCTGCTGATCAGCGATGACGGCCAAGGCTTCTCCCCCGCCACCAACCCGGGCGCCCAAGGGCAGCGCGGCATGGCCGGGATGGCGGAACGCGTGGCGCAACTGGGAGGCACCCTGAGCGTCACCAGCCAGCCCGAGCAAGGCACACTGATCGAAGCACTTTTCCCCTGGAGCCCCCGCGCCCTTGAACGGGCCAGTACCGATAAGGTTCTACATTGACCTGTAATTTACTTCTGGTGGATGACCACTCTCTGATTCGGGCCGGCGTACGTGCCCTGGTAACGGACATTCCCGGCTATGCCGTGATCGGCGAGGCCAACGACGGCAATCAGTTGCTGGAGATGGTCGAACAACTGCGCCCGGACATCGTCCTGCTGGACATCTCGATGAAGAACATCGGTGGCCTGGAGGCCCTGCAACGACTCAAGGCGGCACGCCCCCTGAGCAAGGTCCTGATCCTCTCGATGCACACCGACCCGGCGCTGATCATGCAGGCCCTGGAGTCCGGCGCCCATGGCTACCTGCTCAAGGACACCACCGCCACCGAACTCGAACACGCCCTGGAAGCACTGCGCAACGGCGAGCGTTACCTGAGCCCGGCGATCGCCCACACGGTGATCGACCAGGCGCTGACCCGCACCCAGAAGAACCAGCCCGAGCCCACGCTGGTGCACAACCTGACGGCGCGCCAGCTGGAAATCCTGCGCCTGATCGTGCGCGGCAAATCCACCCGAGAGATCGCCCAAGGCCTGGGCCTGAGCATCAAGACCGTGGAAACCCACCGTTCGCAAATCATGAAACGCCTGCAGATCTATGACGTCGCCGGGCTGGTGCTGTTTGCCGTGCGCGAACAGATCATCAGCCTCGACGACTAACCCTGCTCCACGGCGCCCAGCAGTGGCGAGTCCGCCGGCAAATGCACGCGCAACGCCTGGGGCCGAGCGACAAAACGCAGGTCGTTGCCCTCCAGGGGCTCGCCATCGAGGTTGATGGACAAGCCCTGGGATGCCTTGATCTCGACCCAGGGCAAGCGCGCCCGGACAAACATGCTGTCCAGCCCCCAACCATCGGTCATCAGCTCTTTCAGGGTGCCGACCACTTCCTGGGGCGCCGGCAAAATACTCACGTCCAGCAGTCCGTCATCCGCCAGGGCCTGGGGGCATAGCACATGCCCGCCGCCGGCTTGCCGGCCATTGCCGATCCCCAGGGCCAGCAGCTCGCCGCTCCAGTGAAAATCCGGCCCCTGCAACTCGGCAGAGGCCGCGTGCAGTTCGCCGAAACGCGACAGCCCGGTGAACAGGTACGCCGCGCCACCGAGGACCTTTTTCAAGTCCTCCGAAGTGTTGGCCGTGACCTGGCTGCCGAACCCACCCGTCGCCATATTCAAGAACACCTGGCCGCCGACTTCGCCGAGGTCGATGGCCCGCGCGGGCACATCCAACAGGTCGAGGGCAACCGCAGGCTCCAGCGACACGCCGGCGGCCCGGGCAAAGTCGTTGGCGGTGCCCAAGGGTAAGAGCACCAGGCTGGCGTCACCTTGCTCCTCGGCCAGGGCCTCGGCAATGTCACGCAAGGTACCGTCACCGCCGCCCGCGATCAGCTGCGGGTAGCCGGCGGCCAGGGCTTCCTGGACCAGTCGCCGGGCATCGCCCGCCTCCCAGGTCACGCGCACCGCCAACTCCCAGCCCGCCGCGCGCTTGGCTTCCACGGCCTGGCGCACGTCGTCGTTGAGGGCCTGCTTGCCATGCAAAATCAACAGTGCCTTACGCTCGCTCATGGATCACGACTCCCAGGATTCAAAAAGATGCTTGAAGGATGTTGACCCAAGCCGCAAACAAAAAAGTCGGTGCCGCCGAAGATATTTTTTTCGCCTGGGTACGAGTGCATCCCGAGCGCACGGGCACTTGGCCCAACGATTACAGGCATCTGAAATTTTTCTGACCCCTTAGCCTGCTTTCTATTCGCCAGTCAGTGTTTCATGGGCTTTACTCAGCCGGAGTTCCAGAGATGACGAGTGGCCAATGTCGGCACGCGACACTGCGCCAGAAATTCGACGGAACTCGTCAAGGACAAGGGTCTCTTAACGTTCACGGGCCCCACATTGACCGCGTCAAACCTGCCGTAGAAACATCAGGGATGGGAAGGCGTGACACGTCGTTTTTTGACGCTCTGGCTGAAGGTGTTTTCAGCCGAGCCTGTCGCCAAGGGTCGAGGGAATTGATCTTATGCGGTTGCAACCAGTCGATAGTTTGTTACTTACCCGGCCGAGCATGGTCGAGTACTTTCTGTTAGGTATCCGCCTGGTCCACGGCGTTACGGCGATCCTCCCGGGGTTGCTGTTGATGATGCTGGTCCCCGATCCAAACCACGCGCAAATCAAGAATGACCTGACCGTCCTGCTGTTTTTCGGGGTCATCAGCGTGATGATTTTCCAGGCGCTGGGGGTCTACGCCGAAAGCATTTTCAGCAACCGGCTGCGCTTCCAACTGACCCTCTTTGCCTGGGCTTCTTCCTTCTGCGTGCTGATGTTCATGCACCGCGCCATGCAGATGTTCGATGACTTCAGCAACAGCGAATTGTTGATCTGGTTCTGCGGCAGCCTGGTGTTGTTCGGCATCGAACGCCTGATTCTCCTGACCCTGTTCCAGCAACTGATGCAGCGCGGTGTGTTCCTGCAAAACGCGGTGATCCTCGGCGCCACCGAGAACGGCCAGCGCCTGGCCGAATACCTGGCCCAGCACCAGGACATCCGCTCCGGCGTGATCGGCTTTATCGACGACCGCATCGGCCGCCTGCCCAAGACCCTGTGCAACCTGCCATTGCTGGGCAACTCCAGCGACCTGGAAAAACTGATCCGCGAGGGCCAGGTCACCCAGGTGCTGGTGGCCCTGCCCTGGTCCGCGGAAAACCGCATGGCCTACGTGATTCGTGAGTTGCGCCGGTTGCCGGTCAACGTGCTGCTGGTGCCGGACATGGTCGCCTTTCGGCATGCCCACAACCGCATCACCGAAGTGGCCAGCCTGCCGATGTTCAATGCCTCGGAAGTGCCGTTGCGCGGCTGGTCGCCGTTCTTCAAGCGCGCTGAAGACATGCTCCTGTCGACCCTGGCCCTAGTGTTGCTGTCACCGGTCATGCTCGCGGTGGCGCTGGCCATCAAGCTCGACTCCAAAGGCCCGGTGCTGTTCAAGCAGAAGCGTTATGGCTACAACAACCGGTTGATCAAGGTCTACAAATTCCGCTCCATGCACCAGCACTTGGCAGACGCCAATGCCGAGCAGCAAACCACCCGAGGCGACCCGCGCATCACCCGAGTCGGACGCTTCATTCGCAAGACCAGCCTCGATGAGCTGCCGCAACTGCTCAACGTGCTGGGCGGCAGCATGTCCATGGTCGGGCCGCGCCCACACGCCACCGCCACCAAGGCCGCTGGCATTCTTTTCGAGGAGGCAGTGAAGGAATACACCTCGCGCCACCGGGTCAAGCCGGGCATTACCGGGCTGGCGCAAATCAACGGTTATCGTGGCGAAACCGACACCCTGGAAAAAATCGAGAAGCGTGTCGAATTCGACCTGGAATACATCGAAAACTGGTCGGTCTGGTTTGACTTGTACATCCTCTTCCGCACCGTTCCATCCGTGATCATGACTCGCGAGGCCTTCTGAATGAGCACTCTCATTCCCTGCATCATCGCCGGCGGCGCCGGCACCCGCCTGTGGCCCGTATCCCGGGAGGCGATGCCCAAACCCTTCATGCGCTTGCCCGATGGCGAGAGCCTGTTGCAGAAGACCTTCGTGCGCGCCAGCGGCCTGGACGATGTGACGCGCCTATTGACGGTGACCAACCGCGAGGTGTTCTTCCGCACCGTGGATGACTACCGCCTGCTGAATCGTCGCAAGCTGGACCTGGACTTCATCCTCGAACCGTTCGGCCGCAACACCGCCCCGGCGATTGCCGCTGCGGCGCTGCACGTCAGCCGCCTGTACGGTGAGGACGCGCAGCTGCTGGTGCTGCCCGCCGACCACCTGATCAAGGACCTCGGCGCCTTTACCGAAGCCGTGCACAGTGCCCGGCAACTGGCCGAACAAGGCTGGCTGGTGACCTTCGGCCTGGTGCCGGACAAGGCCGAAACCGGGTTCGGCTATATCGAAAAGGGCCAGGCCCTGAACAGCGACAGCTTCCAGATAAAACGCTTTGTCGAAAAACCCGATGCGGCCACGGCCCAGGGCTATGTCGACGGCGGCCTGCACCTGTGGAACGCCGGCATGTTCTGCATGCGTGCCGACAGCATCCTCCAGGAATTGCGCGAGCACGCCCCCGCGGTGGTGAGCGCGGTCGAGGCGTGCCTGGACCTCAGTCATCGCCGTGAAGGCAACCACGAACTGCAACTGGAACTCGACAGCGACAGCTTTGCCCGGGTGCCGGATATCTCCATCGACTACGCAGTGATGGAGCGCTCGAAAAAAGTCGCGGTGGTGCCCTGCCAACTGGGCTGGAGCGACATCGGATCCTGGCAGGCGGTGCGTGAGCTGAGCCCAGCGGATGCCCAGGGCAACCAGTGCAATGGCGAGACCGTGTTGTACGACGTGACCAACTGCTACATCGATTCGCGCAAACGCCTGGTGGGCGGCGTGGGCCTGGACAACCTGATCATCATCGACACCCCCGATGCCCTGCTGATTGCCGATGGCAAGCGCAGCCAGGACGTCAAGCTGATCGCCCAGGAGCTCAAGCGTCTGGGGCACGACGCGTACAAATTGCACCGCACCGTCACCCGGCCCTGGGGCACCTATACGGTTCTGGAAGAGGGTTCGCGCTTCAAGATCAAGCGCATCGTGGTGCGCCCCGAGGCCTCGCTGTCGCTGCAGATGCACCACCATCGCAGCGAGCACTGGATCGTGGTCAGCGGCATGGCCAGGGTCACCAACGGCGAGGATGAATTCCTGCTCAACACCAATGAATCGACCTTTATCAAACCCGGCCGCACCCATCGTTTGGTCAATCCCGGGGTGATCGACCTGGTGATGATTGAAGTGCAGAGCGGGGAGTACCTGGGCGAAGACG
The DNA here is from genome assembly GCF_003731765.1 of Pseudomonas chlororaphis. Classification (GTDB taxonomy): domain Bacteria; phylum Pseudomonadota; class Gammaproteobacteria; order Pseudomonadales; family Pseudomonadaceae; genus Aquipseudomonas; species Aquipseudomonas morbosilactucae. The sequence goes on from NZ_MOAL01000002.1 coordinate 80,829, forward strand.
ACATCGTGCGCTTCACCGATATTTACGGGCGGGTTCCCGCCACCCCAACGAGCTGAAACAGGCACCAGGCTTGACCTGCAACCCGACAGGGAGCTGTAACCATGGACGCCAGGAAGAACCCGCAATGAAAAAATGCCTGCTGATTATCAGCGCTCTGCTGCTCTGCGCCTGCAGCATTCCCGCCAAGGTTGAACTGCCCCAAAGCGAGGAACTCAAGGCTGGCCATGAGGCAGGGCTGGCCCTGGCCGGCAAGCCCCTGCCGCCGGAGCGGATCCGCGCCGGCGACACCTTGCGTATCGTGCGCAACACCGGTGAAGCGCCGTCGATCTCGGCCTTCACCGCCAACTCGATCTACGAACTGACCCTGTTCGTCGTGCTCAACGACGGCACTTTTGCCTATCCCTACGTGGGCCGGATCAAGGCCGCCGGGCTGACGCCGGACCAGTTGACCCAGGTGCTGGAAGCCAAGCTGAAGGACATCTATCAGGACTCGGCCCTGACCGTGAACATCTCCCAGACCCCGAGCAACACCGTGTTTATCGGTGGCTTCGTACGTAACCCGGCGTCACTGCCGGTCACGGTGGCGACCACGGTGGAGCAAGCGATCATCGGCGCCGGCGGCATCCTGCCAGTAGCCGACAGCAGCAATATCGCCCTGCTGCGCCAGGAGCAGGACGGTCGCTACAAGACCTACTTCTTCGACTATCGCAACTTCATGATCGCTGGCACCGCCGGTGCCGCGCCGGTGCTGTTGCAACGGGGCGATGTGGTGTTCGTGCCCAAGTCCAGCGTGGGTAACGGCATCGAATGGGTCGACCTGTACCTCAACCAACTGATCCCGTTCACCAAGTCGATCGGTATCGGCGCGAGTTACGAACTGAACCGCAATAACAACAACTGATCGCCAAGGACAGCCCAGATGATCAATATCCGTTCCTTCCGCGATTTGCTGCGTTTGTTCTTCATCTTCAAGCGCGAAGTGAAACTCACCGTGCTGGTGACCTTCATCATCATCCTGCTGGGGGCCTTCCTGCTGCCCAATCGCTTCGAGTCCACGGCGCTGCTGCTGGTCAAGCCGGGACGCGACACCAGCACCCTGCCGATCGAGATTGCCGATCGCCAGGCGGTGGTTATTCCCAGCGCCCAGCGTGACCCGATCATCGACGAGGAGCGCATGCTCAGCGGCGCGCCGATCGCCCGCAAGGTGGCGGAGAAGTACCTCGCCGACCTGTCCCGCCAGCCGGAACAGCAGGGCTTTCTGGCCAGCGTGAAAAACGCGGTGAAAAGTGCACTGGAAGGCATGGTCGAAGGCATTCGCAGCTTCCTGCAATTGCTTGGTCTGGTGGAAAAGCAATCCCCGGTCGACCGCCTCACCGAACGCCTGCTCAAGAGCTTCAGCGTGACCCACGCCCCCGGCTCCTCGGTGATGGAAATCAGCTTTTCCTGGAACAACCCCGCCGTGGCCCAGGCCGTGGTCAAGAGTTGGGTCGAGCTGTACCAGCAGGAGCGCACCCAGACCCTGGGGCGCAAAAGCCTGTACGCCTTCTATGAAGGCGAAAGCACCGCCACCAATGCCCGCATCCTGGGCTACAAACAGCAGATCGCCGACTACCTCAATCGCCTGGGTGCGGTGAGCATTGCCGAGCGCTTGAATGACATTTCCCGCAACCTCAACAACCTGCGCGGCGAGCACCTCAACACCACCCGCGCCGTGGCCTCGACCCAGAGCGGCCTGGACACCATCCAGGCCCAGCTCAACAGCATGAAAAAAGAAATCAGCATCGGCCGGCAGATGAGCCTCAACCCGGATCGCCAGGACCTGTCGCAGCGCATCAACGCCAAGCAGATCGAGCGCCAGGAGATGCTCCGCACCTTCAAGGAAGGGGCACCGCCCGTGCGCGCCATGGACACCGCGATCGCCAACCTGCAAGCCCTGCTCAAGGCCGAAAACGCCACGGTGCAACGCAGCGAAAACCTCGCCCCCAACCCGGTGTACACCCGCCTGCAAAACAGCTTCGCCGACCAGCAGGCCAGCCTCAGCCGCCTGAAGACTCAAGCGGCCCAGCAGGAAACCCAGCTGGCCAAACTTGAAGAAGATCGACGCCAGGCCCTGGCCATCGAGCCCGAACTGGCGCGCCTGCAGCGTGAACTGGATGCCGCGGAAAAGAGCTTTGCCCTGTACAGCGACAGCACTGAAAAAGCCCGCATCGACCGTGAGCTCGACCAGAGCCAGATCAGCAACATCGCGGTAATTGAAGAAGCCACGTTCAAGCCCAGCCGCGTCTTCCCCAAAAGCCTGGCCATGCTGTTCCTGGCCCTGCCCCTGAGCCTGGCGGTGGGCCTGATGGCGCTGTATTTCTTCTACCTGCTGGACCAGCGCATCCACGATGGCGACCAGATCGAAGAACGCTTTGGGGTCAAGGTCTGGAGCAGCCTGCAAGACCTCGACAGCCACCTGCCGCAACGCAACAGCGCCTTCATCGCCAGCCTCTACCGGCTGTACGGGATCCTGCCTCTGGAACAGGTGGCCGAACACGGCTTGGCCATCGGCCTGACCTCGGCGCGCAAGGGTGAAGGGGTGACCTTTGTCACCGAGCACCTGCGCAACCTGCTGCAGGAGCGCGGGCACACCGTGCGGGTCAATGGCGCCCCCCCAGCAGCCCCGGGGGAAATCCTGCTGCTGGAGGCCTCGGGCTTCTTCTCCAATCAAGAGGCCTTCGTCACCCTGCGTGAAGCGGACCTGATCGCCCTGATCGTCGAGGCCGAAACCACCACGGTGCCGGTGCTGCAAAATGCCCTGTCGATTCTCAACACCGCCTTCAAGCGTGTCGACGGCATCATCATCAATCGCCGGCGCTTCGGCATTCCCGAGAAGGTGCTGAACGTCATGGCACGATTCAGGAGCCACGGCTGATGCACATTGCCCTGCTGGCCCCCTTGCCGCCGGAACAGAACGGCATCGCCGACTATGCCGGGCATCTGAAGGCTGCCCTGGAAAGCCATGGCGTGCGCGTCAGCACTCCCCTGGCCGGGTCTGGCAACCTGCTGCCCCGGGCGCTGCAACAGGTGGCCGAATTCGACTGGCAAGGCATCGACCTGGTGCATGCCGAAATCGGTGGCGGGCGCCTGGCGGAATTCCATGCCTTGCGGGCCTTGCGCCAGCGTTTTCCAAACCTGCCCCTGACTGCCACCGTGCATGACCCGGAACGCCTGGTCTGGCGCCGGGCCACGCTGCCCTGGCCGCTGTCCCTGGCCAGCCGCTGGCCTTCGCCCCTGCCGCAGATCGCCACGGTACTCGCCGACCCGCTTTGCCTGCATGAAGAAAAGCAACTGGCCCGTAGCCTGACCCGGCTGATTACCCTGACCCAAGCCGGCAGCCACAGCCTGCGCCAGCGCATGGGCCTGCGGCCCGAACAAATGGTAGTGATCCCCCACGGCAACCTGGTGATCGAGCCACAGCCTCTGCCACCGCTGAACCCTATACGCTTGCTGTACTTCGGCTTTATCTACCGCGGCAAGGGTATAGAGGACCTGCTGGACGCCCTGGCCATGACCTTTGCCCAACAACCCGACTTGCGCAGCCGCCTGCGCCTGACCCTGGCCGGAGGCAGCGAGCCGGAAATGGCCTTCGGCAGCAGTGGCAGCTACCTCGATCAACTGCGTCAACACATCCAGCGCCTGAACCTGCAAGACAGCATCGACTGGCGATTGGACCTGCCGGCCGCCGACATCCCGCGGGTAATCCAGGCCCACCATGTGATGGTCTTGCCGTACCGAGAATCGAGCAAACTCAAGTTACTCGGCCAACTGCGCGGCACCAGCGGCGCCTTGTCCTGGGCCGTGGCTTGCGGGCGTGGGGCGATCACGTCCGATGCCCGCTCCTTCGCCGAAGAGGTGGCCCAGGACAACGGCGTGATCTTCCCCCAAGGCAACGTCGCGGCCCTGGCGGCAGAGATCAGCCACCTGTGCGCCACCCCGGAACTGGCTGTGCGCTGGGCCGAACACGCCAGCATGATCGGCGCCCAGCGGGTGTGGCAGCACACCGCCGAACGTTTTATCCAGGTGTTCCAGGACGCCTGCGGAGGCCCCGGCCATGTGGCGTAAACCGGTGATCTGGCTGCCGGCGCTGCTGGTGCTGGCGTTCGCCATCAGCAGCCTGCCCTGGTCCGGAACAGCCGAAGCCCAGAGCCCGTTGCGGGCGCCTCGGGCGGTGCAGTGGAAGGATTTTCTCGGGGTCAACGCGCAGTTCCAGTACTTCAACCCGGGCACCTACCAAAAGCAGATGAGCCGCCTCGACGATCTGGGCCTGAACTGGGTACGCCTGACGATCCACTGGGCGATGATCGAGCCGGACCAGGGCCACTATCAGCTCGACAGCCTGGATGGCGCGATGAATGCCATCAACGACCATCGCTACAACACCCTGGCGTACCTGGTAGGTTCGGCGCCCTTTGCCACCTCGGCCCCGGCGGGCGCCAGCAATACCGATCAGTACCCGCCCAAGGACGCCAATGTCTTCGCCCAGCGCATGGCGATGCTGGCCCAGCGTTATCCACAGGTGAACACCTGGCAGGTGTGGAACGAGCCGAACATCGTCTGGCGCCCCAAGGAAGACCCGCTTGCCTACGGCCAATTGTTGAACACCACCGCCCAGGCGATCCGCAGCGCCATCCCCGGTAAATCGGTGGCCACCGCCGGCATGGCCTACTACAGCCAGATGCGCAACACCCCGGGCCTGATGCTGGAAAACCTGCTGCAACAGGGCTTGGGTCAGCAGGATCTGATCGCTGCCTATCACCCGTATTCGGAGCACCCCGAGGGTGACGACCCCGACGCCCGGGACTTTCTGGTGCAGGGCAACTTCCTCAACGACGCCCTGCACGGCCATGGTGTGAAACAGGTCTGGGCCACCGAATGGGGGTGGTCAAGCTACACCAGCGGCGCCCGGGAAATGCAGGCCATGATCGGCGTCGACGGCCAGGCCGACTACACCCTGCGCCGCCTGGCCCTGATGGCCAGCATGGATTATCAGCGGATCTTCCTGTTCAACCTCAGTGACCTGGATGCCCGTGCCAGCAACCGTGACCAGTCCTACGGCTTGCTGGACCTGAACGGCGAACCCAAGCCGGTGTACACGGCCCTCAAACGCTTCCTCGAAACCACCGGCCCGCGCCTGGAACCGGCCGACCCACCGGCCCTGAACGATGCCCCAAGTGACCTCTACAGCATTGCCTGGACCCGTCCCGACGGCTCCCACGTGTGGATGCTATGGAGTGCCAGCGGCACCAGCCTGCATGTGCCTTCGGTGCACAACGCCACCTTGTTCGACCCTCTGGCCGGCACCCAGACGCCCCTTGCCGATGGGCAAGGGGTGCGGGTGCCGCTGAAAACCAGCTTGCAACTCTTGGTGTGGTAACGATGAAAATTCTCTGGACCCTGCCCTATCTGCCCTGGCCGGCCACCAGCGGCGGCAAGACCCGCCAGTACCACCTGCTGCGTGCCCTGGCAGCGCGGGGGCATCGCATCACCTTGCTGGTGCAGTCCAAGACCGCCCTCGATGACGCCACCCGCCAGGCCCTGGAGCCCTGGCTGGAACGCCTGATCGTGCTGCCGCGCCGGCCCTTGCGCAGCCTGCGAACGCTGCTTGCGGTGTTGCTGGCGCCCTATCCGATGCTGGCCTCTGTCAACGGCCTGGCGCCATCGCTACAGGCACGCTTTCGCCAGTTGCTGGACGAGCCCTGGGACGTGATCCAGATCGAACACAGCTACAGCTTCCAACCCTTTGAAGCCCCCCTCCAGCAGTTGCAGCGGGACTTTATCCTCACTGAGCACAACGTCGAGTCCGCCCTCGGCGCCGCCAGCTACGATCGCCTGCCCACCTGGGCCAAGCCCTTCACCCTTTATGACCAATGGCGCTACCGGCGCTGGGAACACCGGGTGTTCAAGCAAGCGACCCAGGTCATCGCCGTCACCGAACAAGACGCTGCCAACCTCCAGCAACTGACCGGCAAACCTACGGCGGTGGTGGTCAACGGCGTGGACTGCGAGCACTACGCGGGTGTGCGCCCGGACCTGCACAGCCAGCGCCTGCTGTTTATCGGCAACTACGAATACAGCCCCAACCTGGATGCCGTGGAATGGGCCCTGGAGGCGATTCTGCCGCGCCTGTGGCAACTCAACCCGCAGGTGCGCTTTGCCATTTGCGGCTATGCCCTGCCCGACAGTTTCCGTCAGCGCTGGCCTGATCCACGCATCGAGTGGCAGGGTTTTGTGCCCGACCTGCGGGACCTGCAAAAAAACTCGGCGGTGTTCTTCGCGCCCCTGCGCCAGGGTGGCGGTTCCAAGCTCAAGGTGCTGGAGGCCATGGCCGCCGGCCTGCCGGTCATCACCACCGCCCAGGGCAGCTCCGGACTACGGGTGAAAAACGGCGAGCATTACCTGGGCAGCGAAGACCCCGGCGCACTGGCCCAGATCCTCGCCGACGCCCTGGCCGACCCGGCGCGCCTGCTGCAAGTGGGCGAAGCCGGGCGTGCCTACGTCAAGGCCGAACATGATTGGGCCGTGGCCGCCGCCCAACTGGAAGCGGTCTACCACCATCTTTCCCCTCTCAAAGAAGAAGTGTCCGTATGCGCATAGGTCTGGATTACCGCCCCGCCGCGGGCTACAGCAACAGTGGCATTGGCCGGCAGAACCTGGCCCTGGAAGACGCCCTGCGCGCCAACCCGCAGGTACGCCTGCAACTGTTCGGCGTGGCCCCCGAAGACCACCCGCTGCGCCGCCGCGTGCATTGCCCAAGCTGGGGAGCGCCGTTGCAGGGCATCCATCGCCTGCCCGGCCGACTCAGGTTCGAGGGCGCCTTTCTGCCCGACGCCCTGCGTCGGGCCGAAGTCGAGCTGTACATCTGCAACTTCAACATGGGCCTGCCCCTGGGCAAAAAGCCCGCCGGCCTGCGTTATGTCCTGCAACTGCATGACCTGTTCCAACTGACCCTGAACAACAGCCATGGCTCCCGGCTCAAAGAGCGCGTATACCGGTTCACCGATCGTCTGTCGATCGGCCATTCGGTCAAACAGGCCGACCGAATCTGGACCCCTTCCCAATACACCGCAGACGAACTGGTGAAGCTGTTTCCCGAAGCCCGGGACAAAGTGCGGGTGCTGCCCAACCTGGTGCCTGGCTTCACCGGTGCCGCGGCCGATATCAGCGACCTGCAACTGCCTGCCCGCTACTGGCTGGCCGTTGGCACCCGCGAGCCGCGCAAGAACATCCCGTGGTTCGTCAGTGCCTGGCACGCTGCGCGGCAGCAGAGCCCCGAGGTACCAGAACTGGTGCTGGTGGGCGCCGCCGAGCACCTGCCGGATGAACTGCGGCACCTGCCGGGCCTGCACTACCTGAGCGACCTCAGCGATGCCCAGTTGCAGGCCGTGTATCAACAGGCCCAGCGCTTGTGGCAACCGTCGTACGCCGAAGGTTTCGGCCTACCGGTGATCGAAGCCCTGAGTGTCGGCACCGGCGTGGCAGTGGCCAGCGGCTCGGCCCTGGATGAGATCACCCCGCCCCACAGTCCGCGCTTCTCGCCCACCGACAGCCCAGCCCTGACCCACCTGATGGTGCAATTGGCCAGCGCCACGCCGGACAACCCCGACGAACTCAAGGCCTGGGCCGCACGGTATGCCGAAGCGGCCTACCAGGAACGCTTCAACGCCTTGCTCGAGGAACTCCAGTAATGCCCATGGCCATGCCGATCGCGCTGATCTGCAGCCTGCTGTTCGGGGTGCTGGTCTGGTTGCTGCCGCCGCTCAAGGTGCTGGTGCTGATGGTCGGCATCATGGCGACGGTGACGATCATCCGGCGCCCGTTGCGTGGCTTGCTGCTGTTTGCGGTGATCGCCACCTTCCTGCCTTACTCCACCGTGCAGATCGGCTTGCGCACCACGGTGTCCGAGGCGCTGATCCTGCTGGTCTGGGGCAGCGTGCTGGCCCAGGGGCTGTTCTCCAACCTGACCCGTACCGGCAAATTGTTGCGCACCGAAAAACTCCTGCTGGCGCTGATGGCGTTCAGCGCATTCCCATTCCTGATCGGCCAACTGACGGTCAATGCCGATGGCAATGGCCCGGTGAACTGGGTGCGCTGGCTGATGAACCTGTCGGTGCTATTCCTGGTGCCGCGCCTGCTGGACCAGGAAAAAGCCCGGGAGCAGATGGTCATCGGCCTGCTGCTCGGCACCCTGCTGCTGTTGTTGCTGTCGATCCCAGTGTTCCTCAAGAACGGCACCGCCACCGCCATGACCCCAATCCTTGCCGGCCTTGGCTATGGCGGCATCGACGTACTGGGGGACAGCCTCAGCGCGCTGTCCACGCGCATGGGTTCGCCCTGGATGCACCCCAACGTCACCGGCGGCGCCATGGCCCTGACTTTGCCCCTGGCGTTCTGCTTTGGCCTGACCCGCAGCGGCTGGCCCCGGGCCCTGGGCCTGGCAGTGGCGGCATTGGGCGCGGTCGGGCTGTTGCTGTCCGGGTCCCGCGGGGCGCTGCTCAGCCTGCTGGTGGTGCTGGTGTGGATGGCCCGCAACCGCATCCCCTACACCGGGCGCATGCTGATGGCCGGGTTCGCCCTGGGCACCTTGCTGCTGATGCTGTACCCGCCGCTGCAGGATCGCCTGGGGACCATGTTCTCCTCATCCGATGCCAGTACCAGCGTGCGTTTCGACGAGTACTCACACTTCCCCGCCGCCATGGCCATGTTCCCCTTCGGCATCGGTTTCAAGGTCGACCCGCCCGTACCCGGCACCGGATTGTGGGGCATCTCCAACCTCTGGCTGAACTTCATCTATAAGCTCGGCGTGCCCGGCATGCTGCTGTTCGTCGCGGTGATCTGGAGTTGGTGGCGAGAAACCCGCCTGCCGTTCAAACCCCTGACACTGACCCGAGACAACGCCATCTGGCTCGGCACCGGAGCCGGGGTCACGGCGGCGCTGATCAGCGGCGTGTTCGACCACTATTTCAGCTTCACCCAGGTATTGATCGCCCTGTTCTGGCTGCTGCTGGGCCTGAACCTGCACGAGGCCCAGCGCCTCAAGCGCAAAAGCGCCCCTACAGACTTATCTCCTTCAGGAAGCCGCCTATGAAACATCGCCTGATGCACTCGCTGAACCTGAGACAGGCCCTGCCTGAATACGCGCAAAAAATGGCCGTCAGCCTGGAAGAGCTCGAAGCGGCTTATGAGTGGATGCTGGAAAACAACGTGATTTTCGAGCAGCCCCTGAAGGGCAATGTGCTGACGTTCATCAGCTACCTGAACATCGAAACCCGCATCGAGCCGCCTCTGCCCCGGCGTTTCTACGGGGTGTTGGCACGCGAACTCAAGGGCGCGCTGATTCCCCTGTACGGGATCAATTGGCCCACCCTCCGCGACCGCATGCTGCGGGTCTGGGAACAGGCCTACAACATCCTCATCTGCAAGATTCCCAGCCACACCTTGCGCCTGCTGTGGTTGCGCATCGGCGGGGCGAAGATCGGCAAGGGCTCGTCGGTCTGGCGCAACACCGAGGTGCTGGGGGTCGACAGCCTGCGCATCGGTGCGGACAGCACCGTGGGCTGGCACTGCCAACTCGATGCCCGGGGCGGCCTGATCATCGGCGACCACGTCACCATCGCCTCTCATGTGCTGATCATCGCCGGCGGCCACGACTTGCAGGCCCCTGAATTCTGGGCCGTCGGCGGGCCTATCTACATTCATGACTACGCCTGGATCGCCAGCCGGGCACTGCTGTCTTTCGGTGCCGACATCGGCGAAGGCGCCGTGGTCGGCGGCAACTGCGTGGTGAGCAAACCCATCCCGGCCTACGCCATCGTCGGAGGGCCGGATGCCGCGATCAAAGGCGAACGCTGCCGTAACCTGACCTACAAAGTGGGCGGCAAAGGCCTGTTCACTTTGTTTCACTGAGCCGCGCCATGTTCGGCTCGACGCTTTGGCTGACCCTGGCCACCCTGACCGGGCTGGCTGCCGGCTTCGCCCGGGAATGGCTGCTGGTGGCCTCCTGGGGGGCGGGTGGGCAAAGCGACGGCTTCCTGGTGGCGATGTTTCTACCGGAAGCCTTGCGCATGGCCCTGGCCGCCGGATTGCTCAGCGCCGCTGCGCTGCCGCTTTATCAGCAACGCAACAGCGCTGAGCAGCAGGCCTGGCTCAGCACCCTGGCGCCGTGGTTGCTGCTTTGCGGCCTGCTGCTCGCGGCGCTGCTGAGCGTCGGAGCCCCTCTGTGGGTGCGGCTGATCGGGCCGGGGCTGGGCAGCGACGGCTATGCACTGGCCAGCAGCGGCCTGCACTGGCTGGCGTGGTGCGCCCCCGGGTTCCTCCTCCACGGCCTGTTCTGCGTGCCCTTGCAAGCCCGGGCGCGCTTCGTCCTCGCCGGCCTGGGCTCTTTGCTGTTCAACTTGCCGCCCGTGTTGTACCTGGCGCTGTACCGCCACGCCGCCAGCCCCGATGGCCTGGCGGCGGCCTGTGTACTGGGCAGCCTGCTGATGCCCAGTGTGCTGTTGCCCAGCTTGTACCGAGACGGCTGGCGCCCTTGGCGCTGGCAGCGGCTGCCGGGCGCTGGCCGGGAACTGCTGCAACGCATCGGCCCGCTGCTTAGCAGCAACCTGGCCAGCCAGGGCCTGGCCCTGCTGGAGCGCATGGCCGCGTCGCTGCTCGGCGAAGGCGCGGTGACCTGGATCAACCTGGCGCGCAAGTTGATCAACTTGCCGCTGATCGCCCTGATGAGCCTCAACCAGGTGCTGCTCGGGCTGATGAGCGGCAGCGCCGGCGAACAGCGCCTAGTCCTGCTGCGTAAAGGCTTGAGCAGCGCCACCTTGCTGACCGTTCCGGCGGTGGTCGGGTTGATCGGCGCCGCCGCGGCCCTGGTGCACCTGCTGCTGCCCAACCAGGCGGCCGACAGCCCGCTGCCGGAACTGCTCGCCTGGTTCTCGGTGCCACTGATGTTCGGGGCCTGGAACGCCCTGTTGGCGCGCTATGCCTACGCTGCCGGCGACACGCGCCTGCCCCTCAACTGCGAGCTGCTGGGCAGCCTGCTCAACGCTGTACTGCTGGGGCTGCTGCCATACTTTTTCGGCTTGATCGGCATTGCCCTGGCAGCCATCGGCGGCGTGATCCTGACCGGGCTGCTGCTGCTACGTCGCCAGCAACTGCTGGGCCTGGTGCCCTGGCGCAGTCATTGGCTGATCGGTGCCGGCGGCATGCTGCTGGCAGCACTGCTGTTGCATCCACTGCAATCGATTGCCTGGCAACTGGGGCTGAGCACCGCTGTGGGGCTCCTGCTGTTGCTGGTTCTTGCCGCCTGGTTACGACCCTGGCGCGCCCCTGCGTCCTGAAGCTGGAGGGTGAATGATGTCGACACTCAAAGTGGCCGTTGTGATTCCGACCTACAACGGCCGGAACGACCTGGCGCGCCTGCTGGACTCCCTGGAACGGCAGAGCGCACCCTTCGATACGCTGATCGTCGATTCCAGCTCCAGCGACGGCACCTGGGAGCTGGCCCAAGAACGCTGTGCCAACGTGCTGCGCATCGACAGCAAGGACTTCAACCACGGCGGCACCCGGCAACTGATGGTGCAGCGTCACCCCGACTATGACGTCTATGTGTTCATGACCCAGGACGCCTACCTGGCCGATTCGCAAGGGATCGCTGCGATCGTACGACCCTTTGCCGATGCCCGGGTAGGCGCAGTCTGTGGCCGGCAATTGCCCCACCTCAATGCCACGCCGCTGGCTGAACATGCACGGCGCTTCAATTACCCCGCCGAGTCCCAGGTCAAAAGCCTGGAGGATGCGCCGACCCTGGGCATCAAGACGGCCTTCATGTCCAACTCCTTCGCCGCCTACCGGCGTGAAGCGCTGATGCAGGTCGGTGGTTTCCCCGTGCACGTGATCCTCTCCGAGGACATGTACGTCACCGCCAAAATGCTCATCGCCGGCTGGAAAATCGCTTATGAAGGGCAGGCCTGCGCCCACCACTCCCACAACTATTCGCTGAAGGAAGAATTCCGCCGCTACTTCGACATTGGCGTGTTCCATGGCCGCGAACCCTGGATCCGCCAGACCTTCGGCGGCGCCGGCGGCGAAGGCCTGCGCTACGTCAAATCGGAGCTGGCGTTTCTCGGCCCCGGGCGCGTGCTGCAATGGCCCGGCTCGCTGCTGCGCAACGCGGTGAAACTGGTCGCCTACAAACTCAGCCAACAAGAGCGATTCTTGCCGCTGGGCCTGAAAAAGAACCTGGGAATGTACCGGCGTTACTGGGACAGCCCTTACGCTTAAGGCATGCCCGACAGCATGAAGTGACTTGTCTGACAGCATATTGAGAATCGCCTGAATTGACCCCCTTCAGGCAATCGGTGAAGGTTTATCGCAGGCGCAAATGCCTCACACAAGGAAGTGCACCGCGATGAACGACAAGAATATTTATGCTGGATCCCACCCGGTCAATCGCCTGGAAAACCAGGCCTGGCTGGCCAACCACTCCGCACAGCAACTCGATCGGCATCCGGCTCCCGAACGCCGTCAGCGCCCTGCGCGGCACCGGCAGTTGCTCAAGCGGCTCGCCTGGCTCGGTGCCTCGACCACGGTCATGCTGGCCTTGGTGACCTGGGGTTTCCACAGCCGTTTCGGGTTGTTGCTCCTGCTTCTGCTGCGCTGACCGCCAGGGACTCAAGCCCGGTCATTGCCGACCGGGCTCGCTCCGCAGGGTCAACCCAGGACTTCACTCAGCGGAATGAAGTTGACCGAGTCGCCTTCGGCCAGGGTCTGGCCTTCCAGAACTTCCACCAAGCCTTCGGCCCAGGCTGCGCTACGCAGGACGCCGGAGCTCTGATTGCGGTAGATGATTGCTCGCCCATTCTCAAGTCGCCCGCGCAGGTACTCGCGGCGATTGCCCGGCTTGCCCCAGGTAAACCCCGCCGGAACCGGAAACTGCAACGGCCGCACGTCCTGCACGCCCTGACGGCGCAACAGGTAAGGTCGTGCCAGCAGCGCGAAGGTCACCAGTGTCGATGCCGGGTTGCCCGGCAAGCCGATCACCGGCACCCCACGGAAATGGCCAAAGGTCAGGGGCTTTCCGGGTTTGATGGCCAGCTTCCACAGGGCGATCTCGCCCTCTTCACGCAGGGCAATCCCCAAGAAGTCCGCCTCGCCCACTGAAACGCCGCCGGTGGACAGAATCAGGTCGACATCCCCCAATTCCGCCAGGCGCTGGCGGGTGGTGGCCAGGTCATCGGGCAGAATCCCGGCATCCCGAACTTCGCAGCCCAGGCGCTGTAGCCAACTGCACAGCAGGACCCGGTTGCTGTTGTAGATCTGCCCCGGCCCCAACGGCTGCCCGGGCTCCACCAGTTCGTCGCCGGTGGACAACACCGCCACCCGCACCCGCCGAACCACCTCCAGCTCGGCACACCCCAGGGAAGCGGCCAACCCTTGTTCGATCGGCCCCAACTGCGTGCCGGCCTGCAGCACACATTCACCGAAGGTGGTTTCCTGACCCTGGGGACGGATGTTCTGGCCGATGCTCAAGGCCTCGGTGAACACCACGCGCTCGTCAGCCTGGACCTGGGCATTTTCCTGCATCTCAACGCAGTCGGCGCCTTCAGGCACCGGTGCCCCGGTGAAGATCCGGGCACAGGTGCCGGGGGTCAGCGGCTGGGGCGCCTGGCCGGCAAAAATCCGTTGGCTGACCGGCAAGGGCTGGCCTTGCCAATCCGCCACGCGCAAGGCGTAACCGTCCATGGCACTGTTGGGCCAAGGCGGCAGGTCGAGGGTCGAGATCAGGTCTGAGGCCAGCACCCGCCCCTGGGTATCGGCCAGCGGCAAACGCTCGCGCTCAACGATCGGAGCGGCCTCGGCCAGCGCCAGCAGACGTTCCAAGGCGTCTTCAACCGGCATCAAGGCACCGCCCTTGCCCGGCTTACCCACGGGATTCACAAGGAGCGGCCTGCTTCAGATGAGGCACGAAATTGCAGGGGCGGTGGCGTGAGTCCAACTGCTCGGCAAGGATCCCGTCCCAGCCGGTACGCACCGCATTGGTGGAGCCAGGCAGGCAGCACACCAGGGTGCCATTGGCCAGCCCGGCCAGCGCCCGTGACTGCACGGTGGACGTGCCAATATCGGCCACGGATATCTGCCGGAACAGCTCACCAAAACCATCGACTTGCTTGTCCAACAGGCAACTGACCGCCTCGGGGGTGCTGTCGCGGCCGGTGAAGCCGGTGCCACCGGTAATCAGCACCACTTGCACCACGTCTTCGGCGATCCAGTGGGCCACCTGGGCACGGATTCTATATAGATCGTCCTTGAGCAAGACCCGAGCCGCCAGGTTGTGGCCGGCGGCGCCCAGCCGGTCGACAAAGACCTGCCCGGAGGTGTCGGTTTCAAGGGTGCGGGTATCGCTGACAGTCAACACCGCGATGTTCAGCGGCACGAAAGGTACATCAGCCTTGGCTTTCATCGGCTCGTTCCAGTTGTCGGAGAAACAGCCCGGTGTTATATCACAGCGCTCTGTTTCACCGCCCCTCTGGAGACCCGCCATGACCCTGATCGCGCCGCTGCCCCCTTGCTCCGTCCTGCTGCTGGCGGGAGGTCGGGGCCAGCGCATGGGCGGCCGGGACAAGGGGCTGGTGGAGTGGCAAGGGCAGCCACTGATTGCCCACTTGCAGCGCCTGACCCGGGGCGTAAGCGATGACCTGATCATCTCCTGCAACCGCAATAAAGAGATCTACGCGCCGTACGCCGACCAGTTGGTGCATGACGACAGCGACGATTTTCCCGGGCCGTTGGCCGGTATCCGCGCCGGCTTGCGCGCGGCCCGCCACCCGTTCCTGCTGGTGCTGCCCTGCGACGTACCGCAAATCGATGCCACGCTGATCCAGGCCATGCGCCACAGCGCCAGCCAGCAGCCGGAGCAGCCATTGATGGTGCGTCACGGCGAGCACTGGGAACCCTTGCTCTGTGTTATTCCCACCGTGCTGCTGCCCGCATTCGAGAACGCCTGGCAGGCCGGCGAACGCAGCCCCGGGCGGGTCATGCGCCACTTGCAGGCCCAAGCCCTGCAATGTCCGGAAAATGACCCAAGATTAGCTAATCTGAATACACCGGAGCTGCTTCTTCAACCGTACAACGTGGCAGAATGACCGCGGTCAAGGAACTTGCAGACAGGCTATACGTCTGAAGATCAGCATTTAAAAGTACTCATTTCGGAGACACACCATGACTCAACGGACCCTCGCCACGCTGATGCTTGCATTGGGCCTCGGCACACTCGCCGGCTGCGCCTCGCCGACAGTGATCACCTTGAATGACGGCCGTGAAATCCAGGCCGTGGACACCCCTCAATACGATAAGGATTCCGGCTTCTACGAGTTCGAACAGTTGGACGGCAAGCAAACCCGGATCAACAAGGATCAGGTGCGTACCGTCAAAGAGCTGTAAGCCTCAAGACGCTGCCCCTGAAATGAATAAAGCCCGACTCGTTCGGGCTTTATCGTTGTTGCGCTAAGAAAACACTTCACCACTGCAAGGTGATGCGGCTGTCGAATGATCGCTCCTGGCCAGTGACCGGGTCGATAAACCGCAGCCCTTGGGCCAGTAACTTCAGGGGGTTGGCGTAATCATCGGCCGCATCCGGCAAGACCTCAGGGTAGAACGGGTCATTGCAGATACCCGCCCCCAAGGCACTCATGTGCACCCGCAACTGGTGCTTCTTACCGGTCACCGGGTACAGACCATAACGCCAGAGCTCACCGTTCTGTTCCCGAACCTCAATGGCGGTTTCGGTATTGCTCGGTCCCTCCCCCTCTTGCATGCGAAAAAACGGCTGCCCATCCACCAGGCGGCTTTTATGCACCCTGGGAAACGCCAACTCAGGCAGCGCCGGGGCAATCGCCTCGTAATGCTTTTCGATCTGCCGCGTGGGAAACAGTGCCTGGTAGGCCGAGCGCGTCTCGGGGTTGGCGGAAAACAGCACCAGCCCCGCCGTGTGCCGGTCGATCCGGTGCAACGGCACCAGATGGGGGTTGTCCAGGCGCCGGATCAAACGGCGCAGCAAGGTTTGCTCAACGTACTCGCCTGCCGGCGTGACCGGCAGAAAATGCGGTTTGTCCGCCACCACCAGATGCTCGTCGGCGTACAGGATCGACTCCTGCACCGGAATGACCTTTTCGTCGGGCACTTCGCGAAAATAATGAATCCGCAGGCCTTCACGGTAAGCCAGGTCGATGGCGATGGGCTGCCCCTGCCCGTCCAGCACCCGGCCACGGGCGATACGGTCCAGCCAGTGTTCACGGCTGATGGCCTTGAAGTGGTCACACAGGCAATCAAGCACCGTCAACCAGGAGCCGGGCGGCAGGTAAAGGGTGCTGGCTTGGTGCTGTGCGGCAGAAAAGGATGCGGTGGACATACAAACGCTCAAGCGATCAAGGCAAGGCGGCATTATCCAGCAAGGGATGCGGGGAGCCTAGGGGAGTTTCCCCGAACCCGGCACCTGACCCATAACCGAGCCTAAGCCGGTGTCCCCCGGGCGTGGGCGGCGGCGTCGGTGAATTCCTTGAGCCAGCGCAGAACATCCACGGCGTCCCAGCGCCCCGGGTCATAGAGCGCATACAGCAGGCCCTGATACCCCACCACATCCAGTTGCCGGTGGTAACCCGCACGCTGGAACAGGGCCTCGATTTCAGCAAAGCAGGTGTTGAAGTGCAGCTTGTTGAAGGGCGTCTTGCCTTCCGTGACCAGGCCATCGAGGCGCAACTCAAGCACCGCCTCACGCACTACGTCGGCGGACATTCGGTTTACGCTGTTTTTCAGTTGTTCGACATTGACCATCATCTGTTCCTTTGTCCTCTTGATTCGCCCTGAGCCTCTGAAGCGGCATACCCTGGCCTCAACTGCGCCCCACATAACTGACCACCCACAACACCACGCCCCAGATCGCCCCCGTCTCCCGGTCATCCAGGGCAATGGATGGGATGGAAGGACGTGAGGCCTTGAGCAACAGGCCGCCCTTGGGGTCCGGCGCCACCAGGCGTACGCCGAAGGGTGCGGCCCCCTCCAACTGCACCACCACGTACTGGTCCACCACCGGGGTGGCCGAACGGTCGACAATTAACCGGTCCCCCGGGTAGATGCCAAACCCCAGCAGGCTGTCGTCGTCGACCAGTACCGCACGAATCTGCGGCGCGCCAAGGCCCACGGTGCGATCGAGGGAGAACCCGCCGTCGGCGTGATCCACACCCCGCGACGCCATGACGCCGTCAGGTTCGATGGAGGATGAGGGCAAGTGCTGCAAACGCTCGGCGCGAGCGAGGATGGTGAGAGACATGGCGAGGCATTCCGAATAGCTGTACATGCATACAGTAAACGAATCAGCGGATCTCGCCAATGAATTAGATCAGGGGGCGACCAGCGGAACGCCGATCGTGAGAGGGCTCAACGTACAAAAGCCACCACTTGTTCAGCATCAAAGGGCCAGTCCAGCTCGGCACCGGTGTCAACCCGGCGCAACACCGGAATCCGCAAGCCGTAGGCGTCGAACAGCGCCTGGCTTTCACCGATATCCACCAGTTCGACCATCAACCCATGCTCCACCAGGGGCATCAGCTCGGCCTCGGCGAGTTCACAAAGGTGGCACCCCAGGGTGCCGAACAACTGGCATTCAGATGGCATGACCGTGCAACCAGAAAAGGACAGGCACGTATTCTAGGCCCCTGTAAAAAAGCCGTCGACCGCCACAGCCTCAGAGAATGAACTTGACCCGGCGGCTGGCCAGGATCAGCAGCGGCGCCACCGCGAAGGCCAGCACCAGCACCAGCCCGCTCATCACATTGCCATAGGCCAGCCCCGCACCCAGCGCTGCGTAGATAAACCAGGGATGCACGTAATACACCGCCGAAGACAGCTTGGCCGGAATGCCGTTGCTGGACGCCCGGTAGTACACGAACGGCAATAGAAACAGAGCCGGGGTGACCACCAGCAATGAGGCAAGAAAATCGAAGTTCTGCTCAACGTCGGCGCGCAGGACGAAGTTCAATCCGGCCTCCGCCAGGATCAATCCCAGGCCCAGCAGCAACCCAAGCCAGACCCCACGCCGGGTCACCTTTTCCGGGACCTGATGGCGTGCGAACAGAAAGCCGATGGTCATGAACGGAAAGCCCATAAACAGGAAATTGCGTGCGGTGTAGTCGTTCTGGTTGAAGTGCTGCAGGAAGGCGTTGGGCAACTCGTAGTAAACCCGCGCATATTGCAGGCACAGGCCGATCGCAAACGCCCCCAGGGCCAGGCCGATCAGCAGCCCCGAGGCGCGTCGGCGCAACATCAGCAACAGCACGCCGCCACCGAGCATGCCCAGCAGGTACCAGAGGTGGAAATAGCCGATCAGCAGTTTCTTCACCACGCCCAGCACGCCACCGAGACTGAACAGCGTTGCCGGGTCCACGTACTGCGGGCTGTACACCAGCATCCAGAACAGATAGATCAGCAGCCCACGCTTGAACCACTGGGCAAACGAATGCCCGGCGCTCAGCGTCTGGAACAGGTAGTAACCGTTGATGATGAAAAACGCCGGCACCGCGACCCGGAACAGGCCATTGCACAGCACATAACCCAGAGCGTTGTAGTTGCCTCCGAGGAACTTGCAATGCAAGGCCACCACCATGACTGCGAGCACGACTTTGAGAAGGTCGAGATTGCCATTCAGGACTTTGGCCATCGAAGCTCCCTGCTGGAACGAGGCAGAACCGGCTTACACCGGATCGTAATGTTTGCGGCTCGGGGCCACGCGGAATCGACGCTTGCAGTAAGCCGTCGCCCGGTCGAGGATCGGCTTCTCATAGAAGTGATAACCCACCCAGCCATAACAAAGCACCGCGGTCATCATCAGCACGGCAAAAAACGCGTTGTCCCACGGGCTGGAAGGCCAGGCGCCGATCATTTGCCAAGCGCGACCGATCACCCCCAGCACCAGCAGGTGAGACAGATAAAGGGTGTAGGACATGTCGCCAACCGCCGTCAGGAACGTCGGGACCTTGATCAGGCTGCGCCGCTCCAGCAGCGCCAGGGACAAGGTCAGGGCACCAAAGGTCAGGCCCACGGCAACCATCCGCGGCAACCCTTCACTGGCGTACAGGCCACTCAGGTAAATCAACGGAAAGCCCAGCAGCAGCGCCACCGCCAGTGCCACCCAGAGCAAGGAGCTCGGCAGCCTGCCACTGTGGGGGCCATAGAAAAACAGTGCCAGGGCGCTGCCGACAATGAACTCCAGGGCGTAGGGGTGGAGCATGATTTTCAGCGCCGGCGAGTAATCCTGCCAATTGAACAGCAGGTTGAAGACCACGATCACCCCGGCCCAGCCCAGCAACAGCCACGGCAAGCTTTTCTCCCGCAGGCACATAAAGGCGCTGAACAGCAGGTAGAACCACAATTCGAACACCAGCGACCAGGCCACCATCACCAGCAGCACCCGTTCATTGGGCAATAACAGGAACGACATCCACAGGTTGGAACCGCCGTGGGAGCTGTTGACCAGGCTCGGCTGCCAGAGGTAAACGCCCAGGGTGATAAAAAAATACAACCAATAGGTGGGGTAGATCCGCGACAAGCGATTGAACAGGAAGCGCTGGGTCTCGACGACGTTCTGGAAACGCCCGCGGCTGACGATGACCATGACAAAACCGCTGATGACGAAAAACAGATCGACACCCAATTGGAAGAACTGCAAGAACGCTGGCAACAACACATCGCCCGCGGCGTACTTGAACTCCACAGACGTCATGTGAAACAGCACCACTCCCAGCACCGCCGCCCCGCGCAACCCTTGCAGTGAATACAGACGCTCCATAAACCTCTCCGGCTCCTCACTGACAGGCCACCCTGTGCCTGGTGCACCACGACCTTCGCCGGCCGCCCTTGAGCATAGCGAAGCATGTTCAATTTGAGACATCTTCCATAAAGAATGATGCACATCAGCGTCACGCTTTGTGGATTGAGCGACCCTCGCGACCTTTTTGCCGCTACGCTCGGTTATCGCCAGCGCCCCCTGTCGGGAGACATCTGTGTTCGCCAATCTGCTGATCATCCTCGCCTCCTCCCTGGTGGTAATCGCGCTGTTCCGACGCCTGCGCCTGCCGCCGGTCCTCGGCTATCTGTGCGTCGGCCTGCTGGTCGGCCCCACTGCCCTGGACTGGGTGAACGACAGCGAGGACCTGCCGGACCTGGCGGAGTTGGGGGTGGTGTTCCTGCTGTTCTCCCTGGGGCTGGAATTTTCGCTGTCGAAGATGCTCGCACTGCGCCGCGTGGTATTCGGCCTGGGCAGCGTGCAGGTGCTGTGCACCGGCAGCGTACTCGGCGCCTTGCTGGTGGCGTTTGGCATGCCCTGGGTGGCGGCGTTGATGCTCGGCGCCGGGCTGGCGCTCTCCTCCACCGCCATCGTCAGCAAGGAGTTGAGCAGCCTGGGGGAGATATTCAGCAGTCATGGGCAGAACGCTATTGGCGTGTTGCTGTTCCAGGACGTGGTGGCCGTGCTGTTGCTGACCCTGGTCCCGGTGTTTGCCGGCAGCAGCGACCTGGCCTGGTATTGGGCGCTACCCAGCACCCTGGCCAAGACCCTGGTGCTGTTCGTCGGCCTGCTGCTGGCCAGCCGCTGGTTACTGCCGCGCCTGTTCCATGAAGTCGCCGCTTCCCATTCCGCCGAACTGTTTGTGCTACTGGCCCTGGTCATCGTCTTGCTGACAGCCTGGCTTACTCACCTGCTGGGCCTGTCGCCCGCCCTGGGCGCTTTCCTCGCTGGCATGCTGCTGGGGGAAAGCCATTACCGGCATCAGATCGAAGCGGATATCCGCCCCTTTCGCGACATTCTCCTGGGCCTGTTCTTTGTCAGCATCGGCATGCTGATCGATCTGCAATTGTTCACCAGTCACGCACTGCTGATCCTCGGCCTGACCCTGGCCCTGATGCTGATCAAGGGCGGCGTGGTGGCTGCCGTGCTGATCATCCGGGGCCGCGATGGCGAGACCGCCTGGCGCAGCGGCCTGGCCCTGGCCCAAGGCGGTGAATTCTGCTTCGCACTGATGGCGCAGATGCAACAGAGCAAACTGATGCCCGGTGAAATCAGTGGCCTGCTACTGGCCGCCACCTTCTGCTCCATGCTGCTGACCCCGCTGTTGCTGCGTGCCGCCCCCCGGCTCGCCGCCGCCCTGCACCGCAAGCCGAACCAGGAGGCACAACTGGAACACATCAGTGCCATGACCGCCGAGCTGGCGGGGCACGTGGTGATTTGTGGCTACGGCCGCGTGGGGCAATCCATCGGCCGCTTCCTGCGGCGCGAGCAACAGCGCTTCCTGGCCCTGGACGACGATCCGGTGCGGGTGCAAGAGGCCGCCGCCGGTGAAAGCTGCGTGCACTACGGGGATTCCCGCCGAGGTGAACTGCTCAGCGCGGTGGGCCTGGAACGGGCCCGGCTGCTGGTGATCGCGGTGGATAAAACCGACATCGCCCTGGCCGTCCTCAAAGCGGCGCGACACCTCAACAGCCAGGTGCCCATCCTGGTCCGCACCCGCGACGACAGCCAACTGGCTGAACTCAAGGCGGCGGGCGCCAGCGAAGTAGTCCCGGAGTTACTGGAGTCGAGCCTGATGCTCGCGTCCCACGCCCTGATCATGCTCGGCGTGCCGGAGCAGCAGGTGCAAAGCAAGGTCGACGAAGTCCGCCACAACCGTTATCGCCTGCTGCATGGTTTCTACCACGGCGCCCAGAGCAATCTGCTGGATAACCGCGGCCAGCCCAAAGTGCTGATGCATGCGGTGAAGCTCGACACCGACGCCTACGCCTGCCAGCGCACGTTGAAGGACCTCGGCCTGGAGCCGTTAGGCGTGGATGTGCAAGGGCTGCAGCGCGAGGGCCAGGAGCAGGCCCTGGACACCAACCCGCTGTTGCAGCCCGGGGACACGGTGCTGATGTCCGGCCCCCTGGCGGCCATCGAAGCCGCTGAGGCACGGTTGCAGGGCGGACAATGAAATCGGGCGGGGCTGAGGCACCGCACGCCCCTCGCCCGCACCGCCCCCGACCATCAGTCCTGGCTGACAGCGCCGATCTTGTGCACCGACAGATCGGCGCCGTAATATTCTTCTTCCTGGGTCAGGCGCAGCCCGTGCAAGGCCTTGATCGCGCCGTACACGACAAACCCGCCCACCAGTGCCACCACCACACCCAACGCGGTGCCGATCAACTGGCTGATCAGGCTGACGCCCCCCAGGCCGCCCAAGGCGCCCTGGCCGAAAATCCCGCAGGCAATGCCGCCCCACACGCCGCACAAGCCGTGCAGCGGCCATACGCCCAGCACGTCGTCGATTTTCCATTTGCCTTGGGCCGCGATAAAGCACCAGACAAACAAGGCACCGGCAATGGCCCCAGTCACCAGGGCGCCCACCGGGTGCATCAGGTCGGAACCGGCGCAGATCGCTACCAGCCCGGCCAAAGGGCCGTTGTGCAGGAAGCCCGGGTCGTTGCGACCGACAATCAGGGCCGCCATAGTGCCGCCGACCATGGCCATCAACGAGTTCACCGCCACCAGCCCGCTCAGGCCTTGCAGGGTCTGGGCGCTCATCACGTTGAAACCGAACCAGCCGACAATCAGGATCCACGAGCCCAGGGCCAGGAACGGAATGCTCGACGGCGCGAAGGCCACCAGCTTGCCATCGCGGTAGCGACCGTTGCGCGGGCCCAGCAACAGCACCGCCGCCAACGCCAGCCACCCCCCCATGGCGTGCACCACCACGGACCCGGCGAAGTCATGGAAGCCGGCGCCGAAGCGCGCCTGCAACCAGGCCTGCAAACCAAAGTTGCCGTTCCACACCATGCCTTCGAAGAAGGGGTAGACGAAGGCCACGATCAGCGCCGTCGCACACAACTGCGGCACGAAGCGCGCCCGTTCGGCGATACCCCCGGAAATGATTGCCGGAATGGCAGCGGCGAAGGTCAGCAGGAAGAAGAACTTGACCAGGCCGTAACCGTGGTCGGCGCTGATCACTGCCGCCGGCTGCAGGAAGCTCACACCGTAGGAGATCCAATAGCCTATAAAGAAATAAGCAAGGGTCGAGACCGCGAAGTCGCTGAGGATTTTCGACAGTGCATTGACCTGGTTCTTCTGCCGGACCGTGCCGACCTCGAGGAAGGCGAAGCCGGCGTGCATGGCCAGCACCATCACCGCGCCGATCAGGATGAACAGGGTATTGGAACCATGGACCAGACTGTCCACAGCGCTTTGCAAATTTTCCATGGAGTTGGCAGACCTGCTATCAGCAACAGCTCCAAGCCAATGATGGCGCCCTTCCAGTCGCACCAAGTTGGCGCCGGGCACGCTATTGAAGCGCGTTTGGCGAACCGTTTTGGCGCACGACGTCGAAGAGCGAAATCCTGCTTGAAGAGGTTTTGTTAAGTTTCTAATTTTTTAGGCTAAGGTTTCGCGCGCCCTGCGCCACCGCATGCGCGTTTTCAGCGCAATCGGCCTCCCTGGCGCACCAGCACAAAGCAAAAGCTGTACCAGACAATTGCAGTGAACCTTCGCCCAAGGCTCATACTCGAAGCACACACAAGCCATTACGGAGATAACCATGGCCAGCAAAACAGCAAAGACGGCTCAAGAAATACTCATGGCGGACTTTCAGGCACTGGTCAGTGACACGGAGCGTCTGCTGGAACACACCGCCAGCCTGGCCGGTGATCAGGCCGATGAGTTGCGCGAGCAGATCCACGACAGCCTGCTGCGCGCCCGGGAAACCCTGCAACTGACCGAGGCCTCCCTGCGTGAACGCGGCCAGGCTGCCGTCACCGCCACCGAGGACTACGTACAGGCCAACCCTTGGCAGTCCGTGGGCATCGCTGCCGGCGTGGGCTTTCTGATCGGCCTGTTGGCCACGCGGCGCTGATCATGGCGATCGGTGAATCCGGCTCGTCCTCGACCTCCTCATCGCGGCGCCTGGGCGCGGCTGTCCTGGGCCTGTTGCACAGCCATGTCGAGCTGTTCGGCATCGAGCTGCAAGAACAGAAAGCCCGCACCGTCAGCCTGTTGCTGTTTGCCGGCCTGGCGCTGGTCTTTGCCCTGCTGTTGCTGGTGGGGCTGTCGGCGCTGGTGTTGATCCTGTTGTGGGACAGCTATCGCCTGGCCGGCATCATCGGCCTCTGCGTGTTCTATACCCTGGCAGCGATGTTCTGCGGCCTGCGCCTGAAAGCCGCGATCTACGATGAATCTTCGCCCTTCCACGCCACCCTCGAAGAGCTGGCCAATGACCGGGAGCGCCTGCTGCCATGAGCCTGCCCGAGATTCCGCAAAGCAACTCCCGCCGGGAAATGCGCAAGGCCCTGATCCGCCTGCGCATGGAAATGCACCGCCAGGAAATTCGTCATGAGTCCCAGCAACTCATGCAACCGTTGCAACGCATGCGCGGCCTCGGCCAGAACTGGCAGGAAGGCCTGGGCATCAAGCACGCGCCGTTATGGGGCGTGGCCGTGGTCACCCTGCTGGGGTTCATCACCGGCAAAGGCGCCAAAAGCCGCGGTGTCGGCAGCCTGACTCGTCTGGTGCGCCTGGGCACCGGCCTGCTGCCGCTGATCAAGTTGGTGATGCAAGGCTCCTCGCGCAAAAACTGAGCAGTCACTATCTGGCTACATTCTTGCTAAGCAACCTGGATAGGCCCTTTCGGGGGCCGACTCCTGCCTGTCCCCATGACAGTCACGGCTCCAATTCCAACAAGACTCTTCATAAGGAGGCCCTGTGATCGACGGGCAACCGCTTGCCTGCTTTCAGCCATTTATCGATACCGCCACCGGCCGTATCGCCGGCGTCGAAGCACTGGGACGCCTGCTCCAGGCCGATGGCCGAATGCAGTCGGTGGGGCCCTTGTTCGCCGAACCGAAGACCGCTTCCAGCGCCTTGCGCCGCCTTGACCGGCAGATCCGCGACAACGCCCTGAGCCGCCTGCATGAAGCGCCGCCCGACTGGTTCCTGAGCCTGAACATTTCCCCGCGCTGGATCAGCCGCCTGCGCGCCGGCCAGGCCCTGCCGAGCCTCAAGCAACTGCAACAACACGGGGTCGACCCGCGACGCATTGTCTTCGAGATCACTGAACTGGGCGGCAACAGCCAGCGCCTGGCCGAGGTGGTGGACCGCTATCGCCAGGCAGGAGCCCGCATTGCCATCGACGATTTTGGCGCCGGCTACTCGCAACTCGACCGGGTCTTGGCGCTGCAGCCGGACATCCTCAAGCTCGACATGCGCCTGTTCCAGGCCGCTGCCCGTGGCGGCCCGAGCAGCGACGTGGTCAAAGCCCTGGCACAGATGGCCGAGAAAACCGGCTGCTGGATCATTGCCGAAGGGGTGGAAACCGAAGCCGAGCTGAATTTCGCCCTCGAATGCGGCTCGCGCTACGTGCAGGGTTTTCTGTTCGCCCGGGCCGAAATCGACTTCTTTGCCACCGATGCCTTTGTCCAACCCTTTGCCCGACTGCGTGAGCGCTACGTGCAACAAAAGCTCATGGAACGCACTCGCCTGATGGACATGCGCCGGCAACTGGCGGAACTGATGGCCCTGCTGCAAGCCTGGGCCCAAGCTCAGGCGCCGATCAGCCAACTGCCGCAACTGGATGCCTTCCCCTGGCTGCTGCGCTTCTACCAATGCGACCGGCATGGCACCCAATTGACCCCCAACCTGGAATGGCGCAATCAGGGCTGGGTGGCGGACAACAGCTACGTCGGCCATAACTGGTCGTGGCGCCCGTACTTCTATCACCTGCTGGCCGAAGGCTGGGACGAGCGCCGCCTGACCCTGTCCAACACCTACCGTGACGCCACCAGCAACCAGTATTGCCTGACCGCCGGGCAGTTTTTCGACAACGGCCAGCGCCTGCTGCTGATCGATATCGACGCGGCCGGCCTGTAATCCCGATCGGTTGCAAGCCGGCTTGCCGGCGAACGCAGCGACCTGATGAATGTGCGACCAACGGGCCCTTTCGCCGGCGCACCGGCCCCTACAGGGGGGGCGCAGGCCATGCCATTTCCGTGTAGGAGCTGGCTCGCCAGCGAAAGCGACGGCCAGATGGGTACACAAGTACAGGCTATGCGCCTCTTGCGGCGAAGCCCGGGAACCCGGAAGCTCTGCCCTTCAGTCTTTTTCGGAGAGACCCCGCCTTGGATTGGCAAACCCTGCTCAACCGCGAACGCCTTGGAAAGCCTGTGCACAGCCCTGAAGAGCTGGGCCGCAGCCCTTTCCACAAGGACCACGACCGCATCATCTTCTCCGGCGCCTTTCGCCGCCTGGGGCGCAAGACCCAGGTGCACCCGGTTTCCAGCAACGACCATATCCACACCCGCCTGACCCATTCCCTGGAGGTCAGTTGTGTCGGTCGTTCCCTGGGCATGCGCGTCGGCGAAACCCTGCGCAGCGCCCTGCCAAGCTGGTGCGACCCCAGCGACTTGGGGATGGTGGTGCAGTCAGCCTGCCTGGCCCACGACATCGGCAACCCGCCCTTTGGCCACTCCGGCGAGGACGCCATCCGCCACTGGTTCCAGCAGGCTGCCGGACGGGGCTGGTTGGACGCGATGAGCGAAGCCGAGCGCAATGACTTCCTCAATTTTGAAGGCAACGCCCAGGGCTTTCGGGTCCTGACCCAGCTCGAATACCACCAGTTCGACGGCGGCACGCGGCTGACCTACGCCACCCTCGGCACTTACTTGAAATACCCCTGGACCGCGCGCCACGCCGACTCCCTGGGCTACAAAAAGCACAAGTTCGGTTGCTACCAGAGCGAATTGCCGCTGCTGGAACAGATCGCCCACAAGCTCGGCCTGCCGCAGCTTGAGGAGCAACGCTGGGCCCGCCACCCGCTGGTGTACCTGATGGAGGCGGCGGACGATATCTGCTATGGCCTGATCGACCTCGAAGACGGCCTGGAGATGGACCTGCTGGAGTACGCCGAAGTCGAGTCGCTGCTGCTGGGCCTGGTGGGCGATGACTTGCCGGAAACCTACCGCCAACTGGGCCCGGGGGATTCGCGGCGGCGCAAACTGGCAATCCTGCGGGGCAAGGCCATCGAGCATCTGACCAACGCGGCAGCCCGGGCCTTTGTCGAGCAACAGGATGCCCTGCTGGCGGGCACCCTGTCCGGCGACCTGGTGGAGCACATGCACGGTCCCGCCAAACGCTGCGTGCTCAACGCCAAGGACCTGGCCCGCAAGAAAATCTTCCAGGACAAGCGCAAAACCCTGCACGAGATCGGCGCTTACACCACCCTGGAGATCCTGCTTAATTCGTTCTGCGGCGCCGCACTGGAGCAGCATGGCGGTCGCACCCCGTCGTTCAAAAATCGACGGATTCTCGACCTGCTGGGCAACAACGCACCCAACCCCGGTTGGCCGTTGCACACCTCGTTCCTGCGGGTGATCGACTTCATTGCCGGGATGACCGACAGCTACGCCAGCGAAATGGCCCGGGAAATGACCGGCCGCTCAAGTCCCCAATAACCCGCCCTTGCGACGCCGCCCCAAGCCTGGGGCGGCGCACCTCATGCTTCTTCCCCCCTCGAACAGCATTCAAGAAAAAATTCGGCAACCCACGCCTCTTAATACTCGATAAACCTGGTTGTTTATTCACATTTAAATACATGTAGCGCCTTCTATTCCCGAAGCACTGTAATCCCTTCCCTTATTAGCTGTAGGACCCGTCTTAGATTGCACTAATACGGCGTGGGACACGTATATCCACCCTAATGACTGGGCTACTGTTCAGGCCTTATTTCAACTATTGCGAGTTTGGGTATGCGTTCGGTTTTTATCATTGATGACCATCCTTTCGTTCGTCTTTCCATCCGTATTTTGCTGGAGCACGAGGGTTATAAAATCGTCGGCGAAACCGATAACGGGATCGATGCCCTGCAGATCGTTCGCGAATGCCTACCGGACCTGATCATCCTCGACATCGGCATCCCCAAGGTCGATGGGCTGGAACTGCTGGACCGCCTCAATAGCCTGAGCCCGGCGCCCAGGACCCTGGTACTGACGGCAAAATCGGCCGCCTTGTTCGCCGGGCGCTGCATGCAGGCCGGCGCCAGCGGGTATGTCAGCAAGGAACAGGACCTGGGTGAATTGGTCGGCGCCATCAAGGCCGTAAGCTCCGGTTACAACTACTTCCCCAGCCAGGCCCTCAGCCCCCTGCGCTCGGAAGACGGCTCCAACCTGGAGTTATTGTTATTCAGGAGCCTGAATAATCGGGAACTCATTGCCCTGCAACTTTTCGCACAAGGCTGCAGCAATAAATACATTGCCAGCAGCCTGTTTCTCAGCAATAAGACCGTCAGCACTTACAAGAAGAAAATCATGCAGAAACTCAACATTTCAACCATGAGCGAAATGATTGATATGGCAAAACGTAATGCACTGGTGTGAAACAGAGCGTCAATAAAGCGTTGCCGCATGAACCACACGGAAACCTCTGATCACGGTTCTGTAGCGCCCTTTGAACACAGGCTGAAAACACCGCCTTGGTCGCCCCGACAACACTTGGTCGGCCCCTAAAAACAACGACCCGAGCATCTGCCCCTTGCCAGGAAACTATCAAAAAGCCACTATTTCGAGGTTTTCTCCAAGGCCCGCGTTCGCCAGGCCCTAGAGGCCTGCTGTCGTCAAGCTCGCCCCGCCGGTGTGCGAGGGTGCAGTGCTCCCGCTGTAACTACGCTAGACCGTTGAGCCACGCATCATGCCCCTTGGAGAGCGCTGGAATGCAAAGCACGCCACAGCCTGAAAAACGCCGCTTGCCTCTCCATGTTCACATCAGTGCGATGTTCACCTTCCTCCTGCTGCTGACCGGCGTAGTACTGGGCATCTTCAACTACCAGCAAACCACGCGGATCATCCTCTCCAGCAGCGAAAAGCTCTTCCAGCGCATCGAGCAGGACGTACAGAACGACCTGAAGTCCACCTATGAACCTATCCGCCACCTGCTCGACCTGCTGGCCCTGGCCCCGGCGAGCCAGGCACCCAGCCTGGAACAACGCCTAGGCCTGCTGCCGCTCTTCAGCCAGTCGCTGACCGACAATACGCGCCTGGCATCGCTGTACCTGGGGTACGCCAATGGCGACTTCTTCATGGTCCGGCCCTTGCGCAATGCCGCCCTCAGGGAAAAACGCCGGGCGCCCGACGATGCCGCCTACGAAGTCTGGAGCATCGAGCGCAATGCCAGCAGCGGGCGGGTCCAGTCCCAGTCGCTGTTCTATAGCCGGCAACTGACGCTGATCAGCCGCCTGGAACACCCCGACGAACGCTACGACCCGCGTAATCGTGACTGGTTTGTCCATGCCCGCAGCGACGACACGCAAATCACCACCAAACCCTATGTGTTCTTTTCCACCCACAACGTCGGCACCACCCTGGCCCGACGTAGCGGCACGATGGCGGTGATCGGGGCCGACCTGACCCTGGAGCAACTTTCCGAAACCCTGACCAAGCACAAGGTCACACCCGCCACCGAAATCGCCCTGGTGGATGCAGAAGGCAACGCCGTGGCCTACCCCGACAGCAGCAAGCTGATCGTCGAGGAACAGAGCGCGCGCCTGGCCAAGGCCAGCAGCCTGAACCCGGCCCTGGACGCCCTGCTTAAAGGCCAGGCCACCGACGGCCATTTGCAGACCCGGCAGCGTACCTGGATCGTTGCCAGCAGCCATGTCGACGAAGGCGGCCCCGGCGGCTTGCAGTTGGCGCTGCTGGTGCCTGAGGACGAGTTGCTGGTGGATGCGTATCGCTTGCGCTGGCAAGGCGCCCTGATCACCTTGACCACCCTGTTGCTGTGCCTGCCCTTGGGCTGGCTGATCTCGCGCATTCTGGTACGGCCGCTGCGCAACCTGGTGCAGGAAGCCGACGCGATTCGCAGCTTCGACTTCAACTACCCGGCCGGCCGCCGTTCACCGGTGCTGGAGGTGGATCAGTTGAGTGTGTCCATGGGCCGGATGAAAGAGACGCTGGCGAGCTTTTTCGAAATCACCGCCAGCCTTTCGGCCGAAACCCGCTTTGACCCGCTGTTGCAGCGGGTGCTCTCCGAAACCGTGAAAATCGCCCAGGCCGAAGCCGGGCTGATTTACCTCCGCGAGAACAACGGACAGCACCTGGAACCCCACGGGCTGATCATCGATGGCCAGCACCAGGCGCTGGCCAGCTTCGATATTCGTACCCAGGACCCGGACGCCGCCCAGGCGCCGGCCTGGCTGCAACGACTGGGCAGCCACGACAACGTGGTAGCCACCCTGGGGTTCGACCAGGCGCAGGACCTGCAAAGCATCCTGCTGGCCCTGAGCTGCCCGAGGGCGCACCTGGTGGGTATCCGTTTGCGCAACCGGCACAACGAAACCGTCGGTGTGCTGGTGCTGTTGCTGGTCGACAGTGGCGATGAGTCGGACCTGGAAAAGCTCCGCCCGGACCGCATCGCCTTTATCCAGGCGATCTCCGGCGCCGCGGCGCTGAGCATCGAAAGCCAGCGCCTGCAAAACAAGCAGAAGCAACTGCTGGACGCCTTTATCCAATTGCTGGCAGGCGCCATCGATGCCAAGAGCCCTTACACCGGTGGCCATTGCCAGCGGGTGCCGGCCCTGACTCTGATGCTGGCCCAGGCCGCCGCCGACAGTCAGGACCCGGCCTTCCGCGCTTACCAGCCCAGCGACGATGAATGGGAAGCCCTGCACATCGCGGCCTGGCTGCACGATTGCGGCAAGGTCACCACCCCCGAGTACGTGGTGGATAAAGCCACCAAGCTGGAAACCCTGAACGATCGCATCCACGAAATCCGTACCCGCTTCGAAGTGCTCAAGCGCGATGCCTGGATCGATTATTGGCAGGCTCGCGCCGAAGGCCAGGAAGAAACCGTCCAGGCCACCAAGCGCGATGCCCGCCTGCAGCAACTGGATGAGGACTTTGCCTTTGTCGCCCGCTGCAACCTGGGCGGTGAAGCCATGGCCGCGGCCGATCTGCAACGCCTGGGCAGCATCGCCGAGTACACCTGGAGCCGCACCCTGGACGACCGTCTCGGCGTAGCCTGGGAAGAAAACCGCCGCCAGGAGCGCTCACCGGCCCCCGAACTGCCCGTGACCGAACGGCTGCTGGCCGACAAACCTGAACACCTGTTCGAGCGCAACCCGGCGGAACTGTTGAGCGCGGACAACCCCTGGGGCTTCAAGCTCGACGCGCCACCGTACAAGTACAACCGCGGCGAGCTGTACAACCTGAGCATCAGCCGTGGCACCCTCACCACCGAGGAGCGCTATGTGATCAACCACCACATCGTGCAGACCATCATGATGCTCAATCGCCTGCCGTTCCCCAGTCATCTGGCCAACGTCGCCGAGATTGCCGGCGGCCACCACGAAAAAATGGACGGCAGCGGCTACCCCAAACAATTGAAACGCGACCAGATGAGCCTGCCCGCACGGATGATGGCGATTGCCGACATCTTCGAAGCCCTGACGGCGGCGGACCGCCCCTACAAAAAGGGCAAGACCTTGAGCGAGGCCCTGATGATCATGGCGATGATGTGCCGCGATGCGCACATCGACCCCGAGCTGTTCGAGCTATTCATCCGCCAGCGGATCTACCAGCAGTACGCCGAACGCTTCCTGGCCCCACAGCAAATCGACACCGTGGACATCGAAGGCCTGCTGGCCAAGGCCGGCCTGCAGGCGTGAAGGCCGATCAGCAGTCGGTCAGCGCCAGGAAAATCGCTGCCAGGCGCTCGATGCCGGCCTGGTCTTTCAGGCTGAAGCGGGCCAGCTTAGGGCTGTCCAGGTCGAGCACGCCGATCAGCCGGTCGTCCTTGATCAGCGGCACCACCAGCTCGCTGTTGGACGCGCTGTCACAGGCGATATGCCCGGCGAATGCATGCACATCCTCCACACGCTGGGTTTGCCGCGTGGCTGCCGCCGCACCGCAAACACCGCGACCAAAGGCAATGCGCACGCAGGCCACCTGGCCCTGGAACGGCCCCAGCAGCAACTCTTCATCCCGATTGAGGTAGAAACCCGCCCAGTTCAGGTCGTCCAGTTGGTTGAACAAAAAAGCCGAGAATTGCGCGGCGTTGGCGATGAAGTCCCGCTCATCGGCCAGCAGTGATTCCAGCTGTGCACACAGCAGCCCATAACCTTCCAGGCCCTTGCCAGCGTTTTGCAGATCGATCATGCCTTTTGCTCCAACAGCTTCAGTCCCACCCAATAGCGGGCAAATTGATAGGCACAACGGCCATTACGGTTACCGCGCCCGGTGGCCCAGCGCACCGCCAGGATGTCCAGCGCCTCGTCGCGCTGCCACTCAAGCCCGGCCTTGCCGGCCAGTTCGCCGATCCAGTGCTCGACCACATTGAGGAAATGCTCTTGGGTGAATGGATAGAACGACAACCACAGGCCGAAACGGTCCGACAGGGCAATCTTGTCTTCCACGGCTTCGCTGGGGTGCAGTTCGCCGTCGACGCGTTTCCAGTTTTCGTTGTCGCTCTCTTTTTCCGGCACCAGGTGCCGACGGTTGGAGGTGGCGTACAGCAGCACATTGTCCGGTGCCTGTTCCAGGGAACCGTCGAGGACACTCTTGAGCACCCGGTAATCCCCTTCACCGGCCTCAAAGGACAAGTCATCGCAGAACAGCACAAAACGCTGGGGCAGCTTCTGCAACTGCTCCACCACCCGCGGCAAGTCCGCCAGGTGATCGCGCTCGATCTCGATCAAGCGCAACCCGCCCTTGGCGTGTTCGGCCAGCAGCGCACGCACCAGGGAAGATTTTCCGGTGCCCCGGGAGCCCCAGAGCAGCGCATGGTTGGCCGGCATGCCATCGAGGAACTGGCGGGTGTTGCGGGCCAGTTGCTCGCGCTGGGTGTCGACCCCGATCAGGTCCGACAGGCGCATGTCGAGGCTGACTTCGAGGGGCAGGAGAAAACCACTGCGGCCTTCACGTTGCCAGCGGGCCGCCAGGCATTGAGTCCAGTCGATGGTTTGTCGTGGTGCGGGTAACAGGGGTTCGATACGGGCCAATACGGCATCGGCACGCTCAAGAAATGCATTCAATCGAGAATCCACGACTTTTCCTCAGGCACGTTCACAGTTAATGATGCAGCACACCGAGCAAAGGCCAACCTGAACGGCGGAACATTACGCGACAGTTCCAACGCCAGACCCCGCTGGCAAACACTGATGATCAGCTATGCTTGCGCAGCGAAAGGAAAGGGACGTGACTCAGCACCCCATGGACATCAAATTCACCAACCGCCTGTCTTACAAACAAGCCAGGCTCACTGTGCTGGTCGGTTTCATTCTCGGAACGGCGCTCAGCCTGCTGCAAATCGGCATCGATTATGCCAGCGAAGACGCCTCCATCAATCGGGAAATCAACTCGCTGCTGGAAATCAGCCACAACCCGGCGTCACGCATCGCCTACAACATCGATGCCGAACTGGCCCAGGAACTGACCCTTGGCCTGCTGAGCTCACCGGCGATCATCCGGGCCCAATTGATCGACAACAACGATACCGTGCTGGCCAACGTCGAACGCCCGGCACAACGCAGCGGCTACCGAACCATCAGCGACTCTCTGTTCGGCGCCAGCCGCCAGTTCGAAGACCGCCTGTTTCTCAGCCATCTACCGGAAGAATCCCTGGGCATCTTGCGCCTGGACGTCGATACCTACGCCTTTGGCAGCCGCTTCCTGCGTCGGGCCGAGGTGACCTTGATCAACGGCTTCGCCCGCAGCCTGATCCTCACCGGGATTCTCTTGGCGCTGTTCTACGTGATGCTGACCAAACCGCTGGTCGGGGTCATCCGCGAACTCAGCAGCCGCGACCCGCGCAGCGCAGAACAAGCTCGGCTGGACTGCCCGCCGGGGCATGAGAACGACGAAGTGGGGGTGCTGGTCAAGGTCGCCAACCAGCAGTTCGACACCATGTCCACCGAGATCCAGCAACGGCGCAACGCGGAAAACCGCCTGACCGACTACCTTGAGCAACTGGAAAATATCGTCTCGGCCCGTACCACCGAACTCAAGGCCAGCAACATCCGCCTCAGCCAGTCCAACGAAGAACTGGACATCGCCCGGCGCACCGCCCTGGACATGGCCCAGGCCCGCGCAGCGTTCCTGGCCAACATGAGCCATGAGATCCGTACCCCGCTCAACGGCCTGCTGGGCATGATCGCCCTGTCACTGGACAGTTCGCTGAACCCCGAACAGCGCCAGCAGCTGTCCATCGCCCACGACTCGGGCAAGGTGCTGGTGGAGTTGCTCAACGATATTCTCGACATGTCCAAATTCGACGCCGGGCAACTGGAACTGGAGAGCATCCCGTTCGACCTCGCAGCCCTGGTCGAAGACACCGCCAACCTGCTGTCGCAGAACGCCGCCGCCAGCGTGGAGTTGGCCTGCCTGATCGCGCCAGACTTTCCGGCACTGGTCCTGGGGGACCCTACGCGGGTTCGCCAAATCGTCAGCAACCTGCTGTCCAATGCCCTCAAGTTCACCCGTTTTGGCCGGGTGGATGTGCGCCTGACCACCCAGGAACAGGGCGTGCGCATCGAGATCTGCGACACCGGCATCGGCATTGCCCTGGAAGCCCAGGTGAAAATTTTCCAGCCCTACACCCAGGCAGGAACCGGGATCACCCGTCAGTACGGCGGCACGGGCCTGGGCCTGGCCCTCACCAACAACCTCTGCGAAGCCATGCACGGGCGCCTGAGCATCAGCTCGGAAGTGGGCTTTGGCAGCCAGTTCTGCGCCGAACTGCCACTGCCCTGCCACACCCCGGCCCTCCCGGTACCGCCCCTGTCGGGCACCGTGATCGCCATCACCGAGTCCGGCAGCGGCCTGGCCGAACTGCTCGGCACCCTGCTGCCCGCCTGGGGCCTGGAGTATCGGCGGCGCGACATTCAGGACTCACGGAGTGGGTTGAGCGCCGACCTGCTGATCACCGACTGCCCGGAGTGCCTGTTCGGCCTGCGCCCGGGCCTGACCGCGCCGATTCTGCTGGTCACCGCCTATGGCAGCTTTCTGCCCAGCGAAGAAGCCAACGCCCTGGCGCCGCTGCAACAACAAGCCCGACCGCTGGCGCGCAACGCGCTGTACCAAACCCTGCGCCGCGCCCTGCGGGCAGAAACCATCACCCTCGACGAAACCTTGCTGGAACTGCGCACCAGCGTCAGCCGCGGGCGGATCCTGCTGGTGGAGGACAACCCGGTCAATCAACTGGTGGCCAAAGGCATGCTGAGCAAGCTCGGCTGCGAGGTCACGGTAGCCGTGCACGGCGCCGAAGCGCTGAACCAGCTTGAGCAGGCGCGCTTCGACTTGGTGCTGATGGACTGCAACATGCCGGTCATGGACGGTTATGAGGCCAGCCGGCAGATCCGCCACAGCGGGCGCTGGCCGGATTTGCCGATCATCGCCCTGACCGCCAACGCCATGCCCGAAGAGCGCGAGCGCTGCCGGGCCGCCGGCATGAGCGACTACCTGGCCAAACCGTTCCGCCGTGAGGAGTTGATCGCCCTGTTGGACCTCTGGGTGCCTATGACGACAAAGCTTTGACCTGGTCCAGCAACCGATCCAGGCCGTTGCGCAACTCGTCCAGGCTATTGAGATCGACTCCGCTGTCGCACAACAGCGCAGCCTTGAGTGCCGGCACCTTGTCGCGCAGGGCCAGGCCGGCCGGCGTCAGGCTCAGGTGCACCTCGCGCTCATCGTGCGCGGCCCGCTGGCGCTGCACCCACTGCAACTGTTGCAGGCGCTTGAGCAAGGGCGTAAGGGTGCCCGAGTCCAGGGACAAGCGCTCGCCCAGGGCCTTTACGGTCGGATAATCCGGCGGCGTCGCCTGCCACTCCCACAGCACCAACATGACCAGGTACTGGGGATAGGTCAGGCCCAACTGGTCGAGCATCGGCTTGTAACCGCGGACCACCGCACGCGAGGCCGCATAGAGTTTGAAGCACAGCTGGCGATCAAGCTTCAGCGAATCGTCGGACAGGTCATTCATTTGAGCAGGGCTTCAATCTCGCGGCTCAGGTCCTGGGGTTTGGTGGCAGGGGCAAAACGCTTGACCAACTGGCCGTCCTTGCCAATTAGGAACTTGGTGAAGTTCCACTTGATGCCTTGGGAGCCCAGCACGCCGGGGGCGCGTTTCTTCAACTGGACGAAC
The DNA here is from genome assembly GCF_003731765.1 of Pseudomonas chlororaphis. Classification (GTDB taxonomy): domain Bacteria; phylum Pseudomonadota; class Gammaproteobacteria; order Pseudomonadales; family Pseudomonadaceae; genus Aquipseudomonas; species Aquipseudomonas morbosilactucae. The sequence goes on from NZ_MOAL01000002.1 coordinate 117,046, forward strand.
AGGGGATGGGCGTCGGAACCGTTGACGTCGATCTTCTTGAACAGCGGGAAGCTGACGCCGTAGTTGAGCTCGCAGAACTCCGAGATCGCCCCTTCATTGCCCGGCTCCTGCTTGCCGAACTGGTTGCAGGGAAAGCCCAGCACCACCAGGCCCTGGTCCTTGTAGGTCTGCCACAGCTGCTCAAGCCCCTTGTACTGCGGGGTAAAGCCGCACTTGCTCGCGGTATTGACCACCAGCACCGCCTTGCCGGCGAAATCGGCCAGGGTCTTTTGTTCGCCCTTGATGGTGGTGCACGGGATGTTCAGCAGCGTGTCAGTCATGTCGTGGACTCCGGGAGGGATTCAAGGCAAACAAAATAGCGATCAATTAAATTGCGTGCAATTTAATTATCGGAAAAGCGATTTCGAAAAATCGCTTGCCTCGGCTAACGCGGCACCAGGTCCAGGCACACCGAATTGATGCAATACCGCAGGCCGGTCGGCGGTGGGCCATCCGGGAACACATGCCCCAGGTGCGCATCGCACTTGGCGCAAACCACTTCGGTACGGATCATGCCGTGGCTGATGTCACGGATCTCGACCATGGCGCTGGCGCCGATCGGCTCGTAAAAGCTCGGCCAGCCGCAACCGGAATCGAACTTGGCGCGGGAATCGAACAGGGGTTCATTGCAGCAGATGCAATGATAGACACCGTCGGTCTTGGTGCCGTTGTACTTGCCCGAAAAAGGCCGCTCGGTGCCTTTCAACCGGCAGACGTTGTACTGCTCTGGATCGAGCATGGCCCGCCATTCTTCCAGGGTTTTTTCCAGCTTTTCCATGGTCCGTCCTCTGCAACTGAAAAAGCCCGATCTGTATCTTTTCCACGGATCAGGCGGCACGTATGATTGCGCCTCGTTAGACGCCAGTCTGGCAGTCACGTTACGTGCATTCAAACGGATTTTGCCGCAGCCAACGTCGGCTACAGGCCTGTGTGAAAACGCAGGATTCCCAGTGCGGTCATTCATCCACCGCCTGGATCGTTCATTTTCGGGATCACATCGCCATGCAGTTCAGCAAATCGAACAAGCTCGCCAACGTCTGCTACGACATTCGCGGCCCAGTGCTCAAGCACGCCAAACGCCTGGAAGAGGAAGGCCAACGCATCCTCAAGCTGAACATCGGCAACCCGGCGCCTTTTGGTTTCGAAGCGCCGGACGAAATCCTTCAGGATGTGATCCGCAACCTGCCGACTGCCCAGGGCTACAGCGACTCCAAAGGCCTGTTCAGCGCGCGCAAGGCGGTCATGCAGTACTACCAGCAGAAGCAGGTTGAAGGTGTCGGCATCGAAGACATCTACCTGGGTAACGGCGTGTCCGAGCTGATCGTGATGTCGTTGCAGGCGCTGCTCAACAACGGTGATGAAGTGCTGGTGCCGGCGCCAGACTATCCGCTGTGGACCGCTGCCGTCAGCCTGGCCGGCGGTAACGCAGTGCATTACCTGTGCGACGAAGGCGCCGACTGGTTCCCGGACCTGGCCGACATCAAGGCCAAGATCACCCCGAACACCAAGGCCATGGTGATCATCAACCCGAACAACCCGACCGGCGCGGTGTACTCGAAGGAAGTGTTGCTGGGCATGCTCGAACTGGCTCGCCAGCACAATCTGGTGGTGTTCTCCGACGAGATCTACGACAAGATCCTCTACGACGATGCCGTGCACATCTGCACCGCTTCGCTGGCCCCCGACCTGCTCTGCCTGACCTTCAACGGTCTGTCGAAGTCATACCGCGTGGCGGGTTTCCGCTCGGGCTGGATCGCGATTTCCGGGCCAAAGCACAATGCCCAGAGCTACATCGAAGGCATCGACATGCTCGCCAACATGCGTCTGTGCGCCAACGTACCAAGCCAGCATGCGATCCAGACCGCCCTCGGCGGCTACCAGAGCATCAACGATCTGGTGCTGCCGCAGGGCCGTTTGCTGGAACAGCGCAACCGCACCTGGGAACTGCTCAACGACATTCCTGGGGTCAGCTGCGTCAAGCCGATGGGTGCGCTGTATGCCTTCCCGCGGATCGACCCGAAGGTATGCCCGATCCACAACGACGAGAAGTTCGTGCTCGACCTGTTGCTCTCGGAAAAACTCTTGGTGGTTCAGGGCACCGCCTTCAACTGGCCATGGCCGGACCACTTCCGCGTGGTGACCTTGCCGCGGGTTGACGACCTGGAACAAGCCATCGGCCGCATCGGAAGTTTCCTCAAGACCTACCGCCAATAGGCTTGCTAACCAGTGCGACTGTTCCGCAGTCGCACTGCGATTAATTCAGCAACACATCTTCACTCCCCTGCACCACCTCCCTTCTATAAGCTTGCACTTTCCGCCAAACCGACGGTCACAAGGGCTGGCAGAAACAACCACCTTCCCGACGTTCCCGGCCACCGTGGAAATGTCATGCAAGCGTCTAAACTCGGCCTATACGACACAGTTTGAAATAGTCACTCTGTTGAATAGCCCGGTGCCGCACCTTATATACCCCGCAGTACGCTACATCTTTAGCATGAGGAGATTTCTACAACCATGATGCGAATCCTGCTGTTTTTGGCCACTAACCTGGCGGTCGTGCTGATTGCCAGCATCACCCTGAGCCTTTTCGGCTTCAACGGGTTCATGGCGGCCAATGGGGTTGATCTCAACCTCAATCAGCTGCTGATTTTCTGTGCGGTCTTTGGTTTTGCCGGTTCCCTGTTCTCGCTGTTCATCTCCAAGTGGATGGCGAAAATGAGCACCAGCACTCAGATCATCACCCAACCGCGCACTCGCCATGAACAATGGCTGCTGCAGACCGTGGAGCAACTGTCCCGGGAAGCGGGTATCAAGATGCCGGAAGTGGGTATTTTCCCGGCGTACGAAGCCAATGCCTTCGCCACGGGCTGGAACAAGAACGACGCACTGGTCGCCGTCAGCCAAGGCTTGCTGGAGCGTTTCTCTCCGGATGAAGTGAAAGCCGTACTGGCCCACGAGATCGGTCACGTTGCCAACGGCGACATGGTGACCCTGGCCCTGGTTCAGGGCGTGGTGAACACCTTCGTGATGTTCTTCGCGCGCATCATCGGCAACTTCGTCGACAAGGTGATCTTCAAGAATGAAGAGGGCCAGGGTATCGCCTACTACGTGGCGACCATCTTCGCCGAACTGGTACTGGGTTTCCTCGCCAGCGCCATCGTCATGTGGTTCTCGCGCAAGCGTGAATACCGCGCGGACGAAGCCGGTGCCCGCCTGGCCGGTACCAGCGCCATGATCGGCGCCCTGCAGCGCCTGCGTTCGGAACAAGGCCTGCCGGTGCATATGCCCGACACCCTGAATGCCTTCGGCATCAACGGTGGCCTGAAACAAGGCCTGGCTCGCATGTTCATGAGCCACCCGCCGCTTGAAGAGCGTATCGAGGCCCTGCGCCGCCGCGGCTGATAGCCACTGGCGCAACACCCAAAAGGGCGACAAAAGTCGCCCTTTTGCATGGCCACCCAAAAACCACGCGCTGGTTACCCTGCGGTGTGAAAGTCCCCCAGGCGATAGGCCCGCTCTTCCAGACGCGGTACGCCGGCTTGCAGAAACTTCCCACTCTCGCCCAGGATGTCGCGCTGCCCCTGGACCGCCACCTGCCAGCGCGCAGCCAATAGACGCTCGACTTCCTCATCGAGCACGGCAAAGGGTGGTCCCTCGATCAGCGCCTGGTCGTAGTCCATGGTAATCAGCAGGCCATCACAGCCCTGGGGAAGAATGGTGCGCAGGTGCACGGCATAGCGCTCACGCATCTCAAGGGGCAAGGCAATCAGCGCCGCGCGGTCATAGAAGCCGGCAACGCCCGCAACATCCTCTGCGCGCAAGGCAAAGACGTCACCGCACCACAACTGGATCGAACCGTCCTGGTAGACCTTGAACGCCCCCTGTTGAGTGACCGTTGGCGCCAACCCTTGTTCGTGGAAGAAGCCTTCCACCGCTTTCTCCGAGAGCTCTACGCCCAGTACGCGATGCCCGCGATTGGCCAGCCACATCAGGTCCAGGCTTTTGCCGCACAGTGGCACCAACACCTGCGCCCCTTGGGCCACGGCCAACGACGGCCATAACGACTGCAGATAAGGGTTCACCTGCGCCAAGTGGAAGCCGATCTGGTCGCTCGCCCAACGCTTATGCCAAAACTCCGGCTGCATAAATCCTCCCGTAAATTCGATTAAAAAGCTCTAAAACTTATATTAGATTTAGATCAATGATCTGATTGAAGATGGCGCATCTTAACGCTCAGGACCTTATTCATGCTGCCCAGCCTGTTTATCTCTCACGGTTCACCGATGCTGGCCCTGGAGCCCGGCGCCAGCGGCCCTGCGCTGGCCAACCTGGCAGCACAGTTGCCACGACCCAAGGCGATCCTGGTGGTTTCAGCCCACTGGGAAAGCCAGGACCTGCGGGTCAGCGCCCACCCTCACCCGGAAACCTGGCACGACTTCGGCGGTTTCCCCCCCGCCCTGTTCGCCGTGCAGTACCCGGCCCCGGGAAACCCCGAGCTGGCGGCACTGGTGGTGGAGTTGCTCCAGGCGGATGGCCTACCCGCACAGCTTGATCACAAGCGCCCCTTCGACCACGGCGCCTGGGTGCCGCTGTCGCTGATGTACCCGCAGGCGGATATCCCGGTGATTCAGCTGTCGCTGCCCAGCCACCTGGGTCCTGCCCTGCAGACTCGCGTCGGTCACGCCCTGACCAGCCTGAGGGAACAAGGCGTACTGCTGATCGGTTCCGGCAGCATCACCCACAACTTGCGGGAGCTGGATTGGCACGCTGGCCCGGAAAGCATCGAACCCTGGGCCAAGGCCTTTCGCGACTGGATGATCGAGCATCTGGCGGCCAACGATGAGCCAGCCCTGCACGACTACCGGAAACGGGCGCCCCATGCCGTGCGCAGTCACCCCAGCGATGAACACCTGCTGCCGCTGTATTTCGCCCGGGGTGCCGGGGGTGACTTCAGTGTTGCCCACCAAGGTTTCACCCTGGGTGCGTTGGGGATGGACATCTACCGCTTTGGCTGACGATTCACCTGTACAAGCCCACTTACTGCCTGGCTGGGCAAACCCCAGGCAAAAAAAATCCCCGAACCAGTCGGGGATTTTTTATGTTCGATCAATCAGCCCGTGGGCGGATCAATCTTCGCGGTAGCGACGCAGCTTCAACTGCTTACCGGCAACGCGAGTGTCCTTCAGCTTGGTCAGCAGTTTCTCCAGACCATCTTCCGGCAGCTCCACCAGGGAGAAGCTGTCACGCACCTGGATGCGACCGATCGCTTCACGTGCCAGGCCACCTTCGTTGAGGATGGCGCCCAGCAGGTTCTTGGCAGCGATACCGTCACGCGCGCCCAGCGCGGTACGGCAGCGAGCACGGCCTTCAGCCAGCGGGATCGGCGCACGACGCTCACGATCACCACGGTCCGGACGATCACCGGTACGCTCAGGACGGTCACCACGTGGTGCGTTGTTCGGCACCAGTGGGCGTTCCTTCTCGATGGCTGCCAGGTTCAGCGCTTGGCCATTGGTGGCCTTGCGCAGCAGCGCAGCGGCCAGGGCACGCGGGCTGCAACCGATGTCGGCGGTCAAGCGATCCAGCAGTTCACCGTGGGTCGATTCAGCATCAGCGACCAGCGGCGACAGGCTGTTGGTCAGCTTCTTGATGCGAGCATCAAGAACGGCTTGGGCGTCCGGCAGGCGAACTTCAGCAACCTTCTGACCGGTTACACGCTCGATCACTTGCAGCATGCGGCGCTCACGTGGAGTCACCAGCAGCAGCGCACGACCTTCGCGACCGGCACGGCCGGTACGGCCGATACGGTGAACGTAGGATTCCGGGTCGTACGGCATGTCCACGTTGAATACGTGGGTGATGCGCGGTACGTCCAGGCCACGAGCAGCAACGTCGGTCGCCACAACGATGTCCAGACGGCCATCCTTGAGGGAGTCGATCACACGCTCACGCTGGTTCTGGGCAATGTCACCGTTCAGCGCAGCGGCTTTGTAGCCTTTGGCTTCCAGGGCGCTGGCCAGGTCCAGGGTCGCTTGCTTGGTGCGCACGAACATGATCAGGGCGTCGAAATCTTCCACTTCCAGCAAGCTGAGAACGGCAGAAGTCTTCTGATCAGCGTGAACCAGCAAGTGAGCCTGTTCGATCGCGGTCACGGTCTGGGTCTTGCTCTGGATCTTCACGTGCTTCGGATCGCGCAGGTGGCGCTCAGCGATGGCACGAATCGATTGCGGCAGAGTGGCCGAGAACAATACAGTCTGGCGGGACTCAGGCATGGCCTTGAAGATGACTTCCAGGTCATCCATGAAGCCCAGCTTGAGCATTTCGTCCGCTTCGTCGAGAACCAGGTGGTTCACGGTAGCGAGGACTTTTTCGTCGCGACGCAGGTGGTCGCACAGACGGCCCGGAGTGGCGACAACAATCTGTGCGCCATTACGGATTGCTTTCAATTGTGGGCCCATCGGCGCGCCGCCGTAGACAGCCACAACAGTTACGCCCGGCATTTGCTTGGCGTAGGTTTCGAAAGCGGTTGCAACTTGCAGCGCCAACTCACGGGTTGGGGCCAGGATCAGAGCTTGCGGCTCGCGCTTGGACGGATCGATGCGGTGCAGGATAGGCAGGGCGAACGCGGCGGTTTTACCGGTACCGGTTTGCGCCTGGCCAATCATATCGTGACCGGCAAGGATGATCGGGATCGACTGCTGCTGAATGGCCGAAGGCTCTTCATAGCCGGTAGCGACTACTGCAGCGACAATATTGGGATGAAGTTCAAGAGCGGCGAAGCCGCCGATTTCCTGGGTCATGGGTCTGCCTCTAAGTGCATCCGCAAAGACCCATGCTCCAAAGCTGCGCATGCCGTGTAAGACTCAAGAGTCGCCCTGGCAGCTTTGTCGGCGGGGATTTGCGAAAACGATTGAATGAATGGATCGTCAAGGATAGCCCGCGCAGCGGACAAGCAGCCGAAGCTGACTTCGGGGAATTGCAATACCTAAACGTGGCCCGTCTAAAGGCCGGCGCGCACTATACCGGAATTACTCAAAAAAGGGAGTTTTTTTTATCGGAAAAATCCGCTGAACGCCTCTGTGGAACGGGCTTTGCGCAGCGTCCGGCAAAGGTCTATTTTGCAAAGGCCCGCCCCTGTTGGTCATCAAGCTTAAACGGTTCACCCAGTAGCCTGGAACCGTCGGTCCGAACCCTCTCCGCCACCCGAGGAAATGCGCCATGAGTCAGCCCAGCAGCAGTCGCGTCAGCCGTGAACAGCAGGGTCATCTGTTCCTCATTGGCCTGGACCGGGTCGCCAAGCGCAACGCTTTCGACCTGGCGTTGCTGAACCAGCTAAGCCTGGCCTATGGCGAGTTCGAGGCCAGCAGCGAAGCACGGGTGGCGGTGGTGTTCGGCCACGGTGAGCATTTTACCGCTGGGCTGGACTTGGCCAATGTTGGCGCCGCCATGGCCGAAGGCTGGCAGGCGCCGACCGGCGGTTGCGACCCCTGGGGCGTATTTGCCGGGCCCAGGGTCAGCAAGCCAGTGATTGTTGCGGTGCAGGGCTACTGCCTGACCATTGGCATCGAGTTGATGCTCGCCGCCGATATCAACCTGTGTGCCAGCAATACGCGCTTTGCCCAGATGGAGGTCCAGCGGGGGATTTTTCCGTTTGGCGGTGCGACGCTGCGCCTGCATCAGATTGCCGGCTGGGGCAATGCCATGCGCTGGCTGCTCACCGGTGACGAATTCGACGCCCATGACGCCCTGCGCCTGGGGCTGGTCCAGGAGGTCATGGCCAGCGAGGACTTGCTGCCGCGGGCCATTGAACTGGCCGAGCGAATCGCCCGCCAGGCCCCGCAGGGGGTGCAAGCCACCTTGATGTCCGCGCGCCAGGCCCGGCTGGAGGGCGAAACCGCCGCCGCCCAAGGGTTACCGCCCCTGGTGAAAAAGCTGCTCAACAGCGAGGACGCCAAGGAAGGCGTACGGGCCATGGTCGAGAGACGGCCCGGAGTGTTCAAGGGCTGTTGAACGGCGCGACGGACAATGGCCTCGCCGACCAGCCGGCACCTGGCATCAGGTGGCCGGACGAATGGCCTTGATCAGTGGCAGCAACGAATAACCCAGGCGCGGTGCCAGGATCTCGGCACGCTCAATCAAGGCCGCTCGGTCCAGTTCCTGGTCCAGATCGGCGGGCACGATCAGGATCACATTGCCCTCCTTCACCGGCAGCTCCCAGTAATGCCGGTGATACAGCCCGCGCAACAAGGCCGCGCCCAACGGCTTGCCGTCGTCGGTGGCCCACTGATTGATCACCAGCCAGCCTCCCGGGTTGAGGCGTTTCTGGCAGTTTTCCAGGAACCCCCACGCCAAGTGCCCGACGCCCGGACCGACGTCGGTGTACAGGTCGACAAAAATCAGATCGGCAGACTCGGCGCTGTCCAGCAGCTCCAGGGCATCCCCGACTCTTATATAGAGGCGCGGATCGTCGTCCAGCCCCAGGTACTCGATGGCCAGGCGCGGCACATCCGGGCGCAGCTCAATGGCTTCAACGTCTTCCAGGGGCAGGAACTTCAGGCACGCCTGAGTCAGGGTGCCGGCGCCCAGGCCGAGGAACAGCGCACTCTCCGGCGCCTCGTGGCACAGGGCGCCAATCAGCATGGCGCGGGTGTAGTCGTACTCCAGCCAGCTCGGGTCGGCAGTGAACACACAGCTTTGCTCGATGGCATCGCCAAACTCGAGAAAGCGGTAGTCCGCCACTTCCAGCACCCGGATCATGCCGAACTCATCATGCACTTCGGCGAGCAGGCGCTCGACGCGCTCCTCAGTCATGTCATCTCCTAGCTGCGACGGGGCTCAACCTCGCCATCGCGATCAACCAGCCGCTCGACCGTGAGCGGGAAAGGCGCGATTGTCGGCCAACCAAGCGGAGCAGGTCACGCACTAAATTACTGCTAACATGCCTGCCCCCACCGTAAACACTTGAGCCGACGATGAGCCAACCCTGGAGTCCTGACAGCTGGCGCGCCTTGCCGATCCAGCAGCAACCCCACTACCCGGACGCTGCACATTTGCTGCAGGTCGAGCAGACCCTGGCCAGCTATCCGCCGCTGGTGTTTGCCGGTGAGGCGCGGGAGCTGCGCCGCCAGTTTGCCGAGGTCACCCAGGGCCGCGCCTTTCTCTTGCAGGGCGGTGATTGCGCGGAAAGCTTCGCCGAGTTCTCGGCGGCGAAAATCCGCGACACCTTCAAGGTCCTGCTGCAGATGGCGATTGTCATGACCTTTGCCGCCGGCTGCCCGGTAGTCAAGGTGGGGCGCATGGCCGGCCAGTTTGCCAAGCCGCGCTCGGCCAACGATGAAACCATCAATGGCGTGACCCTGCCGGCTTACCGTGGCGACATCGTCAACGGTATCGGTTTCGACGAAAAGAGTCGGGTGCCCGATCCGGACCGCCTGCTGCAGTCGTACCACCAGGCCACGGCCACCCTGAACCTGCTGCGGGCCTTCGCCCAGGGCGGCTTTGCCGACCTGCATCAAGTGCATAAATGGAACCTGGACTTTATCGCCAACTCGGCCCTGGCCGAGAAGTACAGCCAGTTGGCCGACCGCATCGATGAAACCCTGGCCTTCATGCGCGCCTGCGGCATGGACAGTTCGCCACAACTGCGTGAGACCAGTTTCTTCACCGCCCACGAAGCGCTGCTGCTGAATTACGAAGAAGCCTTCGTGCGCCGTGACAGCCTGACCAACGACTACTACGACTGCTCGGCCCACATGCTGTGGATCGGCGACCGCACCCGTCAGTTGGACGGTGCCCATGTGGAGTTCCTGCGCGGGGTGCACAACCCGATCGGGGTCAAGGTCGGCCCCAGCATGAACACCGAGGAGTTGCTGCGTCTGATCGACATCCTCAACCCGGACAATGACCCTGGGCGCCTCAACCTGATCGTGCGCATGGGCGCCAACAAGGTCGGCGATCACCTGCCACAGCTGATCCGCGCCGTGGAAGGTGAAGGCAAAAAGGTGCTGTGGAGCTCCGACCCGATGCACGGCAACACCATCAAGGCCAGTAGTGGCTACAAGACCCGGGACTTTGCGCAAATCCTCAATGAGGTGAAGCAGTTCTTCCAGGTGCACCAGGCCGAGGGCAGCTACGCCGGCGGCATCCATATCGAGATGACCGGGCAAAACGTCACCGAGTGCATCGGCGGCGCACGGCCGATCACCGAAGACGGCCTATCAGACCGCTACCACACCCATTGCGACCCACGGATGAACGCCGACCAGTCCCTGGAACTGGCGTTCCTGATTGCCGAGACCTTGAAGCAGGTCAAGCGCTGAGAGCCCGGCCCGCGCCTGTCGGAAGCGGGCCGGTTTAAACCAGTAGCCCACGCAAACGCTGGGCACTGGCCCGCTGGCAATTGAGCTGGATGTCCGCCAGCCCCAGCCAGTCGGCCAGTTGCCGCAGGTTCAAGGCCAGCGCCTGCATCCCGGCGTCATCCAGCCCAGGCACTTCTTCATGCACCGCGTGCACCGCCAGACGGCCCTGGGCCCGTTCGGCACGCAGGTCGACACGTGCGGCAATGCGCTCGTGGTACAGGAACGGCAGCACGTAGTAGCCGTAGACCCGCTTGTGCTGCGGGGTATAGATCTCCAGCCGATAGCGGAAGTCGAAGAGCCGCTCGGTTCGGCTGCGCTCCCAGATCAACGAGTCAAAGGGTGACAGCAAGGCACTGCCCTCAACCTTGCGCGGCACCTTGGGCGCCGGCAGGCAATAGGCCGGCTGCCGCCAACCTTGCACATTACAGAGTTGCAGTTGGCCATCCTCCAGCAGCTCAGCCAGGCGCGCCCCACTCTCAGCCGGCGTCAGGCGAAAGTAATCGCGCAAGTCCTTTTCCGTGGCCACGCCCAACGCCGTCGCCGCGTGCAGTAGCAAACCGCGCTGCGCCTCAGCCTCGCTAAGGGAGGAACGCTGCAGAATCCGCTGGGGAATCACGCGTTCGGGCACGTCATACAAGCGCTCGAAACCACGACGCCCGGCCACCGTGACTTCGCCGGCGGCAAAGAGCCATTCCAGGGCCATTTTTTCCGCGCTCCAGTCCCACCAGGGCCCGGCCCGTTCCTGCCGGGTCGACAGGCTGCCAGCCCCCAATGCCCCTTGGGTCTCGACCGCTGCCAATACCTGGCGAATGGTCGCCTGCTGCTCAAGGCCAAAACGCGCCAACTGGCCATAAATGCCCTGCCCTTGGCGTGCCTGCTGCATGCGCCAGCCCATCAGCGGGTACATCTCCAGCGGCAAGAGCGACGCCTCGTGCCCCCAATACTCGAAAAGCGTGCGCTGGCGTCCCTGGCTCCAGGCGGCCTGGTCGAGCAACTGCGGTGCGTAGTGGCCCAGTCGCGAGAACAATGGCAGGTAGTGCGAGCGCACCAAGGCGTTGACCGAATCGATCTGCAGCACGCCCAAACGCTCGATCAGGCGGTTGAGCTGGGCCGACTTGATCGTTGCCGGCGGCTGGCGCCCGGAAAACCCTTGGGCCGCCAAGGCCAGTCGCCGAGCCTGTTTGAGGGAAAAAGACAGTTCTGCGGGCATCGCATTCTCCTGGTCAGCCCGCAAACTACCTCAGCAGGAAGCGGCTTGTGTAGCGCTTTCGTGCTCATTTTTGCAGCGGGTCATCCCAGAACCGGCGCACCGCCTCATGCTCCACATCGGCCCGGCTCAGGCCCAAATCCTTGAGTGCGTCATCGCTCAAGCTGGCCAGCATGGCCCGCTCATTATTGAGCTGATGCCAACGCCACACCCTGTGCCACAACCGGCTGAGGGAAAAGCCCTGAAGCGAGAATTTCTGCGCCAGCACATAACCTTTTTGACCTTTCATCATCTTGCCCTCCGTTGGGGATGACGAAAGTCTCTCGCGAGGAATAAGATCAATCCAACGAATGTTTCTTATGCAATACATCTCGGAGCTTGATGAGTGTCCCAGTTCCCCAGTATCGATACCGACGTCCTGCGCACCTTTGTCGCCATTGCCGATCAAGGCGGCTTCACCAAGGCCGGGGAGCACGTCAATCGCACCCAATCGGCAGTGAGCATGCAGATGAAGCGCCTGGAGGAGGACGTCCTGCAGCGCCAGCTGTTCCAGCGCGATGGCCGTCAGATCAAGTTGACTGCCGAGGGCCAGGTGCTGCTGGGGTACGCGCGTCGCATCCTGAAACTGCACAGCGAGGTGTTCAATACCCTGCGCGAACCACACATGATCGGCACCGTGCGCATCGGCACCCCGGATGATTATGTAATGCGCTTCCTGCCGGGCATCCTCTCGCGCTTCGCCCAGTCCTACCCGCTGATCCAGATCGAAGTGCATTGCGAGTCTTCCAAGCAACTGCTGCAACGCCAGGACCTGGACCTGTCCATCGTCACCCGAGAGCCGGGCAGTGAAATCGGCCAACTGCTGCGCAAGGAGCGTTTTGTCTGGGCCCAGGCCCAGGGTTTCTGCGCCCACGAGCAAACGCCCCTGCCCCTGGCGATGTTCAACAGCGACTGCTTTTGCCGAGCTTGGGCGTGCAATGCCCTGGATGCCGCCGGGCGCGATTATCGGGTGGCTTACAACAGCTCCAGCCTGTCCGCACTCATGGCAGTGGTCAGCGCCGGGCTGGCGATCACCGCCCAGCTGGAAAGCCTGATCACCCCGGACATGCGCATCCTTGGTGAAGCCGAAGGCCTGCCCCTGTTGCCTGAGGCCAGCATCATGCTGCTGCGCAACCTCAACCACCCTTCGCCCATCACGGAATGCCTGGCCGAGCACATCGTCGAAGGCTTCAAACTTTAAAGGCGAGCATCACCGCGCAGAGCACCAGGAAGCCGCAGAACAGGCCGCGCAGCAGGCGCTCGGGCATTCCATGAGCGACTTTCACCCCCCAACTGATGCTCAGCAGGCCGCCGATGGCCAGGGGCAAGCCGATGGACCAGTCCACCTGATGGTGCACACCGTAGGTCACCAGGGTCACCCCAGTGCTCGGCAGGGCCAGGGCCAGGGACAAGCCCTGGGCAACCACCTGGGTGGTGCCGAAAATACTGGTCAGCACCGGCGTAGCCACCACCGCTCCCCCCACACCAAACAGCCCGCCCATGGCGCCGGAAGCGGCCCCGAGCACACCCAGCCAGGGCCACGAATAGCGCATCTGTGCCGAAGCCGGACGATTACCCACGAACATCCGGACCAGGTTGTATGCCGACAGGACCACCAAAAACACCACAAAACCGATGCGCATCAATTGGGCATCGATGCCGACCGCCCAGATCGAACCGAGCCAGGCAAAGGTGAAGCCCATCACGGCCAGAGGCAAGGCATGCCGCAACTCGATGCGATTGCGCTGGTGGTAGCGCCACAGCGCCAACATGACGTTGGGTACCACCATCACCAGGGCCGTCCCCTGGGCAATTTGCTGGTCCAGGCCAAACCAGACGCCCAGCACCGGAATTGCGATCAAACCGCCGCCAATCCCGAACAAGCCACCCACGGTGCCCAGCGCCGCGCCCAGTAACAAATACATCACTAACTCAATCAATGTCGCACTCCTCACCTCAAGCCTCGCATGCTACCCAGTCAGCACTGGTGCGGAAACGCACAGCAACGCACAATGGCTGTGCCAATCTCGCACAAGCACACACCATGAACCCCAACACCCTTACCGATCAGCTCGGGCTGTTCCTTGATGTCATGGAGGCTGGCAGCTTTTCCGCAGCGGCCCGTCGCCACCCGCTGACCCCTTCGGCGGTGGCTCGGCGCATCGACACCCTGGAAAACGCCCTGGGCAGCAAGCTGTTCATGCGCACCACCCATGCGGTGGTCCCAACGCCCGCTGGCCAGGCCTTCGCCGAACGAGCACGACGGATTGTCGCCGAGTTGCAGTTGGCCCGGGCGGAGGCGGTTTCCCTAAGCCATGCGCCGGAAGGGCTGATCCGCGTGGACGCACCGGCAGCGTTCGGTCGCCGCCACCTGGCGCCCGCCATTGCCGACTTTCTTGGGGTTTACCCCGGGCTGGACGTGCACCTGCACCTGATCGATAGCTTCGTCGACATGCAGGGCTCGCATTTGGGCAAGGTCGACCTGGTGCTGCGCGCCGGGCAAATGGTCGACACGCGGATGATCGCCACCCCGCTGGCGAGCATTGTGCGTATCGCCTGCGCCAGCCCGGAGTACCTGAAACGCCGCGGCACGCCGGCTCATCCAGGCGAGTTACGGGAACATGACGGCCTCGACTGGGATGGCCTGGCCCCGCTGTTCGCCTGGCGTTTCGAGCGCGATGGGCAACTGCACAGTCATCGCCCAAACCGCATCCGCATGAGCGCCAACAACGCCGAAGCCTTGCTCTCCGGGGCCTTGGCGGGCCTGGGCATTGCCCACCTGCCCACCTGGCTGGCCAGCGAGTACCTGCTGCGGGGCGAATTGCTGCCTCTGTTTTGTGACAACGGCCTGCCCAAGCCCGAAAGCGCCGGCATCTACGCTTTGCGCCTGGAACAACACACCAACGCCCGCAGCCGTTTGCTGCTTGAATACCTCAAGACCCGCTTCAGCCCCATTCCCCCTTGGGACTTGGCCCTGCAAAGCAGCATGGGCGGAAACGGTGAGCAATGAGCGACGAGCACCGCCGGTAGAATTACCTGGCGCATTAAAGATTTGCCCGTTAGATTCAGGACGCTTAATGATCAAGGCCCTCAGATGACCACTGAACGTTCCACCCCGGATAACTGCGACGACCTGCTGCTGGATAATCAGGTGTGCTTTGCCCTGCACTCCACCTCACTGTTGATGACCAAAGTCTACAAACCTCTGCTCCAGGCCCTGGGACTGACTTATCCACAATACCTGGCGATGATGGTGCTCTGGGAGCAAGACGGGCTGACCGTCGGCGAGATCAGCAGCCGCTTGCTCACCGATCCCGGATCTCTGACCCCGCTGCTCAAGCGCCTGGAAGCCGAAGGTCTGCTCAGCCGCACCCGCAGCCGCGAAGATGAACGGGTGGTGATTGTTGAACTGACAGACCAGGGCCGGGCCCTGCGAGACAAAGCCCGTGGCATTCCGCAGTGCATCCTGGGCGCCAGCGGTCAGACCCTGGAGCAATTGCGCCAATTGCAGGCCGACCTGCTGACCCTGCGCAGCCATCTGCAAGACAGCCTTTAAGCCAGGCGGTTGCTCCGTGACCGGCTAACCAGGGCCGGCCGACAAAAATAATGCCGTGTAAAAAACACATATAAATCAACTACCTGTCACGATTTTCAGGTCATGGCGAGGCGATTTCAAAAAATATATCTTGTGCACTAAATATTAGCACTATATATTTTCTTCGAACTTACTTAGCGCACAAACATTTAGCGCAAATAATCACACTGACAGAGGTTACCGCCATGCAAACTCTCTACACCGCCGTCGCTACTGCTACAGGTGGCCGTGATGGTCGCGCCGTTTCCAACGACAACATCCTCGACGTCAAACTCGCTACCCCCAAAGAACTGGGCGGCGCAGGTGGCCAGGCCACCAATCCCGAGCAGTTGTTTGCCGCTGGCTACTCGGCCTGCTTTATCGGCGCCCTGAAATTCGTCGCCAGCCAAAGCAAACGCAAGATCCCGGATGACGCCTCAATCACTGCCCATGTGGGTATCGGTCAGATCCCTGGCGGTTTCGGCCTGGACATCGACCTGCACGTCAGCCTGCCCGGCCTGGACCAAGCCGACGCACAAAGCCTGGTGGACGCCGCCCACCAAGTCTGCCCGTACTCCAACGCCACCCGTGGCAATGTCGATGTACGCCTGCACGTCAGCGTCTGATCCTGATTGCAAACGGCAAACGCCAGGCACAAAAAAGCCCGACTCAATGGTCGGGCTTTTTCGTTCGCGCGGTTTAAGCCAGGCTTAGACCTTGGCGCGGCCCTTGTAGGAGCCACCTTCGCGGGTATCGATCTCGATCCAGTCGCCGATTTCAACGAAATCTGCAACGCTCAGCTCGGTACCGTTTTTCAGTTTGGCAGGCTTCATCACCTTGCCCGAAGTGTCGCCGCGAGCGGAACCTTCGGTGTAGTCAACCTGACGCACGATGGTGGTCGGCAGGTCAACGGAAACCAGACGGTCGTCGAAGAACACCGCTTCGCACACGTCAGTCATGCCTTCTTCGATGAACGGCAGAACCGCTTCGATGTCTTCGGCGTTCAGCTCGTACATGGTGTAGTCAGTGGTGTCCATGAACGTGTAGGTGTCGCCGCTGATGAACGACAGAGTCGCTTCTTTGCGATCCAGGATCACGTCGTCCAGTTTGTCGTCCGCACCGTAAACGGTTTCGGTCTTGTAACCGGTCAGCAGGTTCTTCAGCTTGGTCTTCATGATCGCGCTGTTACGACCGGACTTGGTGAATTCAGCTTTCTGAACCAGCCAAGGATCGTTGTCGATACGGATCACGGTACCGGGTTTGAGTTCTTTACCAGTTTTCATTGCGAATATCCGAATTTGGATGGGATTTACAAAAATCTAGGCCGCGTATCATATCCAATTTAGGTAAAACTGCACCAGCGCCGCAGCAAGATCGGCCTGCAAGGCTTGTTCCAGACACCACTGTTCACTGTGGGCAGCGACTTCGGGCCAGTGTTGTAGCAGGTTTTTCCAGCTCGCCGCCATGTTTGCCTCGGTGTTCCACGCTTGCCACAGGGCGAGCACCGCGCTCTTGGCTTCTGCCGACAAACCCCGTGTGTAGCGTTCAAGGAAGGCGTCGAGCTTGTCCAGGTGGATGTCGTCGTCCTGCCGATAGATGTGCCAAAGCATGGGGCGCCCCGCCCATTGCGCACGGACGAACGAGTCTTCGCCGCGCACGGCGTTGAACTCGCAGCACCACAGCAGCCGGTCGTAATCGTCCTGGCGGACGAATGGCAGCACTTGCACGGTCAGGGCGTCGCGCGTTTGCAGGGTGCCGACGGCCACCTCCCCCTCCCCCAGCCAGCGCTGCACATCCGCGAGAATCCGCCCCTCGGGCACCAGCAGATGAGTGGGACGACTGTCAGCGGCCAACGCATCCAGCCAACTGGCCAGGCCGCCATTCTCATAGGCGAACAACGAGATCAGGCGCGCTTGCGCGGCGGGGAAAACCTGCAAACCCGCCAAGAATGCCTGCTGCTGTGAAGGGTCTTGTTGAAAGCTGCGACGCCGCTCAAGCAACCCGGCCTCACGCAGCAATCCACCGGTTCCCGGCTGGAATCCGGGGAAAAAGAAGTACTTTTGTACCTGCTTGTATTTGACCGAGGGCAAGCCGTGGCAACCGCTGACCCACTCCTCGGCGCTGAGGTAGTCCAGGTTCAACCACAACGGGCTCTGCGCGCGCGCGGCCATGGCTTCCATATAGACCGAGGGCAATTGGCAAGCGAACGCGGCGATCACCACGTCCGCCGCCGGCACAGCAACCCAATCGGCCGACCAATGGCACACTTCGACGCCGGCCTGCCATTGGCGGGCCAGGTCGGTATCGATCTGCGGGCACATACGCTCGAAGGCACGCAGGTCATCGACCCATAGGCGCACCTGGTATTGATGCTCGGCCACCAACTGTCGGGCCAGGCGCCAGGTCACGCCGATATCGCCGTAGTTATCGACGACACTGCAGAAAATATCCCAGGAGGCTTTCATTCCGGGCTCCGATTGGCAAAGGCGCCGATTGTCCGCATAAATCCCCCTGCGCAGAAGAGCCAACGTCGATTAATCTTCGTGCGACAATCAGGCCTCGCAACCTATCACCCGCCAGGAGGCAGCCATGCCCTATCGCACCCCACCTCGCCGCGCCCTGAGTATCCGCCTGAACGGGCTGGCGCTGAGCGGCAGTATCGCCCTGGGCCTGTGGCTGGGTTTTCTGGCAATCGCCCTGACCTGCTGGCTGGCCTCACGTTTTCTGTTCGAGCAGCAACTGGCTCCGGTGGCTCAGGCGGTACAACAACTGGCAAAGCCACCAGTCGTGGTGGAACCGCCGGCAGCGAACCCGATGTTCGAGCAGTATCAGGAAAACCTGCGCAAAAACGAGCAACAACAGGCCTTGGATAACGCACGCAATAGCCTGCGTAACCAGTCCAACCCCAAATGCCAGTTCTGGCTGCAGCAGGACCAGACGGCGCCCACCGAAAAAAGCCGGGCCAACGTCCTGCAATTCTGCGACTGACCATGAACAAATCCGCTGTCCATCAACTGATTCTGGAAAAGCTCCGGGACGATCTCGACATTGCCCAGCGCGCGGCGCAAACCGCTTACGAAACCGCGACCCACGAAGAAAACATCGCCGAGAACAAGTACGACACCCTGGGGCTTGAAGCCTCTTACCTGGCGGCCGGCCAGGCCAAACGCGTCGAAGAAATTCGCCAAGCGTTGACCCTCTGCCAGAACCTGACCTTGCGCCCCTACGATGAGCAACAGGGTATTCAAGTCGGTGCGTTATTGGGCTTGGAGGACGAACACGGCCATGAACAATGGCTGTTTCTCGCGCCAGATGGGGCGGGATTGAAAGTCTACGTGGTGGGGCAATTGATCACCGTCATCACCCCGCGCTCGCCGCTGGGTAAAAACCTGCTGGGCAAGTTCGAAGGGGATGACGTGGAGATTGTGGTGGCGGGTACTCGGCAACAGTTTGCTGTCACCGAGATCAAGTAGGCCCGACGGCAATCAGTGCACCGGCAATTCAACGCCGTCGAACAGTTCTTCCAGTTCCTGCTTGTTGTGGCACTGGATGGCCTTGGCCATCACTTCGCGGGTCAGGTGCGGAGCGAACTTCTCGATGAAGTCGCACATGAAGCCACGCAGGAAGGTGCCGCGACGGAAACCGATCTTGGTGATGCTCGACTCGAACAGCTCGCTGGCATCCAGCACCACCAGGTCATTGTCGAGCTTGGTGTCGACCGCCATCTTGGCGACGATGCCTACGCCCAGTCCAAGGCGTACGTAGGTTTTGATGACGTCGGCGTCGGCGGCGGTAAACACCACTTTCGGGGTCAGGCCGCGATGGCTGAAAGCCTCGTCGAGCTTGGAACGCCCGGTGAAACCGAAAACGTAAGTCACAATCGGGTAT
Source organism: Pseudomonas chlororaphis (assembly GCF_003731765.1). Classification (GTDB taxonomy): domain Bacteria; phylum Pseudomonadota; class Gammaproteobacteria; order Pseudomonadales; family Pseudomonadaceae; genus Aquipseudomonas; species Aquipseudomonas morbosilactucae. The sequence continues at coordinate 136,151 of NZ_MOAL01000002.1, forward strand.
TCGGCGAGTGCTTCGAGGGTGAGTTTCGGCAGCTTGGTCAGCGGGTGCCCCTGAGGCACAACCACGCAACGGTTCCAGCGATAGCACGGCATCATCACTAGGTCACCGAACAACTCCAGTGCTTCGGTGGCGATGGCAAAATCCACCGTGCCGTCAGCGGCCATCTCGGCGATCTGCATCGGCGAGCCCTGGTGCATGTGCAAGGCGACATCAGGGTACTGCTTGATAAAGCTGCTGATCACCGGCGGCAGGGCATAACGAGCCTGGGTGTGGGTGGTGGCGATCGACAGGGTGCCTTTCTTCTCGTTGGAGAATTCCTGGGCGATCTGCTTGATGCTTTCGACCTTGCGCAGGATTTCGCCAGCGGTGGTGATGATTCGCTCGCCGGCTGGAGTAACGCGGGTCAGGTGCTTGCCGCTGCGGGCGAAGACTTCGACGCCCAGCTCGTCTTCGAGCAGGCGGATCTGCTTGCTGATACCAGGTTGAGAGGTGTAAAGGCTTTGGGCAGTAGCGGAGACGTTGAGGTCGTGGTGCGCCACTTCCCAGATGTAGCGCAATTGTTGAAGCTTCATATGAATCCCTCAAAGCAGGTAGACGCCACGGGTATCAGCGACGAGATATAACTATATTAATGGTTGAATGAATAAATCTAGAACTTTTTTATCAGATTTTTCCAATCCATCCCTATAGATCCCCGAGACGCCGCCGCTGCACCAACGGCACCAGGTACACCGGCACTTTGGCCAGTTGCAAGACCCGTGCGGCGGTTCTGCCCAAAGGCGTTTCAGCCCCTGCGCCATGGGTGTGACTTCCTACGATCAACAAATCCACAGAGAGTTTCGCCGCCTGCTCGAGAATGACCTGGGAAGGATCGCCCTGGAAAACCCGCACCGACTGAATCAGCGTCAGCTCCTGCAAATCCTCCCCCAACTCCTCTCGAAAGCTGTCGAGCACTCGCTGCTCGATACTGGCCATGACCGTGCTCAGCCCCTGTTTATGGAACTCGTTCAGCGCCTGCTCGTCGAGATAGCTCTGCAGCACGGATTCGGCAAATAGCCCCATAGGCTCCACGGCGTGCACCACATGTAAGTCGGCATTGAACGTTCGAGCCAGTTCCAGCGCGTGCTGCATCACATAAGGTGCGTACAGACCGAGGTCAGTGGCATACAGCATCGAACGAATCATATGACCTCCTCAACTGCCAAGATGGCGGAGATTGATTCAGCTTAGCAGCGCCCGGAAGACTGCGAGGCCTGGCGCAAAACCTTGTGCTGCGGGGCTTTACGCCTGGCTCTCGTTACTGATGCCGTGGGGCACGTGACCGGTGGCAACCACTTCACGAGCCAACTCGCAGTGACCCGCCTGGTCATCGAAAAACACGTCGGCAGCGAATGCCTCAAGAAACGCCGCCTTCTCCAGGCCGCCGAGGAACAGCGACTCATCCAGACGAATGTCCCACTCACGCAAGGTACGAATCACCCGCTCGTGGGCCGGAGCCGATCGCGCCGTGACCAGGGCCGTGCGAATTGGACAGGCATCGTTGGGAAATTCGCCCTGCAGCAGGTTCAGTGCCGCCAGAAAGCCTTTGAACGGACCACCCGGCAACGGCTGGCGTGCCGACTCACGCTCATTGGCCTGAAAGGCTTCCAACCCACCCAGTTGATAGACCCGCTCCGATTCATCGGAGAACAGCACCGCATCGCCGTCGAAGGCGATGCGCAATTCGGCATTGGCCGCCCGTTGTGCGCCGCCGGACAGAATCGTCGCCGCAGCAAACCCCGCACCCAGTGCATTGCGCACATCTTCCGCATGGGTCGACAGAAACAGGTCGCAACCGAACGCCGCCAGATAAGGATAGGGGCTACGCCCACCGACAAAAGCAGCTCGGGAAATATCCAGGCCGTAGTGCTGGATTGAGTTGAACACCCGCAGGCCAGTGTCCGCACTGTTGCGCGAAACCAGCACCACCTCGACCCGTGCGCGCCCCAAGCTGGCATTCAGGCTGAGCAGCTTCTTGACCAGGAGAAAGGCATCGCCAGGCTCGAGGACCTCCTCTTCATGTTCGATCTGATACTGCCGGTAGGCTTCGACCCCCTCGGCCAGATAGACCTTGTGGCTGTCACTCAGATCGAACAAGGCTCGCGATGAAATCGCCACCACCAATTTGCCACCCAAGCCCTTTGCCATGCCTTACTCCCTGCCTGACGGCGTCAAGCGTTGTGTCGATCGATAAAACTCAAGGCCTGGAACAAGGCCTCGATTCTCGGCAACTCGCAGCCCGCCGCCCGAGCAGCCGCCAGGGGCGCCCCATAGATGGCAGCCAACTCCAGCGCACGTTTATGCACATGGTCGTGGTACATGCTCGGCCAATAATCAGGCATTTTTTCGGTCATGTTGAACAGCTGTTCCGCATAACCGTCGGGCAGATGGTGGCCACAGGCTCTGGCGCCCTGTACCACTTCGTCCATCAAGGCCAGGATCAATGCGCGACTGCTGGCATCAGCCATCAAAGGCGCAGTGCTGGCCTTGAGCAACACCGACAAGCCGTTGTAAGGCACGTTCCACACCAGCTTTTGCCAGCGCGCCTGTTGCAGGTTGCCCATGGCCAGAGCGTCAACGCCCGCCTGGCGGAACAGCGCAGCGCCCTCCTCGACGATCCCCTGGCGCAGAGGCTCGTTTTCGGCGGCAGGACCACTGTGGTAACCCAGATGAACCGCCCCCAGCGCCTGATGCTCGATCAGGCCGGCCCCAGAGCGACTCACGCAAATAAAGCACAGACCGCCCAGCAGGTGCAGAGAGTCGGGCAACAGGCGCCGCAGGTCCTCTTCAACATCGAGGCCATTTTGCAGCAACAGCACCTTTGCACCCGGTGCCGATGCCTGAACGATCGTCGGCGCCAAATCGATATTGCCCGTGGTCTTGGTGCCCACCAGCAGCCAATCACAAGGCGGCATGTCTTCAGCGGCGCGATAGGCCTGGACCGGGTTCAGGTTCAACGCACCATGCACGGCGCTGTTGAGTTGCAGCCCGTGCTCGACTACCGCGGAGAAATCACTGCGCAGCAGAAAGTGCACATCGAAACCTGCTCGGGCCAGCATCAGCCCATAAAACCCACCGATCGCACCGGTACCGATAATACCGATACGCGGCTTCTGGTTTGACTCCATCAAGGCAACTCCTCCGGGGTTCTGTTCAGCGCCTGCTCCAAGCTTTCGCTGAGCTCACGGGCATTCAGCCGCGAATGCACGGCACCGTAAAACTCGCCATCGCGCACCACGAACAACGCGGGCAAATGAAAAACCTGATAACGCTGCACCACGCCACCGTTGTTCCCGGCATCGATCCAGCACAGACGGTCGATTGGCAATTTCAGGCCTGGAAGTTGCTGACGAGCCCAGCGGCAACTGGCACAACCGGAGCTGGTGAAAATCACCAGCGAAACCCCGCTCAACGCCAGCAACCGTTGGTCTGCATCGAAATCAGTCAGTTCCAGTTCGGCCACTATACTGGCTGAAACAATGTCAAATAGCTGAGACTTGGAGTCCGCGCTCATGGGACGTTTTTTACCTCATCCTGATGATGTTCCGGTCGAGCTGACCTTACGTAAACACTCGTGTATTTCCCGTCAGCGGCTGCACACTATCAGCCTCGGCGGCATGGCTTGCAATTACCACCGGGCCTGGCGCCGCGGTACGGCGCTAGAGGTACGCATGCCCTCTCTGGGCGAGCACATCTGTTATCACGGTTATGTGGCCTGGTGCCTAAGGCGCAAGCATGGCTACCTGGTGGGCATCGCCTTTGTCGATGAACAGACCCTGTTTGGTGCGCGAATGGGCGAACAGGTTTTCCAGATCGAGCGCTATTGCCGCCTGCATGAACCCAAGGCCGAACAACAGCAGATGCAGGCGCTGGCACTGGAATGGGTTCAGCAGCATGCCGAGGATTTTTCCCATGAGCAGGTCCGTCAGGCTTTTGTGCAGCCTTAGCGGGATAAAACCCCTGTCTGCCCATTGTCGAGTCACCGGGTAACGCGCTAAGGTTCGGCTCCCCGACGCGCTTAAATCCGCTGTGCTCCGCCGCGCGGGGATCGCTGGCGGCCGGCACCCGTGACCTGACGAGTAACACGATGGCTGATTTACCGATCAACGACCTTAACGTCGCCTCGAACGAGACTCTGATCACCCCCGATCAGCTCAAGCGAGACATCCCTCTGAGCGACACTGCCTTGCGTACCGTAACCAAAGGTCGCGAGGTGATCCGCAATATTCTCGATGGCACCGATCACCGCCTGTTCGTCGTGATCGGACCGTGCTCGATCCACGATATCAAGGCGGCCCACGAGTACGCCGAGCGATTGAAAGTCCTGGCGGCTGAAGTCTCCGACACGCTCTATATCGTCATGCGCGTCTACTTCGAGAAGCCGCGGACCACCGTCGGCTGGAAAGGCCTGATCAACGACCCGTACCTGGATGACTCGTTCAAGATCCAGGACGGCTTGCACATCGGTCGTCAACTGCTGCTGGACCTCGCGGAAATGGGCCTGCCCACCGCCACCGAGGCCCTGGACCCGATCTCCCCGCAGTACCTGCAGGACCTGATCAGTTGGTCGGCCATCGGCGCACGCACCACCGAATCCCAGACCCACCGTGAAATGGCGTCCGGCCTGTCATCGGCCGTAGGCTTCAAGAACGGTACCGATGGCGGCCTGACCGTGGCGATCAACGCCCTGCAGTCGGTTTCCAGCCCGCACCGGTTCTTGGGCATTAACCAGGAAGGCGGCGTGTCCATCGTCACCACCAAAGGCAACGCCTATGGCCACGTGGTATTACGCGGCGGCAACGGCAAGCCGAACTACGACTCGGTCAGTGTAGCTCTGTGCGAGCAGGCCCTGGTCAAGGCCAAGATCAAGCCGAACATCATGGTCGACTGCAGCCACGCCAACTCCAACAAGGACCCGGCACTGCAGCCACTGGTGATGGAGAACGTCGCCAACCAGATTCTCGAAGGCAACCAGTCGATCATCGGTCTGATGGTCGAAAGCCATCTAAATTGGGGCTGCCAGGCCATTCCGAAAGACTTGGCCGAACTGCAATACGGCGTGTCGATTACCGATGCCTGCATCGATTGGGAAAGCACCGAGAAGACCTTGCGCAGCATGCACGCCAAGCTCAAGGACGTGTTGCCGAAACGCAATCGCAGTTGATTGCTTTTGGCAGACACAAAAACGCCGGGCATTGCCCGGCGTTTTTTATGGAGCGGCCTCGATCACAGCTTCGCGGCGTGGCGCTGATGGCGCTCCATATAGCGCTCGACATAGGAGCATGACGGAATGACCGTGTAGCCCATGCTCTCAGCGTAATCCAACGCCTGCTCGGTCAGCGCTGCAGCAATGCCGCGGCCACGCAGCGCATTGGGTACAAAGGTCCGATAGATATCCAGGGTCTGCTTACCCAGGTCCATATAGGTCAGGTAGGCACGATGACCGTCCACATTGGTCTCGAACTGATGACCAGCCTGGTCATGGTGGATGGACAACGCCTCGCTCATCACTACTCCTTGCGGGTCTGGAATTATGACCCCTACCTTACCGATGTTTTTCCGGCGAAGGAACAACTACGCCACCCCGTGCCAGTTGGACACCGAGGAGAGCTATCGCTCTCGAACAACGAGCACGATACAAATAGTAGGCGTCATTGGCGCAAATGCTCAAGGCACGCTCGTCTTGGCAATCCATGACACAAGACCGCCAAGCCCCGATCAGCGTTTCACACAGATAGCACAATGAAAGCACTGCAAAATGGCCCACGGTCCAAACATCGCCGGATGTTGAACTTTAAGACGAGCACACCTTCTTAAAGTCACCTCAACATGGATAAAGATACCTGGAGAGCGGTTGGCAAATCTGAAGAAAAGTGTAGCCCAGGCAATATAAAGCGACTCTAGCCTACACTCCGAAACTGCGACCTGGCTGGCCCGACAGAGCTATCACAGCGCGGGCCACAGCCCCCGGCCAGGCCTTGCCGTTGCATATTTTTTATACAACTGAATGAAAAGTTGCCCTAAAAAGATTCACCGCCTAGAATTTTTTTTGCTTCTTGCGCTACGTCAGTTTACTTACTACAAGTAATGGGTAGTATGTACGCCGGCTATTTCCTCACTCTGGGGTGATAGCTATTAATAGAAAGTCCTTGAAGGGGAACACGATGAACAACGTTCTGAAATTCTCTGCTCTGGCTCTGGCCGCAGTTCTGGCTACCGGTTGCAGCAGCGTAACTAAAGAAACCGAAGCTCGTCTGACTGCTACTGAAGATGCAGCAGCTCGTGCTCAGGCTCGTGCAGACGAAGCCTACCGTAAAGCTGATGAAGCTCTGGCTGCTGCTCAAAAAGCACAACAGACTGCTGACGAAGCTAACGAGCGCGCTCTGCGTATGCTTGAAAAAGCTAGCCGCAAGTAATAGTCCCTCGGGATTGTTATAAAGCCGATCCATTTTATGGGTCGGCTTTTTTATGGTCCGGACTTTCCTCCAGCCATAAAAAAACCCGCCGATACCCCCAGGTATCGACGGGTCTCTGCCCCATCGCTTACTGCTGCAGATCGATAGGCGCGCTAGACACGACGGGCGCATTGTTGGGTATGGCGATCTCTACCGGCAGGCCGTCTTCGGCTGCCACGACGTCACGCACCACGTCCCAATTCATACGCAGGTTATTCGCCAGGTCCTCACGCTTGAGCAAGGCGTTGATCACCGCCGTGTGCTTGTCCACCACCGACGGGTTGCCCTTGTCATCCAGCGGTGTATGGGCTTCCAGATAGACCTTGCCGGCGCTGATGCCGAACTTGTACGGGTCGTTGATAATCCGCACCGACGTACCCACCGGAACCATCCCGGCCATTTCCAGCACGTTGTTGTTGAACATGCGGAAGCAACCATGGCTGGTGCGCATGCCGATACCAAACTTCTTGTTCGAGCCGTGGATCAGGTAGCCAGGCGTACCCAGGGTGAACTTGAAAGGCCCCAGGGGATTGTCCGGGCCCGCCGGCACCACATTCGGCAGAGGATCACCATCGGCCGCATGCTCCGCCTTGATCGATGCAGGTGGCGTCCAGGTCGGGTTCGGCGTCTTGGCGGTGATGCTGGTGTGGGCGATAGGCGAGCCCCAACCTTCGCGACCGATCCCCAAGGGGAAGGTGTAGACCACGTTCCGGCCCTTGGGGAAGTAGTACAAACGGTACTCGGCCAGGTTGATGACAATGCCTTCGCGAGGCCCTGGAGGCAGGATGAAGCGCGTCGGCAACACCACTTCGGTGCCCGCACCGGGCAACCATGGGTCCACCCCCGGGTTGGCCGCGACCATCTCCAGGTAACCCAGGTCGTAGGTCGTGCCCAGGTCAGCAAAGGTGTCTTCGTATTTGGCCTTGATCACCTGCACCTGGCCGACAATGTCTTCGCCAGGCGGTGGTAGAGGCAATTCCAATGCTGCAACGGGGCCGGCCACACACAGTGCAGCAAGGGTCAGGCAGCGGGTGACGGCGGGAAAACGCGGCAACATCCGGAAAATCCTTCGCATGATCAACGGGAAATAAAAACGATTGTACACCGCCACCCAAGGCTGAGGCAGCCGCCTGGGCAGAAGCGCAGTCAGACGAAATCCCTGTCGAAATACCAGCAGTCGCGATGGCCTAGAGTTCGAAGCGCAACTCGGGCCAGATCGGTGGCGTGCCGCGCTTCTGCGATTCCAGAATCGCCCGACACAGTGGGCAGAGTCGCTGGTCCTGGAAAATGGTTCGGTCCACGCTCGACCAGCGAGGTTGCGCCGGCAACAAGGTGCCGCACAAGGTCCGGTCGGCGGACCCACCCAACTCCAACTGCCGCGTGACCAGATGCACCTTAACTTCCTGGCAAGCGAACAGGTCAAGCTGTTCATCAGGCTCGATCAGTTGATAGGCAAACAGGGACCAGGCGGGACGCGGCATCGGGGGCTCCAAATCGGGGCGCCACATTAGCCGAAACACTGCCGCTAGAAAAGCGTCAAAGCAGCGGTTTTAGCGTCGGCCAGACATTTTCCAGCAACTTGCCCTGAGCGACTGCAGCGGGGTGCAGACCATCGGCCTGCATCAGCCCGGGAATCCCGGCAATGCCCTCCAGGAAAAATGGCACCCAAGCGACCTTCTTCTCGTCGGCCAGGTTGCTGTACACCGCCGCAAACGCCTGGGTGTAACGCACGCCATAGTTAGGTGGAATGCGCATGCCCAGCAGCAGCACCTTGGCACCGCTGGCCCGGGAGCTGTCGATCATCGACGCAAGATTTTGTTGCAATTGCTTTGGCGGTTGCCCACGCAGGCCGTCATTGCCCCCCAGCTCCAGGATCACCAACTCGGGCTTATGCTCTGCAAGCAGCGCCGGCAGGCGCGCCTGGCCTCCTGCACTGGTGTCGCCACTGACCGACGCATTGACCACCTGGTCATCGAAACCTTCGGCCTTGAGCCTCTGTTCGAGCAATGCGACCCAGCCTTGTCGGGTATCCAGGCCGAAAGCCGCACTGATACTATCGCCAACGATCAGGACTGTACCCGCCGCTGCGTTATGGGCCATGCACATCAGGGCCAAGCCAGCACTCAAAAACCACACACGCATCGGACTCTCCATGGGCGCAAGCATTCTCACTGCGCGGAACCTTAGCAAAGTGGTTCCCAGCGCGGAAGGTGAACTGACCATCCTGCACGAACTCAGCCTGGACCTGAACCAGGGCGACAGCCTGGCCATCGTCGGCGCCTCGGGTTCCGGAAAATCCACCCTGCTTGGCCTGCTGGCCGGGCTCGACCTTCCCAGCAGCGGCGAAGTCACGCTCGCCGGCCGCGCCCTGAGCACATTGGATGAAGATCAACGGGCGCGAGTCAGGGCCGAGCATGTGGGGTTCGTCTTTCAGTCCTTCCAGTTGCTCGACAGCCTCAACGCCCTGGAAAACGTCATGCTGCCGCTGGAGCTGGACGGTCGCAAAGATGCCCGGGAACGCGCCACACAACTGCTGCAACGGGTTGGCCTTGGGCAGCGCCTGAGCCATTCGCCACGGCAACTCTCCGGCGGCGAACAACAACGCGTCGCCATTGCCCGAGCCTTCGCCGCCGAACCCGACGTGCTGTTTGCCGACGAACCCACTGGCAACCTCGACAGCCATACAGGCGAGCGCATCAGCGATCTGTTGTTCGAGCTCAATCAGGAGCGCGGCACCACCCTGGTGCTGGTCACCCACGATGAACGCCTGGCCCATCGCTGCCGGCGCCTGATCCGTCTTGAAGCGGGCCTGCTGGTCGCCCCTCTGGAGCCTTGATGGCACGCTTGCCACTGTTGCGCTTGTTCAGCCTCGCCCTCCGCCAATTGCTGCGCGACACCCGCGCCGGCGAACTGCGGGTCCTCTTTTTCGCCTTGCTGGTGGCCGTTGCGGCCAGCACCGCCATCGGCTACTTCGGGGCCCGTCTCAACGGCGCGATGCTTTTGCGTGCAACGGAGTTCCTGGGGGCAGACCTGGTGCTTGAAGGCAGTTCGCCAGCGCGCGCTGAGCAGCTTAACAGCGGCCGAGAGCTGGGCCTCGAACACGCCCGCATCGTCGAATTTTCCAGCGTCATCGCCACGGACAACAGCATCCAGCTGTCCAGCATCAAGGCCACCGATGAGGCCTACCCCCTGCGCGGCCAACTAAAAAGCGCTGCCGCCCCTTATGCCGCAGAAGAAGCGGGGGGCGGCCCCAAACCGGGCGAAGCCTGGGTGGAGTCGCGCCTATTGACGGCCCTGGACCTGAAGATTGGCGACAGCATCGACGTTGGCATGAAAAGCCTGCGCCTGACCCGGGTCCTGACCTATGAACCCGACCGTGCCGGCAACTTCTACAGCCTGACGCCCAGAGTGTTGATCAACCTTTCGGACCTGGACGCCACCGGTGTGGTCCAGCCCGGCAGTCGAGTCAGCTACAAGGAACTGTGGCGCGGCCCCTCATCAGCCCTGGAAACCTACCGGCAGCTGCTCAAGCCTGGCCTGGCGGCCAACCAGCGCCTGCAGGATGCCCGGGACGGTAATCAGCAGATCGGCGGTGCTCTGGGCAAAGCCGAGCGCTATCTGAATATGGCCAGCCTGGTGGCCGTGCTGCTTTCCGGGGTTGCGGTCGCGTTGTCGGCCAACCGTTTTGCCGCCCGTCGCTTTGATGCCAGCGCCTTGCTGCGCTGCCTGGGCCTGTCACGGCGGGAAACCCTGCTGCTGTTCAGCATGCAATTGGCCGTTCTCGGTCTACTGGCCAGCCTAAGCGGCGCCCTGCTTGGCTGGCTGGCCCAGTTCGGCCTGTTTTCCCTGCTTCATGACCTGCTGCCCAACGATGTGCCACCCGGCGGTTTACTGCCAGCCATCGCCGGCATCGGCACCGGGCTGGTCGCCCTCGCCGGCTTTGCCTTGCCGCCCTTGGCGGCATTGGGCCGCGTGCCGCCCCTACGGGTGCTACGTCGAGACCTGCTACCGATTCCCTCCAGCACCTGGCTGATCTACGGCGCCGCGCTCTTTGCCCTGGGGCTGATCATGTGGCGCTTGAGTCTGGACCTGGTGTTGACCTTCGCCCTGCTCGGCGGCGGTGTAGTGGCGGCGGTGATCCTCGGCGGGTTGCTGCTGCTTGTGTTGCAAAGCCTGCGACGCTTGCTGGCCCGCTCGTCCCTGCCCTGGCGCTTGGGCCTGGGGCAGTTGTTGCGCTACCCATTGGCCGCAGCCGGACAATCCCTGGCGTTTGGCTTGATCATCTTGTCGATGGCGCTGATTGCCCTGTTGCGCGGCGAGTTGCTGGACACCTGGCAGAACCAGTTGCCGAAAAACGCCCCCAACTATTTCGCCCTGAACATCCTGCCCGCCGACAAACAAGCCTTTACCGAGCGCCTGGTGCAACTCTCCGCACCGTCGGCACCGCTCTACCCGGTGGTGCCGGGAAGGCTGATCAGCATCAACGGTGAGGCCGTCCAGGAAATCGTCAGCAAAGACTCCAGCGGCGATCGCGCCGTGCAGCGCGACCTGAGCCTGACTTGGGCCGCCGACCTGCCGGCGGGCAACAGCATTACCGCAGGCACTTGGTGGTCGGCACAGCCCAGCGCTGATCTGCCTGGCGTCTCGGTGGAAGGCAAGGTTGCAGAGAGCCTGAAGCTGAAACTGGGGGATCGCCTGACGTTCACTGTGGCGGGCGTCAACCGAGAGGCCCAGGTCACCAGCCTGCGCAAGATCAACTGGGATAACTTCCAGCCGAACTTCTTCATGATCTTCCAGCCAGGCACCTTGAAAGACTTGCCGACCACTTACCTGACCAGCTTCTACCTCGGCGCCGGTAACGATCAGCAAATCGTCGAGCTGTCTCGGGCCTTCCCGGCGGTGACCATTCTTCAGGTCGAAGCCTTGCTCGAGCAACTGCGCAGCATCCTTGCCCAGGTCACGCTGGCCGTGGAATACGTGTTGCTGTTTGTCTTGGCGGCGGGGCTGGCAGTGCTGTTTTCCGGCCTGCAAGCCACCCTGGATGAACGTATTCATCAGGGTGCACTGCTGCGGGCACTGGGCGCGGAACGACGGTTGTTGGTCAAGGCACGCCGGATCGAGTTCGGCCTGCTCGGCGCCATGAGCGGCCTGTTGGCAGCCCTGGGTTGTGAGGTAATCAGCCTGGTGCTTTACCGCTTCGCCTTCGACCTGCCGTGGCACCCTCACCCTTGGTTACTGCTGTTGCCATTGATCGGCGCATTGCTGGTCGGAAGCGCCGGGGTATTCGGTACACGCCGCGCCCTGAACGCCAGCCCGCTGACGGTGCTGCGCGAGGGCTGAAGAGCTCAGCCCGCCGCACCTCGGGGCGGGCTTAGCGGTTGTACTCGATCAGGTTGATCCACCAGCAGGTCTCCCCCCCTGGCGTCTGAACCAACGCCTCATCGCCCACTTCCTTCTTCAGCAAGGCCCGAGCCATGGGGGCGTCGATAGAGATGTAGTCGTTACGCCCGTAAATCTCGTCGTAACCGACGATGCGAAAACGCTTGGTCTCACCCTCTTCGTTTTCAACTTCGACCCAGGCTCCGAAAAATACCCGTCCCTCCTGCTCAGGGACATAAGGAACAACTTTCATGTCCTCCAGGCGCTTGCGCAAATAGCGCACCCGGCGGTCAATCTCTCGGAGGAGCTTCTTGTTGTACTGGTAGTCCGCATTCTCACTCCGATCCCCCAAGGAGGCGGCCCACGTGACTTTTTGCGTAATGTCGGGGCGATGTTCCCGCCACAGATAATCGAGCTCTTTCTTCAGAGCTTCGTAACCTTCCTGCGTAATGAGCTTGGTACTCAATTGGCTAACCACCCTGGTGCTTTGAAGTCGCTGTTGCGCTGCCGAAACAAGCCCTGATAACTGATTCACGCCTCACTTCTGAATGCTCGAAGTCTTGCGCTGCCTTGCTAAAAACCTCAGTCCAGAGCCGCCTCGGTTAGGCCGCTGGGTAAGTTACCTTGCCGAGCCCGGATAATAAATCAACGCCGCCTGGCCGGCCCGCTTCGACAGCGAAAACCCTACCCGCAACAAGCCTTCCAAGACCCTCACGACCCCTCTCGACAAACCGGACACAACTATCAGATTTGTCCGATTTAGATTTCAGAGAGGTCAGACAATCATAAGCCTGAACAACAGCAACACGTTCAACCCAAGACTTAGCAACGACTTCCCGGCGCAAGCCACGACCACCCAAATGTTCAACCCACCAAAGGGAACGTACTCAATGGGAAACATCATTATCGTCGACGACCACCCGCTGATTCGGTTAGCGATAAGATCCATACTCGAACCCCATCACCACCGGATTATCGCCGAGGCCGACAACGGCGCCGATGCCGTTCAATTGGTGCGCAAGCACCTTCCGGACTTGCTGATTCTCGACCTGGGCATCCCCAAGCTTGACGGTTTCTCGGTCATCGCCCACATCAAATCAGCCGGGCTGCAAGTCAAGACCCTGGTCCTGACCTCCAGCGATTCCAAGAACTTCGCGCTGCGCTGCCTTCAAGCCGGTGCGGCAGGGTTTATCTGCAAAACTGAAAACCTGCATGAACTGGCCAGCGCCGTCAAAGCGATTTTGGCGGGTTACAGTTACTTCCCGGAAGACACCATCAACATCCTGCAGCAGAACACCAGTGCCGCAAGCCAGGAAAGCGTCTTGATCTCTCGGCTCACAGACCGAGAAATAACCGTCCTCAAAATGTTGGCCACAGGGCTCAATAACCAACAGATCGCTGAGACGCTGTTAATCAGCCACAAAACCGTCAGTACTTATAAAGTGCGACTGCTCAAACGGTTCAATATCTCCAACCTGGTGGCCCTGGCAGAGTTGGCCAAGCGCAACGCCGTCGTTTGAGGTAGGGATGTTTGCACCACTCGTTCGCTGTGCCGGTGAGCACCGTGCTCACTGGCGAACGATCACCGGGTGATATCAGCGCCGAGTCAGCAATCCCTGGCGGGCAATGCGGGTCAGATGCTTGATGACATCGGCGGCCTGCTCGGCATTGGGTGCCTGAACCACCGCCAGATCGAAACTGTCGTTGGCAAAGCGCGCCAATGATTCGCCATCTTCGACAAACTGAATCAGAAAGGCCGCCGGGCCTGCATTTCGCCGTGGCCAGCCGTCGAGATAGCGCAGCAGTGTGGGCTGATGAGTGCCCGAGAGAAGGATTTTGGGATTGCGCAAGGCGAGGTTCGCCGTGATCGGCTCAAGACGTACAAAGGGGCGTAGTGCATTCATCGTGTCGTGTCTCTGCCTCAAGTTTCTGCCGGGCAGGTGAGAGGCAACACCGAACCAGCGCTTTAGCGGTATTTCGAAGCCTTGTTCAAGCTTCTATCGGTGGTCTTCTGACTCACCTGGCGCCCCGCAAGTAGCTGTTTAAATCGGCGCATGGGCAGCATCCTAGAGAAACGGGTAGGACAGTGTCAAGAATCTGCTGCAACGAAAAAGGCCCGCATTGGGCGGGCCTTTTTTGTTCAAACTCCGTGTTTACTTAATGATCGCGCCGTCCAGCGACAGCTTGCCAGCGCCTTCGAACAGGACAGCGATGGTGCCCCCCAGCAGAGCCAGGGCGAACTCATAACCGTTGTTGGCCATGAACAGGCCGTTGCTGATATGCACCGAGAAAATCGCCACCAGCAGCGTGAACGACAAGCCCAATGCCGCCGGCCGTGCCAACAGGCCGATGATCAATGCCAGGCCGCCGAAAAACTCTGTACCGCCCGCCAGCAGCGCCATCAAGTAACCCGGCGCCAAGCCGATGCTCTCCATCCATTGCGCGGTCCCGGCCAAGCCATAGCCACCAAACAGACCAAAGAGTTTCTGCCCGCCGTGGGCGGTAAAAATGATACCGACAAAGATTCGCAGGACAGTCAGGCCATAGCCTGCGCGGGTGCTCAACAGCTTAGTGATCAGAGTGCTCATGGGGTGTTCCTTGTGTTTGGAGAAGAATTGGTCGCCATACTAATCAGTTTTTATAATGATAAAAGCCGAAAAAATCCGTCAAAACAATCAGATTTATCGATTATTTGCGTGAGGCAACTTTTCTCTCCTGAGGCTCCAACGAGTCACGCTCCCGATCGAACGCCAAATAGTATTTATTGACGCTATTAACATAGCTGACCGCCCCCATTCCCACCTGCTCCATGGCGATGCGCTCCACCTGGAAGAACCACTGGTTCGGGTTCAAGCCCCTGCGCTTGGCCTCGGTGCGCATCCCTTGTACCCGCTCCGGCCCCATGTTGTAGGCCGCCAGTACAAACGCCATACGCTCGCGCTCATTAAGCTTGGGACTGGCGAAAAACTTGCGGCGAATCATCGCCAGGTACTTGGCGCCGGCTTGCACGTTGTTATCCAGGGACTGGATATTACTCACCCCCACCCGCTGCGCCGCCGACGGCGTAATCTGCATCAACCCGGTGGGGCCGCTGCCGCTTTTGGCATTGGGTTGCAGCGCTGACTCCTTGAAGGCAAGCGCCGCCAGGTTCAACCAGTCCATGCCCTGTTCACCGGCATGCTTCTGCAACACCGGACGCAGCTTCTCCAAGCGCTGGCGATCAGCCCGGGCTAACGGGTAATGCACTTGGTAGAGACGGCGGTAGATACGCAAGAAAGCCACGTCCAGGTCGGCCGGCGTTTTATAGGTCTTGAGGAAGCGGTCGATACTGGCACGCAACATTGACGCGTCACGCCGCACGAACCAATGCTCCTGCCCCGGTTCACTGATCTTCAGTTGCTTGTCAAAACGCAACTTGGGCAGGATCTTGCTCCAGCGCTCGGCAATCGGCTGCTCAACGATGGTCAGGTGGAATATCCCGCCCTGGACCATTTCCAGCACATCCTCGACCGCCAGGCTAGGATCGACCCACTCCACCTTGATCGGCGCCAACTTGTGCAGGGCCAGTTGTTGATTGAGCAAGCTCACCGAATCACCTGCGGCGCTGCCCGTGGTCAGCGCCAGAGTCTTGCCGGACAACTGCTCGACCCGGGTGTAACGACGCTCGCCCTTTTTCCCCACCAACAACAGTGGAACATTGCTGGCAATGGGGTCACTGGGACTGACAGCCTGCCCGGACTGAGCCTCCAGCAGTTCCCCGGGCGCTACCAGGTCGCCCTCTCCTCGCTGCAAGGCACCCAGCAGTTGGTCCTTGGCTTTGGGAATAATCTTGAGTTTGATGGCCTGGCCGTCACGGGCATACCCATTGAGGTATTGCTCAAAGGCCCTCAAGCGGTGGTACTCGACGCCAATGGCCTGGCCCTGGACCTCGCCGGAGCTGTTGCGACTCTGATTGACCAGCACCCGTAGCACCCGGCTACTGCGAATCTCCGCCAGGTCGCGAACCTGGCCCGCCGCAATGACTTCCGGCGGGCCAGTCAAGCGCGCAACCGCCGGCAAGGGCAGCAGCCACGACAGGCACAGCACGAGTAAAACAGAGGGTCGGGTCATCCGCTCTCCGGAAGAATACGGGGTCAATCCTTCGTGTTTCTTGAAGAATTGCTCGAAAGAAACAGAGCGCCTGGAGCGCTGGCAACGTGCGAAAGACGGAGCGCGGCACGTGTGGATATCACAGGCAGTGCGTTCTTCCGGCAGCAACAGACAGCTTCAAGTCGTTGTAGTTCTTGGCTTTTCTTATAAATCCACAGCTCTGATATGCTTTCCGGCCGCAGGCGGAGGTAGCACCATGCAACTCATCGATATCGGCGTCAACCTGACCAACTCCAGTTTCGCCGAAAAACACCAAGCCGTTCTCGACCGAGCCTACGCGGCAGGCGTCTGCCAACTGGTCCTGACCGGCACCAGTATCGAAGGCAGCGAGCAGGCCCTGGAGCTGTGCCTGCAACTGGACGAAAGCAACCAGCGACTGTTCTCCACCGCCGGTATCCACCCCCACTCCGCCAAGGACTGGAATGCCGACAGCGGCCGACGTCTACGTGGCTTGTTGAGTGAACCGCAAGTACGGGCAGTGGGCGAATGCGGGCTGGATTTCAACCGCGACTTTTCCCCGCGCGCGCAGCAGGAAAAGGTCCTGGAAGAACACCTGGCCCTGGCCGTCGAGTTGCAATTGCCGGTCTTTCTCCATGAGCGCGACGCCAACCAGCGCATGCTGGAGATTCTGCGGGACTTTCGCGACCGCCTGCCGGCCGCGGTAATTCACTGCTTCACCGGTGAACAGCGAGCCCTGTTCAGCTACCTGGACCTGGACCTGCACATCGGCATCACCGGCTGGATTTGCGATGAGCGCCGAGGCACCCACCTGCACCCGCTGGTACGCGACATTCCTCGTGGACGCCTGATGCTGGAAAGTGATGCGCCCTATCTATTGCCACGCAGCCTTAGGCCCAAGCCTAAGAACGGGCGTAACGAACCGGCCTACCTGACGGAAGTCCTGCGCGAAGTGGCCCTGCATCGTAACGAAAGCCAGGAAGACCTGGCGGCCCACAGCACAGCGTGCTCACGAGCCTTCTTCGGTTTGCCAGAAATAGCTTGACCCATATCAAGATTCGTCTGACTGAGTAGCGGCAAAATAATGGCACCTTGCCAATACTGTTCCGCTCAATCAGAGAAGACCTTCCATGGGTGCCTGGCTTAGCAATATCTCGCTGAAGTACAAATTCTGGGCGGTCAATGCGGTCGCCTTTGTCACCACCCTGCTCCTGGTGCTGTACGCGGTACAGCTTGAACAACAAGCACGCAGCCAGGCCTCGCAACAATCCGCCCAGGCCCAGGCGCGATTGCTCAGTGCCTGGCCAAGCGGGCAGCCCTTGCCCACTGCCGACCATCTGCTGAGCGTTCATCAGGGCCAGACACCCAGCCTCAACCAACAACCGCTCCCGGAACTGAGCACCGCCAAAGGCTGGGTCGAGCTCAGCTACATGCCGCTGTTCGGCGACAACCCGTTGATGGGTGCCGAAGTGGTCAGCCGAGCCGACGGTCAGCAGGTGGCGGTACTGGCTTACGGTCCTAGCCTGAGCCAGGTGTTCGGCGAACGTTTTGCCAACTATGCGGTGGCGGTGTTTATCCTGATGCTGGCGATGCTCGGGGCCTCCCAATTGCTGATCCGCTTTCTCCTCAGCCAACTCAACACCCTCAAAGACGTGATGCTGCACGTGGAGAAAACCGGCGATCTGTCGGCCCGTGTACCCCTTGCCTGCAAGGATGAAGTCGGGCAAATGGCCAACGCCTTCAACGCCATGCAGGCCGGTTATCAGCGGGTGGTCAACACCGTGGCCAACACCGCCCGGCAACTGGATCAAGGCGCGGCGCGCCTGGCCTCCAGCATGAACGAGGTGCGCCACGGCATGCTCGGCCAGCAAAGCGAGACCGATCAGGCCGCCACGGCCATCAACGAAATGTCCGCCACCGTCTACCACATCGCACAACACGCGGGCGCCACGCGGGACCTGTCAAAAACCGCCGATACCCTCGCCGGCAGCGGCCAGGAAGTGGTCAGCCGGGTACAAAAGTCCATCGCCGGCCTGTCCAGCGGGGTCCAACAAACCGCAGAAATGATTCAACGCCTGGCCGAAGACAGCCAGAAGATCAACAGCGTGGTCAGCGTTATCCACAGCATCGCCGAGCAAACCAATCTCCTGGCCCTGAACGCCGCGATCGAAGCCGCGCGAGCCGGCGAGATGGGGCGCGGTTTTGCCGTGGTGGCCGACGAGGTGCGAAACCTGGCCAAACGCGTACAAGCCTCCACCGACGAAATCACCACCATGGTGTCGGCGCTGCAAGCCGGAACCCGGGACGCGGTGGACTTCATGCAGGAAAGCTCGTTCAAAGCTGACGATTGCGTGCAACAGGCCCAGGAAGCGGGTGCAGCGCTGGCAGACATTACCGGTGCCGTGGCACAGATGCGTGAAAGCAATACTCAGATTGCGGTCGCCGCCGAGCAGCAAAGCCAGGTCGCGGAGGAAATGAATCGCGCGGTGGTGAGCATTCGCGATGTCACAGAAAACACGGTGCAACAGACCGTCAACTCGGCCACCACCAGCAACGAACTGGCGACCCTGGCCGGCGAATTGAGCAAAGCCATCGGTCAGTTGAAGCTGTAGCGGCATCCCACTCGCCCCGCTCTCTGTCGGGCGGGGCCTATGACCCCGATAGCCAGCCTTGATTCGTCGAGGCCACGGCGGCGAACTATTCTTGGCTCACGAGTTTTCATGAACTAAGGATGATCACCATGGGCAAACGTCACCCCAACCTTCCAGCCTGGCAATGGCGCGCCTACCCGGACAATCACCGCAACCCGACCAACCTGGTGTTGCACCTGATTGCCGTGCCGCTGTTCATCATCGGCTTCCTGTTGATTGCCTCGGGGATCTTCTCGTTGAGTTTCTTGAGCATTGCCATCGGGGTGGTCGGGTTGCTCGCTGCACTGGGTTTGCAGCGCCACGGCCACAGCCTGGAGGCGAAAGCAGCCGAGCCCTTCAGCGACCGCAAGGACGCCGTCCAACGTCTGTTGCTGGAGCAGTTCCTGACCTTCCCGCGCTTTGTCCTCAGTGGTGCGTGGTGGCGGGCTTGGCGCCAACGCCACCACCGTTGACCGCGGCTTCAGCCGAAAACCGTGACCGTCTGCCGGCTCAAGGCGATCAGTTGGCCGTCGGGGCTCCACAACGTGGCAGCGGTATGTCCATAACCGTCGCGGCCATGTTCGATCTCTACACGGTATTTGCACCAATCCAAGGTGCCTAGCGCCAGCAAGGGCTGCACAAACTCAATGGTCCAGGTCAAGGTGCTGCCCGCCGCCGGTTTGTTCAGGTGCGGCAACAGCGCCGGTGGCCAGGCATCCACCAGGGCCAGAAGATGGGCCTCGGTCAGCGGCTCCTCTTTGACGTCACCGCGCAAGCGCACCCAACCGCCCATCTCACGGGATTGACTGCCGGTAAACGGCAGGTCGCCCAAGCCCCAGCGCATCGCCAGATGACGCAGGAACTCCGGGGTCACGCCCTTGATATAAGGCAGCTCCTGGCATTCATCCCAGTGTTTCATCGCAGGTGCAGGCAGCGCCGGAACCGTGACTTCGGACGGTCTAGAGGCACCAAAACTGCCTTGCACCAAGGTCACCACCTGCTCCTTCTGCATGACCCGTCCCAACACTTGGCTGACTGCTTTACCTTCGCGCAGCACGTCGACCTCAAAGCTCACCGGCACCTCCGGCTCCACCGGCCCGACAAAGGTAATCGCCAGAGAACGCAACGGCCGATCGAGCGGCACCTTGGCGCGCATCGCCTCGTACTGCAAGGCCACCACCAATCCGCCAAAACTGGCACGGCCCTGGGCCCACTCAGCCGGGATCGACAATGCCGATGGCTGGGCGCGAACAGCTTCGAGCAAATCGTAAAAGCGCATGCAAACCTCATGGCGACAGAAAAAGACCCTGGGATCTTAACCAGCAGCGCACCGCCACACAGCCATTATTCCTGCCAAACCCGCGGACAGATAAGCCGATGTGTCAGCGCTTGAAGCAATCGCGGCTAAGCCTGGCGAGGACCTTATCGGCACGGGCTTCGGCTTTGAGCATGGTGCTGCGCCAGACCGGCACACAGGGCAGCAGGTCGGGTTCGTGTTCGGCTCGCGCCAGCCATTGCCAGCAATCATGCCAATCCCCCAGCGCGCCTTGGGCAGCCTTAAGTCGAGACATGGCTTTGGCGGGCAACTGCCCCAGTTCCGGGTAGGCGTCAGCCGCGTAGCGCACGCGCTTGATCAACAAACGCAGGCGATGGCGATCATGGGCCGGGTCATGCAGGGTCTGGTCCAGGGCACCCCACTGCTTGGCCAGGCGTTTTTCAATGCGCTGGCGCAAGCCCCGCAGTATCTTCTGGCGCTGCGCGGCCCGTAAGAATCGTGGAAACGCGTCCAACACCAAGAGCAATTGTGCCAACTCCGGCCCTTGCGCCACATTCGGATAGGCTTCGGCCATTTGCGCCATGCGCCGTGTGGCTGCCTCATGCTGGCCGTGCTCATGCAGGTAGGCGGCCAGCACCTCTCGGTCGCGCAAAGGCGTGGTCACTTGGCCCACCGCCGACGCGGCCGCTTCCAGTTGCTCCACGCCCGGCAAACCACGCAGCGGGCGCAACAGGCTGCGCAAGCGACGCACCGTAGTGCGCAAGTCATGCAACGCTTCCGGATCGGTGGCCACTGCCAAACGCGCCTGACACGCCAACAAACGGACTTCCAGGCCCAGGACCTGAGCCACCAAACGATCAACCAAGGCAGACATTATTGACCCTCGAATCGAGCAATCCGGAGGACGGCTCCCTGCCGCCGCCCCAGTTGTCTCAAGAATGACACCGCAGGATGCCACAGCATTGCGCTGTGTCATAAAGGCCTGCGGAGCCCACAGCGTGAGCCCGAGGGCCGGCCCGCATCAGCGGCCGGCGCGGGATTCGCGAATGTAGAAGCGTGCTTTCTCGGCTTTCTTGGTGCAACCCTCGAAGGCCTCGAACTGCTGCTGGGTCTTGGCGCCGGTCAGCAACGACAGGGCTTTGGAATAGCTGACGGTGCCGGCGAAACCTTCGGCCTTGGCCAGGTCCAGCTCGTGCCAGGCCGCGTCCAACTGGGTGCCGCAGCTGTCACGGTAGGCGGTTTTGCCTGCGCAACCTGCCAGGGCCAACGCAATCAGGGGTAAACAGATCCAGGCTTTCATCGATGACACCTCAAAAGAGCAAACAGTCGTAGAGCTTAAGACGGTGCCGACACTGAAAAGTGCCTAGCCCCTACAACGGAAAATCCAACTCGCCAGAGCATAGCCGGGCGATGGCATCGGCCCTAGAAAAAAACGCGCCTCTCAGCACCAGCAATTGAACCTGGGCACCCGATGGGTGCATTGTTGCGAACGGATTGCCGAAGGGACGAATCATGAAAAAGCGTGTTGCATTGGTCCTGGGCTCTGGCGGCGCCCGGGGATACGCCCATATCGGGGTCATCGAAGAAATCGAAAAGCGCGGTTACGACATTGCCTGCATCGCCGGCTGCTCCATGGGCGCAGTGGTGGGTGGGATCTACGCCGCCGGCAAGCTCAATGAATACAGGGACTGGATCGAAAGCCTGGACTACCTCGACGTGCTGCGCCTGGTGGATGTCAGCTTTCGCCTGGGGGCCATTCGCGGGGAAAAGGTCTTCGGGCAAATCCGCAAGATCGTTGGCGAAATCAACATCGAAGAGCTGCGCATCCCCTACACGGCCGTGGCCACGGACCTGACCAATCAGCAGGAAATCTGGTTTCAGGAGGGCTGCCTGCACCAAGCCATGCGTGCCTCAGCAGCGATTCCCAGCCTGTTCACCCCAGTGATGCAGGGCAACCGCATGTTGGTGGACGGCGGCCTGCTCAACCCACTGCCGATCGTGCCGGTGGTGTCCAGTCATTGCGACTTGATCATTGCCGTCAACCTCAACTCCACCAACCAGCGCCACTATCAACTGCCGGTCATCCAGCGCCCGCCGGCCTTCAAAAGCCGCTTCGACAGCCTGATCAACTCCCTCGGCTCGCACCTACCGTTCCGCCGCAAGCAGGCCGAGCAATTGTTGTTGCTCGAACAGGAAGCACTGAAGGCCCAAGCTGCCGATATCAACCCATGGATCGAGTCCGCCGAGCCCGAGGCCCAGCAACCGGCCGCAGCTCCGGAGTCCGAAGGCGCGCCGAAGTCGGCCAGTGGCTCGTTCATCATCGATAACGTCGGCCCGGCGTCCCTGCTGGACCTGATCAACCAGAGCTTCGAGGTGATGCAGACGTCATTGGCGCAGTACAAGATCGCCGGTTACCCCCCGGATATCCTGATCAACGTGCCCAAGCGGGTGTGCCGCTTCTTTGAGTTCTACAAGGCCCCGGAGCTGATCGCGCTGGGACGGGAAATTGCCCGCGATACCCTGGACCGCTACGAGAACGATTTGCCTTGAATGCACCGGCGGCCAGCCAGGCCCTGCCATGTTTTGCAGGCCGCGGCGAGCGGGTCATCAATGCCCTCAACCCTCGCCTGCCAACAAGCGGTAACCCACCCCCGCCTCGGTGACAATGAAGCGCGGCTGGGTCGGGTCATCCGCCAGTTTCTGCCGCAGATGGCCCACCACAATCCGCAGGTAATGGCTGTCCTCGGTGTGGGTTGGGCCCCAGATATCCTTGAGCAATTGCTGTTGGGTGATCACCCGCCCCGGGTGCCGGGCCAACTGCGCCAGCACCGCATATTCCTTGCGGGTCAGAGCCACCTCGGCCCCGTCCAGCAAAACACGGCGATAGGCCAGGTCCACAGTCAGCGGGCCCACTTGCAACGCCGCTTCCTGGGCCTCGCCCGCCGGTGCCTGACGCAACAAGGCGCGGATCCGCGCCAGGAATTCCTGAATGCCGAAAGGCTTGGTCACATAGTCGTTGGCGCCGCCGTCCAGGGCTTGGACCTTCTGCCCTTCGCTGGCCCGCACCGACAGCACCAGCACCGGCACCGCGGACCACTCGCGAAACTCACGCAGCACTTGCTGCCCGTCCATGTCCGGCAGGCCCAGGTCGAGCACCAGCAAGTCCGGCTTGTTCAGCGCCGCCTGGGCCAGGCCCTCGGTACCGGTACCGGCTTCCAGCACTTTGTAGCCTTGGGAGGCCAGGCTGATGCGCAGAAATTTGCGAATCTGCGGTTCGTCGTCGATGACCAGGATGGTCGCGATCTGGCTCATGGTGTGAATTCAACGCTGATAGAGGGCTGCAGAGTAGCGCAGCCAGCGGTGACACGGAGCTTGGCATTCAAGGTTCGCCCTCCAGCCCGGGCTGGGTCGGCAAAGGCAGGTGCAAGGTGATGCAGGTGCCATGACCCTCAATGCCGTCGCCAACACTGATGTGCCCACCATGGGCACCCACCATGCCCTTGCAGATGGCCAGGCCCAGCCCCGTACCTTGCCCACCCCGATCACCTCGCGCCGCCGTATAGAACATGTCGAAAATCTTGCTGCGCTCCTCGGGCGGAATTCCTGGCCCCTCGTCACTCACGGCAAAGCACAGTTCGCCGTCAGCGGCCGCGACCCGCAGTTGCAAGCGCCCTTGGACCGGGGAGAAGCGTGCGGCGTTTTCCAGGACATTGACCAGCGCCTGCTCAATCAGCGCGGCATGCACATAAAGCAGCGGCAACGCGGCTGGCACCTCGGTCGTGACGTGCAGGGGCGCCAACACCGCTCGCAAATGGCCCAGGGCGCTGCCGACAATGTCGCCGGGGGCCACCCAATCGCGGGCCAGCTTCAAGGCGCCGTGGCCCAGGCGCGTCATGTCCAGCAGGTTCTGGATGTAGCGATCCAGGCGCTCGGCTTCATCCCGGGTGCCCTCCAGCAGTTCGCGACGATCCTCCAGGGGAATTGCCTCGCCCAGGGCCAGTAGGCTGTCGATGCTGCCGCGCATCGAGGTCAACGGCGTGCGCAGATCATGGGACACCGAGGCCAGCAAGGCGCTGCGCAGTTGCTCGGTTTCCCCGTGCAGGCGGGCCGCTTCCAGGTCTTCGGCCAGTTGCGCCCGGGCCAGGGCCTGAGCCAAGGGCTGGCTTAGGGCAGTCAGCAGGCGCCGCCGCTGACCACTGAAGGTCTCGCCCTCTTGGGGACAGACACCCAGCAACCCCAAAGGTCCGTCCTCCACGGACAACGGCCACCACCACCAGCGCCCGGAAGGCAGGGTTCCGGTGCCCAGCCCGGCGGGCTGATCGTGCTGCCAGGCCCAGTCCGCGGCCGCCCGCTCCGACTCGGAAAACACCAAGGGCCCACCGGTTTCCACCTTCCAGCCACCTTGGCCGTCACGGTTGAGCAGGCAGAGCTGCACCTCCTCCCAGCCATTCAAATGCTGGGCGGCGGCGCTGATGACGGCTTGCCGATCCGTGGCGGCAGTCAACTTGCGCGACAGATCCAGCAATTCACTGGTTTCTTCCTGGGTATCACGCAGGGCCTGCAACTGCCGGCGCTGGCGCGCGGCCAGGTTGCCGGTCAACGCCGCCATCATCAGGAAGAACAACAGGGTCAGGACATCCTCTTCGCGCTGGATGGAAAACGAGAAGTTCGGCGGGATAAACAGAAAGTCATAGGTCAGGAACGACAGCGCCGCGCAGGCCAAGGCCGGGCCCAGGCTGCTGCGCACCGCCACCAGCAACACCGCGGCGAGGAACACCAGGGAGATATTGGGCAACGGCAGGACACTGGCCACGCCCCAGGCCAGGGCACTGGCCAAGGCCGTCGCCACCAGGGCCAGGGCGTAATCAAACCAGATCGGGGAAGGTCGCACCCGCAGCCCCGGGGCTTGCTGTTGCAGTTCCGTGTCGAGGACGTTGATTTCCAGGCCCCGAGCATGGCGCAGCAGGCGCTCCGCCAACCCCCCACCGAACCAGCGACGACGAAAGCGTTGCCGCGACTGGCCCACCAGCACCAGGCTGGCGCGGCGCTCAGCGGCGTGTTGGATCAGGGTTTTCGCCACCTCGCCAGCGCGCAAGAGCACCACCTCGCCACCCAGGCGCTCGGCCAATTGCTGGGCAGCCTGCAGACGCAAGCGTGACTGCTCATCGGCCGCCCGGCCGTTATCCACGTGCACCAGACTCCAGGGCAGGTGACGCCGCTGGGCCACCCGGCTGGCGTGACGCACCAGGCGTTCGGCCTGGTCATCGCCGTCCACACCCACCAACAGGCGCCCACGAACCGCCGGTGCCGCCTGCCCCAACTGGCGATAGCCCTGGGCCAGATCGTTATCAACCTGGGCCGCCGCCGTCTGCATGGCCAACTCACGCAGGGCCGTGAGGTTGGTCTGTGTAAAGAACGCATCGATGGCAGCCCGCGCCTGCTCCGGCACATAGACCTTGCCATCGCGCAGGCGCTCCAGCAGTTCCCGTGGCGGCAGGTCCACCAGCAGCAACTCATAGGCTTCTTGCAGGACCCAGTCGGGCAGGGTTTCCCGCACCTGGACACCGGTGATCCCGCGCACCTGGTCGTTGAGGCTTTCCAGGTGCTGGACGTTGACCGTGGTGAATACATCGATGCCGGCGGCGAGCAGCTCCTGGATGTCTTGCCAGCGCTTGGCGTGGCGGCTCCCCGGGGCGTTGCTGTGGGCCAGTTCGTCCACCAGCACTAGGCTTGGCCGCGCCTTGAGCAGACCGTCGAGGTCCATCTCTTCGAGCATCACGCCGCGGTATTCGGAACGCACCAACGGCTGCTGAGGCAAGCCGCCCAACAGGGCTTCGGTTTCCGCCCGGCCGTGGGTTTCCACCACCCCGGCCAGGAGCTTCACCCCCTGGCGCAATTGGGCATGGGCCGCCTGGAGCATGGCGTAGGTCTTGCCGACGCCGGGGGCGGCGCCCAGAAAGACTTTGAGTCGACCACGACCGTCCCGGGGCAAATCAGCTAACAGCGCATCGGCGCGGTCGGAATCACTCATGCCATTCTCTCTCTGAACTCAAACCTATCCATCCTGCTGCGAGCCTGTGGCTACCTGTGTAGCGCAAGCCTGCCCGCACCTACAACGCTAGCCGTTGCAACGCCATGTTCAGCGCCAGCACATTGACCACCGGTGGCCCCACCAACGGTTGCTCGGTGTGGGCCGCGACCAGTTGCTGCAAGGTCGCTGGCGGCAGGTTACGCGCCGCGGCGACCCGCGCCAGTTGATAGTTAATCGCTGCGGGAGGCAAGTGCGGATCCAGACCGCTGCCCGACGTGGTCAGCAACGCCAGGGGCACCGGCCCCTGACCGGGTACCTGCAACTTGTTGGCGTCGTCGATCACCCGCGTGGCCAGGGCCGGGTTGCTCGGCGCCAGGTTGCTGGCACTGCTGGACACCGTCGCAAAAGCCCCCGCCGAAGGACGCGGGTGAAACCAGGCATCGCCGGTAAAATCCTGGGCGATCAGGGCCGAGCCCCGCACCTTGCCGTCGTCATCTCGCACCAGGCTGCCATTGGCCTGATCCGGAAACGCCACCTGGGCCACACCCGTCACCACCAAGGGGTAGACCACGCCAGTGATCAGGGTCATCAACACCATCAGGCTCAAGGCCGGACGCAATACGCTAGACATCTCTCAATCCTCGATTCAGTCAGTCCCTGCAAGAGCCGGCGAACCGGCCCCTGCAAAAAGGGTTACACCAGATGCAGTGCGGTGAGCAGCATGTCGATCAGCTTGATGCCCACGAACGGCACTACGATCCCGCCCACGCCATAGATCAGCAGGTTGCGCCGCAGCAGATGCGCCGCACTCGCCGCCTGCACCCGCACACCGCGCAGGGCCAGGGGAATCAGCACTACGATGATCAGGGCGTTGAACACAATGGCCGAGAGAATTGCACTCTGCGGGCTGCTCAAGCCCATGATGTTGAGCACGCCAAGCTGTGGATAAATCGCCGCGAACAGGGCCGGCAAAATGGCAAAGTACTTGGCCACGTCGTTGGCAATGGAAAAGGTGGTCAGGGCGCCACGGGTAACCAGCAGTTCCTTGCCGATCTGCACCACGTCCAGCAACTTGGTCGGATCGCTGTCCAAGTCCACCATATTGGCGGCCTCGCGGGCGGCCTGGGTACCGTCGTTCATGGCCATGCCCACATCCGCCTGGGCCAGGGCCGGGGCGTCGTTGGCGCCGTCACCGCACATGGCGACCAGGCGCCCGTCGTTTTGCTCATGACGAATCCGTGCCAGCTTCTTCTCCGGGGTGGCTTCGGCCAACACGTCATCCACTCCCGCTTCAGCGGCGATGGCCGCAGCGGTCAAGGGGTTGTCGCCGGTGACCATCACCGTACGGATCCCCAGCTTGCGCAGCTCGGCGAAGCGCTCACGAATCCCGGGCTTGACCACGTCCTTGAGGTGGATGGCGCCCAACAACCGGCCCTCGGCACACACCAGCAACGGGGTGCCGCCACTCTGGGCAATCTTGTCGATTTCCCGCGACAGGGCCGGCGCCAGGTCGCTGCGTTGCTGGCCGACGAAGCTGAGTAGCGAATCCACCGCCCCCTTGCGGTAAACCCGGCCTTGGTAATCCACCCCCGACAAGCGGGTTTCGGCGCTGAACGGCACACCAATCAATGCATCGGCACCCGGCTCAGGCTGTGGATAAAGTCCTCGCAGGTAGTCAACGATGGATTTGCCTTCCGCCGTGTCGTCGGCCAGGGATGCCAACAAGGCACCTTCGGCCATCTCTTTGGCGGTCACGCCCGGGGCAGCATGAATCGCCGCACAACGACGGTTGCCAAAGGTGATGGTGCCGGTCTTGTCCAGCAGCAGCACGTGCACGTCCCCCGCCGCTTCCACCGCGCGGCCGGACTTGGCGATCACGTTCAGGCGCACCAGGCGGTCCATGCCGGCGATGCCGATGGCCGACAGCAGGCCACCAATGGTGGTAGGGATCAGGGTCACCAATAAGGCCACCAGAAACACCAGCGGCAGGCTGCCGTTGGCGAAGTGGGCGAAGGGCTGCAGCGTCACGACCACCAGCAGGAAGATCAGAGTCAGGCCGATCAGCAGGATGTCCAGGGCCACTTCATTGGGGGTTTTCTGGCGTTTGGCGCCCTCCACCAGCGCAATCATGCGGTCCAGGGTCGACTCCCCCGGGTTGGCAGTGATCCGCACCAGCAGCCAATCGGACACCAGCCGGGTGTTGCCGGTGACGGCCGAGCGGTCGCCCCCGGACTCACGAATCACCGGCGCAGATTCGCCGGTGATCGCTGCCTCGTTGACCGCCGCGATGCCTTCGATGACTTCGCCGTCACCGGGGATCATCTCCCCGGCCTCAACCCGCACCACATCGTCTTTGCGCAACTGAGCGGCCGGGACAATCTGGAAGCCACCATCGGCTTGCCGACGCCGCGCACTGAGGCCCTCACTGCCCGCTTTAAGGCTGTCGGCACGAGCCTTGCCACGACCTTCGGCCAAGGCTTCGGCGAAGTTGGCGAACAGCACGGTGAACCACAGCCACAGGGCGATCTGCGCCGCGACGAAGGTCGGCACCGCGGTGTCGGGAATAAAGCACAGCACGGTGGTGAGGATCGCCGTCAGCTCGACCACCAGCATCACCGGCGAGCGTTGCAACTGGCGCGGGTCGAGTTTGACGAAGGCTTGCACCAGCGCCGGGCGCCAGAGCGCTGCGATGGAGGTTTTCTGTTGCTCGGAGGCGCCGTGCCTGGCGTTGGTGCGCTGGCCCTCGGCAACCTGGGAAGCGGCCTTGTTCGAGGCTGGAATCTGCATATTCATGTTGGAATCCTCAGAAGCCCATGCTCAGGTGTTCGGCGATCGGGCCCAACGCCAGGGTCGGCAGGAAGGTCAAGCCGCCCACTAGCAAGATGGTCACCGTCAGCAACGCCACGAACAGCGGGCCATGGGTGGGAAAACTGTTCTGGCCGATGGGCGCGGTTTTCTTCAACGCCAGGCTGCCGGCCAGGGCCAGTACCGGAAGGATGTAACCGAAACGGCCAATCAACATGCCCAACCCCAGCATCAGGTTATGAAAGGGCGTGTTAGCGCCAAAGCCGCCGAACGCCGAACCGTTGTTGGCACTGGCAGAGGTGTAGGCGTAGAGCAACTGGCTGAAGCCGTGGGCCCCGGGATTGCTGACTGCGGCCACCGGCCCAGGCAGGCTGGCGGCAATCGCACCCAGCACCAGCACGCCGATCGGCATCACCATCAGGGTCAACACCAGCAGTTGCACTTCCTTGGCCTGAAGCTTCTTGCCCAGATATTCGGGGGTACGACCGATCATCAAGCCGGCCAGGAACACCGCGATCAGCACGTTGAGCAACATGCCGTAAAGACCGGCCCCAACACCGCCGAAGATCACCTCGCCAACCATCATGTTGATCAACGCCACCATTCCGCTGAGGGGGTTGAGGCTGTCATGCATGCCGTTGACCGAACCGTTGGACGCCGCCGTGGTGGTCACCGACCAGAGCACGGTGGCGGTGGTTCCGAAGCGCGACTCCTTGCCTTCCAGCGGCGCCGCTTGCTCGACCGCCGGGTTATTCAGCGCCGGGTTGGGCTGGTATTCGGCCCACAGCGAAGTGGCACCGCCAATCAGGAACAAGGCCAGCATGCAGGCGACGATGGCCCTGCTCTGCCGCAGGTCTTTCACGTAGTGACCAAAGGTGAAAACCAGGGCCACCGGAATGAGGATGATCGAGGCCAGTTCGAACAGGTTGCTCCAGGCGGTCGGGTTCTCGAAGGGATGGGCCGAGTTGACACCGAAAAAGCCCCCGCCATTGGTGCCCAGTTGCTTGATCGCAATCTGACTGGCTGCCGGTCCCAACGGGATCACTTGATCGGCGCCTTGCACCGTCAACGCATTCACATACTGGGCAAAGGTTTGTGGCACCCCCTGCCAGACCAGGAACAGCGCCAACAGCAGACACAGAGGCAACAGCCCATAAAGAGTGGCGCGAGTCATGTCGACCCAGAAGTTGCCCAGGGTCTGTGCCGAACGCCGGCCGATACCGCGACACAGGGCCACCAGCACCGCGAGCCCGGTGGCAGCGCTGACAAAGTTCTGCACCGTCAGGCCGGCCATCTGGCTGAGGTAGCTCAGGGACGCCTCACCGCTGTAGGACTGCCAGTTGGTGTTGGTCATGAAGCTGACCGCCGTGTTGAAGGCCAAGGTCCACTCCTGGCCCGGCAAGTGCTGCGGGTTGAGGGGCAGGTGATCTTGAAACAACAACATCGCGAACAGCAGGAGAAAACCTGCAAGGTTGAACGCGAGCAAGGCCAGCGTGTACTTCTGCCAGCTCTGTTCAGCCTGCGGATCAACCCCGGCCAGCCGATAACAGCCCCGCTCCACAGGACCGAGCAACGGACTCAGCCAGGTGCGCTGCCCCTCCATGACCCGGTAATAAAAACGCCCCAGGAAAGGGGCCGGCAACAGCACCAGGGCAAAGAAGGCGAGGATCAGCCAATAGTCATTACTGTGCATAACCGCAGCTCCTAGTTCCGATCCGCGCGCAACAGCGCAACCAGTAGATAAACGAACAGCCCCACTGCCAGCAGCAGTGACACCCCGTCCAAAACGCTCATGGAATTTCTCCGTCGTACGGCGATTGCCGCGTGTAGGGGGATTGTCCCCAGGAGCGCCGTAAAGGAACGAGAGCGAGGCCGCGCACAGGGCATAAAGAAAGCGTAAAGACTGGCCGCATTGCCCGGCCTGTCGGCGATCTGAGAGCGATGGGTGTTGATCACGATGCCCTTGGGCGTTGCATGCCCCTGCACCACGCTGAGCGCTTTTTCCTGGGAAATAGCGCTGAACATCCTCGATACGACAGCTTTCCAGCCTTTGCGACGCTTTTTTGCGGACTGGCACAGCCGATGCACAGCCCCTTTGGAGCACTTCAAACCGTTCAGGGAGCAACCGATGAACACACAACTAAAACCCACCTTGGGGACGTTGCATTTATGGGGCATCGCGGTCGGCCTGGTGATCTCCGGGGAATACTTCGGCTGGAGTTATGGCTGGGGCGTCGCCGGGACACTGGGCTTTCTGCTCACGTCACTGATGGTCGCGGCCATGTACACCTGCTTTATCTTCAGCTTCACCGAACTGACCACGGCGATTCCTCACGCAGGTGGCCCATTTGCCTATAGCCGCCGGGCTTTCGGCGAAAAAGGCGGGCTGATTGCCGGGCTCGCGACCCTGATTGAATTCGTCTTCGCCCCACCAGCCATCGCCCTGGCCATCGGCGCCTACTTGAACGTGCAGTTCCCCGCCCTGGACCCAAAGCACGCCGCGGTTGGCGCCTATTTCGTGTTTATGGGCCTGAACATCCTCGGGGTAAAACTGGCCGCCACCTTTGAGTTGGTGGTGTGCGTGTTGGCCGTGGCCGAACTGCTGGTGTTCATGGGAGTGGTAGCGCCGGCCTTCAGCTTCAGCAATTTCACCCTCAATGGCTGGGCCGGCTCCGATACTTTTGGTGCCCCGGCGATTGCCGGCATGTTTGCCGCCATCCCCTTTGCCATCTGGTTCTTCCTGGCCATCGAAGGCGCCGCGATGGCCGCCGAAGAAGCCAAGGACCCTAAACGCACCATTCCCAAAGCCTACATCAGCGGCATCCTGACCCTGGTTTTCCTGGCGATGGGGGTGATGTTCTTCGCCGGCGGCGTGGGTGACTGGCGAACCTTGTCGAACATCAACGATCCCCTGCCCCAGGCCATGAAAACCGTGGTCGGTGACAGCTCCGGCTGGCTGCACATGCTAGTGTGGATCGGCCTGTTCGGCCTGGTGGCCAGCTTTCACGGGAT
This sequence comes from Pseudomonas chlororaphis, assembly GCF_003731765.1. Classification (GTDB taxonomy): domain Bacteria; phylum Pseudomonadota; class Gammaproteobacteria; order Pseudomonadales; family Pseudomonadaceae; genus Aquipseudomonas; species Aquipseudomonas morbosilactucae. The sequence goes on from NZ_MOAL01000002.1 coordinate 167,885, forward strand.
CATTCTCGGTTACTCACGGCAGTTCTTTGCCCTGGCCCGCGCGGGCTACCTGCCGGTCTCGCTGGCCAAGCTGTCGCGCTTCCAGACGCCACACCGGGCCATCATCGCCGGCGGCCTGATCGGGATTGCGGCAATCTACAGCGACGGCCTGATCAACCTCGGCGGCATGACCCTGACCGCAGCGATGATCACCATGGCCGTCTTCGGCGCCATCGTGATGTACATCATGAGCATGCTCAGCCTGTTCAAGCTGCGCAAAACCGAACCTGAACTGGAACGCACCTTCCGCGCTCCAGGCTACCCGCTGGTACCGGCCATCGCCTTGGTCCTGGCCGTGGTGTGCCTGGTCGCCATGGCTTGGTTCAACACCCTGATCGGCCTGATTTTCCTGGGTTTCATGGCCGCAGGCTTCGTCTACTTCCAACTCACTGCCCAGTTGCGTGCCGATGCGCCGGCAGACGCCATGTTGACCGGGCTGTAAACCGCGCCAAAGCGGGGCCAAAGGATCAGGCATACAATGGAACCACTGTGAAATACCTTCACTCAAAGTGGTACAGGCAGGCCCGCGAGCGAACCCCTTCGCCACCCGGCCTGCTCTTAAGGAGAGCCCTATGCCCTGGTATGCCTGGTTGATTCTGGTGATTGCAATCGGTTCGATTGTCGGCGGCTTGATGATGCTGCGCGACACCGCCAACAAGGTGGAACTGACCGATGAGCAACGTAAGCGCGTAGCCGAACGCAACGCACAAATGGACGCCAAGGAAGCGCAAGACCGTTAACCTGCAAAGCCCCTGGCTGCAATGGCTAAGGGGCTTCTGGATACTTCAAGGCAAGGCTTGAAGCTTTAACGACAGTCCAGATACTTGAACAACGTGTAACGCACAAGACGCTTAAACGGTTGAAGGCCGGTCATTGACCGGCCTCCGCCCAAAAGCAACGCTCCGTCAATTGACCTCGAGTTTGTCCCGGTTGCGCTCCAGGAGCGTCTTGCCAATGCCTTTGACCTCCAGCAACTCATCTACGGAGGCAAAAGGCCCATGGCTATCGCGATAGTCGACGATTGCTTTGGCCTTGGCCGCACCAATACCGAACAGCTCACGCTGCAGCGTCGGCAAATCTGCGGTGTTCAGGTTGACCTTGTTTACCCGGTCGGCGGCAGTGGGCGCCTCGATCACGGCGGGGCTTGTCTGAGCCGAAACAGCAGGGGCCGCGTTAACGACCAGGGAAGTGCTGGCCAACAGAGCGAAGATCAGCGAGGAAAAATAAGGGATACGCATAGGTGACACTCCATGACATCGATTGGGAAAGCAACTTTTCCAAAGCTGCCTCCCAAACCTAGGTGATGCCACGGGCAAGTCAAAAACCACTGAGTTACAGCTTATGTAGGCTCAAGGTTCCAAACGGCGCTGCTGATGAATCCAGTCGACAATTTCCCCGTCAGGCGAGTACCCGCTGACCGTTTCCCGAAGCAACTGACGAACCCTCGGATAGTCGTCTTGATCAATGGCAGCAAGGAGTTCGCTCAACTTAGCCTTCAAGACCTCCCACGGCAGGTGATCTTCGTTGGCGCTCATGATCATTGGGTGCTGAGTGGCAGAAACGTTGTCGCCAATCAGTAACTCCTCGTAAAGCTTTTCACCAGGGCGCAGGCCGGTGAACTCAATGGCGATATCGCCTTGCGGATTCTTTTCCGAGCGCAGGCTAAGTCCGGACAGATGAATCATTTTCTCTGCCAACTCGGCTATTTTCAACGGCTCGCCAATGTCCAAGACAAATACGTATTCGCCCCATCGAGCCAACTTGGATGACCAGTTGCTTCGCTTCGGAAATGGTCATGAATTAGCGAGCGGCACGATACTTGAAGTTACTAATACGTAAACTGCGAAGAGCGGAAATGTGCGGATGTTGAGTGAGATATTTTCACGAACTGAAGACAGAATGGGCACTGACACCGCTTAGCAGAGGTGTTTCCCTGACAAAAAATATCGGTAAGTGCCTGGGACGTAGCACACATCAAATCAACTCAATGAAAGGCAGACGTCCAATCTAGCCAGGAAAACTGAACGCAGCGCCTAAACGAGTGGCTGAATATATTCGACATCTATTACAAAAAACTGTGTAACACAAAATAAATAAAGCAAGCAGGCTTGAGGGCTTAGATGTGAGGATATCAATATTTAAAATCAAATAACTTACAGGTAAAACGGCTATCACATCAGCGCGAGCAGAATCATGACTTACGAAGCTCTTTCCAACGTAAGCCTAGCTAAGCTACATCAACACCAGACAGGTGATCAATGAAAGTCTGCGCCCTCTTCCTCGTCCTCATTAACTCGATCCCTAAGCTCCTTTCCTGGCTTGAAGTGAGGAACAAACTTGCCATCAAGGCTAACGGACTCTCCGGTCTTTGGGTTGCGGCCGACTCGCGGTGCTCGGTAATGCAAAGAGAAACTGCCAAACCCGCGAATCTCGATGCGATCCCCCGTCGCTAGACATTGAGACATCTGCTCAAGCATCGTCTTGATAGCAAGTTCAACATCCTTGGATGAAAGCAGCCCCTGATGGGTAACAATTCGCTCAATCAACTCCGACTTGGTCATATTTTTCCCTTCTTTTTCAAGCAGCTAGGAAAGTTCTCAAAAGGTTTTAGCATGCCGAGACGACTTTGAACAGCCCACCTATTGACTTATCTTCACTTAACCAGCTTGTACCTCCAGCACCCCGGCTGAAGCTCTAGAAAGCCCTAAACTTCTACTACTTACACATGACCAGCATGGTGCGAGTCAGGTATCCCGCCGGGTTCCAGCCAAAGGGGTAGTCTCCCTCCTCTTCTTTTGCGTCATCAGACCGGGTAATGACCTTATAGCCCTGAAGCTTGCATTCGCGTGCTGCACGCTTGTGACACTGCTCCCAGGCGCCCCCCAGGCCTGAACAATCAACCTCTATACCGCTCACCCCGCGCACCGCATGGGTCTTTACATTGGTCGTGCACCCCACCAAGAGAGCCAAGACAACAACGACACTTAGCTTGCTCATTCTCATCCCTATGCAGCAGGCGCTGCTCTGCCATCACTCAGGTGAAGCCTAGACTCGAATGAGCAATTAGCTCATGGATAAAAGCGCGTTCCGATCCCGCAAAAAATTCCAGGCACAAAAAAGGGCGACCGAAGTCGCCCTTTTTATGGTCTGACAGAACTTAGTTCTGTTTTTCCATCTGTGCACGCAGCAGGTCGCCCAGAGTGGTAGGACCAGCAGCGATATCCGAAGTGGCTGGCTTGTCGCGCAGGCTTTGGATAGCTTCTTTCTCGTCTTCAACGTCTTTCGACTTGATCGAGAGCTGGATTACGCGGCTCTTACGGTCAACGCTGATGATCTTGGCTTCAACTTCTTCGCCTTCTTTCAGAACGTTACGCGCATCTTCGATGCGGTCACGGCTGATTTCGGAGGCTTTCAGAGTAGCTTCGATATCGTTGGCCAGGGTGATGATGGCGCCTTTAGCGTCAACTTCTTTTACAACACCCTTAACGATTGCGCCTTTGTCGTTCTCTTGTACGTACTCGGAGAACGGATCGCTTTCCAGCTGCTTGATACCCAGGGAGATACGCTCACGCTCTGGATCAACAGACAGGATGACGGTGTCGAGCTCGTCGCCCTTCTTGAAGCGACGTACGGCTTCTTCGCCCACTTCGTTCCAAGAGATGTCGGACAGGTGAACCAGGCCGTCGATGCCGCCGTCCAGACCAATGAAGATACCGAAATCGGTGATCGACTTAATGGTGCCGGAGATTTTATCGCCCTTGTTGAACTGGCCAGAGAAATCTTCCCATGGGTTAGATTTGCACTGCTTGATGCCGAGGGAGATACGACGACGCTCTTCGTCGATGTCCAGAACCATAACTTCCACTTCGTCGCCGACTTGTACGACTTTCGAAGGGTGGATGTTCTTGTTGGTCCAGTCCATTTCGGAAACGTGTACCAGACCTTCAACGCCTTCTTCCAGCTCAGCGAAGCAGCCGTAGTCGGTCAGGTTGGTTACACGAGCGGTAACGCGGGTGCTTTCTGGGTAACGAGCCTTGATAGCGACCCATGGATCTTCGCCCAGTTGCTTCAGGCCCAGGGAAACACGATTGCGTTCGCGATCGTACTTCAGAACCTTGACATCGATCTCGTCGCCAACATTGACGATTTCGGAAGGATGCTTGATACGTTTCCAAGCCATGTCGGTGATGTGCAGCAGGCCATCGACGCCACCCAGATCGACGAATGCGCCGTAATCGGTGAGGTTTTTGACGATACCTTTGACTTGCTGACCTTCCTGCAGGGATTCCAGCAGAGCTTCACGCTCAGCGGAGTTCTCGGCTTCGAGGACGCTACGGCGGGAAACGACAACGTTGTTGCGCTTCTGGTCGAGTTTGATGACTTTAAACTCGAGCTCTTTGCCTTCCAGGTGCGTGGTGTCGCGCACTGGACGGACGTCAACCAGAGAACCTGGCAGGAACGCACGGATGCCGTTAACGTCGACAGTGAAGCCGCCTTTAACCTTACCGTTGATAACGCCCTTGACCACTTCTTCGGCTGCGAAGGCTGCTTCCAGAACGATCCAGCATTCAGCGCGCTTGGCTTTTTCACGGGACAGCTTGGTTTCACCAAAGCCATCTTCAACCGAGTCCAGCGCAACGTGAACTTCGTCACCGACGTTGATAGTCAGGTCGCCAGCGTCGTTGTAGAACTGCTCAAGCGGGATGAGTGCTTCAGACTTCAGGCCAGCGTGAACGGTTACCCAGCGAGCTTGGTAATCGATATCAACGATAACACCGGTGATGATGGAGCCTGCCTGAAGGTTCAGGGTTTTTAGGCTTTCTTCAAAGAGTTCCGCAAAGCTTTCGCTCATTTTAATTCCTGTTGATAAGGGCGAAGAATACGCCCATCTGCCACATCCCAGACGATGTGGGTTACGTTCATATAAAAGAAAGACCGCAGGACTATGACTGGTCCCCTGCGCCCTTTCTTGTTCATCCGGCGATATCGCGAATGGCGATTTCACTCATGATGCGTTCAAGCACCTGATCGATGGACAACTCCGTAGAATCCAGCAGTATGGCGTCAGCCGCCGGCTTGAGCGGGGCTACTGCGCGCTGGGTATCACGCTCGTCGCGTGCACGGATCTCATCTAGCAGACTCGACAGACTAACACCATCGACTTTTCCCTTCAACTGCAAGTAACGGCGACGGGCACGTTCCTCGGCGCTGGCGGTCAGGAAAATCTTCAATGGAGCGTCGGGAAACACCACAGTGCCCATATCGCGCCCATCAGCCACCAGTCCGGGAGGCTCTTGGAAGGCCCGCTGACGCTGCAGCAGTGCGTCACGCACTGCCGGTAGCGCCGCCACTTGAGATGCCCAGGCGCCAACCTGCTCATTGCGCAGGTCGTCGGTTACATCATCCCCTTCAAGGATGATGCGTTGCGGATGACCTTCGGTCGCCCCAAGAAATTGCACGTCCAGATGAGCCGCCAGCAGCTTCAGCGATTCCTCATTGGTCAGATCGACACCGTGATTCCTGGCAGCGAACGCCAGCAGGCGATACAGGGCACCGGAGTCCAGCAGACACCAGCCCAAACGCTTGGCGAGAATGCCGGCGATAGTGCCTTTGCCAGACCCGCTTGGCCCATCGATGGTGATCACGGGTGCCTTGATGTTCACGACTTGGCCTCTTGCGCAACGCGGATACCGACTTGGGCGCACAAGGCGAGGAAGTTCGGGAAAGAGGTGGCAACGTTGGCACAGTCGTGAATACGGATCGGCGCATTGGCCCGCAACGAGGCCACACTGAACGCCATGGCAATACGGTGATCGCCGTGACCGTGTACTTCACCACCGCCAATCTGGCTACCGTCGATGATGATCCCGTCCGGGGTTGGCTCGCACTTGACGCCCAAGGCAAGCAGGCCGTCAGCCATCACCTGAATACGATCCGACTCTTTTACCCGCAGCTCTTCCGCGCCGCGCAGCACGGTACGGCCTTCAGCGCAGGCCGCCGCCACGAACAGCACCGGGAATTCGTCAATCGCCAATGGAACCAGCTCTTCGGGAATCTCGATCCCCTTGAGCTTAGCCGCCCGAACCCGCAGGTCCGCTACTGGCTCGCCACCGACTTCGCGCTGGTTTTCCAGGCTGATATCCGCGCCCATCAAGCGCAGGATGTCGATCACCCCGGTACGAGTCGGGTTGATGCCGACATGCTCAAGCACCAACTCGGAACCTTCAGCAATGGAAGCAGCCACCAGGAAGAATGCCGCGGAGGAAATGTCCGCCGGCACTTCAATATGGGTCGCCTTCAGCTTACCGCCAGACTCGACCGACGCCGTAGCGCCCTCGACCGTTACCGGGTAGCCGAAACCACGCAACATGCGCTCGGTATGGTCCCGCGTCGGCGCAGGCTCAGTGACCGTAGTCTTGCCTTCAGCGTACAAACCAGCCAACAGCAGGCAGGATTTCACCTGGGCGCTGGCCATCGGCATGGTGTAAGTCAGGCCCTTGAGCTTGTGACCACCGCGAATGACCATCGGTGGACGGCCCTCTGGTGCGGTTTCGATGACCGCGCCCATTTCTCGCAACGGGTTGGCTACGCGATTCATTGGACGCTTGGACAGCGAGGCATCCCCGGTCAGGGTGCTGTCGAAGTTCTGTGCGGCCAGCAGGCCCGACAACAGACGCATCGAAGTGCCGGAGTTACCCAGATAGATCGGGCCCGGGGCAGGCTTGAGGCCGTGCAGGCCAACGCCGTGAATGGTCACGCGACCATGGTGCGGGCCTTCGATCACCACCCCCATATCACGGAACGCCTGAAGCGTTGCCAGGGCGTCTTCACCTTCGAGGAAGCCTTCGACTTCGGTAGTGCCTTCAGCCAGGGAGCCGAGCATGATCGAGCGGTGAGAAATCGATTTGTCGCCTGGTACACGAATCCGCCCATTGAGGCGGCCACCAGGATTTGCCAGGAAAATCAGGTCGTTGGAATTCATAGCGTCCACATAGGCCCGGCGGGCCAGGATTTTACTGAAATGCTCGCGGGCAACCCGGGCGCGAGTGAATACGCCCAACAGCTGGTGCCCGTCCCCTGCATCGACCGCGTCGCGCAAGGCATCGAGGTCGTTGCGAAATGTATCGAGTGTGCGCAAAACCGCTTCGCGATTGGCGAGGAAGATGTCGTGCCACATGACCGGGTCACTGCCGGCGATTCTCGTGAAATCGCGGAAACCGCCAGCAGCGTAACGGAAGATGTCGAGATTTTCACTGCGCTTGGCCAGGGAGTCGACCAAACCAAACGCCAACAAGTGCGGCAGATGACTGGTCGCGGCCAACACTTCATCGTGACGCTCAACCTGCATGTGCTCGACATCCGCCCCCAGCTCGCGCCAGAGCCGGTCGACCACGGCCAGTGCGGTCGGATCCGTCTGCGCCAGCGGCGTCAGAATCACCTTATGTCGACGGAACAACTGGGGGTTGGAGGCTTCGACACCGCTCTGCTCGGAGCCGGCGATCGGATGCCCGGGCACGAAGTTCGCAGGCATGGCACCAAAGGCTTCGCGGGCAGCACGCACCACGTTGCCCTTGGCACTGCCGACGTCGGTCAGGATCGCCTGCCCCAGATCCATGCCCGCCAATAGGGCCAGCAACTTTTCCATGGCAAGGATCGGCACCGCCAGCTGAATCACGTCAGCCCCCTGGCACGCTAGCGCCAGGTCTTCCTCACATCGGTCCACCACCCCCAGCTCAACCGCCAACTGACGGGATTGCGGGTCGAGATCGACGCCGACTACTTCACGACAAACACCGCTTTCACGCAGGCCTTTGGCAAAGGAGCCGCCAATCAGCCCCAGGCCGACCACCACTAGGCGACCGATCATAGGCTTGGCAGATTGCATTGAAATGACATCACCCACGAGCCAGGACCTTGGTCAGCGCTTCGAGAAAGCGGCTGTTCTCCGCCGGCAGCCCGACGGTGATACGCAAGTGGTTCGGCATGCCGTAGTTGGCCACCGGCCGCACGATCACGCCCTCACGCAACAGGCCCTGAAACACCGGCGCCGCCACCTGCCCCAGGTCCACAGCAATGAAGTTGCCCTTGGAAGGGATCCAGCTTAGGCCCAGCGCCAGGAAGCCGGCTTCCAACTGCTGCATGCCCGCCTCGTTCAGGCGCCGGCTTTCCGCCAGGTAATCAGCGTCCTGCAATGCTGCACAGGCGGCAGCCAGGGCCAGGCTGTTGACGTTGAACGGCTGGCGCACGCGGTTCAGCACATCGGCCACCACCGGCGTCGACAAGCCATAACCCACACGCAAAGCGGCCAAGCCATACGCCTTGGAGAAGGTTCGCGAGACCAGCAGGTTCGGGTAGGCCGCGAGGAAATCCAGGCCGTCCGGCAGGTCGCTGCCCTCGGCATACTCGATATAAGCCTCATCCAGCACCACCAACACGTGGGCGGGCACGTCTTGCAGGAATTCGTCCAGCGCCTCGGCACCGAACCAGGTCCCGGTCGGGTTGTTCGGGTTGGCGATGAAGACTACGCGGGTGTTGGCGTCGATGGCCTGGAGCATGGCTGGCAGGTCGTGCCCCCACGCCTTGGCAGGCACCACGCGCGCGTCAGCCCCGACGGCCTGAGTCACGATCGGATACACCGCAAACGCGTGCTCACTGAAGACCGCATTCAAACCAGGAGCCAGGTAGGCACGGGCCACCAACTCGAGGATGTCATTGGAACCGTTGCCCAAGGTCACCTGGTCAAGCTCCACCCCACAACGCTCGGCCAGCAGGGTCTTGAGGGCGAAGCCGTTGCCATCCGGATAGCGGGTCAGTTCCGCCAGCTCGTCACGAATCGCCGCCAACGCCCGCGGGCTGGCGCCCAGAGGGTTTTCATTGCTCGCCAGCTTGACGATCCGCGACGGATCGATGTCCAGCTCACGCGCCAGTTCGTCCACAGGCTTGCCCGGAACGTAAGGCGAAAGTTGTTGCACGCCTGGCTGGGCCAGCGCGAGGAAGTCGCCACTCATTGTCAAAGCCTCAGAGAACCGCTTTCGGGTAGGAACCCAGCACCTTGAGTGCCACTGCTTCCTGACTGATCTTCTCCAGCACACCCTTGATCAACGGATCACGGTGATGGCCAACGAAGTCGATAAAGAACACATAGGTCCATTTGCCGCTGCGCGAAGGTCGAGTCTCGATCCGCGTCAGGTCGATGCCATTGTCATGAAACGGCACCAGCAGTTCGTGCAGCGCACCCGGCTTGTTGCTCATGGAAACGATGATCGAGGTTTTGTCGTCGCCCGTGGGCGGCACTTCCTGATTGCCGATCATCAAGAACCGCGTGGAGTTGTCCGGACGGTCTTCGATTTTCTCGGCCAGGCGAATCAGACCGTACAAGCCTGCGGCCATGTCGCCGGCGATCGCCGCAGAGTTCCACTCGCCCTTGACCCGCTTCGCTGCCTCGGCATTGCTGGACACCGCCACGCGTTCGACATTCGGGTAATGAGCGTCCAGCCACTTGCGGCACTGCGCCAGGGACTGAGCGTGGGAATAGATCCGGCTGATGCTGTCGGTCTTGGTGTTTTCACCCACCAGCAGGTGGTGGTGAATGCGCAGCTCGACTTCGCCACAGATCACCATGTCGTGCTCAAGGAAGCTGTCAAGGGTGTGATTGACCGCGCCCTCGGTGGAGTTTTCCACCGGAACCACGCCAAAATTCACCGCACCGGCCGCCACTTCGCGGAACACTTCATCGATCGCCGCCATCGGCTTGCTGATCACCGCGTGGCCGAAATGCTTCATGGCCGCCGCTTGGGTGAAGGTGCCTTCCGGGCCGAGATAAGCCACTTTCAGCGGCTGTTCCAGCGCCAGGCACGAGGACATGATTTCGCGGAACAAACGCGCCATCTCTTCGTTGCCCAGTGGCCCCTGGTTGCGTTCCATCACCCGCTTGAGCACCTGAGCTTCACGCTCAGGACGATAGAACACCGGCACTTCGCCTTCGGCCAGCGAGGCCATCTTGACTCGCGCGACTTCCTGGGCGCAGCGCGCACGCTCACTGATCAGCTCCAGGACTTTGGCGTCCAGAGCATCAATGCGTACGCGCAGTGCCTTGAGTTCTTGCTCAGACATTAGCCGTGTTCCTTCTCGAACTCTGCCATGTACGCCACCAGCGCGTTGACCGCGTTGATGTCGACGGCGTTGTAGATGGAGGCGCGCATGCCGCCGACCGAGCGGTGGCCCTTGAGGTTCAGCAGGCCGCGAGCTTCAGCACCGACCAGGAAGGGCTTGTCCAGACGATCATCAGCCAGACGGAACGGCACGTTCATCCAGGAGCGATCCGACTTGTTGATCGGGTTGCTGTACAGGCCGCTGGCGTCGATGAAGTCGTACAGCGTGCGTTGCTTGACGTCATTGAGCTTGCCGATGGCCTCTACGCCGCCCTGCTCCTTGAGCCACTCGAACACCAGGCCCGAGAGGTACCAGGCCAGGGTTGGCGGGGTGTTGTACATGGAGCCATTGTCAGCCGCGACCTTGTAATCGAGCATGGTCGGGCACAACGAACGGGCACGACCCAGCAGGTCCTCGCGAATGATGTTCACCAGGATGCCGCTCGGGCCGATGTTTTTCTGGGCACCGGCGTAGATCATGCCGAAACGCGAGATATCCACAGGACGGGAGAGGATGTCCGAAGACATGTCGGCCACCAGCGGTACATCGCCGGTTTCCGGGATCCAGTTGAATTCCAGGCCGCCGATGGTTTCGTTCGGTGCGTAATGCACGTAGGCCGCGTCCTTGGACAGCTGCCATTCGTTCTGGCCAGGAATGGCGAAATAGTCGTAAGGCTTGGCCGTCGCCGCCACATTCACGTGGCCATAGCGCGAGGCTTCTTCGATGGCTTTCTGCGACCAGATACCGGTGTCGATATAGTCGGCCTTGCCAGTTTCGGGCAACAGGTTCAGAGGGATCTGAGCAAATTGCTGGCTGGCGCCACCTTGCAGAAACAGCACTTTATAGTTCGAGGGGATATTCAGCAGGTCACGCAGATCCTGCTCGGCCTTGGTGGCAATGGAAACGAACTCATCACTGCGATGGCTCATTTCCATGACTGACAGACCCTTGCCATGCCAGTCCAGCAACTCGGCCTGGGCACGCGACAGGACAGCTTCAGGTAGCGCAGCGGGACCTGCGCAGAAGTTATAGGCTCGTTTGCTCACATCCACTCTCGCTATGCATTCACGGTAGCGGACAGAGCAAACACTCTGCCCTGCTACGATTTAATTAGTCTTGCGACTCTTCTTCGCCTGCGGCATCTGCCTGTTGGCCTTCGGTTGCGTCATCCGCATCGGTCACCGCATCCAGCACGGTTCCTTCGAATTCGGCACCCTCTTCGCCTTCCAGCTCGTCGCCTTCGACTTCCGATGGCTCCTGCACCCGCTCCAGGCCCACCAGGGTTTCATCACTGGCCAACTTGATCAGGGTCACGCCCTGAGTGTTGCGACCCAGGCTGGACACTTCGCCCACACGAGTACGCACCAGAGTGCCCTGGTCGGAAATCAGCATGATCTCTTCGCCATCCAGCACTTGGACCGCACCGACCAGACGGCCGTTACGCTCGTTGCTGACCATGGCGATCACACCCTGGCCGCCACGCTTGTACTCTGGGAACTCGCTGATAGCCGTACGCTTGCCGTAGCCACGCGCCGAGGCGGTGAGGATCTGGCTGCCTTCTTCCGGGATCAGCATGGAAATCAGCTTCTGCCCTTCCGGCAGGCGCATACCGCGCACACCGCGAGCGGTACGGCCCATGGCACGGACGTCGGACTCTTTGAAACGAGTGACCTTGCCGCCATCGGAGAACAGCATGACTTCACGCTCGCCATCGGTGATGGCCGCCGAAATCAGTACGTCACCTTCATCCAGCTCCAGGGCGATCAGGCCCACGCTGCGCTGACGACTGAAGGATTCCAGCGGGGTCTTCTTCACGGTGCCCTTTGCGGTGGCCATGAAGATGAAGTGACCTTCGGTGTACTCGTCGACCGGCAGCATGGTGGTGATGTACTCATCACTGTCCAGCGGCAACAGGTTGACCAGCGGACGACCGCGAGCGGCACGGGATGCTTCGGGAATTTCGTAAGTCTTCAGCCAATACACCTTGCCCTTGCTGGAGAACAGCAGAAGCGTGGTGTGGCTGTTGGCGACCAGCAGGTGAGCGATGTAGTCCTCATCCTTGACGCCAGTAGCCGACTTGCCTTTACCGCCACGACGCTGAGCCTGGTACGCAGCCAGTGGCTGGGTCTTGGCATAACCACCGTGGGAAATGGTCACTACGCGCTCTTCTTCCGGGATCATGTCACCCAGGGTCAGGTCGAGACGGGCATCGAGAATTTCGGTGCGACGCACATCGCCATACTCGGCACGGATCACTTCCAGCTCTTCGCGGATCACTTCCATCAGGCGCGTGGCGCTGTTGAGGATGCGGATCAGCTCGCCGATCTGGTTGAGAATCTCCTGGTACTCGGCCAGCAGTTTTTCATGCTCGAGGCCGGTCAGGCGGTGCAGGCGCAGTTCCAGGATGGCTTGCGCCTGCTCCGGGGACAGGAAGTACTTACCGTCGCGCAGACCATATTGCGGGTCGAGGTTTTCCGGACGGCAGGAGTCGGCGCCGGCGCGCTCGACCATGGTCATCACCGCACTGGATTCCCAAGGGGTGCTGATCAGCGCTTCCTTGGCTTCCGACGGCGTTGGCGAGGCTTTGATCAGGGCGATGACCGGGTCGATGTTGGACAGGGCAACGGCCTGGCCTTCAAGGATGTGGCCACGCTCACGCGCCTTGCGCAGTTCGAACACGGTACGACGGGTCACCACTTCGCGACGGTGACGAACGAAGGCCTCCAACAGATCCTTGAGGTTAAGGATCCGTGGGCGGCCATCGATCAGCGCGACGATGTTGATACCGAATACAGCTTGCAGTTGGGTCTGGGCGTAGAGGTTGTTGAGGATCACCTCCGGCACTTCGCCACGACGCAGCTCGATCACAACGCGCATACCGTCTTTGTCGGACTCGTCGCGCAGCTCGGTGATGCCTTCGAGCTTCTTCTCTTTCACCAGCTCGGCGATCTTCTCGATCAGACGGGCCTTGTTCAGTTGGTACGGCAGCTCGGTGATGACGATCTGCTGGCGGCCGCCGACCTTGTCGATGTCTTCGATGATCGAGCGGGCGCGCATATAGATGCGGCCACGGCCGGTGCGATAGGCCTCGATGATGCCTTCACGACCGTTGATGATCGCCGCGGTCGGGAAGTCCGGACCGGGGATGTACTGCATCAGGTCGTCGACAGTCAGTTCGGGGTTGTCGATCAGCGCCAGGCAACCGTCGATGACTTCACCGAGGTTGTGCGGCGGGATGTTGGTCGCCATGCCCACGGCGATACCGCTGGAGCCGTTGACCAACAGGTTGGGGATCTTGGTCGGCATGACCGCCGGGATCATTTCAGTGCCGTCGTAGTTCGGCACCCAGTCCACGGTTTCTTTATGCAGGTCAGCCAGCAGCTCGTGTGCCAGCTTGGTCATGCGCACTTCGGTGTATCGCATGGCCGCCGCGTTGTCGCCGTCGACCGAACCGAAGTTGCCCTGGCCGTCTACCAGCAGGTAGCGCAAGGAAAATGGCTGGGCCATCCGAACGATGGTGTCGTACACCGCGGTATCACCGTGAGGGTGATACTTACCGATCACGTCACCGACAACACGGGCAGATTTCTTGTACGGCTTGTTCCAGTCGTTACCGAGCTCGCTCATCGCGAACAGCACACGCCGGTGCACGGGCTTCAAGCCATCGCGCGCATCAGGCAGTGCCCGCCCGACAATTACGCTCATCGCGTAGTCGAGGTAGGACTGTTTCAGCTCGTCTTCGATATTGACCGGGAGGATTTCTTTGGCCAGTTCGCCCATGAGAAGCCTGATTCCTTTTTCTGGTGAAACTTCGTCACATCCATATGGGACGAACGAAGCTCGCCGCTGCAGGCTTAGTGCCATGCACCGACTTACGACAAATCAACAAGTTAGACCATGGATTTGCGCAGTGAAGGCAACCCCGCAGGGCTGCCTTGGAAACCGCCGGATGTTATCACAATCGCCGCCACGCACCTATCCCCCTGACAAGCATGGAACATAGTTAGTTGACCGGTGACAGCCTTATAGGCGGCCAGAGAAGCTCAGAGGCGGATTTCGCAATAAAATGATGGTTTTTTCCTGACCGAACGACCTGCCAAACGAGCAATCAGCGAAGCCTGTCGAGGAAAAACCTCAATGCAGGCGCTTGCGGCACATCAATTGGGCCATTTTTGCGGTATCGGGACGCTCGACAATGCCCTTTTCAGTGACGATCACATCAATCAGATCGGCCGGCGTCACATCGAAGACTGGATTGAAGGCCTCGACCTCTGCCCCCAGGCGCTTGCCGCCGACTTCCAGCAACTCAATGCCGTCACGCTCTTCCAGAGGAATTTCATCGCCACTGGCCAGGCTCATGTCGATGGTGGAGCTGGGGGCGACAACCATGAAGCGCACGCCGTGGTGCATGGCATTGACCGCCAGTTGGTAGGTGCCGATCTTGTTCGCCACATCGCCGTTGGCGGCAATCCGGTCGGCACCGACGATCACCCAGGTAATGCCCTTGGTCTTCATGATATGGGCCGCGGCGGAGTCGGTATTCAGGGTCACAGGAATGCCTTCATTGACCAGTTCCCAGGCGGTCAGCCGTGAACCTTGCAACCAGGGCCGGGTTTCGTCGGCGTAGACCCGCTCCACCATGCCTTCCAGCCAGGCGCCGCGAATCACCCCCAGAGCTGTGCCAAACCCGCCAGTGGCCAAGGCTCCGGCATTGCAATGGGTCAACAGCGCCTGGGCATTGCCTTGATGACGGCGAATCAGGTCGACGCCCAACTGGGCCATGGTCAAGTTGGCCTCGCGATCGCTTTCGTGAATCGCCAGGGCTTCGGCCTCCAGGACCGCCAACGGGTCGGCGTGATCCCGGGCACGCTCCAGGCGCTCGCGCATGCGATTCAAGGCCCAGAACAGGTTGACCGCAGTCGGACGCGAACCGGCCAGCAGGGTGAAGTCTTCCTCCAGCGCCGTCTGCCAGTCACCGCCGGCTGCGCGGCGCGCTCGTGCCGCCAGCACCATGCCATAAGCGGCGCTGATGCCGATCGCCGGAGCGCCGCGCACCACCATCGTGCGGATGGCCTCGGCCACCTCGGCGGCACTGGTGCAGGGAATCCAGGTTTCCTCAAACGGCAAAATGCGCTGATCGAGCAGATACAGGGCGTTGTCCCGCCAATCGATGGCTTTCACCTTCTCAGCCGCCAACAGTCGATCGCGCATCCTTCACCCCGCACTCATGAACAAAAGCCGCCGATTATAGCGATCCCCCGGCGAAGACGCTCGGGTATACTTCGCCATCCCTCACAAAAGCACTGGACCCGATCTTCGATGCCAAACCCTGTCGTTGCGCTCGACTTACTGCTGTTGCCGACTTGGTTGGTGCCTGTCGAACCCGCCGGCGTGGTCCTCAAAGAACACGGGCTGGGTATTCGTGACGGGCGCATTGCCTATATCGGTCCACGCGCAGAAGCCTTGAAGCTCGCCGCCAGTGAAGTCCGAGAGCTGCCGGGCATGCTGCTCAGCCCCGGACTGATCAACGCCCACGGCCACGCGGCGATGACGCTGTTCCGCGGCCTGGCCGACGACCTGCCGCTGATGACCTGGCTCGAAAACCATATCTGGCCGGCCGAAGCCAAGTGGGTCGACGAAGCCTTCGTCCGCGATGGCACCGACTTGGCCATCGCCGAGCAGCTCAAAGGCGGCATCACCTGTTTCTCTGACATGTATTTCTTCCCGAAGGTCGCCAGCGAGCGGGTGCATAACAGCGGTATTCGCGCACAGATCGCCATTCCAATCCTGGACTTCCCCATTCCAGGCGCCGCCAGCGCTGACGAGGCCATCCGTCAGGGGGTGGAATTGTTCGGCGACCTCAAGCATCACCCGCGGATCAGCATCACCTTCGGCCCTCATGCACCCTACACCGTCGGTGATGAGAACCTGGAGAAAATCCGCGTGATCGCCGAGGAGCTCGACGCCTCGATTCATATGCACGTTCACGAAACCGCCTTCGAAGTGCAACAAGCGGTGGAGCAGCATGGCGAACGCCCGCTGGCCCGCCTGGCGCGCCTGGGTTTGCTGGGGCCGCGCTTCCAGGCCGTGCACATGACCCAGATCAGCGATGACGACCTGGCTTTGCTGGTAGAAACCAACAGCAGCGTCATCCATTGCCCGGAATCCAACCTCAAACTGGCCAGCGGCTTCTGCCCGGTGGAGCGTTTGTGGCTGGCTGGGGTCAACGTAGCCATAGGCACCGATGGCGCCGCCAGCAACAACGACCTGGACCTGCTCGGAGAAACCCGTACCGCCGCCCTGTTGGCCAAAGCAGTAGCTGGTTCGGCCACCGCGCTGGATGCCCATAGGGCCCTGCGTATGGCCACACTCAATGGCGCCCGAGCCATGGGCCTGGAAAGTGAAGTGGGTTCGCTGGAAGTGGGCAAGGCCGCTGACCTGGTGGCTTTCGACCTCTCCGGATTGGCCCAACAACCGATTTATGACCCGGTGTCGCAGTTGATCTACGCCACGGGCCGTGACTGCGTGAAACACCTGTGGGTCGCCGGCAAGCAATTGCTCGACGACCGCCGCCTGACCCGCCTGGACGAAGAGCAGCTGTGCGCCACCGCCAGCGCCTGGGGCCGACGCATCAGCGGGCATGCCGAATAGAACCGCCCCTTGAGCCCTGCCTCAAGGCTGACAGCCGATTTTTTTAGATTTAGAGGATGACCCATGAGCAACGTCGACCACGCTGAAATCGCCAAATTCGAAGCCCTGGCCCATCGCTGGTGGGACCGCGAAAGCGAGTTCAAACCCCTGCACGACATCAACCCGCTGCGGGTCAACTGGATTGACGAGCGCGTCAACCTGGCAGGCAAGAAGGTCCTCGATGTCGGCTGCGGCGGCGGCATCCTCAGCGAAGCCATGGCCCAGCGTGGCGCCACGGTCATGGGTATCGACATGGGCGAAGCGCCCCTGGCCGTGGCCCAACTGCACCAGCTGGAATCCGGGGTCAGCGTCGAATACCGGCAGATCACCGCCGAAGCCCTGGCCGAAGAGATGCCTGAGCAATTCGACGTCGTCACCTGCCTGGAAATGCTCGAGCACGTTCCCGACCCGTCGTCGGTGATCCGTGCGTGCTTCCGCATGGTCAAGCCCGGTGGTCAGGTGTTCTTCTCCACCATCAACCGCAACCCCAAGGCCTATCTGTTCGCCATCATCGGTGCGGAATACATCATGAAGCTGCTGCCGCGCGGCACCCATGACTTCAAGAAATTCATCCGCCCTTCCGAACTCGGCGCCTGGAGCCGCTCGGCCGGCCTGACCGTCAAGGACATCATCGGCCTGACCTACAACCCCCTGACCAAGCACTACAAGCTGGCGGCGGACGTGGACGTCAACTACATGATCCAGACCCTGCGGGAGGAATAAGCCATGGGCATCAGAGCAGTTCTTTTCGACATGGACGGCACCCTGCTCGACACCGCGCCGGACTTTATCGCGGTCTGCCAGGCCATGCGCGCTGATCGCGGCCTGGCGCCCATCAACGACCAGCACATCCGCGATGAAATCTCCGGCGGCGCCAAGGCCATGGTGGCTGTGACCTTTTCCATGGACCCCGAATCCCCAGGGTTCGAGGAGCTGCGCCAGGAGTTTCTCGAGCGCTACCTCAAGCATTGCGCCGTCGACAGCAAGCTCTTCGACGGCATGGCCGAACTGCTGGCCGATATCGAAAACGCCAAGCTGATCTGGGGGGTGGTGACCAACAAGCCTTTGCGCTTCGCCGAACCGATCATGCAGCAACTGGGGCTGGCGGAGCGCTCGGCCCTGCTGATCTGCCCGGACCACGTGAAAAACAGCAAGCCGGACCCTGAACCCCTGATCCTCGCGTGCAAGATGCTCGACCTGGACCCGGCCAGCGTGCTGTTTGTCGGTGATGACCTGCGAGACATCGAATCCGGGCGCGATGCTGGCACCAAAACCGCGGCAGTCACCTACGGCTACATCCACCCCGACGACAACCCCAAGCACTGGGGCGCCGACGTGGTCGTCGATCACCCGCTGGAACTGCGCAAGGTGCTGGATAACGCACTCTGCAGCTGCTGACCCTGCCCCTGCAGGAGTTGGCTTGCCCACGCTGGCGCCTTTGAATGAGCCAGCTGGCTCAAGGGCCTCAGCGCCAGCAAGCGGCTTCCTGCCATGAATTCTTGAGGTTGTTTATGTTTGATTACTCCGCACGCCCAGAACTGCTCAAAGGCCGGGTGATCCTAGTGACCGGGGCCGGTCGCGGGATCGGCGCAGCCGCGGCAAAAACCTATGCCGCCCACGGCGCCACCGTCCTGTTGCTGGGCAAGACCGAAGCCAACCTGACCCAGGTCTACGATGAGATCGAGGCGGCCGGCCACCCGCAGCCTGCAGTGATCCCCTTCAACCTGGAAACCGCGCAGCCCCACCAGTACGACGAACTGGCCGCCATGATCGAGACCGAGTTCGGGCATCTCGACGGGCTGTTGCACAACGCCTCGATCATCGGCCCGCGTACACCGCTGGAGCAGTTGTCCGGGGAAAACTTCATGCGGGTCATGCAAGTCAACGTCAACGCCATGTTCATGTTGACCAGCACCCTGTTGCCGCTACTGAAGCTGAGCCAGGACGCCTCGGTGGTGTTCACCTCCAGCAGTGTCGGCCGCAAAGGCCGCGCCTATTGGGGCGCCTACGGTGTGTCCAAGTTCGCCACCGAAGGCCTGATGCAAACCCTGGCGGATGAACTGGACGGCGTCGCACCGGTACGTGCCAACAGCATCAATCCCGGCGCTACCCGCACCAGCATGCGCGCCCTGGCTTACCCGGGGGAAAACCCCAGCAACAACCCGGCGCCCGAAGCAATCATGCCGGTCTACCTGTACCTGATGGGCCCCGACAGCACCGGAATCAACGGCCAAGCCTTCGACGCTCAGTAACACCCTCCGTTCGTCGCGACGGAATACCGTCGCGATGCGCCACCACCCGTCTTTTAGTACCCAGCCCCTGCCAAATAAATGACCGCTCGCGGCCAAGACCAGCCTAAGCTTCTATTCAAGCATCTGAATTAAAAGACATTTTTATTTAAAGCTAACGAATGGCACGACTTTCGCTCTGGCTTCGCTCAGACACGCAGCTGATTGGCGAAGAGCGCATCCCCACTGAACCGGGGCTTATAACAGGCAGTAAAGCGGAATAGACTGTTCAGAAATGTCCTATGGGACTGATGGAACAGTACGACGCGCTGCCCCGAGCCGCTCTCACCCAGCCAGTCAGACTGCATTCAGTGCTCAGGGGGCTCACGCGGTATGAAAACACCCACCCAGACCAACGCCATTGATTTCGATAGCGCGAAGTTGCAACGCCTGGGTTTTGGCCAGCAGTCTTCCTCGCCACTGCTGCAGCGCCCGATCACTCCGGCTCAACTGCGCCAGCAACTGGGTCTGCAATTGCAAGCCAGCCTGGACCCACAACGCATTCTGGGGCAGTTTTTCCGTGAAGTTCAGCGCCTGATTCCCCTCGACGCCCTGTCCTACCAGTACAAACCCAGCGACTTGCGCCTGGATTTCGGTCAACGCGGCCATCACTCCATCAGTTACAACCTGAGCCATGAAGGCGAGCCCATGGGCGAGCTGGTGTTCAAGCGCAACCAGCGCTTCAGTGATATCGAACAGGGTTATCTGGAGTCTCTGCTGTGCGCCCTGCTTTACCCGATGCGCAATGCCTTGCTCTATCGCGCCGCGACCCGCAGCGCCCTGCGTGACCCGCTGACCGAGACCGGCAATCGCGTGGCCATGGACCAGACCCTGCAACGGGAAATCGACATGTCCCGACGCCACCAGCAGCCGTTGTCGCTGCTGATGCTGGACATCGACCACTTCAAGAAAATCAACGACAGCCACGGCCACAGCGCCGGCGATGATGTGCTCAAAGCCGTGGCGGCCGCCATCAAAGGCCAGCTACGCAATGTGGATATGGTCTTTCGCTTTGGCGGGGAAGAGTTTCTAATCCTGCTCTCCAACACTGGACGCGAGGCCGCGGCCCTGGTGGGGGAGCGCCTGCGCCATGCGGCACAGGCTCAGGATTACAGCGCGGACGGCAACCTGATCGAACTCACGGTGAGCCTGGGTTGCTCGACACTGTTACCGGGGGAGTCCGCCGAAAGCCTATTGCGCCGGGCTGACAGCGCGCTGTACGTGGCCAAGCGCGAAGGTCGCAATCGACTGGCCATGGCGGGCTGACTCCGACTTCGACGGCCCTCTTCGGAGCCCCTCGGTTACGATCCTGAATCCCGGCAGGCCATGGCTGGCCCACCGGTGCCATCAACCTTCCGCCAATGCCAGTCGCTCACGGCTCACAGTGGACTTTTCCTGTTGCATGCAGCGCTCAAGGAACAAGTACATATAGTCGTAGCTCTTGCACACCGCTTGGCGCAGCTCGGCCTGCAACGCCTTGCTCGGGTTCATCCCGGCCAGGGTGCAGATGATTTCCAGCGCCTCCCAAGGATGGGCATCGTCATACTGGGCATGCATCTTCAGCCACTTCATGGCGCGTTTGCGTTCCTCTTCCGGGAAAGCCGCTGCATACAGACCGTTGGAGCAGACCAGCGCCGACCACTCACCCGTCGCCCCTTCAATGGCGTAGTTGGTGGCCGCGATCGCCACAATCAACGAGTCCGATGAGCTGGTGTGCCAGCACCAGTGACTCAGCGCGTGTAACTCCGGCGCCACGTGCTGGGCTTGCAGGTCCTCCAGGGTCACGCCGTGGGCGCGACTCCAATTCACCCAGTAGTCGGCATGGTTGAGTTCCACACGAATGTTGCGCATCAACCAGCGTCGCGCCATGTCCTCACCCGGGTGCCGGGCAAAACGGGTCTTGGTCAGGTTCTGAGCCATGTACAAGGCAAACTGCTCCACCACAGGCCAGCCACCAATCAGGTACTGGCGCATGGTCTTGGCACTGAGTTTGTTGTCACGCATGCGCTGATACAGCTCATGCTCCACCACACGACGCTTGCTCTCGCTGCAATCCTGGATCAGTTGCTGAGCCCAGGCGGGGTAACTTGCGGCTTCCATGAGCGGGCCGGTTCGGTTGAATGTATCGATCACTGTCGGGCTCCTTTTTATGTGATTGGCTGATCAGTAAGAGATTTCAACGGAACGTGCCAGGCGCCTTGAATAACAGGGGCTGTGGTCGTACGGGTCGACATTGCAAGCTGTCACAGGTAAACAATTGCGGGCGTTCGATAACGTACCCTTGAGCGTAATCCACGCCGATCTCCAGCAATGCCTGCTCAATCTGCGGTGTTTCAACAAACTCGGCAATCGTGCGCTTACCCATGACATGGCCAATATGGTTGATTACCTCGACCATGGCACGGTTAATCGGGTCGTCCAGCATATCCTTTACGAAACTTCCATCGATCTTTAGGAAGTCTACAGGCAAATGTTTGAGATAAGCGAACGACGACATTCCCGCACAAAAGTCATCCAGCGAAAAGTGGCATCCCAAGCCTTTGAGTTCATTAATAAAACGGATCGCACTCCCCAAATTAGTGATCGCACTGGTTTCAGTAATTTCAAAACAGATCATCTCTGGCGGAACGCCATAGGCGGAAAACTGGCTCCGCAGGAAGCCCAGAAAGTCGTCATCGCCGATGGTCGTGCCCGATAGATTGATGGCGCACATGGCCATCGGCCCTTTACGCCCCTCGGCCATGCACTGGGCAATGATCTTGAACACGTTCTCTACCACCCAACGGTCCAGCGAAGTCATCAGGCCGTAACGCTCCGCCGCCGGGATGAAGCTGTCCGGCAGGATCATCCGCCCGGCCTCGTCATGCAGGCGCAGCAGAATCTCGATGTGCCCGCCGCCGCTCTCGGTGTGGCCAAGGGCAAAAATCTCCTGGGCATAGAGACAGAAACGGTTCTCTTCCAGGGCCATATGCAACCGTTGGACCCAGGCCATTTCACCAAAGCGCAGGGACAACTCCGAATCGTCGGCATGGTAGACCTGCACCCGGTTCCGGCCTTTTTCCTTGGCCATGTAGCAGGCCATGTCGGCGGCCCGCAGCGAGGCTTCCAGCGTCGTAGGCGTCTGGGCCACGTGCACCAGGCCGATACTCACGGTGGTCACGAACGGCCTGCCCTTCCAGACAAAATGCAGGTTCTGCACAGTCTGGCGCAGGGCCTCGGCAATCTTTTCCGCCGCATCCGGCGGGCAGTTCTCCAGAAGGATGCCGAACTCATCGCCACCGAGGCGCGCCAGGGTGTCGCCCTCACGCAGGCCGGATTGCAGCAGTGCGCAGATATGCCGCAGCAGTTCGTCACCCGCCGCATGGCCGCAGGTATCGTTGACCAGCTTGAACTGATCCAGGTCCAGGAACATCAGCGAATGCCTGCCCGGCTGGCGCATCAGGTTCTGCAGTGCCTGTTCGAGGCGGAACTCGAACTCGCGCCGGTTGGCCAGCCCGGTCAAAGCATCATGGGTCGCTTGCCAGGACAGGTTGGCGATGTACTGCCGCTCCTGGGTCATGTCATGCAACACCAGCACAGTGCCGCTGACCTTGCCGGCATTCTGGATCGGCGCACCGACCAGGGTCACAGACACCGTGCTGCCATCAAGCCGCTGGATCAGCTTGGAATGCTCGCTGCCGCCACTGAGCTGGCCGCTGAGGATGTGCTCGATCAGGGTGAACCCGTCGGTCTGGGCGTTTTCATCCAACAGGTTGAACAACGAGGCCAGCGGCAAACCCGTGGCCTGCTCGGCTTTCCAGTGGGTCAGCGCCTCGGCCGCCGGGTTCATGTAGGCGATGGCACCCTCGACGTCGGTGGTAATCACCGCATCGCCAATGGACTGCAGGGTAATTTGCGCGCGCTCTTTTTCCAGTTGCAGGGCGTCGGCAAAGGCATGGCGCTGGGCCAACAATTTATGGGTACGCAGCAACGCCAGGGCGATCAGGATCAGCGCCGTGGCCAGGTTGGTGACTAGCAGAAGACGCAGGATCACCCGCGACCCCTCGCCCAGGGCGTCGCTGAAGGCCTTGGCCGCCGGGGTCACGCCGTCGTTGATAGCCAGTATCTGGCTCTTCCAGCGATTGATATCGGCAGAGTCAGCACGACCGCTGGTAATACTCCGGTGCATCTCCTGCGCCACGTCATCCAGCTGCACCAGGTAGCTGTCGCCTACGGTCCACAGGTCGATGGCCTTCTCCAGGTAACTGAAGTGGCGAAAGTTGAGGTACAGCCAGATCAGGCTGGAAACGTCATCCGGGTGGTTGCCGCCCTTGAGAATGCCCAGGCGGGCGGCTTCAAGGTCAGGCGGATGACGGTCCAACGCCAGGCGCAACTCGTGCCCACCCTGGGGCACGGCGATCGCGTTCTGATATTTGAGGAACGTCGATTCGTCACGACCGTCGGCGTAAAGGTTGAGGTAGTAGATGGCATCTTTCTGCCCCTTGGACCACAGGCTTTCGCCGGCCACATAGCCGCGCACAGCCGATAGCACGTAGAGACTGAGACCACCCAACAACGCTTGAAACACCACCACGGCGATAAAAGGCCAAACGATGCCCAATAACCGTGGGGTTCCGAGAGTTCGCTTTTGCTTCATGAGGCCCCTTGCATAAGCACTGCCAGATGAACACCCGAGTGATCCCACTCCTGAACCAACAGATTAGGCTACTTTGCATCTAGCAGAAGGCCAGCCTGCAAAGCGCTATACGTTGTCGACGCGGGAAACTGCGACAGTGCCGAATTGAGTGGTCGCCCCCAGAGGAGACGTCATCATCAAGCCGATGAAAACGGCAGTATTCAGGGTTGCTGTACTTGCTGCAAATGCCCGTAAAGCTTGGCGTAGAGGCCACCATCGGCAATCAACTGTTGGTGATCGCCATCTTCGGCAATCTGCCCGCCATCGAACACCAACACCCGATCAGCCTGTTTTACCGCAGACAAGCGGTGGGCAATGATCAGGGTAGTCCGCCCTCGCAAAAAGCGCGTCAGGGCCTGGTGCAAGTTGTACTCGGTGGCAGCGTCCAGGGCCGACGTGGCCTCGTCGAGAATCACCACTTTGGGCTCGGCCAGGACCATGCGCGCAATGGCCAGGCGCTGGCGCTGGCCTCCGGAAAGTCGCACACCAGAACGCCCGACAACGCTGTCCAGGCCCTGGGGCAGGGCCCGGACCGTGGCATCCAACTGGGCAATTTCCAGCGCCAGCCAACAGGCGGCGTCGGTCCGCTCCCGGCCCATGGTCAGGTTGGCGCGGATGCTGTCGTTGAACAGGGCCGGATGCTGCAGGACCACGGCGACGTTTTCCCGAACGGTTTCCAGGCCAATGTCCTGCTGGCTCGCACCGCCAAAGCGGATCACCCCGGCGCGCGGGGTATAGAGCCCCAGCAGCAGTTGCACCAGGGTACTTTTGCCACCGCCGCTGGCGCCCACGATGGCGACCTTTTCACCCGGCGCGATGGACATGTCCAGGTGGTTGAGCACCAGTTCATCGCCATAACCGAAGCTCAGGCCGCGCACGTCGATGCCGACGGTTTCCCGGCCCTGAAACGGGTTGCTGCCACCGGCGTATTGCGGCTCGTCGGCGCGGGCCAGCAATTCGTTGATCCGTGTCAGGGCGCCACCCGCCGCGTAAAAGGCGTATTGCAGGTTCAGCAACTGCTCCACCGGGCCGATCATGAACCACAGGTAGCTGAACACGGCCAGCATCTGCCCGATGGACAAGTCCGAGAACAACACCGTGAGCATCGCCGCGGCGCGAAAGATATCGATACCGAACTGAAACAACAGCCCTGTGGCGCGGCTCGAGGCGTCGCTTTTCCACTGCGAGGCCACCGCATAATCACGCACTTCCCGGGCCCGCTGCCCCAATCGCCCAAGGAAGTAGCCCTGGCGATTGCCGGCACGCACTTCCTGGATCGCATCCAGGGTTTCAGTCAGGGCCTGGGTGAAACGCGAGGTGCTGTCGTTTTCCAGCTTCTTCAGGTGCTTGACCCGCTTGCCCAACTGCACGGTGGCGTAGATCACCAACGGGTTGAACAGCAGAATCAACAGCGCCAGTTGCCAGTGCATCCACAGCAAAATCCCCGCAGTGCCCACCAGGGTCAGCATGGCCACCAGGAAGCGACTGAGGGTTTCACCGACAAACTTGTCCACCGTGTCCAGGTCGGTGACCAAGTGGGTGGTCACGGTGCCACTTCCGAGGCTTTCGTATTCCCCCAGGGAAATACGCTTGAGGCGCTCGATCAGCCGGGTGCGGATCCGATAGACGATGTCCTTGGCCAGGCCGGCAAACAATCGGGCCTGCACCACGTTGAACACCAAGGCACAGCAGCGCAGGCCCAGGGTCGCCAGCAGCATCAGGCCGATGTAACCCGGGGCGCTCTGCCACGCGAGCGGCAGCGCCCGGTTCATCACCTGCAGCGCGGCGTCACCGTGGCCCAACAGGACCTCATCTACCAGCAAGGGCAACAGCAAGGGGATCGGCACACTGCACAGAGTAGCCAGAACCGCCACGGCGTTGGCCACCCACAAACCTTTGCGATGGTGCAACGCCAGCCGGCGAATTTCCGCCCAGGTCAGGCGATCGACAGGCTTGGCAGGCGCGGACGTCTCGGTCGGGTCATACACAGGCAGCCCGCTCCAGCCAACGGCCGAGCAACGGGGACAGCACATCAAGTGGCTGGTAGCCGTTGGTCAACAGCGCCAACTGGCCGTTGCGCTCGGCGAGCAAGGTGGGGAACCCGGCAATCCCCAGGTCCTGGACCCAGGTGAAGTCTGCTGCGGTGGCGGCGTGCTGCTCGGCACGGTCAAAGGCTTCGGCGAACTCGATACGCGGCACGCCCGCCTGCTCTGCCAACTCCACCAGTACGCTGGCGTGGGTGACATCGCGCCCCTCTACATAGAACGCCTGCTGGATCAGCTTCAACAGGTTCCAGGCGC
Organism: Pseudomonas chlororaphis; assembly: GCF_003731765.1. Classification (GTDB taxonomy): domain Bacteria; phylum Pseudomonadota; class Gammaproteobacteria; order Pseudomonadales; family Pseudomonadaceae; genus Aquipseudomonas; species Aquipseudomonas morbosilactucae. Next base: position 194,029 of record NZ_MOAL01000002.1, read on the forward strand.
AATCGGCCGCCAGGCTGCGGGCCGTGACGATTGCCCGGCAGGCCGGTTCGGTGTCGTAGACAAAGCCTTCGGGCAAGGCGCCCTCGAAGCTGAACGGCTGACCGGTGGTCTCGTTGACCGCCTGCCAGTGTTCAAGAATGTAGCGCCGGGTCGTGGGTTCGAGGGCCGAACCGCTGCCCGTGCGCAAGCCGCCCACCACCAGGTGCACTTCCACACCGGCAGCCTGGGCCTGCTCGACCAGCGCCTGCGCCACAGGGGCAAAGCCCCAGCACCAGGAACACATCGGATCCATTACGTAGAGCAGGCGGGCAGACATGGCTCAGGCCTCGGAGGGTGATTGCTTGTAGTTGAAACCGATCGGGTGCGGCTGGTTACGCGCCTTGGCCAACTCGATCTGCTTCTGCCGGTCGATGGCACTGCGGCGAGTCTTCTCGCTCAGCTTGTCCCAACAATGGGGGCAACTGATTCCGGGCACATAGTGCTCGGACGCGCGATCCTCGACACTCACCGGCGTGCGGCAGGCATGACATTGATCGTAGTCGCCTTCACTCAAGTCGTGACGCACAGTGACCCGGTTATCGAAGACGAAGCAGTCGCCCTGCCATTTACTCTCTTCCTGCGGCACCTCTTCGAGGTACTTGAGAATCCCGCCCTTAAGGTGGAATACCTCATCGAAGCCTTCACTGAGCATGAAGCTGGAGGCTTTTTCGCAACGAATGCCGCCGGTGCAGAACATGGCGACCTTCTTGTGCTTGCTCGGGTCGAAGTGGGCTTTGATGTAGTCGGGGAATTCGCGAAAACTGGTGGTCTTCGGATCGATGGCGCCCTCAAAGGTACCGATCGACACTTCGTAATCATTGCGGGTATCGATCAACAGCACTTGCGGATCGCTGATCAACGCATTCCAGTCCTGTGGATCGACATAGGTCCCCACCTGTTTGTTGGGGTCGACGCCCGGCACCCCCAGGGTGACGATTTCTTTCTTCAGTTTGACCTTGGTGCGGTAGAACGGCTGCTCGTCGCAATACGACTCTTTGTGGTCGATGTCGTCCATGCGCGGATCGTTCTTGAGCCAGGCCATCAGCCCGTCAATGCCTTCGCGGCTGCCGGAAACCGTGCCGTTGATGCCTTCTTCGGCGATCAGCAAGGTGCCTTTGATGCCGTTGTCGAGCATCGCCTGCAGCAGGGGCTCACGCAGGGCGACGTAATCTTCAAGAGTGACGAACTTGTACAGTGCCGCCACGACAATGGGTTGTGTCATGGGTAATCTCCAGGTGGCTACCCTCGTAAAGGGTGAACCGGATACGGCAGATGCGAGCTTTTCGCTGCACGCTGCAAATAGAGGCAAAAAAAACGCGCCGACTTGAGCGGCGCGTTGCGGATTGTAGCAGGAAGGCGGTGCTGAGCTCCAAGCGACAAGCTCAAAGCCTCAAGCTTGCCGCTGCGGCTTATCGCTTGCCGCTACCCCCCGCACACGTCGGCGAAGCTGGAGCCGCGCCGATTTTGAGCCATTCTTCCGGCGTATAGGTGTGCAGCGCCAACGCATGAAACTCACTCATCAGATCGCCCAGGGTGGCGTAGACCTTCTGATGGCGCTTGACGCTGTTGAGCCCGGCAAACTGCTCGCTCACCAGCACCGCCTTGAAGTGGGTCTGCAGGCCGCGGCTGTGCATATGACTTTCGTCCAGCACTTGCAGATGCTCGGGCTGCAAGGCCCCAAGGGCCGATTCAATACGTTGTTGCATGGTCATTCCTGGCTCCGCTTACTTCTTCTTGGCCGGTGCAGCCTTAGGCTCGAGTTCGGTGGTCATGTCCGCCAGCAGCTTGTTGACCACGGGCACGGCGCTTTCCAGCTTGGCCTGGGTCATTTGCGCCGATTGCTGAGTCAGCTGGGGCATTTTTTCCAGGACTTTCTTGCCCAGTGGCGACTGGTAGAACGCCACCAGGTCCTTGAGCTCGGATTCGCTGAAGTTGGTGGTGTAGAGCTTGACCATGTCCGGCTTCAGCTTGTTCCAGCCAATGGCTTGGTCCAGGGCGGCGTTGGCCTTGGCCTGGTAGGTTTCCAGCAGGGCGCGTTTCGACTCGGGGGCTTTGGTTTGCTCAAAACGCTGGGCAAACATTTGCTGCACTTGCATGTACACCGGGGTACCCAGCTTGTCGGCGTGGGCCAGGGTCAGGAAGGCTTCGGCACTGGCGTTGTGGCTGGCGGTATCGGCAAGAACCTGGCCGCTGGCGCATACCAGAACAACCGCGGTACAGATGGCACGAAGACGGGTCATCGAGTTTCCTTTTCTAGCAGGCGAGGTAAAACCCCAAGGGCGACCATTCTGCGCCTAATAAACTCCGGGGCTCAACCCCAGGCCTGATGCCGCCTGGTTTTGCTCGACCAAAGGAAGCAAAACACGCTTTACGGAACCCGGGCCACGGATCACGACCTAAACTTCGCAATCAGCCCAACAGGAGAGTGAACCGATGAGCCGTATCGAAACCGACAGCCTTGGCCAGGTCGAAGTCCCGGACGACGCCTACTGGGGGGCACAGACCCAACGTTCGCTGGTGAACTTCGCCATCAGCAACGAGCGCATGCCGCTGTCGGTCCTGCACAGCCTGGCGCTGATCAAGAAAGCCGCCGCGCGGGTCAATGACCGCAATGGCGACCTGCCCGCCGACATCGCCCGGCTGATCGAACAGGCCGCCGACGAAGTCCTGGCAGGCGAACATGACGACCAGTTCCCGCTGGTGGTCTGGCAGACCGGCAGCGGCACCCAGAGCAACATGAACGTCAACGAAGTGCTCGCCGGGCGGGCCAACGAACTGGCCGGCAACCCTCGCGGCGGCAAGACCCCGGTGCACCCCAACGACCATGTAAACCGCTCGCAAAGCTCCAACGACTGCTTCCCCACCGCCATGCACATCGCTGCGGCCCAGGCCGTGCAGTTCAAGCTGCTGCCGGCGATTGCCGAACTGTCCGGCGGCCTTGCCGAGCTTTCGGCCCGGCACATGCACCTGGTGAAAACCGGGCGCACCCACATGATGGACGCCACCCCCATCACCTTCGGCCAGGAACTCTCGGCCTTCATTGCCCAACTGGGTTACGCCGAGCGCGCCATCCGCGGTGCCTTGCCGGCGGTGTACGAACTGGCCCAGGGCGGCACCGCCGTGGGCACCGGGCTCAACTCTCCCCACGGTTTTGGCGAGGCCATTGCCGCCGAACTGGCGGCGCTGTCCGGCTTGCCTTTCGTCACCGCACCGAACAAATTCGCCGCCCTGGCCGGGCACGAGCCGCTGACGACTCTCTCCGGCGCCTTGAAAACCCTGGCAGTGTGCCTGATGAAAATCGCCAACGACCTGCGCCTGCTCGGCTCGGGCCCACGGGCCGGCCTGGCCGAAGTGCGCTTGCCGGCCAACGAGCCCGGTAGCTCGATCATGCCCGGCAAGGTCAACCCGACCCAATGTGAAGCGCTGTCCATGCTGGCCTGCCAGGTCATGGGCAACGATGTAGCGATCGGCTTTGCCGCCAGCCAGGGGCACCTGCAGCTCAACGTGTTCAAACCGGTGATCATCCACAACCTGCTGCAATCCATCACCCTGCTGGCCGATGGCTGCAGTAACTTCCAGGCCCATTGCATTGCCGGCCTGGAACCCGATGCCGGGCAGATGGCCGCACACCTGGAACGTGGCTTGATGCTGGTGACCGCGCTCAACACCCACATCGGCTACGACAAGGCGGCAGAAATTGCCAAGAAGGCCTATGCGGAAAACCTGACCCTGCGTGAGTCCGCGCTGGCCTTGGGTTACCTGACGGATGAGCAATTCGACGCCTGGGTCCGCCCCGAAAACATGCTGGAGGCCGGAAAGCAGGGCTAGAAACAACACCGGCGCCTACCCAAACCTGGGTAGACGCCGGCCTGGTAACAGGACTGGCCGCCTAACGCACCGCCTCGAACAGCCCGGTGGCGCCCATGCCCCCGCCCACGCACATGGTGACGATGCCGTAGCGCAGGTTGCGCCGTTGCAGCTCGCGCACCAAATGGCCGACCTGACGCGACCCGGTCATGCCGAACGGATGGCCGATGGAAATCGAACCGCCATTGACGTTGTAGCGTGCGTTATCGATTTCCAGGCGATTGCGGCTGTACAGGCACTGGGAAGCAAAGGCTTCGTTCAACTCCCACAAATCGATATCAGCCACGCTCAGTCCCTTCGCCTTGAGCAGCTTGGGCACCGAAAACACCGGGCCGATGCCCATTTCGTCCGGCTCGCAACCGGCCACGGTAAAGCCGCGGAAAAACGCCTTGGGCTTGAGCCCCAGTTCCAGGGCCTTTTCCAGGCTCATCACCAGGGTCATCGAGGCCCCATCAGACAACTGCGACGAGTTGCCCGCCGTCACCGAACCGTCCTCGGCAAACACCGGTTTCAGCCCGGCCAGGCTCTCCAGGGTGGTGTCCGGACGATTGCAGTCGTCACGATCGACCACACCGTCAAGCACCTGCACCTGGCCGGTGTTCTTGTCCTCGACCTTGTACTTGACCGCCATGGCGACGATTTCATCATCGAACAGCCCGGCCGCCTGGGCCTGTGCGGTGCGCTGCTGGCTTTGCAGGGCATAGAGGTCCTGTTCTTCGCGGCTGACGTTGTAGCGTCGAGCAACGATCTCGGCGGTCTGGCCCATGGGAAAGTAAATACCCGGCACCTGCTCCTTGAGCAGCGGGTTGATGAGGTTGTCTGTGTTGACGCTTTTCATCGTCAGGCTGATGGACTCGACGCCCCCGGCGACAATGATGTCGCTGCAGCCGGAGGCAATCTGGTTGGCGGCAATGGCAATCGCCTGCAACCCCGAGGAACAGAAGCGGTTGAGGGTCATGCCCGCCGTGCCGGTGCCCAGTTGCGAGAGCACCGCTACGTTGCGCCCAATGTTGTAACCCTGGGCGCCTTCGTTGGAGCCGGCGCCGACGATGCAATCCTCGACGCTGGCCGGGTCGATGCCGTTGCGGCTCAGCAGCGCATTGACGCAATGGGCGGCCATGTCATCCGGACGGGTCTGGTTGAACTTGCCGCGAAAGGACTTGGCCAGGCCAGTCCGCACGCTATCGACGATCACCACTTCACGCATGGCACACCTCATTGTTGTTGTCGGTTGGAAGTGGGCCGAGCATAAGTCTGCCCCTTCACCGACCGCGACAATCATTCACCCCGCGTATGCGCGACCATCGCTCTATTTCTTGTCCTTCTTGCGTTTTTTATCGTCCTTGTCGGACTTTTCGAACGCCTCTTCCAGGGCGCGGTTGAGGGTGCGCAATACCTTGATCCGCGCCCAGCGCTTGTCATTGGCTTCCACCAGGGTCCAGGGCGACACCTCAGTACTGGTACGGTCAACCATGTCGCCGACAGCGGCGCGGTAGTCGTCCCATTTTTCGCGGTTGCGCCAGTCGTCTTCAGTGATTTTGAAGCGTTTGAAGGGGATCTCTTCCCGGGCCTGGAAGCGCTCCAGCTGGGTCTGTTTGTCGATCGCCAGCCAGAACTTGACCACGATCACCCCTGCATCGGCGATCTGCTCCTCAAAGTCATTGATCTCGCCATAGGCCCGCAGCCAGTCGGCCGGGGAACAGAAACCCTCGACACGCTCCACCAACACCCGGCCGTACCAGGAACGGTCGAACACGGTGAATTTGCCCCGGGCCGGAAGGTGCCGCCAGAAACGCCAAAGATAAGGCTGCGCGCGCTCTTCTTCAGTGGGCGCAGCAATCGGCACGATGCTGTATTGGCGTGGGTCCAGCGCTGCCGCCACCCGCCGGATCGCCCCGCCCTTGCCCGCCGCATCGTTGCCTTCGAACACCGCCACCAGGGCGTGCTTGCGCATGCGTTTGTCCCGCAGCAGCCCGGACAGGCGCGCCTGCTCGGTAATCAGCTGTTCCTCGTAATCGTCCTTGTCCAGGCGCTGGGTCATGTCCAGGCTGCCAATCAGGGTCACCTGATCGACGCTGGACGGCAGCGGTGCAGCGGTCACCAAAGCCGTCTTGCCAACAGGGCGGTTCAGCGCGTTCTGCAACCCCTCCAGCAGGATCTTGCCCACGGTCAGGCTGCGGTAATAAGGGTCCACGCCCTCGATCACGTGCCAGGGTGCATAGTCGCGGCTGGTGCGGCGTAACACCCGCTCACCGTATTTGACGAACTTGTCGTAGGTTTCTGACTGCTGCCAATCCAGGGGGCTGATGCGCCAGCTGTGCAACGGGTCGTCCTGCAGGGCCTTGAGCCGGGCCTTCATTTGTTTCTTGGACAGATGAAACCAGAACTTGAAGATCAGCGCGCCTTCGTCACAGAGCATTTTTTCCAGGCGTTCGGCGGCGTTGATTGCCTGATCCAGGCGCGCGTCCTTGAACAGGCCATGGACCCGCCCCTGCAACATCTGGCTGTACCAATTGCCGAAAAATACCCCCATGCGCCCCTTGGCCGGAAGCATCCGCCAATAGCGCCAGGCCGGAGGACGGGCGAGCTCTTCATCGGTCTGCTGGTCGAAGGTGCGCACTTCGATCAGCCGCGGGTCCATCCATTCGTTGAGCAGCTTGACCGTCTCGCCCTTGCCTGCGCCTTCGATCCCGTTGATCAGCACAATCACCGGAAACCCGGCCCTCTGCTGCAACTCGAACTGGGCTTCCAGCAACGCCTCGCGCAAGGCAGGCACTTCGGCTTCGTAGGTGTCTTTGTCGATGGCGTGACCGATTTCGGCAGATTCAAACATGGACGGCTCCCTTCCAAGAATTTTCCAAGACTAGCGGATCAACAACGGCCGCAGGAAACAAATCCCCGGGCAACCCGAGGCTGGCCAGCAAAAGCCGGCGGCGGATTTTCCGCGCCCCGGAGGCAGCGGGCCTTGTCATGGGTCAATCGCACCCGCGGCGATCAGCTAGAATGGCCGCCTTGCCGATTTCGAGCCGAACATGACTCCCGTATTGCCCCATGCCCAACTCGACTGGGACGACCAAGGTCGCCCGCGTTCCAAGGTCTTCGACGATGTGTATTTCTCCACCGAGTCGGGCCTTGCCGAAACACGCCACGTGTTTATCGAGCAGAACCGCCTGACGGAACGCTTTGCCGCGCTCCAGCCAGGCGAGCGCTTTGTGATCGGCGAAACCGGCTTCGGCACCGGGCTGAATTTTCTCTGCGCCTGGCAGTTGTTCGAGGCCCAGGCCGATGCGGGTGCCCGCTTGCATTTCGTCAGCGTGGAAAAGTACCCCCTCAGCCCCGACGACCTGCGACGCGCCCTGGCCCTGTGGCCGGAACTGGCGAGCTTCGCCGAGCGCTTGCTGGCGGCCTATGTGGCGGTGCACCAGGGGTTCCAGCGCATCGTGCTGGATGCCGGCCGGGTCACCCTGACCCTGCTGATCGGCGATGCCCTGGAACAGTTGCCGCAACTGGACGCGCAGATCGACGCCTGGTTTCTCGACGGTTTTGCGCCGGCAAAAAACCCCGACATGTGGACCGCGGAACTGTTCGCCGAACTGGCCCGCCTGGCGGCGCCCGGCTCGACCATCAGCACCTTCACCAGCACTGGCTGGGTTCGACGCCTGTTGAACGCCGCCGGGTTCAAGATGAAACGCACCCCGGGCATCGGCCACAAATGGGAGGTGCTGCGCGGCGCGTTTCTCGGCTGGCCCGAGGACGCAGCGCCGACACCGGCCGTCAAACCCTGGTTCGCCCGGCCCTCGGCACCGCAAGAGAAAACCGCCCTGGTGATCGGCGGTGGCCTGGCCGGCTGCGCTAGCGCCGCCAGCCTGGCGGCCCGGGGCTGGCAGGTCAGCCTGCTGGAGCGCCACGAGCAACTGGCCCAGGAAGCCTCAGGCAACCCCCAGGGCGTGCTCTACCTCAAGCTGTCGGCCCACGGCACCGCGCTGTCGCAGATGATCCTCAGCGGTTTTGGCTACACCCGGCGGCAGCTTGAACAACTGCAACGGGGTCAGGACTGGGATAACTGCGGCGTGCTGCAACTGGCCTTCAACCCCAAGGAAGACGAGCGCCAGGCCCAACTGGCCGATGCCTTCCCCAGCGATCTGCTGCAACGGCTGGACCAGCCCCAGGCCCAGGCGCGCGCCGGCATCGACCTGGCCTGGGGCGGCCTGTTCTACCCCGAAGGGGGCTGGGTGCATCCGCCGGCCCTGTGCCAGTGGCAAGCCCGCCATCCGAAAATCCAGGTCTTGCAGCGGCACAACGCCCTGGAACTGCGTCAGGTCGATGGGCGCTGGCAAGCCTGGGACGGTGAGCACCTGCTGGCCAGCGCGGCAGTGGTGATCCTCGCCGGCGCGGCCGACATCAAGCACTTTCCGGCCAGTGCCGAGTTACCCCTCAAGCGAATTCGCGGGCAGATCACCCGCTTGCCGCAAACCCCGCGCAGCCAGCGCCTGGCCACCGTGGTGTGCGCCGAAGGTTATGTCGCACCACCGCGCTTGGGCGAGCACACCTTGGGTGCCAGCTTCGATTTCAAGAGTGACGACCTGACGGCCACGGTTGCCGAACATGTCGGCAACCTGGCCATGCTGCGGGAAATTTCCAGCGACCTCAGCGAACGCCTCGGCGCCGAGCAACTGCCGCTGGAAACCTTGCAGGGCCGCGCCGCGTTTCGCTGCACCAGCCCGGACTATTTGCCCATCGTCGGGCCCCTGGCCGACCCGGCCCTGTTCGCCGACACCTACGCCGCGCTGGCCAAGGATGCGCGGCAAGTGCCGGACCTGCCCTGCCCCTGGCTCGACGGCCTGTATATCAACAGTGGCCATGGCTCCCGCGGCCTGATCACCGCACCGCTGTCCGGTGAGTTGCTGGCCGCCTGGCTGGAAAACGAACCCCTGCCCCTGCCCAGAAGCGTGGCCGAAGCGTGCCACCCCAACCGCTTCGCCCTGCGTCGGCTGATTCGCGGCAAAGCCTGATAGACACTGGCGGCGCGTCGCAAAAACGCGCCGCCAAAGTCAGGCAAATCAGCAGCTTGACCAGCCCAGCAACGCACTTGAACCCACTCGCTTATAACCGATCGATCTAAAACTCCCGAGTTATGCACAGGTCAGTTTCCTGGTACCCGCCCTTTTGGTGGCTACGGATTGACTCTCCCCAACGGAAAAACCGGTAAGGACTTATGTGCGGACTAGCTGGCGAACTACGCTTTGATCATCAACCTGCCGACCTGGCAGCGGTTGAACGAATCACCCATCACCTGGCCCCCCGTGGCCCCGACGCCTGGGGCTTTCACAGCCAGGGCCCGATCGCCCTGGGCCATCGACGCCTGAAAATCATGGACCTGTCGGACGGCTCGGCGCAGCCGATGATCGACAACGCCCTGGGCCTGTCCCTGGCGTTCAACGGGGCCATCTACAACTTCCCCGAACTAAGGGCCGAGCTGGAAAACCTGGGTTACGCCTTCCATTCCGGCGGTGACACCGAAGTGCTGCTCAAGGGCTATCACGCCTGGGGCACCGACCTGCTGCCCAAGCTCAATGGCATGTTTGCCTTCGCCATCTGGGAGCGCGACGCCCAGCGCCTGTTCATCGCCCGCGACCGCCTCGGGGTCAAACCCCTGTACCTGTCGCGCACCGGCCAGCGCCTGCGCTTCGCCTCAGCGTTGCCGGCGCTGCTCAAGGGCGGTGATATCAACCCGATCCTCGATCCAGTGGCGCTCAATCATTACTTGAACTTCCATGCCGTGGTGCCGGCGCCGCGTACCTTGCTGGCCGGCGTTGAAAAACTGCCGCCGGCCACCTGGATGCGCATCGAAGCCGATGGCCGCACCGAGCAACAAACCTGGTGGACCCTGCCCTACGGCCCCCGCGCCGACGAGCTCAACCTGACCCTGGAAGACTGGCGCGACCGCGTGCTCGACAGCACCCGTGAAGCGGTGGCGATTCGTCAACGGGCGGCGGTGGATGTCGGTGTACTGCTTTCCGGTGGCGTCGACTCCAGCCTGCTGGTGGGCCTGCTGCGGGAAGTCGGGGTGGAGAACCTCTCGACCTTCTCCATCGGCTTCCAGGATGCGGGTGGCGAGCGCGGTGACGAGTTCCAGTATTCGGACCTTATCGCCAAGCATTACGGCACCCAGCATCACCAGTTGCGCATCGACGAGCGTGAAATCATCGAGCAGTTGCCGGCGGCCTTCCGCGCCATGAGCGAGCCGATGGTCAGCCACGACTGCATCGCCTTCTACCTGCTGTCGCGGGAAGTGGCCAAGCACTGCAAAGTGGTGCAAAGCGGCCAAGGCGCCGACGAACTGTTCGCCGGCTACCACTGGTACCCGCAAGTGGACGGCGCCAGCGACCCGTACGCGGCCTACCGAGCGGCGTTCTTCGACCGCAGTTACGACGACTACGCCGCCACCGTGCAACCCAAGTGGCTGACCGCCAACGATGCTGCCGGCGACTTTGTCCGCGAGCATTTTGCCCAGCCCGGTGCCGACGCACCTGTGGATAAAGCCCTGCGCCTGGACAGCACCGTGATGCTGGTCGACGACCCGGTCAAGCGTGTGGATAACATGACCATGGCCTGGGGCCTGGAGGCGCGCACGCCGTTCCTCGACTACCGCCTGGTGGAGTTGTCGGCCCGGGTGCCAGCCCAGTTCAAGCTGCCCGACGGCGGCAAGCAAGTGCTGAAAGAAGCCGCGCGGCTGGTGATCCCCAGCGAGGTGATCGACCGCAAAAAAGGCTACTTCCCAGTGCCGGGCCTCAAGCATTTGCAAGGCGACACCCTGAACTGGGTGCGTGAACTGCTGCTGGACCCGAGCCAGGACCGTGGCCTGTTCAACCCCGCCATGCTCGACCGCCTGCTGACCGACCCGCAAGGCCAGTTGACCCCATTGCGCGGCTCCAAGCTGTGGCAGTTGGCGGCACTGAACCTGTGGCTCAGCGAACAAGGAATCTGACCGATGAAAGCCCATGCCACGGCTTACAGCCAACGCTTGCTGCGCGGCCAGGCGCCTTCTTACGAACGCTTGCAGGCACGCTTCGCCGAGGACGGCAGCGAACTCGGCGCCGCGCCCATTGCCGTGCATTGCGGGTGGGGGCGGCTGCTGATCGGCCACACCTTCCCGGACCCGGCGAGCCTGGCCGAAGAGCTGCTCAACGAGCAGCCCGGCGAGCGCGACATCGCCCTCTATGTCGCCGCACCGCAACAGGTGCTGGGCCTGGAGCCCGCGCAGCTGTTTCTCGACCCTTCCGACACCTTGCGCCTGTGGTTCAGCGATTACCGCCAAGCCACCCGGGTATTCCGCGGTTTCCGTATCCGCCGGGCGCAGAATGAAAGCGATTGGCAGGCCATCAACCAGCTGTACCAGGCCCGGGGCATGCTGCCCATCGACCCGAACCTGCTGACCCCGCGTCACCAAGGCGGGCCGGTGTACTGGCTGGCGGAAGATGAAGACAGCGGCGCGGTGATCGGCAGCGTCATGGGCCTCAACCACCACAAGGCTTACCAGGACCCGGAACACGGCAGCAGCCTCTGGTGCCTGGCGGTGGACCCCCACTGCACCCGCCCAGGGGTAGGTGAAGTGCTGGTGCGCCACCTGATCGAGCACTTTATGAGCCGCGGCCTGAGCTACCTCGACCTGTCGGTGTTGCACGACAACCGCCAGGCCAAGAACCTCTACGCCAAGCTGGGTTTCCGAACCCTGTCGACCTTCGCCATCAAGCGCAAGAACGGCATCAACCAGCCGCTGTTTCTCGGCCCCGGCCCCCAGGCGGACTTCAACCCCTACGCACGAATCATTGTCGAGGAAGCCCATCGCCGCGGCATCGACGTGCAGGTAGATGACGCCGATGCCGGGCTGTTCACCCTTAGCCACGGCGGGCGCCGCGTGCGCTGTCGGGAGTCCCTGAGCGACCTGACCAGCGCCATCAGCATGAGCCTGTGCCAGGACAAGAGCCTGACCCATAAAGTCTTGAAAGGCGCCGGGCTGCGCTTGCCCGCGCAGCAACGTGCAGGCAACGCCGACGACAACCTGGCGTTCCTCGACGAGCACCAGCGGGTGGTGGTCAAGCCTCTGGACGGCGAACAGGGCCAGGGGGTCGCCGTGGACCTGCGCAGCATTGAAGACGTCCAGCAGGCCATCGAACACGCCCGGCAGTTCGACAGCCGGGTGCTGCTGGAAAGCTTCCATGAAGGCCTGGACCTGCGCATCCTGGTGATCGGCTTCGACGTGGTGGCCGCCGCCATTCGGCGCCCGGCCGAAGTGATCGGCGACGGGCAACACTCCATCGGCGCCCTGATCGAAGTCCAGAGCCGCCGACGCCAGGCGGCCACGGGGGGCGAGAGCAAAATCCCTCTGGATCACGAAACCCAACGCACCCTGCACGCCGCCGGTTTCGATTACAGCGACGTATTGCCGGCAGGCCAGCGCCTGTTCGTGCGGCGCACCGCCAATCTGCACACCGGCGGCACCCTGGAGGACGTCACCGGCACCCTCCACCCGACCCTGGTGGATGCCGCCATCCGCGCAGCCCGGGCCCTGGACATCCCCATGGTCGGCCTGGACCTGATGGTGCCGGCGGCGGACCAGCCGGAGTACGTGTTTATCGAAGCCAACGAGCGCGCCGGGCTGGCCAACCACGAGCCGCAGCCCACGGCGGAGCGTTTTGTCGACTTGCTGTTTCCCCACAGCCAACCGGCGCCTTGAGCCTTCGCCGGCCAGCCCGCTCCTACACGTCTGACGGTAGGAACTGGCTGGCCAGCGAAAGCGTCCGAACACCCCTTCATCGAAACCATCGATGCCCTCTTCCCATCAGGAGTTTCCATGACCCGTACAATCCCCGAACCGGACCTCAACTACCTGCAGAAAGTCCTCCTGGAAATGCTCGCCATTCCCAGCCCCACGGGCTTCACCGACACCATCGTGCGCTACGTCGCCGAGCGTCTGGAAGAGTTGGGTATTCCCTTTGAACTGACACGCCGCGGCACCATCCGCGCCACCCTCAAGGGCCAGAAAAACAGCCCGGACCGAGCCGTGTCAGCCCACCTGGACACCATTGGCGCCAGCGTGCGTGCGGTCAAAGACAACGGCCGCCTGACCCTGGCGCCAGTAGGCTGCTGGTCCAGCCGCTTTGCCGAAGGCAGCCGCGTCAGCCTGTTCACCGACAACGGCGTGCTGCGCGGCAGCGTCTTGCCGCTGATGGCTTCCGGGCATGCCTTCAATACCGCAGTGGATGAAATGCCCATCAGTTGGGACCACATCGAACTGCGCCTGGACGCCTACTGCACCACCCGCGCCGATTGCGATTCCCTGGGCATTGGCGTCGGTGACTTCGTGGCCTTCGACCCCTTGCCCGAATTCACCGACAGCGGACACATCAGCGCCCGTCACCTGGACGATAAAGCCGGCGTCGCAGCCTTGCTCGCAGCGCTCAAGGCCATCGTCGACAGCGGCGAGCCCTTGATGATCGACTGCCACCCGCTGTTCACCATTACCGAGGAAACCGGCAGCGGCGCGGCGGCGGCCCTGCCCTGGGACGTCAGCGAGTTTGTCGGCATCGACATCGCCCCGGTCGCACCCGGCCAGCACTCCAGCGAACATGCGGTGAGCGTGGCCATGCAGGATTCCGGCGGGCCCTACGACTATCACCTGTCCCGACACCTGCTGCGCCTGGCCGCGGAACATGAACTGCCGGTGCGCCGTGACCTGTTCCGCTACTACTTCAGCGACGCTCACTCCGCCGTCACCGCCGGCCACGACATTCGTACCGCGCTGCTGGCCTTCGGCTGTGATGCGACCCACGGTTACGAACGCACCCATATCGACAGCCTGGCCGCCCTGAGCCGCCTGCTCGGCGCCTACATCCTCAGCCCGCCGGTGTTCGCCAGCGATGCCCAGCCGGCCCAGGGTTCGCTGGACCGCTTCAGCCATCAACTGGAGCACGATGCACAAATGGAGAGCGACACCCGGGTGCCGTCGGTGGACAGCCTGGTAGGCAATAAAGCGTGAAGCCACCAGGCATGAGGCAACGGGGCCTGGGCAGCGGTTTGGCTGGCGGCACAGGCCCCGGCGCAGTAGCATCCGGGATTGTTTGCCGGAGGCCCCCATGCTGATTCCCCACGACCAACTTGAAGTCGACACCCTGACCCGCCTGATCGAGGACTTTGTCACCCGTGACGGCACCGACAATGGCGATGACACGCCCCTGGAAACCCGCGTATTGCGCGTGCGCCAGGCGCTGACCAAGGGCCAGGCGCTGATCGTGTTCGACCCGGACAGCGAGCAGTGCCAGTTGATGCTCAAGCACGATGTGCCCAAGGAGCTGTTTGACTGAATGCCGACGGGCTCATGAACTGAGCCCGTTGCAGATTACGGCGCGGAAAAACGCGGCCCGAACAGAATGACGCTGGCGCCGATCACACAGAGCGCCACGCCCAGCCAGTCAGATGTCAGCGGACGAACCCGCTCGACCATTCCCAACCAGGCAATCGACGCCACCACGTAAATACCGCCGTAGGCCGCATAGGCGCGACCGGCGTAGGTGGACTCGACCTTGGTCAGCAACAGCGCAAAAAGCGTCAGGCTGAGCAACGCCGGGACGATCCACCAGGCACTCTTGCCCTGGCGCAACCACATCCAGAAGCCATAGCAGCCAGCGATTTCAAACAGCGCCGCAAGAAAAAACCACAGGTAGTTGAGCATGCAAGGTCTCGTCAGGATGGCTGGATGCCGGCCATCCTGACGACGGCCTCGCGCGGGGGCAAGTTCAACTGGCGCTTTGCTTGGCCTTGGCGCGCATCTTGTCGGCCATCAGGGTCATTTCGTTGTACAGCGCTTGAGGGTTCTGCTGCTTGAGTGCCCACGCCATGCGGCCCTGCTCATGGGGCAGGATCATGAACTCGCCGGCGCCGACCTGGGTGTAGATGTAGTCCGCGATATCGGCGGCACTGATCGGCGAGCTTTCCAGCAACTTGCCCACCTGGGCCTTCATCGCCGGGGTCGGGCCGCGGAAGGAGTCCAGCAGGTTGGTCTGGAAGAACGAAGGGCAGACCACGTGCACACCGATTTCCTGCTGCGCCAGTTCGATCAACAGGCTTTCGGACAGCGCCACCACACCGGCCTTGGCCACGTTGTAGTTGCTCATCGCCGGGCCCTGCATCAGGGCCGCCATGGATGCAATGTTGATGATCCGACCGCGGCTCTGTTCCAACAGCGGCAGAAAGGCTTTGCAGCCCTTGACCACGCCCATCAGGTTAATTGCGATCTGCCAGTCCCAATCCTCCAGGGACAACTCGCTGAAAAAACCGCCCGAGGCTACACCGGCGTTATTGACGATGATATCGATGCCGCCCAACTTCACCTCGCAGGCTTGGGCAAACGCCGTCAGTTGGCTGTAATCACGCACATCGCAGCGCTGGATAAAACCATCGCCACCCGCCTCGCGAACAAGTTTCAGGGTTTCCTGGAGGCCCGGCTCGCTGACATCGGACAAGGCCAACTGCCAACCTTCACGCGCCCAGCGCAGAGCGATTTCACGACCCAGGCCGGAACCGGCGCCAGTGATCATCATGCGATTTTGCATAGGAGTTGCCTTGTTGTTCTGGGGAAGATCGGCCGAGTGTAGCGAAGGACCCAGCCCGACCCACGCACCATCAGACTGCTGAATGCCCCAGGCAAACTTGAGCCTCGGTGCGACGTTGCCCGGTATCAATAGTTCCGTACGGGAGCAACTTGTACAGGCCGCGGAAAGTAAATAAAAAGGAATAACCCAAGCCGCAAAAAACTTTAAAAAAACTTGGAATTATCTCGCTGTGCCCAGAGTCGGAATTATTAAGCGGCTCGCTCATTAGTTAAAACGAGCCCGTCATTAAACCAGCCACGTACTTGATTAAAACTTTAATAAGGAAATCGACATGGGCACCATTCTCATCGTTATTCTGATTTTGCTACTGATCGGCGGCCTGCCAGTCTTCCCACACTCCAGAAGTTGGGGTTACGGGCCATCGGGCATCATCGGCGTGGTGCTGGTAGTGCTGCTGGTACTGCTTCTGCTCGGCAGGATATAACCCTGCGGCTCGATTGAGTGCGCCATAAAAAACGCCAGTGTTGTCACTGGCGTTTTTTTGTACTGCCTTTGGGTCGCACCTTATCCGCAGATCGCACCTCACTCGTAGATCAAGGTCACCGTGGCACGGGTAGCAATAAGCCCGGCCTTGAGATCGGGCGAGGTTCGATAGTACCTGGCAGCCAGCGGGATAGAGACCGCCTGGCCGTCCTCTGTAGTCGGCACCGTGATGACGTCGGTGCGTGCACCCAGCAATTGCAGCGTGGTACTGGCGGCGTCCCCTCGCAGCAACTGCAAGCCAACGCCTTGCGCCATACCGGCTCCCGCGTCATTGAGCAGGATGTGATCACGGCTGTTGATGCCGTCGACCCGGTAGGCAATCTTGACGCCTTTATCGCAGGTCAATTTAATCGCAAACCCCTTCGCTCCCGCCGACGAACCAACGCTGGGCAAGGCGCGCTGGTGAATCGGGTCAAGTTCGACTGACTGAACGGGCTCCGCCACTTTGCAGCCCATGTTGCTGATCGTCAGTTGGGTGTTGCTGAAGCTGATCTTGTGCACCAGGGCATCGCTGTACCAGATATCAACGGCTAGGTCCTTTGAGTGGCCGGAAGACATCGGGCCGGTCTTGATCAGTTCGAAGGTGAAACGGTGGGGCGAGAAATACTCATTGAGCCCGCGGCCCAGCGGCACAGACTTGAACGGCCCCATGTAAATGCCTCCCAAGGGACCAGCCTCTTTAGGGTTATCCCAGAGCACACGCATGCCTACGCCCGGGATCCCAGTCGCGTACACATGGTTCCCCAAGTCCGTCAAAGGACCAGTCAGTGCCATACTCAGGTTGTAATTACCCAGCCGGCTGCACACCACACGGATGGGAGCCTTGGTGATTTCTTCCTTGAAAAATGTGCTGTTGACCGGGAGGTCACGAGCGATCGAAAGACTCAGATTGACGTAGCTTTTGTGTTCCCTCGCGCTCTCGCAGGTAGCCGCACGACTGACCCCGGAAAACAGCAACAGCCCCAAAACCAAAAGGATGATGTTCATCGTAAGTTCCTGTGCCCTGCGGCTTGTGTATTGACCACGCGGGCCCAAGCAGCGGGTGAGTAGGGAGATCCGCAACGCCTAAGGCGTTGCTCGTGAAAAACGTTCGCGGGGGCAGCGGGACGATAGGACGCAAGCACCCTAAGGCCCGCACCCAGCCTCCAGCACCGGGTGATCGAGAACCGCGTCATGGGCTGTCCACCCGCTTTTGAGCCTCGCTCAGCAACTCGCACGACAACTCCACCTGTTGGTAATACGCGTCCTTGTCCGGCTCGGTGGCCGGCAGCCGGTAGGGCGCAAGGCACTGCTGGTCCTGAAGCGCTCCCCACCTGACCCGCAACCGCCCTTGGGCCTGCAAACCGCGTAGGAAGGCACGACCGCCCTGCCCCACCTGGCTCAGGGATTCATCCTCGGCATTGAGAATCTGCGCCCCCATAGGAATGGGCTCGCCGTCGCTACGTCGTAGTTTGAGCAAGGTGGGCCGCCCGACCACCGTCGGGTAATTGAGCATCACCACCGCCCCCGCCCGGGGCGCTACTTGCTGGGAGGTCATCTCCAGCTCTACATCCGGAGAGGTGCCTTTGGGGTCGAGGGCCACTTCGTTGCGGCGATAGGGCGTCAAACCGGCGACCACTGCGTAGCCACTGCCGGCAATCCTCCCCGACGCACTGCTGAGTACCTGGGCGCCTTCGGCCCCCGGCGCAACCAGCACTGCCATGGTTTCACCCTGGTCCCGGGTGGCACTGAGCCCGCCCGGGTGTGCAACCAACGTGCCCTGCATGCCGAAGTTGGCCTGACGATAGTTTTCCCCACGACTGGCCCCGACGTGATAGCTGGCCTGTGCGGTGTCGTAGTGCAGGCTGCCCCCGTAGTTATGACTGGACTGGCCTTCACCATTGTCGCTCGCGCCATAGAGGCTGTAGCCGATTTGATCTTCTTCACCGGCTCGCCCACTCAGCGTGCTGTTGATGCCGTGGCTGCGACGCCCGTCGTAACTGATCGACGAGTTCAGGTAAGGCGAGTGCCGGGAACGCCCCAGGGGCACGCTGACGCTCAGCAGGTATTGAGTGTCCAGCCGACCGTTGGCACTGCGTGTACGACTGGCGTTAAGGCCGAAACTGCCCCAGTTGAACCCGTTGGAGTAACCCACTTGAAAGGTGATGTCGCTGCCCTGCTCACGGCTCCAATAGTTCTGGGCCATGCCGGAGAACGTCAGGTGGCCGCGCTGCTCGCCAATGGGCTGGCTGAGGTTCAACTGGAGGCGACTGCGTTGTTTGTACAGCGTGGTTGCCGGCTCGGTGCTGCGCAGACGGGCGAACTCACCAAAGTCCAGGTAACCCTCGCTGGAAAAACGGTAGGCGGCGAGGCTGAAGTTGGTCGCCGTGGGCTCGATCAGCTTGCTGTAGGTCAGGCGCAGACTGCGTCCATTCATGTGCGCCTGGCTACCCGGCAACTCGTGGTTGAGCCCGGATGCCTGGGAATGGGTCAGGTCGGCAGCCACCGCGCCCAACAAGGTGCTCAGCGCCAGCCCGCCCTGCAGCGCCCGGTAGTCTTGCCCGACCACCGTGCCGCCATAACCGGTCAACATATTGGACAAGCCACGCTGGTACGTGCCCTGGAGAAAATCGGGAGGTGCCCGAAGGCTTTCATCCCGATAGCGGCCCGCGCTGAAACTGAAACGAGAACTGTCCGGACGCAGCAGTTGCGCCACCGAGGCATAGGGCATCACAAAGCGCTTGATGCGCCCGTCCGCCTCCGTGATGGTCACGTTCAGATCGCCGGCATACCCGGTGTTGTACAGGTCGTCGATGGCAAAAGGACCGGGCGCCACGGTGGTTTCGTAGAGTAGGTTCTGCCCCTGACTGACACTGACCTTGGCCGTGGTATCGGCGACACCTCGCACCACCGGGGCAAAACCACGCATGGAGTCCGGCAGCATGCGTTCATCGCTGCTCAGTTGGAGGCCGCTGTAAGGCATGCTGTCGAAGAAGTTGCCCGGTGTGTAGTACTGCCCCAGGGTCAACTGCGCACTCAGCGGCGTGACATCACGCTGCACGTAGCTGCTCAGCGCGGTGTAGTGACTGTTCTGGCGAGTGTCTGGCTGGTCGTCGTAACGGTAAGACCCGTTGTGCCTCAAGCGCCAATCCCCCAGGTTCAGGCCGCCATTCAGGCTGCTATAGAACTGACGATTGACTTGCCCGCTGAAGCGGTTGTCGGAGAGATTGTTCGAGTACCCGAGAAAGCCCGCATTGACCCCTGAGTCCCAATCCTTGGGTGACACGTAGCCGCGCTTGCTCAGGTTCAGGTACAGCTGCGGAATCGAAAGGTCGGCCTGCAGCTCTGACATGTCCACATCAAACCGGCTGTGGGGCGGCAAGCCGTCGACCGAAAGGCATTCAGCCGCCAGGGCCGCCTCGCCTTGCTCGGCTGGCAACGTGCGAAAGTCCACCCCCAGTTGTACCAGCACACTGGGCGGCAGGCAGGGCTGCGGCGGTTGCCCTTCCTCGACGGCGGCGCGGATACGGATGTCCTGGCGCCCCACCCAGTTTTGGTTGAGGTACAGATCAAGGCGATAGGTGCCTGGCTCCAGCGGGTTGCTGCGCTGGAACTTGGACAGGTCCACGGCTTGCCCTCGGCTGTTGCCAAAAAACGCCGGGTTGAACTCGACCAGCTCGCTGGCTTCACTGAACGAACAGCCCAGGCTCGACAGCAGCAGGGCCAGACCACTGGAAAGCCGCCAGGCACTCCCTGCCACATCAGATGTTTCTGCGGACGAATACCCAGGTCGAATAAAGAAGAAAAAACACAATGAGCTCATGAGACCTACCCGGACGTTGAACAGGATGGGCCAGCAGCAACCAATGCACGGCTGTCGTCGCTGCACAAAAGGGTCTGGACGGCTAAATCAGTCAGTGCCCAATCACCGGACCTGCTCGGTCTAGGGAGCAAGCCGGGTTTCCTGAAGGACGGTGGCGCCGTAGTCGTTGATCCACTCGTACACCACACGGCCTTCAGCGCCGGACAGGCCCTGGGCCTGTTCAAGCGCAAAATCCGCAGTGGAGCGTGGGGCGAGCATGCGGCTGTGCACCTTAAAACTGCGGCCATCCCTGAGCTTCAACAGCACCGTGTTGAAGGACACGTGAAAGGCACCGTCGTTACGCACCTGCAAGGCCATGCCCGTGGCTGACTTGACCAGGCGCCAATGGAGCTGTTCTGCCGTATCAATGGCACTGCCTGGCAGTTCGAGCGGGCGAAAAAACACTTTCAGGCGACTGCGAAAAGCCAGTTGCATATGGTTCGTTGTTTGCACACTGGGCAGAGGTGGAACGTCGAGAATGTTGAGCCAGAACACGGACTCCCGGTCCTTGGGTATTCCCGGTTGCGGTGTATAGGCCAAACGCAAAGCCTGACCTTTACCCGGATCAATCCGCACCATGGGGGGCATGACAATAAAGGGCACGTCCGCATCATCCGGCTTGCCATCGGGGTTGCCGGCATCGATCCAAGCTTGGACCAAGGCAGGCTGCGCCCCCTGGTTGGTGAGCCTGACGCTGACTTCACGCTCCTTGGCCGGATAAACCACACGGGTTCCGCCCACCACGACATTGGCCTGGACGCCAAGGGACTGAAAAAGGATGGCGCTACAGAAAAATAAAAAAGACCAGAAACGACGGGACATGGTGTTCATCACTCGCAACAAACGGCCCCGGAGCTTTCGCTCCGAGGCAACGGCTTCACTCGTAGATCAAGTCCATCGAGACGCTGGTCGAAACATCACCGGCCGTGGTGCCCGCCGTTGATGCGAAGTACTGGGCGTAGAACTCAAGGACTGCGCTCTGGTCGACGATGCTGACCGTGTCCAACAGCGGCCCCTGATTGAGATTGAGCGGCTGATGCTTGCTGTCGAGCAGTTGCACCTGAACGTTGGAGCCCGATGGGGTTTGGTTGATCAAGGCGCCGCTCTGCGGATCCACCGTCTCACCGGTGTTGAACTTGGCCGTCACCTTACTGCCGCTGCAGTCCTTCAGTTTGAGGTGGACCAAGGTTTTACCCGCAACGTCATCCTTCTGGCTCAAGGCCCGGGTACTGACACTTTTGAGCGGCACATTCTTGACCATGCTGCTGCCACTGCCCGAGGTCGTGTCATCCTGGACGATGTCGCAGGTTTCCGGATTGACCTTCCCCGTGAAGTTCAGCGTTATATCCACGGCCCAGGCGCTACTCGCCGCCAAAACCAGGCTGGAAGCCATAGCCGCCACAAATAGGTTTTTCATTTGACTCTCCATTGACCGACATCGTGGCGCACTGTCTGACGCACACTTATTGATTCGACGCTTGCGAGCCTGATCCGAAGGATGTGTAGGCCGAAGCGGAGAGGGATCATTACAGTCTGTTAGGGACGCTGGAATCAGATGAATCCTAAAAACCAGGGCTCCCCACTGCCGCACCAGCGGCCTTTCTTGATACGCGCAAGCAATGTCTGACGATCACCACTGAAACCGCCTGGACTCAACCGAGCCGCGTCCCCCTAGTGCTGATAAGTGCCCGTATCCCGCCTCCCGCAGACTTTTCTCAGGGCAAAAAAACACCCCTGCGAGAGGAGTGTTCAGAATGACGCGCGGTGCAGGCCTTGAGCCTAGGGTCCGTCAGCAGGCCGCTAGGCTCTGGCCCCCATCAGTCGGGCTTGCCGTCGATCACACCGGCGGTGTTATCCAGCAGGCTCTTGGTCGCGGTCTGCAGGAAGGACTCCAGCTTCTGCTTGAGCTCGGCTTCATCGGGTGAAGCAGGAATCAGCTCGCCCTTGGGATTCGCACCCAGCTCGTACTGGTAGAGCTTGGCCGGCATTTCCTTGGGCAGCACCAGCACTCGGTCAGCGGTCAGCAGGGCCACCGTCTGATCGCTACCGGAAGGCTTGATCACGCCGAAGCCCTTGTCGCCTTCCGGAAGGTTCAGCAAGTCACGACCCCAGCACTGATGCAGTACATCGCCCCCCAGGCGACCCATGATGGTCGGCACAATGTCGATCTGGGTGCCGACAGTGTGGTCACGCTGGCCAAACTTTTCCTGGACACCCGGGCCGATCAGCAGCAACGGCACGTTGAAACGCCCCAGGTCCATTTCAGTGATCTGCTGTTCGTTGCCAAAACCATGGTCACCGACTACCACGAACAGGGTTTCCTTGAAGTAAGGCTCCTTACGGGCCTTCTCGAAGAACTGGCCCAGGGCCCAGTCGGAGTAGCGCATGGCCGTCAGGTGTTCATTCAGCCTGCCGCGGTCAGTAACGGGCTCCACCGGCAACGGCGTCGGCAAGGCGTAAGGCGTGTGGTTGGACAAGGTCTGCAGCAAGGCATAGAAGGGTTTCTTGCCCTCCCGAGCCTTGAGTTCTTCGAGCCCGCGATTGAACATGTCCTGGTCGGATACACCCCAGGTAGGGTCGGAGAACACCGGGTCAACGAAGTCATTGCGACCAATGAAGTTGGTCATGCCCTGGTTGCTGAAGAAGCCCGACTGGTTGTCCCAGGCAAAATCGCCGTTATAGACATACACGTCGTCGTAGTTGCGCGCGCTGAGCAACTGCGGCAGGCCGGACAATTTGTGGCTGCCTTCCGGGGTCTGCATCAGGTATTCGAAGCCCGGCAGGTTGGGGAAGCACGCCATGGTGGCGAACATGCCCTGGTGGGTATGGGTGCCGTTGGAGAAGAAGCGGTCGAACAACAGGCCCTCTTTCGACAGCTTGTCGAAGTACGGTGTGATGTCACCTGGACGTCCCAGTGCTCCGACCGAATGCCCAGCGAAGCTCTCCATCAGGATCACCACGACGTTCTTGATCGGCAGGGTCTTGTCGGCGTTCGGCGTGTAGTCACGGCGCACGGCAGCGGTGTCGGCATCCACCAATTTGTCGCTCGGGGTCAGCAGCATGTCACGCACGGTCTGCTGGGCCTGAGGCTGGGGCAAGGTGGCCTTCCAGACATTGTCACGGTCTTCGGACATCCGGCTCTTGGCCGCAGCGACCAGTTGCAGGGTGCCGTTGAGGCCCAACTGGTTGGCGAAGTTCGAGTCGGTGGTATAGACGTCACCCCAGCGCAGCGGCGGGCCCTGGCGCAAGGTGCCGCGAGCGGCGACCACACAGATCAACAGGCAGACCACGAATACGCCGGCACGGACATACCAGGGCGCAACCTGGCGAGTGCTGATGCTGCCGCCACTGAAGGGGCCACGGGGACGGGTCGCGCGGTCGGCACCCTTGAAGGCCAGGCTGAGGATCCAGGTACCCACGGCCCAGGCCAGCAGGTAACGCACCACCGGGAAACCGTACCAGAGCATGCTCATCACGGTTTTCGGGTCTTCCTTCACGTACTGGAAGACCAGGCCGTTGAGGCGCTGGTGGAATTCGCGGTAGAAGTCCATCTCCATCAGGCCCAGGAACAGGGCAATACTCGAAGTCACGGTCAACCAGAAGCGGAACAGCCCGCGAGCGGCCATGGCCCGGGCGCTGAACAGCGACAGCAACAGCGGGATGCTCAGGTAGACCACCAGGCGCAGGTCGAACCGCAGGCCGTTGGCGAACGCCTCGAGAAAGGTCGAGGCCGGCGTGTCGAGGATCATGTCCCGGTTGTAGACCAGCAGCGCAACGCGCAGCAAAGAGAACATCACCATCATGACCAACGCACACAGCAGCGTATAAGCCAGATGGGATTTGACGGTCGGTTGCAGCAGGCGATTAGAAGCTCGCTGCTGACTCAGGGCGTCCGGGTTTGCCATGTCGTTTTAGGACCCATTGGAAGTTTAAGTTTCAAAAATACAGCGGCGCTCTACCCTCTTATGGCCCTTTGGGGGCTCTGGGGATTGCGCGGTGCGCAAATGTTGCACGATCACTCACGGCATTGCCATTGATTAGTGGCAAGCACGCCCCCACGAACCGGCAAAGGCTCTGGGACAAGAGATGACAGGGCTGAAACAGAGGAAAAAGCGCGAGGCGGATTGTCTTAGAGACTTTGTGAAAATTTCGTGCAACGCATATCTGGTCACATAAAAAAGGGCCTTGCGGCCCGTTTCCAAGTCAGCGTTCACTCATTGCAGACGCCGCAGCGAGCGACTCACTCAGAGCCGCACATCACCGCGAGGCCCGGCAATCGCCCAGATGATCAGGCCCAGGACCGGCAACAGCACAATCAGCAGGACCCAGAGGATTTTCATCCCGGTCTCAGCGCCGCTTTTAAGCACGTTGATAATCGCCCAGATATCCAGGGCCAGAATGATCAGGCCAACCAAGCCATTGAAGGTAGAACCCATGGTGTCGCTCCCAGAGAGTGGTGTGCACCTTTAGGATAGTCGCCGTGTCGCAGGGTTCCGTTTTATTCCACGGCTCAAACGTGAACGGCAATCTTCAAGGCTTCCAGGGCCGGTGCGGCGGCAATCCCGACTTCGCTGCACAACGCGAGCACCCGTGGCAGGTCGTTGCCGTAGACCAGCACCATTTGCAACTCGTCATCCAGCAACTGGCTGAAGTTCATCAGCACGTAACCGCCGTGTTCCGGACTCATGCTGCTCATCTGGATCTGGATGCGGTTGAGCGCCGTCAGCGCGTCGATCTTCGCCAACTGCTTGGGCTTGATATTGAAGGCCACATCCGGTCCAAAGGAAGCAACGATCTGGGTGAACAGCTCTACATAGCTGTCGGCCTGGAACAGCACGGTCTCGGGCAGGCTGCCGACCACCACCCACTCGCCCAGCGGGATGGGAAAGGTGTCGTCGTAATTGATGTCCGGATTGGCCGCCAGGAACGCTTCGGGGTCGGCGTAGGCCTGGGCCGCTTCATCGGCGATCTGCTGGATCTCGGCATCGCCCATGCAGCCCGAGCTGATTTTGCTGATGAGTTCGATAAGGGCGGTGGTCATGGCGCGCATCCTGAGACGTGGGAATTTTCAAGGGCGCGAAGGATAGCCTAAAGCAGGCGCGGCGACCTATGGCGATGGCCCGAAAGGTCGTTCCGGGCCATCGACTGTTGCAGGGTCAAGCCAAAAGTTTTTCCAACTGGGCCGTGGTGTCCTTGGCCCCCATGGTCTTGGCGGCCTCCAGGGCGCCGATGCCATTGGCATCCTTGGCCCGGGGGTCGGCGCCTTGACTGATCAAGTAGTCGACGATGGCGGTGCGGTTGAACATCGCGGCCATCATCAGCGCTGTGCGGCCATCGAAGGACGAGCCTTCCACTTCCGCACCGCCCTCCACCAGGGCCTTGACCATCGCCAGGTCACCCTTGAAGGCGGCCCCGGCAATCGGGCTCTGGCCATTGTCATTGCGGATTTCAGGATCGGCCTTGTGCTTGAGCAACACTTGCACCGCATCCAGGTGCCCGTGATAGGCCGCCAGCATCAGCAAGGTGTCGCCCTTGTGATTGCGCAGATTGACCGGCAGACCGCTGCTCGCCAGCTTGTCGAGCATGGGTGCATCACCCTGACGGGCAACGTTGAAAACCTGCTCGGCAAACTGCGCAGCCTCGTCTTCGGTCATCTGGCGGCTATTGTCTGACATCGGAAACTCCACATTCGGCAAATCGGAAAGACGCTAGTTTCCCCAAGCCGTCCGTGGCCTGTCATCCCTTTTTTCTCAAGGGCGGCCATAGCCATAATCAATAGCGGTGGCGACCGGCCTGAATGTCATCCAGTACCTCGGCAGTCACCTGCACGTAGGTCTCGGAGCCGGGCAGCCAGGCATAGATCGGATCGTCGGCCGACCTGGCCGGGTCGAAACCGTCTTCCTTGAGCCGGGTTTTCTGATACTTGAAGGTCCCGGTGGTGTCCATCTTGACCTTGACCCGCAAAAACAACGGCACCGCATAGGCAGGGAGTTGGCGCCGGGCAAATTGCAGCAACTCGGCAAAATCCAGGGTGGCCAGGGACTCGGCCGGGGTAATCGCCGCCATCCCGGCGCGACCATTGGTGTTGTGGATTTCCACGCCGTAGGCCACCACTTCGGCAATCTGTGGATGCTGCAGGAACAGGTTCTCCACTTCCGTGGTGGAGACGTTCTCGCCCTTCCAGCGATAGGTATCGCCCAGGCGATCGACGAACTGGGCGTGGCCGAAGCCCAAGTCCCGCAGCAGGTCACCGGTATTGAAATAACGGTCGCCGGCCTCGAACACATCGTGCAATACGACCTTGCGATTCTTTTCCGGCTCGGTGTAACCGTCCAGCGGCGACTTGTCGTCGATCTTCGCCAACAACAAGCCCTGCCCACCCTTGGCGACCTTCTGCATAAAGCCTTGGCTGTTGCGGATCGGCTCCCCGCTGTCGTGGGCGTATTCCACCAAGGCCCAGGGAATCAGGGAAAAGCCCACGGTGTTGTCGAAATTGAGCACATTGGTGAAGCCGATATTACCGTCGCTGGCGGCGTACAACTCGCACACATGTTCAATCGCAAAACGCCGCTTGAACTCGCTCCAGACGCCGGGGCGCAAGCCATTGCCGATCATCTTGCGCACCGGGTTATCGGCATCCCGCTCGCTGGCCGGCGGGTCGATCAGGTAGCGGCAGAGTTCGCCGACATAACCGATGGTGGTCGCCCGGTACTTGCGCACATCGTCCCAGAAGCGACTGGCGCTGAACTTGCGGCGAATGGCAAAGCCCGAGGCCCCCGTGACGGCCGCCCCCCAGCACACACACAGCCCCGTGGCGTGGTACAGCGGCAAGGTGCAATAAACAACATCCTCGGGCTGCATATTCAGGGCGATCATGCCGAAGCTGACGGAGGTACGCATCCAGCGCCCGTGCTTGAAAATCCCGGCCTTGGGCAAACCAGTGGTGCCGGAGGTATAGATGTAGAAACACGGATCATCGAGGAAAACCTGCTGAGTACATGCCAGGTTGTCCGACGGCTGCCCGGCACTGAGGGTCATCAGGTTGACCATATCGGCTGGGGTTTGCCCCGGATCATTGAAGGTGTCCTGGTCCGCGACGAACCAGGTTCGCTGCGCCGCGATCCCCACCTGTTGGCGTACCGCAGCAAAGGCTTCGAACAGCTCACCGCCGACCACCATCGCCGCAGGCTTCACCAGGGTCAGGCTATGAACCAGCGTGGTATGGGTCTGGGCGGTGTTGAGCATCGCGGCAATGGCCCCGAGTTTGGCCACGGCCAACACGCTGACCAGCAACTCGGGGCGATTTTCAAGAAAAATCGCCACCACATCGCCCTTGCCGATGCCCTCGCCTTGCAACGCATGGGCAATGCGGTTGGCCCACTGATTGACCTGTGCATAACTCAGCACTCGATCCTCATACAGCAAGGCCTGGCCATGGGGATTGCGCAAGGTTGCCTGCTCGAAGGACCAACCCAGGCCGCACGGCTGGTCGGCCTTTTCAACGTTGGCGGCTTTCATGCCCCTAACCACCCGAGGCAGAGCACGGGCAATGGAAGGCAACTTGCGCAGCATCATGCCCCAGGTGATTGTGTCGCTCTGATTGCTACTCATGACGGCTCCTGTTCGACGCAAAAGAACACGGCCCAGGCCATGCCCCACGTGGTGTGGATCGGGTCGTGACTGAGGTTCAACGGCAAGGTGCGATAGAAGCGAGGGGCAATGACACGCTGAGGTCGGCTAGCACCAGGCTGCACGCCTGGACGTAAAACGCTGTGTTGACTGCCTTGATAACGAGTGTGCCGTTCATGACAGAAGTCCCTTTTCTTATTATCGGGCGCTCGGGGGCGTTGCATGCCGTCTTCGGGTCTGCGGAGCATCTGGCGATGGCGCTGAAATGGCCTGCAGACGACCGCGATGAAGAGCTGGCAGAGGCCGAAAGTACGTCAGCCGCGCGCGGGCTGTACACGGAGTTTTTGCAATGTTTTGTATCCACTGGGGGCCCGCAAAAATACTCAACGCCGCGCTTGCCAGGCGCCTGAACGGCTGCGGAATTTTTCTCAACGCCGCGTGGTCAGAAGAGCAATGCCCTCCCTCAGCCAGCAGGTTGGTGCATGCGCCGACCACGCAAAATGCAGGATGCACGATGGCCTTTCATGCAAATTGCACGAAACCCAAAAATTCCATTTTTTATAAACTATTGATTTATAAGGATTTTTAAAAACAGCAATGCTGGCACAATCGCTGCAACTCTCAGTTCACGCTTGCCATTCAAGAGCTAACGGAGCTGATAGACATGAACCTGATCCAAGAAAAATTTTCGTCCCTGTTCTCCAACTTCGAAGTCACCACCCAGCCTCGTCCGGACGGTGGCATTCTGCTTACCCTGCGCAATAGCGACGGCAAACAGCTCAAGCGTTCGATCTCTTACGCACAACTGCACGCCGGTGACCAACTGTCGTGGGTGATCAGTGCGATTCGTCGCGACCTGGCCGAACAAGCCAGTGAGCTGCCACAGATTTCCATGCTGCAAAGCCAACACCGCTTCGCCCTGCCGACCTATCACTCGGCGTAAGCACAGACTCATCTTCATCACCCCGTGCCAGCCTTGCGCTGGCACGGGCATTTAACGTTCCGCCGTTCACTCCCTGCGTCCCAGCCCTGCAACGTTGCAAGCGATGTGGCGCATAGGCGTGCTCAATCCTCCAAGCGCGGGAAATGCTCGGCAATCTCGGCGCCACTGAAGTGGGCAACCCCACCTTGCGGGTCCTTGAACAGGCGGATGGCAATCACCCGCGGCTGCTCACCCAGGTCGAACCATTGGGGGGTGCCAGCCGGCACCGAGATCAGATCATTTCTCTCGCAGAGCACGGCGTAAACGTACTCGCCGATGTGCAAGTTAAGCAAGCCACGACCGGCGACAAAAAAGCGCATTTCATCTGCCGCGTGATGGTGTTCTGCAAGGAACCGGGCCTGCTGCGGGTCTTGCTGCGGGTGTTCCCATTTAACGCTAAGGACCTCAATGGCGGCATAACCATGGGCGGTCATCAGTTGATCGATCGGCCCTTGATAGGCGGCAATCACCTCTTCCGGGCTGGCACCGGGCTCGACACGAATCGTCGCCTGCCCGCGCTCGAAGCGCACTCCCTGTTCAGCCAGGGTCGCGGCGATATCGTCGAAATGGGTCAGCACCTTGTTCGGCAGGTCCGGGCTGGATACGTGGTAAACGGACAGGCTGCTCATCTTGGCAACTCCTTGGTTTCAGCACCCCCGCTCGGCTATTAAAGGCCGGTCAGGCAGCGCACATCATCAGGCGGAAAGCGATTTCGTATGAAGAGCGCCTTCTGGGTTTAACAGGCTTGGTTTAACAGGTTTCAGGGTTTCGGCCCGCATTCGAATACACCCTCAAAGGCCTCGATTGGCTGCAGTGCCTTGCTCAAACAAGCGCCTCCAGGCATGCAGGCTGTGTCACAGATCAGGTTGCCGGCACGCGCGCGGCCGCCAGGGCTCATGGCCTGTGCTCTTGCATGCGTGTGCCAATGATAAAGGCTGCAGCCAGGGCAGCGACGCTGGCCATACTAAAGGTGAAGGTCGCCCCCAGGGCGTTCCAGCTGTACCCCGAATACAACGCCCCCAGCGCACCGCCGGTGCCGGCCAGCGCGGCATACAGCGCTTGGCCCTGGCCCTGTTGCCGCGCACCGAAGCTGCGTTGCACAAAATGAATCGCCGCCGCATGAAAGCTGCCGAAGGTCGCCGCGTGCAGCAACTGAGCCAACAGCAACACCCAGAGAAACTCGGCACAGGCCCCCAGCAGCAACCAACGCAGGGCCGCCAGGAGAAAACTCGCCAGCAACACCCGACGCACCGAAAACCGCGAGAGGATCCGGCTCATGGCCAGGAACATCAGCACCTCGGCCACCACCCCCACTGCCCAGAGCATGCCGATCAGCCCACGGCTGTAGCCCAAGCGCTCCAGGTGCAAGGTCAGGAAGGTGTAATAAGGACCGTGGCTCATCTGCATCAAGGCCACGCACACATAGAACGCCAGCACCCCGGGACCGCGCAGTTGCTTGAGAAAGCCGCCGGACGCCGGACGATCGTCCTGGGCCGGCGGCTGGGCATTGGGCACCCAGGCGCTGCTGAGGACGATGCCGGCCATGATCACCACCAGGGTGATGGGGTAGATATCTAGGCTCAGCCCTTCAAACAATCGGCCCAGCAGCACCACCGCGAGGATAAAACCAATCGAGCCCCAGAGACGGATCTGGCTGTAGCGCGAGGTCTGGCCTTGCAGATGAGCCAGGGTGATGACTTCGAACTGCGGCAGCACCGCGTGCCAGAAGAAGGCGTGCAAGGCCATGACCATCGCCAGCCAGGCGTAGGTCTTGCTGACAAAAATCAACGAGAACGAGAGCAAGGTGCAGAAGGCGCCAAAACGCACGATGGCCAGGCGCCGGCCGGTGTAATCCCCCAGCCAGCCCCAGATATTCGGCGCCACACAACGCATCAGCATGGGGATGGCCACCAGCTCGCCAATGCGCGCGCTGGAAAAACCCAAATGATCGAAATACAACGCCAGAAATGGCGCCGTAGAGCCCAGCAGGGCGAAATAGAACAGATAGAAGCTGGAGAGCCGCCAGTACGGAAGCGCCGCCACGGCCGTCAGACCGTGGCGACTGGCAGAGCCGGCATTACAGCTGGCCCAGCACCGGCGTGCTGACGCGCACGTCGGCATTCTGGCCGCGATGACGCAGCAGGTGATCCATCAGCACGATGGCCATCATGGCTTCGGCGATCGGAGTCGCGCGAATGCCCACGCACGGGTCGTGACGACCTTTGGTGATGACGTCCACCGGGTTGCCGTCCACATCAATGGAACGACCCGGGGTGGTGATGCTGGAGGTCGGCTTCAAGGCCAGGTGGGCGACAATCGGCTGCCCGGAGGAAATGCCGCCAAGAATGCCGCCGGCGTTATTGCTGAGGAACCCTTCCGGGGTCAGCTCGTCACGATGCTCGGTGCCACGCTGGGCGACGCTGGCGAAGCCGGCGCCAATTTCCACGCCCTTGACCGCATTGATGCTCATCAGCGCATGGGCCAGTTCGGCGTCCAGACGATCGAAAATCGGCTCGCCCAGGCCGGGCATCACGCCTTCGGCAACCACGGTGATCTTCGCCCCCACGGAGTCCTGATCCCGGCGCAACTGGTCCATATAGGCTTCCAGCTCCGGCACCTTGTCCGGATCCGGGCTGAAGAAGGCGTTGTCTTCCACCGAATCCCAGGTCTTGAAGGGGATTTCGATCGGCCCCAGCTGGCTCATGTAGCCGCGCACCACGATGCCCTGGCTGGCCAGGAACTTCTTGGCAATGGCACCAGCTGCCACCCGCATGGCAGTTTCCCGCGCCGAGCTGCGACCGCCGCCGCGATAGTCGCGCAAGCCGTATTTGTGGTGGTAGGTGTAATCGGCGTGGGCCGGGCGGAACAGATCCTTGATCGCCGAGTAATCCTTGGATTTCTGGTCGGTGTTACGGATCAGCAGGCCGATGGCGCAACCGGTGGTCTTGCCTTCGAACACGCCAGAGAGGATTTCGACTTCATCAGCTTCTTGGCGCTGGGTGGTATGACGGCTGGTGCCGGGCTTGCGCCGGTCCAGGTCACGCTGCAGGTCGTCCAGGGACAGCTCGAGGCCCGGCGGACAGCCGTCGACAATGGCGACCAACGCCGGACCATGGCTTTCGCCCGCGGTGGTGACAGTGAACAGCTTGCCGTAGGTATTGCCGGACATGCGGGGAGCTCCGTGAAATCAGCCGAAATAACTCAATCTGGATTACTGAGCGCGCCAGTATACGCAGGCTACCCAACTAGTTCATCCTCGAACCTTATCCGTGACGGGAAGTCCAACCGGCACCTTATTCATGATGGCGTGATGATGCTGCGAGTTCTTCTCTTGAGCCTTACCCTGTTCAGCGGCCTGGTCCATGCGGTCGTCCTGCAACGCCCTATCAGCCTGGACACCGGCAGCGGTGAACTGTACGGCTCGTTATTACTGCCCAAGTCCGAACAACCGGTGCCCGTGGTGCTGATTGTGTCCGGCTCGGGCCCCACCGATCGCGACGGCAACAACCCCGACGGCGGGCGCAACGACAGCCTCAAGCGCCTGGCCTGGGTGCTGGCCAAGCACAATATCGCCAGCGTGCGTTACGACAAACGCGGGGTCGCTGCGAGCCTTGCCGCCACCCCCGATGAACGCAACCTGAGCCTTGACGCCTACGTCGCCGACACCGTGGCCTGGGGTGAAAAACTCAAGGCCGACCCGCGCTTCGGCCCACTGATTCTCCTGGGCCACAGCGAAGGCGCGCTGATCGCCACCCTGGCCGCGCCAAAACTGGACGCCGCGGCGCTGATCTCGATCTCCGGCACCGCACGCCCGGTGGACCAAGTGTTGCGCCAACAGTTGAGCGATCGCCTGCCGCCCGCGTTGATGTTGCGCAGCAATCAATTACTCGACAGCCTCAAGGCCGGCCAGGTGGATCGCGACGTGCCCGAGCCGTTGCAGGTGATCTTCCGCCCCAGCGTCCAGCCTTACCTCATCACCCTGTTCCGCGAAGACCCCGCTGCGGCCTTTGCCCGACTGAAGATGCCGGCGCTGATCATCCAGGGCAGCAACGACATCCAGGTCGGCGTCGGAGATGCGCGGATGCTCAAGGCGGCCAAACCGGATGCGCAACTGGCATTGATCGAAGGCATGAACCACGTGATGCGCATCGTGCCCAACGACATCAAGCGCCAAGTGGCCTCCTACAAGGATCCGCAACTGCCGCTTGCTGCCGAATTGGGCAGCCGGATCATCAGCTTTATTGACGGACTTCACACCCGTTAAGCTGTTTTTACCCTCCAGTCCTGCAAAAAACGGCCGATAAGTCTTTGCCGGCCGTTCAATTGCTGCCGGCAAGCAGCGCTTGGACAGGACCTCGCCGTTATGACTGATACCCCGAATTCACCCGAAACCGAGCTGGAGAAGCCCGCACCGGAAACGGTCGAGCTGCCTTGGGCCGACGTGCACGCCGAGCATCACAAGATGCTTCGCCTGGCGCCCCTGCAAACCGATCGGGCCACAGGCGTGAGGCCTCTGCGCTTTGTCGAATTCGGCTACGCCGAACGCAACCACAAAGAACGCAGCCTGCTGCGCATGAGCATCTCGCTGCCTGGCCAGCGGGTGCGCAAAGAGCAGAACACCCTGGATGTCTGGGTCGACCACACCCAGCATCTCGTGCATTTCCAGCCGGAAAACGGCCTGCAAATCGAGCCGTATAACCGTGGTATCGGGCGTTTCCTGATGGCTCAGGGTGCACTCTGGGCGCAGAAGAAATGGTCCCACTACCGAGTGGAAGGCTTTGACCTGGCCAACAAGGACGCCCTCAACGAAGACACCCGCCTACGCCGCGACCATGTGCTGCGCGTCCAGGGCTTCGATGTGGTGTACGCCGATGCCCAGCACCTGAAAGGCAGCGTCAAGGACGTTCAAGTCGGCGAGCTGCACAGCCAGTGGAACACTGAAAAACTGCAGTTCGTGGAAATCCTCGAAGCGGCGCAGATGCTCCAGCAAGCCGAACAGAACCTCGCGGAACTGGAAGTCAAACTGCGCAAGCAGGATGAAAAAGTCACCAAATACAAACGTGAAGACACAGGGCTGCGCTTCACCATCACCTGCCTGGTGGCTTTCGCCGTATTCCAGGCCGGCCTGCTGATCTGGATCGCGACCCACCGCTGAGACGCGACGCAGACCAGCGCGGGGCCCGCCCTGACACGGGCCCCGGCTGATTCAGACTCTGGAAGCGAACAGCGCCTGATGCTGACGGCACTGCTCTGCGGTCAGCATGAAGACCCCATGACCACCGCGCTCGAAGTCGAGCCAAGCGAAGTCCACTTCTGGGTACAGGGCTTCCACGTGCACCTGGCTGTTGCCGACTTCGACAATCATCAGACCCTTTTCGGTCAGGTGATCCGCCGCTTCGGCAAGCATCCGCCGAACCAGGTTCAAGCCATCTTCGCCACAGGCCAGCCCCAACTCCGGCTCATGCTGGTACTCGTCCGGCATGTCGGCAAAATCTTCGGCATCTACGTAGGGCGGGTTCGACACGATCAAGTCGAAACGCTGCCCCGGCAACCCATCGAAACCATCGCCCTGGACCGTGTACACACGTTCATCGACGCCATGGCGCTCAATGTTCTGGTTGGCCACTTCAAGGGCCTCGAACGACAGGTCGGCCAACACCACTTCGGCGTTCTGGAATTCGTAGGCGCAGGCGATACCGATGCAACCGGACCCGGTGCACAGATCGAGAATCCGCGCCGGCTCGGCCCCCAGCCAGGGTTCAAAACGTTTCTCGATCAGCTCGCCAATCGGCGAACGAGGAATCAACACCCGCTCATCAACGATGAACGACATGCCGCAGAACCAGGCCTCGCCCAGCAGGTAAGCGGTGGGCACACGGTCGGTGATACGCCGCTTGAGCAGGCGCTGCAGGTTGACCAGTTCGTCTTCTTCAAGCGCGCAGTCCAGGTAGCTGTCGGCGATTTCCCATGGTAGGTGCAGGGCCCCGAGCACCAACTGACGGGCTTCGTCCCAGGCATTGTCGGTACCATGGCCGAAGAACAGATCCTCCCCATGAAAGCGGCTGACAGCCCAGCGGATATGGTCACGCAAGGTGCGAAGGCGGGAAGTGATCACGGGGAAAAGACTCCTGAAAAAAACGACCGCCAAGTCTACCAGCCAAAACACCCACCGACGACGCATGAAAAAACCGCGTTCGGGAGCACGATCATGGCTTTTTGCCCTGTCGCGGCCAATCCCAGGCCCCTCTTGACACGGCTGTAAGCCAACAACCACGTACCTTACGTTAGTAGCGATTCACAGATGCGCTCCGCCAGAGGACAATGTCGCAAAAGCCCCACTCACAGGAGCCCCAGAATGTCCGTTCCAAAGACGATGTTTCAACTCAGCGGTCGTGGTTATGCAGCGGCCAATTTGAGCCACGCGACCCTTGTGATCATCGACGCCCAGAAAGAGTACCTCAGCGGTCCGCTGGCCCTGTCCGGCATGGACGCGGCCGTCGAACATATCAAGCAACTGGTGGCCGCCGCCCGTGCCGCCGGTCGCCCTATCGTGCATGTGCGCCATCTCGGCACCGTGGGCGGTCTGTTCGACCCCCAGGGCGAACGTGGCCAATTCATCCCCGGGCTCGAACCCCAAGGCGATGAAACCGTCATCGGCAAACTGCTGCCCAGCGCCTTCCACGGTACCGAACTGGAAAAACGCCTGCAGGACCTCGGCTCCCTGGATCTGATTGTCGCCGGCTTCATGAGCCATTCCAGCGTCAGCACCACCGTGCGTGCCGCCAAGAACCTGGGCTTCCGCTGCACCCTGGTGGAGGACGCCTGCGCCACCCGCGACCTGCCTTACAAGGGCGGCATCCTCAGCGCCGAGCACGTGCAGCAGACTGAAATGGCCATCATGGCCGACAACTTCGCCACCCTCGCCCTGACCAAAGACCTGATCTGATTGCGCCTCGATGAGCGGCTGGCCGGCCGCTCATCCGTAAAGAACGGTCATTTTCCGCAATTGCCTTAGCCTCAGGAACCACCCGGCCAAGTCCCGGTCGAAGGGCCGATACCCATTGAGGAAGGTCGGAATGAAGATATCCGATGGTTTTGACGCACGCCGTTTGCGGCCCAAAGGCCCGCGAAACTGGCGCTTGCGCCTGGGCGCGGCATTTTCTGCACTGTTGGCGACCTGTGGCGTACTGCTGGCCATGGCCGGCGCCGCCAGCCTGTTGGGACGCCCTCCCGCGCTTGGGGAACTGAACGCCAGCCCCCTGGGTTCGGCGGTGATTCTGGCAATCGGCCTGTTGTTGCTGTACTTCGGCGTCTGGTTATGGCGTCGCTGCCGTCGGCGCATGCGCCAGCCCCAGGCCTTGAACATGGCGCCACACCTGATGAAAAAACATGACTGACTGAAGCTCGCCGGGCGCGTTTTCCCACGTGCCTCAGGCGCCGAGTTGGGTAAACTGGCCGCCCTTCGCGGAGGCTGACATGCAAGACGACGATTTTTCTCTATTCAAAAGCGCGATCCAAGGCGTCAAGCCGATCAAGCATGATCGCGCCGAAACCGGCAAACCCAAGGCCGATCGCGCACAGATTGCTAAGCTGCGCCTGGCCGCCACGGTGCGAACCGAAAACACCACGGTGGATGGGCTGTCCGATCAGTTCGTGATTGACGTTGGCCCGGAAGATGAGCTGATGTGGGCCCGCGACGGTGTCCAGGACAGCCAGATGCGCAAGCTGAAAATCGGCCAGATCCCCTTTGAAGGCAGCCTCGACCTGCACGGCATGACCGTGGAGAAGGCCCGGGAAACCCTGTGGGCCTTTCTTGCCGAAGCCACAAAATTCGAAATCCGCTGCGTCCGCGTGACCCATGGCAAGGCCGTGCGCCTGGACGGCAAGCGGCCGATGATCAAGAGCCACGTCAACACCTGGCTGCGCCAGCATCCCCAGGTCCTGGGCTTCGCTT
Organism: Pseudomonas chlororaphis; assembly: GCF_003731765.1. Lineage (GTDB taxonomy): Bacteria > Pseudomonadota > Gammaproteobacteria > Pseudomonadales > Pseudomonadaceae > Aquipseudomonas > Aquipseudomonas morbosilactucae. Next base: position 230,496 of record NZ_MOAL01000002.1, read on the forward strand.
CGTGCCAGGCCAAGCATGGCGGTGCCGGCGCCCTTTACGTGATGCTCAAGCGCACCATGATGGAAGGCCGCGACGAATAAAGCCGGTGCGTCGCGCTTGCAGCGCCGAGTCCGCCACCGTACCCTTGCCCTTTGCGTAAAATCCCACAGGTAGTTTCATGTCCCTGGAACAGAATTACACCGCGATCCTCGGCCAACTGGGCGAAGACGTTACCCGCGAGGGCCTGCTCGACACGCCAAAACGTGCCGCCAAAGCCATGCAGTACCTTTGCCGCGGTTATGAACAAACGCTGGAAGAAGTCACCAACGGTGCCTTGTTCAGCTCCGACAACAGTGAAATGGTGCTGGTCAAGGACATCGAGCTCTACTCGCTGTGCGAACACCACCTGCTGCCTTTCATCGGCAAGGCCCACGTTGCCTACATCCCTAGCGGCAAGGTCCTGGGGCTGTCGAAAGTCGCGCGCATCGTTGATATGTACGCCCGGCGCCTGCAGATCCAGGAAAACCTCAGCCGGCAGATCGCCGACGCGGTCCAGCAAGTGACCGGCGCCCTGGGCGTGGCCGTGGTGATCGAAGCCAAGCACATGTGCATGATGATGCGCGGTGTCGAGAAGCAGAACTCGTCGATGATCACCTCGGTGATGCTGGGCGAATTCCGCGAGAATGCGGCCACCCGCAGCGAGTTCCTCAGCCTGATCAAGTAAGGCGGCGGAACCCGAAAACCGGCGTTTATCGCCGGTTTTTTTTCGCCTGGTAAAAATCAGGTAAGCTGCCGCCCCTTCATTCATGGGCAAGAGGCAATACCGTGATCGTCAAAGCGCTTCGAGTCGGCCTGGGCCAGCTCATTATTTTCCTCGATTTCATCACCCGCCCGCGCAAACAGCAGCGCCCTGCCGCCGACCAGGCCCAGGTTGAACAAGCGGCCAAGGGCCTGACCCTGTACCAGTTCCATGCCTGCCCGTTCTGCGTGAAGACCCGCCGCACCCTGCACCGCCTGAACGTGCCCGTTGCCCTGCGCGACGCGAAGAACAACGAGCAGGATCGCCAGACCCTGCTGGAACAAGGCGGCAAGATCAAAGTGCCGTGCCTGCGCATCGAAGAAAACGGCCAGACCACCTGGATGTACGAATCCAAGGTCATCATCGATTACCTGGACAAGCGCTTCGCCGCGATCTGACCCCCAGCCGACAAAGAGGCGTTGGTTTGGTAGGCGATCCCCCAGCCGCCATCGCCTCCCTGTGTCGGAGCCGGCTTGCCGGCGAGGCAGCCTTGGGTTGGGCGGTGATCTTGCGGACGCCATCGCTGGCAAGCCAGCCTCCTACAAAAAACCACCACCCCCACCTCCTGTAGGAGCCGGCTTGCCGGCGAGACGGCCTTGGATTGAGCGGTGACCTTGCGGACGCCATCGCTGGCAAGCCAGTCTCCTACAAAAAACCACCACCCCCACCTCCTGTAGGAGCCGGCTTGCCGGCGAGACGGCCTTGGATTGGGCGGTGATCTTGCGGCCGTAATCGCTGGCAAGCCAGCCTCCTACAAAAAACCACCACCCCACCTCCTGTAGGAGCCGGCTTGCCGGCGAGGCAACCTTGGATTGGGCGGTGATTTTGCGGCTGTAATCGCTGGCAAACCAGCGCCTACAAAAGCCAGCGGTTACAAGGTGAGGTCCAGCAGGGCCGAGCCCAGGCATTTGCCGTGGGCGTCCAGTGCCAGCGAGCGGGTCACGCCGCCGCGCAGGATGCCCGGGAGCACAAAGTTCAGCGCCTGTACGTTGGGCAACTCATAGCGCCGCACCGGCGCCGCACCAGGCTCCAGCAAGGCCGAAAAGAACTCGGCCACTCGCTCGGCCGTGAGCTGCTCGCGCAGCAACGGATAATCCTCGGCGCGGTAGGCGATGATCGAGATGTTCGAGGTGTCGCCCTTATCGCCGGTACGGGAATGGGCCAGGCTGTGCAGTTTCATGCTTCGATCCTCGGCTTGACCGTGCTACGGGGCACCAGCAATGAAGCCACCGCCACCACCTGGCGCACGCTCTTGCTGGCGCCGCCACCACCGGACGGGCCATTGGTGTAAAGGGTTTCCACTTCATTGCCAACTCGCACGGCCTCGCTGCGGTCCTCACAGCGGGCGGCCACCCGCAGGCGCACCTCCCAAGGCTCGACGCTGTTGCGCTGGCCATGCAGCGAATCCATTCCTATCAGCTCGGCACGCACGTCCTGCATTTTTGCGCCCATCAGTTCCAGGCGCTTGAGCACCACGTCCCGTGCCAACTGAGCCCGCGCAACGGCACCAGGGCCGCCATAGGACATCTGGCCTTCGCCGATCCAACCGTCCAGATAGCCCACGCTGACTTTCAACTGCTCCGGCTGCGCATGCCCCGCAGCCCCCTGGGCCCGCACCCGGTCAACGCCCTCCTCGACAAAGGCCACCTGAGAAAAGTCGGCGGTGACGTCCGGCGTCAGGTACGCCGCCGGGTCGTGGACTTCATAAATCAGTTGCTCCGTGCAGGTAGCACGGCTGACCCGCCCCCCTGACCCGGCCACCTTGGTGATCAAGGCCTCGCCCTCGGAATCGATCTCGGCCAGGGGGAAACCCAGGCGCGCCAGGTCATCCACATCCTTGAAACCCGGATCGGCAAAATAACCGCCGCTGACCTGGCCTGCACATTCCAGCAAATGGCCAACCAAGGTCCCGCGCCCCAGGCGCTGCCAGTCGTCCGCCGCCCAGCCGAACTCGAACATCTGCGGCGCCAAGAACAACGACGGGTCCGCCACGCGCCCGGTGATCACCACATCCGCATCGGCACGCAAGGCATCCAGAATGCCGTCGACACCCAAATAGGCATTCGCGGAAATCACCCGCTGCCCCAGGGAGCCCAGGCTCTGGCCGTTATCCAGCACCTGCTCGGGCTGCTGACGCAACAAGTCCAGTACATCGTCACCCACCACCGCCAGCACCTTGAGATCGAGCCCCAGTTCACTGGCGATCCGCCGGACCTCAGTGGCCGCCGCCACCGGGTTGGCCGCCCCCATATTGGTGATGACCCGCAGGCGGCGCCGACCTTCAGGCCGGCCGACAAAAGGCAGGACACGGCGCATGCGCTCACTCAGCAGCGGGTCGTAACCGCCTTGTGGGTCGCTGATGCGCGCCTGCTGCGCCAGGGCAATGGTGCGCTCCGCCAAGCATTCGAAGACCAGGTAATCCAGGTCGCCCTGGGCCGCCAACTCGATGGCCGGCTCGATACGGTCGCCCGAGTAACCGGCGCCGGCGCCGATACGTATGGTTTTCATCTTAAAAAACTCCCAGCAACAGCGCGGTCAGGGTCATCAACACCGACGCGGCGAACAGAAAAGGGATGGTGAAGCGCTGGTGGTCGGCCAATTCGATCTTGCACAGACCCACCAGCAGGAAAGTCGCCGGGGTCAGCGGGCTCACCGGGAAGCCGGTGGTGTGCACCCCGAGCAACGAGGCCTGGGCCACTTGCAACGGGTCGACGCCCAGGGCCTTGCCCACTTCGGCGATCACCGGCATCACGCCGAAGTAATAGGAATCGGGGTCGAACAGCATGCTCAGCGGCATGGACAACAAGCCCACCACCGTCGGAATCAGCTTGCCGTGGCCGGCGGGAATTTGCGCCACCGCCACTTCGGCAATCGCCTTGAGCATGCCGGTGCCCTGCATGATGCCGGTGAACACACCGGCGGCGAGCAGGATACTGGCCATGGTCAGGGCGGTCTTGGCATGGGCGTCGATGCGGGCACGCTGGGCCTCGACGTCCGGGTAGTTGATGCACAGCGCCAGCACGGTACCGACCATGAACATCACCACCGGATCGACCCAGCCGGCAATCATGATCAGCATCACCAGCAGGGTCAGCAGCAGGTTGATCCAGAAGCGCCCGGGACGACGCAGCGCCTCCTCGGCCTCGCTCAATACCCGGCTCGGCACCCCCGCCCCACTGACAGCATTCGCCCCCAGGCCCAGGCGCCGCTCTTCACGACGGCCCAGCCACCAGGCGCTGGCAAAAACAAACAGCAGACCGACGATCTGCACCGGGATCAGCGGCTGGAACAGGTCCGCTACCGGCACATGCAGGGCTGCCGAAGAACGCAGCACCGGGCCGGTCCAGGGCAGGAAGTTGACCCCGGCGGCCATGGCCGCGACGCAGGCGAGAATCCTCCGGTCGATGCCCAGCCGGGTATAGAGCGGCAGCATGGCCGGCACCGTGACCAGGAAGGTCACCGCACCGGAACCGTCCAGGTGCACCAGCAGGGCCAAGAGTGCGGTACCCACCACAATCCGCGTCGGCCGGGTGCCGACCGTGCGCAGGATGCGGTCGATGATCGGATCGAGCATGCCGGCGTCGGTCATGATGCCGAAGAACAGAATGGCAAAGACGAACATGCCCACCACGGGGGCGACGTTCTTGATACCGGCGACGATAAAGGTGCTGGTTTGCAAGCCGAACCCGGCGAGCAAGGCGGCAATGATCGGCAGCGCAATCAGCGCAACTAGGGGAGAGAGACGTTTGCTCATGACAGCGGCGAGCAGACAGAGAATGGTGATGACACCGATTGTGGCGAGCATGGGGCAGCTCCAGTGTGCCGTTTCGCTGTGCCGGGGCACGGAAGCGGGCGGTTATTGTTTTCCCCGAGTATTGGAACCGCGCTAGTCTTTGTAAATTGGAATATTCAGTGCCTTGTATTCGGAAAAACAAAATGAAGAACTCGATTCAGCACATCCAGGCCTTCCTCGCCGTGGCCCGCAGCGGCAACTTCACCAAGGCCGCCACTGAGCTGCATCTGTCGCCTTCGGCGCTGACGGTGCAGGTTCAACAGTTGGAGGACTGGCTGGGGGTCGCCCTGCTGGATCGCAGCCCGCGCCACGTCAGCCTGACCGCCGCCGGCCAGGAAGCCCGTGGGCCGATGGAGAAACTCTTGCTGGACCTGGACAACATTGTCAGCGGCTCCCGGGACCTGGCCGCCCTGCGCCGTGGCGTGGTGACCATCGCCGCCCTGCCCTCGGTGTGCGCGGGCGTGCTGCCACCGGCCTTGCGCCTGTTTCGCGAACGTTTTGCCGGGATCGAGGTACGCCTGCAGGATTTGGTCGCCCACCGCATCCACGCCCAGGTACGCGCCGGCGAGGTGGATTTCGGCATCGGCGGCCGCGCCCGACTCAGCCACGGGCTGGACTTCCAACCGTTGCTGGTGGATCGCCTGTGCCTGTTCGTCGCCCTCGACCACCCACTGGCCCAGCGCACCTCGGTGGGTCTAAGGGAACTGGCGGTGCACCCCATCATCCTCACCGGCCGTGATAGCAGCGTGCGCGAGCAGGTCGAAGCACTGTTCGATGAAAGCCGCCTGACCTTGCTCTCGGCGATGGAGGCCAACTACATGACCACCGTCCTGGCCCTGGTGCGCCAGGGCCTGGGCATTACCCTGCTGCCGGAGTCTGCCGATGACGGTCGCGAAGGCTTGCGACGCATCACCGTCAAACACCCCAAAGTCAGCCGTGAAATCGGCCTGATCCGCCGCAGCGGCCAGCACTTGAGTCCGGCAGCCCAGCGTTGTTATCAAATGCTCGAAGAGTGCCTGGCCGACACTCCAGCAGCTGAAAACCCCTGAACCGGCACAAGGCCGGTTCAGGGGGAGATTCAGGCATGCCTCAGTCGAGCATCGCCACATGCCCGGGTTGGCTTTGCACCCGTCGGATCCAGGCCTGGATGCCCGGGTAGCGCTGCAAATCGAAGCCGCCCTCATCAGCGACGTGGGTGTAGGCGAAGAGCGCTATATCGGCGATGGAGTAATGTTCGCCGACCAGATAAGGCGTGCGGCTCAATTGCTGCTCCATCACGTCCAGCGCCTTGTAGCCACGCTTATGGAGTTTTTCATACTCCTGGCGTCGATCGTCCGGCAGCCCTTGGTAGTGCTGGATAAAACGCGCCACGGCAATGTAGGGCTCGTGGCTGTATTGCTCGAAAAACTGCCATTGCAGAACCTGGGTGCGCAAACGCGGCTCGCTGGGCAAAAACTCACTGCCGTCGGCCAGGAAATTCAGGATCGCGTTGGATTCCCACAAACAAGTGCCGTCTTCCAGCTCCAGCACCGGGATCTTGCCATTGGGGTTCTTCGCCAGGAACGCCGGGGTCTGCGTGTCGCCCCCCAGAATATCCACCGCCTGCCACTCATAGGGCAGGTCGAGCAGGTGGAGCATCAGCTTGATTTTGTAGCAGTTGCCCGAACGGTAATCGCCGTGAACCTTGTACATGACCTCCCCCTTAGGCTGCCTGTGCAGCCTGTGCCTGACGGATCACACCGGCCAAGCGCTTGAGCCCTTCGTCCAGGCGCGCCGGGTCAATGTGGCTGAAGTTCAAGCGAAAATGCCCCGGGTTCAGCTCCGGCTCGGAGAAGAACGGTTCACCCGGCATAAAGGCGACATCCTGCTCCAACGCGGCCTTGAGCAAGGTCCGGGTGTCCAGCGGCTGCTTCAGGGTGAGCCAGAAAAACAGCCCGCCTTGAGGCACCTGCCAGTCGGCCAGGTCAGAGAAATGCGTCTCCAGTGCGGCCTGGAAACCGTCCCGGCGTACACGGTAGAAGGACCGCAGTTCACTGAGGTGACGCTGAAATTTCTCGGTGCCCAGCCATTGCATCGCTTGCCACTGGCCCACACGGTTGGTGTGCAGGTCCGCCGATTGTTTCAGCCGCAACAGGTGGGGAAACAAGTCCGGGCTGGCGATCAGATAACCGACGCGCAACCCCGGCAGCAAGGTCTTGGACACAGTGCCAGTGTAGATCCAGCTGGCCTTTTTCAGGCGGCTGACAATCGGCGTGGCGCTGCCGCCGTCGAAGCTCAGTTCACGGTAGGGCTCGTCCTCGATCAGGGTCACCCCGAACTCGTCCAGCAAGGCGGCCACGGCATCGCGCTTGGCTTCGCTGTAGCGCACTGCCGACGGGTTCTGGAAGGTCGGTATCAGGTAGATAAAGGCTGGCTGGTGCTGCTCCAGGTTGGCCCGCAGTTGCGTCAGGTCAGGGCCATCCGCCTCCAGGGGCACGGTCAGGCAGTCGGCACCGAACAGTTGGAAAATCTGCAGCGCCGCCAGGTAGGTGGGCGCTTCGAGCATGATCTGCGTGCCCTTGTCGATGTACAGCTTGGCCGCCAGGTCCAGGGTCTGCTGGGACCCACTGACCACCAGAACCTGGCTGGCTTCGCAGGGCACGCCCAAGGCCCGGGCCTCGGCCGCTAGGATTTCGCGCAGCTGCGGTTCACCCTCGCTCATACCGTATTGACCCATGGCGAGCGGCATCTCATCCCACTGAATCTTGGGCAACATCACTTCAGCCGGCAGGCCTCCGGCAAACGACATCACCTCCGGGCGCTGGGCGGCGGCAAGGATTTCACGGATCAAGGAGCTTTTAAGGCGCGAAACACGTTCGGAGAAGGCCATGGAGATCACCGCTAGCGAAGGCTGAAGGAAATACGTCAAACTGGTTGACCGAAATTACGCTGACCTGGATAGATACGTCAATATGCTTGACCTTAAAAACCAGACCTCGCAACAAACCGCCATGGAAGCCTTTTTCTTCGGCTACCAGGCCTTCACTGCCAAGGCGGATGAAATGCTCGAGCGCCGCGGCCTGAGTCGAGTGCATCAACGCATCGTGTTTTTTATCGCCCGCTACCCGGGGCTTAGCGTCAAGGAACTGCTGACGGTGCTCGGGGTGAGCAAGCAGGCGCTGAACATTCCGCTGCGCCAGCTGATGGAAATGCACCTGGTCAACAGCGTCGCGCCTGAGAGCGACAAGCGTAAGCGCCTGCTGGAACTGACCGCCGACGGGCGGCGCTTCGAGGAGTCCCTGCGCCGCGAGCAAGTTAAATTGCTGCAGCGAGCGTTCTCCGAAGCGGGCGAAGCCGCGGTCAACGGCTGGCTGGCGGTGAACCAGGCCCTGGGCGAGAACCAACAACGCCCCGAACGCGACTGACCCCTCCTCCCCGGGCGCCGGCTTGCCGGCGATATGCCCTGCCCATCAGATTTTTCGCACACAACACAAAAAACATTATTTGCTTTCTTTGTATACAAAAGCATAATTCGCCACGTGCGAGTTCCTGACCTTCCAGTCAACAAAACCCGCCAGCCTTGCCTGCCTCAAAGAGCCGCTGCCCACCCTCGCGTGTCCGGTTCTGGAAAAAACAATAAAACTCTTGAGGAGTACTTGCTGTGGAAAGCCGCAAATCCGAAGCCCCGACGCTGGATCTCTCGCCGCCGCAGACCAGCGGTTGGCTGGAGCGAATCTTCAAACTCAAATTGCATGGCACCACGGTAAAGACCGAGCTGATCGCCGGGCTGACCACCTTCATCACCATGGCCTACATCATCTTCGTCAACCCCAACATCATGGCGGATGCCGGCATCGATCATGGCGCCGCCTTCGTCGCCACCTGCATCGCCGCGGCCCTGGGTTGCCTGTTGATGGGGCTCTACGCCAACTGGCCAGTGGGCCTGGCGCCGGGCATGGGCCTCAACGCGTTCTTCACCTACACCGTGGTCGGCACCATGGGCTACAACTGGGAAACCGCCCTGGGTGCGGTGTTCATTTCCGGCGTGCTGTTCATGATCCTGACCCTGTCGCGGGTTCGCGAATGGCTACTCAACAGCATTCCCGTGAGCCTGCGCTACGCCATGGGCGCCGGGGTCGGCCTATTTCTCGGGCTGATCGGCCTGAAAACCGCAGGCATCATCGTTGACAGCCCGGCGACCCTGATCAAGCTGGGCTCCTTGCGCGAACCGGGGCCGCTGCTGGCCGCCATCTGTTTCCTGATGATTGCTGTGCTCAGCTACCACCGGGTGTTCGGCGCGATCCTGATCAGCATCATCACTGTGACCCTGGCCGGATGGGGCCTGGGGCTGGTGCAATACAACGGCATCCTGTCCACCCCGCCGAGCCTGGCGCCGACCTGGATGGCCATGGACATCGCCGGTGTGTTCAACGCCAGCATGATCAGCGTGGTGCTGGCCTTTCTCTTCGTACACATGTTCGACACCGCCGGCACCTTGATGGGCGTGGCCCAGCGCGCCGGGCTGGTGAACGCCGACGGCAAGATCGAAAACCTCTCCCGCGCCCTCAAGGCCGACAGCGCCTCCAGCGTATTCGGCGCCGTGGTCGGTGTACCTCCGGTCACCAGCTACGTCGAAAGCGCCGCCGGTGTCGCCGCAGGTGGTCGGACTGGTCTTACCGCAGTGACCGTAGGTGTGCTATTTATTGCCGCCATGTTCTTCGCCCCGCTGGCTGGCATGATCCCCGCTTATGCCACGGCTGGTGCGTTGATTTACGTTGCGATGCTGATGATGGGCGGCATGGCCCACATCAACTGGGACGAAGCCACCGACAGCATTCCGGCCATCGTCACGGCGATCATGATGCCGCTGACTTTTTCCGTGGCCGACGGCATCGCCCTGGGCTTTATCACTTATGTGGTGCTGAAGGCCGGCACCGGTAAACACAAGGAAATCTCCATCAGCCTGTACGTGCTGTGTGCGATTTTTATCGCCAAGTTCATTTTCTTGTAAGCAGTACCCGTTGCCCCCGCCTCACCCCGTCGGGTGGGGCTTTTGTTCATATGGAGGAAAGTGATGAGTCTGGAAACCTGGCTGCTGTTCAGCGGCGCTGCCCTGGTGGTGATCCTGATCCCGGGCCCCTTGTCGTTGCTGATGATCAGCAACAGCCTGAACTATGGACTGCGCCGTTCGTACCCGGCGTTTCTGGGTGGGGTGATCGCCTCGATCTGCCTGCTCAGTGCCTCAGCGCTGGGCCTGGGCGCGTTGCTGCTGGCCTCGGAACAACTGTTCAGCGCGCTGAAAATTGTCGGCGCCCTGTACCTGTTTTACCTCGCCTGGCAGAGCTGGCAGCAATCACGCCAGCCGTCCCAGGGCGCCAACGTGCCGGAAGCCGCACCAATACCACGCTTCCGTGCACTCTTTGGGCGCGCCTTTGTGCTGGGTGCCAGTAACCCGAAGGACATCCTGTTCTTCGCCGCTTTCCTGCCGCAGTTTCTCAGTGCCCAACAGCCGTTTCTGCCCCAGTTGCTGATCATGATTGCCACCTGGACCGTGCTCGACCTGCTGTGCAAGCTGGCCTACGGCCTGGGTGCCCACGGCGCGGCGCGTTACCTGCGCAGCGGCAGGGGCCAGAGCTGGTTCAACCGCATCAGTGCCGGACTGTTTGGTGGCGCTGGAGCCGCTTCCCTGCTCAGTCGTTAAGGGCTTCACGCCCCGCCAAGCCGGCGCTTGCCTGAGGGTGTAGGCGCTGGCTGGCGGGGAGGACTTTATGACCGGCGAAAAAAAGCCCGCAGTGTGAGCGGGCAAAAGACCAAAGAAGCTATTTGCGCAGGATTCTTGGAGGAAAGTCCTAGCTTCCTCTGTAGGTCGAATAGCTGTAGGGCGAGATCAGCAGCGGCACGTGGTAATGATCCTGTTCAGCAGAGATGCCGAAACGCAGCACCACCACATCGAGAAACGCCGGCTCTGGCAATTGCACGCCACGGGCGCGGTAGTAATCGCCGGCATGGAACTGCAGTTGGTAAACCCCGGAACGGTAGTCATCGCCTTGCAATAACGGGGTATCACAGCGGCCGTCGCTGTTGGTCAAGGCGCTGGCGACGAGTTCCAGCTGAGCGCCCTCGACCCGATACAGCTCGACCTTGATTGCGCTGCCGGGGCAGCCATGTGCGGCATCCAAAACGTGTGTAGTCAAACGTCCCATTGATTCTGCGTGCCGGCCGCTTTTCAAAGCGCCCAGGCCTCGCGCCTCCCGAGTCAGTTAGTAAGGAGACCGCACCGTTTTAGAGCAAGAACGGATGCGGCGAGGATCCGATTAAGACATTTTTCAAAAAAATTGTACACAATAATCAGCACAAATTAATGCATGGCTTTCAGCACTCGACAGCACCCGCCAAAAGACGCTCAAAGCATACGGGTAGAAGCTTTTTAATCGATTAGCTGACCACTCAGGCAAGTTTTTTGCAGGATCCATTCATCGAGAGCCCGGATGAAAAATGCAAAAAATCAGGCTTACAAAATGAATATGAATTTGTATACAATCAGCCCATCGTCGTGACGCCAGCCTGGCTTCTCATTCTCAGGTCCCGCCACGCCACCGTTATCACGAACAAGAAGGAAGACTGCAGTGAGCGCTGACTACCCTCGCGACCTGATCGGTTACGGCTCCAACCCTCCTCACCCTCACTGGCCGGGCAATGCCCGCATCGCCCTGTCCTTCGTGCTCAATTATGAAGAAGGCGGCGAACGCAACATCCTCCACGGCGACAAAGAGTCGGAAGCCTTCCTCTCGGAAATGGTCTCGGCGCAGCCACTGCAGGGCGAGCGCAACATGAGCATGGAATCCCTTTACGAGTATGGCAGCCGTGCCGGCGTCTGGCGGATTCTCAAGCTGTTCAAGGAATTCGACATTCCCATGACCATCTTCGCCGTGGCCATGGCTGCCCAACGCCACCCGGACGTTATCCGCGCCATGGTCGCCGCCGGTCACGAAATCTGCAGCCACGGCTACCGCTGGATCGACTACCAGTACATGGATGAAGCCCAGGAACGCGAGCACATGCTCGAAGCGATCCGTATCCTCACTGAACTCACCGGCGAACGGCCACTGGGCTGGTACACCGGCCGCACCGGCCCAAATACCCGGCGCCTGGTGATGGAGGAAGGTGGTTTCCTCTATGACTGCGACACCTACGACGACGATCTGCCCTACTGGGAACCCAATAACCCGACCGGCAAGGCGCACCTGGTGATTCCTTACACCCTGGACACCAACGACATGCGTTTTACCCAGGTCCAGGGGTTCAACAAGGGCGATGATTTCTTCCATTACCTGAAAGATGCCTTCGACGTGCTCTACGCCGAAGGGGCCGAAGCTCCGAAGATGCTCTCCATTGGCCTGCATTGCCGGCTGATTGGCCGCCCGGCACGCCTGGCTGCACTCAAGCGCTTTATCGAATACGTCAAAGGTCACGAACAGGTCTGGTTCACTCGTCGGGTTGATATTGCCCGCCATTGGCAGCAGGTCCACCCCTTCGCAGGAGCGGCAAAATGACCGCCTTCCAGACCCTGAAACCCTCGACCCTGAGCCGCGAGGCCTTTGTCGAAGCCTTCTCCGACATCTACGAACATTCGCCATGGGTTGCTGAAAAAGCCTATGACCTGGGCCTCGATGCCTCCGTCGACCAGATCGAAACCCTGCACCAACGCATGAGCGATATCCTGTTGAGCGCCGATCACGCCAGCCAGCTGGCACTGATCAACGCTCACCCGGACCTGGCCGGCAAAGCCGCCGTCCAGGGCCAACTGACCGCTGCCAGTACTCAAGAACAGTCTGGCGCCGGTATTCACCAATGCACGGCCGAAGAGTTTTCTCGCTTCACCGAGCTGAACGACGCCTACAAAGCCAAGTTCAAGTTTCCCTTCATCATGGCGGTGAAAGGCAGCAACCGGCATCAGATCCTCGCAGCGTTCGAAACCCGCATTCACCATTCAGCCGATGCCGAATTCAAATGCGCGTTAGCGGAGATCAACAAAATCGCGTTGTTCCGTTTACTGACCCTATAGCGAACTTAGCCCGAGAAACCTGATTCAACGCGTGCGTTTCCCAGGGCTCTGCAAGCATCCCCAGCCACTTATTTCAAGGCAGACAAGAAGAATGAAAGCTTACGCCGTACCTTTCGAGAAGTTCGTCAACCTGGCCGACGCCCGCCTGGGCACCAAGATCATTTCGGTCACCGATGACTGGTTCGCCGACGCCAACCGTCTGTTCCAGCCGACCCCGGCCGTATGGAAGGAGGGCGTGTTCGATGACAACGGCAAGTGGATGGACGGCTGGGAGTCGCGCCGCAAGCGCTTTGAAGGCTACGACAGCGCGGTGATCCGCCTCGGTGTGCCGGGCTCGATCAAAGGCGTGGACATCGACACTTCATTCTTCACCGGCAACTTCCCGCCGTCCGCCTCCCTGGAAGCCTGCTTCCTGGCTGAAGGCGAGCCGAATGAAAACACCCAGTGGGTCGAAGTGCTGTCGGCTGTCGAGCTGCAAGGTAACAGCCATCACTACCACGAAATCAATAACGACCAGGCGTTCAGCCACCTGCGCTTCAACATCTACCCGGATGGCGGCGTAGCTCGCCTGCGCGTCTACGGCATTCCGTACCGCGACTGGTCGGCCGTGGGCGACAACGAACAGATCGACCTGGCTGCTGCCCTCAATGGTGGTCGCGCCCTGGCCTGCTCCGACGAACACTTCGGGCGCATGGGCAACATCCTCAACCCAGGCCGCGGCATCAACATGGGCGACGGCTGGGAAACCGCACGTCGTCGCACCCCGGGCAATGACTGGGTCATCGTCGCGCTGGGCCACCCGGGCGAAATCGAGAAGATCATCGTCGACACCCTGCACTTCAAGGGCAACTACCCGGACACCTGCTCGATCCAGGCCGCATTCGTCAAGGGCGGCACCGACAGCCAGATCGAAACCCAATCGCTGTTCTGGCGCGAGCTGCTGCCGGCACAGAAGCTGGAAATGCACGCCGAACACAGCTTCGCCGAGCAGATCAAGGCACTGGGCCCGATCACCCACATCCGCCTGAACGTGTTCCCGGATGGTGGTGTGAGCCGCCTGCGGGTACTCGGCAAGGTCGCTAAATAAGCGCTGAACCGAAACCTGTAGGAGCCGGCGTGCCGGCGATAGCGATCAAACCGACGCCATCGCCGGCAAACCGGGCTCCTACACAGCAATCACATCATTCAAAAGATTAAGAAGACAGCCATGCGCACACTGATGATCGAACCCCTGACCAAAGAAGCCTTCGCCCCTTTCGGAGACGTTATCGAAACCGATGGCAGCGATCACTTCATGATCAACAACGGGTCGACCATGCGCTTTCACAAACTGGCGACGGTGGAAACCGCTACGCCGGAGGACAACGCGATCATCAGCATCTTCCGCGCCGACGCGCAGGACATGCCGCTGACCGTGTGCATGCTGGAACGACACCCGCTGGGCAGCCAGGCTTTTATTCCGCTGCTCGGCAACCCCTTTCTGATCGTGGTCGCGCCACTTGGCGATGTACCTGTATCGGGCTTGGTCCGCGCCTTCGTCACCAACGGCAGGCAGGGCATTAATTACCATCGCGGCGTCTGGCACCACCCGGTGCTGACGATCGAAAAGCGGGATGACTTCCTGGTGGTTGATCGCAGTGGCAATGGCAACAACTGCGATGAGCATTTCTTCAAAGAGGATGAGCGATTGATCCTCGCCCCCCACCAATAAGAGAAGGTCTGATCACTCGAAACAAGAGTGACAGGCGAGAGGTAAAGACTGTGGAAGCACATCTGTTGGAATGGCTCAACCTGAGCGTGCGTTGGATACATATGATCACGGGTGTGGCCTGGATTGGCGCATCGTTCTACTTCGTCTGGCTGGAGAACAACCTCAACCGCGCCAACCCCAAGGACGGCCTGTCCGGTGATCTCTGGGCGATCCACGGTGGTGGTATCTATCACCTGGAAAAATACAAACTGGCCCCTCCGTCAATGCCGGAAAACCTGCATTGGTTCAAATGGGAAGCCTATTTCACCTGGATGTCAGGGATTGCCCTGCTATGCCTGGTGTTCTACTTCAACCCCATGCTTTACCTGGTTGCCCCCGGCAGCGGCCTCAGCGGCCCTGAAGGTGTGGCCATCGGCATCGGCGCCTTGATCGCCGGCTGGTTCATCTACGACTTCCTCTGCGATTCCCCCCTGGGCAAGAAACCCGCCCTGCTCGGTTTTATCCTGTTCGTGCTGCTGATCGCTGCGGCTTATGGTTTCAGCAAGGTGTTCAGTGGTCGCGGTGCCTATCTGCACGTCGGCGCCATCATCGGCACCATCATGGTGGGTAACGTTTTCCGCATCATCATGCCGGCCCAGCGCGCGCTGGTGGCGGCGATCGCCGAGAACCGCACCCCGGACCCAACCCTGCCAGCCAAAGGCCTGTTGCGTTCGCGCCACAACAACTACTTCACCCTGCCCGTGCTGTTCATCATGATCAGCAACCACTTCCCGAGCACTTATGGCAGCCAGTACAACTGGTTGATCCTGGCCGGGATCGCAGTGCTGGCGGTGCTGGTGCGTCACTACTTCAACACCCGGCATGACAGCCACAAGTTCGCCTGGACCCTCCCCGTCGCCGCACTGGGCATGATTTGCCTGGCCTACGTGACTGGCCCGGCGCCCATGAACAGTGCCCCTGAAGTGGCCAAGGCACCGGGGCAAATCGAGTATCAACCCCTGCCTGAAACCGCCCTGGGCGGTGGTGCCAAGCCTAAAGCCGAAACCGCACCGGCCGCGCCTGCCAGTGCTCCGGCCCAGGCATCCAACGCCGGCCCGGCCTTCGACAAAGTACACAGTGTGATCCAGGAGCGTTGCGCGGTTTGCCACTCGGCCAAACCCACCAGCCCCCTGTTCAGCACCGCACCGGGTGGCGTGATGTTCGATACACCGGAACAGATCCACCTGCAGGCTGCACGGATCCAGGCCCAGGCAGTCGCCAGCCAGATCATGCCACTGGGCAACATCACCCAGATGACCCAGCAGGAACGTGAGCTGATCGGAGCCTGGATCGCCCAGGGGGCTCAAACCAACTGATCAACGCCTGTCACCAGGCTGCTTCGCGGGCAAGCTCGCTCCTACAGAACCAGATTCATCTGTAGGAGCGGGCTTGCTTGCCATCAGCCGATCAAGATTCGCCTGTTGCAGACACGCTGTGCGCAAAGACCCAGCGGTTAAATCACAAGAATAAAAAGATCCGAGGTGTTGCATGTCCGATTCATCCGAACGGTGCGTTCCTGATGCGCCTGCCATCCAGCGCTTGCCCCTCTTGCAACTGATCCTGGTCGGTCTGCAGCACGTTCTGCTGATGTATGGCGGTGCCATTGCAGTGCCTCTGATCATCGGACAGGCCGCGGGCCTGAGTCGTGAAGAAATCGCCTTCCTGATCAACGCCGACCTGCTGGTGGCGGGGATCGCCACCATCGTCCAGTCACTGGGCATCGGCCCCATGGGCATCCGCATGCCGGTGATGATGGGCGCCAGCTTTGCCGCGGTGGGCAGCATGGTCGCCATGGCCGGCATGCCCGGTATCGGCATGCAGGGGATCTTCGGCGCGACCATCGCCGCCGGCTTCTTCGGCATGCTCATTGCGCCCTTTATGTCCAAAGTGGTGCGCTTCTTTCCGCCCCTGGTCACCGGCACGGTGATCACCTCGATCGGTTTGTCGCTGTTTCCCGTGGCGGTGAATTGGGCTGGCGGCGGCAGCTCCGCCGCCCAGTTCGGCTCGCCGATCTACCTGACCATCGCCGCCCTCGTGCTGGGCACCATCCTGTTGGTCCACCGTTTTATGCGCGGCTTCTGGGTGAATATTTCCGTGCTGATCGGCATGGGCCTGGGTTATCTGCTGTGCGGATTGATCGGCATGGTCGACCTCTCCGGAATGGCCGAGGCGCCCTGGTTGCAAGTGGTCACCCCGCTGCATTTCGGCATGCCACAGTTTCACCTGGCACCGATTCTGTCGATGAGCCTGGTGGTGGTGATCATCTTTGTCGAGTCCACCGGCATGTTCCTGGCCCTGGGTAAAATCACCGGCCAGGACGTCACCCCTCGGATGCTGCGCCGTGGCCTGTTGTGCGATGCCGGTGCCTCGTTCTTCGCCGGTTTTTTCAACACCTTCACCCACTCCTCCTTCGCCCAGAACATTGGCCTGGTGCAGATGACCGGTGTGCGCTGCCGATCGGTAACCATCGTCGCCGGCGGCCTACTGGTGGTGCTGAGCCTGCTGCCCAAGGCCGCCTTCCTTGTGGCGTCAATTCCGGCGGCGGTGCTGGGCGGCGCGGCAATTGCCATGTTCGGCATGGTCGCCGCCACGGGCATCAAGATCCTCCAGGAAGCCGACATTGCTGACCGTCGCAACCAATTGCTGGTGGCGGTAAGCATTGGCATGGGCCTGATTCCAGTGGTCCGGCCAGAGTTTTTTGCGCACCTGCCGCTGTGGATGAGCCCCATCACCCACAGTGGTATTGCCATGGCGACCCTTAGCGCACTGGTGCTGAACCTGTTGTTCAACATCCTCGGTGGCGCCGAACGTGCTGCCGACAATCCCACCCACGTGCACCCGCACTAATCCCGCACCCTCTACCTCAGCGCACCCTCGCGACCCCATGAGCCTTAACTCGATGCTCGGCAACAGTGCCCCAAAGTTGTTTCAGGCGCTCTGTTGCGGGGCACTTGAGCGCGATTGCCGGAGCCAGTATTCTCCGCGGCCGCGCCAATCCGGGGTAAAAAAAAGCCCGGATAAAAAACCTGACCTGAACGCCAACTTATCCCGGCCCTGTCAGGCGCCAAAGCGCACGGATTCGAAGCCCAATCCGCTCTCAATCGACTGTATTCGTATTGTCGAGCGGGAGTTTTTTTGCTTTTTTCCAGCCTTGGCTCAGCTCTTGCTATGAGCAATAAAGCTGACCGTTTGGATGATTTTTACCGCAGTGAAAAAAGGCGCCACACCAGAGTGCCGACGCTTGAAAAAACGTGGAACCACTTACTTTGGGAGCAACCGAATGAAACAGACGTGCACCAGCCTGATGCTTGCAGGATCCTTGCTGGCCGGGGGGCAGGCCATGGCCGGCGACCTGCTGCAATGGCAGAACAACAGCCTGACGTATCTGTATGGCAAGAACTTCGAGGTCAACCCACAAATCCAGCAGACCGTGACCTTCGAACACGCCGACGGCTGGAAATACGGGGACAACTTCTTCTTCCTGGACCGTATCTTTTACAACGGCAAGGAAGACGGTAACGCCGGCCCGAGTACTTACTATGGCGAGTTCAGCCCACGCCTCTCGTTCGGCAAAATATTCGACCAAAAGTTGGAATTCGGCCCAATCAAGGACGTGTTGCTGGCAATGACCTATGAGTTCGGCGAAGGCGACAACGAGTCGTACCTGATCGGCCCGGGCTTCGACCTGGCCATCCCCGGCTTCGACTACTTCCAACTGAACTTCTACAACCGTCAGACCGAAGGCAGCCGTGCCGGCGACAACGTCTGGCAGATCACCCCGGTCTGGGCCTACACCATTCCCGTGGGCAAGTCGGACATCCTGATCGACGGTTTCATGGACTGGGTCGTCGATAACGACAAAAACAGCAAAGGCACTTACCACGCCAACCTGCACTTCAACCCGCAGATCAAGTACGACCTGGGCAAAGCCCTGAGCTGGGGTGAAAAACAGTTGTACGTCGGTATCGAGTACGACTACTGGAAGAACAAGTACGGCATCAAAGACTCTGGCGCGTTTGAAACCAACCAGGACACCGCCAGCCTGTTGGTCAAGTTCCACTTCTGACGTTCGCTGTCGCTGACAAGCCCGCTGCCGCACCCAGGCACCTCAATGCCTGGGCAGCAGCCGGCTTGACAGTTACAGGATGGCTGACCGGGCAAAAACAGGCTCCACCTCGAAACATCTAAATAGCCGATAAAAACACAGAAGAATTCGCAACCTTTGATCGATCGGACTGGCATAGCATGTCGACCATTCCCACCTGATCAGGAGTTGTACCCATGACTCAATTACGCAACGTTATCAGCGTCCATAGCGGCCAGCCCGCCTCGGACGGCGCCGGGGTCAAGCTGACCCGGGTCTTCGGCGGCCAAGGCGTAGAGCGTTTCGACCCCTTCCTGATGCTCGATGAATTTGGCTCGCAGAACCCAGACGACTACATCGCAGGCTTCCCGCCCCACCCCCATCGCGGCTTTGAAACCGTCACCTACATGCTCGAAGGTCGCATGCGTCATGAGGACCACCTGGGTAATGTCGGGCTGCTGGAAGGCGGAGGCGTGCAATGGATGACCGCGGCCAAAGGCATCATCCACAGCGAGATGCCGGAGCAGGAAGAAGGCGTGATGCGCGGCTTCCAGTTGTGGCTCAACTTGCCGGGCAAACACAAGCTCGACCCGGCCAGCTACCAAGACATTCAACCCAAGGACATTCCGCGCCTGACCACGGCTGCCGGGGTCGAGGTGGTGGTGATCGCCGGCACCTTCGATGATGGCCAGGTCCGGCAACCAGGCGCCGTGCAGCGTCCGGACACCGAGCCCTGCTACTTCGACCTGCACCTGGGTGCCGGCAGTCAGGTCGCCCCGCGCTTGCCCGAGGGGCATCGGGCGCTGCTCTATGTCTACGAAGGCGCCCTGGAACTGCCGGGCCACCCTCAGAGCGTGACCAGCAGCAAGCTGGTGCGCCTGTCCGATCACGGTGACCTGCAACTGGCCAGCCAGTCCGGGGCCAAGGTGCTGCTGATTGCCGGCAAGCCGCTGGGTGAACCCATCGTCCAGTACGGGCCCTTTGTCATGAACACCCGGGAAGAGATCGAACAGGCCCTGAGGGACTTTCGTGACGACAAGCTGACCGCTTAAACCGACAGCCCCAGGAAGCGCGACAACTCTTCACGCTTGGCCAAGGCATCGCGGCGCCCCAGTTCGATCAGCTCACTGCAGTAGCTGGCCTCGAACAGCAGGTAACTCAGGACACCGGCGCCGCTGGTCTTGGTCGCCCCTGGCCCGCGCAGGAACAAACGCAAGGCCTTGGGCAACTCTTGCCGATGCCGCGCAGCAATTTCATCGATCGGCTGGCTGGGAGCGATCACCAGCACATCCACCGGTGCCACCCCAAGGCTGCGCACGGGCACTTGCCGTGGCATCAGGTGGCTGAACTGGTTGAGCCGCTCCAGCAGCTCGATGTCACTTTCCAGGCTGTCGATGAAGGTGCTGTTGAGCATGTGCCCACCGATCTGCGCCAGGGTCGGCTGCTGTCCGGTGTACGTGCGCTGCGCCGCGCTGTCCGGGTCGACGCCCCGGGGGTTGCCGCTGACGCCCACCACCAGCACCCGGCTGGCCCCCAGGTGCAGCGCCGGGCTGATCGGTGCCGATTGCCGCACCGCGCCGTCGCCAAAGTACTCCTGTTCGATCTTGACCGGAGCGAACAGCAACGGAATTGCCGAGCTGGCCAGCAAGTGTTCCACGCTGATTTGAGTGGGGATCCCGATGCGCCGATGACGCAGCCAGGGTTCGATGACCCTGCCGCCCTGATAAAAAGTCACCGCCTGTCCGGATTCATAACCGAAGGCCGTCACCGCCACCGCATGCAATTGCCCCTGGGCGATGGCGTCATCGATCCCGGACAGTTGCAGCTTGTCGTTGAGCAGGTCTTTGAGGGGCGAGCTGTTGATCAGTGCCACAGGTACTTGGGCACCGAGCCCGAGCAGGCTGTGGCCGACAAAGCGGCTGGCCTGGCGAATCACCCCCGGCCAGTCACTGCGCATCACCTGATGGCTGCGAAAGCTCTGCCAAAAGGCCGTGAGGCGCAGGATCGCCGTCTTGAAATCAGTGGCACCGCTGGCCAGGCTCACCGCATTGATCGCCCCCGCCGAGGTGCCGACAATCACCGGAAACGGGTTGTCGGCGCCCGGCGGCAGCAACTCGGCAATGGCCGCCAGCACCCCCACTTGATAGGCCGCTCGTGCCCCGCCACCGGAAAGAATCAGGCCTGTAACCGGTTCAGCAGGGCTCATCGCAACACTCCATGGCGCTCGGGGGCCTTTTATCGTTATGGGGTCAACCGCGTTTGGGATACAGCTTCGGCTCGCCAGGTGGCCGGCTCTTGAAGCGTCGATGGGCCCACAGGTATTGCTCGGGGCATTCGCGCAAGGCGCTTTCGATCCACTGGTTAATGCGCAGGCAGTCGGCTTCCTCGGTCTCCCCGGGGAAATCACTCAGGGGCGCATGGATCACCAGTCGATAACCGCTGCCATCAGCCAGGCGCTCCTGGGTGAACGGCACCACCAGGGCCTTGCCCAGGCGAGCGAACTTGCTGGTGGCGGTGACGGTGGCCGCCTGGATGCCGAACAGCGGCACGAAAATGCTTTGCTTGGCGCCGTAGTCCTGATCCGGCGCATACCAGATGGCCCGCCCGGCACGCAGCAGCTTGAGCATGCCGCGCACATCCTCGCGCTCCACCGCCAGGGAATCCAGGTTGTGGCGCTCGCGACCGCGGCGCTGGATAAAGTCGAACAACGGGTTTTTGTGCTCGCGGTACATACCGTCAATGGTGTGCTGCTGACCGAGCAGGGCCGCGCCGATTTCCAGGGTGGTGAAATGCAGGGCCATGAGAATCACGCCCTTGCCTTCACGTTGGGCCGCCTGCAGGTGCTCCAGCCCTTCGATATGGGCCAGGCGCGCCAGGCGCGGCTTGGACCACCACCAGCTCATGGCCATTTCAAAGAAGGCAATGCCGGTGGAGGCGAAGTTGTCCTTGAGCAGGCGTCGACGCTCGGCGGCCGACTTCTCGGGAAAACACAGTTCAAGATTGCGCTTGGCAATCCGCCGCCGTTCGCCGGCGACCCGATACATCAACGCGCCCAAACCACGACCGATGACCAGCAACAGCGGATAAGGCAGTTGGACGACCAACCACAAGAGGCCAAGCCCCAGCCACAACGGCCAAAAACGCGGCGATAAAAATGCAGCTCGAAAACGCGGGCGATCCATTACAGATTCCGGACAGACAACAAGGTCGCGCATTCTACATCGGTTCGACCCGGGTTGCGGCTCGCGGGCGTTCTCGTTATAAGTCTCGGCACTTTTAGTGACAAGCCGCTTTATGCCGACCATGAGCCAAACCGAATCGCTAGACCAAGATCCTGTGTTCCAGTTAAAGGGCAGCATGCTCGCCATCACGGTGCTGGAACTGGCCCGCAATGACCTCGAAGGCCTGGATCGCCAGTTGGCCGCGAAGGTCGCGCAAGCGCCGAATTTCTTCAGCAACGCGCCCTTGGTATTGGCCCTGGACAAGCTCCCGGCCAGCGAAGGCGCGGTGGACCTGCCCGGGCTGATGCGCGTGTGCCGCCAGCATGGCCTGCGCACCCTGGCCATCCGCGCCAACCGTATCGAAGACATTGCCGCGGCCATCGCCGTGGACCTGCCGGTGTTGCCACCGTCCGGCGCCCGGGAGCGGCCTCTGGATCCCCAGGAAGGCGAAGTCCGGAAAAAACCGGAAAAACCGGCCGAACCGACGGTCAAGCCGACCCGTATCATCACTTCGCCAGTGCGTGGCGGGCAGCAGATCTATGCTCAAGGCGGCGACCTGGTGGTGATCTCCTCGGTCAGCCCCGGCGCGGAACTTCTCGCCGATGGCAACATCCATGTATACGGCCCCATGCGCGGTCGCGCGCTGGCCGGCGTCAAGGGCGACACCAAGGCACGGATTTTCTGTCAGCAATTGAGCGCTGAATTGGTCTCCATCGCCGGCCAATACAAGGTGTCCGAAGACCTGCGTCGAGATCCATTGTGGGGCTCCGGGGTCCAGGTCAGCCTGTCGGGCGATGTGTTGAACATCACTCGTCTTTAACGGATACTGCCGCATTTTCCAAGCATCTCTAAAACGTAGCGAAAACGGCTCAAACGAAGTAGGAAGTTGCCAGCACGTCGTGTTTACCAGGGGTAAATGGCGCCGCTGATCAAGCTCCAGCCAAGGCTGTCCGACTGCAGTAGTTTCAAGAGATGTTTTTCAGGGGCTAAAAGTCCTTTTTCCTTAGGGGTGAAACACCTTGGCCAAGATTCTCGTGGTTACATCCGGCAAGGGTGGTGTGGGTAAGACCACCACCAGCGCCGCTATCGGTACCGGCCTCGCTCTGCGCGGCCACAAAACAGTCATCGTCGACTTCGACGTCGGCCTGCGTAACCTCGACCTGATCATGGGCTGCGAACGCCGCGTGGTTTACGACTTCGTCAACGTCGTCAACGGCGAAGCCAACCTGCAACAAGCCCTGATCAAAGACAAGCGCCTGGAAAACCTCTACGTACTGGCCGCCAGTCAGACCCGCGATAAAGACGCGCTGACCGTCGAAGGCGTGGAAAAAGTCCTGATGGAGCTCAAGGAACAATTTGAGTTCGTGGTTTGCGATTCCCCGGCAGGCATCGAAAAAGGCGCTCACCTGGCCATGTACTTCGCTGATGAAGCGATCGTCGTGACCAACCCGGAAGTCTCCTCGGTCCGCGACTCCGACCGTATGCTCGGCCTGCTGGCCAGCAAATCCCGACGCGCGGAAAACGGCGAAGACCCGATCAAGGAACATTTGCTGCTGACCCGCTACAACCCGGAGCGCGTCAACAACGGCGAAATGCTCGGCGTCGAAGACGTCAAGGAAATTCTCGCCGTCACCCTGCTGGGTGTGATCCCAGAATCCCAAGCGGTGCTCAAGGCCTCCAACCAGGGCGTGCCGGTAATCCTCGACGACCAAAGCGACGCCGGCCAGGCGTACAGCGATGCCGTCGATCGTTTGCTGGGCAAAACCGTGGAACATCGGTTCCTTGATGTCGAGAAGAAGGGATTCTTCGAGCGCCTGTTTGGAGGTAGATAATGAATCTTTTTGACTTCTTTCGTGCCAATAAAAAGGTAAGTACCGCGTCGGTGGCGAAAGAGCGTCTACAGATCATCGTGGCGCATGAACGCGGCCAGCGCAGTACCCCAGATTACTTGCCCGCCTTGCAGAAGGAACTGGTGGAAGTGATCCGCAAGTACGTCAATATCGGGTCCGATGATGTGCATGTCGCCCTGGAAAACCAGGGTAGCTGCTCGATTCTGGAACTCAATATCACCCTGCCAGATCGCTGATCGATCAGGCTGGAGCCACGGCGGCTCGGGGACTTGGTGCAATGCATCGGGTTCCTGAGCCGCCGTTGGCGTTTGTTACGAGACTGTTTTATGCCGCTGTCGAATATTCACATCATTCACCAGGATGCCGCCGTGCTGGTGGTGAACAAGCCCACCCTGCTGCTTTCCGTGCCAGGGCGTGCCGATGACAACAAAGACTGCCTGATCACCCGCCTGCAGGAAAACGGTTACCCGGAAGCCCGCATCGTCCACCGTCTGGATTGGGAAACCTCGGGCATCATCCTCCTGGCCCGCGACCCCGATACCCACCGCGAGCTGTCGCGGCAGTTTCATGACCGGGAAACCGAAAAAGCCTACACCGCACTCTGCTGGGGCCAACCCGAACTGGACAGCGGCAGCATCGACCTGCCCCTGCGCTACGACCCGCCGACCAAACCCCGGCACGTGGTGGACCATGAGTTCGGCAAGCACGCCCTGACGTTCTGGCGTGTGCTGGAACGCTGCGGTGACTGGTGCCGCGTAGAGCTGACCCCGATCACCGGCCGCTCCCACCAGTTGCGGGTGCATATGCTGTCCATCGGTCATCCGCTGCTGGGTGACGGCCTCTACGCCCACCCACAAGCCCTGGCCGCCTGGCCGCGCCTGTGCCTGCACGCCAGCATGCTCAGTTTCACCCATCCGCAAAGCGGCGAGCGCCTGCGCTTCGAGTGCCCTGCGCCCTTCTGAGACAACCTTTGCAGGAGCCGGCGTGCCGGCGATAGCGGCTTGAAGGCCCCACCCAGGTCGACGACCGCTTCGCCAGCAAGCCGGCTCCTACAGGGCTCGCCTATACGTTAAACTCGCGCCACTGCTGTCTGGAGCTATTTATGCGCGAAGAGTTGAACCAAGGCCTGATCGACTTTCTCAAGGCCTCCCCTACCCCTTTCCATGCCACCGCCAGCCTGGTTCAACGCCTGGAAGCGGCCGGTTATCAACGCCTGGACGAACGCGAAACCTGGACCACCGAAACCAACGGTCGCTACTACGTCACCCGTAATGATTCTTCGATCGTAGCCTTCAAGCTGGGCCGACACTCGCCGCTGTCAGGTGGTATCCGCCTGGTCGGCGCCCACACCGACAGCCCCTGCCTGCGGGTCAAGCCGCAGCCGGAGCTGCAACGCCAGGGCTTCTGGCAACTGGGCGTGGAAGTCTATGGCGGCGCCCTGCTGGCACCGTGGTTCGACCGTGACCTGTCCCTGGCCGGCCGCGTAACCTTCCGTCGCGACGGCAAGGTGGAAAGCCAATTGATCGACTTCAAGGCGCCCATCGCGATCATTCCCAACCTGGCCATCCACCTCAACCGTGAAGCCAACCAGGGCTGGGCGATCAATGCCCAGACCGAACTGCCGCCGATCCTCGCCCAATTCGCCGGCGACGAGCGCGTGGACTTCCGCGCCGTGCTCACCGACCAATTGGCCCGCGAACACGGCCTCAACGCCGATGTGGTGCTGGACTACGAGCTGAGTTTCTACGACACCCAGAGCGCGGCGGTGATCGGCCTGCACGGCGACTTTATCGCCGGCGCGCGCCTGGACAACTTGCTGTCCTGCTACGCCGGCCTGCAAGCCCTGCTCAATGCCGACACCGAAGAAACCTGCGTACTGGTGTGCAACGACCACGAAGAAGTGGGCTCCTGCTCCGCCTGTGGCGCCGACGGCCCGATGCTCGAGCAAACCTTGCGCCGCCTGCTGCCCGAAGGCGACGAGTTCGTGCGCACCATCCAGAAGTCCCTGCTGGTGTCGGCGGACAACGCCCACGGCGTGCACCCCAATTACGCCGACAAGCACGACGCCAACCACGGTCCAAAGCTCAATGCCGGCCCGGTGATCAAGGTCAACAGCAACCAGCGTTACGCCACCAACAGCGAAACAGCCGGCTTCTTCCGCCACCTGTGCATGGCCGAAGAAGTGCCGGTGCAAAGTTTCGTGGTGCGCAGCGACATGGGTTGCGGCTCGACCATCGGCCCGATCACCGCCAGCCACCTGGGCGTGCGCACCGTGGACATCGGCCTGCCGACCTTCGCCATGCACTCGATCCGCGAGCTGTGCGGCAGCCACGATCTGGCACACCTGGTGAAAGTCCTGAGCGCCTTCTACGCCAGCCGCGACCTGCCATAGCAGCACGCCCTGGGAAGCGTCCGCAAACGCGGCGCTTCCCAGGGCTGCCCTCGCGCCCGCGCCACAAAAAGCGCCTGATGCATATCAATCGCAGTTCCCACAAAGCGGCCTAGACTCAACAGCATCCCTTCTGACAAGGCTGTCACTATGATCCCGATGTCTGCGTTCCATGCGATGCTGCTGCCCATCCTCGCGGGGATGATCCTGCTGGCCATCGGCTTCAACTTCCGCGACAAAAACATTGGGGTCTTCGGCATGTGGATCGGCATGCTGCTGATCCTCTGCACCGTGATCTACAAGATCCTTGCCAAGCTCGCCGAATAAAACCACACCAGACTCGCATTGGCCTGGGCTGCCTCGTACACTCGGCCGATCCGTTTTCTCCGAGGTTGACCGCCCCGTGCTTGCTCGTCTTTTCGCTTTGCCCTGCTGGCTGCTCGTCTGCCTGTTGACCCTGCTGCCGAGCATGACTGCCCAGGCCGTGGGCCTGCCGGGGTTGCTCAATACCCAGAGCCAGGCGCAGCCCCAGTCCCAGGAACCCTTGGGGCAGTCGCTGGATGAAGTGATCAAATCCCTGGAAAACGATCAGCAGCGCGCCAAGCTGCTGGCCGACCTTAAGAAGCTGCGAGATGCCACCAAGAAAGCCCAACCCACCGCCGAGGAAGGCGTGCTGGGGCTGATCGGCGGTACCCTGGCCAGCTTCGAAAAACAGTTCGCCGGTGCCGACAGCCCGCTGAGCCGCTGGTCAGATGAGTTCGACCTGGCCAAGGACGAACTTGGCGCGCTGATGCTGCCGGCCAGTCAATGGCTACCGATGATCTTTGCCTTCGCCCTGATCCTGCTGGTCTGGAGCCTGCTGGCAACGGCGCTGATCTGGCTCAGCCATCGGATTCGCCTGCGCTTCGGCCTGACCGAAGAGCTGCCTCAACACCCCAAGACCTGGGACATGTTGCGCTTCGCCCTGCGCAAGCTCGGCCCCTGGCTGATTGCCCTGCTGATCACCGTCTACATGAGCTACGCCCTGCCCTCATCCCTAGGCAAGGACCTTGCGATGGTGCTGGCCTATGCCTTGGTAGTGGGCACCTGCTTCTCGGCCATCTGCGTGCTGGCCTTCTCCTTGCTCGACGGCCCGCACCGCCATCGGGCGTTATACATCCTGCGGCGCCGGGCGTTTCGTCCACTGTGGTTGATCGGCAGTTTCGCCGCCTTTGGCGAAGCCCTGAGCGATCCACGGTTGGTGGCCAGCCTGGGCGCCCACCTGGCCCACACCGCGGCCACCTTCACCAATGTCCTGGCGGCGCTGTCGACCGGGGTGTTCATCCTGCGTTTCCGCCGCCCCATCGCCCACCTGATTCGCAACCAACCCCTGGCCCGGCGCCTGACCCGGCGCGCCCTGAGCGACACCATCGAAATCATCGGCACCTTCTGGTACCTACCG
Source organism: Pseudomonas chlororaphis (assembly GCF_003731765.1). Taxonomy (GTDB): domain Bacteria; phylum Pseudomonadota; class Gammaproteobacteria; order Pseudomonadales; family Pseudomonadaceae; genus Aquipseudomonas; species Aquipseudomonas morbosilactucae. The sequence goes on from NZ_MOAL01000002.1 coordinate 257,846, forward strand.
GCCCTGGTGCTGGTCGGCATCTCGCTGTTCGCCACCTTCGTCTCGGCGGGCGATACCAGCACCGCCCTGCGGCAATCGCTGATCTGCACGGTGCTGCTGGTGCTGTGCATGGTGATCAACGGCCTGGTGCGCCGGCATGCCCTCAGGCCCCAGCGTGGCCACAAGCGCCATGCGCTGTATTCGGAACGCCTGAAAAACTTCTTCTATACCCTGGCGCACCTAGTGGTTTGGCTGGCCTTTATCGAACTCGGGTTGCGGGTCTGGGGCTTGTCGCTGATCCGCTTCACCGAAGGCGAAGGCCATGAGATCAGCGTCAGGCTCTTCGGCCTCGGCGGCACGCTGCTGTTCGCCTGGCTGATCTGGATCCTCAGCGATACCGCTGTGCACCATGCCCTGACCCGTTCGCGCAAAGGCCTGGCCAATGCCCGGGCGCAGACCATGATGCCGCTGATCCGCAACGTGCTGTTCGTGGCGATTTTCATCATTGCGCTGATCGTCGCCCTGGCGAACATGGGGATGAACGTCACGCCGCTGCTGGCCGGTGCCGGTGTGATCGGCCTGGCCATCGGTTTCGGCGCCCAGTCCCTGGTGGCCGACCTGATCACCGGGCTGTTCATCATCATTGAGGACTCCCTGGCCATCGACGACTACGTGGACGTTGGCGGCCACCTCGGCACCGTCGAGGGCCTGACCATCCGTACCGTGCGCCTGCGGGACATCGACGGCATCGTGCACACCATCCCCTTCAGCGAAATCAAGAGCATCAAGAACTACTCCCGGGAATTCGGTTATGCGATTTTCCGCGTGGCGATCCCTTACAACATGGAGATCGATGACGCGATCAAGCTGATGCGCGATGTCGGGCAAAAGATGCGCAGCGACCCTCTGCAGCGACGCAATATCTGGTCACCGCTGGAGATTCAGGGGGTGGAGAGTTTCGAGTCCGGCAGCGCCATTCTGCGTGCCCGGTTCAAGACTGCGCCGATCAAGCAGTGGGAGGTCTCACGGGCCTTCAACCTGTCCCTCAAACGCCAGCTCGACGAGGCCGGCCTGGACTTGGCCACGCCACGCATGAGCATCCAGGTCATCACCCCCGGCATCACCCCGGACAACAAATAACGGGTAGGATCCGGGTGGCCGGGGAAACCCTTCACCCTTGCCGGTAGCCCCTACAGCACATCGACGCCGACATGAATCGCGTCATGGCGCCAGAACTCCAGATCGCAATCGATCAGCCGTTCGTGCTGGTCGTAGTTGACCCGGGCAATCCGCAGCCCGGGGCTGCCCACGGACACCTTCAAGGCCGCCGCCGCTTCAGGCTGCAATGAGGTCGGCACGATTTCGAAGCGCACCCGGCCGTAATGCAGGTCGTAATGCCGGGCATAGAGTTCGGTCATCGACTGGTTCAGGTCGAAGTCGAGAATCTGCGGAAAATACTGCGGGTTCAGGTAGTGCTCCACGTACAGCACCAGCCGCTCATCGATACGCCGGGCCCGACAGATCTGAATCACGCTGGACAACGCCGGCAGTTGCAACCAGGCACAGACCGCTGCCGACGCTGGCAACAGCCGTGCCGAGATCACTTCGGTAGAAGGCACTCGCCCCTGGGCGCTGACCATGGCGTGGAAATGGCTGCGCTGCATGAGGTTGTAGGCCAGCCGCGGCGGCGAGACGAACCAGCCACGGCGCTCCTCGCGATAAATCTGCCCTTGGGCCTCCAGTTGCAGCAAGGCCTCACGCACGGTAATCCGCGTGGTGTCGAACAACTCACTGAGCTTGCGCTCGGCGGGCAACTTGCTGCCTGGCGCCAATAGGCCATGGCTGATCTGCTCCTGCAGGACCTGGCCGATGCTTGTCACCGCTTTGGTTGTCTCGCTGCGCATCAATGTTACCCATCTGGACTAGACCAGCACTGTTACAGGGCGCAACGCCCCAGGAAAAACCCCTTGTCTGCCAAGCGAAGCCTAGGCAATGCACATGACTGACAGATGACAAAGCCGCTGAACGGCCCGTCCAGATACCTGCAATTGATCAGCCAAGTCCTTGTGTATCAGCCGTTTAACCATGGTCTACGCTTATCTCGCAGCCCCGCCCCTGCGGCCATGAAAACCCTTGCAGGACCAATGCCGACATTAAAGTGTCATCCGGCAAGCTTAAATTGGCTCAGGTATTGCTGACCTAGACCAATCCAACCGCAAACCTAAAAAAGTGCAGCGCTAACCACGCCCAAAGGAGCTTCGGATGAAACAGCTTTTCCTGGCATCACTGTTAGGCTCGACCATTGCCATGTGCACCGCCGCCATGGCCGCTGATATCGATTTGAAAACCCTGGAAGCCGCCGCCAAAACGGAAGGTGCGGTCAACAGCGTCGGCATGCCCGATGACTGGGCCAACTGGAAAGGCACCTGGGAGGACCTGGCCAAGAACTACGGCCTCAAGCACATGGACACCGACATGAGCTCGGCCCAGGAAATCGCCAAGTTCGCCGCCGAGAAAGACAACGCCAGCGCCGACATCGGCGACGTCGGTGCGGCCTTCGGTCCGATCGCGGTCAAGCAGGGCGTGGTGCAACCCTACAAGCCAAGCACCTGGGACCAGGTCCCGGACTGGGCCAAGGATAAAGACGGCAACTGGGCCCTGGCCTACACCGGCACCATTGCCTTCATCATCAACAAAAAGCTGCTGCACGGCTCCGAAGCACCGACCCGTTGGTCAGACCTGGAGAAAGGCAAATACAAGGTCTCCATCGGTGACGTGAGCACCGCGGCCCAGGCTGCCAACGGCGTGCTGGCCGCCGCCATTGCCAAAGGCGGCAACGAGAAGAACATTCAGCCGGCGCTGCTGATGTTCGCCGAGATTGCCAAGCAGGGGCGCCTGTCCCTGGCCAACCCGACCATTGCCACCCTGGAAAAAGGCGAGGTGGAAGTGGGCGTGGTCTGGGATTTCAACGGCCTGAGCTACCGCAACAAGATGGTCAACAAGGACGACTACATCGTACTGATCCCGTCTGACGGTTCGGTGATCTCCGGCTACACCACCATCATCAACAAGTACGCCAAGCACCCCAACGCCGCGAAACTGGCACGTGAATACATCTTCAGCGATGCCGGCCAAATCAACCTGGCCCGGGGCAATGCCCGTCCCATCCGCGCCGAGCACCTGACCCTGCCGCCAGAAGTACAGGCCAACCTGCTGCCCAACGAACAGTACAAGCACGTCACGCCGATCAAGGATCCGGATGCCTGGGAAAAAACCTCCAAGGCCCTGCCGCAGAAGTGGCAGGAAGAAGTGATCATCAATATGCAATGACACGATCACTGTAGGAGCCGACTTGCCGGCGATGCAGGCCTGACGTTCAACCCTGATGTTAACGGACAGACCGCAATCGCAGGTAAGCCGGCTCCTGCAGTTGGTCCGTTTTATTGATCGGAGCCTTGCCCCTATGAAGCACAACGTCATCCTTGTGGTGCTCGACGGCCTCAATTACGAGGTTGCCCGGCATGCCATGGGGCACCTCCAGGCTTATGTCGGCGCCGGCCGCGCGGCGATCTACAGGCTGGAATGTGAATTACCCGCGCTCTCGCGCCCGCTGTATGAATGCATCCTCACGGGCGTACCGCCGATCGACAGCGGCATCGTCCACAACAATGTCTCGCGCCTGTCCAACCAGCGCAGCATTTTCCATTACGCCACTGACGCCGGCTTGAGCACCGCGGCGGCGGCTTACCATTGGGTCAGCGAGCTGTACAACCGCTCCCCCTTTATTGCTGCCCGCGACCGGCATACCGACGACACGGCACTGCCGATCCAGCACGGGCACTTCTACTGGAACGACCACTACCCTGATTCCCACCTGTTCGCCGACGCCGAGCATCTGCGCCTGGGCCATCAGCCGAATTTTCTCCTGGTGCATCCGATGAACATCGACGATGCCGGGCACAAGCATGGCCTGGACAGCGCGCCCTACCGTAACAGCGCGCGCTCGGCAGACATCATCCTCGCCGACTACTTGCAAGGCTGGCTCGACGCCGGCTACCAGGTGCTGGTGACCGCCGACCACGGCATGAACAACGACCGCTCCCATAACGGCCTGCTGCCGGAGGAACGGGAAGTGCCGCTGTTCGTGATGGGCGATGCGTTCAGCCTCAATGCCGCTGCCGCACCCCGGCAAACCGAGTTGTGTGGCACCGTCTGCCAACTGCTGGGCATTGCCCATGACAAACCCCTGTGCCAGGAGCTGCTCAAGTGAACTCATTCACCCGAGGCAAATGGCTGGCGGTGCTGTGCCTGGTGCCCTTCGCCCTGTTCTTTATCGTGTTCCAGATTGCCCCGCTGCTGTGGGTCATGATCAACAGCCTGCAGTCGGAAGAGTTCGGCTGGGGCCTGGCCAACTTCAGCAAGATCTTCAGCTCGAAGTTCTACCTGCAGGCCATTCAGTACAGCCTGGAGATCAGTTTCTGGTCCAGCCTGTTCGGCATCATCATCGCCGTGCTGGGCAGCTACTCCCTGCGCCGGGTGGACTCGCGGCTGCGCAATTTCGTCAACGCCTTCGCCAACATGACCAGCAACTTTGCCGGCGTGCCCCTGGCCTTCGCCTTCATCATCCTGCTGGGCTTCAACGGCACCTTTACCCTGATGCTCAAGCAGTCCGGAATCATTCAGGACTTCAACCTGTACTCCAAGACCGGGCTGATCATTCTCTACACCTATTTCCAGATCCCCCTCGGGGTGTTGCTGCTCTACCCGGCATTCGACGCCCTACGCGAAGACTGGCGTGAATCCGCCGCGCTGCTGGGCGCCAACGGCTGGCAGTTCTGGCGGCATATCGGCCTGCCGGTGCTGACCCCGGCCTTGCTGGGCACCTTCGTGATCCTCCTGGCCAACGCCCTGGGTGCCTACGCCACGGTGTTCGCCCTGACCACCGGCAATTTCAACGTGCTGCCGATCCGTATCGCCGCCATGGTGTCCGGGGATATTTCCCTGGATCCGAACATGGCCAGCGCCCTGGCAGTGGTGCTGGTGGCGTTGATGACCCTGGTGACCATCGTCCATCAGTTGCTGCTGAAGAGGAGCTACCATGTCTCGCGCTGAACCCGGCTCGGCCGTGCTCTACCACCGCGTGGTGGTGTACCTGCTGTTCGCGATTCTGTTGCTGCCGCTGCTGGGGACCTTGATCTACTCCATCGCCAGCAGTTGGTCGGCAACCATCCTGCCCAGCGGTTTCACCTTCAAGTGGTACCTGCAGCTGTGGAGCGACCCGCGTTTTCTCAACGCCTTCGGCCAGTCCCTATTGGTGTGTGTCGGCGCATTGATCCTCTCGGTGGTTTTGATCCTGCCGTTGCTGTTCGTGGTGCACTACCACTTCCCCAAGCTCGACGCGCTGATGAACATCCTGATCCTGCTGCCCTTTGCGGTGCCGCCGGTGGTGTCTTCGGTGGGCTTGTTGCAACTCTATGGTTCAGGCCCCTTTGCCATGGTCGGTACGCCGTGGATCCTCATCGGCTGCTACTTCACCGTGGCCCTGCCGTTCATGTACCGGGCGATCACCAACAACCTGCAAGCCATCAACCTGCGGGACCTGATGGACGCCGCCCAGTTGCTCGGCGCCAGCACCTGGCAGGCGGCGTTCCTGGTGGTGCTGCCGAACCTGCGCAAGGGGCTGATGGTCGCGTTGCTGCTGTCGTTCTCGTTCCTGTTTGGCGAGTTTGTATTCGCCAACATCCTGGTGGGCACTCGCTATGAAACCCTGCAGGTCTACCTGAACAACATGCGCAACAGCAGCGGCCACTTCACCAGCGCCCTGGTGATTTCCTACTTCTTCTTTGTGCTGCTGCTGACCTGGGCCGCCAACATCTTGAACAAGGACAAAAGCCAATGAGCTTCGTCAGCGTCCAACACCTGCAGAAAAACTACGCGGGCACCACCGTGTTCAGCGACATCAATTGCGAGATTCAAAAGGGTGAGTTCGTCACCCTGCTGGGGCCATCGGGTTGCGGTAAATCCACCCTGCTGCGCTGCATCGCCGGCCTGACCCCGGTGGATGGCGGGCAGATTCTGCTCGACGGCCAGGACATCGTGCCCCTGAGCCCACAGAAGCGCGGGATCGGCATGGTGTTCCAGAGCTACGCACTGTTCCCCAATATGACCGTGGAACAGAATGTCGCCTTTGGCCTGCGCATGCAGAAGGTCAATGCCGACGACAGCCGCAAGCGGGTGCTCGAAGCCCTGCAACTGGTGGAACTCAATGAATTCGCCGGGCGCTACCCACACCAACTGTCCGGCGGCCAATGCCAGCGAGTGGCCCTGGCCCGCTCCCTGGTGACCCGGCCGCGGCTGTTGCTGCTGGATGAACCGCTGTCGGCACTGGATGCGCGCATCCGCAAACACCTGCGCGAGCAGATCCGCCAGATCCAGCGCGAGCTGGGCCTGACTACCATCTTCGTCACCCATGATCAGGAAGAAGCCCTGACCATGTCCGACCGCATCTTCCTGATGAACCAGGGCCGGATCGTCCAGAGCGGCGACGCCGAAACCCTCTACACCGCGCCCGTGGATGTGTTTGCCGCCGGTTTTATCGGCAACTACAACCTGCTGGACGCCGACAGCGCCAGCAAACTGCTGCAACGCCCCATCAGCGGACGCATCGCCATTCGCCCGGAGGCCATCGAACTGCACAAGGATGGCGTGCCCAACGCGCAAATCCGCAGCCACAGCCTGCTGGGCAACGTGATCCGCTACCGAGTCGAGGCCCGCGGTGTGGAGTTGGTGGTGGACGTGTTGAACCGTTCGGCAGCGGACCTGCATGCCGATGGCCAGCAACTGACACTTTCCATCGATCCGACGGCCCTGTGTGAGGTAGCCTGATGCCTTTGATGCCGATGATTTTGAAGAGAGAGTTGCACTGATGGCCCTGGCAATTTTTGATCTGGACGAAACCCTGATTCATGGCGACTGTGCCACCCTCTGGAGCGAGCAGATGGGTCGCCTGGGCTGGGTCGACAGCGAATCCTTCATGCGCCGCAACCACGAGCTCATGGACGCCTACAGCCAAGGCAAACTGGCCATGGAAGAGTTCATGGCGTTCAGCCTCGAGCCCATGGCCGGACGCACCCCGGAAGAGATCGAGCACCTGGTGGCGCCCTGGGTCGAGGACGTGATCGAGCCGATCATCTTCAGCGATGCGTGCAAGGCCATCGCCGCCCACCGCAAGGCTGGCGATCGGATCCTGGTGATCTCGGCGTCCGGGACCCACCTGGTGAAGCCGATTGCCGAGCGCCTGGGCATCGACGAAGTGCTGGGGATCGAGCTGGAGGTGCAGCACGGGGTGTACAGCGGCCACACCACCGGCACCCTGACGTACCGCGAAGGCAAGATCACCCGCTTGCTGGAATGGCTCGATGCCGAGGAAGAAAACCTGGAAGGCGCTAGCTTCTACTCCGACTCGCGCAACGACTTACCGTTGCTGCTTCGGGTCGACCATCCACAGGTGGTCAACCCGGACCCGGTGCTGCGCGAACACGCGGAAAAGGCCGGCTGGCCCATCCACCACTGGAAATAACCTTCAGAAAACCACGGCCTATCCTGTAGGCGCTGGCTTGCCAGCGATCAGGCCCCTCGCCCCAACAAGGCTTGAGGCCCCTTCGCCGGCAAGCCGGCTCCTACAATAGGGTCAGGTGAGGCTGGGATCGATCACCAGCACCAGCTTGCCCGAGACCTGATTGGTCGCCAGTTCGGCAAATGCCGCTTCAGCGTCCTGGATCGGGAAGGTCTTGGCCAATTGCGGGCTCAGGCGCCCCTCGCTGAACAACGGCCAAACGTTCTGCCCCAGGTCGCTCAACAGATCAGCCTTAAACTGGTCATCGCGACTGCGCAAGGTGGACCCCAGCAGTTGCACGCGCTTAGCCAGCACCTGGGCCAGGTCCAACTGGGCTTCGCGACCGCCCATCAGGCCAATCAGCACCCAACGCCCGTCGCGGTTGAGCAATTTAATATTCAGCGCGGCGTAATTGGCGCCGACCGGGTCGAGAATCACATCGAAAGGCCCGAAATCCTTCAATGCCTCCAGGCCATCGGTCCGCACCACGCCGCCCTGGGCACCCAGCGCCTCGCAGTAGGCCAGGCGATCAGCCGAACCAACACTGACCCAACACGGATTGCCGAACGCCTTGCACAGCTGGATGGCCGCCGAACCCACACCGCTGGCCCCCGCGTGCAGCAAGACTTTTTCCCCCGGCTTGAGGGCCGCCAGTTGGAACAGATTCAGCCAGGCGGTGCTGTAGACCTCAGGCAGCCCGGCCGCTTCGGCCAGGGACAGGCCCTCGGGCACCGGCAATACGTGGCGACCATCGACCACCACTTCTTCAGCCATGCCGCCACCGGCCAGCAGCGCGCACACCCGATCGCCGATCTGCCAGGACGAGCCTGGGCCCACCTCGCTGATAACCCCGGAGCATTCCAGCCCCAACACCTGACTGGCGCCCGGCGGTGGCGGGTAAAGCCCGGCGCGCTGCAACAGATCGGCCCGATTCAGGCCGGCAGCGGCAACACGAATCCGCACTTGCCCTACATCACAAGCAGGACTTGGCTCTTCAACCCACTCCACATGACCTTCAACGCCTTGCAATGCTTTCACAGTGCCTCCATAGTGAGTCTGGACTGAGCCCGGAGCGGTAGCGCCGGGCTTTTTGCATTATGCGACCGGCCCTTTATGGAACCGGCGACTTCAAAGACGGCCTAATATGCGTTATCAATTGCCCCCGCGTCGAATCAGCATGAAGCATTTGTTCCCCAGCACCGCCCTCGCTTTTTTCATTGGTCTCGGCCTGTTGCCGATGTCGACCAATACGTTCGCAGCCAATAGCTGGGACAAACTTCAGCCTGATCGTGATGAGGTGATTGCCAGCCTTAACGTCGTTGAGTTGCTCAAGCGTCATCACTACAGCAAACCGCCGTTGGACGATGCGCGTTCGGTGATCATCTATGACAGCTATCTCAAGCTGCTGGATCCGTCGCGCAGTTACTTCCTGGCCAGTGACATCAACGAATTCGACAAATGGAAAACCCAGTTTGACGACTTCCTGAAAAGCGGCGACCTCAACGCCGGCTTCACCATCTACAAACGCTACCTGGATCGGGTCAAGGCACGCCTGGACTTCGCCCTGGTCGAGTTGACCAAAATCGACAAGCTCGACTTTACCGTCAAGGAGAGCTTGCTGATCGATCGCAAAGACGCCCCTTGGCTCAAGAGCACTGCGGAACTCGACGACCTGTGGCGCAAACGCGTCAAGGACGAAGTGCTGCGCATGAAGATCGCCGGCAAGGACACCAAGCAGATTCAGGAAACCCTGACCAAGCGCTACAAGAATCAGTTGGCGCGCCTGGACCAGACTCGGCCGGAAGATATCTTCCAGGCCTACATCAACACCTTCGCCATGTCCTACGACCCGCACACCAACTATCTGTCGCCGGATAACGCGGAGAACTTCGACATCAACATGAGCCTGTCCCTCGAGGGCATTGGTGCCGTGTTGCAGAGCGACAACGACCAGGTCAAGGTCGTGCGCCTGGTGCCGGCAGGCCCGGCGGACAAGACCAAGCAAGTGGCCCCGGCCGACAAAATCATCGGCGTTGCCCAAGGCAACAAAGAGATGGTCGACGTGGTCGGCTGGCGCCTGGACGAAGTGGTCAAGCTGATCCGCGGTCCGAAAGGCACCCTGGTGCGCCTGGAAGTGATTCCGGCCAGCAATGCGCCCAACGACCAGACCAGCAAGATCGTGCCGATCACCCGTGAAGCGGTGAAGCTCGAAGACCAGGCCGTGAAGAAGTCCGTGCTCAACCTGAAACAGGACGGCAAGGACTACAAGCTGGGGGTGATCGAAATCCCGGCCTTCTACCTGGACTTCAAGGCCTTCCGCGCGGGTGACCCGGATTACAAGAGCACCACCCGCGATGTGAAGAAACTGCTGACCGAACTGCAGAAAGACAAAGTCGACGGCGTGGTCATCGACCTGCGCAACAACGGCGGCGGCTCCCTGCAGGAAGCCACGGAACTGACCAGCCTGTTCATCGACAAAGGCCCGACCGTCCTGGTACGCAACGCCGATGGCCGCGTGGATGTGCTGGAAGATGAAAACCCCGGTGCTTTCTACAAAGGCCCGATGGCGCTGTTGGTCAACCGTCTTTCGGCCTCGGCCTCGGAGATTTTCGCCGGTGCCATGCAGGACTATCACCGCGCCTTGATCATTGGCGGCCAGACCTTCGGCAAAGGCACGGTGCAAACCATCCAGCCGCTGAACCATGGCGAGCTGAAGCTGACCCTGGCCAAGTTCTACCGGGTTTCCGGGCAGAGCACACAGCACCAGGGCGTACTGCCGGACATCGATTACCCGTCGATCATCGACACCAAGGAAATCGGCGAAAGCGCGCTGCCGGAAGCCATGCCGTGGGACACCATCCGCCCAGCCATCAAGCCGGCAGTGGATCCGTTCAAGCCGTTCCTGGCGCAACTAAAGTCCGAGCATGAAAGCCGTTCCGCCAAGGATCCGGAGTTCGTGTTTATCCGTGACAAACTGGCCCTGGCACAGAAACTCATGGCCGAGAAAACCGTGAGCCTCAACGAAGCCGACCGTCGCGCCCAACATGCCGATATCGAAGCCAAGCAGTTGGCCCTGGAAAACATCCGCCGCAAGGCCAAGGGTGAAGAGCCGCTCAAAGAGCTGAAGAAAGAGGATGAGGACGCGCTGGCTGCCGCCGAGCCGGACAAAACCAAGCCGGAAGACGATGCTTACCTCAGCGAGACCGGGCGCATCCTCCTGGATTACCTGAAGCTCAACACCGCTGTCGCCAAGCACTGATGATGGCAATTTAATGCGAACGCTCCTCGGAGCGTCATTAAACAGTCATCATTCTGTCGTGAAATAAAGGACCGGGCGCTGCTCTTGAATCAAGGGCAGCCCCGGTCCTTTTTTTATCGACAGAGATCGCCATGACCACGACCGAGCAGCTGAGTGCCTTGAGTTCAATCCTGGCTCAAAGCGGTTTACACAGTCTGTTCCAACCGATCATCAGCCTCTCTGAACGGCGCATTCTGGGTTATGAAGCCCTGAGTCGCGGCCCCTCCAACAGTCCGCTGCATTCCCCCGTGGCGTTGTTCGCCGTGGCACGCCAGGCCGGCCGCCTGAGCGAGTTGGAAATAGCCTGCCGGCACAGCGCCTGCAAACGGTTCAGCGACCAGCAACTGCCCGGCAAGCTATTCCTCAATGTATCGCCGGAGTCCCTGCTCGAAGCGGCGCACCAGCCAGGTCGGACCTTGCAACTGCTACAAGACTTCGGCATTCCTCCCAGCCAGGTGGTGATCGAACTCACCGAGCAAACACCGATCGATGACTTCCAGTTGCTGCAGAACGCTCTGCATCACTATCGGGACATGGGGTTCTCGATTGCCCTGGATGACCTGGGTGCCGGTTATTCCAGCCTGCGCCTGTGGTCCGAGCTCAGGCCCGACTATGTGAAGATCGACCGGCACTTTATCGACGGTATTCACCAGGATGCGCTGAAACGCGAATTCGTCGGTTCGATCCTGCAAATTGCCAAGGCCTCCCGGGCCCAGGTGATTGCCGAGGGCATCGAGTTGGCCGAGGAACTGACGGTGCTGACGGAAATGGGCGTGGACCTGGTCCAGGGCTACCTGCTCTGCCGTCCCCAGGAGCAGCCGCCACGGGATGCCCGGAGCATGCTGCCCAAGCAGGACAACCCGGCGACGGTGCTCAACGATGAGAGCAGTGACCTCAGCGCCCTGCTCAATGAACAACCGGCCGTGGCCCGCAACACCCCTACCGCCACGGTACTGGAAGCCTTTCGCCGCCAAGCCAACCTGAACTCCCTGGCGGTCCTCGATGAGCAAGGCCAGCCGTGCGGCATCGTGCATCGACATTCCCTGTCAGATGCCCTGCTCAAGCCCTTCGCCACCGACCTGTTTGCCCGCAAGCCCATCAGCCGCCTGATGAACGACGACTTCCTCGCGGTCGAACTCAGCCAGTCGCTGCAGCAGGTCAGCCGGCTGATCACCAGCCGCGCCCGACAGCGCATCGAGGAAGACTTCATCATTACCCTCAACGGCAGCTACCTGGGCCTGGGCCGGGTCATCGATGTGCTGAAACTGATCACCGAGCTGAAAATCCAGCAAGCACGATACGCCAACCCCCTGACGCTGTTGCCGGGCAACGTGCCGATTCAGCAGTGCCTGACACGCCTGCTGCAACAGGCTCGGGAGTCGGTGATCTGCTACGTCGACATCGACAGCTTCAAGCCTTTCAACGACATCTATGGTTACGGGCGTGGGGATGAAGTGCTGCTCTGCCTGGCCCAATGCCTGAACGATCGGGTCGATCCCAGCCGGGATTTTGTCGGGCATATCGGCGGCGATGATTTTTTACTGGTGCTGGGCCCTGAAGACTGGCGCAAGCGTCTCAACCAATTGCTGGATGATTTTCACAGCCAGTGCCGACGTTTTTATCGCAGTGAACACCTGGAGGCCGGTTGCTTTATCGCCCCCAACCGCCAGGGCGTGCGCCAGGAATTCCCATTGTTGTCGCTGTCGATCGGGGTGGTGCACTTGCATCCACAGGCCTGTGGACAACTGGACTCCGGCCAGTTGGCGGAGCTGGCCTCAGAGGCCAAGCACCACGCCAAGAATATGCAGGGTTACAGCGTGCACGTGATCGACAGCCTGGAGGTGACTCAGCGGTTGGCAAGCGATGCCACTAATCCCGAGGCACAGGCGGCTGATTCAGCTGCGCCAGCTTGAGCGCCGCCAGAGGGTGGCCGGCACGCGCCGAGAGCGCCCACCAGCGCGCAGCTTCGGTGGCGTCAGCCGGCTTGCTGGGCGAGCCTGCCAGGCTGATGACACCGAGTTGATACGCGGCCTTGCCATCCCCCGCCAACGCCGCCAGGCGCAGCAGACGCAGCCCCTCCTCCCGAGCCGCCAGGCCCTGACCGCGGAAGGTCAGGATATGCCCATAAAAACTCTGCGCTGACACATCACCCAGGTTGGCCATGCGCGCAAACTGCCCCTCAAGCCAATGCCAGCCACGCGGTTGTTTCACCCACCATTGCCAGTGAAACAACCGACGCGCCAGCCAGTAGCTGAGCCGGGCCCGGAGCCGCCAGAGCATTCAGGCCTCCGCCGACTCGGGGTACTCATACTCGAACACCCGCACGACTTCAGACGCATGCCAGGACGCCGCCGCCACTCCATCGGAGGGGCCGGAAAAACGCCCCAGGCGCTCGACGCATTCAAAGAAGCCGGTACGTGGCAAACGGCTCGCGCCCTGGCTGATCACCAGCGAGCTGCGCAAGGGTTGTTCCGCACGCGCGTCCAGGGCCGCCAGGTGCTCCAGGGCCGCGGTCAGGGTTTGCATGGCCGGAGTGGGTAACTGCAAGCGCTCCAGTAGCGCACGATAGGTAAGAAGATGCCGTTGTCGCCGGGCCTGGTCCAACTCCCCGAGCAACCCATCCCAATGTTGACGACTGATCCTGACGCTCACGATTGCTCCCTCCAACCCGGCACCGTCAGTTCCCAGGCCAGACTGCGGCGTATCGCAGCGTCGGGCTGACGCTCACCGCTTTCAATCAAGGCCAAGTAAGACGGGCTGATACCCACTTTGCGGGCCAACGCCTCGATGGCGATGCCCTTCCCTTCGCGCAAACTGCGTAGTTGATCCAACCCCGGAAGATCATCGGCCGGTGCGGCCGCCTGGCTGACCGTTGCGGCCAGTGGAGAGGAGTCGGTGATGCCTGCTGCTTTTAACAAAGCCTGATAGTGAGCCCACGGCAAAACCGCATATTCGGGCTCGCCATCGCGTGCAATGATCTGAATATCCATTACTACCCCGTAGGACAACGACACTTAGCGAGTCGGACTTTTCCTTTGAAGTGTAATCCTAACAGCGGCGATGGTCGCGGGAAGCATCATTTACCGGTTCAGCCTCCAGGCAGGCTCAGTTTTTTCTCGGCCCCTCCAGTTGCAACTGCTCAGGGGTATCGGGCAAACGCTCGACTACCGCGAGCTTTTCCGGCAGTTGGCGATTGCGCCAGGCGCGAAAGGCATTGAGTTCGTCATCCAGGGTTTTCATCAACCAGGCCAGCACGGCGATGTCATCGAGCATGCCGAACACCGGGATGAAATCCGGAATCGCATCCAGCGGACTGAGGAAATACATCAGGCCGGCGACCACCGAAAGTATGGCCTTGGGGCTGATCGCCCGGTACTCGCCACGCCAGTAAGCCAGGCACAGTGCCTGGAGCATGCGCAGGTCATCTTTGAGCTTGCCGAGGCGATTACCCTGGCTCGCACCTTTACTGGCAACCGCAAACAACAAAGTGGGCAAACGGCCACGGCTGAGCAGCCGGCCAGCCAGTGGCAGGAAGCGGGCAAAATTCCAGGGTGTCTTCATAAATCCCTCCCACTGAAATGTTATCCACACAAATTGTGGATAACCTTGTGAACAGAGCTATTTTTCACGGCTGAAAGCCCCGTTTTATAAGGGCTGAGCTCAGATCGGGCGTTTTTTACTCACATAAAAAAACCCAATATTTCATTGACTTGGCAGTCTTCAACGACTACCCGCTGGCGGTCTCTGGTTAAGACTGTGAGGGTCGCCTGGCGTTCGTATTTTTTACCAGCTTTAACCGCCAGATACGACAACGCCCCGTAGAGACGGGGCGTTGTCTGTGCAGCAGACGCGAATTACTTGGCGGCGTCTTGCTTGGCTGGGTCTTTGATAGCCAACAGCTCCAGCTCGAACACCAGCACCGAGTTGGCTGGAATTGCCGGGCTCGGGCTCTGGGCGCCGTAAGCCAGGTCGCTAGGGATGTACAGCTTGTACTTCTCGCCGACGTGCATCAGTTGCAGGCCTTCGACCCAACCCGGAATCACGCCGCTCACCGGCAGGTCAATCGGGCTGCCGCGCTCAACAGAGCTGTCGAACACTGTGCCGTTAGTCAGGGTGCCGGTGTAATGAACGGTCACTACGTCGGTCGGCTTAGGCTGAGCGCCGTCGGCCTTCTTCAGGACTTCGTATTGCAGGCCGGAAGCGGTGGTGGTGACACCGGCTTTCTTGCCGTTTTCTTCAAGGAACTTCTTGCCCGCTGCGGCGGACTCTTCGCTCATCTTGACCATGCGTTCTTCGGCACGCTTTTGCAGCGCTGCGAAGGCTTCGACCAATTCGTCATCTTTCAGCTTCTGTTCTTTCTTGCCGACGGCATCTTCGATGCCCTGGGCCACGGCTTTGGAATCCAGGTCATCCATGCCTTCCTGAGCCAGGCTTTTGCCCATGTTCAGGCCGATACCGTAGGAAGCTTTTTGCGCCGGGGTTTTCAGCTCTACGCTGGTCTGCGAATCACAACCCGCAAGGACCAGGCTAACCAGGGCTACCGCCGCCGCCAACCGATGCTGTTTCATGCTATTTCCTTGTTCATGCGCCAAAAGGGCAATCGAATAAAGCCGCGAGCTTATCAGGCTGCCACGACCAATGGCTACCGGCATAAGAGCAGGAAACCGTCGATAAGTTCACGTCTGCAAAGGCATTTTCTAGCCCGCGATAGACGCCCGACTGGCAAATGGCCGCAGCCCGAAAAAAACCTCAATCACCTTAGACCAAGTACTGGCTACTTGCCGCTTCCGATGGGCTAAGGCATAAGGAAACAAAATTCGACAAGGATGTTTATCTTGCGCCTCATCTACCGTGTTTTGCTGTTGATCGCCGTGCTGCTCGCCGGCGCTCTGGCCCTGGTTCTGTATTACGTCGCCAACCCCAAACTCCCCAGCTATGAGCCTGTGCAACAGGTGCACTACCTGGACCAGTGGAGTGCGGCCGACCGCCAGACTTACTACTTCACCCCCCAAGGCACTCAGGTCAAAGGGCTGCGCTACGACTGGTTCGGCGCCCTGGAGTTGCCATTCTCCAAGGAGCGCTTCGCCTCCCCGGAATACCTGGCGCGTTTCGGCTTCCTGGTGGACCCGCAACAACACCCCACAGCGGACAACCCCGGCAATCTCCCGGTAGGTTTTGCGCGGCATAAAAATCCCGGCAGCCAGGAGTACTACCTGGATATCACCTGTGCCGCCTGCCACACCGGCGAGTTGCGATTCAATCACCAGGCCCTGCGAATCGACGGCGGTACCGCACAGCACGTGCTGCCCTCCAGCGTACCGACGCTACAAGGGGGCAGTTTCGGCCAGGCACTGGTGGCGAGCCTGGCCGCCACCTATTACAACCCATGGAAATTCGAACGCTTTGCCCGCCAGGTACTGGGCCAGGACTACGACAGCCGCCACGAACAGTTGCGCCAGGACTTCAAGGCTTCGCTGAACAACTTCCTGCGGGTGGCCTGGAACGACACCCATCGTGGCCTCTACCCCACCGAGGAAGGCCCTGGGCGCACCGACGCATTCGGACGCATCGCCAACGCCAGCTTCGGCGATGCGATTACCCCCGATAACTATCGTGTGGCCAACGCCCCAGTGGACTACCCCCAGCTCTGGGATATCTGGACCTTCGACTGGGTGCAGTGGAACGGCTCAGCCCAGCAACCCATGGCACGCAACATTGGCGAAGCCCTTGGGGTCGGTGCGACGCTGAATTACTTCGACGCCCAGGGGCAACCACTCAAAGGCGCCGACCGCTACCCCTCCAGCGTTCGCGTCAACGATCTGCATCAGATCGAAGAGACCCTGCAACGTTTGAAGCCGCCTGCTTGGCCCGAAGCCCTGTTCGGCAAGGTCGACACCCGCCTGGCCTCCAAGGGCCGCGCGCTGTTCACCGAAAACTGCGCCGGTTGCCATGTGCCCGACGTCACCGAAATCAACGGCCGTCCCGTGCAGCAATTGAAGATGCTGCCGCTGGCAGTCATCGGGACCGACCCCAACAGCGCCAACAACATCGCCGATCAGCGCTATGACCTCAGCGCCTTGCAGTGGGACCCAGCAGAATTGGCAGCCTCCAATGTCGAACTGCACCCCACGCCCAGCGAACCACTGGACCTGAGCCAACTGTCCGTGGCCAAAGGCCTGGCCTACGTCACCGCCTTTGTCGAAGAGCGAGCCTACCGCGACGCCAAGGTCACCCCGGCCGAACGGCCACGCCTGGACGGCTTCGGCCTGCCCATTGGCGTGCGCGAACTGCGGGCGTACAAGGCCAGGCCGCTGGCAGGCGTCTGGGCCACCCCGCCCTTCCTGCACAACGGCTCGGTGCCCAGCCTGTATGAGCTGCTATCGCCGCAAAGCGAACGCTCCAACACCTTCTATAGAGGCACCTTCGAATACGACCCGCGCCACCTGGGTTATCGCACTGAAGCGTTTACCAACGGTTTCCTGTTCGACACCCGCATCAGCGGCAACCACAACAGCGGTCATGAATTCCGCTCCGGAAGCCGGGGCAACGGGGTCATCGGGCGCTTGCTGCAACCCGAAGAACGCTGGGCCCTGCTGGAGTACCTGAAAGTGCTCGGCGGCCCGCTGGAGTCGCAACTGCCATGAGCCCCGCCTTCGTCATAAGGATCTACCCATGTTGATTACCCTCTGGCTGCGCCTCGGCGCCTTGCTGGCCAAGACCCTGATGTGGCTGCTGGGCCTGGGCCTGCTGGCCTGGGCACTGGCCAGTGCCTGGTTCGCCTGGCAACACCGCGGCCCGGTGTCCACTGAAGAACAGATCGCGGCCGGCGAAAGCGCCATGAGCCAGGAAATCATCCAGACCGCCGTGCGCATCGTCGACCAGCACCGGGACAACAGCCGCTACCTGCGTGACGCCCACGCCAAGGCCCATGGCTGCGTCAAAGCCCAGGTCCAGGTGCTCAATGATTTGGCGCCGGAGCTGCGCCAAGGGGTGTTCGCCGAACCGGGGAAAACCTGGCAAGCCAGCGTGCGCCTGTCCAATGGCAACGCCTACCCGCAGTTCGACAGTATTCGCGATGCCCGGGGCATGGCAATCAAGCTGCTGGACGTCCCCGGCAAACAGCTGCTGCAGGAACAGCCGGTGCGCACCGAGCAGGATTTCGTGATGTTCAACCATCCGAACTTCTTCGTCAGCGATGTGGCGGAGTACCGCACCAATGTAGCGGCGCAGGCGGACGGCAAGAAAGTCATGGCGTTCTTCCCAAGCCTGGACCCACGCAGTTGGCAGGTCCGCCATCTGTTTATCGCCCTGGCAACCCTGTCACCGGCACCCGCCAGCCCGACCCAGACCACTTACTTCTCGGTGTCGCCATACAAGTTCGGGAATGCCAATGTGAAGTTCCGCGTCGCGCCGGACCTGCAAAGCTGCCCTGGCTACACGTTACCGGCGCAAAATGAAAAGTTACCGAACTTCCTGCGCAGTGCCCTGGTTCAACAACTGTCCACCGACCGCGTGCCGGCCTGCTTCGTCTTGCAGGTGCAGCGCCAGGACCCGAGCAAATTCATGCCCATTGAGGACACCAGCATTGAATGGCGGGAAAGCGACGCACCGTTCGAGACCGTGGCGCGGGTCAAGATCCCGGCCCAGGACTTCGATACACCGGCGCAAAACCTGCAGTGCGACAACCAGTCCTTCAACCCCTGGTTCGGCCTTGAGGCCCATCGCCCCATCGGCGGCATCAACCGCCTGCGCAAGGCGGTGTATGAAGCCGTGAGCGACTATCGCCACAGCCGCAACGCCGAACAGTAAGCCCATCACGAAAAAAGCGGCCCAAGGGCCGCTTTCTTTATTCATTGGGCTCACGCAGCACCGCGCCAAACCCCAGACAGCAAAAAGCCCGCACTGGGCGGGCTTTCTGTGATGATCTGGCGTTCAGTGGTCCAGATCATCGAATATGGCGCAGCGGACGGGACTCGAACCCGCGACCCCCGGCGTGACAGGCCGGTATTCTAACCGACTGAACTACCGCTGCGCGTAGCGTTGAAAGTAAGTGGTGGGTGATGACGGGATCGAACCGCCGACATTCTGCTTGTAAGGCAGACGCTCTCCCAGCTGAGCTAATCACCCTTTACCTTCGTTGCGGGGCGCATTGTGCCACAGAAATTCACAAGATGTTGATTTAATTAATAAATTTATTAAAAAAATCTGAATTTCGATGAAACGCTGCAAAACCCACGGAACTCTTTACAACCAACATCTAGAACAAAAAAGCCCGCCTAAGCGGGCTTTCTGTGGTGACCTGGCGTTCAGCGTTCCAGGTTACCGAATATGGCGCAGCGGACGGGACTCGAACCCGCGACCCCCGGCGTGACAGGCCGGTATTCTAACCGACTGAACTACCGCTGCGCGTAACACTTGAATGCGAATGGTGGGTGATGACGGGATCGAACCGCCGACATTCTGCTTGTAAGGCAGACGCTCTCCCAGCTGAGCTAATCACCCTTCACGTTCGGTGTGGCGCGCATTCTACGGAGCAGCCCCTACTCTGGCAAGCACTTTTTATAATAATTTTTTCAGGCCTTCCAAAGGCTTAGCGAAGGGTTGGCCTGAGCTGCCGCGAAGAGAATAATGCCCTCCTTTGTATAAAGGAGAGATTCACCCCATGTGGTTCAAAAACCTGCTTATCTATCGCCTGACCCAAGATCTAGCCGTTGATGCTGAGGCGCTGGAAACTGCACTGGCCACCAAACTGGCGCGTCCATGTGCAAGCCAGGAGTTGACCACCTACGGTTTCGTTGCACCGTTCGGCAAAGGCGAAGATGCGCCTCTGGTGCATGTCAGCCAGGACTTCCTGCTCATCGCCGCACGCAAAGAGGAGCGCATCCTGCCTGGCAGCGTGGTACGTGACGCGGTCAAGGAGAAGGTCGAAGAGATCGAAGCCGAACAAATGCGCAAGGTCTATAAGAAGGAGCGCGACCAGATCAAGGATGAAATCATCCAGGCCTTCTTGCCCCGTGCCTTTATTCGCCGTTCTTCTACCTTCGCTGCGATTGCCCCTAAACAAGGGCTGATCCTGGTCAACTCCGCCAGCCCGAAACGCGCCGAAGACCTGCTGTCCACCCTGCGCGAAGTGCTCGGCACCCTGCCGGTCCGTCCGCTGACGGTCAAGACCGCCCCTACAGCGATCATGACCGACTGGGTGAAAACCCAAAAAGCCGCCGACGACTTCTTCGTCCTCGACGAGTGCGAGCTGCGTGATACCCATGAAGACGGCGGCATCGTGCGCTGCAAACGCCAGGACCTGACCGGCGAAGAAATCCAGCTGCACCTGAGCACCGGTAAAGTGGTCACCCAACTGTCCTTGGCTTGGCAGGACAAACTGTCCTTCATGCTCGACGACAAGATGGTGGTCAAGCGTCTGAAGTTCGAAGACCTGCTGCAGGATCAGGCGGAACAGGACGGTGGCGATGAAGCCCTCGGCCAACTGGATGCCAGCTTCACCCTGATGATGCTGACCTTCGGCGACTTCTTGCCGGCGTTGGTTGAAGCCCTGGGTGGCGAAGAAACGCCCCAAGGGATCTGAGAACCTGCTGGGCTGACTTGCCTGCGATGAAGGGCTCCTGACAGACCTTGTCGCCTGGATCGCTGGCAAACCAGTGCCTACAGCTTCTACCGATAGACGCCACCTGCCTTGGGTGGCGTTTTCACATAACAAGGAACAGGTCATGCGCGCATTGGCTGCATTGAGCCGCTTCGTCGGCAACACCTTCGCTTACTGGGTACTGATTTTCGCTGTGGTCGCCTTCCTCCAGCCCCACTGGTTCATCGGCCTCAAAGGCGCCATCGTGCCGCTGTTAGGCCTGGTGATGTTTGGCATGGGGCTGACCCTGAAACTTGAAGATTTCGCCGAGGTGGCCCGCCACCCATGGCGCGTGGCCTTGGGCGTGGTCGCGCATTTCGTGATCATGCCGGGCGTCGCCTGGTTGCTGTGCCAGGCCTTTCACCTGCCACCGGAAATCGCCGTCGGGGTGATCCTGGTCGGCTGCTGCCCAAGCGGCACTTCATCCAACGTCATGACCTGGCTGGCTCGGGGCGACCTGGCGCTGTCCGTGGCCATCGCCGCTGTCACCACCCTGCTGGCTCCGCTGCTGACGCCGGCGCTGATCTGGCTGCTGGCCTCGGCCTGGTTGCCGGTGTCGTTCATGGAGCTGTTCTGGTCGATCCTGCAAGTGGTGCTGCTGCCGATCGTGCTTGGGGTGGTCGCTCAGCGGTTGCTCGGTGAGCGGGTACGCCACGCGGTGGATGTGCTGCCGCTGGTCTCGGTGGTGAGCATCGTCATCATCGTCACCGCCGTAGTGGCCGCCAGCCAAGCGAAAATCGCCGAATCCGGCCTGCTGATCATGGCCGTGGTGATGCTGCACAATAGCTTTGGTTACCTGCTGGGCTACTTCACCGGCCGAGTGTTCAAGCTGCCCCTGGCCCAGCGCAAGTCCCTGGCCCTGGAAGTCGGCATGCAGAACTCCGGTTTGGGGGCCGCCCTGGCCAGCGCTCACTTCTCGCCTTTGGCGGCGGTGCCCAGCGCCCTGTTCAGCGTTTGGCACAATATTTCCGGGGCCTTGCTGTCCACTTACTTCCGCCGGATGAGTGAGAACGCCGAGAAAAAACTGGAAACACACCCAGCCGCCGACTGAGCAAAAAGTTGACCACTCGGTTAGCCTCGAGTACTACACTGCGCACCGCGAGGACGACCTCGCGGCTCGATCGAGTCATTCATGTTGGGGACGGCCCCGTCAATTGATGAGGTCTTTATGTCCTGGATCATTCTGTTTTTTGCCGGTTTGTTTGAAGTGGGCTGGGCCATCGGCCTGAAATACACCGACGGTTTTACCCGCCCGCTGCCCACGGCCCTGACCATTATTGCCATGGCCATCAGCCTCGGCTTGCTGGGCCTGGCGATGCGCGACCTGCCCCTGGGCACCGCCTACGCCATCTGGACCGGGGTCGGTGCCATCGGCACGGTGATCGCCGGGATCATTCTGTTCGGCGAATCCATGGCGCTGATGCGCCTGGCCAGCGTGGCACTGATCGTCGCCGGCCTGGTGGGCTTGAAAGTCAGCGCCAGTTGACACTCAACCAGCGAACATAAAAACGCCCGCAATCTTGCGGGCGTTTTTTTATCCGTCACAAACAGCCTAGCGAGCCTTACCCCGCAACTCGCCCACCAGCGCTTGCAACTGCGCAGGTTCGGCCGCTTCCACAGCGACCGCAGGGCCGGCCACCAGGGTCACTCGCGACCAGATGCGATGGAACAGCCCCTTGGCCGGATCACGGCTGAAGAAACTGCCCCACAAACCTTGCAACGCTAGGGGAATCACCGGCACCGGTGTTTCCTGGAGGATCCGTGTCAGCCCGCCCTTGAACTCATTGATCTCACCGTCCACGGTCAGCTTGCCTTCAGGGAAGATGCACACCAGTTCGCCGTCCTGAAGGTACTGGGCAATCCGCTGGAAGGCTTTTTCGTAGATCTGGATGTCTTCATGACGCCCGGCAATGGGAATGGTCCCGGCGGTGCGGAAGATGAAGTTCAGCACCGGCAGGTTGTAGATCTTGTAATACATCACGAAGCGAATCGGCCGACGCACCGCGCCACCGATCAGCAAGGCATCGACAAAGGACACGTGGTTGCACACCAGTAAGGCCGCACCTTCATCGGGAATCTGCTCCAGGTTGCGGTGCTCGACGCGGTACATGGAATGGCTGAGCAGCCAGATCATGAAGCGCATGCTGAACTCGGGCACGACCTTGAAGATGTAGACGTTGACCGCGATGTTGAGCAGCGACACCACCAGGAACAGATGGGGAATCGTCAGCTTGGCCATGCTCAGCAGGACGATCGAAACAATCGCCGAGACCACCATGAACAACGCATTGAGAATGTTGTTGGCGGCGATCACCCGGGCCCGCTCGTTCTCCGGGGTACGCGACTGAATCAGGGCATACAGCGGCACGATGTAGAAGCCGCCGAAAATCCCCAGCCCCAGCACATCGAACAGCACCCACCACGCATGGCCGAAGGTCAGCACCTGGAGCCAGCTATGGCCTTCGGCGCTGACCGGAATCCCCCCCGAATGCCACCACAGCAGGAGACCGAACACCGTCAGGCCGAATGAGCCAAACGGCACCAGGCCGATTTCCACTTTGCGCCCCGACAGCCGCTCGCACAGCATGGAGCCGGCGGCAATGCCCACCGAGAACACAGTCAGAATAAGGGTCACCACGGTCTCGTCGCCGTGCATCCACTCCTTGGCATAGGCCGGGATCTGGGTCAGGTAGATTGCCCCGACAAACCAGAACCAGGAGTTGCCGACAATCGAGCGCGACACCGCCGGGGTTTGCCCCAAGCCCAGGCGCAAGGTGGCCCAGGACTGGCTGAAGATGTTCCAGTTCAGGCGCATTTCCGGGGTCGCCGCCGCGGCTCGGGGGATGCTGCGGCTGGCCAGGTAGCCCAGCACGGCGACGCCGATAATGGCCGTGGAAACGATCGGCGCGTAGTGAGCCGAGGACATCATGATGCCCGCGCCGATGGTACCGGCCAGGATCGCCAGGAAGGTGCCCATTTCCACCAGACCATTGCCGCCGACCAACTCCTCTTCGTGCAGGGCCTGGGGCAGGATCGAATACTTGACCGGCCCGAACAGCGCCGAGTGGGTACCCATGGCAAACAACGCCACCAGCATCAGCGACAGGTGATCAAAGACGAACCCCACCGCGCCCACCGCCATGATCGCGATCTCGCCGAGCTTGATCAGGCGAATCAGCGCGTCCTTGGCGAACTTTTCGCCAAATTGCCCGGCCAGGGCCGAGAACAGGAAAAACGGCAGGATAAACAACAAGGCGCAGAGGTTGACCCAGATTGAACGGTCGCCTTCGATACTCAGCTTGTAGAGGATGGCGAGGATCAACGATTGCTTGAAGATGTTGTCGTTGAACGCACCAAGGGATTGGGTGATGAAAAACGGCAGGAAACGCCGCGTGCGAAGCAAGGTGAACTGCGAAGGGTGACTCATCTTCCATGTCCCTGAGTGGCGTGGATGCTGTAATTGGAATGTCGTTCGTCGATCCAGGCCACACCTTACCTACCTTTAACGATTATTTCCCTAACCCGGCAATGCACGGCGACACAAACAACTCGCCTTTATAGGCCCCTTGCAGAGTGCGCTTGGCCACCACCAGCCACAGCAGCCCCAGGGCCAGGACCAACACGCTGCCAAAGACACTGAAAAACATCAGGTGCAGGGTGCTGGCCAGTTTCAGCGTGGCCAGGGCGTAGACACCCAGGGGGAAGGTGAACCCCCACCAACCTAGGTTGAAGGGAATCCCGCCGCGCAGGTAACGCAAGGTGATCAGCACGGCGATCAACATCCACCACAAGCCGAAGCCCCATAAGGTGATACCGGCCACAAGGCCCAGCCCGGCGGCAATCTCGCCCACGCCCGGCAAGCCATTGGCGGCAAACACCTGGGGCGCGTCACTGCCCAGCAACAACATGCCCAGCGCCCCGGTACCAATCGGCCCCAGGGCCAGCCAACTCGAGGCCGCCATGTTTTCATGGGGCAACTTGTGCAGCGCCATGCGCAACAACAGGATGGTCAGGATGCTGAAAGCCACCGGCAGGGAAAAAGCCCACAACACGTAACTGGTGACCAACACTACGAACTGTGAATGAACGTCCGACAAATGGGGCGCGAGCAATCCACCACTGGCTGCCGCCACCTCGGCGGCGACCACCGGCAACAGCCAGACGGCGGTCATCTGATCAATGCTGTGCTCCTGACGGGTGAACATCATGAATGGAATCAACACCCCACAGGCCACGGCCATTGCGACATCCAGCCACCAAAGCGCCTCCACCAAGGGCACTACGCCCTGCCCCCAGCGCGGCAACCCGAACAACAGAAAGCCATTGATGATGGTCGCCATGCCCATGGGGATGGTGCCAAAGAACATCGAGACCGTGGAGTGGCCAAAAATCCGCCGTGCCTCATCAAAGAACAACAACCAACGGGCGCCATACAAAGTGGAAAACAGCAGGAACAGGGCGATCGTCAACCACCACAGCCCCTCAGCCAGCACCCGCAGGCCGGGAGCCTGCAACGGCAATTGGACCAGCGCCAAGGCCAGGACCCCGGTGCCCATGGTGGCAGCGAACCAGTTAGGGGTGAATTGGCGAATGGCTTCTCGCGGGTGCTGCAGATGGCTCAACGGCCGAAGGCCGGCGTTGACACGATTGGGGCAAGTCATGGTGCGTCTCCTGTCCTCGGAAGAGGTGGAGCCATCCTAGAACCTAATCGAATATCTATATAACGGGTAATTTCTCTAACTGTTATCTGTTTTACAGATATATCCCATCCTAGACGCTGCCTTCGGTCTCAATCACCAGGACCCGCGCTACGCCCTGGGGATAGGCCACATGCTCGGTGCCCGGCCCGGCGTAGAAAATATCCCCCACTTCCAGCCACTGCGCCTGCTCCCGGCCCTCTTGGCGATAGCGCATCTGCACTCGGCCATCGAGCACCACGAACACTTCCTGGCCATCGTTGATGTGCCATTGGTAGGGCTCGTCGGTCCAGTGCAGGCGCGTGCTGATGCCGTTCATGCTGGCTATATCCAGGGCCGCCCAGGCCCGCTCCCCCGTGAACTCCCGACTGCGAATCACCTTCATGCCCCACCTCCGGCCAACCGGTGTGAGCGTGCGATCCAGGGGGGTGACAAAGGAAGACAGACAGCGGCCTGCATGGTGAATACCCGATAGAAGTCAACGAGTGCTCATCGTGATCGTGACCAAGGATTTTAATAAGTGGCCCGATAGACATTCTTCGATAGAATCAGGCCAATTCATTGACCCGGCCCCTGTCCCTGCCCATGACCACCGCCCCCGCCGATTCTCTTATCCGCGTCGCCGTGATTGCCTTCAACGGCATCAGCCCGTTTCACCTTTCAGTGCCTACCCTGGTCTTCGACGAACAGCATCAAGGCGCCGACATGCCGCGCTTCCAGCTCCGAGTGTGCAGCTTTGAATCCGGACCACTGCACACCAGCGCCGGCTTCGACATCCAGGTTCACCATGGCCTGGAGCAACTGCAGGACGCCGACGTGGTGATCATGCCCTCCTGGCGTGACACCCTGGAGCGACCGCCCCAGCCATTGCTCGACGCCCTTTGCGCCGCCCACCGTCGCGGTGCACGCCTGGTAGGGTTGTGCCTGGGGGCGTTTGTGTTGGCGGAAACCGGGCTGCTCGATGGTTGCCAGGCCACCACCCATTGGAACTGGGCCCAGGCCTTTGCCGCGAAATACCCCAAGGTGCTGCTGGACGCCGAGGTGCTGTATGCCGAATCCGGCACTCTGCTGACCTCCGCCGGCACTGCGGCCGGGCTGGATTGCTGCCTGTACCTGATGCAGCAACTATGCGGCGCGCACAGCACCCACAAAGTCGCGCGTCGCCTGGTGATCACGCCCCATCGCAGCGGCGGGCAAGCACAATTTATCGAACGCCCGATCCCCGCGAGTGGCGAGCAGGACCGCATGGGGCAATTACTGCAATGGCTGGGGCAGCATTTCACCCAGCCTCACTCGCTGGACGCCCTGGCCCAGCGGGTGGCCATGAGCCGACGTTCATTCACCCGACACTTTCGCCAGCTCACCGGCACCACCGTGGGCCAATGGTTGCTTGGCCAGCGCCTGAGCCATGCCCAGCGCTTGCTGGAAAGCAGCCGGCAAAGCATCGACGCGATTGCGCTGGCCTCGGGTTTTGGCAGCGCCCTGTCGCTGCGCCAGCATTTCAACGCTGCCTTGCGGCTTTCCCCTTCAGCCTACCGGGCACAGTTTCAGGGCCGCTGAGCCTTATTGCTCAACCACCAGCCGCCTCGCAAACCTTGGCCGGGCGTTGGCGCAACAGCCCCAGCAAGGCCCCCAGGGACAACACCAGCAACACGGCGCCATAACCATAGGTGGTAGCAATCAGGCCAAAGCTGCGGGTCAGGCTGCCCGCCAGCAGCGCCGGCAAGCAGAACGCCAGGTAACTCAAGACATAAAAGGCCGACATCAGGCCGGCGCGCTCATGGGGCAAGGCCAGGGGCACCACACTGCGCAAGGCGCCAAGAAACCCCGCGCCAAAACCACTGCCCAGCACCAGGGTGCCAAAGAAAAACACCGGCAGACTGGCGCTTTGCACGGCCCCCAGGATCAGCAGCACACCGAAGGCCAACAGGCCGGCACCGAGGCGCAACACCTGATCAGCCGGGCGATGGCGCAAGGAAAAAATCATCAATGCCCCGCTCAGGGTCAGCACTGCCACCAACGCCCCGCCGATCAGGTTAGAAGTGGAGCCGGTGGCCGCCCGCACCAGGGACGGCGCAAGGGACAGGTAAAAACCACCCACGGCCCAGACCGCCACATCCACCGGCAAGGCCAGCCACAAAGCACGTCGCGCGTGCCGCGGCACATGCAGCGTGGGCCGCAAAGAGGCCCACGCACCGGGTTGCGGGCTGACACTTTCCGGCAGGCGCCAGACGTACAGCGCCTGGGCCACAAACAGCCCGAGCAGCAGCCAATAGCTCAGTTGCAACGGCAGCGGCGCAAACTGCACCAGCACGCTGGCGCCTAAAGCACCTACGGCCATGCCCAGCAACGGCGCGACACTGTTGATCAGCGGCCCTTGCCGGCGATCGCTGTCGAGCAAGGCGGCCCCCAGGACACTGGTGGCCATGCCCGTAGCAAACCCTTGCATGATTCGCGCAGCCAGCAACCAGGCCACGCTGGCCTGATGGATAAACAGCAGCATGGCCAGGATGTTCAGAAGCAAGGCGACAAAAATCACCGGCCGCCGCCCCAGGTAATCCGACAGCGAGCCTACCGTCAGCAAGGCGGCCAGCAGGCTGATGGCGTAGACGCCGAAGATCAGGGTCAAGGTCGCAGAAGAGAACTGCAGGTGCTCTTGATACAGGTGATACAGCGGTGTCGGCGCGCTGGACGCCGCGAGAAAACTGAGCAAGGTGATGGCCAGAAACACCAGGCTGCGGCGCCCGGACTGGGGAATATCGGTGGGACTGGGCATGGGCACGCTCCGCTAAAGCTAATATTTTGCTTTTGCGGAGTCTGCTACTGCCCAGCGCTTAAAGCAAATTCTTTGTGTTAAGGTTCGGCCCCATGGCGATTAAAGAAGGTTTACGCCCTGGCGGCCGCAGCGCCCGGGTCCAGGAATCCATCCACGCGGCAGTCCTTGAACTCCTCGATGAACAGGAGCGCTCGACCCTGACCGTTCCCCAGATCGCCACCCGTGCCGGCGTGACCCCCTCGACCATTTATCGACGCTGGGGCGACCTCTCCGCGCTGCTGGCCGATGTGGCCCTGGCGCGCATGCGCCCAGACAGCGAGCCGGCCGATACCGGCAGCCTGCGGGGCGACCTGCAAGCCTGGGCCGAGCAATACCTGGATGAAATGAGCTCCGAACCCGGGCGCAATATGATGCGCGACGTGCAATGCAGCGCTACGCCCGGCTACTGCGTAAGTATTCTTAGCGCGCAACTGAACATCATCCTCGAACGCTATCAAGGCTCGGCACCGGGCCTGCCCTCAGTCGACCGCCTGCTGAACCTGCTGGTGGCCCCCACGGTGTTTCGCATCCTGTTCGCCAGCACCCCGCTGGAACTGCAGGAACTGCACGCCCTGATCGAACTGGCGCTGGCCGAATAAATACCCGGTAAACCAAGCTCTGCAGGGCGTTTTTGAGCCTGCGACACCTGGCCACGCAATACCTTGGTCGACACTGACGCCGCCCACGCATCGTGCCAGACTGTCGCACCGGGCTGCCGCGCCCGGACGTCTTCTGTTCGGAGCTACCATGTCGTTGTCCAGCGGGCTGATCGCCGCCGTTGCCCTGGCCTATATGGCCATCATGTTCGCCATCGCCTTCTACGGTGACCGTCGCAGTGCGCCCTTGCCGCCTCGGGTACGCGCTTGGGTCTACAGCCTGTCCCTGGCCGTCTATTGCACCAGCTGGACCTTCTTTGGCGCAGTCGGCCAGGCCGCCGAACAGCTCTGGGCCTTCCTCCCCATCTACCTGGGCCCGATCCTGCTGCTGGTGTTCGCGCCGTGGGTCCTGCAGAAGATGGTGATGATCAGCAAACAGGAGAACATCACCTCCATCGCCGACTTCATTGCCGCCCGCTATGGCAAATCCCAATCCCTGGCAGTGGTGGTGGCGCTGATCTGCCTGGTGGGGGTGCTGCCGTACATTGCCCTGCAACTCAAGGGCATCGTGCTCGGGGTCAACCTGCTGATCGGGGCAGGCGCCGACGCCATGGGCACCCGCGCCCAGGACACGGCACTGATCGTCTCGCTGATCCTGGCGCTGTTCACCATTGTCTTCGGCACCCGCAACCTCGACGCCACCGAGCACCACCGCGGCATGGTGCTGGCCATCGCCTTTGAATCCCTGGTCAAGCTGTTCGCCTTTCTCGCCGTCGGCGCCTTTGTCACCTACGGCCTGTACGACGGCTTCGACGACCTGTTCAGCCAGGCCATGCTCGCCCCGCGCCTGGAGCAATACTGGAAGGAAACCATCAACTGGCCCTCCATGGTGGTGCAAACCGGGGTGGCGATGATGGCGATCATCTGCCTGCCCCGGCAGTTTCACGTCACCGTGGTCGAAAACATCGAACCCCAGGACCTGCGCTTGGCCAAGTGGGTGTTCCCCGCTTACCTGGCCCTGGCCGCGCTGTTTGTGGTGCCGATTGCCCTGGCCGGGCAAATGCTCCTGCCCAGCAGTGTGCTGCCGGACTCGTTCGTCATCAGCCTGCCCCTGGCCCAGGCGCATCCGGCCCTGGCCCTGCTGGCATTTATCGGCGGCGCCTCGGCCGCTACCGGCATGGTGATCGTGGCCAGCGTGGCGCTGTCGACCATGGTTTCCAATGACATGCTGCTGCCTTGGCTGCTGCGGCGCAAAAACGCCGAGCGCCCGTTCGAAGTGTTCCGCCACTGGATGCTCTCGGTGCGTCGGGTCAGCATCGTGGTGATTCTGTTGCTGGCCTACGTCAGCTATCGCCTGCTGGGTTCCACCGCCAGCCTGGCCACCATCGGCCAGATCGCCTTTGCCGCCGTGACCCAACTGGCACCGGCCATGCTCGGTGCGCTGTACTGGAAGCAGGCCAACCGCCGCGGCGTCTTCGCCGGCCTGGCGACCGGTACTTTTCTCTGGTTCTACACCCTGGTCCTGCCGATTGCCGCCCACAGCCTGGGTTGGTCCCTGGACAGCTTCCCGGGCCTGGCCTGGCTCCACGGCAACCCCCTGAACCTGCCCATTACCCCACTGACCCAGGGCGTGGTGTTGTCCCTGGCGGGTAACTTCACCCTGTTCGCCTGGGTCTCGGTGCTCTCGCGAACCCGAGTCTCTGAGCACTGGCAGGCCGGTCGATTCATCGGCCAGGAAATCAGCGGCCGCCCCAACTCCCGCTCGATGCTGGCGGTGCAGATCGACGATCTGCTGCAGCTCGCTGCGCGCTTCGTCGGCGAAGAACGGGCGCGCCAGAGTTTCATCCGCTTCGCCTACCGCCAAGGCAAGGGCTTCAACCCGAACCAGAACGCCGACGGCGAGTGGATCGCCCACACCGAACGGCTGCTGGCCGGCGTGCTCGGCGCCTCCTCGACCCGCGCCGTGGTCAAGGCCGCCATCGAAGGCCGGGAGATGCAGCTCGAAGACGTGGTGCGCATCGCCGACGAAGCCTCGGAGGTCCTGCAATTCAATCGTGCCCTGCTGCAAGGGGCGATCGAAAACATTACCCAAGGTATCAGCGTGGTCGATCAGTCGCTGAAACTGGTGGCCTGGAACCGCCGCTACCTGGAGCTCTTCAACTACCCCGAAGGCCTGATCAGCGTCGGTCGGCCCATCGCCGACATCATTCGCTACAACGCCGAGCGCGGTCTCTGCGGCCCAGGGGAAGCCGAGGTCCACGTGGCCCGGCGCCTGCACTGGATGCGCCAAGGGCGGGCCCACACCTCCGAGCGTCTGTTTCCCAATGGCCGCGTGATCGAACTGATCGGCAATCCCATGCCCGGCGGCGGTTTTGTCATGAGTTTCACCGACATCACCCCGTTCCGAGAGGCCGAACAAGCCCTTACCGAAGCCAATGAAGGCCTGGAACAACGGGTGGCCGAACGCACCCATGAACTGTCCCAACTCAATGCCGCCCTGACCGACGCCAAGGGCACTGCCGAGGCGGCGAACCAGTCCAAGACCCGCTTCCTCGCGGCGGTCAGCCATGACCTGATGCAACCCTTGAACGCCGCCCGGCTGTTTTCCGCCGCCCTCTCCCATCAGGATGACGGCCTGTCGGCGGAAGCCCAGCAACTGGTGCACCACCTGGACAGTTCCCTGCGCTCAGCCGAGGACTTGATCAGCGACCTGCTGGACATCTCGCGCCTGGAGAACGGCAAGATCACCCCGGAGCGCAAACCCTTTGTACTCAACGACCTGTTCGACACCCTAGGTGCCGAGTTCAAGGCCCAGGCCCAGGAGCAAGGCCTGAAATTCCGCCTGCGAGGCAGCCGCCTACGGATCGACAGCGACATCAAGCTGCTGCGGCGGATCCTGCAAAACTTCCTCACCAACGCCTTCCGCTACGCCAAGGGCCCCGTGCTGCTGGGGGTGCGTCGTCGTGGCGAAGAGTTGTGCCTGGAAGTCTGGGACCGTGGACCGGGGATACCCCTGGATAAACAGCAGGTGATCTTTGAAGAGTTCAAGCGCCTCGACAGCCACCAGACCCGTGCCGAAAAAGGCCTGGGGCTCGGCCTGGCGATCGCTGACGGCCTGTGCCGTGTACTCGGCCACGGGCTGCAAGTGCGCTCATGGCCTGGCCAGGGCAGTGTGTTCAGTGTCTGCGTGCCTCTGGCGCTCAATCCCGACGCAGCACCGGGCAAAGCAGTCCAGCCCAAGGGACAGACGCTCAACGGCGGCCAGGTGCTGTGTGTGGATAACGAAGACAGCATCCTGATCGGCATGAACAGTTTGCTCACCCGCTGGGGCTGCCAAGTGTGGACCGCGCGCAATCGCGAAGAGTGTGCCGCGATCCTCAGCCAAGGCGTTCGCCCGCAACTGGCCCTGGTGGATTACCACTTGGACGACGGCGAGACCGGCACCCAGATCATGGCCTGGCTACGCACCCAACTCGGGGAGCCGGTTCCCGGCGTGGTCATCAGCGCCGATGGGCATCCGGAAACCGTGGCTCAAGTGCACGCGGCGGGCCTCGACTACCTGGCCAAACCGGTGAAGCCGGCGGCCTTGCGGGCGCTGTTGAGCCGTCATCTGCCGCTCTGAGGGTTTACGCTGCCGGCTTACTCCGGCAGTTCGAGCTCGCGCCCATCGGCATCGGTCATGGCCCGTTCCAGCAGGTCGGCGGGCAAGCTTTTGCTCGCACGGGCGCCCAGCAACTTGAGCTGTTCACTGCGACTGACGAGATTGCCGCGGCCTTCGGTCAGTTTATTTCGTGCGGAGCTGTAAGCCTTATCCAGTTGCTGCAGTCGATTGCCGACCTCATCCAGGTCCTGGATAAACAGCACGAACTTGTCGTACAGCCAGCCGGCACGCTCGGCGATCTCCCGCGCGTTCTGACTTTGCCGCTCCTGCTTCCACAGGCTGTCGATCACTCGCAAAGTCGCCAACAAGGTCGTTGGGCTGACAATCACGATGTGCCGATCGAACGCTTCCTGAAACAGATTCGGCTCGGCCTGCAGCGCCGCCGAAAACGCCGCCTCGATGGGCACGAACAGCAGCACGAAATCCAGGCTGTGCAAGCCTTCCAGACGCTTGTAGTCCTTGCCCGACAAGCCCTTCACGTGATTGCGCAACGACAGCACGTGCTGTTTCAGGGCCGCCTGGGAAACCGCCGGATCATCGGCACTGACGTATTGCTGATAGGCCGTCAGGCTGACTTTGGAGTCCACCACCACCTGCTTGTCACCGGGCAACATGATCAGCACGTCCGGCTGGAAGCGCTCGCCATCCGGGCCTTTGAGGCTGACCTGGGTCTGGTACTCACGGCCCTTCTCCAGACCGGCGTGCTCCAGCACCCGCTCCAGGATCAACTCGCCCCAGTTGCCTTGAGTCTTCTGCCCTTTCAGGGCGCGGGTGAGGTTGGTCGCCTCGTCGCTCAGCCGCAGGTTCAACTGCTGCAGGCGCTCCAGTTCCTTGGCCAGGGAAAAACGCTCCCGCGCCTCGGACTGGTAGCTTTCCTCGACTCGTTTTTCAAAGGACTGGATGCGTTCCTTGAGCGGGTCCAGCAACTGCCCCAGGCGCTGCTGGCTGGTTTCGGCGAAACGCTGCTCGCGCTCATCGAAAATCTTGCCAGCCAACTCAGCGAACTGGGCACGCAGCTCGTCCCGTGAGCCTTGTAGGTCAGCCAAACGTTGCTGGTGGCTGTCCTGCTGCTCGCGCAATTCGGCACTGAGCGCCGCGGCCTGGGCATCGAGGCGCCGCAGCTCAGCCTCTTTGCTGGCACGTTCGAGGTTCCAGGCATGGGCGGCATCGCGGGCATTGTCGCGGTCGATCTGCAGCAGTTCGACTTCACGGCGGATCGCGGCCAGGTCGGCTTGCTTCAAGGTGTTGGCCTGGCTCAGGTCACTGACTTCGTCACGGCAGGCATCCAACTGCGCTGCCAGCCCTTCCTGAGCCAGAAGCGCCGTGGCCAGACGCTCTTCCAGCAGCGACAACTCGGTTTGGCGAGAACTCACTCGGCGTTGCAGTTGCCAGGCCAGCATCAACAAGGGCAGCGCTGCCCCAGCCAGACCGAGCAAGATGCTGGTCAAGTCCATAGCCATAGCGACTCCCGCCCGTGAAATGAGGTGTGAAGGTTAACCAAGCCGTCCCGCCTTGGACAGCTCAGTCTTCGAGCTGGCCCAGCTCGCGTTGGGCACGTCGATCACCCGCTCGGGCAGCCTGGCGCAACAAGTCATGACCAATCCGGCGGTCCCGGGCATTGCCGCATTCGCGACACATCAACTGGCCCAAACGGCTTTGCGCCGCGACCACCCCTTCCCGCGCCGGCTGCTTGAGCAGGCGACCGGCAAAATGCTTGATATTGGGGTTTTCACCCAGGCGCGGGCTGTCGAGCAGCCACATGGCCACACGCATGGAAAAACGCTTGGGTTCGGTAACACTGGACGGCGTTGCGGTAACAGATGGTGATACTGAGCGAAACTTCATAAAGCACTGTGGGGCAGATCGGAAGGCGCGCCACTCTACTCCTTTTTTCGCTGGGGTAAAGTCCGAAAAAGCCGGTACGCCCGTGCTAGAGCAAGCGCTCGGGACAATCCACAGAAGCTGTGGATAACTCAGTGGACAACCCCTCCACAACGCCCTCAAAGCCCCAAGATACGGGGCCCCCAGTCAAACTGACGATTTTTTCACCAGTAAAAAAAACCGATGTTTTTCATTGACTTAAATTTTCAGCGCAGGCAATGGAGGGAACCGGATACGCGAGGGCGACCCGGTCACTGGCAGCGCAACTAATGTGCACAAGTGGCATTCCAGCCGTTATAGGGGCGCATTTTTTTGCCCAATTTGTGGAGAACAACGGTGACAACCTCCATGCGGATCGACACCCTAAGGCCAGCCTGGCTTTCGCACATCTGCACGAGAAAATTCCTGATCGGCTGCTCAAAAAAATACTTTTGCATCAGGCCTTCCCATCCAGGATTCGATCCGTTATCATCCGCCCCGTTTGTACCAAGCTGAAAAGTCAATTCTGGTCGAAAAAGTCCCCCGATACCCTTCCCGACAACGCGGAACGGCATCGACAACAAGGGATCGACCACCTCGATGGTTTCCAGGTAAAACTTACGCAGACGCCACCTTGAGCAATTCTCAAGAGCCGTCGCCAAGTCTTTTTTACTCTGACCTAACCAACCTGCAAATTGATCAGGATCTTCACCTGGGGCCCAGAACCTTTGCCCCCGTCGTGCTGCCTGCCCTCCTAAGTACCTACCTGCCAGCCTTAGCGCACACTTATTAACGCGCTTGCCACTGGCTGCTTTGTTCCAGTCGGGTTCTTCGTCAGACCAATGGTGGTCGACGTTACTGGAACGTTTTAACGTTGCACGGTTCTTAACCGTGTCATTTGTAGGAACACCTAATAACTATGTCGACTCAAATCCACACTCAGGATGCCATTCGCACCCTCACCAACGCTTTTGCTCCAATGAACTGCCTGATCATGGCCGCTCGCAAAGGCTGCTTCAGCTTCACCCTGGTCAACGAACACGGTATCGCCCGTCACAGCGAACGCCTGTACCCCGACCAGTATTCCAGCGCCGAACCGCTGCAAGCGGTCATCGAGCGTACGCGTCAGGCACTGGTTGCCTAACACGCCAGAACGCTGAACCCCCTTAAAGCCTCGCCTGAACAGCGGGGCTTTTTCTTGCCCGAATTTCGCGCATGCAAAGGCAAATGAACAACACCAACGGCTATAAGCCTTATAACAAGAAGACGGAAATATTTTAAAAACAGACCTTTACATCAAAGATATGACACTACACTTCAACTCAGGCGGCACACACCGCTTCCGGCGAGCCTGACCCGACTCACAGCTGCCAAGCCCCCCAGACCTCGCCGGTCACTTTCACGCTTCGAGGGCTTTATGGGTATCGCCGCCAGCGAACTGTGCCGCTATGTCATCCGCCCGACGCTGATTTACCTGGGCAGCCACAGCAAAACCGCTGAAAGCTTATTGCTGGGCATCGCCGCCAGCCAATCCGCACTGGGCTCCGCCCTGCATGATCGACGTGGCCATGGCCTGTATCGCATCGCCGAACTGCGCCACCAAGCCCTCTGGGATCATTACCTGGCCCTGGACCCCGAGCGCGCCAGCCTGGTACGCGGGCTGGCCAGCCAGCATGCGTTCCTCAACGGGCCCCACCTGGAACTTACTGTCAACCTGCGTTACGCCACCGCCATCGCCTGGCTATTGATCGAAGAACAGCACACTCCGCTCCCGGCCGCCGACGATTTGATCGGTATGGCCCGCATCTGGAGGAAGACCTTTCAACCACAAGGACGTCTCAGGGACTTCACCTGTGCCTGGCAAACCTGTGTCTCGCCGCCAAGCCAACTCGCCTGCTGATCGACCTTTTTAAAATCGGTGAAAAATCGCCAATTTGGTCGGATTGTCCTACAAAACCGCTCTAAATCAACTGTTTCCGCCTATAGCGCTGGGATCAAAATGTTGGTAATTTTCGCCCCGGTGATCACCAGGAGTTCTAATAATGAAAAAAGTAATGCTCAAATCCACCATCAGTCTCGCCGTTGCCCTGGCCTCCAGCCAACTCTTCGCGAGCGGCTTTGCCCTCAACGAACAAAGCATCAGCGGGATGGGTACTGGTTTCGCAGGTCGCTCTTCCTCTGCCGATGATGCAAGCACCGTGTTTGGCAACCCGGCCGGTATGTCGCGCCTGAAACGCCAACAAGTGACTGGCGGCCTGGCGGCAATCGACGCCTCCACCGACATCAATGATGCCAGCGGCAGCCAATCGGGGACCAACAAAGGCGACATGGTGCCGTTCACCGCCGTACCCATGGGTTACTACGTCAAGCCAATCGACGACCATTGGGCTTTCGGCCTAGGTGTTTACGCACCGTTCGGCCTGGTGACCAACTACGAAAGCAACTTCCAGGGCCGTAACTTCGGCAGCAAGAGCGAAGTTAAAGTCGTGACCTTCCAACCGACCGTCAGTTACGCCTTCAACGACAAGGTCTCGGTAGGTTTTGGCCCGACCATCAACCGTCTTTCCGGGACCCTGGAATCGGCCTTGACCACACCTGCCTCGCCCAACGACGGTAACGTGAAGATCAAGGGTGACGACATCGGTTACGGCTTCAACGTCGGCGTTCTGGTGCAAGCCACCGACACCACTCGCGTCGGCCTGACCTACCACTCCAAGGTCAACTACAAGCTGGAAGGCCACACCGAGGTCACCGCAGGCGCGGGCACCAACCCATTGCTCCTGAGAAGCAACCGCTACGACGCTTCGCTGAAAATCGAAACCCCGGAATCCTATGACCTCTCGGTCACCCAGGACCTGAACGATGCCTGGAAACTCTATGCCGGTACCACCTGGACCCGCTGGAGCCGACTGAAAGAAATCACCGTCAACAACGAAGGTGTCAGCGCCACCACCGGCGGCGGCCTCGCCCCCATTCTTGGGCTGGACAGCATCACCGAAGAACAGAACTGGCACGACACCTGGGCGTACGCCATTGGTACTTCCTACCAGTTGAACAAGCAGTGGGTACTGCGTACCGGCCTGACCTTCGACCAGGCGCCGACCAACAACACCGATCGTTCGCCACGCATTCCTACCGGTGACCGCACGATCTTCAGCCTAGGCGCTGGCTGGAGCCCAACCGATGACCTGACCATCGACGTGGCCTACTCCTATCTCAAGGAAGAAAAGGTCAAGGTTGGCGGCAGCAACGAGCTCAACCAAAACTACAGCGCCGAATACAAAAACAGCGCCAATGGTTTTGGCGTAGGGGCCACCTACCGCTTCTAACGTGGAGGGTGAGCGCTGCTCGCCAGCCAAATGAAAAAGCCCCGCATCCTTGGATGCGGGGCTTTTTTGTTGGTTGTCGGCTGAGGGCGTCATTGAGGAAGGCGTCGCCGGCAAGCCGACGCCTACAAAAGGCCTGTGCTGGCGAGCTTAGGGTTGTGAAGCCAGGGCTTTTTCCACGGCTTCAATCAATGCGGGGTCATCGGGCTTGGTCAGGCTTGAGAAACTGGCAATCACCTTGCCCTGACGATCCACCACGTATTTGTAAAAATTCCACTTCGGTGCGCTGCTCTGCTGGGCCAAGACCTTGAACAGGTGAACCGCGTCGTCACCCTTGACCTTTTGCGGCTCGGTCATGGTGAAGGTCACACCGTAATTGACGTAGCAGACCTTGGCTGTCTCCTCGCCATCCTTGGACTCTTGCTTGAAGTCATTGGAGGGCACGCCCAACACCTCCAGCCCCTGGCCCTTGTAACGCTGGTACAGCGCCTCAAGGCCTTTGAATTGAGGGGCAAAGCCGCAAAAGCTCGCGGTATTGACCACCACCAGCGGCTTACCCGCAAACTGCTGGCACAAGTCAATGGACTCTTTTGACCGCAGCTTTTGCACGGAGCCTTGCAGCACCGAGGGGCATTCCGCCGCCCAGGTCGAAGTCGCAAACGCAACCAGCACAGTCGGAACAACAAACCAGCGCATCACCATGTCCAGTGTCCTTGAAGGATCGTCAAAGGATGACGTTACTCGCCCCCTCGCCGGTCTAGCAAGCGCCCATGCCCAACTGCATCAGCGCCAACCCACCGCGCTGCCAGCCCCACCAGGCCAGCCACAGCAGCGCCATGACCGCTGCCAGGGCGATGCCGCAGAACAAGCTGCGCCTCACGCCGCGCTCACTTGCAGGCGCGCCACCGGACGCTCGCGCACCGGCCAGTTGAGGGCTGCCGCCAGCAGACTCAGAAGAATCGCCACCTGCCATATCAGGTCGTAACTCCCGGTGCGGTCATACACCACGCCACCGAGCCAGCCACCCAGAAACGAACCCAGTTGATGGAACAGAAAGACAATGCCACCGAGCATGGACAGGTTACGTACACCGAACAGGGTGGCCACCGTGCCATTGGTCAGGGGCACGGTGGACAGCCAGAGAAATCCCATGGCCATGCCGAACAGGTAAGCGCTGGTCTGAGTCACTGGCAACCAGAGGAACAAGCCGATCACCACGGCGCGCAGCAAGTACAGGCCGGTCAGCAGGCGCGGCTTGGACATGCGCCCGCCCAGCCAGCCGGCGGTGTAGGTGCCGAAGATATTGAACAAACCGATCAGCGCCAGCACCGTGGTGCCCACTGTGGCCGGCAAATGCTGATCCACCAGATAAGCCGGCAGGTGCACGCCAATAAATACCACCTGGAAGCCACAGACAAAAAAGCCGAAGGCCAGCAGCCAGAACCCCGAATGGGAACAAGCCTCACGCAGCGCCTGAGAGAGGCTCTGCTCATGCCCAAGGACCGGCAATGGCTTGTCCTTGAGCATGCTCACCAGCGGCACGATCAACGCCACCAACAGGCCCAGGACCAACAAAGCGCTCGACCAACCGAGCCAGCCGATCAAACCCAGGGTGCCTGGCAACATCGCGAACTGGCCAAAAGACCCCGCGGCGCTGGCAATACCCATGCCCATGCTGCGTTTCTCGGCCGGCACCGCGCGCCCCACCACCCCGAGAATCACCGAGAACGAGGTCCCGGACAGGCCGATGCCAATCAACAGGCCCGCACTCAGGGACAGGGACAACGGCGAGTCAGCCAAGCCCATGAACACTAGGCCGACGGCATACAGCACACCGCCCACCAACACCACTTTGGCCGCCCCGAAGCGGTCGGCCAGGGCGCCGGTAAAGGGTTGAGCCAGGCCCCAAATCAGGTTTTGCAGGGCGATGGCGAAGGCAAAGACTTCACGCCCCCAGCCAAACTGAGCGCTCATCGGTGGCAGGAACAACCCAAACCCGTGCCTGACCCCCAGGGACAGGGCCAGGATCAACGCACTGCCGAGCAGAACCCAGCCACTGGTACGCCACATCGATGTCATTCTTATTCTCCGCTTGCGGGTATATACCCGCTTGTAGGCAAACGCAGGGGCGTCAAGCCAGTTCGTTAAGCAAGGCCAACAGGGCCTCGCGTTTTTCCACACCCAGGCGCTCAACCAGGCGCTCCTGGGCCGCCTCCCAAGCCGGCAAGGCGGCCTGTAGCCGCTCCTCGCCCGCAGCAGTGAGGCGGACAATACGATTACGCTGGTCCTCTCCCTCGGCCAGGGTCAGCAAACCTTCGCCCTCCAACACCCGTAAGTTGCGCCCGAGGGTGCTCCGGTCCAGGCCCATGGCTTCCGCCAGGCTGGAGATGCTCGGCTCCTGCAATCGCTGTAGATTGCACAGCAAGGAATATTGGGCGACGTTGATCCCGAAGCCGTCGAGGGCGCCGTCGTAGTGCCTGCTGACACCCCGGGCGGCGCGACGCAGGTTGATGCACAAACATTGGGAAGGAAGCATGGTGCGTGTATATACCCGCGATTAACGGAAAGCAAGATTTTTCAGGGTCACGAGCACCGCGTAATTACAGCAGCGCCAGCCCCACCAATACCGCCACCTCAAGCAATTCCAGCAAGGCTCCTGCGGTGTCCCCCGTGGTGCCCGCCAGGCGTTGCATCATCAGCCAGCGCAGCCAGCCGAACAACGCCAGGGCCAGGGCCAGGGCAAACAGCCCCGGGTAACCGGCAATCAGCACACAGGCCAGACCACTGAGCAACAGCACCTGGCGACCAGCACGGCGCGGCAAGTGATCCGCCAAAGCCTGCCCCAAGCCACCAGAGCGCACGTACGGCGTAGTCAAAAACAACCCGAGCAAGGCACTGCGACCGAGCAGCGGCGCCAACAACAAGGCCTCAGCGTGTTGCCCCTCGATCAGGGCCACCAGCGCCGTGAACTTGAGCAGCAGCACCAGCACCAACGTAATCACGGCAATCGGGCCGCTGCGCGGGTCCTTCATGATGCTCAAGGTACGCTCACGATCACCGAAACCGCCCAGCCAGGCGTCAGCGCTGTCCGCCAACCCATCCAGATGCAACCCGCCGCTGAGCCAGACCCAGGCAGCGAGCAACAGCGCCGCATGCAGCAACACCGGAGCTCCAGCCAACAAGGCGTTCAAGGCCCACAACAGCGCGCCAAACAGCAGCCCCACCAACGGATAGAACAGCAAGGAGCGCCCCAGTTCCTGAGGCTGGGGCATGCCCGGCAAGCGAATGGGCAGGCTGCTGAGAAACTGCAGGGCAATCCAGAAAGGCAACATGCTCAGATGCCCTCGCTCAACAACCCATCGGCACCAACGCGCAACGAGAACAGCGCGCCGTGAGCGACCTCGACATTCAGCAATTGCTCCCGAGGCAAGCCACGGGCCCGGGCCAGCAACAGGCGCATCACCCCGCCATGACTGATCAGCAAGACCCGCTCGCCCGCGTAGGCCAGCCGCAAGCGCTCGACCGCCGCCAGCACCCGCTCGGAGAAGGCCAGCACCGGCTCACCTTGAGGCGGCGTGAAGCCATAGGGATCGGCCCAGAACCGGCCCAGCGCCTCAGCATCGGTGTCCATCAAGGCCGCCGCGCTTTGCCCTTCCCAGGCGCCGAAGTGCAGTTCCTGCAGACCCGGTTCCAGGATCACTGGCAAGCCGAGACGCCCCCCCAGTTCATCGGCGAAACGTGCACAGCGTTGCAGCGGTGAACTCACCAAGCGATCCCAGGGACCCTGGCCCTCGACGGTGTCGCGCATCTGCGCCCAGCCCTTGGCGGTCAGCGCATCGTCCAGGCTGCCACGCAAGCCGCCACCCAGTTCGGTCTCACCATGGCGCAACAGGTCGAGAATCAAGGTCATGCCGGACGATCGGCCACAGCCGCCTCGGCGAAGGTCGCCATCTGCCCGTGCAGGTCGCAGGCCAGACGCAGCAACGGCACCGCCAACGCCGCGCCGCTGCCCTCGCCCAGGCGCAACCCCAGATCCAGCAACGGCTGAGCCTCAAGGGTCTGCAGCACATGCCGGTGGCCCGGCTCTGCGCCACGGTGCCCGAACAGCAGCCAAGGACGGCAGGCCGGATTCAAGCGCACGGCGACCAACGCCGCGACACTGCAGATAAAGCCATCCACCAGCACCGCGATGCCCTCCTGGGCACAGGCCAGATACGCCCCCACCAACGCCGCGACTTCAAAGCCGCCGAGGTTGAACAAGGTCTGCAGGACGTCACCACGCTGAGCCGCGTGCACCGCCAACGCACGCTCGATCACCTGGGCCTTGTGGTTGACCCCGGCGGCATTCAGGCCAGTACCCGGCCCCGCCAGTTGCGCCACCGGAATGTCCAGCAACGCGCAGGCAATGGCGCTGGCCGCCGTGGTGTTGCCGATGCCCATCTCTCCGCCGATAAACAACTGGGCACCGACGGCCTGGGCCCGACGCGCACTGTCACGCCCAGCCTGCAGGGCCAGTTCGCCCTGAGCCTGAGTCATGGCCGGCCCTTGGGTGAAATTGGCCGTGCCGGCCCCCAGGTTCAGGTGCCGAACCCCTGGCAGCTTCAAGTCCGGGGTCACCGTCCCCAGGTCGACCACCTCCAACTGCGCCCCCAACTGCCGCGCCAGAACGCTGATGGCCGCGCCGCCGCTGACGAAGTTCAACAGCATCTGCCCGGTGACCGCTTGCGGATAGGCCGACACCCCTTCCGCCACCACCCCATGATCGCCGGCAAAGATGGCGATCCACAGCTGCTCCAGGCTCGGCTTCAGCCGCCCCTGCAAGCCCGCCAGTTGCACCGCCAGGTGCTCCAGCTGCCCGAGGGAACCGGCCGGCTTGGTCAGTTGCTGCTGACGGGCTTCGGCTTGCTCAAGGACCTGGATATCCACGGCCTTGCACGGTTCCAGCCACCAGGAGTGATTCATAACGCAGTTCCTTTCAAAGTCAGGGGCAGGCCGGCAACCGTCAGCACCACTCGCTGACAACGCTCGGCCAGGGCTTGATGCAACCAACCGGCTTCATCGACATAGCGGCGAGTCAATTCGCCCAGCGGCACGACACCCATTCCGGTCTCGTTGCTGACAACAATAATTTCACCCGGCAGTTCAGCCAGGCCGTGCAGCAACGCGTCACGCTCGGCGGCCAGTCGCTGCGGGTCTTCGAGCATCAGCAGGTTGGTCAGCCATAGGGTCAGGCAGTCCACCAGCAGGCACTGATCGGGCCGAGCCGCTTCTTGCAGCACCCGCGCCAGGGCCAGGGGTTCTTCGATCAGGGCCCAGTCCGCCGGACGACGCTGGCGATGCTGGCGAACACGCTCACTCATCTCGCCATCCAGCGGCTGGCTGGTGGCGATGTAGGTCACCGCCAAGCCCGTGCCCTGGGCCAGTTGTTCAGCCAGGCGACTTTTGCCGGAACGGGCACCGCCGAGGATCAGTTGCAGCATGCTGGGACACCTATGAAATGAAAAAGAAGCGCCGCTCTACTAAGCCGGGAGCCCACAGAGTTCGCGCAAATAGCGGGTATCCAGGTGCTGCTCCACCAGGTCCGCCAGGCGCTCGATATCGCGCTCACGCAAGCCGTGGTAGTCAACCGTTTGCACCTCGGCCAGGCCGGCCCAACGCAACAGTGCGCTGCTGGCCGCCGGGGACTCGAACAGCCCATGCAGGTAGGTGCCGAAGATCTGCCCGTCGACGCTCTGGGCACCGTCGCAACGACCGTCGTCCAGGTGCACGGCGGCTCGCTCCAGGGCCGGCCCACGGGTGACCCCGGCATGAATTTCATAGCCGCTGACCTCGGCGCTCTCCAGGCCCAGGCGTCCGCGAACGTTGCGCAGTTGCTTCTCTTCTTCGAGCACCGTTTCAAAGTCCAGCAGGCCCAGGCCGGCACTGGAACCGGCCGCCCCTTCCAGGCCCAGCGGGTCATGCACCTGCTGGCCCAGCATCTGCAAGCCGCCGCAGATTCCCAGCACTTTGCCGCCGTAGCGCAGATGCCGGGCAATCGCCGTCTCCCAGCCATTGGCGCGCAGGTAGGCCAGATCGCCGCGCACGCTCTTGGAGCCGGGGAGAATGATCAGGTCTGCGGGAGGGATGTCCTGGCCGGGGCCGACGAATTGCAAATCCACCTGAGGATGCAGGCGCAGCGGATCGAAGTCGGTGTGATTGCTGATGCGCGGCAGCACGGGCACCACCACCTTCAATACCTGCTCGACCTTGTCGGCCTGGCGCTGGTCGATGCCGTCCTCGGCTTCCAGGTGCAGGTCCAGCACGTAGGGCAATACGCCGATCACCGGTTTGCCGGTCCTGGCTTCCAGCCAATCCAGCCCCGGTTGCAGTAAAGCGATATCGCCACGGAAGCGGTTGATGATGAAACCTTTGACCCGCGCCTGCTCGCTGGGCGAAAGCAACTCCAGGGTGCCGACCAAGTGGGCGAACACACCGCCGCGATTGATATCGGCGATCAGCAGCACCGGGCAATCCACCGCCTCGGCAAAGCCCATGTTGGCAATATCGCCGGCCCGCAGGTTGATCTCCGCCGGCGAGCCGGCGCCTTCGACCATCACCACCGGATAGGTCGCGCTCAGGCGCTGGTGAGAGGCCAGCACAGCCTGCATGGCGATGGCTTTGTAGTCGTGATAGGCCACCGCATTCA
The DNA here is from genome assembly GCF_003731765.1 of Pseudomonas chlororaphis. Classification (GTDB taxonomy): domain Bacteria; phylum Pseudomonadota; class Gammaproteobacteria; order Pseudomonadales; family Pseudomonadaceae; genus Aquipseudomonas; species Aquipseudomonas morbosilactucae. The sequence goes on from NZ_MOAL01000002.1 coordinate 302,018, forward strand.
TGCTGGTGACGGCACGCCCGTGAATGATCACCTGGGCCCCGGTATCGCTGTTAGGTTTGAGCAGCACCGGATTCATGTCGGTGTGGGGCTCAAGGAAAGACGCCTGAGCCTGCACCGCCTGGGCCCGGCCGATCTCGCCGCCATCGGCAGTGACCGCACTGTTGAGGGCCATGTTCTGCGGTTTGAACGGCACCACCGCCACGCCCTGGCGTACCAGCCAGCGACACAGGGCCGTCACCAATGTGCTTTTACCGGCATCCGAGGTGGTGCCCTGGACCATCAATGTGCTCATGGATGCTCCTTGGAATAGGCTTGCAGCCCCTGTTCAAGACGCGCCCAATCGGCTTCGTCGGCCGGCAGGCCAAAGCGCAGGCTGCTGTTGTGCACGAACAGGCGCAAGAGGATGCCGCGCTGCGCCAAGAATTCGTGCAAGCGCTCGGCGTCGGCGTGGATCAGCCACTGAAACAAGGCGCAGCCGCCATGGGGTTTCAAGCCGTTCTGCGCCAGCATCTGGGCCAGGCGTAGGCTCGCCTCTTCAGTGCGCAGGCGTTGGCGTCGCTGCCCTTCGGTGTCGCGTAGGCAGGCCTGGCCCAGTACCCGAGTCGGCCCGCTGACCGCCCAAGGCCCGACCTGTTCGGCCAGCAACCGGAGCAGCTTGCGTTCCGCGAGGACAAACCCCAGGCGCACCCCGGCCAGACCGAAGAACTTGCCAAAGGAGCGCAACACAATCAGCCCCACCTGCTGGGTATGGGCCGCCAGGCTCAGGTGCGGGGTGTTGTCCATAAAGGCTTCGTCCACCACCAACCAGCCGCCGCGCTGGGCCAGGCGTGCGTGCCAGTCCAGCAGGCGCTGCGGCGACAGGCTCAGCCCCGTGGGGTTGTTCGGGTTGACCACCACCAACACGTCCAGGCTGTCGAGGAAAAAGTCCACTTCCTGCTCCAGCACTTCGCGCACTATGTAACCGCTGCGCCGCCAGGCTTCGGCATGCTCGGCATAACAAGGTGACAGCACGCCAACCTTGCCCGGCCGCCGTAGGCGCGGCAGCAGTTGAATCGCCGCCTGGGAGCCCGCCACCGGCAACACCTGGCTCACGCCGTAATAGACGCACGCGGCCTGCTCCAGGCCGTCATCGGTTTCCGGCAGGCGAGCCCAGGCGCGCAGGGGAATGTCCGGCACTGCAAAGGGCCAGGGCGCGAGGCCGCTGGACAGGTCCAGCCAGGCCTCCTCGGCAATACCGTATTGCTGCGCCGCCTGGCGCAACCGGCCGCCATGCTCAAGCATAGAATTCCGCCCCCACGCAGAGGATCAACAACCACAACCAGACCCCGCGCTGCACCAGTTGCCAACCACGCTCGATGGCATCGGCGTCCGCCACGGCCCCCTCACCCAGCGTCGGCCGCTGATGCAGCTCACCGTGGTAGGTGGCCGCGCCGCCCAGCTCAACCCCCAGGGCACCGGCGCCGGCGGCCATGACCGGACCGGCGTTGGGGCTGTCCCAGGTCGGCCCCTGGCGTCGCCAGCAACTCAAGGCCAGGCGAGTCTTGCCCAGCAACGCGTAGGTCAGGGCCACCAAACGCGCCGGAATGTAGTTGAGCAGGTCATCGATCTTGGCCGCCGCCCAGCCGAAACGCTCAAAGCGTTCATTGCGATAGCCCCACATTGCATCCAGGGTATTGCTCAACCGGTACAACACCACCCCTGGCGCACCGGCGACGGCAAACCAGAACAGCGCCGCGAACACCGCGTCGCTGCCATTTTCCAGCACCGATTCGGTGGCGGCACGGGCCACGTCGGTGGCGTCCAGTTCGCTCGTTTCCCGGCTGACCAGATAACCGACCCGCTGCCGCGCCGTCTCCAGGTCACCACCGCGCAAGGCCTGGGCCACCGGCTGCACGTGTTCACCCAGGCTGCGCAGGCCAAGGGCGCAATACAGCGCCAGGATTTCCACCAGCCAGCCGATATAGGGCAGCCAGGACAGCGCCGTGGCCAGCAAGGTCAGGGGCAATACCGCCAACACCCAGGCCGTCACGCCATGGCTGCGCCAGCCGCGGCCACCTGAGTTGAAACGTTGCTCGATACGATCGGCCAACGCGCCGAACGCCACCAGCGGATGCCAGCGCTTGGGTTCGCCCAGCAGCGCATCCAGCGCGACCCCGGCGACACTCAGCAACGCCACACTCATTGACCCACTCCCCAGTAATTCTCAAACAACAGTTCATTCAGCGGACGCGGTTGCGCCCAGCCTTCCAGCACCAGCATGGGCGCCGGATAAAATTCGCTTACTGGCCCCAGGCACAACACCGCCAGCGGCTTGGCCCCCGGGGGCAGGCCCAACAGGTCCGCCAGGGCTTGCGGTTCGAATAGCGATACCCAGCCCATGCCCAGGCCCTCGGCGCGGGCCGCCAGCCACAGGTTCTGGATCGCGCATGACAGCGACGCCAGGTCCATTTCCGGCAAGGTACGGCGGCCGAAGATATGCCGCTCACGGTCATCCATCAACGCCGCAACCAGCACCTCGGCGCAGTCATTGATGCCTTCGACCTTGAGCTTCATAAACTCGTCTGAGCGTTCGCCCAAGGCTTCGGCGGTGCGCACCCGCTCCTCCTCCACCAGTTGCTGGACCTGGCCGCGCAACCCGCGATCGCTGATGCGGATAAAACGCCAGGGTTGCATCAAGCCGACGCTGGGCGCCTGATGCGCTGCTTCCAGCAGGCGCCGCAACAACTCCGGCTCGACGCCACCACCGGTGAAATGACGCATGTCGCGGCGCTCGGCGATGGCGCGATACACCGCCTCACGCTCTGCCTCGGAAAAAGCCAGCTCAGTCACTCGCCACGCCCTCGGCTGACATGGGCGTCAGGCGCCAGCAAGGCCGCCACCGCAGCGGGATTGGAGGGAAAGTAGAAATGCACGTAGGAAGCCGTCATCCGACCGTCGCGATACACCGCTTCCGCGCCGCGCCCGCCATTGGGGCTCAGGCCACGGGCGATGGGCACCTGCTCGGTGGTGGTCAGCGAATGGTGATAGGTGTGGCCGCGCAATGCGCCTTCCGGCAGCTCGACCGCCTGCAGGGCCAGGGCCGCCAGACGCTTTTGCATCACCGCGTCACCCGGCAGCAACCCCAGCAATTCGGCACGCTGGCCCTCGACATCAGTCAAGGAGTCCAGCAGGTACAACATGCCGCCGCACTCTGCGAGCAAGGGTTTGCCCGCTTCGTGGTGGGCGCGGATGGCCGTCAGCATTGAGGCATTGGCCGCTAGCGCTTGATGATGCAACTCCGGGTAACCACCCGGCAGGTAAAGGCTGTCGGCTTCGGGCAGGTGGTGGTCGTGGATCGGCGAGAAAAACGCCAGTTCAGCCCCCATCGCCCGCAGCAGGTCCAGGCTGGCGCCGTAGGTAAAGGCGAAAGCCTCGTCACGGGCGACGGCGATCCGCACCCCCTCCAGCAACGGCTCGGCTGGCTGCACCTGGGGCGCGGCAAAGGCCACGGCCGGCGGCAGGGCCACTTCGCAACTGCTGGCCAGGGCTTGCGCAGCGGCGTCCAAACGCACGTCCAGATCATTCAGCTCGCTGGCCTGCACCAAGCCCAGATGCCGGCTCGGCAATTCGATCCCGATCTCCCGGGACAACGCGCCATACCAACGCAGCCCTTCGGTCAAGCTGCCTTCGAGCAGCTGCGCGTGACGCAGGGTGCCGACCCGGTTGGCCAGCACTCCGGCAAACGGCAAATCGGGCTGATAACGGGCCAACCCCAACGCCAGGGCACCGAACGTCTGGGCCATGGCCGTGCCATCGATCACCCCCAGCACCGGCACGCCAAAGTGCCGGGCCAGATCGGCGCTGGACGGCGTACCGTCGAACAGCCCCATGACCCCTTCGATCAGGATCAGATCGGCCTCGCCCGCGGCGTCCCACAACAGACGCCGGCTCTCCTGCTCGCCGACCATCCACATGTCCAGCTGATAAACCGGTGCGCCACTGGCGCGCTCAAGGATCATCGGGTCAAGAAAGTCCGGGCCGCACTTGAACACCCGCACCTTACGCCCTTGGTTACGGTGCAAGCGCGCCAGGGCAGCGGTCACGGTGGTCTTGCCCTGGCCGGAGGCCGGTGCGGCGATCAACACCGCCGGGCAATGACGAACTTCACTCATGCTGGGACGCTCACAGTTCAACCCCTTTCTGCGCCTTGATGCCGGCCTGGAAGGCGTGCTTGACCACGCCCATTTCGGTGACGGTATCGGCCAGTTCGATCATCTCCGGCTTGGCACCACGGCCGGTTACCACTACATGCTGCATGGGCGGACGGGCCTGCAGGTCGCTGAGCACCTGATCCAGGTCCAGGTAACCGTGCTTGAGGGCAATATTAAGTTCGTCGAGCACCACCAGGCCGATGGACGGGTCGCGCAGCAACTCGCGGGACACGGCCCATGCGGCTTCGGCGGCGGCGATATCACGCTGGCGATCCTGGGTCTCCCAGGTAAAGCCCTCGCCCATCACATGGAAGCGCACTTGCTCAGGAAAACGCCGGAAGAACAACTCTTCGCCGGTGCTGTTGCGGCCCTTGATGAATTGCACCACGCCGCATTGCATGCCGTGGCCCATGGAGCGCGCGAGCATGCCGAAAGCCGAACTGCTCTTGCCTTTGCCATTGCCAGTCAACACCAGCAGCAAACCGCACTCGTTGGGCGAGTTGGCGATGCGTTCGTCGATCACGGCTTTTTTGCGCAACATCCGCGCCACATGGCGTTCGTCACGATCGGGGGATTCAGTCATGGGGCAGCTCTCCGTTGGGGCTGGATAACGGGGGGCAGGAAAAAAGGGTATAGAAGGCGCAAGCCTGGCATCGCCCACCGTGATGCCGTTGGATGGATCAGGCCGGTCTCCGGGCTCATGAGGGGCATCACTGCCGGACCGCGCGCCTTCCCGCATCGAACTCGACACAGTGGCATCAGGCGCAGTCTTGACTCATTTACCGTTGCGGGGGCAGCGCCGGAATCGTCGTCCGTTCCACTGGGGAACGTGCACTCACCGGCTTCCCTGTTTCACTCTGTCGACCGAGGGCCACAGAGCACCTGAAACAAGTCGCGAAGGTTAGAGGGTTGGGGGTGGAGCGTCAATTAAAGCCGGCCGTCGGCGACACGTGGAGACGGCCACAGATCAATTAAATGACGCCAATCTTGTGCCACACTTGAAGCAGTGATATCAAATAGCCATAACCATAAAAGTACCCAGACCAATCACAAACAATAAGGGTGAGTTCGATGCAAGGCATGACCATCAGCAATCCACGACTGGAATTCCTGCGCCCCCTGCTGGAGCGTTGGTTCGATTGCATTGACCGCTACAACGCGGTGCGCGGCGATAACGAAACACCGTACTGGTTCGACGAACACGCCAACCTGGGCCTGCTGTCTGCCGCAGCCTGGATGGCGGAAATGGTCACCCTGGAACAGACCCAAAGCAAAAAACAGCAGGAGGACGGCGATCGCAACAGCCGCGCCGACCTCTACATTGCCAGCCAGGACGAGCGCGTCTATATCCAGGCCACCCAGCGCTGGCCACGGGTCAACAACCTCAACCTGACCCAAGCCTTGCTGGACGCCACCAGCGCCGCAAAAAGCATCAGCTACGCCAGCGACCTGCGGCTTGGCTGCCTGTTTGTTGCCCCGCAAAAGGCCCAGCACAGCGCCACCCCGGAAGAACTCCAGGACATGGTCGACGACCTGCAGAAGGAACACAGTTGCGCCGTCGCCTGGTACTTCCCCTACGCCTACCGCAAGCTGCGCAACGAGGCCGGTAACTACCACCCAGGTATCGCCGTGCTGTTCAAAGAGGCCCGCTGAACGATTTGAACCATCGGTAAGCGCTGTTCCTCTATGACTAGACACCCCCTCGTGTACGCATAGGGAAACCCGCATGTTCAAGCCCAACGCCTTTCTATTGATCGCTGTCGCCACAGGCCTGGCCGCCTGCGGCGAAACAGCACGCCTGCAGGTCAGCGATGGCACCGGCCCCACGCCGACCCTGCCCGAACCAAACAAGACCCTGATCCCGACACTGAACATCGCCCCGGCGATCGGCTGGCCTCAGGGCGCCAAGCCAATCGCTGCGCCCGGTACCCAGGTCGCCGCCTTTGCCGAAGGCCTGGACCACCCGCGCTGGCTCTATGTGCTGCCCAACGGTGACGTGCTGGTGGCGGAAACCAATGCGCCGCCCAAACCCGATGACAGCAAGGGCATTCGCGGCTGGGTCATGGGCAAGGTCATGGGCCGCGCGGGTGCCGCAGTGCCCAGTGCCAACCGCATCACCCTGCTGCGCGACCAGGATCACGACGGCGTGGCGGAAACCCGTACGGTATTGATCGATCAGCTCAACTCACCATTTGGCATGACCCTGGTGGGCAACGACCTGTATGTGGCCGACACCGATCGACTGCTGCGTTTTCCCTACCGAACGGGCGATACCCAAATCAGCGTCGCGCCGACCAAGGTCGTCGACTTGCCCGGCGGCACGTTGAACCACCACTGGACCAAAAACGTCATTGCCAGCAAAGACGGGAGCAAGCTGTACGTCACGGTGGGCTCCAACAGCAACGTTGGCGAAAACGGCTTGGACCAGGAACAGGGCCGCGCGGCCATCTGGGAAGTGGACCGCGCCAGCGGCCAGCAACGGATCTTCGCCTCAGGCCTGCGCAACCCCAACGGCCTGGCCTGGGAACCACACAGCGGGCAGTTGTGGACAGCGGTGAACGAGCGCGATGAGATCGGCAGCGACCTGGTGCCGGACTACATCACCTCGGTGCAAGATGGGGCGTTCTACGGCTGGCCTTTCAGCTATTACGGACAACACGTGGATGTGCGAGTCACGCCACAGAACCCGCAGCAGGTGGCCAAAGCCATTGCCCCGGATTACGCGGTTGGGCCCCATACCGCGTCGCTGGGGCTGGCGTTTGCAGAAGGCAGCCAACTGCCGGCGCCCTTTACTCAAGGGGCCTTTATCGGCCAGCACGGTTCATGGAATCGCCAACCCCACAGCGGCTACAAAGTGATCTTCGTGCCCTTCGCCAACGGTAAGCCCCAGGGCGCACCTATTGACCTGCTGACGGGGTTCCTCAATGCCGACGAAAAAGCCATGGGGCGTCCGGTGGGCGTGGCCATGGATAAACAGGGGGCGTTGCTGGTGGCGGACGATGTGGGCAACACGATCTGGCGCGTATCAGCCAGTAAGGCACCCTAGGCTCAACGCTTGCGGCACAAGGTCAAGCCATCGCCCAAGGGGAGCAGGGACAGGTCGACACGCAGGTCATCCTTCAGGGCGAGGTTGAGCTGCTGGATGGCACGGGTATCGTCACTGTCGGGCTGCTGCTGCAGCACCCGACCGCTCCACAAGGTGTTGTCGAACAGCAGCAAGCCGCCCTCGCGCAACAGGCGCAGGGCGCTCTCCAGATACAGTGGGTAGTTGGCCTTGTCGGCGTCGACAAAAATCAAGTCGAAGGTAGCGCCCTGGCCCTGGGCTTCCAGGACGGCCAGGGTTTCCAGGGCCGGTGCCAGGCGCAATTCGATGCGCTCGGCGACTCCAGCCTCCCGCCAATACGCCTGGGCGGTGGCATTGTAGTTTCCCGGCAAGTCGCAACACAGCAACGAGCCCCCTTCCGGCAGCGCCTGAGCCATGCACAGCGCGCTGTAGCCGGTGAACGTCCCGACTTCCAGCAAACGCCGGGCGCCCAGCAACTTGACCAGCAACCCGAGAAATTGCCCCTGCTCCGGCGCCACCTGCCAGCGAGCCTCGGGCAAGGCCTGGGTTTCGTCACGCAGCCGACGCAGCAACGGCGTCTCGCGCAAGGAGACGTCCAGCAGATACTGATAGAGGGGGTCGTCGAGGCTGAGGGTTCGGGCGGTCATCGCTACCTCGACAAGGGACGGCGCTTAGGGGATGCGCGCCAGATGCTCAGGCTGCAACACACGCTTGGCACTCAGATAGGCTTTTTGCCAATAGGTCTTGGACAGACTGTCCAGCTTGACCGTACCGCCGGTGGCCGGGGCATGCACAAAGCGGCCTTCGCCCACATAGATGCCGGCATGGCTGACCTGGGAGCCGCCATTGGTGGCGAAAAAGATCAGGTCGCCGGTTTGCAACGCATCCTTGCCCACGTCCGGGGCCTGCATACCGATCATTTCCCGGGTGGAGCGCGGCAGCGAGATGCCTGCGGCGTCGCGGTACACGTAGCCGATCAGGCCGCTGCAATCAAAACCCGAATCCGGGGTGTTGCCGCCCCAACGATAAGGCGTGCCGACCAGGCCCAAGGCGCGAAACAGTACGTCTTCAGCGACCGGAGAAAAGTTTTGCGAGGGATTGAATACGGGAGCGCGTACCACTTGCGCCGGAGGCGGTGTACGGCTGGCGCAGGCGCTGAGCAGCGCTGCGAGAACAATGAATGCGAGGCGGGCCGACGTCGACATAAGCTGAACAATCCTGATCGGGATGCGGCTTTCTCTGCCGTGGCGCTGAAAACAAAACCGCGTAAGCAGGGCTTACGCGGTTAGTTTCAACAATAGATCAGAATTCTAGCGGCTACGCTTCAAACTTCAAGTAAGACTTTAAGTTCGCCTTACAAAATGCCTGCTTATTTGCGTGCGGTGACCACGGTCGGTGCCATCGCCAGCGCGCGCTTGGCTTCGATGAAGGTCTTGCTCCAGTAAGTGTCGCCCAGGCTGTCTACCCGAACGCCACCGCTACGGCGGCTGCTGGAGTGGATGAACTGATCGTCACCCAGGTAGATCCCGGCGTGACTGACACGACCACGGCGACCGTTGGTAGCGAAGAACAGCAGGTCACCCGGTTGCAGCTTGTTGCGGGCAACCAATGGCGCGTCGACGTTGATCATTTCGCGAGTCGAGCGAGGCAGGTTCATGCCGGCTTCTTCACGGAACAGATAACCGATGAAACCACTGCAATCAAAGCCGGCTTCCGAGGAGCCGCCAAAACGGTAACGGGTACCGATCAGGGACATGCCACGCTCAAGGATGCTATCGGCCAGAACAGGCAACTGATAAGGCTTGTTATCAGCGAATTCAGCCAGTTCTTTTTCAGTGGCGACTTCTTCCTGATAGACCAGGGAAGACTGATTTTTGACGCTGGTTTGAACCTGTGGTGCTTGTTGCTGCTGGGACACTGGAGTGTGAGAAGCGCAACCAAACAACAGGGTAACGAGTGCGAGAGGCACGAGGGGTGCGAAGCGATTTAGCATGGGCACGACCGTGGCTTGAAATAAAAGAAGCCGCGACTATGCCTCCTATCGCCCTCATTTGCAAATTCAATCGATCTAAATGTGACTTATGAGTTTCTGCTTTGCATCTAAGGCTTTAAGCCCATTTTCTAGCCAAACGCCTCTGGAAACCTCTCCGGAAGCGATTTTTCTGACGCCTGAAATATGTCGAAACATCGCTGGAGGCCGCGGTTTTACCAGCCCAGGGTTTCTTTGAGGAAGGGAATCGTCAGCTTGCGCTGCGCCTGCAATGAAGCCTGATCGAGGCGCTCAAGCAGCTCGAACAAGGCGCTCATGCTGCGAGTGCCACGGGTCAAAATAAAATGCCCGACTTCGTCGGTCAGGTGCAGGCCGCGACGGGATGCGCGTAACTGCAAGGCACGTAATTTGTCTTCATCGGAGAGCGGGCGCATCTGGAAAATCAGCGCCAGGGTCAGTCGGGACTTCAAATCCGCCAGCTTGACCGGCAGCTCCCGCGGCGAGGTCGAAGCTGCAATCAACAAGCGTCGGCCGCTGTCGCGCAGGCGGTTGAACAGATGGAACAGTGCCTCTTCCCAATCCGCCTTGCCCGCCACCGCTTGCAGATCGTCCAGGCAGACCAGTTCGTACTGCTCCAGGTTGTCGAGAATCTCGATACCGCGATCCAGAAGCTCCGCCAAAGGCAGATACACCGCCGGCTCACCCAACTGCTCGAAACGCAGGCACGCCGCCTGCAGCAAATGAGTACGCCCCACCCCATCCTTGCCCCAGAGGTAAATCAGACTTTCGGTCCAGCCGGCGTCGGCTTCGCAAAGCCGCTCGACATAGCCGAGTGCAGCGGCATTGGCGCCTGGATAGTAGTTGATGAAGGTGGCGTCATCACGCAGACGCACACCTAGGGGCAGCTGAATCGGTTTCATGCTGACTGAACAGTTCGAAACGAACCGTTAGTGGCCTCTGTGTAAAGTTTGCAAAGTTTATACCCGTGACGCCGGGCGCACAATGCAGCAGACCACAAGCAAAATCAAAGGTTTGCGTTGGCTGCAAGGGCTGCCCGGAGAATGGTCGAGCGCAAATGTGACAGCCCCCACGCCCGCCGTGGCAACCCGGGGCCAAGCCCGGCTGCCACCCACAGGAGGATCAAAAGCCGTTACAGATCAGGATCTTCAACCCCACTGTAAAGATCCGAGTGCTTGTACAAGTCATGCACATGACGCACCAGAACCATGATCACGGCCGCCACCGGCAACGCCAGCAGGACCCCGGTAAAGCCGAACAGCTCGCCCCCCGCCAGAATGGCGAAGATCACCGCCACCGGATGCAGGCCAATACGGTCGCCCACCAACAGCGGCGTCAGCACCATGCCTTCCAGCGCTTGGCCAACCATGAACACCGCCACGATGCCGATCATCGGGTACAGGTCGCCACCAAACTGGAACAGCCCGGCCACCAACGCCGCGCCAATGCCAATGACAAAGCCCATATAAGGCACGATGGCCGCCAAACCCGCGATCAAGCCGATCAACAGCCCCAACTCCAGCCCCACCAGCATCAGCCCTGCGGCGTAGATCATGCCCAGCGCCACCATCACCAGCAGTTGCCCGCGGACAAAGGCGCCCAGCACTTCATGGCACTCTCCGGCCAGCGACACCACGCGCTCTTCACGGTCACGGGGCAACAGGCTGCGGATTTTGGCCATCATCAGGTCCCAGTCGCGCAACAGGTAGAAGCTCACCACCGGGATCAACACCAGATTGGCCAGCCATCCGATCAAGGCCAGGCTCGACGCCGTGGCCTGGCTCAGGACCACGCCGACAATATCGGTGGTCTGGCCCATGTGCTCACTGATGGCAGCCTTGACCTTGTCGAACTTCCAGAAGCCGTCCGACAACCCCAGCTTGGACTGCGCCCACGGCATCGCGGTGTGCTGCAACCAGTCGAGCATCTGCGGCGCCAGCTCATAGAGCCGGATCAATTGCTTGGCCAGCATCGGCACCAGCACCAGCAGCAAGGTCATGACAATCAGGGTAAACAGTGCGAACACTGCCACCACGCCCCAGGTCCTCGACAAGCCGAGCTTTTCCAGACGATCCACCAGGGGATCGAACAGGTAGGCCAACAGCAGCGCCACCAGGAAGGGCGTGAGGATGGGATGCAACAGGTACACAAACGCGCAAAACAGGGCGACCACGCCCAACCAGACCCAACGACGCGTATCGGTCATGAACCACTCCCGCTTCTATATATAAGGAAACAAACCACTACCAACGGAAATGCAACTGCCCGGCAGGTGCGGCGGCGGGCGCAGCACCCTCCCCCCCGGCCGGAGGCGCAGCAACTTCACCCGGCGGCACCTCCTGCAGCTTGGCCAGGGACAACTGCGCTCGCAGCTGTTCAGGGCTGCCGTTGAGGCGGTAGACAATGCGATCCCCATCCACGCTGCGCAGTTGCGCGCCAAACGGCTCCAGCAGATGCCCCAAGGTGGCGTAACGCTCCAGCGTCATGCCCTGCACCTCAAGCCACTGTTCGCTTGAGGCCCCCGGCTTAGTGACAAAGCGCGGCGCCAGGCGCTGGCTCACCGCCAACAACACGGCATCGGCCAGGGCTGCGGTATCGGCGCCCTGCACGGAACCCTGTTCCTTCTGATCGCCCAGCCACAGGCGCCACTTGGCCTGCCATTGCCCACCATCTTCCCGCGCATGCACTGCCAGCAAGGCGTCGGCACCGTAGCGCTCGGAAGCATCACGCAATGGCGCAGGGTCGGCCCCCTCAAGGTTTGGCGCGGTCGCCACGATTTGCTCATTCAGGTCACCCAGCGGCAGGCGCAACGGCAACCCGCGATGCTGCGCGGCACGCCGCAACGGCGCGGCGCTGACTTGACCATCCCCCACCAGGCTCGAGCCCTCGGTCGAATCACTCAACCACCAAGCGAGGATCGACGGCCGATTGCTGCCCCACAACGACAGCCCTGCTTGACGCAAGGCACGGTCGGTACTGACCGGGTCGAAATCCACTTGCAGGCTTTCTGGCGGCCCGGCGTCGTAACCGTATTGGCTGATGATCTGCTGCGGGTCCTTGCGGATCGCTGCCAGGCCCGGCCCCTGGGCAGCCTTGGCATCGCCGGTCAGGCGCAGCACCAGGGTTTCCACGGCACGCTGGGTCGCCTGATCGCGCTCCTCGGGAGCCTGACTGCTGACAGGCTCGCGCACTTGATAAAGGCCATTGAGGGTTTCGGCGTGACTCGCCAGGCTGACCAATGACAAACAGCCCACAACTAAAAATTGACCCAGACGCATGGAGAATTCCCGACGACAAAAACCATTGAAACCGAACCCGTAAAGCGGGTTGCGCAAGCCTGTGACCACTCGGCCCGGCAAAACATTCACAGGTCCGCTGAAAGATTTCGTGCTGTCATAACGATAGCCGGTTAGAGGCTATACCTTTTAGGACGCGGCAGGAGACTGGCAATACAAGCAAATACAGTTTTTTTGCCGGGATATGCCCCTGCCCGTCGGCCCGAGGATGGCCGCTGCCCCTCAAGCCTGATAAAATCGCGCGCCTTCGCAGACCGGCAACAGCTGGGCACCCTGAAACTCGCAAGCGGCGATCCCGCCTGCACTGGTTCGGCGGTCTCACTGGGTTCGGTCGATACCCCCTGAATCCCCCCTAAAGGCCTGGATCATGAGCAAGCAACCCTCCCTGAGCTACAAAGACGCCGGTGTAGACATCGACGCCGGTGAAGCATTGGTCGAACGCATCAAGAGCGTGGCCAAGCGCACTGCGCGCCCGGAAGTCATGGGCGGCCTGGGCGGTTTCGGCGCCCTCTGCGAAATCCCGGCCGGCTACAAACAACCTGTTCTGGTCTCCGGCACCGACGGCGTCGGCACCAAGCTGCGCCTGGCCCTGAACCTGAACAAACACGACAGCATCGGCATCGACCTAGTGGCCATGTGCGTGAATGACCTGGTGGTCTGCGGCGCCGAACCGCTGTTCTTCCTCGACTACTACGCCACCGGCAAACTCAACGTCGACACCGCTGCCCAGGTCGTGACCGGCATCGGCGCCGGCTGCGAACTGTCCGGCTGCTCCCTGGTGGGCGGCGAAACCGCTGAAATGCCAGGCATGTACGAAGGCGAAGACTACGACCTGGCCGGCTTCTGCGTTGGCGTCGTGGAAAAATCGGAAATCATCGACGGCTCCAAAGTGGCCACCGGCGACGCCCTGCTGGCCCTGCCTTCCTCGGGCCCGCACTCCAACGGCTACTCGCTGATCCGCAAGATCATCGAAGTGGCAGGCGCCGACATCGAAAACATCCAGCTGGACGGCAAGCCGCTGACCGAGCTGCTGATGGCCCCGACCCGCATCTACGTCAAGCCACTGCTCAAGCTGATCAAGGACACCGGCGCGGTCAAAGCCATGGCCCACATCACCGGTGGCGGCTTGCTGGACAACATTCCACGCGTTCTGCCAAAAGGTGCCCAGGCCGTGGTTGACGTCGCCAGCTGGCAGCGCCCGGCGGTCTTCGACTGGCTGCAAGAGCAAGGCAACGTCGACGAGCACGAAATGCACCGCGTCCTGAACTGCGGCGTAGGCATGGTCATCTGCGTAGCCCAGGAACACGTTGAAATCGCCTTGAACACCCTGCGTGAAGCCGGCGAACAACCTTGGGTCATCGGCCAGATCGCTACAGCGGCCGAAGGCGCTGCCCAAGTCGAGCTGAAAAACCTCAAGGCACACTGATGCAAGAGCGGAAGTCGCCGACCTGTGATGTTGTGGTGCTGCTGTCGGGCACCGGCAGTAACCTGCAAGCCCTGATCGACAGCGCGCGGACCGACGACAGTCCGGTCCGCATCGCTGCCGTGATCTCCAACCGCGCTGACGCCTATGGGCTGCAGCGCGCCCAGGACGCGGGAATCGCTACCCGCTTCCTCGATCACAAGGCATTCGAAGGCCGCGAGGCCTTCGACCACGCCCTGATCGAGCTGATCGACACCTTTGCCCCCAAGCTGGTAGTGCTCGCCGGATTCATGCGCATCCTCAGCGCTGATTTCGTGCGCCACTATCAAGGCCGCCTGCTGAATATCCACCCTTCGCTGCTGCCCAAATACAAAGGGTTACACACCCATCAGCGCGCCCTCGAGGCCGGCGACACGGAGCACGGCTGCAGCGTGCACTTCGTCACCGAGGAACTCGATGGCGGGCCTCTGGTCGTACAGGCTGTGATCCCGGTAGAGTTGCACGACTCGCCCCAGAGTCTGGCGCAGCGGGTACACGTTCAGGAACACCAGATCTATCCCCTGGCCGTACGCTGGTTTGCCGAAGGCCGACTGACCCTCGGCGACCAGGGCGCTTTACTGGATGGTCAGTTACTGGCCGCCAGCGGCCACTTGATTCGAACCTAGGAGATTTTATGCGTCGCGCCCTGCTCTTCGCTTGCGCTCTGTTCGCCCTGCCCCTCGTGCAGGCGGCAGACCTTCAACCTTTCTCCGCCAGCTACACCGCCGACTGGAAACAACTGCCGATGAGCGGCACGGCTGAACGTAGTCTGGAAAAATCCAGCAACGGCGCCTGGAAGCTCAGCTTCAAGGCCTCGATGATGATCGCCAGCCTGAGTGAAGAAAGCACCCTGACCCTGGACAAGGACACCCTCCTGCCGCAGTCCTACCACTTCGAGCGCGGCGGCTTGGGCAAAGCCAAGAAAGCCGACCTGGACTTCGACTGGACCGCCAAGATGGTCACCGGTACCGATCGTGGCGACCCGGTCAAGCTGCCACTGAACCGGGGCATGGTGGATAAGTCCACCTACCAACTGGCCTTGCAGCACGACGTGGCAGCCGGCAAGAAAAGCATGAGCTACCAGGTGGTTGATGGCGGCGAAGTCGACACCTATGACTTCCGCGTCCTGGGCACCGAGAAAGTCGACACCAAGGCTGGCCAGATCGAAGCGATCAAGGTTGAGCGGGTTCGCGACCCGACACAAAGCAAACGCATCACCGTGATGTGGTTCGCCAAAGATTGGGACTACCTGCTGGTACGTCTGCAACAGGTCGAAACCGACGGCAAGGAGTACAACATCATGCTCCTCAACGGCACCGTCAACGGCAAGGCCGTCAAAGGCAGCTAACGCAACACGGTCCGTTCGTTAAGAAAAACGCCGCTTCTCTTCCAGAGCAAGCGGCGTTTTTTTTGCCTCGCACATACCCGTGCAGCGAGCTTGAAGATGAAACTTTTGTCATGAAACCTTCGTGCCTGCGACCAAATGTCACGGTTTGCGCGAGCTGCAGCACTGTCGCAAATCCTGCAAAGGACTGTTGCAAATCCAGGCGATTTACTTAGCCAGCTAACAAAACATATAACGGAGTCCTGCACACGCCTTGCTGCAGATCAACAGAGATTGGAGCTAGCAGATGACTGTAAAAGTGACTGAACGCGACGATTCACACATGTCCCATGAAGGCGTAGCCGCGGGTGTACGGATCTGGGATGTGCATCAACAAGACTTGCTGGTCGGCATGTTCCACTCCGAGAGCGATGCCCACAGCTACAAGGCCGAGCTGGAGCTGCAAGAGCAAAACCGCGCCAGCCAGACTCAATAATCACCGACTTGAAAGCACAAACCCCGCTGATAAGCGGGGTTTGTCGTTTTACCACATCAGATCGTCAGGGATCTGGTAGGCCGCGTACGGATCGTCCTCGTCCGGCGCCTCGGTTGGCTCGTTGAGCTGCACGATACGTCGTGGGTCGCGCTCCTGGATCTTCAGCGCCGCCTCACGGGGGATCACTTCGTAACCGCCACCGTGATGCACGATAGCCAGCGAGCCGCTGCTCAGCTTGTTGCGCATCAGGGTGTTCACCGACAGGCGCTTGACCTTCTTGTCGTCGACGAAGTTGTAGTAGTCCTCGGTGGTCAGCTTGGGCAGGCGCGACACCTCGATCAGTTGCTTGATCTGGGCGGTGCGGGCCTTCTGCTCGGCCTTCTCCTGCTGCTGGCGGTTGAGCTCTTGGTCGCGCTTGACCTTCTCGGCCATGGCCTCCTGGGCCGCGCGCTGCTGGGAATCATCCAGCTCGATCTGCCCCTTGTGGGCCAGGCGCTGCTGCTTCTGTTTGTCTTTGCTGACCTGCTTGGCCTGCTTTTGGTTGACCAACCCTGCTTTGAGCAACTGGTCGCGAAGGGAAATGCTCATGATGCTTACTCACTTAGGCAACGGCCTCAGCCACAGCTGGGCAAATTCTTTTCCTGGCGTTTGGCTTCACCCCACAGGGCGTCCAACTCTTCGAGGGTGCAATCTTCTATTGGGCGGCGGGTGTCACGCAATGCCTGCTCGATAAATCGGAAACGTCTTTCGAACTTGGCGTTGGCGCCGCGCAAGGCCGTCTCCGGGTCCACCTTGAGGTGCCGGGCCAGATTGACCACGGAAAACAGCAAGTCCCCCAACTCATCGCTGACCCCGGCCGGGTCATTGGAGGCCATGGCCTCCAATACTTCATCGAGCTCTTCCCGGACCTTGTCCACCACTGGCAATGCATGGGGCCAGTCAAACCCGACCTGGGCCGCACGCTTCTGCAACTTGGCGGTGCGCGACAAGGCCGGCAACGCCGTGGGCACATCGTCGAGCAAGGACAACTGCAGCGGCGCCTCGGATTTCTCGGCGCGCTCCTCGGCCTTGATCTCCTCCCAGCGCTGCTTGACCTGCTCCTCGTCGAGCCGCGCAATGTCCAGCGGCGCGTACAGGTCCCCAGTGGGAAACACATGGGGATGGCGACGGATCAGCTTGCGGGTAATGCTGTCGACCACCCCGTCGAATTCGAAACGCCCCTCTTCCCGGGCCAACTGGCTGTAATACACCACTTGGAACAGCAGGTCGCCCAGCTCACCCTGCAGGTGATCAAAATCCCCGCGCTCAATGGCATCGGCGACTTCGTAGGCTTCTTCAAGGGTGTGGGGGACGATGCTGGCGTAGGTTTGCTTGATGTCCCAGGGGCAGCCGTATTGCGGGTCGCGCAGGCGTGCCATGAGGTGCAGCAGGTCTTCAAGGCTGTACATCGATTGATCCATTTCACAGGCATGGCCATGGCCGTCGTCACAGAGTGCGACAACGGCCACGGAGGATGGCTACGGCGTCCGGTTGCGACGGGTCTCGATGATGTTCGGCAACTGGGAAATACGTCCCAGCAACCGCCCCAACGCGTCCAGCCCCGGAATCTCGATGGTCAGGGACATCAACGCGGTGTTGTCCTCTTTGTTCGAGCGGGTGTTGACCGCCAGCACGTTGATCCGCTCGTTGAGCAACACCTGGGACACATCTCGCAGCAGACCGGAACGGTCGTAGGCGCGGATGATGATATCCACCGGGTAGGTCAACACCGGCACCGGGCCCCAGCTGACCTGGATGATCCGCTCGGGCTCGCGCCCGCCCAATTGCAACACCGAGGCGCAGTCCTGACGGTGAATGCTCACGCCACGCCCCTGGGTGATGTAACCGACGATGGCGTCCCCGGGCAGCGGCTGGCAGCAGCCGGCCATCTGGGTCATCAGGTTGCCCACGCCCTGGATCTGGATATCCCCGCGCTTGCCCGGCTTGTAACCGGCGGCCTTGCGTGGAATCAGTTCCAGTTGCTCGTTGCCACGCTCTGGCTCGACCAGTTGCTGGGCGAGGTTGACCAGTTGTGCAAGACGCAGGTCACCGGCCCCCAGGGCGGCAAACATGTCCTCGGCGGTTTTCATGTTGGCCTTTTCGGCCAACTTGTCGAAGTCCACCTGAGGCAAGCCCAGGCGATTGAGCTCGCGCTCAAGCAGGGTCTTGCCGGCAGCGACGTTCTGGTCCCGCGCCTGCAACTTGAACCAGTGGACGATCTTCGCCCGCGCTCGGGACGTGGTGACGTAGCCCAGGTTCGGGTTCAGCCAGTCACGGCTAGGCGTGCCGTGCTTGCTGGTGATGATCTCCACCTGCTCGCCGGTCTGCAGGCTGTAGTTGAGCGGCACGATGCGCCCGTTGATCTTCGCGCCCCGGCAGTTGTGGCCGATCTCGGTGTGCACCCGGTAAGCGAAGTCCAGCGGCGTGGCGCCCTTGGGCAAATCGATCGCGTGGCCATCAGGGGTGAAGATGTACACCCGGTCCGGCTCGATATCCACCCGCAACTGCTCGGCCAGGCCGCCGATGTCGCCCAGCTCCTCGTGCCATTCCAGCACTTGCCGCAGCCAGGAGATCTTCTCTTCGTAATGATTGGAACCGGATTTGACGTCGGTGCCCTTGTACTTCCAGTGCGCACAGACCCCCAACTCCGCCTCTTCGTGCATGGCGTAGGTACGGATCTGCACTTCCAGCACCTTGCCCTCGGGACCGATCACCGCGGTGTGCAGCGAGCGGTAGCCGTTTTCCTTGGGGTTGGCGATGTAGTCGTCAAATTCCTTGGGGATGTGCCGCCACAGGGTGTGGACGATCCCCAGCGCGGTGTAGCAATCGCGCATTTCCGGCACCAGCACCCGCACAGCGCGCACGTCGTAGATCTGGCTGAACTCCAGCCCCTTGCGCTGCATTTTGCGCCAGATGGAATAGATGTGCTTGGCCCGGCCGCTGATGTCCGCGTCCACGCCGGTGGCCTGCAACTCGTTCTGCAACTGGTTCATCACGTCGCTGATAAAGCGCTCGCGGTCCAGGCGCCGCTCGTGCAGCAGCTTGGCGATCTGTTTGTACTGGTCTGGCTCCAGATAGCGGAAGGACAGGTCCTCCAGCTCCCACTTGATATGGCCGATCCCCAGGCGGTGAGCCAGGGGCGCGTAAATGTCGAACACCTCACGGGCAACCCGGTTGCGCTTCTCGTCGTCGGCGGTTTTCACCGCACGAATCGCGCAGGTGCGCTCGGCCAGCTTGATCAGCGCCACGCGTACGTCGTCGACCATCGCCACCAGCATTTTGCGCAGGTTTTCCACCTGGGCCTGGGTGCCCAGCACCAGGGACTGGCGAGGGCTGAGGCTGGCACTGATGGCGGCCATGCGCAGCACGCCGTCGATCAGCTTGGCGACCACCGGACCAAAACGCTGGCTGACCGCCGGCAACTGGATCTGGCCTTCACGCACGCCACGGTAAAGTACCGCGGCCAGCAGCGAATCCTGGTCCAGCTTGAGGTCCGCGAGAATCTCGGCGATCTCCAGCCCCGTGCGAAAACTCGACGTGCCTTCGGCCCAGAGATTCTTCGCCGCATTGTGTTGTTGCTCGGCCTCACGAGCGAACTCGCAGGCCTCCTTCAAGGCTTCACGGTCCAGCGCGATGTCGACGCTGACCGCATGATCGAGCCATGCCTCGAGATTGATACTGCCGTCGGTGTTGATCGGCTGGTGCGCTCTCACCTGTACCATGTTGCTTTACCTTCCCTACGACGCACATTCAATGCGTCAAATCGCTGACCTTCGTTGCCAGTGCCTGCTCGCAGGGCCTACGAACGTTGCCTGACGGGCCAGTCGGATTAGACAAGCCATCCTAGCTTGCTTCAAATAACGCCATGGCTTCGACATGCGCCGTCTGAGGAAACATATCGAGGATCCCGGCACGTTTTAACCGATAGCCCTGTTTGACCAATTCGACCGTGTCACGCGCCAAAGTTGCAGGGTTGCATGACACATAAACCAACCGCTTGGCGCCGAGGCTCGCAAGCTGGCGAACCACCTCGAAAGCACCGTCGCGGGGTGGGTCCAAGAGTACCGCAGAAAAGCCCTCGCTGGCCCATTCGGCAGCCCCCAGGGGCTGGGATAAATCGGCCTGAAAAAACTGCGTGTTATGCAAATTATTACTAGCCGCATTGTCTGCAGCACGGGCCACCATGGTTGCCACGCCTTCCACCGCCACCACATGCTGCACAGCCTGGGCCAGGGGCAGGGCAAAGTTGCCCAACCCGCAAAACAGATCCAGTACCCGCTCGTGCGCCTGAGGCGCCAGCCAGTTCAGGGCCTGGGCGACCATGGCTTCATTGACCCCGGCATTGACCTGCACGAAATCCCCCGGCCGATAGGCCAGTTGCAGGTTCCAGGACTCCAGGCGATAGCCCAGGGGCTGGCTCGGGTCCACCGGTTGCGGCTCACCTTCACCGTGCAACCACAGCTGGGCCTCATGAAAGGCACAGAATTCCTTGAGGATGGTCAGGTCCGCCTCGGACAACGGGGCCATGTGCCGCAACAGCACGGCAATCGCCGAACCGCTGAACAGCTCCACATGCCCCAGGGCCTGAGGTTTGCTCAGGCGTCGCAGCATGGCCGGCAAGCGGCTCATGATCGGTTGCAATGCCTGTACCAGCACCGGGCAGTCGTCGATGGCGATGATGTCCTGGCTGCCGGCGGCACGGAATCCCACCTCAAGCTTCTTGCCCTTGGCGTCCCACCGCACGGCTACGCGGGCGCGCCGTCGATAACCGAACTCGGGGCCGCTCAAAGGCGCCGCCCACTCCTCGGGTTCAATCCCGGCCACCCGCGACAATTGCTCGGCGAGCATGCGCTGTTTCAGGGCAAGCTGTTCGTCGTGGGGCAGGTGCTGCACGCTGCAGCCACCACAGCGGCCGGCGTGGGCACAGGGCGCGGGGCGCCGCAAATCACTGGCACTGAAGATCCGTTCGGCGCGGGCTTCCACCACCTTGGCATGGGCACCCAGCACTCGGGCTTCGACCTCTTCACCCGCCAGGGCGCCGGTGACGAACCAGGTACGGCCTTCCAGGAAGGCAATGCCGCGCCCATCGTTGGCCAGACGCTCAATGCTCAGACGCTGTTTTTTACCGACGGGGATCTGCGGGGCCCGGCTACCGCCCGAAGGCTGGAAGCGCAGGCCTCTCTCGTGCTTAGCCATCAGTTGGGCGCATCGAAAATGCCGGTCGACAGGTAACGATCGCCACGGTCGCAGATGATCGCCACCATGACTGCGTTTTCCAGTTCGCGGGACAGGCGCAACATGGCCGCCACCGCACCGCCCGAAGAGACGCCGCAGAAGATGCCTTCTTCACGGGCCAGGCGCCGGGTCACGTCTTCGGCTTCGCTCTGGGCCATATCGACAATGCGATCGACGCGGCTAGCCTGGTAGATTTTCGGCAGGTATTCCTCGGGCCAGCGGCGGATGCCGGGGATGGCCGAACCTTCCATGGGTTGCAGACCGACGATCTGTACCTCGGGGTTCTGTTCTTTCAGGTAGCGCGAGGTGCCCATGATGGTGCCGGTGGTGCCCATGGAGCTGATGAAATGGGTGATGCCACCTTGAGTCTGGCGCCAGATTTCCGGGCCGGTACCGGTGTAGTGGGCTTCCGGATTATCGCCATTGGCGAACTGGTCGAGCACCTTACCGCGACCTTCGGCCTGCATGCGCTCGGCCAGGTCCCGGGCCCCTTCCATGCCCTCTTCCTGGCTGACCAGGATCAGCTCGGCGCCATAAGCAGTCATGGCCGCCTTGCGCTCGGCACTGGAGTTGTCAGGCATGATCAGGATCATTTTGTAACCCTTGATCGCCGCAGCCATGGCCAGGGCGATGCCGGTGTTGCCCGAGGTCGCTTCAATCAGGGTGTCGCCCGCCTGGATCTGCCCACGCAACTCGGCGCGAGTGATCATCGACAGTGCCGGACGGTCCTTGACCGAACCCGCCGGGTTATTACCCTCGAGCTTGAGCAGCAGGGTGTTGCTGGTGGCGCCGGGCAGGCGCTGTAAACGAACCAGCGGAGTGTTGCCGACGCAATCGGCGATGGTGGGGTACTGCAAGGTCATGGCGTATTCGCAATCCAGACTGCGGGGGCGACTATCATACCGGCAAACGTGCGACGGCCATATCACGCAAAGTGCGGGACTTATCGCTGAAAGATATAAGCAAAAAACCTCTCACTAATAAGCCTGCGCCTAGGCATCAGCGGCGAGCAGGCGCATGTGCAGGCGCAGCCCATGGCCGGTGTTCTCGGCCCACAGATACCCACCCTGGCGCTGCACCGCATTGCGCGCAATGCTCAGGCCCAGGCCGAAGCCGCCATTGCCAGGGCGCGAACCATCCAGGCGGGTAAAGGGAGCGAAGATTCGCTCCAACTCTTCCTCGGCCACCCCCGGCCCCTGGTCATCCAGCCACAGGTTCCAGTATTGGCCGTCCCGGCAACCGCCCAGGCTGACCACGCCCCCCGGCGGTGAATGGCGAATGGCGTTGCGCAGAATATTTTCCAGGGCCTGGGCCAGGGTATTCAGGTGGCCGCGCACCCAGCAGGACGCGTCCAGTTCACAGCTCAGTTGCCCCGGCGACCAGCCGCTTTCAAAGCAGGCGTTCTCGCTGAGCATTTCCCACAGGGCCTGGACCTGGATCCGTTCTTCGGCCAGCGGCGCACGCTCGGTGTCCAGCCAGGCCAGTTGCAGGCTGTCTTCCACCAGGCGCTGCATGCCATCCACCTCGCGCCCCAGGCGCTCACGCAAGGCCGGCAGGCTCTGTTCGCCATCGCAGGCCACCCGTAGGCGGCTCAGGGGCGTGCGCAATTCATGGGACAGGTCGCGCAACAACTGCTGCTGCACCAGCACCGTGCTTTGCAGGCGCTCGGACATCTGGTCGAAGGCCCGCCCCAGTTCGCCCAGTTCATCCTTGCGCTGAGTGGTTTGATGGGACACGCGTGCCGTCAACTGCTCGGCCCGCCAGGCGTTGGCCTGCTCACGCAGTTGATTGAGAGGCACCACCAGCAGACGGTAGAGGCCCACGCACAGCAACAGAGTAAAGACCCCGGGAATCACTCCGTTGGTGATGGCCTGCCAAAACACCCGATAACGCCCAGGCATAAAACGCTGGGGCAGTTCGATCACCAGGCTGCCGGCGGACGGGTCATCGGGGAAGGGGATTTTCAGCCAGGGCAAACCGCGGGTGTGCCGACTGACCGGCCAATCGATACCCCGCAAAAAGGTCAGGCGCTGCACGTCCTGCCAGCGCAGCGGCTGATTACCCAGGGACTGCAGGTCGCCGCCGATGACGCCGATCCAGGTGCTTTCCCGCTGGCTCATGCGCTGCAGCCAGGCATCGACGCCGTCACGGCCACTGCGATTCCAGGCTTGCTCCGCCGCTTGCGCGTAACGGTTCAGGGTGCGATGGGCATCATCGGAGAGGTAGAGGTTGCGCTGCTCCACATAACGCCCCCAGGACCAGCTCAGCCAGATCATCAGCAGGCAAAAGCCCACCAAGAGAAACGCCAGCTTCCAGAACAGCGAATGCCTGCCGGGCAAATCAGAGCATTTCATCGACGGCACTCAGCACATAACCCTTGCCCCAGACTGTGCGCACTTCACGCTCGGCATAGCCGACCGCCTTGAGCTTGCGACGAATCTGGCTGACGTGCATGTCCAGGCTGCGGTCGTGGGGCGCATAACCGCGCTGCAGCACATGCTGATAAAGGAAGGCTTTGCTGAGCACCTCTTCGCTGCTGCGGTGCAGGGTTTCCAGCAGACGGTATTCGCTGCGGGTCAGCCCGGCCCACTGTTCGGCGAAGTACACGTCGCACAGCTCATCGTCAAAACGCAGGCTTTGCGCATCACTGGGCAACGGCAGCGGCATGGGCCGACGATCCAGGGCCACGCGCCGCAGGATGGCTTCGATACGCACCCGCAACTCGGCCATGCTGAAGGGCTTGGGCAGGTAGTCGTCGGCGCCCAAGCGAAAGCCGCTGATGCGATCGGCCTCCGCGCCCAGGGCCGACATCAGCAACACGGGGGTGGAATGGCTCTGGCGCAAATGGGTGAGCACCGCCAAGCCGTTCATGCCCGGCAGCAGGATGTCCATCAACACCACGTCGAACGCTTCACGGCGGGCCAGCCCCAGGCCTTCCTGGCCGTTCTGGCACCAAGTCACGTCAAAACCACAGTGAACCAATTGCTCGTGCACGTAGGCGCCGAGCACCAGATCATCTTCAATCGCCAGGATACGGGGCTGACCAATAGGTACGGGTGTCATTAGCTTCTGCAAGTCATTCTCAATTACGCGATTATTCGTGATTGCCCGAAAGCGATCAACCGGTGCCGGGGTCGCACCCGGACAAACCGCCCGCCGGTAGCGGCCACCCCGGATCAATTTGCCGGGATCACGCCCCCGCAAATCGCTACACTGCGCAGGTGGCGCAGGATGCGAAGCCTGCCAATCCTTTGAAAACACTGTGGTAGCGGGAGAGTTGGGTGCTTAAGAAACTGGGGATTAAAGGCCGCGTGCTGTTGCTGACCTTGCTGCCAACCAGCCTGATGGCCGTGGTGCTGGGTGGCTACTTCACCTGGATGCAGCTCTCGGACCTGCAAACCCAACTTCTGCAACGCGGTGAAATGATTGCCGAACAACTGGCGCCCCTGGTGGCCCCGGCCATGGGTAACAAAAATGCCGACGTGCTGGAGCGCATCGCCACTCAGTCCCTGGAACAGCAGGACGTGCGCGCCGTGTCTTTTCTCGCCGCCGATCGCACGCTCCTGGCCCATGCCGGCCCGAGCATGCTCAATCAGCCACCGCTGGGTAACGGCAACCACATGATGCAGCGCACTGGCAGCGATGCGACCCGTTACCTGCTGCCGGTATTCGGCCGGCACCGCAACCTGGCCGGCGAGCTGATTCCCGATGAAGCCGATCGCCTGCTGGGCTGGGTGGAACTGGAGTTGTCCCACAGCGGCATGCTGCTGCGCGGGTACCGCAGCCTGTTTGCCAGCCTGCTGCTGATCATCGCCGGGCTGGCCTGCACCGCGCTGCTGGCCCTGCGCATGGGCCGAACCATCAACGACCCGCTGAATAAAATCAGCCAGGCGGTGGCCCAACTCAAGGACGGCAACCTGCAAACCCGCCTGCCGCCCCTGGGCAGCCAGGTGCTCGACGAGTTGGCGTCCGGCATCAACCGCATGGCCAGCACCCTGCAAAACGCCCAGGAAGAATTGCAGCACAGCATCGACCAAGCCACGGAAGACGTGCGCCAGAACCTGGAAACCATTGAGATCCAGAACATCGAACTGGACCTGGCGCGCAAGGAGGCCCTGGAGGCCAGCCGCATCAAGTCGGAATTCCTGGCCAACATGAGCCATGAAATCCGCACTCCGCTCAACGGCATCCTGGGCTTCACCCACCTGTTGCAGAAAAGTGAACTGACCCCACGCCAGCTGGATTACCTGGGCACCATCGAAAAGTCCGCCGACAACCTGCTGGGGATCATCAACGAAATCCTCGATTTCTCGAAAATCGAAGCCGGCAAGCTGGTGCTCGACAGCATCCCCTTCAACCTGCGGGACCTGTTGCAAGACACCCTGACCATCCTCGCACCGGCCGCCCACGCCAAGCAGCTGGAACTGGTGAGCCTGGTCTACCGCGATACGCCGCTGTCCCTGGTGGGCGACCCGCTGCGCCTGCGGCAGATCCTTACCAACCTGGTGAGCAACGCCATCAAGTTCACCCGCGAAGGCACCATCGTCGCCCGCGCCATGCTCGAAGAAGAGCATGAGGACAGCGTGCAACTGCGCATCAGCATCCAGGACACCGGCATCGGTTTGTCCAGCCAGGACGTGCGCGCCCTGTTCCAGGCCTTCAGCCAGGCCGACAATTCCCTGTCGCGCCAACCCGGCGGCACTGGCCTGGGCCTGGTGATTTCCAAGCGTCTGATCGAACAGATGGGTGGCGAGATCGGCGTCGACAGCACCCCGGGCGAAGGCTCCGAATTCTGGATCAGCCTCAGCCTGCCCAAAACCCGCGACGATGCCGAAGACCTGCCCGCCCCGCCGCTGCTGGGACGTCGAGTGGCGGTCCTGGAGAATCACGAACTGGCCCGCCAGGCGCTGCAACACCAGCTGGAAGACTGCGGCCTGGACGTCATCCCGTTCAACACCCTGGAAGCCCTGGCCAATGGCATCACCGGGGTGCATCAAACCGATCAGGCCATCGACCTGGCGGTGCTGGGCATCACCAGCAACGACATGCCGCCCGAGCGCCTGAGCCAGCACATCTGGGACCTGGAACACCTGGGCTGCAAAGTCCTGGTGCTGTGCCCAACCACCGAGCAAACGCTGTTCCAGTTGACGGTGCCCAACCCCCACAGCCAGTTGCAGGCCAAGCCCGCCTGCACCCGCAAACTGCGACGCGCCCTCTCCGATCTGGTGATCCCGCGCCAGGTGCGCAACGAGCCGGGTGAGCCCCTGTCCAGCCGCGCCCCGCGAGTGCTGTGCGTCGATGACAACCCGGCCAACCTGCTGCTGGTGCAGACCCTGCTGGAAGACATGGGGGCCAAGGTGCTGGCGGTGGACAGCGGCTATGCCGCACTCAAGGCGATCCAGACCGAATCTTTCGACCTGGTGATGATGGACGTGCAGATGCCGGGCATGGACGGCCGCCAAAGCACCGAGGCGATCCGCCAGTGGGAAAGCGAGCGCCACGGCACTCCGTTGCCTATCGTCGCCCTCACCGCCCACGCCATGGCCAACGAGAAACGCGCCCTGTTGCAAAGCGGCATGGATGACTACCTGACCAAACCCATCAGTGAGCGGCAACTGGCCCAGGTAGTACTGAAGTGGACCGGCCTGGCCCTGCGCAACCAGGGCCCGGAGCGCACCAACGAATTCCACGGCAGCGGTTCCGAACTGCTGGTGCTGGACCCCGAGGAAGGCTTGCGCCTGGCGGCCGGCAAGGCCGATCTGGCGGCGGACATGCTGGCCATGTTGCTGGCCTCGCTGGAGGCCGACCGCGAAGCCATTCGCAACGCCCGCAGCACCGGCAACCACAATGCCCTGATCGAACGCGTGCACCGCCTGCACGGGGCCACGCGCTACTGTGGCGTACCGCAATTGCGCGCCGCCTGCCAGCGCAGCGAGACCTTGCTCAAGCAAGAAGACATCAAGGCCCCAGCAGCCCTGGATGAGCTGGACAAGGCCATCCAGCGCCTGGCGAGCGAGGCCCGGATCAACGCCTGATGACCCATGGCAATGCCGGTGCAACCGGGCACCGGCATGCTGTGGCCCCCTCACGTGACAAGGATGAACACATGCGCACGATCCTCTTCAGCAGCCAGACCTATGACCGCGACAGCTTTCTCGCGGCCGAGCAACCGCCGGGCATCGCCTTGCAGTTTCAAGACGCACGCCTGAGTCTGGACACGGTCGCCCTGGCCGAGCGCCATGAAGTGGTCTGCGCCTTTATCAATGATGATTTGAGTGCCCCTGTGCTGGAACAATTGGCGGCCGGCGGAACCCGCCTGATCGCCCTGCGCTCGGCCGGCTACAACCACGTCGACCTGCTGGCTGCCAAACGCCTGGGGCTGAGTGTGGTCAGGGTGCCGGCTTACTCGCCCCACGCGGTGGCCGAACACGCCGTGGCCCTGATCCTGGCCTTGAACCGACGCCTGCACCGCGCCTACAACCGCACCCGCGAGGGCGATTTCACCCTGCATGGGCTGACCGGTTTCGACCTGGTGGGCAAAACCGTGGGCATCGTCGGCACCGGGCAGATCGGCGCCACCTTCGCCAAGATCATGGCCGGCTTCGGCTGCCAGTTGCTGGCCTACGATCCCTACCCTAACCCTGAAGTCCAGGCCCTAGGCGCCCGGTACCTGGAGCTGCCGGAACTGTTGGCGCAATCGCAGATCATCAGCCTGCATTGCCCCCTCACCGCCGACAACAAGCACCTGATCAACCGCCAGAGCTTGGCCCACATGCAACCCGGCGCGATGCTGATCAACACTGGGCGCGGCGGCCTGGTGGACACCCCGGCGCTGATCGACGCCCTGAAGGACGGTCAATTGGGCTACCTGGGCCTGGACGTCTATGAAGAAGAGGCCCAGCTGTTTTTCGAGGACCGTTCCGACCTGCCGTTGCAGGACGATGTGCTGGCCCGCCTACTGACCTTTCCCAACGTCATCATCACCGCGCACCAGGCCTTCCTGACGCGTGAGGCCCTGGCCGCCATTGCCGAGACCACCCTGCACAACATCGCCGCCTGGGCCGCAGGCCAGGCGCAGAACCTGGTGCATGGCTGAGCCTGCCGCGCCGGGCTGATCGAAGGTCGCCTGGCTGCAACCTTAGGCACGGAAGCGCGTGCTAGCATACGCCGCAGATTTGGAGGACCCATGGTCGAACACGATTTCCGCTACAGCCTGATGAACCCGCAACACACCCTCATTGAATGCCGCGCCCTGGTACCGGGCCGCTATCAAGTCACCGGCAACGGCGGCTCGATCCGCAACGACGACGTACTGATCGTCACCCTCAAGGGCAGCAAGGACCTGTCCATGCGCCTGACCGTGGAAACGGTGCGCCACCTGATCAACCCGGTGGGGCAATGGGTGGCCGTGGCTCGCGGCCCGGTATTTGGCGAACTGGCGATTCACCAGTGGCAGGTCAACTGCAACAGCTGCGAAACCCAACTGAACTTCGAGTTCGCGGTGGACGCCAAGCTTGGCAACAAGGCCCAGAAACCGGCCGCCAGCGCGCGAATCGCCGAGTTGGGCTGGGCCAGCGAAGGTGAACACCATCGCTGCCCGAAATGCCAGCGAGCGGCCTCATGAAACGCCTGTTACTCGCCACGGCCCTAGGCCTCGGCCTGTTCGGCTGTGCCGCCGAGCCGGTCAAGCCGCAACAGGACCGCAGCTATGTGCTGGAGTGGATCGGCGCACGGCCCTTGATCGACAACAGCCACCTGACCATCACCCTGGGCGCCGATGGCCGCGCCTATGGCAATGGCGGCTGCAATCATTGGTTCGCACCGTACTACCTGGACGGCGACAGCCTCAGCTTCGGCAAGGTCGGCAGCACCCGCAAACTGTGCGCCCCGGCCCTGATGGAGCAAGAGCGGCGGTTCCTGCAAGCCCTGCAAGGGGTGCAACGCTGGGACATCTCGCCGATCGACCAACTGCGTTTCTGGCCAGCCGAAGGCAAGCCGCTGCGCTGGTGGCTCGAAGAAGGTTGAAGAACATTCGCCGTCAGCCACCCCAGGGATTCACCCAGGGCAGCTGACGGCGAAAGGTCATTGGGCGCTACGCAGCGTCTGCAGCTTGGCGGTCACTCCGGCGGCCGTCTGTTCCCCCATCAACTGCTCACGCACCTTGCCCTTGTCATCAATGATGAAGGTCACGGGTAGCGCTTCACTGCGCGGCAGCTCGAAGTGTTCCGCAGGGTCCTGGGCCAGTACGGTGAATTTGATGCCCAGTTTTTCACTGACGCTTTTCAATTCCTCGCCCTGCACATTATCGAAATTGACCCCCAGCACCGTAACCGGCTGCCCCTTGAGCTGTTCGCTCAGGGCATTGAGCTCGGGAATCTCGGTCCGGCACGGGCCGCACCACTCCGCCCAGTAGTTGAGCACCAGCCAATGCTTGTCCACGCGCTCGGCCGAGACCTTCTGGCCATGCTGGTCGACCCCGTAATCGTTGCCGCAGCCGCTCAGCAGCAAGGTGCCGAAAATCGCCAGTGCCGCCGCCAGTTGCCTTGTCATGCGCTGTTCCTTGTCTGAAAAATGATCTGAAACTTATTGCGGCTGCGACCCATCGCCTCCCACGGTTCAGCAGGGCCCGCCGCGCAGGTAGAATAGCCGCCACCTTACGCAAGATGCGACCCGCTCATGACCGATCTGACGCTTTATCACAACCCGCGTTGCTCGAAATCCCGTGCCGCCCTGGAGCTTTTGGAGCAACGTGGCCTGGCCCCGACCGTGGTCCGTTACCTGGAAACCCCGCTGGATGCCGAGCAATTGCAACGCCTGCTGGCCAAGCTCGGGATCAGCGCCCGGCAACTGCTGCGCAGCGGCGAAGACGAGTACAAGGCCCTGAACCTGGCCGATACCGAGCTCAGTGAAAGCCAGTTGATCGCCGCCATCGCCGAGCATCCAAAACTCATGGAGCGGCCGATCCTCGAAACTGCAGACAAGGCCATCATCGGCCGGCCGCCGGAGAACGTGCTGGAGATCCTGCCGTGAGCGCGCCCTACATCCTGGTGCTGTATTACAGCCGCAATGGCTCGACCAACGAGATGGCCCGGCAGATCGCCCGGGGCATCGAGCAAGGTGGCATGGAGGCCCGCCTGCGCACCGTGCCGGCGATTTCCAGCGAGTGCGAAGCCGTGGCGCCGAGCATCCCCGAAGCCGGCGCACTGTACGCCAGCCTCGACGATCTCAAGCACTGCTCGGGCCTGGCCCTGGGCAGCCCGACCCGTTTCGGCAACATGGCGGCGCCACTCAAGTACTTCCTCGACGGCACCAGCAACCTGTGGCTGACGGGCGCCCTGGTGGGCAAGCCCGCCGGCGTGTTCACCTCCACCGCCAGCCTGCACGGCGGCCAGGAAAGCACCCTGCTGTCGATGATCCTGCCGCTGCTGCACCACGGCATGCTGATCACCGGCCTGCCCTACAGTGAATCGGCCCTATTGGACACCCGTGGCGGCGGCACACCCTACGGTGCCAGCCACCATGCCGGTGCCGACGGCAAGAGCCCCCTGGACGAACATGAAATAGCCCTGTGCCGGGCACTGGGTCTGCGCCTGGCCAAAACCGCCGGGCTACTGGAGAGCAAGCGTGGCTAAGAAGCCGAAAGTCCTGCCGACGGTGGAATGGCTGGAACCCCGGGTGCGTATCGCCCGGGTGCTGAGCCTGGTCTGCTTCTTCACCCTGATCGGCCTGCTGGCCGGCTACTACCTGTGGGTCGCCGACCTGCACGGCGCCCGTCCCTGGGTGATCCTGCTGGTCGAGCTGGTGCCCCTGCTGTTGATGGCCCCCGGCATGCTGACCGGCAGCGCCCGCGGGCACTCCTGGATGTGTTTCGTGGTCAATCTGTACTTCATCAAGGGCGCCCTGGCCGCGTACGACCCGAACCGTCATCTGTTCGGCCTGCTGGAGATGCTCGCCAGCCTGGCGCTGTTCTGCTCGGCCCTGCTGTATGTGCGCTGGCGTTTCCAGCTCAACCGCAAGCTGGCCGGCGAAGGCGCAGCCAGCCCGGCGTGAGTCGCGACGCGGCCAGCCACCGGGCTGACCGCCGCTGCCGCCTGGCAGGCAGACGCCCTGATACCCACGACTTTTCTCGGAGCAGGCATGCACGATTACAAATGGTTGAATGAATACTGTCTTAACCGCTTCGGCTCCAAAGCGGCCCTGGAAGATCACTTGCCGAGCCCGGCCAGCCCCGAGTTCCTGCGCTCGCTAAGCGCTGATCGCTACCTGTCGACCCTCGCCCTGCGGGTGTTTCGCGCAGGCTTGAAACACAGCCTGGTGGACGCCAAATGGCCGGCCTTCGAAGAAGTGTTCTTTGGCTTCGACCCGGAAAAGGTGGTGTTAATGGGTGCCGAGCACCTAGAGCGACTGATGCAGGACACGCGCATCATCCGCCATCTGGGCAAGCTCAAGAGCGTGCCGCGCAATGCGCAGATGATTCTCGATGTGGAAAAACAGCACGGTAGCTTCGGCCAGTTCATCGCTGACTGGCCGAGCGACGATATCGTCGGGTTGTGGCAGTACCTGGCCAAGCACGGCAACCAGATGGGCGGTCTGTCGGCGCCGCGCTTCCTGCGGATGGTGGGCAAGGACACCTTCATCCCGACCTGGGACGTGGTGGCCGCCCTCAACGCCCAGAACATCGTCGACAAAGTGCCCAGCAGCAAGCGCGACCAGGCATTGGTTCAAGAGGTGTTCAATCAGTGGCAGCAGGAAAGCGGCCGCCCGCTGTGCCAACTGTCAGCCATGCTGGCCTACACCGTGAATCACTGATAACCCCGCCAAACCCAGGGCCAGGCCCCGGCAATGCCTGGCCTGGGCTGCTAGCCCCTCCAGCGCCGGAGTCAGGGCCTAGAGGTTGACCACATTGACGAAGCGCGAGGCCGCGCTTTCGTCGATCCGCAGGTTGTTGAAGTCGAACAGGTTGCGGTCCGCCAATTGGGACGGAATCACATTCTGTAGGCCGCGGAAAATACTCTCGGTGCGCCCCGGAGTCTTGCGCTCCCACTCCTGAAGCATCTCCTTGACCACCTGACGCTGCAGATTTTCCTGAGAGCCGCAGAGGTTGCAGGGGATGATCGGGAACTGCTTGAAGTCGGAATAGGCCTGGATGTCCTTCTCGTTGCAGTAGGCCAGCGGACGGATCACCACATTGCGCCCGTCATCGGCACGCAGCTTGGGCGGCATGGCCTTGAGCGAGCCGTTGTAGAACATATTGAGGAAGAAGGTTTCGACGATGTCATCGCGATGATGACCAAGGGCCATCTTGGTCGCCCCGATCTCGTCGGCAAAGGTGTACAGGGTGCCGCGACGCAGGCGCGAGCACAGTGAACAGGTGGTCTTGCCTTCCGGGATCAGCTCCTTGACCACCGAGTACGTGTCCTTCTCGACGATGTGGTATTCGATCCCCAATTCCTTGAGGTACGCCGGCAGCACATGCTCGGGAAACCCTGGCTGCTTCTGGTCCATGTTCACGGCGACGATCTCGAACTTGATCGGCGCGACCTTCTGCAGGTGCAGCAACACATCAAGCATGGTGTAGCTGTCCTTGCCGCCGGACAGGCAAACCATGACCTTGTCACCGTCTTCGATCATGTTGAAATCGGCGACCGCTTCCCCCGCCAGACGGCGAAGGCGTTTCTGCAGTTTGTTCTGGTTGACCGTAAGAGTGCCCATGGCGCTTGAAATCCGCGAGGTGTGTGACGAAAAGCCGGATATTTTACGCAAAAACCCCGGTTCGGCAAAAGCCTGGGCCGCCCGCCAGCCTGGGGTATGCAGGTGGCGATTAAGCGGCGGTTTTACAGCGCAATTTGCTCTAAGAGCCCCGCCCCTATTGGGCAAGCCCTTCTATACTGCGACATAAGGTCGCATGAATATTCAGACCTTTACCTTACTTGGCCGCTGGCCTGTAGGCGCTCCACTGGGGGGCGATGGCAACACAACAGGAGTGACTGACTATGATCCATCATGTCGTAGGACTCTTCACCCACCCTGACCAGGAATGGCGCGAAATTCGTGGCGACAAAGAAGAAAGCATCAGCCACATGTACCTCACCCACACCCTGGTCCTCGCCGCGATCCCGGCGATTTCAGCCTTTATCGGTACCACCCAGGTTGGCTGGGTCATCGGCAGTCGGGCGCCGGTCATGCTGACCACCGAAAGCGCACTGTGGATGACCATCATGTCGTACCTGTCGATGCTCGGCGGTGTGGCGGTCATGGGCGCGTTTGTCCACTGGATGGCCCGCACCTACGATGCCAACCCAAGCCTGGCGCGCTGCATCGCATTCGCCACCTACACCGCGACACCGCTGTTCGTCGGCGGGTTGGCGGCGCTGTATCCCCATATGTGGCTGGGGATGATCGTCGGCACGGCGGCCATCTGCTACACGGTGTACCTGCTGTATGTAGGGCTACCGACCTTCATGAACATTCCTGCGGACGAGGGTTTCCTGTTCTCAAGTTCAGTGCTGGCCGTAGGGCTGGTGGTGCTGGTGGCGATCATGGCGTTCACCGTGATCGTCTGGGGCCTGGGCGTCGGCCCTGTGTATACCAACTGACGCCTTCCGAAAACTATAAATCTGCCAATACAGGCCGCCGCAAGGCGGCCTTCTAATTTCAGCGGGTGCATGTCATCGAACATGACCATTCGGCGCCTGAACGATTCGGCAAACCGGGTATTTGCGGCATACTCGCCCTCTCTGGAGAACCGTTAAGCATGCCCGAGCAACTCAATACCCGCGTCGAAGACTGTTTCCAACTCGCTGAATCCTTTTTCAAACGCCCTTTCAAACGCCCGGTGGTCAGCCTCAAGCTGCGCGGTCAGAAAGCCGGTGTCGCCCATCTGCACGAGAACCTGCTGCGCTTCAACCCCCAGCTGTACCGGGAAAACAGCGAAGACTTCCTCAAGCAGACCGTGGCCCATGAAGTGGCCCACCTGATTGCCCACCAGCTGTTCGGCGAACGTATTCAGCCCCATGGCGAAGAATGGCAACTGATCATGCGCGGCGTGTACGAGCTGCCGCCCAATCGCTGCCACACCTACGAGGTCAAGCGCCGCAGCGTGGCCCGCTACATCTACCGTTGCCCCTGCCCCGACAGTGATTTCCCGTTCTCGGGGCAACGCCACAACCTGGTGAAACAGGGGCGGCGCTACCTGTGCCGACGCTGTCGGAACACCTTGGTGTTCAGCGGAGAAACCCGGGTGGAGTGACGTCCGGCAGGTGCAACACCAACCATCTGCTGGTTAGGCGATGACCTTGGCCCCACGCAATTCCTCGATGCGCTCAGGGCTGTAGCCCAGTTCAGCCAATACCTCCGCGCTATGAGCGCCGAGGCCGGCACCGATATGCCGAGGCGCCGGCAAGCCCTGGGAGAACTTCAGCGGGCAGGCGATCTGCGCCTGGCTGCTGCCGTCTCCACGAGGCACTTGCTGGACCAACTCTCGCGCCTGCAATTGGGGATGGGCCAGGGCTTCGGCCAGGCTCAGCACCGGCTCGACACAAGCATCAAGGGGGGCGAACAGGGCACAGAGTTCGGCGAAGTCGTGCTTTTCAAACTCGATCTGCAGGGCTTGCTTGAGCGCCTGTTGCTGGACCGGCTCGGGCGACAGGCCCAAGACCGACAGTTCCGGCCGCCCCAGGGCCTGACACAGCGCCTGCATAAACCCCGGCTCCAGGCTGCCCACCGAAAGCCAACGGCCATCACGGCTGCGGTAGTAGTCATAAAAGCTGCCGCCATTGAGCAGTTGGTCTTCCCTTCCAGGCTCCACGCCGCAGGCCAGGTAACCGGCGCCAGCCATGGCGTGCAGGCTGAACACACAGTCGGTCATGCTCACGTCCAGGTGCTGACCCTGACCGCTATGCTGGCGGGCGATCACCGCCGCCAGCAAGGCGATCACCCCGTGCAACGAACCACCGGCAATGTCCGCCGCCTGGATCCCCAGAGGCAGCGGCCCGCTGTCTTGGCGCCCGGTGTAACTGGCCAACCCCGACAGTGCCAGGTAGTTGATGTCGTGCCCGGCGCGGTCCTTATAGGGGCCGGTCTGGCCGTAGCCGGTGATGGAGACATAAATCAGCCGCGGGTTGATCGCCTTCAACGCCTCGTAACCCAGGCCCAGGCGCTCCATCACCCCCGGGCGGAATTGCTCGAGGACAATGTCATGCTCAAGCACCAGTTGCTTGACCACCTCCAGTGCCGCCGGCTGCTTGAGGTCCAGGGCCAGGCTGCGTTTATTGCGGTGTAGATAGGCATGGCTGGCGGAAATCCCCTGGTCGTAGGGCGGCAGCACCCGCAACAGGTCCGTGCGACTCGGCGATTCGATGCGCAGCACCTCGGCGCCCATGTCAGCCAACAACAACGAGGCGAACGGCCCCGGCAACAGGGTGGAAAAATCCAAAACCTTGAGTGATGCCAACGGCCCCGGCATAACGCTGCTCCTCTGTGGATCGACTGTTCCACAGAGTAGGCAGCCGCGCCGCCAGCGGCAATTACCCCATGCATCCGCCAGACTGACCATTGCGCTCAAATTCCAGGCGATAAAAAACCCGCCGAAGCGGGTTTTTTAGTACAGCCTTGCTTACTTGACGGTTGGCGCCGGACCTTCGGCAACACCCAGGTCGTCTTCTTCACGGGTGTCGGAGATGCCACGACCACCGGAAGCCAGCTCAACCTGCAGCTTGTCTTCGTCCAGTTCCTTGACCCACTTGGCAACCACCAGGGTGGCCACAGCGTTGCCCACCAGGTTGGTCAGGGCGCGGGCTTCGGACATGAAGCGGTCGATACCCAGGATCAGTGCCAGGCCGGCAACCGGCAGGTGGCCCACGGCGGACAGGGTCGCTGCCAGCACGATGAAGCCGCTACCGGTAACGCCTGCAGCGCCCTTGGAGGACAGCAGCAGCACCAGCAACAGGGTGATCTGGTGGGTGATGTCCATGTGAGTGTCAGTCGCTTGAGCGATGAACACCGCCGCCATGGTCAGGTAGATCGAGGTACCGTCGAGGTTGAACGAGTAACCGGTTGGGATCACCAGGCCGACCACCGACTTCTTGGCACCCAGGCGCTCCATCTTGATCAGCATGCGTGGCAGTGCCGATTCCGAGGAGGACGTGCCCAGTACGATCAGCAGCTCTTCACGGATGTAGCGGATCAGCTTCAAGACGCTGAAACCGTGGGCGCGGCAGATACCGCCCAGCACCACCAGTACAAAGAGTACGCAGGTGATGTAGAAGCAGATCATCAGTTGACCCAACTGCACCAGCGAACCTACGCCGTAGGCGCCGATGGTGAAGGCCATGGCACCCAGCGCACCGATAGGCGCCAGTTTCATGATCATGTTGATGATGTTGAACATCACGTGGGCGAAGCGATCGATGAAGTCCAGCACCGGCTTGCCGTAGGCACCCAGGCGATGCAGGGCGAAACCGAAGATCACCGAGAACATCAGCACTTGCAGGATGTCGCCGGTGGCGAAAGCGCCGACGATGGTCGACGGAATCACGTTGAGGATGAAGCCGACGATGCTCTGGTCAGCGCCTGCGGTCACATAGGCAGCGACTTTCGAAGCGTCCAGGGTGGCGACGTCGATGTGCATGCCGTTGCCCGGCTGCACGACGTTGACCACGATCAGACCGATCAGCAGGGCAACAGTGGAAACGATTTCGAAGTACAGCAGTGCGTAGCCGCCGGTCTTGCCGACCGATTTCATGCTCTGCATGCCAGCGATACCGCTGACCACGGTGCAGAAGATGATGGGGGCGATGACCATTTTGATCAGTTTGATGAACCCGTCACCCAGCGGCTTCAAGGCCACGCCGGTCTGAGGATAGAAGTGACCGAGCAGGATGCCGATGGCGATGGCAACGATCACCTGGAAGTACAGGGTTTTGTAGAAGGGCTGACGAGTCGTCATTGCAAGTTTCCTCAAGAGCCTCGGTGTACACCATCCATCGATGCACACGACGCCTAAAGTGCGAACCCTCCTGCACTGGAGGGATTTGTTTTGTCGAGCTGCGCTCAGGCAGATCTACTCGCTCTATCGCAAAGCTCGTGCCATTGTTCAGAAATATCCTACAGGCCTTTAGACATCAGGCTATCAGCCCCATTGGCCCCCTCCAGCCCACGCGCCAGAGGTGGCGGATTCCCGCCAACCTGCCACTGATCGTTCTACAATTTGGCGGATATCCGCCTTGTTGCTCCCTGTCGCGCTGGCTAACATCCGCGACTCAATGGACGGACCGACCTTCATGCGCGAACGCACCATCGCCAGTCACTTTGCTCGCGCTGCCCTGGTTGGCGCGCGCCGCCGAGGCCATGACTATGGCCCCCTGCTGCAGCGCCTGGGGATCAGTGCCGAGCTGCTGAGCCAACCGAAGGCGCGGATCGCTCCCGAACAATTTGCCGGCCTGCTGCAACAGCTGTGGCTGGAGCTGGACGATGAATACCTGGGCTTCGGCCATGGCCCGAGCCGACGCGGCACCTTCGCCATGATGTGCCATGCCCTGATTCACTGCCGCACCCTGGAAAAGGCGCTCAATCGCGGCTTATTGTTTTATAGCTTATTCCCAGAGGCACCGCGGTTGAGTCTGACGTACGAGGGGGAAATGGCCCGCTTGAGCCTGGATGACTCCGAGCTTTGGGACCCGGATCACTTCCTCAGCGAGAGCCTGCTGTTGATTTGGCACCGCTTGGGCAGTTGGCTGATCGGCCAGCGAATCCGCCTGGAGCAGGCCAGCTTCAGTTACCCGAAACCTCAGCACGCCGCCGAGTACGAGCTGCTGTTCCCCTGCCCGCTGCAGTTCGCCAGTGCCTCCAGCAGCCTGCTATTCCAACGGCGCTACCTGGACATGCCGCTGCTGCAGGACGAACGCACCCTCAAGCATTTTCTTGAACGCTCGCCCTCTGACCTGCTCGCTCGCCCGGACGAAGGCGACAGCCTGAGCAGTCGCTTGCGCCGCTTGCTGAGCCGCGACACCGAACACTGGCCAGACCTGGAAAGCGTCGCCCAGCAATTGCACGTCAGCCCCCAGACCTTGCGCCGTCATCTGCGCGAAGAAGGCGCGAGTTTCCAGGGTTTGAAGGATCAACTGCGTCGGGACATTGCCATCTACCACCTGGGGCGCGCCGACCTGTCGTTGCAACAGATCGCCGAACAACTGGGGTTTTCCGAGCCTTCAGCCTTTCACCGAGCCTTCAAGAAGTGGACCGGGCTGACACCCGGCGCCTATCGCGCCGGAGAACACTGAGCCCAATAGCCCAGCGCAGGGTCAACGCAGCGGAAAGTGAATGCGGAACGCCGCGCCGCCCAATACCGATTCGCCCAGGGTCAGTTGTGCGCCGTAGCTTTCAATGATGTCTTTGACCACTGCCAGGCCGATGCCCTGCCCCGGATGCTGGCGATCCAGGCGCTCACCGCGCTGGAGAATTCGCGCCCGCTGGTCTGCCGGCACACCCGGGCCGTCATCCTCGACACACATCTCAGCGCCCTCCAGGGTGTCGCGCACACTGATGCGCACCGAGCCCAGGCACAGGCGATAGGCGTTTTCCAGCAAGTTGCCCAGCAATTCCAGCAAAGCACCGTGTTCGATCGGCACATAACAGCGTTCCGGCAAATCGAAAGACACCTGGACCTGCTTGTCGCGGTAAACCTTGTCCAGGGTGTCGCAAAGGCTCTTGAGCACCGGGCGCAAACGCACCCGGTGGCGTACCAGGCCGCTCTTGCGCAGGCTGGCCCGCTGCAATTGGTAGCTGATCTGCTGGCTCATACGCTCGATCTGGCTTTGCAGCACCCAGGCCTGCTCACGCTCGGCGGGCCGCTGTGCCATGTCTTCGCTCACACCCTGCAACACCGTCAGCGGCGTTTTCAGGCTGTGGGCCAAATCATCCAGGGAATCGCGATAACGGCTGCGCTGCTCGCGCTCACTGTGCAGCAAACGGTTCAGCGAGCCGG
This sequence comes from Pseudomonas chlororaphis, assembly GCF_003731765.1. Classification (GTDB taxonomy): domain Bacteria; phylum Pseudomonadota; class Gammaproteobacteria; order Pseudomonadales; family Pseudomonadaceae; genus Aquipseudomonas; species Aquipseudomonas morbosilactucae. Next base: position 341,115 of record NZ_MOAL01000002.1, read on the forward strand.
TCAGGCGCAGCAACTCTCGGGGGTGCTGCTCGCTGAGGCTTTCCCGGGTGCCACTCTCGATCTGGTCCAGCTCCCGGCTCAAACGACGCAACGCCTGCAAACCCCAGGTCAAACCGAGCCAGAGCAGGGCCAGGAGCACCAGCAGCGCGGCACCAAAGCCCAGGTAGAGGTTTTCCCGCACGCCTTCCAGAGTCTGTTCATACTCGCGCACCGGTTGCAGGGCGACGATGCTGAATGCCGCATTCTTGCCGCCCAGCAGCTTGATCTCGACGTCGTAGACAAAGTATTCCTGCCCATCGACTTCGTGGATCCGCGCAAACTCATTGCCACGCCCGTCATAGCGCGGCTTGTAGTTGATGTTCTCTTCCTTGGTCGCCCGCGAGCGCCACACCAGCTTGCCGTCGCGGTCGTAGATGTAGCCCAGCAGACGGCTGTCCGCCAGGTTGAAACGCTCATCGGGCAACTGCGCGGGCATCTGCAGGTGGTTGTTTTCAATCCGAGCGGCGGAGATCAAGGTAGTGACATCAGACGCCAGGCGCTGCTCGATAGAGTCCTGCAACGCCAGGCTGAAGGCGCCTTGCATGGCCGGCAGCAACGCCAGCATAAACAGTACCGCCAGGGTGGTGGCGGCCAGCATCAGGCGCAAACGCAGCGATCGAATCATCGGCAGCGCTCATTGAACAAATAACCCAGGCCACGCACGGTATCGATCGGTTTGAACCCCGAAGGTGCCTCCAGCTTGCGCCGCAGGCGCCCCACCAAGACCTCGATCACATTGGGATCGCGCTCATCATCATCCGGGTAGAGCTGCTCCATCAGCCGGTCCTTGGCCACCACTTGCTGGTGATGACGCATCAGGTATTCAAGGATCCGGTACTCATAGGCCGTCAGCGCCAGGGGCTGTTCGTCCAGCGAGGCCTGCTTGCGGTTGAGGTCGAGCAGCAAGGGCCCGGCGGTGATGGTGGAATGGGTAAAGCCACTGGAGCGACGCAGCAGGGCATTGAGGCGCGCATCCAGCTCCTCGAACTGGAACGGCTTGACCACATAGTCGTCGGCCCCGGCGGCCAGGCCTTCGACCTTGTCCTGCCAGTTGCCGCGTGCAGTGAGGATCAGGATCGGAAACGTCTTGCCCCGGGCACGCAACTGGCGGATCAGGTCCAGGCCGCCCATGCCCGGCAGCCCCAGGTCGATCACCGCCAGGTCATGGTTGAACTGCTCGGTCTGATACAGGGCCTCCTCGGCATTGGCCACGGACTCGACCACATGACCGCTGTCGGTCAGCCGGGTTTGCAAGTGATGACGCAGCAGCGCCTCATCTTCAACGACCAGCAGTTTCATAACCCTCTCCCAGGCAACATTCATCATCTTTGCGGGCAACCCTGCGCCCTGCTTGCATACACGCCAACGCCGGATCTGCCCCAAGGCAAGATCCGGCGTCGTCCAGCAGCCACTGCGCGAGTCTAGAACGCGTAGTTGGCCGACAGGTAGGTCTGAGCGCTGCTGGTGAGGCTCAACGAACCCTGCTTGCTGCCGCCGCGCTCGCTCATCTCGGTGGCCGCGTTGCTGCGCAGATAACGGTAGCCAAGCTCCACCGAAGTGTTTTGCGCCACTTGCTGCAACACACCGGCCTGGAAGCCCACGGCGTAGCCGATATCACTGTCGCGGCTGAAACCGGGCGATTCCTGGGTCAGTTTGGTCAAGCCGGCGCTGGCACCGCCAAACAGTTTGGTGCTGCTGGTGATCGGCAGGAATCGATCGTAACTGCCCAACAGATTTTGCTGGCGCAGTTTAATGCCATTGTGCGATCCGGAAACGTAGTCATAGGTGGCGTAGTAACGCGACAGGTCGTTTTGCTGGCCGAGGCGCAGGCCCCAGGTCGAATCTTTAGCGATGACCCCATCGGCATTGGGGTGGCCGAGGTTGTTGTTGAGCTGGGTGGATTTTTTCACTTTGTCGCTGGTCTGGCCGAGGGTCAGGCTGGCAAAGGTATCGTCGGCGGCTTGTGCAGCGGTGCTGGCACCCACCACGGTGAAGGCAAGAATCAGTTTTTTCAGTGCGTTCATAGGAAGTTTCCTTTTGCGCTCTAGGCTTTTGGGTACGGCGCAAGGTTAAACACCTGGCGCTGAACTGCCCCTGAACGGTCTCTGAACCTCCCCTGAACCAGATCGACTAGGCTGTGTGAAATCTTTTTCACCGGAGAAACGACCATGCGTGCATTCCTCGCCTGCCTGTTACTGGCCATCAGTGGATGGAGCCAGGCTGCCATCAAGACCCAGGAAATCCCCTATAAAAGCTCGGACGGCACTCAGTTGATCGGTTACTACGCCTATGACGACAGCCTTAAAGGTGTCCGCCCCGGGGTTGTGGTGGTGCATGAATGGTGGGGGCTGAACGATTACGCCAAGCGTCGCGCGCGGGACCTCGCCGCCCTGGGCTACAGCGCCCTGGCCATCGACATGTACGGCGAAGGCAAAAACACCGAGCACCCGAAAGACGCCATGGCCTTTATGCAAGCCGCATTGAAAGACAGCGCAGCGGCCAGTGCACGCTTCAATGCCGGCCTGGCGCTGCTCAAGCAACAGCCCCAGACCGACCCCAACAAGCTGGCCGCCATCGGTTACTGCTTTGGCGGCAAGGTGGTGCTCGACGCCGCTCGCCAGGGTGTGCCCCTGGCCGGAGTGGTGAGTTTCCACGGAGCCCTGGTCACCAGCACGCCCGCCAGCCCCGGCAGCGTCAAGGCCAAGATCCTGGTGGAACATGGCGCCCTGGACAGCATGGTCACCGCCGACAACGTCAGCGCTTTCAAGGCCGAGATGGACAAGGCAGGCGCCGACTACCGCTTCGTCAGTCTGGAAGGTGCCAAGCACGGTTTCAGCAACCCTGATGCCGACCGCCTGAGCCACGGCGAACACGGCGGGCCGGACATTGGCTACAACCAGGCCGCCGACCAGCGCTCCTGGGCAGACATGCAGGCGTTCTTCAAAACACTGTTCAACTGAACCCAAGCCCCTGAGCCGCCCGCGCGGGCGAGAACCAGACGAGGCTACCCTCGGCCCGCGCAACCCGGCAAAATGCCCTCATGAATGCCCTCCCCCTCCCCGCCTGCTGCACCCCACTGGACACTCACTGGCCACTGCCTGAGGCCCTTCCCGGCACGCGCCTGGTGAGTACCCACTTCAATCCCGCCCTACTCGTGCCGGACGATTTCCAGCGCTGTGCGATCGCGCCGCCGGCAAGCATTCAGCGCTCAGTGGCCAAGCGCCAGGCAGAGTTCCTCGCCGGTCGCCTGTGCGCCCGGGCGGCCTTGCGGCAATTGGACAATCTCGACTGCATCCCGGCCATCGGCGAAGACCGGGCACCGATCTGGCCCGAGCATGTCTGCGGTTCGATTACCCACAGCACCGGCCGGGCGGCGGCCATCGTCGGTTACAAGCAGCAGTGGCAAGGCCTCGGCATGGACCTGGAAAACCTCCTCGACAGCGAGCGCGCCGAACGCCTGGCCGGAGAAATCCTCATACCGGCCGAGTTGCAGCGCCTGCATGCCGGGCCCCACAGCCAGTTGGCCCTGCTGGTCACCCTGACCTTCTCGATCAAGGAGAGCCTGTTCAAGGCCCTGTACCCCATCGTGCAGCAGCGTTTCTACTTCGAACACGCCGAAGTGCTGAGCTGGGAGCCCAACGGCAAAGTCCGCCTGCGCTTGCTGATGGACCTGTCCCCGGAGTGGCGGCACGGGAGCGAACTGGAGGGACAATTTGCCGTGCACGAAGGGCAACTGCTGAGCCTGGTGGCGATCAAGACTTAGCCCGCCCCGGTCATGGGCGCGAAGACGGCTAGGGATGTTTCTCCTGGTGCCGGGGCCAGCTCAGGCTGAAACAGGCACCGCCCAGGTTCTTGCTGCGGCTGATCAGCGCCCGACCGTCATGCCAGTGAATGATCCGCCGCACGATGGAAAGGCCCAGGCCATGGCCGCCCGAGGCTCGGGTGCGACTGTCATCCAGGCGCAGGAACGGAGTGAAGATTTTTTCCCAGGCGCTTTCCGGCACCCCCGGCCCATCATCCTCGACATCGATCCGGCAGCGTATTTGTCCGACCTGATAACTGATGGAAACCCGTGATTCGGCATGCCGCAGGGCATTGCCCACCAGGTTTTGCAGGGCACGGTGCAAGTAGCGCGGCTCGGCCTCGACCCACGCGTCGTCGCAATCCGCTGCGGACAGGCACAACCCGCGTTGCACCTGGACAGTGGCGCGCAACGGCGCCAACTCGCTGATCACCTGATTGACCAAAGCATCGAGGTCGATGCGCTGGAAATTCAGCGCCGGCGAGCCCTGCTCCAGCCGCGCATAGGTGAGCATTTCGTCCACCAGGCGGTCCAGGTCCTGAATGTCGTTGTCCATGCCTTCGAGGTACTTCTCTCGGGCGGGGGCGGTGCTGGCGCTGGCGATCATTTCCAGGCCGAAACGCAGGCGCGCCACCGGCGTGCGCAGTTCGTGGGACACCGCCCGCACCAGTTCTCGCTGGATCGCCAGCAGCCGCTGCAGGTGCTCGGCCATGCCATTGAACGCCGCCGCCAGGCGCCCCACCGAATCCACGCCCCGGGCCGGAACCCGGGTGTCCAGGCTGCCTTCGGCGATCAGCGTAGCCGCCGACTCCAGACCGCGCAGGCGCCGCTCCAACTGGCGCACCAACAGATAGACGATTAGCCCGATCAGGCTCAGGCCCAGCACGGCAATCAGCACCAGCCACTCGGGTGGATAGGGATTCATCTGGTACAGCGGGCCGATTTCCAGGACCCAGGGAGTGCCGACCATGCCGGCGAACACCCGAATGGAGTCGCCGCCCTTGCCCAGCGCCATCACCGTATCGCCCTCGGCAACCCTCCGCCGCTGGTCCTCATCCATGTCAGCCTGGTCCAGGGGCAGCAGGTGCATGTCGAAACCAAAGCCCTTGCTCTCCTTGAGGGCCGCCAGACGCCCGGGCTGTTCAGCCACCGGGTAGCGCACCAACTCATCGGCCAGCAGGTAGATGGTGGCCCGGGCCAATTGCTCGCTGATTTGCAGCACTTCGCCGGTGAGCAACAACGACTCCTTCTCGCTGACCAGGCGATAGACCCGGGCCGCATAGGGGCCTGTCTGCTCAACCAGCGCCTGCCCGCGCAGCACACGGTTGCGCTGGCCAAGGTCGAGATCGGTCTGGCTGAAGGTTTTCAACGCCAGGGGAATGCCCAGCAACCGCTCCCACACCGCCAGGGCCCGCCGACGCTCAATGTCGCTCATCGGTTGCAAGTTATCGGCCATCAGGGAAAAGGTGCCGTGGGCCAGGCGCTCGCGGTACTGCTCGCTGCGTACCTGGTTCAGCAGGTGCAACGCCAGCACCCCGAGCAAGGCCACCAGGATCAGCGCAGCGCACATGCCGCCATAGATGCGCAGGAAAATCGAATTCACAGGGGCAGGTCGGCAAAGGCTTCAGGGACGAACAGGTAACCCTTGCTGCGGATGGTCTTGATCAGCCGCGGGTGCTCCGGGTCATCGCCGATCTTCGGGCGGATACGGGAAATGCGCACGTCGATGGAGCGGTCCTGGCCGTCGTAACCGATGCCCCGCAAGGCGGTGAAGATTTCTTCCCGGGAGAGGATGCGCCCGGCATTGGCCACCAGCAGCCAGAGCAAGTCGAACTCGGCACTGGTCAGCTCGATGCTGCGCTCCTGCAACCAGGCTTCACGCAGGGCGCTGTCCACCACCAAGGGGCCGAACTGCAAGCGCCGTACGTTGGCTTCCGGCACTTCGCTGCGACGCAACAGGGCCTGGATCCGCGCCAGCAACAAACGCGGGCGCACCGGCTTGCACACATAGTCGTCAGCGCCCAGGTCCAGACCCTGGATCTGGTCCAGGTCATCGGTGCGCGCGGTGAGCATGAGGATCGAGCCCGGGTAACGATCACGCACCTTGCGGCAAATGCTCAAGCCGTCTTCGCCCGGCAACATCAGGTCGAGGATCACCAGGTCGGGCTGCTCGGCAATGATCCGCGCCGCCGCCAGGGCGCCGTTACCCTCGATCGACACCCGCAAGCCATTGCTCTCCAGGTACTCGCGGGTCAGCTCGGCCAGACGCTGGTCGTCTTCGACAATCAATACCTGCCAGGCTTCTTGCTCCACGGTCGACCTCTTATTTGCCCAAACGGATGAGGAAAGCAGCCCCCCGTCTTGTTGTCATGAAGCCGGTGCATAACAGGGGATAAAGCGCGGGGGATTGTAGCAACGGCGGCCCTGGCACACACAAGCAGGTAAATCGGTTCAGTCAGGGCATTTTTTTGTGATAGGGTTCGCGCCCGCAAAAATCCGCACCCGGCTTTTTTTCACGGTAAAAAACGGTGACAAACGGTTATGTGCAGGAGGGCTGCGGCCTACATGAGCTTTGCCGGTTCCATACACAATTTACACACAACCTTATCCACAGGCTGTGCGTTGCAATCGCTCCCCAAAACGCATTATCTTGTAGCCCGTCGCAAAAAAAACCCTACATGTAGGGTTTTACTCCAAAAGACCAAACACAAATCAGACAAGAAACTCAAGCCCTTTTCTTGCTCCTGTTTGGTGAACCAATCGCTCTTTTAGAAGACCAAGACCGCGCCTGCGGATGGCAGCGTTTTCTACTCTATACAGAGGAAAACGGTACGGGTGTTGCAGCAACAGACTGTCACCCACCAGGAAAAGGTCGCGAGCCTTGCGCTCGCCACCCAAGACTTCGGCATGGAAGCGGCGCCACAAGCCCCCTTCCTGATCTGTCCCGAAGTGGTTATGCCCGGTTTGCGCCGGTTGTAGTGCTTCAGGACGGAACGGTGGGCACCCAGATGGTGCCCAATCAAACATAGAGAACGTGGAGACACCCATGCAAACCGACACAACTCGCGAGAACTCGCCGGCCAACGCGCCGCTGGCTGCTGATTCAAATCTGGATCTGTCTGCCACTGCGCCTGGCCAATTGCGCGTGATCAAGCGTAACGGCACTGTCGTTCCTTACACCGATGACAAGATCACCGTCGCCATCACCAAAGCGTTCCTTGCAGTTGAAGGCGGCACCGCTGCCGCTTCGTCGCGAATCCACGACACCGTTGCCCGCCTGACCGAACAAGTCACCGCGACCTTCAAGCGTCGCATGCCTTCGGGCGGCACCATCCACATCGAAGAAATCCAGGACCAGGTCGAACTGGCCCTGATGCGCGCCGGCGAGCAGAAAGTCGCTCGCGACTACGTGATCTACCGTGACTCGCGCGCCAAAGAGCGCGCCACCCGCTCCAGCACCGACGAGCCGGTACAAGCTCACCCATCGATCCGCATCACCCGCACCGATGGTAGCTTCGCGCCCCTGGACATGGGCCGCCTGAACACCATCGTCAGCGAAGCCTGCGAAGGCCTGGAAGAAGTCGACGGCGACCTGATCCAGCGCGAAACCCTGAAGAACCTCTACGACGGCGTGGCCCTGAAAGACGTCAACACCGCCCTGGTGATGACTGCCCGCACCCTGGTTGAGCGCGAGCCGAACTACTCGTTTGTGACCGCCCGCCTGCTGATGGACACCCTGCGTGCCGAAGGCCTGAGCTTCCTCGAAGTCGCCGAAAGCGCCACCCACCACGAAATGGCCGACCTGTACGCCAAGGCGCTGCCAGCCTACGTCGCCAAGGGTATCGAGTTCGAACTGCTGAACCCGGTGCTGGCTGAATTCGACCTGGAAAAACTCGGCAAGGCGATCAACCACGAGCGCGACCAGCAGTTCACCTACCTGGGCCTGCAAACCCTGTACGACCGTTACTTCATCCACAAGGACGGTATCCGCTTCGAACTGCCGCAGATCTTCTTCATGCGCGTGGCCATGGGCCTGGCGATCGAAGAAAAGCAGCGTGAAGACCGTGCCATCGAGTTCTACAACCTGTTGTCGTCCTTCGACTACATGGCTTCGACCCCGACCCTGTTCAACGCCGGTACCCTGCGTCCACAGCTGTCGAGCTGCTACCTGACCACCGTTCCGGACGACCTGTCGGGCATCTACGGCGCTATCCACGACAACGCCATGCTGTCGAAATTCGCTGGCGGCCTGGGCAACGATTGGACGCCGGTTCGTGCGCTGGGCTCGTACATCAAGGGCACCAACGGCAAATCCCAGGGCGTCGTACCGTTCCTGAAAGTGGTCAACGACACTGCCGTTGCCGTTAACCAGGGTGGCAAGCGCAAAGGCGCTGTGTGTGCCTACCTGGAAACCTGGCACATGGACATCGAAGAGTTCATCGAGCTGCGCAAGAACACCGGTGATGATCGTCGTCGTACCCACGACATGAACACCGCCAACTGGATCCCTGACCTGTTCATGAAGCGTGTCTTCGATGACGGCAAGTGGACCCTGTTCTCGCCGTCCGAAGTACCAGACCTGCACGACCTGACCGGCAAGGCCTTCGAAGAGCGCTACGAGTACTACGAAGCCCTGACCGAGTACCCGGGCAAGGTCAAGCTGTTCAAGACCATCCAGGCCAAAGACCTGTGGCGCAAAATGCTCTCCATGCTGTTTGAAACCGGCCACCCATGGCTGACCTTCAAAGACCCGTGCAACCTGCGCAGCCCGCAGCAGCACGTGGGCGTGGTCCACAGTTCGAACCTGTGCACCGAGATCACCTTGAACACCAACAAGGACGAGATCGCCGTTTGCAACCTGGGCTCGATCAACCTGCCGAACCACATCGTCAACGGCAAGCTGGACACCGCCAAGCTGGAACGCACCGTGAACACCGCCGTGCGCATGCTCGATAACGTGATCGACATCAACTACTACTCGGTGCCGCAAGCGAAGAACTCCAACTTCAAGCACCGTCCGGTCGGCCTGGGCATCATGGGCTTCCAGGACGCGCTGTACCTGCAGCACATCGCCTACGGTTCCGACGCTGCCGTCGAGTTCGCCGACAAGTCCATGGAAGCGGTCAGCTACTACGCGATCCAGGCTTCCTGCGACCTGGCCGACGAGCGCGGCGCCTACGAGACGTTCCAGGGTTCGCTGTGGTCCAAAGGCATCCTGCCGCTGGATTCGCAACAGATCCTGATCGAAGCCCGTGGCCAGAAGTACATCGATGTGGACCTCAACGAATCCCTGGACTGGGCGCCGGTACGTGCCCGTGTGCAGAAAGGCATTCGTAACTCCAACATCATGGCCATCGCACCGACCGCGACCATCGCCAACATCACCGGCGTATCGCAGTCGATCGAACCGACCTACCAGAACCTCTACGTGAAATCGAACCTGTCGGGCGAATTCACCGTGATCAACCCGTACCTGGTTCGCGACCTCAAGGCTCGCGGCCTGTGGGACTCGGTCATGATCAACGACCTGAAGTACTACGACGGTTCGGTGCAGCAGATCGAGCGCATCCCGCAAGAACTCAAAGAGCTCTATGCGACCGCCTTCGAAGTGGAAACCAAGTGGATCGTCGACGCTGCCAGCCGTCGCCAGAAGTGGATCGACCAGGCTCAGTCGCTGAACCTGTACATCGCCGGCGCCTCGGGCAAGAAGCTGGACGTGACCTACCGCATGGCTTGGTACCGTGGCCTGAAAACCACTTACTACCTCCGTGCCCTGGCCGCCACCAGCACCGAGAAGTCCACCATCAACACCGGCAAGCTGAACGCTGTTTCCAGCGGTGGCAACCACGGTGACGACTCGGTCCTGGCTGCGCCAGCCGGTCCTGCTCCAGTGCCGAAGGCTTGCGCCATCGACGAGCCGGATTGCGAAGCCTGCCAATAAGCTGAGCCGATAAGCGCCGCCAGGCGCTTATTCGAACCCCCGATAGACCTCCGGTTTATCGGGGGTTTTCTTTTGCCCGGCCTTTACCTGTGCCAGCCACTGAAAGCGCCGCGTGGCACGGGGTGTTCAGGTGTAAGATGGCGCGCCATTCAACTACAAGGATCGTTTGCAATGTTTGCCAGGTGCAGGGACGCAGCGCGTCGCCTTTTCGGCGTTTTATCAACCGTGACACGCCTGTTGTTCGGGTTGACCCTGTGGCTCGCCCAGCACCTGCTCGGCCAATGGCGCCCACCCTACTGGCTGCGCGCATTGATCCCTGCACTGGGGCGCGGCCTGAGCGCCGTCGGCCGCAAGATCCAGGCTTACCCACGGCAATTCGCCGCCGCTGTCGCGACCCTGGCCGTATTGGGCGGCGCCGGCCTGTATGGCTGGCACTGGTACACCAACCTGCCGCAACCGCACACCGTGACCTACAGCGTGCAGGCCCCCAGCCTGACCGACTACACCCGGCAACCCCTGGCCATCGATAGCCTGCGCATCCAGTTCCGCGAATCGGTGGCGCCACTGGAGGCCATTAATCAGACGGTGACTGCCGGTATCACCCTGAGCCCGGCAGTCAAGGGCACCTGGCGCTGGGTCGAGGACCGTACCCTGCAATTCACCCCCGAGCAGGACTGGCCGATCGACACCGAGTACCAGGTCGAGCTGGCCAGGAAAAAACTGCTGGCCGACGGCGTGCTGCTCAACCAATACAGCAATAAATTCTCCACACGCTCGTTCAGTGCCAGCCTGATCCAGAGCGAGCTGTACCAAGACCCGATCAACCCCAGCCTGAAACAGCAGGTCGCCACTGTCAGGTTCACCCACCCGGTGGACGAAGACAGCGTGCGCAAGCGGATCAGTTTCGCCCTGGGCAAAGGCCTGCAATACCGCGATGAAAAAGCCGCAAACCTGCCCGAGATCAGCTTCAACGACTTCAAGCTGGAGGCCTACATCCACTCGCCGGCACTGGCCACGCCACTGGAGAATACGCAGATCAGCCTGACCCTCGCCGAAGGGGTCAAGGCCCAGCACGGCGGCAATGCCAGCCCCTCTGCGCAAACCCGCTCGGTGACGGTGCCCGGCCGCTATCGGCTGACGTTCAGCAACAGCGAAATCACCTTTGCCGATAACGATCGCGGCGAACCCGAGCCGGTGCTGATGTTCAACAGCTCCAACGCCCTGGCCGACGAGGCGATTGCCGGCAAGGTCAAGGCCTGGCTGCTGCCGGAAAAACCCGAGGACGAACTCGAACCCTGGTACGCCAAGGATGTCGACGAAGCCCTGCTGGCCCGCTCGACGCCGGTTCCACTCAGCCACGTGCCCAGTGTCGAGCCGCTCAATACCCAGCACGCCTTCAAGTTCAAGGCGCCCGCCGGACGCACCCTGTACGTGCAGATCCCGGCGCGCATCGAGGCCCTTGGCGGCTATTTGGCGAAGGACCCTACGACCGCGCTGCTGAGCATGCCGGCGCACCCACGCACCCTGCGCTTTCTCTCCGATGGCGCGCTGCTCAGCCTCAACGGTGAAAAACGCGTGGGCTTCATGGCCCGCGGCGTGCCTGGCGCCCATGTGGAGATCGCCCGGGTTCTGCCCAATCAACTGCAGCATCTGGTCGACCAGAGCAGCGGCAGCTTTGCCCGCCCCAACTTTGCCAACGACTATTTCGATCGCATGGTCGAACGCCAGTCCCTGGACATCGCGCTGCCGGGCAGCGACCCGTCCAAGACCCTGTACGACAACGTCGACCTTGCCAGCTACCTCAGCGCCAACGGCGGGCGCCGCGGGATCTTTGTGCTCAAGCTCAGTGCTCAGGACCAACCGAGCCAGCGCACCTTCGACGGCTACGCGCAAAGCGCGACCAACGACCTGCGTTTTATCGTGGTCACCGACCTTGGCATCATCGCCAAGCGCTCCAGCGACGGCAGCCACGACCTCTACGTGCAATCGATCGACAGCGGCCTGCCGGTCGCCGAGGCCCAGGTAGAGATCATCGGCCGCAACGGCCTGGCGGTCAGCAGTGGCAAGACTGACGCCCAAGGGCATGCACACTTCGCCAAGCTCGACGAACTGCGGCGCGAGAAAACCCCGTTGATGTACGTGGTCACCCGGGGCAACGATCAGTCGTTCCTGCCGATTGCCCGTCAGTCGCAACAGCTGGACCTGTCGCGCTTCGATGTCGGCGGCCTGCAGGAAGACGGCGCGAGCAACAGCTTGAGCGCCTACCTGTTCAGCGACCGTGGCCTGTACCGCCCGGGCGAGACGGCGCACCTGGGCATGATCGTGCGCAGCGGCGACTGGAAAGGCGCCCTGAAGGGCCTGCCGGTCGAGCTGCTGATCAGCGACCCACGGGGCCTGACGGTTATTCGCGAACCCTTGACCCTGTCCGCCAGCGGTTTTGAGCGTTTCGACTTTGCCAGCAGCGAAACGGCGCCAGCCGGCGACTACACCGCGACCCTGCAATTGATTGGCGACAAGCAACTGCGCACCCACCTGGGCAGCGTCAACTTCAAGGTCCGCGACTTCGAGCCCGACCGCATGAAGGTCAGCCTGAGCCTGCACGACACGCCAGTGGCGGGCTGGATCGCCCCAGACCAGGTACAGGCCAGGGTCAGCGCCCAGCATCTGTTCGGCGCGCCCGCGGCAGGACGGCGGATTACCGCCAGCCTGTCGCTGAACCCGGCATTGGCCGGCTTCGAGCGTTACCCGGATTACCGCTTCCGCCTCAACGACTCGCTGACCGAACCAAGCAACGAAGACTTGGCTGAAACCAGCGCCGACGACAACGGCCAGGCGGAGCTCGACCTGGACCTCAAGCGTTTCGCCAACAGCACCTATCGTTTGCAGGTCCTGGCCCAGGTCTACGAGGCCGAGGGCGGACGCAATGTCGCCGCACAAAGTTCGCTGTTGGTGTCTTCGGCGCCCTACCTGGTCGGGGTGAAAAGTGACGACCCGCTGTCGTATGTCGCCAAGGGCGCGGCGCGCCAGGTGCAATGGCTGGCCGTTGGCCCGGACCTCAACCCGCGTGCGGTCGAAGGCCTGGTCAGCGAAGTGATCGAGCACCGCTACGTGTCGGTGCTGGTCAAGCAGGTCAATGGCACCTACAAGTACCAATCGCGCATCAAGGACAGCGCCCGCCCAGCCTCGCCGCTGACCCTCACCGAACACGGCGCGATCCAAGTGCTGGATACCCAGACACCCGGTGATTTCACCCTGCGACTCAAGGACGCCAACGGCAACCTGCTGAACCAGATCGACTACAGCGTCGCCGGCCAGGGCAATACCTCGCGCTCTCTGGAGCGCAATGCCGAGCTGCAACTGCGCCTGGATAAACGCAGCTACGCCAGCGGCGAAGAAATTGCCATCAGCATCCGCGCGCCCTACGTCGGTGCCGGGCTGATCACCATCGAGCGCGACAAGGTCTACAGCCAGCAGTGGTTCAAGGCCGACAGCACCAACAGCGTGCAGCACATCCGGGTGCCCAAGGGCCTGGAAGGCAACGCCTACATCAACGTGCAGTTCGTGCGCGACATCGGCTCGTCCGAGGTCTACATGAGCCCGCTGTCCTACGGCGTGGTGCCCTTCAGCATCAACCTCGACGCCCGGCGCATGCCGCTTAAAGTCGAAGGCCCGGCGCACATCGAACCGGGCCAGGTGCTGGACATCAAGGTCAGCAACGACCGGCCGACCCGCGCCGTGGTGTACGCAGTCGACGAGGGCATTCTGCAAGTCGCGCGCTATCAGGCACCCGACCCGTTGGGCCACTTCTTCCAGAAACGTGCCCTGGAAGTCGGCACCAGCCAGATCCTCGACCTGATCCTGCCGGAGTTCAGCCGCCTGCTCAGTGGCGCCGCCCCGGGTGGCGATACCGAGAATGCCCTGGCCTCGCACCTCAATCCGTTCAAGCGCAAGCACCAGCCGCCAGTGGCCTGGTGGTCAGGCCTGGTGGACCTGCCGGCCGGCGAAAGCGTGCTGCACTATCAACTGCCGGACCATTTCAACGGCAAACTGCGCCTGTTCGCCGTGGCGGTGGATGCCAACAGCATCGGCGTCAGCGAAGGCGCGAGCGAGGTGCGTGGCCCGCTGGTCATCACCCCGAACGTACCGGCCTTTGTCGCCCCTGGCGATGTCTTCAGCGTCAGCGCCGGGGTCTTCAGCAACCTTGAGGCCGACACGGCGGTGAAGTTCGAGCTGCAAACCAGTGCCGGGCTGCAGGTCGAAGGTGAACCCGGCAGTACCCTGCAGTTGCAACCGCGTAAGGAAGGCGTGGCAGAGTTTCGTATCAAGGTCCTGGAAAACCTCGGTTCCGCCGACCTGCGCTTTATCGCGACACTGCCCGACGGCAAACGCATCCAGGTGGCAGAAACCACCTCGGTTCGCCCCCTGAGCGAACACCGGGTGGCCCTGACTCTGGGTCGCTTCGAAGGCACCAGCCAGGAGTTGCTGCCGAGCCGCAATCTGTTCAGCGAACTGCGCAACGTGCAACTGGGTGTCGCCGCCTCGCCGCTGGTCTGGGCCGACGGCCTGAAACACTACCTGGACGACTACGCCTATGCCTGCACCGAGCAGTTGGTGTCCAAGGCAATGCCTGGCCTGATCTGGCGTGACCCGCAAGCCACACAGGGCTTCGACGGCCTGCTGCGGGTCCTGCGCCAGCGGCAGAACCAGGCCGGCGGTTTCGGCTTGTGGGCGGCCAACCCACAGGTCACGCCCTACGCCAGTCTTTACGCTACCGACTTCCTGATTGAAGCCCGCGAACGCGGCCTGGCTGTGCCCAACGACTTGCTGGAACGCGCCAACGCCTACCTGAGCGATGTCGCCAACGGCCCCAGCGAAGGCCTGCAAGAGTTGCGCAACCGCGCCTACGCCAGCTACCTGCTGAGCCGCCAGGGGATTCTGGTGAGCAGCGCCCTGAGCGATATCCGCGAACGCTACGAAACCTATCACCGCGATACCTGGCACAACGACCTGGGCGCGGCGTATCTGGCGGCCAGCTACAAGCTGCTCAAACAGGACCGGTTGGCCGACCCACTGTTCCGCAAGATCCCTTGGCGCACCCTAAACGACCGTTGGGACGGTGACGGCCTGTACTACGACCCGCTGGTGCACGATGCCGAACACCTGCACCTGTTGAGCAAGCACTTCCCCACCCAGGTGGACGATGTGCCGCTGGCGCTATTGGACAAACTCGGCAAGCGCCTCAACGAGCAGCGCTACAACTCGCTGTCGGCAGCGCTGTTGCTGCGCGCGCTGGACAACTACGGGCAGCGCGCCGAGACCGGCATGCACCTCAAGGCCAGCGCCTGGCTCAGCGACAAGTCCCAGCAGTTGCTGAGCATGGTCGGCCAGCCTCCGCGCAGCGCCGTGCCGGCCACTACCGAAAAACTGCTGCTGGAAAAAGCCTCGGGCCCTGCCGCGTTCTACATGCTCAGCGAGGCCGGTTTCGATCGCGGCGCCAATACCCAGGTACTGAGCAACGGCCTGGAAGTGATCCACGACTACCTCGACCTCAAGGGCCAGCCGGTCAGCCAGGTCAGTGTCGGCGATGAGTTCCTGGTGCGCCTGCGCCTGCGTGCCACGGAGCACGATCAAGTGCAGCAAGTGGCGGTGGTCGACCTGCTGCCGGGGGGCGTCGAACCGGTGTATCGCCTGCCACCTCAGCCGAAGCAGAACGACGATGAAAACCAGAACGAGGAGGCATCCGGCGAAGAGGACGATGGCGCCTGGCAAGCCCCGGTCGGTGAAAGCGAGCTGAGCAACTGGCAGCCAGAGTACATGGACGTCCGCGATGACCGCGTGGTGTTCTACGGCACTGTGCTGCGCGATGCTGCGACCTTTGTCTATCGCGTGCGCGCCACCAACGCCGGCACCTTCAACACGCCACCGGCCTATGCCGAAGGGCTCTACCAGACCACCCTGCAAGGTCGTGGCAAGGTAGGCCAGCTTGAAATCGTCAAGCCGTGAGCCACGGCGCCCCTTGAGCCGGCACTGGAAAACCCTGCTCAAGGGCCTGCTGCTGACGGTGCTCGGCCTGCTGCTGTTACGCTTGTGGCCCCATGCACCGTTGCAAGAGGCCGCGCCCACTTCCCGGGTGGTGCTGACCGAGGACGGCACGCTGCTGCGCATGACGTTGGCCAGCGATGGCCAGTACCGCCTGTGGCTGCCCCTGGAGCGTATCTCGCCGTCATTGGTCCAGGCCCTGCTGCTCAAGGAAGACCGCAACTTCTACTACCACCCGGGGATCAATCCACCGGCGCTTTTGCGCGCCGCGCTGGCCACTTACAGCGGAGGCCTGCGCCAGGGCGGCTCGACCCTGAGCATGCAGCTGGCACGGCGCCTGTATGACCTCAACACCCGGCGCGTGCCCGGCAAGCTGCAACAGATGGCCCTCGCCCTGTGGCTGGAGGCGCGCTACAGCAAGCACGACATCCTCGAGGCCTACCTGAACCTGGCGCCCATGGGCGGCAATATCGAGGGCGCCGAAGCCGCCAGCCGCATCTACTTCGGCAAACCGGCGGATCAGTTGTCATTGTCGCAAGCCCTGGCCCTGGCGGTGATTCCCCAGCAACCCACTCGCCGTGCCGCCTTCACCGACGACCTGCAACAGGCGCGATTGCGCCTGATGGATGCCTGGCGCGAGGCCTATCCGGATGACCCACGCAACCAGAGCCTGCTGGCGTTGCCCCTGGAGGCCCGTAGCCGCCAGCAACTGCCGTTTCTCGCCCCGCACCTGAGTGAACAACTGCTGGCTGCCCATGCCGGGAATGAACTGCACAGCACCCTCAACCTGCCCCTGCAACGCCTGCTGGAGCGGCTGATCCAGGGCTATATCGGCGAGAAGCGCGAGCTGGGGGTGGAAAACGCTACTGCCATCCTGCTCGACACTCGCGACCAGAGCGTCAAGGCCCTGGTCGGTTCGGCCGATTACTTTTCGCGGCCGATCCAGGGTCAGGTCAATGGGGTGCTGGCACGGCGCTCACCGGGCTCGACCCTCAAGCCATTTCTCTACGGGTTGGCGATCGATCAGGGGCTGATCCACCCCATGAGCATCCTCAAGGACATGCCGAGCCACTTCGGTTATTTCCAGCCGGAGAACTTCGACGGCAGTTTCATCGGCCCGCTGAACGCGCGGGATGCGCTCATCCGCAGTCGCAACATCCCGGCGGTGTGGCTGGCCAGCCAGCTGAAAACCCCGACCTTGTACGACCTGCTGCAACGCTCGGGGGTCAAGGGCCTGCGCGCACCGGGGCATTACGGCCTGGCCCTGGCCCTGGGCGGCGGTGAAATGAGCATGGAAGAATTGGCGCGCCTGTACTTGATGCTGGCGGGCGACGGCCACTTGCGCCCGCTGCGCTACCTGAGCCAGCAGCCGACCGGCAGCGGCGATGCCCTGCTCAGCCCACAAGCCAGCTTTATGGTGCGCGACATGTTGCGCCACAACCCGCGCCCGGACGGACTGCCGGCCGACCCTCGCGGGCGGCACTGGCGCACGGCCTGGAAGACCGGAACCTCCTGGGGCTTTCATGACGCCTGGAGCGCCGGCCTGGTCGGGCCTTACGTACTGGTGGTGTGGGTGGGTAATTTCGATGGCCGGCCCAACCCGCAGTTCATTGGTGCCAAGACCGCCGCACCGCTGTTCTTCAGGATCGCCGACGCCCTGCCGCTGGCCTTGCCCAATGTCGCCGAACGCGCAGACAAGCCGCCGTCCGGGCTGACCCGGATCCAGGTCTGCAGCGCCTCGGGCGAGCTGCCCAACCGCTGGTGCCCGCAAACCCGCAAGACCTGGTACATCCCCGGCGTGTCACCGATCCGCGTGTCGAGCCTGCATCGCCCGGTGCTGATCGACACCCGCACCGGCAAGGCCGCCTGCCCGCCCTTCGAGCCGCAGTACACCCGCGAGGAAGTGTTCGAGTTCTGGCCCAGCGATCTGCGCCGGCTGTTTCGCGCCGCCGGCCTGCCACGACGCCCGGTGCCCAATGTGCCCCAGGCCTGCCAGCCCGAAGGCCTGGGCGATCAGAACGAAGCACCGCAAATCCGCTCACCGCTGACTCAGGTGACCTACCACTTGCGCCTGTCGCGACCGGAAGAAAGCATCGCCCTGAGCGCCAACGCCGGCAGCGACGCGCGTCGCCTGTACTGGTTTGCCGACCAGACCCTGATTGGCCAGGGCCCGCCCCAGGCCAGCCTGAACTGGCGGCCGCCCCGCTCAGGCAGTTATCAGTTGCGCGTCACTGATGACCTGGGGCGCAGCGTCGGCCGGGCATTGAGCGTGGAGTTCGAGCCCTGAGGCCACACAGGGGCTAGCCCAGGCAGACCCAGGCGAAGGTCATGCCACAGATCAACATCGGCAGGGCATCAAGAAAAAGGTTCATGCAGGCACGTTCATGGGGGGCGGGTGCCAGCACTGTAGACGCCGAAGATGACAATACGCCATCAGGCGCTGGACAAGCCGCATTCGTCCCAGGGTGCTTAAGTCCATCGTCGAGCCGCCGCCGATGCCGACGCAAAAAAAAAGCCCCGCAGGCGCGAACCTGCGGGGCTTTTTACAACCAGCGTGGCTGAAGGATCAGCCCACCTGCATCAGGTCATCTGAATGATGGTCTGCATGATGGTGCTCTGGGTGGAGATGGTCTTGGCGTTGGCCTGGTAGTTGCTCTGGGCCTTGATCAGGTCCACCAGCTCGTTGGTCAGGTTGACGTTGGACTCTTCCAGGGAGTTGGACACTACCGAACCCAAGGTGCCGGTTTGTGGCGCGTCGTAGCCCGGGATACCCGAAGCGAAGGTTTCTTTCCAGCTGGTGCCGCCTACTGGCTGCAGGCCTTGTTCGTTGGTGAAGCTGGCCAGGGAGATCTGGCCGATCGCCTTGGTCTGGCTGTTGCTGAAGTTGGCCAGCAACACGCCGCTGCCGTCGATGGTCAGGTTGGTGATCTGACCTGTGGCGTAACCGTCCTGAGCCGGGATCGAACGCGCGGTGTCGGCGTTGAACGAGGTGGTGTTGCTCATCTGGATGGCAATACCCGCGGTCGCACCAGTCGAACCGTTAGGGGTGAATACGCCGTTGGTCACGGTACCTGGGGTCCAGTCGCCCGCCGCCAAGGTGATCTTGGTGCCGTCCACAGCGTACGGAGAAACGGCTGGGGCCACCGGAGGATCAATCGAAACCAACTTGCCCGACGAGTTGAAGTTCATGGTCATCGGCGACTGATTGGCCATGGTAAAGGCCGTGCCGTCCGGGTTGCGACCATCGATCAGGGTGTAGGTCTGCCAGGTGTTGGGACCCGACTTGATCATGTACTGATCCATGGTGTGCTGGTTGCCCTGGCTGTCATAGATCGGGGTACTGAACGACTTGGTGTAAGTAGCGGTGTTGGTCGGATCGAAGGTGTAGGTCGCCGGCAATACAGGACTGGTATCAATCTCATCCGCACTGGAGTTGAGGTTGATGGTCGACGAAATCGTGGTGGTCGCTTTTGGCGCCAGGTTCGAGGTGTCGATACGCAGGTCGGTCAGCACGCCGTTGATGATCTTGCCGTTGGCGTCCACGCCATAGCCTTGCAGACGCGCAGTGCCATCGCTGTTGGTGATGTAGCCGTCTTTGTCGGTCTTGAAGGTACCAGCACGGGTGTAGGTCAGGGAGCCGTTGTCACTCATGACAAAGAAGCCCTGGCCCTGGATGCCCATGTCCAGCACGTTGCCGGTGTTGTTCACGTCACCCTGGTTGAACTGCTGGGAAACGTTGGCCAGGCGTACGCCGTTGCCGATGACTTTGCTGCCGCTGCCCAGTTTGGTGGCCGAGTAGACGTCGGCGAATTCCGCACGGGAGGATTTGAAGCCGGTGGTGGCGACGTTGGCGATGTTGTTGCCAGTCACGTCCAGTTGCTTGTTGGCAGCATAGAGACCGCTAAGGCCGATATTGAAAGACATATTCCACTCCTTGTGCCGGTTAGTCGGCTCTAGATACCAATGGTCTGTACTTTGGACAGGGCAACAGCGCTGCTCTGGCCTGCCAGGTTGAGCATCAACTCACCGCCGGTCTGGCTGATGGTGACGCTGTTGACCGTCGCCGGCAGGTTGGTGACCAGGTCGGTCGCCGTGCCATCGATGGTGGTGCTGGCCTTGAAGGTGTAATTGCCCGGATCCGCCTTGGTGCCGTCGGTCTTGGTGCCGTCCCAGACAAAGCTGGCGGAACCGGAGGACTGGCTACCCATGTCGATGGTTTTCACCGCGTTGCCGTCTTTGTCGGTGATGGTCACTTTGATCCCGGACACGCCGGTCGGCACGGCGATGGTGCCGGTCATGCTCTTGGTGGTGTCGACCTGGGTGGTGGCGGTTTGCACGATCACCGAACGCCCGACCAGGGACGAAGCCTGCAGGGCCTGGGTCGACTTGTAGTTGCCGGCAATCGCCGTCACCGAGTCGTTCAGGGTAGTGATGCCTTCCAGGCTACTGAACTGGGCCAACTGCGAAACGAATGCGCTGTTGTCCTGAGGGTCCAGCGGGTTCTGGTTTTTCAGCTGGGTCACCAACAGTTGCAGGAACGCGTCCTTGCCCAGGGACTTGCTGCCCGTGGCGCTGTTGGTGGCCGCAGCAATGCCATCGGCGCTGCTGCTGGTGGTGGTGACCGACGAGTTCGCCAGAATCTGGTTCAGGGTCAAGCCGCTGGTGGTATCCGTAATGCTCATCTGAGTCGCCCCTTATCACTGCCCGAGGGTCAGGACCTTCTGCATCATGGTCTTGGCGGTGTTCATCATTTCCGCATTGGTCTGGAACGAACGGCTGGCGGAAATCATGTCGGCCATTTCTTCCACCACGTTGACGTTGGGGTAGTAGACGTAACCCTTGGCATCCGC
Source organism: Pseudomonas chlororaphis (assembly GCF_003731765.1). Lineage (GTDB taxonomy): Bacteria > Pseudomonadota > Gammaproteobacteria > Pseudomonadales > Pseudomonadaceae > Aquipseudomonas > Aquipseudomonas morbosilactucae. The sequence continues at coordinate 361,786 of NZ_MOAL01000002.1, forward strand.
AGACGGATGGTTTGGCTCGTAGCGGGCTTCGAGATTGCTGTCGTCCTCGACCACACCCAGCACCTGTACACCCTGGCCGGCAGCGTCCTGGTTCTGGAACAGCGAGTTGCTGCCGCCGCTCTGGGCACCCTGGAACATGGTGGCGAACACCGGGTGGCGAGCGCGGTAGGTCTGGTCGATGCTCGACGAGACGGTCTCGGCGTTGGCGATGTTACTGGCGACGGTGTTCAAGCGAGTGGTCTGGGCACTCATGCCGCTACCGGCGATATTGAAAACACTGGCAAGGGACATGAATTACTCTCCGCGCAGGGCTGAAACCAGCCCTTTGAATTTGCTGTTGAGCAGGGTGAAGCTGGCCTGGAAGTTGACCGCGTTCTCCGCGTAGCTCGATTGCTCAAGCTGGGCGTCCACCGTGTTCTGGTCGATCGACGGCTGCATCGGCGTGCGATACAGCAGGGACTCATCACCATTGCCCATGCCTTCGGCCTCGATATGACGGCTGTTGGTCATGTTCAAGGCAAAGGTGCCGTTCTTGACTTTCTCGTTCTGCTCGGCGAGCACGGCGGAGAAATCCAGATCCCGAGCCTTGTAGTTCGGGGTGTCGGCGTTGGCGATGTTGTTGGCCAGGACTTCGGCACGCTTGGCGCGAAAGCCAAGAGCCTCTTCGTGGATACCGAGCGCTTTATCGAAGCTGATGCTCATGTCGGGAAACCTTTGGGTGACCTGATTTTTCGTAATCTGGATATAGCAAGCCTCGTGCCAAGTAGCCAAACCCCGTAAATCAAGGCTTTGCGCCCGGCGGCAAGGCGGCAATGCCAGAAAAGCGGCAATGGATTTCCGCGAATCGGCGGCAAAGCGGCAACAGAACGGCCATAACCGACGTTTGGAGACACAAGAATGACGCCCATGAAAAAGGAGGTCCGAAGACCTCCTTTCAAGGATGCAACCTGCTACCCGGCAAAACTCACTTCGCCTGGTAGATGATCCCAGGGCTGCATTGCACCATCTGATAATGATCCGGCAAGCCGTTGAGGGCTTCCGAAGCCCCCAGGAACAGATAGCCGCCCGGCTTCAAGGTGCTGTGGATGCGCAGCAGGATGTCCTTCTTCACCTCGGCGGAGAAGTAGATCAGCACGTTGCGACAGAACACGATGTCGAACTTGCCCAGGCTGGCATAGCTGTCCAGCAGGTTGAACGAGCGGAACTCCACCCGACTCTTGATCGGCGCCTTGACCACCCAGCGGCCAGGCCCCTTCGGGTCGAAGTAACGCTGCAAGCGCTCGGGCGACAAACCACGGCCGATGGCCAGGCTGTCGTACTCCCCGGTCTTGCAGTTGTTCAACATGGTGCCGGACAGGTCCGTGGCGACAATCTGCACCCCGCCCTTCAACTGCCCCATGTTGGTCCGTTCGAACTCGTCGATCGACATGGACAGGGAATAGGGTTCCTGCCCCGACGAACAGGCCGCCGACCAGATGCGCAAGCGCTGGCCCGGGCTGGCCTTGATGGCCTCCGGCAGGACCTTGTTCTTCAACACTTCGAAGGGATAGGTATCACGAAACCACAGGGTTTCGTTGGTGGTCATGGCATCCACCACCTGCTCACGCAAACCACTGCGCGGCTGCGTCTGGATACGCTGCACCAACTCACCCAAGGACTTGATGCCTTGCTGTTCCATCAGTTTGTTGAGACGGCTCGAGACCAGATATTGCTTGTTCTCACCCAGCAAGATCCCACAGGCTTTTTCCAGGAAGACCCGGAACTGTTCGAAATCCAAATTACCCGTAGACAATGATGCCGCCTCTTAAATCGTATGTTCGCCAGGGGCCGATGCCCCTAGCTGATATCTGCTGCTTTGATCCGGTCGACTACCCGGGATGCCAGGTCATCAGGACGGAATTTGGCGAGGAAGTCATCGGCTCCGACTTTCTTCACCATGGCCTGATTGAATACACCTGACAACGAAGTATGCAGGATGATGTGCAGCTTTTGCATGCGTGGGTCGCTGCGTATCTCGGCCGTGAGTGTGTAACCGTCCATCTCCGGCATTTCAATGTCGGAGATCATCATCAAAAACTCTTCTTCCGGCCGCTTGCCCTCATCCACCAACTTACGCAGGTAGTCCAGGGCCTGCCGGCCGTCGTTCAGCGCTACGACTTCTACGCCCACCGTCTGCAAGCAACGGGTGACCTGCTTACGCGCCACCGACGAGTCGTCGACCGTCAGCACTCGCAAGGACACGGCCTTGTTCTGGGTCTCGACATCGACCACGCCAAGGGAAATCGATTCCGAGGTCGGCGCCACTTCCGCCAGCACCTTCTCGACGTCGATGATTTCCACCAACTGATTGTCAACCCGGGTCACCGCCGTCAGGTAGTGATCGCGTCCGGTGCCCTTGGGCGGCGGATGGATCTCCTCCCAGTTCATGTTGACAATGCGTTCCACCGAGCGCACCAGAAACCCCTGGGTCTTGGTGTTGTACTCAGTGATGATCACGAACGGATTGCTCAGGTCCTTCAACCCACCGGAACCCGTGGCCATCGCCAGGTCCAGGATCGGAATGGTTGCTCCTCGAATATTCGCGACACCGCACACCACAGGACTGGATTTGGGCATCAAGGTCAGCTTCGGGCATTGCAACACCTCGCGAACCTTGAATACGTTGATCCCGTAGAGCTGCTGGCCATCCAGACGGAACAGCAGCAGCTCCAGGCGATTCTGCCCTACCAATTGCGTGCGCTGGTTTACCGAATCCATTACACCAGCCATGCCAGACTCCCCAAGACTTTAAGATCCGACGCACGCTCATTGCTAAACGGCACGGGGCTTGCTTTTTAACGGTTATGAACGCAAAAACGACATTTTTCCGACGCCTGACATCAAACTACCGCAAATTGCTTTGCGGGCTGTCGGCATTGGCCTGTTTCAACCTTGGCAGCCCTGCCGTTGCTGACTCGCTCACCTTGCCTGATGTCCTTATCGGCGTCACTCAAGGGTTTCTTGAATTCACCGTAGAAGACTACCTGGCAACCAGTCAAACGCCAGGACGCTACGAAATCCAAGTCAACCAGCTAGACCCGCGCATGCACATGCCGGCGTGTGACAAGGAATTGACAGCGACCCTGGAAAGCCCGGCGCAGCCGTTGGGCCGGGTGACGGTCAAAGTGCGCTGCGAAGGCGCTTCGCCATGGACGGTGTTCGTGCCGGCCCAGGTCAAATTGTTTCGCGAAGTGGTCACCACCACCCGCCCCCTTAAACGTGCCGGCATCGTCGAGCCCGATGACGTCGCCTTGCGCGAACGGGACATCAGCCTGATCAGCCAGGGCTACCTGACCTCGGTGGACCAGGCCATCGGGCAAAAACTTGTCCGACCAATGGTCGCCGACCAACTCATCACCCTGGTTCATCTGGAACAGGCCGAGGTGGTGCGCAAGGGCGATCAGGTGGTGATTTCGGCGCGCAGCGGCACATTGAATGTACGAATGCCGGGAGAAGCCCTGTCCAATGGCGGCATGAGCGAGCAGATACGGGTCAAGAACCTCAACTCTCAGCGGATCATCAAGGCCCGGGTCACAGCCCCCGGGCAGGTGGAAGTTGCCATGTAGATCACTGGCGCTCAGCCCGGCCCTTCCCTAAACTGTGGCCCACGCATGGCCGCAGCCGCGGCCGTTGGCATATCGACAATTGCGCCTAAAGTTTTCCAGGGTATTGCCGAAAACATGGCAAGCGTCCAAATACCCAGAGGTTTTTTCCATCATGGTCATTGATTTCAGCCGTCTGAACAGTTCCCCCTCACTCACCGGCAGTACGCGTACCAGCGCCAGCAAGGAAACCGACGAAACCGGTAAATCCGCGTCGCTGACTACCTCCGCCGAACCGGCCAGTGCCAGCAAAAGCGGGGAATCGGTACACCTCAGCAATGAGGCTCAACAGTTGCAGAAGATCACTGACAAGCTGCGCGATCAGCCTGCCGTAGACAAAGCCCGTGTGGCCGAGTTGAAGCAAGCGATTGCCGATGGCAGCTACAAGGTCGATAGCAACCGTGTAGCCAGCAAACTGCTTAACTTCGAAGCCCAGCGCTAGCCAAAGGCCTGCGCCAGGCTTTTGGACGCTTAAAACCCAAGGCCAGCCATGCACGACACTAATTTACTGCAACTGATCACTGACGACTTTGCTCCCGCCCAACAACTGCTTGAGTTGCTGAGGACCGAGTCCCTCGCCTTGCACGGCCGCGACATGCTGCTGCTCGAGGACATCCTGGCGCAAAAGCAGGCACTGATCATTCTGCTGGAACAGCATGGCCGCAAGCGCACTGAGCTCCTTGCCAGCCTGAACCTGCCGGCCACTCGCGCCGGTTTGGAAGAGTTGGCCAGCCACTCCTCGATCGGCAGCCAATTGCTCGAACAGAGCGATGTGCTGACCCAATTGCTGGCCGACTGCCAAGCTGCCAACGAACTCAATGGACGCTCGATCCAGGTTCAACAAGCCACGACCGCCAATCAGTTGAAGATTCTCACCGGCGGCGAACCTCCTGCCCTGTATGACGCTCGCGGGTCAACCGCCAAGCTTGCGAAGCCTCGCCCACTCAGTCAGGCTTGACCCCCCAAATGAGCGCGCCCTACCATGCCGCGAAACATGCTGGCAGAATGATATCATTCTGCGTGTAGCCGTATTTTGTCTGGAGATTGATGAACCGTGTTCAACGCCTTAAACGCGGAAGATGCTCCGCAGCCACCGAAGGTGCTCACCACCCCTTTGGAAATAGCCTCAAATCTGCGGCTGCTGCAGGAGAGTCACGACCCTCTGATCATCACTTTCCATGAACGCAGCCAGCGCTTTCAAAGCTATCTGGTGGATGTGGATCGCGACACCAACATGATTGCCCTCGACGAGATGATTCCTCGGGACGGCGAACGCTTCATGCTGGCGGGCGAGCCGTTCAAGGTCGAAGGCTTCCATGACGGCGTAAGAATCGCCTGGGACAGCAACGGTACCTTGACCCTCGACGAGTCCAATGGCGGCCGCTGCTACCGCGGCACCCTGCCCGATGAAGTGGTCTACCACCAGCGACGCAATGCCTTCCGGGCCGCGTTGAAGCTGGCCCAACTGGTGGATATCGAACTCAGCGGCGACAAACTGAAAAACCCGGTCAACGGCAAACTGCTGGATATTTCCGCAACCGGCTGCAAGCTGCGCTTCGACGGTGACATTTCCGACCGCCTGCAACTGGGCCAGGTCTACGAACGCTTTATCGCGGCCCTGCCCTTCGGCAGCATGACCGCGCCGGTAGAACTGCGGTACCTGCACCATGAAGAAAAAATCGACACCACCTTCGCCGGCGTACGCTTTCACAACATGAGCGGCCTGGTGCAACGTCAGGTAGAGCGCTTCGTCTACCAACTGCAACGGGAAGCCCGGCGCTTCGACAAAGACGATTTCTGATCGCCTTGCAGCTCAAAAAAACGGGCAGTCCCTTGCGGTGACTGCCCGTTTTTTTATGCCGGCGTTTAAGGCCTGGCGCCGCTCAGGTGCTCGGGCCCCGTGTCTTCCGGCCTGACATCGGCCTCGCCCTCAGGCACTTCACTGCCTGCCTGCGCCGCCGCTGCCGGATCCACCTCGGACTCAGACTCGGCCTGTGGCGCAACACTGGTCTGCATCTGCTCCTGGACCACCTGTTCATCGACACGCGGGTCAAGGGCCGCCACCAGCGGCGAACTGGACATGCTGTCCGGCATCGCCACGTGGTGCAGCGGCGCATCATCGACCTGGTGCAGGTTGGTCACGGCCTTCGGCCGGATACGCCAGACCAGGACCAAGGCAAAGAAGCTGAAGAACGCGTACAGCATCTGGCTGCCAAACAGCTTCATCAGCACCCCGGCCGCCAACGGCCCGATACTGGCGCCCACGCCATAAGTCACCAACAGCATCGCCGTCAGCGAGACCCGCCGATCACTCTCGACATGGTCATTGGAAAACGCCACCGCCAGCGGGTACAGGCAAAACTGCACCAATGAACAGAGAAAGCCGAGGATGAACAGAACCTCCAGCGGCACACTGGGCAACACCGCCAAGGGCAATGCCACCACCGCCAGGAACAGGGCAAAACTGCGAATCAGCATCGCCCGGTCATAACGGTCCGACAGCCAGCCCAAAGGCCACTGCACCACCAGGCCGGCGAAAATGCAGCTCCCCATGAACAGGCCGACCTGCTCGGTGCTCAGCCCTTGCTGCGACGCGTAGAGCGGTGCCAGGCCGTAGAACGAACCGACGATCAACCCGGAGCCCAGCACAGTGCTGAGGGACTGGGGCACGCGCTTGATAAAGAACCGCGGCTCCATCGGCGCCGGATGCAGGGGCGCCGGGTGAATCCGCCGAGTCATGGCCACGGGCACCAGGCACAAGGCAAAGCACAGGGCCACCAGCATCAGCAGCTCCAGCCCCAGGGCCGGGTGCATGACCAGAATCAGTTGCCCCAGGACCAACCCCAGGTACGAGGCAATCATGTAGCCGCTGAACACCAGGCCCCGCTGATTGGCATCGGCCTGCTCGTTGAGCCAGCTCTCGATCACCATGTACTGGCACATCATGCCCAAGCCGACAATCATCCGCAGCACCAGCCAGGCCGGCAGCCAGTCGACCAGGCCATGCCCCAGGACCGCCGCGCCGACAATACCGGCACAGGTGGCGTAGGCACGAATGTGCCCGACCCGGGCAATCAGCCGATGGCCGATCTTGCCCCCCAGCACCAGGCCGAAGTAGTTGGCGGCCATCAGCGCACCGACCCACAGCCCATCCACATGATCGGCAGCCAGGCGCAAGGCCAGGTAGGTGCTGAGCAGGCCCGAGCCGATAAGCATCATCAGCGAGGCGAAATACAGCGCTCGAAAGGATTTCCAGATTTGGCGCATCGGCGTTCCGAGCGGCTCCTTGAATTGGGTATCGGGCCCTCTGAAAGATAGCCCGACGGCGACGGTTCGGTTAAGCCTGGGCTGCTAAAACGCGCCGCTCCCAGGGAGTGATTTCATTAAAGAAGCTGGTCAACTCCATGGTCTTCGAAGCGATGTAGCCTTCGATGAACTCGTTGCCGAACAGTTCCCTGGCCAACTGGCTACGTTTCAGACGCTCCAGAGCCGCATGCAAGGTACACGGCAGCGACAAACTGTCGGGCACTTCAAACTCACCCTGGATCGCCGGAGCCGGCTCCAAGCGGTTCTCGATCCCGTGCAACCCGGCCGCCAGGCTCGCGGCAATCGCCAAGTACGGGTTGGCGTCTGCACCTGGCAAGCGATTCTCCACCCGTCGTGCCGCCGGGGAACTGGCGGGAATCCGCAGCCCAGCAGCCCGATTATCGTGGGACCAGCAGGCATTGTTCGGCGATGCGTAAGGATGGCACAAGCGCTGATAAGAATTGACGTTCGGCGCAAACAACGCAGTGAAGTCGGCCATGCCCGCCTGCTGCCCACCGATAAAGTGGCGGAACACTGCCGTCGGCTGCCCGTCCTCGTCACTGAACACGTTACGCCCGGTGCCGATCTCCACCACGCTCTGGTGAATGTGCATCGAACTGCCTGGCGTGTGGGCCAGGGGCTTGGCCATGCATACCACGGTCAGCCCGTGTTTGAGCGCCACTTCCTTGAGCAGGTGCTTGAAGAGGAAAGTCTGGTCCGCCAGCAATACCGGATCGCCGTGAAGCAGGTTGATCTCGAACTGGCTGACGCCCATCTCGTGCATAAAGGTGTCGCGAGGCAGCCCCAGGGCCGCCATGCACTCGTAGACCTCGTTGAAGAAAGGTCGCAGCCCGTTGTTGGAGCTGATACTGAAAGCCGAGTGCCCGTCCTCGCGGCGCCCATCCAGCCCGGTTGGCGGGACAAAGGCCTGGGTCGGGTCGGGGTTGGGGGCAAACACGAAAAATTCCAGCTCGGTGGCCACCACCGGCGCCAAGCCAAGGGCGGCATAACGAGCCACCACGGCCTTGAGCTGGCCGCGAGTGGACAGCGGCGAACTCTCGCCGCTCAACTCGTCCGCATCGCAAATGGCCAGGGCCCGTGGCGGCTGGCTCCAGGGCAACCGATGAATCTGTTGCGGGTCAGCGGTAAGGGCCAGGTCGCCGTCGTCGCTGCCGTAGAACCGTGCCGGCGGATAACCGCCCATAATGCATTGCAGCAGCACGCCGCGGGCCAATTGCAGGCGTCGCCCCTCAAGGAACCCTTCGGCAGTCATTACTTTGCCCCGCGGCACGCCATTGAGATCCGCGGTGACACATTCAATCTCATCAATGCCCGTCAATCGCTGCACGAGTGAAGCGTGGCCATCGGTTGTCATGACTCAATCCTTGTTGTTGTACGAGCCGATAACGGCGACCTGTACAAAATACGCACCACCCGTTCAGTATTTCAAGCAGGGCCTTGAATATAATTTGCGGCTTTTCTAGGCCGCTCATTCAACCTCGACGCAGCGGCAAAAGGCCCAAGCCGGACACGGCCTGAACCCGCCTGACAACCACAGCAGATCACTGAAAAACGGACGGGCTTCAACCTCGATGACCAGGGCGCCAGCGCGCCCCTGGCTCAGGGCAAGTAGAGCTTGAACAGCGCGCCGCCCAGGGGGCCGCCATTGCTGATTTCGGTGTGGCCGCACACGCCGTTGCGCTGGTGCAGCGCGGCAATCCGCCCGGCAAAGTACAGACCCAGGCCCGTGCTGCCACTGCTGTGATTGATGCCCTGCACATAATCGGCCTGCCGCTCGATCATCTGCGCCGGGTAACCTTCACCGTCATCATTGATGGTCAGCACCGTTTGCCCGGCCTCATCGTGCACGCTGATCAACAGCGCATGGCGGGCGTAGCGGATGGCATTGTTAATGCTGTTGGCCAGCACCGAGGCGATCAGCTCCCGGTCGAAAAAGCCCAAGGGGCTCAAGGGGTCGACGTCGTAGGTCACGGCAATGCCCCGACTCTTGAACACGTCTTGGTGGCCAACTAGTTGTGCTTCGATAAAGTCATCCAGCTCGTGATAGGCCGGCTGCAAAGGCAACTGGTTGACCCCGAGCTTATAAAGACCCAACAGTTGCACCAGCATGCCGTTGAGGTGGGCGAACTCGAACTCGATCACCCCTTGCTCCGCGGATTGCTGCTGCGGATCGGGCAAGCGCGCCAGCCACTGGGCATGGGCCTGCATCAGCATGGTCAGGGAGTTTTTCATGTCGTGCACGGTGGACGCGATCACCGTCGAAAAATCTAGCGCCTGCTGGTCATCACTCATTCGCCGAACGCCTTGCTTCGCAGCTTCTGGTAGCGCGGATAACGCGCATCGGTATCGGGCATCATGCCAACCGTCTTCAAACAGGCCTGGCACTCTTCAAGCAGTGCCAGGTCGCGGCTGGTATCAATGCCATGCAACAGCGATTGCGCCATGTTCAGGGCAATACTGATGTTCTTCGGTTGCATCGCCAGGGCACGCCGGAACAGCTCGCGCGCCTCATCCAGGGTGCCGGCCTTGTAGCTGCGCACACCCTGGCGGTTGAGATCGGCGGCCGCGTTGGAGGAACTGAGAATCTCCGGGTCGTCGGTGAGCTTGGCGATCCCCTGCATGACCTTGGGATCGTCACCGTAGATTTCCGCACAGTTCTTCAACATCGAGGCACCGGCGCTGGCCTGCCCCAGCATTTGCAGCTGCTTGGCCACCAACAACGCGGCCTCGGGGCTCATGAACTGCTCCATGCCGTCCAGGCGCATCATGGCCTGCTCGGTGAGCTTTTCGGCCGTCTCGGCGTCGTTGAGCAACAAGCTGGTCGCCTTCATCAGCCGCGCACGGATCTGCAACCCCGGGTCGCTGGGGTTTTCCTTGGCCACGGCGCTGAGGGTGGTGTTGATTTCCAGGCGCGTGCGGGTATCCAGGCCCTTTTCGCTGCCCTTGCTGATCAGTGCATGGGCCAGGCCGAGGTTGCTTTCCGGGTCTTTGAAGCGTGACTGCGCGCCTTGGCTGACCGCCTGGCGATAGGCCCTGGAAGCGGTGTCGAAGTCTTCGTTGGTCATCGCCAACTTACCCAGCAGGGCCTGGCGGCGCACGGCCAGCGGCGACAGGCGCACCGCCTCTTCCAGCACCCGCTGGGCACGCTTGGCGTCGCCCTCGGCAACCAGCACGTCGGCCAGACCGTCATACAAACCCGGCATCATCGGGAAGACCTTCAAGGCCTTTTCATAGACCGCCTTGGCCTCCCCCATCTGCCCGCGCTTGACCAGCAGGCGGCCCAGGCCGACGAAAGCCCAGGGCAATGGCCGATCGGCCAGGATGGTGTTGTAGAGGCGCTCGAGGGTCTCGTTCTGATTCATGTCCCGCAGCGCGTCGGCACGGTAGCGCAGGCACAACGGCGCATAACGCGGGTCCTGCTTGCACAGGGCGATACAGGCATTGAGCACTTCGACCGGCTTGCCGCGATCCAGCGCCTGCAGGATCGGCTGCAGCAAGGTCTTGCGCTGTTGCAGGCGCTCCAGGCGCTGCGCCAGGCCGGAACGGTTGAAGGGTTTGGTCAGGTACGCATCCGGCTCATGCTCCAGGGCACTGAGCACCATGGCCTGGCTGCTTTCGGCCGTGACCATCAGGAACACGCTTTCGTGGCTGATGAGCTTTTCCAGCATCAGGTCTTCGAGTACCTGCTGGCCGTTCTTCTTGCCATCGCCCAGGTGGTAATCCTGCAGGATGAAGTCATAGCGCTTCTGCGCACACATGCGCAGCGCCTGCTCACCGCTGTCGGCGGTGTCCACGTCCTTGACGCCCAGCTCACGCAACATCGAGCGGACCGAGCTACGGAAGTCCGAGAAATCATCGACGATCAAAAAGCTTTTTTGGTGGTACGCCAGCATCGAAGATTCCAGGCAATTAAGAAGATGAAACCAAAGGCCAGTGCAATAACCCGCTCAGCTTCGCAGCCCATTTTTCGGCGCGCAGATAATAACTGCTGGCAAGGGGCTATCAAGCACTTTCCTGTAAACCTGTGATACACCCGGCACACCCGGGGCACGGGGGCTGCCCGATCGACGAACACAGCCGCCTTTGGGGTTATCGGCCGACTACGGGATTCCCTTATAGACGCGTTGCAGCAATTCACGGCTTAGTGACTGCCCCTTGAACCCTCCACAACAGGGCTGTCCCGCGAACGCCATCAAGGCCGCGCCTCACACCTTGGATTTTGAAACATCAACTGATAGTTTGCAGCGCCTCGTTGCCAGGACCGGCTACCTCACTTCACACACCTGGTTGTGGAGCCGATGTCGAGCGCAGGCAATGCACAAGTCATGACCAAATGGAGTTAACAATGACTGACCACAGTCGTGCGATCGGCGGCATCGAACTGGAACAATTCATGGACCGCCTTGAGGCCGAAGACCAGGGCAGCGAACCCCTGCTGGCCCAACTGCGCGCCCAACCACTGCGAGCCGACTCCCTGGTTTCGATCGACCGCCTGCACTCACTGTGGATGAACGCCGGCGATGCCACCGCAGCCCGCGCCGTACTTGACCAGGACGGCGATGCCCTGCTGGCCGTCGTCCCCTCCACGGCCCGCGGCGAACTGCAGATGAACCTGAACATCCTGCGCCTGCGGGTGGCCAACTTCCTCGATCAAGACAGCGAAATCCTCAAGGTGCTCGAGTCCCTGGACCCCACGGCGGGCGCGCCACTGGACTTCGACATCGAGCACTATCGTCGGCACCGAATCTTCAATGAACTGGAACAGGGCAGCCTCGAGGTCGCTCTGAAAACCATCGACGCACGCTACGCCCTGACCCTGATCAATCCGGCCCGTGAGCTACTGCGATCCTGGGACGCGACTGACCGCCATCGACGCCGATCCCTGGTGCTGTGGCGCCACGAACGCCCTGAAGAAGCCCGCGAAGCTGCCCTGGAGGCGGTCAGCGCTCTGCGTGCGTCCGGCCCCGAGCAAGATGTCGATGCCAATGACTGGGTCTGGCTGGGCAACTCGCTGATCGAAATCATCCCCCTGCGCCTGGCGCTGTTCGAACAACCCGTCACCCAACTGACCGCCGGCCTGTCGCTGCCCCAGCGTCGAGAGTGGGACGTGCGCCTAGCACGCCTAACGGCACGTGCCCAGCACGCCTTGGGCGATCTACCGGCAGCATTGAAAATCTGCACCAGCGCAGCCCTGAGCCTGGACTCCGACGGCGGCGACAACTTCATCGAATACGAACTGCCCTGGCTTATGGAAAACCGCCAGGTTGACGCTGCCGGGCATCGCGCCTTCATCGACATCTATGAAATGCGCGGTGAGATGTGGCCAGGCACCGCACGCCTGGTTCATGAACGCTTGCATCAGACGGACGACCCGTCGGTCTGGTGGCCCCTGTGTGTGATGCGTGCCTGCAACGACCATGAAGTGCTGCAGAACTTCCTTGTCGCACTCCCGGAAATCGACACATCGGTCCCGGCCCCAACCCCGCTGCTGGATGCGCTGTACCGTTCCATGGAAGACCCGCAAGCCCATCTGGACAACGTGTTTGCCGAGGCCAGGGCGGAGGCGCAACGACGCTCGCCGGAGCACCCATGGATCACCCGGCTGACCGCCGTGTATGACGCCGGTATCGGCGCGATCGATGCCGCCACAGAACTCGCGCTGTTGCAGGGCGCCATCCAGGCCGGGCGCATGCAGGACAATCGCAGCGCCTACGCCCTGTTCTGCGCTCAGGTAAAGACCCTGGGGCTGATCGAGGCACTGCAACTGCCGGTTCCAACCCTGCCCAGCGGCATGTATGCCTACAACTACGCCGCCTCGATTGACGACTTGGTGGAAAAAGAAACAGAGACGCTGCCTGAAGAGACCAGAGACCAAGCCTATACGCTGTTGAGGTACGCGCAAAAAGCCGTCTATGAACAGGGCCAGGCCAATATGGAGCGCTACTTCAGCACCGGCAGCGGGCACCCGTTCGACGCCTGCGCCCACCTCTACTCCATGCTCTGCAACAACCTGGCCATCAACTACCGCTTCTACAACGGGCAGAACCTGTACCAGGAAGCCATCGAGCTGCACCTGCGGGGCATCGCGGCCAGCTCCTTCGCCGAGCACTACCAAGGCCTGCTCAGCAACCGTATCGGCCTTGAAGACAACCCGGGCATCGTCGATGCGGCAGAGCAACTGTGGCATTACGCCAGGGAATACGGCTACAGCCGTCACGCCCCGGACGACTACCTGCAGAGCGTGGTCTACGCCCTGTACCAGATGGATCGGGACGGGGAAATCCCGATCTGGCTTGAGCGCGCACTCAAGTGGCAGGAAGACCAAGGCATCAGCGACGGGCAATTGAGCGTTGCTTCGCTGTTCGCACGCCTGCAAGTGGCCCGCTACCTGGCCCACGCCAACCCGGAGAACGCCTACGGTCTGTGGCTGCGCTACGAGCCCCATGTGCACAGGCTGCAAGACAATTCGCTGATGTCCTCGGCGGTCTACATATTCAAGGCCCTGGGGCGCAACGACGAAGCGATCGACTATTGCCATCGGACCCTGGCGCTATGCGCCCCCGACGTGGACTACGACGTGCGCTGCCGGGGCTGGATCCAAACCACCCTGGCGGAACTCCAGGCGCCAGAGAAACCGGCGGGCAAAAGCTGGTGGCAGATATGGAAGTAAGCCCCGACAAACGCACCTCGGGCTACGCCCCACGCAACGCCCTGAATGCCGACGAACTGAAGCGCGGCATTCTTGAGCGCAGCCAGGCCCGGGGCGACGAGGGGCCGGTGCGCCAATGGCTGCTGAACCATTTCTATCGGCACCTGGTGGGCAACTTTGAACCGGCCCGAAGCATCCAGAGCCTTGAGGACGCAACCACGGCACTGGGCTCGGACGCCTTGCCACCGTGGGTTGCCGGGCACTTCAACAGCCTGGCCAAAAACTCGGCGCACGAGGCTCCAGCCGCCGCGCCCTTGGTCTGGGTCGATCCGCAGTGCCCGGCCCTGCTGCAACAAGAAGCGCTGCTGGTGGAGTTCCTGACGTCGCGCAGCGGCACGGCCCTGGCGGGCAAACTCGACCGCATCAACTGCCCGCAAGCCTTGGCGCTGTGGGAAAAGGAACACGCGCAAATGGCCGCCCGGGTCGAGCAAGGCTGGCGCCAAAGCCAGCCCGACGCCCTGCGCGTGGCGGTTGCGGCGACCGACCACGTTCTACTGGAACTGATCCACGACAGCCCCCATCTGCGCGCCGAGATGGCCTTTGAAAGCTACGTGATGCGCCACTGCCTCGGGCAATTCGCCGACCGCAAAGGCTTGAGCGGCGGCTACGGCGAGCGCTACGCCGAGTCAGTGGAACAACAGCACATGCGTGTGTTCAGCCTGCGCGACGCCCAGGGCCAGCCCCACATCACCATCAGCCTGATCGTGCAGGCCGATGGTTCGCTGACGGTGGAGCAAGTCAAAGGCAAGCAGAACCGCCCGCCCATCGAACGCTACTTCCAGGACCTGCTCACCTGCCTGAACGCCTTGGGCACCGATGGGCAAACGCCGGCCGACTGCGTCGCTATCGGCATTGTGCGCACCGACGCCGGCTGGCGGCGCATCGAAGACGTAACTGATCCAGCGGCGCAGACCCAACTGGTGGCGCGTTACCCGCAACTTTTCTATCGACTGGACGCACCGTCGGCGATGGTCGAGTGGCTAGTCGCCGCGCGCCAATCCGACCTGCTGCAGCAAGTGGCGCCCCGGGCTGCGTCGGTCAAATACGCCACCCGGCACATTTTCAACAAAAGCCCCTGGCCACCACGCCTGCCGGACGATCCCCTGTACACCACCGAAGGTGTGCAATGGGCGGACATGTCGCCGCAGCAGGCCGAAGAAATCAGCGCCTGGCAGGCCCGCAACTCCTGAGGCAGACCCAATGACTCCCCTAGTGATCCTGTTCGCGACGTGGTTTGGCATCTGGTACTGGCGCCGCAAGCGCAACACCAGCACGTCATCCTTCTCGCCACGCAAGCAATGGGCCCTCACCCTGGCCCAGCCCATGGTCGATGCCACCGGAATGACCGGTTTTTTCGACCCTGGCACCGACCATTTCGCAGACACCGCCAAGCTGTCCCTCAGGGCGCCACTGCTGCACCAGGGCGGCTTTCGCAACAACGCGACAGACGACGAAGTGCGCGAACACTTCAACACCACCCTGGAACGGCACTGGTTTCGCATCGACCTGCAAAACCTGTCCGCCACCGACGACCCGCGGGCCGCCATGGCATTTGCCTGCGTACGCAGCGCCTTCTTCGTACGTTGCGCCATGCTCATGAACTGGATCGAAGCCGAAGCCGGCTGGCGCGTGCTGCTGCTCAACGCCCAACGGGCCCAGGACTGCTTCGACGGTTGGGAAGCGTTCGGCGAAGCCTTTATCCTCGGGCGCCGGCAATGGGTGGCCGCCTTCAGGGCCGACTCCTTGGGCAAAGCCTTCACCGAAGCCAGCCTCAACACCCTGTTAACCCCCAACACCGGCGCCTGGGCCGGCCAGCCATGGCATGAACTGCCAGCGTTCAGCCCAAGGGCGACTGAATAGCGGTGGATGGCAGGGTTGAAGCCATGCCAAGCACGTGGGGTTATTTACATACAGCATGAGTGACCTGCGAGGCAGTTCGTTAATCGAAGCCGCAAAAAATACAGGTTGAATATGGAAAAAGGGCGCCCTCTAAGTGGGCGCCCTTTTTCTTTCAGACTGAACCAACAGTGGCCACGCTCGGCCGCTCATAGTGATTAACAATGGCGATTCATAGCTGACACCCCATCAGCTCTTAGTCGGAAAATTTATTTGCAGCCAACTCTTAACTCAAATCATCGACCTTTTGAAATTACGTCACTCATGTATTGATTCAAATCGCGAAAATCCTGAACCTTCCAGGAGAACGGCGGCACTTTCACACCATTTTCCTTCAATGTTCTTGGAATCAAGTCGCCATTGGGACGGAGTATTATCGACGACACAATGACGCCGGGATAATCATTCAGCCGCTTCTTAAACGCAGCGGCTCTCAAATCAGGCGTAGGAGGATTGCTTTTATTAGCCAATGGCCCTGTGCCTTTGAGGTCCGCCCCGTGGCACATGACGCATCGCTGCAAATAGATGTTTTTCCCATTCGCATTCTCCGCAAAGGACAAGGGTGCTTGTATCAGCGATAAAACCCCTAACGAAGCGATGAATAATATTCTCATTTCCATATGGCCTTGTTGTGTAGGTCAGATCTGAATAGAGGGCAACAGGGGGGCAGCCGCTTTTGCAGCACTGAATAAGAATTCCCGCCGGCCTTCCATCAGCATCTTCCTTGAACGGTGAATACGAAAAAGCCCCTCCAGGTCATCCTGAAAGGGGCTTTATTTATTCTCCTGCTGCCACGTAGCTGTCATCGATAAACGCAGTAGCCAGGGGAATGGCCGGAAAGGCCGAAATATTTGGTGTCCCAGGGCAGGTTCGAACTGCCAACCTTCCCCTTAGGAGGGGGATGCTCTATCCAATTGAGCTACTGAGACAAGGCCGCAAGCGCCATGGAGGACACGGCGCGAAGGACGGCGTGCATGTTAACGGGCATGCCTGAATTTGTCATGTGATCCATAGGGCTTTTTATAACGGCGCAAAGGCCCGGCCAGCTTGATCGGGATGGCAGTCGTGCAAATTGCATCACCGCAAAAAGCCATCATTGCAAAATGCAATAAACCACCTTCAGAAAAACAATATAAGTTATTGTTTTTAAAGTATTTTTAAATAGAATATCGATTGGCATGGGCGCTGCTTATTAACTCTGCAAAACAACAGCGGAGACAAGCCCCATGAGCAGCACACTCTTTTTACTGAACGCTATCGCCATCACCGTGCTGCTGGTTTTTCAATTTCAACCCGATAGCCGTGCCGCTCAAGGCACCGCCAACGTCTCGCAATACACTCAGCGCCAAGCGCCGCAACTGGCCGTCATGAATAGCCAGACGGGCGTCGGCATGGAAACCCGAGTGACGCAAAAACAGTCACCGGCACCCGCAGCGACTCCACGAGCGGCAAGCTGGGTATTTTAAGACCGTTGACCCTGCCAAATAGGAAGCCATCATGCCCCTTCTCACCAAAAGCCTGCTGGCCCTCGCCCTCTTGAGCGGCCTCCTGAGTTTTGTGCTGCCGCAAGCGAGTACCGGCAACGTGCCGCTGATTGCCTGCGGGGTGTTTTTCAGCTTCTTCGTACTGGCCTTGATGATTGGCCGCAGGATTAAATTTGACCCGGTACTGCGCTGACGCCAGCACGACGCAATATCTGCAGGAAACGCCTCACTGCCGTGGCCAGCTCGCCTGAGTTGTCCACTTGCTCAATAGCCTCGGCTTCGGCCTGAGTCACGGCGACAAACCTTTGGTTGCGCTGCAACCTGGCCTCGATGTCCGCAGCACTTTCCCGACCACGAGCAATCAATCGTTGGCGCAAGACCTCGCCATCCACCGTCAAAAGAACGGGCAACAACAAGGGGTAGCGCAAGCGAGCCTGCTGCAGATGAGCCCTGGAGCCGTTGACCAACACATGCACGCCTTCCGCCAGCCAGCGATCCACTTGTATGGGAATGCCGTAACCCAGCCCATTGGCGTGCCAGGACAAAGCAAACTCACCGTGCTCGGCCATGCGCTGAAATTCAGCAGCAGAAACCTCTTGTGCCGCCTCCCCCACCGACTCTGCCGAACGGGTGATAACCCGCTGGGCCACGTGGCAGCCCATCTGCTGCAGCGACGGGCGGGCGGCATCGATCAAGCTGTCCTTGCCCGCACCGGAGGGCCCCATCAGATAGATCAGTCTACCGGGCATGGTTAACCGTCCTGAGATACACACCTAGTAAATCGGCCATTTGCCACTATTCTCTAACAGGTAGGGAGCAACGTAAGAATCCGCATAGCCTGCGCCTTGGCGCAAGCAGTGACACCTTCTGTGGAGCAGCGGGATGCGGCCAGATCAGCGGACTAAAGCGAGCTTTTCAAACCAGTCCGCATTTCTGATAATTGGTGCTGGCATAACGCCTTTATCCAGTTCAATATTTGTCACAGAATTGACGCCAAGGATCTGGCAACTTTGAGGCATGATGCGGGCCTCTTAGCAATTCAGGTTGAACATTTGGCAGCAACGCTTGTCCTAACTGACATCCTGCGGCCAATCCCGAGAACCGCTCCCCTGAACTAACCGGTTAAAAATATGCGCCCATTGAAACAGGCAATTTATTCCAGCCGTACGGCTGACAAGTTCGTCGTACGTCTACCCGACGGGATGCGTGAACGCATTGCCGAGGTGGCTCGCAATCATCACCGCAGCATGAACTCCGAAATCATCGCGCGCCTGGAACAAAGTCTTATTCAGGAAGGTGCCTTGGGTGAAGAGCTCAGCATGCGCCTGGACAGCCCAGAGCTGTCTTTGCATGAACGCGAACTGCTTCAACGTTTCCGTCAACTCTCCCATCGTCAGCAAAACGCTTTGGTTTCGCTGATTGCTCATGACGCCGAAATGGCCGCAGACGCCACCTGATTACATCCCGAAAGCTAAAGCCAGCCTAGTGCTGGCTTTTTTTTGCCCGCCATTTGCCAAAGAAGCGCCACAAGGGCGCTTCTTCGTCTGGCATCAATAAAGGAATGGCGCAGCCCATCAGGCTACGCCAGGCACTCAAAGCAGGAAGATCGTCGCCAGCCCGAGGAAGATGAAAAAGCCGCCGCTGTCGGTCATGGCAGTGATCATCACGCTGGCCCCCATCGCCGGATCGCGCCCCAGGCGAGCCAAGGTCATCGGGATCAACACCCCCATCAAGGCCGCCAGCAGGAGATTGAGGGTCATTGCCGCAGTCATTACCACACCCAGCGACCAGCTGCCGTACAACAGGTACGCCACGACACCTATCACACCACCCCAGACCAAGCCGTTAATCAGGCCGACTGCCAGCTCCTTGCGCATCAAGCGAGAGGTGTTGCCGGTGCTGACTTGGTCCAGAGCCATGGCGCGCACGATCATCGTGATGGTCTGGTTGCCCGAGTTACCGCCAATACCCGCCACGATCGGCATCAGCGCCGCCAAGGCGACCAGCTTCTCGATGGAGCCTTCGAACAAGCCGATCACTCGCGATGCAACGAAGGCAGTAATCAGATTGACGGCCAGCCAGGCCCAACGGTTACGCAGGGATTTCCAGACCGAGGCAAAGATATCTTCCTCTTCCCGCAGACCGGCCATGTTGAGGACTTCGGTTTCACTTTCCTCACGGATCAGATCGACCATTTCGTCGATGGTCAAACGGCCGATCAACTTGTCGTTTTTGTCGACCACCGGGGCCGAAATCAAGTCATAACGCTCAAAAGCCTGGGCCGCGTCGTAGGCGTCTTCGTCGGGGTGGAAACTCACCGGGTCGCTGGCCATGACTTCCGAGACTTGCTTGTCCGGGTCATTGACCAGCAGGCGCTTGATTGGCAATACGCCCTTGAGCACGCCGTCGTAATCCACCACAAACAATTTGTCAGTGTGGCCCGGCAACTCTTTAAGACGGCGCAGGTAGCGCAACACCACTTCCAGGCTGACGTCTTCGCGGATGGTTACCATCTCGAAGTCCATCAGGGCGCCGACTTGCTCGTCGTCATAGGACAAAGCAGAACGCACACGCTCACGCTGCTGGCTGTCCAGGGCCTCCATCAACTCGTGGACGACGTCTCGCGGCAGCTCAGGGGCCAAGTCAGCGAGTTCGTCGGCATCCATCTCCTTGGCAGCAGCCAGGAGCTCGTGATCGTCCATGTCGGCGATCAGGGTTTCACGTACGGAGTCGGATACTTCGAGGAGGATGTCGCCGTCACGCTCAGCCTTGACCAGCTGCCAGACGGTCAGACGCTCGTCCAGGGGCAAGGCTTCGAGAATGTAGGCAACGTCGGCGGAGTGCAGGTCATCGAGCTTGCGTTGCAGCTCGACGAGATTTTGCCGGTGAACCAGGTTTTCTACCCGGTCCTGGTGATGGCCTTCCTGGCGATGAGTCAGGTCTTCGACCACTCGCTGGCGCTGCAACAGCTCAATGACTTGAGCCAGACGGTCCTGCAAGCTTTCTTGGGTCTTTTTTACTTCTACTACTTCGGTCATAGGCGAACTCCTCTCCCAGCAGAGGAGCACGCCGGAAGGATCAATCAGTCAATTCATGATTGTGAAAACGAGGTAATGAGCAACTACTGGGTAAGTCCATGGAGGTATTCCACAAGCCCCGGCGGGGCTGACGGGCGCAATCATACACCGCTTGGCAGCTTTAAACGTTAAAAAACCGTGGCAAGAACAAGCGCTTGCAGCACAAAGCTGAACAGAAGCCGAATCTATGAATCTGCGACGCATCATCCGAAAAAGAAAACACACGGGTGCGGAAAAAAGATCCAGGCAAACCGACCCCCCCTGGCGAATCGTTCCGACTGCCGCATAGGGTTGCCGGACGAAGACAAGTACACGCCCTTACGACAGCTGCCGCGCAGGTAACGTTCAAATAAGGGGGCGGTTAAGATGGGAGAGGAAAAAGTACAAACGGCAGAAAGCAAAAAGCCCGCATCAGATGCGGGCTTTTTGGTGTTTGGTGCACTCGACAGGATTCGAACCTGTGACCGCTCGGTTCGTAGCCGAGTACTCTATCCAGCTGAGCTACGAGTGCATTTGTGTTTTTAGACCAGATCACAACTGGTTTAAGCAAGTTATCTGCATTGCTGCATACAACTCTTAAATGGTGCACTCGACAGGATTCGAACCTGTGACCGCTCGGTTCGTAGCCGAGTACTCTATCCAGCTGAGCTACGAGTGCATTTGTTGCCGCGCATTATAGGCCGTTAAATCTTTTTGTAAAGCACTTTTTCTAGTAATTTCAACAACTTACCGAAGAAGCCAGATTACAACGTACTACGCAAATAATGGCGGAGAACGGGGGATTCGAACCCCCGACACCCTTTTGAGGTGTACTCCCTTAGCAGGGGAGCGCCTTCGGCCACTCGGCCAGCTCTCCGCAACACGGGGCGTATATTAACCACCTTTATCCCCGTTTGCAAACATAAAAAACGATAAAAATTAATGGCTTGGTTCTTCGTCCTTCTCTTTCTTGATCCGCAGGTAGATTTCCTCACGGTGAACGGCCACTTCCTTGGGGGCGTTGACACCAATACGCACTTGATTACCTTTGACGCCGAGCACGGTCACGGTGATTTCGCCATCACCAATAATCAGGCTTTCTGCACACCGACGAGTCAGAATCAGCATACCTTTCTCCTCACGCATTACATTTCAGGGACAACAGTCTGCAAAAAAAAGGGTGTCGGACTACAAGCACAATGGCCCTAGCCCTACACGCCTTAGTATTGACTAGCGCGGACAAAAGAACAGATTTCCGTCACGCCGATCAAAAACGACAAAGGGCGCGGTCAGACCGCGCCCTTTGCTCAACGCATCACTCGCCCTGGCGGGCAGGAGCGTCCAGTTCGAAAGCCGTGTGCAGAGCGCGCACAGCCAGTTCCAGGTACTTCTCTTCGATCACCACGGAAACCTTGATTTCCGACGTCGAGATCATCTGGATGTTGATGCTTTCCTTCGCCAGGGCTTCGAACATACGGCTGGCAACGCCTGCGTGAGAGCGCATGCCAACACCTACGATCGATACCTTGGCGATATCCACGTCACCGACGACTTCACGGGCACCGATCTCGCGAGCGGTGTTTTCCAGCACGGTCTGTGCGGCCACGTAGTCGTTGCGATGCACGGTGAAGGTGAAGTCGGTGGTGTTATCGTGCGCCACGTTCTGCACGATCATGTCGACTTCGATGTTGGCGCCGCTGATAGGCCCCAGGATCTTGAAGGCCACGCCAGGGTGATCTGGCACGCCACGGATAGTCAGCTTGGCTTCATCGCGGTTGAAAGCGATGCCGGAAATGATCGGCTGTTCCATGGATTCCTCTTCATCAATAGTAATGAGGGTGCCCGGACCCTCCTGGAAGCTGTGCAACACGCGCAGCGGAACGTTGTACTTGCCGGCGAATTCAACCGCACGGATCTGCAGCACCTTGGAACCGAGGCTGGCCATTTCCAGCATCTCTTCGAAGGTGATCTTGTCCAGGCGCTGAGCCTTGGCCACTACCCGTGGGTCGGTGGTGTAGACCCCGTCCACATCGGTGTAGATCTGGCACTCGTCAGCCTTTAAGGCCGCCGCCAGGGCCACACCGGTGGTGTCTGAGCCGCCACGACCCAGGGTGGTGATGTTGCCGTTCTCGTCAACGCCCTGGAACCCGGCGACCACAACCACTCGACCGGCCTTCAGGTCGGCACGAATCCGCTGATCGTCGATCTGCAGGATCCGCGCTTTGTTGTGCGCACTGTCCGTCAGAATCCGCACCTGGTTGCCGGTATAGGAAACCGCCGGCACACCGCGCTTGATCAGCGCCATGGCCAGCAAGGCGATGGTCACCTGCTCACCCGTGGAAACGATCACGTCCAGTTCACGGGGAACCGGTTTGTCTTCGCCACTGATTTGCTTGGCAAGATCGATCAGACGGTTGGTCTCGCCACTCATGGCAGACAGTACAACCACCAGGTCAGTACCGGCTTCGCGGAACTTCTTAACCTTGTCGGCAACCTGTTCGATTCTCTCGACAGAGCCGACCGAGGTGCCTCCAAATTTCTGTACGATCAAAGCCATTTTCTAAGCCGCCTCAGCCCGTAAAGGGGCGCCTATTAAACAATCAAACTGCACAGGGCAAGTAGCCCGCCACTAGACGACGGGCCCGGCCTGGAGCCTTAAATGCCCTGCTCGACAAAAGGTACGGTCAGCGCCAGCGCGGCATCCAGCGCGGCAGCGTCAACACCACCGCCCTGTGCCATGTCTGGACGACCACCGCCCTTCCCGCCCACTGCCGCAGCGGCTTGCTTCATCAAATCACCGGCTTTGAGTTGGCCAGTCAGGTCTTTGGTTACGCCTGCAACCAGAACGACCTTTTCCTCATGGACACTGCCGAGCAGGATCACTGCGCGACCGAGTTTGTTTTTCAACTGATCGACCAGCGCCAACAGCGCCTTGCCATCTTGACCGTCCAAGCGTGCCGCCAGCACTTTCACGCCTTTGACGTCCTGGGCCGAAGCCGACAGGTCGTCACCGGCGGCACTGGCCGCTTTGGCTTGCAGCTGCTCGAGTTGTTTCTCCAGCAGACGGTTGCGCTCCAGCACGGCCGAGAGCTTGTCGATCAGGTTGTCACGGCTGCCCTTGACCAGGCTGGCCGCTTCCTTGAGTTGTTCTTCCGCAGCGTTCAGGTAGGCCAGCGCCGCAGCGCCGGTGACCGCTTCAATACGGCGTACGCCGGACGCCACACCACCTTCGCTGATGATTTTCAGCAGGCCGATGTCGCCGGTACGGTTGGCGTGAATACCACCGCACAGCTCGACCGAGAAGTCGCCGCCCATGCTCAGTACACGCACGTTGTCGCCGTACTTCTCGCCGAACAGCGCCATGGCGCCTTTTTGCTTGGCGGTTTCGATATCGGTCTCTTCGGTTTCCACCGTGGAGTTCTTGCGAATCTCGGTGTTGACGATGTCTTCCAGGGCCTTGAGCTGCTCCGGCTTGATGGCTTCAAAATGGCTGAAGTCAAAGCGCAAGCGCTGGCTGTCCACCAGGGAGCCCTTCTGCTGCACGTGCTCCCCCAGTACCTGGCGCAATGCGGCATGCAGCAAGTGAGTGGCCGAGTGGTTCAGCGAAGTCGCGTGACGCACCTCAGCAGCCACCTGGGCGTCTACCGGTGCGCCAACAACCAGGCTGCCCGACGCCAACACACCGTGGTGCAGGAACGCGCCGCCGGTTTTAGTGGTGTCGCGCACGTCGAAACGCGCGTTGCCGGCCTGCAGGTAACCGCAGTCACCGATCTGACCACCGGATTCAGCGTAGAACGGCGTCTGGTCCAGGACCACGACCCCTTCTTCACCTTCGCTGAGCACGTCGACCGATTGCCCTTCTTTATAGAGGGCGACCACTTTGGCCGAACCACTGGTGGCGTGATAGCCGGTGAACTCGGTAGCCACATCGACCTTGACCAGACTGTTGTAGTCCATGCCGAAGGAGCTGGCGGAACGGGCGCGCACACGCTGGGCTTCCATCTCGCGCTCAAAGCCGGCCTCGTCGAGGGTCAGGCTGCGTTCACGGGCGATGTCGCCGGTCAGGTCCATAGGGAAACCGTAGGTGTCGTAGAGCTTGAACACCACGTCGCCCGGCACCACGTCGCCTTTAAGCTCGGCCAGGTCCTGCTCGAGGATCTTCAGGCCCTGCTCCAGGGTCTTGGCGAACTGTTCTTCTTCAGCCTTGAGCACGCGCTCGATATGCGCCTGCTGGGATTTCAGCTCAGGGAAGGCCTCGCCCATCTCGGCCACCAGCGCGGCGACGATCTGATAGAAGAAACTGCCCTTGGCGCCCAGCTTGTTGCCATGGCGGCAAGCACGACGAATGATCCGGCGCAGCACGTAGCCACGGCCTTCGTTGGACGGCAGCACGCCATCGGCAATCAGGAAGCCACAGGAACGGATGTGGTCAGCCACTACTTTCAACGACGCCTGGGCATCATTGCTGCAACCGATGGCCTTGGCCGCAGCGTTCAGCAGGCTTTGGAACAGGTCGATTTCATAGTTGGAGTGAACGTGCTGCATCACCGCACTGATCCGCTCCAGGCCCATGCCGGTGTCGACCGACGGCGCTGGCAACGGATGCAACACGCCATCGGCGGTGCGGTTGAACTGCATGAATACGTTGTTCCAGATCTCGATGTAACGGTCGCCGTCTTCTTCCGGCGAGCCTGGCGGGCCGCCCCAGATGTCGGCGCCGTGATCGTAGAAAATCTCGGTGCATGGGCCGCACGGGCCGGTATCGCCCATGGTCCAGAAGTTGTCGGACGCGTAAGGCGCGCCTTTGTTGTCACCGATGCGCACCATGCGCTCGGCCGGCACACCCACCTGTTTGGTCCAGATGTCGTAGGCCTCGTCATCGCTGGCGTAGACCGTGACCCAGAGTTTTTCCTTCGGCAGCTTCAGCACGCCGGTAAGGAAGGTCCAGGCGAAGTTGATCGCGTCTTGCTTGAAGTAATCACCGAAGCTGAAGTTGCCCAGCATTTCGAAGAAGGTGTGGTGACGGGCGGTGTAGCCGACGTTTTCCAGGTCGTTGTGCTTGCCACCGGCGCGTACGCACTTCTGGCTGCTGACAGCGCGGGTATAGGCGCGCTTTTCTTGGCCCAGGAAGCAATCCTTGAACTGGTTCATCCCCGCGTTGGTGAACAGCAGGGTAGGGTCATTGCCCGGAATCAAAGAGCTGGAGGCTACACGGGTGTGGCCTTGCTCTTCGAAGAAGCGAAGGAAGGCTTCACGGATTTCTGCGCTTTTCATTAGGTTCTTCCACGGAGACTGCGGCCAAAGGCCTGTGCGCAACGTCAATAGACGAAACGACGGCAAAGGGCGGCATTATATCGGCGTTAATCACTTGGTACAGCGTGTTTGTACGATACACACAGTCAATTGGACGGCTAACACGGTCAGTGGCGGGAAAAGTCGACGAAAGTCGCGATCACCTGCTCGATTTGCCCACGGCTGACGTCCATATGGGTGACCAGACGCAGGCGCGATGCCGCACTGAGCTTGATCCCCCGCTCTGCGGCAAAGGCCTTGATGGCCTCGGCCCGATCGCCCATCTGCACGTAGACCATGTTGGTCTGCACCGGCTCGACCTGGTAACCCGCGTCACGCAGCCCTTCAGCCAGCACTTGGGCGTTGGCGTGGTCATCGGCCAAGCGCTGCACCTGGTGATCCAGGGCATACAGCCCCGCCGCTGCGAGAATCCCGGCCTGGCGCATGCCACCGCCTACCATCTTGCGCAGGCGCCGGGCCTTGGCGATCAACTCGGGGGAACCGCAGAGCACCGAACCCACGGGCGCGCCCAAGCCCTTGGACAGGCACACCGAGACCGAGTCGAAGTGCTGGGTAATCTCCCGGGCATCCACGTTCAGTTTCACCGCCGCGTTGTACAGCCGCGCGCCGTCCAGGTGCAGGGCCAAGCCATGTTCACGGGTAAAGGCCCGTGCCTGGGCCAGGTAGGACAATGGCAGCACTTTGCCTTGCATGGTGTTTTCCAGGGCCAGCAAGCGGGTCCGGGCAAAATGAAAGTCGTCCGGCTTGATCGCGGCGGCCACCTGGGCCAGGTCCAACGAGCCATCTGCCTGGACGTCCAGGGGTTGCGGCTGGATCGAGCCGAGCACGGCCGCGCCACCCGCTTCATATTTATAGGTGTGGGCCTGCTGACCGACGATGTATTCCTCGCCGCGCTCGCAATGGGCCATCAAGCCCAGCAGATTGCTCATCGTCCCGGACGGCACGAACAGCGCGGCCGCAAAGCCCAGGCGCCGGGCCAGTTCAGCCTCCAGACGGTTGACCGTGGGGTCTTCGCCGTACACGTCATCCCCGGTCACGGCCGTGGCCATGGCATCGAGCATCCCTGCGCTGGGCTGAGTCACCGTGTCGCTACGAAGATCGATCACACTCATGAAAATCCGGCCTCATCATGGGGACACCAAGGTCCTGCCTAGTAGGGAACATCCCTTTCGAGCTGAATTTCTACGGTCGCACCCCGCATTAATCAAGGCTCCAAGGGGAAAAATCTGCGCAAATAGCGAAAAAATCGATGGGCATCATCCAAAAGCCCCCATGCGCCGTTGAAAAATATGTGTTAAAAACTCACCGCCGCCGAATAATCCGGTGGCAACGTTCTCAGGGCGGGGTGCAACTCCCCACCGGCGGTAATTGCGCGCAATGCGCATAGCCCGCGAGCGCTTGGTGGCAGGCACGGCTTAGGCGGTGAATGGCAGCAAGGTCAGCAGACCCGGTGTGATCCCGGGGCCGACGGTCATAGTCCGGATGAAGAGAGAACGGGATTGGCGCCAAAGGGCCGTCCGTGGGCAGTCGTGCGAACACTCGCGCAATCGGCCGGCACGTACCCTTAAATCCCATTCGATTCATAACGCCCTGTTTTTCACACAAACAGGAGTCAGAACAGATGCAACCCACCGCAATCGATAGCAAGAGCAAACACCACCCCAACGACCGCGTCGCCTTTATCCAGGCTTGCTGGCACAAAGACATTGTCGATCAGAGCCGTAAAGGCTTTGTTGCCGAGATGCTGGCCCAGGGTTACCAGGAAAGCGACATCGACTTCTTTGAAGTCGGCGGTGCCTTTGAAATCCCGCTGCACGCCAAGTTGCTGGCCAAGTCCGGTCGCTACAGCGGCATCGTCGCGGCAGGCCTGGTGGTGGACGGCGGCATCTACCGCCACGAGTTCGTCGCCCAATCGGTGATCAGCGGCCTGATGCAAGTGCAGTTGGAAACCGAAGTGCCGGTGTTCTCGGTGGTGCTCACGCCCCATCACTTCCATGCCGGCGAAGAACACCAGAAGTTCTTCTTCGAGCACTTCGTGCACAAGGGCCAGGAAGCGGCAAAAACCTGCGCCGACACCCTGCACAAGACCCGCGCCCTGCGTCGTAACGAGCCGCGCGCTGTTGCGGTTTAAGCGTTAGCAGCATCGCCGGCAAGCCGGCACCTACCCTGTGGTGTAGGTGCCGGCTTGGCAGCGATCAGGCCAGTTGCTCGTCCGAGCTCGGCACAATCAGAATCCCCGCACGCAAACCGTTCTTCACCTTAGGGTTGGGGAAAATGATCCGTGCGCCCTCTTCTTCCACAATCCAGCGGGTCTGGGCGATGTCTTCGGCCAGCAGATAACCCACGTCCAATTCGGAAAAGTTCTCGATGTCCGCCGGCAGGTGCAGGTGGAAGCTGTCGCTGTGCTTGATGATTTCGCGGGCCACGCTGAACAGTTGCAAGCCCTCCAGGCTCTCTTCGCTCAACGGCGGCTCATTGCCTTCGATGATCTGCTGAAGACGGGTTTCCAGGCGTTCAACGTTAACGCCCTGGTTCTGCCCGAAAGGCCGAGCCTTGCCCAGCTCCAGGGTGAAAGCTTCCGCCCCCAGCTTGTCGTAGGTGTATGAGCTGAACACGATGGACGGTTTGTTCTGCAACAGCACCGCCTCCATGCCCGCCGCACGCAGCCGCGCCAACTCGGCACGGGAATGCTGACGACCTTCTTTCCACGGATAGAGGGCGAACTGCTCGATCTTCGAACCGCGAATGGCGGTGTGCAGGTCGTAATGCAGGCGGTTGCGGTTCGGCAGGCTGAAAAAGCTCGCCGCCAGCCGCTCCAGTTCACAAGCCCGCAGGGCTTCGGGACCGCTGCTCTGCTCATGCCGGCCGTTGAACAGCCGGTTGACGTCCTGCTCGACAAAACGCTCACCGCGGCGCATGGCCTCGGGGTTGCCGAACAGAAACAGAATGCGTGCACGGGGCTTGAGGTCGCCACGGGCAATGTCATGCAATAAACGATCGAGCAACTCGATCGGCGCGGTCTCGTTGCCGTGGATCCCTGCCGACAACAACAGATCCAGGCCGTTGTCACGAGCTTCGGGAGGCCGGACTTCCAGCGCCCCCTCGCTCAACCAGCGCATCCGCACGCCTTCGACAGTCAGTTGAGTCTTCTCCGCCGGTTCGCGACCGGCGAGGGTCAGTTCAAGCAGTTTGCCGAGGGCGAGCATAGAGCGAGCTTCCTTAGTGGGCGTGACCGCAGTCAGGGCCATGCACGTGATCATCGTCACCGGCGTCGGCCGGTTCCATTTCCAGTTGCAGACTGACCAGATTAGTCGCCAATGGACGCAGCAGCAGGTTGGCATATTCAGCGTCGCCCTCTTCCACGTCCACGCCGATCAGCAGTTGGCCGCGGCCGTCTTGCTGGATCCACAGTTCCTTGCCTTGCCACAGCACCGCCACGCGGGTGCAGGAGGTTTCCAGTTGAGTGCCGTCGGTGTCTTCAAGGATCAGCTGCAGGGAATCGCTCATGTATTACGCTCTCATCTGGGGAGAAGGCGACGCGCCCGACTCACATGAGGCGGGCGCGGGCTTTCAATTGATCTGGAATGGATAAACCGCGCCCAGTTTAAGGATTTGCGTCAATTCATCCAATGCCGTCCGGCACTCAAGCAGCAATTGCGGGTCCGCCAGATCGCTTTCGCTCAGACGGTCGCGGTAGTGCTTGTCGACCCATTGGGTCAGGGTGTCGTACAACGGCGCGGTCATGATAACCCCGGGGTTGACCGCCGCCAGCTCGGTTTCGTTGAGAGCCACGCGCAGGCGCAGGCACGCCGGGCCACCGCCGTTCTGCATGCTCTGCTTGAGGTCGAACACCTTCACCTCGCGGATCAGGCCGCCGGAGCTGGTGAGGCTTTGCAGGTACTGCCAGACCCGCTCGTTGGCTCGGCACTCCTCAGGCACGATGAGCAACATCGAACCGTCGGCACGGGACAGCAACTGGCTGTTGAACAGGTAAGAACGCACCGCATCTTCCACCGTGACCTGGGCCCGTGGCACGCAGATCGCCTGGAAGTTGCCGCCACGCTGGGCCAGCTTGCCCTGCAACTCGGCGAGCATGTGCTCGGTCTCGAGGAACGCGTCCTCGTGGTAGAACAGCACCTCGCCGTTGCCGACCGCGATCACGTCGTTGTGGAACACACCCTGGTCGATCACCGAGGGGTTCTGCTGGGCGTACACCACGCCCTGCTCGCTCAGGCCATGCAGGCGTGCCACGGCTTGCGAGGCTTCCAGAGTCTGGCGGGCCGGGTACTTCTGCGGCGCCGGAAAACGGTTGTCGAAGGCGCTGCGGCCAAAGACAAAGAACTCGACACCGGCCTGGCCGTACTCACGGCAGAAGCGCGTGTGGTTGGCTGCACCTTCGTCACCGAACTGCGCTACCGCCGGCAAGGCCGCATGGTGGGCGAAGTGTTTCTGGTCAGCGAACATCGCCCCCAGCACGCGGCTGGTGGTCGGGTGCTCGATGCTGCGGTGGTACTTGCAGTTCAGGTTGGCAGCGGTGAAATGCACCCGGCCATCGGCGGTGTCGGCACTCGGGCTAACGGTGGCGGCGTTGGCCACCCACATGCTCGATGCCGAGCAACTGGCCACCAGCAGGGGCATGGCCTGCTTGGCCACCTGCTGGATCACTTGGGCGTCGGTGCCGGCAAAACCCAGGTTGCGCAAGGCCGCCACATCTGGACGTTCCTGGGGTGCCAGGACGCCTTGCTGAAAGCCCATTTCCATCAGCGCTTTCATTTTCGCCAGGCCTTGCAAGGCCGCTTCCCGAGGGTTTGACGACTGCTGGCTGTTGCTCTGGGACGCGACGTTGCCGTAGGACAGGCCGCCGTAGTTATGGGTCGGCCCCACTAGACCGTCGAAATTGACTTCATAGGATTTCATCAGCGAGGCTCCACGAATCTGTTGTTATAGGCATCGGTATCTATACAGGGCGAGCGTATTGCACTCGTTCGCCGGCAAGCCGGCTCCACAGGAATCGGCTTACCGACAAAGAGGCCACAACGGCCTCCCCGCACACTCAAATCAGGACAGGCGCACGCCCGGGGTCAATGCACTCGGCAGCACCAGGCTCGGGGTTTCCAGGGAAGCCACCGGGTACGCGCAGTAATCCGCCGCGTAATAGGCACTGGCCCGATGATTGCCCGACGCGCCTACGCCACCGAACGGCGCGCTGCTGGCCGCACCGGTCAACTGCTTGTTCCAGTTGACGATCCCGGCGCGGCTCTGCAGCCAGAACTGCTGATAACGCGCCTCGGAATCCGAGAGCAGGCCCGCCGCCAGGCCGTATTGGGTGTTGTTGGCTTCAGCAATCGCGCCGTCGAAGTCGACGTAGCGAATCACCTGCAGCAACGGCCCGAACAATTCTTCATCAGGGCGTTCAGCCACAGCGCTGACGTCCAGGATGCCCGGGGTCAACAGCGCGGCCTGAGCCCGTGGCTGGGTCATTTCCAGCAAGGCCACGGCGCCATTGGCCAGCAGCTGTTCCTGGGCATCCATCAAGGCACGTGCCGCGCCCAGGGAGATCACCGAACCCATGAACGGTGCGGGCTGCTGATCGAACGCACCCACTTCAATCGTCGAACTGACCGCCACCAGGCGTGCCAGCAGTTGGTCGCCCCAGGCACCCTGCGGCACCAGCAGACGGCGTGCGCAGGTGCAACGCTGGCCGGCGGAGATAAAGGCCGACTGAATAATGGTGTAGACCGCTGCGTCCAGGTCCGCGACCTGATCCACCACCAGCGGGTTGTTGCCGCCCATTTCCAGGGCCAGGATCTTGTCCGGGCGCCCGGCGAACTGGTGGTGCAGGTGGTTGCCGGTGCGGCTGGAACCGGTGAAGAACAGGCCGTCGATGCCCGGGTTGGCAGCCAGGGCGATGCCGGTTTCCCGCGCCCCCTGCAGCAGGTTCAGGACACCCGCCGGCAGGCCGGCTTCAACCCAGCACTGGACCGTCAGCTCGGCAACTTTAGGCGTCAACTCGCTGGGCTTGAACAGCACGCTGTTGCCCGCCAGCAATGCCGGAACGATGTGCCCGTTGGGCAAGTGGCCCGGGAAGTTGTAAGGGCCGAACACGGCAACCACGCCATGGGGCTTGTGGCGCAACACAGCGGTGGCGTCGCCCAGGGGGCCGCTCTTCTCGCCGGTACGCTCACGATAGCTCTGCACCGAGATGGCAATCTTGTTGACCATGCTGGTGACTTCAGTCGCGGCTTCCCACAAGGGTTTACCGGTCTCTTCGCCAATGCAACGGGCCAGTTCGTCAGCACGGTTCTTCAGGCTGGCAGCAAAGGCTTCCAACACGCCGATGCGCTCTTCCAGGGAACGCTTGGCCCACTCCGGAAAGGCTTGGCGCGCGGCCTGTACGGCGCTGTCTACCTGATCTGCGGTGGCACCGTTGCCACTCCAGATAACGGCCTGGGTGACCGGATTGACCGAGTTGAAGGCTTCGCCCTGACCGGCCAGCCATTGGCCGGCAATGTACAGCGTGCTCATTATTTCGACTCCCGAGTAGCAGACAGCGGAACCGCACGGACCTGATCGCCGGCGTTGAGTTGCAAGCGCTTGGCGGTCAACGGATCGACCACCAGGGTGCCTGCGGCAAAACGCGCCGGAGCGGCCGTGATGCGGCAGTCTTCGCGCTTGCGGTTGTGAATCAGGAATGGC
Organism: Pseudomonas chlororaphis; assembly: GCF_003731765.1. Classification (GTDB taxonomy): domain Bacteria; phylum Pseudomonadota; class Gammaproteobacteria; order Pseudomonadales; family Pseudomonadaceae; genus Aquipseudomonas; species Aquipseudomonas morbosilactucae. The sequence goes on from NZ_MOAL01000002.1 coordinate 393,908, forward strand.
GTGGCGTCATCGCCCGGGGTGCCGATGGCCAGCACCAGCGCCTGGCTGTCACGGATCGCACGGATCTTGCCGGTTTCGCATTCCACCGCCGGGCCGGCGTCGAAGATGTCGACATAACCCTGGTAGCTGAAACCTTCGCTCTTGAGCATGGCCAGCGCCGGTTCGGTGTCGGTGTGGACCTTGCCGATCACGTTGCGCGCGTCCTCGGAGAGGAAGCAGGTGTACAGCGGGAATTTAGGCATCAGCTCGGCGATAAACGCCTTGTTGCCCACCCCGGTCAGGTAGTCGGCCTGGCTGAACTCCATTTTGAAGAAGTGCCGGCCCAGGCTTTCCCAGAACGGCGAGCGTCCGGATTCGTCAGACATGCCCCGCATCTCGGCGATGATCTTGTTGCCGAACAGCTGAGGGAATTCCGCGATAAACAGCATCCGCGCCTTGGCCAGCATGCGGCCGTTGAGGCCGGTGCGGTAATCGGCATGCAGGAACAGCGAGCACAATTCAGAGTTGCCGGTCAGGTCGTTGGCCAGGAACAGCGTCGGGATCTCGCGGTAGATGTTCAGCTCCTGGGAAGCGCTGACGGTCAGGCCGACCCGGAAGTTGTACCAGGGCTCACGCAGGCCGACGGCGCCGGCGATCGCGGAAATGCCCACCACACGGCCGTTGTCGTCTTCGAGCACGAACAGGTAATCCGCATCGCCCCGCCCGGCTTCGCCACGGAAGGTTTTTTCCGCCCAGCCGACCCGGTGGGTCAGGCGCTCTTCGTTGGCCGGCAAGGTGGTGAGGCCGGTACCGGTGCTGCGGGCCAGGTCGATCAGAGCGGGTAAATCGCTGCTGCGTACGGGACGAACAATCATGCTATCTCCTCAGACGGGCGCCGCTGGCGGCCCCCGCGAAACTCGCTACTTTCCAGGCATTAAAGCCGGCGTTAAACAGCCACCAGGCGCACGCTGGCACCCTCACCGACACCCAAGGCCTCGGCCGCCTGCAGGTCCAGGGTCACCGGTTTGCCCGGGGCGTAATCCAGCTCCAGCAGCACGGCGCGGTAATCCTGCAACTGGGCGTTGGAGACCAGGTACTGACGTCCGCCGCCTTTGGCCAGCTCGCCGATTTTCACCGGCACCACCCGGCTCTGGGCGATGGAGCGGATGCCGGAAACCCGTGCGTGCAGGGTCGGGCCACCGTCGAAAATGTCGATGTAGTGATCGGTCTCGAAGCCTTCGCGCATCAAAATGTCGAAGGTGATCTGGGCCCGTGGGTGCACCTGGCCCATCGCCTCTTGGGCGGCGTCCGGCAGCAACGGTACGTAGATCGGGTAATGGGGCATCAATTCAGCGAGGAAGGTGCGGCTTTTCAGGCCACACAGGCGCTCGGCCTCGGCGTAGTTGAGGTCGAAGAAGTTGCGCCCGATGGCATCCCAGAATGGCGAATCACCGTGCTCGTCGCTGTAACCGACGATCTCGGTCACCACCGAATCGGCGAAACGCTCGGGGTGGCTGGCAACGAACAGCAGGCGCCCGCGGGAGTTGAGCTCCGACCAAGGCGAACCCACCAGTTCCGGCACCACGTAGAAGCTGGTCAGCAAGCTGTTGCCGGTCAGGTCATGGCACTGGGAAAGCACGTGAATCTTGTTATGAATCTTCAGCTCGCGGGAGGCGTGCACAAAGGTTTCATTGCGGAAGCTGTAGAACGGCTCGGAGTAGCCGGCCGAGGCAACGATGGCCGAACAGCCCACCAGCTTGCCGGCTTCGGTGTCTTCAAGGACGAAGAAGTAGCTCTCTTCACCGTTGAAGCTCACTTCGGCGGCGAAAGAGGCTTCGGACGCGGCAATCTTGTCGCTCAGGCGGCCGACATCATCCGGCAAGGAGGTGACACCAATCGGGCTGTCTGCAGCCAGACGCTGTACCTCGCCCAGATCAGCCATTTGCGCGGGGCGCATCACCAGCATGGTGTCACTCCTTACTTGAAACAGGTCGGAAAACGTCCGACTCAGGGAAAAAAATGCCGGGACAGCCCGGCACAGGAATGTGGCTCGACGCAGCCCGTTGAGGATCGGCGCCGAGCGGTGTTACGGCCTGAATCAGGCTTGGGTCAGGCTGGCCACGGCGCGCTCGAAACGATCCAGACCGGCATCGATGTCCGCATCGGTGACCACCAGGCTCGGGGCGAAACGCACCACGTCCGGGCCGGCTTGCAGAATCATCAACCCTTCTCGCTCGGCGGCGTTGAACACGTCCTTGGCCTTGCCTTTCCAAGCTTCGCTCAGCACGCAACCGATCAGCAGGCCCAGGCCACGCACTTCGCTGAACAGGCCGTACTTCTCACCGATCTGCAGCAGGCGGGTCTTGAACTTGTCGTGCTTGGCGTTGACGCCGCTCAGCACCTCAGGGGTGTTGATCACGTCGATCACCGCTTCGGCCACTGCACACGCCAGCGGGTTTCCGCCGTAAGTGGTGCCGTGGGTGCCGACAACCAGGTGCTTGGCCAGCTCTTCGGTGGTCAGCATCGCGGCGATCGGGAAACCGCCGCCCAGGCTCTTGGCGCTGGTGAGAATGTCCGGGGTCACGCCGTAATGCTGGTAGGCGAACAGCTTGCCGCTGCGGCCCATGCCGGTTTGCACTTCGTCGAACACCAGCAGTGCGTTGTGCTCGTTGCACAGCTCACGAGCGCCTTGCAGGTATTCAAGCTCGGCCGGCAGCACGCCGCCTTCACCCTGGATCGGCTCCAGGACCACAGCGCAGGTCTTGTCCGACACGGCGGCTTTGAGTGCGGCCAGGTCGTTATAAGGAACGTGGGTGATGCCGGTGATTTTAGGACCGAAACCGTCGGAGTACTTCGACTGGCCACCGACGTTGACGGTGAACAGGGTGCGGCCGTGGAAGCTGTTGAGCGCGGCGATGATTTCGTACTTCTCAGTGCCGAAACGATCGAAGGCTACACGCCGAGCCAGCTTGAAAGCGGCTTCGTTGGCTTCAGCGCCGGAGTTACAGAAGAACGCACGCTCAGCAAAGGTGGCGTCGATCAACTTGTGGGCCAGGCGCAGGGCCGGCTCGTTGGTGAATACGTTGGACACATGCCACAGCTTGTTGGCTTGTTCGGTCAATGCGCCAACCAGCGCCGGGTGCGCATGACCCAGCACGTTGACCGCGATGCCGCCGGCGAAATCGATCAGCTCCCGACCCGACTGGTCCCAGACTCGGGACCCTGCGCCACGCACAGGAATAAAAGCTGCAGGTGCATAGTTGGGAACCATAACCTGGTCGAAATCGGCGCGTTGCACCGGAGCTTGCTCAACGGACATCGGAGTCTCCTGAAGAGGAACGCCTGCCTGAAACTGGCGAGCGATGGGGGGATTGTAAGGACAGTTTTCAGCCCGGCCTTGCCGCCAAGCGACAACTTCTTATAGCGCCAACCCCCGTTTTAGGCGGGTTTATGGCAATGCGACAAATAGCGTCGCAAAGGCGCAGTTTAAACTGCGCGCAGGCTCAGCGGCAGAGTGACCGGGCAATTCGCCCAAGCTAATTATCCAGGTAGTTAGCGGTATCGCCGGTCCAGAAGTTGACCGTCAGGACGCCTTCGCCGGCACGCTGGCGCCAGCTAGAAGAAGATCAGCCGCGCTCGGCAGGTACGGAGGAGAGTTCGAACGGGCTGCTGCTGCGCCGCTGGTTGCGGTCTTCCCGCGGGGTGGCGCCAAAAAAGTTGCGGTAGGCGCTGGAGAAATGGGGCCCTGAGGAGAAACCGCAGGACAGGCCGATCTGAATGATCGACTTGCTGGTCTGCATCAACATCTGCCGTGCCTTGTTCAAGCGCAACTCCAGGTAATACTGGCTCGGCACACGATTGAGGTACTGTTTGAAGATCCGTTCCAACTGCCGGCGGGACACACAGACATGCTGGGCGATCTCGTCGGTGGTCAGCGGCTCTTCGATATTGGCTTCCATCAGCAGCACGGCCTGGGTCAGCTTCGGGTGACTGGAACCCAGACGATTCTGCAACGGAATTCGCTGGCGCTCGCCGCCCTCGCGGATGCGCTCCACCACCAGCTCTTCCGACACCGCGCCCGCCAGTTCCGCCCCATGATCCCGGGCCAGCACCGCCAGCAGCAGGTCCAGCACCGACATGCCGCCGCAGGCGGTCAGGCGATCCCGATCCCAGTCGAACAGATGGCTGGTGGCGATCACCTTGGGATAGCGCTCGGCAAAATCATCCTGCCAACGCCAATGCACCGCGGCGCGATAACCGTCCAGCAAGCCCAACTGCGCCAAGGGATAGACCCCGGCAGACAAACCACCGATCACACAGCCGGCGCGCACCAGTTGCTTGAGCGCACTGCTCAAGGCTGGCGCCAGGCTCGCTGGCGGCTCGTCGGCCAGCAGGAACAGCTTCTGACAACCTTCCAGCTTGCCGGCCCAAGGCTCACCCGGCAGTTGCCAGGCACCTTCGCCGGGCGCTTCGGCCTGCAGGAAAGACAACTCGTAGACCACGTCCGGATGCACCCGCTGAGCAACACGCAAGGCCTCCTCAGCCAGCGCCAGCGTCAAGGCTTTAGTGCTGGGCCAAATCAGGAAACCAATTCGATGGGCAGTCATGGCGGGCAATCCAAAACGAAAACAGTGTTAGAGGCCGAAAGCGGCAGCAACCAAATTAGACCATCGGCCGCGCGCTGCGCAGCATGACCTAATTTGGTGCATAACGGGAGCGATTACTTGAGGCTACCGGAGAGGAATTGTTGCAAACGTTCCGACTGCGGATTGACCAGCACTTCACGCGGGTTACCGCTCTCTTCCACCACGCCTTTGTGCAGGAATACCAGTTGATTGGAGACTTCCCGGGCGAAGCCCATTTCGTGAGTCACCACCACCATGGTCCGACCTTCCTGAGCCAGGGCCTGCATGACTTTCAGCACGTCACCTACCAGCTCAGGGTCGAGGGCCGAGGTCGGCTCGTCGAACAGCATGACTTCCGGCTCCATGGCCAGGGCCCGGGCAATCGCCACACGCTGCTGCTCACCACCGGACATGTGCCCCGGGTAAGCATCCTTGCGATGGGCCACGCCCACTTTGGCCAGGTAGTGCTCGGCCTTTTCACGGGCTTCGGCCTTGGGGACGCCGAGCACATGCACCGGCGCTTCCATGATGTTTTCCAGGGCGGTCATGTGCGACCACAGGTTGAAATGCTGGAACACCATCGACAGCCGCGAACGCATGCGCTGCAGTTGCTTCGGGTCGGCGGCCTTGAGCGCGCCATCCTTGTTGGGCACCAGCTTGAGCTCTTCGTTGTTCAGCAGGATCTTGCCCGCATGGGGCTGCTCCAGCAGGTTGATGCAACGCAGAAAGGTACTTTTGCCGGAGCCACTGGAGCCGATGATGCTGATTACATCGCCGGCGGCCGCTTTCAGGGACACGCCCTTGAGCACTTCGTGACTGCCATAGCGTTTATGCAGGTCTTGGACTTCAAGTTTGTACATGCTGTCGGTTCTCACAAAAAGCGGTCAGTCAGTCGTTGAGCAAGCGCCCGTGACGCAGCGCTTCGCGCCCCGCCACCTTGGCCAGCCAGAAACCGGGTTGGGCGTAACGTAACCGTTCAACGGCAAACAACACGCCGCTGGTGCCAGCACACATAATGCTGACCCGATCGGATAAGGGATCAATCACTTCGAAAATCGGCTCGCCCTTCTCGACCCAGCTACCGGCCGGGCGCAGAAAGCTCACCACGCCGGGGTGGGGCGCGAACAACAGTTCAGTGCCCTCGAACGGCATCGCCTCACAGGCTTCATTCGCTGGTGCAGGCCATTCGCCACGGATCAGGCCCTGCTCGGCCAGGAACGCCAGAATGCCTTCGGCATAGGCCTCGGCTTCAGCGCGACCGGTATCGGCCTGACCGCCCAGCTCCAGCGTAGTGGCCAGGCAGGCCAAGGGAATCTGCGCTTCCGGGAAGGCGCGCGACAAACGCAGCCAAGGCAATGAGCAGGCTTCGTCGAATGAACTGCCGCCCGAATCTTCCGCAAGCAAGCCCACCCGCACATTCAGGTGCGCAGCCAGGGAGCGCCATTGCGCCCAGTGCTGAGGCAAGGCGTACATGTGCAGCGCCGCTTCGGCGTCGCAGTGCAGGTCCAGCACCACATCGGCGGTACAGGCATGGCTCAGCAGCACGCGCTGCATGCCCTGCAACTGACTGGCCGCCGGTGGCAAGGCAGCCAGCACATCGCTCATGGCCTGGCGGATCAGCCGGACATTGGCGTGCGGGTCATCGCCCAGGCGCCCTTCCAGCCGCTCGGCCACCGGTGCGCTCAACTCGACGAAATCCCGGTTGAAGTTCTTGCCGCTGCCCGCTTCGAAACGCCCCTGATGATTGCCTTGGAGCAATTGCCCCAGGCCCAGGGGATTGGCCACCGGCACCAGCTCGATCACGCCGTTCAGCGCACCCTGGGTTTCCAGTTCCGCCAGGCGCTTTTTCAGCTCCCAGGCGGTGCGCATGCCCGGCAGCTCATCGGCGTGCAGGCTGGCCTGGATATAGGCCTTGCGCTCGCCGCTGCCAAAGCGGAATACCGAGATCTGCCGCTCGCTGCCCAGGTGACTCCAGGGCAATGCATGGTCGATACGTTCCATATCAGTGCTTCCGCGGAGCCAGGTAGCCCAGCCAGCGACGCTCGGCCAGCTTGAACAGGCGCACCAGGATGAAGGTCAGGCACAGGTAGAACACGCCGGCGGTGATGTAGGCCTCGAACGGCAGGTAGTACTGGGCGTTGACCGTGCGTGCGGCACCGGTGATGTCGATCAGGGTGACGATGGAGGCCAGGCTGGTGGTCTGCAGCATCATGATCACTTCGTTGCTGTACTGCGGCAGTGCGCGGCGCATGGCCGACGGCAGCAGAATCCGGCAGTACATCTTATAGCGCGACATGCCCATGGCCTTGGCGGCCTCGATTTCACCGTTCGGCGTGGCCCGCAGGCTGCCGGCGATGATTTCAGCGGTGTAGGCACTGGTGTTGATGGCAAAGGCCAGGCAGGCACAGAACGTGGCGCTGGACAGCCATGGCCAGAGGAAGCTTTCCCGCACGGCTTCGAACTGGGCCAGACCGTAGTAGATCAGGAACAGTTGCACCAGCATCGGTGTGCCGCGGATCACGTAGGTGTAAAGCCAGGCACTCATGTTCACCACTGGCTGCTTGGACACCCGCATCAGCCCCAGGGGCAAGGCCGCCAGCAAGCCGAAGAACAGCGACAGGGCCAGCAGTTTCAGGGTGGTCAGCAGGCCGCTCAGGTACAGCGGCAATGCTTCATAGATGACGTTGTAGTCGAAGATCATAGATCAGCCGCCCTTACGCCTACCGAGTAGCGCTTCTCAAGTTGACGCAGTGCCAGCAGGGAGACACTGGTAATCACCAGGTACATCGCCGCCACCGCGAGGAAGAAGGTAAAAGGTTCGCGGGTGGCATCCGCCGCCTGCTTGGCCTTGAACATCATGTCTTGCAGGCCCACCACCGAAATCAGCGCGGTGGCCTTGGTCAGTACCAGCCAGTTGTTGGTGAAGCCAGGAATCGCCAGGCGAATCATCTGCGGCACCATCACCCGGAAGAACACCTGAAAACTGCTCATGCCGTACGCCACACCGGCTTCCGCCTGCCCCTTGGGGATCGCCATAAAGGCGCCACGGAAGGTTTCCGACAGATAGGCCCCGAAGATGAAGCCCAGGGTGCCGATGCCAGCCGCCAGTGGATTGAGGTCGATGTAGTCGTCATACCCCAGCAGCGGCGCCACGCGGTTGAGCAGGTCCTGGCCGCCGTAGAAAATCAGCAGGATCAGCACCAGATCGGGAATCCCGCGGATCACGGTGGAATACAGATCGCCCAGCCAGGCCAGCCAGCGGATCGGCGAGAGACGCAAGGCGACCCCGATCAGACCCAGAACAATGGCCAAGGCCATGGACGACAAGGCGAGCTGAAGCGTCAGCCAAGCGCCATCGAGGATGACAGCCCCGTAGCCTTTCAACATGATTCAGGTCCTCGGAAATTGGGATGAAAAAATGGCGCAAACCTCAGAGATCCTGCTGCTTGCGCCATCTCGGACTTGTTGCTGCGACGGTTTACTGGCCGTAAATGTCGAAGTCGAAGTACTTGTCCTGGATCTGCTTGTACTTGCCGTTCGCGCGAATGGCAGCAATGGCACCGGTGATCTTGTCTTTCAGGGCATCACCCTTGCGCACCGCGATGCCTACACCGTCGCCGAAGTATTTGACGTCGGTGAAGGCTGGGCCGACGAAGGCAAAGCCTTTACCTGCGTCGGTTTTCAGGAAACCGTCATTCAACAGGGTAGCGTCTGCCACGGTGCCGTCGAGGCGACCCGCTGCCACGTCCAGGTAGATTTCATTCTGCGAGCCGTAAGGCTTGATCTCGGCACCCAGCGGCGCCAGGACTTCGCGAGCGAAACGCTCGTGGATCGAACCGCGCTGCACGCCAATGTTCTTGCCCTTGAGCTCAGTCAGGCCGTCGCTGATCTGGGTACCGGACTTCATCACCAGGCGCGCCGGGGTGTTGTAGTACTTGCCGGTGAAGTCCACGGACTTCTTGCGGTCGTCAGTGATGGACATCGACGACAGGATGGCGTCGATCTTGCGCACCTTGAGGGCAGGGATCAGGCCGTCGAACTCTTGCTCGACCCACACACACTTGACCTTCATCTCTTCGCAGAGCGCGTTGCCGATGTCGTAGTCAAAACCAACAATGCTGCCGTCCGGCGCCTTCGAGGCAAACGGAGGGTAGGCCGCTTCGATACCAATTTTCAGAGGCTTTTCATCGGCAAACGTCGGCAGGGAAAGCACGGAGGACAGTGCCAGGGCGCCAAGAAGCACGAGTTTCTTCATCTTAGGACTCCATCGGTAAAGGGCGAAAACGGCAGAGTGAGCGACAGCCCAATATGCGAATGGGTGGAAACTGATAGCGGTGCGGCGCACCTGAGGAAACCGGGGTGGGCTCAGTACAGGCAACGACCAGCGAGTGATCGGCATTCTAACGAGAGGCCGGAAGCCGATATTTCTTCAATGCGACAACAAATTACAGAAGCATCGAGAAAGCCAGGCAAACGCATTGACAGCTCTTCAAGTTTATGCAAGAGCAAAAGACAGTGAACCGATCTATGCTGCAAATTGCGGGCCTATTATTGGCAAAGCCTTCTATTCCGGCAAGCGCAGCATGATGGCTTATTTTTTAACCGGGTAAAAACAGCCCTGGAATAGGGCCCGGCGTTTCCCATTGCCCCGAAAGCGAGCGCGGGGTTACACCTTCTGTCCCATCGGTAACATTCTGATACGCCTAGCGAACAAAACCGATATTTATTTGCACCCTCGTCGCCAGCAAGCACCTACTGGCGGCGCAGCAACCGGCTTGCCGGCGATCAGCCTCTCCCCTACCCCATAAAAAAGCCCCGCCTGGCGCAACGCCAGGCGGGGCTCGATGACTCAAGAGACGTCTCAGGCCACGTTCATGGTCTTGTGGGTATCAATCAAATGTTGCACCACACCCGGGTCGGCCAGGGTAGAGATGTCCCCCAGACCATCGTACTCAGCCGTGGCGATCTTGCGCAGGATGCGCCGCATGATCTTCCCGGAGCGGGTTTTCGGCAGCCCTGGTGCCCACTGGATGACATCCGGCGAGGCAATCGGACCGATCTCTTTGCGCACCCAGTTTTTCAGCTCCAGGCGCAAGGCTTCGCTTGGCTCTTCGCCCCCGTTGAGGGTGACGTAGACGTAGATGCCCTGCCCCTTGATGTCATGGGGCACGCCCACCACCGCGGCTTCGGCGACTTTCGGGTGGGCAACCATGGCACTTTCAATCTCGGCGGTGCCCATGCGGTGCCCGGAGACGTTGAGCACGTCGTCCACGCGGCCGGTGATCCACCAGTAGCCGTCTTCATCGCGGCGAGCACCGTCACCGGTGAAGTACATGCCACGGAAGGTCTTGAAGTAGGTGTCGACGAAACGGTCGTGATCGCCATACAAGGTGCGCGCCTGGCCTGGCCACGAGTCGAGGATCACCAGGTTGCCTTCGGCAGCGCCTTCGATGATGTTGCCCAGGTTGTCCACCAGCGCCGGCACGACGCCGAAGAATGGCCGCGCCGCCGAACCCGGCTTGAGGGCGTGGGCACCCGGCAGCGGGCTCATCAGGGTGGCGCCGGTTTCGGTCTGCCACCAGGTGTCCACGATCGGACAGCGGGAGTTGCCCACGTTCTTGTAGTACCAGTCCCAGGCTTCCGGGTTGATCGGCTCGCCCACCGAACCCAACAGGCGCAGGCTGCTGCCGTCAGCGCCCTCACAAGCAGCGGTGCCGGCCGCCATCATGGCGCGGATCGCGGTCGGGGCGGTGTAGAGGATATTGACCTTGTGCTTGTCGACAATCTTCGCCACGCGGGTCACGTCCGGGTAGTTCGGGACGCCTTCGAACAGCAGAGTGGTCGCGCCATTGGCCAACGGGCCATAGACGATGTACGTGTGGCCAGTGACCCAGCCGACGTCGGCGGTGCACCAGTAGATTTCACCCGGGCGGTAGTCAAATACACGCTCGTGGGTCAGCGCTGCGTACAACAGGTAGCCGCCAGTGGTGTGCTGCACACCTTTCGGCTTGCCGGTGGAACCCGAGGTGTAAAGGATGAACAGGGCTTCTTCAGCACCCATTTCCTTCGGCGCACACACGGTGCCCGCCACTTTCATCAGGTCTTCGTACCAGATGTCGCGATGTTGATTCCACTTGATGCCGCCACCGGTGCGCTTGCACACGATGACCTTCTGGATGCTGCTGGTTTCCGGGTTGGTCAGGGCGTCGTCGACGTTGGCCTTGAGGGGGATTTTCTTGCCGGCACGGATGCCTTCGTCAGCAGTGATCACCACCTTGGAGCGGCAGTCGATGATACGGCCAGCCAGGGCTTCAGGGGAGAAGCCACCGAACACCACCGAGTGGATCGCGCCGATGCGGGTACAGGCCAGCATGGCTACCACGGCTTCAGGGATCATCGGCATATAGATAGTCACCACGTCGCCGCGGTGCACGTCCTGGCCACGCAGGGCGTTGGCGAACTTGCAGACTTCTTCGTGCAATTCGCGGTAGGTGATGTTGCGGCTTTCCGCCGGGTCGTCACCTTCCCAGATGATTGCGATCTGGTCGCCACGCTCGGCCAAGTGGCGATCCAAGCAGTTATAGGAGACGTTCAGGGTGCCATCGGCAAACCATTTGATGTCGACGTGGTGATCGTCGAAGGAGGTCTGTTTCACCGTGGTGAAAGGCTTGATCCAGTCGAGACGCTTGGCCTGCTCGCGCCAGAAGCCGTCGGGGTTGACCACCGACTGCTGATACATGGCCTTGTAGGTCGCCTCGTCAGTCAACGTGTTGGCTGCAACCTCGGGACGAACGGGATACAGAGAAGCCGCACTCATCTTTCTTACCTCGGTGAAATAGTTGTTTTTGTATGACCCCGTTGTAACGGGGGCGGCGCTATAGAACCATTCGACGATGGTAGTAACAACCCCCCACAAAATGTCCTGATATTCACTGCAACCGCTCAAGCACAGGACTTTCAGCGCTTTACAGCGTTGCCGGAAAATACTCCCCTTCACCCCTGCAGGCCGGAATTCCGGCGGATTGTTACAAAAAACGCCAATAGTCTTTATCAAAAGCACGTCTATATGCCTGTAACTCACAGGCCTAAAATCAACCTCGCCAACCCGGCAACTGATTAACCAAGTGACAGCCCCCACGAAGGCAGTTAATCAAACTTCCATTCAAGTTCCGCACGCAGCCCCATAAAGGCTGCGCGACCCAACTCGAACTTAAAAGGTGAATTCAAGATGAAAGCTTTATTAGTTCTGGCCCTTACTGGTCTTTGTGCAACCGCCATGGCCGACGAGGCGCCCACTGATGTGGCCAGTCAACAAACCCCGGTCGAGCAATACACTTACTCCACGGATCTGGACATCGCCAAAGTTGTCTCCATGAGTGACGTACCCAATGTATGTGAAGTTGTACCGGCTCGCATGGAATATGAAGACTCCCATGGCCAACGGCATATTCTGCAATATCGGGTCATGGGCAGCGGTTGCTCTAACGGCTGATATTCCAGCCAGTGACAAGCCGGCTTACACACACTCGCCGCAAGAAATCGCTCTTGCGGCAAAGATGCCAGGCGAACGACCCTCCATGGGACGAGCCCAGAGCCTCCCCTGATGCCAAGCCACGCCATGCCCTCTTCCTGCTTCGCTGACGCTACTTCCCGACAAACCCTCAGCCCTCACACAGGGTGATCGCGCCAGCACCGCGCGAGCCTGTCCAAGTACGCGGCAAGCACGGGATTTGAGCGCTAATCCAGCCAACTTCAGTTGTGTCTCAAACCGGCGAAAGCCTCTCGAAAACACAACATCTAGTAAAAACACGCGTTTCAGCGGATTTTCTGCGGCTGATTTCCAAGCGCAAAAAAAAATCTTCACCAGCCAAAGCCCTGTAAACCCTCGCTTTGCCTTGAATGCCCCCCCTTTCCAAGCCTTCCTGCGCCACTTGGTCACCCCACAGACGTAAAAAAATCCCTATAATGCGACCTCAAAACGGGCCTGCAACATTCCCTTACCGGACTGGAAAGACATGCTGGGGCCACCGCAGGAGCCGAAACGCTCGGTTCCGCCCCACGACCCGCTTCAGGACACCCGTGCACACATTCTGTTTATTGCCTGCGTTCACTGCTGCAACAAACGATTCCTTATAGATCTAACGCGGCCAGTAGGGTCGTGTGAAAAGCCAACCCTTTTGTTTTCACACGGGCATCTGGCCCTCAAGCAGGAGACGACACGTCATGCTGAGCTGGGACGAATTCGACAAAGAAGAAGGCGAAGTTGCCGTTAAAGGCGCCAACGCCGGCCATGCTTCTGAAGCCAACATGGACCGCCTCGACAGCGCTGGCGGTGCCGCCGCGCTCGAAGCCCGCGCCGTGACCGCCAGCGACTCTGCGGCCATCGCTCGTGCCAAGGCTGCACTGGACAAGCTGGACGTGGCCGAAGGCCTGGCCGAGCTGGAAGGTGCTTCCGCCCGTGTAGCTGTCGATGAAAAGCGCATGATCAACTGCCGCGCCGACCTCAACCAGCTCGTGCCGTTCAAATATGACTGGGCCTGGCAGAAGTACCTGGACGGTTGCGCAAACCACTGGATGCCGCAAGAAGTCAACATGACCGCCGACATCGCCCTCTGGAAAGACCCGGAAGGCCTGACCGACGACGAGCGCCGCATCGTGATGCGCAACCTGGGCTTCTTCTCCACCGCCGACTCCCTGGTTGCCAACAACCTGGTGCTGGCCGTGTACCGCCTGATCACCAACCCGGAATGCCGCCAGTACATCCTGCGCCAGGCGTTCGAAGAGGCGATCCACACCCACGCTTACCAGTACTGCATCGAATCGTTGGCCATGGATGAAGGCGAGATCTTCAACATGTACCACGAGATCCCGTCGGTCGCGAAGAAAGCCGTCTGGGGCCTGAAGTACACCCGTTCGATCTCCGATCCGAAGTTCGAAACCGGCACCGTCGAGACCGACAAAGAACTGCTGCGCAACCTGATCGCCTACTACTGCGTTCTGGAAGGCATCTTCTTCTATTGCGGCTTCACCCAGATCCTGTCCATGGGTCGCCGCAACAAAATGACCGGTGTCGCCGAGCAGTTCCAGTACATCCTGCGCGACGAATCCATGCACCTGAACTTCGGCATCGACGTGATCAACCAGATCAAGATTGAAAACCCGCACCTGTGGGATGCCGAGATGAAGGAAGAAGCCACCCAGATGATCCTCCAGGGCACCCAACTGGAAATCGAATACGCTCGCGACACCATGCCGCGCGGCGTACTGGGCATGAACGCGGCCATGATGGAGGACTACCTCAAGTTCATCGCCAACCGTCGCCTGTCGCAGATCGGCTTGAAAGAAGAGTACCCAGGTACCACCAACCCGTTCCCATGGATGAGCGAAATCATGGACTTGAAGAAAGAGAAAAACTTCTTCGAGACTCGCGTGATCGAGTATCAGACTGGCGGTGCGTTGAGCTGGGATTGATTCCTGACGCCACTGTAAGTTGTCTATTCACCCGTTGAATAGACTGCTCTAAAAAAGCCCTGACCTGTTCAGGGCTTTTTTATTGACGCGGAAAAACATTCAATACTTTTTCAACCTGCACCTGGCTTACAAGCCATCAACTTTTTAGCACTTTTTAATTATCAGAGTGGCTGACTTCAAGTACGGTTTCGAATCATCCCCAAGCCATTTCCCACTGATTGTTACAGTCAGTTTTTTACTGTTGCCGATCCCGGCTTCAAGCTTGCCCAAGTGCGCACTGGGCGGCTCTATCGTTCTGTTGCGCCCAAGCTCGCATTAACAAAATCGAGAAAATTTCGGTGCACGAACAAGGCCCAACCGCTATAAAAGCCCCTTCGCGCACAAGGACCTACGCCGCCATGAAATTCGACAACGCCTACTGCATCAGCCTCGACGACAAGCTGTCGATCTATGACGTGCGCGATCTGAATTTCGATGAAACCCAGGGCTTCGACTCGGCCAAGGAGCGCTTTCAGTGCCCCAATGATCAATGCCGTGCGGCCTTTGATGCGGAAAACGGGCTGGGCACCTTCAATGCCAAGAACGTCAATTATCGCCGCACCCCGCACTTCAAGAACCTTCCCGGCACCCGGCATGTGGACGGCTGCCCCTATGGCACTCGCCACGCCCTGATTGAAGGCCTGGAAGGCGCGGAGGCCGAGGATAACCGGGAGGAACACTTCCCTTCCGAGTTGTTGCTGGCTCGACGTGAATATGTGCGCAAGCCGAGCAGCCCGGTGCCGGCCGTCGATACTCCGACCCTCCAACCGCAGTCGTCCTCCTTCAACGCAAGCGCGGCGCCCACCAGCGATCGGGCGCCGGACAAAACCAGCGTCTTTGCCCATCCGGTGGAATGCTTCGTGTCGAACATCGACGACAAAGACTTGCTCAAGCGCATGCCACTGAAGATTGGCGAGCACAGTGCGTCCTACGCCACCTTCTTCAAGAAGATCGAGTACCTGCAGGACAACAAGGGGCTGATCTACTGGGGCAAGATCAAGGAAATCAAGGACTACACCCAGAGCTTTCGCATCGACTTCGAGCAAAAGGTCTGGTTCAAGGCCGCGGACGACGCCAAAAAGAAGCCCTATTCGGTCAATGTCTACCTGAGCAAGAAGCTCATCGAGGGCTACCGCAAGCGCAAGGCGTTTCTTGAGGAGATCAAGCATGCCATCGACAGCGAACAGGATTTGTACTGCTTCTTCTATGGGGTCACGCCGGAGTTGAAGCAGGTGCCCAGCAAGAAGAACCCCGAGCAGACTTTCGGCGTGTTCAGCGCCAATATCGAGAACCTCGACCACTTCATCGTCCGTGAAGCACCGGCACTGAACACCCAATAAACGTCAGTCCTCAGGCAACTGCAACGCCACTGCCCCCGGGTGTTGGCGGACCAACGCGTACGGCAGTACCGACCAGTCCGCACCGTCGCACGAGCGCTGCACGCGGGCAAAGTAGGAGCCCAGGTACAAGCCCTTGGGCGTGAAGTACCACGAGGAATAGCCCCAGACACTCTCATCGGTAAAGTTGCAGCTGTCTTCATCATCAGCGGCCGGCGTTTGCATCTGCTCGGGGTACAGCTCGCGCCAACGGGCGATCAGCCAAGGTACCAGGACTTTGCTCCGATACTCGTAGCTGGCGTGGCTCTGCTCCTCAGTCGAAGGCGGGTCGCCCGGGTTATTGCGATCCGCGTGCAGCGTTGGCCGCCCCTCACCCACCCAGAGCACATCGCTCAGGGACAACTGCTCGCCACTGCGCACATCGATGTTCAGCGGTGAATCGCCAAAGTCCGGATGGGCACCGCCGCAGAAATAGCTGGTGGTGATGTTCAGGCTGATCACCCCCGCCGACATGAACTGCGGTTTCACCGTTTGAAAATACTCCCCCAAACCCAGACGGCTGGCCCTCAGCATGCACCCGTGGAAACTGGCCACTTCGTACCAGAACCGTCCCAGCAGTTGCTGATTGATGCGCTGTTGTTCGGCGGGCGTATAACCCGAGACGAGGGTGAACATCGACAGTTTGGAGCCCGGCTCGGTCCACCATTGCAGGGTGCGCCCCATGAAACGCTCTTGCTTGCCCTGCTTGAGGACCAGGCCCTGCAACCGCAGGTACTCATAGACATCCCCCCGATACAGCTGCGCCAGGTACTCCGGGGCATCCGCCTTGGGTGCTTCGGCCTGGGCCGCGACCAATTCAACCGGAAGGGTCTTGCCCTTGGCGCTGCGCCATTGGCCCTGCCAGCCATCGGCAGTCTTTTGCAGGGTCAGGCGGGGCCGCGGCGAGTTATCGCCATAGGGGTTCTGGCCCTCGTCGAGGCTGAGGGCCTGGCCTTCGAGGCGGCCGCTCAACCCCAAATCGCGGCGGTACTTCTGATAGAAATAACGACCTGTCAGCTCACCCGGATCCCGGTGGTCCAACTCCAGCACAATCGGCATCTTGCCCAGGGTTCCGGTGAACACCTGCAGGGCTTCATCAGCCTGGCTCGACGGCAGCAACAGCATCAGCAAAACCAACAACGGCACCCGACGGGCCAATCCTTTGAGCATGAACAGTTCCTTGATTGAAGAGGCCTGGCGGGCATCGCCGTGGCGAAAGCGCGACCGGATTATGGCGAGGTTGGCCGGCAGAATCGAGCGCGGCGCTGAGCAGATCCGGCTCGCTCAGGTGATCCACATGCTCAACATCACCAGCACCAGCAGGCTGATGTACACCCGTGCGTGCAACCGATCTGCAAGGACGCCGATCCAGCGCGACGCCAAGCGAATACCCAGCAGTGAACCCAAGGTCAGCACGCCAAACGCCAGCAGATCCACATAACCGATAAACCAGGGGCCCAACTCGACAGGGCTGAACCCGGCCAGGGCCATGTAGGTCAGGGTGCCGGCCAGGGCGACCGGGACACTCAGCGGATTGGCCATGGAGGTGGCCTGGGTCATGCTCAACCCGCATCGACGCAATAAAGGCACGGTCATTACACTGCCGCCCACGCCAAGGAAGGTGGCAACGGTACCGATGAGCAATCCGCCGCCCAGGGCCTGGGCCATGCCCAAACGTCGTGGCGACTGGCCGTGCAGCGGTTCGAGAAAGCCGCGACGCAGCAGGCAGTCGGCAATGGTCAGGCCGAGGTAGGCGATAAAGGCGTAACGGATGACTTCGCCGCTGACCCAAACGGCCACCATCGCACCCAACACCGCACCCACGCCGATGTAACCCGCCAAGGGCCACACGTAATGCCGGATCAAATGGCCCGCCCGCTGATGCTTCAAGGTCGCGACCAGGGCATTGACGATCATCACGCAGGTGGAGGTGGCGACCGCGATATGCATCGCCGACTGCCCAATCGCGCTGTCTGCCCCGTAGACGGCCGACAGCATGTGATAAAGCAGCGGCACCACCACAAAACCGCCACCAAAACCGAAGAGCACCGCGGTAACACCAGTCATGCAGCCAAAAAGCATCAACAGTAGATAGAACATCACGCAGCATCCATTACAGGGGAACCCGGACAATAGCCAGCGCGCCCCTGGCCGGCTTTAGCAGATAAGCCAATAATGTTCGCGTTCACGCCAATGGCAAGGGGCTCGCGGCCATGCGCAATACCTCAATCAACCTGCTCGACCAGACACCGCGCCCGGTGGTCGCCATCGGCACGGATTACCCCGACGGCCACCTGCTGCCTCGCCATCAACATCGCCGCGGACAATTGCTGTATGGGGCCACCGGGGTCATGCAGGTGAGTACCGAGGCGGGCAATTGGGTGGTGCCGCCCCAGCGCGCCGTGTGGATCGCACCTCAGGTGCCTCATGCGGTGCTGATGCTGGGCGTGAGCACCCGCAGCCTGTACATCGAACCGGACGCCGTGCCGTTTAATGAGGCCCCGTGTCGAGTCCTCAATGTCTCGCCGCTGATGCGCCAACTGTTGCTGGAAGCGGTGGACATCCCCCTTGAGTATGAAACCCACGGGCGTGACGGCGTGCTGATCAGCCTGTTGCTGCATGAGTTGGGGCGCAGCACCCCGCTGCCGCTGCACATTCCCCTGCCAGCCGAACCCCGCCTGCTCGCCCTGTGCCAAGCTTTCCTGCAGCAGCCGGATATTCATCAATCGCCGCAGCAGTGGGCGCAGCAGCTACACGCCAGCCTGCGCACCTTCAACCGATGGTTTCGTCAGCAGACCGGCATGAGTTTCGTGCAGTGGCGCCAACGCGCCTGTGTGGTCCTGGCCCTGGCACGCCTGGCGGCGGGCGAAGCGGTGACGCGGATCGCTATGGATTTCGGCTACGACAGCCCGGCGGCGTTTTCGACGATGTTCCGCCGGGTACTGGGGCAGGCGCCCACGGCCTACTTGCACAGCGCGGCCTGATCCTCGGGAAAGAACTTGTCACCAAAGGGTCGATAGAAACCGCAAAAATGAGTTTGATCAGCGGTCAAAACAACTGTACAAATAAACAGTATTTTATTGACTCTGCCTTTGATCCTCCCGGAGGAAACCATGGCCTCGCTCGCGATGAAAATCACCCTGGAACGTATCGCCCTGTTTCAATTCACCCCGACGCACTGTGCCCAGGCCCGCCAGTTGCTGGGTTGGGACATGGATCAGCTGTGCCAAAAATCCACCGTCTCTGTGCAAGCCATCCAACGCTTCGAAGCCGGCTTTGAGGTACGCGATGTCACTCGCCTGGCCCTGGCCTTCTGCTTCGAAGCAGAAGGCCTGGTGTTCTTCCCCGGTTTCGAGCCTGGGCGCGGCATGAACGTGCGAGGTGCAACCCCCAACCCGATGGAGCGCGCGGATTACGCCCTGATCGAATGATCCAGGGCGCTCATTACCGGCTCCAACCAGTGCTGCACCGAGTAATCGGCGGCAA
This sequence comes from Pseudomonas chlororaphis, assembly GCF_003731765.1. Classification (GTDB taxonomy): domain Bacteria; phylum Pseudomonadota; class Gammaproteobacteria; order Pseudomonadales; family Pseudomonadaceae; genus Aquipseudomonas; species Aquipseudomonas morbosilactucae. Next base: position 412,884 of record NZ_MOAL01000002.1, read on the forward strand.
CCAGCCGGGCAAGCTGGCAATTGAGTTCCTTGATCCAGGTTCCATGGCGGCGCCGGCTGCGGGTGCCATGACCGCCACCATCGTAAACAGCCACCCAGGCCTGGAAAGTCTGGGTGGCAAGGTGGGATTCACCCCCGATGAAAATCTGCTCACTGCAGGGAAAGCTCACAGGGCGGCAACGCAACACCGGGGGTTCAGGAGGACTGGGTTTCCAGAGACGTGGTTTGTGCCTCGCCCTCCACGCTCAGCCACCAGGTGCTGCCGCGCTGGGGTTGCGACAGGCTGAAGGCTTGGCCCATCTGCGGCGTGGTGATGGCGATGCTGCGTTCCCAGGCCAAGGCCAGGATACGGTCGAAGGGTTCGTACCAGGCATGCATCGACAAATCGAAAGTGCCGTTGTGGATCGGCAGCAACCAGCGGCCCTTGAGGTCGATATGGGCCTGCAGGGTCTGCTCTGGCTGCATATGCACGTGGGGCCACTCGACGTTGTAGGCACCGGTTTCCATCAGGGTCAGGTCAAACGGGCCGTATTGCTGGCCGATGCGTTTGAAGCCATCGAAGTACCCGGTATCCCCACTGAAAAAGATCCGCACAGGGCCGTCGATCATCACCCACGACGCCCACAAGGTGCTGTTGCCATCGAACAAACCACGCCCGGAAAAGTGCTGCGCCGGCGTCGCAATAAACCGGATGCCGTCGACCTCCGTGCCCTGCCACCAATCCAGTTGCCGGACCTTTTCCGCGGGGACGCCCCACTTGATCAAGGTCTCGCCCACGCCCAGGGGCGTGAGGAAGTGTCGGGCCTTTTCCGCCAGATGCAGCACAGTGCGACGGTCCAAATGGTCGTAGTGGTTGTGGGACAAAATCACCGCCTCGATGGCCGGCAGCTCTTCCAGGCTGATGGGCGGTTGGTGAAACCGTTTGGGGCCGGCCCACTGAACGGGCGAGGCGCGCTCCGCGAACACCGGGTCGGTGACCCAGAATTTGCCGCGCATCTTCAGCAGCACCGTCGAATGCCCAAGACGGAAGACACTGTGATCCGGCGCCGCCGACAATTGCTCGCGAGTCAAAGGCTGCACCGGGATCGCCCCCGCGGGGCGCGTGTTGCGCGGTTTGTGGAAAATCATGTTCCAGAAGATGCGCAGGGTTTTGCCGAAACCTGCATGTTGAACGGGGGCGTGGTTGCGATAGGCGCCTTGTTCCTGGCGCGAGGTTTCAAGGCGAGCGGCGCCGTCGGCGTTGGGCGAGATAGTGGCCATGACTGAAGTGACTCCAAGGAACTCAACACGGTTCCGGCAATTCTCTGCGGGACGGTCCAGACCAACGCACGCAAGCATCAGTTGACTGTCATTGTTTGGATTTGAAGAGCGGATCAAGAACTACACTGCACAGTGTAGTTTCTACATTGCATGAAGCAGAAGACTAAGTAAACTGCCGATTGCAGTGCCCCTTCAGCCAACTCGAACCTCACTTATGACAGCTCCAAAGCGCCTCACCGACCGTAAACGCGAAGCCATCATCCAGGCGGCGATCAACGAATTCCGCGCCAGCGGTTTCGAGATCACCAGCATGGATAAGATCGCCGCCACCGCCGGTGTCTCCAAGCGCACGGTGTACAACCACTTCCCCAGCAAAGAGGAACTGTTCGCCGAAATTCTGCATAAGTTGTGGGCCAACATCTGTGCCCAGCCCGACGTCCAGTACCGCAGCGACCTGCCGCTGCGCGAGCAATTACACACACTGCTCCAGGCCAAACTGCGCATGCTGGGGGACGATAACTTTCTGGACCTGGCACGAGTCGCCATCGCCGCCACCATCCACTCCCCTGAACGCGCGCAGAACATGGTGGCGCGCCTGAGCCAGCGCGAAGAAGGGCTGAGCATCTGGATTCGCGCAGCCGTGGCCGATGGCCGTCTCAAACCGGTGGATGCAGAGTTTGCCTCCCACCAACTCCAGGGCCTGATCAAGACATTCGCATTCTGGCCACAGATCAGCATGGGGCAACCTACACTGCCGCTCGCTGAACAAACCCAGGTCATCGAGTCGGCCCTGGACATGTTTCTGTCCCACTATCAGGTTTGATTCCCCGCCCGATCCGTCTCTTCAGGAAGCCTCTTCCCTAGCCCTTAACGGCCCCTCTCAACGCTCTGAAACGACCTCGCAGCGCCCCTCCCACTGTTAAATGGCTTCGAAGGACACTGATTATTCTTCTTGGAATAAATGACAATATTCACCAGACTTATCCGATCAACGGCTATAGCGCATAAAACACCACAAGGTGTTTCAGAAGCAGATCTGGTGCATGACATTATGGAAATTCAACAAGGCAAAGGGTTGTCATTTGCCAGGCGCATCTATCGCCCAAGGACCATTGGCTTGGGCATCGGTGGCATCAGTGTCTTCGCCGCGCTCTATCCCATTGCCCTGCCCAGCTGGATCTGGGCCCTGCTGCTGTTCAACGGCCTGATCTGGCCACACCTAGCTTACCAACTGTCGATCCGTTCGCGCTCGCCCTACCAGGCTGAACGGCGCAACCTGCTGTATGACTCGCTCTGCGGCGGTTTCTGGGCCGCGGCCTTTCAGTTCAATCCGCTGCCGGCGGTGACCATCCTATCGATGATGTCGATGAACAATGTCGCCGCTGGTGGACAACGCCTGCTGATTCATGGCGCCGTTGCCCAGGTGACTGGCGTCCTGGCGGCCTGGGCGCTGCTGGGCATGCACTTCAGCACCCAAATCAGCCAAATCCAGATCTACGCCTGCCTGCCGATGTTGACCCTCTACCCCCTGGCACTGGGCATGGTCTGCTATCGGCTGGCGATGAAACTGTCCGAACACAAGCGCACCTTGAGTACCCTGAGTCGCACCGACAGCCTCACCGGCCTGCTCAACCACGGTTCCTGGAAAGACCTGCTGCAGATCAAATTCCTCAAGTGCCTGGAGCATAAGGCCCAGGCCAGCATCGCCCTGATCGACGTCGATCACTTCAAGCTGATCAACGACAGCTACGGCCACATCATCGGCGATGCGGTATTGCGCCAGTTGAGTGGCGAGTTGCGGCGCAACTTGCGCCAGGATGACCAGGCCGGCCGTTACGGTGGCGACGAATTTTGCGTGATCCTGCCCGGCCTGCACCCGCAGCAGGCAGTGGAGGTGATGGAGCGCTTGCGTGAAGCCTTCAGCCATTACCGACACCCGGACGTTCCCGAGTTGCGCGTCAGCCTGAGCATCGGCCTGGCAGCCTTTCAGCAGGGTTTCAATGACACCGCCGACTGGCTCAACGAGGCCGACAAAGCCTTGTACCAGGCAAAAAACACCGGGCGCAATAAAATCACCAGCGCCGCAATGCCCCCTGAGCCCGCCTTTGCCTGAGCCGCTGCCCGGCCAAAAACTTATACAAAATCTGGATAAATGCAGTTTTTGTACAAGTTTATTTAGATTTGTACGGTGTTAGCCATCATAATGCCGCCACTGCTCCCCCCTCCTGGAAGAGCGGCATCGCCCCATAGAATGAACCGCCGACCCACCCCAATCTGAATTGATTTGTAGACATGACGCCCTTCCTCCAACGACACCTCAAGGCTCAGCCCGGGTGCCGTGAAGGCTGAAATACCCGCTACCAGTTCAGTGTCAGTCATGGAGCGCTGGCACCCAGCAGACCCTGCCCAAGACCCTCGGGATCTTTTGGCATACAGGCGCACTCAATAGGGACCCACTCGACGCTTCCCACCGAGCACCAGCCACCATGCTATTCAACCGCCACAACAAGACCATCGAAACCCTGCAGCACACCGTCGCCCAACAGGCTGGCCTGCTCGAAGCCCTCGAACGCTCCATGGCCGTCGTCGAGTTCGATCTACAGGGCCGAGTGCTGCGCGCCAATGACAACTTCCTCAAGACCATGGGCTACCGCGCCGAACAGGTGCTGGGCCAATCCCACCAGCAGTTTTGCAGCACCGAGTTCGTGCGCAGCAATGGGTACCGCCAGCTCTGGACGCGCCTGCAAAACGGCCAGTTCGAATCGGGCACCTACGAACGGCTCAACGGCAGCGGGCAACCGATCTGGCTGGAGGCGACCTACAACCCGATCAAGGACGCGACGGGCAAGGTCATCAAGGTGGTCAAATACGCCCTGGATGTCACCGCCAAGGTGCAACAGGAAACGGAAGCCAAGGCCAAGCTGCAAGCCATCGACCGCGCCATGGCGGTGATCGAGTTCAACCTCGACGGCAGCATCATCAGCGCCAACCAGAACTTCCTCAATCGCATGGGCTACACCCTGGCCGAACTGCAAGGCAAACATCACCGGATATTCTGCAAGCCAGAGCTGGCCAACAGCAGCGCCTACCAGGATTTCTGGCGCCGGCTCAATCAGGGCGAGCTGTTCAACGGCCAGTTCGAGCGTGTCGACAAACAGGGCCGCACCCTGTGGCTGGAAGCCAACTACAACCCGGTGTATGACGCCGCTGGGCGCCTGATCAAAGTGGTGAAGTTCGCCTCGGATGTCACCCAACGAGTGGAACAGCACGAGCAGGACGCCCGCAGCGCCAGCCAGGCCTACCACATCTCCATGGAGACGCGGAAAGTGGCCGAACAAGGCACCGAGGTGATCCAGCAAGCGGCCAGCGAAATGCGCCACATTGCCAGCAATATCGAAGACTCCTCGGCCTTGATCGCCAAACTCGGTGACCGCTCCGAACAGATCACCGCGATCGTCAACACCATCCGTTCCATCGCCGACCAGACCAACCTCCTGGCCCTCAATGCCGCCATCGAGGCCGCCCGCGCCGGTGAGCAAGGCCGGGGCTTTGCCGTGGTAGCCGATGAAGTCCGGCAACTGGCGGCCCGCACCAGCGGTTCGACGGCGGAAATTTCCGAGATGATCGAGAAGATCCAGAACGAAACCCAGCAAGCGATCAAAAGCATGGACGGCACCCGCGACCGGGCGGCCAAAGGCGTGGGCCTGGCCGATCAGGCCGGTACCGTGATCCTGCAGATACGCGAAGGCACCGGCCACGCCGTCCAGGCGGTGAGCATGTTCGCCAGCGAACGCGGCGCACTCTGAGCCAGGGGATGCCGACGCGGGTTAACGCGTCGGCGGCACGGGGTGGCGCTATAGTTGCGCGATCGTCTGCCCGGTAGAAAATCCCCATGACCACCAAACGCCCTGAAGAAACCCCAGTCCCCGCTGTCGACCACCTGCGCTTCCATCGCCGCCACGCCCACCTGGCCCCCACCTTCGGCACCGACGCCTTCGCCTTGAAGGCCGAAGCCTTCGCCCGCTTCTTTGGCACGCCGACCTTTCTCGGGGCCCAGACCCTGATCGTACTGGTCTGGATCGGCCTCAACCTCAGCGGCGTCACCACTTTCGACGTCTACCCCTTTATCCTCCTCAACCTGGCGTTCAGCCTGCAGGCAGCCTACGCGGCACCGCTGATTTTGCTGGCACAGACCCGCCAGGCCGCCCGTGACAAAGCCCAGGCCGATGCCGATGCGCAACACCGCGAAGCCCTGGCCGTGGCCAACAGCGAGCGGCAGGCCCAAGCCGCCCACAGCAGCGCGCAATTACTGGAGCTGCTGGAGCAAAACACCCGCCTCACCGAAATGACCAAGCAACTGACCGAACGCATCGAAAACCTGACCAGCGAGATGCATCAGCACTTTGTCCGCAAGGAACCGCCCCAGGCTTGAGGGTCAAGGCAGGCGAACGTGGCGCGCCAGTTCGTCGAACAGGGCCACCACCGAGCGCAGCGCCCGACAGTCCGGGCGGGTCAACAGCCACAGCCCGGTGTCATGGCCCAAGGGTTCGCTCAGCGGCTCCAGCCCACCGCCGATAAGGAAGTCCGGCAGCGCAGCCACCCCCAAGCCCGCACGCACCAACTCGGTCACCGACTGCATGCTGTTGCAGCGGTAGCTGGGGCGCACACCCGGCCATTGACTGCGGCGCCAGGTCACCGTGGGGTGATCGGGCAGAAAATCGTCCGGGGCAATCCAGGCCACGCGAGACAGATCAGTGCAGTCGACCCGTTGCCGATAGGCAGCACTGGCACACACTCGATAAGCCACGGTCCCGAGGCGCCGGCCCACCAAGTGCTCCGGTGGCGCGGCAGTCAGGCGCAGGGCGATATCGGCGTCGCGACGGCTGAGGTTGGCAAAGTCGTTGGAGGTGCACAGCTCCACGGTCAACGCCGGGTAGCCGGGCATGAACTGCGCCAGGGCCGGCAGCAGCAACCCTTGCAACACCGAATCGGTGCAGGTCAGGCGCACGGTGCCACTGATGATTTCCCCGCCCTGGTCCACACCGATCCGCGCCGCCTCCAGGGCTTGTTCGGCACGCTCGGCCTGTTGCGCCAGAGTCTGCGCCAGGCTGGTGGGCAGGTAGCCCGCCCGGCTCTTATCGAACAGTTGCTGGCCCAGGGCGGCCTCCAGACGGCGTACCGCGCGAAACACCGTGGACACATCGACCCTAAGCAGCGCCGCGGCACGGGCCAGTGACCCGCCGCGCACCAGGGCAAGAATCAGGACGAGGTCGGGGTAGTCAAGCTGATAGTGCGTGGCTGCATTGATCAATTGGATAAACGCCAATATTGATTGCGTGGGCGCCAATTTATAGTGGCCGCCAGGAATCAACAAGCCATCGTCCCCCAGGGAGCCTCCATGCACGCCAACCGACCCCAGCCCAACGTTCGCATCGCCCTGATTGGCGACTACGACCCGCAGATCACCGCCCATCAAGCCATTCCCCAAGCCCTGGAGATGGCAGCGGCCGCCACCGAGGTCGAGCTGACCTACCAATGGCTGGGCACCGATACCCTGAATGCGGACGCTCAGTTGGAGGGCTTCGATGGCATCTGGTGTGTGCCCGGCAGCCCTTATCGCCACCTTGATGGCGCGCTACTGGCAATCCGCGTGGCCCGGGAGCAACAACGGCCCTTCCTCGGCACCTGCGGCGGCTTTCAACATGGGGTGCTGGAATACGCGCGCCATGTCTTGGGCTGGGCGGACGCCGAGCACGGTGAACTGCACCCGGAGGCGCAACGGGCCCTGCTCACGCCCTTGAGCTGCTCACTGGTGGAAGCCGTCGACAGCATTCGTCTGCAGCCCGGCAGCCGCATCGCCGAGGCCTATCAAAGCCTGGAGATCATCGAGGGTTATCGCTGTCGTTACGGGGTCAATCCGCAGTTCGCCGACGCGCTGCTGAGCGGTGCGCTGGTCGCCACCGGGCACGACACAGCGGGCGACCTGCGAGCGGTCGAGCTCAAGGGCCATCGTTTTTTTGTCGCGACCCTGTTTCAGCCCGAACGCGCAGCCTTGGCCGGCAAGGTACCGCCCCTGGTGTGCGCCCTGCTCAACGCTTGCAAGGAGCCGCACTGATGATCGGCAGCACACCCGCCCCCCCTTATTACGCAGTGATCTTCAGCTCGCAACGCAGCGCCGCCGACCCGGAATACGATCAGGCCGCCCAGCGCATGCTCGAACTGGCCATTCAGCAACCGGGGTTTCTCGGTGCGGAGTCCAGCCGCGATGAGCAAGGTTTTGGCATCACCGTGTCTTACTGGCATGACGAAGCAGCGATCCTGGCCTGGAAGCACCATGCCGAACACAGCGTCATCCGCGAGCGCGGTCGCGCAGACTGGTACAGCCATTGCCACACCCGGGTGTGCAAAGTCGAACGGGCGTATCGCTTCGAACGCTAGAGTTGATCCAGGCGCTGACGCAGGTCGTCGGCCTGGGCACTCACCGCGTCGCGCATCTCGTCCGGCATTTTGGTCAACTGCCGATACACCATCGCCAGCCGATGATTGCCTTCGAGCAACGGCTGGTGACGGGAGAAAAAGTCCCAGTACAGCGCATTGAACGGGCAAGCACGCTCACCGATGCGGGCCTTTTTGTCGTAGTGACAGCCCCGGCAGTAATCGCTCATGCGGTCGATATAGGCCGCACTGGACACATAGGGTTTGGTCGCCAGCAGGCCACCGTCGGCAAACTGGCTCATGCCCAGGGTGTTGGGCAACTCGACCCATTCGAAGGCATCGATGTAGACCCCCAGGTACCACTGGTGAACCTCATAGGGATCAAGCCCGGCCAGCAGGGCAAAATTGCCGATGACCATCAGCCGCTGAATATGGTGCGCATAGGCCTGCTCCAACGACTGGCCGATGGCATGGGCCAAGCAGCGCATGCGGGTCTGGCCGGTCCAGAACCATGACGGCAGCGGCAGGTCATGGGCAAACACGTTGCTGCGTTCGTAACCGGGCATCTGCGCCCAATAGACCCCGCGCACATACTCGCGCCAACCGAGAATCTGCCGGATAAACCCCTCGACCGACGCCAAGGGTGCCAGGCCCTGGTGATAGGCGTCTTCGGCCCGCTGCACCACTTCCCGGGGGTTGAGCATCTTGGTGTTCAGGGCAAACGACAGCAACGAATGAAACAACCGCCAGGCCCGGCTGCTCATGGCGTCCTGGAACTCGCCAAAATGCTTCAGCTCGTGCTCGATAAACCCCTGCAACTGCTGCAGCGCTTCGTCGCGATTCAGCGGCCAGGCCAGTTGTTCGGCGGCTACGCTGCCAAAGCTCTGGACCCCTGCGGCCTGAATGCTCTGCCACAGCAGGGAATGATCATGCCGCGGACGACTGTCGGCCGACTCGAACGGCATCCCGGGCCACGCCTGGCGGTTGTCGTGGTCGTAATTCCACTGGCCACCCAGGGGCTTGCGCTCAGGGTCCAGCAGCACGCCTTCGACCACCCGCAGCGTGCGATAGAAGTGCTCCATCAACCAATGCTCGCGCCCGGCGAAGATCAACTGCGCCTGCTCCCGGGCGGTGTAGAAGTGCTCGCTGTCGACCATCGTCGAGGGGATGGCCAGGGCCTCGCAGTAACCCAGTAATTGCTGGTCCAGGCGCCATTCATCCGGGGCCTGGTACTCGAAGTGGCTGGCCCCGTACCGCGCCAACAGGGCATCCAGGTTGCGGGTCAGGCACTGGGTGTTGTCCGGGTCGTCGATCTTCAGGTAACAGACGCGATGCCCGGCGGCCTCCAGGCTCGCGGCAAAGTCACGCATGGCGGCAAAGATCGCCAGGACCTTCTGCCCGTGATGCAGGACGTAGTCGGTCTCCTGGCGCACCTCCATCAGCACGTGAATCGCCTCCGCGCACGGTTGGCGAAACCAGCTGTGCAGCGGGTTGAGTTGATCGCCGAGGATCAGTCGCAAAAGGGTCATGGCAGGCCGGAGGGTTGATACGCAAAGGTGCAGAATGCCACACGTGGCTGCAGGCCGGCAGCGACAATGCTGCCCGGCCCGCGCCCGTCCACCGGCCTGAGGATCAGCTGCGTGCGGTGGCCACCAGGCTGCGCACGGCACAGATCTCCGGTACGTCAGTGCGACGCATGTACACCCGCAGCGGCTCGGTGATGTGAATCCGATCGTCGATGTTCTGCTCCAGCAGCAACTGGATGAGCTCGCGCTTGAGGGTCATGGTCTGGTCGGTGGCCGGGGCCCAGACGAATTCGCTGGTGGGAATGATGGCGTCGTCGGCGACGTCCATGCCGAAGGAGTCTTCGCTGAAACGCACAATGTGCTTGCCGGTCTTGCGGTTGAACCCGACAAAACCCTGAAGCTGGTCGGCGGCCTGACAGATAAGTTCGGACGTAATGCGCATGGTAAACCTCACTCAAGGTCCCGCAGGACAGGTGGTCAATGGTTTACACGCTTGGCAGAGGGCACAGATGCTTATGGGGTTTCCCTCTGATGGGGAAACTGCAGGGGTCAAGACTACTGCAAAGCCGAGGAAAAAAACGCCCGAATAATTTTTTTGACACACAGCCATGGCGCTATGGCGATAGCGTAAGGCGTTGCCTATTGATAAAAGAGAACGCTCCCCCGGCCCCGAAAGGAACTCGAAGATGCCCGCGACCTTTTCCCTGAACGCCCTGCTGCTGAGCCTGCTGCTTGCCGCCAGCCAAACCCAGGCTGCCAGTGCGCACGATCCCAAGGCCGTGGCCGCCAGCCATGGCATCGCCTACCCGGCGGTGATCGCCCACCGCGGCGCGTCCTACGATGCACCGGAATCCACTGCAGCGGCCTACAAACTGGCCCGGGACCTGGGGGCCGACTATTTAGAGCTGGACCTGCAACGCAGCAAGGATGGTGTGCTGCTGGCCCTGCATGACGACAACCTGCTGCGCACCAGCGACGTAGCCAGCAAGTTTCCCGAGCGCAAGAACAGCTCCGTCAGCGCCTTTACCCTGGCCGAACTGAAAACCCTCGACGCTGGCAGTTGGTTCAACCAGGCCTATCCACAACGCGCCCGCCCCAGTTATGTCGGCCTGCAGATCCTGACCCTGGATGAAGTGATCGATATCGCCCAGGGCAATCCGCAGCACAAACCCGGGCTGTATATCGAGACCAAGGGCCCCAGCCATTTCCCGGGCATCGAGCAAGACCTCAAGGCCAAGCTGCAGGAACGTGGCTGGCTGAACACCTCTGGCATCCCTTCGGAAAAAGGCCAGCAGGCCATCGGCGAGGGCAAGGGCCGTGTGGTGTTGCAGACCTTCGACAAGCACAGCCTGGAACTGCTGCGCCAGGCCATGCCCAACGTGCCCGCCGTGTTGCTGCTGTGGGTGGCTGAAGGCAGCATCGAACCGCTGTCCAAGGTCAAGTTCGCCGACAGTGGCGAGCCTGACAAAGCTCACTACTACGCCAAGCAACAACCCAAGGACCGCGCCGCGTTCCAACAGTGGGTCGACTACGCCAAGGCCCAGGGCGCCGTCGGTACCGGCCCTTCCGTGGCCCTGCGCCAGGGTGGCGACCAGAGCTACGCGGACCTGGTGCAACCCTGGATGAATCAATACACCCACGAACAGGGCCTGCTGGTGCACGCCTACACCGTCGATGAGCCGGTGGACTTCAAGCAGGTGCTGGACGCCGGTGTCGACGGCATCTTCAGCAACCGCAGCGCGGAGTTGCTGACCTACCTCAAGCGCCCGCCCAGCCGCAGCGTGGCCCAAGTGCTTGACGCCAACGGCTACTGAGGATGGCCCTGCAACAGTGGCGCGGCCGGTTGTGGCTGGGGCCTGACTACGCCCTGCTGCAAGGTACCCTGGGGCCCACCGCGGCCCATGCCCACTACGCCCATCAAGTGCTGATTGCGCCCGAGCAGCCGGTCACCCTCAGCCTCGATGGCGTGGTGCAAACCACCCACTGGCTGTTGATTGAAAGCCTGCGTAGGCATGCCATTGTCGAGGCCCCCAGCGAGGTATTGAGTGTCTACGCCGAACCACGGCAGCTGAATGGCGGCACCTTGCACAGGCATCTGCAGGGCGCCGAATGTTCGTTGCCGGGCCTGGAAGCGGCCCTGCGCCAATGCCCGCGCCAGCCCCTCAGTGACAGCCGGGTCAGCCTGGCACTGACGGCCCTGGATAACGCCCTGACAGACAAGGTCCCCGCGGCGACCCTGGCAGCCCGGGCCCACCTCTCCCTGAGCCAGCTTGAACGCCTGTTCGCCCGAGACGTGGGCCTGCCCGTGCGGCGCCTGGTGCTGTGGCGACGCCTGCGCTTGGCCATGGCCCTGGTACTGGCCGGGCAGCGGGTCACCGACGCCGCCCATGGCGCCGGGTTTGCCGACTCGGCGCACTTCTCCCGGACCCTCAAGAGCCTGTTCGGCGTCACGGCCGGGCAAGCCCTGCAAGGTCTTGAACTGCGTGTACTGGATTGACTCAGGAGCGCAGTGGCTGAGGCACCGGTGGCTCATCGCTCAACGTCACCGCCAGGAACGGATCACACAACTGCGCCCGGTAATCCCGTGGAAAGTCCGGGCGGCTGCCAATGCCCAGGTCGCCGTCGCGAATCGGGTACTCGGCACTGTGGAAGGCCGTGCCCAACAGCCAGTCCCAAAAAGTGAAGAACAAGGCGAAATTCACATTGCCGGCCTTGCCGTACTTCATGTGATGAAAGCGATGCACCGGGGCCCAGGCAAAGACCCAGCGCAAAGGCCCCAGGCGCATATCGACATTGGAATGCTGCAACAACAGCTGGACGGCAATGGCCCAGGCCAGCAGCTCGGCCACCGGCAGGGGAATGCCCAGCACCAGTAACGGCAACAAGCCGGCGGACGCTTCCACGGCCTGGTGCAGGGGATGCTTCATCAAACCGTTGAACCCGTACAGCCGTTGCACGCTGTGGTGCACCGCGTGCAGGCGCCAGAGCCAGGGCAGCCGGTGACTGAAGTAATGGGCCAGGGTGATGCCACAATCGGCCACCACGATTGCCAGCAACAACTGCCCCCACAATGGCCATTGCCGGGGCCACAGGCCATACACCGCCAGCAGGCTGACCATTACCGGCAACAGCAACAGGCCCAAGGCATTCAGGCTCTCATTGACCAAGGCGTGCAGCGCATCGCGCCGGCGATCCTGGCGAGCACGGTTCCAAGCGGGCTCATAAGGCAGCCACCACTCAGCCAGAAACGACACCCCGAGCGCCAGCGCAAACAGTGCCAGCAGCCACCCGGCCGATGCCCCGCGCTCGCCCACCCAAAAAATTCCGGCGCCGATAAAACCGACCCAGAACAGCGGCCCGTACAGCACTTTGATGATCCACCGCATAACCGCCTCCATTGATTGAGGCGCCAGCTTGCCGCCCGGTGAATAAGCGGCGATTGAACAAACGGCGCAAAGCGTCCGCGTAATTAAGGGTGAATTAAGTTCGGCTGGTTAACCTGAGGCCACTTAAACAGCTCACCCAAGGAATCAAGACATGAAAAAGCTCACTGCCCTGTTCGCTGCCACTGCCCTGACCCTGACTGCCGGCCTGGCCCAAGCCGACGTTCGCCCGGACTTGATCCCTGGCCTGCTCAAAGCCGGCAGCATCATGGACCTGGAAAAACTCAACCAGGCCGCCCTGGCCCAGCACCCAGGCACCACCGCGACCAATATCACCGACACCGAGCTGGAGCAGACCGCTGCTGGCACCTACGTCTACCAAGTCGAACTGCGTGACACCAAAGGCGTGGAATGGGACGTGGACCTGGACGCCAAGACCGGCAAAGTCCTGAGCAACAAGCAAGACAAGTAACCCCCACACAAAAACGCCGCGCGACCCCAAGGTCGCGCGGCGTTTTTGTGTGCGCTGAAAAATCAGGCGGTGGTGCTGACCAGCGAACCGGACGTACTGCTGTCGGAGTCCTGCAGGGCCTGCAACAAGGCCGCGGTGGCGGTTTGCAGCGAAGCGCTGGTGGAGGAAACCTGAGATTGCGCGGCGGCCACGTTGGCAGCCTTGGCGTCAGCGCTTTCTTCCTTGGCTTGGGCGGCCTGCAACTGGCGCTGTTCTTCCTGCAACTGCTTTTGCAGTTCGGCGATCTGCTTGCGCAGTTCCTTGACCGTATCGGACTCTTCGCTGCTGCTCGAACTGCTGTCGCCAGCCGGCGCTGCGCCGCCGGCCGGGGCCGCTTTGCTCGAATCGCTGGTGCTGTCGGTGGCACCGATCGCCGTGCTGTCGGTGGTGGTTTCGCTGTCGCTGCTCGCGGCTTTGGTGGTGCTGCTGGTGAGGGGCTGGGTAATGGTGACGGAGGTGAGGCTGACCATGGGTAATGTCCTGACGGGTGATGGGATAACCGGTCATCGACAGCACAAGGTCCAGCTTGAGAGTGATCGTGTATCGACACAGTAAGCATGTCGATACACGACCCGGCCCATCAGGCGCTCAAGCGCGCCGTCACTTCATTCAACTGACCAGACAAGCCGTGCAGGTTGCGGCTTGCCGCCTCGGTGCGCTGCACGTTGTCGAGATTGGTACTGGCGATGGCGGTGATCTCGGTGAGGTTGCGAGAAATGTCCTCGGCCACCGATGTCTGCTCTTCCGCCGCCGTGGCGATCTGCCGGTTCATGTCACGGATCGCCTCCACCGCTGCCGTAATGCGTTCGAGCATCGCCCCGGCCTGGGTCACTTGCTCGACACTTTCCTCACTGCGCGACTGGCCGCTTTCGATGGCCTGGGCCGCATCCACCGCACCGGTCTGCACCGTGTGGATGATCTGATTGATCTCGCTGATGGACGCCGCCGTGCGCTGGGCCAGGCTACGGACTTCGTCGGCGACCACGGCAAACCCGCGCCCGGCCTCACCGGCCCGGGCCGCCTCGATGGCCGCATTGAGGGCCAGCAGGTTGGTTTGCTCGGCGATCCCGCGAATCACTTCCAAGACCTTGCCGATCCGTCCGCTGTCGCTTTCCAGGCGACGAATCACTGTGGCGGTGTTGGCAATCTCGCCACGCATCTGGGTGATGGTGTGAATGGTGCCCTGCATCACCTGCTCGCCCTGCTGCGCCGAGTGATCGGCATCATCGGCGGCCCGCGCCGCATCGGCGGCGTGGCGCGCCACTTCCTGGGCCGTCGCGGACATTTCGTTCATCGCCGTGGCCACCTGATCGGTGCGGTTGAATTGCTCATTAGTGCCTTGGGACATCAGCCCGGCAATCGCATTCAGTTCGCCGCTGGCGCTGTCCAGGTCCGAGGCACTGCGCTGCAGACGGTTAAAGGTTTCCGCGAGGAAATCGCGCAAGGTGTTGGCCGCCACGGCCAGCTTGCCCAGCTCATCCTGGCGGGTAATGGCCACGCGCTCGGACAGACGGCCACGGCTCAGTTGGGCCACGTACTCGATCAACTCACGGATCGGCTGCACCAGGCTGCGGTTGACCAGCCACAGGCTGAACAAACCAATCAACGCCCCCGAGACCAGCATCACCAGAATCCCGATCCACACCGTGCGCTCGGCGTCGGCACTGATCAGCAAGGACTGCGCGCCGCCCTGCTGGCGCAACTCGCTGACCAGGCTGCTCATCTGCTCGCTGGTGGCGCGGTCCACGCCCTTGACGGCTACATCGCCGGCCGCCGCATCAGCCCCGGCCGCCACGTAGGCGTCACGCCCTTTCTGGTAGGCACTGCCCAACAAGCGATGCTCTTCACGCAGGCGCTCGATGCGGGTCTTGAGCGCACTGTCGACCCCAGGCGTCGCCGCCAATTGCCCGAGAATGTCCTGCACCTCGCGCTGCCGCGCCTCGAACTGGGTCCAGTACTTGTTCAGTTCCTGAGGCTCCTTGCCGCGCAACAAAACGTTTTTCCATTCCTGCACCTGCACCTTGAATTGCAGGTTGGCTTCATCGATCAACTGGGAGGTGTGCAAAGGTCCGTCGATCAGGGCGCGATAGCTTTGCACGCCACTGGACAGAAAATGAAAACACGCCAAGGCGATCAACAGCATCGCCAGCAGGCTGCCGCTCAACAGGGTGAGCACTTGCGCTCTCAGGGATTTTTGCAAAGACATCGTGGGGATCTCATGGCGGGGATAAAGCAGGCCCAAAACACCTGCGTAACGTCGTGACATCCCTGTCAGGCACACCTAAAGGTGCCTTGTGTTGTCAGCGTGATCGGCGCGTCGAAGACTTTCTTGAGCCACGCCGACTGCCGGTTATGCCCCCCTTATATTGCTCGCCGAACTGTCACAAAAACGTCAAAAAACCTTGGGATGATAGGGCTCAAGTGAACCTGTGAAACCCAGCCACAGGCGCCCTCTCTCCTGCGAGACGCCATGAACCACAGCATCGACCAAAGCCACCGTGATTCCGACCTGTTCGGCCTGCTGTACGGCTTCAGTTTTCGCCCTGGCGAACGCGGTCGCGAGCTGGACTCGGCCAAGGCCCTGCAGGCCCTGCAACACCCTGACGACGGCGACGAATTCCTCTGGTTGCACCTGAACCTGGCCCACGCGGCGTGCGAGCGCTGGATGAAGGCGCACCTGCAATTGCCCGAGGAGTTCTTCGAGGCCCTGCACGAGGGGTCGCGCTCCACACGCATCGAACACGTGGACTCGGCCCTGCTGGCGGTGGTCAACGACGTGGTGTTCAACCTCAGCAACATGGTGTCTTCGGACATTTCCACACTCTGGGTCTGTGCCCGCAGCCGCCTGATCATCAGCGCCCGCCTGCAGCCCCTGCACTCGGTGGACAAGCTGCGCTCATCGGTCAAGGCCGGCGAATGCTTTCGCTCCCCCCTGGAACTGCTGGTGCACCTGCTGCGGGACCAGGGCGAAGTGCTGACCCAGATCGTGCGCAAGACCAGCCTCAGCGTCGATCAGATCGAAGACCAGTTGCTGGCGGCCCGGGTCGCCAGCAACCGCGCCGAACTGGGGGCCATGCGTCGGGTGCTGGTGCGCCTGCAACGGCTGCTGGCCCTGGAGCCCGGCTCCCTGCTGCGGCTGCTCAACCGGCCACCGCAATGGCTGCAGAAGGAAGACGTCAAGGAGCTGCGCAAATCCACCGAAGAGTTCGCCCTGATCATCAACGACCTCACCGCCTTGGGCGAGCGCATCAAACTGCTGCAGGAAGAGATCGCCGCCAACCTCAACGAGCAGAGCAACCGCACCCTGTTCACCCTGACCGTGGTCACGGTGCTGGCGCTGCCGATCAACATCATCGCCGGCTTCTTTGGCATGAACGTGGGTGGCATTCCCTTTTCCGGAGACCCGGAGGGCTTCTGGATCCTGGTGGCGCTGGTGGCCACCTTCACCGTGATCGCCGGGCGCTGGGCCTTCCGCAAGCGCCAGGACTACTGACCCCACCTTGCCGGCGAAGGCGCCCCCAAGGTAGGTGCCAGGCTTGAGGGCCTCTTCGCCGGCAAGCCGGCTCCTACGGGATGAGCGGGATGAGCACGATGGCCGCGCGGGATCGACCTGATCAACGGAACGGCTCAATCGCGTAAACCATGATCTGAGGCAGCCTCTCTGTAACATTTGGCAACGATCATGGGCGACATTCCTCCCACCCACAGGATTGTCCGGCCATGGCCACCCCATCCCTGACTGCCGCCACCTCCCGCCCCGAGACACGCCCCTCACTGGATAAAAAACCTGGCCCCTTCACCCTTGTGGTGTTCTTTGCCGTGCTGGCCATGGGGTTGTTGTTCACCGCCTACAGCCTGGTGCACGACATGCACGAACTGGGCACCACGGTCACCACCTGGACGCCCTTCCTGTTGCTGGGCGTGGCGCTGCTGATTGCCCTGGGCTTTGAGTTCGTCAACGGCTTCCACGACACCGCCAATGCCGTGGCCACGGTGATCTACACCCATTCGCTGCCGCCGCACTTCGCGGTGGTCTGGTCGGGTTTCTTCAATTTCCTCGGGGTCTTGCTGTCCAGCGGCGCGGTGGCCTTCGGCATCATTGCCCTGTTGCCCGTGGAGCTGATTTTGCAGGTGGGCTCATCGGCCGGTTTCGCCATGATCTTCGCCCTGCTGATCGCCGCCATCTTGTGGAACCTCGGCACCTGGTGGCTGGGGCTGCCGGCCTCGTCGTCCCACACCCTGATCGGCTCGATCATCGGCGTCGGCGTGGCCAATGCCCTGATGCACGGCCGTGACGGTACCAGCGGCGTGGACTGGAGCCAGGCCACCAAGGTCGGCTACGCCCTGCTGTTCTCGCCCTTGATCGGCTTCGTCTTCGCCGCCCTGCTGCTGTTGGCCCTGCGCCTGTTCGTGAAGAACCGTGCGTTGTACAAGGCCCCCAAAGGCAATACCCCGCCGCCGTGGTGGATTCGCGGCATGTTGATCCTGACCTGCACCGGGGTGTCGTTCGCCCACGGTTCCAACGATGGGCAAAAAGGCATGGGCCTGATCATGCTGATTCTGGTGGGCACCCTGCCGATGGCCTATGCGCTGAACCGCACCATGCCGGCAGACCAGGCCCTGCAGTTCGCCGCTGTGGCCGAAGTCACCCAGCAGGCCCTGGTGAAAAGCGCACCGCAACCGGCACCGGCCGACCCGCGCCCCGTGCTCTCCGAATACGTGCGCAGCAAACAGGCCAGCCCCGAACTGATCCCGGCCCTGGCCGCCCTGGCCGGCTCCATCGGCAGTGAGGTCAAGGGTTACGGCTCGCTGTCCAAGGTGCCCGCCGAAGCCATGGGCAACGTGCGCAACGACATGTACCTGACCAGCGAAACCATTCGCCTGATGGACAAAAACGCGGTGGGCAATTTCGACGCCGACACCCAGGGCAAGCTGCAACTGTTCAAGCAGCAGATCGACAACGCCACACGCTTTATTCCGTTGTGGGTGAAGATCGCCGTGGCCATCGCCCTGGGCCTGGGCACCATGGTCGGCTGGAAACGCATCGTGGTGACCGTCGGCGAGAAGATCGGCAAGACCCACCTGACCTACGCCCAGGGTGCCTCGGCAGAAACCGTGGCCATGCTGACCATTGGCGCGGCGGACATGTTCGGCCTGCCGGTATCGACCACCCACGTCTTGTCCTCGGGGGTGGCCGGAACCATGGTGGCCAATGGCGGCGGGTTGCAGATGCGCACCATCCGCAACCTGGCCATGGCCTGGGTCCTGACCTTGCCGGCGGCGATCCTGCTGTCGGGCAGCCTGTACTGGCTGTTCACCCAACTGTTCTGATCAGCGCCCGCTTGCCCGCCGCCCTGTCAGCCGACGGCGGGCAAGCGGCCCCGCAAGCGACTGGCCAGCCCGGCCTGCAAGGCAAACGCCAGGACCCCGGTCAGCGGCGCCGAGAAACTGGCCAGGCCGCCCCCCGCCCACATCAGCATCAGCCCCAGGGCCGTGCCGCCGAACCAGGCTGTCAGCCCCACCGGGTTGAAGGCCGCCACGCGATCAATCGCCGCCACGTCCGTACGCCCCAACAGAATCTGCGCCAGGGCCACGCCGACCCAGGCCACGACAAAGATCCCCTGATAGGCCAGGGCCTTGAGCAGGTAGGCGAACACATCCGCCAGCATCAGGCCGTAGACAATGATCCCCACCGCCACCGCCCACATCAGGTAGGAGCCGCGCAGACCGAAACGACCGAAGAACGCCTGCATGTTCAAGGTCGCCAGGTAGTAGTTGGCGGTGTTGATCCGGGTTTGCGTGGCCCAGACGAACAACAGCCCCCAGAGCCCCATCAACTGCAAGATCGCCATCACCACCGAGACTTCATTGAGCGCGCCTTCATGGGGAATGCTGCTCACCAGGTAGATTCCCGCCGCGCCGTTGAGCAAAAAAGTCACCGCGTAGAACGGCATGCCGAAGTTCCAGCGACCGTGATAAGCGGCGTCTGCCGGCTTGCCGAAACGTGCGTAGTCGAAGGTGAACAGCATCAGGATCCACACCCCCATGTAGGCCACGAAGCAGTCCCACCAGCCCGTGCTACTGGGATTGGCCGGGCCGAAATCCAGCCATTGCGGCTGGTAGCCATAACGGCTGATGGACAGGCCCACGGCGAACAGCAAGCCACCCAGATACACCGGCAACAGCACACCGTTGAGCTTGTCCAGCCAGTGCTGCACGCTGCCCAGGATCAGCGGCACGCTGTACAGCACCACCACCAGCGCCGCCAGCGGATACTGCAGTTGCGGGTATAGGTGGTTGAGGGCCACGGCGATCACCGAACCTTCGAACACCGCGTAATAGATCGCCGTGGAGAAGAAAATCAAGGTCGCCAGGCAGGCCCCGGTGCTGCCAAACAACAACCGTGAAAACAGCGCCACCGAGAGCCCGCTGCGCATGGCGAAGCGGCTGAGCACAGTGTTCCCCAGGCCATAACTGAGCACCGACAGGAGCATGCCGATCAGTGCATTGCGGGTGCCGTAAGACAGGGCCAGGGAAGCGCCGACGACGATGTAGAACATCGCGCTGCACACCGCCCACCAGGCCATGGTCAGGGACAGTCGCCCCATGCGCGCCTCACTGGGCACGGCAACGCTGGTCGGGTCCTGCCCGGTTTGATTCGATTGCGATAAAGCTGCCATTGGCGTGAACTCCAGAACCAATCAAGGGTTGAAGCGCGGGCAGCCGTCACCGCACCGAAGTGCGGCGTTGGCGTACCTTTTGGCATGGCCCGCGCGATGCGGCGGGCAGAGTCAGGAAGGGAAGAGCTTGTTCAGACAGCTGAGCTTTTTCTTATAGGAGCGCCGGGCTTCCAGCGCTTCTTCGAGGGTCACCGCCACAAAGCGGGCCTTCTGGTTGGGCTGCATCTGGCCGATCAGGTCGAGGTCGGCACTGATCACCGTGCCGATCATGGCGTAGCCGCCACCGGACACCGCATCCCGGTGCAGGACAATGGGTTCAAGCCCTGCCGGCACCTGGATCGAACCGATGGGGTAGCAACTGTCGACGATGTTCGACGGATCGGAACCCGCGCCGAACGGCTGCTCCCGGGGCTGGAAGCTCAAGGCGCTGCCGCCCTTGAAGCGATAGCCGATGCGGTCGGCTTCCGAACCCACGGTCCAGGGTTCGGCGAAGAAGCTGACCTTGGCCGCGTCGCTCAAGCGTTCGTAGTACAGGCCCGGCACTACCCGCAGGGTGATTTCGCCCCCAAGGGATTGGCGCAGCGCCATGGGCAAACTGGCACCGGGACGGCTTTTGCCGCTGGCGACACCCACCGGCAGCTCATCCCCAGCCGCCAAACGCCGCCCCTGAAAACCGCCCAGGGCGCCCAAGGCATAGGTCGAGCGACTGCCCAACACCAGCGGCACATCGATGCCACCGGCCACCGCCAGGTACGCTCGGGCCCCAGCCTTGGGAAAGTCGAAGCGCAGCACTTGCCCGGC
This sequence comes from Pseudomonas chlororaphis, assembly GCF_003731765.1. Taxonomy (GTDB): domain Bacteria; phylum Pseudomonadota; class Gammaproteobacteria; order Pseudomonadales; family Pseudomonadaceae; genus Aquipseudomonas; species Aquipseudomonas morbosilactucae. The sequence goes on from NZ_MOAL01000002.1 coordinate 433,479, forward strand.
CTTGACCGCAAAGGCGGTGTCCAGGTGCATGTCCACACCATCGAGTTTGGGCGTCATATGGGCGCCGCAAACCGCCACCAGGGCATCGGCGCTGAACGCAAGCTCCGGCCCGAGCAGCGTGCACTCCAGCCCGGCCGCTCCTGCCGGGTTGCCCACCAACTGGTTGGCCGCGCTCAGGGCGTACTGGTCCAAGGCGCCAGACGGCGGAATCCCCAGGTGATAGAAACCTTCGCGCCCCAGGTCCTGCACCGATGTGGCGAGGCCCGGTTTGATGACCTTGATCATGCCAGCACCTCCTGCAGCGACTTGGGATAGCCGACCGGGTCGGCAATGAACGCATCCAGGGAAAACTCCACCTCGCGAATACGCAGGTCAAAGCGCCCGGCCTCGACTTCGGCCACCGCCTGGTCGTAAGCCTCGCGGTCGATGGGCTTGAACTGCACGATGTCCCCCGGGCGGAAGAACACCATGTGCGCCTTGAGGTAAGCCAGTTGCTGCTGCGGGTCGTAGATAGGGGCCGGGGTGACGCCGAACATCTGGTAGCCGCCGGCACCGCGCACCGAGTAGATGCAGCCGAAACAGCCGCCATGACCCAGGGTCAGTTTTGGCGTATCGGTGCGCGGCCGCAGGTACTTGGGCACCTGCAACTGCCGCTCACGCTCAACCATCTGGAACATGAACGGCAGCCCGGCAACAAACCCCACCATGGAGACGAACCAGGGCGCACCGCTGTGGGCGGCGATAAAGGCATCGACGTCCGCCAGACCGTTGATCCGCGCTGCGTACTCCAGGTCCGTGGCGCTGGGGTCCTGATGCCGGTCACGAAAGCGCATCAGGGTTTCATGGGTCCAGGGGTCGTTGTAGAGCACTGGAATTTCGATGATCCGGGTGTGCAGGCTGCGCTCGGCCACCGCTCCGGCCTCGGCCTGCTGCACCGCCTCCAGCAGGGTGTGCGGGGCGATGCGGTCCGGGTCGAAGCGGATCTGGAACGAGGCATTGGCCAGGCACACATCCAGTACCCCATCCAATTCCAGGCGCTCCACGGCGCGGGTCACCGCCATGCCCTTGAAGAAGGCTTCCAGGGACATGCTGTCGCTGACTTCGGCGAACAGGTGCTCGTCGGCACCAAAGCTGTAGCGGATCGGCTGGCTCATGCGACACCTCCGGCGCGGCGCTCGGCCAGCCAGGTTTCCAGGGTTCCCGTGTGAAAATCGGCCTGCTGCAGCCAGGGTTCGGCCAGCAGTTCACGGTGCAGCGACAAGGTACTGGCCATGCCGGTCAAGGTGGTGTGTTCCACGGCCAGCCGCGCCCGGGCCAGGGCCTCGCCGCGGTCACGCCCGTGGACGATCAGCTTGGCCAACAGCGAGTCGTAATAAGGTGGCACAACATAGCCCGGGTACAAGTGACTATCGACCCGCACTCCCGCCCCTTCCGGCCAGATCAACTGCTCGACCTTGCCCGGGCTGGGAAAGAAATCCCGCGCCGGGTCTTCGGCATTCAAGCGCATCTGCAAGGCCGCGCCATTGAGTTGGATATCGCTCTGGCGCCAACCCAGGGGCTCGCCCCCGGCAATGCGCAACATGGCCTGGACCAGATCGATGCCGGTGATCAGTTCGCTGATGGGGTGCTCCACCTGAATCCGCGTGTTCATCTCGATAAAGAAAAACTCGCCGGTGCTGTCGTCGTAGAGGTATTCCAGGGTGCCGGCGCCCTGGTAGCCCAAAGCTTCGGTGAGGCGCACGGCGCTGCTGCACAATTGCTCACGCTGCTCGGCGCTGAGCACCGGCGACGGTGCTTCTTCGAAGATTTTCTGCCGCCGCCGTTGCAGCGAGCACTCGCGCTCGAACAGGTGCACTGCGTGTTTACCATCGCCCAACACCTGGACTTCGATGTGCCGCGCACGGCCAATGAAACGCTCCAGGTACACCGCGCCATTGCCGAAAGCCGTCTGGGCTTCCCGTTGCGCCCGAGGGAATTCCTCGGCCAACTGCGCCGCATCCTGAGCCAGGCGAATCCCCCGCCCGCCACCGCCGGCACTGGCTTTGATCAACAGCGGAAAACCCACGCTTTCAGCGGCCTTGAGCGCGGCGTCCAGGTCGAAGAGTTCACCCGGGGAGCCCGGTACCACCGGCACTCCCGCCGCCTGCGCGGTGCGCCGGGCTTCAGCCTTGTCGCCCATGCGGCGGATGGTCTCGGCACTGGGCCCGACGAAGATTGCTCCGGCCTTGACCACCGCCTCGGCGAAGTCGGCGTTCTCGGAAAGAAAGCCATAGCCCGGATGCACCGCATTGGCACCGCTGGCCTGCAAGGCACCGAGCAGGGCCTGGACATTCAGGTAGCTCTTGTCGGCCCGCGCCGGGCCAATGATCTGCACGTCATCGGCCATGCGTGCGGCCATGGAATCGGCATCCGCCTCGCTGCAAGCGGCAACGGTAGGAATCCCCAGGGCCTTGGCCGCGCGAATGATGCGCACGGCAATCTCGCCACGGTTGGCCACCAGTAATTTGTTAATTGATCCAGTCATGCCCCGGCCCTCACTGTTCGAGCGTCGCGACGACCTGACCCGGCTCCACCGGATCACCGTCTTCCACCAAAAAGGCACTGACTTGACCCGCGCTCCCGGCGGTCAGTTCGGAGAACTGCTTCATGACTTCAATCAGGCCGATCACGGTATCGGCGCTGACGGAGTCGCCGACCTCGACGAAAGGCGCCGACTCCGGGGTGGCCTTGCGATAGAAGGTGCCCGGCAAGGGGGTGATAACACTGTATTCGGCCATGTCTGTTCCTTTTGGAATAGTTGTAGAAAGGCAGGCAAAAAATCAAAACCAGGTGAAACCCGCGTCTGCGCGCGGTGCTTCGTGTGGATGCGCCTCAGCGCGGTGCTCGCACCTCGATGCCGGCCTGATCCAGCGCCGTGCGGGTGGCCTCCACCAGATCCAGAGCGCCCGGGGTGTCGCTGTGCAGGCAGATGGAGTCGAACTCGATGGCCAGGTCCTCGCCTTCCACGGTACGCACCAGGCCGCTTTGGCAGGCGCGCAGCACCTTGGCCGCCACGGCCGCCGGGTCCAGGGCGCGCACCTGGCGGGTGAAGACGATGGAACCGCTGAGGTCGTAATCGCGGTCGGCGTAGAACTCGCGGATCACCGGCTGGCCCAGCTCCTGGGCGACGTGCCAGATCACCGAATTGGGCATGCAATACAGCAGCAGCTCAGGCTCCAACTTGCGCAGGTTCTGCACCAACAGCCGCGCGGCTTCCTCGTCCCGGGCCAGGTGCATGTAGAGCGCGCCGTGGGGTTTGATGTGCTGCAACTTGAGGCCCTGGACCCGGGCCAGCTCACGCAGGGCACCGAGCTGATAGAGCATGTCGTCGACCAATTCCTGGGCCGGTGCATTGATGTGCCGGCGGCCGAAACCCACCAGGTCACGAAACCCCGGATGAGCACCAATGGCGACACCCAAACGCTTGGCCTGTTCGATGGTGCGGCGCATGGTGCCAGGGTCGCCAGCGTGAAAGCCGGTGGCGATATTGGCCGAGCTGATAAAGCCCATCAGCTCGGTATCAACGCCATCGCCGATGGTCCAGGGACCGAAGCTTTCGCCCATGTCCGAATTGAAATCCACTGCCTGCATCACTGTTGCTCCAACTCTCGTGACTTCGTGCAGTGAAAATTAGAGCGGCCTTGACCCCTTGGGAAGATCTATTATCAGATAGAGCATCTTCTGAAAAACAGATAAAGCTTTGTTAGGAGTGGGCAGCCGACAGCGAGATCGCTTTCGCCGGCCAGCCGGCCCCTACAGAGCGAAGGGGAATGGAACATGTCATTGACCTTGCGCCAGGTGCGCTACTTCGTGGCCACTGCGGAGATCGGGCAGATCTCCCAGGCGGCGATCCACTTGAATATCTCCCAGTCGGCAGTGACCACGGCGATCAAGGAGCTGGAGGCGATGCTCGCCGTGCAGTTATTCGTGCGCTCGGCCCAGGGCATGAACCTGACCGACGCCGGGCGGCATTTTCTCAACCGGGCCTATGTGATTTTGCGCAGTGTCGACGATGCACTGAACAGCCCGCTGCCGGACTACCGGGCCAGCGGTGTGCTGCACCTGGCGGCCAGCTACACGGTGATCGGCTACTTCCTGCCACACCACCTGCAACGCCTGGAGCATTGGCACCCGGACGTCACCATCGAGCTGCATGAACAGGAACGCCGGGCCATCGAGCAAGGGTTGCTGGAGGGGCGTTTCGACATGGCGGTGGTGCTCACCGCCAACCTGACTCACCCGGACATTGTCTCGGAAACCCTGTTCAACTCCGAACGCCGGCTGTGGCTGCCGGCGCACCACCCGCTCTGCGAACGGGCCAGCATCAGCCTGGCGGACGTCGCTAAAGAACCCTTCATCCTGCTGACCGTCGACGAGGCCGAGCAGAGCGCCATGCGCTATTGGGAACAGGCCCATCAACAGCCTCAGGTGCGGGTGCGCACCAGCTCGGTGGAGGCAGTGCGCAGCATGGTGGCCAACGGCAGCGGCGTAGCGATCCTCTCAGACCTGGTGCATCGGCCCTGGTCGCTGGAGGGCAAGCGCATCGAAACCCTGACCCTCAGCGATGCCGTCACCCCCATGAGCGTGGGCCTGGCCTGGCACCGGGAACGGGCCTTCACCCCGGCCATGCAGGCGCTGCACGATTACTTCCACGATGCGTTCCTGGCGCCCCAGCAACTCTCCGCCCGCCGCTAACGATGCCTGCCTTCAGGGACAGGTCCAGCGCTGTGCAGTGGCGGCGATCTGCCCGGCCAACTGGGCAATGGCCTGTTGGTGGGCCTGCACCAGGCTATTCAGTTCAACACCTGCTGGCTGGCGGATCTGGCTGCTACAGGTGAGGCTGCGGGCCGGGCCACTCTCGCCCCGAAGGCGCAGGCTCCAGACCACATCGATCAGCGCGTAACGCCCGGGCAGGGATTCGAAGCGCCGCACATCGGTCTGCAACGACAGCACCGGGCGCCCGGGCTGCTTGGGCAAGCCTTCGAGGTTGCGCGTACCGAGCTTCTGCTCCATCTGGCTGGCCAGGGCGTCGTGGAACTCGTCCACCAGGGGCGCGCTCCAGCGCTGGGTTTCGAGGATCGCCAGGGTGCCGCTGTCCTGACGCACCACCAACTGCGGCTGATCCACCTGGACCGGGATACGCACCGTGGACATTTCGAACTGCAGGCTGCCGGTCCGGGCAACAGCGCTGCCTTCGGCCACCGGCGGCATCAGGGTGTAGTAATGGGTCGGCGCGGAGCTGCAAGCGGCAAGTCCCAGGCTCAGGCACAACAACAGGGCTGGTTTTTTCATGGCTGGGCTTCCGACGCGGATTCACGAACCGAAGTGGTCGGAGACTGGTAGGCATCCGGTTGATTGTCTTTCAGGCGACCGCGAATCAGCGCCTCGGGATGACGGCCAAGGAAGTCGGTGAGTACCCGCACCGAGCGGGCGGTGCGCTGCACCTCTTCCATGGCCTGGCCCAATTGCAGGCGTTGCGGCGAGTCTTCAGAGAAGCTGTCGTTGGCACTGGCCAGGGTCTTTTTCGTCTGCTCCAGGGTGTCACGCATTTGCGGCAGGACATCGCCGTTGACCTGCTTCAGGGTCTTCTGCATTTCCCCCAGGCTGCCGTTGAGGTTATTGGCGATGGCGTCGATCGGCAATTTGCTGATCTTCTCCACCACGGCCTGCAACTGCTCCTGCAGCTTGTCCAGGCTGCCCGGCACCGTCGGGATTTCCAGAGGCCGTGCACTGGCATCGAATGCCACCGGCTTGGCCTTGGAAACGAAATCCAGGGAGATGTAGAGCTGGCCGGTCAGCAGGTTACCGCTGCGCGCCTGGGCCCGCAGGCCCTGCTTGACGAACGCGGCGATCAACTGGGCGGAGCGGGCATCGTCTTCGCCGCCGAACTCCTTGAGCAGTTTTTCGTGGGCCTTGCCCAGGCGATCCGGGTAGATCACGGCCCCCACCAGGGTCGGGAAATACTGACGTTGCTCGTCGTAGTCCAGGTCCATGGACACCACCTTGCCGACGTTGACCCCAAGGAACTCCACCGGTGCATTGACCGCCAGTCCACGCAGGGGCTGGTCGAAACGCATGCGGATGTAGCGCGGCTGGCCATCAGGCGGTGCCAGGGCCGTTTCCTGATCGCCGAACAGCGTGTACTCGGCGTGTTCCGGGGCCGGCTTGGCATCGGGGCTGTACTTGGGTTCGACGAAGGCAATGCCGCCGGCGAGGATCGAGGACACCGACTCGGTGTTGACCTTCAGGCCGTTGGCACCGAGGGTCACATCCACACCGCTGGCGTTCCAGAAACGGCTGTCGGTGGTGACGTACTTATCATTGGGCGAGTTGACGAAGATCTTCACGTCCACGCCCTTGCCGCTGTTGGCCAACTGATAGGACACCACCTGCCCCACTTCGATGCGCCGGTAGTAGACCGGCGAGCCGATGTCCAGGGAGCCCAGGTCGTCCGTGTGCAGAGTGAAGCGCTTGCCTTTCTGCCCGTAGGTGATCGGCGGTGGGGTTTCCAGGCCCTTGAAGCTGTTTTTGCGTTTCTCCGATTTGCCGGCATCGGCGCCGATAAAGGCCCCGGACAGCAAGGTGTCGACCCCGGACACGCCGTTGGCGCCGATGCGCGGGCGCACCACCCAGAACATCGAGTCGTCAGCGGTGAAGGGTTCGGCGGACTGGTCCAGTTCGACCTTGGCCAGCACCTTGCGGCGATCGTCGCTCAAGGCGATGGAAGTCACCTTGCCGATCACCACGTTCTTGTACTTGACCTGGGTCTTGTTGGCCTCCAGGCCCTCGGCCGTCTGGAAGCTGATGGTGATTTCCGGCCCGGCCGAGAGCGACTTGTTGACCACCATGGACAGCCCTACCAAGGCCGCGACGATGGGCACCAGCCACACCAGCGAGACATTGAAACGGCGCGTCCTGACCGCTGGCGTACCCGGGGCGGCCTGGGGCTTTGAAGCGTTGGAACCTGGATGATCAGACATCTTCAACCTCTACATCCCAGATAAGCCGGGGATCGAAACTCATGGCCGCCAACATCGTCAGCACCACCACCAAACCAAAAAACAGAATGCCCATCCGCGGATCGATGGAGCTCAGGGCCCGAAACTGCACCAGGGCCGCCACCAGGGCCACCACCAGCACATCGAGCATGGACCAGTAGCCGATCAACTCGATAAACCGATAGAGCCGGGCACGTTCACGCTGGGCCCAGCGGCTGCGGCGCTGGCATGTGACCAGCAAGGTGCCGAGGACAAAAAACTTGATGCAGGGCACCACCACGCTGGCGATGAAAATCAACAGGGCAATGTCCCAGGAGCCGTGTTTCCAGAACTCCACCACCCCGCTCATGATGGTGTTTTCACTGCCACTGCCAAACATGCTGGTGTGCATCACCGGCAACAGGTTAGCCGGGATGTAGAAGATCACGCTGGCCACAAGGAAGGCCCAGGTGCGGCTCAGGCTGTTGGGCTTGCGCGCGTGCACGGGCGATTCACAGCGCGGGCAGTGGTGCTGATGCTGCTCACACGCCTGGCCGCAGGTGTGGCAGAGCATCAGGCCCAGGTCACGGGCATAGGGCGGTGCACTCATCAATAGCGGCCCTCGAGGTCGTCCCAAAGGCTGCGGATGCCCTTGCCGGAAATCAGGATGATCAGCACCGTCAGCATCGACAAGGCCCACAAGCCGAGCCCCGGATGCACATCGAGCATGCCCGCCAGCTTGACGATGGCCACCAGGATCCCCAGCAGGCACACCTCCAGCATGCTCCAGGGCCGCAGGTGTTCCAGGGCGCGCATGCAAGCCTTGAAGCCCGGCGCCGCGCGGCCGACGTTGGCATGGCCCAGCACCCAGCACAGCAGGATGATCTGCAGGCAAGGCGCAAGAATGATGGTCAACCCGGCAACGGCGGCAATCAGGCTGATACGGCCATGGGCCAGGGCCTCTACCGATTGCCAGAGGGTAGCTTCGTTACTCAGGCCCTCCAGGCTGATCTGGATCACTGGGAACAGGTTGGCGAACACGAACAACAACGCTGCGGTGATCGACAGGGCGAACAACTGCTGCACATTCAAATGCCGCGCGCGCACCAAGACCGCGCCACAGCGTGAACACTGGGCGGTCTGGCCTTTGGCGAGCGGCACCGGTTCGAATACCGAATCGCAGTGTTCGCAAATGATCCAGGGACGAGAAATAGTCATGGTCTTCAGAGGGCCGGGTGGGCGACAGGTTCAGGGCAGGAACCGGCCGGCGCGTATTTTCGACAAAAGTAGAGGACAGTGTCTAGTTTTGTTTGAGGACTCTTCTTGTTTACGGACTGTGCGCCCGCATCTACGCCATAATAGGCGCCCCGGGAATTTTCGCAGACCATGACCGACTCCACGCCCCTACCCGTCAAACCTCAGCGTGCGCCCAAGCAGACTCGCGGGCATGAACGCGTCATGGCGATTCTCGATGCCTGCGCACGGCTGCTGCTCAGCCACGGCGTGGCCAACCTGACCATGCACGGCATCGCCCGGGAAGCCGGCACCTCCATCGGCTCGCTGTACCATTTCTTCGCTGATAAACAACAGGTACTCGATGCGCTGGGGCAACGCCATATCGTCGCCGTGAGCCACATCACCGAGCCGTTGCTGGCGGTGGACGCACAGCAGTGGCGGGAGATGAGTTGCCGGGGGGTGATCGAGCGCATGATCCTGCCGATCCTGCATTACCTCGAACAACACCCCGACCTGTTGCAGATGATCAACCCGGGCTTCGCCACCGGCCAGCTCCAGGCGCCCGAGCTGCATGCCCGGGTGAAAAGCGTCTATGAGCAGATTTTCAGCCTGCGCCTGCCCCAAGCCAGCGCCGAGCAAAGGGACACCTATGTACTGGCCATGTTCGGCCTGCCCATGGGCCTGTTCCAGTTGGCCCAGGAGCACAGCCAACTCAAGCATGTGCTCCTGCTGCAAGAAGCGCCCCGAGCCATGGAGGCGTACCTCGAAGCCATTGAACGCCAGCACCGCAACGCCTGAAGCGATCGACTCCTAGTGCGCCAGGTGCTGTTGCAGCCACTTGGCACGCAGCACGTCGTAGGCCCAGTGGTAGAGATAGGTGTAGGGCAGGAAAAACAGCAGCACGCCGATGTCCAGGAGAAAGGCCTGCAACAGGCTGACGTTCAGCCACCAGGCAATCAGCGGTACCCCCACCGCCACCAGCCCGCCCTCGAACAGCACGGCATGCACGAGCCGGGTCCAGCCGTTGTGGGCAAGCCCGAAGCGCTTGAGCCCACGGTCGAACAGGGCGTTGAAAACCACGTTCCAGGCCAGGGCGAGCAGGCCGATGCCAATGGTCACCGCGCCCATGTCGACCATGGGTTTGTCCATCACCCACGCCAGCAACGGGGTGCAGATCAATACCGCCAGCAACTCGAAACCCACCGCCTGACAAACCCGTTCGGTCAACGATTTAGAGGTGTTCATGGTCCTGCTCCGTGAGTGAATGAGGTTGCGATCATCCAGGAGCGGCCCGATACTTCATAACCAATAACCATCGATCAAGGCGATAGTTCATGGCCTCACATGAAGTGCTGCTGGCCTTTGTCCAGGCGGCCACCCAGGGCTCGTTTTCCGCAGCGGCACGCCAATTGGGCAAGAGCCAGTCGACCATCAGCGCCGCCGTGGCCAGCCTGGAAATCGACCTCAATGTGCAACTCTTCGACCGCAGCAGCCGCAAACCCGGCCTGACCCCAGCGGGCTACGTGTTATTGCAGCGTGCGGAAGAGATCCTGGCCGCCACCAGCCGCCTGGAAATGGCCGCCAGCCAGTTGTCCCAGGGCGTGGAAGCCAAACTCACGGTGGCCCTGTCCGACACCTATCAGTCGGACCGTTTCGAAGCGTCGCTGCAAGCGTTCGAAGCGCGCTACCCGGACCTGGAACTGGAATGCCTGATTGCCGAATGCGAAGACCTGGTGGCCCTGGTGCAAAGCGGCCGGGCGCAAATCGCCTTTGCCGAGATGCAGCCCAGCTACCCGGCGGACCTGGAACACGCCACCGTGGAAGAGCGCACCGAAATCGCCCTGTTCGTTGCCCGTGATCACCCCCTGGCCCAACTCAAACAGCTCGACCCAGAGAACCTGGAACAGCACCGCGAACTGCGCCTGGCAACAATCATCAACCCCTATGAAAGCCGCGCGCGGGGCCGGGTCTGGTCGGCGGCCAGCTACCTGATGCTGCTGGAAATGGCCCAAGGCGGCTTCGGTTGGGCCGCATTGCCCCGCTGGTTGGTGGAGCGTTTTGGCGCCGGCACGCTGCAAGAACTGAACGCCCGTGGCTGGCCCCGCCCGGTGGCGGTGGACGCACTGTGGTCACGCCTGCATCCACCGGGCCCGGCGGGCAGTTGGCTGTTGGCGAAAATGCTCGAATAACGCGCTGTCAGGCGGCGACTGTGCGCGCCGGTGGGTGGCTCTGGAAGTACTCCAGCAAGGTGCGCAAGGTGCCTGATTCCAGGGCCTGGGCGGCGTAGCACAGCCCCACCCGCCGGCTCGGTGCCGGCAGGTGCAGAGCGCGGGTCACCACCCCTTCCCGCCCCAGCACCAGGGACTGGGGCAGCATCGCCACGCCCACGCCTGCGGCCACCAGGTGCAGAGCCTGTTTCAGCGATCCGGCATGCCCGGCCAGGGTCTGCGGCGAACGGCCATACAGCGCCATCAAGCGTTGGTGAGAAGGGTGCTGCGGGCAGGTGATCCAGTCATCGATCGGCACCCAGGCTTGCCCGGCCGGCGACTGGGCCATGGGATGGGCTGCGGGCAACGCCAATACATAGGACTCTTCCCACAGCGGCAGAAACAATTCGTCCTCGCAGCACATCTCCTCCACCGCCAGCCGGGCATCGCCCACACAGCCCTCTTGCAGAGTCAGCAACAGCCCGGGCAACGCCTGGTGAGCCATACGCACAAAGGCGCCCACCTGACTGTCGGCAACGTCCCCCTCCACCCCCAACGTCAGTGGCGAGCGGTCTTCCTGGCCGCGAAACAGTCGGCTCAGGGCCTCGGCTTCAGCCACCATGCGCCGAGCCTGGGGATACAAAACCCGGGCCTGCTCACTGACCTCCACACCACGGGGTTGACGCACAAACAACGTGGTTCCCAGTTCCTCTTCCAGTTGCTTGATGGTCACCGACAAGGTGGGTTGGCTGATAAACAAGCGCTGGGCGGCGACAGTGATGTTGCGTTCCTCGAACACCGCGAGAAAGGCTTTGAGATGGCGAATATCCATAGGAAATTCCGATATCAGAGAGAGGAATAAGGCATTTTTCAGTTATGCACGCAGTAAATACACTGCCGGCCAGCACTCGTCATTTGTTTTTCTTATTTCAGGAGTCATCCCATGAGCAAGCCACTGGTCATCATCACTGGCGCCAGTTCCGGTATCGGTGAAGCCGTTGCCCGAGCCCTGTCGGCGGCCGGCCATCCGCTGTTGCTGCTGGCCCGACGCATCGAACGCCTGGAGGCTCTGGGCCTGCCCAATACCCTGAGCCGCGGCGTCGACATCACCGATCGTGCCGCGCTGCTGGCGGCGGTCCAGGACGCCGAAGCCCGGTTCGGCCCGGCAGACGCCTTGATCAACAACGCCGGGGTGATGCTCCTGGGGGAAATGAGCAAGCAGGCCCCCGAACAGTGGGACCGCATGCTCGACGTCAACGTCAAAGGCCTGCTCAACGGTGTGCATGCCGTGGTTGCCGGGATGATCGAGCGCAAGGCCGGCACCCTGATCAACGTCAGCTCGGTGGCCGGGCGCAAGACCTTCCCCAATCACGTGGCCTACGTGGGCACCAAGTTCGCGGTCCATGGCCTGTCGGAAAACCTGCGCGAAGAGCTGGCGCCACACAATGTGCGGGTCATCACCATTGCTCCAGGAGCGGTGGAGACCGAACTGCTGAGCCACACCACCGACGAAGGCATCAAGAGCGGCTACCAGGCCTGGAAGCAGGACATGGGCGGCACCGTGCTCAGCGCCGAGGACGTGGCCGGGGCGATCCAGTTCGCCTACGAACAGCCGCCCCACGTGTGCATCCGCGAAATCGTCCTGGCTGCCACACGCCAGCAGGCCTGACGCTCATTCCCGGGCGCGCTCCAACGGCCGCCATCACCCGCCTGCCAGCACTTAAAGCTGCTGGAGGCGGCGCTCGATAAAGCGCCGTTCGGGCAGTTGCTGGGTCAAGGCCAGCGCGCGCTCATACGACGCCCGTGCCTGCTCCACCTGGCCTAGCTGCCGGCAAAACTCGGCACGGGCCGAGTGGGCCAGGTGGTAATCCTGCAGATCCCCGCGCTGCAAAATCGCCTCCACCCGCTCCAGCCCCGCCAAAGGCCCGTCGCGCTGGGCAATGGCCGCGGCCCGGTTGAGTTCGATCACCGGCGAGGGCACCCGCCGCAACAGCACGTCATACAGGCCGACAATCTGCTCCCAGTCGGTGGCCTGCGCACTGCTCGCCTCGGCGTGTACCGCGGCAATGGCCGCCTGCAGGCAATAGGGCCCGCTACGTCGATAGCTCAAGGCCCGTTCGACCAGCGCACACCCCTCGGCCATCGCCTCGGCATTCCACAGCGAACGGTCCTGCTCATCCAGCAGGATCAGCTCACCGCTGGCCGAAACCCGCGCCTGGCGTCGTGACTCATGCAGCAGCATCAGGGCCAGCAGCCCCATGACTTCGGGCTCCGGCAGCAACTCCATCAGCAAGCGCCCCAGGCGAATGGCCTCGCGGGTCAGTTCATCGCGGGTCAGCTCACTGCCCATGGACGCCGAGTAACCCTCGTTGAACACCAGGTAAATCACCCGTAGCACACTCTCCAGGCGCTCGGGCAGCTCGGCCATGGACGGCACCTGATAGGGAATACCGGCATCGCGAATCTTGGCCTTGGCGCGCACGATGCGCTGGGCGATGGTGGCCGGGCTCACCAGAAAAGCCCGGGCGATTTCCTCGGTGGTCAGGTCACAGATTTCCCGCAGGGTTAGCGGCACCTGGGCGTCCGCCGCCAGCGCCGGGTGGCAACAGGTAAAAATCAAGCGCAAGCGATCGTCTTCCACCTCTTCGCCACTCCAGTCCGCCTGTTCCAGTTCTTCCAACTGGCTGGCCAGCAAGGCCTGGGACGCGGCAAAACGGGCGCGGCGGCGCAGGCCGTCGATGGCCTTGAAACGCCCGGTGGACACCAGCCAGGCTCGCGGGTTGTCCGGTACGCCATCGCGTTGCCAACGTTCCACGGCGACAAAAAAGGCCTCGTGCAAGGCCTCTTCCGCCAAGTCGAAATCCCCCAGCAGGCGAATCAGGGTCGCCAGAACCCGCCGCGACTCCGTGCGGTAAACCGTCTCCACCCGGGTTGGGACGGTTGCGCCCGGCGGCGTCGGCATCAGTCCTTCATCCCTTGGGTGACCAGGGCCACCAGGCGCTCCAGGCTCTGCCCCCAGCCCTCATGAAAACCCATGGCTTCGTGGGCCTGGCGGTCCTCCGCGGACCAGTGCATGGCCCGGGCGGTGTACAGGGTCTGGCCGTCCTGTTCCTCAAAGGTCACTTGCGCGGTCATGAACGGCTTGGCGGACGGGATCCATCCCGGCAGGTAGGCGTCGGTGAAGACCAGCCGCGACGGCGCGACGATCTCCAGAAACACGCCCATGGTCGGGTACTCGCTGCCATCGGGCGCGCGCATCAGGGTGCGAAACTGGCCGCCGACCCAGAGGTCCATTTCGCATTCCGGGGTGGTCATGCCGTGGGGCCCCCACCATTGGGCCAGCAGGTGCGGCTCGGTCCAGGCGCGGAATACGCGATTACGCGGTGCATCGATCAGGCGGCTGATGGACAGTTCAAAGGGGGCGGGCGAGCGGCCCGACAGGTCGTGGCTCATCGCGAAACTCCTGTTCTTTTAGGGGTGTTATCAGGGATTCAATTCACGAACGGGGCGGACCTCGACGCTGCCGACCCGGGCCGCCGGAATGTTCCCGGCCACCTGGATGGCAGCGTTCAGGTCACGGGCTTCAATCAGGTAGAAGCCGGCCAATTGCTCCTTGGTTTCGGCGAACGGACCGTCGGTGATCGACAGCTTGCCGCCGCGCATACGCACCGTGGTGGCGGTCTGCACCGACTCCAGGGCCTGGGCCGCAAGCATGCGGCCGCTGCCTTGCACCGCCTCGGCGTAGGCCAGGCATTCGGCATCCTTGGGACTCTCGGGCAAGCTGTGCAGCAACTGCTCGTCGCTGTACACAAGGCAGAGATATTTCATGAGGTTCTCCCGGCAAAGGCTGATCCACTATGGCTGCTGTTTCGGACTTTGGCGAACCACCCGACGATCAGGGTTCGAGGTCGAACAGCACCGTGCCGCTCTGCATATCGAAGGGCGCCGACCAGTGTTCATGCACCACTTTCCACTCGCCTTGCAGGCGCTGGTAACCGGCGGTCACGCGCATCCAGCAGGCCTTGGTTTCACCCTGTTCGTCAGTGCCGCCGCAGCGGGCCAGCCAATGGGCAAAGGCGCTGTCCTCGGCGGACACCACATGCAACTCATGGAACTCGAAGATGCCCGGGCCGGGGCAGACCTTCATGCATTCTTCCCAGTGCGCCCGGTAGGCCGCCTTGCCCTTGAATTGCAAGGCGCCGACGGCGTCGAAAGAGGTGATGTCATCGGCGTAATAGCTGACGATCTGTTCGATATCCTTGGCAATCACCGCGTATTGCCAGGCGTCGATCAAGGTGCGGATCTGCGCGTCTGTGGCATGACTGTGCATGGCGAATCTCCCGGCTGAGTGAACGGTAGAAGCTCCAGGCGCGGCCTTTTCGGACAGCACCAGAAACCTCCAGACACCCTTAGTCGTCTGGCGAACCGGCTAATCGACAGGCCACAGAAAAATAATTCAGGCGCCGGGCAAATCGCTAGAATCGCCGCCTACTTTGCCCGGCCATGGAGCCCCTTGTGAGCACTCGACTCGTCGCCTATGAACAGCTCAACGAGCAGCAGCGCGAACAACTGCAGGCCCTGGAAGTGCTGCCACAGCAAAAGGCGTTTTCCGGGGACATTGATTCCGCGCTCTACACCCTGCTGAATGCACGCGGGCCGGGGATCAAGGGCTTTGCCCTGCTGGCCGAGGAATACCCCGTGGCCTTCCTGCTGCTCAGGCGCCCACCCTGCCTGCCAGCCTGGGCCGATGCCGACAGCGCCACGCTGCACGCCTTGCAGGTGGACCACAGGTTCCAGGGGCGGGGTTACGGCAAGGCCTTCCTGCACGCCCTGCCCGCCGCCGCGCGCCAAACCTGGCCAGAGATCAACAGCCTGATGCTCTCGGTGGATGCCGGTAACCAGGCCGCCCTCAACCTCTACCGGCAACAAGGCTGGATCGACAGCGGCGAAGCCTACCGAGGCCGCATCGGTTATGAACGGCGGATGGCGCTGAGGTTCTGAATCAACGACCGGGGCCGGGCCCGCGCGACGGCCAAGCCCTGCCCAGAGCCGGCGTTACAACTGCAGGAGCATCTCGTGCCAGGCCATGCCGCCGTGGTCCGAATCCGAGGCCTTGATGTAGACAAAACCGAAGCCTTGGTAGAGCGGCACGTGGCGCTCCTTGCACATCAGGTGGATGCTCGACTTGCCCATCTCGGTCATGCGTTGGATGAACGCCTGCATCAACTGCTTGGCCACGCCGCGCCCCTGGAAGTCCGGGTGCACCACCACGGACATGATCACTACGTTGGGCCCTGCCGGGTCATGGCCGATCAGCTCCTTAAAGGCCTCGTCGGCCATGGCCACCTCGAATGCGGCGCCGGCGTTGATAAAACCGGCCACTACGCCCGATGCCTCTGCAACGATAAAACCCTGGGGCCAGGTGGCGATACGGATCGCGATCTTTTCCCGGGTAGCCGCTTCGTCGCCTTCATAGGCCTGGGTTTCAATGGCAAAGCAACGGTCCAGGTCAGTGGGCTGGACCTGACGGATAACAACGGGGAATGAGGTCATGGCGGACACGGGGCTGCGTAGAAAAAAGAGCCGCAATCATAGAGCAATCGCCCCGCCTTATCGATCACTCAGCCCCTGGCGGACGCCCGCAGGCGCCCGCCAGGGTGGCTATTAGGCAGCGTTGAGGGGCACCCAGATTTCCAGCACGCCCGCCCCGGTGCTCGGATTGAAATCGGCGCTGTAGCGCTCGAATCCCGGTGCATCCGCCGCCGTGCGGCCTGACTGTGGCAGCCAAGTATTCCAGATGTATTGAAAGGTCTGGGGCAACCCGTGGAGTGGTCCCTGGTGCTCGAACACCGCGTACTGCTGCGGTTGCACCTCGACCCAGCGATAACGCTCCGGCAGGTCATCGAGCTTGCTGATTTCCACCCCAGCGATGTAGTCGAACCCGCCCTGCTGGTCGGTGTTGCAGCAGACGCCGTAGGTCACCTCACCCACCTGGCTCGGGACCTTGCCGATGTGGGGCACAAAGCGCTCCCAGAGCTCAGGAATCGCCCCGGAAGTGTCCTGGGTAAAACGCTGGCCAAAGCCGGCAACCAATAAAAAACGCTCCTTTTCGAAGCGCGGCTGCAGGGCGACGCCCTGTTTTAGGTCATCCATGAAAACCACTCCTGGCAGTGAAAAACGGGTTCGGCATCCAGTATAGAAGGCAAACCCGAAATCCCCCGTCAAAGCCCTGGCAGTTCGGCCGAGGCGGCCCCCACGATAAATTCCTGGTAACCCGAAAGGATCACGTAGACCGCGAAATAGCAGAAGATCGCCGCCGATGCCAGGTAAGAGTAGCGCAGCAATTTATCCCCCAGAAGCTTGCCGCCCTGGGTCGCAGCCAGGCACAAGCCCATGGTCCAGACCAGCCCGGCGCAGAAGAACCCGGCCAGGAACAAGCCGGAACTGGCCACCCCGCCGCCCCCGGATCGGGCAATCAAGGTCCCGCCCACGGCGGCGAACCAGAGGATCGCGGTAGGCGATGACATGGCGAGGAAAATCCCGCGAAAAAACTCTTTGCGTGGCGACCCGTTGTCCACCTCTCCGGCCTCGGCCAGCACCGAGCTGTGATGGATGGCGGCGTAGATCATCTTCGCCGCGAAGTACACCAGCAACGCCGAACCGCCGACCCAGAGCACCCAGCGCACGCTTTCGTATTGCAGCAGCACGGTCATGCCGGCCAGGGCCAGCACGGCGTAGATCAGATCGCCGACACAGGTGCCCAGGCCCAGGCAAAAGCCTTGGAAATAGCCACGCTGCATGGCCAGGGTGATCATCGCGATATTGGCCACGCCGATGTCCAGGCACAACGAAAGGCTCAGCAAAAAGCCGCTGGTAAACTCCATGATTGATCCTGTTTGATGCGGTTATTCGAGAGTGCCCCGTCATGGAGCGCTGCTGAGTCAGGCAAGAAGCGTGCACGTTATAGCGGCAAAACCGGCGCACTCGCAAATACCCGGGAAAACGCCCGGCCCGCCCCTGAACTATTTTTTCTCGCCCTCTGGACAAGCGCCGGCCAGCGCCCTTATCTTCAGCGCCGCAGGCCACCGCAGTGGCCAACGTCGCTCGGACGGTTCCGGGCGCTTACGTACTCTCGAGGCAACAATGGCCGAACAAGGTTCGCCGCGCCGCTTTGCGCGCATCGATCGACTCCCCCCTTACGTGTTCAATATCACTGCCGAGCTGAAGATGGCTGCGCGTCGGCGCGGCGAAGACATCATCGACTTGAGCATGGGTAACCCGGACGGCGCCACACCTCCCCATATCGTGGAGAAAATGGTCACCGTCGCTCAGCGTGAAGACACCCACGGCTACTCCACCTCCAAGGGCATTCCGCGCCTGCGCCGCGCTATTTCCCGTTGGTACAAGGACCGCTACGAGGTCGACATCGACCCGGAAAGCGAAGCCATCGTCACCATCGGCTCCAAGGAAGGCCTGGCGCATTTGATGCTGGCGACCCTGGACCAGGGCGATACCGTGCTGGTGCCCAACCCCAGCTACCCGATTCACATCTACGGTGCGGTGATTGCCGGCGCCCAGGTGCGCTCGGTGCCACTGGTGCCCGGGGTGGACTTCTTCGCCGAACTGGAGCGGGCCATTCGCGGTTCGATCCCCAAGCCGAAGATGATGATCCTCGGCTTCCCGTCCAACCCCACTGCCCAATGCGTGGAGCTGGACTTCTTCGAACGGGTGATTGCCCTGGCCAAGCAGTACGACGTGCTGGTGGTCCACGACCTGGCCTACGCCGACATCGTCTACGACGGCTGGAAAGCCCCGTCGATCATGCAGGTGCCCGGGGCTAAGGACATCGCGGTGGAGTTCTTCACCCTGTCCAAGAGCTACAACATGGCCGGCTGGCGCATCGGCTTCATGGTCGGCAACCCGGAGCTGGTCAACGCCCTGGCGCGGATCAAGAGCTACCACGACTACGGCACCTTCACCCCGCTGCAGGTAGCAGCCATCGCCGCACTTGAAGGCGACCAACAGTGCGTCAAGGACATTGCCGAGCAATACCGCCAGCGCCGCAATGTGCTGGTCAAGGGCTTGCACGAGCTGGGCTGGATGGTCGAGAACCCGAAAGCCTCGATGTACGTCTGGGCCAAGATTCCCGAGGCCTACGCGCACTTGGGCTCCCTGGAGTTCGCCAAGAAGCTGCTGGCCGAAGCCAAGGTCTGCGTCTCGCCAGGGGTGGGTTTCGGTGAGTACGGCGACGATCATGTGCGCTTTGCGCTGATCGAGAACCAGGACCGGATTCGTCAGGCCGTCCGCGGTATTCGCGGCATGTTCCGCGCCGATGGCCTGGTGCAGAAAAGCTGATAACCCTTCAGCCACAAAAAAACCGCAGCGATGCGGTTTTTTTGTGCCCCTGTTTCACCAACTGGCCCCCACTTTGTAGGAGCCGGCTTGCCGGCGAAGCCGTTTAAACCACCAACGACAACAGCAGGATAAAGATCAGGCCCACCACCGACAGGATGGTTTCCATCGCTGTCCAGGTCTTGAAGGTCTCGGCCACGGTCATGTTGAAGTACTGCTTCACCAGCCAGAACCCGGCGTCGTTGACGTGGGACAAGATCAACGAGCCGGCGCCGGTGGCCAGCACCAGCAGCTCACGGTTGACCCCGGGGATCATCCCCACCACCGGCACCACGATGCCCGCGCCCGTGATGGTCGCCACGGTGGCCGAACCGGTGGCGATGCGAATCACCGCCGCCACCAGCCACGCCAGGAGGATCGGCGAAATTTGCGCGTTGACCGCCATATGGCCGATCACGTCACCCACGCCGCTGGTCACCAGCATCTGCTTGAAGCCACCGCCAGCACCGATGATCAGGATGATCGCTGCCGTTGGCGCCAGGCTGGCGTCGAGCAAGCCGAGAATCTGCTTGGAGCCGATGCCCTGCTTGTAGCCGAAGGTGTAGAGCGACAGCAGCAAAGCCAGTAGCAAGGCACTGATCGGGTGGCCGATCATGTCCATCCAGATGCGGAAGAAATGCCCGTCCGGCAGCGCCACGTCGGCGAACGTCTTGAGCAGCATCAGGAACACCGGCAGCAACACCGTCAGCAAGGTCACGCTGAAGCTCGGCAGGTTCTGCGAGGTATTTTCACGCGCCAACTGGTCGACCAGCTCCTGGGACGGGTTGCCCGGGATGTACTTGGAGATGAAGGTGCCGTAGATCGGACCGGCAATGATCGCCGTCGGCAACGCCACAATCAGACCGTACAGAATGGTCTTGCCGATATCGGCACCAAACACGCCGATGGCCAGCAACGGACCCGGGTGCGGAGGCACCAGGCCGTGAACCGCCGACAGGCCGGCGAGCAACGGGATACCGATCTTGATCAGCGACACGCCGGTACGCCGTGCAACGATGAACACCAGCGGGATCAGCAGGACAAAGCCGATTTCGAAGAACAGCGGAATGCCCACCAGGAAGGCGGCGAACATCATTGCCCACTGCACCCGCTCCTTGCCGAAGGCACGGATCAGGGTCTGGGCAATCTGATCCGCCCCGCCCGACTCGGCCATCATTTTCCCAAGCATGGTGCCCAGGGCCAGGATGATGCCGACAAAACCGAGCACGCCGCCAAAGCCGTCCTGGAACGCCTTGATGATCTTGTCCACCGGCATGCCCGACGTCAGGCCGAGGAAACCCGCGGCGATGGTCAGGGCAATAAAGGGGTGCAGCTTGAAACGGGTGATCAGCACGATCAGCCCGATGATGGTGACCACTGCATCCACCAGCAGATAGGTCTCTTGGGACATGCCAAACATGGGGTTTGCCTCCGGTTTGTTGTTTTTATTAAAGCGTTAAAAACGTGAGCCGATTGGGATAGCGCTACCTTTTCGAACCAGCACTTAACGTGATGGTTCCAGGCCGTGTTCCAGCCACCAGGCATGGGCCCGCTCAGCCAGGCTGGCGACGCTCAGGGTGCTGGCATCCAGGGCCAGGGTGCGCGGTTCGCCAACGGGGGATTCAAGGGTCGCGAATTGACTGTCGATCAAGGTCGACGGCATGAAATGCCCGGGCCTGTGGGCCACGCGGTCAGCCGCCACTTCAGGGGTCAATTCGAGGAAGACAAAGCCCAGGCCCGGCGTGGCGCTGCGCAAGCGCTCGCGGTACTGGTGCTTGAGCGCCGAACAGGTCAACACCGGACGCTGGCCGGCGGCCAGGGCGCGACGCAGTTCATCGCACAGGCTGTCGAGCCAGCCGGCGCGGTCGTCGTCGTTCAAGGGAATACCGGCACTCATCTTGGCGATATTGGCGGCAGGGTGGAACGTATCGCCTTCAATGGCTGTGGCGCCGCTGCGCTGGCACAGGGCTTCGCTGACGCTGGACTTGCCGCAACCGGCAACGCCCATGATGACCAGGGCCGTGATGGATTGACTCATGTAACACCTCAGCGCGCAGACAGCGCTACCTTCGCTCTGTGAAAGCCTAGTGCAAAAATAGTTTCTGCCGACGCCTTCTTGTCATTTTTGTGGGTTGCCGCGTATATAGGCCCCGAAACTAAAGAGCGCAGATCAGGCAGACCGCGCTCACGCATTGCAGCTGTTTTGAGACAGCGCTACCTTAGTGACTTGAATTTTGTTTGGCAAGCCGTCTGATGACCACCCACAAAAACGATAAAAACACGCGCACCACTGGCCGCCCCACCCTCAATGAGGTGGCGCGCCTGGCAGGCGTGAGTCCGATCACTGCGTCCCGAGCCCTGCGCGGTATCAGCAGCGTGGCCACCGAACTGGTGGAAAAGGTCCAGCAGGCCGCCCGCGAGCTCAACTACGTGGTCAACCCCGCCGCCCGCGCCCTGGCCTCGGCCCAGAGCCAATCGGTGGTGGTGCTGGTGCCGTCGCTGTCCAACCTGCTGTTTATCGAAACCCTGGAGGCCATCCATCAGGTGCTGCGTCCCAAGGGCTTCGAAGTGCTGATCGGCAACTATCACTATTCCCGTGATGAAGAAGAAAACCTGCTGCGCAACTACATGGCCTATCAGCCGCGGGGTTTGCTGCTGACCGGTTTTGATCGCACCGAAAGCGCCCGGCGGATGATCGAGACCAGCAACATACCTTGCGTGTACATGATGGAACTGGACGCCGGCGCGGGCCTGAACTGCGTCGGTTTCTCCCAACTGAGCGCCGGCGAAACCGCTGCCCGGCACCTGATCTCACGCGGGCGCAAGCACCTGGCCTACATCGGCGCCCAACTGGACCAGCGCACCCTGCTGCGTGGCGAAGGCTTCCGCCGGACCCTGCAACAGGCGGGGCTCTACAACCCCGACCTCGAAGTGCTGACCCCACGCCCGTCGTCCGTGGGCCTGGGCGGCGAGCTGTTCCTGCAATTGCTGCACAGCCAGCCCCAGGTCGACGCGATCTTCTTCGGCAACGACGACCTGGCACACGGCGCCCTGCTGGAAGCCATGCGCAGCGGTATCAAGATCCCCGAACAGGTGGCGGTGCTGGGCTTCAACGACCTGCCCTCCTCGGCCCACATGGTGCCGCGCCTGAGCAGCATCAGCACCCCGCGCGAAGCCATTGGCCGCCGCGCCGCGGAACAGATGCTGACCCTGATGGCCGGCAATGCCGTGGCCGAGCCAGTGGTAGACATGGGCTTTGAGCTGAAGGTGCGGGAGAGCACCTGAGCCGCCTCAGGGCTTCAGGCTCAAGGCACTGAGCAACAACCCAAAACCCACCAGAGCGGCCCCGAACAACTGATCGATACGGCGCTTGTACGCCACCAACTGGCTGGCGATCGCCGGTGTCGAAAAAAACAGCGCCACCAAGCCGAACCACAGCACGTGGGCCAAGACGATGATCGCCCCATAGCCAACCTGCACCGGCCATGCCGTGCCTGGCTCGATCACCTGCATAAACAGGCTGAGGACAAAAATCATGGTCTTGGGATTCAGCGCGTTGGTCAGGACGCCGCTGCGCAAGGCCGCCCAGGACGACATCTCGGTCGCGGCCTTCGCGACCTCCGCCCCGCCTTGCGCCGGACTGCGCAACAGCTTGACCCCCAGGTAGATCAGGTACATGGCCCCGGCGATCTTCAGCCCGGTGAACCACAGCAGCGATTGCTGCAGCAGCACACCCACACCCAACAGGCTATAGCCGATATGCACCATGACTCCGAGCCCGATCCCCAGGGCTGTGAGCACCCCATGGCGGCGCGAAAGCATCAGGCTGTTGCGCGTGACCAGGGCAAAATCGGCCCCGGGGCTGAGTACCGCGAGGACGGTGATGGTGATTACAGCTAACAGTTCGGTCACGTTGCATGCGCCTTGGTTATAGAATCAGGCGCTACTGTATGGGGATCGGCATGGGGACAGCCAACGATGAAAACTGACACTCTCGGTGATAAAAACTCACAGATATCGCGACGACGCCTGCCGCCCCTCAGTGCCTTGCGCTGCTTCGAAGCGGCGGCGCGCCTGGAAAGCTTTACCCAGGCCGGCGCCGCCCTGCACCTGACCCACGGCGCCATCAGCCGCGCCGTGCGCGCGTTGGAGGAAGACCTGGGCACCGCTCTGTTCGAACGCCGCAGTCACCGGGTATTTCTGACCCCGGCCGGTGCCGACTTGCTGCACAGCGTGACCCAGGCCCTGGACCTGATCGAAAGCACCGCCAGCCGCCTGCGGGCGCCCAGCCCCGAGGCGCCGCTGGTGCTGTCCTGCGAACCCACCCTGCTGATGCGCTGGCTGATCCCGCGCATGGCGGATTTCCATGCCTGCCACCCAGGGCTGTCGATCCAACTGGTGGCGGGCGGCGGGCCCTTCTCGTTCAATGCCGGGATCGACCTGGCGATCCGCCGCAACGACTTTGCCTGGAGCAGCGACACCCAGGCGCATTGGCTGTTCGACGAAGCCATAGGCCCGGTGTGCCGACCGCAGCAGCAGGCTCAATGGGCGCCGCTGGAACAGGGCCAGCGACAATTGGCCAGCCAGGCACCGCGCCTGCACAGCGCCACGCGCCGGCAGGCCTGGGAGCAGTGGTTCCAGATCCAACAACGACCTTGCAGCCCGGTGCAACAGGAACAGGTTTTCGAACACTTCTACTTCAGCCTGCAAGCTGCGGTGGCGGGATTGGGGCTGGCCATCGCGCCCTGGCAACTGGTGCGGGACGATCTGGCCAGCGGGCTGTTGTGCGCGCCTTTCGATTTCGTCGCTGACGGCAGTGCCTACTACCTGCTGTCGCCCCAAGCGATCAGCAATGACTCGGCAGCCGGGCAACTACTGCTCTGGTTACGCAAGCAGGCCCTGGCCTAAGCCCTATAACGCGGGTGGCGCACCCAGTGCCGGGTCCTCGCCACTGAGTAACTGCACCAACGCCAAGGCGCCCTTCTGCAACGGCTGGTTCTTCAGCCACACCGCATGCACCGGCAACTGCAGGCCGTTCTCGATGTTCTTGAAGTGCAGCCGTTGCAGGCGCCCGGCGTCCAGCCACGGCTGGATCACCGACAAGGGGAAATTGCCCCAGCCAATCCCCGCTTCCACCATGTGCACCGCCATGGCCAGGCTGTCGGTGCGCCACAGCGACTCGCCCACCAGGGGCCGGGTATCGCTGATGGGCAGGTCGCGGCTGGCCACCACCACCTGGCGAACCCGGATCAACTCCTCCAGGAACAGCGAACCATCGCTGGCCAGAAACACCGGATGCCGGGGCGAGAGGCAGGCAATCACCCGCTCGCTGCCGATGTACTGGAAGTACTCCAAGGCATTCACGCTCAGGCCGGCAAAGGCCACGGCCACGCTGACCCGACCACTGTGCAGCAGTTGCAGCACATCATCCTGGGGGGCGCTGAGCACCTCCACGTCGAGCAACGGATAACGCTCGGCAATCAACTTGATGGCCGCCAGTACCCGTTGTTTGTCGATGTCATCCACCACAGCGATCGACAGCTTGCTTTCCAGCCCCAGGGACAGCTCGATGGCATGCACTTGAAGCTGCTTGAGTTGGTCGGCGATCAACCGCGCATGGGGCGCCAGGGCCAGCGCCAGCGCCGTGGGCACCGGCTCGCGATGGCTGCGATCGAACAGCGCATAGCCCAATTCCGCCTCCAGGTTGGCGATACCCATGCTCACCGCCGAAGGCACCTTGCCCAAGGAGCGGGCGGCGGCGGAAAAGGAGCCGCGCTCAAGCACGGCAAGGAATAACTGAATGCTGTCACTGGAAAAATTCATGGGAACAACTTATCAGCAAAACTGAAAGCTACCGACTTTTTCTGTCAGCCGAAGTGAAGCTATCTTCTGCGCCCCGCGCCAGTCTCGATGCTAATCGAACTGGCCAGCCGTATTCGCAAAGAGGAAGCAGGCATGCAAGGCGTAAAGCGCAAACTGGTGTACGTATCGTTGTTCGAGGTCTTCGGCATGACCTTCTCGGCCCTGGGCCTGGCCCTGCTTTCGGGCACCTCCCCCAGCAGCACCGGCCCCTTGGCCGTGGCCATCACCAGCATCGCGGTGACCTGGAACTTCATCTACACCACCTTGTTCGAGCGCTGGGAAAGCCGCCAGGTCTCGCGCACCCGCACGGTCAAGCGGCGCATCGCCCATGCCGTGGGCTTCCAGTTGACGCTGATCGTGTTCCTGATTCCGCTGATTGCCTGGTGGATGGAAATCAGCCTGCTGCAAGCCTTTCTCCTCGACCTGGCACTGATCCTGTTCATCCCCTGCTACACCTTCGCCTTCAATTGGCTGTTCGACCGGGTCTTCGGCCTTCCGGCTTCGGCACTGCCGGACCCGGCCTGAAGAAAGTGGGCAAAACCCCCATCGCCGAAGCGCAACCACGCTGTTAGATTCTCCAGGCCCTCCAATACCGCCAAGGATGCGTCATGGAACATCTCAAGGTTCTCGGTAAAGCGTCATCGATCAACGTCAGGAAAGTTCTGTGGACCTGTGAGGAACTGGGGCTTGCCTACCAACGCGAAGACTGGGGCAGCGGTTTCCAGTCCACCCAGGCCGCGGCCTTTCTCGAACTCAACCCCAATGCCCAGGTGCCGGTGCTGATTGACGAAGCCGGCGTGCTGTGGGAATCCAACAGCATCTGCCGCTACCTGGCCAACAAGACCCCGGGCCAGCGCCTGTTGCCGCAAGCACCACGGGCCAGGGCCCTGGTGGAACAGTGGATGGATTGGCAGGCCACGGAGCTCAATCCGTCCTGGAGCTACGCCTTTGTCGCTCTGGTGCGGCAAAACCCGGAGTTTCAGGACCCCCAACGCATTGCCGCCGGCCTTCAGGGCTGGAACAGCAAGATGGCGATCCTGGAACAGCAGTTGAGCCGCAGCGGCGCCTTCGTGCTCGGCGAGGAACTGACCCTGGCCGACATCGTGCTCGGGCTGTCGGTGCATCGTTGGCAGATGACGCCCATGGAGCGCCCGGATTACCCGGCCGTTGCCGCCTACTACCAGCGCCTCAGCGAACGCCCAGGCTTTGTTCTGCATGGGTGCAACGGCATTCCTTGAGCCCCTGCCCCCCATAGCGCTTGCCTGAAAGCGGCAAAACCTCTCCGCTTGCAGGCAGGCACTTGCAGGGCTCTTGAGCCAAGTCATTGATATTAAAGGCCGCCACATAACGGCACAGAACTTGCTGACTATTCCGGCACAGCTCTCACAGACAGGTGCCCAATCATGTTGGTCAACGCCCAAACGTCCTCCACGGTGCAGAAAAGCCAGCGCTCCGATATGGACCCGACTACCGCAGCCGCCAGCGCTATCTACAGCGGCTTGATGCAAAACGTACAGAATGCGGCGACGTTTCAAGCGTCCCAGGCCGTGCAAAAGGCCAGCAGCACCGTGGACGATAACGTCGAAGCGGCGTTCGCCAAGACTCGCGTGTTGCTGCAAGCCACGCCGCCGGCCACCAGCACGCCAGAAGCCACCACGGCCACGGATGCCTCCGCCACCGCCGAGTTCAAGGAGTACATGAGCAAGTCCCCTGAACAGCGGATGCGCGACCAGATCCTCAAGGAATTGGGGATTACCGAGGAAAGCCTGCAATCCATGTCGCCAGAGCAGCAACTGGCCATCGGCAAGCAGATTGCCGAGCGCATGGAAGACAAGATGAAGCTGGCGCAAGCCGACAAGGATAACGGCACCAGCAGTACCGGCGCCCAGCTTGAAGACAAGTTCCTCGCTTCGCTGTAATAGCGGGCGCAGGACAAAAAGGGTTCCCACTGGGAACCCTTTTTTATGGGCCAAACTGATGCAGCCGAATTATTGCAACTGCAGGGTGGAGTTGAACTGGGCGATGGCTTCCACCACGTGCCGTGAGCCCTGCTGAATCTCCAGGATCACCTCCCCCGCCTCATTGGCCAACTCCACCCCCAGCCCGGTGCGGCTCAGGCTCGACTGCATGCTGGTCACCGCACTCAGGGACAGGTCGTGGTTCCGGCGCACCACATCGACAATCTCCAGGGTCGCCTGGCTGGTACGCGCCGCCAGGCTGCGCACCTCATCGGCCACCACGGCAAACCCGCGACCTTGCTCACCGGCCCGGGCCGCCTCGATGGCGGCGTTAAGGGCCAACAGATTGGTCTGGTCAGCGATGCTGCGGATGGTCTGGACAATGCTGCCAATGATGTCCGACTGCTTGCTCACCGCATCAATGCTGACCGCCGCCTCGTTCAGGTCGCGGGAGATTTGCTCGATGATCTGCACCGTCTGCTGCACCACCTGCGAGCCCTTCTGGGCGCAGGCATCGTTCTGCACCGAGGTACTGTGGGCGGACTCGGCGGCGCTCTGCAAGGTGGTCATCTGCTGGGTGATATCGCTGGCGAACTTGACCACCTTGTACAAGCGCCCCTTGGCATCGAACAGGGGGTTGTAGGAGGCCTCGAGGAACACCGTCTGGCCGTATTTGTTTTCTCGCTCGAAGCGGTGGGAGTGGTATTCGCCACGATTGAGGGAGGCCCAGAACGCTCGGTATTCCGCGGACTCCGCTTCGGCGCGGTGGCAGAACATGCTGTGGTGCTGGCCAACGATTTCATTGAGGGCGTAGCCCATGGTCTTGAGGAAGTTGTCATTGGCGCTGATGACCTTGCCTTCGGGCGTGAATTCGATCACTGCCATGGAACGGCCAATGGCATTCAACAGGCTTTGGTTTTCATGTTCGATATGGATGCGCTCAGACACATCCGCGGCCACCTTGATCACACTCCGGACCTGACGATCGGGGCCGAGCACCGGCATGTAGCTGGCTTCGAGCCAGATCTCCTGGCCGCTCTTGCCCAAACGCAGAAAGGTACCGTTGAGGGGTTCGCCACGGGCCAGGTCACGCCACAGGGTGCTGTAGGCCTCACTGCGGTAAAACGCCTCTTCGCAGAAAATCCGGTGGTGCTTGCCACGCAACTCCTCGACGGAATACCCCATGGTCTTACAGAAGTTGTCATTGGCATCCAGCACGATGCCATCGGGCGAGAATTCGATCAGTGCCATGGAACGGCTGATGGCCAGTAACTTGGCATTGGCCTCGGTCAGGGCACAGGTAAATCGCTCGATCTCAAGCAGGTCAGCCTTGTGATGTAGATTGAACATGGTTGTATCACCTTCAACGCTGTCTTTTGATTGACGGAAGTTCCGAGTCTTTCAACTGATCCACACAACGTTCCATGAAACATGGCAAGCGCCTCTCTCCAATAAGGAGAAAGTGTCAGGTGATAAATGATGATTAATGGGAGAGTCCATAATGCAACGCTCTTATCAAGCCATCCTTTTCTTGACGAACCGTTAGCCGGTTCAACCTAACTGGGGCAAGTAAGTCCATTTAAGCAACAACTCCCTCATCATCACGGCGCCTTGAATGGCGAACTCTTCAGAGATGTTCAACCTGTCCTTAACGGTTTTTGGATAACCCTCTTGAACAGCAAGCAGCAACTAGCTGACCTTATTTTACTGTTCAAATAATCGGCTACATAAACGGACACAAATGAGCATAGCCAGCCATGGTTGCTATGCAAGGCCATTAATCAGCCATTATTTAAACCCTCAGCAAGGCTCGCACCGCCGAGGTCCACTGGCCTATGCCAGCGCGAACTGACTCAGGCTTGCGCCAACATCTCCAGCAGCGCCCGCACCGCCGGTGAGGCCTCACGGCCTGGGGCCGCCACCAGCCCGAACTCACGATGCAGCGGCTCGGCCAGGGGCAGGATGCGCAGGCCCTGGCGACTGTCCGGCAAGGTCATCTCGGGGACCAGGCTGACGCCCACCTGCTCCCGCACCAAGGTGAAGGCACTGCTCCACTCCCGCACTTCAACCCGCACATCCGCCAAGCACAAGCCGGCGTCTGCCGCCAGGCTGCGGGCATTCACCGAACAGCCGCCCGTGGCCAGCACAAACGGCTGGGCCACCAACTCCGCCAAGGGCACCGCGCCGTCACCGGCCCGCCGGGCCAAGGGATGACCCAGGGGCAACACCGCGACCCAGGTGTCGCGCCCCAACAGCCCGGCGTTACGCACCGGCGCGGGGTTGAGGACCACGCCCAGGTCCACCAGTTGAGCGCTGAGCAAGGCTTCCACTTCGTCGTCGCTGACCTCCAGGGCCACCACTTGAATGCCCGGATAAAGCTGCTTGAAGCGCCGCAGTAACGGCGGCAGAAACGCCGCCAGGACCATGGGAAAACTGGCCAGGCGCAAGGTGCCACGCTGGATCTCCCGACTGTTTTCCACACGACTGCGAATGTTCTCCAACGCGCCGAGCATCAACCGGGCCTGTTCAATCACCTGCAGGCCGATGGCGGTGGGCAGGGTTTGCCGGTTTTCCCGGCTGAACAGCTGCACCTCCAGCATGTCTTCCAGCAGCGCCAAGGCCTGGCTGGCCCCGGACTGAGTCATGCCGACCCGCTCGGCGGCGCGGGTGATGTTGCCGCTGTCGGCGATCGCCACCAGCAGCCGCCAATGCATCAAGTTCATCATGCCAGTAGCTGTCCTTATGGCAGTTTTCTGAAAGATTAATTTTACCCAGGACAATGGCCGCCCGGACACTGGCGCGCCCCCTTATCAGGAACCTTGCCCATGAAGCTGTATTACGCCCCCCAAGCCTGCTCGCTGGCGCCCCATATCGTGCTGCGCGAACTGGGGTTGGCATTTGATCCCGTGCGCGTCGATAACCGCAGCAAACTCACCGCCGATGGCCGGGACTTCCTGGCCATCAACCCCAAGGGTTACGTCGCCGCCCTGGAACTGGACAACGGCCAGGTGCTGACCGAGGGCCCGGCGATCCTGCAATACCTGGCGGACCTGCAGCCCAAGGCTGGCCTGGCCCCGGCCAATGGCAGTTGGGAGCGGGTGCGTCTGCAAGAGATGCTGAACTTCATCAGCAGCGAAGTGCATGGGGGCATGGCCTGGCTGTTCAGCACGGCGATTGATGACGCCGTCAAAGCCCTGTTCCGCGAACGGCTGTTCAAGCGCTTCGCCTTGCTTGACCAGACCCTGGTGCGCCAGGACTACCTGCTAGGGGGAAGTTTCGGAGTGGCGGATGCCTATCTGTTCAGCGTGCTGCGCTGGACCGAGGGCTTTGCCATCGACTTGCAGCAATGGCCCGGGCTGGAGCGCTTTCAGGTGCGGATTGGTGAACGGCGCTCAGTGCAGGAGGCCTTGGTCCTGGAGCTGAGCTGATTTGATTCGGGGAGAGAAAAGAGGAAGCCCGCCAAGCGGGCTTCGGAGGGAGCGATCAATGACCGAAGACATTCACTTCGACTTTCTTGGCTTTCTTGTCGGCGCGCTTTTCATCGGCGGTCTTGGCCGGTTTCTTTTTCGCGGCTTTCTTGGAATTCATACCTTTGGACATGATGCTCACTCCACTGATGCGGGATAGACGTCAGGTATACCACCTATGGCGCCTGGGGGTTCCTTTATAATCCGCCGCCCCCGCTGCCCAACCCGGAACGACCATGCCTCACCTGAACATCGCCCGGCTGACCGACCTTGAGCGCCCGCTGCTGAACAAGTTCTACCGCCAGCACGGCTCACCCATGCGCGCTTCCGGCGAGGGGCAACTGTGGGTGGCCAGGCGCGATGAACTGCTGGCCGGCATGAGCCTGACAGCCGTCGCCCAGGGGCATTGGCTGACAGGCCTGTTCGTCGCCCCGCAACACCGTGGCCGGCGACTTGCCGAGCGACTGGTGGCACAGGCCCTCGGCCCGCTCGAAGGACCGGTGTGGCTGTTCTGCCACCCGGACTTGCAAGCGCTGTATCAACGTATGGGGTTTTCCACCTCCCCCTGTTTACCCCAGGCCCTGGCCGACCGACTGGCCCGCTACAGCCGCAGTAAAAGCCTGGTGGCCATGGGTATAGATCCGTTGGTTAGGAGCACCAAAGATATTGGCTGATCGGCCCACGCCAGGCCCGTGCTAGCCTCGCCGGCACTTCGTGACTTATCAGGATGATCCATGAAACCCATGCTTCTGGCGCTGTCCATCAGTGCCCTTATGCTGAGCAATGTGTCTCTAGCCAGCGAATCTGCCCCGGCCCTGACCCGCCAGGAATACGCCAACGTCCTCGCCGGTTCCTGGCGCGCCCCCGGCAACAGTGACCGGGACGTCTATCGCCACCCCCAACAGACCCTGGAGTTTTTTGGCCTGCAGGCTAACCAGCGGCTGATCGAAATCACCCCTGGCAGCGGTTGGTACAGCGAGTTGCTGGCGCCGCTGCTCAAGCAGCAAGGGCAGTACATTGCCGCCGTGCAAGCGCCGGCCAGCGGTGACTATTACAAAAAATCCGCCGACGGCCTGCGCCAGAAGTTCGCCGCCGACCCGGCCCGCTACGGCGAGGCTGCGTTCGTCGAATTCGATCCCAAGGCCCCGGTACTCGGCCCGCCCGGCTCGGCCGATCGAGTCCTGACCTTTCGCAATGTGCACAACTGGGTGCTGGCCGACACCGCGCCCAACCTGTTCCAGGCGTTCTTCAAGGTCCTCAAGCCAGGGGGCGTGTTGGGTGTGGTGGATCACCGGGCCAAGGACGGTGCGTCCCTGGAAGACATCAAGCACAGCGGCTACCTGACCACCGCGTACGTGGTGAAACTGGCCACCGACGCAGGCTTTGTCCTCGACGGGCAAAGCGAGATCAATGCCAACTCCAAAGACACCAAGGACTACCCCGACGGTGTCTGGACCCTGCCCCCGGCGTTCAAGCTCGGGGAACAGGACAAGGCCAGGTTCCAGGCCATCGGGGAGTCGGATCGCATGACCCTGCGCTTTATCAAGCCCGGGGCTTGAGCGCGTCGCCGGCTCAATCGTCGGCAGCAGGGTCCAGGTCGGGGAACAGCACTTCGGTAAAGCCGAACTTGCTGAAGTCGCTGATGCGCGACGGGTAGAGGCGGCCGATCAGGTGATCGCACTCGTGCTGCACCACCCGAGCATGAAACCCCGAGGCTATTCGCACCACGGGCTCGCCCTTGGGATCAAACCCCTCGTAGCGGATGTGTTCATAACGCTGCACCGCCCCCCGCAGCCCCGGCACCGAGAGACAGCCTTCCCAGCCTTCTTCCAGGATCGGGCTCAGGGGCGTGATCAAGGGGTTGATCAGAATAGTCTGGGGCACCGCCTCGGCGTCCGGGTAACGCTCGCTGTGCTCGAAACCGAAAATCACCAACTGCAGGTCGACGCCGATCTGCGGTGCCGCCAGGCCCACCCCGCCGACGCTTTCCATGGTCTGGAACATATCGTCGATCAGTTGCCACAGCTCCGGGCTGTCGAACATCTCGGGCGGCACCGGTGGTGCGATACGCAACAGGCGCTCGTCACCCATCTTGAGGATTTCACGGATCATGTTCAGGCTTCGTCAGTGGTCGGCTTGAGCGAGTGGTCTCGGCCCAGTCCCGATACGTGGTGTTTGGTTTCATGCTCGGCGGGGTCCTTTTCACCAGGATTCTTGCCCTCGGCCGACATGTGTTCGATCACCGCGTTCATCTCCGCGCCCAGCAGCAGCACCGCCGCGGAAATGTAGAAGTACAGCAACAGCACGATGATCGCGCCGATACTGCCATACATGGCGTTGTAGTCAGAGAAGGTTTTTACGTAATAACCAAAACCCAGGGACGCGATGATCCACACCACCACCGCCAGCACCGAACCCGGGGTGATAAAGCGGAATTCCTGCTTCACATCGGGCATCACGTAATACATCAAGGCCACCGCGATCATCAGCAAGAGCACGATCAGTGGCCAGCGCAGGACGGTCCAGAGCGTCACGATAAAGTCTTCCAGCCCAACCTGCCCTGCCAGCCAGGCCATCACCTGCGGCCCCAGGACCATCAGCCCGGCGGCGACCAGCAACATCCCGGCGATGCCAATGGTGTAGAAAATCGACAGTGGGAAACGCTTCCAGATCGGCCGCGCCTCGACCACGTCGTAAGCAGCGTTCATTGCGCTCATCATCAGGCGTACACCCGCCGAGGCGGTCCACAAGGCAATCACGATACCCACCGACAACAGGCCGCCCTTGGACTGCTGCAATTGGTCAATCACCGGGTTGACCTGCTCCAGGGCCTGGGGCGGCAACACCAGCTCCGACTGCAGACGCAGCCAGGTAAAGAAATCCGGCAGATGGAGGAAACCGATCAGGGCAATCAGAAACAGGATGAAGGGGAACAACGAGAACAGCATCTGGTACGCCAGCGCCGAGGCGTAGGTGGACATCTCGTCGTCGACAAACTCCTTGATCGTGCGCAACAGCACGCGATGCAGGGGTAACCCTTTCAAATCCGGAAAAATCATAGCGTCTCCTTTCGCCGCAATAGGTCGTGGTCAGGGGGCGACTCAGAGGCCGTTTTCTACATCAAATTAGCCCAGTTGGCGACTTTGAACCATTTCGGCTGTTTTAGTGCCGCACCTGAATGCAAACGGCCATCCGAGGATGGCCGTCGTGCTGCATTCAAACCCTCGACACGATCAAGCCTTGTCGACGGTTTTCTTGACCGCGTCCTTGGCTTTGCCAAGGGTTTGCTGGGCCTCACCTTTCTTTTCCTGGATCTTGCCTTCGGTTTGCAGCTTGGTGTTGTCAGTGGCTTTGCCGACACCTTGCTTGATGTTACCGATCGCTTCGTTGGCCAAACCTTTTGCTTTATCCGATGCGCTGCTCATGGTGTTTCTCCGGTGAACAATCATGGGTTCAATGCGTTACCTAAAAACTGACCCTGGGGTGTTGCGCAGAGTTTCAATTATTTTCAGCCGGCGATTTCGTCGCCCACGACAGGTTGGGCTTTATGTTTGCCGGCCAACCCTTGAGAATGCGCAACGTATTCAGGCCGTGTACTGAAGAGCCAATCCCGTAGGAATGTTATGAAACTCGATAAAAAGGCGGCCATTGCCCGCAGAAACCTGGAACTGGGCGGTGCGGTGCTGGGGCTCAACAACTGCCACTTCGCGGAGTTGAACCGCAACCGCAACATCTGGTGGTTCGACCTGCCAGTCACCCGCCTGGCCATCGGTCAGTACGAATGGGTTCACCTGCTGCTGCACACCCCAAGCAGCGACCAGTTGCTGCACCTGAAGGTGCCGACCCTGTTCCTGCGGGAAAAACTCGAAGGTCTGGTGGTACGCAATGAAGGCAAACGCAAGGCGGCCCTGAGCCTGGAACTGAGCGCTGACAAGGACTCGTTCCTCACCGACGTCCGCCCGGCCGGCACCGGCGTCAACTTCGCCCAGTTCCAACAGTAAGACTGCAGGGACCACGACCCCAGCGCCCAACAAAAAGCCCCGCATGAGCGGGGCTTTTTGTTGGAGGGCGACGTTACTTCTTCAGCCCAAGCTTCTTCAGCTCTTCGTCTCGCAGCTCGCGCCGCAGGATCTTGCCGACGTTGGTGGTCGGCAACGCATCACGGAACTCAACGGCCTTGGGCACTTTGTAGCCGGTGACATTGGCGCGCATATGCGCCATCACTTCTTCCTTGGTCAGGGTTGCACCCGGCTTGACCACGATGAAGATCTTGATGGTCTCGCCTGATTTTTCATCCGGCACGCCGATGGCGGCACACTGCAACACACCCGGCAACGCCGCCAGCACATCTTCCAGCTCGTTGGGATAGACGTTGAAGCCGGAGACCAGAATCATGTCCTTCTTGCGGTCGACGATACGGATATAGCCATCAGGCTGGATCAGCGCGATATCACCGGTTTTCAACCAGCCTTCGCTGAGCACTTCGTCGGTCGCGTCCTGGCGCTGCCAGTAGCCCTTCATCACTTGCGGGCCTTTGACGCACAGTTCGCCGATTTCGCCCAGGGCCTGCTCTTCACCGGCATCGTTGATTACCCGGCACAAGGTCGAAGGCACGGGAATACCGATGGTGCCGACCTGGATGTTCTGGATCGGATTGACCGTGGCCACAGGGCTGGTTTCGGTCATGCCGTAGCCTTCGCAGATCGGGCAGCCGGTCACGGCTTTCCAACGCTCGGCGGCCGCCAGTTGCAGGGCCATGCCGCCGGACAGGGTGACTTTCAAGGCAGAGAAGTCCAGCTTGCGGAACGCTTCGCTGTTGCACAGGGCCACAAACAGGGTGTTGAGGCCGACAAAACCGCTGAACTTCCACTTCGACAGTTCCTTGACCATCGCCGGCAGGTCACGCGGGTTGCTGATCAGGATGTTGTGGTTGCCGATCAACATCATCGCCATGCAATGAAAGGTGAAGGCATAGATGTGGTACAGCGGCAGCGGGGTGATGAGGATTTCACACCCTTCATTGAGGTTGGCCCCCATCAGAGCCTTGCACTGCAACATGTTGGCCACCAGGTTGCGGTGCGTCAGCATCGCGCCCTTGGCCACGCCCGTGGTGCCGCCGGTGTATTGCAGCACGGCAACATCGCCGCTGGCCGGGTTGGCTTCCTTGACCGGCTGGCCCTGGCCCTTGCCCAAAGCATCGTTGAAGCGAATCGCCTGGGGCAGGTGGTAGGCCGGCACCATTTTCTTCACGTACTTGATCACGCTGTTGATCAGCAGGCGCTTGAGCGGCGGCAGCAAGTCCGCCACTTCGGTGACGATCACATGCTTGACGCCGGTCTTGGGCACCACGGCCTCGGCCAGGTGGGCCATGTTGGCCAGGCAGACCAGGGCCTTGGCCCCGGAGTCATTGAATTGGTGTTCCATCTCCCGCGCGGTGTACAGCGGGTTGGTGTTGACCACGATCAGGCCGGCGCGGATGGCACCGAAGACAGCGACGGGGTATTGCAGGACGTTGGGCAGTTGCACCGCAATACGATCGCCAGGCTGCAAGTCCGTGTGCTGTTGCAAGTAAGCGGCAAAGGCCCCAGACAGTTCGTACAACTCACCGTAAGTGAGGGTCTTACCGAGGTTGCTAAAGGCCGGCTTATTAGCGAAACGTTGGCAGGACTGCTTCAATACCGCCTGAATATTCGGATACTCATCTGGATTGATATCGGCAGCAATTCCAGCTGGGTACTTATCCTTCCAAAAGTCTTCGATCATGGAAGCCCACTCCTCAGCAACGCGAACTCATCGCCGCATTTGATGCGATTATTATTTGTCTGTGTTTTTTAGAGGTGAATCTGGCGCTTATTCAGGCCGAGACGTCACAAAGCGCGCCGAGAGTAGCAGCTTTGCCAAAGGCCGACTAGAGCCAAATATGGCCCCAACAGTTACTTTTATGACTATATAAAACCACTCAGTCACTTTAAGAGCGAATCATGATTATTTAAAGGACCCGCTCTGGCTCGCGGCTTTGCGCCCGATTGAATGCATTGCGGGCCAGGCCGTCCCTGCAGTATCCCTGCTGGAACGGGCTGGCCCGCGGTCAAACAGCGGCAGTTTGATCAGGCGATATCGCGCAACTCGCGACGCAGAATCTTGCCCACTGGCGTCATCGGCAGCGAGTCTCGCAACACAATGTGCTTCGGTACTTTGTAACCGGTGAAGTTCTCTTTGCAGTAAGCCTTGAGCTCTTCCAGGCTGACCCCCGCCTCACGGGCCACCACAAACAACTTCACTGCCTCTCCGGAACGCTCGTCCGGCACGCCGATGACCGCGCAGTTGGCGACGTTCGGGTGCGCCATGACCACGTCCTCGATCTCGTTGGGGTACACGTTGAAACCCGAGACGATGATCATGTCCTTCTTGCGGTCGACAATGCGCACGAAACCATCCTCATCGATCACCCCGATATCCCCAGACTTGAACCAGCCTTCGGCATCCAGCACCTCGGCCGTGGCGTCGGCTTTCTGCCAATAGCCCTTCATGATCTGCGGGCCCTTGATGCACAGTTCACCGCGCTCGCCCAAAGGCTGCTCGACGCCCTCATCATTGATCACCTTCAACGTGGTACCCGGCAC
This sequence comes from Pseudomonas chlororaphis, assembly GCF_003731765.1. Taxonomy (GTDB): domain Bacteria; phylum Pseudomonadota; class Gammaproteobacteria; order Pseudomonadales; family Pseudomonadaceae; genus Aquipseudomonas; species Aquipseudomonas morbosilactucae. The sequence goes on from NZ_MOAL01000002.1 coordinate 470,239, forward strand.
CGGCATGCCCACCGTGCCCAGGCGCGACTTGTCGCCATAGGGGTTGGTGCAGGCCACCGGCGAGGTTTCGGTCAACCCGTAGCCTTCAGTGATGCGGCAACCGGTCAAGCTCTGCCAGCGCTCGGCGGTGGCCTTGACCAGCGCGGTGCCGCCCGAGTTGGTGAGCTTGAGGTGAGAGAAATCCAGGGTCTTGAACTGCGGATGCTCCATCAGCGCCACGAACAGGGTGTTGAGCCCGAGCAGGGCCGAGAACTGCCATTTGCCCAGTTCCTTGATAAAGCCGCCAATGTCCCGTGGGTTGGTGATCAGCACGTTGTGGTTGCCGGTGACCATCATGCACATGCAGTTCGCGGTGAAGGCATAGATGTGATACAGCGGCAGCGGCGCGATCATCACCTCCTGGCCTTCACGCAGCAGCGGGTGACCGTCCGGCCCCAACTGCCCCAGGCAGGCCCGAGCCTGTTGCATGTTGGCCACCAGGTTGCCGTGAGTCAGCATCGCGCCCTTGGCCAGGCCCGTGGTGCCACCGGTGTATTGCAGCACGGCGATATCATCGAGGCCGGCCTGGAGCGGCTGGATGTTCTGGCCACGGCCCAGGCGCAATGCACTCTTGAAGCCAATGGCCTGGGGCAGTTGATAGGCCGGCACCATCTTCTTGACCTTGTCCACCAGGGTATTGACCAGCCAGCCCTTGGGGCCCGACATCAGGTCGCCCATCTTGGCTTCGATCAGGTACTGGATATCAGTGTCCGCCAGCACTTCCTGGACCTTCTGCCCGAACAGGTTCATGTACACCAAGGCCCGCGCCCCGGAGTCCTTGAACTGGTGGCGCATCTCCCGGGGGGTGTACAGCGGGTTGGTGTTGACCACGATCAGCCCGGCGCGCAGGGCGCCAAACACGGCGATCGGGTAATGCAGGACGTTGGGCATCTGCACCGCAATGCGATCGCCCGGAGCCAGGTCAGTGTGGTTTTGCAGGTAGCCGGCGAACGCCGCGCTGTAGCGTTCCAGTTCGGCGTAAGTGAGGGTCACCCCCATATTGCTGAAGGCCGGGCGGTCGGCGAATTTCTTGCAGGAACGTTCGAACACCTCGATCACCGACTTGTAGGCCCCCAGGTCAATATCGTGGGGCACGCCGGCCGGGCGCTTATCATTCCAGAAATCAGGTTGCATTATTCTTGTCCTCTTTACCTGAGCGGTCCGAGCCACCTCTGTAACGCTGCCAGAGGCGGGGCTCTCCGGACGTTAGCAGCTATAGCGATTCAGGCAAATATAAGGGCCAGCTTCATAGATTCCGTGAATCTCGCTTCCCAGCCGCTCGCGAATCGGACGGCCCTATGGGGATGAGCTATACAATGCAGCGTCTGCGAGTAAAGGAACCGCCATGATCCACGATACTTTCTGGCTCACCCTGAACGACCACAGCCGCCTCTACGTCAACCAGTGGTTGCCCGAGGGCCCGCTCAAGGCCTTGATCCTGCTGTCCCACGGCATGGCCGAGCACAGCGGTCGCTATCAACGGCTGGCGTCGGCGCTCTGTGCCGAAGGTTATGGCGTGTACGCAGCGGACCAGCGCGGCCATGGCCAGAGCGCTGTCCAAGGGGTGCTTGGCCACTACGCGGACCAGGGCGGCTGGAGCAAAGTGGTCGGCGACCTGGCCAGCCTCAACCAGCACATCGGCCAGCAGCACCCGGGGGTTCCCATGGTGCTGCTGGGCCACAGCATGGGCAGCTACATCGCCCAGGCCTACCTGCTGCACCACAGCGCCAGCCTGTTCGGGGCGATTCTCAGCGGCTCCAACTTCCAGCCGGTGGCGCTGTACCGCGCCGCCAGCCTGATCGCCCGCTTCGAACGCCGGCGCCAGGGCCCACAGGGGCGCAGTGCACTGATCGACTGGCTGTCCTTCGGCTCCTTCAACAAAGCCTTCAAACCCAACCGCACGCGCTTCGACTGGCTGAGCCGCGACCCGGACGAAGTGGACAAGTACGTCAATGACCCGCTGTGCGGCTTTCGCTGCACCAACCAGTTGTGGATCGACCTCTTGGGCGGCCTGCAGCAAATCAGTAAACCGGCCAACCTGGCACAGATCGACCCGGGCCTGCCGTTACTGATCATGGGCGGTGAATGTGATCCGGTGAGCAATGGCACGCGTCTCAAGGATCTGGCCGACGCCTTGCGTCAGGCCGGCAGCCAGTGCCTGCAATTGAATATCTACCCTCAGGCGCGCCACGAACTGTTCAATGAAAGCAATCGAGAGGCGGTGACGGCCGATATCCTGGCCTGGCTGGAACAGGCGCTGGAGCACCGCAGGCCCGCCCGATCAGAATAATAATAACGTTTATAATCAGTACTTTACCGTGATTACACAGAGGATTTCAGCGAGATGACCCAGGTTACCAACACCCCTTACGAAGCCCTCGAAGTGGGCCAGACCGCCAGCTACAGCAAGACCGTGGAAGAACGCGATATCCAGCTGTTTGCCGCCATGTCCGGCGACCACAACCCCGTGCACCTGGACCCCGAGTTCGCCGCTGCCAGCATGTTCAAGGAGCGCATCGCCCACGGCATGTTCAGTGGCGCGCTGATCAGTGCCGCCGTGGCCTGCGAACTGCCTGGGCCGGGCACCATCTACCTGGGCCAGCAAATGAGCTTCCAGAAACCGGTGAAGATCGGCGACACCTTGACCGTGCGCCTGGAAATCCTCGAAAAGCTGCCGAAATTCCGCGTACGCATCGCCACCCGCGTCTTCAACCAGCGCGACGAACTGGTGGTGGACGGCGAAGCCGAGATCCTCGCCCCACGCAAACAACAGACCGTGACCCTGCCGACCTTGCCCGCCATCAGCATCGGTTGAGCGTGCCGGAGCCGGCTTTCCGGCTCCTCAACGCCCCCCTTCCTGAACCTGCACGCTGGCGGTCATGCCGGCGCTCAGGTTGACCCCTTCCGGTACCTTGTCGAGCTGGATCCGCACCGGAATCCGCTGGGCCAGGCGCACCCAGTTGAAGGTCGGTTCGACGTCCGCCAGCAACTGCCCGTCCGGGGTGGCGTTGCGATCGGTGATGCCGCGGCTGATGCTCTCCACGTGACCTTCCAGGGCCTCGCCGGCACTCATCAGCCAGACCTTCACCGGGTCGCCGACGCGGATCCGCGGCAGCTTGGTCTCCTCGAAATACGCCTGCACGTAGAAGGTCGAATCATCGATCAAGGCCATCACCGGCTGCCCCGCGTTCACGTAGTTGCCTTCGGCCAGACGCAGGTTGGTGATATGCCCGCTACGGGGCGCATGCACTTGGCTGCGAGCCAGGTTGAGTGCGGCGACCTTGGCTTCGGCCTGGGCCTCGCGCAATTCCCCACGGGCGATGCCGGCGTTGATTTGGGCGTTCTCACGCAGCTCCGCACTGATGGCCTGTGGGCCCAGGCTGGCGCGACGGCTGGCCTCATGCTCACGCAGGCTGAGTTGCTGCTGCCGGGTCTGGACCACCGCCTGGGCTTTATCCAGCGCCGCTTCAAAACGGTCGCGGTCGATGCTCAGCAACAGCTCGCCGGCCTTGACCTGCTGGTTGTCCCGGGCCTTGAGCTCACGCACCCAGCCGGACACATCCGGGGCGACCACCACCACGTCAGCGCGAATTCGCGCATCCCGGGTCCAGGGCGTGAGCATGTAGTACTGCCACAGGTGGAAGCCGGCAAACACCGCTACAGCCACCAGGCACAGGGTAAAGGCGACACGAACAGGTGTGCGCATGAATCACTCCTTATAAAGGACCGAGCACCACGGTGATCACGGTCAAAACACAGACATACAACGCACAATCGAACAACGCTTCGTGCCAGATCCAACGCCCCAGGGGCGTGACACGCAACAGCAGGCGCAGGCCCATGGTCAGCACCAACGCCAGTAACACATCAATCAGAAACGGGCTGAGCAACACCCCGCCCAACGACCACTCACGCAACCCCATGACCTTCCTCCTGCTGCCGGCACCAGCGGCGCCAGCTGTTTTGCAATTGCACCACGGCGCCCAGGGCCAGCTTCAGCGCATCGCTGGGCGGCAACTGCCCCAGGGCCTGGAGCAAGTCGGCCGATGCCTGTTGCAGGTCATCCTCGCGATTGGCTGCCGGGCCTTGCTCAAGAACCTGTTCCAGGTGTTCGAAATACGCCCGCTGCTCAACGCTGAGGGGCACCTGGGCCACCGCCAGGCTCAAGCGCAGGTGCAGTAACTCATCGCCAATGTCCAACCCGAGCAAACCGTCGTCCCAGCGACTGCGGGCCTGCTCCGGCAGCTCCGGGTAATGCCGCGCCAGTTGCAGCAGCCGATCGGCCATGCGCCCACCGAACCAGCTTTCAGCGCCCCGCAGGTTACGGCGGGTCAGGCGCACCAGATCATGCAGGGTCGCCGCCAGCAGGCGCCGCCCATGCCAGGCCGGGTCCCGCAGGATCAAGAGGTTGAAGGCCAGGACCGCCGCGCCCACCCCGAGCACCATGGCCTGGGCGTTATTGAAGAAACTGGCGACATCGAACGTCATGTGGTTCTGCGGCGAAATCAGCACCACAAAATGCAGGCAGAACGAGGTCGCCGTGGCGCCGGTCTGCGGCTTGGCCATGCCCAGGGCACCAAAGAACAGCGGCACGCCCAAGGCCATGGCCAACAGGGCAAAACCGCTCCACTGCGGCAATAGAATCTGCCCCACGACAAACGCCACCGGCACCGCCAGGAAGATCCCGCGCATAAAGCTCATGCCGATCTGCGCCCCGTTTTCCCGGCTGGCAAACAGGCTGCACACCACGCACGTGAGCAACATCGCCCCCGAAGCGGCCGGCCAGGCGGTGGCCATCCAGAAGCTCGCCACAGTCAGAAAGGCCAAGGCACTGCGCGCACCAAACACCAACGCTAGGGACAGGTCCCGATGAGGCGCCAGGGTTGCCGGTTGCTCTGCCGGCGAGTAGCCCTGCTCCACGGCCTGCAAGGCATTGCTGGCGGCCATGGCGGTGTCCAGCAACAGGGCGAAACGCGCCAGGCAGTAACTTTGCGCCGAGCTGATCTGCGGCTCATGGGACGCATCCAGCAAGCGCAGGCGCAGCAACTGCAGGGTGGCCGGATCGGCGGTGGTCAGGGCCTCTTGCACCTCGTCCATCCAGGGCTGCAATTGAGCGGCCTGGGCCTCGTCCAGTTGCTTCCATTGGCGCCGCACCGAACGCGAGATGCGCAGCAGCATCAGCAACTTCTGGCTCAGGCCACTGATGCCCCGGGCCCGCTGACGCCCCTGGCGCCCTTCGAACCAGGCGTGCTCACGCTGGGCGTCCACGGCCACAATACGCCCGAGGATTTCCAGCAAGCCCTGGCGCGCCTGGGCATCACCAGCCAAGGTCGCCCGTGCCGCCTGCAAACCGCTGAGCCAGGCGCTGCGGGCCTGAGCGGACAACTGACGCTCAACATGCATCGGCCAAAGCAAGGCACTGCTGGCCGTGGCGCAAATGATTCCAAGGGAGATTTCCGTGCAGCGGGCCACCGCCTGATCGAACACATTCAGCGGGTGACTGATGGCCGGCAACGCAATAATCGCCACGGTGTAGCCGGCCAACACAAAGGAATAGGACCAGGCACTGCGCAACAGCGTGGAGCTGGCGGTGCACAGCCCCAGCCAAAGGGCCAGGGCCAATAGGAACAGCCAAGGGGTCTGGGCGAACAGCCCCATGAACAGCACCGACATCAAGGTGCCGACCAAGGTACCCAATAAGCGGGCCAGGCCTTTTTGCAGGACCATGCCCGACAACGGCTGGGCAACGATGATCGAGGTCATCAAGGCCCAGGCCGGCTGCTCCAGGCCCCAACGCAAGGCCAGCCACAAGGCCGCGCCACCACCGAGCACGGTCTTGATCGCAAACTGCACGGCAGCCAGGTTGGGCGCAAGCAACGCCTGCAAAGTGATACGCACGAAGAGCACCTTGGGAAGGACAGAATAACCATAGTCGGAACGCGCCGAGAGGCGGCACGAACTAATTATTAGCTAGCTAACTATTTGCCGTCCAGCGCTAAATGACAGGCACAAAAAAACGCCAGACTGGCTGGCGTTTTTGACAGGCTTTTAGTGCTTAAGCGCGAGCACGAGCCTGGTTGCGCAGGGCTTTGACCTGATCGTGGTTACGCTGCACACCGTGGAACTGACGCTCCACCAAGTCGCGAATACCCACCAGGTTATGCTTGTTGATTTTTTCCAGGGCGTCTTTGTAAGCCTTCAGGGCATGGTCTTCGCCACGCTCGGCTTCATTGAGCACGGCTTCTTCATCCTTGCCGGTCACCAAGGACTTCAGATCGACCCAACGACGGTGCAGGTCGCCGCTGATGCTGGTGGTGGTTTCCGGATCGCCGCCCATGGAGCGCACGGCGGTTTGCAGTTCAGCGGCCGCTGTGGCGCAGTCTGCCGCACGTTTGACGAACAGCGCCTTGAGCTCAGGGTGCTTGATGTCTTCGGCGCAGGTCTTGAAACCTTCCTGGCCGTCTTTGCTGGTTTCGATCAGATCGTTGAGGACCGAAATCGCTTCTTTATTCAAGTCAGTCATTTTTCAATTCCTTTCAGGGTGGAGAGTTGCAATAGGTATTGCACCCGCCGTGCCAGGCTGGAATCGATTATTTATTCATTATTTATCAATAACTTATATTTTAAGCAAAAATCTGTATCCGCGTTATTTGCATGATCTGTCATTTGGCCTGCATGCAGAATGCCTGTATTTTCCAAAACGTTTGCCCTCACCCGACGTTGTGCCATGAACCCTGAAAAGCTTGAACTCCTGATCACCCGTGAAATGCCCTTCGGCAAATACAAAGGCCGCATCCTCGCCGACTTGCCCGGGCCGTACCTCAACTGGTTCGCCCGCGAAGGTTTCCCCAAGGGCGAACTCGGCGGGTTGCTGGCCCTGATGCAAGAAATCGATCACAACGGCCTCTCCGACCTGCTGGACCCGCTGCGTGCCAAACACGGCAAGCCCAAGCCCCGCCACTGACCCAGAGCCCTCCCATGCCACCGAGCCCTGCTGCCCTCGCCCGCGATGAAACCTATTGGCAAGGCATTGCCCGGGGTTACGACCTGGAACCCGGCCCGATCAACCTGGAGAACGGCTACTTCGGGCGCATGAGCCGCCAGGTGCTGGAGCGCTACCAACACAATATTCAATGGGTCAACCGCAGCAACTCGGTGCTGGTGCGCCAGCGCTTCGAACAGGGCGAGGCCGAGCAGATCCGCCACCAACTGGCCGAGCTGATGGGGGTGGCGGACAACGCCGTGGCCCTGACCCGCTGCGCCTCCGACGCCCTGCAATCCCTGATCCGCAACTACAACCGTCTGCAGCCTGGGGACCAGGTGCTGCTCAGCGACCTGGAATACGACACGGTGAAAAGCGCGGTGCGCTGGCTGGCGCGCTATCGCGGCGTGGAAGTGATCGAAATCACCCTGCCGCACCCTGCCAGTTTTGACAGCCTTGTTGACGCCTACACCCAGGCCTTCAAGGCCCATCCACGCCTGAAATTAATGGCCCTGACCTACGTCACCCACCGCAGCGGCCTGGTGATGCCCGTGCAAGCCATCGCCCAAATGGCCCGGGAACACGGGGTCGATGTGATTCTCGACGGCGCCCACGCCCTTGGGCAGATCGAGTTCGACCTGGAACAACTGGGCATCGCCTTCGCCGGCTTTAACCTGCACAAATGGCTGGGAGCGCCTCTGAGCCTGGGGTTTATCTACATCCATCCGCAGCGCTTGGCGGACATTGACCCGGACATGGGCGAGTTCCATTTCCCAGAACAGGATGTGCGCTCACGCACGCCCTACAGCACCCCGAATATTCCGGCGCTGATGACCCTGCCCCTGGTGTTCGAGGAACACCGCGCCATGGGCGGCTCAGCAGTCAAGGGCGCACGCTTGAATTACCTGCGTGACAGCTGGGTCAGCGCGGTCCGGGGCTTACCGGGCATCGAGGTCTTGACTCCGGATGACCCGCGCCTGTACTGCGGCATTACAGCGCTGCGCTTCACCCGCCAGGCGGACCAGCAGTTGATGGTCCAGCGCCTGCTGGAGGAGTACCAGTTGTTCACCGTGGCCCGCAGCGGCGCCGCGTTCGGGCCCTGTATTCGCGTCACCCCGGGGCTGGTCACGCCCCTGGAGCACATCACGCAACTGATCCGGGCATTGCAGGCGCTGGCAGCCGAATAGGCAGCGCAACACTTTTCTCCAGGCAAAAAAAAACGGTGCACCGACCAAGCGCACCGTAAAGCCGTAGAACACACCAACGAAATCGAGTTAAAGCATCAATCCAGCAGGGCCAGCGCCTCGGCGGTGCACTCCTGGATGCGGGCCCAGTCGCCGTTCTTGATCCACTCCGGATCGAGCATCCAGCTACCGCCCACGCACATCACATTCTTCAAGGCCATGTAGCTCTTGATGTTGCCCGGGCCAACGCCGCCGGTCGGGCAGAATTTCACCTCACCGAACGGGCCGCCCAACGCCTTGATCGCCGCCACGCCGCCACTGACTTCCGCCGGGAACAGCTTGAAGCGGCGATAACCCAAGGCGTAGCCCTCCATGATGCCGGAGGCGTTGCTGATGCCCGGCAACAGCGGGATCGAGCTGTCGACGCTGGCTTGCAGCAGGTCACGGGTAATGCCGGGCGTGACGATGAATTGCGAACCGGCCGCTTCGGCTGCGGCCAGCATGCTGCGATCCAGCACGGTGCCGGCACCAGTGACCAGTTCCGGACGCTGCTCACGCAGGATCTGGATGGCCTTGAGGCCGTACTGCGAACGCAGGGTCACTTCCAGGGCGGTCAAGCCGCCGGCAGCCAGGGCGTCGGCCAGAGGCAGCACGTCCTGTTCGCGGGCGATGGTGATGACCGGAAGAATCCGCGCCTTGGCGCAGAGGCTATCGATCAGGGCAACTTTGTCCGCCATGGAAACGGTCGGGCTTGGGTTTGTCATAGCGGCTGATCCTTGGCTCATGGGCACCAGTAAATCTCTAACGGAGGTTGCAAAAAGGCACGCACCGGCATGGCGGCGACATCGTCGTCAGCCAAAGCGGCACTCAGGGTGGTCAATTTGGATTGACCGGCAATAGACAGCACGCTGAGCCTGGCCGAAGCCAGCAGCGCACGGCTCATGGTCAAGCGTTGATGGGGCACGCTCGGCGCCAGCATCGGCCAGCAACGGCGGGTGCCGGCAACATCCAGCGCCTCCGCCAGGTTCGGGCTGTTGGGGAACAGGGACGCGGTGTGGCCGTCGTCGCCCATGCCCAGCACCAGCACGTCGATACCGGGCAATTCAGCCAACAGGCGATCAGCCTGCTGCGCCGCTTGGTCAAGGTTCGCTGCCGGACTGTAGAGGCTGAGGAACTGGGCCTTGGCCGCCGCGCCCTGGAGCAGATAACGCTTGAGCAGGCCGGCATTGCTGTCCGCGTGCTCCACCGGGACCCAGCGCTCGTCAGCCAAAGTCACAACGACGTTTGCCCAGTCCAAGTCCTGCTTGGCCAGGCTCTGGAAGAAGGCCACCGGGCTGCGGCCGCCGGACACCACCAGGGTCGCGGTGCCGCGCGCAGCAATGGCCTGGCGCAGTTGTTCGGCCACGTTCAGCGCCAGGCCTTCGGCCAACAGCGTCGGGCTGCGGAACTCGTGGGCGCGTACGCCCGCGGGCAGTTGCAATTCAGATATCGCCATACCAAGACCTCCCATCCCGCGTGATCAGTGCAATGGAGCTCATCGGCCCCCAGGACCCGGCCGCATAGGGCTTGGGTGCATCACCGGACTTCTTCCACCCGGCGATCAACTGGTCACACCACTTCCACGCGGCTTCGATTTCATCTTTACGGACAAACAGGTTCTGATTGCCGCGCATCACTTCCAGCAACAACCGCTCGTAGGCGTCGGGGATCCGCGCACTGCGATAGGTATCGGAAAAATTCAGCTGCAACGGTCCGCTGCGCAGCTGCATGCCCTTGTCCAGGCCTTGTTCCTTGGTCATCACCCGCAGGGAAATACCTTCGTCCGGTTGCAGGCGGATGATCAGCTTGTTGCTGATCTGCAGGCGCTGCTCGGGGGCGAAGATGTAGTGCGACGGTTCCTTGAAGTGGATGACGATCTGCGACAGCTTCTGCGGCATGCGTTTGCCGGTGCGCAGGTAGAACGGCACCCCGGCCCAACGCCAGTTGCGGATATCGGCCCGCAGGGCAACGAAGGTTTCGGTGTCGCTCTGGGTGTTGGAGTTTTCTTCCTCCAGGTACCCGGGCACCGATTTGCCTTCGCTGTGGCCGGCGATGTACTGGCCGCGCACCACTTGGGTGGTCAGGCCTTCCGGGCTGATGGGCGCCAGGGCCTTGAGCACCTTGACCTTCTCGTCGCGGATGCTATCGGCGGACAGGTCCGCTGGCGGGTCCATGGCGATCAGGCAAAGCAGTTGCAGCAGGTGGTTCTGGATCATGTCCCGCAGCTGGCCGGCCTTGTCGAAGTAGCCCCAGCGGCCTTCGATGCCGACCTTCTCGGCCACGGTGATTTCCACGTGGGAGATGTAGTTCTGGTTCCACTGGGTTTCGAACAGGCTGTTGGCGAAACGCAGGGCGATCAGGTTCTGCACCGTCTCTTTGCCCAGGTAGTGGTCGATGCGGTAGATGCGGTTTTCCGGGAAGAACTGCGCCACCGCGTCGTTGACCTTGCGCGACGAGTCCAGGTCCGAGCCGATGGGTTTTTCCAGCACCACACGGGTGTGTTCGTTCAGGCCAACCTTCGACAGGTTCTCGCAGATGGCGCCGTACACCGCCGCCGGGGTGGCGAAATAGGCGATCAGGCGCTGCGCGCTGCCGGCACGTTCGGCCAGGGCCACGTAGTCATCGGCCTTGAGGAAGTCCACATGCAGGTAGCTCAGACGTGCCAGGAAACGCTCCAGCACTTGGGCATCAATGTCCTTGGCGCCCAGGTAACGCCGCAGCTCAGCCTCGATAAACGCCAGGTGCTGCTGCTCGCTGCCCGCTTCACGGGCCAGGGCAAGAATGCGCGTGTCCTCATGCAGCAGACCGGCACCGTCGAGTTGATACAGGGCAGGAAAGAGTTTGCGAAGCGCCAGATCCCCCAGCGCGCCGAACAAGGCAAAGGTGCAGGGTTCAACCGTTATCGAAGGCATGATGTTTGTTCTTTTATCAAGTTAAGCTACAAATACCTTTTTTCAAGGCATCACTCAAGGGAAAATGTAGTAATAAACACAACATTTTCTCAAAATGCAGATTGCGTGTGGTGGTCAGTCAAGGCCATCAGTAGGATAGGCCACCGCCACGGGCCGCTTCAAAGGCCCTATTTGCATAGCCGATCTAAGGAACATATATGGACCGCGTGCGAAACCTCCTGGAACAGATCCAGAGCCGCCTTGAAGATTTGAACAAGGCCGAACGTAAAGTCGCCGAGGTCATCCTGCTCAACCCGCAGCAGGCGACCCGCTTCAGCATCGCCGCGCTGGCCCAGGCCGCCTCGGTCAGCGAACCGACCGTGAACCGCTTCTGCCGCTCGTTCGGCGTCAGCGGCTACCCGGAACTCAAGTTGCAGTTGGCCCAGAGCCTGGCCAGCGGCGCCGCGTACGTCAGCCGCGCCGTAGAGGCCGACGACAACCCCGAAGCCTACACACAAAAAATCTTCGGCAGTGCCATCGCCTCCCTGGACAGCGCCTGCCAGGCCCTGGACCCGAATCTGATCAGCAAGGCCGTCGATCTGTTGATCCAGGCCCGGCAAATCCACTTCTTCGGCCTCGGTGCCTCGGCCCCGGTGGCAATGGATGCGTTGCACAAGTTTTTCCGCTTCAACCTGGCGGTGACGGCCCATGCCGACGTGCTGATGCAGCGCATGATCGCCTCGGTGGCCCACACCGGCGAATTGTTCGTGATCATTTCCTACACCGGCCGCACCCGCGAACTGGTGGAAGTGGCGCGCATTGCCCGGGAAAACGGTGCTTCGGTACTGGGGCTGACGGCGGAAAACTCGCCACTGGCCAAGGCCAGCACCCTGAGCTTGAACATTCCGCTGCCCGAAGACACTGACATCTATATGCCGATGACGTCGCGGATCATCCAGCTCACCGTGCTCGACGTGTTGGCCACCGGCATGACCCTGCGCCGTGGCGTGGACTTCCAGCCGCACCTGCGCAAGATCAAGGAAAGCCTCAACGCCAGCCGCTATCCGGTGGGCGACGAGTTCAACTGAGTCGAGCCCATCGCCGGCCAGCGCTCCCACAGGGAGCCTAGGCCACCGCCCGCGCCTGCAGGCTCAAGTGCGCCTGCTCCCCGGGCGCCAGGCACAGGCTGTCGGTGCCGCCGCTGGCAGCCTCGACACAGACAAAGCCTGACACCTCGTTCCAGCTCACCCCCAGCAACGGCCGATGGCCTGGGTGCCAAACCACAGTGTCGCCGCACTCCCCGGTATCGATGTGCAGCTCACGCTGCCAGGCGCTGTCCTTGAGCTGCAATTCGCCCTCGTGCTGGAACACCCGCTGACACCCGCCCTCCACTCGCAACTCGCCTTTCTGCTGGCAAGCCTGGCGGTTCAACTGGTCGTAACCCTGCGCACCGTCGAGCCCAGACAGCGCTACCTCACCAACGTCACCAATACGCCAGTAAGCGTGCAAAGCCTGGCTCAATTGGCAAGGTTCGCTGTCTTGATGCTCAGTGCTCAGGCGCAGATCCATGGTTTCACCCAGGTGCGCATGCAAGTCGACCTTCCAGTCGCACAACTGCAACTGCCAGTGCAGGCGCACGCCATCGTCGTCACTGCTGCTGTCCAGGAGCTTCCAGTCAATCAGCCGTGCCCACCCGTGGGACGGCCAGGCATTTTCGCTGGGATGACGGCCGTACCAGGGCCAGCACACCGGCACCCCGCCACGGATCGCCCCGACTTGCGGCCACTTGGCCGCGCACCACAACCAGGGTTTCTGGCCGGCCGGCTGGAAATGCAGCAATTGCGCGCCCTGGCGACTGAACACCGCCTGGCACAGGGGATGGTCGATCACCAGGACGTCGCGCAGTTGATAGCGCTCCCAGGCAAACACCGGGCGCTCGCGCAAGGATTTGAAAAAGCGTTGTAGCGGATGCTCGTGCATGTGCCGCAGTCCTGAACTCATGAACCCGAGGAGGCGCCGCCCTCAAAAAAAAGCGGACAGCCTGGGCCGTCCGCGAAATGCGCACATAGAGAGGGAGCTTATCGCAAGCGCGTTAGAACACCGACTGAATTTTCAGGCCGGCGACCAGCGCGTTGTCGACTTGGTCCACACCACCCGGATGGGTGATGTATTGCAGGTTGGGACGCACGGTCAGCCAGTTGGTGACGTGGAAGCCGTAGTTGATTTCGTAGTTGTACTCGGTGTCACGCACCGGCGAGAACGCCAGGTCATCGTAGTCCGTCACACCTGCAGCGGCGTTGGCCAGCTCGGTGTTTTTCTTCACGTCATCGTTGACATGGATGCGCGAGAAACCGATGCCGACGTCGTCTTTTGGACGGGCGTCGAATGGCCCCTTGTACACAAACATCAGCGACTGATAGTTGTCGACGAAGTTGGTGTCCTTGTCGTGGAACGTCGCGTTGGCGGCGATGTTCAGACCACGGGAAGCGTCGCCATTGTGGGTGGTGAGTTGCTGTTGCAGAACACCCCAGTAACCGCTCTTGCTGTTGCGTACGCGGTAGGCATTACCGGTGGTCGCAGCGTCAGCGCCGTTGACGTCTTCGCGAACATCATTGGCGTCGGCCGTGCTCTTGTAGTAACCCACACGGTATTCGCCCGGCAAGCCATTGAGCTTCGGCGACCAGACCAATTCAACCGGCAACACGGTGCCTTTGGTGCCGCTGCCGCTGAGTTTGAAACCGTTGCCGTGTTCCAGTTGCGAAGGGTTCTGGTTGTACGCACCGATCTGCGCATACAACTCAGGCGTGATGTTGTACTTCACGCGCAACGCCGCCTGCATGACCGGCCAGTTGTACCAAATGCCAGTCGCCCAGTTACCCGCCTGGGAACCGCAGAAGGCCAGGTTCTGGAACTCGCAAGGGAAGGTGTTGAAGTCTTCGCCTTCGCCGAAATAACCGGCCTTGACGTCCAGCTTGCCGTCGAGGAACTGATGCTGCACCCACAGTTGGGTCAGACGCACCATGTGGCCACGGCCGTAGACTTCCTGGGACGAACTCAAGGTGCCGGCACGTGGGTCGCCGACGCGGTCGTTGGAGATGTTCTGACCGTTACGGTTGGTCAGCTGGATCTTGGCCTGGGTGTTATCCCAGCCCCAGAGCTTTTGCAGGTCCAGCGCCACGCCCAAGCCAAACTGGTCGGCATAACGCGCGGTCTTGTCGTTGTTGTAGCCGCCGTGCAGGTTGCTCCCCACCTCACCGACGTAGTCGGCCTTGATGTCGATACCCTGCTCGATCAGCTTGGTACGCTCGCCACCCCAGTCGCCGGTCATCCACTTGGAGTCGGCACTGAACGCCTCGTCCGCCATCGCGTTGGCCGACAGAACCAGTGCGGCTACCGCTGACAGCTGGCAGAGCAAGCGTGTGTTGGTGTGTTTCTTTGTCATCCCTACATCCTCGTCTTTATTGTTATTAACTGTTTTTATCTAACGCGGTTTACAGCGATTGCGACGGATGACAGGCCACCCGCCACGGATTCATCAACGCCCCTTGAATTGCGCCACGTTGCCCGTTGCAGCCTGCGCCGCAGGCACGGCCGTAACCCCCAGGCGCTCGCCACTCTTGGCGTCGAACAGCAAGACCTTGGCCGGGTCGAATTGCAGGGTCAGGTTCTCCCCCACTTGCGGCGCCACGTCCGGCGCCAGGCGGCAGCAGACCTTGGTGCCATTGAGGTTGACGAACACCAGGGTGTCCGGACCGGTGGGCTCGGTGACCTGGACTTCGGCGCGCAGGGTCGGCAGGCCATTGGCTTCAGTGCCGGCCAGGCTGATCTGCTCCGGGCGGATGCCGAGGATCACTTCACGGTCTTCAAGCCCGGCGTCCTGCATGCCCAGGGGCAGCTCGCAGCGCGCCTGGCCACTGTCCAGCAAGGCCAGCAGGCGGCCGTCCTTGCGCTGCAGGCGCAACGGGATGAAGTTCATCGGCGGCGAACCGATAAAGCTCGCCACGAACAGGTTGGCCGGGTCGTTGTAGATCTGCTTGGGCGTGCCGAACTGTTGGATGATCCCGTCCTTCATCACCGCCACCTTGTCCCCCAGGGTCATGGCTTCGATCTGGTCATGGGTGACGTAGACCGTGGTGGTTTTCAGGCGCTGGTGCATCAGCTTCATTTCGGTGCGCATCTCGACCCGCAGCTTGGCATCGAGGTTGGACAGTGGTTCGTCGAACAGGTAGATCTTCGGCCGCCGCGCCAAGGCCCGGCCCATGGCCACGCGCTGTTGCTGGCCGCCGGAAAGCTGGCCGGGCTTGCGCGTCAGCAAGTGTTCGATCTGCAGCAGCTTGGCCACCCGGGCCACTTCTTCGTCGATCTCGGCGGCAGGCATCTTGCGGATCTTCAGGCCGAAGGCGATGTTGTCGCGCACGCTCATGGTCGGGTACAGCGCGTAGGACTGGAACACCATGGCGATGTCACGGTCCTTGGGGCTCATGCCGCTGATGTCGGCATCGTCCACCAGGATCGCCCCACCGCTGATGTTCTCAAGGCCGGCGATGCAGTTCATCAAGGTCGATTTGCCGCAACCCGAGGGGCCGACCAGGATCAGGAATTCGCCGTCATCGATCTTCAGTTCGATGTTCTTCAGCGTGTCCGGCAAACCAGCGCCGTAGGTCTTGTTGACGTTGCGTAATTCGAGAGTTGCCATCTTTTACCCCTTGACCGCGCCGGACGTCAGCCCACGCAGGAAATACTTGCCAGCGAATATGTAGACCAGCAGTGTCGGCAGCCCGGCGATCATCGCCGCCGCCATATCAACGTTGTATTCCTTGGCCCCGGTGCTGGTGTTGACCAGGTTGTTCAGGGCCACGGTGATCGGTTGCGCGTCGCCGCTGGCAAACACCACGCCGAACAGGAAGTCGTTCCAGATCTGGGTGAACTGCCAGATCAGGCACACCATGACGATCGGCACCGACATCGGCAGCAGGATCTTGCCGAAGATGGTGAAGAACCCGGCACCGTCCAGGCGCGCGGCCTTGACCAGCGCATCGGGGATGCTCACGTAGTAGTTGCGGAAAAACAGCGTGGTGAAGGCCAGCCCGTAGACCACGTGCACCAGCACCAGGCCGGTGGTGGTGTTGGCCAGGCCGAACTTGCCGAGGGTGAATGAGGCCGGCAGCAGCACCGTCTGGAACGGCAGGAAGCAGCCGAACAGCAGCAGGCCGAAGAACAACTGCGAACCGCGGAAGCGCCACATCGACAGCACGTAGCCGTTCATCGCGCCGATAAAGGTCGAGATCAGCACCGCCGGCACGGTGATCTTCACCGAGTTCCAGAAGTAGCCACCCACGGTGTCCCAGGCCTTGAGCCAGCCGATGCCGTCGATCACGGTGGGCCAGCTCAGCAGGTTGCCGGTGCGGATATCTTCCGGGGTCTTGAAGCTGGTGAGCAGCATCACCACCAGCGGGATCAGGTACACCGCCGCTGCCAGCAGCAAGGTGGCGTAGATGGCGATGCGACTGAAATTGAGGGTCGGTTTGCCAATCGGGTTAGTCATGGCGCTTGCCTCGCAGCTCGGAGTACAGGTACGGCACGAGGATGGTCAGCACAGCGCCCAGCATCAGCATGGCGCTGGCCGAACCGATGCCCATCTGGCCACGGCTGAAGGTGAAGGAGTACATGAACATCGCCGGCAGATCGGAGGAGTAGCCCGGGCCACCTGCGGTCATCGCGGCCACCAGGTCGAAGCTCTTGATGGCGATGTGGGCGAGGATCATGAAGGCACTGAAAAACACCGGGCGCAGGCTCGGCAGTACGATCTTCAGGTAGATGGTCGGCAGGCTCGCACCGTCGACCTGGGCAGCGCGGATGATCGACTGATCCACCCCACGCAGGCCCGCCAGGAACATCGCCATGACAAACCCCGAGGCCTGCCACACCGCGGCGATCACCAGGCAGTAGACCACCCGATCCTGATCCACCAGCCAGTCCAGGCGGAAGCCTTCCCAGCCCCAGTCACGCAGCATTTTGTCCAGGCCCAGGCCAGGGTTGAGCAGCCATTTCCAGGCGGTACCGGTGACGATCATCGACAGCGCCATCGGGTACAGGTAGATGGTGCGGATGAAGCCTTCCTTGCGAATCCGCTGGTCCAGCAGCACCGCGAGGAACACCCCGAGCACCAGGCTGATACCGATGAACATGCCGCCGAACAGGGCGAGGTTCTTGCTCGCCACCCACCAGCGGTCGTTGTCCATCAAACGCATGTATTGCTGCAGGCCAACCCATTTGTAGGTCGGCATGAAGCTGGAATTGGTAAAGGACAGAATGAACGTCCAGATGATGTAACCGTAGAAACCCACCAGCACGATGAGCATGCTCGGCGCCAGCACCAACTTGGGGAGCCAGCGCTGCAGCGCATCGAACGGTGAAGCTTTGCTGAAAACCGCCACAGAGCTCATCGCAATAATCCAGTTAAAACGTAGGAACCGGCTTGCCGGCGAGGCAGGCGCTGCGGTGTGTCAGGCACACCGCGTCGCCCGCAAGCGGGCTCCTACAGAGGGTGAGGTGGACGAGCCGGGGATTACTGGGCGGCTTTGACGGCCGATGCCAGCTGCGCACTGGCCTTGGCCGGGTCCGCATCCTTGTCGTTCATGAAGTTGGTGACCACGTCGAAGATCGCGCCCTGCACTGCCAGGGAAGTGGCCATGTTGTGCGCCATGCTCGGTTGCAGGCCGCCGGTCTTCTCGTCAGCCAGGAAGTCCTTGGCTGCCGCTTGCGCGCAGGAGTCGAAACCCAGGCCGCTCATGTCGTTAAGCATGTCGGTGCGCACCGGGATCGAACCCTTGTTGATGCTGAAGACCTTCTGGAAGTCCTTGCCCAACGCCACTTTGGCCAGGTCCTGCTGAGCGGCGATATCGCCTTTGCGATCCGCTTTCAGCTTGAACACCGCCAGGGAGTCGATGTTGTAGGTGAAGGCTTTTTCGGTGCCCGGGAACGGCACGCATTGGTAGTCCTTGCCGGCGATTTTCTTCGCCGCGGTCCACTCGCTCTTGGCCCAGTCACCCATCATCTGCATGCCGGCCTTGCCGTTGATCACGTCGGCGGCAGCGATGTTCCAGTCACGCCCGGCACGGTTGGGGTCCATGTAGCCGGTGAGTTTTTTCAGCTCGGTGAAAGTCTTGGTCATCTCCGGGCCGGACAGGGTCTTCTGGTCCAGGTCGACCAGGGCCTTCTTGTAGCCATCGGCGCCCATGACCGAGAGCACCACGTCTTCGAACACGGTGCTGTCCTGCCATGGCTGGCCGCCGTGGGCCAGGGCGATAAAGCCGGCGGCCTTGAGCTTGTCACCGGCGGCATAGAATTCTTCGAGGGTGGTCGGGGCTTTATCAATCCCGGCTTTCTTGAACACTTCCGGGTTGATCCACAGCCAGTTGACCCGGTGGATATTCACCGGCACGGCCACGTAGTCGCCTTCGAATTTGACAGTGTCAGAGACTTTTTTCGACAGCAGCTCGTCCCACTTTTCGGACTTGGCGACGTCTTTCAGGGTGTCGGTGCTGAGCAAGCCAGTGCTGCCCCACTCCTGGATGTCCGGGCCTTTGATCTGGGCAACGCCCGGCGGGTTACCGGCCACGGCACGGCTTTTCAGCACGGTCATGGCAGTGGAACCACCGCCACCGGCGACAGCGCCGTCCTTCCAGGTGAAGCCGTCTTTTTCGACTTGGGCCTTGAGCACATCGACCGCTGCTTTTTCGCCACCCGACGTCCACCAATGCACGACTTCCACAGAACCTTTGGAATCGGCGGCAAGCGCATTCAGGGGAAACAATGAGGCGAGGGAAATGACAGTGGCGAGGCGAGAAATCGCATTCATCTGAAGTACCTTTCTTGTTGTTATGCATGCAAGTCTGGTGCTTGCGCTGCACAGGAGTTTAAACAGGGTAGTCGAGCCGACAGGTAACGAAGCGACGGACAAATGTCACCACATGGTTACATAAGCCGCGAGTTAGAGCCTTCGGCCAATGCCGAGGCCATGCTCGGTGCCAACGGCAACCGCGGAATCAGCACCGCCTGCCAGGCGTGATAAAGGTCGGGCTTGCCTGCCCAGATCTCGGCGCTGGGGCGATTGTCCAGGCCCAGTTCGTGATGCCAGCTGCCGTCGACCCGGTCGATGAAATGGGCCTCGCAAAACTCCCAGAAGCACCGGTACCAGGTTTCGTATTGGGGGTCGCCGGTGCGTTTGAGCAAGGCACTGGCGGCGGCGCTGGCTTCGGCATGAGTCCAGTGCAGGCGCTGGCGGACCACGGGCCGGTTGTGCCAGTCCAGGGTGTAGACGATGCCCGGGGCACCGTCCGCGTTCCAGCCGTGGCGCACATTGCTGGCAAACAACTGCTGGGCATCGGACAGCAGCCAGCCCGGGGTCAGCATGCCCGCCTGCCCTCGCGCAGCCTCTAGGTGCAAGAGCAGGCGGGCCCATTCAAAACCGTGACCTGGGGTGGTGCCGAAGGGACGAAAGCCGTCGGCGGGACAGGCCTGGTTGTAGTCCCGCAGGGGCTGCCAGGCCAGGTCGAAATGCTCGACCACCATAAAATCGTTGGCCGCGGCGTGGTGGTGGATCACCCGTTCGACGATGCGCAGGGCGCGGTTGAGCCAGCGCGGGTCCTGGCTGACATCGGCCAGGGCGAGAAAGGCTTCGGTGGCGTGCATGTTGCTGTTGGCGCCACGATAGGCTTCCTCTTCACTCCAGTCGCGGTTGAAGGATTCGCGCAGCGCACCCTCCTCTTCACTCCAAAAGTGCGCCTCGATGACCCCCATGGCCTCTTCAAGCAAAGCCTGGGCACCCGGGCGCCCGGCTACCACCGCGGAGCTGGCAGCCAGGGCAACGAAGGCATGCAGGTAGGCGGCCTTGCCGGTGTTGCCATCACGGTGCCCGGCACAGGCGAACCAGCCGCGATGTTCAGCGTCCCGCAGCGGCCCGGCCAGGGCCGCAATCCCGTGGTCAACCAAGTCGGCGTAGCCCGGCAGCCCCTGGATATGGGCCATGGCAAAGCTGTGGGTCATGCGCGCGGTGTTCATGGTTTCGGCGCGGGCATCAGCGGGCAAGCGGCCCTGGGCGTCCAGATTGCCGAAGCCTTCGGCCAGCCGCGAAGCCTTGGCGAAATCCAGCAGGCGCAAGCCTTCAGCGGCGAGCCAGGAATGGTGTGCAGGCGCGTTCAGCCAACGGCTGAACGGCTGGGAGGAAGAGTCCATGGGTGACCTGTTGTTGTTTTTATCGAAGGCCTGAGTCTAATCAAGCTATCGCCCGCAGCAGGTAACGAAGGACACAGGAAATGTCACCAACCCGTGACATTCCCCTGCCCGCCTCTGTAGGAGCCGACTTGCCGGCGATGACGCCCGTGGGGGCGATGGCGGTCTGGAGGCCAAATCGCTGGCAAGCCAGCTCCTACAAAGGCCATGCCCCACAAAACCTGTAGGAGCCGGCTTGCCGGCGATGACGTCCGTGAGGGCGATGGCGGTCTGGCGGCCGAATCGCTGGCAAGCCAGCTCCTACAAAGGTCATGCCCCACAAAACCTGTAGGAGCCGGCTTGCTGGCGATGACGCCCGTGAGGGCAATGGCGTTCTGGAGGCCGAATCGCTGGTAAGGCAGCGCCTACAAGCGCCGATGCCGCCTGGTCAATCAAAGGTCCGCGGCAAGTACAGGGTCACGCGCAGGCCGCCTTCGCGCAGGTTCTGCAGGCTGACTTCGCCGCCGTGGCTGTGGGCGATGTTGCGGGCGATGCCCAGGCCCAGGCCGTAGCCTTGCTGATGGCCCGCCAGGCGGAAGTGCGGTTCGAAAACTTGCTCCAGGCGCTGTTGCGGCACGCCGGGGCCTTCATCATCAACGTGCAGGACAAAACCGTTGTCGTCGTCCTCGATGTACAGGTGGGCGTTCTGCCCGTACTTCAGGGCATTGTCGATCAGGTTGCCCATGCAGCGCTTGAGCGCCAGGGGCTTGCCCGGGTAACCGGCCAGCGCCCGGCCTTCCTGAGTGACCCGGCCATTGCCGTTGGGGGCCAGGTAAGGCTCCACCAGGCAATCGATCACCTGGTTCAGGTCCACCGATTCGATGTTCTCGTGGATGTCCGTGTCCTTGACGCACTGCAGCGCGCCCTTGACCAGCAACTCCAACTCATCCAGGTCGCGACCGAACTTGGTTTGCAGCCGTTCGTCCTCCAGCAACTCGACCCGCAAGCGCAGGCGGGTGATGGGGGTGCGCAGGTCGTGGGAGATGGCACTGAACAACTGGCTACGTTCGGTCAGGTAGCGGCTGATGCGCTCACGCATGGCGTTGAACGCACGCCCCACTTCCACCACTTCGCTGCCGCCGCCTTCGGCCACCGGCTCCACATCGGCGCCCAGGGACATGTCCCGCGCGGCCCGCGCCAGGCGTTTGAGGGGCCGGCTTTGCCAGTGCACCAACAGGCCGATAAACAGCAACAGAAAGGCACTGGTCAGCAGGATGAACCACACCTGCTGCGCCGGCAGGCCTTGCTCTTCAAGGCTGGTGTAAGGCTCCGGCAACAGCGAGGCGATGTACAGCCACTCCCCCGGCGCCATCTGGATCTGGGTCACCAGCACCGGCGGATTGACCGGTTCCAGGGTCAGGGCGTAGTGAGCCCAGGAACGCGGCAACTCATCAAGCTTGAGACCGCCGTTGAAGATGCGCAGGTCATCGGGGCTGACAAAGGTCACCGAGAGGTCGGCGTCACTGCCCAGGGACTGGCGCAGCACCTGATCCACCGCTCGCAGCACCGCTTCCTTGCGCGGCGTCGGGGGCAGCACCTGCATGCCCAGGGGCTTGTCGTTGAGGGTCACGACGAACCGGGTGCCGCCCATGCTGCGCAGCTGGTCCAGGACCAGGGGCCGATAGGCCACAGGCAGGGAACGCAAGTAACTGACGCTGGCGGTCATCGAATGGGCCAGGCTGCGGGCGCTGGTGACCAGGCCTTCGAGCTGGGTGGCGCGCAATTGAGAGACCCAGATAACACTCGACAAGGCCTGGGCGAACAGCACCGCCAAGAGGGTCAGCAAGAGCATGCGGCCGAGCAGCGAACGCGGTACTGGCACCCGCCGTAGCAAACGAGCGAAGTGTTCAGTGACCATGGCTGGCAACCACACTGGCTGCCAATTGATAACCGCTGCCGCGCACGGTGCGAATCAGTCGCGGCGGTTTTTCGGTGTCACGCAGGCGCTGACGCAGGCGGCTGACCGCCATGTCGACGATGCGATCCAGGGGCATCAGGTCGCGACCACGGGTCGCGTTGCCGATGGTGTCGCGGTCGAGGATTTCCTGGGGATGATCGAGAAACAGCTTGAGCAGGGCGAAGTCGGCACCGGAGAGAATCACCTCCTCGCCGTCGTTGTGAAACAGCCGGTGGCTGATCATGTCCAGCCGCCAGTCGTCGAAGCACAGCACCTCGCCGCTGCTGCGTTCCTGGGCGAACTGAGCACGGCGCAACAAGGCCTTGATCCGCGCCTGCAACTCCCGGGGGCTGAAGGGCTTGCCCAGGTAGTCATCGGCCCCCAGCTCCAGGCCGACGATACGGTCGGCCTCATCGGAGCTGGCGGTGAGCATGATAATCGGCACCTGGTTATGGCGCGGGTGCTGGCGCACCCAGCGGCACAGGCTGAAGCCGTCTTCATCGGGCAACATCACATCGAGAATCACCAGGTCGCTGCTGGCCTCATTCAGAGCCTGGCGAAAGCCGGCACCGTCGGGCGTGCTGCGCACCTGGAAACCGCAACGGCTGAGGTACGTCTCCAGCAGCTCGCGAATTTCCTGATCATCGTCAACCAACAAAATCGACTTACTGACAGAGCTCATGTGGGCCGTCCTTGTTGTTATGGATGGAGCGCGATTATGCCCGAGGAAATGTGGATTGATGTGGTTGGCAAGGAGGAGCATCGCCAGCAAGCCAACTCCCGCAGGAGCTGGCTTGCCAGCGATCAGGGAATCAGCCCTGCGCCTGCTCCAGGGCCACACCGGCACCGGTCAGCCCGGAGTACGGCGCAGTCACCAGCCACACGGGAATGCCCTTGAAGTAATCACTCATGCAGCCCTTGTCGGCAAAGCACCGGGCAAAGCCGCTCTGGATGAAAAAGTCGGCAAAGCGCGGAATCACTCCACCGACGATGTACACCCCGCCACGCCCGCCGGTGGTCAGCACGTTGTTGCCGGCCACACGCCCCAGCCAGCAACTGAACTGCTCCAGCACCTCCCGGGCAATCGGGTCGCCGGCCAGGCCCGCGGCGGTGATCGCCTCGGGGGTGTCCAGCACCGGCACATGCCCGTCCACCGCGCAGATCGCCCGATAAACCCGGGGCAGGCCGCCGCCGCTCAAGGCCGTCTCGGCACTGACGTGGCCGATTTCACTGTGGATGTGTTGCCAAAGTTGGGTTTCCCGCGGGCTGCTCAGTGGCAGGTCGACGTGCCCACCCTCCCCGGGCAAGGCCGCCCAGCGCCCCTCGCCCAGATCGAGCAAGGTGCCGACCCCCAGCCCGGTGCCCGGGCCAATCACTACCGCCGGGCGCAACGGCTCGGCAACACCTTCGCAGACCACGCGGAATTCATCAGGCTGCAAGCGGGTCATGCCCAGGGCCATGGCCGAGAAGTCGTTGACCAGCAACAGCCGCTCCACCTGCAAGGTCTCGCAGAAGGCCTTGCGGCTCAGGCGCCAGTGGTTGTTGGTGAAGCGAAACTCATCCCCGCTGACCGGCCCCGCTACCGACAGGCACACCGAACCAATGGCCCCGGACGCCAGGCCCAGGTCCTTGAGGTAAGCGGTGATCGCCGCTTCGGGGTTCGGGTAATCCGCCGTGGCATGAACCTGGATCGAATCCAGTTGCTGGTCTTTCCACAACGCAAACCGCGCGTTGGTTCCTCCGATATCACCGACCAGGGCCAGTTTCACTTGAGCGTCTCCAGGGCAGAAGTAAAGGCGCTGGCGCCCTGCTCCGCCGAGCTGAAGGCCATGCGCATAAAGGCGAAGAGTTCGCGGCCGGTGCCCACGTTATTGCCCAAGAGGCCCTTGGCCGGCTCGCGGGCCGCAAATTCATCGGCGTCCACCTTAAGCTCCAGGGTGCCCTTGACGCCATCCACACGGATGATGTCGCCGTCCAGCACCCGGGCCAGCGCACCGCCCATCTGGGCTTCGGGGCTGACGTGGATGGCCGCCGGGATCTTGCCCGACGCACCGGACATGCGTCCGTCGGTGACCAGCGCCACCTTGAAGCCGCGGTCCTGCAGCACGCCGAGGAATGGCGTCATCTTGTGCAGCTCGGGCATGCCATTGGAGCGCGGGCCCTGGAAGCGCATCACCGCGACAAAGTCCTTTTCCAGCTCGCCGGCCTTGAACGCATCGGCCAGGTCTTGCTGGTCCTGGAACACCACCGCCGGAGCTTCGACGACCTGGTGTTCCGGGGCCACGGCAGAGACTTTCATCACCCCTCGACCGAGGTTGCCTTCCATCACCCGCAGGCCGCCCTCAGGCGAGAACGCACGGGCCACCGGACGCAGAATGTTTTCGTCGAGGCTCTCGATCGGGCCATCGCGCCACACCAGCTTGCCGTTCTCCAGGAACGGCTCCTGGGTGTAACGGCTCAGGCCGCGACCGGCCACGGTGTTGACGTCTTCGTGAAGCAGGCCGGCTTCCAGCAGTTCGCGAATCAGGAACGACATGCCCCCGGCCGCCTGGAAGTGGTTGATGTCGGCCTTGCCGTTCGGATAGACGTGGGACAGGGTCGGCACCACCTCGGAAAGGTCGGCCATGTCCTGCCAAGTCAGTTGGATACCCGCCGCCTGGGCGATGGCCGGCATGTGCAGGGTGTGGTTGGTGGAACCGCCGGTGGCGTGCAGGGCCACGATGGAGTTGACCAGGGAACGCTCGTCGACGATCTCACCGATCGGGGTGAAGTTGCCGCTCTGCTTGGTCAGGCGCGTGACCTGCTGCGCGGCTTCGTAAGTCAGCGCATCACGCAGCGGCGTGTTGGGGTTGACGAACGAGGCGCCCGGCAAGTGCAGGCCCATGACTTCCATCAGCAACTGGTTGGTGTTGGCGGTGCCGTAGAAGGTGCAGGTGCCTGGGCTGTGGTAGGACTTCATTTCCGACTCCAGCAGCTCTTCGCGGCTGGCCTTGCCCTCGGCGTAACGCTGGCGCACATCGGCTTTCTGCTTGTTGGAGATGCCCGAGACCATCGGCCCGCCCGGCACAAAGACCATCGGCAAATGACCAAAGCGCAGGGCACCCATCATCAGGCCCGGAACGATCTTGTCGCAGATACCGAGCATCAGCGCCGCGTCGAACATGTTGTGGGACAGCGCCACCGCCGTGGACAGGGCGATCACTTCACGGCTCGGCAGGCTCAATTCCATGCCGGCCTCGCCTTGGGTCACGCCGTCGCACATGGCGGGCGTGCCACCGGCGAACTGGCCGACGGAACCGATCTCGCGCAGGGCCTTTTTGATCTGTTCCGGAAAATGCTCGTAAGGCTGATGCGCCGAGAGCATGTCGTTATATGACGAAACAATTGCCACGTTGGCGGCATTCATCATGCGCAGGCTGTTTTTATCTTCAGTGCCGCAACCGGCCACGCCGTGGGCGAAGTTCGCACACTGCAGCTTGCCCCGTTGCGGGCCGTCGCTGGCGGCGCCACGAATCAGGGCGAGGTAGGCCTCGCGAGTGGTGCGACTGCGGGCGACAAGCCGTTCGGTGACCTCAAGAACGCGGGGATGCATGTGTAGAACTCCAGGCTAACGGATGTGGCGACCTGTTTGTCTATGCTGATCAAAACACCGCTGCAGTGGGATGGCAGCCGTTTTCTTGACCATTTGGACCAGTTGATTCAGGTCACTCGTTGTAGATAAAACAAAATATTGCCACTAAAAAGGCTTGTTTTCTATTTTTATGCGAATAATCTTGTAATTCCAACAACAAAACACGACAGGCGTTTGTTTATGACTCTTCGAATCGCAATCAATGGTTTTGGCCGTATCGGCCGTAACGTCCTGCGCGCACTTTATACCCAAGGCTATCGCCAGGACCTGCAGATCGTCGCCATCAACGATCTGGGCGACAGCTCGATCAATGCCCACCTGCTCAAATACGACACCGTCCACGGCACCTTCGATGCCGACGTCCAGCACGATCAGGAAAGCCTGACCGTCAACGGCGACCGTATCGCCGTCAGCGCCATTCGCAATCCGGCCGAATTGCCTTGGGCCGCCGAAAAGATTGACGTGGTCTTCGAATGCACCGGTCTGTTCACCGACCGTGCCAAGGCCGCCGCGCATATTACCGCCGGCGCCCGCAAAGTGATTATCTCGGCCCCGGCCAAAGGCGCCGACGCCACCGTGGTCTATGGCGTCAACCACGACATTCTGCGCCAGTCGCACCAGGTTATTTCCAACGCTTCGTGCACCACCAACTGCCTGGCCCCGGTGGCCCAGGTGCTGCACCGCGAGCTGGGCATCGAAAGCGGCCTGATGACCACCATCCACGCTTACACCAACGACCAGAACCTCACTGACGTCTACCACACCGACCCGTACCGCGCGCGTTCGGCCACCCAGAACATGATCCCGAGCAAGACCGGCGCCGCTGAAGCCGTGGGCCTGGTGCTGCCGGAACTGGCGGGCAAGTTGACCGGCATGGCCGTGCGCGTTCCAGTGATCAACGTGTCCCTGGTGGACCTGACCGTGCAACTCAAGCGCGACACCACCGCCGAAGAGGTCAACGCCCTGCTCAAGGACGCGGCCCAGCACTCGAAGATCCTCGGCTACAACACCCTGCCGCTGGTCTCCAGCGACTTCAACCACAACCCGCTGTCGTCGATCTTCGACGCCAACCACACCAAAGTCAGCGGCGGTAAGCTGCTCAAGGTCCTGGCCTGGTACGACAACGAGTGGGGCTTCTCCAACCGCATGCTGGATAACTGCCTGGCGCTGTGCAACGCCGAGTAAGGGGCCACTTGTGGAACAGCAACCGATGATCGGGATCAGCTTCACGGAAAAGACCATGGCGGCGCGCAAGCGCATCGCCTTGGTCGCCCACGACCACTGCAAGGTATTTCTGCTGGGCTGGGCCGAGCGGCACAAGGCCCAGCTCGCCGAGCACGACCTGGTTGCCACCGGCACCACCGGCCTGCTGCTGAGCACGCGCCTGGGGCTGCCGGTGGAGAGCATGATCAGCGGCCCCCTGGGCGGTGACCAACAGTTGGGCGCACAGATTGCCGAGCAGAAAGTCGACATGCTGGTGTTCTTCTGGGACCCCTTCGAGCCCCAGCCCCACGACCCGGATATCAAGGCCCTGCTCAGGGTAGCGGCAGTGTGGAATATCCCGGTGGCCTGCAACGAATGCAGCGCCGACTACCTGCTCAGCAGCCCGCTGATGAGCCAGGCCCACAGCCATCGGATTCCCGACTACCAGGCCTACCTCGCCGCCCGGCGCTGATTCACATCGGGCTTGACCAAGTGCGCAGATGATAAGCATTATCATCTGATGGAAAAATTGGATCAGGCCCTGCTGTGAGTCAATCTCGCTTCAATCATGTCTTTCTCACCCAACGAATCTCCCTGCTGCGCACCCTGGAGCGGATGGTCAACAACCACAGCACCGCCGAGGACCTGCTGCAGGAAACCTACCTTCGCGTGACCCGGGCCTTGAGCGAGCGCCCGATCGATCATTTGGAACCCTTCGTCTTCCAGACCGCCCGCAACCTGGCCCTGGATCACCTGCGGGCACGGCGCATTCAGGCCCGCACACTGCTGGACGATGTGCCGCTGGATGTCGTGGAAAACGTCGCCGCCCCCACCAGCAGTGCCGAAGACGCGGCCCACGCCGAACAGTTGCTCGAGCGCCTGAACATCAGCCTCAACCAGCTCAGCACGCGCCAGCAGCGGATTTTCATCCTCAGCCGCCTGCACGGCCAGAGCTACCAGGAGATCGCCGATCAACTGAGCGTGTCCCCCAGCACCGTGCAAAAGGAACTCAAGCTGATCATGGCCATCTGCATGGGTGTCGCCGAACGCTTGAACGAGTATTGAGTCCCTACGCCGGCCGGCATCGGGATCACCCGCCAGGGCCAGCCCTTTGCTACCCTTCAGCGGTTTTCGCCTTTCTTCTAAAAAAACAGCTGTGCACACACGCAGCCAAGGAACACCCGTGACGGATATTCACCGCTCTCAGCCGCCCCACCCGGCCGGGAACACATCAAGCAACCTTGCCATGGATCAGGCGCTGGATTGGCTGATCAAGCTGGAGAACCCGAGCGCGGAACACACCCGGCAGTTCGAGGACTGGCTGGCCGCCTCGCCGCTCAACGCTCCGGCCTTTGCCAAGGCCGAGGCGATCTGGAATGGCGCCGTGGTGCAGCAGGCCGCCGGTCACCTCAATGCCCGGCGCCGGGCCAGCCCACTGGCACGCTTGCGACCGCACTGGAAACCCCTGGCCACCGCCGCGGTGCTGATCCTTGGCCTGTTCAGCTTCAGCAACCTGCCCTTGCGACTGCAGGCCGACCACCTGACCCAGGTCGGTGAACGCCAACGCCTGCAACTGGCAGACGGATCGAAAGTGCTGCTCAACACCAATTCGGCGTTCTCCAGCCACATCGACGAAGGCCAACGGGTGGCACGGCTGTACCAGGGCGAGGCGTTTTTCGAGGTCCCGGGCGATCGCGAGCAACCCCTGGAACTGGAAGCCGGCCCGGTCAAGGCCAGCGTGCGCGACACCAGCTTCGCCGTGCGCTACCTGGACGGCGTGGCCCAGGTCCAGGTGCAGCGTGGCGATGTCGACCTGCGCGCCGCCCACAACGATGCCCGGGTGCGCCTGTCCGCCGGGGAAAGCATCCGCGTCGGCCCCAATGGTTTCGACCGCCCGGCCAAACTCGACCAGAACACCGACCTGGCGTGGATCCAGGGCCGACTGGTGTTCGAGAACTGCCCGATGAGCCAGGTCCTGGCTGAACTGGAGCGCTACTACCCCGGCTGGATCGTCAACAACAACCCGCGCCTGGCCCAGGTTGCGGTCACCGGCAACTACCGCCTCGACCAGCCCCTGGACGTGGTGCGCTCCCTCGCCCAGATCACCTCGGCACGGGTTTCGGAGTACCCGGCACTGGTGATTCTCAACTGAGAATAATTATTTTTACGCGATAGCCGAGGGTCAGACGTCTCGTTATAGCCAATGCAATTGATTCGCATTTTTAATGCGAGCCTGCACCTATAAGATTCGTGCGACCCGGAGCGCTATCGATGTCCCCTCGCCTCAACAGCCGATCCACCTTCCCTGCCTCGCGCCTGCAACACAGCACGCTGTCGTTGCTGACCGCCGCCATCCTGCTGGCCGGAGCCCACGCCGCGCCGGTCCTGGCCGCCGAGGCGCCAGCCCCGTCCAGGCACAGCATGGGCGATTACCGCTTTTCAATTGAACAGCAGCCGCTGGTCTCGGCGCTCAACGCCTTTACCGCGGTCACCGGCTGGCAAGTGGGCCTGCCGGCCGAACTGGGCACAGGCGTCACCTCCCCCGGCGTGCGCGGTTCGCTGAGCGCGGAGAAAGCCCTGGATCGCCTGTTGGTCGGCACCAACCTGAGCTACCGCAAGCTGGGCAGCAACAACATCGTCCTGGAAAAACGCAGCACCGCCGACGTGGTGAACCTGCAACAGATGACCATCAGCGCCACCCGCCAGGAGCAGGACGTGACCACGGTCCCCAGCACCGTCAGCGTCCAGGAGCGGCGTGAACTGGACCGGCAGAACGTCAACAACATCAAGGAACTGACCCGCTATGAGCCGGGGGTTTCGGTGGGCGGCGCCGGCCTGCGCGGCGGCGGTATCAGCGGCTACAACATTCGCGGCATCGACGGCGACCGGATCCTCACCCAGGTCGATGGCGTCGAGGTGCCCAACAGCTTCTTCAACGGCCCCTACGCCGAGACCCATCGCAACTACGTCGACCCGGAAATCATCAAGCGCGTGGAAATCCTCCGTGGCCCGGCCTCGGCGCTCTACGGCAGCAACGCCATTGGTGGCGCCGTGAGCTACTTCACCCTCGACCCGGACGACATCATCAAGCCCGGCCAGGACGTCGGTGCCCGCCTGAAGACCGGCTACAGCTCAGCCAACAACAGCTGGCTGACCTCCGCCACCGTTGCCGGGCGCCAGGATCAGTTCGACGGCCTGCTGCACCTGAGCCAGCGCAACGGGCGCGAAACCGAATCCTACGGCAGCACCGGCGGCACCGGCCTGGACCGCACCGAAGCCAACCCGGAAACCGTGCGCACCACCAACGTGCTGGCCAAGCTGGGCTGGAACTATAACGACGACTCGCGCCTGGGCCTGACCTACGAGCGCTACAAGGATGACCGCGACAGCAACCAGCGCAGCGTGGTCGGCGGGATGTTCTTCAACGGCGTGGGCACCAACTGGTATCGCGCCCGCACCGCCAACGACACCATCACCCGCGAGCGCTTCGGCCTGGAACACAGCTTTGCCCTGGACAGCCTGCTGGCGGACCGGCTCAAGTGGAGCCTGAACTACCAGACCGCCAAGACCGACCAGCACGCCGATGAGATCTACCAGGTCGGACGTCGCGTGGCCCGTACCCGCGACACCCTCTATCAGGAAAAACAGTGGGTCTTCGACGCTCAGTTGGACAAGGCCTTTACCATCGCCGACACCGACCACTTGCTGACCTACGGCACCACCCTCAAGCAACAGAAAGTGACCGGCTACCGCTACGGCACCGCGACCTGCCTGAACGTGGCCGGCACCTGCACCGCGATCGGCGCGCCCAGCGGCACAGCCTCGGACAGCATCGCCAAATCCAGCGACTTCCCGGACCCGACCATCAACACCTACGCGCTGTTCGTGCAGGACCAGATCCACTGGAACGACTGGACCTTCCTGCCCAGCCTGCGCTACGACTACACCCAGCTCAAACCCCACGTGACCGATGAGTTCATCAACACCATCAGGACCGCCGGGGGCACCGCTGCCGAGATCGATGACAGCGAAAAAACCTGGCATCGCCTGTCGCCCAAGTTCGGCCTGACCTACGCCCTGACTGACCAATACACCTGGTACGGCCAGTACGCCGAAGGCTTCCGCACGCCGACCGCCAAGGCCTTGTACGGCCGCTTCGAGAACCCGGGTGCGGGGTATTCGGTAGAGCCCAATCCGGACCTGAAACCGGAGAAGAGCAAAAGCTGGGAGACCGGCCTGCGGGGTAACTTCGAGCACGGCAACTTCGATGTGGCGGTGTTCTATAACAAGTACCGCGACTTCATTAACGAAGACGCCATTGCCCCCGGCTACAGCCAGGTCAAGTTCCAATCCGAGAACATCAAGCACGCCACCATCAAGGGCGCGGAAGTCAAAGGCCGTCTCAATCTGGATGCCCTGGGCGCCGCCCCCGGTCTCTACACCCAAGGCTCGGTGGCCTATGCCTACGGCCGCAACGACGACAGCGGCCAGCCGCTCAACAGCGTCAACCCGCTCAAGGGCGTGTTTGGCCTGGGCTACGAGCAGGACACCTACGGCGCCTTGCTGAGCTGGACCCTGGTCAAGCGCAAGGACCGGGTCGACGACAGCTCATTCAAGGCCCCGGACGGCCTGGTCAGCAGCAGCCAGTTCAAGACCCCGGGCTTCGGCATCCTCGACCTGAGCGGCTACTACAAGGTCACCGACGACGTCACCGTCAACGCCGGTCTCTACAACCTGACTGACAAGAAGTACTGGAACTGGGACGACGTGCGCGGCTACGACGGCGTCGGCGAGGCCGGCGTGCTCAACCCGGCCAACCTCGACCGCCTCACCGCCCCGGGGCGTAACGTCTCGGTCAACCTGATCTGGGATATCTGACCCCGCTCCCGTCCACGGCTCCCTACCTCGGGAGCCGTGGATGTTTTTTTACGGTGCCAGGCGCCGTTATTCGTCTAGTCACTTATGTGCCGCTCATTCCCCAGGACTTGTTCATGACCACCCAGGACTCCCCGCAACGTGCCACCCTGCGCTCTCAGCGCTTGAACCAGATCACCCACGAACCCCACGCCAAGCTTGATGCCCTGGTCAAGGCCCACGCGCCCTTCGAGACGCGCAGCAGCTTCGCCCGTTTCGTCGTCGCCCAATACCTGTTCCAGTCGGAATTGGTGGGGCTGTACAACGACCCCCAATTGATTGCCCTGGTGCCGGACCTGGCCGCTCGCTGCCGGGCCGATGCCGCCAAGGCCGACCTGGCCGACCTCGACACCGCCGTCCCTGCACCCGTACCCGGCGCAGTGCACAACCCGAGCCGGGCCGAAGCCCTGGGCTGGCTGTTCGTCTCCGAAGGCTCCAAGCTCGGCGCCGCCTTCCTGATCAAACGGGCCGTGGGCCTGGGCCTGAGTGACAGCTTCGGGGCCCGGCACCTGGGCGAACCGGCCGGCGGTCGCGCCGAAGGCTGGAAGCAGTTCGTCAAGACACTCGATGGCCTGACCTTCAGCGCCGAAGAAGAAGCCGCCGCCGACCAGGGCGCCCTGGATGCCTTCAACCGCTTTACCGTGTTGCTCGAACAGGCTTACGCCGACACCGCCGAACTGGCATAAACCGTCGATCGCGGGCAAGCTGGCCACCTGGTCGCGCGCTTGCCCGCACGGGCCACTGATCGGACCGCCGCGTCATCAGGATTGAGCGCTCCCCGCTCGACACCTCATCATCGAAGCCATGACCCCTACACCTCGCCCCCGCTCCCGACTCTCGCGCCTGCTGTTCGCCCTGCTGGCCTACACCAGCCTGGCCATCGGCCTGGTCGCCATCGTCGTGCCCGGGCTGCCGACCACCGAGTTCATCCTCCTGGCCGCCTGGGCCGCCACCAAGAGTTCGCCCCGGCTCAGCGCCTGGCTGGAACAGCACCGGCTGTTCGGCCCGATTCTCAACAACTGGCGCAATGGCCGGATCATCCAGCGCCGCGCCAAGGTCAGTGCCACCCTGAGCATGCTGCTGTGCGCCGGCCTGATGCTGACCCTGCTCACCCACCATTGGACGATGTACCTGGCCATCGCCGGCATGGCCCTGGGCAACCTGTGGATCTGGTCACGACCGGAACGCCTGCCCTCCCTCGCCCCGGGTGATGCCTAGACACGGGGCCCGCC
Source organism: Pseudomonas chlororaphis (assembly GCF_003731765.1). Taxonomy (GTDB): domain Bacteria; phylum Pseudomonadota; class Gammaproteobacteria; order Pseudomonadales; family Pseudomonadaceae; genus Aquipseudomonas; species Aquipseudomonas morbosilactucae. The sequence goes on from NZ_MOAL01000002.1 coordinate 503,524, forward strand.
TGTTGCCGCCTATGACCGCTCGTCGGCTGCGTCTCACACAACGGCCGGCCAAGCCGATGTTCGAGGGATAGCGCTGAATGGACTTGGCGACCGGAGCCTCCCCCGGCTCCCCGATTGCCCGTCCATTCGCGAGTTTGCCCCCTATGTTCGACGCCCTGTCCATTCGCCTGAAAATCGTTCTGTTGTCCGGCCTCTGCCTGCTCGGCGTGGTGGGCCTGATCGTCGGCATGAACCTCTACCAGACCCAGCAGAACAACCAACTGATCAGCACCTCCAGCAGCCGCATGCTCACTGACAGTGTGGAAAACCTGTTGCAGGCCCGGGCTGCCGAACAGGCGGTGAACCTGCAAAAGACTTTCGGCGCCAACCTGCTGGTGATCACCGCCCTGGCCGACCAGGCCAATGACCTGCGACGCCTGGCCGGCCAGCGTGGGCTGGACGCCGCGGCCCTGCGTGAAGAACTCAACCAGAGCCTGAAGACCGCCTTCGAACGCAACCCCAAGGTGCTGGGCATCTGGCTGGCCTACGAACCCAACGCCCTGGACGGCAAGGACAGCGAGTTCACCCAGGATGCCACCCGCGGCGCCAACGAAGCCGGACGCTTTGCCAGTTACTGGAGCCGCGCCGGCGGCACCGGGCTGAACACGGTGATGCTGGAAACGGACCTGAACAAGACCAGCCTGAGCCTCAGCGGCACCCCCTACAACAGCTGGTACACCTGCCCCCGGGACAGCAAGCGCACCTGCCTGCTGGACCCGTATGCCGACACTGTGGGCGGCAAGCTGATGCTGATGACCACCATTTCCCTGCCGCTGCTGGCGAACGGCAAGGTCATCGGGGTGATCGGCGTGGACATCGCCCTCGACTCCCTGCAAGCCGCGGCCGGCGAGGCCCAGCGCGGCCTGTTCAACGGCGCCGGGCGGATGTTGATCGTCTCTGGCAGCGGCGTGCTTGCCGCCTACAGTGGCGATACGGCGCAGGTCGGCAAAGGCATTGCCGAAACCCTGGGCGCCGAAGGCAAAGAGGTGTTGCAGTCCCTCGGCAGCCCGACAGCGAAAACCCTCAAGCAGGGTGAACTGATCCGCGCGGTCTACCCGGTCAGCCCGATCCCCGACGCCAATCCCTGGGGCGTGGCCATCGACCTGCCGCAACAAGTGCTGCTGGCCGATTCGGTGAAGCTCCAGGCCCTGCTCGACCAGGAGCAAACCAGCGGCACCCTCAAGGCCTTGCTGGTGGCCGTCGGCGCCGGCCTGGTCGGCCTGTTGTTGATCTGGCTCACGGCGTCCGGGGTGACTCGGCCGATCAACAGCGTGGCGCAGATGCTCAAGGCCATCGCCAGTGGCGACGGCGACCTGACCCAACGCCTGCAGTACAACAAGAGCGATGAGCTGGGGGCCTTGGTGCAGGCCTTCAACCAGTTCCTCGACAAGCTGCAACCGACCATTGCCCAGATCAAGCAAAGCATCACCGATGCCCGGGGCACCGCCGACCAGTCCTCGGCCATCGCCCGGCAGACCAGCGAAGGCATGCAGGTGCAGTTCCGCGAGATCGACCAGGTGGCCACCGCCTCCAATGAAATGAGCGCCACCGCCCATGACGTTGCCAACAGTGCCTCCAACGCAGCCCAGGCGGCACGCGGCGCCGACCAGTCGGCCAAAGAAGGCATGACCATCATCGAACGCAGCACCCGGGACATCAGCCTGCTCGCCGATGAAGTCAGCAAGGCGGTGACCGAGGTCGAGGCCCTGGCGGTCAACAGCGAACAGATCGGTTCGGTGCTGGAAGTGATCCGCAGCATCGCCGAACAGACCAACCTGCTGGCGCTGAACGCCGCCATCGAAGCCGCCCGAGCCGGGGAAAGCGGCCGCGGGTTTGCCGTGGTCGCCGATGAAGTGCGCAACCTGGCCAAGCGCACCCAGGATTCGGTGGAGGAAATTCGCCTGGTGATCGAGCGCATCCAGAGCGGCACCCGGGGCGTGGTGGCGACCATGCACTCGAGCCAGAGCCAGGCGCAGAACAATGCCGGGCAAATCCAGCAAGCGGTCCAGGCCCTGGGCAAGATCAGTGACGCGGTGACCGTAATCAGTGACATGAACCTGCAGATCGCCAGCGCCGCCGAACAACAAAGCGCAGTGGCCGAGGAGGTCAACCGCAACGTCTCGGCGATTCGCAGCGTCACCGAAACCCTCACCGAACAGGCCACCGAGTCGGCGCAGATCAGCAGCCAGCTCAATGCCCTGGCCAACCACCAGATGAAGCTGATGGATCAGTTCCGGGTGTAAAAAACCGCCCTGGTCAAACGCGGATTCTCGACAGCCAGGGCCGTTTCGGGGTGCAATGCCTCTCCGTTTCGGAGGGCCTGCCATGACCGCTGTGCTGACATCCATACAAACCGCGCTGGGCCTGCCCACCGTGCCCCTGCAACAGACCGGCGAGGGCGCCTTGCCCTCGGCGTTCGCGGTGACCGACCTGGCCTGCGCCAGCCTGGCCGCCGCCGGCCAGGCCCTGAGCGAACTGCTGCACAGCCAGACCGGGCGCCGGCCCGTCGTCAGCGTCGACCGGCGCCTGGCCTCCTTCTGGTTCTCCAGTTCCCTGCGCCCCATCGGCTGGAGCGTGCCGCCCCTGTGGGACCCGATTGCCGGCGACTACCCGACCCGCGATGGCTGGATCCGCCTGCACACCAATGCCCCCCATCACCGCGCTGCCGCCGAACGCGTATTGGGGCCCGCCAGCGAGCGCCCGAGCATGGCGGCCAAGGTGGCGCAATGGAACAAGGGCGAGCTGGAACAGGCGGTGGTCGAGGCCGGTGGCTGCGCCGCCGAAATGCGCGCCTGGCAAGACTGGCAGGCCCACCCGCAAGGCCGTGCGGTGAACGCCGAAGCGTTGGTGCACTTCGCTCCCCACACCCTTGAACGGCAACGCCACTGGAGCGGTTCGACGGCCCGGCCCCTGGCCGGGATCAAGGTGCTGGACCTGACCCGCGTGCTTGCCGGCCCCACGGCCAGCCGCTTTCTGGCCGGGCTCGGTGCCGATGTCTTGCGCCTTGACCCACCCCATTGGAACGAACCCGGGGTGGTCCCGGAAATGACCCTGGGCAAGCGTTGCGCCCGCCTCGATTTGCATGTGGCGGCCGACCGAGCCACCTTCGAGCACCTGCTGGCCGAAGCCGACATTCTGATCCATGGCTACCGCGCCGATGCCCTGGAACGCCTCGGCTACGGCGCCGAGGAACGCCAACGCCTGGCCCCGGGCCTGATCGACGTCAGCCTCAATGCCTATGGCTGGAGTGGCCCGTGGCAGCAGCGCCGGGGCTTCGACAGCCTGGTGCAAATGAGCTGTGGCATGGCCGACGCCGGCATGGCCTGGAAGCAGGCGCAGCAGCCGGTTCCGCTGCCTGTGCAGGCCCTGGACCATGCCACCGGCTACCTGATGGCGGCGAGCGCGCTGCGAGCCCTGACCGAGCAGTTGCAGAGCGGAGTGGGCCGTTCGGCGCGCCTGTCCCTGGCGCGTACCGCAAAACTGCTGATGGATCACCCAAGCCCCACTCAAGAGCCTGCACTCCGGGCCGAAGAGGCCGCAGATCAGGGGCTATTGCTGGAGGCCACCGGTTGGGGCCCGGCCCATCGCCTGCACGTGCCGCTACACATCAGCGGCACGCCTTTGCAATGGGCCTGCCCGGCCGTGGACCTGGGCTCCCACCGGGCCCAGTGGTGGTGACGTCGACGGCCAAGACGGCCTCGACTTACAAGGCTAATACGCCGCTGTACAAACCGTAGGCCGCCAGCCCCGCGCCCACCACCACCGCGGCAAAAATCAAGCGCTCGATCGGGGTGAACAAGGCCTGGCCCTGTTCACGCTTAGCCTTGGCGAAGAGGATCACGCCGGGGGCATACAGCAGCGCCGAGAGCAGCAGGTACTTGAGCCCGCCGGCGTACAGCAACCAGACCGCATAACTCAAGGCAATGGCCCCGATAAACAGGTCCTTGAACCGCTCCCGGGACGCACGCTCGTAGGTTTCACCGCGCCCGCTGAGTAACACCGCATAGGCCGCCGACCACAGGTAAGGCACCAGGATCATCGACGACGCCAGGTAGATCAGGCTGGTGTAGGTGCCCGCCGAAAACAGGGTGATGAGCAAAAAAACCTGGATCATGCTGTTGGTCAGCCAGAGAGCGTTGACCGGTACATGGTTGGCGTTTTCCTTGGTCAGGAACGCCGGCATGGTCTTGTCGCGAGCGGTGGAAAAGAGGATTTCCGCACACAACAAGGCCCAGGACAGCAGCGCCCCCAGCAGGGAGATGGCCAGGCCGATGCTGATCAGCAAGGCTCCCCAAGGGCCGACGATGTGCTCCAGCACCGCCGCCAGGGATGGGTTCTGCAACTGGGCCAGTTGCGGCTGGCTCATGATCCCCAGCGACAACACATTGACCAGCACCAGCAACGCCAGCACCCCGACAAAACCGATCACCGTGGCGCGGCCGACATCGGCGCGCTTCTCGGCCCGGGCGGAGTAGACGCTGGCGCCCTCGATGCCGATAAAGACGAACACCGTGACCAGCATCATGTTGCGCACCTGGTCCATCACACTGCCGAAATTAGGGTTGCTGCGGCCCCAGATATCGCGAGTGAAAATCTCCGCCTTGAACGCCACGGCCGCAATCACGATGAACATCAGCAGCGGGACAATCTTCGCCACGGTGGTCAGTTGATTGATGAACGCCGCCTCCTTTATCCCGCGCAACACCAGGAAATGCACGGCCCACAGCAACAATGAAGCACCCGCAATGGCCACTGGGGTGTTGCCTTGGCCGAACACCGGGAAAAAGTAGCCCAGGGTGCTGAACAGCAGGACGAAGTAGCCGACGTTGCCCAGCCAGGCGCTGATCCAGTAGCCCCAGGCGGACGAGAACCCCATGTAGTCGCCAAACCCGGCCTTGGCATAGGCGTAGACCCCGGAATCCAGCTCGGGCTTGCGGTTGGCCAGGGTCTGGAACACGAAAGCCAGGGTCAGCATGCCCACCGCAGTGATACCCCAACCGATCAGGACCGCGCCCGCATCAGCCCGGGCCGCCATGTTCTGCGGCAGGGAAAAGATCCCGCCACCAATCATCGAGCCCACCACCAAGGCGATCAGGGCACCGAGTCGAAGTTTTTGCGCCGGTTGTGACATCCCTTTCCCGCCTCCATTAGTCGATCTGGCAATAAAACTACACCCAACTAAGCAACTACGACACATCAGTCTTTAAATGACCCAAGTCAATTAACGCTCATTCTTATGACTGCCCATGAGTTGCGTGGGTAAAGGCATTGAATAGTCGGGAGTTTTTATTGAGTGATGTACTAATTGCCATCACTGCAGTTAACCGACTGGATACTTTCAAGATACTTGCACATTCGAGAAAACGAACTAGCGTCAACCCTCGACGCTAATGAGAAGGCATTTTATTAGCGGATCAAGAAGCCTCTAGGATGCGCTTCTTCAGCCTGCCATCCAAGACAGACAGGTTTCTTAAGTCGTTCATTATCAATGGAATGTCGCGATGAACTGATCTAAGTCAGTGGGTTGAATACTCACAGTTCTACTCTGACGCCTCTCCTCTCCTGCAAACGGAGTCATGCAATGTCTGACACTCCCGGAAAACTACGACTGGGCGCATTAGTTGCCCTGGTAGTCGGTTCAATGATTGGTGGCGGGATCTTTTCCCTGCCACAAAACATGGCCGCCAGTGCTGATGTAGGCGCCGTTCTTATTGGTTGGGCTATTACGGCCGTGGGCATGTTGACCCTGGCCTTTGTGTTCCAGACCCTGGCCAATCGCAAGCCGGATCTGGATGGCGGGGTGTATGCCTACGCCAAGGCCGGGTTCGGCGACTACATGGGTTTCTCGTCCGCCTGGGGCTACTGGATCAGCGCCTGGCTGGGCAACGTTGGCTACTTCGTCTTGCTGTTCAGCACCCTGGGCTACTTCTTCCCGATCTTTGGCGAGGGCAATACCGCCGCTGCGGTAATCGGCGCCTCGGTGCTGCTGTGGGCCGTGCATTTCCTGGTGCTGAGGGGGATCAAGGAAGCCGCGTTTATCAACCTGGTGACCACCGTGGCCAAAGTGGTGCCACTGGTGCTGTTCGTGCTGATCGCGCTGTTCGCCTTCAAGCTGGACATCTTCACCGCGGATATCTGGGGCGTGAAGAACCCGGACTTGGGCAGCGTGATGAACCAGGTGCGCAACATGATGCTGGTCACCGTCTGGGTGTTCATCGGCATCGAAGGCGCGAGCATCTTCTCGTCCCGGGCGGAAAAACGCTCGGACGTGGGCAAGGCCACCGTTATCGGCTTCATCACCGTGCTGCTGTTCCTGGTGCTGGTGAATGTGCTGTCCCTGGGGATCATGACCCAACCGGAACTGGCCAAGCTGCAGAACCCGTCCATGGCCGCGGTGTTGGAGCACGTGGTGGGGCACTGGGGGGCGGTGCTGATCAGCGTCGGCCTGATCATCTCGTTGCTGGGAGCGTTGCTGTCGTGGGTGCTGCTGTGTGCGGAGATCATGTTCGCCGCCGCCAAGGACCACACCATGCCTGAGTTCCTGCGCCGGGAAAACGCCAACCAGGTACCGGCCAACGCCCTGTGGCTGACCAACGCCATGGTGCAGATTTTCCTGGTCATCACCCTGTTCTCGGCCAGCACCTACCTGTCGCTGATCTACCTCGCCACCTCGATGATTCTGGTGCCCTACCTGTGGTCGGCAGCGTACGCCGTGCTGCTGGCGGTGCGCGGCGAAACCTACGAACAAGCCCTGGGTGAGCGCAAGAAAGACCTGTTGATCGGCGGCATCGCGCTGATCTACGCGATCTGGCTGCTGTACGCCGGCGGGGTCAAATACCTGCTGCTCTCCGCCCTGCTCTATGCGCCGGGCGTGATCCTGTTCGCCAAGGCCAAGCTGGAGCTGCACAAACCGATTTTCACCCACGTCGAGAAGCTGATTTTCGCTGCGGTAGTCGCAGGCGCCATGGTGGCGGCCTACGGACTCTACGACGGCTTCCTGACCCTGTAATACCCCCCGATTGTGTCTCTGGAGGATCACGAGAATGACCACGGAAAAAGTGAAGTACGGCGTCCACTCCGAAGCCGGCAAACTGCGCAAAGTCATGGTTTGTTCCCCCGGCCTGGCCCATCAGCGGCTGACCCCGAACAACTGCGACGAACTGCTGTTCGACGATGTGCTCTGGGTCGCCCAGGCCAAGCGCGACCACTTCGACTTCGTCACCAAGATGCGCGAGCGGGACATCGATGTGCTGGAAATGCACAACCTGCTGACGGACATCGTTGCCATCCCCGAAGCGCTGGACTGGATCCTCGAACGCAAGATCACCGCCAACCAGGTAGGCCTGGGCCTGGTCAATGAAGTCGGCTCCTGGCTGCGCAGCCTGGAACCGCGCAAGGTCGCCGAGTACCTGATTGGCGGGGTGTCCGCCGATGACCTGCCCAACAGCTTCGGCGGCAAGACCATCGAGATGTTTCGCGATTTCCTCGGCCACTCCAGCTTTATCCTGCCGCCCCTGCCCAACACCCAGTTCACCCGGGACACCACCTGCTGGATCTATGGCGGCGTGACCCTGAACCCGATGTACTGGCCGGCACGACGCCAGGAAACCCTGCTGGCCAGCGCCATCTACAAGTTCCACCCCGAGTTCACCCACGCCGACTTCCAGATCTGGTACGGCGACCCGGACCAGCAACACGGCAATGCCACCCTTGAAGGCGGCGACGTAATGCCCATCGGCAACGGTGTGGTGTTGATCGGCATGGGCGAGCGCTCCTCACGCCAGGCCATCGGCCAGTTAGCGCTGAATCTGTTCAAGCACAAGGCTGTGGAGCGAGTGATCGTCGCCGGCCTGCCGAAATCCCGTGCCGCCATGCACCTGGACACCGTGTTCAGCTTCTGCGACCGCGACCTGGTCACCGTCTTCCCGGAAGTGGTGAGCCAGATCGTCGCCTTCACCCTGCGCCCTGACGAAAGCAAACCCGGCGGCATCGACATCCGCCGTGAAGACACCAGCTTCATCGACACCGTGGCCGCGGCCCTCAACCTCAAGACCCTGCGCGTGGTGGAAACCGGCGGCAACGCCTTCGCCGCCGAGCGCGAGCAATGGGACGACGGCAACAACGTAGTGGCCGTGGAGCCGGGCGTGGTCATCGGCTACGACCGCAATACCTACACCAACACCTTGCTGCGCAAGGCCGGGGTGGAAGTCATCACCATCAGCGCCGGTGAACTGGGACGGGGCCGCGGCGGCGGTCACTGCATGACCTGCCCGATCATCCGCGACCCGATCGATTACTAACCCTTTAACCCAGGCCGCCCCTTATCCAGTGCGGCCTGGGGGATAACCGAAACCCAAGGAGATCCAAAATGGCGTTCAACATCCACAACCGCAATTTGCTGAGCCTGGAACACCATACTCCACGCGAATTGCGCTACCTGCTGGACCTGTCCCGCGACCTGAAACGCGCCAAGTACACTGGCACCGAGCAGCAGCACCTCAAGGGCAACAACATCGCCCTGATCTTCGAAAAAACCTCCACCCGTACCCGCTGCGCCTTCGAAGTGGCGGCCTACGACCAGGGCGCCAACGTCACCTACATCGACCCCAATTCGTCACAGATCGGCCACAAGGAAAGCATGAAGGACACTGCGCGCGTGCTGGGGCGCATGTACGACGCCATCGAGTACCGCGGCTTCAAGCAGGAAATCGTCGAGGAACTGGCGAAATTTGCCGGGGTGCCAGTGTTCAATGGCCTGACCGACGAATATCACCCGACGCAAATGATTGCCGACGTGCTGACCATGCGCGAACACGCCGACAAGCCGATCCACGAGATCAGCTACGCCTACCTCGGCGACGCCCGCAACAACATGGGCAATTCCCTGTTGCTGGTGGGCGCCAAGCTCGGCATGGACGTGCGCATCTGCGCGCCCAAGGCCCTGTGGCCCCATGACGACCTGGTGGGTCGCTGCAAAAAATACGCGGAGGAAAGCGGCGCGCGCATCACCCTCACCGAAGACCCGAAAGCCGCGGTCAAGGGTGTGGACTTCATCCACACCGATGTCTGGGTGTCCATGGGCGAGCCGGTGGAAGCCTGGGCCGAACGCATCGAGCAATTGCTGCCTTACCAGGTCAACGCCGACCTGATGAAGGCCACCGGCAACCCGCGGACCAAGTTCATGCACTGCCTGCCGGCCTTCCATAACAGCGACACCAAGGTCGGCAAGCAGATCGCCGAGCAGTACCCGCACCTGGCCAACGGCATCGAGGTCACCGACGACGTGTTTGAGTCCCCAGCCTGCATCGCCTTCGAGCAAGCGGAAAACCGCATGCACACCATCAAGGCGATCCTGGTCTCGACCCTGGCCGACCTCTAACCCGCCCCTTAGGCGCTGGTTTGCCAGCGATAACCGATCCCGCATTCCCATTGCCGGACGCGGGATCGCCGGCAAGCCGGCTTCTACATGCCTCTAGAAGGACTGCATTATGCGTATCGTCGTTGCACTGGGCGGTAACGCCCTGCTCCGCCGCGGTGAACCCATGACCGCGGACAACCAGCGCGCCAATATCCGCATCGCCACCGAGCAGATCGCCAAGGTCCACCCCGGCAACCAACTGGTGATCGCCCACGGCAATGGTCCGCAAGTGGGCCTGCTGTCGCTGCAGGCGGCGGCCTATACCCAGGTTTCGCCCTATCCGCTGGACGTACTGGGCGCCGAAACCGAAGGCATGATCGGCTACATCATCGAACAGGAACTGGGCAACCTGCTGGACTTCGAAGTGCCCTTTGCCACCTTGCTGACCCAGGTCGAAGTGGACCCCAAGGACCCGGCCTTCAAGAACCCGAGTAAACCCATTGGCCCGGTCTACGACAAGGACGAGGCCGAACGCCTGGCCAAGGAAAAAGGCTGGGCCATCGCGCCCGACGGCGACAAATTCCGCCGAGTGGTGGCCAGCCCGAGACCCAAGCGCATCTTCGAGATCCGCCCGATCAAGTGGCTGCTGGAAAAAAGCAGCATCGTGATCTGCGCCGGCGGTGGCGGCATTCCTACCATGTATGGCGAAGACGGCAAGCTCAAAGGCATTGAGGCCGTGATCGACAAGGACCTGTGTTCAGCGCTGTTGGCCGAACAACTAGAAGCCGACCTGCTGGTGATCGCCACCGACGTCAACGCAGCCTTTATCGACTTCGGCAAGCCGACGCAGAAAGCCATTGCACAGGCCCATCCGGATGACATGGAGAAGCTGGGCTTTGCCGCCGGGTCCATGGGGCCCAAGGTCCAGGCCGCCTGCGAGTTCGCCCGGCACACTGGAAAAGTCGCGGTGATCGGTTCACTCTCGGACATCGAGGCGATCGTCCAGGGCAAGGCCGGCACCCGTATCAGCACCGCCCAGCCCGGGATCAGCTACCTGTAAAACAGCACCCAGAACCGCAGGGGCGGGCCCCGGCTCCGCCCCTCTTCACTGCCTTGAAGGAGAGACGCCTATGGCCACGTTCGAGCCCGGTCACCTGCATATCCAACGTGCACCTCTGCAACCCGGCGACTTTGGTTACGACATCAAGATCGACTACGAAGTGGTGCACGACCCCAAGGAAGGCAGCGCCATGCACTTCACCATGCACGGTGAAATCCAGGAAAAACCCTTCAAGGAAGAATTCACGCTGCCCAAGGACCTGGCCTACAACTTCGCCAGCGAAGCCTTCCATGTCGCGGTCAAGTACGGCATCCCGAAAAACGCTGACCTGCGCTCCATGCACGGTCATTACGACCGGATGTTCGAAGACATTCGCGAGCAACTTCACGCCAAGCCCGGCGACCCGGTCAAACCGGAACACCTGGAATAACCCCCGCAGCTGGCGCATGAGCCGGTCGGCGGAACACCGCGCGAGCGGCTCATGGGGTTGCGGCGATTTCGACTAAGGCTCTTGCCCAAGGCATACTGGCGCCCTTCAGTGGTCCAGAAACCTCAGTCGCCCCATGCGTATCCACGTCAGCTTTATCGACCGCGTCGGCATCACCCAGGAAGTCCTGGCCCTGCTCGGCGGACGCAACCTCAACCTGGATGCAGTCGAGATGGTGCCGCCCAACGTCTATATAGACGCCCCGACCCTGAGCCCCCAGGTGCTGGAGGAACTGCGCGACGCGCTGTTCAGCGTGCGCGGCGTGCAGGCGGTGACGGTGGTCGACATCCTCCCCGGGCAACGCCGCCACCTGCAACTCGATGCCCTGCTGGCGGCGATGACCGACCCGGTGCTGGCCCTGGACAGCGCCGGCAAGGTGCTGCTGGCCAACCCGGCCCTGATCGCCCTGTGCGGCCGTGAGCCGGCGGGGGAAAGCATCGCTGAGGTGTTCAACGATCCGGCACTGCTCGACACCCTGCTGGAGCAGGGCTTTCGCCTGCCCCTGCGCGAGATCATCCTCGATGGCCAGACCCTGTTGCTGGATGCCACGCCGATCACCGACGCCGGTGCCCTGTTGACCCTGTACCAACCCAACCGCATCGGCGAACGCCTGTCGGCCCTGCACCACGATCACGCCGAAGGCTTTGATGCCTTGCTCGGCGAGTCCCCGGCGATCCGCACCCTCAAGGCGCGGGCACAGCGGGTGGCAGCCCTGGATGCACCGCTGCTGATCCAGGGCGAAACCGGCACCGGCAAAGAGCTGGTGGCCCGTGCCTGCCACGCCATCAGCGCCCGGCACAGCGCCCCATTCCTGGCCCTGAACTGCGCGGCGCTCCCGGAAAACCTGGCCGAAAGCGAACTCTTCGGTTACGCCCCAGGGGCCTTCACCGGCGCCCAACGCGGCGGCAAACCGGGGCTGATGGAGTTGGCCAACCAGGGCACGGTGTTTCTGGACGAAATTGGCGAAATGTCGCCGTACCTGCAGGCCAAGCTCTTGCGGTTTCTCAACGACGGCAGCTTCCGCCGGGTCGGCGGCGACCGCGAGATCAAGGTCAATGTGCGCATCCTCAGCGCCACCCACCGTGATCTGGAAAAGATGGTCAGCGAAGGCAGCTTTCGCGAAGACCTGTTCTACCGCCTCAATGTGCTGAATGTCGAAGTGCCGCCGCTGCGCGAGCGCGGGCAAGACATCCTGTTGCTGGCCCGCTATTTCATGCAGCAGGCCTGCGCGCAAATCCAGCGCCCGGTGTGCCGCCTGACCCCGGGCACTTACCCGGCGCTGCTGGGCAACCGCTGGCCGGGCAACGTGCGGCAACTGCAGAACGTGATCTTTCGCGCTGCGGCGATCTGCGAAAGCAACCTGGTGGACATCGGCGACCTGGACATAGCCGGCACCTCGGTGGCTCGGCAGAACGACGTCGAAGTCGAGAGCCTGGAACAGGCCGTGGAAGCCTTCGAGAAAGAGCTGCTAGAGAACCTCTACGTCAACTACCCCTCGACCCGGCAACTGGCCAACCGCCTGCAAACCTCCCATACCGCCATCGCCCACCGCCTGCGCAAATACGGCATTCCCAACAAAGCCTGACTCAACCCGATTCACGTGGATCGGGTTGCAAATCCGCTCTGAAAGCGACGTTCACTGTACTGAAAGCGCTACAGCGGAACGATATCAATACACCCCGCCGCAACCTGCACTCTCCAAGGCTTTGATCCACATGGACTTTTTTCTTGGGCTTCGAGCGTAGCGATTTCGCTACAGCTGCTTTCTTTGGTATGGCCCACAAAACACTCAAACCATTGATTTATAACGAATAAAAAACATTGGCCGCGTTCTTGCTATGGACATTGCCATTCAGCTCGGCCCTGCACGAGCATTTAATCGCGTCCACCAGACGAGTCTGGCCCTTGAGGAGTTCCCATGAGCGAGTTGCGTTTCACTGAAGATCACGAATGGCTGCGTACCGAAGCCGATGGCAGCGTCACGGTCGGCATCACGGCTTTCGCCCAGAACGCCTTGGGGGATGTGGTGTTTGTGCAACTGCCTGAACTGCAACGCTACGAAAAGGGCGCAGAAGCCGCCACCGTGGAGTCGGTGAAAGCCGCCAGCGGTGTGTACATGCCTTTGGACGGCGAAGTGGTCGCCACCAACCCGGCCCTGGAAGACAGCCCCGAGCTGGTCAATGAAGCACCACTGGGGGAAGGCTGGTTCTTCCGCTTCATCCCTGCGGATGCCGCCGCTGTCGGCCAACTGCTGGATCAAGACGCCTACGACCGTCTGATCAAAGCCAACGCTGACGCCTGAGGAGCCGCCATGACGATTAATCTGAGCACCGCCAACGAATTCATCGCACGCCACATCGGCCCGCGCCAGGGCGACGAGCAAGCCATGCTCAACAGCCTCGGCTTCGACTCCCTGGAAGCCTTGAGCGCCAGCGTCATCCCCGAGAGCATCAAGGGCACCAGCGTGCTGGAGCTGGGTGCCGGGCAGAGCGAAGCCGATGCCCTGGCCGCGATCAAAGCCATCGCCGCCCACAACCAACTGTTCAAGACCTACATCGGCCAGGGCTACTACAGCTGCCACACGCCATCGCCGATTCTGCGCAACCTCCTGGAAAACCCGGCCTGGTATACCGCCTACACCCCTTACCAGCCCGAAATCTCCCAAGGCCGCCTGGAAGCCCTGCTGAACTTCCAGACCCTGATCAGCGACCTCTCCGGCCTGCCGATTGCCAACGCGTCCCTGCTCGACGAGGCCACCGCGGCGGCCGAAGCCATGACGTTCTGCAAGCGCCTGAGCAAGAACAAAGGCAGCCACGCCTTCTTCGCTTCTGTGCATTGCCACCCGCAAACACTGGACGTGCTGCGCACCCGTGCCGAGCCTTTGGGCATTGATGTGGTGGTGGGCGATGAGCGCCAACTGACCGATGTCAGCCCGTTCTTCGGCGCCCTGCTGCAGTACCCGGCGAGTAACGGTGACCTGTTCGACTACCGCGAACTGACCGAGCGCTTCCACACCGCCAATGCCCTGGTCGCGGTGGCCGCCGACCTGCTGGCCCTGACCCTGCTGACCCCACCGGGCGAGTTCGGCGCCGACGTGGCCATCGGCAGCGCACAACGCTTTGGTGTGCCCCTGGGCTTTGGTGGCCCGCACGCGGCGTACTTCTCCACCCGCGACGCCTTCAAGCGCGACATGCCCGGCCGCCTGGTAGGCGTCTCGGTGGACCGTTTCGGCAAGCCGGCCCTGCGCCTGGCCATGCAAACCCGCGAGCAGCACATCCGCCGCGAGAAGGCCACCAGCAACATCTGCACCGCCCAGGTCCTGCTGGCCAACATCGCCAGCATGTACGCCGTGTATCACGGCCCCAAGGGCCTGACCCAGATTGCCCAGCGCATTCATCACCTGACCGCGATCCTGGCCAAGGGCTTGAAGGACCTGGGGCTTTCGGTGGAGCAGGCACACTTCTTCGACACCCTGAGCCTGCACACCGGTGCCCGCACCGTCACGCTGCACGACAAGGCTCGTGCCCAACGCATCAACCTGCGGGTCATCAACGCTGAGCGTCTGGGCCTGTCCCTGGACGAGACCAGCAGCCAGGCCGATGTTGAAGCCCTGTGGGGCTTGTTGGCCGACGGCCAGGCGCTGCCGGATTTCGCCGCCCTCGCCGCCTCCGTGGCCAGCAGCATTCCGGCCACCCTGGTGCGTCAGTCGCCGATCCTCAGCCACCCGGTGTTCAATCGCTATCACTCGGAAACCGAGCTGATGCGCTACCTGCGCAAGCTGGCGGACAAGGATCTGGCCCTGGATCGCACCATGATCCCGCTGGGCTCCTGCACCATGAAACTCAACGCCGCCAGCGAAATGATCCCGGTGACCTGGGCCGAGTTCGGTGCCCTGCACCCGTTCGCGCCAGCCGAGCAAAGCGCCGGCTACCAGCAACTGACCGATGAACTGGAGGCGATGCTTTGCGCTGCCACCGGCTACGACGCCGTGTCACTGCAGCCCAACGCGGGCTCCCAGGGCGAATACGCCGGCCTGCTAGCCATCCGTGCCTATCACCAGAGCCGTGGCGATGACCGTCGCGACATTTGCCTGATCCCCTCCTCCGCCCACGGCACCAACCCGGCCACCGCCAACATGGCCGGCATGCGCGTGGTGGTCACTGCGTGCGACGCCCGTGGCAACGTGGATATCGAAGACCTGCGCGCCAAGGCCATCGAGCATCGCGAACACCTCGCCGCTCTGATGATCACCTACCCCTCGACCCATGGCGTGTTCGAAGAAGGCATCCGCGAAATCTGCGGGATCATTCACGACAACGGCGGCCAGGTGTACATCGATGGCGCCAACATGAACGCCATGGTCGGCCTCTGCGCCCCGGGCAAGTTCGGCGGCGACGTGTCCCACCTGAACCTGCACAAGACCTTCTGCATTCCCCACGGCGGTGGCGGTCCGGGCGTTGGCCCGATCGGTGTCAAATCCCACCTGGCGCCCTTCCTTCCTGGCCACGCGGCCATGGGACGCAAGGAAGGCGCGGTGTGTGCGGCACCGTTCGGCAGCGCGAGCATCTTGCCGATCACCTGGATGTACATCCGCATGATGGGCGGCGCCGGCCTCAAACGCGCCTCGCAGTTGGCAATCCTGAATGCCAACTACATTTCCCGGCGCCTGGAAGAGCACTACCCAGTGCTCTACAGCGGCAGCAACGGCCTGGTGGCCCACGAATGCATCCTCGACCTGCGTCCCCTGAAGGACAGCAGCGGCATCAGCGTTGATGACGTGGCCAAGCGCCTGATCGACTTTGGCTTCCACGCACCGACCATGTCATTCCCGGTGGCCGGCACCTTGATGATCGAGCCGACCGAGAGTGAGTCCAAAGAAGAACTGGATCGCTTCTGCGACGCCATGATTCGCATCCGCGAAGAAATCCGCGCGGTGGAAAGCGGCGCTCTGGACAAGGACGACAACCCACTGAAAAACGCGCCACACACGGCCGCCGAACTGGTGGGCGAATGGTCCCATCCGTACAGCCGCGAGCAGGCCGTCTACCCTGTGGCATCGCTGATCGAAGGCAAATACTGGCCGCCGGTTGGCCGGGTCGACAACGTGTTCGGCGACCGCAACCTGGTGTGTGCGTGCCCGTCGATCGAGAGTTACGTGTAAAGCAGTTGCAAGGGGCAAGTTTCAAGCTGCAAGTTAGAAGCCCAATGGCGCTTTCTTGCAGCTTGTCGCTTGCTGCCGCCCCCATAACAAGAAACCGGAGAACTCCCATGTCCCTGAGTGTGTTCGACCTGTTCAAGATTGGCATCGGCCCCTCCAGTTCCCACACCGTTGGCCCGATGCGCGCGGCGGCACGCTTTGCTGAAGGCTTGCGCCGGGACGGGCTGCTGGCCAGTACTCAGTGCATCAAAGTCGAGCTGTACGGCTCACTGGGCGCCACGGGCAAAGGCCACGGCAGCGACAAGGCCGTGCTGCTGGGGTTGGAAGGTGAACACCCGGACACCGTGAACACCGAAAACGTCGCCACCCGCCTGCTGGATATCCGCAGCAGCGGCCGCCTTAACCTGCTTGGTGAACACACCATTGTGTTCAACGAGAAAGAACATCTGGCAATGATCCGCAAGCCGCTGGCCTATCACCCCAACGGCATGATCTTTCGCGCTTTCGACGCCGCCGGCATCCAGGTCCGCAGCCGCGAGTACTACTCGGTTGGTGGCGGTTTTGTCGTGGATGAAGACGCCGCCGGCGCCGACCGCATCGTCGAAGACGCCACGCCCCTGACCTTCCCGTTCAAAAGCGCCAAGGACCTGTTGTTGCATTGCAGCACCTACGGGCTGTCCATCAGCCAGGTGATGCTGACCAATGAAAGTGCCTGGCGCCCGGAAGCACAAACCCGCGCCGGCCTGCTGCATATCTGGCAAGTCATGCAGGACTGTGTGGATGCAGGTTGTCGCAACGAGGGGATCCTGCCCGGTGGCCTCAAGGTCAAACGCCGCGCCGCAGCCCTGCACCGGCAATTGTGCAAGAACCCCGAGGCGGCGCTGCGCGATGCCTTGTCGGTGCTGGATTGGGTCAACCTCTATGCGCTGGCGGTCAATGAAGAAAACGCCAACGGCGGGCGCGTGGTCACCGCGCCCACCAATGGTGCAGCCGGCATCGTCCCGGCGGTGCTGCATTACTACATGCGTTTTATTCCCGGTGCCAATGAAGACGGTGTGGTGCGGTTTCTGCTCACCGCGGCCGCCATCGGGATTCTCTACAAGGAAAACGCCTCGATCTCCGGCGCCGAGGTCGGCTGCCAAGGGGAAGTGGGCGTTGCCTGTTCCATGGCCGCAGGCGCCCTTTGCGAAGTTCTGGGCGGCACTGTGCAACAAGTGGAAAACGCTGCCGAAATCGGCATGGAACACAACCTGGGCCTGACCTGCGACCCGATTGGCGGGCTGGTGCAGGTACCGTGCATCGAGCGCAACGCCATGGGCTCGGTCAAGGCGATCAACGCCGTGCGCATGGCATTGCGGGGCGACGGGCAGCATTTCGTCTCCCTGGACAAAGTCATCCGCACCATGCGCCAGACCGGCGCCGACATGAAAAGCAAATACAAGGAAACCGCCCGCGGCGGTTTGGCCGTCAACATTATCGAGTGCTGATGCGGGTAACGCCGGATCGCGCCTATTTTCAGGAGCTGAACATGTCCACCGAATCACTGTTGAAAACTCCGCTGCACGCCCTGCACCTTGAGCTGGGCGCCCGCATGGTGCCGTTCGCCGGCTACGACATGCCGGTGCAGTACCCACTGGGCGTGATGAAAGAACACCAGCACACCCGCGAGCACGCCGGGCTCTTCGACGTGTCCCACATGGGGCAGATCCGCCTGAGCGGCGCCAACGCCGCCCAGGCCCTGGAAACCCTGGTGCCGGTGGACATCATCGACCTGCCCGTGGGCATGCAGCGCTACGCCATGTTCACCAACGACCAGGGCGGCATTCTCGATGACCTGATGGTCGCCAACCTGGGGGACGATCAGCTGTTTTTGGTGGTCAACGCCGCCTGCAAGGATCAAGACCTGGCCCACCTGCGCCAGCACATCGGCGAGCAATGCGAGATTCAGCCACTGTTCGAAGAACGCGCCCTGCTGGCTCTGCAAGGCCCGGCAGCGGTCACGGTGCTGGCGCGCCTTGCCCCTGAAGTGGCAAGCATGACCTTTATGCAGTTCAAGCCGGTCAAGCTCCAGGGCATCGACTGTTTCGTCAGCCGTTCGGGCTACACCGGCGAAGATGGATTCGAAATCTCCGTACCCGCGGCCGCTGCCGAAGCCCTGGCCCGCACCCTGTTGGCTGAGCCGGAAGTCGCGGCCATTGGCCTGGGCGCCCGCGACTCCCTACGCCTGGAGGCCGGCCTATGCCTCTATGGCCACGATATGAATAGCGACACCACGCCGATCCAGGCCAGCCTGCTTTGGGCCATCTCCAAGGCACGTCGCGCCGATGGCACACGGGCAGGTGGCTTCCCTGGCGCCGAGACGATCTTTGCCCAGCAGCAAGCTGGCGTGGACCACAAACGTGTCGGCCTGTTGCCACAGGAGCGCACACCTGTGCGTGAAGGCGCAGAGATCGTCAACGAAGCAGGAACGGTGATTGGCCGTGTTTGCAGCGGCGGTTTCGGGCCGACACTGGGCAGCCCGTTGGCCATGGGTTACGTCGACAGCCAATACTCGGCACTTGATACGCCGGTTTGGGCAATTGTTCGTGGGAAAAAGGTATCAATGCTTGTAAGTAAAATGCCATTTGTAGCTCAACGCTACTATCGAGGCTGACGGACTGTTTCTATAAGTAACGCGACTGCGTTAAAAGTGCACTAATCTGTAACGCGGCCGCCATAAAACAGTGCATATTTTCACAATCGAACTGTACTTATAACAGTCCTATACAATTGAACGACGCTATCGAATAAGCCCCGCCCTCCAGCCCCGGCAAACCTCATCAAGCTGAGTAAAACCGGGGGGTTCGCGGGGCTTGTTTTTTCTCCTGTAGTTGGCGTAGAGTTTCCCCACTGTGTTTGCATGGGTCGCTTGGAATCGTGACCTGGGCAGTAGCCAACAAGTTTGCTACAACCCGTTCGACGTCTCTTACTTTCCTGCAACCCAGCCCAGTACTCTTTCATGAGAAAGAGACTGTCATTAATTTTTAGTGTCAAAGGAAATAAGAAATGTCCCAACGTCAGAGCGGTACCGTCAAGTGGTTTAACGACGAGAAAGGTTTTGGTTTTATCACTCCAGAAAGCGGTCCGGATCTGTTCGTGCACTTCCGCGCCATTCAGGGCAACGGCTTCAAAAGTCTGAAAGAAGGCCAGAAAGTGACCTTCATCGCTGTGCAGGGCCAAAAAGGCATGCAAGCAGACGAAGTACAAGCTGAAGCTTAATCGTCTGTAACGAAAAAGCCCCTGATGCTGACATCAGGGGCTTTTTTGTGCGCGCAATTCCGTAAAATGGCTTCTTTTTTCTCGAGAGCCCGTCATGCCGAAACCTCTGCTAAGCCCCCAAGGCGAGTTTCCTGCCGCCGGCCTGGGCCGTCGCCTGGCAGCGATGTTCTATGATTTTCTGCTGTGCACGGCCCTGCTGATCGTCACAGGCGGCGTCTACAAGCTGATTCAGATGCAGATCATCGGCGAAAGCAAAATGCGCGCACTGACCGAATCCGGCGCCCTGGACGGCGATCCGCTCTACTCCACCGTGCTACTGCTGGTGCTCTTTGGTTTTTTCGCCAAGTTCTGGACCCATTCCGGGCAGACCCTGGGCATGCAGGTCTGGGGCATTCGCGTACAGAACACCGATGGCAGCCCTATCAGCCTGTGGCAGGCGCTGCTGCGCTTTATGGTGTCGATGGCGTCGTGGCTGTGCGCGGGGCTGGGATTCTTCTGGGTCTTGGTGGACAAGCAACAGCGCGCCTGGCACGACATCTATTCCGACAGTCGAATCGTGCGTATCCCCAAACAGAAAAAATAACCCGCCGCTTACAAAAACGCCCCGAACTGTCGGGGCGTTTTCATTGGTGCGGACAAAAACCGATCAGGCGTTGCCGGCCAGCTTCATCCGCGCGGCCTCAGTGAAGTCCAGCATGCGTTTGAGCGGGCGAATCGCCTGGGGAATCAGCGCCGGGTCGACGAAGATTTCATTGCTACCCTCACGCAGGCACTGCAGGGTGCGCTCCAGGGTGTTCATGGCCATCCAAGGGCAGTGGGCACAGCTACGGCACGCTGCGCCGTTACCCGCTGTAGGGGCCTCGATAAACACCTTGTCGGGGCACAGCTGCTGCATCTTGTAGAAAATGCCGCGGTCGGTGGCCACGATAAAGGTCTTGTTCGGCAGGCGTTGTGCCGCTGCGATCAATTGGCTGGTGGAACCCACCGCATCCGCCAATTCGATCACCGAAGTCGGAGACTCCGGGTGCACCAGAATCGCCGCATCCGGATAGAGCGCCTTCATGTCTTCCAATTGCTTGGACTTGAACTCCTCGTGAACGATGCAGGCACCGTCCCAGAGCAGCATGTCGGCGCCGGTCTGGCGCTGAATATAGGTGCCTAGGTGCTTGTCAGGGCCCCAGATGATGGTTTCGCCGTTATCCATCAGGCTTTCGACGATTTCCAGGGCACAGCTGGAGGTCACGACCCAATCGGCCCGCGCCTTGACCGCTGCGGAGGTGTTGGCATACACCACCACCGTGCGCTCGGGATGCTGGTCACAAAACGCCGAGAAGTCCTCCACCGGGCAACCCAGGTCCAGCGAACAGGTGGCCTCCAGCGTCGGCATCAACACACGCTTTTCCGGGTTGAGGATCTTGGCGGTCTCGCCCATGAAACGTACGCCGGCCACCACCACGGTCTTGGCCGGATGAGCGTTGCCGAAGCGGGCCATTTCCAGGGAATCGGAAACACAGCCACCGGTTTCTTCGGCCAGGGCCTGAATCACCGGATCGCAGTAGAAATGGGCAACCAGCACCGCATCCTGAGCCTTGAGCTCAGCAGCGATAGCCGCGCGTAAATGGGATTCTTCGGCCGCAGTCAGTGGTTTGGGCTGCTTGGCGTCGAGGTGGGCTTGAACCAGAAGGCGTTCAGAAATTTGCGTCATGTTCGCAAGACCTGCAGGCGCTAGGGGCGCGAAAGTCGAGTGTACCACCGGCTCCGGACCGTTCAGAGGCCCCGCCGGGAGAGTGAGTTCATCAGGCACGGACAGCATTGAAGCTGGGCAAGGCTACAGAATATACCCGTTAGGCAACAGTGCATTCTAAGCAGTACCCGCGGCACAGGCCCCCGAGTGAGACGCTACAAAAACTCGGGGCAAAAAAAAATCCGGAAATCCGCATTTTCATGGGCCTTCCAGACTTTTAAAACAGCTAAAAATGGTGGGTCGTGTGGGATTCGAACCTACGACCAATTGGTTAAAAGCCAACTGCTCTACCAACTGAGCTAACGACCCGCTGTGTGGTGGCGCGTATAATACTGATTTCTAACGGGAATTCAACACCCAATATGAAAAAAATCAGAAATAACGTGTTGGGTCACTGATTCCGGCCGCAGCGAAGCCTTCAGCACGCAGGCGGCAGCTGTCGCATTTACGGCACGCACGCCCTTGATCGTCCGCCTGATAGCAGGAAACTGTCAGGGCGTAATTGACCCCCAACCCTACCCCTGCCTTGACGATGTCGGCCTTGCTGAGGTTCTGCAGCGGTGCCTGAATGCGGAACCCCTGCCCTTCTACACCGGCCTTGGTCGCGAGGTTAGCCATACGCTCGAACGCCTCGACAAACTCAGGACGGCAATCCGGGTAGCCGGAATAATCCACGGCGTTCACGCCGATAAAGATGTCACGAGCCCCCAGGACCTCCGCCCAGCCCAGGGCCAGGGACAGGAACACGGTATTGCGAGCCGGTACATAAGTGACGGGAATGCCTTCGCTGGGCGCCTCAGGCACATCAATGGAGCTGTCCGTCAGGGCTGAACCGCCGATACCGTCCAGATTGAGACCAATGACCTTATGCTCGATCACGCCCAAATTTCGCGCTACACGCTCAGCAGCCTGCAACTCGGCACGATGGCGCTGACCGTAGTCAAAACTCATGGTGTAGCAGCTGAAGCCTTCGGCCCGGGCCATTGCAACCACCGTCGCCGAATCAAGGCCGCCAGATAGCAGGATCACTGCACGCTTTTCGCTCGTAGCTTGATGTGGTTGTTGATCTGTCATTTCAGCGCCCCGGCTCATCATTCCAAAGGTATTTATGCAGCTGCAATTGCAAGCGTACTGGCAAGTTGTCAGCGACCACCCAATCAGCCAGGTCACGAGCATTCAAGTCGTGATGGCTAGGCGAAAACAACACTTCGCCAGCCCGTTGCTCGAGGCCGAACTGGATCAGCTTGGAAACGGCCCAGTCATAGTCCTCACGGGAGCAGATCACAAACTTGACCTGGTCATTGGGCGTCAACAGCTCGATGTTCTCGTAGCGGTTGCGGTGCGCCTCTTTCGAACCCGGCGTCTTGAGATCCAGCACGCGGCTCACGCGAGGGTCCACCGCTGCAATATCCAGGGCGCCACTGGTCTCCAGCGACACCTCATAACCGGCATCACAGAGTTGTTTGAGCAAAGGAATGGCATTGGGTTGCGCCAGTGGCTCGCCACCGGTCACGCAAACGTAGCGCGGGCGGAAGCCGGCAACCTGCTCAAGGATGTCCTCAAGGGTACGGATAGTGCCGCCGCTGAACGCATAGGCACTGTCGCAGTATTGGCAACGCAACGGGCAACCGGTCAGGCGCACAAATACAGTGGGCAGGCCAGCGGTCCGAGTTTCACCCTGCAACGAGTAAAAAACTTCGGTAATTCTCAATGTGTCTTGCATAGTCGCCACGGGCGTAACAGCTAAACAGGCTGTCCGCCTCCGTCAGGCACTTCAAGAAACCCCGCCAACGCGCAGATCTCAGGAAGCGTGTTTCATAAAAAGGGCGTGGATTCTAACGAAAAAACCCGCGACAAGCGCGGGTTTCTTCAAAACGGCTCAAGCTCGGTTACATGCGTTGTAAATCGCGCTGAGCCAACTGAGCTGCGGAAGTACCCGGATATTGGGCTACCACCTGCTGCAGAATGCCTTTGACCCGGTCGGCATGACCCAGCCGGCGCTCTACATCAGCCAATTTGTACAGCGAGTCCGGCACCTTGGCGTGCTTAGGGTAAAGCTGGGAGACTTTGGCAAAGGCCTGGCCAGCACCTTGCAAGTCACCCTTGGCCAAGTTCACCTCACCCAACCAGTACTGGGCATTGCCCGCGTATTGGCTGTTGGGATACTTGCGCAGGAAGGCCGAGAAAGCCTGGCTGGCCTTGTCGAAATCCTTGGCTTTGATCAGGTCGAAGGCAGCATCGTAATAGAGCTTTTCCTTCGCCGGGTCAGCCGGCTCGCTGCTCGCCGCTGGAGCCTGAGCAGGGGCTCCGGCAGCAGCACCGGCGGCGCTCATGTCGCCACCGGTTGAAGAATTATCAGGAGTGGCGGCAGGTGCAACACCGCTTCCAATGCGCCGATCAAGATCCTGGTAACGCTCCAGGTTTTCTTGCTTCATGCGCGAAACATCATTTTGCAGTACTTCGATCACACCTTGTTGCCGTGCGATTTGCTCCTGCATCTGCTGCAGTTGCTGGAACAGCTCGCCCTGTGCCGAGACAGGGGTCGAAACCCCTCCCCCGGCATAGGCGCCGTTCGTGCCATAACCCGCTGGCGGATAACTGCTCCCGCTATTGTTATAGCCGGAGTTGTTATCGACCACAGGAACCGCAGCCTGCGCCGCAAGCGGCGCGAGGCTGAGAGCCAAAATAGTTACAGCACGACGGCACGTTCGCATGACGAATTACTTACGCAGTTCGACGCGACGGTTTTGAGCCCAGGACTGCTCGTCGTTGCCGGTAGCAACTGGACGCTCTTCGCCGTAGGAAACCAGTTCCAGCTGAGCTGGGGAAACACCTTGCAGTACCAGGTAGCGCTGAACGGCTTTCGCACGACGCTCGCCCAGTGCCATGTTGTACTCACGAGTACCACGTTCGTCGGTGTTGCCTTCCAGAACAACGCGAGCGCCGTTTGCTTTCAGGTCTTTGGCGTGAACGTCCAGAGCGCGCATGGCTTCTGGCTTCAGGTCCGAGCTGTCGTATTCGAAGTAGAAAGTGGTGATAGCGCGCAGAGCAGCTTCTTCGCTCAGGGAGCCGTCAACAGCACCAGTGTTAGCGCCGTAACCGGCGTTTGGATCAACAGCGCCTTCGCCAGCGTTGTCGCCGCCTTTGGACGAGCAACCTACAGCTACAGCCATGGCCAGAGCCAGAGCAGCGAACTTACCAAACTTCAGCATTTCCATCGTGAAACTCCTAATGAACCCCAGTGTGTTAAGTAAAACGTGTAGCGCCGCCGCGTCAGTTCAGGTAAGGGGACCAGGAAGGTTCTCTGACTTCGCCTTGAGCGGTAGGAAGTGGGAGTCTCACTCGTCCATTGATAGAGACGAGCATCAAGACTCCCCGGCCTTGCTGGCGGGTGGCGTAGATTACCATGGTGCCGTTGGGCGCAACAGTAGGCGACTCATCAAGTGTGCTATCTGTAAGGATTTTTACGCTTCCACGTTGCAAATCCTGAGCCGCCACCTTGAAGTTAGTGAAGCCATCCTGCCGGTGAATCATCACCAAGGTCTTCTCGTCCGCCGAAAGTTTCGGGTTGGCGTTGTAGTTACCGATAAAGGTCACACGCTCCGCACCGCCGCCACCTGCGCTGGTTTTGTAGATCTGTGGCTTACCGCCACGGTCCGATGTGAAGTAGATGGTCGAGCCATCCTTGCCCCAGAACGGTTCGGTATTGATGCCCGGGCCGCTGGTCACGCGATTGATCTGGCGCGAACCTAGATTCATCACATAAATATCCGGATTACCGTCTTTGGACAGTACAAATGCCAGGCGCTGGCCATCTGGAGACCAGGCCGGAGCACCGTTCAGGCCTTCAAAGTTAGTGATCTGCTCACGACGACCAGTGTCGATGTGTTGAACGAAGATCCGCGGACGCTTCTGCTCGAACGACACATAGGCGATGCGCTTGCCATCCGGCGCGAAGCGCGGCGACAGGATCGGCTCACGGGATTGCAGCAGGGTCACGGCACGCGCACCGTCATAATCCGAACGCTGCAGGGTGTAGCGAGTGTTTTTCTCGGAAAAACGCTCAGCCGTCACGTACAGCATGCGCGTCGAGAAGGCACCCTTGATGCCGGTGAGTTTCTCGAACGACTGGTCGGCAATGTAGTGCGACATGTCACGCAGTTGATCGGTGGTGCCCGACACGCTGCCGGTCAGCACTTGCTGCTCGGTGGCGACGTTGAACAGCGCGTATTGCACCTGCAGGCGACCGCCCGCTGGCACGATGCTGCCGACCATCACGTATTGCGCGCCCAAGGCCTTCCAGTCACGGAAAATGACTTCGCTGGCCTGAGTCGGCAGGCTGATCATGTTCTGCTTCGGAATCGGCGCGTAGTAGCCGGAGTTGCGCAGGTCATCACCGATGATCTGTGCCATGTCGTCTGGCAGCACGCTGCCGCCCTGCCAGCCGAAAGGCACAACGGCAATAGGCGTGGCTCGGTCACTGCCACTGGTGACCATAATGTTCTTTTCATCCGCTGCCGCTATCCCTGCCATACAGCAAATAACGACAAGCATTCCTCGAAGAAGGTTTCTCACAAGGCTAGATCCTCAGGTGTGAATGTCATCTTGAATGAACGATAGGGAGCGAAATCACTCGGTTTCATTCCCTGCATTTCTGTCAAACGCCCAATGTTCTTGACTGCCGCCACCGCCGAAGCGTCGAACGGACCATCACCACTAGGCTTGGCCACGGACACCGAAGTCACCGTGCCATCGGGCAACATGCCGATTTGCAACACGACCGTCATGCCTTTGCGTGCCGAAGGAGGACGTGCCCACCCTTCTGCCGCACGAGCACGAATCAGATCATCAAAACTGCCCGCGACTTCATCGCCCTGCTCATCGGCCAAGGCCTGCTGGCGCTGCGGCGTGTCGGAAAGCAAGTCAGCCAAGGCCTGGGCCTTTTTCTCTTCGGCTGATTTACGCGCGGCTTCCTGCGATTTTTTCTTCGCAGCATCGGCAGCGGCTTTCTTCTTCGCGTCTTCGGCGACTTTCTTCTTCGCCTCGTCAGCTTCAGCTTTCTTCTTGGCGTCTTCCGCGGCTTTTTTCTTCGCGTCTTCTACGATCTTTTTCTTCGCGTCTTCAGCGGCCTTTTTCTTGGCCTCTTCTTCAGCGGCTTTCTTGGCTTCTTCTTCGGCCTTCTTCTTGGCTATATCAGCCAATTGTTTCTCTTCGGCCTTTTTCGCTTCCGCGGTCTTCTTGGCGTCCTCGGCTTTCTTGGCTTCATCCGCCTTTTTCGCTTCGTCCGCTTTCTTGGCCTCGTCAGCCTTTTTCGCTTCCTCGGCCTTTTGAGCCGACTCTTCTTTCTTTTGTTCCGCGGCCTTTATCGCTTCCTGCTCGACCTTCTTCTGCTCCATCTGCTCGACTTCGGTCTGGCGCGCGGCGGATTTCTTCGCCTCACCCGCAATCTTCTGATTGGTCTGGGTAGTCGCCTGACTTTTCGATTTCAGCTGATACAGGGTCGCCTGGACGATCGGCTTGGCCGGCGGCAACTCCGGGGTCATGGCAAAACTGACGAACAGCATGCCAAACACCAGGATGTGCAACGCTATCGCCCAGACACTAGGCCAGAAGTAGCTTTCCGAGGCGGACGGCTCTCGCTGTTGGTGCATCAGGGCGCCTCGGTAATCAGGCCAACGTTACCAACGCCGGCTTTCTGCAGGCCGCCCATGGCACCCATCACGGAGCCGTAGTCGACGGATTTGTCACCGCGAATGAACACCTGGGTGTGCTTGCCGCCTTCGTTACCGGCGCGAATGATCTTGGTCACCGCGTCAGTCATCTGGGGCAAGGTCATCGCCTTGTCCTGTTGCTTCTCGGTATCGACTTCGCTGCCAAGGTTCCAGTAATAGGTTTTGTCAGACTTGATCGAAATGGTCAGGACCTGGGTGTTGTTGTCCTGCGGCAAGGCTTCGCTGGAAACCTTGGGCAGATCGACTTTCACGCCCTGATTGAGCATCGGCGCGGTCACCATGAAGATAACCAGCAGTACCAACATCACGTCGATGTAGGGCACCACGTTCATCTCGGCAACCGGCTTGCGTTTTTGGCGAACTCGGGCCATGGGGTTTACCTGCTCACTCTTCGCTGGTGTGCACTTTACGGTGCAGGATCGCCTGGAACTCGTCGGCGAAGGTGTAGTAACGGCTGATCAGGGTCTCGCCACGCGCGGCAAAGCGGTTGTAGGCGATAACCGCAGGGATAGCGGCGAACAGGCCGATCGCCGTGGCGATCAGGGCTTCGGCGATACCCGGGGCCACGGTGGCCAGGGTGGCTTGTTGCGCCTGGGCCAGGCCGCGGAAGGAGTTCATGATCCCCCATACGGTACCGAACAGGCCGATGTACGGGCTGACCGAACCGACGGTGGCAAGGAATGGCAGGCTCTGCTCGAGCTTCTCTTCCTCGCGGGAGATGGCCACGCGCATGGCACGGGCCACGCCTTCCATGACCGCTTCCGGATCAACACCCGGCTGCTGGCGCAGGCGGGAGAATTCCTTGAAGCCGGCACGGAAGATCTGCTCTACGCCGGAATCCGGATCAGGGTTGCTGCCAGCCTGACGATAAAGCTTGGACAGGTCGATGCCGGACCAGAAGCGCTCTTCAAAGCTCTCCAGGGCACGTCGACCGGCACGCAGCAGGTTGCTGCGCTGAAAGATCATGATCCATGAAGTCACCGATGCGGCTACCAGGGTCAGCATTACCAACTGCACAACGACGCTGGCATTGCTGACCAAGCTCCACATGGAGGAATGGTCGACGACGTTAGCTTCCACGCTTTATCTCCTGCTCTGAGTGTGTACCCGCGTCGCTCTCGCCGGCAAAGGCCGTACGTAGAGCTTCTGGAATGGCGCGGGGTTTGAAATTGTCGGCGCGCACACAGGCCACCAAAAACTGCCCTTCGCAGAGCAGTGCATTGTCTGTCGAACGCCTGACCTGCTGGGTGAAACGCAGGCTGACGCGATTCAATTCGGTGACCTGGGCACTGACCAAAAGCTCGTCGTCCAGTCGCGCCGGCGCGTGGTAGCGCGCTTCGCTGGAATGCACGACGAACAACAGGTTCTCCCCTGCCAGCTGCGATTGGGCAAAGCCCAGGTCTCGTAGCCGCTCGGTTCGAGCCCGCTCCATAAACTTAAGGTAATTAACGTAATACACGATGCCGCCGGCATCGGTGTCCTCGTAATAAACGCGACAACGATGTGCGAACGACTCAAGCCCGTTTTGCGCGCGCATACTCTAGTGCTTACTCCTCAGGTTGCCAATCCAGCCAGGCAACTGTTTTTTCATTCTGGAACGACTTTCTTGCGAAACCTTGGCCATGCCAGCCCTAGGACAGCACAAACCGCGAATAAATCGGTTCAACAACAGGTCATTAATCGTCCACGGCATCAAGGAATTCGTCTACCACGGGCATCTCTCCCAATCGTGACGGGATGTTAAGACCGAAGTGCAGGTAAGCATGGCGGGTGACCACACGCCCGCGAGGCGTGCGCATGATGTAACCCTGCTGGATCAGGTAAGGCTCGAGCACGTCCTCGATGGTGTGACGCTCCTCGCTGATGGCCGCCGCCAGGCTGTCCACGCCCACCGGGCCACCGTCGAATTTCTCGATCATGGTCAGCAGCAAGCGCCGGTCCTGATGGTCAAAACCCCGCTCATCCACATCCAGCAGGTTCAACGCCAGGTCGGCAATCGGCTTGGTGATATGGCCCTTGGCCCGGACTTCGGCGAAGTCCCTTACACGGCGCAACAGGCGATTGGCGATCCGAGGGGTGCCACGGGCACGCCGCGCCACTTCGAACGCGCCTTCAGGGTCCAGGGGCAGGCCGAGAATCGCCGCAGAACGACTGACGATCGTGGCCAAGTCTGCGGTGCTGTAGAACTCCAACCGCTGGACAATGCCGAAGCGGTCACGCAGCGGATTGGTCAGCATGCCGGCGCGGGTGGTGGCGCCCACCAGGGTAAAGGGCGGCAGGTCGAGCTTGATCGAGCGCGCCGCCGGACCTTCGCCAATCATGATATCGAGCTGAAAGTCTTCCATCGCCGGGTACAACACTTCCTCGACGATCGGCGACAGCCGATGGATCTCGTCGATAAACAGCACATCATGGGGCTCGAGATTGGTCAGCAACGCCGCCAGGTCACCGGGGCGTTCCAGCACCGGGCCCGAGGTGCTCTTGATCGACACGCCCATTTCCTGAGCGATGATGTTGGCCAGGGTGGTCTTGCCCAGCCCCGGCGGGCCAAAGATCAGGGTGTGATCCAGGGACTCGTTACGCCCACGGGCAGCCTGGATAAACAGCTCCATCTGCTCACGCACGGTCGGCTGGCCAATGTATTCGGCCAGGCTGACGGGACGAATTGCCCGATCCTGGACTTCTTCGCGGTCACGGGGGCCCGTGGCGGCGATCAGACGATCAGCTTCAATCACTTAAATCATTCCCTTCAGGGCACGGCGGATCATGTCTTCGCTGCTCAAACCTTTTTCCTTGATGGCCGACACGGCTTTGCTGGCTTCCTGAGGCTTGTAGCCCAGGGAAATCAGCGCGCTGACCGCGTCCGACTCGGCACTGGCCACCGGCGCCGGTGCATCCGGCTGGTTTGGCACCAGGGCGAACATGCTCGGCACGGCTTCCCAGGCCTTGAAGCGGTCCTTGAGTTCTACCAACAGACGTTCGGCGGTCTTCTTGCCCACGCCCGGCACCTTGGTCAGGGCCGACGTATCCTGGGCCTGCACACAACGCACCAACTCATCCACCTCAAGACTCGACATCAGGGCGAGGGCCAGCTTTGGCCCTACACCATTGAGACGGATCAACTCGCGAAAAAAGTCTCGCTCGCGCTTGGTGCTGAAGCCGTATAGCAATTGGGCGTCTTCGCGCACCACCAAATGGGTGTGCAAGGTCAGGGGCTCGCCGACCGACGGCAAGCGATAAAGGGTGGTCATCGGCACTTCCACCTCATAACCCAGACCGTTTACATCAAGAATCAGGTGCGGCGGCTGTTTCTCAGCCAAGTTGCCGCGCAAGCGTCCAATCACGTTTCAGATCCTTAAACCTTGGCCAGATCAGGGCTGGCGGGTAACGGAGCGAGCGCGGCCGCGGACAAACAGGACCAAAACGCTCAACTCGAAAAAAGACTGCGCTGATGCTATCAGAGACGCAGGCGACCGCCACGACTGCGTGCCGTGCCCAGGCCGTGGGGCAACAGGCTGGAGCGTGTATGTGCATGGCAAATGGCGATGGCCAGGGCGTCGGAGGCGTCGATTTGCGGTTTGGCAGTGAGCCTGAGCATGTGCATGACCATCATCTGCACCTGCTCCTTGTTGGCTGCACCGGTGCCGACCACGGCCTGCTTGACTTGGGTGGCGGTGTATTCGGCGATCTCCAAGCCTTCCTCGGCGCCGGCAACGATCGCCGCGCCACGGGCCTGGCCCAGCTTGAGGGCCGAATCGGCGTTTTTCGCCATAAACACCTTTTCAATGCCCATGGTCACCGGACCGTAAGTCTGGATCACCTCACGCACGCCGCGGTAGACAATCTGCAGCCGCTCGGCCAACTCGCCGGCACCGGTACGGATGCAACCCGAGGCCACGTAGACACAGCCACGCGGGGTCTGTTGCACCACGCCAAAGCCGGTGATGCGCGAACCGGGGTCGATACCTAGGATTAAAGTCATAACGCCTGCAAGTAGGTGAAGAAGAGCCAGCATAAAACATGCAGGGCAACATGAAACCCTGTAGGAGCCGGGTTGCCAGCGATGAGGCCCTTGAGGTCGCCATCGCCGGCAAGCCGGCTCCTACGGTGGGGCGGTGCTCTACTTAGGAGAGCTGTGCGGCTACGTCTTCTGGGATGTCAGCGTTCGAGTAAACGTTCTGCACATCGTCCAGGTCTTCCAGCATATCCAGCATCTTCAGCACCTTCTGCGCACCGTCCAGGTCCAGCTCCGCGCTGGTGGTCGGCAGCATGACGATTTCCGCGTCGATGCCCTTGAAGCCCGCAGCTTCCAGCGCGTTACGCACGGCATAGAACCCGGCGAACGAAGTAAACACGTCAATGGAGCCGTCTTCGTTGGTCACTACGTCGTCGGCATCCGCCTCCATCGCCGCTTCCATCAAGGCGTCTTCATCCACGCCCGGAGCAAAGGAAATCTGCCCCTTGCGCTCGAACAGGTAGGCCACCGAACCGTCGGTACCCAGGTTGCCACCGCACTTGCTGAACGCATGGCGCACCGCTGCTGCCGTACGGTTGCGGTTGTCGGTCATGCACTCAACCATCACCGCCACGCCGCCCGGGCCGTAGCCTTCGTAGGTCAGCTCGACCATGTCGTCGGTATCAGCCGCACCGGCTCCGCGGGCCACGGCCCGGTCGATGATGTCGCGGCTCATGTTGGCGCCCAGGGCCTTGTCCAGCGCCAGGCGCAGGCGCGGGTTGGAGCCCGGATCACCGCCACCCTGGCGAGCCGCAACCGTTAGCTCACGAATCCACTTGGTGAAAATCTTGCCTTTCTTGGCATCCTGACGCTCTTTGCGGTGCTTGATGTTCGCCCACTTGGAATGGCCAGCCATAACACAACTCCGAAATTCTTATAGAAACCTTTCAATCCCGCCCCAGGCAGGACTTCTCTCTTTAACACAACACCCTTGTTGAAACGCAAAGGCGCATCCGAAGATGCGCCTTTTAGACTGCGTACAACCTTAACGCGCTTTCACGCAGCAGCCTTACTCAGCCTTCGGCGTCTCGCGCAGACGGATGTGCAGCTCGCGCAGAGCCTTGGCATCCACCACACCTGGAGCCTGGGTCATGACGTCCGCAGCACTCTGGGTTTTCGGGAAGGCAATCACTTCACGGATCGATTGGGCACCGGTCATCAGCATCACCAGACGGTCAAGGCCGAAGGCCAGGCCACCGTGGGGCGGCGCGCCGTATTTCAGGGCGTCGAGCAGGAAGCCGAATTTCTCTTCCTGTTCCGCTTCGTTGATACCCAACAGGCGGAATACCGCTTGCTGCATTTCCTTGCGGTGGATACGGATCGAACCGCCACCCAGTTCAGTGCCGTTCAGCACCATGTCGTAGGCACGGGACAGAGCGCCAGCCGGGTTGGCTTCCAGCTCTTCGGGGGAGCACTTCGGCGCGGTGAACGGGTGGTGCAGCGCGGAGAAGCTACCGTCGTCATTCTCTTCGAACATCGGGAAGTCGACGACCCACATCGGCGCCCACTTGCAGGTCAGCAGGTTCAGGTCGTGGCCGAGCTTGATACGCAGCGCGCCCAAGGCTTCGCTGACGATCTTGGCTTTGTCTGCGCCGAAGAACACGATGTCACCGTCAACTGCACCGACGCGATCGAGGATCACGTTCAGGTTGGCTTCCGGGATGTTCTTCACGATCGGCGATTGCAGACCGTCAACACCGGCAGCGCGCTCGTTGACCTTGATGTACGCCAGGCCCTTGGCGCCGTAAATGCCGACGAACTTGGTGTAGTCGTCGATCTGCTTGCGCGGCATGCTCGCCCCGCCTGGAACGCGCAGAGCGGCGATACGGCATTTAGGGTCGTTGGCCGGGCCGCTGAACACCTTGAAATCAACTTCTTTCAGTTGGTCGGCAACATCCACCAGTTCCAGCGGAATACGCAGGTCTGGCTTGTCGGAACCGTAGCGGCGCATGGCTTCTTCGAAAGTCATGTGGGGGAATTCGCCGAATTCCAGATCCAGCACTTCCTTGAACAGATTGCGGATCATTTGCTCGGTGAGGCCCATGATCTCTTTTTCATCGAGGAAGCTGGTCTCGATGTCGATCTGGGTGAATTCCGGCTGGCGGTCGGCGCGCAGGTCTTCGTCACGGAAGCACTTGGCGATCTGGTAGTAACGGTCGAAGCCGGCCACCATCAGCAGTTGCTTGAACAGCTGCGGCGATTGCGGCAGGGCAAAGAAGCTACCGGCGTGGGTGCGGCTAGGCACCAGGTAGTCACGGGCACCTTCCGGCGTGGCACGGGTCAGGATAGGCGTTTCAACGTCGAGGAAGCCGTTCTCGTCGAGGAAGCGACGGATGCTGGTGGTCATGCGCGAACGCAGACGCAGCTTCTCGGCCATTTCCGGGCGACGCAGGTCAAGGAAGCGATAACGCAGGCGGGTTTCTTCGCCAACGTCAGAGAACTCGTTGAGTGGGAACGGCGGGGTTTCCGACTCGTTCAGCACTTCGAGCTCGTAACCCAGCACTTCGATCATGCCCGACGCCATGTTGGCGTTGGTGGCACCGGCCGGACGCAGGCGAACCTTGCCAGTGATCTTCACGACGTACTCGCTACGCACGCGATCGGCGGCGGCGAAGCTCTCGGCGCGGTCCGGATCGAACACCACCTGGGCCAGACCATCACGATCACGGATATCGAGGAAGATCACCCCGCCGTGGTCGCGGCGACGGTGAACCCATCCGCAAAGGGTGATTTCCTGACCTTCCAGGGTCTCGTTCAGTTGGCCGCAATAATGGCTGCGCATCATGGTAGTGGTTTCACTTCTCGTAATTCGAAATTCGATTGGAGGCCTTGCGCACCTCGAGGTGCCGGATAGTGCAAGAACTCGCGCGTGTCGTTCAACTTAGTCAGCTTTGTCGCCACCGGCCAAATTCTTCTTGGAGCCGGTCTTGAAGTCGGTCTCGTACCAACCGGTGCCGCTGAGGCGGAAACCCGGCATCGAGAGCATTTTTTTCAATTCAGGCGCCTGGCAGGCAGGGCAGTCGACCAGCGGCGCGGCGCTGATCTTTTGAATGGCTTCCAACTGATGACCACAGGAAGCGCATTGGTAGTCGTACATGGGCATGGTGGGGCGTCTCGGCGATCAGATTACTGCTTTAACTAAAGCCAGAGCCCACGCCAAAGCTCGGGCTACCTAGCAAAGAGCGGGATTATATCCATTAAATCGGCCCTGTGCAGCCGTATGACTCTATAGAAGAGGTTCGCCAGTAACAGGTCGCGATTCGGTCCATGCGCTGACGCTGCGCCGCAAGCACCGGGGCGCTTGCGGCGAACGATGGACCAAGGAGGTGATAGCTTTCAGCGATCAGCGATTATCCAGCAAGGAACGCAGCATCCAGGCGGTTTTTTCGTGGACTTGCATACGCTGGGTCAGCAAGTCGGCGGTCGGCTCGTCACTGACCTTGTCCAGCAGCGGGAAGATGCCCCGGGCAGTGCGGGTCACGGCTTCCTGGCCACTGACCAATTGCTTGATCATTTCCTCAGCGCTGGGCACGCCCTCCTCTTCCTTGATCGAAGACAGACGGGCGTAGATGGAATAGGCGCCCGGCGCGGGGAAACCCAGGGCACGAATACGCTCAGCAATCAGATCAACGGCCAAGGCCAGCTCGTTGTATTGTTCCTCGAACATCAAATGCAGGGTACGAAACTGAGGACCGGTGACGTTCCAATGGAAGTTGTGGGTTTTCAGATACAGCACGTAGGTGTCCGAAAGCAGGCGAGAGAGGCCGTCTACGATGGATTTGCGGTCTTCTTCGCTGATACCGATATCAATAGCCATGTCTATCTCCATTAGCAGAATGAATTCACCCAACCCGGGCACTCTAGCAAGACTCAAGGGAGCTCGCTGCAACGAACACACGGGGGCACTGCGGTCGATTGTCCAACCCTACCCGCCCTCGCCACCCTGCCCGGGAGAGTTCTGACCGCACTGAAAAACAGGCGTTCCCATACAAAACCGGCGCCATCCGTCTAGATCAAGCCTTTGCACGATTCTCCGAAATTCCGCCACAACACCCGCTACTTTTCCTACGCAATCCAACACAGCGCTTGATTTGAGAAGGCTTGGGCTTTGCTGTTAAATAGAGCCCGTGTCGTTGTTGCCTATTTCTCGGTGACCGCGCATAGGCTGATACCGCGTACGTGCCTACCGCCTCACATTGTTCAGAAGCGAACCGTGCGTCATCAGCTCCTCCTTGTGATCCTTCTTAACGTGAGTTACTCAAAATGTTGAAAATCGTCCACCTGCTAACAGGCGCCGCAGCGTTGCTGCTGTCCTTTATCCCCAGTCTGAGATCCGAAGCCATCCCCTACCTGCAACAACCTGACGCGCTGTTCCTGGCATTTTTCGGCCTGCTCAACCTGATCCTGGCTCCGGTCATCCCCTACTGGAACAAAGGCCCGCGTCATCAACTGCAGAACCTGGTCAGTGCCCTGCTGGTACTGGCGGTGGTCTTGCAAACCCTCACCCTGCTTGCCCCCATGCCAGTGATTGGCGGCCAACCTGCGGTCTTGCTCAGCTTGCTGACGGCCATCCTTGCGGTTGCCCTGCACTTGGTCATCAACCTGTACAAGTCCTCACCCAACAGCTCGCCGTCGCAAAACTACGACATGAGCAACCGCGATACCGGCACAGTGAAGTGGTTCAACACCTCGAAAGGCTTCGGCTTTATTTCCCGTGATTCCGGCGACGACATTTTCGTGCACTTTCGTGCAATTCGCGGAGAAG
The DNA here is from genome assembly GCF_003731765.1 of Pseudomonas chlororaphis. Taxonomy (GTDB): domain Bacteria; phylum Pseudomonadota; class Gammaproteobacteria; order Pseudomonadales; family Pseudomonadaceae; genus Aquipseudomonas; species Aquipseudomonas morbosilactucae. The sequence goes on from NZ_MOAL01000002.1 coordinate 539,140, forward strand.
GCCATCGCGTGCTGGTGGAAGGCCAACGTGTCGAGTTCTCGGTGATGAACCGCGACAAGGGCCTGCAAGCTGAAGACGTGATCGCCGCCCTGCCGCGCCGCTGATTCAGCCCATAAAAAAACCGCGCCACGGCGCGGTTTTTTTATTGCCCAGGGATAAGCAAACTCAGGCTCACCCTCAGTAATGGGGCGGTGGTGCCTCTTCCTCAAAAGACTCGAACTGCCCCACCATCTCTTCCTGACGCTTAAGCAGCGCCGCCATCTGCAGCTGCAGGCGATCGACGACCTTCTGCTGCGACACCAGCACATCGTTCAAGGCTTGAATGGTGTCGTCCTGAAAGGCCAGGCGGCTCTCCAGATCGGTCACACGCTCATCCAGACTCATGATTCAACCCTCCAGAAACTTGAAGTCATCGGCCAGTACCAGGCGCAGCCTTTCGCGAATGGCGGCAACTTGCTCGGCACTGTAAGGCTTCGCCGGATGTTTACCCCAAACCGGTGCGGGCCATGCAGCATCGTCGCGCTTACGCACAATGACGTGCATGTGCAATTGACTCACCACGTTGCCCAGAGTTGCCACGTTCAACTTGTCGGCGTCAAAGGAGTCCTTGAGCAACTCGGCAAGTGCCGTGGTCTCAAGCCACAACTGTTGTTGATCCGCCGCGTCCAGCTGGAAGAGTTCGCTTATATCCTCCCGCCGTGGCACGAGGATGAACCATGGATAGTTCGCATCATTGGATAGGAGTAACCGGCACAGTGGAAAATCACCGATGGGCAATGTGTCTTGTTGAAGCCGTGAATCTAAAGTGAACACCGCGTGCACTCCCCCTCAGTTCATCACATTTCAGCTTGGCGCCCAGCGCAACAGGCAATGGGCCAAACGACAGACGCGCAGCATACCTGCGAATGCCCGGCGGTTCATGACCCATGACCCTGCGTCGCACCGCTCGCAGAACGGGCGTACTGACAAGGGCCGGATGGCGCACCGCAAAAAACGCCCCACACACGGACATTTTCCAATGCGACGCACTGTTTACGGGCGCGCAACTCTCACCCCCTCAGAAACTGACCGGTCGACCGCTCAGCGATCAGTTCCCTGCTGGCCGGCCGCTGTACGGAAACCGCACAGTGCTGCATTTTTTCTGCACCAAAACCGCACAGTAGGTCTACGCTAAGCACCTTAAGCATCCGTGCACTACTCACTGCAGGGTGTTAACCGGTAACGTTTTTGACCACAGGGGACGGATCGCCCCACGCACAACACGAGGGATACCGTGACGTCAAGCCAATCAAAACGCACTTAAAACTCAAGCCTTATGCGGTTTTTGCAGGCCCATAGGGTCGTCGAGAAAAAATATTCGGTTTTTTTCGATTTGTGCACGCTTGTTGCATTCTCCCCAACATCGTCTAAAAGACCCTCGTCGAAAGTGAGCGTCTTGAAGACAAATAATAATAGTGGCAAGGCTGCCCTTGGGTGATTTGAGTGCTTGTGTAGAGGTTGTTTCTACCTTTCTCGCACCGTCAAAGACAGCACTGAAGTTGTCGGGCGCGTTACAACCCGACTGCAAAATAGCGACATGAATCAAGCCATTTGCGACATGGTCGTAAAGAAGCTGAAAGGATAGATACTCAAGTATCGCCAACATTGTCAGCGTGATATAAGTTTGCGCCGACACAAAAAGAAAGAGCCGCCCAGATAATAAAACAGGTGGGACGGCAGTACTCTTCTAAAAACCAAAGGAGCAAATCACGATGCGCGTGATGAAGTGGAGCATGATCGCCCTGGCTGTTTCTGCAGGCACCTCGCAGTTCGCAATCGCGTCCTCTCAGGACGACGCAAAGGGCTTTATCGAAGACAGTACCCTGACCGCGAAAACCCGCGCGATGTACATGAACCGTGATTACAAAAGCGGTGCCGGCAACGTCGCTAAGAAAGATGGTAGCCCAGGCTTCGAAAGCGGCTATCGCCAAGACACCGGTGTCAGCGAACTGCTGAACTACCAGTCGGGCTTCACTCAAGGCACCGTTGGCTTCGGTATCGATGCCATGGCCATGGGTAGCGTCAAACTTGACGGTGGCTCGGGTCGTGCTGGCAACGGTCTGTTCGCTAAAGACTCGTCTGGTGATCCTGAAAAAACCCAATCCAAAGCGGCAGCCGCAGTCAAACTGCGCGTTTCCGACACCGTACTGAAGTACGGTAACCAATTCGTATCCAGCCCGGTTTTCACCACCGACGACGGCCGTCTGTTGCCTGAAGTCGCCACCGGCACCTTGATCACCAGCAACGAGATCAAAGGCCTGGAACTGACCGGCGGTCGCTTCACCGCAGTGAGCGGTCAGACCTCCATGGGTCGCGACACCATCAACGGCACAGGCCTGACTTCGGTGAACCTCGCCGGCGCCACCTACTCTGGCCTTGAGAACTTCGTATTCGCTTTCCACGCTTCCGACGTTGAAGACTACTGGAAGAAGCAATACGCCAACGTGAACTACACCCTGCCGTTGAGCGAGAAACAATCGCTGAACTTTGACTTCAACGCCTATCGCAGCAACGACGAGGGTAAAAAACTCGGCGGCGATCTGGATAACCGCGTATGGAGCCTGGCAGCAGCGTACAGCATCGACGCGCACAAATTCACCGTGGCGTACCAGCAGTCCTCGGGCGACACCGGCTACAAATACGGTGTTGACGGCGGCGGTACCGTTTACCTGGCCAACTCCGTGCAAATCTCCGACTTCGTCGGCGAAGACGAGAAATCCTGGCAAGCTCGCTACGACATCAACATGGCCTCCTTCGGCGTACCAGGTCTGAGCTTCATGACCCGTTACACCTACGGTACCGATGCCACTGTTCGTAATGCCCTCGGCGCAATCACCACCGACGGCACCGAGCGCGAGTGGGACTTGGAAGCCAAGTACGTGCTGCAAGAAGGCCCGGCCAAAGACCTGTCCTTCCGTCTGCGTAACGCCATCTACCGTGGCAGCAACGCCGACTACCGTGCAACCAACTACGACAACCTGAACGATCTGCGTCTGATCGTGGAATACCCACTGAGCATCTTGTAATTCAGTGGTTGTTCGCAGGTAGAGCATTGCTCTAAAACAAAACCGCTCACCCTATCCGGTGAGCGGTTTTTTTATGGGCGCCTTACAGCAATACAAAGGCAACGACTAATTAGGAAGCTAACAACTTAGCCAAACCGTCAGTTCTCGATGTAATGACTAACAACATCGACTCCGGCAAAGATTCGGTATTTATTAAAGTGACAGAAATAAAACAAGGGGCCTAAGCCCCCTGAATGAATCACCCATACTTGACCGCTAAGGCAAGTTATTAGAGCGACTTACTGCGGTGCAGCTTCCTGGACAACACGGATGACCCGCTGTGGAAACGGGATATCAATTCCTGCAGCCCGCAGTCGATCACGGGACAGCTCGTTGAAGCGGAACATCACGTCCCAGTAGTCCGCAGTCTTTACCCAAACCCGCAGCGACAAGGTGATCGCACTGTCACCCAGGGTCGAGACCACTGCCACGGGCGCCGGATCGGCCAGTACTCGCTCATCCTGAGCCAGCTCCAGCAGGACTTCCCGAGCCTTTTGCAGGTCGGCGTCGTAATCCACGCCCACATCAAACACCACCTTGCGCGTCGGCTGACGGTTGTAGTTGGTGATGATGCCGTTGGACAGGTTGCCGTTAGGCACGATCACCGTCTTGTTGTCACCGGTGCGCAACACAGTGTGGAAAATTTGAATGCTGTCGACCGTGCCGCTGATGCCCTGGGCTTCGATCCAGTCACCGATACGGAACGGACGGAACAACAGAATCAGTACCCCGCCGGCGAAATTCGCCAGGCTACCTTGCAGGGCCAAGCCAATGGCCAGGCCTGCCGCACCGATTGCGGCCACAAAGGAGGTGGTCTCGACACCGATCATCGAGGCGACGCTAACAATCAGCAGCACCTTGAGAATGATGTTGGCCAGGCTGCTGATAAAACCCTGCAGGGCCAGGTCGGCATTGCGCAGCGCCAGCAACTGACCGACTTTATGGGTCAGCTTGTTGATCAGCCACCAACCGATGGCCAGGGTAATGACCGCCAGCAACACACGGCTGCCGTACTCCATGATCATTGGAATCCAGGCTTGGGAAGCCTTGACCAGGTGATCCACTTCAGCGTTCAAATCCATCTATTTCTCCTGATTCCCGGGGGCCCGGCTGATATGTCTGATCGACAGAACGATCAAGTTCCAGGGAGCTTGATCGTTTCTGCCACTGCTCGGGCCTCGGACGCCAATAAGCCCTGGAGGTTCCCGCAAGCAGCCAATCAGTCGCGGAAGTTATTGAATTGCAGGGGCATACCAAACTCTTTGGCCCGCAGCGCCGCAATGGCCTCTTGCAGGTCATCGCGCTTCTTGCCGGTGACTCGGACCTGCTCGCCCTGGATCGCGGCCTGGACCTTGAGCTTGGCGTCCTTGATATGGGCGACGATTTTCTTCGCCAGCTCTTTATCGATGCCTTCCTTGAGGGTCGCCTCTTGCTTCATCAGCTTGCCCGAGGCGTAGGCGTCTTTGACTTCAAGGCACTGCACATCGATCTTGCGCTTGACCAGGGACAGCTTGAGGATCTCGATCATCGCCTCCAACTGGAACTCGGCTTCGGCTGTGAGGTTGACGGTCAGTTCCTTTTCCTTGAACTCGAAGCTGCCTTTGCCCTTCAAGTCATAACGACGGTCCAGTTCCTTGACGGCGTTTTCCACCGCGTTGGTGACTTCGTGTTTGTCCAGTTCGGATACCACGTCGAACGACGGCATGTACTCTCTCCAAATAAAAAGGGGCGCTGCTCATGACATCGAGCACGCCCGGCTTGCGGTTAAAATCCGCGCTCATTATAACGGGTCTTTCCCCTCCTTCACTGCGAGCCGCCGATGCGCCTGCCAAACCGAGTAAAAAGCTGATGTCGACCACCTGGCACGTACTCGGCGCCGGCAGCCTTGGAACCCTATGGGCAACCCGCCTGGCCCGCGCCGGCCTGCCGGTGCGGCTGATCCTGCGCGACAGTAGCCGCCTGCTGGCCTATGAACACGCCGGCGGCCTGACCCTGGTGGAACAAGGTCGCGCCAGCCAGTACCCGATTCCCGGCACCACCCTGGACAGCCACGAGCCGATCAGCCGCCTGCTGGTGGCCTGCAAGGCCTATGACGCCCAGGCGGCGGTGGCGCAACTGGCCCCGCGACTTGTCCCTAATGCGGAAGTGATCCTGTTGCAAAACGGCCTCGGCAGCCAGGACGCCGTCGCGACCACCGTGCCTCAGGCTAGATGCATTGCCGCCTCCAGCACTGAAGGGGCCTTTCGTGAGGGCGATTGGCGAGTGGTCTTTGCCGGGCACGGTTACACCTGGCTCGGTGACGCCGCCCACCCCACCCCACCGATCTGGCTGGATGACCTCACTGCCGCCGGTATTCCCCATGAGTGGAGCACCGACATCCTCACCCGCCTGTGGCGCAAACTGGCGCTCAATTGCGCGATCAACCCCCTGACCGTGCTGTACCACTGCCGTAACGGGGAGCTGCAGCAGCATCACTGCGAGGTCGCCACCCTGTGCGCCGAACTCACGGAGTTGCTGGAATGCTGCGGCCAGCCTGCCGCCGCAGAGCAGTTGCAACAGGAGGTCGAACGGGTGATCCAGGCCACTGCGGCCAATTACTCCTCGATGTACCAGGATGTGGCCAATCAGCGCCGCACCGAAATCAGCTACCTGTTGGGCCACGCCTGCCAGAGCGCCGACCGTCATCAGTTGCAACTGCCCCATTTGCAGCAACTGCGACTGCGCCTGGTGCAGCGCCTGCAACAGTGCGGATTGCCCAGCGACTGAGCAGCGGCTACGCTGCCCACTTGCTCCTTTCCTGCGATATAGCCGATGCCATTGCGCCAGCGTCTCGAAAATCTGCCGGTCGGCCAAAAACTCTTGGCCGCCCTGCTTGTTCTGCTGACCACCGTGCTGTTGGTCGCCAACCTGACCTTTATCAGCGCCGCTTACTGGATCTCCCAAGAAAGCATGGCCCCCCAGGCGTTGCAGACCATTGGCCGCCTCGTATCGAATCCAACCCTGGCCATCGAAGCCCTGGACTCGCCGCAGAACGCGGAAAAACTCCTCGATGAGCTCGACAGTTACACACCCCTGCGCGCCGCTGCCCTGTATGACGGCAAAGGCCTGCGCCTGGCTCAACTGCAACACGGCGAACACCTGAAGCTGCCGGAGCGCTACCGGCACATCGAAGCCTGGCAGTTGACCGAGTTTCGCAGCAACCAGGTGATTACCCTGCCCCGCCCCGGCCAGGCGCCGGGGCATCTGTTGCTGGTGGCCACCAGCGAGCTGCCCATGGCCTTCTACACCGGGACCCTCACTGCCAGCCTGGGCATCCTGATCTTCAGCGTACTGCTGTGGCTGCTGATCGCCCGCCAGATCAAACGCCTGATCACCCAGCCGATCCACCAGCTCGAGGTGTTGTCGCGGCAAGTGACCCGGGAAGAGAACTACGCGCTGCGTGCATCCCGGGGCAACCACGACGAAATCGGCAGCCTGGCCGAGGCCTTCAACACCATGCTGTCGCGAATCGAAGCCCGTGAGCAACAGCTCAAACGCGCCCGTGACGACTCCCAGGCCGCCTATGACCAGGCCCAGGGGCTGGCGGAAGAAACCCGCCACACCAACCGCAAGCTGGAGCTGGAAGTTCAGGTGCGGAGCAAAATCGAGAAAAAACTCACCGGCTTTCAGAACTACCTCAACAGCATCATCGACTCCATGCCGTCGGCCCTGATCGCCCTGGATGAGCAGCTTTACGTCACCCAGTGGAACCAGGAAGCCAGCGCCCTGTCCGGCACCCGCCTCGACGAAGCCCTGAACCAGCCGATCTTCCTTGCCTTTGAACCGCTCAAGCCGTTCCTGCCCCAACTCAAGGAAACCGTGGAGCAGCACACCGTGACCAAGGTCGAGCGCGTGACCTGGTTCAAGGACGAAGAAGCCAAGCACTACGCCCTGACCTTCTACCCCTTGATGGGCGGCGCAGGGCGTGGGGTGGTGATCCGTATCGACGACATCACTCAACGCCTGTCCCTGGAAGAAATGATGGTGCAGTCAGAGAAGATGCTTTCGGTGGGTGGCCTGGCCGCTGGCATGGCCCATGAGATCAACAACCCCTTGGGCGCGATCCTGCACAACGTGCAGAACATTCGCCGACGCTTGTCGCCAGAACTGCCGAAAAACCTCGAACATGCCGAGCTGGTCGGCATCGAACTGGACAGCGTCAACCGCTACCTGGAGAGCCGGGAAGTGCCACAACTGCTCGACGGTATCCAGCAGGCCGGCGCTCGGGCAGCGAAGATCGTCACCCACATGCTCAGTTTCAGCCGGCGCAGCAATCGGCAAATGGCCCCTTGCGACCTGCCGGCGCTGATCGACCAGGCGGTGGAAATCGCCGGCAACGACTTCGACCTGGCCATCGGTTTCGACTTCAAGGGCCAAGCCATCGTGCGCCAGTTCGACCCACAACTGGGACCGGTGCCTGGAACGGCCAACGAACTGGAGCAGGTGCTGCTCAACCTGCTGAAAAACGCAGCCCAGGCCATTCACCAGCGCGAAGACGATCGCGAGCCCGGGCGCATCATCCTGCGCACCCGCCTGAACCCGCCCTGGGCGGAAATCCAGGTCGAGGACAACGGCATCGGCATGAATGAGAACGTGCGCAAACGCACCTTCGAACCCTTTTTCACCACCAAGGAAATCGGCCAGGGCACCGGCCTTGGCCTGTCCGTGTCCTACTTCATCATTACCAACAACCATAAGGGACAGATGGAAGTGCAATCGACTCGCGGCCAGGGCACCTGCTTCACCTTGCGCCTGCCGCTGGCCGGCGCCCATCCGCTGCCCCAGGCACCGCAACCACTGGAGGGCTAAACATGGGCTTTCGCTTGTCGAAAATTTATACCCGCACCGGCGACCAAGGCGAAACCGGGCTGGGCGACGGCCGCCGTGTGCCCAAGGACCACCCGCGGATCGAAGCCATTGGCGAGGTCGATACGCTGAACAGCCAGCTCGGGTTGTTGCTGGCTGGCCTGACCGAACACGGCCGCGCTGCGGGTGATCTGGACGAAGTACTGGAGGTGTTGAGCCCTTGCCAGCACCGGCTGTTCGACCTGGGTGGCGAGTTGGCGATGCCGGAGTATCAGGCACTCAACGGAGCAGAAGTGGAACGACTGGAGGCGGCCATTGACCGCTGGAACGAGGAACTGGGGCCACTGGAAAACTTCATCCTGCCCGGCGGCTCGGCGCTGATTGCCCAGGCCCACGTCTGCCGCAGCCTGGCCCGCAGCGCTGAGCGCCGCTGCCAGCATTTGAACGCGCTGGAGCCTTTGCAAGGGGTTGGGCTGGCTTACATCAATCGCCTGTCGGACCTGCTGTTTGTCGCGGCACGCATGATCGCCAAGCGCCAGGGCATTGCCGAAATCCTCTGGCAAGCCGCCGCCAAACCCTAACCCCCGCCCTGTCGGACCTGCGGTGTGCAGCACGCCTGATTGCCAGTAGGAGCCGGCTTGCCGGCGATCACCACTCAAGCCTGATGTGGGGCCTGAGGACGCCATCGCTAGCAAGCCAGCTCCTACAAAGCCAACGCCGACAACATCAGTCTCGACGTTTTCTTCAGTCCTGGGGCCAGAAGGCGCGAATTCCGGCTACGCCTTGAGCGCCGGCTGCCCAGGCCTGCTGGCACTCGGCAGGTCCCACGCCGCCCAGCAGATACACCGGCTTGTTGAAGCCACTGATCAACTGTTCAGCCTGCTCCCAACCCAGGGGCTGGGCGTCTGGGTGGGTCTGGGTCGGTTGCACGGGTGACAGGGTGACGAAGTCCACGTCCATCTGCTGCGCCAGGGCCAACTCCTCAGCGTTATGGCAGGAAGCCGCCAACCAGCGATCCTTGCCAAAGGGCCGGCCCGCGCTGGCGTACTTGCGCAACTGGGCGGAGGTGATGTGCCAGCCCGCCGACGGAAAATCCCCCAGCCACTCGAACGGCCCCTTGAGCATCAACTGCGCCTTCCCGGCGCACAGGCCCACGGCATCCACCGCCAAGTCACGGTACTTCGGGTCATAACCACCGGGAGCACGCAACTGAATCAGCTTGCTGCCCTGGGCAATGGCCTTCTGCATACCGCGCAACAAGGTCGGGGTTTCCAGGCCTTCCGGGGTAATCAGGTAAAGCGCGGGTAAACGCGCGGCGGCGACAATCGGTTGATTGGCCGCTGGGAATTCATAGTCGGCCAGTTCACGAGGGCTGACCCAAGCCAGGGGTTGCCCCTCTGCGCCGTGGGGCTCGCCACTGAACGCCGAGACTTCCCAGACATCCAGCAACACCTGTTTGTCTGGGTAATCGTGTTGCACCTTGATCAGCGGGCGCGCCGTCTGCACGGCAATGCCCAACTCTTCCTGCAGCTCACGGGCGAGCGCCGCTTGTACCGCTTCTCCGGCCTCGACCTTGCCCCCGGGGAATTCCCACAGGCCACCTTGATGCTGGGTATCGGCACGCCGGGCAATCAGGATATTGCCGCTGGCGTCACGGATAACGGCCGCAGCCACATGTACTCGTTTCACCGCACTGTTTCCTCTGATCCGGCATGGGGCCCAGCCCTCACGGGCCAGGCGTTGATAGGTGCGCCTCGCCGGCAAGCCGGCTCCTACAGGGGTGGAGCGGCGTTGCCGGGGAGAGGCTTAAGTGCGGTATTCGGCGTTGATTTTCACGTATTCGTGGGACAGGTCGGTGGTCCAGATGGTTTCGCTGCATGCGCCACGACCGAGTTCGATACGAATGGTGATCTCTTCCTGCTGCATCACTGCCGCCCCTTGGGCTTCCGTGTAGCTGGCCGCTCGGGCACCGCGGCTGGCGATGCACACTTCACCAAGGAACACGTCGATCTTGCTCACGTCCAGGTCGGCCACGCCGGCACGACCAACGGCTGCCAGGATGCGCCCCCAGTTCGGGTCAGAGGCAAACAGCGCGGTCTTGATCAAGGGCGAGTGAGCCACGGTGTAACCCACGTCCAGGCATTCCTGATGAGTGCCGCCGCCATTGACTTCAACGGTGACGAATTTGGTCGCGCCTTCGCCGTCGCGAACGATGGCCTGAGCCACTTCCATGCACACTTCGAACACCGCTTGTTTCAACGCAGCGAACAGCGGGCCGCTGGCTTCGGTGATTTCCGGCAACGCAGCCTGACCGGTGGCGATCAGCATGCAGCAATCGTTGGTGGAAGTGTCACCGTCGATGGTGATGCGGTTGAAGGACTTGTTGGCACCGTCCAGCAACAGGTTCTGCAAGACATCGCGGGAGACTTTGGCGTCGGTGGCGATATAGCCGAGCATGGTGGCCATGTTCGGACGGATCATGCCCGCGCCCTTGCTGATGCCGGTCACGGTAATGGTCACACCCTCCTGCTGGAACTGACGGCTGGCGCCCTTGGGCAAGGTGTCGGTGGTCATGATCCCAGTGGCCGCAGCCGCCCAGTTGTCCACGGACAGATCGTCCAGGGCAGCCTGCAGGGCACCTTCGATTTTCTCGACCGGCAGTGGCTCACCGATCACACCCGTGGAGTACGGCAGCACTGCGCTGGCGTCGACACCGGTCAGCTCGGCCAGCTTGGCGCAGGTGCGGGTGGCAGCAGCCAGGCCTGGCTCGCCGGTACCGGCGTTGGCATTGCCGGTGTTGGTCAGCAGGTAACGCACCGGACCTTGCACTCGTTGCTTGGCCAGGATCACCGGCGCGGCGCAGAACGCGTTGAGGGTGAACACGCCCGCCACGGTGGAGCCTTCGGCGCAGCGCATGACCACCACATCCTTGCGACCTGGGCGCTTGATGCCCGCCGAGGCGATACCGAGTTCAAAACCGGCAACCGGGTGCAACGTTGGCAACGGACCAAGACCAACAGCCATGAATGCGCTCCTCTTAACGTGATGTCAGCACCGTCGTCACAAAAGACGGTGTCTGGAATGGAAAAACGCCGCGACGGCTAAAGCCGGTCGCGGCGCGGGTGTTTCAATGTCTGGCAGAAATCTTAGCTGATCTGGCCGTGACAGTGTTTGTACTTCTTGCCCGAACCGCAGTAGCACAGTTCGTTGCGGCCCAGCTTCTGTTCATTGCGCACCGGTGCGGTAGCCAGGGCTACATCCACATCGACACCTTCTTCCAGGGCTTGCGGCTGATCCAGGCCCGGAGCCTCGGCGTGCTCGAACTGCATGCGAGCGGCCAGGGCTTCGGCTTCCTGACGCAGGCGCGCCTCTTCTTCGATCGGATCTTCGCGGCGTACCTGAACGTGGGACAACACACGGATCGAGTCGCGCTTGATGGAATCCAGCAGTTCGGAGAACAGGGTGAAGGACTCGCGCTTGTACTCTTGCTTCGGGTTCTTCTGCGCGTAACCACGCAGGTGAATACCGTGGCGCAGGTGGTCCATGGTCGACAGGTGGTCTTTCCACAGGTCGTCCAGTACGCGCAGTACGATCTGTTTCTCGAAGGAGCGCAGTGCTTCGGCACCGGCCTGGTCTTCTTTCTCGTTGTACGCAGCGATCAGCTCATTGAGCAGCTTTTCGCGCAGGGTTTCTTCGTACAGGTGATCGTCTTCATCGAGCCATTGCTGGATCGGCAGGCTGACACCGAAGTCGCTCTGAATGGTGGCTTCCAGACCGGCAACGTCCCACTGCTCTGGCAGCGATTGCGGCGGAATGTGCGCACTGATGGTGGCGTTGAGCACGTCCTGGCGGAAGTCAGCGATGGTTTCGCCAATGTTGTCCGCAGCCAGCAACGTGTTGCGCATGTGATAGATCACTTTACGCTGCTCGTTGTTGACGTCGTCGAACTCCAGCAATTGCTTGCGGATGTCGAAGTTGCGCCCTTCTACCTTGCGCTGAGCCTTCTCGATGGCGTTGGTCACCATGCGGTGCTCGATCGCCTCGCCGGATTGCATGCCCAGGGCCTTCATGAAGTTCTTCACCCGGTCAGAGGCGAAGATGCGCATCAGGCTGTCTTCCAGGGACAGGTAGAAACGGCTGGAACCGGCGTCACCCTGACGACCGGCACGGCCACGCAGCTGGTTGTCGATACGACGGGATTCGTGACGTTCGGAAGCAATCACCTGCAGGCCGCCCGATTCGAGCACTTGCTGGTGGCGCTTCTGCCAGTCGGCCTTGATCTGGGCGATCTGCTCTGGAGTCGGGTCTTCCAGGGAAGCCACTTCCACTTCCCAGTTGCCGCCCAGGAGAATGTCCGTACCACGACCGGCCATGTTGGTGGCGATGGTCAGGGCGCCCGGACGACCGGCCTGGGCAATGATTTCAGCTTCTTTTTCGTGGAACTTGGCGTTCAGGACCTTGTGCTCGATGCCTTCCTGATTGAGCAGATTGGACATGTGCTCGGAGGTTTCGATGGTCGCGGTGCCGACCAGCACCGGACGGCCCTGGGTCATGCATTCCTTGATGTCGTTGATGATCGCGGCGTATTTCTCGTCGGCGGTCAGGAACACCAGATCGTTGTAGTCCTTACGCGCCAACGGCTTGTTCGGCGGAATCACCATCACTTGCAGACCGTAGATCTGATGGAATTCGAAGGCTTCGGTGTCCGCGGTACCGGTCATGCCGGACAGCTTGGTGTAAAGACGGAAATAGTTCTGGAACGTGGTCGACGCCAGGGTCTGGCTTTCGGCCTGGATGTTCAGGTTTTCCTTGGCTTCGATGGCCTGGTGCAGGCCCTCGGACAAGCGACGACCCGGCATGGTACGACCGGTGTGTTCGTCCACCAGGACCACTTGGCCATCCTGCACGATGTATTCGACGTTGCGATGGAACAGCTTGTGGGCACGCAGGCCGGCATAAACGTGGGTCAGAAGGCCCAGGTTATGCGCCGAGTACAGGCTCTCGCCCTCGGCCAGCAGACCGACCTGGGTGAGCATCTCTTCGATGTACTGGTGACCGGCTTCGTTGAGTTCGACCTGGCGGGTCTTCTCGTCAACGCTGAAATGACCTTCTTTGGTCACAACGCCTTCCACTTCCTCGATGTGTTGCTCGAGGCGCGGAATCAGTTTGTTGATTTCGATGTACAGGCGCGAGCTGTCCTCGGCCTGGCCGGAAATGATCAGTGGCGTACGGGCTTCGTCGATCAGGATGGAGTCGACTTCGTCGATCACGGCGAAATTCAGTTCACGCTGGAATTTTTCTTCCATGCTGAACGCCATGTTGTCGCGCAGGTAGTCGAAACCGAATTCGTTGTTGGTGCCGTAGGTGATGTCGGCAGCATAGGCCGCGCGTTTTTCTTCCGGCGGCTGGAACGGCGTGACCACGCCGACCGTCAGGCCGAGGAATTCGTACAGTGGACGCATCCAGTTGGCGTCGCGGCGCGCCAGGTAGTCGTTCACGGTCACAACGTGCACGCCCTTGCCGGACAATGCGTTGAGGTAAACGCCCAGGGTGGCTACCAGCGTCTTGCCTTCACCGGTGCGCATCTCGGCGATCTTGCCTTCGTGCAAGGTCATGCCACCGATCAGCTGTACGTCGAAGTGGCGCATACCCATGACGCGCTTACCGGCTTCGCGGGCAACCGCAAAGGCTTCGGGAAGCAGCTTGTCGAGGGTTTCACCTTTGGCTATGCGGTCCTTGAACTCTTGGGTCTTGGCACGCAATTGATCGTCCGAAAGGGCCACCATTTGCTCTTCGAAGGCATTGACGATCTGTACCGTCTTGAGCATGCGTTTGACTTCACGCTCGTTCTTGCTTCCAAAAAGTTTCTTTAACAAAGGCGCAAACATATCGGCAGGATCTTCCACACATAGGGTTGGAGGGCGGCCCCGTGAGTCGCCCGAGCAGCCCTCATGGCCGCATGCGAACGAGCATTCTACCCGGAAACGATGGTGAGGAAAGTGGCGTTATTCCACGATGCTGGCACAGCGCTGTGACGGGGCTCACCTAAAATAAGGTCTTTTGGCTGAACTTCAACCCCAACTTCCCTAGAAGTTGTGTATTGCATCGACCCTCAAGGTTCGACGCAAAAGCGATGGGCAAGGTGCAGCAGGCGCTTTCTGCTACCATGCGCGCTCTGTAACTTCAGGTTTCTGACTATGGCATTTCGCCCTCTTACGGCACGCGCACCCGCCGTTCTCCTTCGCGAAGCCAAGCCTCTTAAAGCCATACTCGGCCATGCCCAGCGCCTGGCGCATTTGCAGCGCTTGCTGGAAAGCCAGTTGCAACCGGCGGCTCGTGAGCATTGCCATGTAGCGTCCTGGCGCGAAGGCAGCCTGCTGCTGATCGTCACCGACGGCCATTGGGCGACCCGCCTGCGCTACCAGCAAAAACGCCTGCAACGGCAACTGGTGGAGTTTCAGGAGTTCGCCAGCCTGACCCGCATTCTGTTCAAGGTGCAACCGCCCACGGTGCAGCATGGCGCTGCCAGCCACACCATGGACTTGTCGAGTAGCGCCGCGCAAACCATCCAGGCCACCGCCGACGGCATCAGCGACCCCAACCTGCGGGCCGCGCTGGAACGACTGGCCAGCCACGCCAAGTCCAAAGCCTGAGGCCGCTGGCTCAGCGACGCTTACTGCCGCCCAATAAAGAGCCCATCAAGCCCCGCACCAATTGCCGCCCCAATTGATTGGCGGCCTGGCGCATGGCCGACTTCAGCGCCTGGCCTGCGGCAGTGCCGAGAAACTCTCCGGCACGGTCAGCCAGGCTCGGCTCCTCGGCGACGGGCGCGCCCGGCTTGGCCTGCGCCTCGGCGTTCGGCGCCAGGTCCTTGCGCCCCATCAGCACTTCATAGGCAGACTCGCGGTCGATCGGCTTGTCATAACGCCCGAGCAATGGCGAACCCGCAATCAGCGCCGCCCGTTCAGCCTCGCTCAGCGGCCCGATCCGTGATTGCGGCGGTGCCACCAGCACCCGCTGCACCATCGCCGGCGTACCCTTGTCCTGCAACGTGCCCACCAGGGCCTCGCCGATCCCCAGTTCGGTCAACACCGACAGGGCATCGAAGTCCGGATTGGGCCTGAAGCCATCGGCCACGGCCCGCAGGGATTTCTGCTCCTTGGCAGTGAATGCGCGCAAACCGTGCTGGACGCGCAAGCCCAACTGCGCCAGGACGTCGTCCGGCAAATCCCCCGGAGACTGAGTAACGAAATACACCCCGACGCCCTTGGAACGAATCAAACGCACCACTTGCTCCAGGCGCTCTTGCAGGGCTTTGGGCGTTCCAGCAAATAAAAGGTGGGCTTCGTCAAAAAACAATGCCAGCAAGGGCTTTTGTGCGTCGCCGCGCTCGGGCAACTGTTCGAACAGTTCAGCCAGCAGCCAGAGCAGGAAGGTCGCGTACACCTTCGGTGCCTCATGCACCAGGCGGCTGGCATCGAGCAGATGGATCCGGCCACGGCCATCAGCCGCCGGTTGCAGGATGTCCTCCAATTGCAGGGCCGGCTCGCCGAACAGGGCTTCGGCGCCCTGCTGTTCGAGAATCGCCAGGCGCCGCAACAACGCCTGGCTGGAGCCAGTGGTCATCAAGGCCGCGTCATCGCCCAACAACTCAGGCTGCTCCTTGAGATGGTTGAGCAACGCCTTGAGGTCTTTCAGATCCAGCAGCAACAGCCCTTCACGGTCCGCCACCTTGAACGCGGCATACAGCGCCGATTGCTGGCTGTCGGTCAGTTCCAGCAGGCTGCCCAGCAACAACGGCCCCATTTCACTCAAGGTGGTGCGCAACGGATGGCCGGATTGCCCATGGATATCCCACAGCGTCACCGGATACGCCTGGGGTTTGTGATTGAGCCAGGGCATGCCGGCAATCCGCTCGGCGATCTTGCCCTGGGGGTTCCCTGCCGCCCCCAGCCCGCACAGGTCGCCCTTGATATCTGCCGCGAACACCGCCACGCCAGCATCGCTGAAGGCCTCCGCCAGGCGTTGCAGGGTAACGGTCTTGCCGGTCCCCGTAGCACCGGCCACCAGGCCATGGCGATTGGCCAGGCTCATGGCCTGGGCGATAGGTTGCCCTGCGAGGTCGGCACCAATAACGAGTTGCAATGAATCAGGCATTTTGTCACCCATGGTTAATCTTTAGCCCTGCACGGTCGATATGGATAAGCGATGGACCAGATATATCTGAACTTAAGGTCGGACAATCCTCTAGGGAAAGATGGAAATATCAGAGTACTTTCACCGGCGCCTATTTTGCGCGCTTTTCAGCCTTGCGCACCTTGGACCTTCAAGACCTTAGCGGACACCCCAAGCCATGAACAAGAATTTGCGTTTCAGTCACAAGATCCTGCTTGCCGCCTCGCTGATCGTCATCGCTGCTTTTGCCCTGTTCACGCTCTACAACGATTACCTGCAGCGCAACGCCATCCATAAAAACCTGGATAACTACCTGCAGGAAATGGGCGACGTCACAGCGAAGAACATCCAGACCTGGCTCGCCGGCCGCGGCCTGCTGGTGGAGAACCTGGCCCAAGCCGTTGCCCTTAATTCCGAGCCTGGCAACGTCAGCCAGCTGTTGGTGCAAAAAGCCATCAGCTCGACTTTTATGGGCGCCTACCTGGGCAGCCAGGACGGCAGCTTTATCATGCGTCCGGAAAGCAAGATGCCGGATGGCTATGATCCCCGTGCACGCGCCTGGTACAAGACCGCCGAAAGCACCAACGGCTCGGCCCTGACCGAACCCTATATCGACCTGGCCACCGGCCAGTTGGTGATTTCCATCGTCGACAGCGTGCTCAAGGGCGGGCAGAGAATCGGCGTGGTAGGGGGCGACCTGAGCCTGCAAGTGATCGCCGAAACCATCAATGCCCTGAACTTCAACGGCATGGGCTATGCGTTCCTGGTCAGCGCGGACGGCAAGATCCTGGTGCACCCGGACAAGAACCTGGTGATGAAAACCCTCAAGGACGTCTACCCCCAGGACACCCCACGCATCAGCAGCGATCTCAGTGAAATCCAGGTCGACGGCCAGTCGCGGATTGTCACCTTCACCCAGATCAAAGGCCTGTCCTCGGTCAACTGGTACATCGGCCTCTCCGTGGACAAGGACAAAGCCTACGCGGCGCTCAGCGAGTTCCGCACCTCAGCCATTATTGCCACCCTGATTGCCGTGGCCATCATCATTGCCCTGCTCGGCATGCTGATCCGCGTATTGATGCAGCCCCTGCACGTCATGACCCGCGCCATGCAGGACATCGCCGACGGCGAAGGCGACCTGACCCGGCGCCTGAACATCCACAATCAAGACGAATTCGGCACCCTGGGTAACGCATTCAACCGCTTTGTCGAGCGCATCCACGGCTCGATCCGCGAAGTGTCTTCAGCCACCGAGCAGGTCAATGAAGTCGCCTTGCGGGTGGTCAGCGCCTCCAACTCCTCGATGCTCAACTCCGATGAGCAGGCCAGCCGCACCAACAGCGTGGCCGCCGCGATCAATCAACTGGGTGCCGCCGCCCAGGAAATTGCCCGCAACGCCGCCCAGGCCTCGCAACAGGCCAGCGACGCACGCAACCTCGCCGAAGATGGCCAGCAAGTGGTGGACCGCAGTATCCAGGCGATGCACCAGCTGTCGGAGATGATCAGTGCCTCCAGCAGCAATATCGAAACCCTGAACAGCAAAACGGTGAACATCGGGCAGATCCTCGAAGTGATCACCAGCATCTCCCAGCAAACCAACCTGCTGGCCCTCAACGCCGCGATCGAAGCGGCCCGGGCCGGTGAGGCCGGACGTGGCTTTGCGGTGGTGGCCGATGAAGTACGCAACCTGGCGCACCGCACCCAGGAATCGGCGCAGCAGGTGCAGACCATGATCGAAGAGTTGCAGGTCGGGGCTCGGGAATCGGTGGGCACCATGAGCACCAGCCAGCGCCACAGCCTGGACAGCGTAGAGATTGCCAATCAGGCGGGAGAGCGGTTGAACAGCGTGACCCAGCGCATTGGCGAGATCGACGGCATGAACCAATCGGTCGCGACCGCCACCGAGGAACAGACCTCGGTGGTGGAATCCATCAACATGGACATCACCGAGATCAACACCCTCAACCAGGAAGGCGTGGAAAACCTGCAGTCCACCCTGCGGGCGTGCTCCGACCTGGAGCAGCAAGCATCGCGCTTGAAGCAACTGGTGGGCAGTTTCAGGATTTGAAGGAAGGGCCTCAGGGCCCTTTCGGCGGCAAGCCGGCTCCTACTGGCGGGGGCTCTTGCTGCAACTGCTCCCACAACTCGGCGGCGCCAGGAAACTCGGTGCCGTCGTCAGCATTCAGCTCATCCGGATCGTAACGGCTCAGGCAGCCCTCGCCGAGGGTGGCCGGGGCCTGGGAAGTGGCTTTATCCAATGGATCGGTCATAGGGCTGACCTCGTGACGTAAAAAACCAGGAACGGGATATTGAACCCCGCTCCTGGTTTTTTTCAATCAGAACACCTTCAATCAGAACACTACGGTCTTGTTGCCGTGTACCAGCACTCGGTCTTCCAGGTGATAACGCAGGCCGCGAGCCAGCACCATCTTCTCGACGTCACGGCCAAAACGCACCATGTCCTCGATGCTGTCGCTGTGGCTGACACGCACCACGTCCTGCTCGATGATCGGGCCGGCATCCAGCTCTTCCGTGACGTAGTGGCAAGTGGCGCCAATCAACTTCACGCCGCGCAACGATGCTTGGTGATAAGGCTTGGCACCGACGAACGACGGCAGGAAGCTGTGGTGGATGTTGATGACCTTGTGCGCGTACTCGCTGCACAGTTCCGGCGGCAGAATTTGCATGTAGCGGGCCAGGACCACCACCTCAGCATCGTGCTGCTTGACCAGGCGCGAGACCTCGGCGAACGCCGGCTCTTTATCCTGTGGATTGACCGGCACGTGGTAGTACGGAATACCGTGCCACTCAACCATGCTGCGCAGATCGTTGTGGTTGGAAATCACACAGGAAATTTCGCAATCCAGTTCATCGCTGTGCCAACGGTGCAACAAGTCGGCCAGGCAATGGGATTCGCGGCTGGCCATCAACACCACGCGTTTTTTCTCGGCGGTGTCGGTAATACGCCAATCCATCGAAAACTCTTCGGCAATCGGCGCGAAGGCCTCGCGAAACGCTTCCAGACCGAACGGCAACGAATCGGCACGAATCTCGTGGCGCATGAAGAACCAACCACTGAGGTTGTCCGAGTGGTGGCTCGCTTCGGTGATCCAACCGTTGTGGGAGGCCAGAAAGTTACTGACTTTGGCAACGATGCCAACGCGGTCAGGGCAAGAAATCACCAACCGGAAAGTGCGCATGAGGGGGAAACTCCAGAACTTCGCAAAGGCCGCCATTCTAGCCATTACGCGAAGAATCTGCAGTATTCATTGCGTCCGATTGCAAGCGCCTCCTTCACACCCAGGCTTTATCCGCCGTGGCGTGCACCCCTTTCGAGGGCACATAAAGCCACTTATAAATAGTGGACAACTAATGCTTGATTATCTGTTCGGAATGCACCCGAGTATTAAATTTCGATCTGCGTTTACGCCTAAACACTCTAAATGTGGCAAATAAAAACGCTGTTAAATGTTTACTTGCTGAAACCGCCTGACTATTATTGCCCATTATGTTTCAGTCACCCTGCGCCCAATAAGGTAGCCATCCATGTCCCTGATCAACGAATACCGCGCCACAGAAGAAGCTATCAAAGAGCTGCAAGCCCGCCTGAAGAATCTGTCGCAAGACGACAAATTGAAAACCGAGCTGGAATTCGAAGGCAAACTGCGCACCCTGATGGGCGAGTATTCCAAATCCCTGCGCGACATCATCGCCCTGCTGGATCCGGACTCCAAAGTTAAAGCGCCACGCGCTCCGGTAAAAACCACCGGCACCAAACGCGCTCGTAAAGTTAAGCAATACAAGAACCCGCACAATGGCGAAGTGATTGAAACCAAAGGTGGCAACCACAAGACTCTGAAAGAGTGGAAAGCCAAGTGGGGCGGTGACGTCGTTGAAGGCTGGGCAACCCTGCTGGACTAAGCCTCGACAGCGTCACCCGCGGTCCAGTGATCGCAGAAAAAACGCCAGCCAGCTGGCGTTTTTTTATGCCTGGCGTTCAGCCACAAAGACCGTTCAAAGCCCCAGGCGCTGGCTGAGTGAGCGGGCGTAGTTGTCCCACTCATCCAGCACCTGACGCTGGCTTTCAGTCGCACTTGAAGCCCACTGCGAAGATGCCTGGTTAAAACTTTCCAGGGTATTGGGTGCACCGTATTGGGGATCGAGCAATCGCTGCTGGCAAAATGCCTTCCAGCGCTCTTGCTCTTCGTCACTCAATGTCCCTGGGAAGTTACGAGCGCGGTAACGGAACAGTAATTCAGGCAAACGTGGATCATCGAAAGGCCATTGAGACTGGCGCAATTGATCAGGTTCTGCCTGGCGCACTTGTTCACACAGGCGTCGATCACGGTCGCCAATAAAACCGTCGTATAACTGCTGCTCCGGATCTTCGCTGCCGGCAAAATCTTCCGTGGCGTAGATGGCCTGAAGTTTATCTTGCCAAACTTCCCGAGCCTCGCTCAGACGCAGGGCCCGGTCCTGATAAAGCGCCATGTCCAAGTGCAATCGTTGCTGATCTTGCTCACGCAATACATTCAACGGCGCAACCACAGGGCAACGATTGATATGAATTAGTTTGAGCGGCACCGGCAGTTCGCCGTCAGCCAGTTCCTCGCGTCGGGTATATAAACGCTGACGCAAGGCCTCGGCATCCTGGTCCAGCAACCCCTGGGGATCCAGATGCAGATCGCAGACAATCAAGGCATTGCGATTGCGTGGGTGCCAGGCCAGGGGCAAAACCACCCCCACATAATGCCGCGCCGCAGAGAACCGACCGGAGATATGCACCATCGGCTGCAACAGGCGGATCTGGTCCATGACCTTCTGTTTACTGCGCAGTTGGAACAGCCAGTCGTAGAGCTTCGGTTGCTTCTCGCGAATCAGCCGCGCCAGGGCGATGGTGGCGCGCACATCGGACAGGGCGTCGTGGGCCTGGCCGTGATCGATGCCGTTGGCCGCGGTCAGGCGCTCCAGCTTGAGGGTTACCTGGCCCTCTTCCTCGGGCCAGACCAGGCCCTGGGGGCGCAACGCATAGGCGGCGCGCACCACGTCGATCAAGTCCCAGCGGCTGTTGCCGCCCTGCCACTCGCGGGCGTAGGGGTCGAAAAAGTTGCGGTAGAGGCTGTAGCGGGTCATCTCATCGTCGAAACGCAGGGTGTTGTAACCCGCGCCACAGGTGCCCGGGTACGCCAACTGGGCGTGGACCCGGGTCATGAAGTCGGCTTCGCTCAATCCCTGCTCGGCCAGACGGGTCGGGGTAATCCCAGTGATCACGCAGGCCGCTGGGTGCGGCAGGATATCGTCGCTGGGCTGGCAGTAGAGGTTGACCGGCTCGCCAATCTCGTTGAGGTCGAAGTCGGTGCGAATGCCAGCCACTTGCAGCGGTCGATCGCAACGCGGATTGATGCCAGTGGTTTCGTAGTCGTACCAGAAGATGGAAGTCACGGTGCGTTCCTGAACTGAAGACCGGCAAAGTCTAGGCGCTCAGGCGCCGCCAGGGCCAGCCATGTTGCCGTCAATCAGCCGCCCGGTGCAGACAGCGCGAAGTTATTGATGTCGTTTGCCCCTCTGAGGCTGCTAGCATCGGCGCTGGATTTTTTCTCAACCAGGCCAGCCATTACGTTGCCCATGCTCGAGACGACAGCACTGCCAGGGAATGCAACGCTGCACCCGCCACTGGACACGCGGTATCAGGTCGAAACGCCGGAAGGCATCGACCTGCCGCTGCGTCCGGCCGGGCTGATGGTGCGCGCCCTCGCGTTTGCCCTGGACCTGGGCATTCGCGGGCTGATCCTTGGCCTACTGTTTTTGCTCCTGGGGTTCTTCGACAAGATCGGCACCGGCCTGGGCTCAATCCTGCTGTTCCTGATCAGTTGGTGGTACATGGTGCTGTTCGAAGTGCTGAACCAGGGCCGCTCCCCCGGCAAACAGATGATGGGCCTCAGGGTGGTGCAGGACGACGGCACGCCGATTGGCTGGGCCGCCTCGCTGACCCGCAACCTGCTGCGCTTTGCCGACATGCTGCCGTTCGGCTATTTCCTCGGTGCCCTCAGTTGCCTGCAGCACCCGAATTTCAAGCGCCTTGGCGACCTGGCGGCCGGCACCCTGGTGATCTACCGCGAACAGGCGGTGCAGCGCCCACCGCTGCCCGAGGCCCAGGCCCGGCATGCGCCCTTCCCCCTGCGTCTGAACGAACAGCGGGCGATCCTCAGCTTCGCCGAGCGCCAGGGGCAACTGTCCCGCGAGCGTACCGTGGAGCTGGCGCAGATTCTCGCCGAACCACTGCAAGTGCCCGCCGCCCAAGCCCCTGCCGAACTCAACGGAATCGCCCGTGGCTTCCTGGGGCCAACATGAAACAGAGCCTGTTTGAAAGCCGTCATCAACCCGAATGGCAGCGCCTGAGGGAACAACTGGACCTGCTGGAACGCGGCAAGGCCAAACCCGAGGACTGCCAGGGTTTCCCACGGGCCTACCGGCGCCTGTGCCAACACCTGGCCCTGGCCCAGGAACGGGGTTACAGCAGCTACCTGATCGACCCCCTGCAACAACTGGCCTTGCGCGGCCATCAGCAGTTGTACCGGCAACGCAGCCCCCTGAGCGCCCACGTCCTGGGGTTCATGCTCGCTGGCTTTCCTCGCCTGGTGCGCGAGCAGTGGCGCTTTGTGCTGACCGCCAGCCTGCTGTTCTTCGGCAGCCTGCTGGGCATCGGCCTGCTGATGTACCTGTTCCCGGACCTGATCTACAGCGTGGTCAGCACCCAGCAAGTGGCCGAGATGCAGAGCATGTACGACCCCACCTCAGGGCGCCTGGGCCGCGCCGCCGAACGGGCCGCCAGCGACGACTGGGTGATGTTCGGCTACTACATCATGCACAACATCGGCATTGCCTTTCAGACCTTCGCCAGCGGTTTGCTGCTGGGCGTGGGCAGCGTGTTTTTCCTGTTTTTCAACGGCCTGATGATCGGCGCCATCGCCGGCCACCTGACCCAAATCGGCTCAGGCCCGGTGTTCTGGCCCTTCGTCATCGGCCACGGCGCTTTCGAACTCACGGCCATCGTGCTGTCCGGCGCTGCTGGGCTGAAACTGGGCTGGGCGCTGATCGCCCCCGGGCGCCTGACCCGGGGTGAAGCCCTGCTGCGCGCCGCGCGCAAAAGCGTGCAATTGGTGGGCGGGGTCATTGTGTTCCTGCTGATCGCGGCCTTTATCGAAGCCTATTGGTCGTCGCTGACCTGGCCGGCGCCCTGGATCAAATACCTGGTGGGCGCCGGGCTCTGGACCCTGGTGGGGCTGTACCTGATCTACGCCGGACGAGAACCCCATGCGCCTGAGTGATGCCAGCGTAGTGATCCGCCCGCGCAATACCTGGGAAGCCATGGACCTGGGCGTGCTCCTGAACCAGCGTCATCGCGGCCTGCTAATGGGCAGTTGGGCGCTGATCAGTTTGCCGGTGTTCATGCTACTCAGCCTGCTGTTCTGGGAATCGCCCTCGGTGGCCCTGCTGCTGTTCTGGTGGCTCAAGCCGGCCTTCGAGCGCTTGCCGCTGTTCATTCTGTCCAAGGCCCTGTTCGCAGAGGCGCCCAGCCTGCGCCAGGCCGTGCGCCAATGGCCGCGGTTGCTCAAGCCGCAACTGCTCGCCAGCCTGACCTGGCGACGCCTGAGCATGAGCCGTAGCTTCACGATGCCGGTGGTGCAACTTGAAGGTCTGGCGGGCGAGGCCCGGCAACAACGCCTGGGGGTCCTGCTACAGCAGCAACCCGGCGCGGCGCGCTGGCTGACCTTGATCGGCATGTGCCTGGAATGTGCGCTGTGGATGGGGCTCATGGCGCTGTTCTACCTACTGCTGCCACAACAGATCGAGTTGGACTGGAGCTGGCAGGAGTTGATCACCGCCAGCGAGCAGGACTGGCTGTGGCTGGAACACCTGACCAACGCTTTTTATGCGCTGGTGCTGATTGTCTGGGAACCGATTTACGTGGCCTGTGGCTTCAGCCTTTACCTCAATCGGCGCACCGAGCTGGAGGCCTGGGACATCGAACTGGTGTTCCGCCGCCTGCGCCAGCGCCTCGCCGGGATCGCCGGCCTATGGCTGGTGTGCGGGCTGATCCTGTTGTCCCCCGTGTCGACGGTTTGGGCCGCCGAGCCGGTGCCAGGGCCGAAAAGTCCGCGTCTGCTGGGGCAAGCCCTGACCAGCCAGGCCTCCAAGGACAGCATCAAGGCCATCCTCGAGCAGCCACCGTTCAAAAACCCGGAGTCGGTCACGCGCTATCGCTTCGGCGACGAACCGCCGGCAAAAACCGCGGAGCAAAAAGACGCCGCGTCCAAGGATTGGCTCAAGGACTTGCTGGACAGCGTCTCGCCTGAACGCTTCGCCGGCATCGCACAGGCCCTGAAGATCCTGCTCTGGGCCCTGCTAGTGGCGGCCGTCGCCTGGCTGATCTGGCGCTACAGCGACTGGCTGCGCGCCTTTGTCAGCCGCCGCCCGACGCAACGGCGCCCAGTGGTGCCTGCCGCGCCGACCCAGCTGTTCGGCCTGCAAGTCAGCAACGAAAGCCTGCCCGAGGATGTTGCCGCGCGTACCGCCGAGCTCTGGTCCGAACACCCCCGGGAAGCCCTCGGCCTGCTCTATCGCGCGCTGCTCAGCCGCCTGCTTCACGACCTGCAATTGCCCCTCAAGGCTGCCGACACCGAAGGCCAGGTACTGGAACGGATCGAGCGCCTGCAACAACCTGCCCTGCAAGCCTTCAGCACGCAACTGACGCACCATTGGCTCAACCTAGCCTACGGTCACCGGGTGCCTGACGCCCAGGTGCAACAACAGCTTTGCGACGGTTGGCGTGCGCTGTTCGGACCGGGAGCGAAGCCATGAGGCGTCCACTGCTGATCCTCTTGTCCTTGCTCTTGTGCACACTGCTGGGGGCCCTGGGTTATTACCTTTACCTGAATGCCACGCCCTATCAGGAAATCATCGATCACGGCCCCTCCCCTGAAGCCCAGGCCAACCCGTACCTGGCCGCTGAGCTGTTTCTGCGTCAACGCGGGCTGCAGGTGGAGCACGCCAACGGCCTGGATCGACTGGCCAGCTTGCCCCCCGAGCAGCACAGCCTGCTCCTGCTGGGCGAGCGTTCGAACATGACCTCGCGCCAGGTCGATCAGCTCCTGGACTGGGCCAAGGCTGGCGGCCACTTGCTTATGGTCGCCGAGGCCCTGTGGGATGAGGAAAGTGGCGAGAGCGGGGACCTGCTACTCGATCGCCTGGGGCTGCAGCAGTCCATGAGCGAGGAGATGACCGGGCCGCCGCAAGCGAAAGACCAGGACGCCTACCCGAGGTTGACCAAGCTCTACCTGGAAGATGAAAAGGCCCCGGCCTACATCGGCTTTGACACCGCCTTCCATCTTGAGGACCCGGACAACCTCGCCCAGTCCTGGGCCAACAGCGGGGTGGCGACCCACCTGATGCGGCTCGACTATGGCCAAGGATCAGTGACCGTGCTGACCGATGCCGACATCTGGAAAAACCAGCACATCGGGCGCTATGACAATGCCTGGCTGCTCTGGTACCTGAATGCCGATACCGCCGTGACCCTGCTGTTCAACACCGACCACGACAACCTCTGGCAACTCTTGCTGCGCTACTTTCCCCAGGCCCTGGTAGCCCTCGCGGTGCTGGCCGGCCTGTGGGTGTGGCAGGCAGCGGTGCGCCAAGGCCCGTTGCAGGCACCACCGGCCAAGGCACGTCGCCAGTTGCGCGAACACCTGCAGGCCAGTGCCGATTTCCTCCTGCGCCACAGTGGCCAACCCGCCCTGTTGCAGGCCCTGCACCTGGACATCCAGCGCCGGGCCCGCCGGCGCCACCCCGGCTTTGAGCACCTGCCCCAGACAGAACAGTGGCAGGCCCTGGCCCGCCTGACCCAGCAACCCCTCGACGTCGTCAGCCAAGCGCTGCAGCAGCCGGGACAGCGTCTGTCCAGCGCTGACTTCAGCCAGCGGGTGACCCAGTTGCAAACCCTCAGGAATGCCCTATGAGCGAATTTCCAGACGATTCCGTGACCGCCAGCGAACCGGCCACCCCGCAAGATTCGGCCACGTCCCAACGCCTGCAAGCCAGCCAGTTGGCCCAGGCCCTGCGCGTGGAATTGCGCAAGGCGCTGATCGGCCAGGACGCGGTCATCGACGACGTGCTCACGGCGCTGATCGCCGGCGGCCATGTGCTGCTCGAAGGCGTCCCGGGCCTGGGCAAGACCCTGCTGGTGCGGGCCTTGGCCCGGTGCTTCGGTGGCGACTTCGCGCGGATCCAGTTCACCCCTGACTTGATGCCCAGCGATGTCACCGGCCACGCGGTCTACGACTTGCAGACCGAGCAATTCAAGCTGCGCAAAGGCCCACTGTTCACCAACCTGTTGCTGGCCGACGAGATCAACCGGGCACCGGCCAAAACCCAGGCGGCGCTGCTGGAAGCCATGCAGGAACGCCAAGTGACCCTGGAAGGCCAGGCCTTGCCGATTGCCCAGCCGTTCATGGTCCTGGCCACCCAGAACCCCATCGAACAGGAAGGCACCTACCCGCTGCCGGAAGCCGAGCTAGACCGCTTCATGCTCAAGCTGCGCATGGATTACCCCGATGCCGAGCAAGAGCTGAGCATGGTGCGCCAAGTGGCGCGCTCCACCCGCGCCGACATGCTCGACGTGCAGCCCTTGCGCACCGTGCTGCAAGCCAAGGATGTGCTGGCCCTGCAACGCATTGCCAGTGAGCTGCCCCTGGACGATCAAGTGCTCGACTACGCCGTGCGCCTGGCTCGGGCCACCCGCAGTTGGCCCGGCCTGGCCCTCGGTGCCGGGCCGCGCGCGTCCATCGCCCTGGTGCGTGGCGCCCGCGCCCGAGCACTGTTGCGCGGCGGCGAGTTTGTCATCCCCGATGACATCAAGGGCTGTGCCATGGCGGTGTTGCGCCATCGGGTGCGCATCGCCCCGGAACTGGACATTGAAGGCCTGTCGGTGGAACACGTGCTCACTCAACTGCTCGAACAGATTGCCGCGCCTCGCCTATGAATCGGTCACAGCCATGAAACCCTCGCGCCTGCTCCTGATCTGGCTCGCCAGCCTGGCCCTGCTGGACATCGTGCTGGGGGCAACCCGGGCCCTGGGGCTGGCCGTGCCCGACAGCCTGCAGTCGATCGCCTGGGCCCTGCTGCTGGCGCTGCTGATCCTGGCGCTGCTGGACGCCCTGCGCCTGCACCGCCTGCCCTCGCCGCAACTGCGCCGACAACTGCCCGGCAGCCTGCCGTTGGGGCGTTGGAGCGAGGTGCGCCTGGAGCTGCTGCCCAGCGCTGACCAGCCTCTGGAGATCGAGGTGTTTGACCACGCGCCCAATGGCCTGAGCTTCGAGCATCTGCCACAGCGCGTGGTACTGGAACCGGGCCAGGGCAGCCAGCTCAGCTACCGGGTGCGCCCCCTCAAGCGCGGCCATTTCAGCTTCCTGCAGTGCGAAATCAACCTGCCCAGCCCCCTCGGCCTGTGGTCAGCCAAACGCCTGCTGGCAGTGGCCGACAGCACCCGCGTCTACCCGGACTTCGCCCGCCTCTACGGCGGCCAACTGCAAGCGGTGGACAACTGGATCAGCCAGCTCGGGGTGCGTCAGTTGCAACGCCGGGGCCTGGGTCTGGAGTTCAATCAGTTGCGGGAGTTTCGCGAGGGCGACAGCCTGCGGCAGATCGACTGGAAAGCCACGGCCCGGCAACGCACGCCGATTGCCCGGGAATACCAGGACGAACGGGACCAGCAAATCATTTTCATGCTCGATTGCGGCCGGCGCATGCGCAGCCAGGACGGCGAGCTGGCGCACTTCGACCACGCCCTCAACGCCTGCCTGCTGCTCAGCTATGTGGCGTTGCGCCAGGGCGATGCCGTGGGCCTGAGCACCTTTGCCGGTGCCCAGCCGCGCTACCTGGCCCCGGTCAAAGGGGCAGCGCAACTCAACGTACTGCTCAACGGTGTCTACGACCTCGACAGCAGCCAGCGCCCCGCCGACTACCAGGCCGCGGCCAGCGAGTTGCTGGCCCGGCAGAAACGCCGAGCACTGGTGGTGCTGGTCACTAACCTGCGGGACGAGGACGACGAAGAGTTGCTCACGGCAGTCAAACGCCTGGGGCGCCAGCATCGGGTGCTAGTCGCCAGCCTGCGCGAAGAAGTGCTCGACGAACTGCGCCAGTCTCCAGTGCAGACCCTGCCCGAAGCCCTGGCCTACTGTGGCACCCTCAACTACCTGAATGCCCGCTCGGAACTGCATGAGCGCCTGCAAGCCCAGGGCGTGCCGCTGCTCGACACCCGTCCCGGCGAACTGGGGCCGCAACTGGTGAGCCGCTACCTGAGCTGGAAGAAAGCCGGAACCCTGTAGCCGGACGACGGATCAGGCCGACGTCTGCACCGGATAGAAACTGAAGTAGTGACGCAACGACTGCACCAGTTGCAGGTACTCCAGCGGGCTGCGCAACAGGCTGAAACCGGCGTCGTAGGAATGGGGCGTGACGTCTTCGTGGCACCACAGGCAGCAGGCAGTGAAATCGACCATCTGCAGGTGGCCATCCGTGGACGGGATTTTCAGGCGCAAATCGAAATCGGCACCAATCAGCATCGGCAGTTGGCTGATCAGCATCAACCCGTCCTCAGAAACATTGCCCAGGTAACCCACAGGCTTGTCCGTGAAGCGGTTGAACACCTTTAAAAAATACGGCAACTGGTGCCGCTCGATACGACGTTCGGTGAACATGCTGGGTATCGCTATGGAAAGGTCATTAAGCATGACCGCACTAGTGCTTCGAAACAGGCCTGGCACGCAGGCTCATTCTCCCGGGGCCCGGCGACCGGAGTGCGCTCGGCACAAGGCCTGAGCGGCTGGAACCCCTGCCGCGGTGTTTAGAGAAAAGGCTCTAAACCCATCTGAAAAATCTTAGCTCAACGCCGCCACGAGGCCAGCGTCGTGATGCTGACCGACCTTACAACGCGGTCGGTCGTACCTGGGCACCTGTGCGGGCCGGGTAGTAACCCAACTGCTGCAAGGTTTCCAGTCGGGCGCGGGCACGGTAGGCGTACTCGCTGCTGGGGTACTGGGTAATGATGAATTGGTAGGTCTGGGCCGCATCGACAAAGAGCTTCTGCCGTTCCAGGCACTGCCCGCGCAACATCGACACTTCCGGCTTGATATAGCCACGGGTGCGACTGGTGCGATCAACCTGGCTCAGCTCGAGCATCACGCTTTCGCAATTGCCACGGTCGTAGGCGCGGTAGGCATTGTTCAAATGGTGGTCCATGGACCAGCGGGTACAGCCGACAACACTGACGGCCAGGGCAGCAATGAGTACGAATCGCATGGGGTATCTCCTGTCTTGTGCAGTGTATCGACTCATCGGCGAAAATCTTCAAGGTT
The DNA here is from genome assembly GCF_003731765.1 of Pseudomonas chlororaphis. GTDB lineage: Bacteria > Pseudomonadota > Gammaproteobacteria > Pseudomonadales > Pseudomonadaceae > Aquipseudomonas > Aquipseudomonas morbosilactucae. Next base: position 568,679 of record NZ_MOAL01000002.1, read on the forward strand.
GTTGCTTTAAACAAACAAACGAATAAGTAGTGCAAACGAACAATGACTACAACTTCGGACCATAGTAGCCTCTCGTTGCGCTTGAACTCAGGAGTCTGTGCATGTCCGTTCGTCGTACTAAAATCGTCGCCACCCTTGGCCCGGCCAGTAATTCGCCGGAAGTTCTGGAACAGTTGATTCTCGCGGGCCTCGATGTCGCCCGTCTGAACTTCTCCCACGGCACCCCGGACGAGCACAAGGCTCGCGCCAAACTGGTTCGCGACCTCGCCGCCAAGCACGGGCGTTTCGTCGCGCTGCTGGGTGACCTGCAAGGCCCGAAAATCCGTATCGCCAAATTCGCCAATAAGCGTATCGAACTGAAGATCGGTGACAAGTTCACCTTCTCCACCAGTCATGCGCTGACCGAAGGCAACCAGGACATCGTCGGCATCGACTATCCGGACCTGGTCAAAGACTGCGGCGTCGGCGACGAACTGCTGCTGGACGACGGTCGTGTGGTGATGCGCGTCGAAACCGCCACTGCCACCGAACTGCATTGCGTCGTGACCATCGGCGGCCCGCTGTCGGACCACAAAGGCATCAACCGTCGCGGCGGCGGCCTGACTGCACCGGCCCTGACCGAGAAAGACAAGGCCGACATCAAGCTCGCGGCCGAGATGGAAGTCGACTACCTGGCGGTGTCCTTCCCCCGTGACGCAGCCGACATGGAATACGCTCGCAAACTGCGCGACGAAGCCGGCGGCACCGCCTGGCTGGTGGCGAAGATCGAACGTGCCGAAGCCGTGGCTGACGACGAAACCCTCGACGGCCTGATCAAGGCCAGCGACGCGGTGATGGTTGCTCGTGGTGACCTGGGTGTGGAAATCGGCGACGCCGAACTGGTGGGCATCCAGAAGAAAATCATTCTGCATGCACGTCGTCACAACAAAGCGGTGATCGTTGCGACCCAGATGATGGAGTCGATGATCCAGAACCCGATGCCGACCCGCGCTGAAGTCTCCGACGTAGCCAACGCCGTGCTCGACTACACCGACGCCGTCATGCTTTCGGCAGAAAGCGCCGCCGGTGCCTACCCGCTGGAAGCGGTCCAGGCCATGGCGCGTATCTGCGTCGGTGCCGAAAAGCACCCGACCAGCAAAAGCTCCAGCCACCGTCTGGGCAAGGTGTTCGAAAGCTGCGACCAGAGCATCGCCCTGGCCGCCATGTACACCGCCAACCACTTCCCCGGTGTGAAGGCGATCATCGCCCTGACCGAGAGTGGCTACACGCCGTTGATCATGTCGCGTATCCGTTCCTCGGTGCCGATCTACGCCTACTCCCCGCACCGCGAAACCCAGGCCCGCGCGGCCATGTTCCGTGGCGTCTACACCGTGCCGTTCGACCCTGCGTCCTTGCCACCCGAGCAAGTCAGCCAGGCCGCGATCGACGAGTTGCTCAAGCGCGGCGTTGTGGAAAAAGGCGACTGGGTCATCCTCACCAAGGGCGACAGCTACCACACCACCGGCGGCACCAACGGCATGAAGATCCTGCACGTTGGCGACCCGATGGTTTAAGCAGCCAATGCTTTAACTGGCTAAGCGCTGTACGAAAAAGCCTCGCTGGTGAACGCCAGCGAGGCTTTTTCATGCCCGGAAGAAAGCGACTGCGGGCGCTGGTTTTCAGCCTTTGGCCAGAAATGCCGAGAGCGCCGCAATGGCCTCCGGCGTCTGCAAGCGCTGGGAAAACAAGCGCCCTTCTTCCTCGATCACCTGGCGCAAGGGTTGCCGATCCGCCGCCCTCATCAATTGCTTGCTGAGCTGCACCGCCGCGGGCGGCAGCTGGCTGAAACGCCGGGCGGCCTCATGGGCACAGGCCAGTGTCGCCTCGCCATCGGCCAAGGCTTGGGTCGCCAGGCCCCAGGCGGCTGCCTGCTCGCCACTGAAGGCCTCGCCCAGCAGCAACAGTTGAGCCGCCCTGGCCTGACCCAGCAGGCGCGGAAGAATCAGGCTGGAGCCAAACTCCGGGCACAGCCCGAGGTTGACGAAGGGCATGCGTAACCGGGCATCGGCGCTGACATAAACCAGATCGCAGTGCAGCAACAAGGTGGTGCCGATTCCCACCGCCGGGCCGGCGACCGCCGCTACCACTGGCTTGCGGCACTCGAACAGGCTGCGCATAAAGTGGAACACCGGGCTGTCGAGGCCACTGGGAGGCTGTTCGAGGAAGTCGGCAATGTCGTTGCCAGCGGTAAAACATTGGCTGCTGCCGCTGATCAACAAGGCATTGATGTCAGGGTCGGCGTCGGCCTGTTCCAGCACCTCGGCCAGGCGGCTGTACATGGCCCGGGTCAGGGCATTTTTCTTTTCAGGGCGGTTCAGGCGAACGCTCAGCAGCCCGCTCTCGCGCTCCACCAACAGGGTATCGGTCATGGCTATCTCACTCTGGGCAGTCAGCGCACTCAACCCCGGGGCAGGAAGACGTCGGCCAGCAGTTGATTACGCGGCAACCCCGCCAGGTACAAACGTCGGGCGAAGGCGTCGACGTTGTCGGGGTGACCGCAGAGTAAGGCCAGGGTTTGCCGCGAAACAAGCCGCAGCTGGGCCAACGCTGCCGGCAGTTCCGCCGCCGTCAGTAGCTCGACACTGAGGTTTTGCCGCTGGGCCGCCAGCGCTGCCAGGGGTTTGGCCAGATAGTGCTCATTGGCGTCATGGGCCAAGTGAATGACGCGGATGGCGCCTTGGTGATCCTGGCGCAAGGCCTCGCGCAAGACCCCGAACAACGGCGCCAGCCCGGTGCCTGCCGCCAACAGCCAGAGCGGGCGCGCCTGCCAGTCGGGATCGTAGTGCAGCGCCCCGCCGCGCAATTCGCCCAGGCGCAGCCCATCCCCCGGCTTGAGATGGCGTGCGCCATCACTGAACGCACCGGGGTGACGGCAGTCCAGATGGAATTCGAGAAATGGGTCTTCCTGGGGCAGGCTGGCCAGGGAATACGGACGGGCGACGTTCGCCGCGTTCCACAACACCAGGTGCTGACCTGCCTGGTAACGTAAGGGACGTTCCGGCTGCAAGCGCAGGCGCAGGACGCTGGACGACAGCCAATCGGCCGCCACCACCGTTGCCGGTAAACCGTCACGCGCAGGGTCGAAGGCTTCGACCTGCAAGTCCTCGACCACCTGGCACTGGCAGGCCAGGCGCCAGCCCATTGCACGCTGCTCATCGCTCAAGGCATCCGGGCGGCTGTCGCTGGGCAGGCCTTTGACACAATGCACCAGGCAGGCATGGCAACTGCCGGCTCGGCAACTGTAGGGCACCGCCACCCCCGCCTGATTCAGCGCATCCAGCAGGTTACTGCCAAGGGCGACCGACCATTGCTGTAACCCCACGCGCAACTCAGGCATCGACTGCTTCCCAAGCCGCTGCGCAGCGATTGCGGCCATCGCGCTTGGCGCGATACAACGCCTGGTCGGCGCGGTGCAGGGCATCGTCCAAGTCATCACCGCACTGCAACAGGGTCATGCCCGCCGACAGGCTCAGGTCGTCGACCCGCATGCCCACCAGTTGCACCTCCATAAAGGCCAGGCGCAGGCGTTCGCAGCAGGACGTCAGGCGCTCAGCGCTGCATTCGGGGATCAGCACCACGAACTCCTCGCCGCCATAACGCGCCAGCACATCGCCATCACGCAGGCAGGCACTGGCCACCCCGGCGAACGCCTGCAACACCTGATCGCCGGCGGCGTGGCCATGCATATCGTTGATGCGTTTGAAATGGTCGAGGTCGATCAACGCCAGGCCGTGGACCTGGTCGTTATCCATGGCATGCAGCTCCCGGGAAGCCAGGCGCAGGAAATGACGACGGTTGAAGAGGCCAGTCAGTTCATCGGTGGCGACCAGGTCTTCCAACTGCCGCATCATGCCGCGCAGGGTGTCCTGGTGGGCCTGCAACGCAAAGCGCCGCTGGCGCATGCGCAAGCGCGACGCCTGGACGTAGCTGGCGTACAGGCACAACCACAAGAGGATCACGAACAGCACACAGACTTGCAGCACCGCCAGTTGCGGATCTGCCAGCTTGAAGTGATAGGCGTCCCAGAGGTTGATGCCGGCGAAGCTGAAGAAGATCAACGCCGCACACCGCACAAAGGCCCGGCGTGACAAGTGAAACAAACCGAACAGCAGCGGCAGGACGTAGAACACCAGGAAGGTTCCGCGGGCGCCGTCGAGATGGGCGATCATCCAGGACTGCCAGGCGATGCCCAGCAGCACCTGCGCCTGGGTCAGGCTGGGGTCGTTGAAACGCAGGTTGCGGCCACTGAGGAAGAGCCACAGAAACACCGCTTGGGTGGCGATCACCAGCAGCGTGTCGAACAACGCGCCAGTCGCCGAGGCCGAATAGTAGCCACCAAGAATGGCCAGCCATAGCAGCAGCAACATCAGCGCATAAGTGCCCGCGGCAATAGCAAAGCGCTTGAGCAATAGGCTCTGGATGGCTTTATGGGTCAATCGTTGACTCACCGTGCAAAAGGGGGCTTTAAAGAGTTTCCTACCCTACAGGCCACTAGCCACTTTAGTGCCGTGGCCCAAAAATAACTATTCAAATTTTCAGCGGTTGTACAGCTATTGGCAGCTGATCCACGCAAGAACAGTGCCCGCTCGCCGCCCGACTTTCGTTTGGCGCCTGGCGGATGTGCCGCGCCCCGAGGCGCGTTATACTGCCGCGCCTTTTTAGCGTCGCGCCAGTTACATGTCCGGCGTGCCATAGAAGATGACTGCAACCGACCGATGCACCCCAGCTGCAGTCACCTTATTAAATGTTCCCGTCTTTTAGAGGAGCGCGACTCATGACCGTGATCAAGCAAGATGACCTGATTCAGAGCGTTGCCGACGCCCTGCAATTCATTTCCTACTACCACCCCGTGGACTTCATCCAGGCGATGCACGAGGCCTACCTGCGCGAAGAATCGCCGGCAGCCCGTGACTCCATGGCGCAGATCCTGATCAACTCGCGCATGTGCGCCACCGGCCACCGCCCGATCTGCCAGGACACCGGCATCGTGACCGTGTTCGTACGCGTGGGCATGGACGTGCGCTGGGATGGAGCGACCATGAGCCTGGACGACATGATCAACGAAGGCGTGCGTCGCGCTTACAACCTGCCGGAAAACGTCCTGCGGGCCTCTATCCTGGCCGACCCGGCCGGGGCGCGTAAAAACACCAAGGACAACACCCCTGCGGTCATCCACTACTCCATCGTCCCGGGCAACACCGTGGAAGTGGACGTAGCGGCCAAGGGCGGCGGCTCCGAGAACAAGTCGAAAATGGCCATGCTCAACCCGTCCGACTCGATCGTCGACTGGGTGCTCAAGACCGTTCCGACCATGGGCGCCGGCTGGTGCCCACCGGGCATGCTGGGTATCGGCATTGGCGGCACCGCCGAAAAAGCGGCGGTGATGGCCAAGGAAGTGTTGATGGAATCCATCGACATCCACGAGCTGAAAAAGCGCGGCCCGCAGAACCGCATCGAAGAAATGCGCCTGGAGCTGTTCGAGAAGGTCAACCAACTGGGCATCGGCGCCCAGGGCCTGGGTGGCCTGACCACCGTGCTCGACGTGAAGATCATGGACTACCCGACCCACGCCGCCTCGCTGCCGGTGTGCATGATCCCCAACTGCGCCGCCACCCGTCACGCGCACTTCGTGCTCGACGGTTCCGGCCCGGCCGAACTGGAAGCGCCGCCCCTCGACGCCTACCCGGAAATCGTCTGGGAAGCCGGCCCGTCGGCGCGCCGCGTCAACCTCGACACCCTGACCCCGGAAGACGTGCAAAGCTGGCAGCCGGGCGAAACCGTGTTGCTCAACGGCAAGATGCTCACCGGCCGCGACGCTGCGCACAAACGCATGGTCGAGATGCTCAATAAGGGTGAAACCCTGCCAGTGGATCTCAAAGGCCGTTTCATCTACTACGTCGGCCCGGTCGATCCAGTGGGCGACGAAGTGGTCGGCCCGGCCGGCCCGACCACCGCCACGCGCATGGACAAGTTCACCCGGCAGATCCTCGAGCAGACCGGCTTGCTGGGCATGATCGGCAAGTCCGAACGCGGCCCGACCGCCATCGACGCGATCAAGGACAACAAAGCCGTGTACCTGATGGCCGTCGGCGGCGCTGCCTACCTGGTGGCCCAGGCGATCAAGAAGTCCAAGGTCCTGGCCTTCGCCGAACTGGGCATGGAAGCGATCTACGAGTTCGAGGTCAAGGACATGCCGGTCACTGTCGCGGTCGACAGCAAAGGCGAGTCGGTGCACATCACCGGTCCTGCGATCTGGCAGAAAAAGATCAGTGAAAGCCTGGCAGTAGAAGTGCAGTAAGCCCTTCCGCCTGTCCCTCAAGGCGGCGGTGTTGTTCATTGAACAGCCCGCCGCCTTTTTCATGGGCGCGTTTAAAGTCACGCGCAAGCCGCCACGACCAAAGCCGTGCCCGGCACTCCATGCTATCGTTCCCGCCCCCATTGCCGCCTGCCCTGACTCATGGCCCAGATCTCGCGACCGCTCCGCCTGACGCTCTATACCCTATTGATTGTTGCCGGCACCGTGATCAGCGCCAGCCTGGCCATGCGCCACGCCGAACGCCAGGCGCTGGTGGACGATGCCGCCCGGGCCAAGGAGCAGTTGGCGCTATACGCCAACTCCCTGCACACCCTGATCGAACGTTATCGGGCCCTGCCCGCGGTGCTGGCCCTGGACCCGGAATTGCGTTCGGCCCTCAAGGGCCCGGTGGCACCTGAACAACAGGACGCCCTGAACCGCAAGCTGGAGAAAATCAACGGTGCCGCCCGCTCTTCCACCCTGGAATTGATGGACCACAGCGGCATGGCCGTGGCCGCCAGCAACTGGCGCCTGCCCAGCAGCTACGTGGGCCACAACTATGGTTTTCGTCCCTACTTCAGCCAGACCCGCAGCCAAGGCAGCGGCAGCTTCTACGCGGTGGGCGTGACCAGCGGTATTCCGGGCTATTTCCTGTCCAGCGCGGTGAAAGGCGATGCCGACGAGTTCCTCGGCGCCATGGTGGTCAAGCTGGAGTTTCCGGAGCTGGAGCAGGAATGGAGCCAGGGCAGCGACACTCTGCTGGTCAGCGATGCCCGCGGCATTATCTTTATCGCCAACCAGCCAGGCTGGCGCTACCGCCATTTGCGCCCGCTGTCCGCAGACGACCTAGCCGAAATCAACCGCACTCGCCAATACCACAAACAGCCCCTGGCGCCCCTGGAGCACCAGACGCTGCAGGCGTTTGACGACAACGGCGGGCTGGTCCAGGTCGCGGGACCGGAGGGCACTGCAAGCTATCTGTGGGAGTCCCTGCCCCTGAGCGCCGAAGGCTGGACCCTGCACCTGCTGCGCAGGCCCCAGGGCGCCCTGGAAGACAGCCGCAATGCCGGGATCGCTGCGGTCGGGCTGTGGCTGACCCTGGTGTTCCTGCTGCTGTTCCTCAGCCAGCGCTGGCGCCTGGCCAAATTGCGCCAGCGCAGCCGCGAAGAACTTGAACAACTGGTGCAGGAACGCACCCGCGACCTGCGCACCGCCCAGGAGGGCCTGGTGCAATCGGCCAAGCTCGCCGCGCTGGGGCAGATGTCGGCAGCCCTGGCCCATGAAATCAACCAGCCGCTGACCACCCAGCGCATGCAACTGGCCACCCTCAGGCTGCTGCTGGACCACGGCCGGGTCGATGATGCCTACAAGGCCCTGCGCCCGCTGGACGATATGCTGACGCGCATGGCCGCCCTCACCAGCCACCTCAAGACCTTCGCCCGCAAAAGCCCCAGCGGCCTGCGTGAGCGCCTGGATCTGGCGGCGGTGGTGGACCAGTCCCTGCAATTGCTGGAGGCGCGTCTGCGAGATGAACAGGTGGACGTCGAACTGCACCTGATCCGCCCTTCCTCGGTCCGTGGCGATGCCATTCGCCTGGAACAGGTGCTGATCAATCTGCTGCGCAACGCCCTGGATGCCATGCAGGACAAACCCCTCAAGCGCCTGGTGATCCGCATCGAAGCCGACGAACAGCTGTGGCACCTGAGCGTGGCCGACAGCGGCGGCGGGATCGCCGAGGAGAACCTGCTGAGCGTGTTCGACCCGTTCTTCACCACCAAACCGGTGGGCGACGGCCTGGGGCTGGGCCTGGCGGTGTCCTACGCGATCGTGCATGAGCTAGGCGGACGCCTGAGCGCCGCCAACCTGGAACAGGGTGCGGTGTTCACCCTGAGCCTGGCCATCGACCTGGAGGCCCATCTGCCATGTTGAACTCGGTGATGGTGGTGGACGACGAAAGCAGCATTCGCAACGCAGTGGAACAGTGGCTGAGCCTCTCGGGGTTCGAGGTCCAGTTATTCAGCCGCGGCGAAGAATGCCTGGCGCAACTGCCCGGGGACTTTCCCGGGGTGATCCTCAGCGATGTGCGCATGCCGGGCATGAGTGGCCTGGAACTGCTGGCCCAGGTCCAACGACGCGACCCCGACCTGCCGATCATCCTGCTCACCGGTCACGGCGACGTGCCCATGGCAGTGGAAGCCATGCGCGATGGTGCCTATGACTTCCTGGAAAAACCCTTCAGCCCAGATACCCTGCTCAGCAGCCTGCGCCGAGCCCTGGACAAACGTCGCCTGGTCCTGGAAAACCGCCGCTTGCACGAGCTGGCCGACAACCGGGCCAAGATCGACGCCACCCTGCTGGGGGTTTCCCGCAGCCTGCAGACCCTGCGCCGCCAGGTGCTGGAGCTGGCAGCGCTGCCGGTGAATGTGCTGATCCGTGGCGAGACCGGCAGCGGCAAGGAGCTGATTGCCCGCTGCCTGCATGATTTCGGCCCACGGGCGGCCAAGCCTTTCGTCGCCCTGAACTGTGCGGCGATTCCCGAGCAACTGTTCGAGGCCGAACTGTTCGGCCACGAAAGCGGCGCCTTTACCGGCGCCCAAGGCAAGCGCATCGGCAAGCTGGAGTATGCCGACGGCGGCACCTTGTTCCTCGATGAGATCGAAAGCATGCCCCTGGCCCAGCAGGTCAAGCTGCTGCGGGTGTTGCAGGAGCAGAAACTCGAACGCCTGGGCTCCAACCAGAGCATCCGCGTGGACCTGCGGATCATTGCCGCAACCAAACCCGACTTGCTGGAAGAGGCCCGGGCCGGGCGGTTTCGCGAAGACCTGGCCTACCGCCTGAACGTTGCCGAATTGCGCCTGCCGCCATTGCGCGAGCGCCGCGAAGACATTCCCCTGCTCTACGAACACTTCGCCCATGACGCCGCGCAACGCCTGGGTCGCCAACCCGGCCCATTGAGCGGCACACAACTGAGCCGCCTGCTCAGCCATGACTGGCCGGGCAACGTGCGCGAACTGGCCAACGTCGCTGAACGCCAGGTGCTGGGCCTGGGTGAGCCGGAGGTCGAGATGATCGACGCCGGGCAATCCCTGGCCGCCCAGCAGGAAGCCTTTGAGGCCCAGTGCCTGCGCGCCGCGCTGGCCCGACACAAGGGCGATATCAAGGCCGTGCTCAGCGAGTTGCAACTGCCGCGCCGCACCCTGAATGAAAAGATGCAGCGTCACGGGCTGGTCCGGGAGATGTTCCTCAAGGAGGAATAACTCCCCGCGGAAAAACCTGTGGGAGCCGGCTTGTCGGCGAAAAGGCCTTGAACCGGCAATGCCCATCAGCGACGCCCGCTATGGCACACCCGCTTGGTGTACCGTTGCGCCCCCTTCATCTAGGCAATTTTCCGCCCACCCAATCCGCCCCATAAGCGGATTTCCGCTCATCGTTTTCGCCCACCCCCTCTAGCCCGGGCTTCCCGCTCCTGGCACAGGTCCTGCTATAGCCCTGACAGGCTGCGCTTGCGCGCGCTCCACAAAAACAATGAATAGAAGGATCCGTCATGGATATCTCGAACACCCTGCCCGCAGGGTCGGCGGCTGCGCCCGCCACCGAAAAGACCACGGCCAGTCGCCTGAAATCGATTTTCAGCGGTTCGGTCGGCAACATGGTCGAGTGGTACGACTGGTACGTCTACGCCGCTTTCTCGCTGTACTTCGCCAAAGTCTTCTTCCCCAAGGGCGACACCACCGCCCAGTTGCTGAACACCGCCGCCATCTTCGCCGTGGGCTTTTTGATGCGCCCGATCGGTGGCTGGCTGATGGGCCTGTACGCCGACCGTAAAGGGCGCAAGGCCGCGCTGATGGCTTCGGTGCTGCTGATGTGCTTCGGCTCGCTGATCATCGCCCTGACCCCGGGTTACGAAACCATCGGCGTCGGCGCCCCGATCCTGCTGGTACTGGCGCGGCTGATGCAGGGCCTGTCGGTAGGCGGTGAATACGGCACCTCGGCCACCTACCTCAGCGAGATGGCGACCAAGGAACGCCGCGGCTTCTTCTCCAGCTTCCAGTACGTGACCCTGATCTCCGGCCAGCTCATCGCCCTGGCGGTGCTGATCGTGCTGCAGAACGTGCTGACCACCGAGGAACTGCAATCCTGGGGCTGGCGGATTCCGTTCGCCATCGGTGCCTTGTGTGCCGTGGTCGCCCTGTACCTGCGTCGCGGCATGGAAGAAACCGAGTCCTTCACCAAGAAGAAGGAAAAGCCCAAGGAAAGCCTGATGCGCACCCTGATGCGCCATCCCAAGGAACTGATGACGGTGGTCGGCCTGACCATGGGCGGCACCCTGGCGTTCTACACCTACACCACCTACATGCAGAAATACCTGGTGAACACCGTCGGCATGAGCATTTCCGACTCCACCACGATTTCCGCCGCCACGCTGTTCCTGTTCATGTGCCTGCAACCGGTGATCGGCGCCCTCTCGGACAAGATCGGTCGTCGCCCGATCCTGATCGCCTTCGGCATCCTCGGCACCCTGTTCACCGTGCCGATCCTCACCACCCTGCACACCATCCAGACCTGGTGGGGCGCGTTCTTCCTGATCATGGCGGCGCTGATCATTGTCAGCGGCTACACCTCGATCAACGCGGTGGTCAAAGCCGAGCTGTTCCCAACCGAAATCCGCGCCCTGGGCGTAGGCCTGCCTTACGCGCTGACGGTGTCGATCTTCGGCGGTACCGCTGAATACATCGCCCTGTGGTTCAAGAGCATCGGCATGGAAACCGGCTACTACTGGTACGTCACCGCCTGCATCGCCTGTTCGCTGCTGGTCTACGTGACCATGAAGGACACCCGCAAGCATTCGCGGATCGAAACAGACTGAAGAAAGCAAAGCGCCCGGGTGCAAGGCCCGGGCGTTTTTTCATGTGTGGGTCAGGACAGTTCGGCGGCGTTCTGCCGTGAGTAGCGGTTCTGAGCCCAGGACGCGCCGACGATCATCAGCAGCAGAATCCCCGCCAATACCGCCGACGAGCCGATGGTGCCGAAATCCAGGCCGCCTTTTTCATGGGGTTTGGTCAGGAAGTCGCCCAAGGTCGCGCCGAACGGCCGAGTCAACACAAACGCCACCCAGAACAACAGCACCGACGAGATTCGGGTGAAGTACTTGAGCAGGACCACCACGGCGATGGTCGAGCCGATCAGCAGTGCCCCGCCGGCAAAACCCAAGCCCGAATCGTCCGCCAGGAAATCCCCCAGCGCGGTGCCCAGGGTGTTGGAGAACAAGATCGCCATCCAGTAGAACAACTCGCCCCGCAAGGTCTGGATCTTGTTCACGTTCAGCGAATCACCGCTCAGGCGCCAGGCAGCGAAAATCGCCAGCAGAATCGCGATCAGGATCATCGAGCCGGTGGCGTAGCCCAGCTCCAGGGTGCGGTCCATAAAGTCCGACATGGTGGTGCCGGCCGTGCTGGTGGACAGGATCACGATCCAGTACAGCACCGGGTTGTAGGTCTTGGAAAACAGCTGGGTGACCAGGGTCAGGACAAACACGCTGATGAGGATCATGGAACTGAGGGCGTAACCGACGTTCAGGGTCATCGACAGCAAGTCGCCTGCGGTCTCTCCCAAGGTCGTCGCGCAGATTTTCATGACCCAGAACGCCAGGGTGATCTGAGGAAGTTTATTCATTGTGGGAAGTGCTCCAAGGCTCGGATTCAAGGTGGCCGGCTCTTGAATGTCCGGGCCTGGCGCAAGGCTGCGGGCGGCAGGGTGAAAAATAGGTAAGCGACAAATGAAAAAACCGTTCATCGCGATTTTTCCGCGGTAACCGTTAGATTAATCGCCCGTTAATTGGCCAGCCCCATTCTGCAAGGGTCCACAACCACTCAGAGACTTCACCGCGCTGTGCTCCAGGCAAAAAAGCTGTGCCTGGTGGACAATGACCTGACAAATAAATCGATTAATTCGATTATTTAAAGCATTTATTTGCGCTTTTTAATCAGATTGATCGGCGTATTCTTCAACCCATGCCCAGCGCACATAACCCTTAACGAATCTGGAGTGACCACCATGAAAACCAAACTGATCCTCGCCCTGACCCTCTCGGTACTGGCTGCCAACACCTTCGCTGCTGACGGTTTCGACCGTACCGGTTCCGCCGTCGCTGCTGACGGTTATGACCGCACCGGTTCCGCCACCGTCGCTGCAGATGGCTACGACCGCACTGGCTCCGCCACCGTTGCCGAAGATGGTTTCGATCGCACCGGTTCCGCTACCGTCGCTGAAGATGGCTACGACCGCACTGGCTCCGCCACCGTTGCTGAAGATGGCTTCGACCGCACTGGCTCCGCTACCGTCGCTGAAGATGGCTTCGACCGCACTGGCTCCGCTACCGTCGCTGAAGATGGCTTCGACCGCACTGGCTCCGCCACCGTTGCTGAAGATGGCTTCGATCGCACCGGTTCCGCCAACCTCAGCTAATCCTTGTACGCGGCATCACAGCCCGGCCTCGGCCGGGCTTAGTCGTTTTTGGCGACCCACAAAAGCGCTCCGGTGCTGGAATTCAACGGGGCGCCGCTGCACTATTCCCCCTTCGCCCACCAGAGCCCAGACCATGCCTGACGATATTCATTTCTACGAACCATCCCAGGGCCACGGCCTGCCCCACGACCCGTTCAATGCCATCGTCGGCCCGCGCCCCATCGGCTGGATCTCCTCCCAGGACGCCGCCGGCCGCCTGAACCTGGCGCCCTACAGTTTCTTCAACGCCTTCAACTACATTCCGCCGATCATTGGTTTTTCCAGCGTCGGGCGCAAAGACAGCCTGAACAATATCGAGCAGACCGGGGAGTTCGTCTGGAACCTCGCGACCCGGCCCCTGGCCGAGCAAATGAACCAGAGTTGCGCGGCAGTGCCCGCCGAAGTCGACGAGTTCGAACTGGCCGGTCTGACGCCGGTGGCCTCGCGAGTAATTGCCGTGCCACGGGTTGGCGAGAGCCCGGTGTCCTTCGAATGCAAGGTCACCCAGATCATTCAACTGCAAACCGCAGACAAGGCCCTGGTGCCGAGTTGGCTGATCCTCGGCGAAGTGGTCGCCGTGCACATCGCCAAGTGGCTGCTCAAGGATGGGATTTACGACACCGCCGCGGCAGAACCGATTCTGCGCGGTGGTGGGCCAGCGGATTACTTCCAGCTAGGGCCGGAAGCACTGTTCAAGATGCACCGCCCGGGCGCGGTCAGATAGTTTCCCAGCTCAATTCGCCGTCTTCGTTTACGTCGATCAGTTGCGCCAGCTTCAGGGCAGCCGCTTGATCGGCGTCATCGGCGGTCTTGAATTTCTGGTCATCCAGGACTTTATGAAAACGCGGAGCCCCCGATTCACCCAGGGCTTTGACCGCGATGGCGGCGCTGTACCCGCCCTCTCCTGGAACCACGGCGGAAACCGCCTCGTATTGCGCGAACTCTTTACGTGCCATGTTGCAGGTCCTGGCCTATGGAAAAGTCGGCCATTCTAAACCTTCAACCGGCCAGTTGCTGCACCGGCGCCCGCTCCAGCAGCGCGTATTCGCCCTGGGCCTGGGCCGCGCAAACGTTGCTGAAGGTGTGAAAATCCAGGCTGTTGACCACCAGTTCCTGCACCAACTCGGTAAAGACCGCCAAGGCCGGCGAGTTGAAGTAAGCAGTCATCGCCTGCTGGCTGCTCCAGAAACCCGAGACCAGCCACAGCTCTGCGTCGCACTGGGAATGCTGCAGGGCAAAGTGCAGGCAGCCGGGGCTTTGCCGCGAAGGTTCGATCAGGCCGCTCAAGCGTGCGCCCAACTCCGCTGAACGCCCGGCGCGGGCACGAACGAAGGCCAGATGACTGACCGGAATAGGCATGGACATGTGTGACCCTCCCAGGGTGATGTCGAGGCAGCCATGGGACGGGCTGCGACAGGGTCAACGATAAGGGCCGGGAGGTCGCCGTCGTTAGTCGATTCCTGCCGGGGGTTTGCCCAATCCTGCGACGATGCAAGCGGTTAGGTGCTCGGAAGCAGGGATGGCGTCACACGCTCCACACAAGTGTTTCAAGCAAGTGACAGGCTCTGGCAAGGTTCCATGCTGTTCATCGCCCGCACGCGCGGCAGGATCAGGCAAGTTTTACGCAGGAATCGCCTACCCTCCTCCCTTGCACAAATTTAAGCTGTGCCGATCCCACAACCCCCGGAGGGTGCCCCATGCCGTCACTCGAAACCCCGTTAGCGCCCCTGGACGAGGAGATGGAAAAACAACGTGCGGAGCTGGCTGGGATCATTCGCCGCAATACCTCCGAGGACGGTAGCTACGCCACCGCCATCGATACCTTGATGGTCTCGCGCCACAGCAGCTCCCATCAGTTCGCCCCGGTACTGGCCCAGCCAGCGTTGTGCATCATGGCCCAGGGCCGCAAGGAAGTGCGCCTGGCCGACGAGACCTTCAATTACGACCCGCTGAATTACCTCGTGGTGTCGGTCTCGGTGCCCCTCAGTGGCAAGGTGGTGATTGTCTCTCCGGAGGAGCCCATCCTAGCCCTGCGCCTGGACATCGATCCCGCGGAAATCACCGCACTGATCGCCGACGCCGGCCCCCTCGGCGTACCGAGTCGGCCCACCGGACGCGGCCTGTATGTGGAGCGGCTGGACCCGCCGATGCTCGACGCGGTGCTGCGCCTGGCGCGCTTGCTGGACACGCCCAAGGACATCGCCATGCTCGCTCCGCTGGTGCGACGCGAGATTCTGTATCGGCTGTTGCGCAGCCGCCAGGGCCATCGGTTGTATGAAATTGCCATCG
This sequence comes from Pseudomonas chlororaphis, assembly GCF_003731765.1. Classification (GTDB taxonomy): domain Bacteria; phylum Pseudomonadota; class Gammaproteobacteria; order Pseudomonadales; family Pseudomonadaceae; genus Aquipseudomonas; species Aquipseudomonas morbosilactucae. Next base: position 583,806 of record NZ_MOAL01000002.1, read on the forward strand.
CCAATAGCCAGAGCCACCGGGTCAGCCAGGCGATCAAATGGCTCAACGGCCATTTTGAACAACCGTTGCGCATCGACGACCTGGCCCGGGAAGTGAACCTCAGTGTCTCGACCCTGCACCACCGCTTCAAGGCGATGACCGCCATGAGCCCCCTGCAGTACCAGAAACAGCTGCGCCTGCAGGAAGCCCGGCGCCTGATGCTGGCCGAAGGGCTGGAGGCCTCGGCGGCAGGTTATCGGGTGGGCTATGAAAGCCCGTCGCAGTTCAGCCGTGAATACAGCCGGCTGTTCGGCGCGCCACCGTTGCGGGACATGGCGCGCCTGCGGATCAGTGTGTGAGCGGCCCATTGGGCCGCCCCGTACCTAGATCGCGCGGATCACGTGCTTGATCTCTTGAAACGCCTGTAAACCCCAGGGGCCCAGCTCGCGACCGATGCTGCTCTGTTTGTAGCCGCCCCAGGCGGTTTGCGGAAAGATCACCTGGGGCGAGTTGATCCACACCAAACCGGCCTGCAAGGCATTGGCGACCCGCTCGGCCCGCTCGCTGTCGCTGCTGACCACACTGGCCACCAGGCCGAACTCACTGTCATTGGCCAGGGCAATGGCTTCGGCTTCGCTGGCAAAACTGCGCACGCAGAGCACCGGCCCAAAGATTTCCTCGCACCACAGGGCGCTGTCCAACGGGACTTCGGTGAACACCGTCGGCCGCATAAAGAAGCCACGGGGCAATTCACTTGGGCGCTCGCCACCACAGACCAGTTTGGCCCCGGCACTCAGGCCGCGATCGATGTGCCCCAGGACGCGCTGATACTGCGCCTGATTGACCAGGGCGCCCATCTCCACCTCCGGGTCAAAAGGGTCGGCCACACGAATGGCCTCGGCCCGCTCTTTGAGGCGCGACAGAAACTCATCGGCCACGTCGTCGGCCACCAGTACCCGGCTGGTGGCCGAGCACATTTGCCCGGCATTGAAAAACCCGCCGCCACACGCCAGCTCCACCGCCAGCTCGAGGTCGGCATCGGCCAACACCAGCAGCGAAGACTTGCCCCCCAGCTCCAGGCTCACGCCTTTGACGCTTTCCGCTGCGCGCTGCATGACCTGCACCCCCACCGCGTTGCTGCCGGTAAAGGAGATTTTCGCCACCCGCGGGTCCGCCGCCAGCGGTGCGCCCACCGCCAGGCCAGTGCCACAAACCAGGTTGAACACGCCGTTGGGCAGACCGCTGTCGGCAATGATCGCGGCCAGTTCCAACTCAGGCAGCGGCGTCACTTCCGAAGGCTTGAGCACCACACTGCATCCGGCCGCCAGCGCCGGGGCGAGTTTCCAGGCCGTGGTGACCATGGGAAAGTTCCAGGGCACGATCAACCCAACCACGCCGCAGGGCTCGCGGCGCAGGCGTGCCTTGAAGTCCTCGCTGGGCAATGCCACGTCGCGGTCTTGCTGGGCCTCCAGACCTTCAGCCAGGCCCGCGTAATACTCAAATGTGGCGATCACATCGTCGACGTCGATGGACGCCTCGAACTGCGGCTTGCCGTTGTTGCTCGACTGCAAGTACATCAAGTGCTCACGGCGCGCGGCCACCCCTGCGGCAATCTTGCGCAGCACCGCGCCACGCTCGGCGGCCGGGGTATTGGACCAGCGAACGAAACCCGCCTGGGCTGCGTCGATGGCCTGCTCCAGCGCCTGCCGGTCACCCCCGCTGACAGTCGCCAAGGCTTCCTCGGTGGCCGGGTTGATCACCGCCAACAGCTCGCCACCGGCGCGCCACTGACCGTCGATGTACACCCCCTTCACGGTTGCTTCAGCGCTCATGCCTGCACCCCCTGCATCCAGTTGTTCTGGTCGATTTCAATCAGAGTCGGGCCATTGCGCTCCGCTGCTGCGGACAGGGCATTGCGCAGTTGAGCGACCGTGCCGACCGCCTCGGCCTCGCAGCCCAGGGCCTTGGCCAAGGCAATGAAGTCGGGGGTATAGATGTCCACGCCCACCGGTTCAATGGCGCGGTTGACCATGTACTTCTTGATCTCTTCATAGCCCTGGTTATTCCACAGCAGGACGATGATCGGCGTGCGCGCCTCGACCGCGCAGGCCAGCTCCGCCAGGGTGAATTGCAGGCCGCCGTCACCGATCAGGCACGCCACCGGCCGGCGGTTGCCGCGCTCGGAGCCACCGCCAAGCCAGGCACCGATCGCCGCCGGCAAGGCATAACCCAGGGTCCCGTAGCCGGTGGACGAGTTGAACCAGCGCCGCGGCTGCTGGGGGTTGAAGGTCAGGTTGCCGGTGTACACCGGCTGCGTGGAGTCGCCGACCAGTACCACTTCCGGCAAGGTCTGCACCACGGTGTCGAGAAACAGGGTCTGGGCCCGGGTCGGGGCGTCCCAGCCAAGCGCCAAGGCGTCGCGCAAAGCGGCGGCGCGGGCCTCGCCCCAGTCACTGCGGCGCTCGGCCAACGGTTGTCGCTGCACCTGTGCCAACAGCGCCTGGGCAGCCACCTGGGCGTCGGCCACCAGGGCCACATGGGGCGGGTAGTTGCGCACCGTCTGGTCCGGGTCGATGTCGATACGCAGCAAGGTCCCGGGGATTTCAAAACCGCCGGCAAAGGTCACGTCGTAGTCGGTTTCCGCCAACTCCGTGCCGATGGCCAACACCACATCGGCCTCCGCCACCAGGGCCCGGGTCGCCACCAGGGATTGGGTAGAGCCGATCAACAAGGGGTGCTCGCCAGGCAACATGCCCTTGGCATTGATGGTCAGGGCCACCGGCGCTTGCAGGTACTCGGCCAGTTGTGTCAGTTCGGCCGCCGCATCAATGGCGCCGCCACCGGCCAGGATCAACGGCCGCTGGGCCTGGCTCAGCCACTGGCTCATTTGCTCGATGGCTGCCGGCGCGGCACCGGCCCGGGCGATGTTCACTGGGCGACTGTCGAGCAAGTGATCAGCTGGCTGCACCAGCACGTCGAGGGGAATCTCGATGTGCACCGGGCGCGGCCGACCGGCCTGGAACAGAGCAAAGGCCCGGGCCAGCACGACGGGCAACTCGTCGGCGCACATCAGCGTATGGGAGAACGCCGCCACGCCACTGACCAGTGCGCTCTGGTTCGGCAGCTCATGCAGCTTGCCACGCCCCCCTCCCAACTGGCTGCGGGACTGCACACTGGAAATCACCAGCATCGGGATCGAATCGGCATAGGCCTGGCCCATGGCGGTGGTGATGTTGGTCATTCCAGGGCCGGTGATGATGAAGCACACCCCCGGTTTGCCGCGGGTGCGGGCGTAACCGTCGGCCATGAAACCCGCCCCCTGCTCGTGGCGGGGAGTGACATGCTTGATGCTCGAACCGGCCAGCCCACGGTACAGCTCGACGGTGTGCACCCCGGGAATGCCGAACACCTGCTCGACCCCGTAGCCTTCAAGTAACTTGACCAATACTTCGCCGCACGTCGCCATGTCATCGCCCTTCTTGTTCGTTGGAATCAGGCCCCCGGACAGCGCGCAGCACGCGCGTCATGGGCACAGAGAGGGGCTTATTGGACGGCCGGCCGGTAGCGGGAACAATGGATAAAAAGTCATACTAGCCATGTCATTTCGTCATGCCTCGGCGGCCCCATGAAACGCCTTCCTCCCCTGCCCGTGCTGCACACATTTCTGATCACCGCCCAGTGCTGCAACTTCACCCGGGCCGCCGAGCAGTTGCACATCACCCAGGGCGCGGTGAGTCGACAGATCGCCGGTTTGGAGCAGCACCTGGGGTATGCCCTGTTCCAGCGCCAGGCCCGGGGCTTGAGCCTGACCGCGCAAGGTCGGGCCTGGTTGCCCCAGATCGAGAAAGTCTTCGCCTTGATCCACGAGACGGTGGAGACGGTCGGCGCGGGCCACGAAACCCTGCAACTCAAGGCCCCGACCTGCGTCATGCGCTGGCTGCTGCCGCGCCTGTTGCAGTGGCAGAAGGAGCACCCCGACGTACCGGTGCAACTGACCACCACGGTGCAGCACGGCGTTGATTTCGCCCGGGAACCGTTCGACGCCGCGGTGATGTACGGCGCACCGCCACCCGCGCAGTGGGCCTCGCGTCATCTGTTCGACGAGCAATTGACCCCGGTCTGTTCCCAGCCCCTACTGGACGGCCCCATCGCCCTCAAGACCCCGGCCGACCTGCAACACCACCTGCTGCTGCACCCGACCCGGGACGAAGGGGACTGGAGCCGCTGGCTGCAAGCGGCGGGCACGCACGTGAACAACCTGGGCAAAGGGCAGCATTTCGAGACCCTGGACCTGGCCATGTCCATGGCTTCCCAAGGCACCGGGGTGGCGATCGGTGATTGGGCGTTGATTGGTGAAGACCTCAAGGCCGGGCGCCTGGTAATGCCGTTCGACCTGAAGGTGCCCACCGGCCAGGGTTATTACCTGGTTCACCCACGACGGGGGGAGCCGGCGCCACGCCTGCAGGCACTGCTCGACTGGCTGGTGGAACAGGCACAGCAGCGCTGATCGCCGCCCTGCGCCATGTAAAACGCCGACGTACCCGCGACAACGGCATCAAGGCCGTGGTCGCCGGTACGCCGGCGTTGGTAGCGCTCGACTCAGTAGCCGACAGTGAAACGCTGGCGAACGTGTTTCGGGCTTTCCACTTCATCGATCAGGGCGATGGCGTAGTCGGCGAAGCTGATCCAGCTCTTGCCTTCGGTGCTGACCAACAGATCGTCCTGGCCCAGACGGAAGGTCCCGGTCCGCTCACCCTCGACAAACTCTGCGGAGGGCGAAAGAAAGGTCCAGTCCAACACCGGCTCCTGGCGCAAGGTCTCAAGGTAAACACCGCCGGCGCTGGCTTCAGCCCGGTAGGCGTCCGGGAAGCCCGGGCTGTCGATGACTTTGCCCCCGCCCGGCAACAGCAGCGAACCGGCACCGCCCACCACCAGCAGACGCTTGACCCCGGCCTGTTTCACCGGATCGATAATGGCGCGGGCGGGAATGGTGGAAAAATGCGCAGCGCTGATCACCACGTCATGACCGGCCACCGCCGCTTGCAGCGCAGCACTGTCGGTAACGTCAACATCCTTGGTCACCACCCCGGCACGTGCGCCGATCTTGGCGCTGTTACGGGCAATCGCGGTGACGCTGTGACCACGACGCAGGGCTTCTTCCAGCAGTTGGCTACCGGCACGGCCGGTGGCACCGATGATTGCAATCTTGCTCATGAACAACTCTCCCAAGGGGCTAGGTAAGGTGGCGGTTCAAGCGGTTTTCACCACTGCATTTCGCCTTTGGCAACCTTGGCGCTGAGCTCCAGGGAGCTTTCTTCGCCCAGGTCCGGGTAACGCTTTTTCATCGCGGCGATCAGCTCGGCGGAGTTCTTGGCCTTGGCGGTTTCCTCATCAAAGGCCTTGATGTAATCGGCGGTGAACTGCACAGCAGCCAGGGAGCGTTTGCTTTCTCCCAGGTAGTGGCCTGGAATCAGGGTTTTGGGGTTCAGGCCTTCGATGGTGCTCAGGGTCGCCAGCCAATCCTGATGGGATTGCGCGGTCTGGGTATCGGCCATCCACACGTGAATGTTCTCTGCGACCACCACACCGCCCACCACGGCCTTGATCGACGGGATCCAGACAAAGGTGCGATCCGGCTGCTTGCCGTCCAGGCCGATGATGTCCAGCTTCTGTCCTTCCAGGGTCAGGCTGTGGCCGTCCAGCACGCTGGGCACCAGGGTCTTGGCCGGGGCATCAGCTTCCATCTTCGGTCCCCAGAACGCGACTTTGCCGGCCACGGTGGCCTTGATGTGGTCGACGGTGGGCTGGGTGGCCACGACCTTGGCCTTGGGGAACGCCTGGGTCAGGGTGTCCAGGCCAAAGTAGTAGTCCGGGTCACCGTGGCTGATGTAGATGGTGGTCAGCTGCTTGCCACTGGCGCGGATTTTCTGCACCAGTTGCTCGGCCTGGGATTTGCCGAATTGAGCATCCACCAGAATGGCTTCTTTCTTGCCGCTGACCAGCACCGAGCTCACCGGAAAAATCGCTGCTGCTCCCGGGTTGTAGACATCCAGGGTCAGCGCCGGCTCCGCGGCGGCATGGGCGACAAACCCCAGGGTAGCGGTGGCCAGTAACAGGCGTTTGAGGGAAGTGAGTCCGATCATGGGGCGCTCCAAATCTGTGGTCTTGGGTTGAGGTGCAAGGAGCTTAGTGGCCGCACAGGTTCCAAAAAATGCGATGCTTGAACATAGTTTGTTTCTGAAAGCGGGCAAATCATGGATCGTCTTCAAGCAATGCAGGTGTTTGTCAGCGTAGTGGAACTGGGCAGCCAATCGGCCGCAGCCGACCACCTGGATCTGTCACGCCCGGTGGTCTCGCGTTATCTGGCCGAATTGGAGAATTGGGTCGGTGCGCGGCTGCTGCATCGCACCACGCGCAAACTCAGCCTGACGGCCGCGGGCACGGAAATCCTCCCGCGCTGCCGGCAGATGCTGGAGCTGTCGGGTGACCTCCAGGCAGCGGTCAGCGAACCGGACGAGGCGCCACGCGGGCTACTGCGCATCAGTGTCAGCACTTCGTTCGGCCAATCCCAACTGGCGGATGCCATGGCCGCCTACGTCAAGCGCTTCCCAGGGGTCAGCGTTGACCTGCAGATGCTCGATCGCACGGTCAACCTGGTGGATGAACGCATCGACCTGGCGATCCGCACCAGCAATGACCTGGACCCGAACCTGATCGCCCGGCGCCTGACCGTGTGCCGCTCGGTAATTTGCGCCGCCCCGGCCTACCTCAAGGAACACCCGACACCGCAGCGGGTGGAAGACCTGAGCCAGCACAACTGCCTGACCCACTCCTACTTCGGCAAGAGCCTGTGGCACTTCGAACAGGACGGCGAACAGGTGTCGGTGCCGGTCCAGGGCAACATCAGCGCCAACGAAGCCAGCACCCTGCTGCGGGCGACCATGGCCGGCGCCGGCATCGCCATGCTGCCCAGCTACCAGGCCGGCGTGCACATTCACCAGGGTGAGTTGATCCGCCTGCTGCCTGGAGCCGAGCCCCGGCAAATGAACATGTACGCGGTGTATGCCTCGCGCAAGCACATGCCGACCGCCCTGCGCAGCATGCTGGACTTCCTGGTGCTGCGGTTTCCCGAGGAACCCGAGTGGGACAAGGGGTTGTAGGGCCTGAATCGACGTTTTTGCCTGGCGGCCATCAACCCGGTGAATGCCCGTTCAAACAGCGGACTTGGGGGCCTGGCAAGCCCTGAATGCTGACCTATGCTGATAACAGTGCCCCCCAAAACCACCGCGAGGGCATTCGTTCAGAGGTCCTGCCATGAACATCAAAACAAGAAGGTACCTGGCCATATTCGTGACCTGCGGCATCACCCTGGCACTGTACGGCACCGCCGCCTACCGGGTCGAGCAAGCGCGCCAACTGCCCAGGAACTACGCCAGTTGCAACGTGGAGCAATGCCTCCCTCACAACGCCACGCTGAACACCCTGAGATAAACCGGCAGCCTACTCGGCGGCGTCCTGGTCGCTTTTCAGGCGATCACGGAAGGCCTTGGGCGAGACCCCGACACGACGCCGGAACAGACGGGTGAAGTTGGTAGGGTCGGAAAACCCCAGCGCGTCGGAAATTTCATAGATGGTCATGCCGGTGTAGGTCAGCAGGCGCTTGGCCTCCAGCAACTGCCGTTCGTGCATGATCTGCAACGCCGGCTGCCCCGCCAGCTCGCGGCAGGTGCCGTTGAGGTGGGAGACCGAGATCCCCAGTTTGTGGGCTAGGTCCTCGACTTTCACATGCTCGCGATAATGGGCTTCGACCAGTTGGATAAAGCCATTGAAATACTCCCGGGCCCGCTGCGGACGCTGGTTGGCACTGCGCCGCTGCAACGCCTGGCGGCTGACCCAGACCACGATCGTGCTGACCAGGGCATGCATCAGCATTTCGCGCGCGGGCTGATGCCCTTGGTACTCGTTCTGCAAATCTGAAAACAGCCGATTGAGGTAGGCGCTGTCGCCCCGAGCGGGGTAACTCTCGGACACCGCCAGGGCATTCACCGAGTGCCCCAGTTGCCCCTGCAGGTGGGCCACCAGCGGCGCCGCCAGGGTCACCACGAAGCCTTCGATGTCCTCGGAAAAACGAAAGCCATGCACCGACAGCGGCGGCAGGACCTGGATCGCCGACTCGCCCAGCACTGTGCGCTGGCTTTCCACTTGCAGCTCCGCCTGGCCCCGGTACACAAACAGCAACTGACACAGATCGGCATGGCGGTGGGGCTTGATTTCCCAGTGGTGCTCGCGGCTGCGCTTGGAAATGGTCTCGCAATGCAGCAGATCGGGCGTCGACCAGTCCAGGCTTTCGCCATAGAGCTTGAACACCGGAATGCTCGGAAGGGCAGGCTTGTTCATCACTGCAGTCCAGGCCTCTGAATGACGGGCGATAATCGCACCGATTGGCGAAATGAACAGGTATCGGCTCAGTTTTCCCCTTCAATTGACAGGGTCGCCCGTGAAAAATGCAAGCACTCGAAACATAAAAATAACCTTTCACCGAATCCATTCGCGTGAAGCTTGCGAGTCATAAAAACAATGAAAACCTTGAAAACTCAAGTCGCCATCATTGGCGCCGGCCCCTCGGGCCTGCTTCTCGGCCAACTCTTGGAGAAGGCCGGTATCGATACCCTGATCGTCGAACGCCAAAGCCCGGACTATGTCCTGAGCCGGATCCGTGCCGGGGTATTGGAGCAGGGCATGGTCGATCTGTTGCGCCAGGCCGGTGTCAGCCAGCGCATGGACGCCGAAGGCCTGGTACACGACGGCTTCGAGCTGGCCTTGAACGGCCGCCAGGTAAAAATCGACCTGCATGCCCTGACCGGCCAGAACGTGATGATCTACGGCCAGACCGAAGTCACCCGGGACCTGATGCACGCCCGTGAAGCCATGGGCGCCACCACGCTCTACGAAGCCCGGGACGTGCGTCCCCATGACATGAAAACCTCCCAGCCTTACCTGACCTTTGAACATCAGGGCCAGCCCGTGCGTGTGGAGTGCGACTACATCGCCGGCTGCGACGGCTTCCACGGCATTGCCCGGCAGTCGATCCCTGCCGAGACCCTGAAGGTTTTCGAACGGGTGTACCCCTTTGGCTGGCTGGGCATTCTGGCCGACACGCCGCCGGTTCACGAGGAACTGGTGTACGCCCGCCACGAGCGCGGTTTCGCCCTGTGCAGCATGCGGTCCACCACCCGCACTCGGTATTACCTGCAGGTGCCGGCCGAGGAAAAGGTCGAGAACTGGTCCGATCAACGCTTCTGGGACGAGCTCAAGACCCGTCTGCCCCAGGCATTGGCCGAGCAATTGGTGACCGGCCCGTCGATCGAAAAAAGCATCGCGCCGCTGCGCAGTTTTGTGGTCGAACCCATGCAATACGGACGCATGTTCCTGGTCGGCGACGCTGCCCACATCGTTCCGCCCACCGGGGCCAAAGGTTTGAACCTGGCGGCCAGCGATGTCAGCACGCTGTTCAATATCCTGGTCAAGGTTTACCGCGAAGAGCGCACCGATCTGTTGGAGAAATACTCGGAAATCTGCCTGCGCCGAGTGTGGAAGGCCGAGCGCTTTTCCTGGTGGATGACTTCGATGCTGCATCAGTTTCCCGATGCCGACGCCTTCAGCCAGCGCATCAGCGAAGCGGAACTCGAGTACTTCGTCGGCTCTGAAGCCGGGCGCAAGACCATCGCAGAAAATTACGTCGGACTTCCTTACGAGGCTATCGAGTAGGAGCCTATCGAGTAAACTGGCGAGCATTCCCGCTCGCCTTGCCTCCTGCAGGTTCCTTTCGTGACCCACCTCCACACCCCCGGCCCTACCAAACCGGCCATTCGCAGCGTACTGATCGCCCTGATGCTGGCGATTTTTCTCGGTGCCCTGGACCAGACCATCGTCGCCGTCTCCATGCCGGCCATTTCCGCCCAGTTCAAGGATGTCAGCCTGCTGGCCTGGGTCATCTCCGGCTACATGGTGGCCATGACCGTGGCGGTGCCGATCTACGGCAAGCTGGGCGACCTCTATGGCCGGCGCAAACTGATGCTGTTCGGCATGGGCCTGTTCACCCTGGCCTCGTTGTTTTGTGGCCTGGCCCAGAGCATGGAACAACTGGTGCTGGCGCGGATCATCCAGGGCATCGGTGCCGGCGGGATGATTTCGGTCAGCCAGGCGATCATCGGCGACATCGTGGCGCCCCGGGAACGCGGGCGCTACCAGGGCTACTTCAGCAGCATGTACGCCGTGGCCAGCGTCGCCGGCCCAGTGCTGGGCGGCTACATGACCGAGTACCTGTCCTGGCGCTGGGTGTTTTTGATCAACCTGCCCCTGGGCCTGGGCGCCTGGTGGGTGGCCCATCGCACTCTGGTAGGCCTGCCCGTGCCGCAGCGTGTACCGATCATCGATTACCTGGGCACCGTGTTGCTGATCGTCGGCCTGAGTGCGCTGCTGCTGGGGATCACCCAGGTCGGCCAAGGCCACGCCTGGCACAGCCAGGAAGTCCTCGGCCTGCTGGCCTGCGCGGTGGCTGCACTGGCCGTGTTTGTCTGGCACGAACGGCGTACCCGGGAGCCCCTGCTGCCCATGCACCTGTTCGCCAACCGCAATGCACTGCTGTGCTGGTGCACGATATTTTTCACCAGTTTCCAGGCCATCTCGTTGATCGTACTGATGCCCCTGCGCTTCCAGAGCGTCACCGGGGCCGGGGCCGACAGCGCCGCGCTGCACCTGCTGCCGCTGGCCATGGGCCTGCCCATCGGCGCCTACTGCGCCGGGCGCCTGACCTCGGTCACCGGGCGCTACAAACCGATGATCCTCGGCGGCGCCTTACTGATGCCGCTGTCGATCCTCGGCATGGCCTTCGTACCGCCACAAGCCTTACTGCTCAGCAGCGCCTTCATGCTGCTGAGCGGGATCGCCGCCGGCATGCAGTTTCCGACCTCGTTGGTGGGCACCCAGAATTCGGTCGAGCAGCGCGATATCGGCGTGGCCACCAGCACCACCAACCTGTTCCGTTCCCTGGGCGGCGCGGTGGGGGTGGCGCTGATGTCAGCACTGTTGCTGGCGTTGCTGCAGGACTCAAGCCTGGCCCATCTGGGTGGGGCCTCGCTGCTGGTCGAAGGCGGTTCGGGCAATGCCCTGCTGGACGGGCTGAATGCGGCGCCCGGCCCGGCCCAGGATGCCTTGCGGGCAGAGCTGTTGCTGACCTTCCGGCATTTGCTGATGGTCAGCGCAGCGGTGTCGTTGCTGGGCCTGGCAGCGGCCATCGCCATGCCCAACCGCGTGCTGCGTGGGCGGGAAGACAAGGCCGGTTGAACGGGCGAACCGGTAGCCGCTGAAACCTGAGCGGCTACCGCACCGGACTTACGGGCTGTAGTAACCCACCGCCACCAGGAAATGCCCGACCTTGCGCAGGTAGGCATGCTTGTCTTCGACCTTGCCGGTCACCGGGTTCTTCCAGCGGTACTCATATTCCCCCTGGGGCTGCCGGGCAATCAGCGCCAGGATCGGCTCGCCCACCGGCTTGCCTTCAGGGTCCTTGACCTTGCCGAAGTCCGTGTTGATCAGCCGCAGATTGGTGCCGTGGGCGACGTAACGCTGGGTATCGAGATCGACCACGAACACATACAGGTCATCCTGCAAGAAACCGCCCTTGAGGCTGTTGATCGCGGTGAGGGTGCCCTTCTCGTCACTGGCCAATTGGGTCGCCGCCTTGTCCAGCAGCGCCTTGGCCTGATCCGCCGAGGCCCGGGGCAGGTAATAACCCACCGCCAGGATCCGCTCGCCAACACGCTGAAAGTACACGTGCTTGCGTTCGATCTTGCCGTCGCTCCAGTTCTGCCAACGGTACTCGGCCTGCTGGATGCCATTGCCCTCGGGAATTTTCAGCGCGTCCTTGAAGGCCTTCTGCAGGTCTGGCCCCAGCACTTCGGACACATCACGGCCAATCAACGCGGAAGACGGCCCGCCGCTGGCCAGCATCACGCCCCGGGTATCGACTACGAACACATAGCGGTCCTTATCGACAAACTCGCCCTGGCGGCTGAACACCGCAAAGGCCTTGTCGCCCTGGTCGTGGTAGTACGCCAGGGCCTTTTCCAGCAGCGCCCTGGCGGCCGTGCCCTCGTCCGCCGGCCCGGCGGCGTGGGCCTGGCCCAGGCACAGCAGCAGCCAACCCAACCACGTGATCTTCAGCAAAAGCCTCATTGCCCGCCCCTCATTTTTATAGGTGTCTGAAGAGCGTAGACGGCTGCGCAAGATGAGCGAACATTCAGCAAACACGGGGGCATAGAGCCTTCCCGCGGAGCTCGCGGGAAGGCTGGAGGGGCTCAGGGACGAGCGTCGAGTTGTTGTTGCAGGTTCTGGATCTGGCTTTGCAGGGTGTTGATGTTGCGGGTGACCTGGCCACGGAACGCATCGAACTCAGCGGTGCTGGCGCCATTCTGCGCAGCGGCGGCCGGACGATTGTCTTGCTCGCTCTTGAGCACAATCATGTCCTGCTCCAGGCGCTCGATGGCAGCGCTGGGGTTGCCCTGCTTCTTCAGGGTCGCCAGGTCGGCGCTCAGGCTCTTGAGCTGGGCATCGACTTTACTGCCATCGGTCTGGGCCCCCTTGAGTGCAGCCAGTTCCGTACCCAGGGCTTTGACCTGGGCCTGCAACTGAGCGTTGGCCGTCTGTTGCTCAGTGGTTTGCGCGCTCATTTGTGCCAGGCGCTTGTCCAGGTCCGTCGCCTGCCCGGCCACGCCCTGCTGTTGCTTGCTCTGGTCCTGCAGTTTGCTTTCCAGCTGTTTGATCTGCAGCTTGAGCGCCTCGCTGTCACTGGTGACGTTGCTCTGGCTGGCCACCACCTTGCCGGAAATGTCCTGCAGGCGCCCGGCAGCCTCTTCACTGATACGGGCAAAGCTTTCCTGGGTCGCCACCAGTTGCTGCTCCATCAGCGAGATCTGCTGGAAGCTCCACCAGGCCAGGCCGGCAAAGGCAAACACCAGCGCCCCGACCAGCGCCCACAGTGGCCCGGTGCTCGGGCCTTTTACCTTGACCACCGGCGTACTGCGCGAATGCACCGTGGTGCGCTCGCGGGCCGCGGGGGTGGTGGGGAAATCGTCATCATCATGGGGGTCGGCGCGCAGGCTGGGTACATCATCGAAGTCGTCGTGGGCATCATTACGCATGGGGCAACCTTTCTGAACCGCGTGGTGACTGAGTGCGGCGAGTATAAACCGCTATTTCGCCGCACTCATCGACACTGCCGGGCAAACCCGGTTCAGTGTTTATTTTCAAAGCATGTCCTGGGCCTTCCACCAGGCACAAAATTCATCAAGGGCCGTCCACAGGCTGACCTTGGGCTCATAGTCCAGGTAGTGCCGGGCACGGCTGATGTCCAGGGTGAAATTCTTGTTCATCACCTGCATGCCCAGGCGCGACAGGGTCGGCTCCGGGCGCCCGGGCCAGAGTTTGCAGAAGCCTTCGTTGAGCGCCGCAACACTGTAGGCCAGGCCATAAGAGCGGTAGCGGGTGACTTGCGGCACCTGCATCTGGCGCATCACGTAATTGATCACGTCCCACACCGGCACCGGCGCCCCGTTGCTGATGTTGTAGGCCTTGCCCAGGGCCGAGCCGGTGGCCAGCAGGCTGCTGAGCAGTGCCTCGTTGAGGTTCTGCACGCTGGTGAAGTCCACCTTGTTCAGGCCATTGCCGACAATCGCCAGGCGCCCCTTGCGCTGCATCTTCAACAGCCGCGGAAAAATGCTCATGTCCCCCGCGCCGGTAACAAAGCGCGGGCGCAGAGCCAGGGTTTCCAGGCCGAACTCCTGGGCACCGAAAACCTTCTGCTCGGCCAGGTACTTGGTGGCCGCATAGGGGTGCTTGAAGCGCTTGGGCACCTGCTCTTCGGTCAGGTCCAAGTGGTCACGGCCGTCAAAGTAGATCGACGGCGAAGACAGGTGCACCAGGCGCCGAACCCGTTGCTTGAGGCAGGCTTCCACCACGTTTTCAGTGACCAGCACATTGCCTTGGTGAAAATCCTGATAACGCCCCCACAGGCCCACGGCACCGGCGCAATGCACCACCGCCTCGACGTCGCGGCACAGTTCGCGCACCAGATCGGCGTCGCCCAAATCCCCCTGGATAAACTCGGCGCCACGCCGCACCAGGTGCTCTACACCTTCGGCACGGCGACCGTTGACCCGGACTTGCAGGCCTTGCTCAAGGGCAAAGCGAGCAAAACGCCCGCCTATAAAGCCGCTTGCGCCGGTGACCAGAATTTTCATGAGTTCTCCTAGAAATGCAGTGACTCGCGCCAGGCTGAAGGCGCCAGGTCAAAACGACCCGCAGACTCTTCACCGGCTGCATGCAGCTTGACGCTTATGGCTGCCCCCAGGGCACCAACCATTGCGCCGAGCAACGGGCCAGGTGCTCGGTCAACAACCCCAGCAGTTGGCCGCCATTGCGCCAATGATGCCAGTACAGCGGCACATCGATCGGTTTATCCGGCAACAACTCCACCAGCCAGCCCCGTTCGAGTTGCTCGCGCACCTGCAATTCAGGCACCAGCCCCCAACCCAGGCCGGCTTCGGTCAAGCGAATAAAACCCTCGGACGACGGGCACAGGTGGTGCTCAAAACCGCCTTCGACTCCCAGCGAGGCCAGGTAACGGTGTTGCAGGAAGTCGTCAGGACCAAATACCAGCGCCGGGGTGCGGGCCAGTTCTTCGGCGCGAACGCCATGGGGAAAATGCCGGGCGATAAATGCCGGGCTGGCCAGAGCCCGATAGCGCATGGCCCCCAGCAACTGGCTGCGGCCGCCCGCCACCGGCCGCTCGCTGGCACAGACACAGGCCGCCACCTCGCCGGCACGCATGCGCTTGAGGCCCACGGTCTGGTCCTCCACCACTAGGTCCAGCAGCAGGTGATGCTCGGCACAGAAATCTCCCACCGCCGCCGCCCACCAGGTGGCCAGGCTGTCAGCGTTGAGGGCGATCCGCAGACGCTCCGGCAAGCCCTCTTCATCCAGGGCCGGCACCAGGCTTTGCAGGTCGCGCTCCAGCAGGCGCACCTGCTGCACGTGGTTGAGCAAGCGGCGACCGATTTCCGTTGGTGCTGGTGGCGTCGCACGTATCAACACCGGCTGGCCGATGCGGGCCTCAAGCAATTTGATCCGCTGGGAAATCGCCGACTGAGACAGGCCCAGCACTTGCGCGGCACGTTCAAAGCCAGCCTGTTCGACGACGGCGGCCAAGGCGGAGAGCAATTTATAGTCGAACATCAGTTTTCCTAATGAGCGATCAGCAATATTGGTTTTTCTTATACAGGCTGAGCCCGGAAAATAGCCAGCATGCCTCTTCGCTCAAGGACCTTTTTCATGACCGGTGAAACCTCCCTCGCCACCCTGTTGCGCAGCATGAGCCCGCACCTCAACGACGGCGACTACGTATTCTGCTCGATTGCCCAACGCAGCCAGCTTGGGGACTGCGACCCCCTGGGCAGCTTTCGCGAACAGGAAGGGCTGACGGTGATCCTTGAGCGCCAACAGGCTGAACGCCTGGGGCTGGGCTTCGATTACGTGGCGGCGTGGATCACCCTCACGGTGCATTCGGCCCTGGACGCGGTCGGCCTCACCGCCGCTTTCGCCAGTGCCCTGGGAGACGCTGGAATCAGCTGCAACGTGGTCGCGGGCTATTACCACGATCACCTGTTTGTCGGCCGGGCCGACGCACAGCGCGCCATGGACGTGCTGCACAAACTGGCAACCCAAGGGGAATAGGCGCATGTGGCAAAGCTATGTAAACGGACTCTTGGTGGCGGCCGGCCTGATCATGGCCATCGGCACCCAAAACGCCTTTGTCCTGGCGCAAAGCCTGCGCCGGGAGCATCACCTGCCGGTGGCAGCGCTGTGCGTCACCTGCGACGCCTTGCTGGTGGCTGCCGGGGTATTCGGCCTGGCCACCTTGCTGGCGCAGAACCCGACCCTGCTGGCTGTGGCTCGCTGGGGCGGCTCGGCCTTCCTGATCTGGTACGGCACTCAGGCCCTGCGGCGCGCCTGCGCCCGGCAAAGCCTGGAGCAAGGGGCCCAGCAGAAGGTGCGCTCATTGCGCGCGGTATTGCTCAGTGCCTTGGCGGTGACGCTGCTCAACCCTCACGTGTACCTGGACACGGTATTGCTGATCGGCTCCTTGGGCGCCCAACAGACTGAACCCGGTGCTTATGTGATGGGCGCCGCCAGCGCTTCCCTGCTGTGGTTTTTCACCCTGGCCCTCGGCGCGGCGTGGTTGGCACCCTGGTTGGCCCGGCCTGGCACTTGGCGGGTTCTCGACCTGTTGGTGGCGGTCATGATGTTCAGCGTCGCCTACCAACTCATCAGCGCTCCATGAGTTATTCCAAAAGGCTCTGGAACCTCTATCCCACACAGTTGTTGCGTGGTTAAGCCGCACCCCCGGTGCTATGATCCGGTCCCTGCGCCGCAAAGAGTACAAACTCCCCGGCGCTTGTTTGGCCGCCCGTGATCGGCCTTGCGCTCACCGCAACTGACCTGATTAGGAGAATCATCATGGCTTTCGAATTGCCGCCGCTGCCTTATGCACACGATGCCCTGCAGCCGCACATCTCCAAGGAAACCTTGGAATTCCACCACGACAAACACCACAACACCTACGTCGTGAACCTGAACAACCTGGTGCCAGGCACCGAGTTCGAAGGCAAGACCCTGGAAGAGATCGTCAAGTCTTCTTCGGGCGGCATCTTCAACAACGCCGCTCAGGTCTGGAACCACACCTTCTACTGGAACTGCCTGGCGCCAAACGCCGGCGGTCAACCAACCGGCGCGCTCGCTGAAGCAATCAACGCAGCCTTCGGTTCGTTCGACAAGTTCAAGGAAGAGTTCACCAAGACTTCCGTCGGCACCTTCGGTTCCGGTTGGGGCTGGCTGGTGAAAAAGGCTGACGGTTCCCTGGCCCTGGCCAGCACCATCGGCGCTGGCAACCCGCTGACCAGCGGCGACACCCCGCTGCTGACCTGCGACGTCTGGGAACACGCTTACTACATCGACTACCGCAACGTTCGCCCTAAATACGTCGAAGCGTTCTGGAACCTGGTCAACTGGAAATTCGTGGCTGAGCAGTTCGAAGGCAAGACCTTCGTCGCCTAAGCCCGTTTGCAGTGTAAAAAACCCGGCCTGTCCGGGTTTTTTTTCGCCTGTAGCCCAGCCGATTTCTTGCTCCGCCGCACTGGCGCGCTAACATCATTTTCGGGTAAAAGTTAAGCCCCAGCCCTCAAGTTACAGGGCTTGTTTACCGACACACTACCAGCAGGCGTAATTGTTCTTCATCGGAACACCCCAGCCAAGCCTGCCGGCGATAGACCCCGGCCATGATTGTCTCTTTACGGCCAAGACGGGAATGCCAATACTGATGGCACTTTGACGCTACGCGCACGGAACAAGGAATAGCCCTTTGAAGCTGGAACTCAAAAACAGCTTGTCGGTGAAGTTGCTCCGGGTTGTGCTGCTGTCGGCACTGATCGTGGGCGTGGTCCTGAGCTGCGCACAGATCGTTTTCGATGCTTATAAGACTCGGCAGGCAGTGGCCAACGATGCCCAGCGCATCCTCGATATGTTTCGCGACCCCTCGACACAGGCCGTCTACAGCCTGGACCGTGAGATGGGCATGCAAGTCATTGAAGGCCTGTTCCAGGACGACGCCGTGCGCATGGCGTCCATCGGTCATCCCAACGAAACCATGCTCGCGGAGAAAAGCCGCGACCTGCAGAACTCCCCCAGCCGCTGGCTGACCGACCTGATTCTTGGCCAAGAACGCACCTTCACCACCCAGTTGGTCGGCCGTGGCCCCTACAGCGAGTACTACGGCGACCTGAGCATCACCCTCGACACCGCCACTTACGGCCAGGGCTTTATCGTCAACTCGGTGATCATTTTCATCTCGGGTGTGCTGCGCGCCCTGGCCATGGGCCTGGTGCTGTACCTGGTCTATCACTGGTTGCTGACCAAACCGCTGTCGCGAATCATCGAGCACCTGACCGACATCAACCCCGACCGTCCCAGCGAACACCAGATTCCTTTGCTCAAGGGCCATGAAAAAAACGAACTGGGGCTCTGGATCAACACCGCCAACCAGTTGCTGGCCTCCATCGAGCGCAACACCCACCTGCGCCACGAAGCGGAAAACAGCCTGCTGCGCATGGCCCAGTACGACTTCCTCACCGGCTTGCCAAACCGCCAGCAATTGCAGCAACAGCTGGACAAGATCCTGGTGGACGCCGGCCGCCTGCAACGCCGAGTAGCGGTGCTCTGTGTGGGCCTGGACGACTTCAAGGGCATCAACGAACAGTTCAGCTACCAGACCGGCGACCAACTGCTGCTGGCCCTGGCCGACCGCCTGCGTGCCCACAGCGGCCGCCTCGGTGCACTGGCCCGCCTGGGGGGCGACCAGTTCGCCCTGGTCCAGGCCGACATTGAACAACCCTACGAAGCAGCGGAACTGGCGCAGAGCATTCTCGACGACTTAGAGGCGGCGTTCGCCCTCGATCACCAACAGATCCGCCTGCGCGCCACCATCGGCATCACCTTGTTCCCGGAAGACGGCGACAGCACCGAAAAGCTGCTGCAGAAAGCCGAACAGACCATGACCCTGGCCAAGACCCGTTCGCGCAATCGCTATCAGTTCTACATCGCCAGCGTGGACAGCGAAATGCGCCGCCGCCGCGAGCTGGAGAAGGACCTGCGCGACGCCCTGGCCAAGGAGCAGTTCTACCTGGTCTATCAGCCGCAGATCAGCTACCGCGATCACCGGGTGGTGGGCGTCGAAGCGCTGATCCGCTGGCAGCACCCGGAACACGGCCTGGTGCCACCGGACCTGTTCATTCCCCTGGCCGAACAGAACGGCACCATCATCGCCATCGGCGAGTGGGTGCTGGACCAGGCCTGCCGCCAGCTGCGCGAATGGCATGACCTGGGCTTCAGCGACCTGCGCATGGCGGTCAACCTGTCCACCGTGCAACTGCACCATGCCGAACTGCCGCGGGTGGTCAACAACCTGATGCAGATGTACCGCCTGCCGCCCCGCAGCCTGGAACTGGAAGTCACCGAAACCGGCCTGATGGACGACATCAGCACGGCCGCCCAGCACCTGCTCAGCCTGCGTCGCTCCGGGGCGCTGATTGCCATCGATGACTTCGGCACCGGCTATTCATCCCTGAGTTACCTCAAGAGCCTGCCCCTGGACAAAATCAAGATCGACAAGAGTTTCGTCCAGGACCTGCTGGACGATGATGACGATGCGACCATCGTCCGGGCCATCATCCAATTGGGCAAAAGCCTGGGCATGCAGGTCATCGCCGAAGGCGTGGAAACCGCCGAGCAAGAGGCCTACATCATCTCCGAGGGCTGCCACGAGGGTCAGGGCTACCACTACAGTAAACCCCTGCCGGCACGTGAGTTGAGCGCCTACCTGAAACACGCCCAGCGCAGCAACGCGGCGATCCTCTGAAGCGGCCTCGGCACCGGCCCCACTGACCCAGCGCAATCAACCTGTGAATAAGAAATATTTACAGGTACAACCCTTTACACCTAATGCAAATCTTTCGCATTATGTTGCAGTTTTGCGCGCCCCCGCGCCCGTCTACCCCTCTCGAAGCAGGATGTTCGCCATGATTCGTATGCCTCTGGCTACCGCCAGTCTGTTGGCCATCGCTATTTCCCTCGCCGGTTGCGGCGAAGGCAAAGACAAGGCTGCCGCACCGCAAGCGCCAACCGCAGCTGCCAGCACGGCTGCTCCTGCGGCGGCTGCCAACGCCGGCAAAGTCGACGAAGCCGCCGCCAAGGCCGTGGTCGCGCATTACGCCGACATGGTCTTCGCCGTCTACAGCGATGCCGAATCCACTGCGAAAACCCTGCAAACCGCAGTCGACGCCTTCCTTGCGAAGCCCAATGACGAAACCCTGAAAGCCGCCAAGGCCGCCTGGGTCGCTGCACGCGTGCCTTACCTGCAGAGCGAAGTGTTCCGTTTCGGCAACACCATCATTGATGACTGGGAAGGTCAGGTGAACGCCTGGCCGCTGGACGAAGGCCTGATCGACTACGTCGACAAGTCCTACGAACACGCCCTGGGCAACCCGGGTGCCACCGCCAACATCATCGCCAACACTGAAGTACAGGTCGGCGAAGACAAGGTCGACGTCAAAGACATCACCCCGGAAAAACTCGCCAGCCTCAATGAGCTGGGCGGTTCCGAGGCCAACGTCGCCACCGGCTACCACGCCATCGAATTCCTGCTCTGGGGCCAAGACCTCAACGGCACCGGCCCAGGCGCCGGCGCTCGTCCTGCGTCCGACTACCTGGAAGGCGCCGGCGCTACCGGTGGCCACAACGAACGTCGTCGTGCCTACCTGAAAGCCGTGACCCAACTGCTGGTCACCGACCTGGAAGAAATGGTCGGCAACTGGAAGCCCAACGTGGCTGACAACTACCGCGCCACCCTGGAAGCCGAACCGGCTGAAACCGGCTTGCGCAAAATGCTCTTCGGCATGGGCAGCCTCTCCCTGGGCGAACTGGCGGGCGAGCGGATGAAAGTATCCCTGGAAGCCAACTCGCCGGAAGACGAGCAGGACTGCTTCAGCGACAACACCCACAACTCGCACTTCTACGACGCCAAGGGCGTGCGTAACGTCTACCTGGGCGAATACACCCGCGTCGACGGCACCAAGCTGACCGGCGCCAGCCTGTCGTCCCTGGTGGCCAAGGCCGACCCGGCCGCCGACGCGGCCCTCAAGGCCGATCTGGAAGCCACCGAAGCCAAGATCCAGGTCATGGTCGATCACGCCAACAAGGGTGAGCACTACGACCAGTTGATCGCCGCCGGCAACACCGCAGGCAACCAGATCGTGCGCGACGCCATCGCCTCCCTGGTGAAGCAGACCGGCTCGATCGAGCAGGCTGCCGGCAAGCTGGGCATCAGCGACCTGAACCCGGACAACGCCGATCACGAATTCTGATCGCTGCGTCTGCATAAAAAGGCGGCCTGATGGCCGCCTTTTTTATTTGCTCTGCATCAAACCAAACGATAATTCCTCTTATTCAATCCCCCCTGCCCTGTTAGACTTTGCGCCCTTGTTTTGCTCGTCTTGCAGGATGTCCGATGCCCCCGCTGCTGCTTCGCTGCACCGCACTCTTCATGGCCCTGGGCCTGAGTGCCTGCGATGATGCCCCGCGCTTTACCCAGGCCGAACCGGGTGAAGCCCGTTCGGGCGGTGCAGCGACCGTGCGCAAGACCGACCAGAATGCTTATTCCCTGCCTTCCGCCAACCTGTCGCCGACCCGGCGCCTGGACTTCAGCGTGGGCAACAGCTTCTTCCGCAGCCCCTGGGTGATCGCCCCGTCCACCACCACTGCGCGCGATGGCCTGGGCCCGTTGTTCAACACCAATGCCTGCCAGAACTGCCATGTCAAAGACGGCCGTGGCCATCCGCCGGCACCGGATGCGGAAAACGCCGTGTCGATGCTGGTGCGCCTGTCGATCCCCGATGCACCGCAATACGCCAAGGTCATCGAGCAGATGGGCGTAGTCCCGGAACCGGTCTACGGCGGGCAGCTGCAGGACATGGCCGTGCCCGGCGTGGCCCCGGAAGGCAAGGTGCGGGTCGACTATGAGCCGCTGCCCGTGCGTTTCAAGGACGGCACCCTGGTGGAGTTGCGCAAACCGCGGCTGCAGATCACCCAACTGGGCTACGGACCGATGCACCCCGAGACGCAATTCTCTGCCAGGGTGGCGCCGCCGATGATCGGCCTGGGGTTGCTGGAAGCCATTCCCGAGGCGGCGATCCTGGCCAATGCCGCCGAGCAGGGCAAAGCCAAAAATGGCATTGCCGGCCGGCCGAACTGGGTCTGGGACGATGCCCAGGCCAAAACCGTTCTCGGGCGTTTTGGCTGGAAAGCCGGGCAACCCAACCTCAATCAACAAAATGTTCACGCGTTCTCTGGTGATATGGGCCTGACCACCGGCCTGAGACCCTTTGATGATTGCACCGACACCCAGACCGCCTGTAAGCAGGCCCCCAATGGCAACGGCCCGGACGGCGAACCGGAAGTCAGCGAGAACATCCTGCGCCTGGTGCTGTTCTACACCCGTAACCTGGCCGTTCCCGCTCGCCGCGACGTGGGCGCCGAGCAGGTCCTGGCCGGCAAGAATCTGTTCTACCAGGCCGGCTGCCAATCCTGTCACACGCCACAATTCACCACCGCGGCCGATGCTGCGGAACCTGAACTGGCCAATCAAGTGATTCGCCCCTACAGCGACCTGCTGTTGCATGACATGGGCGAAGGACTGGCCGACCACCGCAGCGAATTCAAGGCCGGCGGCCGCGACTGGCGCACCCCGCCGCTGTGGGGCATCGGCCTGAGCGAAACGGTCAGTGGCCACAGCCAGTTCCTGCATGACGGCCGCGCCCGCAACCTACTCGAAGCCGTGCTCTGGCACGGTGGCGAAGCCCAAGCGGCGCAGCAACAGGTATTAACCTTCAATGCCCAACAGCGCGCCGCGTTGCTGGCATTCCTGAATTCTCTATAAACGCCTTCTCTAAAAGAAACGGGAGCCCGAACATGTTCCGCCCCAAACTGCTCTTCACCAGCCTTGCCGCCATCGCCTTGGGCGCCTGCTCACCCCAGGACCCACAAGCCGTGACGTCTGCCGCCATCGCCAAACAAGTGATCCTGCCGACGTACAGCCGCTGGGTCGACGCCGACCGCCAACTGGCCATCAGCGCCCTGGCGTTCTGCGAAGGCAAAGAGAACCTGGACACCGCACGTGCCGACTTCCTCCACGCGCAAAAAGCCTGGGCTGAGTTGCAGCCGCTGTTGATCGGCCCGCTGGCCGAGGGCAACCGCGCTTGGCAGGTGCAGTTCTGGCCGGACAAAAAGAACCTGGTGGGCCGTCAGGTCGAACAGCTGGTCACCGCCAGCCCGCAGATCGACGCCGCTGCCCTGGCCAAGTCCAGTGTTGTGGTGCAGGGCCTCTCGGCCTACGAATACATTCTGTTCGACGCCAAGGTCGACATGGCTAACAGCGAGCAGAAAGCCCGTTATTGCCCCCTGCTGACCGCCATTGGCGAACGTCAGAAGCAACTGGCCGAGGAAATCCTCTCCAGCTGGAACACCAACGACGGCATGCTGGCGCAGATGAGCAAGTTCCCCAACCAGCGCTACGCCGACTCCCACGAAGCGATTGCCGACCTGCTGCGGGTCCAGGTCACCGCCCTGGACACCCTGAAGAAAAAGCTCGGCACCCCGATGGGACGCCAGAGCAAGGGCATTCCCCAGCCATTCCAAGCCGATGCCTGGCGCAGCCAGTCGTCCCTGCAGAGCCTGGAAGCCAGCCTCAGCGCGGCGCAAACCGTCTGGGCTGGGGTCGACAACAAAGGCCTGCGCGGCCTGTTGCCGGCTGAGCAGAAGCCGTTGGCCGAGAAGATCGACGCCGCCTATGCCGCGTCCCTCAAGCTGTTCGCCAGCAGCCAGCGCTCCCTAAGTGAAATGCTCAACGACGACGCCGGGCGCCAGCAACTCAATGATCTCTACGACAGCCTCAACGTGGTCCATCGCCTGCATGAAGGCGAACTGGCCAAGGCGCTGGGCATTCAACTGGGCTTCAACGCCAACGACGGTGACTGATGATGCTGCGACGTCAGGCTTTGGCACTGGGCAGCCTGCTGCTCAGCGCCGTGACCTTGGGTGGCTGGACGCTGTTCAAGCAAAAGGACAAGCCGCCGGTACTGCTGTCGGCCAGGGATGATGGGGACGGCAAGCATTACGCCGTCGGTTATCAACTGGACGGCAAACAGCTGTTTGCCACCCAGGTCGGCCAACGTTGCCACGACATCATCAACCACCCGAGCTTGCCGATTGCCCTGTTCGTCGCCCGCCGCCCGGGCACCGAAAGCTACCTGATCGACCTGCGTGACGGCCGCTTGCTGCAAACCCTGGTGTCCCGGCCCAACCGGCACTTCTACGGGCATGCGGTGATCCACAAGAGCGGCGACTGGCTGTACGCCACCGAGAACGACACCCTGGATCCCGGCCGCGGCCTGCTCGGGGTGTACCGGTTCGAAGGCGAGCGCCTGGTGCATGACAGCGAGATCTCGACCCACGGCATCGGGCCCCACCAGGTGTCGTGGATGCCCGACGGCGAGACCCTGGTGGTGGCCAACGGCGGTATCCGTACCGAAGCCGAAAGCCGGGTAGAGATGAACCTCAACGCCATGGAGCCGAGCCTGGTGCTGATGCAGCGCGACGGCACCCTGCTGAGCAAGGAAACCCTGGCCCAGCAGATGAACAGCGTGCGCCACATGGGCATTGCCAGCGACGGCACCATCGTCACCGGCCAGCAGTTCATGGGCGCCGCCCATGAGTCCTCCGAGTTGCTGGCCATCAAACGCCCCGGCCAGCCCTTCGTGGCCTTTCCGGTGGCCGAGCATCAGCTACAAGCCATGGGGCACTACACCGCCAGTGTCGCGGTGCACAGCGAACTGCGCCTGGTGGCCCTGACGGCTCCCCGGGGCAACCGCTTTTTCATCTGGGACCTGGACAGCGGCGAGGTGCGCCTGGACGCCCCTCTGCCCGACTGTGCAGGCGTTGGCGCGGTGGCCGATGGCTTCGTGGTGACCTCCGGGCAAGGGCGTTGCCGATTCTACGACTGCCGCCAGAAACAGCTTGTAGCAAAACCCCTGGACCTGCCCGCAGGCCTTTGGGACAACCATCTGCATTTGATCTAGAGTCGCGCCCTTCGCCGCGCTGGCGAAGGGCGTACGGATGGCCGGATAGCCATCTGGAACAGCCCTGCAAGTCGGAGTAATGTTCCCGGCTACCACGCTTGTCTTTCCCGGCTTTTTCTCCAAGGAAACGGAATATGCTGCGTCGCCGCATGCTGATCATGTTGGGCATTGTCTTGTTGGTCGTGCTGTTACTGGCCGGCTACAAGGCGTTCTCCATCTACCAGATGGTCCAGATGTTCTCGGTGCCCAAGCCGCCGATCAGCGTTGCCGTGGCGACGGCCAACGAGCAGCCCTGGCAGGAACGCCTGCCCAGTGTCGGCACCCTCAAGGCCCTGCAAGGGGTCAACCTCAGCCTGGAAGTGGCTGGCACGGTGAAGGACCTGCAGTTCCAGTCCGGGCAGAAGGTCAAAGCCGGGCAACCTTTGCTGCAACTGGACAACGCCGTGGAAAGCGCCCTGCTGGAAACGGCCCAGGCCGACCTCGGCCTGGCCCAGCTGGACTATGGGCGCGGCAGCCAACTGGTGGGTAGCCAGGCCATTTCCAAAGGCGAGTTCGACCGACTCTCGGCGCAACTGCAAAAGAACAAGGCCACGGTCAACCAACTCAAGGCGTCCTTGGCCAAGAAGCGCATCCTCGCGCCCTTCAGCGGCACCATCGGCATTCGCCAGGTGGACGTCGGCGACTACCTGGCCAGCGGCACGGTGGTCGCCACCCTGCAGGACCTGAGCAGCCTTTACCTGGACTTCTACGTACCGGAACAATCGGTGCCCGCCATCAGCCTCGGCCAGGCCGTACAGATCAGCGTCTCCGCCTACCCGGGCGAGCATTTCACCGGCAACATCAGCGCGATCAACCCCAAGGTCGAGAGCACCACCCGCAACGTGCTGGTTCGCGCCACCCTGGCCAACCCCGACAGCAAGCTGCTGCCAGGCATGTTCGCCGACTTGCAAGTGCTGCTGGCCAACCCCAAGAACCGCGTGGTGCTGCCGGAAAGCACCATCACCTACACCCTCTATGGCAACTCGGTGTATGTGGTGGCGCAGAAGAAGGCCGCTGACGGCAGCCTGGAGAAGGACGACAAGGGCCAGCCGATCCTGATCGCCGAACGGCGCTTCGTCGACACCGGCGAACGCCGCAGCGGCCTGGTGCTGATCAACAAGGGCGTGGCTCAGGGCGAGCAAGTGGTCAGCGCCGGCCAGATCAAACTGGACAATGGCGCACACATCGCCATCAGCCCGGACAAATTGCTGCCAGCCCCACAGAACAGCCCGCCTCGCGCTGACTGATCAAGGAACCCCCATGGCCTTTACCGATCCGTTCATCCGCCGCCCGGTGCTCGCTACCGTGGTCAGCCTGTTGATTGTCCTGCTGGGCTTCCAGGCCTGGAGCAAGCTGCCGCTGCGCCAGTACCCGCAAATGGAAAACGCCCTGATCACGGTGACCACCGCCTACCCCGGGGCCAACGCCGAGACCATCCAGGGCTACATCACCCAACCCATGCAGCAGAGCCTGGCCAGCGCCGAAGGCATCGACTACATGACCTCGGTCAGCCGGCAAAACTTCTCGGTGATTTCGATCTACGCACGGATCGGCTCCAACAGCGACCGGCTGTTCACCGAATTGCTGGCCAAGGCCAACGAGGTCAAGAACCAGTTGCCCCAGCAAGCCGAAGACCCGGTGCTGAGCAAAGAAGCCGCAGACGCCTCGGCGCTGATGTACATCAGTTTCTACAGCCAGGAATTGAACAACCCGCAGATCACCGACTACCTGTCACGGGTCATCCAGCCCAAGCTGGCCACCCTGCCCGGCATGGCCGAGGCGGAGATCCTCGGCAACCAGGTATTCGCCATGCGCCTCTGGCTGGATCCGGTCAAGCTCGCCGGCTTCGGTCTCAGTGCCAGCGACGTGACCAACGCGGTGCGCCAGTACAACTTCCTCTCGGCCGCCGGCGAGGTGAAGGGCGAATACGTGGTCACCAGCATCAACGCCAACACCGAACTCAAGTCGGCCGAAGCCTTTGCCGCCATTCCAGTGAAAGTCGAGGGTGACAGCAGGGTTCTGCTCAGTGACGTGGCGCGGGTGGAAATGGGCGCCGAAAGCTACAACGCCATCAGCTCCTTTGGCGGTATCCCTTCGGTGTACATCGGGATCAAGGCGACCCCGGGCGCCAACCCGCTGGACGTGATCAAGGAAGTGCGCAAGATCATGCCGCAGCTGGAAGCCCAGTTGCCGCCCAACCTCAAATCGGAAATCGCCTACGACGCCACCCTGTTTATCCAGGCCTCCATCGACGAAGTGGTCAAGACCCTGTTCGAAGCGGTGTTGATCGTCATCGTCGTGGTTTTCCTGTTCCTCGGCGCCCTGCGCTCGGTGGTGATCCCAGTGATCACCATTCCGCTGTCGATGATCGGCGTGATGTTCTTCATGCAGTTGATGGGCTACTCGATCAACCTCCTGACCCTGCTGGCGATGGTGTTGGCCATCGGTCTGGTGGTGGACGATGCCATCGTGGTGGTGGAGAACATCCACCGGCACATCGAAGAGGGCAAGACGCCGTTCGATGCCGCCATCGAGGGCGCCCGGGAAATCGCCATGCCGGTGGTGTCCATGACCATCACCCTGGCGGCAGTCTACGCGCCCATCGGCTTTCTCCAGGGCCTGACCGGGGCACTGTTCAAGGAGTTTGCCCTGACCCTGGCCGGGGCCGTGGTGATCTCCGGGATCGTCGCCCTGACCCTGTCGCCGATGATGTGTGCGCTGCTGCTGCGCCATGACGAAAACCCCAGCGGCCTGGCCTATCGCCTCGACCAGATTTTCGAAGGCCTCAAGCGACGCTACCAGCGCATGCTCCATGGCACCCTCAACACCCGCCCGGTGGTGCTGGTGTTTGCACTGATCGTGCTGTGCCTGATTCCGCTGCTGCTCAAATTCACCAAGTCCGAGCTGGCCCCCGATGAAGACCAGGGCATCATTTTCATGATGGCCAGTGCGCCCCAGCCCACCAACCTGGACTACCTCAACGCCTACACCGATGAGTTCCTGACGATCTTCAAAGAGTTCCCCGAGTACTACTCGTCGTTCCAGATCAACGGCTTCAACGGCGTGCAATCGGGCATCGGCGGCTTCCTGCTCAAGCCTTGGAACGAGCGCAGCCAGACCCAGATGCAGATCCTGCCCAAGGTGCAAAGCAAACTCGACGGCATCGCCGGGCTGCAGGTCTTCGGCTTCAACCTGCCGTCCCTGCCCGGCACCGGCGAAGGCCTGCCGTTCGCCTTCGTGATCAACACCCCCGACGGCTACGAGGCGCTGCTGGAGGTGGCCAACCGAATCAAGGCGCGGGCCATGGAGTCCGGTAAGTTCGCCTTCGTCGACCTCGACCTGGCCTTCGACAAACCCGAAGTGGTAGTGGACATCGACCGGGCCAAAGCGGCGCAGATGGGCGTGTCGATGGAAGACCTGGGGGGGACCCTCGCGACCCTGCTGGGGGAAGCGGAGATCAACCGCTTCACTATCGACGGGCGCAGCTACAAGGTCATTGCCCAAGTTGAGCGCGCCTACCGCGACAACCCCGATTGGCTGAACAACTATTACGTGAAAAACAACCGGGGCGAAGCCTTGCCGCTGTCGACCCTGATCAAGGTCAGCGACCGCGCCCGGCCTCGGCAGTTGAACCAGTTCCAGCAGCTCAACGCCGCCACCCTCTCCGGTGTGCCTCTAGTGAGCATGGGCGAAGCCATCGAGACCGTACGCCAGATCGCCCGGGAAGAAGCCCCGGCCGGCTACGCCTTCGACTACGCCAGCGCCAGTCGGCAATTCGTCCAGGAAGGCAGTGCCTTGTGGGTCACCTTCGGCCTGGCCCTGGCGATCATCTTCCTGGTGCTGGCTGCGCAGTTCGAGAGTTTCCGTGACCCGTTGGTGATCCTGGTGACGGTGCCGCTGTCGATCTGCGGGGCCTTGATCCCGCTGTTTCTCGGCTGGTCGAGCATGAACATCTACACCCAGGTGGGCCTGGTGACGCTGATCGGCCTGATCAGCAAACACGGGATCCTGATCGTCGAGTTCGCCAACCAGTTGCGCCAGAGCAAGGGCCTGAGCGCCAGAGAGGCTGTGGAAGAAGCGGCCGCCATCCGCCTGCGCCCGGTGTTGATGACCACCGCCGCCATGGTCTTTGGCATGGTGCCGTTGATCCTGGCCACCGGCGCCGGTGCCGTCAGTCGCTTTGACATCGGCATGGTGATCGCTACGGGGATGTCCATCGGCACCCTGTTCACCCTGTTCGTGCTGCCCTGCATTTACACCCTGCTGTCCAAGGCCGAACGCTGATCCCTGAGCAAAAGAAAAGGCCTCGCAATGCGAGGCCTTTCGGTCTGTAGGCTGTGCTTCAACTCTGTGGCCTCATGCCTTGGGCCATACCGAACATGAACAACAGGATGTCATGGTCGGGTTTGGCCGCCACGGATGTCTTGACCACCCGAGGCAAAGGACAATGTGCGTCTCCGACGCTGAGGATCTGAGTCCGCGGCTGCTCCCAGGCAACCACAGCCAACGAGGCAACTGCCAAGGCTCCTACTAAAAACAAACCTCGTGCAATTTCGAGTTTCATCAGGTTAAACCCTTGATAGCGCTGCCAAACGCCGTCCTATAAAAATAGTAGAGTTTCTGCCAGTCCGGGTCGCTCCACGACGAGTGGCGACGCAGTTGCTTCAGATCATGGGCCGCAGCCCGCTGAGCGCTCAAACGCTGGCGGCACTTTTCGAAATCCAGCAAGGCCACGTCAATCCGGGCCTGTTCGCCAGTCCCCGTGACCCTTACAAACACATGCTTGGCATACAGGCAGCCATGTTGCCAGCGGCCTTTGTGCATGCGCACCAGGGTCGCGGCCACGGCCTGCAAGAGCCGATCATGGAGCGCGTCGCCATGACGCTCACGCTCACCCGCGGCGTACCAGGTATCGATCTCTACAAAGCCCTCCAGGGCCGCGGTCACCAGCAGCGCCTGCCAGCCCCGCTGAGAATCACGCCGGGCGCCGCAGAACACCAGCTCCGGCACGCCCACGCCTAATACGCCCAGGCCCTTGAGCGCGTCCTGCTCACGCAACACCGTGGGCCGGCCGAACGGATGCAGCCAACTGCGATAGATGTGCCCGACCTGACGCTTCACATACAGCAGGCGACCGTCACTGACGAGTCGCTGTACCCCGCTCTCTCCGCCACGCCGCTGATTGGGGGGTTCGACCCATTCACCCTGCTGGTTCCAGAAATGCTCGAAGCGTTCCGTAGCCGCACCTTCCATGTGCGAGACACATTCCACAGCCATCCTCTTACCTCTTGCGTAATACGTAGACTCGCCACATGGCGTAGAGCGGGAAAAAGTCAAAATGGTCCTGGATACGAAATCCGGCCTCTTCAAACTCCTGTTCAACCGTAACGACAGGTAACACGAAACGATTCTGGTAACCCGACGACTCCGTTTGCGCACGGCGTTTTTGCTCCATGCGCTTGCGTTTGAACGCCTTGAAATTGCCGTCGACCCACAACGAGACGATCACGCTGTCGCGAGTAACCCGTTGAAATTCGCGGAGTAATGCCAGTCGATGAGCCGACTCACCAATGTGGTGCAGCAAGCGCATGGAGAAAATGCTATCCACTGCGTTATCCGGCAGGTCGATAGCGAAAGCTGACGTCTGCAAGGGTTGTACCCGTTTCACCACATCGGCGGGTTGGGCCACCGTGGCCAGACTGAGCATAGCCGCAGAATTGTCAGCACCGATGATCACGCGATTGGGTTTTTCCGCCAGCAACGGCCAGAAACGTCCCGCGCCACAGGGCAGGTCCAGCACCAGGCCCGGCTCACCGGCCAGCGCCAGGGCTGCACGAGCCAGTTGCTCGTCACGGCGGTGGGACAATTTGCGCGCCAGGCCATCCTGGTGCTTGAACAAATACTCCTGGGCGTGTTGTTCGTCGTACTTGTTGGAAAATTCCAGCTTGATCGGGGTAGCCATCACCAAAGTCTCCTGCAACTGATGGCGCCACCTTAGGCAGCCGCATGTCAGCGTCAGGTCATGTCTTTGTGAAAACTTCGTCCCGTCCACGGCGGAAATATTTCAAGGTTTTACCGCTCAAGCACACTGGCCTGGGGCCACCTCAGAAGAATAAAGCGGCCCCGACCGGTCGGGGCCTTTCGCGATCAAGGCTGCGCAGGACTGAGTTCGACGTGGAAGCGGCAGCCGTTGGGGGTCATGGTGCTGAGGCTGACGCTCCAGCCCTGGTTCTCGCAAATCCGCTGCACCAGGGACAAGCCTAGGCCCAGGCCCTCGCCGCGCTTTTCATCACCACGCACAAAGGGCTCGAACATGGCTTCACGCTTCTCTTCGGGGATGCCCACACCACTGTCTTCCACCACAAAGCCGCTGGGCTCCAGGGTCAGGCGGATAAACCCGCGTTCGGTGTAATGCAGGGCATTGCGCAGCAGGTTGCCCATCACCGCGTGCAGGAAGGTCACGTTGTAGCGGGTGTCCAGAGGCTGGCCGGGTTCGAAGATCAGTTCGATGCCCTTGTCGTTGATCGGCCCTTGCCACACCCCAAGCAAGTCTTCGGCCGCCTGGCGCAGGGTCACCTGGGCCGACATGCTGGCGTCTTCACGCTGAGCCCGGGCGAGCATCAGGAAGGTCTGCACCAACTCGCGCATCTCCTCGCTGGCCCGAGCAATGCGCTCGACCTGGGCACGCCCGCGCTGGTCGATACCGGGGTTTTCCAGGAGCAGTTCACAGGAGCTGGCCAGCACCATCAACGGCGTGCGCAATTCATGGCTGACATCACTGGTGAACAGCCGTTCGCGGCTCAGGGCTTGGCGCAGGCGGCCCAGGGTGGCGTCGAAGGCAATGGCCAACTCACCCACCTCATCGGCGGCATAGTCCGGGGCCAAGGGGGGCGCCAGGCCGAGCAATTGGTCGCGGTGCCGCACTTGCCGGGCCAAACGAACCACCGGCGCCATGACTTTGCGCGCCAGGACCCAGCCCAGAAACACCGCCAAGGCCAAGCTCAGGACAAAACCCACCAGGACCACGGCGAATAACACCCGCTCGCGCTCTTCGAAATCGCTTTGATCCTGCAGCAACACGTAACGCCGCCCGTCCACCACCTCCACCATGGCGTGATAGGACAGTTGCTCACGAAACACTTCGTGAAAACCCGGTTCCAGATGACGCAGGTCCTTGGGCAGTTCGAAATCGCCATGCCCGCCACTGAAGTAGAACAACTGATCCGGTTCGGGGCGGTGGCTCCAGTCGGCGACATTGTCCATCAGCAACAAGCGCTGCAAGTCGCCCCCCAGCCCTGCCGAGATCAATTTCTCTTCGACCAGGTGCACGGTGGCCACAATACCCATGGCGAAGGCCCCCGCCACCAAGGCGCTCATCAGGGCAAAAGCGATGATGATGCGCTGGGCGAGGCTCTGCTTAAACTCCATCACGACCCTCGGCCAAGCGGTAACCGACGCCGTGCACGGTATGCAGCAGCGGCTTGGCGAACGGTTTGTCGATCACCTGGCGCAACTGGTGAACGTGGCTGCGCAGGCTGTCGCTGTCCGGGCAGTCGTCGCCCCACAGGGCCTCTTCCAAGACTTCGCGACGCAGCACATGGGGGCTCTTCTGCATCAGCACCGCCAACAGTTTGAGGCCCACCGGGTTGAGCTTGAGCAAGCGGCCCTCGCGGGTGACCTCCAGGGTGTCGAGGTCGTAACTCAAATCACCGACCTGCAAGGCCCGACGGCCACCGCCCTGGGTGCGACGCATCACGGCTTCGATGCGCGCCGCCAACTCGGACAGGGCAAAGGGTTTGACCAGGTAGTCGTCGGCACCGGACTTGAAACCCTGGAGACGGTCGTCCAACTGATCGCGGGCGGTGAGCATGATCACCGGGGTGTCACGCCGGGCGTCTTCACGCAGGCGCTTGCACAGGGTGTAGCCATCGATGCCGGGGAGCATGATGTCGAGCACGATCAAGTCGTAATGTTCGGTGGCGGCCAGGTGCAGGCCCGACAGGCCGTCCTGCGCGCAGTCCACGGTGTAGCCCTTGAGCCCCAGGTAATCCGCCAGGTTGGCCAGGATATCGCGGTTGTCTTCAACCAATAAAATTCGCATGGGCACTTTTCTCCCTACACAGTTGCCGCCGTCTTGGCTCGCGCAGCTTAAGGCCAAGCGTAGCTCTCCGCTAGCGCCGTAAAGCCGGCGTGGGCGTGGTGCGCGCCCGGGTGCCGGCTTGACGTTTTTTTCACTATCGGTTCACAGGCTGATGACAGCAACGGCCGCAGACTGCGCGCGAATCCGCGACTTGATCGCCTCCCCTGCCCAAGGATCTCGCATGACCTCAGCCCTCATCCGCCCTGCTTCCAGGCCCCTCAACTTCTGGATATGCCTGGGGGTTCCCGCTGTCACGGCGGCGATTCTGATCCTGCTCGAGCTGACGTCTTTGGACATGGACCTGGCCAAGCGTTTCTATGACCCGGTGGCCGGCGCGTTTATCGGTGGGCACAGCTACCTGCTGGAAACCATCCTCCACGATCGGGCCAAACAGGTGGTCATCGCCTTTTCGGTGCTCTCGATCATCGGTTTCGTGGCGTCCTTCATGATGGCTCGGCTCCAACCGTTCAAGCGGGAACTGGGCTGCCTGGTGCTGTCCCTGGCCTTGGCCACGGGCTTTGTGACACCGGTCAAGGCCGTGACCGCCGTGCAATGCCCCTGGAGCCTGAAGGAGTTTGGTGGCAAGGAAACCTACAGCGAACTGCTGAGCCCCCGCCCGCCGACCGACAAGCCCGGCCGCTGCTGGCCCGGCGGCCACGCGGCGACCGGTTTCACCTTGTTTGCGCTGTTCTTTGTACTGCGTGATCGCCGGCCACGGCTGGCGCGCAACGCCCTGGTCTTCGCCTTTGCCCTGGGCACCGTGTTCTCCATCGGCCGCATGATGCAGGGCGCGCACTTCTTCTCCCACAACGTCTGGACGGCGATTTTTTGCTGGCTGATCAGCCTGGGCACCTACTACTTCATTCTTTACCGTCCCTCGCCCGACGCCGTGCCGGTACCTTCCGCCCAAGCAGTACAGGGATAGCATCCGCGGCGTTGCAGCCTGACAGGCAGCGGGACAGCGCCGACTCTGAGCAACACATTTCACGGACAATAAAAAACCCCGCCGGTGTTCACCGGCGGGGTTTTTCAGTACGGGGGTAAGGCTGGCTTACATCATGCCGCCCATGCCACCCATGCCGCCCATGTCTGGCATGCCGCCGCCAGCTGGTTTGTCTTCAGCGATTTCAGCAATCATCGCTTCGGTGGTGATCATCAGGCTGGCGATAGAGGCTGCGGCCTGCAGAGCAGAACGAGTCACTTTAGCCGGGTCCAGGATACCCATCGCGATCATGTCGCCGTATTCGCCGGTCGCTGCGTTGTAACCGTAGTTACCTTCGCCTTGCTTGACCTTGTCGACAACTACGCTTGGCTCGTCGCCGGAGTTGGCAACGATCTGGCGCAGTGGCGCTTCAACAGCGCGACGCAGCAGTTGGATGCCCACGTCTTGGTCAGCGTTGTCGCCTTTCAGCTCGCTGATGGCTTGCAGGGCACGAACCAGTGCCACGCCGCCGCCAGGTACCACGCCTTCTTCAACGGCTGCACGGGTAGCGTGCAGGGCGTCTTCAACGCGGGCTTTCTTCTCTTTCATTTCAACTTCGGAGCCAGCGCCAACCTTGATCACTGCAACGCCGCCGGACAGCTTGGCCAGACGCTCTTGCAGTTTTTCACGGTCGTAGTCGGACGAAGTGTCGGCGACTTGTTGACGGATCTGAGTCACACGAGCCTGGATGTCCGCTTCAACGCCAGCACCGTCGATGATGGTGGTGTTTTCTTTGGACAGGATCACGCGCTTGGCGTTACCCAGGTGCTCCAGGGTGGTGCTTTCCAGGCTCAGGCCGATCTCTTCGGAGATAACGGTACCGCCGGTCAGGACGGCGATGTCCTGCAGCATGGCCTTGCGACGGTCGCCGAAGCCTGGTGCCTTGACGGCAGCGACTTTAACGATGCCACGCATGTTGTTCACAACCAGAGTCGCCAGGGCTTCGCCTTCAACGTCTTCAGCCACGATCAGCAGTGGGCGGCCGGCTTTGGCAACGGCTTCCAGCACTGGCAGCATTTCGCGGATGTTGGAGATCTTCTTGTCAACCAGCAGGATCAGCGGGCCGTCGAGTTCGGCGACCATGGTGTCCGGCTTGTTGATGAAGTAAGGGGACAGGTAGCCACGGTCGAACTGCATGCCTTCTACAACCGACAGTTCGTTTTCCAGGCCCGAGCCTTCTTCAACGGTGATCACGCCTTCTTTACCGACTTTTTCCATGGCTTCGGCAATGATGTCGCCGATGGAGTTGTCGGAGTTGGCAGAGATGGTGCCAA
Source organism: Pseudomonas chlororaphis (assembly GCF_003731765.1). Classification (GTDB taxonomy): domain Bacteria; phylum Pseudomonadota; class Gammaproteobacteria; order Pseudomonadales; family Pseudomonadaceae; genus Aquipseudomonas; species Aquipseudomonas morbosilactucae. Next base: position 619,020 of record NZ_MOAL01000002.1, read on the forward strand.
CCTGAGCGATGGCTTTGGAGTCAGCGCATGGCTTGGACAGGCCTTTCAGCTCTTTGACGATGGCGATGGTCGCCTTGTCGATGCCGCGTTTCAGGTCCATCGGGTTCATGCCGGCAGCGACGGCTTTCAGGCCTTCGTTGACGATCGACTGAGCCAGAACGGTAGCGGTGGTAGTACCGTCGCCAGCGTCATCGTTAGCACGGGAAGCAACGTCTTTAACCAGCTGCGCGCCCATGTTTTCGAAGCGATCTTTCAGCTCGATTTCTTTGGCAACGGAAACGCCGTCCTTGGTGATGGTCGGAGCGCCGAAGCTCTTCTCGATGATCACGTTACGGCCTTTCGGGCCCAGGGTCGCTTTTACTGCGTCAGCCAGGACATTGACACCGGTGAGCATTTTCTTGCGGGCGGAATCGCCGAATTTAACTTCTTTAGCAGCCATGATCGATATTCCTTAAATACTTTGTAGTAACGGGAAGATGCGCGGGAATCAGCCTTCGATAACGGCGAGAATTTCGTTCTCAGCCATTACCAGCAGGTCTTCGCCGTCGACTTTCACAGTGTTGCTGCCGGAGTAAGGGCCAAACACAACCTTGTCACCCACTTTCACGGCCAGCGCACGTACTTCACCGTTGTCCAGCACACGGCCGGTACCCACAGCGACGATTTCGCCACGGTTAGGTTTTTCAGCGGCCGAACCTGGCAGAACGATACCGCCAGCAGTTTTCGATTCTTCTTCGCTGCGACGGATAACGACGCGGTCATGCAGAGGACGAAGCTTCATTGTCGATCTCTCCTAATTGTGGTTTTCAACGGCCGGTGTGGATACCGGCGGGTTAACAAATTCCGGCGTGGCCGGTTGCGGCTCGACGAGCGAGACGCGGAAGTCTGTCTGGTGCAACCACCAGAAACCTTGCGGTGACCGTTACATAAGGGCGCATAAGCTTATTACAAGGGCAGCGCGATGAAATTTTTTACATCGTCGTCGCCAGAAACACACACGGCACCCGAAGGTGCCGTGTGTAAGTCAGCCGAGGTTACGAGTCCCGGTGTTCGAACTCGCCTTCGATCACATTGGGCTCACGGCCCAAGGGTTGCTGGGGCGACGGGCCACCGCGGGCGGTGCGCATGTCATCGGCAAAGGCGCGTTGACGAATGGCCTGTTCCTCGGCCCGCTTGCGCATTTTGTTGGCCAGCAGGCGGCGAGTGATAGGCAGCAGCATGATCAGGCCGAAAATGTCGCTGATAAAGCCTGGGATAATCAACAGACCGCCACCCAGGGCCAGCATCAGCCCTTCCAGCATGGTCTGGGCCGGCAGTTCGCCGCGGTTCAGGCTTTCACGAGCCCGCAACGCGGTGGCCAGACCGGCCACCCGCAGGACCAGCACACCCAGCATCGAGCCGAGAATGATCAGCAGCAGGGCCGGGAAAAACCCGATCGCCGCGCTGACCTTGACGAAAACAAACAGCTCTAGCACCGGGAACAGCAGAAAGAGCAACAGAAAAGGGCGCATCAAATGGTTTCCTCTACGGAAGAATGCCTTCCAGTAGACCGTAGATGACGTCGCCAATTCGTGAATTCAAGCGTCGACACCTGCATTTTTCGGCCAATGGTCGGCGTGAGCCAGAAAAACCAGGGCTTCGCGCACTTGTGTCGGCGTATTACAAGGTGCCTGGAAGGGCAACCAGTGGAGTCCCTGGCCGATACGCAAGTGCATGCCTTCGGTGTCGATCCCGGCCAATTGCGCGGGCACGCTGCTCGGCAAACCCGCCAGCTCGACATAGTGGGCAATGGCCTTGGCGTGGTCACTGTTCATGTGTTCGACCATGCTGACCTCGGCCTTGCCGGCAAAGGGGTTGGCCAGGGTCAGTTGATCGACCCAGTGGATCGCGCCAAAACCGCCGATGTAACGATGGCGCACCGGCTTGAGTACCCAGAAATCGAAATCATGGGCTTGGTGGTAATTCTGCGAATCGGGAAAGTAACGGTAGTAACGCTCGGCCGCCGCCTCGATCTGCGCGTCGTCGGTGAGTTTCTCGGCCTCGGCCAGGTACGTCAGGCGCCCAACGGCTTGTACATCCTCGGCTTCGCGCTCGCCCACCAGCAGCGAACACTTGGGATCCTTCTGCAGGTTGTGGGTGTGCTGGGCGATTCGGCTGATCAGAATCAGCGGCCGGCCCTGCTCGTCCAGGCAATAGGGAACCACTGAACCGAAAGGAAAACCGGGCATCGCCTTGGAGTGGGTGGACAGCACGCCACGGTATTCCTTGAGCAGTAATTCTCGTGCATTCTTGGCCGCTTCAACGCTCACTTTATGACTCCTTTAAACTAATCCGTCGGAAACGGACGGGCGCCTGGAGCTTGGTTCCAGCGACACCCTTGGGGGCAATTCTGATCTGCAACCGGGCCGTATCGGGCGTCGTGCGCAGGTTCCCCGCAATGGAAACCCCTTCCGACCGGCTAGCGAGACATGCGAATGCAACTCGACGACAAAGTAATCATTATCACTGGCGGTTGCCAAGGTCTGGGCCGTTCCATGGCCGAGTATTTCGCTGCCAAGGGTGCCCGCCTGGCGCTGGTGGACCTGAACCCGGAAAAACTCGACGCCGCCGTGGCCGCCTGCCAAGCCCTGGGCGCCGAGGCCCGGGCCTACCTGTGCAACGTGGCCAATGAAGAGCAGGTGGAGCACATGGTCGCCCGGGTGGCCGAGGATTTCAGGGCCATCCACGGCTTGATCAACAACGCCGGCATCCTGCGCGACGGCCTGCTGCTCAAGGTCAAGGACGGCGAAATCAGCAAGATGAGCCTGGCCCAGTGGCAGGCAGTGATCGACGTCAATCTGACCGGGGTCTTCCTCTGCACTCGAGAAGTGGCAGCGAAGATGGTCGAGCTGAATAACAGCGGCGCCATCATCAATATTTCTTCGATTTCCCGCGCCGGCAACATCGGCCAGACCAATTATTCCGCGGCCAAGGCCGGGGTGGTCGCCGCCACCGTGACCTGGGCACGGGAACTGGCGCGCTACGGTATTCGTGTGGCGGGCATTGCGCCGGGCTTTATCGAAACCGAAATGACCCAGAGCATGAAACCCGAAGCCTTGGAAAGAATGACCTCCGCCATCCCCCTCAAACGCATGGGCAAGCCGGAAGAAATCGCCCACTCGGCGGCCTATATCTTCGAAAACGACTATTACACCGGGCGCATCCTGGAAATGGACGGCGGCCTGCGAATCTGACCCCGCCCTTGTAGGAGTCGGCTTGCCGGCGATGGCGATTTAACGGTCGCGATCGCTGGCCAACCAGCGCCTACAGCAAGGCTTTTCCGAGGTGTCAGTCGTCGCTGATGGTGATGTTCGGCATCGCCGGGGCGGCCGCTTCCTGCAACACGATGCGCGCACCGACGTGGCGAGCCAGCTCCTGATAAACCATGGCGATCTGGCTGTCGGGCTCAGCAATCACGGTGGGCTTGCCACCATCGGCCTGTTCGCGGATCAGCATCGACAACGGCAACGAAGCCAGCAGCTCGACATCGTATTGGCTGGCCAGCTTCTCGCCGCCGCCTTCACCGAACAGGTGCTCGGCGTGACCGCAATTGGAGCAGATGTGCACCGCCATGTTTTCCACCACACCCAGCACCGGGATGTTGACCTTGCGGAACATCTCCACGCCCTTGCGCGCATCCAGCAGTGCCAGGTCTTGCGGGGTGGTGACGATCACAGCGCCGGCCACCGGCACTTTCTGCGCCAGGGTCAGCTGGATATCGCCGGTGCCTGGTGGCATGTCGATCACCAGGTAATCCAGGTTGCCCCAGTCGGTCTGGGTCACCAGTTGCAGCAAGGCCCCGGAGACCATTGGCCCGCGCCAGACCATCGGCGTGTTGTCATCGGTGAGGAAGGCCATGGACATGACTTCCACGCCATGGGACTCGATCGGCACGAACCACTTCTGGTCCTTGATCTTCGGGCGGGTGCCTTCGGCGATGCCAAACATGATGCCTTGGCTTGGGCCATAGATATCGGCGTCGAGAATGCCCACCTTGGCGCCTTCACGGGCCAGGGCCAGGGCCAGGTTGGCAGCAGTGGTGGATTTGCCCACACCGCCCTTGCCGGACGCCACGGCCACCACGTTCTTGACGTTGGCCAGCCCCGGGATCTGCGCCTGGGCCTTGTGCGCGGCAATCACGCTGGTGATCTCGACCTTGGCCGAACTGACACCGTCCAGGCCTTCGATGGCCAGTTGCAGCATCTGCGCCCAGCCGCTCTTGAACAGACCGGCGGCATAACCCAGTTCCATCTGGACCAGGACCTTATCGCCCTGGACGTCGATGGTCCGCACGCAGCCGGCGCTGACCGGGTCCTGGTTCAGATAGGGGTCGGTGTATTGGCGAAGAACGGCTTCCACCGCTGCGCGATTGACGGCGCTCATGGGCAACTCCGATAACAAGACAGAAAAATCAGGCGGCTATCCTACCTGTTCTGATCCATGGGCGGGATGTTCAAACAACAATGGCGAACGCCTTACACGGGGTGAAAAATCCGCGCCGGCGCTTTATAGTGGCCGACCTCCGTTTCATCAAGTAGCCGAGCCCCATGTCCGAGCCACGCAAGATCCTCGTCACCAGCGCCCTGCCCTATGCCAATGGTTCTATCCACCTTGGCCATATGCTTGAGTACATCCAGACCGATATGTGGGTGCGCTTCCAGAAGCATCGCGGCAACCAATGCATCTATGTCTGCGCGGACGACGCACACGGCTCGGCCATCATGCTGCGCGCAGAAAAGGAAGGCATCACCCCGGAACAACTGATCGCCAACGTCCAGGCTGAACACAGCGCCGACTTTGCCGAGTTCCTGGTGGATTTCGACAACTTCCACTCCACTCACGCCGAAGAAAACCGTGAGCTGTCGAGCCAGATCTACCTGAAACTGCGTGACGCCGGGCACATTGCCCAGCGCTCGATCACCCAGTATTTCGACCCGGAAAAGAAAATGTTCCTGGCCGACCGCTTCATCAAGGGCACCTGCCCGAAATGCGGCACTGAAGACCAGTACGGCGACAACTGCGAAAAATGCGGCGCTACCTATGCGCCCACCGACTTGAAGGATCCGAAGTCGGCGATCTCGGGCGCCACGCCGGTGCTCAAGGACTCCCAGCACTTCTTCTTCAAACTGCCGGACTTCCAAGCAATGCTGCAAACCTGGACCCGCAGCGGCACCCTGCAAGACGCTGTGGCCAACAAGATCGCCGAGTGGCTGGACGCGGGCCTGCAGCAGTGGGATATCTCCCGCGATGCGCCGTACTTCGGTTTCGAGATCCCCGGTGAACCGGGCAAGTACTTCTACGTGTGGCTGGATGCGCCGATCGGCTACATGGCCAGCTTCAAGAACCTGTGCGCGCGCCGTCCGGAACTGGATTTCGACGCGTTCTGGAACAAAGACTCCAGCGCCGAGCTGTACCACTTCATCGGCAAGGACATCGTCAACTTCCACGCACTGTTCTGGCCCGCCATGCTCGAAGGCGCCGGCTACCGCAAGCCGACCGGCATCAACGTGCACGGCTACCTGACCGTCAACGGCCAGAAAATGTCCAAGTCTCGCGGGACCTTCATCAAGGCCCGTACCTACCTTGAGCACCTGTCGCCGGAATACCTGCGCTACTACTACGCCTCCAAACTGGGCCGTGGCGTCGACGACCTGGACCTGAACCTCGAAGACTTCGTGCAGAAGGTCAACTCCGACCTGGTGGGCAAGGTGGTCAACATCGCCAGCCGTTGCGCCGGTTTCATCCACAAAGGCAATGCCGGCGTGCTGGTGGACAGCAACGCCGCACCCGAGCTGACCGAAGCCTTCCTGGCCGCCGCGCCAAGCATTGCCGATGCCTATGAAGCCCGTGACTTCGCCCGTGCCATGCGCGAAATCATGGCCCTGGCCGACCGTGCCAACGCCTGGATCGCCGACAAGGCCCCATGGTCGCTGAACAAACAGGAAGGCAAGCAGGATGAGGTCCAGGCCATCTGCGCCACGGGCATCAACCTGTTCCGCCAACTGGTGATCTTCCTCAAGCCGGTGCTGCCATTGCTGGCCGCCGATGCCGAGGCGTTCCTGAATGTCGCCCCGCTGACCTGGAACGATCACCTGACACTGCTGAGCAACCATCAGTTGAACGAGTTCAAGCCACTGATGACCCGGATCGACCCGGTCAAGGTCCAGGCCATGTCCGATGCGTCGAAAGAAGACCTGACCGCCAGCCAGACCGACACCGGCGACGTTGCGCCACAAGGTAACGGCGAACTCGCCAAGGACCCGCTGTCGCCGGAAATCGACTTCGACGCCTTTGCCGCCGTGGACCTGCGCGTGGCCCTGATCGTCAAGGCCGAACACGTGGAAGGTGCGGACAAGCTGCTGCGCTTGACCCTGGACATCGGTGGCGAGCAACGCAACGTGTTCTCCGGGATCAAGAGCGCCTACCCGGACCCGTCCAAGCTCGATGGTCGCCTGACCATGATGATCGCCAACCTCAAGCCGCGGAAAATGAAGTTCGGCATCTCCGAAGGCATGGTGATGGCCGCCGGCCCTGGCGGTGAAGAGATCTACCTGCTGAGCCCCGACAGCGGCGCCAAGCCGGGCCAGCGCATCAAGTAAAAAGCCTGGCTGGCCCCTATCCCCCCGTGGCGCGTTTGCGTGACGGGGGGATTTTCATATCCGCCTGGCCCCTGTGCCTCGTCGGATCATGCCTACTCTTTATAGGCCACCGACCGTTCTCACCGGCCACCGACATGAACGACCTCCTTCTCACGCTTGTCAGCACTGCCCTGATCAACAACTTCGTGTTGCAGTGGCCCCTGGGCGTCGATCCGCTGCTGCAGGCGAGCGAGCAACCCGCCGCCGAGCGCAGCAAAATCCACGCCCTGGGCATCGCCACCACCACCCTGATGTTGCTGTGCAGCCTCGCGGCGTACCCGCTGTACCACGGGGTGCTGGCGCCGCTGGGGCTGACGACGTTGCAGCTGTTTATCTTCCTGCCCTTGAGTGTGCTGCTGATTCGCCCACTGTTGAGGCTGCTGCCCCGGGCACTGCCCAAGCTGCCGTTCGAGGGACTCTGGCCCTTGCTGCTGGGCAATGCCGGCGTACTCGGCCTGTTACTGATGAATAACCAACAGGACCTGGGGCACTCTATCGCCCTGAGCCTGGGCGCCGGCCTGGGTTTCTGGCTGGTGCTGGGCCTGTTCGACGACCTGCGCCAGCGCGTTTCCCACCCTGATGTGCCCCTGCCCTTGCGCGGCTTGCCGATCGACCTGATCAGCGCCGGCTTGCTGGCGGTGGTCTTTCTCGGTTTCAACGGACTGACCACCCCATGAGCCTGATTCAACGCATTGACGCCCTCTTGCCCCAGACCCAGTGCGGCAAATGCGGGCACCCCGGATGCCTGCCCTACGCGGAAGGCATTGCCGCCGGCGAGGCCATCAACAAATGCCCGCCCGGGGGGCGCGAGACCCTGGCCAACCTGGCGCAGCTGCTCAAGGTGCCAGTGCTGGAACTGGACACCAGCCGGGGCTCGGCACCCGCGCAAGTGGCCTTTATCCGTGAAGCGGAATGCATCGGCTGCACCAAATGCATCCAGGCCTGCCCGGTGGACGCCATCGTCGGTGCGGCGAAGTTCATGCACACGGTAATCATCGACGAATGCACCGGCTGCGACCTGTGCGTGGCGCCGTGCCCGGTGGACTGCATCGACATGCACCCGCTGCCCCTGGACACCGTGGTGCCCATCGTCGGCGGCCTGGCCATCAACGTCGAACAACTGCAGGCACGCGCCGCCAAACGCAACCACGCCCGCCAACGCTTTGAACAACGCAACGCCCGACTGCATCGTGAAGAACAGCAAAGGCACGCCGAACGCCTGGCGCGCAGCCAGCGCTCGGCCCAGCCCAATACAGCCGCCGGCAATCCGGTGCAGGACGCCATTGAGCGGGTACGTGCGCAAAAAGCCGCTGCAGCCGACGCGGCGCTGAAAAAAGCCAAGATTGACCTGGCGATGAGCCGGGCACAGTTGAATAAATCCCTCAAAGCCTTCGGTCATCCGCCGACCTTTGAGCAGCAGTCACAACTGATTGTGCTGCAACGCCAGTTCGAGGCCGCCGAACAAGCCCTGGCCGAACTTGAGCGCAACGCCGAACCGCCAGCAGCCCCTGCCGAACCCAAGGATGCCGAGCTCAAGCGAGCCAAGATCCAATTGGCCATGCGCCGCGCAGAACTGAAAAAGGCCCAGGGTGGTGATGCGTCCAGCGCAGAGTTGGCCACCTTGGCCGCGGCCCTGGCAGCCGCCGAACAGGCTCTGCATGCCGCCGAAGAGGCTAGTGGGCAACCGGCACCGGACTTGGTACGGATCGAAAAACGGCCCATCGATGCACCGTTGCGGCAGCTGAAAACCGAGCTGGCCTATGCCCGGGCCGAGGTCAGCAAACTGGAGCGCCGGCCGGACACAGACCCCGCCGATCTGGCCAAGGCCCGGGAACGGCTGGCCGCCGCCGAGCGCCAGGTGCAAGCCCATGCTGCGCCCTGAAGCCCCCACAGACCTGCGCCTACGCCAGGCCATGCAGCGTGTGCTGCTGGCGACGGTGCCGGGCCTGCTGGTGCTGTTGTGGCTCTACGGCTGGGGCGTGCTGATCAACCTGCTGCTGGCCCTGGGCACAGCCCTGGCGCTGGAGGCCGCCGTGTTGCGCCTGCGCCAACGGCCAGTACGCCCGAGCCTGGGGGATGGCAGTGCCTTGATCAGCGCCACCTTGCTGGCCATGGCCCTGCCGCCCTATTGCCCCTGGTGGCTGACCGTCAGTGCCGTGGCCAGTGCGCTGCTGCTCGGCAAGCACCTGTACGGCGGCCTCGGCAAAAACCCTTTTAACCCGGCAATGCTCGGTTACGCCCTGGCGCTGGTGTCGTTTCCACAGCCAATGACCCATTGGCCGGCCACCCAGGGCCTGGACCTGGTCGCAGCGCTGCAGCCGGTATTCGGCTGGCATTTCGGTGCCGCGCTGCCTGACGCCTGGGCCCAGGCGACGGCCCTGGACAGCCTGCGGATCAATCACAGCCTGACCGTCGACGAACTGTTTGCCGGCCACCCAGCCTTTGGTCACGTTGGCGGCAAAGGTGTGGAATGGGTCAACCTGGCGTTCCTCGCGGGCGGCCTCTGGCTGTTGCAACAGAAGGTGTTCAGTTGGCACGCGCCAGTGGGCATGCTCGCCAGCCTGTTCGTCATCAGCCTGTTGTGCTGGAACGGCTCTGGCTCCGACTCCCACGGTTCCCCGCTGTTCCACCTGCTCACGGGCGCCAGCATGCTGGGTGCGTTTTTTATCGTCACCGAACCGGTCTCGGGGCCCAAAAGCGCCAAGGCTTGCCTGCTGTTCGGCGTCGGGGTCGGCCTGTTGACCTACCTGATCCGCACCTGGGGCGGCTACCCCGATGGCCTGGCCTTCGCCGTGCTGCTGATGAACCTCGGCGTGCCAGCCCTGGAACGCTGGGTGGCCGCCAGCTCAAGGGCGGATCGAGGATGAATCGCCAGCCGGTGATGGTGCTGCTGGTGGCGGTGGTCGGCCTCACGGTGGGATTTCTTGTGCACCAGGCCACAGCGCCGCGGATCGCCGCCGAACAACGGGCGCTGGAGGCTCGGCACCTGCTGGACGTGCTGCCGGCCGGCAGTTACGACAATCAACCGCTGGACCAACCCCTGCCCTTCACGGCGCAGACGCTGAAACACAGCAACCTGATCGGCGGTTACCGGGCGACACGCAATGGCCAGCCCAGCGCAGTGCTGCTGCTCAGCCGGGTGACGGGCTACGGCGGCCCCATCGAACTGCTGATCGCCATTGATGCCCAGGGCCGGCTGTTGGGCAGCAAAGCCCTCAAGCAAAGCGAAACCCCCGGCCTCGGCGGTCGCCTCACTGAACAGCCCAATCCCTGGCTGCAAGGTTTTATCGGCCGCTCCCGGGCGGAACCGGGGGACAACGGCTGGGCCCTGAAAAAAGACAGCGGCCAGTTCGACCAGATCGCCGGGGCAACCATCACCTCTCGGGCGGTGATCAATGCCCTGCATGACGCCTTGGGCTATTTCGACGAGCATCGCCCCCAGCTGCTGGGAGGCCCCGACCATGAATAAAGCCTCGCCACTTTTGGGCACCCTGATGTTGACGCCGTTGGTCGGCGCCAGCGATTCCCTGGTCAACGCCCTCGGCCTGGCACTGGCTTTCGCCTGGGTGATGAGCCTTTTCGGCCTGTGCATGGTCCCTTTGCGGGCCAGGCTCAACCCCACCCAGCGCCTGCTGACCAGTGTGCTGCTCAGCGCCAGCCTCGTTAGTTGCGTGCTAATGGGCCTGCAAGCCTGGGCCTTTGAACTGCATCAACACTTGGCCCTTTATCTCGGGCTGCTCGCCCTGCAATGCGTGGTGCTGGAACAGACGCACTTTTTCCAGACACCCGGCATGCTGCGCCGGGCCGCGCAGTTCTGCTGTCTGCTCGTTGGCCTCGGCGCCCTGCGCGAAGCGCTCGGTGGCGGCGTGCTGGGCCAGCACCTGCAATGGCTGGCCGGCATCAACGACACGGACTGGCCAGGCTGGCGCTGGAGCCAGGGCGGTCCGCACTTGCTCCTCCTCGCCCCCGGTGGTTTTATCCTCCTGGGCCTGCTCCTGGCGGCGAAAAACGCCTGGACTCAACTGCGCAATCCCCATTGAACGCCTGCAAGGAACTGCCTCACCCATGAACGCCGCAAAACGTCTGGAAATATTCCGCCGACTGCACGAAGACAACCCGGAGCCGAAAACCGAGCTGGCTTACAACTCTGCGTTCGAGTTGCTGATCGCAGTGATTCTGTCGGCGCAGTCCACTGACGTCGGGGTCAACAAGGCGACGGCCAAGCTGTTCCCCGTGGCCAATACGCCAGCCGCCATCTATGCCTTGGGGGTCGAGGGGCTGTCCGAATACATCAAGACCATCGGTTTGTACAACAGCAAGGCCAAGAACGTCATCGAAACCTGCCGCCTGCTGGTGGAATGTCATGACAGTGAAGTCCCGCAAACCCGGGAAGCGCTGGAGGCCCTGCCCGGGGTGGGCCGTAAGACGGCCAACGTGGTGCTCAACACGGCGTTCCGGCAACTGACCATGGCGGTGGACACCCATATCTTCCGGGTCAGCAACCGCACCGGGCTGGCGCCGGGAAAAAACGTCGTGGAGGTGGAAAACAAGCTGATGAAGTTTGTGCCCAAACAGTTCCTCCTCGACTCCCACCACTGGTTGATCCTGCATGGCCGCTACGTGTGCCTGGCCCGCAAGCCACGTTGTGGCAGCTGCCGGATAGAAGACTTGTGCGAATACAAGCAAAAGACTTCAGACGATTGAGTGACTATTGATTTTATTGATCAGGCGATTGAAAAAATCTTTTTTACCCGACCGGTGATTATCGTTATAAGGAGCGCCAATGGCAGTCTTAGCCTGGAGTTGACCTTATGAGCGCTGGCAAAGAACAACTGGACGTAGAAGACGACTTCACCGCTGTTGAAACAGAAGAGGCCGAACCTGTGGTCGAGGTGGCCAAGACCAATCTGAGCAAGCGCCGGACCATCGACAATCTCTTGGAAGAGCGTCGCCTGCAGAAGCAATTGGCCGATTATGATTTTGATCTTTAACCCCTAAAACCTCCCCCAGATGGAGGTTTTTTTGTGCCTGCACAAGTGCTGCCGGCGTGACCGGCAGCCTCTTCACGGGACACTCCCGTCCGCCAGGGCTCGCTGGGGGGGGGCGGCGGGTCAGACCACTTTTTGACGCTGGGCAAACTCGATCAAATCAACCAATGAACGAGCATTGAGCTTGGAAAGCAGGCGTCTTTTGTAGGTGCTCACGGTTTTATTGCTCAAGCGCAGATCATCGGCAATGTCCTTGTTGCTCTGGCCCACGGCAAGTTGCTTGAGGACCATCAATTCCCTACGCGACAGCAAGTCCATCATCTCCCCTTCACTGGTGATTCCCTGGTTTGCGCGAAACGACTGCAACGCTTCGCTGGGGAAATAGCTGTAGCCCGCCAAGACCGCCCGCACCGCGTTGATCAATTCAGTGATGTCCTGCTGCTTGCACACATACCCCGCGGCACCGGCCTGCATGCAACGCATCGAAAAAGGGCCGGGCACTTGCAGGGTCAAGACCAGAATCTTGATCGGCGCGGCCTGGGCCATCAGGCGCGTGATCACTTCCAACCCGTCCAGCCTTGGAATGCCGATGTCTAGGATCAAAACGTCGGGCATATGCTCAAGAGCCAACTTCAATCCATCCATGCCGTTGTCTGTTTCCGCTACCACCTCGAAACCGTGCCGTTCCAGCAACATACGCACAGCCAGGCGAATGACAGGATGATCATCCACGATCAGTACTCTATTCATAGTTACATCCAAGTCTTGAATGTTATTAAAGCCAGCACGATACCCCAGACATTTGGCTCTTCGCATCGGACTTTGATTAACTTCCACGCGTCAAAGAAGATCCTTACAAACAATAACGAATTGCCCTACAAGCCATGAAGACAAAGGGCCTTCGCCCCCTGACGGCTTTGAGGGACGTCGTCAACACGGCTACTTTTCGTACTGAAACCGGGTATCTAACAACGGCTTATTCAGGTTTTTCTTACTTGCTAAAACAACAACCTGAGTGGCCGTACTTTATTTAATGGCCCGTCACACGTTAGATATTCCCCCCAGTCCTTATTCTTGGAAAAAAGCCGATCATTCTGGGGAATAAACAACCCGCCGGACGGAAATACAGGCATAAAAAAACGCCGCGTCCTCGAACCGAGAAAGCAGCGTTTTATTGGACACTCAACCCGCAGCCGGAAGGCAAAAAACCTCAGGTCTGCGGCTCAAGCGAACGGCATCACACCAACGTACGGCCTTTGTTCGCAGCGATACGCATGCGCAGGGCGTTGAGCTTGATGAAACCAGCCGCGTCGGCCTGGTTGTAAGCACCGCCGTCTTCTTCGAAGGTGGCGATGTTGGCATCGAACAGCGATTCATCGGATTTGCGGCCGGTGACAATCACGTTGCCTTTGTACAGTTTCAGGCGAACCACACCGTTTACGTGGGCCTGGGAGGCATCGATCATCTGTTGCAGCATCAGACGCTCAGGGCTCCACCAGTAGCCGGTGTAGATCAGGCTGGCGTACTTGGGCATCAACTCGTCTTTGAGGTGAGCCACTTCACGGTCCAGGGTGATGGACTCGATGGCGCGGTGAGCGCGCAGCATGATGGTGCCACCCGGGGTTTCGTAGCAGCCACGGGACTTCATGCCCACGTAACGGTTTTCCACGATGTCCAGACGACCGATGCCGTGTTCGCCACCGATACGGTTCAGGGTCGCCAATACGGTGGCCGGGGTCATTTCGACGCCGTCCAGCGCGACGATGTCGCCGTTGCGGTAGGTCAGTTCCAGGTACTGCGGGGCATCAGGCGCTTTCTCCGGGGAGACGGTCCAGCGCCACATGTCTTCTTCGTGCTCGGTCCAGGTGTCTTCCAGCACGCCGCCTTCATAGGAGATGTGCAGCAAGTTGGCGTCCATCGAGTACGGGGACTTCTTCTTGCCGTGGCGCTCGATCGGGATGTTGTGCTTCTCGGCATAGTCCATGAGTTTTTCACGGGACAGCAGGTCCCACTCACGCCAAGGGGCAATCACTTTTACGCCGGGCTTCAGGGCGTAGGCGCCCAGTTCGAAACGCACCTGGTCGTTGCCCTTGCCGGTGGCGCCATGGGAAATGGCGTCAGCGCCGGTTTCGTTGGCGATTTCGATCAAGCGCTTGGCGATCAACGGACGTGCGATGGAAGTACCCAGCAGGTACTCGCCTTCGTAGACGGTGTTGGCGCGGAACATCGGGAAAACGAAATCGCGCACGAACTCTTCGCGCAGATCGTCGATGTAGATCTCTTTAACGCCCATGGCTTGCGCCTTGGCGCGGGCCGGTTCGACCTCTTCGCCCTGGCCCAGGTCAGCGGTGAAGGTCACCACTTCACAGTTATAAGTGTCCTGCAGCCACTTGAGGATCACCGAAGTGTCCAGGCCGCCGGAATACGCCAGAACGACCTTGTTTACGTCCGCCATGCCATCACTCCACGGGGTTCTACGGAAAGCCGCCAAGTCTACCGATCCACGCGGGTAATTTACAGAGGCGCGACAGCTTATGACGACAAAGCGACAGATTATGTCGAGCGCGCGACGGCTACGGCCGTATCAGGACGTCGCCGCGGCGTTGGGCGTGGAAGTGGCTTGCGGTGCGGCCTTTTCAGCCGGCGCCACCCGATCCAGGTGGATATTCACCCGGCGGTTCTTGGCCCGGTTGGCCGGGTTGGTGTTGGGCGCCAACGGGTAACGCTCGCCGTGGAAGCGCAGGGTAATCTGCGACTCGGGAATGCCATTGGCCTTGAAAAAGTCCTGCACCGCCAGGGCCCGACGCCGTGACAGGTCGCGGTTGGTCAAGCGATTGCCACTGTTGTCCGAGTGGCCGTCGATGTCGATGTGATTCACCGTCGGGTCGGCCTTGAGGTATTCGAGCATCACCTGCAGCTTGGCCTTGGCCTGGGGATCCAGGTCGATACCGCCGCCCGGGAATCCAATCTGCGCGTCCTTGACCTGTTCATAGTTCATCGGCAACAGCTTGGCGACACAGCTTTGATAGTCGCTGTAGGCCTTGCTGAACTTCACCGGCAACAGTCGGACTTCAGAAACGCCGTTGTCGCGGGAGAACTGACGCACCACCGGGCTGCGTCCATCCATCAAGCCATTGATCAGGCGCCCGGCCTGGACTTGCGAACTGTTGAACAGCACGCCGTCGCTGCCGGCCTTGACCGCACCGAGGTTGATATCGCCGCGCCCCGGCTGCCAGGGCGCTGCCGCCGCCAGCAGGGTCGCCCCGCCCGCGCCCTGCATCGGGTTGAAACTCTTGAGGCGGAAAATCGCCTGCTCACCGGCACGACGAACGAACTCGCCGGAACCAAAGTCGGTGATGGGCTGAGTCAGGCGGCACTCGAATTTGTCACCTTCGACCGTCCACTCAATGCTCTCCAGACGAGTCTGGAAAGTGAGAGCCATCGCAGGCAGGCTGGCAAACACACTGAGCAAGGCTAGATAACGCTGGCGCACGGGAGGCTCCACTGACGTGTACAACAGAAAAAGTCGACAGGCGTAAATTACGCCGTACCTTCGGGGTATCGGTTGCTCGTTGTAAAACTTGATAGCGAGTGCCTGGATGAGTCTTTTCCGGTAGCATTCCCCCGAGTTTGACCCGCCTGGAATCCCCAATGTCCGACCGCCTGACCCTGCTGCGTCCCGACGACTGGCATATTCATCTTCGCGATGGTGCCGTGTTGACCAATACAGTCGCGGATGTCGCGCGCACCTTTGGCCGCGCCATCATCATGCCTAACCTGGTACCTCCGGTGCGCAACGCCGCGGAAGCCGACGCCTATCGCCAGCGCATCCTCGCTGCGCGGCCGGCCGGCAGCCGCTTCGAGCCACTGATGGTGCTCTACCTCACTGATCGCACCCAGCCAGAAGATGTCCGCGCGGCCAAGGCCAGTGGTTTCGTGTACGCGGCCAAGCTCTACCCGGCCGGCGCGACCACCAACTCGGACTCGGGCGTTACCAGCATCGACAAGATCCTCCCGGCGCTGGAAGCCATGGCTGAAGTCGGCTTGCCGCTGCTGATCCACGGTGAAGTCACCCGTGGCGACGTGGACGTCTTCGACCGCGAGAAGCTGTTTATCGACGAACATATGCGCCGCGTCGTCGAACGCTTCCCAACGCTCAAGGTGGTGTTCGAACACATCACCACCCGTGAAGCCGTGCAGTTCGTCAACGAGGCCTCGGCCAACGTTGGCGCAACCATCACCGCTCACCACCTGCTGTACAACCGCAACCACATGCTGGTCGGCGGTATTCGGCCGCATTTCTACTGCCTGCCGATCCTCAAGCGCAACACCCACCAGGACGCCCTGCTCGATGCCGCCACCGGTGGCAGCGAGAAGTTTTTCCTCGGCACCGACTCGGCTCCCCATGCCCAGCACGCCAAGGAAGCCGCTTGCGGTTGCGCCGGTTGCTACACCGCTTATGCCGCGATCGAGCTGTATGCCGAAGCGTTCGAACAGCGCAACGCGTTGGACAAGCTGGAAGCTTTCGCCAGCCTCAATGGCCCGCGTTTCTATGGCCTGCCGGCCAACACCGATCGCATCACCCTGGTTCGTGAAGAATGGACCGCCCCTGCCAGCCTGCCGTTCGGCGAGTTGACCGTTATCCCGCTGCGCGCCGGAGAAAAACTGCGCTGGCGCCTGCTGGAGGAACACTCGTGAGTGAAGACCATTTCGACGATGAACAAGACGGCCATGGCGGCGGTGGCGGTTCACGCCACCCGATGGCGGCACGTTTTCGTGGCTACCTGCCCGTCGTCGTCGATGTAGAAACCGGCGGCTTCAACTCGGCCACCGACGCGCTGCTGGAAATTGCCGCGACCATCATTGGCATGGACGACAAAGGTTTTGTGTTCCCGGAACACACCTATTTCTTCCGCGTCGAGCCTTTCGAAGGCGCCAACATCGAAGCAGCGGCCCTGGAGTTCACCGGCATCAAGCTGGACCACCCCCTGCGCATGGCCGTGAGCGAAGAGACGGCACTGACCGACATTTTCCGCAGCGTGCGCAAGGCGCTGAAAGCCAATGGCTGCAAGCGCGCGATTCTGGTGGGGCACAACAGCAGCTTCGACCTGGGTTTTCTCAACGCTGCGGTCGCGCGCCTGGACATGAAGCGTAACCCGTTCCACCCATTCTCCAGCTTTGACACCGCAACGCTGGCAGGCCTGGCTTACGGCCAGACCGTGCTGGCGAAGGCGTGCCAGGCAGCAGACATCGACTTTGACGGTCGTGAAGCGCACTCCGCGCGCTACGACACTGAAAAGACCGCTGATCTGTTCTGTGGCATCGTCAACCGCTGGAAAGAAATGGGCGGCTGGGAAGACTTCAACGACTGATCCCGTTCCATCGCGACATAAAAAAAACCGGCCCTGAGGCCGGTTTTTTTGTGCGTGACGCGGCTTACAGCTTGCCGGCGTTCTCGCTCAGGTAAGCAGCTACGCCTTCTGGCGAAGCGGTCATGCCTTTGTCGCCTTTTTTCCAGTTGGCTGGGCAAACTTCGCCGTGCTCTTCGTGGAATTGCAGGGCGTCAACCAAACGGATCAGCTCTTCCATGTTACGACCCAGTGGCAGGTCGTTGATGATCTGCGAACGGACAACACCTTTGTCGTCGATCAGGAACGCGCCACGGAAAGCAACGCCGCCTTCGGACTCAACGTCGTAGGCCTTGGCGATTTCGTGCTTCATGTCAGCAGCCATGATGTATTGAACCTGACCGATGCCGCCGGCATTGATCGGGGTGTTACGCCAGGCGTTGTGGGTGAAGTGGGAGTCGATCGACACCGCGATCACTTCAACGTTGCGCGCCTTGAAGTCAGCCATGCGGTGGTCCAGAGCGATCAGCTCGGACGGGCAGACGAAGGTGAAGTCCAGCGGGTAGAAGAACACCAGGCCGTATTTGCCTTTGATGGCCGACGACAGGGTGAAGCTGTCGACGATTTCGCCATTGCCGAGAACAGCGGGAACGGTGAAGTCAGGGGCTTGTTTGCCTACGAGTACGCTCATTGGATATCTCCTGGTGTGGTCGAATGAAGAATGAGATACGGCCCAGGTTGCCAGAATGATGCGACAGCCCTGTGACCTGATCTCGCTTCGTAAGGACCGACCATCATACACCGCGTTTTTGAGCTGTCCTTAGCGGTTTTTCAACGCTTTGCGCCCTGGCGCACTTAATCGGCGCATTTTGCGCTGGCGAAAAAACCGAGCCGAGGAAACCGTTCGTCACTCGATCAGGAAACTGACACAAAGCTTTCTCAAACCACTTTGACAATCATTCTCGTTAACATTAAGATCCATCGCACTTGGGCCTCAACCAGCGACGGTTCTCTCCTTATGTATGTCTGCCTCTGCACCGGTGTCACCGACGGACAAATCCGCGAAGCAATCTATGAAGGTTGCTGCAGCTACCGCGAAGTGCGCCAAGCCACCGGCGTTGCCAGCCAATGCGGCAAATGCGCCTGCCTGGCCAAGCAGGTCGTACGCGAAACCCTGACCGAATTGCAGAGCAGCCAAGCCACCATTCCCTACCCTGTGGAATTTAATGCGGCCTGAAACATTGCCTAAATAACGAATTTTTAAAGAACCGGACTTAGCGTCCGGTTTTTTTATGCCTTTAATTCAAGCGCTTAGCTTCAAGATGCGGATTGCAAACATTCTTATTCCGATTAATTTTCATATATTATTCAATAACTTAGGTTTGACAGTAATCTTTATGCGGCTCAGACTTGCCCAATATTCCACGAATTACAGGGCAGGACCCCATCATGAAAGGCGACATTACAGTCATCCAGCATCTCAACAAAATCCTTGCCAATGAACTGGTCGCGATCAATCAGTACTTCCTGCATGCACGCATGTATGAAGATTGGGGCCTGAACAAGCTGGGCAAGCACGAGTACCACGAGTCCATCGACGAGATGAAACACGCGGACAAGCTGATCAAGCGCATCCTCTTCCTTGAAGGCCTGCCGAACGTCCAGGACCTGGGCAAGCTGCACATTGGCGAGCACACCAAGGAAATGCTGGAGTGCGACCTGCGCATCGAGCGCACCGGCCACGCCGACCTGAAAGCCGCCATCGCTCACTGCGAAACCGTTGGCGACTTCGGTAGCCGCGAACTGCTGGAAGATATCCTGGAGTCCGAAGAGGAACATATCGACTGGCTGGAAACCCAACTTGGTCTGATCGACAAAGTGGGTCTTGAGAACTATCTGCAATCGCAAATGGGCGACGAGTAACTTCATCGGTTAACTCAACGCCAATAAAAAGCCCCGCTCTCTTAAAGAGAAGCGGGGCTTTTTAATGCCTGGATATATCCAGGCAACGCAACAGGGGCGAGCGGCCTCGCCCCGTTGGGTCGATCAGGCTTCGGTCTTGTTTGCAGCTGCTTTTTCAGCAGCGGCCTTGACCAGCGTCTGCAGTTCACCGTTGGCGAACATTTCGGCCATGATGTCGCTGCCGCCTACCAGCTCACCACCGACCCACAGTTGCGGGAAGGTTGGCCAGTTGGCGTATTTAGGCAGGTTGGCGCGGATTTCCGGGTTCTGCAGGATGTCCACGTATGCGAACTTCTCACCACAGCCCATAACGGCCTGAGCGGCTTTCGCGGAGAAGCCACACTGCGGGGCATTCGGCGAGCCTTTCATGTAAAGCAGAATGGTGTTGTTGGCAATCTGCTCTTTAATAGTTTCGATGATATCCATGGAACACCTCGGCTGAACTTTCCGACTCTGTTGTCGGCACGGTGGCGCATTGTAACGGAAAGCCGAGTTGCATGCTCGGTCTCCCCGACAGACACCTCAAGCCGCCTCCACCCGCACCGGCACACCATTGAGTGCGGCATTGCCCGACAACTCATCCACCTGGCATTCATCGGTCAGGTCATTGGCGCTGGAACCTGGCTGCTCGCTGGCGATGCCCATCTGCACCCCGGGCCGCGCGTGCCCCCAGCCATGGGGCAGGCTGACCACCCCCGGCATCATCTCGTGGCTGGCCAAGACTTCGACTTCAATCATCCCTACCCGGGAACTCACCCGGACTCGCTGCCCATCCGCCAGGCCGCGCCGGGCCAAGTCATCAGGGTGCATCAACAGTTGATGACGCGGCTTGCCCTTCACCAGACGGTGATAGTTGTGCATCCAGGAATTGTTACTGCGCACATGCCGGCGCCCGATCATCAGCAACTCATCGGCCAGGGGCGCCTGCAGCGCGGCAAACCGCGCCAGGTCCGCCATGATCTCCGGCGGTGCGGCCTGCACCCGGCGATTGGCGGTTTTCAAGCGCGCCGCCAGGTTCGGTCTGAGCGCCCCCAGATCAATGCCATGGGGATAGGCCTCCAAGGCCGCCACCGACAGCCCGTGGCTTGAACGGTCGCCATACCGCCCCGCACGCAAGCCCATGTCGATCATCTGCGCCGGCGCCACGGTGGGCTTGAGGGTTTTACCGGTACGAGCGGCAAAGGCCTTGGCCAGGCCAACGAAAATCTCCCAGTCGTGCAACGCGCCTTCGGGCTTGGGCAGGATCGCCCGATTGAAACGGCTGACATTGCGCACCGCGAACATGTTGAAGGTAGTGTCGTAGTGATCGTTCTCCAGTGCCGACGTCGAAGGCAGGATCAAGTCCGCGTAACGAGTGGTCTCGTTGATGTACAGGTCGAGGCTGACCATGAACTCAAGACCGTCCAGGGCCTGCTCCAACTGCCGACCATTGGGGGTGGACAGCACCGGATTGCCCGCCACGGTAATCAGGGCGCGCACTTGGCCTTCCCCTTCGGTGAGCATTTCCTCCGCCAACGCCGCCACCGGCAACTCGCCGCCATACTCGGGGCGCCCTGAAACCCGGCTTTGCCAAACATTAAAGTGCCCGCCTGACGTCGCTGCCACCAAGTCCACCGCCGGCTCGGTGCACAGGGCCCCGCCGACTCGATCGAGGTTGCCGGTCACCAGGTTGAGCAATTGCACCAACCAGTGACACAAGGTGCCAAAGGCCTGGGTCGACACGCCCATGCGCCCGTAGCACACGGCCTTGTCCGCCCCGGCGAAATCCCGCGCCAACTGGCGAATCTGCTCGGCGGGAATGGAGCACAGGGGGCTCATGGCTTCCGGACTGAACGTGGAAATCGCCTGACGCACCTCGGCCAGGCCATCGACTTCAAGGTGGCTGTCGCGGGTCGGTCCTTCCTCGAAGATCGTGTGCAAAAGGCCAAACAGTAACGCCACATCGCCACCGGGCCGGACAAACAGATGCTGGTCGGCAATCGCAGCCGTTTCACTGCGGCGCGGGTCGACCACCACCACTTTACCGCCTCGGGCCTGGATGGCTTTCAGGCGCTTCTCCACGTCCGGTACGGTCATGATGCTGCCGTTGGACGCCAATGGATTGCCGCCGAGGATCAACATGAAGTCGGTGTGGTCGATGTCGGGAATCGGCAGCAACAAGCCATGGCCGTACATCAGGTAGCTGCTCAAGTGCTGGGGCAGTTGATCCACCGACGTCGCAGAGAAACGGTTCCGGGTCTGCAACAGGCCCAGAAAGTAATTGCTGTGGGTCATCAGCCCGTAGTTGTGCACGCTGGGGTTGCCCTGGTAGGTGGCCACCGCATTGTTGCCATGGCGCTCCTGAATCTGCGCCAGGCGCTCGGCCACTTGGCTGAAGGCGTCTTCCCAAGCGATCGGCTGCCACTCGCTGCCGACCCTGAGCATGGGTTGGCGCAGGCGATCCGGGTCATTCTGAATGTCTTGCAAGGCCACCGCCTTGGGGCAGATGTGGCCGCGACTGAAGCTGTCTTGCGGGTCGCCCTTGATCGAGGTGATCTGCAGTTGCCCCGCAGTTTCAGTGGTTTCGATGTTCAGGCCGCAGATGGCTTCGCACAGATGGCAGGCACGGTGGTGGAGAGTCTTGGTCATGGCCAGTCTCTATTCTAGGAAGGGCGGCCAGCGCCCGGCCGCGAGAAGAAAACTATGATCCCGGACCCGCCACGACACCAGAGACGTTCGTCCTGTGAATCGCAGAGCATCAGGCTTGCCGATGGCGGCCCATGGCGTGTTGCGTGAGAGAATGTTTCAAGCTGCCGCTGCGAACGATCCCAGCTAGCCGGGCCTTGGCTCACCGTTCAAAAACCGACCACACCCCCATTGCGCGCGCCCTGGTCGATTGCCAAGGCCCTTGGGGGCAGTGTACAAATGCCGGGCTGCTGTCAGGAAACCGGCTGTCATAGCGCTAGCGCACTCGCGCCCTAGCCTCTCTGAGTTCCCCTAAACGCCGTAGCCCTATTGGTAAGACGCGACATTTAATGTCAATATCGCGCCTTCCCCTATTTCGTCGCCCCGTGCGGCTTTCGCCGCAGGTCTCGCCCGTTTTCCTTATAAACAAGGCTTTGAGTATCTGCGGTCTGTTGCAAAAGGTAGTTAATGATGAGCGCAAGGCACTTTCTCTCCCTGATGGATTGCACGCCCGAAGAGCTGGTCAGTGTGATTCGTCGAGGCATCGAGCTGAAGGACCTGCGTAACCGCGGCGTACTCTTCGAGCCATTGAAAAACCGCGTGCTCGGCATGATTTTCGAGAAGTCGTCGACCCGTACCCGGCTGTCCTTCGAAGCCGGCATGATCCAGCTCGGCGGCCAGGCCATCTTCCTTTCCCCGCGGGACACCCAACTGGGTCGCGGCGAACCCATCAGCGACTGCGCCATCGTCATGTCGCGCATGCTCGACGCCGTGATGATCCGCACCTTCGCCCACAGCACCCTGACCGAGTTTGCGGCCAACTCTCGCGTACCGGTGATCAACGGCCTGTCCGATGACCTGCACCCCTGCCAGTTGCTGGCCGACATGCAAACCTTCCAGGAGCATCGCGGCTCGATCCAGGGCAAGACCGTGGCCTGGATCGGCGACGGCAACAACATGTGCAACAGTTATATAGAAGCAGCGATCCAGTTCGACTTCCAACTGCGCATCGCCTGCCCGGAAGGCTATGAACCCAACCCCGAATTCGTCGCCCAGGCCGGCGATCGCGTGACCATCGTCCGCGATCCAAAGGATGCCGTGACCGGCGCCCACCTGGTCAGCACCGATGTCTGGACCTCCATGGGCCAGGAAGAAGAAACCGCCAAGCGCCTGGCTCTGTTCGCACCGTTCCAGGTGACCCGCGCCCTGCTCGACCTGGCAGCCGAGGACGTGCTGTTCATGCACTGCCTGCCGGCCCACCGCGGCGAGGAAATCAGCCTCGACCTGCTGGACGACCCGCGTTCAGTGGCCTGGGACCAGGCCGAAAACCGCCTGCACGCACAAAAGGCCCTGCTCGAGTTTCTGGTCGAGCCGGCGTACCACCACGCATGAGCCAGCCATTACTGCTGAACCTGCGCAATCTGGCATGCGGCTATCAGGACCAACGGGTCGTACAAAACCTTAACCTGCACCTCAATGCCGGGGACATCGGTTGCTTGCTGGGCTCCTCGGGCTGCGGCAAAACCACCACCCTGCGCGCCATCGCCGGCTTTGAGCCGGTGCACGAAGGTGAAATCCAGCTAGCGGGCGAGACCATCTCCAGCGCCGGTTTCACCCTGGCGCCGGAGAAACGGCGCATCGGCATGGTGTTCCAGGACTACGCGCTGTTTCCCCACTTGAGTGTGGCGGACAACATCGCCTTCGGTATCCGCAAGCATCCGCAGAAGGACCGCGTGATCGAGGAACTGCTGGAACTGGTGAACCTGAAGAACCTCGGCAAGCGCTTCCCCCACGAGCTCTCCGGCGGCCAGCAACAACGGGTCGCCCTGGCCCGGGCCCTGGCCCCTGAGCCGCAGTTGCTGCTGCTCGACGAACCCTTCTCCAACCTCGATGGCGAGCTGCGACGCAAGCTCAGCCATGAAGTGCGGGACATCCTCAAGGCCCGTGGCACCAGCGCGATTTTGGTGACTCACGACCAGGAAGAAGCCTTTGCTGTCAGCGATCACGTCGGGGTATTCAAGGAAGGCCGCCTGGAGCAGTGGGACACGCCCTACAACCTCTATCACGAACCGCTGACGCCCTTTGTCGCCAGCTTTATCGGCCAGGGCTACTTTATTCGCGGCCAGTTGAGCAGCCCGGAGTCGGTGCAGACCGAGCTGGGCGAGCTACGTGGCAACCGTGCCTACACCTGGCCCCAGGGCGGCGCGGTGGATGTGCTGCTGCGCCCGGACGACATCGTCTATGCGCCGGACAGCGCGCTCAAGGCACGGATTGTCGGCAAGACCTTCCTCGGCGCCTCGACCCTGTATCGCCTGCAACTGCCCACCGGCAGCCAGCTGGAGTCGATCTTCCCAAGCCACGCCGACCATGGCGTCGGCAGCGATGTGGGCATTCGCGTCGCCGCCGAACACCTGGTGCTGTTCCAGGCTTCCGGCAGCACGGCCGCGCAAATCCCTAAAAGCGAATCAGGGGTGCGCCGCTACAGCAGCGCCCACTGAGGCTGAAGCGGAGCTGGCCTACCGGCTCCGCGGCAACCTTATCCCAGCAAGAACGTGCCGCTGGCCACCCGCGTGGCATGCCCGCCGATCCTTACCCGCTCCCCCTGTAACCGACAAAACAATGCCCCGCCTCGCGCAGAACGCTGATAGGCGGTCAGGCTCTGTTTGTCCAACCGTTGGGCCCAGTAAGGGATCAGGCTGCAATGGGTCGAGCCGGTGACCGGGTCCTCATTGAGACCGATGGCCGGCGCGAAGTAACGGGAAACGAAATCGTGCTGCTGCCCCTGGGCCGTGACAATGACCCCGGGCCACGGCAGTGCCGCCAGTGCCGCCATGTCTGGCCGGCAATCCAGCACCGCCTGCTCGGACTCCAGCACCACCAACAACTCATTGGCCGCCAGCAGCTCGACCACTGCCACACCCAAGGCCTTGGCCACTGCCTCAATCCCGTCAACCGCCCGCGGCGTCCTCCGCGGGAAGTCCAGCCACAGGAGCCCGTCTTCACGACTGACGCTCAAGGGGCCTGACTGGCTGTTGAACTCAATGCGCTGCGCCGACTCGCCGTACACCTCGACCAACACATAGGCACTGGCCAAGGTAGCGTGACCGCACAGGGCGACCTCAGTGGTCGGGGTGAACCAGCGAATCCGCCAACCCTCGGCCTCACGCACGACAAAAGTGGTTTCCGACAGATTGTGCTCAGCGGCGATCTTTTGCATCAGCTCGTCGCTGAGCCAGGCCTCCAGGCGATAGACCATCGCCGGGTTGCCACCGAAGGGCTGATCGCTGAACGCATCGATTTGATGAAACTCAAGCTGCATAGGGTTTCTCCTTGAACATACGGCGGCCAGCATGAAGGCCGAGCGCCTAAACAGGACAGACACAGAGCAGCGGATTTTTTTCCATACAGCGAGGGCGAGACGTCAGGAGCGCCCGATGTCGGCGAAGGTCGCCTGGGTGTGCTCCGCCAGTACCGACGCCGCCAACTCCACTTCCAGACCCCGGCGCCCGGCGCTGACAAAGATGCTGGCAAACGGCTGGGCGCTGTTGTCGATAAACGTCCGCAGGCGCTTCTTCTGGCCCAGCGGGCTGATGCCCCCCAGCAAATAGCCGGTAGCACGTTGCGCAGCCGCCGGATCGGCCATCTCGGCTTTCTTGACCCCGGCAGCATGGGCCAAGGCCTTGAGGTCCAGGCTGCCAACCACGGGCACCACGGCCACCAGCAATTCGCCCTTTTCACTGCTGGCGAGCAAAGTCTTGAACACCTGGGCCGGATCGAGGTTGAGCTTTTCCGCCGCCTCAAGACCATAGGACGCCGCTTTGGGGTCATGTTCGTAACTGTGCACGCGATGTTCGGCGCGAACTTTTTTCAGCAGATCCAGTGCAGGGGTCATGACAGCTCCAAGCGAGGGATAAAGAAGAAAAATACCGGACCGCGATTTTAGGTGATCCCAAGGCAAAACGCTCTAACTCGAGCCTTGTTAGCCAGGGGGCTAGAGGCTGCCAGGGGCATGGCCTCCTGCCACCCGCGATCGACCCTTTAGCGGCGGGCGCGATCATTCACCGGGTTGATTGCTACAAAATGACTGACGGTTCACTTTCGACCTTTGACAGCAGTGTTTCTTGTCTATATTTTTTCGTTTGTGAATATCGTAGGGTGTTCACCGCAGCATGCGGCAACACGCCGACGCCAGGATGGGGATTCTGGCCGAGGTCAATATCGAGCTCAGCCTCCTGAGCCAGAGCGCCAGACAACAACAAAAACCGAGGTTTCAATGACAACTGCTCTACAACAACCGTCGCTATCGGGCCAGTGCATGGCCGAGTTTCTGGGCACCGCCTTATTGATCTTCTTCGGCACCGGTTGCGTTGCCGCGCTCAAAGTCGCGGGTGCCAGCTTCGGCCTGTGGGAAATCAGCATCATCTGGGGGATCGGCGTGAGCATGGCGATCTACCTCACTGCCGGCGTGTCCGGCGCGCACTTGAACCCTGCCGTGAGCATCGCCCTGTGCCTGTTTGCCGACTTTGAAAAGCGCAAACTGCCCTTCTACATCCTGGCGCAAATCGCCGGCGCCTTCTGCGCGGCGTTCCTGGTGTACACCCTCTACAGCAACCTGTTCTTCGATTTCGAACAAAGCCATCAAATGATCCGAGGCTCCCAAGCCAGCCTGGAATTGGCCTCGGTGTTCTCCACCTACCCGCACCCGTCCCTGTCCACGGCCCAGGCTTTCCTGGTGGAAGTGGTCATTACCGCGATTCTGATGGGCGTGATCATGTCCCTGACCGACGACAACAACGGCCTGCCTCGTGGCCCGATGGCCCCGTTGCTGATCGGCCTGCTGATTGCCGTGATCGGCAGTGCCATGGGCCCGCTGACCGGCTTTGCGATGAACCCGGCTCGGGACTTCGGTCCTAAACTGATGACGTTCTTCACCGGCTGGGGTGAAATCGCCTTCACCGGCGGCCGTGACATTCCATATTTCCTGGTACCGATTTTTGCTCCGATCCTCGGTGCCTGTTTGGGTGCGGCAGCGTATCGCGGGCTGATTGCCCGTCATCTGCCCAGCGCCATCCCTGCTACAAAGGATGCAGAAGCGGCCACTGACGGCAAAGTAAGAACTTCTTGAAACCGCGGCGCGAGGTCCTGCCCACTTCGACCTTGCGCCCCACATCACTCCCTTATTTCGTCCAAGGCAATCGACATGACCGACATCCAGAACAAGAACTACATCATTGCCCTCGATCAGGGTACGACCAGCTCCCGGGCGATCATTTTCGACCGCGACGCCAACGTGGTCTGCACCGCCCAGCGCGAATTCGCCCAGCATTACCCACAAGCCGGTTGGGTCGAACATGACCCGATGGAAATCTTCGCCACCCAAAGCGCGGTAATGGTCGAGGCCCTGGCGCAAGCCGGCCTGCATCACGATCAGGTGGCCGCCATCGGCATCACCAACCAGCGCGAAACCACCGTGGTCTGGGACAAGAACACCGGCCGCCCGATCTACAACGCCATCGTCTGGCAGTGCCGCCGCAGCACCGAAATCTGCCAGCAGCTCAAGCGCGACGGCCTGGAAGACTACATCCGCGACACCACCGGCCTGGTCACCGACCCCTACTTCTCCGGCACCAAGCTGAAGTGGATCCTCGACAACGTCGAAGGCAGCCGTGAACGCGCGCGCAACGGCGAACTGCTGTTCGGCACCGTCGACAGCTGGCTGATCTGGAAATTTACCGGCGGCAAGACCCACGTCACCGACTACACCAACGCCTCGCGCACCATGCTCTTCAACATCCACACCCTGGAGTGGGACGCGAAGATGCTGGAGGTGCTGGATATCCCACGTGAAATGCTCCCGGAAGTGAAATCCTCTTCGGAAATCTACGGCCGTACCAAGAGCGGCATCGCCATCGGCGGTATCGCTGGCGACCAGCAAGCGGCGCTGTTCGGCCAGATGTGCGTGGAACCGGGCCAGGCAAAAAACACCTACGGCACCGGCTGCTTCCTGCTGATGAACACCGGCGACAAAGCGGTGAAATCCAAGCACGGCATGCTCACCACCATCGCCTGCGGCCCTCGCGGCGAAGTGGCGTATGCCCTGGAAGGCGCGGTCTTCAACGGCGGCTCGACCGTGCAGTGGCTGCGCGACGAACTGAAGATCATCAACGATGCCCACGACACTGAGTACTTTGCCGGCAAGGTCAAGGACAGCAACGGCGTGTACCTGGTACCGGCCTTTACCGGCCTCGGCGCCCCTTACTGGGACCCCTACGCCCGTGGCGCGCTGTTCGGCCTGACCCGTGGCGTGCGCGTGGACCACATCATCCGCGCCGCCCTGGAATCCATTGCCTACCAGACCCGCGACGTGCTCGACGCCATGCAACAGGACTCCGGTGAACGCCTCAAAGCCCTGCGCGTGGACGGCGGCGCAGTGGCCAACAACTTCCTCATGCAATTCCAGGCCGACATCCTCGGGACCCAGGTCGAGCGCCCGCAAATGCGCGAAACCACGGCCCTTGGCGCGGCCTACCTGGCGGGCCTAGCCTGCGGCTTCTGGGGCAGCCTGGAAGAGTTGCGCGGCAAGGCGGTGATCGAGCGCGAGTTCGAACCCCAACTGGCCGAAGCCGAGAAGGAAACCCTCTACGCCGGCTGGAAAAAAGCCGTCAGCCGCACCCGCGACTGGGAACCCCACGACGAGGCCAAGTAAGCCAAGGGCTGGCGTGTAACTGGTCGGGAGCAGCTTCCTGCGGCATCATGGGCAAATTTTGCACGGCAGCCCAAAGGAAGCCCCATGAATCTGCCTCCCCGCCAGCAACAAATCCTCGATCTGGTCCGCGAACGCGGCTATGTCAGCATCGAGGAAATGGCTCAGTTATTCGTCGTGACCCCGCAAACCATCCGCCGCGATATCAACCAGCTGGCGGAAGCCAACCTGCTGCGCCGCTACCATGGCGGCGCTGCTTATGACTCCAGCGTGGAAAACACCGCCTACGCGATGCGCGCCGATCAGATGCGCGATGAGAAGCAACGCATCGGCGAAGCCATCGCCGCACAAATCCCCGATCACGCCTCGCTGTTCATCAACATCGGCACCACCACCGAATCCATCGCCCGGGCGCTGCTCAATCACAACCACCTGAAGATCATCACCAACAACCTGCACGTGGCGTCGATGCTCAGTGCCAAGGATGATTTCGATGTGCTGCTCACCGGCGGCACGGTGCGCCGTGACGGCGGTGTGGTGGGCCAGGCCAGCGTCGACTTCATCAACCAGTTCAAGGTCGACTTCGCCCTCGTGGGCATCAGCGGCATCGATGAAGACGGCAGCCTGCTGGACTTCGACTACCAGGAAGTACGCGTCTCCCAGGCGATCATCGCCAACGCCCGGCAAGTGATCCTGGCGGCGGACTCCAGCAAATTCGGACGCAACGCCATGATCCGCCTGGGACCGATCAGCTTGGTGGACTGCCTGGTGACGGACCAGCAACCCGTGCCGGCGTTGGTGCAATTACTCAATCAGCATAAGGTTCGCCTGGAAGTGGTTTAACGCCAGCACCGCCGCCATCGCTGGCACGCCAGCGCCTACATGGGAATGCCATTGCTGCAGGAGCCCGGCTTGCCGGCAATGGCGTCCGCAAGATCGCTATCGCCGGCAAGCCGGCCCCACCGTCTTTTGTTCACAAATTTTCATTTGCCCGCCCTTCGATCAGTTTTTTCAATCGAAGTCGGGTGGCTGTGCCCGCGTTTATCAGCTACCATTTTCGGAAATGAACATTAATGTTCGAATTCCAAGACAAAGAAATTGCGAGGCCAGCCGATGAACCCTTCTACCTTGCCTGCCCCACCGCTTGCCGAAGTCTATGATGTTGCCGTTATCGGCGGCGGGATCAATGGCGTCGGCATTGCAGCAGACGCAGCCGGTCGCGGTTTGTCGGTGTTCCTTTGCGAAAAGGACGACTTGGCCAGCCACACCTCTTCGGCCAGCAGCAAGCTGATCCACGGTGGCCTGCGCTACCTCGAACATTACGAATTCCGCCTGGTGCGCGAAGCCTTGGCCGAACGGGAAGTACTGCTGGCCAAGGCCCCGCATATCGTCAAGCCCATGCGTTTCGTCCTGCCTCATCGCCCCCATCTGCGCCCGGCCTGGATGATTCGTGCAGGGCTGTTCCTGTATGACCACCTGGGCAAGCGGGAAAAACTGGCCGGTT
Organism: Pseudomonas chlororaphis; assembly: GCF_003731765.1. GTDB lineage: Bacteria > Pseudomonadota > Gammaproteobacteria > Pseudomonadales > Pseudomonadaceae > Aquipseudomonas > Aquipseudomonas morbosilactucae. The sequence goes on from NZ_MOAL01000002.1 coordinate 648,866, forward strand.
CCAAAAGCCTGAAGTTCGGCGCCAACAGCCCGCTCAAGGCCGAGATCAGCAAAGGCTTCGAATACTCCGATTGCTGGGTCGACGACGCACGCCTGGTGGTGCTCAACGCCATGGCCGCGCGGGAAAACGGCGCCCATGTCCACACCCAGACCCGTTGCGTCAGCGCCCGCCGCAGCAAAGGCCTGTGGCACCTGCACCTGGAGCGCAGCGATGGCAGCCTGCTGTCGATCCGCGCCAAGGCCCTGGTCAACGCCGCCGGCCCCTGGGTCGCCAAGTTCATCAAGGATGACCTGAAGCTGGATTCGCCCTACGGCATCCGCCTGATCCAGGGCAGCCACCTGATCGTGCCCAAACTCTATGAAGGTGAACACGCGCACATTCTGCAAAACGAAGACCAGCGCATCGTGTTCACTATTCCGTACCTGAACCGCTTCACCCTGATCGGCACCACCGACCGCGAATACACCGGCGACCCGGCGAAGGTGAGCATCACCGACGGCGAGACCGACTACATCCTCAAGGTGGTCAACGCGCACTTCAAAAAGCAGTTGAGCCGCGACGACATCGTGCACACCTATTCCGGCGTTCGCCCCCTGTGCAACGACGAGTCCGACAACCCGTCCGCCGTCACCCGGGACTACACCCTGGCCCTCTCGGGCAACGCCGACGAAGCGCCACTGCTCTCGGTGTTCGGCGGCAAGCTGACCACCTACCGCAAGCTGGCGGAATCGGCCTTGGCGCAACTGGCGCCGTACTTCAAGCACGCCAAGCCAAGCTGGACCGCCCAGGCCACCCTGCCCGGCGGTGAAAACATGAGCACGCCCCAGGCCCTGGCCGAGGCGCTGCGACAGAAGTTCGAATGGATCCCCAGTGAAATCGCCCAGCGCTGGGCCAGCACCTATGGCAGCCGCACCTGGCGCATGCTCGAAGGCGTGGAATCGCTGAACGATCTAGGCGAACACATCGGCGGTGGGCTTTACACCCGCGAAGTTGATTACCTGTGCAGCGAAGAATGGGCGACCACTGCGCAAGACATTCTGTGGCGCCGCAGCAAGCTGGGGTTGTTCACTACTCCGACCGAGCAAGAAAAGTTGGCGGCTTATCTGGGCAAGGTTGAGCAGAATCGCAAGATTGAAGCGGCGTGATCTGATCAGCGCTTGAATGAAAGCCCCTGAATTGTGAGATTCAGGGGCTTTTTCTTGGGTCAGTCTCTAGCAGAGGGCTGGGGCGAGGGTCGACGTCAGCACGCCAAATGCAACAGCAGAAAATCAATAAACACCCGCGACTTGTGCGGCAAATGTGCAGTGTCAGGAAACACCACATGGATCGACTGCGCTGGCAGCGAGTAATCCGGCAACAAGCGCACCAGACGTCCACTGGCGATGTCCTCTTCAACCAGCCACGCCGGCAACACCGAAACACCCAATGAGGAGAGCGTCATCGAACGAATCGCCGTGGATGAATTCGAGTCGAAATGGCTGATGCCACTGACCTCAATACCGCGTCCTGACCGATCGCGCAAAAGCCACTGCGTCGGCGCCTGCAAATTGCTGTTGGCGATCCACGGCAGGCTAATCAAATCCTGCGGTTCATTCACAGGATGGCGAGCGAGAAACGGTGCACTCGCCACCAACACAATCTCGTAATCCGCTAGCTTGCGGCACTTGAAAGCAGAATCCGTCAATTTGCCCAGACGGATCACCAGATCAAGTTTTTCCGCCAGCAGATCATTCAGCGATGAGTTGAAGTTGTAACTCAAACTGACTTCTGGGTATTGCTCGGCGAACAAGGGAATCAACGGCAGAATATATTTCTCGCCATACTCACTGGTCGAACTGATCCGCAACTTCCCGAAAACCCGATGACTGCTCTTCAGTACGTTATCAAAAGCACTGTCGATACCCGCGACGATGGCTTTGAACTCGGTATAAAAACTCTGCCCGGTTTCTGTCAGCGAAACCGCCCGGCTATTGCGGATCAGCAGCGTGACTGACAGCGCTTCCTCCAGTGCCTTGACGTGGAGGCTGGCCATGGCCCTGCTGATGTTCAGGTAACTCGCAGCCTTGGTGAAAGACCCCAGGTCAACGATAGCGAGAAAGGTCTGCACCCGATTTAAGTGCGTGTGCATGGCGCCATGACTCACTGTTCAATCCTTTCAAACATTGTGTTCAGCCCCGTTGCATCGACGTCCCGAGTCTATCGCCCCTATGCTCGACGACAAAGGGGAAACAACATGAGTTATCGCTACAAAGTCGCATCGGTCTTCCTGATCGGTTTTTTTATCGACTGCATCAATATCTTCATGTCAGCGGTCGCGCTGCCCAGTCTGTCGGCGGCCTTGCACATCAGCAGCTCATCAGTGGCCTGGGTCGCCAATGCCTATGTTCTGGGGCTGACACTGATCATTCCAATCAGCACCTGGCTCTCCGGACGCTTTGGCAGCCGGGAAATGCTCACGGTTTCGATGCTGGTCTTCAGCGGATCGGTATGGATGTGCGGGGTCGCGAACAGCTTCCCTGAACTGGTGGCCTGGCGTTTCGTGCAAGGCCTCAGTGGCGGTTTGTTGATACCGGTCGGGCAGGCACTGACCTTCAATCTGTTCCAGGGCGAGCAACGGGCGAAAATCTCCACGCTGGTAATGGCGGTCGCGCTGATTGCCCCGGCGATTTCACCGACCGTTGGCGGAATCATCGTCGACAGCACCTCATGGCGCTGGGTGTTCTTCAGCACTATCCCGTTTTCACTGATCGCCGCCGGGCTGGCGTGGTGCTGGATAAACGAGTCCAGGCCCACTCACCTGCCGCACCCGGACTTCAAAGGCCTGCTGCTGGTCAGTGCGGCACTCATCAGTTTGCTGATGGGCATGTCGCTGTATGGCGGCGACTATCCGGCGCTGGCGGCCATCGCATGCATTGTGGCGGGCGTGATATTGATTGCCCTGTACCTGCAGCACTATCGCCAATCAAGCCACGCGATCATCGAACTGAGCCTGCTCAAGAGCAAAAGACTCAGCACCTCACTCTTCATCTATTACGCGATTCCCGGGGTGTTCACCGGGGTCAATCTGCTGAGCATTTTCTTCCTGCAAAACACCCTGCATTTCAGTGCCAGGCTGACCGGGATGTTTATGCTCATCTACGCCAGCGGAGCCTTCATCGCCATGCTGGCTTGCGGTCGTGTCTACAACCGTGTCGGCGCCAGACGCCTGTTCACTTTCGGCATGCTGTTGCACAGCGCCGGCATTGCCACGTTGGTGGGGGTGAATCGCCCGGACGACCTCTGGCTGATCGTCGGTGCCTACAGCTTGATGGGCATCGGTGGCGGCATCGGCGCCAACACTGCGCAGACCACATCGCTGATGGACTTCAGCAGCAGCGACACGCACAAAGCCAGTGTGATCTGGAACATCAACCGGCAGATGTCGTTCAGCCTCGGTGCGGCGCTGTGCCTGATGATCTTCAACCTGCTGCTCAAGCCGTTGCAGCCCACTGCGGCCTATCACGCGAGCTTCGCCATTGCCGCGCTGATCGGCCTGCTGCCGCTGTTTCAAATGAGCCAACTGAACCCTGCCAAGGCACACCATGAACCACAACCTGATTGAACAAGCGCAACACAGCATTCACCACGTGCACCAACTGATTCACCGCGTGTTTACCGATGCAGATGGCACCGGCGAAACCAGTATTGCGCCACTGATGAGCGCCTTTGGCGAACATTTCAGCATGGTCACCACCTCAGCCGCGACCCTCGACCGCCAGCACCTGGAGCAACTGTTCAAAGGCGCGGTCGGCGGCCGGCCGAGGCTCGAGATCATCATCAGCGACTTGCGCCCGGTCTGGCAGGAAGGCGAAACGGTGGCCATCAGCTATACCGAAGTCCAGCGCACGCCCGAGCAGGAAAATACTCGGGTTTCGGTGGCCATCCTTCGGATTCACGCCGGGAGCGTGCAATGGCAGTACCTGCATGAAACCCCGCTCAGCCAGAAAAATCGGAAATAACCTGCAACAGGTCATTCGGTTTTCCGAACACCGTCTCATGATCAGTTCGGTTAACCGGATCGGCCACAGCGAAAAACACCTTCAAAAAAATTTAATGTCCTTATTAATCAGGGATTTAGTTATTACTGAGTAGTCTGGCACGACTCATGCTCTACACTCTTCGACGAATGTTTGATGAGCCACCCCATCAGAAGCCGTCAAGGCATTCGCTGTATAAAAGAGCCGTCGAATTGGCTTCATAAAAAAAACAAATGTCGAGGAAATATTGATGCGCATCGTTCCCCATCTGTTGGGCGCAGCTATCGCTGCCGCTCTGATTAGCACTCCAGTTTTCGCCGCCGAACTCACCGGCACACTGAAGAAAATCAAAGAGTCCGGCACCATCACCCTCGGACATCGCGACGCTTCCATTCCGTTTTCCTACATCGCTGACGCTTCCGGCGTCCCGGTCGGCTACTCCCACGACATCCAGCTGAAAATCGTCGAAGCCATCAAGAAAGACCTCGACATGCCGGACCTCAAGGTCAAGTACAACCTGGTCACCTCGCAAACCCGTATCCCGCTGGTGCAGAACGGCACCGTGGACGTCGAGTGCGGCTCCACCACCAACAACGTCGAGCGTCAGCAGCAAGTTGACTTCTCCGTCGGCATCTTCGAAATCGGTACCCGCCTGCTGTCCAAAAAGGACTCGGCCTACAAGGATTTCGCTGACCTGAAAGGCAAGAACGTCGTGACCACCGCCGGCACCACGTCCGAGCGCATCCTCAAGGCAATGAACGCCGACAAGCAGATGGGCATGAACGTGATCTCCGCCAAGGACCACGGTGAATCCTTCAACATGCTGGAAAGCGGCCGCGCCGTAGCCTTCATGATGGACGACGCACTGCTGGCCGGTGAAATGGCCAAGGCCAAGAAGCCGGGTGACTGGGCCGTGACCGGTACTGCACAGTCCTACGAAATCTACGGCTGCATGGTCCGCAAGGGCGACGCACCGTTCAAGAAAGCCGTGGACGACGCCATCGTTGCCACCTACAAGTCGGGCGAGATCAACAAGATCTACGACAAGTGGTTCCAGGCGCCGATCCCACCAAAAGGCCTGAACCTGATGTTCCCAATGAGCGACGAGCTCAAGGCCTTGATCGCCAATCCGACCGACAAAGCGGCTGACGATAAAAAGTCCTGATTCCTGACTAACCTTGTTTCCTGAAGGGCCAACCGGTCCTTCAGGAGTCTGTCACTACCTGCTGGCATTTTTTGGAAACACTCGAACCGGTGGTTGTCGAGCCGATCGCGTGTGCCTGACCGTCGAGGTCAGGTGGGAACGGACGTCCCCAGGCGGGTGCTTGTACATCGATCGATCAGAGGGGAGACCCTAATGAATTACAACTGGGACTGGGGCGTGTTCTTCAAGTCCACCGGCGTGGGCAGCGAGACTTATCTCGACTGGTTCATTTCCGGTTTGGGCTGGACCATCGGCATTGCCGTGGTGGCCTGGATCGTCGCGCTGATTCTGGGCTCGGTGCTCGGTGTCATGCGTACCGTACCGAACCGCCTGGTATCGGGCATCGCGACGGTGTACGTGGAAATTTTCCGTAACGTGCCGCTGCTGGTTCAGCTGTTCATCTGGTACTTCCTGGTACCGGACCTGCTGCCGGAGAACCTGCAGGAGTGGTACAAGCAGGACCTCAACCCGACCACCTCGGCCTACCTGAGCGTTGTCGTGTGTCTGGGCCTGTTCACCGCCGCCCGGGTTTGCGAACAAGTGCGTACCGGCATCCAGGCACTGCCTCGGGGCCAGGAATCCGCGGCCCGCGCCATGGGCTTCAAGCTGCCGCAGATCTACTGGAATGTGCTGCTGCCCCAGGCCTACCGGATCATCATTCCGCCGCTTACCTCGGAATTCCTCAACGTGTTCAAGAACTCCTCCGTGGCGTCCTTGATCGGCTTGATGGAACTGCTGGCCCAAACCAAACAGACCGCCGAGTTCTCGGCCAACCTGTTTGAAGCCTTCACCCTGGCCACACTGATCTACTTCACCCTGAACATGAGCCTGATGCTCCTGATGCGTGTGGTAGAGAAGAAAGTTGCCGTACCCGGCCTGATCTCCGTGGGGGGCAAATAATGGAATTCGATTTCAGCGGCATCATCCCCGCCATTCCCGGCTTGTGGAACGGCATGGTCATGACCTTGAAGCTGATGGTCATGGGCGTGGTCGGCGGCATCGTGCTGGGTACCATCCTGGCCCTGATGCGCCTGTCGTCCAGCAAACTGCTGTCCCGCGTGGCCGGCGCCTATGTGAACTACTTCCGTTCGATCCCGCTGCTGCTGGTGATCACCTGGTTCTACCTGGCGGTGCCGTTCGTACTGCGCTGGATCACCGGCGAAGACACCCCGATCGGTGCGTTCACCTCCTGCGTCGTGGCCTTCATGATGTTCGAGGCGGCGTACTTCTGTGAGATCGTGCGGGCCGGCGTGCAGTCGATCCCCAAGGGCCAGATGGCGGCCGCACAAGCCATGGGCATGTCCTACGGCCAGACCATGCGCCTGATCATCCTGCCCCAGGCCTTCCGCAAGATGACCCCGCTGCTGCTGCAGCAGAGCATCATCCTGTTCCAGGACACTTCGCTGGTCTACACCGTGGGCCTGGTGGATTTCCTCAACGCCTCGCGCTCCAGCGGCGACATCATCGGCCGCTCCAATGAATTCCTGATCGTTGCCGGTCTGGTGTATTTCACAATCAGCTTTGCCGCCTCGCTGCTGGTCAAGCGTCTGCAAAAAAGGTTCGCCGTATGATCTCTATCAAAAACATCAACAAGTGGTATGGGGACTTCCAGGTGCTGACTGATTGCAGCACCGAGGTCAAAAAGGGTGAAGTGATCGTGGTGTGCGGGCCGTCCGGCTCGGGCAAGTCCACCCTGATCAAATGCGTCAACGCCCTGGAGCCGTTCCAGAAAGGCGACATCGTGGTCGATGGCACATCGATCGCCGACCCGAAGACCAACCTGCCGAAACTGCGTTCGCGCGTGGGCATGGTGTTCCAGCATTTCGAACTGTTCCCGCACCTGACCATCACCGAAAACCTGACCATCGCGCAGATCAAGGTCCTGGGTCGCAGCAAGGAAGAAGCCACCAAGAAGGGCCTGCAACTGCTGGACCGTGTCGGCCTTTCCGCCCACGCCCACAAGCACCCTGGGCAACTGTCCGGTGGCCAGCAACAGCGTGTGGCGATTGCCCGCGCCCTGGCCATGGACCCGATCGTCATGCTGTTCGACGAACCGACCTCGGCGCTCGACCCGGAGATGGTCAACGAAGTACTGGATGTCATGGTGCAACTGGCCCAGGAAGGCATGACCATGATGTGCGTGACCCACGAAATGGGCTTCGCCCGTAAAGTGGCCGACCGCGTGATCTTTATGGACGCCGGCAAGATCATCGAAGACTGCCCGAAAGAGGAATTCTTCGGCGACATCAGTGCCCGCTCCGAACGTGCCCAGCACTTCCTCGAGAAGATCCTGCAGCACTAAACCTGTGCTCTTGTAGGAGCTGGCTTGCCAGCGATGGGGCCGCCGAGCGGGCTCCCCTATCGCCAGCAACGCGTCCATCGCCGGCCAGCCGGCTTCTACAGGCATCGCGCAGTGGTTGACCCAAGGCATCTGTGATGAAATGCGACCCCAATCTCTATCGCGCCGCGCCGCCATCACTCGCCGTGAAACCCCGTCTGATCCGCCACCTGTTCCTGCCGCCCCTGGTCATTCTGTTGATGATCGGCCTGGGTTATGCCGGCTTCCTGATCAGTGAGCACTACGGCATCCGCACCCTCAGCGAAAATGGCGAACGCCAGCTGGAACTCCACGCACGCGCAGTGGAAAGCGAGATCAGCAAATACACCTACCTGCCCAGCCTTCTGGAACTGGAATCCAGTGTTTCCAGGCTGCTGGACGACCCGACCCCGGAGCACCGGCAAACGGTCAACGATTACCTTGAAGGCCTGAACCGGCGCAGCCGCAGCCGGGCCATCTACGTCATGGACACCACCGGCCGCGTACTGGCCACCAGCAACTGGCGCGACGTCGACAGCTACCTCGGTGAAGACCTGTCCTTCCGGGCCTATTTCCAAAACGCCGTGCGCGGCCAGGCCGGGCGCTTCTACGGCATCGGCAGCACCAATGGCGAACCCGGCTACTACCTGGCCCATGGCTTGGAAGAGCAAGGCAAGATCATTGGCGTGGCCGTGGTCAAGGTCCGCCTCGAAGCCCTGGAAGAGCGTTGGCAGCGGGCGCGCCTGGAGGCCTTCGTCAGCGACGAAAACGGCATCATCATCCTGTCCAGCGACCCGGCGCGGCGCCTCAAGTCCGTGCGCCCCCTGAGCGATGAAACCAAGGAGCGCCTGGCCCGCAGCCTGCAGTACTACTGGTTCCCCCTCAACGAACTGCAACCCCTGGCCCGCGAACGCCTGGCCGAAGGCGTGGAGAAGCTGACCTTTCCTGCCAACAGCGAGCTGGTGTCCGATGAACAGGAAGTCAGCTACCTGTCCCAGACCCGGCCCCTGAGCGACACACCGTGGAACTTCACCCTGCTCACGCCGCTGCAGGACCTGCGTCGCGAGGCAGCCAACCAGGGCATCCTGGTGGCGGTGGCCTTTGCCCTGGTGGCGTTCCTGCTGATTGCCTGGAATGAACGGCGCAAGGTCCTGGCCACTCGCCTCGCCGCCCGGGAAGCCCTGCAAGAAGCCAACAGCCTGCTGGAGCGGCGGATCACCGAGCGCACCGCCGACCTGCGGGCCAGCAACGAACGGCTCAAGGGGCAGATCCGCGAACGTCGCCAGGCCGAAGAAACCCTGCGCCGAGCCCAGGACGAACTGGTCCAGGCCGGCAAGCTGGCGGCCATCGGTCAGATGTCCACCAGCATCGCCCATGAACTGAACCAGCCTCTGGCGGCCTTGCGCACCTTGTCCGGCAACACCGTGCGCTTCCTCGAACGGGGCGCCCTGGATACCGCCAGCGCCAACCTCAAGACCATCAACGAACTGATCGACCGCATGGGCCGCATCACCGCAAGCCTGCGCTCCTTCGCCCGACGGGGTGACGATCAGGGCGAAGCCAGCCTGGGCAAGGCGGTGGACGCCGCCTTGCAACTGCTCAACGGCCGCCTGGAACCCCTGCCCCTGCAACTGCATCGCGACTTCAGCGACCAGCCGCTGCAGATCGACCAGACACGCCTGGAACAGATCCTCGTCAACCTGCTGGGCAACGCCCTGGATGCCATGCAAGCCCAGCCCCAGCCCGAGTTGTGGCTGGAGGGCGAGATGCTGGACGGTAAATACCGCCTGCGGGTCCGCGACAACGGTCATGGCATCGACCCCGAGGCGCGCAAGCACCTGTTCGAACCGTTCTTCACCACCAAACCCGGGGAACAGGGCCTGGGGCTGGGCCTGACCCTGTCCGCCAGCCTGGCCGCCGCTGCCGGCGGCAACCTGGGGGTGGAACACCCGGCAAGCGGCGGCACCGCCTTTGTCCTCAGCTTGCCCCTGGTAAGCCCCACTCGAGCCGAGCCGATATGAACAACGAGCTTACTGTGCTGATCGTCGAAGACGACCCCCATGTGCTGCTGGGTTGCCAACAGGCCCTGGCCTTGGAGGACATCCCCTGCATCGGCGTGGGCAGCGCCGAAGAAGCGCTGGCCCAGGTCGGCGACAACTTCCCCGGCATCGTGGTCAGCGACATCCGCCTGCCGGGCATCGATGGCCTGGAACTGCTGACCCGCCTCAAGGCGCGGGATCGCAGTCTGCCGGTGGTGCTGATTACCGGCCACGGCGACATTTCCATGGCCGTGGGCGCGATGCAGAAAGGCGCCTACGACTTCATGGAAAAACCCTTTTCCCCCGAGCGCCTGGTGGACGTCGCCCGCCGCGCCCTGGAACAACGGGGCCTGGCTCGGGAAGTAACCTCGTTGCGCCGCCAACTGGCCGAGCGCGATTCCCTGGAAGGTCGGATCATCGGCCGCTCGCCGGCCATGCAGAACCTCCGGGAGCTGATCGCCAACGTCGCCGACACCTCGGCCAACGTGCTGATCGAAGGCGAGACCGGTACCGGCAAGGAACTGGTCGCCCGCTGCCTGCACGACTTCAGCCGTCGCCACAGCCATCAGTTTGTGGCGCTGAACTGCGGCGGCCTGCCGGAGAACCTGTTCGAAAGCGAAATTTTCGGCCATGAAGCCAACGCCTTCACCGGCGCCGGCAAGCGACGGATCGGCAAGATCGAGCATGCCCACGAAGGCACGCTGTTCCTCGATGAAGTGGAAAGCATGCCCATCAACCTGCAGATCAAGCTGCTGCGGGTGTTGCAGGAGCGCACCCTGGAACGCCTGGGTTCGAACCAGAGCGTGGCCGTGGACTGCCGGGTGATTGCCGCCACCAAGTTCGACCTCGACGAACTGGGCCGGGCCAATCAGTTTCGCAGCGACCTGTACTACCGCCTCAATGTGGTGACTCTGGAGCTGCCGCCGTTGCGCGAGCGCCGTGAGGACATCCTGCAACTGTTCGAACACTTCCTCCAGCAGTCGTCCCTGCGCTTCGATCGCACGCCGCCCGAGCTGGACAACCAGACCGTGTCGACCCTGATGAGCCACGACTGGCCGGGCAACGTGCGTGAGTTGCGCAATGTCGCCGAACGCTTCGCCCTGGGCCTGCCGGCGTTCAAGAAATCCGGCAGCCAGGCGGCGCAAGGGCTGGGCTTTGCCGAGGCGGTGGAGGCCTTCGAACGCAACCTGTTGAACGATGCCTTGCAACGCAGCGGCGGCAACCTGACCCAGGCCAGCCAGGAACTGGGCATGGCCAAGACCACGCTGTTCGACAAGGTCAAGAAGTACGGCCTGAGCCACTAACCCAAGGCGAGTCATTCATGGATCTATTGTTAAAGGCCGCCCTGGGCGCGGCGGTGGTACTGATTCTGGCGGCCCTGGCCAAGACCCGGAATTACTACATCGCCGGCCTGGTGCCGCTGTTCCCGACCTTCGCCCTGATCGCCCACTACATCGTCGGCAAGGGCCGTTCAGTCGATGACCTGAAGACCACCATCGTCTTCGGCATGTGGTCGATCATTCCCTACTTCGTCTACCTGGCGACCCTCTACGTGATGGTCGACCGCCTGCGCCTGGAAGCCTCCCTGGCCGTGGCCGCCGTGGCCTGGCTGATGGCCGCCAGCGTCCTCGTCAGCGTCTGGGTCCGCGTCCACGCCTGAGCCGACGCCCCCACTGCACGCCCTGTAGGTGCTGGCTTGCCGGCGATGCGTTGCTTCAGGAACGCCGTGCCTTGCGCCAGCAAGCTGGCGCCTACCAGGTGCTGCCCTTGGCTCCTGGCCCGGGCCTTGCATTTACCCCAAAAAGCCCGGCCAGCCTGCGTCTTAGCTTGATTGCGCAGTTTTCTGGAGGGCGCTGCCAGGGGTAAATCACACGTTGAACATTCTCGATCTCGACCACAGCCTCACCGCCCAGGACGCCGTCAGCCGACGCTTGGCCAACGGCCAGGCCCGGCGCCTGGACCTGCTGGACCTGGGTCCCAAACTGCGGCTCTGGTCCAGCGAACGGACCTACCGCCGCTTCAGCGAACGCCTGGCCCGGCGCCCGGAACACCAAGGGCCACGGCCGGAAATCTTCTTTGTCGGCTCCGGTGACTACCACCACCTGACCCCAGCCTTTCTCGCTGACCTCAAAGAGCCGGTCAGCCTGATCCACTTCGACAACCACCCCGACTGGGTACGTTTGGCGCCGCGTCGGCATTGCGGTTCCTGGGTCAACCGAGCCCTGAAGCTGCCGCAGATCCAGCGCATCGTCACCCTCGGCCCGTGCAGCGAAGACCTGGACAACCCGCAGTTGCGCGGCGGCAACCTTGCGGCCCTCAAACACGGCCGGTTGCAACTCTTCCCCTGGCAACACGCGCCGTCCAAGGTCTGGGGCCGAATCGGCGACGGCGCCGGGCATCGGCAACAGGAAAACCACCTGTATTGGCACAACCTGGCGCAGCAGGACTGGCCGGCGTTTCTCGCCCGGATGATCCACAGCCTGCCCACCGACGCGGTGTGGATCACCATCGACAAGGACGTGCTGGCCAGCCAGGACGCCGCCACCAACTGGGACCAGGGCGGCATGCGCCTGAGCCACCTGCTGCTGGCCCTGCGCAGCCTGGCAGCGAGCAAGCGCATCCTCGGCATCGATGTCTGTGGCGAGTTCGCCGCGCCGGCCTTCAGCAATGCCTTGAAGCGCTGGGAAGCCCGCTCCGACCAACCTCCCGCCGGACGCTGGAGCCCGGCCGACCTGGACCGCAACTCACAGACCAACGAAGCCCTGATGAGCCTGTTCGAGGAGCTGTTCCCGTGAGCCTGACCGTGGTCTTGCTGGTGGCCTTTTCCATCCTTCTGGATGTGCTCGGCCAACTCTGTTTCAAGCGGGGCCTGGACCGCCTGCCGGAGCTGGAGGGCGGCTTCCGCCTCAATGCTTTCTGGGGCCAAGTGTTCAATGCGCCGCTGCTGTGGGCGGGAATCGGCGCTTACAGCATCGAGTTTTTCGTCTGGCTCGAAGCCCTGTCCCGGGCGCCGCTGAGCCTGTTGTTTCCAGCGGCAGCCCTGGCCTATTGCGGCGTGGTGCTGGCGGGCAAGGTGATCCTGGGCGAGACCGTCAGCCGCCGCCGCTGGCTCGGCACCCTGGTCATTACCTTCGGCGTGATGCTGGTGTGCTTCGCTGGCCACTGAACCTCGTTCCACCCTTGAAAGGAAGGTTTCATGCATTCCCATACCCAACATGGCTGGCTCCACGGGCGCCTCGGCACCCTGGTGCTCTGGGCCCTGCTGATCGGTTTTGAAAGCGCCGGCCAGATCGCCACCAAAGTCGGCGGCGATCAACTGGGGCAGATGGATTTCAATCTGCAATGGCTGGCTGCCGTGGCACTCAACCCTGGCGTGTGGCTGGCCATCGCTTGCTACATCTGCGCGTTTTTCGTGTGGATGCTGATTCTCCGACGCAGCAGCCTGTCCCTGGCGTTCCCCTTGAGCTCCCTGGTGTTTGTGGTGGTGTTGCTCGGTTCCTGGCTGGGCCTGGGCGAGCAGATCAGCCCGCTGCACTGGGTCGGCGTGCTGGTGATTATCGGCGGGATCGCCTTGCTGGCAGAGGGCGAGGAAAGCTGAAGCCCGACAGGGCCAGGTTCAGAACTTGAAGCTGATGGCGGTCTGCACCTGGCCCTGATTGACCTCGCCCCGGTCGCGAACAATGCTGCTGTCCGCCGCAGACCCCGTGAGGTGGATCCAGCTGGCGCTGGTCATCAGCGACCAGTTGCCACCCAGGGGGATTTGCAGGTTCTGGGTCAGGGTCAGGTTCTGCAGGCCACCACTGGCGTTGTACTGGCCGATCCCCGAAGCCCGGGCCTCTTCGCGGCTGACGCCGAAAAACGTCTGGGTCTGGCGGCCGTCGGCGAAATGCGCGGTGAGGTTGTTGCTGCCGATGATGCCTGCGCCCAACGGATAACCGATCTCACCGCCAATGCGCCCCAGCACCCCGCCCTGCTGATCGCCACCGGCCACGGCATGGCCCAGGGAGGCGAACACCCGCCAGTAATCGTCCGGCGCGTACTCGATGAAACCGCCGACATCGGCCATGTTCGGCACGTCCCGCAGCCCGCGCAGATCACCGTTGGCGTTACGGCCCGGCAAGTAGTTGATGTAGGGCCCGGCGCTGAACCCGTTGCCCTTGAGCCCTTCCCACGTCAGGCCGTCGTCGCTGTTGAGGCTGACGTCGCCCCAGTCCAGGTCCACATAGGGCAGCGGCACGCTGTCATAGCGGCTGCCGCTGGGGTCGTGGGGTTGATAGCCCAGGCCCAGCCCCACTTGGCCGTTGAGGCCGTCCTCGGCACAAGCCGCACCGGCAACGCTCAAGGCCAGCAGGCCGACAAGGAATACGGGGAGGGAGAACCGAGGCATGGGGGCGTTTCCTTGTCTGGACATGCGCGCATCAATCACCAGAGCGCCCCCTGCACGCAAGCACTGATGTTGTTTGTAGCGAGCTACAAAATTTGTAGCCCGGCCTCGCAAAAATCCCCTGCCCGCCCCTCCAAAGCCCAGCCCCGCTGGGCCGCGAGCACTTGGCACAGTCCCTGCTCTAGCGGTTGGGCAAGCGCCCACAGCGCTCCTCTCCAACAGGTAACGGCACCAACAGGTAACTGCAGATGATGCACTGGCATATCGTATGTGACTTCGACGGGACCATCTCCCGCACCGACGTGATCGATAACGTCCTCCAACGCTTTGCCGACCCCAGCTGGGAAAGCATCGAGCAGCAATGGCTGGACGGTCACATCGGCTCCCGGGAATGCCTCAGCCGCCAACTGGCCCTGGTCAAGGCCTCCCCGGCCGAACTGCTGGGCTACTTCGACAGCGTCGACATCGACCCCGACTTCCCGGACTTCGTCGACCACGTGCTCGGCCTCGGCGCCTCCCTCGAAGTGGTCAGCGACGGCATCGAGCAAGGCATCGCGCGGATCCTTGCGCGGCACTACGTGACCTTGTTGCCGATCCTCGCCAACCGCCTGCGCCAGGTCGATCACAACAGCTGGCGCATCGATTTCCCCTACGCCAGCGATGCCTGTCGCGCCGCGTCCGGCAACTGCAAATGCAAGTCCACGCCCAAGGGCAAACGCGTGCTGGTGATCGGCGACGGCCAATCGGACATGTGCGTGGCCGCTACCGCCGACTTCGTCTTCGCCAAGGACCGCCTGGCCGACTACTGCGAACGCAACGCGATTCCCCATGCACGGTTCGACACCTTCGCCGAACTGCCGGCGCTGCTGGCAAGACTGCCGAACAGCGCGGCCAACGCCACCCACTTCTCCCTTGAAACCCAGGAACGCTTCCACCATGTCTGATATCCGCATCGCCACCGCCGAAGACCAGGTCCTTCTGGAAAAAGAAGCCAAGTACTGCTCCTACGGCGACACCGTGCATTACATCGAACCCCCGCGCATTTTCAGCCGCTGCGAGGGCTCCTACGTCTGGGACACCAGCGACCAGGCCTACCTCGACCTGCAGATGTGGTACTCGGCGGTCAACTTCGGCTACGCCAACCCACGCCTGAACAACGCCCTGAAGCAACAGATCGACACCCTGCCGCAAATCGCCAGCCAGTACCTGCACAAAGGCAAGATCGAGCTCTCGGAAATGATCGCCGTGGACGCCAAGAAAAAGTTCGGCCTCGACGGTCGCGTGCACTTCAACGTCGGCGGCTCCCAGTCCATCGAGGACTCGTTGAAAGTGGTGCGTAACGCCACCAACGGCAAGAGCCTGATGTTCGCCTTCGAGGGCGGCTACCACGGCCGCACTCTGGGCGCGTCGTCGATCACCTCCAGCTACCGCTACCGTCGCCGCTACGGCCACTTCGGCGAGCGTGCGCAGTTCATCCCGTTCCCCTACCACTTCCGCGGGCCCAAAGGCATGACCAAGGAAGAGTACGGCAGCCACTGCGTGCAACAGTTCGCCCGGTTGTTCGAGACGGAATACAACGGCGTCTGGGACCCGAAAGTCGGCCAGAGCGAATACGCCGCCTTCTACGTCGAGCCGATCCAGGGCACCGGCGGCTACGTGATCCCGCCGATGAACTTCTACAGCGAGCTCAAGCACGTGCTGGACCAGCACGGCATCCTGATGGTGGTGGACGAAATCCAGATGGGCTTCTACCGCACGGGCAAGCTGTGGTCGATCGAGCACTTCGACGTCAAACCCGACGTGATCGTGTTCGGCAAGGCCCTGACCAACGGCCTCAACCCCCTGGGCGGCATCTGGGCCCGTGAAGAGCTGATCAACCCCAAGGTGTTCCCGCCGGGTTCGACCCACTCCACCTTCGCCTCCAACCCGCTGGGCACTGCGGTGGGCCTGGAGATGTTCAAGATGACCAGCGAGATCGACTACGGCGCGATGGTCATGGAAAAGGGCAAGTACTTCCTGGCCGGCCTGCAAGACCTGCAGAAGCGCTACCCGATCATCGGCGACGTGGACGGCCTGGGCCTGGCCCTGCGCTGCGAGATTTGCACCACCGACGGTTTCACCCCGGACAAGGCGACCCTGGACTTTATGGTTGAGGAAGGCATGAAGGGCGACATCGAAATCAACGGCCAGCGCCTGGGCCTGATCCTCGATGTGGGCGGCTACTACAAGAACGTCATCACCCTGGCCCCGTCGCTGGAAATCAGCTACGCGGAAATCGACCTGGGCATCGCACTGCTCGACCGCCTGCTGCACCGGGCCATGCAACGATGAGCAGGGCTGGGATCGATCTGGGCGAAGGCGACGCCGGCTTCGTTCTCGGCACGGGCCCGGTCGGGGTCTTGTTGATCCACGGCCTGACCGGCACCCCGACGGAACTGCGTCGGGTGGCCCAGGGCCTGGCCAAGGACGGTACGTGCACCGTGTACGTACCGACCCTGCCCGGGCATTGCGGGGACAACAGCGACCTGCAGGCCACCGGCTGGCGGGACTGGTACGAAGGCGTGCGCAAGACCTTCGTCGGCATGCAGCAGCGTCACGAGCAAGTGTTCGTCGGCGGCCTGTCCATGGGCGCGGTGATGTCCATGTACCTGGCGTCCGAGCACCCGGGGCGGATCAGCGGCTTGCTGATGTATTCCACCACCCTCAAGTACGACGGCTGGAGCATCCACAAGCTGGCCTTCCTCACTCCGTTGCTGATGAAGATTCCCTTTGGCGTGCACATCTGCCGCTTCGAGGAAAAGCCGCCCTACGGCATCAAGAACGAGCGCCTGCGGGCCATTGTCGAGAAGCAGATGAAGGCGGGCGAAAGCAGCAACGCCGGGCTGCTGACCATGGAAGGCGTGACGGTGCGCGAGCTGCATCGGATGAACGCGGTGGTGAAAAAACGCATGCCGTCGATCACCACCCCGGCGCTGGTCCTGCACTCCCGCGAGGACGACATCACCAGCCGCTGGAACGCCGACTACGTGGAGCGCAGGCTCGGCGGCCCGGTGGTCAAGATCCTCCTCGACAACTGCTACCACATGATCACCGTGGACCTGCAATACCGCCGGGTGGTGGAGTTGAGCGCCGACTTCATCCTGCAGCGGACCCTCTCTGCCGCCTACCGCGACGACTATCGACAGTTGGCCTAGCGACCGTTGGCCCAGCTTAAGGACCCGATGTGATTACCGCCCATGCCTATTCCACTATCCAGGCCATCGAGCGCGGCGCCTGGAACGACTGTTTTCCCGGGGAGCTGGAGGATTGGGACTACTACCTGGCCGTGGAGCGATCCGCGATCGAGGGCTTCCAGTGGCGTTACCTGGCGCTGTACGAAGGCCCGACCCTGGTGGCCGTGGCACCGGCCTTCAGCACCCGCTACAGCCTCGACACCACGATCCAGGGTCCTGGTAAACGCCTCACCGAACGCCTGCAACAGTGGTGGCCGGGGGCATTGCAACTGCGCCTGTACGCCTTGGGTTCGCCGGTGGCCGAGCATTGCCACGCCGGCATCGCCAGCCACGTTGCAGCGCAGCGCCGTCCGGCCCTGCTGGAACAGTTGCTGCACCTGGCCCGCCAGGATGCCGAGCAAATGGGCATCGGCCTGTTGGCGGTCAAGGACGCCCCCGGTCACGACGAGGACTGGGCCGCCAGTTGCCGGGCTGCCGGCCTGAACGTCATGCCGAGCCTGCCCAGCGCCCTGCTGCCGGTGCCCTTTGCCTCCATCGACGCCTACCTGGGCACACTGGGCAAATCCACCCGCAAGGACCTGCGACGCACACTTCGCGCACCGGGGCCACGCATCGAATGGCGGCGCACCATCGACGATGTGCTGCCCGAGATCATGCGCCTCTACGAAGCCACCCTGGCCCGCAGCGACCTGCAGTTCGAACGCCTGCCGGCGGACTATTTCACCGGCGTGCTCGAACAGCTCCAGGAACGCGCAGCCTGCGTGCTGTACTGGGTCGACGAGCAATTGGTGGCGTTCAACCTGGTTCTGCTTGACCGCCACCGGCTGATCGATAAATTCTTCGCCCACGATCTCGACATCAGCCGCGACCACAACCTCTACGTGCGCAGCTGGCTGGCCAATGTCGACTACTGTATTGCACACAAGATCGGGCGCTATGAGTGCGGCCAGGCCGGTTATGCCAGTAAGCTGCGGCTGGGTTGTTCGTTCAGCGCCAACCAGCTGTTTTTTCGCCACCGCAATCCGCTGCTCAACACCCTGCTCAAGCTTGTTAAACGGTGGGTCCGACCGGATCGGTCCGACCCCGCCCTGGCTGCTGCAATAAGCGAACGTTCATGACCCGAAAAGACCGCCGTGCCACCCGCCCCTTCGCCATTTCCCGCTGGAGCCTGCAGCGCAAGCTGGTCCTGGCATTTTGGATGGTCAGCGTGATCCCCACGATGATCGCGGCCGAACTGGCGGCCGCTACCCTGTCGGAGATTTTCGACAGCAACGTGCGCATCTGGCTGCAGGAATCGACCAAGATCGTCGAGGATGAAATCAGCGAAATCATTCATGACAACAGCCGCGTCGCCCAGCTGTTCCTGCGCTATGCCCGCCCGCCCGGCGACCGCAACAGCGCCCGGCACGACAAGCTCACCGCCGACATCGCCGACGCCCTGGGCATCGACGTGGTGGCGCTGATCCGCAAAAGCGACCACAAGGTGGTGTTCAGCACCGCCCCCGACAACATCGTCGGGCAGATCAGTACCAATTCCCACGCGCTGCTGCAGACCTTGCAGGTCGCCGGCGTACCCACCGGCGCGGTGGTTTCGACCTTTGAAACCACCCTGGAGGGTGTCGACTACCAACTGCTGATTACCACCTACCTGGATGCCAGCTTCCTCACCAGCGTGGCCGACGTGCACTCTCTGGACCTGCGGCTGTACCTGGCCAAGGCCGACAACTTTTCGGAAATCTTCGCCACCCAGCGCTTCGAGGACCACCCGCAGCAGGTCCCGGAAAAAATCGAGCAGATCCTGCGCACCACTCACCAGCCCATGGAGCAATTCACCAGCCGCTACAGCGGGCTCTATCGGCCGATCCTGAATGACAACGGTGACCTGGTCGGGGTGATTTTCAGCGGCCTGCTGCGCCACAGCAGCCTGGTGGGGCTGGTCAACCAGAGCAACCTGTTCATCCTGATTTTCCTCCTCAGTTCAGCGGCGTCCCTGAGTGTCGGCTGGCTGGTTTCGCAACGCCTGACCCGGCCCTTGCGCGGCCTGTCCATGGGCGTCCAGGCAGTGACCGCCGGCGACTATCGGCAACGGGTGCCGGTGAGCGGCGGCGACGAGCTGGCGGAACTGAGCAGCACCTTCAACCACATGAGCGAGCGCCTCGGCGAACTGCAGCACCTGGAAGCCCAGTTGCGCCGCCGTGACCGCCTGCACGCCCTAGGGGAAGTGGCCATGGGCCTGGCCCATGAAATCCGCAACCCCTTGGGCATCATCAAGACCGCCACCCAACTGCTGCACCGACGCGTCGACCTGCCCGAGAACGACAAACGCCACCTGGAATACGTGATCAGCGAAGTCAGCCGCATCAATGACCTGATCACCGACTTTCTGGATTTCGCCAAACCCAGCGCACCGATCCGCGCGACCCTGGCGGCGCGGCCCTTGGTGGAAGAACTGCTGGGCTTTTGTGCCCCGGAACTGGCCAACCACAACATTGATGCTCAACTCGACGATCAGGCCCCCGGCGCCACCCTGCACGCCGATGCGCGGCAACTGAAGCAGGCCTGTCTGAACCTGATCCTCAATGCCATCGATGCCATGCCCGAAGGCGGACGCCTGACCCTGGGCATCGCCCAACAAGGCAACAACACCGTGATCAGCGTCAGCGACACCGGCCAGGGCATCGAGGCGGACATGCTTGAGCGTATCTTCACCCCGTTCGTCACCACCAAGGCGTCGGGCACCGGCCTGGGCCTGGCCAAGGTTTTCTCTATCATGGAAAGCCACGACGGGCACGTCGAATGCAGCAGCGAAAAAGATGCCGGCGCCACCTTCAGCCTGTACATTCCGGCCAACGGTGAAGAGCACGACGAGGACACTGATGACGCATAACCTGCTGGTGGTCGATGACGAACCCAAACTTTGCGACCTGCTGTCCTCGGCCCTGAGCCAGAACGGCGTGCAGGTGTTCACGGCCAGCAACGGCCTGCACGCGCTCAAGGTGCTGGAGCAGGAAGAGATCGACCTGGTGATCAGCGACTGGCGCATGCCGGGCATGGACGGGCCGCAGTTGCTGGCCGAGATCAAGCAGCGCTACCCGAGCCTGCCGGTGATTGTGATGACCGCCTACAGCACGGTGAAGAACGCCGTGCAGTCCATGCGCAATGGCGCCTTCGACTACATTGCCAAACCCTTCGACATCGACGAACTGGACATCACCGTCAGCAAGGCCCTGCAGTTTCGCGACATCCTCAAAGACAACCAGCGCATGCGCGCCGAGCTCGACGAACATCGGCAGATCGACAGCCTGGTAGGCGACAGCCCGACCTTTCGCCGGGTGCTGCAGGCCGTGGACTCGGTGCGCGAAAGCAATGCCACCATCCTCTTGACCGGGGAAAGCGGCACCGGCAAGGAGATGGTCGCCCGGGCCATCCACCAGCACGGCAACCGCGCCGACAAACCCTTTGTCGCGGTCAATTGCGCGGCGATTCCCGAAGGCCTGCTGGAAAGCGAAATGTTCGGCCATCGCAAGGGCGCCTTCACTGGCGCCGTGGCGGACCGGGTCGGGCGTTTCCAGCAGGCAGACAAGGGCACCCTGTTCCTCGATGAAGTGGGGGACATGCCCCTGGCGTTGCAGGCGAAGATTCTCCGCGCCTTGCAGGAGCGCGTAGTCGAGCCCGTGGGCGACCCAAGGGCGCGCAAGGTGGATGTACGGGTCATCGCCGCCACCAACAAGGACCTGCTGCAAGCGGTGGCCGACAAAACCTTTCGCGAAGACCTGTATTACCGCCTGAACGTGTTTCCCATTCCCCTGCCCGCCTTGCGTGAGCGCACGGAAGACATCGCGCCCCTGGCCCGGCACTTCGCCCACACCCTGGGCGCCACCGCCGGCAAGCGCCTGAGCGGTTTCAGCGCCGAAGCCTTGCGGGTCATGAGCGAGTACCGCTGGCCGGGCAATATCCGCGAACTGCAGAACTGTGTGGAGCGCGCGACCATCGTGGCCTCGGGCACGCAGATTGAAGAGTGCGACCTGCCGGGTTACCTATTCGCCACCGCGGCCCCGAGCGCCGACACCAGCCCTGCGGTGCTAGGCACTTCGGACGCGGTGCCCAGCGACCTGGAAGCGGCCCTGGCCGAGGTGGAAAAAGCCTACATCCTCGCAGCCCTGCAACAGAGCCAGGGGGTGCAAGCCGCGGCGGCGCAGTTGATTGGCATCTCCGAACGCAGCTTCTGGTATCGCCTGAAAAAGTTGGGGATTCAGGTGGACAAGATCGTGCGTTGACTCGGTGTCGGCGCAATCGCCGGCAAGCCGGCGCCTACAGCAGATGGGGAGGCTGTGGTGGGTCGATCTGCGCCCAGTGGGAACGGTCCTCGCGATGGCTTTGCAGGTAAGGCAGCACTGCCGCCAGCAACGGCGCCTTGAAGGCTTCCTGGAAACGATGGGCCAGGCCCGGAATCAACTTCAATTGGCTGCCCTGGATATGGGCGGCCAAATGCACCCCGTGCATCACCGGCAACAACGGGTCGGCAGTGCCGTGGACCACCAGGGTCGGCACCCGCAGTTGATTGAGCAGCGCGACGCGGCTCGGTTCGGCGAGGATCGCCATGATCTGGCGCTTCACCCCTTCGGGATTGAACGCTCGGTCGTAGGACACTGCCGCCTGATGCAGCAGCGCCTGGCGATCGTCGGTGATCTGGGGGCTGCCCAGGGCCGCGAGCAAATCCGCCTGTTGCTCCAGGGCCACTTCGCGGTTGGGCGCGCCACGCCGCGAGAGTAATTGCACCAGGGCCGCATTCGGCGCCGGCAGGCCTTCGGCACCGGAGCTGGTCATGATCAGCGTCAGGCTTTCCACCCGCTGCGGGGCCATGGCCGCCAGGTGCTGGGCGATCATGCCGCCCATGCTTGCCCCCAGGACATGGAACTGCTCGACCTGCAGGGCATCCATCAGGCCCAGTGCATCGTCGGCCATGTCCGTGAGGCTATAGGGGGCGGCCACCGGCAAGCCGAGCTTGTAGCGCAGCACTTCGAAGGTCAGGTTGGCGTTGACCGGCGCCTGGCGCCAGGTGGACAGGCCGACGTCGCGATTGTCGTAACGGATCACCCGAAAACCCTGCTGGCAGAGGGCGACCACCACTTCGTCGGGCCAGTGGATCAGTTGCCCGCCCAGGCCCATGACCAACAACAGGGCCGGGTCCGAATCACGACCGATGCTCTGGTAAGCCAGGCTGACCTGCTGCAGATCCACATGCCGGGTCGGCACATTGACGTCACAACGCGAGGCGGCAAAAGACAACTGGCCGAGCAATAGCCCGGCCAGCAAGATGGCAATGGAAAAAAATCGTACCCGCATGAAAAACACCGAAACGCAGAACCCCAGTAGAGCGCGAGTCTGATGAACTTCGTTGCGGCGCGCTGCCACAGTTGCGTGACAGTTTGATGAAGCCCGCTGAGCGGTCATCGGGCTTCATCGCCGGCAAGCCGGTGGCTACAGGGCCGTGAACATCAGGCCAGTTGGCTGCGCAGTTGGCGGGCCGCGGCCACCATGTTCACCAGGGCCGCTTCGGTCTCGGGCCAGGCGCGGGTCTTCAGGCCACAGTCGGGGTTGACCCACAGGCGCTCGGCCGGGATGCGCTTGACCGCCTTGCTCATCAACTTGACCATCTCGGCGGTGTCCGGCACCCGTGGCGAGTGGATATCGTACACACCTGGGCCAATGTCGTTGGGGTAGTCAAAGGCCTCGAACGCCTCCAGCAACTCCATGTCCGAGCGCGAGGTTTCAATGGTGATCACGTCGGCGTCCATGGCCGCGATGGACTCGATCACGTCGTTGAATTCGCTGTAGCACATGTGGGTGTGGATCTGGGTTTCGTCGCGCACGCCGGAGGCGCTCAGGCGGAACGCTTCCACCGCCCAATCCAGGTACTCCTGCCATTGCGAGCGACGCAGCGGCAGGCCTTCACGAAACGCTGCCTCGTCGATCTGCACGATCTTGATCCCGGCCCGCTCCAGGTCCAGCACTTCATCCCGCAGGGCCAGTGCCAGTTGCCGGGCCTGGACCTTGCGCGACACATCTTCGCGCGGGAAGGACCACATCAGCATGGTCACCGGGCCCGTCAGCATGCCCTTCATCACCTTGTTGGTGAGGCCCTGGGCGTAGTCGATCCAGTCCACGGTCATGGCCTTGGGGCGGCTCAGGTCGCCGTAGATGATCGCCGGTTTCACGCAGCGCGAACCGTAGCTCTGGACCCAGCCAAAGCGGGTGAACAGGTAACCGTCCAACTGCTCGGCGAAGTACTCGACCATGTCATTGCGCTCGGCCTCGCCGTGCACCAGCACATCCAACCCCAGACGCTCCTGGACCTGCACCGCATGGCGGATCTCGCTGTGCATCGCGTCGGTGTAGTCATTGGCCGACAACTTGCCTTGCTTGTAAGCCTGACGCGCCAGGCGGATACCCGCGGTCTGCGGAAAGGAGCCGATGGTGGTGGTGGGGAATGCCGGCAGCTTGAGCCGCGCGCGCTGTTGCTCGATGCGCTGGGCAAACGGTGATTGCCGCTGGCTGTCCGCCGCGCTGATGGCCTCGACCCGGGCCTGCACCGGGGCCTTGTGAATCCGTGGCGACTCGGCACGGCTGGCTTGCACGGCGCGGCTTTCAGCCAGGGCTGCTTGCACCGCCGGTGCCTGTGGGTCGTTCAAGGCATCGCGTAGTACCGAGATTTCACCGCACTTTTGCACGGCAAAGGCCAGCCAGCTTTTCAGCTCGGCATCCAATTGATCTTCCCGGGCCAGGTCCACCGGGCTGTGCAGCAGGGAGCAGGAACTGCTGACCCAAAGGTTGTCGCCAAAGCGCTCGTGGGCCACTTGCAGTTGCGCCAGGGCACTCTCCAGTTCGCAGCGCCAGACGTTGCGACCGTTGACCAGGCCCACCGACAGAATCTTGTAGGTCGGCAGCCGGTCCAGCACCTGGCCCAGTTGCTCCGGGGCACGCACGGCGTCGATGTGCAAACCGTCCACCGGCAGGCCCACGGCCAGCCCGAGGTTGTCTTCCAGGCCACTGAAGTAGGTGGCGACGAGCTTTTTCAGCGGCGAATACTGAAGGATGTGGTAGGCCCGTTCGAAGGCGCTTTTCCATTCGATGGGCAAGTCCAGGGTCAGGATCGGCTCATCGATCTGTACCCATTCCACGCCTTGCGCCTTGAGGCGGTTGAGGATCTCGCCGTACAGCGGCAGCAGGCGCTCCAGCAGGTCGAGCTTGTTGAAGTCGTTACCCTTGGCCTTGCCCAGCCACAGGTAAGTCAACGGACCGATGATCACCGGCTTGACCTGGTGACCCAGGGCGTGGGCTTCGTCGACCTCGTCGAACAGTTGGTTCCAGCTGAGGCTGAAGACCTGGTCGGCGCTGAACTCCGGGACCAGGTAGTGGTAGTTGGTGTCGAACCACTTGGTCAGTTCCTGGGCGTGCTGGGCCTTGGCCTGCTCGCCGCAGCAGGCAGTCGAAGCGCCACGCGCCATGGCGAACAAGGTATCCAGGGTCGGCTGGCCCTGGGCATCGAGGCTGCCGGCGAAACGCTCGGGGATCACACCGAAGGCCAGGGAGTGGCTCAGGACCTGGTCGTACCAGGCGAAGTCGCCCACCGGTAGCAGATCGATGCCGGCGCTCTTCTGCAACTGCCAGTGCCTGGCCCGCAGTTCCCGGCCCACCTGTTGCAACGCCGCCTGGTCGAGGTCGCCCTTCCAGTGGGATTCGAGGGCTTTTTTCAATTCGCGGTCAGCGCCGATGCGCGGGAAACCAAGGGTGTGGGCCAAGGCCATGAGGTGTTCCTCCCTGTAAAAGATGGCGCTATTGTCGACAGCCAAGGCAACATGAGACAAACTCAACCTTTTCGTGTTGATCACAAAATTTACTCATGGAGAACCTGGTGCTCGAAATCCGTCACCTGAAGACCCTGCACGCCCTGCGCGAAGCCGACAGTCTGGTCGAAGCCGCCGAACGCCTGCACCTGACCCAGTCCGCCCTGTCCCACCAGTTCAAGGAACTGGAGGAACGCCTGGGCATGCCGCTGTTCGTGCGCAAGACCAAGCCGGTGCGTTTCACCAGCGCCGGCCTGCGCCTGCTGCAACTGGCCGACGCCACCCTGCCGCTGCTGCGCGGTGCCGAACGGGATATCGCCCGACTGGCCGGGGGTACGGCAGGGCGCCTGCACATGGCGATCGAATGCCACAGCTGCTTCCAGTGGCTGATGCCGACCATCGACCAGTTCCGCGATGCCTGGCCGGAAGTGGAGCTGGACCTGGCCTCGGGGTTTTCCTTCGCCCCGCTGCCGGCCCTGGCCCGTGGCGACCTGGACCTGGTGGTCACGTCCGACCCGCTGGAGCTGTCGGGCATCACCTATGTGCCACTGTTCACCTACGAAGCCATGCTCGCGGTGGCCAACCAGCACCGGCTGGCGAGCAAGGCCTACATTGTTCCGGAAGACCTGCTCAGCGAAACCCTGATCACCTACCCGGTGGAACGGGATCGGCTGGACATCTTCACCCGCTTTCTGGAACCGGCGGACATCGAGCCGGCCCAGGTACGCACCTCGGAACTGACGGTGATGATGATGCAGTTGGTGGCCAGCGGCCGTGGGGTGTGCGGCATGCCGCACTGGGCGCTGCATGAATACAGTTCACGGGGTTATGTGAAGGCCAAGCGCCTCGGGGAAAAGGGCCTGTTCGCCACCTTGTATGCGGCGATTCGCGCCGACATGCTGGATGCACCCTACATGCGCGACTTCCTGCTGACGGCCAAGGACACCTCTTTCTCCACCCTGGATGGGGTCAGCGCCGTGCGTTGATGCCGCCCCACAAGGCGGCCTCAAGCTGCGGGGTCGGTATCGCGGTCCAGGGTCTTTTTCCCGGTGATGAACGACGCACTTTTGATCTTGCCCGCCTCCACCTCATAGATGGCCACGGTTTCCAGGGTGCCGCTGCCATCGGCAAAGGTCCGGCTGATCAACTGGTGGTCGATGACCACGTTGCCCATCACCGAACGCGTGATCAACACCGCCTGCAGGTTCGGTTCAAGGAAGCGCGCCTGCGCCCGGGCTCGCAGTTCGTCATGCCCGCGGGCCAGCAAGGTGGCGGGGTGCTCGTACTGCCGTGCATCGCTGGCATAAGTCGCCAGCCAGGCCTGCATGTCCTTGCGGTTGTAGGCGTGCAACTGCGCCTCGACCAGCGCTTCGGGAGAGAGAGAATCAGCCATCGATCAAGTCCTCGATCAGTTGCTGCGACGTTGTTCGAACATCAGGCGCACGGCCCACCCTGCCAGGACAAAACCCATGGAACAACGCTGCGGCGAAAGTCTGGTCGTCGTGGAGTGGGATCATGGCATTCCTTGGCGATGAGCTGGATCAGCCAGCGGGGCTGAGGGACGCCCGATAAAACGGCAGGATCAGATCCCGTGTCAATGGCGCCAGGCACAAATCCCCGTCACCGGCCGGATCGATCCAGCGCACTTCTTCAATCTCCGCCGCCGGTGTCACGCCCTGGTCAATGCGCAATTCAAACAGCTCGGCTTCCACCACATGCCCCGGCTCATTGGCTGCCGGTGCGCAAAACTGCCCCAGGTAACGGGCCTGGGCCGGATCGATGCGCAGGCCCAACTCCTCTTCCAACTCCCGGGCCAGGGCACTGACCGGTTGCTCGCCGTGTTCAATCTTGCCCCCCGGCTGCATGAACGCCTGGGTGCCACGCTTGCGGACCAACAGGGTGCGGCCGTCCGGGCCCAGCAGCAGCGCGGCAGCGATACGGATCAGATGAGTGGGGGGCACGGCATTGGAAAGGGTCATGGGAAGCAGGGCCTTGAACAAAAAGGCCGTAAGCATCCCATGAGCAAGGCGCCAGCGTCACCCTGGAGAACGCCAACAGACAGCCCCTGGCAAGCAGCGGTTAAGGCCAGCCAGCCAACGTTTAAAGGAAAACAGCAGGAAGGGTGATGCAGCCGACGATCGCTCCACAAGGGGAGCGATTGCCAGGCCGGGCCATCAGGCCGAGGGGCTTTTGCCGCTGGAGCCGAAACCGGCGAAACGCTTGTTGAAGCCGGCGATCCGACCTTCGGACTGGGTCTTGCGTTGCTGGCCGGTGTACACCGGGTGGGAGGCGCTGGACACGTCCAGGGCGACGTAGGGATAGGTGTTGCCATCGACGTGCTGATGGGTGCGATCAGTGTCCACGGTGGAGCCGATCAGGAAGAACACATCGGCGGCGGTGTCATGGAACAGCACGGTGCGATAGGCGGGGTGGATATCAGGTTTCATGGGGGCCTCCAAAGGCAGGTTGGGGTCGACACAAGCGTTATACAATAACATATCGAAATCATCCAAACGAGAATCTATTGCGATAAGGACTTCGACAAAACCTCCAAAGCCCTCCCTGAAAAGCCCGATCTGCCTCGCAGCGGTTGCCCAAGCCGGGAGATCGCTCGTAAGCTCCGGTCTCTGCGACAACCGTGAAATCCATAAGAAACGCCTTCACAGCCAGCCGGGCGATTGCGCCGGGCACGGCTGTTATCGATGCCCTCAGGGCACCCGCGTCTGCCCGAACTGATGAGTCCGACCCCAAGGAAACCGTATGAGCCTGTCACTCCTGAGCCGCTACGCCTTCTTTGCCGCCTGTGTGATCTTTACCCTCGCCAGCCTGCCTTTTCTTGACCACGATTGGCTCTGGCCGCTCACCCTTGTCACCGGCCTGCTCAGCCTGCTGGGGATTTTCGACCTGCTGCAAAGCCCTCACGCGGTGCGCCGCAACTACCCGATCCTGGGCAATATCCGCTACCTGGTGGAAGGCATCCGCCCGGAAATCCGTCAGTACCTGCTGGAGTCCGATAGCGACGCCCTGCCCTTCTCCCGGGCCCAGCGCTCCCTGGTCTATTCGCGGGCCAAGAATGAAAGCGCCGACAAACCCTTCGGCACCCTGATCGACGTCTATCAGTCGGGCTTCGAATTTATCGGCCATTCCATGCGCCCTGCGCCCCTGAGTGACCCCAGCGCCTTTCGCGTGATGGTCGGCGGCCCGCAGTGCACGCAGCCCTACTCGGCGTCGGTGTTCAACATCTCGGCCATGAGTTTCGGCTCGTTGAGTGCCAACGCGATCCGCGCCCTCAACCAGGGCGCCAAACTGGGCAACTTCGCCCACGACACCGGCGAGGGCAGCATCAGCCCGTACCACCGCGAACATGGCGGCGACCTGACCTGGGAACTGGGCAGCGGCTACTTCGGCTGCCGCACCGCCGACGGTCGCTTCGACCCCGAGCGCTTCGCCGTCCAGGCACAGAACCCGCAAGTGCGGATGATCGAAATCAAGATGAGCCAGGGCGCCAAGCCGGGCCACGGCGGCATCCTGCCCAAGCACAAGGTGACCCAGGAAATCGCCGACACCCGAGGCATCCTGATGGGCGAGGACTGCATCTCGCCGTCCCGCCACAGCGCCTTTTCCACCCCCCTGGAACTGATGCAGTTCATCGCCCAGTTGCGTGAGCTGTCGGGCGGCAAACCGGTGGGCTTCAAGTTCTGCCTGGGCCACCCCTGGGAGTTCATGGGCATCGCCAAGGCCATGCTGGAAACCGGC
Source organism: Pseudomonas chlororaphis (assembly GCF_003731765.1). Lineage (GTDB taxonomy): Bacteria > Pseudomonadota > Gammaproteobacteria > Pseudomonadales > Pseudomonadaceae > Aquipseudomonas > Aquipseudomonas morbosilactucae. Next base: position 677,662 of record NZ_MOAL01000002.1, read on the forward strand.
ATCCTCCCGGACTTTATCGTGGTGGACGGCAAGGAAGGCGGCACCGGCGCCGCGCCCGTGGAGTTCACCGACCACATCGGCGTGCCCATGCGCGAAGGCCTGCTGTTCGTGCACAACACCCTGGTGGGTCTGAACCTGCGGGACAAGATCAAACTCGGCGCCAGCGGCAAGATCGTCAGCGCCTTCGACATCGCCAGCGTGCTGGCCATCGGCGCCGACTGGGCCAACTCGGCCCGGGGGTTCATGTTTGCCATTGGCTGCATCCAGTCCCAGTCCTGCCACACCAACAAATGCCCCACCGGCGTGGCCACCCAGGACGCCCTGCGCCAACGTGCGCTGGTGGTGCCGGACAAGGCCCAGCGGGTGTTCAACTTCCACCGCAACACCCTCAAGGCCCTGGCCGAGATGCTGGCGGCCGCCGGCCTCGATCACCCCTCGCAGTTGGAAGCCAAGCACCTGGTACGGCGCATGTCGGCCACCGAAATCAAGTTGTTCTCCCAACTGCACGTATTCCTCAAGCCCGGCGAATTGCTCACCGGCGAGGTCAATGGCCTGTTCTACTCGCGCATGTGGCAATTGGCGCGGGCCGACAGTTTCGAACCCAACAGCGAAGCCGCTGCCTGACCATCATCACTCCCAGAGTCCCGCATGGTGCGGGGCCTTGGCTCAAGGAAGAAGCATGCTTAAAGTCATCGCCGAAGATTTCATCCAACCCGAACACCTCGACACCGTGCGCCCGTGGTACGCCGAGCTGGTGGAGAAGACCCGCCAGGAACCGCTGTGCCTTGCCTACGATCTGTTCATTGACCAGAAAGACCCCGGGCACTTTGTCTTCATCGAGTTGTGGCCCAACCAGGCCGCCCTGGATGCCCACTGCCGCAGCGAACACTTCACCCGCCTGGTGCCGCAGATCAACGCTTACCAGTCCAAGGACTGCCGGGTGTTGCTGATGAATGAATTCTGACCCTGCCCCCACGTGCTGACCGGACCACCGAAAGCAGCCCCGTCCTGACCTTTCGGAGAACCCCCATGCCATTGCTGTCATTCGATTCACTGTCCGGCCAGTTGCCGACCACCTGGCGCTCGTCGCTGCTGGGCCAGGTGGGCCCGGCGCGTATCAAGGTGCTGCGCATGGACGCCCAGGCGTACCTCGAGGAAACCCACGACTACAACGAGGGGCTGCTGGTCACCAGCGGTTGCCTGCACCTGACCGTCGCCGGCGAAGAGGTGTCGGTGGGCCCTGGCCAGATGTACCTGGTCGAAGCCGGTGTGGCCCATGCCGTGCGGGCCGGCAGCCACGGGACGCTGGTGATCATCGATATCTGAGGCCTGATAGGCCCTCCGTAGCAGCCGGCTTGCCGGCGATCCAATAAAAAGCCCCGATCATCTGACCGGGGCTTTTTTGGCGGAGTGATGTTCCAGTGCGACGCTTACCGAGCGGAACGCACCGCGCCCTGTTGGGCCTGGCTCGGCTGCAGATTGAACACGTAGAACAGCAGCGTGAGCAGCGCCAGGAACGCCGGGCCGACATACAGCGCTACGCGAGTGTCCGGGAAGTAGGCCATCAGCCCCACCACCAGCACCAGGAACGCCAGCGCCAGGTAGGAACTGACCGGATACAGCCACATGCGGTACTGCAAGCCGGCCCGTTCAGCCGGGCTCAGGCCGCGACGGAACTTGAGCTGGGCCAGAAGGATCATGGCCCAGGTCCAGATCGCGCCGAAGGTGGCGATCGCCGTCACCCAGACAAACACTTTCTCGGGCACCAGGTAGTTCAGCAACACGCCCAGCAGCAAGGCGAAGATCGACAGCAACAGGGCCCGACGAGGCACGCCGTTGCTTGAGGTCTTGGCAAAGCCGGCCGGGGCCTGGCCGTTCTGCGCCAGGCTGTAGAGCATGCGCCCGGTGCTGAAGATGCCGCCGTTGCAGGACGACAGCGCGGCGGTGATCACCACGAAGTTGATGATGCCGGCGGCGGTCTTGATCCCCAGGCGCTCGAAAGTCATGACGAAAGGGCTGCCCTGGGTGCCGATTTCATTCCACGGGTAGATCGACAGGATCACAAACAAGGCGCCGACGTAGAACAGCAGGATGCGCCAGAACACCGAGCCGATGGCATTGGGAATGGTCTTGCGCGGGTTCTTCGCTTCGCCGGCGGTGAGGCCGATCATCTCGACGCCCAGGTAGGCGAACATCACCATCTGCAGGGACATCAGCACGCCGGTCACGCCGTTGGGCATGAAACCGCCGTGGGCCCACAAATGGGAGATGCCCAGGGCCACCCCCTCGTTGCCGAAGCCGAAGGCAATGATGCCGACGCCGCCGATCACCATGGCGATGATGGTGACGATCTTGATCAGGGCGAACCAGAACTCGAACTCACCGAACGCCTTGACCGCGATCAAGTTGATCGAGCCCATGCTCACCAGGGCCGCCAGGGCCCAGATCCAGCGCGGCACCTCGGGGAACCAGACGCCCATGTACACAGCCACTGCGGTGATTTCCGCGACACAGGTCACCAGCCACAGGAACCAGTAGTTCCAGCCCGTGAGAAAGCCCGCCAACGGGCCCAGGTAGTCTTGTGCGTAACGACTGAACGAACCTGCCACCGGGTTATGCACGGCCATTTCACCGAGGGCGCGCATGATCACCAGGATCGCCAGGCCGCCAATGATGTAGGACAGCATGATGGCCGGACCGGCCATTTCGATGGCCTTGGCCGAACCGAGGAACAGGCCGACGCCGATACAGGCGCCCAGCGCCATCAGGCGGATATGCCGCTCCCCGAGTTCACGATGCAGCGGGCCGCCCTGAGCGGTCTCGCCATGGGGCAAGTGGTTGCCAACTGGCATAGGGATACAACCTCATTTTGTTATTGGATATGAACCACCGAGTCTTCGAGGCAGCGACGGATAATCGAAGCCTGCTCAACCGGGTCGGCCTTATGGGCCGGCTCGTCCGTAGGGCAACACCTACGAGATCAGCGGGGCGTGCAGTATAAAAAGCTCCCCACAGGGCTTTTCACTCTATAAACAGCTCAATGCAGCGAGAACTCTCGGCAAAGCCCCCTTCCACGGAGGCCCTTTGCCTGGCTGTTGCGGCAAGTGCCCCACCGAGAGGGCGCGGAGTATTGCACGACAATGGTGCAGCGTCATGCCCCTACCTAGGCCGCATTTACCGCTCAAAACCGGTGGTTTCGGCCGCGTCCAACGGATCGCGCAGAGGCTTTGCACAATTTTTTCACCGCCTCCAACCAGCGACTAAGCTTCAGACAAGTCCGATCAATCTGCGTAAATGGATCAATCGACTATGGGCGCTTTATGGCAGTCAAACTCGCGTAGAACCGCAGTGCCAACCGAGAGTGTGGAAGAAGCGCCTTTACCCAAAAAATCAGCCCCCCGTCGTTACCGCTGGCGCTTGTTCTGGCTGCTGTTGTTGCTGGTCATGATTGCCCTGGGGTTTGCCGCGATGCGGGAAATGCGCAAGTCGACCCTGCAGGCCCGAACCTTCAGCCACCTCGCCGATGACTTGCGCTACAGCGTGCAACCCGGCCCCAGCGACGCGGTGCGCTATCCCGGTGCCGGCCCCTTCGACAAGCGCCTGGGCTACAGCGCCCTCGGCGAATTTCTGCCGCGCCTGCTCAAGCGCGGCTACCTGGTCGATGCCCAGGCGCATTTTTCCCCGGCCTTGATGGACTACAGCGAACAGGGTTTCTTCGTGCCCTACACCGAAAAGATCCAGGCCGGCCTGTCGATCACCGACTGCCGCGCTGCACCGCTGTATCAGTTCAACTACCCGCAGCAGCTGTATTCAAGTTTTGCCGCCATTCCACCCGTGGTGGTGAACAGCCTGCTGTTCATCGAAAACCGTGACCTGCTGGACCCCAAGCAACCCCTGGCCAACCCGGCAGTCGACTGGCCACGCTTCGCCAAGGCCGCCTGGTCGCAAGCGGCCAAGCTGCTGCACCTGCCCGGGCAAACCGCGGGCGGCAGCACCCTGGCCACGCAACTGGAAAAATACCGGCATTCCCCCGATGGCCTGACGGTGTCGGGCGGCGAAAAAATCCGCCAGATGATTTCCGCCAGCGTCCGCGCCTACCAGGATGGCCCGAACACCCTGGAGGCCCGGCAACGGATCGTCCGCGACTACCTCAACAGCGTGCCGCTCTCGGCGGTGCCCGGGCACGGCGAAGTACACGGCATGGCCGAAGGCTTGCGGGTCTGGTACGGCGCCGATTTCAATCAGGTCAATCAGCAGTTGGCCAGCACCGCCAGCGATCCCCAGAGCCTGGCGCAACGGGGCCTGGCCCTGCGCGAAGTGCTGTCGCTGATGATCGCCCAGCGTCGGCCCTCCCATTACCTGTCCAAGGGCCGCGCAGAACTGGCGGAGCTGACCGACAGCCACATCCGCCTGCTGGCGCAGAACGGGGTGCTGGACGGCCCGCTGACCGCCGCCGCCCTGGCCAGCCAGGTCAGCTACCGCGACTGGCAGCAACAGCCCACCCTGCAACCGATCGAGACCAACAAGGGCATCAGCGTGGCGCGCAGCCGCCTGGCTGCCCTGCTCAATCGGCCCCTGTACGACCTGGACCGCCTCGACCTGTCGGCCACCAGCACCCTGCAGAGCGACCTGCAACGCCAGGCCACCGACTACCTCAAGCAACTGGCCGACCCGGCTTTTGCGGCGCAGATCGGGCTGCTGGGCGAACGCCTGTTGACCCCCACCAGCACCACCCAGGTGCGCTACAGCTTCACCCTGTTCGAACTGACGCCGGACGGCTCACGGGTGCGGGTGCAGACCGACAGCACTGACCAGCCCTTCGATATCAACGAGGGCAGCAAGCTGGAACTGGGCTCCACCGCCAAGCTGCGGGTGCTCACCACTTACCTGCAGATCATTGCCGAATTGCACGGGCGTTATGCCGCACAAACGCCGGCACAACTGAAGAAAGTCGAGGTGGCCGAACAGGACCGGCTCAGCCGTTGGGCCGTGGATTACCTGAGCCAGAACAGCGACCGCGACCTGTCGAAAATGCTCGATGAGGCGTTGGATCGGACCTACTCCGCGAGCCCCGGCGAAGCTTTTTTCACCGGCGGCGGGCTGCATCGCTTCCACAACTTCCGCAATGAAGACAACGGCCGTAACCCAACCCTGCGCGACGCTCTGCGTGAGTCCATCAACCTGCCGTTCATTCGCCTGATGCGTGACCTGGTGCGCTACAGCACCTACTCGGGAGACAACAACAGCGCCGAACTGCTCAAGGACGATGGCGACCCGCGCCGCCAGGAATACCTGGCCAAGTTTGCCGACCATGAAGGCACGTCGTTCCTTCTGCGGTTCTGGAAGAAGTACCGCAACAAAGACACCCAGGCGCGCCTGGACACCTTCCTCGACAGCATGCACCCGACGCCGATTCGCCTGGCGGCGGTGCATCGCTACCTGCTGCCCGATGCCAGCCAGGAAAGCTTCGCGCGGTTTGTGCGCTCGCACCTCAAAGGCGCCAAGCTCACTGAAAAACTCACCGACGAGCGCCTCGACAAGCTCTACGCCAGTTATGGCCCCGGCGCCTACGACCTGCCGGACCAGGGCTACATCGCCAAGGTCCATCCCTTGGATCTGTGGCTGCTGGGCTACCTGCTGAACCACCCCGAGGCGTCCTTCAGCGAGGTGGTCAAAGCCAGTGAGTTCGAGCGCCAGGAGGTCTACAGCTGGCTATTCAAAAGCCGGCACAAGAGCGCCCGGGACAGCCGCATCCGCACCATGCTGGAGATCGAGGCGTTCCTCGACATTCACCAGCGCTGGCAGAAAGTCGGCTACCCGTTCGACCATCTGGTGCCGTCCCTGGCCACCGCCATCGGCAGCTCCGGGGATCGCCCGGCGGCCCTGGCGGAACTGGTGGGCACCATCCTCAACGACGGTGTGCGCCTGCCCACCTTGCGCATCGACAGCCTGCACTTCGCCGCCGACACCCCTTATGAAACCCGGCTGCTCAACGACCCGGACAAAGGCAAACGGGTGATGCCCGTGGAAGTGGCCAGCGCCCTGCGTTCGGCCCTGTCCCAGGTGGTGGATGCAGGCACGGCGAAACGCGTTTCCGGCAGCTTCAAGCTACCCGACGGCACGGCCCTGGCCATGGGCGGCAAGACCGGCACCGGCGACAACCGCATCGAAGCCATCGGCGCGGGCGGACGCATCCTCAGTTCGAAATCCATCAACCGCACCGCCACCTTTGTGTTCTACATCGGCGAGCATCACTTCGGCACCCTCACCGCCTACGTACCCGGCGCCTCGGCCCAGGCCTTCAAGTTCACCTCGGCCTTGCCGGTGCAGGTGCTCAAGGGCATGGCCCCCATCCTTACCCCTTACCTGCAACCGGGCAGCAGCACCCAATGCTTGGGCAGCCTGGCACAACGCTGACCCGCTGCCGACGTTAATCCCCAATGAATCAATAACCTGGCGCAATCGAGCGCCAGGCTGCCCCGCCGTCTCTCGTCGACCCTCAAGACCGCTGATCGCCAGCGCTTGATTTTTTAATAAGATATATCTTAAGTTGTATCTAAACCAGACGAGAGAAAGAGAAAATGAGAGAGCACCACCCCCACCACCCCGGTCATCGAGAACATGGCGACGGCCGTGACGGCTTTGAAAAACGCCCCGGTCGCGAACGCGGTGGACGCGGGCCCCGGGTTTTCGCACCCGGCGACCTGAAGCTGCTGTTGCTGGCCCTGATTGCCGAACAGCCGTGCCACGGCTACGACCTGATCCGCCAGATCGAAGGCATGTTCGATGGCGCCTACAGCCCGAGCCCCGGGGTCATCTACCCGACCCTGACCTTCCTTGAAGAAAGCGAAATGATCAGCGGCGATGCCGAAGGCGGCAAAAAGCGCTACAGCGTCACCGAAACCGGCCGTCTATCCCTGCAAGACCAAGCGATTGCCCTGGACGGCGTGCGTACGCGCATCGACGTCAGCAAACGCTCCCTGCGCGGGCACGATCGCCCGGCCGAAATCCACGAGGCGGTGCACAACCTGCGCCACGCCCTGCAACTGCACCATGGCCGCTGGAGCCCGGAGGAAATCCTCCGCGTACGCGACCTGCTGAACAACACGGCCAAAGCCATCGTCGATGGGCCGGCCAGCCAACCTGCGAAGGAGCAAGCTGAATGACCGTAGATAACTCGCTCACCATTCACCGCGTCAGCCATGAGATCAAACGCCGCCGCCTGGAAGTATTGCGCGTGGTCGACCTGACCCCGCGCATGCGCCGCATTACCCTGGGCGGAGCAGAACTGGCCGGGTTTATCAGCCTGGGCAGCGACGACCATATCAAGCTGCTGTTCCCGCAGAACGCCGAGCAACAAGCCGCCCTGGAAACCCTGGCCCTGGGCTCCGGCAAGGACGGCGGTCCGATGCCGGCCATGCGTGACTACACGCCACGGCGCTATGACCTGGAGATCGGCGAACTGGACATCGACTTCGTGCTCCACGGCGACGGCCCAGCCTCGACCTGGGCCGAGCAGGCCAAGCCCGGCCAATACCTGCATATCGGCGGCCCCCGCGGCTCGATGATCGTGCCGGACATCTTCGACAGCTACCTGTTGATCGGCGATGAAACCGCCCTGCCGGCCATTGCCCGCCGCCTTGAAGAACTGCCGGCCGGACGCAAGGTCCTGGCGGTGATCGAAGTGCAGGACGCGGCGGAACGCCAGGAACTGCGCAGCGCCGCCGAGGTTGAGGTGATCTGGGTCGAGCGTAATGGCGGCCAGCAGGACCTGATGAGTTGCGTGCGCGAGTTGCCCGTGCCGCAAGGCCGGCTTTACGCCTGGATCGCCACCGAGAGCAAAGTGTCGCGGCAACTGCGCCGGGTCCTGCTGGATGAGCACAAGCTCAATGAAGAGTTCGTCAAGGCCGCCGGCTACTGGCGCCTGGACAACAACGAGGAAGACTGATCCGGCGTTGCTCGGTGGGGGCTTTGAGGGCCCTCGCCGGCAAGCCGGTGCCTAGGGGGTTGGGCGTCGATGGCCGAGCCAGCGGTCTATGCCTAGCAGCACCAGCGACACCAGGACAAACCCCGCCAATATTCCCAGGGCATTGAGCAACACCTGGGGATAACCCAGCTTGTCCACGGCAATAAAGGGATAGGGATACAACCCCAGCAAACGCCCCCGCAACAGCAGATAGGCGAAGTACAGCATCGGGTAAAGCATCCACACACCGATGTGCCGAAGCCGCAGTTTTCCCTTGGGTACGCAGCACCACCAATAGACCAGAAACAGCAGCGGCATCACGTCGTGCAGCAACTCATCCGCCAGCCACTGCCAGCCCTGGGGATGCCACAAGTGCCGCAGCAACAGGCTGTAGGCCAAGCCCACCAGCAGAATGCTCGCGGCAATCCCGCTGCTGACCCACGGCTGCAGAAAGAACTGCTGGCCACGGGATATCCGCAGATTCAGCGCACAGGTCAGCACCGTCGCCACCAAGGTGTTGCTGAGCACGGTAAAAAAGCTGAAGAAGTTCACCAACCCACCCAGCAGGCTGGCATCCGCGCTCCAACGCAGCAGCAGGATCAGGTACAGCTGCACCGTCAGTCCCAGCCAACCCAGAACCGCCGCCCCGGCGATCAGGCCGTGCTTGCCAGGAATCGCTCGCAGCGCTGCGACACGCATTCGGCTGTCCTTAGACGGGGCGTTTGCCGCGCGCCAGTTTGATGTAGAGCTTCTCGACCTTTTCCCGGGCCCACGGGGTCTTGCGCAGGAACGTCAGGCTCGACTTGATGCTCGGGTCGCTCTTGAAACAGCGGATATCGATGCGCTCCGCCAGGCCCGACCACTCGTAGTGCTCCACCAGCGCGTTGAGGATCTGTTCCAGGGTCACGCCGTGCAGCGGGTCGGTTTTGGGTTCGGTCATGCCAGGCCTTTTTGCGAAGAGAGAAACGGAAGCCGCGCACCTTAGCCGAGGGCATCGCCGGGTGGAAGGCTTGAGCCACAGTGAATCGGCACGTGCTCAATCAACTGTAGTCGCTGGCCATCCCTCAACGATCAGCGGTGGCGAAAAAGACCGGGTAAAAGTTCCTTCCTTTGAGACACAAAAGAGATGTTATATTGTAACAACAAACGAAAACCCATCCCCGTCCATGACACCCCCGTGTCCAGCCTGTTTTTCGACTCACCGCGCCCTGCGCGTCGCTTGCCAAGGAATGACCGATGTCCCTCAGCACTTCCCGCCCTTCTCGTTTTCTACGCTGGCGCTTGACCCCGTTGTCCGCCGCTTTGCTCCTGGTTTCCCAGGCCCAGGCCCTGGAGCTGCAACCCCAAGTCATCACCGCCAACCCCCTGGGCAGCGAGCAATTGGCAGCGCCCAGCACCGTGCTCGAAGGCGATGAACTGACTCTGCAGCAACAAGGCAGCCTCGGTGAAACCCTCAATAGGCAACCCGGCGTGTCCTCGTCCTACTTCGGCCCCGGCGCCAGCCGGCCCATCATCCGCGGCCTGGACGGCGACCGTATTCGCTTGCTGCGCAACGGCGTCGGCGCCCTGGACGCTTCGTCGCTGTCCTACGACCACGCCGTGCCCCTGGACCCGGTCAACGTCGAGCGCATCGAAATCGTGCGCGGCCCGGCGGCGCTGTTGTATGGCGGCAATGCCATCGGTGGCGTGGTCAACAGCTTCGACAATCGCATTCCCACCGCCGCCATCGAGGGCATCCACGGGGCGGGCGAATTGCGCTACGGCGGTGCCGATACGACCCGCAGCAGTGCCGGCAAACTGGAAGCCGGTGACGGCACCTTCGCCTTGCACTTGGACGCCAACTCCCGGCAGTTCAACGACCTGAAAATCCCCGGCTACGCCCGTAGCCGCCACGCTGCCGAGAGCGAAGACGGCGATGGCAAAAAAGGTCGCCTGGGCAACAGCGACGGGCGCCAGGACGGTGGCGCCGTCGGCGGTTCCTACACCTGGGATGACGGCTATGCCGGCCTTTCCTACAGCCACTACGACTCCAACTACGGCTCACCGGCCGAAGAGGCGGTGCGTATTCGCATGCAGCAGGACCACTACGCCTTCGCCTCCGAACTGCGCAACCTGCAGGGGCCCTTCAGCTCGATCAAGCTCAACGCCGGCTACACCGATTACCAACACCGGGAAATCGAAGGCGGCGAAACCGGCACCACCTTCAAGAACAAGGGCTACGAAGCACGGGTCGAAGCCCGCCACCAGCCCCTCGGCCCCCTCGACGGCGTAGTGGGCGCCCAGGTCAATCGCAACGAGTTCTCCGCCCTGGGTGAAGAAGCCTTCGTGCCGCAAACCGATACCAACAGCGGCGCGCTGTTTATCCTCGAAGAGCTGCAGGCCACCGAGCGCCTCAAACTCAGCCTCGGCGGCCGCCTGGAGCACACCACCGTAGACCCGGACAGCAAAGGCAACGAACGCTTCGCCCGGGCCGACCAGTCCAGTAGCTTCACCGCCGGCAGCCTGTCCTCCGGCGCGGTCTATACCCTGACGCCGATCTGGTCCCTGGCCGCCACTTTGGGCTACACCGAGCGTGCGCCGACCTTCTACGAGCTGTATGCCAATGGCGCCCACGTGGCCACCGGCACCTATGAAGTGGGCGACGCCAAGCTGTCCAAGGAAAAAGCCGTGTCCAGCGACCTGGCCCTGCGTTTTGACAACGGCACCCACAAGGGCAGCGTCGGGGTCTTCTACAGCCACTTCTCCAACTACATCGGCCTGTTGGGCAGCGGCCGGACGTTGGACGAAGACGGTGAAGAAGATGCCAACGGTATTCCGGAATACACCTACTCCGGTGTGCGCGCACGTTTCGCCGGGATCGAAGCCCAGGATCACTGGACCCTCGGGGAAAGCGCCTACGGCAAGTTCGCCCTGGAGCTGTCTGGCGACTACACCCGAGCCAAGAACCTGGACAACGGTGAAGCCTTGCCACGCATTGCGCCGCTGCGCCTGAACACTGGGTTGCTGTGGGAACGGGATCGCTGGCAAGCCCGCCTGGACGTGCAGCACGCCGCCAGCCAGGGCCAGGTGCCCGACAACGAAAGCGGCACCGACGGCTACACCACTCTGGGGGCCAGCGCCGGGTATCGCTTCGACATCGGCGGCAGCCAGTGGCTGGCCTTCGTCAAGGGCGAGAACCTGACCAACCAAACCGTGCGCTACGCCAGTTCGATCCTGCGGGACATCGCCCCAGCCGCCGGGCGCGGTGTGGAAGTCGGGTTGCGTACCACCTTCTAATCACCGCCCAACGCTCCGCCCTTTTGTAGGAGCTGGCTTGCCAGCGATGGCGTCCGTGAGAACGATGTCCGTCCCAAGGCCTATCGCCGGCAAGCCGGCTCCTACACCCATCACGCCCCACCCATCACACCACCTCGTAGGAGCTGGCTTGCCAGCGATGGCGTTCGTGAGAACGATGTCCGTCCCAAGGCCTATCGCCGGCAAGCCGGCTACTACACCCATCACGCCCCACCCATCACACCACCTCGTAGGAGCTGGCTTGCCAGCGATGGCGTCCGTGAGAACGATGTCCGCTCCAAGGCCTATCGCCGGCAAGCCGGCTCCTACACCCATCATGCCCCACCCATCAAGCCACCTCGTAGGAGCTGGCTTGCCAGCGATAGCGTTCGTGAGAACAATGTCCGTTCCAAAGCCTATCGCCGGCAAGCCGGCTCCTACAGGGCGAGGGCGTTCGTGAGAGCGATGTTCGTTCCGGGGTTAGCGGTAGCGCCGTGGGTCGGCGTCGATCAGGCTGGCCAGTTGGGTCAGGGCAAAGCGCAGCTCATCCTGGGTGGTGGGCGACATCAGCACCACCCGCACACAGCGCGAACTGACGCCGCGCTCCGCCTGGAACTGAGTCCCACTCATCACCAGCACGCCATTGGCCCGGGCCAGGGTGGCGAACTCATCGCCGGTCCAGGGCTCCGGTAAGGTCAGCCACAGGTGATAACTATGGGGCTGGGTCTGCACCTGCAGGCCGGCAAAGACCTCGCGGGCGATGGCCTGGCGCGCCGCCGCCTCGGTGCGCTGGGTTTGCACCAGCTTGCGGTCCAACCCCTCGACAATCACATTGCTCGCCAACTGCGCCGTCAGGGGCGAGGGCATCCACACGCTGCTGCGCACCATCGAACTCAGGCGCGACAGCAACTTCGGCGGGCTGTAGAGATAGCCCACGCGCAACGCCGGCATGATCGCCTTGGACAGGCTGGTGAGGTACACCGAACGCTCCGGCGCGTAGGTAGAAAGCGGCTTGATCGACGGATCGGTGGCGAGAAACCCGTAGATGTCGTCGTCGATGATCAGGAAGTCGAACTCTTCGGCAATCGCTGCGATTTGCGCGCGACGCCCTGGCGACATGATCGCCGTGGTGGGGTTCTGGCAACTGGCGACGCACACCAGCAACGCCGGTTTTTCCCGCAGGCACTGCTCGCGCAGGGCCTCGGGAATCATCCCCTCCTCATCCATCGCCACACCCCGCAGGCGCCGCTCCAGGCCATGGGCCACGGAGAGAATGCCCGGGTAACTCAACGACTCGCAAAGCACCAGGTCCCCGGCATTGCTCAGAGCACCGATGGCCACCATCAGCCCGTGCTGGGCACCCGAGGTGATCACCACTTGCTGCCAATGGGCTTCGGGCAACGCGTGCCGCAACCACTGGGCACCGGCCTCGCGATGGGCCGGGTGGCCGCCGTCCGGGGCATAGTCCAGGGCGCGACCGAAGTCGCTGCTGCGGGCCATGCCCACCAAAGCACCCCGCAACCAGTACTCCAGGGTTTCGCTGTAGGGCTTGATGATCGACAAGTCCAGGGCTTCGGATTGCCCCAGGGACAGGGTCGGCGCGCTGGACCCCTCAGGCACCATCAGCGCCGGCTGCGCCAGCACATAAGTGCCGCGCCCCACCTCGCCCTGCACCAGGCCACGACGCTGGGCTTCGCTGTAGGCACGGCTGATGGTGCCGGGGGTGACGTTCAGGGTGACCGCCAGCTCCCGCAGGGTCGGCAGGCGATCACCGTCATTCAACAATCCGCTGCCGATATCCCGCGCCAGGGCGTCAGCGATGGACAGGTAGACCGGCTGGTTGAACTCGCTTAACTGGGGAACCCACATAGAGGCTGATGACCCTCGGCTGCGTTGAAGTGGGCCGGAGCATATCACAGGCCATCACTCGCCTTTTGCATCGACTCAATCAGTGGATTGATTCGATTAACACGCACATGAAAAACCGCAGGCGACTCGATAGATTTTTTATACCCCCTATAAATACTTATAAATCATCAAGTTAATTCCTCACAAAGAGCTTCAGAGATAAAACCAAGTCGAGAAACAATTGAATCGATTCAATTCGTTGAAATACACTCAACCACCATCAACTCAATCGATTCAATCCCACTCCCACTCCACGCCAGTCGAGATGCCATGCACAGTCTCAGAAAGGACCTGTCCCTCTCCGCCGTGATCGCCGGCCTGATCGCCGTGATCATTTCCTACGCCGGCCCCCTGATCATAGTGTTCCAGGCCGCCCGCGAAGCCCACTTGCCCAGCGACCAGGTGTCGTCCTGGATCTGGGCCATCTCCATCGGCAGCGGCCTCACTGGCCTGCTGCTCAGTTGGCGCTTGAAGGTGCCGGTGATCACCGCCTGGTCCACGCCCGGTGCGGCGCTGCTGGTGTCGATGCTGCCAACGGTGTCGCTGCCCCAGGCCATCGGCGCCTACATGGTCGCCTCGTTGATCATTGCCGTGGTCGGGCTTTCCGGGGCTTTCGACAAGCTGATGAGCCGCCTGCCCAAGGCCATTGCCGCCGCCATGCTGGCGGGCATTCTGTTCCGCTTCGGCGCTGGGCTTTTTACCTCGGTGACCCTGCAACCGGCCCTGGTGCTGGCCATGATTGCCGCCTACTTGCTGGGCAAGCGCCTGTCACCGCGCTACGCGATTCTCGCGGTGCTGCTGGTGGGCTGTGCAGTGGCCGCCGGCCTAGGTGAATTCAACGGTGGCTCCATCACCCTGGCAGTGGCCCAACCGATCTTCATGGCCCCCGAGTGGAACTGGCACGCGATCATCAACATCGGCCTGCCCCTGGCCCTGGTGACCCTCACCGGGCAATACGTCCCGGGCATGGCGGTGATGCGCAGCGCCGGCTACACCACCCCGGCGCGCTCCATCGTGTCCTGGACGGCCATGACGTCAGTGCTGCTGGCACCCTTCGGCTCCCACGGCATCAACCTCGCGGCCATCACCGCCGCCATCTGCACCGGCCGCGAAGCCCATGAAGATAAGGACAAGCGCTACATCGCCGGGATCGCCTGCGGGCTGTTTTACCTCCTCATGGGGGTGTTTGGCGCGACCCTGGCGTCGGTGTTCGCCGCCCTGCCCAAGGAGCTGATTGCCGCCTTGGCCGGCCTCGCCCTGTTCGGCGCCATCAGCGCTGGCCTGAGTGGTGCCATGGCTGACGAAAAACAACGGGAAGCGGCCCTGATCACCTTTCTGGTGACCGCCTCCGGCATGAGTTTCCTCGGCCTGGCGGCGGCGTTCTGGGGCTTGATCTTCGGCCTGGTGGCCCACGGCGTGCTCACCTACACCCGGGACAAGTCCGTGCTGGGCGCGGCGCAAAACCCGCGCTGAATCAGGTGGCGCCATCGCCACTGTTACCAAATTCGAAATGCTTCATGTCAAGAAAAGCGCTTTCTCTCCACGAGACGGCGCTTTATCCTTCCCGTCCCAAAGCAGAACCGTTTCACCTTCTCTTGTAAATCAGCCGTTTGCCGTGGTGCTTCGCCCCGCCGCATGCCGCCTGATGCCAGCCCATTCCTAGAAAAAGACTGCCATTTCATCCTTATGCCTGACGTCCCTACTTTTAAAGACAGCGCTGTCTCACACCCCAATGCCCGTCACAAAGCCCTGGCTCTGCTCAGCGCCCTGGGGTTTGCCAGCTGCGCTCACGCGGCACCCGCCTTCGACAGCGACTCGCCCTGGATGCTCGGCGACTGGAACGGCACGCGCACAGACCTGGCTCGCCAGGGCTACGACTTCAAGATGGACTACGTCGGCGAAGTGGGCGCCAACCTGCACGGTGGCTACGACCATGACCGCGCTGCCCGCTACAGCGATCAGTTCGCCTTCGGCAGTCACCTGGACCTGGAGAAGATCCTTGGCTGGAGCGACGCCGAGTTTCAACTGACCATCACCGAACGTAGCGGCAACAACATCAGTAACGACCGCATCAACGACCCTCGGGTCGGCGGCTTTACCTCGGCCCAGGAAGTCTGGGGCCGCGGCCAGACCTGGCGCCTGACGCAAATGTGGTACCAGCAGAAATTCTTCGACCAGAAGCTCGACATCAAGGCCGGCCGCTTCGGCCAGGGCGAAGACTTCAACAGCTTTCCCTGCGACTTCCAGAACCTGGCGTTTTGCGGCTCCCAGGTGGGCAACTGGGCCGGCAGCGTCTGGTACAACTGGCCGGTCAGCCAATGGGCACTGCGGGTCAAATATCACCTGACCCCGGGGCTCTATGCCCAGGTCGGCGCCTACGAGCAGAACCCGTCCAACCTGGACCGCGGCAACGGCTTCAAGCTCAGCGGCAGCGGCACCCAAGGCACCCTGCTGCCAGTAGAACTGGTGTGGACGCCCAAGCTCGGCGGGCTGCCGGGCGAATACCGCGCCGGCTATTACTACAGCAGCGCCAAGGCCAGCGACGTCTATAAAGACGGCAACGGCCAGCCAGCGGCCCTGAGCGGCGACGCCTACCGCAGCAGCTCGAGCAAGCACGGCCTGTGGCTGGGCGCGCAACAGCAGGTCACCAGCCTGGCCAGCGACCATTCCCGGGGCTTGAGTGTGTTCGCCAACGTGACGATGCACGACAAGAAGACCAACGCCATCGACAACTACGTCCAGGCCGGCCTGGTCTACAAGGGGCCGTTCGACGCCCGGGCAAAAGACGATATCGGCTTTGCCGTGGCCCGGGTCCACGTCAACCCGGCGTACCGCAAGAACGCCGAGGCGACGAACCAGGCCAACGTGGTCTTCGACTACGACAACCCGGCCTACCTGCCTGTGCAAGACACCGAATACAGCGCCGAGCTGAACTACGGCGTGCACCTGAGCAACTGGCTGACCGTGCGCCCCAACCTGCAGTACATCCGCCATCCGGGCGGTGTCGACCGGGTCGATGACGCACTGATCGGCGGGATCAAGATCCAGAGTTCGTTCTGATCCACCTCGCTGCGCCGAACACTTTTTTGCTGAACCATGCCCGCGCCTGAACGTCATCTACAGTGAACAAGCGCGGGAACACTCTTAACGTCACGGAGAACCACACTATGAGCACTGAGGGTGCTTCAAGTCCTAGCCGCCTGCTGCCGAATCTGCTCGGCATCCTGCTGCTGCTAATGGGCCTGGCCTTGCTGGCCGGGGGGATCAAGCTGAGCATGCTCGGCGGCTCGCTGTACTACCTGCTGGCCGGCCTCGGCCTGATCGTCACCGGCATATTGCTGCTGGCGGGGCGCAGTGCCGCGCTGGGCCTGTACGGGGTGGTGCTGTTCGCCAGCTCGGTCTGGGCACTGTGGGAAGTCGGCCTGGATTGGTGGCAACTGGTGCCGCGCCTGTCGCTGTTCTTCGTCTTGGGCGTGGTCCTGCTGCTGCCCTGGTTCCGCCGTCCGCTGCTGCGCAACGGCCCGGCGCCCCTGGGCACTGCGGTACTGAGTGTGGCCGTGATCCTCGCCGGCGGCTCGGCCATCGGCAGCCAGTTCACCCACCCGGGAGAAATCTCCGGCGAACTGGGCCGCGACACCAGTGACCTGGCCAGCACCGCACCGGCCATGCCCGAAGGCGATTGGCAGGCGTACGGCCGCACCGAGTTCGGTGACCGTTATTCGCCGCTGAAGCAGATTACCCCGGCCAATGCCGGCCAGTTGCAGGAAGCCTGGCGCATCCGCACCGGCGACATGCCGACCGCCAAGGACCCGGTGGAGATCACCAACCAGAACACCCCGCTGAAGGTCAACGGCATGCTCTATGCCTGCACCGCCCACAGCAAGGTGCTGGCACTGGACCCGGACACCGGCAAGGAAATCTGGCGCTTCGACCCGCAGATCCAGGGCCCCAACGGTGATGACTTCCGTGGCTGGGCGCACATGACCTGCCGTGGCGTGTCGTACTACGACGAAGCCAACTTCACCAAGGCCGACGCCATCAGCACCCCGGCCACCCTGTCGGACGCTGGCAAGGCGATTGCCGCCAGTTGCCCGCGTCGCCTGTTCCTGCCGACCGCCGATGCGCGCCTGATCGCCATCAATGCCGACACCGGCAAGGTCTGTGAAGACTTCGGCACCAAAGGCGCCGTGGACCTCAAGGCCGGCATCGGCCCGTTCACCCCGGGCGGCTACTACTCCACCTCGCCTACCGCCATCACTCGCAACCTGGTGATCATCGGCGGCCACGTGACCGACAACGAGTCGACCAACGAGCCTTCCGGCGTGATCCGCGCGTTCGACGTGCATGACGGGCACCTGGTGTGGAACTGGGACGCCGGCAACCCCGACGAAACCACCCCGCTGCCGGCAGGCCGCACCTACACCCGCAACTCGCCGAACATGTGGTCCCTGGCCAGCGTCGACGAGAAGCTGGGCATGATCTACCTGCCCCTGGGCAACCAGATGCCGGACCAATGGGGCGGCAACCGCAGCCCGGGCGCCGAGAAGTTCAGCGCCGGCACCGTGGCCCTGGACCTCGACACCGGCAAGCTGCGCTGGAACTACCAGTTCACCCACCACGACTTGTGGGACATGGACGTGGGCAGCCAACCGACCCTGCTGGACATGAAGACCGCGGACGGCGTCAAGCCAGCACTGATCCAGCCGACCAAGCAAGGCAGCCTGTATGTGCTGGACCGTCGCGACGGTAAGCCAATCGTACCCATCCAGGAAGTACCGGCCCCTACCGGCGCCGTCGAAGGTGACCACACCGCGCCGACCCAGGCCCGTTCCGACCTGAACCTGCTGCCACCGCCGCTGGAAGAGAAAGGCATGTGGGGCGCCACGCCATTTGACCAGATGCTGTGCCGCATCCAGTTCAAGGAACTGCGTTACGAAGGCCAGTACACCCCACCATCGATCCAGGGCAGCCTGGTCTATCCGGGTAACGTCGGCGTGTTCAACTGGGGCAGCGTCTCGGTGGACCCGGTCCGCCAACTGCTGTTCACCAGCCCGAACTACATGGCCTTCGTGTCCAAGCTGGTGCCGCGTGCCGAAGTGGCCGCCGACAGCAAGCGCGAAAGCGAAACCTCGGGCGTGCAACCTAACGCCGGCGCACCTTACGCAGTGATCATGCACCCGTTCATGTCGCCGTTCGGCGTGCCCTGCCAGGCTCCGGCCTGGGGCTATGTGGCCGGTGTCGACCTAACCACCGCCAAGGTGGTGTGGAAACACAAGAACGGCACCAGCCGCGACAGCTCGCCAGTGCCGATCGGCCTGCCTATCGGCGTACCGAGCATGGGCGGCTCCATGGTCACCGCCGGGGGCGTCGGCTTCCTCAGCGGCACCCTGGACCAGTACATCCGTGCCTATGACGTGAAGAACGGCAAGGAACTGTGGAAGTCCCGCCTGCCAGCCGGCGGCCAAGCCACGCCGATGAGCTACACCGGCAAGGATGGCCAGCAGTACGTACTGGTGGTCGTGGGCGGCCACGGCTCGCTGGGCACCAAAATGGGCGACTACGTGATTGCCTACAAACTGCCGAAATAAGCGCCAACGGCCGTGTTGAAACAGGCGGCTACCTTCGGGTAGCCGCCTTTTTTTGTGCCTCGTTCAAGCCGCTAACCAAGGCTCGTTTAACTGTTTCAGGCTTTTTCAGGCTACGGAATGACTTTTGGCATCGTTTCTGCGTCGAAGCCAAATATGACCATTTTGTGACAGTTTGATGAATGCTCCTGCCCCACACCGCATTCATCCAGTGCAGCCCTTGCTCCAGCCGCCCATGAAGGTGCATCCATGAAAAACAGAGCCACCGTGATCTGCGCGCAAGATGGGAACATTCTTCTGGTGCGCAAGGACAAGCGCAAATGGGCCCTGCCCGGCGGCAAGGTCGAACCCGGCGAGTCGCCCGCCGAAGCCGCTGCCCGCGAACTGAGCGAAGAGACCGGGCTCGATGTCCAGGAACTGCTGTACCTGCTGCAATTCAGCAGCGGCAACGTGGTGCATCACGTGTTCGAGGCCTCGGTCAGCAACCCCCAGGATGCGCGCCCGCAAAACGAGATCGCCGCCATCCAGTGGCGCCCGTATGCCGTGGCCAGCGAGGTGGATGCAAAACCCGCCACCCGGACCATCATCAGTTCGTTTTTGCGGCGCCTGTAACCCCCTCAGCCCACGCCACCGTGAATACAGACTTTTCCTACCCCTCGTAGCGGACGCCACAGCTTGTTCCTCCGAGCGCCCCTGAGTATGGTTTGGCCTGTCACCGCCCCTTCATTGGCAGACGCGCGCCCCCTCTCTGTTTCCAGCCCGGCGCACCCCGCGCCGCTTTGTGGCCCCTCCCATCACGACGAGCCGGCATCTACACCATGACAACCCACCCAGGTGATCGCGCACCTGCCGAGCAGCGCTATATGTCCCTCACCAGTAACGACTGCAACATCCCTGCCTTGCTGATCGACACCCAGGTCCCGCTGGATGTTCTGCATGAAGCAGCTGCCCACCGCATCCGCGCTGCCGCCCAGTTGCTGGAAAACATCGCCAGCCACGACGACCTCCACAACAACCCCGCGTTGCTCCAGGATTTCGCCCAGTTGTGCGTCATCCCCCTGCGCGACGGTTGCGACCTGCTGGATGTGCTGGGGCGGCGCCTGCAGGAAAAGATCCTCTGAGCGCAGAAACGGGCTGGGAAGCCTCGACGAAATAGGGCAGCATCGGCCGCCACCACCGGAGAGGCATCATGCACAGGGACGACGCGGACAAGGGTTTTGAGCAGTTGGAACACTGGCTGGGCGACTCGCCAGAGGCCCCCTGGAATGAATACATCACCGAGCACGTCGCCAAAGGCGTGCTGCACCAGTTCTCCCCCATAGCGTGGCAGCAGCTCGCCGATGTGCTGCTGAGCAAACCCGAATACTGGCAACAACGCTGTGCGACCGCCCTTGGGGAAGCCCCCACGGCACCTTGCATCGCCCTGCTGAAACGCCTGCTGGCGCAATCCCCCTACCTGGATGTTCGGGTCCTGGCGATCTACCACCTCGACTGGTGCGAGACGCCCATCGAGCAGCAGTACCGTTCGTGCATCCAGGAGGTCATCGCCCGCCTGCCCGCTGCAGAGGTCGAGCCTGAACTGACACGCCTGCTGGCCAAAGCCGAAGCCGGCGCCCACTGAATGCCTGCCCGGCCGATACCAAGGAACTCCCCTTGTTCGACTTGAACCTGCTCACGGGAAACATCCGCTTCGATGACCTCTCGCACCTGACCGATCAGCCCCTGGCCCGCCAACTCGACGCACTCAAGGAAGACCTGCTGCAGGTCGAATACCCAGGGCAACTGCTGTTGGACGTGGGCTGGTACCCCGAATTCGATAAAGACGGGGCCTTTCGAGTGCTGGTGATCAAGGACCAGGACTGGCAGCAGCCGCTGTCGAGCCAACAGGCCCGGAGCCTGGCAGCGTTGCGCGAACGCCTGGTTCAGGCCCAGGACCTGCTGAGCACGTTATGTCCGTAGCAATGATCGAGCGCCGCCTAACACCATCGTTCCCGATGGCCGCTTCCTTCCGTCTTCATCCACCGACAGGATCGCCATGAGCACTGAAAAACCGGCTTCATCCACCCCAGTCCCCGTCTTGCTGGAGGCCAACCAACAGATCGTGCTGCCGGGGCCGGTGGCCCTGGAGGCGTTGCGTGAGATCGAATACATACTGATTTCGCTGCGCAAGATTTCAGATCATGCCCTCTTCAACCCCGAGTTCGATTTCGATGCCGCCACGGCCGGTTTCGTGGTCGATGGCCAGGTGCGAAACCGCCTGGCCAAAGTGCGCAAGCTGCTGTCCGAACGTTTTGACAATAGCCTGGGGGCCGATGACATGGGCGATATCGAGCGCTATGTAGAAGACCTCACGTTCTGGAAACCGGCCTGAGCACAGGGGCTCAGACCAGTACCCGCGACTTCGTCAGCCAGGTTTCGAATGCCCTCGCATCCAAGGGCCGGCTGATGAGGTAACCCTGGGCGGTGTCACAACACCAATCCTTCAGCAGCTTGAGGCTACCGGCGAACTCCACCCCTTCCGCCACCACCTTGAGACCCAGGTTGTGGCTCATTTCGATGGTCGAGCGCACGATCACCGCGTCACCGCTGGTGTCGTCCAGGTTGCGGATAAACGACTGGTCGATCTTCAACTCCTGCACCGGCAAGCGCTGCAACTGCGCCAGGGACGAATAACCGGTGCCGAAATCGTCCACCGACAGGCTGATGCCGCAGCCACGCAAACGCTGCAACACCGCCAGCGCCTGTTCCGGGTGACGCATGATGGCGCTTTCGGTGATCTCGAACACCAGTTGCCCGGCCGACACCCGATAGCGCTGCAAACAGGCATTGACCCGTGTCGCCAGCCCCTCGTCCTCCAGGTCATTGGCCGAGATATTCAGCGATAGCTGCACAGACAACGCCCGGCGATTCCACTCGGCCAATTGGCGAATACCCTCCTCGATGACCCAGGCAGTGAGGCTGCCCATGCTGCCGGTGCGCTCCGCCAGCGGGATGAACTCTGCCGGCGAGACCACGCCGAACTCGGGGTGCTGCCAACGCAGCAAGGCCTCGGCCTGATGCACATGGTTACGGCGAAGATCCAGTTTGGGCTGGTAATGCAGGAACAACTCACCCTCCGCCGCTGCCCGGCGCAGGTCGCGGATCAGGCTGATCTGGCGCTGATGAGCCAGGTCGCGATCCTGCTGGTAGATCTGCAAATAGCCCGGGGCACTGGCGGCGTCGTGACGGGCAATGGCCGCGCGGCTGATCAACTCTTCGGCGGACTGACCATCCGTGGGGTAAGCCGCCACGCCGATGCAGATCTGCCGCCGCACTTCGTCGCCATTGATCACCTGAGGCCGGCTGAGCAACGCGTGCAAGCGATCGGCCATGGCCACCGCGCCATCGACCTGGGTGTTTTCCAGTAACAACAGAAACTCATTGGCGGTGATGCGCGCCGCCGTGTCACCCAAGGACAGCGCCTCCGACAGGCGTCGACTGGCCTCGCGCATCATCTGCTCCAGCCCGTCAGGACCGACCCCTTCATTGATCGCCCGGTAGTTGTCGATCCCCACGTACAGCAACACCACGCTGCGGCGCGCGGCAATCGTGCTGCTCAGGCGTTCCATGGCCAAAGCGCGATTGGGCAACCCGGTCAGCGGGTCGTGCAGGGCGTTATGGGCCAGTTGCCGTTCACGGGTGGCAATCGCGCTTTGCATGGCGTTGATCGCCTCGGCCAGCACCCCGAACTCGTCGCTGCGCCGGGCCACCACCGGGGTCTGGTAATTACCGTCACCGATGCGCCGAGCCGCCAGCGCCAGCCCCTCAAGCGGCCGGGACACCCGACGCGCCATCAGCAAGGCCGCAAGCAGCGACAACAGCAAGGCCACCAGGGCGATCCCCAGAAACTGGCTGTCCAGGGGCGCAAAGGCTTCCAGCGAATGCTCCAGGGGGCTCTGCAACAGCGCCAGCACCTTGGGGTCTCGAGTGTCGCCGGTGTTGGCCAGTTGCAGGGCCTTGTTCAGGAAACGCTTGCCATGGACCTCGCTCAATTGGGGCAGTGCTTCCCACACCGAGTCGCCCAGGGCACGGATAATCGGGGTCCAGAACGGCGCCTCCTGGGTGCTGAACAGTTCACCAGGCGCCTGGTTATCCATCGCCAGAAACGACACTTCCAGGTTGCTCATGGAGCGCAGCTCCTTGGCGAACTGGTCATCCATGGCAAACCCCATGACCACTCGGGCGATGGGTAACGGCGACAACACATCCCCCTGCACCAACAGGAAAGGCCGACCATCGATGGCGACGATCAGCATACTTTTGTGTTGTCGCAAGGCCAGGCGCAAGGCCCGGTCGTAGGGAAAGGGTTGATCGCGAACGATGCTCGCCAAGGTGCTGGCGATCACCGTGCCCTGCGGGTCGAGCACGAACAATTGGCTGGAACGAATACCGCTACGGTGCTGCCCCAGGGCCGCGAGGATATCCGCCGGTTTGCCACTGAGCACGGCACGGCGGAACTCCGAATCCTCCACCAGCCAGTCCACCCCGTGCTGCAGATTGCGCCCACGCAGGTCGAGCAGGCGTTCGAAGACCCGGGAGCCGATGTTCAGTTGAATCTGCGCCTGCTTTTCCACCGCCTGGTTGGTGGCGGTTTTCACCGCGAAATACACCGCACCGATCAACACCAGCAGCAGTACCGCCAACACTCCGGCAATCCGTGCCTGAAACGTCTGGCGCCACCTCATGAACGGGGGCTCGACGGCACAGCAAACCGCTGCACACCAGACAACAGGGCCGTGGGCGAGGCGCGCCTCACGCTGAAAAATCCGTTCTTCATACCCAGTCCTCTGAGGAGCCGAATGCGAGCGTCAAATAAATGCCTATTGCAATAATAGGCAGACAGCTCGATCAGATTAATCCTCTAGAAGCGGAAGAGCACGCACTAATACGGGGGCTCAGGCAGACATTTAATTGACGCCAGCGTCTAGCAGCCCACCTAAGTGAATCCTGGAAAACACCCATTCAGCGTTCGATGACCTCGCCACGCATCGGCGCCAGGCGAGCAATCAGACGGTTCTGCACCGGCACTGCGATGCCCTGGCTGTCCATCGAGGCGATCAGGTCTTCCACTAGGGCGTTGAAATCGCTGCGGCTGACATTCTGTCCCTTGTGGCTCTCGGCCATGGTGTCGCCGGTGTAGGTGCAGGGACCACCGCTCTCGAAACAGAACTGCTCGATCAACTTGTCTCGCAGGCGCTGGATATCGATCTTGCGAAAACGCTCGACGATCCGCGGGTCGCGGGCAATGTTCAACAGCATGCCTTCGACGATGCGAGTGATCCCGGGGAGCTGCCCCAGGTCTCGGTAGAGGCTGTCATCACGGGCCGGTTGCTGCGCGCAGGCACTGAGCAACAGCGTCAGGATCAAGGGCAGGACACGCATCAGAAACTCCCCTGCAAGGACAGATAAGGCCCGTTCTGGTGATCCAGGGTGGCGATCTCCCCCAACCGCGCATACGCCAGGACGATCGACAGGTGTTTGTTGGGGAAGTAGCCAAGAAACAGGTCGGCCCAGTCGCTTTCCCCGGAGAACGACAGGTTGTCGGGTTTCTCCCGGTACTCCACACCCAAGGCCCAGCGCGGGTTGAACAACACCGCAAGCGAACCTTCCTTGAGCAGGCTGCGGCTGTCCCGACGGTCGCCGCCAAAACCCAGCAACCCGGTTTCGTTGGCCCGGCTGTAACGCACACCACCATTGAGCAACAGGTTGTAGCCAAAGGCCGTGCCCACCAGCAGGCGACTCGCGCTCAGGTAGGCTTCGCTGTCGCTGTCACGGCGTGCGCCCACCAGGCTGGGAATCAGGAAATTGCGCTGATGCTTGTATTGCACGCCCAGGGACACCTGGGGCAGCGAGTCGTAGATCAGGTCGCCGAACAACCGCACTTTGACCCCGAACACGTCCTGGCTGAGGTTGTCCTCGGGCAAGCCGAGCTTGTGCACCAGAGAACCCAGGTCGAAACGCTGGCGGGCGAAGGACAACTCGACACGGTTGTCATACGCCAGCGCCAGGCCGGCCACATCCAGGCGGTAGTCCGGCAAGTTGACGCTGGTGGCAAAGGCGCTGGCGCCCCACTCGCCCTGCTCGCCATAACCGGTGAGCACCGCCCAGGGCGTGATGCCGCCACCGGCAGCACCTTCGATACTGCTGGCGCCGCCTGTGGCCAGTAACCGGCCGTTGTCCGCCAGGGCCGTGGCCATCTGCAGCGCAGCCAGGCAACCCAGTAATACCCATCTACGTAGAGTCATAAGCATCAATGAACCAAGGAAGTCTGTGCAGCCTGAGGTAAAGCCATCCAGGTCTCGAACGCCGCCGCACTCAGCGGCCGGCTGATCAGGTAGCCCTGGGCGGTATCGCAATGCCAACGCTCGAGCAAACGCAGGCTGTGTTCGTACTCCACGCCTTCGGCCACCACCTTGAGCCCTAGGTTGTGGCTCATCTCGATGGTCGAACGGACGATCACCGCATCCTCGCTGGTTTCGTCCAGGTCGCGGACAAACGACTGGTCGATCTTCAACTCTTGCACCGGCAGTCGCTTGAGGTGGGCCAGGGAGGAATAGCCGGTGCCGAAGTCATCCACCGACAAGCTGATACCGCATTCACGCAAGCGATGCAGCACCTTCAGCGCACGCTCCGGCTCCTGCATCACCGCACTCTCGGTGATCTCGAAAATCAACTGCTCGGCCGGCACCCGACAGGTTTGCAACAAGGCTTTGACCCGACCCACCAGATCGACGCCGAGCAAATCCTGGGCCGAGATGTTCAACGACAACTGCAAGTGCAGGCCCCGGCTGTTCCACTCGGCCAACTGGCGCATGCCTTCGCCAATCACCCAATGGGTGAGGCTCTGGATGCTCCCGGTGCGCTCGGCGAGGACGATGAACTCCGCCGGCGAGACCATGCCGAACTGCGGGTGTTGCCAGCGCAACAGGGCTTCGGCCTGGCGCACCCGACCCTGGCGAATATCCAGCTTGGGTTGGTAATGCAGCAGCAATTCGCCGTTGTTGGCGGCGTGGCGCAGGTCGCGGATCAAGGTCACCTGACGTCGATGGGCCAGGTCCCGGCCCTGCTCGTAAACCTGCAAGCGCCCCGGCATCTGCGCCGCATCTTTCATGGCGATGGCCGCCCGATCGAGTAACTGCTGGGCCGACTGGCCGTCTTCGGGGAAGGCCGCAATGCCCAGGCGACAGTCCAGGGCCACATCCTGCCCGGCCAGGCGCTGGGGCTTGAGCAGCAATTGCTGCAACTGGTCGGCAATGGCCACGGCGCCGTCGCTGCCGAGGTTTTCCAGCAACAACAGAAACTCCCCGGCGATCAGGTGCGCCACGCTGTCGCCAGGCCGCATGGCTTGCTGCAGGCGTTGCCCAACGTCTTGCAGGGTCAGGTCGACCAGCGCCGGGCCACCGGCCTCGTTGACCGAACGCAGGTTGTCGATGCCCAGATAGACCAGCGCCATCGGCCGCTCCGCGGCGATCGAACTGCCCAGGCGCTCCATGGCCAGCGCCCGGTTGGGCAACCCCGTGAGTACATCGTGCAAGGCATTGTGGGCCAGTTGAGCTTCCCGTTCGGCAATGCCGCCCTGCATCGAGTTGATGGCCTTGGCCAGCAACCCCAGCTCATCACTGCGGCTCAGGGCCACGGGGGTCTGGTAATTGCCCTGGCCGATGCGTGCGGCCGCCTCGGCCAAGGCGCGCACCGGTTGCGACACGCTACGGGCCAGCAGCAAGGCACCGGCCAGGGACGCCAGCAAGGCTGCCAGGGCGATCAGCAGGATGCGTCGGTCCAGGGGCAAAAACACCTGCATCGCCGCATCCTGGGGGCTCTGCAACAGGGCGATCACCTGGTGGTCATTTTCATCCTGGCTGCTGGCCAGGGTCAGGGTCTGGCTGAAGAAGCGCTGGTGCAAATGCTCCACCAGTTGCACGTCACGGTGCTGAATGTTCTTGAGCATCAGGTTGACGATGCTCTCGCCCATGGCGCCGGGTTGGGTACTGACCAAGGCTCCTGGCTGCTGCATATCCACCGCCAGGAACGACACCTCCAGGTTGGTCAGGGAGCGCAGTTCCTCGGCGAAGGCCTCGTCCATGCTGAAGCCCATCACCACCCGGGCAATGGGCAGGGGCGCCAGCACGGGCGCTTCTACCAGCAAGTGCGGCTTGCCCTGGACCGGCACGATCAACATGCTCTGCCGAGCACTGCGCGCATCGCGCAAGGCTTGGTCAAAACGAAACAGCGAACCGTCCGGCATGTTCTCCAGGGTGCTGGCCAGCACGTGCCCGTCCATGCTCAGGAGGATCATGTCGCTGGCGCCGATGCGCTTGCCGTGGTTGATCAGCACCGAGCGGATGGTCGGCGAATCACCACTGGCCACCGCATCGCGAAAACCGAAGTCGGCCGCTAGCAGTTGCACGCCATCGTTCAAGCGCCGACCGCGCACTTCCAGCAGACGCTCGAATACCCGCGTACCCACCGCCAACTGCTCATAGGCCTGGGTGCGCACAGCGCTGTTGGTGGCGGCCTTGACGCTGAAGTACAGCGCGCCGATCACCACCAACAACAGCAGGATCAATACGCAGGCGACCCGCGCCTGGAAACTACTGCGCAGTTTCACTGGCAGCTCGCTTGAAGGCATCGCCAAAGGCACTCGGCGCTGGCGGCGTGGGCATGTCTGCGGACAGTGGCTCCAGGGTCAGTTGAAAGGTCTGCTGCGCCCCCTGGGCCGGAATCTGCACCGAGCCACCAGCCTGGGGTTGCAGGTCACGAACCTGAGGGTGCCACAAGGTGGCCTGGTAACTGCCCGCCGGCAATTGCTCCAGGGTCAGGTTGCCCTGGGCGTCGGTCACACCGAAACGCGGATCGTCGGTGACGTACACATAGCCCAGCATCCAGTCATGGATGTTGCAGCCGAGCACCACCACGCCCGGCTTTTCGAACAGCACCGGGTCCGAGGGCGTGCCTTCATACAAGCGCAGTTCGAAGCGTTTGGTCGGTGAAAAGGAATACACCTGGTGGCGGATATTGTCGCTGTTGGGAAACTTCACCGGGGTGCCGGTGTGAACGGCCAGCACATGGGGGGCGAACTCTTTGTCGCGCTGGTCCATGTCGGCCTTGAGCACGCCGGCAGGCTGGCCGAGAGGCCCCTGCAAGGTAACCACCGCGTCTTTTAACGGACGGCCGGCGGCGTCGAGTACCTGCACCTGCAGGTTGGCCGCGCAGGCAAAGGCACTGACCAGCCACAGGCCGGCAACCGCAATACTGGAGTGAATCCTGGCCATGCAAATCCCAAAAACTTGATAGAACGGACGGCCAGCCTTGGCATGAGTACCCACCGCGAGGAACGCAGCTGTGCAGCATGATGCCGCAAGCAAGGCAATTTGCCATCACTGCATCCGCACAAGGGGCAGACCGTTCGTCCGACAAAAACTGATACAAACGGTCAACTTCTGTAAAGCTTTCGGCCGCAATCAGAAAAGCTGAAGTCCGCGCCGCCATTGAAACCACTCGCCGGGTGCCCCATCTAAGTGGCATACCCCATTGCGCAGGTGCCCCATGAGCGACCAGCAAGCCTTCCCCGAAGACCTCAGCGACTACGCAGACCCGGAAAACGCCGAATCCCAGACCTCTTCCCACACCGGCCTGGCCCTGCCCGGGCAGAATCTTCCGGACAAGGTCTACATCATCCCGATCCACAATCGGCCGTTCTTCCCGGCGCAGGTGCTGCCTGTCATCGTCAACGAAGAACCCTGGGCCGAAACCCTGGAGCTGGTGAGCAAGTCCGAACACCATTCCCTGGCCCTGTTCTTCATGGACACGCCGCCCGAAGACCCACGGCATTTCGACACCTCAGCCCTGCCGCTGTACGGCACCTTGGTCAAGGTGCACCACGCCAGCCGCGAGAACGGCAAACTGCAATTTGTCGCCCAGGGCCTGACCCGGGTGCGCATCCGTACCTGGCTCAAGCACCATCGCCCGCCGTACCTGGTGGAAGTCGAATACCCCCACCAGCCGACCGAGCCCACCGACGAGGTCAAGGCTTACGGCATGGCGCTGATCAACGCGATCAAGGAGCTGTTGCCGCTCAACCCGCTGTACAGCGAAGAGCTGAAAAACTACCTCAATCGCTTTAGCCCCAACGATCCCTCGCCACTCACCGACTTCGCCGCCGCGCTGACCTCGGCCACCGGCAACGAATTGCAGGAAGTGCTCGACTGCGTGCCGATGCTCAAGCGCATGGAGAAAGTCCTGCCGATGCTGCGCAAAGAGGTGGAAGTCGCGCGCCTGCAGAAAGAAATTTCTGCGGAAGTGAACCGCAAGATCGGCGAACACCAGCGCGAGTTCTTCCTCAAGGAACAGCTCAAGGTGATCCAGCAAGAGCTGGGGCTGACCAAGGACGACCGCAGTGCCGACCTCGAACAATTCGAGCAGCGCCTGCAAGGCAAGGTCCTGCCGCCCCAGGCGCAGAAGCGCGTCGAGGAGGAAATGAACAAGCTGTCGATCCTCGAGACCGGCTCCCCGGAATACGCGGTGACCCGCAACTACCTGGAGTGGGCTACCGCGGTGCCATGGGGCGTGTATGGCGAGGACAAGCTCGACCTCAAGGTCGCACGCAAGGTCCTGGACCAGCACCACGCCGGGCTCGATGACATCAAGAGTCGGATTCTCGAATTCCTCGCGGTGGGTGCCTATAAGGGCGAGATCAGCGGCTCCATCGTGCTACTGGTGGGGCCGCCGGGGGTGGGCAAGACCAGTGTCGGCAAATCCATCGCCGAATCCCTGGGCCGGCCGTTCTATCGGTTCAGCGTCGGCGGCATGCGCGACGAAGCCGAGATCAAGGGCCACCGTCGCACCTACATCGGGGCCCAGCCGGGCAAGCTGGTGCAGGCGCTCAAAGACGTGGAAGTGATGAACCCGGTGATCATGCTCGACGAGATCGACAAGATGGGCCAAAGCTTCCAGGGCGACCCGGCGTCGGCGCTCCTGGAAACCCTGGACCCGGAACAGAACGTAGATTTCCTCGACCACTACCTGGACCTGCGCCTGGACCTGTCCAAGGTGCTGTTCGTGTGCACCGCCAACACCCTGGACTCGATTCCCGGGCCATTGCTCGACCGCATGGAAGTGATTCGCCTGTCGGGCTACATCACCGAAGAAAAAATTGCCATCGCCAAACGCCACCTGTGGCCCAAGCAGTTGGAAAAAGCCGGGGTGGACAAGAGCAACCTGAGCATCAGCGACAGCGCCCTGCGCGCGGTCATCGACGGTTACGCCCGGGAAGCCGGGGTTCGCCAACTGGAGAAGCAACTGGGCAAACTGGTGCGCAAGGCGGTGGTCAAGCTGCTGGACACCCCGGACGCGAAAATCAAGCTCGGCCCCAAGGACCTGGAGGCGTCCCTGGGCATGCCGGTGTTCCGCAACGAGCAGGTTCTCAGCGGCACCGGTGTCATCACCGGCCTGGCCTGGACCAGCATGGGCGGCGCCACCTTGCCCATCGAGGCGACGCGGATTCACACCCTCAACCGCGGCTTCAAGCTCACCGGCCAACTGGGGGATGTGATGAAGGAGTCGGCGGAGATCGCCTACAGCTACGTCAGCTCGCACCTCAAGCAGTTCGGCGGCGACGGTAAGTTCTTCGACGAGGCCTTCGTCCACCTGCATGTGCCCGAAGGCGCCACGCCCAAGGACGGCCCGAGTGCCGGGGTGACCATGGCCAGCGCGTTGCTGTCCCTGGCACGTAACCAGGCACCGAAAAAAGGCGTGGCCATGACCGGCGAACTGACCCTGACCGGGCACGTACTGCCGATTGGCGGGGTGCGGGAGAAAGTGATCGCGGCGCGCCGGCAGAAGATCCATGAGCTGATTCTGCCGGAGCCCAACCGCGGGCACTTCGAAGAACTGCCGGACTACCTGAAAGAAGGCATCACTGTGCACTTCGCCAAGCGCTTTGCGGACGTGGCCAAAGTGTTGTTCTGACCCCTGCACCGGCTCCTGCGGGCGACAACCCGCAGGAGCCGGCTAGGCGGCCTTTCGCCGGCCGGCGAATACACCTCACGTCTCAGCCCCTTTCCGCTGGCCCACACTGCGCAGCATCTTCAGTTATGCTCGCCGTTCGTCATGAATGATCGGAGCCCGCTGCCCCATGCCCCCCATCCGCCTGCTCGCCCTTCTCGGCGTGGCCTTGCTCAGCGCCTGTGCCAGCCAGCCCAAACAAAACGTCACCCTCGATGACCAGGACGACTGCCCACTGCCACTCAAGAGCGGCCAGAACCTGATCCTCACCTTGCCTAGCAATCCGACCACGGGTTACCGCTGGGCCATCCAGGACTCGGCAGGCGGCGTGCTGCGGCAAATCAGCCCCGAGGTCTACAGCAACCCGGAAGACAGCGGCCTGGTGGGCAGCGCCGGGCAATCGACCTGGCGCTTTCAAGCCTTCGCCCAGGGCAACGGTCGCCTGCGCCTGACTTCTCAACAACCCTGGGCCCCGGAAGTGCCACCCGTCGAGGTCTTCGACTGCTCGATCACGGTCAACTGATATGGGCTGGCTGATTCTCGCGCTGATGGGCGCAGCCACCTTTCTCTACGGCGTCAGCGTGCACGCAACCCTGCTTTGCCTGTTGGTCAAACCCTTGCCGGTATTGGCGCTGTTGGGCTGGTTGCACGATGCCCCGGTCAGCGATTACCGGCGCTGGATCACCCTGGGGCTGTTGTTCTCACTGTTGGGCGATGTCTTGCTGGCCTGGCCCACGGACCTGTTCGTGTTTGGCCTCGGGGCCTTCCTCGTCGCCCACCTGGCGTACCTGAAAGCCTACTTGAGCGACTGCCGACGCCTGGCGCTGCTGCCGCTGCTGGTGGCCCTGGTGATTGGCGCGGGGCTGTTGAGCCTCCTCATCTCCCACGGCCTGGGCCCGTTGCTGGTTCCGGTCATCGTCTACGCCCTGGCCATCAGCGCCATGCTCTGGCGCGCCCTGGCACGCCTCGGTACACAAGTGCCGAAGCGCTCGGCAGTGCTGGCGGCAGTGGGTGCCCTGAGCTTCGCCTTCTCCGACAGCCTGATCGGCATCAGCCGCTTCGTGACGGCTTTCGATGCCGCGCCGTACCTGATCATTGTTTTCTACTGGCTGGGCCAGTGGGGCATTGCCGCGTCAGCGTTCAGCCAGAAGCCGCGCTAAACCTTGTGTCGCCCTCAGGGTCCTGAAGGCCCTTCGGGCCTTATCGCAGCCAGCGCCAGCGGCTACAATGCCGCCCCTTATTTTTATCGCCATCGCCGGAACCGCCGTGAGCAAAGAACCCGATCGCCTTTTCGCCCAGCCCCTGGCCCAGGTGCCCGACTTCGCCTTTAACGAGGATGTGGTGCGGGTGTTCCCGGACATGATCAAGCGCTCGGTGCCGGGTTACCCGACCATTGTCGAAAACCTTGGCGTGCTCGCCGCCCAGTTCGCCCAGCCGAACAGCGTGCTCTACGACCTGGGCTCGTCCCTGGGTGCGGTCACCCAGGCCCTACGCCGCCATGTGCGCACCGACGGTTGCCGGGTGATCGCCGTGGATAACTCGGCGGCCATGGTCGAGCGTTGCCGGGAATACCTCAACGGCCAGGACTCGATGTTCCAGGAGCTGTTGCCGGTGCAGGTGATTGAGGGCGACATCCTCGCCCTGGAGTTCCAGCCGGCCTCGGTGGTGGCGCTGAACTTCACCTTGCAGTTCATTGCGCCGGAACAGCGCACCGCCCTGCTCGCACGTATTCGCCAGTCGTTGCTGCCCGGTGGGGCGTTGATTCTCTCGGAGAAACTGCGCTTCAACGATAGCGAGGAGCATGCGCTGCTCACCGACCTGCACATCGCCTTCAAACGCGCCAACGGCTACAGCGAGCTGGAAATTGCCCAGAAGCGCAGCGCCATCGAAAACGTCATGAAGCCCGACAGCCTCGAAGAACACCGCGAGCGCCTGCTGGCTGCCGGTTTCTCGAAAGTCGTGCCGTGGTTCCAGTGTCTTAACTTTGCCTCGTTGATTGCCTTGCCATGATTGATCTGTCCCCCCTCGCCCGCCGCCTGGCCGGCACCCCCCTCGCCGAGTGGGCCGCCAGCCTGCAGGGCCAGCTCGACGCCAAGATGGAGAAGGGTCACGGCGACCTGGAGCGCTGGCAGAGCGCCCTGGATGCCTTGCCGAAGATCCAGCCCAGCCAGGTCGACCTGCTGCACGGCCTGACCCTGGACACCGAGTGCGACGACGCCACCCGGGCGCAGATGCACAGCGCGCTGATGGGCCTCTCGCCTTGGCGCAAAGGCCCGTTCGACCTGTTCGGCGTGCACGTGGACACCGAATGGCGCTCGGACTGGAAATGGTCACGAGTGGCCCCGCACCTCGATTTGAACGGCAAGCGCATCCTCGATGTGGGTTGCGGCAATGGCTACTACATGTGGCGCATGCTCGGCGCTGGCGCCCACAGCGTGATCGGCGTGGACCCCAACTGGCTGTTCTTCTGCCAGTTCCAAGCGGTGCAGCGTTACCTGTCAGAGCCGTCGGTGTGGCACCTACCATTCCCCTTCGAAGACCTGCCAGCCAACCTGGAAGGCTTCGACACGGTGTTTTCCATGGGCGTGTTCTACCACCGTCGCTCGCCTATCGAGCACTTGCTGGCCCTCAAGGACTGCCTGGTCAAGGGTGGCGAGTTGGTGCTGGAAACCCTGGTGATCGAAGGCGATCAGCATCAGGTGCTGGTGCCTGAAGACCGCTATGCGCAGATGCGCAATGTGTGGTTCCTACCCTCGGTGCCGGCCCTGGAGTTGTGGCTGCGGCGCGCAGGCTTCAGCGACGTGCGCTGCGTGGATGTGAGCGTGACCAGCGTCGAGGAACAGCGCGGCACCGAGTGGATGAAGTACCAGTCCCTCAGCGACTTTCTGGACCCCAACGATCACAGCAAGACCATCGAGGGCCTGCCGGCGCCGATGCGCGCGGTGATTGTCGCAAAAAAATAGATCCCGCCTTCTTTTAGGAGTTGGCTTGCCAGCGAAAACGCCCGTATGAGCGGTACAAGACTCTAGGGCCTCTTCGCCGGCAAGCCGGCTCCTACGGTGGCTGGTAGGAGCGAATTTGAGCTCAGCGCGCTCGACGGGCTTTGAAGAATTCGCTCAGCACCGTGCCGCACTCTTCGGCCAGCACACCGCCTTCGAACAGCACCCGGTGGTTGAGAAAACCCTGGGTGAAAAACTGCCCCTGGCTCTGCACGATCCCCGCCTTGGGCTCCAAGGCGCCATACACCACGCGGGCAATGCGCGAATGCACGATCAGGCCGGCGCACATGCTGCAGGGCTCGAGGGTCACGTACAGGGTGCTGCCGGGCAGGCGATAGTTGTTCAACGCCTGGGCTGCCGCCCGAATCGCCACCATCTCCGCATGAGCGCTGGGGTCGCTGCCGCTGATGGGGCAGTTGTAGCCGCGGCCGATGACTTGGCCATCCTGCACCAGCACCGCTCCCACCGGGACCTCGCCCAAGGCAGCGCCCTGGGCCGCCAGCGCCAGGGCTTCGCGCATAAAGTCCTGGTCACGGCTGCGGTCGATGATCGGCGACGGGCGAATCTGCCGCATCAGGCCACCTCGATGGCGGCCATCAGGCCGGTTTCCATATGGTCGATCACGTGGCAGTGGAACATCCACACGCCTGGGTTATCCGCCACCAGCGCCACCCGGGCCCGCTCGTTCTTGCCCAGCAGGTAGGTGTCGGTGAAATAAGGGGTGATCTTCTTGCGGTTGGAGGCAATGACCTTGAAGCTCATGCCGTGCAAGTGGATCGGGTGCTGATACTGGGTCATGTTCTTCAATTCGAAAATGTAGCTGTTGCCCTTCTTCAAGGTCGCAATCGGCCGGTCGGCACAGGTCTTATCGGTGATGTCCCAGGCCTTGCCGTTGATCTGCCACAGGCTCGGCGGCTTGCCATTATCCACGTTCACCGAGACCGAGCCCACCCACTCGAAATTGAAGTTGAGCTTTTCGGCATTTTCCAGGTCCGGCTCGGCAATCGGGTTGGCTGGCAACGCCGGAGGCCAGGCGCCCGGAGCGTCGCTGTTGGCCACCGAACGGAAAGTGCCCAGGCGCACCGGACCATTGCGCAGCGACAGCTCCTCGCCGGCAGGCGGTGCCTTGATCGCCAGGCAGATGCGCATGCCCGGGCCCAACCAGTATTCCTTGCCCAGGGGGCGCGGCTCGATCGGGTTGCCGTCCAGAGCGTAGATCTGCGCCTCGACGCCGGGAATATTGATGCGGTAGGTCAGGGTGTTGTCGAGGTTGAGCAAACGTACCCGGGTGATCTGCCCGGCCGGCAGATCGACCACCGCCTGGGGCACACCGTTGATGGTCGACAAACGGCCGGCGGTGCCACCCCGGGCGGCTTCCCGGGGGATGCTGAAGGGTACGAAAGCGCCCTCTTCATCCACGTGCCAGCTTTTCAGGCTCAGGGTGCGTTCGTGTTGAAAGCCCGTGGGCTCGCGCTCTTCGATAATCAGCGGGCCCACCAGGCCACGGCCCAGCTCTTCGCTGCTGCTCACATGGGGGTGATACCAGTAGCTACCGGCATCCGGCACACGGAACTTGTAATCGAAGTATTCCCCCGGCAGCACCGGCAACTGGGACACGTAAGGCACGCCATCCATTTCCAGCGGCAGGCGGATGCCGTGCCAGTGAATGGTGGTGGCCACCGGCAGGTGGTTGATGAAACGCACCCGCAGCCACTCGCCTTGGCGTACCCGCAGTTCGGTGCCCGGCGCCGATGGGCCGAACGCCCAGGCCGGGGTCTTGTGCCCGGCCACCAACTCCACGTCCAGGGGCGCGGCAATCAACTCGTAGTCGTGCCCCGCCTCGGCGTCGGCGCGCTTGCCCAGCCAGTACCGCGACGCGCCGCCAGCCCCCACGCCAACCACCACAAGACCGGCCAGACCACCGAGTATTTGTCGACGAGTAAAGGACATGGACTCAACTACCTCACGTATCCGCGGCGGACCCAGGCCCGCAAAAGGCGAATACGATACACCCGCAGTTGAGAAACAGTAAGGGCGGCGCGGCAAGCGGCCGCACCGCCCTGCTCCGAAATCACCCCTGGGTCAATCCAGCAACGCCATCAGCGCCGCACTCAAGGGCCCGGTCCGCCGCAACTCGTTCGCGGTGTTCACCTGCTGGGCGACTCGCGCCACTTCGATCACCGGGTGCTGCAGTGCGTAGCCGCCCTTGTTGTCCAGCCAGGTGAGGACCTCCGCCAGGTGCCACAGCGAGGCCAGGCCTTCGTGGATCGCCAGGGGAAAGCGGCTGCCATGGCTAAGCATCAGCTTGCGCATGTTCTGCCGTGACACACCGACGATATCGGCAATGTCACTGAGCCCGACAACATCTGGGCCGGCTTCCACCAGCCGCGCCTCGGGGATGATCTGCTTGATATCCCCCAGGGCACTGAGCATCGCGGCCTCAGCGCTCCCGGCCTCGCGGCAGAACTCAAGGGCCAGGCGGCCCGCCAACCCGCTCCCCACCAAGGTATCGGTGCAACCGCCAGCGCCCAGGCGCTCGACCAACGGACCCGGGTCACAGTCGTCGGCGGGCAACAGGTAGTTAAGGGTAAACAGGTATTCCATGGTCAAAACTCCCGACCAGGCGCCGGGACCCTGCCGCCCCGCACCTGATTCAACGTGCAGCTATCAATCACCCGGCACAACGCCCGCGCATGGGACGCGGGGTTCTTCGGCGTGCGCCACACGCTGGTGATACAGAACTCGCCGCAGCCACAGACCTCACTGTTGTAGGGGCAGTAGAGCCTGCCCCACCCATGGGCGCCGCCGACCTCAATTCGCCATCCCTGCCACTCGGCGTAACGCAGGGCCATTTCGATGTCTTGCTGGGGATGCCTTGCACGAGCCATCCGTGGCCTCCAGTCTCATCAGCCAGAATATGTTGTCAGCTGAAAACCGTACAAAAAGCGAA
The DNA here is from genome assembly GCF_003731765.1 of Pseudomonas chlororaphis. GTDB lineage: Bacteria > Pseudomonadota > Gammaproteobacteria > Pseudomonadales > Pseudomonadaceae > Aquipseudomonas > Aquipseudomonas morbosilactucae. Next base: position 714,385 of record NZ_MOAL01000002.1, read on the forward strand.
CAATCCCGCTCAGCGGCTACACCGCACAGGTTTCAGTCGGAGGGAACATCTGAAGACTACACAGAGGGCGCTACGAAGGCCCGGGGCAACCCTTTCCTGATATTGCCAAAAGCCGGGACAAGGGGATTTCTACAGGTCCAGAAACACAAATGGCGATCGACACCCGAAGGTCTCGATCGCCATGGTTCAAGCGGGAGGGATCGCTAAGCGATCTCTCGGGGCCCGATCATTCCCACTCAATGGTCGCCGGTGGCTTGCTCGACACGTCATAAGTCACGCGGGAGATGCCTTCGATTTCATTGATGATGCGGCCGCTGACGGTTTCCAGCAGCTCGTAAGGCAGGTGCGCCCAACGGGCGGTCATGAAGTCGATGGTTTCTACCGCACGCAGGGCCACGACCCACGCGTAACGACGGCCATCACCGACCACGCCCACGGATTTTACCGGCTGGAACACCACGAACGCCTGGCTGACCTTGTGGTACCAGTCGGCCTTACGCAGTTCTTCGATGAAGATGTGGTCGGCGCGACGCAGCAGGTCGGCGTATTCCTTCTTCACTTCACCGAGGATCCGCACGCCTAGGCCCGGGCCCGGGAATGGGTGGCGGTAGACCATGTCGTACGGCAGGCCCAGTTCCAGACCCAGACGACGGACTTCGTCCTTGAACAGCTCACGCAGCGGCTCAACCAGCTTGAGGTTCATTTCCTCAGGCAGGCCACCGACGTTGTGGTGGGACTTGATCACGTGGGCCTTGCCGCTCTTGGCGCCGGCCGACTCGATCACGTCGGGGTAGATGGTGCCTTGGGCGAGGTACTTGATGTTCTCCAGTTTGTTGGACTGGGCATCGAAGACGTCGATGAAGGTACGACCGATGATCTTGCGCTTCTTCTCCGGGTCGGACTCGCCGGCCAGGTTGTTCAAGAACTGATCTTCAGCGTTGGCGCGGATCACCTTGACGCCCATGTTCTCGGCGAACATGGCCATCACTTGCTCGCCTTCGTGCAAGCGCAGCAGGCCGTTGTCGACGAAGACGCAGGTCAGCTGGTCGCCGATGGCCTTGTGCAGCAGGGCCGCAACCACGGAGGAGTCCACGCCGCCGGACAGGCCCAGCAGGACGTTGTCGGTGCCGACCTGGGCGCGCACCTGGGCGATGGCGTCTTCAGCGATTTTCGATGGAGTCCACAGGGCTTCACACTCACAGATGTCGAGAATGAAGCGCGACAGGATGCGACCGCCTTGCTTGGTGTGGGTCACTTCCGGGTGGAACTGCACGCCGTAGTAACGACGCTCGTCGCTGAACATGCCAGCGATCGGGCAGCTCGGGGTGCTGGCCAGGATGTGGAAGTCTTCCGGCATCTTGGTGACTTTGTCACCGTGGCTCATCCACACGTCGAGGCCGAACAGGCCGTCGGCGTCAACGTGGTCTTCGATGCCGTCCAGCAGGCGGCTCTTGCCGACCACATCCACACGGGCATAACCGAATTCACGCAGCTCGGAACCTTCGACCTTGCCGCCCAGTTGCTCGGCCATGGTCTGCATGCCGTAGCAGATACCGAAGACCGGGACGCCCAGGTCAAACACGGCTTGCGGGCAGCGCGGGCTATTGGCTTCGTGCACGGACTCGGGACCACCGGCGAGGATCACGCCTTTGGGGGCGAATTCGCGAATCGCATCCTCGTCCATGTCGAACGGATGCAGCTCGCAGTACACACCGATTTCACGCACGCGGCGGGCAATCAATTGGGTGTATTGCGAACCGAAGTCGAGGATCAGGATGCGGTGAGCGTGAATATCGAGGGCCATGGGAGGAACTCTTTAAAAGCAGTTGCAAGCTTCGAGCTGCAAGCTGCAAGTAATAGGGGGACTGCGCGGTAACTGCGTGGAGGCAGTTACCGCTTGCAGCTTATAACTTGTGGCTTTTAGCTGTCGGCGTTAGCCGACCCGATAATTCGGCGCTTCTTTGGTGATCTGCACGTCGTGCACGTGGGACTCGGCCATGCCTGCACCGGTGATCCGCACGAATTCAGGCTTGGTGCGCATTTCTTCGATATCGGCGCTGCCGGTGTAACCCATCGAGGAACGCAGGCCACCCATCAGTTGATGGATGATGGCGGTCAGGCTGCCCTTGTAAGGAACACGGCCTTCGATACCTTCCGGCACCAGCTTCTCGGCACCCGCGGAGGAGTCCTGGAAGTAGCGGTCGGAAGAACCTTGCGCCTGGGACATGGCGCCCAGCGAGCCCATGCCACGGTAAGCCTTGTAGGAACGGCCCTGGAACAGTTCGATCTCACCTGGCGCCTCTTCGGTACCGGCAAACATCGAGCCCATCATCACGCAGGAAGCACCCGCCACGATGGCCTTGGACAGGTCACCGGAGAAGCGGATACCGCCGTCGGCGATCAGTGGCACGCCAGTGCCTTCGAGCGCAGCAGCCACATTGGCGATCGCGCTGATTTGCGGAACGCCAACGCCAGCCACGATACGGGTGGTGCAGATCGAGCCAGGGCCGATACCGACCTTGACCGCATCAGCGCCGGCTTCAGCCAGGGCCTTGGCCGCAGCGCCGGTGGCGATGTTGCCGCCGATAACCTGCACTTCAGGGAAGTTCTGCTTGACCCAGCGTACGCGGTCGATCACGCCTTTGGAGTGACCGTGAGCGGTGTCGACCACCACCACGTCAACACCAGCAGCCACCAGGGCGGCAACACGGTCACCCGTGTCTTTGCCGGTGCCAACGGCCGCGCCCACACGCAGACGACCTTGGTCGTCCTTGCTGGCCAGCGGGTAAGCCTTGGCTTTCTCGATGTCGTTGACGGTCATCATGCCTTTCAAGGTGAAGGCAGCGTCGACGATCAGCACACGCTCGATACGGTGTTTGTGCAGCAGCTCACGCACGTCTTTCTTGTCAGCGCCTTCGTTGACAGTGACCAGGCGCTCTTTAGGCGTCATCACTTCACGAACGGTGGCTTCCAGACGGTTCTCGAAACGCACGTCACGGGAAGTGACGATGCCGACCAGGTCGCCATCGTGCAGCACCGGAACGCCGGAGATGTTGTGCTGGCGGGTCAGTTCGAACAGATCACGTACGGTGGCGTCGGCCTCGATGGTAATCGGGTCCTTGACCACGCCGGCTTCGAAGCGCTTGACCTTGCGCACTTCGGCAGCCTGCTGCTCGATAGTCATGTTCTTGTGGATGATGCCGATGCCGCCTTCCTGAGCCATGGCAATGGCCAGACGGGCTTCAGTGACGGTGTCCATGGCGGCAGAAACCAGTGGAATATTCAGCTCAATGCCACGGGTCAAACGGGTCTTCAGACTGACTTCGTTAGGAAGCACCTCGGAATAACCGGGTACTAAGAGAATGTCGTCAAAGGTGAGGGCTTCTTGGCTGATACGCAGCATCGCGGGGGCTCCCGGGCGGGAAAATGGAAGCGCGCCATTATACTGAGACAGCCCCTCGGGCTCAATGTAAAACTCTGTCTAATATCGCTGGAGTGATAGATGGGGATCCCGCCCCTGACTGCAGGGGCGGGCTTGCCGGCGAAATGGGGCCCCACGGTGTTCACACAGAGGTTTTCACCGACAAGTCGGCCCCGCCGAGAAAGCCCTAGAGCTCGACCTTCACCCAACTCACCGGCAAGTCCAGCCAGTCGGCGAATTCGTCGATAAAGCTCTGCTTGAAGCCCGCCTCTGCCCAGTTGTTGAAGATGAACCCCAGGTTGGAAAAGCCGCACTCCTGAAGAAACAGAAAGCCGTTGATGTCATCTTCATGCCCGCACTCGGGGCAGGTGAAGTTATCGGTGCGCCCGGGCATCCACTCCTCCAGGCTCTCGAACAGCGCCTCACCGACCTCCTGCCGGCACTCGGCGCAACCGGCCTCTTCGAGAAAGCCCTTGGCCGGGGTATAGATGCAGCGCTTGGTGATGATCTCTAGGCCGTTGATTGGCTCGCCAAAAGGCAACGCCTCCGGGTGCAGCACCACCGCGCGGGCGCCAGGGGCAATGGCATGGCCCATGCGATTGCCGGTGCGGCCGCAAGTGCTGAGGTTTTCTTCGATGATGTTCTTGCGCACCAGCCAACGCACAATGGCCCGGGCTCGGGGCTCGTGCACCGGCAAGGTGGAAATTTTCGGGACAAGGATGCTTTGGGAGTTCATGGATAAGCCTGGAACGTGCTGAAACAGAGCAAACGCTTTCGCCGAAAAGCCGGCCCCTATCGTCAATTGTAGGAGCCGGCTTGCCGGCGAACGGATTCAAAGGCCCGCAGCTTAATCCCTGAACCCCGCAGGTCAAGTGCTCAGGTAGCGCCCGATCAAGGCAACGCCACTGGCCAGCACCAACCAGGTCACCAAGCGGACAAAAGCCTCCCGAGACAGCTTCATGGTTACGCGTCGGCCTATCCACAACCCCAGGGCCATGGCCGGCAGCAAACAGCCCGCCAGCACCAATAAAGGCAACTCGGCATAGACCCCGGCGATCAGGAACAGGCTCAAGCGCACCAAGGTACTGCAACTGATCAGCGCGCTCTGGGTAGCTCGCGCCGGCTCCTTGGGCAGACGGCTGTTGAGGTAAATGGCATATAAAAAACCGCCGCTGCCAAACAAGGCCCCAAACAGCCCGCCCACCACGCCCATGGGCACCGCCCAGCCCGCCGCCAACTGCGTGGGCCGAGCCTTTACCCAAAGGCTGTAGACGGCATAGGCGCTGATAAACAGCCCCATCAACAGCAGCAAGAGGTCGGACTTGAGGTTGAGCAGGAAGATCACGCCCAAGGTGCAGCCCACGGCCATGCACGGCAACAAGCGCAGTAACTCGGCCCTGGCCACGTCCTTGCGCGACGGCAGCAGGTTGCCAAAGGCTGCGACAAAATCCAGCAACACCAACAGCGGCACGATTTTCGACAGCGGCATAAACAGAATCAGGACCGGCCCCGCCACCAGCGCGGTGCCAAAACCGGCGATGCCGAACACGATGTACGCCAGGACGATGCCCACGCCAATCGCCAGCCAGGCCTGGGGCCCGAAGGCCCATTGCTGCAACAACTCGATAACACCCATGTGCGCCACATCCTCAGCCGGTATCGAATGACTTTAGCCAGCCGCGAACCTTGCGACTAATATCGTCGTAGTCGCCAACCCATCGCAAAAAGGCATGACTCGTGATCTCAACTCGCCAACTGCGCTACTTCGTGGAAATTGCCGAGTGCGGCAGTTTCAGCGCCGCCGCCGAGCGGCTGTTCGTCGCCCAGTCGGCCCTGAGCCGGCAGATCAAAGACCTGGAAAACCAGTTGCAAACGCCGCTGTTCGAACGCACCTCGCGCCTGCCACGGCTGACCGCCGCGGGCGAAGCCTTCTTCCCCAAGGCGCGCAACCTGCTGACCGAATTGCACCAGGCCAGTGAGCTGGCGACCCAGGTGGGCCAGGGCCGGCGCGGAACCTTGCGCCTGAGTCACTCCAGCACTGTGCCCATGAGCGGCCGCCTGCTGAGTGGTATCAGTGCCTACCTGGAACAATGCCCTGACGTGTCGATGGACATGCTCAAGCTGTCCTCGGAAGCGCAGTTGGAAGAACTGGCCGAAGGTCGGCTGGATATCGGCCTGCTGCGCCTGCCCGTGCTGCGGCAGCGGGACGGGGTGCAGATTGTGCCGTTGTTCACCGAACCCTTGCTGCTGGCGGTGCCACCAGAACATCCCTTGGCGCAGCATCCGCCCGGCCAGGGGGTGAACCTGGCGGACCTCGAACATGAAGCCTTTATTTCCATCCCACACCCCCAACGGGGTGGCTTGAGTTACCTGTCCGCCGAACTGTGCATGCGCCAGGGCTTCTTTCCCAAGGCCGCGAGGGTGGTGTCGCGCAAGACCACACAGTTGCAACTGATCCAGGCCGGCTTCGGCATCGCCCTGCTGCCGGAGTCGATGCGCGATATCGCACCGCTGAATATCCACTTCCTGCCCCTGGCCGACGCCGCCTGCCAAAGCACCGTGGCCCTCGCCTATCGGCAACAACCGACGCCCTTGGTGGCGCAGTTCGTCGAGCATTTTCGCGCCAGTGTCGCGCGATAGCCGCCGGGCCGTTGTTGTTGCATCCATGGAGATTGTCAGGCGAATGCCATTAAACTGCGCCCCATGATTAAAGATCCCTTTGCAAGACTCGGCCTGGACCGCGAAGTCCTCACTGTCAGCCAACTCAACGGCCGTGCGCGGGTGTTGCTGGAAGACGTGTTCAGCAATATCTGGGTCGAAGGCGAAATATCCAACCTCGCCCGCCCGGCGTCCGGCCACGTGTATTTCACCCTTAAAGACAGCGGCGCCCAAGTGCGTTGCGCGCTGTTCCGGCAGAACGCGGCGCGGGTCCGCCAGGCCCTCAAGGACGGGTTGGCGGTCAAGGTACGCGGCAAGGTTTCGCTGTTCGAAGGCCGCGGCGACTATCAGCTGATTCTCGATACCGTGGAGCCGGCCGGTGATGGCGCGCTGCGCCTGGCCTTTGATGCGCTGAAGGAAAAGCTCAGCGCCGAGGGCCTGTTCAGCGCCGAGCGCAAGGTGCCGCTGCCGGCCCATCCGCAGCGCATCGGCATTATCAGTTCACCGACCGGCGCGGTGATTCGCGACATCATCAGCGTGTTCCGCCGTCGTGCGCCGCAGGTGGCACTGACCTTGATCCCTACCGCCGTGCAAGGCCGCGAGGCGACCGCACAGATCGTCCGCGCCCTGAAGCTGGCCGATGCCCGAGGCTTCGACGCCCTGATCCTGGCCCGCGGCGGCGGCTCCCTGGAAGACCTTTGGTGCTTCAACGAAGAAGCCGTGGCCCGGGCCGTGGATGCCTGCGTCACGCCCATCGTCAGCGCGGTCGGCCACGAAACCGATGTGTCCATCAGCGACTTCGTGGCTGACGTTCGGGCGCCTACGCCTTCGGCAGCGGCCGAACTCTTGGCACCGGATTCCAGCGACCTGCAACGCCGGGTTGAGAGCCTTGAGCGCCGCCTGATGATGCGCATTCGTGATCGCCTGATGCGCGACCGCCTGCGCCTGGAAGGCCTGGCCCGGCGCCTGCGCCATCCCGGTGAGCGCCTGCGCCAGCAAGCCCAGCGCCTGGACGACCTGGACATGCGAATGCGCCGAGCCTTCGAGCGCAGCCTCAATACCCGCCGCGAACGCCTGATCCGCCTGGAAACCCGACTCGCTGGCCAACACCCGGGGCGCCAACTGGCGCTGTTGCGTCAACGCCTGGAAAGCCTCGCCGAACGCCTGCCCCGGGCGATGGGCGAAGGCCTGAAATCCCGGCGTCTGCAACTGCAAAGCCAGGTGCAGACCCTGCACGTGGTCAGCCCGCTGGCGACCTTGGGCCGTGGCTACAGCATCCTTTTGGACGAACGCGGCCACGCCATTCGCAACGCCGATCAAACCCGCCCGGGCCAACGCCTCAAGGCACGGCTCGGCGAAGGCGAACTGCAGGTGCGGGTCGAAGACAACCACCTGACGCCTGTCACCCTCTCTTTACTGGATTGATCCATGCCGCGTTTTCTTTGCTCCCTATTGCTGCTGTGCCTGACCTTCACGGCCCATGCCGACAGCTACATCACCCGCCTGCTGAACAAGCCGGTGCCCGGTGGCGTCGCCGTAGTCAGCCTGGGGGCCGCCACCCAGGCGCCCAAGGCCACCTATGACGGCAAGCCGGTGCTGGTGGTCAAGGAACAGGACAACTGGCTGGCGATTGTCGGCATCCCCCTGACGGTCAAGCCGGGCAACCAGCAGATCAGCGCCGGCGGCCGCTCGCTGAGCTTCGTCGTGGGCAGCAAGAAGTACCCGGAGCAGCGGATCACCCTGAAGAACCAGCGCCAGGTCAACCCCAACCCGGCCGACCTGAAACGCATCGACGGCGAACTGGCCGAACAGATCCGTGCCTACCGCAGTTTCAGCCCCAACATCCCGAGCAACCTGTTGCTGGACAAGCCGGTGAACGGCCCTCTGTCGAGCAAGTTCGGCGTGCGGCGCTTTTTCAACGGTGAGGAGCGCAACCCTCACGCCGGCCTGGACTTCGCCGTGCCGGCAGGCACCCCGATCAAGACGCCAGCCGCCGGCAAGGTGATCCTGACCGGCAACTACTTCTTCAATGGCAACACCGTGTTCGTCGATCATGGCCAGGGCTTTATCAGCATGTTCTGCCACATGTCGCAAATTGACGTGAAGGTCGGCCAGCAACTGACCCGCGGCGCCGTGGTCGGCAAAGTCGGCTCCACCGGTCGCGCCACCGGGCCTCATATGCACTGGAACGTCAGCCTGAATGATGCACGGGTCGATCCGGCGATCTTTATCGGGGCGTTTAAGCCCTGATCCAGAGGCCTGATCGCTGGCAAGCCGCCCCCACAGGGATTGCGCAGGTGAGAATGACCGCGCAATCTTTGAGATTCCATTGAAGAATAACCAGCATAAAATCTCGATATAGTGTCTATTTCGAGTATTCCTCTCAATTTTTTTCCACTGCTTGCCATCTTCCACCCCAGTGGTTAGGGTTGACGCCATGAAAACCTCTCACACCCTCATTCAACGCCGTCAACACCGAAGCCTCTGCCTCGTCAGCGCACGACTGCCAGGCTGAATCGCGGTGCCTCATCCCCCTGCGTCAACACTTCACTCTTGACCCACCGGCAGGCCGCCTCTTTTCGGCCCGGACAATAAGGATTTCCCCATGAGCATGCTCAAAGACCCGTCTTCGAAGTACCGTGCGTTTGCGACCATCAACTTGCCTGACCGCACCTGGCCATCGAAGACCATCACCACCGCGCCGATCTGGTGCAGCTCCGACTTGCGTGATGGCAACCAATCGCTGATCGAGCCGATGGATGCGGTGAAGAAGCTGCGCTTCTGGAAAACCCTGGTCGCCGTGGGCGTGAAAGAAATCGAGGCCTCCTTCCCGGCCGCCTCGCAAACCGACTTCGACTTCGTGCGCACCCTGATCGAAGACGGCCACATCCCGGACGACACCACCATCCAGGTGCTGACCCAGGCCCGTGAAGACTTGATCGCCCGCACCTTCGAATCCCTGCGCGGGGCGAAGAAAGCCATCGTTCACCTGTACAACGCCACCAGCCCATCGTTCCGCCGCATTGTCTTCAACCAGGACAAGGAAGGCGTGAAAGAAATCGCCGTGAACGCTGCCAAGCTGTTCGTCAAATACGCTGCCCAGCAGCCGGAAACCCAGTGGCAGTTCGAGTACTCGCCAGAAACCTTCAGCGCCACCGAACTGGAGTTCGCCAAGGAAGTCTGCGACGCGGTGATCGAAGTTTGGAACCCGACGCCAAGCAACAAGGTGATTCTCAACCTGCCAGCCACCGTGGAAGTCGCCACGCCGAACATCTATGCCGACCAGATCGAATGGTTCGGTCGCCATATCACCCGTCGTGACAGCGTGCTCATCAGCCTGCACACCCACAACGACCGTGGCACCGGCGTAGCCGCCACCGAGTTGGGCCTGATGGCCGGCGCCGACCGTGTCGAAGGCTGCCTGTTCGGCAACGGCGAGCGTACCGGTAACGTCGACCTGGTCACCGTGGCCTTGAACCTCTACACCCAGGGCATCAACCCGGAACTGGATTTCTCCGACATCGACGGCGTGCGCAAAGTCGTGGAAGAGTGCAACCAGATTGCAGTGCACCCACGTCACCCTTATGTCGGCGACCTGGTGCACACCGCGTTCTCCGGCTCCCACCAGGACGCAATCCGCAAGGGCTTCGCCCAGCAGAAATCCGATGCCCTGTGGGAAGTGCCGTACTTGCCGATCGACCCGGCAGACATCGGCCGCAGCTACGAGGCCGTGATCCGCGTCAACAGCCAGTCCGGCAAGGGCGGCATCGCCTACCTGCTGGAGCAGGAATACGGCATCAGCTTGCCGCGTCGCATGCAGATCGAATTCAGCCAAGTGGTGCAGCGTGAAACCGACCGCCTGGGCCTGGAAATGACCGCCCAGCAGATCCATGCCTTGCTTCACAGCGAGTACTTGCAGGCCAACACCCCGTACGCGCTGGTCAGCCACCGCTTGCAGGAAGAGAACGGCCACAGCGCAGTAGAAGTGGAAGTCTCGGGCAAGGGCCAGGGCGAAACCAACCTGCACTGGCGCGGTAAAGGCAACGGTGCCCTGGAAGCCCTGGTAGCCGGCCTGCCGATTCCGGTGGAGATCATGGACTACAACGAGCACGCCATCGGCGCTGGCACCAACGCCAAGGCTGCGGCCTACATCGAACTGCGAGTGAACGGTGAACGTGCCGTGCACGGCGTGGGTATCGATGAAAACATCACCACCGCCAGCTTCAAGGCCCTGTTCAGCGCCCTGAACCGCTCCCTGAGCCAGTTGGACGCCAAAGCGGCCTGATCCACGCCGCCCACTAAAAAGGCCCCGAGGTGCAAACCTCGGGGCCTTTTTTATTAGCCTGAATCACTGACCGGAGCCCGGTGAGCGATGGATGCCTCAAGCGTGGGTATCGACACCGGACGTGGCCTGGACCAAGGCCGCCTGCAGGGTTTGCAGGGTGGCGTTGGTGCCCATGATCTGGGTCTGCAGATTCATCACCTGCTGGGCTTTTTGTTCTGCACTGGCCTGCCCGCGCTGGGCGCTAGCCAATTGTGCCCGCTGCTCAGTCAGCCGTTTCTGTGTTTCTTCGATCTGCTTTTTCAACTGTTCCACAGGGTCGCTGGCCGCTTGGGCTGCAGCAGCATCGGTGCTGGCGCTGCTGACGTTGATCTTCAACGAACCGTCTTTCTCAGTCTCGCCTTGCTCAGACACGCCAGCGACGGGACTTTTTTCTTCCTCACCACGAATTTTGGTGCTCGAGGATGGGACCAGATACGGGTTGAAGGTTGTCGCGTTGATACCGGTCATTAAGGCGTCCTCCTAGGGTTTTCCCTATATCGGCGAGCAACCCGCAAACTTGATCAGGCAGAACCGCCTAGGTGAAATGAAACGTATCGGCGTCCAGGTTCGCGGGGAACCGAGTTCGATACTCCGCCAACTCACTGGCACTCAGGCACACCTGGAACACCCCGTCAGCCTCGCCGGCGCTGAGCAGGGTCTCGCCCTGGAAGTCCAACACCTGGCTATCACCGGTGTAGGCAAAGCCTTTGCCATCGGTACCGATCCGGTTCACTGCTGCCACGTAACACAGGTTCTCAATGGCCCGGGCCGGCAACAGGCGGTTCCAGTGCAGGCGACGTGCCCCCGGCCAATTGGCGGTGTACAGCAGCAAGTCGGTGTCCTGGGCATCCCGGCTCCACACAGGAAAGCGCAAGTCGTAGCAAATCAGCGGCCGAATGCGCCAGCCCTTGAGCTCGAACTGCACTTGGCGCTCGCCCGGGGTGTAGTGGTTGTGCTCACCGGCCATGCGAAACAGGTGGCGCTTGTCGTAGTGCCAGACTTCGCCATCAGGCCGCGCCCACAACAAGCGATTGCGGTGGCTGCCATCGGCGGCGTGGATGATCACGCTGCCGGTGATGACCGCATTCAGCCGTTTCGCCTGGACCCGCAGCCACTGGCTGGTGGGGCCGTTTTCCGCCTCGGCCAGGGTTGCCGACTCCATGGAAAAGCCGGTGGTGAACATCTCCGGGAGGATGATCAGGTCGACGCCCCGGGCCTGCTCGAGCAACTGCTCGAAATGCTCGAGGTTGGCCTGGCGATCATGCCAGGCCAGGGTGGTCTGGATCAGTGCCAGGTTGAGATCGGGCAGTGCTTTCAGATCGCGCATAGTTTTTCCGCTGCCTGACGCAACGTCTCCTCGCGTTTGGCGAAACACAGACGGACCAGTCGCTGTTGCGGCGCCGGGGTCTGATAGAACACCGACACTGGAATGGTCGCCACGCCATGCTCACGGTTCATCCAGATCGACATTTCGACGTCATTCAAATCCGGGCGGATCTGCGAATAGTCCACCAACTGGAAATAGGTACCGGCCACCCGAGTAAAGCTGAAGCGCGACGGGGCCAGCAGGTCGCAGAACAGGTCACGCTTGGCCTGATAGAACGCCGGCAGCTCCTCCACATGTTCCGGGTGTGCAGCCATGTAGTCCGCCAGCGCGTACTGCAACGGCGTGACCCCGCAGAAGCTGACGTATTGATGCACTTTGCGCAGCTCGGCACTCAAGGCGGGCGGCGCCACCACGTAACCAGTCTTCCAGCCAGTGACGTGGTAAGTCTTGCCGAACGAGCTGACCACAAAGGCACGGGAGTACAACTCTTCATGGGCGAGGATGCTGACATGAGGCACGCCGTCGAACACTAGGTGCTCGTACACCTCGTCGCTGACCAAGTAGATGTCGCGGTCACGGATCAGCACCGCCAGTTGGTCCAGCTCGGCACGGCTGATCAACGCACCGCTGGGGTTGTGTGGGCTGTTGAGGATGATCATCCGCGTGCGCGGGCTCAAGGCATCGCCCAGGGACTGCCAGTCAATGGCAAAGTCCTCGAGGCCCAGTTGCACATGCACACAGCGACCACCGGCCAGCTCCACCGCCGGCTCATAGCTGTCGTAGCACGGGTCAAAGACAATGACTTCGTCACCGGGTTGGATCACTGCCTGAATGGCGCAGAAGATGGCCTGGGTGGCTCCCGGGGTGATGGTCACTTCCGTGTCGGCATTCACCTGAACCCCGTAGCTGCGAGCGATCTTCGCCGCCACTTGCTGACGTAATGCCGGCAACCCGGTCATGGGTGCGTATTGATTATGGCCACTGGCGATGTGCTGGCCGACCGCATCACGCAGCGCCTGGGGGCCATCAAAATCGGGAAAGCCCTGGGACAGGTTGAGCGCGCCGGTTTCCACCGCGAGCTGGGACATTTGCGTGAAGATGGTGGTGCCGACATTCGGCAACTTACTGGTGATCATGAGGGTTCCCTGCTGAACACCCGGCTCTACGGCGGCGCGGGAGCTCCCGAGAATAGCCCAAACGCCAGCGATTAAAAAAGGGTCCTTAAAGGACCCTTTCCAATGCCTGCTTCACACTCCAGGCTTTTCAACCTGTGGCTTGCAGCTAGCCGTTCACGCCTAGCTTTTAGCGTTTGTCGCGGCGCTTCTTGTCCGCTTTCTTGTGGTGCGACATCAAGCGACGCTTCTTGTTGACCTGACGGTCGGTGAGCGTGTTCTTGTTGCCTTCGTACGGGTTTTCGCCACCTTTGAACTCGATGCGGATCGGCGTACCCACCAGTTTCAGGACGCGGCGATAGGTGTTTTCCAGGTAGCGAACATACGACTTCGGCACCTTCTCCACCTGGTTGCCGTGGATCACGATCAGCGGCGGGTTAGCACCACCCAAGTGGGCATAACGCAGCTTGATGCGACGATTGTTGACCATCGGCGGCGCGTGCTCGCCCACAGCGTCTTCAAGAATTTGCGTCAGACGGCTGGTCGGCCAGCGGGTGACCGCCGACTTGAAGGAGTTCTGCACCGACTGATACAGGTTGCCCACGCCGGTGCCATGCAGCGCCGAGATGAAGTGGATGTCAGCGAAGTCGACGAAGAACAACCGGCGTTGCAGCTCGGTTTTCACGTAGTCGCGTTCGCCTGGCGTCATGCCGTCCCATTTGTTCAGGGCGATCACCAGGGCACGACCGGCTTCCAGGGCAAAGCCCAGCAGGTTCAGGTCGTGGTCCACCACGCCCTCCCGGGCGTCCATGACAAAGATCACCACGTTGGCGTCTTTGATCGCTTGCAGGGTTTTCACCACCGAGAACTTTTCAACTTCCTCGTGGATCTTGCCGCGCTTGCGCACACCGGCGGTGTCGATCAGCGTGTACTTCTCGTCGTTACGTTCGAACGGGATGTAGATACTGTCGCGGGTGGTGCCGGGTTGGTCGTAGACGATGACCCGGTCTTCACCCAGCATGCGGTTGACCAAGGTGGATTTACCCACGTTTGGACGACCGATGATGGCGATCTTGATGCCGTCTTTCTCGCTTGGACCCGGAATGCGCTTGGCTTCCTCGCCTTCGGCAACGATTTCTTCCTCGCCGTCTTCCGGCGCTTCTTCATCGTCTTTAGGGAATTCGCGCAGAGCGATTTCCAGCATCTGGGTGATGCCACGACCGTGGGCACCGGCGATCGGTACCGCGTCGCCCATGCCGAGTGGCGCGAACTCGGCGCGAGCCATGTCCGGGTCGATGTTGTCGACCTTGTTGGCGATCACGTAAGAGGTCTTGTTACGTTTGCGCAAATGCTCGCCGATCATCTGGTCGGCGGCGGTGAAACCGGCCTTGGCATCAACCAGGAACAGAACGACATCGGCTTCTTCAATGGCCAGCAGCGACTGCTCGGCCATTTTTTCGTCCATACCGTGCTCGTCACCGGAGATGCCGCCGGTGTCGATCAGAATGTAGGAGCGCCCTTGCCACTTGGCCTCACCGTATTGGCGATCACGGGTCAGACCGGACAGGTCGCCAACAATGGCGTCGCGAGTCCGAGTCAGGCGGTTGAACAAGGTGGATTTACCGACGTTCGGTCGGCCCACCAGGGCGATTACGGGAACCATGCGGCTCTCCACTGCGTTAATTGCGAAAATACAAAAGCCGCTGCGAGGCAGCGGCTGGTGCTCGGGGCAGCACTGCAGGAGCAAGCGTGCTTGTTCCTGCAGTTCGCTTGGGGGATCTCCCCAAGCATAGTCAAACCATTACTTGATGGTCAGGGCTTCCAGTTTGCCGCTGTTGCCATACACGTAAATCATGTCACCCATCACCAGCGGACGAGCCCGCAGGCCATCGCTGTCGATGCGCTCACGGCCGACGAAACGGCCATCAACCTGGCTCAGCAGGTGCAGGTAACCTTCCAGGTCACCCACAGCTACGTAGCTGGAGAAGACTTCCGGTGCCGACAGTTGACGGCGAGCCAGCGAGTCGTTGCTCCACAGTGCGGTGGTGGAACGCTCGTCGACACTTTCAACGGTGCCGGACGACAGGCTCACGTAAACACTGCCGAAACCTTGGGCGACGCCTGCGTAGCTGGAAGCATCACGCTGCCAGAGCGGACGACCGCTTTCCAGATCCAGGGCAGCCACGCGGCCTTGGTAGCTGGCCACGTACAGGGTGCCGCCGGACAACAGCAGGCCACCGTCGATGTCCACTACACGGTCCAGCTCGGAGCGACCTTGAGGGATTGCTACGCGCTGTTCCCACACCGGCACGCCGTTGCGGATATCCAGGGCCACCACTTTACCGGTCGACAGACCGGCAACCGCCAGGCGGTTGGTGGCGATGGGGGCGCTGGTGCCACGCAGGGTCAGTACCGCCGGGGTGCTGTCGTAGAGCCACATCTGGTTGCCGGTGGCAGCGTCCAGGCCGATCACTCGGTCATCCTGGGTCTGCACGACGACCACGTCACCGTTGGTCGCAGGCGGTGCCAGGACTTCACTGGTCACGCGAGCGCGCCATTTTTCTTCACCGCTGGAAGCATCCAGAGCGATCACTTCGCCCTTCAGGGTGCCGATCATGACCAGGCCGTAACCTACGCCCACGGCGCCGGATACAGGCAGTTCAAGATCCTTCTTCCATTTGACGTCACCGTTCATGCGATCCAGGGACATCACCACGCCGGTAACGTCCGCGGCATAGATAGTGTCGCCATCAATGGCCGGTACCAGCATGTTGTAGGTTTCGCCCTGGCCGTCACCGACCGAACGGCTCCACTGCTTCTGCAGGACCACTTCTTCTTTGAAGTCGACCAGTTCAGCCGGCGGCAGTTCTTTCTTGCTGTTGCTGCTGCAACCCGCGGCCAGAATGGCCAGAGCCAGCAATGCTGCATGTTTCCAACGGATCACGTCACGCATCCCCTTTGGCCAGGTCGTCCAGCTTGATTTGAAGGCCACCGACCGCGGCTTCATCCGACAGCGCAGCCTTGGCTTTTTGGTAGGCCGCATGGGCGTCGTCGATACGGCCCAACTGCACCAACAGGTCACCCTTGAGTTCTTCACGGGTGGCCAGGAAGGCCTTGTCGGCATCACCGTCGAGCAGCTTCAGTGCGTCGTCGACCTTGTTCTGCGCCGCCAGCACTTGGGCCAGACGCTGACGCGCCACTTCACCCAAGGTTGGGTTGGCTGGCTTGTCGGTCACGGCTTTCAGTTCGGTGGCGGCGTCGTCCAGCTTGCCGCTGTCTACCGCGACCTTGGCCACGAACAGGCGGCCGTACTGGGCGTAGGCGCTGCCGCCGAAATCGCTGTTGAGCTTGCCGGCCAGGTACGTCACACGGGCCACATCCGGCTTGCCATCAGGGGTCAGCGTGGTTTCCAGCAATTGCTGATAGAGCACCGATGCGCCTTGCGACTGGTTGCTCTGATACTTGTGCCAGGCCTGCCAGCCGAACACGATGACCAGCGCCAACAGGCCGCCAGTGACCAGGGGTTTACCGTTGCGCGACCACCAGTCCTTCAATTCCGCCAGCTGTTCATCTTCGGTACTCGACACCCCAATACTCCTTATTCGCTAAATCGGCTGTTTGACAGCTTCAACCCTGCACGACGCAGGTGGCCAGGTGCGCAGCGAGTGCATCCCAGGCAATGCTTTGTTGTTCACCCTGGCCACGCAGGGGTTTGAAACCTACCACTTGCTGGGCCAGTTCGTCGTCACCGAGGATCAGTGCATACAGCGCACCGCTCTTGTCGGCTTTCTTGAATTGGCTCTTGAAGCTGCCAGCACCGGCGTTGATCTGCAGGCGCAGGTTGGGCAACTGGTCACGCACCCGCTCGCTCAAGGCCAGGCCAGCCAATTCGGCAGCCTCGCCGAAGGCGCACAGGTAAACGTCCACCTGACGGGAGATCTCTTGCGGGATCTGTTCCAGGGTTTCCAGCATCAGCACCAGGCGCTCGATACCCATGGCGAAACCTACGCCCGGGGTCGGCTTGCCGCCCATCTGCTCCACCAGGCCGTCGTAACGACCGCCGGCGCAAACGGTGCCCTGGGCGCCGAGTTTATCGGTGACCCACTCAAAAACGGTCTTGCTGTAGTAATCCAGGCCGCGCACCAGCTTCGGGTTGATCACATATGGAATACCGGCCGCATCCAGGCGCGCCTTGAGGCCCTCGAAGTGCACTCGGGACTCTTCGTCCAGGTAGTCGGCCAGTTTCGGCGCGTCCACCAGGACGGCTTGAGTGGCCGGGTCCTTGGTGTCCAGAACCCGCAGCGGGTTGGTTTTCAAGCGACGCTGGCTGTCTTCGTCCAACTGCTCGTGGCGCGCCGACAGGAACTCCACCAGCGCTTCGCGATAACGCGCACGGGCTTCAGAGGTGCCCAGGCTGTTGAGTTCGAGCTTCACCGCATCACGGATGCCCAACTCGCCCCACAGGCGCCAGGTCAGCACAATCAGCTCGGCATCGATGTCCGGACCGTCGAGGTTGAAGACTTCCAAGCCGATCTGGTGGAACTGGCGATAACGGCCTTTCTGCGGACGCTCATGGCGGAACATCGGGCCGATGTACCACAGTTTCTGCACTTGGCCACCGCCGGTCAGGCCGTGTTCCAGGGCAGCGCGCACGCAAGCGGCAGTGCCTTCCGGACGCAGGGTCAGGGAGTCGCCGTTACGGTCTTCGAAGGTGTACATCTCTTTTTCGACGATGTCGGTGACTTCGCCGATAGAGCGCTTGAACAGCTCGGTGAACTCGACAATCGGCATACGGATTTGCTTGTAACCGTAGTTATCCAGCAAACGCGCGACGGTGCCCTCGAAATAACGCCACAGGGGCGTCTGCTCGGGCAGGATGTCATTCATGCCACGAATGGCTTGCAGAGACTTGCTCACAAAAAATCCTTAATTCGTTCGGTTAGCCGCGCGCGATCAGCGCAGCGTCGGCTTCGACCTTTTCGGCCGCCTTCTGCCGGATCAGCTTTTCCAGCTGGTCCACCAGGTTGTCATTGGTCAATTTCTGCGCCGGCTTGCCATCGATGTAGATCAGGTTCGGCGTGCCACCGGTCAAGCCGATGTGAGCCTCTTTGGCCTCACCCGGACCGTTGACCACACAACCGATCACTGCCACATCCAGCGGCACCAGCAGGTCTTCAAGGCGCCCTTCCAACTCGTTCATGGTTTTCACCACATCGAAATTCTGCCGCGAGCAACTCGGGCAGGCGATGAAGTTGATGCCACGGGAGCGCAGATGCAGGGACTTGAGAATGTCGTAGCCGACTTTCACTTCCTCGACCGGGTCGGCCGCCAACGAGATGCGAATAGTATCGCCAATCCCTTCGGCCAGCAGCATACCGAGGCCCACAGCGGATTTCACCGTGCCTGAACGCAAACCACCCGCTTCGGTAATGCCCAAGTGCAGGGGCTGGATGATTTCCTTGGCCAGCAAACGGTAGGCTTCGACAGCCATGAACACGTCGGAGGCTTTGACGCTGACCTTGAAGTCCTGGAAGTTCAGGCGCTCCAGGTGTTCAACGTGACGCAGTGCAGACTCCACCAACGCTGCTGGCGTCGGTTCGCCGTATTTCTTTTGCAGGTCTTTTTCCAGGGAACCGGCGTTGACGCCGATGCGGATTGGAATCCCGCGGTCACGGGCAGCATCCACCACGGCGCGCACTCGGTCTTCGCGACCGATGTTGCCCGGGTTGATGCGCAAGCAATCGACACCCAACTCGGCCACGCGCAGGGCGATCTTGTAATCGAAGTGAATGTCGGCAACCAGCGGCACCTTGACCAGTTGCTTGATGCGGCCAAACGCCTCTGCCGCATCCATATCGGGCACCGAGACGCGCACGATGTCCACGCCTGCCGCTTCCAGACGATTGATCTGGGCCACAGTGGCCGCCACGTCATTGGTGTCGCTGTTGGTCATGCTCTGCACCGCGATCGGCGCGTCGCCGCCCACGGGGACCGAGCCGACCCAAATCTTGCGGGACTCGCGACGTTTGATTGGTGATTCGCCGTGCATGACTTATTGACCTAACTTCAGGCGAGCGGTCTCGCCACTGGTGAACGGAGCCACATCGACTGCCTGTCCGTTGTAGCTGATCTGTGCACCGCGGGCGTAGCCCAGGCGCACGGCAAACGGCGGTTGGCCGCTGACATCGACAGTCTCACCCTTGCGCTTGAGCGCGCTCAACAGCACTTTGCCGTTGCCATCGGTGACCTGGGTCCAGCAGTCGGCTGTGTATTGAATCTGTACCTGAGCAGCGCCGGCGACGGGAGCCGTAGCAACTGGGGCAGTGACGGCTGCAGTCGGCGCCGGAACCACCGCTGGCGTGTGCACCGCAGGCGCAGCAGGTGCCGGCGTCGCTGGAGCGCTGGCCGCTGGGGCAGGCGTTGTATGAGCGGGCGCTGCCGGAGCTGCTGGGGTCGCCGGGGCCGTCGGAGTAACCGCCGCAGTATCAGCGGGCGCTTCGCCCGACGCCTGTGCATCCGGCAGTGCGAGGCTGGTTTCGCCCTCGGCCTGGCCTTCAGCAACAGCCTGGTCTTCCGGCTCGTCGATCGGGTGGATTTGGGTGGTGCCGTCAGCGCCTTCGACTTCAACGTGTTCCTGGTTGAGCGCGGTCAGGTCCTTGCTGCGCAGGGAGGTTTGATCCTGCCACCAGACAAAACCGCCGCCGACCACAGCAACCAGCAACAGCAAGCTGACAATCCGCAAGATGGTGTGGGAAACCCGCACCGGCTCCTCGATACGGCCCAAGGCGTGAACGCTGCTGCCCTGGGAGTCGGTGCCGGTGAACTGGTCGAACTCCTGGACGGCCAGCGCCTGGTCCATTCCCAGCAACTTGGCGTAGGCGCGGATATAACCCCGGGCAAAGGTGTGCCCCGGCAGCTTGTCGAAAGCGCCGGCTTCCAGGTTGCTCAGGGAGCTCACGGTGAGATTGAGCTTGTGGGCCACTTCAGCCAGCGACCAACCATTGCTTTCGCGGGCCTGACGCAGGGTCTCACCGGGGTTTACGCGAGTCACTGCTTGAACTTCGGGATGCGCCGCTTTCATCATTGCTCCGACAGGTATTGCTGATATTCCGGCGTACCGGGATAGAGTCGTTTTAATTGCAGACCGTAACTGGCGGCCTTGTCGCGATCTTCAAACACTTCGGCCAGACGCGCGCCGAGCAATAGACTACGTGCATTTTGCCCACTCAGTTGGCTAAAACGATCGTAATAGTCATGTGCGGGCACATAATGCCTGTCTTCGAAAGACAACTCAGCCATTTCCAGCAATGCGCGGGGTTGTTGATGGTTCAGACGCAGGGCTTTTTCCAGTTGCTGCCGGGCCAACTCACGCTGGCCCAACATCGAAGCAGTCATACCAAGGTTCTCGAACACTCGGGAGCGCTCGGGATAAAGAGTATCAGCCGCCGCTTGCTCAAAGCGCTCGTAAGCTTCTTTGTAACGTTTTTCTTCGAAGAGAAAGCTGCCGTAGTTGTTGAGGATACGGGCATCGGTGGGGCGCGCGGTGAGGGCTTTGCGAAAATACTGTTCAGCCAGCTCGGGCTCCATTTCCGCTTGGAAAACCAGAGCCAGGGCCGCATTGGCGTCGGCATCGGTGCTGTCCAGCTCCAGGGCCTTTTTCAACGGCACCTTGGCACGCTCGGCCATGCCTTGCTGCAGATAGCCCAAGCCCAGCTGCACATAGGCCTCGCGCGCTTCGCTACGTCCCTTGCTTGTATTCAGCGGGCTGGAATCACCCGACATGACACAGCCAGCCGAAAGGCCGACAACAAGCACAAGGAGCGCAACGCGCAAGGCCATGGAGATCCTCTCTCAGGTACGGTTCGCAGCGCTTTGCGGCAGATCGGCGTCGGCGCTCAATTCACGCACGGCGATATAACGCTCGCTACGACGGGTGCGGTCCATCACCTGCCCGACCAGTTGCCCACAGGCCGCATCGATGTCTTCGCCACGGGTGGTGCGTACGGTGACATTGAAGCCGGCGTGGTGCAGTTGATCCTGGAACCGGCGAATGGCGTTGTTGCTCGGACGCTCGTAACCGGAATGCGGGAATGGGTTGAACGGGATCAGGTTGATCTTGCACGGGATGTTCTTCAGCAACTCGATCATTTCAACCGCGTGCTCGACCTTGTCGTTGATGTCCTTGAGCAAGGTGTACTCGATGGTCAGCACGCGCTTTTCGCCCAGGGACGACATATAGCGCTGGCAGGACTCGAGGAGCATTTTCAGCGGGTACTTCTTGTTGATCGGTACCAACTGGTTGCGCAGCGCATCGTTGGGTGCGTGCAGGGACAACGCCAGGGAGACGTCGATGTGCTTGGACAGCTCATCGATCATCGGCACCACGCCGGAGGTCGACAGGGTCACACGGCGCTTGGAGATGCCGTAACCCAGGTCGTCCATCATCAAGTGCATGGCCGCGATGACGTTGTCGAAGTTCAGCAGCGGCTCACCCATGCCCATCATCACCACGTTGGTGATAGCACGGTCGACGGTCGCCGGGACGCTGCCAAAGGATTTGTTGGCAATCCACACCTGGCCGATGACTTCGGCGGCAGTGAGGTTGCTATTGAAGCCTTGCTTGCCGGTGGAGCAGAAACTGCAATCCAGGGCACAGCCTGCCTGGGACGAAACGCACAGAGTGCCGCGTTTGCCCTGGGGAATGTACACGGTCTCGACGCAGCTGCCGGACGCCACGCGCACCACCCATTTACGGGTGCCGTCGCTGGAGATGTCCTCGCTGACCACTTCCGGACCGCGAACTTCAGCAATGGCCTTGAGCTTGTCGCGCAAAGCCTTGCTGACGTTCGTCATGGCGTCGAAATCATCGACGCCAAAGTGGTGAATCCATTTCATTACCTGACCGGCACGGAAACGCTTCTCCCCGATTGAGTCGAAGAATTTCTCCATTTCCTGTTGAGTCAGCCCCAGCAGGTTGGTTTTTACAGTCGATGTCGTCATGGATTCACCTTCACTCTTAAGCCAATGCTTAGCGAGTGGTTACTTCAGTAGCTGCGAAGAAGTACGAGATTTCACGAGCAGCAGCGGCTTCGGAATCCGAACCGTGTACAGCGTTGGCGTCGATGGAATCAGCGAAGTCAGCACGGATGGTGCCAGCAGCAGCTTCTTTAGGGTTGGTAGCGCCCATCAGCTCACGGTTCAGAGCGATAGCGTTTTCGCCTTCCAGAACCTGAACAACAACAGGACCGGAGATCATGAAGGCAACCAGGTCGCCGAAGAAACCACGAGCGCTGTGCTCAGCGTAGAAGCCTTCGGCTTCAGCTTTGGACAGTTGCTTGAGTTTCGAAGCTACAACCTTCAGGCCGGCTTTTTCGAAACGAGTGGTGATCTCGCCGATGACGTTTTTTGCAACAGCGTCAGGCTTGATGATGGAGAAAGTACGTTGAACAGCCATGGTGTAACTCCAGAAACGGTAATTTGCGAAAAATTAAACCCGCGAATTATACGCGGGTTTATAGGGATTGCCTAACTGCGTACGTTGCGGAATCAGTCCGCTTCTTCGATCCAGGCCGCCTGAATGGCTTCAAGAACCTTCTCGCCACCGCGAGCGGCGTCGTCACTGAATTCCGGCAGTGCCAGAACCCATTTGTGCAGATCGACAAAGTTCACGTAGCGCGGATCCACGTCCGGCTTCGACTCGGCCAACTGAATGGCGATTTCCAGCACATCAACCCACTTGAGACTCATGAAAACTCCTTGAATCAGTGCGGCGCTTCGGCGGCGTGGTTGAGCGAGTATTTCGGGATTTCGATGGTCAGGTCTTCATCACCGACGATCGCCTGGCACGCGAGGCGCGACTGGGCTTCCAGACCCCAGGCCTTGTCCAGCAGGTCTTCTTCCAGCTCGTCAGCCTCGTTCAGCGAGTCAAAACCCTCGCGCACGATGCAGTGACAGGTGGTGCAGGCACTGACGCCGCCACAGGCGCTTTCGATCTCGATGTGATGGTCATGCGCCACGTCGAGCACAGACACACCCGGCTCAACCTCGACAACCAGACCGTCCGGGCAAAACACGGCGTGTGGCAGAAAAATGATCTGCGGCATCAGTTATTCCTCGATTTCATTCAAGTTGCGCCCCGCCAACGCGGCTTTCACCGTCGAATCCAGGCGGCGGGCAGCAAAGGCATCGGTCACTTGCGACAGACGCTTGGTCTGCTGCTCGATGGCGTAACCATCGGTGCCACGCATCAATTCAGTCAGTTCCTGCATCTGCAACTCAATGACCATGCGCTCTTCAGCATCCAGCAAACGCTCGCCGTCGACATCCAGAGCGCCCTGCACCGCTTCGATCAGGCGCTGGGCATCGACCTGCTGCTCGCGCAGCACGCGGGCGACCTTGTCGTCACTGGCGTATTGGAAAGAATCCTTGAGCATTTTGGCGATTTCGCCGTCCGTCAGGCCATAGGAAGGCTTGACCTGGATGCTGGCCTCGACGCCCGAGCCCAGCTCTCGAGCGGCAACGCTGAGTAGACCATCGGCGTCCACCTGGAAGGTCACGCGAATCTTCGCCGCACCCGCCACCATGGGCGGAATGCCGCGCAGCTCAAAACGCGCCAGGGAGCGGCAATCGCTGATCAGTTCACGCTCGCCCTGGAGCACATGAATCATCATGGCCGACTGGCCGTCTTTGTAGGTGGTGAAATCCTGGGCCCGAGCGACTGGAATGGTGGTGTTGCGCGGAATCACCTTTTCCATCAGCCCACCCATGGTTTCCAGCCCCAGGGACAGCGGAATCACGTCCAACAGCAGCAGTTCGCCGCCTTCACGCTTGTTGCCGGCCAGCGTATCGGCCTGGATCGCAGCACCGATGGCCACGACCTGGTCCGGGTCGATCTCGGTCAGCGGCTGGCGACCGAACATGTCGGCCACAGCTTCGCGCACTCGCGGCACACGGGTCGAACCACCGACCATGACTACAGCCTGGACTTCGTCCAACTCGATATTGGAATCACGCACGGCACGCCGGCAAGCCTTGAGGCTGCGAACAACCATGGGTTCGATCAGCGCATCGAAGGCGTCACGGGTCAGCGGTGCACGCCAGTCGCCATAGACCACTTCGACCGACGCGGCGTCGGTCAGGGCTTCCTTGGCGGCACAGGCGGTTTGCAGCAGATTGCGTTGCGCGCCCGGATCCAGATCGGCGGACAGGCCCGCACTCTCGATGATCCAGCTGGCAATGGCGTGGTCGAAGTCATCGCCGCCCAGGGCGCTATCGCCGCCGGTGGCCAGTACTTCAAACACGCCACCAGTCAGGCGCAGGATGGAAATATCAAAGGTGCCGCCGCCCAGGTCATAGATGGCCACCACGCCTTCAGCGTGCTGATCCAGGCCGTAGGCCACAGCAGCTGCGGTGGGCTCGTTGAGCAAACGCAGCACGTTGAGGCCGGCCAGCTTGGCCGCGTCCTTGGTCGCCTGGCGTTGCGCATCGTCGAAATAGGCCGGAACGGTGATCACCGCGCCCACCAATTCGCCACCCAATGTGGATTCGGCGCGCTGACGCAGCACCTTGAGGATATCGGCGGACACTTCAACCGGGCTTTTCGGCCCTTGCACCGTCTCGATAAACGGCATGTGCGACTCGCCATCGACAAAACGGTACGGCAGCTGCTCGCCCAATTGCTTGACGTCGGACAGACCACGACCCATCAAGCGCTTGACCGACAGCACGGTATTCAAAGGATCGGCAGACGCTGCCAGGCGAGCGGATTCGCCCACTTCGACACGATCAGCGTGATAGCGCACCGCGGAAGGCAGGATCACTTGACCCTGCGCGTCAGGCAGCGGCTCGGAAAGACCACTGCGCAATGCAGCGACCAGCGAATTGGTAGTGCCCAAGTCTATCCCCACAGCCAGGCGACGCTGGTGCGGTTGAGGACTTTGGCCGGGTTCGGCGATCTGCAGTAGGGCCATGCTTATCAGGACTTATCTGTATATCAGGCGTGCGACCGGGGCGGCACTGGGTTAATCGTCGAGGCGCTCTTCTAACTGGCGCACTTCGTAGGTGAGCTTGTCGAGGAACTGCATGCGCCGCATCAGGCGTTCAGCCTGTTCACGTTGCGCCGCATCATCCCAACAGGCTGCGAAGCTTTCGTTCAATTCATCCTGAGCCGATTTCAGACGGCGCTTGAAGGCGGCTACACCACCCAGGTCGGCACTGTCTTGCAGGTCTTCGAGCTCTTCGCGCCATTGCATCTGCTGCAGAAGAAACTCCGGATCATGCACCGTGACCTCCAGCGGCAGCTCACCCCCATTCAAGGCGAGCAAGTAACGTGCGCGCTTGGGAGGACTTTTGAGCGTCTGGTAGGCCTCGTTGAGGCTCGCGGACTGTTCCAGCGCCAAGCGCTGCTCGCGCTCGCTGGCATCGGCAAAACGGTCCGGATGAACACCACGCGCCAACTCACGGTAGCGCGTAGCCAGCTGCTCGAGATCCAGGCGAAAGCCGGGCTGCAGCTCAAATAAAGCGAAATGACAAGGAGTACCCACGAGAAGCCTCAGATGTTGAAGCTTTCGCCGCAGCCACATTCACCGCGCACGTTGGGGTTGTTGAACTTGAAGCCTTCGTTCAACCCTTCCTTGACGAAATCCAGCTCGGTGCCGTCCAGGTAGGTCAGGCTTTTCGGGTCGATGATCACTTTCTCGCCGTGACTTTCGAACACCTGATCCTCTTCACCCACCTCGTCGACGAACTCCAGCACATAGGCAAGGCCGGAACAGCCTGTGGTGCGGACACCCAGACGAATCCCATCACCTTTGCCGCGCCCATTGAGGGAACGTCGCACGTGTTGAGCAGCCGCTTCTGTCATGCTGATAGCCATCGTGACTCCTTACTTGTCGCTCAATCTGTGAAAGCTGAATCCGAAATCAGATCAGGCCTTTCTTCTGCTTGTAATCGCGAACAGCGGCCTTGATGGCGTCTTCAGCGAGTACCGAGCAGTGGATTTTTACTGGCGGCAGGGCCAGCTCTTCAGCCAACTGAGTGTTCTTGATGGTCTCTGCTTCATCCAGAGTCTTGCCTTTCATCCACTCGGTAGCCAGGGAGCTGGAAGCGATAGCCGAACCGCAGCCGTAGGTCTTGAACTTGGCGTCTTCGATGATGCCTTGCTCGTTGACCTTGATCTGCAGACGCATCACGTCGCCGCACGCCGGAGCGCCGACCATGCCGGTGCCGACGTCAGGATCTTCCGCGTTCATCTTGCCGACGTTGCGCGGGTTCTCGTAGTGGTCGATGACCTTTTCGCTGTAAGCCATGATTCTTAATCCTCACTCATCAGAGAGTCGCTCTTGGGGTTCCGTACACCGCCGTTGCCGACACGCTCTACAGAACCCGTTTGCGGCGACTTATATTCAGTGTGCCGCCCACTCGATCTTCGAGATATCGACACCATCTTTGAACATGTCCCACAGCGGCGACAGAGCGCGCAGCTTGGTAACGGCCTCGCAGACTTTCTGCGCGGCGTAATCGATTTCTTCTTCGGTGGTGAAACGGCCGAAGGTGAAGCGGATCGAGCTGTGTGCCAGTTCGTCGTTGCGGCCCAGGGCGCGCAGTACGTATGAAGGCTCCAGGGATGCCGAGGTGCAAGCCGAACCGGACGATACTGCCAGGTCCTTGAGGGCCATGATCAGCGACTCGCCTTCAACGTAGTTGAAGCTCAGGTTCAGGTTGTGCGGTACGCGGGCGGTCATGCTGCCGTTGATGTACAGCTCTTCCAAGTGCTCGACCTGCTGGTAGAAACGGTCGCTCAAGGCTTTGATGCGAACGTTCTCGGCAGCCATGTCTTCCTTGGCAACGCGGAAGGCTTCACCCATGCCGACGATCTGGTGAGTGGCCAGGGTGCCGGAACGCATGCCGCGCTCATGACCGCCGCCGTGCATGGTGGCTTCCAGGCGCACACGCGGCTTGCGGCTGACGTACAGCGCGCCAATGCCTTTAGGGCCGTAGGTTTTGTGGGCAGAGAAAGACATCAGGTCGACTTTCAGCGCCTGCAGGTCGATCTCGACCTTGCCGGTGGACTGAGCACCATCAACGTGGAACAGGATGCCTTTGGAACGGGTCAGCTCGCCGATGGCGGCAATGTCGTTCACGGTGCCGATTTCGTTGTTCACGTGCATGATCGACACCAGGATGGTGTCGTCGCGCAGGGCGGCTTCAACCATGGCCGGGGTGATCAGGCCGTCTTCACCGGGCTCGATGTAGGTGACTTCGAAGCCTTCACGCTCAAGTTGGCGCATGGTGTCCAGGACAGCCTTGTGCTCGATCTTCGAGGTGATCAGGTGCTTGCCCTTGGTGTGATAGAAATGCGCGACACCCTTGATTGCCAGGTTGTCGGACTCGGTAGCACCGGAAGTCCAGACGATTTCACGCGGGTCGGCGTTCACCAGGTCAGCCACTTGGCGACGGGCATTTTCCACCGACTCTTCAGCCTTCCAGCCGAACACGTGAGAGCGGGACGCCGGGTTACCGAAGTTTCCGTCGACCAGCAGGCATTCACTCATCTTTTGCGCGACACGCGGATCAACCGGGGTGGTCGCTGAGTAATCAAGGTAAATCGGCAATTTCATGGACTCTCTCCTAAATCAGGCTGGCTGGCGTACCGCTAGCTCTTTGGCTGTCATTCGACGGCGGACGCTTCAATCTTGTCCAGGCGCGGCGCCTTGCCATTACAGCGGCGCTGATCCTGACGCTGGGCTACCTCTTGTACCTCACGGCGAGTCACAAGGTCAGCCAAGCTGATACCGCTTAGAAATTCGTGAATCTGCAGGCTCAGATCGCACCACAAGTGGTGGGTCAGACAGGTGTCGCCGGCATGGCAATCACCGAGCCCTTGGCATTTGGTGGCATCGACCGACTCGTTTACCGCATCGATCACCTGGGCGACCTGGATCCCTTGCATGTCACGCGACAGCTGATAGCCGCCGCCTGGACCACGCACACTGGAGACCAGGTTGCTGCGGCGCAGCTTGGCAAAAAGCTGTTCGAGATAAGACAGGGAGATGCCTTGGCGCTCTGAGATATCGGCCAGTGACACCGGGCCATGTTGCGCGTGCAACGCCAGATCGAGCATGGCGGTTACCGCGTATCGGCCTTTAGTAGTGAGTCGCATGGACAGGTACCACGGAGTTTCGGAATGGAGGCGAGTATGTAATACCCGAGCAATCGAGTCAACTATAAGACCAACTACTTTAGTCGGGTTTACCCACAAAACAGCGCGCGAATCATAGCAAAGTCTGCGGCGTAATGGCACAGCCCCATGGGAGCAACTGACCTGCGGGTCGCTTTTGACACCTGCGACCCACTCACTGCCCCATCAGCCCGAATAAAGAACCGGCAAACCGGGACTTAGCCGACCTGGCTGTCGCCCTTATCCTTGACCTCGGCGAAGTCCTCGTCACGCAGCACCGGCAGATCCTTCGCGCAGTAGTTACTGCCCAACTCCGTCAAGGCGCCGCACATACCTTCGAGACGACCATCAACAGCCTGCAGATGATCGAGCAGCTGGCCAATAGCCCGCGCCACCGGATCCGGCATGTCCTCACTGACGCCATAGGCATCGAAGCCGAGCTTTTCCGCCATGGCCTTGCGCTTGGCTTCCTGCTCATCACTGGACTTCATGATGATACGACCGGGAATCCCCACCACCGTGGCACCCGCTGGCACAGCCTTGGTAACCACTGCGTTGGAGCCCACCTTGGCGCCGGCACCGACCGTAAACGGCCCCAACACCTTGGCACCCGCCCCCACCACCACGCCATTTTCCAGGGTCGGGTGACGCTTGCCCTTGTTCCAACTGGTGCCACCCAGGGTGACACCCTGATAAAGCGTGACGTCATCGCCAATCTCGGCGGTTTCACCAATCACAATGCCCATGCCGTGATCGATAAAGAAGCGACGACCAACCTTGGCACCCGGATGAATCTCGATGCCCGTCAACCAACGACCGAAGTTCGACACCAGGCGCGCCAACCACTTCCACCCCATCCCCCACAAGGCACCGGACAAGCGATGGATCCAGATCGCGTGCATGCCCGGGTAGCAGGTCAGCACTTCAAAGGCATTGCGCGCCGCCGGGTCACGATGGAACACGCTTTGGATATCTTCACGCAAACGCTCGAACATCATTGATCCTTCCGCTTTTGCAGCTCGCCACGGGCCGCTTTCTGGGTTTCCGTGAGAATGCCGCGCAATATATTCATTTCCGCCCGACTGACCGAGCTACGACCGTACAAGCGGCGCAAGCGCGCCATCAAGTGCCGTGGTTTTTCCGGATCGAGGAAGTCGATGGCCACCAGCGTCTGCTGCAGATGCTCATAGAACCGCTCCAACTCATCCATGGTCGCCAGCTCATCACTGCGCGGCGACGCCACTTCATCTTTCTCGACCTTGCTTGGCCGGCCTTCAGCCGCCAGCCAGGACATGCGCACCTCATAGGCCAGCACCTGCACCGCCGTCGCCAGGTTCAGGGAGCTGAACGCCGGGTCCGACGGAATGTGCACGTGAAAGTGACATCGCTGCAGCTCGTCATTGGTCAGCCCGGAGTCTTCGCGCCCGAAGACCAGGGCTATCTCGGCACCCTGCCCGGCCTCTTCGACTACCTTGACCCCGGACTCACGGGGATCCAGCAGCGGCCATGGAATACGCCGATCACGGGCACTGGTGCCGAACACCAAGGTGCACCCCACCAGGGCCTCTTCCAAATTGGCGACGACCTGGGCGTTTTCAAGGATATCGGTAGCACCCGAGGCGCGCGCATCGGCCTCGTGGTGAGGGAAGACCCGCGGCTCGACCAGCACCAGCCGCGACAAGCCCATGTTCTTCATGGCTCGCGCAGCCCCACCGATATTCCCGGGATGACTGGTATTAACCAGGACGACACGAATGTTCTGCAGCAAGGGAGGCGCTCTCGGACGGGGGAAAGGGGAGCAAATCTTACAGAGCATCGGAAAGTTAAGCTACGAAAGCGCACGCCGGCCTTCATCTGTAAAAGTTTTCTGCTAGAATGCCCGGCTTTCTTTAACAACCTTAGGTGACACATCCATGCAGCCAATGCTGAATATCGCGCTGCGCGCCGCCCGCAGCGCCAGTGAATTGATTTTCCGCTCCATCGAGCGCCTGGATACCATCAAGGTCGACGAAAAAGACGCCAAAGACTACGTATCCGAAGTTGATCGTGCCGCAGAGCAGAAGATCATCGACGCGCTGCGTAAAGCCTACCCAAACCACTCCATCCTCGGTGAAGAAACCGGCCTGCACGCCGGTAACGGCATCGAAGGCGAAGAGTACCTGTGGATCATCGATCCACTGGACGGCACCACCAACTTCCTGCGTGGCATTCCGCACTTCGCTGTCAGCATCGCCTGCAAATACCGTGGTCGCCTGGAACACGCCGTGGTCCTGGACCCGGTTCGCCAGGAAGAATTCACCGCCAGTCGTGGCCGTGGCGCCCAACTGAATGGTCGTCGCCTGCGCGTCAGCGGTCGCACCAGCCTCGATGGCGCCCTGCTGGGTACCGGCTTCCCATTCCGCGACGATCAGATGGACAACCTCGACAACTACCTGGGCATGTTCCGCGCCCTGGTTGGCCAGACTGCCGGCATCCGTCGCGCAGGCGCCGCCAGCCTGGACCTGGCCTACGTCGCTGCCGGTCGTTTCGATGCGTTCTGGGAGTCGGGCCTGTCCGAGTGGGACATGGCTGCAGGCGCCCTGCTGATCCAGGAAGCTGGCGGCCTGGTGAGCGACTTCACTGGCGGCCATGACTTCCTGGAAAAAGGCCATGTGGTTGCAGGCAACACCAAATG
Source organism: Pseudomonas chlororaphis (assembly GCF_003731765.1). Classification (GTDB taxonomy): domain Bacteria; phylum Pseudomonadota; class Gammaproteobacteria; order Pseudomonadales; family Pseudomonadaceae; genus Aquipseudomonas; species Aquipseudomonas morbosilactucae. Next base: position 745,079 of record NZ_MOAL01000002.1, read on the forward strand.
CTTCAAAGCGGTCCTGACCGCCATCCAGCCGCACCTGCCGGCTTCGCTGAAGCGCTAAGCAACAGCGACAAAAAAAGCACCCCGAGGGGTGCTTTTTTTATGCCCGTAAAACACCAACCTGTAGGAGCCGACTTGCCGACGAAGACAACCTCAAGACCGACGATCGCCAGCAAGCTGGCTCCTACAGTGGAGGGTTATTGCCCGGGTTGATTTTCGTTCTGACCGAGGATCAGACGACCGTCTTTATCCACTGGAATCTGATTGCCTGGATCACGATCCATCCGCACCTGGCCTTGCTTGCCGCCCAGGTCGTACTTCACGTCATAACCCACGACCTTGTCGCTGATGTCATTGACCGTGTTGCAGCGGGTTTGCGTGGTGGTGTACGTATCACGCTCCTGCATGCCTTCCTGCACTTTGTTACCGGCATAACCACCGCCGACCGCACCAGCCACCGTGGCGAGCTTCTTGCCATTGCCGCCGCCCACCATGTTGCCGAGCAGACCGCCGCCGACCGCACCGACCACCGTCCCCAGGATCTGATGCTCATCCTTGACCGGCTTCTGCCGAGTCACGGCGACATCCTTGCAGACTTCACGAGGGGTCTTGATCTGTTGTTTGACCGGCTGAACTGCCAGCACTTGCGCATACTCAGGGCCGCCTTTAACCAGGCTGTAGGTGGCAACAGCACCCCCGGCGGTGACACCGACAGCACCCAATACCGCACCCACCAGCAACGACTTGTTCATAGAACCTCCTGACCATCACAAGCGGGACACGCCCGCGCTTCTCCCAGCCTTGGAGCAACAAAAAAGGCGCGAGTTCAACACTCGCGCCTTTTTCGTCGACAACCGGAGAAGTAATGACCGTCAAGGACGCTCGTCGACTTCCTTCTCGGTGCTCACGGTAGGAATCAGATCCTCGCTGTTCAGGTTCAGCCAGATCAGCACCACGTTGGCGATGTAGATCGACGAGTAGGTACCCGCCAAAACACCGACAAACAGGGCGATGGAGAAGCCCCACAGGTTATCGCCACCGAAGAACAGCAGCGCAACGATCGCCAGCAGGGTCGAGATCGAGGTAGCCATGGTCCGCAGCAGGGTCTGGGTGGTCGAGATATTGATGTTCTCGATCAAGCTGGCCTTGCGCAGTACACGGAAGTTCTCACGCACCCGGTCGAACACCACGATGGTGTCGTTGAGGGAGTAACCGATGATCGCCAGCACCGCCGCCAATACCGTCAGGTCGAAGGTGATCTGGAAGAACGAGAGGATACCCACCGTTACGATCACGTCGTGAATCAGCGAGACAATAGCCCCCACCGCGAACTTCCACTGGAAGCGGAACGCCAGGTAAATCAGGATGCCGCCCAGCGCCATAAGCATGCCGAGGCCGCCTTGGTCGCGCAGCTCTTCACCCACCTGCGGACCGACGAACTCGACGCGCTTAACCTGCGCCGGGTTGTCACCGCCGACCTTCTGCAAGGCCTCGGCCACCTGGTGACCCAGTTGCGGGTCTTCGCCAGGCATGCGCACCAGCAGATCGGTGGTGGCACCGAAGCTCTGCACGATAGCTTCGTGATAGCCGGCCTTCACCAGCTCGCTGCGCACCAGGGTGACGTCGGCCGGCTTCTCGTAGGTCAGCTCGATGAGCGTACCGCCGGTGAAGTCCAGGCCGTAGTTCAGCCCCTTGTGGAACCAGCTGAACAAGGCCAGCAGGGTAAGAAACACAGTGACGCCGAACGCGAAGTTGCGCACGCCCATGAAGTTGATAGTACGTAACATGGCAGCCCCTTAAATCCACAACTTCTTGAAGTCACGACCGCCGAAGATCAGGTTGACCATCGCACGGGTCAGCCAGATGGCCGTGAACATCGAGGTAAAGATCCCGAGGGACATGGTCACCGCGAACCCTTTGACCGGGCCGGTGCCCATGGCAAAGAGGATCCCGCCCACCAGCAGAGTGGTCAGGTTGGAGTCGAGAATCGCGGTGAATGCCCGGCCGAAGCCTTCGTTGATTGCCCGCTGCACGCTCATGCCAGCAGCGATCTCTTCACGTATCCGCGAGAAGATCAGCACGTTGGCGTCCACCGCCATACCCATGGTCAAGACGATACCGGCGATGCCTGGCAGGGTCAGTGTTGCCCCCAGCAGCGACATCAGGGCCAGCAGCAACACCATGTTCAACGCCAGCGCCACGGTGGCGATCACGCCGAAGAAGCGGTAGATGGCGATGATGAACAGCGACACGAACAGCATGCCCCACAGCGACGCATCGATACCCTTGGTGATGTTGTCAGCACCCAGGCTCGGACCGATTGTGCGCTCTTCAGCGAAGTACATCGGCGCCGCCAGACCACCGGCACGCAGCAGCAGCGCCAGCTCGGAGGACTCGCCCTGGCCATTCAGACCGGTAATCCGGAACTGGCTGCCCAGCGGAGACTGGATGGTCGCCAGGCTGATGATTTTTTTCTCTTCCTTGAAGCTTTGCACCGCGACGTCTTTTTCGACGCCGTTGACCATTTGCTTGGCGTAGGTGGTGATCGGCTTCTGCTCGATGAAGATCACCGCCATGCTGCGGCCGACGTTGCTGCGAGTCGAACGACTCATCAGCTCACCACCGTGACCATCAAGCTTGATGTTCACCTGTGGACGGCCGTGCTCGTCGTAGCCCGCCTGGGCGTCGGTCACCTGGTCACCGGTGATGATCAGGCCACGCTCGATCTGCGCCGAAGGACGGTTGCCTTCACGGAATTCGAAGGTTTCGGAAGTCGCTTTCGAAGCGCCCGGCTCAGCGGCCAGACGGAACTCAAGGTTGGCCGTCTTACCCAGGATCCGCTTGGCTTCAGCAGTGTCCTGCACGCCCGGCAGCTCAACCACGATACGGTTGGCACCCTGACGCTGAACCAGAGGCTCGGCAACACCCAGCTCGTTGACGCGGTTACGCACCGTGGTCAAGTTCTGCTTGATGGAGTATTCACGGATTTCCGCCAGCTTGGCCGGGGTCATCGTCAGACGCAGCACCGCCTGACCATTGAGGTCGGCCGGCACGATATCGAAATCGGTGAAGTTCTTGCGAATCAGTGCACGGGCTTGTTCACGGCTGCCTTCATCACTGAAGCCCAGCTGGATCGCACCGTTGAGCTGCGGCAGGCTGCGATAGCGCAGACGCTCTTTGCGCAGCAGGCTCTTGACGTCGCCTTCGTAGACTTTCAGGCGTGCGTCGAGGGCTTTTTCCATGTCCACTTCCAGCAGGAAGTGCACACCACCCGACAAGTCCAGACCCAGTTTCATCGGATGCGCACCGAGGTTACGCAGCCACTGTGGTGTGGTTTGTGCCAGGTTCAAGGCTACAACATAATCGTCGCCCATGACCTTGCGTACAACGTCCTTGGCCGGCAGCTGGTCTTCCTGTTTGGTCAGACGCAGCAAGCCGCCCTTGCCATTGGCAGCAATCGAGGAAGCCTTGACGTTAATACCGGCATCGGCAAGCGCTTTGCTCGCACGATCCAGGTCCGCCTGGGTGACCTGCAATGCCGTGCTGGCACCGCTGACCTGAATCGCCGGGTCATCCGGGTATAGATTGGGAGCGGAATAAATAGAACCGATCGCCAGCACCGCCAGGATCAGTAGGTATTTCCACAGAGGGTATTTGTTCAGCATCACGCCGCCCGCTTATGACGCGGGGCGCCTTGCGCGCCCCGTCGATTGGTAAAAGATGAAACTTAGATCGCTTTCAGCGTGCCTTTTGGCAGCGTGGCGGCAATGGCGCCTTTCTGGAACTTCAGCTCTACGGAGTCCGATACTTCCAGAACCACGAAGTCGTCGGTCACTTTGTTGATCTTGCCGGCGATACCACCGGTGGTCACAACTTCGTCGCCTTTCTGCAAGCTGCCCAGCAGGTTCTTCTGCTCTTTAGCGCGCTTGGCCTGTGGACGCCAGATCATCAGATAGAAGATGACCAGGAAGCCGACCAGGAAAATCCACTCGAAACCAGTGCCAGCAGGACCGGCAGCAGCAGGTGCAGCGGCGTCCGCATACGCGGCAGGGATCAAAAAGCTCATTTATCACTCCGATAATTGCAAAATTAGTGGCTTAACGTCTTTAGTACTTAGTCTAAAGGCGGCACGGGTAACCCGCGTTTGGCATAGAAGGAATCGACAAAGGCGGCCAATGTACCTTGTTGAATAGCCTCGCGCAAACCAGCCATAAGGCGTTGGTAGTGACGCAAATTATGGATGGTATTGAGCATGCTCCCGAGCATTTCGCCGCACTTGTCCAGATGGTGCAGATAAGCGCGGGAGAAGTTCTGGCAGGTGTAGCAATCACAAGTAGGATCCAGGGGCGAATCATCATGGCGATGAAACGCATTACGGATCTTCAGCACGCCAGTATCGATGAACAGATGCCCATTGCGGGCATTGCGGGTTGGCATCACGCAATCGAACATGTCCACACCGCGGCGCACACCCTCAACCAGATCTTCCGGCTTGCCAACCCCCATAAGGTAACGAGGTTTGTCTGCTGGCATTTGGCCTGGCAGGTAGTCCAAGACCTTGATCATTTCATGCTTCGGCTCGCCCACCGACAGGCCGCCGATGGCCAGGCCGTCGAAGCCGATCTTATCGAGGCCTTCCAGGGAGCGCATACGCAAATCCTGGTGCATGCCGCCCTGGACGATGCCAAACAGCGCCGCGGTATTTTCACCGTGGGCATTCTTCGAGCGCTGAGCCCAGCGCAACGACAACTCCATGGAGATCCGCGCCACGTCTTCATCGGCCGGGTACGGGGTGCATTCGTCGAAGATCATCACAATGTCCGAACCCAGGTCGCGCTGCACCTGCATGGACTCTTCCGGCCCCATGAAAACCTTGGCGCCATCCACCGGCGAGGCGAAGGTCACGCCCTCCTCCTTGATCTTGCGCATGGCACCCAGGCTGAACACCTGGAAACCACCGGAGTCGGTCAGGATTGGGCCACTCCACTGCATGAAATCATGCAAGTCGCCGTGCTTCTTGATGACCTCGGTGCCTGGGCGCAGCCACAGGTGGAAGGTATTGCCCAGAATGATCTCGGCGCCGGTGGCGACGATATCCCGCGGCAGCATGCCCTTGACCGTGCCGTAGGTGCCGACCGGCATAAAGGCCGGCGTTTCCACCGTACCGCGAGGAAAGGTCAGGCGGCCGCGACGCGCCTTGCCATCGGTGGCAAGCAACTCGAACGACATACGACAGGTGCGACTCATACAGTGTCCTCTGGGCCGCGTGGCGCGGGATTACGGGTGATGAACATGGCATCACCGTAGCTGAAAAAGCGGTATTCCTGCTCGACGGCAGCCTTATAGGCGGCCATGGCTTCGGGGTAACCGGCGAAGGCGGAAACCAGCATCAACAGCGTGGACTCCGGCAAATGGAAATTGGTGACCAGGGCATCCACGACATGGAAGGGACGGCCCGGGTAGATAAAGATGTCGGTGTCGCCGCTGAAAGGCTTGAGCACCCCATCGCGAGCAGCGCTTTCCAGGGAACGCACGCTGGTGGTACCCACCGCGACGACACGCCCACCGCGCGCACGGCACGCAGCCACTGCATCCACCACCTCCTGGCCGACTTCCAGCCATTCGCTGTGCATGTGGTGTTCTTCGATGGTCTCGACCCGCACCGGCTGGAACGTACCAGCGCCGACGTGCAACGTCACAAACGCGGTCTCCACGCCTTTGGCGGCAATCGCCTCCAACAGCGGCTGATCGAAATGCAGGCCCGCCGTTGGTGCCGCCACGGCACCAAGACGCTGGGCGTACACCGTCTGATAGCGCTCGCGGTCGGCACCTTCATCGGGGCGGTCTATATAAGGAGGCAACGGCATGTGGCCGACACGATCCAGCAGCGGCAGCACCTCTTCGGCAAACCCCAGCTCGAACAACGTATCGTGCCGAGCCAGCATCTCAGCCTCACCGCCGCCATCGATAAGAATCTTTGACCCCGGCTTCGGTGACTTGCTGGAGCGCACATGGGCCAGCACACGATGGCTGTCCAGTACCCGCTCGACGAGGATTTCCAGCTTGCCGCCAGAGGCCTTTTGACCGAACAGCCGCGCCGGAATGACCCGGGTATTGTTGAACACCATCAAATCGCCCGGGCGCAAATGCTCGAGCAAATCAGTGAATTGACGGTGGGCCAGGGCGCCCGTAACCCCATCCAGGGTCAACAGACGGCTACCGCGACGCTCGGCCAAGGGATGGCGGGCGATCAGCGAATCAGGGAGCTCGAAGGTAAAGTCAGCAACGCGCATGATGGGGTTCGTCTAGCAGGGCCGGAAAGTTTAGCGGAATAAGTGAAAATTGACCATGAAAGTCGATTGACCAACGGCAACCTCATCTCTATACTTCGCCGCCATTGAGCCCTGATGGCGGAATTGGTAGACGCGGCGGATTCAAAATCCGTTTTCGCAAGAAGTGGGAGTTCGAGTCTCCCTCGGGGCACCAAACAGCAGTATCTGAGAGTCTCCAACAGCCTCTCAGACCCAAAGAAACCGGCCACTTGGCCGGTTTTTTTGTGCCTATCTATCTACCCCAGTCTCCCCCTATCCGTTGTATCCCTGTATCCCTGCTTGTATCCTGAGAAAAATACCGAACTTTGGGATACAAGGATGAAGCGCGCAGACATCAAGCGCCGCCCTCTCGCTGACACGACACTTGCGGGATTGGAGCCGGAATCAAAGGAGTACCGCGAGCTGGACGGCAGCGGCCTCTACTTCAGGGTTAAACCTGATGGCGGTAAGTCCTGGCAGCTTCGCTATAAACGTCCGGCGGGCAACTGGGCCTGGATGGGGCTTGGAGGCTATCCGGAAGTAAGTGGTGCGTTGGCCAGGGACAAAGCTGCCGAACTGCGCAAGGTAGTGAGTAGCGGCGCCGATCCTCTCGAACAGAAGCGATCCGCCAAAGCAGCCATTGATGCAGCCAAGACACGCACCTTCAGAGCTGCCGCTGATGCCTGGCTCAAGGCAAAAGAAGAGAAGGGCCTTGCCCCTTCCACCCTCAATAAAATCCGTACCTATCTCGACAAGGACATTCTCCCTGCCTTGGGAGACAAACCTCTCGATGAAATCACTCGCACCGATTGCGCCGAACTCCAAGCCTCTATCGAAGCCCGAGACGCACACAACGTAGCCGAAAAATGCCGTACCTGGATCAATCAGATTTTCGGGAGAGCCATCGGTTTAGGCCTTACGGAGAACGACCCGGGAAGCCGTCTTAGGGATATCGCAGCACAAGCCCCTAAGACTCAACAGCACCCGCATTTACTAGAACCAGAGTTAGGTGATTTTCTTACTGCACTGAAGAACACCCCAAGTAGGCTGACGGCCCGAACCGCTGCTTGGCTTTGCATCTGGACTGCCTCACGACCAGGTATGGTTCGCCTAGCCGAATGGAAAGAGTTCGACCTCGACAAAGCAACTTGGACGACACCAGCCGCAAAGATGAAGATGCGTAGAGACTTTGTGTGTCCACTACCACATCAAGCACTTTCAGCCTTAAAAGAACTTCATTGCCTGACTGGCCGTAGTCGTTGGCTGTTTCCTGGAGTCGGCGCCAAAAACCCAACCATCAGTGAAAATACGATAAACAAAGTCTTCGCCACCATCGGATATAAAGGCCGGCTTGTAGGCCACGGTACTCGGCATACTGCAAGCACATTACTTCGAGAGCATGGCTGGCCCAAAGAACATGTTGAAGCCCAACTAGCCCATAAAGAGGAAGGAATTTCAGGGGTGTACAACAAGGCTCAATATCTTGAGCACCGCATAACAATGATGCAGTGGTACGCCGACTACCTAGACGCCCTAGAGCGAGGGAACGTTGTTCAGGGACAGTTCGGTAAAGCCCAATGAAGGTGACTACCCTACCCCTACTCAAAAACAGTGTTACGCGTGTTACTCGTGTAACGACAATTCTCAAGCAATTGAAATCATTGGGATTTTTCAACGTCACACGCTATACCCCATATCCGTACACCCTGTGTAACGCGGCCTTAGCGTGTAACGTAAAAACGCCCCCCACCCCACTGATGGCGGGCTTTCGTTTCGAGTTCGAGCTATTCGCACCCGTGGCTCGCTGGACACGCTTGCTGAATCAAGGGCGTGGGAATGGGCAAAGGTGTACGGGTTAAGAGTTAATCACCATGACAATAAATGAGTTAGCTCAAGGACCTCAGATACAACCATCGACAGGCCTGATCGAGTATCTATCCGCACAACCGCTCTATGCCCTATGCAGTGATCAGATCCTGCACGCGTGCCAACTGATCGACCGCTGCTGCTTACGCATCCAGACGGACGATATCAACAGCGACCTCAACACCCTGTGCATCAAGGTGACGCAGCTCGAAGAGACCATTTCCCAATACGCAATGACCGGCCCTTATGAACGCCTGGCCGACCTCGTTCGTCAATTCAGCGGCTGCTACCTTGCAACAGACGATCAGACGCATGCGGCGTACATCATGGCCTGCGCGGTGAAAGCGCTGGAAGTCATGAGCTGCTGGATGCGAGACGCCGAGCAAGACGCCCTTCCCAAAGGGTTGGAGATGACATCGTGGCCGTGGGACTTATATTGCGACTTTTTAGAGCGCCAGGTTAACGAGCATGACCGCATTGAAGCCCTAGAGTTGTACGTGGTTTACCTGGAGCCAATCGTTGTTTTGGCTTCACTGAAGCACGATGAATTGAGGCCTTTAGCCGCCAGCGCTATCAGAGAGGCAACACGACGCAAGGGCGGCGTTCATAGCGGCCATGACCGGAACCAGGAGATGAGTGCTCGTGATGCAGCCCTGGTCGAAAAGGCACGGACTCTTTTGCGTAACGGGATGCCACGGCGGTTTGTCACTACAGCTGTGCACCGCTGGCTTGAACAGCAAGTCGCGAAACCACCCAAGGATCGGCTCAAATGGATAGCCCTTGAGACCGATAAAGCACTCACACGCAAACGCGTGGAAGCCATCCTTAAACATCACCAGGTGTTGTTAACCTAATATTTCAAATGGAAGTGAACTCCTTTTGAAATTTCATCGCCTAGATCATTGCTCTCGTCAGTCCAAACCTATCGAGAGCAATACCTATGAGTACCTCTGTAACCGAGATTTCCCGCAAAGCACCTGCCAACTCTCCCTCGCTGTTTGATGCCGCCTCGACCCTGATCCGCATGCGCGAGGTTGAAGGCATCGTGGGCATGAAGCGCTCGACCATCTACAAGCTCATGCAGCGTCCCGACTGCGGCTTTCCCCAGCCCGTCAAACTCAGCAACAGCAACGCCCGTGGCGCTCCCGTGGCCTGGGTGCTTTCTGAAGTTCAAGCGTGGGCACGCAGCCGCATCGAGGCCCGTGATCAGGTGGCCGCATGAATCGCGAGATTGCCCAAAACGCCAAGATGCATCCCTTCTCCAAACTGCGCCAGATCGGCTTCTCGCAACGCCTCATGCAGCGCCTCGAGCGCTACCGCAGCCAGCAGGAAAAACAGGGCCGAGTAGTCAGCGTATTGAGCTGGGACGACGGCACCTGGTGCGCCCTCTCACTTCACTGCGAAGAGTTCGGGATGGTGATCGTCGATGAAGGCCAGCAGATCGACGCCTACGAAGACGCTCGCTCCTGCATCGATGGCGACTTCCTTCCGCTGCTGTCCCTGCGCTGGGAAATCCATGCCTGAAACGAAAACGCCCCCGGGGGCAATCCGGAGGCGTTGAGGTCAATCTACATGCACGAACAATTTATGCCGCACCCGAAAAATCCGCAAGCCATCGGCGCAGTTGCACTTTCAAAAAACGGACGTTACTCTCTGGTCGTCGCTGCAAAATCAGCGACCGGGTTTGGCGACCCGGACAGAAAAGGCGCACAGGCGCCCCCATTACGATTGCAGGCGCTTTTTTTGTGCCCGCATTCCCGTTTTATGGTGGCTGTGCGTGGGAGACCTTCGGGTCTGCCGGGTTCCTTTTCCCCGGTTCGCCAACCTGCGCACAGCTGCCACCCTAATTCGTTTGGCGACGATCAGTGGCAGCTCCTAGTCAGAAAAGGAGCTACACCCATGCACGCCCTCAATCCGTCCAAAATTCGCGCCGCTGCCCACAGGGCTATGGCTCTCGCCGCTTTACACGCCAACTCCAGCCTCGCTACACGCCTCTCCCGTTACAACGCCCACATGACCAAGGCTCGCGCCCTGGAAACCGCAGGGGGTGTCCAATGAACAACCCCCTGAGTTGCGCCCTGCCCGAAGATCTTCTTTGCGTCAGCCTGAACGCCGAAGCCGGTGTTCCCATTGACGCCATCACCTGCGCTATTACGCGCGCCGATTCCGTGCTGACGCTGCTCGAGGATCATTTCGAAAACGAATCTTCGCGTCTCGCTAACCACGTCATCGCCGCCATTCTTTGGGACGTTCGCGGCACCCTAGGCCTGATCAAGACACTCGCCCTGCACGCTGACGTTACATCCGTACCGCTGGATCAGAAAGGCGGTGCCCAATGAACACTCAGACCACGTTGGGCAGGGCCTCATTTTTTGACAGCACCAACGGCCAATGCCTCTTTCGAGTCAATGCCGGGGCGTCGATTGAGGATGCACTCGAAACGGTTTCGCTCCTCCAGCACTACGCCAACCAGTTGACCCTTGATGCGGCCACGAATGACGAAAGCGATCGTTTTAGCTGGCCCGCGTTCTACCTCGGTGAAATGGCCAAGGCGCTGCTCGATGACGTGAACGACTCGCTGTTTGTGAAGAGGGCCAAGCCATGACTCAACGCACAGGCAGCACCTCCAAACGGCCCAGCTTTGCGGATGTGAAAAGCGCCGCCCTAAAGAACATCGACCGCGTACTCGCTCACTGGCTGCCCCACGGCAAACGCGTGGACGGCGGTAAGGAATACACCGCCCCAAATCCCACCCGCACCGACAAACGCGCAGGCTCCCTCAAGGTCAGCTTGAGCAAAGGCACCTGGTCGGACTTCGCCACCGGCGACAAGGGCGGCGACCTGATTGACTTGGTGCGCTACATCGACGGCGGCACGGACGTAGAAGCCTGCAACAAGCTGGCAGAACTGCTCAACGTGTCTGCCGGAACAGCCAAGGCCAAGCCAGCACCGGCCAAACCCAAGGCACTGGAATGGATCGCGATTCAGCCGATCCCGAGCGAGGCCATGAGCAAGTGCCCGGCCAAACATCGGCAGCACGGCGCGCCATCCAAGGTGTGGATCTATCGCGACGCTCAAGGCCAGCCGGTCATGGCGCTCTATCGCTTCGACCTGGGCCCGGATGAAGACGGTAAGCCAAGGAAGGTCTTTGCTCCGCTGACCTGGTGCAAACGGTCCGATGGCCAAACCACTCAATGGCGCTGGCAAGGTTTGCCTGAGCCGCGCCCTCTGTTGCGCCTGGATGAGCTGGCCCAACGCGCCGATGCCCCGGTGGTGCTGTGCGAAGGCGAAAAGGCCGCAGACGCCGCGGCTGAACTGATGCCTGGGTACGTGGCCACCTGCTGGCCGAACGGCTCAAACTCTTGGCACAAAGCAGACCTGTTGCCGCTCAAAGGTCGTTCGGTGCTGCTCTGGCCCGACAACGATGCCAGCGGTAAAGCCTGCATGGACGCCATTGAGCCGAAGCTGCTTGAGCTGGGCGCGGAGTCAGTACAGCGAGTGGCGCTTGAGGCGTTCAAACGCAAGCCCACCACCAAGGATGGTAAACCCTCGTTTGCAAAAGGCGGCAAGTGGGTAGACGGCGACGACGCTGCCGACGCACTGAGCAAGGGCTGGACCGCTGGCCACGTTGCCGAGCTGGTGAGCAGCGGTGAATTGTTTGAACTGCCTGGGGAGAAGTCGGCAGCGGAATCGACCGAAGCCAAGCCGGAACCGAAGACGAAAGCAGCGGCCAAGCGTCCGGCGAAATCGAAAAATGACCTGATGCCCGGTGGCTTTCGCCTGACGCCCGAAGGGGTGTTTTATTCCGGTGATGATGGGGAGGCACGCCCGGTGTGCTCGCCTCTGGAAATCATCGCCCGCACCCGTGACGAGAAGGGCCATAACTGGGGCTTGCTGGTCGAGTTCGACGATCCAGACGGCGCCAAAAAACGCTGGAACATTCCAGCGCGCACCATGACCGGCGACTTCGGCAAAGACGTATTGGGGCCACTGGTAGACATGGGCCTGCGCCTCGCAGGGAGCCGTTCGGGACGTAACGCACGCAACGACTTGCAGAGCTACCTCGGTGGCTTTGACAGCGCACAGCGGGCCCGTCTGGTGACGCGCCTGGGCTGGCACGGCAACGCCTTCCTGTTGCCTGAGCAACAGATTGGATCGCACGAAGAACACCTGCACTTCTACGAGGCCGGAGCCCAGCTCCCGCCGATCAGCGAGGCGGGCTCCCTGGAGCAATGGCAGCAGCAGATCGGCGCCCTGTGCGTTGGCAATCACCGCTTGTCGTTTGTCGTTAGCGTGGCCTTTGCGGGCCCTCTGCTGAACTTGCTGGGCCATGAGTCGGGCGGTTTCCACTTCTACGGCGATAGTTCTGGCGGCAAAACCACCCACTTGCAGGTGGCCGCCTCGGTCTATGGCGGGCCGCGCCTGGTGCGTTCTTGGCGTTCTACAGACAACGCCCTGGAGTCCATCGCCGCCGCGCACTCAGACGGGCTTCTGGTGCTGGATGAAATCGGAATGTGCGATGCCCGCATCATTGGCGAGACGGTCTACATGCTCGGCAACGGCACCGGTAAAGCCCGGGCCAATGATCGGGGCCAGGCAGGCCGCCAGGTGCAGGAGTGGCGCTTGCTGTTTCTCTCGACCGGCGAGAAGACGTTGGCGCAACACATGGCCGAGGCCAACAAGGAGCTGAAAGCCGGTATGGAGGTCCGCATGCTTGCCGTGCCAGCGGATGCAAGCAAGGGGCTTGGCATGTTCGATGTGCTGAACGGTTTTGAGGATGCCGCCGCCCTCTCCGATGCGCTCAAAGCCCGTGTAGCGAAGTTCTACGGCACGCCCCTCACCGCCTTCCTGAAGGCCCTGAGTGAGCCTGGCGAGATGCTGAGGTGGTCGGTGATCGTTCGCCGCACCTTGGAGCAATTCATTACCCAAAACCTACCCGCCACGGCCAGCGGTCAAGCTCAACGTGCGGCCCTGCGCTTCGGCCTCGCCGCTGCCGCGGGCGAGCTGGCGACGGCCTTTGGTGTCACCGGCTGGCCGGATGGCACTGCCACGACTGCCGCCCGGGTTTGCTTGCATGGGTGGCTGGCTGAGCGGGGTGGCGCGGGCAACCTGGAGGGCGAAGCCATCATGGCCCGACTGCGCCAGGTGATCGAACGCTTCGGAGAAAGCCGGTTCACCCGGTGGGAATCCACTGCCGCCAAGATCGATGAACACGGACCACGGACCATCGACCGGCTGGGCTTTCGCAAGACCATGGAACACGGCATGGGCGACACCCTGCACACAACCATCACCTACTACGTGTTGCCGGAGGCATGGCGTTCGGAGGTGTTTCGGGGATTGAACCTCACAGCTGTCAATCGAGAACTGATCCAGCGGGGCGTGCTGCAACCGGCCAAGGACGGAAAGGCTTCTTGCTCGGTACGTCTACCCGGCATGGGGGTTCAGCGCTGCTATGTGGTCTTGAGCGAACCAGGGAATGAGGTGGCATTGGCAGAAACGGAAGCAGCCTAAAGGCAGCTCATGACGACGAGATTTAGCCGGGCGCTTCCGGCCTCGCCAGCCACTCATTCAACCCCACTCTTTTTTAGGAAATCCATCATGCAAACCGTCGAAACTCTGACTGCGAACCGCGCCAAATTTGAATCAGAAATCCAGAGCTACCAGGAGAAAATTACCCAATGTGAAGCCACGCTTAGCAAACCGGGAGCGGAGCATTCACCTGCAAAAAGTGAGATCGAATTCAACATCATCAGCAGCCGGAGCCGTATCAAGGCCCTCAAACATAATATCGACATGATCGACCGCGACCTTAGCTGGCACGAGCGCAAACAAGGCACTCCGGGCTTGATGAACACGTACCACGAAAAACTGCATTCTTGGGCAGCAGATAAAGTCGAACTGCTAGAGAAACGTCAAGCGCTGAGCACTCGCCTGGAGGAAACCAAGGCCCAGACCAGCAAGCAACTTTCCGAAGCTCGCCTTGCCGAGGAGGAAGCGGCACGGAGCTATGCCCAAGCAGTAGCGTGGGGCGACGTAGATGCTGAAAAAACGGCCTCGACAGCCGCTCAGAAAGCGGCCAAAGCCTTGGAAGCAGCACAGGAACATCAACGTCGCCAAGGCTTGATCATCAATGCACTGGAAAAGGAGATTCAAATCGTCGATGAGCACATTGATGAAGCAGACCGCGAATACGCAAAAATTGAACGAAGTGCAGTGCTACTTGCTACTGAACGCCTTGAGGAGGAGTGGGACGCCGCAGCTCAGGCACTGATTGACCTCGGAGCGAAGCTCTATGCTGGCCTGCGCTACATGGGCCGTGAGCAAATGGCCTTCCATGACCTTAAAATTCCTGGCCGCGTGAACCTCTATCAAAAATGGGATCAGGGCAACTTGATGGGCGGGGCCACACAATTCGGGCCTAACGAAATCATCGGCCTCAGCGCTGACACCGAGAGTGAGACTGATCTGGCGGCGTAGGCCTGTCATCAAAATTGGGGCCTCGACGAGCCCGAGAAAGAGCACAGCCTGCGCTCGCAGGCTGCTGCACTGAAAACCCAAAATGAAGAGAGCACAGGACCATGTCTGAGGCAACGGAACCTTCACCATCAACCCGCGATGCACTCAAGGGCAGGCGACTCTATCTGCTGAACCTGGTGGAGCTGATTGAGAGTAATCATCAAACCCTGACCACCATAGAGAGGCTGTCGATAACCGCGATAACCGCCGAAGTAAAGCGCATCGAAAATCAGCTTCGCCCTCAATAGCGCGAGCAAGCCAATAGCCTAGGGCCCCGAATAGCCCAACGACGAATAAGGGAGTGCAAATGCACTCCCTTTTTTGGGTCGCGCTTTATAGCCAAAACGCACTACAACAATAATCGCTTTGAGGCGTCCAATTATCATCCATCTCCGGATCTCTCTCCCGGCATAGACGTTAACTAAATGATCGCTAATTTCATGGGTATCTTATGAACACATCAGTCCGATGGCCGTCCTTCGTTAACGACCGCTTTCGGCCAATAGCTGATGTCTACTTCAGGCTGAATTTTACTCAATTGAACATTCGATATTTGACAAGCCTAGCGTCGCTCATTTCAACCTGAGCATCACATCTCGAAACAAATACCGTCCAAATGAATATCATTATTAATTCCGAGCCCTCCACACACAAATAACCTAATGTCGCAATTATCGACATAGTCTGCCAACTAAATTCCCTTTCAGTGCACACCAACCATATCGCACTTAACCCCCTCGCCCCAAAAAGCCACACATCTGCCAATACAATCAGAGCGCACCATTAAGGGCCGACTACAACTATTCAGCAGCTAATATCATCAGGATGAATTTTAAAAATATTTTCAAACAAGCGACTTGTTTTATCCTTTATTACTCCAGAGTCTTCTCGCTCTGTAAGCCAAGAGAAATCATATTTAAATTCTCCCTGCCCAGTCACCCACTGGCTACTCAAGTTATATACAAGATTCGCAGCGTAAAATGCATTGAACGTCCTTTTTATATTAGCTTCAGTTTTTCCAGGAATCATACGTGGCAAAATCGTCTGTTCTTCAGAATGATCACTATACAATGATAAATTTCTCAACCAGATATCTTGATACCTCCTAAACTCTTCTCCAAACATAAAATGTTTTCCCGCCCAACAGAAAAATTCTGGAGCCTCAAGCTTATCCAAGTTAAAAGTTATAAAATGCGAGAAGAGGACACGAATGGCAATACTTTCTGGATCATAATCGAAACTATCTTGCTGCCTTAATAGCTCTTGGATTGAGCCTCTATCTTTTTTCCATGTGGATATCAAAGTAGGTATTTCATATGGATGCTCGAGGCCACTGCTCTGCGTCAGTATTTGCGCCACCTCGAGGTATTCTTTTTTGCTGTAATCTTTAATATGAAATTTTAAGTGAGAGTTTTCTTTCACAGCCCTGCAAAGTGCTAGAAACCGATAATTGCAATCGACAACACTAATGAAATCCTTCATGCAAGTTACTGCCTTTGGGAAACCTTCAGAAGGATTAAGTGATATATCACAAACAAGAAGATACAGCGCAACAAGAGGACTATCAATTAGCTTAGGCGCCTCACTATTTGTCAATTGCAGAAACAACTTGAACGCCTCACCATATACCCCTTGTAGGTAACCCTCTTTTTCAATTTGCTCGAATGTTATCTTATTTTCGGTTACAGCTGACAGAAACTGCAGCTGAATGAACCTAGCCTGACCTTCAATGATATCAAACCCTCGAATAGGATATAGCTTTATAGGGGAGCCATAGAAAAAACCACTAAATTTGGCGACCTTGTTACTCTCAAAATCGTCGTGCCAATCGTCAGGATTAGGAAGGAACTCCGAATCAGGATCAAACATACTTTTCAGGATGTTTAATGTAGCGTTGTATGCAACGTTGAAAGCATGAGCCTTTGACTCAAAATAATTTAAAGTCGCTACCTGTTTAATGCCCGAAGCATTCATGATTAGCGATCTGTAAAACGCTATATCCAACGTATTGTTTGTTACGGTGTTAGCATGTGCAATGTCTGGATCCGTATGATCTTTGCCGCTGCGCATCTCCGATTCAGCCCACGCCATGAGTGGCTTTTTGGCTTTCTTCGATTTTGCGAGGTGTTGCAGCGCTTCCATATTATTATGCGTTTGCGCGGGATAGCCCATACTCAACATAAAACCTATGGTCGAGCCAATAAATTGCCACCAGTGAACGGTTTCGTGGAGATATGTCGAAAAAGCTTGAAACTCTTCCCAAGTTATATCCCCGCTCTTTTTTTTAGTGGCACTATCGACCAGCTTGTGTACTGAATAACTCAATCTAAGAACATATTGCGTGGGATGATATAACCCCAAAGCATCAAGACAAGAAGCAAGGCCAGGCTGTGATGCCTCAATTTGACTAAATGTGTCTAATAGCGGGTGAGAGAGTTTTGCATAGTCGTCATCACTGAGCATAATCAGTCCTCAACGCGGTGTTAAAACGATAAATAGAGGAGGTTTGCTGCCGCAAGCAAATGCGACAATAATGCTTGATTAAGATCATTGTCTGGTCGATACAAGCTAAGCTCGAATTGAGTGCAAAGTCAAATACACCCCGACCGCAACCCTTAACGAACAAAGTTTATCGATGCGATTGAATAAGCTTTTATATTTTAACCGAATACTCAGATGAAGCATTTTCTTTTGCGCCGAGCACAGACGCTCACGGTCGGATGCTATTTGTCGGACATCATCGCCCGTAAGTAACAATAGCAAACCTGGTGCGCTCCACCGGAGGAATTTAAGATGAGGACTGCATCCTTAGCCTCATACTCCTTGCCACTCTGCTCGTTGCAAAAAAACTCGGACACCCACGTTAAGTGAAATCCGTCAGCAATGATTTTCTATAAGACTTTTCAGACTTATGTTTGCGCTTCAAGGACTCTCGCCGCCACGCCATCTTTGAAATGAAAGTAACTGGCAAGCCCAAACACAATAAATTGCGCAAATCCCAGCTTCAAGGTTGGCTGCGCAATCATCCCAAAATAGAATAACAAGGACACCGCTACCATGAAGAAGCGTTTGGAAGCATACCAGGCCAGAAACCTATCATCGGTAGTACGGTGCTTGATGGCCGACCTCGTCATTTTTACTGCTACCTGTCCAAAAATTATGCAAGACCCCAGCGACCAATCAGCTGAAAGCACAATTTCCTGCCATGTGTAAGCATACAGCTTAATGAGTACCAGCATCGTGAAGGGAATCACGATGAAAAGGTACTCGGACATAAGTTCGGCTAAAATAGCCTTCCGGTCTCTAGAGGAGAGGTCTGGGTTCATGCTGAAGCCCCACATCTCGATGGATGTCAATCACCCTTTTAATTTTCGCACTGGATATGAAAGGCTTACCTTTCCCGGCGGGCGGCGTGTAAATCTCGTAGGCAACTTCAGCCTCCATAACATCTTTTGGGCCGATAGGTTTTATCAGACCATCCTGATACCCTTCTAGCCAGCCGAGATCAGAAATATTGGCATTGTATCGACTCCCAGTGCTGACACTTAACATGGCCCATGCACCCTTGCCTATATTGACGGGAGCCCTCACATAAAGTTTATCGACACCAATATGGCTTTCCTTTGTTCCCAAAAACATATCTTTGGGATTAGCATTGAAGCGCCAATGCGTGTTGATCGGGGTTACGCAGTGAGCTTCAGTCAGGGTAGCCGTAGCACTCTCTTCTGGAAGCAATCGTTTGTTGGCTTCCGAAAGCTTAC
This sequence comes from Pseudomonas chlororaphis, assembly GCF_003731765.1. Taxonomy (GTDB): domain Bacteria; phylum Pseudomonadota; class Gammaproteobacteria; order Pseudomonadales; family Pseudomonadaceae; genus Aquipseudomonas; species Aquipseudomonas morbosilactucae. The sequence goes on from NZ_MOAL01000002.1 coordinate 763,533, forward strand.
TCAAAGCCACTGCCAAAGCTTTTCGATCGATCATTGGATCTACTGTTTGCCCAAAATCAAACTGGCTCAAGTGAGTTTCGAGCTTAGCCGCCAAGAGGTCTACGTCTTCTTCTGTGCTGGTTGAGTCGAGTTCAGAAAGTTCACCCGCTAATTTCACACCGGCATCAAAAACAGCATCTTCTACCCACGTTCTTACCTTCCCTGGAACGGACTTCAGCAAACTCGCTATCGATCCCGTCTCGACATTTTCCAATCGAAGTTCAAAGTCATCTGTTGCGCCAACGCTCGTTGCAATAACTTGTCCGAGTGCCTGGTAAGCTTCTATGTAGCTGCTCATGGCCTGGAATATTTCGGCAGGTCTGCGACGTTCCTTGGCAAAATCGATCTTGATCTTCAGCGTCTCGTGCATTGCGACCTACTTCCATGAATGATTAATAGCACTAGTGCTACCTGAAAACTCTCTTCTGCACGATCAGTAGACGCGCTAAACGGTCTGAACGATCTGATTAGAGCCTCGCACCTCCTGAACCAGAAGGTCGCTGATTCTAATTCCAATGATGGCAAAATGTCTTCTAAGGTGCATTGCGTACTGATGTCCTAGAGTCGCCTCACAAAACACTGTTCATCCAAACAGTACCCCAGATATGGGGATCTGGCAAATCTACTGTCCACAGATGTACTCAGCCTTTGCCACTGCAAACCAGACTGCCTTCGAATCTTTAAGCCTGGCTCGGCCTTAGTCGTATAGCCTGCGATAACCGTGTCGCAAGCGTGCAAGCTCATTGCCATGCCAATGGTCGAGTGCTGTAGAGCTGAGATCTCGCATTGAGCTATCCTGACACCTATGCTAATCAACCATGAACGTGAAAAGCTGATCGAAGCGGTCAAGTTTTTTGCGCAAAACACGCGAAAGCTGGGAAAGACAAAGCTTTTTAAGCTCCTGTATTTTTTAGACTTTACGCATTTTAGAGATACTGGCCGGCCAGTCACCGGGCTGGAGTATTTCGCGTGGCCTATGGGGCCTGTACCCACCGAACTATTTGAGGAACTCAGGCGCCCAGAGCAAGGCTGGGATGGAAACTGCTCGTTCGAGTTCCTATCTACGGCGAAAGGTCAGATGCTTCGAGTTGAGGCTTTGAGCGAATTTGATTCGTCTCACTTTACGAAGCGTGAGCTTCGCATCATGCATAGTTTGGCAGATCAATTTAAAAATTCTGACGCGGAGCAAATGGTGGAGGAAACTCACCTCGAAAACCTGCCGTGGCATCAAATCTACGAGGTTCAGGGACGAAAGCAAGAGAACATCCCGTACCGGATGGCTGTACGCAGGCAGGAGGAGGACGCCGTTATGAGGCTTGCCGCCGATCGAGCAGAGTTGGTCGCCACACTAAGGAAATGATGTGACCCCAGGAACAGTATATCTCCATAAAGATTTCTTGTTTGCTGACGGCACAACCAAAGACAAGTACTTGGTTGTGCTGGGTAACTTGAAAAATGGAATTGTTCTGGTGGTCAAAACCACATCGCAAGGGCATCACTACCGAAATGACTTTGGATGTCAAAGTGCCAACAGATTTGCTGCTTTCTTCTTTCCTGCTAACTCCACTTGCTTCCAGAAAAACACTTGGGTCTGCCTGAGTGATTTTTATGAGATCAGCGAGAATAAACTGACACAGGGATTAGCAACCGGCGATGTTTTCAGGATCGGTCATCTTGGAAATATGTTCACCCGGGACGTGCAGTTTTGCGCTAAGGGATCGGATGACATTAGCGAGGCGCAAGAGTCTATGATCGACGGCAGTTTGGCTCCAAGTTGAGCCCCCTCCTGTACGAATCTGCTTTGGCACGATCCTATTGATAGTCTTCTTTTGGCCGATTAGGGCTATTGGCCGCTAAATCGCTTTTGCCGGACGGATCACCAAACCAAAAGGGACATTACTCTGATTAGCCAACGTTGGCCCGCTCTACTGAGCAGAGGCGCCCCCCCTGTTAACAGGCTCTAGCTGGCGGATTGCGTGCCATGACGATCCACGCTGCTCCGGCGAGCATCACCGACCGCTCGCCGGGGAGGGCAGCGAAGACGGCGCGAACTGCGGCCGAGGCTTGGGCACGGATGTCGCCGGGCTGATTAGCGAGCATAAGTGACAGCGGGCCGCCCTCGAACGCCATCCTCACCGCGTCGTCGATCGCCGTATCCCGCGTCTCGCCTTCGCCGAACGGGATGGAAACATCGAAGGGTGCAATAGTGATATCGGTATAGCCAGCATCCGTCAGGATACGTGACAGGCGCCCCCGGTCGCCGAACGAGAATGGGCCGGGCGCGTTGGGATCGGGCGGTGCGGTCGGAGAGACAATGTCCTTGATCGCGCTCATCGGCAGGCGGACCCAATCGTTCTCGACCACGCCACGCCAGCAGATAAATGCGACCCGCCCGCCCGGCCGGAGCGAGCGTCGCATATGGGCGAACGCCCCTGTCGGATCGTCGAAAAACATCACTCCGAAACGCGAGAACAGGATGTCGAACGAGCCCTCAGGTAACTCGACGCTGCTGGCGTCGGCTACCTGGAACTGTGTAGGAGTATCCTTTGGCGCAAGCACACACGCTCGGTCGATCAACGGTTTAGATATGTCCACACCCAGTACGTGGCCGCCCGAGCCGACGCGGGCGGCCAGAGCCAGACTCGACGCGCCCGCTCCGCAGCCGACGTCCAGCACGCGCTCCCCCGTCGCGGGCGCGGCGGCTTCTATCGCGGCCTGACCGAATACCGCAAACATGGCATCGAGCCGGGCTTGATTGGCGGCCCAGTACTCTCCGCTTTGGCCATTCCAGTCGGCGACCTGAGGGGCATTTTGCTCTGTCATGACATCTCCTCGTTTTGATTCGTTCCTAACTAGTTACCTTTGAACTAGGCAATGAGAGTCTGAGCCGATACCAAGGTGCGCAACGTCTCGACCAAACCCACCTTTACAATGGCGTGATCTTCAAAAGCCTGCGACAACCGAAGAAGGGAGTCTGTGCTCTCAAACCAGCATCGACTGCTGGGCGAAGATACCCGCCATCGCGCCTTGCCATGATGCCGTGGTGACCGAGGGCATGAGGGGATTGGCGAGGTCGCCGGCGGCGTAGACGCCGGGCATGCTGGTTTCGCGGCGCTCGTCAACCTTGAGGGCGATGCCCAGGGGCGTATCGACCGTGGCGAGGCCCAGCGAGTCATGCAGGCGTGCGGAAGGCTTGTTGCGCGGATGCGCGAACAGGATGTCGACCGCGAGAGATGGGCCGGCGTCGAGCCTGACGGTGGCGTTATGGCTCTCGTCATGGTCGATTTCGGTGATCCGGCCATCGACGACAGGGATGCCGCGGCGCGCTAGATCGGCCCGAATGTCGGGTGAAATGTCGTGACCATTGGCGAAGACCGTTAATGTGTCGGTCCAGTCGTGGTACAGCCTGACGTAGTTATGCGACGGCGGACCGGACCAGACGAGGCCCCAATGCCGACCGGCAACTTCAAATCCGTCGCAATAGGGGCAAGGCACGATAGAGGTGCCCCAGCCTTCGGCAAAGCCGGGAACTTTAGGCATCTGATCGGCGACGCCATAGCTCAGGATCAGGCGACGCGCCCTGAGGCTTTCGCCATCGCCAGTAAGGACGGAGAAATCGTCGATGGCGCCGGAGATGCTCTCGGCCCGGGCAGTGACCAGTCTGACCGTGGGATAGCGCGCCAGTTGCTGCCGGGCCTCGGCCAGGATCTCCAGCGGTGGCTTGTGGTCGTGGCCGAGCAGGCCATGCGAGTGGTCGGCGAAGCGATTGCGCGGCAGGCCGGTGTCGAGAACGGTGACCTTGCGCCGGGCACGGCCGAGCTGCAAGGCGGCGGCAAGACCGGCAAAACTGCCGCCGATGATGATGACGTCATTCATGGTGATGGGCTCCGCGCTGTGGATAAAGGGAGATCGGCTTGCACACTTAAGATACTTTAAAGTACCCTAATTCAAGAATTATAATACTGTCAAGTACTGGAATTTTTTATGAGCGAAAACAGTCAGAGCCGTCGCGGCCGGCCCGCCAACGAGGCGCTCGGCCAAACGATAGCCGACGCCGCGTGCGAACTTTTTGTGGAGTTGGGTTTTCAAGCGACGACCATGGATAAGGTCGCCAAGCGTGCGAAGATATCGAAGCTAAGCATCTATCGGCACTTCGAGAACAAGGAGGCGCTGTTCAGCGCAGCCATCGCGGCCCACTGCCAGCAGTTTGCACCACAAGCCCTTTTTGAAGGCGTCGGCGGTTCGGCCGAAGATCAGCTAATGGCGGTGGGATCAACCCTGCTTCGCACGCTGTTGAGCCCGGACGTGCGGAGTGTCGAAGCCATGATCATGGCCGACAAGACGAATCAAAAGTCGTTAAGCAAGCGCCAATACGAAGCCGGGCCCGCCTATGTCATCGCCCAAATCGAGGCCCTGTTGCGTCAGTTACACGCGAAGGCGGTCCTGAACGTGCCCGATCCTCTCCAGTCCGCCCGCTTGTTTGCCGCGCTTTTCAAAGGATCCGATCTCCTGATTATCGCGCGCTTCGATGAGGCGAGAGCAGAGGACGACAACGAAATCGAATCCTATTGCCAGTCAGCCGTCGCCATGTTCATCGCCGCACACGGTGTTTAGTGGATGATTTGAACGCCTGATGTTGGACGATTGCTGGCCGTGACAAATGGCAGGCTTCGGACGTTAGCGGTCGCTTGCCAACGTCCGCTTGTGGCCGACAGCAGGCTTAGGAGAACCGCATTCTTCGGAACCTTTGGCGCAGTACGTCTCAATTTAGGAAGGCTCGGGCTAAAGGCGTTACACAGTTCGCTATCGTTACACCGCACACTCTGCGAGATACAAAATGGTGTGACCTTATTTTTAAACAATAAAATCAATAACTTACCAATAACCGTCACACCTGAAACACCAGTTACACGTCTTTTTAGGTATCCACCCCGCCCCCCATCGGCAATGAGAACCACCAGCGAAGAGATTCCAGCAGGAGCCGGGGGACCCTGAGCAAATGAGACACATACGGGGTCGGAAACCCGCGGGACTGTGTTAGCGACAGGGTGCCCAGCTTAGTGAACTGGTGAACCGGGTGAACACACTGTTCACCAGTGCAAATGCACAAGGTCTTGAGAGGTTGCCGGGGACCCTGAGCAAATCTGAAAGACACGGGGCAGATAACCCGCCGCACCTGGTTAGCGGCTGGGTTTTCTAGGTTGGTTGACAGGTTGACGTGGTTGACACGCTCACTCAAGTTGACGGTGTCCAAACGTTCGGTATGCACAACACCACTGCTCACCTTTACCGATCAGGTAACGATGCCCTTTCCTCCTGGGCATCCTTTCAATTTCAACGTTGAAATTTCAGTAAGCGGTGAAAACTTTCGCTGACACGATCCCGTGGGTTTCCGACCCCGTGTTCTTTCGAATGTGCCAGGGGCCCCCGGCTTTATCTGCAGACAATCGGCGTATCAACTTAAAACTAGGCTTGACTAAGCTGATTTAGAAGAGGATTCAGAGATAGGCAAAAAATTGTCCTCACCATATGATGTGCGCTCCCAAGGAGACCGGCACAAGGCCATCAAGAGGATGCAATGGAACCATATCTGTGTGAATACTGTAGACGCCACGAAAATCTAGGTGATTCAAAAACAGAACCTTTGGCTGACCAAGAGTGCGCGATGTGTGGTGTCACGATTTCGTACGGACCACGCAGCAGAAAAAAAATCTCAGTCACAGGCAGCAATCATCGGCAAGTGCTAGAGGTGTCGCAGGATCTTTCCAAACAACATGCCTCGAAACCACTTCACACTCTCATAACGCACTGGTCGTTCTGGTTCGGCAGTCTGCTGGTGATTTCAGGTACGTTAATAACCATTCTCGGTTTCACCGGCGAAGCAGAGATCTCCTTGTTTGGTCAGACTATCAAGTCCACCAGTGTTGGGATCACGATGGGCTTCCTAGGATTGCTTTCAGTAAGCCGAAATATTAAGAACGTCCTCCATCACGACGGCAACAGTTGAACCAAGCGGATCCAGTACAACTATTCGTGTATCCCAAGCTGTATCCCTACTTATATAATCCCGCTACAAGACACGAAACATATGGGGCATACGAGTCTCCCTCGGGCACCAATCAAATATCTCAAGATGCTGCTCAATGCATCTTGAATCCAAAGAAACCGGCCCTTGAGCCGGTTTTTTTGTGTCTGATTTATCGCTTTTAGTCAGCATGAGTTTTTTGGCTGAGCATGGGTCGGCGCCTGCTCGGAAAAACTACGAACTACTCCTACAACAATACAAAGCGAATCTGCATAAAGCGCTGGCCGCCGGCCGACACTGCCGCCACTTGAATCTGAAGCGAAAGAACACCGTGCGGCCCATACCATCAATCGGTTGTCTTTTGTCGCCTCATCAACGTGGCGTAGGCGCTGGAAAATGCATTACAAGAAGAGCAACTAAACCGCCGCAGCCAATATAAGGAAAAGGCAGCAGCGCCAACTCGACATACGACAAGCCCCCCCCTGGAGTTAGCCAGGAGAACATCAGGGGCTGCTGCGAGAACCACCGACCACGAACCTCTCTTCATAGCAGCAAAGGCTGCCAGGAGCGGCTAACGGCACCACCAGGCCGAAATCTCTCTGGACCGAGGGTCGATCTCAGCATGACGCCATCAACGCTCTCCTGCAGCGTGCAATGCGCCGCTGCATAGTCAGGGCCAGCCAAGTTCCAGGGAACCGCCTGGACTGCGCGACAGATCCACTCCTGGCCAACCTGCCCACGCTTCCTAGCAGGCCTTGGCGAGCGTGATCGTCAAACCGAGACTTTGAGTCTCCTAGTGACCAAGCAGACGCCTAGAACGGCACCAACAGCCATCAAAAACCCTCCCTAACGGATAAAATTTTTTTCTCGCGCAAAAACAAAACCCCAACTGCTTTCGCAATTGGGGTTTCGGAATTTAATCTTGACG
>NZ_MOAL01000003.1 GCF_003731765.1 Pseudomonas chlororaphis
TGAGAGTAGGTCATCGTCAAGATTAAATTCCGAAACCCCAATTGCGAAAGCAGCTGGGGTTTTGTTTATTAGTAGAAGTCACCGATTTTGCTGACACGTTGCCACGGTAACGGGTCTGGCCACAGAATTTCTTGACGACCATAGAGCGTTGGAACCACCTGATCCCATCCCGAACTCAGTAGTGAAACGATGCATCGCCGATGGTAGTGTGGGGTTTCCCCATGTGAGAGTAGGTCATCGTCAAGATTAAATTCCGAAACCCCAATTGCGAAAGCAATTGGGGTTTTGTTTTGCGCGAAAGAAAGTTTGGCGGCGATCCACGTACTAGGCAGCCGCTAGTACCCAAATCACAATCAACACACCCTGCTCGGTACTTCCCCAGAATCCACCCAACAGGTACGGGCAACTCCTCCCGCATAAAGCCTTCCCGTAGAAACGACAAAGCCAGCACCCGGTGACAGGCGCTGGCTTTGGAGGGAACCGACAAGGATCAGAACTGATAGCTGACCGTGGCCGCGACGTTGCGCTCTTCGCCCAGGTAGCAGAAGTTCAGGCTTGCGCAGGAAGCCACGTAGGACTCATTGGTCAGGTTGTTGGCATTAAGACGCACGTCGACGCCCTTCAGGCCGACTTTGCCCAAGTCATAGCCGATCGAGGCATCGAACAAGGTATAGGCTGGCACCTTCAGCGTGTTCTCCGCATCGGCCCAGCTATAGCCCACATAGCGCACACCGCCGCCCAGGCGCAGGCCGTCGAGCGCGGCGCTGTCGAATGTGTAGTCGGCCCACAGCGATGCCATATGACGCGGCGCCTGGGTGGGTGAGTTGCCTTGGTTCTCGATGATCTGGGTGGCAGTGCTCAAGGTGCTGACCATCGACTTCGAGTACTCAATATCGGTGAAGGTGTAGCTGCCCAGAACCTTGAGCTGATCGCTCAACTGCATATGCGCTTCCAGCTCCAGGCCTTGGGACCTGACAGCGCCCACCGCGCGATAGAAGTTCTCCTGGGGCAGCTTCGACGCCAGGTTTTCCTGATCGATACGGAACACCGACGCGGTAAACAGGTTCTCCGTCCCCGGTGGTTGGTACTTCACCCCGACCTCCCACTGCGTGCCATCGGTGGGTGGCAGCGGGTTGCCGGCGCTGTCGGAGTAAGAGTTGGGATTGAACGACTCGGAATAGCTGATGTAAGGCGCCACGCCGTTATCGAACAGGTAGAGCGCGCCCGCACGGCTGGTGAGCTTGGTGCGACGGTCGCTGATTTCCGTGCCCAACGGGCGATCGGTTTCAGCGATGCGATTCTCATCGGAGGTTTCCACCCAGTCCTGGCGCAGGCCGAGGGAGAAGCGCCACTTATCCATCTCGATCAGGTCCTGCAGATACACGCCCGTCTGTTCCTGGCGCCGTACATAGCTAGTAGGGCTGAAGTAGGTGATCGCCGAGTTGCCGTATTGCGGATCGAACGCATTGATCGGTGCCAGTTGCCCGCTTTGCCAGTCCACCACGGTCTTGCGCCGTTGATAGTCGGCGCCCAGCAGCAGGGTGTGCTTGGTCGCGCCGGTCAAGAACTCCGCTTGCAGCATGTTATCGACGATAAACGAGTGCAGCTTCTCGTCGCCGCCCGAGTAATAACGCCTCAGCTCGTTGCCGTTGGTTGTGTTCCAGCCATAGGCGTAGACCTGATCCAGCTTCACCCTGGAGTCGAGGTAGCGGAAGTTCTGCCGCGCGGTGAAGACATCATTGAAACGATGCTCGAATTGATAGCCGAAGGACTGCTGGTCACGTTGATAACCGTCGATCCCCGGCTCGCCCTCGAAGAAGTGTTCGGAGATGCGTTGCCCATTGCGCTGGTGCAGGGTGCCATCGGCCGGCATGCCGCCGTGATAACCACCCTCGGGGTCGTGTTGCAGATAGGCCTGCAGCGTCAGCGAGGTGTCATCGCTAAAGTCGATGCTCAGGCTTGGGGCCAGGGCGTAGCGTTTTTCCTCGACGTGATCGAACTGGGTGTCCGAACGATCAGTAAGCCCTGTCAGGCGATAGGCAATGCGTTGGTTATCATCCAGCGGGCCGCTGAAGTCGAAGCCCATGCCGCGTTGGCCCTGGGTCCCAACGGTGGCCTGGACCTGATGAAACGGCTGGTAGAGTGGCTTCTTGCTGGTCAACGCTACCAACCCGCCCGGCGAACTGCGCCCATAGAGCACCGAGGACGGCCCCTTGAGGATATCCACTCGCTCGAGAAAATACGGGTCGACTTGCATGGTGCTGTAGGTGCCGCTGTCGCCCATGGATTTCAGGCCATCCAGGTAGATATTGTCCACCGAGCCGTCGTTGAAACCGCGCATCGCCACATAGTCATAACGGTGGGTAGCGCCATAGGGGTTGGTCAGCACGCCCGGGGTGTAGCGCATGGCCTGGGACACAGTCTGCGAGCCCTGGTCGTCCATCTGTTCGCGGGTGACCACCGAAACGCTTTGCGAAGTCTCCAGCAAGGCGGTACTGGTCTTGGTCGCAATCTGGCTGTGGGTGGCGTTGTAGCCTTCCATGCTGCCCAAGGCGTTGCCCAGGGCAAACCCCTTGATGTCGGTGGCCGGCAGCGCCAGTGCGGCCTCTTCGGGCAGTGCCCGCAGGATGTAGCCGTTACCGTCCTGGCTGACCGCCTCCAGGCCCGAGCCGTTGAGCAACTGGCGTAGCCCTTGATCCGTCGAATAGCGGCCCTGCAAGCCGGGCGACTGCCGGTCGCTGGTCTGTTGCGGGGTGCTGGAGAGGGTAATTCCCGCCTGCCGGGCAAACTGGTTGAGCGCCTCGCTGAGGGGGCCAGGGGCGATGTTGTAGCTGTGGCTCTCGGTGTTAAGGCTGGGGTCCGCCGCCAGGGCCAGAGGGGCCACGGCGGCCAAGCCGAGTGTCGAGCAAAACAGCGCGGCCTGAATGGCTTGGCGCAAGGTGGGCGGGTTGTGCAGCGTGGGTGCAGTCATGGTCGGTTCCGTTACAGTCGTCGCGGGCAGAAGGAGGTGCTTACTGACCTAGCCGGACTCTCGGATAAAACCCGCCAAAAAACTTCACAATTAGACCACGCGCTCCAGGGTCACCCACCAGCGGGTGCGATAGCGCAGTTGCACCGGCAGGGTTTGCGGCAGGATCGCCAGCAGCTTGTCGGTGTCCTCCAGGCGGAACACCCCGGACAGGCGCAAATCGCTGATGTCCTTGGCACAGGCCAGGTAACCATGGCGATAGCGCCCCACCTCTTGGAGAAAGTCTTGCAGGCGCATGTTGCGTGTGACGATCAGGCCGTCAGCCCAGGCCCCGACGTCCATGTCCTGCGGCGGTACCGGCCGCGCCTCGGTCGAACTGACCCGATAGCTCTCGCCCGCCTGCACCCGGGCTGCCACGCCGTCGACGCCATGGGTCGAGTGAATGGCCACGCTGCCGGCGGTTACGCTCAAGCGCGTGCAGTCGCGGTCCTGACGCAGTACAAAACGCGCGTCGAACCCTTCGAACAGGCCATGCCGGCTCTGCACCAGCAATGGCCGGGCGGTGACGGTTTGTGGATCGCTGCCGCACGCCAGCATGATTTCCCCCCGGCGCAGGGTGATCAGGCGCTGTTGCGCGGTGAAGTCCAGGTCGGCCGCGCTGTCGGTGTTGAGCTCCAGGCGCGTGCCGTCGGGCAGTTGGTAACCGCGGCGTTCGCCGGTGGCCGTGGCGAAGTCGGCGTTCCACTGCGCCCAGCCGGTCAGGTCCCGGCCGACCCAGGCCGCAGAGCCCATCAGCAATACGCCACTGAGCAGTTTCAACGCCTGGCGCCGGTCCAGGCGCTGGCTGCTGCTCTCCAGGGTATGCAACGCCACTTGGGCGCCGGGCACCGCGCGCAGGTTGGCGCTGAGTTCTTCTTGCAACGACTGCACCCGCTGCCAGGCCAGCTCATGCTCCTGATGGGCGGCGCGCCAGACTTCGCATTGCTGCTGCAATTTGCGGTTGCCGGCGTTGTTGCGCAGGCGCAGCAGCCAGTTGATGGCCTGCTTGACCACCAGGTGATCGGGGTTGCTGTTCAAGTGCAGCCGAGGCGAGAGGTTATCCACGCATCAACCCTCATAACGCAGCAGGTAGCAGTGATAGAGGGCCTGGGCCACGTAGCGCTCCACGGAACGCAAGGAGATGCCCATCTGCTCGGCAATCTGTTTGTGGCTCAGGCCGTCGCATTGGGCCAGGAGAAAGGCCTTGCGCACCTTGGGCTTGAGCCCTTCCAGCAGGCGCGCGATGCGTTCCAGCAACTCCATGACCAAGGCCCGGGCTTCGGCGCTGGGCACCTCGGCTTCCGGCAAGTGGGCAATGGTCTCCAGGTAGGCGCGCTCGATTTCCTCGCGGCGCCAGTGATCGATCACCAGGCCCCGGGCGATGGTGCGCAAAAACGCCCGAGGCGCCTTCAACTCCAGGCGCTCGGTGCGTTGCAGCAGGCGCACAAAGGTGTCCTGGGCCAGGTCCGCGGCATCCGCGGCGTTGCCCAGGCGGTAGCGCAACCATTGGTTGAGCCAGCCGTGATGGTGGCTGTAGAGGGTCTGTACGGCGAACTCGGGGGAGGGCATGAGCGCGGTTGCCTGGGCGGTCACAAATGATAATTAGTCGCATTGTCTTTCAGCGGTTGCCGATTTTGCAACCACCGCCCAACGGACCGTCATCAAAAAGGCATGCCCGGTGGCTGCGCTGCACCGTTCGGCGGTTTTTTGTCGGTTTGGTGATTTAGTTCGGATAAAGCCCTAAGGCTTGACGACTTTTTGCCGACAGCCTGACGAGACATGCGTGCACCAAAGTGGAGCGGCTCACGAGGCTGCTTTTCTGGACCCTGGTTAACTGAACCTGACACCCCAAACGCATCCCCACCTTCGGCATAAGAAGTCCCATTAAATGAATCTTAAGTTCAGCCATAAAATCCTTTTGGCCGCCTCAGGCGTAGTGGTTCTGGCTTTTGCGTTGTTCACTTTGTACAACGACTACCTGCAGCGGAACACCATCCGGCAGAACCTCGAATCCTCGATTCAGCAGGCCGGTGACCTGACCTCCAGCAGTGTGCAGAACTGGATGAGCGGGCGGATCCTGGTCCTGGAGAACCTGGCGCAAAACGTCGCCCACCAGGGCGCCAATGCCGACCTCCCCGGGCTGGTGGATCAGCCGGCGCTGACCTCGAACTTCCAGTTCACCTACGTTGGTCAGGTCAACGGCACCTTCACTCAGCGCCCTGACGCCAAGATGCCCGACGGCTACGACCCGCGTCAGCGTCCCTGGTACAAGCAGGCCGTCAGTGCCGACCAGACCATGTTGACCCCGCCTTACTCGGCGGCTGTTGGCGGCCTGGTGGTGACCATCGCCATCCCGGTGAAAAAACAGGGTGCGCTGTTGGGCGTGGTGGGCGGTGACTTGAGCCTCGACACCCTGGTGAAAATCATCAACTCGGTGGACTTCGGCGGGATCGGCCATGCGTTTCTGGTGAGTGCCGACGGTCAGGTGATCGTCAGCCCGGATAAAGACCAGGTGATGCAGAACCTCAAGGACATCTACCCGGGCACTCCCGTACGCATCGAGAAGGGTATCCAGGAAGTCCTGCTGAACAAGCAGCAGCGCATCCTCTCCTTCACCCCAGTCAACGGCCTGCCGAATGCCCAGTGGTACATCGGCCTGTCCATCGACCGGGACAAAGCCTACGCACCCCTCAGCCAGTTCCGTACCTCGGCGCTGATCGCCATGTTTATCGCCGTGGCCGCGATTGCCGTGCTGCTGAGCCTGTTGATCCAGGTGCTGATGCGTCCGTTGACCACCATGGGACGCGCCATGCAGGACATCGCCCAGGGCGAGGGCGATTTGACTCGCCGCCTGACCGTGGCCAGCAATGACGAGTTTGGCGAACTGGGCAGCTCCTTCAACCAGTTTGTGGAGCGTATCCACGCGTCGATTTCCGAAGTGTCCTCGGCTACCCGCCAAGTGCATGACTTGTCTCAGCGCGTCATGGCTTCGTCCAACGCCTCGATTATCGGCTCCGATGAGCAGAGCGCGCGGACCAACAGCGTGGCCGCTGCGATCAACGAGTTGGGGGCGGCCACCCAGGAGATCGCCCGCAACGCTGCAGACGCTTCGCAACACGCCAGCGGCGCCAGCGAGCAGGCCGACGACGGTCGCCAAGTGGTTGAACAGACCATCCAGGCCATGACCGAGCTGTCGCAGAAAATCAGCCTGTCCTGCACCCAGATCGAAACCCTCAATGCCAGCACCGACAACATCGGGCACATCCTCGATGTGATCAAAGGCATCTCCCAGCAGACCAACCTGTTGGCGCTCAACGCGGCCATCGAAGCGGCCCGTGCCGGGGAAGCCGGTCGCGGCTTTGCCGTGGTGGCCGACGAGGTGCGCAACCTGGCGCACCGGACCCAGGAATCGGCGGAGGAAATCCACAAGATGATCACCTCGCTGCAGGTCGGCTCCCGCGAGGCGGTGTCGACGATGAACGCCAGCCAGGTGTCCAGCGAAGAGAGCGTCGAGGTGGCCAACCAGGCCGGTGCGCGGTTGGTCAGCGTGACCCAGCGCATCACCGAAATCGACGGCATGAACCAGTCGGTGGCCGCGGCCACTGAAGAGCAGACCGCCGTGGTCGAGACCCTCAACGTCGACATCAACCAAATCAACCTGCTGAACCAGCAGGGCGTGGCCAACCTCAATGAAACCCTGAAGGATTGCGATGCCCTGTCGCTGCAGGCCAGCCGCCTGAAGCAACTGGTGGACAGCTTTAAGATCTGATCGCCAGGCCGACCCTCGGCACTCCCCTGAAACCCCGCCCTTGCCGTTCGGCAGGGCGGTTTTTTTATGGGCGCTATAAACGCTCGGTACGGGCCTAGCGCCCTTGGGTGCCGAGGCGAGCGGGTGTGTCCAGGCGCCTGCCGGGCTCGCCCAGCAGGCCCAGGTGGGTGTTGATCAGTTGTAGCAGGCGCTGGCGCTGGGACTTGATAAAGAAATGGTTGCCGGCCACTTCCACCAGTTCGAACTCACGCTGGGTGAACTCGGACCAATTCAACATATGGCTGGCCTCGGCGACGGGGTCTTCATTGCCATAAAAGGCGGTCAGCGGCACCTGCAGGCTATCGCTGGAGGTGTCGTACCAGGTTTCGAACAGTTTCAGGCCGTTGCGCAGCAGGGCTTCGTACTGCTGCACATCGTCGGCGTCCTTGAGCACTCCAAACGGCGTGGCCCCCAGGGTCAGCATCGCCTCGCGAAACGCCTCGATGGGCAAGGTGTGCAGCAACGGGTGGCGCGGCAGGCTGTCGGGGCTGCGGCAGCCGGAGACAAACAGGTGCCGGGTTTGCCCTGGGCAGTGCTGCTGGGCGTACTTGGCGGCTTCATAGGCCAGCAGCGCGCCCAGGCCATGGCCGAACAGCGCGTGGGGCTGGCTGAGCAGCGGCTGCAGGGCGGCGCAGGTCGGGCCCAGCAAGCTCGGCCAGTCCGGGTAGGGGGCTTCGTGTCGGCGTGGTCCGTGGCCCGGCAGCCGGACCACCACCAGCTCGATATGGTCGTCCAGGCCGGCGGCCCAACTGCGCATCTGCTCCGGCGCCGCGCCGGCCTGAGGGAAGCAGATCAGGCGGATTCCCTTGGGCTGGCCGGAGTTGATCACCAGGGTCCATTTCGCATCGTCAGGGTGCACAGTGCTTCCTCAAGCCTGGGAGACATTGGCCCGTAGGGCTCAGGCCCCCCAGGCTGCCGAGCGTCATGCCGGGGGTGGCTGTCGCAGGTAATTGCCGATGGCCGTGGCACCACTTTGCAGGTGCCGTTCAAGCACGCTGACTGCGCCTTCGACGTCCTTGGCGGCGACGGCGGCCAGCAGTTCGCGGTGGTCGTCCTGGGTGAGTTTGCCCAGGCCCATGGCGGACAGGTGAAAACGCAGGAAACGCTCTTCCTGGTTCAGCTCCAGCTCGATCAGGTTCAGCAGCTTGCGGTTGGGCGCCTTGCCGTAGAGCGTCATGTGGAACAGGCGGTTGAGGCGGCCCATTTCGGCGTGGTTGTTGTCCTGTTCCAGGCTTTCGATATAGCCCAGCGCCTGCGCGATATCGTCCTCATCCAGATGGGGGATCGACAGGCGCAGGGCTTCGCGCTCCAGCAACATGCGCAAGGCGTAGGTGTCGATGGCGTCGAAGTCGATCAGGGGCGCCACCACCGCGCCCTTGTTGGTTTCGACGTGCACCAGGGCCTGGGCTTCGAGCTGGCGCAAGGCCTCGCGCACCGGCATGCGGCTGACGCCAAACAGATCGGCCAGGTCTTGCTGGCGCAAGGCGATACCGCTGGGAAGACGACCGTCGAGGATCGCTGCGCGCAGGGTTTCCTCGATCACGGAACGGGCCAGATGGGCTGGAATGGGCCCGTCGACAACAATTTTGCTCAAAGGGGCCGCTTTTTTCTTCACGCTGGCGCTGCTCTGCTCGGGAAATTGGATCCAATGCACACTAGAGAGTGCCGCCAGGCTTGTCAAAAGACTCGGCTCACGGCGGATCTGTGGCAATCAAGTGCCGCATTTCATCCCTTGCAGCTGCCCGTGCCGTTACCGGCCGAGCGTGAAAGCTATCCTCTGATATCGTTTAGCGTAGCGCTTCCCTTTACGGGCGGGTGCCGGCGGCCAAGCCTCGATGGCCGTGCCGGGCGTCCCCCTCCATGCCGTTCCCAACGACCCCACGGACACATTCCATTGGCGGCACGTCTGGCTCTTTTTCGAACCCTGCGCCGGGCCTTTTCAGCGTTGTTGCTGGCCGGGGTCTTGCTGGGGGGGCTGCATGCCGATTGGGATTTCTCCCGGATCAGCCAGCGCGCGGGCGCATTGTACGGGCCGCTGGGGGAAGGACAGAAGCGGATTGATGCCTGGCAGCAATTGCTGGCCACGCAACAGCAGGTCGGCGAGGGGGAGCAGCTCCAAGTGGTCAACCGGTTCTTCAATAAAAACCTGAGCTACCAGGAAGACATCGACCTCTGGCACCAGGTGGATTACTGGGCCACGCCGGTCGAGGCCTTGTGGAAGGGCGCCGGTGATTGTGAGGACTACGCGATCGCCAAGTATTTCAGCCTGCGCTATCTCGGGGTGGCCAGCGACAAGCTACGGATTACCTACGTCAAGGCCCTGCGCCAGAACCGCGCGCACATGGTCCTGACCTACTACTCGAGCCCCGAGGCCATGCCCCTGGTGCTCGACAGCCTGGTCGACAATATCCAGCCGGCCAGCCAGCGCACTGACCTGTTGCCGGTCTACGCCTTCAATGCCGAGGGGCTGTGGCTGCCCGGCGCCAAGGGCAATCAGCGGGTGGGTGACACCAAGCGCCTGTCTCGCTGGCAGGACCTGTTGAAGAAAATGCAGGCCGAAGGTTTCCCGGTCGAGATCACTCACTAGGAGCACGAACCCAGATGTCTTTGTTCAAACAACTGTTGATCGCAATCTGCGTGTTCCTGGTGGTCGCTTTCAGCGGCAGCTTCATGGTCAGCCTGGAAAGCTCGCGGGCCCAGTACGTCAACCAACTGCGCTCCCATGCCCAGGACGCGGCCACGGCGCTGGCTCTGTCGCTGACGCCGAACATCGACGACCCGGCGATGGTCGAGCTGATGGTCAGTTCGATTTTCGACAGTGGTTACTACGCCAGCATCCGCGTGGTGGACTTGGCGACCGGCAAGACCCTGGTCGAGCGCAGCGGCGTGCCCGAGGTCAGCAACGTGCCGCGCTGGTTTGTCGCGCTGATCGGGCTGGAGCCGGCGGGGGGCGATGCCATCGTCAGTCGCGGCTGGGAGCAGGCGGCCCGGGTGGAAGTGCTCAGCCACCCGATGTTCGCGGTGGCCAAGCTCTGGCAAAGCGCCCTGGGCAGCCTCGGCTGGCTGCTGATCTGTGGTGCGGTCAGTGCGGTGCTGGGGGCGTTGCTCCTGCGGCGTCAGCTCAAGCCCCTGGACTACATGGTGGAGCAGTCCCACGCCATCGCCCGGCGCGAGTTTCTCAGCCTGCCGGACCTGCCCCGCACCCCGGAGCTGCGGCGGGTGGTGCAGGCCATGAACCAGATGGTCGAGAAGCTCAAGGCGCTGTTCCAGGAGCAGGCCGAGCGCAGCGAGAAGCTGCGGGTCGAGTCCTATCAGGACAGCCTGACCGGGTTGGGCAACCGGCGTTATTTTGACGTGCAGTTGCAGGACCGCCTGCAACACTCCGAACGCGCCAGTTCCGGTTACTTGCTGCTGTTACGGGTCAACGACCTGGCCGGCCTCAACCAGCGCCTCGGCGGGCAGCAGACCGACCAGCTGTTGCAGGCCGTGGGCGAGTTGCTGGTGCGCGAATGCCGGCTGCACCCAGAAACCCAGAACCTGGCAAGCCGGATCCGCGGCGGTGAGTTTGCCGTGCTGGCGCCGGGGCTGGTGCACGACGAAGCCCAGCATCTGGCCCAGCACCTGGCTGCAGCCTTGCGCAGCCTGTACGCCACGGGCGCCAGTGATGTTCAACCCGTCACTGCCATTGGCCTGGCGCCCTTTGTCCACGGCGACTCGCCCCAGACGCTGCTGGCCCTGGGCGACCAGGCGTTGGCCCAGGCCGAAGCCCAGGGTGAGGTCAGTTGGGCCTGCCTGGAACACAGCTCGTTGCGCCTGGGGGACGATCACCATGCCTGGCACAGCCTGCTGGACAGCGCCCTCGACCAGGGGCGTTTCGAGCTGTACTTCCAGCCCGTGGTGGCGGCTCGGGACAGGTCCCTGGTACTGCATTACAAAGTGCTGTCGCGACTCTTGGACGAGCAGGGCCAGAGCATTCCCGCCGGACGTTTCCTGCCCTGGCTGGATCGCTTCGGCTGGACCGCGCGCCTGGACCGGCTGATGTTGCACAAGGTGCTGCGGCAGATGGCAGGCCATCAGGAATGCCTGGCCCTGAACCTGTCGGCCGCGACCCTGGACGATCCCCAGGCCTTGAGCCAGGTCCTGGAAACCCTGCGCCAGCACGCACCGCTGGGGCCGCGCCTGACCCTGGAGATCGGCGAAGAGCAATTGCCCGAGCAGGGGCCGCTGGAGCAACTGACCCGACGTCTGCGGGAGCTGGGCTTCTCCCTCAGCCTGCAGCGCTTTGGTGGCCGGTTCAGCATGATCGGCAACCTGTCGCACTTGGGCCTGGCGTACCTGAAAATCGACGGTAGCTACATTCGCGCCATCGATCAAGAGAGCGATAAACGCCTGTTTATCGAAGCCATCCAGCGTGCGGCCCACAGCATCGACCTGCCCTTGATCGCCGAGCGGGTAGAGACCGAAGGGGAGTTGCAGGTGATCTGCGAGATGGGCCTGTTTGGCGTGCAGGGGCAACTGCTGGGTGACCCGGCCCCTTGGCAACGGTGAGCAGGGGCAGGGCTAGATCAGCCCGCTCTCGTCCTCGTCGATCAACTGATCCAGCCCCCCGAGCGCTTCCCGGGCGTGGCTGCGATCCATCAATTTGGCCTGGGCCGCCGGCGGCAGGTCGGTGACCCGGATCACGCCTTTGCTGGTCAGTACCTGAATCAGGTCGTCGAGCACCCGGATCATCTCCAGGTCGCTCTGCCTGAGTTGCTTCAAGCGCACCTCCAGCGCCTGGCCGGCGTACCAGGCCTGGACCTCGGGATGATCGGGTGGCAGCACTTCGCTGGCACCGGCATACGCCGCCGCCTCCACGCGAACCAACTGACCCTGGGCGTCGCGTTGCACGTAGAACATAGTGAATCCCTCACGAATGTGGCCCGACGGCAGGCTGTCAGCAGCATAGGTCACCGTGGCGATGCGAGCCGGAGCCGGTGTTGCAATTGCCATATCGTTATTCACTAACGGTATTTAAATTTCAGTTCTTATACCTATAAAGTCGATTCCCTGCGTACCTGCCGACCCATCGGCGCGCCGCACGAAATGAACCAACACGGGGCCTCCGTGAGTTTCTGATCGACGCACGCGCCAGTAGGCGTGCTCTGCGTGGGAGTGAGTCATGTCTGTCGTATCTGCGTCTGTAAGTGCTGCGCCTATCGCCGCACAACCTTTCGAAATTCGCCCGTTCACGGGCGCCGTCGGGGCCGAAATCATCGGCCTGGACTTGTCCCGGCCGGTCAACGACCAGGACTTTGCACGCATTCATCGTGCGCACCTGGACTATCACGTGGTGGTCTTCCGCGACCAGCGCATCAGCCCCGAACAGCAGATCGCCTTCAGCCGCCGTTTTGGTGTGCTGCAGATCCATGTGCTCAAGCAGTTCCTGCTGGCCGGGCACCCGGAAATCCTCATCGTTTCCAACATCATCGAGAACGGCCAATCCATCGGCCTCGGTGACGCTGGCAAGTTCTGGCACTCGGACCTGTCCTACAAGGAGCTGCCAAGCCTGGGTTCGATGCTGCACGCCCAGGAGTTGCCGGCTGAAGGTGGCGACACCTTGTTCGCCGACATGCACAAAGCCTGGGACAACCTGCCCGAGGCCCTGCGCAAGGCGGTCGAAGGCCGCAGCGCCGCCCACTCCTACACGGCCCGCTACAGCGAGACCAAGTTCGAGGGCAACTGGCGCCCGACCCTGACCCCGGAGCAACTGGCCCAGGTCGCCGAGGTGGTGCACCCCGTTGTTCGCACCCACCCGGAAAACGGCCGCAAGGCGCTGTTTGTCAGCGAAGGTTTCACCACCCGCATCGTCGGCCTGCCGGAAGACGAAAGCGCCCAGTTGCTGGGCGAGTTGTACGCCCACAGCGTGCTGCCGGAAAACATCTACCGCCATCAATGGCAGCCCCACGACCTGGTGTTCTGGGACAACCGCTCGCTGATCCACCTGGCCGCCGGTTGCCCGAGCCATCTGCGCCGCAAGCTGTATCGAACCACCATCCAGGGCGACGCCCCTTACTGATCAGCCAGGCACGGCAGGAGAATCACCATGTCCTTATCCATTCCCTTCATCCCTCGCCTCGGCAAACTGGCCACGGCCATCGGCCTGGGTTTCAGCCTGCTGGCCGGCAGCCTGGTGGCCCCGACGGCGGCCCACGCCGAAGGCGAAATTCGCATCGCCGAACAGTTCGGCATCGTCTATTTGCTGCTCAATGTGGTGCGCGACCAGAACCTGATTGAAAAGCACGGCAAGGAAGAGGGCATCGACATCAAGGTCGACTGGACCCAGCTGTCCGGCGGCGCGGCAGTGAACGACGCGTTGCTCTCCGGCTCCATAGACATCGCTGGGGCCGGCGTCGGTCCGCTGTTGACCATCTGGGACCGCACCCATGGCCGGCAGAACGTCAAGGCCGTGGCGTCCCTGGGTAACTTCCCTTACTACCTGGTGAGCAACAATCCCAAGGTCAAGACCATCGCCGACTTCACCGAGAAGGACCGCATCGCGGTGCCGGCGGTGGGCGTCTCGGTGCAGTCGCGCTTCCTGCAATACGCCGCGGCCAAGCAATGGGGCGACAAGGAATTCAATCGCCTGGATAAGTACACCATCGCCGTGCCTCACCCGGACGCCACCGCCGCGCTGATTGCTGGCGGCACCGAGTTGACCGGGCACTTCTCCAACCCACCGTTCCAGGACCAGGCGCTGCAGAACCCCAACGTGCACGTGGTGCTGAACACTTACGACCTGCTGGGCCCGAACTCGCCGACGGTGCTATTCGCCACCGAGAAATTCCGCAACGACAACCCGAAAACCTACAAGGCCTTTGTTGAAGCCCTGGCCGAAGCCGCCGAGTTCGCCCAGAACGACAAAGGCGCGGCCGCCGACACTTACATCCGTGTGACCAAGGCCAAGATCGACCGCGCCGCGCTGCTGAAAATCATCGACAACCCGCAGTTCGAATTCAGCGTGACGCCGAAAAACACCTACCCGCTGGCAGAGTTCCTGTACCGCGTCGGCGCCATCAAGAACAAGCCGGAGTCGTGGAAGGACTACTTCTTCCAGGACGCCAAGCCGCTGCAAGGGAGCTGAGTGCGATGAATGCCCCCTTGCCAGGCCACACGGTCAGCAACCTCACCGCCACCGCCCAGCCGTTGCTGGCGGTGGATAACGTCAGCCTGGAATACCGCACCCCGCAGCGCGTGGTGCGGGCCACCCACCAAGTGAGTTTCGAGATCGACCCCGGCGATCGTTTTGTCCTGCTCGGCCCTTCGGGCTGCGGCAAGTCCACCCTGCTCAAGGCGGTGGCCGGGTTTATCCAACCCTGCGAGGGCCAGATCCGCCTGCAAGGGCAGGCGGTGCACCAGCCAGGGCCGGATCGCATCGTGGTGTTCCAGGAGTTCGACCAACTGCCGCCCTGGAAAACCGTGAAGCAGAACGTGATGTTCCCCCTGCTGGCGTCCAAGACCCTCGGTCGCCGCGAGGCCGAAGAGCGTGCCCTGCATTACCTCGATAAAGTGGGCCTGGCGGCCTTTGCCGATGCCTACCCGCACACCTTGTCCGGCGGCATGAAGGCACGGGTGGCGATTGCCCGGGCCCTGGCCATGCAACCGAAAATCCTGCTGATGGACGAGCCCTTCGCCGCCCTCGACGCCCTGACCCGGCGCAAGATGCAGGAAGAGTTGCTGCTGCTTTGGGAAGAGGTGCGCTTCACCTTGCTGTTCGTCACCCACTCCATTGAAGAGGCGCTGGTGGTGGGCAACCGCATCCTCTTGCTGTCGCCTCATCCGGGGCGCGTGCGGGCAGAAGTCCACAGCCATCAATACGACCTGCAAAGCCTCGGTGGCGTGGCGTTCCAGCAGACCGCACGGCGTATTCACCGGTTGTTGTTCGATGAAGGCCAGTCGCCGGAAACCGACACCGAGCTGGATTTCGCCGATATCCGTATCGCCTATTGAGCCGTCAGGCCACCGTTGAACGAGGAACGCCCGATGAGCCATTCATCCCCCGTGCGCGAGGAATACGAAGTTGTCCTCGAGCCGTTGCTGCAAGTCCCCCTGGATCGCGAGCTGCCCCTGGCCCAGCGCCTCTGGCAACAGGGCTGGCTGCGCAAAAGCCTGATCCTGGTGCTGCTGGCGCTGCTCTGGGAAGCCGTGGCCCGCTACCAGAACAACGATCTGCTGCTGCCCAGCCTCCTGCAGACCGCCAGCGCCCTGTCCGACGGCCTGCTCAGCGGTGAACTGCTGGGCAAGGTGGGCATTTCCCTGGTGGTGCTGCTCAAGGGCTACCTGATCGGCATTGTGCTGGCCTTTGCCCTGACCACCCTGGCGGTCTCGACCCAGTTTGGCCGTGACCTGCTGAGCACCCTGACCTCGATGTTCAACCCGTTGCCGGCCATTGCCCTGCTGCCCTTGGCGCTGCTGTGGTTTGGCCTGGGGCAGAACAGCCTGATCTTTGTGCTGGTGCATTCGGTGCTCTGGGCCTTGGCCTTGAACACCTACGCCGGGTTTCTCGGCGTTTCCGAAACCCTGCGCATGGCCGGGCGCAATTACGGCCTCAAGGGCCTGCGCCTGGTGCTGTTCATCCTGATTCCGGCCGCCTTGCCGTCGATTCTCGCCGGCTTGAAGATCGGCTGGGCCTTCGCCTGGCGCACCCTGATCGCCGCCGAACTGGTGTTCGGCGCCACCAGTGGCAAGGGCGGCCTGGGCTGGTACATCTTCCAGAACCGCAACGAGCTCTACACCGACAAAGTCTTCGCCGGGCTGGCGGTGGTGATCCTTATCGGCCTGCTGGTGGAAAATCTGGTGTTCGACACCTTGGAGCGCGTCACCGTCAAACGCTGGGGCATGCAGCGCTAAACGGCCCCCCACCGGACTCACCCCCAACCGTAGGAGCTGGCTTGCCAGCGAAGGCGTCCTCCAGGTTTGCATCCGGCTCGGGGGCCTGTTCGCCGGCAAGCCGGCTCCTACGGTCATGGCAGCCCTCTTTCTGAGCGACAAGCCTGCTAGCATTGCGTCCGGATCATTCCCGATCAGCCACGAGTGCTCAGCATGCAACTCCCGGACATGAACCTTCTGGTGGCCCTCGACGCCTTGCTCGACGAGGGCAGCGTGGTCGGCGCCGCACGGCGCATGAACCTCAGCCCGGCGGCCATGAGCCGCACCCTGACCCGCATCCGCGAGGCCCTGGGCGACCCGATCCTGGTACGCGCCGGCCGTGGCCTGGTGCCCACGCCCAAGGCCCTGGAGCTGCGCAGCCAGGTGCGGGACGTGGTGGAGCAGGCGGCGCTGGTGTTTCGCTCGGCGGACCAGGTGGACCTGCATGCCCTGCAGCGTCGCTTCAACGTGCGTGCCAACGACTTTTTCGTCGGCGTCTACGGCGGGCGGCTGATCGACACCCTGGAGCGTCAGGCACCGCTGTGCGAGCTGCGCTTCGTCCCTGAAGGCGATGCCGATGACGAGGCCCTGCGCGAAGGCCGCATTGACTTGCACATCAGCAACACCCGGCCGCTGACCCCGGAAGTGAAGGTGCAGAACCTGTTTTCCACCCACTTCGTCGGCCTGGTCCGTGACGATCACCCGCTGCTGGACGAAGAGATCAACGCCGAGCGCTTTGCCGCCTATCCCCATATCAGCATGTCGCGACGCGGTATCGCGCGCGGGCCCATCGACGCTGCCCTGGCCGAACTCGGCCTGCAACGCCGGGTGCCGCTGATTGCCCCGAGTTTTCATGCCGCGATGTTTATGCTGCCCGACTCGGACCTGATCCTGCCGGTGCCCAAGGAAACCCTGCTCAGCGTGACCCGCCTGGGCTTGCGCCTGCGGGCCTTTACCCTGCCCATCGCCCTGCCGACCCTGATGCTGACCACTGCCTGGCACCCGCGCTACGACAAAGACCCGGCCCACAAATGGTTCCGCGAAACCCTGCGCACCTGCTGCCAGGAAACCTGGCACGAAGCCCAACCCACCTGAGCCCCGCCCGCCCTCTCTGGCACCTTCCGTAGGAGCCGGCTTGCCGGCGATAGCGATCTTGCGGACGCCATCGCTGGCAAGCCAGCTCCTACAGCCTCCTCGGGCTTGCCCATCCTTTCTCTGACGCCGCGATCGTCTTCCCGTAGGAGCCGGCTTGCCGGCGATAGCGATCTTGCGGACGCCATCGCTGGCAAGCCAGCGCCTACAGCCCTCTCGGGCTTGCCCATCCTTTCTCTGACGCCGCGATCGTCTTCCCGTAGGAGCCGGCTTGCCGGCGATAGCGATCTTGCGGACGCCATCGCTGGCCAGCCAGCGCCTACAGTGGGGGGGCGGGGTAATTGTTGCGTCTGGTGCACTTATAAGCTGTCGATAAGTCAGTTTTCGTCAGCAGTGGCGCTTCTTAAAATGCTTCGGTATTTCCAAGCCGGAGTCATCCCTTCATGAGTTCCCTCGCCGCCGCGCCCGCTTCCCTGGAAGCCGCGAGCAAGCCGGCCGTCATCGCCCCGCCGACCTTCGGCCCGCGCATCATCATTGGCCTGGTGGGCGTGTTGCTGGCGGTGCTGGTGTCCGGCTTGAACGAGATGGTGACCAAGATCGCCCTGGCGGATATCCGTGGCGCCCTCGCCATCGGCTATGACGAAGGCACTTGGCTGGTGGCCAGTTATACCGCCACTTCGGTGGCCGCCATGGCCTTTGCACCCTGGTGCGGGGTGACCTTTTCCCTGCGCCGCTTCACCCTCTGCGCCATTGGCCTGTTCACCCTGCTGGGGGTGTTGTGCCCCTTTGCCCCGGATTACCCAAGCCTGCTGCTGTTGCGCACCTTGCAGGGCCTGGCCGGTGGTGCGCTGCCGCCGATGCTGATGACCGTGGCCCTGCGTTTCCTGCCGCCCAACGTCAAGCTCTACGGCCTGGCCGGCTACGCCCTGACCGCCACCTTCGGCCCCAGCCTGGGCACCCCCCTGGCGGCGCTGTGGACCGAGTACGTGGGTTGGCAGTGGGCGTTCTGGCAAGTGGTGGCACCCTGTCTGTTGGCCATGGGCGCCGTGGCCTACGGCCTGCCCCAGGACCCGCTGCGCCTGGAGCGTTTCAAGCAGTTCAACTGGCGCGGCCTGCTGCTGGGGTTTCCGGCGATCTGCATGCTGGTGATCGGCATCCTCCAGGGCAATCGGCTGGACTGGTTCACCTCGCCGTTGATCAGCGTGTTGCTGGTCGGCGGCCTGGTGTTGCTGGTGCTGTTCCTGATCAACGAATGGTCGCAGCCGATCCCGTTCTTCAAGTTGCAGATGCTCGGCATCCGTAACCTGTCGTTTGCCCTGCTGACCCTGGCCGGGGTGCTGGTGGTGCTGACCGCGGTGATCATCATTCCCTCCAGCTACCTGGCTCAGGTCCAGGGTTACCGACCTCTGCAGACCGCGCCGGTGATGCTGGTCATGGCGCTGCCGCAGTTGATTGCCCTGCCGCTGGTGGCTGCCCTGTGCAACTTGCGCTGGGTCGATTGCCGCTGGGTGCTGGGCATCGGGTTGGCGATGCTGGTGCTGTCGTGCCTGGGCGGTACGCACCTGACCTCGGTGTGGATCCGCGACGATTTCTACGTCCTGCAACTGCTGCAGATCTTTGGTCAGCCCATGGCGGTGCTGCCGCTGCTGATGCTCGCCACGGGCAGCATCCAGCCGATCGAGGGGCCGTTTGCCTCGGCCTGGTTCAACACCGTGAAGGGCCTGTCGGCGGTGATCGCCACCGGCGTGCTGGACGTGCTCACCACCCACCGCCTGCATTTCCACTCGACCATGCTGGTGGACCGCCTGGGCAACTCCCCCCTGGCCGCCGGCGATGCTGCAGGGTTGGCCCAGCGCCTGCACCGGCAGGCCGTGGTGCTGACCTCGGCCGATCTCTACCTGTGCATGGCCGGCATTGCGGCGGTGCTGATCCTGTTGATTTTCTGGCTGCCGACGCGGGTCTATCCACCGCGCGCACCGACTTGAACGCTCACTGAGACGGAAGGTTTTTATGACAACCCAAAACACACACAAAGTGGCCATTGCCGTCGGCGCGCTGGTGGCTGTCGGCGCGCTGCTCTATGGGCTGGTGCCGGGCCTGTTCGGCAAGGCGTCCGAACAACGCACCAACGACGCCTTCGTCGCCGCCGACTACACCCTGGTGGCGCCGCGGGTCGCGGGCTTTATCAAAGAGGTGCTGGTGGAGGACAACCAGCAGGTCAAGGCTGGGCAATTGCTGGCCTTGATCGACGACCGCGACCTGCGCGCCGCCGCCCAGGCCGCCGATGCCGAAACCCTGGTGGCCAAGGCCCAGTTGCTGAACACCCAGGCCACCCTGGAACGCCAGGTCTCGGTGATTGCCCAGGCCCAGGCCACCCTCGTGGCGGCCAAGGCCGAGCGCGACTTCGCCGAGCATGAACTGAACCGCTACAACCACCTGGCCGGTGTGGGCGCCGGCACGGTGCAGAATGCCCAGCAGGCGCGTACCCGCATCGACCAGGCCAATGCACGCCTGGCCAATGCCACGGCGGTGCTGGCGGCCGAGCGCAAGCAGGTGGACATCCTCAGTGCCCAGCGTGACGCTGCCGAAGGTGGCTTGAAGCGCGCCCAGGCGGCCCTGGAGATGGCCAGCTACGAGCTGTCCTACACGCGCATCGTGGCGCCGGTGGACGGCATGGTCGGTGAGCGCGCGGTGCGGGTGGGTGCCTACGTCACCCCGGGCAGCAAGATCCTCGCCGTGGTGCCCCTGGAGCAGGCCTACGTGGTGGCCAACTTCCAGGAAACCCAACTCACCGACATGCACGCCGGGCAAGCGGTGCAGGTGCAGGTCGATAGCCTCGGCGGCGAGACGCTGTCAGGCCATGTGCAAAGCCTGGCGCCGGCCACCGGGGTGACCTTCGCGGCGGTCAAGCCGGACAACGCCACGGGTAACTTCACCAAGGTGGTGCAGCGCATTCCGGTGAAAATCCTGCTGGATGCCAACCAACCGCTGACCGAGCGCCTGCGGGTGGGGATGTCGGTGGAAGCCCGTGTGGACACCCGTCGCAGCGCCGACAGTGCACGCGAGGTGACCCAGCGATGAGCCCTGTACACGCCATGGGCGGGCGTCGCTCGCTGTTGTTGCTGAGTGTGCTGGCCCTGTCCGCTTGCAGCGTCGGCCCGGATTTCCAGCGCCCCGAAGGTCCCCAGGCCGGCCATTGGTCGATGCCGCAGCAGCAAGGCGCCAGCCAAGCCGTGCACGGCGCCATGCAGGAACGTTGGTGGGACGTGTTCCACGATGCCCAGCTCTCGGCCCTGAGCCGCCGGGTGCTGACCGATAACCTCGATCTGCAACTGGCCAGCAGCCGCTTGCAACAGAGCCGCGCGGCGCGCCAGGTGATCACCGCCGAGGAATACCCGAGCACCGCGGCCACTGGCGGTTATGCCCACAAGCGCAACAGCGCCGAGGGCCTGAACGACCCGTCGGGCAAAAGCGGCAAGTCCGCCTTCAACCTGTGGGAAGCGGGCTTTTCGGCTTCCTGGGAACTGGATCTGTGGGGCCGGGTACGGCGCGAAACCGAAGCCGCCGACGCCAACCTGGAAGCGGCGGAAAACGATCGCCGTGGCGTGTTGTTGGCGGTGCTGGCGGAAACCGCCCAGGACTACATCCAGTTGCGCGGCGTGCAAAGCACCCGGGCCGTGACCGAGCAGAACCTGGACGTGGCGCGCCACAGCCTCAAGCTCTCCCAACTGCGCCTGGCCGATGGCGTGGCCACTGACCTGGACGTGGCCGAAGCCGCCGCGCAAGTGGCGACCATCGAGGCGCGCCTGCCGGATTTGCAGCAGCGCCAGGCGCAACTGATCAACGCCCTGAGCCTGCTCATGGGGGAGGCGCCCCAGGCGCTGAATGCGGAGTTGGCGGCCGATGCGCCAGTGCCCCAGACCCCGCGCGAAGTGGCCATTGGCTTGCCGTCGCAACTGGCCGAGCGCCGCCCGGACATCCGCCAGGCCGAGGCGCGCTTGCATGCCGCCACTGCCAGCATCGGCGTGGCCAAAGGCGATTTCTATCCACGCATCACCTTGTCGGGCAACCTCGGGACCCAGGCCCTGCAACTGGCGGATTTCGGCTCCTGGAACTCTCGTCAGTTCGGCATCGGCCCGCAGTTCAGCCTGCCGTTGTTCGACGGCGGACGCCTGCGTGGCATGCTGCAACTGCGTGAAGCCCAGCAGCAGGAAGCGGCCGTGGCCTATCAGCAGACCGTGCTTCGGGCCTGGCATGAAATCGACGATCAACTGACCCGCTACAACGCCAACCAGTTGCGCCGCGACAGCCTCGCCGAAGCGGTGCGGCAGAACCGCATCGCCCTGAGCACCGCGCAACAGCAATACGTCGAAGGGGTGGTGGATTTCGTCAACGTGCTCACGGTGCAAGGCGCCTTGCTGACGACCCAGGAGCAGTGGGTGGAAAGCTCCACCGCCGTGTCCCTGTCCATGGTCGGCCTGTACAAGGCACTGGGCGGTGGCTGGGAGTCGGTGTACCCGTTGCAGGCGCCAGTGGTGGTTCGCTGAAAACGGGCTTTGCCTGGAACTTGGAAAAAGTGTAATGATAATTGATCTCAATCATGCACACGGTTCCTTTCCATGGCAGCAACCACTGACGGCAACGCTCAGGTCCAGCGTCTTTACCTTGACCACCATGGCTGGTTGCAGGGCTGGTTGCGCAAACGCCTGGGGGATCGCGAGCACGCGGCGGACGTGGCCCAGGACACGTTCCTGCGGCTGCTGGTCTCGGGGCGCTTTCCCGGGCCCCTGGAAAGCCGCAGCTACCTGGCGCAAATCGCCCGCAACCTGGTGATCGACCAATGGCGTCGGCTGCGCATCGAGCGGGCCTACCTCGAAAGCATCGCCCACTTGCCCGAACCGGAGTCGCCGTCCCTGGAGACCCGGGCGCTGATCCTCGAAACCCTGATGCAGATCGACGCCATGCTCGACCGCATGCCGGACAAGGTGCGCCAGGCCTTTGTCCTGTCGCAGTTCGAGGGCCTGACCTACGCGCAGATCGCCGAGCGCCTGGGGGTGACCGTCAGCTCGGTGCAGAAGTACATGATTCGGGCGATCCAGGCTTGCTACCAGGTGGTCTACGAAGAATGAGAGCGACCCACGACGCGCCCATCGCCCCCGAAATCGTCGAGCAGGCCAGTGAATGGTTGATGCTGCATTGGGGCGGTGAACTCGATGATCAGCAACGCTTGGCGTTCGCCCGCTGGCAGACTGCTCACCCCGAGCATCAACGGGCCTGGCTGCGTCTGCAGCAACTGCAGCAGACCTTGGGTGACGTGCCCGCCGACAGCGCCCGGGTGGTGCTCAAGGCCTTGCCCGACCGCCAGCGCCGCTCGGCCCTGAAGTTGCTGGGGCTGCTGTTGGTGGCCGGTGGCAGCGGTTACCTGGTCCAAGGCAGCCAGCCGTGGCGCGCGGCGTTTGCCGGGCAGCACACCGCCACCGGGGAAATCCGCCACCTGACCTTGAGCGACGGCACCCGCCTGGACCTCAACAGCGACAGCGCCATTGACGTGCTCTACAGCGCCCGCGAACGGCGCATTCGGCTGATCCGTGGCGAGATCCAGCTCAACAGCGGCCAGGACCCGTCGCGGCCGCTGATTGTCGAGACCCCGGCCGGTGATATCCAGGCCCTGGGCACGCGCTTTACCGTGCGCGACCTGGAGGGCGGCACCCGGGTCGACCTCTACGAAGGTGCGTTGCGCATTAGCCCCCGGCAGGCGCCGGTGGTGGAGCTACAGGCCGGCAATCGGCTGTGGTTCAACGCCCATCAGGTGGGCGCCAGGCAGGCGCTGGACCCCAACGCCAGCAGTTGGAGCCAGGGGCGTTTGATCGCCGAGCGCCAGCCGCTGGGGCAGTTTATCGCCGAGCTTTCGCGCTACCGCGCCGGGGTGCTGCGCTGCGATGCGCAGGTGGCCAACCTGTTGCTGACCGGGGTGTTCCCCCTGGATGACCACGACGCGATTATCCAGGCCCTGGAGCGCTCGTTGCCGGTGCGCGCCCACGCCGTGACCCGCTATTGGGTGACCCTCAAGGCCCGGGGCTGAGAGCGGAAAAAATAATTCGCCTGACCTTTGTCGGTTTTGCTGCCCCGCTCGGGATACCTCTTGAAAGTCGATCAAGACGCATTCTCATGGGGAGTTCCGGAATGCCTTACCACGCCACATCCACCACCCAGACCTTGAGCGCCGCCGTACGTCGTGGCCTGTTTCTCAGCCTGTTGGCCGTCGCTCCGGTGTTGCCGGGCCTGGCCCAGGCCGACACGGCCAGCCAGAGTGAAGCGCGCCAGTACAACATCGCTGCCGGCAGCCTCGACCAGGTGCTTAACCGCTTCGCCAGTGCGGCGGGGATTCTGTTGTCGGTGGACGCGCAAATGACCGAAGGCAAGCGCAGCGACGGCCTGCAAGGGCGCTACGAGGTTGCCCAGGGGTTGCAGCGCTTGCTCTCGGGCAGCGGCTTGCAGGCCGTGCAGGCGGGTAATGGCTGGATGTTGCAACCCCAGGCCGCGGACGGCCCCTTGCAACTGGGCGCGACCCAGGTCAGCGCCGCCCAGGTGGAGGAGAGCGCCTGGGGGCCTGTGGCCGGCATCGTCGCCAAGCGCAGCGCCACCGGAAGCAAGACCGACTCGGCCCTGGTGGAAATTCCCCAGACGATCAACGTCGTCACGGCGAGCGAGATCAAGGCCCGGGGCGCCATGAGCGTCACCGAAGCCTTGCGCTACACGCCGGGCATGACCGGTGGCGGTTTTGCCGATCGGGTGAAAATTTTCGACGAGCCGACCTCGCGCGGCTTCTCGCCGACCCCGCTGTACCTGGACGGCCTGCACCTGCCTTACGGCGGCGGCAGTACCGGCGGCGCCCTGCAGATCGACCCCTACACCCTGGAGCGCATCGAAGTGCTCAAGGGCCCGGCCTCGGTGCTGTACGGGCAGAACCAGCCCGGCGGGATCGTCAACATGGTCAGCAAGCGCCCCACCGAGGCGCCATTGCACCAAGTGGTGCTGGAAGCCGGCACCTACGACCACAAGAGCGTGGCCCTGGACCTGGGCGGGCCGCTGGACGATCAAGGGCAGTTTCTCTACCGCCTCACCGGCCGGGTCAACGACAGCCAGTCGGAGGTCAACTACGCCGAGCAGAAACGTCAGCTCATCGCCCCCAGCCTGACCTGGCGGCCCAATGACGACACCAGCCTGACCCTGTTCGGCCAATACCAGAAAGACAACGACGTGCCCGAGGCCCAGGGGCTGCCGAGGATCGGCACCCTGGTATCCACCGTCAACGGCAAGATCGACCGTGACCTGTTCCTCGGCGAGCCCGGGGTCAACGCCTATGACCGCGATCAGTTCGTCCTGGGCTACGAGTTGTCGCACCGGCTCAACGAGACCTGGACCCTCAAGCAGAACACCCGCTACGCCGATGTCGACGACCACTACCGTGCGCCGCTGCACGGCTACAGCTTTGTCGCCAACCCGGTGACGGGCGCCAACGATCAGCGCTACATGACCCGTTATGGCGTGGACTGGAAGCAGCACAACCGAGTGTTGGGGGTGGATAACATCGCCCAGGCCGAGTTCGACACCGGGGCGCTGAAACACACCCTGCTGGTCGGCCTGGACTACTACCGCTTCAATTCCCAGTTCGCCGGCAAGTACGACCGTACCCCGCCGATCATCGACCTCTACAACCCGACGTACGGCCAGTCGCTGGACTTCACCGGCCTCTATCGCTGGGACAACACGGTGAACCAGACCGGCCTGTACGTGCAGGACCAGATCAAGCTCGACCGTTGGGTGCTGGTACTCGGCGGGCGCTACGACTGGGCCAAGACCGACAACGAAGTGGTGCTGGCCAAGACGCGCAGCGGCGGCAAGGATGAAGCCTTCAGCGGTCGCGCCGGCCTGGTCTACCTGTTCGATAACGGCCTGGCGCCCTTTGTCAGCTACTCGGAATCCTTCCTGCCGTTGAGTGGCACCGATGCCGATTTCAAAGCCTTCGAGCCGTCCACCGGCCGTCAGTATGAAGTGGGCATCAAGTACCAGCCGCCGGGGCAGGAGAGCTTTGTTCAAATATCGGCCTATCACCTGGACCAGGAGAACGTGCTGAATTCGATCCCGGGAACGATGTTCAGCGATCAGAGCGGCGCGGTGCGTTCCGTCGGCCTCGAGCTGGAAGGCAAGGCGGCCCTCAGCGAGGCCCTGGAAGTGATCGGCTCGTTGTCGCGCAACGACATCAAGTACACCAAGGATGATTCGGGTCGCCAGGGTCGCCACCCGGCCGGCAGCCCGCCCCTGACGGCGGCGCTCTGGGTCAACTACACCTTGCTGGGTGACACCCCGCTGGCTGGTCTGGGTGCCGGGTTGGGCGCGCGCTATGTGCGCAGCAGCTATGGCACTGACTATGCGGGCGCGTTTCAGATTCCGTCCTACACGGTGCTGGATGCGGCGGTGACCTACGACTTGAGCAAATCGCCGTTGCAACTCAAGGGCGTGAAGTTGGCGCTCAACGTGAAGAACCTGGAAGACAAGACCTATGTTGACCTCTGCCGAAGTGACGTGGACTGCTACTACGGTGAAGGCCGGACCGTGCTGTCGAGCCTGACCTACGACTGGTAAGCGCGCTTATTGCGGGTTCAGCAGAAACACCACATAGCCCCTGAACCAGGGGCTATCGCGCAGGGCCTGGGGTTCTTGCCAGGCGCCGCCCTGCACCAGGCCGACCTTGTACGGCAGGCCCAGGCGATCCAGGCGCGGCAGGTAGGCGGCGTAATTGTGGATGCTGTGGCGGCCCTGGTAGGTCTGCACCACCACTTCATCGATCACCCCCTTGAGCTGGCTGATGGCTTGCGGGTCGCCGTGGCTGCCCCAGTCCATCAGGCCGGTGATGCTCAGGCGGTATTGCGCGGGCAGGCGCTGGCGCAGGTCCCGCAGGAAGTCGGCGTAGCGCTCCAGTTCGCGGGTGTTGGCGTCGAAGTCGATCTGCACCCCCACCACGGGGTTGCCTGCGGCTTGCCAACGCTCCACTTGCCCCAGCAATTGCTCATAGACCGCTTCTGGCCAGGCCAGGGTGTGGGCGCGATACACCACCCAGATGTCACCCTGGCGCAGGCGCGGCACCGAAACGCCCTGGGCGATCAGGCGCACGCCCTGTTCCGGGTGCCGACGTGACTGGCTGACCTGGCCCTGGAGGATGTACAGGGTCTTGGCCTGGGCCAGCACCGGCTGGGGCTGGACCCCGCTCCACAGCCAGAAGGCGTCGTGTTCGCGGGCGTCCACCGCGCCGTGGGCCATGGCGGCGAGCCCCAACCACAGCAGCAGGCAACAGCCGAGGCGCGTCATGGGCTACCAGTAGTAGCGCAGGGACTGGGCCCACTGGGTATCGCCCAGGCTGCCCTTGAGCTGGCGGAACCAGGCCTTGCGCACCGCCGGCTCGACCCCGGCACCGCCGCAGCGGTTGTTGCCCGAGGAGGCGTAGCAGTAGATGCCCCGGTACAGCGCATAGGCGCGGTCATTGCGCGGCGCCTTGGGGTTGTTGATCACTTGCTGATAGCCGTCGAGGCGCGAGAACACCTTGCC
The DNA here is from genome assembly GCF_003731765.1 of Pseudomonas chlororaphis. Lineage (GTDB taxonomy): Bacteria > Pseudomonadota > Gammaproteobacteria > Pseudomonadales > Pseudomonadaceae > Aquipseudomonas > Aquipseudomonas morbosilactucae. The sequence continues at coordinate 26,421 of NZ_MOAL01000003.1, forward strand.
CTTGAAGGCCGAGGCGGTGCTGCCCAGGGTGCCGGCCTCGGGCGGTTGATCCAGCGGCATGCCGTCGAGGTCGTTGCGGCGGATGAAATCACCGAGGCAGTTCAGGCCCTGGGGGTTCTTCGGGTCGAGTTGCAAGGCCGCGGCGCTGGTGGCGATGTTCGGGCAGCGATAGCCGTCGTCCGGCTCTTCGCCATTCCAGCTGAACAGCGCCAGGCTGGGACCGTCGTTGTAGACGTAGCCCAGGTTGGCCCCGAGCTTTTCCTGGGGCAGTGGCGTGGGCAGGCGTTGCAGGTCTTCAGCGAACGCCGCGTATTGGCCGCGCATCAGGTCTTTGTAGAGCAGGACGAACAGGGCGCTGCTGCGCTCCACCGGGTCGCTGGCCTGTTCGGCCTGTTGCCGCAGCAGGTCGGCGCCCGCCACTTGGCGCAGCAGCAAGGCGCGCACCTGGGACGTGCCGATGGGCGAGTCGGCGGCAAACACCTTGGCCAGTTGCCCGCTGCGTTCGTAGTTCATCGCCAGGGCCAGTTCCAGCTGTTGCCGTTGCAGCGGCAGTGTGGCCAGGGGCAGCAGTTGCTGCCAGAGCTCGGCGGCGGCCTTCCAGTCTTGCTTGGCTTCCAGGGCCAGGCCACGCAGGGTCTGTTGGCTGAAGGCCAGGTAATCGAGGCTGGCCGGCAGTTCGGTGGGCAGTTGTTTCAGCGTCGCGTCCGGCTTCTGCTCAACGTAAAAGCTGAAGGCCGCTTGCAGGTAGGCATACAGCACCGGCTGCTGGGCGAAGCTGGCCTGCTGTTCCAGCAGCGCGGCGCGGGTCAGGCTGGGTTCAGGCTGGCTGCGCATGGCCATCAGGTCTTTGACCGCCAGCAGCAGTGGCGCCTGCAACGGTTGCTTGGCGCTCATCAGCAGCTTGTTATCGACTTCCTCCACCAACTCATCCAGGGACTGGTTGCGCAGGTTGTCGTCCTTTTGTGCCAACTGCCAGGCGTAGTCCTTGGCCAGGGCCTCGGTGTTGCCGCTCAGCCAGTGGGTGCGCCGCAGCAAACCCTTGGCCGAGACGCTGTAGACGCCCTGGGGGTAGGCCTCGAGGTAGGCAACGAGGCCCGCTTCGGCCTGCTGCATGCCGCTCTGGTCCACCTGGTCCGCCTTCAGCCAGCCGTACTCGTCGAACGCATTTTGCTGGGCCTGGTTCAGCAGGGTGCGCGCGGCCATGTAGGACGCGGTTTCTTTCAGCCAGGGCTGGCTGCTGTCTTTGAGGGCGGTGAAGGCCTGGCTGGCCTCGGCAAACCGCCCGCTGTAGAAATCGGCAGCGCCTTGCAGGTAGGTGGCGAAGGCTTTGCCCGTGGCCGACTCGATGCCTGTCGGCAACAGCGCGCCTTGTTGGGCGGTGTCCCATTGGCAGGCGGTCAACAGATTGACCCGGCTTTGCGCCAGCGTGCGTTGTTCAGCCTGAGGCAGGTCGGCCTGGGTCACGTGCTCGACAAAGGCCAGGGCGCTGGTTTCGGAGTTGCTGCGGCAGCGGCTGCCTTCCCCGTAGAGGAATTGATCGCCGGCGTTCTCGTCGCTTTCCCGCCGCACCTGAAGGCCGGCCAACAAGGTGTTGAGCTGACCGTTGTCGGTGGGGGCGGACTCATTCTGCTCGCCATCGGCGGCCACCGGGCTCAGTCGCGACAGGTCAAAAGGCACCGGGCCGAAGCCTTGGGTCAGGTTGTCCTCGCTCAGCGCGCGGGGCGCCAGCGGCAGGGAGCCGAGGTCGGCCAGCAACAGGCGCAGGTTGACCCGGCTGTCGTTGCCCGGGTTGAGGGACACCAGGTTGCTGCACGCGTCGAGGCGGTTCTTGACCAGGCTCCACGTCGGGTAACAAATGTCGTCGGAACTGGCGTGGGCCTGGCTGCTCAGCAGGGAAGCCAATGCCAGGGTCAGGGAGGGCAAAAGACCGATACGCATGAATTGTCCTTAATCCGCACAGCGGTGAATTCGATGGGCCGAGAATGTGGCGAATCATACAGAAGCCAGGGCCGGGTCAGGGCGGCTGTCGCTGCGCTTTGTGATGGGATCGAGGCAGCGTTTTCCGGAACCGTGGGCAGACGGCTGGCCTTTGCGGTTTTTCCGGCAAAAGAAGATGCTGTGGCCCATGCCTGAGCGACGGGGGAACGGATGGAATTGCCTAGAGCAGCGGAACTGGCCGGTCGGCCGCTGGCGCTTCAGCCTCGGGGCTTCCAAGGGCTTTGGCGGCTGGCGCTCGACTATGGGCTGCTGCCGATCCTGGCGCTGGCGACGCTGACCCGCTGCTATGGCCTCACGGACGCGGCCATTTGGGGCGATGAAGGTTCCAGCCTGTTGCTCAGCCAGTATTCCCTCGGGGAGATCTGGTTCCACGCGGCTCACGATGTTCATCCACCGTTGTATTTCGTGGCGCTGCACGGCTGGGTCGAGCTGTTTGGCGACGGGATCTTTTCAGTCCGTCTGTTCAGTGCCTTGCCGGGCATCGTCACGGTCGGCCTGGGTGTGTGGCTGGTGGGGCTGCTGGCCACCCGACGTGCAGCGGTCCTTGCCGGCGTGCTCCTGGCGTTGCTGCCCACGGCGGTGCGCTACAGCCAGGAAGTGCGCATGTACGCCTTGCTCGGCGTGTGGCTGCTGGGGGCGACCATCGCCCTGGTGTATTGGTTGCGCCAGCCGCAACGCCAGCGCTACCTGGTGATGTACGGGTTGCTGATGAGCCTGGGGTTCTACACCCATTACTTCACCACCTTCTGCGTCTTGGCCCACTGGCTGTACCTGGCGATGATCCCGGGCTCCTTGACCCCGCGCCCGATCACCCGGCCCGGCTGGTGGCTGGCCAACGTGGGGATTGTCCTGCTGTTCCTGCCCTGGCTGCCGGGGCTGGTGGACCTGCTGCAGCACCTCGATCAGCTCAAGGCCAATGGCGATGTGGGCTGGGAACCGGCGGTCGACCTTGGGTCGTTGCCATCCATGGTCTGGCAGTTGCTGACCCAGGATGAGGGCGAAGGGCTACCCGGGCCGCTGTACCTGGGGTTGCCGTTGTTGATGCTGCTGGTGAGCGGCTGGGTGGCCTGGCGCGACGACTCGCCCCTGCGCCTGCAGCGTCTGCTGGTGAGCTACAGCCTGGTGCCGCTGCTGCTGGTTTTTGCCGTGTCGTTCCTCTCGCCGGTGTTTATCGAACGCTACCTGACCGCCTATGCCCTGGGCCTGCCGCTGCTGGTCGCGATTGCTGTCGACGCCCTGCTGGAACGCCGCCGCCGGTGGCTGGCCGTGGCCTTGCTGCTGGTGTTCCTCGGGGTCGAGGGCGTGGGGCTGAAGAACAACACCGAGGTGGACGTGAATGACCAGATCAATGTCATGGTCGAGCAGGTGAATGAGCAGTACCGGCCGGGGGACCGGATCGTCATCAGCGACCTGCTCTGGTACCTGAGTTACGTGTATTACAACCGCACTGGTGCCGAGCCGCTGCTGTATACGCCGCCCTTGCCCAACGGCCTGTCCAGCCGGCCCAACGCCTATGGTTTCGGCACCCTGGTGGATCAGCAGGCGGACCACATCTATGTCGACCACCTGGCGTCACTGCCGACCGGCAGCGGCCGGGTCTGGCTGATCAGCACCGAGGACCAGCCGGATGAGTTCGCCCCGTTGCCAGCGGGTTGGCACGCCACCAATGAGTTTGCCGCGGGCAATGTGCGGGCGCGCTTGATGCTGATCTGCCCGGCGCCAGCGGTGCTCTGGGCCGGTGTCTGCCACGCCGGTTAAAGGGGCAGGGCGGCGCGCTCCGGGTCAGGGTTTGGAAGACAGGTCGGCCATGCCCTTGAGCAACTCGATGGGCAGCGGAAACACGATGGTCGAGGTCTTGTCGCCGGCAATCGCCCCCAGGGTCTGCATGTAGCGCAACTGCATGGCCCCGGGTTGGCGCCCGAGCATTTCGGCGGCTTGCATGAGTTTTTCCGAGGCCTGCAATTCCCCTTCGGCGTGGATCACCTTGGCCCGCCGTTCGCGTTCGGCCTCGGCTTGCTTGGCAATGGCGCGGACCATGGATTCGTTGAGGTCCACGTGCTTGATCTCAACGTTCGCCACCTTGATTCCCCAGGCGTCGGTCTGGGCGTCCAGCACTTGCTGGATATCGACGTTAAGGCGCTCGCGCTCGGCCAACAGTTCATCCAGCTCATGCTTGCCCAGCACCGCGCGCAGTGTGGTTTGCGCCAGTTGGCTGGTGGCCATGAGGAAGTCCTCCACCTGGATGATCGACTTCTGCGGGTCGAGCACGCGGAAGTACAGCACGGCGTTGACCTTGACCGAGACGTTGTCGCGGGTGATCACGTCTTGCGGCGGCACATCCAGCACCACGGTGCGCAGGTCGACGCGGACCATCTGCTGCACCACCGGAATCAGCAGGATCAGCCCCGGCCCCTTGACCTGCCAGAAGCGCCCGAGCTGAAACACCACGCCGCGCTCGTACTCGCGCAGGATGCGAAAGGTCGAGGCGGCCAGCGCGATCAACAGCGCCAGCAGCGCACCGAACAGCAATTGCATGAACATGTCATCCTCCTCGCGGCGCCGCCGGGGCTGCCGTCACTTCCAAGAGCAGCCCTTTGCGCGCCACCACCCGCACCCCCTGCCCGGGGCTCAGGGGCGTGGCGCTCAGCACCTGCCAGTTTTCACCTTGCAACTGCACCCAGCCGTTGTAGGCGTTGTTCGCTTGCACCTGGGTGATGGTGGTGTGGCTGCCCACCAGGCCCGCATCGCCGCTGACCAATTGGCGCTTGCGCGCGCCCAGGGCCATGCTCGCCAGCGCCACCAGCAGCACCGCGCTGATCACCGCCAGGCCGACGATCAAGGGCAGGGGGATGCCATAGCCGGGGAGGTCGGTGTCCATCAGCATCACCGCGCCGGCGACAAAGGCAATGATGCCGCCGAAGCCGATCACCCCGAAGGTCGGCAGGAAGGCCTCGGCCACCATAAAGGCGATGCCCAGCAGGATCAGGGCCACGCCGGCGTAGTTCACCGGCAGCAGTTGCAGGGCGTAGAGCCCCAGCAGCAGGCAAATCCCGCCCAGCACCCCGGGCACCGCAGTGCCGGGGCTGACGAACTCGAAGAACAGACCGTAGATACCCAGCATCAGCAGAACCAGGGCCACGCTGGGGTGGGTGATCACCGACAGCACCTGGCTGCGCCAGTCCGGGTCGTAGTGGATCAGCGCGGCCCCCAGGGTGTGCAGTTGCACTTCATGGCCCGCAGCGTTCAGGGGCTTGCCATCGAGCTGTTTGAGCAGGGCGCCGAGATCGTCCGCCAGGTAATCCACCACCTTGAGTTTCAGGGCTTCCTGGGCCGACAGGCTGGCCGCCTGGCGCACCGCTTGTTCCGCCCAGTCGGCGTTGCGCCCGCGCAATTGCGCCAGGCCACGGATGTAGGCAGCGGCGTCGTTGATCGGCTTGTGCGTCAGGGTCTCGCCCGCCGAGTCGCTGGGTGATGGAGCGGGCCCGGCATTGAGTTGCACCGGTGTGGCAGCGCCCAGGTTCGTGCCCGGGGCCATGGCGGCGATATGGCTGGCGTAGAGGATATAGGTGCCGGCACTGGCAGCCCGGGCGCCGCTGGGGGCGACGTAGGTGGCCACTGGCACGGGGCTGGCGAGAATCGCCTGGATGATGGTACGCATCGAGGTGTCGAGCCCGCCGGGGGTGTCGATGCCGATCACCACCAATTGCGCCTGTTGTTCGGCCGCCCGGTTCAGGCCGCGCACCACGTAGTCGGCGCTGGCCGGGCTGATGACACCGTTGAGCGTCAGCACCACCACCGGGGCCGCGGCCCAGGCCTGAACGCTCGACAACCCGATCAGCCCGGCCAGCAGCCATGTCCGCCACCCGCACCTGTTCATCTGACCCTCCTGGAGAGTCACGCACCGCGTTTGGGGTTCGTTGATTGGCTCTATGGGTTGAGTCTAGTTGAGCCCGGGCTGGTTGAATTTTGTACAGCCAATAACGGCGCTGCCGTTCGGAAGTTAATGGCCTTGGGCCGGGTTGGCCGACCTAGACTGAAGACACAGCCCACCATTGCCCTGAAGCGGATTCAGGGTCGCGAGGTGCATCATGCGCATGGCAAAAACGGTGCAACGCAGCCTGGAACAGGCCCATTGCCAATTTGATCTGGTGACCCACCCCCATTCGGCCAGCAGCCTGGAGACGGCGCGTGTCGCGGGTATTCCCGCCGAGCGGGTGGCCAAGTCGGTGATCCTCGACGACCGCCACGGCCATTACCTGATGGCGGTGCTGCCCGCCAGCCGCCACCTGGACTGGAGCAAGGTTCGCGGCAGCGGCGAGTGGCAGTTGACCCGGGAAAGTACCCTGGCCCATCTGTTCAACGACTGTGAGCGCGGCGCGGTGCCTGCCCTGGGCGAATCCTATGGCCTGGACATGCTGATCGACCCCTTGTTGACCCGGCAGCAAGACATCTACGTAGAAGCGGGCAACCACCACAATCTGGTGCACATGAGCATGGAGCAATACCTGAAAATGGTGCCCCATGCCCAAGTCTGTGAACTCAGCCACTGACCGACAGCGCCGTACTCCGATGATCAAGGAGGCCCCATGGAATCACCGACCCACAGCTTGCCATCCCTGTTCAAACAGCTCGGCCTGGCCGACGACCCGGTGAGCATCGATCGTTTTATCGCCACCCATTCGCCGCTCAAGCCCGAGCTGCATTTGGCGGATGCGTTTTTCTGGAGCCCGAGCCAGGCGCAATTCCTGCGTGAAGAAGTGCTCGACGACGCGGACTGGGCGGAGGTGGTGGATCAGTTGGATGTGTTGCTGAGGATGGGGCGGGGAGGCGGATAAGTGCAGGTTGTTGATATGAGGTATTTAGACCAAAATAACGACCTTAATTGAGGTCGATAATATGCAAAGCATTCTGGCTGACAAAGCCGTCAGCGTCTCTGAATTGAAGAAGAACCCATCCGCTGTCTTGAGCAGCGCCCAAGGCGGGCCTGTAGCGGTGTTGAACCACAATCGCGTCATGGGCTACATGGTGCCTGCTGAGGTTTTTGAAGCCTTGATGGAGCGTCTGGATGATTTGGAGTTGGCGCAGATCGTTCGAGCCAGGAGCCATGAGACGCCTGTTCCGGTAAGCCTGGATGACTTATAGGCTTGAGTTCCTGCCTTCGGCGCGCAAGGAGTGGGACAAGTTAGGGCACACGCTTCGTGAGCAATTCAAGAAGAAACTCGCGGAGCGTCTTGAGGGGCCTCGAGTTATTGCCGATGCTCTGCATGGTTTGCCTGACTGTTACAAGATCAAGCTCAGGGCGTCGGGCTACCGACTGGTTTATCAAGTGATCGACGAGCGCGTGGTGGTGTCGGTCGTCACTGTTGGTAAACGCGAACGCGGAGCCGTGTACGAACGGGCGAAGAAGCGTTGAGGCGCGCTCCGGGATAAGCGCCTGATGACCCGCACTGGGTAATTGTTACAAAACTTGACTGAATTTATTCGCCAATGACATATTGATAGTTAGCAAACTAACAGTGTGTGAACAGTCTTGTGTCCAGCACCCTCGAAGCGCTCCAGATGAACATCAGCAGTGGCATGGTGGTCGCCGCCCGGCATTGGCGGCGGATCTGCCAGACCACCCTGGTCAACTACGGTATTTCCGAAGCCTGCGCCGTGCCCCTGTTGATGATCGGGCGCCTGGGCGAGGGTGTGCGCCAGGTCACCGTGGCCCAGGCGGCGGGGATGGAAAGCCCGTCCCTGGTACGTCTGCTGGATCAACTCTGCAACGCCGGCTACGTCTGTCGCAGCGAAGACCCGAATGATCGCCGGGCCAAGTGCCTGAGCCTCACCGCCAGCGGTCGCGAGTTGGTGCAGGCGGTGGAAACGGAGCTGGTGCGCCTGCGCCGTGAAGTTCTGGAAGGCATCGCACCGTCAGACCTGGAAGCCGCGTTGCGGGTGATTCGCGCCTTCGAATCGGCCGGCCCGCTGCCGGTGACCGGCTCTTGAACGGCTTCTTTACCGGCGTGCCCCCGGCGCGTGACTGGTTCTACGGCGTGCGCACTTTTGCCGCGTCGATGATCGCCCTGTACATCGCCATGCTGATGCAGATGCCTCGTCCGTATTGGGCCATGGCCACGGTGTACATCGTCTCCAGCCCCTTTGTCGGCCCCACCACGTCCAAGGCGCTGTACCGCGCCGTGGGCACGTTTATCGGGGCCGCCGCGGCCGTGCTGTTCGTGCCGATGTTTGTGCAGAGCCCCTATGTGCTGGTGGTGATCGTCGCCCTGTGGACCGGGGTCCTGCTGTTCCTTTCCCTACACCTGCGCACCGCCAACAGCTACGCGCTGATGCTGGCCGGCTACACCTTGCCGTTGATCGCCCTGCCGGTGGTGGACAACCCCCTGGCAGTCTGGGATGTGGCCGAGGCGCGTACCGAGGAGATCTTTCTCGGCATCGTTTGCGCGGCGGTGGTCGGCAGCCTGTTCTGGCCTCGGCGCCTGGCCCCGGTGTTCGTCGACTCGGCGGGCAAGTGGTTTACCGACGCTGCCACTTACAGTCAGCGCTTTCTCAGTCGCCAGGTGCAACCCGAGGAAGTCAGTGCCTTGCGCGGCGCCATGGTCGCCACCTTCAACAGCCTGGAATTGATGATCGGCCAGTTGCCCCACGAAGGCGCGCGACCGCAGACGGTGCGCAATACCAAGGAACTGCGCGGGCGCATGATCCACCTGTTGCCGGTGGTGGACGCCCTGGACGACGCCTTGTACGCCCTGGAGCGCCGCACGCCGGAACTGGTGCAGCAGATGGCGCCGCTCCTGGCCCGCACCGAGCAGTGGTTGCAGGCCAGTGCCGAGGATGCCTCGGTGGCGCGCTGGCAAGCCTTGCGTGAACAGCTTGAAGCCCTGCAGCCCAGCCCCGAAGCCCTGGACGACCGCCGCCAACTGCTGTTCTCCAACGCCCTGTACCGCCTCGGCGAATGGATCGACCTGTGGCAAGACTGCCGCAGCCTGCAGCACGCCATCCAGTGTGAAAGCCAGGCCCCGTGGCGCGCCGTCTATCGCCATTGGCGCCTCGGCCGGCTGAGCCCCTTCCTCGATCGCGGGCTGATGCTTTATTCCGTGGCGTCCACCATCACCGCGATCATCGCCGCCTCGGTGCTGTGGATTCTGCTGGGCTGGACCGACGGCGGCAGTGCGGTGATTCTTGCTGCCGTGGCCTGCAGTTTTTTTGCCTCCATGGACGACCCGGCGCCACAGATCTATCGGTTCTTTTTCTGGACCGCGATGTCCGTGCTGTTCGCCAGCCTCTACCTGTTTCTGATCCTGCCCAACCTGCACGACTTTCCCATGCTGGTGCTGGCGTTCGCCGTGCCCTTTATCTGCGTCGGCACCCTCACCGTGCAGCCGCGTTTTTACCTGGGCATGCTGCTGACCATCGTCAACACCTCGTCCTTTATCAGCATCCAGGGCGCCTACGACGCCGACTTCCTGAGTTTTGCCAACTCCAACCTGGCCGGGCCCATGGGCCTGCTGTTCGCCTTTGTCTGGACCCTGATCGCCCGGCCCTTCGGCTCGGAGCTGGCGGCCAAGCGCCTGACCCGCTTCAGTTGGCGCGACATTGTCGGCCTCACGGAACCTGCGACCCTGGCCGAGCATCGACACCTGGGGGTGCAGATGCTCGATCGGCTGATGCAGCACCTGCCGCGCCTGGCCATGACCGGGCAAGACACCGGCGTGGCGCTGCGCGAGCTGCGGGTGGCCCTGAACCTGTTGGACCTGCTGGCCTACGCGCCGCGGGTGCACGGCCCGGCCCAGGCGTTGCTGCGTCAGGTGGTGGGCGAGGTGGGCGATTACTTCAAGGCCTGTCTCAAGGCCGGCGAGCGCCTGCCCGCACCCACCGGCCTGCTGATGACCCTGGACCGCAGCCGTCGCGCCCTGAATGCCGCCGGCCACGACGACGGCGAGAGTCGCCTGCACTTGCTGCACGCCCTCAGTGGCCTGCGCCTGGCCTTGTTGCCGGGGGTGGAATTCGTCGGTGGCGCTGAACTCGAGGAACCCCTTCCCCATGGCATCGATGGAGCGCCCTTATGATCGGTGATCTGGATATCAGCGGGGTGTTCCTGCCCACCCTGCTGGTGCACGGGGTGCTCACGCGCTTGCACTTTTATCGTCTGGTCTGGCACCGGGCTTTGTTCAATGTAGGGCTCTACGCTTTGCTGCTTGGCGCCGTGGACTCACTCAGTCGGTACCTGATGACATGAAAAAACCTTTTTTGACCCTCGGTCGCGTGGTGCTGACGCTGTTGGTGGTGACCTTCGCCGTGGTGGTGGTGTGGCGCATGGTCATGTACTACATGTTCGCGCCCTGGACCCGTGATGGGCACATCCGTGCCGATATCGTGCAGATCGCCCCGGACGTGTCCGGGCTGATCCAGCAAGTGGAGGTGCGTGACAACCAATGGGTGAAGCGCGGCCAGGTCCTGTTCAGCATCGACCAGGACCGCTTCAAACTGGCCCTGCGCCAAGCCAAGGCGGCGCTGGCCGATCGTCAGGAAACCCTGGCCCAGGCCCAGCGTGAAGCCAAGCGCAACCGCGGCCTGGGCAACCTGGTGCCGCGTGAGCAACTGGAAGAAAGCCTGTCCCGCGAGGCCCGCGCTCAGTCGGCCCTGGCTGAAGCCCAGGTGACGGTGGACAGCGCCCAACTCAACCTAGACCGTTCGGTGATCCGCAGCCCGGTGGACGGCTACGTCAACGACCGCGCGCCGCGCAGCCAGGAGTTCGTTACCGCCGGGCGTCCGGTGTTGTCGGTGGTGGACAGCCATTCCTTCCATATCGACGGCTACTTTGAAGAAACCAAGCTCGACGGCATTCACGTCGGCCAGAGCGTGGACATCCGCGTGGTCGGCGACCGAGCGCGTTTGCGCGGGCACGTGGAAAGCATCGTCGCCGGCATCGAGGACCGTGACCGCAGCAGCGGCTCCAACCTGCTGCCCAACGTCAACCCGGCCTTCAGTTGGGTGCGCCTGGCCCAGCGGATCCCGGTGCGCATCGCCTTTGATGACGTACCGGCGGATTTCCGCATGATCGCCGGGCGCACCGCCACGGTGTCGATCATCGACGACCGCAAACCGTCGGAGCCGGCGCAATGAACCCCGCTGCGCGTTGGGCGCTGGCTGGCCTTGGTCTGTTGTTGTCGGCCTGCCAGACGGTCGGCCCGGATTACCACCTGCCCGCCAATGCCGCCGTGCAGCGCGATGACCTGCAAGGTCAACTGGCGACCCAGGACCCCAACGTGGTTTCGGCGCCGGTGCCCGGCGATTGGTGGCGGCTGTATCAAGACCCGCGCCTGGACCAGCTGGTGCAGCAGGCCCTGGCCTCCAACACGGACCTGCGGGTGGCTGCGGCCAACCTGGCGCGGGCCCGAGCCCAGGTCGACGAGGCCCAGGCGGCCGGTGGCTGGAGCGGCGGGGTCAAGGCCGGCGCCGAGCGCTTGCAGGAGTCCGGCGAGGCCTTTCTGTTGACCGAAAAAGTGCCGGTGGCCAACGTCGGCAACATTGCCATCAGTACGTCCTATCAATTCGACCTGTTCGGCACCCTGCAGCGCGGGATCGAGGCGGCCAAGGCCAATGCCGACGCGACCCAGGCTGCCGCCGACACCGCACGCATCACCCTGGTGGCAGACGTGGTGCGGGCCTACACGCAAATCTGCGCCGCCAATGAAGAGCGGGAAATTGCCGAGCACTCCCTCGACCTGCAAGCCCAGAGCACCCAGTTGACCCAGCGCCTGCGCGACGCCGGGCGCGGCGACGAGACCCAGGTCACCCGTTCGCAAACCCAATTCAAGTCCCTGCGCGCCGAGTTGCCGCGTTATGAGGCGGCGCGTCAGTCCGGGCTGTTCCGCCTGTCGATGCTTCTGGCCAAACCGGTGGAGCAACTGCCGGTGGGCACATCCAGTTGCGCCGAGCTGCCGCACATCGCTCAGTTGCTGCCGGTGGGCGACGGCGCAGCGCTGCTCAAGCGTCGGCCCGATGTGCGCCAGGCCGAACGGCGCCTGGCGGCGGCGACGGCCGAGATCGGCGTGGCCACCGGTGCCCTGTACCCGGACATCAGCATTGGCGCCACCGTAGGCACCGTCGGCATTCTCGAAAACCTCGGCACCGCGCCGACCAATCGCTGGGGCTTTGGCCCGCTGCTTAGCTGGAGCGTGCCGTCCAACGGCGCCCGCGAGCGGATCCACCAGGCCGAAGCAATGAGCCAGGGCGCCTTGGCGCACTTCGACGGGGTGGTGCTCAACGCCCTCCGCGAAACCCAGACCGGCCTGGCCCAGTACAGCGCCCAGTTGCAACGCCGTGACGCCCTGGTCGAGGCCGAAGCCTCGGCGCAACTGGCGGCGGACCAGACCCACCGCTTCTTCCAGGCCGGCCGGGTGTCGTTTCTGGCCGACTTGCAGGCCACCCGGACCTACACCGACATGCGCGCGCAACTGGCGGCGGCCAACACCCAGGTCGCCATGAGCCAGATCGACCTGTTCCTGGCCCTGGGCGGCGGTTGGGAAAGCGGACGAACGCAAGGCTCCTCGGCCAGCAAACCCTGAGGCCATTGCTATGCTTTGATCTGTTGGACAGCGCCTTGCGCGAGACGCCCCCTCCAACGCTCTAGGCATGTGATGGTCATGGGGATTCCAATAATGAAAAACCCTTATGCTCCCGGCTTCTGGTGCCTGCTCTGTGCACTGGTGCTGCTCTCCGCAACGTACTTCTACGGCATCATGCTGGCCCACCAGATCGACATGGCCCTGGTATTTCTCGACAGTGCCAGCGCGTTGATCGCGGTGCTGGCCATCGGGGTCGTGGCCTGGGCCTCGTTCCAGGGCAACAAACTGAAAAAACGCCAGCTCGACCAGAGCAAGACCCTGGTGGCCATTTGGGACACCAAAGTGGCCCTGCGACGGGTCGAGACGGTCTTTGATCGCTACTTCTGGGGCAGCTACTGGCAACCCGGGCGAACCTTCGCCGAAGTGATGGGCGAACTGACCGGCACCCCGCTGGAAAAGAGCCTGGAGGCCTTGAAGCGCCAGTGCATCCTGCTCGACCAGCAAGCCTCGGATGGGCGTCACTGGCTGAACAATGCCCGGGAGCTGTCCGACGTCGCTACGGCCATGGCCCGCGAACGCTATCAACTGGACTTTTGTGACCCGCGCGCCCAGTTGCCGGGCGGCGCGGTCATCGACCGAGACTTTGAAGTGCTGGTCTACACCTGGACCGCGCGTCTGAAGAGCTTTGACCACCAGCTCGACGCCCTGGAACTGGAATTCAGCTGATTGCGCTTCATCCCGCTCCTCGGTCCACTCTGCCCAGGCATTGGCCGGCCCGCGATGGCGCTCGTGAGAGCACCATGGTCGGCCGGCCAACGCTTGTCTGCCTGCTCCCTCTCAGCCATTCAGAACTGTGCCGGGGGCCTTCGCCAATGTTAGGCTTCGCCGGTTTACGCGGAGTCGAGCCGCAACCCGTCATGGGTTCAGGGAAGACCAGCACACCTTCAAACAACGGATATTGATCGGGTCAAACATGAATAAATCAGCAGGCGTACTGTTAGGAATCGTCGTCGCGGTCGGGGCAATCAGTGTCGGCGGTGCCTGGTACACCGGAACCCAGCTGGAAGGGGTCCTGAAAAACCAGATCGTCGAAAGCAACAAAGAGATGCAATCGTCGCTGATCGGCTACGACCTCACCGCCTCCCTGGAACTGGTGTCGCTGGAGCGTGGCTTGCTCAGCAGTACTGCCCACTACCGCCTCAAGGCCCAGGGCGAAATGGTCCACGGCGACGCCGAGTTCCTGATCGTCGACCACATCCAGCACGGCCCGCTGCCGTTTTCGCGCCTGATCCGCCTGAAGTGGCTGCCGGTCATGGCCACCAGCAACTACCAGCTGGAAAAAAGCCCGTCCACCGAGAAGTGGTTCGCTGCCACCAAGGACCTGCCGCCGCTCAAGGGCGCCGTCAACGTCGGTTATGACCTCTCTGCCGACGGCAACATGGAGTTCGCCCCCGTGGACGTGGCGATGGACGCCAACTCCAACCTGAAGTTCTCCGGCATGAACCTCAACTTCGTCACCTCCGACGAGCGCAAGAAGGCCAAGGTCGACGGTTACATGGACAGCCTCAAGCTGTCGGTCACCGCCGCCGACAAGCCGCCGGTGCTGGTTGAACTCAACGGCCTGACCGTGGCGAGCAACCTGGAAAAAAGCAGCTTCGGCTACTACCTGGGCCAGAACACCCTGGAGTTGAGTTCGACCAAGGCCACCTTCGGCGATAAGCAGTCGGTGCTGACCCTGAAGAACTTCGAACAGAAGACCTCCACCCAGGAAACCGGCGCTACTCTGGGCGGTCGTGCCGACTATAAAGTCGGTGAAATCGCCCTGGACGGCAAAGTCATCGGCGCCGCTGAAATGCTCTGGAGCTTCAAGAACTTCGACACCCAGGGCAGCCTGGAACTGGTGCAGATCTACCAGAACCTGTTGCAGCCTTACCAGAAGGCCGCCACCGAAGCGGCAGCCCAGGGTGAAGAGGCGCCGCAACTGAAGATCAGCGAAGCCGACGAAGCCAAGGTACGCGCTGCGGTGAACAAGGTTCTGGAAGCCAAGCCGCAGGTCGCCCTGGAAAGCCTGGCCCTGAAGAACGGCAGCGGTGAAAGCCGTGTGAGCCTGGTCATCGACCTGGCCAAGCCGCAGTCCCTGGACCTGCCGACGCCGCTCCTGGCCCAGCAAGCGATCAGCCAGCTGGACGCCAAAGTGATCCTGTCCAAGCCGATGGTTGCTGACTTCGGCGCGCTGCAGGCGCAACAAGACGGTGTGACCGACGCCAAGGCCGCTGCCGACCAAGGCACCATGGCGGCGGAAATGCTCAGCAGCATGGCCCTGGGCACCGAGCTGGCCAAACTGGAAGGCAATGACATCGTCTCCAAGCTGCACTACGCCGCGGGTCAAGTGGAGTTCAATGGCCAGAAGATGACGCTGGAGCAGTTCGTCGGCTTCGTCATGAGCAAAGTGGGTGGCGCCGGCGGCTTGCGTTAAGCCCCGACCCTCATCCCCGGCACGTCAACGCCCGGCCTGCGCTTTCCCGCGCAGGCCGGGCGTTTTGTTTGGCGCGCCCGGCGCCGCGAATCTGAAGAAATATTGCATTCCCCTCGTCTGCCCCTCCTTGCGTGGAAGAATCCGCGTCGTATTGCCGTGCCGGACTGCATGACCCCGGCTAGCCACGTAAGGATGCTGACGCGATGCCGAGAATTGCCCACCCCGTTCGCCACTTTGGGTTGCGACCTCTGGTCCGTCTGGCCTTATGCGGCCCGCTGCTCTGGTCCACCCTGGCCCTGGCCGACGCGACCTATGACTCACTGATTCATCAAGCCCGCGCTGGGGCCACGGCGCCTGCCCTGACTTACCTGCGGCAAGTGCCGGACGCGCAACTGAGCAACGGCTTGGTCAGCGACCACCTGCAAATTGCCGCTTGGGCCGGCCTTGATGCCGAAGTGGTCGCGGTCTATGAAACCCAGGCTCGCCAACGGCCGTTGCCGGTCCAGGCCCTGAGCGCCACCGCCCGGGCCTATCGCAACCTCAAGCGCTGGGACGACGCCAGCCGCCTGTATCGCCAAGCCCTGGCCCAGGCGCCTGGCAACGCCGATCTGCAACTGGGCCTGGCACTGACCCAGGCCGATGCCGGCCAGCCCGCCGAAGCGGTGGCCCGGGCTCGGGCCCTGGTGGCGGCGCAACCCGACGATCCTTCGCGCCGACTGGCCCTGGGCTATGCCTTGACCCGTGCCGGGGCGACCTACGACGCGCTGTTCGAGTTCGACCAAGGGTTTGTCCGCGCCGGCCAGCGCGCCGAAGTGGCTCGGGAATACCTGTTCGCCTTGCAGCGGGCACGTCTGCCGGAGCCGGCCCTGCGTCTGGCCCGGCAACGCCCGGGGCTGATCGAGCCGCTGGCCGTGGGGCGCCTGGAAGGCGACCTGGCCGCCGAGCGCGTGCGCCTGGCGGAATTGCCGACGCGCAGCGAACGGGAGCGTTACGTGATTGCCGACCGTGCCCTGGCCGACTACGACCGTTTGCTGGCCCGTTGGGGCGACGACCCCAGCGCCACTGCTGAGTGCGTTCGCTGGCGCATCGATCGCCTCGGCGCCCTCAAGGCCCGGGCGCGCAGCGCCGAGGTCATCAGCCAGTACCAGGCGCTGCGCACGGCGGGTGTCAGCCTGCCGACCTATGCCCTGCGCTGGGTGGCGTCGGCCTACCTCGACCAGCGCCAGCCAGACGTCGCAGCCAAGCTGTATCGCCAGGTACTGGCTGCCGCCGATGCCGACCCAAGCGACCGGGTCGAGGACAGCACGGCGCTGTATTACGCGCTGCTGGAAAACCAGCAGCCGGAGGAGGCGCTGCAGGTGGCCAACACCTTGGCCCAGAGCCAGAACCCACGGGTCGAACTCAAGGGTCTGGCGGTTGGCAACCCCAACGACGAATGGATGGACAGCCAACTGCTGGCGGCCCAGGCCGGTGTCTACGGGGCCGATCTGTCGGGCAGCCAGCAGCGCCTGGAAAGCCTGGTCAACAAGGCCCCGGGCAACCTCGGCCTGCGCCTGGCCCAAGCCGACCTGTACCTGGCCCGGGACTGGCCACGGCGCAGTGAAAACCTGCTCAAGGAAAGTGAAAGCCTCGCCCCCCGCGACATCGGCCTGGAAATGGCCCAGGCCCACACCGCCCAGGACCTGCAGGAATGGCGACAGCTCGATGCCCTGACTGACGATGTGTTGGCGCGCCACCCCGACAATCGCCAGGTGCAGCGTCTGGCCCGTCAGCGCCAGGTGCACGACATGGCCGAGTTGCGGCTGACCACCGACACCGGCAAGAGCTTCGGCGGCAGTGAGGGGGGGGCGGGTGCAGTTTCCGGCAGCCGCGACCTGGGGATCGAAGCCCTGCTCTACAGCCCGCCCATCGCTGAAGACTGGCGTCTGTTTGGCGGTGCTGGCTACGCCACTGGCGATTTTGCCGAAGGCACCGGCCATCACCGCTGGCAGCGCCTGGGGGTGGAGCATCGCAGCCGCGACATGACCCTGGAGGCAGAAGTTTCCCGTCATGCCTACGGGGTGGCCGACAAGCTTGGCGCCCGGTTGTCCCTGGCCCGAGACATCGACGACCACTGGCAATACGGTGCGAGCCTTGAGCACCTTTCGGCCAACACCCCGTTGCGGGCCCTCAACAGTGACATCACCGCCAACGGCGGCAGCGGCTTTATCCGCTGGCGGGCCCATGAAGCCCGTGAGTGGAAGCTGGCCCTCAGCCCGTCCCGCTTCAGCGATGGCAACCGCCGCCTGGAAGCCTTGCTCAGTGGCCGCGAAGGCGTCTACCGCTCGCCGTCGGTGCAGGTGGACCTGGGCCTGGAAGTCGCCGCCAGCCGCAACAGCCTCGACAACACGCCGTACTTCAACCCGCGCTCGGACTTCAGCGTGCTGCCCACGGTGAGCATCAACCACCTGCTGTACCAGCACTACGAAACCGCCTGGAGCCAGCAATTCCAGGTGGGTGCCGGGACCTACAGCCAGCGCGACTACGGCACCGGAGCGGTGGGGCTGCTCAGTTACGGCCAGCGCCTGCTGTGGAACGACGTGTTTGAAGCCGGCGCCGTCCTCAGCCTGCTCAACCGGCCCTACGACGGCGACCGGGAAACCGACCTGCGCCTGGCCCTCGACCTTACCTACCGTTTCTAAGAAGAGTCTGCCGATGCCTTCGATCACCCGTTGCCTCCTGCTGCTGGGCGCCCTGGTCCTCAGTGCCTGCGCCCAGCCCGCCGCGGACTTCGTGCCGCCGGCCCAGCGCCCGTTGCCCGACAGCGAAGCGCCCTGGCCGAAAAACCAGGTGCTGGGCATTGCCTACCACGACGTCGAGGACCGCGACCCGGACCAGGCGGTGGTGGCGGTGCGCACCGAGCGGCTGATCCAGCAACTGGCCTGGCTGCGGGAGAACGGCTACCAGGCGGTGTCGGTGGACCAGATCCTCCGCGCCCGCCAGGGTGGCCCGGAACTGCCGGCCAAGGCCGTGCTGCTGAGTTTCGACGACGGTTACGCGAGCTTTTACACTCGGGTCATGCCACTGCTGCGCAGCTACCAGTGGCCGGCGCTGCTGGCACCCGTCGGCGCCTGGGTCGATACCCCGGCCGGGCAGGCGGTGGACTTTGCCGGCGAGCGGCGCCCCCGCGAGCAGTTCCTGACCTGGGATCAGGTGCGCGAGGTGGCCGCTTCCGGGCTGGTGGAAATCGCCGCCCACACCGACGCCAGCCACCAGGGCGTGCTGGCTAACCCCCAAGGCAACCTGCAACCGGCGGCCGCTACCCGACGCTATAACCCCCAAAGCGGGCGCTATGAAAGCGAGGCCGAGTTCCAGGCCCGGCTGCGCAGCGATGTGGCGCGCATCTCGGAAAAAATCCGCGTCGCCACCGGCCGCGCCCCCCGCGTCTGGGTCTGGCCCTATGGCGCCGCCGACGGCACCGCGCTGCGGGTGGTTGGCGAGCAGGGCTATCAGATGGCCCTGACCCTCGACGACGGGCTCGACACCCTGGAAAACCTGATGAGCAGCCCGCGCTTCCTGGTGGCCTCGGACCCGGACGGCCAGCGCTTCGCCAACAGCATTGTCGGTGTGCAGAGCCAGGGGCCGTTGCGGGTGGCCCATGTCGACCTGGACAACGTCTACGACCCGGACCCGGCCCAGCAGGAAATCAACCTGGGCAAGCTGGTACAGCGCATGGCCGACCTGGGGGTCAATACGGTGTTCCTGCAAGCCTTCGCCGACCCCCTGGGCGACGGCCTGACGCGTGAGTTGTATTTCCCCAACCGCCATTTGCCGATGCGCGCCGACCTGTTCGATCGGGTCGCCTGGCAGTTGCGTACCCGGGCCAACGTCAAGGTCTATGCCTGGATGCCGGTGCTCAGCTTCGCCCTGGATGGGGCGTTACCCAGGGTTACTCGCTGGGACCCGGCCACCGGCCGCAGCGCTGTGGACCCCGATCAATACCCGCGTCTGTCGCCGTTCGACCCCGAGGTGCGGCGCCTTATTGGTGAGATCTATCAGGACCTGGCGCGGCTGACTTCGGTGGACGGCATCCTCTATCACGACGATGCGCTGCTCTCGGATTTCGAAGACGCCAGCCCCGGTGCCCTGCGCAGCTACGCTGCCAATGGCCTGCCGGATTCCCTGGCCGCCTTGCGCGGCGACCCGGCCACCCTGCAACGCTGGACCCGCTTCAAGAGCCGCTACCTGATCGCCTTCACCGACGAGTTGACGGCCAAGGTCCGGGCCATTCGCGGGCCCCAGGTGCGCACCGCACGCAACCTGTTCGCCGAGCCGATTCTCAACCCCGAAAGCGAAACCTGGTTTGCCCAGAACCTCGACGATTTTCTCGCCAGCTACGACTGGACCGCGCCCATGGCCATGCCCTTGATGGAAGGCCAGAGCCTGGAGCAATCCGGCCCCTGGCTGGAGGCCCTGGTGCAGCGCATCAAGGCGCGACCCGGGGCCCTCAAGCGCACGGTGTTCGAACTCCAGGCCCGTGACTGGCGGCCACGGCCGGCGGTGGACCTGCCGGCCGCGCAACTGGCCGACTGGCTGGGCCGGCTCAAGCGCCAGGGCGCCGTGCACCTGGGCTACTACCCGGACAACTTTCTCGACGCCTCGCCGAACCTGGAAACCCTGCGGCCCGCCCTCTCCAATAAATGGAACCCTTGAATCATGATGGATCGACTGTTAGCCCTGTGCGTGCTGGCGCTTGTCCTGGGTGTGCCCCTGGGCCTGATCTTCCTGGCCACCGGCCAGTTCCTGATGGACTTCGTGTTCTTCTACCCGCTGTTCATGTCTGGCTTGTGGATCGCCGGCGGCCTGTACTTCTGGCTGCACTGGGAGCGCCACTGGCCCTGGCACGCCGACACCCTGCCGCCGGCCCTGGTCGGTGAGCCGCTGATCAGCATCCTGGTGCCCTGCTACAACGAGGGCGACAACGCGGCCGACACCCTGCACGCGGCCTTGGCTCAGCAGTACCCGAACATTGAAGTCATCGCCATCAACGACGGCTCCAAGGACAACACCGGCGAGGTCCTCGATGCCCTGGCCGCAGAAGACCCGCGCCTGCGGGTGGTGCACCTGGCAGAGAACCAGGGCAAGGCCGTGGCCCTGCGCATGGGCGCGGTGGCGGCGCGCAGTGAGTACCTGGTGTGCATCGACGGCGATGCGCTGCTGGCGCCAAACACCGCGGCCTACCTGGTGGCGCCGATGCTGCACAACAGCCGCCTCGGTGCGGTCACCGGCAACCCACGGATTCGCACGCGTTCAACCCTGGTGGGGCGGGTCCAGGTCGGCGAGTTTTCCTCGATCATCGGCCTGATCAAGCGCACCCAGCGCGTATTCGGCAAGGTTTTCACGGTGTCCGGGGTGGTGGTCGCCTTCCGCCGTTCGGCCCTGCACCGGGTGGGCTACTGGAGCCCGGACATGATCACCGAAGACATCGACATCAGTTGGAAGCTGCAACTGGACCACTGGAGCATTTTCTACGAGCCCCGGGCGCTGTGCTGGATCCTGATGCCGGAAACCCTGCGCGGCCTGTGGAAGCAGCGTCTGCGCTGGGCCCAGGGCGGCGCCGAAGTGCTGCTCAAGAACATTCGCGGCATCTGGCAATGGCGTCACCGCTACCTGTGGGTGCTGCTCTTCGATTACTGCCTGTCCACCGGCTGGGCGTTCACTTTCCTGCTGTCGATCCTGTTCTGGGTCCTGGGCAAATTCATCGTCATGCCCGAGGCCATCGCGGTGCAGCACATCCTGCCACCGGCCTTTACCGGGCTGGTGCTGGCGATGGTCTGCCTGCTGCAATTCGCCATCAGCCTGCTGATTGATCGGCGCTATGAAAAAGACCTGTGGAAAACCCTGTTCTGGGTGGTCTGGTACCCGCTGGTGTTCTGGCTGGTGAGCCTGTTCACCACCCTGGTCAGCTTTCCCAAGGTGCTGTTCGGCCAGCATCAGAAACGCGCGCGCTGGGTCAGCCCGGATCGCGGCATCAAACCCCTGGATGAGCCTGAGGAGATCAACGGATGAGAATCATCAGAACCCGACAACGCCCGGTCCTGCTGTGGGTGGACACGGCCCTGACCCTGCTGGCCTGGATCGGCTTGCTGTACTTGCTGGCACGGGGCTTGTGGCCTCTGCTGCAAAGCCACGGCGGGCCGCGCCTGGAGATTGGCCTGCTGAACGCCCTGACCACCCTGCAAATCTACTTTTGGGTGGCGGTGTTCAACGCTGCAGTGCTGATCGGCTGGGCCCGGTATCGGCAGTTCAAGGCGCGCAGCTACCCGCCCCGCCAGCCCGCCCCGGTGGTGGATGACCGACGCCTGAGTGAGAGCTTCAGCCTCAGCGCGGACAATTTTTCGCGCATGCGCCGCCTGGGCACCCTGATCGTGCACAACGATGATGAAGGTGGAATCACCCATGTCAGTACGCCGCTGCTGATGCGCATGCGCCCGGAAGAACGCTGGCCTGTTGCGCAGTCGGCCACCCGGCATCTGGCCCCCGGAAGTTGAGTGGAGGAAGTGGGTGTTGTGTCTTTGGTCAGTCCCTAGTTAGTGGCGATGAGCCTGTATGAAAGTTATACCGCTTGTCGGTTTTATTGCGCTATCAAAGACAGTTATATCGGGTGTTGGTTAACGGGCATTACTGGCTGCTAACGATTAAGCAGTGTTCAAGTCAAGTGCCGTCAACGAGCGCTTAGCTTCTTGTTTTTAACCCTTTGGCCCAGTGAATACTGGGCTTTCTGTTTGCTTGAACGCTGTTTTTCAAGTGCGTTTGATTGTTGATAAATGTGACTTGAGTCCACTTTTCGGATAAAGCGTCATCCCCTCCAGGAATTTTATTAAAGGTTGCCAGTCGAACTTGCCTCCTCGCCAGAAACCGCCTAGTGCGAACTCTGGGGTTTCTTGAAGTGTGGTTGATAGTTGGGTGATATCAATTCAATGGCTAATTAAGATCATTCGCCATTAGTTGCCATCATCTGCTGTTTCGAAGGATCGAACATGGATTTACTTATCCAAGGCAAGCGGTTTTTTGCCCCTGTGTTGTGCAGCCTGTTGGGCCTCGGCCTGTTCAGCCCGGCGTTCGCCGCTACACCCAATCCAGGTGACCAGGACCTGATCCGCGACCGACAGAATCGCCTGCTCGAAGAGCAGCGTCGGCGCCTTGAAGAGCTCAAGGAGCTGCCGGGTAACAGTGCCACGCCGGCCACGCCTGCTGCGCCGGTGGATGTGCGTTGTTTCCCCATTACCGACATCGAACTCAAGGGTGCCGACTCGTTGTCCGCCACCGAGCGCGAGGCTCTGGTCAAACCCTACGGCCACCAGTGCCTGGGGGTGCCCCAGCTCAACCAACTGCTCAAGGCCGTCACCGATCACTACCTCGCCAAGGGTCTGGTCACCAGCCGCGCCTACCTGCCGCAGCAGGACCTGAGCAGCGGCCACCTGCAGGTGCTGGTGGTCGAAGGCACCCTCGAAGGCCTCAAGGGCGCCGAGGGCAGCGGGCTTTCGGCGCGTGAGCTGAACATGGCGTTCCCCGGCACGCCCGGGAGCCTGCTCAACCTGCGGGAAATCGAACAACTGGTGGACCAGCTCAACCGTCTGCCCTCCAACCGTGCGCAAATGGAGCTGACCCCGGGCCAGGCCGTGGGGGGCAGTGAAGTGCTGGTCAGGAACACCCCGGACAAGCCATGGCGCGCCGGGCTGTCGCGCAGCAATGACGGCCAGAAGGCCACCGGCGAGCAGCAGTGGGGCGCCTCCCTGGAGTGGGACAGCCCCCTGGGCCTGGCGGACATGCTGGTGCTGCGCGGCAGCCACGACGCGGTCAGCGATCACCAGAAAACCTCCCGCAGCTCGATGCTTTATTACAACCTGCCGGTGGGCTGGTGGAATTTCAGCTACAGCTTCAACCAGAACGAATACCGCTACCCGCTGGCGTTCGATGGCTTGAGTTTCAAGCAGAGCGGCGACAGCCAGCTGCACCAACTGCGCGCCGAGCGGGTGATCCACCGCGATGCGGTGAGCAAGACCTCCCTGAGCGTCGGCACCAGCTACCTGCGCACCAACAACTACTTCGAAGACATCAAGCTCGACAGCAGCAACCGCCTGAGCGAAGCCCAATTCGGCATCAACCATGGCCGACGGATCGGCAGCGCCTTCGTCAACCTCGACCTGGGCATGCAGAACGGCATTGGCGCCTTTGATGCCCAGGCCGAAAACCAGCAGCGCGACCCCTCCGGCAACCTCACGCCCAAGGCTCGCTATCGCAAGTACAGCGCCACCGCCAGCTACCTGCAGCCGTTCACGGTGGCGGGGGAGTCCCTGGTGTTCAGCAGCCTGGTGACCGGCCAGCGCAGTGAAGATGTGCTGTTCAGCAACCAGCGCATGAGCCTGGGCGGGCAGGCCTCGATCCGCGGCTACAAGGACCAGACCCTGTCCGGCGACAGCGGCTACTACTGGCGCAACGACCTGCGCTGGAGCCGCCCAGTGACCTGGGACTGGCTGCGCCCAGTGTTCAACCAGTACGGCACGGGCCTGGGCTATGACCTGGGGGCGATCCGCAACGACCGTTACAACGAAGAACAGCACGGCCGGGTGTCGAGCAACTCCCTGGAGCTGTTCGCCAGCGGCCCCAATGTGGCGGCCAGCGTGACCTTCGCCCACTCCCTCGAGCGGCCAGATGCCCTGAGCGAGCGCGAAGCGCCGATCTACTTCCGCCTGGACCTGTTCCTCTAACTTTCGCTCTTTCGAGGCCCTCGACATGGATGTTCGCCAACTTGCCTTCCTGGCTCGCCAGCCCTCCGCGACCCTGCAACCGCGCCGCTCGTTCTGGGGTTTGCCCAAGCGCGGGCTGGCGTTTTTGCTGGCCAACGTCATGTTCTGGCAGCCGCTGTGGGCGATGGCGGACGGCATCGTGGTCAACGGCAGCGCCACCAGCGTCGGCCAGGCGGGCAACGGCGTACCGGTGATCAACATCGCCAAGCCCAACGCCACGGGCCTGTCCCACAACAAGTTCAGCGACTACAACGTCGGCCAGCAGGGGGTCATCCTCAACAACAGCACCAGCAAGGTGCAGAAAACCCAGCTTGGCGGCTACATCACCGGCAACGGCAACCTGCAGGGCAAGGCGGCCAAGGTCATCCTCAACGAGGTCAACGGCGGCAGCCCCAGCCAGCTCAAGGGCTACACCGAGGTGGCCGGCAAATCGGCCCATGTGATCGTCTCCAACCCCCACGGCATCACGTGCGACGGCTGCGGCTTTATCAACACGCCCAAGGCCACCCTGACCACTGGGCGGCCGGTGATCGACACCAAGGGCCAGCTGAAAAGCTACGACGTCGACGGCGGCGCAGTGACCATCGAAGGCCGTGGCCTCAATGCGAGCAATGTCGGCAGCTTCGAGATCATCACCCGCAGCGCGCAGATCAACGCTGAGTTGCATGCCAAGGACCTGACCATCGTCACCGGGCGCAACGAGGTGGACGCCAAGACCCTGGCCGCCACCGCCAAGGCCCCGGACGGTAGCCAGGCCCCGCAACTGGCCATTGACTCTTCGGCCCTGGGCGGCATGTACGCCGGAGCCATCAAACTGGTGGGCACCGAGTCCGGCGTGGGCGTGAAGCTGGCCGGCGACATGGCCGCCAGCGGCGGCGACCTGCAGATCGACGTCAACGGCAAACTGAGCATGGCTCGGGCCTCGGCGGCTGGCGACGTCAAGCTGCTGGCCCAGGACGTCGCCCTCAACGACACTGTTTACGCCGCCAAGAAAGCCAAGGTGGTGGCGCGCAATCAGGTGACGGTGAACAAGCAACTGGCCGCGGCCGGCGATGTGCATCTGCAAGGGTCGCAGATCGTCAACCAGGGGCAGGTCAATGCGGGGCTCGACGCCGAGGGTGGCCTCGACGGCAACAGCCATCTGCACCTTGAAGGCGGCAGCTTGAGCAACCAGGGCCTGATCAATAGCCAGGGCCGCTTGAGTGCCGATTTGCAACAACTGGACAACCGCCAGGGCACGCTCCAGGCCACCCGCGGCGAACTGCGGGCCACGGTGGCCGGGGCCCTGGACAACCGGGGCGGCCAACTGCTGACCGGCGCCGGGCTGCTGACCCTGAGCGCCGCCGAATTGCACAACCAGCAGGGCATGATCAGTGCCCAGGGCGGCCTGCTCGACGTGCTGGCCCAGAGCCTGAACAACGACCAGGGCCAGTTGTTGGGCAGCGGTGATCTGCTGCTCAAGGGGGGCGACCTGGC
Organism: Pseudomonas chlororaphis; assembly: GCF_003731765.1. Classification (GTDB taxonomy): domain Bacteria; phylum Pseudomonadota; class Gammaproteobacteria; order Pseudomonadales; family Pseudomonadaceae; genus Aquipseudomonas; species Aquipseudomonas morbosilactucae. The sequence continues at coordinate 51,731 of NZ_MOAL01000003.1, forward strand.
CAACGGCCGCGGCCTCATTCAGGCCCGTAACAGCGTCACCGTGGACGCCCACAGCCTGAGCAATGGCGGCAGCCTCGGCGCCAAACTGGTCAGCCTGCTGCTGGTGGGCTCGCTGGACAACAGCAACGGCCTGATTGAATCCGGCTCGACCTTGAATGTGGACGCCGGAGCCCTGCGCAACGCCAATGGCCAACTGCGGGCCCTGGGCACCCAAGGCACCAGCCGCTTCGCCATTGGTGGGCTGTTCGACAACAGCCAGGGCCTGGTGGAAATCGGCAACGCCCGCTTGAGCCTGAACAGCGTCGGCCTGAGTAACCAGCAAGGCACCGTGCGTCACCTGGGGCGCGAAGGCTTTGCGCTGTCTCTGGCCGACACCGGCAATGCCGGCGGCAGCTTTATCACCAACAGCCGGCTCGACCTGGACTTGGCCGACTGGACCAACACCAGCGTGATCCAGGCCCAGAAAATCGGCCTCAAGGTCGGCACCTTCACCCAGAGCGCCAGCGGCAAGTTGATCTCCATCGACGGCCTGGAAGCCAGCGGTGACCACTGGATCAACCATGGCAGCCTGGAAACCGACGGCGATCTGCGGCTGACCCTCAGCGGCAGCTACCAAGGCAATGGCGGGCTCAAAAGCCTGGGCAACATGAGCGTCAGCGCGGCCAGTGCCGAACTGGGCGAGGGCGCCGATGTGCGCAGCGGCGGCCAGGGCACTTTCGTCCTGGGCACCCACCTGATCAACCGCGGCAGCATCACCAGCACCGGCCAGATGCTGTTGCAGGTCGCCAGCCTGAACAACCAGGGCACCCTCGGCGCGGGCCAATCCCTGCGCATCGAGGCGCCGAGCCTGGTCAACCAGGGCGGGCTGATGTTCAGTGGCGCCAACATGCTGCTGCTCAGCGACAACCTGCTCAACCTGCGCGGCGACCTGTACAGCTTTGGCCGCCTGGACATGGCCCGGGACCTCAACGGCAGCCAGGCCCAGGGCTTTCATAACCTCTCCGGCACCGTGGAAAGCGTCGGCGGCATGAGCATCAACGCCGCGACCTTGGAAAACGCCCGGGAAAGCGTGGACATCGTCACCCGCAAAGTCGCTGCCCGGATGACGTACGACAGCTGCTACGACTGCTCGGGCGGCAAGCGCAACGCCAACTTCATCCTTGAAGAGATCGACCGTACCTACGCTGAAAACTCCAGCCCCCGGGCCTCGCTGATTTCCGGCGCGGAAATGACCCTGACCGGCGGCCAGGTGGAAAACCGCTACAGCCTGCTGTCGTCGGCAGGCGACTTGACCATCGACGCGCTGACCTTCAACAACCAGGGCGCGACCCTGGGTGAGTACAACACCCAGCGTTTCCTCAACTCCTATCGCTCTCGTTCCCTGGGGTCGATCTTCCGTTGGGTAGAGGGCTTCAACGCCCGCAACTGGCCGGGCGGCACCGGCGACATTGCCACCGAAATCAGCCAGTTCATCCAGTCCAGCACCTCGGACAACTACCTGCTGGCCACCCCGGTGTACACCCCGAGCCAGGACCTCTCCTACAACGCAGTGGTCCAGGCCGGCGGCAAGGTGCAGATCAATGCCCAGGTGATCGAGCAAGGGGTGATCCGGCCGTCGTTTGCGTTTGTCACCGGAGGCAGCAAAGTCGGCGACACCCACGTGGGCGGCAGCGCCATCGCCACCCCGGTGACCCTCAACCCGCAACTGGCGGCGGACACCACGCAACAGCCGGTCGATCCCCTGAGCCTGCCGGGCTTCAGCCTGCCCCAGGGCCCGGGCGGCCTGTTCCACGTCAACAGCGACCCAGGCCATCCGTACCTGGTGGAGAGCGATCCGCGGTTCGCCAACCTGGGCAACTTCCTCAACTCCGACTACCTGCTCAGCCGCCTGGGCCTCGACACCGATGTGGCACAGCGCCGCCTGGGCGACGGCTTGTACGAGCAGCGGCTGATCCGCGACGCGGTGCTGGCCCGTACCGGCCAGCGCTTCCTGGCCGGCCTGACCAGCGATGAGGCGATGTTCCGCTACCTGATGGACAACGCTATTGCCAGCAAGGACGCCCTCGACCTGGCGCCGGGCGTGGCCCTAACGTCGGCCCAGGTAGCGGCCCTGACCCACGACATCGTGTGGATGCAGGAGCAGGAAGTGCAGGGCCAGAAGGTCCTGGTGCCGGTGCTCTACCTGGCTCAGGCGAACAACCGCCTGGCCCCCAACGGCGCGCTGATTCAAGGCACCGATGTGCAATTGATGGCGGGCAGCGGCCTGAGCAACCAAGGCACCCTGCGCGCCAGCAACAGCTTGCTGATCGGCGCCGAGAACATCGACAACAGCGGCCTGATGGAAGCCAACCAGCGCCTGTCGCTGCTGGCCACCGACAGCATCCGCAACGCCCAGGGCGGCATTCTCAAGGGCCAGGACGTGACCCTGGTCGCCCAGCAGGGCGATGTGCTCAACCTGCGCAGCGTCACCACCCACGACGCCGCCCATGCCAGTGGCACCCAGCGCGTGGACTTCGTCGATAAAGGCGCCCGCGTCGAAGCCGGCAACCTGTTGCTGGTCAGCGCCGGACGCGACCTGCAGAGCGTCGGCAGCACCTTGAGCGCCGGTGGCGACGCCCAACTCAGCGCCGGCCGCGACCTGAACATCATCGCTGCCGAAGGCCTCGACAGCAGCACCGGTCAACGCAAGAAAGCCCACTGGAGCAAGAGCCAGACCACCCAATACGGCAGCGACGTTACGGTGAGTGGCAACCTGATCGCCAGCGCCGGCGGCGATATGGCGGTGGTGGCGAGCAAGATCAAGGCCGGGGGCGACCTCAGCCTGGCGATCGACGGCAACCTCAACATTGCCTCCGCCGCCAACGAAAGCCACAGCGAATATCACAAGAAAGGCGGTGGCAAAAAGCTCGACGTCGAAGACAGCGTGGTGCGCCAGCAAGGCAGCGAGATCGAGGCTGGCGGCAACCTCAAGGCGGTGGCGGGCGGCAACCTGTTGCTGATCGCCAGCCAGCTCAAAAGCGGCGGCGAAGCCTATCTCTACGGCGGCAAGCAACTGGGCATGCTGGCCGCCGAGAACAGCGACTACCACCTCTACGACAAGAAGAAAAAAGGCGGTTGGGGCAGCAAGGAAACCCGGCGTGATGAAGTCACCGACGTGCGCTACGTGGGCTCGACCATCACCACCGGCGGCAACCTTACCGTCAAGAGCGCCGGCGACCAGATGTACCAGGTCGCCACGCTCAACAGCGGCAAGGACCTGCTGATCGACAGCGGCGGCGCCATTACCTTCGAGGCGGTCAAGGACCTGCATCAAGAGAGCCATGAGCGCAGCAAGAGCGACCTGGCCTGGACCAGTGCCAAGGGCAAGGGCAAGACCGACGAAACCTTGCGCCAGACCCAATTGGTGGCCCAGGGGCAAATGGCGATCCAGGCCGTGGATGGCCTGACCATCGACGTCAAGCAAGTGGACCGGCAGACGGTCAGCCAGACCATCGACGCCATGGTCAAGGGCAACCCGCAACTGGCCTGGGTCAAGGAAGCCGAGCAGCGCGGTGACGTGGATTGGCGGCAAGTGAAGGAAGTGCACGACTCCTTCAAGTACAGCCATTCGAGCCTGGGCCAGGGCGCGGTCCTGGCGATCATCATCGTGGTCACGGTGCTCACCGCCGGTGCGGCCAGCAGCCTGGCCGCGACCGGTGCCGCCCAGGGCTCGGCGATGGCGGCCGCGAGCACCACCACCGCCACGGTCGGCGGCGTGACGACCACCACCACGGTGGCGGCGGGTTGGGGCAACGTCATGGCCACCAGCGTCATGACCTCCATGGCCAGCCAAGGCGCGGTCAGCGTGATCAACAACCGCGGCAACCTCGGCGCCGCGTTCAAGGACATCACCACCAAGGATGCGCTCAAGGGCTATGCCACGGGCGCAGTGACGGCAGGCTTTACCTCCGGCGTGCTGGACGGCGCCTTTGGCGTGACCGGCGACAACGTCAATAAAGTCACCAAGGGCTTCAACCTGTCCGACTGGGGCGACATCGGCAAGTTCGGCTTGTATTCCGGGGCCCAGGGCGCCACCCACGCCATCGCCCAGACGGCCATCCAGGGCGGCAGCTTTGGCGACAATCTGGGCAGCTCGCTGACCAACGAACTGCAGAACGCCCTTCAAGGCGTGGCCTTCAATGCGGTGGGCGGTTACTCCCTGGAGCAGAAGTGGGCCGATGGCAGCCCGCAGAAAGTGGCCTTGCACGCCTTGGTGGGCGGTATCTTGAGTGAAGCGTCCGGCCAAGGGTTCGCCGTCGGTGCTGCGGCAGCCGGGGCCAACGAGGCGTTGAGCAACAGCCTCTCCGACCTGGTCAAGAAAGACTCGAAACTGCAACTGGCGGCCTCGCAGCTGGTCGGGCTGGTGGCGGCGGGCGTGGTCGATGGCGACCTGCAGACCGGGGCGAACATTGCCAAGAACGCCACGGCGTACAACCGTCAGCTGCACCCGGAAGAAGTGCGTCGGATCAAGGAAAAAGCCGCGCAACTGACCGCCGAACGCGGCCGGCCGGGTTTCCAGGATTTCACCTGGGAAGAGCTGCTGACGATTGCCAGCGACAGCCAACTGGATAACAGCACCGCGAACAAGTACGCGGCCCTGGCCAACAAGTTCGCCCAGGAATCCAGCCGTGGTAACCCGCTGTCCAGCGACTTCACTCAGGACATGCAGGTGGCCCAGGCCGCGGTCACCCAGATGGCCCAGCAGGGGACGCCGCTGACCTGGAACGACGGCTCGGCCATCACCGCCTACGGCAAGCCGGTGCTGGCCTTCCAGGCGACGGCCGAGCAGAAGGCCGACAGCTCATTGTTCGGCAGGACCGACTATGGCTCCTTCGGCTCCATGGGCGGCGGCAACATCGCCCTGACCGGCAACCAGTACGGCTCGAAGACGGCGCTCAACAAGTACTCCGAGATCAGTCTCTTCAACGGCTCCAGCCAGCGCTTCGACGACCTCACCGAGCGGGCCACGTCCACGGTCATCCCGGACCTGAAAACCGTGACCATGCTCGAGTTCACCCCCGTTGGCCGGGCTGGAGCCGCAGGCGCCGCCGGTGCCAAGGCCGTAGCAGCGGGCAGCGGCGAACTGCTGCTGGTGGGCGGGGCGAAGCTGGTCGAGAGCAAAGTCATCCAGGCCAACACCACGGTCCAGCTCAGTGAAGCCATCACCTTGGCCACCGGCAAAGTACTGCCCAAGGGCAGCGTCGTCACGGTGTCCGACGATACGATGAAGGTGGTTTACCCCAATGGAGCGAAAGAACTAAGCTCCTACAGCCAGTCCGTGAGCTCGCCGTTGGCGTTGGGTGGTGCAAAAGAGCTGGGAGCGAGCGGGGCTAGCAAGGCAGCCGTCACCGGTGAAACAGCATCGACTTCTCTTGGTAAGCAGGTCCATAAAGAACAAGCGGATATTCGCAGAGAGTCCGGGTTGTTCAGTATCGTTGAACAACCTATTGTCGATAAGTCGGGGAATCCAATTTTGGTTCCAAAGCGAGTCGATTTGAAAACAGGGGAAGCACAGCCCGGAGCAGCTCTCCAAAAAGCCATTCCTGATGCAGCTAACTTTGATCGCAGGCTTATTGTGGATGACAAGCCGTTAGGCCGTCCGATCGCGAAAGATAGACAAGAGATCATTAGGTTTATTGAGGCATTCAGACAAAGAGAGGGCGTTTTGCCACAAACCATAGGCATCCAGCGATATGACCCTAAAACCGGCGTACCTGTAAGAACAGATTTGCACTCGCCAAGTGAATTTTTGCCATGAAATCAGGGGGCTTAAGTTATGAGTTATGAGCATAAAGCATTTATTTTTGATATTGATGGTTTCAATCGTGAACTTAAGCCGTTGTTGGAGGGCAGTTTGCGCTCGGGAAATATCGACCAGGTGCGGGATTTCATTATTTCTAATAAGCAGTCTTTAGTTGATCCATATGAGGGCTTCGCGTTAGAAGATGACTGGGAGGATATGATTGAAAGCAAGGACGTTCATCAGTATGGGGATTTCGCACTTACGAAATATTATTCACCCACTGATGACCGAGGGCTTGGCTTATGGTGGAGTGTTTCTCAAGAGCTGTTTTCTGATGAAAGTAAATTAAGATTTTCGCCTTTTTTAGGCGTGCCGTTAGGTTCGGATGAAAATTTCTTTGATCCTGGGAAAATGGGTTCTTACTTTCAGACTCAAAATGAAGTGAGTGAAAGCCTCAGTAAGGTTTTGGAGGTCGAAGGAAAAGTTCCAGATGATGCGCTTGAGGCTGTTAGAGAATTTAAAAAAATGCTTGAGCAGGCGATAGATGAAAAAAAAGGGGTGTATATAACTTTTTAAAAAATAAATTAAAAACCACGGTTCCTGTGACGGTATGTTTAATAGGCTATTTAATAACTTAGTGTTTTTTATAACGTCCGCCTGGTGAGGTGTTTCGTGAGCCATTTACTTCCAGGCATTACCTTTTCGTTGAGTTCATTGCGCGACTTTTCCGACCCCGTGGTGGCCCGGGAAATCGTGCACACGCTTCAGGCTGCCCCGAGTTCCATCCGGCCCACCCAGTTTGGGCCCTTCGAGGGAAACCAGCCCTTCGTCGACGTGGATGAACCCGTCAAGTTCCTGGCCCAGCCCGGCCATACAACTGAGGCGGGCAGCCTGGTGCTGTCGGCGGGGGCCAGTGGCGAGTACCAGGTGCAGTGGAACAAGTCGACGCCGCCGTCATTGCCCTTTGTCGGCGGGTTCCTGATGCACAAGGCGTTTCTCAAGAAACCCGCGGTGCTCGACGACTTCCTGGCCCTGGTGAAGCGCTTGGCGGCCTCCACCGAGGGGGTGTACGGCGACATCCGAAGCATGGCCTTTCCCGGGTGGGACACGCCTTTCAATCTCAGCCTGCGATTGCCTGAAATCCCCAATGTGTCCCTTTACGGCAAACCCTACATCGAGCTGTTTGGCAGAGCGCTCATCGAGAGTGCGCCTTTCCTGCGGATCGAGCAGTTGGCCGATGACTTGTATTGGCTGCAGGCCACCGAGCAGGTCACTGACCCGGTGCCGGACGAGGTGCGTTTGGCGATCCGCAGCCACTTTGGCGAGGATGCGTTTATGTCGGGGAAAAAGTGGCGTTACAGTGACGGCCGACATCCAACGTTCGACTTTTCGAACATTGGCCGCGGCGGGGCATAAAACCCGGCGGTTAAACAGCGGCTTCGCTAACAGGCACAAGGAACAGGTGCGGCTTATGGCCCAGGCTCTCAACGCGATAAACCAATTACCCCCAATCAACGAGCTGAAAAGGCTGGCCCAGGGGCTGGCACTGCTGGAAGCCGCCGTCATGCCCGAGTGGCAATACCGGTACTTTTCCTGCAATGCCGATTGGGATGGCGCTGGGCAGGAACTGATGGCGTCGATGCGTGACAGTTCCGGCAGCGAGTACTTCTTGCACTTCACCGCTGAAGGCGTGGCGGGCAAGGTGGTTGAGCCCGGAGCCGTGAGCGATACCGGCGAACTCTTGCAGCAAGTGCCGGAGCGTTTCGCCAGTTTCAAGAACGAGCCAGCGTTCTCCAATGACCGCGCCCGGTTCTTTTTCTGGCGGGGTGCCGATGAGCCGTCGTGGTCGGCGGCGCCGGCGAACCTGGACGCTTATGCCTGGCTGGGTTTTTTCGTCGACACGGCAGCGCTGTATCAACAGTTGGCGGCTGACGATTACGAAGTGGACTTGCCCAAGGACGTGATCGAGGCGGTGCTGCACAGCCTGACCATCAGCGCTGAGCAACTGGCCCTGTTGAACCCGGAGCTCAGCCTTGAGGACCTGGACGACGACGTTCGAGAAATCATGGGCCCCGCCCACTGAGGAGGCGCTGGCCTCGGCCTGGCCCGAGGCCGCTCGCTGCCGCGCGGGTTTGATTAAATCCACCTCGGGCCATTTACAAGCACCCCCATCCTCAAGCTCAATCTCCCTCGGCGTGCCGTGCCAAGGCTCGCCTATAGTCTTCTGGCCCCCTGACCCTATCCGCAAAAAGGTGCTTCCGTATGTCTCGCTTTGCCTCTCGCACTCCTTGGCTGGTCGCCAGCGCCCTGTTGCTGTGCCTGCACCTGCCGGCCCAGGCCCAGGAGCGTTTCACCTTGAACATTCCAGGGGTTTCGGATGACCGCCTGTTCACCACTGGCAATGCCAGCGACGCCAAGGGCTGCGGTGGGCACAACAACTCCCCGGCCCTGAACTGGACCGCAGGCCCCGAGGGCACTCGCAGCTACGCCATCGTCATGCACGACCCGGACGGCGCCAAGGGCCAGGGCGTGGACCACTGGGTGCATTACGGCATCAAGCCGGGTACTCGGCAGATTGCTGCCGGCGCCGGCACCAAGGCCACCTTGGAAGGCCTGGGCGGCACCAACAGCAAGAACACCACCACCTACGTCGGCCCATGCCCGCCGGTGGGCGACAGCGCGCACCACTACGTGATCCAGATTTTTGCCCTGGACCTGGCCCCTGACGCGCTGCCGGCCGGCCTGACCCGTGTGCAATTGCTGGAGAAGATCAACGGCCATGTGCTGCGCAACAGCAGCGTGGTACGCCGTTACGTGCGCTGAGTAAAAAATTTCTGGGGGCTTAACCCGAATCGCTGAAGCCCTTCGTCTGAAGGGAGGAATGGATCATTTCTTTCCCGAGGTCAGCCCCCATGTCCCTTCCTCTGCATTACCTTCGCCCGGCCGCACAGGGTTTCGCCGCTGGGTTGTTGTTGGCCATTGCCGGTTGCGGCGTCTCTTCGCCACCGCCGTCCGTCGCCAGCCCCGAGCCTCAAGGTGCCTTGCAGGCCCCGGTCGAACCACAGGTCGAGCAGGCAGCGCCGCAGGCGGACATGGAGGTCACGCGCAGTCTGGGCATGCCGGCGGCGCCCACACCCATGCGCATGCTCAAGAGGGCACCGGAGTCCCGGTTGGCCGCTTATGCCGAGCCGTCCCGTGAGCAGTATCAGACCCTGCCGGACAACCCGATCCACAGCGTCGCCGAGGCGCCGGTCTCGACCTTCAGTGCCGACGTGGACACCGGGGCCTATGCCAACGTGCGCCGCCTGCTCAGCCAGGGCAGCCTGCCGCCCGAGGGCGCGGTGCGCCTGGAGGAGATGGTCAATTACTTTCCCTACGATTACGCCCTGCCCAAGGACGGTTCGCCCTTTGGCGTGACCACCGAATTGGCGCCGTCGCCTTGGAACCCCCACACCCAATTGCTGCGCATCGGCATCAAGGCCTCGGACCGTGCGGTGGCCGAGCTGGCACCGGCTAACCTGGTGTTCCTGGTGGACGTGTCCGGCTCCATGGACCGCCGCGAAGGCCTGCCGATGGTGAAAAGCACCCTCAAGCTGCTGGTGGATCAACTAGGTGACCAAGACCGCGTGTCGCTGGTGGTGTATGCCGGCGAGTCGCGGGTGGTGCTGGAGCCTACCTCCGGGCGCGACAAGGCCAAGATCCGCACGGCCATCGAACAACTCACTGCCGGCGGGTCCACGGCGGGGGCGTCGGGTATCGAGCTAGCGTATCAGATGGCCCGCCAAGGCTTTATCAAGGACGGCATCAACCGCATCCTGCTGGCCACCGACGGCGACTTCAACGTTGGCATCAGCGACTTCGACAGCCTCAAGCAAATGGCCACCGAGCAGCGTAAGAGCGGCGTGTCGCTGACCACCCTGGGCTTTGGTGTGGGCAACTACAACGAGCACCTGATGGAGCAACTGGCCGATGCCGGCGATGGCAACTACGCCTACATCGACAACCTGCGCGAAGCGCGCAAGGTGCTGGTGGATCAGCTCAGTTCCACCTTGGCGGTGGTGGCCAAGGACGTGAAGCTGCAAGTGGAGTTCAACCCGGCCCAGGTCAGCGAGTACCGTTTGCTGGGTTACGAAAACCGCGCGCTCAAGCGTGAAGACTTTAGCAATGACAAGGTCGACGCCGGGGAAATCGGCGCGGGGCATACGGTCACCGCGTTGTATGAAATTGTTCCGGTAGGCCAGAAAGGCTGGCTGGAGCCGCTGCGTTACGGCCAGGCCAAGGCCCCCGAGCAGGGCGGCAAGTCAGGCGAGCTGGCCATGCTGCGGGTGCGTTACAAAGCCCCGGAAGGAGGCAGCAGCCGCCTGATCGAGCGCCCTATCAGCGCCACGCCGACAGACCGTAGCCTGGCCCAGGCCAGTGATGATCTCCGCTTTGCGGCAGCCGTGGCAGCGTTCGCCCAGCAGCTCAAGGACGGGCGCTACACCGCCAGCTTCAGCCTCAAGGACACCGCAGCCCTGGCCCGTGGCGCCAAGGGTGACGACCCCTTCGGCTTGCGCGGCGAATTTGTGCAACTGGTCGAGTTGGCGCAAAGCCTGCAAACTCCGGCACCGGCCAATGCGGCCAACGTCCAGGGCCGCCTTGAGTAATCCCATGCCTTGCAGCGAACAGGAGTTCAGCGCGCTTATGTCAGCTGCACAACCCAGTGTCGACGCCCGCAGCGATGAAACGCTGCTGGCGCGCTACCGCGCCGGTGATCCCGCGGCCTTCGAGGTGCTCTACCAGCGCCATCGCCAGGGTCTTTACCGGTTTCTCCAAGGCCTGTGCAACAGCCCGGAGCTGGTTGACGAGGTGTATCAGGACACCTGGCTGAGCCTGATCCGCAGCGCCAGCCAGCCCCAGGGCCGGGCGAGCTTTCGCACATGGTTGTACCAGATCGCCCGTAACCGGCTGATCGACCACTGGCGCAAGCACGGGGTGCGCAATCCGCTGCACGACAGCTACGACGAAGAGGCCCACGGCCAGGCCGACAACGACCCCGGTCCCGAGCAGCAATTGAGCCTGAGTCGCGATCGGCAGCGCATTGAAGCCGCCCTGCAGGACTTGCCCGCCGACCAGCGGGAAGTGTTCCTGTTGCGGGCCCATGGCGAACTGGAGTTGCCGGAGATCGCCAGCCTGACCGCCACACCGCTGGAAACGGTGAAAAGCCGTTTCCGTTACGCGCTGAAAAAACTGCGTCGGCTGCTGGCCGACGAGGTACTGACATGACTGACGCCCGACAAACTCCGCCGTCTGCCGAAGAGCAGATGCTCACGCACCTGCGCCAACACCGTGTTGGTGAACCGCCGGCCAGCCTCGATGCGTTGATTCTGGCCAGCGCCCGGCGTGAAGTCCCGGCCCCTGCACCAAGCCTGTGGCAGCGCTGGCTGAACGCCTGTCAGAAGCCGCGTTGGCAGATGGCGTTCGCCAGCCTGTTTGGTGTGGCCTTGATCCTGACGTTGGTCCAGCGTGCGCCCGAGCAGTACCCGACGCCGATGTTGGCGCCTGCACCGGCCCCTGCTGCACCGCTGGCGCGCCTGCGGGCCGAGTCGGCACCCGCTGAGTTGGCCGGTGCCATGAGCGCGCCCGCCGCCCCTGCACCCGTGGCGCCGATGGGCCGCTTCGCCGCCTCGCCCCAGGCCGAGATGCTGATGGATGAAGCGCCGCCGTTGGCCAAACCCTCGCCAGAACCCGCGCAAGCCAAGATGGCCAAACGTGCTGCGGCGCCGGCCAAGCCTCTGGACCAACAGCTGCGCGAGGTGTTGCGCCTGCGTAAGGACGGCCAGGCAGCCCAAGCCGATGCGCTGTTGGCGGCCTTGCACAAACGTTATCCACAGGAGGACCTGGACCAGCGCCTGAAGACCCTGAAGCCTGAATAACACGCAAGAGTTGGTCGTGAGCGCCGAAAGCGCGCACTATCCAGCCAGTTTCCAGAAAGTGAGAGGCGGGTCATGGCACCACGCATCGACCGCATAGCTGCAATGTTGAACTGCCCGATCAAGGGTGCGGATATCCGTCAGGCCATCAAGGAAAGTCGCAAGGACTTCGAACTTGAAGAGGGCGAGGAGGGTATCGATCAAGAAGCGCAGGCTGATACCCATCAGCAGGACGATCAACACGCCGAGGATCAATGATCTCGGCGGCCGGCGCGTTCAGGCGTAGGGCAAAGCGGGCAGGTCGATAAACTCGGCGGCAGCGCCGTGCTCGGCCATGCGTTGTGCCCGTTGCGACAACAACCGGGTGTGGTTTTCCAACTGCCAGCGGTACCAGCTCAGGCGCTGGATGATCCGCCGTCGGCAAGGTTCTGGCAGTTGCGCCATCAGGTCGCTGCTCTCGGGCGCCCAGCGGGTGCGGGTGCTGTAGTAGCCGAACAGGTTCTCGCGCAGGCCGAAGCAGTCCTCCAGGCTTTCCTTGATGCTGTACACGTAGCCTTCGAAGCTGGTGCTCAGTTGCTGCTCGCCGTCGGCGTGGTCGCGCAGGTAGGCGAAGATGCCCGGCCAGTTGATGCAGAACAGGTGTTCGTCCCAATCGCCATCCCGGGTCAGGTACTCGCCCTGGCCGCGAAAGAACTGGGGTGTTTCCTGGCGTTCCAGGGCTGTTTCAAAGTTGCTTTTCATCTCGTGTCCCTTTGACGTCGGCAATGCTCACGTACAGCGCCACGCATTCGATCACGCAGTCGAAGCCGATCTCCAGGCGCAGGTGATAACCCGGGTTCAAACGGGTCAACTGGGTGCGCATGCGCCCATCGAAACGGCAGCCGCTGACCGCCAGCTCGCTGATGCCCTGGACGTTGAGCACGAAGCTGCAGTGGGTCGGGGCCTGGCTCACCGGCCAACTGGCCGGCACGGACTGGCGCGGCAGGACGCCGGACAGGTTCAGGCTCAATTGCTCGCGTTGCAACTGCGCGCCCAAGGTGTCCAGGTCATAGGGCGTGGCCGTGATATCGAAGACGGCGCGCCAGGCTTCGGTGTTGTCGATGCTGAACAGCCAGTCGCTGGAACCGCGATCGCGGGTCGGGATGGCCCGGCACTCGGCCAGCGAAGGCAGGCTCGCGCGGGTCAGGTCTTCGTGCCACAGCTCCCGTGCTGCATTGAGCATGCGCTGGAAGAAGTCCCGGCTATTGTCGAGCACGGCGGGCCAACGGCTGGGCCACTGATCGAATTCATAGTCGTCCTCGACGGGTTCCCAGATCTGCTCGAAGTCGTAGTCCGGATCGGCCAGGGCCGTTTCCAGGACCTCCACCAGCCGCTGCCGATGGCGAAAATTTTCCTGGTTGTAGAAGCGTTTCAGGCCGTACTGGCGGATCAGGTATTCGCGGTCTTCGGGGTCATTGGGGTTGTAGCGGCTTAGTTCGGCATCCAGTTCCGGGGGCATGTCATAGCCAATGAACCAGGCGATGCAGGAGCGCAACTCGGGTTGGTAGGGTTGGTTGAACAGCGGATGGCGCAGCATGGGGACCTCCTGTCCAGAGGGCGCCGAATGTAGCAAGTTGCGCCCCGTCACGACAGCGCTCGGTTGCGCGCGGCGGACGGGGCGTGTCGCAGGGGCTTAGAAGTCGGCGATGAATTGCACGCCGCCGACCACGGCCGAGTCGGTCTGGGTCAGGCCGCCGGGGTATTTCACGTACTGCAGGTTGGGCCGCACCATCAGCCACCGGGTGGCCTGGTAGCCGTAGTTGATTTCATAGCTGTATTCGCGCTTCTGCTCCGGCACGTAGAGGGCGTCGTCCAGGGCGTTCACTCCGTTGCTGGCGTTGATCAGCTCGGCGTTGCGACTGACCCGGTCGTTGACCTTGAGCCGCGAGGCGCCGAGGCCGACAGTGTCGTCCGGGCGCGAGGCAAAAGGCCCGCGATAGATCAGGCCGACCTGGATCAGGTTCTTCACCATGCTGCTGTCCGGGTCGTTGAAGGTCAGGTTGGTGAATACGTTCAGCCCGCGCTTGTTGTTGCCGTCGACAGTGGTCAGTTGCTGCTGGGCCGAGAGCCACCAGCCGCTGTTGTCGGCGTATTTCTTGTACGGCTGGCCACTGAGGGCCGCGGCGTTGCCGTTGGCGTCCTTGAGCGGGTCGCGGCCGTCCACGTCGCTGTAGTAATAGCCCAGGTGGTACTCGGAAGAGAGGTCGTTGATCCGGCCTTTCCACACCGCTTCCACCGGGAAGCTGGTGCCGATGGAGCCGGCGATAAACGGCTTGAAGCCGTTGCTCAGCTCGGCGTTGCCGGGGTTCTTGTCGTAGGCGCCGGCCTGCACATAAAACTCGGGGGTGAACTGGTAGCGCGCGCGGATAGCCCACTGGCTGATGGGGAAGCTGTTCCAGGTGCCGTTCCAGTTGCCTTCCTGGGAGCCGCACAGGGTCACGTTCTGGAATTCGCAGGGGAACTGGTCGAAGTCTTCGCCGTGGCCGAAGCGGCCGAGCTTCACCGCCAGTTTGCGCTCGAAGAATTTCTGCTCGTACCACAGCTGCGACAGGCGCCAGGCGTTGCCGCCGCCGTAGACTTCCATGGTCGAGGTCAGGCCGGTGGCGTCGGGGTGGTGCACGCGGTCGTTGGTGATGTCCTTGCCATGGCGTTCGCCGATGCCGATGCGCAGCGTCGCGTCCTGCCAGCCCAGGAGCTTTTGCAGGTCCATGTCGACGCCGAGGATGATCTGGTCGCTGAGCCTTGCTGTGGTGCTGCTGTCATAGCCACCGGCCAGGTTGGAACCCAGCTCGGCGACGTATTTGAGGGTGAAGTCGAAGCCCTGTTCAGCGAGCTTTTGCCGCTCGCCGTTCCAGTCTCCCAGCAGCCAGGGCGACTGAGGATCGAGGGCGTCATAAGCGAAGCTGCCGGCGGAGAAACCACTGGCCAGCAGGCACAGTACAACCCCGGAAAAGTGTGTGTTCATGAGCAGATCTACCTGTTGTTATTGTTGTGGGTGCAGCCCCGCGCGCGGCTTTTACCAGGCGCAGTGATCCGCGACGTGGCATGCACGTCGGTCGCGGAAGTCGGGGGAGTGGCCGGGCCTGAACGGGGTCAGGCCCGGCGCGGTTCAGCCTTGCAGGTACACCACGTGGGTGTGGGTGTACTCGTAGAGGCCGTGCTTGCCATCGGCGCCACCGATGCCGGATTTACGTACCCCGGCATGGAAGCCCTGCATGGCCTCGAAGTTTTCCCGGTTGACGTAGGTCTCGCCGAAGTCCAGCTCACGCACCGCGTGCATGGCCTGGCTCAGGCTGCGGGTGTAGATCGACGAGGTCAGGCCGTAGTCGCTGTCGTTGGCCAGGGCGATGGCTTCGTCCAGGTCGTCGATGATCTGGATCGGCAATACCGGGCCGAAGATTTCCTCGCGCATGATCGCCATGTCGGCGCTGCAACCGGCCAGCACCGTGGGCTGGTAGTGGAAGCCCGCAGGCCGGTCGGCCACGTTGCCGCCGGTGATCACCCGGGCGCCCTGGCTGCGGGCGATGCGGACTTTTTCCGCGACCTTGTCCAGGCCGGCCTGGTTAATCAGCGGGCCCATTTCCACGCTGCTGTCGGCCAGCGGGTCGCCGTAGCGGGTGGCGCTCATGGCTTGGCCCATGCGCTCGATAAAGTCCTCGGCGACGCTGCGCTGCACATAGACCCGCTCGGCGCAGTTGCACACCTGGCCGGTGTTGATGATCCGCGAATCACGGATGGCTTTGACCGCCAGTTCCAAGTCGGCGTCGGCCAGGACAATGGCCGGTGCCTTGCCCCCCAGTTCCAGGTTGAGCTTGGTCAGGTTCGGCGCGGCGGCGGCCATGATCCGTGCCCCGGTGGCCACGCTGCCGGTGAAGCTGACCATGTCGATGCCCTTGTGGCTGCTCAGTTGGCCGCCGACGCTGCCGGCGCCGCTGACCACGTTGAACACCCCGGCCGGCAAGTCGGTTTCAGCCACCAGCTTGGCGAATTCGAAGCAGTTGTTCGGGGTTTCCTCACTGGGCTTGATGACGATGGTGTTGCCGGTGATCAGCGCCGGCGCCAACTTGCGCGCGATCAGGAAGAACGGGAAGTTCCACGGCAGGATACCGGCCACCACGCCCAGGGGTTTGCGGAACAGGAAGATGTTCTCGCCGGGGCGGTCGCTGGTGATGATCTCGCCTTCGATGCGCCGCGCCCACTCGGCCATGTAGTCCAGGTAGTCGGCGGTGAAGTTGACTTCCACTTCCGCCAGGGCCGAGATCTTGCCTTGCTCGGCGGTGATGGCCCGCGCCAGTTGCGGCACGTTGGCGCGGATTTTCGCTGCGATCTGCCGCAGGAACTGGCCGCGTTCGTTGGCCGGTTTGCGCGCCCAGTCCTTTTGCGCCCCTCGGGCGGCGGCGATGGCCTGGTCCACGTCTTCCTGGGTCGAGGCGGGCACGTGGGACAGCAGTGCGCCGGTGGCCGGGTTCGTCACAGGCAGGTGCTCGGCGCTGGCACGAAAAGTACCGGCGATGTAGTTCTGGTAGATCGGTAGGGTCTGGCTCATGGCGCGTTCTCCTGGGCGACTCAGTAAGTGCGGGAGGGGGTGGTGGCGGCGCTGCTGTCCGGCTCGCGATAGCGCGCCAGGTTGCTCAGTGCGGCCTGGCGGAACAGGCTGATGTCGATGCCCACGGCAATGAACTGGCAGCCCCATTCACGGTAGCGGCGGGCGTCCTCTTCGAAGGGCGCGAGGATCCCGGCGACCTTGCCGGCGGCCAGGGTGGCGTCGATGGCGGTGCGGATCTGCGCCTGCACGTCCGGGTGCCCCGGGTTACCGGGGAAACCCAGGCCGGAGGACAGGTCCGCCGGGCCGACGAACACCGCATGCACGCCTTCGACCGCGGCGATCTCGGCGACGTTTTCCACCCCCAGGCGCGACTCCACCTGGACGATCAGGCACAGCTCTTCATGGGCGGTGGCCAGGTAGTCGGGTACGCCGTCCCAGCGCGTGGCCCGGGCCAGGCCGCCGCCGACGCCGCGAATGCCGTGGGGCGGATACCGCATGGCGCGCACCAGTTGGCGGGCCTGTTCGGCGGTTTCGACCATGGGCACCATCAGGCTTTGCACGCCGATATCCAGCAGTTGCTTGATCAGGGTGCTGTCGCCATTCACTGCGCGTACCACGGGTGCCGTGGGGTAGGGCGCCACGGCCTGCAATTGGCCGAGGATGCTGGGCACGGTGTTGGGCGCGTGCTCGCCGTCGATCAGCAGCCAGTCGTAACCGGTGCCGGCGGCAATTTCCGCCGCATAACCGGTGGCGAAGCCGGCCCACAGGCCGTATTGGGTGTCGCCGCCGGTGAGGGCAGCCTTGAAGCGATTGCGAGGCATCTGCATGGCGGGGCTCCCGGGTTATTGCAGGTTGACGAACAGGCCGCCGTCCACCAGCAGCGCGGCGCCGGTGACGTAGCGCGCCATGTCGGAGGCCAGGAACACGATCGGCCCGGCGATATCGTCCGGCTCACCCAAGCGGCCCAGTGGCGTGCGCTGGATCATGTACTCGCGCTTCTCCGGGTTGGCGAAGTCGTCCTTGTTGATGTCGGTGGCGATGGAGCCCGGCAGCACCGAGTTGCAGCGAATGCCGTACGGGCCCAGGGCGATGGCACAGGACTGCATCAGGGAATGCAGGCCGGCCTTGGTCGGCGTGTAGTGGGTCTGCATGCCACCGCCCACCAGGGCGCTGATGGAACTGACGGCGATGATCGCGCCGCCGGTGCCCTGGCGTTTCATCTGGTTGGCGGCGGCCTGCACGGCGAAATAGGCGCCGTTGAGGTTGGTGTTGACGGTCTTCAGGTACACCTCTTTCGGCATGTCGAGGAAGGAGTGGAACGGGCAGATACCGGCGTTGTTGACGAACACATCGACACTGCCGAAGGCCTCGACGGCGGCGTCCACCAGGCGCTCGCCGGTGTCCAGGTCAGCGGCATCGCTGCCCACCTGGATTGCCTGGCCGCCAAAGGCTTCGATTTCTTTGAGCAGGCTGGCGGCGGCTTCATGGCCCTGGGCGCTGCCGCTGTGGGCGACCACCACACGGCCGCCCTGGCGGGCGCATTCGAGGGCTGCAGCGCGGCCGATGCCACGGGAGGCGCCGGTGATGATGACGGTCTTGTCTTTGAGCAACATAAAGAGACTCCTTTGGAAGTGGGATCAGCCCAGGTAATTGCCGTAGCCGACCATGGCGATGGACGCCAGGATCACGGCGATGCCCAGCAGCAGCACCTGTTTGGTCCGAGCGCTGGTGCCTTGCCATTCACGGAAGTACAGGCCCCAGAAATTCGACACGATGATAATGAACGACATGTGCAGCACCCAGGAGCTGGCGTCGTTGTGCATGCGGCTGGCGCCCATGCCGTAGAAGAAAAACTGCAGGAACCACAGGGTGCCGGCGGCGGCCACCAGCAGGTAGTTGCGCAGCAGCGGGGTGGAGCGGTCGGTGTAGTTGTGGAAGGTGCGGTTGCGGTAGTTGAGCCACAGGCACCAGATGCCGTTGGTGGTCAGGCCGCCCCACATGATCACCATGAAGGTCACGTTGTTCTGGAACAGGCTGTTGGCGCCGTGGGCGATGGCGGCTTCGGCCAGGGGTTGGCCGGCGGCGATGCCGTAGCTGAAGCAGGCGCTGAGCACCCCGGAAATCAATGCCACCAGGGCACCCTTGGCCAGGGAGAACTCCTTGACGCTTTCGAACTTGGTGCTGTCCGGTACTTCCCGTTCCTTGACCAGCCCGGCGCGGCCGCACAGGGCGATGCCCAGCAGGGATACCAGCACACCGATCAACACCCAATGACCGCCGGGGTTGCCGAGCATCTCGGTGAAGGTGCCGGCCTGGGCGTCGGTGAACAGGTCGCGGTAGATCGGCGGCATCAGCGCGCCCAGGGCCGAGGTCAGGCCCATGATCAACGACATGCCCAGGGACAGGCCGAGGTAGCGCATGGTCAGGCCGAAGGTCAGCCCGCCGATGCCCCAGAGCACGCCGAAGAAGTAGGTCCAGAACAGGGTGATGCTGTCGGCGTTGCGCAGGATCTCGACAAAGCCCGGCACCGTCAGCTGCGCCGCAATCAGCGGCACCACCAGCCAGGACACCAGGCCACCGGTGATCCAGTAGCTCTCCCAGGCCCAGCCCCCGACTTTCTTGTAGGGGATATAGAAACTGCCGGAGGCGAAGCCACCGATAAAGTGCAGGATCACTCCCAGAAAAATGATTTCCACGTTGCGCGTTCCTTTTTATTGTTATGGGCGGTCAAGGCCGGCGCCGAGGCACCGGCAGGGTTCAAAGGGCTGACAGGTGAAACACCGGCTGCAGGTCCACGCTGCGCGGCGAACCGTCGGCGTGGCTGGGCATGATGTCCTTCATGTGCTGCCACCAGCGTTGCATCACCGGGTGCCCGGGCAAATCGTCCAGGCCGTGTTGCTCCCGGTGGCTCATCACGGCGAACAGCGCGTGGCTCTCGGGGTCGAGGAAAATCCGGTAATCCTCGATCCCGGCGCCGCGCAGCAGGTCCGCCAGCTCCGGCCAGATGTCATCGTGGCGGCGCAGGTACTCCTGTTCCTGGCCGGGGTTTACGTTCATGCGAAAGGCGCGGATCGGCATGGCAGCGGTCCTCGATCAACGGGGGTAAGGGCGGTGCAGGGCGCACTCGGGGTTGAGCTCGACACCGAAGCCCGGCTTGTCCAGCACCGAGGCGCGCATACGGCCATTGACCGGCACCGGTTCGCCCAGCAGTTGCGGAGAGAACATCGGCACGATCTGGTCGGCCTTGGGCGACATATTGAGGAATTCGGCAAACGGGCTGTTGGTGCGAGTGATCACGAAGTGGTAGCTGTACACCGACGAACCGTGGGGCACCACCAACGCGTTGTGGGCATCGGCCAGGGCCGAGATTTTGATCAGCTCGGTGATCCCGCCGCACCAGCCCACGTCCGGCTGGATGATATCGGCGCAACCCATTTCCAGCAGCATACGGAAGCCCCAGCGCGTGGCTTCGTGCTCGCCGGTGGTCACCAGCATGCCGCTCGGCACGTTCTTGCGCAGTGCCGCGTAGCCCCAATAGTCGTCTGGCGGCAGGGCCTCCTCGATCCACTTCAGGCCGAACTCGGCGGCGCCCTTGGCCAGGCGCGTGGCGTAGTTCAGGTCCAGGCTCATCCAGCAGTCGAACATCAGCCAGAAATCGTCGCCGACTTTCTCGCGCATATTGGCCAAGTGTTCGAGGTTTTTGCGCAGGCCTTCCTCGCCTTCGGCGGGGCCGTGTTGCAGGGGCATCTTGCCGCCGATAAAACCCATTTCCTTGGCCAGGTCCGGGCGGGCGCCGGTGCAGTAGAACTGCAGCTCGTCGCGCACCGCCCCGCCCAGCAGTTGGTGCACGGGCTCTTTGCGGATCTTGCCGAGCAAGTCCCAGAGCGCCAGGTCGACCCCGGAAATGGTGTTGAGCACGATGCCCTTGCGACCGTAGTAGAGGGTCGCGTGGTACATCTGGTCCCAGATTTTTTCGATGTCGGTGACCTTGGCCCCTTCGAGGAAGCGCGCCAGGTGCTTCTCGACGATAAAGGCCCCAATCTCACCGCCGGTGGTCACCGCAAAACCCACATTGCCGTCGCTGGCTTCGATCTCCACCACCAGGGTGCCCAGTACGTTGATGCCAAAGCTCTGGCGGCTCTGGCGGTACTCGGGGTAGCGGCCCATGGGGGTGGAAATGTGATCGTCGATCCAGTGGCCGGCCGCCTGGTCGTGATAGTCGGCGCCGCCTCCGGTGAGGGTGAAAGCGCGAACGTGCTTGATGGTCGGTGTGCTCATGAAGCTCTCCTGCAAGGCAAAGGGGCAAAGTGCGGACGAGTCGAAGACCCGGGCTGAAGAAGTCAGCCGCGGCGTCGAGGAATTCGGGGGAGATCGGGCGGGTTGCTGGCGCTTGGGCAAGGCAAAGGGAAGCTGTTCATCACGCCGGTTCCTTATTGGATTTATCGAGGCGCAAAGGAGGGGCAGCGCAGGGGCTGCCTCAGTGCATGGGGCTGAGTCTACGGAGGCGAATCGATGCAGACTAATTCAAATAAACTTAATACCGATGCGTTCAGGGTATCGATTGGGTCGGCCTGATCCCGCCCAACGTTGCAGGAGCCGGCTTGACGGCGATTGCCTGCCTGAGGTCAGTGCACTATCCAAAGCCCTCCCTCGCCGGCAAGCGAAACGTCGGCCGGCTCCTACGAACTCTCATAGCGGCTGGGCGAATGATTGCAGGCAATAAGCCCGCGCCGCATTGCGGTAAAAGAACTTTTCCTGGCCTTCCAGGGAATAGGCCGCCATGCAACGGCGCACCAACCCCAAGGTGCTGTCGAAACTCGCCACCTGTTCGCTGTTGGGCCAGTCACTGCCAAAGAAGCAGCGGTCCTCGCCAAAGGCCTGCCAGAGCAAATCCAGGCGCTCGCGATAAAACCCTGGGTCAACGATCACGCCTTGTTTACCCACCTGCGGAATTTCCGCCAGCTTGGCGAACACATTGGGCCGCTGCGCCAACGCCTGTACCCGGCGTTCAAAGGCCTGTTCCTCGCCGGGCTCGACCGGCGCATTGGGCAGGTGATCGATGATGATCCGCAGCTCCGGCAGCCGCTCGCTGAGTTGCAGCAGGCCATCCAGCAGGCGTCCGTCCGGGTTGGCACTGTCCAGGCTGCGCCCGCTGTCGGCCAGGGCCCGCAGGTTGTCGATAAACCCGGGTTTGTGCTGGTCCTCCAGCAAGTCCCGATCCCATAGGTTGCCGTAGCGCAGGCCGAGAAACAGCGGCTCCTGTTCCAGCCATTCCAGTTCCTGGCGAAACGCCCGATCAGCCGGGTCCAGGTTGCCGACAAAACCCAACATCCGCGGATCGCCGCGCAGGGTCTCCAGCAACCAGCGGTTGTCCCCGACCCAGGGGCTGGCCTCTACGGCGATCACCCCGGTGATGCCGTGGTCCGCTGCCAGGGCCCAGTAATCGCTGGGCAAGTGCGCTGCATAGATACTGTCGGCCGGCGTTGGCCAAGGGATGCCTTCGGGGCGGCGCGGGTCGAACAGGTGGATATGGCTGTCAATGATCGGGCCGGTATAAGCGGTGGGGGCGAGGGCGCTCACAGGCGGTCTCCATTGTTATTGTCGAGGGCAGTGGAATAACAAACCCGTCGCGCAAAAGCTAATAGTGGATTGGCCCGTTGCGATACCCTGCGGGTATCAGAACAACAAACAAGGTGCCTTTATGTCGACGCCGATCACTGCCCGCAGCCTGTTCAATCGCCTGCGCTACAAGCACCTGCTGATGCTGGTGACCCTGGGCAACAGCCAGAACCTGCACCGCGCGGCCGAAGCCTTGAACATGTCGCAGCCGGCCACCACGCGCATGCTCCAGGAAATCGAAGAAGCCTTCGGCTGCACCCTGTTCGAGCGTCAATCCCGAGGCATGCGCGCCACCGTGCTTGGTGAAGAACTGCTGCGTTTCGCCCGCGCCGCCCTCAACGGCCTGGAGCGCTGCGCCGAAGACCTGGCCGACCGCCAGGCCGGTGGTTAT
Organism: Pseudomonas chlororaphis; assembly: GCF_003731765.1. GTDB lineage: Bacteria > Pseudomonadota > Gammaproteobacteria > Pseudomonadales > Pseudomonadaceae > Aquipseudomonas > Aquipseudomonas morbosilactucae. The sequence goes on from NZ_MOAL01000003.1 coordinate 74,020, forward strand.
GGCTACCTGTCGGTGGGCGCGATCATGGGCGCGGTGCCGGACCTGGTGGTGCAATCCATCGCCGAAATGAAAGCCAGCCACCCGCTGCTGCGGCTGCGGATCATGGGCGACACCAGCGACCAGCTCAGCGAACTGCTGGACCAGCGCCGCATCGACGTCGCCATTGCCCGCTTGTCCCACGCTCAGGACCGCCAACGCTTCGCCTTCGAACCCTTGGGCAACGAACACCTGGCCGTGGTCGTCCGCGCCGGCCACCCCCTGACCCAGGTCGCCGCCCCTGACCTGGCGGACATGGTCGAAGCCTGGCCCTGGATCCTCCAGCCCGACACCAGCCCCGCCCGCGTCGCCCTGGAAAACGCCTTCGCCCGCCTCGACGTGGCCTCCCCCAGCGACGTCATTGAATGCACCTCGGTGTTCGCCATGCTGCAACTGGTCCAGATTACCGACGCCATCCTGGTGCTGACCGACACCGTGGTCCGCGACCACGTGCACACCGGCTTGCTGACCGCCCTGGACCTGGAAATCGAAGAACAGTTGAGCCCGTTCGGGGTGATGCTGAGGAAGGATGAACCGCTGAGTCGGGAGCTGGAGATTTTCTTGACGATGTTGCGCGAGAGGGCGCAGCGCTGAGGGTGAAAGGGAAGGCGTCTGGCAGGTGTTTTTGGGCGCTCCCTGTGGCTCCACCCATTGCAGTCAGCCGGCCCACGTCCTTCCCTGGACGTGGACGATGCAGCGCTTTTTAGAAGCTGTAGCGAGCCGTCAGTTTTAAATTGCGTGGGTCGCCGTAGATGTCGTACGGGCTATAGCCGCCGTTGGCCACGCTGCTGTAGTAGGTACGGTCGAACAGGTTGTTGACGTTGAGCTGCAGGTCCAGGTGCTCGGTGGCTTTGTAGCCGGCCACCAGGCCGACCACCGTGTACGAGCCCTGCTGGTTTTTCCATGCCGTGGCGCCGGTGCCCCCCGAGGTGCGGATGCGGCTCTGCTGGTAGACATCACCGCCAATGCGCCAGCGTTGCAGCTCATCGGGCAGGTTGTAGATCGTGGACAGCTTGAATAGCTGACGGGGTTTCTTGCGGTCGAAGTCTTCGCCTTCCCGGGAGGCGGTGGCGTCGTTGACGTATTGGGTCTGGGTGTAGGTGTAGCCGGCGGCCAGTTGCCAGTTGTCGGTCACGGCGCCCTGGATTTCCAGGTCGATGCCGCGGCTGCGTACCAGCCCGGCAGCCTCATAACAGGCACTGGTGGCGCCTGAACCGCAACCTTTGGAATCAGGCAGCTCCTGGGCGCGATTCTTCTGGTCGATCTGGAACACAGCCATGCTGGCGTTCAAGGCGCCATCAAAGTATTCGCCCTTGATGCCCACTTCGTAGTTCTCGCCCACTACCGGGGCGATCACTTTCCTGTCCAGGCCTTTGCTGCTTTGCGGTTTGAAGATGTCGGTGTAGCTGACATAGACCGAGTGATTGGCGTCCAGGTCATACACCAGGCCGGCATAGCGGGTCAGGTTGCGGGTGACTTTGTAGTTGCCGTCAGGGTTTGCGCGGTCTTCGAATTCGTACCAGTCCAAACGGCCGCCGAGAATCAGCGACAGCGGCTCAGTCAAGCGCAGACGGGTGCTGGCATAGACGCTGTCCTGGGTGGTGGTCTCGGGAAGGCCGTTATCGCCAGTGACGTAATCAGGCTTGGCATGACCACGTGGATCCCACTCAAACGGATTGCTGCCCGCGTCGGTGTACGCGCTCCAGGCGTCACCGGAGCGATAATCTAGCTGGCGTTTGCTGACGCCCACCGTCAGGTCGTGCTCTTGACCGAGCATCTGGAACGGGCCGCTGAGCGCCATGTCATAGCCGGTTTCCTTCTGCTCCATGGCTTCCGTCCATAGGTAGTGGCGGTCGTAATCCCAGATCGAAGAGGCCAGCACGTCGGTGTCGGTCTTGGACTGCATGGCGGCTACGCGAAGCGTCCAGTCGTTGGCGAAACCGTGCTCCAGGGTGGCGAAATAGCCGGTAGTGCGGTTGTCCGAGTATTCCCAGTCATGCCCCAGGAAGGTGTCGCGTGGCAGCCCCAGATGACCACCGCCACGGGCCATGGGCAGCCCGCCCCAGATGTAGTTGGTGTGGTTTTTCTGCCGGTAGGCACCAAGCGTCAGGGTGGTGCTTTCGCTCAGGTCGGCGTCGACCACGCCGTAAAACAGGTCCGCATCACTTTCCACCGAGTCCCGGAAGCTTTTGGCGTCCTGTCGCGAGACCACAGTACGGGCGCGCAGGGTGCCGTTTTCATTGAGCGGGCCGCCGACGTCCAGGGTGCCGCTGTAATCATCCCAACTACCGGCACTGCCGGTGAGCGTGGCCTGGAACTTATGGGTCGGGCGCTTGCGCACCAGGTTGATGGCGCCCGCAGGGTTGCCGGCGCCCTGGGTCAGTCCGGCGGCCCCGCGAACGATCTCCACCCGGTCATACATGGCCAGGTTGGCTTCACCGCTGGGCAGGTAGGTCAGGAAGCTGGTGGGAAAGCCGTCGTACATGATGGTGTCGACGTCGAAACCGCGAGCGCTGAATGTGGGCCGCCCAGCGCCACCGGAGTTATTGAGGAAAATCCCCGGCGCACTTTTGACAACATCGCTGATGCTGGTCATGGCCTTGTCGTCCATGCGCTTGCGGGTGACCACGCTGACCGACTGCGGCGTTTCGCGCAGGCTCAAGGGCAGCTTGGTGGCGGTCTGCATGGTCCCGGTGGTGTAGGAACCGCTGTTCTCGGTGGTCGCCGCCAGGCCCTGTCCGGTAATGCTGGTAGCGCCCAGTTCCAGGCTTGTGCCGGCAGCCTGCGGTGCCAGCAGGTAGAGACCATTACCCTGGGGTGACGCTTGCAGGCCGGTGCCCTTGAGCAGTTGCTGCAGGCCGCCTTCCACGCTGGTGGCGGCATTCAGGCCAGGGCTGCGCAAACCTTCCACCAGGCCCGGCTCGATGGGCAGGGTGATATTCGCCTGGCTGGCGAACTCGGAGAGGGCACTGCTCAGGTTGCCGGCTGGCACGTGATAGGTAGGGTTCTGCTGCGCGCTTTGCTCGACGGCATGCGCCGCTGCTGCAGTCAGGCTGCCGCCCGCGATGATCAGACCCAGTGCAGCAGCGTGTACTGCCCGCGCCAGTGGTTGCATGCCCTGCGTCGTCGCCATGTGTTTGTCCCCGCCCTGTGAAAATGATGTGGTTACGGGAGGGACACGCAGCCTGGGGAAAACACGACAATGATTCTTATTACACTTTTTCGCGCGCCGTGATGGTGACCCAGTAGGACGTCCTGTAATGGATGTCCACCGGCAGGGTCTGGCTCAGGGCCCGGAGAATCTGGTCGGTGTCGCGCAACTGGAAGGTGCCGGAGATCAGCAGCCCGGCCACTGCTGGATCGCAACGCAGCAAGCCCGGGCGATAGCGATCCAGCTCAGTGATGAAGTCATCGAGGCGCATCTTTTCTGCGCGCAGCACGTTGCTGAGCCAGTCGAGACGACTTTGCGCCAGCGCCATGGCAGGCTCCGCAGCCAGGCTGTTGACCCGGGTTTGCTGGCCGGCCGCCAGACGCATCAGGCCATCATCACCCCGTGACAGCCGCGGGCGTATCTGCACAGCGCCCTCCAGTGCGGCGAGGTACGTGCTCTGCGGGTACTGACGCACCAGAAGGCGGCTGCCGAGCAGGGTGATTTCCGCTTCGGTGGTATCGACGATGAACGGCCGTCTTGCCTGCTCGTGGGGGACCTCGAAGAGCATCTCGCCGGCGATGAGGCGCACGCGGCGAACGTTGTCGTCGTAGGCGATATCGACAGCGCTGCCGGTGTTCAGGCGAATCTGCCCGCCATCCGGCAGGCGCAGGGTGCGTTGCTCACCCGTGGCAGTACGCTCATCTGCCTGCCACTCGCGCCACGGCAGGCTGCGGTGTGCTGCGAAGCCGAGCGGGGCGGCGACGATCAGCAACACAAGGGTCTTGAGCACCTGTCGCCGCTCCAGGCTGCGCGGGCGCTCCAGAGCTGCCCGCCCGGCGTCACCGGCAAGCTGCTGGGCTCGGCCGCTGAAGCGCTCAGCCAGTTGCCAGGCCCGTTCGTGATCAGCGTGTCGCGCCCGCCACTCAGCGCCGGCGGCATGCTCGGCGGCGCCGGCGCTGCTGTTCTGCAAGCGCACGAACCAGTTGGCCGCTTCACGGGCGATACGCCGGTCGATAGGTGTATTACTCATACTGCGCGCTCTGGCTGGCGAGCACGATGCATTCTTCAAACGCCCGCGCCAGGTAGCGTTGCACCGAACGCACGCTGAGGTTGAGCCGGCTGGCGATCTCTTCCTGTGTATAACCCTCCAGCTGCGCCATCAGGAATGCCTGCCGGGTTTTGGCGGGCAATAGGGCCAGTACCTGGTCGATCTCGTCGAGGGCTTCGAGCACCAGTGCCTGATGTTCCAGCGATGGCGCCAGGTCTTCCGGTATTTGCGCCAGCGCGGCCAGATAGGCTTGCTCCAGCGAGCGGCGGCGGTAGAGGTTGATGGTCAGGCGATTGGCGATGGTGGCCAGATAGGCGCGCGGCGCCGTGCAGTTCAGCGGCTCGCCAGGCGCACTGCAGAGCAGTCGCAGGAACGTATCCTGGGCCAGGTCCGCAGCATCGGCGGTACTGCCCAAGCGCTTGCGCAGCCAGTTCTGCAGCCAGCCGTGGTGGTGGCTGTAAAGCTGGTAGATGGCCTGATGCCGAGATGAAGTGGATTGCACGGGATATGAAAGACGTTAATGAGAATTCGTCTCATTATATCAGCAAAGGCTTGGACTCTTACAAGTAAGGGGTGCAGGGCTCACTGAAGGGGGTCCCTGTGCTGATGTCCCGCCCAAGGGTGTAAAAAACTCCTCACCACCGCCTGCTTGGACATGGCGGACCAAGCGAACGAGATCGGCGTCTCTGGGGATGAATGATTCGGAAAATGGCGTGGCCAGCCGCTCTTCAACCGAGGGGTGCCCAGGCGGGACTGCCGACACAGGGATGGATCGCCAGAAACAAAAAAGCCCGCACAAGGCGGGCTTTTTTGGGTGTTTCGTAGACTGTCTGGGACAGGTCTCGCTTGCAATCTGGTGCCCCGGCGTCGTTTGAACTGGGCTGTAAAGTACCCGTATTTGCTGGGTTCTGTGCGCTATGTTCCGGTTAGGCATACACGTGGGCATACACGGCCCCTGCTGCTGGTAGGGTATTGGCCTGGAAACTTACCCCTTGCCATCACCTAGCATTGGTAGCGATCTCTAATAACTCTATCGTAATACGCCCCTTTGGAGCCTGCCGCCATCAGGCCTTGATGTACGTGCGATGGCACGCGGCAGAAGTCATATGTGCGTCCTTGTTTGAACGTGATTTTCATCCGGCCTGTGGTGGCGTCGTAGCCCACAGCTGTGATTGCCGATGAGATGACTCGAACCATATCCATTGCTTGTTCCTCCACTCTGACTGGCGACCATCCTTGCAGCTTGGCTTCTGATACTAGCCGATGACTGAAAGCTGGACGCGTTGCTAGTGGTGAAAGTGCAAAGTGCTGTAGCCAGCCCCGGAAAAGCTGCCGGGGCCCCTGAGGCTTTTCTCTCTATACGGGGTCGGAAACCCGCGTGATCGTGTCAGCGAAAGTTTTCGCAGCTTACTGAAATTTCAACGTTGAAATTGAAAGGATGTTCAGGGGGAAATGGCATCGTTACCTGATCGGTAAAGGTGAGCATTGGTGTGGTAAATCCCGAACGTTTGGATACCGTCAACCTGAGTGAGTGTGTCAACCACGTCAACCTGTCAACCAACGTAGAAAACCCAGCCGCTAACCAGGTGCGGCGGGTTATCTGCCCCGTGTCTTTCAGATTTGCTCAGGGGCCCCGGCAACGTCTCAAGACCTTGTGCATTTGCACTGGTGAACAGTGTGTTCACCCGGTTCACCAGTTCACTAAGCTGGGCACTCTGCCGCTAACACAGTCCCGCGGGTTTCCGACCCCGTATGTGGTTCGTTTGCTCAGGGTCCCCCGGCACCTACTGGAATCTCTTCGCTGGTGGTTCTCATTGCAGATGGGGGGCGGGGTGTATACCTAAAAAGACGTGTAACTAGTGTTTCAGGTGTGACGATTATTAGTAAGTTATTGATTTTATTGTATAAAAATAAGGTTTCACCGTTTTGTATCATGCAGAGTGTACGGTGTAACGATAACGAACCGTGTAACGTCTTTATCCTGGGCCTTCCTAAATTGAGACGTACTGCGCCAAAGGTTCCGAAGACTACGGTTCACCTAGGTTTGCTGCCGGCCAGAACCGGTCGTTTAATCTCGGGTTTTACCGGCTCCGCAGGGACCTTCCGCAAATGACGACTACATTTCTGAACCAACTTTCCCCTATACCAATATGTCATTTCTGCTGAATTTTCTGTGAACACTACGGCACACGGGTCTGTAAGCTATTCAGGAGGCCCGTTGCAAGCTCTCTCAGGATCGTCCGCGATTCGTTATCAATCCTGACAGAGAACCCTATGACTACACCCATCCGCCGCGCAACATCCCTTCGTCCAAGGCAATTCAAACACTTGATCCGCGTGCATCCGTTACCGGCTGTCTGCTAGAGCGCGACGTGATGCTTTTATGGATCACACACACCACTGGGATTCGCGTCACCGAATTGGCCTTGCTGGAGGTCGCAGACGTGCTTTACCCCAGCGGAGCTATTAAGTCCGAGGTGTATCTACGAGCAGACATCACCAAGGGCTGCCGACCCCGCAATGTATACCTGACACATGCTCGATGCCTTGCCGCCTTGGACCGCTGTATCGCGGTTCGCTTGCAACGCCGGTGGGGCCTTTCTGACGTTGATGAATATCGGGGCCTGCGCCCAGGTTCAAAGCTGAGTTACCACACAAGGGCCAAGCGTTTGAACTTGCGTTTAAACATCGCCAATTGGATAGCGGTCCGGAGGGTTACCGCACTAGTGATTCGCTCCAGCAGACGATCAGTCGGCTCTACCGGCAGGCCGGTATCAAGCAGGGTTTGTCAAACAGTGGCAGGTGATCTCTGGCGGCAAAGGTCTTGGTTGCGACCGGCGACGTGGAGACGGTACAGACCATCCTCGGTCATGCCTGCCTCGATCACAGCAAGCCGTATCTAAATGTTGACATCGAGGTTATCCGTCGCGCCTTTGAGCTTGCAATGGCATAGTGATATCGGTAACTCTTTCCGCTAGTCACCATTGATATTGAAATGTCCGTCCAAGGGTGAGGTTTTTGCGCCCGAGAACTTGAGGAAATCAACAATGGCTAGACTTACACTGACTGATTTTGACAAATGGCTCGATGGCGCTGTGCAGACGGACGTAGAGGACGTGTACGCTCTCCATGAAGCTGTTGACGGTGAAAAAGAGTTCGCTCAATACAAAGCCGAGCGTGCACCAAATGGACAGCTCTTGGTCTCGTATGGTGACGATAGCCCTTGGTTGAGGCTGTCCACGGAGGAAGCTAAGCAGGGTTTTCTTCGTCGTCTTGGCGGCCGTTATGTTGGGGACGGTTGTATGGACATCGGTGCGTGGTATGTCATGCACATGGGATTAGCGTCCGATTAAAGGAAATTCCAACGCATGGAACTGCGTCATACCCTGATTTTTGTTGGTTTGATTCTCGCCGCCATAGTGGCCGCGAACACCTCGGCATGTAATCCGCCGGCCCGTACTGCCTCGTCGACCCAGCAGGCCAAGCAGATTTGCGATGAGGTTTACGCTGAAAGCGAAGATGATGATGGATATGGCGATTGCGTCGATTCGGCAAATCGACAACTTCAAGGACGCTGACTCTGATGATAGGAAAAATCTTTAGGAACACCTAGCCCTACCGAATGCATGGCTCATGACGTAAGAAGGGCAGCTTTGACTGCCGATTAACCATTTTCGGTGAGATAGCACGATGCGGGCGATTGAAGAAATCATTGCTGAGTTCTTTCAAAGTTGGGACCAAAAATACGTCAGCGAGCCTGCTCTTGGAGCTTTACGCGAGCTGGCGAAGGATGGGCGCTTTGAGGAAATGACTGCCCTACTGGTTGCCTGCGTTGATCGGCACGGGCGCGTTGCAATGGGCTTTGTGTTGACTCATGTGCCAGGCGTTCTGCTCAGCAGTTACATCTATGAAAAAGCGGAAGTCTCAGCGCTGATTGTTGAGGAGTATTGGCGCGTCGAAGACGTGGCCACCACGATCAGAAATGCTGCACTGCGGGACGGCAAATTATCTGTTGTCGTTCCGAAAATCATTAGTGACCTTCGCGAAATAGCGGCATCGGCCTCCAACCCCAAATAGTTCGGAAAAATCGCTTTACTCATAAGCCCGTAGGAGAGGTGAGGATTCCGTGCCCATAAACTGAAGGAGTGCTAGCTATGGATCCCATGGATAAAATTTGTGATGGTTGTGAACAGCCAGGCAGCGCCTGTGAATGCAGCTATTGCGAAGACTGTGAGCAAAAGGAAGCTGACTGTGTGTGCGAGCGGTGTAGTCACTGTAGCGCCAAAGAAGATCACTGCACCTGTGAAACTTGCGACAATTGCGGTGAGAAAGAACCTGACTGTTCCTGTGAGGTGTGCAAAGACTGCGATGAGAAAATTCCTCAGTGCGCTTGCGAAGTCAGCTCTGATTAAGCGGAGCCTTGTACATGCTGGCAATCGTCATGTTTGCCTCGCGTGATAGGGCTACGTCGGTTTGGTCTCTTGTGGCTTTGACAGCAGGGTTTGTTTTATCTGCCGTGGACATGAAGCTGGAACCCGCGTTAATGCGCTTCGCATAGCCGCTGAACCTATCACTAAGGCCCGAGGATAGGTTTCACATTACATCATCCAGTTATAGGAAAGCGCACAGGTACACCACAAGTCCAGCCCCCACGCTGGGCCGAGGCCGTAGAAAGATGCCCTTTTGGCGTCTACCTCTAGAATTACCCTGGACGCTAATCCAGGCGTCACCACGGACGATCGGAACATGTTCAAGACGTTACTCGTAGCTACAGCCACTGTGTTACTCGTTGCGTGCGCGACGACGCCTCCGGACCAACTGCCTATCACCACTGAGAAGCGGGAATTCCTTTACGACTACGATGTGGCAGGGGCGAGCAAAGCACAGTTGTTCGCCCGTGCGAATGACTTCCTCGCTGTGTCCTTTCAGAACAGCAAGCTCATGTCTCGGGTTGAGGACAAAGAACGAGGCGCAGTGATCGCTAAGGCCGTTTCGAGCTGGAAGCTGAGCACGGATGGTTTGATTGTGACCGGCGTGCCTTGCTACTCGAACTACGACATCTACTTCATCGCAAAGGATGGCCGGGCCCGGCTCCAGCTTGAGCTGGTTGCTGGTGCACCCCATCCGTCTAGTTGCGGCTGGACCCTTCCCCCCAAGCGCGATTACCCGCAGATCGTTAATCAGTTCAACGACATCGGGGCCAGCTTAGGAAAAGCGCTACGAGGAGATGGGAAACTCGACAAGCTGAACGACTTTTAACGTCTCTCTAGACCGGGCCCGTGATAAGTGGTCAGAACCGACGCCACTTATTTAAAGGAAAAAGGCCATGATGAGCTAGAGGCGGTGGCTCTTGCGTTTCGAGAAGGACTCATGAGCCTCGCTGATGCGAAGACCTCAACATTTTATCAATTTCCCTCCCGTGCTTGCGGCGTTACTGCTGAGCTTATAGGGCGCGTGACAACGGAAGTACTTAAATGTGAAGGGAAACGCGTAGCGGCAAGCCAATTAGCTGGTGTGGAACTACACTGGCAAACCGTCGAGCCAGCCGAGGAAAAGTTGCTGCCCTATCAGCCCGTCATCGAGCGGGTTATGACAGCACTAGAGCATGTCTTTTCAACAAAGAAGGATCGACCATGGTTAGAAAACTAGCTATTCAGAGAATGAAGACATTTGTTAAGCCTACTCGCATCAGGCCGTTAATTAAAAAGCTTGTCATCTTGGGTTTGCTTTCATTCTGCGCAGCACTCTGCTGGAATTTTTTCCCTCGAAAGGGGGGTGAAGTCGCTGCTCTGGTTTCAGGTGGAATGATGCTCGCAATGTGTTGGCTCGTAGCTTCAGCGGCAATCCTCGCTCTTAAAAGCTACTGGGACGGATACCGGATGTTCCAACGAGCGTTGAATTCGGTGGCTGAAAGCGATCTCGCAAAACACAGGTCATCGCCTGAATTTAACCTCCTAGAGCAACGTGCCATGACTCGATGCCTCAATGTTCGGTTCCCTGGCTGGTCTCTAAATAAAAACTTGTAACTTGGACCGGTAACACCCTGTGGCACAACGTGCCAAAAGTTAAAGGAAAAATCGCGTTACCGCCCAAGCCCAGCCAAATGCTGGGCCGAGGCCGTAGAAGGATGTTGATTTTCGCGTCTGCAAAGTCAGGAAAAATCAGCAGCGCATTATTCTCGGCGATATCGAGTGGGTGGAGCCCGTCTAATGAACAAAAATGAACGTATGTCATCTGAAGATTACATTAGGAGCAAATTGCTCGGATACGGCGTCAGCCTAGACCTAGCCACCCGAGCTCAGGATAAGGGATTAAACCTCCAGAAAATTCGAAGCCTTAAAGTGCAGGATCTGGTCAGTAATTACGGATTTACTCATGAAGAGGTTAAGGAGATTAGAGTCTGTATAAAGCGCAGGGCCATACCGCAAGAAACAATAGAGTTGCTTTTAAGGCGCTCTAACTACCTATGTTGTATCTGCAAAGGCGACAAAGGTAGGTCTTATATAATTCACCATATAATTCCTTATGCTGAGACGCAAGATAACTCTTACGATAATCTCATTGTTTTGTGCCCAAATGACCATGATCTTGCGCATGGCACGGGACTAACAATGAAGATAACCGCTGTATCTCTAAGAAAAAGCAAGCTTGCTTGGGAAGTGAAAGTACAAGAGGCCAATGCGAAAAGAGCGGCGCAACTGATCGAGGTTAATGAGCATACGGTTGATTTTATTAATATTAGACGCATGGAGCAATTAAGTTTACAAGTATTGGGTGAGATCCCGGAAACGAGATACACTCGGTCATTGCAGGATGCTAAGATCTTGAATAATAGAAGATCATTCGACCAGAAGTATGTTAGGGATAATTACTCTGGCAGAAACTATCTGTTTGATTATATCACGCATTATGAGGCCGAACACTATAAGGAGATTCTTGAGAAAGTAGCGACTAGAGTTCAGTTCGTTGATCTGCAAGAAGAGTCAAAGGGCGGATTTAGTCGTTTGAAAAAAACTGAGGGCCAAATAGCGTTCTTTATTGGCGGCATTACCTCTAAAAGTGTGCTAATGCCGATTGCTGAGTCAGCTAGCGCAGTCACAGCAACGTATCGTCGCAAAGACCTTTTAATCGAATGGTTAATTGATCCTAATTATCTGATGTCTTGTTCAGCAATCGTTAGGCTCGGACGGAAATACCGATTTATAATTTATTTCAGAGTTATGAGTGTTGAACCTACGAATAACGGTGGTTCGTATGTTAGGGGTAGTCCGTTATTGATGGCACAGCCTTCCTGCTATGTTGATAAAACTCCTGCAATAAAGTACGCAATGTCCCCTGAAAGCGAAGACGATTGATGGCCTGCGTAACGCAAAATACGGACCGTTTACTTTCTGACCGCCGGTAAAGCCGAAGGCTGAAGGAAAACGTAGTGTCGCCCGAGCCTAGTCTATGCTGGGTTGCGGCAGTAGAAGGATGCCTCACTGGCGTCTAATCCATCAAAGGACTGAATGCATGAATGTTTTCTCGTATCACGGGCCGGTTGATCTGATCCTGCGCTACGGCGAAGTGCCAGGTCTGACCCGCATTGCCGAACGGCCTGGAGTTGAGCTAGAGGTCAATCACCCTGGGTTGGGTCGAGAAGTTGAGGTCAGCATTGGCTCAGGCCTTTGGCTAGACCTCGCCAAGGGACCGACCTCGGCCCGCCTTCAGTTACCCGACGGGAAGGTGATCGCCGGGCGTGTAGTCAGTCAACTGGTCAGCGGGCATGGCTTCTTGCTGGCCGAGGATCAAGACTGTAGCTGGCCTACAGAGGTCTGAGTAAAACGGCACCATGAACCATAAGCAGGCCCTGGCGCGGCGCCAGTGGATACGGGATGTTAACGAGCTGGCCAAGCGGTATGGTCACGATGAAATATCCGGCACGCTGGACGATCCCGATGCTGACTAAGTCGAGCGCTTTGAAAACGGTGAAAGCCCAGCCCACGTCATCGCCGCCGACTTCAGCGCACAACAACCAACCAGCTAACGGAAAAAACGATGCAAATGAACGAAAATGGTGAGTGTCGTGTCTGTGGACTCATGTATGACCCATCTGACGAGGGCGATATAAAAAACCATAAAACGATACATAAAAAGTTAGCTTCTGGCGTACAACCGCGAAAAGTTAGGGAATTTTCGAAGGCATTTGGCTGGGCGGTCGCCTGCAATGATGGTGGGCTGGATCGTCTGAAAAGCGACTACACAAATAGCGATCCTGAAATTGGCAAGCTGGCTATTGCGTTCTCTTGGTGGAGCCGCGCCCTTGACTATGGGGTGCCTGTTAAGGATTTCGATTCTTACATGGATGCTCATTTGAAATTCATTGATGCCATTGTGAGCAAGGATGGCGAGGAAGAAAGGAACGCTCGACTAGCGATCAAAAAATGGGAGAGGTTCGCCGGTTGAAACCTGGTGGACTCCATCGGTTATTCAACTGACCTAGGAAAATAGGATATGAACAGTTTTGCCCCCTTGCCATTTTCGCCATAGGAGCAGCTGCTTTTTACCTATATCGTTCGCACAAGCGGAAGGTAGATTACGAAACTTTGTGTGAGGTAAGCCAAGCCTTGAGTAGCTTGGCTGACAGAGCAGGAGCTTACTCGAGTGAAAAGGCACACCCCCACGAAGTTATGGCCGCAGCCATCCGTGAAGCTCAGGCAGCAGTTATTGCGAAGCGTACGTTCGATTCGAACTACTCGAGTCATATTCAACGCAAATTGCTCAGGTCATTCGCCCCGGACCTTCTTGAGTCTATTGGTATTTTTCGTGGCACGGCGAGGTTTAATAGGTGTTACTCAGCCTTGGCTGCGCTCGCTGGAGACTTTGAGCGCCTTCAATTTCCAAAAAATCAAAATGGTAACGCGCTGACCTAATTTAGTGATCCCAACAAACACAACTGAATCAACAGAAAAATCGCGGCCCACCACCGGCCACAAGGGCCTTTTGCAGAGCCAAGGTCTTGCTTTCGAGAACGACTAAATGAACAAGATAAATTGGTTTTCCATTTCAAACCAAGATGGAAAGCGTTTCCCCGAGTGGCGACGGTCCTTCGGTGTTAGTGACGACGGAACTGTCTTTGTACCAGCCGCGATGGCGGGTGATGAGACGGAGATGAATGTCATGCTTTGCGCATGCTTCGATGGTCAGGGCACTGCGGTTCATCTGGACCACCATTTCGTGCCAAGTGTTTGGTTAAAGAATGAATTCCCTAAGCACTCTGAACTGATCGAGATAATTGAAACTAGGGCGCAAACGCAGCTAGTAGCTCTGTAAGGGATAACGAACATATTATCGATGCCCGCCACCGTCACCCTGCTCAATCGGCAGCGATAGGAAAATTACGTACATGATCCCGAGATGCAAATACATCGCCCAGGTGGATGAGCAAAAACTGCGGAGCATCGAGATTCTTGGTCGCCTAGTCAAGCCTTTTGCATTGCAGTGCAATTCAAATCGTGCAGGTGTTCGAGTTTATGTAGGGTTACCAAAACACTTTTCATATCTGAACGAAGCGAAGGCAGCGGCAAGCCAATTAGCTGGTGTGGAACTACACTGGCAAACCGTCGAGCCATCCTAGGAAAAGTGCTCATGAGCAAGCGTGTGTGGATCATCGAAGGTTGGGAAGGTCAGGCCTCGATCTGGTCGAACGAGATTCCGTGCAACGATCTTTCTGAAAGCAGATTAGGGGACGTGCTCAAGTGCCTAGTAGCTAAACACGGCCTTACTGAGGACGAGATTGTGAATGCGTTCGCACGGGCAAACACTGGGCGTTTTTCGCCCCATTTGGAGATAACAAAATCACAGGGGACTGAGCCGTGGTCCCTTTCTTGCGGTGACAATCCGTTCTTCACCGCAAGGGTAGCCATGCGCTGAGCCGATGCAACAGAGCGACGCTCATTTTCGCGTTCACACGATAAAACTAGAGGAGCCTTATTACATGCTGGTCGAACTTTCCCCAGTACTGTTAACTACCTTGGAGCGGGTTAATGCTCTGCACATGGAGCTTGTGCAGGAAGATGATGTGCATAAGGCAAAACACTTGAGAGAGGAACATGGACGCGAGCGCACGATGTTGCTGATTCTTCTGAATGAGGCAGTCGCGGCCAGCCAAGTATAGCGTTAAGGAAAATACTGGATATTTGATTTCCTAAAAAAGAAAAGGACGAAGGGTGTTACCTCACCAACCCCTTACTGTCCTGAGAGACTTTAGCTGGTTAAACGCTGTTAAGCGCGTGTCCAAAAAAGGGAGTGCATTTGCACTCCCCTATTCGTTGTCGGGCTATTCGGGGCCCTAGGCTTTTGGCTTGCTCACGCTATCGAGGGTGAAGCTGGTTTTCGATGCGTTTCACTTCGGCGGCTATCGCGGTTATCGACAGCCTTTCTATGGTGGTCAGGGTTTGATGATTGCTCTCAATTAGTTCCACCAGGTTCAGCAGATAGAGTCGCCTGTCCTTGAGTGCATCGCGGGTTGATGGTGAAGGTTCCTTTACCTCTGACATGATCCTGTGCTCTCTTCATTTCGGGTTTGCAGTGCAGCAGCCTGCGAGCGCAGGCTGTGCCCTTTCGTGACCTCGTCGAGGCCCCAATTTTGATGACAGACCTACGCCGCCACGTCAGTCTCACTCTCGGTGTCAGCGCTGAGGCCGATGATTTCGTTAGGCCCGAATTGTGTGGCTCCGCCCATCAAATTGCCCTGATCCCATTTTTGATAGAGGTTCACGCGGCCAGGAATTTTGAGGTCATGGAAGGCCATTTGCTCACGGCCCATGTAGCGCAAGCCAGCATAGAGCTTTGCTCCGAGGTCAATCAGCGTCTGAGCTGCGGTGTCCCACTCCTCCTCAAGGCGTTCAGTAGCCAGTAGCACTGCACTTCGTTCAATTTTTGCGTATTCGCGGTCTGCTTCATCAATGTGCTCATCGACGATTTGAATCTCCTTTTCCAGTGCATTGATGATCAAGCCTTGGCGACGTTGATGTTCCTGTGCTGCTTCCAAGGCTTTGGCCGCTTTCTGAGCGGCTGTCGAGGCCGTTTTTTCAGCATCTACGTCGCCCCACGCTACTGCTTGGGCATAGCTCCGTGCCGCTTCCTCCTCGGCAAGGCGAGCTTCGGAAAGTTGCTTGCTGGTCTGGGCCTTGGTTTCCTCCAGGCGAGAGCTCAGCGCTTGACGTTTCTCTAGCAGTTCGACTTTATCTGCTGCCCAGGAATGCAGTTTTTCGTGGTACGTGTTCATCAAGCCCGGAGTGCCTTGTTTGCGCTCGTGCCAGCTAAGGTCGCGGTCGATCATGTCGATATTATGTTTGAGGGCCTTGATACGGCTCCGGCTGCTGATGATGTTGAATTCGATCTCACTTTTTGCAGGTGAATGCTCCGCTCCCGGTTTGCTAAGCGTGGCTTCACATTGGGTAATTTTCTCCTGAAAGCTCTGGATTTCTGATTCAAGTTTGGCGCGGTTCGCAGTCAGAGTTTCAACGGTTTGCATGATGGATTTCCTAAAAAAGAGTGGGGTTGAATGAGTGGCTGGCGAGGCCGGAAGCGCCCGGCTAAATCTCGTCGTCATGAGCTGCCTTTAGGCTGCTTCCGTTTCTGCCAATGCCACCTCATTCCCTGGTTCGCTCAAGACTACATAGCAGCGCTGAACCCCCATGCCGGGCAGACGTACCGAGCAAGAAGCCTTTCCGTCCTTGGCCGGTTGCAGCACGCCCCGCTGGATCAGTTCTCGATTGACGGCTGTGAGGTTCAACCCCCGAAACACCTCCGAACGCCATGCCTCCGGCAACACGTAGTAGGTGATAGTTGTGTGCAGGGTGTCGCCCATGCCGTGTTCCATGGTCTTGCGAAAGCCCAGCCGGTCGATGGTCCGTGGTCCGTGTTCATCGATCTTGGCGGCAGTGGATTCCCACCGGGTGAACCGGCTTTCTCCGAAGCGCTCGATCACCTGGCGCAGTCGGGCCATGATGGCTTCGCCCTCCAGGTTGCCCGCGCCACCCCGCTCAGCCAGCCACCCATGCAAGCAAACCCGGGCAGCAGTCGTGGCAGTGCCATCCGGCCAGCCGGTAACACCAAAGGCTGTCGCCAGCTCGCCCGCCGCAGCGGCGAGGCCGAAGCGCAGGGCGGCACGTTGAGCTTGACCGCTGGCCGTGGCGGGTAGGTTTTGGATGATGAATTGCTCCAGGGTGCGGCGAACGATCACCGACCACCTCAGCATCTCGCCGGGCTCACTCAGGGCCTTCAGGAAGGCGGTGAGGGGCGTGCCGTAGAACTTGGCTACGCGAGCCTTGAGCGCATCGGAGAGGGCGGCGGCATCCTCAAAACCGTTCAGCACATCGAACATGCCGAGCCCCTTGCTGGCGTCCGCTGGCACGGCAAGCATGCGGACCTCCATACCGGCTTTCAGCTCCTTGTTGGCCTCGGCCATGTGCTGCGCCAATGTCTTTTCGCCGGTCGAGAGAAACAGCAAGCGCCACTCCTGAACCTGTCGGCCTGCTTGGCCCCGATCATTGGCCCGGGCTTTACCAGTGCCGTTGCCGAGCATGTAGACCGTCTCGCCAATGATGCGGGCATCGCACATGCCGATTTCATCCAGTACCAGAAGCCCGTCTGAGTGCGCGGCGGCGATGGACTCCAGGGCGTTGTCTGTAGAGCGCCATGAACGCACCAAGCGCGGCCCGCCATAGACCGAGGCGGCCACCTGCAAGTGGGTCGTTTTGCCGCCTGAACTGTCGCCGTAGAAGTGGAAACCGCCCGACTCATGGCCCAGCAAGTTCAGCAAAGGGCCCGCAAAGGCCACGCTAACGACAAACGCCAAGCGGTGATTGCCAACGCACAGAGCGCCGATCTGCTGCTGCCATTGCTCCAGGGAGCCCGCCTCGCTGATCGGCGGGAGCTGGGCACCGGCCTCGTAAAAGTGCAGGTGCTCTTCGTGCGATCCGATCTGTTGCTCAGGCAAAAGGAAGGCGTTGCCGTGCCAGCCCAGGCGCGTCACCAGACGGGCCCGCTGTGCGCTGTCAAAGCCGCCGAGGTAGCTCTGCAAGTCGTTGCGTGCGTTACGTCCCGAACGGCTCCCTGCGAGGCGCAGGCCCATGTCTACCAGTGGCCCCAATACGTCTTTGCCGAAGTCGCCGGTCATCGTCCGGGCTGGAATGTTCCAGCGCTTTTTGGCGCCGTCTGGATCGTCGAACTCGACCAGCAGGCCCCAGTTATGGCCCTTCTCGTCACGGGTGCGGGCGATGATTTCCAGGGGCGAGCACACCGGGCGTGCCTCACCATCATCACCGGCATAAAACACCCCTTCGGGCGTCAGGCGAAAGCCACCGGGCATCAGGTCATTTTTCGATTTCGCCGGACGCTTGGCCGCTGTCTTTGCTTTGACGGGCTCCTCTGTTTTTTCGTCCGCCGTGTTCACGAAAAGCTCACCGCTGCGCACCAGCTCTGCAACGTGGCCAGCGGTCCAGCCCTTGCTCAGTGCGTCGGCAGCGTCGTCGCCGTCTACCCACTTGCCGCCTTTGGCAAACGAGTGCTTACCATCCTTGGTGGTGGGCTTGCGTTTGAACGCCTCAAGCGCCACTCGCTGTACTGACTCCGCACCCAGCTCAAGCAGCTTCGGCTCGATGGCGTCCATGCAGGCTTTACCGCTGGCATCGTTGTCCGGCCAGAGCAGCACCGAGCGACCTTTGAGCGGCGACAGGTCGGTCTTGTGCCAAGAGTTCGAACCGTTCGGCCAGCAGGTGGCCACGTACCCAGGCATCAGTTCAGCCGCGGCGTCTGCGGCCTTTTCGCCTTCGCACAGCACCACCGTAGCATCGGCGCGCAGGGCCAGCTCATCCAGGTGCAACAAAGGACGCGGCTCAGGCAAACCTTGCCAGCGCCATTGAGTGGTTTGGCCATCGGACCGTTTGCACCAGGTCAGCGGAGCAAAGACCTTCCTTGGCTTACCGTCTTCATCCGGGCCCAGGTCGAAGCGATAGAGCGCCATGACCGGCAGGCCTTGAGCGTCGCGATAGATCCACACCTTGGATGGCGCGCCGTGCTGCCGATGTTTGGCCGGGCACTTGCTCATGGCCTCGCTCGGGATCGGCTGAATCGCGATCCATTCCAGCGCCTTGGGTTTGGCCGGTGCGGGTTTAGCCTGGGCTGTTCCGGCAGACACGTTGAGCAGTTCCGCCAGCTTGTTGCAGGCTTCTACGTCCGTGCCGCCGTCGATGTAGCGCACCAGGTCGATCAGATCGCCGCCCTTGTCGCCCGCGGCGAAGTCCGACCAGGTGCCTTTGCTCAAGCTGACCTTGAGTGAGCCTGCGCGTTTGTCGGTGCGGGTGGGATTGGGTGCGGTGTATTCCTTGCCGCCGTCCACGCGTTTGCCGTGGGGCAGCCAGTGAGCGAGCACACGGTCGATGTTCTGTAACGCAATAGCTTTGACTTGGGCGAATGTTGGGCGACGTGCGTTGGAACTTGAGGCCTTCATACGCCACCGCCTTGAGCCAATTGCAGCCCGCTGGTTACGTCATCAATGATCGCCTTCGCCATCTCGCTCAAGTAATGCGAAGCCCAGACCATCGCGTCGTTGTCGTTATCCATGCCGCTCAGGAGCGTGAGCTTGTTTACACAATCCATGAGTAGAGAAGCTTGTTCGAGCGCCTCCTCGCACGATATGCCGGGATTGATACGGAACAGTGGCTTGTTCTGAACGCTGCACTTGGCAAAGGTGGCGCCACCGACTGTATTGAGTGCAATGGAAGGGGTCATTGGGCACCGCCTTTCTGATCCAGCGGAACGGACGTCACGTCAGCGTGCAGAGCGAGTGTTTTGATCAGGCCGAGGGTGCCGCGAACGTCCCAAAGAATGGCGGCAATGACGTGGTTAGCGAGGCGCGAGGATTCGTTTTCGAAATGATCCTCGAGCAGAATCAGCACGGAATCGGCGCGCGTAATAGCGCAGGTGATGGCGTCAATGGGAACACCGGCTTCTGCGTTCAGGCTGACGCAAAGAAGATCTTCGGGCAGGGCGCAACTCAGGGTGTTGTTCATTGGACACCCCCTGCGGTTTCCAGGGCGCGAGCCTTGGTCATGTGGGCGTTGTAGCGGGAAAGGCGTGTAGCGAGGCTGGAGTTGGCGTGTAAAGCGGCGAGAGCCATAGCCCTGTGGGCAGCGGCGCGAATTTTGGACGGATTGAGGGCGTGCATGGGCAAAACTCCTTTGTCTGGGGAGCTGCCACGGTTCGCCGTCAAACGAATTAGGGTGGCAGCTGTACGCAGGTTGACGGACCGGGGACAAAGGAACCCGGCATACCCGAAGGTATCCCGCGCACAGCCGCCATAAAACGGGAATGCGGGCACAAAAAAAGCGCCTGCAATCTTGATGGGGGCGCCTGTGCGCCAATGTCTGTTCGGGCCGTCAAACCCGGTCGCTGATTTTGCAGCGACGTCGAGAGAGTAACGCCCGTTTTTTGAAAGTGCAACTGCGCCGATGGCTTGCGGATTTTTCAGGTGCGGCATAAATTGTTCGTGCATGTAGATTGACCTCAACGCCTCCGGATTGCCCCCGGGGGCGTTTTCGTTTCAGGCATGGATTTCCCAGCGCAGGGACAGCAGAGGAAGGAAGTCGCCATCGATGCAGGAGCGAGCGTCTTCGTAGGCGTCGATCTGCTGGCCTTCATCGACGATCACCATCGCGAACTCTTCGCAGTGAAGTGAGAGGGCGCACCAGGTGCCGTCGTCCCAGCTCAATACGCTGACTACACGGCCCTGTTTTTCCTGCTGGCTGCGGTAGCGCTCGAGGCGCTGCATGAGGCGTTGCGAGAAGCCGATCTGGCGCAGTTTGGAGAAGGGATGCATCTTGGCGTTTTGGGCAATCTCGCGATTCATGCGGCCACCTGATCACGGGCCTCGATGCGGCTGCGTGCCCACGCTTGTACTTCAGAAAGCACCCAGGCCACGGGAGCGCCACGGGCGTTGCTGTTGCTGAGTTTGACGGGCTGGGGAAAGCCGCAGTCGGGACGCTGCATGAGCTTGTAGATGGTCGAGCGCTTCATGCCCACGATGCCTTCAACCTCGCGCATGCGGATCAGGGTCGAGGCGGCATCAAACAGCGAGGGAGAGTTGGCAGGTGCTTTGCGGGAAATCTCGGTTACAGAGGTACTCATAGGTATTGCTCTCGACAGGTTTGGACTGACGTGAGCAATGATCTAGGCGAAGAGATTTCAAAAGGAGTTCACTTCCAATTGAAATTTCAGTTACAGCACGAAATTGCGTTTGAGAATGGCTTCCACGCTTTTACGAGTGAGCGCTTTTCCCATCTCGGGGGTCACCCATTCAGGACGCTGTTTCGGTGGTTTAGTGACTTCACGTTTTAGCCAGGCATGCACGGCGGTTGTGACGTTTTTTATTGGCATGCCCATTGCCGAGTAATGGTCGGCCTGCTTAACGATTGCATCGTCTCGGGCGTTGACTTCTTGGCTTCGCTCCATTGCGCTGATAATTCCGCCCTTGCTGCGAATAGCTGAATTTATCGCTCGTTCAGCGAGAGGCGTGAGCTCATCGTCAATCAAGCATGGCAATGAAGTAATCGGCTCTAAGTGAAAGGCATACTCATCGAGCGCCTCGGTTCGCTCGTCCGTGTTGACATACATTTCCATGAATTGGCAGTAAAAATCCCATGGCCAATCGGTTGGTACTTTCGAGATGTGTGGCCAGGCTCTTTTATCGACAGAGCGCATCCATTCGTTCATCACTCCCAGCGCTTTAACAGCGCAAGCCATGATGTAGGCAGCGTGCGCCTCGCGATCAGTAGCCGTGAAGCACGTGCTGTACTGGCGAACCCAATGAGCGAGACGTGCTCTGCTGTCAGTAGAGGCGTACTGAAAAATAGTCTCTTCGTGCATCGTTGTCTTGATGCACATACTGTTCAGATCACGGTCGATGCCGCCGGCTTGGATTCGCTGGCAGCACTGATCAATCAAGTGGCACACGGCAGTGATTTGTTCGCGACAGAGTCCGTAGAGCGGTTGTGCGGAGAGGTAACTGATCAACCCGCTGCTTAGCGGTGACTGTGAAGTAGGTTGTTGATCAATCATTGCCAAGTATCTCAGGCAGCGTATACCGCTCAACCCCACGCCCTTGATTCAGCAAGCGTGTCCAGCGAGCCACGGGTGCGAATAGCTCGAGCCGAAAGCCTGCCAGCAGTGGGGTGGGGAGTGTTTTTACGTTACACGCTAAGGCCGCGTTACACAGGGTGTACGGATATGGGGTATAGCGTGTGACGTTGAAAAATCCCAATTATTTCAATTGCTTGAACATTGTCGTTACACGAGTAACACGCGTAACACTGTTTTTGAGTAGGGGTAGGGTCGTCACATTCATTGGGCTTTACCGAACTGTCCCTGAACAACGTTCCCCCGCTCCAGGGCGTCTAGGTGATCGGCGTACCACTGCATCATTACTTTGCGTTGAGGCAGATACACTGCCTTGTTGTACACACCGGCAATTCCCTCCTTAACATGGGAGAGTTGGGCTTCTATGTGATTCTCGTCAAAGCCCTGCTCATTAAGGATGGTGCTTGCGATGTGACGAAAACCATGGCCTGTTTGCCGCCCGGCATATCCCAGCCTGCGTAGCGCCATTAGAAAGACGGTGTTGCTGCGGGGGATGGTCCTATCCTTTCTGCCTGGGAATAGAAGAGGGTACGCACCTGTCAGTGTTCGTAGCTCAGTTAGTGCTTCAATTGCCTGTCGAGAAAGAGGCACTACGTGTTCTCGACGACGTTTCATTCGCTCAGCAGGGATCGTCCACAATTTTTTGGTGAGGTCGATTTCTGACCAGCGTGCTTCTCGAATTTCGCTCGGGCGGGACGCTAGTAAGGCCAGCAAGCGAAGCCCTACACGAACGTCCGTCGCGTGAGGGTAGGAATTAATCGCTCGCAGCAGCATAGGCAGTTCTTCAATCGGAACGTGTGCATAGTTTTCAGCGCTACGTGATTGCAGGAATTTGTTAAGGCCTTCAAGGGGGTTGTGTATGGCCCGGCCTGTTACTCGTGCCAGGTCATAGATCTCTTTGCAAAAGGCACGAACTCTGCCCATTTGCTCAATGATCCCTTTCTGCTCCATGCCGCGTAGAAACTCCATCCATTCCAGAGGCAGTATTTCCGTGTATATGCGCTTGCCGAAAACGGGGAACACATGGAGTTCCAGGGCTCCAATCACTCGGCGGGACGTACCTGGTTCCCAGCTTGTCCGTCTAGCCTCAAACCATTCACGGCCTAACGCTTCAAAAGTGTTATTGGCAGCGATCTGGTCGGCAACCTTGCGAGCTTGTTTGCTCACCAAAGGATTTTTGCCGGTCGATGCGTCATCCCGCAGTTGGGCTGCCTTCTGTCGGGCTAGTGAGCCACTGATTTCCGGGTAGCCGCCCAGACCCAGCCAAGACCATTTCCCGTCTGGCTTTTTGTAGCGCAACTCCCACGACTTTTGCCCATTAGCTTTGACTCGAAAGTACAGGCCGTTGCCGTCCTGTTCCCGATACGTAGCGTGCTCTGGCTCCAGGCCAGCAAGTGTGGTGTCTGCTAATGGGCGGCGTTTGATTTCAGTACGCTTCACTGCGTGTATGCCTCCAGTTATAAGAATCTCAAAGCATACACGTGGGCATACACGGCGGGAAGTTATAGGGGTAGACAGGGATGGATAGCCAGATACAAGAAAGCCCGCACAGGGCGGGCTTCTTGGGGTATTTCGTAGACTGTCTGAGACAGGTCTAGACTGCTATATGGTGCACCCGGCGGGATTCGAACCCACGACCCCTGCCTTCGGAGGGCAGTACTCTATCCAGCTGAGCTACGGATGCAGTGCGGGCGACATCATACCCATGTCCGCTCGGGGCGTCCACGCCGGTTTTTGTTTCGTGGGCAGCGGTAGGCGCCGCGTCGTTATGAGCGGTGTTGGGCGCTTGGCAGCCGGAAAAAGGTCCGCGCTGAGGGCGTTGTTCAAGGCTTGTGGGTGGCGACGGTGGCGCAAGTCATGGGGCTATCACTGTCGTGAGGTTGAGCTAGAGTTCTTTGGCGACTTTTATTCGGCTGTTGTCGTTGCACCTTGGCGCTGTCGCACAGCCCCGTTTATCAAGGAGTGATGTGTGTCCGACCCCCTCGTTAATTCGCCAATCACTGATGTGTTGGCCCCGCCTTCGACGTCCCTTGATCAGGATATGAGCGCCCGCCAGGCCCCCGGGCTCTCGCCATCGGCCGACGGCTACTTCGCTGCGGACAGCAAGGTGGCGCTGGCGGCCCAGGCCGTATTGCTCAAGCAGATGAGCGACCACCCGGCCGAGGGCGATCAACTCGCCGCCACCGAGGATCGTTTGCAGATACTGAGTGCCGATGCGCTACTCGGCGCCGCCGTACCGACAGCCGGGGAGGCCGCGAGCGCGGCAGCGGACCCGCTCGCCCCGGCCACTGGCCGTTAGTGCACTTGTTCGGCCCTTCGTCGGGGCCGTGGGCAATAGCCTGGTTGTTTCTTTGCACGCCACCCTGGGAGGGAGCATCCGATGACAGAAACCCCTGATAGTCATTTGAAGTCGATCATTTCAGTTGTCGAAGCTTATTTGAAGCGCCCCTTAACGGCGTATGAAAAGGAGATTCTGGAGCCATTCGTCGCATCGCTGGCGGCTAACGGCCAGTTGCCGAAACATCCAGTAGAGCTTCTTGCGCTGCTTGAACAGCAACGACCCGGCCGACCGCAGCTCAAGGCAGAAGTCATTAAACCCGCCGATAACAAGCTCCGTGGATCGTTGGATATCTCGGACAAGGCGAGCTCTGGGCAAGCCATCAATCTGGGGGGCCGGGCATCGGCAGCGGCTCGCAGCCCCACTTGGCAGCCGATGACATTCGTCGATGGTGTCGACAGTTGCGCCGGTGCGGAAGCGACCGAGAGCATCGCCCAGCGCGGGATGCCCGATGACCTCAGGAGTCTGCTGACCCTGCTCAATTCCTTTAAGTCCTGAAGGCTTGAACACCCGGTTCCACAGGGTGACCACACCAACGTTCTTGCCACCTCTGACGGGGTGACAAGGGCGTTTTTGTATCTGTCGTCTGAGTGACGTTTATCCGAAATATTCGATCAGGCAACCGTTCACGTTCTTTTTTTCGAACAGGCTATTGTCCTTTACCCCCTTTGATCCTAGGATTCGTTTGAGATTTCAAACGCTCTCAATCTGGGCGCTGAACCGCACGTCTATCCTCAGTGCGCTCTTTCTGTGCTTCAGCCCAGTGAATGATTTCCCTGACGGCAGCCTGATGACCGATGGACGAAAGCTCCAGCGCTTTCGACCTCTGCCAGGCGCCTTTCAACAATCACAATTCGCCCCGCGTATGCGCGGTGCTGTTAAGGAAGCCGACATGCAGCTCAAAGACGCCCAATTGTTCCGTCAACAAGCCTTTATCGATGGGGCCTGGGTCGACGCGGACAATGGCCAGACGATCAAAGTGAACAACCCGGCCACTGGCGAAATCATCGGCACCGTGCCGAAGATGGGTGCCGCTGAAACCCGTCGTGCCATCGAAGCCGCCGACAACGCCCTGCCAGCCTGGCGTGCCCTGACCGCCAAAGAGCGCGCCAACAAGCTGCGCCGCTGGTTCGAATTGCTGATCGAAAACCAGGACGACCTCGGTCGCCTGATGACCCTGGAGCAGGGCAAGCCATTGGCCGAAGCCAAGGGCGAAATCGCTTACGCGGCTTCCTTCATCGAGTGGTTCGCCGAAGAAGCCAAGCGCATCTACGGTGACGTGATTCCGGGCCACCAGCCCGACAAGCGCCTGATCGTGATCAAGCAGCCGATCGGCGTGACCGCAGCCATCACCCCGTGGAACTTCCCGGCAGCGATGATCACCCGTAAAGCCGGCCCGGCCCTGGCCGCCGGTTGCACCATGGTCATCAAGCCTGCTTCGCAAACCCCATTCTCGGCCTTGGCCCTGGTGGAACTGGCGCACCGTGCCGGCATTCCGAAAGGCGTGCTGAGCGTGGTTACCGGCAGTGCTGGCGACATCGGCGGCGAGCTGACCAGCAACCCGATCGTGCGCAAGCTGTCGTTCACGGGCTCCACCGAAATCGGTCGCCAGCTGATGGCCGAATGCGCCAAGGACATCAAGAAAGTGTCCCTGGAGCTGGGCGGCAACGCGCCGTTTATCGTGTTCGACGACGCGGACCTGGATAAAGCCGTCGAAGGCGCGATCATCTCCAAGTACCGCAACAACGGCCAGACCTGTGTCTGCGCCAACCGCCTGTACATCCAGGATTCGGTCTACGACGCGTTCGCCGAGAAGCTGAAAGTCGCGGTGGCCAAGCTGAAGATCGGCAACGGTCTGGAAGAAGGCACCACCACCGGCCCGCTGATCGATGAAAAAGCCGTGGCCAAGGTCAAGGAACACATCGCCGACGCCCTGAGCAAAGGCGCGACCCTGCTGGCGGGTGGCAAGTCGATGGAAGGCAACTTCTTCGAACCGACCATCCTCACCAACGTGCCGAAAAACGCGGCCGTGGCCAAGGAAGAAACCTTCGGTCCATTGGCGCCGCTGTTCCGCTTCAAAGACGAAGCCGAAGTCATCGCCATGTCCAACGACACCGAGTTCGGCCTGGCGTCCTACTTCTACGCTCGCGACCTGGGCCGGGTGTTCCGTGTGGCGGAAGCCCTGGAATACGGCATGGTTGGCGTCAACACCGGTTTGATCTCCAACGAAGTGGCGCCGTTCGGCGGCATCAAGGCCTCGGGCCTGGGCCGTGAAGGTTCCAAGTACGGGATCGAGGATTACCTGGAAATCAAATACCTCTGCCTGGGTATCTGATCCGGTTTCAAGCGCAAGGGGCACGAGAGCGCTGTCCCTTTGCGCCGTTGTAAAAACGCACTATTCAAGGTGGCCCGGGACCCCTGCCGCAGTCGATCATCGCATGCTGCCGCAGGCGCCTCCCCGCCCCGCAACCCTTGAACCACACCGCTGTTGCAGCGGTGAATGAGGACACTATGAGCAAGACCAACGCATCCCTGATGAAACGCCGTGAAGCCGCTGTACCGCGCGGTGTTGGCCAGATTCACCCGATCTTCGCCGAGTCGGCGAAGAACGCCACCGTGACCGACGTTGAAGGTCGCGAGTTCATCGATTTCGCCGGCGGTATCGCCGTGCTGAACACCGGTCACGTGCACCCGAAAATCATCGCCGCAGTGACCGAGCAACTGAACAAGCTGACCCACACCTGCTTCCAGGTTCTGGCCTACGAGCCGTACGTGGAAGTGTGCGAAAAGATCAACGCCAAGATCCCGGGTGATTTCGCCAAGAAAACCCTGCTGGTGACCACGGGTTCCGAAGCGGTCGAGAACGCCGTGAAAATCGCCCGTGCCGCCACCGGCCGCGCTGGCGTGATCGCCTTCACCGGCGCCTACCACGGCCGCACCATGATGACCCTGGGCCTGACCGGTAAAGTCGTGCCGTACTCGGCCGGCATGGGCCTGATGCCGGGCGGCGTGTTCCGCGCCCTGTACCCGAACGAACTGCATGGCGTGAGCATCGACGACTCCATCGCCAGCATCGAGCGCATCTTCAAGAACGACGCCGAGCCCCGTGATATCGCTGCGATCATTATCGAGCCGGTCCAGGGCGAAGGCGGTTTCTACGTCGCGCCAAAAGAGTTCATGAAGCGTCTGCGTGCCCTGTGCGACCAACACGGCATCCTGCTGATCGCTGACGAAGTACAGACCGGCGCTGGCCGTACTGGCACCTTCTTCGCCATGGAGCAGATGGGCGTTGCTGCCGACCTGACCACCTTCGCCAAATCCATCGCGGGCGGTTTCCCGCTGGCCGGTGTTTGCGGCAAGGCTGAATACATGGACGCCATTGCTCCAGGCGGCCTGGGCGGCACCTACGCCGGTAGCCCGATCGCTTGCGCCGCTGCGCTGGCGGTGATGGAAGTGTTTGAAGAAGAGCACCTGCTGGACCGCTGCAAGGCCGTGGGCGAGCGTCTGGTCAGCGGCCTGAAGGCCATCCAGGCCAAGTACCCGGTGATCGGTGAAGTGCGTGCCCTGGGCGCGATGATCGCGGTCGAGCTGTTCGAGAACGGCGACAGCCACAAGCCGAACGCCGCCGCTGTGGCGCAGGTCGTGGCCAAGGCTCGCGACAAGGGCCTGATCCTGCTGTCGTGCGGCACTTACGGCAACGTGCTGCGGGTTCTGGTTCCGCTGACCTCGCCGGACGAGCAGTTGGATAAAGGCCTGGCGATCATCGAAGAGTGCTTCTCGGAACTCTGATCGACTGTGACCTGATCGACAAAAAAACCCGCCTCGGCGGGTTTTTTTTCGTCATCGGCCAGCTTGAAAGCCATTTGCCCTTTATGCAAAGCGTCGCATTGATCTAAGGTGCAAAGGATTGTTCCAGGAGCGTTTTGCATGACGGCTGTGGAATTGCCTGCTGTACCCCGTGTGTTGATTGCCGAGGCCGACCCCTGGTCCCGGGATCTGCTGAAACAGGTGTTGTTGAACGTGCGCTGTGACGCACGGCTGGACGTTTGTGCCAATGGCCAGGAAGCCCTGGAGTTGTTAGGCACCCAATCTTTTGACCTGGTGATTGCCGATTGGGAATTGCCGGGCGTCGATGGCCTCAGCGTGTTGCGCAGTGTGCGCCAGCGCAAGCGCAACCCGGTGCTGCCCTTTATCCTCCTCAGCTCGCGCAGCGACAGTGCCAGCGTGCGCGAGGCCCTGCCGCTGGCGCCCACCGCCTACCTGACCAAGCCTCTCAACATGGAAGGCCTGACCCAGCGCCTGCAGGGCCTGCTGCTGGATGCCGGGCAAGAGGTAGCATGCGAAGTGCCGACCCTGGCCCCAGGCATGACCCTGTGGACCTTTCTGGAGCGCCGCCGCGATGTTGCCGACGGTGCACCGCTGCTGACCGACGTGCAACTGGCGGTCAAGCGCAGCCTCAATCCCCAGGGGCTGGACATCCGCTTGCTGGAAGATGAAGTGCGCACTGACCCGCAGATCACTGCGGTGCTGATTGCCGCGGCCAACAGTGCCGCCCAGCACCATGGCGAGGGGGTGCAGACCCTGGGTCAGGCGCTGCATCGGCTGGGGACCGGGCAAAGCATGAACCTGATCCTCGGCCTGGCCCTCAAGCGCAGCGCGCGCTTGAGCGATCCGGCCCTGGCGGACTACGCCGAGCGCTATTGGAACCTGTCCCTGCACACTGCGGAATATGGCCGTAGCCTGGCGCGTTTGCTGGACCTGGACCAGGAGCGTTGCTACTGCGCCGGGTTGCTGCATCGGCTGGGTGATCTGGCGTTGCTGCGCTGCCTGCAGGAGTGGAAGCAGGCGGGGGGCGCACTGGATGACCAGGAAGAGATTGGTGACGCCCTGGAGGAGTTCAGCGCCGCCTATGGCTCGGCGTTGCGCACTCGCTGGCGAATGCCCTTGGAGTTGCGGGAGCTGATCGCTTCGGTCTATGCCCTGGGCGGCGGGGTCTACTCCCGCGAGGCGCTGGCGATGAACCTGGCGGCGCAGTTGGCACGCTTGGGAAGCCATGAAGGCGCTGAAGAGGTGGCCCGGAGCAAGACCGCGCGCCTGCTGAAGATCGGCCTGCCGGAATTGGCGCGCCTGCGCAAAGGCTAATCCCCTTGTAGGCGCCGGCTTGCCGGCGATCACGCCCTCAAACACGGCACCAGCCTCGCTGACGCCATCGCTGGCAAGCCAGCTCCTACAAGAAGGCAATCACCTTTGGTTGCCTGGTGACGATGCGGTTTTTGCCCTGGCGCCTGCCGGCCCTTTTCAATTGCCCAAGCTCGCGCACAGATCGAACCAGCTTTCGACGGTCTGGTCTTCGGCAAAAAATGCCAGGTAGAAAAACGGCCACGCAGGAATCAGCGTCAGCAACTGCGCCGGGTGTGGCCCGTTGCGCAGCGCCAGCGCCACGCCCAGCACCAAAAATGCCAAGCCAATCAGCACGCATACCAAACGCTTGCCCCGACAACCATTGCGCTTGCTGTTCACGCGCCTAAGCAACTGCTCCTTGTCCATCCAACGTTTCCCTGAAAGCCGGGGTACCGGCGAAACGGCCTACGTGCGAGCAACCACCCTCGGTTACCCGGTGACAATACGGTTTTTGCCCTGGCGCTTGGCTTCGTACATGGCGGCGTCGGCGCGGGCGAACAGGCTGTCGAGGGTTTCATCTTCCGGCAGCAGGCTGGTCAGGCCCTGGCTGACGGTGATGCTGAAGCTCTGGCCGCCGTGGCTGAAGCTTTGGCGCTGGATCTCCCGTTGCAGCCGTTCGGCGACCTGCTGTGCCATATCCGGCGAGCACCCGGGGAACACCGCTGCGAACTCCTCTCCGCCAATGCGCCCGAACAGGTCGCCACGGCGCAGTGCGGCGCGGCCGCTTTCGGCCACCCGCTGCAGGACCAGATCGCCCTCGGGGTGGCCGTAGCTGTCGTTGATCACCTTGAAGTCATCGATATCCAGCAGCAGGAACGCCAGGGGCGCGCCTTGCAGGCGGGCCTGCTCGAACTCATGGTGGGCGCACTCGAAGAAGTGCCGGCGGTTGCTGCTCTGGGTCAGCACATCGGTGGTGGCCAGGCGCTGCAACTCGGCTTCCAGTTGCTTCTTCTCGGTGATGTCTTCGGCGATGCCGACGATGATCACCCGCTCGCCGGGCTCGGCATTGCGGTTGATAAAGCACTTGTCGCTGAGCCAGCGGACTTGCCCCTGGGCATCGAGGATGCGGTATTCGCGGTCTTCCACGGCACCGGTTTCCAGGACCTGGGCCAGGCTGCGCTCGGCGTAATCCAGGTCATCGGGGTAGATGCTGTCGCGCCATTCGTTGAAGTCCGCGAGCAAGCGACCGGCGGCGCGGCCGAAGATGCGCTCATAGGCGGGGCTGACATACAGCACCTGGCGCGCCTCCCAGTCGAAGGCCCACAGCACGGCGTTGACGCTGACCAGCAAGGAGCTGAATAACTGCTCGCGTTCGGTCAGGCGAGCGACTTCACCCTGGGCATGCATCAGCGCCATAAGGGTCTGCGCGGCCTCGGGCCACTGGGGGAGGAAGGAAGATGGTGTTTCTAGGTTTTTGTTGACCATCGGCACAAATCTCAAAGACGTGCCGCGCGGTATTCAACAGCGGCCACACAAAGCCCGCCTGGATGGCGAAGTGTTCCTTGAGATAGGGGATTTGCCGCTAAGTTCCGAACGGTGCGCCCCAGAGTGGGGCGCACCGATCAACGGCGTCAGGCAGTGGCGGGGCGCAGGGAGTAGGTTTTCAACTGGTTGGCGAAGTCGCGCAGGGACTGAATCCCGCTGGCCTCGGCCTCGTGTACCCAGTCCTTGATCGCTGCCAGCATGTCGTGACCGTTGGAGCTGGTCTTGGCCCAGATCTGTTGCAGCGCCAGGCGCTTTTCATAGATCACTTTCAGGGCCTGGCTGTGCTCCAGCATGGTCTGGATACGCACATGGTGACGGTCATCCAGCAGGCTGGTTTCCCGCGACAGCAGGCGCTTGGCACGGTGGAATTGATGACGTACCGAATGGTCGACTTTCTCCAGCTCCTGCTTGACCAGCGGCGCGATCACCAGCTTGCGGTACTGGGCCATGATCTGGAACCGGTTGTTGAGGATCGCCATGGCGGTGTCCATGTCCAGGTGGCCCTTGCCTTCCACTCGGTGGGCGATGGGCGCAACCCGCTGGACCTTGGCCAGGCGCAGGAAGCTGAACAGCTTGATCCAGGCCCAGCCCATGTCGAACTCCCATTTTTTCACCGAGAGCTTGGCCGAGTTGGGGTAGGTGTGGTGATTGTTATGCAGCTCTTCACCGCCGACGATGATGCCCCACGGCACCAGGTTGGTGGCGGCGTCGCGGCATTCGAAGTTGCGATAGCCCACGGCGTGGCCCAGGCCATTGATCACCCCGGCGGCCCAGAATGGAATCCACATCATCTGGATCGCCCAGATGGTGATGCCGATGGTGCCGAACAGCAGCAGGTCGATCACCGCCATCAAGGCGATACCGGCCATTTTGTAGCGGCTGTAGAGGTTGCGTTCGATCCAGTCTTCCGGGCAGTTCTTGCCGTAGATGCGCAGGGTTTCGGGGTTCTGGGCTTCTTCCCGATACAGCTCGGCGCCTTTGCGCAGCACCGTGGACAGGCCCTTGATCACCGGGCTGTGGGGGTCGTCGACGGTTTCGCACTTGGCGTGGTGCTTACGGTGGATGGCGGTCCACTCGCGGGTGTTCTGCGCCGTGGTCAGCCACAGCCAGAAGCGGAAGAAGTGTTTAAGCCCGGCGTTCAGCTCCAGGGAGCGATGGGCAGAGTAGCGATGCAGATAGACCGTGACAGCGACGATGGTCACGTGGGTCATTAACAGGGTGACTGCCACCAATTGCCAAGGCGACAAGCCAAGCAAACCTTCGTACCACATAGGCTATAGGGCCCTCGATAAAGAAAAACAGCCCTCGCATTATCACTAACACCCGGCAGAAAACCAGTCGGCCTTTCAGATAAGAGTGGCGGAATGTTTCTTCCTCTATAATCCCGAACTTTTCGTAAGGACATAGACGACCTTATGTCGGTCTCTTATCGCAATGGCTTGCGTGCCGCACTGCTCTACCTGCTGCTATCGATTGTGTGGTTGCAGGTGAGTGATCATTTATTGAGCAGTTTCTTCGATGAGTCAGCGGACCTGGCGCGTTGGCAACTGATCAATGGTTATGTCTGGGTGACGGTCAGCGCGGCGCTGATCTTTTGTGCCCGGGCCCGATTGTTGCGCTTTCTGGGCGCCGACCGCGGCCTGCGCCACCAGCGTGAAGACCGCGAGCGTCTGCGCCAGGCGGCAGCGGTATTCGACTGCACCCGCGAAGGGGTGCTGGTCAGCGATACCCGCGGCCAGATCGTTCACGTCAACCGGGCCTTCATGGAAATCACCGGTTACCAGCGTGAGGAAGTCCTGGGCCACCAGCCCAGCATGTTCAAGTCCGGCCACCATTCCCTGGATTTCTACCAGGCTATGTTCCAGACCCTGAAGGCCACCGGCGAGTGGAGCGGGGAAATCTGGAACCGGCGCAAGAGCGGCGAGATTTACCCGCAATGGCAGACCATCCGCGCCATCCAGGATGATCACGGCCAGCTCAGCCACTATGTGGCGGTGTTCTCCGACATCAGCGCGATCAAGGATTCCGAGCACGAACTGGCCCACTTGGCCCACCACGACCCGCTCACCGACCTGCCCAACCGCCTGCTGTTCACCGACCGTGCCGAACAGGCCCTGGCGTCGGCGCAGATCCACAAGCGCGGCTGCGCCTTGCTGCTGATCGACCTGGATCACTTCAAGATGATCAACGACAGCCTCGGCCACACCCTGGGCGACCAATTGCTCAAGGCCGTGGCTGCGCGCCTGCAAGGCATGTTCGGCCCGGGTATTACCTTGGCGCGCCTGGGCGGCGACGAGTTTGCCGTGCTGGCCGAGAGCTGCCCGCAGCTGGTGCAGGCGGCCGCCCTGGCCCAGCGGATCATCGACGGCCTGAAGCAGCCATTCGAGCTGGAGGGGCATCAACTGTTTATCAACGCCAGCATCGGCATCAGCCTGTTCCCCAGTGACGCCCTGAGCGCCGAACAGCTGTTGCGCAATGCCGACTCGGCCCTGTTCAAGGCCAAGAGTGCCGGTCGCGACGGCTATGCCCTGTACACCGAAGAGCTGACCGCCCATGCCCAGCAGCGGGTGGAAATCGCCTTCGAATTGCGCCGGGCCCTGGAGCAGCAGGAGTTGCGGGTCTTCTACCAACCGGTGCACGACCTCAAGAGCAGCCGCTTGATCGGCGTCGAGGCTCTGGTGCGCTGGGAGCATCCCGAGCGTGGCCTGGTGTCGCCGGCGGAGTTCATCCCGATTGCCGAGCGCACCGGGCTGATTGCCGAGATCGACGCCTGGGTCATGCAGCACGCTTGCCAGCAGATGTGCCAGTGGCAGGCGGACGGGGTGGTGTTGTCATTTCTCGCGGTGAATGTGTCGTCGCGCCTGTTCGCCCGGCGTGAGCTGTACCAGCAAGTGGCCCAGGTGCTGCACGACACCGGCCTGGACCCGGCTTTCCTGGAGCTGGAAGTCACGGAAAGCGCCGTGATGGAAGACCCGGAAGTGGCCCTTGAGCAGATGCATCGCCTGCGTGAGCTAGGGGTACGCCTGGCCATCGACGACTTCGGCACCGGTTACTCGTCCCTGCTGCGGCTCAAGCGCCTGCCGGTGCAAAAACTCAAGATCGACCAGGGGTTTGTCGCCGGCTTGCCGTCTGATGAGGACGACGCGGCGATTTCCCGGGTCATCATCGCCCTGGCTCAAAGCATGGGCATGCAGGTTCATGCCGAAGGCATCGAGCAGATGGAGCAGGCGCGCTTTCTCCTCGACCAAGGCTGCGACCTGGCCCAGGGCTACTGGTTCGGCCGCCCGGTACCGGCCGCGCAGTTGGACTGGAACAAGGCACCGGCGATCCACTGATTCGCTTGTTCGAACCCTTCCTTCACTCCCGGGCGCCCGCCCGGGAATGCCCCACGCCCCCTCCCCGGGTGGCCTGGGGCCACTTCCATGACCCGTGCGAATCACCCCCTGGGCTGTGCAAACGCAGGCAGCACAGGGCCTGCAAGGGATTGTATTTTTAGTTATATAAACATTCTTAAATAGTATTTTTAAGAATATCCGCGGCTATCTACTATTGCTCCACGCCACCAGCAGTGCCGCCACTGCCCGGCACATCCCATTCAGGAGCAGCAACCATGAGCGCATCTCTACGTAGCGTCGACGGCCAGGACGAAGCAACCATCCTGCGCGAGATTCAAAGCGCCTTGCGCGATCTGCGTTTCGGCGCAGTGGAAATCACTGTGCACAACGCCCAGGTCGTGCAGATCGAGCGCAAAGAGAAATTCCGTCTGCAAAACCCCGGCAACAAACCCAGCTGAATTCCGCGTCACCCTCTCGTGATCGAGAGGCCCGACTGGACAACCGGAGGGCGTCAGCCATGACCCCCAGCAGAATGAAGAGCGTTCAAGCACGAATGCGGGCCTGAAGCGCCATAAGAAAAGCCAACACGTCAAAAAATTTCAGGAGCTTCACCATGTCTTCGATTCGTCACTATGCCTTGGCTGCCCTCGCCAGCGCCGTTTTTGCCGGTTCCGCCGTTGCCAAAGATTACGAGCTGCTCAACGTGTCCTACGACCCGACCCGTGAGCTGTACCAGGACTACAACGCTGAATTCACCAGCTTCTGGAAAAAGGAACACCCGGGCGACAACGTGAAGATCCAGCAATCCCACGGCGGCTCCGGTAAACAGGGTCGCGCAGTGATCGACGGCCTGCGTGCCGACGTGGTGACCCTGGCCCTGGCCGGCGACATCGACGAAATCGCCAAGCTGGGCAAGACCCTGCCGGAAAACTGGCAGACCCGCCTGCCGGACGCCAGCACCCCGTACACCTCGACCATCGTGTTCCTGGTGCGCAAGGGCAACCCTAAAGGCATCAAGGACTGGGGCGACCTGATCAAGAAAGACGTGTCGGTGATCACGCCGAACCCGAAAACCTCCGGCGGTGCCCGCTGGAACTTCCTCGCC
Organism: Pseudomonas chlororaphis; assembly: GCF_003731765.1. GTDB lineage: Bacteria > Pseudomonadota > Gammaproteobacteria > Pseudomonadales > Pseudomonadaceae > Aquipseudomonas > Aquipseudomonas morbosilactucae. The sequence continues at coordinate 108,880 of NZ_MOAL01000003.1, forward strand.
GCCTGGGCCTACGGCCTGAAAGCCGGTGGCAGCGAAGCCAAGGCTCAGGAATACGTGAAAGAGCTGTTCAAGCACGTGCCGATCCTCGACACCGGCGCTCGCGGTTCGACCATTACCTTCGTCAACAACGGTCAGGGTGACGTGTTGCTGGCCTGGGAAAACGAAGCCTTCCTGGCCCTGAAAGAAGATGGCGGTGCCGACAAGTTCGACATCGTGGTGCCTTCGCTGTCGATCCTCGCCGAGCCACCGGTGGCCGTGGTCGACAAGAACGCCGAGAAAAAGGGCAACACGCAAATCGCCGAAGCCTACCTGAAACACCTGTACAGCCCGGCGGGCCAGGAAATTGCGGCGAAAAACTTCTATCGTCCACGTGACGAGAAGGTGGCGGCCAAATACGCCCAGCAATTCCCGAAACTGGACCTGGTGACTATCGACAAGGACTTCGGCGGCTGGAAAACTGCGCAACCGAAATTCTTCAATGACGGTGGTGTGTTCGACCAGATCTACACCGCGCAGTAAGCCTGTTGTAGGAGCTGACTTGCCAGCGAAGGCGCCCTGAAGGCTGGTACCCGGTTTGGGGCCCTTTCGCCGGCAAGCCGGCTCCTACAAGGTAGAGCCCGCATTCAGTTGCGGGTTTTGCGTATCGGTTCCGCTAACCAAGGACTCTTATGTCGCGTCGTATCTCCCCCGTCATACCCGGCTTCGGGCTGACGCTGGGCTACACCTTGGTGTACCTCAGCCTGATCGTGCTTATTCCGCTGGCGGCAATGTTTGTCCATGCCGCTCAACTCACCTGGGATCAGTTCTGGGCGATTATCTCGGCGCCCCGAGTGATTGCCGCGCTGAAACTCAGCTTCGGCACCGCGCTCTACGCAGCCATCATCAACGGCGTCATTGGCACGCTGCTGGCCTGGGTGCTGGTGCGCTACACCTTCCCCGGCCGCAAGATCATCGATGCGATGATCGACCTGCCGTTCGCCCTGCCCACCGCCGTGGCCGGTATCGCCCTGACTGCGTTGTATGCGCCCACCGGGCTGGTGGGCCAGTTCGCCACCGACCTGGGCTTCAAGATCGCCTACACACCGCTGGGCATCACCCTGGCCCTGACCTTCGTCACCTTGCCGTTCGTGGTGCGTACGGTGCAGCCGGTACTGGCCGATATCCCCCGTGAGGTCGAAGAGGCCGCCGCGTGCCTGGGGGCCAAACCCTGGCAGGTGTTTCGCCACATCCTGGTTCCGGCGCTGCTGCCGGCCTGGCTCACCGGGTTTGCCCTGGCCTTTGCCCGGGGCGTCGGCGAGTACGGCTCGGTGATCTTCATCGCCGGCAACATGCCGATGAAGACCGAGATTCTGCCGCTGCTGATCATGGTCAAGCTCGACCAGTACGATTACACCGGCGCCACGTCCATCGGCGTGCTGATGCTGGTGGTTTCCTTTGTCCTGTTGCTGCTGATCAACTTGCTGCAGCGCCGCATCGAACGACCTTAAGGAGGCGCGAACATGTCCCAATCGTCTATTTCCGCCGCTTCCTCGGCCAATGCTGCCCGTCGTGGCAGCCCGGCTTCGCGGCGGGTATTGATCGGCCTTGGCTGGCTGATCTTTGCCCTGTTCCTGCTGTTGCCGCTGTTTATCGTGGTGTCCCAGGGCCTCAAGCTCGGCCTCGGTGCGTTCTTTGCCGCGATCTTCGAACCCGACGCCCTGTCGGCACTGAAGCTCACGGTGATCGCCGTACTGATTTCAGTGCCGTTGAATCTGGTGTTCGGGGTCAGCGCCGCCTGGTGCGTGAGCAAGTACAACTTCCGTGGCAAAAGCATCCTGGTGACCCTGATCGACCTGCCGTTCTCGGTGTCGCCCGTGATCGCCGGCCTGGTCTATGTGCTGATGTTCGGCGCCCAGGGGCTGTTCGGCCCATGGCTGCAGGACCACGACATCCAGATCGTCTTCGCCTTGCCGGGCATCGTCCTGGCGACCATCTTCGTCACCGTGCCCTTCGTCGCCCGTGAACTGATCCCGCTGATGCAGGAACAGGGCACCCAGGAAGAAGAGGCCGCGCGGTTGCTGGGCGCCAATGGCTGGCAGATGTTCTGGCACGTCACCGTGCCCAACATCAAATGGGGCCTGATCTACGGCGTGGTGCTGTGTACTGCACGGGCCATGGGTGAGTTCGGCGCGGTGTCGGTGGTGTCCGGGCACATCCGCGGGGTCACCAACACCCTGCCGCTGCACGTCGAGATTCTCTACAACGAATACAACCACGTTGCCGCGTTTGCGGTGGCGAGTCTGTTGCTGATCCTGGCGCTCTTCATCCTGCTGCTCAAGCAGTGGAGCGAGAACCGCATCAACCGCCTGCGCGCCAGTGCGGCAGAGGAATAATTCATGTCGATCGAAGTCCGTAATGTCAGCAAGAACTTCAACGCCTTCAAGGCCCTGAACAGCATCAATCTGGACATCCAGAGTGGCGAGCTGGTGGCGTTGCTCGGCCCGTCCGGCTGCGGCAAGACCACCTTGCTGCGCATCATCGCCGGCCTGGAAACTCCGGACGACGGCAGCATCGTGTTCCACGGTGAAGACGTCTCGGGCCACGACGTGCGTGATCGCAACGTCGGGTTTGTGTTCCAGCACTACGCGCTGTTCCGCCACATGACCGTGTTCGACAACGTTGCCTTCGGCCTGCGCATGAAGCCGAAAAACCAGCGCCCCACGGAAAGCCAGATCGCGACCAAGGTCCACGAGCTGCTGAACATGGTGCAACTGGACTGGCTGTCCGACCGCTACCCGGAACAACTCTCCGGTGGCCAGCGCCAGCGTATCGCCCTGGCCCGCGCCCTGGCGGTAGAGCCGAAAGTGCTGCTGCTGGACGAACCCTTCGGTGCCCTCGACGCCAAGGTGCGTAAAGAGCTGCGCCGCTGGCTGGCGCGCCTGCACGAAGACATCAACCTGACGTCGGTGTTCGTGACCCACGACCAGGAAGAAGCCATGGAAGTGGCCGACCGCATCGTGGTGATGAACAAGGGCGTGATCGAGCAGATCGGTTCGCCGGGCGAGGTCTACGAGAACCCGGCCAGCGATTTCGTCTACCACTTCCTCGGCGACTCCAACCGCCTGCACCTGGGCGAGGACAACCACGTGCTGTTCCGTCCGCACGAAGTGTCGTTGTCACGTTCGGAACTGGAAGACCACCACGCCGCTGAAGTGCGCGACATTCGTCCGCTGGGCGCCACCACTCGAGTGACCCTCAAGGTGGAAGGGCAGAGCGATTTGATCGAAGCCGAAGTGGTGAAAGACCACGACAGCCTGATCGGACTGGCCCGTGGCGAGACCTTGTTCTTCAAGCCCAAGGTCTGGCAAAAAGCCTGACGGATAAATCACCGTCGATCTCCAGGCCCTCATCGCCGGCAAGCCGGCTCCTACACCCTCGGCAGGCCACATTCCGCCCTTTGTAGGAGCTGGCTCGCCAGCGATAGCGCCCGACGGATCACCGCTGATCTCCAGGTCCCCATCGCCGGCAAGCCGGCTCCTACATCATCGGCAGGCCACAATCCGCCCGTTGTAGGAGCTGGCTCGCCAGCGATAGCGCCCGACAGATCACCGCTGATCTCCAGGCGTTCATCGCCAGCCAGGGCTTATGCATGTGAATTGCGCGGGTTGGGCCGCACCGGCCCCGAGCGCTGTTCGATCTGCTGTTTCAGGTCGTGGCGCAGCCCCAGCAGAAACGCCAACTCCGCCACCACGAACAACGGGCCGACAATCAGCCCCGTCACGTCGTCGACAAACGCCGGTTTGCGCCCTTCGTAGTAATGGCCGACGAACTGGATCACCCAGCCAATCACGAACAGGCCCAGGCCGCTGCCCAGCCAGAGCCCGGTGCTTTGCGCCGCCAGCACCTGCCCGGCCCACACCGACAACCCCATAAGCAGCGTCATCAGCACGCCCAGGCGCCGTTCCAGGCGCAGGTAGAACACCGACGAGGCCAGGGCCAGCAACAGCGCTGGCGACAGCCACAGGCCCCCCAGTGACCAAGCGGGACGCGACAGCAGCACCGCAACGGCCACCACGATCAGCGGGATGCCGATAAAGTGGCTGGCGATATTGCGCGGGTCGCGATGGTAGGCAGCGTATTGACTGAGGTGGTCGACGAGGCTTTTCATTGTTGTTCCTCCTGTAGGGTGTCCGATCATGCCTGGCCCCCGGGGCCGGGTTCTGTCGGCTAGACGACAATCCTTTCGCAGCGTTGAGTGGGCACCACGACTTATGGACATGCAGGCCTGGCGGCAACGCCTGTCGAGCGGTCAATGGTTCAGCCATTTGCCCGTTGAATTACAGAATAGTGTGCTGGGCGCTGCGCGTTTGCGCCGGTTGGCGGCGGGGCAGTTGTTATTTCGGAGGGGCGATCCGCCCTGTGGTTTGTACGCCGTGCTGGAAGGCGCGATGCGCGTGGGCACGGTCAGTGAGCAAGGCAAGGAAGCCTTGCTGAGCCTGGTGGAAGCGCCCCATTGGTTTGGCGAGATCAGCCTGTTCGATGGCCAGCCACGGACCCACGATGCCTGTGCCGAAGGTTCCTGCACCCTGTTGCATGTGCCCCATGGCGCGCTGCTGGCGCTGCTCGACGAGCAACCGCAGTACTGGCGGCTGTTGGCCTTGCTGATGAGCCACAAACTGCGCCTGGCTTTTATCAACCTCGAACAATTGAGCCTGATGCCGGCCCCGGCGCGGCTGGCCCATCGCCTGCTGGCGATCGCCGCCGGTTATGGCGAGGTCGAGCAGGCACGGCGGGTGCTGCAACTGCCCCAGGAGCAGTTGGCGCTGATGCTGTCGTTGTCGCGCCAGACCACCAACCAGATCCTCAAGGACCTGCAGCACCAGGGCATACTCCAGCTGGGCTATGGCGAGATCGAAATCCTCGACCCCGCCCGCCTGCGCGCCCTGACGCTCTAGGCGCCAGCGCCGCCAAGCCGCTGCCTACGAACCGCGATAGGTCGAGAACCCGTAAGGGCTGAGCAGCAACGGAATGTGGTAGTGCTGCTCGGTCTGCTTGACCTCGAAAATCACCGGGATCTCCGGGAAAAACGTTTCGCGCTTGGCTTGCTTGAAATACTCGCCGGTCTTGAACACCACCCGATACTCGCCGGCGACAAACGCCCGGTCCGCCGGGAACAGTTCGGCAATGCGCCCCTGTTCATTGGTGGTGCCCTGGGCCAGGGTTTTCCAGTCGCTGCCCACGTGCTGTTCCAGGGTGACCTTGACCCCGGGGGACGGCAGGCCGTTCTCCAGGTTCAGCACGTGCACGCTCAACGGGTTGCCGGCCGCCAGGGCCAGGCTCGACAGACTGAACAGGCCGATGGCGGCCAGGGTGTTACGCAGGGTCTTCATGCTCGTTTCCTCGGGATGGTTGAAGGGGGTTACAGGCTGGTGCGCAGGCCGACCTGTTCGGCGGCCTTGAGGGCGCAGCTTTCGTCTTGTGCGGCGCCGCCAGCCCCGGCGATGCCCAGGGCGCCCACTAGCTCGTTGCCGGCGAACAGCGGCACGCCGCCACCGAGCAACAGCAGCTCCGGCAAGGTGTTGAGGTTGGCCGCTTCCGGGTTGTTGCGGGCGCGCTCGGCGAACAGTCGGGTTGGGGTCTTGGTGGACAGCGCGGTATAGGCTTTGCGCTGGCTGGCCAGGCTGTTGTGCGGGCCGATGCCGTCGCTGCGCAGGGCCAGCAACAGGTTGCCGCCACGGTCGAGCACGGTGAAGGCGGCGCTGCATTGGCTGAGGCCGGCATCGGCCAGCTGACGGGCGGTGTTCAGGTCCAGGTCGGCGTGGCGCGGCAGCTCGGGGGCCGCCAGGGCAGTGCCGGCCAGGGTCAGGCCAAGGCTCAAGACAAGGGGTTTGCAGATCATGGGTGGGGCTCCGAAAACGTAGGCCGGCACCTTAACCAGCGGCCCTCGTCAGAACCTCGTCAGTTGGATTACAAGTTTGTAATGGGCAAGCGCGGCCAACGCGCCTAGCCTGTGCGGATCTATTTAGAGGTGCGCCCATGCGGTTGCTGGTAGTTGAAGACGAGGCCAAGACGGCGAATTTCCTCGCCAAGGGCCTGGGCGAGTCAGGTTTTGCCGTGGATGTGGCCCTCAATGGCCTGGACGGGCGGTATTTCATCGAGCAGCAGGAGTACGACCTGATCATCCTCGACGTGATGCTGCCAGGGCTCAACGGCTGGCAACTGTTGCAACTGGTCCGCCAGCGCGGCGCCACGCCGGTGCTGTTCCTGACCGCCAAGGACGCCATCGAGGACCGGGTGCGCGGCCTGGAGCTGGGCGCCGACGATTACCTGCTCAAACCCTTCGCCTTTGCCGAGTTGTTGGCTCGGGTTCGCACCTTGTTGCGCCGTGGCCCGCTGCGCGAGGCCGAGTCCTACAGCATCGCGGACCTGGAGATCGACGTGCTTCGGCGCCGGGTCAGCCGTGGCGGCCAGCGCATTGCCCTGACCAACAAAGAGTTCGCCCTGCTGCACCTGCTGGCCAGCCGCCAGGGTGAAGTGCTGTCGCGAACCCTGATCGCCTCCCAGGTGTGGAACCTGAATTTCGACAGTGACACCAACATGGTGGAAGTGGCGGTGCGCCGCCTGCGCTCCAAGGTCGATGACCCCTACATGCCCAAACTGATCCACACCGTGCGCGGCGTCGGCTACCAGCTGGAAGCCCCGGACGATGCGCTCTAAATCCATCGCCTGGCGCCTGGCCCTGGCGTTCGCCGCCGTCTGCGCCCTGGTGCTGAGCGTGATCGGGGTGTTTCTCTACCGCTCCCTGGCCAGCGAAATTGCCTTTCGCGATGACTTGGCCCTGCTCGGGCGCCTGGAGCAGGTGCGTGCCCTGCTGCAAGACAGCGACAGCCTCGACGCCTTGCAGGCCCGGCCACGGCTGTACCAGAACATGCTCGGCAATCAGGACAGCCTGCTGCGGGTGCAGCGGGCTGACGGTTCGACGGTGATCGACATCAACCCCCGGCACCAACGCCTGCCCGAACTGCGGGCCCTCCCCCGGGAACAGCGGCCGCAGCGCGGCGACATCAGCCTGTGGCCCGACGCCCAGGGCGTGGCCGTGGCACTGCTGGCCGGGCAGGCCCAGGGCCCCAAGGGCGAGGCGCTGACGGTGGTGGCCGGCAAGGTCTTGAGCGAGCGCGAGCAGATGCTGGCCAGTTATCGCCTGCGCCTGTACCTGGCCGTTGGCCTGGGCGCTTTGCTGGCCTTCGCCTTGGGCCTGTTGCTGCTGCGCCGGGGCCTGCGGCCCCTGCGCCAGCTCAGCGAGTCGGTGCGCGGCATCGACCTGCGCAACCTCGACCGGCGCCTGCAAAGCGCTGGCATTCCCGCAGAATTCCATGAGCCGGTGCAGGCCCTCAACGCCATGCTGGCGCGGCTTGAAGAGAGCTTTCAGCGCCTGTCGCAGTTCTCCGCCGACCTGGCCCACGAGATCCGCACGCCGTTGCACAACTTGCTGGGCAGCAATGGCCTGGCCCTCAGCCAGCCCCGCAGCGAAGCCGAATACCAAGAGGTGCTGGCCTCGAACATGGAAGAGTTCGAACGCCTCAAGCGCATGGCGGAGAACCTCATGTTCCTGGCCCGTGCCGAACAGGCCGAGCGAGCCCTGGACCGGCGCCCGCTGGACCTGGCCGCGGTGGGCGAGGAACTTTGCGACTACTTCGAAGCCCTGGCCGATGACCGTGGGCTGCGCCTGGAAAACACCTTCAGCGGTGAACTGCTGGCCGATCAGCAACTGCTCCAGCGCGCCCTGGGCAACCTGCTGGCCAATGCGGTGCGGCACGCCGACCCGGGCACGGGGATCCGCCTGGTGCGTCGCGACGAGCCGGGAATGTGCTGGCTGCAGGTGCACAACCAGGGCCCGGCCATCGCGCCGGAGCATCTGGGGCGGTTGTTCGATCGCTTCTATCGGGTCGACCCATCGCGGGCCGAACCGGGGGATTCCGGTGGCCTGGGCCTGGCCATCGTGCGCTCGATCATGGAGTTGCACGGCGGCCAGGTACGGGTGTGCAGCGATGCCCGTGGCACGTTGTTCGAACTGGGGTTTGCAATGCCCTGAGGTCGTCCTGGCGGGCGTGTGAACGGCTCAGCGCAAGCCGTCGCGAAACTGCCCCGGGGTCATGCCGGTCCAGCGCTTGAAGGCACGGCTGAAGCTGCTGGCGTCGGCAAAGCCCAGCAGGTAGCTGATCTCGCCCAAAGAACATTGCGGGTCGCGCAGGTGCAGCAGCGCCAGGTTTTCCCGGCACTCGTTGAGCAAGGTGTCAAAGCGGCAGCCTTCATCCGCCAAGTGCCGTTGCAAGCTGCGCAGGCTCAGGTGCAGGGCCTGGGCAATGCGCTCCGCCGACGGTTCGCCTTCCGGCAACTGGGCCTCGATGGCCTCGCGCACCTTGCGCTCCCAGGTCAGGGGCTGGAGTTGCGCCATCGTCCGCTTGAGCACGGTTTCATTGTGTTCGGCCAACTCCGGGTTGGCATCGTCCAGGTGGCTGTCGAAGTCGTGCAGGCCGAACTCCAGGCAGTCCTGGTCCTGGGCAAACCACACCGGCGAACGAAACACCTTGTGCCACGGCGATGGGTCCGCCGGTTCGGGGCGACGCAGGTACACCGCCAGCGGCGCGTAGTCCCGGCCCAGGCGATTGCGGCAGGTGCGCACATAGATCGCGGCAAACGCATCGATGGCCTCGTAGGCAGGTGTCGGGCAGCCCGCCGGAACCTTGAGGTTGAAGCGGTAGCAGTCCTCGGTGCGGGTCAGTTGCAGTTCCAGGGCGTCGCTGACCACCGGGTGATAACGCACGATGCGCTCGAACACTTCCCTCAGGCTGCCGCTGGCCACCAGGGCATAACCCAGGGCATGGAAGGTGGTGGGGCTGACAAAGCGCGAAACCCGTAAGCCGAGCGCCGGGTCGCCGCTGGCTTGTACTGCCAGGGCCCACAGGCGGGTGGTGGCCGACAGCGGGTAACGAGCGTTGGGGTCGTCCATCCACTGTGGGTCGAGCCCGGCTTCGCGGCACAACGCTTCGCTGTCGAGGCCCAGGGCATCGAGTTGTTTGCGCAAGGCGCGGGTCCAGCTGGCGAGGGAAGTGGGTTCATTCATGCTGATTGGCGCGTCCGGTCAACAGGTTGGCGTTCACGGCTAGCGCCCGGGGCGGGGGCCCAGGGCAGGATGCGAGCATCAATCAGCAGAGGATGGAAGCATGCACGGTACTTCTGCAAGTCCCGAACGGATGAACGCACAGCAACGGGCCGCTCACATTCGTGAAGTGGTGCTGGCCCGTGGCGCGCAACTGCGCCAGCGCTACCCCGTGTTGCACCACCAAGACGCCCTGGGCGCCGGCATCCTGGCCTTCGCCTTGGCCGGCATGCTTGGTTCGGCGACGCTCTATATCACCGGGCACCTGGCCTGGTGGGCCTGCCTGCTGCTCAACGCGTTCTTTGCCTCCCTGACCCACGAGCTGGAACACGACCTGATCCACAGTATGTATTTCCGCAAGCAGCGCCTGCCCCACAACCTGATGCTGGCGCTGGTCTGGCTGGCGCGACCCAGCACCATCAACCCGTGGATCCGCCGCCACCTGCACCTCAACCACCACAAGGTCTCGGGCACCGAGGCCGACATGGAAGAGCGCGCCATTACCAATGGCGAACCCTGGGGTATCGCCCGTCTGCTGATGGTTGGGGACAACATGATGTCGTCGCTGATCCGCACCCTGCGGGCCAAGACCTGGAGGCATCGGCTCAGCATCATCAAGCGCACGTTGCTGGTTTATGCGCCCCTGGCGTTGCTGCACTGGGGCGCGTGGTACGTGTTCCTGGGGTTTCACGCGGCCAATGGCATTGCCGGCTTGCTGGACGCGCCCATTGAATGGTCGGCCACCACCCTGGCAGTGATGAAGGTCATCGATATCGCTGCCGTGGTGATCATCGCGCCCAATGTGCTGCGCACTTTCTGCCTGCACTTTGTCAGTTCGAACATGCACTACTACGGCGATGTCGAGCTCGGCAACGTGATCCAGCAGACTCAGGTGCTCAACCCCTGGTGGATGTGGCCGTTGCAAGCGTTCTGCTGCAACTTCGGCAGCACCCACGGCATTCACCATTTTGTGGTCAAGGAACCGTTTTACCTCCGCCAGATGACCGCCCCCGTGGCCCACCGGGTGATGGCGCAAATGGGCGTGCGCTTCAACGACTTCGGTACCTTTGCCCGAGCCAACCGCTTCCATCCCAAGCCAAGCGCCCAGGAACAACCCGTGGATGCCCTGCTGGGAGACCTATAGGCGCTGGCTTGCCAGTGATTGCGCCTCTGAGAACGCCGCAAAATCCAAGGGCCTCATCGCCGGCAAGGGCCGCGTTGTTCGGATGGCTGTAGGAACTGGCTCGCCAGCGATAGCGCCCCTGAGAGCGCCGCAAAATCCAAGGGCCTCATCGCCGGCAAGGACCGCGTTGTTCGGATGGCTGTAGGAGCTGGCTCGCCAGCGATGGCGCCCCTGAGAACGCCGCAAAATCCAGGGGCCCCATCGCCGGCAAGGACCGCGTTGTTCGGATGGATGTTGGCGCTGACTCGCCAGCGATAGCGCCCCTGAGAACGCCGCAAAATCCAAGGGCCTCGTCGCCGGCAAGGGCCGCGTTGGTCGGATGGCTGTAGGAGCTGGCTTGCCAGCGATGGCGCCCCTGAGAGCGCCGCAAAATCCAAGGGCCTCATCGCCGGCAAGCCGGCTCCTACAAGGACCGCGTTGTTCGGATGGCTGTAGGAGCTGGCTTGCCAGCGATGGCGCCCCTGAGAACGCCGCAAAATCCAGGGGCCTCGCCGCCGGCAAGGGTTGGCTCAATCGGGCTGGAACGGCGATTCGCTGAGGATCACTCCGGTTTCTTCCACGTAGTGCTGCCAATGCTCGATCAGGGTGGCGAGTTTGTCCGGTTGGCTTTGGGCCAGGTCGTGAATTTCCCCTGGGTCCTGGCTCAGGTCATACAGCTGCCAGGTGGCCGGGCCAACGGGGCCGGGGATGTACACCGCCTTCCACTGGCCCTGGCGAATCGCCCGGCGGCCGAACAGTTCCCAGCCGGTCACCGTGTGTTCGTCATGCACCTGGGCGGTTTCGCCGGAGAGAAAGCCCAGCCACGATTTACCCCGCAACGGCGCCACGTCTCGGCCGCGCCAGCGCTTGCCGGGGTGGCGCACGCCGGCCAGGTCGAGAATGGTCGGGGTGATGTCCATCACCGTGCCAAAACCGTGGCTGATCTGGCCCTTGAGGCTCAACTGCGGGTAGTGCACCAGCGCCGGCACGCGAATCCCGCCTTCGGTGGTGAAGGCCTTGAACAACCGTGATGGCGCCGTGGCGGTCTGGGCCCAGGCCGGGCCGTACCAGACGTAGGAATTGGCGCGACCAATGTTCTCCAGGCTGTTGTCGTAATGCTGGTTGAGGTACGTCAGCAACTCCGGGCCGAACTTCGGGAAGGCCTCCAGCAGCGCGCCCTCGGCCCCGTTGTCGGACATGAACAGAATAAAGGTGTTGTCCAGCTGGCCCTGGCGGCGCAGGTAATCCACCACCCGGCCGATGTTCCAGTCCATGCGCTCGACCATCGCCGCATAGACCTCCATGGCCCGCGCCGACACCTGGCGTTGCGCATCGCTCAAGGCCGCCCATTCGGCGCTCAGGCCCACCAGCGGATGGGGTTCCACGTCCGCCTCGATCAGCCCCAGGGCCTTGAGTTTTTCCAGGCGCTCCAGGCGCAGCACCTCGGGGCCGGCGTCGTAACGCCCGCGGTATTTGGCGACCACCTCTGCCGGTGCCTGCAACGGCCAGTGGGGCGCCGAGAAGGGCAGGTAAGCGAAAAACGGCCGGCTCTGGTCGCGCTCCTTGAGGTAGTGCAGCAGCTTGTCGCCGAAGGCGTCGGAGGAATAGAAATCCTCAGGCAACTGCTCAACGAAGCGGTCGTCCTCGATGTACAGCGCCGGGGTCGACTTGAGCAGCCTCGGGGTCTGTTCGTCATAGGTCGGTTCGAAGCCGTAATGGTTGGCCGCCCCGGGCAGCAGGGAGAACGACCGCTCGAACCCGCGCGCATGGGGCGCCAATTCCGCAGTCAGGCCCAGGTGCCATTTGCCACTCATCAGGGTCTGGTAGCCGGCCTCGCGCAGCAGCTCAGGCAGAGCCACCACGCGGTCATTGAGATGACCCTCGTAGCCTGGCTTGCCGATCAGCTCCGGGGTCAGCGCCTCGGCCATGGTGCCGATGCCGGCGATGTGGTGGTCGGTGCCGGTGAGCAGCATCGAGCGAGTCGGCGAACAGGTGGGCGCGGTGTGGAAATCCGTCAGGCGCAGGCCGTTGAACGCCAGGGCGTCGAGGTTCGGCGTGGCGATCTCGCCGCCAAACGCCCCCAGGTCGGAGAAGCCCAGGTCGTCGGCCAGGATGACCAAAAAGTTGGGACGTTGCGGCATCGAATCACCCTCGTGTGGCAGGCAGTGTCAGCAAGCGATAAAGGTCAGTGGCAAGTCGCGGATCTGCACCGGCGCCGGGGCCTGGTAGTGATCGTCGCTGGTCAGTTCATGGAGCAGTTCTTCGCGCAGTTGGTGGAAGTCGAAACTGCTGCGTTGGCGTGGGTGGGGCAGGGCGATGTCCACCACCCGCTTGATCCGCCCCGGGCGCGGTTCCATGACCACCACGCGGTCGGCGAGGAAAATCGCTTCTTCCACATCGTGGGTGACCAGCACCGTGGTGATTTTCGCCCGCTCGCGGATCGCCAGCAGCTCGTCCTGCATCTGCTGGCGGGTCAGGGCATCGAGGGCGCCGAAGGGTTCGTCGAGCAACAGGATCCGTGGGCTGGCCACCAGGCCGCGGGCGATGGCCACCCGTTGCGCCATGCCGCCGGACAGTTGGTGCGGGTAGGCGCGGGTGAAGTCGGTCAGGCCCACCAACTCGATAAACTCGCGGACCCGTTGCGCCTTGTCCTGAGCGCTCAACGGCTCGTTGACCAGCCCCAGGCCGATGTTGTCTTCCACCGTCAGCCAGGGGAACAGCCGGTGTTCCTGGAACACGATGCCGCGTTCGCCGCCAATGCCGCTGACGGCTTTGCCGTCGACTCGGATCTCACCGCGAAAGGCCGTGTCCAGGCCGATCAGCAAGCGCAGCAGGGTGGATTTGCCGCAGCCGCTGGAGCCGACAATGGCCACGAATTCACCCTCGGCGATCTCCAGGTTGAATTCGCGGATGGCCTCCAGCTCGCCACCGGCGACGTCGAAGGTTTTGCCTACGTGATTGAAGCTGACCAAGGGCGCGTTCATGCATGTCTCCAGCGGGTGGCGCGGATTTCGAGGTGTTGGCCGATCAGGTTGAGCAGGGCGCCGGTCAGGCCCACCAGGAGCATGCCGGCCATGATCAGGTCCATGCGCATCAGTTGTTGGGCGCCGATCATCTGGCTGCCGATGCCGCCGTTGGACGGCATGAAATATTCGGCGCCGATGGTGCCCAGCCAGGCGTAGATCAGGCTCAGGCGCAGGCCGGCAAAAATCCCCGGCGCGGCCCCGGGCAGCACCAGGCGCCGCAGCCGTTGCCAGAGGTTGAGGCGCAGCACCTGGGCGGCTTCCGCCAGTTGGGGCGAGAGGTTGGCGACACTGCGCTGGGTGGCGATAAACAATGGGAAGAACGCGGCCAGGCCGACAAACACCCACTTGGCCAGTTCCCCCAGGCCGAACCAGGCGGTGAGCAATGGCACCCAGGCGAAGATGGCGATTTGACGGATCGCCGCCAGGGTTAGGCCCAGCAGGCGCTCACTGGTCCGCGACAGGCCCAGCAACAGGCCCAGGCCGAACCCCAGGCTGCCGCCGAGGATCAACCCGCCGAGGGTGCGCCCCAGGCTCAGGCCCAGGCCACCCAGCAGGCTGCCGTCCAGCAAACCGCTCCAAGTCGTGTCGAGCACCGCCAGGGGGCTGATGAGGATTTGGCTGTCGACCCATTCCTGAGCCGTCGCCACTTGCCACAGGGCCAGCAGGGTTACGGGCAGGATCCACGGTTGCAGGCGCTGCCAGCCGGCGTAGCGTGGGCCGCGGCGGATCTCGGCGGTGGCCGGGTGCGGCCAGTGCACCAGTTTCTTGTCCAGCAGGCTGATGCTGCGGTCCATGGTCACGCCGATCACCCCGATGACCAGGATGCAGACGAAGACGATGTCCAGCATGAACAGTTGGCGGGCCCAGACCATCAGGTAGCCGATGCCTTCACTGGAGGCCAGCAGCTCCACCGCCAGCAGTGAGGTCCAGCCGGCAGCCAGGGCCAGGCGTACCCCGGCCATGAAGGCGGGCAGGGCGGCGGGCAGCACCAGGCGGCGGATCAGCAGGCGCGGCGGCAAGCGCAACACCGCCGCCGCCTCGCGCAGCTTGGGTTGGGCATCGCGCACGCCCACCAGGGTGTGCAGGGTCACCGGGACCACGATGGCCTTGACCAGCACCACCAGCTTGAGCACTTCGCCGATGCCGAAAAACACCATGAACAGCGGGATCCACGCCAGGGTAGGAATCTGCGCCAGGGCGCTGAAGATCGGGAACACCAGGCGCTCCAGGCGCCGGCTGAAACCCAGGGCACCGCCCAGTATGGCCCCGGCGCTGATACCGGCCAGCAAGCCCCAGAACAGCCGCTGCAGGCTGATCCACAAGTGGCTCCACAATTCGCCGGAGAACAGCTCCACGGCGCTGCTCCAGACCAGGCTTGGCGCGGGCAGGATCTGCTCGCTCATCCAGTGCTGATGGCTGGCCAGCCACCACAGGCCGAACAAGGCCAGGGGCAGAATCCAGGGCAGCACGCGCTGGCTGATCACAGGCCACAGGAGGCGCCCGGACGTCGGTGCCGCCAGGGGCAAACTGAGGAGAGAAACACGGGCCATGAATGACCTCCGTCGTCGGGTTCGGCACGGCCTTGCGGGCGTTGGCGGTCCGCTTGAGGGAGCGGCGCCGGAGCGATGCCTGCAATATGCTTTTGTGATCTATTAAAAAACTTATCAATGCTATTGGGAGATAAGAAGGGCCATTTAAGGCTTCTCGCTGGCGCGCATCCAATGCATTTGAAGAATATTTTCGATGCTGTTTATGCATAACCCGCGCAGAGCCGCGTGTTCGCTGGTTTATTCGATTGGGTTATTAAAATGTGAATTTATAGTATTTAAGTGTTGATCCCTTCAGCGCCTACCTTCTGCACCTCAACGCCCGATGCAGCAGGAGCCGTACCCATGAACCTTCCTTTTAAACGTGTCATCAGCCTCTTTGCCGCTCCGGCCCTGGCGGGGCTGCTGGGCTGCCTGCCGCTGCTGTCCCAGGCCGCCGAGGTCAAGGAGATCCGCATCGCCGTGCCCGACCTCAGTGCCGGCACCCAGCACAGTGGCGGCGGGGTGGTGGATGTGTTGCGCCAGCAGCAGATTTTCGAGAAGGCCTTTGCCGGCCAGGGCATCAAGGTCCAGTGGAGTTTTTTCAAGGGCGCAGGCCCGGTCATCAATGAAGCCTTTGCCAACGACCAGGTGGACTTCGCCTACCTCGGTGACCTGGCGGCCATCATCGGCCGTTCCAACGGCCTCGACACCCGACTGCTCAGCGCCACGGCCCGGGGCGTGAAGCAATACCTGGGTGTGGTGCCGGGCTCCGGCATCAAGACCCTGCAAGACCTCAAGGGCAAGCGCGTGGCCGTGTTCCGTGGCACCGCCACCCAGTTGTCGCTGGATGCCGCCCTGGCCAGCCAGGGCCTCAGCGAGAAGGACCTGAAAATCGTCAACCTCGACTTCTCGGCAGCGGTAGCGGCCCTGGCGGCCAAGCAGATCGATGCCTCCTGGGGTAGCAGCGGCCTGGCCTCGTTGCGAATCAAGGGCCTGGCCGAGCTGCCGTTGAACACCAAGGACCTGGGGGGCGCCGGCAGTATCCAGAGCGTGCTGGTGGGTTCCGGCAAGTTTGTCGACGCCCACCCCGAGGTGGTGGACAAACTGCTCAAGGCTCAGCAACAGGCGGTGCAATGGCTGACCCAGGAGAGCAACAAAGAGGCCTACATCCAGTTGGTCTCGGGCCTGGCCAGTTACCCGCCGCAAATCTTGCAGCAGGACCTGCAGGACCAGAACCTGGCGGAAGTCTTCCCTTCGACCCTGGACCCCGCCTTCCTCGGCACCCTGCAGGAAAAAGTCGACCTGGCGTCCCAGCAGCGGCTGATTCGCAAGCCGTTCAAGGTCAGCGATTGGGTGCAGCCACCATTGGCTGCGGCGGCCCTGTAAAACAACGCTATCGAGGTTGATTCGATCGCCGGCAAGCCGGCTCCTGCGGGGGGCGGTTGTGCCGGCGATGCTGTTTCACACGGCGATGCTTTGTTCCGGTTTATCCACAGCCACCAGCACTTCAATCATCGCCCGCGCTGCCGGCGACAAGCGAAACCCGGTGCGGCTGACAATGCCGCAACGGGCGTTCAATACCTCGATGTTCTGCGGCAGGTTGCGCCAGTGCAGCAGCGCCAGCGAACCCTGTTCGATGTCCTCGCTGAACGACTCCGCGGTGCCGACGCCGATGGCGTTGGACTGGCGCACGATTTTCACCAGCGCCGGGAAGTGTTCGGTCTCGATGGTCGGGGAAAAATCCATGCGCCCGCTGAGGTTGGCCAGCAGCTTGCGAATCCCCGGGGGGATCAGGGTGGTGGCCAGCGGGTAGTCGAACATGTCGTTGGTGGACAGGCTTTCCTTGGCCAGCAGCGGGTGTCCCGGGCGGCAGAAAAACACCCCACGCTTGGGCGTCAGGGCCTGGGTCTGGAAGTTCGGGTCGGCTTCGAAATGGCGGATGTCGGCGATGAAGAATTCGATCTCTTCGCGGCTTAGGCTGCGGCTGAGTTTTTCCCAGTTATCCACCTGGAAGCAGGTGCGCACCTTGGGGTGGGCATTGGTGAACTGCGCCACCGCGTCGGGCACCAGTTTCACCGCCGGCGCCGGGCCGCAACCGAAGCGCAATTCGCCGGCGTCGAGCTTGGTCATCTGGCTCACTTCGCTGCTCAGCAAGGCGGCGCCCTGGACCAGGGTCAGGGCGTGTTGCAGCACCACCTGGCCTTCAGGCGTGGGGCGCAGGTCCTTGTTGCCACGGTCCACCAGCACGCAGCCGAACTCCTGTTCCAGCCCCTGAATGCTGCGGCTGAACGCCGGCTGAGTGATGCCCATGGCGTCCGCCGCACGCACAAAACTGCGGTGTTCGTTGAGGGCGATGAAGTAGCGCAATTGGCGAAGATCCATATGCTTTCCCGGCATCCAAAAAATAGCCCGAAGGCATTTGCGACAGTGAGGAGTGAGGTTTTAAATGCAAGCTCTTATTCCGTCAACGAAGCATTCAAATATCTATTAGATCTAAATTGAATATAGATAGAGCGTTGTTTCGCTGCCGCCTAAACCGCCAGTCGTCCGATGAGGGTCTTCCCGATGAGCCATGCCGCATTAGCCGTTAAACCCGCTGTCCACGCCCTTGATATCCACCCGGTCGCCGGCCGTATAGGTGCCGAGATCCGTGGCGTGCAACTCTCCGGCGCCCTCGACGCCGCCACCGTTGAAGCCATCCAGCAGGCGCTGCTGCAGTACAAGGTGGTGTTCTTCCGTGGCCAGAACCACCTCGACGACCAGAGCCAGGAAGCCTTTTCCCACCTGCTGGGCGAGCCGGTGGCGCACCCGACCGTACCGGTGCGTGACGGCACCCGCTACCTGCTGGAACTGGACGGTGCCGAAGGCCAGCGGGCCAACTCCTGGCACACCGACGTGACCTTCGTCGACGCCTACCCCAAGGCCTCGATCCTGCGCTCGGTGGTGGCCCCGGCTTCCGGTGGCGACACGGTCTGGGCCAACACCGCCACGGCCTACAACGAGCTGTCGGCAGAACTGCGGGACCTGGCGGACAAACTCTGGGCGGTGCACAGCAACGAATACGACTACGCCTCGGCCAAGCCGGACGTCTCGGCGGAAAAGTTGGAGCGCTACCGCAAAGTCTTCACCTCCACCGTGTTCGAGACCGAGCACCCGATCGTCCGCGTACACCCTGAAAGCGGCGAAAAGAGCCTGGTGCTGGGGCATTTCGTCAAACGCATCAAGGGCTATTCCCAGGCCGATTCGGCGCACCTGTTCAACCTGTTGCAGAGCCATGTAACACGTTTGGAAAACACCGTGCGCTGGCGCTGGAACGCCGGTGACGTGGCGATCTGGGACAACCGCTCGACCCAGCACTACGCCGTGGACGACTACGGCACCCAGGACCGCGTGGTACGCCGCGTGACCCTCAAGGGCGACGTTCCGGTGGGCGTCCACGGTCAGCGCAGCCAAACCACCCGCGGCCTCTGACCCTCGGCTGCGCGTCGCTGGCAAAGGGCGCGGAGCGCAGAGCACCTCACCACCCTGGTTACCACGCTGTGCGTGGTAACCCCACCTGGGACGCGCGGCGTCCCGTTTTCGCGTTAAGGGGGATGGTTTACCAGACGCCGATCTGCACCAGCTTTTCGCTCTCCGGTTCGCCGTAGCGGAAGCGCTGGCCTCGCAGGTCGATTTCCTGGTGGCTGATGGTGGTGCGGCGTTTCAGGCCGCGCAGCCATTCGAACAGGTAGCCCAGGTGTTCTTCGCGTACCGCCGCATACGCCGGGTCGGCCCCCAGGTCATGCAGTTCCTGCGGGTCGTTGAGCAGGTCGAACAGCTGCGGGCGGAAGCCGTCGTAGGCCAGGTACTTCCAGCGTTCGCTGCGCACCATGGTCATGCGGCAGCGGTCGATGGCCTGCCCCAGGCGCTCCCGTGCCGGCGCCTGGAAGGCGTAGTCGTATTCGCTGATGGCGTAGCGGCGCCAGTGCTCGGCGGTGCCGTGCAACAGCGGAATCAGTGAGCGGCCTTCCAGCCGGTGTTCCGCCCCTGGCAGGCCCAGGGCCTCGAGGAAGGTGGGCAGCGCATCGATGGTTTCCACCAGGCGCTCATCCACGCTGCCCCGGCTGCCGTCCGCGGCTGCCCGTGGGTCGCGCACAATCAGGGGCACGCCCACTGCCGGCTCCAGCAAAAACTCTTTTTCCCCGAGGTAGTGGTCGCCGAGGAAATCCCCATGGTCGCTGGTGAAGACGATCAGGGTGTCATCCCAGCGGCCATTGCTCTGGAGGAAATCGAACAGGCGGCCCAGTTGATCGTCCACCTGCTTGATCAGGCCCATGTAGGTCGGCACCACGTTCAGGCGCACCTCGTCCCGGGAGAAATTCAGGCTCTCTTCGTGCTGGCGAAAGGCGTTGTACACCGGGTGGTCACTGGCCTCGCCGGCTTCGGCGCGCACCGCCGGCAGCACCTGCTCGGCACCGTACAGCGCGTGATAGGGCGCCGGGGCGAGGTAAGGCCAATGGGGCTTGATGTAGGACAGGTGCAGGCACCAGGGCTGCTCGCCCTGTTCGCTGATGAAGTCCATGGCGCGCTCGGTGGTGTAGACCGTTTCCGAATGCGCCTCGGCCACGCGGGCCGGCAAATGGGCGTTGCGCATCTTCCAGCCGCTGAGGATCTCGCCTTGCTCGCCGGCCGCCGCGTTGGCCCAGTCGTGCCAAGGGTTGCGGCCGTCGTAGCCGAGGTCGCGCAGGTAATGGGTGTAGGGCGCGGACTCGCGTTTATCGTCGAACACCGGGTCGTCGGGGTAGATGCCGTCATGGCGGAAATAGGCTTCGAAGCCCACCTCGTTCAAGGCTTCGGCCTGCTCGCTGTCGGGGTTGATCGCCAGGCGTTGCAAGGCATCGATGTTCGCCGTGGCGTGGGTCTTGCCCACCAGCGCGGTGCGGATGCCGTGGGGCCGCAGGTAATCGCCCAGGGTCAGTTCTTCCAGGGGCAGGGGCACGGCGTTCCAGGCCACCTGGTGGCTGCTGACATAACGCCCGGTGTAGGCCGACATCCGCGACGGGCCGCAAATGGTGCCCTGGGTGTAGGCGCGGCTGAAGCGCACCCCGGCGGCGGCCAGGCGATCGATGTTCGGCGTGTGCAAGTGCGGATGGCCGTAGCACGACAGGTAATCCCGCCGCAGTTGGTCGCACATGATGTACAGCACATTGCGCAGGGGTTTTGGGGCATTGGACATGGTGTTCACCGAACAAAAGACAGGCGACGTTTTTCGCCTCCGGCGGTGCCTTTCAGCAAGCGCATTTGCCGAATACTTTCGATGCGTTTTACGCAACACCCCAACCCAACCCCACCCCACCTTATGTAGGAGCTGGCTTGCCAGCGATAACGGCCTTGAGGTCGATGCAAAACCCGAGGGCCTCATCGCCGGCAAGCCGGCTCCTACGGTGGCTTGTGTGCACAGGCGCCATCCCCAACCAAACACCCTCTTTGTAGGAGCTGGCTTGCCAGCGATAGCGGCCTTGAGGCCGATGCAAAACCCGAGGGCCTCATCGCCGGCAAGCCGGCTCCTACGGTGGATCGTGTGCACGGACGCCATCCCCACAAACCCCACCTTATGTAGGAGCTGGCTTGCCAGCGATAGCGGCCTTGAGGTCGATGCAAAACCCGAGGGCCTCATCGCCGGCAAGCCGGCTCCTACGGTGGATTGTGAGCACGGACGCCATCCCCACAAACCCCACCCTTGTAGGAGCTGGCTTGCCAGCGATAGCGGCCTTGAGGCCGATGCAAAACCCGAGGGCCTCATCGCCGGCAAGCCGGCTCCTACGGTGGCTTGTGTGCACAGGCGCCATCCCCACAAACCCCACCTTATGTAGGAGCTGGCTTGCCAGCGATAGCGGCCTTGAGGTCGATGCAAAACCCGAGGGCCTCATCGCCGGCAAGCCGGCTCCTACGGTGGGTCGTGTGCACGTACGCCATCCTCACAAGCCCCACCCTTGTAGGAGCTGGCTTGCCAGCGATAGCGGCCTTGAGAGCGATGCAAAACCCGAGGGCCGCATCGCCGGCAAGCCGGCTCCTGCCTGGCGCTGGGTCAGACGGCGAGGTTGTCGAGGGTGCAGATGTCTTCGTCGAGTTCGTCGGTGCGTTTGATTTCTTCGATCATCGCTTCGGCCAGTGGCGATAACCGGTAGCCGGCGCGGCTGACGATGCCGTAGCGGGTGTAGAGCTCTTCCAGGTCATCGGCCAGTTCGTCGATCTTCAAGCACACCAACTCGCCCTTGGCGTGGTGCAGCGCATCGCTGTAGGAGCCGACGATGCCGATGGCGTCCGAACGCAGCACCACGCCCAGCAGGCTGTAGCTGTTTTCACACTCCACATTGGGCGTGAAGTCCGGGCGGCCGCTGAGGTCGACGATGACCTTGCGCAGGTTCGGCGGGCGGATGGTCACTGCCAGCGGGTAGCTCATCAGCTCCGCCGCGCTGACGCTGTCGCGGCCGGCCAGGGGGTGGCCGGCGCGGCAGCAGAAATGCCATTTGCGCGGGCGCAGGCGCTGGGTCAGGTAATCCGGGTTGGCCTCGAAATACCGGGTATCGGCGACAAAGAATTCGAACTCCTCGCTCAGCAGGCGTTTGCTCAGGCTCTGCCAGTCATCCACCTGGAATTGCACCCGGGCCTTGGGGTAGCGCCCGATAAAGTGGCCGATGGCCCGCGGGATCAGCCCCGAAGCCGGTGCCGGGCCGCAGCCGAAGCGCAACTCACCGGCCTCCAGGCCATTGAACTGGCTGATCTCGTTGGCCATCTGCTGCGCGCCGCTGACCAGCCGCCGCGCGTGCTCCAGCAGCACCTGCCCCTGCTTGGTCGGCGCCAGGTCCTTGCGTCCGCGATCCACCAGTTGGCAGCCGACGCTGTGTTCCAGTGCCTGGATGCTGCGGCTGAAGGCCGATTGCGAGAGGTTCACCGCCATGGCCGCCGCGACAAAGCTGCGCTGTTCAGCGAGGGCGATGAAGTGTCGGAGCTGGCGCAAGTCGATATGCATTTTTCACATTAAAAATATCGGGGAAATGCATTGGCTATGCATTAGGTGGACTCCTTATAAAGGCAATCTCTTATGCAGTAAATCTTTGTAAAAACATAAATAAATAACTTTAAGGAATATACGGTTCTGTATATTTTCTGACCAGGAGCCGCCCCATGAGCCCGTTGCACCTTGCCTCACCTCTTTCCCCTCGGCGGCTCAAGCGCCTGCCGCTGGCCCTGTTGCTGGCCGGCAGTGCCGGTTGGTCCCAGGCATATGCCGCCGAGGTCGAAGCCCCGGCCGAGAGCCCGGCCCAGGCCGCGCCGGCCAAGAGCAAAGCGTCGGGCGGCCAGTTGGAAACCGTGACCGTCACCGCCCGCCGTCGCGAAGAAAGCGCCCAGAACGTACCGACCCCCATGAGCGTGATCGGTGGCCAGGCCCTGGAAAGCCAGCGGGTCTATCGCATCCAGGACCTGCAACAGCTGGTGCCCAGCGTCAACGTCGCCTACATGCATGCGCGCCAGTCCAGCGTGTCGATCCGCGGCCTGGGCAACAACCCGGCCAGCGACGGCCTGGAAGGCAGCGTCGGGCTGTACATCGACAACGTCTACCTGGGTCGCCCGGGCATGGCGGTGTTCGACCTGATGGACATCGAGCAACTGGAGGTGCTGCGCGGGCCCCAGGGCACCCTGTTCGGCAAGAACACCACCGCCGGGGTGATCAACATCAACACCCGGGCACCGAGCTTCACCCCGGAACGCAGCATCGAAACCTCGGTGGGCGAGGACGGCTACTTCCAGACCAAGGGCACCATTTCCGGGCCGTTGAACGATGAACTGGCGGGGCGTTTTTCGGCCTATCGCACCCGCAGCGACGGCGACATCAAGAACGAATACAACGGTCACGACCTTAACGGCGGGTCGCGCCAGGGCTTTCGCGGGCAGTTGCTGTACAAGCCCAACGAGGACTTCAACCTGCGCTGGATCGGCGACTACAACGAAGAGGACTCCAGCGCCGGCACCCGGGTGCTGTACAGCACCGGGCCGACCATCAACGGCGTCAACCGTTACGAAACCCGGGCGGCAGCGGCCGGCGCAACCCTGGTCGACGGCTCCAAGCGCAAGGTCAACCTGGACAGCGACCAGCAGGTGACGGTGTTCCAGGGCGGCACTTCGCTGGAGGCCAACTGGACCCTGCCCAGCGACTTCACCCTGACCTCGGTCAGCTCCTACCGCTGGTGGAACTTCACCCCGCGCAACGACGATGGCCTGAATGTGCCCGCCCTGCGTAACGGTGGCGTGTCGGTGGAGGATAAACAGTGGTTCCAGGAGTTCCGCCTGGCCTCGCCCAGCGGCGGCTTCTTCGACTACGTGCTGGGCGCCTACTACTTCGGTTCCGACCTGGACAACAAGGCCTTCAGTTACTACGGACCCCAGGCGGATGTATGGAACGGCACTCCTGCCGGCGCCCTGGCCAACGTCAGCAGTGTCGGCAACGGGCACATCAGCACCGACAGCTTCGCCCTGTTTGCCCAGGGCACCTGGCACCTCACCGAGCGCCTGGACTTCACCGCCGGGTTGCGCGGGACCTATGAAGAGAAGAGCGCCTGGGTCAGCCGTAACGCGCCGGTGGGTGGCGCTGCGGTGGCCGGTGCTGCCGCTGCCGTGCGCCAGGGTCGCGCCGGCGCCTACGACTCCGGTGACCTGAACCAATACAGCACCAGCCCTTCGGGGTTGTTGAACCTCAGCTATCGCTTTACCGATGACCTGCTGGGCTACGCCACCTTGTCCCACGGCGAGAAGTCCGGCGGGGTCAACCTCGCGGTGGGCACGGCGCCCACGGCAGGCGCCGACTCGCTGCTGGTCGGCACGGAGCGGGCCAACAATGCTGAGCTGGGCTTCAAGAGCACCCTGTGGGACCGGCGCCTGCAGCTCAACGCCAACCTGTTCTGGACCCAGGTCAACGGCTACCAGACCAACGCCTATGACGACGCCAACCGCGTGCAGTACCTGACCAACGCTGGTTCGGTGCGCTCGCGCGGGGTGGAAGTGGAAAGCACCTTGGTGCCTCTGCGTGGGCTGACCCTCAACCTCAACGGCTCGTACAACGACGTGCGCTACCTGTCGTACAAGGACGCGCCGTGCCCGCCGGAAGTCAGCCTGCGGCCTGGGGCGCCGGCGTCTTGCGACCTCAGCGGCCACCAAGTGGTGGGGGCCTCGAAATGGATCGCCAACGCCAACGGCGAATACAAATGGAACCTGGATAACGGCCTCGAAGAATACGTCACCGCCAGCTACGCCTTCCGTTCCAAGGCGGTGGGCACCGTCGAGGATTCCGACTACGGGCAGATCCCCAGCTACGCCGTGGTCAACCTGTCCACCGGCTTGCGTGGCGACTACGAGCAAGGTCAGTGGGACGTCTCGCTGTGGCTGAAAAACGCCTTCGACAAGACCTACTACACCACCCTCTGGACCGGCTCCAACGGCGCCTACGAGGGCTTGCTGGGCACTCCACGGACCTTGGGCGTGACCGGCCGCTACGACTTCTAAGACCGCTGCATGCTGCCCGCGCCGCGTTGTGCGGCGCGGTTCGAACCGCACAGGAGTGACCCCATGTTGCGCATCAAAACCGCTTTACCTTTGCTGTTGGGCGGCGCCGTGCTGGCCGCCAATGCCCTGGCGGCGCCCAGTGTCTACCCCACCGGCGTGACCCGTTACGACCCGGCCAAGGCCTATAACCAGTACGTGATTTTCAGTGGCGCCGACAAACAGACCCACCTCATCGACATGAACGGCAACGCGGTCAAGACCTGGCCGCAGTCGGGCTTTCCTTCGGCCATCATCGACCCGCAACTGGTGGGCGGTGAACGCGGCCGAGTGCTGTTGCAGCTCAAGGACAAAGACCCCGGCAAGCTCGGTTCGGCCGGCAACGGCCTGGGCAATCAGAGCGTCGGCGAGCTGGACTGGGACGGCCAGGTGGTCTGGCAGTGGGGCGACCAGGCGCCGGGCGGTGCTGCCCAGCAGCATCATGACCAGCGTCGCCTGAGCAACGGCAATACCCTGGTGCTGGCCAACAAGGTGCACAAGGTGGCGGGCTTCAAGGTGCCTCAGGTGATCGATGATGTGATCTATGAGGTCAGCCCCGACGGCGCGGTGAAATGGCAATGGCTGGCGTCCGAGCACCTCAAGGAATTCGGCTTCACCGCAGCGCAGTTGAAGCTGGTGCACGCCAGCGACAACCCGGACTACCTGCACATCAACAACCTCAGCGTGGTGGGCCCCAACCGCTGGTTCGATGCCGGTGACCAACGCTTCGCCCCGGACAACCTGTTGATTGATTCACGCAACGCCAACTTCGTCGCCATCCTCGACAAACACAGCGGCAAGGTGGTCTGGCGCCTGGGGCCGAACCTGCCGCCGATCAACCCGAAAACCGCCGGGCAACTGCCGCGCCCGGTGGACCAGTTTGTCGGTCAGCACGATGCCCATATCATCCCCGCCGGCTTGCCGGGCGCGGGCCACTTGCTGGTGTTCGATAACCAGGGTTCGGCCGGTTACCCCTCGGTGCCCTTGGGGCTGATCGCCGGTTCGCGGGTGCTGGAAATCGACCCGATCAAGAATGAAATCGTCTGGCAATACACCGCCGCCAACTCCAAGCAGCCGGGCTGGGCCTTTTACAGTTCGTTCATCAGCAGCGCGCGGCGTTTGCCCAATGGCAACACCTTGATTGACGAGGGCATGAACGGGCGCTTCTTCCAGGTCACCCAGGGGGGTGACATTGTCTGGGAATACGTCAGCCCTTACCTGGGCAAGGCCCCGGGCAGCGACGCCATCAGCAACTGGGTGTACCGCGCCTTGCCGGTGAGTTACGACTGGGTGCCCAAAGGCACGCCGCGCTCCGAAACCGCGGTGCTCGCCCCGTCGCAAAGCCTGCAACCCACCAACGCCAGCCGTTGATCCCGAGGGCTGCGGTGCGGCCTGCGGGCCTGGTCCCTAGAAGTAAAAGAACAGCCCGGTGTTGTACGCCAGGGCTGTTCGATTCAACTGCACCCACTGCTGACCCAGCGCGGCCTCGCCCACGATTGGCGAGACGGTCGCCAGGGCCAGGCTCAGCGCCGCCTGCCCTTGAATCGCGGCGTCTTCGTAGTCGTCGATCAGAATCCCCAGGGCCTGGTTCAGGGCGCTGAACACCCCACTGTCGCAGAGCGCGGCATAGTCCTGGGCAGACAGTTTCCACTCCAACAGATCCCCGGGCAGGCACTGGTCCAGATCGAGGCGCTGCATGGCTTCGGCGGTGGTGGGTACGACGATGCATTTCATCGGGGCAAGCCTTGTGGGGAGCGCAGCGTTCGCTCAGTGATCAACGTTCGGTGCTCAATGCTCAAGCATGTAGCGCTCGATGCGTGCGATGTACTCGGCTTTGCTGCGGGTCCTGAATTCCTCCAGGAACACCTCCGAATGCTGGATCGGTTGCTGATGCTTGTCGTAGCGGAGGGTCAGGAACTCGACGACGAATTCACCCTCGGGGTCGCCTTCGGGTTCGACCCGGGAATCGAAGCAGTAACCGGTGCTGCGGCGGCAGCCTCCCAGCAACACCGAGCTGCTGAACCAGTGGGCGGTGTCGGGCGTCAGCTCCACGTCAAACAGGTTGTTGAGGGTGATGGTCCAGCCGCTGGGCACGCGCAGGGCTTGCAGCGAGTACTGGAGTGGGGGGCGTTTTCTCATGGGCGCCATTGCTCGACAAATTGCTGGAAGTCGGCGGCCACCGGGTAGGTGTGTCCGCTGTCGGGAGCAAACAGCGCCACGGTGATGGCGGCGCCAGTGGTGTTCAGGCACACCAGTTGATCGCCGGCGTCTCGGGCGATGGGGATCAGGCCTGGCGCCAGCCCCGCTATGCGCTGGCCGGTGGCGTACCACAGCAACGAATAGGGCTCGGCCTGCGCGGTGAATTTGAAGAACTCGCTGATGCAGGTTTGCTGGCCGCCGTAGTCGAAGGTCGACCACTCCGGCGACGCTTCGTCGGCGTAGCTGACCAGGTCCAGGTACAGCGGCGGCAGGTTCACGCCGAGGTGTTGCTGCACCAGGGCAATGACCGCCTCATCCACCGATGAGCCCGCTTCGATCCCCCAGGTTTTCCAGTCCATGGTCATTGCCGGCACCCCGCCTTTGAATTCGTCTGCCACGCGCCCGATCCTGCTGGACCGGGCGTTCGTTGGGCGCGAATTGTAGGCGTGATGACGGTCGCTGTGTAAGCCCGGTGACGGGCATCAGCGACCTCGCGGGCTTAGCGGCCGGCTTCCAGCGCCGGCCCGGGCGTGGCCGCCTCGGGGGCGTGGCGATAGCTGGCCGGGCTGAACACCCGCGTCAGCACCAGCATGCTCAACACGATGACCGTCAACACCCACCAGGCGCTGACGAAGCTGCCGGTGAGTTCGCGCAGCCAGCCGCTCATCCATGGCGACACGGC
Organism: Pseudomonas chlororaphis; assembly: GCF_003731765.1. Classification (GTDB taxonomy): domain Bacteria; phylum Pseudomonadota; class Gammaproteobacteria; order Pseudomonadales; family Pseudomonadaceae; genus Aquipseudomonas; species Aquipseudomonas morbosilactucae. The sequence continues at coordinate 136,193 of NZ_MOAL01000003.1, forward strand.
ATTGATCAAAAAACCCACGCCCTGGACAAAGGCCGCCAGTTGCCCGGCTTGGCGTGGATCGCGGCGATGGTCGAGGGTCAGGATCAGGCTCAGGGCAAAGCAGGCGCCCAGGCCGAAGCCGATCAGCGCCACCCACAGATGCGGCGCTTGCAGCGGCCACAGCACCAGACCGCTGAACCCCAGGGCCTGGGCGCCCAGGCTGATGCTCAGCAGCGGGCGGCGATCAATGCTGCGTTGGGCCAGGGCTGGCATCAGCAAGGCAGCAATGACCTGGAAGATGGTCATGAAGGCCAGCAGCGAACCGCTCTGGGTCGCACTCCAGCCCAGTTGCAGGTAGTAGGCCGGCAGCCAGGCCACCATGCTCATGTAGCCGCAATTGACCAGGCCGAAATACAGCGCCAGCAACCAGGCTCGACGATTGCCCCAGAGCCGGGCCGCCGGGGCGCTGCCGGTGTGCCTGGGGCCAGCAGCCAGGGGCATGCCCCACCAGAGCAGCAACGCCGCCAGGGCCGGCAGCAGCCAGATACCCAGGCCCGCTTGCCAGTGGTCGAAGTGCTGGGCGACCACTGGGCTGATCAGCGCCGCCAGGCCACCGCCGCCCATCAAGGCGGCCGAGTAGACCCCCATGGCCAGCGCCACCCGCTGCTGGAACTGACGCTTGATCAGCGCCGGCACCAAGGCCTGGATCAACGCCACCCCGGCACCGCCCAGCAGCGCCGTGGCCAGCAACAGGGCGGCGGCCTGGCCCACCAACAGCCGGGCCAGGCATGCCAGGAGAATCAGCAGCAGGCCCAGGGCCACGCCGCGACGTTCCCCCAGGCGCGCTTCCAGGCGCACGCCCAGCAACGCCACCAGGCCCATGCAGATCACCGGCAGGCTGGTGAGCCAGGCGCTGCTCTGGAAGCTCATGCCGGTGGCGCCGCGAATGTCATTGAGCAGCGGGCTGATGGAGCTGAGGATCGGTCGCAGGTTCAAGCCCAGGGCCAGCAGCAGGGCCCAGCCGCCAAGCCCGGTCAGGGAAGGTTTAGCCTGGCTCATGCTGCACCTGCCAGGCCTGGTAGAGGGTTGCCATCGCCGCGTGCGGCAGATGCTCCACGGGCAATTGCCGGGCCTCCGGCGCCAGACTCAATTGTTGGTAGATCCCTGCGGTGGACAGGCCAAACCCTTCAGCCAGTCGATTGTCGGCGGCGAACACGGCCCGCGATACGCCGCTCAGGTACATGGCGCTCAAACACATGGGGCAGGGCTGGCCGCTGGCGTAGATCACGCAGCCCTCCAGGCGTGGGCCCAACTGGCGACTGGCACTGCGGATCGCCAGCATCTCGGCGTGGGCGGTGGGGTCCTGGGTCAGGTGGATTTCATTCACCGTCTCGGCCAGCACCTGGCCTTGGCGAACCAGCACCGCGCCAAATGGCCGGCCGCCCCGGGCGACATTGTCCCTGGCCAGGTCCACGGCTCGCTGCAGGTAGTGTTGATCGTCATGCAGGGTCATGTGTTCTCCGTTTCAGTGGGCTCCAGCGTCGCGCGATCGCCGTCTGGCGGCGTCTGTTGCGAAGCCCTGGCAGCCCGGCCGCCGGCAGGCTGTGCCTGGGAATAGGGGCCGAGTATGGTGAAGCGCTAAAGTATTCTGAAATTAAATATAAGCATGCCAAGCAGTGGCATCTGTAATGGTGAAACCCATGCTGGATCCCGTGTTGTTACGCACCTTTGTGGCGGTCGCCGATTGCCAGAATTTCACCCGCGCCGCCGAGCGCCTGAACCTCACCCAGTCCACTGTCAGTCAGCAAGTACGCCGGCTGGAGCAGAACCTGGGCTGCCCGTTGCTGGACCGTGATCAGCGGCGGGTGGTGGCCACGACCGAAGGCGAGCGCCTGCTGGCTTATGCCCGACGCATCCTGGCGCTGCACGCCGAAGCCAGTGATGTGCTGAGTAACCAGCAAAGCGATGGCGTGCTGCGCCTGGGGGTGCCGGAGGATTTTGCCGCCGAGCGCCTGATGCCCCTGCTTTCGCGCTTTGGCCAGGAACACCCCGGGGTGCGCCTGGAGGTCACCAGTGGCCTGGGCCCGGAGTTGCTGCGCGGGTATCGCCGAGGCGATTTCGACCTGTTGCTGGTCAAGCAGATGGGCCACAGCGACGACTGCCTGGTGTCCTGGCCCGAGCCGTTGTGCTGGGTCGACAGCCGTGGCAATCCGGCGTTTGCTCGTGACCCCTTGCCCTTGGTGGCGTTTCCCGTCGGCGGCTTGTACCGCCAGGAGATGCTGCAGCACCTGGAGGCCGGCGGCTGGCGTTGGCGCATCGGCTATTCCAGCGCCAGCCTGGCCAGCGTCTGCTCGGCGGTAGCGGCGGGACTGGGCATCAGCCTGCTGCCGGTGCGGGTGGTCACGGCGGAACATCGGGTACTGGGCGCCGACAGTGGCTTGCCGGACATCCAGGGCGTGCGCCTGGCGCTGTATGCCGCCGCGGGCTTGAGCCAGGCCGGCAAGGCATTGCAAGAGCAGTTGCGGGTGCTGGGAGCCACGGGCGCATCGAGGTAAGAGGCGCAACGGCCTGGGGCAGGGCTCTGGGCCGGCACCCGCAGGCGGTTTTCTGATGCCTTGCGGGAATACTTTTAATGCGCGCAAAGCATCGGTTTTTTGTGCCTGCTCTGGAGCCCTTGATCCACGGGGCTTTGCCCGATTCGTTGAGTTCAAATATTCCATTTCGATCTATATGCAGCCTTAAAGATTACTTTAAGGGATAAGCCTGTGGCGTCGATCATTCACTCCGCGACAGCGTTACGCGGGGGGTGTCAGGCGCCGCTGTCGGGTTATTCGCAAAAGACCGTAGGGAGTTAATCAATGGGCAAAGTCCAGACCGCCGCCAGTGCCCAAGAGGTGCTATGGCGCCAGGCACCGAGCGGCGAGTTGGTCGACCTCGGCCGGCCCCACCGCTCGCCGCTGGGCCAGTTGCGACTGCAGAGAACCCCGAAGGGGGTGTTGCGCCGTCGTGAGGCGATCTTGCTGGGCGTGGTTGCACTGTTGCTGCACGGCGCGGTGATCTTCTGGGTCAGCCAGAAACCGACGCCGGTGCTGCCGATCGTGCCGCCGGAAATTCCGCCGATGACCATCGAGTTTTCCCAGCCGGCACCGCCGGTGGTGGAACCGCCGCCACCGCAACCCGTGCAGCCGGTGGTCGAGCCTCCGCCGCCCGTGGAAGACGAGTTGGCGGTCAAGCCGCCACCGCCCAAGCCGGTGCCAAAGCCAAAACCCAAGCCCGTGCCCAAGCCTGAGCCAAAACCTGCGCCCAAGCCGGTGCAGCAAGCCGCGCCGCCTCAGCCCGCGCCGCCGGTGGCTGCTCCTGCGCCACCTGCACCGCCGGCTCCGGCCCCGGTGACCCCGGCTTCGGCCAACGCCGCGTACCTGAAGAACCCGGCGCCGGAGTACCCGTCCCTGGCCCAGCGTCGCGGTTGGGAAGGCACGGTGCTGTTGCGGGTGCATGTACTGGCCAGCGGCAAGCCGGGTGAGATCCAGGTTCAGAAAAGCAGCGGTCGCCAGCAGCTCGACGATGCCGCGCTGGCGGCGGTGAAGCGTTGGAGCTTCGTGCCGGCCAAGCAGGGCGATGTGGCCCAGGACGGCTGGGTCAGCGTACCCATCGATTTCAAGATTCATTGATGCGCTGTGCCCTGCACACCGCTATTGCCGGCCAACCGGCTCCTAATTCGCGCTAAACGCTTACACAGAGGGAACACATCATGACGTTACTGGCATCTCCACTGGAATCCATCGAAAGCGCGGTGATCTGGCTGCTGGTGGTCTTTTCCGTCGCCACCTGGGGCCTGGCTTTGCTCAAGGGCGTGCAGTTCGCCCGTCTCAAGGCCCAGGATCGCAAGTTTCATAAACAGTTCTGGGCGGCCTCCAGCCTGGATTCGGCGGCCGAGCTGAGCGAAACCCACCCTGGCGCTGCCGCCCGTGTGGCCCAGGCCGGTTACGCCGCGATCCAGGTTGGTGATGCGCCCCATGCCGCCGACCTGAGCCAGGCCATTAACCATCAGGACCGCCTTGAGCGCGCCCTGCGCCAGCAGATCGTGCGTGAGCGACGTTCCCTGGAAACCGGCCTCGCGGTGGTCGCCAGTATCGGCAGCACCTCGCCCTTTATCGGCCTGTTCGGCACCGTGTGGGGGATCATGGAAGCCCTTAAAGGCATCAGCGCGGCGGGCTCCGCAAGCCTGGAAACCGTGGCCGGGCCGATCGGTGCGGCGTTGGTCGCCACCGGCGTGGGGATCGCGGTCGCGGTACCGGCGGTGCTGGTTTACAACTACTTCCTGCGCCGCCTGAAGCTGACCGCCGCCGACCTCGATGACTTTGCCCATGACTTCTACAGCCTGGCGCAGAAGAGTTCGTTCCGCGTGCTGATCCACCCGACGGCGCACAAGGCGGCCGCCCAGGGCAGCGCGCAGAAAGTGAAGGAGGCGTCCTGATATGGCCTTCTCCACCCAAGACAGCGATGAGGTGCTGAGCGAGATCAACGTCACGCCGCTGGTGGACGTGATGCTGGTGCTGCTGGTGGTGTTTATCGTCACCGCGCCGCTGTTGACCAACGCTATTCCCATTAACCTGCCCAAGACCGAGGCCGTGGCCCCGGTGGAGCAGAAAGACCCGCTGGTGGTGAGCATCGACGGCGCTGGCAAGGTATTTATCAACAAGGATGAAATCCAGGCCGACCTGCTGGAGTTCAACCTCCAGGCGGCCAAGGCCAAAGACCCGGACGTGCGCGTGCAATTGCAGGCCGACGACGGGGTGAACTACGGCGAAGTGGCGCGAGCCATGGCGTCCATCGAGCGGGCGGGCATCACCAAACTGTCGGTGATTACCGCGCGCTGACACCGAGCAACAAGCCACGACTTTTCGGGCCGTCTCCTTGGCAGGGTGCGGCCCTTTTTTATGCCCGCCCCAAACCTACGCCCACCCCCTGTTGTAGGCGCCGGCTTGCCAGCGATAGCGTCCTGCAGGGCGGTGCAAGGCTGGGTGGCCTGATCGCCGGCAAGCCGGCTCCTACGAGGGGATGGTTTATTTTCGGCTCTCGGCGATGGCTGCGTGCGCCAACGCTCTACCTGACACCCTCCCTCCGGTGTAGGAGCTGGCTTGCCAGCGATAGCGTCCTGCAGGGCGGTGCAAGGCTGGGTGGCCTGATCGCCGGCAAGCCGGCTCCTACAAGGGGGGGATTTTCGGCTCTTGGCGATGGCTGCGCGGGCCAACGCTCTACCTGACACCCCCCCTCCGGTGTAGGCGCTGGCTTGCCAGCGATAGCGTCCTCCAGGGCGGTGCAAGGCTGGGTGGCCTGATCGCCGGCAAGCCGGCTCCTACGAGGGGGGATTTTCGGCTCTCGGCGATGGCTTCGTGGGCCAACGCTCTACCAGACAACCCCCCGGTGTAGGAGCTGGCTTGCCAGCGATAGCGTCCTGCAGGACGGTGCAAGGCTAGGTGGCCTGATCGCCGGCAAGCCGGCTCCTACAAGGGGGGGGATTTTCGGCTCTCGGCGATGGCTTCGTGCGCCAACGCTCTACCAGGCAGCCCCCCGGTGTAGGAGCTGGCTTGCCAGCGATAGCGTCCTGCAGGGCGGTGCAAGGCTTGGTGACCTGATCGCCGGCAAGCCGGCTCCTACGGCGGTTGTGGGTAAGGGTCGTATATTCTTTTAGAGTCTTAATAAATAGCTTCTTATTCCTTAACGAATATAAATCCCGTCCCTATACTCGATCAGGAACAGACACGCAGCAGGAGAGTTTCCCATGCGCAATGAATCCATTCGTTACCTGATTGTGCCGGGCTGGCAAGGATCGCCAGAAGATCATTGGCAGTCCCACTGGCAAAACAGCCTGCCCAACAGCGCACGGGTGGAACAGGCCGATTGGCTGACGCCTCGTCGTGAAGACTGGGTGGCCGCCCTGGCTGAAGCCATTGCCGCGGACAGCACGCCGGTGATCCTCATCGCCCACAGCCTGGGCTGCATCACTGTGGCGCACTGGGCGGCCCATGCGCCGGTCAGCGCCCTGCGCCAGGTGCGTGGCGCGCTGCTGGTGGCCCCGGCCGACGTCGAACGTCCTGCCTGCGTGCCTGCCCTGCGCAATTTTGCGCCCATCCCCACTGACCTGCTGCCGTTCCCCAGCCAAGTGGTCAGCTCCGACAACGACAGCGCCGTGAGTGCGCCGCGTGCCCTGGAGTTGGCCCGTAACTGGGGCGCCGAAGCGGGGATCCTCTCCGGTGCCGGGCATATCAACGTCAAGTCCGGACACCAGCGCTGGGAGCAGGGCTTTGCTTACCTCTATCGCCTGCAAAACCGCATGGAGCACCACGCCCTGCGCCGCGCCTGATTTTTTCCTATTTGTTTAACGCCCCCGTCTTCTGGCGCTTTGGGGCGGGAGCCTGCCATGAGTTTGCAAGAGTCTTTCGGCCAGCCACTGCTGACCTTTCCTGACGCCGACAAGAGCCCCCTGAGCATTCGTGCCAAGGCCCTGGTGTTCGTCGATCCACGTTCACGGCAGTTGCGCCAGGAGCTGGAGCAATTGGCACCGCGCTCCCTTGCGGTGTTGATCCGGGGTGAAACCGGCAGCGGCAAAGAGCTGCTGGCGCGGCATATCCACCGCGCCAGCGACCGTGGCGGCCTGTTCGTTTCGGTGAACTGCGGCGCCATCAGCCCGACCTATGCCGATGCCGAATTGTTCGGTTATGCCGGCGGCAGTTTCAGCGGATCGGCCAGCAGCCGTGCCGGCTGGTTCGGCTCGGCCAACGGCGGCACCCTGTACCTGGACGAGATCGGCGACCTGCCGCTGCCGATCCAGACCAAGCTGCTGGCGGCCCTGGAAAACCACGAAGTGACCCGCGTCGGCGCTCATCAACCGAGCCCGGTGGACGTGCGCCTGGTGGCGGCCACCAGCATCGACCTGGCCCAGGCGGTGGCGGCGGGCAAGTTTCACGAGCGGCTGTATCACTATTTGAGCGAGGGCCAATTGGAGTTGCCGGCATTGCGCGAGCGGGTTGGCGATATCGAATCCCTGGCGGAGTACTTCCTGGGGATCTACAGCCAGCGCCTGGACCTGCCGGTGCCCCTGATCAGCGAAGCGGCCCAGCGCTTGCTGGAGGGCCACAGCTGGCCGGGCAATACCCGGGAGTTGGAGAACGTCATTCACTTCGCTTTGCTGGTCAGCAGTGGCGATGAAATCCTCCCGGAGCACCTCAACCTGCCCCAAGCGCCCGCGCCCCTGGAGCAGATTCAACACCTGCTGCGGCAAGTGGCCGAGAATGGTTCGGTGGCAGAGCGTCAAGGCCTGAAGCAATTGCTGCAGGGTATCGACCTGTCCTGAGATGACAGGGTGAGGCCGCTCCTACGGGGGTGGAAGATGAGCAAAATGGAATATGAAGGTGAATAAAAGATATTGTTCGGGAATAAAAAATCTCGGTATCTTCCGCTCCACGCCAGCGATAGCACTTCACTGGCACTCTCATTGAAGCCGTCGTTCACGGCACATTAAGGACACTGCATGAAAAAGGTTCTGTTGTTCACCGCACTGGCGGCAGCCCTGACCGCGGGCCTGGCCCAGGCTGGCGAGAAGCTGGTAGTCGCCGCAACGCCGGTGCCCCACGCCGAGATCCTCGAGCTGATCAAGCCGACCCTGGCCAAAGAAGGCGTGGACCTGGAAATCAAAGTCTTCACCGACTACGTCCAGCCCAACGTCCAGGTTGACCAGAAGCGTCTGGATGCCAACTACTTCCAGACCCTGCCGTACCTGAAAAGCTTCAACGAAGGCAAAGGCACTAACCTGGTGACTGTGATCGGCGTACACGTCGAACCCTTCGGCGGCTACTCGAAGAAGGTCAAGTCCCTGGCTGAGCTCAAAGACGGCGCGACTATTGCCATTCCTAACGAAGGCAGCAACAGCGGCCGTGCCCTGATCCTGCTGCAGAAGGCGGGCCTGATCGAACTCAAGGACCCGAAAAACGCCCTGGCGACGCCGAAAGACATCGCCAAGAACCCGCACAACTTCAAGTTCAAAGAGCTTGAATCGGCCATGCTGCCGCGTGTGCTGGACCAGGTCGACCTGGACATGATCAACACCAACTACGCCCTGGAAGCCGGCCTGAACCCGGCCAAGGATGCGCTGGTGATCGAAGGTGCGGATTCGCCGTACGTGAACTTCCTGGTGGCCCGTCCGGACAACAAGGACAGCGCAGCAATCCAGAAGCTGGCCAAGGCCCTGACCAGTCCTGAAGTCAAAGCCTTCATCGAGAAGAAATACAGCGGCGCAGTATTGCCAGCGTTCTGATCGACTACGCTTGTACAGGTAAAACCCCTTCAAGGTTTAAACGCCGACGGCTGTTACAGCGTCGGCGTTTTTTATTGCCTGGAAACAGGCTTGGCGGGGGGCTGGAGGGCCCTGCACAAGGCCGTCAGCCACTTCACCAGGTCCTGAGCATCGAGAGGTTGCGCCGTCTTTGTTTGAGTCATTGGCCGATCATCCCTGTGAGTGTCTCGGGGGCAAGCCATCCCGCTGGCCCCGGCAGAAAAAGTAGTCGCTCGGCGCCATCCCGGCAAATCCGAGGGTTAGGTTTTTGGGTGATATCAATATGCTTTAACGGTATTTAAATTCTGCTTTTTATACCTTTAAAGTCTGTGCTTGCCGGGTGGTTACCCACTGCCCAATGGACCGCACCACCGCCGCTGTACCCCAGCGGCGTCAGGACTTTCAATGACCTTCGACTACGCCTTTATCCTCAGCACCCTGCCGGCGTTTCTCAAAGCCGTGGGCGTGACCCTGCAGGTCGGGCTGATCGCCATCGGCACGTCCCTGCTGGTGGCCCTGATCAACGCCACGATCCTGGTTTTCCGCACCCCTTACCTGCAACGCCTGGTCGGCCTCTATGTAGAGCTGGCCCGCAACACGCCGTTGCTGATCCAACTGTTCTTCGTCTACTTCGCCTTGCCGGCGTTGGGGATCAAGGTTTCCGGGTTTGCGGCGGCGATCATCACCATGACCTTTCTCGGCGGCGCCTACCTCACCGAGGTGTTGCGCGCCGGTGTCGAAGCCGTGCCCCAGGCGCAGCTGGAATCGGGCCGCTCCATCGGCCTGTCGCACTGGCAGTTGCTGCGCTACGTGATCCTGCCCCAGGCCGGGATCCTCAGCCTGCCTTCGCTGTTCGCCAACTTCATTTTCCTGCTCAAGGAAACCACCGTGGTGTCGGCGGTGGCCGTGCCAGAGATTCTCTACACCACCAAGAGCTACATCGCCCTGTACTACAAGACTTACGAAATGCTCGCCGTGCTGACGCTGATCTGCGTGCTGCTGTTCCTGCCCCTGTCGCTGTTGCTCAGCCGTTTGGAAAGGAGGCTCCAGCATGGCCAGTTCGGGTCTTGAGTTACTCCTGGTGTCCTTGCCGCAACTGGGCAAGGGCGCGGCACAAACCTTGTCCATCTCCTTTCTCAGCATCGCCTTCAGCACCGTGGGCGGCGTGCTCTACGGCGTGCTGCGGACCCTGGAACGGCGCTGGCTGAATGCACTGCTGCGGGTTTACCTGGAGCTGTTCCGGGCGATCCCGGTGCTGGTCTGGCTGTACCTGCTGTTTTTCGGCTTTCCGATCTTCTTCGGCATCAGCATTCCGAGCTTCTGGTGCGCGGTGCTGGTGCTGTCGTTGTGGGGCGCCAGCGAGGTCGGCGAGGTGGTGCGCGGGGCCCTGCATTCCCTGCCCCGGGGTCAGCGCGAGGCGGGGTTGTCCATCGCCCTGTCCGGTGCCCAGCTCTACGCCTATGTGCTGCTGCCCCAGGCGTTGCGGCGCATGACGCCACCGACCATCAACGTCTACACGCGGATCATCAAGACCAGTTCCCTGGCGGTGCTGATCGGCGTGGTGGACGTGATCAAAGTGGGCCAGCAGATCATCGAGCGTACCTATGAATCGGTGCTGATCTACGGCGTGCTGTTCCTGTTTTTCTTCTTTATCTGCTACCCGCTGTCGGCCGCTTCCCGCGTGCTGGAGCGCCGCTGGACGCAAGCATGAGCGCATTGATCGAGTTCAAGGGTTTCAACAAATTCTTCGCCGAGCACCAGGTGCTCAACGAGGTCGACCTGAGCGTGGCGTCGGGCGAGGTGATTGTCATCCTCGGCCCCAGCGGCTGCGGCAAAAGCACCTTGCTGCGTTGCCTCAACGGCCTGGAGGCGGCCCACAGCGGCCAGTTGCGCTTCGCCGGACGCGAGCTGCTGGACAAGCACACCGACTGGCGCCAGGTACGTCAGCAGATCGGCATGGTGTTCCAGAGCTACCACCTGTTCCCTCACATGAGCGTGCTCGCCAACCTGCTGCTCGGCCCGCTCAAGGTGCAGAAGCGTCAGCGCGCCGAAGCCCAAGCCCAGGCCGAAGCCCTGCTGGAACGGGTGGGCCTGAGCGACAAGCGCGACGCCTTCCCGCGCCAGCTGTCCGGCGGCCAGCAGCAACGCATCGCCATCGTCCGCTCGCTGTGCATGAACCCCGAGGTGATGCTGTTCGACGAGGTCACCGCAGCGCTGGACCCGGAAATGGTCAAGGAAGTGCTGCAAGTGATCCAGGGCCTGGCCCGGGACGGCATGACCCTGTTGATCGTGACCCATGAAATGGCCTTCGCCCGGGCTGTGGCCGACCGCATCGTGTTTATGGACGCCGGACGCATCCTTGAGCAAAACACCCCCGAGGCTTTCTTTACGAACCCGCAAACCGCACGCGCGCAGCAGTTCCTGGAGAAGTTCTCCTTCGTTGAAGCACTGCCTAGAAAAGCACCTACACAGGAACTGCAACCCTCATGAAAACTGCCAAGTCTTCGCTGTTACTACTCCCCCTGTTCGGCCTGGCCCTGCTGGCCGGCTGCGATAAAACCGCCGAGGCGCCCAAGCCGGCAGCCTCCAGTGCCAGTGCCGCCCCGGCGGCCGGCTACCTGGACAAGATCAAGGCCCGGGACAAGTTAATTGTCGGGGTATTCACCGACAAGCCGCCGTTCGGTTTCGTCGATGAAACCGGGCGCTACGTGGGGTTTGATACCGACATCGGCCGCCGCTTCGCCAAGGACCTGCTGGGCGACGAGAACAAGGTGGAGTTCGTCGCCGTGGAACCGGCCAGCCGTATTCCGTTCCTGCAAAGCGACAAGGTCGACCTGATCCTGGCCAACATGACCGTGACCCCGGAGCGCAAGGAAGCGGTGGAATTCACCAACCCCAACCTCAAGGTCGCAGTGCAGGCCCTGGTGCCCAACGCCAGCGAAGTGAGGAGCCTGGATGACCTGGCGAGCCGCACCACCATCGTCACCACTGGCACCACGGCGGATGTCTGGCTGACCAAGAACCACCCGGACTGGAAACTGCTGAAGTTCGAGAAAAACTCCGAGTCCCTGCAAGCCCTGGCCAACGGTCGCGGCGATGCCTACGCCCAGGACAACCTGGTGCTGTTCAGCTGGGCCAAGCAAAACCCGGGTTACCGCGTGCTGGAGCAGAAACTCGGGGACGAGGCGCCCATCGCACCGGCGGTGAAGAAGGGCAATATCGAGCTGCGTGACTGGGTCAACGCCGAACTGGCCAAGCTGGGCGAAGAGCAGTACTTGCTCAAGCTGTATGACCAGTACGTGCGTAAAGAGCTGAGCGATGACACCAAGCCCGAGAGCGTGATTGTCGAAGGCGGCAAGTGGCAGGGCTGACCCCTTCTCCCTCCGCGTAGGAGCTGGCTTGCCAGCGAAGGCGTCCGTGAGGGCGGTGCAGGGCTTGAGGGCCTCTTCGCCAGCAAGCTGGCTCCTACGGGGGGCATGGCAATCGGGGCCGGCGGGGACGCTTCAATCGGGCCAGTACCAGGCCGGCTCGTCGAGCATGCGCTGGCCGACGATGCCGGTCTGGCCCAGCTCCTTCTCCAGCACGATGGAGTTGCAGGCGGGGTCTTGCTGCAAGGCCGCGATCAGGCGGCTGGCATGGGACACCACCCACACCTGGCACTGGGTCGAGGCGCGGCTGATCAGTCGCGCCAACGCCGGCAACAAGTCCGGGTGCAGGCTGGTTTCCGGTTCGTTGAGCACCATCAGCGTTGGTGGTCGTGGGGTCAGCAAGGCCGCCACCAGCAGCAGGTAGCGCAAGGTGCCGTCCGACAACTCCGCTGCCGACAACGGTCGCAGCAATCCTTCCTGATAGAACTCAATGGCGAAACGGCCGCCCTGCAGGCGGGCGATCTCCAGGCGTGCGCCCGGGAACGCGTCGCTGACGGCGCCGTGCAGCGCCTCGGGGTCGCCGATTTCCAGAATGGTCTGTAGCGCCGCTGCAAGGTCGCGGCCGTCGTGGTGCAGCACCGGCGTGCGGGTGCCCAGTTGCGGCTGGCGCGCCGGGGCCTCGGCATCGCTGCGAAAGTGATCATAAAAACGCCAGCCACGGATGTTCTCCCGCAGCAGCAGGACTTCGGGCGACGAACGCAGGCTGCCAACCTGGTCGAACAGGCTGTCGAAGGTCGCGGTGTGTTGCGCAATCACTTCCCAGTCGCGCCCCTCGCGGGTACGGATCATCGGCCCAGCGCGGCCCACCAGCAGGCTGGCCGGGCGATACAGCGGCCCGGCCCAGATGCATTCCTTCTTGATTTCCGGGTCCAGGGCAAAGGCCGAGAGGTTCATGGGCGGTGGTGGGTCCGGCAGGCCCAGGGAAATGGCGTAGCTGAAATCCTCGGCGGCAAAGCCCAGGCGCAACCGGGTGACCTTCTTGCGCGGGCCGCCGCCCTCAATCGCCACCTCGCCGTTGCGCATGCGTCGGCTGATGCTCTCCGGGCCGGCCCAGAAGGTCGACTGCAGGCCGCCTTCCCGGGCCAGGGCGTTGACCACGCCGCCCTGGGCCGTCTCTGCCAGCAGGCGCAAGGCGCGGTACAGGTTCGACTTGCCGCTGCCGTTGGGGCCGGTGATCAGGTTCAGCCGCTCCAGGCCAATCACCAGTTTGTTGATCGAACGGTAATTGGCCACCGCCAGGGTCTTGAGCATCCCGGGTCTCCTTTTCTAGGGTGGGCAGTGTGCCTGAATCTGCCGCTTTCAGGGGCGCGCAGGGGGCTTCGCGGCAATCTCCAAAAGCCTTCGTGCAGCGGTTGAACCCTGTTCTAAGCTCAGAGTCGTAACCTCACTTGGCACGACAGCTTCACGCAAAGGAGCCTGCATGGCTGCGCTTATTTCAAAGTGGACAGTGGGTCTGAGCCTGTTGGCGCTGCTCGGCGGCTGCGGCGCAGAAAAACCGACGGAAAAAGAGCGGCCCCGGGTTCGGGTGCAAGCGGTGAGCACCACCGACTTCGCGCCCTCGGTGACCTTGACCGGGGACGTCCAGGCGCGGGTCCAGACCGAGCTATCGTTTCGCGTGGGCGGCAAGATCATCCAGCGCTCGGTGGACGTCGGCCAGCGTGTCTCCGCCCAGCAAGTATTGGCCCGCCTCGACCCCAAGGACTTGCAGACCAACGTCGATTCCGCCGCCGCCTCGGTGTTCGCCGAGCAGGCCCGGGTCAAGCAGACCAGCGCGGCCTTTGTGCGCCAGCAAAAGCTGTTGCCCAAGGGCTACACCAGCCGCAGTGAATACGATTCGGCCCAGGCGGCCCTGCGCAGCAGCCAGAGCGCCCTGACCGCCGCCCAGGCGCAACTGGCCAATGCCAAGGAACAACTGAGCTACACGGCCCTGGTCGCTGAGGCTCCAGGGGTGATTACCGCGCGCCAGGCCGAAGTCGGCCAGGTGGTGCAGGCCACCGTGCCGATCTTCAGCCTGGCCCGCGATGGCGAGCGTGACGCGGTGTTCAACGTGTATGAATCGCTGTTGGTGGACCCGCCCAAGGACGCCACCATCAGCGTCAGCCTGCTGGACAACCCGTCGATCAAGGCCACCGGCACGGTGCGGGAAATCACCCCAGTGGTGTCGGCCGAGAGCGGCACGGTGCAGGTCAAGGTGGCCCTGCACGACCTGCCGCCGGGCATGGACCTGGGCTCGGTGGTCAGCGCCACCGCCAGCGTGCCGGGCAAGGCCAGCGTCGAACTGCCCTGGTCGGCCCTGACCAAGGACCTGCGCGACCCGGCGGTGTGGCTGGTGGGCGAGGACGGCAAGGCCGCGCTGCACAAGGTCACGGTGGCACGCTACCTGACCGGCAAGGTGATCATTGGTGACGGCCTCAAGGGCGGCGAGAAAGTCGTGGTGGCCGGTGGGCAACTGTTGCACCCGGGCATGTTGGTCGAAGTGGCCGACGATGCCCGCACCCAGGGAGCCAAGCCATGAAGCGCCTGTCGCTGCTGCTGTGCGCCGTGGCCGTGCTGTTCGGCTGCTCCAAGCAAGAGCCGGCCGTGGAACCGGTGCGGCCGGTGCTGTCGCTGGAGGTCAAGGCTGAAGCCGAGGAAAGCCTCGGGCGCTTTGCCGGGAACATCCAGGCCCGCTACGAAACCAACCTGGGCTTCCGCGTGCCAGGGCGGATCGCCAACCGCAATGTGGACGTCGGCGCCCAAGTCGAGCCGGGCGCCTTGCTGGCGACCCTGGACCCCACCGACCAGCAGAACCAGTTGCGCGCCGCCGAGGGCGACCTGGCCCGGGTCGAGGCGCAGTGGATCAACGCCCAGGCCAATGCCCGGCGCCAGCAGGAGTTGTTTGATCGCGGGGTCGGTGCTCAGGCCCAACTGGACATCGCCCTGACTGACTTGAAGACCACCGGCGCCTCCCTCGACCAGGCCAAGGCCTCGGTCAGCCAGGCCCGGGACCAGCTCAATTACAGTGAGTTGCGCAGTGACCACGGCGGCGTGGTCACCGCCTGGAACGCCGAGGCCGGGCAGGTGGTGACCGCCGGCCAGCAGGTGGTGACCCTGGCCCGGCCGGACATCAAGGAAGCGGTGATCGACCTGCCGGCCAGCCTGGTGGACCAGCTGCCGGAGGATGTGCTGTTCACCGTGGCGGCTCAGTTGGACCCGAGCATCAGCACCCGCGCCACAGTGCGCGAGATCGAGCCCCAGGCCCAGAGCGCCACCCGCACCCGGCGTGCGCGCCTGACCCTGCTCGACACCCCGGACGCCTTTCGCCTGGGCACGGCCATCAGCGTGACCCTCAGTTCAGCCATCGAACCGCGCACTCGGCTGCCCCTGTCGGCCCTGCAGGAGGTGGACGGCAAGGCGCGCATCTGGGTGATCGACACTCAGCAACAGACGGTGGCCCCGCGTGACGTCACGGTGCTCAGCCGCGACGCCGATTCGGCCCTGATCAGCCAGGGCGCCACGCCCGGCGAGCGCATCGTCAGTGCCGGCGTCAACAGCCTCAAACCGGGACAGAAAGTCAAAATCGACGAGGACAGCCAGTGATGACGCCCGCCAGCAAAGGAAGCTTCAACCTGTCCGAGTGGGCCATCAAACATCAGTCGTTCGTCTGGTATTTGATGTTCGTCGCCCTGCTGATGGGCGTGTTCTCCTACATGAACCTGGGGCGTGAAGAAGACCCGTCCTTCACCATCAAGACCATGGTGATCCAGACCCGCTGGCCCGGTGCGACTCAGGAAGAAACCCTGAAGCAGGTCACCGACCGCATCGAGAAAAAGCTCGAGGAACTGGACTCCCTCGACTACGTGAAAAGCTACACCCGCCCCGGCGAGTCGACGGTGTTCGTCTACCTGCGCGACACCACCAGTGCCAAGGACATCCCCGAGATCTGGTACCAGGTGCGCAAGAAGATCGACGATATCCGCGGCAGCTTCCCCCAGGGCCTGCAAGGGCCGGCCTTCAACGATGAGTTCGGTGACGTGTTCGGCTCGGTCTATGCCTTTACCGCCGACGGCCTGAGCATGCGCCAGCTGCGCGACTACGTGGAGCAGGTGCGGGCGGAGATTCGCGAGGTGCCGAACCTGGGCAAGGTGGAGATGGTCGGCGAGCAGGACGAGGTGATTTACCTCAACTTCTCGACCCGCAAGCTCGCCGCCTTGGGCATCGACCAGCGCCAAGTGGTGCAAAGCCTGCAATCGCAGAACGCCGTGACCCCGGCCGGGGTGATCGAAGCCGGGCCGGAGCGGATTTCCGTGCGCACCTCGGGGCAATTCGCCTCCGAGAAGGACCTGGCCACGGTCAACCTGCGGCTCAATGACCGCTTCTATCGCCTGGCGGACATTGCCGAAATCAGCCGCGGTTACGTCGACCCTTCGACGCCGCTGTTCCGCTTCAACGGCCAGCCGGCCATCGGCCTGGCGATTGCCATGAAGAAGGGCGGCAATATCCAGGACTTCGGCAAGGCCCTGCATGCGCGCATGGATGAGCTGACCGCCGACTTGCCGGTGGGCGTTGGCGTGCACAAGGTGTCGGACCAGGCCGAGGTGGTGGAAGAGGCCGTCGGCGGCTTCACCAGCGCGTTGTTCGAGGCGGTGATCATCGTGCTGGTGGTGAGTTTTATCAGCCTCGGCGTGCGGGCCGGCCTGGTGGTGGCCTGCTCGATCCCGTTGGTGCTGGCCATGGTGTTTGTGTTCATGGAATACAGCGGCATCACCATGCAGCGCATTTCCCTGGGCGCCTTGATCATCGCCCTTGGGCTCTTGGTGGACGACGCCATGATCACCGTGGAGATGATGGTCACGCGCCTGGAAATGGGTGAGAGCAAGGAGCAAGCGGCGACCTTCGCCTACACCTCCACGGCCTTCCCCATGCTCACCGGAACCCTGGTGACCGTGGCCGGGTTTGTGCCGATCGGCCTCAACGCCAGCTCGGCCGGCGAATACACCTTCACCCTGTTCGCGGTGATTGCCGTGGCGATGCTGGTGTCCTGGGTGGTGGCGGTGCTGTTCGCTCCGGTGATCGGCATTCACATCCTCAGTGCCAAGGTGAAACCCCATTCCGAAGAGCCGGGCCGGGTGGGCCGGGCATTCAATGGCGGCTTGCTGTGGGCCATGCGCAACCGCTGGTGGGCCATCGGCATCACCGTGCTGTTGTTCGCGGCCTCGGTGTTCTGCATGGGCTTTGTGCAGAACCAGTTTTTTCCGTCCTCGGACCGCCCGGAAATCCTCGTCGACCTCAACCTGCCGCAGAATGCCTCGATCAACGAGACCCGTCTGGCGGTGGACCGCCTGGAGGCGACCCTCAAGGACGATCCGGACATCGAGCGCTGGAGCACCTACATCGGTGAGGGTGCGATCCGTTTCTACCTGCCCCTGGATCAGCAACTGCAGAACCCCTATTACGCCCAGCTGGTGATCGTCAGCAAAGGCCTGGAGCAGCGCACGGCCCTGACCCAACGTTTACAGCAGCGCTTGCGCGAGGACTTCGTCGGCATCGGCAGTTACGTCCAGGCCCTGGAAATGGGCCCCCCCGTGGGGCGGCCGATCCAGTACCGGGTCAGCGGCAAGGACATCGACCTGGTGCGCAAGCACGCCATCGACCTGGCCACCGAGCTGGACCGCAACCCGCACATCGGCGAGATCATCTACGACTGGAACGAGCCCGGCAAAGTCCTGCGCATCGACATCGCCCAGGACAAGGCGCGGCAGTTGGGCCTGTCCTCCGAGGACGTGTCGAAGCTGATGAACGGCATCGTCAGCGGCTCCACCGTGACCCAGGTGGACGACGATATTTACCTGGTGAACGTGGTCGGGCGCGCCGACGACAGCGAGCGCGGCAGCCCGGAAACCTTGCAGAACCTGCAGATCGTCACCCCCAGCGGCACCTCGATTCCGCTGCTGGCGTTTGCCACGGTGCGGTACGAACTGGAGCAGCCACTGGTCTGGCGGCGGGACCGCAAGCCGACCATCACCATCAAGGCTGCGGTGCGCGATGAGATCCAGCCCACGGACCTGGTCAAGCAGTTGAAGCCGGCGATCGAGCAGTTCGCTTCGCAGTTGCCCGCCGGTTATTCGGTGGCCACCGGCGGGACCGTGGAAGAGAGCGGCAAGGCCCAGGGGCCGATCGCCAAGGTGGTGCCATTGATGCTGTTCCTGATGGCGACCTTCCTGATGATTCAACTGCACAGCGTGCAGAAGCTGTTCCTGGTGGCCAGCGTGGCCCCCCTGGGGTTGATCGGCGTGGTCCTGGCCCTGGTGCCCACCGGCACGCCCATGGGCTTTGTGGCGATCCTCGGGATTCTGGCGCTGATCGGCATCATCATCCGCAACTCGGTGATCCTGGTGACCCAGATCGACGCCTTCGAACGAGACGGCTATTCGCCCTGGGACGCGGTGGTGCAAGCCACGGAACACCGTCGCCGACCAATTCTGCTGACCGCCGCAGCGGCCAGCCTGGGGATGATCCCGATTGCCCGGGAAGTGTTCTGGGGGCCGATGGCCTACGCCATGATCGGCGGGATCATCGTCGCCACCCTGCTGACCCTGCTGTTCCTCCCGGCGCTGTACGTGGCCTGGTACAAAATCAAGGAGCCCACCCAAAAAACCTCGTAAACCGCCATCGCCGGCAAGCCGGCTCCTACAACGGTTGGGCGTGTGTTTTTCTGTAGGAGCTGGCTTGCCAGCGATGAGGCCCGCCAGACGAGCGCCCCATTCGAAACCGCCATCGCCGGCAAGCCGGCTCCTACAACGGTTGGGCGTGTGTTTTTCTGTAGGAGCTGGCTTGCCAGCGATGAGGCCCGCCAGACGAGCGCCCTGTCCGAAACCGCTATCGCCGGCAAGCCGGCTCCTACAACGGTTGGGCATTTGTTTTTCTGTAGGAGCTGGCTTGCCAGCGATGAGGCCCGCCAGACGAGCGCCCTGTCCGAAACCGCCATCGCCGGCAAGCCGGCTCCTACAACGGTTGGGTATTTGTTTTTCTGTAGGAGCTGGCTTGCCAGCGATGGGGCCCACAAGACGAGCGCCCCATTCGAAACCGCCATCGCCGGCAAGCCGGCTCCTACAACGGTTGGGCCGTGTGCTTTTCTGTAGGAGCTGGCTTGCCAGCGATGGGGCCCGCAAGACGAGCGCCCCATTCGAAACCGCTATCGCCGGCAAGCCGGCTCCTACAAATCAGGCCTTGCGCCAAACGCTGGCCAGCCATGGTTGTTGTTCCCGGGGCAGGCCGGCGGGGCGGTAGTAATGTTCCAACTCGACAAACCCGGCCTCCGCGAGCAGCGCCTGCCAGGCCGCAAGGTCGTGGTAGGCGCCGTAGCGTGGGCCGTTCCAGCCTTCCTGGTTGTCGCCCCGGGGGTTGGAGCTGAACAGCACGCCACCGGGTTTCAATGTGCTGTGCAGTTGCTTGAGCACCCGGGGCAGTTCCTGGCGAGGAATATGGAATAGCACCGCATTGGCGAAGATGCCGTCGAAGCGCTCATCCGGCAGATCAAGCTTGAGGAAGTCCTGCTGCCAAACCTCGCAACCGCTGTCTTCCCGGGCCATCTGGGCAAAGCGCTCGGAGCCGTCGAGGCCCACGGCAACATGCCCCAGGCGGGTGAAGGTTTGCAGGTCGCGCCCGGGGCCGCAGCCAAAATCCAGCACGTTGAACGGGGCCGAACCCTGGATATGTCGCAGCAGCGCGTCGATGTTCTGGCTGACGTCGTGGTCGCGGGTGCCTTCGCGGAAACCGTCGGCCACTTGGTTGTAATGGCCGAGGGTGGTGGCGGTGATGCTGGCGAGGTCGTCGGGGGCGAGTTTCATGGCGGGCTGCGCTGGCTGGAGAAAGGTGCCCAATATACCCCCAGATGGCCGCCCTGAGGGCTGGATCGCGACGGCGCGGCAACCCGCGCCGCGCTCCTCAACGCTTGTTCAGCACCCGCGCCAGGCGATCGCCGCCGAGCTGGATGGCCGCCACCAGAATCACCAGCAGCACGATCACCGTGAGCATGATCTGGCTGTCGAAACGCTGGTAGCCGTAGCGATAGGCGATGTCGCCCAGGCCGCCCGCACCAATGGCACCAGCCATGGCCGAGGAGTTGATCATGGTCACCAGGGTGATGGTGAAACCGCCGACGATGCCCGGCAACGCTTCGGGCAACAGCACATGCCAAACGATATGCCAGCGTCGGCAGCCCATGGCCTGTGCGGCTTCGATCAAACCGTGGTCGACTTCCCGCAGGCTGACTTCGGCAATTCGCGCAAAGAACGGCGTTGCGGCAATGGTCAGGGGCACCACAGCGGCCCAGACGCCATAGGTGGTACCGACAATCAGCCGGGTAAAGGGAATCAGCGCCACCATCAGGATCAGGAACGGGATCGAGCGAAACAGGTTCACAAAGGCCCCCAGGGCCCGGTTCAGGGTCGGTGCCTCGTAGATCCCGCCCTTGCCGCTGGTGACCAGGATCACCGCCAGGGGAATCCCCGCCAGCAGGGCAATCAGCGACGACACGCCGACCATCAGGAAGGTGTCGATGACCCCTTGCAGCAAACGATCAAACCACATAACCCAGCACCTCCACCTGTTGTGCCCACTGGCTGGCACGCTGACGCAGCGCCTCGGCGTCCAGCGGCGAAGCCGTCACTGCCAGCAGCAATTGCCCCAGGGCGTGGCCCTGGATCCGTTCCACGCCGCCTTGGAGCAAGCGCACCTTGCCGCCGAGGGCGTTGAACAGCGCGGCCAGGTCCGGCTCTTCGCGTTGGCTGCCGGTGAACTGCAGGCGCAGCACCAGGGCCGCGTCCGCGGACGGCGATTGCTCCTGCAGGCGGCTTTGTAGCTCCTCGGGCAGGCTGTGTTGCAGCGGCGCCAGCAACGTTTTGCTGACCTCGTGCTGCGGGTTGCCGAAGACTTCCCAGACCGGCCCCTGCTCGACCACGTGCCCATGTTCCAGGACCACCACCCGGTCGCAGATATCACGGATCACCGCCATCTCGTGGGTGATCAGGACGATGGTCAGGCCCAGGCGCTGATTGATCTCTTTGAGCAGGCCGAGAATCGACTGGGTGGTCTCCGGGTCCAGAGCCGAGGTGGCTTCGTCGCACAGCAGAATCGCCGGGTCGTGGACCAGGGCCCGGGCGATCCCCACCCGTTGTTTCTGCCCGCCGGAAAGCTGCGCCGGGTAGGCCTTGTGCTTGTCTTGCAGGCCCACCAGTTCCAGCAGCTCGCGGACCTTGCGCTCACGCTGTTCCTTGGGCACGCCGGCCACCTTCAGCGGCAGCTCGACGTTCTGCCACACGGTCTTGGCCGACATCAGGTTGAAGTGCTGGAAGATCATGCCAATGCGTCGGCGCAGCTCCACCAGGCGGTCTTCGTCGAAGTCGCCGATGTCCACCTGGTCGATCAGCACCCGGCCGCTGGAGGGCTGCTCCAGGCGGTTGATGGTGCGGATCAGCGACGACTTGCCGGCGCCGCTGCGGCCGATGATGCCGAACACTTCACCGTGCTGGATCGCCAGGTCGATGCCGTGCAGGGCGTGCACCGGGCCTTGCTGGCCCTGGTAGGTCTTGGTCAGGCCGATAAACCGCACGTGGGCACGGTTCAGCTCGGGGTGCAGTTGGGCCTGAACCGCGCTCTGGGGCGCAGGTTCCGGCCGTGGGCGCTGGAGGCTGGCGACGCTCATATCAGCCTTCCCAGCCGGCTTGGTAGAGCTTGCCGTGGGCTTTATCCAGGGCGGCGCGCACTGCCGGCGAATGCTGGTAGATGTCGACGAACTTGATCAGCCGCGGGTCGGTCTTGGTCTTCGGCTGGATCACGAACTGGATCACGTATTCCTTGTGGTCGAGGCCGTCGAACAGCAGGGCCGACTCGGCGTCGAAGGTCTTGGCCAGGCGGATATAGGCCGGGTAGCCCTGGACCAGGTCGGCGTCGTCATAGGCGCGGACCAGTTGCACGGCTTCGACCTGGAGGATCTTGATCTTCTTCGGGTTGCTGACGATGTCGTCTTCGGTAGCCTTGTAGCCCACGCCAGGCTTGAGGGTAATCAAGCCGGCCTTGGCCAGCAGTTGCAGGCCGCGCCCGCTGTTGATCGGGTCGTTGGCGATGGCCACGCTGGCGCCTTCAGGCAGCTCGGCGAAGCTTTTGTATTTCTTCGAGTAGAGGCCGACGTTGTTGATGATGCCCGGGGCGAAAGGCACCAGGTCGAAGCCGGCAGCGGCCTTGGCATTTTCCAGGAACGGGATGTGCTGGAAGTAATTCACGTCGATGTCGCCGGCGGCCAGGCTGACGTTGGGCGCGATCCAGTCGGTGAACTCCACCAGCTCGACTTTCAGGCCTTGTTTATCGGCTTCGGCGACGGCGGCTTCCAGGGGAATGGCGAAGGCGGCGGTGGTGCCGACTTTCAGGGGTTTGTCCGCGGCGAATACGGCGCCGCTGAACAGGCCGAGGGCGAGGACCAGGGCTTTGATCGGGTGGCTCAGGCGTGTGTTTTTCATGATGTTCGGGTCCAGTCGGGGCTAGGGGGTAGGCATCGGCTTACCGGCGAGGCGCTCAGCGGCGATAGGCCGCGCCAGTGTGTTGTTCGGGCAGTTGCGCGTCGTGCTGGAACAGCTTCTCGCGCAGGGTGCCGCTGTCGTACGCGGTTTTGTAGGAACCGCGCCGCTGCAATTCCGGGATCACCAGGTCGATGAAATCCACATAGCTTTCCGGGGTGACGATGCGGGTCAGGTTGAAGCCGTCCAGGCCGGTTTCGGCGATCCAGGATTCCAGCTCGTCGGCCACCTGGGTCGGTGAACCGACCACGGTGATGTAGCGGCCGCCGAGGGCGTGCTGGTCGAGTAATTTGCGCCGGGTCCAGTCGTTGTTCTGCAGGTTCTTGGTGGCCGACTGGATGGCGTTGCTTTTCACGTACTGGATCGGTTCGTCGATTTCGTACTGGGCAAAGTCGATCCCGGTGGAGGCCGAGAAATGCGCCACGCCGGCTTCGGCGCTGGCATGGCTGCGGTACTCGGCCTGCTTGGCCCAGGCCGCTTCCTCGGTGGGCGCGACGATGACGTTGAGGCCCATGAACACCTTGACGTCCTCGGCCTTGCGCCCGGCGGCCACAGCGCTGGCGCGGACCTTGTCCACCTGGACCTTGGTCGACGCCTTGTTCTGCCCGCTGATAAACACGCACTCAGCGTGACGCCCGGCGAACAGCAAACCGCGATCCGAACTGCCGGCCTGGAACAGCACTGGGGTGCGTTGTGGCGAGGGCTCGCACAGGTGATAGCCGCTGACCTGGTAGAACTCGCCCTGGTGCTCGACCTTGTGCACCTTGTCGGGCTGGGCATAGATGCGCTGCTCGCGATCATTGACCACGGCGTCGTTTTCCCAGCTGCCTTCCCAGAGTTTGTACAGCACCTCCAGGTACTCATCGGCCTGATCGTAGCGGCGGTCGTGTTCGATCTGTTGCTGCAGGCCCATGGCCTTGGCGGCGCTGTCCAGGTAGCCGGTGACGATGTTCCAGCCAACCCGGCCACGGCTCAGGTGGTCGAGGGTGGACAGGCGCCGGGCGAACAGATACGGCGCCTCGTAGGTCAGGTTGGCGGTCAGGCCGAAGCCGAGGTTCTTGGTCACCGCGGCCATCGCCGAGACCAGCAGCAGCGGGTCGTTGACCGGCAGTTGGATGGCCTCCTTGAGGGGCACGTCCACCGAGTTCTGGTAGACGTCATAGACCCCGACGATGTCGGCGATAAACAGCCCGTCGAACAACCCGCGCTCCAACAGTTGGGCGAGCTCGGTCCAGTACTCGATGGTCTTGTACTGGGTCGAGTTGTCCCGTGGATGGGTCCACAGGCCGTGGTTGATGTGCCCGATGCAGTTCATGTTGAAGGCATTGAGCAGGATCTTTTTCTTGCCGGTTTCAAGCGCAGCCATCAGATCGTCCCCCGCAGCGGCGGGTTCTGCTGATTGAGGTAGTAGTTACCCACCGCGTGGTACTTCCAGCGCACCGGGTCGTGCAGGGTGTGCACCCGGGCGTTGCGCCAGTGGCGGTCGAGGCCGTGCTCGGCCAGGGTCGCCTGGCTGCCGGCCAGCTCGAACAGGGTGGTGCCGGCGGCCAGGGAAATCTCGGTGCTGATGGCTCGGGTTTCCGCCACGGCGATCGAGGCGGCGGCCACGCTGTCGGCGTTGGTCGCGGCCTGGGCGCTGTCGAGCAGTTCCCCGGCGCGTTCCAGCAGCGCCTCGGTGGCGTGCAGGCGAACGCTCAGGTGGCCGAAGCTTTTCAGGGTCAGCGGGTCGTCCGTGGCTTTGTCGTTGCCGGAGTCGATCCACGGCCGGGTCTTGGTACGCACGAAATGCAGAGCGTCTTCATAGGCGGCGCGGGCGATACCCGCATCGATGGCGGCGTGGAGGATCTGCGCCAGCGGGCCGACGGTGGTCGGGCGCTCGAAGGCGCTCTGGAACGGCACCACATCGGCGGCGGCTACGTAGACGTTGTCGAACACCACCGAACCGCTGCCGGTGGTGCGCTGGCCAAAGCCGCTCCAGTCGTCGAGCACTTCCAGGCCCTGGCTGTCGGCCGGGACAAACGCCAGTTGCTGCACGCCCTGTTCATCCACCACCGAGGTGGGAATGCGCTGGGCGTAGAGGGCACCGGTGGAGTAGAACTTGCGACCGTTGATGCGGTAGCCGTCGCCGTCCCGGGTCAGGCGGGTGGTGCGGTCGTTGGCGGTTTTGGTGCCCAGTTCGGCCAGGGCATTGCCGAAGCGCTGGCCGGCCAGGACCTCGGCGTACAGGCGTTGTTTCTGCTCAGGGCTGCCGTTCACCCGCAGCACTTCCAGGGCGTAGAAATGGTTTTGCGGAATCTGCCCGAGGGAGCCATCGGCCTGGGCGATCAAGGCAATCACCTTGGCCAGGGAGACGTTGGACACACCGGCGCCACCGTATTCCTTAGGCACGCTGATGCCCCACAGGCCGGAGCGGGAGAACGCCTCCAGCTCGGGGTGCGGCAGGCGGCGCTCGCGGTCGCGCAGGGCACTGTCGCGCTTGAAGTCTTCAGCGAGGTCGGTGGCGACGATCAGGGCTTGCTCATCGCTGGTGATGACCGCGACGTGGTGAGAAAAAGTCATGTGTTTCTCCAGAGGTCTGGTCGGTTAAATCCAGGAGTGACGAGCCGGCAGCGTGCCATTGAGGTGATAAGCGCCCACTGCGTGGTACTTCCAGCGCACCGGGTCGTGCAGGGTGTGCACCCGGGCGTTGCGCCAGTGGCGGTCGAGGTTGAATTCTTCAAGGGTGGCGCGGCTGCCCGCCAGCTCGAACAGCTTCTCGCTGGCCAGCAGGGAAATTTCGGTGGTGAGGATCTTGGCGTGGGCCACGGCAATCGAAGCACGGGCCGCGGACTCGGCGGTGAGCGGCGCGGCGCTGACCTGGTCCAGCACCTGGCCGGCCTTGCGCAGCAGGGCTTCGGCGGCGTGCAACTCGATCTTCAGCTTGCCGATGTCGGCGATTACATACAGGTCGTCGCTGGCCCGCTCGACCTGGGCATCGACCCAGGGCCGCGAACGTTCGCGAACGAATTCAATGGCGTCGTCGATGGCCGCGCGGGCGATGCCGGCGTCGATGGCCGCCTGGATCAACTGCGACACCGCACCCTGGGTGTTCGGCGATTCGTTGATCCGCCAGTTATCCAGGAC
The DNA here is from genome assembly GCF_003731765.1 of Pseudomonas chlororaphis. Lineage (GTDB taxonomy): Bacteria > Pseudomonadota > Gammaproteobacteria > Pseudomonadales > Pseudomonadaceae > Aquipseudomonas > Aquipseudomonas morbosilactucae. Next base: position 161,611 of record NZ_MOAL01000003.1, read on the forward strand.
CAGCTCGGCCTCGACCCGCACGTTGTTGAGCAAGATGGTGCCACTGGCGGTGGTGCGCTGACCGAAGCCCGACCAGTCGTCGACAATGCGCAGGCCCGGCGTGCCGCGGCGGACGAAGGCCAGCACTTGCTTGCCGTCATCGTTGAGTGCCTTGACCGCCACCCAATGGGCGAACAGGGCGCCGGTGGAGTAGAACTTCTGGCCATTGATGACGTAGCCATCGCCGTCCGCGGTGATGCGTGCCTTGAGTTCCAGGGTGTGCTTGGTGCCGCGTTCGGGGCCGGCGTTACCAATCCGCCAGCCGTCCAGCACGCTTTGCAGCAGTTGTTTTTTCTGCCGCTCGGTGCCGCTGCCGAGAATCAGGTTGATCACGCCGAACTGGTTCTGGGGGATCTGTCCCAGGGCCGGGTCGGCGGCAGAAATAATGGCGAACACCTCTGCCAGGGTCACGAACGACACCTGGGGGCCGCCGTATTCACGGGGGATGGCGATGCTGCCGAGGCCGCTGCGGGTGAACTGCTCGATCTCGGCCCAAGGCAACTTGCGCTGGCGATCACGGCGGGCTGCTTGCTGGCGGGCCACGGCGGCCAATTCATGGGCGGCTTGCAGGGCCTGGGCGTCGTTGTGCAGCACTTGGGCGGGCAACAACAGCGGGGCGATATCCAGGTCGCTCTGGACCTGTGCGTCGGTCAAGCTGGACATCAGCGCCACTCCTTGGCTACACGCAATGCCCTGGCGATCTGCACTGGGGTGATTGTGTTCCGGACCATACCTACCTCATCTCTTTTGGATAGGCCGCGAGAGTGCGGCGAAATCAGAATCAAGAATGTCCGGTGGTCCGGTTCATATACCCTAAACGTGTATAAAAATTAAATAAACTAACTTTTAGGAATATGAATAGAAGGGTTGAATCGGAGCCTGAAGCGCTTCTGTCTTGGCCGAGCGGGTCAGGGCTGGACGCAGAGCGTCGTGGGATGCATTCCCACGCAGAGCGTGGGAACGAGGGTGTGTGGGGGATATGCGGTTCTGGTTCCCGCGCTCTGCGTGGCAACCCCGCCAGGGACGCTCTGCGTCCCGCTGTTCAGGGGATCAGGCCGGGGTGTGGCTGGCGCTGATGAATTTGCTGAGGAACTGCCGGGTGCGCTCTTCCTTGGGGTTGGCGAACAGGGCCTTGGCTTCGCCTTGTTCGACGATCACGCCCTTGTCGAAGAAGATCACTCGGTTGGCCACGTCGCGGGCAAAGCCCATCTCGTGGGTGACGATGATCATGGTGCGCTTTTCCTCGGCCAGGCCGCGGATGGTCGCCAGTACTTCACCCACCAGTTCCGGGTCGAGAGCCGAGGTCGGTTCGTCGAATAGGATCACTTCCGGTTCCATGGCCAGGGCCCGAGCGATCGCCACCCGTTGCTGCTGGCCTCCCGACAGGCGCCGTGGGTAGGCGTCCTCCTTGCCGGCCAGGCCGACCTTGGCCAGCAAGCTGCGGCCCAGGGCTTCAGCCAAGTGGCGCGGGGTCTTCTTCACTACCAGCGGGCCTTCAATGACGTTCTCCAACGCGGTGCGATGGGGGAACAGATTGAAGTTCTGGAAGACGAAGCCCACCTGGCGCCGCAATTGGCGGATCAGGCCCTGCTGCTGGCTCAAGGGGCGACTGCCATCGATGGCGATGTCGCCGACCTTGATCCGCCCGCTGCTGGGTTCTTCGAGAAAATTCAGGCAACGCAGGAAGGTGGTCTTGCCCGAGCCGCTGGGGCCGATGATGGCCACCACTTCCCCGGCTTCGACCTTGAGGTCGATGCCGTTGAGCACCGTCTGACCCTTGAACTGCTTCGTCAGTTTTTCAACCTCAATCATGCTTTCAAGACTCCTGGTCGTGCCGATTGACCCGTTCTTCCAGCCGGTTCTGCAGGTGCGCCAGCAGGCTGGCCAGAATCCAGTAGATCAGGGCGGCGGCCAGATACATGGTGAACACTTCAAAGGTGCGGGCGGTGATCAATTGGGCCTGGCGGAACAGCTCCGGGACCTGGATCGTAGCGGCCAGGGCGGTGTCCTTGACCAGGGAAATAAAACTGTTGCCCAGCGGTGGCAGGGCGGTGCGCATGGCTTGTGGCAGGATCGCCCGGCGCAGGGTCTGGGCCCGGGTCATGCCGATGCTGGCCGCGGCTTCCCATTGGCCGCGCTCGATGGAGCTGATGGCGGCCCGCAGGATCTCGCACGCGTAGGCGGCCATGTTCAGCGAGAAGCCGATCAGCGCCGAGGGCAGGGGATCGATTTCAATCCCCAGTTGCGGCAGGCCGTAATAGATCACGAACAGCTGCACCAGCAGCGGCGTGCCGCGAAAGAACGACACGTAGACCCGGGCGATCCAGCTCAACAGCTTGAAGCGCGACAAGCGCATCAGGGCCAGGCCAAAGCCCAGCAACAGGCCGAAGAACATGCCACCCAGGCTGAGGACTACCGTGTAGTACGCGCCCTTGAGGAGGAAGGGCGCGGATTCCACCAGCAACTGGACGGTCTCGGCCAGTTGCTGGCTCAACTGCGGAAAGTGCAGTCCGAACTGAACACTTGCCTCCATTATTGAGTGACGTCAGCGGCGAAGTATTTTTCCGAAAGCTTCTTCAAGGTGCCGTCAGCGCGCAGTTCGTCGATGGCCTTGTTCACCGCAGCCAGCAGTTCCGGCTCGCCTTTGCGCAGGGCTATACCGGCTTCCTGGCGGGAGAACGGTTCGCCGGAAACCACCAGGGTGTCCTTGGTTTTCTTGATCAGTTCCAGGGCCGCCAGACGGTCCACCAGAATCGCCTCGATACGGCCGACGCGCAGGTCCTGGTACTTGGTCGGATCATCGTCGTAGGTCTTGATCACCGCTGTTGGCACGTTCTCTTTGAGCCATTGTTCGTAGTTGGTGCCCAGGCCGACACCGACCTTGTGGCCACCCAGGTCGGCCGCGGTCTTGAACTTGCCTTCGTCCTTTTTCTGGGTCAGGGCCTGGATGCCGGAAACGGTGTAAGGCGTGGAGAAGTCGTACTTCTTCTTGCGCTCTTCAGAGATGGTCACCTGGTTGACGACGGCGTCCAGACGCTTGGATTCGAGGGCTGCGAGAATGCCGTCCCATTTGGTCGGCTGCAGTTTGACCTTGACCCCGAGCTTCTGCGCCAGGGCTTCGGAGAACTCCACTTCGAAGCCGGCCAGCTTGCCGTTTTCATCGACATAGCTGAAGGGCGGGTAGGTGCCTTCCAGGCCGATGTTGATCACGCCGGCTGTTTTGATTTTTTGCAGCTGCTCACCGGCAACCGCCTGCCCCAGCATCCCGGCACCCAGTGCCAATCCCAGTGTGCCGATAAGCAGATTGCGACGTAGAACGGAAAAATTCATGACAAGCCCCTGTGGGTTTTTTATGGGAGTTGCGGGTGGGAGATGCAGGTCAATCGGTGAGCGGGAGCGAACGCAATATCCTGCCCTAAATCGGCGCTGTGCGTCTCGCGACAAATGAGCCTGCGGCGCGACTATAAAGCGCCACGCATAGGTTTAAAAATAATATAAATTCACGTTGTTATTCCTTTTTTATCAATTATTCCCCTGCAATGGCACCTTCTGTAGGGGCTGACTCGCCAGCGATAACGCCCTAAGCCCCCCTACAAGATCCAGGCTCCCCACCGCTTAGGCAAAAGCCCCCGGATAAGCAAACAGCGCCGGTGCGCCACCGGTGTGCAGGAAGATGATCGGGCCGTCGTCGAAACGCTGGCGGCCGATGCCGTCGAGCAAGCCGGCCATGGCTTTGCCAGTGTAGACCGGGTCCAGTAGCAGCCCTTCCTGGCTGGCCACCAGCTTGATCGCTGCGAGGGTGCCGGCATTCGGCTCGCCGTAGCGCGGGGCGAAGTATTCGTCCCACAGTTCGATCTTGAAATGCTCCGGCAACCGCATGCCCAGCAGCTCGGCGGTGCGCTCGGCCAAGCCTTCGACCTTGGGCCGCTGGGCTTCGTCGCTGCGTGACACGGTGACGCCGATCACTGGCAGCTCGGGCAGGGCTTCACTCAGGGCCAGGGCCAGGCCGCTGTGGGTGCCGGCGCTGCCTGACGCCAGGACCACGGCGGCGAAGGTCAGGCCGCTGTCTTCGATTTGCTGGGCCAGCTCCAGGCCGGCGCGTACATAACCCAGGGCGCCGAGGGCGTTGGAGCCGCCAATGGGCACCAGGTAGGGCTTTTTGCCGTTGCTGCGCAGGCGCGCGGCGAGGGCCTGCAATTGCTCATCGGCGTTGTCCAGGTTGTCCACCAGCTCGACCTTGGCGTCGAACAGGTCGAGCAACAGGCGGTTGCCGTTGCCCAGGTAATTGGCGTCGTCGGTGCCGATGGGGTTTTCCAGCAGGGCCACGCAACCCAAGCCGAGCTTGGCGGCCAGGGCGGCCGTCTGGCGCACGTGGTTGGACTGGAGGGCACCGGCGGTGATCAAGGTGTCGGCGCCCTGGGCCAGGGCATCGGCGGCCAGGTATTCGAGTTTGCGCAGCTTGTTGCCGCCCATGGCCAGTGGGGTGGTGTCGTCGCGCTTGACGTAGACATCGCGGCCCAGCCAGGCCGACAGGCGTTCGAGTTTTTCCAGGGCGGTGGCGTGACCGAGAAGGTCCAGGCGATTAAAACGGTCGAGCTGTTGTTTGATCATGGGGCCGCACGGGTCAGTAGAAGTGGATGGACTATAGGGAGCGATATTTGCCCGGGCAACCGTTGTTGCCTTATGCCGAAAAGTGCTTAAGCCAGCACAATTAGTTCTTAATTCGGCCTCCGGCGCATACCGTAAAGTGAGGGCCGTTTCCGCGGCCCGATCGTCCGGCCGCTTGAGTAAGGAGTCTTATCGTGAGCGAGCGTTCCAGCCATTGGCAATTGCAGACCATCGTTGGCCAACTGCGTGATGCCCGTGACCAGTGGCGTACCCGCAACGGCCGGGTCAGCGGTGAGCAGGGCGGCCGGGAGTTGCCGTCGCGGGCGGCGATGGCGGAGATCCTCGAAGCCCTGTGCGGGGCGCTGTTTCCCATGCGCCTGGGGCCGGTGGATTTGCGTGAGGAAAGCGAAGACTTCTATGTCGGCCATACCCTGGATGTGGCCCTCAACGCCTTGCTTGCCCAGACCCGCCTGGAGTTGCGCTACGCGGCCCGGCAGAGTGGCCAGTCCGATGCCGAGGTGGATGCCACGGCCATTCGCCTGATCCAGGATTTCGCCCTGGCCCTGCCTGGTTTACGGGTGCTGTTGGACACCGACGTGCTGGCGGCCTACCACGGCGACCCGGCGGCGCGCAGCGTGGATGAGGTGCTGCTCTGCTACCCGGGGATCCTTGCGGTGATTCACCACCGCCTGGCCCACCACCTGTATCGCGCCGGCCTGCCGTTGCTGGCACGGATCAGTTCGGAAATCGCTCACTCGGCCACGGGCATCGACATTCACCCGGGCGCGCAGATCGGCCGCAGCTTCTTTATCGATCACGGCACGGGCGTGGTCATTGGCGAGACCGCGATCATCGGTGAGCGCGTGCGCATCTACCAGGCCGTGACCTTGGGCGCCAAGCGCTTCCCGGCGGATGAGGACGGGCAATTGCAGAAGGGCCACCCTCGGCATCCGATCGTCGAGGACGACGTGGTGATCTACGCCGGCGCGACCATTCTCGGGCGCATCACCATCGGCCAGGGCTCGACCATTGGCGGCAACGTCTGGCTGACCCGCAGCGTACCGGCCGGCTGCAACCTGACCCAGGCCAACTTGCAGCACGACGACGGCACACAAAAATAACCGGCCTGTAGGCGCTGGCTGGCCAGCGATGGCGGTCGCAAGGGCTGTGCAAGACTTGAGGCCCAATCGCCGGCAAGCCGGCTCCTATGGGGGGTGGTGTTTGTGGGGCGCGCAGGGGCGTTTTTTGGCTGAACGATTTTCGCAGGGCTACGTCATACCCTTCCTTGAGCTAGCGTACGCACAGTACCGCTGAGCCCTGCGATTAGTCCTGAACCCCCATCCATGTTTAAATTGAACGCTTGTTCAAGTTAAACCGGTGGTTCGCCGCCCGCTCACAACAGGAGGCTTGCCTTTGCTGAGTCCGTGTCTTTCAGCCATGTTTTACCCCCTCGAGGTGCACCGTTCATGAGTGCATCGTCTACCCCCGCTAGCGGTCTGGTCCGCATGAACCCTCCGGTGTTCTACTTCGCCGCGAGCTTTATCCTGATCTTCGGCCTGGTGGTTATTTCCATGCCGGAACAAGCCGGTGCCTGGTTGCTGGCAGCGCAAAACTGGGCGGCCAACACGGTCGGCTGGTACTACATGTTGGCGATGACCCTGTACCTGGTCTTCGTGGTGGTCACCGCCTTGTCCGGCTACGGCAAGATCAAGCTCGGTGCCGACCACGACGAACCCGAGTTCAGCTACCTGTCCTGGGCCGGCATGCTGTTCGCCGCCGGGATCAGCATCACCCTGTTCTTCTTCTGTGTCTCCGAACCCCTGACCCACATGTTGCAGCCGCCACAAGGCGAGGCGGGCACGGCGGAGTCGGCGCGCCAGGCGATGCAGCTGCTGTTCCTGCACTGGGGTCTGCACGGTTGGGGCGTATTCGCCTTCGTCGGCATGGCCCTGGCCTATTTCGCCTACCGGCATAACCTGCCCCTGGCCCTGCGCTCGGCGCTCTACCCGCTGATCGGCAAGCGCATCAACGGCCCCATCGGCTATGCGGTGGACGGCTTCGGCATCATCGCCACGGTGTTCGGCCTGGGCGCCGACATGGGCTTTGGCGTGCTGCACTTGAACTCCGGGCTGGACTACCTGTTCGGCATCGCCCACACCCAGTGGATTCAGGTGGGCCTGATCACCTTGATGATGGGCGCGGCGATCCTGGTGGCGGTGTCCGGGGTCGACAAGGGCGTACGGGTGATGTCCGACATCAACATGCTGCTGGCAGTGGCGCTGCTGCTGTTCGTGTTGTTCGCCGGGCCCACCCAGCACCTGCTCAACACCCTGATCCAGAACCTTGGGGACTACCTGGGGGCGCTGCCGGTGAAGAGTTTCGACGTCTACGCCTATGACAAACCCAGTGACTGGCTGGGCGGCTGGACGGTGTTCTATTGGGCCTGGTGGATCGCGTGGTCGCCCTTTGTCGGGCTGTTTATCGCGCGTATTTCCCGTGGCCGGACCATCCGTGAGTTCGTCTTCGGCGTGCTGCTGATTCCCCTGGGTTTCACCTTGGCCTGGATGTCGATTTTCGGTAACAGCGCCATCGACCAGGTGCTCAACCACGGCATGAGCGCGCTGGGCATGAGCGCCCTCAACGACCCCTCGATGACCCTGTACCTGCTGCTGGAAACCTACCCGTGGGGCAAGACGGTGATCGCGGTCACGGTGTTCATCAGCTTTGTGTTCTTCGTCACCTCGGCGGATTCCGGCACCGTGGTGCTTTCGACCCTGTCGGCCCGTGGCGGCAATGCCGATGAAGATGGGCCGAAATGGCTGCGGGTGTTCTGGGGCGCGATGACTGCGCTGGTCACCAGTGCCTTGCTGTTTGCTGGCAGCATCGACTCGCTGAAGTCCGCGGTGGTGCTGACCTCGCTGCCGTTCTCGATGATCTTGCTGCTGATGATGTGGGGGCTGCACAAGGCCTTCTACCTGGAATCGCAGAAGCGCATTGCCCAGCTGCATTCCCTGGCGCCAGTGTCGGCGTCGTCACGGCGAGGCAAGGGCGGCTGGCGTCAGCGCTTGAGCCAGGCGGTGCATTTCCCGTCCCGGGATGAGGTGTATCGCTTCCTCGACCAGACGGTGCGCCCGGCCATTGAGGAAGTGACGGCGGTGTTCGTCGAGAAGGGCTTGAACGTGGTCACTCAGCCGGACCCGGCCAACGACAACGTCAGCCTGGAGATCGGCCACGGTGACCAGCATCCGTTCATCTACCAGGTGCAGATGCGCGGCTACTTCACCCCGTCCTTCGCCCGTGGCGGCATGGGCCCGAAAGAGCTGCGCAACCGCCGCTATTACCGGGCCGAGGTGCACCTGGCCGAGGGCAGTCAGGATTACGACCTGATGGGCTACACCAAGGAGCAGATCATCAACGACATCCTCGACCAGTACGAACGCCATATGCAGTTTTTGCATCTGGTGCGTTAAGGCTCGAACAAGGACCTGCCCCACAAAACGATGTTCGCTGCAGGCGCTGGCTGCCAGCGATGGCGGCCGCCAGGTTGGGTGGCCTGATCGCCGGCAAGCCGGCTCCTGCAAGGGTGATTTTTATCGTGTGCGGGCGTTACACCAGCCCGCCATTGGCCCGCAGGATTTGCCCGTTGACCCAGCCTGCAGCCGGGCTCACCAGAAAGCCGATGATCTGCGCGATGTCTTCCGGCTGCCCCAGGCGTTCCAGGGGCGGCATCTTGGCAAAGCCCTGGACCTGCTCCTCACTTTTCCCCTGCATAAACAACTCGGTTGCCACCGGTCCCGGCGCCACGGCGTTGACCGTGATCTGGCGCCCGCGCAATTCCTTGGCGAACACCTGGGTCAAGGATTCCACCGCGGCCTTGCTGGCGATGTACACCGCATAACCCGGCAGGTTGAGGCCGACGGTGCTGCTGGAAAAATTGACGATGCGCCCGCCATCATTCAGGCGGGTGGCGGCTTCGCGCAGGGTGTTGAAAGTACCGCGGGTGTTGATGGCGAAGGTCTGCTCGAACAGCTCGTCACTGTGTTGGGCCAGGGGCAGGACCTTGAGGATGCCGGCGTTGTTGATCAGCACATCGACCTTGCCCAGTTGAGCCTCGGTTTCATCGAATAGCCGGCGTACGTCGGCGGCGTTGGCCACGTCGGCCTTGATCGCTATGGCTTGGTGCCCTGCCTGGCGCAGTTCCACCACCAGCCTGGAGGCTTCGGTGGCGCTGCTGGCGTAGTTGATGACCACGGCGAAACCGTCGCTGACCAGTTGCTTGGCAATCACTGCGCCGATGCCGCGGGACGCGCCGGTGACGATGGCGACTTTGCAGGTCTGTTGGGTCATGGAGGGTTTCCTTTTCGAGGGAGGTGCTGGGCTTAGGGTGGATGCAGATTCACCTGTTTACCCAAATCGATAAATGCCCCAGAGTTGCCCTCACTGTTCAAAAATCGCCAACAATCCAGCGCCAGGAGCCTTACGTGGATCAAGTCAAAGCGATGAAGATCTTTGTGCGGATCTACGAGCGCAGCAGCTTCACTCAGGCCGCCGATGACCTGAACCTGCCCCGGGCCACCCTGACCCACAGCCTCAATCAGTTTGAAGCCTGGCTCGGCACTCGCCTGCTGGAACGCAGTACCCGTCGGGTGCGGCCCACACTGGATGGCGAGGCCTATTACCTGCGGTGTGTGCAGTTGCTGGCAGAGCTGGAAGAGGCCGAGTTAGCGTTTCGCAGCGTGGCGCCCAAAGGTCGGCTGCGGGTGGATCTGCACGGCACCCTGGCCAAGTACTTCGTGATCCCCGCCTTGCCGGCGTTCATGGCGCGTTATCCACAGATCGAGTTGTCCATCAGCGAGGCGGATCGTTTTGTCGACCTGATCGCCGAAGGCGTGGACTGCGTACTGCGGGCCGGGACGCTGGGGGATTCGTCGCTGATCGGGCGTCGGGTCGCCAACCTGCGCCAAGTCACGTGCGCCAGCCCGGATTACCTGCGGCGCTTTGGTGAACCCAAAAGCCTGGCCGAGCTCAGCGAGCACCGTGCGGTGAACTACGTTTCGCGGACCACGGCCGCGCTGTTCCCCTTCCAGTTCATGGTCAATGGCGAGTTGCAGGAAGTGCCCATCGACGGCGCGCTGACGGTCTTCGGCGCGGAGATCTACAAGGCCTCCGCCGTGGCCGGGCTGGGCATTATCCAATGCCCCCACTACGGCGTGGCGCAGCAGATTGCCCAGGGCCAGTTGCAGGAAATTCTCACCGATACCGCGCCGCCGCCCATGCCTGTCTCAGTGCTTTACCCCCACAACCGACAGATGTCGCCGCGAGTACGGGTGTTTGTCGACTGGCTGAGTGAAGTCTTCACCGAGGCCCGCTGAGGCGTTGCGAGAGCTGTCGGCCTGAAGCCTCCCCCAAGCGCCTGTAAGCCAGCCTTCAAGCGCTCTCACGCTCGATCAGCTGGCACTGCAGCAGGTTCAAGCGCTGCACCTCGTCCTCCACCGGCAGCACCCCGAGGCTCTCCAGTACTCGGGTTGCTGCCAGCACGCCGATCTCCAGGGCCGGCGGCTTGATGGTGCTCAGGCTCGGCAACAGCATCTCGGCGAAGGGGTAGTCGCCAAAGCCCAGCACCGCGCAGTCTTCGGGGATGTTCAGGCCGGCTCTTTGCCCGGCCAGGGAGCCGCCGGCCGCCAGGTTATCGTTGGCGAAGATGATGGCGTCGGGGCGCGGCGTGGCGTTCATCAGGGCCTCCATCGCCTGTTTGCCGGCCTCGAACGGCGCCCGATCCGCATCCGGGGCGAATACCCAGGGCTCCAGCCCCAGTTCGCGAGCTGTTGCCGCGTAACCGTCTCGTCGTTCCAGGGCGCTGAAGTCGCCGGGGGCGCTGTTTTGCACAAAAGCGATGCGCCGATAACCCTTGCCGTGCAGGTAGCGGGCGGCGGTGACGCCCACCTCGTAATGGGAAAAACCGATCTGCACGGGCTCCCGGTGGGGTTGGTAATCCCAGGTTTCGATCACCGGGATGTCCGCCTCGGCGATCATCTTTTCCGTCGCTGGGCTATGGAAATGGCTGGTCAGCACCAGGGCCGCCGGCGACCAGCCGAGGAAGGCACGCACGGCGCTTTCTTCCTGCTGCACATCGAAATAGCTGGAGGCCAGCAACAGCTGATAGCCGTGGCGACTGAGGGTGTCACTGAAGCCCTGGATGGTGTTGGCGAAGATCGGCCCGGAGATGTTGGGGATCACCATGGCGACGATTTTGCCCCTGGCTGACGCCAACCCACCGGCCACCAGGTTCGGCACATAACCCAGTTGCGCCACCACCTCGGCGATGCGTTCCCGTCGCTCCGGGGAGACGCTGTCGGGCTGGTTGAAATAGCGCGACACGGTGATCGCCGAAACACCTGCTTGCTTAGCCACGGTGTTCAGGGTCACGCGTCCGGCGCCGCGGCGTTTGCGCCCGGGGATTTTTTCAGCAGTCAAAAGCCTGGTCCTTTTAACGAACAAAAAGGCATATAAAAGTAATTTTTCAGTATTGGACGGTCTATGTAAGGCTTGTCGATACTGGCGATGTTAGCGCTAACAAAGCGCGATGTCTGCTACTCGCTCGAGCGAATGCCCACGACAGATTTTCAAGGCGCGGCCGGCGTAGATCGGCGGCGGTTCAGGGCTTATTTCGAGCAGGTGCAGCATGCAGAAGATTTTTGGGGAACAGCAGAAACTGGCGCGTTCGATCCGCGCCGCCGGTGCTCGTCGGCAGCACCTGGGCTGGCTGTTGGCAGGGTTGGCCGCGTTGCCGGTCCCGGGGGCGTTTGCCGCCGACAGCAGCGCCACCGCGCAAGACCAGGAACCGACCCTGAAGTCAGTCACGGTCACCGCCACCCGCCGCGAAGAGTCGCTGCAGAAGGTGCCGGTGGCGGTCTCGGTGGTGGACGGCGAGCAACTGGAGCGGGACAACCGCAACGGCGTGGCGAGCATCGTGCAACAGGTGCCGTCGCTGAACTTTCGAACCGGTGCATCCAACAAAGACACCTCGCTGTTCATTCGCGGCGTGGGCACCATTTCCACCTCGCCGGGCGTCGAGCCGACAGTGGCCACCGTGATCGACGGTGTGGTTTATGGCCGCCCGGGCCAGGCCACCCTGGACCTGTTGGACCTGGAGCGCATCGAGGTGCTGCGGGGGCCCCAGGGCACCCTGTTCGGCAAGAACTCCTCGGCCGGTGTGCTGAATATCGTGACCAAGGCGCCCAGCGCCGAGACCCACGGCTACATCGACCAGGCCTATTACAGCGGCAATGAAAGTCGCACCCGCTTCGGCATTGGCGGCAGCCTGATTCCCGACACCCTCAAGGGCTCCGTGACCACGCTGTTCGGCAGCTATGACGGTAACGTCGACAACCAGCACAACGGCCAGGAGGTCAACGGCTACAACCGCAAAGGCGTGCGCGGCAAGCTGGAGTTCACCCCCAGCGACGACCTCACGTTCACCCTGGCAGCGGACTACATGCAGGCCCACGACGACGCGCCCAACGGCGTGGTCAGCAAGGCCCTGACCCCGGCCTTTGCCAATGCCTTGAACCCGGTGCGACCGAGCAGCGACAACCGGGATATCAACACCGATACCCGCTCCCATGTGGAGGACGTCAATAAGGGACTGTCGGGCCAACTGGATTGGAACCTGGGCGACTACACCCTGACGTCGATCACCGCCTGGCGTGGCTGGAACAACACCCAATACCAGGATGGCGACCGCCTCGGCACCATCACCGCGGCCTTCCCGAGCACAGCGGACAAAGGTGAGCTGGATTACAACCAGTACTCTCAGGAGCTGCGCCTGGCGTCGCCCAAGGGCGAGTTCCTGGAATACGTCGGTGGCCTGTTTTACATGCACGGCAAGGATGAGGAGACCTATCAGCGCACCCTCACCACGACCACCAGCACCAACCGGGGCATCGCCGACTACAGCACCACCAACGACAGCTACGCGGTGTTTGGTGAAAGCACCCTGAACTTCACCTCGGACTTTCGCGCTATCGCCGGCCTGCGCTGGACCCACGACGACCTGAAATACGACCACCGTCGGGTTTCCACCTCGGCCGTGCAGGTGGCCGGCATTCAGCCCGGTACCAGCAGCTCCGGTTCGGTGGATGAGGATGGCTGGTCCGGCCGCCTGGGCGTGCAGTACGACCTGAGCGACGCGGTCACCACTTACCTGACTTATTCCCGCGGCTATAAAGGCCCGGCCTACAACGTGTTCTTCAACATGCAGCCGCGGGACACCGACGCGCTGAAGCCGGAAACCTCCAACACCTGGGAGGCCGGGATCAAGGCCACCAGCTGGAACAATCGCCTGACCACCAACCTGGCGGTGTTCCACAGCGATTACGACAACTACCAGGCCAACTTCTTCGACACCGTGGCCGGTCAGGTGGTGACCCGCCTGATCAATGCCGGCAGCGTCAGCACCGAAGGTGTCGAGCTGGATTACGCCCTGCAGGCCACCCAGCAACTCAAGCTTTCCGGTGCCTTGGCCTATACCCGTGCGCGCATCGACGAATTCGCCTGCCCGGCGGGCGCGGCGGCCACCTGCAACGTCAATGGCAAGCCGCTGCCGTTCAGCCCGGACTGGAAGAGTTACGTGCGTGCCGACTACAGCATTCCACTGGATAACGGCCTGGATATCGAGCTGGGCACCGATTACAGCTGGCAGAGCGAAGTGCAGTACGACATCAGCCAGAACCTCGACACCAAGCAGGGCGCCTATGGCATCTGGAACGCCAGCATCGCCCTGGCCGATTACAACCAGGGTTGGCGCGTAGCGCTGCTGGGCAAGAACCTCGCCGACAAGTCCTATTCGCCTTTGCTGGCCAGTGGTGGCAATTACATCTACCGCGCCGTGCCACGGGACGACGAACGTTATTTCGGTGTGCAGCTGCGTAAGGATTTTTGAGCCGTTGCGTGCAACAACCCTCAATGATTCGTAAAGGAAAGTGCTTATGACTCGCCCAAGACAGCTCAAGCTCGGCGCCTTTTTAATGGCCACTGGGCATCATGTTGCCGCCTGGCGCCACCCGTACGTACCGGCTGATGCTGGACTAGACTTTGAAGCGTACAAACAGCTGGCGTTGATCGCCGAGGCAGCGAAGTTCGATACCCTGTTCGTTGCCGACAGTATCGCTGCAGATAGCAGCGAGATCGCCAGTCGAATGGCCCGTTCTGATCACTTTGAACCCCTGACGCTGCTCGCTGCCCTCAGTGCGGTTACGGCCCATATTGGGCTGATTGCCACCGCCACTACGAGCTATAACGTACCGTACCATGTAGCACGTAAATTCGCGTCCCTGGACCATCTGTCCGGTGGCCGGGCCGGGTGGAACCTGGTGACTTCCGATAACGCTGCTGAAGCGCAGAATTTCGGCCGGGACCAGCACCTTGGCCACGCCGAGCGCTACAGCCGGGCCAAGGAGTTCCACGAGGTGGTCACTGGACTCTGGGACAGCTGGCAGGACGACGCCTTTGTCCGCGACAAAGCCAGCGGCCAGTACTACGACCCGGCCAAGCTGCATGTGCTGAATCACCAGGGCGAGCACTTTCGGGTCAAGGGGCCGTTGAATGTGGCTCGGCCACCCCAGGGGCACCCGGTGATCGTCCAGGCCGGCTCATCGGAAGCCGGGCGCGAGCTGGCGGCGCAAACCGCCGAGGTGGTGTTCACTGCCCAGGCGTCACTGGCCAGTGCCCAAGCCTTCTATGCCGACCTCAAAGGGCGCCTGGCACGGTACGGACGCAGCGCCGATTCCTTGAAGATCATGCCCGGGGTGTTTGTGGTGGTGGGGCAGACCGAAAGCCAGGCCCGGGAAAAATTCGAGTCCTTCCAACAACTGATCGAGCCTGAAGTGGGCGTGGCCTTGTTGGGGCGTATGCTGGGCAACTTCGACTTGTCGCAGTACCCGCTGGACGGGCCTTTGCCTGAGTTGCCACTGACTGAAAGCGGCCAGCAAAGCCGGCAGAAACTCCTGACCGAGCTGGCGGGCAAGGACAACCTGAGCCTGGCCGAACTAGGACGCAAGATTGCCGGCGGGCGCGGGCATTACAGCCTGATCGGCACGCCGAGCCAGATCGCCGACGAGTTGCAGGCCTGGTTCGAGCAAGGCGCGGCCGACGGCTTCAACGTGCTGGTGCCCCACCTGCCTGGCGGCTTGGAGGATTTTGCCCAGGGCGTGGTTCCGGAACTGCAACGTCGCGGGTTGTTCAGAACAGAGTACGAAGGCAAGACGCTGCGCGAGAACCTCGGGTTGGCGCGGCCGAAACATCGCTTTGCCTGATTCGCTTCACCTATTTTTTGAGCGTAAACGAGAGAGGATTCGATGACTTACTTGGCTGCCGAAAACCGCTACGACTCCATTCCCTACCGCCGCGTCGGACGCAGCGGCCTGGTGCTGCCGGCATTGTCCCTGGGCCTGTGGCACAACTTCGGCGACAGCACGCCGATCGATACCCAGCGCTCGCTGCTGCGCACCGCGTTCGACCTGGGCATCAACCACTTCGACTTGGCCAACAACTACGGCCCGCCCTACGGCAGCGCCGAGATCAACTTCGGCCGCTTGCTGCGTGAAGACTTCAAGCACTACCGCGATGAGCTGATTATCTCCAGCAAGGCCGGCTGGGACATGTGGCCCGGCCCCTATGGCCAGGGCGGCGGTTCGCGCAAATACGTCTTGGCCAGTCTCGACCAGAGCCTGCAGCGCCTGGGCCTCGACTACGTGGATATCTTCTATTCCCACCGCTTCGACCCGGACACCCCGCTGGAAGAAACCGCCAGCGCCCTGGCCACCGCTGTGCAGCAAGGCAAGGCGCTGTACATCGGCATCTCTTCCTACTCCGGGGTGAAAACCCGCGAGATCGCCGCGCTGCTCAAGGAATGGAAGGTGCCGTTGTTGATTCACCAGCCGGCCTACAACCTGCTCAACCGCTGGGTGGAAAAAGACCTGCTGGACACCACCGAGGAGCTGGGTACCGGGGTGATCGCCTTCACGCCGTTGGCCCAGGGCCTGCTGACGGACAAATACCTCAACGGCATTCCGCAAGACGCGCGGGTCAACCGTCCGGGGGGCGGTTCGCTGCAGGCGGCGCATTTGTCCGAGGCCAATATTGCCCACGTCCGCGCCCTCAACGAGATTGCCAAGCGCCGTGGCCAGAGCCTGGCGCAACTGGCCCTGGCCTGGACCCTGCGGGACCCTCGTGTGACCTCGGCACTGATCGGCGCCAGCCGGCCGGAGCAAATCATCGAAAACGTCGGAGCCCTGAACAACCTCAGCTTCAGTGCCGAAGAGCTGGCGGAAATCGATCGCTTTGCCCAGGAAGGCGGGATCAACTTGTGGGAAAAACCATCGACGGCGGAGTAAGGCGCTAGGGCGTCATCGCCGGCAAGCCAGCTCCTGCAGGGGCGGGGTTGCCGGCGAATGGTTCAAATCTCCAGCGGTTGCCAGGGATTGATCAGGCTGCCGCTGGGCTCCTCGAAGTCTTTGATATGACGCATGGCCAGGGCGGCGTCGTGGGTTCGGCCTTAGAACGGCACGTCGCCAAGTACGGTTGCACGGTGCATGACCCGGCGTTGCGGGCGGTAGTCGTCGACGGCGTAGTGCTGGGTCACGCGGTTGTCCCAGAAGGCCACGTCGTTTTCCTGCCAGCGCCAGCGAATGGTGAACTCCGGGCGGGTGGCGTGGGCGAACAGCAGTCTGAGGATGGCCTCGCTTTCGCTGTCGGAGAGTTCGTTGATGCGGGTGGTGAAGCCATCGTTGACGAACAGCGACAAGCGCCCGCTCACCGGGTGGGTACGAATCACCGGGTGCGACAGCGGCGGGTTCTTGCGTCGGGTTTCTTCCCAGCGGGCCAGGTCTTCGGGGGTGCTGCCGAAGCGCTCCAGGGGGAAGGACTTGGTGAAGTCGTGGGTGGCGGTCAGGCCCTTGAGCAGGGCTTTCATCGGCTCCGACAGCGCTTCATAGGCGGCGATGCCGCTGGCCCACAAGGTGTCGCCGCCGAACTCCGGCAGTTGCTTGGCACTGAGCACCGCGCCCAGGGCCGGGGTCGGCAGGAAGGTCACGTCGGTGTGCCAGATGGCGTTGTCGCGCACGTCGGTTTCGGCGGTGTCGAGGATCAGCACTTCCGGCTGTTCCGGCACATTGGGGTAGATCGGGTGGATGTGCAGGTCACCGAAATTCGCCGCAAAGCGCGCCTGTTGCTGGGGCGTAATGGGCTGTTCGCGGAAGAACAGCACCTGGTGCTTGAGCAGCGCCTGCTCGATGGCATCGCGTTGCTCCGCATTCAACGGCTGGCTGATGTCGACGCCGCGGATCTGGGCACCCAGTGCAGAACTTAAAGGGGTAATGGTCAGGCTCATGGTCATTCTCGAATTCGTTGTGGGTAGGCGCGGCCGGGCGGCGTTCCGCTTGCTGGCGAAGGCGGCCGAGCGCTGGGTATGAGGCTTGCGGGCCTCTTCGCTGGCGAGCCAGCTCCTACACAGGGATACAGGGGGCTGTCTTGGTCAGTGGGATTGGCCGTGCCAGGGCACCAGCTTGCGCTGCAGGGCGCGCAAGCCCATCTCCATGGCAAAAGCGATCAGGGCGATCACCAGGATCCCCAGGACCACCACGTCGGTGACCAGGAACTGGGCCGCGGACTGCACCATGAAGCCCAGGCCGCTGGTGGCGGCAATCAGCTCGGCGGCCACCAGGGTCGACCAGCCCACGCCCAGGCCGATGCGCACGCCGGTGAGGATGTCCGGCAAGGCGCTGGGCAGGATCACGTGGCGGATCAGTTGCGCCTTGGTCGCGCCCAGGGACTGTGCGGCGCGCAGTTTGGCCGGGTCCACGGTGCGCACGCCGGTGGCGGTGGCAATGGCAATCGGGGCGAAAATCGCCAAGTAGATCAGCAGCACCTTGGACAGCTCGCCAATGCCGCACCAGATGACGATCAGCGGCAGGTAGGCCAGGGGCGGGATCGGCCGGTAAAACTCGATCAGCGGGTCGAGGATGCCCCGGGCGATGCGGTTGGCGCCGATGGCGATGCCCGCCGGAATCGCCGTCAGCACGGCAAAGCCCAGGGCCAGGCCGATGCGTTGCAGGCTCGCCGCAAGGTGCTGCCAGAGGGTGGAATCCATGTAGCCGCTGGTCGCCAGCAGCCAGCCTTTTTGCAGGACAGCAGCAGGCGGCGGCAGGAACAGGGGCTCGATCCAGCCGCTGGCGGTCACTGCCCACCACAGGGCGAGCAAGGTGACCAGGGTCAGCAGGCTGATCCAGCGGGTGCTCAGGCTACGGCGCACAGGCGCTGCGGCTTTGGGTGTGGCGGGCTGGGTGCCGGTCGCCGGAATCTCGTAGCTGCTCATGCCTGCTCCTGGCGCTGGACGGCGCTGCGTTGGGAAAACACTCGAGCCAGCACGTGTTCGCGGGTTTCGATAAAGCGTGGGTCGGACTTGATGGCCCGGGCCGATTCGCCGGCGGCGTAGCGCTGGCCGAAATCCAGGCTCAGGCGCTCGACGATCTGCCCTGGATTGGGGGCCAGCAGAATCAGGTCGGTGGCGAGGAATACGGCTTCTTCAATATCGTGGGTAATCAGGAACACCGGCTTGTCGGTACGACGCCAGACCTGCAGCAGCAGTTCCTGCATCTGTTCCCGGGTGAAGGCATCGAGGGCGCCGAAGGGTTCGTCCATCAGCAGCACCCGTGGGTCGGCAGCCAAGGCGCGGGCCAGGCCTACACGCTGTTTCTGGCCACCGGACAATTGCCAGATCCGTCGCTTGTCGAAGCCGTTCAGGTCCACCAGCGAGAGCATGTCCCGGGCGCGGGCTTCACGTTGTTCGCGGGCCACGCCGGCCAGTTCCAGGCCAAAGGCGACGTTACCCAGCACGTCCTGCCAGGGCAGCAGCGCATCGTCCTGGAACACCACGCCACGCTCGGCGCTGGGACCTTTGACCGGCACGCCGTCGAGGGTGATGCGCCCGGCGCTGGGTTCGACAAAACCGGCAATCAGGTTCAGCAGCGAGGTCTTGCCGCTGCCGGAAGGCCCAAGGGCCACCAGCAATTGCTGGGGCCCCAGGTCCAGGGAAATATCCGCCAGCACCGGCTCGGCGGCACCGGGGTACTGTGCGCTGATGCGCTCCAGTTGTAGCAACGCCATGACGGCTATCTCCTTTGTGGGTGGGCGTCAGTTGGTGATGAACTTAGCGCTGACGAAGGGGGCGTAGTCCGGCAGCACGGCTTCAACCTTGCCTTGCTCCTTGAGGAACACGGCGGTGTCGGTGATGGCCTTGGTGGTCGGCGCGCCGAGGGTGATGACTTGATCGGCCGCCAGCGGGTAGACGTTGCCTTGCAGCAGCAGGGGGATGTCACTGGCCTTGGCGCCGGAGAGTTTCACCAGCTTGTCGACGTTGCTCTGGTTGGCCAGCCAGGCTTGCGGGTCTTTGCGGTAGTCGGCGTAGGCGTCCAGGGTGACCTTGGCGAAGGCCTTGACGATGTCCGGGTGCTTCTCGGCGAAGTCTTTGCGCACAATCCAGGCGTCAAAGGTCGGCGCGCCGAACTTGGCCAGTTCGCCGGAAGTGATCAGCACTTTGCCGTTTTCCTTGGCTACGCCCAGGGCCGGGTCCCATACGTAAGTGGCGTCGATGTCACCGCGTTTCCAGGCCGCAATGATCGCCGGTGGCGCCAGGTTGAGAATCTGTACTTTCGACGGGTCGATGTTCCAGTGTTTGAGGGCGGCCAGCAGGCTGTAGTGACCGGTGGACACGAACGGCACAGCGACTTTCTTGCCAATCAGGTCTTGCGGGGTCTTGATCCCCGAACCCTCGCGGGCCACCAGGGCTTCGGCTGCACCGATCTGGGTGGCGATAAGGAAGGTTTCCACCGGCACCTTGCGGGTGATTGCCGCGGTCAGCGGGCTGGAACCCAAGTAACCGATCTGCACGTCGCCGGAAGCGATGGCGGCGATGATGTCGGCGCCATTGTCGAATTTGCGCCAATCGATCTTGGCCTGGGTGGCTTTTTCGTAGGCGCCGTCGGCCTGGGCGACCTTGGCTGGATCGACGGTGGTCTGGTAGGCGACGGTGACGTCGGCCGCCTGGGCAAAGAAGCTCGCTGCAGCCAGGGACGCGGCCGCCAGGAGGCGAAGGGGGAAGTGCAGTTTCATCGGGTAGCTCCTCATGGGCGGCCGGAGATCGGCGTGAGAGGAGACTAAATGATCTAAGAATGCAGAAATAAATAACTTTTTTGCATTAGCTTATGAGGGTAAATGCGTCGGCGCTGTTCGTCGGCCAGCTGGCTCCTACGGGAAGGTGTAGGAGCCGGCTGGCCGGCGAAACGTCAGTTGCTGATAGCCAGGATGCTGGCTTGGTAGGAGCCGACAAACACGTCGAAATCCCCCACTTCGTTCTGTTCCAGCTCGGTCTGCTGGGCCAGGGATTTACGCGCTGCTTCCTCGAACGCCGCTTGCTCTTCCTTGTTCAACCCAGGGCTGCGGAAAAACTCGGCGTGGGCCTGGCTTTGACGCAGGGAGAACTGGCTGAAGCTTTCCTTGTGCTCGGCCATGGCCGCCAGCACTTGGGCGGAAGGGGTCAGGGATGGATCCTTGACCTTGGCCAGCTGGGCGTCCAACGCTTTGCTGTGGGCATCGCCACCGTGGCTCTGGTCGAGCAAGGCCGCCAGCGGGGCGATCTGCTCCAGCAGTTCGCCAGCCCATTGCTTCAAGTCCACCGGTTGGCCCTTGCGCTGCAATTGCAGGCCCGGGCGTCGGCCTTCCTTGACCACGCTGAGGAAGTTCGAGGTGGCATTGCCGCACTCGGTGTTCTCCAGTTGCGGGCTGTCGTTGAGCGCGCAATACAGCAAGAACGCATCGAGGAAGCGCGCCTCTTGCAGGTCGATGCCCATGGGCAGGAACGGGTTGATGTCCAGGCAACGCACTTCAACGTACTGAATGCCCCGGGCCATCAGCGCCTGGATCGGCCGCTCGCCGGTGTAGGTCACGCGTTTCGGGCGGATGTTGGAGTAGTACTCGTTTTCGATCTGCAGGATGTTGGTGTTGAGTTGCACCCACTCGCCATCCTTGTGGGTGCCGACTTCCACGTACGGCGCATACGGCGTGGCCACGGCCTGGCGCAGGCTGTCGGTGTAGCTGCTCAGGTTGTTGTAGCAAGGGGTCAGGCCAGCCTGGGCGTTGCTCTGGTAACCCAGGTCGCTCATGCGCAGGCTGGTGGCGTAGGGCAGGTACAGGGTCTCGGCGTCCAGCTGTTCCAACTGGTGCGAGCGCCCGCGCAGGAAGCCTGCGTCCAGGGCCGGCGAGGCGCCGAACAGGTACATCAGCAACCAGCTGTAGCGGCGGAAGTTACGGATCAGCGCGATGTAGGCCGAGGACTGGTAGTCGCGGTCGCTGCCGACAAAACCCTCGGCTTCCTTGAGCAGGGGCCAAAGCTTTTCCGGCAGGGAGAAGTTGTAGTGAATCCCGGCAATGCACTGCATGGTCTTGCCGTAGCGCAGGGCCAGGCCCTTGCGGTACACGTACTTGAGCTGCCCGATGTTGGAAGTGCCGTAATAGGCAATCGGGATGTCTTCCTCGGCCGGCAACGGGCACGGCATCGATGGGCTCCACAGGTACTCGTTGCCGAGCTTGCTGTAGGCAAAACGGTGGATCTTGTCGAGGCTGCTGAGGGTGTCTGCCGGGTCGGGCAGGGCCGGAGTGATGAACTCCAGCAGCGACTCGGAATAGTCGGTGGTGATCTGTTCGTTGGTCAGCGCGGAACCCAGTTCTTCCGGGTGCGGAGTCTGTGCCAGGCGGCCTTCGCCGGTCACACGCAGGCATTCACGTTCGATGCCGTGCAGGCACTGCTCGAGCAGGGAGAGGTTAGCGCGCTCGCCAAGCAAGGCCAGGCGGCGGTTGAGAAGTTCGCTCAAGTTGGATTCCTTCACGCGTCAGTCGCCCCAATATGGGGGTGGGCAGGACGGTCTACAAGGGTGAAGTTAAAACTGGCGTTTTCGCCTGGTTTGGGAGTCATGCCGACTCATTCGCAAATGCCAACATGCATCCCTGAATCTGGCCGTGGCGCAGGCAGGAAAATGCCGACGCCGCTTTCGCAGCGTCGAAATTAACCCAAATTCATGACGGGGAGCTATAGGACTGCGAAGGTGCCTTGCGCTTTTGCGACCAGTTTGTCGCCTTGTACCACGTCCGCCTCGACCACCAAGGTGCGGCGGCCGGGGTGGATGACCCGGGCGCGACACAGCACGTCGCCCTCGGACACGGCGCGGATGTAGTTGATCTTGCACTCGATGGTGGCGCTGTGTTGGTCGAAGCCATGGGAGCTGGAGCAAGCCAGGCCCATGGCGATGTCCACCAGGCTGAAAATCGCCCCGCCGTGGAGCTTCTGCCCGCGATTGCGCAACTGCGGGGTCAGCTCCAGGGCGACGTCCGCTTCGCCGGTTTCCAGGCGTTGCAAACGGCAGCCGAGCAACTGGCTGAAGGCGCTTTCGGTCAAGCCGGCGGGGATTTCCATCAGCGTTTCTTCAACTGTTTGGCGTTGGCGAACAGCGAGGCCATGGCATTGTTGCTCGGGGCAGCGGCGGTGGTTTCCTTGCGCGGCGCGGTGTTCTGCGACTGGCGTGGCGCCGAGCCTGGGCGGGAGCCACGGGCACCGTCGATTTTCTCGCCGGGGGTGTCGCCCATGCGCATCGACAGGCCTACGCGTTTGCGCGGGATATCGACTTCCATGACCTTGACCTTGACCACGTCGCCGGCCTTGACCGCTTCACGCGGGTCCTTGATGAACTTCTCCGACAGCGCCGAGATGTGCACCAGGCCGTCCTGGTGCACGCCGATGTCGACGAAGGCACCGAAGTTGGTGACGTTGGTCACCACGCCTTCGAGGATCATCCCCAGTTGCAGGTCCTTGAGGTCTTCGACGCCGTCCTGGAACTCGGCGGTCTTGAACTCCGGACGCGGGTCGCGGCCCGGTTTGTCCAGTTCCTGGAGGATGTCGGTGACGGTCGGCAGGCCGAAGGTTTCGTCGGTGAATTTCTTCGGGTCCAGGCGCTTGAGGAAGCCGCTGTCGCCGATCAGCGAACGGATATCACGGTCGGTCTCGGCGGCAATGCGTTGCACCAGCGGGTAGGCTTCCGGGTGAACGGCCGAGGCGTCTAGCGGGTTGTCGCCGTTCATCACGCGGAGGAAGCCGGCAGCCTGTTCGAAGGTTTTTTCGCCCAGGCGCGCGACTTTTTTCAGGGCCGCGCGGGTCTTGAACGCGCCGTTTTCATCGCGGTGGCTGACGATGTTCTGCGCCAGGGTCGCGTTGAGGCCGGAGATCCGTGCCAGCAGGGCCACGGAAGCGGTGTTGACGTCCACGCCGACGGCGTTCACGCAATCCTCGACCACGGCGTCCAGGCCGCGGGCCAGTTTCAACTGGGACACGTCATGCTGGTACTGGCCGACACCGATGGACTTCGGATCAATCTTCACCAGTTCCGCCAGCGGGTCCTGCAGGCGACGGGCAATGGAGACCGCGCCACGGATCGACACGTCCAGGTCCGGGAATTCCTTGGCCGCCAGTTCCGAGGCCGAGTACACCGAAGCGCCGGCCTCGGAGACCATGACTTTGGTC
Source organism: Pseudomonas chlororaphis (assembly GCF_003731765.1). Lineage (GTDB taxonomy): Bacteria > Pseudomonadota > Gammaproteobacteria > Pseudomonadales > Pseudomonadaceae > Aquipseudomonas > Aquipseudomonas morbosilactucae. Next base: position 184,883 of record NZ_MOAL01000003.1, read on the forward strand.
ATTTTCATGGCTGGGTATTTTTTGATCAGCTCGGCGGCCAGCTTGTCGGTTTCCCGGCTGGCGGTGCCGTTGCCGATGGCGATCAGGTCCACGGCGTGCTTGGCGCACAGGGCGGCCAGGATGGCCAGGGTCTGGTCCCACTTGTTGTGCGGCACGTGGGGGTAGACCGTGGCGTGGTCCAGCAGCTTGCCGGTAGAGTCGACCACGGCCACCTTGCAGCCGGTGCGCAGGCCCGGGTCGAGGCCCAGGGTGGCACGCGGGCCAGCTGGCGCGGCCAGCAACAGGTCGTGCAGGTTGTGGGCGAACACGTTGATCGCCTCGGTTTCGGCGCCGTCGCGCAACTCGCCCAGCAGGTCGGTTTCCAGGTGGGTGTAGAGCTTGACCTTCCAGGTCCAGCGCACCACTTCGCCGAGCCATTTGTCAGCGGCGCGGTTCTGGTTCTGGATGCCGAATTGCTGGCCGATCATGCCTTCGCACGGGTGCATGGTGCCCGGCAGCTCCTCACCGACTTTCAGCGCGGAGCTGAGGATGCCTTCGTTGCGGCCACGGAAAATCGCCAGTGCCCGGTGCGACGGCATGCTTTTCAGCGGTTCGTCGTGTTCGAAGTAGTCGCGGAACTTGGCGCCTTCCTCTTCCTTGCCGGCAATCACCCGGGCACTCAGGGTGGCTTCCTGCTTCAGGTAGCTGCGCAGCTTGTCCAGCAGGCTGGCGTCTTCGGCGAAGCGTTCCATGAGGATGTACTTGGCGCCTTCCAGGGCTGCCTTGACGTCGGCCACGCCTTTTTCGGCGTCGACGAAGCGTGCGGCTTCGGCTTCCGGCGTCAGGGTCGGGTCGTTGAACAGGCCGTCCGCCAGCTCGCCGAGGCCGGCTTCCAGGGCGATCTGGCCCTTGGTGCGGCGCTTCTGTTTGTACGGCAGGTAGAGGTCTTCGAGACGGGTCTTGGTGTCGGCCAGCTTGATGTCGCGGGCCAGCTCGGGGGTCAGTTTGCCTTGCTCTTCGATGCTGGCGAGGATGCTGATCCGCCGCTCGTCGAGTTCACGCAGGTAGCGCAGGCGCTCTTCCAGATGACGCAGTTGGGTGTCATCCAGGCTGCCGGTGACTTCTTTCCGGTAGCGGGCGATGAAGGGCACGGTGGAGCCTTCATCCAATAGGGCCACGGCCGCTTCGACCTGTTGTGGGCGTACGCCGAGTTCCTCGGCAATGCGGCTGTTGATGCTGTCCATAAAACCACCTGACAAAATGTGAAAGCAGGCTCGCAGGGAGTTCGATAAGGCCCGCGAGCCTGGTTGAGCGGCCTGGCCAGCGCCGCCACCTGGATCAACAGGCAGCCTGTTGACCCGCGAAATCGAAAAAATACTGCCGGCCGAAGGAAATAAATAAGCCGGCCAAAGTCGTACTGATCAGATATTGCCCAACACAAAAGGCGGCGCATTATAACCAGCGTTCTGCGGTTGGGGGCGATAGCGCCCTTCATGGCGACGGCGGGTTTGCTGGCGACGGGGGAAAAATCTGCTAACAATGCACACGGTGCGTATAACGGCAGCTACGCCATAATGCGCACCGAGATAAAAGGAGCATCCAATGAGCAGCACTGCACAACCTGCTGAAGGCGAAAAAATTCTAATTGTTGACGACGATCCAGGGCTGAGCAGCCTGCTGGAGCGTTTTTTCGTCAGCAAGGGCTACCGTGCCCGCGCAGTTCCGAACACTGAACAAATGGACCGCCTGCTGGGTCGTGAAGTGTTCAACCTGGTGGTCCTGGACCTGATGCTGCCCGGCGAAGACGGTTTGACCGCCTGCCGCCGCCTGCGCAGCGCCAACAACCAGATCCCGATCATCATGCTCACCGCCAAGGGCGACGAGCTGAGCCGTATCAAGGGCCTGGAACTGGGCGCCGACGATTACCTGGCCAAGCCCTTCAACCCGGACGAGCTGATGGCCCGGGTCAAAGCCGTATTGCGTCGCCAGTCCGCGCCAGTGCCGGGCGCCCCGGGCAGCGAAGACGAAAGCGTGAGCTTCGGCGACTACGAGCTGTCGCTGGCCACCCGCGAACTCAAGCGCGGCGCAGAAGTGCACATGCTCACCACCGGTGAGTTCGCGGTGCTCAAGGCCCTGGTGATGAATGCCCGCCAGCCGCTGACCCGCGACAAGCTGATGAACCTGGCCCGTGGCCGTGAATGGGATGCCCTGGAGCGTTCCATCGACGTGCAGATTTCCCGTCTGCGCCGGATGATCGAACCCGATCCGTCCAAGCCGCGTTATATCCAGACCGTTTGGGGCGTGGGTTATGTGTTTGTGCCGGATGGCACCGCCACCAAGTGATGGATGATTTGTAGGAGCGAACGCCCGGGCCGGTCAACGACCCGGGCGTTCGCATTCCGCAACGCTGCGAGCGCGACTCGCTCCTGCAAAGTGTGTAATGGCTGTTTATGAAAACCCCGCTGTGGTTCCCCCAGAGTTTCTTCTCCCGCACCCTGTGGCTGGTGCTGATCGTGGTGCTGTTCTCCAAGGCCCTGACCCTGGTTTATCTGTTGATGAACGAGGACGTTCTGGTGGATCGGCAGTACAGCCACGGTGTGGCCCTGACCCTGCGCGCCTATTGGGCTGCCGATGAATCCAACCGCGACCAGATCGCCGAAGCCGCAGGCCTGATCAAAGTGGTGGGCAGCGGTGTGCCGGCCGGTGAACAGCATTGGCCCTACAGCGAGATCTATCAGCGGCAGATGCAGGCTGAGCTGGGCGCTGATACCGAAGTCCGCCTGCGCATGCATGCACCGCCCGCGCTCTGGGTACGGGCGCCGAGCCTGGGGGATGGCTGGCTCAAGGTGCCGCTGTACCCGCACCCGCTGCGCGGGCAGAAAATCTGGAGCGTGCTGGGCTGGTTCCTGGCCATCGGCCTGTTATCCACAGCCTCGGCCTGGATTTTTGTCAGCCAGCTCAACCAGCCCCTCAAGCGTCTGGTGTACGCCGCTCGGCAACTGGGCCAGGGCCGCAGCGTACGCTTGCCCATCAGCGACACCCCGAGCGAGATGACCGAGGTGTACCGCGCCTTCAACCAGATGGCCGAGGACGTGGAACAGGCAGGGCGCGAGCGCGAGTTGATGCTGGCGGGGGTCTCTCACGACTTGCGCACGCCCCTGACCCGCTTGCGCCTGTCACTGGAGTTGATGGGCGCACACACCGACCTGACCGACGACATGGTGCGTGACATCGAAGACATGGACGCGATCCTCGATCAGTTCCTGGCCTTTATCCGCGATGGTCGCGACGAGTCGGTGGAAGAAGTCGACCTGATCGACCTAGTGCGCGAAGTGGCGGCGCCCTACAACCAGAATGAGGAGCGCGTGCACCTGCGTTTGCAGGCGATCCAGCCGTTCCCGCTGCGTCGAGTGTCGATGAAGCGCCTGCTCAACAACCTGATCGGCAACGCCCTCAATCACGCAGGAACAGCAGTGGAAGTGGCGGCCTATGTGTCGGGTGACACCAATGCGCCTTACGTGGTGCTGAGCGTGCTGGACCGTGGCGCAGGGATTGATCCTTCGGAACTTGAGGCGATCTTCAACCCTTTCACCCGCGGCGATCGCGCTCGGGGTGGCAAGGGTACGGGCCTGGGCTTGGCTATCGTCAAGCGCATTGCCGCCATGCATGGCGGCAACGTGGAATTGCGTAATCGGCCGGAAGGCGGCCTGGAAGCGCGAGTGCGCTTGCCGTTGGGATTGTTGCTGCCACGCGACGCAGACTAAGAGCAGCTGCAAGCTTCAAGCGGCAAGTGAGAATCAGCGCTTCTACTTGCCGCTTGAAGCTGGAAACTTGCCGCTGTTCTTAACCTTTGCCCTTGGTCCGTGTCATGTTCGGGCCGCCATTTTTTTCGATGTGTTCGATGATGATCCCCGCCACGTTTTTACCGGTGGTGGTCTCGATGCCTTCCAGGCCCGGCGAGGAGTTGACTTCCATCACCAGTGGCCCGTGATTGGACCGCAGGATGTCCACGCCGGCCACGCTCAGGCCCATGACTTTGGCCGCTCGCAGCGCGGTCATGCGTTCTTCCGGGGTGATCTTGATCAGGCTGGCGCTGCCGCCGCGATGCAGGTTGGAACGGAACTCCCCCGGCTTGGCCTGGCGCTTCATGGCGGCGATCACTTTGTCCCCCACCACGAAGCAGCGAATGTCCGCACCACCGGCTTCCTTGATGTACTCCTGGACCATGATGTTCTGCTTCAGGCCCATGAAGGCCTCGATCACCGATTCCGCCGCCGTGGCGGTTTCGCACAGCACCACGCCGATGCCTTGGGTGCCTTCCAGTACCTTGATCACCAGGGGCGCGCCGTTGACCATTTCGATCAGGTCGGGGATGTCGTCCGGCGAGTGGGCAAAACCCGTCACCGGCAAGCCGATACCACGGCGTGACAGCAGTTGCAGGGAGCGCAGCTTGTCCCGCGAGCGGGCGATGGCCACCGATTCGTTGAGCGGGAACACGCCCATCATTTCGAACTGGCGCAGCACCGCGCAGCCGTAGAAGGTCACTGACGCGCCAATGCGCGGAATCACCGCATCGAAGCCTTCCAGGGGCTTGCCCCGGTAGTGGATCTGCGGCTTGTGGCTGGCGATGTTCATATAGGCGCGCAGGGTATCGACCACTACCATTTCATGGCCACGCTCGATGCCGGCTTCAACCAGACGACGAGTGGAATACAGACGCGGGTTACGCGACAGCACAGCGATCTTCATGCAACACCTGTGGCAGAGGTAGTGGATACCGGAAACACCGGCTTGTCTTGAACGTATTTAATGCCTGGGTTGACCACCAACTGGCCGTCAATCAGGGCTTTGGAACCGAGCAGCAGGCGATAGCGCATGGCCTTGCGGCAGGCGAGGGTGAACTGCACTCGCCACACTCGATCACCCAGGGCCAGGGTGGTGCTGATGACGTAGCGCACCTGGGCCTGGCCGTTGGAACTCTTGATGGTCTTCATCGCCACCAGCGGTGCTTCACAACGCCGATGACGCAACTGCACCACGCTGCCCAGGTGTGCGTTGAAACGCACCCATTGCTGCCCGTCGCGCTCGAATGGCTCGATCTCGGTGGCGTGCAGGCTGGAGGTGCTGGCGCCGGTGTCGATCTTGGCGCGCAAGCCGGCTACTCCCAAATCCGGGAGCGCCACCCACTCGCGCAGACCGACAACGGTCAAATGGTCAAATGTCTTCAAACTTGGGTAACCCGTGATTAACGTTTCCAGGCCGTGGTGGGAACCTCGGCTAACGCATTGAATGCAGGCCTGGCGAACCAGTAGCCCTGCATCAGAAAAATTCCGCAGTCGGCGAGAAAGTCCCGTTCGCCGGCACTTTCGATGCCTTCGGCGATGACTGTAATACCCAATTCCGCACAGATTGTGACAATCCCTCGCACGATCACCTGCCGCACGCGATCCTGGTCCACATCGCGGATCAGGGCCATGTCGAGCTTGATCAAGTCGGGTTGGAAATCTGCCAACAGGTTCAGCCCCGAATGGCCGGCGCCGAAGTCGTCGATGGCGGTCTTGAAACCGAATTCGCGGTATTCACGCAGAATATGGGTCAAATGGCGATGGTTATCTACGTGCTCGCTTTCCAGGGTCTCGAAAATCAGTCGATCCAAGGGGAAATTGTGGGTGCGGGCCGCTTCCAGGGTGCTGCGAATACACAACTCCGGGCGGTACACCGCGTTAGGCATGAAGTTGATCGACAGATGATGGGGCATCCCCAGTTGCACCGCCCCCGCAATCGCCTGGGTGCGGCAGCGCTGGTCGAAGCGGTAGCGATTGTGGTCGTCCACCTGGTTCAGCACTGTCAACGCGCCTTCGCCATGGGGGCCGCGGACCAAGGCCTCGTGGGCGAAGATCGATTGGTCACGCAGGTCGACGATGGGTTGATAGGCGAAGGAAAAATCAAAGCCCAGGGGCTGGCTTTGCTGGCAACCTTCGCAACGGGCGTTGGGCGAGGTCAGTGCAGTAGGAAAATCAGTCACAAGGACACCTCGCTGTTTGGGTGTGAACCTGGGGTATTTTAGGTGACGCGCAGCTTTTGGCGGGGGCCGCGCTCGGGTTGTACAGTTGCGACATTTTTCAGAAAGAGGAATTCCAGTGGCGCAGAAACAGGAAGAAGACGACAAGGTCCGGCTGGACAAGTGGCTATGGGCGGCACGCTTCTATAAAACCCGTGCCCTGGCCAAGGCGGCCATCGAGAGTGGCAAAGTGCACCATCGCGGTGAGCGCTGCAAACCGGGGAAGGAGCCGCGGATCGGCGATGAATACCAGATTCGCGCTGGCTTCGACGAACGTACCGTGGTGGTCCAGGCCCTTTCCATCGTCCGTCGTGGCGCTCCCGAGGCACAGACGCTCTACGCGGAAACCGAAGCCAGCATCGCCAAGCGTGAAACCGCGGCGGCCCAGCGCAAGGCTGGCGCTCTGGGGGTCAGCACCGATGGCAAACCGAGCAAGAAACAGCGCCGTGATCTATTCAAGTTTCACGGCAGCAGTCACGAGTGAAACCGTAGGCGCCGGCTTGCCGGCGAATGGGCCCTTGAGGACGCCTTCGTCGGCAAGCCGGATCCAACTCTGTTTAGCGCAGCAGGCTGCTGGAACGGACCACGCTCATACGCGAGAGCACCGGCATCCGGGTCATCAGCTTGAACAGCGGGTGGGTCAGCCACAGCAGGGCGTTCGACATCCTGGCTGCATACGGCGTGTAGTAACCCCAGCCCAAGGCCCAGACCGCCAACAGCACGCCGCCGATGTAGTCGTCCTGGCCCCAATGCGCACCGGCCACCAGGCGCGGCATCATGAACAGCAGGGTCAGGCCCCAGATCACCAGGAACTGGCCCAGGCTGCGGCTGAATTTACCGAGGAACAGGGCCCAGATCAGCAGCACCGAAGCGTGGTCGCCCGGAAAGCTCTGGCTGGAGCGGTCTTTCAATTCCCAGGCTTTTTCCCAGGTCGGGAAATAGTCACTCATGTGCACTGCGCCCTTGATCACCATCGACGGGCTTTGGTGTTGCCAGCCCATGATGCCGACCAGCTTGGAAAACAGCACACGGATGATCAGCATCAGGATCAGGATCGACAGGAAACCGAAGAACGCCCGTCGCACATCCACCGCCTTGAACACCCAGTCACCGCGAATCAACAGGCTCAGCATGATGATCCCGACCACCACGTCGAACGGCCGCAAACTGGCCACGGCCCAGATATGCAGCCAGGTGGCGTGGCTGGCCAGCGGCGTATTGAGCAGGCCGAACAGCCATTCGTCGAACATCGTGCAGAGCATTTGCCCGGTGGGCCACAGCCAGAAACCCAGGAGCGCCAAAGGGAGTAAATTGCACAAAGCCAAGCCGCCGAGGTTCCACCTTGCTTGGAACAAACCCGGATTGTTCATAAAATGCCTCCATTGGCCGAAAAAAAGCGCACCGTCATGGTGCAAAAAAGCGAATTTTCGGTTTTTGTAACCTTTTTGTCATCACTTCAGATACCCAGACCTATGACTGATTTGCCGGATACCGACTACTCCCAACGTTTCATCTTCGATGACAGCGACGCCCGCGGCGAGCTGGTGGCGTTGGAGCGTAGCTACGCCGAAGTCCTCGCCAAACACCCCTATCCGGAGCCGGTAGCGCAGCTGCTGGGCGAACTGATGGCGGCCGCGTCGTTGCTGGTGGGCACCTTGAAGTTCGATGGCTTGCTGATCCTCCAGGCGCGTTCCGAAGGCCCGGTGCCGTTGCTGATGATCGAGTGTTCCAGCGAACGTGAGATTCGCGGCCTGGCCCGTTACGACGCCGAGCAGATCACCCCCGACGCGACCCTCGCCGACCTGATGCCCAACGGCGTCCTGGCCCTGACCGTGGACCCGACCCAGGGCCAGCGCTACCAGGGCATCGTCGACCTGGACGGCGCCACCCTGTCGGAATGCTTCACCAACTATTTCGTCATGTCCCAGCAGACCGGCACCCGTTTCTGGCTCTACGCCGACGGCCGCCACGCCCGTGGCCTGCTGCTGCAACAACTGCCGGCTGATCGCCTGCGCGACCAGGAAGAACGCGACGCCAGCTGGCAGCACATCACCGCCTTGGCCAGCACCCTGACCGCCGATGAATTGCTGAGCCTGGACAACGAAACCGTGCTCCATCGCCTCTACCACGAAGAGGCCGTGCGCCTGTTCGACGTGCAAAGCCTGCGCTTCCGTTGCAGCTGCTCACGCGAACGTTCCGGCAATGCGCTGGTCAGTTTGGGTCTGGAAGATGCCCAGCAACTGGTGGTTGAACACGGTGGCCGCATCGAGATCGACTGCCAATTCTGCAACGAACGCTACCTGTTCGATGCTGCCGATATCGCTCAATTGTTTGCGGGAGCGGGTGTCGACACACCGTCAGATACTCGTCACTAAAACGGTTCAGCGCAGGTAAATTACCTGGCAAACGCCGGATTTACGCCGTACTGACGGGAGGGCCCTACTCTTTTTGGGCTTTTCTGGCATAATCCGGCGCACTTTTTTCGCGGTAGTAGTGCGCGAGTTTCTACTACAAAACGTTTGGAGCACTCGGCCAATGGCCGACGGGGAACCTCATGACGCAAGCCAATAACGCCGTGTACACCGATCTGAGTGTGGATGATCTGGTCAAAGAAGCCCTGAGCCGCGGTGAAGGCGAGCTTGCCGATACCGGCGCGCTGGTTGTTCGTACCGGTCACCGTACCGGCCGCTCGCCAGTCGACCGTTTCATCGTTGAAGAGCCGAGCACCCAGGCTGCCATCGCCTGGGGCCCGATCAACCGCAAGTTCCCGGCCGACAAGTTCGACGCCCTGTGGGACCGCGTTGCTGCCTACCTGGGCGAGCGTGAGCGTTTTGTTTCCCATGTGCATGTAGGTTCCGATCCGGCGCACTACCTGCCGGTGAAAATGACCACCGAAACCGCCTGGCACAACCTGTTCGGCCGTTGCCTGTTCATCAACCCGGAGCAGTACAACGCCGGCGGCAAGGACGAGTGGCAGATCCTCAACGCACCGAACTTCGTGTGCGAGCCAGAGCGTGATGGCACCAACTCCGATGGCACCGTGATCATCAACTTCGCGGCCAAAAAAGTGCTGATCGCTGGCATGCGTTACGCCGGCGAAATGAAGAAAGCCCTGTTCTCGGTACAGAACTTCCTGCTGCCGGCCGCCGACGTGCTGCCGATGCACTGCGCTGCCAACATGGGCGAAGAGGGCGACGTGACCCTGTTCTTCGGCCTGTCGGGTACTGGCAAGACCACCCTGTCGGCTGACGAAAGCCGTTACCTGATCGGTGACGACGAACACGGCTGGGGCGTGGGCGTGGTGTTCAACATCGAAGGCGGTTGCTATGCCAAGTGCATCGACCTGTCCGAGAAAAACGAGCCGGTGATCTGGAAAGCCATCCAGCACGGCGCGGTCCTGGAAAACGTCGTTCTGGATGCCAACAAAAAGGCCGACTACGCCGACGACAGCCTGACCCAGAACAGCCGCGCGGCTTACCCGCGTGAGCTGATCGAAAAACGCGCACCGAAAAACCTCGGTGGCGAGCCAAACGCTGTGATCTTCCTGACCTGCGACCTGACCGGCGTACTGCCGCCGGTGTCGATCCTCAGCGAAGAACAAGCGGCCTACCACTTCCTGTCTGGCTACACCGCTCTGGTGGGCTCGACCGAAATGGGCTCGGGCGCTGGCATCAAGTCGACCTTCTCCACCTGCTTCGGCGCACCGTTCTTCCCGCGTCCGGCTGGCGAATACGCAGAGCTGCTGATCAAGCGCATCCGTGGCTTCGGCTCCAAGGTATACCTGGTCAACACCGGCTGGACCGGCGGTGGCTACGGCGTCGGCAAACGCTTCAACATCCCGACCACCCGTGGCGTGATTGCAGCGATCCAGAGCGGCGCGCTGATCGGTGCTGAAACCGAGCACCTGGACACCATCAACCTGGACGTGCCACTGGCCGTTCCAGGCGTCGACACCGAACTGCTCAACCCACGCAACACCTGGGCTGACAAAGCGGCGTACGACGAAGCAGCCAAAGCCCTGGCTGGCCTGTTCATCGAGAACTTCAAGAAGTTCGAAGTGAGCGACGCTATCAAGGCTGCTGGTCCGAAGCTGTAAGCCTCGGCCTGCAATGAAAAAGCCGCCCTTCGGGGCGGCTTTTTTGTGCCTGGGATTCAGGGGGGAGGCGAATCAGGGTGCTTGCAAAAGGGGGGCAACACATGGACGTTGCTACCTAAGGTTCATGCACGTACCAGAGTCAGTGGGCGAGCGAATGCCTCGCTCCAACCGTCGTTTGCATCTATGCATGGCCCCGGCGATCCGGGCCTGAGTTGGTAAACACGCCCAAGACATTGACGTGCTGGTCCGGGTCTTTTCGGCGCTCTGTCTACAGCCCCTCCAGCACCTGCGTCTCCCAGCGCCGCGTCTTGATCGCCTGGTACAGCATGCCGATGGTCAGCGGTCGTTTGTCGCCTCGGCCTTTGGCGCGGCGCTTGAGGAAGACGTCGAAGCCTTCGGGTTGGAAGTAGCGGTAGGCGTCGTAGTCGATGAAGTCGATGTCAAACAGTTGCTCCAGCGCCAGCATGAAGTGCTCGGCGTCTGCGCCATCGCAGCCCAGGTCGAGGTTGATGGCGGTGGTGAGGCGGATGCCCTTGCGTTCGGGCAGGCCGATCTCTTCGTGCAGCAACTGCATCAGTTGGCGCATGGTCGGGTCGTCGGGGAAGCCGGGGGCCAGGTGCATGGTGAATGTCCGCTGCGGGGAGGCTGGAGGCGAAAGTGTACGGCGATTTGTTCGGGCATTCATCGGCGACCCTTTCAGCCGCATTGCCTGCAACGAATCACAGCGATCTTGCCCTCGCTGCTTCGAGCATGATTGTTAGGTCGCTCGCCTGTTCGTATAAGGTTTTTCCTGAGTGTTGGCAGCCCCTTTCCGGATCAGCTGAGCTGCCGCTCAGGGGGCGTCTGATTCATTCACTTTTCGGCCCGCTGGCCGAGCGTTGGCCGGCAAACCTGTGTATGGTGCGCGGCTGGTTGGGTGGGCGCCGGATGGTCTGGGCCAGCCCCGATTTAAAGGGAATTAGCGATGGGTTTTCTTCGCCTGGCTGCGCTGATGTGGCTATGGGTTGTGATGTGTCCGGCGCAGGCGCTGCCCAGCGAAGCCGCGCCGGGTGATGCTGAGAGTCTGCGGGTGGTGTTGAGCTGGGCGACAGCTAACCAGGACCTGGATGCCCATTTGATGTACCCCGGGCATCACCTGTATTTCGCGTCCCCGCAAGCCCCTGATGCGCAGTGGCAAGGCGATAGCCAGAGCGCCTCTGAAACCCTGCGCGTTGCGCCGCTGCGGGCCGGTGAGAGCTATCTCTATGCCGTGCATGATTTCACCCACAGCAGCAACCTGAGCTCCTATCAACTGGCTCGCAGCCAGGCCAAGGTCGAGGTCTATCGCGGTACGGCCTTGTTGCGCAGCTACTCGGTGCCACAGAACCGCGAAGGCAATCTGTGGACGGTGTTCCGCCTGACCGGCAGCGGCGAGTTGCAGGACATCAATGGGTTCAGCAGTGTGGCGGTGGAGCCGGAAGCGGTCTTCGATGAGCTGACCCCGTTGCTGGATGAGCAGGTGGCGGTGGAGTCTTTGGTGAAAAGTGCCGCCCCGGTGTTGAATGCCAAAACCCTCAATCAACAAGGCGAAGCGGCCTACCGCGCCGGAACCTTCTCTACGGCGATGCAGCTCTATCGCCAAGCCATCGAGCTGGATGAACATTACGCCCAGGCCTACAGCAACCTCGCTCTGGCCGCCCACAAGGACGGCCGTATCGGCGATGCGCTCGAGGCGGATCGCCAAGCCATCGCCCTGGCCCATGGCCCGTCCGCGGCCAGTGTGCGGGCCAGTGCCTATTACGACATGGGGCGCATCTATGAAGAGGCCGGGCAATGGTCCAAGGCCCTGGAGCAGTACCAGCGCGCCCGTGAGCAGAAGCTCAATCCGGTGTATGACAACGCCATCGAACGGATGAAAAACCGCTGACGGTGCACGCCGCAATGGTATTCACAACGCGCCTTGTCCTGGCGCGTTGTGCATTTAAGGAGGTTGATATGTGGTTACGGGTATTCCCTGGGTTGCTAGCGCTTTGCCTGATCAGCGGCATGGCGCAGGCGGCGGGGCCGCGGGTGTTTGCCACCATTGATCGCAGCGGCTGGCCGAATGCCCTGGACAGCCCGGAGGCCTTCGACACCGCCTCCCGGGGGGAAATCCTGATGTTTGGCAAGGCGCTGCTGGCCAGTGAGGTCCTGGACGAGCAGGCCTTGAAGCAGACGTTGGGGGTCAAGCAGATCGACCTGGCCTCCCTGAATCAGGTACGCGACGCTTTTTGGCTGCGCTTGCTGAGCAACTACCGACTGGCCAGCCAGGACTGCGAAGGTTCGGTGTTCTGCCTGCCGGTGCGCACCTTGCCGGAGCTGCGCCAACTGGTGGCTGGCTTCACGGCACAGAGCACCACCCGCTATGGCGCCTGGGCCGCAGCGAGTGAGGTGTTCCATCGGCAATACCTGTCGGAGCAACTGCGGTTGGCGGCGTTGTTTCCGATGGTCAGCAGTGAAATTCGACGTTTCAGCCAGGGGGAAATACTCGGTGATGAATTGCAGGACCGGCAGTTCCTGCTGACCTTCGATGACGGCCCGAGCGCCCGGGGCGGCTCCACGGAGCGGCTGTTGGAGGTGTTGCGATCCGAGGACCGGCACGGTCTGTTCTTTGTCCTGGGGAGCTCTTTTCAGCAACGCCTGGAGCAATCCTCCGCAGAGGCCATGGCCAATCTTTACAACGATCAGTGCGTTGCCTTGCACGGTTGGGAGCATAAATCCCACAGTTCCTGGCGCGATTGGCAGGGCTCCATCAGCCGCTCGGCGAGCCTGGTGAGCAAGACCCTGCCAGAGGAATACCAGCCATTGTTTCGCCCGCCCTATGGCCAGCGCCGCAGCGACAGTGCGACGTTCTTCAAGGCCCAAGGGCTGGAGGTGATGTTGTGGAACATCGACTCCCAGGATTGGAGCAAGGCCATTGATGGCCACGCCGCGAGCCAGCGGGTGCAGACCCTGATGCTGCTGTGGCGCAGCGGGGTGATTCTGTTTCATGACACCCACGACAAAGCCGCCAAGGCGTTGCCGACTCTGTTCGAGGCCAATCGAGACAACGGCGTGCAGTGGGTGGATTGCCGCATGGCTCACTAGGCGCTCTTGTCAGGTGCCGATGGCCCCGCGAGTACTGCGCGGGGTTCAGCGCTGTATCATCCGGTAGCCCTTTTCCTCCCGACCTTTTCTCGACCCGCCGGCCCGCCCCGCTAGGCTTTAGGGCAGGCCAGCGGTCAAAGGAGTGACAGCTTATGCACAACACCCTCGAACAGGTCTTCGGTTATCCACAGTTCCGCCCGGGCCAAGAGGCCGCCGTCAGCGCGGTGCTGGCCGGGCGTTCGGCGGCGGCGATCTTTCCCACCGGTTCCGGCAAGTCCCTGTGCTATCAATTGCCGGCGCTGTTACTGCCGCACCTGACGTTGGTGGTTTCGCCGCTGCTGGCGCTGATGCAGGACCAGTTGGCGTTTCTGCAACGCCATGGCATTGCCGCGGCCAGCATCGATTCGGCACAGAGCCGGGAGGAGGCCAATGACGTCATGGCTCGGGCCCGTTCCGGTGAGCTGAAAATCCTGATGATTTCCGTGGAGCGCTTGAAGAACGAGCGCTTTCGCAACTTCCTGCAGCAGGTGCAGATTTCCCTGCTGGTGGTGGACGAAGCCCACTGTATATCCGAATGGGGCCATAACTTTCGCCCCGATTACCTGAAGCTTCCGGACTACCAGCGCCAGTTCAATATTCCCCAGGCCTTGTTGCTGACCGCCACGGCGACGCCCCAGGTGATTGCCGATATGCAGGCCAAGTTTGCCATTGCGGCGGCGGACGTGGTGACCACCGGGTTCTACCGGCCCAACCTCAACTTGCTGGTGGAACCTGTACGCGGGCAGGACAAGCGTCGGCGGCTGGTGCAGTGGCTGGGGGAGCGCGCCGGGCAACCGAGCATCGTCTACGTGACCCTGCAGAAAACCGCCGAGCAGATCGCCGAGCATCTGAGCCAGCACGGCCTGGCTGCCGAGGCGTATCACGCCGGCTTGCCCCACGAGCAGCGTGAAGCCATCCAGCGCCGCTTCATGGGTGGGCAGAGCAACTGCATCGTCGCCACCATTGCCTTCGGCATGGGCATCGACAAGAGCGATATCCGCAACGTGGTGCACTTCGACCTGCCCAAATCCATCGAAAACTACAGTCAGGAAATCGGCCGTGCCGGCCGTGACGGCGCGCCCTCGGATTGCCTGGTGCTGGCCAACCGCGACAGCCTGAATGTTCTGGAGAACTTCGTTTACGGCGACACCCCCGAACTGGCGGGGATTCGCTGTGTGCTCGATGAGCTGCAAGCCGCAGCGCCCGACGGCCAATGGGAGTTCCTCCTCGGCCCCTTGGCGGATCAGAGCAATATCCGCCAGTTGCCCCTCAAGACCTTGCTGGTGCAGTTGGAACTGCAGGGCCTGATCGCTCCGCGCTATGCCTACTTCGCCGAATACCGTTTCAAGTTTCTGCTGGAGCCTGACGCTCTGCTCGCCCGTTTTGAAGGCGAACGACGGGACTTTGTCGAGGCGATCATCCGCACCTCCAGCCGTGCCCGGACCTGGGCCACGGTGAATTTCGATGCCCTCTACGAACAGCACCAGGCGGCGCGCAACCGGGTGGTCAAGGCGTTGGATTATTTCCAGGAACGGGGCTGGGTGGAGCTGGAAAGCAAGCAGATGACCGAGGTCTACAGCCTGCTGCAGACGGACTTCGACGCCGCTGCGTTAAGTGCCCAGTTGCACGCTTACTTCACCCAGCATGAACGCACCGAGATCGGCCGGATCCACGCCATGCTCGACCTGTTCGCTACCGAGCACTGCCTGGGTTATCGCCTGGCTGAGTACTTCGGTGATGAACAGGCGCCGCGCCAGTGTGGGCATTGCTCGGTGTGCCATGGCCAGGTGGCGCATTTGCCGCCGCCGCCGGAGCTGTCTGCGCTTGTGGATAAAAACTTCGCGACGCTGTGTGCCGAATTTATCCACAGGCACGAGCAGCACGTGGGCGCCCCACCGGGGGCCGAGCGGCTTACTCGATTCCTGTGCGGGATCAGCGTGCCGTTGTTTACCAAGCTCAAGGCGCGGGGGATTCCGGGCTTTGCCGTGTTGGAAGACTACCCCTATGCCGAGGTGCGTGACTGGGTGGCAAAATCCATCTGCTGAATGCAGCTCATCAGCCTAATAAATTTCAAAAATGTTCGGCGCCTGACTATGGTGTTGGCTGTCTTTGGATCGCCAACAAGAGAGCCAACATGAGCCAGACTGCTTTCGATATTCAGCGCGCCGCCGTGATCGGCGCCGGCACCATGGGCCGTGGCATCGTCATGTGCCTGGCCAACGCCGGGGTGCAGGTGCAGTGGGTGGACAACAACCCGCAGATGCTTGAGCAGGCCCTGGCCAGTGTGGCCGAGACCTACGCCCACAACGTGCGCCAGGGGCGCATTGAACAGGCTGAGGCGGATGCTCGTATTGCCCGGGTCAGCGCGGCGGATTACCCGGCGATCCAGACCGTGGACCTGGTGATCGAAGCGGTTTACGAGAACCTCGAACTCAAGCAGAAAATCTTTCGCCAGCTCGATGGCTTGCTCAAGCCCGAGGCGATCCTGGCCAGCAACACCTCGGCCCTGGACATCGATGCCATCGCCGCGGTTACCCAGCGACCGCAGCAGGTGCTGGGCCTGCACTTCTTCAGCCCGGCGCACATCATGAAGCTGCTGGAGGTGGTACGCGGCGCCCAGACCGCCCCGTCCGTATTGCAGGCTGCCCTGGCGCTGGGCCAGCGCATGGGCAAGGTCAGTGTGGTGGCGGGCAACTGCTTCGGTTTTATCGGCAATCGCATGCTCAATACCTACGTGCTGGAGGCGCGCAAGATGCTGCTGGAAGGGGCTTTTCCTTATCAGGTGGACGAGGCGCTGCAAGGCTTCGGTTTTGCCATGGGGCCCTTCCGCATGTACGACGTGGTGGGCATCGACCTCGGCTGGCGCGCCCGGCAACTGGACGGCGTGGGCCAGGACGAAGCCGAGGTGCAGATCGACAACCGTCTGTGTGAGCAGGGCCGTTTCGGGCAGAAGAGCGGCGATGGCTATTACCACTACGAACCGGGCAGCCGCCAGGCTGAACATGACCCGACAGTGGATGCGCTGGTGCTGCAGGTCAGTGAGGGGCTGGGTTATCGGCGTCGGCCGATCGGCCCTGAGGAAATTCTTGAGCGCAGCCTGCTGGCGCTGGTGAATGAGGGGGCGAAGATCCTCCAGGAAGGGGTCGCCGAATCGGCCGCTGATATCGATCGGGTCTACCTCAACGGCTATGGTTTTCCCAAGGATCAGGGCGGGCCGATGAGTTGGGCCGATCGGCAAGGGCTGGGGGGGATTCAGCAACGTCTGCTGCGCCTGGCGGCCGAGCACGGCGAACACTGGCAACCGGCCCCCTTGATCGACGATTTGGCCGCCGCCGGGAAAGGGTTTGCCCAGGCCTAGGGGCTTGGGGTGAAATGTGCAGCGGTCGCAAGGCCGCCATCGCGGGCCCGCCCGTTCCCCCACTGATTGCCAGAGAGCCTTTATGACCGAGCGGATGCCCCAGCGCGGCGACTACCGACATTTCCAGCCGATCATCACCCGCTGGCATGACAACGATGTCTATGGCCACGTGAACAACGTCACCTACTACAGCTACTTCGATACGGCAGTGAATACCTACCTGATCGAAGTCGGCGGCCTGGATATCCATGGCGGCGAAGTGGTGGGGTTTGTGGTCAGTTCAGCCTGCGACTACTTCGCCTCCATTGCCTTTCCCGAGCGCATCGAAATCGGCCTGCGGGTCGGCAAGTTGGGCAACAGTTCGGTGCAGTACGAGCTGGCGGTGTTCAAGGCCGGGGAGGAGGACGCTTGTGCCGCGGGGCGTTTTGTCCATGTGTTCGTGGACCGGGCGTCGAACCAGCCGGTGGCGATTCCAGCCGCGTTGCGCGTCGCCCTGGAGCGTTTGCTGGCCTGATGGGCCACAGAAACGACGAAGGCCCCGCAGGGCCTTCGAAGTGGACAGCCGCCGACTGTCAGTCGCGGTAATGGCGGTGTTTGCGATGCCCGTAGGCATGGCCACGGCCCCGATGGCCGTCGCGGTAATAGCGACGGTCGTCACGGCCGCGATATTCGCGATCTTCCCGGGCACTTTCGTTGCCCATGTAGTTACCCAGCGCGCCGCCGGCACCGCCGCCTGCCGCTGCGCCGATCAGGCTGCCAGTGGTACCACCCATGCTGCGGCCGACCACGTTACCGCCGGCTGCGCCCAGGGCACCGCCGATAGCTGCCTGGCCACGGCTGCGCTTGTCGGCGCCGACCGCACTGCCGCCTGCGCCGCCGAGTGCCGCGCCAATCGCCGAACCGGTATTGCCGCCCAACTGTTGACCGACCACCGAGCCTAAAACCCCGCCCAATGCGCCGCCCACGCCTGCTTCGGTGGTGCCTCCGGCAGACGCTACGCCGCTGATCAGGCCAAGGGACAACAAGAGAATCGAGGAGAACTTCATAGAGGAGCCTCAAAGGGATGACGGCGCGATCCTGAGGCTGTGTCGTGGCGCTTACAATCGAAATCCGACGAATAACACGAGTTGTACACAATCTCGTAAGTTATTGTTTTGGTTGCGGAACTTAAGTCAAAAAAGCCGGTCTTTAGCTACTTCGGACAGGCCGCTTTTTAACAAAAGCGGCCTTTTTTTGTGCTTGGGATTTGGTCGCGAGGTGGGTCTTTCGCCGGCAAGCCGGCCCCTACAGGCAAGCGGGGATCAGGCCGAGCGAGCCATGATCAGGCCGGTCTCGCTGGCCGCTTCCAGGCGGATGGCGACGAACTTCGAGGTCGGCGTGTGGCTGCCATCGCCGGTGCTTTCCAGGGGCACCAGCGGGTTCACTTCCGGGTAGTAGGCGGCAGCCTGGCCGGCGGGAATGTCAAAGGCCAGCAAGGTGAAGCCCTTGACCCGA
The DNA here is from genome assembly GCF_003731765.1 of Pseudomonas chlororaphis. Classification (GTDB taxonomy): domain Bacteria; phylum Pseudomonadota; class Gammaproteobacteria; order Pseudomonadales; family Pseudomonadaceae; genus Aquipseudomonas; species Aquipseudomonas morbosilactucae. Next base: position 203,015 of record NZ_MOAL01000003.1, read on the forward strand.
CGCTCTCGTCCGTCATCCCACAGCGAGACAATGTCGGCCTTCTGCCCCGGCTTGAAGCCCAGGCGGATGATGTCGGCTTCGTTGACGAACAACACGTCGCGTTGGCCCTTCACCCCGCGATAACGGTCATCCAAGCCGTAAATGGTGGTGTTGTACTGATCGTGGGAACGCATCGATTGCATGATCAGGTCCGGCAGCTGCCCGGTGGCGCGGGTGCGCTCGTGGATCAGGTCCTTGGGCAGCTGATTGGCGCGGAAGTTGGCGCGCCCGGATGGGGTGTTCCATTGGCGCACGCCTGCGGCGTTGCCCAGGTAGAAACCGCCCGGGTTTTTCAGGCGCTCATTGAAGTCCTTGAAGCCCGGAATGGTTTCGGCGATCAAGTCACGGATCCGTCCGTAGTCGGCCACCAGCCAATTCCAGTCCAGCGGCTGGCTGCCCAGGGTGGCGGCGGCGATGCCAGCAAGGATCCACGGTTCGGAGCGCATCTGCGACGACAGCGGCTGCAGTTGGCCATTGGAGGCGTGGACCATGCTGAAGGAGTCTTCCACGGTCACCGCTTGCGGGCCCAGGCTTTGCACGTCGATGTCGGTACGCCCCAGGCACGGCAGGATCAACGCCTGCTTGCCATGGGCCAGGTGGCTGCGGTTGAGCTTGGTGCTGATCTGCACCGTCAGGTCGCAGTTGGCCAGGGCCTCGAAGGTGCGGGTGCTGTCGGGGGTGGCCTGGGCGAAGTTGCCCCCCAGGGCGATAAATACCTTGGAGCGGCCTTCGAGCATGGCGTGGATCGCCTCGACCACGTTGTGGCCGTTGGTCCGCGGCACCTTGAACTGGAAACGCCGCTCCAGGGTGTCGAGGAATGCCACTGGCGGGCGTTCGTTGATGCCCATGGTGCGGTCGCCCTGCACGTTGCTGTGGCCGCGTACCGGGCACAGGCCGGCGCCGGGTTTGCCGATGTTGCCGCGCAGCAGCATCAGGTTGGCGATTTCCTGGATGGTCGGCACCGAATGGCGGTGCTGGGTGATGCCCATGGCCCAGCACATGATGACGTTCTTGCCCTTGGCGTACATGCGCGCCGCTTGCTCGATCTCCACCAGGGTCAGGCCCGATTGCTCGACGATCTGCTCCCAGGGGGTGTCGTCGATGGCCGCCAGGTAGTCGAGGACGTTGGCGCTGTGTTCATTGAGGAAGTCGTGGTCGAACACCGCCGGCGCACCGGCTTTCTGCGCATCCCGTTCCCACAGCAGCAGAAACTTGGCCATGCCCCGCAGCAGCGCCATGTCACCGCCCAGGGCCGGGCGGAAGTAAGCGGTGTTGGTCGGACGATCACCATTGGTGAGCATTTCCAGGGGGTGCTGGGGATGCTGGAAGCGTTCCAGGCCACGCTCTTTCAGCGGGTTGACGCACACCACCTGGGCGCCGCGTTTTACCGCTTCACGCAGGGGTTCGAGCATGCGCGGGTGGTTGGTGCCGGGGTTCTGGCCCCAGACGAAAATCGCATCCGCGTGTTCGAAATCGTCGAAGGTCACGGTGCCTTTGCCCACGCCGACGCTTTGCGCCAGGGCCACGCCGCTGGCTTCGTGGCACATGTTCGAGCAGTCGGGGAAGTTGTTGGTGCCGTAGGCCCGCACAAACAGCTGGTACAGGTAGGCTGCTTCGTTGCTGGCCCGGCCCGAGGTGTAGAACTCGGCCATGTCCGGGCTTGGCAGCGCCTTGAGGTGCTGGCCGATCAGGGCGAAGGCGGCGTCCCAACTGATGGGGGTGTAGCGGTCGCTTTCGGCATCGTAGCTCATGGGCTCGGTGAGCCGACCCTGGTACTCCAGCCAGTAGTCGCTCTGTTCCAGCAGCGAACTGACGCTGTGTTTGGCGAAGAACTTGGCATCCACCCGGCGCTTGGTGGCTTCCCAGTTCACGGCCTTGGCGCCGTTTTCGCAGAACTTGACCATACCGCTTTCCGGCGAGTCGCCCCAGGCGCAGCCCGGGCAGTCGAAGCCGCCGTTCTGGTTGGTCTTGAGCATCATGCGCAGGTTCTTCAGGGCGTTGTCGCTGGTCAGCCAGGCCTGGGCCACGCTGATCAGTGCGCCCCAGCCACCGGCTGCGCCTTTGTAGGGCTTGTAACGGGCAACGGGTGTCTGGTCGGCTTGGTTGTGGTTACTCACGCTTGGTTCTCCAACGCGGGGCTATAGACCCGCGGCGCATTTTTTTGCGGCAGGTGAATGAGATTGAGGTTGTGCCGGCGTGCCCATTGCACTGCCAGGCCGGTGGGCGCCGAGAGGCTGACCAGGGTCTGGATGCCAGCGCGCAGGACTTTCTGGATCAGTTCCAGGCTGCAGCGACTGGTGACGATGGCCACGCCGCCGGTGCTGTCGATTTGCTGGCGGATCAGGGCGCCGATCAGCTTGTCCAGGGCGTTGTGCCGGCCGATGTCTTCACGGCCCAAGAGCAATTCGCCCTGGCGGTCCATAAACACCGCGGCGTGCACCGCGCCACTGTGTTGCCCCAGGGGTTGGAAGGCGCCGATGCGCTGGCGCAGGCCGTCGAGCCATTGCGCCGGCGGCAAGGGCGCGCCGGGCAGCACCTTGAGGTCTGGCAGGGCCTGTTCCACCGCTTCCACGCCACACAGGCCGCAGCCGCTGGTGCCGGCCAACTGGCGGCGCTGCTGCTTGAGGTTCCAGAACGCCCGGTTGGCGATTTCCACCTGGGCGTACTGGGCCGAACCGGAGCCGGTCAGTTGCAGGTCGTAGATTTCCGAGGCGTCGCTGATGATGCCGCTGCCCAGGCTGAAGCCGACGATAAAGTCTTCAAGGTCTGACGGCGTGACCAGCATCACCGCCTGGCTGATGCCGTTGTAGGCGATGGCCAGGGCCACCTCTTCGGCCAGTGCGGTGCTGTCGGCAGCGCTGTGGTCGAGGTTGCAGTAGCGGTAGGTCTGACTGGCGGCGGGCGCGGGTGTCGCTAAGGCTGGCGCCGCGCGGGCCGGGCGCTTGGCATTCATGGGGGCATTACCAGCGGAATATTCAGGGCTAAGACTAAGCGCGACAAAGTGTCGCGTCTAATTGCTAGTACTGATCTGCTGATAGATGGCGTCGATCATGACGCGCTGAGCGATTCCTGATAAATCGCAAAACAGGCCTCGGCCAGTGCCGAGCGCGGTGCGTGGCGCCGCATGATCAAGCCCAGCCGGGCGAGGGTGGTGGCCTGCTCGATGGGTTGCAGGCGCAGGTGTTCGGTCAGCGCGTCCAGGCCGCCGTCCAGGGGCATTACCGCGCAACACAGGCCGCCGTGGACCATTTGCACCAACTGATGAACGGCATCGGTTTGCAGCAGCGGTTGCGGGGTGAGGCCCCGGCTGTGGAAGTTGTGGTCGATGGACTGGCGAAAGTGCATGCCGCTGGTGAGCATGCCCAAAGGCAACTCGATCAGCGCCTCCCAGCTCAGGGGGTGCTCGCCAAAGCTGAAAAAGCGCTGGTCGTAGAGCAGGCCCATGCGGGTCTCCCCCAGGGCCAGTGAGTCGAAGCGTTCGTTATCCAGGCGCTCCAGATAAGAGACGCCGAGGTCGATCCGGTTGCTCGCCAGTTGTTCGAGAATCTGCTCCGAACTCAAGGCCGAGAGTTCAAAGCGCAAGCTCGGGTGCTCGCCATGCAGGCGCTGCAGCAATGGCAGCGGGTCAAAGCTCGACAACGGCACCACCCCCAGGCGCAGCGTGCCCACCAGGTTGCCCCGGCAGGCCGCCGCCTCCGCCTGCAGCCCGTCATAGGCGGCGAGCACGGTGCGGGCCCAGGCCAGCACCCGTTCGCCGGGGGCGGTAAAGCCCTCGAAGCGCTGGCCACGGTTGACCAGGGGCAGCGCCAGTTCTTCTTCCAGGCTGCGCAGGCGCATGGACAGGGTCGGCTGAGTGATGTGGCAGCGGGCGGCGGCCTGGCCGAAGTGGCGGGTCTCGTCGAGGGCGATGAGGAATTTCAGCTGCTTGATGTCCATCTTCGCTCCTGGGCGCCGGGAAGCCTGGGATTCTAACGTGCTTGGCCCGGGGTGGGGTCATTGGTCATCTGGGAACCCGATGTGTCTGCTCTGGTCTAGTCTTTCGCGTCTGGACCTATCAACCCAAGGAGTGCGCATCATGAGTATTTTCAGTTTTGTGAAGGAAGCCGGTGAAAAACTGATCGATCTGCTGACCCCTGGCAACGCCAATGCCAGCGAGCAATTGAAAGAGCACATTGCCAAGGTCGGCCTGGGCAATCCCAACGTCCAGGCGACGGTGGACGGCGACAAGGTCATCGTCAGTGGCGAGGTGGCGAGCCAGGAAGAGAAAGAGAAAATTCTCCTGGCCGTGGGCAACATCGCCGGGGTCAGCAGCGTTGAAGACCAGATCACGGTCAGCGGCCCGGTCGTGGTGGCGGCGGTGTTCGTTACCGTGAAGAAGGGCGACACCCTCAGCGCCATTGCCAAGGTCCACTACGGCAACGCCAACCTGTACAACAAGATTTTCGAGGCCAACAAGCCGCTGCTGTCGCACCCGGACAAGATCTATCCGGGGCAGGTGCTGCGCATTCCCGAGTAACCCCTGAGAAGCCCTCGCGAGCCCATTGGTGCCTGCGTCAGCGGGCGGGCTCGCGAGGGTTTCACAGCCCTTCGATCAAGCGACGATAATCGTCCACGGCTGCGAATTCAGCGGTGTCCTTCGGCCCTTTGCGGCTGTCAGGCTCACTCACCGCCAATAGATGACCGACCCCGAAATCCCGCGCGCTGCGCAGGATCGGCAAGGTGTCGTCGATAAACAGGCTGCGGGCCGGGTCGAACTGGATATCGGCTTGCAGGGCATCCCAGAACTGTGGGCTCTCCTTGGCAAAACCGTAATCGTGGGAGCTGATCAAACGCTCGAAATACGGCGCCAGCTCAATGCGTTCCAGCTTCAGCGACAGTGAATCGCGGTGGGCATTGGTGATCAGTACCACGCGTTTGCCGGCTTTTTTGATCGCCGCCAGAAAGGTATCGGCGTCCGGGCGCAAGGCGATCAGGTGGGCGGTTTCCAGCTTCAGTTCGCGCACCGGCAGCTTCAGCTCGCTGCTCCAGAAATCCAGGCAGTACCACTGCAATTGCCCGGCGTTGCGTTCGAACAGCGGTTGCAGCTCCAGCTCCGCCATGGCCCGGCTGACCCCGTGCAATTCGGCGTAGCGCTGGGGCAGGTGTTCCATCCAGAAGTGATTGTCGTAGTGCAGGTCGAGCAAGGTGCCGTCCATATCCAGCAATACGGTGTCGATCTCGTGCCAGGGCAGTGAGGGCATTGAACAGGTCTCCAGCGGGCATAAAGTGATCCGCCATCCACTCTCGGCAAAGTCATGCAGCACTTCGGGAACGCAGCGGCTTTCAAACAGCCTGTATAGTAACCCGCCATCGCCAAGGAGCCCGCCATGCGCCAGAAACCCACCGTACTCGCCCGCGAGATCGTCGCCACCAGCCGCCTGTTCTGCGTCGAAGAAGTGCAGTTGCGCTTCTCCAACGGGGTCGAGCGCACCTATGAGCGTTTGGTCGGCAAGGGCGCCGGTTATGGCGCAGTGATGATCGTGGCCATGCTCGATGCCGAGCACGCGGTGTTGGTGGAGGAGTATTGCGGCGGCACCGATGCCTACGAGCTGTCCTTGCCCAAGGGCCTGATCGAGCCGGGGGAGGACGTGCTGGCGGCGGCCGAGCGTGAGCTCAAGGAGGAGGCCGGCTATGGCGCCCGGCAACTGGAGCACCTGACCGAGCTGTCGTTGTCGCCGGGTTACATGAGCCAGAAGATCCAGGTGGTGCTGGCCAGCGACCTGTACGAAGAGCGTCTGGAAGGCGACGAGCCCGAGCCCATGGGCGTCGACAAGATCAACCTGCGCGAGCTGGCGGGCCTGGCGCAGAACCCGAGGTTCACCGAGGGCCGTGCCTTGGCGGCGCTGTACCTGGCCCGGGACCTGCTGATCCAGCGTGGAGTGTTTCAGGCATGAGCGAGTCGTCGATGCAGTTTCCCCATCCCTTGTTGGCCCCGGTGATTGAGCTGGCCCGACGCGCCGGCGAGGTAATCCTGCCGTTCTGGCGTGCCGATGTGGAAGTGCTGCAAAAGGCCGATGAGTCGCCGGTGACCGCCGCCGACCTGGCCGCCCACCACCTGATCCTGGCCGGCCTGACCGCGCTGGACCCGAGCATTCCGGTGCTGTCCGAGGAAGACGCCAACATCCCCCAGGCTGTGCGTGCCGGTTGGCAACGCTGGTGGCTGGTGGACCCGCTGGATGGCACCAAGGAGTTCATCGCCGGCAGCGAGGAGTTCACTGTGAATATCGCCCTGATCGAACAGGGCCGAGTGGTGTTCGGCGTGGTGTCGATGCCCACCAATGGCCGCTGCTACTTCGGTGGCGCGGGCCTGGGAGCCTGGCGCGCGGATCAGGATCAGGCGCCGTTGCCGATTCAGGTGCGTGAGCGGTTGGCGCCAGGGCAAGCCTTTACCGTGGTTGCCAGCCGGCGCCATTCCAGCCCGGAGCAGGAGCGCTTGCTCAATGGCTTGGGTGAGGCGCTGGGCGAGTTGCAACTGGCGAACATCGGCAGTTCGCTGAAGTTCTGCCTGCTGGCCGAAGGGGCGGCGGATTGCTACCCGCGCCTGGCCCCCACATCCCAGTGGGATACCGCTGCGGCCCAGGGCGTGCTGGAAGGCGCGGGAGGCGAGGTATTGGACCTGGCGGGTGAGGCGTTCTGCTACCCGCCGCGGGAGTCGTTGCTCAATGGCTTCTTCCTGGCGCTGCCGGCCCAGGCGCCGTGGCGCGCCAAGCTGCTGGAACTGGCCCGCGCCTAAGTCCCCTCTGTAGGAGCTGGCTTGCCGGCGATGGCGTCCTCAAACTTGGCACTGACCTTGAGGATGCGATGGCTGGCAAGCCAGCTCTTGCACGGCGGGTTAGCGGTGCAGGACGTATTGTCCGCTGAAGCTGACCGCTGCCTCGTCACTGCCTGCATTGACGACCCGGGTTTGCAGGGTCAGGCGGGCGCGGCCGTAGCGCTGGTAGGTGGTCAGGAATTTCTTCCACACGGCGGCGCTGGGTGCTTCGCAGATCGCGATGCCGTCGGTGGTGACCGGCAACGGGTAGCTGATCTGCCCCTCTTGGATCACGATGTGCCCGTCCTCGATCCCTTCTTCCTTGAGCCGCAGGTGCAGCCAGCCCCAGCCCGCCAGCACCGCGCCGCAGTACAGGCTGCCGCCGAACATGGTGCTCTTGTGGTTGACGTTGGCGTCCAGGGGCAGTTGCAGGCGCAGCTGCTGTTCTTGCCAGTCGAGCACCTTAAGGCCCATGTCCCGCGTCAGCGGAATGTCGTGGTGGAGGACGGATTCCAGGTAACGACTGTCGCGGTTCATGCAGAGGCCTCTGTCGGGCAAGGGTGGAAGGGGATGGTGCGCTTCAATCCAGGTCATCGTTGCCAGGGCTGGTGCCGCTGTCGGCAAAGTTCAAACCGTGCTTGCGCAGTTTGTCGTGCAGGGTCTTGCGCGGCACGCCCAAGGCTTGCGCCAGGCTGCGTACGGAGTTGTGGCCGTGGGCCAGTTCGGCGGCGATCAGGTTTTTTTCAAAGTGTTCCACCTGTTCGCTAAGCCCACCCTCTATTGCTGGCATTACAGTAGTCGCGGTGCCTTGGGGCTCGCTGTTGTCCAAGGCCAGTTCCAGGCCCAAGGCGAAGCGTTCGGCGGCATTCTGCAACTCCCGCACATTGCCCGGCCAGCCGTGGCGCAGCAGCAGGGCACGGTGCCCCGGTTGCAGTTCGTGGGGCGGCAGGCCGTGGCGCGCGCTGGCCTCGTCGGCAAAGTGCTGGAACAGGATCAGCGCGTCATCGCCGCGCTCGCGCAATGGCGGAATGCGCAGCGGTGCCACGTTCAGGCGGTAGTAAAGGTCGGCGCGGAAGCGCCCCTGGTCGGCGGCCTGGCGCAGGTCTTCCTTGGTCGCGGCGATGATGCGGATGTCCAGGGGGATCAACTGGTTGCCCCCCAGACGTTCCACCACTCGCTCCTGGAGCATGCGCAGCAGCTTGACCTGCACATCCAGGCTCATGCTTTCGATTTCATCGAGGAACAGGGTGCCGCCGTTGGCGAATTCGAACTTGCCGATGCGGCGTTTCTGCGCCCCGGTAAAGGCGCCAGGCTCGTGGCCGAACAGTTCGCTTTCCACCACCGACTCCGCCAGGGCCCCGGCGTTGATCGCCACGAAGGGGCCGTTGCGGCGGTTCGACAGGTCGTGCAGCGCCCGCGCCACCACCTCTTTGCCGGCCCCGGTTTCACCGAGGATCAGCACGTCGGCCTTGGTTGCGGCCAGCGCGCCGATCTGCTCCCGCAGGCGCAGCATCGGTGCCGACTGGCCCACCAGCCGGGCGCTGAGCTGCTGGCGGTCGCTCAGGGCCAGGCGCAGGCTGCGGTTGTCCAGCACCAGGCGGCGCCAGTCCAGGGCCCGGCGCACGCTGTCGAGCAGGGCGTCGCTGGCAAAGGGTTTCTCCAGGAAGTCGTAGGCCCCGGCGCGCATTGCTTGCACCGCCAGGGGTACGTCGCCGTGGCCGGTGATCAGCAGCACCGGCAGCTCCGGGTCCTGGGCGTGCAATTGCGCCAGCAACTCCAGGCCGTCCATGCCCGGCATGCGAATGTCGCTGACCACCACCCCCGGCCAGTCACGCTCCAGGCGCGCAGCCAGGCCCTGGGCTTCGGCCAGGGTGAGGATCTTCAACCCGGCCAGGTCCAGGGTCTGGCTCAGGGCCTGACGCAGGTGGGGATCGTCGTCGATCAGCACCACCTGGATGCGGTGGTCGATGGCGTTGCTCATGCGCTTCGGTCCTCGGACGGTTGCAGGCTCACCCCCGGCGCGCCGGCGCGCAGCCGCAGGGTGATCAGGGCGCCGCCCTCGCGGTGGTTGGCGAACGACAGTTCACCGCCAAAGGCGCGCATCAAGGTGTCACAGATCGCCAACCCCAGGCCCAGGCCCTGGGTTCGGGTCTTGGTGGTGTAGAAGGGTTCGCCGGCGCGGCCCAGGGCCTCCAGGCAGAAGCCCGGGCCGTTGTCGCGAATGTACAGGTTGACGCCCGTGGCGGTGGATTCGGCACTCAGCCAGAGTTTGCGCGGCGGGCCTTTTTCGGTCAGGGCGTCCAGGGCGTTGGCCAGCAGGTTGCCGAGCACCTGGCGCAGGCGGGTTTCCCCGGCCTCGACCCACAGGGTGGCGGCCGGCAGGTCGCGGATCAGCTCCACCTCCATGGCCCGCCGACGCTTGGCCAGCAAGGCCAGGGCATCGTCCAGGGCCGGTTGCAGGGCCACGCTTTCCGGGGCGTGGCGGTCGCGCCGGGCGAAGGCCCGCAGGTGGGCGATGATCGACGCCATGCGCCCGGTCAGCTCGCTGATCAGCTTGAGGTTGCCCCGGGCGTCGTCGGTGCGCTGGTGGTCCAGCAGCACTTCGGCGTTTTCCGCATAGCTGCGGATCGCTGCCAAGGGTTGGTTGAGCTCGTGGCTGATGCTCGCCGACATGGTGCCCAGGGCCGAGAGCTTGCCGGCCTGGACCAGGTCGTCCTGGGCCCGTACCAGTTCCTGCTGGGCGGTTTCTCGCTCCAGTACTTCCTGTTTCAGCCGGCGGTTCAGGCCTTCCAGGTCGCTGGTACGTTCAGCCACGCGCATTTCCAGTTCGCGCCGGGCCTTGGCCTCGAAGGCGATGCGCTCCAGGTAGTGGCGGCGGCGTTGCATCATCAAACCCAGCAACAGCATCAGCACCAACAGGGCGGCGCCGCCAATGGCGACCACCGTACGCACCGGACGATCGATCAGGGTGCGCGGGGCGAGGATGCTGACGTTCCAGCCGGTTTCCTCGATGGCCTGGGTCTGGGTCAGCCAGGCCGCCGGGTCGAGGTTCAGCGGCCGCGGGTCGCGGGTCGGGTAGGGCTGGATCGCGGTGATCGCCTGGTTCTCTGTGGGGCTCAGGGTGCGGGTCGAGCGAAAGCGCCATTCCGGGCGCGAGGTCAGGATCACCACGCCGTTGTGGTCGGTCAGCAGCAGCTGTTCAGGGGTGCGGCCCCACAGGCTTTCGGTGTGGTCCAGGTCGACCTTGATCACCAGCACGCCGATGATTTTTTCCCGGTCGCGCACGGCTGCGGCGAAGAAGTAGCCGCGTTTGGCCGAGGTGGTGCCCAGGCCGAAGAAGCGCCCCAGGCGCCCGGCCATGGCCTCGCTGAAATAGGGGCGGAAGGCGAAGTTGCGACCCACGAAGCTGTCGTGTTTGTCCCAGTTGGAGGCCGCCAGGGTCTTGCCTTCGGTGTCCATCAGGTACATGACTTCGGCGCCGGTCTGGGCGCTGATGTTTTTCAGCAGGCGGTTGGCATTGCCTTGGGTGATGCCGTCATCGGGCACCGAAAGCACCGCGCGCAGGGCCGGCAGATCGCCGAGGATTTGCGGCAGCACTTCATAGCGGTGCAGGGTGCCCAGCAGGTTGGCGACGTAGAGGTCTAGGGTCTGCCGGTTCTGTCCCACCAGTTCGCTGCGGTAGTAACGCTCGGCCAGGTGTTCCAGGGGCCATAGCAGCGGCGCCAGGCACAGGGCCAGAAGGGCCAGGCTGCGCCAGCGGGGGCGACGGGGAAGGGTGGGGGTCATGAGCTTGGGCGCCTGTGGATACAGGCGCATTATGCCTAGGCCAGCTCTTCAAGACACTCGCGTAATGCACCGTGCCACTCGGCTTGAGTCACGCCCCATTCGCGGGCCAGGCGGCTGCAATCCAGGCGTGAGTTCAGCGGCCGTGGCGCAGGCGTCGGGTAGGCACTGGACGGGATGGCTTCCAGCACTGCGCAGGGTTTGTCCTGGGCTAGCAAGTGGGCACCGATGGCCTGGGCAAAGCCGAACCAGGAGGTTTCGCCTTGGGCGCTCAGGTGATACGTGCCCCAGGCGCCGGGCTGGCCGCTTTGCCAGCGCAGTATCAGCTCACGGGTGCTGTTGGCGATCGTCCCGGCCCAAGTGGGTGCGCCGAGCTGGTCGGCGACCACCCGCAGTTCAGCTTTCTCTTGCAGCAGGCGCAGCATGGTCAGCAGGAAGTTCTTGCCGTGGCTGGCGTAGACCCAACTGGTACGCAGGATCAGGTGCTGCCCGGCCACCAGGTTGATGGCTCGCTCCCCGGCCAGCTTGCTCTGGCCATAGACGCTCAGCGGGTTGGGCTCGTCGTCCTCGACATAGGGCGTGGTTTTGCGCCCGTCGAACACGTAGTCCGTGGAGTAGTGAATCAGTGGAATCCCCAGTTCATGGGCTTCCTGGGCGAAAATCCCCGGCGCCGTGGCGTTGATCGCAAAGGCCAGTTCCGGCTCGCTCTCGGCCTGGTCCACAGCGGTGTGGGCCGCCGCATTGATGATCAGGTCGGGGCGCACCGCCCGCACTTGCTGGCGGATGTGCTCCGGGTGGCTGAGGTCCAGCCGGTCGCGGCCCAGGACCACCAGCTCGCCGAGGTCGCCGAGGCGTTTCTGCAGCTCGCGGGACACTTGGCCCTGCTGGCCGCTGATGAGGATTTTCAAGGGGGTGCTCATGGGAACAGGTCAGCCTCCGCCAGGGTCTTGCCGGCCTGATCCTTGGCGGACAGTTGTGGGCTGCCGTCGAGCTGCCAATCAATGGCCAGGGTCGGGTCATCCCAGCGAATGCAGCGCTCGGCCGACGGCGTGTAGTAGTCGGTGGTCTTGTAGAGGAACTCCGCCGAATCGCTGAGCACCACAAAGCCGTGGGCGAAGCCTTCGGGCACCCAGAGCTGGCGGTGGTTCTCGGCGGACAGCCGCACGGCCACCCATTGGCCGAAGTGTGGCGAGCTGCGGCGAATGTCCACCGCCACGTCGAGTACTTCGCCAGCGATCACCCGGACCAGTTTTCCCTGGGTGTTCTGCACCTGGTAGTGCAGGCCCCGGAGCACGCCTTTTTGTGAGCGTGAATGGTTGTCCTGGACGAACTGGGTCTCCAGCCCGGTGGCCTCGTTGAAGGCCTTGGCGTTGAAGCTTTCATAGAAAAAGCCCCGCTCGTCGCCGAACACCTTGGGTTCGATGATCAGCACGTCCGGCAGTTGGGTCGGGGTGACGTTCATGGTTCGATTCCCGCCAGGGTGAACAGGTATTGGCCATAGCCGGTCTTGCCGAAGTAGGCGGCGCGCTCCAGCAGGTGCTCACGGCTGATCCACTGGTTTTCGTAGGCGATTTCTTCCAGGCAGGCGACCTTCAAACCCTGGCGATGCTCGATGGTCTGCACGTACTGCGAGGCCTCCAGCAGGCTGTCGTGGGTGCCGGTGTCGAGCCAGGCGAAGCCGCGACCAAAACGCTCGACCTGCAGGTCGCCGCGCTTGAGGTAGGCATTGTTGACGTCAGTGATTTCCAGCTCGCCACGGGGCGAAGGCTGGACCGCCTTGGCAATCTCGATCACATCGTTGTCGTAGAAATACAGCCCCGTGACGGCGTAGCTGGACTTGGGCTTCTTGGGTTTTTCTTCGATCGACAAGGCCCGGCCGTCGCTATCGAAGTCGATGACCCCGAAGCGCTCCGGGTCCTTGACCCAGTAGCCAAACACCGTGGCGCCGCTCGGGCGCTCGGCGGCTTTTTTCAACTGCTCGCCGAAGTGCTGGCCGTGGAAAATGTTGTCCCCGAGGATGAGGCACACCGGGTCATTGCCGATGAACGCTTCGCCGATCAGGAACGCCTGGGCCAGGCCGTCCGGCGAGGGCTGTTCGGCGTAGGTGAAGCGCACCCCGAACTGGCTGCCGTCACCCAGCAGGTTGCGGTATTGGGGCAAGTCCTGGGGGGTGGAGATAATCAGGATGTCCTGGATGCCGGCCAGCATCAGCACCGAGATCGGGTAGTAGATCATCGGTTTGTCGTAGATCGGCAGCAGTTGCTTGGAGACACCCAAAGTAATGGGGTGCAGACGGGTGCCGGAGCCACCCGCCAGAACGATTCCTTTCATCATGCGAGCAGATCCTTGGGGTCGCTGAAACCCAGTCGTTGGCCTTGATAGCTGCCGTCCTGTACGCGGCGGCACCATTCCAGATTGTCCAGGTACCACTGCACGGTCTTGCGCAGGCCGCTGGCAAAGGTTTCTTCAGGCACCCAGCCCAGCTCGCGCTCGATCTTGCCGGCGTCGATGGCGTAGCGCAGGTCGTGGCCGGGGCGGTCCTGGACGAAGGTGATCAGGTCGGCGTACTGGCTGACGCCAGCCGGTTTGTGCGGCGCAAGCTCTTCGAGCAGGGCGCAGATACCGCGCACTACGTCGATGTTTTTCTGCTCATTGTGGCCGCCGATGTTGTAGGTCTCACCGACCACGCCGGTGGTGACCACCTGATACAGGGCCCGAGCATGGTCTTCGACGTACAGCCAGTCCCGCACTTGCAGGCCGTTGCCGTACACCGGCAGTGCCTTGCCCGCCAGCGCATTGAGAATCACCAGGGGGATGAGCTTCTCGGGGAAGTGGAAAGGCCCATAGTTGTTCGAGCAATTGGTGATCAGCACCGGTAATCCGTACGTGCGCTGCCAGGCGCGGACCAGGTGGTCGGACGCGGCCTTGCTCGCCGAGTAGGGCGAACTGGGGGCGTAGGGCGTGGTTTCGGTGAACAGGTCGTCCACACCGTGCAGGTCGCCGTACACCTCGTCGGTGGAAATATGGTGGAAACGGAAGGCGCTTTTTTCCGCCTCGGGCAGTGTCTGCCAATAGGCGCGAGTGGCTTCCAGCAGGCTGTAGGTGCCGACGATATTGGTCTGGATAAAGTCCGACGGACCGTCGATGGAACGGTCGACATGGGACTCGGCGGCCAAATGCATGATTGCCTGGGGTGCAAAGCGCGCCAGCACCGCGCTGACGGTGGGCTGATCAACGATATCGGCTTGGACGAACTCGTAGCGGCTGTTGCTGGCAATGCTGCTCAGGGATTCGAGGTTGCCGGCGTAGGTCAGTTTATCGAGGTTGAGCACTTCGTGTTCCGTGTGCTCGATCAAATGGCGGACCAGCGCCGATCCAATAAAACCGGCTCCGCCGGTAACGAGAATGCGCATGTGGGTTGGCCTTTGTCCTGGGTGACGATCATTGACGTGAACGAAAACAGCATAGCTTGTCGGTGCAGCCGTCTCGGTGCAAGCGTTAGTGCCCTTGTGATGTTGCGGGTTTTATCCCGTTTGGCTGCTGTACAGGCGACGCACGAGCGTGGCCCGGGGGTTGCGTATCGCCTTCAGCGGTGGCGATATAAGCGCCTGACCATCATTCGGGAGTCCTTGCATGTTGCTCGCCACGTTGATTCACCGCGCCAGTCTGCCGGGGCCGCAGGTCTCGGTGCAGCAAGCGCTGGACCTGCTGCAGGCCCATTACGGCCTCCACGGCACCTTGCACTCCCTGGGCAGCCAGCAGGACCTCAACTACCGAGTCGACAGCCCGCAGGGGCGTTTTGTTCTGAAAATCTGCCGCGGCGATTACGCGGTCCAGGAGCTTGAGGCCCAGCATGCTGCCCTCGCTGACTTGGGTGCGCGCAGCGCCTTGCCGGTGCCCCGGGTGATCAAGGCGCGCAACGGCGAGCAACTGTTGTCCGTGGACCTCGACGGCCAGGCCCTGCACATTCGCCTGCTGGACTATATAGAGGGCCGCTCCCTGACCCATCTCAAGCACCTGGGGCCGCAGTTGATGGCCAGCCTGGGGCGCTTGTGCGGGGAGATGGACCTGGCCCTGGCTGACTTCGAGCACCCTGGCCTGGCGCGCACCCTGCAATGGGACCCACGCCATGCCCAGCCGCTGATCCAGCATCTGCTCCCGGTGATCGCCGACGAACGGCAGCGTGCACTGATCGCCGAAGCGGCCTTGCAGGCCGAGCGTCGCCTGCAGCCTCTGATTGAGCAACTGCCGGTGCAGGCCATTCACATGGACATCACCGACGACAACGTGGTCTGGCAGCGCGATGCCCAGCGGCATTGGCAGTTGCAGGGGGTGATTGATTTCGGCGACCTGATCCGCACCTGGCGCATTGCCGACCTGTCGGTGACCTGTGCGGCCCTGCTGCACCACTGTGACGGCGACCCGCTGCGTATCCTTCCGGCGGTCCAGGCGTATCACCAGGTCAACCCGTTGCAGCACGCTGAGTTGCTGGCGCTCTGGCCGCTGGTCATGGCCCGGGCGGCGGTGCTGGTGCTCAGTGGCGAGCAGCAGGTCAGCATCGACCCCGACAACCATTACAGCCGCGCCAACCTGAGCCATGAGTGGGAGATCTTCCGCGTGGCCACGGCGCTGCCGTTCGAGTTGATGGAAGCGGCGATCCTCAGCGCCGTCGGCCAAGCACTGCCGGCGATTGCCAGCGAAGGCTTCGCCCCATTGCTGCCGAGCCTGGTGGGCCGAGAGTTCGCCTTGATCGATCTGGGTGTGCTCAGCCCGCATTTCGAGGCCGGCAACTGGGAGCAGCCGGGCATCGACGAGCGTTTGTTGCAGGAAGCGGCGGCGACCCATGGCCTGGCGGCTAGCCGTTACGCTCAGTATCGTTTGTCCCGCACCCGTCCTGACAGCGCCGAAGACCCCGAGACCTGCCCGCTGCATGTGCAATTGCAGGTGCCCCTGGGCACGCCGGTGGAATCTCCCTTTGCCGGGGTGCTGCACGTGGCGGCCGATGGTTCCTTGCGCCTGGACAGCGGGCAACTGAGCGTTCGCCTGTGGGGGGTCAAGCCCGGCTTGCGTGGTGGTGCGGCCCTGGTCAAGGGCCAGGTGCTGGGGGAAGTGCAGGCAGGGCTGACCGTGCAGTTGTGCCGCGGCGTGCACCTCGACCCGCCCTTGTTCTGTACGCCTTCCCGGGCGCCGGCCTGGCAGGCCCTGTGTCCTTCCCCGGCGGCGCTGCTGGGGTTGGCCTGTGATGCTGAGCCGGAACTGGACCCGCAGCAACTGCTGGAACGGCGTGACGCCAGCTTCGCCCGTTCGCAGAAGCACTATTACGTCGACCCGCCGCGCATCGAGCGCGGCTGGCGCAACCACCTGATCGACATGCAGGGTCGTTCCTACCTGGACATGCTCAACAACGTGGCGGTGCTGGGCCACGGTCATCCGCGCATGGCGGCCGAGGCCAGTCGCCAATGGTCCCTGCTCAACACCAATTCGCGCTTTCACTACGCGGCGATTGCCGAGTTTTCCGAGCGCCTGCTGGCCCTGGCCCCGGACTCCATGGACCGGGTGTTCCTGGTCAACAGCGGCACCGAGGCCAACGACTTGGCGATCCGCCTGGCCTGGGCCTACAGCGGCGGGCGCGACATGCTCAGTGTGCTGGAGGCCTACCACGGCTGGTCGGTGGCGGCGGATGCAGTGTCCACCTCCATCGCCGACAACCCCCAGGCCCTGAGCAGCCGTCCGGACTGGGTGCACCCGGTGACCGCGCCCAACACCTACCGTGGCGAATTTCGCGGCCCGGACAGCGCGCCGGACTATGTGCGCAGTGTTGAGCATCACCTGGCCAAGCTGGCGCAACAGCAGCGCCAACTGGCGGGTTTCATCTGCGAGCCGGTGTACGGCAACGCGGGGGGGATTTCCCTGCCGCCCGGTTACCTGCAACAGGTCTACAGCCTGGTGCGCGAGCGAGGCGGGGTGTGCATCGCCGACGAAGTGCAGGTGGGGTATGGGCGCATGGGCCATTTCTTCTGGGGCTTTGAAGAGCAGGGCGTGGTGCCGGACATCATCACCATGGCCAAGGGAATGGGCAACGGCCAGCCGCTGGGGGCGGTGATCACCCGTCGGGAAATTGCCGAAGCCCTGGAGGCCGAGGGGTATTTCTTCTCCTCATCGGGTGGCAGCCCGGTCAGTTGCCGCATCGGCATGGCGGTGCTGGATGTGATGGAAGAGGAAAAACTCTGGGAGAACGCCCAGGTTGTCGGCGGTTACTTCAAGGAGCGGCTGCAAGCCCTGATGGATATCCACCCGCTGGTGGGGGCGGTGCACGGCTCGGGTTTCTATTTGGGGCTGGAGCTGATCCGTAACCGCGAGACCCTGGAGCCGGCCACCGAAGAAACCACCCTGCTTTGTGATCGCCTGCGTGACCTGGGGATTTTCATGCAGCCCACGGGCGACTTCCTCAACATCCTGAAGATCAAGCCGCCCATGGTCACCAGCCGGCAGAGCGTGGACTTCTTCGTCGACATGCTCTCAAAGGTGCTAGCCGAAGACCTATAACGCCCCTGTAGGAGCCGGCTCGCCGGCGATCGCGCCCGCCAATAAACCGATTGTTATCGGTATTTAAGAGGTATTTTTTCACGCATATAGATATACAAGCTTCTAAAGTCGATATTTATCGGATATAAAGTGAGCCTAGTCGGGCACGGCTCCACCGTGCTCGACCCTTCCCTATCCGTTGTCATCGACCGCTTCTCATCGCCCGGGAGTTGTTCCATGAGCCGTATCGTTACCGTCGCCGCCACCCAGATGGCCTGTTCCTGGGACCTTGAGGCCAATATCGAGACCGCTGAAAAGCTGGTCCGTGAAGCCGCCGCCAAAGGCGCGCAGATCATTCTGATCCAGGAGCTGTTCGAGACCCCGTACTTCTGCCAGAAGCCCAATGCGGACTACCTGCAATTGGCTTCCTCGGTGGAAGACAATGTGGCCATCAAGCACTTCCAGAACGTCGCCCGGGAACTGCAAGTGGTGTTGCCCATCAGCTTCTTCGAGCTGGCCGGACGTGCCCGCTTCAACAGCATCGCGATCATCGATGCCGACGGCAGCAACCTCGGGATTTATCGGAAAAGCCATATCCCGGATGGCCCCGGCTATCACGAGAAGTATTACTTCAACCCAGGCGATACCGGCTTCAAGGTCTGGAACACCCGCTACGCCAAGATCGGTGTGGGCATCTGCTGGGACCAGTGGTTCCCCGAGTGCGCCCGCAGCATGGCCTTGCAGGGCGCGGAGATCCTGTTCTACCCCACCGCCATCGGCAGTGAGCCCCACGACGCCAGCATCTCTTCCCGGGACCATTGGCAGCGTGTGCAGCAAGGCCACGCCGGCGCCAACCTGATGCCGCTGATTGCCAGCAACCGCATCGGCCACGAAGAGCAGGACGGCTACGACATCACCTTCTACGGCTCGTCCTTTATTGCCAACGCGTTTGGCGAGAAGGTTCAAGAGCTCAACCAAAGCGAAGAAGGTATTCTTGTGCACAGCTTCGACCTCGACGAACTGGAGCATATTCGCAGCGCCTGGGGGTCGTTCCGCGACCGCCGCCCGAACCTCTACGGCGCGATCAAAACCCTCGACGGTTCCCTGGAGTCCTGAATGACGACCCTGCACAGCACCCCCCGCGCCGATGGCTTCTACATGCCTGCCGAGTGGGCGCCCCAAACCCAGGCCTGGATGGTCTGGCCCGAGCGTCCGGACAACTGGCGCCTGGGCGGCAAGCCGGCCCAGGCCGCCCATGTGGCGGTGGCCAAGGCCATTGCGCGCTTTGAACCGGTGACCGTGGCGGTGTCCGCCGCCCAGTACGAAAACGCCCGGGCGCGCCTTGATGCGCCGAATATCCGCGTGGTGGAAATGTCCAGCGATGACGCCTGGGTGCGGGACACCGGGCCGACCTTTGTCATCAATGACCAGGGCGAAGTCCGGGGCGTGCACTGGGGCTTCAACGCCTGGGGCGGTTTCGACGGCGGCCTGTATTCGCCGTGGAACCGCGATGAGCAGGTGGCCGGCAAGATCCTGCAGATCGAGCGTTGCCAGGAGTACCGCACCGAGGGTTTCGTGCTCGAGGGCGGTTCGATCCACGTGGACGGCGAAGGCACCCTGATCACCACTGAGGAATGCCTGCTCAACCGCAACCGCAACCCGCACCTCAAGCGCGCCGAGATCGAAACGGTGCTGCGCGAGCAGTTGGCGGTGGACAGCATCATCTGGCTGCCGGACGGCCTGTACAACGACGAAACCGACGGCCATGTGGATAACTTCTGCTGCTACGTGCGCCCCGGTGAAGTGTTGCTGGCCTGGACCGACGACCCGCAAGACCCGAACTACCCGCGTTGTCAGGCGGCGTTGAAGGTGCTGGAAAGCAGCCGCGACGCCAAGGGTCGCACTATCAAGGTGCACAAGATGCCGATTCCGGGGCCGTTGTACGCCACTGAAGAGGAATGTGCCGGTGTCGACCCGGTGGATGGCACCCAGGAGCGTAACCCGTCGGTACGCCTGGCCGGTTCCTACGTGAACTTCCTGATCGTCAATGGCGGGATCATCGCGCCGAGCTTCGACGACCCACTGGATGCCCAGGCCAAGGAAATCCTCCAGGGCCTGTTCCCCCAGCATGAGGTGGTGATGGTGCCGGGTCGTGAACTGTTACTGGGGGGCGGGAATATCCATTGCCTTACCCAACAACAGCCGGCACCGCACCCAGGTTGAGTGCAGTTGTAACAGCCGGTTGCCATTAATCGCTTTTTGTCTGATGGCATTCCAGCTGATAACTGCCGTGGAGCCCGCAATCCTTAAGGGTTGCGGGCTTTTTCATGGCCGTATGTCGGCCTTCCAGACACATTGGCACAGCTCTTGTATCTCTCCTGACGTGACTCTGAGACCGGTAGAACTGCGATGTTCTGTCATAAACCTTGGATAAGTTAGGCCGCTCACAAACCCGGAGAGAGCGCTGCAATGAATATGGTCAGCGAGCGGGCATCGCATCCCTTGGCAATGAATAACGAGTCTTTGCAGACATTGGTGCAATGGTTGAAGTCCAACGGAACGCGTCAGATCAGGGACGCCGATCCGCGTCGGCTGATGACTGAGCGATACCCGGAAGGCTTGCTCAGCGAGGCTGAGCTGCAGGCATTGTGGGATGTCATGGCAGGCTGACAACAACACGCAATCAGCAAAGCGCTGCCGTGAAGGCAGCGCTTTTTTTATGCCTGGAGTGGGGAGGGCTGGCGCTGGCGATCGTGCGACCGCCAGTGCCCGCCAAAGGGCAGGGTGTTTAGAAGCTGTAGGTGCCGGTGACCACCAGGTTACGCGGCTCGCCCGGTTGGATCTGGAAGGCACTGGTGGCCGAGGAGTAGTAATCACGGTCGGCGATGTTGTTCAGCGCCGCGCGTACATCCCATTCTTTGTGGCGGAAGCCGGCCAGGGCGTCCCAGCGACCGTAACCGGGGAGCACGATGGTGTTGGCCGGGTCGGCAAAACGATCGCCCACCAGGGTCACGCCGGTCTCGGCGTACCAGCCCATCTCGGGTTTCCAGGTGATAAACAGGCTGCCGTTGCGCTTGGCTACGTCGGATACACGGTTGCCCTCCAAGCCGTTGTTGTCTTTCACAATGGTTGCATCCTGCAAGCCGATGCCACCGCGTACATACCAGTTGCCGACGATCTTGCCGCTGGCGGTCAACTCAATGCCACGGGAGCGCTGCAGGCCGCTGAGCAGGGTGATGGTGGGGTCCAGCGGATCACGGGTACGGCGGTTGTAAAGCTCCAGCTCATACACCGCCAGGGTGGTGCTCAGGCGCTCGTCCAGCCAGTCGCTTTTCACCCCGATTTCCTTCTGCCGGGTGCGCTCCGGGCTCAGGTCGTTGCCGTTGCCCGAAGCGTTCGGGGTAATGCCGATCAAGCTGCCGCCGACCGGGGAGAAGGACTTGCTCCACGAGGCGTAGAACGAGTGGTGCTCCAGGGGCGTCCAGACCACACCCAGGCGCGGGCTGGTGCTGTGGCTGTCGCGATGGTCGTTGATACCGGTGATGCGGTTGGTGGTTTCGACCCGGAAGCGGTCGTAACGCAGGCCACCGAGCAATTGCCACTGGTCGTTCAGGCGCAGTTGGTCCTGGATGTACAGCGCGCGGCTCTGGGTTTCGTTCTGGCTGCTGCTGAACAACGGCAGGGTGTCGCCGCCGAAATTGCTGTGGTTGGGATTGTTCAGGTCCACCGTCGGCACGCTATTGAGCGCTGCACGGTACAGCTTGGGCGTCCGGCGCTGGTCGCCCAATTCCACCCCGGTGAGGACCCGATGCTCCAGGCCAAAGGTCTGGAAAGTACCTTCGGCTTCCAGGTTGTTGTACAGGTTGCGGGTGGTCAGGTCCTGCTGCCAGCGCTGGCGGGTTACCCGGTTGGTAACGGCGTTGACCCCGGTCGCGTAGGTGTTTTCAAAATCGCTGTCGAGCTTGAACAGGCCCAGGGTGTGGCGCAGTTGCCAGTTCTCGTTGAGCTCGTAGCTGAGCTTGGAGCGCAGGGATTGCGTGGTGTCATCGATGAAGTCGCGATTGACGCCGTAGGTGGTGTCATTGCCGACGTCCGCCGGGCGTCCGGTCTTCTCGCCAGCGCGGCGTACCCCGGGAATACCGCGGTCCGGCGTGCGATCGAAACGGCTGTATTCGTACTGCACCAGCCAGTTCAGGTCCGGGGTCAGTTGCCAGCTCATGGAGGGGGCGAACAGCTTGCGGTTACCGCTGACGTCGTCGCGGAAGCTGTTGTAGTCCTGGTTGCCCATGTTCAGGCGCAGGCTGAGGTCTTCGGAGACGTCGGTGGACAGGTCGGCGTACAGGCTGCGGCGGTCATCGCTGCCTCCCTGAGCCTCGATGCTGGAGCGGCGGCCGAACTGCGGCAGCTTGCTCACCCGATTGACGATCCCGCCCTGGCTGCCGCGACCGTACAACACGGCCGCCGGGCCTTTGAGCACTTCCACCCGCTCGATGTTGTGCAGGTCACGCACGTACTGGCTGTCGTCACGAATGCCGTCCAAGTAGAAGTCGTTGCCCGCTTCGAAACCACGAATGCGCACGCTGTCGAAGCGTGTATCGGCGCCGCTGCTGACGTTGGGAATGCCGCTCAGCGCGGTGCCCAGGTCGTTGGTGCCGTAGTCCATGACATTGGCGGTCTTCACCGAGTCGATGGCCTGGGGCACATAGCGCACCGGGGTGGCGGTGCGGGTGGCGGTTGCGGTGTCCTTGACCCGTGGATCATCGGCGTCGGTTTCGGCGCTGATGGCGGTCGCTGGCAAGGTGGTGGGCGCGGCGTAACTGCAAGTGGCGGACAACAGGGCGCTGAGCCCCAGGGTCAGGGGCGTGAGGCGCAAGTGGGTTGGCATGTGGAACGCATCCGAAGGGCAGGGTGATTCGAAGCGTTAATGATAATGCGTTGCATTTGCTGATGTGAGTGTCGTATTGAGAAGTTCCCCGGGACGATTGTTTCAATTTGTTTCTTGTTTGTGTCGGTTCAGTGTCATTGTCGATACGAAGCCGGACCGAGGCATTCGACCGGTTCTTGAAACACACTGAACCCGGCGCCGGGGTTTTTTCCGGCGGGCCCGGGGTCTAGGCTGCGACCCATTCCCTTGCCCTGACTTAGCCGGAGTGCGCCATGTCTGCTGCCACCCTTCATTACATCTACGACCCATTGTGCGGTTGGTGCTACGGCGCCAAGCCGCTGGTGCAGGCGGCGCAGGCGGTGTTGCCAGTGATTGCCCACGGGGGCGGCATGATGACCGGGGCCAACCGCCAGCCGGTGTCGCCACAGTTGCGTGACTACGTGATGCCCCACGACCGGCGGATTGCCGAGTACAGCGGCCAGCCTTTCGGCGAGGCGTACTTTGAAGGGCTGCTACGGGACCACACGGCCGTGTTCGATTCTGCGCCGCCGATTGCTGCGGTGCTCGCCGCCGAGGCCTTGGCGGGGCGCGGGCTCGAGCTGCTCGGGCGTTTGCAGACGGCCCACTACCAGGAAGGCCGCCGCATTGCCGACCACGACGTGCTGCTGGAGTTGGCCGTGGCCCTGGGGTTGCCGGCCGAGCCCTTCAGCGCCGCATTCGAGCACGCCCTGGCCCATGAGCTGGAGGACCATATCAAGGCCAGCCGGCAGTTGTTGGCCCGTGTCGGTGGCCAGGGTTTCCCGACCCTGGTTCTGGAGCGAGACGGGCAGCGCCAGGTGCTTGATATCAGCCCCTGGCTGGGCAAACCCGATGAGTTTGCCGCCTGGTTGCAGGGGGCGATCGGCTCGACACCGAGCCAGGTGTCCTCCCAAGCCCCGGCCTGTGGCCTGGACGGTTGCGCGTAATAACCCCACCCAACGACGAAGGAGTGACCCATGGATAACCTGGCCTTGATCAAAAGCACCTACGAAGGTGCCAACTCCCAGGAAAACGCCAAGAACACCGCGGCGGCCCTGGCACCGGATGCGCGCTGGACCGAAGCCGCGGGGTTCCCCTTGGCGGGCACCTACGTCGGCTTCGACGCCATTGTGGAAAATGTTTTCAAACGCCTGGCCAGTGATTGGGAGGGGTTTGCTTTCAACGTGGAGAGTTATGTGGCCCAAGGCGACAAGGTATTCGCCTATGGCAATTACAGAGGCGTGTTCAAGGCGACGGGGCGGCCAATGAACGCCCGAGTGGCCCATTTATGGACACTCAAGGACGGCAAAGTCACTCATTTTGAGCAGTTTGTGGACAGCCATACCGTGCAACTGGCCATGGCCGATCGGTGAATTCTTAGAATATTTTTACCTATTCAAAGACGATTCACGAAATTGACACAGGGTTCAGGGCGCGGATAGGATTCGCGCCAACGCCTGTGGCCAAGAGCCATATATCAGAATAATAAAAGGCCCGCCGCGATGATTCGCGGGCGGGCCTTTTTGTTTTTTGAGCAGGAACAAGAGCGTCCAAACGCCATTTCTGTCCGGGTACACAGCGCGCCATCAACCCGTAATAAGGAAAACAAAATGTTGAACAAGCGGATCGGTCTGATCGCACTGGGGATTCTGAGCGCCACTCAAGCCATGGCTAACGACCAAGCTGAGTCCAAGGGTTTTGTAGAAGACAGCAGCCTGAAAGTGCTGCTGCGCAATGCCTACATCAACCGTGACAAGAAAGACGGCAATGATGACCAACGTGAATGGGGCCAAGCGGCCATCGGCACGTTCTCCTCGGGCTTCACCCAAGGCACCGTTGGCGTGGGCGTTGACGCCTTCGGCCTGTACGGCCTGCGCCTGGACCGCGGCAGCCACGCTGGCGGCGCCGGTATCGACTTCTTCAAACCCAGCGAAGGCGGCAACAAGTCCCCTGCGGGCGACCTGGCCAAGGCTGGCGCTGCAGTGAAATTCCGCGTGTCCAACACCGTGCTGGCCTACGGCGACCAGATGCCTGAGCTGCCGGTGCTGAACTACGACAGTTCGCGCCTGCTGCCAGAAAGCTACACCGGCACCCTGATCACTTCCAAAGAAATCGACGGCTTGGTACTGAACGCCGGTCGCTTCACTGCCGAATCGCGCAAGAGCGCTGAAGGCCGTGACAGCGGTGGCCTGAAGTCCATCAACGTATTGGGCGGCAGCTACCAGTTCACCGAACAGTTCAAAGGCGCGCTGTACGCTTCCGACGTCGAAGACGTGCTGAAGAAGCAGTACGTGAACCTGAACTACGTGTTCCCGCTGGCCACCGATCAGTCCCTGACCCTGGACTTCAACGGCTACCGCACCAAGCTGGACAAGTCGTTTGCCGAAGATTCTGGCGCCGGCGGCCAGGACAACAAGATCTGGAGCCTGGCAGCGACCTTCGCCACCGGCCCGCACTCCTTCACCGTGGCGCACCAGCGCAGCTCCGGCGACAGCCACCTGGGCTACGCCTACGGCGGTTACCAGAAAGGCCAGAACTACATTGGCGACGGTGGCAACACCATCTTCCTGGCCAACTCCTACTGGTCCGACTTCAACGCTGAAGACGAGCGCAGCTGGCAGTTGGGCTACGGCCTGGACTTCGGTTCGTTCGGCGTGCCTGGCCTGAGCTACAACCTGGCTTACGTGCGTGGCGACAACATCACCACTGCCGACAGCACCGGTGGTACCGAGCGCGAAATCTTCAACCAGTTCAAGTACGTGGTCCAGGCCGGTCCGGCCAAAGACCTGAGCGTGCGTGTACGCAGCTCGATCCTGCGCGTGTCGCAGAAATCCAGCGCCTACAACAGCAGCGGCAACGAACTGCGTGTGTTCGTCGACTACCCGATCAACGTGTTCTGATGAACGCCTGATCGTGGCCTGATACCAGGGCCGCAGTAAAAAAGCCCCGACTGGTTCGGGGCTTTTTTATGGGCGCCGGGAACGAGCGCCGGCAGGGCGAAGCGCGATCAGGTGGCGTACCAGGCGCTGAAGAGTTTGTTCAATTACGGATAAAAATATTGGATTAGTTCGTATCTGTACTAAGCTGAACTGACACCCACCACCGCCCTGCAGGAGCCTGACCCATGGCCACCTTATCCTCGGTCACGCGGCCCGAGCCCGGGCTCGATAGCCCTCAGGCCAGCCGAGTGGCGCTGAAGTTCTTTTTCAACCTGATGACCCACTGGGGTTGCAGCGTCGAGCAGCAACGCACCTTGCTCGGCAAGATCGGCAACACCACGTTCTATAAATACAAACAGTTGCCGGCTACGGTACGCCTGCCCCACGACACCCTGGAGCGCATCTCCTACCTGATGGGCATCCACAAGGCCCTGAGCATCATCTTCAGCAACAGCCGCGAGCGCACCTATCAATGGGTCAGCAGCCCCAACAGTGCGGCGCCGTTCAATGGCCGCACGGCCCTGGACTACATGCTGGCCGGGCGTGTGGTGGACATCGCCGATGTGCGCCGTTACCTCGACGGAGTGCGCGGTTGATGACGCCGCCACTGAAACTGCCGGACTGGCCCAAGGCTTACCGCATCGTCAACAGCAGCTTCCCGCCCATCACGTTGTTTGAAGACGTGCTCGACCCTGAAGACCTGGAGCTTGCCTACGCCCTGGAAGCCCTGACCAACGACCGGCTGCGGGCCGAGGCCGGTGAGCTGTCCCGGGTAATGCCGCCAGACCGGGTCAGTGGGCCCGGCTCGACACCGGTGATGGCTGCCTTTACCCACATCGGCAAGGCCAGCCGTTTTACCGATGGCACTTTTGGGGTGTATTACGCCGCCAGCAGCCAAGCCGCGGCCATCGCCGAAACCCGTTATCACCAGGAGCGTTTCCTGGCGGCCACCCAGGAGCCGGACATCGAGCTGACCCTGCGCACCTACGTCAATCAGGTGCTCAAACCCTTGCACGATGTGCGCGCCAACCATCCGCAGCTGCACGACCCCGACCCCCTCGGCTACGCCCCGGCCCAGGCGTTTGCCAAGCACCTGCGGGAGCAGCAGTCCTGGGGCCTGCTGTACAACAGCGTGCGCCTGGAGGGCCACGAGTGCATCGCCGCCCTGCGCCCGCCGGCGGTGTCGATTCCGCGCCAGGGCAAGCACCTGCGCTATGTGTGGAGCGCCAGCAGCCAGCGCATTTCCTTTGTCTTCGAGGTCAGTGAGGTCTGATTTTCGCCTGTTGATAAACCCGCCCCCGGGAACATTGCATTTCGGCCAATCCGCACTAGCTTTATGCCGTCAGGGATGGCACTTGGCCGCAATGGAGGCGGGAGATTCTTGTGGTTCCGAGGGGCGTCCCTGTGCTTGCCGATGTTGTATGGACCTGCTGCCGCTCTGCGGCGGGCCCTATCGTCTGACCGTCCTGGAGCACAGGAGAACACCATGAAAGGATTTAAACCGGCACACGCCTGCGGCGCAGGTGCCGCGCTGGCGCTGACCTGCTTTATGCCCGGCGCCATGGCCGCCGAGGCACCGCGAAGTTTTGCCAACCCCCCCAGCCTGGAACAGCAGGCACCGGTACAACAGGCCGGGCACAGCACCTTGTTGATGTCGTCCGAACCGGCCTCGGCCGCCCAGAGCCAACCGCGCGCCCATGGCGGCAGCGAGCGGGCCCTGGAGCTGAACATCGACTACACCGACAGCACGATTTTCGATCCCGCCAGCGGGCGCGATGTCGCGGTGCACCTGCGTGGTTACCAGGGCAAGGACGTGGACCCCAAGGCGCCCTTTATCGCCCCCACCATCGATGTAACACCAGGCGACACGGTGCGCGTCACCCTCAACAACAAGCTTAAAAACGACCAGCCGTGCGCCGAGCACTCCGCCGAACCCACCGAACCCGGCAAGCCCGAAAACCCCGACCAGCCGCAGTGCTTCAACAGCACCAACCTGCACTCCCACGGCCTGTGGGTCAGCCCGACGGGCAACAGCGACAACGTGCTGCTGTCGATCAACCCCGGGGTCAGCTTCCAGTACGAATACAACATCCCGGCGGATCACCCGGCCGGGACCTTCTGGTACCACCCCCATCGCCACGGTTCCACGGCCATCCAGGTTGCCAGCGGCATGGCCGGTGCGTTGATCATCCACGGTGATCGCAAGCCCAGCGAGCACGCCAACGGTGACATCGACACCTTGCTCCGCTCGGACCAGGGTGCAGCGTTCCCGGAGCGGCTGCTGGTGATGCAACAGATTCCCTACGCCTGCAAAGGGGTCAAGGTCGATCCGAAGACCGAGAAAAAGACCGTGGACTGGAGTTGCGGTCCGAAGGAAGTGGGTGTGGTCGAGGACTTCGCCCAGTTCGCCCCGGGAAGTTGGGGCGAGTCCGGGCGCTACACCAGCATCAACGGCCTGGTGCAGCCGACGTTCAGTGCCAGCAGCGGCCAGGTGGAGCGCTGGCGCCTAGTGCACGCGGGGATTCGCGACACCATCAAACTGGAGTTTCGCAAGCTCGCCGACAGTGGCCTGCTGAAAAGCAACAGCGGTGTGGCGGCGGCCGATGCCGACAACTTCGTCAGTCAGCAATGCGTCGGCCAACCCGTGGCGTACCAAGTGATTGCCGCCGACGGCCTGACCCTGAATCAGGCCCAGACCCTGAGCCAGGTCACGCTGCAGCCGGGCTACCGCAATGACCTGTTGATGGTCTTTCCCGAACCCGGCCGCTACTGCGTGGTGGACGCTGCACAGTCGGCCAACAGCGGTATTTCCCAGGCCGCGAGTGGGCGCCAGATCCTTGGCTTCGTCGATGTGGCGCAGGGCAGCATCGTCAAGGACACCAAGGCCCACGTGACCCAGGTGCTGGTGGAGTCGGCCAAGCACAACATGCCCACCGAGGTGCAGCAGCAGGTGGTGGCTGACCTGGAAAAAGACCTGCGCCTGAGCAAGTTCGTGCCCCACGCGAGCATCAGCGACGAGGAAGTGAAGGGCGTACCGGAGGAGAAACTGGTGTTCTTCATCGACACCAAAGACAAGAAAAACACCAAGTTCGAAGTGGGCACCAGCATGGCCGACGTCAAGCCTTACCAGCCGGGGGTGATCAACCGCCGCCTGACCCTGGGCACGGCGCAGACCTGGGTCTTGCAATCGGGCTTTGCCAGCCATCCGTTCCACATCCACGTCAACCCGTTCGAGGTCGTCAAGATCATCGCTCCGGATGGCGTCACTGACCTGAGCGCGCCGGGGGCTGTGGATAAAACCGACGGCGATACCCAGTACGCCGGGCTCAAGGGCGTGTGGAAGGACACCCTGTTCGTCAAGGGGCCGGTGGAAGGCAAGCCCTATACGCTCTATGTGCGCACCCGTTACGAGCGCTACATCGGCGAGTTCGTGCTGCACTGCCACATCCTCGATCACGAGGACCAGGGCATGATGCAGAACGTCAGCATCGAACTCTCCAATGGCCAGGGCGGCACCGCGCCCGCGCATCACTGAGGTCGGCTGGGCAAGTGGAAAAAGGGCGCCGAAGAGGGCGCCCTTTTTTTAATCGTCCGGTTGCATGGCGAACTTCAACTGCCCGCCCTGCAGGTACACCACCGCCTCGCGGCCGAAGATATCCACAGGCCGCGCCGACATCGCCTCATGCTCCGGCACGATCTTCGACAGCACCTTGAGGCGCACATCGACCCGCCAGACACAGGCCTTGGCCCCGCTGTTGTCGAAATACAGCACGGGCCGGGTGGCGCTCCAGGTCGGGTTGACGATGCTCCAGCCGTCATCCGGCTCGTTCTGGTCGGTAATCGTTTCCTGGTAGGTGCCTTGGGTGGGCGCGTCGTACTGGAGCGACAGGCTGTTACTGCTCTCGTTCAGTTGCTCCCGCACTCGGGCCAGGGCATGGCGATGGGTATTGGACGCCGCCTGGAACACGTGCTGGCTTTCCTCGGCAGGGCTGCGCGAGCCCAGCCGGTAGCTCATGGCTTTTTGCAGGTTGCCGCCGATGTGCTGGCGGTAATAGAGCACCCCGTCGACGATCCCGGAGAAGCGGATGCCCTGATCGTTGCTCCCCGGCGAGCTCCAGCCGACAAAGGCAACGTCCTTGGCAATGGGGTGCAGACCCGGACGGTCATCGCGGTACTCGTAGAGGGTGCCCACATACGTCGGCTCGCCGGCCAGGTAACGGCCGACAAACAGCACCACGTGCAACACGTTATCGATCACCTGGGCATCGACGATCTGCTGGTCGCCGGGGATCGAGGCCGGGGTGAATGTGGCCAGGGTGAAGCGCGGCCAGTTATCGCTTTCAGAGACGGTGTAGTGCTGGCCGGGGGCCAAGGGGCGCAGTTGGTCCGGGTTCGGCAGCGCCGGAATCGGCACCGGGCCGAGCAGCTTGACCTGGGCCCGGTAAGTCGCTTCCAGGCAGTCGCTGGTCTCGCAGGAACTGCGCACATCGCTCAGCCAGTACGCCTGCAACTGGCGGATCACCTGCAGGTGTTTGAGCGTCTTGTAGCGGCGGTTCAGCTCGTCGTCCTTGGCGGACAGGGTCGGGGTGTCGCAGACCGTCTTCTCAATCAGCGTCGAGGCCTTGCTGCAATCGAAACCGGCGGCTGCGGCCGTCGGGGCGAGCAGGGCAATAGCGAGGCCAGCAGTGGCCAGGGACAGGCGGGGGAGTTTCATCAAACGTCCTTGTGAAGCGGCAAGTGTGTGGCACTCAAGGGGGTGCCAGCCAGGTGCTGTTTTCTGCCAAGGGCGGCTTGGCGAGTGAAACGGGCGCGGCGATTTTGAACCGCAATGGCGTGCAACGGTATTTATTTTTCCACCGGCCTGGATCGAACGATTAGGCTGGGGAGCCGATTCGGTTGCCGCCCCCTGAAGAGAACCCCGCCTGTGTTCGATCCCCTGGAATGCCCGCCTTTGATCCACTCCAACGAGGCGTTGATGGACCGTTACCGGCGCTTCCTGGCAGACACCGCATGCCCCCACGAGGTCGCCGAGGGCTTGCTCAAGGACCTGCACCAGCACGCCATGAACCTGGGCTGTTCCAAGGCCCACGAATCGTCGCCGGATATCTATTGGCTGCTGCAAAGCGCAGCCGTGGTTGCACTCTTGGCCTTTGGGTCGGGCTCGGAGATTTTTCGCCGCCAGCGGGCCGAAGTGGCCTATTACGGTGCCTTTGCCGAGACTCGGGAACGGGTCCGTGCTTTCGAAGATTTTGTGGCGCAATGGGCGCTCTAGAGCATCAGGTGGGAACTGGGTCACAGATCGGCAGATTAAGGGGGTGATGGCGGAACGATGTTGTTTGGCCATGCTCGAAGCAGTTCCTGAACGGCCGGCCCCAAGCCTGTGGCCCTCAGGAAAGACCGTGGTTTCGCCTTGTCGAACCTCTTCGGCCGGCGCGGGATTCGCGGCTGACTTCCCCCCCCACTCTGCTCAGGGACGCTAGAGTTTTATGCAACCATCCTCGTCTGCTCAACCCACCTCCACAGGGGCCCTGCTCGGGCGCTTCAGCCATAGCCAGGCGCTGCCCATCGGGCTGTTGGTTTTTTCCCTGGTGCTGTTCGGCTTCTCGGTCTTTGTGCTGTACCTGAGCACCATTTTGCCGGTGGACGCGGCCAGCACGGGCCCGGTCCATTTGCAGGGGCGCCGTGGCTTGGAGATGAACTTCTCCAGCCCGCTGATGCTGATCTACCTCACCAGTGGCCTGCTGGCGGTCCTGGGGGTGTGCATGCTGTTGATGCGGGCCTGGCAAAAGCGCCTGCGCAAATCCAGCTTCGAGGTCTACGAGAACGGCATCGCCGAAGTCACCGGCAACCAGAGCGAGTACCTGGCCTTCAGCGACATCGAAGACCTGTACCTGTTCTCCTCCGGGCAAGTCGCGCTCACCGGCATGATCACCAACCTGGCCTATCGGCGTAATGCCAGCCAGCCTTGGCATCACGCTATTTATTCGCTCAAGGGCTTCAACGACGTCCTCCAACTGGTGCGCGAACGTTATGTGCGCGGGCGCCTGCCGAGTGTGCTGCAGGCCCTGCAGGCCGACCAGGCCGTGACCTTCAACTTCATCAGCAGCAACCAGGTGTGGCGCAAGCGGGTCACGGGCGGCTTCCTCAAGATCAATACCCAGCCGATCACGCTGACCCAGCACGACCTGCAAGTGCAGGGGCGTAGCGTGCCGCTGTCGAGCCTGCGCAGCGTCGACCTGAACACCTGGACCGAGAAGGTGGTGATCCGCGACGAGGCCGGCCACGAGGTGCTGTCGACCCTGGCCACGGGCATCCTCAGCCACGACCTGTTCTTGCACACCCTGGATGCGTTGGTGGGCGTGCCAGACACCGAGCAGCGCCAGGCGCAGACCGTGCTGGTCTGAGTTCGACGGCAGGCCTGAAGCAAAAAAACGCCGCGTGCTCCAACCTCAGCCCGCGGCGTTTTGCCGGGTGGCTGCAGGCGTGCCCGGGTTACAGATCCTGGAAGGTTTGCAGATAGGCCAGCAGGTTCTCGACCTTTTCCGTGTCGCTGATGCCCCAGAAAATCATTCGCGTACCGGGCACCACAGCCCGGGGCTCGTCGAGGTAGGCCACCAGCGTGTCTCGGGTCCAGACGATGCCGGAAGACTTCATCGCGTCCGAGTACTGATAGTCCGCCACGCTGCCCGCCGTGCGCCCGAAAATGCCGTTGAGCTGGGGCCCGAAGGAACTGCGCACTGAAGGCCCGACGTTGTGACAGCCGCCGCAGATGCGGGTGAACAGCTTGCCACCGGCTTCGGCATCGCCGGCTGCCTGGGCCGCGCCGTTGAACAGCGCCAGGCCCAGCAGCAGGGCCAGGGGCAAGAAGGTGGATTTCTGCATGTACGGCTCCGTATCGGCGGCTCAGAGGCGGGCTATTGGAGCATGCCGGGCGGCGATTGTGGATGGCCTGGGGCCTGTGCGGCCGATTCAGGTAATCTGCGCATCCGGTGATCACACACACAGGCCCACGCATCCGGCGTGTCGTTAAGCGAGGATTCATGGCTAGAGCACGGGTAATCGGCACCTCGATCGAGGCCATCCAAGCCGCCGAAAAAGAGTTGGGCCGAACCCTGCCAGGGGCTTTTCGCGATTGGCTGTTGCTGAACAATGGCCGGTCCCTGGGCGCCTTGACCCTGTTCCCGGTGTTCGATGAGCGGGATCCGCGCAAGACCTGGGAGTCCATCGTCCGTCACTTCAACCACGGCTGGCCGGCCTGGCTGGAGGTTCACGCCCAAGGTGCCAGCGACAGCGCCGCGCTGCTGCCCTTTGCCGAATTCGGCACCGGGGATTACTACTGTTTCGATTACGGGCGGCAAGGCCAGGCCGGCGAGCCGGTGGTGGTCTTGTGGTCCCACGAGACGGCGCAAACGCGAGACGTCGCCGAAGGCTTTGCAGATTTTTTGCGCACCGTCGAACGCCCGGGCGAGGTGCATTGACCATGAGCATTGCCACCCATCAGCAAGCCTTCGCCCTGGCTCAGGCCTTGGTCCACGCCCTGGACCAACGGGATCACCAGGCCCTGCAACGCGACTTCGGCCTCTCGCCTGCCGTGCAGGAAGAGCTGTACCAAACCCTTGCCGATTTCTTCGAGGCCGACACCCGCCTGTCCCTGGCCCCTGAAGCACAAGCCTTTGCCAGCGAGGGCCGGGCCCGTCCCTTTATCGACACCTACATCACCCACGCCCAGACCTTGGGGCTGGAGTGCGTGCTCTTTGCCGACGGCGCCCCGAGCGAGGCGCTATTGCACCTCGAAGTGCGGGAGCAGGATGGGCAGTGGGCGGTGTACTGCAAGTACATCGGTTCTTGAGGGCGCGCGCCTGCCGACTATTGGCTTTTCAGGTACTCGATGACGGGCGCCACATGGCTCAGCGGCGGGGCCTGTGCGATGACCTCGTCAACCTGGCACCACGGATAACCGAGGGGCTGTAACCAGTCCATCACCGACACCAGCTCCGTGGCCGGGCTGACCTGCATGTGTTCAATGGTGATGCTCAAGTGGCTGACGAGCCCTGATCGAGGATCAAACTGCCAGTGGTATTCACCGCAGCCGACCCGCACTTCCCCCGTGCTTTTGACGGACATCCCCACCAGCCATTTGCAGGTGTGTGCCAATGCGCCCGCCAGCGGTGGTTCGCCGAGGCAGAAGGTGTAGATGTTTTCGTAGGTCTGGTTGAAGCGACGCACCAGGACGTCGGCAATGGCTTCGAAGCCTTCGACATCGGGTGGAAAGGCAATCGTGTCCGTGTGCACGAGCATTTTGACCGTCGCCTCGGCCGTGAAGGCCTGGCGCAGTAGATCAGGTCGATTTCCATCCTTGGCCAGAATGTATTTTTCAATAGCGTGGCGGTTGCTGATCATGCTGGTTGTTACTCCATAGAAACGTAGTGTTGCGCCGGGTATCGGGTTTGAGTCCGTGCGATCCAATCATGGGCGGGTAGTGTGCCCCATCGCTTCATCACTTGAACGTCTGCATCTCACTGACGAACACCAGGGTGGCGATCAGTCCTATCTTCTGGTTGAACTTGAAATGTCGGCTCATGCTATTTGCGCCTATGCCTATGAAGGCGCCTTGAACAGATCGGAAAGTTGCGTTGCAACAGGTAAAAGCATCCTTGCTGTTTCTATCTGTCAGGCGCACGAAGTTGCGCACCTGTGAAGGTCCAGGGTGAAGTTTTAACGGGTGGGATAGAACTTAAGTTTGAGCGTTATTACGGGACCGAGTGCTTACCACAGGGCCAGGGTGTAACTCAGGATTAAGCGGGTTTCGTCCAGGTCATTGCCGAAGTTCGAACGAACCGTGGCATTTCTGACCTTGAGACCGAGGTTCTTCAGCGAGCCGCTCTGTATCACGTAACCGATATCGGTATCGCGTTCCCACTCTTTGCCGGTGTTGTGGCCGGCGACCAGGGCGTTGTCACCTTGGACATAACGGCTCATGAACGTCAGCCCGGGGATGCCCAGGGCGGCGAAGTTGTAGTCGTAGCGCAACTGCCAGGAGCGTTCCTGGGTGTTGGCGAAGTCGTTGATCTGCACAAAGTTGACCAGGTAGGGGTCGCTGTTGGCGATGTAGGGGAACGGGTCATCACCGCTCATGCGCTGATAGGCCGCGGTGAAGACGTTGGAGCCCAGGGTGTAGGCGACCTGGCCGTTGGCGGCACGGTTGTCGAGGGGGCGGAAGTTGCCGTCGTCGGTGCTTTTTGAATAGCGCAGGTCGAACTTCAGCGACTGTTGCGCGGCAAGGGGAATCTCGTAGACCACGCCGCCAAACAACTGCCGATAGACGTTTTCCAGGTTGCCGTAGTACAGGCTGGTGCTCAGGGCCTTGCTGAAACTGTAGGTGCCGCCGGCAAAGCGAAAGTCATCGCTGACCCCGCCGATGCGGTTGCCGGTGAAGTCCTCGTAGTTGGAGGAACTGTTGAATTTGATTTGTTGCAGCTTGCCGCCTTGCAGGGCCAGCCGGTCAATGTCGTTCGAGGTCAGCAGCGCCCCTTCGAAAGTGGACGGCAGCAGGCGGGTGTCGTTGCTCGATACCACCGGGCTGCGAAAAGCCAGCGAGCCGACCTTGAGCACGGTCTGGGACACCTTGGCCTTGGCCGTCAGCCCCAGTTTGGAATACTCACTCTGGGAGCCGCGGCGGTTGTTCGAACTCAGGTCGGCCGGCAGTAAGCCGGTGCCGCCAGAACCGTCCCCGCCGTCGAGCTTCAAGCCGAGCATGCCCAGGGCATCCACGCCCAGCCCCAGGGTGCCGGCGGTGTAACCCGACTCGAAGCGCACCATGGCGCCCTGCGCCCACTCCGTTGCTGAGTCACGCTGGGCGGTAGGCGGGCCGTTGCGAAAGTCACGGTTGAAATAGAAGTTGCGCAGTTCCACGCTGGCTTTGCTGTCAGCAATAAAGTCTGCCGACGCAGTTAATGGGAAAACTAACGCGCACGTACCGGCAAGGGTAAAAACCTTATTGATCAACATGCTCTTTATGCTCCAGATAACGGCAGATTTATTGATTGAGTTTTATCGTTATGTTGAGTGCAAAGTTACATCTACAGTTTTCTGCGGGCAGCACGCGGCAACCGGGTTATTACCCCCGTTGCGCGTACTGTCTGCGAAAAGAAAAGCGTTTAAATCAATCAGCGGTCTTGATGCGGCCGATCACGGAACCGGCTTCGAAGTAGGCACCGGCCTGTTGGCCAATCTGCACCTGGCCGGCACAGGGGGCGAGGATCGAGGTTTCCATCTTCATCGCTTCGACCACCGCGATCACTTGCCCGGCGCTCACCGCTTCGCCGTCTGCGACGACCCAGGTATGCAGATTGCCCGCTACCGGTGTCAGTACCGCCTGTGGGTCAGCGGCTTCGCTTGGACGGGGGCTTTCGCCAGCGGGGCCTGCTGCAGTCAGGCTGACGCCCCGTAACAGCGCGGCCGGCAGGCCCAGTTCATGGCGCTTGCCGTCGATCTCGACGAAGGTGCGCAGCACGTCAGGGTCGGCCGACACGGCGTTGCGTGGGGCGATGGTGATCTGCTCGGCGAAATCGGTCTCGATCCAGCGGGTGTGCACGGCGAATCGATCGACGCCGGTGAAGTCGGCATGGTCCATCACGGCCCGGTGGAAGGGCAGCACCGAGGCGATGCCCTCGATCTTGAACTCGGCCAGGGCGCGTCGGGCGCGGGCAATCGCCTGCTCGCGGGTGGCGCCGCTGACGATCAGTTTCGCCATCATCGAATCGAAGGTGCTGGGCACCCGTGAACCACTGACCACGCCGCTGTCCAGGCGCACGCCCGGGCCGGAGGGCGGCAGGAATTCGCTGATTTCCCCGGGTGTGGGCAGGAAGCCCTTGCCCGCGTCTTCGGCGTTGATGCGGAACTCGAAACTGTGGCCACGCGGGGTCGGTGTTTCGCTGAACGACAGCGGCAAACCGTCGGCGATGCGCAGTTGTTCGATCACCAGGTCGACGCCGGTGGTTTCTTCAGTCACCGGGTGCTCGACTTGCAGGCGGGTGTTGACCTCAAGGAACGACAGGGTGCCGTCCTGGCTGAGCAGGAACTCCACGGTGCCGGCACCCACGTAGCCGGCCTTGGCGCAAATCGCCTCGGCAGCCTGATGAATGCGCTGGCGCTGGGCGTCGTTGATAAAGGGCGCGGGCGCTTCTTCCACCAGCTTCTGGTTACGTCGCTGCAGCGAGCAGTCACGGGTTCCGACCACCACTACCTTGCCGTGTTTGTCGGCCAGTATTTGCGCCTCGATGTGTCGAGGGCGGTCGAGGAACTGCTCGACGAAGCATTCGCCCCGACCGAAGGCTGCTTCTGCTTCACGTACAGCGGACGCGTAGAGTTCGGCGACCTCGTCCAGGCGCCAGGCGACTTTCATGCCACGGCCGCCGCCACCGAAGGCGGCCTTGATGGCAATCGGCAGGCCGTGTTGCTCGGCAAAGGCCAGCACTTCGGCGGCGCTTTCAACCGGCCCGGGGGTGCCGGCGACCAGGGGCGCACCGACCTGCTGCGCCAATTTCCGCGCTTCGACCTTGTCCCCCAACACGTCGATGGTCTCGGGGTTGGGGCCGACCCAGATCAGCCCGGCGTTGATCACCGCACGGGCGAAGTCGGCCCGCTCCGACAGAAAGCCATAGCCGGGGTGCACCGCATCGGCGCCGCTGCGTTGGGCGATGGCGATGAGCTTTTGGATGTCCAGGTAGGTCTCTGCCGGGCGTTGGCCGTTCAGGGAAAAGGCTTCGTCGGCCTGGCGCACATGCAGGGCGTCGATGTCCGCATCGGCATAGACGGCGACCGACTGCACACCGTAGTCGCGGCAGGCGCGGGCGATGCGGACGGCGATTTCACCACGGTTGGCGATCAGTAATTTTTTCATGGGGTTTTCTTCGCATCGGCAGTTGAAAAAGAGGCTTCGGTGCTGGGTTGAATGTCCTGGAAGCCGTCCAGAGGGTTGAAGCGAATCTGCGCATTGATCGGTATCTGCCCCGCCAGGTCCAGATGGTGGCTGGCCACGGCGGCGATCACCGGATAACCGCCGGTCAGCGGATGGTCGGCCAGGAACAGCACGGGTTGGCCGCTGGCTGGAACCTGGATGGCGCCGACGGAGGTGCCTTCGCTGGGCAGCTCCTGGTGATTGCTGCGCGTCAGCGGCGTGTCACCGGCCAGGCGAATGCCGACCCGGTTGGACTGTGGGGTGACGCGCCACAGTTGGCTGCTCAGGCGCTCGATGGCGTCTGCGGTAAACCAGTCGGTGCGCGGCCCCATGACCACGTCGAGGGTGATGATCTCGGCCGTCGTCGGCAGTTCGAACGCCGGGGCTTCGTTCAGCGAGACGCTGGTGCCCGTGGTCAGTGTGGTAAAGCCCAAGCGGTCGCCGGCGGCCAGTGCCGGTGGGCCGACCTGGGCCAGGGTGTCGGTGGACAGGCTGCCGAGCACCGGTGTGACCTCGAAGCCGCCACGAATCGCCAGGTAGCTGCGCAGCCCAGCGAGGGGGGAACCCAGGCTGACGCGGTCGCCCACGTCCAGTTCGATGGGCTGATAGTTGCTGGCCGGCCATTGCACGCCGCTGGCGTTGGTGATGGTCACCGGGGTGTGCGCGCCGGTGATCGCGATCACGGCGCGGCCATGGCAAACGAAACTCAGGCCGCCGAGTACCGACTCCACGCAGGCCATGTCCGAGCGGTTGCCCACGGCGCGGTTGGCCGCCCGCAGGGCGCCCAGGTCCAGCGCGCCGGAGCGGGAAACGCCTTGGCCGGTTTGGCCGGGGCGCCCCAGGTCCTGCAATACGCTGTGCAACCCGGGGCTGAGAATTTCCAGGTAGGCGCCGCTGGGGTCGGCGGCCCGGGCGGGTGCTGCCGGAGCAGGCAGGCCGTTGGCCGGGAGCGGGCCGGCATCGGTAAAGCGCACCTTGTAACCAGGACGCAGCAGGGCCGGTTCGGCGCGGTTCAGGTCCCACATCTGCAAGGGCGTGACCCCGATGATCTGCCATCCGCCGGGGCTGGCTTGCGGGTAGACGCCGCTGAAATCCCCGGCCAGGGCCACCGCGCCCGCTGGTATGCGGGTGCGTGGGGTTTTGCGGCGTGGCACCTGGAACCCGGCGCCGCCGGTGAGGTAGGCGAAGCCCGGCGCGAAGCCACAGAAGGCCACGCTGTAGTCATGGGCGGTGTGGCGCTGGATCACCTCGTCGCGGCTGATGCCCAGCAGCGTGGCGACCTCGTCGAGGTCCTCACCGTTGTAATGCACGGGGATTTCCACCCGGCGCTGCTCGCCTTCGCGGCGCAGGCTCAGGTCGCGGCCGGCGATGCGGTCGACCAGCGCCTGGCGTTCGATGGCGCTGGGGCGGAATTGGATCAGCAGCGTTCGAGCGGCAGGAACAATTTCCTCCACGCCAGCAATAGGCTCCGCCATCAGGGCGTCGAACAAGGCCAAGGTCTCGTCGAGGTCGTTCAGTTCGACGAGCAGGGCGTCCAGGTTGACCGGTAGAAAGCGCACAGGAAACTCCTAGACGTGGTAGGTGCTGTCGGGCACATCGGTGATGAACATGTGGCCGGGCGCATGGGTGATCGCGAAGGGTACACCCGAGGCCGCCACTGCCGCCTGGGGCGTCACACCGCAGGCCCAGAACACCGGGACCTCGCCCGGCTCGATGCGCACGGCATCGCCATAGTCGGGTCGGCTCAGGTCCTGGATACCCAACAGTGCCGGCTCACCGATGTGCACCGGGGCGCCGTGGACCGAGGGGTAGCGCCCGGAAATCCCGCTGGCCTCGGCCACGCGATCGGCCGGGATCGGCCGCATCGACACCACCATTTCACCTTGCAGGCGTCCCGCCGGGCGGCAGGCGCGGTTGGTCCGGTACATCGGCACGTTGCAGCCGTCCGCGATATGCCGCACTTCGATACCGGCCTCTTGCAAGGCGGTTTCAAAGGTGAAGCTGCAGCCAATCAAGAACGCCACCATATCGTCGTGTTCGGCCCAGGCCTGGGTGGCATCGCTGACTTCCTCGACCATTTTGCCATCACGCCAGATGCGATACAGGGGGATGTCGGTGCGCAGGTCGGCGCCTTCCGCCAACAGGGTCCTTGGGCTGCCGGCATCGCTGACGTCGAGGATCGGGCAGGCTTTCGGGTTGCGCTGGGCGTACAGCAGAAAGTCGTAGGCCCATTCGCGTGGCAAGGCGATCAGGTTGGCCTGGGTCATGCCCGGGGCAATGCCGGCCGTGGGTGTGATCAGGCCGCCACGGTAAGTTTTGCGTGCTTCCTGGGCCGCGGCGATGGCCGCCTGACGGGCGCGGGCGAGGGCATTCATGGGCGATCTCCAGCAAAAGGCCGCAGGGACAGGTTGGCGTTTTCCAGCACTCGGCGCAGTTCGCGGGCCATTTCCACGGCGGCGGGGCTGTCGCCATGGACACAGATCGAGTCGGCCTGGATGCGCGTTCGGCTGCCATCGATGGCTTCGATGGTGCCGTCTTCCACCAGGCGCAGCATGCGTTGGGCCACGAGCTTGGGGTCGTGCAGCACGGCCCCGGGCTCGCGCCGCGAAACCAGGGTGCCCTGGGGCGTGTAGGCACGGTCCGCGAAAGCTTCGGCGACACACTGCAAACCTTCGTTGCGTGCCAGCTCAATCAGCTCGGAACCGGCCAGGGCCACGAGCACCAGCGTGGGGTCGATGGCACGGATGGCCTCGATCACCGCCAGCGCCTGGCGGCGGTCGTGGGCAATGGTGTTGTACAGGGCGCCGTGGGGTTTCACGTAGCGCACCGAGGTGCCGGCGGCCTTGGCCAGGCCTTGCAGCGCACCGATCTGGTAAATCACGTCTGCGGTCAGCTCATCACTGGCCACGTCCATGTTCCGTCGGCCGAAGCCCACTTTGTCCGGGTAGGCGACATGGGCACCGATGGTGACATTCTTGGCCACCGCGGCTTTCAGGGTCCGCAGGATGCCGGCCGGGTCGCCGGCGTGGAAACCGCACGCGACGTTGGCGCTGGTCACCACATCGAGCATCGCTGCATCGTCGCCCATGCTCCAGGCGCCGAAGCTTTCTCCCAGGTCGCTGTTAAGGTCAATTGCACGCATCTGAATAATCTCCGGTTAAATCACGCTGCGCCGATGAACGCAAAGATGGCACCTGCCGACTTGTAAGCCATGAACCACGACAGCAGGCAAGTCAGGATGCCCAGCACCAGCAACCAGCGAGGGTAGTGATAGCCGTCCATCAGGTCGGAACGGCGCCAGCCCACATACATGAAGATGCTCAGGCCCAGCGGCAGGATCAGGCCGTTGAAGCCGCCCGCGAAGACCAGCAGGGCCGCCGGTGGCTTGCCCAGCACCATATAAACAATCAGCGAAATGACAATGAAAACAACGGTGGCCAGGTGGCGCACCCGCTCAGTAATACGCTTCGAGAACACGGTGATAAAGGACATCGAGGTGTAAGACGCACCGATTACACTGCTGATCCCCGCCGCCCACAGCACCAGGCCGAACATCATCATGCCGATGTTGCCGGCAGCCGCCTGGAACGCTTGGCCCGCAGGGTTGGCGCCTTTGCCCGACACGTCGATGACCACGCCGCTGGCCACGACCCCGAGAATCGCCAGGAACAGAACGTAGCGGGCGACGCCGGTGACCAGGATGCCGGTCAGCGCGGCCTTGGAGACGGCCTCGATATTTTCCACGCCCACGGTGCCGCGATCGAGTAAGCGGTGCGCGCCGGCGTAGGTGATGTAGCCGCCCACGGTGCCACCGACGATGGTGGTGATGGAGGCGAAGTCGATGAAGTCAGGCCACACCGATTGACGCAGGGCTTCGCCCAACGGCGGATGGGTCGCGAAGGCGGCGAACAGGATCAGGCACACCTTAAGGATGCCCAGGCCCATCATGATGCGGTCCATGGCAATGCCGGCGCGGTGGGACGAGAAAATCGCGATGGCCAGCAGCGCGCTCAACGCACCTCCCCATTTCGGGTCCAGGCCGGTCAAGGCATTCAAGCCCAGGCCCGCGCCGGCAATGTTGCCTAGCATGAACACCAGGCCGCCACACAGCACCAATAACGTCAGCAGGTAGCCACTCCCCGGGATGGCCGCGTTGGCCAGGTCCGCCGCGCGCATTTTGGTCAGCGACACGATGCGCCAGACGTTCAGCTGCACGACGAAGTCGATCAGGATCGAAGCCAGAATACCGAACGCAAACGCAGCACCCAGGGTCGCGGTGAACGTCGCCGTTTGGGTCAGGAAACCTGGCCCAATGGCGGACGTGGCCATCATGAATATGGCGGCGACCAAAGAGGCGCGCCGCGCTTTTGTGAACTCTTGAGTGGTCTGTGTCACGGCATCATTCCTACGGTGAGAGATACCTGGGCTGAGCAATGAGCATGCCAAGACTCAAACATCACCCCTACAATGTAGGTGCATCAAGCGTTTATTGTTGAACAATCCATATATTTTGAGTGAGTCATTTGCACCAAGTTGTTACTTCAAAACCCAGCGGTGCTACTTAATGAAGCACGCTTCATGCTTGATCCTTGTGCCCTGCACTAAGCTCTGATGGAATACCGGCGCGGTTTTTCTCATCCTGGATCTTTTATGAACGACGCCTCTCCCGCTCTTCCTCGCACAC
This sequence comes from Pseudomonas chlororaphis, assembly GCF_003731765.1. Taxonomy (GTDB): domain Bacteria; phylum Pseudomonadota; class Gammaproteobacteria; order Pseudomonadales; family Pseudomonadaceae; genus Aquipseudomonas; species Aquipseudomonas morbosilactucae. Next base: position 244,637 of record NZ_MOAL01000003.1, read on the forward strand.
TGGGAGAAACCATTACCCAAGAGATACGCCGAATGCTGGTCGAGGGTGAGCTGGTACCCGGCCAACGCCTGTCAGAAGCCGCCCTTGCCGAAAATCTGGATATCTCTCGCAACACCTTGAGAGAGGCGTTCAGGGTCCTGACTCGCGAGGGCTTGCTCAAGCACGAACCCAACCGTGGGGTGACCGTGGCAGAGCCGGACATGGGCTCGATCATCGACATCTACAGGGTGCGCCGCTTCATCGAATGCAAAGCGATCGCCCAGGGTTATCCCCAGCATCCAGGCACACTGCACATGCGCGAAGCGGTCGAATCCGGCGTCCGCGCGCGGGAAACCAAAGACTGGGTGGCGGTCGGCACCGCCAACATGATGTTCCACAAAGCAATCGTCGAACTCGCCGACAGCCCACGCCTGGTGGTGTTCTACGGCCAGATCTCGGCCGAATTGCGACTCGCCTTCGGGCTGCTCAACGACCCGCAGTTCCTGCACCTGCCGTTCCTCGACATGAACGCCTCGATTCTCCAATGCCTGGAAGAAGGCCGGCCCAACGACGCCGCCACCATGCTCGAGAGCTACCTGGTGCAATCGGAACGCACCGTCTTGGCGGCGTATGAGCGTAGTACCAAGCGGTAGACGATTTGATGGGGGGCTTACTACGGTGAGGTCAGGCTGCGCTCTTATTGTTGCAGGAGTTGCCCGTAGTACATGCAGCAGACGGTCAGAAGTGGACACCTGGATGCCACCGACCTTTACATCGCCTTGGAAGAGATCGCATTGGCCAACCCAAAACGCACCTTGAGCAAACGCGGCTAGGCGCGTTCACGCCCTTATAGTCGACTCTATTGCCGACCGTACTTCCCGGAGGCTTTTCCCAGTGTCTGACATGCCGACCAACGTCGCTTACACAAAACGCTTCAACGCCGTACTCGCCTACATTGATGCCCATCTCGAAGGTGACCTGTCGGTGAAGACGTTGAGCCATGTGGCGAACTTTTCGGCGTTTCACTTCCATCGGCAATTCACCGCGTTCGTAGGAGTGTCTGTCTCGCGTTATGTGCAACTGATGCGGCTACGGCGCGCGGCACATCGCCTGGCCTCCCTCGCGGATCACTCGGTACTGGACGCCGCACTCGGTGCCGGCTTTGAAAGTCCCGAGGCATTTTGCAGGGCGTTCAGGCGGGCGTTCGGTATGACGCCGAGTGCGTTCAGGAAGGAACCGAACTGGCAGGTCTGGAGTACGGTGTTCGCAATCCCTCACTTTTCCAGGACCATCATCATGCAAGTACGAATCGTGGAGTTCCCTGAAGTCAGGGTCGCAACGCTTGAGCACTGCGGACCCGCCGGGCTCGTCAATGAGAGCGTATGCAAGTTCATCGAGTGGCGTATGCAGAGCGGACAGTCGCCGGTGGCATCGAGTCGCACCTTTGGCATTCCCTATGGCAACCCCGATACGACACCTCCACAAGAATTCCGCTTCGCAATCTGCGGCGAGATTCACGAGGCCGTGGCGTCGAATGCGTTCGGTGTGCACGAGATCGTCATTCCTGGCGGTCGCTACGTCGTGGTGCGACACACGGGGTCACCGGACCACATCGGCGAAACGATCTATCCGATTTACCGCGATTGGCTTCCGGCCAGTGGAGAGGAACTTCGTGACCAGCCGCTGTTCTTTCATTACCTGAGCGCCTATCCCGAGACACCGCAGGATCAGTGGGAAACTGATGTGTATGTTCCGCTGCAATAGCGGAGCAAGCAGCTTTCGACCCTGACGGACATTGACGAGTGTCCGCGCAGCCATGTGACAGGTTCTAGGGGGAGTTTCCAAACCCCAGAAACAACAAAGCCCTCGTATTTCTACGAGGGCTTTGTTTTGTATGGTGCGGCACCAGGAGTCGAATGAATTGGTAACTACTTGAATTTATTAGATATTGTACTGGTAGCTACTAAATTTTATCTCTTTGAATACCCTTTTTGGCTGCTTCTATTGTGTAGTTGTTATGGGCTTAATTATATCTAGGTCTGCGTGGTGATGTCGCATGCGAGTAAGAATATACGTTTGGTAGTATAAATAAGATGAGGCAGGCTCTACGTCAGTTTCTACTGTCCTTGGTGTTCGGAGATCTATGGCTTAAATTTAATTGCTATATTTATCATTGCTTTAGCTTGATTCAGAATCAAGCCGTGGGCCAGTTTGCAATTTATTGCAGTACTGGCCGGCTAGAAGTTAACTGTGTGACCGGGTTTTCCACTCTGCTGGAATCAAAGCGTTAGCCTCTCGGAATTCAGGCAGTACATGTACGTTTTTCAAGTCTTTAAACACGTCGACTGGCACATGCTCGAGTATGATCATCTGGAATTCCGTTTTGTGCTTCGATTTCATGCGGTTTATGAAATTGTCTAACATCACGAAAGCTTTACTAACCCGAGCTGCATCAGAGCTTTTTAGATGAATATCATCTTTGACCTTTTCTTCACCGTAGTACGGGCGACTAGGTTGGTCTATGAAAAGAAAGCTTGGTACAAAGCGAGAACTATTGGCTGCCGAAGCTTCATGCAAAGCAAGGAACAGAATCAAATGCATGAACATATGGTTGGAACTGCTGCCGACGTTTTCGATAAGTGAAGACTGAGGCTTTCTAAGCTGTAAGACATTGTGTTTAAAGCTGAATGCCGGGTGCCAAGTAATGTAGTTGTCCATGACGAAATCGGCTTCTACCAGCAAGGCTTGTGCAATATCATCTATTTGACGATTAACGTTTTGTCGGACCTCGACTACGTCATGTACATTGATCTCGTCAGCTAACTCCTGCAAATCGGCGATTTTACCGCTATAGCTTTCTCTGTCATCGCTTGAGACTTCATGATATGACTCTAGCTTTGCCTCTATTCTTCCTATAAATCTAGCGTGATCAATCGCTGTTTCAAATGATTTGATCTGCTGTGGTAGAGAGTCGATGACTTCTTGGTGTTCTTTTTTCTCAGTTTCTAAGCTTCTCAGCATGGTTGCCACTTGTGTGTCCACGGGTTGCTTAGTGGCGGTGGCTAACTTTAGCGCTCGTAAATCAGCATTTAAACCGTTCATCAGATCATCAAAGATTTCCGTTTTGATTAACTGATCTGCTTGGTTTAACAACGTTTCAAGCGGTTTTAAGCTGTCGAGCGTGACTTTAAGTGTCGCTTTGTACTGTTTATGCTCATCAGTGAACTCACGCAGCTTTCGCATTTTTCGATTGAGTTCAAACATTTTTGCTTTGGCGTCGGCATAGCGTTTCGCGTCTTGGCCAGATGCCTCTGGCGAAGGACAACTATCTACAATGCCTTTCAGAAAGTTTATATCGACAACTTTTGGGACTTTGTCGATTAAACCATACTCGGCGGCAGTAGCCGCGATTTTTCTCGCTTCACCCTCGAACAAACTCTTTCCATTTGAGAGTTTGTCCTTCTTTTTTTCTAAATTTTCAATCTGTCGCAGTATGTCTTTTTTTCGTTCCCGAGCTCCGATGTTGTCAAGAGTATCGATACCTAGGCTGAGGTCAAGAACTTGAGGAAGGGCTACGCGATATCGGTCTTTTTGCTGGTTGTCAAAATACACTTCGCTGTTTGTAATAGTGTTTTCCGATATGGTGTTCATTAGCATGAAATACCGGAATGACATCTGGGTACCCTGCTTGAGACCACGGCCTCCCCAAAGCACAACGCTGCTATCTAATCCAAATTCTGCTTGAAGAATGGCTTTGATATCATCACTTTTTGCATTTGCCTCAGGAACTACAGGAAGTGCACCGATGCCGGAGAAATAGAGTTGATCAGATACGGTTTGAGCAGTTGGACTTTTTCTGGCAATCACCAGCGTCTTATCGTTAATGTAGAACTTAAGACCATACCATGCGACGTTATCATTAATTACATCGTGAGGAAGTTTGTGTTCGCTAGACAGAAGGCAGTAGTCAATAATATGCAGAAGAGAAGTTTTACCGCGACTGCTGCCGCCTGTCAGAACGTTGATCTTGCCGCGTTCAAAATCAACGTCGCGTATTTCTCCATATTTAGACCATAGGCGAATTTTATCAATTCCAAATTTCACAATTGCACCCGTAAATTTAGATATAGTTCTTCTTCGGAAGATTTGAGAAGGTGAGAAATTTCTTTAGAGGCGTTTGAGATAAGTTCTGAGCGCTTTCCAAGGGCTGGGCTTGCCTCAAATATTTTAGTTTGTGAGATATTGCCGTCGTAAGATATTAGGCCCAATTCATGTAAGATCTGCAGGCCGTTAATCGTATGGGTTAAACTGGCATGGTAACGTTGATTAAAATTGTGTACGAAGTCGGGCCTTACAGCAGACAGTGAGGAGATTTCCCGTGAGCGAGTATTACCGTTTGCTAAATATTTTATGGTTGGGGTGTGCATTACAAAAGGCATTATGAGTAATGCTTTAGAAAGACTAAGGCAATGGGAATGGTTAAGAGTCATGCCGATGGCCACCGCTGCGATGCCGGAGTTGTTGTACCCGCTCCAAGTCAGGATGCTTTTTTCGCTCATGTTCAAAGTTTTTCCCAGTCCTGATGCCAACCAATTCGGCCAATGTCTGACAATTCATACAGTTCGCCATTGGAGTGTTCGGTGCTGAGTTCGTCTCCGCCGAGCTTGTATTTTTCCTGACGCATCATATTAATAATTGTCTGCCCCTTAATTTTGATTTCATCAGGACCACAGCCTCGATATGCCATGCGGTGATTATTTTTCCATCTTAAATGAACGTCCCCATGCATGGTCTGTATTTCATCATGTACAACCTCTCCATTCTGTTCCCACTGGTCTAGGCTGCGCGCGAGCCTTAGTTTGTGGGTTGAATATTCCGTTATAATCTCAGATTCGTGATCATATATGTCATCAATCGCGATTAGTTGTTGAATGAACGGCTGGCTGAGAAGGTCTCCGGGGAGCGCAGGCTCAAATCTAAGGCTGGAAAGTTTATTGTCTCGTGCGTCCTGGAATATTTTCCAATACTTGGCGGTGAAGTCGTCGAAAAGTACGGAGAATGCTTTGCCATTTGATATGGCTATATAATTGCTGTCTCGGATGTTTGAGTTGAGTCGGTCGTAAACTTCATCAACTTTTCCGGGTGGAATAAATTTTTCAGAAATTGTGGTTTTAATTTTCTGAATTATCTCTGTCTCGGCAAGCTCAAAATGTATTTTCTTGAAGAATTCTTTTTTGACGGATGCAGAAAGGTCACTGACGGTGCTTATATAGCTCTTAATTGAATCGTCTGATGTTGACGACTTGAGCTCTTCGATCCTATGTCGGATTTTTTCAAAATTTTCTGGCGTATGGTCTTCGAGGTATGAGACTAATAGACTTCCAATCTTGTTTGAACTGCTTGTGCTTTTGTTGGTGACAAGATGAAATTCAGTTCTAGAAATGAAGTTTAGCTGGGCGACTTCGGTTGCCCGTCCATCATTCGGATCAGAGATCACTTTTGCCCAGTTATGAAAGGTTTTCCAAAGATCGGCATCTAGTTCGGTGAGGGCGACAGGCCTTCCGTCAGCTTGCTTTTGAATCGTATGCTTTAGTTGGAATAGCAGTTGTAGGTCATCATCAACATCTGTATGGACATCGTCTTTAATCTCTAGTCCGACAGACTGTCCTTTTTTTAGGTTTAATACTTTGTAGAGGAAATAATAATACTGATAGTCGAACCCGGCGCTAGCACCCGGAGCGGCTGTTTTCTCCATAAATGTTTTTGATGTTGCCATTTATATATCTCAGCATGATCAATCGTCGTTCGGTCATAACTGACAATTACTGAGAATGTCATCCATGACTTGTTGATTGGTACATGAGGCCATGATTGCTTGAACCGCGCAACCATTTTGATATCACTTTATGTCAAACAGTGTCGCCAAAATGCTGTATATAAAACCAGTTATATTTGAGAGTTAAGAATCTGTGTATGCATCAAACTCGCCAGCATCAAGCTACCTCACCATCTCCGTAACTCGTTCAAACACGCTTAATAACCGCGACCATCCCACGTCATCCCGCCAAGAATGCTGAGTGTTATCAGGGATCAAGGCCCCTGCGACCTGTGAGGGTTGTCCACTAACGCGGGACTGGCGGCTCTTTACGACCGGGAGCTTGGGCATCTCATGATCTGGCCTCCTGAGCACTTCCGAGGAAGTGGGCGGGTGGAGGCTGCATTGGCTGACGAGACCAATGCCGCGAGATCCTGAGTCGGGTGAAGGCAGTGAAGCGATGACCGGGGCATGCCTGACTGTCAGTCAGGTGCAGTCCATCCGTGGGCTGCGGCACCATCATCTGCATCGCTGTTGCTGGTGACTTCGGTGTTTGTCACGCCGATTGTCACGAGAGGGAATGCCGCAAAGCCTTGTACGAGTTGGGCTGCAGCAGTGGTAGGAGCGTCCGTCTCTTTCCGGGAGAAAGAGACGGGCGCAGGTTGGCGCACGGGAATGGCCAAGCGGAAAGGTTGCTGCAGGGCAGCTATGAAAGGGGATAGGTTGCCGCAGTGGGCACACTGGTAAAAGTAGGCATCCATCACATCGCTGTGACCGTGCGAGCCGCCGGACGCTAATCGCACTTTGGGAGAACCACCACGGTGTGGCGTAGCCTTAAAGGTTCTGGCTACCTGGGTTGCTGTCGACGACAGCGCTTTGCCCGATCTTTTCTACGCCTGTGGATAATTCGGGTCAAGACTCCAATTTTCGGGAATTCTGCGGCTGTGGATGAAATTATCCACCGGTGGAAATCTGTGGTTTTCCACAGACAGTTGAGTGGGCTTTAGATTTTTTAAGTGAGGTCCATCCAAGCAGGGCGGCTTTGCAGCCCTGTTTGGATGGACCCGCGTGGACAAGCGGATCACTGAGATATGTAGACCGAGCGCTTACTCAGTTGCGCCACGTTTTGCTTTTAGGCGAGTGACGTTCGCTCCTGTCTGGTTCGCGAATTCGTGTGGTGTGACATGCTCCTGCCGGTTGGCCTCCAGATACCGGCTCCACCAGTTCATGATCAGTCTGCGCTCCTCGATGAACTCGGCCTTGTGGATGTAAGCGGCGCGGACGTTGTTGCGCTCCTTGTGGCTCATCTGCCGTTCAATGGCTGTCTCCGACCACAATCCTGACTCGATCAGTGCGCTGCAGGCCATCGAACGAAATCCATGCCCGCAGATATCGGTTTTGGTGTCGTATCCCATCGTCCGAAGCGCGTTGTTCACGGTATTTTCGGACATGGGCTTCCAGGGTTTGGCATCCCCTGCGAAGACCAATGCGAATTTGCCTGTGAGTGCATGGATTTTTTCGAGTAGCGCCACTGCTTGCGGCGATAAGGGTACTAAATGGATATCCCCTGCCATCTTCGTACCCCTTGTGGAAAAGGGTACTCCCTCCAGCGCTGGCCGAGTGTCCGGTATCTCCCAGGTGCCGCGCTTGAGGTCGAACTCGCTCCAGCGTGCGAAACGCAGCTCGCTGGACCTTACAAACACATGCAGCGACAGCATCACCGTCAGACGGGTAAGTGCCCGGCCTTTATAGGTGTCGATCCGCTCCTGCAGTTCCGGCAGTCGCGATAAGGGTAGAGCGGGGCGATGTACCACCCGCGGGGCTTTGATCGAGCCTTCGAGATCGTAAGCAGGGTTTATGGTGATAAGCCGGAGGCGCTTTGCCTCGCGCATGATGCTCTGCAGGTAGTTTTGTACCCTTAAAGCAACGTCGATCGTTCCGCGCTTCTTGATCGCTTCCAAGGGCTGCACAAGGTCATGGGTGTCGAGATCAACAATGGCGCGTGCGCCGATCAGCGGGAATACATGGGTTTTGAGGCGGCTCATCACGGTCTTGGAGTGGCCTGGTGCCCACTTGGCCGACACTTCCGTGTGCCAGTCCAGCGCAACGTTTTCAAAGGTTCTGCCTTTGATCACGGCTTCCGCCTTGGCTTGGTGCTTGGTCTCTACGGGATCAATGCCATCCGCCAGCATTCGCTTTACCTCCAAGCGCTTGCGGCGCGCATCGGCGAGGCCAATGACGGGGTAGTTGCCGAACGAGGTCAGTCCTTCCCGTCCGTCAGGTTTGACGTAACGGAGCCGCCAGCCTTTGCGGCCATTGGGTTGGACTAGGAGATAGAGGCCATCGCCGTCGAAAAGCTTGTAGGCGCGGTCTGTAGGTTTTGCCAAGCGGCAAGCTGCGTCGGAGAGCGGAGCTGTGGTGCGCGACATAAGGGTACTCCCTTTTATCGAAGTGACCTGTATCCCAAACTCTACCCTTAAAACGGTTGGAATCCACCAGTTTCTGACGGAAACCGATGGAACCCCAAAACGAAAAAACCCGCCATAAGGCGGGTTTTTCGGGGGTTCCAGAGATTTTGAAAGCCTTCTCTGGAACCTTGTATGGTGCCGGCACCAGGAGTCGAACCCGGGACCTACTGATTACAAGTCAGTTGCTCTACCAACTGAGCTATACCGGCGTGTTAGGGCGACGATTATAGCGATTGGCGGGCGTCTGTAAACCCCTGAAAACTGACTATTTTTGCATGGGCCTTTGGCGTGTCGCAGGCACCCTTTGTGAGGACGCCCGTGGCGCCGTTGGCGGACGCCTGTGCGGTGGCTGTAGAGGCTGGCTTGCCAGCGATGACGTCCTCAAGGTTTATGCCTGATTTGAGGGGCGTTTCGTTGGCAAGCCGGTTTCTACAGGAAGCTTCAATCGGCGGTCATGCCTCCCAGCCTGCGCCTTTGACTGCGTTTTGCACCAGGGGGTGCAGGTCTGCGCCTTGCTGCTCGGTTTGCCAGGCCAGGAGTTCCTTGCGCATGCCTGGGGTCCAGAACATTTGCAGGTGGTTGCGCACGCTGAGCATGGCTTGGTCCTGGTCGGGTTCGTTGGCGAAGTAGGAGGCGATCTGGTTGGCCATTTTGATCAGGTTGGCGGTGCTCATCGGCGTACCTCGGCTTTGGCGCTGCGGGCCTGGCGCCGCTGGTCGAGCAGGCGCTGTTGTTCTTCGCTGAAGGCCTGGAAGCGTTTCTGCCATTCGGAAGGGTGGTAGACGCGGCTGACTTCCACGGCCGTGACTTTGTATTCCGGGCAGTTGGTGGCCCAGTCGGAGTTGTCGGTGGTGATCACGTTGGCCCCCGATTCGGGGAAGTGGAAGGTGGTGTAGACCACGCCCGGGGCCACGCGCTCGGTGACCCGTGCGCGGAGGACGGTTTGCCCGGCGCGGCTGCCGATGCCGACCCAGTCGCCTTCGTTGATGCCACGGCTTTCGGCGTCGCTGGGGTGGATTTCCAGGCGGTCTTCGTCGTGCCAGGCCACGTTGTCGGTGCGTCGGGTCTGGGCGCCGACGTTGTACTGGCTGAGGATGCGCCCGGTGGTCAGGAGCAACGGGTAGCGCCCGTTGATTTTCTCTTCGGTGGGCACGTAGCCGGTGAGCATGAAGCGGCCTTTGCCGCGCACAAAGGTGTCGATGTGCATGGTCGGCGTGCCGTCCGGTGCCGCTTCGTTGCACGGCCATTGCAGGCTGCCGTGGCGTTCCAGGCTGGCGTAGCTGACGCCGGTGAAGGTCGGGGTCAGGCGGGCGATTTCATCCATGATCTCCGAGGGGTGGTTGTAGTGCATCGGGTAGCCCAGCGCTGCGGCCAGGGCCAGGGTGCCTTCCCAGTCGGCCTTGCCGCCCAGGGGTTCCATGACCTTGCGTACCCGGGAGATGCGCCGCTCGGCGTTGGTGAAGGTGCCGTCCTTTTCCAGGAACGAGGCGCCCGGCAGGAACACGTGGGCGAACTTGGCGGTTTCGTTGAGGAAGATGTCCTGCACCACCACGCATTCCATGGCCGACAGCGCGGCCGTCACGTGCTGGGTGTTGGGGTCGCTCTGGGCGATGTCCTCGCCCTGGCAGTACAGGCCCTTGAAGCTGCCGCCCAGGGCCGCCTCGAACATGTTGGGAATACGCAGGCCGGGTTCGGGTTGCAGGCTGACGTTCCACGCCTGTTCGAATTGGTTGCGCACTGCCTGGTTGGAGATGTGCCGGTAACCGGGCAGTTCATGGGGGAAGGAGCCCATGTCGCACGAACCCTGGACGTTGTTCTGCCCGCGCAGCGGGTTCACCCCGACGCCTTCACGGCCGATGTTGCCGGTGGCCATGGCCAGGTTGGCGATGCCCATCACGGCGGTGCTGCCCTGGCTGTGTTCGGTGATGCCCAGGCCGTAGTAGATGGCGGCGTTACCACCGCTGGCATACAGCCGGGCGGCGGCGCGGATGTCGGCGGCGGGCACGCCGCAGATCAGGCCGAGGACTTCAGGCGAGTGCTCGGCACGGCTGACGAACTCGCTCCAGCGGGCGAAATCCGCACCTTCGCAACGGGCGTCGATAAAGTCCTGTTTCAGCAGGCCTTCAGTGACGATCACATGGGCCAGGGCGTTGAGCATGGCGACGTTGGTGCCCGGGCGCAGGGCCAGGTGCAGTTCGGCGCGGGCATGCACCGAGTCCACCAGGTCGATGCGCCGGGGGTCGATGACGATCAGCCGTGCGCCCTGGCGCAGGCGGCGTTTGAGTTGGGAAGCGAACACCGGGTGGGCGTCGCTGGGGTTGGCGCCCATCACCAGGATCACGTCGGCCTGCATCACCGAGTCGAAGCTCTGGGTGCCGGCGGATTCCCCCAGGGTTTGTTTCAGGCCATAGCCGGTGGGCGAGTGGCAGACCCTGGCACAGGTGTCGACGTTGTTGTTGCCGAAGGCGGCGCGCACCAGCTTCTGCACCAGGTAGGTTTCTTCGTTGGTGCAGCGGCTGGAGGTGATGCCGCCGATCGAGTCGCGGCCGTATTTGAACTGGATGCGCCGCATCTCGCTGGCGGCGTAGCTGACGGCTTCATCCCAGCTGACCTCCTGCCAAGGGTCGCTGATGTGCTTGCGGATCATCGGTTTGGTGATGCGGTCCGGGTGGGTGGCGTAGCCCCAGGCAAAGCGCCCTTTGACACAGGAGTGACCATGGTTGGCCTGGCCGTTTTTGTCCGGGACCATGCGCACCAGTTGCTCGCCCTTCATCTCGGCGCGGAACGAGCAGCCCACGCCGCAATAGGCGCAGGTGGTGATCACGCTGCGCTCGGGCTGGCCCAGTTCCACCACGCTTTTTTCCATCAGGGTGGCGGTGGGGCAGGCTTGCACGCAGGCGCCGCAGGACACGCATTCGGAGTCGAGGAAGTTGTCGCCGCCGGCCGCCGCCACTCGGGACTCGAAGCCCCGGCCGGTGATGGTCAGGGCGAAGGTGCCCTGGGTTTCTTCGCAGGCACGCACGCAGCGGTTGCAGACGATGCACTTGCTGGGGTCGTAGTCGAAGTAAGGGTTGGAGGTGTCTTTCTGCTCTTGCAGGTGGTTGGCACCGTCATAGCCGTAGCGCACTTCCCGCAGGCCGACCTGGCCGGCCACGGTTTGCAGTTCGCAGTTGCCGTTGGCCGAACAGGTCAGGCAGTCCAGCGGGTGGTCGGAGATGTACAACTCCATCACGTTGCGGCGCAGGGTCGCCAGCTTCGGCGTCTGGGTGTGCACGTTCATGCCCTGGCTGACCGGGGTGGTGCAGGAGGCCGGGTAGCCCCGCATGCCGTCGATTTCCACCAGGCACATGCGGCACGAGCCGAACGCTTCCAGGCTGTCGGTGGCGCAGAGTTTGGGAATCGTCGTGCCCATCAACGCCGCGGCGCGCATCACCGAGGTGCCTTCGGGCACGCTGATGCTGCGGCCGTCGATGTTCAGGGTGATCTGCACCTGGCTGTCGCGGGCGGGCGTGCCCAGGTCGATGTCTGTTGCAGGGTCGAAAAGAGTGATCATTGGTCGGCCTCCGAGGGCTGCAGACCGAAGTCAGCGGGGAAGTGCTTCAACGCGCTGGCCACCGGGTAGGAGGTCATCCCGCCCAGGGCGCACAGCGAACCGTATTGCAGGGTGTCGCACAGGTCTTTGAGGATCAGCGCCTGCTCGTCGCGCTGCCCCTGATCGGGGGCGGCCAGCAGGCGGTCGATGACCTCCACGCCGCGGGTCGAGCCGATGCGGCACGGCGTGCATTTACCGCAGGATTCCTCGGCGCAGAACTGCAGGGCGAAGCGCGCCATATGGGCCATGTCCAGGCTGTCGTCGGCCACCACCACGCCGCCGTGGCCGAGCATCGCGCCCATGGCGGCGAAGGCTTCGTAGTCCAGGGGCGTATCGAATTGCGAAGGTGGCACCCAGGCGCCGAGCGGGCCGCCCACTTGCGCGGCTTTCAGGGGGCGGCCGCTGGCGGTGCCGCCGCCGTAGTCGTCCACCAGTTCCCGCAGGGTCAGGCCGAAGGCCCGTTCCACCAGGCCGCCGTGGCGAATATTGCCCGCCAATTGGAAGGGCATGGTGCCCAGTGAACGGCCCATGCCGTAGTCGCGATAAAAGGCTGCGCCCTTGGCCAGGATCAGCGGCACCGAGGCCAGGGTCAGCACGTTGTGCACCAGGGTCGGCTGGCCGAACAGGCCTTGCAGTGCGGGGATCGGTGGCTTGGCGCGGACAATCCCGCGCTTGCCTTCGAGGGAGTCCAGCAGCGCGGTTTCTTCGCCGCAGATGTAGGCCCCGGCGCCGACTCGCACTTCCATGTCGAACGCCAGGCCGCTGCCGCACACATTGTTCCCGAGGTAGCCGGCGGTGCGGGCGATCTCCAGTGCTGCGTTGAGTGTTGCCACCGCCTGGGGGTATTCCGAGCGCACGTAGATATAGCCGTAGCTGGCACCCACGGTGACCCCGGCAATGGCCATGCCTTCGATCAGCAGGAATGGGTCGCCCTCCATCAGCATGCGGTCGGCGAAGGTCCCGGAGTCGCCTTCGTCGGCGTTGCACACCACGTACTTTTGCGCCGCTGTGGTGCCGCGCACCGTGCGCCACTTGATCCCCGCAGGGAAGGCTGCGCCGCCCCGGCCACGCAGGCCGGAATCGAAGACCGCGGTGGCCGTCGCTTCGCCGCCCAGGGTGATGGCGTTGGCCAGCCCTTCGAAGCCGCCGTAGGTGCAGTAGTCCTCAAGGGACAGGGGGCGGGTAATGCCGGCGCGGGCGAACAGCAAGCGTTGTTGGCTGTGCAGGTAGGGCAATTGTTCCACTCGCCCGAGAGCCAGCGGATGGGCTGCGGCGTCGCCGAGCAGCGCATCGAGCAGGCCCGGTACATCGGCGGCGCTCAGGGGGCCAAAGCCGACCCGGCCTTGCGGGGTGTCCAGTTCCAGCAGCGGCTCCAGCCAATACAGGCCCCGGGAACTGCTGCGGCGCAGGTCCAGTGGCAGGTTGCGTTGCTGGGCCTGGGCGATCAGGGCCGCCGCCACCTCATCGGCGCCGACGGCGCGGGCCAGGGAATCACAGGGCAGATGAAGGCTGAGCATCAGGTGTCCTCCTGGCAGCGATCGAGCAGGGCATCCAGGCGCTCGGCGCTGAGCCGCGCATGCACTTGGCCATCCAGTTCCAGGGCCGGCGAACAGGCGCAGGCGCCCAGGCAATACACCGGCCGCAGGCTGATGCTGCCGTCGGCGCTGCTGCCGTGGTCGTCCAGTTGCAGGCGCTCGCGCAACTGCGCCGCCAACTGCTCGGCGCCTCGACTCTGGCAGGACTCGGCCCGGCACAGGCGCAGGATGTGGCGCGCCGGCGGGGCGGTGCGGAAGTCATGGTAGAAACTGATCACCCCACGCACTTCGGCCTGACTCTGGTTCAGGGCGTGGGCAATCTCGGGAACGGCGGCATCGGGGATGTAGCCCAGGCTCGCCTGGATCTCATGCAGGATCGGTAACAGCGCCCCCGGGGAGCCTTGGTGGCGCTCCAGCAGGCTGTTGAGCATCGGCAGTTGCAGCGTGTCATCAGGCATACAGCAATCCTCACGGTCACGGACACACCAATAAGGCTGTCGGTTGTCCGAAAGTGTCGGCTGCGGCATTCACACCACGTCACGGTTTTCGCGGCATGTTCAGGCCGGTGGCCAGGCACCCTGAGCGGGCATCTTGTTGGACCCGGTGCGGTCTTTGCCGCACCTATTCAGGGCATAACAGGCAGCTTGCCACGCTGCCTTCGAAGGGTCTGTACGAAAGCGACGTGTTCGGTTCCGTCCACGACCCCATTGAAGTCTAGAAGAGGGGAGCGCGCAGTGCCGGTCGATCGGATGGAGCGTTGTTACGGCCCGAATCAGGCCCTTTGCGGGGCCGCTGGTTGCGTCTACAAGGGGCCCTTATGCCCGTTGCCTGCAGTGTTTATGCACAACGGGCGGGTATTTCCGGCGTTTTACCGGCCAATCTGTGAAGCCCTTCACAGCAGCCTGCAACTGGCTGTTTTTTCGAAGATTTATTTTATGAACAAAAAATGACCAATTGCGAATGCCTCCTGAAAGCGTTGTTTTTCGAGGCTTCGCCAATTATTCATCAACAGACTTATCCACAGCTTGCGACGCACTGTCGCAGTGCGTTATCGGCGTTCGGCGAGCAGCAGCAGATTGCGTGGGGTCAGGGGCGCCGGGCAGAACGAGCCGAGACGCACGGCATACCCCTGTTCCTCCAGGAACAGCGCCCGATCGAGCACCAGCCACAGCTCCAGGGGCCGCCGGAACAGGCCACGCAGCAGTTCCAGGTTGCGGACCTGGGCCAGGCGCTGCCAGCCGGCGGCTTCCAGGGCGGGCCAGTCCTGCGTGGCGGTTGTGGATAACCCTTTGAGCGCCGCCAGGTCGCGGCAGTAGTCGGAGAAGGGCTTGTTCAGCCAGGCGCTGGGCAGCGAAGGCGTGGGCAAATAGGTGTCGACGCCGCGCAGCTGGCGTTGCAGCAGGCCGAAGCCCAGGCGCCGGGCCATGGAGGTGTCGCGCTGGCGGCGGACCCGGGCCCCGGCGGTCACGGTTTCGCTCAGGGGCAGCCCCAGGTCCTCCAGGGACAGTTGCAAGTGGGAGGCCTGGGCGGCTGTGGATAAGCCCTGATAGCGCTCAGCCGCGATGCGGTTGTAGCAGCAGGGGGCGATTGCCAGGTGCCGGCAGCCGGCGGCGCTGGCCAGGTGCATCAGGCGCACGTGCAGGTCGCCGCAGGCATGCAGGGCCACCGGGGTGTGCTGGGCGCCCAGGCGCGCGGCGGCGTCGGCGGCCATGACGTCCTGCTGCACATGCTGGGCCGGCAGTTGCAGGTGCTGGCTCAGTTGCTGGCCGCTGGCGACCAGGGCCGGGTCGTATTCCAGGCAGGTCAGGTGCTGCTCGCCTTGCAGCAGGCGCCGGCCCAGGTGGCCTTTGCCGGAGCACCAGTCCAACCAGTGTTCGGGGCGGTGGGCAAAGTCCAGGCGGCTGGCAAAGGCCTCGATTTGCTGCCATTTGCGTCCGGGCACGTCGACGTTCAAGCGTGGGTGGGCGGCGTGCAGCGGCAGGCTCGGCAGTTCGCCAACCGAGCCCAGGGCCAAGGACTCGGCAGCCAGCGCGGGAAAGGGGCCAGGGGCGTCGAGCTGTTCCGGGTGGTTGTGGGCGCTTTCGGCGTCCGCCAGGGAGCGTTCCCGCAGCCACTGGGCCAGTTCGTGGTGCTGGGCTTCCCAGGGCAGTTGCAGGTGGGTGAAGGGGCGCGGGCGCCAGAGCCCTTGGTGAGCCAGCAGGAAGTGTTCCAGGGCCTGAAAGCGGGTCAGGAGTTCGGGGCCTTGGAGGATCGCGGGCATGCTTGGCGCTCGGGGTATTGAAAGGGGTGTTCAGGCCCAGCAGTGCCCGGCCGCTCCGCCAGGCCAGGGCCTGGGGAGCGTCAGGGTGTTTAGCGGCCCTGGCAGGCGTCGACCCGCAGCCAGCGTTCCAGCAGCTTGAAGCCGCGTACCAGGATGTACGCCATCAGCAGGTAGAACATCCCCGCGGCGAAGAAGATCTCCACCGGCAGGTAGGTCCGGGCAATGATGGTCCGCGCCATGCCGGTCAGCTCCAGCAGGGTCACGGTGCTGGCCAGGGCGCTGGCCTTGAGCATCAGGATCACTTCGTTGCTGTAGGCCGGCAGGCCGATGCGCGCCGCCCGGGGCAGGATGATGTAGAACAGTGCCTTGGGCTTGGACATGCCCAGGGCCCGCGCCGCTTCGATCTCGCCCGGCGGAATGGCCTGGATCGCACCCCGCAGGATTTCCGCGATATAGGCCGCGGTGTGCAGGGTCATGGTGGCGGTGGCGCACCAGAACGGGTCCCGCAGGTAGGGCCACAGGGCGCTATTGCGCACCGCATCGAACTGGGCCAGGCCGTAGTAGACCAAAAACAACTGCACCAGCAGCGGCGTGCCACGGAAGAAGAAAATGTAGCCGTACGGAAAGGCCCGCACGTACCACAGGCGCGACGAGCGGGCGATGCCCAGTGGAATGGCCAGCAGCAGCCCGGCGATGACGGCGATGGCCACCAGTTCCAGGGTCAGGGTCGCGCCCTGGGCCAGCTTGGGCAGCCACTTGATGATCACTTCCCAGTTCATTGGGTGCTCCTCGCGAAGCCGCGAGCGGCGCGTTTTTCCAGGTAGTGCATGCCGGTCATGGCCAGCACGGTGAGGCCCAGGTACATGAAGGCCGCCACCATATAGAAGGTGAAGGGCTGCTTGGACACGGTCACGGCGATCTGCGAGTGACGCATGATTTCTTCCAGGCCGATCACCGAAACCAGGGCGGTGTCTTTCATCAGGATCATGAACAGGTTGCCCAGGCCGGGCAGGGCGATGCGCCACATCTGCGGCATGATCAGCTTGGTGAAAATCCGTGTCTTCGACAGGCCCAGGGCCACGCCGGCCTCGCGGTGGCCCTTGGGGATCGCCAGGATCGCGCCACGGAACACTTCAGTGGCGTAGGCGCCGAAGCACAGGCCGAGGGCGATGACGCCGGCGGCGAAGGCATTGAGTTCCAGATCGGGGTTGCCGAAGAACTCGCCCAGGGCACGCATCAGGTTGACCGTGCCGAAATAGATCAGTAGCACCCAGAGCAGTTCGGGGATCCCGCGCACCAGGGTCGAATAGGTCCCGCCCAGCCATTGCAGGGGCTTGTACGGGGAGGTCTTGGCCAGGGCGCCGAGCAGGCCGAGCACCAGCCCCAGGCACAGCGCCGAGAGGGCCAGTTTGACGGTCATCAACGCGCCCGCGGCGAGCGCCGGGCCGAATCCGTAGAGGTCGATATTCATGGGGTTTGCCAGGCTTTGCTAAAGGCCGGCGCCCAGGGGGCGGGCGCCGGTCAGGACCGTCAGGATCAGTAGATGCTGAACGGGAAGTACTTGTCGTTGATCTTCTTGTACGTGCCGTCAGCGACGATTTCTTTCAGGGCCGCGTTGAGCTTCTCGCGGATCGGGTCGCCCTTGCGTACAGCGATGCCGATCTTGTCGCTTTCTTCCACTGGGTCGCCCTTGAACTCGTAAGGCTTGCCGGCTTCGCTTTTCAGCCACTCGTAGTTGACGTACTTGTCGGCCAGGATCGCGTCCAGGCGGCCGGACGTCAGGTCCAGGTAGGCGTTTTCCTGGGTGTCGTAGAGCTTGATGGTGATGTCGTCGCCCAGGTTGTCTTCCAGCCAGGTGCCGGCCAGGGTCGCCCGTTGTGCGCCGATGATCTTGCCCTTGAGCGAGGCTTTGTCCGTCTTGAAGCCGGCCTCGGCTTTAGGCGCGATGAACTGCAGCTTGTTCGAGTAGTAGGGCTCGGTGAAGTCCACCGCTTGCTTGCGCTCGTCGGTGATCGACATCGACGAGATCAGGAAGTCGAACTTCTTGGCGTTCAGGGCCGGGATGATGCCGTCCCAGTCGGAGGTGACGATGCTGCACTCGGCTTTCATCTTGGCGCACAGGGCTTCGCCGATGTCTTTGTCGAAGCCGACCACTTGGCCGCTGGCGTCTTTGTTGTTGAACGGCGGGTAGGCCGCTTCGATGCCCATTTTCAGGGTTTCGGCAGCGGCCGTGGCGCTGAAGGCCAGGCTGACGGCAGCGGCCAGGAGGATTTTCTTATAGCTCTGCATGCGTGTAGCTCCGTTAGCGGTTGCTGGACATGAATTGTTTGCAGCGCGCCGAAAGCGGGTTGTCGAAGACCTGCTGTGGCGATCCTTGCTCTTCTACCAGGCCCTGGTGCAGGAACACCACTTCACTGGATACCTGGCGGGCGAAGCTCATTTCATGGGTGACCAGCAGCATGGTACGGCCTTCTTCGGCCAGGGCGCGGATCACGTTGAGGACTTCCTGGACCATTTCCGGGTCCAGGGCCGAGGTCGGCTCGTCGAACAGGATGACTTTAGGCTGCATCGCCAGGGTGCGGGCGATGGCGGCGCGCTGTTGCTGGCCGCCGGACAGTTGGGCCGGGTAGGCGTGGCGCTTGTCGGCAATGCCGACCTTGGCCAGCAGGGCTTCGGCCACTTCGATGGCTTCGGCCTTGCTTTGGCCCAGCACCCGGCGCGGCGCCTCGATGATGTTGTCGAGCACGCTCATGTGCGGCCAGAGGTTGAAGTTCTGGAACACGAAACCGATTTCACTGCGCAGGCGGTTGATCTGCTTGCCGTCGGCGGCCACCAGCTCGCCGTTTTTCGCCGGCTTGAGCTTGAGTTCTTCACCGGCCACCAGGATCTGTCCCTGGTGCGGGTTCTCCAGCAGGTTGATGCAGCGCAGAAAGGTGGACTTGCCGGAACCGGAGGAGCCCAGGATCGAGATCACGTCGCCGTCGCGTGCGGTCAGCGAGACACCTTTAAGTACCTCCAGCGAACCGTAGCGTTTATGCAAGTTGCGGATTTCAAGCGCGGGCGTGGCCTCAGCCATGTGCGGTCCTCATAGAGTTCATTGCGCTCCTGCTGTTGGCTGGCCTTCCTGGCGAGGCGCCAACCTAGCATAGGGGTCCAAGCGCAGCCAACAGCGTCACCGGGGCTAAACGGAAGGGGCGTGACAGGTTGTCGCATCGGCGCAGCAGACTGTCGCGCCATCTACAACCCGACGCCCGTTTCATCCGTGTTTGCGGCCGGTGTCGCGTAAAAAAAGGCGCGATGTTGCCAGCTTTGGCCGGGTGTTGGAAGCAGCAACGGGCCAAAGGTCATGGATCCGCCCCTTTATTGTGCGTAGCGCACTTTTCGGGTGTGTTTCGGGTGCGCGGTTTCGTCTAGCAGATGGGTGAACCGGTAACGTTCTGGCGAAATGCCATTAATCTCAATGACTTGCGTAAAACCGTCGGTCGCCTTGCAGCCCACGGAATCCGGGAGCCTGTAACATTTTGGCGCAAATCTTGCGTAAGAAATAAACAACGCCCTGTTGGATTCTTTTTACGAGAAGGAATGCAGACCGGGTGGAATGAATTTTTATTTCGTTGCAAAGGTGCTTTTCATGAGCGGTACGCAACTCTCCAATGACCTCGAACAGGGGCTCAAACCGCGGCATGTGACCATGCTGTCGATCGCGGGCGTAATCGGTGCCGGGCTGTTCGTCGGCTCCGGCCACGCCATCGCCGAAGCCGGCCCTGCTGTTCTCTTGGCTTACGCCGCTGCCGGCACCCTGGTGGTGCTGGTGATGCGCATGCTGGCGGAAATGGCCGTCGCTTCGCCGGACACCGGGTCGTTCTCTACCTATGCGGACCGCGCCATAGGCCATTGGGCCGGTTTCACCATCGGTTGGTTGTACTGGTGGTTCTGGGTCTTGGTGATTCCGTTGGAAGCCAACGCCGCGGCGACCATCCTGCATGCCTGGTTCCCCGACATTGCGATCTGGGTCTTCACCCTGGTGATCACCTTGCTGCTCACCGCCACCAACCTGTTCAGCGTGAAGAACTACGGCGAGTTCGAGTTCTGGTTCGCCCTGATCAAGGTCGTGGCGATTATCGGCTTCGTGATCCTCGGCCTGTTGGCGATCTGCGGCTTGCTGCCCACCAGCCAGGTCAGCGGTGTGTCCCATCTGTTCGACACCCAGGGCTTCCTGCCCAACGGCATGGGCGCAGTGCTGGCGGCGATGCTGACCACCATGTTCTCGTTCATGGGCACCGAGATCGTCACCATTGCGGCGGCGGAATCGAAGAACCCGGGCCAGCAGATCTCCAAGGCCACCAACTCGGTGATCTGGCGGATCGGCCTGTTCTACCTGGTGTCGATCTTTATCGTTGTGGCCCTGGTGCCGTGGAACGACCCAAGCCTGGCCAACGTCGGTTCCTACCAGACCGTGCTCGATCGCATGGGCATCCCCAACGCCAAGCTGATCGTTGACCTGGTGGTCCTGGTGGCCGTGACCAGTTGCTTGAACTCGGCGCTGTACACCGCTTCGCGCATGCTCTTCTCCCTGGGCAAGCGCGGCGACGCGCCGGCGGCTGCCAAGCGCACCAACGGCAGCGGCACGCCTTACTGGGCGGTGATCCTGTCCACGGCTGCTGCCTTCCTGGCGGTGTTCGCCAACTACGTGGCGCCAGCGGCAGTGTTCGAATTCCTGCTGGCCAGCTCCGGCGCCATTGCCCTGCTGGTGTACCTGGTGATTGCCGTGTCCCAACTGCGCATGCGTCAGAAGCGCGTTGCGGCCGGTGAGAAAATCGCCTTCCGCATGTGGCTGTTCCCGGGCCTGACCTACGCGGTGATCGTGTTTATCGTTGCGGTGCTGGGCATCATGCTGTTCCAGGAAGACCACCGGGTGGAGATCCTCGCCACCGGTGTGTTGAGCCTTCTGGTGATTGCGGCCGGCCTGTTTGTGGCACGGCGTCGCAAGCTGGAACGTGCTGGCGCGGCGGTGCTCAACTGATTCCCTGAGCCTTCGCTCCACTGAAAAAGCCGCTGTCGATGCCGACCGCGGCTTTTTCGTTTTATCGGCGCTGTCCCCGGCATTCGGTGCTGGGTGCCGGTTCCACCCCTGGCGGCTTATGGCTATAGTCCGGCCCTCAGATTCTCAAGCCGGGGCACGCAGGAGCACGCATGGCATTCACCAAGATCATCTTCAAGCACCCGGAGTCCGGGGCGGTACGGGCAGCGCCGGTGGGCTTTTCCTGGACGGTGCTGTTTTTCGGCTTTCTGCCGCCGTTGTTCCGGGAAGACTGGAAATGGGGCGCGATCCTATTTGCCCTGGGGATCTTCACCTTCACCCTGAGCAATGTGGTGTTCGGTTTTACCTACAACAGGCTGCACATCGCCGAGTTGGTCGGCGCCGGCTTCAAGGCGCAGTCCGTCGCCAGTGGCAACCTCGACGCCATCAGCACGCGGATCGGCGTGGCCATCCCACCACTGGAAGCCGCTTGAGGCCTGAGTGTTTCGGGCGATGCAAAAAGGGCGCATTCATCACTGAATGCGCCCTTTTTTTATCGCAGGTGGGGCTCAGTCGGCGGCGTCCAGCAGGGCTTGGGACGCGGTGACATAAGCGGTCTGGAACGCCGGCGATTCGATCCACGCCAGGGCGCTGGCTTCGTCCGCTTCGGTGGACCATTGGCGGTACTCGATCAGCGCCGCGAGGATGAAGTCGGTGGCGCCTTCCTCGCCTTCCTGCTCCAGCACTAGAGCCAGCAGCGGGTCTTCCAGGAACGCCGTGCACAGCGCTTGCAGGCTGGTCTGCTCGGCATCACGCATGGTTTTGAACAGCTCGGTCAGGTCCACCGACTCGAAGTCGATGCGGTCATCGTTCGGGTCCAGCTCCACGGGCGCGACGTTGCGCTGGGTGCGGTTTTGCTTGGCTTTGGTCTTCGCCCGCTGGGCTCTTTTGTGTTGCTTGTTCGCAGATGCCATGGGCGCCTTACCTGTTGCAGAAGGGGGGAGCTGAAACTCAGGTGCAAAAGGATGCCAGTAAAAGGCCGCCCCGGCACCTTTAGATGACCGCAGGCGGCACGGGGTGCCCCGGCGTGCCTGCCGCCAGGGTGCCGTGTTGCAGCCAGTGCAGGGCAATCGGCCACAGGCGGTCTTGATAGTGGCTGCGGAAAAACGCGAAGTGCCCGACGTCCTGTTCGCCAATGTCTTCGGGCGCAATGCGCCAATGGGTGCAGCGGCTGCCGGTGAAATACCCCAGCAGGCGCTGGATGGCCGGCACGGTGCCGTAAGGGTCGTCCTCAATGCTGATGGCCAGCAGGTCGGCCTCGACCCAGGCGAAGGGCAGGGCAGCGTGTTGGCGCACCAGCTGGCGACCGCTGGGGCGCTGCTCGTAGCGTGCGCGCGGCGTGGCCCAATCGCGCACCACGCCGGCCGGGGTGTCTTCGAGCCAGCCCAGGCGCTTGCCTGGGAAGTAGCCGCACAGTGCGGTGACCAGGGGCATCAACAGGTGCCATTTGCCGAACATCTGCCAGCGTTGCTGGGGGCTGTAATCGCGCCAGTAGGCGAATTGCGCACCGACTGTCACCAGCCGGCGGATCGCTGCGCCCGAGGCGCCGAGGCCCGCCGCGCAGCCGCCAAAACTGTGGCCCACCACGTCGATCGGCTGCCCGGGAAACTCGCGCTGGGCGCGTTGCAAGATGGCCTCGAAATCCAGCACGCCCCAATCCGACCACGACGCGTGCAACCCCTTCAGCGAGGTCGGCCGCGACTCGCCGATGCCGCGATAGTCATACAGCAGCACCTCGAAGCCATGGGCGAATAGGTACTCGGCAAACCGCGAGTAGTGCCGGCAGCGCACCGAGGTGGCCGGGTTGATGATCACTACCGGGCGCTCGCGGTCTGGCTGGCAATGGCGCCAGCTGAAACCGCCCAGCAGGAAGCCGTCAGCCGCCGCCTCGCTGAAGGCCACATCGGCGCCAGGCAGCGTTGTGGCGTTCAGCGTCGGCAAGGGGGTGGGTGGCGTGTGCACGGTCATGATCGGGGCTCCTGTGGCGCAATGGCGCGCCCTGAGCGTGGTTGGAGCTAGGGGTGTTTGGCGGCCGTGCCCATTAATACCCGGCTTACCCAGAACGCTGCAACGGCGAGGGCGGCGAGCACCAGGGCAATCAGGCCGTGCATGACGATTTCGAACCAGAAGCGCCCGGGCTCGGTGGCCAGGGTATAAATCCGTCGTGGGCCGACCCGGTTGCCCGTGACGATCTGACCTTGCACCACGCTGTCCACCAGCAGGAAACCCAGGCCGCCCACCAGCAGCAACAGGAACACCCCGATCAACACAAAGACCCAGGCGCCGCGCCTCGGGTTGTCGGGGGCGGGGTGGGGCAAGGGGACGCGAACTTTTTTCTGGCTCATGGGCAACATTCCTTTGTGGCAGTCTGCGGCGGCCCCCTGCGATGGGGCGCGGCGGGCAACTTTACTCGCCCCCGGCCGATCACGATAATCGGCGCCTCTGCCACCTTGGACTACCGCACATGGAATTGCTGGAAAGGGATCTTGCCGATTGGGAGCCATTGGCGCTTGAGTGGCATCAGGGTTATGGGTTTGTGCAGGGCGAGTTGCTGGGCGATGCCCAGGCTCGCGACACCTACATCCTGCTCAACCCGGAGGGCAAGGCGCCCCAGGTTGTGGCCGAAGAGGCTGCGGCCGGGGGCTTTTGGCCGACACCGCTGATCCCCGGAGAGCCGGTCTGGCGCCATCGCCGCAACCGCCACTTGCTGGCTGATGCGCGCTGCGTCTTTTACTGCCAGCCGCATTACGACGGACGCTATGGCTTCCAGGCGTTGCTTGCCTTGCCGTTCCAGTTCCGCGAGCCCTTGCATAGTCTGCTCCATGGGTACTGGCGCGATCGCCTGACCCTCTATTTTTTTACCGATTACGAAGTGCGCGCGATGCAGGACGTGCAGCATGGGGCGTTTGCCTTGCTCGAGCAGGACCTGACTGAAGGGGTCGTGCCTGCACCGCTGTACACCGACGGGGTGGGGCTCTTTCTCTATGGCCGTCGCGTGGCCAATGCGGGCGATCAGGTGCGGGCGACCAACTGCCGGGCTTACCAAGTGGTCAATGGCCAGGTCTGCCGAGGCTTCAAGCCGTTGCACCAGAAGGACGGCAGCCCGTTGCCCATCGCCAACCCGGAGGGTTTTCATCAGGTCGCGGGCCGCTGGTTCAGCGATGGTCAGTCGATCATCGTCCAGGCGCAGCAAGGTTCGAGCGTGAGCTACGAATACTTCTACCGCATCGATGACGTCGACCTCGCCAGCTTCACCGTGCTCAACGAACGCTATGCCAAGGATGCTCGGCGCGCCTATTACATCACCGGCAGAACCCTCCGCAATGTCGGCGAGTTCCGTCTGGTGAAGGAGCAGTACCCGCAGTTCGACGCCGGCGGGCGTGTGGTGGCGAGCACGGAGAGCGACGATCGCTATTTTGCCGTGGACGAGCAATACGTCTACGCCGCCGGCACCCGATTGCGCGGCGCTCACGGCCCGAGTTTTCGCTCCCTGGGCTTCAACCATTACTGCGATCAGCAGCGCGCTTATCTGGGCAAGCAACTGCTGGAGCTGGAGGTGGACAGCCTGGTGGTGGCCAAGCTGTATCGGGGCGAGGGCGAATACGCACCGGTGCTGGTGGGCGACCGGCATGGCCCCCTGAACGCTGGTGGGGTGCTTAATAACGCGATGTTCGAGCAGTGGGCGCCGTACTTTGCCGCGCACCCTGAGCGAGAGGATTACTGGTGGCACCGCATGCAGGCGCAACGTGAGCAGCCTGAAGCAGAGGAAGACCCGGCCAGCCTGCGGGATATCGGCCAGGGCTTCAGCCTGGGGCGCAGTGTGTACTTCCAGGGGAATAAGATCGAAGGCCTGGACGCGGCGAGCTTCAGGTTGCTCAACGAAAGCCTGTGCGGCGATGCCAATGGCTTGTACCGCATTGATTACTATTCGAGGGCCAACATGGCCGCCGAGCGTTTTTCGGCCCAGCCTGTAGAGCATTTCCGGTTCCTGGATGAGGTGTACATCACCGATGGCAAGGCCGTGTTCAAGCACTGGATTCACTACCACCTGCCAGAACTGCTGCGCAAAGCCGATCTCGCCACTTTCGAAACCTTCGGCCATGGCTGGGCCAGGGATGCGTCGGCGGTGTACTGCTACGGCGAAATAAAAAAACACCTCAACCCGGCGACCACGCGCTTTTTGGGCAGTTATGCCTTCAGCCCCGAACTGATGTCGTGGGCTGGCAAACCGCTGGATGTGGAATTCACCATGGACGAAGTGTCGGTGCCGCACCCGGAGTTTCTGCAGCTGGGGACCCGCAAACTGTTCTGCGGCCGCCGCCCGCAGAGCGCCAAGCGTATCGACCTGCCGACCCTGGAGTTTCTCGACGCCAAATTCGCTCGGGACAAGCGAACGTTCTATCGCTACGAGCGCGACGTGGGTCTGACCGAAACCAGCGAAGACGAGTACCGACAAGCCTTGGCCAAGGCCGGCGAAACTTTGAAGAAATAGTCATTCACTAAGGACTGCACACATGGACGCGACAAAAACGCTGCAACCCCAGGAATGCCAGGGCATGGACGATATCCGCCGGGAAATCGACCGCCTGGACCAGAGCGTCATTCAACTGCTGGGCCAACGGTTCCAGTACGTGCTGGCCGCCTCGAAGTTCAAGACCTCGGCCACCTCGGTGCGCGCCCCGGAGCGCTTCAAGGCCATGCTCGCCACCCGCCGCGAATGGGCGGCGGCCGAAGGCCTGAGCCCGGATGCGATCGAGAAAATGTACAGCGACCTGGTGCAGCACTTTATCGCTGAAGAGATGAAGCACTGGCAGGCCGAGCAGCCCACGGCCGGCGCCTGATGTCGGGGGCGGTGAGTGAGCCGCCGGTGCCCGACGAACAGGCGTCGTCACCGGCCCCGGAGATCAAGATCAAGCTGTTTCCCGAGGATGTGGTCCTGTTGGACGAGCGCGGGCATCCTTTCCTCCTTCCTGTGCCCCGCTCCTGGGCGACGCGCCTGTTCCCGGTACTCTGGCTGCTGCTGGCCCTGGGCTTTGTCGCCGCGCTGTTCACCGGCAGCACGCTGACCTTGCCTCTGGGCTTGTCGACCCTGTGCTACCCGGTGGTCTTCTTGCTGCTGCACCACTGGCTGAGTCCAGCCGAGCAGCGCCTGGCCTGGTTCGATGCCCAGGGCCTGCACCTGCTGTGTGGCACCCAGCAGGCGCCCGACGCGAGCTACCAGCACTTCATCGCGTTCGAGGACATGGTCCAGATCAAGACCTTCAACGAGTACCGCAACATGGGGCGCTCGGGGATATTCCATTTCCGCAGCTACCAGATCCAGCTGAGGGCGCCGCTGTTCGAGCGATACAGCCTGCGCATCAACACCCATCGCAGTGAGTACTCGGTGCTGCGGATGATCAAGCGCGTGGCGCAACTGCCTGCGGCGCAACACATCGAGATCGTGCCCATGGTGCGTTACGGCCAATTCCCGCCCACGCGGATCGAAGCCCGCCGGGAACGTGCACGGCGCTTGGAGGGGGAGGTGTGAACGGGGCGCGATTGAGCCTGGGGCGCGGGTTGGCCCTGTAACGTTCAGTCATCAGGCGAGGGCTTGCGCTCATCTGACCCGCTCTTTACTCTGCGCCGGTCGCTGCCAAATCAGCGACCGGGTGTAGGAGCCCGAGAGTCGCACCGTGCACAAGCGCCCAGCTTTTCCTGGGTGCTTTTTGCTGCCCTGTGTTTTATGGCGGCTGTGCGCGGGCACGCTTCGGCGTGGCCGGGACGTGCGTCCGGTCTCCTACCCCGCGTACAGCTGCCACCCAGCTTGTAGGAGAGTTTGGGAGGGAGCTTCTCTAACGCACGGAGCTAGACCCATGAACGGATATATCCCTCTTCAAAGCACCGCCGCAGACAACCCTGTCCTGCTGATCAATCCCCATGCACCGCTGCTGGACCTCCTGGCCTGCGCCGATCAGCGCATCCGCGCCATCCACAAACTGATGAACAGCCTGTCCTGCATGACCGCGCAAACAGCCGACGACAGCGACCTGTTCCAGATCGCCGACATCGCCGCACTGTTGCTCGGTGATGGCGTAGCCCTGCTCGATGTGGCGCAGGGCAGGGCGACGGAGTTGAAATAGGCTATCGCTGAAGTTTTATTGAAGTCAGAGTGAAGGAATGGCCAGGATCCACTGTGATGCTGGCCGTATTTCCGAGCCTGTGACGCTGGAAAATCAAATGAATTATGGACGCAGTGATGGAGTACTTGAATATAAATAGATCAGGCTTTTTACGTGAAATTAATTAAGAAACTGCTGCAAAGCTTCTTGGCTTTGCGGCAGTTCATAAGTCTTATAATTGTCAGTTATGTGAGTGGTTTAGTAAGAGGATCATAAAGAGTTGTGATGGTTGTATGGTGCTGAAGTTAAATTATTTCAGGATTTCCCAAAACTTCGAGTCTAATTAGAAGTTCTGGCTCACTTCTAAACCATATGTCTGAATCTCGTGCTATTTCGCTAATTCTTTTTTTGAAGGGTGTAGAATTTCGGTCCTCAAATGCAGTTATCATTTTTACATGACTCCGCGAGATTCCTGCATCAGCAGCAATTTTTAGTAGAGACTCTTTGCGTAGTTCGGTGATTGGTCCATCGCTGTGCACAACTTCGATGAATATAAGTCGAAGTCCATCTTTGTGACCTGTATCAGCCGCCACAATGTCAGGTAGTTCCGCTGATGGGGAGATATGTAAGCCAATATCCTCCGCTTCACCAGAGAGCTCTCTGAATGTCTTTTTCTCCGATGTGCTTATGTGAACAACTACGGGGGTAATCATAATTTTTTTGAGTAATTCCTCACAAACATCGCGAGTAATTACAGATGCTTCGCCGGGGGGGAGGCGTAATGTCATATTAGTGGTTGGTAGAGCGACTGTGACCTGACCCTCTTTGCTGCCAGTTCTTCTAAGAAGGCGCATTCTTTTAAGAATCATAGGGTTAAGGTTTTGCTCCTGCCAGTTCGCTATAAGTTCGGTCAGGCTTGCGTCATCAAGTGAAGGGTCGAAAAGTGCCGAAAAGCTCTTTGCAAGGCAGTAAATCGGTGCAGGAGAAGTCGTTGGTACGCCCTCACGTTTAACGATCAGTCCGACTGGAATCGCCCTGTTTCTGATGAGGTCATCTCGAAGCGGTTCGCGGGTATTGTCGGCATACCATTGGTCAGCTGCTTTGTACCCTGGAGTGTGGCATGTGGCGATCCACAAGAGTCGATCCTCGTTGGTGTTTTTCTCGGCTTGAGGATGTCCAAAACGAATCACTGTCGAGGGGCGAAAGTAACGTTCCATGCCTTCAATAAAGGCGCCATACAGGCAAACAAACACCATTCTTGTTGCCATCTCGCCGACCAAAATTGAGCGATCCGGGAAAGATTCCGGGAAAATCAACGAGAGGCGATCGCGTACAAAAGGTAGGGGAGCAAACGGCGGTAGGGTGGTCATAAGGATTTTTCTCATCGGGGGGTGAGATAAATCCTACTGATGCAATCTGCCTACTGCAACTAAATTTTTATAGCTTCAGCTCTGAAGTTTATTTTTCTATGTCGCAGCTATGGCTTGTCTTCTCTGTAGCACTGCTGAAACTGCTTGATCTGCCTCGGCCAGCGTGGGTGTGTTAGGTAGCAGGTTCCCTATTGCCACAAGCGATTCAAGTGGTGGTAAACGGAGCTTTCGCAGCTCTGTTGCATTCACCTGTGTGCTACCAGAAATCGCACGGAAATGGGCATCTACTACAGTGCTGTTAAGGAAGGCTGCGAGTCCTATGGTCTCAGAACGGGTGAGGTCTCCTCCGGGGCGGTGGATATAATTCAGATGATTTTCCAAGCCGATAAATTCGCCAGGTAGGTTTCCTGCTAGGTAAGGAGCTGCCGTTACCCGTCTAACATCTTCTTTGGGGCTGAATCGTCGCATGACTACATAGTTGGTGTTTCTTACGAGCATCCAAGCGCTGGCAGCTGTGGAGAGTATGTGTTCGCGTTTTTTTTGTATTGGCCATGTTATACCGGTGTGCCTTACGTGTTGCATCCACAGTAGAGGAACAGCGCCTTTTGAAAATGATTCCAAAATAAACTCTTTGGATCGAAACGGAACTACCGGCCCAGTTGATACCTTAAGTCCGAACGAGGCTAAGGTGTCGTGCCACTCTTCAAAATTATTTCCAGCATGATTTGCACCTGCCGCAACCGGAATAGCTATCGTCATTTGCTCATCGTTGCCTATCACTTCTGTGGTTGGAATCACAAAAAGCTCGGCCTCAGGCAGGTCTGAAACCCCTTGGCTGGTACTGAATGCAATTTCCCCTACTTGCAGCGGCTGAGCTGTGGCCCAAGCTATTACGGCCTCTTGTAGGATTGTGTCCTCATAGAAGTGAGCTTGACGACTCTCAAAAAGATGCAAGGCGTCGATGTGAAGGTAATGAAGTAGATGTCTTCTTACTGCTGCAAAGTAAGAACCGTTGAGCCAGGATCTCGGGGTAATGAAGCACCAGCGACCAGATGGTTTGATTAGGCTGGCGCAAGCCGCTTGGAATAGCCCATAGATGTTCGGCTGGCCATAGACTGCGTAGCTATGAGCCTTCGCTCTAGCATCTGCCTTGTTCAACTTAAAGTAAGGTGGATTAGCTATGCAGACGTCAAATTTCGGTCTGGCAGATTGCGCTAAACCGGAAAGCAGAAAGTCCCCAATTACGATGTGGCAAGAAAGGGTTATGCCCGAATCTTTTGCGGCTCTCCGCAGGCGATCAGCCAAGCGCTTCAGGTAAGGCTTGAGTCGCATATCCATCTCGTAGAGTGTCAGCTCTATACGAGATGGGCGCTCTTCGCGCCTCAGAATCTCTTGCACGATTGCGGCCGCGAGTATTCCAGCCCCTGCTGATGGTTCCAGGATGCTAATGACATCAGAAAATATCCCAGTGGTTGCCCGCTTCGCCATGAACGTAGCTATGGGAGGAGGGGTCATGAATTGCCCAAGGCTTTTCTGCTCATCTTTGCTAAGAGACGAGACAAAGGCTTTTCCATTTTGGTGTGCAAACTGGGTGATTGGCATCGTTTTCTACGTAAAGAGAGATATTGGTCTGCTACTAATCGGCTTCTGAGTCGTAACAGAATTCTGCCCCCTTTACCCTGTCTCAGGGAAAGTTTTCGCATTCTTTGCGACTAGGCGTCATGCGGTCCGCATACATCACGTGACTCGTGTATTTCTATCTGGAATGCTCAGAGGCCTTGTGACGCCTCATGGTGAGAGAATGCGCTGCGGCTAACTGTTTGGCTGGTGATCCAGATTGCCTGAGAGATGCTCTCATCCTGTCAATCTAAATCGGTTTAAGGCTGCTCCATTTTGGATTTCGCACCTCAATACCGTTGAGTAGCTTTCAATTGCGCAGCCAAAGGACCTAGGCCCAGAAATGGTTTAGATACCATTAAATCCAAGGCAATAAAAAACCCGCACTAGGCGGGTTTTTTGTGTGCTTTCACGTGATGTAAACACCACCTGAAAGCTGAAGGTGGTGCCCAGAGACGGAATCGAACCGCCGACACGGGGATTTTCAATCCCCTGCTCTACCGACTGAGCTATCTGGGCAACGGGGCGCATTAAACGGGTTTTTCGGAGGGTCGTCAAGCAAGTTTTGAAAAAAATGTTTAATTATTACCGTCGCTTACGTCCGCCCCCCGATTTCACGGGGTTTATTCCGCTGGCGGCACGTAGCCGTCGGCTTTGGCGTATTCCTCGCCAGAGAAAAACTTATCCATCTCGCCCTGCAAATATTTGCGGTCTTCGGCGTTCATCATGTTCAGGCGCTTTTCGTTGATCAGCAGGGTCTGGTGTTTCTGCCAGTCGGCCCAGGCCTTGGCCGAGACGTGTTCGAAAATATCCTGGCCTTTGGCACCCGGGTAGGGAGGGCGCTCAAGGGCGGGCAGTTCTTCCTGGTACTTGCGGCACATTACGGTGCGGGTCATGACGACTCTCCTGCATTCAAGACATCGGCCGCGCGTTTAAGCAGTGTTTTCACTGGGGCGGCAAGGCCCAGGCGCGGCGGGGTGGCGAGGTTATACCAGAGCCAATCGGCCTCGGCCACGTGCAGGGCCGAGGCCTCGACCCGTACCAGCCAGGGTTCGATGGCCAGTTGGAAGTGGCTGAAGGTGTGGATCAGGTTGGGCAGGGCCTGTTGCTGGCCCAGCGCCAGGGAGTGTTGCAGCGCCAGGTGTTCGAGGTCACCCAGGTCATCCAGTTCCGGCAGGCTCCACAAGCCGCCCCAGAGACCGCTGGAGGGCCTTCGGTACAGCAGGATGGCGCCGTCGCGGTTGGCCAGCATCGGCATCAGGGTGCGCTTCTGCGGCACCGCCTTGCGCGGCTTGGGAATTGGGTAGCGCGTCTCCAGGCCGAGCATGTGGGCTTCGCAGCCTCGCTCCAGGGGGCACAGCAGGCAGCTGGGCTTGCTCCGGGTGCAGAGGGTGGCGCCCAGGTCCATCATCGCCTGGGTGTAGTCGTTGACTCGGCTGTGGGGCGTGAAGCGCTCGGCGGCGGCCCAGAGCTGCTTGGCCACCTTGGGTTCGCCCGGGTAACCCTCCTGGGCAGTAAAGCGCGCCAGCACCCGTTTGACGTTGCCGTCGAGGATCGGCGCACGCAGGCCCATGCTGATGCTGGCGATGGCGCCAGCGGTGGACAGGCCGATGCCCGGCAGGTCGGTGAGTTTTTCCACGTCACGGGGAAACTCGCCGCCGTACTCGGCCACCACGATCTTCGCGGTCTTTTGCAGGTTGCGGGCGCGGGTGTAGTAACCCAGGCCGGTCCACAGGTGCAGCACTTCGTCTTCCGGTGCTTCGGCCAAGGCCTGCACCGTGGGCAGCGAGGCCATGAAACGGTCGAAGTAGTTGAGCACGGTGCTGACCTGGGTCTGCTGCAGCATGATCTCCGAGACCCAGACCCGATACGGGTTGATGCCCTGTTGCCAGGGCAGGTCGTGGCGGCCGTGGCGGTCGAACCAGCCCAGCACCGCCGTTGAAAATTCCTCGGCTCTCATCGCTTGAACAGCCCCTTGAGCGCGTTTTTCAGTTCCGGGCTGACTTTGTCGCCAAGCTTTTCATCGATCTTGTCGCTCAGGCGTTCCCCCGCCAGTTTGGCGGCAACCTGGCCCAGGCCGTCCTTGTCCAGGCGGCAGGCCTTGGCCCCGAGTTCCAGCGGGCCACGGCAGCGCAGCGGCAACTCGATACCGGCAAAGCGTTCGCCGACCTGGCAGGCCGGGTCGGGCATGTCGCTCTTGTCGCCTTCGACGACGATGCCAACGCGGTAGTCCATGCCCAGCACCCGCAGGTCGATGTCGCCATTGCCGCTGACGCTCATGCCGGGGATGCGCACTTTCAGGTCGGGGTTGCTGGCCACGCCGTTACGGAATGTGAGGTTGCCCTTGAGCTCCTGGAAGGGGGTGTCCTTGCCGCGTGGCGTGCCACTCAGGGTTTTGCGGTTGAGGGTGGCGATGCCCTGGCACAGCTGTTGTTCCAGGTTGGCGTTGAGCAGCACGCCGTTATTGATCACGAAGCTGGCGGTGCCGTTGAGGCTGTCGATCAGCGCCTTCTGGCTGTTGCCGCTGCCGCTCAGGTTGCTGTTGAGGGTCACCAGGCCTTTGACTGGCGGGTTCTGGCCCTGGCTTTCGAGGATGCGTTCCACCGGCACCCGGCTGATCTTGGTCTGCAGGTTCAGCAGCGGAGTGGGCTGGCGCACATCGAGGTTGCCGTTGGCGTCGAAGCTGCCGTTGTAGAGCTCGCCGCGCAGGCTTTCCAGCTTCAGCAGGCCGCCCTGGCCGGTGGCCTTGAGCGCGGCATTCTGGATCGGCAGCTTGTCCAGGGTCAGTTGGCCGAAGCTCAGGTCGGCGATCACGTCGAGTTTGCTCAGGCGCTCCACGGGCAGCAGGCGCTCGGTGCTCCAGGCGCCCTTGGTCGGGGCGTCAGGCAGGGGTGTGGTGCCGGCGCCGGCCATGGCTTCACTGCTTTGCACTTCGGCCTTGCGCGCGGCGGAGGCGCTATTGGCTTCAGCGGATTTAGGCGGCAGGTAACGGTCGACATTGAAGGTGTCGGCCTTGAGCTGGGCCCGCAGCGATTGCTTGTCGAAGTCGTCCACGGCCAGGCGACCGTTGAAGGTGCTGTCGTCGAGCTTCAGGTTCAGGTCTTCCAGGGCCAGGCTGGTGGGCGTGGCCTGGATCCGGCTGACCAGCTCGACCTTGCTCAGGCTGCCTTCGGCCATGGCCGGCAGGGTCTGGCCGAGGCTGTCGACGAATTTCGCCAGGTCGAACTGGGCGATGGACAGGCCGCCGCTGATTTGCGGGGTCTTGTCCAGGTCGTTGACCTTCAGTTCGCCCAGGGCGCGTAGTTGGTTGACCGAGACTTTCAACCCGCTCCACTGCGCCACGTTGGCGGCCTTGTCCAGCAGCAACTGGCCTTGGGCGGCAAAGGTCACGGTCTTGCCTTGCAGCGGGTCGCCGGCCACTTCGCCGGACAGGCGCATGTCTTCGAACTGGTAGCGCTGCAGGGCACGGTCGAAGCGCAGTTCGCCGTTCAGCTCGGTGCGCACCCGCACCGCTGGCTGGTTGCTGCCCAGGAAGGCGGTGAGCTTGACCGGGGTATTGGTGGCTTCGTGGATCGGCCCGGTGCTCAGTTGAATGCTCTCGGCGGTGAATTGCTTGCCGGTCTGCTCATCGTTGTATTCAACCCGGGCGTTGTTCACGGTCAGGCTGTCGATGTCCAGGCGGATTGGCTGGGCCGGTTTTTCCACCGTGGGCGAGGGTTCGCTGCCGGTGCCCGTGCCCGCGGTGGGCGTTGCCGGCGGCTGCTCGGTGGTCACGGCCTTGCCGATGTCTTGCCAGTTGCCGTGGCCATCCTTGTCGCGGTTCAGGCGCAGGTTCAGGCCTTCGACGCGCACGTCGCTCATCTGCACTTCACGGCGCAGCAGCGGCAGCACGCGCACCGACAGACCCAGCATCTGCAGGTCGGCAAAGGGTTCTTTGGGTTTGGCCAGGGTGGCGACGCTGGCTTCATGCAGCTCCAGGCCCAGCCAGGGGAACAGGCTCCAGCCGATGTCGCCATTGAGCGTCAGCTCGATGTGGGCCTTGTCGCGGGCAATCTGGCGAATCTCGTCTTTGTAGTCGTTGGGATCAAACAGATGGGTCAAGGCAAAGCCGAGAGCCACGATGATCAGCAACAGCCCGAGAATGACCAGACCCAGGATTTTGCCGAACGCTTTCATGGGCGAGTCCTTGTATGTCGAATTCAAAAAATGAGCGGGGCAGTATAGCGCCCGAAACCTGACGACTGGTCAGCGATCACGCTGGCAGCGTCTCCAGTGGCAGATGCAGTTTGGTTGCCAGGGCCTGGGCGTGCAGGTTCCCGGTGGGCGCCAGCAGATGCAGGGTGGCGCCCTGATCCCGGGCCATGGCCTGGGCCTGGCTCACCAGCCGTTCGGCGACGCCGCGGCGGCGGGTGATGCTGCGTACGCACAGATGGGACAGGCGCCAGGCCTCAGGGTGCCGTTGCAGGCGCGCCGCGCCGAGCAACCGATCGTTGAAGCGCCCCACCAGCAGGCTGCCGTCGGCCAGGCTGGTTTCGATCAGCTCGCGCACATCGCTCAGCGGCGCGAACAACTCGGGCGGAGCGTCCTGGTAGATCTTCAGCAGGTCCTGTTGGTCCTGGTAGCTGGCTTCGTGCAATGACTCGACAACGATGGGCATGGGATGTCCTGTTGAGGCGGGTGGACCCTTCGCTGGCAAGCCAGTTCCTACAGGGCGATGACGGCATTTGAAGTGCATTGATCATCGGGCTGGCAATGCCGAGCGGCGCAGTTGTTGCAAAAAAGGTGATGTCAGTTTGGTTTTTTAGCGCGTTGCAAATGGTAACCTCTCGCGGTTCGTGCGTCCTTCCGCGACTTAATGTCGCGCCTGCCAAAATGGAGCTTTACTCAATAAAACGACCCCGCCTGCGTGCCAAGGTCGTCGCAGGAGAGTGGTCGACGAATAATTCTAATAAATTGGGGGAAACATCCATGAGCACGAGTACTGAAGCGGGCAATCCTGCCGCTCAGCCAGCGTTCCTGTCCAAAGAACGCATCATCGCCAAGCCCGGTTTCAACCGCTGGCTGGTTCCACCGGCCGCTCTGGCCATTCACCTGTGCATCGGCATGGCCTATGGCTTTTCGGTGTTCTGGCTGCCGTTGTCCAAGGCGCTTGGGGTAACGGCCCCGGTGGCTTGTGCACCGGACATGAGCTTCATCGCACAGATCTTTTCGTCCCAGTGTGACTGGCCGATCTCCATGCTCGGCTGGATCTACACCCTGTTCTTCATCTTCCTGGGCTGCTCGGCAGCGATCTGGGGCGGTTGGCTGGAACACGCCGGCCCGCGTAAAGCCGGTGTGGTGTCGGCCTTGTGCTGGTGCGGTGGCCTGCTGATTTCGGCCTTGGGCATCTACACCCATCAAATCTGGCTGATGTGGCTGGGTTCGGGGGTGATTGGCGGTATCGGCCTGGGCCTGGGCTACATCTCGCCGGTCTCGACCCTGATCAAGTGGTTCCCGGACAAGCGCGGCATGGCCACCGGCATGGCAATCATGGGCTTTGGTGGCGGCGCGATGGTTGGCGCTCCTCTGGCGGCGGCCTTGATGGGGCACTTTGCCTCGCCGACCGGCGTTGGCGTGTGGCAGAGCTTCCTGGTGATGGCCGCGATTTACTTCGTGTTCATGATCGGTGGCGCGCTCTCGTACCGGGTACCGCCAACCGGCTGGAAGCCTGAGGGCTGGACCGCTCCGGCGAAAAAAGCTGCCAACGCGATGATCACCCACCGCCATGTGCACGTGAATGTGGCCTGGAAGACGCCGCAATTCCGCCTGGTATGGCTGGTGCTGTGCCTCAACGTTTCGGCGGGTATCGGCATCCTCGGCATGGCCTCGCCACTGTTGCAGGAAGTGTTCGCCGGCAAGCTACTGGGCAATAACCTGACCTTCAGCCAACTGGACGCCGGGCAACTGGCGCAGATCGCCGCGATTGCTGCCGGGTTTACCGGTTTGCTCAGCCTGTTCAACATCGGCGGGCGCTTCTTCTGGGCGTCGTTCTCCGACTACCTGGGGCGTAAAAACACCTATTTCGTGTTCTTCGCCCTGGGCTTTGCCCTGTATGCGCTGATCCCGAACCTGGGCCACCTGGGCAATATCGCCCTGTTCGTGGCGGCGTTCTGCATCATCCTGTCGATGTACGGCGGTGGTTTTGCCACGGTGCCGGCTTACCTGGCGGACTTGTTCGGCACACAGATGGTCGGTGCCATCCACGGTCGCTTGCTGACTGCCTGGGCGGCGGCGGGTGTGCTCGGTCCTGTGCTGGTCAACTACCTGCGTGAGTATCAGTTGAGCATCGGCGTGGAACGCGCCGCGGCCTACGACATCACCTTGTACATCCTTGCCGGCCTGCTGGTGCTGGGCTTCCTGTGCAACCTGTTGGTGCGCCCGGTGGCCGACAAGTACTTCATGACCGACGAGCAACTGGCGGCCGAGCAGGCCCTGGGCCATGACAAGGGCGCCGACACCAGCACCGTGCTGGAGTGGAAAGCCTCGTCGAGCAGCGTGCCGTTGGCGGTTGTCGCCTGGCTGGTGGTGGGTATTCCGTTGGCGTGGGGCGTGTGGGTGACCCTGCAGAAAACCGCGGTGCTGTTCCACTAAACCCGGCCGTGTCCGGCTTGCCGGGCATCGCGCTATCGCTGGCCAGCCAGCTCCTGCAGGATGTGTGATTTTGTAGGGGCCGGCTGGCCGGCGCTGGCGATGTGGCTAATGCCGGCTCTTCTTTGCTTGTCATGACAGGTATAGCCCCAGTGCTATTGGGTTCAGCCCGTCAGGATATTGTCCTGCGTGTTTCTGTTTGGCCGCCGTCGGGCCTATAATGTTCGCCTTTTTCGCCCAATGATTTTGCGGAGCTGGTGATGGCCGAACGTAAGGCATCTGTCGAGCGCGACACTCTGGAAACCCAGATCAAAGCCTCGATCAACCTGGATGGCACCGGAAAGGCCCGATTCGATATCGGCGTGCCCTTCCTTGAGCACATGCTGGACCAGATCGCCCGTCACGGGCTGATCGACCTGGATATCGAAAGCAAGGGCGACCTGCATATCGACGACCACCACACCGTGGAGGACGTGGGTATCACCTTGGGTCAAGCCTTCAGCAAGGCCATCGGCGACAAGAAAGGCATCCGTCGCTACGGCCACGCCTATGTGCCGCTCGATGAAGCCCTGTCCCGCGTCGTGATCGACTTCTCTGGCCGTCCTGGCCTGCAGATGCACGTACCCTTTACCCGTGCCAGTGTCGGCGGCTTCGACGTTGACCTGTTCCAGGAGTTCTTCCAGGGCTTCGTCAACCACGCCAACGTCACCCTGCACATCGACACCCTGCGTGGGCACAACACGCACCACCAGATCGAGACCGTGTTCAAGGCTTTCGGCCGCGCGCTGCGCATGGCTGTGGAGCTGGATGAGCGCATGGCCGGGCAAATGCCATCGACCAAGGGCGTCCTGTAATGCAGACGGTCGCCGTTATCGACTACGGCATGGGCAACCTGCACTCGGTGGCCAAGGCCCTCGAGCACGTGGGTGCCGGCAAGGTGATGATCACCAGCGACGCCAACGTGATTCGCGAAGCCGACCGGGTGGTATTCCCCGGTGTGGGCGCGATTCGCGATTGCATGGCCGAAATTCGTCGCCTGGGCTTCGACAGCCTGGTGCGTGAAGTCAGCCAGGACCGTCCCTTCTTGGGCATCTGCGTGGGCATGCAAGCCTTGCTCGACCGCAGCGAAGAGAACGACGGCGTCGATTGCATCGGCCTGTTCCCGGGCCAGGTGAAGTTTTTCGGCAAGGGCCTGCATGAAGACGGCGAGCACTTGAAGGTGCCGCACATGGGCTGGAACGAAGTGCAGCAGGCGGTGAGTCACCCGCTGTGGCACAACATCCCGGACCTGGCGCGCTTCTACTTCGTGCACAGCTACTACATCGCTGCCGGCAACGCGCGGCAGGTGGTGGGCAGCGGCCACTACGGCGTGGACTTCGCCGCTGCGCTGGCCGACGGCTCGCGTTTTGCCGTGCAGTTCCACCCCGAGAAGAGCCACACCCACGGCCTGCAGTTGCTGCAAAACTTCGCCGCCTGGGATGGTCGCTGGTAAATGGCCGCGAAGAAATCCAAACCGCCGATCCTGACCCTCACTCCCGAGCAGGAGAGCGAGGCCAATCACAAGATCAAGCGGTTCATGGAGGATCGCTTCGAATTGGACCTGGGTTCGTTCGAAGCGGCAGAAATCCTTGAGCTGTTTGCCCGCGAAATCGCCCCGCATTACTACAATCGGGCGATTTTCGATGTGCAGGCGCACCTTAAAGAGCGGTTCGAAAGCATCGAAAGCGATCTGTGGGCGCTCGAGAAGAATTGAAGTAGCCGCAAGCTTCAGGCGTGAAGCTGCAAGAATTGAAACGCGTGCTTGCTTGCAGCTCATGGCTTGCAGCTTGCAACTCTTTTGACGAAGGAAAAAGCATGCTCATTATTCCCGCTATCGATCTTAAAGACGGTGCCTGTGTACGTCTGCGCCAGGGCCGTATGGAAGATTCCACGGTGTTCTCCGATGACCCGGTGAGCATGGCTGCCAAGTGGGTCGAAGGCGGTTGCCGTCGTCTGCACCTGGTCGACCTGAACGGTGCCTTTGAAGGCCAACCGGTCAACGGCGAAGTGGTCACCGCCATCGCCAAGCGCTACCCGAACCTGCCGATCCAGATCGGTGGCGGCATCCGCTCCCTGGAAACCATCGAGCACTACGTCAAAGCCGGCGTGAGCTACGTGATCATCGGCACCAAAGCCGTGAAAGATCCGGCCTTCGTCGCTGAAGCCTGCCGCGCGTTCCCGGGCAAGGTCATCGTTGGCCTGGATGCCAAAGACGGTTTCGTGGCCACCGATGGCTGGGCCGAGATCAGCACCGTCCAGGTGATCGACCTGGCCAAGCAGTTCGAAGCCGATGGCGTGTCGGCCATCGTTTATACCGACATCGCCAAAGACGGCATGATGCAGGGCTGCAACGTTTCGTACACCGCTGCCCTGGCTGCCGCGACCAAGATCCCAGTGATCGCGTCCGGCGGTATCCACAACCTGGGCGACATCAAGTCGCTGCTGGACGCCAAGGCGCCTGGCATCATCGGCGCCATCACGGGCCGCGCGATTTACGAGGGCACGCTGGATGTGGCCGAGGCTCAAGCCTTTTGTGATGGCTACGCGGCCAGCAGCAAGGCATAAGCGGCAAGCGGCAAGTTGGACGCGTGGCTGCTATCCGCTCTTGCTTGTCGCTTGAAGCTTGTCGCTTCTTAATCGGAGATTAAGTCTATGGCGTTAGCCAAACGCATCATCCCTTGCCTGGACGTCGACAACGGTCGCGTGGTCAAGGGCGTCAAGTTCGAGAACATCCGTGACGCCGGCGACCCGGTGGAAATTGCCCGTCGCTACGACGAGCAGGGTGCCGACGAGATTACCTTTCTCGACATCACCGCCAGCGTCGATGGTCGCGATACCACGCTGCACACCGTCGAGCGCATGGCCAGCCAGGTGTTTATCCCGCTGACCGTGGGCGGTGGCGTGCGCACTGTGCAAGACATCCGCAACCTGCTGAATGCCGGCGCGGACAAGGTCTCGATCAACACCGCCGCGGTGTTCAACCCCGAGTTCGTCGGTGAAGCGGCGCAGCATTTCGGCTCGCAGTGCATCGTCGTCGCTATCGATGCCAAGAAGGTTTCCGGCCCGGGCGAAACCCCGCGCTGGGAGATTTTCACCCATGGCGGCCGCAAGCCCACCGGGTTGGATGCGGTGGAGTGGGCGAAGAAAATGGAAGGCTTGGGCGCCGGTGAAATCCTCCTGACCAGCATGGACCAGGACGGCATGAAAAACGGCTTCGACCTGGGTGTGACTCGCGCCATCAGCGACGCGCTGGGCATTCCAGTGATCGCGTCTGGCGGCGTGGGTAACCTTCAGCATTTGGCCGACGGCATCCTCGAAGGCCACGCCAGCGCAGTGCTGGCGGCGAGCATTTTCCACTTCGGCGAGTACACCGTTCCCGAGGCCAAGGCCTACATGGCTCAGCGCGGGATTGTTGTGCGATAGCCACTGGACAGCATGGCGGGCTCACGGCACTCTTGGGCACGCCATGGATTCCGGTAGCCCGTCATGTTCAAACGTCTGCTCCTTGTTCTAGCCAGCGCCTCGGTCCTTCTTGCCGGCGGCGTACGTGCAGCAGAATCGTCCGACCCTTCCCTGGTGTTGCTGACCGAAAACTTTCCTCCCT
This sequence comes from Pseudomonas chlororaphis, assembly GCF_003731765.1. GTDB lineage: Bacteria > Pseudomonadota > Gammaproteobacteria > Pseudomonadales > Pseudomonadaceae > Aquipseudomonas > Aquipseudomonas morbosilactucae. Next base: position 284,724 of record NZ_MOAL01000003.1, read on the forward strand.
ACAACATGGCCAAGAACGGCAAGAACTTCGCCCAAGGCGAAAATATCAACGGCATTGCCGTGGATATCGTTCGGGAAATGTTCAAGCGCGCCGGCATCAATTACAGCCTGACCCTGCGCTTCCCCTGGGAGCGAATCTACAAGCTGGCCCTTGAACAGCCCGGGTACGGCGTGTTCGTCATGGCCCGCTTGCCGGACCGGGAAAAGCTCTTCAAATGGGTCGGCCCCATCGGCCCGGATGACTGGATCATGCTGGCCAAGGCCGACAGCAAGATCAGCCTTGAATCCCTGGAACAGGCGCACTCGTACAAGATTGGCGCCTACAAAGGCGATGCGATTGCCGAGACCCTGAGCAAGCAAGGCCTGGCGCCGCTGGTGGTGCTGCGCGATCAAGACAACGCGAAGAAGCTGCTCAGTGGCCAGATCGACCTGTGGGCCACCGGCGACCCGGCCGGGCGCTACCTGGCCAAGCAGGAAGGCATCACCGGCCTCAAGACCGTGCTGCGCTTCAACAGCGCCGAGTTATACCTGGCGTTGAACAAAGACGTCCCGGACGCCACCGTCGCCAAGCTGCAAGCCGCCCTGGATGAGCTGCGCAAGGAAGGCCTCGTGGACGAAATCATGGGGAGGTATTTGTGAGGGGGGAGCGACAAGTTTTGAGCGGCAAGCGGGCATCGGTGCGCTTGTAGCTTGTAGCTCAAAGCTTGCAGCTGCTCCTCACCTATACCTCCCGTCCTTGCCGTGCGCCGCGGTGGCTTGATTGCTGCGCAGGCCGATCATTGACTTGATATCAATCCATTCCACGCCCTGGGCCTTGAGCTTGGGCAGTTCGCGTTCGAGTACTGCCAGGGTTTGCGGATAGGGGTGCCCGATCATCACCGCTGTGCCTTGTTTGTGGGCCAGTTTAATGGCGGTCTGCAGTTGGTGGCTGATGGCGGCTTCGGTGCGTTCGTCGTCGAGGAATACATCCCGGGAAACGCTGGCCAGGCCGATTTTCTGCGCTTCGGCGGCGGCCACTGTTTGCGCGCTGGTGCGGCTGTCGACGAAGAATTTGTGCCGCCGCTGCAACTCGCCCATCAACCAGGCCATGGCCTGGGGCTGGGCGGTCATGCGGCTGCCCATGTGGTTGTTGATGCCGCTGGTGTAGGGCACGGCATCGAAGGCGGCGTTCAGGCGTTTTTCCAGTTCGGGGATGGGCAGGTCAGGGTGCCAGGCGAACGGCCCGGTGGCGGGGTCCATGGGCATGTGCAGGATGACGATCTTGCCGGCGCGGTGGGCTTCGCGGGCGAACTCGGCAGCGTGGGGCGTATCCGGCATGATCGCCGTGGTTACCGGGCCGGGCAGGGCCAGCACGCGGCGGTCCCGAGGCAGGTTTTGCCCGAGGTCGTCGATGATCAGCGTCAGGTAGGCTTTGGGCGCGGTGGTGCTGGGTTCGGCGGCCTGGAGTGGCGCGACGGCGAGGGTGCACAGGAGCCCCATCACGAGCCTCCACGGGCGGGTGATCTTCGATAGGGACATGGTGGCGGGGTGGGACCTTGGCGGTGTGGCGATCATGAAAACGCTATCGCGAGCAAGCTCGCTCCTACAGGTTGTTGCCTGTCTGTAGGAGCCGGCTTGCCGGCGATAGGTTCCGTCACTTGCTGCGGGTGATGCTCAGCCCTTTGAGCAGGCTCAGGGCCTGGGCCAACTGGTAGTCATCGTCCTGCGGCATCGGCTTGGCCTTGGTGGACGCAGCGCTTGGCTTATCGGCGCCGCCGTTGCCATTGCCCAGGTGACCCTGCAGGTCGGCTTCTTTGTAGTACTCGCCGTCCTGGGCCTCGCTGGTGATCTTGGCGCGGCGCACCTCGATGTCCGGCACGATGCCCTGGGCCTGGATCGAGCGGCCGTTGGGGGTAAAGTACAGCGCGGTGGTGATCTTCAGCGCACGCTCGTTGTTCAGCGGCAGCACCGTCTGCACCGAGCCCTTGCCGAAGCTGGTGGTGCCCATCAGCACGGCGCGTTTCTGGTCTTGCAGGGCGCCGGCGACGATTTCCGACGCCGAGGCGCTGCCGCCGTTGATCAGCACCACCATCGGCACCGCTTCGCTTTCGTCCTTGCCGGTGGCCGAGAAGCGCAGCTCGGAGTTGGCGATGCGGCCCTTGGTGTAGACGATCAGGCCTTTGGTGATGAAGTGGTCGACCACTTCCACCGCCGCCTGCAAGACGCCGCCCGGGTTGTTGCGCAGGTCGAGGATGATGCCGTTGAGCTTCTTGCCGTTGTCCTTGCGCAGCTTGGCCAGGGCCTTGGAGACTTCCTCGCCGGTCTTGACCTGGAACTGGGTGATGCGGATGTAGCCGTAGCCCGACTCCAGCAACTGGCTCTTCACGCTCTTCACCTGGATGGTGGCGCGGGCCAGGGTCACGTCGAATGGCGTGCCGCCGTCGCGAACCAGGGTCAGGGTGATTTTCTGGCCGATCTTGCCGCGCATCTTGTCCACGGCTTCGGTCATGGTCTGGCCGCGGGTCGGCTGGCCGTTGATCTTGACGATCAGGTCGCCGGCCTGGATCCCGGCCTTGGACGCTGGGGTGTCATCGATGGGCGAGACCACTTTGATAAAGCCGTCTTCGGCACCGACTTCAATGCCCAGGCCGCCGAATTCGCCGCTGGTGCTTTCCTGCAGCTCGGCAAAGTCTTCCGGGCCCAGGTAGGCCGAGTGCGGGTCAAGGTTGCTGAGCATGCCCTTGATGGCGTTCTCCAGCAGGGTCTTGTCGTCCACGGGTTCGACGTAGGCAGCCTTGATCCGGTCCATGACCTCGGCAAAGGTGCGCAGCTCGTCCAGGGGCAGCGGCGCCTTGGTGGTCGCGGCGCTGGCCGATGGCGCGGGTTCTGCGGCGAACGCCAGCGGCGCACCGATCACCAGGGCGATCGTCAGGGCCAACGAGGTGAGGCGAGACAAATGCAGCATGTCGAACGAACTCCTAAATGGGGTAGCAGCGCTTATCCTTGCGCATGGCACCACTGTGCCGGGTCGCTGGGGCGGCCCTGCTGACGAATAGCGAAGTACAGCGCAGGTGTGTCTTGTCCGCCACTATTACCCACAGTGGAGATGGACTCACCGGCTTTGACGATGTCGCCCGCTTCTTTAAGCAGCGTCTGGTTGTGCCCGTACAGACTCAGATAACCGTTACCGTGGTCGAGGATCACCAGCAAGCCGGCGCCTCGCAGCCAGTCGGCGAAGACCACGCGGCCGCCATGCACGGCGTGCACCTGGCTGCCGGCGGCGGCGCTGATCATCACCCCGTCCCACTTGGTTCGGGCATCGTCGCCACGGGTTTCACCAAAGCGCGCTAGCAATCGACCATCAACTGGCCATGGAAGTTTTCCCCGGGCTGAAGCAAAAGGGCCGCCGTAGGACACGCCACTGCTCGAAACCAGTGGGCCGGGCGCCGGTTTTACGGGCTTGCGCGGCGCATCGCTGGCATCGGCCTGGGCTTCAAGCAAACGCTTTTTTTCGGCTTCCTGCTGGGCGATCAGCGCTTTCTGACGCGCTTCCTCCGCCTCGCGGGCCTGGCGAGCCAGGGTCTCTTCGATGGTTTTCAGGACTTTGGCCAGGTCGGCCTGGTCCTGTTCGCGGGCTTGCAGCTTCTGGTCGCGGGCCTTCACGTCGTCGTTGAGCTTGGCCAGGGCCAGTTGCCGTTCCTTGCGGACTTTGTCGAGTTCTTCGCGCTGGGTGTCGAGGCTGCTTTTCTGCACCAGCAACTGGGCCTGCTGCAGGGAGATGTCCTTTTCCACATTGGCCAGCTGGCGCAGGGTCTCGTTGAAGTTCTTCAACTGCTCCAGGCGGGCCTGGCTCAGGTAGTCGTAATAGGTGAGGGTGCGGGCGAATTTTTCCGGGTTCTGCTGGTTGAGCAGCAGTTTGAGGTACTCCTGACGGCCGTTCTGGTAGGCCGCGCGGGCCTGGATGGCGATCAGTCGTTGCTGTTCAGTGCGCGCGCTCTGGAGTTTTTTTTTCTCCTCATCGAGTCGCTGCAGCTCGGATTCGCTTTTCTTCAGCTCTTTCTGCAGGGCTTCCACCTGCTTCTCCAGCTTGCCCATTTCGGTCTCGGTGCCGCGCAGGTCTTTCTGCACGCCGGACTTTTCCTCTTGCAGCTTGCCGAGGAGCTTCTTCAGTTCGGTAATGTCCTGGCGCGTGGCATCCAACTGTTGTTGGGTTTGCGCGCGCTCATCGGCAAAGGCCGGTTGGAGCAGGCAGGTCAAAGCGAGGGCAATCAGGGCGCGAAGCATAGAGGCGGGTGACACCAGGGAAAGGGACGGCCTAGTATGCCCGCCCATCGCTGCAAAAAAAACGCCTCAAAGCCAACTGCTTTGAGGCGTTCGTCATAAAAAGCTGTTTCCAGCCAATTATTGGGCCATTTGCTATCAGACGAGGATCGAAGTGCCGGTCATTTCCGCCGGTTTTTCCAGGTCCAGAAGCTTCAGCAGGGTCGGCGCCACGTCCGCCAGTACGCCGCCTTCACGCACTTTCAGGTCACGCTTGCCAACATAGATGAACGGCACCGGCTCGGTGGTGTGGGCGGTGTGCGCCTGGCCGGTGGATTCGTCGGCCATCTGCTCGACGTTGCCGTGGTCGGCGGTGATCAGGGCTTCGCCGCCGACCTTTTCCAGGGCATCGACAATCCGCCCCACGCACAGGTCCAGGCATTCCACGGCCTTGACTGCGGCATCGAACACGCCGCTGTGGCCGACCATGTCGCCGTTGGCATAGTTGACGATGATCACGTCGTAGCGCTGGTGCTCGATGGCATCGACGATCTTGTCGGTGACTTCCGGCGCGCTCATTTCCGGTTGCAGGTCGTAGGTGGCGACTTTGGGCGACGGCACCAGGATGCGCTCTTCACCCGGGAAGGGCTCTTCGCGGCCACCGGAGAAGAAGAAGGTCACGTGGGCGTACTTCTCGGTTTCGGCGATGCGCAGCTGGGTCTTGCCGTTTTTCGCCAGGTAATCGCCGAGGACGTTTTCCAGGCTGCCGGGGGCAAAGGCTGATGGCGCCGGGATGCTGGCCGCGTATTGGGTCAGCATCACGAAACCGGCCAGGGCGGGCTGGCGCGCACGTTCGAAGTCCTTGAAGCCGTCTTCGACGAAGACCCGGGTCAGTTCCCGGGCACGGTCGGCGCGGAAGTTCATGAACACCACGGCGTCGCCGTCTTCTACCCGGACCTTGTCGCCGATGCTGGTGGCCTTGACGAATTCGTCGCTCTCGCCACGCTCGTAGGCGGCTTGCAGGCCTTGCTGGGCCGTGGCCGCTTGGAACTCGCTGTTGCCATCGACGATCAGGTTGTAGGCCTGGGCCACACGGTCCCAGCGGTTGTCACGGTCCATGGCGAAGTAACGGCCGATCAGGCTGGCGATGCGGCCCTTGCCCAGGGTCTTGAAGGCTTCGTCCAGCAGTTCAATGGACGACTGGGCGCTTTTCGGCGGGGTGTCGCGGCCATCGAGGAAGGCGTGCAGGTAGATCTTCTCGGCACCGCGCTTGAACGCCAGCTCGGCCATGGCCACCAAGTGGTCCTGGTGACTGTGTACGCCGCCGTCCGAGAGCAGGCCGAGGATGTGCACGGCCTTGCCGGCGCTTACGGCTTTATCCACGGCAGCGCCGATGGTTGGGTTATCGAAGAACTCGCCATCGCGGATGGCCTTGGTCACCCGGGTGAAGTCCTGATACACCACGCGGCCGGCGCCGAGGTTCATGTGGCCGACTTCGGAGTTGCCCATTTGCCCGTCGGGCAGGCCGACGTCCATGCCCGAGCCCGAGATCAGGCCGTTCGGCATGCTGGCGCACAAGCGGTCCAGGACGGGCTTGTTGGCCGCATAAACGGCGTTGGATTCGTGGCTATCGCTGTGACCGAAGCCATCCAGAATCATCAGGACCAAAGGTTTAGGCGTGGTAGTCATGGCGTCCACTCGTGGCTGGATAGGGAGGTGTTGAAAAAGGGAGTGGCAGTTTAAAGCGAAGTTCCGGTGGCGTCACCGCCGGGCGGGGTTTGGCCGACCCAGAGGGCTGTGTATACTGGCCGACATTTTAACGCCCTGGAACCTCCTTAGATGGTTGCTCACCTGATTCAATTCGCCACTGAACACTACTTGCTCGTCGGCGCCTTCGCCATCCTGCTGGCTCTGTTGATCGCTCACGAGTTGAGCCGCGGCGGCCGCAGCCTCAGCACCCGTGAACTGACTGCACTGGTCAACAGCGAACAGGGCGTTGTGATCGACCTGCGTCCATCCAAGGATTTCGCCAGCGGCCACATCGTCGGCGCCCTGAACATTCCCCAGGACAAACTCATCGCCCGCGTTGGCGAGCTGGAGAAGCACAAGGCCAAGACCATCATTCTGGTGGACGCCCAGGGCCAGCACGCAGGCGGCCATGCCCGCGAACTGATGAAGTCCGGCTTCACCGCCGCCAAGCTGTCCGGCGGCATCTCCAGCTGGAAAGCAGACAATCTGCCCCTGGTGAAGTGACATGACCCGGGTTGTCGTCTACTCCAGCGATTACTGCCCTTACTGCTCGCGGGCCAAGCACCTGCTCGGCAATAAAGGCGTGGCCTTCGAAGAGATCAAGGTCGATGGCAAGCCCCAGGTGCGGGCTGAAATGGCGCAAAAGGCCGGGCGTACGTCGGTGCCGCAGATCTGGATTGGCAGCACCCACGTGGGCGGTTGTGATGATTTGTTTGCCCTGGAACGCGCCGGCAAGCTCGATGCGCTGCTCCAGGCCTGAAATTCAAACCCTATAGACCAAGATCAAGAAGGATCTCAGAGATGACCGACCAGCAGAACACTGCCGCTACCGAAGAAGAAAACGCGCCGCAATTCTCCCTGCAACGCATTTATGTGCGTGACCTGTCCTTCGAAGCGCCAAAAAGCCCGGCGATCTTCCGTCAGCAGTGGGAGCCGAGCGTTGCCCTGGACCTGAACACTCGCCAGAAAGCCCTGGAAACCGACTTCCACGAAGTGGTGCTGACCCTGTCGGTCACCGTGAAGAACGGTGAAGAAGTGGCGTTCATCGCTGAAGTTCAGCAGGCCGGTATCTTCCTGATCAAGAACCTCGACGAAGGCTCCATGAGCCACACCCTGGGTGCGTTCTGCCCGAACATCCTGTTCCCTTACGCTCGCGAAGCGCTGGACAGCCTGGTGACCCGTGGTTCGTTCCCGGCCCTGATGCTGGCGCCGGTGAACTTCGATGCGCTGTACGCTCAAGAGCTGCAACGTATTCAGCAAGAAGGCGCACCGACGGTTCAGTAAATCGTCGACGCACAAAAAAGCGCCATCACTGGCGCTTTTTTTATGCCTCGTCCCTCGTGTGGGAGCCGGCTTGCCGGCGATAGCGTCGTCGAAATCGCCCCAGGCCTTATCGCCGCACGGGCTTACTTGAACCCAAGCTGTCGCCAGCCCTCGTAGACGGCCACGGCCACGGTGTTGGACAGGTTCAGGCTGCGGCAGCCTTCGCGCATCGGCAGGCGCAGGCGCTGTTCGCCGGGCAGGGCGTCCAGCACGTCGGCGGGCAAGCCGCGGCTTTCGGGGCCGAAGAGAAAGGCATCACCCTCGGCGAAGCTGGCGTCGTGGAAAGGGCGCGAGCCCTTGGTGGTGAAGGCGAACAAGCGCGGCTGACCTAGACTTTCCAGGCAACTGGCAAGGTCGGGGTGGCGTTGCAGGGTGGCGTACTCGTGATAGTCGAGGCCGGCCCGGCGCAGGCGCTTGTCGTCCATTTCGAAACCCAGTGGCTCGATCAAATGCAGGTGGCAGCCGCTATTGGCGCACAGCCTGATAACGTTGCCGGTATTCGGCGGAATTTCTGGTTGAAAAAGGATGACGTGAAACATGCACGGCTCCGAAGAAAAAGACAGGCTGCATTCTACGCCCGAAGAGGACCCGCGACCGAAGCTAATGCTGCGGGTTTTCGGTTCGCTGGCGATTGTCGGGGTCATGGTGGGGCTGATGATCGGTCGCTTGACCGCGCCCGACCCTGTGGTCCTGGAACGTGTGGAGGTGGCGCCGGATGGCCTGGTGGTGTGGTTCAACCAGGAACCCAAGGTGCATGGCGAGCATATCGACGGCGCTGTGGCCCTGTTGTTCGATGCCGAGGGACGGGCGCAGAAGGGCCAGTTGAAGGTCAATGGCAAGGACGTGAACTGGCGCGTGAGAAAAGCCGATGCCGGCTTGTTGCTGAACCTGGTGGCAGCACGGCCGTTGCGTGGGGAGTGGTCGGGAAGCGAGGTGGACGAAGGTTGGCGGTTGCAGATCCATCTGCGCGAGGAATAAAAGAGGGAAACCTCGGCCTGCCTGTACCAAGGCCCCCAAAGACGGGGTGGGTTCATCGCGCTGAGGGCGATGAGCCCGGTGTAAAGAGGGAATCCCCGGCCTGCCTGTACCAAGGTTCCCGAAAGGGTTCGGGCCCGTCGCTAAGAGCGTTGTGAGCCTAGTGTTAAAGAGGGAATCCCCGGCCTGCCTGTACCAAGGTTCCCGAAAGCGTTTGGGCCCGTCGCTGAGAGCGTTGTGAGCCTGGTGTTAAAGAGGGAATCCCCGGCCTGCCTGTACCAAGGTTCCCGAAAGCGTTTGGGCCCGTCGCTAAGAGCGTTGTGAGCCTGGTGTTAAAGAGGGAATCCCCGGCCTGCCTGTACCAAGGTTCCCGAAAGCGTTTGGGCTCGTCGCGATGAGCGTTGTGAGCCCGGTGTTAAAGAGGGGAATCCCCGGCCTGCCTGTACCAAGGTCCCCGAAACTGGGTAGTGATGAGGTTATTGCAGAGGGCGTGCCAGTTTTCTCCGCGGGCGCGTTTATTCTTCGCCTGAGTGCCGCAAAGCCCCGGAATACGGGGCTTTTGCGTTTTCGAAGGCAAGGCTTTCGGATATGAAGATCCACTGCGCCGCCGCTGTCGGCGTGCCCGATCGAGGTTCACGGCGCCTTCAGGCAGTGCAGGCAGCCCATTGCGGTGCACAAAAAAAATCGCGGGCAACCCCGGCTCCCGTAGGAGTGGGCTTGCCCGCGATGGCGATGTGGCCGGTCAGTACGGCTTAGGCTTCATCGCCCTCGTCGTCATCACCGCCATCGACCTTCATTCCCAGCTCTTTGATCTTGCGAGTCAGGGTGTTACGGCCCCAGCCCAGCAGCACGGCGGCGTCGCGACGGCGGCCGGCGGTGTGCTTGAGGGCGGTCTCGATCATGATCCGCTCGAAGCTCGGCACGGCGCTGTCCAGCAGGCTCGATTGGCCGCGTGCCAGGGCCTGGTCGGCCCATTGGCGCAGGGCCTGTTCCCAGTTGGTCACTGGCGCCGAATCCTGAGGCAGGCTCAGCAGCTCCGGCGGCAGGTCGCTGATGTGCACTTCGCGTCCCGAAGCCATCACCGTGATCCAGCGGCAGGTGTTCTCCAGCTGACGCACGTTGCCCGGCCACGGCAGGTTCTTCAGGTATTCCTCGGTTTCGCTCTTCAGCAGCTTGGGCTCCACCGCCAGCTCCTGGGCGGCGCGGCTGAGGAAGTGCTTGGCCAGGGTCGGAATGTCTTCACGACGGTCCGACAGGCGTGGAATGTGGATGCGGATCACGTTGAGGCGGTGGAACAAGTCCTCACGGAATTTGCCTGCATGCACCAGGGTTTCCAGGTTCTGGTGGGTCGCCGCGATGATGCGCACGTCGACCTTGACCGGGGTGTGCCCGCCGACCCGGTAGAACTCGCCATCGGCCAGTACCCGCAGCAAACGGGTTTGGGTTTCGGCCGGCATGTCGCCGATTTCATCGAGGAACAGGGTGCCGCCGTCGGCTTGCTCAAAGCGTCCGCGCCGCAGGTTGGCCGCGCCGGTGAAGGCACCTTTTTCGTGGCCGAACAGCTCGGACTCCATTAGGTCCTTGGGGATCGCCGCCATGTTCAGCGCAATGAACGGCGAGGCAGCCCGCGGGCTGTGGCGGTGCAGGGCGTGGGCCACCAGTTCTTTACCGGTACCGGATTCGCCGTTGATCAGCACGGTGATATTGGAGTGGCTCAGGCGCCCGATCGCACGAAACACTTCCTGCATCGCCGGTGCCTCACCGATGATTTCCGGGGTGCGGGCCATGGTCGGAGCCACTTCCAGGCCTTGCTGTTCCTGGGCGTGCTGGTTGGCGCGCTTGACCAGGGAAACGGCTTCGTCGACGTCGAACGGCTTGGGTAGGTACTCGAAGGCGCCGCCCTGATAGGACGCGACAGCGCTGTCCAGGTCAGAGTGGGCGGTCATGATGATCACCGGCAGACGCGGGTGCAGCTCGCGAATCCGCGCCAACAGATCAAGGCCGCTGGCACCGGGCATACGGATGTCGGAGATGATCACGTCCGGCTGCTGGCGCGCCAGGCGACTCATCACCCCGTCGGCGCTGTCGAAGCTTTGGGTGGTCATGCCTTCTTGTTGCAAGGCTTTTTCCAGGACCCAGCGGATAGAACGGTCGTCATCGACGATCCACACGGTTTCACTACGGCTCATGTCGATGGGGCTCCTTGTTCCAGTGGCAGAAAGATCGAGAACGTGGTGTGGCCGGGATGGCTGTCACATTCGATCAGGCCCTGGTGCTGGCTGATGATGTTCTGAGTGATGGCCAGGCCCAGCCCGGTACCGTCCGGGCGGCCGCTGACCATGGGGAAGAAGAGGGTGTCTTGCAGCTCGGGCGGGATCCCCGGGCCGTTGTCGATGATTTCGATCTTGGTCACCAGGCGATGGCGCACATGACCGATGGTGAACTGGCGCATGGTCCGGGTGCGCAGGCTGATGCGGCCCAGGCGCAACTCGTTCTGGCTGCTGATGGCCTGCATGGCGTTGCGCACGATGTTGAGCACCGCCTGGATCATCTGTTCGCGGTCGATCAATACATCGGGAATGCTTGGGTCGTAGTCGCGCACCAAAGTGATGCAACCCTGGCTTTCGGCTTCCACCAGGCTGCTGACCCGCTCCAGCACTTCATGGATGTTGGTCATGGCCAGGGACGGCAGCTTGTTCGAGCCGAGCATGCGATCCACCAGGTTTCGCAGGCGGTCGGCCTCTTCGATGATGACGTTGGTGTAGTCCTTGAGGCTTTCTTCCGGCAGTTCCCGGGCCAGCAACTGGGCCGCGCCGCGAATCCCGCCCAGGGGGTTCTTGATCTCGTGGGCCAGGCCGCGCACCAGCATCTTGCTGGTTTCCTGCTTGGACAACTGGGCCTCTTCCTTGGTGATACGCAACAGGCGATCACGGGGGTGGACTTCCAGCAGCAGCAGGGTTTCGCCGTTACTGAGGATCGGCGTCACCGCGTAGTCCACGGTCAGGGTCTGGCCCGTCAGGGCGGTGAGCATCGCTTCGCGCTTGGTAAAGGGGTGGGCCTGCTCGACAGCCTGGCGCAGGGAGCTCAGGGCTTCGGCCGACTCGGTGAACAGTTCGCTGATGAATTGCCCATGGCTGCGCTGGCCGCTGATGGCCAGGAGCATTTCCGCCGCCGGGTTCATGTACTCAAGGCGCAGGTCGGCATTGAGCAGGATGGTGGCGGTGGTCAGGTTGTCGAGGAGCAGCCTGTGCAGTTGGTCGCTGATGGTCATGGGTACTGGTTGACCTCTTTTGAAGCAAGACGATCCGGGGCCGGTCCCGGATCGCGCGCGCGGGTAAAGCGCTGATGTGGGGAAAATGCAAAAACCAAACCAAGGCTCCGAAAAGAAGCGTTAAAAGCCTGAAACAGGCGTTTGAGGCTCGATTGCGTGGCGTCCGGCCGGCTTTTCAGCGGTTTTTCGACCCAAAATGGGCAGTCGGGTGCCACGGGGTGCAATGGATTGCACCAATATAGTGCCGTTAGCTGAGCGGCGTTGAAAAAGGCTCGGGTTCCTGTGCCTGCTCGGCTTTATCGGCGACGGGCCCGCTGCAGATGGAATACCTCGGGCTCGCTCTGTTGCACGACCTGCTCACCCTCCAGTACCTGCACCTCCAGGCTATGCCGGCCGCGGTCGACGTCCACCAATGACAAATGGGTCCGCTCGCTGGGGCGGGTGTAAGGCCGGCCGTCGAGCAGCAGGCGCAGGCGGTGCTCGGGGCGCAGTGCGGGGTGCAGCTTGATATCGACGCTGACGCGGCCGTTGTTGGCGCGCAGGGTTGTGGGCAGGTTGCGTATCTCCAGTACGGAATACACGGGGTCGGCGGCGTCGACGTGGCGGTGGCTCTCGGCGCTGGCCGGCAAGCTGGCCAGCATCAGGCAAAAAAGATAAATGCGCATGGAAGGTCGGTCTCTGGCTGTGCAGCCGTCATCTCTTGTTCGGGTACGGATTGACCATAGAGCAGCGACAAGGCTCGGGGCGGCAGCCTTAACCTTTGCTCACACAATGGGTGAAAATCGCCCATAAAAAAGGCCTCCCGAAGGAGGCCTCTCGTTACGCCGCTTGCGCGAGCGCGACTGGATTAGCAGCTGTAGTACAGCTCGTATTCCAGTGGGTGTACGAAGGTGCGTACTTTGATTTCTTCTTCGCTTTTCAGCTCGATGTAAGCATCGATGAAGTCGTCGCTGAAAACGCCGCCTTTGGTCAGGAACGCACGACCTTTGTCCAGCTCTTCCAGGGCTTCTTTCAGGCTGCCGCAAACTTGTGGGATCTCTTTGGCCTCTTCAGGCGGCAGGTCATACAGGTTTTTGTCAGCAGCGTCGCCAGGGTGGATCTTGTTCTGGATGCCGTCCAGGCCAGCCATCAGCAGTGCAGCGAAGCCCAGGTACGGGTTGGCTGCTGGATCCGGGAAGCGAGCTTCGATACGGCGAGCGCGTGGGCTGGACACGTAAGGAATACGGATCGAGGCGGAACGGTTACGGGCCGAGTAGGCCAGCATCACTGGAGCTTCGAAACCTGGGACCAGACGCTTGTAGGAGTTGGTCGACGGGTTGGTGAAGCCGTTCAGGGCCTTACCGTGCTTGATGATGCCGCCGATGAAGTACAGGGCGGTGTCGGACAGGCCGGCATAGCCTTCGCCAGCGAAGGTGTTCTTGCCATCTTTGGCGATGGACAGGTGAACGTGCATACCCGAGCCGTTATCGCCGTACAGAGGCTTAGGCATGAAGGTTGCGGTGCGGCCGTAAGCGTCAGCCACGTTGTGTACGCAGTACTTCAGGGTCTGAACTTCGTCAGCCTTGGCTACCAGGGTGTTGAACTTCACGCCGATTTCGTTCTGGCCGGCAGTCGCCACTTCGTGGTGGTGAACTTCGATGACCAGGCCCATTTCTTCCATGGCGTTGCACATGGAGGTACGGATTTCGTGGTCGTGGTCGAACGGCGGAACTGGGAAGTAGCCGCCTTTGACGCCTGGACGGTGGCCTTTGTTGCCGCCTTCCACGTCCTGGTCGGACATCCACGAGCCTTGCTCGGAGAAGATTTTGAACATGGAACCAGAGATGTCGGACTTGAACTTCACTTCGTCGAAGATGAAGAACTCAGGCTCTGGACCTACAAATACGGTGTCACCGATACCGGTGGACTTCAGGTATTCCTCGGCACGCTTGGCGATCGCACGTGGGTCGCGGTCGTAGCCTTGCATGGTCGAAGGCTCGATCACGTCGCAAACCAGGATCAGGGTCGGCTCTTCGGTGAACGGGTCCAGCACGGCAGTGCTGTCGTCCGGCATCAGGATCATGTCGGAGGCTTCGATGCCTTTCCAGCCAGCGATGGAGGAACCGTCGAACATTTTGCCTTCTTCGAAGAAGGCGTCATCCAGCGCGTCGCGAGCCGGCATGGTCACGTGGTGCTGAGTGCCTTTGGTATCCGTGAAGCGCAGATCAATCCACTTGACGTCATGATCTTTGATGAGTTGAACCGACTTCGACATATGTCCTCCGGGGTGGCTTCGGGCTAAGTAGTGGAGTGCCCTTAGAATGTGGGTGATGCCGGCGCGAATACTCTGCCAAGGCAACCTGCCTCACAAGGGAGCAAATTGCATGCCAGTGCCCCGAGTTGGGTTTTTTGCCCCAAATCCACGCATATAAAGGCTAATTGGCCTGGATTTGGATTTTTAGCGCACCGCAATGTGGCGCTGGATTCTGAAAATGACCTGTTTTGGTGCGACTAAAACCAACTGCACATTAACTGGTTAAACCTTGAGCAATTTCCGCTATAATCCGCGCCCCCCTTTTTCGGCTGGCCCTGCGCGCGCTGTTTTCATGAAACTAATAGTTAAAGTTTTCCCGGAAATCACCATTAAGAGCCGCCCGGTACGGATGCGTTTCATCCGCCAGTTGGCCAAAAACATCCGTGCCGTGCTCCGCGATCTGGACCCGGCTGTGGTGGTCAATGGTGTGTGGGACAACCTTGAACTGGAAACCGCCCTCAGTGACCCCAAAGCCTTGAAGGAGCTGACTGAGCGCCTGACGTGCATGCCGGGTATCGCGCATTTCCTGCAGGTCGACGAGTACCCGCTGGGCGACTTCGACGACGTCGTTGCCAAGTGCAAGCAGCACTTCGGCGATGCCTTGCCCGGGAAGATTTTTTCCGTGCGTTGCAAGCGCGCCGGCAAGCACGAATTCAGCTCCATGGACGTGGAAAAATACGTTGGCAGCCAGTTGCGTCGTCAGTGCGGCGCCGCCGGGATTTCCCTGAAAGACCCGGAAATCGAAGTGCGTATGGAAATTCGCGACCAACGGTTGTTCGTGATCCATAGCCAGCACAACGGCCTGGGTGGCTACCCGCTGGGTGCCCTGGAACAGACCCTGGTGTTGATGTCTGGCGGTTTCGATTCCACGGTGGCGGCCTACCAGATCATGCGCCGCGGCCTGATGAGCCACTTCTGCTTCTTCAACCTGGGCGGGCGTGCCCACGAATTGGGCGTGATGGAAGTCGCGCACTATATATGGAAGAAGTACGGCAGCTCCCAGCGCGTGCTGTTTGTCAGCGTGCCGTTCGAGGAAGTCCTGGGGGAAATCCTCAGTAAAGTCGACAACAGTCATATGGGCGTCATTTTGAAGCGTATGATGTTGCGCGCGGCGTCCCGAATCGCCGATCGCCTGGAGATCGACGCGCTGGTGACTGGCGAGGCGATTTCCCAGGTATCGAGCCAGACGCTGCCCAACCTGTCCGTGATCGACTGTGTGACTGAGAAGCTGGTATTGCGCCCGCTGATCGCCAGCCACAAGCAGGACATCATCGACCTAGCGCAGGAAATCGGCACCGCCGACTTCGCCAAGCACATGCCCGAGTATTGCGGGGTCATCTCGGTGAACCCCAAGACCCACGCCAAGCGTCCGCGTGTGGAGCATGAAGAGAAAGAATTCGACATGGCGATTCTGGAGCGTGCGCTCGAGAACGCCAAACTGGTACCGATCGATCGGGTGATCGACGAGTTGGGCCAGGATTTGCAGATTGAAGAAGTCAGCGAGGCGTTGGCCGGTCAGATCGTCATCGACATCCGTCACCCGGATGCCGAGGAAGATGACCCGCTGCAACTGGCTGGCGTCGAAGTACAAGCGATGCCGTTCTATGCACTGAACGCGCGCTTCAAGGAACTGGACCCTACTCGCCAGTACCTGCTGTATTGCGACAAAGGCGTGATGAGTCGCCTGCATGCTCACCATTTGCTCAGTGAGGGGCATGCCAATGTGCGCGTTTATAGACCGAGCTAAGTGCCCGGGGATGTTTGCCTGTGGCCTGCGTCACCGGCCCCCCGACGCCGCCGCCAAGCTGTAACGGCAAGGCCTGACTCTATTGTTAATCGCTGCCATCTGTTGTCAGCACACCGAATCCTCTGATCGAGATACACAAGTGATCGAAAATCTACGCAACATCGCCATCATTGCTCACGTTGACCATGGTAAAACCACCCTGGTAGACAAACTCCTGCGTCAATCCGGCACCCTGGAGCGCAACGAGCTCAACGACGAGCGCGTGATGGACTCCAACGACCAGGAAAAAGAGCGCGGTATTACCATTCTGGCGAAAAACACCGCCATCAACTGGAACGGCTACCACATCAACATCGTGGACACCCCGGGCCACGCCGACTTCGGCGGTGAAGTTGAGCGCGTAATGTCGATGGTTGACTCCGTGCTGCTGCTGGTCGACGCCCAAGACGGCCCTATGCCGCAAACCCGTTTCGTGACCAAGAAGGCGTTCGAAGCCGGCCTGCGTCCGATCGTGTGCATCAACAAGGTTGACCGTCCAGGCGCGCGTCCGGACTGGGTTCTGGACCAGATCTTCGACCTGTTCGACAACCTGGGTGCCACCGAAGAACAGCTGGACTTCAAAGTCGTCTACGCCTCGGCCCTGAACGGTATTGCCGGTCTGGACCACAACGACATGGCTGAAGACATGACCCCGCTGTACCAGTCGATCGTCGACAACGTACCCGCGCCGTCTGTTGACCGTGATGGTCCGTTCCAGATGCAAATCTCCGCTCTGGACTACAACAGCTTCCTCGGTGTTATCGGTGTTGGCCGTATCGCTCGCGGTACCGTCAAGCCGAACGCTCCGGTCGTGGCTATCGGTGCCGACGGCAAGAAGCGCAACGGTCGTATCCTGAAGCTGATGGGTCACCACGGTCTGCACCGTGTGGACGTTGAAGAAGCAGCTGCAGGCGACATCGTGTGCATCAGCGGTATGGACTCGCTGTTCATCTCCGACACCCTGTGCCACCCGGATACCGTCGAGGCGATGAAGCCTCTGACCGTTGACGAGCCAACCGTTTCCATGACCTTCCAGGTCAACGACTCGCCATTCTGCGGTAAAGAAGGCAAGTTCGTGACGTCCCGTAACATCAAGGAACGTCTGGACAAAGAGCTGCTGTACAACGTTGCACTGCGCGTTGAAGAAGGCGACTCGGCTGACAAGTTCAAGGTTTCCGGCCGTGGTGAGCTGCACCTCTCGGTACTGATCGAAACCATGCGTCGCGAAGGCTTCGAAATGGCTGTAGGCCGTCCAGAAGTGATCATCCGTCTGGTTGACGGCGTGAAGCACGAACCGTTCGAAAACGTCACCATCGACCTGCCGGAAGAATCCCAAGGCAAGGTCATGGAAGAGATGGGCCTGCGTAAGGGCGACCTGACCAACATGGTGCCGGATGGCAAAGGCCGTGTTCGTCTGGAATACAACATCCCTGCTCGCGGTCTGATCGGTTTCCGTAACCAGTTCCTGACCCTGACCAACGGTGCTGGCATCCTGACCTCGATCTTCGACCGTTACGACGTGATGAAGTCCGGCGACATGTCCGGCCGTCAGAACGGCGTTCTGGTTTCGGTTGAAACCGGCAAGGCGCTGACCTACTCCCTGGAAACCCTGCAGGCTCGTGGCAAGCTGTTCGTTGAACACGGCCAAGAGATCTACAACGGTCAAATCGTTGGCCTGAACAGCCGCGACAACGACCTGGGCGTCAACCCTACCAAGGGCAAGAAGCTCGACAACATGCGTGCTTCGGGTAAAGACGAAACCATCGCTCTGGTTCCACCTGTTCGCTTCACCCTGGAACAGGCTCTGGAATTCATCCAGGACGACGAGCTGTGTGAAGTGACTCCTAAGTCCATCCGTCTTCGCAAGAAGATCCTGGACGAAAGCGAGCGCACCCGCGCTGCCAAGAAAGCCAAGGCATAAGCTTTAGCCCCGGCTAAAAAAACGCCCCCGACCGCAAGGTCGGGGGCGTTTTTGTTTGTCTGGCGAAAACACCGGCCGAGGCGGGCGCCAATCAACGGCGCGCCGGCTTTGGGTCAGAAGCGTTCCAGGGTCCGGCGGCCCGTCTCGCGTTCCACTGCCTTGGGCTTGTAGGCGCAGTAACCTGGGCGTGGGCCGATGCGCGGGTGGTTGCGGCAGGTATCCGGGCGCTTGTCATAAATGGTGCACAGGCGGCTCTTACGATCCAGATACAGGCAGTCGTTGTTGCTCATGCGCTGCAGGGTGAAGATCTCGGACTTCTGGTTGTAGCGCTCGACAATGCCTTCTTTCTGCAGGCGCTTGGCGATGTTCTTCGGCGGATCGCCAAGCTCGAACTCATCGACGATGCCGATGCGCACCAGGTCTTTGATCTTCACTTCCACCGGCAGCGTGCAGCAGCTGGAAACGCAGGAACCGCACATGGGCGCGGTGAATTTGGCCCAGGTATCGAGTCGGTCGATTTCCGCGGCGGCGATCAGGTTGGGCTTCATCATGGGGCGTTTCCAGCGTGTTTCAGGGCGCGCGATCATACCGGGACTGGTGAAATTTTAAACAGCCTTTTGACGGATATTTCTGATCGGTGCCAAGGACATTTCCTCTCGGCACGGCATCTGCATCTTTTTAGCCGTCGCCGACAGGGAGATCGGGTCACTGACCGGGCCTTGGCAAAAAAGCGCCGAACCAGAGCCTTTGCCTCCTGTCAGACCGACTAGGCTCAGACCATTCCATGCTCACTGTCTATCTCGCTCGAGGTCGTATCGATGACTCAGGAACCACTAGTTCGCGACGCAGAGGTGGCCGCATTCCGCGAAGCCGTCTTGACCAAACTCACTTACGCGGTGGGCAAGGACCCGGATCACGCCTTTGACCATGACTGGTTTGAAGCCATCGCTCTCGCGGCCCGTGATCACATGGTCGAACACTGGATGGACCACACGCGGCAGATCTACCGCAAAGGCCAGAAGCGTGTGTATTACCTCTCCCTGGAATTCCTCATTGGCCGTCTGCTCTACGACAGCCTGAGCAACCTCGGGTTGCTGGACGTGGCCCGCGAAGCCCTCACCGAACTGGGTGTGGACCTGGAGCGCATTCGCTTGCTGGAGCCCGACGCGGCCCTGGGCAACGGCGGCCTCGGGCGCCTGGCGGCGTGCTTTATGGAAAGCATGTCGACCCTGGGCATTGCCGGCCACGGCTACGGCATTCGTTACGAGCACGGGTTGTTCCGCCAGGCCATCGTCGATGGCTGGCAGCAGGAACAGACCGAGCACTGGCTGGATTTCGGCAACCCCTGGGAGTTCGAACGCCCGGAGGTGATCTACCCCATCGGCTTTGGCGGCGGCGTGGAAACCGTGACCGACGAGGCCGGCCACACCAAGCAAGTCTGGACGCCGGGGGAAACCGTGCGCGCCGTGGCCTATGACACGCCCGTGGTGGGCTGGCGCGGGGCCAGTGTCAACACCTTGCGCCTGTGGCGAGCGCGGGCCATGGAAGATTTGCACCTGGAGCGTTTCAACGCCGGCGACCACTTGGGCGCGGTGGCGGAAGTGGCTCGGGCCGAAAGCATCTCCCGGGTGCTGTACCCGGCTGACAGCACCGAAGCGGGGCAGGAACTGCGCTTGCGCCAGGAATACTTCTTTGTCTCGGCGTCCCTGCAAGACCTGCTGCGCCGGCACAAAAACATGCACGACTCGGTGCTCAGCCTCGGCGAGCACGCGGCCATCCAGCTCAACGACACGCACCCGTCGATCGCTGTGGCCGAACTGATGCGCCAACTGGTGGATTTGCACGGCATTGCCTGGGAAGCGGCGTGGCAAGTCACCGTTGAAACCCTGTCCTACACCAACCACACCTTGCTGCCCGAAGCCCTGGAAACCTGGCCGGTGGGCCTGATGGAGCGCATGCTGCCGCGGCACATGCAGATCATCTACCTGATCAACGCCCAGCACATCGATTCGCTGCGGGCCAAGGGCATCCACGACTTTGACGTGTTGCGCGCGGTGTCGCTGATCGAAGAAGACAACGGCCGCCGAGTGCGCATGGGCAACCTGGCGTTCCTCGGGTCCCACAGCGTCAACGGTGTGTCCGGGCTGCACACCCAGCTGATGCGCAGCACGGTGTTTTCCGAGCTGCATAAACTCTATCCCGATCGAATCAACAACAAGACCAACGGCATCACCTTCCGCCGCTGGCTGTACCAGGCCAATGCCGAACTGACCTCGATGATGGTCGATGCCTTGGGCCCCGAGCTGCTGGATAACCCCGAGGCGTTGTTGATCGGGCTGGAACCCTTCGCCGAGAAGCCCGGCTTTCGCAAGCAGTTTGCCGAGCAGCGGTTGCACAGCAAGCGGGCGCTGGCGGCGATCATCCATGAGCGCCTGGGGATTGCGGTCAACCCGGCGGCGATGTTCGACGTGCAGGTCAAGCGCATCCACGAGTACAAGCGCCAGTTGCTCAACCTGCTGCACACCGTGGCGCTGTACCAGGCCATTCGTGCCGAGCCGGAAATCGACTGGGTGCCACGGGTGAAGATCTTCGCCGGCAAGGCGGCGGCCAGTTATCACCAGGCCAAGCTGATCATCAAACTGACCAACGACATTGCCCGTACCGTCAACAACGACCCCACCGTGCGCGGCCTGCTCAAGGTGGTGTTCCTGCCCAACTACAACGTCAGCCTGGCGGAAAGCATCATTCCGGCGGCGGACCTGTCGGAGCAGATTTCCACCGCCGGCTTCGAGGCCTCGGGCACCAGCAACATGAAGTTCGGCCTCAATGGCGCCCTGACCATCGGCACCCTGGACGGCGCCAACGTGGAAATGTGCGAGCAGGTGGGGGCCGAGCATATGTTTATCTTCGGCCTCAGCGCCCAGCAGGTGGAGGCACGCAAGCGCAATGGCGAGTTCAGTGCGGCCCCGGACATCGCCGCGTCCCATCGCCTCAACGACGTGTTGCAGGCGATCCGCGGCGGGGTGTTCTCGCCGGATGACCCGTCGCGCTACACCGGCTTGATCGATTCGCTGATCCAGTACGACCGCTTTCTGGTCTGTGCCGACTTCGACTCCTACTGGAGTGCCCAGGCCCGGGTCGAGGAGCGCTGGCACGACTCCAAGGAGTGGTGGCGCTCGGCAGTGCTCAACAGCGCGCGCATGGGCTGGTTCTCCTCGGACCGGACCATTCGCGAGTACGCCACGGAAATCTGGAAAGCCCTGGAGTAACCCGGGCGCGGATTTTTGCTGGTAAGTGTGCGCAAGGCCCAACGACAGTTGGGCCTTGTCGATATACTGAGCGCCAGTTTTGACCTGCCGCAGCAGTGCCTCTTGTCGCCATCGTCCCCCACCGTACCTGCCTGATCGGCAGGCGCCGGCTGGTCGGTGAGGGCGTCAGTGTTGCCCGCAGGTCTTCAAACGCCGACGCCTCTTGCGGCGGGCCGCTTAGGGATATCGACCATGCAATGGATTTTCATACTGACGGGGCTGGTGCTGGGCGGAGTGCTCGGTGAGTCCTTCAGCGGTGTGCTGATCGGCGCTTTGCTGGGGCTGGGCCTTGGCCAGACCCTGCGTCTGACGGCCTTGAGTGCCCAGGCGGCAAAGCAGCAAGAGGAGCTGGACCAGGCGCGGCAAGCGGTGCTGAACCTGGGCCAACGCCTGGGCGCCCTGGAGGCGGCCACTTCACCGGCTGACGCTGCATCTACCGCCCCGGCGCCCAGCGTCAGCGCGGCCGCCGAGCCTGTGCCTGAGCCACGCTCGCCCATTGTCCAGGCACCGCCAGCGGTCGACCCGCAACCCGCCAGTTCCGGCCTGGTGTGGGTACTGCCGGCAGAACTCGAACCCCAGACTCGCGCGCCTGCAGAGGCCAGTCAGCCGTTGCCGGCTAATACCTGGACCCCGCAGCCAGCGGCCCAGGATGCGTCGCCCACACCCCGTGAAACGCCGCCACCGCCCCTTCGTCCAGCCGCGTCCATGCAGCGTGAAGAGCCTCTTGAAGGGCCCCGGCGTGCGGCTCCGGCCATCGTCCTCGAACCGAACCTGATCGAGCGCGCCATCGAAGGGGCGCGCAACTGGCTGTTTGGCGGCAACACCGTGTTGCGTGTGGGGGTGCTGCTGTTGTTCCTTGGCCTGGCCTTCCTCTTGCGCTACGCCACTGAAGGCATGGTGGTGCCGATCGAAGTGCGTTACGCCGGGGTCGCCGCTTGCGCTTTGGGCTTGTTGGGGCTGGGTTGGTGGCTGCGACTGCGCAACAGCTATTACGCCTTGATGCTGCAAGGCACGGGGATCGCGGTGCTGTACCTGACGGTGTTCGCCGCCATGCGCCTGCATCCGCTGTTGGACCCGGGCGCGGCCCTCGGTCTGTTGGTGGCGGTCACGCTGTTCTCGGCCATCCTGGCGGTGACTCAGGACGCCTTGGGCCTGGCTGCGGCGGCGGCCCTGGGCGGGTTCGCTGCCCCCATCCTCACGTCCACCGGCGCGGGCAGCCATGTGGCGCTGTTCAGTTATTTCGCTCTGCTCAATGCCGGGATCCTCGCCATTGCCTGGTTCAAGGCCTGGCGCCTGCTCAACCTGATCGGTTTTGTCGGCACCTTCGGCATCGGCTTCGCCTGGGGCTTGAGGTCCTACACCCCTGAGTTGTTGTGGAGCACCGAGCCGTTCCTGATTCTGTTCTTTGTCATGTACCTGCTGATCGGCCTGCTGTTCGCCCGGCGCAAGCTGCTGGAACTCAGCGATGCCCCCGCGGACGACAGTCGCCAGGCGCTGCTGCACTGGTCGGCCCGCAAGGGTGACTACGTCGATGGCAGCATGCTGTTCGGCCCGCCGCTGGTGGGCTTTGGCTTGCAATGGGCGCTGGTCCAGCACTTGGAGTTCGCCACCGCCTTCAGCGCTCTGGCGCTGGGCCTGATCTACATGGGGCTGGCCCGTTGGTTGTCCGGCGGCCGTGCCTTGCTGCTGGGGGAAACCTGCCTGGCCCTGGGGGTGATCTTTGCCAGCCTGGCCATTCCCCTGGGGTTGGATGCCCGCTGGACCAGCGCGGCCTGGGCAGTGGAGGGTGCGGGCATCTTCTGGCTCGGCCTGCGTCAGCAACGGCCCTTGGCCCGTGTCTTCGCTTTGCTGCTGCAGGTCGGTGCGGCCCTGGCGTTTCTCAGTGAATTGCGCCCGGGTGAGGGCAGCCTGCTCGACGGCGCGCCTCTGGGGGCCTTGCTGCTGGGGGTGGCCCTGCTGTTCAGCTTCCTGCAACTGCGCAAGGCCCAGCCTGAACACGTGGCGAGCTGGGAACTGGCAGTGGCGCCGATGCTCGCTGTCGCTGGCTTGAGCTTTGTCTACCTGCTGGCACCGCTGTTCCTGCAGGTCCATGGCACGGCCATTAGTTGGGCCCTGGCGGGCTTGGTGACCCTGGTGGCCGGCCTGCGCCTGCAATCGAGGACTTTCCTGTTCAGTGCTTTTGCCGTGCAACTGCTGGGCGGGGCCTTGTTCCTGTTGCGCCTGCAAGGTGCCGACGGCGACTCGGCGGCGGTGTTCAGTGCCGGTTGGAGCGGGCTGCTGAGCGCCTCGCTGATTGGTCTGGCGCTGATCGGCGGCATGCTTCTGGCGGCCCGTGACGACATGGTGCGCAACGACCCGCGGCTGCTGCGCGGGTTGTCGGTGGTGCTGCTGGCCGGTTTATTGATGATCAACCTGGCGGTGCTGTTCGTCCTGCCTTGGCGCACGGCCAGCGGTGTCTGGGCCGCCAGTGGTGTGCTGATCATCTGGCTGAGCCTGTACCTGCAACAACGCGCGAGCTTTGTGTTTGGCCTGCTGTTGCAGGTGATCGGCGGCGTGGCTTTCCTGTTGGCCAGTGCCGATTGGTTCGGCCCGTTGCCGGGCGAGGGGTTGCGACCCCTGGCCAATATGAACTTCGGCACGCCGCTGGTGCTGGCCTTGGCGGCACTGGTGGGTGCCTGGCGCTTGCAACGCGGCGACCAGGGTTCGGCGTTCGCCACCTTGCCCCTGGGGCGCCTGTCCGATCTGTTGCTGGCCTGGGGCGCCAGCTGGTGGGTCCTGGCCTTGGTCAGGGAAGTGCTGGTGTTCGCCCCGCCGCACCTGCAAGGGACCTTGTTGTTGCTGGTCGCCGCTGTCAGCGTGGCGCTCTGCACACTGCTGGCAGCGCGTTTGAAGTGGCCGTCCCTCGGGCTGCTCAGCGGACTGTTGATGCCGGCTGCGTTGCTGGTGCTGCTGAGTGCCTGGCAGGGCCGCTATCACCCGGCGGCGGATGTCGGTTGGCTGGTCTGGCCGCTGCTGTTCGCTGTGCATTTCTTCAGCCTGCGGCGCCTGGCGACAATGCTGCCGGCCCAGGTGCTGAGCGCCGCCCATGTGCTGGGCTGCTGGATGCTGCTCGGGGTCCTGGCCCTGGAGCTGCGCTACGGCTTGTTGCTGTTGTCCGAGCACTACAACGCCTGGCGCTGGCTGGGCTGGGCGCTGCTGCCGAGCCTGTACCTGGTGCTGATGGCGACGCCGCGCAGCCTGCCTTGGCCGGTGGCCGCCTACGCCCGTGAATACCGGGTGTACGCTGCGCTGCCTTTGGCGCTGCTGATGCTGGGCTGGTTCTGGCTGGCCAATCTGTTCAGCGATGGCAGTGCCGAGCCGTTGCCTTACCTGCCGCTGCTCAATCCGCTGGAACTGGGGCTGCTGTTTGCTGTGTTCGGTGTGTTTGTCTGGTCGCGCAGCGCGGCGCAGGTGCTGGCGATCCCGGCCGAGCGGGTCGAACGTATCAGCCAGGGGGTGGCGGCGTTGTCGTTGTTCGCCTTCTTTACCCTGCTGGTGATGCGCACCGCCCACCATTGGGGCGGTGTACCGTTCCAGGCGGATGCACTGCTGGAGTCGATGCTGGTGCAGGCGGGCTTGTCCATCGTCTGGACCCTGATTGCCCTGGGCCTGATGATCGGTGGGCATCTGCGCCACCGGCGCGAGGTCTGGCTGGTGGGCGCCGCGTTGATCGCGGTGGTGGTGGCCAAGCTGTTCCTGGTGGAATTGAGCAACCGCGGCGGGCTGGCGCGGATCGTGTCGTTTATCGGCGTGGGCGGTTTGCTGTTGGTGGTGGGTTACTTTGCCCCGCTGCCGCCCAAGCGCGCCGAAGCCGAGCCGGATCAAGCCGCGCCGGTCAATGCAAATGAAGGAGTGTCGTCTTGAGTCGGATGTCGAGCCTGGGCTGGTTGGGGGCTGTCGGGTTGTGTGTGGCGCTGTCGGCCACGGCCCAGGAAACACCGGGGGATTTTAAGTCCCAAGCGCCGTTGGCCCTGAGCGGGGAGGGGCCCTGGTACCGCCTCGACGTGCCGTTGGCGCTGCAACTGCATGCCAGCCATAGCGATCTGCGGGACATCCGGGTGTTCAACGCTGCCGGTGAGCCCCAGGCGTACGCCCTGGCCCGTCAGCAGGCGCAGACCACCGAACAGCGTAGCCTGCACGAGGTGAAGTGGTTCCCGCTGTACAACTCGGCCGAGGCCAGCGATGCCACGCCGAGCGTGCGCGTGCAGTCCAACGCCAACGGCACTCTGGTGGAAGTGCAACCCTCCACCCAATTGGAAGCCGGCGAGGAAGTGCTGCGTGGCTGGCTGCTGGACGCCAGTGGTATCCATGCACCATTGCAGCAACTGGTGCTGGACTGGACCAGCGAGCGTGATGGCTTCCAGAACTTCAGCATCGAAGCCAGTGATGACCTGCAGCATTGGCAAGCCTGGGGTGAAGGCCAGGTGGCCCGCCTATCGTTTGCCGATGAGCGCATCGAGCAGCATGAAGTCGGTCTGCCCGGGCAAACTGCGCGTTACCTGCGGCTGCTCTGGAACAGCCCCCAGCAGGCACCGGTGTTGACCTCGGTGCAACTGGAAAGCACCAGCACCAGCAGCGTGCCCTCGCCGCTGCAGTGGTCCCAGCCGTTGGCGGGGCAGACGGCCAAGGCCGGTGAATACACCTGGGAGCTGCCCGCGGACTTGCCCCTGGAGCGTCTGCAAGTGGCGCTGGACCAGGCCAATAGCCTGGCGCCGGTAACCCTCTATGGCCGGCAGAACAGCAGCCAGCCCTGGCAGGTGCTGACCAGCGGCCTGCTGTATCGCCTGACTCAGAATGGCCAGGACGTGCAGCAGAACGAATTGCAGTTGGCGGGGCAGAAGTGGCGCCAGTTGAAGCTGGAAGTGGATGAGCGCGGCGGTGGCCTGGGTGCGCAGGCGCCGGCTTTGCGCTTCGCCGTGCGTGGTGTGCAGTTGGTGTTCCTGGCGCGGGGCGCGGGGCCTTATCGCTTGGCCCTGGGCAATCCGGCTGCGGGGCCGGCGAATCTGCCTTTGGCCACCCTGATTCCTGACTACAGCCCGCAGCGCCTGGCAGGCCTGGGCCAGGCCCGGGTCGAGGGCGCTCCGCAACAGGTTGCACCCGCCGCTGCGGCCGTGCCGGTAGCGCCGACGACCGACTGGAAGAAGATCGGCCTGTGGGCGGTGTTGCTGCTGGGCGTGCTGGCGCTGGCGGGCATGGCCTTCAGCCTGTTGCGCAAGCCGGTAGCCAAGCCCTAGCGCGGTGGCGCCGCTGATCGTCGGCAATGCGCTCCGGGCAGGGGGTGTTTTCGCGGTTTCTGGCTAGCCTCAAGCGGGCGCATGAACTCAATCAGGCACTTCCCTGTCTGAGAGGAGGAAATGCGCCACGACTCGCGCTAAACTGCGCGGGTTTTTACCCCCCATTCCTCCGGAGCCGTCCATGTCCCGCGTTACCCTGAGTCGCTATTTGATTGAGCAGACCCGCAGCAACAACACTCCTGCCGATCTGCGCTTCCTGATCGAAGTGGTGGCGCGTGCTTGCAAGGAGATCAGCCACGCCGTGTCCAAAGGCGCCCTGGGTGGTGTTCTGGGCAGCATGGGCACTGAGAACGTGCAAGGCGAAGTGCAGAAGAAGCTCGACGTGATCTCCAACGAGATCCTGCTCGAAGCCAACGAATGGGGCGGTCACCTGGCCGGCATGGCGTCCGAGGAAATGGACAATGCCTACCAGATCCCGGGCAAATACCCGAAAGGCGCCTACCTGCTGGTGTTCGACCCACTGGACGGTTCGTCCAACATCGACATCAACGCACCGGTTGGCACCATCTTCTCGGTACTGCGCTGCCCTAACGAATACCTGAGCCAGAACGAAGCCCTGAACGAAAAGGCCTTCCTGCAGCCAGGCACCGAGCAGGTCGCTGCCGGTTACGCCATCTACGGCCCACAGACCATGCTGGTGCTGACCCTGGGCGACGGCGTCAAAGGCTTCACCCTGGACCGTGAAATGGGCAGCTTCGTGCTGACTCACGAAGACATCAAGATCCCGGAATCCACCCAGGAATTCGCCATCAACATGTCCAACGAGCGTCACTGGGAAGTCCCGGTCAAGCGCTACGTTGATGAGCTGCTGGCCGGCGACACCGGTCCACTGAAAAAGAACTACAACATGCGCTGGGTCGCTGCCATGGTGGCTGACGTGCACCGTATCCTGACCCGTGGCGGCCTGTTCATGTACCCACGTGACAGCCGCGAGCCGGAGAAGCCAGGCAAGCTGCGCCTGATGTACGAAGCCAACCCAATGTCGTTCCTGGTGGAGCAGGCCGGCGGCGCGTCCACCGATGGCCACAAGCGCATTCTCGACATTCAGCCTGAAGGCCTGCACCAGCGCGTAGCGGTGTTCCTCGGCTCCAAGGAAGAAGTGGCTCGCGTCACCGCGTACCACAAGGAATAAGACATGGCCGAGCCCTGGCAGCCCTTGCTCGATTGGTGGTTCGGTTCAGCCGACAAACCAGCGGACATCGTGGCGGACAAGGGCCGGCTGTGGTTCGGCAAGCGTGACAGTCAGGACCTTGAGGCGCGTGAGCGCTTCGGGGCCCTGGTGGAACAGGCACTGGCCGGCGGATTGACCGAGTGGACGCAACGTCCCCAAGGTTGGCTGGCCCTGGTGCTGTTGCTCGATCAACTCCCACGAATGATCTTTCGCGACACCGCCCAAGCCTTCTCTGGTGACCCGCGTGCTCAAGCGCTGGTGGCCCAGGGCATCGCCGCGGATTTTGACCGGCAATTGCCGGCCATGCAGCGCAGCTTCATCTACTTGGTGTTCGAGCATTGCGAGCATCTGGCGGTGCAGAACGAAGGGGTTTCGCGTTTTGCCGCGTTGCACGATGAGCAACCGCTGGAAGACCGCGCCGTGTTCGCCGACCACCTGGATTACGCCGAACGGCACCAGAAAGTCATTGCCCGCTTCGGGCGCTTCCCCCATCGCAACGCCATCCTCGGCCGCGAATCCACCGCCGAAGAACGGGCCTTCCTGCGCGAGCCGGGCTCGCACTTCTGATCGCGACATCGACATCGCCGGCAAGCCGGCTCCTAGATCGCCGTTGTCGGTGATGCTAACCATTCACCCCTTGCTTGAAATCCCAACAGTCGCTTAAGTCGACAAACCGCTCCTACCCTTGTAGGAGCCGGCTTGCTGGCGATGGGGTGCCTTAGATGCGGAAGCTGCCCACCAGTTGCTTGAGGCGGGACGCTTGCTGCTCCAGGTCGGAGCAGGCGCGCAGGGTGGCCTGGAGGTTTTCCACGCCTTCCTGGTTGAGGGTGTTGATCTCGCTGATGTCGACGTTGATCGACTCCACCACGGCGGTCTGTTCTTCGGTGGCGGTGGCCACGGACTGGTTCATGCCGTCGATCTCGCCGATGCGCTGGGTCACGCTGAGCAGGCGCTCGCCGGCCTGGTTGGCGATGCCGACGCTGCTCTCGCTCTCGCGCTGGCTCTCGGTCATGGTGTTGACCGCCTCGCGTGCCCCCACTTGCAGCTCCTCGATCATCTTCTGCACTTGCTGCGCCGAGTCCTGGGTGCGGTGGGCGAGGTTGCGCACTTCATCGGCAACCACCGCAAACCCGCGTCCGGCTTCACCGGCCCGGGCGGCTTCGATGGCGGCGTTGAGGGCCAGCAGGTTGGTTTGCTGGGAGATGCTGGTGATGACTTCGAGAATCTGTCCGATGTTCACGGTGTTGCTGTTGAGGGTCTCGATGTTGCCGCAGGAGTCGCTGATCTTCGCCGACAGTTGATGCATGGCCGAGATGGTTTTATCCACCACTTGCTGGCCTTCTTCCGCCAGGCTGCGGGCGTCGCTGGAGTGCTGCGATGCCAGGGCCGCGTTCTGGGCGATTTCCTGGGCAGCGGCGCCGAGTTGGTTGATGGCTGCGGCCACGCTGTTAGTGCGCGAGGCTTGCTGGTCGGAATTGAACATCGACGAGTTGGAGGCCGCCACCACCCGCAGCGCCACTTCGTTGACCTGGCCGGTGGCCGAGGACACTTCGCGGATCGAGCCGTGGATGCGTTCGACGAAACGGTTGAAGGACTGGCCCAGGGCGCCGAATTCATCGTTGCCATGGATGGTCAGGCGCTTGGTCAGGTCGCCTTCGCCTTCGGCGATGTCATGCATGGCGCGGCCCATCACGTGCAGCGGCTGCATCAGCATGCGGATCAGCATCCCCAGCAGGCTGATGATGATCACCACGGCAATGGCCATGGCGATGATCGCCGAAGTGCGAAACTCGCTGAGCATGGCGAAGGCGGTGTCCTGTTCGAGCACCAGGGCCACGTACCAATTCGCCGAGGGCACGCCTTTGACCTGGGTGAAGGAGATGAACTGGGTCTTGCCGTTGACCGTGACTTCCTTCATCCCCGGGCTGACCTGCGGGGCGCCATCGGGATAGGCCTCGCTGAGGCTCTTGAGGATCAGCTTGCTGTCGGGGTGGATCAGGATCTTGCCGTCGGCGCTGACGATAAAGGCATGGCCGTGGCCGCCGAAGTTCAGCGAGTTGATGATGGCGCTGACGCTGGACAGGTCGATGTCGGCTCCGGCGACGCCGATGAACTGGTTCTGGTGCTGCACCGGTGTGGCCACGGTGATCACCAGCTTGCCCGACGAGGCGGCGATGTAGGGTTCGGTGACAACGGTCTGGCCGGCGCCGGTAGCCGCCTTGAACCAGCCGCGGGCGCGCGGGTCGTAATCCGCCGGGCGGTTGCCGGCGGGTACCGAGAACATCACGCCGTCCTGGCCGCCGAAATAACTGAGCTGGAAATTGCCGGTGTAGGCGGGCAGGCCGACGCTGCGTTTCAGGCTGTCGGCGCCGTTGCCGTCCACGGCGATCTGCTGGGCCAGGGACTGCAACAGCTGCATGCGGCTTTCCAGCCAGGTCTGGATGTTGCTGGTGGTCAGGCTGCCCAGTTCCTGCATCGAGGATTCGGTGCTGCTGCGCAATGCCTGGCGCTGGCGGTAGTCGTTGAACAGGATGAAACAGGCAAATGCCACGGCGACCACAAGGGCGGCGGCAAGCAGGATCTTGTGGCTGAATTTCATGTTTCTGGTCATGGGGGGAAAACTACCGCGAGGGGGTCAACGAATATTGGCAATTTGCCATATGACGGGGTTTTACGCTGCATTTATGTCGACTTGCCAGCGCCAAAGATTAGTCAGTTTCGGGGAAAGCCGACGAAATGCTTTTTGCCGGGCAAAAGTGCCTGATTTATGGAGCAAATCTGCGAATTGGTCCGCAATAAATACCCGCTTCACTGGGGAACCAGAAGGGGGTTTTCTCTTCTAAGCTTCTGGTTGGCTGCCATGCCTTCCCCCGTCCGCCCAGGAGTTCACCATGTCGCTGCGTTCTCTCGCTCTGTTGTCGTTTTGCGTGCTGTTGGCTGCGTGCAGCAAGGTCAATCAGGAAAACTATTCCAAGCTTTCGGCAGGCATGCCCAAGGCCGAAGTTGAGCAACTGCTGGGCAAACCGACTGACTGTTCCGGCGCGCTGGGCATGTCCAGCTGCACCTGGGGTGACAAAAACAGCTTTATCAGCGTGCAGTACGCCGGTGACAAAGTGCTGATGTTTTCCGGGCAAGGCCTGAAGTAAACCGGGGCTGCGTGCCCACGGGAGAAAAATAATGATGCGTTTTGTATTCACCCTTCTGGTCGGCCTGATCTTGGCCGGATGCGCCACGTCCCGGGACGATTCGCTGGCGCCCAAGACCGTCAACCACGTCGACCTCAAGCGTTACCAAGGGACTTGGTACGAGTTGGCGCGGTTGCCGATGTACTTCCAGCGCAACTGTGCGCAATCCGAAGCCCGCTACACCTTGCTGCCCGAGGGCAATATCGCGGTGCTCAACCGCTGCCTGACGCCGGAGTGGCAATGGGAAGAGGCCCGGGGCACGGCCAAGCCCCAGGTGCCGGGCAAGACCGACAAGCTCTGGGTCGAGTTTGACAACTGGTTCTCTCGATTGCTGCCAGGCGTGGCCAAGGGCGATTACTGGGTGCTGTACGTCAGCGATGACTACAAGACGGCCATTGTCGGCAACCCGAACCGGCGCTACCTGTGGCTGCTGTCGCGTTCGCCGGAGGTCAGTGAGACGGTACGCGAGGATTTGCTGAGCAAGGCGCGTCAGCAGGGCTATGACACCACGCGGCTGATCTGGCGGGTGTCGGACTCGGCCATGGCCAAGACCTCGAAATAAACCGTTACCCGTAGCCGCCGGCAAGCCGGCGCCTACGGGCAGAGGTTCAGTTGAGGAGGTCGCGCAGCACCTGGGTGAAGGCTCGGCTGCTGTCCTCTTCTTGGGCATGGCGGCCCTCACGCACCACCCATTGCCCAGCCACCATCACATCGCGTACCTGGCGATCACCACCAGCGAACAGCCAGCGGTTGAGAATGCCATCGCCGTCGGCGGTGGCCAGGTACGGATCGTTGCCATCGAGCACCAGCCAGTCAGCCCGTTTGCCCACTTCAAGGGCGCCGATCGGCTGCCCCAGGGCCTGTGCGCCGCCGTCCAGGGCCGCGTCGTACAGGGTTCGCCCCACCATCGGCTGATCGCTGCGGTACAGGCGGTTACGCCGCTGATCGCGCAGGCGCTGGCCGTATTCCAGCCAACGCAGCTCCTCCACCACACTCAAGGACACATGGCTGTCGGAGCCGATCCCCAGGCGTCCGCCCTGGGCCAGGAAGTCCACGGCTGGGAAGACCCCGTCGCCGAGGTTGGCTTCAGTGGTCAGGCACAAGCCGGCGATGGCCCGGCTCTTGGCCATAAGGCTGACTTCTTCCGGGTTGGCGTGGGTGGCATGGACCAGGCACCAGCGCTGATCGACCTCGGTGTTTTCATACAGCCATTGCAGCGGGCGGCGGCCACTCCAGTTGAGGCAGTCGTCGACTTCCTTTTGCTGTTCGGCAATGTGGATATGCACCGGGCACTGACTGTCGCTGGCGGCCAGGACGTCGCGCATCTGCTCCGGCGTCACCGCGCGCAGCGAGTGGAAGCACAGGCCCAGGCGTTGCGCCGGTTGTTGCGCCAGCAGCGGCTGCAGCCGGGCGTGCAGGGCCAGGTAATGCTCGGTGCTGTTGATGAAACGCCGCTGGCCGTCGTTGGGTGCCTGGCCGCCAAACCCCGAATGGCTATAGAGCACTGGCAACAGGGTCAGGCCGATGCCGGCTGCGCTGGCTGCCTGGCTGATGCGTAGGGAAAGTTCGGCTGGGTCGCTGTAGGGACTGCCGTTGTGGTCGTGGTGCACGTAGTGGAATTCCGCCACCGAGGTGTAACCGGCCTTGAGCATCTCGATGTACAACTGGCGGGCGATGATTTCCAACTGCTCGGGGCTGATCTTGCCCACCAGCCGGTACATCAGGTCGCGCCAGGTCCAGAAGCTGTCGTTGGGGTTGCCGGCCACTTCCGCCAGCCCGGCCATGGCCCGCTGAAAGGCGTGGGAGTGCAGGTTGGGCATGCCCGGCAACAGCGGGCCCTTGAGCCGTTCCGCGCCTTGCGCGCTGGCGTTGGCCTGGATGTGGGTCAGTTGGCCATCGGCGCCGACCTCAAGACGTACATCATTGGCCCATCCACTAGGCAGCAGCGCGCGTTCGGCAAAGAAGGCGGACATGGTTCAATTACCCCATCGTGTGTTTATTTGTATATACATATACAGACGTTTGCCTGCCCGGTAAACTCCGGCAAGCTAGCCACCTTCCACTTTCGAACAAGGATTCCCTGTGCCGACTCCGACTGCCAACTCACCGCTGGCCGCCCACCTGGGCGATAGTCCGGCGCCCTTGTACGCCCGCGTCAAACAAATGATCACGCAGCAGATCGAGAGCGGAAACTGGCCGCCCCATTACCGCGTGCCGTCGGAAAGTGAGCTGGTCAACCAGCTGGGTTTCAGCCGCATGACCATCAACCGTGCGCTGCGCGAGATGACCGCCGAAGGCATGCTGGTGCGCATGCAGGGCGTGGGCACCTTCGTCGCCGAACCCAAGAGCCAGTCGGCGCTGTTTGAAGTGCACAACATTGCCGACGAGATCGCTTCCCGCGGTCATCGCCACACATGCAAGGTCATCACCCTGGGCGAAGAGGCTGCCGGCTCCGAGCGCGCCCTGGCCCTGGACATGCGTGAAGGGCAGCGGGTGTTCCATTCGTTGATCGTGCATTTCGAAAACGACATCCCGGTGCAGATCGAAGACCGCTTCGTCAACGCGCTGGTGGCGCCGGAGTACCTCAAGCAGGACTTCACCCTGCAAACCCCCTATGCGTACCTCAACCAGGTCGCGCCGCTGACCGAAGGCGAGCACGTGGTCGAGGCTATTCTCGCCGAGCCGGAAGAATGCCGGCTGTTGCAGATCGAGCGCGGCGAGCCGTGCCTGCTGATTCGCCGCCGCACCTGGTCCGGGCGCCAGCCAGTGACCGCCGCGCGCTTGATTCACCCCGGTTCCCGTCATCGTCTGGAAGGGCGTTTTCATAAATGAGCCAGTTGCACCTTTTACGCGCGGCCGATTACCCGCGCATGCCGTGGAAGAACGGCGGCGGTAGCACCGAAGAAATCACCCGCGACGCGGGCCAGGGCCTGGACGGTTTTGGCTGGCGCCTGTCGATTGCCGATATCGGCGAGTCCGGCGGGTTTTCGAGCTTTGCCGGATATGAGCGGATCATTACCGTGCTGCAAGGCGTGGGCATGACCCTGAACATCGACGGCCAGGATGCGCGGCCCTTGCTGCCGCTGGACCCCTTCGCCTTCAGTGGCGCCAGCCACGTCAGTTGCACCTTGCTCGACGGGCCGATTCGCGACTTCAACCTGATTTACGCCCCCGACCGTTACCGCGCCCGTTTGCAGTGGTTCGAGCGCGAGCAACGCTTCTTTACCCAGGCCACCACCGTGCTGATCTTCAGCGCGGCGCCTCAGGTGCTGGTGGAACTGGACAACGCTGCTACCCAGGAACTGGGGCAGCACGATTGCTTGAAGCTCGAAGGTAACGCCGGCGTGCTGGAAATCGCCGTCAGTGGCCTGTGCTGCGTGATTGAACTGAGCCACGCCTGAACCACGCCTGGCCCTCGCCTGATCCGGGGCCGCTGCCCGTCCGCGGCCCTTGCCTGTATTCCCCCGCCTTTCTTGAAAACCCTTCCGGGCCTGACCTTTGAGGCGTCGCGCGTCGACACCCCGCATTGGGTTTTTAAATGGCGCTGGTGGCTGTTTCCTGGGCGCACCAATTTGTTACCGAATGCCCCAGGCTGGCGCAAAACTCGCGGCAGGTAACGATCGTTGCCCTGTGCAAAAAAACCTCGTTAAAAAAATCCCTTCAGCCAAAGCCTTTATTTAGGCGGCTTCTAGCCATTTCCCCAGGTTTCTTCAGCGTCGATTTGGCGAGTTGGCCGCTTGATTGCATATGCTTGTATGTACAAGTAAATATGTGTGCGTAAGAGTCGACGCAATCCTCTTCGCACCGTGCCTGATTTGTTTGTCGCGCACAGGCTGCGCGCAAGCTTCCCCACCCACTGCCTGGGTGGGTCCGGACTGATCGCTGAGGAGTTTCTTTCGTGACCGAGAACACCAACACCAAGTACCGCAACGTTGAGATCCGCGCCGCCCGTGGCAACCAGCTCACGGCCAAGAGCTGGTTGACCGAAGCACCGCTGCGCATGTTGATGAACAACCTCGACCCGGAAGTCGCGGAAAACCCTAAAGAGCTGGTGGTGTATGGCGGTATCGGTCGCGCGGCGCGCAACTGGGAGTGCTACGACAAAATCGTCGAAAGCCTGACTAATCTGAACGACGACGAGACCCTGCTGGTGCAATCCGGCAAGCCGGTCGGCGTGTTCAAGACCCACAGCAACGCGCCACGCGTACTGATCGCCAACTCCAACCTGGTGCCGCACTGGGCCAGTTGGGAGCACTTCAACGAACTGGATGCCAAGGGCCTGGCCATGTACGGCCAGATGACGGCCGGCAGCTGGATCTACATCGGCAGCCAGGGCATCGTCCAGGGCACCTACGAAACCTTCGTCGAAGCCGGTCGCCAGCACTACGATTCCAACCTCAAGGGCCGTTGGGTCCTGACCGCCGGCCTGGGCGGCATGGGCGGCGCGCAACCGCTGGCCGCCACCCTGGCCGGTGCCTGCTCGCTGAACATCGAATGCCAGCAGGTCAGTATCGATTTCCGCCTCAACAGCCGTTATGTCGATGAGCAAGCCACCGACCTCGACGACGCCCTGGCGCGCATCGCCAAATACACCCAGGAAGGCAAGGCGATCTCCATCGCACTGCTGGGCAACGCAGCGGAAATCCTCCCGGAACTGGTCAAGCGCGGTGTGCGCCCGGACATGGTCACCGACCAGACCAGCGCCCACGACCCGCTCAACGGTTACCTGCCGGCTGGCTGGGCCTGGGACGAATACCGCGCCCGCGCCAAGACCGAGCCCGCTGCCGTGGTCAAGGCCGCCAAGCAATCCATGGCCGTCCACGTCAAAGCGATGCTCGCCTTCCAGAAAATGGGTATTCCGACCTTCGACTACGGCAACAACATTCGTCAGATGGCTCAGGAAGAGGGCGTCGAGAATGCCTTCGATTTCCCGGGGTTCGTACCGGCCTATATCCGTCCACTGTTCTGCCGCGGCATCGGCCCGTTCCGCTGGGCGGCGCTTTCCGGTGACCCGCAAGACATCTTCAAGACCGACGCCAAGGTCAAGGAACTGATCCCGGACGACGCCCACCTGCACAACTGGCTGGACATGGCCCGTGAACGCATCAGCTTTCAGGGCCTGCCGGCGCGGATCTGCTGGGTTGGCCTGGGCTTGCGCGCCAAGCTGGGCCTGGCCTTCAACGAAATGGTGCGCAGCGGCGAGTTGTCGGCACCGATCGTTATCGGTCGCGACCACCTGGACTCCGGCTCCGTGGCCAGCCCGAACCGTGAAACCGAGTCGATGCAGGACGGTTCCGATGCCGTTTCCGACTGGCCATTGCTCAACGCCTTGCTCAACACCGCCAGCGGCGCGACCTGGGTGTCCCTGCACCACGGTGGTGGCGTCGGCATGGGCTTCTCCCAGCATTCGGGGATGGTCATCGTCTGCGACGGTACCGATGAAGCGGCCGAGCGTATTGCCCGGGTACTGCACAACGACCCGGCCACCGGGGTGATGCGTCACGCCGATGCCGGTTACCAGATCGCTATCGACTGTGCCAAGGAAAAGGGCCTGAACCTGCCGATGATCACCGGCTGATACCGCTAGGGGCCGGCTTTCGCCAGGGTGGTGTGCTTGAGGGCGCCATCGCCGGCCAGCCGGCTCCTACGGGGTTTGTGTGCAAAACAATCCATCAGAGGTTGAACATAAATGGCTGCAAATGACGCACGTGCAAGCAACAAGCCGTTGATCGAAAGGCGTTCGATCGACTACATCCCGGAAGCGGAAAGACACGGTCGTCTATTGAGTCAGTTCACCCTGTGGCTGGGTGCCAACCTGCAAATCACCGCGATTGTCACCGGGGCCCTGGCCGTGGTGCTGGGCGGTGATGTGTTCTGGTCGTTGATCGGCTTGCTGATCGGGCAACTGCTCGGCGGCGGGGTGATGGCGTTGCATGCGGCGCAAGGGCCCAAGCTTGGCCTGCCGCAGATGATTTCCAGCCGCGTGCAGTTCGGTGTTTATGGTGCGGCCATCCCGATCGTGCTGGTGTGCTTGATGTACCTCGGTTTCACCGCCACCGGAACCGTACTTTCCGGTCAGGCCCTGGGCCAGTTGTTTGGCGTCAGCGACAGCGTCGGCATCCTGATCTTCGCCAGCGTCATCGTGCTGGTCACGGTGCTCGGGTATCGGGTGATTCACTTCATCGGCCGGGTCGCCAGCGTCATTGGGGTGATTGCCTTCGTTTACCTGTTCAGCCGCTTGATGGGCCAGGCAGATATCGGTGCATTGCTGAACATTCGCCACTTCAGTTGGAGCAGCTTCTTGCTCGCGGTGTCACTGGCGGCCTCCTGGCAGATCGCTTTCGGTCCGTACGTGGCGGACTATTCACGCTACCTGCCGAGCAGTATTTCTTCGGTGAAAACCTTTCTCGCTGCCGGTGCGGGTTCGGTGATCGGCGCCCAGGTGGCGATGATCCTCGGTGTGTTCGCCGCCGCAACGGCCAATGGGCAATTTGCCGGTCACGAAGTGGCCTACATCGTGGGTCTGGGCGGAACCGGTGCTACCGCTGCGTTGCTGTACTTCAGCATCGCGTTCGGCAAGGTCACCATTTCCACGCTGAACTCCTACGGCAGCTTCATGTGCATTGCGACCGTCATCAGCGGGTTCCGTGGGCACCTGCAGGTATCGCGCTTGCAGCGCCTGATATTCGTGCTGCTGATTGTCGGCACTGCGACGCTGATTGCGTTGCTCGGCCAGCACTCGTTCCTCGGCGCGTTCAAGTCTTTCATCCTGTTCCTGCTGGCGTTCTTCACGCCTTGGAGCGCAGTCAACCTGGTGGATTACTACTGCATCACCCGTGAGCGTTACGACGTACCGGCGCTGGCCGATCCGAACGGTCGCTATGGCCGTTGGAACGTCTTGGGTATCAGCGTCTATGTCTTCGGGGTGCTGGTGCAGCTGCCGTTTATCTCCACCAAGTTCTATACCGGCCCGCTGGTAGAGACCCTGGGGGGGGTGGATATCTCCTGGATCATCGGTCTGGTGATTCCCGCCGCCCTGTATTACGTGTGTGCAAAAAAATGGCACGGTTCCGTGCCCGATCACCTGATTCTGCCGGTCGAGCAGGACAGTGATGTTCAGCCTGAAACCCGCGGTGCCGGTCGCGCTGCGGCGCAGGCCTGATTGGACGTGGACAGGGCTGGATGCCTCTTGACTGCCGTAAGCCCATTCATGATTAGGAGCGTCACACAATGAGAATGCAAAAGACCCTGCTGACCACGTTGCTGTCCCTAGGCCTGGTGGCCGCATCCGGCGCCCAGGCTGCGGGCTGGTGCGAGTCGGGCAAGCCGGTGAAATTCGCCGGTTTGAATTGGGAAAGCGGCATGTTGCTGACGGATGTCCTGCAGTTCGTCCTAGAGAAGGGCTACGACTGCAAGACCGACAGCCTGCCGGGCAACTCCATCACCATGGAGAACGCCCTGAGCAGCAATGACATCCAGATTTTCGCCGAGGAGTGGGTCGGCCGCAGCGAGGTCTGGAACAAGGCCGAGAAGGCCGGCAAGGTGGTGGGCGTCGGCGCGCCGGTGGTGGGGGCCATCGAAGGCTGGTACGTGCCGCGCTATGTGATCGAGGGCGATGCCAAGCGCAAGCTGGAAGCCAAGGCCCCGGGGCTGAAGAACATTGCCGACCTGGGCCAGTATTCTGCGGTGTTCAAAGACCCGGAAGAGCCGAGCAAGGGGCGCTTCTACAACTGCCCGGCCGGCTGGACCTGCGAGCTGGACAACAGCGAGATGCTCAAGAACTACGGCCTGGAAAGCAGCTACACCAACTTCCGTCCGGGCACCGGCCCGGCCTTGGATGCGGCGGTGCTGTCGAGCTACAAGCGTGGCGAGCCGATCCTTTTCTACTACTGGTCGCCAACCCCGCTGATGGGCCAGGTGGACCTGGTCAAGCTCGATGAAAAACCCGGCGTGGACAAGAGCGTGAGCATCAAGGTCGGCCTGTCCAAGACCTTCCACGAACAGGCCCCGGAACTGGTGGCCGTGCTGGAGAAGGCCAACCTGCCGATCGACCTGCTCAACCAGAACCTGGCGCGCATGACCAAGGAACGCATCGAGTCGCCGAAACTGGCGAAAATCTTCCTCAAGGAACACCCTGAAGTCTGGCACCCCTGGGTGAGTGAAGAGGCCGCCAAGAAAATCGACGCAGCCTTGTAGGCCGGATTTTTCCGGCGGTCCGCAAGGGCCGTCGGATGCGGCGCCACACCCCTTTGATCGAGAGCCTCCTATGTTTCCTGAAAGCTTCACCTTTTCCATCGCCGACTGGGTCAACGGCTGGGTCGACTCCCTGGTGACCAATTACGGCGACGTGTTCCGGCACATCTCCGACACCTTGTTGTGGGCCATCGTCAACCTCGAAGGAATGCTGCGCGCAGCGCCTTGGTGGCTGATGCTGGCGATCGTCGGTGTGGTGGCCTGGCACTCGACCCGCAAGCTGGTGACCACGGCGGTGATTGTCGGCTTGTTGTTCCTGGTGGGCGCGGTGGGGCTCTGGGACAAGCTGATGCAAACCCTGGCGCTGATGCTGGTGGCCACGCTGATTTCGGTGCTGATCGGCATTCCCCTGGGGATCCTCTCGGCCCGCAGCAACCGCCTACGTTCGGTGTTGATGCCGTTGCTGGACATCATGCAGACCATGCCCAGCTTCGTGTACCTGATCCCGGTGCTGATGCTGTTCGGCCTGGGCAAGGTGCCGGCGATTTTTGCCACGGTGATCTACGCTGCACCGCCGCTGATCCGCCTCACCGACCTGGGCATTCGCCAGGTGGACGGTGAAGTCATGGAAGCCATCAACGCCTTTGGCGCCAACCGCTGGCAGCAGCTGTTCGGTGTGCAACTGCCCTTGGCCCTGCCGAGCATCATGGCCGGGATCAACCAGACCACCATGATGGCCCTGTCGATGGTGGTGATCGCCTCGATGATCGGCGCCCGTGGCCTGGGCGAGGATGTACTGGTGGGGATTCAGACCCTCAACGTCGGGCGCGGCCTGGAAGCCGGGCTGGCGATCGTGATTCTGGCGGTGGTGATCGACCGCATTACCCAGGCCTACGGTCGGCCACGCCATGAGGTGAACAAATGAGCAACCCAGCCATCAGCAAGATCGAAGTCAAAAACGTATTCAAGATTTTCGGCAACCGTTCCGCCGAGGCGCTGGCGATGATTGGCCAGGGCAAGACAAAGGACCAGGTGCTGGCTGAAACCGGCTGTGTGGTCGGGGTCAACGACCTGTCCCTGAGCATCGGTACAGGCGAGATTTTCGTCATCATGGGCCTTTCCGGTTCCGGCAAGTCGACCCTGGTGCGCCACTTCAACCGCCTGATCGACCCCACCAGCGGCGCGATCCTGGTGGACGGCGAGGACATCTTGCAATACGACATGGAGGCCCTGCGCCAATTCCGCCGGCACAAGATCAGCATGGTGTTCCAGAGCTTCGGCCTGCTGCCCCATCGCAACGTCCAGGACAATGTGGCGTACGGCCTCAAGGTGCGTGGCGAGAGCAAAGAAGTCTGCGCCGAGCGGGCGCTGCACTGGATCAACACCGTGGGCCTCAAGGGCTACGAGAAGAAGTACCCGCACCAGCTGTCTGGCGGCATGCGCCAGCGGGTCGGCCTGGCCCGTGCCCTGGCGGCGGACACTGACATCATTCTGATGGACGAGGCCTTTAGTGCCCTGGACCCGCTGATCCGCGCCGAAATGCAGGACCAGTTGCTGGAGCTGCAGAAGACCCTGCACAAGACCATCGTGTTTATCACCCACGATCTGGATGAGGCCGTGCGCATCGGCAACCGCATCGCGATCCTCAAGGATGGCCGGCTGATCCAGGTCGGCACGCCGAAAGAGATCCTGCATTCGCCGGCGGATGAATACGTCGACCGTTTCGTCCAGCGGCGCGCTGCCACCGTGTAGGAGCCGGCTTGCCGGCGAAAGGTCCGGCAAAGCGGTACAGAACCCAAGGTTTGCATGAAGAGGTCCACGATGTCCCAGGCTGAAAAAATCGTCATCGCCGACGCCCCTCTGGGGTGGCAGGAGGTGGTCGCCGTTGCCCGTCATGGCGCACAGCTCGAGCTGTCGGCCGCGGCCTGGGCGCGGATCGACAACGCCCAGGCGATCGTCCAGCGCATCGTCGCCAGCGGCGAGCGCGCCTATGGCGTGAACACCGGCCTGGGGGCGCTGTGCAATGTGTCCCTGCAAGGCGAGCAACTCAGCCAACTGTCGCGCAACACCCTGCTCAGCCATGCCTGTGGCGTGGGCGCGCCCCTGGCTGACGAACAAACCCGGGCGATCCTCTGCGCCGCCATCCTCAATTACAGCCACGGCAAGTCTGGCATCCATCGGCAGGTGGTCGCGGCCCTGCTGGCCTTGCTCAATCGGGGCATCACCCCGCAAGTGCCGTCCCAGGGCTCGGTGGGTTACCTGACTCACATGGCCCACATCAGCATCTGCTTGCTGGGGGTGGGGCAGGTGAGCTACCGCGGGCAAGTGGTCAGCGCTGCTCAGGCCCTGGCCGAAGAGGGTTTGGAGCCTGTGCAACTGGGGGCCAAGGACGGCCTGTGCCTGGTCAATGGCACGCCGTGCATGACCGGCCTCAGTTGCCTGGCCTTGGCCGACGCCCACCGCTTGCTGCAATGGGCCGACGTGATCGGCGCCATGAGTTTCGAGGCCCAGCGCGGGCAGATCGCGGCGTTTGACGCGGAGATCATCGCCCTCAAGCCGCACCCGGGCATGCAGCGCGTGGGCGACAACGTGCGGGCGTTGCTGGCGGGCAGTGAAGTCATCGCCGCCAGCCTGGGGATTCGTACCCAGGATGCCCTGAGCATCCGCTCCATTCCCCAGGTACACGGCGCCGCCCGGGACCAATTGGCCCATGCCACGGCGCAGATTGAAACCGAGCTCAATGCCGCCACGGATAACCCGTTGCTGCTGGGTACGCCGGAGCATTACCGAGTCATGTCCCAGGCCAACCCCCATGGGCAGTCGGTGGCCCTGGCGGCGGACTTGCTGGCGATTGCCATGGCCGAGATCGGCTCGATTGCCGAGCGCCGCCTGGATCGCCTGATCAACCCTCACGTCAGCGGCTTGCCGGCGTTTTTGGTGAGCAACCCCGGGGTCAATTCCGGAATGATGATCGTGCAGTACGTGGCCGCCTCGTTGTGCGCGGAAAACCGCCAACTGGCACAGCCGGCAGTGCTCGACAATTACGTCACCTCCGGGTTGCAGGAAGACCATTTGAGCCTGGGCACCAACGCCGCCTTGAAGCTGTTGCGGGCCCTGGAGAACTGCACGCAGATTCTCGCCATCGAGTACCTGCTGGCGGCCCAGGCATTCGAGTTTCTCAAGACCCAGCGTTTTGGCGCGGGTACC
The DNA here is from genome assembly GCF_003731765.1 of Pseudomonas chlororaphis. GTDB lineage: Bacteria > Pseudomonadota > Gammaproteobacteria > Pseudomonadales > Pseudomonadaceae > Aquipseudomonas > Aquipseudomonas morbosilactucae. The sequence continues at coordinate 326,677 of NZ_MOAL01000003.1, forward strand.
GATATCGCGTGGCGGCTGTTGCGCGAGCAGGTGCCGCCCTATGACCAGGACCGCTGGCTGGCGCCGGACATCGCCTGTGCTGCCGCCTTGCTCAAAGACCCGGCTGCGCTGCAGCGGGCATTACCCCATGTGCACTGAATAGATCCCGACCATCGCCAGCGTGCCAAGGCGCCACAGCTCAAAAAAGCCTGTGGCGACGGATAACGGAAGCTTCCGGAGCGACTGGCAGTTATTACAAAACTCTCAAAAGGAGCATGAATGTGACTGCGCTTAACCTGATTCCCGGCCAACTGACCCTGGCCCAGCTGCGTGCCATCTACCAGCAGCCGACCCGCCTGACCCTGGACGACAGCGCCTCGGCGCAGATCGATGCCAGCGTCGCCTGCGTCGAGCAGATCCTCGCCGAGAATCGCACCGCCTATGGCATCAACACCGGTTTCGGCTTGCTGGCCTCGACCCGCATTGCCAGTGACGACCTGGAAAACCTCCAGCGTTCCCTGGTGCTGTCCCACGCCGCCGGTGTCGGGCAGCCCCTCAGCGACGACTTGGTGCGCTTGATCATGGTGCTCAAGGTCAACAGCCTGAGCCGTGGTTTTTCTGGGATCCGCCGCGTGGTGATCGACGCCTTGCTGGCGCTGATCAACGCCGAGGTTTACCCGCACATTCCGCTCAAGGGGTCGGTGGGCGCGTCCGGCGACCTGGCGCCGCTGGCCCATATGTCCCTGGTGCTGCTGGGGGAGGGCAAGGCCCGCTACAAAGGTGAGTGGCTGGACGCCACCGCCGCGCTGGAAGTGGCCGGCCTGAAGCCGCTGACCCTGGCGGCCAAGGAAGGCCTGGCGCTGCTCAACGGCACCCAAGTGTCCACGGCGTTCGCTTTGCGCGGCCTGTTTGAAGGTGAAGACCTGTTCGCCGGCGCCCTGGTGTGCGGCGGCCTGACCGTGGAAGCGGTGCTGGGCTCGCGCTCGCCGTTCGACGCGCGGATCCATGCCGCTCGCGGCCAGCGTGGGCAGATCGATTCGGCTGCGGCCTATCGCGACCTGCTCGGCGACAGCAGCCAGGTGTCCCAGTCGCACCAGAACTGCGACAAGGTCCAGGACCCGTACTCCCTGCGTTGCCAGCCGCAAGTGATGGGCGCCTGCCTGACCCAATTCCGCCAGGCCGCTGAAGTGCTGGTGGTCGAAGCCAACGCCGTGTCGGATAACCCGCTGGTGTTCGCGGCCGAAGGCGATGTGATTTCCGGTGGCAACTTCCACGCCGAACCGGTGGCCATGGCGGCGGACAACATGGCCCTGGCCATTGCCGAGATCGGTTCCCTGAGCGAGCGCCGCATCTCCCTGATGATGGACAAGCACATGTCCCAGTTGCCGCCGTTCCTGGTGGGCAATGGCGGGGTGAACTCGGGCTTCATGATTGCCCAGGTCACTGCGGCGGCCCTGGCCAGCGAGAACAAGGCCCTGTCCCATCCCCATTCGGTGGACAGCATCCCGACCTCCGCCAACCAGGAAGATCACGTGTCCATGGCCCCGGCTGCCGGCAAACGCCTGTGGGACATGGCCGAAAACACTCGTGGCGTACTGGCGGTGGAATGGCTGGCGGCGTGCCAGGGCCTGGACCTGCGCGAGGGCCTGAAGACCTCCACCAAGCTGGAACAGGCCCGCAGCATCCTGCGTGAGCAGGTGGCGTTCTATGAGAAGGACCGTTTCTTCGCGCCGGACATCAACGCCGCGAGCGAACTGCTGGCCAGCCGCTGCCTGAATGAATTGGTCCCGGCCAAGCTGCTGCCAAGCCTGTAACTGCACCACCCTCCTGTAGGAGCCGGCGTGCCGGCGATCCGCACAACGCGGTGTGCCCGCCACACCGCCATCGCCGGCAAGAGCTGGGTGCCCAGCCGGCTCCTACACGTTTCTCGGGATAACAATAAATAAGGAAGAGAAATGCACCAGCAAGAGAAGGGTTTGAAACGCGGGCTGTCTGCCCGACATATTCGCTTTATGGCACTGGGGTCGGCGATCGGCACCGGGCTGTTCTACGGTTCTGCCTCGGCCATCCAAATGGCCGGCCCGGCGGTGCTCCTGGCCTACTTGATCGGTGGCGCCGCGGTGTTCATGGTGATGCGCGCCCTTGGCGAAATGGCCGTGCACAACCCGGTGTCCGGCTCGTTCGGTCAGTACGCCAGCACCTACCTTGGGCCCATGGCCGGCTTTATCCTCGGCTGGACCTACGCCTTTGAAATGATCATCGTCTGCCTGGCCGACGTCACCGCCTTCGGCATCTACATGGGGTTCTGGTTTCCCGAGGTGGCCCGCTGGGTCTGGGTGCTGGGCATTGTCTTTCTGATCGGCGGCCTGAACCTGTGCAACGTCAAAGTCTTTGGCGAAATGGAGTTCTGGCTGTCGTTGCTCAAGGTCGGCGCCATCGTCGCGATGATCCTCGGCGGCTTCGGCATCATGCTGTTCGGCATTCATTCGGCGGGCGAGACCCAGGTTGGCGGCCTGAGCAACCTGTGGGCCCACGGCGGCTTCATGCCCAACGGCATCGGCGGTCTGATTGCCTCCCTGGCGGTGGTGATGTTCGCCTTTGGCGGCATCGAAATCATCGGCATCACCGCCGGTGAAGCCAAGGACCCACAGCGGGTCATCCCTAAGGCGATCAACGCCGTGCCGCTGCGCATCCTGTTGTTCTACGTGCTGACGCTGTTTGTGCTGATGGCCATCTACCCGTGGCCGCAGATCGGCAGCCAGGGCAGCCCGTTCGTGCAGATCTTCAACAACCTGGGCATCGGCTCGGCGGCGACCATCCTCAATATCGTCGTGATCTCGGCGGCGGTCTCGGCCATCAACAGCGACATCTTCGGTGCCGGCCGCATGATGTACGGCCTGGCCCAGCAAGGGCAGGCGCCGAAAGGGTTTGCCCAGTTGTCGAAACAGGGCGTGCCGTGGATGACCGTGGTGGTGATGGGCGCGGCTTTGTTGGGTGGCGTGCTGCTCAACTACCTGATTCCGGAAAACGTGTTCCTGCTGATTGCCTCGATTGCCACCTTCGCCACGGTCTGGGTGTGGCTGATGATTCTGTTCACTCAGGTGGCCATGCGTCGCTCGATGAGCAAGGAGCAAGTCGCCGAGCTGAAATTCCCGGTACCGTTCTGGCCCTATGCGCCAGCGGCGGCCATCGTGTTCATGCTGTTTGTATTTGGCGTGCTGGGTTATTTCCCCGACACCCAGGCCGCCCTGATTGTCGGCGCCGTGTGGATCGTGCTGCTGGTGATTGCCTATCTGCTGTGGGTCAAGCCTGCAGCCGGGCAAGCCGCCAAGGTTCACCGCGACCCGGCTTTGTCTCACCGTTAACTTATGGAGGCGTTGATGAAAACGCTTTGGCAACACTGCCACGTCGCAACCATGGCCCAGGGCACGTACTCGATCATCGAGGATGCCGCCCTGGTCACGGCGGGTGCGCTGATCGAGTGGATCGGCCCGCGTAGCCAGGTGCCGGCGGCGGACTACGCCCAGGTGCATGACCTGCAAGGGGCGTGGGTCACCCCCGGGCTGATCGACTGCCACACCCACACGGTGTTCGGTGGCAATCGCAGCGGGGAATTCGAGCAACGGCTGCAAGGCGTGAGTTACGCCGAGATTGCCGCGGCCGGCGGTGGCATTGCCAGCACCGTGCGCGCCACGCGTGCCGCCACCGAGGATGAGTTGTTCGCCAGCGCTCACAAACGCTTGCGCAGCCTGTTGCGCGATGGCGTGACCACGGTGGAGATCAAGTCCGGCTATGGCCTGGACCTGGCCAGCGAGCGCAAATTGCTGCGGGTGATTCGTCGTCTCGGCGAAGCGCTGCCGGTCAGCGTGCGCGCCACCTGCCTGGCGGCCCACGCGTTGCCGCCGGAGTACAAGGACCGCGCGGATGACTACATCGACCATATCTGCAGTGAGATGCTGCCGGCCCTGGCAGCTGAAGGGCTGGTGGACGCCGTAGACGCCTTCTGCGAATACCTGGCGTTTTCCCCCGAGCAGGTGGAGCGGGTGTTTAAAGTGGCCCGGCAACTCGGCTTGCCGGTGAAGCTGCACGCCGAGCAACTGTCGTCGCTGCACGGCTCCAGCCTGGCCGCGCGTTACCAGGCGCTGTCGGCGGACCACCTGGAGTTCATGACCGAAGACGATGCCATCGCCATGGCCGCCTCGGGCACCGTCGCGGTCTTGCTGCCGGGCGCGTTCTACTTTCTACGGGAAACCCAATTGCCGCCGATGGACGCCCTGCGCAAGCACGGGGTGAAGATCGCCATCGCCAGCGACCTCAACCCCGGTACCTCACCCGCGCTGTCGGTGCGCCTGATGCTGAACATGGCCTGCACCCTGTTCCGCATGACCCCGGAAGAAGCCCTGGCCGGCGCCACGCTGCACGCCGCCAGCGCCCTGGGCATGGGCCATAGCCACGGCTCGCTGGAAGTGGGCAAGGTGGCGGATTTTGTCGCCTGGCAAATCGATCGTCCCGCCGACCTGGCTTATTGGCTGGGCGGTGATCTGGAAAAACGTGTCGTGCGCCACGGCGCTGAAGTGACTGTGTAGGAGAAGGCTTGTGGATAAGGTTCTGAGCTTCAAACAAGGCCGGGTGCCGCTGCTGATCAGCATGCCCCATGCCGGCGTGCGTCTGACGCCCACGGTGGCCGCCGGGCTGGTGCCCGAGGCACAAAGCCTGCCGGACACCGATTGGCATATCCCGCTGCTGTACGAGTTCGCCGAGGCATTGGGAGCCAGCACCCTGGCGGCCGAGTATTCGCGGTTTGTCATCGACCTGAATCGGCCGTCCGACGACGCACCTTTATACGTCGGTGCCACCACCGGCCTCTATCCCGCCACCCTGTTCGACGGCGTGCCGTTGTTCCGTGAGGGGCTGGAACCGTCGAAGGCTGAGCGGGCGGACTATCTGCAGCAGGTATGGATGCCGTATCACACCACCCTGCAGCAGGAGCTGGCGCGGCTTAAGGCCGAATTCGGTTATGCCTTGCTGTTCGACGCCCATTCGATCCGTTCGCTGATCCCCCATCTGTTCGAGGGCCGGCTGCCGGACTTCAACCTGGGCACCTTCAACGGGCACAGCTGCGATGGCCAACTGGCCAGCCAGCTGGAAGCGGTTTGCGCGGGCCACAGCGACTACACCCACGTGCTCAACGGGCGCTTCAAGGGCGGCCATATCACCCGTCATTACGGCAACCCGGCCGAAGATATCCACGCGGTCCAGCTGGAGCTGTCCCAGGCAACGTATATGGAAGAGTTCGAACCGTTCCGTTATCGGGCAGACCTGGCGGCCCCGACTCAGGTGGTGCTCAAGGCCCTGCTGCAAACGTTTTTGAGCTGGGGGCAGCAGCGTTACGCCTGAATGGGCGCGCTCGATTGGCGGCAGGCCGGCGCCTGTCGGCTGCACCTTTTGCCAGCCCGGTCACTGCGGGCTGGCCGGCGGTTGGGGCAACGAAGCCCCAAATTCTTCAAGGGCATGCTGATTACGCGATTCGGGTTTATGATGCCGAACGGCAAAATAATTGAAGTCCCCCCAGGGATGAACCCGACCCCTTACGGAGCGCGTGATGCAGACTTTGTACCCGCAGATCAAACCCTACGCCCGGCACGATCTGGCCGTCGACGAGACTCATGTGCTGTATGTCGACGAAAGCGGTTCTCCGGAAGGTTTGCCGGTGGTGTTCATCCACGGTGGCCCGGGCTCCGGTTGCGATGCCGCGAGCCGTTGCTATTTTGATCCGAACCTGTACCGCATTGTCACCTTCGACCAGCGCGGTTGCGGTCGTTCCACGCCCTATGCCAGCCTGGAAAACAACACCACCTGGGACCTGGTGGCCGACCTGGAGCGCATTCGCCTGCACCTGGGTATCGACAAATGGGTGCTGTTCGGCGGCTCTTGGGGTTCGACCCTGGCCCTGGCCTACGCTCAAACCCACCCTGAGCGGGTGCACGGTCTGATTGTGCGGGGCATCTTTCTTGCCCGTCCCCAGGAAATCGAATGGTTCTACCAGGCCGGCGCCAACCGCCTGTTCCCCGACTATTGGCAGGACTATGTGGCGCCGATCCCCCTGGATGAGCGGCATGACCTGCTCAGCGCTTTCCACAAACGTCTGACCGGTACCGACCAGATCGCCCAGATGCACGCGGCCAAGGCCTGGTCCACCTGGGAAGGTCGCACCGCCACCCTGCGCCCCAACCCGCAGGTGGTGGATCGTTTCACCGAGCCACAGCGTGCGCTGTCCATCGCCCGCATCGAATGCCACTACTTCACCAATAACGCCTTCCTTGAGCCCAACCAGTTGATTCGCGACATGGGCAAGATTGCCCATTTGCCCGGGGTGATCGTGCACGGCCGCTACGACGTGATCTGCCCGCTGGACAATGCCTGGGAACTGCACCAGGCCTGGCCCAACAGCGAACTGCAGGTGATTCGCGACGCGGGCCATGCGGCTTCCGAGCCGGGCATCACCGATGCCTTGGTGCGCGCTGCCGATCAGATGGCCCGGCGCCTGCTCGACCTGCCTCTCGAAGAAGCATGAGGGGGCTGTTGCAGCGCGTTGGCCACGCGCGGGTGGAAGTCGCCGGCGAAATCGTCGGCGCGATCGATCAGGGCTTAATGGTGCTGGTGGCAGTGGAACCCGGGGACACCCGGGCCAGCGCCGACAAATTGCTGCATAAGCTGCTTAACTATCGGGTGTTCAGTGACGCCGAGGGCAAGATGAATCTGTCCTTGGCCGATGTGGCAGGCGGTTTGTTGCTGGTGTCGCAATTCACCCTGGCCGCGGACACCAAAAGCGGGTTGCGCCCGAGCTTTTCCACGGCCGCTGCACCCGCCTTGGCCGAGGAGCTTTTCGACTACCTGTTGGGCAAGGCGCAACAGTTGCATGGCAAAGTGGCTGCGGGGCGTTTTGGCGCCGATATGCAGGTGCATCTGGTCAATGATGGCCCGGTAACCTTCCTGTTACAGGTCTGAAAGCGCCTGAAACATCTTTTTCCGCCGATTTGGGCCGCAAACAGCTGTTTTTCGCGATAAATACTTTGTTACCCCTGATGCGTTGTAACGCGGCCTACTAGATAATCGCGCGCTACGGGGATCAGCGTTCGTTGGTCCATTTTGATTTAGGTAGAGACTTGTCCGCGACCGTTTGGGGAATCATTTAGCCCCATCGGAGTCGGAACAATGCTCGCCAACCTGGCATATAGATAGCTGGCCGTTGGTTTTTTGATCTGTTTTCGGCGAGGGTTGCTCGTGATTGTTAGTCCCTGTAATGCACCAAAATTGTCGGCCAAAGGGTTACGAAACGCGTTGCTGACAGGCTCTGCACTGCTTTGCCTGTTGGGCGCCGGCCCACTGATGGCTTTCAATCTGGATGATGTATCGGCCAAGGCTAAAGAGCTGGCCGGGCAGAAGTACGAAGCCCCGCGCAGTAACCTGCCGAACGAATTTCGTGAGATGAAGTTCGCGGATTACCAAAAAATCCGTTTCCTCACTGAAAAAGCCGAATGGGCCAATCAAAAGACCCCGTTCAAGCTGTCGTTCTATCACCAGGGCATGCACTTCGATACGCCGGTGAAAATCAACGAAATCACCGCCAACACCGTTGAAGAGATCAAGTACGACCCGAATCGCTTCGATTTCGGCGACCTCAAGTTCGATCCCAAGGCCACCGAAAAGCTCGGCTATGCCGGCTTCCGCGTGCTCTACCCGATCAACAAGGCTGACAAGCAAGACGAGATCATGACCATGCTCGGCGCGAGCTACTTCCGCGTCGTTGGCAAAGGCCATACCTACGGTTTGTCTGCCCGTGGCCTGGCGATCGATACCGCCTTGCCGTCCGGGGAAGAGTTCCCGCGCTTCACCGAATTCTGGATTCAGCAGCCCAAGCCGACCGACAAGCACCTGGTGATCTTCGCCTTGCTGGACTCGCCACGGGCTTCCGGCGCCTATCGCCTGACCCTGCGTCCGGGCAGCGACACCATCGTTGACGTCAAGGCTCGTGTCTTCCTGCGGGACAAAGTCGGCAAGCTGGGCATCGCTCCGCTGACCAGCATGTTCCTGTTCGGCGCCAACCAGCCGTCGAAAGTCCTCAACTACCGTCGCGAGCTGCACGACTCCAGCGGCCTGTCGATCCATGCCGGCAATGGCGAGTGGATCTGGCGCCCACTGAACAACCCGAAACACCTCGCCGTGAGCAACTTCTCGGTCGAGAACCCACGTGGTTTTGGCCTGCTGCAACGCGGTCGCGACTTCAGCCACTACGAAGACCTCGACGACCGCTACGACAAGCGCCCAAGCGCCTGGATCGAGCCGAAGGGCGATTGGGGCAAAGGCACCGTCGACCTGGTCGAGATTCCGACCGCCGACGAAACCAACGACAACATCGTTGCCTTCTGGAATCCGGAAAAGCAGCCTGAGCCAGGCCAGCCGATGGACTTCGCCTACCGCCTGCACTGGACCATCGACGAAGCGTCCCTGCATTCCCCGGACAGCGCCTGGGTCGAGCAGACTCTGCGTTCTACGGGTGATGTGAAGCAGTCCAACCTGATTCGTCAGCCGGACGGCAGCGTGGCGTACCTGGTGGACTTCGAGGGCCCATCCCTCAAGGCCCTGGCCCAGGATGCCCAGGTTCGCAGCCAAGTCAGCGTCGGCGACAACGCCGAGCTGGTGGAAAACAGCGTGCGCTACAACCCGGAAACCCAGGGCTGGCGCTTGACCCTGCGCTTGAAGATCAAAGACCCGAGCAAGTCCACCGAGATGCGTGCTGCACTGGTGCGTGACGTGGTCGAGTCCGAGCCGGTCAAGGCGACAGTGCCGGCCTCCAGCTCGGCTGTAGCCAAGGCGGACAAGGTCGCGGCCAAGCAGCAGGAGAAGAAAGACAAGGAAGCCAAGCAGGCTGAAGCCAAACAGGCCGATGCCAAGCCGGCGAAAGATGCCAAGGACAAGGACAGCAAAGACGCCAAACAGCCTGCTGCTGCGGACGCGGCCCCAGCCACACCGGAACCGGTTAAAACTGAACAAGTCTTGACCGAGACCTGGAGCTACCAGTTGCCTGCCGATGAGTAACTCTCAAGCCCAGCCAGAGTCCCTGCTCGAGTACCTGGCGCACCTGCCGATGAGCGATGAGCAGCGCGCGGAACTCGCGGGCTGCACGTCCTTCAGCGAACTCCACGAGCGACTCTCGTCCTCGACCTTCGACGCTCCTGCCGATGCCGCCCAGGCTTCGGTGGGTCGTCGCCTGACCCTGAGCACCGCCCAGGAACTGGAAGAGGCCGAGATGCTGGCCGTCGACGCCAGCGGCCGAGTCTGCCTCAAGGCCACGCCGCCGATCCGTCGGACCAAGGTGGTTCCGGAGCCGTGGCGCACCAATATCCTGGTGCGTGGCTGGCGCCGCCTGACCGGGCGCACCAATCCGCCGGCACCGCCGAAGGATGAACGTGTGCTGCCGGCTGCGCGCTGGCGCACCGTGGGTTCGATCCGCCGCTACATTCTGTTGGTGTTGATGCTCGGCCAGACCATCGTCGCTGGCTGGTACATGAAAGGCATCATGCCGTACCAGGGCTGGTCCTTCGTCGACCTGGAAGAAGTCCTGCACCAGCCGTTGATGCAGACCGCGACCCAAGTGCTGCCCTATGCCCTGCAAACCAGCATCCTGATCCTCTTCGGGATTCTCTTCTGCTGGGTCTCGGCGGGTTTCTGGACCGCGTTGATGGGTTTCCTCGAACTGCTCACCGGCCACGACAAGTACCGCATCTCGGGTGCCAGCGCCGGTAACGAGCCGATCGCCAAGGATGCGCGCACCGCGTTGGTGATGCCGATCTGCAACGAAGACGTGCCCCGGGTGTTTGCCGGCCTGCGTGCGACCTTCGAGTCGGTGGCTGCCACCGGCGACCTGGATCGCTTCGACTTCTTTGTTCTCAGCGACAGTAACGATTCCGATATCTGCGTGGCCGAACAGCAGGCCTGGCTGGACGTCTGCCGGGAAGCCAAGGGCTTCGGTAAGATTTTCTACCGTCGCCGTCGCCGTCGGGTAAAGCGCAAGAGCGGCAACCTCGACGACTTCTGCCGTCGCTGGGGTGGCGATTACAAGTACATGGTGGTGCTCGACGCCGACAGCGTGATGAGCGGCGAATGCCTGACCAGCCTGGTGCGCCTGATGGAGGCCACGCCGGACGCGGGCATCATCCAGACCGCGCCACGGGCGTCGGGCATGGACACCCTGTATGCGCGCATGCAGCAGTTCGCCACTCGGGTCTACGGCCCGCTGTTCACCGCCGGCCTGCACTTCTGGCAGTTGGGCGAATCCCACTACTGGGGCCACAACGCGATCATCCGCATGAAGCCGTTTATCGAGCACTGCGCCCTGGCGCCGTTGCCCGGCAAAGGGGCCTTCGCCGGTGCGATCCTGTCCCACGACTTCGTCGAAGCAGCGCTGATGCGCCGTGCCGGCTGGGGTGTGTGGATTGCCTATGATCTGCCGGGTAGCTACGAAGAGCTGCCGCCGAACCTGCTGGATGAACTCAAGCGTGACCGTCGCTGGTGCCACGGCAACCTGATGAACTTCCGCCTGTTCCTGGTCAAGGGCATGCACCCGGTGCACCGTGCGGTGTTCCTTACCGGTGTGATGTCCTACCTGTCGGCGCCGTTGTGGTTCTTCTTCCTGGTGCTGTCCACGGCCTTGCTGGCGGTCAACACCCTGATGGAGCCGCAGTACTTCCTCGAGCCTCGGCAGCTGTATCCGCTGTGGCCGCAGTGGCACCCGGACAAGGCCATCGCGCTGTTCTCCACGACCATCGTGCTGCTGTTCCTGCCGAAGTTGCTGAGCATCATCCTGATCTGGGCCAAGGGTGCGAAAGAGTTCGGTGGCAAGTTCAAGGTCACCCTGTCCATGCTCCTGGAGATGCTGTTCTCCATGCTGCTGGCGCCGGTGCGGATGATCTTCCACACCCGGTTCGTGCTGGCCGCGTTCCTCGGCTGGGCCGCGACCTGGAATTCGCCGCAGCGTGACGACGACTCCACCCCCTGGAGCGAAGCCGTGCGTCGCCACGGTCCACAGACCCTGCTGGGCTTCTGCTGGGCCCTGCTGGTGATCTGGCTGAACCCGAGCTTCCTCTGGTGGCTGGTGCCCATCGTCGGTTCGCTGATGTTGTCGATCCCGGTGTCGGTGATCTCCAGTCGTGTCGGCCTGGGCCTGAAGTCCCGTGACGAAAGCCTGTTCCTGATCCCTGAGGAATACGCGCCGCCACAGGCCTTGCTGGCGACTGATCAGTACACCCATGAAAACCGTTGGCACGCGCTCAACGACGGCTTTATCCGGGCCGTGGTCGATCCGCAGCAGAACGCCCTGGCCTGCGCCTTGGCGACCTCGCGCCACGGTCTGGCCGAGCCGATCGAATGGCTGCGTACCGAACGGGTGCGCCACGCCTTGAAAGTCGGCCCGGCGGGCTTGAACAACAGCGAGCGCCTGGCGCTGTTGAGCGACCCGGTGGCCCTGGCGCGCCTGCACGAGCAGGTGTGGAGCGAAGGTCATGCAGACTGGCTGAGTGCCTGGCGCCAGTCGGTGGATGCCGACCCTCATGCGCCGCTGCTACCGTTGCAGCCGCTCACCGCCCAGGCTGTTCCGGCCTGAGTCAAAGCCCCGCTTTAGAGCGGGGCTTTTTTTTGCCTGGACCGGCGGTCGCCCTGCGACGTTTTTGTCACAAACAAATCCTGCCTAAACCCTTGTGCAAATGAGCGAGTGCGTTAGCATCGCTCCCCGAATTGGAGCGCATGGACAACAAACTGTCCGTATCTGTTGGTTTTCCAAGGAAAACCCGGCGCGCGCCCGGCACACAATAAAATGGGTTCAGGGGACATAACGATGAAAAAGTACCTTTCGATGCTGTTGCTCGGCGTCTCGGCGCTGGTTGCGGTCAATGCGGCCCAGGCAGGCGCCATCGATGACGCCGTTAAGCGCGGCACGCTGAAAGTCGGCATGGACCCGACCTACATGCCGTTCGAAATGACCAACAAGCGCGGCGAGATCATCGGTTTCGAAGTCGACCTGCTCAAGGCCATGGCCAAGTCCATGGGGGTCAAACTGGAAATGGTCTCCACCGGTTACGACGGCATCATCCCGGCCCTGCTGACCGACAAATTCGACATGATCGGCAGCGGCATGACCCTGACCCAGGAACGTAACCTGCGCCTGAACTTCAGCGACCCCTTCATTGTGGTTGGCCAGACCTTGCTGATCCGCAAGGAACTGGAAGGCACCATCAAGTCCTACAAAGACCTGAACAGCGCCGACTACCGCATCACCTCCAAGCTGGGGACCACCGGCGAGATGGTGGCCAAGAAGCTGATCGCCAAAGCCAAGTACCACGGCTATGACAACGAGCAGGAAGCCGTGCTCGACGTGGTCAACGGCAAGGCTGACGCCTTCATCTACGACGCCCCGTACAACGTGGTGGCACTGAGCAAGGTCGGCAACGGCAAGCTGGTGTTCCTCGACAAGCCGTTCACCTATGAGCCCCTGGCCTTCGGCCTGAAGAAAGGCGACCACGACAGCCTGAACTTCATCAACAACTTCCTGCACCAGATCCACGAAGACGGCACCTACGATCGCATCCATGACAAGTGGTTCAAGAGCACCGAGTGGCTCAAGGACATGGAATAACGCGGCATCCCTTCGCCGGCCAGCCGGCTCCTGCAGAGTGATGTGTGGGAGCCGGCGGGTCGGCGAAAGCGTCTGAATTGGCGACACCCACCCCGGAACCTGCACAGTAATGAAACAGAACAAAGCCCAATGGCCCTGGCACCTGCTAACGGTGCTGGTGTTGATCGGCCTGGCCGGCGCCCTGTATTACGCCACCTCGCTGATGTCCTACGAATGGCGTTGGAACCGTGTGCCGCAGTACTTTGCCTATCAGGCCGAGGAGTCCCAGCGGGCGGCGGAGATCTCCACCGTCACCGAACTGGTGCGCCAGGGCGGCAAGGCTGAAGTCACCTTGCGCAACGAGGCCGGTGAAGAGCAGCGCCTGAGCGTCGATGACAACAGCCTGCAAGTGGCCCGTGGCGACGACGTGGCGGAAGGCGATGTGATCGGTGTGACCCGGCATTGGGCCGCAGGACCGCTGCTGTGGGGCTTGTGGACCACGGTGTGGTTGTCGCTGGTGTCCGGGGTGCTGGGCCTGCTGATTGGCCTGGGCACGGGGCTGTGCCGCCTGTCGAGCAACCCGACCCTGCGCGACCTCTCGGCCATTTATGTCGAGCTGGTGCGCGGCACGCCGCTGCTGGTGCAGATCTTTATCTTCTATTTCTTTATCGGCACGGTGCTCAACCTGTCCCGGGAGTTTGCCGGGATTGCCGCGCTGTCGCTGTTCACGGGTGCCTATGTGGCGGAAATCATCCGCGCCGGGGTGCAGTCCATCGCCCGTGGCCAGAATGAGGCTGCGCGCTCCCTGGGGCTCAGTGCCGGCCAGTCCATGCGTCACGTGGTGCTGCCGCAGGCCTTCAAACGCGTGCTGCCGCCCCTGGCCGGGCAATTTATCAGCCTGGTCAAGGACACTTCCCTGGTGTCGGTGATCGCCATCACTGAGCTGCTCAAGAGCGGCCGGGAAGTCATCACCACCTCGTTCTCGCCGTTCGAGATTCTGTTCTGCGTGGCGGGCCTGTACCTGTTGATCAACCTGCCGCTGTCGAAGATGGCCAGCCGGCTTGAGCGGAGGCTCGCGCAAAGTGATTGAAGTCCGCGATCTGGTAAAAGTCTTCGACACCCGTGGCCAAGTGGTCCGGGCCGTGGATAACGTCACCACTCAGGTGGCCAAGGGTGAAGTGCTGGTGGTGATCGGTCCGTCCGGTTCCGGCAAGTCCACCTTCCTGCGTTGCCTCAATGGCCTGGAAGAGTTCGATTCCGGCTCGGTGAGCATCGACGGCCTGCAACTGGCTGACCCCAAGACCGATGTGAACGCCTATCGCCGGGAAGTCGGCATGGTGTTCCAGCATTTCAACCTGTTCCCCCACATGACCGTGCTGGAGAACCTCTGCCTGGCGCAGAAGGTGGTGCGCAAGCGCGGCAAGAAGGAGCGCGAGGCCAAGGCCCTGGCGTTGCTGGAAAAGGTCGGCATTGCGCAGAAGGCCAATGAGTTTCCGTCGCGCCTGTCCGGTGGCCAGCAGCAACGGGTGGCGATCGCCCGGGCATTGGCCATGGAGCCCAAGGTCATGCTGTTCGATGAGCCGACCTCGGCCCTGGACCCGGAAATGGTCGGCGAAGTGCTGGACGTGATGAAGACCCTGGCCGTGGAAGGCATGACCATGGTCTGTGTAACCCACGAAATGGGCTTTGCCCGGGAAGTAGCGGATCGGGTGCTGTTTTTCGATCACGGCAAACTGCTGGAAGACGCCGCGCCGGAGGTGTTCTTCGCCGCGCCGAAAGACCCTCGCGCCCAGGCCTTTTTGCGCCAGGTGCTGTGACCGCTCCAAGCCGGCTCCCACATCCCCCGTAGGAGCCGGCTTGCCGGCGAAGCCCTTCAAATCAGACCCTGAAGCGCCCCACCAAGGTCTGCAGATGAGTCCCCAACCGCGCCAGCTCGACGCTGGAGGCCGCGGTCTCTTCACTGGCTGCCGAGGTCTGCTCGGACACGTCCCGCACATTCAGCACGCTGCGGTTGATCTCTTCCGCCACGGCGCTCTGCTGTTCGGCCGCTGCGGCGATCTGCTGGTTCATGGCCTGGATCGCTGACACGGTGCGGGTGATGTTCTCTAGGGAACTGCCGGCACGGCGGGTCAGTTCGACGCTGCTGTCGGTCAGGCTACGGCTGTTGTCCATGATGCTGGCCACTTGTTGGGTGCCGCTTTGCAGGCCGACGATCAGTTCTTCGATTTCCTCGGTGGACTTCTGGGTGCGCTGGGCCAGGCTGCGCACTTCATCGGCGACCACGGCGAACCCGCGACCGGCTTCACCGGCCCGGGCGGCTTCGATGGCGGCGTTGAGTGCCAACAGGTTGGTTTGTTGTGCCACTGACTTGATCACGTCGAGGACGCTGCCGATCTTGTCGCTTTCCTGCTTCAGGTGGCTCATAGCGTCGGTGGAATTGCCCACCTCGCTGGCCAGGCGCTCGATCTGGGCGATGGCTTCGTTCACTACTCGATCACCCTCACGGGCTTGCTGATCGGCAGCCACAGCGGCTTCCGAGGCCTCCTCAGCGTTGCGCGCCACTTCTTGCACGGTGGCGGCCATTTCATTCATGGCGGTGGCGACCTGGTCGGTCTCGATTTTCTGGTTGTTGACCCCGGCGCTGGTCTGCTCGGTGACGGCCGACAGCTCCTCGGCGGCGCTGGCGATCTGGGTGACCCCATCGCTGATGCCACCGATCAGTTCCCGCAGGTTCAGGGTCATGCGCTGCATGGCACTTTGCAGTTGCCCCAGCTCGTCGCGTCGCTGCACGTCGAGGTTCTCGCTGAGGTCTCCCGAGGCCACGCGCTCCACCACTTTCAGGGTTTGCTGCAGGGGCACGACTATCTGTCGGGTGATGCTCCAGGCGGCGATCACACCAAACACCAGGGCCAGCAGGGTGACAATTGCCAGGGTGCTTTTGGCTTGTGCCGCGTCGCTGTCACGCTTGTCGGTTTGTGCGCTGGTGAGTTGCGTGCTCAGCTCCATCAGGCGCGAGCCCTGGTCCGCCATGCGCTTGAGGGCGACGGCACTGGCTACTTGGGAGTCACGGAATTCGCTGACGGCGGCGCGGTAGCCCTTGAGGGAGTCGGTGGCCTGTTGCAGGTTGGCGATGTGTTGCTCTGGCAGCTTGGCCGGCAGGCTGACCAGGTTGTTCAGGGCATTGTCGATGGCGTCCAGGGCAGGGCGTTCCGCTTCGACCTTGCCGCTGTAGGTGTAGCCGCGGACTTGGAAGCGCGCTTGCTGGATCAGTTTGGAGAGGTCGATCACGCTGTTGAACTGGGCCACGCTGTCGCCCTGCAACAGCGATTTTTCTACTTCGGCCACACGTGCTACGGCGTTATCGGCGGTGGCGCCCAGTTTGCTCCGGGCCGCTTCACGGCTGTCGGTGGCGCGGGTCATGTCGGTGAAGGCGGCCTTGTACTCGGCGACGGCGGCCAGTTGCTGGTCGATCATGCTGATGCTTTCAGGTTGCTCCAGCTGGGTGCGGGCTTTCTGCAAGCCCTCGTCGAGCTGTTTGAGCAAGCCGGACACCTCGGCGGGGCCCTTTTCGCCACGGGTCATTTCGTAGTTCAGGCGGGCGATCCGCAGGTCTTTGGTCAGTTCGTTGAGGCTGGAGATATACCCCAGCTTGTCGCCGCGCTCGATCACGCTGCCCAGGCCCGTCCAGCCGGTGGCGGTGATCAATACCGTGAGCAGCAGCACCAGGCCGAAGCCGGTCCCCAGTTTTCGATTGACGCTTATATTCCCCAGGGTTTGGGCGAGCCAGCGGTACATGGGTGAACTCCCTTCTTGCCGATTGGGTTTATCCAAGGTTTATCGGCGGGCGCGGGCGTTCCTGTAGCGTCGGTTTGTCGGCGCCCGCGCTGGCGGGTCGCGGGCAAACCAGTCATTTCGAGGGAGGGGCTTAGAACAGGCGGGAGAGCAAGGCGGTGACGGCGGTTTCAACGCGCAGGATGCGCTCGCCCAATTGCACAGGCGCAAGGCCGGCCTTGCCCAGCAGGTCGATCTCGTAGGGGATCCAGCCGCCTTCCGGGCCGATGGCCAGGGTCACGGGTTCATCCAGGCCCCGTGGGCAGGGCGGGTACTGGCCGGGATGCCCCACCAGGCCCAGGGTGCCATCGGCGAGGGCCGGCAGGCGGTCTTCGACAAACGGCTTGAAGCGTTTTTCGATCAGCACCTCAGGCAGCACCGTGTCCCTTGCCTGTTCCAGGCCCAGGATCAGCTGTTCGCGCACGGCCTCGGGTTCCAGGAAGGGCGTCTGCCAGAAGCTTTTCTCGACCCGGTAGCTGTTGACCAGCACCAGCCTTGGCACGCCCATGGCGGAGACGGTCTGCAACACCCGGCGCAGCATCTTCGGGCGCGGCAGGGCCAGGACCAGGGTCAGCGGCAGTTTGCCGGGTGGCGGCTGGTCGAGGCGGACCTGCAACTCGGCTTCACGGGCTTCCAGGCGCAGCACCTCGGCCGAACCCATCAGGCCGCCGATGCGTCCGACCCGCAGGCTGTCACCCACGGCGACGCGATGCACGTCCTGCATGTGGGTCAGCCGGCGATCGCTCAGGATGACCCGGTCGGCCGCAATGAAGTCGGCCTCTTCGAGGAGCAGCAGGTTCACGCTTGGGTCGCTGGCGGCTGGTCGTTGTGATCGTCAGCCGGCGCATCGTCCGGGTGCTCGCCACGTTTGCTGATCAGCCCGGCGAACAGCACGCCGATCTCGAACAACAGCCACATGGGCACGGCCAGCAGGGTTTGCGAGAAAATGTCCGGCGGGGTCAGGATCATGCCGACCACGAAGCAGCCGATGATCACGTAAGGCCGGATTTTTTTCAGGTAGACGACGTTCACCACACCGATCCATACCAGCAGGACCACGGCCACGGGGATTTCGAAGGCTACGCCAAAGGCGAAGAACAGGGTCATCACGAAATCGAGGTAGCTGGTGATGTCGGTCATCATCTCCACGCCGGCGGGTGTGGCCGCGGCGAAGAACTTGAAGATCAGTGGGAACACCAGGAAGTAGGCGAAGGCCATGCCGGTGTAGAACAGCAGGATGCTCGACACCAACAGCGGTACGGCGATGCGCTTTTCATGCTTGTACAGGCCGGGGGCGATAAAGCCCCAGATCTGATGCAGGATCACCGGGATCGCCAGGAACAGCGAGACCATCATGGTCAGCTTCAGCGGCGTCAGGAACGGCGACGACACGTCGGTGGCGATCATCGTCGCGCCTACCGGCAGGTACTGGCGCAGCGGCGTCGAGACGAAGGTGTAGATCTGCTGGGTGAAGGCAAACAACCCGGCGAAGATGATGAAGATCGCCGCGACGCAGCGTAGCAGGCGGGTACGCAACTCGGTGAGGTGCGACACCAGCGGCATGTGTTGGTCGTTCTCTGGGATATCGCTCATGGGGCTCGCGGCGGCAATGTAGGGTCGTGGGGTGGCGGTGTGACAGACGCCGGTTCGCTGGCCGCTGGTGGCACGCTGGGCGTCGTTTCAACGGGAGCGTTGGCCAAGGGCGCGGCCTGCGCCGGCGTGTCGATGCCAGTGGCGTGAATCGTCGGCTCGACCACAGGTTCGACCGGGGTCGGCTGTTGCTGGGTCGGGGAGAGGATTTTTCGCGCTTCCTGCTCCAGCGACAGAATGTGCTCGTTGTGCAGCTGCCGACGGATTTCATCGGCACCGATTTCCCGTTCAACTTCCTGTTTTATTGCGTTGAAACTGCGCTTCAGGCGACCGACCCAGAGGCCGGCGGTACGCGCAGCGCCGGGCAGGCGCTCGGGGCCGAGCACCAGCAGGGCCACCAGGCCCACCAGCAGCAGTTCAGAGAAGCTGATACCAAACATTAGTCAGTGCTCACGAGTCTTTGCGGATCGGCTCTTCGACTTTCTGCGCCTGCACGTCGATGGTGTGCGGCGGGTTGGCCTGAGCGGTGGCGTGTGGCTGGACCGGTGGCACAGGTTGTGCGGTCGGTGGTACCACGGGCTCGGCGGGTTTTTCGTCGTCGTTCATGGCCTTGCGGAAACCCTTGATCGATTCGCCGACGTCGGTGCCCAGGTTCTTCAGCTTCTTGGTGCCAAACACCAGAACCACGACAACCAGAATGACGACCCAGTGTTTCCAGTCAAAAATGCCCATGCTGCGTTTCCTCTTAGAAAGTTGTTCAGGCGGACGGTCGCGAGGCTTTCTCAGCGTGTCCGGACAGACCGAAGCGGCGGTCGAGTTCGTCGAGAACGGCCTGCGGATGTTGCCCCAGTTGGGCCAGCATGACCATGCTGTGGAACCACAGGTCCGCGGTTTCGTAGATCACATCGCTGCAGTCACCGCTGACGGCGGCGTCCTTGGCAGCGAGGATGGTTTCTACCGACTCTTCGCCGACTTTTTCCAGGATCTTGTTCAAACCCTTGTGGTACAGGCTGGCCACGTAGGAGCTGTCGGCGGCTGCGCCCTTGCGCTCTTCCAGCACTTGGGCCAGACGGTTGAGGGTGTCGTTCATGTTCAGTGTCCTGCCGAGTAAATCGCGTGCGGGTCTTTGAGGACCGGTTCGACGGTCTTCCACTGGCCTTCTTCGAAGACGCGGTAGAAGCAGCTGTGGCGGCCGGTGTGGCAGGCGATGTCGCCGATCTGTTCGACCATCAGGATGATCACATCGGCGTCGCAGTCCAAACGCATTTCATGGAGCTTTTGCACGTGGCCGGACTCTTCGCCCTTGCGCCACAGCTTGCCACGCGAGCGTGACCAATAAATGGCGCGCTGCTCGGCGGCGGTCAGGCTCAGGGCCTCGCGGTTCATCCAGGCCATCATGAGTACGCGCCCGGTCTTGTGATCCTGGGCAATGGCCGGCACCAGGCCGTCCGCGTCCCATTTGATCTCGTCCAGCCAATCTTTCATCTTCGACTCCGACTACCAGGCCCAACCCGTTGGTTGCGCCTCGGCGATGTGAACTTGAACAGTTTGCCAGCAGCCCGCGCCAGTGGCTATCGGCGCACGACCAGATACAAACCCACGGCAATCATGACCCCGGCCGGCCAATAGCCCAGCGCTTGCAGCGGCCCACCGGTGGCCAATACCGCGCCACCGCCCAGGTGGGCACAGCCCAGCAGACGCAGGAACCAGTCGTCCTTGCGCTGGCGCCACGGCGCCGGCGGATCGGCCGCGTGGGGCTGGGACATGCGCTCCAGCAGGTCGCGGGTCATGTTGGCCAGGTGCGGCAGTTGCTCGACCTGGCTGTGCAGGTTGCCCAGCAGGGTTTTCGGGCTGACGCGCTCGCGCATCCAGCGTTCCAGGAAGGGTTGGGCGGTGTTCCACAGGTCCAGGTCCGGGTACAGCTGGCGGCCCAGGCCTTCGATGTTGAGCAGGGTTTTCTGCAACAGCACCAACTGCGGCTGGACTTCCATATTGAAGCGTCGGGCCGTCTGGAACAGGCGCATCAGCACTTGGCCGAAGGAAATATCCTTTAACGGTTTTTCGAAGATCGGTTCGCACACGGTGCGAATCGCCGCTTCGAATTCGTTGAGTTTGGTTTCCGCCGGGACCCAGCCCGAATCAATGTGCAACTGCGCCACACGGCGGTAGTCGCGTTTGAAGAAGGCGAACAGGTTGCGTGCCAGGTAGTCCTGGTCTTGCGGGGTCAGGCTACCGACGATGCCGCAGTCGATGGCGATGTACTGCGGGCTCCACGGGTTGACGGTGCTGACGAAGATGTTGCCCGGGTGCATGTCGGCGTGGAAGAAGCTGTCGCGGAACACCTGGGTGAAGAAAATCTCCACGCCACGCTCGGCCAGCATCTTCATGTCGGTGCGTTGGTCGGCCAGGGTCGCCAGGTCGGTGACCTGGATGCCGTAGATGCGCTCCATGACCAGCACTTTCGGCCGGCACCAGTCCCAATAGACTTGCGGCACGTAGAGCAGCGGCGAACCTTCGAAGTTGCGCTTGAGCTGGCTGGCGTTGGCCGCTTCACGCAACAGGTCGAGTTCGTCGTAGATGGTTTTTTCGTAGTCGCTGACCACGTCCACCGGGTGCAGCAGGCGGGCGTCGGCCGAGAGTTTTTCAGCGGCGCGGGCGAGGATGAACAGCCACGCCAGGTCCTGGGCAATGATCGGCTTGAGGCCCGGGCGGATGACCTTGACCACCACTTCTTCGCCGCTTTTCAGTTGCGCGGCATGCACTTGAGCCACCGAGGCCGAGGCCAGGGGCTCGACGTCGAAGCGGCTGAACACCTCGCTGATCTTCTGGCCCAGTTGCTCCTCGATCAGGGCCATGGACTTCTGCGAGTCGAAGGGCGGCACCCGGTCTTGCAGCAGCATCAGTTCGTCGGCGATGTCTTCCGGCAGCAGGTCGCGGCGGGTGGAGAGGATCTGCCCGAACTTGATAAAGATCGGCCCCAGGTCCTGCAACGCCAGGCGCAAGCGAGCGCCACGGGTCAGCGTCAGGGTCTTGCGCGGGAACCAGCGCCACGGCAGGGCGAAGCGCACGGCCAGTAGGAACCAGGGCAGGGGCAGGGCGAACAGCAGGTCATCGAGGCGGTAGCGGATCACGACGCGCTGGATGCGCAACAGACGGCGGACGGCAAGCAGCTTCATGCGTTATCGCTTGGGTCAAGGGAGCGGGCAAGGCGCTCGAAGCGCGCCTCGAGACGTTCCAGGTCGAGTTTGGCCTGGTCCAGTTCGCGAAAGCGGGCTTCGGCTTCGCGCTGGCCCACCAGGGTGCGTGATTCTTCCGCCAGGTATTCGGCGAGGTTCTGGTTGAGGCTGGCGAACCCTTGCTGGTACCAGCGCGCGCGGCTGCGCACATGGCCGCTGAACAGTTGCGTGGCCACCGGGCCGAGCCAGCGCGAGAGTTCGTATTCCCAGTCCAGCTCCAGGTCCTGGAGGACGGCGGCCAGCTCCAGCAGCACGCTGCTGTCGCCTTCCAGTTCCACCTCGGGGCCGTGGAGGATGGCGGTCTTGTCCTTGCTCAGCGCCAGGCGCAGCAGGCTCGAGGCCGGCGCGCGCAAGGTGCAGTCGCTGTCGGCGGCCCAATGGGAGGCCAGCATCAGGCCTTCATCGCTGGGCAGGATAAACAGCTGCAGGGTTGGGTTACGGCAATCCACGGCGATGACTTTACCGCTCAGGTGCTGCAGGCGCGGCAGGGCCGTGCTATCGAGACGCAGCACCCGGTTGATGCCGGTCTCGACGCTGGCGAGCAAGCCGCTGAGCAACATCAGGGCTTGATGCCGCGGTGCAGGGCGACGATGCCTGCGGTCATGTTGTGGTAGGTCACGCGGTCGAAACCGGCCTCGACCATCATCGACTTCAGGGTTTCCTGGTTCGGGTGCATGCGGATCGATTCGGCCAGGTAGCGGTAGCTTTCCGAGTCGTTGGTGATCAGCTTGCCCATCAGCGGCATGAAGGCGAAGGAGTAGGCGTCATAGGCCTTGGACATCAGGGTGTTGGTCGGCTTGGAGAACTCGAGCACCAACAGGCGACCGCCGGGCTTGAGCACCCGCAGCATGGAGCGCAGGGCGTCTTCCTTGTGGGTCACGTTGCGCAGGCCGAAAGCGATGGTCACGCAGTCGAAATGGTTGTCCGGGAAGGGCAGTTTTTCGGCGTCGGCCTGGACGAACTCGATGTTGCCGGCCACGCCTTTGTCCAGCAGGCGGTCACGACCGACCTTGAGCATGGAGGCGTTGATATCGGCCAGGACCACTTGGCCAGTCGGGCCAACCAGGTGGGAGAACTTGCGGGTCAGGTCGCCGGTGCCGCCAGCGATGTCCAGCACTCGGTTGCCAGCACGCACGCCGGACAGTTCGATGGTGAAGCGTTTCCACAAACGGTGCATGCCGCCGGAGAGCAGGTCGTTCATCAGGTCGTACTTGGCGGCGACAGAGTGGAACACCTCAGCGACTTTTTCCGCCTTCTGGCTTTCCGGAACGTTCTTGAAACCGAAGTGAGTGGTGGGTTCGGCATCGCTGCCTTTGCGCTGATCAGTCATATCGCTGTCACCAAAAGAGAATGCGGGACATTCTAATGCCGGTGGCGGTCTTTGTCTTGGCAAGGCTGAATGTAAGATAGTCAGCCGCCGGGACGTTTTGACGCAGCCAAGGTCAAGATGCTTCCGCCAAGTCCCTATCGAACAGGAGCCCTTTAATGGCCCATATCAGTGTTGAGCGTGCCCATGGCCTGGGTAAGGAAGCCGCCCGAGCCAAGGCGGAACAGTTGGCACAAAAACTGGCTGACCAGTACGGCCTGGAGCCCAAGTGGGCAGGTGACACCCTGAACCTCAAGCGCTCTGGGGTCAAAGGCGCGGTGCAGGTGGGGGATGACTCGATCAAGGTCGATGTCGAACTGGGCCTGTTGATGTCGGCCATGAGCGGCATGATCAAATCCGAAATCGAAAAAGCCCTGGATAAAGCCCTGGCCTGAATCTGCATGCAGGGGCGGGCGTGGCAGCAATTGCCGCCGCTCCTGCATGGAGCGCACAGGGTTTTATTGCATTCGTTAGGGTGCCGATTCTAATTTTTCTCACTACTTTTGGCCTCACTCCCACTTCCGTGGGCGGTTCCTCAAACCTTCCAAGCGTGAGGTGCACCATGGCCAAAGTCATTCTGAAGAAAAAAGTCGATATTCAATCGACGGCTCTGAACGAAGTCAAATCCTATGCCCGCAAGATCTGGCTGGCAGGCCTGGGTGCCTACGCCAAGGTCGGCCACGAGGGCAGCGAGTACTTTCAAGAGTTGATCAAGACCGGTCAAACAGTTGAAAAGAAAGGCAAAAAAGTTGTGACTGAACAACTTGAAGCCGCCAACAGTCAGATTGATAGCGTCAAGGGCGACGTCAGTAGTCTCAAGGGTAAAGTCGAAGTGCAGTTGGACAAGGTTGAAAAGGCCTTCGACAGCCGTGTTGCCAGTGCCTTGAATCGCATCGGCATTCCGTCTAAACATGACGTTGAGACACTCTCTGCTAAGCTCGATGAGCTGACGGCATTGCTCGAACGTGTCGCACGCAAACATTAAGGAGAACGGGATGGCTGGTAAAAAGAATACTGAAAAAGAAGGCAGCTCGTGGATCGGGAAAGTCGAAGAGTACTCCCGTAAAATTTGGCTCGCCGGTTTGGGTGTGTATTCGAAGATCGACACTGACGGCAGCAAGCTCTTCGAGACCCTGGTCAAAGATGGCGAGAAAGCTGAAAAGCTCACCAAAAGCGCAGTTGGCAAAAAAGTCGACGCCGCCAAAGACTCCGCCTCCACGGCCAAATCGCGCATCAGCGATGTCAAAGACCGCGCCCTGGGCAAGTGGGACGAGCTGGAAGGGGCTTTCGACAAGCGCCTGAACAGCGCCATCTCGCGTTTGGGCGTTCCTAGCCGCAATGAGGTCAAGGCGCTGCACAGCAAGGTCGATACCCTGACCAAGCAAATCGAAAAACTCACCGGCGCCAAGGTCGCCCCGGTTGCGGCCAAAACCGCAGCGGCCAAACCCGCTGCTGCTACCAAGCCTGCGGCCAAACCGCTGGTTAAAGCCGCGGCCAAACCGGCTGCGAAACCTGCCGCCAAGGCACCTGCCAAACCGGCCGCTAAAACCGCTGCAGCCAAGCCTGCGGCAAAACCGGCCGCCAAGCCGGTGGCAGCCAAACCCGCGGCCAAACCTGCAGCCAAGCCAGCAGTGAAAGCCGCAGCGGCCAAACCTGCGGCCAAACCCGCCGCCAAACCGGCAGCGGCGAAAAAGCCCGCAGTGAAAAAACCTGCGACCGCCAAGCCTGCAGCTGTGGCCAAGCCGGCATCACCCGCAGCGACCAGCCCAGCGAACTCCGCTGCCGCTCCAGCCCCTGCTGTGACCCCGACTGCCGCGCCGGCTCCAACGACGCCAACCAGTCAGTCCTGATTGCTTCAGGGCTCATGAAAACGCCCGGCCTGCAAAGGTCGGGCGTTTTTGTTGGTGCCGGTTGCTGATTATTCGTGTTCTTCCAGGTAGCGCAGGGCCATCTGTTCCGTGGCCTGTTTGGCGGCGGGCAACAGGTGTGGGGCCACCAGCATCATGATCTGGTAGACCACAAGGCGCACTTCGCCTTCCCGGTCGAGAATCCGCTGGTAGTCCAGGGAGAACAGCAGGGTCATGGTGATCTGCTCCACCAGTTGCCCCAGCGCCTGGGTATCACTGACCAATTGCCCCGAGGCCTTGAGGCGGGCCAGCAACGACGCCAGGGTGCGCTTCAGGGCGTTGAGTAGGTTGCGGATGCCCTTGGCCAGTTTCGGCAGGCGCCCGGCCAGGTTGGACAGGTCCTGGAACAGAAAGCGGTAGTGGGCCAGGCGCTCGACGATCAGGTGCAGGAACAGCCAGTAATCTTCCGCGGCCAGGAGCACATCGGCGGGCGGATCCAGCAGCGGCGCCAGCTCATTCTGAAAGCGCTCGAACAACCCGAGGATCAACGGCTCCTTGCCGTGGAAGTGGTAGTACAGGTTGCCGGGGCTGATGCCCATCTCGTTGGCAATTTCCATGGTGGAAACGTTGGGCTCGCCCTTGTGGTTGAACAACTGCAGGGCACATTCGAGAATTCGGTCGCGGGTTTTCATCCGGTCTTCTTGTCGTCCATTGCGGCCACGGCTCCCTTGGAACCGTGGGGCCAGAGAGGGCGTCAGCGCACGCGCACGTAGGTGCCGGGCGCCGCTTCCATCGGTGGATAATTCTGGTTGCCCAGGGTGGTGAGGGTTTCGCGCTGGGCGCCGGAGTGCTCCTGAATCCAGCCCAGCCACTGGCTCCACCAACTGCCCTCGATGTGCTTGGCGTCGTAATACCAGGCCCGTGGGTCGCTACTGAGTTTGGGGTTGTCCACGTAATTGGCCTTGGGGTTGCCCGGCGGGTTGAGAATGCTCTGGATATGCCCGCTGTTGGACAGCACGAAGCGTCGATCCCCGCCCAGCAACAGGGTCGAGCGGTAGACCGCGTCCCACGGCGTGATGTGATCGTTGATCCCGGCGACGTGGAAGCTGTCGACATTGACCTTCTGCAGGTCGATCGGGGTGCCGCAGACTTCCAGGCCCCCGGGATGGCTCAACGGGTTGTGCTTGAAGAAGTCCAGCAGGTCGCCGTGCAGGGCGGCGGGCAGGCGGGTGTTGTCGTTGTTCCAGTAGAGGATGTCGAACGCCGGTGGCTCTTTGCCCAGCAGGTAGTTGTTGACCCAGTAGCTCCAGATCAGGTCGTTGGGCCGCATCCAGGCGAAGACCTTGGCCATGTCCCGACCGTCCAGCACGCCCTGCTGATAGGAGCGGCGCTTGGCGGCTTCCAGGGTCTGCTCATCGGCGAACAGGGTGGCCGGGCTATCGATCTGGCTGTCCAGCAGGCTGACCAGGTAGGTGGCGCTGGCGACCCGACGCAACTGGCGCTTGGCCTGTAGATGGCCTTGCAGCGCGGCAATGGTCAGGCCGCCGGCACAGGCGCCGACCAGATTCACTTCACGGCTGCCGGTAATCGCCCGGCAGACGTTCATGGCTTCTTCAGCCGCCTCGACGTAGCTCGACAGGCCCCATTCGCGGTGCCTGATGTCCGGGTTGCGCCAACTGATGATGAACACCTGCAGGCCGTTCTTCAGGGCGTACTGGATGAAGCTCTTGGGCGGGCTGAGGTCGAAGATGTAGTACTTGTTGATTTGTGGCGGCACGATCAGCAGGGGCTTGGCGTACTGCTTTTCACTCATGGGCTTGTACTGGATCAGCTCCAGCAACTCGTTGCGAAACACCACCGAACCCGGGGTGGTGGCAAGGTTACGGCCCACTTCAAAGGCGTGCTTGGTGACCTGGCTCGGCAAGCCGTTGTTGTGCAGCAGGTCATCGAGCAAGTGGCTCATCCCGCGAATCACGCTGTTGCCGCCGGAGTTGAAGAGCTCCTTGATCGCCAGGGGGTTGAGCAGGGTGTTGGACGGTGCCACGGCATCGTTGAGCAAGGCGAAGGCAAAATGCGCCCGGGCCTTGTCATCGCTGTTCATGCTGCTGTCGTCGATCCAACTGCGGATTTGCTTTTGCCAGCTCAGGTAGGCCTGCAGGCTACGTCGGTAGAACGGGTTCAGGGTCCAGGTGGGGTCGGCGAAGCGATTGTCGTCGGGGTTGTGCTTGTGCAGGGTCTCGCCCAGCAGCACACGACCCAACTGGCCACCCAATGCCAGCGCGTGACGTGCGCTGTGCAGCGGGTTGCGCAGGCTGTGGGCGGCCACGCTGCGCAGCGTCGAGAACAGATCCCGGCCGCGCAGACCGGTGATCGCGCTTTGCGCATTGATGTACGCAGCGGGGGTGGGCAACGAGCCCGCCGCAGGTTTGTCTCGCATGAGTCCACACTCCTTCGTCAAACCAGCCACCAGCAGCCAATCCAAGACAGACAACATAGTCGGTCCTGGCCCTTCTTGCGCGCGACGGTCCTGTCGATGGCGCCTTTGTCTCAGTGTTTGCCGAACGGTGCCGGATGCGGATGCATGACTGCCCGCTGCCGTTCTTCTTCAAGAAATTTCATGATGATGGGGGCGACGGCCTCGGCCCGGGTGATCAGGAACAAATGGCCGTCGTCGATTATGTGTAGCTGGGCGTTGGGAATTCGCCAGGCCAGCAAGCGCATATTGATCAGGGGAATCAGCGGGTCATCGTCGCCCGCCAGCACCAGGGTCGGCTGATGGATCTTGTGCAGCCAGTGGATACTGGTCCAGCCCATCCCGGCGAACAGTTGCCAGTAGTAGCCCAGCTTGCCGGCCGAGCGCACCTTGGCCGCGTGTTCAGCGGCCAGGCTTGGATCGCGACGAAAGGAGCCGCCGTAGATCAGTGGCGCAATACGGATCACATGGGAGGGCTGTATGTAACGCCGAGGGCTGGCCATCAACATCAGCACCTTGGGTTTGCCCGGCACCATAAACGCGCCGGCAGCCGTGGCGGCCAGCACCAGTTTCTTGCAGCGCTCGGGGTAGTCGTAGGCAAACTGCTGCGCCAGCGCGCCACCCCAGGATACGCCCACCACATTGACCTGGCCGTAGTCGAGGTAGTCGAGCATGCGCGCGGTCAGTTTGGCCAGGCCGGGGAAGCGATACGGCCGGCTCGGAGTGGATGAGCCGCCGACCCCCGGGACGTCGAAGGCGATCACCTCCAGGTCGGGGTCCAGTGCCTGGACAAAGGGGAACACCAACTCCAGGTTGGCGCCGATGCCGTTGAAAATCAGCAGCGGCGTCAAATGGGGTTTACCGGGCCGGACTGCGGTGCGGATGGTTTGGCCATCCAAGTCGACGGTGCGGAATATGAAAGGTTGAGGCATGCCGTAGCCCTGTGAATTAAACCGCCGGCAAAGCCCTGGGGGCTTCGTCCGGATGACTCGAGGCCAAGCCTCGTTCCGCTAAAAGGGCTGGCGGCACAGCCCTGTGCCGCTTGGTTGAGCGCTGGGTCGACGACTCAGCGTTCGTGTACGTAGGTGCCTGGCGCCGCTTCGGCGGCCGCATGCTTCTTGTTGCCCAGGCTGGTTGGCGAAGGTTTGAGATCCCCCGAACGCTGCGCTTGCCAGGCCTGCCAGTGCAGCCACCAGGAGTCGGTGTGCTTGCTGGAGTTCTCTTGCCAATCTTCGGCCTTGGCCGGCATGTCCTCGCTGGTCATGTAGCGGGATTTTGGATTGCCCGGCGGGTTGAGGATGCTCTGGATATGGCCGCTGCTGGACAGCACGAACTCCACGTTGCCACCAAACAGCTGAGCCGATTTGTAGCAGGACTTCCACGGCGTGATGTGGTCGTTGGTGCCGGCCAGGGAAAAGATGTCGGCCGTGACCTGCTTGAGGTCGATTGGCGTGCCGCACACTTCCAGTGCATTGGGCCGGGTCAGTGGGTTGTTCTTGAACATTTCGATCAGGTCGCCGTGGAACGCCGCCGGCAGCCGGGTGGTGTCGTTGTTCCAGAACAGGATGTCGAACACGGGCGGCTCGTTGCCCAGCAGGTAGTTGTTGACCCAGTAGTTCCAGATCAAATCGTTGGGGCGCATCCAGGCGAACACCTTGGCCATGTCGCGGCCTTCCAGGACGCCGGCCTGATAGGAATGGCGCTTGGCCGCTTCCAGGGTCTGCTCGTCGACGAACAGCGCGACCTGGGTATCCAGGGTGGTGTCCAGCACGCTGACCAGCAGGGTCAGGGCGTTGACCTTCTTCTCTCCCAGCGCCGCGTAGTGGCCCAGCAGCGCGGTGCAGGTGATGCCGCCGGAGCAGGCGCCGAGCATGTTCACGTCTTTGCTGCCGGTGATCGCGGTGACCACGTCGACCGCTTCCTTGAGGGCTTCGATGTAGGTGGACAGGCCCCACTCGCGCTGAGCCTTGGTCGGGTTGCGCCAACTGACGATAAAGGTCTGCACGTTGTTGCGCAGGCAGAAGCGCGCCAGGCTTTTATCCGGGCTGAGGTCGAAAACGTAGAATTTGTTGATCTGTGGCGGTACCACCAGCAGGGGGCGCTCGTACACCTGTTCGGTGATGGGGCGGTACTGGATCAGCTCCAGTACGTCATTGCGGAACACCACGGCGCCCTCGCTGGTGCCGAGGTTCTTGCCGACTTCGAACGCATCCATGTTGACTTGGCTGGGCATGCCGCCGTTGTGCACCAAGTCCTTGGCCATATGGGAGAGGCCGTCCAGCAGGCTCTTGCCACCGGTTTCGAAGAAGCGTTTGACCGCAGCGGGGTTGGCTGCGCTGTTGGTCGGGGCCATGGCTTCGGTCATCAGGTTGATCACGAAGTGGCCGCGGCTGATGTCCTGGGCAGACAGGCTGCTGTCGTCGATCCAGTCGTGGAGCTCCTTGCGCCACGCCAGGTAGGTTTGCAGGTAGCGTTTGTAGAGCGGGTTCTGGCTCCAGGCCGGGTCGTTGAAACGGCGGTCGTCGCTTTCTGGCTGGAGGGTCGATTTGCCGAAGATCACGTTCTTCAGCTCGACGCCGAAGTGAGCCACGTGCTTGACGCTATGGATGGGTTGTTTGATGGCCTGGGTCAGCACCATTCGAGCAGAAGTCAGCAGATCCTTTCGACGCAAGCCAATGACCGGATTGAGCCCCAGGGTGTTTTCCGAGGCTTGATTTTTCAGGTCATCGTTATTCTTGTTACTCATCTACGACGCTCCATTGTCCTGAGACGAGTACCGGACCTGCTGTGTAGTGACACAGCGCAATGCCAGGTACTACTGCTCGGGTAACCGTTAATTCCGCATCGCTGCTTTTAGTTCAGAAAGCATTGCAGGGAACTTGCCAGCTCCATTGGTTACCCGAGTTTAATTTTTTTCGCAAGCAGGCCAATCGTTGGCTGTGCAGCGGAGCATTCAAGCAGATGGAATTAGAAAATGCGCTCTAAAGGGTCCGAGCCTTGAGCTAGAGCATCAGTTTGACCACGGACTCGTTGGGGTCGCGGGATTTCCCGGCGGCTTTGAGTTCGTCGAGATAGTCCTGCCAGAGCGCGTCCTGGCGTAAGGCCAGCTGGTACAAATAGTCCCAGGTGAAGAGGCCGCTGTCGTGGCCATCATCGAAGG
Source organism: Pseudomonas chlororaphis (assembly GCF_003731765.1). Classification (GTDB taxonomy): domain Bacteria; phylum Pseudomonadota; class Gammaproteobacteria; order Pseudomonadales; family Pseudomonadaceae; genus Aquipseudomonas; species Aquipseudomonas morbosilactucae. The sequence continues at coordinate 356,829 of NZ_MOAL01000003.1, forward strand.
TCAATTTCAGTGCGTACTGACCGGCCGGTTCCACCTTGCTCAGGCCGACGCCGATCTTGCCAAATTGCAGGATGGGTTTGCCGTGGCCCTGGACCTCGGCGGAAGGAGAATGCACCCGCAGGAATTCGGCAGGCAGGTGATAGACCTCGTCCGGCGCATAAGTCAGCGTCAGGGTTTTCGAGGCTTTGTGCAGGTTGATGGCAGTAGGGAGTCTGGTCATCGCAGCAGATTACAGGTGGGGAGCTGCAAGCTTCAAGCTGCAAGAGGAGCGGCTCCTGCTTGCAGCTTGGCGCTTCAAATGTGCCGCTTACAAAATGTACCGCGACAGGTCTTCGTTCTCTGCCAGTTCGCCGAGGTGGCTGTTGACGTAGTCGGCGTCGATGCGGATCGGCTCTTCGCTGTGGGCGCTGGCCAGGTCGCCAGCGCTGAACGACACCTCTTCCAACAGGCGCTCAAGCAGGGTGTGCAGGCGACGGGCACCGATGTTCTCGGTCTTCTCGTTGACCTGCCAGGCGATCTGCGCCAGGCGCTTGATACCGTCCGGCATGAACTCGATGGCCAGGCCTTCGGTTTTCAGCAGCTCGCGGTACTGCTCGGTCAGGGACGCGTGAGGCTCGCTGAGGATGCGCTCGAAGTCTTCCGGCGAGAGAGCCTTGAGTTCGACGCGGATCGGCAGGCGGCCTTGCAGCTCGGGCACCAGGTCGCTCGGTTTGCTCAGGTGGAAAGCACCGGAGGCGATGAACAGGATGTGGTCGGTCTTGACCATGCCCAGCTTGGTGTTGACGGTGCAGCCTTCGATCAACGGCAGCAGGTCGCGCTGCACGCCTTCGCGGGACACATCGACACCACCGGCGTTACCGCGCTTGGCCACTTTGTCGATTTCGTCGATGAACACGATGCCGTGCTGCTCAACGGCCTCCAGGGCCTTGGCCTTGAGTTCTTCGTCGTTGACCAGGCGGCTGGCCTCTTCGTCGCGCACCAGTTTCAGCGCTTCCTTGACCTTGAGTTTGCGGCTCTTGCGCTTGCCCTTGCCCATGTTGGCAAACAGGCTTTGCAGCTGGTTGGTCATTTCTTCCATGCCCGGTGGCGCGGAGATGTCGACGCCGCTGACTTCCGCGACTTCGATTTCGATCTCTTTGTCGTCCAACTGGCCTTCACGCAGGCGCTTGCGGAACAGTTGGCGGGTGTTGGAATCCTGGGAAGGGGCTTCGTCGTTGTTGAAGCCCATGCGTGCTGGTGGCAGTAGGGCATCGAGGATGCGCTCTTCGGCGGCGTCTTCGGCGCGGTGGCGAACCTTGACCATTTCCTGTTCGCGCAGCAGCTTCATGGCCGCGTCGGCCAGATCACGGATGATCGATTCCACATCACGGCCGACATAGCCAACTTCGGTGAACTTGGTCGCTTCGACCTTGATGAACGGAGCGTTGGCCAACTTGGCCAGGCGGCGGGCAATTTCAGTCTTGCCGACGCCGGTAGGGCCGATCATCAGGATGTTCTTGGGGGTGACTTCAACACGCAGTTCAGCTGGCAGCTGCATGCGGCGCCAGCGGTTGCGCAGGGCGATAGCGACGGCGCGCTTGGCATCGTCCTGGCCGATGATGTGGCGGTTGAGTTCGTGGACGATTTCGCGGGGAGTCATGGACATAGTAGTTGGCGGTCCTCAAGCAAGAATGAATGCCGTGGCGCAGGGGAAATAAACCCTGGCGCCGAAACAGGCTTATTCCGCGAGATCCTGCTCCTCAATGGTTTGGGTGTGGTTGGTGAATACACAGATGTCGCCGGCGATGCCCAGGGCGGTCTCGACGATTTCCCGGGCCGACAAGTCGGTTTTTTTCAGCAGGGCGCTGGCGGCGGCCTGGGCGTAAGCGCCACCGGAACCCATGGCGATCAGGCCGTCTTCGGGCTCAACCACGTCACCGTTGCCAGTGATGATCAGGGAGGCGTCTTTGTTGGCCACTGCAAGCATGGCTTCGAGGCGGCTCAGGGAGCGGTCGGTACGCCATTCTTTGGCCAGTTCGACGGCGGCGCGAACCAAGTGGCCCTGGTGTTTTTCCAGTTGGCCTTCAAAGCGTTCGAAGAGGGTGAAAGCGTCGGCAGTGGCCCCGGCAAAGCCGGCGATCACTTGGCCGTGGTACAGGCGGCGAACTTTTTTCGCGTTGCCTTTCATCACGGTGTTGCCGAGAGAAACCTGGCCGTCGCCGCCCATGACGACTTTGCCGTGGCGACGAACTGAAACGATGGTGGTCAAGGGGGTGTCTCCACGCAGCGGGGCGAAAATGCCCTGATGGAAACTCATATGGGGGTGGCGAGAGGTTTTTCAACCGGGGGGCGTTTTCAGGGACCAGCGGTATTTTCAGGAGGAGTGGGGCAAGGGCGTCGCGGGCCGGCCGCTCCTACAAGGCGTTGTGTAGGAGCGGCTGGCCCGCGATCAACCGCGCGGCGTTGGGCTCAGCGGCTTTGACGCTGTTGTAACAACAGATTGCTGAAGCCGGCGCCTGACAGTTGCTTCTGGGCCACGGTCAGCTGTTCGCGGTTGCTGAACGGACCGACCAATACCCGGTACCAGGTTTCGTCTTTCACCGTGCCGGATTCCACCGACACCGATTGCCCCAGCAGAATGATCTGCGCTCTTACCTTGTCGGCATCGGCTTCCTTGCGGAACGAGCCGGCCTGGAGGAAGAACTTGGTCACCGGTGCCGCCTTGGCCACGGGGGGCGCTGGCGGCGGCGTGATGCCAGCCAGGGCTGCCTGGGCCCGGGCTGTGTCGATCTTCGCCGCTTCGGCTGGGGTCACGGGCGTGGTGGGAACGGCAGGCACCTGGGGCGTCGGCAGGGTTTTTTCCGGCACGGCTTCCGGCGGCACGATGACCTCCGATTCCGGCAGCAAGGTGTAGAAGTCGTACTTGGGCTTCACTGGTTGCTGTGGGCTCGGCGGGGTCTTGTTGGCCTCGGCGATCTTGCTGGCTTTCTGCTGCTCGATCTTCTCGCGCTTGACGCTGTCGCTGCCTTTGCCTGGCTCCAGCTTCATCAGGAACACGATAAAGGCGCCGACGGTCAGGCCGATGGCGAGCCACAGCCAACCCGGAATCGGTTGTTTGGCTGGGGCTTGGTACCGGCTGGCGCCACGCTTGGGTGCAGGTTTTTTCTTGGCAGCCAACTTACATGCGCTCCAGAGTTTCCAGGCCCAAGAGTTCCAGGCCTTGCTTGAGGGTGCGACCGGTCAGGGCCGCCAGGCGCAAGCGGCTCTGCATCTGGGCCGGAGTGTCGGCACTGATGATCGGGCAGTTTTCGTAGAAGCTGGAGAATAGCCCGGCCACGTCGTACAGGTAGGTGCAGAGGATGTGCGGTGTGCCCTTGTCGGCCACGCTGTTGAGCACTTCGCCGAACTGCGCCAGCTTGGTGGCCAGTTCCTGTTCGTGGGCCGCTTCGAGCACGATCTGCCCTTCGACTTCGCTGAAGTCCTTACCCAGTTTGCGGAACACACTGGCCACCCGGGTGTAGGCGTAGAGCAGGTACGGCGCAGTGTTGCCGTCGAAGTTCAGCATCAGGTCGAAGTTGAAGCTGTAGTCGCTGGTGCGGTGCTTGGACAGGTCGGCGTACTTGACCGCGCCGATCCCTACCGCGTGGGCGATGGCGCGCAGTTCGGTTTCGGCCACGTCCGGGTTCTTGTCCTTGACCAGGGTATAGGCGCGTTCGCGGGCTTCGGTCAGCAGGTCGATCAGCTTCACGGTGCCGCCGTCGCGGGTCTTGAACGGACGGCCGTCGGCGCCATTCATAGTGCCGAAACCCATGTGCTCCATTTCCATCGGATGGGTCACGAAGCCGGCCTGGCGAGCCACGGCGAACACTTGCTGGAAGTGCAGGGCCTGGCGCTGGTCGACGAAGTACAGGGCGCGATCGGCCTTGAGCACGTTGCTGCGGTAGCGCACGGCAGCGAGGTCGGTGGTGGCGTACAGATAGCCACCGTCCGCCTTGACGATGATCACCGGCAGCGGCTCGCCTTCAGCGTTCTTGAACTCGTCGAGGAATACGCATTGGGCGCCGTTGCTTTCCACCAGCATGCCCTTGGCCTTGAGGTCGTTGACCACATTGATCAGGTCGTCGTTGTAGGCGCTTTCGCCCATCACGTCGGCCATGGTCAGCTTGACGTTCAGCAGCTCGTAGATTTTCTGGCAGTGGGACAGCGAGATGTCCTTGAACTTGGTCCACAGCGCCAGGCAATCCGGGTCGCCGGCTTGCAGCTTGACCACCAGGCCGCGGGCGCGATCGGCGAACTCTTCGGATTCGTCGAAGCGTTGCTTGGCGGCACGGTAAAAGTTCTCCAGGTCCGAGAGTTCTTCGCTGGTGATGGGGTTTTCCTGCAGGTAGGCCATCAGCATGCCGAACTGCGTGCCCCAGTCGCCCACGTGGTTCTGGCGGATCACGGTGTCGCCGAGAAACTCCAGGACCCGCGCCACGCCGTCACCGATGATGGTCGAGCGCAGGTGGCCAACGTGCATTTCCTTGGCCAGGTTGGGGGCCGACAGGTCGACCACGGTGCGTTGGGCCGGGCCGGACTTGCGCACGCCGATATGGGCGTCGGCCAGGGCGGCGTCCAGGCGGCTGGCCAGGGCCTGGGTGTTCTGGAAGAAGTTGATAAAACCCGGGCCGGCGATTTCCGCCTTGGTCACGTTGTCGTCAGCGGGCAGGGCGGCGATGATTTTTTCGGCCAGGTCCCGTGGCTTCATGCCGGCAGGCTTGGCCAGCATCATGGCGATGTTGCTGGCGAAGTCGCCGTGGGTCTTGTCGCGGGTGTTTTCTACCTGGATCGCCGGCGTCAGGCCTTCTGGCAACACACCTTCGGTGACGAGTTGGGTGATGGCTTGCTGGATGAGCTGGCGAATGGTGTCTTTCATGGTCTTCTCTTTCGACCGCAGGCGCGGCGGCGCTTCGATGCGCAGGTGGAAAAACTGGGCATTATCCGTTGCCGGAACGGGCTTGCCAACCTTGGCGGGCCGCTTATGGATATGCGGTGGCTATTCGATCATCTTCGTGGGCTGGCCCGGGAAGCACCCAGGCAATCAATACAAATCCACTGGGTCCACATCCAGCGACCAGCGCACCTGGCGCCCGCTGGGCATCTGTTCCAGCACCAACAGCCAGTTGCTCAGCAGCCTGTGCAGGGGCGCCCGGGCATTGGCTTGCAGCAACAATTGAGCGCGATAGCGCCCGGCGCGACGCTCCATCGGTGCGGGCACCGGCCCCAGCAATTCGATGCCGCCCAGGTTTTGCTCGGTCAATAACCGCTCGGCTTCACTGTAGGCTTCATCGAGAAAGGCCTCGGCCTGGCCCGGCTTGTGGGCTTCAGCCCGCAGCAGTGCCAAATGGGCAAAGGGCGGCAGGCCCGCAGCGCGTCGCTCGCTCAGGGCTTGCTCGGCAAAGGCGAAATAACCCTGTTCGGTGAGTTGCACCAGCAGCGGGTGGTCGGCCAGGTGGGTCTGGATGATTACTTTGCCCGGCTCTTCCGCGCGCCCGGCGCGGCCGGCCACCTGGACGATCAGTTGGGCCATGCGCTCGCTGGCGCGGAAGTCGCCGGAGAACAGGCCGCCGTCGGCATCCAGGATCGACACCAGGGTGACCCGGGGGAAGTGATGACCTTTGGCGAGCATCTGGGTGCCGACCAGGATGCACGGCTGGCCTTTCTGGATGGTAGCGAACAGCTGGTTCATCGCGTCCTTGCGCGATGTGCTGTCGCGGTCGACCCGCAGTACCGGGTAGTCGGGAAACAGGATGCCCAGGCGCTCTTCGGCGCGTTCGGTGCCGGCCCCCACGGGGCGCAGGTCGACCTTGCCGCATTGCGGGCAGTGCCGAGGCACGCGCTCCACGTGGCCGCAGTGGTGGCAACGCAGTTCGCCGGAGCGCTGGTGCACGGTCATGCGGGCGTCGCAGCGGTTGCACTCGGACATCCAGCCACAGTCATGGCACAGCAGGGTCGGGGCAAAGCCGCGGCGATTGAGAAACACCAGGACCTGTTGCCCGGCGGCCAGGGTCTGGCCGATGGCTTGCTGCATCGGGCCGGAGATGCCGCTGTCCAGGGGCCGGCTTTTGACGTCCAGGCGCAGGAATCGCGGCTGCTTGGCGCCGCCGGCCCGTTCGTTCAGGCGCAGCAGGCCGTAACGGCCGGTGTAAGCGTTGTGCAGGCTTTCCAGGGACGGCGTGGCCGAGCCGAGGACGATGGGGATGTTCTCCTGGCGCGCCCGCACCAGGGCCAGGTCGCGTGCGTGGTAGCGCAGGCCTTCCTGCTGTTTATAAGAGCCGTCGTGTTCTTCATCGATGATGATCAGCCCGGGATTCTTCATCGGCGTGAACAGCGCCGAGCGGGTGCCGATAATGATATCGGCCTCGCCGTCCCGGGCTGCCAACCAGGCGTCGAGACGCTCCCGATCATTGACCGCCGAATGCACCAGGGCGATGCGTGCGTTGAAGCGCTGCTCGAAGCGGGCCAGGGTTTGCGGGCCGAGGTTGATCTCGGGGATCAGCACCAGGGCCTGCTTGCCGGCTTCGAGGGTTTCGCGGATCAGTTGCAGATACACCTCGGTCTTGCCGCTGCCGGTGACCCCGGCCAGGAGGAAGGCGTGGTAGCTGTCGAAGCCCGAGCGGATGGCCTCGTACGCTGCGCGTTGTTCGCTGTTGAGAGGCAGTTCCGGTTGCGCCAGCCAATGCTCGTGGCGCCCGCTTGGGGCGTGGCGGCGAATTTCCACTTGCACCAGGTCTTTGGCCAGCAACAGGTCGAGGCTGTCTTTGCTTAGCATCAGCTTACTCAGCAACTGGTGAGCCACGCCGTGGGGGTGCTGGGCCAGGGTCGCCAGGGCTTCCCGTTGCCGAGGCGCGCGGGCGATACGTGGGTCGTCGAGCTTGGCGCCCGGCGTCACCGACCAGAAGCGTTCCTGGCGGGCTTCGGCCAACTCGCCTTGGCGCAGCAGCACGGGCAATGCCCAGCTCAGGGTGTCGCCGAGGCTGTGCTGGTAATACTGGGACGTCCACAGGCACAGCTTGAACAGCGCGGGCGGCAGGGGCGGCGTGGCATCTAGCAGGGCCAGGGCCGGCTTGAGCTTTTCCGCCGGGACTTCGCTGTGGTCGGCAACCTCCACCAGAATGCCGATCATCTCGCGGCGGCCGAAAGGCACGCGCAGGCGCATCCCTGGGTGCAACTGGGCGCGCAAGACCCCAACTGGAGCGCGGTAGTCGAACAGGCGACGCAGAGGCGAGGGCAGGGCGAGGCGCAGAATGGCGTCGGGCACGCGGGGAAATCTCAATGAACAGGCGGTAAAGAAGGCCCGGAGCCTAGCAGACGGTCGGTGTAAGGGACAGCTTGCGTGATTGACACGGTCTGGTAGAATTCGCGCCCTAATTCGTGCGGTATTCAACAATAGTGTTGGGTGGCGGCACGCTAGCCTGAGGAAGACACCATGAAAGCCGATATCCATCCAGTATACGAAGCCATTACCGCTACTTGCAGCTGCGGTAACGTCATCGAAACTCGCTCCACCCTGGCCAAGCCTCTGAGCCTGGACGTGTGCAACGAGTGCCACCCGTTCTACACCGGTAAGCAAAAGACCCTGGACGTTGGCGGCCGTGTCGACAAGTTCAAGTCGCGCTTCGGTGCTTTCGGCGCAACGAAAAAGGCCTAAGGCTGATCGTTCTGGAAAGCCGATACAGACTTTCCTCGCTGATCAAAAAGGCGTCCCTGGTGGGCGCCTTTTTTGTGTCTGCGATTTGCCTTACAAGGGCCGAGGCGTTTTGCCCGAAGCCGGGACCGCTGAGTCCGGTGCAGGTGCAGCGGGTGGTGGATGGCGACACCTTGCGCCTCAAGGATGGCCGCAGTGTTCGTTTGATCGGCCTGAATGCGCCTGAGCTGGGCAGGCGAGGTGTGCCGGCCGAGCCCTTTGCCGTCGCTGCCCGCCAACGCTTGCAGGCCCTGGTCAAGGCCAGTGGCGGGCGTGTGGGGTTGCAGTTGGGGCGTGAGCGCCAGGACCGTTATGGGCGGACCCTGGCCCACGTCTATGGGCCGGGCGGCAATAATTTCGCCGCGCAATTGCTGGCTGAAGGCCTGGCGTTTCAGATTGCCATAGCACCGAACGTCGAGCTGATGGCTTGCCAGCAACAGGCTGAACATCGCGCACGAGCTGCCGCGCGGGGGCTCTGGCGTCGTTCGCCGGTGCTGGCAACGCAGCACGTCAAGGCGTCGGGCTTTGCGCTGGTAGGTGGTCGAGTGCGCAAGGTGCAGCGCAATCGTGGCGGGGTTTGGCTCGAGTTGCCGGGCTCACTTGTCGTGCGTATTGCACCCAATGCGCTGAAGCAGTTCGACGTTGCCACGCTCAAGGGGCTCCAGGGGCGCAGAATCGAAGTGCGGGGCTGGGTGCGGGAGCGTTTGCCCGGCGCGGGTGGAAAATCGGCCACGTCACGCTGGATGCTGTCGATATCGTCGTCTTCTATGCTCAGAATCATCCGATAAACAAAAAATTGTAGACATTTTTTTGCTGGATTGTGAACAGTTGAGCCCTTGTGTTCCGTGCCTCTTGGCCCAAAGTCTTACGCCAGGGCCCTTGACAGGGGTGACTGGTCAGTCTTGTAGGGACTTTGCGACACGCGTATCCTCGGCGGTCCGTCTGTCCAACAGTAAAAAGCGGAATGCCCACATGTCTGATTTGAAAACTGCCGCTCTCGAATATCATGCCCATCCTCGTCCAGGAAAGCTGAGTGTCGAGCTCACCAAGGCCACTGCTACCGCGCGCGATCTGTCGCTGGCCTACAGCCCCGGCGTAGCCGAACCAGTCCGCGAAATCGCCCGCGACCCTGAACTGGCCTACAAATACACCGGCAAAGGCAACCTGGTTGCAGTCATTTCCGATGGCACCGCGATTCTCGGCCTGGGTAACCTGGGTCCATTGGCTTCCAAGCCAGTCATGGAAGGCAAGGGCGTGCTGTTCAAGCGCTTCGCCGGCATCGATGTGTTCGACATCGAAGTCGACTCCGAAAGCCCGCAGGCCTTCATCGACACCGTCAAGCGTATCTCCATCACCTTCGGTGGCATCAACCTGGAAGACATCAAGGCACCTGAGTGCTTTGAGATCGAACGCGCTCTGATCGAGCAGTGCGACATTCCAGTGTTCCACGATGACCAGCACGGCACCGCTATCGTGACCGCGGCCGGCATGATCAACGCCCTGGAAATCGCCGGCAAGACTCTGGCTGACGCCAAGATCGTTTGCCTGGGTGCGGGTGCAGCGGCCATCTCCTGCATGAAGTTGCTGGTGAGCATGGGTGCCCAGATCGAAAACATCTTCATGGTTGACCGTACCGGCGTGATCCACTCCGATCGTGACGACCTGAACCAGTACAAAGCCGTCTTCGCTCACGCGACTGACAAGCGCACCCTGGCTGACGCCCTGCAAGGCGCTGACGTATTCGTCGGCTTGTCCGGCCCGAACCTGCTGAGCGCTGAAGGCCTGAAGTCCATGGCGCCAAACCCGATCGTGTTCGCGTGCTCGAACCCTGATCCGGAAATCTCGCCAGAGCTGGCTCACGCCACTCGTGATGACGTGATCATGGCGACCGGTCGTTCCGACTACCCGAACCAGGTCAACAACGTACTGGGCTTCCCGTTCATCTTCCGTGGTGCCCTGGACGTTCGCGCCAAGCGCATCAACGAAGAAATGAAGATCGCCGCGGCCAACGCCCTGCGTGAACTGGCCAAACTGCCAGTGCCTCAGGAAGTGTGCGACGCCTACGGCGGCATCAAGCTGGAATTCGGTCGTGAGTACATCATCCCGAAGCCAATGGACAAGCGCCTGATCACCCTGATCTCCGATGCCGTGGCCAAAGCCGCCATCGAGACTGGCGTGGCTACCCTGCCGTATCCGAAGAACTACCCACTGAAAGATGTGGATGACGTGTTTAACGGTTAATAGCAGCCCATAAAAAAACCCGGCCTTTGAGCCGGGTTTTTTTATGGGGGCGTTTCAAGTGGCAAGCTACTAGCTGCAAGTGAGGGCGTTTTACCGCTTACCGCTTACCGCTTATCGCTTGAAGCTTACCGCTGCTCCTCGCCCCTAAAACAAATCGATCGGGGCTGCTTCATCGGCCGGCAGCGGGCTGCCTGGTGCGCTGCCATTGCCCAGCTCATTGACCGACGGAGGCGTGTCTTCGCTCTTGAACAGTTCGAAGTACGCATTCGGCGTGCCCGGCGTTGCCGCTCGACCGCTGACCGGGTCTACGCGCAGGCTGAGGATGCCTTCCGGCTCGGCCTGGGTGTGGGGTGGCTTGCCCTTGAGGGCGGCGCCCATGTAGTTCATCCAGATCGGCAGGGCCACGGTGCCGCCGAATTCACGGCGACCGAGGCTTTCCGGCTGGTCGAAGCCGGTCCATACGGTGGTCATGTAGTCCGCGTTATAGCCGGAGAACCAGGCGTCCTTGGATTCGTTGGTGGTCCCGGTCTTGCCGGCGAGGTCCGTGCGGCCCAGGGCCAGGGCGCGGCGCCCGGTCCCCAGCTTGATCACGTCCTGAAGCATGCTGTTGAGGATGTAGGTGGTGCGACCGTCGATGATCCGTTCGGCGACGGCTGGCGCCTGTACTGCCGGCTGTGCTGCGGTTTCACCTGGCAGGCTGTTGACTGTGAAGCCCTGCTCGCTCGGCGCGGCAATGCCGCTGCTGGCGCTGGTGCCGCCGGGTACGCTAGGCGGGTTGGCGGTGAACAGGTTCTCGCCGTTACGGCTTTCGATCTTGTCGATGATGTACGGGGTGATCTTGTAGCCGCCGTTGGCGAAGGTGCTCCAGCCGGTGGCAATTTCCATTGGTGTCAGCGTTGCTGTGCCCAGTGCCAGGGACAGGTTGCGCGGCAGGTCCTGCTTGTTGAAACCGAATTTGCTGATGTAGTCGATGGTGCGATCGATCCCCAGGCTCTGCAGCAGGCGGATCGACACCAGGTTACGCGACTTGTACAGCGCTTCCCGCATGCGGATTGGGCCGAGGAAGGTGTTGGTGTCGTTCTTCGGACGCCAGACCTTGTCCAGGTATTCGTCGACGAACACGATTGGCGCATCGTTCACTAAGCTGGCTGGTGTGTAGCCGTTGTCCAAGGCGGCGCTGTAGATAAACGGCTTGAAGCTGGAACCGGGCTGGCGCTTGGCCTGTACGGCGCGGTTGTAGTTGCTTTGCTCGAAGGCGAAGCCGCCGACCAGGGCGCGGATGGCGCCGTTCTGTGGGTCCAGGGACACCAATGCGCCCTGGGCCTGTGGGATCTGGCTGAATTTCAGGGAGTTGTCTGCCTGGCGTTGCACGCGAATCAGATCGCCGACCTGGGCGACGTCGGATGGCTGTCGTGGCGCGGCGCCCATGCTGTTGGTGTTAAGGAACGGCCGGGCCCATTTCATGCTGTCCCAGGCCACGTGTTCCTCGCCGGTGCGGGTCAGCACCTGCAGGCCGTTTTTGTCCACCTGGGTGACGATGGCCGGATCAAGGCCGCTGATGCTGCGTTGCTTGGTCAGCTCCTGGGTCCAGGCGGCCTGGGTCTTGCCCGGCAAGCGCGATTCCGGCCCGCGGTAGCCGTGGCGCTGGTCATAGGTCATCAAGCCGCCGTGGACGGCGGTGTTGGCCATTTCCTGGAGGTCGCTCGGCACCGTGGTGGTGACCCGGAAACCTTCGGTATAGGCATCGCTGCCATAACGGCCGACCATTTCTGCCCGTGCCATTTCAGCGATGTACGGCGCGTTCACTTCCGGGGTCGGTACGTGATAGCTGGCGTTGAGCGGTTCATTGATTGCGGTGGTGTAGGCCGCTTCGTCGATCTTGCCGAGCTTGTACATGCGCCCGAGGATCCAGTCGCGACGCTCCTTGCTGCGTGCAGGGTTAGCCAGGGGGTTGAAGCGCGACGGGGCCTTGGGCAGGCCGGCAATCATTGCCATCTGGGCCAGGCTGGCCTCGCGAATCGACTTGCCGTAATACACCTGGGACGCCGCCTCAATGCCGTAGGCGCGGTTACCCAGGTAGATCTTGTTGACGTAGAGCTCGAGGATTTCGTCCTTGGTCAGCTGCCGTTCAATCTGCAGCGCCAGGAGGATTTCGGTGGCCTTGCGCGAAAAGCTGCGCTCGCTGGTCAGGAAGAAGTTCTTCGCAACCTGCATGGTGATGGTGCTGCCGCCGGATTGAATGTGCCCGCTCTTGACCAATTGGGTCGCGGCACGCATCAGGCTGCTGGGATCGACGCCGTAATGGTTGGCGAAGTTATCGTCTTCAGCACTTAGTAACGCATTAATGAAGTTGGGGGGAATGTCCGCGAAAAGTATGGGATTGCGCCGCATTTCGCCAAATTCTGCGATCAATTTGTTGTCGCTGCTGTAGACCCGCAGGGGAATCTGCAACTGGATACTTCTAAGGGCCTCTACCGAAGGAAGGCCAGGACTAAGATAGAGATACGCGCCGCTCAGAGCGAGGAGCAGCCCGCAGAACACAGCGACGATGGACCATCCGAAAAACTTCAGCAGACGAATCAAGGCTTTTGGATTTCCAGGGCAGGGAATGAATTAGGCGTCAGGGGATTCACGGTAATCAGGGATCGACCCACGCAGCAGGTAAAAGCGGAAAAAAACGCTGGGCATTATAAGCATTTTTCCGCCGAAGGCGTCAGTTGCCCGGGTCTCAAGGCGCAACGCTGGGTGCAATGGGCATTGAGTCACCCGTAAGTCACGGATAGACATGGGGAAATAGTGGTGCTTGGACTCATCGGTAAAAAGTCGAGTTCCCTGCTGGGAGTCGATATTGGTTCCGCCTCGGTCAAGCTGCTTGAACTGAGCCGCAGCGGCCAGGGCTTTCGGGTCGAGGCCTACGCAGTGGAGGCGTTGCCGTCCGGCGCGGTAATCGAACAGCGCATTGTCGAGCTTGAGGTCGTAGGTGCCGCCCTGACCCGGGCCCTGCTTAAAAGTACTTCCACCCAGAGAAACGCGGCAGCGGCGGTGGCCGGGTCTGCCGTCATCAGCAAACGGATTGAGATGCCCGCCGACCTGGATGATGACGCCCTGGAAAGCCAGGTCAGGGTCGAAGCGGCTCAATACGTTCCCTATCCCTTGGAAGACGTGGCCTTGGACTTCGCGGTCCAGAGCCCCTTTCCGGGCAACCCTCAGCGGGTCGAGGTGCTGCTGGCGGCTTGCCGCATCGAGCATGTCGAGGCCCGTGAGGCGGTGTTGGGTTTGGCTGGGCTGACGGCTCGTCTGGTGGATATCGAGACGTTGGCGCTGGAGCGCAGCTGTCATCTGTTGCTCCAGTCTCTGCCGGGTGCAGCGGAGCTGCGGATGGTGGGATTGCTGGACATCGGCGCCAGTACCACGACCCTCAGCGTGCTGCACCATGGGCGCGTCATCTATAGCCGTGAGCAAGTAACTGGCGGGTTTCAACGGGCGCAGTCCGCTCTGGAGGCAGTGCCTCAGGGCCCGCTTCTCGCAAGCTTGCCGGGTGATTGTTCCCAGGCCGTGTTGCAACCCTGCGAGGCTGAGCTGTTGCAACAAGCCTCGCGTGCGTTGCAGTTGTTTGCCGAGTCCCTTGAGTCGCATCCGCTGGATTGCCTGCTGCTGGCGGGTGACAGTGCAGTGCTCCAGGGCTTGGCGCCTCTGGTTGAGGTGCAGTTGGGCGTGCAGGCCAGAGTTGCCAACCCGTTTGTTGGGATGTCGATGGGCGGTCGGGTCGATGCCGAGGCGTTACAGCGTGATGCTTCGGGGTTGTTGATCGCCTGTGGGCTGGCCTTGAGAGGCTTTGAGTGATGGCTCTGATCAACCTGCTGCCTTGGCGCGATGAACTACGTGAGCAGCGCCGCCGGCAGTTCTATGGGGCGTTACTCATGCTGCTGTTGGTGGCGGCCGGAAGCATCCTGCTTGCCGAGCGTTTTATCGGTAGCGCCATTGAGCGGCAAGTGGCGCGTAACCAGTACCTGGCCCGGGAGCATGCCCGGCTCGATGAGCGGCTGCTCAGGCTCGATGAAGTCAAGGCGCAGCGTCAGCAGTTGCTGGAGCGGATGCAGGTGATCGAAGGGCTGAAGAACAACCGACTGATCAGCCCCCGAATCTTCGATCAGTTGGTTCGCACCCTGCCTGATGGGGTGCATTTCAGGCGCGTCAGCCTGGTGGATCAAACCCTGACCCTCAGTGGTGTGGCCGAGTCCAATCATCGGGTGTCGGCGTTGCTGCGTAATCTGCAGGCCTCCGCCTGGTTCGCGGCCCCCAGCCTGTCGGAGGTTCAAGCCGCAGAGGCTTCCCCGTCTGAGTCGGCCTATGGGTTTCAACTGACGGTGCACCCAGTCCTGGCGCCTTTCACGGGGGCGACGCCATGAGCGTCTGGGCATGGTTGGGAGTGGTTAGCCTGGACAGAGAAAACATCGGCGCGCTGCCGGCCATGGGCAAGGCCGCTGTCGGGCTGTTGCTGGCGCTGCTGGTGTTAGCGGTTGGTTACGGAGTGTTCCTGGCGGCGCCTTTGGTGCAGCTCGATCAGCGTCGGGCCGAGGAGGTGGCGCTCAAGCAGCAGTTCGCCGCCAAGGCGCTGCAGGGCGCCAACCTTGAGCGCTACCAAGAGCAGTTGCAGGTCATGGCGACTGACTTCGCGGTGTTGGTGGGGCAATTGCCCAGTGACAGCGAAATACCGGGCGTGCTGGAAGACATCACTCGTGTCGGCTTGGGCAATGGTCTGGTGTTCGAGGCCTTCAAGGTGCAGCCCGAGGTGCCTCGGCCGTTTTACCTGGAGCTGCCGATCCGGATCACCCTCAGCGGTGCTTATCATGATCTGGCCGCCTTCGTCAGTGGCGTGGCCAGTCTGCCGCGGATCATCACCTTGCATGACTTCGAGATAGAGCCGCTGGAGCCCGGTAACGGCTCGCGCTTGCGCATGAGCATCCAGGCCAGGACTTACCGTTACAGCGATCGAGGCGAGTCGTCATGAAGTTCGCTCGCGTCTTGATTGCCGGATGGCTGTGCGCTGGTTTGCTTGGTTGTGGTGCCAATGACTTCAGTGATCTTGATGCTGAGATACAGCGGATGCGCATGCAGGCGCCGGGTGAGATCGAGGCCGCACCGTCAATCCGCACGTCCCCCTCTTTTGTTTATGCCGCTGGTGGGCTGCGTAGCCCCTTTCAGTCCAGGGCGTCCGTCGTGGCTCATCAGGGCGTGAACCGCTTTGGGTCCGACCCGGCGCGCCGCAAGGCCTATCTCGAGGGTTTCGATATTGAGCAGTTCGAAATGGTCGGCACCCTTGCCAATGCGGCGGGGGTGTTTGCCCTGCTGCGCGGTGCGGGTGGGGTGCATCGGTTGATGGTCGGTGACTACTTGGGACGCAATCACGGGCAGGTCGTCGCAATCAGTGAAGTTCAGGTGGAGGTGATCGAGAGGGTTCCCGATGGAGCGGGTGCCTGGCTGGAGCGATCACGGGTCATTTCCTTGAAAGAGCACGTTTAGTGGGACTTCTTTATGAACAGGTTTCTTTTCGCTCTTGGCGCAGCGCTATGGACAGCAATGCTGGTGTCGCCGAGTGCAGATGCTACTCCCCAAGTGCCAGAGGTGAGTGTGGTGGCTGGGGCATCGCGCACGATGGAGCACAAGGCGTACAGCGGGGACAAGCTGTCGCTGAACTTTCAAGGCATTGAGGTGCGGGCGGTGCTGCAACTGATCGCTGACTTCACCGGGCTCAACCTGGTGGCCAGCGACACGGTGCAAGGCGGCATTACGTTGCGTTTACGCGATGTGCCTTGGGATCAGGCCCTGGATCTGGTGCTCAAGAGCAAGGGGCTCGATCAGCGCATGGTCGGCAACGTATTGCTGGTGGCGCCCGTGGACGAGATCATCGCCCGCGAGCGTCAGGAGCTGCAATTGCACCGGCAGCTTGAAGACTTGGCGCCCTTGCGTCGCGAGTTGTTGCAGGTCAACTACGCCAACGCCTCAGACATTGCCCAGTTATTCCAGTCCGTGACCCGTGGAGGAGAAGCACCCGATGAGCGGGGGTCGATAGCCGTCGATGAGCGGACCAACAACATCATTGCCCTGCAGACCCAGGACCGTCTCGATGAGTTGCGCCGCATTCTTGCCCAGCTGGACATCCCGGTGCGCCAAGTGATGATCGAGGCGCGGATTGTCGAGGCCAACGTCGACTTCGACAAAAGCCTGGGGGTGCGCTGGGGTGGTTCGTGGCGAGGCAAGGGCGGCTGGAATTTGTCCGGAAGCCAGGGCGGTGCGGGTGGTTCGAGCGTTGGCACGCCGGGCGGCGGCCTGGATAACGCCCCGTTCGTCGACTTGGGCGTGGTGGCCAGTACCTCGGGTATCGGCGTGGCCTATATCACTGACAACGTCCTGCTGGACCTGGAGCTGAGCGCCATGGAAAAAAGCGGCAATGGCGAGATCGTCTCCCAGCCCAAGGTGGTCACGGCCGACAAGGAGACCGCGAGAATTCTCAAGGGCACCGAAATTCCCTATCAGGAAGCCAGCTCCAGCGGGGCTACCTCGGTGTCCTTCCGGGAGGCGTCGCTGTCCCTGGAGGTCACGCCGCAGATCACCCCGGACAACCGGGTGATCATGGAGGTCAAGGTGACCAAGGATGAGCCGGATTACCTGAACAAGGTCCAGGAGGTGCCGCCTATCAAGAAGAACGAGGTCAATGCCAAGGTCCTGGTCAACGATGGCTCGACCATTGTCATCGGTGGGGTTTTTTCAAATACCCAAAGTAAGGTTGTAGATAAAGTGCCATTTCTTGGCGATGTGCCGTATCTTGGCCGCCTTTTCCGGCGTGACGTGGTGTCGGAGAAAAAATCCGAGCTGCTGGTATTTCTCACTCCACGTATCATGAACAACCAGGCGATTGCTGTGAGTCGTTGATTCTGTGCGAAATTTGATTCTTGTTGGGCCAATGGGGGCTGGCAAAAGCACCATTGGTCGCTTGCTGGCCAAAGAGCTGCGCCTGCCATTCAAAGATTCCGATAAGGAAATTGAACTGCGCACGGGCGCCAATATCCCGTGGATCTTCGATAAGGAAGGCGAACCCGGCTTTCGTGATCGCGAAGAGGCGATGATCGCCGAGCTGTGCGCATCCGACGGTGTGGTCCTGGCCACAGGCGGCGGCGCAGTGATGCGTGATGCCAATCGCCGAGCCCTGCACGAGGGCGGTCGAGTGGTTTATCTGCATGCCTCTGTCGAGCAGCAGGTAGGGCGCACGGCACGGGACCGCAATCGTCCCCTGTTGCGCACCGCCGATCCGGCCAAGACCCTGCGTGACCTGCTGGCCATTCGCGATCCGCTATATCGGGAAATCGCCGATCTGGTGGTGGAAACCGATGAGCGGCCGCCGCGAATGGTGGTGCTGGACATACTGGAGCGCTTGCAGCAGCTTCCTCCCCGTTAATGCCGCGGGCGAAATGCGCTATCCTCGCCGACGCGTCGCAAGCCCTCTGGGATGTGGCGCAAGGCTATCAGGCAGCGTCAGAAAACCAGGCACTGCCCGTCGTTTAATGTGGGGCAGGGCGCCTGCTTCCATCTTCATTGTGGGGACACATGCAGACACTTAAGGTCGATCTCGGCGAGCGCAGCTACCCGATTCATATTGGCGAAGGTTTGTTGGATCAGCCCGAGTGGCTGGTGCCACATATCGCTGGGCGGCAAGTGGCGATCATTTCCAATGAAACCGTCGCGCCGCTGTACCTTGAGCGTCTGACCCGCAGCCTTGGGCAATTCTCGGTGATCTCGGTGGTGTTGCCCGATGGCGAAGCCTTCAAGAACTGGGAAACCCTGCAACTGATTTTCGATGGCCTGCTCACTGCCCGGCACGACCGCCGTACCACCATCATCGCCCTGGGCGGCGGTGTGATCGGCGACATGGCCGGTTTTGCCGCTGCTTGCTATCAGCGCGGCGTGGACTTTATCCAGATCCCCACCACCCTGTTGTCCCAGGTGGACTCGTCGGTGGGCGGCAAGACCGGGATCAACCATCCCCTGGGCAAGAACATGGTCGGTGCCTTCTATCAGCCCAATGTGGTGCTGATCGATACCGCCAGCCTCAATACCTTGCCAGCTCGCGAGCTTTCCGCGGGCCTGGCGGAAGTCATCAAGTACGGCCTGATCTGTGATGAGCCGTTTCTCACTTGGCTGGAAGAAAACGTCGACCGCTTGCGGGCACTCGACCAGCCTGCGCTGACCTATGCCATCCAGCGCTCTTGCGCGGCCAAGGCGGCGGTGGTTGGGGCTGATGAGCGTGAGTCCGGGGTGCGCGCTACCTTGAACCTGGGCCACACCTTTGGCCACGCCATCGAAACCCACATGGGTTATGGCGTGTGGCTGCATGGTGAAGCGGTGGCTGCCGGCACCGTCATGGCCCTGGAAATGTCCGCGCGCCTAGGCTGGATCTCCAGCCAGGAGCGCGATCGCGGTATTCGCCTGTTCCAGCGTGCGGGCCTGCCGGTCATCCCGCCTGAGGAGATGACTGAGGCAGATTTTCTCGAACACATGGCAATTGACAAGAAAGTGATCGACGGTCGTTTGCGTCTGGTGCTGTTGCGCCGCATGGGCGAAGCCGTAGTGACCGACGATTATCCGAAAGAGGTTTTACAGGCCACGCTGGGAGCGGACTACCGCGCCCTGGCTCAGCTTAAAGGTTAATAAGATCACGATGACTAGTTTGCACGCCGACGAGGCTTTCCTCGGCCATTATCAGTTGAGCCACGACCCTTTCGCTCCACGGGTCCCGGGTTTCAAATTCTTTCCTGCGCAACGCAAGCCGGTGTTGGGTCAATTGCATCACCTGGCGCGTTACAGCCAGTTGTTGCTGGTGGTCACTGGCCCGCAAGGCAGTGGCAAGACCCTGCTGCGCCAGGCGCTGGTCGCCAGCACCAATAAGCAGTCGGTACAGAGCGTGGTAGTGTCCGCTCGTGGTGCCGGTGACGCCGCCGGTGTGCTGCGTCAAGTGGCCCAGGCGTTGAACGTCGCCCAGGCTGAGATCGGTGCGATTCTGGCCCAGGTGGTGCAGTTGGCGCTGACCGGTCAGGAAGTCTATCTGCTGGTGGATGATGCCGAGCAGTTGGATGAATCGGCCCTCGAGACCTTGCTGGCGTTGGCGGCGGGCGCACCGGAAGGGCGCCCCCATGTGTTCCTGTTCGGTGAGTCGTCGCTGATCGCCGTCCTGGACCAGTTGAGTGCCGAGGAAGAGCGCTTCCACGTCATCGAATTACAGCCCTACAGCGAAGAAGAAACCCGCGAATACCTGGCCCAGCGTCTTGAAGGTGCCGGCCAGGGTATCGAACTTTTCTCCGCGGATCAGATCAGTGATATTCACGAAAGCTCCGATGGCTGGCCTGGAACCATCAATCAGGTCGCTCGGGATGCAATGATCGAAGCCATGATTGCCAGCCGCTCCGCGGTCAAGCGTCCAAGTATGGGGTTCAACATGCCGAAGAAACACGTATTGGCCATCTCCGCTGTTGTGGTGGTCGCGGTGGCCGCCGCCTGGTTGATGCCGGGCCGCAGCAAAGCACCGACCAGCGGTACTCCCGCCACCGAGCAGGCGCAGTTGCCCCTGGGGCAGACGCCGACGCCAAACAGCGGTGGCAACCCTGCAGTCGAGTTCGCCGGCTCTTCGCAACCGATGCCGCTGCCGCTGGTAGGGCAGTCGCAACCGGTGATGCGTGGGCCGCTGGCGGAAGAAGCGGGTGGCATCACTGAGGGTGACGACGGCGTACCGGTGGAAGGCTCCAGCGCTGTACCGCCGACTGTGACCAGCACTGCGCCACCCGCGGGCGTGGCAGCAGGTCCGGCACCGACTCCGGCTGCACGTCCAACGCCGGCACCGACTCAGGTCGCCACTGCCAAGCCGGCGCCTGTCGCCAAGCCTGTTGAGAAACCGGCTGCGGCCGCCAAGCCTGCTCCTGCCGAGAAACCGGTCACCGTGGCCAAGGCCGCCGGTGGCAGCTGGTACGCCGGCCAGGCACCGGGTAACTACGTGGTGCAGATCCTCGGCACCAGCTCGGAAACCACAGCCCAGAATTTCGTCAAGGAGCAGGGCGGCGAGTACCGTTACTTCAAGAAAGTCCTCAACGGCAAGCCGCTGTATGTGATCACTTACGGTAACTTCTCCAACCGCGATGCAGCGGTAAATGCCATCAAATCCTTGCCAGCGAAGGTTCAGGCTGGTAAACCTTGGCCTCGCACTGTCGCTAGCGTTCAACAAGAACTGGCAACAACTCGCTGAAGATCCGGCGGCCTTACCCGGGCCGCCTCTCCCGGCAACCTCAAAATTTCCGCAAAGGCATGCTGCCCTCCAGGCCGCGTGCCTTGTGGTGTCTGCGTCACAGTAGTTTTTGAGTCGTAGCAGTCAAAATCAAAACTTTTTTGACTAGCACAGCGTATCGCTTTAAAACGTT
Organism: Pseudomonas chlororaphis; assembly: GCF_003731765.1. GTDB lineage: Bacteria > Pseudomonadota > Gammaproteobacteria > Pseudomonadales > Pseudomonadaceae > Aquipseudomonas > Aquipseudomonas morbosilactucae. The sequence goes on from NZ_MOAL01000003.1 coordinate 377,238, forward strand.
CATATATGCGACATAAATTTACGACATTTCGCCGCTAAATTTGTGGGTGTTTGTGTCCGTGTGTACAATGACCTCCCTTTTGCCCCCGCAAAGCTGGCGTACGTTCGGCGTGGAAGGTAACCGGTTGAATTGAAAAGAAATTTGCCTCGATAAGGGGCAGCCTGGTGAGAAAGTGTCTATGAAAGCAGGTCTGTACCAACCAGATGAATTCAAGGATAACTGCGGTTTCGGCCTGATAGCCCATATGCAGGGCGAACCCAGTCATACCCTGTTGCAAACGGCCATTGAGGCCCTGACCTGCATGACCCACCGCGGTGGGATCAACGCAGACGGCAAGACCGGTGACGGTTGCGGTCTGCTGATGCAAAAGCCCGATCTGTTCCTGCGCGCCATTGCCAAGGAACACTTCGGCCACGACCTGCCCAAGCAATATGCTGTGGGCATGGTGTTCTTCAACCAGGATCCGGTGAAGGCCGAAGCTGCTCGCGAGAACATGAATCGCGAGATCCTGGCTGCCGGCCTGCAACTGGTGGGCTGGCGCAAAGTGCCGATCGACACCAGTGTGCTCGGGCGTCTTGCCCTGGAGCGCCTGCCGCAGATCGAGCAAGTGTTCATCGGTGGCGATGCCCTGAGCGATCAGGATTTTGCCATCAAGCTGTTCAGTTCCCGTCGTCGCTCTTCGGTGGCCAACGCCGCCGACACCGACCACTACATCTGCAGCTTTTCCCACAAGACCATCATCTATAAAGGCCTGATGATGCCGGCCGACCTGGCCGCCTTCTATCCGGACCTCGGTGACCCGCGCCTGCAAACCGCGATCTGCGTGTTCCACCAGCGTTTCTCCACCAACACCCTGCCGAAATGGCCGCTGGCCCAGCCATTCCGCTTCCTCGCCCACAACGGCGAGATCAACACCATCACCGGCAACCGCAACTGGGCCCAGGCCCGTCGCACCAAGTTCACCAACGATCTGATGGATCTGGAAGAACTCGGCCCGCTGGTCAACCGCGTGGGTTCCGATTCCTCCAGCATGGACAACATGCTGGAACTGATGGTCACCGGTGGCATCGACCTGTTCCGTGGCGTGCGGATGATCATTCCGCCAGCGTGGCAGAACGTCGAAACCATGGACCCGGATCTGCGTGCGTTCTACGAGTACAACTCGATGCACATGGAGCCGTGGGATGGCCCGGCTGGCGTGGTCATGACCGACGGCCGCTATGCCGTCTGCCTGCTCGACCGTAACGGCCTGCGCCCGGCGCGTTGGGTCACCACCAAGAACGGTTTCATCACCCTGGCATCGGAAATCGGCGTCTGGAACTACCAGCCTGAAGACGTCATCGCCAAGGGCCGTGTCGGTCCGGGCCAGATCTTTGCCGTGGACACCGAAACCGGGCAGATCCTCGACACCGACGCCATCGACAACCGCTTGAAGTCTCGTCATCCGTACAAGCAATGGCTGCGCAAGAACGCCCTGCGCATCCAGGCGACCATGGAAGACAACGACCACGGTTCGGCCTTCTACGACGTCGACCAGCTCAAGCAGTACATGAAGATGTACCAGGTCACCTTCGAAGAGCGTGACCAGGTGCTGCGCCCGCTGGGCGAACAGGGCTACGAAGCCGTGGGCTCCATGGGCGACGATACGCCGATGGCCGTGCTGTCCCAGCGCGTGCGCACGCCGTACGACTACTTCCGCCAGCAGTTCGCGCAGGTCACCAACCCGCCGATCGACCCGCTGCGCGAAGCCATCGTGATGTCCCTGGAGATCTGCCTCGGTGCCGAGCGCAACATCTTCCAGGAATCGCCAGAGCACGCTTCGCGGGTGATCCTCAGCTCGCCAGTGATCTCCCCGGCCAAGTGGCGTTCGCTGATGAACCTCGACCGCCCGGGCTTCGAGCGTCAGGTCATCGACCTGAACTACGACGAAAGCTTTGGCCTGGAAGCGGCGATCCGCAACGTTGCCGACCAGGCGGAAGAAGCCGTCCGTGCCGGTCGTACCCAGATCGTCCTCAGCGACCGTCATATCGCTCCGGGCAAGTTGCCGATCCACGCATCCCTGGCCACCGGCGCGGTACACCACCGCCTGACCGAGAAGGGCCTGCGTTGCGACTCCAACATCCTGGTAGAGACCGCCACCGCTCGCGATCCCCATCACTTTGCCGTGCTGATCGGTTTTGGTGCTTCGGCGGTCTATCCGTTCCTGGCCTACGAAGTGCTGGGCGACCTGATCCGTACCGGTGAAGTGCTGGGCGACCTCTATGAGGTGTTCAAGAACTACCGTAAAGGCATCACCAAGGGCCTGCTGAAGATCCTGTCGAAGATGGGCATCTCCACCATCGCTTCCTACCGCGGTGCGCAGCTGTTCGAAGCCATCGGCCTGTCCGAGGAAGTCTGTGAGCTGAGCTTCCGTGGCGTGCCGAGCCGCATCAAGGGTGCGCGTTTCGTCGACATCGAAGCCGAGCAGAAAGCCCTGGCCACCGAAGCCTGGAGCGCGCGCAAGCCGATCCAGCAAGGCGGCCTGCTGAAGTTCGTCCACGGTGGCGAGTACCATGCTTACAACCCGGACGTGGTCAACACCCTGCAAGCCGCCGTACAGCAGGGCGACTACGCCAAGTTCAAGGAATACACCGCGCTGGTGGACAACCGTCCGGTGTCGATGATCCGTGACCTGTTCCAGGTGAAAACCCTGGACACGCCGCTGGCAATCAGCGAAATCGAACCGCTGGAATCGATCCTCAAGCGTTTCGACTCCGCGGGTATTTCCCTGGGCGCACTGTCGCCGGAAGCCCACGAAGCCCTGGCCGAAGCCATGAACCGCCTGGGTGCGCGTTCCAACTCCGGTGAAGGCGGTGAAGACCCGGCGCGCTACGGCACCATCAAGAGCTCGAAGATCAAGCAAGTGGCCACTGGCCGTTTTGGTGTGACCCCGGAATACCTGGTCAACGCCGAAGTGCTGCAGATCAAAGTGGCCCAGGGCGCCAAGCCCGGTGAAGGTGGCCAGCTGCCTGGCGGCAAGGTCAACGGCCTGATCGCCAAGCTGCGTTATGCGGTACCGGGCGTGACCCTGATCTCGCCTCCGCCGCACCACGACATCTACTCCATCGAAGACTTGTCGCAGCTGATTTTTGACCTGAAACAGGTCAATCCGCAGGCGCTGGTCTCGGTGAAACTGGTAGCAGAAGCCGGCGTGGGCACCATCGCCGCCGGTGTGGCCAAGGCCTATGCCGACCTGATCACCATCTCCGGCTACGACGGCGGCACCGGCGCTTCGCCGCTGACTTCGATCAAGTACGCTGGCGCGCCGTGGGAACTGGGCCTGGCTGAAACCCACCAGACCCTGCGCGGCAACGACCTGCGCGGCAAGGTTCGGGTACAGACCGACGGCGGCCTGAAAACCGGCCTCGACGTGATCAAGGCGGCCATCCTCGGCGCCGAAAGCTTCGGCTTCGGTACCGCGCCGATGATCGCCCTGGGCTGCAAATACCTGCGCATCTGCCACCTGAACAACTGCGCCACTGGCGTTGCGACGCAGAACGAGAAGCTGCGCAAGGACCACTACATCGGCACCGTCGACATGGTGGTGAACTTCTTCACCTACGTCGCCGAAGAAACCCGAGAGTGGCTGGCCAAGCTGGGCGTGCGCTCCCTCGAAGAGCTGATCGGTCGTACCGACCTGTTGGACATCCTCGAAGGCCAGACCGCCAAGCAGAACCACCTGGACCTGACCCCGTTGCTGGGCAGCGACCACATCCCGGCGGACAAGCCTCAGTTCTGCCAAGTGGACCGCAACCCGCCGTTCGACAAAGGCTTGCTGGCCGAGAAAATGGTCAGCATGGCCCTGCCGGCGATCAACGACCTGAGCGGCGCTGATTTTGCCCTGGACATCTGCAACTGCGACCGTTCCATCGGCGCGCGGATCTCCGGCGAAATCGCCAAGCGCCATGGCAACCAAGGCATGGCCAAGGCGCCGATCACGTTCCGCTTCAAGGGCACTGCCGGTCAGAGCTTTGGTGTGTGGAACGCCGGTGGCTTGAACATGTACCTGGAAGGCGACGCCAACGACTACGTGGGCAAGGGCATGACCGGCGGCAAGCTGGTGATCGTTCCGCCTGCCGGCAGCGTCTACAAGACTCAGGACAGCGCCATTATCGGCAACACCTGCCTCTACGGCGCCACGGGCGGCAAGCTGTTCGCCGCCGGCACCGCAGGTGAGCGTTTCGCCGTGCGTAACTCCGGTGCCCACACCGTGGTGGAAGGCACCGGCGATCACTGCTGCGAGTACATGACGGGTGGTTTCGTCGCCGTACTGGGCAAGACCGGTTACAACTTCGGCTCAGGCATGACCGGCGGTTTCGCCTACGTGCTCGACCAGGACAACACCTTCGTTGACCGGGTCAACCACGAACTGGTGGAAATCCAACGGATCAGCGGCGAAGCGATGGAAGCCTATCGCAGCCACCTGCAGCGCGTGCTGGACGAGTATGTCGAGGAAACCAACAGCGAGTGGGGCCGTAACCTGGCCGAGAACCTCGACGACTACTTGCGGCGCTTCTGGCTCGTCAAGCCCAAGGCGGCGAGCTTGAAGTCCCTGCTCTCTAGTACTCGTGCGAATCCGCAGTAACGCAGCTGCAGGCTACGAGCCTCAAGCGACAAGCTTGAAGCTCGTGCGCGGTGTGCCGACTTAATGTGATTGTCTTGCAGCTTGAAGCTTGTCGCTTGAGGCTGTCGTAAAGAGGTTCCTGAACATGGCCGAACGTCTCAATAACGACTTCCAGTTCATCGAGGTCGGACGTAAAGACCCGAAGAAGAAACTGTTGCGTCAACGCAAGAAAGAGTTCGTGGAAATCTACGAACCCTTCAAACCCCAGCATTCGGCCGATCAGGCCCACCGCTGCCTGGGTTGCGGCAACCCGTATTGCGAATGGAAGTGCCCAGTGCACAACTTCATTCCCAACTGGCTCAAATTGGTGGCCGAGGGCAACATCCTCGCCGCCGCCGAGCTGTCGCACCAGACCAACACCCTGCCGGAAGTCTGCGGCCGGGTCTGCCCGCAGGACCGTCTGTGCGAGGGTGCCTGCACCCTGAACGACGGTTTCGGCGCGGTGACCATTGGTTCGGTGGAGAAGTACATCACCGACACCGCCTTCGCCATGGGCTGGCGCCCGGACATGTCCAAGGTCAAGCCGACCGGCAAACGCGTGGCCATCATTGGCGCGGGCCCGGCAGGCCTGGGCTGTGCCGACGTGCTGGTGCGTGGTGGCGTGACCCCGGTGGTGTTCGACAAGAACCCGGAAATCGGCGGCCTGCTGACCTTCGGCATCCCCGAGTTCAAGCTGGAAAAAACCGTACTGAGCAACCGTCGTGAAGTGTTCACCGGTATGGGCATCGAGTTCCGCCTGAACACCGAAATCGGCAAAGACGTGACCATGGAGCAACTGCTCGCCGAATACGATGCCGTGTTCATGGGCATGGGTACCTACACCTACATGAAGGGCGGCTTTGCTGGTGAGGACCTGCCGGGCGTCTACGACGCGCTGGACTTTCTGATCGCCAACGTCAACCGCAACCTGGGCTTTGAAAAGTCGCCGGAAGACTTCGTCGACATGAAGGGCAAGAAGGTTGTGGTACTGGGCGGTGGCGATACCGCGATGGACTGCAACCGCACCTCGATCCGTCAGGGCGCCAAGTCGGTGACCTGCGCCTATCGTCGTGACGAAGCGAACATGCCCGGCTCGCGCAAAGAGGTGAAGAACGCCAAGGAAGAAGGCGTGAAATTCCTCTACAACCGCCAGCCGATCGCCATTGTTGGCGAAGACCGCGTCGAAGGCGTGAAGGTGGTCGAGACCCGTCTCGGCGAGCCGGACGCCCGTGGCCGTCGCAGCCCTGAGCCGATCCCCGGTTCTGAAGAGATCATCCCGGCCGACGCCGTGGTCATCGCCTTCGGCTTCCGCCCAAGCCCGGCGCCGTGGTTCGAGCAGTTTGAAATCCAGACCGACAGCCAGGGCCGCGTTGTAGCCCCGGAACAAGGTCAGTACAAGCACCAGACCAGCAACCCGAAAATCTTCGCCGGTGGCGACATGGTGCGCGGTTCCGACCTGGTGGTGACGGCGATCTTCGAAGGCCGCAACGCCGCCGAAGGCATCCTCGACTACCTGGGCGTCTGATCCAACCTGTAGGAGCCGGCTTGCCGGCGAAAAACCACCACGCGGTGCAACTGGATGCACCGCGTCGTCTGCTTCGCCAGCAAGCTGGCTCCTACGGGATGTGTTCCCGTCCCCGTGACAAATTGCCCCCATAGACATAAAGAAACGGCTCTTGCCGTGCCTTTTGTGTCGCGCTCTGAGAAAATGCCCCCACTTTTTTTCCGGATGCCGACATGACTGCCCTGAAGAACGACCGTTTCCTTCGTGCCCTGCTCAAGCAACCCGTAGACGTCACCCCGGTGTGGATGATGCGTCAGGCCGGGCGATACCTGCCCGAGTACCGCGCCAGCCGTGCCAACGCCGGTGACTTCATGAGCCTGTGCATGAACCCGGAGTTCGCCTGTGAAGTCACTCTGCAGCCTCTGGACCGCTATCCACAGCTGGATGCGGCGATCCTCTTCTCCGACATCCTGACCATTCCCGACGCCATGGGCCAAGGCCTGTACTTTGAAACCGGCGAAGGTCCGCGCTTCAAGAAAGTGGTCAGCACCCTGGCCGACATCGAAGCCCTGCCGATCCCCGATCCGCACAAGGACCTGGGTTATGTGATGGACGCGGTCAGCACCATTCGTCGCGAACTCAATGGTCGTGTGCCCCTGATCGGTTTCGCCGGCAGCCCCTGGACCCTGGCCACCTACATGGTCGAAGGCGGCTCGTCGAAGGACTTCCGTAAATCCAAGGCCATGCTCTACGACAACCCGCAAGCCATGCACCTGCTGCTGGACAAGTTGGCGCAATCGGTCACCAGCTACCTCAATGGCCAGATCATGGCCGGCGCGCAGGCGGTGCAGATCTTCGACAGCTGGGGCGGCAGCCTCTCGGCGGCGGCCTATCAGGAATTCTCCCTGGCCTACATGCGCAAGATCGTCAACGGCCTGATCCGCGAGCACGACGGGCGCAAAGTGCCGGTGATCCTGTTCACCAAAGGCGGCGGCCTGTGGCTGGAAAGCATCGCCGATGCCGGTGCCGACGCCCTGGGCCTGGACTGGACCTGCGACCTCGGAGAGGCCCGTCGCCGCGTCGGTAGCAAAGTCTCCCTGCAAGGCAACATGGACCCCACCGTGCTCTACGCGAACCCGCAAGCCATCCGTACCGAAGTGGCACGCATCCTCGCCAGCTACGGCCAAGGCAGCGGCCACGTATTCAACTTGGGCCACGGCATTACCCCGGAAGTGAAACCGGAGCATGCCGGCGCCTTCCTGGAGGCGGTTCACGAGTTGTCGGCGCAATACCACGTATAAGCGCTACCCAATAAAAAACGCCCGGCTCATGCCGGGCGTTTTCATTGGCGGTCAATTTTGTCGGCGCCGGCTTGCCGGCGAATGGGCCTTTGAAACGTGTATCTACCTGGCGGACGCCGTTGCTGGCACGCCAGCCCCTATACAGGCCGGGTCTTACAACGGCGGCAACTTGGCCAGTTTCAACGCGACCAGCAGCGCCACCAGCAGCAGGGCGCCGATAAACAGGCCGATGCCATTCCAGCCCGCCATGTGCCAGAACACCCCGCCCGCGGTGCCGGCGATGCTGGAGCCGGCGTAGTAGCTGAACAGGTACAGCGACGACGCCTGGCCCTTCGCTTGGATGGCGCGGCGGCCGATCCAGCTACTGGCCACCGAATGGGCGCCGAAGAAGCCGAAGGTGAAGATCAGCATGCCGATGATCACCAGTGGCAACGGCGTGACCAGGGTCAGGGCCAGGCCGGCGAGCATCAGGGCAATGGTTGCCCAGAGCACTTTGCGGCGTCCGAGTTGGTCCGCCAGGGCACCGATTTTCGCCGAGCTGTAGATGCCCGACAGGTACACCACCGACAGCAGGCCGACGAAGGCCTGGTCCATGTGATACGGCTCGGCCAGCAGGCGATAGCCGATGTAGTTGAACAAGGTCACGAAGGCGCCCATCAGCACAAAGGCTTCAAGGAACAGCAGCGGCAACCCGGCATCGCGAAAGTGCAGGGTGAAGCCTTCCAGCAGGCTGCGCGGGTGCAGCGAACGGGCGCGGAAGTTGCGGGATTCGGGGAGGATTTTCCAGAACACGGCCGCGGCGATCAGTGCCAGCCCGCCGATCACCAGCATCGCGGTGTGCCAGCTGACGAAGTCGATCAAGACCCCGGTGATCAGGCGTCCGCACATGCCGCCGATGGCGTTGCCGCCAATGTACAAACCCATGGCCAGGCCGATGTGCTGCGGGTGGATTTCCTCGCTCAGGTAGGTCATGGCCACCGCCGCGAGGCCGCTCAGTGACAGGCCCACCAGCGCGCGCATCAACAGCACCCCGTGCCAGCTCGGCATCATGGCGCTGGCCAGGGTGCACAGCGCTGCGGCGAACAGCGCCGCAACCATCACGGGTTTGCGGCCGATGCGATCGGAGATTGGCCCGGTAATCAGCAGGCCGATGGCCAACATGCCGGTGGCCACTGAAAGAATCAGGCTGCTTTGCGCTGCGTTGATCGCGAAGTCCTTGGACAGCAGCGGCATCATCGGCTGCACGCAGTAGAGCAGGGCGAAGGTAGCAAAACCGCCGGAGAACAGCGCCAGCACCGTGCGCATGAACATCGGCGTGCCTTTCTCGATGTAGCTTTCCTTGAATGGCGCGGCCGGCTCGTCCAGGGGCCTGTGGGGAATTTCGTGGGACAGGGGGGCGACAGCGGTTTTCACGGAGGACCTCGGGGAGACGCAGCCGGTCAGGCAATGGAAAAAAGCATATAGCTGGCTAATGATTCTTTCCAATATATTGTTCGACCTGTTTGATAGGTTTTACGACTGATTGAGGTTCTTATGGAATTGCGTCACCTGCGCTACTTCATCGCCGTCGCCGAAGAGTTGCATTTCGGCCGTGCGGCCCAGGCGCTGGGCATCTCCCAGCCGCCTTTGAGCCAGCAGATCCAGGCCTTGGAGCAAGAGGTGGGGGCGCGCCTGTTCGAGCGTACCAATCGTCGGGTCGAGCTCAGCGAGGCCGGGCGGCTGTTCCTGGAAGAGGCGCGTTTGGTCCTGGCTCAGGTCGACAAGGCGGCGGACGTGGCGCGGCGGGCGCAATTGGGCGAGTTGGGCGAGCTGAAGATTGGCTTCACCTCGTCGGCGCCGTTCAATTCCACCATTCCCCAGGCGATCTTTTCCTTCCGCCAGCGCTTTCCGGCGGTGCACCTGAACCTGCAGGAAATGAGCAGCACCCAGGTGGCGGACGCCCTGGTGGACCAGTCGATCCAGGTCGGCATCATGCGGCCCTTGCCGTTGCCCGATTCCTTGAGTGTGGTGGAGTTGCTCCGCGAGCCACTGGTGGCGGTGCTCAGTTCCAAGCACCCGCTGGTGGTCGGCAGCGAAGACGGTTTGCAGCTCTCGGCGTTGGCCCACGAGCCCTTTGTCTTCTTCCCGCGCAGCTACGGCAGCGGCCTGTACGCGCAGTTGTTGAGCTTGGCTCGGGCGGCTGGGTTTACCCCGCATTTTGCCCAGGAAGCGGGTGAAGCCATGACCATCATCGGCCTGGTAGCAGCCGGGTTGGGGGTGTCAGTGTTGCCGGCGTCCTACCAGCGCATGCGCATCGACGGCGTGGTCTATCGCAAGTTGCTGGACCCGGCGGCCATGTCGGCGGTGTGGCTGGTGCAGCGCACGGATCAGATCTCGCCCATGGCCAAGGCGTTTGTCGAGTTGCTCACGCGCAAGACTGAAATCAGCGCCTAGGGCACCTTCGCCCGGCGGCGTCTTGCCGGCAATCGGCCCGGCGATCAGCACCGGGTCGTTGCGGCAAGCCGTGGGCTCAAACCGTTTTACTGCACCTTGGACAGGTCGCCGCGCAGGGCAACACCGGCGATGACCGCGCCGGCGTGGCATTCGTAGGTCTTGGCGTCTTTACGCTCGTTGCTCTTGTAGAAGCTGGCGATGTCGGTCACGGCATTGGCGCCGACTTTTTTCGCCGCCTGGTGCAGGGTGATCAACGCCGACTGCAGGGCCCATTCGCAAGCCACTTGGTCGGACTTGTTGAAGGCGTTGGTCTTTTTGTTGGTCACGGCGCCAGGGCTGATCACGCTGACTTTGCCGGCGGGCTTGTTGCCGGCCAGGTAGAACTTCACGCTGCCATCGATCTTGCCGGTGCTGATGGCTTCAGCGACAACCTTGTCGAATGGCAGGTACAGCGCCGTATCACGGGCCTGGCTGACGCCGGGCAGGGTGCAGAGCAGGAGGGTGGCGGCAGCTGCCAGAGTCTTGAATTGCATGGTGATGTCCTTGACGTGGTAGAGGGGGCGAAGCACGTATCTATCGCCGCTGCCCCGGGCCGTGACCAGCCCCGGGGCAGCGGCGAGCGATCAGTTGGGCGCGGGGCTGGCTTGGGCCGCATCGGACAGCTGCTGGGCGGTCCGCTCGTTCTGCTTGTCACGCAGATCCCGCAGGATGCCCTTGTCCAGCAGGCGCACCCAGCGAATGTAGTTTTTGTGGATCTTGCCGTCCTTGTAGTCCATCCCGCGGCTGTCGCGGTAGACGATCTTGTAGTCCGTGGCGCTGTAGTCGATGTCGATCTCGACGTGGAATGTCTCGCGCACGGTGATCTCGGCCTGGATCAGGTTCGGGCTGATGCGCTGCACCGTCCACTTGCGCGCCACCAGGTTTTTCAGGATCGACTGTTTAACCTGTTCCTGGTCGGCGTGAATGCTCGCCGGGATGACCCGGTTCGGGGTGTACAGCGGTTTGCTGGTGCAGGCCACAGTGCTCAACAGGGCCAGGACCATCAGGGTTGCGCGCAGCAGGGAAGACATTCCATTTTCTCCAGTGGGTTCGTGCGTATCAGGACCAGCGGCGGAAGATCAGCGAGGTGTTGACACCGCCAAAGGCAAAGTTGTTGTTCATCACGTACTCGTTGCTCATCCGCCGAAACTCGTTGCGCAGGTAGTCCAGTTCGCCGCAGCGCGGGTCGACCTGATCGAGGTTGAACGTGTGCACGTACAGGTCACGGTTGAGCATCTCGATGCTGAACCAGGACTCCAGGGCCCCGCAGGCACCCAGGGTGTGGCCCAGGAAACTCTTCTGCGAACTGATGGGCATCTGGCTGCCGAACAGGCTGCTGGTGGCCAGGGTTTCGGCGATGTCGCCCTGTTCGGTGGCGGTGCCGTGGCCGTTCACGTAGCCGATGGCCGAGGGCGCGAGGCCGGCGTCTTCGAGGGCCAATTCCATCGCTCGGCGCATGGTTTTCTGTTCCGGGCGCGTGGTGTGCTGGCCGTCGGCATTACTGCCGAAACCGACCAGCTCCGCGTGGATATGCGCACCCCGGGCCAGGGCGTGTTCCAGCTCTTCCAGCACCAGCATGCCGCCGCCTTCACCGATCACCAGGCCATCGCGGCCGCTGTCGTAGGGGCGCGGGCTGGTCTGTGGCGCATCGTTTTTCAGGCTGGTGGCGTACAGCGCGTCGAACACCATGGCTTCGGTGGGGCAGAGTTCTTCGGCGCCGCCGGCGAGCATCAGCGGCAGGCGGCCGAACTTGATCGCCTCATACGCATAACCAATGCCCTGGCTCCCGCTGGTGCAGGCGCTGGACGTGGGGATCAGGCGCCCGGTCAGGCCAAAGAAGATGCTGATATTCGCCGCCGTGGTGTGGGGCATCATGCGCACGTAGGAGTTGGCGTTGAGCCCCTCGGCCACCGAGTTCAGCAGCATATTGCCGAATGCCTTGATCTCGTCGGTGCTGCCGGTGGATGAACCACAGGCCACGCCCATGCGCCCGTCCTTGATCGATTCGTCACCCAGCAAACCCGCGTCCTGCAACGCCTGCTCCGCAGCCCACACGGCCAGGCGCGACACACGGCCCATGCTGCGCAGTTGCTTGCGCGTCCAGTGGCCCGGCACGACGAAATCGTCGATAGGCCCGGCCAGGCGCGTGTTCAATTCAGTGAAACGGTCCCACTCGTCCATGCGCCGAATGCCGCTGCGGTTGGCGCGAAAGTTCGCCGAGATGGCGTCCCAATCGCCGCCCAGGGACGTCATGCCGGCCATGCCGGTGACTACGACACGCTTCATCAGCACAGGCCTCCGTTCACTGCCAGCACCTGGCGGGTGATGTAGGCGGCTTCGGCGGACATCAGGAAGTTCACCGCACCGGCGACTTCTTCCGGGGTGCCCATGCGCTGCGCCGGGATCATTTTCATCAGTTCTTCCACCGGTACGTTCTCGTCGAGCATCGCTGTGTCGATCAACCCTGGAGCCACGCAGTTGACGGTGATCTTGCGCTTGCCCAGCTCGATGGCCAGGGCCTTGGCGGCGCCGATCAGGCCGGCCTTGGACGCGCTGTAGTTGACCTGGCCACGGTTGCCGATCAGCCCCGAGACCGAGGTGATGCAGATGATTCGTCCGGCCGCACGACGGCGAATCATGGGCATCATCACCGGGTGCAGCACATTGTAGAAACCGTCGAGGTTGGTGCGCAGCACTTCATCCCAATCGTTTTCGCTCAGCGCGGGAAAGGCGCCATCGCGGGTCAGGCCGGCATTGAGCACCACGCCGTAGTAGGCGCCGTGGGTTTCCACATCGGCTTCGAGAATGGCCTTGCAGGCAGCCCGTTCAGCCACGTCGAATTGCAGGATGCGCGCCGTGCGGCCTAGGGCCTCGACTTCGACCTTGACCGCTTCGGCGTCGCTGCGGCCACTGCGGCAATGCAGCACCAGGTCATAGCCGGCCTGGGCCAGGCGCAGGGCGATGGCGCGACCGATGCCGCGGCTGGAGCCGGTGACCAGTACGGATTCAGTCATGACGAGGTTCCTGTAGAAGAAGCGGGTGATTGCTCAAGGTATTGGGCCGCCTGGGGCGGACGGAAGACGTTCAAGCGGGCCGACACCTGAATGCCGGGGCCGGTGATGTGGCATTCGAAGACGCCCATGCCGTTTTCGTCTTCCAGGGAGCGCTGGGCGTGGATCAGCAATTCGCTGCCCGCCGGGAAATGCTCCACATTGCAGTCGAACTTGCGTGTGCCCAGGAGGAAGCCCAGGGCCACGGGTTCGCCCAACTGGCGGGCCCGGCAACCGGCGTAGGCGGCCACGCTCTGGGCCATCAACTCGACGCCGACCCAGGCCGGCAGGCTGCCGTCGGCGCGGTTGAACAGGCCGCCGGGGCGTACCTGCAGACGGGTGTGGATCTGCTCTTCGTCAAACGACAAGACCTGGTCGATCAGGATCATGTCGCCGGCGTGGGGCAGCAGTTCGGCGAGAGGCCAGTCAATCATGGCGCGTCTCCGATAATCAGGCTGACGTTGTTGCCGCCGAAGGCAAACGAGTTGCTCATCAGGCGGCGCGGTGTGCCGGGTGCCAGCTGGTCGGCCGGGGTTACCCAGCGCAAGGCTGGCAACTGGGTATCTGCTTGCCCATCCCAGACGTGGGGCGGCAGGCGCCGCCCGGGGTTTTCGTGGCCCAGGCTCAGCCAGCAGAAGGCTGCTTCCAGGGCCCCAGCAGCGCCCAGGGTATGGCCGCTCATGGGCTTGGTCGACGAACAGGCCACGCCGTCCGGGAACAGCTCAGCCACCGCCAGGCTCTCCATGGCGTCGTTGTGCTGCGTGGCGGTGCCGTGCAGGTTCAGGTAGTCGATCTGCGCCGGTTGCAGGCCAGCGTTGGCCAGGGCTTTGCGCATCGCTTGCAGGGCGCCGCGGCCACTGGGTTCCGGGGCAGAAATATGGTGGGCGTCGGAGCTTGCGCCGCCGCCAAGCAGGGCGATGGCCGGTTGCTCGTGGCACTCGCGGGTCATCAGGAACAGCACCGCTGCCTCGCCAATGTTGATGCCATTGCGGTTGGCCGAGAACGGGTTGCAGCGTTGTTCGGACACCGCTTCCAGGGCCGAGAAACCATTGAGGGTCAGCTTGCACAGGCTGTCCACGCCGCCGCACAGCACCGCGTCACACAGGCCCAGGTCCAGCAGGCGCCGGGCGCTCAACAGGGCGCGGGCGCTGGAGGTGCAGGCGGTGGAAATTACATAGGCCGGGCCGCTCAGTTGCAGCCAGTCGGCGAGGAAGTTCGCCGGCGCGCTCAGCTCCTGCTGCTGGTAGTCGTAGCCCGCCGGGAAGTGCTGGTCACGCAGGTAGTGGGCGATGCCTCGGCTGGCTTCATCGATCCCCGACGTGCTGGTGCCCAGGACGATGCCGACGCGCCCACGGCCATGGCGCTGGATCGCTTGCTCGATGTCGCCGCGAATCTGCAGCGCGGCCTCCAGCAACAGCTGGTTATTGCGGCTGTTCTGCGGTGAAAGGTGGGACGGCAGGCTGGCGAGGGGGCCGCGCACGGCGGCCACCGGCAGTCGCCGTTCGGGCACCCAGCCGGCTTCTTCGCGCAGGCCGGAGCAGTCGCCGGCAAACAGGCTGCGGGCTACTTCCTGCGGGTTTCGACCCAGGGCACAGATCACCCCGAGGGCATTCAGGTAAGCCGTCATGGGGTGCTTCCGGCGCTGAGCGCGGTGATGTGGTAACGCAAGCCTTGGGGCAGGTTCAACTGGAAATCCAAAGGTTGTTGATAGTGGACCCGCCAGCGTTGGCCGAGGTCACGCTGGCTGCCTTGCTGGTGCGCCTGGGGGTAGTTGCCGGGCACCTGAGCCTCAGGCGTGAGGGCAAACAACAGGGCGGCGAACAGCTCGCGGGCTTCCGGGTTGGGCGGCAGCAAGCCATCGGCCTGCCACTGTCCGTCGAGCAGTTTCTGGCGCGCCAGGGGGATGCCCAGCGGGTCCATCAGCGACCAACGCAGGCCCGGGCCCTCGGCTTGGACCACCAGCAGCCAGTCTTGACGCTGTTCGGCCTGCTGGCGCTGGATAAGCAACTGCAGGGGCAAGGCCAGGGACGGGGTGCTGGCGGGCAGCGGTGCCTGACTGACGCAAGCGCTCAGCAGCAGGACACAAGCGGCCAGCAAGACGCGAATCATGGCGCGGTACCTTCCTCGGAAATACTCGGCAGGGGTTTGCGTGCGACCACGTTGACCAGGGTCTCTTCACGCTGGCCCACGGGCGGCGGTTGGCGCAGGCGCAGACGCTCCAGCAGGCCGAAATCCTTGGCGCGGCTCCACCACAGGTATGGATAAGACACGTTCTGCGGGCCGAATTCAAAACCTTGTTGGCGAATCATGTCCAGGTACTGGGCGGCGCTTTTCTGCACGTGCATCGGGTGGCGGAACAGCCAGCGAATCACCCAGGTGTCGATGTAGGCTTCGGTGGATTCGGCGAACAGCAGATAGCCCCCGGGCTTGAGCACGCGGTAGAACTCGGCCAGGGCTTTTTCCTGCTCCACCAGGTGGTGCAACGTCTGGTGGCAGAACAGCAGGTCGACGCTGGCGTCCGCTACTTGCAGGGTTGCGCAGTCGCTGCCGATCAGTTCCACCGGCAGGTTGTGCCGGGCGGCTTCCTCGCCGCTGAGAGTCAGGCTGTGAGGGTCGGCATCCAGGCCGATCAGGCGCTGCGGGGCGAACACGTGTCGCAGGTACTGGAACGACTTGCCCTGGCCGCAACCGGCGTCCAGCAGCACCGGGTTCTCGGGCAGCGGGGTGTCGAACAGCGAGCGCAGGTCATTGATTGCCACCCGCAACACGTGATGCTGCCAGGTGTGGCTGCGCAGGAACCAGAAGCCGAAGCGGGTTTCCTCGACGTAACTGCTGCTCAGGTAAGGCGATGAAGAACTGTTCATACCGGCTCCCGTGCGCAGATTTCCGAGAGCATGCGCAGACGGCGGCGAGCTTCGCTGACGAACGGGTTGCGCTCGTCCCAGGCGTAGCCGGCGAGGATCGAACTGATCATGCGGCGGATTTCCGGCGAACTGCCCGGGTGAAAGATCACATCCTGGAAGGTGCCGGCGTACCAGCCTTCGACGTAGCAGCGGAAGGTGTCGACGCCGCGTTTCAGGGGCACAGCGAACTCGTTGTTCCAGTCCACGGTTTCACCCTGCAACTGCCGATGCAGGACCCCGGCGGCCATGCTGGCCGAGCGCATGGCGATGGTCACGCCCGAAGAGAACACCGGGTCGAGGAATTCCGCCGCGTTGCCCAGCAAGGCAAAGCCTGGGCCGTGCAAGGTGCTGACGTTGGCCGAGTAGCCGCCGATGGTCCGCGCCGGGGTATCCCAGACGGCGTTCTCCAGGACTTTGGCCAGGCTCGGGGTTTCGGCGATAAAACCCTGCAGCAGGGCATCCAGGTCGGCGCCACGATCGTCGAAGTGCTCCTTGGCCGCGACCACGCCCACCGAGCAGCGGCCGTTGCTGAAAGGGATGGTCCAGAACCAGACATCACGATGGATCGGGTGGGTGGTGATGAGGATCTTTTCGCGCTCGAAGCGCGGGTGGTCGATGTGATCCTCGACGTGGGTGAACACCGCCTGGCGCACCGGGAAGTTGGAAGGTGCTTCCAGCTCCAGCAAGCGTGGCAGGACCCGGCCATAACCGCTGGCGTCGAGGACGAAGTCCGCGCTCACGCGGTACTCGCTGCCGTCTTCGCGACGGGCCAGCAACTGCGGTTGCGGGCCGCTGAAATCGACGCTGACGATCTCCTCGCCGTAGCGTACTTCAACCCCTTGCAGTGCCGCTTGCTCGGCCAGCAACTGGTCGAAGTCGGCGCGCTGCACCTGGAAAGTGGTGGGTTTGCCGTGGCTGAAGGTGTCGCCGAAATCGAAGGCGCTGTACTGCTCGCCCCAGGCAAAGGCGGCGCCATTCTTGACTTGAAAACCGGCGGCATTCACTGCGTCGAGCATGCCCGCTTCTTCGACGAAATCCAGGCAGTGGGACAGCAGGCTTTCACCGATGGAGAAGCGTGGGAAATGCTGGCGCTCGATGATCAGCACATCGTGGCCTTTGCGCTTGAGCAGCGCGGCTGCGATAGCGCCTGAAGGGCCGGCGCCGATCACCACGACTTGGCGACGTTGCATTTCAACTGTTGGCACTGGGGCTCCTTGCCGGGTCGGCGATGTTCAGGTTCAAAGGGGGGCGATGCAGGCCGGCCAGGGCCGGCATCAGGGTGGCGATCAGGCCCATGAGCATCAGCGCGAAGTACAGCGCCGGGCTGATCAGCTGTTGTTGCAGCAGCAGGTTGAGAAACACGATCTCGCTCAACCCGCGGATATTCAGCAGCAGGCTTTCGCGCCAGCGGCTGGCGCCGACGAACGAGGCGCCGGCCCAACCCAGGCCCAGCCAGTTGCCCAGCAGTTTGCTGGCGATGGGCAACAGCAGCAGCGCCGCCCATTGCACCGCACCCAGGCTGCTGACGGCGCTGTGCACATCGATCTGCACGATACCGAACGTGAGGATCAGCGGGATGGCGACAAAGGTCTGCAAGGCGTTCATCCAGGCTGCCTTTAACGGCAGCACCAGGGGCCGCTTGAGGGCGGCCATGCACAGCAGGTAGCCGATGCCGAAAATCAGCGCATTGAGCTTGTAGTGCTCGGCCACCACCAGCAGGCCGAAGAACCCCAGGCTGTGTAGCAGCGGCTGGCGCAAGCCCAGGCAACGCAGCAGCAGTGGCAGGCAGGCACCGGCCAGGGGCAGCAGCAGGCTGCTCAGGTGCAGGCTGCCCTGGGCCAGGGCGAACAGGCTCCAGCAGGTCAGGTCGATGAGGATCGCGGTCTGCACCAGGCGCCGGGTGGCGGCGGGCGGGTACTGGATGTGCCGCAGGTACAGGTAGAGCACCGGGATCGCGGTGATGGCGAACAACAGGCCCACCGCCAGGGAGCTGATCCAGGGCTGGGGTGGCAGCAGCCAGAACGCCGCCGCCAGGCCACAGGCGAAGGGAATGCAAAAGCTTGGCAGGGCAATTTTCAGGCTCTGGCGATCCAGGCGCAGGTCGATCACGTCACTGAGGATGTGCCCCAGCAACAGGGCGAAGCTCAGGCTGTAGAGATTTTTCAGCCAGGTCGGCGACACCAGCAGGGCGCCGCTCAGCTGCCAATGGGGCTCGACCCACAGCAGCATCAGCAGCGGCAGGCCAAAGGTCGCCAGGAGCAACTGGCTGACGATGGGGATTAGCCCGAAGCGGCGCCCAAGCAGAGTGGCCAGGGCGAACAGGGCCAGGGCCATAAGCCAGAACAGCAGGGTCAGCATGGGTTGCTCTCCACGGCGGCGGCATGTTTCTGCTGCCCGGCCCAAGGCGCGAGGATAAAGCTGAAGGCCAGCCCCAGGCTCACCGACAGGCCGAAGTTGCTGACCGCCGGGGTGCTGGAGATTGCCAGCAAGCCGAAGGACAGCCACGTGGTCAGCGCCGCCAGCAAGGTGCCCAGCAGGCTCACCGCGGCACCGCCGATCTGCTCGCGCATGAGGATCGCGTAATCGACGCTGATGGCCGTCACCAGCAACAGGCCGAACAGGCTGAAGAGGGTCAGGGGTTGGCCCAGCCAGCCCAGGCTGGCCAGGCTGCACAGGGCCGCCAGCAGTGGCAGGGCAACGATGCGCAGGGCACCGCCGAGGCCGAAGGGCAGGATCAACAGCAGCACGATCAAGACGCAAGACGCCAGCTTGAGTTCGGCGGCGCTGATCTGCGTGGCGGCAAACACCCGGTTCAGCTCACCCAGGCGATCCACCAGTTGCACCCCGGGCAGGTCCGCTGCCTGGACCCGCAGCAGGGCGGCGTCATTCAAGCCCTGCAGGCTGACCATGGCGGCCACGCCCTCGGCACTGGACCCCAGCCACAAGGGGCGATACGGCTCGGCCAACGGGCCGCTGAGGGCCGCGTCAATGTCCTGGGTCGGCAGGTTTTGCAGCTGCGCCAGCTCGCTTTGCAGGGCCGTAGGCGGCACGCCCAAGTCCAGCAGTGGTTGCCAGAAGCGCGGCAGTTGCCCAAGGGCATCGCGCACTTGCTGTTGCTCGCTCGGCAGGCTGAGCAACTGGTTCAGGGCCAGGTAGCCCTGGAGCTTGCCCAGGTTGACCAGGGCTTGCAGGCGTTCGCTCAGGGCGGCTTGGCGCTCCAGCAGTTGCTGTTGGTCGGCCGCGCGCACCAGGAAGAACTGACTGGTGGGCTGGTAGCCGGTGATCCGTGCAATGGCCTGGGCCTCGCTCTGCAATTGCGGCGGGGCACCGACCCATTGGCGGATGTCGTTCTTGGTGCTGAGCTGCCACAAGCCGCCGGCACAAAAGGCCAGCAGCAGGACCAGCAGCACCGGGCTTGGCAGGCGCTTGAGCAACGCCTCGCGCAGCGTGAGCAAAGCCGTCGCCAGGCGCAGCGGCCATTGGGCCGGGCGCAGGTCGGCACCCTTGAGCAGCGCCGGCAGCAGGCACACCGCCGACAGGTAGGCGCCCAGCAGCCCGGCCGCGGAGAACACGGCGATCTGGGTCAGCGCCGGGAAGGGTGTCCAGGCCAGGGCCAGGTAGCCGATGCAACTGGTGGCCAGGCTCAGGCTCAGCCCGGGCAGGGTCAGGCGCAGGGCCGGCCAGCTGTGCCAGGGTTTCAGGCTCCAGCTTTTCGACAAGTAATGCAGGGGGTAATCCACGGCGACGCCGATCAGGCTCGACCCCAGCACCAGGGTCATTACGTGCATGTGGCCGAACAGGGCGACACAGGCCACGGCACCGAACAGCATGCCCACCAGCACCGGAACGAACGCCAGCAAGACTCGCCAGCGCCGGAACGCCAGCAACAGCAGCAACAGAATGCCCACGGTGGCGCCGCCGCCGACCCAGGTGATTTCCCGGGTGGCTTGTTGCTGGCCATTGGCGGCATACAGCAGGCCGCTGGCGGCGAGCAGTTGCACATCGGTTTGGGCGGCCTGGGCACGGCTCTGTTGCAGCAGCTCGGCGACCTTCAATGGCAGGTGCATGTCGAAGGCGTCGCCGGTGGTGCGAGCCCGCAGCAGCACCCAGCTTTTGCCGTCGGCATCGGCCACCAGCGCGCCGCTGCCGATGTCCAGTTGCACCGCGCCGCGTTGTGGCTGGCTGTTCTGGATGCGTCCGGTCAAACCCAGCCAATCGTCCTGGCTGGGCACCAGGCTGAAGCCGCTGAACGGGTCGAACAGGGCCTGTACCCGCTGCTGGATAAACGCCGCGGGCTGTTCTGTCAGTTGCTGGCGATCAGCGGGCGAGAGCATCGCCAGGCGGCCCTGGAGCAACTGCTGACGCAAGGCCGGAAGGTCGGCCTGGAGGTTCCACTGGACCTTCTCGAACAGGCCGCTGGCGACAAAGTTCGCGCTCAATTGCTGGGCCATTGCAATCGCTTGCTGGCGCTCGGCGTGGCCCACCAGCACCAGCATTTCGCGGTTCAGCGGTTCCTGCATGCGCTGTTCGGCCTTGAGCTCCAGAGCGTCGGGCGCGGTGCCGGGCACCAATTCCATGAGGTTGGCCGACAACGGGGCGCCGTGGCGCCATTGCCAGCCGGCCAGGGCCAGCACGGCCACCAGCAGGATCAGGAACAGCCGTGGCAGCCAGCGTTCATTGAGCAAAGTCATGTTGCTCCGCCGGGCTCAACGGTTGCGCGCTGCTGCTGTCGTGCAGGGTCAGCAAGGTGCTGTCGCCCTGGGTTTCCAGCAGTTCGATGCGTTGCACCAGCTCGCCGCCGTCGATGCGGATCTCGGTGAAGATCTGTTTGAGCAGTAACGAGCGGGGCGTCAGGGTCAGTTGCCAGTCGTTGGCCTGGCCTTTCAGGGCCAGTTCGAAGTCGCGCTGCAGGCCGCTGCTGTCGCCTTGCAGCACGGCGAGGAACAGGCGGTTCTGTTCGGCGCCGGCGCTTTTGTTCGGCAGCAGTTGCCAGCCGCTGGGATCGCGGCGGGCGATGCCTTGGCCGTTGATGCGGTAGTCCTGCTGCAACGGGGTTTTCAGCAGCCAGAGCAGGCCGTGGTTTTTCGCCAGGACAAAGGTGCCCTTGCTGGTCAGCGGTTGCGGCAAGGCGCGCAGGTGTTTTTCCTGGATGAAGTGGCCGTGGATGACGTCAGGCTTGGCCAATTGCTCGCTCAGTTGTTGCAGGTCGAAAGCCTGGGCCTGGCTCGGCAGCGCCCACAGCGCGAACACGACAGGAGCGAGCACGCTCGTGAAAAACCCGAGCACGCGGCGGCGCATCAGGCGGGCCGGCCTGTCGTTGAGGCTTTTCGCCGGCAGGTTCATGACAGGGCCCTTGCGACGGCGTCGGTGAACACCCTGGGTGACGCCAGCTGCATCTCGCGGCTGGCCATGTCCACCGCCACCTGCACCGAGCTGGCGCGGGTCAGGCGTTCGCCGCTGGCCAGGTCGGTGATCAGGTAGTTGATCTTCAGCCGGTTTTCCCACTCCACCAGGCTGGCGCGCACGTTCAGCGTCTGGCCGAACACCGCGCCGCGCACGTAGCGCAGTTGCAGGTCGATCACCGGCCAGGCGTAGCCCGACTCGACCATGGCCGTGTAGTTGTGGCCAATCTTGTCGAGCAGGGCGCAGCGCGCCACTTCCAGGTATTTGACGTAGTGCCCGTGCCAGACGACGTGCATGGTGTCGACGTCGAAAAACGGCACCAGGATCTCGGTGTCGGCGTGCAGAAAGCCTTTGCTACGCATGCAGCCTCCAGTGTTGCTCGGCGATGCGTTGCAGGCACAGGCGCAGTTCGCTTTCCAGGGCGCGGTCTTCGATGACCGGCGGGAAGTCCTTGGCCAGCTCGACATGCATGGCGGCCAGGGCCGGTGGCAAGGGTCGGGCATCCTCGGCCTGGGCTCGCAGCCACACACCTTGATGGGCGGCCAGCAGGGTGGCGGCGGCGACCTGTTCGGTCAGCTCCAGCACGCGGATCGCATCGCGGGCGGCGATGGTGCCCATGCTCACCTTGTCCTGGTTGTGGCACTCGGTGGAGCGCGAGAACACGCTGGCCGGCATGGTGTTTTTCAGGGCCTCGGCGGTCCAGGCGCTGGTGCCGATCTGCACCGCCTTGAAGCCGTGGTTGAGCATGGCGCGTTCAGCGCTGGCGCCCGACAGGTTGCTTGGCAGGCCGTGGTTGTAACGCACGTCCACCAGCAGGGCCAATTGCCGGTCCAGCAGGTCGGCGACGTTGGCCACCAGGGTCTTCAGGCTGTCCATGGCGAAGGCGATATGCCCGCCGTAGAAGTGCCCGCCGTGCAGCACGCGCTCGGCTTCGGCGTCGATGATCGGGTTGTCGTTGGCGCTGTTGAGCTCGGTCTCGATAAACGAGCGCAGCCAGTTCAGGCTGTCCGCCAGCACCCCCAGCACATGGGGCGCGCAGCGCAGGGAATAGCGGTCCTGCAGGCGGTGCAGGGGCGCGGTCGGTGCGTCGATCGCCAGGTCCTGGCGCAGCCAGGCGGCCACTTGCATCTGCCCCGGGTGCGGCTTGGCGGCGAACAGGCGCTCGTCGAAGTGCTCGGGGTTGCCTTGCAGGGCCACCACGTTCAGCGCGGTGATGCGGGTGGCCAGTTGCAGCAGGTAATCGGCGCGGGCAAAGGCCAGGCACGCCAGGCCGGTCATCACTGCCGTGCCGTTCATCAGCGCCAGGGCTTCTTTCGGGCGCAATACCAGCGGCTCCCAGCCCAGCTCACGGTGCACGTCGGCCGCCTGGCGGCGCTCGCCGCGGAACATCACTTCACGCTCGCCGGACAAAGTCGCGGCCACGTAAGACAACGGCGTCAGGTCACCGCTGGCGCCGACCGAGCCCTCTTCCGGGATCAACGGCAGGACGTCGTGGTGGAGGAAGGCCTGCAGGCGCTCCAACAGCTCCACGCGGACTCCGGACACACCGTGGCACAAGGACTGCAAACGGGCCGCCAGCACAGCACGGGTGGCTTGGGCGTCCAGCAGCTTGCCCAGGCCGCAACCGTGGAAGGTGTACAGATGACGAGGCAGCGCCTCGACGTGCTGCAGGGGCACTGCCACCACGCAGGAGTCGCCGTAACCGGTGGTCACGCCGTAGATCACCCCTTCCTTGTCCAGCAGGGAGTCGAGGAACTGCGCGCCCTTGGCGATGCGCTGGCGGAACTGGGGGTCGTCCTGCAGTTGTGTCGGGGCCTGGCGGTTGGCCAGGGCACGGACGTCTTCAATGCGCAGCGGGCGTTCGCCGAAGGTTACCGGCTCAAACGGATGGGTCGTCATCGGTCTTCCAGAATGGGTAAAAGTTGAACCATTGTTGCGGTGCTTCCAGGCAGTACTGGGCCAGGCGTTCGGCGTAGCGCGCAGTCCATTGGGCAATCACCTGTTCGCGGTCGCTGCGCTTCCAGACCACGGCCTGGGTAAAGGGTTCGAGGATCACCCGGTAGCGCCCGTTGTTTTTCAGGCACAGCAGCAGGTTGACCGGGCACTTCAAGAGCCCGGCGAGCAACCAGGGGCCCTGGGGAAAGGCCGCCGGATGGCCAAGGAAGTCCACCCGTACGTTACGCCCGCCATGCAGCGGCACGCGGTCGCCGGCGATCGCCAGCCACTCGCCACGGTCCAGGCGCTGGCTCAGCTGCAGCATGATTGCCGGGTCCAGCTCGCTGACCTGGATCAGCCGCAAGTTGGTGGCTCCAGCCTCGCCCAGCAGGCGGTTGAAGCGTTCGGCGTGCTTGGTGTGCACCAGCACGTTCATGGTCACTTGTTCGCCCAGCTCGGCCAGGGCGCGGCAGACCTCCAGGTTGCCCAGGTGCGCACCCACCAGCATTTGCCCGCGCTCGCCACGCAACTGGTGGCGCAACAGGGCCGGGTCGACGATTTCAATCTGTTCCAGGCGCAGCTTGCCGTTCCACACGTCGAGCTTGTCCAGCAAGGCGTCGGCAAACGCCATGAACTGACCGAAGACTCGCCAGTGAGTGGGGCGCAACTCGGCGCGGCCGCTCCAGCTCGCCAGCCGTTCCTGATACTGCCAGGCGCTGCGCCGGGCACTGCGGCCGAACAGGAAAAAGTACAGCACGATGCCGTGCAGCACCGGGCTCAGCACACGGCGGCCCAGCACCCGGACGCCGAAGGCGGTGAGCTTCATCAGCCAGAAGCTGCCGCGCTCCTCATGCTTGGCCCAGTGCTGCGGTGTCTGTTCCTGGCTCATGCCTGCCACCGCCGCCAGAGAATCTTCGGCGCCCGCAGCAACATGCCGAAGAACAGCTTGGCGTGCATCTTGGAGATCAGCGCGTTGTCGTGGAACAGGCGAAAGTGCGACAGGCCGTCCTGGGGGTAATGCACGTGGGTCGGCAGCCAGCGCATCGGCTGGTTGCGCCAGGACAGGCGCACGAGAATTTCCGGGTCGAAGTCCATGCGCTTGCCCAGCTTGACCGAGTCGATCAGGGCCAGGGTCGGCGGCAGCGGATAGACGCGGAAGCCGCACATGGAGTCGGGAATCTGCAGCGACAGGCTGTTGATCCACACCCACACGTGGGTCAGGTAGCGGGCGTACAGGCGGCCCTTGGGCACGCTCCGGTCGTACTGTGGATAACCGCAGATCAGCGCTTCGGGGTGCGCCCTGGAGCTGGCAATGAAGTTATCCACATCGCGCAGGTCGTGCTGGCCGTCGGCGTCCACTTGCAGGGCATGGCTGAAGCCCAGTCGCGAGGCGTGGCGCAGGCCGGCCATGACCGCGCCGCCCTTGCCCTGGTTGACGCCCAGCTTGACCAGAAACACCTGGTCGCGCTGCGCCAGTTGCTCCAGCACCCGGGCGCAGGCCGGGCTGCTGGCATCGTCCACCAGCACGCAGGGCAGTTGGCTGGCCAACAGCGCCTCGACCACCGCCGGTACGGCGCCTTCATGGTTGTAGACCGGGATCACCGCGCAGGGCTTATGCATGGGCAAGGCTCCTGGGGCGGGCTGGCGGGTGAGCCGGTGGCGCCGGGTGAGAAAAGTTATCCACAAGCCGTCTCCAGCACGATGCGGCCACTGGAGCAGGCGGCGCTTTGGTTGCGATAGGCAAAGTACAACTTGCCGCGTTCCTGATCGAAGCGCAGGTGCAATTGAACCTGGTCGCCCGGACGCAGCAATTGTTGGAATTTCAGCACTTCCATGCCGGCGAACCGGCCGGGCAACTGCAGCAGTTGCTGGCCCAGGGCCAGGGCCCAATCCACTTGCACCACTCCCGGCAGCACTGGGGCCTCTGGGAAGTGCCCGCTGAAGTAGGCCAGGTCCGGCGGGATGGCCAGTTGCAGGAGCCACTCGCCGTCAGTCTGTTCCTGGGTCAGGACTTCCGGGGTTTGCGGGCGTGGTGCCAGCAGCAGGGCGTCGACCTCGGCCTGGGGCAGTTTGCCCTGGGCGTTCAGCGGCAGTTGCCGTACCAGGCGCCAGCGCCGTGGCAGGGCCAGGGCTTCGCAGTGCTGGGCCAGGTGCTGGCGCAAGGTTTGGGTCAGGCGTCGACGGCCTTGCTGGCACAGGGCGCCGAGGCCTTGTTCACTGAGCACCAGCAGGGCGCCAAGTGACGCGCGATTCTCGGTGATCACCCCCAGGCGCGCTTCGGCGACCCATTCGTGGCTGACCAGGGCCTGTTCCAGCATGGGCAGGGAGATGCGTTTCTCTTCCAGTTTGACGATGCGGTCCAGGCGCCCGAGCAGTTCGAAGCGTCCGTCGGCCTGGATTCGCGCGGCGTCGGCGCTGTGTTCGACATGCCCCGGCGGCAGGTACGGCGAGGCGATCAGCAGGGCACCGTCGCCGTCCAGGCTCAGGCGCACGTCAGCGAACGGCTGCCAGAGGGTGTCGCCCTGGCGCCAGGCGATACCGCCGGTTTCCGAGCTGCCGAGGATCTCGGTGGGCCATTGTTGCAGGCGCTGGTGCAGGCTCTGTGCGGCCTCGGCGGGCAACGCGCCGCCCGAGGAGAACACCCGGCGCACCGGGCTCAGGGCCGGCCAGTCGAGGTTGTCGCCCATGCGCTTGAGCAGCGCGGGGCTGGCGACCCAGGCAAAGGCCGGGTGCTCGCGACTGGCCCGTTGCAGGTCCTCCGGGAAGGGCAGTTGCCGGCGCACAAATGGGCGCCCGGCGCACAGCGGCCACAGCACCCGGAACAGCAAACCGTAAATGTGCTGGGCCGCCACGCTGCCGATGATGCAGGCCGGGCCCAGGTCCGCACCCCAGAGCTGCTCCAGGGCCTGGACCTCGTTGGCCAGTTGGCGCAGGGTTTTTTCGATGCGCTTGGGCTCGCCACTGGAGCCGGAAGTGCACAGGCTTAGCAGGCACAGGTCTGGGTCGAGCGCGGCGGCGTCCAGGGGCGGTTGTTGAAAGTCGTCCGGGTGGGCATCGCCCGGCTGATCGCTGAGCCACAGGTCCACCGCGCTCGACCAGCGCTGGCGGGTCTGGGCTTGCAGGTCGGCGGGCAGCAGCACACTGACCCCGGCGCGCCAGGCGCCGAGCAGGGCAATGGCCAGTTCGGCGGCGTCTTCCAGGTGCAGGGCGAGGCGTTTGACGCCTTGGGCCTGCAGGCCGGCGGCCAGGCTCAGGGCCCGGGCTTGAAAGGTTTGCAGGTCAAGTGCCGGTTGCACGGCCACCGGGCGCTGCGTTTGGGTCTTGAGCAGCAGGTGCTCAAGTTTGATCCAGTTCATGGGCGGCCTCGTACCCTTTGTCGTAAGAGCCATTCAATGGCAAACAGCAAGCCCATCAAGCCGTAGGCAATCAGGCCGTTGTACAACATCCACCAACTCAGCGGCGCCCACAGGGTCAGGGCCGCAGCGAGCACACCGTTACACAGGAAAAACACACTCCAGGCGATCGTCACCTGGCGGGTATAGCGAATGGCCTTGTCCGGCAGGTCCGGCTCGCTCAGCCGGGCCAGGCGTTCGGCCACCGGCGGGCCGTATTTCAGGCTCAGGCTGAACAGCGTCAGCATGAAGGCGCTGATCAGCACCGGGTACCAGCGCAGCAACAGCGGGTTGTCGAGCCAGGCCAGCAACAGGCAAAAGGCGATCGCCACGGCGGCCATCCACAGGTCGCCGGGACGGCGTTCGCCGGTCAGCGCCCGAGCCAGCCACAGGCCGCCCAGGAGCAGGCCGAACTGCCAGGGAGCGAAGTGCTCCATGCCGAAATACACCGCAAAGGGGTACAGCAAGCCTGCCAGCAGCAGGCCAAGGCCAATCAGCCGGCTCATGCGGCCGGTTGGACCAGACGGTAGACCGCCTCGACCACGTCATTCACGGTGCGCACCGATTTGAATTCTTCGGCGGCGATTTTCTTGCCGGTCTGACGCTTGATGTGGTCGATCAGGTCGACGGCGTCGATGCTGTCGATTTCCAGGTCCTGGTACAGGTTGGAGTCGAGGCTGATGCGCGCAGGTTCCAGCTCGAAGAGTTCGACCAAGGCATCGCGCAGGGTGTTGAAGATATCGTCACGAGTTTGCATGGTCCGGTCTCAAGCTGCCTGTTTTGCAGTGACGAATGCCGCAAGGCTCGCCACGTTACTGAAGTGGTTACGGGTGTCTTTGGCGTCGGCATCGATCTTGATGCCGTATTTTTTCTGAATCGCCAGGCCCAGTTCCAGGGCGTCCACCGAATCCAGGCCCAGGCCTTCGCCGAACAGGGTCTGGTCGGTGCCGATGTCCTGGGCGCCGATGTCTTCGAGGCCCAGGGCGTCGATGATCAACAGCTTGATTTCAAGAATTAAGTCCGGGTGCAGATCGCTCATCTTCGGCGAGCTCCTTAATAAAGTAGTGATGCAAATGATCGTTGAGCTTGCGCGAGGCCTGAGGCGCAGGGCCTTGGGCAGCAAAGGTCTGTGGGTCTATATCGGCCCCCACGCGAAAACTGAAGTGCACGCGCGAGCGCGGGATGCGATACCAGGGCTCGGCCTTGGTCAGGGTGGTGGGGCTGACCTTGATCACCACCGGGGTGATGATTCTCGCACCGCGCAAGGCAATCGCCGCGCCGCCCCGATGAAAGGCCGGCGCCTGGCCCGGCTGGGTGCGGGTGCCCTCGGGAAAGATCACCAGGGACTGGCCGTCCTTCAATGCCTGGCTGGCGGCATCGAGCATGTCCATGCTGCCGTCGTTGCTGACGTAACCGGCTTCGCGCACCGGCCCGCGGGTAAAGGGGTTCTGCCACAGGCTCTGCTTGACCACGCAGTTGGCATTGCGCACCAGGCCGATAAGAAACACCACGTCGATCAGCGACGGGTGATTGGCGATGATCATTTGCCCGGGGCGGCCGAGTTTTTCCGCGCCTTGCACGTCGTAGGTGAGAACGCCAGTGCGGGCCATGAAACGGATGAACAGCCAGAACAGCTGGCTGATGGTCTTGCGCGCGCGGCGGCGATGGGCCTCGACATTGCCCGGCAGGCAGCCGAGCAGCGGAAAGATCACCAGGCGCAGGCACAGGCCGCCCAGGCCGAACAGGGCAAAGCTCGCCGCGGTGGCGAGCAGGCGCCAATAGTAGGCGTCGCGATTTTTGGCCCTTACGACGGGCGTTGCCAAGTCCATACACGGTTCTTCCAGGCATGTTGGCAGGAGGTCTGCTGGGTCAGCAGGGTACGCAACAGATTCAGGGCATGGGGCCACTCGGCCTTGGGGGCCTGGCCTTCGGCGCCGCTCAGGGACAGTTGCCAATCGTTGCCAGGAGTCAGTAGCAGGCCGAGCGCATAGGGAAAGGGCACATCGTCGATCCAGCGGGCGTAGGCCTGGGGCGGCTGTTCTTCGGTGATCACCAGCAGCACCGCCGGGGCGCCGTCGCCGAGCAGGGTGGCAGCTTCCAGCAGGCCATGTTCGAGGCCGTCGCCCGCCGCCGCCAGGGCGCTCATCTCGCTGGTTTCACCGCGCATGATCGACCACAGGCCGATCACCGCGTTGTGCACCGAGAGGCTGAATTGGGTGGGCGAGAGCGGCTGCTCGGCGGCCAGGTCGCAGAGGATTTCAAAGGTCCTGGGGGTTTCGCCGTGGCGCGAGACAAACACCAACGGCAGCTGTTCCCGGCCCTCGGCCAAGGGCCAGCCGACGCTGAAGGCCATGCGCGCCAGGCGGCTGAGGCGGCGGCGCTGCATGGCCGGCAGGAAGGACACGTCGGGGGCGGCATCGCTGCGCTCAAGCACGGTCGGTTGCCGGCTCCAGGCCTGCCAATCGTCCACGCTTTCGAGCCCAGGGGCCCATGCGCGCCATTGAGCGATGTTGAAGTTGATCACGTGATTTCATCCCGCCCCTGCGGGCTTCCTTGACGCGGTTTGGCGCTCCGATTGGCGCCCGACCCTATATAGGCGCTGGGCCTGAGTGGCGCGCATTATCCGGGTGCGGCTGACTTGTAGCAAATACTGGTTACATTTCAATCAATAAAAACGACGAATCCGATGAAGGGTGGAGAGGCACTTTGCCTCGCGCTGGATTTTGCAGGGTGTTCCCAGCGCTATTGCGTCGCCGATGCCCCATGGCTTGAGCCTTGGCGGCAAAGTCCGTTGCCTGCGAGGTAGCGAAGGAAGGAGCAGGGCAACTACACTCGGGCATCTTTGATACACGGAGGTTTTGTCATGCGGCGTGTGGTGTTCAATCAGAAAGGTGGCGTGGGTAAATCCAGCATCGCCTGCAATCTGGCGGCGGTCAGCGCCAGCGAGGGCTATCGCACCTTGTTGGTGGACCTCGATGCCCAGGCCAACTCCACCCAGTACCTCACTGGCCTGACCGGCGAGGACATTCCCATGGGGATCGCCGACTTCTTCAAGCAGACCCTGTCGTCCGGGCCGTTCTCGAAGAAGAATAAGGTGGATATCTACGAAACCCCCTTCGACAATTTGCATGTGATCACGGCGACGGCAGAGCTGGCGGACCTGCAGCCCAAGCTTGAGGCGAAACACAAGATCAACAAGCTGCGCAAATTGCTGGACGAGTTGGCCGAGGATTACGACCGGATCTACCTCGACACCCCGCCGGCGCTGAATTTTTATGCGGTGTCGGCGTTGATTGCTGCCGATCGAGTGTTGATTCCTTTCGACTGCGACAGCTTCTCCCGCCAGGCCCTGTATGGCCTGCTGGCAGAAATCGAAGAGTTGAAGGAAGACCACAACGAAGACCTGCAAGTCGAAGGCATCGTGGTCAATCAGTTCCAGGCGCGGGCCAGCCTACCGCAGCAGATGCTCGATGAGCTGATCAGTGAAGGGTTGCCGGTGCTGCCGGTGTACCTGGCCAGTTCGGTGCGCATGCGTGAATCCCACCAGGCCAACCTGCCGCTGATCCATCTCGACCCCCGGCACAAGCTGACCCAGCAGTTCGTCGACCTGCACAACCTGCTGGAAAACGCCTGACGCGGCGTCCTTAGATTCCCTGGCTGCGCAGCCAGCTCAGCAATTGCGGCAACGGGAAGGCCCCGCTCTGGCGAGCGACCTCCCGACCGTTCTTGAACAGAATCAGGCTGGGTATGGAGCGAATGCCCAACTGGGCCGAGAGCTGCGGGTTGGCCTCGCTGTCGAGCTTGGCCAGGCGGCACTTGCCGGCCAGTTGCGCCGCCGCCTGTTCGAACACGGGGGCAAAGGATTTGCACGGCCCGCACCAGTCTGCCCAAACGTCCACCAGCAATGGCAGATCGCCCTTGATCTGGCTGGCGTAATCACCCTGTTTCAATTCGAAAGGCTTGCCCAGCAGGACCTCGGCTTTGCAACGCCCGCACTTTGGCTGATCGCCCAGGCGTTCGCCGGGAATGCGGTTGAGGCCGTTGCAATGGGGGCAGGGGATCAGCAGTGGGTCGGTCATGCTCAGGGCTCCGAAGCGGGCGGTAGAGGTGCAGTAGATGATGGCAGCGGCCGCCAATATCAAGTAGCGGCAGGTTCGTCCGTGGCGCGGTTTAGCGGCTGGCGGGTCGCTCGAAACTCATGAAGCAATCGTGCTCGGCGTAGTAATCAATGGCGGCCAGCAACTCTTCATTGCTCGCCGTGGGCTTGTGCAGCAGGGCGCTCATGATCACGTCTTCCAGTAAAGCGTCGCTGAAGCAGAACTCCAGGCCCTGTTGGAGCACGTAATCCGGGTAGATTTCCTGGTCGTCGTCATCGATCAGTGGGAACGACTCGATTACGCACGGGCTGTCCAGACGGATGGCGGCATCGCCCGGCGCTATGTAGACGCAAAACTCCAGGGTCTTCTGCTGGGGGCGCAAGAGGTCGATCAACTGGTCGAAACTGAGGTGCTGCCGGTAATGCATGAACAATCTCCAGGGTGGTGCCCGGTGTCGCGGCAGCCTGCGGCGGTCATAACGCCTCACATATTCCGTGGGCCTGGGGGCCGCTGTCTATCTAGGCTTCCAAGTCGGGTTTTCAAATAGCTGAAACCGCCCGTCTGATCCGCCCTATAGCACCTTGCTATGGGGTTGTGACGGGGCTAGGTTTCATAGCGATATGCGATAGGGAGATTGCATGCACATCATCACCGTAAAGCGCATCAGGGAGGCCAAGGAGCGATGGCCGCAAGCGGCTCGGGCCCTGGATGTCTGGTATCGCCAGGCCAAAGGCGCCAGGCCCGAGGGTTTCGCCGATATGAGGGCCTTGTTTCCGGCGGTTGATAAGGTCGGGCGCTTCCATGTTTTCGACATTGGTGGCAATAAATTGAGATTGATCGCCCTGGTGCGTTATGGGGTTCAGCGCCTCTATATCAGGCATGTGCTGGACCACCAGGAATACGACAAGGGGCGTTGCAAGGAGGAATCGGGATGAGTGTTCTGGTCAAGCAGGCGGCAGAGCATTGGCAGTTTGTCGCGCCACTGCTGCGCAAGCCCCGGAGTGAGGCTGACTACGACGGATTGGTGCTGGCCCTGGATGAGTTGCTGGACATCATCGGGGAGGACGAGGCACACCCACTGACATCACTGGTGGACATCATCGGCGACTGGATCGAGGCCTACGACGAGGAGCACCACCCGATGCCAAGGGTCAGTGGCGTGGAGATGTTGCGTTGCTTGATGCGTGAGCACGGCCTGACTCAAGGTGACCTGCCCGGTGTCGGCGCGCAATCGGTGGTCTCGGAAGTGCTGAGCGGCAAGCGCCAGCTCAACCTGCGGCAGATCCGCTGGTTGGCCTGGCGCTTCAAGGTGTCGATGGAGGTTTTTACCTGAGGCCCGAGGCTCAGGACGAGCAACTGATTTCCAAGTGCTTGCCCCACTCGGGCGGGCGCTGGGCGTAGGCGGCCATGCCCGGTTGCTCTTCGAAGGGGCGGCTCAGGACCTGATGCAAACGGCGCACTTCGCTGTAGTCGCCGGCCTGCGCGGCATCGATGGCGTTTTGCGCCAAATAGTTGCGCAGGATGTACAGCGGGTTGACCTGGTGCATGCGCGTGCGGCGCTCTTCCTCGCCTTGCGCCGGGTCCCGGGCGACCCGTGCCAGGTAGCGCTCGGCCCAGGCGTCAAAGCCCTTGAGGTCGACAAAGTCATCCCGCAGGCGCGTCACCGCCAGCTCCGCAGGTTCATCCCCCAGGCGGCGGAAGAACAGGCTGTAGTCGACGCTGCTGCCCTGCATCAATGCCAGCAGGTTCTCCACCAGCGCCTGGTCATCGTCTTCGGCGTTGGTCAGCCCCAGGCGACGGCGCATCAGGTCTAGGTAATGGGCCTGGTACAGCGGCAGGAACAGGCCGAGGCATTCACGCAGTGCGTCGACGCTGATGAACGGCGTCAGGGCCTGGGCCAGGGCACTGAGGTTCCACTGGCCGACAGGCACCTGGTTGCTGAAGGAATAGCGGCCCTGGTCATCGGAATGGTTGCAGATGAAGTGAGCGTCGAAATCATCGAGGAAGGCAAAGGGCCCGAAGTCGAAGGTGATGCCCAGGATCGACATGTTGTCGGTGTTCATCACCCCGTGGCAGAAACCGTAGGCCTGCCATTTGGCGATGAGCTCGGCATTGCGCTCGACAATCTCGCGGAACATCGCCAGGTGGGGCTCGGGTTGTTCCAGGCAATGGGGGAAGTGCAGGGCCAGGACGTGTTCGGCCAGTTGCTTCTGCTGCTCGGGTTTTTTCGTGTAGTAGAAATACTCGAAATGGCCGAAGCGTACATGGCTCGGTGCCATGCGCAGCACCATGGCCGCCCGCTCCTGTTTCTCGCGCCACACCGGCGTGTCCGAACCGATCACACACAGTGCCCGGCTGCTGGGGATGCCCAGGGCATGCAGGGCTTCGGAGGCGAGGAACTCACGGATCGACGAGCGCAACACCGCCCGGCCGTCGCCCATGCGCGAGTAGGGAGTTTGCCCGGCGCCTTTGAGGTGCAGGTCCCAGTGTTCGCCGGCGCTGTTGTACACCTCGCCCAGCAGCAAGCCGCGACCGTCGCCCAGTTGTGGGTTGTAGGAGCCGAACTGATGGCCGGAATAGATCATCGCCCGTGGCTCGGCCTCGGCCCAGAGCTTGTGCCCGCCGAACAGCTCGGCGAACACCGGCTCCTCGGCCAGCGCCGGGTCCAGGTCCAGCAGTGCCATGGCCGCCGGGCTGACCGCCACCAGGCGTGGGTTGTCGATGGGCTCGGGCAGCACGTGGGTTGAGAAGGCATCGCCCAGGCGGGCGAAGCGATTGTCGAAGGTCAGTTCGTCGAGGGCTTTCAACGGCCGTCTCCCAGCAAAATGTCCGAGCATTCTGCTGGGGATTGGCGCCTTAGTCGAGTTTGCTCGGTGGCGGTTCCTGCAGCGGCTTGCCTTCGGGCACCGGGACGATGGTTTTGGTTTCCGGGTCGATCGGCACCATCTTGTACTCCTGGCCGTGGAGGTTCTTCAGGTAGACCTCCATCTGCCGGAACGAGATGTTGATGTGCTGGTTCTTGAACTCGCGGTTGATGAAGCGGTTGACTTCATCGATCACCGGGTTGCGGTCCCCGAGGTCGCGCACATGCATGCGCAGCTCGTGGTCCAGGGTGCTTTCACCGAAGTTCAGGAAGTACACGTGGGGCGCAGGGTCCTTGAGCACCCGCGGGTTGTCCTGGGCAGCCTTGAGCAGCAATTCCTTGACCAGGTCCAGGTCCGAGCCGTAGTCGACGCCGAGCTTGAGGGTCACCCGAGTAATGGTGTCGGTCAGCGACCAGTTGATCAGTTGCCCGGTGATGAAGGTCTTGTTCGGGACGATGATGTCCTTGCGGTCGAAGTCGGTGATGGTGGTGGCGCGGATGCGGATCTTGCTCACCGTGCCCGACAGGTTGCCGATGGTGATGGTGTCGCCGATGCGCACCGGGCGCTCGAACAGAATCATGATCCCGGAGATGAAGTTGGCGAAGATCTCCTGCATGCCGAAACCCAGGCCCACCGACAGCGCCGCCACCAGCCATTGCAGCTTGTCCCAGCTGACCCCGAGGGTGGACAGGGTGGAGACGAAGCCGATCCCGGCAATGGCATAGGACAGCAGGGTGGTGGTGGCGTAGGCGCTGCCCTGGGCCAGGTTCAGCTTGGACAGCACCAGCACTTCCAGCAGCCCCGGCAGGTTGCGCGCCAGGGCGAAGGTAATGCCGATGATGATCAGCGCGCCGAGCATGTCGCCGATGCTGATGGGCACCATGCTCATGTTGGCGCCGGTGCCGCTGGTGTATTCGTAGAGGGTGATGTTGTCCAGGTAGGAGAACACCGTGATCAGGTCCGACCACACCCAGTACAGCGCCGCCATGAAGCCGCCCAGCAGGGCCAGGCGAATCAGGCGCAGGGATTGTTCGTTGACCTTCTCGATATCCAGGGTCGGTTCTTCGATCACCGCTTCGCCGCTTTCCCCGGCCTCTTTGGCCGCTTGCCGCTTGCTCAGGGCGCGCTGGTAGGCCAGGCGTCGTGCCGCCACGCCCAGGCCGCGGACGAAGGTGGCTTCGATCACCAGCCAGAACATCAGCAGGTAAAGGGTGTTGATCAGGCGATCGCTGAGCTTTAGGGCGGTGTAGTAGTAGCCGAAGCACACCGCGATGAACAACGCGATGGGCAGCGCGGTGAACAGCACCCCCACCGATTTGCGAAACAACGAGGCGTTCTGGTGCGTCGGGCTGCTGAGCAACAGGCGGCTGAGCAGCCAGGCCATCAGCGCGTAGCAGGTCAGCACCACGGCGATGCCTAGCACGTCTTCGGCGAGGGCCGCCGGTTGATGCTCGGCAACGGCCACCACGGCCACCAGTGCCAGCACCACCAGGCCCAGGCGCCGGATCCAGCCCTGGAGGAATTCGACCTGGGGCTTTTCCCAGCGGAAGTGCAATTCGGCCACGCCGCCCGGGGCGAGGATCCGGTACGCGGTGTAGAACACCAGCCAGGCCTGGGATATCTGCAGCAGCGCCGCCCCGAGGTTGGCGTTCTGCCCCCGGGCGTCGATCTGCAAGGCGTAGCCGCACAGCGCCAGGGCCAGGCTGACCGGCATGGCCAGGAGGATATTGACCAGGATCGCCAGGGGTGTGTGCCACTGGCTGTCGCGCTTGAAGTGGCCGATGTCCTGGTGAACCTTGTTCAACTTGCCGTACAGGTAGCGGCGTTTCCACAGCAGGGCGCCGATCAGCAGCAACAGCGGTAGAAACAGCAGCGGCCGTTGCGCCAGGCCGTCGGCCAGCTCGCTCAGGCTCGACGCCCAGGGCAGGGTGGTGACTTGGCGCTCCAGGCGCAGCGGCACGCCTTCCAGCCATTCCACATCCAGAGGCTTGTTGCTGGGGATCCAGAACATCTGCTCATCGAGGGTCGCCCGCAGGTTTTGCGAGGTGCTCAGCAGTTGCTTCTGGTTCAGTTGCAGGGTGATGGATTCATTGAGCAGTGCGCTCAACTCGCGGTTCAGCCGTTCCAGCAAGTCGGCGCGGGTCAGTGCCAGGTCCAGCAGGGTCTTGCGCAACTGCGGGGTGACTTGCTCGGAAGGCTGGCTGGCCAGCAGGTTGTCGACGTAAGTGCTGGGGCTGCTGATCAGCTCGCGCTGTTGATTGACTTCGAACTGGTACAGGCGGATGTCGGCGATCTGGTCGGCCAGGTCGCGGTCCAGGCGCAGGCGCGGCAGGGACTGTTTCTGCTTATAGAGAATCTTCGACAGCAGCAGGCTGCCCTTGAGCACGCTGATCTGCTCGTCCAGGGCCGCGTCGCTCTGGGTCACGCTGTCCAGTTGCTGCTTGGTCTGCAGGTTCTGCTGGGTCAGTTCGTTGAGGCGGTCGGTGCTCTTGAGCAGGTAGTCGGAGAGCTTGAGGTTGGCCGCGCTCTCGGTGGCCAGCAGGCTGCTGCTACCGGCTTTTTGCGCCTCGATGGACTGCTGGGTCACGGTTTCCTGGGACTGGGCCAGGCGCTTCTGGTTGATCAGGGTCTGCAGGTCCTGGATCTCCTGCTCCAGGCGCGCGGTCTTCTCCATCAGCAGGTCGTGCTGGCTGTTGCCCAGGTCCTGCAACTGGCTGTTGCCGGCCAGTTCCTGGCGGCGCAGCGGAATCAGTGCGTTCAAGGCCGCCAGCTCGGCATTGAGCTGGTTGCGCTGGTCGTTGCTGAGCAGCTTGCCGTTGTCGCGACCGGATTTGAGGGTGGCGTTGATTTGCAGGATGCGCGATTGGCTGTTGCTGATTTCCGCCTGGGCGCGCTCGGGGCGGGTCTGGGCGGTGATGGTCAGGCTGTTGGCATCGGCCAGGGCTTTTTGCAGGTCGCCCTGCAAGGTGCTGCGCTCGGTCAGTAGCTGTTCCAGCTGCGACACCGGCAATGAGGCGTAGCGTTGGACCACGGGCAGCACTTTAGTGGCCTTGAGGCGCACCAGCTCACGCTGGTTCTCCGTAGTCTGGCGCGGCGCGTTGTTCAGTTGTTGCTTGAGGTCGTTCAGCCGCTGCTCGTAATCCTGTTTGTTGCTCAGGTGGGTCAGGGTGGTTTGCAGCACCGTCTGCAGGGCTTTCTGATCGGCCTCTGGCAGTTTGCGATCGGCGATCTTGTCCAGGCTTTGCTGGACCGACTCGGCGCTGGGGGGATCGGCGGCCAGTGCGGTGCCGACGGAAAGACTCAGGCCCAGCAGGGCAACGGCGAAAAAAGTGCGCAGGGTTGGCATAGAGACCGGTCAAGCAAGTTGAAAAGGGGGGGAAGTGTGCCGGACATCTGCCGGCACGCCACCGAGTTTAGAGGAAGAGACCGGGGCCCGGGCGACTTCCTTCGGGGAATCTGACGCCCACTTTGCTGATCTTGTTCCCGTCCATCACCGCGACCGTCCAGATGGTGTTGTTCCACTCCACCTGGTCACCCACCACCGGCGCGCCACCGACTTTCTGGGTGATGAAGCGGCTCAACGGCATGTCCGCATCGACGCCTTCCAGTTGCAACCCGTAGAGGGCCGAAACCGCGCCCAGCTGGGCGTCGCCTTCGAGCACGAAGTCGCCGAAGAAGCGCAGGTCCAGGCCCCGTTGCGGTGCCTGGCTGAAAAGTTTGCCCAAGGCCGGAAGGTTGTGTTCGTGGCCGATCACACACAGCAGATCATCGGCCTCAAGCACCGTACTACCCGACGGATGGAGCAGTTGCTGGCCACGGAACAGGGCAGCGATCCGCGTGCCCTCGGGCATTTTCAGCTCGCGCAGGGCAGCACCGATGCACCACTTTTCCGCACCGAGGCGGTAGACGAACAGCTCCCACTCGCTGGTGACATGGACTTCCAGGGCGGCCCGGGAAATTGGCGCCGGCTCGGGTGGCACCGTGACCTTCAGCCACTTGGCGACCCACGGCAGGCTGGTGCCCTGGACCAAGAGCGAGATCAACACGATAAAGAACGCCAGGTTGAAGTACAGCTGGGCCTCCGGCAGCCCGGCCATCAACGGGAACACCGCAAGAATGATCGGCACCGCGCCGCGCAGGCCGACCCAGGAGATAAAGACTTTTTCCCGGCCGTGGAAGGCCTTGAACGGCAGCAAGCCGACCATCACCGACAGCGGCCGGGCGAACAGGATCATCCACAGCGCCAGGCCCAGGGCCGGCAAGGCGATGGGCAGCAGGTCGTGGGGCGTGACCAGCAGCCCCAGCACCAGGAACATACCGATCTGAGCCAGCCAGGCCATGCCGTCGAGCATGTGCAGGATGCCGTGGCGGCTGCGCACCGGGCGGTTGCCGATCACCAGGCCGCACAGGTACACGGCGAGGAAGCCGCTGCCGTGCAGGGCGTTGGTCAGGGCGAACACCAACAGGCCGCCGGCGATCACCAGGATCGGGTACAGGCCGTTGGCCAGGTTGATGCGATTGACCAACTGCAGCATCAACCAGCCGCCACCCAGGCCGACCACGCCGCCAATGCCGAACTCGCGCACCAGGTGCCCCAGCAGGCTCCAGTGCAGGCCGGTCTGGCCGCTGGCGAGCATGTCGATCAGGGTCACGGTGAGAAACACCGCCATGGGGTCGTTACTGCCGGACTCGATTTCCAGGGTGGCGGTGACCCGTTCGTTCAGGCCCTTGCCCCCGAGTAGGGAAAACACCGCTGCCGCGTCCGTGGAACCGACAATGGCGCCGATCAGCAAGCCCTGGATCGGGTTGAGGTCGAACAACCAGGCGGCAGCCATGCCCGTCAGGCCGGTGGTGATCAGCACCCCCACCGTTGCCAGGGACAGCGCCGGCCATAGGGCCACGCGGAAACTGGCCACCCGGGTACGCAGCCCGCCGTCGAGCAGGATCACCGCCAGCGCCAGGTTGCCGACCAGGTAGGCCGTTGGGTAATTGTTGAAAATAATGCCGCCGCCATCGACCCCGGCAGCCATGCCCACGGCCAGGATAATCACCAGGATGGGGATGCCCAGGCGAGAGGACAGTGAACTCACCAGAATGCTTGCACCTACCAGCAACGCGCCGATCAAGAACAGGCTGTTGATGGTCGTCGCATTCAAAGGCAGTACTCCAGGGGGGGTTAAGGCGGGCACAAACTGACCATGCAGTCTGCGTGCCAGCGATTCTAACCTGTTGAAATACGATGATGTCAAAAAGCTTTTTAACTCTTTACTCATCCTTTTCTAGCCAGCCCATGCAGTGCAGGGATGGCGCATTGCTGGGTGGTTGGGTTCGGCCTGCCCGGTCTGTGGATTGGCCAAATCATTTTGGCTCGGACGGGCGTGTATTCAGAAAAATCTGGCGGGGCGACGAGGTGTCAGGAACCAGATGGGGCATCGGCAGTCTTTAAAACTCGCAGACAAGGTTGCCCGCCAGGTAAATCAAGGCCTTGCGCCCTGATAAGCCTGGTATCGACGGTGACTTTTCTTTATCGTACGCGCCCTTTGAAAATGCTCGGAAAATCAAAATGTTGGAAGCATCCCTAAGCCAATTGGAACAACTGGTCAGCGACCTGGTGCAACAGAACCAAGCGCTGCTCGGCACGAATGAAACCCTGAAAGCCGAACTGGCTCAGGCCAAGGATGAAAACGAAAGCCTGCAACTGAACCTGATGGAGCAGGAAGAGAAACAAGGCGCCACGGCTGCCCGCATCCAGGCCCTGGTTGAGCGCGTCAGCGCCGGTCCTGTCAGCGCATGAGGCACAGCACCGAAGGGGTAAAGGTCGTCTCGATTCTCGGGGAGGACTATTCGATCAAGGCCCCGGCCGGGGAAGAGCAGACCCTGCTGGACGCCGCACTTATGTTGAAAGCCGCATTGGCCGACACCAAGAAGAAATACCCGACGCTGATCGGTGACCGATTGTTGGTGCTGGCGGCGATGAATTTGTGCTCGCAGCAAATCGATATGCAAAAGCGCCATAAGCAAGAACTCAACCGTTACCAAGAGCAAGTCAGCGCCACGGTTGAAGTGATCGCCAAGACCATCAACCCGGCATGACCGGCGGTGGCGCAGGGCACTAGCGCAGGTTGCCAGGGAATGGCGCTCTGCGCGGGTGTGCTGTGACGGGGGAGGTTGTCGCCGGCGAAGCCACCTTCTCTTGCGCCGGGGTCGCTATGTTGCTCGGTCAGAACCACTCATCTTGCATGGCCAGGCAGGTATCGTCCCGCGCCTGCAAAATCGTCAGTTCATGGTGGCAGCCCGGGATTTCCCAGGTCAGGAAGTAGCGCGCCGCCTGCAGCTTGCCTCGGTAAAACGCAGCATCGGCCGCATTGCCCCTGGCCAGCCCCTCTTCGGCGCGAATCGCCTGCTCCAGCCAGCGCCAGCCGATCACCGTGTGCCCGAATACCTTCAGATACAGTGCCGAGTTGGCCAGGCTGCTGTTGACCTTGCCTTGCCCGAGGTCGGTCAGCAGGCCCAGGGTCACGCTTTGCAGGTGGCTCACCAGGGTTTCCAGAGGTTGGCGCAGCGCCGTCAGCGACTCATAAGCCTGTGCCCGTTCGCTGCTGTCGGCGATCAGCCGGAGCAATCGCTTTAAGCCCGCCCCATTGTTTTGCGCCAGCTTGCGCCCCAGCAGGTCCAGGGACTGAATGCCGTGGGTGCCTTCGTGGATCGGGTTCAGGCGGTTGTCGCGGTAGTACTGCTCCACCGGGTATTCCCGGGTGTAGCCGTGGCCGCCGAGGATTTGGATCGCCAGTTCGTTGGCCTTGAGGCAGAACTCCGAAGGCCAGGATTTGACGATCGGCGTCAGCAGGTCCAGCAGCTCGTGGGCCTGCTGGCGTTCGGTGTCGCTGGCCAGGGTGGTGGTGTCGTCGAACAGCCGTGCGGCATACAGACCCAGGTCAAAGGCGCCTTCGACGTAGGCCTTCTGGGTCAACAGCATGCGCTTGACGTCGGCGTGCTGGATGATCGACACCGGGGCGGTGTTCGGGTCCTTGCTGTCGGGCAGCCGCCCTTGCGGGCGTTCGCGGGCGTAGTCCAGGGAGTACAAATAGCCGGCGTAACCTAGCATCACCGCGCCCATGCCGACGCCGATCCGCGCCTCGTTCATCATTTGGAACATGTAACTCAGGCCCTGATGGGGTTTACCCACCAGATAGCCGACGCACTGCCCGTTGTCGCCGAAGTTCAAAGCGGTGGAGGTGGTGCCGCGCCAGCCCATCTTGTGGAACAGCCCGGCCAATATCACGTCATTGCGCGGGCCCAGGCTGCCGTCATCGTTGACCAGGAACTTGGGCACGATAAACAGCGAGATGCCCTTCACCCCCGCCGGTGCGTCCGGCAGTTTGGCCAGGACCATGTGCACGATGTTTTCCGACAGCGGGTGATCGCCGCCGGAGATAAAGATCTTGTTGCCCTTGAGGCGATAACTGCCGTCCGTCGCGGGTTCGGCGCGGGTGCGGATGTCCGAGAGCGAGGAGCCGGCGTGGGGCTCGGTCAGGGCCATGGTGCCGAAGAAACGGCCATCGATCATCGGCTGCAGGAAGCGCTGCTTCTGTTCGTCGGTGCCGAAGCTTTCAATCAGGTTGGCCGCGCCCATGGTCAGGAACGGATAGGAAGTGGACGCCGCGTTGGCCGATTGGAAGTGGGCGAAGCAGGCCTGGGACAGCAGGGTGGGCAGTTGCATGCCGCCGTCTTCGAAGCGGCGGGCGGCGTTGAGAAAACCGGCCTCCAGAAACGCATCGACTGCCGGTTTCACTTCCGGAATCAGAATCGCCTGGCCGTCTTCATAACGGGGTTCGTTTTCGTCGTTCTTGCGGTTGTGGGGCGCGAAGTATTTTTCGGCAATGCTGCGCGCCGTGCTGATGGCGGCGTCGAAGGTTTCCCGGTTGTGCTCGGCAAACCGCTCACGCTGGGTCAGGCCCTCGGCATCGAGCACCTCATACAGTTCAAAGGCCAGATTGCGGGAACTGAGCAACGTCTCGGACATGACGGCGTACCTGTAGAAAAGTATGCCGCAGTCTAAGAAGGCTTATAAAAATGGGGAAGGAAGATAGATCGGGGTGATGGGGGAGCAGAAGAGATGCGCTACAAGCTTCAAGCGGCAAGAGAAAGCAGGTCCGAACCGAACCGCTCTTCCTTGCCGCTTGCCGCTTGAAACTTGCCGCTGCTCTTAACCGATCGTCATCAAGCTGGCATTGCCGCCGGCTGCCGCGGTGTTGACGCTCAGGGCGCGTTCGATCACCAGGCGTTCCAGGGCGATGCCGGTTTCGCCCTGGGACAGGCCGTGAACCCCGACAATCGCACCGGCGCGCTGGGCCACTTGCTGGCAGACGCCGCGCAACTGGTCGGAATCGCCGTGGTGCAGCACAGCATCGAACACCACCTCGTCCTTGGTCCAATCCGCCACACGCTGGATGCGCGCTTGCACGTCCTTCGGCAGGCGGGCGAACAGCGCCTTGCTGACATCGCTTTCCGGCCAAACCGCCGAGCCGCCGACGGCCAGCACGGCCGCCAGTTGGTTGAGCAGGTCGCTTTCCAGGTCCGCCAGGCACAGCACGTGTTCGCGCGGCAGGATCGCGTAGCTGTTGCGCTCGCCGGTCGGGCCCACCAGTTGGCGGGTGATGCCGCTTTGCGATTGGGCAGCGAACTGCGCACACAGGGCGCTGAGGTCGTTGAGCTGATTGCCTTGGGCCCAGGTGTTGAGGGCTGTCAGCGGGGCGCTCATGGCGTCACGCAGGCGCAGGTCCGGTGCATTCAGCGCGTCGCCACGGACGAACGACTGCTCGATGGCGTCCACCGGGCGGGTCGACAGCAAGCGGTACAGGTACAGCGGGCCGCCGGCTTTCGGGCCGGTGCCCGACAGGCCTTCGCCGCCGAACGGTTGCACACCGACCACAGCGCCGACGATGTTGCGGTTGACGTAGACGTTCCCTGCGTTGACGTTGTCCACCACCTTGGCAATGGTTTCGTCGATGCGGGTGTGCACGCCCAGGGTCAGGCCGTAGCCAGATGCATTGATCTGGGCGATCAACTGGTCGATCTCTTTACGCTTGTAGCGCACCACGTGCAGCACCGGACCAAAGATCTCCCGTTGCAGCTCGTCGAAGCTTTCCAGTTCGATCAGGGTCGGCATGACGAAGGTGCCGCGTTTGCTTTCTTCGCTGTCGGCAATCGCCATCTGGTACACGCTGCGACCTTTGTCGCGCATGGCCTGGATGTGCTTCTCGATGCCGGCCTTGGCTTCGGCGTCGATCACTGGGCCGATGTCCACCGACAGGCGTTCCGGGTTGCCCAGGCGGGATTCAGCCATGGCGCCCTTGAGCATTTCGATCACGCGGTCGGCGGAATCTTCCTGCAGGCACAGTACGCGCAGGGCCGAGCACCGCTGGCCGGCACTGTCGAAGGCCGAGGACACCACATCGATGACCACTTGTTCGGTCAGCGCCGAGGAGTCAACGATCATCGCGTTCTGGCCGCCGGTTTCGGCGATCAGCGGGATCGGGCGGCCCTGGTTGTCCAGGCGTCCGGCGATGTTGCGTTGCAGCAGGCGGGCGACTTCGGTGGAACCGGTGAACATCACGCCTTTGACCCGCTCGTCACCCACCAGGCGGGCACCCACGCTTTCGCCCTGGCCGGGCAGCAGTTGCAGCACGCCTTCAGGAATGCCGGCTTCCAGCAACAGGCGCACTGCCTGGGCCGCCACCAGCGGGGTTTGTTCGGCCGGTTTGGCCAGGACCGGGTTACCGGCGGCCAGGGCGGCGGCCACTTGGCCACTGAAGATTGCCAGCGGGAAGTTCCACGGGCTGATGCACACCACCGGGCCCAGTGGGCGGTGGGCGTCATTGGTGAAGTCGTTGCGTGCCTGCACCGCGTAGTAGCGCAGGAAGTCCACGGCCTCCCGCACTTCGGCGATGGCGTTGGCGAAGGTCTTGCCGGCTTCACGGGCCAGCAGGCCCATCAGCGGTTGGATCTCGCCTTCCATCAGGTCAGCGGCGCGCTCCAGGATCGCGGCGCGTTCGGCCGGCGGCGTGGCTTGCCAGATCGGTGCGGCGTTCAAGGCGCACTGGATGGCGTTGTCGACGTCAGCGACTGTGGCTTCCTGCACGTGGCCGACCACGTCACGGTGATCGGCCGGGTTCAGCACCGGGCTGGCGGCTTCGTTGCTGGAGGCACAACCAAGGATCGGCGCGGCTTTCCAGCTGTTATGAGCGGTCGCCAGCAAGGCGCAGGACAGCGACGCCAAGCGGTGTTCGTTGGCCAGGTCGATGCCGGCGGAGTTGGCGCGTTCGCTGCCGTACAGGTCGCGTGGCAGCGGGATGCGTGGGTGCGGCAGGCCGAAGCCGCCTTCCAGGGTCGCCATCTGCTCGATGCTGGCTACCGGATCGGCCACCAGTTCCTGAATGGAGATCGACTGGTCGGCAATGCGGTTGACGAACGAGGTGTTGGCGCCGTTTTCCAGCAGGCGACGCACCAGGTAGGCGAGCAGGGTTTCGTGGGTGCCCACCGGTGCGTACACGCGGCACGGACGGTTGAGCTTGCCTTCG
This sequence comes from Pseudomonas chlororaphis, assembly GCF_003731765.1. Classification (GTDB taxonomy): domain Bacteria; phylum Pseudomonadota; class Gammaproteobacteria; order Pseudomonadales; family Pseudomonadaceae; genus Aquipseudomonas; species Aquipseudomonas morbosilactucae. The sequence goes on from NZ_MOAL01000003.1 coordinate 421,381, forward strand.
GAAACCTTGCCTACAACCTGTTCGTACAGCGGTTCACCCATGCCGTGCAGACACTGGAACTCGTACTGGCCGGGGTAATAGTTCTGACCGGCGATGTGGTAGATGGCCGACAGAGTGTGGGCGTTGTGGGTGGCGAATTGCGGGTAGATGACTTCCGGCACCGACAGCAGTTTGCGTGCGCAAGCGATGTAGGAAACGTCGGTGTACACCTTGCGGGTGTAGACCGGATAGCCTTCCAGGCCTTCGACCTGGGCGCGCTTGATTTCGCTGTCCCAATACGCGCCTTTTACCAGGCGGATCATCAGGCGATGGCGGCTGCGGCGCGCCAGGTCGATGACGTAGTCGATCACGTACGGGCAACGCTTCTGGTAGGCCTGGATCACGAAGCCGATGCCGTTCCAGCCAGTCAACTGCGGCTCGAAGCACAGGCGTTCCAGCAGGTCCAGGGACAGCTCCAGGCGGTCCGCTTCCTCGGCGTCGATGTTCAGGCCGATGTCGTATTGCTTGGCCAGCAGGGTCAGGGACAGCAGGCGCGGGTACAGCTCGTCCATCACGCGTTCGTATTGGGCGCGGCTGTAGCGTGGGTGCAGGGCCGAGAGCTTGATGGAGATGCCCGGGCCTTCATAAATGCCCCGGCCGTGTGAGGCTTTGCCGATGGAGTGGATGGCCTGCTCGTAGGACGCCAGGTATTTCTGCGCGTCGTGCTCGGTCAGGGCCGCTTCGCCGAGCATGTCGTAGGAATAACGGAAGCCCTTGGCTTCGAACTTGCTGGCGTTGGCCAGGGCTTCGGCGATGGTTTCACCGGTGACGAACTGCTCGCCCATCAGGCGCATGGCCATGTCCACGCCTTTGCGGATCATCGGCTCGCCGCTCTTGCCGATGATGCGGCTCAGGGACGAGGTCAGGCCCGCTTCGTTGTGGGTGGAGACCAGCTTGCCAGTCAGCAACAGGCCCCAGGTCGCGGCGTTGACGAACAGCGACGGGCTGTTGCCCAGGTGCGGCTGCCAGTTGCCGGTGCTGATCTTGTCGCGGATCAGTGCGTCGCGGGTGCCCTTGTCGGGGATGCGCAACAGGGCTTCGGCCAGGCACATCAGTGCCACGCCTTCCTGGGACGACAGGGAGAATTCCTGCAGCAGGCCCTGGACGATGCCGGCGCGGCCACCGGCGCTCTTCTGATTGCGCAGTTTTTCGGCAATCGAGGCGGCCAGCTTGTGGGTGGCTTCGGCCATCTGCGCCGGCAGGCGCGCCTGCTCCAGCAACATCGGCACCACTTCCGGTTCCGGGCGGCGGTAGGCGGCGGTGATGGCGGCACGCAATACCGACTGCGGGAGGATGCTTTCGGCAAACTCCAGGAAGCACTGATGGGCGTGGTCAGCCTGGACTTCGCCGGCGTCGTCGCCGTCTTTGCCGGTCGCACCGCTCAGCTCGGTCAGGGTTGCACCACCCTCGAGTTTCTCCAGGTAATTGAAAATCGCCTGTTTGATCAGCCAGTGGGGCGTGCGATCAATGGAGGTTGCCGCGGCCTTCAAACGCTCGCGGGTAGGGTCGTCGAGTTTGACCCCGAGGGTGGTGGTAGCCATATTTTTATCCTCATGTTTGCCACGACTGCGTGGCATCAGCTGGCGGCAAGATTAGCCTTGCGCTGAATAGGGTGCAACCGGGTGCAACCCTTTTTTTGCCGGAAACAATCACAGCTCGTCAGGAAGTGAATAGGGCGAGCAAACGCCCGCATTGCCTTGGTGCGATTAATTCTGGAAAGTTGGTTTTTTGCTCCAAAAAGGAGCAAAAACATTCGTTCCGGTCCTAAATTCGATGAGGTGCAACTGAATTCCGTGAAACAGGTTGCACCTCGCTGGAGTTGTTGAATAGGATTCGCGCCTCAGGTGCAACCTCCCTTTGCGGCGGTTCATCGGCTGATGGCTTTCCTGGGGAAACATCAGTCATAAATGCGCGTAATACCCGATCGTCTCTCAAACGTATCCGTTGGGCGGCGGTTGTGCTGATCGCTGCTACATAAAAACAAAGCCAGGGCGTAACTCACATGAGTGCAAGCAATCCAACCTTGATCACGTTCGTGATCTACATCGCAGCAATGGTGCTGATCGGCTTTATGGCCTATCGCTCCACCAACAACCTTTCCGATTACATTCTGGGCGGTCGCAGCCTTGGCAGCGTGGTCACCGCGTTGTCCGCCGGTGCGTCCGACATGAGTGGCTGGCTGCTGATGGGCCTGCCGGGCGCCATCTACATGTCCGGGTTGTCGGAAAGCTGGATCGCCATCGGCCTGATCGTCGGTGCCTACCTGAACTGGCTGTTCGTGGCCGGTCGCCTGCGGGTGCAGACCGAGCACAACGGCGACGCGCTGACCCTGCCGGACTACTTCTCCAGCCGTTTTGAAGACAGAAGCGGCCTGCTGCGGATCATTTCCGCGGTGGTGATCCTGGTGTTCTTCACCATCTATTGCGCTTCCGGCATCGTTGCCGGCGCCCGTCTGTTCGAAAGCACCTTCGGCATGCCTTACGAGACGGCGCTGTGGGCCGGCGCTGCCGCCACCATTGCCTACACCTTCGTCGGCGGTTTCCTGGCGGTGAGCTGGACTGACACGGTGCAAGCCACCCTGATGATCTTCGCCCTGATCCTCACCCCGATCATCGTGCTGCTGGCCACCGGCGGCGTCGATACCACCTTCCTGGCCATCGAGGCCAAGGACGCCACCAACTTCGACATGCTGAAGAACACCACTTTCATCGGCGTGATCTCGTTGCTGGGCTGGGGCTTGGGCTACTTTGGCCAGCCGCACATCCTGGCGCGCTTCATGGCGGCGGATTCGGTCAAGTCGATCGCCAACGCCCGTCGCATCTCCATGACCTGGATGATCCTGTGCCTGGGCGGCACCGTGGCAGTGGGCTTCTTCGGTATCGCTTACTTCTCGGCGCACCCTGAAGTGGCCGGCCCCGTGGCCGAGAACCCTGAGCGGGTGTTTATCGAGTTGGCCAAGCTGTTGTTCAACCCATGGATTGCCGGTGTGCTGTTGTCGGCCATCCTTGCGGCCGTGATGAGCACCTTGAGCTGCCAGTTGCTGGTGTGCTCCAGCGCCCTGACCGAAGACTTCTACAAAGCCTTCCTGCGTAAGCGCGCTTCCCAACAGGAGCTGGTGTGGGTTGGCCGGGCGATGGTGCTGGTGGTCGCGCTGGTGGCGATTGGCCTGGCTGCCGACCCGACTAACCGTGTACTGGGCCTGGTCAGCTACGCCTGGGCCGGTTTCGGTGCGGCCTTCGGTCCGGTGGTGCTGATCTCGGTGATCTGGAAAGGCATGACCCGCAACGGCGCGTTGGCCGGGATTATCGTCGGCGCGCTGACCGTGGTGCTGTGGAAGCACTTCGAGCTGCTGGGCCTGTACGAAATCATCCCAGGCTTTATCTTCGCCAGCCTGGCCATTCTCTTGGTGAGCAAGATGAGCGCACCGAGCGCCGGCATGGTCCAGCGTTTCGAAGCTGCGGAAAAAGACTTCAAGCTCAACCGCTGAGGTCGCCCCGTGCAGTGAGCCTTAGCTGAACTGCAAAAGGCCCGCCCTGGATGCCAGGGCGGGCCTTTTTTTGCCTTTGATTCAGCTCAGCTCAGGGTCGGGCTGGTTGAGGAAGATCAGCAGCCCGAGGATCGCCATATAGAACTTGAAGGCCGCTTCCTGGCCGTTCCAGGTGTGGGATTGCCACATCATGAACCATTCGCCGCCCACCACCATGAAGCCGAAGAACCAGACCATAAAGCCCAGGCACAGGCCGGCCAGTGCCGGGGCTTTGGCGCGGTTGAAGCGGGCGCCATCGGCATGCCGGTTGCGCCACAGGGTCAGGGCGCCCCAGGCCAGGAGCAGGCCGGTCAGGGCTTCACCGCTGATGATCAGCCAGTAGCCGCTGTGCCACAGCCAGGGCGCGGTGATGGCGCGGCCGGTGGCCGTGTTGCCGGGGAACAGGGTGTCCATGCTCAGGACGTGTTGGACGAAGGCGAAGTTGGAGGCGTAGTCGCTGATGTTGTTGAAGGCCACCAACAGGGCGAAGGCGGCGATGGCCAAAGTCATGGCGATTTTTGCGTAACGGGCGGTCATGGTGGAGTTTGTCCTTTGTCAGTCTGTGGTTGAGTCCCATGGCGCCTGTTGCGGGTGGAAGAGAGGCCGGCGCTGGAAGGTGGGGGCAGCACAGCCGTCCGCTGCGGGCCGGATAGGGAGAGCCGGCGCGGCAGCGGGGTCATCCGGAGGGGAAGACGCCCCGCAGCCTGAAGGGTGCGGGGCGTTTTTTCAAGCCAGGGCGAGGGCCTGGTCGAGGTCTTGCAGCAGGTCTTCGATGGCTTCGATGCCCACCGAGAGGCGAATCATCTCCGGCTTGACCCCGGCCTTGGCCTGTTCTTCTTCGTTCATCTGGCGATGGGTGGTGGAGGCCGGGTGGCACGCCAGGGACTTGGCGTCGCCGATGTTCACCAGGCGCTTGAAAATCTGCAGCCCATCGTAGAAACGCACGCCGGCCTGGTAGCCACCCTTGAGGCCGAACGAAAGAATCGCTGACGGCTTGCCCTTCATGTATTTCTGCGCCAGCTCATGGTGCGGGTGGTCAGGCAGCCCGGCGTAGCTGACCCAGGCCACTTGCGGGTGGTCTTGGAGAAAGGTCGCCACCTTGAGGGCGTTCTCGGTGTGGCGCTCCATGCGCAGGGCCAGGGTTTCCAGGCCTTGCAGCAGGAGGAAGGCGTTCATCGGCGCCAGGGCCGCGCCGGTGTTGCGCAGCGGCACGGTGCGGGCACGGGCGATAAAGGCGGCGGGGCCGAATTTCTCGGTGTAAACCACGCCGTGGTAGGCCGGCTCCGGGGTATTGAGGCTGGCGAATTTTTCCGGGTGATCGGCCCAGGGGAAGGTGCCGCTATCGACGATCACCCCGCCCAGGGAGTTGCCGTGGCCGCCCACGTATTTGGTCACCGAATGCACCACGATGTCGGCACCGAACTGGATCGGCTTGCACAGAATCGGCGTGGCCACGGTGTTGTCCACCATCAGCGGCACCCCGCGGGCATGGGCCGCCTGGGCCAGGGCTTCGAGGTCGACGATATTGCCCGCCGGGTTGCCGATGCTTTCGCAGTACACCAGCTTGGTCTTGTCGTCGATCAGCTCGGCGATGGCTTCGGCCGAGTCATCCCGGGCAAAGCGAACGTCGACGCCGAAACTCGGCAGCAGGTGGGCAAACAGGGTGTAGGTGCCGCCGTACAGCTGCGGGGTGGAGACAATATTGTCACCGGCCTGGGTCAGGGTCTGGATCGCGTAGTGGATCGCTGCACTGCCTGCCGCCACCGCCAGCCCGGCGATCCCGCCTTCCAGCGCCGCCATGCGCTGTTCCAGCACATCGTTGGTGGGGTTCATGATGCGGGTGTAGATATTGCCCGGCACATCGAGGTTGAACAGGTCGGCGCCGTGCTGGGCGTTATCGAACTCGAAGGCGACGTTCTGGTAGATCGGCACGGCCACGGCCTTGGTGGTCGGGTCTGATTTGAATCCATGGTGCAGCGCGATCGTTGCGTCTTTCATGAGTGGCTTGACCTCCTTGGCTTGCTTTGGTTTTTTTGTAGGGCCTGAATGTAATGCCTCCGCAGCGAACAGGCCCCTACCGGCATTAGACCTTTTTTTCGTGCCGACCCTGGTTTGCGGCATAAGCCAAGGGCAGCGCGGCGTGACCTGACGACGGCGCGTGTACAAGGTAAACTTCGCTCCCTGCGCAGGAGCAACCATGAACTATCGTCACGCCTTCCACGCCGGCAACCACGCCGACGTCTTCAAACACCTGACCCTGACCCGCCTCATCGCCCTGATGTCGCGCAAGGATCAGCCGTTCGCCTACCTCGACAGCCACGCCGGCATTGGTCTGTACGACCTCAAGGGCGACCAGGCGTCGCGTACCGGCGAATACCTGGAAGGCATTGCCCGCCTGTGGGGTGAGCAGGACCTGCCGCCGTTGACCGCGGATTACATGCAATTGCTGCACAAGATGAACCCGGATGGCGAGCTGCGTTATTACCCGGGCTCGCCGGAGCTGGCGCGGCAATTGACCCGGTCCCAGGATCGGGTGCTGCTCAACGAAAAGCACCCGCAGGACGGCTTGCTGCTCAAGGACAATATGAAGGGGGATCGCCGGGTGGCGGTGCACCTGGGCGAGGGCTGGCACGTGGCGCGGGCCTTGCTGCCAGTGGCCGAGAAGCGGGCGTTGATGCTGATCGACCCGCCGTTCGAGCAGCTCGATGAAATGCAGCGCTGTGCGGCGTCGCTGAAGGAGGCCATCAGCCGGATGCGCCAGACCGTGGCGGCCATCTGGTACCCGGTGAAGGATCAGCGCATGTTGCGGCGCTTCTATCAGGACCTGGCCGGCACCGGCGCGCCGAAGTTGTTGCGCGTGGAATTACTGGTGCACCCACTGGACACCCCCAACAGCCTGAACGGTTCGGGCCTGGCCATTGCCAATCCGCCGTGGGGGCTGGAAGAGGAACTGCGCGAGCTGCTGCCGTGGTTGTCGAAGAAACTCGGCCAGACCCAGGGCGGCTGGCAGATGGATTGGTTGATAGCGGAGTAGGTCAGGGGCCGCGGCGAGTTTTGGGCGGTAAGCGGTAAGCGGCAAGCGGGAGCGGAGGGTGAGCCGCTTTTTGCTTGCCGCTTTTGTTTCTAGCGTCTGACGTGCAGCGTGAAGCTTACCGCTGCCTCAAATTGGACACGTCACGCCCGTGCCGCCGATGCCGCAGTAGCCCTGGGGATTTTTCGCCAGGTATTGCTGGTGATAGGCCTCGGCGAAGTAGACAGTCGGGGCTTCGTCGATTTCGGTGGTGATGGTGCCCAGGCCGGCCTTGGTCAGCTCTTGCTGATAGGCCTGTGCGCTGGCTTTTGCCGCGGCCAGTTGCTCGGGGGTGGTGGCATAGATCACCGAGCGGTACTGGCTGCCGATGTCGTTGCCTTGGCGCATGCCTTGGGTCGGGTTGTGCAGTTCCCAGAACATCTTCAACAGCTCTTCGTAGCTGACCTTGTCCTGGTCGTACACCACCAGCACCACTTCGCTGTGGCCGGTCAGGCCCGAGCAGACTTCTTCATAGGTCGGGTTTGGCGTATAGCCACCTGCGTAGCCCACCACCGTGCTGACGATGCCGTCACGCTGCCAGAAGCGCCGCTCGGCGCCCCAGAAGCAGCCCAGGCCAAAGATCGCAAAGCCGACGTTGTCGAGGAATGGGCCCAGCAGGGGGTTACCGTTGACGAAGTGAGTCTCAGGCAAGGCCATCGGGGTTTCACGGCCAGGCAATGCTTGTTCTTGAGTCGGGAGCACGTTTTTGTTCACCAGAATTTCCGAGCGCAGAACCATGATCAGTCCTCTCAGTCAGGGTGGGAGTCAGTAAAAATTCAGACACGCAGTTTGCCCGAGTGTTGCGGCGCTGTCAGGCGATTGGGCCGCGCGGGTAGCGCCTGAGCTTGTCGATCAGTTCGGTCCCCGGGATGGGCCGGTCGAACAGGTAGCCCTGGCCCACGTCGCAGCGGTGGCGGCGCAGGAACGCCAGTTGGTCGGACGTCTCGATGCCCTCGGCGACCACTTTGATTTTCAGGTTGTGCGCCATGGCAATGACCGCTGAGGTGATTTCCATGTCGTCCTGGTTGTCGGGGATCTCGTGGATAAAGCTGCGATCGATCTTGATGATGTCGATGGGGAATTTTTTCAAGTAGCTCAGCGACGAATAACCGGTTCCGAAGTCATCCATCGCCAGGGTCAGCCCCAGGGTCTTCAACTGTTCGAGCTGCTGGTGGGTGTCTTCGGTGGCTTCCAGCAACAGGCCTTCGGTGAGCTCCAGTTCCAGCAAGGAAGAGGGCAACTGTTCTTCCTTGAGGATACTGGCGATCGAGGCCACCAGGTCCGGGTCGGAGAACTGCTTGGGCGACAGGTTGATCGCCACGTGCAGATTGCCCAGCCCCGAGGCCGTCAGCTGTTTGCTCATGCGGCAGGCCTGACGCGCGACCCATTTGCCGATAGGGATGATCAGGCCGGTTTCTTCCGCCACGCTGATGAACTGGTCGGGGCGGATCATGCCCTTTTCCGGGTGATTCCAGCGCAGCAGCGCTTCCATCCCCAGCAAGCGACCGCTGCGCAGGCAGAGTTTGGGCTGGTAGAACACGTCCAACTCGTTCTGGGTCAGGGCGCGGCGCAGGTTGTTCTCGACGAACAGCTTGTAGCTGGCCTCGGCGTTCAGGGCTTCGGTAAACACCTGTACCTGGTGTTTGCCGTTGGCCTTGGCCTTGTGCAGCGCCAGGCCGGCGTTGCGCATCAGGGTCTGCGGGTCACGCCCATGCAGCGGCGCGCTGGCCAGGCCTACGGAGCCGGTGACGCTGATCAACTGGTTGTCGACGAACATCGGCTTGTCCAGGGTCATCAGCAGTTGGCTGGCGATCTGTTGGCCGGTTTCCAGGTCGGTGTTGTCCAGCAGCACGGCAAACTCGTTACTGGCAAAGCGCGCCAGGCTGCCGCTGGGGCTCAGGCTGTTGCGCAGGCGCCGCGCCAGGCTGATCAGCAGTTTGTCGCCGGTCTGGTGGCCGAGGCTGTCGTTGATCCGCTTGAAGTTGTCGATGTCCACCAGCAGCAGGCTGATGGGCGTGTCGGTATCCCTGGCGAAGCGTTCATCGAGGTTGCGGATAAACGCCGGGCGGTTGCCCAGGTTGGTCAGGTTGTCGGTGTAGGCCAGGCGCTCGATACGTTGCTGGGCGAGCTTGGCCTGGGTGATGTCTTCGTAGATACCGATGTAGTGGGTCAGCTCACGGTTGTCGCCGTAGACCTTGGAAATCGACAACTGGCCCCAGTAGGGCTCGAGGTTCTTGCGCCGGCTCTTGAACTCGCCCTGCCAGCTGTTGCTCTTGGCCAGGCTGGAAGGGGCGTCGAACAGCAGTTCGCTGAGGTTTTCCAAGGCCGGCAGTTCCGACAGGCGATGGCCGTGGACTTCCTCGGTGCTGTACTGGGTGATCGCGGTGAAGCTCGGGTTGACGTACTCCACCACGCCGTCGCAGTTGACCAGCAAAAAGGCGTTGGCGCTTTGTTCCACTGCCCGTTGGAACAGGTGCAGGGCGCTGGTGGCGACGCGACGGTTGTGGTTGTTGATGACCTGGGCAAATTGGTCCGCCAGCTCGCCGGCAAAGGCGATCTCGTCCGACTGCCAGGCCCGGGTGGTGCCGGTTTGCTCCAGGCACAGCACGCCCACCACCTGGCCGTCTATGCGGATGCTGGCATCGAGCATGGCGTTGACGTCGCGCGGCCTCAGGCTTTCGGCCATTTCCCGGGTACGCGGGTCGCGGATGGCGTTGTGGGCGTCAATGGCGCGGCAACTGTGCAGGGCTTCCAGGTAATCGGGGAAGTTGCCGGCATCGATGGGCTCCGGCATCCGATATTCCTGCGGGCCGCGATGGTAGGCGGCAATCGGCGTCAGTTGCTGGTCTTCCAGGTTCCACAGGCTGGCGCAATCGATCTGGTAGATGTCGCAGGCGCAGCGGGTGATCAGCTCGGCGGCTTCCTTGAGGGAGTTGCCGGTGCTGTAACGCTGGCGGGTCAGCAGCAGGATCAGGTCTTGCTGGGCACGCACCCGGTCCAGGTGCTGCAGTTGTTCCTGCTGGGCGCGCTGGTTGAGCTCCAGGGCGATCTGCAGTCGGCTGTTCTGGGTTTCCAGGTCCAGCGTGGGCAGGGCCGGCAAGTCGCTGAACAGGCCGCCGACGACCAGCAGGTAGCCGCGCAGCAGGTGGCGATTGTGTTGTTTGTAGGCTTCGCCCAGCTCCAGGATGCTCACGGGCCCTTGGCTGGTGTGCAGCGTGTAGCGGATCAGGTAATGGGGGGATTTGCTCAGTTGTTGCTGGATGGTGTCGTGCAGGTGGTAGCGCGCTTCGGGCTCCATCAGGCTGGCGTAGGGCGAACCCACCAGGGCGCAGAGCTCAATCGCCGGCAAACCGAACTGGCGCTCACAATTGGGATCGAGAAACAGCAGGGCCCAGCTTGCCTCATTCAGCCGTTCGAAACGCAGCATGCCGAGCCGCGAGGGCACGGGCAACTGCGTCACTACCTCGGCCGCCATACGGCTGGCGGCATCGGGTTGGCTTTTCATGGGGGGAAACTCGCTTCGAAAATACTGATCGCGCCGGGCTCGCGCCCTCTTTATTGCTGCCTGCGGCAAGGTTGCATCATGCGGCCGTGACTGACAAGTGAGGATGAAGGCTAAGTGCTATAAGAATTTATCGGCAGAGCGGCAGATTTCTGAAAAGTTATCTTCAGACGTCCGACAACAGGCTTTTATCGGGGGGATTTCGGGGTTTTCGACAAAAAAAAGCCCCGCCAAATTGACGGGGTTGAGGTGCGAGCGTGGCGCTCGAAAACGGTGTCGCAGCGGTTCTCCCATGACAGGAGAACCGCGGTGTCGCTTACAACAGCATGGTGCGGATATCGCCCAGCAGATCGCTCAGACGCTTGGTGAAGCGTGCGGCGGCTGCGCCGTTGATCACACGGTGATCGTAGGACAGCGACAGAGGCAGCATCAGCTTCGGCTGGAAGGCTTTACCATCCCAGACAGGCTGGATGGTGGCCTTGGAAACGCCGAGGATCGCCACTTCCGGCGCGTTGACGATCGGCGTGAAGCCGGTGCCGCCAATGTGGCCGAGGCTGGAGATGGTGAAGCAAGCGCCCTGCATGTCGTCCGCCGAGAGCTTCTTGGTCCGGGCTTTTTCAGCCAGGGCAGCCGCTTCGGCAGCCAGTTGCAGCAAGCTCTTCTGGTCGACGTTCTTGATCACAGGGACCAGCAGGCCATCCGGGGTGTCTACGGCGAAGCCGATGTTGACGTACTTCTTGCGGATGATCGCCTTGCCGCTTGGCGCCAGGGAGCTGTTGAAGTCCGGCAGTTCCTTGAGCAGGTGGGCGCAGGTCTTGAGCAGCAGTGGCAGCACGGTCAGCTTGACGCCAGCCTTCTCGGCCACGGCTTTCTGGGCAACGCGGAAAGCTTCCAGCTCGGTGATATCAGCCGAATCGAACTGAGTCACGTGAGGCACGTTGAGCCAGCTGCGATGCAGGTTGGTGGCACCGGCCTGCATCAGGCGGGTCATCGGCACTTCTTCGGTTTCACCGAAGCGGCTGAAGTCCACCACTGGGATCGGCGGGATGCCGGCGCCGCCGGTTGCGCCAGCAGCGGCTGCTGGTGCTTCCTTGGCTTTCTGCATCATCGCCTTGACGTACACCTGCACGTCTTCCTTCAGTACGCGGCCGTGTGGGCCACTTGGGCTCACCGCGCTCAGCTCGACGCCGAATTCACGGGCCAATTGGCGTACTGCCGGGCCTGCATGAACCTTGGCACCGGGCTTGGCCGGGGCTGCTGCCGGTGCTGCGGCTGGCGCTGGTGCGGCGGCTACAGGGGCGGCTTCAGCCTTGGCGGCGGCGGGTGCGGCAGCCGGAGCAGGAGCGGCCGCTGGGGCAGCGCCTTTGACCTTGAGCTTGAGGATCAGGTCGCCGGTACCGACTTCATCGTCCAGCTTGATCGATACGCTTTCCACGATGCCGGCGGCTGGCGATGGAATTTCCATGCTGGCTTTGTCGGACTCGAGGGTGATCAGCGATTGATCCGCTTCGACGCTGTCGCCGGCCTTGACCAGGACTTCGATGATCTTGGCCTTGCCCGCAGAACCGATGTCCGGAACGTGAATGTCCTGGACGCTGTCGGCTACCGGTGCAGCAGGAGCTGCGGCGGCCGGTGCCGGGGCGGCGGCTGGAGCAGCGGCCTGGGCCGGCGCTGGAGCAGCCGGTGCCGCAGCACCCACCACTTTCAGGGCCAGGATCAGGTCGCCGGTGCCGACTTCGTCGTTGAGCTTGACGCTGATGCTCTCGACCACGCCTGCAACGGGCGAAGGAATCTCCATGCTGGCCTTGTCGGACTCCAGGGTGATCAGCGATTGATCAGCCTCGACGGTGTCGCCGACCTTGACCTGGATCTCGATGATCTGGGCCTTGCCCGACGAACCGATATCCGGCACGTGCACTTGTTGGGTGCTGGCAGCCGCCGGCGCCGCTGCAGGTGCAGCAGCGGCCGGGGCGGCAGCTGGTTTTTCTTCAGCCTTGGCAGCCGGTGCGGCAGCCGCAGGGGCCGCAGCAGCGGCACCTTCGACTTCCAGCTCAAGCAGTTCGTCGCCTTCTTTCAGGCGGTCGCCCAGCTTCACTTTCAGGCTTTTGACGATGCCGGCCTTGGGAGCAGGAATTTCCATGCTCGCCTTGTCCGATTCCAGCGTCAGGATGCTCTGGTCGGCTTCGACACGGTCGCCGACCTTCACAAACAGTTCAATTACTTCACCTTCACCGCTGCCGATGTCAGGTACGCGAATGAGTTCGCTCACAAAAAGTCTCCTCAGCAGTCCAGTGGGTTGCGTTTTTCCGGGTTGATACCGAACTTGGCGATGGCTTCAGCCACAACCTTAGGTTCGATGTCACCACGGTCAGCCAAGGCTTCCAGGGCTGCCAACACCACGAAATGACGATCGACTTCGAAGAAATGACGCAGTTTCTTGCGGCTGTCGCTGCGGCCGAAACCGTCGGTGCCCAGCACTTTGAATTCCTTGGAAGGAACCCACTGACGGATCTGCTCGGCAAACAGCTTCATGTAGTCGGTGGAGGCGATGACCGGGCCTTTACGGCCGGTCAGGCATTCTTCGACGAAGGTGCGCTGTGGCTTCTGGCCAGGGTGCAGGCGGTTGTGACGCTCTACGGCCAGGCCGTCGCGACGCAGTTCGTTGAAGCTGGTAACGCTCCATACGTCAGCGCCGATGTTGAACTCGTCACGCAGGATCTTCGCCGCTTCACGCACTTCACGCAGGATGGTGCCGGAGCCCATCAGCTGTACGTGGTGTGCCGCTTCCTTGGTGTCTTCTTCGAGCAGGTACATGCCCTTGATGATGCCTTCCTCGACACCGGCCGGCATGGCTGGTTGCTGGTAGGACTCGTTCATCACGGTGATGTAGTAGAAAACGTCCTGCTGCTCTTCGGTCATCTTCTTCATGCCGTCCTGGATGATCACCGCCAGCTCGTAGCCGTAGGTTGGATCAAAGGTGCGGCAGTTCGGGATGGTGGCAGCCAGGATGTGGCTGTGACCGTCTTCGTGTTGCAGGCCTTCGCCGTTCAGCGTGGTGCGGCCGGCGGTGCCGCCGATCAGGAAGCCACGGGTGCGGCTGTCGCCAGCGGCCCAGGCCAGGTCACCGATACGCTGGAAGCCGAACATCGAGTAGAAGATGTAGAACGGCAGCATGGGCTGGTTGTGGCTGGAGTACGAAGTACCGGCAGCGATGAAGGAGCTCATGGCGCCCGCTTCGTTGATGCCTTCTTCGAGGATCTGGCCCTTTTTGTCTTCCTTGTAGAACATCACCTGGTCTTTATCGACTGGCTCGTAGAGCTGGCCGACGGACGAGTAGATGCCCAACTGACGGAACATGCCTTCCATACCGAAGGTACGGGCTTCGTCCGGGATGATCGGAACGATGCGTGGGCCGATGTCCTTGTCCTTGACCAGTTGCGCGAGGATCCGCACGAAGGCCATGGTGGTGGAGATTTCACGGTCGCCCGAGCCGTCGAGGATGGCTTTGAGGGTGTCCAGGTCCGGCGTTGGTACGCTGAAGCTCTGGGCGCGGCGCTGTGGCACGAAACCGCCCAGTGCAGTGCGACGCTCGCTGAGGTAGCGTGCTTCGGCGCTGTTTGGCTCTGGCTTGAAGAACGGCAGGTTCTCCAGCTCTTCGTCCTTGACCGGAATGTCGAAGCGGTCGCGGAACAACTTCAGGCTGTCGACATCGACTTTCTTGGTGTTGTGCGCGGTGTTTTTCGCTTCGCCGGCACCGGTGCCATAACCCTTGATGGTCTTGGCCAGGATGACGGTAGGTTGTTCTTTGTGGTTGACCGCTTCGTGGTACGCCGCATAGACCTTGTACGGGTCGTGGCCGCCACGGTTGAGTTTCCAGATCTCGTCGTCGGACAGATCGGCAACCATCGCCTTGAGTTCAGGCGTGTTGAAGAAGTGTTCACGTACGAACGCGCCGTCTTTGGCTTTGTAGTTCTGGTACTCGCCGTCGATGACTTCGTCCATGCGGCGTTGCAGGATGCCGTCGACGTCCTTGGCCAGCAGTGGGTCCCAGAAACGGCCCCAGATGACTTTGGTGACGTTCCACTGAGCACCGCGGAACACGCCTTCGAGTTCCTGGATGATCTTGCCGTTGCCGCGAACCGGGCCGTCGAGGCGCTGCAGGTTGCAGTTGATGACGAAGATCAGGTTGTCCAGTTTCTCGCGGCCGGCCAGGGAGATGGCGCCCAGGGATTCCGGCTCGTCACACTCGCCGTCGCCCAGGAAGCACCAGACTTTCTGTTTGCCTTCCGGAATGAAGCCACGGGCTTCCAGGTACTTCATGAAGCGTGCCTGGTAGATCGCCTGGATTGGGCCCAGGCCCATGGACACAGTCGGGAACTGCCAGAAATCAGGCATCAGCCAAGGGTGCGGATAGGACGAAAGGCCCTGGCCGTCCACTTCCTGGCGGAAGTTGTTCATTTGTTCTTCGGTAATGCGACCTTCCATGAACGCGCGGGCGTAGACGCCTGGCGAGGTGTGGCCCTGGAAGTAGATCAGGTCGCCGCCGTGTTCGTCGGTCGGGGCCTGGAAGAAGTAGTTGAAGCCGATGTCGTACAGGGTGGCGCTGGAGGCGAAGCTGGAGATGTGACCGCCCAGGTCAGAATCTTTCAGGTTCGTGCGCATCACCATGGCCATCGCGTTCCAGCGTACCAACGAGCGAATGCGGCGTTCCATGAACAGGTCGCCAGGCATGCGTGCTTCGTGGGTGACGGGGATGGTGTTGCGGTATGGCGTGGTGATGGCGTAAGGCAGTTGCGAGCCGCTGCGGGTCGCAAGTTCGCCCATACGGGTCATCAGATAGTGAGCACGGTCTTCGCCTTCTTTGTCGAGAACCGATTCCAGGGCGTCCAGCCATTCCTGGGTTTCGACGGGATCGAGGTCTTGCATGGCTTGCTCCAGGGCGGAAAGGCTTCCAGAATCGGTTGCCTGAGTTTGCGACTGGCCTTGTGGGCAGACGATTATAAATTCTTGGATTGCCGGAGGGTTGATCCGGCGGCGTGTAGTTTTACTACAAATCGTCGGCTATTTCAGCCTTTCGAATGTATAGACGAGTAGTAAAACTACAGAAGAATGGCTCGTGGCCTCCTGCTGGGTTGTGAGAATAATCGTTACTGTTGGTCTCTGATCGACGGGAATAGGTAAAAAATTGATGTTAGCTGCCAAAGAAAAACAATTTTCAGCTATTTCTAACCTTTGTTCGACACTTCGTCACCTGGCCGGCTTTCGCCGAGCGCCGCAGCACGTACTTTCCACGCCGATCAAGGATAGCCCATGAGCCTGCCCGCGCTTGCCGAACTTCCAGCGATTCTCCAGCCTTTTGTCAGCCGTGGGGAGCAGTCGTTCCGTGGTGCAGTAGCAGCGCTGGAGGGCGAGCATGATCTTGCCGCCTGGAGCCACGAGCGCTGGGCGGCGTTTGCCCGGGTCGGCGCGGCCAGCGACTTTGTCATTGAACAGAGCGTACGTGACCCTTTGATGTTGCTGGAGCTGGTCCGCAGCGGCGAACTGGACCGGCCCTTCGCTGCCGGGGAAATGTGCGCGCAGATCGCCGCCGCCGTGCAGCAGGCTGAGACCGAGGATGAGCTGGGGCGGGTGCTGCGTCGCCAGCGCACGCGGCAGCAGGTGCGGATCATCTGGCGCGACCTGACCCGCCAGGCCGACCTGGTGCAGACCTGCCGCGACCTGTCCGATATGGCCGACGCCAGCATCGACCAGGCCTATCAGTGGTTGTATCAGCGCCACAGCCAGCAATTCGGCATTCCCACCGGCCGCCGCAGTGGCGAGCCCCAGCACATGGTCATCCTCGGCATGGGCAAGCTGGGGGCGGTGGAGCTCAATCTGTCGTCCGACATCGACCTGATCTTCGCCTACCCGGAAGGCGGCGAGACGGTGGGGGTCAAGCGCCCTCTGGATAACCAGGAGTTCTTCATCCGCCTGGGCCAGCGCCTGATCAAGGCCCTGGACCCGATGACCGTCGACGGTTTTGTGTTTCGCGTCGACATGCGCCTGCGCCCTTACGGCTCGGCGGGCGCGCTGGTGCTGAGTTTCAACGCGCTGGAGCAGTACTACCAGGACCAGGGCCGGGACTGGGAACGCTACGCCATGATCAAGGCACGGGTGGTGGCCGGGGACCAGGTCGCCGGCGCGCAATTACTGGAGATGCTGCGGCCCTTCGTCTATCGGCGTTACCTGGACTTTTCCGCCATCGAAGCGCTGCGCACCATGAAGCAGTTGATCCAGCAGGAAGTGCGGCGCAAGGGCATGGCGGAGAACATCAAGCTGGGCTCCGGCGGCATTCGCGAAGTGGAATTTATCGCCCAGGCGTTTCAGCTGATCCATGGCGGTCGCGACCTGAGTCTGCAGCAGCGCCCTCTATTAAAGGTACTGAGTACCCTGGAGGGACAAGGCTACCTGCCGCCTGCGGTCATCAACGAATTGCGTGAGGGCTATGAATTCCTGCGCTACACCGAGCACGCGATCCAGGCGATTGCCGACCGACAGACGCAAATGCTGCCGGACAGCGATGCGGATCGGGCGCGTATCGCCTTTATGTTGGGTTTTGCCGATTGGCAGGCGTTTCACGAACAATTGATGCACTGGCGCGGCCGGGTGGAGTGGCACTTCCGCCAGGTGATTGCCGACCCTGATGAAGAGGAAGGCGCCGAGAGTGAAGTGGTGGTGGGCGGTGAGTGGCTGCCGCTCTGGGAGGAGGCCCAGGATGAGGAGGCCGCCTGCCGTCAGTTGCAGGACGGTGGTTTCAATGATGGGCCCAAGGCCCTGAAAGCCTTGGCCGGTCTGCGTGGCAGTCCGCAACTGCGCGCCATGCAGCGCCTTGGACGGGAGCGCCTCGATGCCTTTATCCCGCGCTTGCTGGCCCAGGCCGTGGAGCATGCCAACCCTGACCTGGTGCTGGAACGGGTGTTGCCCCTGGTCGAGGCGGTGGCGCGGCGTTCCGCCTACCTGGTGCTGCTGACCGAGAACCCGGGGGCCTTGCGCCGTTTGCTGACCCTGTGTGCCGCCAGCCCGTGGATTGCCGAGCAGATCACCCGCTTCCCGCTGTTGCTCGATGAATTGCTCAACGAGGGGCGTCTGTTCAAGCCGCCCCTGGCGCCGGAGTTGGCGGCCGAGTTGCGCGAGCGCCTGACGCGGATTCCCGAGGATGACCTTGAGCAGCAAATGGAAGCCTTGCGCCACTTCAAGCTGGCCCACCGGCTGCGGGTGGCGGCGTCGGAAATCGCCGGCAGCCTGCCGTTGATGAAGGTCAGCGATTACCTGACCTGGCTGGCCGAAGCGATCCTCGAGCAAGTCTTGGCCTTGGCCTGGCGCCAGACGGTGGCCAAGTACGGCGCGCCGCAACGCAGCGACGGCACCTTGTGCGACCCGGGATTTATCATCGTCGGTTATGGCAAGGTCGGCGGGATCGAGTTGGGGCATGGTTCTGACCTGGACCTGGTGTTTATCCACGACGGTGATCCCCAGGCGGAAACCGACGGCGCCAAGCCCATCGACGGCGCGCAGTTTTTCACTCGCCTGGGCCAGCGCATCATTCACCTGCTGACCACCCAGACCAACTCCGGCCAGCTCTATGAAGTGGACATGCGCCTGCGGCCTTCCGGTGCCTCGGGGCTGTTGGTGAGTTCTCTGGGGGCGTTTGCTCGCTACCAGGAACATGAAGCCTGGACCTGGGAACACCAGGCCCTGATCCGCGCGCGGGTGCTGGTGGGCAGCCAGGATGTCGGGCAGGCCTTTGAGAAAGTCCGCGCGGCGGTGCTGGGCAAGGCGCGGGACCTGCCCAAGCTGCGCCAGGAGGTCAGCGAGATGCGGGCCAAGATGCGCGACAACCTGGGCAGCAAGCTGACGGCCGCCGGCACGGCGGCAAATGCCTTTGAAGCCACGGCGCCGTTCGACCTCAAGCAGGATGCCGGAGGTATCGTCGATATCGAATTTATGGTGCAATACGCGACCCTGGCGTGGTCCGAAGAGCACCCGTCATTGCTGCGCTACACCGACAATATCCGCATTCTGGAGGGCTTGGAGGAGGTTGGGCTGATGCCCGCGACCGATGCCAGCCTGTTGCGCGAGGTCTACAAAGCCTATCGCTCCGCCGCTCACCGCCAGGCCTTGCAGAATGAGGCCGGGATTATCACGGGTGATCAGTTTGTGACCCAACGGCGGGAAGTTTTGCGGATTTGGCGTGAGCTGGGGCTAAGCTAGGCAACGTCGAGTTGCTAAAAAATATCCGGCGAACCGCTCACGGTTCGTCCAAATGAGCTGGCGGTGAAGGCCGCGGGTGCTGGATTCTCGAGGCGGGGAGGCGAATGCCTCCCCGGCTCGTTTTTGGAAACCACATGAATATTCTGATCGTTGGGCCCAGTTGGGTCGGTGACATGGTGATGGCGCAGACACTCTTCCAGTGCCTGAAACAACGCCATCCTCAATGCGAGATCGACGTGCTGGCCCCCGAGTGGAGCCGGCCGATCCTCGAACGCATGCCCGAAGTGCGCCAGGCCTTGAGCTTTCCCCTCGGTCACGGAGCCCTGGAGCTGGCGACACGCCGGCGCATCGGCAAGACCCTGGCCGGCCAGTACGATCAGGCGATCTTGCTGCCCAACTCTCTGAAGTCGGCGCTGGTGCCGTTTTTCGCCGGCATCCCCAAACGCACTGGCTGGCGTGGCGAGTTTCGCTACGGCCTGCTCAACGACGTGCGCAAGCTGGACAAACAACGCTACCCGCTGATGATCGAGCGCTTCATGGCCCTGGCCTATGAGCCGGGCGCCGAGCTGCCTCAGCCTTATCCGCGGCCGCGTCTGCAGATCGACCCAGCGAGCCGCGAGGCGACCCTGGCCAAGTTCGACCTGAGCCTGGACCGCCCGGTATTGGCCCTGTGCCCGGGCGCCGAATTCGGTGAAGCCAAGCGCTGGCCATCCGAGCATTACGCCCAGGTTGCCGAATTGAAGATTCGCGAAGGCTGGCAGGTCTGGCTGTTCGGCTCGAAGAACGATCACGCGGTGGGTGAGGAAATTCGCGAGCGGCTGATCCCCGGCCTGCGGGAAGAGTCGGTCAACCTCTGTGGCGGCACCTCCCTGGCTGAAGCCATCGATCTGCTGTCTTGCGCTGATTCGGTGGTCTCCAACGACTCCGGGCTGATGCACGTAGCGGCCGCGTTGAACCGCCCGTTGGTGGCCGTCTACGGTTCGACGTCGCCGGGCTTCACTCCGCCGCTGGCGGACCAGGTGGAAGTGGTGCGCCTGGGGCTGGAATGCAGCCCGTGCTTTGACCGCACCTGCCGCTTCGGCCATTACAACTGCTTGCGCCAGCTGCTGCCGCAGCCGGTGACCGAGGCGCTGCAGCGCTTGCAGGGCACCGTGGTCGAGGTTCATTAAGTTGCGGGTACTGTTGATCAAGACCTCATCCCTGGGGGACGTGATTCATGCGTTGCCGGCCTTGACCGATGCGGCGCGGGCGATTCCCGGGATCACCTTCGACTGGGTGGTGGAAGAAGGCTTTGCCGAGATTCCAACCTGGCATCCGGCGGTGGGCAAGGTGATTCCGGTGGCGATCCGTCGCTGGCGCAAGAACCTTTGGCAGACCATCAAGAGTGGCGAATGGCGACGCTTCAAACAGAATGTGCGCGCCACCCAATACGACCTGGTGATCGACGCCCAGGGCCTGCTGAAAAGCGCCTGGCTGACCCGTTACGTACGGGCCCCGGTGGCCGGTCTGGATAAGGACTCGGCCCGTGAGCCTTTGGCGGCGCGCTTCTACTCGCGGCGCCTGGCAGTGGCTCGTGGTCAGCATGCGGTGGAGCGAGTGCGCCAGCTGTTCGCCGTGGCCCTGGGGTATGACTTGCCTCAGGGCCTGGGGGATTACGGCCTGAGCGTCGAGCGCCTGGTGGAACTGCCGCGCAAGAACCCCTTTGTGCTGTTCCTCCACGGCACCACCTGGGACACCAAGCACTGGCCCGAAGCCTACTGGCGCGAGTTGACCGAGCGCATGGGCATGCTTGGGGTCGATGTCCAGTTGCCGTGGGGCAATCCAGCGGAGAAGGCCCGTGCCGAGCGCATTGCCGAGGGCCTGAGTAACGCCACGGTCCTGCCCAAGCTGAACCTGGCCGGTGTGGCCAAGGTGCTGGCCCAGGCCCAGGCGTGTGTTGCTGTGGACACCGGGCTGGGGCACCTGGCCGCGGCCCTGGATGTACCGACCATTTCCCTGTTCGGTCCGACCAACCCCGGGCTGACCGGGGCCTATGGCCGAGTGCAGATTCACTTGGGCAGCAACTTCCCTTGCGCGCCCTGCCTGCAGAAGCAGTGCACCTATCAACCGTCTGCCGTTGACCAGCAGCGGTATGACCTGAAACGCGAGTGGCCGCTGTGCTTCACTCGCCTGAACCCCGAGCGTGTCGCGAGCCGACTGAGCACGTTGTTACTGGCTGAGGAGCTGCGCTGATGCAATTGGCTTTTGTGTTGTACAAATATTTTCCCTTTGGCGGCCTGCAGCGCGACTTCATGCGCATTGCCCTGGAGTGCCAGCAGCGCGGCCATCAGATCCGCGTCTACACCCTGATCTGGGAAGGTGATATTCCGCCGGGCTTTGAAGTGCTGGTGGCGCCGGTCAAGGCCTTCTTCAACCATCGACGCAACGAGAAGCTCAGCGCCTGGATGGAAGCCGACCTGGCCAAGCGCCCGGTGGACCGGCTGATTGGCTTCAACAAAATGCCCGGGTTGGATGTGTACTACGCCGCCGATGGCTGCTTCGAGGACAAGGCGCAGAACCTGCGTAACTCCCTGTACCGCCGTTGGGGCCGCTACCGACACTTCGCCGAGTACGAGCGTGCGGTGTTCGCCAAGGACGCCAAGACCGAAGTGCTGATGATTTCCGAAGTGCAGCAGCCGCTGTTCATCAAGCATTACGACACGCCGCTGTCGCGCTTCCACCTGCTGCCGCCGGGGATTGCCCAGGACCGCCGGGCGCCGCCGAACGCGGCCGAGATTCGTGCCGAATTCCGTCGTGAGTTCGCCCTCAAGGACGACGACCTGTTGCTGGTGCAGATCGGCTCCGGGTTCAAGACCAAGGGCGTTGATCGTAGCCTCAAGGCCGTGGCTGCACTGCCGCCGGAGCTGAAGAAACGCACCCGGCTGTTTGTAATTGGCCAGGATGACCCCAAAGTATTCCAACTGCAGAGCGCGACGCTGGGGCTGGGGGAACAGGTGCAGTTCCTCAAGGGGCGCAGCGATATCCCGCGTTTCCTGTTGGGCGCCGACCTGTTGATTCACCCGGCCTACAACGAAAACACCGGCACCGTATTGCTTGAGGCCCTGGTGGCGGGCTTGCCGGTGCTGGTCAGCGCGGTCTGTGGTTATGCCCATTACATCGCCGAGGCCGACAGCGGCCGGGTGCTGGACGAACCCTTTGAGCAGGCCCAGCTCAATCAATACCTCAACACCATGTTGACCGACGACGCTGCACGCGCGACCTGGAGCCGGAATGGCCTGGCGTTCGCCGAGACGGCCGACCTCTATAGCATGCCGCAGCACGCTGCGGATGTGATTCTGGCGGAGCAACACTGATGAAGTTGATTCTTGCCGAACCGTTCAAGAGCCTTTGGGCTGGACGCGATGCGTTCACCGAAGTCGAGGGCTTGAGCGGCCAGGTTTACCGTGAGCTGGAGGCCCGTCGCACCTTGCGCACCGAGGTCGCGGGCAACGGTTATTTCGTGAAGATCCACCGCGGCATCGGTTGGGGCGAGATCTTCAAGAACCTGCTCACGGCCAAGCTGCCGGTACTGGGCGCGGGCCAGGAGTGGCGGGCTATCCAACGCTTGCAGGAGGTCGGTGTGCCGACCATGACGGCGGTGGCCTATGGCGAGCGCGGCAACAACCCGGCAGACCAGCATTCTTTCATCGTCACCGAAGAACTGGCACCCACCGTCAGCCTCGAAGACTTCAGTATCGACTGGGTTAAGCAGCCGCCGGAGCCTCGGCTCAAGCGCGCGCTGATCGCCGAAGTGGCCCGCATGACCGGCATGATGCACCGCGCCGGGGTCAACCACCGTGACTGTTACATCTGCCACTTCCTGCTGCACACCGATAAGCCGGTGACGGCGGATGACTTCAAGCTCTCGGTGATCGACCTGCACCGGGCCCAGACCCGCCCGGCGATCACTCAGCGCTGGCGCAACAAAGACCTGGCGGCCCTGTACTTCTCCGCCCTGGACATCGGCCTGACCCGCCGCGACAAGCTGCGTTTCCTCAAGGGCTACTTCCAGCAGCCGTTGCGGCACATCCTGGCGCAAGAGTCGGCGCTGCTGTCCTGGCTCGAGGGTAAGGCGAACAAGCTCTACGATCGCAAGCAGCGGTACGGAGATGCGCTCTGATGGCGGGCTGGAACCTGGAACCCGGCTACGAGCAACTGGCCGCGGATTTTGGCAGTCTTGAAGCGGTGTTTGCCCTTGAGGGCGAGCGCCTGACCCGCGACCCGCTCTCGGAAGTCATTCGCGTCCAGCGCGACGGCGTCAACTATTACGTCAAGCGCTACACCGGCGCCGGCAAGAACCTGCGGCGCTATCTGGGCAAGCCCCGGGTCAAGTCCGAGTGGCAGAACCTCAAGCGTTTTGCCAAGTGGGGCATTCCCACCGCTGAAGTGGTGGCGTGGGGCCTGGAGCGTCGCGGCCTGGCTTATGACCGGGGGGCGATGATCACCCGCGAGTTGCCGCGCACCGAGGATTTGTCGGCTCTGGCCGATCGCAATGACCCGTTGCTGGCAGACCGTCGCTGGGTCGAGGGGGTCAGTGCCCAGTTGGCGCGTTACACCCGCATCATGCATGACCACCGCTTCACTCATAACGATTTGAAGTGGCGCAACTTGCTGATCGACGATAACGCCAAGCTGTACCTGATCGATTGCCCGAACGGCGACTTCTGGCGCGGTTTCTGGCTCAAGTACCGCATTACCAAGGACTTGGCGTGCCTGGACAAGGTCGCCAAGTATCACTTGTCGGCCACCCAGCGCCTGCGCTTCTACCTGCAATACCGTCAGCGCACTCGCTTGAACGCGGCGGACAAGCAGCGCATTCGCCATGTGCTGAGATTTTTCGAGGGACGGGAATGACTGATTTCCTGGCGGCTGAAGAGCGCGCCTTGCTGGAGCGTCATGGCCTCGGCAGTTTTGATGCGCTGTGGGCCAAGCAGTTGGATGCCGTGGACGAACCCAATACCAGTCATGGCGGCTGGAGCAGCGTGTTTCGCCTGGACCTGGAAGGGCGGGGGTTTTACCTCAAGCGCCAGAGCAACTACCTCACCCGGACCTTGCATCGTCCGTTGGGCGAGCCGAGTTTCGCCCGGGAGTTTCGCAACATCAGCCGCTATCGGCAGTTGGGTATCCCGGCGTTGCAGGCGGTGTTTTTTGGTGAGCGCAAGGTCGCCGGGGAAACCCGGGCGATCCTCCTGACCCGTGCCCTGGACGGCTGGAACGACCTGGATTCGTTGCTGCAGCAATGGGCCGAACTCAGCGACCTGCAGCACCTGGCAATCCTGCGCGCCTGCGGGCAGTTGGCTCGCCAACTGCACGGGTTGCGGCAGGTGCATGGCTGTTTCTATCCCAAGCACATTTTCCTGCGGGCCACGGGCGAGGGTTATCAGGCGCAATTGATCGATCTGGAGAAAACCCGGCCGCTGCTGTTTGGTCAGCGGGATCGGATCAAGGACCTGGAGCCGTTGCTGCGCCGGGCCAAGGTCTGGGAGCGCGACGAGGTGCGGGTACTGCTCGCGGCCTACCTCGACCTGCCGGCGGATGCGTCCCTGGTGGACAGCTGGATCGAACGTTTGACGGCCCGTAGCAGCAACAAGGGAGCTCGCTGATGCGCTTGTCCGAGCTGAAGAGCGCCGGTCGTACACCGAGCCTGCCCATGAGCCTGGAACTGGCGGATGCCGCCGGGCCGGCCCAGTTGCAATTATTGAGTCTGCTGCGGGTGTTGCCTGGGCAGCGTTATGTCGGGGCTGGTGTCTGGCGCGGTCGTCCGGTGCTGGCCAAGTTGCTGGTGGGGTCCAAGGCGGCGCGGCATTTCCAGCGTGAGCTGCGGGGTGTTCGCCAACTGGCCGAGCAGGGCCTGACCACGCCGCTGTTGTTGGCTGATGGCCTCAAGGACGGCGAGGGCGGTTGGTTGCTGTTCGAGTTGCTCGAAGGCGCCGAAAGCCTGGGGGACGCCTGGCAACAGGTGCAGGCGCTGCCGCCCCTGGCGGATGGGCAGCAGGCGGTGCTGGCCGAGGCCTTGGCGGCGATTGCGCAGATGCACGGCAAGGGCCTGTGGCAGGAGGATCTGCACCTGGACAACCTGCTGCGTCACGACGGCAAGCTGTATTTGATCGATGGCGCCGGCATTGTGGCTGAAGAGGCGGGCAAGCCCCTGTCGCGGCAGAAGGTCCTGGAAAACCTGGGGGTGTTTTTCGCCCAGTTGCCCCAGGACTTGGAGCCTTTCACCGAAGAGCTGCTGGTTCACTACCTGCTGAACAATGGCGAACATGCCCTGCCGCTGGAAGCCTTGCAAAAGCAGGTGGACAAGGTGCGTAGCTGGCGCCTGAAGGACTTTCTCAACAAGGTCGGTCGCGAGTGCAGCCTGTTCAGCGTGATGCGTGGGCCTTTCGCCTTGCGCGCCATCCGCCGTGAAGAAGAGGCGGCCATGCTGCCGGTGCTGGAGCAGGCTGACGCCTTGCTCGACCAGGGCCACCTGTACAAAACCGGTGGCGCAGCCAGCGTCGGCCGGGTCGAAGTGGCGGGGCGCCCGTTGGTGATCAAACGCTACAACATCAAGGGTTTTGCCCATTGGCTCAAACGCTTCTGGCGCCCGAGCCGGGCCTGGCATTCCTGGCGCGAGGGCAATCGCCTGGCGTTCCTCGGCATTGCCACGCCCAAGCCGCTGGCGGTGTTGGAAAAGCGCTTTTTCTGGCTGCGCAGCCGGGCTTACCTGGTGACCGAATACCTGGCGGGGCCGGACATCATCGAACGCTTTGCGCCCTATGTGGACAGTGGCGCCGCGCCCGAGGCCGAGTTGCTGGCCCTGGACCGGTTGTTTGCCGAGTTGCTCAAACAACGCATCAGCCACGGTGATTTCAAGGGGCATAACCTGTTCTGGCAGGAAGACCGCTGGGCGCTGATCGATCTGGATTCCATGTGCCAGCACGCCAGTCTGGGCAGCTTTGCGCCTGCCTATGCCCGGGATCGCGCGCGCTTCATGCGCAACTGGCCCGAGAGCAGTGCCTTGTACCAAGTGATCGACCGGCGCTTGCCGAAAACGGCCCAGGTCGATCAGGCCTGAGGTGCCTGGCCCGGGGCGCCGTTGCGCTCAGCAACGGCGACTCGGGACCTGGCGCCTGACTTGCCGCGTGCAGCTAGAGGTTTGCCGGTGCTTTTCAGTTATAATCCCGCCCTTTAGTTGTTTCTCGCCCCTCTTGCGAGCACCTATTTTTCTCCAGGCGCCCTGCGCCCGTATGCAGACTAAACGAGGCTAGACCCCTGTGGCATTGACGATTCTTGGCCTGTCCGGCGCCCTCAGCCATGATCCTTCAGCAGCCTTGTACATCGACGGCAAGCTGATCGCGGCCGCTGAAGAAGAGCGTTTCGTACGAGACAAGCATGCAAAGAACCGCATGCCTTACGAGTCGGCAAAGTTCTGCCTGGAACAGGCCGGCATCAAACCTTCCGATGTTGACGTGGTGGCGATTCCATTCGCGCCCATCAGCCTGTTCGGCAAAGCGCGTTGGCACTACGCCAAGCGTTACTGGTACGCCCCGGATCGCGCCCTTGACGCGCTGCTGATGGGCAACCGGCGCTACAAGCGCTATCGCAACAAGATTGTCTGGTGCCTCGAGCAACTGGGCTTCGATCCGAAGAAGATCAAGATCGAGCCGGTCGAGCATCACCTGGCCCACGCCTCCAGCGCCTATCACTGCTCGGGCTTCAAAGAGAAAACCGCGATCCTCGGGATCGACGGCAAGGGTGAGTACGCCACCACCTTCTTTGGCTACGGTGAAAACGGCAAGATCCACAAGATCAAGGAATTCTTCGACCCGGACTCCCTGGGTGGCCTATATGGCGCCATCACCGAGTTCCTCGGCTTCGAGATGCTCGACGGCGAGTTCAAGGTCATGGGCATGGCGCCTTATGGCGATGCCAGCAAGTACGACTTCTCCCGTCTGGCCAGCTTTGAAAACGGCGAACTGGTGATCAATACCGACTACGCCAACGTCATTGGCCTGCGTCGCTACAAAGAGAAGGGCAAGGGGTTCTACTTCTCGCCAAAACTCATCGAGTGGCTGGGTCCCAAGCGCGAAGGCGACATCGCCGACGAGCCTTACATCCACTACGCCGCGAGCATGCAGGCGCTGTTCGAGAAGCTGGCCCTGCAGATGATCGACCACTACCTGGGCGACGTCCTCAAGGAAACCGGCAAGCTGGCCTTCGCTGGTGGCTGCGCGCTGAACGTCAAGCTGAACCAGAAGATCATTGCCCGTCCTGAAGTCAAAGAGCTGTTCGTGCAGCCGGCTTCCGGCGACGCCGGCACTGCAGTGGGTGCTGCTGCGTACGTGTCCCATGCCCGTGGTGTGCCGGTAGAGAAGATGGAACACGTCTATCTCGGCCCGTCCTACAGCAACGAAGACGTGATCGCGGCCTGTGCCCGTCACCCGAACAAACCGGCCTGGCGCCAGATCGACAACACGCCTGAGCGTATTGCCAAGATCATGGTGGACGGTAACCCGGTGGCCTGGTTCCAGGGGCGCATGGAGTTCGGTCCGCGGGCCTTGGGCGGTCGTTCGATCATCGGTTGCCCAAGCGCCGCTGGCGTGGCCGACCGGATCAACGAGCAGATCAAGTTCCGCGAGCGCTGGAGGCCTTTCTGCCCGTCCATGCTCGACACTGTCGGCCCGCAGATGATCAAGGTCGATCACCCGGCGCCGTTCATGACCTTCACCTTCGAAGTTGCCGAAGAGTGGAAGACCCGTGTACCGGAAGTGGTCCACGAGGACGGCACGTCCCGGGCCCAGGTGCTCAAGCGCGAGTACAACCCGCGCTACTACGACATGATGAAAGCCCTGGAAGTGCTGACCGGCAACGGTGTGTCCTTGAACACCTCGCTCAATCGCCGTGGCGAGCCGATGATCTGCTCGCCTACCGATGCGCTGAACATGTTCTTCGGTTCCGATCTGCAGTACTTGATCATGGAAGACATCCTGGTGGTCAAAGACGGCGTGGATCCTTATGACACGCTCGGCTGAACGCCATGTGCTGCAGTTCTGCCATTCGTATTACGGTCCGTTCCTTGACTGTGCCCGGCAGTACGCGAATCTGTTCATCGCCAGTGGTTATCGAGTCACCACCGTCTTTCTGACGGGGGATGCCGACCCTAAGGTTGCGGCTGCCTGTGCGTCCGATGAAGTGCTGTTCATGGAGTACAGCTCCAAGGCGGTCAGCGGCTTGAAGCTGGGCGCCATCAGCGATCTGCGCAAGATCGCTGCGTCGCGCAACTTCAGTTTCTGTATTGCCCATCGTTTCAAGCCGATCTATATCGCCTTGCTGGGCAGTCGCTTGCCGGTGATCGGCGTGCACCACGCGTTTGGCGATTACCAGCGTGGCGGACGCAAGCTGTTTGCCCGGTTGTTTCGCCGGCGCTTGAGCCTGCTCGGGGTCTCTGATGCGGTGCGTGACGACCTGCGTCGATGCCTCCCTGGTTGGCCAGTTGCGCGGATTCAAACCCTTTACAACCGCATCGATATCGATGCGTTGCTGGCGTCTCAGGTAGACACCGTCGAGGCGCGCAAGGAATTGGGGCTGGACGCCAATGCCTGGATCGTCGGCAATGTGGGTCGGCTGCACCCCGATAAGGACCAGGCAACCTTGTTGCGTGGTTTTGCCATCGCCTTGCCGGGCCTGCCGGCCAATAGCCAATTGGCGATTCTGGGCGCTGGACGCCTGGAGCAAGACCTCAAGACATTGGCTCGTGAGCTGGGCGTGGCCGATCGTGTGCTGTTCCTCGGCCAGGTGGCCGAGGCTCGGCAGTACTTTCGTGCGTTTGACGTGTTTGCCCTGAGCTCTGACCACGAGCCGTTTGGCATGGTGCTGCTGGAGGCGATGGCTGCTGGCGTGCCATTGCTGGCGACGGCGTGCGGCGGGGCCAAGGAAGTGGTTGAAGGCGTGGGCATCTTGTTCCCCTTGGGCGATGCCGAACATATGGCCCAGGGGCTGCAACACTTGGCTGCGATGGATGCGCAACAGCGTCGGCAGTGTGCCGAGCTGATGCTCGAGCGCTTGCGTGAGCGTTTCTCGGATCGTGCAGTGCGTGATGCGTTCTGGCGCTTGCCAGTGGTCATCGACCTGACGTCGGGGGTCTGATGCTCAACCGATTTCAAGGCTGGCGGGAGCGTGGCTGGTCAGTCATCGACGCATCGACTTATGCGACGACCTGGCAGCGCTTCGGCGGCAGTGTCGCCACCCACCCCCTGGTAGTCGAGCGCCTGGCAGACCTGGCGAACATCCCGGTCCGCTACCTGGGCTGGGAGCAGAACGGTGAGCTGCAAGCGGCCATCCCCACCTGGGGGCGCGACTTGGCGCTGTCCAAGGACGTGCTTAAGCGTGCCGGCAAGAAGGGCCTGTTCGACCTGGGCAATGCCGAGCTGATCCTGCCTGCCGCCGCCGAGGCCCAGGCGCCGCTGCGTCATCGCGGACGTTATCTGTCGGCGTTGAACGAGGGGCGCTTCAGTGCCCTAAAGCCCCAGGCCGAGCAACTGGCCATGGCGCGAACCCCGGAAGAACTGTCGAAAAAGTTTCGCTACAACCAGCGCCGTGAACTGCGCCTGTTGGAAGAGGCGGGTGGTGTGGTGCGGCCAGTCACGGAGTTTTCCAGTACCGAATTGGCGGCGATCTACTGTGACTTGTTCCAGCGTCGCTGGGGCTTCGTCGCAACCGGCGCCCAGCACATGGCTCAGGTTCTCGACCTGCTTGGCGAGTTGTTGATTGGGTCGGTGATTTTCCTCAAGGACGCTCCGATCGCTGTGCAGTTGGTGTACCGGGTGGAGGCGCCGGAATGGATCAGCGTCGAGTACGTCAATGGCGGTGTCGATCCTGAAACCCGCGAGTTCAGCCCCGGTAGCGTGTTGAGTTTCCTCAATACCCAGAGTGCCTGGGAGCAGGCCCGGTTGCTGGGCAAGCCGCTGCGTTTCTCCTTCGGCCGTGCCGATCGCGAATACAAGGACCGATGGTGCAACCCTGTGCCGGTCTTCCAGGTGTGAGCCCGCCCATGAGTCGCAAACAGCAGTTGCTCAAGCGCCATCGGCGCAATAAACGTATCGGTTTGTTGGTCGGTGTGCTGCTGTTGCTCGCCGTTGGCCTGCTGGTGGTGTGGTGGCTGCCGCTGCTGTTGGCCGTCCTGGCCTGGGTGGCCCATGAAGCCTGGTTTGCTGATCACCTGTTCTACTCGCCCAAGGATGACTACCTGTATCGCTTTGGCCCTGAAACCGAGCAGCCTAAGGTCCATCTGCAGGACGGTTATCTACGCCTGGACCCAGCGCTGGAGCTGGTCGGCGATGAAACCCTGATCTTGGAACTGCAAGTCAAGAGCACGTGGCTGGGGCGTTTCCTTGATCCGGCAATCGAGCTGTCGAGCGGCTCAGGTGCGGATCGGCAAACCTTTGAACGTGGCGTCAATGGTCGGCGGTTCCTCAACCTCAGTGGTTCCAGCCAGGCCCTGCTCAATGGTGAGTTGCGCGTGCGCGGGCATTTTTGTCGGCTGCGGGGCGAGCCGCAACTGAG
Organism: Pseudomonas chlororaphis; assembly: GCF_003731765.1. Lineage (GTDB taxonomy): Bacteria > Pseudomonadota > Gammaproteobacteria > Pseudomonadales > Pseudomonadaceae > Aquipseudomonas > Aquipseudomonas morbosilactucae. The sequence goes on from NZ_MOAL01000003.1 coordinate 451,351, forward strand.
TCTGTTCCGCCAGCCGGACTATCGGCGTCAGCGGGTTATGGTGATCGCCCCCCACGCCGATGACGCCGAGCTGGCTGCGTTTGGCCTCTACAGCCAGGCCGATGAAGCCTGGGTCGTGACCCTGACCGCTGGCGAGATTGAAGCCGAACACTATCAGGCCATGGGCCTGAAGCCGGTCGAAGCGGCGCGGATCAAGGGGCGACTGCGGGCCTGGGACAGTATTGCGGTGCCGCGCTGGGCGGGAGTACCCGAGGCCCATTGCGTGCAATTGGGCTATTTCTGCCTGCAACTGCCGGCGATGCAGGCGGCTCCCGAGCAGCCCATGGCCTCGCGAGAAGCCGACCTGACGGATATCCGTCTGTTCCGCCAGCTCAATCCGTTCCCGTTGCCGGCGGATCAGGACGGCCAGCCAACCTGGAACAACCTGTTGGCCGATCTGCGGGCGCTGCTGCTTAAGGCGCGACCGCAAGTGCTGGTCCTGCCCCATCCATCCCTGGACCCCCATCCCGACCATATCTGTGCCCAGGCGGCGGTGTTGGAGGCGTTGCAAGGGCTGGATTGGCAGCCGTCCACGGTGCTGGGTTATGCCAACCACCTGCATGACAACGATCGCTGGCCTATGGGTGATGCCGGGGCAGGAATTGCCTTGCCGCCGATGTTCGATTCGGCACAAAGCTTGCGTCCGTGGTGCCTGTCATTATCGCCGGAGCAGCAATGTGACAAGGCCATGGCGCTGGGGATGATGCATGACCTGCAGCCGCGAATGCCGTTCAAGCGTCGTTTGCGTCGTTCGATCCAGTCGCTTCTGGCTCTTCGCTCACCTTCGCCGTTCGGCGAGAATGAGTTTTTTCGCAAGGCGGTCAGACGGCATGAACTGTTCTGGCTGGTGGAGCGCCCTTGACGCGGCAGCGACGCAGGGGCGTTTTGTGCTGAGTAATTCGACAGTGAGCATTCTGTGATCAATCAGTGCCCAAGTATCTTGTTTGTCATCCCGTATTTCGGCCGTTGGCCCTTCTGGATGCCGTTTTTTCTCGAAAGTTGCCGACGCAACCCGGACATTGACTGGTTGCTGTTCAGTGACTGTGGCACGCCGGATCACCTGCCGGACAACGTCACCATCGAGCCCATGAGCTTCAGCGACTACTGTCAATTGGTATCCAGGCGCCTGGGTATTGATTTCGCGCCACGGGCCGCCTACAAGCTCTGTGATATCAAGCCTGCCCTCGGTCATATCCATGCCGATCGCCTGGAGGGCTATGACTTCTGGGCTTTTGGGGATATCGATCTGGTCTACGGCAATCTGCGGGAGTATTTCACAGCCGATCGCCTGGCCGGCTATGACTTGTTCTCCACCCATGAGCGGCGTGTCGCCGGGCACCTGTGCCTGATGCGCAACAGCGCCCGCAAGCGGGAGCTGTTCATGCAGATCAAGAATTGGAAGGAGCGCTTCACCGATCAAGCGCATCATGCCTTGGATGAGGGCGCCTTCAGTCGGATTTTCCTTTGGCGCAAAAACCTCCCCAAGCCCCTGTTCAAACTGGTCGGCCAGTTCAACCCCTGGCGTCGACGCAGTGAGTTCACCGAGGCCTTCAGTACGCCGGGCGGGGTCATCAAGTGGCACGACGGCACTGATCGCTTCCCTTTGCGTTGGTATTGGAGAAACGGGCGGCTGACCAATGATCGTGATGGCGATCGGAGCTTTCCCTACTTTCATTTTGTGTGCTGGAAACGTAACGAATGGGCAGGTTTGCCGGAGCCGGCTCCGGAGCAGGTCAAAGCACTGGCAAGCGAGCCGTGCTGGGTCATTGATGCGACAGGTTTTCAGCGGGGAGAGTTATGAGTCAGCGTTTCAAGGTCCTGCAGTTGCAGCCCGATTACAATGTCAAAGCCCATGATTTCGCTGACCTTGCCGAACAGATCGTCAAGGCCTTGCCTGCTCAGCGCTATGAAGTCACCGCCGCCTTCCTGCGCGGTCGTCCAGGGCCGAACGATCCGGTCAGCCGGGCCGATCACTCGGTGTATTTCGATTTTTCCGCCAAGTCCTTGAAGGGCATGCGGCTTCGCGCCATGTGGCGGTTGTACCAGTTTTGCCGCAAGGAACAGTTCGATGTGGTGATCTGCAATCGCTTCAAGCCAGTCAACATGCTGCTGCAACTCAACCGTTGGTTGAAGATTCCGCTGTGCATTGGCATCTCCCATGGTTTTGGCGAGTACGACCGCCTGTACCGGCGGCGTCAGACCCAGCGCATGATCGATCACCACTGGCGGTTTGTCGGGGTGTCGCCGGCAGTGAAGCAGTATTTGCTGGATTGCGATTGCGGGTTCACCGACCAGAACACTTGGGCGATCACCAATGCCATCGACATCGAGCAGGCAGAAGCCTTGCAGCACCCGCGTCAGCAGGCCCGAGAGTTGCTCGGCCTGGATGCGGATGCCCGCTTGATCGGCGCGCTTGGGCGCCTGGTGCCCGTCAAGGGGCACACCTATCTGTTGCAGGCGTTCGCCGCGCTCAAGGACAAGTACCCCCAGGCCCAGCTGGCAATCATGGGGGCCGGGCGTGAAGAGTCGAACCTGAGTCGCGAGATCGAGCGCCTGGGCCTGGGTGGGCGCGCCCATTTGCTTGGGTTCAAGGAGAACGCCCTGCAGTATGTGCGTGCGTTTGATCTATGGACCATGCCGTCCCTGGCCGAGGGCCTGGGCCTGGCGCTGCTTGAGGGCATGAGCGGTCATCTGCCGATCATCGCGTCCAACGTGCCCGCCATGTTGCCGCTGATCCAGGGGGCCGGCGGCCTGGCGGTGGAGCCGGCCAACGTTCCGGCGTTGATCGAGGCCCTGGATCAGTACCTGCAACTGTCCGACGAGGCGCTTCGGCTAAAGGGCGAGCGGGCCTACCGCTATTTGCAGGAACAGCACGATATTGACGTGTTTCGTCAGGAGTATTTGCAATTGATCGACTCGGGATTGAGTCAGGCGGGTAAGGGAGCTTTATGAAAGACCAGCAACCACTGGTGACGGTGATCATCGCTTCTTACAACCACGCGCCCTACATTGAGCAAAGTATTCTCAGTGTCTTGAACCAGACCTATTCGAACATCGAATTGCTGGTGGTTGATGACGGCTCCACCGACGACAGTGTCGAGCGTATCCGTGCCTTGCAGGCGCAGCACGCTTTTGATTTCCAGGTCCAGCAGAACCAGGGCCTGACCAATACCCTCAATGGCGCGATTGCCCGGGCCAAAGGCAGCTTGATCGTGCCGTTCGGTTCTGACGACATCATGCTGCCGGAGCGCATCGCGGTTCAGGTCGAGTACCTGGACGGTAAGCCAGAAGTGGGCATCTGTGCAGGCAACATCGAACTGATCGACGCCAACGGCGAGCTGTTTCCGGAGAAACGCCAGCGTCGGGATGTGCCGTTCCGGCGTCTGGACTTCGATGACATGTTCATGGAGCGCAAGCCTTACCCGCCGGCTCCAACCCTGATGATCCGTCGCGAAGCGCTGGAAAAGGTCGGTGGCTTCGACCCGAATATCCGCCTCGAAGATTTGTTGATCGAGTTGAAGATCACGCGTGCCGGTTATTTCATCGATGGTCTTAACGTGCTGATGGCGCGCTATCGCAAGCACGCCACCAACTCTTACAAGAACCACCGCTTCATGATCGACAACATCCTGCGCTCCTACGCGTTGTTCAGCGATCACCCGCGTTACGACGAGGTGCGCTACAAGTTCCTCAGTTCGATGTTCTTGAAAACCGCCAATCGGGATCGTGTCCTGGCGCGTGAACTGTTGGCGCAGATCCCCCTCAAGGCGTGGAACAAGAAGACTTGGCGTGGGCTGGGGCGCTTGTATTTCTCTCCCTTGGAAAAAGACTGAAGAGAGGCGTTGCGCGATGGGCTGGATACAACGCTTTCTGGAGAAACGCGCCAAACGTGCGATCCGTAAGTTGCCGAAGATCGAGCGCGGCGTAGTGCGCTTCAAGCAGCGTTACCCCGGCTATGAGATAGGCCGGGGCAGCTATGGCTTGCCCCTGGTTCATGACTGGCAGGAAGGCTCTACCCTGCGTATTGGTGCCTACTGCTCGATTGCCGAGGGGGTGCAGATCTTCCTCGGAGGGCATCACCGCGCCGACTGGGTCACCACCTATCCGTTTCCCGCCATGGTGGCCCAGGCGTCTCACATCCAGGCCTTCAGCGGCACCCACGGTGATGTGACGGTGGGCAGCGATGTGTGGTTGTGTTCCAACTGCACCTTGTTATCCGGCGTGACCATTGGCCATGGTGCGATTGTCGCGGCGGGAGCCCTGGTCACCAAAGATGTCGCACCTTACGCGGTGGTCGGCGGCAATCCTGCGCGCTTCCTGCGTTGGCGCTTTCCCGAGGAGCAGCGCGAACAACTGCTCGCCAGTGCATGGTGGCAATGGCCGGAAGCCGAGTTGCATGGCTTGGGTGACAAGCTTTGCAGCACCGATATCGACGGCTTCCTGGCGTACGCGAGGCAGCGTTCACCGAGTTGAGCGGCCGCCGCAGCGCTGGGCCGGCAATGGTTGCCGGCCCGGAGGGCGATCAGTTATGGGTCAGGAGGATTTGCTGCTGTAAGCGCTTGGCCAAGGTAGACGATGCTGCTTCGCCATAGCCCTGCAGCAATGCCTCGACATGCTCTTCGAACAGCCACGCACGATCTTCGGCATAACGTTGCATATGGCGCAGATTGCGCTGGCGCAGGGTCGCGGGCAGGGCCGACGGGTAGATGCGCAGGTCAGCGAGATCAATCAGGCCAAACTCACCGTTTTCCAGGACTAGTACGTTGGCCAGGTGCAGTGAGCGGAAGTACACCCCTTGTTCGTGCAACTGGCCCATGAAGCGACCAAAGCGCTTCATCAGGGCGTTGCGCGCTTCGGCGCTGTCTGTGGCTTGCAACTGCTGGCGCACGGTTTGGCCTGGAAGGGGCTGGTAGCGCACCGCGCCGCTGTTGTCCGGCAGTTGATACAGGCCGAGGATTTCAGGGGTCGTGATGCCCATGGCGGACAATTGCAGGCTGTTGACCGCGAAGCGCTCCGAGTAAGGGTTGAAGCCGCCGGAGGTGTACCAGGAGCGGCAACGGAAAATCTTCAGGAAGCTGCCGTCATCCAGGCGCAGTACTTTGGGGCCCAGGCCGTCTTCTTCAATCACATGGGCGTTGCGCGTCAGGGTATCCAGAGCCTGTGCCTGAAGCCTCTTTACCGGGGTCGCCAGCAAACGCTTGGCGCGCTGGTTGATGCTCAGGGCAATGATCAGGGCCAGGGGGATCCAGAGCAGGAACCAGTGCTCCTTGGGCCGCGACAGAATGCCCCCGCCTTCGGTCAGGCCTGCGCCGATACCAAACATCAGCCAGGTCGAGGCCAGGATCAGCAGGGGTTGCGCGCGCAGGCGCCAGCTATTGAGCAAGCTCCAGGCCTGCATCAAGAGCCAGAGCAGCAAACCTATCGCGCCGACGTAGTAAAGAACCCCAAGGGCGAAGTTGTGGGGCTCTTCGAAGGTGATGCCAAGGCTGCTCAATGGCAAGGCAAGCGTGGCTTGGTAGCCGTGGCCTATCCATGGGTGAGCGCTGATCTGGTTGAGTGCCAGTTGCCAGAGTTCGAAGCGGTACGAGCTGCCGCGTTCGATGAGCATGTGCGAGAGCGTGATCAGTATGGCGGTGCCCCCCACAAACATTGTCCCCAGCAAGATCAGCGAGCGACGGTTCCAGCAGATAAACGCCAGCCACAGTGCCGCTAGGGTCAAGGCGACCATGGGCGTCCTTGAGCCTGTTGCAATCACGGCGGCAAACATCACCACCAGTGCCGGAATGCTCAGCCACAGCAATTGGCGCCGCTGGCAGGTCATGCTGAGAAACAGCCAGTAGCTGCAGAAAAAGCCGAAGACGTGGGAGCTGAGCAGAGGGTTGTCAAACGCGCCGGCGCCGACCATCCGCGCATGCTTGGGGTGCATGGCGAACCCGTACAGATTGAAGACCGATGCGGCGAGCGCCACGAGGGCCGCGGTGAAAATGATCGGATGAAGCACATCCCGGCGATGGCGTACCAACAGGCAGCAACCCAGGAAGAGCATCAAGGTATGCAGGGGCGTCTTGATTTCGCTGAAGGCGTTATCTACGTCCGGGCTCCACGTCAGGCTGAGGGTCGCCCAGCCCAGGTAGAGCAAAACCAGCGTAAAGGCGGGTTCACGCCATAGCCCTTTGAGCTCGCTGGGCCGCAGGCACAGGGCAAGCAGTGTCGGAATGCTGAACAGTGCGTAATAGAGCTTGTGCAGCGAACCGCGCCCGGGCAGAAAGAACATGGAACACAGCAGCAGCAGATAACCCAGCGGCAGAATCCATAGGCAGATGAAATCGAAGATTCGATTGGACGTATCACGCAGAGCGCTGGATTGCATACTTAGAGTTTCGTCCCAGAAATGAAGTCGGCCATGATAGCGGCTAAAGCCAAGGGTGTCGTTTGTCAGTTGCACAATCCGCGCCCCGACGGGATTGCCAGTGCGGCGGGGAAGCTGTGCTAAAGTCAGCGTCCTTTTTAGTGACGTTCGCGTGATATGACCGACTCCAGTCTCTCCGCAAGCCCATCGAGCTTGAAAATCTACTTCCGCCTGCTTGGCTATGTTCGGCCTTATATCGGCCTGTTCCTTATCAGCATCGTCGGCTTTCTGATCTTCGCCTCGACTCAGCCGATGCTCGGCTACATCCTCAAGTACTTTGTCGATGGCCTGTCCGACCCTCAAGCAGTGCTCTTTCCTTCGGTGCCCTACCTGCGCGACATGCAACTGTTGCAGGCCGTGCCGCTGCTGATTGTGTTGATTGCCGCCTGGCAGGGCCTGGGTTCCTACCTGGGTAACTACTTCCTGGCCAAGGTCTCCCTCGGCCTGGTGCATGACCTGCGGGTGCAGTTGTTCAACAACCTGTTGATCCTGCCCAACCGCTACTTCGACAAGCACAACTCTGGCCACCTGATCTCGCGCATCACGTTCAACGTGACCATGGTCACGGGGGCGGCGACGGATGCGATCAAGGTCGTCATACGTGAGGGCATGACGGTGATCTTCCTGTTCGCTTCCCTGCTCTGGATGAATTGGCGCCTGACCCTGGTGATGATTGCCATCCTGCCGCTGATCGCAGTCATGGTCAGTACGGCGAGCAAGAAATTCCGCAAACAGAGCAAGAAGATTCAAGCCGCGATGGGTGATGTGACCCACGTGGCTTCGGAAACCATTCAAGGCTATCGCGTGGTGCGCAGCTTCGGCGGCGAGGTCTATGAGCAGAATCGCTTCCTCAAGGCCAGCCAGGGCAATACCGACAAGCAACTGCGCATGACCCGCACCGGGGCGATCTACACGCCGCTCCTGCAACTGGTGATCTACAGCGCCATGGCGGTGTTGATGTTCCTGGTGCTTTACCTGCGCGGCGATGCCTCGGCGGGGGAAATGGTGGCCTACATCACCATGGCCGGTTTGCTGCCCAAGCCGATCCGTCAATTGTCGGAAGTCAGCTCGACCATTCAGAAAGGCGTTGCGGGTGCGGAAAGCATCTTCGAACAACTGGACGTCGAACCTGAGCTGGACAAGGGCACGGTCGAGCACGCCTCGGTCACTGGTCGCCTGGAAGTGCGCAACCTGAGCTTCACCTACCCGGGTACGGAGCGGCAGGTGCTGGATGACATCAGCTTCTCGGTGGACCCGGGGAAAATGGTGGCGCTGGTCGGGCGCTCAGGGAGCGGCAAGTCGACCCTGGCCAACCTGATCCCACGCTTCTATCACCACGACAAGGGCGAAATCCTGCTGGATGGCACGGAAATCGAGCAGTACCGGCTGCTGAACCTGCGCCGGCATATTGCCCAGGTGACTCAGAACGTCACCCTGTTCAGCGACACCGTGGCCAACAACATCGCCTACGGCGACCTGGCCGGTGCGCCGCGTGAAGACATCGAGAAAGCCGCGGTGGATGCCTATGCCATGGACTTCATCGCCCAGTTGCCCGAGGGCCTGGACACCCAGGTCGGCGAGAACGGCGTGCTGTTGTCCGGTGGCCAGCGTCAGCGTCTGGCGATTGCCCGGGCGTTGTTGAAGAACGCGCCGTTGTTGATTCTCGACGAGGCCACCTCGGCCCTGGACACCGAGTCCGAGCGGCATATCCAGGCCGCCCTGGACAAGGTCATGAAGGGGCGTACCACCCTGGTCATTGCGCACCGTCTGTCGACTATCGAGAAGGCCGACCTGATCCTGGTCATGGATCAGGGGCGCATTGTCGAGCGTGGCACCCACAGTGAGCTGTTGGCGCAGAACGGCTACTACGCTCGTCTGCACGCCATGGGCCTTGAGGAACCGGTGCCCAACGGCATCGCCTGATCCTCTGGGGGGAGGCCGAACCTCCCCCTTGCTGGGTGCCTTGCCTCCGGGTTTGTAACCAGCCCCATACAGTCTTGACCAAGCCTAAATAATTCCGCCCAACGCCCTTGTTATGGTTCCCGCCTGAATCTATTGAACAGATCGACGGGGCCATCCCCGTTGCGTGGGTGTTGGAATGTTGCAACGTTATCTGTGGAAGTTATTACCCAAGTCCCAGCGCAGTTTCTTGCTCGGGCGCTTGTCTGTGGTGGACCGCCAGGTGGTGAACAAGGCGATGTCTGCCAATGTGCGCTTCCCCCAGGCCTTCTCCCGGCAATCATGCCTGTTCATCCATGTGCCCAAATGTGCCGGTAGCAGTGTCTGTGCAGCCCTGTTCGACGGTTGGAGCCCCGGGCACCTGCCGTTGTACTGGTATGAGCAGCAGTTTCCCCGGGAGTTTTCCAGCAGCTTCAAGTTCGCCTTTGTGCGTGATCCGTTGGAGCGTGCCTATTCGGCCTACGCCTTTCTGCGGGGCAATCGACTCGGCAACCGCGATCAGGCGGCCCAGGCACTGGTCAGCCATTACCGGGATTTCGATGACTTCGTCAGTCGCTGGCTGCGCCCGGAAAACATCCCGCGGCAGATGCACTTTGCTGCACAAAGTGACTTTCTCACTGACTCCCTTGGGCGCTTGTCCATGGACTTCATTGGCTATCAGGAACACCTGGAACGTGACTTTCACCTACTCTGCGATCACTTGGGCGTGACCTCGCAACTGCCTCGTCTGAATGTTTCCCAGCACCGGCATGCCCAGCCAATCCGCGAGTTGTGCACGGTGCGCACCCGGCGCCTGGTGCGGCGAGTCTATGAGCGTGACTACGAGATGCTTGGCTATGAATGAGCCTGCCTTCAGCACCCAGGAACAGCCGCAGATCCGTCCTTACACGCTGGCCCTTTCGTGTTCATCCCGGGCTGCCCTCAAGCACCAGAAACCCCGCTGCATCTGGTTGACCGGGCTCTCCGGTGCCGGCAAGTCGACCCTGGCCAATCAGTTGGAGTTGCGGTTGAACGAGCGGGGCCTGCACACCTTCCTGCTCGATGGCGACAATGTGCGCAGCGGCTTGTGCAGTGACTTGGGCATGGGGCCAGAGGCGCGCAAGGAAAACATCCGGCGCATGGCGGAAGTGGCGCGGTTGATGGTGGACGCCGGGCTGTTGGTGATTGTCTCGGCGATCTCGCCGTTCCGCGCTGAACGTGACGCCGCCCGGGCCTTGTTCGGGCCTGATGAGTTTCTTGAGGTGTACATCAGCACGGCTTTCGAGACTTGTGCCCGGCGAGACCCCAAGGGGTTGTATCAGGCGGCCCTGGCAGGGCGAATCAAGGATTTCACCGGCCTGGACAGCCCTTACGAAGCCCCGCAGAACCCCGAGTGTGAAATCGATACCGCCAGCGTCGGCCTGGCCCAGGCCACGGCGCGCTTGCTGGGCCTGTTGCTGGAGAAATGAGCGGTTTTAATTCTTCACACAGCTGGCTGAAGCCATTGAACTAGGCGGCGCCAACCCTGTGTTAATATCGCGCCCCTGTTCATTTTGTATGTGGGTTGCTCCATGAAGTTGTCCATGCCGCGATTCGATCAAGCCCCTGTCTTGGTGGTCGGCGATGTCATGCTCGACCGTTACTGGCATGGTGGTACCTCACGGATTTCCCCTGAGGCGCCGGTGCCGGTGGTCAAGGTCGAGCAAATCGAGGACCGCCCCGGCGGTGCCGCCAACGTTGCCCTGAACATCGCCGCCCTCGGTGCACCTGCCTCATTGGTGGGCGTGACCGGTGACGATGAAGCGGCTGAAAGCCTGACCAACAGCCTCCACGGCGCTGGTGTACGGGCTATTTTCCAGCGCATCGCCCATCAGCCGACCATCGTCAAGCTGCGGGTCATGAGTCGTCACCAGCAACTGCTGCGAATTGATTTCGAAGAGCCGTTCGCCACTGACGCCCTGGCCCTGGCCACTGAAGTCGACGCGTTGCTCGAGGGGGTCAAGGTGCTGGTGTTGTCGGACTACGGCAAAGGCGCCCTGAAGAACCATCAGGTCCTGATCCAGGCCGCCCGCAACCGCGGTATTCCGGTGCTGGCGGACCCCAAGGGCAAGGATTTCTCCATCTACCGTGGCGCCAGCCTGATCACCCCTAACCTAAGCGAGTTCGAAACCATCGTTGGTGGTTGTGCCGACGAGCACGAACTGGTGAGCAAGGGTGCAACGCTGATGCACGACCTGGAATTGGGTGCCTTGCTGGTGACCCGTGGCGAGCACGGCATGACCCTGCTGCGCCCCGATCATCCGGCCCTGCATTTGCCGGCGCGGGCCCGTGAAGTGTTCGACGTCACCGGTGCCGGCGATACCGTCATCTCGACCCTGGCTGCGGCCATTGCGGCTGGCGAAGAGCTGCCCCACGCGGTGGCCCTGGCCAATCTGGCGGCGGGCATTGTGGTGGGCAAACTCGGTACTGCGGCGATCAGCGCCCCGGAGCTGCGTCGTGCCATCCAGCGTGAGGAAGGTTCCGAGCGTGGTGTGCTGAGCCTCGACCAGTTGTTGCTGGCGATCGACGATGCCCGTGCGCACAACGAGAAGATTGTCTTCACCAACGGCTGTTTCGACATTCTCCATGCCGGCCACGTGACCTACTTGGAGCAGGCGCGTGCCCAGGGCGATCGCCTGATCGTGGCGATCAACGACGATGCGTCGGTCAGCCGCCTGAAAGGGCCGGGTCGACCGATCAACAGCGTTGACCGGCGCATGGCTGTGCTGGCGGGTTTGGGCGCGGTGGATTGGGTGATCAGCTTCCCTGAAGGCACCCCGGAAAACCTGCTGAGCCAGGTCAAGCCCGATGTGCTGGTCAAGGGCGGTGACTACGGTATCGACCAAGTGGTCGGCGCCGATATCGTCAAGGCCTACGGCGGCACGGTGAAGGTCTTGGGGCTGGTGGAAAACAGCTCGACCACCGCCATCGTCGAGAAAATCCGCAAATCGGAGTAAGGCCTGCCGGGTATTGGCGTGTTCCCGCAGGGGAACACGCCGCCTGTGGATTCAGCGTTGCTGGCTGGCCTTCGCGGGCACGATCTTGCGCAAGATCTGCCGCGCCTTGCCGGTCAAACGCTTGAGTTTCGAGTCCTTTTCCGGCGCACTCAGGCCACGCTGCCTGAGCCAGTCTTTCCAGCGAATCCGCTCATCACGCACCAGCCAACCATCCTGTTGGGCGAAGCTTTCTGCCAGGTACAAACCGCGAGTGCTGGCCGGGTGCAGGCGGTCTTTTTTCAGGGTGTAGAGCTCGCCGCAAGGCTGGCCATCCGTCAGCGGCATCAGGTACAGGTCCGGGCGCTTGCGATCCAGGCGTGCAACCAGTTGGTCGCCTTCCAGGCGTTCGTCGACATGGAACAGGCTCAGGGACTTGGCTTCCTTGGGGACGTCGAGGCGCAAGTCATAAATCAATTGCAATGACGCTGTGGGCAGGTGGACATAGGCCCGTGGGCGCTCGATCAATTGCAGGTTGGCGCACCGCACCGGGCGCGCCGCGCCAGACAGTGGCGTCAGGCGAAAGGGCAGGGCTTCGCGGTAATGCAGGGCGCCGGAGTAGGGCGTGGGCAGCCAGGTGTCGTTGAAGCGCCCGCCCAGCCAGCCCTCGGGCGTCTCCAGCAGGCATTCTTCGGCGATTTCCTGGATGGCCGTGTGCAGCGGCAGGTTCAGTTCCTGGGCCGGTACGTAACCGGAGATCAGCTTGAGCACCACGTCGCCGCGATCCTGGCGGCGCTGGCGCACCAATACCCAGTAGTCGCGGTTTTGCCAATGCAGGGTCAGGCGCACCGAGACCCCGAGGTTGGCCAGTTCCAGGGCGAAACGCTCGGGATCGGGCACGGCCACCGGGCGGCGGCGTTGCAGGGTCTGGGAAAAATTCAGCGGCATCCCGACGCTCTGGTAGCTCAGGCCTTCGGGGGTCGCTTCGACGAATAACGGCAGGGTCTTGAAGTTGCTGGGGTTCTTTCTTATCAGCGTTCGCGGCATGTCGGCTCCTTCTTGCGTCGGGGTCGGCCGCGTCGGCGGCATCAGTTTTTGCTCAGGACCTGGGCAACGGTCGTCACATTATGGGCCAGGTGCAGGGGGTTGATGGTCCCGACAATAGCACTGGCAACGCCCGGCTGGTCAAACAACAACTCGAAGCTGGCGCGGACTGGGTCCACGCCCGGGCTGAGGCACACGTGGCCGCTGGCCAGGGCCTTTTTCACCAGGATGGCTTTGCCGTGGCGCGCCGCATAATCAATGACCGCCCGCTCGCTTTGTTCGTTCAGATTGTAGGTGACCATGGCGCAGTCGCCTTGCTCCAGTGCCTTGAGGCCGCCTTCGACGGTCTTGCCGGAAAAGCCGAAGCCACGGATCTTGCCTTCACGCTTGAGCGCCGCCAGGGTCTGGTAGACCTCGCCGTCATCGAGGATCGCCAAGTCATTGCCATCGGAGTGCACCAGCACCAGATCGATCACATCGGTTTCCAGGCGTTGCAGGCTGCGTTCCACCGATGCGCGGGTGTGCTGGGCGCTGAAGTCGTGCTGGGACAGGCCGTTGCTGAACTCTTCTCCCACCTTGCTGACAATCACCCAGTCCTGGCGCTGGCCACGCAGCAGCGGGCCCAGGCGTTCTTCACTGCGGCCGTAGGCCGGCGCGGTGTCGATCAGGTTGATGCCCAGGTCGCGGGCCAGCTTGAGCAGCATGCGGGCTTCGTCGTCCCCCGGGATCTGGAAGCCATTGGGGTACTTGACCCCTTGGTCGCGGCCCAGCTTGACGGTGCCCAGGCCCAGGGGCGACACCTGCAAGCCGGTGTTGCCCAGGGGGCGATGAAGGTCGTGCAGGGTGGCTTGGCTCATGGCAACAGTTGCTCCCAGGCGGGTTGTGCCACGGGCGGCTTGGGCAGGCTGGGCAAAGTGTGCACAGGGCCAGGCTGGATACCGTCACGGGCCAGCGCGGCCAACACCCGGTCGGCGAAATCCGGGGCCAGGGCCAGTTTGGTCGGCCAGCCCACCAGCAGGCGATTCTGTTCGGCGAGGAAGGCGTTGTCCGGCCGGGTCAGGCCCGATTGTGCCGGCTCGGCGCGATCCACCCGCAAGGTGGCCCAGTGCGCCTGGCTCAGGTCGACCCAGGGCAGCAGGTTGCCCAGCTCTTTTTGCGCGGCCGCGATCTGTGCGGCCGGTTCCCGGGCCACGCCTTCGGCTTCGGCGATGTCGCCACCCAGGTACCAGACCCACTGGCCATCGGCTGCAGGATGGGTGGTCACGGTGATCCGTGGCTTGGGGCCGCCGCCCAGGCAGTGGGCGTACAGCGGTTTCAGGCTCGGGCCCTTGACCATCACCATGTGCAAGGGGCGGCGTTGCATGGTCGGCTGGCTCAGGCCCAGGGCGCTGAGCAGTTCGGCGTTGCCGGCACCGGCGCTGAGGACGATGCGCTGGGCCCGGATTTCGCGCTCATCGACGCGCAGCCCGACCAGTTCGCCCTGCTCCAGCAGCGGCTCGACGTGCTGCCCGGCCAGCAGGCCGTCACCGGCCAGTTGGGCCAGGCGCTCGATCAGGCTGGGCACGTCCACCACCAGTTCGGCCAAGCGATAGACCTTGCCCTTGAAGCGCTTGTCTTGCAGGGCAGGGGGCAGTTGCTCGCCCTTGACCTGATCGACCCGGCCGCGCACCGCCTTGCTGGCGAAGAAGCTGGTGAGGTTGCCGGCCAGGGTGCCCGGGGACCAGAGGTAGTGGGCTTCCGAGAGCAGGCGCACGCTGGACAGGTCCAGTTCGCCATTGCCAGCCAGGGCCTCGCGCCAGCGGCGAGGCATGTCGGCGATGGCTTCCGAGGCGCCGGTCAGGGCACCGTGCAGGGCGTATTTGGCGCCGCCGTGGATGATGCCCTGGGATTTCACACTCTGCCCGCCGCCGAGGCTGGCACTTTCCACCAGCACAGTGGAAAAGCCCTGGCGACGCAGGCGCGCGTTGAGCCAGAGCCCGGCGACGCCAGCGCCGACAATCAGCACGTCGGTGGAAATAGCGGATGGCATGCAGCGACCTCGGGAAATAAAACGAAGCGGCAAGTTTCAAGCTTCAAGCCACAAGCTGCAAGCGTGGCGCTTTTCTTGCCGCTGTTTTTCAGTGCCCGGCGGTTTTCGAAAACAACTGGATTACCACCACCCCCAGGACGATCAGGGCCATGCCGAGCATGGCCGGGATGTCGAGCTTCTGCCCGTAGAGGAACAGCGCGGCGATGCTGACCATGACAATGCCCATGCCGGCCCAGACCGCGTAGGCCACGCCCACTGGCACCGTGCGCACCACCAGGGTCAGCATCCAGAAGGCGATGCCGTAGCCGACGATGATCAGCAGCAGGGGAATCGGGGTGCTCAGGCCCTTGACCGCTTTCATCGAAACAGTGGCGATCACTTCGGCGCAGATGGCGATGGCCAGGTAGTAGTAAGCGTTCATGGGGGTGTTCCTCGTGTAGATGCGGCGTTCTGAGGTGCGCATTCTAGGGCGAACACAGATGGGGTAAAGTCATTACCTATCTGAATGGGAGATAGGTTGAACCATGAGCGTGCAATGGAACCTGGAGCAAATGCGCTTGTTCGTCAGCGTGGCCGAGCAGCGTTCGTTTTCCGCTGTGGCGCGTCAGCAGCGCAAGGCCCAGTCGGCGGTCAGCAGTTCGATTGCCCTGCTGGAGGAAGACCTGGGCGTCAGCCTGTTCGAGCGTAGCAGCGGGCGCCAGCCCCGGCTTACCGAAGCCGGCAGCGCCCTGTTGCAGGAGGCCCGGGAAATATTGCGCCAATGCGATCGTCTCAACGGCCGGGCGCTGGCCATGATGCGCGGCCAGGAAGCCCGCTTGCGCCTGGCCCAGGACGAGGCGATGCCGTTTCAGCCGGTGCTCGACAGCCTGGAAGCCTTGGCCGAGGAATTCCCCAGCCTGGAAGTGCAACTGGCCAGTGCGGCCCAGGGCGATGTGGCGCGCAAGCTTCTGGAGCGGCGCGCTGACCTGGGCTTGCTGTTTCACCATGAGCACATGCCCGAGGCCTTGGAGCGCCAGGCGTTGGGTAGCGTCGAGATGGTCACGGTGTGCGCGGTGGGCCATCCCCTGGCCCATGAACAGCGTGTCGATCGCCAACTCTTGGCGCGCCACCGGCAGTTGTTGATTTCACCCTTGACCAGCGGCTACCCCGGCGGCGAAGCGATCAGCCCCCAGGTGTGGCGCGCCGACAGTTTCTACGTCATGGCCGAGTGGCTGATGCGGGGCCTGGGCTGGGCCTGGCTGCCGCGGCACGTGGTGCAGTACCCGGCCTATCAGCACCAGATGGTGGAGCTGGTCAGTGAATGGACCCCGCCGGCGCTGGTGGTGGAGTTGGTCTGGCGCCGAGACGAGCCCCTTGGCCTGGCTGCCCGTTGGCTGGCGCAACGTTTTGCCGTGCACTTGAAGGCGATTGGCTAAAAAACCGATAAACTCCGCCGCCATGAATAGAACTCTCTACACCGCGCTGTTTTACCTGGGGCTGCCATTGGTGGCGATTCGGCTGTGGCTGCGGGCGCGCAAGGCGCCGGCCTATGCCCGGCGGATTGGCGAACGCTTCTCCTTCGGCCTGCCGCCGCTGCAGCCCGGGGGGATCTGGGTGCACGCGGTCTCGGTGGGTGAAAGCATCGCCGCCGCGCCGATGATCCGTCGGTTGCTGGCCCAGTACCCGCAATGGCCGATCACCGTGACCTGCATGACGCCCACCGGCTCCGAGCGGATCCAGGCCCTGTTCGGCAATGAACCGCGGATCCAGCACTGCTACCTGCCCTATGACTTGCCGTGCGCTGCCGCGCGGTTTCTGGATCGGCTGCAGCCCCGGCTGGCGGTCATCATGGAAACCGAATTGTGGCCGAACCATATCCACCAGTGCGCCAAACGCGGGATTCCAGTGGCCCTGGCCAATGCCCGATTGTCTGCACGCTCAGCCAAGGGCTACGGCCGCTTTGCCCGGTTGACCCGGCCAATGCTTCAGGAAATGAGCCTGTTCGCGGTGCAGACCGAGGCCGAGGCGGAGCGCTTTCGTGCCCTGGGCGCGCGGCCGGAAACGGTCGAGGTGACCGGCTCGATCAAGTTCGACCTGACCATCGACCCGCAATTGCTGGCACGCGCCGCCGAGTTGCGTCAGCAATGGGGCGCCCTGGAGCGTCCGGTATGGATCGCCGCCAGCACCCATGACGGCGAAGATGCGGTGGTGCTCGATGCCCATCGTCGTCTGCTGGACAGTTACCCCAACGCCTTGTTGATTCTGGTGCCGCGTCACCCTGAGCGCTTCGATTCAGTGTTCGAGCTGTGTCGGCAACAGGGCTTTGCCACGGTGCGCCGCTCCAGCGCCGAACCGGTGGGCAGCCACACCTCGGTGTTGTTGGGCGACACCATGGGCGAGCTGCTGTTTCTGTATGCCTTGGCCGACAGCGCGTTTGTCGGCGGTAGCCTGGTGCCCAATGGCGGGCACAACCTGCTGGAGCCGGCGGCCCTGGCCAAGCCGGTGCTGAGCGGGCCGCACCTGTTCAACTTCCTGGAAATCGCCGCCCTGCTGCGCGAGGCCGGTGCGCTGCAGGAAGTGGAGGACGCCGAAGGCTTGGCGGTGGCGGTGCAGCGGCTGTTCGAGCTGCCGCGGGATGCGCAGAAAATGGCCGAAGCCGGGCTCAAGGTCATGGCCGCCAACCAGGGGGCATTGCAGCGTTTGCTGGATGGCTTGGGAGGCTTGCTCAAGGCTCGCCCCTGACGTCACTGCTGGAGGCTGAACGCAAAAGGCCGGTGCGATTCCTGTGAATCGCACCGGCCTTTTTTGTGCCTGTCGCGGCGAGGTTCAGCGCGCCTGCAATTGCTCTTGGGCCGCTTTGGCCAGGTCCGGCGGCAGGAAGTCGCGGTCAGGGTTGTAGTCGGCTTTCAGGTAGCGCGACAGGTCTTGCAGATCCCCGGGGTTCAGGGTTCCGGCGGCCTGCTTCAGGCGCAGGTTGTCGAGGATGTAGTCGTAGCGGCTGTTGTTGTAGTTGCGCACCGAGGTGTACAGCTGGCGCTGGGCATCGAGCACGTCGACGATGTTACGGGTCCCCACCTGATAGCCGATTTCCGTGGCTTCCACGGCGCTCTGGTTGGAGATGATCGACTGGCGCCGCGCCTGGACCTGCTCGACATCGGTGTTCACCGCGCGGTGCAGGTTGCGGGTGTTTTCCACCACCTGGCGGCGCAGGGATTCACGTTGCTGCTCGGTCTGGCTCAGGCGTGAGTAGGACTCGCGCACTTGGGAGCTGGTCAGGCCGCCGCTGAAGATCGGGATGTTCAACTGCAAGCCGACGCTGCGCTGTTCGACGTCGCCACCGTAACGTTGGCCTTGCAGGGCAGGGTCCGGGTTGCTGAAGCCGAAGGCGTCGTTGTCGCCCTTCTTGTACTGCGCCACGGCGTCCAGGGTCGGTGCATGGCCGGCCTTGCGCTGCTTGAGGGTTTCTTCGGCGGCGCTGACCGCGTAGTTGCTGGCCAGCAGATTGAGGTTCTGCTTGGCGGCGGTGTCGACCCAGGCCTTGGCGTCGTTCGGTGATGGCGCCAGTACCGGCAGGGTATGGACGATACCCTGGATTGAGTTGTACTGGCGGTTGGTCAGGGTGATCAGGGCTTCGAACGCATCGTCCACCTGGCGCTGGGCGAGGATCCGGTTGGCCCGGGCGGTGTCGTAGCTGGCCTGGGATTGCAGGACGTCGGTCTTGTCCGACAGGCCCACGTCGAAGCGCTCGTTGGACTGGTCCAGCTGTCGTTTGAAGGCCGATTCTTCAGCCTTGGTCGAGGCCAGGTTGTCTTGGGCGCGCAGCACCGCGAAGTAGTTTTCCGCGCTTTGCAGGATCAGGTTCTGTTCAGTGGCCGAGAGCTGCAGGGCAGCCTGCTCGTTGACGTCCTTGGCGGCCTGCAACTGGAACCAGCGATCGGCGCGGAACAGTGGCTGGGCCAGGGTCGCCTGGTACACCGTGCCGCTGCGTGTGGAGGTCGCCGAAGGCCGATCGATTTGCGTGCGGGTGTTGTTCAGGTCTGCACCGGCCGAGAGGTTGGGCAGCAGGCCGGCACGGGCCTGGGGCACCACTTCCTTCTGGGCGCCGTATTGGGCGCGGGCGGCAGCCAGGTCGGCGTTGTTGTCCACAGCTTCCTGGTAAACGCTGACCAGATCGGTCTTGGTGGTTAAGGGCGCTTCTGCTGCCCAAGCCATTCCATTGGACGCACAAGACACGGCAAGGGCCAGTGAGAGTTTGCGCAGCATGAGGCGATCCCTTGAGTAATATTACGAGGATAATTCAGGCGCCAAGGCTAAGTCTCGCTCTCAGGAGCGTCAAGGCTTGGCGCGGCCCAGCGAGTGTAGATGTACTGACTTATGGCAACAATCCTGCAATTACGCCATTCATCATGCTGATTGCACGGGGATTGGCATTGCGCCCGGACTTTGGTCTAGACTGCGCCAGTTCTTGTCGGGGTGCCTTGCTATGAGGCTGAGATCGAATAATTTCGGATCCCGTTGAACCTGATCAGGTTAGCGCCTGCGTAGGGAACAAGATTTCTCGTCACCCGGCGAGTCCTCTTGTGCTTCGTCCGGGAAATTGTTCGACAATCGAACGCTCGACGACGATGCACAGCACCAGCCCTGGTGCGTCCGTGCCTTTCAGGTTCTGCTCCGACAATCCACTGCCTGGATGCTGTCTGGAGAGCCCGTGATGACTACAAAATCTAAAAACGCGATCAACCTGAGCGATTCGGCCAAGGTCGACGAACAATCGGTCAAGCCGTTCACCCGTTCGCAAAAAGTCTACGTTCAGGGTTCTCGCCCGGACATCCGCGTACCGATGCGCGAAATCACCCTTGATGTGACGCCCACCGATTTCGGCGGCGAAATCAACGCGCCGGTCACCGTTTATGACACCTCCGGCCCTTACACCGACCCGAACGTGGTGATCGACGTGCGCAAGGGCCTGGGCGATGTGCGCTCGGCCTGGATCGATGACCGTGGCGACACCGAGCGCCTGGCGGGCCTGAGCTCCAACTTCGGCCAGCAGCGCCTGGCCGATGCCGAGCTGACCAAACTGCGCTTCGCCCACGTCAACAACCCGCGTCGGGCCAAGGCCGGGGCCAACGTCAGCCAGATGCACTACGCCCGCCAGGGCATCATCACTGCTGAGATGGAATACGTCGCGATCCGCGAAAACATGAAGCTCCAGGAGGCCCGCGCCGCCGGCCTGCTGAAGCAGCAACACGCTGGCCACAGCTTCGGCGCCAGTATCCCGAAAGAAATCACCCCAGAGTTCGTCCGCGAGGAAATCGCCCGCGGCCGCGCCATCATCCCGGCCAACATCAACCACGTTGAGCTGGAGCCGATGATCATCGGCCGTAACTTCCTGGTGAAGATCAACGGCAACATCGGCAACAGCGCCCTGGGTTCTTCCATCGAGGAAGAAGTGGCGAAACTGACCTGGGGCATTCGCTGGGGTTCGGACACGGTGATGGACTTGTCCACCGGCAAGCACATCCATGAAACCCGCGAGTGGATCATCCGTAACTCGCCGGTGCCGATTGGTACCGTGCCGATCTACCAGGCCCTGGAAAAGGTCAACGGCGTGGCCGAGGACCTGACTTGGGAGCTGTTCCGCGACACCTTGATCGAGCAGGCCGAGCAGGGCGTGGACTACTTCACCATCCACGCCGGGGTGCTGCTGCGCTATGTGCCGCTGACCGCCAAACGCGTGACCGGCATCGTTTCCCGGGGCGGCTCGATCATGGCCAAGTGGTGCCTGGCGCACCATAAAGAGAACTTCCTCTACACCCACTTCGACGAAATCTGCGAAATCATGAAGGCCTACGACGTCAGCTTCTCCTTGGGGGATGGCCTGCGTCCAGGTTCGATTGCCGACGCCAACGACGAAGCCCAGTTCGGTGAGCTGGAGACCCTCGGCGAGCTGACCAAGATTGCCTGGAAGCACGACGTGCAGTGCATGATCGAAGGCCCGGGCCACGTGCCGATGCAGTTGATCAAGGAAAACATGGACAAGCAGCTGGAGTGCTGCGACGAGGCGCCGTTCTACACCCTCGGCCCGCTGACCACCGACATCGCTCCGGGCTACGACCACATCACTTCGGGCATCGGTGCGGCAATGATCGGCTGGTTCGGCTGCGCCATGCTGTGCTACGTGACGCCTAAGGAACACTTGGGCCTGCCGAACAAGGATGACGTGAAGACCGGGATCATCACCTACAAGATCGCCGCCCATGCTGCCGACCTTGCCAAAGGCCACCCTGGCGCGCAGATCCGCGACAACGCCCTGTCCAAGGCGCGTTTCGAGTTCCGCTGGGAGGACCAGTTCAACCTTGGCCTGGACCCGGACACCGCGCGCTCGTACCACGACGAAACCCTGCCGAAGGACTCCGCCAAGGTGGCGCATTTCTGCTCCATGTGCGGGCCGAAGTTCTGCTCGATGAAAATCACCCAGGAAGTCCGCGAGTACGCGGCCAACCAACGCATCGAAGCGGTGGACGTGGACGTCGCCAAAGGCCTGGCGGAACAGGCCGAGCGCTTCAAACAGGAAGGTAGCCAGCTTTACAAGAAGGTTTAAGTCGCGGGCTGCGAGCTTCAAGCTCCAGGCAAGGGCGCCGCGCCTTTTCTTGTGGCTTGAAGCTCGCAGCTGCTTTTCTCTGCTCCCCTCTGAGTAAGCCCCTTTGAGCATTCAACCCAGTACCTACTCCCCCGATCACGCGGTGCCTTTGGCGCAGCGGGTGTTCGGTGCGCGCGATCTGTTTTCCCTGTGGTTTTCCCTCGGCATCGGCTTGATGGTGTTGCAGACCGGTGCGCTGTTGGCGCCGGGGCTGGGCCTGTCGGGTTCGCTGCTGGCGATTTTCCTTGGCACGGCGGTGGGCGTCTTGCTGCTGGCGGCGGTGGGGGTGATCGGTAGCGATACCGGGTTGTCGTCCATGGCCGCGCTCAAGCTCAGCCTTGGCAACCGCGGCGCCAGCCTGCCGGCGTTGCTCAACCTGCTGCAGCTGGTGGGTTGGGGCTCGTTTGAAATCATCGTCATGCGCGATGCCGCCAGCCTGCTGGGCACGCGCGCGTTCAGCGAAGGCAGCCTGCTGGCCAGCCCCTTGCTCTGGACCCTGTTCTTCGGTGCCCTGGCCACTTTGCTGGCGGTCAGCGGACCCCTGACCTTCGTGCGGCAGATTTTGCGCAAGTGGGGCATCTGGTTGCTGCTGGCGGCGTGCCTGTGGCTGACCTGGAACCTGCTGGCCAAGGTCGACCTGGGTGCCTTGTGGGCCCAGGCCGGTGACGGTTCGATGCCGTTTGCCGTGGGTTTTGATATCGCCATTGCCATGCCGCTGTCGTGGCTGCCACTGATCGCCGACTATTCGCGGTTCGGCAAGCGCGCCAAAAACGTGTTTAGTGGCACCGCCCTGGGCTTCTTCATTGGCAATTTCTGGCTGATGAGCCTGGGTGTCGCCTACACCTTGGCGTTCGCCCCCAGTGGTGAAGTGAATGCCCTGCTGTTGGCCTTGGCCGGTGCTGGCCTGGGGATTCCGCTGCTGCTGATTCTCTTGGACGAGTCGGAAAACGCCTTTGCCGATATCCATTCGGCGGCGGTCTCCAGCGGCATTCTATTGCGGCTGAAGGTCGAGCACCTGGCGTTGGCGATTGGTGTGATCTGCACCCTGATTGCCTGCCTGGCTCCGCTGGCCCAGTACCAGAACTTCCTGTTGCTGATCGGCTCGGTGTTTGCGCCGCTGTTCGGCGTGGTGCTGGTGGATCACTTCATCCTGCGCAAGCGCGGGGCTTTGCCGGTGTCGTTCGCGCTGCGCTGGCCGGCTTTGCTGGCCTGGCTGGGTGGGGTCAGCACGTATCATCTGTTGGCCAACTTCTACCCGGATGTGGGCGCGACCCTGCCGGCGTTGATCCTGGCAGGGGCGCTGCAATGGCTGTTGGGCCGGGCGTTCAGTTACGGCCAGGGAACAGCTCGGGCTTGAGAATGCCGCCCAGGCGGTTGTAAGGGATCTTCAGTTCGACGTGGCCGAGGGCGTAAGGCGCGATCACCGACACGTCGTACTTGAGGATCACGCCGCCGTAAGTCAAAGCCACGTTCGGGGTTTTCTGGAAGGGCCAGCTTTTGATGTACTCCGGCTCCTGGTCCAGCTTGGTGCTGATCAACCAGCTGTTGTGGGCCACTTGCGCGGCTTTCCAGAACGCCTCTTCCTGGCCCGGCAGCAGCATGTCCGAGAGGTTCAGGGCCTTGTGCTGCTGGCGCGAATAGTTGATGAAGCCACGGCCCGGCGTGCCATGGGCGGCGCCGGTATCCAGGTAGCTGGCCAGTTCAATGATCACCAAGCCGTCATGCTGCTCCCGTACCTTGGATTGCAGGTACATGCTGTTGCGGCTGGGCGCCTGGCGCAGGAATTGCTCGCGGTAGGCGGTCAGGGTCGCTGGTGTCGCGGCATCCGGGCTGGTGCGGGTCATTTGCAGCAGGCGCTTTTCGATGATCGCGTCCAGCTGTGGCTCGGCGGCGAAATGCACGATGTCGAGGTTCACCAGCGGGCAATCCTGGCCGTCGCAGCCGGGCTTGATCTGTTCCGACTTGTCGCGGGTGCTTTCCAGCGGTGTCCGGTAGTTGGGTTGGAACAGGCTTTGGCAGGCGCCCAGGGTCAGGGCAATACAGGCCACGGAGGCGATTTTAACGAGTGACATGGGCGTCCTTTCTAAACCAGGGGGAAGCAAAAGTTACCGGCTTCGACTGTCAGCGAGGCAGTCGGTTCGCCACTAAGCTCAATGCAGGCAATTAGAGTAGGTTTGCCCCCTCGCCGTCTATCCCGCTGAGGGCAAAGGGGCTGCACCATGGGCCGCGAGCGCGTTAGGATGGCGCGAAGTCGAGGGGGATCCTCGGATCGAATACGTTGTACACGAGGACTGCAATGACTGACTTTGCCAAGGCCACTCCGAGCGCCGTCGAGATCATCCGGCGCGACAACTGCTTCCAGGGTTTCTACCGGCTCGATCGTCTGCAGCTGCGCCATGAGCTGTTTGCCGGTGGCATGGGGCGGGAAATCAGCCGCGAAGTGTTCGTGCGTCATGATGCCGTTTGCGTGCTGCCCTACGATCCGCAGCGCGATGAAGTGGTGCTGATCGAGCAGTTCCGGGTCGGCGCCATGGGCAAGGCAGCGACGCCCTGGCTGGTGGAACTGGTGGCCGGGTTGATCGACAAGGACGAGCAACCGGAAGAAGTTGCTCACCGCGAAGCACAGGAGGAAGCTGGGCTGACCTTCTCCGCATTGTGGCCGATGCTTCAGTATTTCCCGTCGCCAGGGGGCAGCACCGAGTTCGTGCATCTGTTTCTCGGTCGCTGCGACAGCCGCGGGGCCGGTGGCCTGCATGGCCTGGTGGAGGAGGCGGAAGACATTCGGGTTTCGGTCTGGGCCCTGGAAGATGCATTGCAAGCGGTACGGGACGGACGGATTGCCAATGCGGCGAGCATCATCGCCCTGCAATGGCTGGCGTTGAACCGGGCTGAAGTGAGGGGGCTATGGTCGTAAACAAAGCACGCGATCGCTATCGGGTGGACCTCGTGGGCCTGCAAGCCGCCTGCGAGGCCAACTATGCCCGCCTGATGCGCCTGTTGCCCGACATGCGCAACCAGCCGGTGGCGCGGCGCATTGCGGTGACCCAGGGCGACCAGATGCTCGGCGTGCTGGCCCTGGAGGTGTTGCTGGCCTGCCCCTACACCACCACCTTGCAGGTACGCCAGGAACACAGCCTGCCGTGGTTGCCGGTGCCGCAGTTGGAAGTGCAGGTCTATCACGATGCGCGCATGGCGGAAGTCATCAGCGCCGAGCACGCCCGGCGCTTTCGAGGCATCTACCCCTATCCCAATGCATTCATGCATCAGCCTGATGAGAAGGCCCAACTGAATGTCTTCCTGGGCGAGTGGCTGAGTCACTGCCTGGCTTGCGGCCATGAGTTCGAGGCTGTGCGTTAGATGTGAACTGTGTCCGGTTCACGGGTTTCCTCTTTTTAATTTCCCCCAGCATAATTGCCCCCATCTTCATGCCCCGCGATTCTGCCTTGGGAGAACGCCTTGCCCAGCGTATCCACTCTGACCACCGATGATCCTGTGTTGCTGGTGCAACTCTCCGACAGCCACCTGTTCGCCGAGGCGGACGGAACGCTGTTGGGCATGAACACCTGCGACAGCCTGCAACGGGTGATCGAATTGGTGCTGGCGCAGCAGCCACAGATCGACCTGATGCTGGCCACGGGGGACTTGTCGCAGGACGGGACCCTGGAGTCCTACCAGCGCTTTCGCGACATGACCCGCCAGATATCGGCCCCGGCCCGCTGGATCCCGGGGAATCACGACGAGCCGCAGATCATGGCCCTGGCGGCGATGCAAAGCCCGTTGCTGGAGCCGGTGGTGGACATCGGTAATTGGCGGATCACCTTGCTCGACTCGGCGGTGCCCGGCTCAGTGCCCGGTTATTTGCAGGACGAACAACTGCAACTGCTGGCGCGCGCCCTGAGCGAAGCGCCTGAGCGTCATCACCTGATTTGCCTGCACCATCATCCAGTGTCCATTGGCTGTGCCTGGATGGAACCCATCGGCCTGCGCAACCCTGAAGCCCTGTTTGCCGTCCTGGAGCGTTTTCCCCAGGCGCGGGCCGTGCTCTGGGGCCATGTGCACCAGGAAATCGATCATCCCCTAGGGGAGCTGCGGCTGCTGGCGTCGCCCTCGACCTGCATTCAGTTCGAGCCGGGCAGCGAGGACTTCAAGGTCGATGAGCGGGCGCCGGGGTATCGCTGGCTGCGGCTGCTCCCCGATGGACGGTTGGAAACCGGCGTGGAGCGGGTCAGCGGCTTTGTTTTCACCGTCGATTACGGCAGCAACGGCTACTGACACCTCCGGTATTCTGACCGGGCAAGTCAATCTCTCAGACTCCCTGTAAACTGCGCGCTTTGCTCATCTCACAGGGAGTTCGCATGTCCGGGTCGATCCTTTATATCCACGGTTTCAACAGCGCCCCGGCCTCGCAAAAGGCCTCTCAGTTGAGTGCGGTGATGGACGCCATCGGGCTGGCCGGACAGTTGCGGGTTCCGGCCTTGCATCACCATCCCCGGGAGGCGATCAGCCAGCTGGAGCAGGCGATTGCCGAGCTGGGGCGGCCACTGCTGGTCGGCAGCTCGCTCGGCGGCTACTATGCGACTCACCTTGCCGAGCGCCATGGCCTGAAGGCCTTGTTGATCAACCCTGCGGTGACCCCGCACCGGATGTTCGACGGTTACCTGGGTACGCAAAAGAACCTGTATACCGACGAAACCTGGGAGCTCACCCACGATCACGTGGCAGCCCTGGCGGAGCTGGAAGTGCCGGCGCCGCAGGACCCCCAGCGTTATCAGGTGTGGTTGCAGACGGGTGATGAGACCCTGGACTATCGCAGCGCGCAACGGTATTACCGGGCCTGCGCCTTGCGTATTCAGGCCGGCGGCGACCATGGCTTCCAGGGTTTTGCCGGACAATTGCCGGCGATGTTGAGTTTTGCCGGCATTGGCGCCGATCAGTATCAGGCCATCGATTTCACGGCATTGTGAACGCTCGAGCCTTTATTTTCATTGAATGACTAACGACGAGACCCCATGGCCACTCCCAGCGCTAGCTCTTATAACGCAGACGCCATCGAAGTCCTCTCGGGCCTCGACCCGGTGCGCAAACGTCCGGGCATGTACACCGACACCTCTCGGCCGAACCACTTGGCCCAGGAAGTCATCGACAACAGCGTCGACGAAGCCCTGGCCGGCCATGCGAAGTCGATCCAGGTCATCCTGCACGCCGACCATTCCCTGGAAGTGTCCGACGATGGCCGCGGCATGCCCGTGGACATTCACCCGGAAGAGGGCGTGTCCGGGATCGAACTGATCCTCACCAAGCTCCACGCCGGCGGCAAGTTTTCCAACAAGAACTACCAGTTCTCCGGCGGTTTGCACGGGGTGGGTATTTCCGTGGTCAACGCCTTGTCGAACCAGGTCCGGGTGCGGGTCAAGCGTGATGGCAACGAGTACCAGATGACGTTCGCCGATGGCTACAAGGCCACCGAGCTGGAAGTGATCGGCACCGTGGGCAAGCGCAACACCGGCACCAGCGTGTACTTCGCGCCGGACCCGAAATACTTCGACTCGCCGAAATTCTCCGTCAGCCGCCTCAAACACGTACTCAAGGCCAAGGCTGTACTGTGCCCGGGGCTGCTGGTCAGTTTCGAAGACAAGTCCAGCGGCGAGAAGGTCGAGTGGCATTACGAAGACGGCCTGCGCTCCTACCTGGTGGACGCGGTCAGCGAATTCGAGCGCCTGCCGAGCGAGCCGTTCTGCGGCAGCCTGACGGGTAACAAGGAAGCCGTGGACTGGGCCCTGCTGTGGCTGCCTGAAGGCGGCGACAGCGTTCAGGAAAGCTACGTCAACCTGATCCCCACGGCCCAGGGCGGCACCCACGTCAACGGTTTGCGCCAAGGCCTGCTGGATGCGATGCGCGAGTTCTGCGAATTCCGCAACCTGCTGCCACGGGGCCTGAAGCTGGCACCGGAAGACGTCTGGGAGCGTATCGCCTTCGTCCTGTCGATGAAGATGCAAGACGCCCAGTTCTCCGGTCAGACCAAGGAGCGACTGTCGTCCCGTGAGGCCGCGGCCTTCGTTTCCGGGGTGGTCAAGGACGCGTTCAGCCTGTGGCTCAACGCCAACCCTGAGCTGGGCATGCAACTGGCCGAACTGGCCATCAGCAACGCCGGCCGCCGTTTGAAGGCCAGCAAAAAGGTCGAGCGCAAGCGCATTACCCAGGGCCCGGCACTGCCGGGCAAGCTGGCCGATTGCGCCGGGCAGGACCCCATGCGTTCCGAGCTGTTCCTGGTGGAAGGTGACTCTGCCGGCGGTTCGGCCAAGCAGGCACGGGATAAAGAGTTCCAGGCGATCCTGCCGTTGCGCGGCAAGATCCTCAACACCTGGGAAGTGGACGGCAGCGAAGTCCTGGCCAGCCAGGAAGTGCACAACATTGCCGTGGCCATTGGCGTCGACCCGGGTGCCGAGGACATGAGCCAGCTGCGCTACGGCAAAATCTGCATCCTGGCCGACGCCGACTCCGACGGCCTGCACATCGCCACCTTGCTCTGTGCTTTGTTCGTCCAGCATTTCCGCCCGTTGGTGGATGCCGGCCACGTTTATGTCGCCATGCCGCCGCTGTACCGCATCGACCTGGGCAAAGAGATCTACTACGCCCTGGATGACGCCGAGCGTGATGGCATTCTCGACCGCCTGGTGGCCGAGAAGAAACGCGGCAAGCCCCAGGTCACTCGATTCAAAGGCCTGGGCGAAATGAACCCGCCGCAACTGCGCGAGACCACCATGGACCCGAATACTCGGCGCCTGGTGCAGTTGACCCTGGAAGACGTCGAAGCGACCTCGGAAATGATGGACATGCTGCTGGCGAAAAAGCGCGCCGGCGACCGCAAGACCTGGCTGGAGTCCAAAGGCAACCTGGCGGAGGTGCTGGCCTGATGTTCAGAGGCTTTGCCCTGGCGTCAGTGCTATTGGCAACCTCGGCGGTGGCCGCGCCATCGCCCGAGCTGCAGTTGCTCGCCGAGCATCCGGTAGAGGGGATGCGCGGCGGCAACCTGTCGGGCCTGGCGCAATGTGGCAAGGACTTGTGGACCGTTTCCGACCGCGATGACGACCAGATTTACCGGCTCGATACCCGTGAGGCGGTCTGGCGCGCCCAGGCGGTGCCGGTCGAGGTGCCGCCGGTGCCCGCCAGTGGCTTGCCCTGGGGCTTGAGCTCGCGAACCTGGGCGGCGTCCTTTGTGCGTGGCGGTGACCTGGATTTTGAAGGCATTACCTGTGACAAGGCCGGCCATAAGTATGTGGTCAGCGAATCCCATGCGGCGGTGTTGCAGGTGCCGGTGGATGGCCCGGCGCAGTGGCTGAAAATTTCCCCGATCATGGTCCGCGAAGCCCGTGCCAGCGGTATGTTGCTGCACTTCAATGCGTTGTTCGAGGGCCTGGCGGTGAGCCCTGCCGGGGATCGGATCTGGCTGGCGGCCGAGCGCGAACGTCGAGGGTTGTTGCTGATCAAGCGTCAGCAGACGGTCTGGGATTGCGACGGCGGCTGTGTGCTGCTCAGCGAAGCCGGTTCGGAAATGCAGCCTGCGCAAATGCCCAAGGCCAAGGCCGTGTCCCGGGATTTTGCCGACCTGGCGTTGTTCGAGGGCAAGCTGTTCACCCTGGAACGCAACGCCTATGAAGTCTGTCGCCGGGATGCACAGACCGCCAAGGTCGAGCGTTGCTGGTCGTTTGCCGCCGAGGCGCTCCAGGAGCAACGGCGTTATCCGCAGCCCTACGGGCTGGCCGAAGCGCTGGTGGTGGATGCAACCGGGGCCTGGATCGGTCTGGACAACAACAATGGTGCCCGCGCCGATGGCGAAGTACGGCCGATTGTCTGGCGTTTTGCTGCACCTGAGGGTGGTTGGAGTGCCAAGCCATGAGCCAGCAACCCGGTAAAAGGGCAGGGCGGGTCATGTTGATCATGGCCTGGGTCGCCGGGCTGTTTCTGGCCACGCGATTTTTTGGCGAGTGGGAGCAGCGTCAGGAAAATCCTAACGCTGTCGTGACTTCGCAACATCATGGGGATTACATCGAGGTGAAACTGGTGGGTAACGGCCAGGGTCACTTCGTCGCCAGCGGCCAGATCAATGGCCAGCCGGCGGATTTCATGCTCGATACTGGCGCCACCGACGTCGCGATCCCGACGGACCTGGCCGAGCGCCTGGGCCTGGAGCGAGGCGCCCCGGTGACCCTGAGCACGGCCAATGGCCGCACCGAAGGCTACCGGACCCGTCTTGAGCGCCTGCAGTTGGGTGAGATCGTCCTGCGGGATGTACGCGCCCTGGTGGTCCCCGGACTGGGCGGCGAGCAGGTGCTGATGGGCATGAGCGCATTGAAACAACTTGAATTTACCCAGCGTGGTGGCACCTTGCTGCTGCGCCAGACAACGAACCGATGAGGCCCGCATGAGCGACTCCCTTGATCTCAGCCTGGATGGCGTAGAACGCCGATCACTGGCTGACTTCACCGAAAATGCCTACCTCAACTACTCCATGTACGTGATCATGGACCGTGCGCTGCCGCATATCGGCGACGGCCTGAAGCCGGTACAGCGGCGTATTGTCTACGCCATGAGTGAACTGGGGCTGGACGCTGACTCCAAGCACAAGAAATCTGCCCGTACCGTGGGTGACGTGCTCGGTAAATTCCATCCCCACGGCGACTCGGCCTGCTACGAAGCCATGGTGCTGATGGCCCAGCCGTTCAGCTATCGCTATACCTTGGTGGACGGCCAGGGTAACTGGGGGGCGCCGGACGATCCCAAGTCCTTCGCGGCCATGCGTTACACCGAAGCGCGTCTATCCCGCTATTCCGAGGTGCTGCTCAGCGAACTGGGCCAGGGCACCGCGGACTGGGGCCCGAACTTCGATGGCACCTTGCAGGAGCCGTTGGTCCTGCCGGCGCGCTTGCCGAATATCCTGCTCAACGGCACCACCGGCATCGCCGTGGGCATGGCCACGGACGTACCGCCGCACAACCTGCGGGAAGTGGCGACCGCCTGCGTACGCTTGCTGGATGAGCCCAAGGCCACGGTCGAGCAGCTCTGTGAGCATATCCAGGGCCCGGACTACCCGACCGAAGCGGAAATCATCACGCCCCGCGCCGATCTGCTGAAAATGTACGAAACCGGCAAGGGCTCGGTGCGTATGCGCGCTGTGTACCGCATTGAAGACGGCGACATCATTGTCACCGCGCTGCCCCACCAGGTATCCGGCGCCAAGGTGCTGGAGCAGATCGCCGCGCAGATGCAGGCCAAGAAGCTGCCGATGGTGGCTGACCTGCGTGACGAGTCCGACCACGAGAACCCTTGCCGCATTGTGATTATCCCGAGCAGCAACCGGGTCGACCATGAAGCGCTGATGCAGCATTTGTTCGCCAGCACCGAGCTGGAGTCCACTTATCGGGTGAACGTCAACATCATCGGTCTGGACGGCAAGCCGCAGTTGAAGAACCTGCGCACCTTGCTGGTGGAGTGGCTGGAGTTCCGGGTCAATACCGTGCGCCGTCGCCTGCAGTTCCGCCTCGATAAGGTCGAGCGGCGCCTGCACCTGTTGGACGGTTTGCTGATTGCCTACCTCAATCTGGATGAAGTGATCCACATCATCCGGACCGCCGAGCACCCGAAGGCCGAGTTGATTGCGCGCTTCCAGCTCAGTGAGATCCAGGCCGACTACATTCTCGACACTCGCTTGCGTCAGTTGGCTCGTCTGGAAGAGATGAAGCTGCGGGACGAGCAGGATGAATTGCTGAAAGAACAGGCCAAGTTGCAGGCCCTGCTGGGCAGCGAAGCCAAGCTCAAGAAGCTGGTGCGCACCGAGCTGCTCAAAGATGCCGAGACCTACGGCGATGACCGTCGCTCGCCGATCGTGGAGCGCAGTGAGGCCAAGGCGCTGACCGAAACCGAGCTGCTGCCGAACGAGAAAGTGACCGTCGTTCTGTCGGAAAAGGGCTGGGTACGTTCGGCCAAGGGGCATGATATCGATGCCACCGGGCTTTCCTACAAAGCCGGGGATGGCTTCAAGACCTCGGCCATGGGGCGCTCCAACCAGTTCGCGGTGTTTATCGACTCCACTGGCCGCAGCTATTCGGTCGCAGCCCATACCTTGCCTTCGGCCCGTGGCCAGGGCGAACCCCTGACCGGGCGCCTGACGCCGCCGCCAGGGGCAACCTTCGAATGCGTGCTGCTGCCTGAAGATGAGGCGCTGTACGTGATCGCCTCCGACGCCGGCTACGGGTTCGTGGTCAAGGGTGAAGACCTGCAGGCCAAGAACAAGGCAGGCAAGGCCCTGTTGAGCCTGCCCAACAATGCCAAGGTGCTGGCGCCGCGGCCGGTGGCCGATCGGGAGCAGAACTGGCTGGCCTCGGTGACCACTGAAGGGCGCTTGCTGATCTTCAAGATCAGCGACCTGCCGCAATTGGGTAAAGGCAAAGGCAACAAGATCATCGGCATTCCCGGTGAGCGTGTAGCCAGCCGTGAAGAGTATGTGACGGATGTCGCGGTGCTGCCGGATGGCGCGACCCTGGTGCTGCAGGCCGGTAAACGGACCCTGTCGCTCAAGGCTGACGACCTGGAGCACTACAAGGGTGAGCGCGGCCGCCGTGGTAACAAACTGCCACGTGGCTTCCAGCGCGTAGATGCGTTGTTGGTAGAAAATCTCAACTAATGCGGGCTAGAGCGTTCGATCTGCGATTTAACCGGTAGATCGACGCTACAACGCTGGAGTCGGGGCGCATATTCACGGATGATATGCGCTTTCAAGCGCCGGCGTGGCCGAGCGTTATTCAGGGTTTTTTTGAGTATTTACACTGTGGCTAGCCTTGTGGCCGCCACCTGGATGGGATGATGACTGCTCTGCGCCTTCCACTTGTTTTTTTGCTCGCTGGCGTTCTTGGCCTGGCGGGTTGCAGCGTACACCAGCCGGTGTCGCTGTATCAGCTGGACAGCGGAAGTCCAGCTCAACCGGCTAACGCCGGGATGTCGGTCCTCTTGGGGCCGGTGCTGATTGCTGATTATCTGCAACGCGAAACCCTGTTGCAGCGCCAAGATGATGGCAGCCTGCAAGCCTCGACCGATGGTCGTTGGGCAGGCAGCTTGTCATCGGACATCGACCAGTTGCTGCTGCGCCAGGTCGCGGGCCATCTGGACAGTCAGCGAGTGGTGCTGTCTCCGGCCACCAATGGCTTCACCCCGGATGTGCAGGTCTTGCTGTCGATCACTCGCCTGGATTCGGGCAAGTCGCAGCCGGCGATCCTGGATGCCCAATGGCGCTTGATAGACCGCCGTGGCCAGGTGCGTGACAACCGTATTGTCCATCTGCAAGAACAGCATGCGGGCACTACGGCGTCTCAGGTCCAGGCCCAAGGGGTGTTGTTGCAGCGTCTGGCTGAACAGTTGTCCGGTGCGCTGAAGCCGTTGGCCAACCAACCGGCCATCGCCGATGCCCCTCGCAAATCGACCCCTGCGCCGGCCGCCAAGCCGGTGGAGCAGAGCAAGCAACCAAAGATCCCCATGGCCACGCCGATCCGCACGGATATGGAAGTGTTCAGGTTCTGATGTGACCTGCCTCAAGACAAAGCCCGCCTGGCCGCGGGCTTTGTTGTTTCTGGAGGTTGATGGGGGCGTTATCGCTGGCAAGCCCGCTCCTACAGAAAGGCCAATCGTGCGGAACCTGTAGGAGCCGGCTTGCCGGCGATGGGGCTGCAAGGTTCGGAGCCTCATTGATATGACAAAGCCCCTCCGTCAGACACAAAAAAGCCCGCGCTAGGCGGGCTTCTTCAGGGTGGCAAGGGTTACAGCTTGGCCCGGGTCTCGTGCATCCGCGCCAGCTGGCGCTCTAGCATCGATGGATAGGGCTCCATCAGGCGCTCCACGCAGCAGGCACCTTCCGGGCTGGCGATGGGGCGGATCCGCGCGCGTTGGCGAATCAGTGCGTCGTCGTTGATCTTGCGCTCCACCAGCAGCAGGTTGCGGCTGTGTTGGGACAGGGCCAGGGCATCCTGGGCGGTCTCGGTCAGCAGCAGGTCGATCTGGCTCAGGCCGAACAATTCGTCACCAAGGGTCAGGCCCAGTTGCAGTTGCAGGGTGATGCCGCTGTCGGCGACTTCGATCTGCAGCGCATGGCCCAAGGCACGCAACAGCTCGCCGCAGCAAATGGCGTTGGTCAGGTAGTCATCACCGCTGTCTTCGCTGTGGAACAGCATCAGGGTGCTGCCGTCGTTCAGGGTGTGCAGTTCGCTCTGATACAGCAACGCCGCCTGGTCCAGGCAATCACGATAGCGTTCCAGCAACTCCGTCAAGCGGGCGCGGGGCAGGCGTCGCAGTTGTTCCTGGGCGCCCAGTTGCACGGCCAGTACCGCACTGTGTTGCGGTTGCTGGGGAGCTATCGGCTTGGGCAGCGGCTTGGGGGCAGAGGCGCTTGAATGATCCCGCAGGTCGGCGAACGGGTCTTCTTCGTCCAGTTCGTCTTCTTCGGCGCTGACCAGATGCCGTGGCGCCGGCTTGAGCCCGGCCACCGGGGCGCTTTCATCAAAGCTCGGGTCACGCAGGTTGCGCACCTCAAAGGCCGGTTCGGCGTCTTCGGCAGTGTCGTAGTCGCTGTCGTCGTAGTCGGGCTCGGGTTCCGGCTCCGGTTTTTCCGGTACCAGGCGTGCATGCAGCTGGCGCGCCAGGTCACCGATCTCATCCTGGCGCTGGGTTGCCGGGGTGTGTTCGTCCAGGTCACGCAGCCAGACCCGCAACTGCATCAGGGGCGTGGAGATATGCCGCCCCAGGCGCAGGCTCAAGGCCAGGGCCAGGGCCAGCAGAATGGCGCTGAGAATGCCCATGCTTTGCAGGCTGATGGTCATCGGCTGCTGGAACTGGGCCATGTCCAGGCTGATCCGCAGGTTGCCGGCGGTCACGTCCTGGAAGGTGATCTTGGTCTGGTAGACGCCTTCGGTTTCGCCCAGCAGGCTGCTTTTCGGGCGCTGCCCGGCTTCGGCGAGGATCCGGTTGTCGACGCTATAGATGGCCGCATGGGCCACCAGCGGGTTCTTGGTCAGGTTGTTGAGCAGCACGTTGAGGCTGAGGATGTCGTTGGACACCAGCAGCTCGGTGGCCGAGGTCGCGGTCTGGGTGGTCAGGCTCTGACCCAGGGCGTCGGCTTGTTCGTGCATCGCCTGCTTGAATTGCAGGCCCATCACGCAGGCATAGATCACCAGGGCCAGGGCGACCAGGATCACGTTATGGCTGGCAATGCGTAATGCAATCGGTACACGGCGGTGGCGCAGTGCACGGAAGATCAGCAGAAAGAAGTTATCGGGTTTGACTGGCGTAGGCCGGTTCACTGAGCTCGGCTCTTTTGTCCGTGAAGTTGACGCGCAGTATAGCGACAGGCCCTAGACCGGCAAAGCGCTGGCTGTGCCCGATGGTCAGCGAAAGTAGGTAGAATGCGGTTTTTTTCCACCTGCGGGGGTGCGCCTTGCGCGAAATTGTCCTGATAAACATCACCGGTGTTGACCGTCCCGGTCTGACGGCGGCCATTACCGGTGTTCTGGCCCAGGGTGGTGTGAACATTCTCGACATTGGTCAGGCGGTGATCCACGACACCCTGTCGTTCGGCATCCTGGTTGAAATTCCGAGCAACGAGCAAAGTTCGTCGGTGCTCAAGGACATCCTGTTCACGGCCTACAAGCTGGATCAGCAGGTGCGTTTCACGCCGGTGTCCGAGGAGGATTACCAGCAATGGGTCGGCGGCCAGGGCAAGAAGCGTCATATCGTCACCCTGCTGACCCGTAAAGTGACTGCTGAACAGTTGCAGCGGGTCAGCTCGATCACGGCCAAGTACGGCTTGAACATCGACCATATCGATCGCTTGTCCGGGCGTATGCCGCTGGACACGCCGGCGGACAAGGGCAAGGGCTGCATCGAATTTTCCGTGCGTGGTGAGGCGGCCGACCCGCAAGCGCTGCGCGCCGAGTTCCTCAGCGTGGCTCAGGAACTGAACGTCGACATCGCCTTCCAGGAAGACTCGCTGTTCCGTCGCAATCGGCGCCTGGCCGTGTTCGACATGGACTCGACGCTGATCGAGGCCGAAGTCATCGATGAGTTGGCCAAGGCGGCCGGCGTGGGCGATCGCGTAGCGGAAATCACGGAGCGGGCCATGGCCGGCGAACTGGATTTCCGCGCCAGCTTCAAGGAGCGCCTGGCCTTGCTCAAGGGTCTGGACGTGAATGTGCTGGACTCCATCGGCGCTTCGCTGCGCTTGACCGAAGGGGCTGAAACCCTGTTCGCCGAGCTCAAGCGCCTGGGCTACAAGACCGCGATTCTGTCCGGCGGCTTCACCTACTTCGCCAAACAGTTGCAAGCCAAGCTGGGCATCGACTATGTGTTCGCCAACGAGCTGGAAGTGGTGGATGGCAAGGTCACTGGCGTGGCCATCGAGCCGATTGTCGACGCACAGCGCAAGGCCGATTTGCTGCGTGAGCTGGCGCACAAGGAAGGCTTGCGCCTGGAGCAAACCATTGCCGTCGGTGATGGCGCCAACGATTTGCCGATGCTGGCGATTGCCGGTTTGGGTGTGGCGTTCCGCGCCAAGCCGCTGGTGAAGCAATCGGCGAAACAGGCGATTTCCACCCTGGGCCTGGACGGTGTGCTGTACCTGCTGGGCTTCCGTGATCGCGACGGCCAGTTGTGATCTAAAGCCCCCGCCAAAAAAAAACGCCGCTGAATCAGCGGCGTTTTTTTATACCCGGTAAAAGCCTCAGGCCTTGGCCAGGCCCAGGCCTTGACCCATTTGCACGGGGGAGCCGGCCACCAGGCCTTCAGCCCACTGCACTTGTTCTGGGCCGAACAGCACGATGGCGGTGGAGCCCAGCTTGAAGCGGCCCAGTTCGGCGCCTTTCTCCAGGTGGATCGGCGCGCGAGCTGCTTCGTCGTAGCGCACGGTTTTCAGTTCACGCTTGGGCGGCGTCACCAGGCCGGCCCAGACGGTTTCGATCGAGGCCACGATCATCGCGCCTACCAGCACCACGGCCATCGGGCCGCGTTCGGTGTCGAACAGGCACACCACGCGCTCGTTGCGGGCGAACAGTTCCGGAACATTTTCCGCGGTGGTCTGGTTGACCGAAAAAATTCGTCCCGGCACGTAGACCATCTCGCGCAACGTCCCGGCCAACGGCATGTGCACGCGGTGGTAGTCCTTGGGCGACAGGTAGATGGTGGCGAAATCACCGCCCATGAAAGGCGCCGCCATGGCTGCGTCGCCACCGAGCAACTCCAGTACGCTGAAGCTGTGGCCCTTGGCCTGGAATACTCGGCCGTGCTCGATCGGGCCCAGTTGGCTGACGGCACCGTCGGCCGGGCTGAGGATCGCGCCTGGGGTGGAATCCAGCGGGCGTGCGCCGTCTTTCAGGGCGCGGGTGAAGAAGGCGTTGAAGTGCTCGTAGGCCGTCAGGTCTTCCACCAGGGCCTGTGACATATCCACCTGGTAGCGCTTGGCGAACCATGCGGTGAAGGCATTCTTGAACCAACGCACGCGGCACTCGGCAATGCAGCCGGCCAGGCGCGACAGCAGGTGATGAGGCAGCAGGTACTGGCTGAGGATAAACAAACGCTTTTTCATTAACTGTCCTTAAACCTTAAATCTCTACGGGCGTGTCGGGATGATTGCCCCATTCGCCCCAGGAACCGGCGTAGCCCTTGACTCGCGGGTAACCCAGCGCCTTGGCCACCAGGTAGGTGAAGCCGGAGCGGTGGTGAGTCTGGCAGTGGGTGATGACTTCTTTGTCTTGGGTGATGCCGAGCTTTTCCAGGATCTGCGGCATGTCGCGGCGGATGCGCAGGTGGCGCGCCTGGTCCATGCCGGCCGTCCATTCGAAATTGATGGCGCCGGGAATGTGCCCGGCCTTGGCGGCTAGCACCTTTTCGCCGGTGTACTCCAGCGGCCCGCGGGCGTCCCAGATCGCCAGGTCGGCGGCGCCGAGGCGGCTTTGCAGGTATTCACGCGTGGCCGTGGGCTCGTCGTGCAGGGTCAGGGAGACGGGGCCGCCAGCGGGGGCGGGCACCTCGGTGGACACCGGCAGGCTTTCCGCCAGCCAGGCCAGCAGGCCGCCATCCACATAGTGGTAGTGGCGATGGCCTATCACATCCAGCAACCAGATGAAGCGACCGGCCCAGCCGCCGCCTTCGTCGTCATAAACCACGTAGACCGCGTCGGGGTTGTGCCCCAGTTCGCCAAATAGGGCTTCGAGGGCGGCCTGTGGCGGCATCAGGCCTGGTGCCGGGGCCTGGCCAAGCTGGGTGCGTTTGGGGTCGACAAAACGGGCGCCGGGAATGTGCCCGGTGGCGTAGCGTGCGGCGCTGGTCAGGTCGACCAGAATCAGTTCGCGGGCGTCGAGACGAGCGAGCAAGTCGCTCGGCTCAATGACCAGCGGCAAGCCAGAGAAGTCAGACATGTGAGGTCTCCAGGGCACAAAAGGGGGGATTGTAGCGCAAGCGTCACGAGCTGCGGTTGGTAAAGCTGTGCAGGGCTTTTTCGATGCATTGTGCCGTTTTGCCGAAGGCCTGGACGGTGATTTCCGAGAACGGGCCGCCACCCTGGTCAGCCACCACCAGCATGATCACTCGGCCGTTGTTGCTCAATGAACGCAGCAACAGGTGATCGCCACGGAACAGCCGGCGCAACTGGCCCGGCAGCAGGGCGGAGAACTGTGCGTCGTTTTCGGGGGTGATGCGCACTTGGGCGGATTTCTCCAGCAGGCGCTGCAGCACGCTGCTTTGGCTGGCTTGCAGGGTCAGGTTGGCTGACTCTGCCGGCAAGCCGGCAATCTGCTGGACCCTCAGGGCACTGTGTTCGCGATCCGCCATCAGCAACATCACCCGCCGCATGCCACTGGCCAACAGGGCGTCGCGGGCGGCGGTGGTGAGGTGAATGGCGTTGGTGAAGCGGCTGGGCTCGAGCAGCAATTGCGCACAGTGGCGACGCCACTTGGCCAGGTCTTCGGCGGTTGGCGCATGCGCGGGCAGCATATTGTCCGGCAGCCGGCGGCTGTCCCAAGGCCAGAGCAGCGCTTGGGCCGGGTGCCAGAGGTCGGGCATCGTGTCGTTACGCGCGCTTTGCACAGCCTGCTGGTGCAACTGCTGTTGCAGTTGGTCGATCGGCATCTGTAGATACAGTGCGGTCAGGGACTGCCAGCGCTGGTTGTGCGGGGTGTTCCAGGCTTGTTGCGCGGAGAGTGCCATGCCGTTGGCCAGGAGCACGCTGTTGGCCGGCTGATTCAGCCAGCGGCGCAGGTTCGGATCGGCGTCCAGGCGCTGTTGCTGACGCAGCGGATTGTCGTTGTCGCGGGCGATGTGCAGGACTTTGACCAGCAGCTTTTGTTCGCTGGTCAGCAGGCGATAACCCTGTTGTACCCAGATCGGCAGGTGCCACACGTGTACCAGCGCCTGGCAGATGTCCAGCAGCGGCACGCCGAACAGCTCCAGCTCAACCTTGTGTGCCGATTCACTCTTGTAGATCACCCGCTGCTCCCATTCCTCCAGAAGCTTGGGGGCGCTCAGGGCCAGGGGCCACAGCGGCGAGAGAAACAGCAGGCTGCCCCAGTGGATGTCCTGCCAGAGTCGGGCCAGGCGCGCGGCGAAGAAACCATTGGCTTGTTGGGTGGCATGCTGGCTGATCAACTGCAGCTGACGCAGGGGCTGAGGGATCTGGGCTTCGGGCAGGGTCGGCAGTTGCGCCAGCAGCTCTTCGGTGCGCTTGAGGCCCAGGCGGTTGACGGCGATTTCCAGGTTTTCCGCCGGCTCACTCATGCTGC
The DNA here is from genome assembly GCF_003731765.1 of Pseudomonas chlororaphis. Classification (GTDB taxonomy): domain Bacteria; phylum Pseudomonadota; class Gammaproteobacteria; order Pseudomonadales; family Pseudomonadaceae; genus Aquipseudomonas; species Aquipseudomonas morbosilactucae. The sequence goes on from NZ_MOAL01000003.1 coordinate 490,211, forward strand.
CGTGGGTGTGGGCGTTGGCTTCACGAATCACGCTCAAGGCCAGTGCCGGACTGTTCTGCATCAGGTCGGCAATTTCCCGCAAGGAGCTGCGGTTGTTGGCAATGGCTTTGCATACTCGATCATGGCTGGCTTGCGGCACGGGCAAGCGCACGGCATTCAGGCGCTTGACCCAGGCATCAAGTGTGCGGGGCATTGGATGTGGGACTGTCGTTTCATTAGACATGGTTGGACACAATCATCGTCTGCTGCAAACACGCCCAGAGCGGGCCAAACTGGCTTTTCGCCTTAACGAGCTATAGTCTGGCGCAGTTTTGCCGATAAGTAGAAGAAGAGTTTTACGAACTTCCGAATATGACCTTGAACCCGACTCAATAAGTACTCTCCTACCTATGGCTAAAATTATCGGCATCATCGTCGTATTCGCGAGCGTGCTCGGCGGATACGTGCTCTCCCACGGTAAAATCGCAGCCCTGATCCAGCCTTTCGAGGTGTTGATCATTGGCGGTGCGGCGTTCGGCGCATTCTTGCAGGCCAACCCCGGGCACATGACGATGCACGTCATCAAGAAGTCCCTGGGGATGTTCAGCTCGCGTTTCACCCACACCTTCTATCTGGAAGTCCTGGGCCTGGTTTACGAGATCCTCAACAAGAGCCGTCGCGAAGGCATGATGGCCATTGAAGGGGACATCGAAGATGCCGCGGCCAGCCCGATCTTCGCCAAGTACCCGGCGGTGCTCAAAGACGAGCGCATGACCGCTTATATCTGCGATTACCTGCGCATCATGTCCTCCGGCAACATGGCTCCTCATGAGCTGGAAGGCCTGTTCGACATGGAATTGTTCAGCATGAAGGAAGACCTCGAGCATCCTTCCCACGCGGTGACCGGTATCGCCGACGGCATGCCCGGCTTCGGTATCGTTGCGGCGGTACTGGGGATCGTGGTGACCATGGCCTCCCTGGGTGAAGGCGACCAGGCGTCCATCGGCCTGCACGTAGGTGCGGCACTGGTGGGTACCTTCTTCGGTATTCTCGCGGCCTACGGTTTCTTCGGTCCGTTGGCTACGTCCCTGGCCCACGATGCCAAGGAAGAGCTCAACGTCTACGAATCCATCAAGGCGTCCCTGGTGGCCTCGGCTTCCGGCATGCCGCCATCGCTGGCTGTGGAGTTCGGGCGCAAAGTGCTGTACCCAGGGCACCGTCCTAGCTTCGCCGAGCTGGAACAAGCGGTTCGCGGACGCTAAGTCATGGAAAATAACCAGCCGATTATCATCAAGCGCGTCAAGCGCTTCGCGGGCGGGCATCACGGGGGCGCCTGGAAAATCGCCTTCGCTGACTTTGCCACGGCGATGATGGCGTTCTTCCTGGTGTTGTGGCTGCTGTCCACCGCAACCCCGGAGCAGAAGATCGCCATCGCCGGTTACTTCAAGGACCCGATCGGCTTCTCCGAAAGCGGCACGCCCTACATCATCGATTTGGGCGGTACGCCGGAGTTGGCTCCTGAGACCACCCTCAACCCTGAGGTCAAGTCCCAGCCGCAACCGGACAAGGTCACGGTCGACGCCGAGCAAGTCGAAGGCATGGCCGAGCAGGTGGAGCGTGAGCGTCTCGAACTGTTGCTGCAAGAGTTGCAGAACAAGGTCGAGGAAAACCCGCAGCTGCAGAAGTTCAAGGATCAGATCCTCTTCGAAATCACCCAGGACGGCTTGCGGATCCAGATCATGGACGCCGAGAATCGGCCGATGTTCGACTCCGGCAGTGCGCGCCTCAAGCCGTACTTCGAGGACATCCTGCTGGCCATGGCCGACACCATCAAGGCGGTGCCGAACAAGATCAGCATCAGCGGTCATACCGACGCCAAGCCTTACTCGGGCGCAGGTGAATTCGGTAACTGGGAGCTTTCAGCCAATCGTGCCAACGCGGCACGACGGGCGTTGGTTGCCGGCAGCTATCCGGACTCGCAAGTGGCGCGGGTGGTGGGTTATGCCTCGTCGTCGCTGTTTGACCGCAAGGACCCCTTCAACCCGGTGAACCGGCGGATCGACATCGTCGTGCTGACCAAGAAAGCCCAGCGGGCGATCGAGGGTGAGCAGGCGCCTGATGCTCCAGCGAGCCCTGAGCCCGCAGCGCCAGGTGCGGCGGTTGATCCTCATGCTCTGCCACCGGGTACCGATCCGCTGCCAGCCCATGAGGTTCGCCAGCGCATGAACATCTTCGAAGACGGTGTATTGAAGATGGACGAGCCGGGCAAGGCGCCTACTGCGCCGAAACAGCCCTAGGCTCCAGCCCAGAAACGACAAGGCCGCGATCATCGCGGCCTTGTCGTTTCTGGCGTGTAAGGCTTAGTAGCTGCTATCCGGCAGGCTGGCGATGATCGAGCGGTAGCTGTTCATCCGTTGCTGTTGCACGCGGCCGTCTTCCAGGGCCATGAGCAGGGCGCAGCCCGGTTCGCGATCGTGCTTGCAGTCGCGGAAACGGCAAGTGCCGAGCAAGTCGTTGAACTCGATAAAGCCGGCCTCGACATCGGCGCGACTGACATGCCCGAGGCCGAACTCACGAATCCCTGGGGAGTCGATCAGTTCGCCGCCGCCGGGGAAGTGGAACAGGCGGGCGGTGGTGGTGGTGTGGGTGCCTTGGCCGGAGTACTCCGACAGCGGGCCGACACGGGCTTCGACTTCCGGCAGCAGGCTGTTGACCAGGGAGGACTTGCCTACGCCGGACTGGCCGACGAATACGCTGATGCGCCCGTCCAGTTGGGTTTGCAGTTGATCCATGCCGTCGCCGTGGTGCGCCGAGACTTCCAGCAGCGGATAGCCCAGCTGGCGATAGACCGCGAGCAAGGCATTGAGCGCCGGGGCGTTCTGTTCGTCGATCAGGTCGGCTTTGTTCAGCAGCAGCAACGGGCGGATGCCGGCGTGCTCGGCGGCTACTAGGTAACGATCGATCAGGTTGGCGTGGGGCTCGGGCATGGGCGCGAAGACAATCACAATCATGTCGACGTTGGCTGCCACCGGCTTGAGTTGGCCGCGGCTGTCCGGGCGGCACAGTTCGGTGTTGCGCGGCAGTTGGGCGACGATCACCCCGATGCCTTGGTTGCCGGCGCGCCAGACCACTTGGTCGCCGGTGACCAGTGCGGGCAGGTTGGCGCGCAAATGGCAGCGGAATATCTGGCCGGCCAATTCGCCTTCGCGGGCTTCGACCTCGACCTGTACGCCGAAGTGGGCAATCACCAACCCGGTCTGTTCCGGGCCGAGATCGCCTCCCTCCAGGGCTTCCACCGCGGAGGATTCGCGTTTGGCGGCGCGGGCGGCGCGCTCGCCTTGAATCTTTTCGATGCGCCAGTTTTGGCGACGATTGAGCTGGCGTTTGGCCATTGGTGTTCCGTGTCGATAATGCAGCGGTTAGGTAAAACGGCCGCGAGTTTAGCACGCCGGGCAGGTGCTCTAGGCTAAACTGCGCAACTACGCCGAGGAGCCCTCCCATGCAAAACCCGCAGAATCTGATTTGGATCGATCTGGAAATGACCGGTCTGAACCCTGACACCGACGTCATTATCGAGATGGCGACCATCGTCACCGACAGCAACCTCAATACCTTGGCTGAAGGCCCGGTCATTGCGATTCACCAGAGCGATGAAATCCTCGCTGGCATGGATGAGTGGAACACCCGCCAGCACGGTGGTTCCGGCTTGACCCAGCGTGTGCGCGACAGCCGTATCAGCATGGCCGAAGCCGAAGCGCAGACCATTGCGTTCCTTGAGCAATGGGTGCCCAAGGGCAAGTCGCCGATCTGTGGCAACAGCATCTGCCAGGACCGGCGCTTCCTGTTTCGCCACATGAAGGCCCTGGAAAGCTATTTCCACTACCGCAACCTGGACGTTTCGACCCTGAAAGAGTTGGCCGCACGCTGGGCCCCGGATGTGCGTGACAGCTTCAAGAAGGGCAGCACCCACCTGGCACTGGATGATATTCGCGAGTCCATCGCCGAGTTGCAGCACTACCGCAAGCACTTCATCAAGTTCTAAAGCGCAACTTCTGTCGCCGGCCGCCCGGCGACAGGGCCTTGCCGCCAGCCTATTTCCCTCTGCTGCCCTCTTTTGGTGCCTGCGCCAACTGAGTAGACTGCGCGCCTTCCTGCAAGGACCGCCATCATGCTGCTGATGCTCTACCTGATTGCCATTACCGCTGAAGCCATGACGGGCGCCTTGTCGGCCGGTCGCCGTGGCATGGATTGGTTTGGCGTGGTGCTGATCGCCTGCATCACGGCCCTGGGCGGCGGTTCGGTGCGTGATGTGCTGCTGGGGCACTACCCGCTGACCTGGGTCAAGCACCCCGAATACCTGGTGCTGACCTCAGTGGCGGCGCTGGTGACGATCTTTATCGCGCCCCTGATGCGCCATCTGCGCTCGCTGTTCCTGGTGCTCGACGCTGTGGGCCTGGTGGCCTTTACCTTGATTGGCTGCATGACTGCCCTGGAAATGGGCCACGGCATGCTGGTGGCCTCGGTCAGTGGGGTGATCACCGGGGTCTTCGGCGGCATTCTGCGGGATATTTTCTGCAACGACATTCCGCTGATTTTCCGCCGCGAGCTCTATGCCAGCGTCTCCTTCGCCGCTGCCTGGTGCTACATGCTGTGCATCTATCTGCAATTGCCCGGCGAGCAGTCGATCCTGATCACCTTGTTTGGCGGCTTTCTATTACGGCTGCTGGCGATCCGTTTTCACTGGGAAATGCCCAAATTCGTCTACAACGACGAACATTGACGGCTGGCGTGCTGCGCCAAGGCCCACTGCACGTGCTCGCGCACCAGCTCTGACGGGTGGTCCTGGCGCGCCTTGAGGGCTTCGAGCACGGGGATGCTCGAGGGCGCATTGCCCAGGCCCACCGCCAGGTTGCGCAGCCAGCGCTCGTAACCGGCGCGGCGCAGGGGCGAGCCTTCGGTGCTGCTGAGGAAGGTGTCTTCATCCCACAGGAACAGCTCGGCCAATTCGGCATTGTCCAGGTTGTGCCGGGGCTTGAAGTCGCTTTCGCCGGACGGCCGGGCGAAACGGTTCCAGGGGCAGACGATCTGGCAGTCATCGCAGCCGAAGACGCGGTTGCCGATCAGCGAGCGCAAGTCCTCGGGAATCGCGCTTTTCAGCTCGATGGTCAGGTAAGAAATACAGCGTCGGGCATCCAGCACATAGGGGCCGACAAACGCGTTGGTGGGGCAGATGTCGAGGCAGGCGGTGCAGCGCCCGCAGTGCTCCGTGGCGTGGGGCGCATCCACCGGCAGCGGTAGGTCGACGAACAGTTCGCTCAGAAAGAAGTAACTGCCGGCCTTGCGGTTGAGCACCAGGGTGTTCTTACCGATCCAGCCCAGCCCAGCCTGTTCGGCGATGGCTTTTTCCAAGACCGGGGCACTGTCGACAAAGGCGCGGTAGCCGAACGGCCCGATGGCCTGCTGAATGCGCTCGGCCAGTTGCTGCACGCGTTTGCGGATCAGCTTGTGGTAGTCGCGCCCCAGGGCGTAACGCGAGACATAGGCTTTCTCGGGTTGGGCCAGGCGTTGCGCCATCTGGGTGTCGCCGGGCAGGTAGTCCATGCGCAGCGACACCACGCGCAAGGTGCCAGGCACCAGTTGGTCCGGGTGGGAGCGTTTGCTGCCGTGGGCGCCCATGTACTCCATCTCGCCGTGGTAGCCGGCAGCCAGCCAGCGCTCCAGGTGCTGCTCATGCTCGGCGAGGTCCAGGCCGCTGATGCCGACTTGCTGAAAGCCCAGCTCGCGGCCCCAGTCCTTGATCGATTGGGCGAGGGCAGGGAGATCGGTGGTAATAGCGGGCATGAGGCGAGAGAAACCGGGGCTGAGGTGCGTATAATTCTGCCAGACATCGGAGCCCGAAGACGCATGCCGCAGACAAATCACCCATTACCCGACGTTCAGTCACTGTTGGCTGAGCAGTTGCCGCGATTGAGCGCCCGTTCCCTGGACGCCCATAAAGGTCAGTTCGGCCATGTGCTGGTGATCGGTGGCGACCGTGGTTTCGGCGGTGCCGCGCTGTTGAGCGCGCAAAGTGCCCTGCGCAGTGGCGCCGGCCTGGTGTCGCTGGCCACTCGCAGCGAGCACGTGCCGGCGGCCCTGGCGCGCTTGCCGGAAGTCATGACCCTGGGCGTGCACTCGGCCAACCAGTTGATGGGGCTGCTGGAGCAGGCTTCGGTCCTGGTGGTGGGCCCCGGCCTGGGACAGGGCGCCTGGGGGCGCAGCTTATTGTCCGCCGCGGCCAGTGCCCGCCTGCCGCAGGTCTGGGATGCCGATGCGTTGAATCTGTTGTCCAAGGGCGGCTTGCTGTTGCCGGCCGCCAGTGTGATCACGCCTCATCCCGGGGAAGCGGCGCGGCTGTTGGGGGTAAGCACGGCCCAGGTGCAGGCGGATCGTCCTGCCGCAGCCCGAGCGTTGAGCAAAAAATATACAGCGGTGGTGGTGCTCAAGGGGGCTGGTAGCCTGATTGCTAGCCCGGAGGGGAACCTGGTCCGTTGCGATCAGGGGCATCCGGTAATGGCCACCGCGGGGTTGGGGGATGTGCTGGCGGGTCTGCTGGGGGCGTTGCTGGCCCAGGGCTTGCCGGCGTTCGAAGCCGCTTGCCTGGCGGTGTGGCTGCATGCCACGGCCGGCGAGCGTCAAGGCGCCCAAGGGCGCGGGTTGGCGGCCAGTGATCTGATCCCGGCCATTCGTCAGTTGTTGGAGGAGCAGTCACCGTGTCTGAAGTAACCCTGTATCTGGCCGATGAAGAGGCCATGGTCGCGTTTGGTGCACAGATTGCGCGGGCGACCCAAGGCGTTGGGGTGATCTTTCTTGAAGGTGACCTGGGCGCGGGTAAAACCACCTTGTCGCGCGGCATCATCCGTGGGCTGGGGCATGTGGGGGCGGTGAAGAGCCCGACCTTCACCCTGGTGGAGCCTTATGAGATCGGTGAGGTGCGGGCTTTTCACTTCGACCTGTATCGCTTGGTCGACCCGGAGGAGTTGGAGTTCCTGGGCATCCGTGACTATTTCGAGGGCGATGCTTTGTGCCTGCTGGAGTGGCCTCAACGTGGTGCAGGCTTTTTGCCAAAGCCGGACCTGACCATTACCATTAGCCCGCATAACAACGGGCGCTCTGTGCATCTGTTATCACAAGGCTCGCGTGGCGAGTCCTGGTGTGCCGCTTTGGCGTTGGAATTCAAATAAATTATGGGGTTAGGTATGCGCATTCGCGCGATGGTCGCTGTCGTAGGACTCTTGCTTACGGCATTGGCCGTCGAGGCTGTGGCCGCAACACAGGTTCGCAGCGTTCGGCTGTGGCGGGCACCGGATAACACGCGACTGGTGTTCGACCTGACCGGCCCGGTGCAACACAGTGTCTTCACCCTCTCGGCCCCCGATCGCCTGGTGATCGATATCAATGGCGCGACCCTGGGCGGCCCATTGAACATCGCCACGGCCAATACGCCGATCTCTGCCATGCGTTCAGCGCAGCGCACGCCAACCGACCTGCGGGTGGTCATCGACCTGAAAAAGGCCGTCACCCCGAAGAGCTTCACCCTGGCACCCAATGCCCAATACGGTAACCGTCTGGTGGTCGATCTGTTCGATAACCCGGCCGATGCCGCGCCGACACCGCCGCCGACCAATGTCGCGACGGTTCCGGCCGTTCCGGTGACACCGGTCGAACCGGCGATCAAGCTGCCGCCGGCACCGGCGGGCAAACGCGACATTATCGTGGTAATCGACGCCGGGCACGGTGGCGAAGACCCGGGGGCTTCCGGTTCCCGCGGTCAGCATGAGAAAGACGTGGTACTGGCCATCGCCCGTGAACTGCAGCGCCAGATCAATGGCCTCAAGGGCTTCCGCGCCGAATTGACCCGCACCGGCGACTATTTCATTCCGTTGCGCGGTCGTACCGAAATCGCCCGCAAGAAGGGCGCTGACCTGTTCGTCTCGATCCATGCTGACGCAGCGCCTTCGAAAGCCGCCTTTGGGGCGTCCGTATTTGCCTTGTCCGAGCGTGGGGCTACGTCTGAAACCGCCCGTTGGCTGGCGGACAGTGAAAACCGTTCTGACTTGATCGGCGGTGCTGGCAACGTCAGCCTCGATGACAAAGACCGCATGCTGGCCGGGGTTCTGCTGGACCTGTCGATGACCGCGTCCCTGACCTCCAGCCTGAATGTGGGCCAGAAGGTCCTGAGCAACATCGGTCGGGTCACGCCGCTGCATAAGCAGCGTGTGGAGCAGGCCGGGTTCATGGTGCTGAAATCGCCGGATATTCCGTCGATCCTGGTGGAAACCGGGTTTATCTCCAACGCCAACGAGGCCAACAAGCTGGCCACCGCCAGTCACCAGCAGGCGCTGGCACGCTCCATCAGCAGCGGCGTGCGTCAGTTCTTCCAGCAGAACCCGCCGCCGGGAACTTACATTGCCTGGCTGCGCGACTCCGGGAAGATTGCCCAAGGGCCGCGTGATCACCGGGTCAGTCCGGGGGAAACCCTGGCCATGCTGGCTGTGCGCTACCAAGTGTCGGCCGCGACCTTGCGCAGTGCCAACAACCTGAAGACCGATGAGCTGAAAGTGGGCCAGACCCTGACCATTCCAGGCACTGAATTGGCGGCCAAGGAATGAGTGAGCCGCTGAACAGCAGTGCGCGCATCGAGCTGCTCAGCCCGCGCCTGGCCAACCAGATCGCCGCAGGCGAGGTGGTTGAGCGCCCGGCGTCGGTGATCAAGGAGCTTCTGGAGAACAGCCTCGACTCGGGCGCTAGGCGGATCGATGTGGATGTGGAGCAGGCAGGGGTCAAACTGCTGCGGGTTCGCGATGACGGCAGCGGGATTTCCTCCGACGACCTGCCCCTGGCCCTGGCGCGTCATGCCACCAGCAAGATTCGTGATCTGGAAGACCTGGAGCGGGTGATGAGCCTGGGCTTTCGTGGTGAGGCCCTGGCGTCCATCAGTTCCGTAGCACGCTTGACCCTGACCTCGCGCACCCGTGACGCCGACCAGGCCTGGCAGGTGGAAACCGAAGGCCGTGACATGGCGCCGCGGGTCCAGCCGGCGGCACACCCGGTCGGCACCTCGGTGGAAGTGCGCGATCTGTTCTTCAATACCCCGGCTCGACGCAAGTTCCTCAAGGCCGAGAAAACCGAATTCGATCACCTGCAGGAAGTCATCAAGCGCCTGGCCCTGGCCCGTTTCGATGTGGCGTTCCATCTGCGGCACAACGGCAAAAGCGTGCTCAGCCTGCACGAAGCCAACGACGATGCAGCCCGCGCCCGGCGCGTGGCAGCAATATGCGGCGCGGGTTTCCTGGAGCAGGCGCTACCCATCGAGGTCGAACGCAACGGGTTGCACCTGTGGGGCTGGGTGGGCCTGCCGACCTTTTCCCGCAGCCAGGCAGACCTGCAGTACTTTTTCGTCAACGGCCGCGCCGTGCGCGACAAACTGGTCGCCCACGCGGTGCGCCAGGCTTATCGCGACGTACTGTTCAACGGCCGGCACCCGACGTTCGTGCTGTTTTTCGAAGTGGACCCGGCGGTGGTCGACGTCAACGTGCACCCGACCAAGCACGAAGTGCGCTTCCGTGATGGGCGCATGGTGCACGACTTTCTTTACGGCACCCTGCACCGAGCCCTGGGCGACGTGCGTCCGGAGGATCATCTGGCGGCGCCGGCGGCTGTCGCTGGCATGGTACGGCCAACGGGGATTGAAGCCGGCGAGTTCGGCCCGCAGGGTGAAATGCGCCTGGCGGCCAATTTGGCGCTGGAGCAGCCACAGGCCCAGCCGTCCATGAGTACGCCGGGTTCGGGTGCCGGGGCGGGGTATCAATACCAATACACGCCGCGGCCGCAGCCGACCTTACCGGCGGCGGAGGCCCAAAGCGCCTATCGCGAGTTTTTCGCGCCGCTGCCGGGTGCGCCGGCGGTGTCGTTGCCGGACGGCCAGGGGGATATCCCGCCGTTGGGTTACGCCCTGGCCCAGCTCAAGGGGATCTACATTCTCTCGGAGAATGCCCAGGGGCTGGTGCTAGTGGACATGCATGCGGCCCACGAGCGGATCATGTACGAACGGCTCAAGGTGGCCATGGCCAGCGAAGGCCTGAGCGGCCAGCCGCTACTGGTACCGGAGTCGATCGCGGTCAGCCAGCGCGAGGCGGATTGTGCAGAAGAGCACGTCAGTTGGTTTCAGCGCCTGGGCTTCGAGCTGCAGCGTTTGGGCCCGGAGACCCTGGCCATTCGACAGATCCCGGCCTTGCTCAAGCAGGCCGAGGCCAATCGCCTGGTGCACGATGTGTTGGCGGACCTCATGGAATACGGCACCAGTGACCGCATTCAGGCCCACCTCAACGAGTTGCTGGGCACCATGGCCTGCCACGGCGCCATTCGCGCCAACCGGCGCCTGGCGTTGCCGGAAATGAACGGGCTGCTGCGGGACATGGAAAACACCGAGCGCAGCGGCCAATGCAACCATGGCCGGCCGACCTGGACCCAACTGGGCCTGGACGATCTGGACAAACTCTTTTTGCGCGGTCGTTGATGAGCCAGCTTCCTCCAGCGATTTTTCTGATGGGCCCGACCGCTGCGGGCAAAACCGATCTGGCCATTGAGCTGACCAAGGTCCTGCCCTGCGAGTTGATCAGTGTCGACTCGGCGCTGGTGTATCGCGGCATGGACATTGGCACCGCCAAGCCTTCCAAGGCGCTGCTGGCGGAGTTTCCCCATCGGCTGATCGATATTCTCGACCCGGCCCAGAGTTACTCCGCCGCAGACTTTCGCACTGATGCTTTGGCGGCCATGGCCGATATCACGGCGCGGGGCAAGATCCCGCTACTGGTGGGCGGCACCATGCTCTATTACAAGGCGCTGCTCGAGGGGCTGGCCGATATGCCGCCAGCCGATCCTCAGGTGCGCGCCGAGCTGGAAGACGAGGCCGCGCGACTGGGTTGGCAGGCGTTGCACGATCAATTGGCGGCAATCGACCCAGAGTCGGCGGCCAGAATCCATCCCAATGATCCGCAACGTCTGAGCAGGGCCCTGGAAGTTTACCGGGTCAGCGGTCAGACAATGACGGCTCACCGCCAGCGACAATCTGCGCAAAGTACTGAAGCAGGCGCATCGGGACAGGGTCAATTGCCCTATACTGTCGCGAACTTGGCCATCGCTCCGGCGAATCGGCAGGTACTGCATGAGCGCATTGCACAAAGATTCACGCAAATGTTGGAACAGGGGTTCATCGACGAGGTCGTAGCTCTGCGTTCGAGAAGTGACCTGCATGCCGGGTTGCCGTCTATACGAGCAGTAGGTTACAGGCAGGTCTGGGATCATCTGGATGGCAAACTGACGTCAGCCGAGATGCAGGAGCGGGGGATCATTGCCACGCGCCAATTGGCGAAACGCCAGTTCACCTGGTTGCGCAGTTGGGCTGATCTGCATTGGCTGGACAGCCTGGATTGCGACAATCTGCCACGCGCCTTGAAATACTTGGGATCGGTCTCCATATTGAGCTGAGTCCCTGCAATTGCCGTCTATCCTTGGGGGTGTGACGGCTTAAGCCATCTGTTTTTCTAATTTTTTATTATTGATCCTTAAAGGAGTGCGGCACATGTCAAAAGGGCATTCGCTACAAGACCCTTACTTGAATACTTTGCGTAAAGAGAAAGTTGGGGTTTCCATCTATCTGGTCAACGGGATCAAGCTGCAGGGTACGATCGAGTCCTTCGACCAGTTCGTGATCCTGCTGAAAAACACCGTCAGCCAGATGGTTTACAAGCACGCTATCTCGACAGTAGTTCCAGTTCGTCCAATTCGTCTGCCTAGCGCATCCGAATCCGAACAGGGTGACGCTGAGCCAGGTAACGCCTGATAGGAGTCTCCTTTGTTCTTTGAGCGCCACGGTGGTGGTGAACGGGCCATTCTCGTTCACTTGGATGGTCAGGACCCTGAGGCGCGCGAAGATCCGCAGGAGTTTCAGGAGCTGGCAAAATCGGCCGGCGCCGAGACCGTCGCGTTTGTAAACGTGCCGCGTCATCGGCCAACCGCCAAATACCTGGTTGGCAGCGGCAAGGTCGAAGAATTACGCGACCTGGTCAAAGCCGAACAGGTAGACCTGGTGATTTTCAATCACATCCTCACGCCCAGTCAGGAACGTAACCTCGAACGTGCTTTCGAGTGCCGCGTGATTGACCGCACGGGTCTGATTCTCGATATTTTCGCCCAACGCGCCCGTACCCATGAAGGCAAGCTCCAGGTCGAACTGGCTCAGCTTGAGCATATGAGTACCCGACTGGTTCGCGGCTGGACTCACCTCGAGCGGCAGAAAGGCGGTATCGGTCTGCGTGGCCCGGGTGAAACCCAGCTGGAAACCGACCGACGCCTTCTGCGGGTTCGCCTGCGGCAGATCAAGGGGCGCTTGGAGAAGGTCCGCAGTCAGCGCGAGCAGGCTCGTCGCGGCCGCAAGCGGGCTGATATTCCTTCTGTGTCCCTGGTGGGTTACACCAACGCCGGCAAGTCCACGCTGTTCAATGCGGTGACCGAGTCCGACGTATATGCCGCCGACCAATTGTTCGCCACCCTCGACCCCACTCTGCGTCGTCTGGAACTGGATGACCTGGGGCCGATCGTGCTGGCCGATACCGTGGGCTTTATCCGTCATTTGCCGCACAAACTGGTCGAGGCGTTTCGGGCTACGCTCGAAGAGTCGAGCAATTCCGACCTGTTGCTGCATGTGATCGATGCCCATGAGCCTGAGCGCATGGCCCAGATCGAACAGGTCATGGTGGTGCTCGGAGAGATCGGGGCCCAAGACTTGCCGATCCTGGAGGTCTATAACAAACTCGATTTGCTCGAGGGTGTGGAGCCGCAGATTCAGCGTGATGCCGATGGTAATCCGCAGCGCGTCTGGCTATCGGCTCAAGACGGTCGGGGTCTGGATTTACTCAAGCAAGCCATCGCCGAGTTGCTGGGCGATGATTTGTTCGTAGGCACCTTGCGCTTGCCTCAGCGTTTTGCTCGACTGCGTGCACAGTTCTTCGAGTTGGGCGCGGTGCAAAAGGAAGGCCACGATGAAGAAGGCGTCAGCCTGCTTGCTGTTCGTTTGCCGCGAGTCGAGTTGAATCGGCTGGTAAGTCGCGAAGGCATGCAGCCGCTGGAGTTCATCGAGCAACACACTTTGCAATAAAAGCCTGGGCAAGCGGTTGTGCCGCTGTAGCAGGCATTCTGTAGCATTGGTCGGCGCGCCGTGGGTGCGTCTTTGCTTTATCAGATGGAGAGCGCTATGGCTTGGAATGAGCCGGGTGGCAACTCGAATAATCAGGATCCTTGGGGTGGTAAGCGCCGTAATAACGGCGACCGCAAGGGGCCGCCAGATCTCGACGAGGCCTTCCGTAAGCTGCAGGAAGGCCTGAATGGGTTGTTCGGTGGTGGTAAAAAACGTGGTGATGACGGCGGTAGCTCCGGCAAGGGCGGTGGTTTCGGCTTGCTGGGCATCGGTCTTGTCGTGCTGGCGGCCGTGTGGCTGTACAGCGCGGTTTACGTCGTCGACGAGCAGGAGCAGGCCGTGGTGCTGCGCTTCGGCAAGTACTATGAAACCGTCGGCCCGGGCCTGAACATCTACTTCCCGCCGATCGACAAGAAGTACATGGAGAACGTCACGCGTGAGCGTGCCTACACCAAGCAGGGCCAGATGCTGACCGAAGACGAGAACATCGTCGAAGTGCCGCTGACCGTGCAGTACAAGATCAGCAACCTGCAAGACTTCGTGTTGAACGTCGATCAGCCGGAAATCAGCCTGCAACATGCGACCGACAGCGCCTTGCGCCACGTCGTGGGCTCCACGGCGATGGACCAGGTGCTGACCGAAGGTCGTGAGTTGATGGCCAGCGAAATCAAGGAGCGTCTGCAACGCTTCCTCGATACCTATCGCACCGGTATCACCGTGACCCAGGTCAACGTACAGAGCGCGGCAGCCCCGCGTGAAGTGCAGGAAGCCTTCGACGATGTGATCCGTGCTCGTGAAGATGAGCAGCGTTCGCGCAACCAGGCTGAAACCTACGCCAACGGCGTCGTGCCGGAAGCGCGTGGCCAGGCCCAGCGCATCCTTGAGGATGCCAACGGTTATCGCGACGAAGTGGTTTCTCGGGCCAAGGGTGAAGCGGATCGCTTTACCAAGTTGGTAGCCGAATACCGCAAGGCACCTGAAGTGACCCGTGAACGTCTGTACCTGGACACCATGCAGGAAGTCTTCAGCAACACCAGCAAAGTGCTGGTGACCGGCAACAAGGGCGGGCAGAACAACCTGCTTTACCTGCCGCTGGACAAAATGATCGACAGCGGTCGCGGCGGCAATGCTCCGGTAACGGGTGCAGCGTCTGCGGCTAGCAATGAAGTGAATGCACGTGCGGCGGCTGATTTGCAGCAACAGCAGACACGTTCTAGGGAGAGTCGCTGATGAGCAATAAATCGCTGATCGCCCTGATTGTGGGTGTTGTCGTGGCGGTGGTTGCCTGGAACAGCTTCTACATCGTCGCTCAGACCGAGCGTGCGGTGTTGCTGCAGTTCGGTCGTGTGGTTCAGGCCGATGTCCAGCCTGGCCTGCATGTGAAAGTGCCCTACGTGAACCAGGTGCGTAAGTTTGACGCCCGTCTGATGACCCTGGATGCACCGACACAGCGCTTCCTGACTCTGGAAAAGAAAGCCGTGATGGTCGATGCCTTCGCCAAGTGGCGAGTGCAGGATGCCGAGCGCTTCTACACCGCAACTTCCGGTCTGAAGCAGATTGCCGACGAGCGTCTGTCCCGTCGTCTTGAGTCGGGCCTGCGTGACCAGTTCGGTAAACGTACGCTGCACGAAGTGGTTTCCGGTGAGCGCGATGCGCTGATGGCCGATATCACTGCGTCCTTGAACAAGATGGCCAACAAAGAATTGGGTATCGAAGTGGTCGATGTTCGCGTCAAGGCCATCGACCTGCCCAAGGAAGTGAACCGCAGCGTGTTCGAGCGTATGAGCACCGAGCGTGAGCGTGAGGCTCGTGAGCATCGCGCCAAAGGTAACGAACTGGCTGAAGGCATCCGTGCCGACGCCGATCGTCAGCGCCGCGTGCTGCTGGCCGAAGCCTATCGCGAGTCTGAAGAGGCGCGTGGTGATGGTGATGCTCAAGCCGCAGCGATCTACGCCAAAGCCTATGGCCAGGACCAGGAGTTCTACGCGTTCTACCGTAGCCTGCGTGCTTACCGTGAAAGCTTCGCGAACAAAACCGATGTCATGGTCCTGGATCCGGGCAGCGACTTTTTCCGTTACCTGGAAAAAGCCAAGCCTTGATCTTGCACTGACCTGAGCAGCACCCCGCCGGGCGGCTAAAACGCCTCGCGGGGTGATCCTTTGGGAAAACGTGTGTATGATGCGGCAGCCGGGAAATTCCCGGCTTTTTTGCGTCTGCATGTTTGATTGGCCGAAGTTCGTTCAAGAGCCCGGCAAGATTTTTCGAGGAAAAGGGTCTGTACAGCTGGTTTCCAGCTGCCTGTCCGGCTGAGTTCGCGTCGGATGCGGCCCTTTTCTGCTTCACTCAAGGCTGGCCCCAGGCTTGCCGCCCGGACCATAGGGGAATGGCGTAATGGCAACGGTAGACCGCTGGCTGCTGCCAGATGGCATCGAAGAAGTACTGCCGCCGGAAGCGGCGCGCATCGAAGTGGCGCGTCGTCAGGTGTTGGATTTGTTCCAGAGTTGGGGTTACGAGTTCGTCGTTACTCCCCATATCGAATACCTGGAATCCCTGCTCACAGGTGCTGGCCAGGACCTGGATCTGCGTACCTTCAAGGTCATCGACCCGCAGTCGGGTCGGCAGATGGGTTTCCGTGCCGACATCACGCCACAAGTGGCGCGCATCGACGCCCACACCCTGCGTCGTGAAGGTCCGAGCCGCCTGTGCTACGCGGGCAGCGTCTTGCATGCCCAGCCGCGTGCCTTGTCGTCCTCGCGCAGTCCGATTCAACTGGGTGCCGAGTTGTATGGCGATGCCAGCCCGAGCAGCGACGTTGAAGTCATCAGCTTGATGCTGGCCATGTTGCAACTGGCCGATGTGCCGGATGTGCATATGGACCTGGGCCACGTCGGTATCTACCGCGGCCTGGCTCGTGCGGCCGGTTTGTCGGGTGCCGTGGAGCAACAATTGTTCGATGCCCTGCAACGCAAGGCGATCGACGAGGTCATTAGCCTGACCGAAGGTTTGACTGCCGATCTGGCGGACATGCTGCGCTCGCTGGTTGATCTGTGCGGCGGTCGTGAAGTGTTGAGCGCGGCCCGCAGCCGTCTGGCTGCTGCGCCGGCTCCGGTGTTGTCGGCGCTCGACGAGTTGCTGACCATCGCCGATCGTTTGTCCGCACGTTTCCCGGAGTTGCCGCTGTACTTCGACCTGGGTGAGCTGCGTGGCTATCACTACCACACAGGCGTGGTGTTCGCGGTGTTCGTGCCGGGTGAAGGTCAGTCCATCGCCCAGGGCGGTCGCTACGACGACATCGGCGCGGACTTCGGGCGTGCCCGGCCGGCGACCGGTTTTTCCACCGATTTGAAAACCCTGGTGACCCTGGGGCGTGCTGAGGTCGAGTTACCGTCCGGCGGTATCTGGATGCCTGACAGCACTGATGCGGCACTCTGGCAGCAGGTTTGCCAGTTGCGCAGTGAGGGTCAGCGTGTTGTCCAGGCGTTGCCTGGGCAGCCTTTGGCCGCCGCCCGTGAAGCGGACTGCGACCGGCAATTGATTCAGCAGAATGGGCTTTGGCAAGTATTGCCGCTGGCTTCTTGAGTTTTCCTGCCGGCGGCTGCCGGCACCAAGTTTGCGCGAATGAGGACAAGTGTTATGGGTAAGAATGTCGTAGTCCTGGGCACCCAATGGGGTGATGAGGGCAAAGGCAAGATCGTTGATCTGCTGACCGAACATGCCGCTGCCGTAGTGCGCTACCAAGGTGGCCACAACGCTGGCCACACCCTGGTGATCGACGGCGAGAAAACCGTCCTGCACCTGATCCCTTCGGGCGTGCTGCGCGAAGGCGTGCAGTGCCTGATCGGCAACGGCGTGGTGGTTGCGCCGGATGCCCTGCTGCGTGAAATCATCAAGCTGGAAGAGAAAGGCGTGCCGGTGCGCGAGCGCCTGCGCATCAGCCCATCCTGCCCGCTGATCCTGTCCTACCACGTAGCCCTGGACCAGGCCCGCGAGAAAGCCCGCGGCGAGCAGAAGATCGGCACTACCGGTCGCGGCATCGGCCCAGCGTACGAAGACAAGGTGGCCCGTCGTGGCCTGCGTATCGGTGACTTGTTCCACCGCGAGCGTTTCGCCGCCAAGCTGGGCGAGTTGCTGGACTACCACAACTTTGTACTGGTCAATTACTACAAAGAGCCGGCCATCGACTTCCAGAAGACTCTGGACGAGTGCATGGAATACGCCGAGCTGCTCAAGCCGATGATGCTCGACGTCACTGCCGAGCTGCATAACCTGCGTCGTGCCGGCAAGGACATCATGTTCGAAGGCGCCCAGGGTTCGCTGCTGGACATCGACCACGGTACCTACCCGTACGTCACCAGCTCCAACACCACCGCCGGCGGCATCGCTACCGGTTCGGGCGTGGGCCCGATGTACCTGGATTACATCCTGGGCATCACCAAGGCTTACACCACCCGTGTGGGTTCGGGTCCGTTCCCGACTGAGCTGTTCGACGACGTCGGTGCCTTCCTGGCCAAGCGTGGCCACGAGTTCGGTGCGACTACTGGCCGTGCTCGTCGCTGCGGTTGGTTCGACGCTGTGATCCTGCGTCGCGCCATCGACGTCAACAGCATCTCGGGCCTGTGCCTGACCAAGCTGGACGTTCTGGACGGCCTGGAAACCATCAACATCTGTGTCGGCTACAAGAACGAGCACGGTGCCGTCATCGACGCGCCGACCGACGCTGACAGCTACATCGGCCTGGAGCCGGTGTACGAGCAGATGCCAGGCTGGAGCGATTCGACCCTGGGTGCCAAGACCCTGGAAGAGCTGCCTGCCGCTGCACGTGCTTACATCAAACGCATCGAAGAGTTGGTCGGCGCGCCGATCGACATTATTTCGACGGGCCCGGACCGCAACGAAACCATCGTTCTGCGTCATCCGTTCGCTTGATAAGTTGTTGATGTAAAACACAAAGGGCCCCTTCGAGGGCCCTTTGTCGTTTCTGTGGGTTGGACGGCACGACCCTTGCTGTAATTTCCACTTCTAGAGTGCCATCAATTTAATGGCGTCAAAGTAGAGGGATTTCCTGTGTCGGCCGTTCTCTCACTGTTACAAAGCCGTTTGTTGCGGCCTGTGTTCGTTACGCTCGGTATCGCCCTTTTGGTGCAGGTACTGGTGGCGGTTGCGCTGACCCGGAGCACGGTGACGGCCCTTGAGGCTGATCTGGCTGCGGGCCTGGGCGTTGATAGTCAAAAGCTCTCCAGTGAGTTGGAGCAAGCGGCCCAAGAGGTCACCTCCAGCCTGGAAAGCCTGTCCAGCAATACGCGTCAGCGTCTTACGGCGGGTTTGTCTTCCCGCCTCAAGGAAGAGCAGGCGCAGTTGCGAGCCGCCCTGGAGAAGGATCTCAAGGATTCGGCCAACGACATGGCCCAGTTACTCGCCTCGGTCGCGCCGCGTGCCATGTGGGATAACGATGTCCCGACCCTCTCCGAGTTCGCCCGGCGCGCGCAGCGCAACCCTAATGTGTTGTTTGTGGTCTACGACGACGCTGCGGGTGAGCACCTGACGCGCTACTTGAACCGGGAGAATCCGATCAACAAGGCGCTGCTGGAAAAGGGCCAGGGTGATCGGGCACTGGATAAGGTGCTGAACGCGGCGAAGAATGATCCATCGGTCTATTACCTCGAGGCACCGATCAATCCCAATGGTGTGGAAATCGGCAAGGTGCTGATGGGGGTTTCCACGGCCTCGGTCGAGGCGGATGTGGCGGCGCTGGATAAGCGCTTCACGGCGTTGATTGCCAGCGGTGACCAGTTGGTGGGCGACAGCCTCAAGGGCGCTTCTGCGGACAGTTCGGCGGCCATGCGTGCGCGCTTGCAGTCCGCCCAGGGCACGGCTGCGGCGATGCAGGCCAATACCGCCAGCACCGTGCAGGACGCCGCAGGAACGCTGCGCTGGCGGATCGGCATGGGCCTGGCGCTGGTGGGTTGCGGGGTTTTGCTGCTGTTGGCGGTGGTGCTGGGGCGGCGTGTGGTGAACAAGCTGCACCTGTTGATCGCGGCGCTGAACGACCTGGCGGCGGGCGAGGGTGACCTCACCAAGCGTGTCCAGCTCAACAGTAATGACGAGATCGGCGACATGGCATCGGCGGTCAATCGCTTTGTGGACAAGCTGCAGCCAATCGTCCGCGAGGCCGGTGATGTGGCCCAGCGCACCGGTGTCGAGATCGGCGCCATGAGCTTGCGCAACGCCGGGGCGGATGCCGCTGCCGAGGCACAGCGCGACGAAGTGGCTGAAAGCTTGCGGGCGCTTTCGCAAATGGCCGATGAGGCCCAGGCCGAGAGCCAGGCCATGCAGGCGGCGTTGCAGCAAGTGGTGGAAATTCGCCAGGCCACGGATGAGAACACGCGGACTTCGGCTCAGGTCGGTGGTTTGATCGAGGCGCTGGCCGGGCAGGTGGATACCGGTGCCAAAGTGATTGAGCGCCTGGCCCAGCAGAGTGAACAGATCGAGGTGGTGCTCACGGTGATTCATGGGATTGCCGAGCAAACCAACCTGCTGGCTTTGAACGCGGCAATCGAGGCGGCTCGTGCGGGTGAGACGGGGCGTGGTTTTGCTGTGGTGGCCGATGAGGTGCGGGCCCTGGCCAGCAAGACTCAGAGTTCCACGGGCGATATCCAGTCCCATATCGTTGCCCTGCAGCAGGGCGCGCGGGAGGCCGTGACCGCCATTGGCCAGGCCGGGCGCCAAGCCAGCGAAGGCTTGTTGGTGCTGCGTGACAGTGCGCGCCGGCAGCAGTCCGTGCAGTCTTCCGTGGAGCAGGTGCATGCTGCGATTGGCCTGGCTACCCAGGCAGCGGCTCATCAGGCTCAGGGCGCGCAGGCCGTCAGGGGGCGGGTGGAAACCATTCACGCCCAGGCTGAGCGTGCGGCCCAGGCGGTGGTGGAAACCACGGCCAGCGGCAAGGTCCTGGATAATCTGGCGGCCCAATTGAAAGCCAGCCTGGGGCAGTTCCGCGCCTGACACTTCGCTGGCCAGCCGGCTCCTACGATCTGTTGTAGAAGCTAGCTTGCCGGCGAAGCACTGCTCAACGACTCAGGTACATCTTGGTCGTCAGCAGATAAACCGGTAACCCCGATACCAGGATCAGCAGTGCCGCATAGGGTGCTGCGGCCGCAAATTCCACATTCGCCGTGTGCGCCCAAACTTCAGTCGCCAGGGTGTTCAGTCCTGTTGGGCTGAGCAGCAGGGTCGCGGTCAGTTCCTTCATCGCATCCAGGAACACCAGGGCAAACGCGGCGCCCAGGGCCGGAAAGATAATCGGCAGGGTCACCCGGCAAAAAGCACTGAACGATGACGCGCCCAGGGTTTTGGCGGCCTCTTCCAGCTGTGGTGCGGCCTTGTTCAGGGCGGTGCGGATCGGCGCCTGGGCCAGTGGCAAAAACAGCAGCGCATAGGCAATCAGCAGCAAGGCCGAGGTTTGGTACAGCGCCGGCACGTAGTGCAGGGCGAAGTACACCAGCGTCAGGGCAATCACCAGGCCTGGCAGGGCATGCAGCAGGTACGGCAGGCGTTCGGCCCAGAGTGCCAGGCGGCCTTTGTGGCGTACCACCAGCAAGCCCACGGGAACTGCCAGGACCAGGCACAGCGCGGCCCCTCCCAAAGACAGTGCCAGGGATGACAGCAGGGCTTCGCTGATGGCGGCCACCGGGAACGCCGCCGATGAGCCCACGGCCAGCCAGTAACCCAGCATCCCCAGGGGAATGCCGCTGCCGATCAGGGTCAGCAGCAGGCAGTAGAGCTGGCCGCCAAGGGCCCATTTGCCCAGGCGCACCTGTTCCGCATGCCGCGCCGCGCCTTGACCGGTGCGGACATGGCGGCCTTTGCCGCGCACCCGCAGTTCCAGCCATAGGAGGATCAGGCACAGAGCCAGCAATACGGCTGAGAGCATGGCAGCGTTGGCGTTGCTGAATTCCAGTTCGAACTGCTGATAAATCGCCGTGGTAAAGGTTTGCAGGCCGATGATCGACAGGGCGCCGAACTCCACCAGCATATGCAGGGCGATCAGCAATGCGCCGGCCAGGACCGAGGGCCAGAGCAGGGGCAGGGTGATCTTGAAAAACACACCCCAGCGGTTCTCTCCCAGGGTGCGGGCCGACTCCTCGAGGGAGGGGTCGAGATTGCGCAGGGTGGCTGCCACGGGCAGGAACACCAAGGGGTATTTGGACAGGCTCATCACCAGGATCGCGCCGCCCAGGCCTTCGAAGCTGGCGCTGAGGGAGACCCAGGTGAAGCTGCTGACAAAGGCCGGCACGGCAAAGGGCAGGCACAGTATGACCCCCCAGATACGCCGGCCCGGCAGGTCACTGCGTTCCAGCAACCAGGCCAGGGACAGACCAACCACTACGCAGGATAGGGTGACCCCGACCATCAGCAGCAGTGTGTTGCTGAGCAGGCGAAAGACATAGGGGCGCCACAGCAAGTGCAGCGCCTCCGCCCAGCCGGCTTGCCAGGCTTTGAGCCCGACATACAGCAATGGCAGCAAGCTCAGGCTGACCAGGAGCAGGACCGGCAGCAGCAACCAGATCGAAGGCCGCTTGCGCCTCGGCACGTAGCCGGCGCGAGAGGCGGAGGCGGGCAACGATGTGCTCATCAGTTCAGGCCAACCTCACGTTCCAGTTCCAGGGCTTCTTCGGCATTGCCCAGGTCTGCGGGTGTGACTTTAGGGGCTTGCAGCTCGCTGAAGGGCTTGAGGCCGCGGTCAGACTCCATGCCTTTGTGCAGCGGGTATTCGGCGGTGGTCTGAGTGATGACACGCTGGCCCTCTTCGCTGGCCATGTAGGCAAGGAATTGCTGGGCTTCTTTCGGATGCTTGCTGGACTTCAAGACTGCTGCGCTGGAGACGGTGATCAGGCCGCCGACATCGCCATCGGTGAAGTAGTGCAGTTTGGAGTCGAGTTGGCCTTTTTCCCGTTGCAGGGCGAACCAGTAGTAGTTGTTCACCAGCACGGTGGCGACCTCGCCGTTCTCCACGGCTTTCAACGCTACCATGTTGTTGCTGTAGGTTTTGCCGAAGGCGCGCAGGCCGGTCAGCCATTCTTCAGCGGCGTCTCTGCCATGCAGCTTGATGATCGCAACCGCTTGCTCCTGGAAGGCGCCGCTGGTGGGCACGAAGCCGACCTTGCCTTGCCACTGCGGCTCGGAGAACTCCATGACCGATTTGGGCAGGTCTTTTTCGTCGATCAGTTTCGGATTGAAGGCGACGACGCGGACTCGTGCGGTCACGCCGATCCAAGTACCGTTAGTGGCGACGTAATCCTTGGGCAGGACGTCGAGTGTCGCCGCGTCGGCTTTGGCCAGCAGGCCTTGTTCGCCGAGTTTGTTCAGCGGCGGAGATTCTTCGGTGTAGATCACGTCGGCGGGCGAGCGGTCGCCTTCTTCGACGATCTGGCTGGCCAGCTGGTTGCTGCTGCCCTTGCGCACGTTGACGTGGATGCCGGTCTTGGCCTCGAAGGCTTTGGCGATGGCGTCGCCGACTTCTTTGTGTTGGCCGTTATAAAGGGTCAGGGAAACCGGATCGGCCGCTTGGGTGAGTGGAGATGCCAGGGTCAGTCCCAGCAAAGTGATGGTCAAGCCACGCAGAAGGGATGTTGGAAGGGGGGGGGTTCTGAACATCATTCGCAGGTTTCCTCACTGTTGTGCCGCAAAAACTTGTAACAATGATAAACGATATTATTTCTCATGTGCGGCTTGAGGTCGAAGACAGGCTTGGTAGAGGCGTTTGGCTGCAGCGGGAGAAAGAGAGGGGCCCAGAAACGCAAAAACCCGCTTTCGCGGGTTTTTGTGAAGCTTCAAGAATGATCTTGAAGTTTGAATTGGTGCCCAGAAGAAGACTCGAACTTCCACGACCTTGCGGTCACCAGCACCTGAAGCTGGCGTGTCTACCAATTTCACCATCTGGGCAGTATCGACAGCGTCTCCGTGTCGATGGAGCGCACTATACGGAGAGCCTTTTGATCTGTAAACCCCTGTTTTGGTTTTAATAAATCAAATACTTAGAATGCAAAAACCCGCTTTCGCGGGTTTTTGTGTGAGCTTCAAGATTGTTCTAATCTCAAGCTCGAAATTGGTGCCCAGAAGAAGACTCGAACTTCCACGACCTTGCGGTCACCAGCACCTGAAGCTGGCGTGTCTACCAATTTCACCATCTGGGCAGTATCGACAGCGTCTCCGTCGTCGATGGCGCGCACTATACGGAGCTTTTTTTAAGCTGTAAACCCCTGTTGTCGAAAAAATATGAAAAAAGCCCTCATAAGCAGAAGCGAGGGTATTTCTGAGCGTGGCTAGGGATATTTCCGGTGTTGTCTGAGCCTGAAATTTCCCGTTTCAATACGCGTATGCCAAACTAACCCGCATATAGACAAGGTGAAATTTATCTAATGGCCGATTGGCAGTCCCTCGATCCCGAGGCCGCTCGTGAAGCGGAAAAATACGAAAACCCTATTCCTAGCCGCGAACTGATCCTGCAGCATCTTGCTGATCGGGGTTCGCCTGCTAGCCGCGAGCAGTTGGTCGAGGAGTTTGGTCTGACCACAGAAGACCAGTTCGAAGCCCTGCGTCGCCGTCTACGCGCCATGGAGCGCGATGCCCAACTGATTTATACCCGCCGCGGCACCTACGCGCCGGTGGACAAGCTCGACCTGATTCTCGGCCGCATCACGGGTCACCGCGATGGCTTTGGCTTCCTGGTGCCGGATGACGGCAGCGACGACCTGTTCATGAGCCCTGCGCAAATGCGCCTGGTGTTCGATGGCGACCGTGCCCTGGCCCGCGTTTCCGGTCTGGACCGTCGTGGTCGCCGTGAAGGCGTGATCGTCGAAGTGGTGTCCCGCGCCCACGAAACCATCGTCGGTCGTTACTTTGAAGAGGGCGGCATCGGCTTTGTCGTCGCAGACAACCCGAAGATCCAGCAAGAAGTGCTGGTGACCCCGGGCCGTAATGGCGCCGCCAAAGTCGGTCAGTTCGTGGAAGTGAAAATCACCCACTGGCCCACCCCGCGCTTCCAGCCCCAGGGCGACATTGTTGAAGTGGTCGGCAACTACATGGCGCCGGGCATGGAAATCGACGTCGCGCTGCGTACTTACGACATTCCTCACGTCTGGCCTGAAGCGGTGCTCAAAGAAGCCGCCAAGCTCAAGCCAGAAGTGGAAGAGAAGGACAAAGAGAAGCGCATCGATCTGCGTCATTTGCCGTTCGTCACCATCGACGGTGAAGATGCCCGCGACTTCGACGATGCGGTCTATTGCGAAGCCAAGCCCGGCAAGCTGCGCCTGTTCTCCGGTGGCTGGAAGTTGTTCGTCGCGATTGCTGACGTGTCCAGCTACGTGAAGATCGGTTCGGCTCTGGATAACGAAGCTCAGGTGCGCGGCAACTCGGTGTACTTCCCAGAGCGCGTGATACCGATGCTGCCAGAGCAGCTGTCCAACGGTCTGTGCTCCCTGAACCCGAAAGTCGACCGCTTGGCCATGGTGTGCGAGATGACCATCTCGAAAACCGGCGAAATGACCGACTACCAGTTCTATGAGGCGGTGATCCACTCCCAGGCGCGCCTGACCTACAACAAGGTCAGCACCATTCTGGAAACGCCGAAAACCAGCGAAGCCAAGGCACTGCGTACCGAATACGCTGACGTGGTGCCGCACCTCAAGCAGCTGTATTCGCTGTACAAGGTGTTGCTGGGCGCGCGTCATGTACGTGGCGCGATCGATTTTGAAACCCAGGAAACCCGAATCATCTTCGGTTCCCAGCGCAAAATCGCCGAGATCACCCCGACCACCCGTAACGATGCGCACAAGCTGATCGAGGAATGCATGCTGGCGGCCAACGTGGCCACCGCTGAGTTCCTGAAGAAGCATGAGATTCCTGCGCTGTATCGGGTGCACGACGGTCCGCCGCCAGAGCGTCTGGAAAAACTGCGCGCGTTCCTCGGTGAGCTCGGCCTGTCCCTGCACAAAGGCAAGGACGGCCCATCGCCGAAGGACTACCAGGCCTTGCTGGCCAGCATCAAGGATCGTCCAGACTTCCACCTGATCCAGACCGTGATGCTGCGCTCCCTGAGCCAGGCGGTGTACAGCGCTGATAACCAGGGCCACTTCGGCCTGAATTACGAGGCATACACCCACTTCACTTCGCCGATTCGTCGTTACCCGGACTTGCTCACGCACCGGGCGATCCGCAGCGTGATCCATTCCAAGCAGAACACCCCGCACGTCAAGCGTGCCGGTGCCATGACCATTCCGAAGGCGCGGATTTATCCGTACGACGAAGCGGCCCTGGAGCAGTTGGGCGAGCAGTGCTCCATGAGCGAGCGTCGTGCCGATGAAGCCACCCGCGATGTGGTGAACTGGCTCAAGTGCGAGTTCATGAAGGATCGCGTGGGCGAGTCGTTCCCGGGCGTGATCACGGCCGTGACCGGTTTTGGCCTGTTTGTCGAGCTGACCGATATCTACGTGGAAGGCCTGGTGCACGTCACCGCCTTGCCGGGTGACTACTACCACTTCGACCCTGTGCATCACCGCCTGGCGGGCGAGCGCACCGGTCGCAGCTTCCGCCTCGGTGATACCGTGGAAGTGCGGGTCATGCGCGTCGACCTCGACGAGCGCAAGATCGACTTCGAGATGGCGGAAAAAACCATCAGCGCACCCATTGGTCGCAAAAAGCGCGGCGCGGCGGATGTGCCGGCGTCCAAAGCGGCGACGGACGAGCCTGCACCGGCCAAGACCGGGCGTCGCACCTCGGCCAAGGAAAAATCCACCGAGGCTTATCGCCCTAGCGATGCGGCGGCGAAGAACGCCGAAGTGCGTAAAAGCCGTGAGATGAAACAGGCGTTGCTGGCTGAAGCGAAAAGCGGTGGTAAAGCGGCGTCTGGGGGAAAGTCCCGCGCGGCGGAAAAACCGTCGAGCAAACCAAGCAAACACCGTAAAGGCCCGTCAAAAGCGGGTTCGGCCCCCGCGAAAAGTGGCGGGTCGCGCAAACCTAAGGCCAAGTCATGAGTCTGGAAAAAATCTACGGCGTGCATGCCGTAGAAGCACTGCTGCGTCACCACCCCAAGCGCGTCAAACAGGTGTGGCTGGCAGAAGGTCGCAGCGAGCCGCGCGTGCAAGCGCTGGTCGAGCTGGCCACCCAAAACAAGGTTGCCATCGGTCAGGCCGAGCGTCGTGAAATGGACGTCTGGGTCGAGGGCGTTCACCAGGGCGTGGTGGCTGAAGTCAGCCCAAGCCAGGTCTGGGGCGAGGCCATGCTCGACGAGCTGCTGGACCGCACTGACGGTCCGCCGCTGCTGCTGGTGCTGGACGGCGTGACTGACCCGCACAACCTCGGCGCGTGCCTGCGTTCGGCGGATGCTGCCGGTGCGCTGGCGGTGATCGTGCCTAAAGACAAATCGGCCACCCTGACGCCAGTGGTGCGTAAAGTGGCCTGCGGCGCGGCGGAAGTCATTCCGCTGGTGGCTGTGACCAACCTGGCGCGGACCCTGGAAAAACTCCAGCAACGTGGCTTGTGGGTCGTGGGTACGGCAGGGGAGGCGGAGGTCAGCATCTATGACCAGGACCTCACCGGCCCGACCATCCTGATCATGGGTGCCGAAGGCAAAGGCATGCGTCGCCTGACCCGTGAGCATTGCGACTATCTGGTGCACCTGCCGATGGCCGGTAGTGTCAGTAGCCTCAACGTTTCGGTCGCCACCGGCGTCTGCCTGTTCGAAGCCCAGCGCCAGCGTGGCGCCAAAAAGACAGCCGCTTCGCGGAAGTCGTAAGCTTCAAGCTGCAAGTTAAAAGCGGGGTGGTTGACCACTTGTAGCTTGCAGCTTGCAGCATCCCCCCTGCTCCTCTACTATTGCGCCCCTTGCCTTCCTGGCAGGCATGCATGTGCCTCCCTGCGGCAAGATCCATAAGTGTCATTCACTCCTTGTCTGACCGCTTTTAGGCGGCAGGCTACAACCCGTAAGGAGCATTCATGCGTCATTACGAAATCATCTTTTTGGTCCACCCGGATCAAAGCGAGCAAGTCGGCGGCATGGTTGAGCGTTACACCAAGCTGATCGAAGAAGACGGCGGCAAAATCCACCGTCTGGAAGATTGGGGCCGTCGTCAACTGGCCTACGCAATCAACAATGTTCACAAGGCTCACTACGTGATGCTGAACGTTGAGTGCACTGGCAAAGCCCTGGCTGAGCTGGAAGACAACTTCCGTTACAACGATGCTGTGATCCGTAACCTGGTCATCCGTCGCGAAGAAGCCGTTACCGGCCAATCCGAGATGCTCAAGGCTGAAGAAAACCGCAGTGAGCGCCGTGAGCGTCGTGACCGTCCTGAGCATTCTGACAGCGCCGATGGCGATGACAGCGATAACAGCGACGCCAGCGATAACGCTGACGAGTAATCCACGGACCTTTTAAGGAGCCAATTACATGGCACGTTTCTTCCGTCGTCGTAAATTCTGCCGCTTCACCGCTGAAGACGTGAAAGAGATCGATTACAAAGATCTCAACACTCTGAAAGCCTACGTATCCGAGACCGGCAAAATCGTTCCAAGCCGCATCACCGGTACCAAAGCTCGTTATCAGCGTCAGCTGGCCACCGCTATCAAGCGCGCCCGCTTCCTGGCCCTGCTGGCCTACACCGACAGCCACGGCCGCTGAGACCGGGCAGTCGATAAGTAGTAAGGATTGAATGCATGCGCGCCTTAGCTGACTTCATCATGCGCGGACGTATGCAGGCCACTCTGGTAGTGGCCGGTTGTGCGGCATTGCCGTTGTTGTATTGGTTGGGTGCCGCCGCTGGGAGCCTTGTGCTTCTGCGGCGCGGATTGAAGGATGCCCTTGGTGTCCTGTCCCTGGGACTGCTGCCGGCTTTGCTCTGGTGGTTGTTTTTCGATGATCCAAGGGCACTTCTGGTGCTGCTGGGGTCTTCGAGCCTTGCGTTGGTTTTGCGCGCAAGCGAGTCCTGGATCCGGGTGCTGCTGGTCAGCATCGCGATGGGATTGGTGTTTGCTGGAGTCCTGGGCGCGGCTTTCCGCCCTCAGATCGAGATGTTGTCGCAGGAGTTGGTAAAAATCCTGCCGCTGGCCCTCGGTGATGTCTACCAGCAGTTGTCGGTCGAGGAGCGAGCCCGTCTCGCCTTGCTGATAGCGCCAATCCTGACCGGCCTGATTGCGGCCTTGTTGCAAACCATCAGTGTGCTGAGCCTGATTCTTGGGCGTTACTGGCAGGCTGTGTTGTACAACCCGGGTGGTTTTGGTCGCGAGTTTCGCGCTATCAGAATCCCCCTTGGGCCAGCGATGTTGCTGCTGGCGTGCATGCTGATCGGACCGAACTTCGGCCCGCAGATGGCAATGCTGACGCCGTTGTGCAGTGTACCGCTGGCATTTGCCGCGTTAGCCCTGATTCACGGGCTGGTGGCACAAGGGCGACTGGCCAAGTTTTGGCTGGTGGGGATGTACGTCACGATGCTGCCGTTTATGCAGCTGATCTATCCGTTGCTCGTGGTCTTGGCCATTGTCGACAGCCTGATTGATTTTCGCGGTCGTTTCGCGCCGAAAGACGCTGATAACGGTTCTGCGAACGGTGAAGGTTAAAAGTTAAGAGGTTATTACCAAATGGAACTGATCCTGCTGGAAAAAATCGCCAACCTGGGCAACCTGGGCGATAAGGTAAACGTTAAGGCCGGTTACGGCCGTAACTACCTGCTGCCTTTCGGCAAAGCCACCGCTGCGACCGCTGCCAACCTGGCTGCGTTCGAAGAGCGTCGTGCTGAGCTGGAAAAACTGGCAGCAGACAAAAAAGCATCCGCCGAAACTCGCGCTGCCCAACTGGCTGAGCTGGAAGTGACTATCACTGCCACCGCCGGTGACGAAGGCAAGCTGTTCGGTTCGATCGGCACCCACGACATCGCTGATGCACTGACCGCCTCCGGCGTTGAAGTTGCAAAAAGCGAAGTTCGTCTGCCGAACGGCACTATCCGCAACGTTGGCGAATTCGATGTAGCTGTGCACCTGCACGCAGAAGTCGAAGCAACCGTACGCGTTGTTGTGGTGGCTGCTTAAGCAGTACCAAATCGTCTGGCACCCTGAGTGGCGGACGGTTTAACATCGGGCACGATCCTGTTTACAGGTCGTGCCCTTTGTCTTTCTGCTGATCCTGTTTTCATCCCTAATTTCAAGTGGCCATGAACGATATCTCCGCTCCCGAGCAATACGATCTGCAAACCGCCGCCCTGAAGGTGCCGCCCCATTCCATCGAGGCCGAACAGGCTGTGCTCGGTGGTTTGATGCTGGACAACAACGCCTGGGAACGCGTGTTGGATCAAGTCTCCGACGGCGACTTCTATCGGCATGACCACCGTTTGATCTTCCGCGCGATCGCCAAACTGGCCGATCAGAACATGCCGATCGACGTGGTGACCCTGTCCGAGCAATTGGACAAGGAAGGCCAGACCTCCCAGGTCGGCGGCCTGGGCTACCTGGGCGAGTTGGCGAAAAACACGCCGTCCGTGGCCAACATCAAGGCCTATGCGCAAATCGTCCGCGAGCGCGCGACCCTGCGGCAGTTGATCGGCATCAGCACTGAAATCGCCGACAGCGCTTTCAACCCGGAAGGCCGCACCGCCGCCGAGATTCTCGACGAGGCCGAGCGGCAGATCTTCCAGATCGCCGAGGCCCGGCCCAAGACCGGCGGCCCGGTGGGGGTCAATGACCTGCTGACCAAGGCCATCGATCGCATCGACACCCTGTTCAACACCGACAACGCCATCACTGGCCTGTCCACCGGCTATACCGACCTCGACGAGAAGACCAGCGGCCTGCAGCCGTCCGACCTGATCATCGTCGCCGGCCGTCCATCGATGGGTAAGACCACCTTCGCCATGAACCTGGTGGAGAACGCGGTGTTGCGCAGCGAGAAGGCGGTGCTGGTGTACTCCCTGGAGATGCCAGGTGAATCGCTGATCATGCGGATGCTGTCGTCGCTCGGTCGCATCGACCAGACCAAGGTCCGTTCCGGCCAACTGGAAGACGACGACTGGCCGCGCCTGACTTCGGCGGTCAACCTGCTCAATGACCGTAAGCTGTTCATCGACGACACCGCGGGTATCAGCCCGTCGGAGATGCGTGCGCGGACTCGACGCCTGGTGCGTGAGCACGGCGAAGTCGGCCTGATCATGATCGACTACCTTCAGTTGATGCAGATCCCGGGCTCCAGCGGTGACAACCGGACCAACGAGATTTCCGAGATTTCCCGATCCCTGAAAGCCCTGGCCAAGGAATTCAACTGCCCGGTGGTGGCCCTGTCCCAGCTCAACCGTTCCTTGGAACAGCGCCCCAACAAGCGCCCGGTGAACTCCGACTTGCGGGAATCCGGAGCGATCGAGCAGGACGCCGACGTCATCATGTTCGTGTACCGGGACGAGGTGTATCACCCCGAGACCGAGCACAAAGGCATTGCCGAGATCATCATCGGCAAGCAGCGGAACGGCCCGATCGGCTTTATCCGCCTGGCCTTTATCGGCAAGTACACGCGCTTTGAAAACCTGGCACCGGGCAGCTACAACTTCGACGACGACGAATAACCTTTCGCGCCTGTCAGGGCCCCATCGCGGCCAAGCCCGCTCCCACATGAGGTATGAATGCCCTCAAGTGTGGGCGTTGGCTTGCCTGCGACGGGCGCCGCACAATTCCGACCGTTATCGTCGGAATTGGTTAAATTTTGTGCTATATTCCGCGCCCGCGATTTTTCATCTCAACACCGGTCATCGTCATGCAAGCAGCCAAGCCGTTATTTGACTATCCCAAGTACTGGGCCGAATGTTTCGGGCCAGCGCCATTCCTGCCTATGAGCAGGGAGGAGATGGATCAGCTCGGCTGGGACTCGTGCGACATCATCATCGTGACCGGTGATGCCTACGTCGATCACCCGTCGTTCGGCATGGCGATCATTGGCCGGCTGCTGGAGTCCCAGGGCTTCCGCGTCGGGATCATCGCCCAGCCCAACTGGCAGTCCAAAGACGACTTCATGAAGCTCGGCGAGCCGAACCTGTTCTTCGGCGTGGCCGCCGGCAACATGGACTCGATGATCAACCGCTACACCGCCGACAAGAAAATCCGTTCCGACGACGCCTACACCCCGGGCGGCATGGCCGGCAAACGCCCGGACCGTGCGAGCCTGGTGTACAGCCAGCGCTGCAAGGAAGCCTATAAGAACGTGCCGATCGTGCTTGGCGGCATCGAAGCTTCCCTGCGCCGTATCGCTCACTACGATTACTGGCAGGACCGGGTACGCAACTCGATCCTGATCGACGCCTGCGCCGACATCCTGCTGTACGGCAACGCCGAGCGGGCCATCGTCGAAGTTGCCCAGCGCCTGTCCTACGGTCACAAGATCGAAGACATCACCGATGTGCGCGGCACCGCGTTCATTCGCCGTGATACGCCCAAGGACTGGTACGAAGTCGACTCCACACGCATCGACCGTCCGGGCAAGATCGACAAGATCATCAACCCCTACGTCAACACCCAGGACACCCAGGCCTGCGCCATCGAGCAGGAAAAGGGTCCGGTGGACGATCCGCAGGAAGCCAAGGTCGTACAGATCCTGGCCAGCCCGCGCATGACCCGCGACAAGACCGTGATCCGTCTGCCATCGGTGGAGAAGGTCCGTGGCGATGCGGTGCTGTATGCCCACGCCAACCGCGTATTGCACCTGGAAACCAACCCGGGCAACGCCCGTGCCTTGGTGCAGAAGCACGGTGAAGTGGACGTCTGGTTCAACCCGCCGCCCATTCCCATGACCACCGAAGAAATGGACTACGTGTTCGGCATGCCCTATGCGCGCGTTCCGCACCCGGCGTACGGCAAGGAAAAAATTCCGGCCTACGACATGATCCGTTTCTCGGTGAACATCATGCGTGGCTGCTTTGGCGGCTGCACCTTCTGCTCCATCACCGAGCACGAAGGCCGGATCATCCAGAACCGTTCCGAAGAGTCGATCATTCGCGAGATCGAAGAGATCCGCGACAAGGTCCCGGGTTTTACCGGCGTCATCTCCGACCTCGGCGGCCCGACGGCGAACATGTACCGCATCGCCTGCAAGACCCCGGAAATCGAATCCGCGTGCCGCAAGCCGTCCTGCGTGTTCCCGGGGATCTGCCCGAACCTGAACACCGACCACTCGTCGCTGATCCAGCTGTACCGCAGCGCCCGTGCCCTGCCGGGTGTGAAGAAGATCCTGATCGCTTCCGGCCTGCGTTACGACTTGGCCGTCGAGTCGCCGGAATACGTCAAAGAGCTGGTGACCCACCACGTCGGCGGTTACCTGAAGATCGCCCCGGAACACACCGAGGAAGGTCCGCTCAACCAGATGATGAAGCCGGGCATTGGCAGCTATGACAAGTTCAAGCGCATGTTCGAGAAGTACACCAAGGAAGCGGGCAAAGAGCAGTACCTGATTCCGTACTTCATCGCGGCCCACCCGGGTACCACCGACGAAGACATGATGAACCTGGCCCTGTGGCTCAAGCGCAACGACTTCCGCGCGGACCAGGTGCAGGCGTTCTACCCGTCGCCGATGGCCACGGCCACCGCCATGTACCACTCGGGCAAGAACCCGCTGCGCAAGGTCACCTACAAGAGCGACGCGGTGACCATCGTCAAGAGCGAGGAGCAGCGCCGCCTGCACAAGGCATTCCTGCGCTACCACGACCCGAAAGGCTGGCCGATGCTGCGTGAGGCCTTGACCCGCATGGGCCGCGCCGACCTGATAGGGCCGGGCAAGAATCAGCTGATTCCCCTGCACCAGCCGTCCACCGACAGCTACCAGAGCGCCCGTCGCAAGAACTCGACGCCGGCCGGTAGCCATAAAGTGGCCAAGGAAACCACCAAGATCCTGACCCAGCACACCGGCCTGCCGCCCCGTGGCAGCGACGGCGGCAACCCGTGGGACAAGCGCGAACAGGCCAAGGCCGCGGCGATGGCCCGTAACAAGCAGGCTGCCAAGGAGCGCACCGATGCGGCCAAGGGCAAAGGCAAGAAGCCGACCCGCAAGCCGGTAGTGCCGCGCTAAACGGCAGTTAAGGTGATAACGCCAGCCCCTCGGGGCTGGCGTTTTGCTATCTGGGCAATGGGTTTTTTTACCCGATCAGGTGCAAAAAAACGCCGGCGCTTTGTTAAGGTTGCCCAGCTTCACGCGGCCGTTACGCGCCGTTTTTATGCCCGTTTCAATCGTCAGCTCAAGGAAGACCCCCGTGACCAGCCCGCTCGCCGCCATCGGCATGGACTCCAACTTTTCCCAGTTCATGGCCCGTCAGCGCATCGAAAGCCAAATCAACCTGCCACGGCTGTTTGCCGCGATCGACGCCGATCCGGCGATTGTCGGGGCGGGCGTGGTGTACATCGACGCCGATTTCAACGTGGTGGTGCTGCGTGAGTTCCGGCCGATCTGCAGCATCGCGCCCAAGCGGGTGATCCTGCGCGAGGCCAAGCCCTACCTGGCGCCGCAGCAATTTATCGAACAAGTGAAGAACAGCCCGCGCGAATCCAGGCTGGGCACCGAAGTGGCCAACGCCGGCCTGTCCTGCCTGTCGGCGTACATCGGCTGGAGCGTGGTGCTGGCCGGCAGCATCGCGGTGCCGTTCACCGCGGGCGCCAGTGCCTGGGTGGTGGCGCTCGGGGTGACGGCCGCCGCAGCGGGGACGGCGCAATGCGCGATTGGCGGGATGCGGGTGGTCAACGAATTGAACAACCCCCAAGCCAACGACGAGATGAACGATGCCGAGTGGTACAAGACCGTGGCGCCGATTCTCGATGGGGTGTCCCTGGCCGGAGTAGGCGGTTCGGCGATGGCCACCGTTCGCTTGCTCAAGGCCAGCAAAGCGTCGGGGATCGGCAAGAGCTGGTACCAGTTGCTCAGTGGCCTGAATCGCCAGGAGCGAGCCAAGTTGACCAAGGAGTTGCTGATGCTCCGGGACCCGAGCCTGACGGCCAAGCTGCTCAAGCTTCAGCAACGCGCCGGGGCCTTGCCCAAGCGTTTTGCCTCGGCGGAAATCCGGCACGCCACCATCACCCAGATCAAGGACTCCCTCGGTGCACTACTGACTGTTACGGGCAGTTACACGGGGGACGGTCATGTGAAGAACGCGACCACCATTGCCGTGGGTTTGTATGAGGAGTTTCACGAATGATTGGCGGCGGCTCGATGACGGCTTTTTTTGCCCGCTATTTCCCCACCTTCATGGGCACGGTGCTGCTGGGGTGCTTCTCGGCGTCGGGCCTGCTGTCCCTGGCGGGCACCACCTACTGGCGCGGCCTGGAACCTTCGGTGCGCACCGATTACCTCGGGCTCGCGGTGCTGTTTCTGGTGTTGCTGCTGGTGGCGGGGCATTTCCTGATGCTGCGTGGGCGTTCCTGGGCGGTGTGGCTGGTCACGGGCTATTTCCTGCTGTGCCTGGCCCTGGTGCTGCCTATGTTCGCTTACGGGCCGCATCAGGGCGTGTACCTAGTGACGCTGCTTTTGCCCTTGCTGGGCTTGCTGTTGCTCAACAGCAAGCGGCACCGGGAAATGCGCGGCAGGCTCCTGGAGATTCGCCACGAGCGCGAGCGAATCATTCACGCCGCGAAGCAAAAACGTTCGTCTCGCTGAAGCAATGGGATACGCCTGCAGCATTTGTGTGCAACCCTTGCACGGCAATGCAGGCGCTGCGCGTTTTTGGTGCTGTACTGCGCTGAGTTATTCAGGAAAGCGCTGGCCGGGCGGGATGGCATAAGTCTTGCGCGCTTTCTACCACCGCCCAGGCTCGCAGGAGGCACGCCGTGTCGATCCATGTCGCATTGCACCATGTCACGCATTACCGCTACGACCGCGCGGTCGAACTCGGCCCTCAAATCGTTCGTCTGCGTCCGGCAGCCCATAGCCGCACGCGGATTCTGTCCTATGCGCTGAAGGTTCAGCCCGAGCAGCATTTCATTAATTGGCAGCAAGACCCCCAGGGTAACTACCTGGCCCGCCTGGTGTTCCCGGAGAAAACCGACGAGCTGCGGATCGAAGTGGACCTGCTGGCCGAGATGGCCGTGTTCAACCCGTTCGACTTCTTCCTGGAGCCCTACGCGGAAAAAATCCCCTTCGCCTACGCCGCCGATGAGCAGCGTGAGCTGGCGCCCTATCTGGAAACCCTGCCGCTGACGCCGAAGTTCCAGGCCTACTTGGACGGCATCGACCGCACGCCGCTGCCGGCGGTGGATTTCCTAGTGGCCCTCAACCAGCGCCTGAGCCAGGACATCGGCTACCTGATCCGCATGGAACCGGGGGTGCAGACGCCCGAGCAGACCCTGGACAATGCCTCTGGCTCATGCCGGGATTCGGCCTGGCTGCTGGTGCAGTTGCTGCGCAACCTGGGTTTGGCGGCGCGTTTTGTGTCTGGCTACCTGATCCAGTTGACCGCCGATGTCAAAGCCCTGGACGGCCCGTCCGGCACGGAGGTGGATTTCACCGACTTGCACGCCTGGTGCGAGGTCTACCTGCCCGGTGCCGGCTGGATCGGTCTGGATGCCACCTCCGGGCTGTTTGCCGGTGAAGGGCATATCCCATTGGCCTGTAGTCCCGATCCCTCCTCAGCGGCGCCTATCAGTGGTTTGGTCGAACCGTGCGAGTGCGAGTTCACCCACGAAATGTCGGTCGAGCGGATTTGGGAGGCGCCTCGCGTCACCAAGCCTTACACCGATGAGCAATGGCTGGCGATCCAGGCCCTGGGCCGCAAGATCGACACGGACCTGCTGGAAGGCGATGTGCGCCTGACCATGGGGGGCGAGCCGACCTTCGTGTCCATCGACGACCCCGATGGCGCCGAGTGGAACACTGCCGCCCTGGGCGCGGACAAGCGCCGCCTGTCTGCCGAATTGTTCCAGCGCATGCGCACGCATTACGCGCCCAAGGGCCTGGTGCATTTTGGCCAGGGCAAGTGGTACCCCGGCGAACAATTGCCGCGCTGGTCGCTGAACTGTTACTGGCGTCGCGATGGTTTACCGATCTGGCACAACAGCGCGCTGATCGCCGATGAACAGCAAGATTACGGCGCCGATGGCCTGATGGCCGGGCGTTTTCTGGCCAGCGTTGCCGAGCGCCTGAAACTGCCGGCTCGCTTTGTGTTCCCGGCCTACGAAGACAACTTCTACTACCTGTGGCGCGAAGGCGCCTTGCCGTCCAATGTCAGTGCCGAAGATTCGCGGTTGGGCGATGAGCTGGAGCGTGCACGCTTGCACAAGGTCTTCAGCCAGGGCCTGGACAAGGTCATTGGCCAAGTGCTGCCCCTGGCCCGCACGGTCAAGGGCGACCAATGGCAAAGCGGTCGCTGGTACCTGCGTGACAGCCATTGCCGCCTGGTGCCGGGGGATTCGCCCCTGGGCTATCGCTTGCCCCTGGCCTCCCAGCCTTGGGTGACGGCGGCGGAATACCCGTTTATCCACCCCAATGACCCGAATCAGGACTTCCCCGAGCTGCCTGACAACGCGCGGCTGCGCGAGCATGGCAAGTCGGCCGAGGCGGATGAGCGGGTGCCGGCCATTGACCAGTCCGCCGATTGGCTGACCCGCACGGCGTTGTGTGCTGAAGCGCGGGAAGGGCGGCTGTACCTGTTTATGCCGCCACTGGAGCGGGTCGAGGATTACCTGGAGCTGGTGAGTGCCATCGAGGCCACCGCCGAAGAGCTGCATTGCCCGGTGCTGCTGGAGGGCTACGAGCCGCCGGCCGATCCGCGCCTGAGCAACTTCCGAGTGACCCCGGACCCGGGCGTGATCGAGGTCAACGTGCAGCCGTCCGCCAGTTGGGACGAACTGGTGGAGCGCACCGAGTTCCTCTACGAGGAGGCGCGGCAGACCCGCCTGACCACCGAGAAATTCATGATCGACGGGCGCCACACCGGCACCGGCGGCGGTAACCACTTTGTCCTGGGCGGCGCGACCCCGGCGGATTCGCCGTTCCTGCGGCGCCCCGATCTGCTGCGCAGCCTGATCAGCTATTGGCACAATCACCCGTCGCTGTCTTACCTGTTCTCCGGGCTGTTTATCGGCCCCACGTCCCAGGCGCCGCGGGTCGACGAGGCGCGTAACGACGCCCTGTATGAACTGGAGATCGCCTTTGCCCAGATGCCTGAGCCGGGCGAACCGTGCTCGCCCTGGCTGGTGGACCGGCTGCTGCGCAACCTGCTGATCGATGTCACCGGCAACACCCACCGCGCCGAGTTCTGCATCGACAAGCTGTACTCGCCGGACGGTGCCACCGGGCGCCTCGGCTTGCTGGAACTGCGGGCTTTTGAAATGCCGCCCCACGCCCGCATGAGCCTGGCCCAGCAGCTGTTGCTGCGGGCGCTGGTTGCGCGCTTCTGGCGTGAGCCTTATGCGCCGGCCAAGCTGGCACGTTGGGGCACCGAGCTGCACGACCGCTTTATGCTGCCGCACTTTATCGAGCAGGATTTTGCCGACGTGATGGTCGAGCTCAACGCCGCCGGTTACCCGGTGCGCGCCGAGTGGTTTGCGGCGCACCTGGAGTTCCGTTTTCCCAAGGTCGGCGATTACGCGGTCAGCGGCATCGAACTGGAGCTGCGCCAGGCCCTGGAGCCCTGGCACGTGCTGGGTGAGGAGGGCACGGGCGGCGGCACGGTGCGTTATGTCGATTCGTCCCTGGAGCGCTTGCAGGTCAAGATCAACGGCCTGGCGCCGCAGCGCTACCTGCTGACGTGCAACGGCATCCCGGTGCCGCTGCAACCCACCGGGCGGGTCGGCGAGTTTGTCGCCGGCGTGCGCTACCGTGCCTGGCAACCGGCCAACTGCCTGCAGCCGACCATCCCGGTGCATGCGCCGTTGGTGTTCGACCTGCTGGACACCTGGATGCACCGCTCCCTGGGCGGTTGCCAGTACCACGTGGCCCACCCAGGCGGGCGTAATTACGACAGCCTGCCGGTCAACGCCAACGAAGCGGAAAGCCGGCGGATGGCGCGTTTCTTCCGCCTGGGCCACAGCCCTGGCACCTTGCCGGTGCCAACCCTGACGATCAATGACGAGCTGCCGATGACGCTCGATTTGCGACGTTTCTAAAGCAGACGCGACGCCCGGAGGATTGCAATATCCGGGCGTCATAAGTCTGCGTTAATCTGTTTGCCCTTGCCGTCTGCCGAGTTTTCCATGCCTGACCTGCTTGACCGCTACCCGCTGACGGCGGGTACTTACCATGAACTGCTCGACGAAGGCGGCGCGGTGCGCCCCCATTGGCGTCGGCTGTACGAGCAATTGCAGCGCAGCACGCCGGCCCAGTTGGCGCAACGCCAGGCCTTGCTGACCCGGCAGATTCACGAAAACGGCGTCACTTACAACGTCTATGCCGACCCCAAGGGTGCCGATCGGCCCTGGGAGCTGGACCTGTTGCCCCATGTGATTGCTGCTGATGAATGGCAGCAACTGTCCGCCGGGATCGCCCAGCGGGCGCGCTTGCTCAATGCGGTGCTGGCCGACCTCTACGGCCCCCAGCACTTGATCAGCGAGGGCCTGCTGCCGGCCGAACTGGTGTTCGGGCACAACAACTTTCTTTGGCCCTGCCAGGGCATTCAGCCGCCGGACGGGGCGTTCCTGCACCTGTACGCGGTGGACCTGGCGCGCACTCCGGACGGTCGCTGGTGGGTCACGGCCGACCGTACCCAGGCACCTTCCGGGGCCGGCTACGCCCTGGAAAACCGCATGATCGTGTCCCGGGCCTTCCCGGACCTGTACCGTGACTTGCGGGTGCAGCACCTGGCCGGGTTCTTCCGCACCCTGCAGGAAACCCTGGCCCGCCAGGCCCCGCGGGATGCCGAAGCGCCGTTGATCGTGCTGCTGACCCCGGGGCGCTTCAACGAGAGTTATTTCGAACACCTGTACCTGGCGCGGCAGCTGGGTTACCCGCTGGTGGAAGGCGGCGACCTCACGGTGCGCGACGCCACGGTCTACCTGAAAACCCTCAGCGGCCTGCGTCGAGTCCACGCCATCATGCGGCGCCTGGACGATGATTTCTGCGACCCCCTGGAGCTGCGCACCGACTCGGCCCTGGGCGTGCCCGGCCTGCTGGAAGCGGTGCGCCAGGGCCGAGTGCTGGTGGCCAATGCCCTGGGCAGTGGCGTGCTGGAGTCGCCGGGGCTGCTGGGCTTCTTGCCGAAGATCAGCCAGTACCTGTTCGGTGAAGAACTGATCCTGCCGTCCATCGCCACCTGGTGGTGCGGCGAGGCGCCGGTGCTGGAGCAGGCCCTGGAGAAACTCCCGGAGCTGTTGATCAAGCCGGCCTTCCCGTCGCAAAGCTTCGCTCCGGTATTTGGCCGCGACCTCAGTGAGGAAGAGCGCCAGGCCCTGGCCGAGCGTATGCGTGCGCGGCCCTATGCCTATGTCGCCCAGGAACTGGCCCAGCTGTCCCAGGCGCCGATCTGGCAGGCCGACGATGCGCGCCTGCAACCCCGGGCCATTGGCATGCGGGTGTACGCGGTGGCCAGCAACAGCGGCTATCGGGTGCTGCCCGGCGGCCTGACCCGGGTCGCCGCAGACGCCGATGCCGAAGTGGTGTCGATGCAACGCGGCGGCGCCAGCAAAGACACCTGGGTGCTGGGGGAACGTGCGCCCAGCGGCGAGCAGTGGAAAGCCCAGCGCACCATCGGCGTTCATGACCTGGTGCGGCTTGACCCTTACCTGCCGTCGCGGGTGGTGGAAAACCTGTTCTGGTTCGGGCGCTACTGTGAACGTTGCGATGACAGCGCACGGCTGCTGCGGATCATGCTGGCGCGTTATGTCGACGGCGATGACCCGCAAGCCCTGCAGGCGGCGGTGGACCTGGGCGAAAGCCTGATGCTGCTACCGGAGGAGGGCGAGTTGCCCGAGCGGCTGTTGGCGGCGTTGCTCGGCGAAGACTGGTCCTTCAGCCTGCGGGCCAATCTGCAGCGTTTACAGTGGGCGGCGTCCCAGGTGCGCGGCAAGTTGTCCCGGGAAAACTGGCAGGCCCTGGTGGAGCTGCAGCGCGAGGCGGTGGAGCTGGACACCGAGGAACCGGACTTTGGCGAGTTGCTGGACTTCCTCAACCGCTTGGTGATGTCCCTGGCGGCGCTGTCCGGGTTTGCGCTGGACGACATGACCCGGGACGAAGGCTGGCGCTTCCTGATGATCGGTCGGCGTATCGAGCGGCTGCAGTTCCTCAGCAGCAGCCTGGCGGCCTTTCTGCGGGGCACCGCGGCGGCTGATCAGGCAGGGCTGGAATGGTTGTTGGAACTGGGTAACAGCAGCATCACTTACCGCTCCCGCTACCTGGCGGTGCCGCAGCTGATTCCGGTGCTCGACCTGTTGCTGCTGGATGAGCAGAACCCCCACGCCGTGCTGTTCCAGCTCAAGCTGGTGACCCGCACGCTGAAGCGCTTGAACGATGATTTTGGCGTGCCACGGGAAGTCGGGCTGCCTAAGTTGGTGGCGCGCCTGGCGAACTTCGACCTTGGCTGCCTGGAAAATCCACTGTTTGGCGAAGCCAGTGTGCGCGCCGCGTTGGAAGGCCTGGCAGACCTGCTGCAGGAAATTTCCGATGCCAGCAGCCAGGTGTCTGATCGCCTGGCGCTGCGTCATTTTGCTCACGTCGATGACGTCAGCCAGCAAACGGTGTCCGTGTAATGAGTGCCCACTACCAGATTTTCCACGACACCCATTATCACTACGACAGCCCGGTGTCCCTGGCCCAGCAGTTGGCGCACCTGTGGCCACGAGCATGCGCCTGGCAGCGTTGCACCGAGCAGCAGTTGCTGATCAATCCGGAGCCGACTTCGCGCCGCGACGAGCTGGATGTGTTCGGCAACCCGCTGACCCGCCTGGCGTTCGAGCGGCCCCACGATGACCTGCAGGTCAATACCCGGCTCACCGTGGAAGTGCTGGCCAAGCCCAGCCTGGATTTTTATCTGTCGCCGGCCTGGGACGCGACCCGCAGCGCCCTGACCTACAGCAGCCAGCCGTTGTCGGCGCCGCTGCTGGAGGCGTGTCGCTATCGCTTTGAATCGCCTTATGTGCACCTGAAAAAGAGCTTCGTCGAATTCTCCGAAAGCTGTTTCCCCGAGGGCCGGCCCCTGTTGCTGGGGGTTCAGGCGCTGATGGAGAAAATCTTCAGTGAGTTCACCTTCGACGCCGAGGC
Organism: Pseudomonas chlororaphis; assembly: GCF_003731765.1. Taxonomy (GTDB): domain Bacteria; phylum Pseudomonadota; class Gammaproteobacteria; order Pseudomonadales; family Pseudomonadaceae; genus Aquipseudomonas; species Aquipseudomonas morbosilactucae. Next base: position 531,619 of record NZ_MOAL01000003.1, read on the forward strand.
CACTCAGGTGGCGACGCCGTTGGTCGAGGTGCTGGAGCGTCGGCGCGGGGTCTGCCAGGACTTTGCCCACCTGATGCTGGCCTGCGTGCGTTCCCGCGGCTTGGCGGCGCGTTATGTCAGCGGCTACCTGTTGACCCAGCCGCCACCGGGGCAGCCGCGGTTGATCGGTGCCGATGCGTCACATGCCTGGGTTTCGGTGTTTTGCCCGGTGCTGGGCTGGGTGGATTTTGATCCGACCAACAATGTGCAGCCGGCGCTGGAGCACATCACCTTGGCCTGGGGCCGGGATTTTTCCGATGTGTCGCCGTTGCGTGGGGTGATCCTGGGGGGCGGCAGCCACGACCCGGAAGTCCAGGTGACGGTCATGCCCCTGGACCTGTAGGAGCCAGCTGGCCGAAGGCACAATGGCTGGCCCGCCGGCTCCTGCAAGGTGAGGCGCGTGTCAGGCTTGGGGAGCCTGATCGTCTGCGGCGTCATCGACGGCGACTTCACCTTCTGCATCCGGGTTCAGTGCGCCGGTTTCCTCTTCTGCGGCCGCTTTCTTGCGTTGCAGCTTTTCCTCTTTCTTCTGCTCCTTTGCCAAGTCCCGTTGACGTTTGGCGAAGGAGTAATTGGGTTTAGCCATGGGCGATCCTCTGGGGTCGAAGGTGAGGTTGAGCGGCGCGTATTCTGCCTGTTATCGGGCGCTGACGGTTAATCGGGTTTTTGTTCGGCCCATTTGGCCGGTGCCGAAGGCTGCCAGGCGTCCAGCGTATCGAGCAGGGTTGCCGGCGATTCGCTCTTTTGCAGCATGGCACGGTGCGGGGCACGGACGAAGCCTTCGCCGACGATATGATCGAGAAAACCGCTGAGCTTCTCGTAAAAACCATTCACTTCCAGCAGCCCCAGGGGCTTGTTGTGGTAGCCCAGTTGGCCCCAGGTCCAGACTTCAAATAGCTCTTCCAGGGTGCCCAGGCCGCCGGGCAGGGCGATAAAGGCGTCGCTGAGTTCGGCCATGCGGGCTTTGCGTGCGTGCATGCCGTCGACCACTTCCAGGCGGGTCAGGCCGTTGTGGCCAATCTCCGAGGTCTTCAGGCTTTGCGGGATGATGCCGATCACTTCGCCCCCGGCCGCCAGTGCGGCGTCAGCCACGATGCCCATCAGGCCCACCGCGCCACCGCCATACACCAGGGTCAGTTTGCGGGCGGCCAATTCGCGCCCAAGGGCCGCAGCGGCCTCACGGTAGGCGGGGTTGGTGCCGGTGCTGGCACCGCAGAACACACAGACAGAAGTTAACGACATGCCTTACTCCGAGGTCATTGAGGGCCTCAGAGTAATGGCTCAAGCGCGAGGCGCCAAACGTTAAACCTCGTGCGAGGGCGTTTCACAGGTGCCGCTGGCACCGCAGGCGTAAGCGGCGAGCAGGCTGCGTAACAGGCTATTGAAGGGCATGGGCGGTGCTCCGGAGGGGGAATGGGCCCATCTTAAAGTCGACCTCGGCGCCTGGCCGGTTGAAAGTATTAATCGGCGTTATAGGTCGAAAGTTGTATACAATTTTTTGATGCAAATCATAGGCACTCAAGAAAAAATCAGGCAGTCTTCGACCCACGGATTTTTCACCCCTTCAGTTAAACCCTGCCTTGGAGATTCACCATGTTTGCCAAACTCGTTGCGGTATCCCTGTTGACACTGGCCAGCAGCCAATTGATGGCTGCCGAATGCAAGGTCGATGTCGACTCCACCGATCAGATGTCCTTCAACACCAAGGAAATCACCATCGACAAGAGCTGCAAGACCTTCACCGTGAACCTCGGCCACTCCGGCAACCTGCCGAAGAACGTCATGGGCCATAACTGGGTACTGAGCAAGACTTCGGACATGGCTGGCATTGCCACCGACGGCATGGCGGCCGGCCTGGACAAGAACTACCTGAAGGACGCTGATGCGCGCATCATCGCCCACACCAAAATCATCGGTGCCGGCGAGAAAGACTCGGTGACCTTCGACGTGTCGAAGCTGACCGCAGGCGAAAGCTACAGCTTCTTCTGCTCGTTCCCAGGCCACAACTCGATGATGAAAGGCGCAGTGGTCCTGAAGTAATCGCTCGACCCGCCCCAAAAAAACGCCCCGAGGGGCGTTTTTTTATGCCCCTGTGCAGGGGCGGGCTCGCTTGCGATGGAGCCCTTGAGCCTGGCGGCCCCATCGCCGGCAAGCCGGCTCTCACAAGGCGCACCAGGTTAGGGGGCGAAGGGCATTTCGCGTTTGTGGTGGGTCTTGCGGTAGGTGTCGCAGATGATCTTGAAGGCTTCTTCACGCACCGGCTGGCCGTGGAGGAACGCATCGATCTCGGTGTAGGTGACGCCGTGGGAGGCTTCGTCCGGCTTGCCCGGCGACAGGTCTTCCAGGTCGGCGGTGGGCACCTTCTCTACCAGGGATTCCGGCGCGCCGAAATGTCGGGCAATGGCCCGCACCTGGTTTTTCACCAGGCCGCTCAGGGGCGCCAGGTCGCAGGCGCCGTCACCGAACTTGGTGAAGAACCCCATCACTGCTTCGGCGGCGTGGTCGGTGCCGATCACCAAACCCTGGGCCGCGCCGGCGATGGTGTACTGGGCGACCATGCGCATCCGCGCCTTGGTATTGCCCAGGACGAAATCCCGTGACACCGCGTGCTGGCCTTCGAAGGCCGCCACTTCATTGGCCAGGGCCTTGACCGCCGGGCCGATGTTCACGGTGTGGCGCTCATCGGGTTCGATAAAGTCCACCGAGGCCTGGGCGTCGTGTTCATCGAACTGGGTTTCGTAGGGCAGGCGCACGGCGATAAAACGGTATTTGTCGTCCCCGCTGCGTTCACGCAATTCGCGCATCGCCCGTTGGGCCAGCAGCCCTGCGGTCAGGGAGTCGACGCCACCGCTGATGCCCAGCACCAGGGACTTGAGCCCCGAATTGACCAGGCAATCCTGGATAAAGGCCACGCGTCGGGCGACTTCCGCTTCAAGCGCGGCCTGGTCGGAAAAAGGCGCTTGGACCTTGAGCTGTTCAGCAATCTCACGCTGTACGGCTTGCATGATTCACTCCTTGCTTGATGTGCCAGAAAGGGCGGCAGGTACTTGGAAAACGTGGCGCAGATAAGCGACGAAGTTCGGATCCTTGCAATGGGTCTTGCCCGCTTCATCGGAGATCTTGGCGACGGGCTGGCCATTACAGGCGGCCATTTTAAGCACGATGCTCATGGGCTCGACACCCGGAATGTCACAGGTCAGGTTGGTGCCGATGCCAAAGCTGACATTGATCCGACCCCGCAGCGCCCGGAAGATTTCCAGGGAGCGGGGCAGGGTCAGGCTGTCGGAGAACACCAGGGTCTTGCTCATCGGCTCGATGCCCAGCTTGTGGTAATGGGCGATGGCCTTTTCCGCCCAGACGATGGGGTCACCGGAGTCGTGGCGCAAACCGTCGAACAGCTTGGCGAAGTACAGATCGAAATCGCCGAGGAAAGCGTCGGTGGTGATGCAGTCGGTCAGGGCGATCCCCAACAGGCCACGGTATTCGCGGACCCAGCAATCGAGGGCGGCGATCTGGCTGTCGATCAGGCGCGGGCCCAGTTGCTGGTGGGCCATGATCCATTCGTGGGCCATGGTGCCCAGGGGCTTCATGTCCAGTTCCCGGGACAGGTGCACGTTACTGGTGCCGACAAAGCGCCCGGGGAAGTCGTGCTTGAGCACGTTGACCACTTCTTCCTGGACCCGGTACGAAAAGCGCCGGCGGGTGCCGAAGTCGGCGACCTGGAGTTCCGAGAGTTCTTCGCTGCTGGCGTTGGCGCTGAGCCAGTCGAACTTGCGATACAGCTGCTCGCGGGCCTGTACCAGCACCACTTCGCGGTAGCGATAGCGGTTACGCACTTCGCTGACGATGGCCAGCATCGGCACTTCGAAAAGAATCACATGCAGCCACGGGCCACGCAGGCGGATAAACAGCTCGCCGTCTTCGATGCCGGTGTACACATAGCGCAGGTTGAAGCGGAACAGGCCGAGAAAACGCAGGAAGTCCGGCTTGAGGAAGCTGATGCGCTCCAGAAAACCCAACTGGTCGGCGGTCAGGCTGAGGTCGGCCAGGCGTTCGAACTGATAGCGAATCTCCGCCAGGTAGGGGCGCAAGTCTTCGCTGTTACGGCAACGAAACTCCCATTCGACATCCACATTGGGATAGTTGTGCAGCACCGCCTGCATCATGGTCAATTTGTAGAAGTCGGTGTCGAGCAGGTTCTGCACGATGCGATCGGCAAACACACTCTCGCTCATAACGGGAATCTCCATGCTGGCCGCGTCGAGGTGTGCGGCGTTCAGCTCTTTTAATGAAGGCGGTAGTGGCGCATAGACGTCCTGCGCTTGACCAGCGTTTTTTGGTGGCGAGTGGTTGTCCGTGCTCTACGGGACGGGCGAATCCTTGTGTTCCAGCATCCAGCGCACAAAATCGCGGACCTTGGGCACCTCGGCCGAATGCTCGGGGTAGGCCAGGTAGTAGGCGTCGTGGCTGGGCATGGGGTGCTGCCAGGCCACCACCAGTTTGCCGTCGGCCAGCTCCTCCTCCACCAGGAACCGGGGCAGCAAGGCCACGCCGCAGCCAACCTGGGCCGCGCGGATGCACATATAGAACGTTTCGAAGCGCGGGCCGTGGTAGCTGTGTTCGGTGTGGTAGCCCTGGCTGTCGAACCAGTCGTGCCAGGCCTGGGGCCGCGAGGCGTTCTGCAGCAGCACCAGGTCGGCCAGTTGCGTGGGGTCGCTGAAGGGCTGGGCCGGCAGGCTGCTGGGGGCGCACACGGCCACCAATTGTTCGCTGAACAGCTTCAGGCACTCGGTGCCCGGGCGCGAACCCTGGCCGAAGTAGAACGCCACATCGCTGCGCCCTTGCAGCAGGTCATCGGCCTCTTGCTCATTGCACAGGTCCAGATGGATATGCGGATGCTGCAAGCGCCAGCCCTTGAGCCGCGGCACCAGCCAGCGGGCGCCGAAGGTCGGCGGGGTGGCGACCCGCAGCACCTCGGTTTCGCCACCGTAGGAGCGCAGGTAGTGGGTCGACATCTCGACCTGGGTGAGGATCTTGCGCACTTCCACCAGGTACAGGTTGCCCGCCGGCGTCAGTTGCAGGCGCCGGCGCACTCGGCGAAACAGCAGGTGCTGCAGCAGCTCTTCGAGCTGGGCCACCTGTTTGCTCACTGCACTCTGGGTCAGGTTGAGCTCTTCGGCGGCGCGGGTGAAGCTCAGGTGCCGGGTGACCGCCTCGAAACACTGCAAGGCAGTGATCGACGGCAGGTGGCGTTTATTCAACATGGGGAGGGCCTTTGTTCTTGTTTCGGCGCTGCGGTGCCGGCGCAGCATGAATAAATGGAATGATATCTCGCCTAAAGGTCGTTTGTTGAGCCGTCTCAGGAGGGCTACAACTACAGGCCTGAAAGGCCGTCTACCTGGCCCGGGCTTTTGCCCGCTCACCGATAAGGAGTGACCCATGGTTGCCGCATTGCTTGATCGTCTTGGTGTTGACCCGAGCCTGTACCAGGCTGGCCAGCAGCCCGTGCATTCGCCCATCGATGGCAGCCGTATCGCTGCAGTGAATTGGCAGGGCGCCGCTGAGGTTGAACAGCAGGTCAGTCGCGCCGAGCATGCGTTCGAGCTGTGGCGCAAGGTGCCGGCGCCGCGTCGTGGCGAGCTGGTGCGCCAGTTCGGTGAAGTCCTGCGCGAGTACAAGGCCGACCTCGGTGAGTTGGTGTCCTGGGAGGCTGGCAAGATCACCCAGGAAGGCCTGGGCGAAGTGCAGGAGATGATCGACATCTGCGACTTCGCGGTCGGCCTGTCGCGCCAGCTCTACGGTTTGACCATCGCCTCCGAGCGTCCGGGCCATCACATGCGCGAAACCTGGCATCCGTTGGGCGTGGTTGGGGTCATCAGCGCGTTCAACTTCCCGGTGGCGGTCTGGGCCTGGAACACCACCCTGGCCCTGGTCTGCGGCAACCCGGTGATCTGGAAACCCTCCGAGAAAACCCCGCTTACCGCCCTGGCCTGCCAGGCGCTGTTGGCACGGGTACTGAGCAATTTCAGCGATGCCCCCGAGTACCTGAGCCAGGTGATCATCGGCGGACGTGACGCCGGCGCAGCCCTGGTCGACGACCCGCGTGTGGCACTGATCAGCGCCACGGGCAGCACCCGTATGGGGCGTGAGGTGGCGCCGAAAGTGGCGGCGCGTTTTGCCCGCAGCATCCTCGAACTGGGGGGCAACAACGCCATGATCCTCGGCCCCAGCGCCGACCTGGACATGGCCGTGCGTGCCATTCTGTTCAGCGCAGTCGGCACCGCCGGGCAGCGCTGCACCACCTTGCGCCGGTTGATCGCCCATGAGTCGGTGAAAGACGAGATTGTCGCCCGCCTCAAGGTCGCCTATTCCAAAGTGCGCATCGGCCACCCGCTGCAAGGCAACCTGGTGGGGCCGTTGATCGACAAGCACAGCTTCGACGCCATGCAAGACGCCCTGGAGCAGGCCTTGAGCGAAGGCGGTCGAGTGTTCGGCGGCGAGCGCCAGTTGCAGGAACAATTCCCCAACGCCTACTACGTCTCGCCGGCCATCGTCGAGATGCCGGAACAGAGTGAAGTGGTGTGCGACGAAACCTTTGCGCCGATCCTCTACGTGGTCGGCTACAGCGAATTTGCCGAAGCCCTGCGCCTCAACAACGCGGTGCCGCAAGGCTTGTCCTCGTGCATTTTCACCACCGACGTGCGTGAAGCCGAGCAGTTCATGTCGGCGGTGGGCAGCGACTGCGGGATCGCCAACGTCAACATCGGCCCCAGCGGCGCGGAAATCGGCGGGGCCTTTGGCGGCGAGAAGGAAACCGGCGGCGGTCGCGAGTCCGGTTCCGATGCCTGGCGCGGCTACATGCGGCGCCAGACCAACACCGTCAACTACTCCCGGGAGCTGCCGCTGGCCCAAGGCATCAGTTTCGAATAGCTGCGGCAAGCCATACGCGGCCAGTGACCCTGCTGGCCGCTTGACGCTCGCCACGGCTTCGCCAGGAGCACCTATGACGCTACAAGAAGAATGTCTATGGGAAAAACTGACCCCGCAGCGGCCTGAGCGCGCCGCCCTCAGCGGCGAAGTGACGACCGATGTCTGCGTGATCGGCGCCGGCTTCACCGGCTTGTCGGCGGCGCTGCATTTGCTCGAGCAGGGCAAGCGGGTCTGTGTGCTGGAGGCCCATCGCGCCGGCCACGGTGGCTCCGGGCGTAATGTAGGGCTGGTCAACGCCGGTATGTGGATCCCGCCGGACGAGATCGAGGCCGGCTTCGGCAGCGAGGTCGGCAGCCGCCTCAATCGCATGCTTGGCGCGGCGCCGGCCCTGGTGTTCAGCCTGGTGGACAAGTACCGCATCGACTGCCAGTTGCGCCGCGAAGGCACCTTGCACATGGCCCATAACGCTCGCGGTGCGGCCGACCTGCGCAGTCGTGAAGAACAATGGCTGCGCCGTGGCGCGCCAGTGGAGCTGTTGACCGGCGGCGCCTGTGAGGCGGCCACCGGCACCACGAAGATCGCCGCGGCCTTGCTCGACCGCCGTGCGGGCACCCTCAACCCAATGGCCTACACCAGCGGCCTGGCCAAGGCTGTGGCGGATCTGGGTGGGCAACTGTTCGATCACTCACCGGTCACTCGCCTGGAGCGCCAGGGCCAGCGCTGGTCGGTGCAGACTGCCCAAGGTTCGGTCCTCGCCGAGCAGGTGGTGATTGCCTCCAATGCTTACACCGAAGGCGACTGGACCGAGCTGCGGCGCACGTTCTTCCCCGGTTATTACTATCAGGTGGCGTCCCGCCCCCTGACCGATGCTGCCGCACAGCAGATTTTGCCGGGCGGCCAGGGCTCCTGGGATACCCGGCAAGTGCTCAGCAGCATCCGTCGCGATGCCGATGGGCGCCTGTTGCTCGGCAGCCTGGGTAATGGCCGGCAGAAACCCCTGTGGTTCCTCAAGGCCTGGGCCGACCGGGTGCAGCAGCATTATTTTCCTTACCTCAAACCGGTGGAGTGGGAGTCCACCTGGACCGGTTGCATCGCATTCACCCCCGACCACTTGCTGCGTTTGTTCGAGCCAGCGCCCGGTTTGGTGGCAGTCACCGGCTACAACGGACGCGGGGTGACCACCGGCACCGTGGTCGGCAAGGCCTTCGCCGACTACTTGTGTAACGGAAATCCTCATGCCTTGCCGATTCCCTTCGCACCCTTGCGGCCCGTGGCTGGCGCGGGGCTGCGCAGTTGTCTGTACGAGGCCGGGTTTTCCCTGTACCACGCGGGCCAGTGCCTGCGGATCGTTATCTGAACGAGGAAATACAGCCGACATAACGACGCTTTTCAGCGCAGCGACTAGCCTGTAATGGTGCGGCTCGTAGCAGTGCCGCACCAGGGGTGTGCAGTTCGGTGACGCGGGCTGTTACAGCCAGGTTGCACGTTGATTTGCGCTGTGGTTGCAATGATGGCGCGCTTGGGTTGCGCCTGTTATTTCAAAAGGTTTCACCTTCAGCGGTTTAGACGGTTGCACGCCCAATAAAAAAGGGCTCGAAACAGTCGAAATAATAAGAAAACAGCGACTTTTTTCAGAATAAAAAACCAATGGCACGGCGCTTGCTCTGAGCATTCAGTGAAGTCGCATTGCCAACTAAAAAAACCTTGGAGCACCACCTCATGTCCCAGACGTTTTACAAGAAAGGCTTTCTGGCCCTCGCAGTGGCAGCTGCGTTGGGTGTTTCTGCGTTTGCTCAGGCCGACCTGAAGATCGGCGTAGCGGGTCCCATGACAGGCGCCAACGCGGCATTTGGCGAGCAGTACATGAAGGGTGCACAGGCAGCGGCTGACGAAATCAACGCCAAGGGCGGCGTCAACGGCGAGAAGATCGTCCTGGTCAAGGGCGATGACGCCTGCGAACCCAAGCAGGCCGTGGCCGTGGCCAACCGCCTGGTGGACCAGGACAAGGTTGCGGGCGTGGTCGGGCACTTCTGCTCGTCGTCCACCATCCCCGCGTCCGAGGTGTACAGCGATGCGGGCGTGATCGCCATCACCCCGGGCTCCACCAACCCGCAAGTCACCGAGCGCGGCCTGAGTGCCATGTTCCGTATGTGCGGGCGTGACGACCAGCAAGGCATCGTCGCCGGTGACTACATCGTCGATGTGCTCAAGGGCAAGAAAGTCGCGGTGCTGCACGACAAGGACACCTACGGCCAGGGCCTGGCCGACGCCACCAAGGCGCAACTGACCAAGCGCGGCGTCACCCCGGTGCTGTACGAAGGCCTGACCCGTGGCGAGAAAGACTTCAGCGCCGTCGTGACCAAGATCCGCGCCGCCGGTGCCGATGTCGTCTACTTCGGCGGCCTGCACCCGGAAGCCGGCCCGCTGGTGCGTCAACTGCGCGAGCAAGGCCTGAAAGACGTCAAGTTCATGTCCGATGACGGCATCGTCACCGACGAGTTGGTGACCACCGCAGGCGGCCCGCAATACGTGGACGGCGTGTACATGACCTTCGGCGCCGACCCGCGCATGCTGCCAGACAGCAAGACCGTGGTAGATGCCTTCCGCAAGGCCGGCACCGAGCCTGAGGGCTACACCCTGTATGCCTACGCTTCGGTCCAGGCCCTGGCTGCCGGTTTCAGCGGCGCCAAGTCCAACAAAGGCGAAGACGCGGCCAAATGGCTGAAGGCCAACCCGGTTAAAACCGTGATGGGCGAGAAGACCTGGGACGCCAAGGGCGACCTGAAAATCTCCGACTACGTGGTTTACCAGTGGGACAAGGACGGCAAATACCACCAGTTGGAAAAGCAGAAGTAATTCGCGCGGCCATTCTGGCCGCCGGCCTCCTGTAGGAGCCGGTTTGTCGGTGATGAGCCTGAGGGCGTTTCAGCCTCGGGCTTGATCGCTGGCAAGCCAGCTCCTGCAGAGGGGGCTGTTCAAGCACAAGTCTCTGTTTTTTCTTCTAGAAGAACCGCATGCCCACAGGTGTGCAGGTTCTCACTGCGTGAGATTGCGTTATGGATGGTATTTTCCTGCAGCAACTGATCAATGGACTGACCCTCGGGTCCGTCTATGGTCTGATCGCCATCGGCTACACAATGGTCTACGGCATCATCGGCATGATCAACTTCGCCCACGGCGAGGTTTACATGATTTCCGCTTACCTCGCGGCAATCAGTCTGGCTCTGCTGGCCTACTTCGGCATCGAATCCTTCCCGCTACTCATTCTCGGCACCCTGGTCTTCACCGTCGTCGTGACCGGCGTCTATGGCTGGGTCATCGAGCGCGTTGCCTACAAACCCCTGCGTAACTCCACCCGACTGGCACCGCTGATCAGCGCCATCGGTATTTCCCTGATCCTGCAGAACTATGCGCAGATCAGCCAAGGCGCCAAGCAACAAGGTGTGCCGACACTGCTGGCCGGGGCCTGGAAGGTCGATATCGGCAGTGGTTTCGTGCAGCTCACCTACACCAAGATCTTCATCCTGGTGGCAGCCTTCGCGGGCATGGCACTGCTCACCTACATCATCAAGTACACCAAGCTCGGCCGTATGTGCCGCGCCACTCAGCAAGACCGCAAGATGGCCTCGATCCTCGGGATCAACACCGACCGGGTGATCTCCTACGTGTTCGTCATCGGTGCTGCCATGGCTGCCCTGGCTGGCGTGCTGATCACCATGAACTACGGCACCTTCGACTTCTATGCCGGCTTTGTCATCGGCATCAAGGCGTTCACCGCCGCGGTACTCGGCGGCATCGGTTCGCTGCCCGGCGCCATGCTCGGCGGGATCATCCTCGGTATCTCCGAGTCACTGTTCTCCGGCTTGATCAACTCCGACTACAAAGACGTGTTCAGTTTCTCGCTGCTGGTGCTGATTCTGATTTTCCGTCCCCAAGGCCTGCTGGGTCGCCCACTCGTGGCGAAGGTATAAGTATGTCTGCTGCCAATAAACCGCTTGATATCAAAAAGAGCGTCGTCGACGCCGTGCTCGCCGGGCTGATCTCGTTGATTGTTTTCGGGCCCATCGTCGGCGTCGTGCTCGACGGCTACAGCTTCAACCTGCAGCCGGCGCGTGTCGGCTGGCTGGTGGCGATCGTGATGATCGGCCGCTTCGCCATGAGCCTGTTCCTGCAGACTCCCAAGGGCCTGAAGATCCTCCAGGGTTTTGAAAGCACTGGCTCCGGGGTGCATGTGCGGGCGCCGGACTACAAGTCGCGGCTGCGCTGGATCATCCCGGCGTTGATTGTGATTGCCATCGTGTTCCCGTTCTTCGCCAACAAGTACCTGCTGACCGTGGTGATCCTCGGCCTGATCTACGTGCTGCTGGGCCTGGGCTTGAACATTGTGGTGGGCCTGGCCGGCTTGCTCGACCTGGGCTACGTGGCCTTCTACGCCATCGGCGCCTATGGCCTGGCCCTGGGTTACCAGTACCTGGGCCTGGGTTTCTGGACGGTGCTGCCGCTGGCCGCCATTGCGGCGGCGTTGGCCGGGTGCATCCTCGGGTTTCCGGTGTTGCGCATGCACGGTGACTATTTGGCGATCGTGACCCTGGGCTTCGGTGAAATCATTCGCCTGGTATTGAACAACTGGCTGTCCTTCACCGGTGGGCCGAACGGCATGCCGGTGCCATCGCCGACCTTCTTCGGCCTGGAATTCGGCCGTCGGGCCAAGGATGGCGGGGTGCCGTTCCACGAATTCTTCGGCCTGGAATACAACCCCAACCTGAAATTCCTGTTCATCTACATCGTGCTGTTCCTGGTGGTGTTGCTGGTGCTGTACGTCAAGCATCGCCTGACCCGCATGCCGGTGGGCCGCGCCTGGGAAGCCCTGCGTGAAGACGAGATCGCCTGCCGCGCCATGGGCCTGAACCACGTGCTGGTCAAGCTCTCGGCATTCACCATCGGAGCCTCCACCGCCGGTCTGGCCGGGGTGTTCTTCGCCAGCTACCAGGGCTTCGTCAACCCGTCGTCCTTCACCTTCTTCGAGTCGGCGCTGATCCTGGCCATCGTGGTCCTGGGGGGCATGGGCTCGACGGTGGGCGTGGTGATTGCCGCCTTCGTGCTCACCGTGGCGCCGGAGTTGCTGCGCAGCTTCTCCGAGTACCGAGTGCTGTTGTTCGGGGTGCTGATGGTGTTGATGATGATCTGGCGACCGCGAGGTCTGATCCGCATCAGCCGTACCGGTGTGACCCCACGTAAAGGTGCCCTGACTCAGAGGAGCGCGCCATGAGCGAAGTGATTCTTAAGGTGCAGAACCTGATGATGCACTTCGGTGGCATCAAGGCCCTCAGCGACGTCAGCCTGGAGGTCAAGCGCAACTCGATCTTCGCCCTGATCGGCCCCAACGGCGCGGGCAAGACCACGGTGTTCAACTGCCTGACCGGTTTCTACAAGGCTTCGGGCGGGCGCATCGAACTCAACACCCGTGGCCAGAGCACCAACGTCATCAAACTGCTGGGGGAAGCCTTCCGTGCCACGGATTTCGTGTCGCCGAAAAGCTTCGCCAGCCGCCTGTACTACAAGATGTTCGGCGGCACCCACCTGGTGAACCGCGCCGGCCTGGCGCGGACCTTCCAGAACATTCGCCTGTTCAAGGAAATGTCGGTGCTGGAGAACCTGCTGGTGGCCCAGCACATGTGGGTCAACCGCAACATGCTGGCCGGCATCCTCAACACCAAGGGTTATCAACAGGCCGAGAGCGACGCCCTCGACCACGCCTTCTATTGGCTGGAAGTGGTGGACCTGGTGGACTGCGCCAACCGCCTGGCCGGTGAACTGTCCTACGGCCAGCAGCGTCGCCTGGAGATTGCCCGGGCCATGTGCACGCGGCCGCAGATCATCTGCCTCGACGAACCGGCCGCAGGCCTCAACCCTCAGGAAACCGAAGCGCTGAGCGCGATGATCCGGCTGCTGCGCGACGAGCACGATCTGACCGTGGTGCTGATTGAACACGACATGGGCATGGTGATGAGTATTTCCGACCACATCGTGGTGCTGGACCACGGCAACGTGATTGCCGAAGGCGGGCCGGAAGCGATCCGCAACGATCCGAAAGTGATCGCGGCCTACCTGGGTGCCGACGAAGAGGAGCTGGTATGAGCGACGCTGGCAACGCTGCAACCATCCTCGAACTCAAGGAGTTGAACGTTTACTACGGACCGATCCAGGCCCTTAAGAACGTTTCGCTGCACATCAACGAAGGGGAAACCGTCAGCCTGATCGGCTCCAACGGCGCGGGTAAGTCCACGCTGCTGATGTCAATCTTCGGCCAGCCCCGGGCCGAGTCCGGGCAGATTCTCTACCGCGGTGTGGACATCACCCACAAGTCCTCCCACTACATCGCCTCCAACGGCATCGCCCAGTCCCCGGAAGGGCGCCGGGTGTTCCCCGACATGACCGTGGAAGAGAACCTGCTGATGGGCACCATCCCCATTGGCGACAAGTACGCCACCGAGGACATGCAGCGCATGTTCGAGCTGTTCCCACGGCTCAAGGAGCGGCGCACCCAGCGGGCCATGACCATGTCCGGCGGTGAGCAACAGATGCTGGCCATTGCCCGGGCGCTGATGAGCCGGCCCAAGCTGCTGTTGCTGGATGAACCCAGCCTGGGGTTGGCGCCGATTGTGGTGAAGCAGATCTTCGCCACCCTGCGCGAATTGGCGGCCACCGGCATGACCATCTTCCTGGTGGAGCAGAACGCCAACCACGCGCTGAAACTCTCGGACCGTGCCTACGTGATGGTCAACGGCGAAATTCGCCTGAGCGGCACCGGCAAGGAGCTGCTGGTCAACGAGGAAGTGCGCAACGCCTACCTCGGCGGTCATTGATCTGCCGCCAGCCCATAAACATGCCCCGCCGGCCCACGCCGCCGGGGCATTTTTTATCCCCAGATACCGCCGCCCGTCATCGTCGGCAAAGCCATCATGTCTGCACTATCGCCATCCCATGCCAGCCGCTCTCCGTCGCGCAGTGAGCCATTTCCGAAAATTGTGGAAAACATTATTCGCAAGCTGCCAAAGCGCGGCATAAAGCCGCTGCAATCAGTTGTTTTGGCAGGGTTTTGACTTGTCCCCGTTTGCTGTGGAACTGGCTGTGGGTAACGTGGGAGTAGCTGGCTACAGGCCTTTAACGGCGTGGCTTGTGGCGTGGTGATTGTTTTTTGATCAGGGGTTTTGAGTCGGCCCGTCGGTGCGCTTGTCAACCTGTTTATTGTCGCAGCTACAGGCCGTAGCAGGTGTTGAAAAGCCTGTGGATAAGTCTGTGGTTAAACTCTGGAAAGACTCAGCTAAGCACCGTCGTTACTGGCTTCAGGCCATGGCCTTGATGGACGTGAGTGCGCCCTGTCGGCCAGGGGCTGCATGCCAGCCTGGCCCGGGTCAAGTAAAAAACTTGCAAAACCGGGCTGTAGGCCCTGTGGATAGAGGCTTCCAGGGTTTTGCACTTGCCCCCAAAGACTGTGGACCGGCCTGTGGATAAGGTGCGTGCACATGGCTGCAGGCCACGCCACCCATGGGCTGGCGGCGGTTGATTGTTTTTTGTACAGGTGTGGAGGGTCAAACGCTCTCGCAGGCGCCTGCGGCAGGCTTCTATTGCCGCTCAAAGCCAGGCCGGGCATGCTGCGGGGCGGTTTTTATTTCATCGGCGGCGCGAAGCCCAGCAAGGAGAACACCATGACTTCCACACTGTTCATTACGGGCGCGACGTCCGGTTTTGGCGAAGCCTGCGCCCGGCGTTTTGCCGAGGCCGGTTGGTCCCTGGTGCTCACCGGGCGCCGTGAGGACCGCCTTAACGCCCTCTGCGCCGAACTCTCGAAACAGACTGAAGTGCATGGACTGGTGCTCGATGTGCGTGACCGCAAAGCCATGGAAGCCGCCATCGCCAACCTGCCGCCGTCCTTCAGCAAGCTGCGCGGGCTGATTAACAACGCTGGCCTGGCCCTGGGTGTCGACCCTGCGCCCAAGTGCGACCTGGACGACTGGGACACCATGGTCGACACCAACATCAAGGGCCTGATGTACAGCACTCGCCTGCTGTTGCCGCGCCTGATCGCCCACGGCCGTGGCGCCGGCATCATCAACCTGGGCTCCATCGCCGGCAATTATCCGTACCCGGGCAGCCACGTGTATGGCGCCAGCAAGGCGTTCGTCAAACAGTTCTCCCTGAACCTGCGCTGCGACCTGCAAGGCACTGGCGTGCGGGTGACCAACATCGAGCCGGGCCTGTGCGAAAGCGAGTTCTCCCTGGTGCGTTTCGCCGGTGACCAGGCGCGTTACGACGCCACTTACGCGGGCGCCGAACCGATCCAGCCGCAAGACATCGCCGACACCATCTTCTGGGTCCTCAACACCCCGGCCCACGTCAATATCAACAGCCTGGAGCTGATGCCGGTGAGCCAGACCTGGGCCGGTTTCTCCATCGAGCGCAACGCCAAGTCCTGAGGCGTTGCAGCGCCCGGCCGGTTCCAGCAGGAGCCGGCCGGCGATTGCCTTCTACACTGTCTTTCATCTTCGGAAACACTTGCGCTGAACCGCTTCAGGCGAAAGTCGGCCGGCCCAAGGTAAAATTTCGCCCGCCGTTTTTTCGGCGTCTCGCCCTGAGGCGCTGTGGTCGAGGTTCAAGAGGAGGGTATGTGAGTAACCGAGGTGAGCAGGCGCTGCTCAAGCAATCCACTGTACTGATGTTCGCTGTGGCGATCGCCGGGATCGTCACGGGTTTTATTTCGGGTGCCCAGTCCATCCTGTTCGATGGCTTTTTTTCCCTGATCGCGACCTTTATCAAAATCCTGATGCTGATCACCGCCCAGCTGATTGCCAAGCAAAGCAACCAGCGTTTCCAGTTCGGCTTCTGGCACCTGGAACCCATGGTGCTGCTGATTGAGGGCAGCTTCCTGCTGCTGATCGCCATCTACGCGTTTCTCAACGGCGTGTTCGGCATTCTCAATGGCGGTCGCGAGATCGAACTGGGCCTGGTGATCGTCTATGCGGCGGTGTTCAGCGTGGTGGAGTTCGCCTATTTCTTCTACGTGCGCCATCGCAACCGCACGCTCAAGTCATCGCTGATCCAGTTCGACAACATCAGTTGGCTGGTGGACGCCATGCTTTCCGTGGGGCTGCTGGTGAGCTTTATCTGCGCCTTGCTGCTCAAGCACTACGGGCACGGGCAATGGGCGGTGTATGTCGACCCGGCGATCCTGATCCTGTTGGCCCTGAGCATGTTGCCGCCGGCATTGAAAATCCTGCGGCCGGCCCTGCGCGATGTGCTGGGCATCGCCCCGGACCAGTTGGACGAGAAGGTGCGCGGCGTGATGGAGCAGGCCAAGCTCGCCCACGGTTTTGACGACTACATCAGCTACGTGCAGAAGCACGGGCGGGCGCGTTTTATCGAGATCCACATCGTACTGCCGGAGGACTACCCGCTGCAGAACGTGGCCACCCTGGACGAGTTGCGTGAGGAGATTTCCGCGCAGTTGGGTCAGGCCGATTCTGCTCGTTGGCTGACCATCAGCTTTACCGGGGATCGCAAGTGGATTGCCTGAGTGGAGTCTATCGCCGGCAGGCCAGCTCCCAGAGGAGCGGGTTGCCGGCGAACAGCGTTCAGCCGAAGTATTCAGCCAACCCGCGATAGCAGGTTGCCAAGTGATACGGCGTGGTTGAGGGCATGTCCCGTCGGCTGACCACACTCTGTGCATCCAGGCATTCGTTCCAGCCGCCGTCGTGCAGGAAGTGCTGTTGCAGCGCCAGCAACTGGCGCTGCACCTGGGCCTCGCTGCCCGTGCGCAAGGTCAGGGCGCGCAGGTATTCGGCTTGGGCCCAGATGCGCTGAGTCTCATCCTTGGCCGCACCTTGTGCCTGTAGATCGAGCATGGCGCGCACCGCCCCATTGTTCGGGTTGACGCCCCGTTGCTCGGTAAAGGCAAAGGCCTGGTCCAGGGACTGGTGCAGTGGGCCGCCGCGCAGCAAGTCTGAAGAGGCCAGGAGAAAGAACCACTCGAACTGATGGCCCGGCTCAAACCAGTTATCCACAGCCCCCAGCGGCTTCTCCATCATTACCCCGTGCTGCGGGTCGATAAAACCTGCGTGCATGGCCGCGCAGAGGTCGAGCAGGGCCTGTTGCACCTGGGCGTCGTCACGCACTTCCAGGGTCGCGAGAAAGGCCTCGGCCAGGTGCATCAGTGGGTTCTGCAGGGGGCCGGAGCCCAGGGACGACCAATCCCGCTCAAGGCTGGCCTCGTACAAACCGTCTTCCCGGGCAAAGCGCTCGGCCACCACTTGCAGCGCGGCATTGAGCACCGATTCCACCAGCGGCTCGCGCACCTTGGCCCAGTAATGGGCACAGGCGAAGACGATAAAGGCGTGGGTATACAGGTCTTTGCGCTGATCCAGCGGCGCGCCCTGAGGGTCGATGCTGTAGAACCAGCCGCCGTGTTCGGCGTCGTGGAAGTGCCGTTGCAGGGAACGAAACAGCGCAGCAGCACGCTCCTCGGCAAAGGGCGCGGCAACCTCGCCGATCAGGCTGGAAAACACATACAGCTGACGGGCGCAGGCCATGGCGCGATAGCGCTGCGGCGGCAGTGGCCGGTGCTCGGCGTCCAGGGCTTCGTAGGGCAGCGCCAGCTCGGCGTTCCAGCCCGGGCCAAGCCACAGCGGCACGATCACCTGGTGAAAATGCCGCTGCACGGCGCTGAACAGAGCGCTCGATTCAGGCTGGGAGGCGGAACGGGAAACATCGGGCATTGGCTGGCGTCGTCACGGCAGGTTTGAATGCGCGCCATGTTAACAGAGAAGCCCCCGGCCTCACCCACCCTGTAGACGCTGGCTTGTCAGCGATAACCCCGGACCTGCAAGCCTCGTTGGCTCGCCAGCGAATGCGTGCTTGAGAGCGCTTTCGCCAGGGAGCCGGCTCCTACACGCAGGGGCGGGAGGCTCAGCCGGCCAGCAGCCAGACGCCGGTGGCGGCCGAGGCGGCGCCAGCCAGGCGCACCAGGGGGGCTGCGGCTTGTGGCAGGACGCGTACCACGGCGTAGCCCACAGCATGCAGCGCGGCGGTGGCGGCGACAAAACCGGCGGCGTAGGCCCAAGGGCTGGACATCTCTGGCAGTTCCAGGCCGTGAGCCACGCCATGGAACAGCGCGAACAGCGCGGTGGCCACCAGGGCCAGGCTCAGGGGCGGACGCACGGCCAGGGCGACGGCCAGGCCCAGGGCCAGCACCGAGGCGGCGATGCCGCTTTCCAGGGCTGGCAGGTTCAGGCCTTCAAAACCCAGCACGCCGCCCAGCAGCATGGTGCCGACGAAGGTGCAGGGCAGCGCCCAGCGGGCTGTGCCTTGTTGCTGGGCTGCCCAGAGGCCCACGGCGAGCATCGCCAGCAAGTGGTCGAGGCCGCCGATGGGGTGGCTGATACCGGCCATCAGGCCGTTGTCGCCGTGGCCCGGGTGGGCGAAGGCCAGGGCTGGGGTCAGCAGCAGGGCCAGGGCCCCGACAATGCGTTTGAAGGTCATGGAGTGGCTTCCTTGTTGAGCGTTTGAGTAAGGGGATCAGGCCGCGTTCAGCAGCCCTTGGCGTTCGATAAAGGCAATGATCTCGTCCAGGCCCTGGCCGGTTTTCTGGTTGCTGAAAACAAACGGCTTGCCGCCGCGCATGCGCTTGGTGTCGCTGTCCATCATTTCCAGGGACGCGCCCACCAGCGGTGCCAGGTCGATCTTGTTGATCACCAGCAGGTCGGATTTGCAGATGCCGGGGCCGCCCTTGCGCGGCAGTTTGTCGCCGGCCGAAACGTCGATCACGTAAATAGTCAGGTCCGAGAGTTCGGGGCTGAACGTCGCCGACAGGTTGTCGCCACCGGACTCCACCAGGATCAGGTCAAGCCCGGGAAAGCGCCGGTTCAGTTGGTCCACGGCTTCCAGGTTGATCGAGGCGTCTTCGCGAATCGCCGTGTGCGGGCAGCCGCCGGTTTCCACGCCGATGATCCGCTCTGGCGCCAGGGCTTCATTGCGCACCAGAAAGTCGGCGTCTTCGCGGGTGTAGATGTCGTTGGTCACCACCGCCAGGTTGTAGCGCTCGCGCAGGGCCAGGCACAGGGCCAGGGTCAGGGCGGTTTTGCCGGAGCCCACCGGGCCGCCGATGCCGACGCGCAGAGGTTGTGAGTTCATGTGATTCTCCAAAGTAAGAGGCCCTAGGAACGGAACAGACGGCTGTACTGGCGCTCATGGGCCATGCACGCCAGGGACAGGCCGAAAGCGGCGCTGCCGTAATGGTTGGGGTCGATCGTGGACGCGTTGTGTTGGGCCTGTTGCAACAGGGGCAGCAGTTGGCTGGTCAGGCGCTGGGCGGCTTGCTGGCCCAGGGGCAGGGTTTTCATCAGCACCGCCAACTGGTTTTCCAGCCAGCTCCAGAGCCAGGCGGCCAGGGCGTCCTGGGGGCTGATCTGCCAGGCCCGAGCGGCCAGGGCCCAGCCCAGGGCCAGGTGCGGTTCGGCGCGTTGGGCGAGAAAGCCCCGGGCGCTGGCATCCAGCTCAGGCAGGCCATTGAGCAGCTGTTGCAGGGAGTACCCCATCTGCCGGCTTTCCTGGTACAGCTCGCGGGTCTCGCGGCTGGCCTGGTGCTCTTCACAGAGTTGCAGCAACTGGGCCCAGTCTTCGTCTGCTGCGGCCTGGCAGTGGGCGAGCAACAGCGGCGCCTCGAAGCGGGCCAGGTTGAGCAGCAACTGATCGCTGATCCAGCGCCTGGCGCTGTCGGGGTCGACCACCCGTTGCTGTTCCACGGCCATCTCCAGGCCCTGGGAATAGCTGTAGCCGCCAATCGGCAATTGCGGACTGGCCAGGCGCAGCAAGGCCCAGGCGGGATTCATGGGCGCACGCCGAACTGGTGCAGGCGCGGCGGGTAGTTGAAGTCTTCGTCGCCGTGCCGCGAATGGTGATGGCCGCCGCCGTAGGCACCGTGCTCCGGCTGGAAAGGCGCTTCGATGGTTTCCGTGTGGGCGCCGAGTTGCTCGAGCATGGCCTTGAGCACGTAGTCGTCCAGCAGCCGCAGCCAGCCGTCACCGACTTGCAGGGCGACATGGCGGTTGCCCAGGTGATAGGCGGCGCGGGTCAGTTCGAAGGCATTGCTGCAGGTCACATGGAGCAGGGTTTCCGGACGTGCGCAGACGCGCACAATGCGGCCGTCCTCGGCTTCCAGGCACTCGCCGTCATGCAGCGGTGACTGGCCGCGTTCGAGAAACAGCCCGACGTCTTCGCCGTCGGCACTGAAGCAGCGCAGGCGGCTTTTACTTCGGGCCTCGAAGGTCAGGTGCAGTTCGGCGGACCAGAGGGGTTGGGGGTCGATTCTGCGGTGAATCACCAGCATCGGAGGGCTTCCAGCTATGAGCGATGCATAAGCCAGAGCAAGGGGCTTGCCAATCGAGTGTCGCGACGCGCAAAAGCTTTTGTATACAGGTTTTTACGCCTGAAAACGGGGCAGGCCGACGGTCTGTTTTGTGGCGTGCCGGTGCGTTTTGTCGAAGTTTTGCACTGTGATGGTGCGTTGTGAGCGTTTTTGCTGCAGGCCGGTGCTTTTTCAAGGCCGCGATGGGCTGCCGGCGCGCTCGAAGGGGGCGTGGCCGGTGGTCAGGCTCGGCATCGGGGCGTGCAGCTTTACTCGGTACTGCCCAGCCCTTGCCAGTGCTTCAGGCCAATAAAGATGAAGCGCAACTGCTGGGTGATCTTGGCCTGGGGCGTGAGGTGCTCGGGCAGCGCCTGGGCCGGTGGGTCGATGATGTCCGGCAGGGTGGCGAACACACTTTTAACGATCAGGTCGGCAATGACGCCCAGGTCTTCGGCCGCCAGGTGCTGGAGTTTCGGCATCAACGTCAGATCGGCCGCCAGATCCGCGCTGATGTTTTCCCGCAGGTGGGCAATGGCCTGGCGCACCGGCAGCGAACCGCCGTATTGCTCGCGGGCCAGAAACAGGAACTGCGAGCGATTGGCCGCCACCACGTCGAGGAAGATCCGCACCGAGGCGTCGATGATCCCGCCCATGACGAATTCGTTGTGGCGCACCAGGCGAATGGTTTCCCGGAAGGTCTGGCCGACTTCACTGACCAGTACCAGGCCCAGTTGGTCCATATCGGCAAAATGCCGGTAAAAACCGGTGGGGACAATGCCGGCGGTTTTCGCCACTTCACGCAGGCTCAGGCTGCCGAACCCACGGCCGCACTCCATCAGATGGCGCGCTGCGTCCATCAAGGCGTTGCGGGTCTGTTGCTTCTGTTCGGCGCGGGGCAGCATGGGCGGGCTGGCTCTCTGTCCAAGAGGAGCGGCGCACTCTAGCAAATCAACTTTGCTGGCGTCGAACTTGAGAGGGGCATAGGGGGACTGCGGGGCGTTACGGTTTACAGAAAGTCAAAAGCCCGATCCAGGGATCGGGCTTTTTTCACGGCGGCCACAGGCTCAGCTCACAGTCTGATGACGTTCGGCGAGGCGATCAGCACCGTCAGCAGCAACGGTTTGACCTTGTGGGGTGCGATCGTAGCCATCTTCGGCAACGGTCTGGCCTTGTGGGGTGCGATCGTAGCCATCTTCGGCAACGGTCTGGCCTTGTGGGGTGCGGTCGTAGCCATCTTCGGCAACGGTCTGGCCTTGTGGGGTGCGGTCGTAGCCATCTACGGCAACGGTCTGGCCTTGTGGGGTGCGATCATAGCCATCTTCAGCAAGGGTTTGACCTTGTGGAGTGCGATCATAGCCGTCTTCGGCGAGGGTCTGGCTGAACACGCTGTGGCTGGCTTTGACTTGTGGGGTGGCTTGCTCGGCTGCCGGCAGGGCGAAGGCGTTGGCGGCAAGGATCGACAGGGTGAGGCTCAACAATACGTGGCGTTTCATGATGGGGTGCTCCGTGGGAGGGCGATAAAGTGGGTACGGAGGCAATGTTACGCCCGCTAAATCGATATAAAAGTTCATAAACGCAATGGTAATAATCAACGGAATTGATTGTTTGTCGTGATGGCTCTAGAACGGGCGTTTTCGGCCGGTTTTTTTGCACCGGAGTGGGTATTTACGACCCACTTGTGCCGCTTGATTGGGCGGGGGCGGTAACGCCAAATTGATGCTTTGGTCAGGAATCTGGCTTTTTTTGGGCTGCAATCGGCATCTGGGTTAAACCTGCACGCGGTTTGTCAGTCGTAGTTTTCATGGCCGCGGGATCTTTCCCCGGCATTTCAAATGGGCCTCGCGGTGGCGAAGCCCAGCTGTCATCAGGAGCCCTGTGCAATGACGCGCACTCGTAAAATTCTCGTCTGGACGTTCAGCAGCCTGATCCTGCTCCTGGCGCTGTTAGTGGTACTGGTCGCTTTCTTCGATTGGAACCGTCTCAAGCCGACGATCAACGACAAGGTGTCTGCCGAGCTGCATCGGCCCTTTGCGATCAATGGCGACCTGTCGGTGATCTGGCAGCGCGAGCCCGACCAGGGCGGCTGGCGGGCCTGGGTGCCTTGGCCCCATGTGGTGGCGCAGGACCTGACCCTGGGCAACCCCGACTGGTCCAAGGCGCCGCAGATGGTCAGCCTCAAGCGCGTCGAACTGCGTATTTCGCCCCTGGCCCTGCTGGCCCAGCGCGTGAGCATTCCGCGCATCGACCTGACCGAACCCAATGCCGCCCTGCAACGTCTGGCGGATGGCCGCGCCAACTGGACCTTCACCTTCGACCCCAAGGACCCCGATGCTGAACCTTCCAACTGGGTGGTGGACATTGGTGCCATCGGCTTCGACAAGGGCCATGTGACCCTCGATGACCAAAGCCTGAAGACCCAGCTCGACGTGTTGATCGACTCCCTGGGCAAGCCGATCCCCTTCAGTGACATCGTGGGCGACAACGAGGCGAAAAAGGTTCGGGAAAAAGGGCATGAGCCTCAGGCCTATGCATTTGCCTTGAAGGTTAAAGGCCAATATCACGGGCAGGCGCTCAGCGGCACCGGCAAGATCGGCGGCCTTCTGGCTTTGCAGGACTCCAGCGTGCCGTTTCCGCTGCAAGCCCAGGTGAGCATCGCCGACACCCGCGTCGAATTGCGCGGCAGCTTGACCGACCCCCTGAACCTGGGGGCCCTGGACCTGCGCCTGAAACTGGCCGGCAGCAGCCTGGGCAACCTCTATCCGCTGACCGGGGTGACCTTGCCGGATTCCCCGCCTTACGCCACCGACGGCCACCTGACCGCTAAACTGCGCGACCCGGCAGGTGCCACTTTCAGCTACCAGGATTTCAACGGCAAGATCGGCGACAGCGACATCCACGGCAACCTGACGTACCAGGCCAGCCAGCCGCGGCCCAAGTTGACGGGCGCCCTGGTCTCCAACCAATTGCTATTCCGCGACCTGGCGCCGTTGATCGGCGCCGACTCCAACGCCAAGCAAAAGGCCCGGGGCGGCGAAAGCAAGCAACCGGCAGACAAGGTGCTGCCGGTGGAAGAGTTCCGCACCGAGCGCTGGCGCGATATGGACGCTGACGTCGAGTTCACCGGCAAACGCATCGTCCACAGCGCCGAGTTGCCGTTCAATGACCTGTACACCCACCTGGTGCTCAACGATGGCCAACTCAGCCTCGAACCCCTGCGTTTCGGCGTGGCCGGTGGCAAGCTCGATGCGCAGATTCGTCTCAATGGCCACGCCACACCGCTGGAAGGCCGGGCCCGGCTGACGGCGCGCAACTTCAAGCTCAAGCAGTTGTTCCCCAGCTTTGAACCGATGAAAACCAGCTTTGGCGAGCTCAATGGCGACGCCGACATCAGTGGCCGGGGCAACTCGGTGGCAGCGCTGCTGGGCACCGCCAACGGCGACCTGAAAATGCTCATCAATGACGGTGCCATCAGCCGCAGCCTGATGGAAATCGCCGGGCTGAACGTGGGCAATTACGTGGTCGGCAAGATGTTTGGCGACAAGGAAGTGAAGATCAATTGCGCGGCGGCCGACTTCGGCATCAAGAGCGGTCTGGCCAGCCCCCGGCTGTTCGTTTTCGATACCGAGAATGCGGTGATCTACATCGATGGCACGGCCAACCTGGCCACTGAGCAACTGGACCTGACCATCACTCCGGAATCCAAGGGCCTGCGGCTGTTCTCCCTGCGTTCGCCGTTGTATGTGCAGGGCAAGTTCATCAAGCCCAGCGCCGGGGTCAAGGCGGTGCCGCTGATGCTGCGCGGCGCGGGCATGGTGGCGCTGGGGCTGATCGCCGGCCCGGCTGCCGGTTTGCTGGCGTTGGTGGCGCCCAGCGGTGACGAGCCCAATCAATGTGCGCCGCTGCTGGAGCAAATGCGCTCGGGCAAGGCGCCGGTGACGGTCAAGCCGACCCGCTGATCGCGGGCGGGCGCCGGGGCGTTCTCGAAATTGTCATTGGCGATGTCGATGCTCTTGGCTGCGGTCTTGCATCTTGATCGGTGGTAGCGCCCCGATCAGCAGGACCGATCAGCACCCTTGATCAGCAGGAGAGGCACGATGTCCCAAGAGCTCGCCACCCGTTACCCGCTGGTCCTGGTGCCCGGCATGCTGGGCTTTGTCCGCCTGCTGCTGTACCCGTACTGGTATGGGATCGCCGCTGCCTTGCGGCGCGGTGGGGCGACGGTGGTCGCCGTGCAGGTGTCGCCGCTCAACTCCAGCGAGGTGCGAGGCGAACAGTTGTTGGCCCGTATCGAACAGATCCTCAAGGACACCGGCGCCGCCAAGGTCAACCTGATCGGCCATAGCCAGGGCGCCCTGACCGCGCGTTACGCGGCGGCTAGGCGGCCGGATTGGGTGGCGTCGGTGACCTCGGTGGCGGGGCCCAATCACGGTTCCGAGCTGGCCGACCATCTGGAAAAACACTACCCGGGCCAGACTCCGCGAGGGCGCCTGCTGAGCTTCGCCTTGCGTGTGATTGCGGCGCTGATGAGCCTGCTGGAAACCGGCTACCGCGGGCCGAAGCTGCCGGTGGATATCCAGGGTGCCCATCGTTCGCTGACCACCGAGGGCGTGACCCTGTTCAACACCCAGTATCCCCAGGGGCTGCCTCAGACCTGGGGCGGGCAGGGGCCGGAAGAGGTGAATGGGGTGCGTTACTACTCCTGGTCCGGCACCTTGCAGCCGGGCAAGACCGACCGCGGCCGCAACCTGCTGGATGGCACCAACCGCAGTTGCCGGCTATTTGCCCGCACGTTTGTCCGTGAGGCGGGGCACTGCGACGGCATGGTCGGGCGCTACAGCTCCCACTTGGGCACGGTGATCGGCGACGACTATCCCCTGGACCACTTCGACATCGTCAACCAGTCCCTGGGCCTAGTGGGCAAGGGCGCCGAGCCGGTGCGGTTATTTGTCGAGCACGCCCGGCGGCTCAAGGCGGCCGGGGTTTAGCCGTAGCAACCAGGGGGGGATCCCCCATGGCGTGATTCAGGCAGCGCGGCGTGTGCGCCCCAGCACCGTGGTCCAGCGCTCCGACAGCACCACGCCTGCCAGGGTCAGCGCCCCGCCGATCAAGTGATACCAGGCCAGTTGTTCATGCAGCACCGCCGCGGCAATCAGGGCGGTGATCAACGGCAGCAGGTTGAAAAACAAGGTGGTGCGGCTCGGCCCCAGGCGGATCACCGCCTGCATCCACGCCAACGGCGCGAGCATTGAGGCCAGCAGGCAGGCGTAAAGCACCAAGGGCAGGTTGTGCAGGTTCAGGCCGGCCTTGGGCGAGGCGAGGAACAACGGCAACAGCACCACCACCGCCACCAGCACTTGCAGGTACAACAGCACCAGCGGCGGCAGGCGCAGCTGCCATTTTTTCAGCAAGGTGCTGTAGACCGCATAGGCCAGGGTGGCCACCAGCATCATCGCGTCCCCCAGGTTGACGCCGTGCTCCAGCAGCAGCGCCAGGCTGCCGGACGACACCACCACCAGCACCCCGGCAAATGACAGCAGGGCCCCCAGCAGCGCGCCGGCGGTCAGGCGCTGGCCGAGGCTGGCAATGGCCATGGCCAGCGACATCAAAGGCATCAGCGACAGGATGATGCCCATGTTGGTGGCGCTGGTCAGGGTCGCGGCAAAGTAGGCCAGGCTCTGGTACACCGCCATGCCCAAGACGCCGAGGATGAAAATCCTGCTCAGGTTCGGGCGGATCACCGACCAGTGGCGGACCACCGGCTTGAGCATGAACGGGGTGAACAACAGCCCCGCCAGGAGCCAGCGGTAGAAGCCGATCTCGGCCGGGAAGATCGCGCCCACCGCGAGTTTGTTGACCACGGTATTGCCGGCCCAGATAAAGATTGCCAGTAGCGGATAAGCGTATTGCATGGAACAACCAGTCGATTAATGAGGGGGGATTATCCGCCTGTCCGGATCAATCCCTATACTTCGATCCAGACAACCCGCCTTGGCATCCGGACAGCATGAGCAAAAAATCCATCGACCTGCTGCAGTTCAGTGGCCTGCCGGCGCCGGTGTACTTTCGCTACGCCGATTTCGACGCCCACAGCCACGCCCTGGAGCACCGCCATCCTTGGGGTTGCCTGGAGTATTCGGCCCACGGCGTGATGCACATGGCGATTGCCGGGCAACGTTTTATGGCGCCGCCGCAGTATGCGATCTGGATACCGCCGAACACCGAACACAGCTTCTACACCGACCAACCGATCATTTATCGCGCCGTGTGCCTGGCGCCGGAGGTGTGCCAGGACCTGCCGTCGCAAGCCTGCACCCTGGCCATCAGCGATATCCTGAAAGCCATCCTCAAGGACTTCGCCGCCCGTGATGTGCAGATTCCCCAGCGCGACGCCGACCTGCGTCTGGCCCGGGTGCTGCTGGACCAGTTGCAGCAGGCCCCGGTGCACAAGGCTTACCTGCCGTACGCCAGCAGCCCTGGCTTGCTGGGTATTCTCAACGCCCTGCAGGCCACGCCCGGAGACAACCGCCCCCTGGCCTATTGGGCGCAGCAAGTGCATGTCAGCGAGCGGACCCTGGCCCGGCAATGCCTGCGTGAGTTGGGCATGAGTTTTGGCGAATGGCGCCAGCGCCTGCGCTTCCTGGCCTCCATCGACGCCCTGGGCAGCCCGCGCAGCGTTCAGGAAGTGGCCTTCGACATGGGCTACAGCAGCGCCTCGGCGTTTATCGCGATGTTTCAGCGCCAGGCCGGTTGCACCCCCGAGCAGTATCGCCGGGCCAGCCTACAGAGCAGGTGAAGGTGTAACAGGCTTTGTCTACACTGCGCGGTAGGCCGCGCCCGTCGGTGCGGTAGCCAGGAGAAAACTCCATGAAGATGTTGCGTGTTCCGTTGTTGATGATTGGCCTGTTGCTCTGTGCCCAAGGTTTTGCCGCCACCGCCCAGCAAAACAAAATGACCACTTGCAACGCCGACGCCACCGCCAAATCCCTCAAGGGCGATGAGCGCAAAGCCTTTATGAGCACTTGCCTGAAAGCGGCTCCGGCGGCTGCCGCGACCCCGTCCACGCCCCAGGAAAGAATGAAGAGCTGTAACGCCGACGCCACCACCAAGGCCCTCAAGGGTGATGAGCGCAAAGCCTTCATGAGCACCTGCCTGAAGAAAAAGTAATGCCCCCCGGCCTGGCCTCCTTGCCTTGGGCAAAAGGAGGCGGGCCCTCGCCCTGGCGAGTGTCTGCCACGGGCCACCTCGACGACGCCTGCCCCTATGCCTCCCTGGCGAACGCTGGCAGACTGCCAATCCTTTTACGCCGTTCGTTTTGAGGCTGTATGCCAACGTTTTCTCAGCGTCATCTGTTGTTGATCAGTTGGGTGATTATTTTCGGCGGTTTGTTGCTGGTCCTGCCGTTGCGGTTGTTGCCGAGCCTGTTGGCCGGTCTGTTGGTGTTCGAGCTGGTAAACATGCTGACCCCGCAGTTGCAGCGCCTGATCGAAGGGCGGCGTGCGCGCTGGCTGGCGGTGGCGTTGCTCGGCACGCTGGTGGTCAGCGTGCTGACCCTGCTGTTTGCCGGGGCCATCAGTTTCCTGCTGCATGAAGCGGAAAACCCCGGCGCCTCCCTGGACAAGTTCATGACCGTGGTGGACAAGGCCCGGGGCCAGTTGCCGCCGTTCCTCGACTCCTACCTGCCGTCCAGCGCCGCCGAGTTCCAGACCGCCATCGGCGCCTGGGCCAGCAAGCACCTGAGCGAGTTGCAACTGGTGGGCAAGGACGCGGCCCACATGTTCGTGACCTTGCTGATCGGCATGGTGCTGGGGGCGATCATCGCCTTGCAGCGCATCCCCGACCTGACCAAGCGCAAGCCTTTGGCGGCCGCCCTGTTCGATCGCCTGCACCTGCTGGTCCAGGCCTTTCGCAACATCGTCTTCGCGCAGATCAAGATTTCCCTGCTCAACACCTTCTTCACCGGGATCTTCCTGGCGGTGATCCTGCCGATGTTCGGGGTCAAGCTGCCGCTGACCAAGACCCTGATCGTGCTGACCTTCCTGCTGGGGCTATTGCCGGTGATCGGCAACCTGATCTCCAACACCCTGATCACCATCGTCGGCCTGTCGCTGTCGATCTGGGTGGCGGTGGCGGCCCTGGGCTACCTGATCTTTATCCACAAGCTGGAATACTTTCTCAACGCCCGCATCGTCGGCGGGCAGATCAGTGCCAAGTCCTGGGAGTTGCTCCTGGCCATGCTGGTGTTCGAGGCAGCCTTCGGCCTACCGGGCGTCGTGGCCGGACCGATCTATTACGCGTACTTGAAAAGCGAGCTGAAACTGGCGGGGTTGGTTTAAGAGGGGCAGGGGCAGGGGCAGGGGCAAGCCACAAGCTAAAGCCGGTCCCGCTCTTGCTTTTACTTGTGGCTTGCCGCTTGAAGCTTGCCGCTGCTTTTATCCGTAGCGCTTCTTGGCTTCAATCGCCAATCCGCTGCCAATGCTGCCGAAGATGTTGCCTTCGACGTGCCGTGCATTCGGCAGCATGGCGGCGACGCTTTGGCGCAGGGCCGGGATGCCGCTGGAGCCGCCGGTGAAGAACACGGTGTCCACCTGGGCAACGCCGACATTGGCTTGGTTCAGCAACTGGGTGACGCTGCCGCGGATACGCTCCAGCAGACTGTCGATGGCGGTTTCGAACAGCGCTCGGCTCAACTCCACGCTCAGGCCCGGCTCGATGCGGTCCAGGGGCACGTGGCGATGGTCGGCGTGGGTCAGTTGGATCTTGGTTTCTTCCACTTCCATGGCCAGCCAGTGCCCGGCGCGCTGTTCGATCAGTTTGAACAGCCGGTCGATGCCGCCGGTGTCTTCGATGTCGTAGCGCATGCTGCCCAGGGCTAGCTGGGATTTCTGCGAGTACACCGAGTTGATGGTGTGCCAGGTCGCCAGGTTCATGTGGTGGCTGGTGGGCATGTAGGCACCGCTTTTCATCCGGCTGCCGTAGCCGAACAACGGCATCACGCCTTGCAGGCTCAGTTGCTTGTCGAAGTCGGTACCGCCGACGTGCACGCCACCGGTGGCGAGGATGTCGTCATGGCGGTCATCCAGGCCCCGGCGCTCAGGGGACAGGCGCACCAGGGAAAAGTCCGAAGTACCACCGCCGATGTCGACAATCAGTACCAGTTCTTCACGCTCGATGGTGGACTCGTAGTCGAAGGCGGCAGCGATCGGTTCGTATTGGAACGAGACCTCTTTAAACCCCAGCTTGCGCGCCACTTCCACCAGTGTGTCCTGGGCTTCCTGGTCGGCAGCGGCGTCGTCGTCGACGAAGAACACCGGACGGCCCAGCACCACTTCCTCGAACTCCCGACCAGCGGCGGCTTCGGCGCGGTTTTTCAACTGGCCGATAAACAGCCCCAGCAGGTCCTTGAACGGCATCGCCGTGCCCAGCACGCTGGTGTCGTGCTTGATCAGCTTGGAACCCAGCAGGCTTTTCAGCGAGCGCATCAGTCGGCCTTCGTAGCCTTCCAGGTACTCGTGCAGGGCCAGGCGGCCATACACCGGGCGGCGTTCTTCGATGTTGAAGAACACCACCGACGGCAGAGTGATCTTGTCATCCTCCAGCGCGATCAGCGTTTCCACGCCGGGGCGCAGCCAGCCCACCGTGGAGTTGGACGTGCCAAAGTCGATGCCGCAGGCACGGGCCGGAGTAGGGTTGTTCATGTCTTTCATGTTCCGGTTAAAAAAACGGCCGCGCAGTGTATGTCAGTCGTCGACAGATTCGAAGGCCGACTATCCGCTAAATCTGCTCCGGTCGCGCCTTGAAAGACTATTCTTCACCCCCAAACTTGCAGGCATGAGCCGTGTAGCCGCCGTGAGGTTCGCAAGAACCCGCACCGGCTGCCGATAAACGTCTGATGCGCCGTCTGAGTTGCCGCTTGAGATTGATCGAGCCGGATGCCGGCAAAGAGAGCATGCTGCAGCGCAGGCCGCGCGATATTGATAACGGATGGTGATTCCTTCGATGGACTTCAAAGACTATTACAAGATTCTCGGTGTGGAACCGACAGCGGACGACAAGGCGATCAAGGCCGCCTATCGCAAGCTGGCGCGTAAGTACCACCCCGATGTCAGTAAGGAAAAGGACGCCGAGGCCAAGTTCAAGGACGCCTCGGAAGCCTATGAAGCGCTGAAAAGCGCCGACAAGCGCGCCGAATACGACGAGATGCGCAAATACGGCCAGCATGGCCAGCCGTTCCAGGGCCCGCCCGGGTGGCAAGGCCGTGGCGGTTTTGGCGGTGGTCAGGAATCAGGCGATTTTTCGGACTTCTTCAGTTCGATTTTCGGTAATCGTGGGCCCGGCTTTGGTGGCCCGGAGTCGCGCCGCAGCAGCGGGCGACGTGGACAGGATGTGGAAATGGAATTGCCGATTTTCCTGGAAGAAACCCTCGCGACCGAGTCGAAGAAGGTCAGCTTCCAGGTGCCGCAGTACAACGCTGCGGGCCAGCACGTCAGCAACACCAGCAAGAGCCTGAACGTGAAGATCCCGGCCGGGGTCAGCGATGGCGAGCGCATTCGCCTCAAGGGCCAGGGCGCACCGGGCGTCGGGGGCGGGGCCAATGGCGACCTGTACCTGACCATTCGTTTTGCCCCGCACCCGAAATTCGACGTCGAGGGCGAGAACCTGATCATCACCTTGCCCCTGGCGCCTTGGGAACTGGCCCTGGGGACTGAAGTGGCGGTGCCGACCCTGACCGGCAAGATCAACCTGAAGGTCCCGGCCGGCAGCCAGAACGGCCAGCGCATGCGTGCCAAGGGCCACGGCCTGCTGAACAAGGCGGGGGAGCGCGGTTACCTGTTCGTGCAACTCAAGGCGGTAATGCCCAAGCAGACCAGCGACGACGTCAAGGCGTTGTGGCAGGAACTGGCGAAAAAGGCCGCCTTCGACCCGCGGGAACATTTCTGATTCGACACTAGGAGTCGCTGGCCATGAGCACCCTGATCGTTCAGCTGGACATGGAAGAGTTCTGTGAGGTGGCCGATTTGTCGGCCGCCTACGTGATCGAAATTGTCGAACACGGGATTCTTGAACCTCATGGCGCGGCGCCCGAGCACTGGCGCTTCACCGACGTCGAACTGGTGCTGGCCAAGCGCGCGGCCAAGTTGCAGCGTGATCTGGACCTGGAATGGGAAGGGGTGGCCCTGGCCCTGGACCTGCTGGAAGAGGTGCAGCAACTGCGGGCGGAGAATCAGATGCTCAAGCAGCGCCTTGGTCGCCTGGTCACCGACTCCCCGCAGTAACTGCCGGCCGCCCCGCGTCTAGGGCTGAGCGCGGGACACTCGTGGCAGCACTACGGTAAAGGTGGTGCCGTCGATCTGGCTGGAACTGACGTCGATGCTGCCCTGGTGGGCCACCACCACTTCCTTGACGATGAACAAGCCCAATCCCAGGCTGGTGGACGGATTGCCCAGCTCCTCGCTGGCGCTGCGCACCAGAGGGTCGAACAGCGTGCTCAGGGCCTCCTGTGCAATGGGCTGGCCGTAGTTGTGAATGGTCAGCAGTACCTGTTCCACGCCACCGGTCAGGGTCACCGTGACGCTGCGACTGTGGCTGCCGTGCTGCAAGGCATTGCCGATCAGGTTTTGCAGCATCTGTTCGATACGCCCCCGATCCCAGATGCCGTGGCTGTCGCCATGGAAATTCAGCGACGGCATGCAATCGGGCTGTCCGGCACAGGCTTCGTCCATGACGGCCTTGATCGCACTGGCCAGGTCCATGGGCGCCGGCTCGATGGGCAAGCCACTGCCCAGGCGGCTGCGCACGAATTCCAGCAGGTCGCTGACCATCGCCCCCATGTGCCGCGTGCCGCTCTTGATCCGCGTCACATAGGCCAGGGCATCGGCGTCCAGGGCGACTTTGCGCGCCAGCATCTCGCTGGACATGCTCACCGCCTGCAGCGGCGCACGCAGGTCGTGGCCGAGGATCGCCAGGAAAATGTCCCGTGAACGATTGACCTGTTCGGCATAGGCACTGGTGGATTCAGCCAGGGCTTCGTCGATGGCTTCGTTGAAGCGGATCATGTCCTGGAAATAGGCCAGGTCCGGGGAGGCCAGGCTGTTGACCCACAACCGAATCACACAGGCCCGCAGGTGACGAAACTCCGAGGTCATCTGCACCAGGTCGAACCCCACGTGGTGGCGCAGTTCGCCGTGGCTGGCGGCGGCCTGATCGAGGCTGGGGGTTTTCTCCGGGCCTTCGCCCTTGGCCTTGGCCACCTGTTCGCTGGCGGTCTGGGCGGTCTGCATGTCCCGCGAGGCGGCCAGGAGGATGGATTTGGCGTGGTCGCGCAACTCCAGGCGCGACATGGAATCGGCGGCGGGGGCGATGGATTTGGCAAACTGCTCCCACTCATCAACGATTCGATCAACGTGTTGCACGATGAAATCGGATAGGCGCATAGCCGGGAACCTTGCTGGCAAAGTGTGAGAAATCGACAGGCATCTTAGCGCCTTGCGGCGCGCTTCAACACTCATACCGGCAAACAAGCTTCCCGGCCTTTTCAGGCCGGGTGTTGGCTAGAAAAGAAAGTAGCGTTGTGCCATCGGCAGCACGTCCGCCGGCTCACACCACAGCAGCACGCCATCGGCCTTGACCTGGTAGGTCTGCGGGTCAACGTCGATCTGCGGCAGGTAGTCGTTGTGGATCAGGTCGGTCTTTTGCACATTGCGACAGCCCTTGACCACGGCGATGCGTTTTTTCAGGCCCAGGCTTTCCGGCAGCCCAGCTTCCAGGGCCGCCTGGCTGATAAAGGTCAGGCTGGTGGCGTGGCGGCTGCCGCCGTAGCTGGCGAACATGGGGCGGTAGTGCACCGGCTGCGGTGTGGGGATCGAGGCGTTGGCGTCACCCATCAGGCTGGCGGCAATGGCCCCGCCCTTGAGGATCAGGGTCGGCTTGACCCCGAAGAACGCCGGGCGCCAGAGCACCAGGTCGGCCCATTTGCCCACTTCGATGGAGCCCACTTCATGGCTGATGCCGTGGGTGATCGCCGGGTTGATGGTGTATTTGGCGATGTAGCGCTTGACCCGGAAGTTGCTGTTGCCCGGGCCATCGCCGTCCAGCGGGCCGCGCTGCTTGTGCATCTTGTCGGCGGTCTGCCAGGTGCGGGTGATGACTTCGCCGACCCGGCCCATGGCCTGGCTGTCGGAACTGATCATCGAGAACGCGCCCAGGTCGTGGAGGATGTCTTCGGCGGCGATGGTCTCGCGGCGAATGCGGCTTTCGGCGAAGGCCACGTCCTCGGCGATGCTTGGGTCCAGGTGATGGCAGACCATCAACATGTCCAGGTGCTCGTCGATGGTGTTGCGGGTGAACGGCCGCGTCGGGTTGGTGGAGCTGGGCAGCACGTTGGCGAAGCCGCAAGCCTTGATGATGTCCGGCGCATGGCCGCCGCCGGCGCCTTCGGTGTGGTAGGTGTGGATGGTGCGGCCCTTGAAGGCGCCGAGGGTGGTTTCGACGAAACCCGATTCGTTCAGGGTGTCGGTGTGGATCGCCACCTGCACGTCGTACTGATCGGCCACGCTCAGGCAGTTGTCGATGGCCGCCGGGGTGGTGCCCCAGTCTTCGTGCAGCTTGAGGCCGATGGCCCCGGCCTTGACCTGTTCGATCAATGGCTCCGGCAGGCTGGCGTTGCCCTTGCCGGTGAAGCCGATGTTCATCGGGAACGCGTCGGCGGCCTGGAGCATGCGCGCCATGTGCCAGGGCCCCGAAGTACAGGTGGTGGCATTGGTACCAGTGGCCGGGCCCGTGCCGCCGCCGATCATGGTGGTGACGCCGCTCATCAGGGCTTCTTCGATCTGCTGCGGGCAGATGAAGTGAATGTGGGTGTCGATGCCGCCGGCCGTGAGGATCATGCCCTCGCCGGCGATGACTTCGGTGCTGGCGCCGATGGCAATGGTCACATCAGGCTGGATGTCCGGGTTGCCGGCCTTGCCGATGGCGGCGATGCGCCCGTCCTTGAGGCCGACGTCGGCCTTGACGATGCCCCAGTGATCGATGATCAGGGCATTGGTAATCAGCGTGTCGACCACCTCGGCGGCCAGCAACTGGCCCTGGCCCATGCCGTCGCGGATCACTTTGCCACCGCCGAATTTCACTTCTTCGCCGTAGGTGGTGAAGTCTTTTTCCACTTCGATCCACAGCTCGGTGTCAGCCAGGCGTACCTTGTCGCCGACCGTAGGGCCGAACATGTCGGCGTAGGCTTGGCGGGAAATGTGCATTCCTTGTTCCTCGGATGGGAGCTGCAAGCCTTAAGCTGCCAGCTCCAAGAAAATCAAAAGATATCGATACCGCTTCAGGCGCCTCTTGCTTGCCGCTTGAAGCTAGCGACTCGTTACTCGCTTAAAGATCGCCCATCACTCTTCCGGCAAAACCGAACACGCGGCGATGACCGGCCAGGTCCACCAGTTCCACTTCCCGGGTCTGTCCCGGTTCGAAGCGCACGGCGGTGCCGGCCGGGATGTTCAGGCGCATGCCGCGGCTGGCGGCTCGGTCGAAGGTCAGGGCGTCGTTGGTTTCAAAAAAGTGATAGTGGGAGCCGACCTGGATCGGTCGGTCGCCGCTGTTGGCCACGCTCAGGCTGAGGGTGCGGCGGCCAACGTTGAGTTCGATATCGCCGGGTTGGATCTGGTATTCACCGGGGATCATGCAGAGGCTCCTTGGAGAATCTTGTAGTAGAGAGCGGTCGGGTGATAACGGCCGCTGGGGTCGCAGGCGTAATCGGGGATTTCGCCGGCCCGCTGGTAGCCCAGTGAGCGATAGAAGGCTTCGGCCGGGGAGCCGGCTTCGGTGTCCAGGTAGAGCATGCCGCGCTGTTGCTGGCGCGCGGCCTGTTCCAGGGCGCCCATCAATTGCTGGCCCAGGCCGCGGCGGCGCGCGTGTTCACGCACCAGCAGCTTTTGCACTTCGGCGCGGTTCAGGCCGTTGGCTTTCTGGCACAGGCCCAGCTGTACGCTGGCCTGTACCTGCTCATCCTTCACCACCACCCAGAGCAGCAGGTTGCCCTGCTCCAGGTTGGCCTGTACCTCATCGAAATAGGTACGGGCCTGGGCGGCATCCAGGTCGGCCATGAAGCCGACACTGGCGCCATAGCCCACGGCGTCGAGCAGCAGGTCAATCAACCCTTGGCGATAGTGCGCAAAGCTTTCTGCATGGACTCGACGCAACTGGGCGGCGTTCATCGGGCATCACTCCTGGAGGAGGCTGGGCGGTTGGGCCCCGGGATTAAGGGTCAGCTGCATAAAGGTCAGGTCCAGCCAGCGGCCGAACTTGGTGCCCACCTGGGGCATTTGCCCGGTGGTGACGAACCCCAGGCGCTCATGCAGGCGAATCGAAGCAACGTTGCCGCTTTCAATGGCGGCCACCATCACGTGCTTGCCGCCGTGTCTGGCGCGCTCCACCAGCGCGTCCATCAGGCGCGGGCCGAGGCCGTTGCCCCGTTGGTCGCTGCGGATGTACACCGAGTGCTCGACGGTGTGGCGGAAGCCCTCGAAGGGCCGCCAGTCACCGAATGAAGCGTAGCCGAGCACCACCTCCTCGGCGTTGACGACGACCAGGATCGGGTAGCCCTGGGCTTGCCGGGCGCTGAACCAGGCCTGGCGGTTGCCCAGGTCCACGGGCTGCTCGTTCCAGATCGCCGTGGTGTTGAGCACGGCGTCGTTGTAGATGTCGCGGATCGCGGGCAGGTCGGCGTGCACGGCGTCGCGGATGCGGTCAGTCATGTCGCGGCCTCAGGCGATGGGTTGGTGGACGGTGACCAGCTTGGTGCCATCGGGGAAGGTCGCTTCCACCTGGATCTCCGGGATCATTTCCGGGATGCCTTCCATCACCTGTTCACGGCTCAGCAGGGTGGTGCCGAAGTGCATCAGCTCGGCCACGGTCTGGCCGTCGCGGGCGCCTTCGAGCAGGGCCGCCGAGATGTAGGCCATGGCTTCCGGATAGTTGAGTTTCACCCCCCGGGCCAGGCGCCGCTCGGCCACCAGGCCGGCGGTAAAAATCAGCAGTTTGTCTTTTTCGCGTGGGGTCAGGTCCATCGTTCGAAATCCGTTGTTGGGCAGTGGAAAAGGGGGGTGTGCGGGCCGCGGTTCATGTGCTCCAGATCCTCGGTGGCACGGCCTCGCGGCCCAGCAGGGCCGGGCGCAGCAGGCGCCACAGGTCGATCAGCCAGGCCCGCGCCTGCAGGGCTTCGCCGGCCAGGCAGCGGGCCACCAGCAGGCCCGGCAATTGGGTCAGGTCGCCGCGTACCGCGTGGGGCAGCGAGCGACAGGTCTCCAGCAATTCAGGGTCGATCTCGCCGGTCACCAGCAGGGTGGCAAACACCGGTTGCCCGTCCAGGCCGATGGGCGAGTCCAGCAGGCCATCGCCACCGATGATGCGTTGGCGTTCATGCCAGAGCAGCTGGCCGTCGCGGCGGATCTCCAGCCGCGACTGAAAGTGCCCCAGGTCAAAACGCTCGTCGCTGGCAGGGCGCCCGAGGGCCACGATGTCCCAGTAGAACAGCCGGGCATCGCCTTGCAGCTCGATGCGGGTGCTGAGTTCGGCCTGGGCCGCGCTGAACACGATGGTTTCCTGGGGCAGCCACTCCAGGGTCGCGCCGGCCGCCACGTTCAGTTCCAGGGTCTGGTAGGCCGGCCCGGCGGCGCGGTACCACTTGGCAGCGCCCGGGCTGGTGAGTTGCGCCCAGGCATCGCTGGCGACGCTGGCGCGGATGTCCAGGCGGTCGCCGCCGGCAATGCCGCCGGGCGGGTGGACGATGATGTGCTGGCAAACCTGCGGGCCTTCGGCATACAGGTGCTTTTGCACCCGCAGCGGGCCCAGGTGCCGGCGCTGGACCGGGCGCGTGGTGTCGCCGAACCGGGCGTAGCCGAGTTCCAGCTCGGCGTGCCAGCTGGGCGTGAACAAGGCGCTATGGGCAGGAAGATTCATGGTGGGTGCTTATCGTTAGGACGCTACAGATTAGATCGTTACCAGCCCGCGTACACCTTCGGCCTGCATATTTTCGCCACGGCCCTGCTGGACGATTTCACCCCGGGACATCACCAGGTACTGGTCGGCCAGCTCGGCGGCGAAGTCATAGAACTGCTCCACCAGCAGAATCGCCATATCGCCCCGGGCCGCGAGGGTCTTGATCACCGCGCCGATCTCCTTGATCACCGACGGCTGGATGCCTTCGGTGGGCTCATCGAGGATCAGCAGCCGTGGACGACTGGCCAGGGCGCGACCGATGGCCAGCTGTTGCTGCTGGCCGCCCGACAGGTCGCCGCCGCGGCGCTGTTTCATCTGCAGCAGCACCGGGAACAGCTCGTAGATAAAGGCTGGCACTTCCTTGGCTTCGGACCCCGGGAAGCGCGACAGGCCCATCAGCAGGTTTTCTTCCACGGTCAGACGGCCGAAAATCTCCCGGCCCTGGGGCACGTAGGCGATGCCGGCATGCACCCGCTGGTGCGGCTTGAGCCCGGTGATGGCCTTGCCTTCCCAATTCACTGCGCCGTCCTTGGCCGGCAACAGGCCCATCAGGCACTTGAGCAGGGTGGTCTTGCCCACGCCGTTACGCCCCAGCAGGCAAGTGACCTCACCGATCTTCGCCTCGAATGACAGCCCGCGCAGAATGTGGCTACCGCCGTAGTATTGATGAAGGTGTTGTACCTGTAGCATCGGAACTCCTTTTGGAGAATTTAAGCGGCAAGCACGAGGCGTAGAGCTCGCGGCCTTTCTCTTGCAGCTTGTCGCTGGTAACTGGCCGATTCATCGGCCCAGATACACCTCAATCACCCGCTCATCGGCCTGCACCTGCTCCAGGGACCCTTCGGCCAAAACGCTGCCCTGGTGCAGCACGGTGACGTGGTCGGCGATCGAGCCGACGAAGCCCATGTCGTGTTCCACCACCATCAGCGAATGCTTGCCGGCGAGGGTCTTGAACAGTTCGGCGGTGAATTCGGTTTCGGCGTCGGTCATGCCCGCCACCGGTTCGTCCAGCAGCAGCAATTGCGGGTCCTGCATCAGCAGCATGCCGATTTCCAGGAACTGTTTCTGGCCGTGGGACAGCAAGCCGGCCTGGCGTTCCACCGAGGCGGTCAGGCGGATGGTCTCCAGCACTTCACCGATGCGATCTTTCTGTTCACCCGAGAGCCTTGCCCGCAGGCTGGCCCACACCGATTTGTCGGTCTTCTGCGCCAGCTCCAGGTTTTCGAACACGCTCAAGGCCTCGAACACCGTGGGCTTCTGGAACTTGCGGCCGATGCCGGCCTGGGCGATCTGCACCTCGCTCATGCTGGTCAGGTCCAGGGTCTCGCCGAACCAGGCCTTGCCGTGGCTGGGCCGAGTCTTGCCGGTGATCACGTCCATCAGGGTGGTCTTGCCGGCGCCGTTGGGGCCGATGATGCAGCGCAGCTCGCCGACGCCGATGTACAGGTTCAGGTCGTTGAGGGCCTTGAAACCGTCGAAGCTGACGCTGATGTCTTCCAGGGTCAGGATCGTCCCGTGGCGGGTGTTCAGGCCTTTGCCGGCGGCCTGGCCGAGGCCGATGGCATCGCGGCTGCTGCCCTGGTCCTTGTTGGGTTCGAGGATGGGCTCCAGCATGAAATCCGCGGTCGCTGTGACTCTCATTGTTCACCTCGTTTTTTCAGCAGGCCGATCACGCCCTTGGGCAGGTACAGGGTCACCACGATGAACAGCGCGCCGAGGAAGAACAGCCAGTATTCGGGGAAGGCCACGGTGAACCAGCTCTTCATGCCGTTGACCACGCCGGCACCGAGCAACGGGCCGATCAGCGTGCCGCGACCGCCCAGGGCGACCCATACCGCCGCCTCGATGGAGTTGGTCGGCGACATTTCGCTGGGGTTGATGATGCCCACCTGAGGCACATACAGCGCGCCAGCCAGGCCGCACAGCACGGCGCTCAACACCCAGACAAACAGCTTGAAGCCGCGGGGGTCGTAGCCGCAGAACATCAGGCGGTTCTCGGCGTCGCGCAGCGCCGTCAGCACTCGACCGAACTTGCTGCGCGCCAGGCGCCAGCCGATGTACAGGCTGGCCACCAGCAGCAACACCGTGGCCAGGAACAGCACCGCCCGGGTCCCGGGTTCGGTGATGCCGAAACCGAGGATGGTGCGGAAGTTGGTGAAGCCGTTGTTGCCACCAAAACCGGTTTCGTTACGGAAGAACAGCAGCATCCCGGCGAAGGTCAGGGCCTGGGTCATGATCGAGAAATACACGCCCTTGATCCGCGAGCGGAAGGCGAAGAAACCGAACACCAGGGCCAGCAAGCCCGGCGCCAGTACCACCAGGCACATGGCCCAGAGGAAGCTGCTGGTGCCGACCCAGTACCAGGGCAATTCGGTCCACGAGAGGAAGGTCATGAACGCCGGCAAGCCATCCCCCGAGGCCTGGCGCATCAGATACATGCCCATGGCGTAGCCGCCCAGGGCGAAGAACAGGCCGTGACCCAGGGACAGCAACCCGGCATAGCCCCAGACCAGGTCCAGGGCCAGGGCGACGATGGCGTAGCAGAGGATCTTGCCCATCAGGGTCAGGGTGTAGGCCGAGACGTGCAGCGGGTTGTCTGCCGACAGCAGCGAGAGCAGCGGCAGTGCCAGCAGCAGCGCGAGTATCACCACGCCCACGGCGAGGGTGACCTTGGGGCCGGCTTTTTGTGTAGCGGTGAGTAGCAGAGGCTGGTTCATCAGTCGATCACCCGTCCTTTCAGAGCGAAGAGGCCTTGCGGACGTTTCTGAATGAACAGAATGATCAGCGCGAGGATCAGGATCTTGCCGAGTACGGCGCCGATCTGCGGTTCGAGAATCTTGTTGGCGATGCCCAGGCCAAAGGCCGCGAGCACGCTACCGGCCAGTTGCCCGACCCCGCCGAGCACCACCACCAGGAACGAGTCGATGATGTAGCTCTGACCCAGGTCCGGGCCGACGTTGCCGATCTGGCTCAGGGCCACGCCCCCCAGGCCGGCGATGCCCGAGCCAAGGCCGAAGGCGAGCATGTCGACGCGCCCGGTGGGCACGCCGCAGCAGGCGGCCATGTTGCGGTTCTGGGTCACGGCGCGCACGTTCAGGCCCAGGCGGGTCTTGTTCAGCAGCAGCCAGGTCAGCACCACCACAAACAGGGCGAAGGCGATGATCACGATGCGGTTGTAGGGCAGCACCAGGTTGGGCAGCACCTGGATCCCGCCCGAGAGCCAGGCCGGGTTGGCCACTTCCACGTTCTGCGCGCCGAACACCAGGCGCACCAGTTGGATCAGCATCAGGCTGATGCCCCAGGTCGCCAGCAGGGTTTCCAGTGGGCGGCCGTAGAGGTGGCGGATCACCGTGCGCTCCAGGGCCATGCCGATGGCCGCGGTGACAAAAAACGCCACCGGCAGGGCAATCAACGGGTAGAACTCGATGGCTTGCGGGGCGAAGCGCTGGAACATCAACTGCACCACGTAGGTGGAGTAGGCGCCGAGCATGAGCATCTCGCCGTGGGCCATGTTGATCACCCCCAGCAGGCCGAAGGTGATCGCCAGGCCCAGGGCCGCCAGCAGCAGGATCGAGCCCAAGGACATGCCGCTGAATGCCTGGCCGAGAA
Source organism: Pseudomonas chlororaphis (assembly GCF_003731765.1). Classification (GTDB taxonomy): domain Bacteria; phylum Pseudomonadota; class Gammaproteobacteria; order Pseudomonadales; family Pseudomonadaceae; genus Aquipseudomonas; species Aquipseudomonas morbosilactucae. The sequence goes on from NZ_MOAL01000003.1 coordinate 572,588, forward strand.
TCTCGCCCACCAGCAGCTTGCGCTTGACCTGGGCCAGGCTGGTCTCGGCGGCGGTGTGCACCCCGGCATCGGTTTCAACCCCCGGTTCCAACAGGCTCTCGAGGCGCGTGCGGGCCAACGGGTCGCCGGTTTCACCCAGCAGGCGTACCGCCGCCAGGCGCACGGCCGGGTCGCCGTCCACCAACTGCAAGTTGGCCAGGGCCAGGCTGAGAGCGGCGTGAACCTTTTCGTCCTGTTCCCCGGCCAGTCGCTGGTCGAGGAATTTCAATTGCGCCGGCTTGGCGCTTTTTTGCAATTGCTGGGCGGCGGCCAGGCGCAGGGTCGCGTCGGCCGCGAGCAATTGGTGGCTGGCCAGGGCAGTGTCGATCAGCCCCCGCAGACGGTTGTTCAGGCGCAGGGTCTTGGCTTCGCCGTCGATGCTCAATTGGCCCTGTTGCAGGGCGTTGAGCAGTTCGATGCGTGCCGGGTCGGGCTGCGCGGCCCAGGACTCAAGGAGTTTGGCTTGTTGCGTGGCATTGGCGGCGACGAAGTCTTCGGCGTCACCGGCCTGGACCGCCAGCGGTAGCAACAGCAGGCAGGCCAGCATAAAACGGTAGAAGGCAGTGGGCATGTCAAATGTCCTGGTCATACAAGAACCCCGCAGAAGCCGGCTTGCCGGCGCTAGCGGCCTGTCGGGCAGGCCGTATCAAGCTGATCGCTGGCGAACGGAGCGCCGCTCGGCCGCTCCTGCGAGGGTGGGCATTGAGTGGCTTAGTTGCTCTTCACCGCGTAGTCCGGCTTCTTGTCGTTGCCCGGAATGAACGGGCTCCAAGGCTGGGCGCGGATCGGGCCTTCGGTCTGCCACACCACGCTGAACTGACCGTCCGGCTGGATCTCGCCGATCATCACCGGCTTGTGCAGGTGGTGGTTGGTCTTGTCCATGGTCAGGGTGTAGCCCGACGGCGCGTTGAAGGTCTGGCCGGCCAGGGCCTCGCGGACTTTGTCGACGTCGGTGGACTTGGCCTTCTCGACGGCCTGGGCCCACATGTGGATGCCCACGTAGGTGGCTTCCATCGGGTCGTTGGTCACGGCCTTGTCAGCGCCCGGCAAGTTCTTGGCCTTGGCGTAGGCTTTCCAGTCGGCGACGAACTTCTTGTTCACCGGGTTCTCCACGGACTGGAAGTAGTTCCAGGCGGCGAGGTTGCCCACCAGCGGCTTGGTGTCGATGCCGCGCAGTTCTTCCTCACCCACGGAGAAGGCCACCACCGGTACGTCGGTGGCTTTCAGGCCCTGGTTGGCCAGTTCTTTGTAGAACGGCACGTTGGAGTCGCCGTTGACCGTGGAGATGACCGCGGTCTTGCCGCCTGCGGAGAACTTCTTGATGTTGGCGACGATGGTTTGATAGTCGGCGTGGCCGAAGGGGGTGTAGACCTCTTCGATGTCCTTGTCCGCCACACCCTTGGAGTGCAGGAACGAACGCAAAATCTTGTTGGTGGTGCGCGGGTACACGTAGTCGGTGCCCAGCAGGAAGAAACGCTTGGCGCTGCCGCCGTCTTCGCTCATCAGGTACTCAACCGCAGGAATCGCCTGCTGGTTCGGCGCGGCGCCGGTGTAGAACACGTTAGGCGACATCTCTTCGCCTTCGTACTGCACCGGGTAGAACAGCAGTCCGTTGAGTTCCTCGAACACCGGCAGCACGGATTTGCGTGACACCGAGGTCCAGCAACCGAACACCACCGCGACCTTGTCCTGGGTCAGCAACTGGCGGCCTTTCTCCGCGAACAGCGGCCAGTTGGACGCCGGGTCCACGACTACGGCTTCGAGCTTCTTGCCATTGACCCCGCCCTTGGCGTTGATCTCGTCAATGGTCATCAACGCCATGTCTTTGAGCGAGGTTTCGGAAATCGCCATGGTCCCCGACAGCGAGTGCAGGATACCGACCTTGATGGTTTCGGCGGCCTGGACGGTCCAGGCCATGCCCATCGCGGCAATCGATGCCGATAGTGTGAAAGCCTTGATCAAGCTACGACGCTTCATTGTGCGATCTCCATGAACTTATGAGTTTTCTTGGTTGGCAGATGCGGACTACTGAAGGGGTGTTTTGCAAGGGGTGTGCCTAGTCGGCGCAGGGCATGAAAACGTCGCTTTACGTGCAGGGGTGGGGCATGCAATGCCCCAGGATGAGGCCTCGACGAGAGGGTGGTGCGCTGAGGTGCATCATTGTGGTGCTGCCGCTGGGCGGCAGCCGTGTTCAGAAGGGGGCGTCAATTCACACCGGGGAAGGCGTCGACGAATTGCACGTTACCGTAGCCCCTCGACACATCGACCGAGCTTGCGGCTAAGGCGCCAGCGATCAGGCCCCCGAATTTTGCACAAGTCTCAAGACCGCGATCGCCGGCAAGCCGGCTCCTACAAGGTCGGGGTCACGACGGGCCGCTATGGGGCCCTTGAATTTGAGGGCTGTGATCGCCGGCGTTGGGGTTACGGCATGGCGTTAACGGCGGCGCATCAAGCCGATGAAGAACAGGCCGCCGATGGCCGCGGTGGCGATGCCGATGGGCAGGTCTTCGGGGGCGATCAGGGTGCGGGCGGCGACGTCGACCCAGACCAGGAACAGGCTGCCCAGCAGCACGCACACCGGCAACAGGCGACGGTGCTCGGCACCCACCAGGCGCCGGGCGATGTGCGGCACCATGAGCCCGACAAAACCGATGGAGCCGCTGATGGACACCAGCACCCCGGTCATCAGCGACGCAATCAGGAACACCCGCAAGCGCACATTGCGCGCGTTCAGCCCCAGGGTCACGGCGGTCTGTTCGCCGGCCATCAGCGCATTCAGCGGCCGGGCCATGCCCAGCAGCAACAGCAGCCCCACCAGCACGCTGGCCGCGGGCACGGCCAGCAGTTCCCAGCGCGCCAGGCCGAGGCCGCCGAGCATCCAGAACATCACCGCCGAACTGGCCCGGTGGTCGCCCATAAACAGCAACAGGTTGGCCGCCGCCATCATCACGAAGGACACCGCCACCCCGCACAGCAGCAACCGGTCACTGTCCAGGCGGCCGTGGCGGGCGGCGATGCCGAGCACCAGCAGCATGCTCAGCAGGGCGCCGATAAAGGCCGCCAGGGGCAAGGTCAGCAGGCCGATGATTTCCCCCACATGCAGCACCACGATCACCGCGCCCAGCGTGGCGCCCGAGGTCACCCCCAGCAGGTGCGGGTCGGCCAGGGGGTTGCGCGTCACCGCTTGCAGCACCGCGCCGATCAACGCCAAGCCGGCGCCCACCAGGGCACCGAGGAGCATGCGCGGTACGCGGATCAGCCAGACGATATGTTCCTGGCCCGCCGTCCAGTCCACGGCGCCCAGGCCCAGGGCCTTGTGCAGCAGAATGCGCCAGACCACCTCCACCGGCACCCGCGCCGGGCCAAAGCCCAGGGACAGCACGCACGACAACAGCAGCGCGGCGCCCAGGAACATCAGCAACACGGCATAACGACGGCTGGTCATTCGCCGTGGAAACCTTTGGCCAGGGTTTCCACCGCCAGCACGTTGTCGATGCCCGGGGTGGCTTGCACGTAGGGGATGACGATAAAGCGCTGGTTCTTGATGGCGTCCACCGATTGCAGGGCCTTGTTGGCCAGGAGGAATTGCTGCTTCTGCTCGGCGGTGACTTCGCTGTAGTCGACGATGACGATCACCTGCGGGTTGCGCTCGACCACGGTTTCCCAGTTGACCCGGGTCCAGCTGGCGTCGACGTCATCGAGGATATTGCGCCCGCCGGCGGCGTCGATCAGCGCTTGGGGCATGCCCAGGCGCCCGGAGGTCATGGCCCGGTCTTCACCGCTGTCGTAGAGGAACACCCGGGGCTTGTCCTTGGGCAGGTCCTGTTGCACCTCGGCCACCTGGGCTTGCATCTGCGCGATCAGGGTATTGGCGCGGTCTTGCACGTCGAAGATCCGGCCCAGGTTGCGCAGGTCGTTGTAGGTGTCGTCGAGGCTGGCGGCCGGGCGCTTCATGACAAAGGCGCACGACTCGGTCAGCTCATACACATTGATGCCCAGGGGCGCCAGGGTTTGCGGGGTCAGGTCGCCGCCGATGCGCATGCCGTAGTCCCAGCCGGCGAAAAGGAAATCAACGTTGGCGTTGAGCAGGGTTTCCACCGACGGGTACTTGGGCGCCAGCTCCGGCAGGCCGTCCAGCAGGCTGCTCATTTGCGGGGTCACGGCCTTCCAGCCGCTGATGCCGCTGTAGCCGACCATGCGCGACTTGAGCCCCAGGGCCAGCATCATCTGGGTCATGTTGATGTCATGGCTCAGGGCGTGGCGGGGCGCTTCCTTGAACGTCACGTCGCGGTTGCAACTGTGCACGGTCAAAGGGTAACGGGTGGTTTCGGCAAAGGCTGGGGCGGCGCCCAGGAACAGGGCCAGGCACAGGCTGGAGCGGAGCAGGGAGCGCAAGGTCATGGTTGGGTTATCCAGGTAATGCGTGGGTAGCCGGACAGCGGGTGGCGGTCGACCAGGGCCTCGACGCCAAACACCTCGCGCAACAGCTCGACGGTGAGGACTTCGGTGGGGGTGCCACTGGCGACGATGCGTCCGTGGTGGATGACGTACAGCCGGTCGCAGAAGGCGGCGGCCAGGTTCAGGTCGTGGATGCTGGCCAGGGTGCCGATGCCCAGGCGTTTTACCCGTTGCAGCAGTTCCAGCTGGTAGCGCGGGTCAAGGTGGTTGGTGGGCTCGTCGAGCACCAGCAATTGCGGCTGTTGGGTCAGGGCCCGGGCCAGGATCACTCGCTGCTTTTCCCCGCCCGAGAGGGTGGCGAAGGCGTGGTCTTCAAAGCCCAGCAGGCCCACCGACTCCAGGGCGTCGCGGGCGATGCGCCGGTCTTCCTGGCTGTCACCGTCGAACAGGCCCTTGTGTGGCGTGCGGCCCATGGCGACCACCTCCTCTACGCTCAGGCCGAAGGCGTCGGGAAACTCCTGCAGGACCACGGCGATGCGTTGTGCGCACCAGCGTGGCGACTGCTTCCAGACGTTGTGATGGGCCAGGTGCACCTCGCCCTGTTGCGGCTTGCTGAAACGGTAGGCGCAGCGCAGCAGGCTGGTCTTGCCGCTGCCATTGGGGCCGATCAGGCCGACGAACTCGCCGGGCGCCACCTGCAGGCTGGCGTCACGCAGTTGGAACTGGTGATGACAGTGGCCCTGGCCCAAGGGCGTCCAGGCCAGATTGGTGAGGTTCAGCGAGGTCATGGGTGTCCGATGGCAGGGTTAGAAGGTGTAGTCGGCCGTGAGGAAAAACGAGCGGGGTTCGCCGAGGATCCATTGTTGGCCGTCATTGTATTGGCTTTGAGCGTATTGGCGATCGAACAGATTGTTCAGTTCCAGGCCCAGGGTGGTATTGGGCAGGGCTTTCCACGACAGCGTCGCATCCACCACGGTGTAGCTGGGCAGTTCATTACGGTTGGCCATGTCGGCGTAGCGGGCATCCACATAGCGCACGCCGGCACCGGCTTGCAGCTGGTCATTGAGGGCCTTGCTCAGCCACAGGTTGGCGGTGCGCCGGGGCACATCCACCGGGCGGTTGCCATCGCGGGAGACCTGCACGCCGTTGACGTCCTGCTGGAAGTCGTCGTACTGGGCTCGGACAAAGGCCGCGTTGGCCTGCAGTTGCCAGGCGTCGGGCAATTGCAGGTCGAGGCTGGCTTCCAGGCCGTTGGAGGATTGCTGGCCGACCTGCTGCTTGAGGTTCGGGTCGCCAGGCACATCGGTCAGCAGCTTCTTTTTCACGATGTGGTAGGCCGCCAGGGTCCATTCGCCACGTTGGTTCCAGAACAGCTGCTTGAGGCCGATCTCGCTTTGCCGGGCGCTGGACAGGTCGAACTGCTGTTGGCTCGGGCTCAGGGAGATCAGCCCGCCGACCCCATCGGTGCTGGTGGAGTACTGGCCGTACAACGAGGTGTCCGCGGTCACCGCGAACACCAGCCCGGCCTTCCAGTTGTTGCCGGTCAGGGTCTTGTCGCTCTGGCTGGCGTCCACCAGGTTGTCGCGGTCGATGTGCACGTAGTCACGACGCAGGCCGGTGACCAGGGACCAGCGCTCGCTGAGCTGGGTGCGGTTTTCGGCAAAGGCCGACATCTGCTTGGTGGTGGTCTTGAACTGATCGCGGTAGGCGTCTGAGCTGGAGAAGCCGCCCTGGACCGGATTGTTCGGGTCCAGGGGCTGGCCGCCGAGCGGTGCGTCGGTGAATGGCGAGTTGTTTTTCAGGTGGAAGCGAATCCGGTTGTAGTCCACGCCGGTCAGGGTCTGGCTGTCGAGGCCAAACAGGCTGTGCTTGAAGGTGAAGGTCTGGCGGTCGCCCACCTGTTCTTGCTGGTGGCCGATGGCGAAGTAGCCGCTGCGGCTCAGTTGCTGGGTCGCAGCGTTCCAGTTGTAGTTCTCGGCGTTCTGCCAGCGACGCTGGGCCTTGAGGTAGTACAGCTCGTTGCTGGCGCTGAGGTGATCGGAGATTTGCCACTCGCTGGTCAGGCGGGTCCATTGATCGTTGTAGTGCTGTTTGTCGTCGCTGACGTTGTAGTTCTTGTCCCGCAGGCTTTTGTGGAAGCGGCCGTCGATCAGCGGCGTACCGAAGCTGTTCATCGGGTTCTGGTCGCCGTAGTCGTGGGCCAGGGTGAAGGCCAGGTCGTCGCGGGCCTGCCAGCGCAGCGCGGCGCTGACGAAGTCGCCAGAGGAATCGCCACGGTCGATCCAGCCGTTGCTGCGCAGGCGATTGAGGTTCAGCCGATAGCTCAGGGTGTCACTCAGGGAGCCGCCGCTGTCCAGGGCCTGCTGCTGGCGGTCGTAGGAGCCGTAGCCCAGGCGCAGGTGGTTTTCGATCTCGCCGCTGAAGGGCTTTTTCGGCACGGTGTTGATCACCGCCCCGGTGGCGCCTTCGCCGTACAGCACCGACGCCGGGCCGCGCAGCACGTCCACCCGTTCCACGGCCCAGCTGTCCACCGGGAAGGTCACGGTGCCCATGCCGCTGTACATACGGTTGCCGTCATAGAGTTGCATCACTGAGCCCTGGCCGGTAAAGCCCCGCGCCGACAGCGAGGTGCCGCCGTCGCCCGGGGTGCCGGTACGGCTGATGCCGGTGCTGCGGGACACGGCGTCCTGCACGCTGCGATCGCCCCGGGCGCGAATGCGTTCGCCGCTCAGGCTTTCGGTGCTGGCTGGGGTCTGCAAGGCGCTGAGGTTGAGGCGGGAACCGGCGCTGGTCGGGGTTTGCAGGCTGACGGTGTCGCTGTCATTGGCGGGCGCGGTGATGGTGCCGGTGGGCAAGGTCAATGGCTGGGCCGAATCTGCATGGGCGTTGGTGGCCAGGGGCAGCAGGCAAAGGCTGGAAAGCAGGTATTTGTTCATGGGGACTTTGAGTCGCTTCTTCGAGGAGGCTGCCCGCGGCCATAAAACCGCGGGCATGGATCTTACACTTAAATGTTACTAAGTAACATTTGTGGCGCTCGACATTAAAGCGCCCGAAGTTTACAGACCCTTCTACCGCGCGCATCTCGGCTGTTTCATGTTGAAGATGAAGTGGATTCAGTCGAGCGGTTGAAGCGCGACAGCAGCAGCTTGTCCAGCAGCCAGACGGCGATCAGCGACGCCCCGACCAGGGGAAAGGCCAGCGCGAGCCCCGCCATCACCAGCATCGCGGTTTTCCATTTCGGCAAGTCATGACGCAGCGGCGGCACCCCCAGACGACCCTGGGGACGACGCTGCCACCAGATCACCAGGCCACTGATGGCGCTGAGCATGATCATCAGGCAGACCACCAGCACCACCAACTGATTGACGCGCCCGAACAGTTTGCCCTCGTGCAGCATCACGCCCATTTCAGTGGCGCGGGCGACTAGGCTGTATTGCTCCCAGCGCACATCGGCCAGGACCTTGCCGGTGTATTGATCGACATGCAGGGTGGCGTCGTTGCGCGGGTCATCGGCAAACACGGCGACGGTGAACACGCCGTTGGCGCTGGTGGGCAGGGTAATGCTGTAGCCCGGCTCGACCTGGCGCTGTTCGGCGGTGTCCTGCACCTGTTGCAGGCTGATCACCGGTGCCGCCGGCGCGCTGCTGGCGCCGCTGTGGGCCATGTGCTCGGCGTGGTCGCCGGACATCGGCATCGGCGTGTTTTCCATGGCCCAGGGCACGGTCTGGCGAGTGGCGCTGTTGAGCACCCGGGCCTGTTCGTCGGACTTGGGCACGTCGTTCCACATGGCCGCCGGAAAGCGGTTCCACAGGTCGGCGTATTGCTTGCCCCAGAAGCCGGTCCAGGTCATGCCGCTGAGCAGCATCAGCAACAGCAGGGCGGCGCCCCAGAAGCCGGTCACGGCATGCAGGTCGCGCCACAGCACACGGCCACGGCTGCTGAAGCGGGGCCAGAGTACGCCGGCCGACGATTTGCCCCGGGGCCACCACAGGTACAGGCCCGAGACCACCAGCACGATGCCCCAGCCGGCGGCCAGCTCCACCAGGCGGTCGCCCACGGTGCCGATCATCAGCTCGCCATGAATGGCCCGGGCCACGGCCTGCAAGTGGGTCTTGGCGTTCTGCTCGCCGAGAATGTCACCGTGGTAGGGGTCGACGAACACATTGAGTTCGTCGGCCCCCTTTTGCACCACGAATTGCGCGCTGCGTTCGGCGTTGATCGGCGGCAGGTACTGTTTGATCTGCGCCTGGGGGTAAGCCGCCTGTACCCGTTTGAGCTGTTCGTCGGCGCTGAGGCGGTGATGCCCGGCCGGGACGTTGAGCAGCTCGCCATACATCAGCGGGTCGAGCTGGGGTTTGAACAGGTAGATGATGCCAGTCAAAGACAGCATCACCATGAACGGGGCCACGAACAGCCCGGCGTAGAAGTGCCAGCGCCAGGCCAGGTTGTAGAACGAGGGTTTGGGTCGGGTCATCAGGGAGCGCTCCGCATAGGCCTTTATTGTGTTGTTTGTGTCGCTTGATCGCTGGCGAGCCGGCTCCAGGAGTCGGCCCGTCGGCGATGGGCGTTAGAAGCTCAGGTCAACCTTGGTCCAGAGCGTGCGCCCCGGTTCATTGATGGCCTGTGGGTTATCCGCCGGGTAACCGAAACCGGCATTGCCCGCCAGGTTCAGGTGCTCGGCGTAGGCTTTGCCGAACAGGTTGTCGACGCCGCTGCTGAGCTTGAGGTTCTTGTTGACGCGGTACGCCCCGTTCAGGGAGAACACACCAAAACCACCGCTCTTGCCGAAGTCCTTGCCGACCACGTTGCCCTGGTTGCTGGCGATGCGGTTTTGCGCCGCGACCACCCGCCACAGGGCCCCGGCGCTCCAGCTGTCCTCACTGTAGGTCAGGCCCAAACGCCCATCCAGCGGGGGCATTTGCGGCAGCGCCTTGCCGTCGCTGCTGTTTTTGCCCCAGGCATAGGCGAGCGTGGCGTCGGCCTTCCAGTGGCTGCTCAGGCGGTAGGCCGCGCCCAGTTCGCCGCCCATGATGCGGGCGTCGATGTTTTGCGCCTGGGAGGTGCTGCCCATCATCCCTGGGGTGTAGGTGAACAGGATGTAGTCCCGTACCTGGCCGATGTAGCCCGAGGCCCAGGCCTCGAGGTCGTCGCTCTTGTATTGCAGGCCGACGTCCAGTTGGGTGGTTTTTTCCGGCTTGACCGCATCGAAGGCATTGCGCGATCCGTCGGGCCCGCTGTCCGGCGAAAACAGCTCCCAGTAATCGGGAAAGCGCTGGGTGTGGCCGAGGCCGGCGTAGACCGTGGTCGGGCTGTCGGCCAGGTCGTGTTCGTAACGCACAAAGCCGCTGGGCAGGGTGTCGGCACGGGTGTCGCCGGCCGTGGGATTGTCCCGGGCGGTCATGCCCGAACCGATGCGCTGGCGGTAATCCTTGGCCGAGGCGCGGTCCAGGCGCGCACCGCCGATCAGCCGGTCGCGTTCGGCGGCGTACCAGGTCAGTTCGCTGAAGACCCCGTAGTTGTGGAAGTCGGCATCCTGGGTGCGCGACAGCGCCTTGTAGGTGTCGACACCGCTGGCAGAGCGCTGACGGTGCTCGCTGCCCTGGGCGTCGAGACCACCGATCAACTGCACGTCTTCCCAGCGCCAGGTGGCCTTGATCCGCCCACCGAGGGTCCGGCGATCGACGTTGGAGGCCATGGGCCCGGCCATCATTCCGGTGCCGGAGGGCGTGCGCAGGCTGTAGTTGTCCATCACGTGGTCGGCGTAGTTGTAGTAGACCTGGGCCTCAACCTTATCCAGCACTTCGCCGAGGTTGGATTGTTCGAAACGCAAGCCCAGGCTTTCGCGCTTGAACTGCGAACCGTCCATGCCGCGTCCGGCGTAACGGGCCTCGCCGTCGCCCTTGCCGGCGGTCAGCTCCAGCAGGGTGTCGGCATTCGGGGTCCAGCCCAGGGCCACGTCGCCGTTCCACTTGTCGTAGCGCGAGGCCACGGTGTCGTGGTTGCCATCCCGGTAGTCGTCGGAATGGGCGGTGTTGCCGATCACCCGCACATAGCCCAGGGGGCCGCCCGCCGCAGCGTCCAGGGTTTTGTCGAAACGGCCGTTGGAGCCGGCCAGCAGGCTGGCGTTGACCCGGGTGCCGAGTTCGCCGAACTGCTCCGGTTCCCGTTCGAAGAGCACGGTGCCGGCCGAGGCGCCCGGACCCCACAGCACGGTTTGCGGGCCCTTGATCACGGTCAGCCGATCGTAGGTTTCCGGGGCGATGTAGGAGGTCGGTGCATCCATGCGGCCGGGGCAGGCGCCGAGCATCATGCCGCCGTTGCTGAGAATGTTCAGCCGCGAGCCGAACATGCCGCGCAGCACCGGGTCGCCATTGGTGCCGCCGTTGCGCACCAGGGCGAAGCCGGGGAGGGTCTTCAGGTAGTCGCCGCCGTCACTGGCCGGCACCGGTTGGCGCGGGTCCTTGGGGTTGGTCACCAGGGTCAGGGGGGAACTGGGGGCGACCGCGGTGATCACGGTCGGGCTGAGTTCTTCCTCATGCTGACGGTGATCCACGCGCGCGTCGTCGGCCATCGCCATCGGGGCCAGCAGGGCGCCGCAAAACAGCGCCATGGCTTGGGTGAAGTGCAGCCGCAGCGCAGTGGCGGCAAAGGTGTCGCAGGCCCGGGCAGCGCCCAGGCGAGAGTGGGCAGAAAACATAAATGTTCCATCGATCGGTCATAAGCCGCACGGCCACAAACATCCTGCTGTCAGTCGACAGCCGGCCGTGCACGGTGAAGGAAGGGCTTACGCGAAGATCGGTGGCGCGCGGCTGCGGGCGCCGGGGAACACGGTCTGCCGGGCGTGGCCCAGGCGCGTGGAGGGCGTGAGGAAGGTGTTGGCGGGGGCTGTATTCAGGGCATCGAATGACAGACCGGAAGGCAGTGCCGGGCAGCTGAACAGCAGGCTGCAATAGCCGCATTTTTCCCACAGCACATGCTGCTCACCCTTAGGCTGGCCTTGGGGTTGCGCGTGATGAGTATCGCCGTGGCAGCCGGGTTCGCCGCTGGGCCTGTCCATGTTCATGGACAGGCTCATCGGCATCGTGTGATCCATCGGCATCGCTTGGGAAATCAGCGGGCCGATAAAGATCATCAGCATGGCGAACAGACTGATCCAGCTGCCGCGCCGAACGCCTGGGGCGTTACGGCGAGGGCGGCGGCGTCGGGTGCCAGGCGAGCGCAGGGCGTTCACGGTGGGCCGTCGTCAGGGGCTACTGGGCGTGCTTGTGCTCGTGGCTAGCCTCGGGAGCCTGCTTCTGCACCGCAACCTCGACCGTGACATTGCCGGCCTTCTCGAAGTGCAGGGTCAGGGGGAAGCGCTTGCCGTCCACCAACAGGCTGCGGTCTTTAAGCTCCAGCAGCATCACGTGATAGGCCATGGGGGCGAAGGCCACTTCGCCACCGGCTGCAACCACCACCTGGGGCACCTGTTGCATCTTCATCAGGTCGCCCTGCATGACGTGTTCGTGCAGCTCGGCCTTACCGGCAATCGGCGAGTCGACACTGAGCAGGGTGTCGGCGGTCTTGCCGTTGTTGTGCACCACGAAGTAGGCCGCGACCGTCGGCGCGTTCGGCGGCAATTCCTGGGACCAGGGATGGGCGATCTGCAGTTCGCCGACCTTGTATTCATGGGCGTTGGCGAAAGCAGTGGGCAGCAGCAGGGCGGCCAGCAGCAGGGATTGCAAGACCGGGAAGGGTTTGAACATGGCAGTTCTCCAGAACGATTCAAAAACGCAGATCACTTGCGAAAGGGAATCATGCCAGAGGCGGGGCGCCGGGGTTCAGGCTCGGCCATTGCTGGCGCGGGCTGGGGCGTGCGAATGGAGGAGGCTGGAGCGTTCCAGCAAAAGCTTCGAGGCGTTCCAGAGGCAATGACGGAACGTGCCCGGGCAAGGCCACCCAGGGCGCGGCGCCTGAGCAGCACCAGCAATGCTGCATGTTGGAGTGGTCGTCGTTCTGCGGGGCTTTTTGCTCGAGCTTGCCCAGGGAGATCGCCACCATTTTGGTGCCGGTGGAGGAGCAGAAACTGCCCCACAACAATTGCTCGGTACTGCCGGTGTCGTTGCGCGGCATGGCCCCCGAAAGCGGCATGGCCAGCATGTTGAACAGCACTGCGAAGCAGGCGATCCAGGCAAATGCGAGCCGTTGTCGGGACATGGGGGCGATCCGTCGGTTGAGCGATCAGGCGGGTATTTAGCCTGATCGCTGTGGATAAGTAAAAATGCCGTGTGCGGTGTGGTGTCGCAGTGCTGTTTCAGGCCGGGCTGACGTGAAGCTTCAGCCCCAGCGCCTTCATGACCTTGATGATAGTCGCGAACTCGGGATTGCCCTGGCTGCCTAGGGCTTTGTACAGGCTTTCGCGGCCCAGGCCGGTGTCGCGGGCGACCTGGGTCATGCCGCGGGCACGGGCGATGTCGTTCAGGGCAGCGCGGATCAGCACGCCGTCGCCGGCATCCTCGTCGAAGCAGGCGTCCAGGTAGGCGACCATTTCCTGCGGGGTCTTGAGGTGCTCCGCCGCGTCAAAACGGGTCATTACTCGGGTCATGTGCAGTCCTCACTCTTGAGCGCATGTGCCAGTCGCCGGGCACGTTGAATGTCACGGGGTTGGGAATCCTTGTCGCCGCCGATCAGCAGTAGGTAGAGCACCTGGCCCCGGCGGGAGAAATACACCCAGTAGCCGGGCCCGCGATGAATACGCATTTCGTAGACACCGCCCCCTACCGCTTCGCAGTCGCCGAAATGGCCCAACTGCGCAGCCCTGACCCTGACCAGTACCCGGGACTTGCCCACGGGGTCCTTCAGGGTTTGGAACCAGCGGACGAATACGGGGGTCTGTTCAAAGATAAGCATGGAAAATGTAGTCCTTGGGATACAGTCTGGCAAGCCAACGGCCAGGCTGACGGTGGATGGGCCGACGAGCGGCCAGCGCGGTCGCTCGTCGAGGCTGTCCAAGGACGTTAATGCAGGGGCTTTTTAAATTCTGTCAGGGGATTCGCCCACTATTGTCGGGCGGGTCTGTTTGTTGTGTCAGGCCTGGGGCAGGTGGCCCAGGGCCTGCAGCATCTGGGCCGGCGTGCTGAAGCAGCGGTCGGCCTCGGGCAGTGTCGGGCGCTTGAGTACCAGCACCGGTAGGCCCCGTTCACGGGCCACTTGCAGCTTGGGTTCGGTGGCGCCGCTGCCGCTGTTCTTGCTGATCAGCACATCGATCCGGCGCTGCTCGAACAGCTTGCGCTCGTCTTCCAGGACAAAGGGCCCACGGGCGCCCAGCACTTCGCAACGGGCATTGCCCGGGTAAGTCTCCAGGGCACGCAGGGTCCAGAATTGCCCCTCGGGGATTTCATCCAGATGCGCCAGGGGCTCGCGCCCCAGGGTAAACAGCGGCCGCTGGAATGGCGCCAGGGCAAGCACCAACTCTGCCCAGTCGGCCACCTCTTGCCAGTTATCCCCAGCCTGCGCTTGCCAGGCAGGGCGGCGCAGGGCCCAGCAGGGAATGCCGCTCAGTTGCGCCGCGCGCACTGCGTTGTGGCTGATTTGCGCCGCATAGGGATGGGTCGCGTCCAGCAGCAGGTCAATGCCCGCGTCTCGGATAAATTGCGCCAGGCCCTCGGCGCCGCCATAACCGCCGACCAGCACTTGGCAGCGCAAGTCGGTGGGCACACGGCCCACGCCGGCCAGGCTGTAGATATGTTCCGGGCCCAGGGTGCGGGCGATGGCCAGGGCTTCGGTGACGCCCCCCAGGAGTAATACGCGTCTCATGCAAAGGCTCCGGCGTGGCCGACGATGCCGCCTTGGCGGTCGATGGCGAAGACTTCCACCTGGATCTGGGCCGGCACCACGCTGCGGGCGAAGTCCAGGGCGTGCTGGCACACCGCGTCACCGAGGGCGATGCCGGCAGCGCTGGCCATGGCCAGGGCTTGCTGGCTGGTATTGGCCTCGCGAATGGCCTGTTGCAGCGCGGCATCGGCGCCGATCGCCGCGGCCCATTCGGCCAGTTGCGGCAGGTCGATGCTGGAATGGCGGCTGTGCAGGTCCATGTGCCCGGCCGCCAGTTTGCTGATCTTGCCGAAGCCGCCGCACAGGCTGAGCTTATCCACAGGCACTTTGCGCAGGTGCTTGAGCACCGCGCCGACAAAGTCGCCCATTTCGATCAGGGCGATTTCCGGCAGGTTGTAGACCCGGCGCATGGTGTCTTCGCTGGCGTTGCCGGTGCAGGCGGCAATGTGCAGGTAGCCGTTGGTTTTGGCCACGTCGATGCCCTGGTGGATCGAGGCGATGTAGGCCGCGCAGGAAAATGGCCGGACAATGCCGCTGGTGCCGAGAATCGACAGCCCGCCGAGAATGCCCAGGCGCGGGTTCATGGTTTTCAGGGCCAGGGCGGCGCCGTCCTCGACGTTCACCGTGACCTCAAAACCGCCCGGGTAGCCTTGTTCTACGGCCAGTTGCAGCAGGTGTTCGCTGATCATTTTGCGCGGCACCGGGTTGATCGCCGGCTCGCCCACAGCCAGTACCAGCCCGGGGCGGGTCACGGTGCCAACGCCTGTGCCTGCGATAAAACGCACCCCGGGTTCGGTGGTCAGGCGCACTTGGGAATACAGCAGGGCACCGTGGGTCACGTCCGGATCGTCACCGGCGTCCTTGATCGTGCCGGCTTCGGCGCCGTCGGCCGTGGCGCGGCAGAACTCCAGGCGCATCTGCACCTGCTTGCCTTTGGGCAGGGTAATGTCCACGGCATCCGCATGGCTGCCCCCCAACAGCAACCGCGCCGCCGCCAGGCTGGTGGCCGTGGCGCAGCTGCCGGTGGTCAGCCCGCTGCGCAGTGGGGCGGGTTGTTCGGCGGTTTCATCACGCATCGAATACCCCCATGGCATCAGCAGCCTCCCGTAGCAGCCAGCTTGCTCGCGATGGCTGCGCGACGGTGTTGGCGGCGGGCCTGATCGCCGGCAAGCCGGCTCCTACAGGGGGCGTTGCGGTTGTCTGGGCGGGCGCTATTGCCGGCAAGCCTGATGTTACGGGGTTCATAGGGGTTTGCTGACGTCGAGCAGGGTGATCGGCAACGCCTGGCGCCAGGTGTCGAACTCCCCCAGGGGCTGGGCCTGGGCGATGTGGATGCGGGTCAGTTCGCCGCCATATTTTTCACGCCAGGCCATCAGGGTCATTTCGCTTTGCAGGGTCACGGCGTTGGCCACCAGGCGGCCGCCGGGCTTGAGCTGCTCCCAGCAGGTGTCCAGCACCCCTTCACGGGTCACGCCGCCGCCGATAAAAACCGCGTCCGGGCGCTCCAGGCCGGCCAAGGCCTGGGGGGCGCGGCCGCGAATCAATTGCAGGCCGGGTACGCCGAGGCTGTCGCGGTTGCGTTCGATCAACTGCTGCCGGCCGTCATCGGCTTCAATCGCCAGGGCTCGGCAACTCGGGTGCGCGCGCATCCATTCGATGCCGATGGAGCCGCTGCCGGCGCCCACGTCCCAGAGCAGTTCACCGGGCACTGGCGCCAGGCGCGCCAGGGTCATGGCACGCACATCGCGTTTGGTCAGTTGGCCGTCATGCTCGAAGGCCGAGTCGGGCAAACCGGCCAGGCGCGACAGGCGCGGGGTGGCGGTTTCGGCGCGGCAGTCGATGGCCAGCAGGTTGAGGTCGGCAATCAGTGGGTCACTCCACTCGTGGGCGGTGCCTTCGATTCGCCGTTCGGCTTCGCCGCCCAGGTGTTCCAGCACGGTGAGCCGGCTTGGGCCGAAACCCCGTTCGCGCAACAATTTGGCGATGGCCGCCGGGCTGTGCCCGTCGTTGCACAGCACCAGCAAACGCACGCCGCTGAACAGTTGGGCATTGAGCGCGGCAATGGGGCGCGCCACCACCGACAGGGTGACCACGTCTTGCAGCGGCCAGCCCAGGCGCGCCGCCGCCAGGGAATAGGACGAGGGCGAGGGCAATACGTGCATGTCTTCCCGGGCCACCTGCCGCGCCAGGCTGGCGCCGACGCCGAAGAGCATGGGGTCACCGCTGGCCAGCACGCACACCGCCGTGCCGCGTAACGCCAGCACCGGCTCCAGGGAGAACGGACTGGGCCACACTTGCCGTTCGCCACGAATACACACCGGCAATAAATCCAGTTGCCGCTGGCCGCCCACAATCCGCGAAGCGCCCATCAGGGCACGCCGGGCGTTCTTGCCCAGGCCCTTGAAGCCGTCTTCACCGATTCCCACTACTGTCAGCCAGGGCGACATTGCTATTCCTCGAACGTCAAATGTGTTCTTCCGACCGGCAGGCTTTTCATGCCTTTGGACAAAGCAGGCATAATACCGCGCCTTCGCCCGCGAAGCGCCTTTCCCACACTGCCGGTTACCCCCTTGAACGAACGCCCGATGTCCACCGCCTTACGCCCCTCGGCTTGCCCGGGGTTGCTGCGTATCGTCCCGGCGATCGATGGCGGTATCTGCCGGATCAAGCTGGCGGGTGGGGCCATCAGCGCCGCCCAGGCCTGCGCCGTGGCCCAGGCGGCCGAGCGTTATGCGGGCGGGGTGATCGAGGCGACCAACCGCGCCAACCTGCAGATCCGCGGTATTGGCGCGCAACACTCGGCGTTGATCGGCGAGTTGCTGGCCGCTGGCCTGGGCCCGACCACCGCGGCCGGTGATGATGTGCGCAACCTGATGCTCAGCCCCACGGCGGGGATCGACCGGCAGATGCTCATCGACACCCGCCCGCTGGCCGAGCAGATTCTGGCCACCCTGCAGAACCATCCGCGCTCTCACCAGTTGTCGGCCAAGTTCGCCGTGCAACTCGATGGCGGTGAAGCCCTGGCGATGCTCGAACATCACCACGACCTGTGGCTGGCCGCCTTCATGCACGAGGGGCAGCCGAGGTTGGCCTTTGGCCTGGCCGGTTGCCCTGTGGATAACCCTCTGGCCAGCGTCGCGTTGGAAGCGGGGCATGAGCTGGTGGTGGCGGTGCTGGAGCTGTTTCTCGATGGGGCCCGGCCCGAGCAGACGCGCATGCGCCACCTGCTGTCGGAGTCTTCGCCGGATCAGTTGCTGGCGCAGTTGGCTGCACGTTTGAGCGCGCCCTTGCTCCGCATCGATGCCTGGCAGCGTCCGGCTGCTGCGGGCCTGTTGCACATCGGCACTTATCCACAGGCGAACCCGGCCCGGGTCTATGTCGGCGCCGTGACCGCCTTGGGGCGGCTCGACCCGCAGATGCTCAGAGGCGTGGCCCAACTGGCCAGTGAATGGGGCGATGGCACCCTGCGCTTCACTCCTTGGCAAAGCCTGCTGCTGCCGAACCTGCGGGTGGCCGATGCCCCTGAGGTCACCCGGCGCCTGGCGCAGTTGGGCCTGCTTTGCTCGGCGGACCAGGCCTTGGCGCAACTGGTGGCCTGCACCGGCTCCAGCGGCTGCGCCAAGGGCCTGGCTGAAACCAAGGGCGACGCCCTGCAACTGGCCAAGCTGCTGCAACGTCAGGGCCAGACCCTGAATGTTCACCTGTCCGGGTGCCCGCGCTCCTGCGCCTGTGCCCATGTGGCGCCCGCCACCTTGCTGGCCGTCGCCCCCGGGCGCTACGACCTCTATTTTCGCGATGCCGCGCAGCCGGGTTTCGGCACGCTGCACGCACGCAACCTCTCTATTGAAGCGGCTGGCGCATTGCTCGATGCCCGCCCACGGAGCAACACCGATGATTGATTACATCCGCGACGGTCAGGAGATCTATCGCAACTCCTTCGCCATCATTCGCGAAGAAGCCAAGCTGGAGCGCATCCCGGCCGACCTGGAAAAACTCGCGGTGCGGGTGATTCATGCCTGCGGCATGGTCGAGGCGATCGATGGCCTGCAGTTCTCCGAAGGGGCTGGCAAGGCCGGGCGCGAGGCCCTGGCGGCCGGTGCGCCGATCCTCTGCGATGCGCGGATGGTCTCCGAAGGGGTGACCCGGGCGCGCCTGCCGGCGAACAACCAAGTGATCTGCACCCTGCGCGACGAAAGCGTTCCAGACTTGGCCCGCGAGCTGGGTAATACCCGCTCGGCGGCGGCCCTGGAACTGTGGCGCCCGCACCTGGAAGGCAGCGTGGTGGTGATTGGCAATGCGCCAACGGCTTTGTTCTATCTGCTGGAAATGCTTGATGCCGGCGCCCCCAAGCCGGCGCTGATCCTCGGCTTCCCGGTGGGTTTTGTCGGCGCCGCGGAGTCCAAGGCCATGCTCGCCGCCGACAGCCGCGGTGTGCCCTTTGTGATCATGCAAGGTCGCCTCGGTGGCAGCGCCATGGCTGCCGCCGCCGTCAACGCCCTGGCCACGGAGATTGAATGATGCAGCAACCTGGACGTTTGATCGGCCTCGGCGTGGGCCCGGGTGACCCGGAACTGATTACGGTCAAAGCCCTGCGCCTGCTGCGCGAGTCGCCGGTGGTGGCGTACTTCGTCGCCAAGGGCAAAAAGGGCAACGCCTTCGGCATCATCGAAGCGCACCTGCAAGCCGCCCAGACACTGATGCCACTGGTGTACCCGGTGACCACCGAAGCCCTGCCGGCGCCGCTGTCCTACGAGCAAGTGATCAGCGACTTCTACGACAGCGCTGCCGAAGACCTGGCCCTGCATCTGGATGCCGGCCGTGACGTGGCGGTGATCTGTGAAGGCGACCCGTTCTTCTACGGTTCCTACATGTACCTGCACGACCGCCTGGCCGAGCGCTACCAGGCTGAAGTGGTGCCGGGTGTGTGCTCCATGCTGGGTGGTGCCTCGGTGCTGGGCGCGCCGCTGGTGTATCGCAACCAGAGCCTGTCGGTGCTCTCTGGCGTGCTGCCCCACGACGAACTCAAGCGTCGCCTGGCCGATGCCGATGCGGCGGTGGTGATGAAGTTGGGGCGCAACTTCCCCAAGGTGCGCCAGGTGCTGGAAGAGCTGGGGCTGGCCGAGCGTGCGCTGTATGTCGAGCGCGCCACCATGGCCAACCAGAAGATCGTGCCGCTGGATGAGGTGGTGCCGATGTCGTCGCCGTACTTCTCGCTGATCATCGTTCCCGGTGAAAGGTGGCAAGGCTGATGACCCGTTCAACACCGGCGATTGTGATTCTCGGCCAAGGCAGCCTGGCCACGGCGCGCAGGCTCCAGCAGCTGTACCCGGATGCGCTGATCCACGGCCTGGCCGAGCGGGTCGAAGGTGCGGACCGCAGCTATCACGAGTTCGGCGCCACCTTGCGCCAGCTCTATCAACAGAACACGCCGATCATTGCCCTGTGCGCTGCCGGCATCGTCATCCGTACCCTGGCGCCGTTGCTCCTGGAGAAGGGCGCCGAGCCGCCGGTGCTGGCCGTGGCCGAAGACGGCAGCGCGGTGGTGCCGTTGCTCGGTGGCCTGGGCGGGGTCAACGTCATGGCTCGGGAAATGGCTGCCGGCCTGGGTGTGGCCGCGGCCATCACCACCAGCGGCGAGCTGCGTTTTGGCACCTGCCTGCTCAACCCGCCCAGCGGCTATGCCCTGGGTGACCTGGAGCTGGGCAAGCGCTTTGTCTCCGACCTGCTGGGCGGAGAAAGCGTGCGCATTGAAGGCGCCGCGCCCTGGCTGGCCGACGCCAAGTTGCCGGAAGACGCGCACGCACGCCTGAGCATTCATGTTGGCTCCGCCGAGCGCGAACCCACGGCCAATGAGCTGCTGATCTACCCCCGCAGCGTTCTCATCGCCTGTAGGCGCCGGCTTGCCGGCGATAGCGCCATCAGCCTCGCCGAGTCGATCCGCCAAGCCTTGCACCAGGCCAACATCGCGGTGCAGTCCCTGGCCTGCCTGCTGGCCGCCGACACGGACATGGCTGACCGAGCCCTGCACGACGCAGCCGCCGAACTGGGGGTGCCCCTGCGTTTCGCCCCGGCCGCCAACAGCGTGGTCGAACTGGCGCAACAGGCCGTGCCGCAATTGTTGCCACCCATCAGCAGCGGCGACGATCTGGCCATCGCCGTCGCCAACCAGCCCCTGGACCCCGAGCAGATCGGCCGTCCTCGCGGCCGCCTGGCGGTGATCGGCCTCGGCCCTGGCGCCGCCGAACTGATGGTGCCGGCGGTGAAGGCCGAACTGGCCCGGGCCAATGACATCCTCGGTTACGAAACCTACGTGCGCATGGCCGGGCCGTTCCGTGCCGATCAGGTCATGCACTGCACCGATAACCGTGAAGAGATGCAGCGCGCCCGGCACGCCTTCGAACTGGCCGCCCAAGGTCGCTCGGTGGTGGTGGTGTCGTCTGGTGACCCGGGCGTATTCGCCATGGCCGCCGCCGTGCTGGAAGCCCTGCACGAGTCCACGGACCCGGCCTGGCACAACGTCGACCTGGAAATGCTCCCCGGTGTGTCCGCGTCCCTGGCCACCGCCGCCCAGGCCGGTGCGCCGCTGGGCCATGACTTCTGCGTGCTGTCGCTGTCGGACAACCTCAAGCCGTGGGCCATCATCGAAAAACGCCTGGACCTCGCCTCCCAGGCGGACCTGGCGTTGGCGTTCTACAACCCGATTTCCCGGTCACGGCCGTGGCAACTGGGGCGTGCCTTGGAAATCGTTCGCCAGCACCGAACGCCGGAAACACCGGTGGTCCTGGGCCGGGACATCGGCCGGCCCGGGCAGACGTTGCGGGTCATCACCCTCGGCGCCCTGACCCCGGAACAGGTGGATATGCGCACCATGGTACTGGTGGGATCGTCCACCACCTGCACCTTCCCCAAGGCGAGTGGTGGCGAGTGGGTGTATACGCCGAGGTGGTACAAGGGCAGTTGAAAGTGGGGAGTGGCAAGCGGCAAGTTTGAAGCTGGCAGGGGGCGTTGTAGGCGCTGGCTTGCCAGCGATGAGGCCCTATCTGCCCACGGGGCGGCTTATTGGTCTTCCGGCGCTTGCGCGGTCAGCAGCCAGGTGATGAATTCGAAGAAGCTGCTCCATCGGGCGGGCATGCGGCCGTTGATGAAGTCTTCCCGGTGCCCGAGGTCGAAGTCCCAGACGCCACCGCTGTTGTTGTCCAGCAGGTAGCCGCCTTCGCCTTGCAGGGAGGTGAAGGCGATGAAGTGCTGCGGCAGTTCCCAGACCTCGTGAATGAACTCGGTGCCCATCAGGATTTGTTCGGTAGGCTCGGCGAGGTCACAGAGCATTTCGTCGCTGGCGCGGCTTTTGAAGTCGGCGGGGCAGTAAGCCAGGTAGATCTGTGCGAACTCGCTGTCCAGGGCGATGCCCAGCCTGTTCAGGGCCTGGGTCACCTGGGCGACGTCGGCACGCGGGCGGAGGTCGGGCTGGGCTTCGATCAGGGCGATCAGTTGCGCGGGAATCATTGGCTGTCCTCGGTCGCCAGTGGCCATTTGTCCAAGGGCAAATGCGACCTGTTGAGGGCGAAGTGTTCCCGAGCCTGGCCCAGGGTCATGTGGTTCGGCCCGCTCGGCACATCCAACGCTTCGTTGCCGTCATCCTCCCAGCCACACA
Organism: Pseudomonas chlororaphis; assembly: GCF_003731765.1. Lineage (GTDB taxonomy): Bacteria > Pseudomonadota > Gammaproteobacteria > Pseudomonadales > Pseudomonadaceae > Aquipseudomonas > Aquipseudomonas morbosilactucae. Next base: position 594,489 of record NZ_MOAL01000003.1, read on the forward strand.
GGTCGCAGATTTCATACTGACCCCGCGTCGATAAGGTTCGATAAGCGCAGCAAGGGCAGGCCTCCAGTTGCTCACACCCTGGGCTGACGATGCAGTCGCCGAGCCCGGCTTCATGCAGGCAGCGCATCAGATAGCGGTGAGTGACACCCCGGTATTCAGCGCGCAGGGCGATCATCAGCAGAGGGGCGTAGCGCGGGTTCAGCCCATCGTCGGGGGGCTCCGATTCGTCCAGGATCTGCTGTTGCAGGTCTGGCGGCAGTGTGGCGAATTCTTGGTCGTCGCCATCGAGCCCCCACCAATTCAGCAGGTGGCTGGCTCGGGCGGCGGCGTCGAGGCTGGACAGCCGATGTTCGCTCAGGCGCTCGATGGCTTGGGTGGCGGTGAGGTTTTCCATGGGAGCTCGGTGTGCAGTCGTGGGCGTCATGGCCAGGTCAGGGTCAATTGGTCGGGGCGGTCGATGGGGATGCGCACCCGGACCCCGGAGGTCGACTCGGCATCAACATGCTGGTCCTGGATCTCGACCCGGCTGAAGGGGTTGGTGTCCCTGAAGGCAATCAACCAGATCAACTGATCCGAGCCCTTTTCCTGCAAGGCGACAAAACCATCGCCGCCATAGCCTGCCGTCTCGCCGCCCTTGGCATAAAAGGGCTGCGGGCCGTCGGCGCAGCAGCTCAGGGTGGTGATGAAGTCCGGATCTTGTTCGGGCTGATAGTCCAGGGCCGGCATCCAGACTTTGTTGAGTAACTGGCTGTGTTGATAGGGCAGGTCGAACAGGCAGTAAAAACCATTGCTCAGGACCAGGCAGTTTGCCTGGGGGAAGCATTCGTCCTGCCACTGTTCCTGGATAAAAGCCATGTCGGCGCTGTAGGGCATGTTGTTCTCGATCCTTTCGAGCCGTTACAGGCTGGGCACCAGCAGGAAGCCTGCGTAGTAAGCGCAGTGCCCGGGGTAGCCGGGGCGTGCGTCGCAGGGTTTAAGGCACCCTTGGGTGCCATTGGGAAAACGCGCGGCCACCGACATTGCGAAACCGTAGGTGGGCGTGGTCACGGCAAAGCTGTTTTCGCACACAGCCTTGGTGCTGTAAGTGAAGGTCATGGATTCTCGCCGTCCGTTCTGGGCGAAGGCCACCTCGAAGCTGTTGAGGCTTTTCCAGCCCGACAGGGGCAGCACCACAAAGCGATAGCGGGTGCTGTCGAGCTTCTGCCCCATGACCCGCAGCGAGTTGGTGGCCGAGTCGGTTTTCGGCGAAGGGTAGGGCAAGGCCAACAGCGCCCGAGGGTCGCCGAGCACGCCGAGCTCGAAGCCGATGCCTTTCTGGTAGAACGGGATCTCGATGTTCGGGTAGCCGTCGATTTTCACGTATCGGCTGGACGCGTAAGGCCCTGAAGTCTCGGGCTTGTAGTCCGGCGCCTGGGCAAAGGTGACCTCGAGTTCCAGCACCGCATCGGCGGCCTTGGCGTCTTCGCTGCGAATATCGCTGGGGCGCTCGCTGCCATGGCTGGCGCAACCGGCCAGCAGGGCGACGGTGGTGAGTTGCAGCAGGCGTTGCCATAGAGAAGTCGGCATCACTCAATGCTCCGTCTTGAGAGGGCTGGAGGTCAGGCCCAGGCCCTTGAGTTGCCAGGAACCTTGCACCTGCTGCCAGGTAAAATGCTCGCCGACCCATTCCACCTGCAGGGCATGGTGCAGGCGGTTCTGGTCGATGCGCCGGCCTTCGTCCAGGGCTTTGCGAGCGCGGGCGCCGGCTTCCTCGAACAGTGGCCAGAGTTGCTTGCCATTCAGCTCCTTGCTGATCGGCAACTGGGCGTAGACCCCGCGTTCCTCCGAGCTGAGCAGCAACCCTTCCTTGGCCAGGAACGCCGCGCTGCGGTTGTCCGGCGCGACAGAGACCAGCATCGCGTAGTGGGAAAAGCCCCAGCCGGGCAGCCGCTCGTCGTACCACAGGACTTGCCCGGTCGAGGGTACGAAGGCACGTGCGCCTTCGGGAAACAGCAGCAGGTCCTGGCGCCCGGGTTGCGCCTGGCCCCAATCGGGTTCGGCACGGCTTTTGACCGGGCTGAGGATGCGCGCCAGGGGCGTGTCGTTCTGCACCGCGATCACCACCGTGCCGACGCCCATCCACTCGATGGTGGTCGCCAGCAGCACCGGCTGGCCGTTCCGGGTCGCGCCCGTGGGCCGGACATCGGTGATTTGCCAGGCATTCAGTGGTCGGTAGGGCCGGCCCTTGTAGGTGATTTCCAGGGTGCTGATGGACGACTTGCCGCGAAAGACATGGAAGTCGCCAAACTGCTCGCTGTAGCCGCTGAGGTAGTCGAGCTTGGCGTTGTGTGGCACACGTGTCGCTTCCGCCGCCACCAGCGGTTGCGCCACGAACATGGCCAGCGCCAGGCAACATCCGCGAGCGTTGCAGGCACGCCATAGGCGTTGCAGAAGTTTGGAGGCTGCGTCCGTGCCGAGACTTCGATGAAGAGTCTGCATGCGATCCCTGTCGATTCATCTGAATGAAGCACCTGATGATGCCTCGCCGGCCAGTCTAAGGGACTTGATAATGGCTGGCACGGTAAAAGTAATCGGAGTCGTCCCAGGGGGAGCCCGCAGCCCTGGCCTACGTGTACGAGTCGATATCCAGCTCCCGGGGCGCCCCGATGACATAACCCCCGATCAACTCAGCGATCGCCTGATCAGGGTCGTCAGCGGGCGGTGGAATCATCGCCAGTTGCTCCAGCGCGGTGTTTTCCGGGTGCGCTCTCCAGCGTGGCAAGCCCTCTGCCAGCAAGGTCGGCTGACCGGCGAAAGTGCCGTATACATCGCGCTCGCTGACCCTGGTAGCGCTCAACTCAAGCAGGCGTTGACGGGTTGTATGCAGACGGTCGATTTCCTGAGTAATCCGTTGCCTTGCCATGACCCGCTCGTGAGCGTTGAGATAGGCATCGGGCCGCGCCGCCTGGCTTCGACCCAAGTCGCGCAGCTGTTGAGTGATGCGAGTCAATGCCCGATCGACCCAGTCGAATTCACGCTCGGTCACCAGGTTACGTGTGAACTCCTGTGACTCCTGCCAACGGCGCAGGGTGGCCCAACAGTTGGGGATGTAGCTATCGATCATCTTGTGATCAACGTTGTCCACCAGTTGCCGAAGCAGCGAGCCGCGCACCGGCAAACCGTCGATCTCCTGCAGCACCCTGGCACAGCCCTGATCGAGGATGGTGCTACAGCCTGGCGCCCAGAGCATCGCCGACCTGTGCCCTGTGCCAAAGTCCACCGGCTGAAAGTGCTGCAACTGGCCATGGTGGGCATAGGGTTCGCCGGTAAAGTTGATCAGGCCTGAAATAAACAACGTCAAGCCAACCGGCGCATCCAGCACCAGAACCGAGCCTCGCGCTGCGAGTTGCTTGGGCTTGGAGGTGCTCATCCAGGTTGCCGGCACGCTCGGCACCGGGTCGTGGTGATTGACTATGCGGTGGTGTAGCAGTGCCTTGGCACCTTTGACAAAATCGGTATCGCCGGCCCTTGGGCTGCCGTAGGTGTAGAGCAGGATGTCATAAGTGAAACCTGTCCTGCGCCGAAGTATTTCGGAGAGTATGAGCGCCACTGCGCCACCTAGGCTGTGTCCTGTAATGACGAGTTTTTGTCCGCTGTAGAATTTATCCAAATAGTCGGTAACAAAGCTCCTAAGTGCTTTGGCTGCGCCATAAAAGCCGTTATGCACCTTGCCGTCGCCCTCCTCGAAAGGTACTTGCTCAGCGTCCATGTCGCGGAATACATCGGGCATTTCGGCCGTGCCACGCACGGCAAGCAAAATCAGCTCATCGTGATGGGTGATATAGGCCTGGGTATCGGTGCCGCCTTCATCCAGACGGTCATCAAAAAAGTGAATCCTCTCCGGATGTTCCTGCGCATTTCCCAAGCTCGGATGATTGACCTGCGGGTACAGCTCCGGGTCGAACGGGATAATTTCCAGGCGCCTCGAGTAGGGCACGTCCTCATACAGCGGGTAATAGGCCTTGCCCCCAGACTGCGCCGCATCCACCTGCCACAGTTCGTCAAAGGCTGGCAGCACTGCGCCAAACCAGTTGCCGCTGCTGGGCTGCACGGGAAACCCCACGCGGGCGCTTTCCACCGGTTGCGTGCGAGGTGCCTGGTCAAAGTTGCTGTAACTCAGGGTCGTCAGCACCGCCAGTTGGTAGAGGTTAAGTGCGCAAAACTTGGCATCGGTCGACAGCATTGGCCGCAAGGCCCGCAATGGCCTGACCTCCAGCACGTGATGGCGGTTGGGCAGCAGAGCAATGCCCGCCACCCTTGATGGCGGAGAGATAAAGTCCTGGTCAACCAGCGTCCGATCGGTCGTGATCCCGTCCGGTGGCGCTCCACCGTCGAGGTAGCCCGTAGGCTTGATCTTCGAGCCCTTGGGCTGGGGCGGCAGTCGAAACAGTGAGTACACATGTTGGTTGGGTGGGAAATGCCGTTCGACCATCAGCGGCAAATGGGCGTCGTGCTCCACCAGTTCACTGACCTCAACCTGATAGAAACTAGCAGCCCTGTCCTGTGCCGGGTTGCTCCGCGTGCGGGCACCGCTGTTGTTGAAGAAACGGGTGCTTTCGGCGCGGACTTGCAGTTCGGTGATGGGGAGTGGGTAATACTTCCTTTCTTTTAAGCGCACATATGTTTTATTGGGTCCTGCGTAAGGTTGATTCAGAGTGAGCAGAAGCGGCCCGCAATAGTGATCTTCTACCCGCCCCACACCATCGATATCTAGCCGGCCTGTATGGGTCACGTTTTCATAGTCGGTCGCTTCATACATCAGTCCGGCATAAGTTTTACCGTCACCGAACTCGTCCACCAACTGAAAGCTAGTGGCTTGACCGCGTAAGGGGCAGGTGTAAACACGACCTTCCATGGAGGGACTGTCACCCTGCGGTAGCGATTTAGTATTCATGGGTTTACTTCCTTGTTTTCGGTACACCCCGGATAAATGTCGCAAGTACGGCCGTCAGGCATTCTGAACGTGCTGAAATCCTTGTAATTGCCAAAGCAAAAAGCATCTTGGTCTTCAAAGCGCTCACCCAAGCAGCGCTTCCAGCCACCAAGTACCTTGACCCAGGTATCGCCCATATAGGGTTCCTCCTCAGCCGCTAACTTGATTTTCAAGTGCACGGTTTTTCCCGGTAGTTGGTCCAGGGTGTAGGCCGCAAATGGATGGCCTAAGGTCGGGTTGCCCTGTGCATCGGTGTTTGTACAGGTCAGGATTTTTACAATTCGCCGTAAACCGCCTGATGTCCGAAACAGCAACTGGCAACGCCCCGACACTTGGCTTTCACCGACAGCGTTGAATGTGCCTTTATCTCGGTCATCCAAGTGGTCACTCACATGGACCTTTCCAAAGTCTCGGGCAACGTCTCCCCAATCCTTGCCATACGTAGCGTTGATATAAAACTCGACGGACTGCAGTGCCAACCGACAACCACTCACTGTTCTGTGCAGCACTATTTTGGAGTCGCGTTGGTACTCTTTCTGCCACGTTCTGTTGATACCCATCCGTGTGTTTTTGCCGCCAGGTACGCTGCAGGTTTCACCTTGGGCCGGTACATAGATGGCGGTGGCTTCGTAAGTGAAGTCCGGCGGCAAGTCCGCACTCAAGGTAAAACTGTCGGACGTGCCCATGGCCGAACAGCCTGTTGCCAAAGCCAGGTAGCCGATGAACAGCCAGCGTTGAATAAAGCTGTTCATAAGGGGCCGCTCCCCTGCCAATACAGGGCTTCCTGGCGGACACGTTCAATGTGTTGCTCAGGGGTTTCGCCAGGTCGGGGCAGCCAGAATGTCGGCAGTGTGTAATCCGCGGCTCGCAGGCTTTGGGTCAGAAGGAAATAGAGGGCATCAGGTGCCTGCCAATTCCAGGTTGTGGCCAGGTCGAGCTGGGTGCGCAGCCAGGTGTCGATGTCTTGGTGTTCGGCAAGCGCCGCTAGCAGGTCTGTGTGCTCGCGCATGAGGTAACGCCTGATGTTGTCGAACTGCACGGCGGTGTAGGTGGCTTGCGGCGTGGGGATGTTCAGCCACTGCGGCGCAGGCGGCACCGGGTGCGTGCCCGGGGCCGGGTTGTCGTGGACGTTCCATTGTTCGGCCTGCCAGTAGCACACACTGGCGATGGGCCCCAGGTAGCCTGGATGGTGTTCGGCCGGCATATGGGCCAAGGCCCGTCCCAGCACACGGTTGTCATGAAAGCGGTAAAGGTGTTGATGGGGTGGCTCGCCGACCACCAATCGGTTGCGCCAATGTTGGGTCAGAGCATCAAGTTCGGTGGCTGGGGCGCTGGCCAACCATCCCCAATCGGCTTCAGGCGCCTTGAGCAGGGCTGCGAGCAAGTGAGGGGCTGCCCGATCAAGTTGAAACAGATAAGGCCCTGCACTGGCCAGTGAATGGGCTGGGGTACTGCGATACACCGCGCGGTAGCGCTCGTGGCCCACCTCGGCGATCAGGGCATCGCGGGCGTCAAGCGCCCCATCGGAGTCCAGCACCAGGTAAAGGCCGCGCCCTAGCCGGACTTGTTCATATAGCCATTGCTCCACGCTTTTCATGCACGTTCTCCGAGGTCACACAGACCGTTGCGGCAGGCCTCACACAGCGGGCAGAAATCCATGGCCTGTTGCTTGCTCGCACTCATGATGGACAGTGGGTTGTCGATGATTGCCTGGGGGGCGCCGGCCAGCGCTTCCAGGGCTTGCTGCGGCGCGACGCCGGCCATCGGCGCACCGCCAAGCACCACCGGCACGCTGCTGAAAATTCCGCCCGGGTTGATGACCAGGTGCTGGCCACCGGCCTTGAGGGTCAGGCTCGTGCCGGCATCAATCACCACATGTGCGGCGGTGAGCCGAGCCTGGGGGCCGGCCTGTAGCACCAGGGTGCCGTCGACATGGGTACTGGCGTTGCCATCGATGGACAGCCATTCATGGCCGGCAATCACGGTGTTGCGCACGCCTTGGGTGGTGTGGGTTTCGTTGCCCTGGATCAGGCTGAAGCTATGGCCGTCGACCTGTTCGTGGCGGTCGTTGCCGATCAGGCTGTGGCTGTCCTGGGTGATCTGTTCGCGGCGCGAATGGCCGATGGTGGTGGTGCTGTCGTTGAGGATCAGATGTTCAAGATCCCGTTGTGCCCGCAGGAAGATTTTTTCCTGCCCGGCTCGGTCTTCGAGCATCAGCTCGTTGTAGCCGCCACTGTTGGGTGTGCTGTGGCTGCGCAGAACGGTTTTACTGTGGTTTTCCGGCAGGGTGTACGGCACAGGGGTGGCGGTGTTGGCCACGCACCCGGTGATCAATGGCTGGTCGGGGTCGCCTTCCAGGTAGGTCACCACCACTTCCATGCCGATGCGGGGAATGCTCACGGCACCAAAATTGTCCCCGGCCCAGCTGGATGACACCCGCAACCAGCAACTGCTTTTATCGCTGTTGAGTTCCGTGCGGTCCCAGGGCAGCTCGACCCGGACCCGGCCCAGGGCATCGCAAAAAATCTCCTCGCCCGGCGGCCCAGTCACCCGTGCGGTCTGGCTCACCAGCACCGGTCGGCGCGGGGGCAGCGGCGGGCGGAACAACACGTCCCAGGGAATGGCGCTGAAGTGGTTGTGGTAGCCCTGGGTAAAACCGTCAGGGGCGCTGGTATCGAGGGCTTCTTCGAGGACCTGGGGCTGCTTGCCGTGGTGATGAACACTGAGCAGCAGCCACAGGTCATTGCATGTGTTGCGCGGGTGATCGCTCAAGGTGAAGAAGTGGCCGCTGCGCAGGGTCGGCTGGTCGCTCTCGCCTTCGGCCAACTGATAGTCGACACGATGACTTTCCAGGGCTCGCTGGACCTGCTGTTGACCGCGCGCCTCGGTGGGCAGCGGCAGTGGGTAGCGATAGTCCTCAAGCGCTGGCCCCGATACGACGCTGTGGGTTCTTTCCAGCAGCCGATTGGGCCGCTGCACGTCATAGTCGCGGCGGGTGACGGCTTGGGGGCGGGTGCTGAACCGCTGGGCGAAACGCTTGACGGTCGGGCCGTCGGCGACCTGCCCGCTGCCAGGTTGGTAAGGCGTTGTGTCGAGTGTCGGGAAGGCGGTCTGATTGTCGCTAAACACCAGTAGATGATTGTCCGCCGAGTGCTGGTGGTGCCAGGCGATGCCTTCTTCGGCGCACAGGCGCTGGATGAATTCGAAATCGCTTTCGGCGTATTGGGTGCAGTACTCGCGCTCAGGGGCGCCGGGCACATGAAAGGCAAACACATCTGGCTGGATGCCGTGGCCCTGAAGCACATGGGCCACGATCTGCGGCACGCTCTGATGTTGGAAAATTCGCTGGTTGTGGCTGAACTGCAGGTAGTGCAGCACCGGCACCAGCCGCAGGTGATAGTGGCTCAGGCGCCTGCCAGGCGCCCCGGCGGCAATGTCTTCGATCCTCCCGTGCAGGCCTTCGCCCTTGGGGCCAAAACGAAGAAATGCCGGTTGACGCAGCAAGGGCTCCAGGTCGATATTCGGGTTTTCGCTGACCAGTTCGATATGGATGGCGTACAGGCTGCTGAGGGCTTCGATACCGTCAAAGGCCAGCACCTTGAAGTCGTGGCGAATTGAGGGAATCAGCAGGTCGAAATAGGCGGAGCCAGCCGGCGCGAACATACGCTAGTCCTTCAGCGGTGAAGATCGACAAAGGCGTTCGGGACGGCGCCGATGCCAAGGAAGAATGAGGGGGTCATGCTAGGGAGGAGGGCAGAGCACCGGCTACAGGGGGATTCTGAAAGTCCCGCGGAAAGGTCGCTAATGCTGCAGTAAGAGACGAGGGGGCGCCCTCGCCGTTAGACGGGGGGCTGAGAGGGGCAGGTGCCCTGGCTGGTACCAGGGCGCTGGCGGATTAAGGCACCAAGTACCCGCGCACCCCGGTAAAGATGATCTGCGCGGCCAGGGCGCAGACGAACAGGCCCATCAGGCGGCTGACGATTTGCAGGCCTTGTTCGCCAAGGATGCGTTCGATGCGGTTGGACAGGTAGAGCACCACGCCGACGGTGAAGCTGGCCAGGGCGATGCTGATGATGGCCATCAGTTTGTCGTCCCAGTGCGGCTGGCTGACGCCCATGACCAGCAAGGCGCCGATGGTACCGGGGCCGACGGTCAGGGGAATGGTCAGCGGCACGATGGTCACGTCTTGCTGCACATTGTCGGTCTGCACCGCCGATTTGCCTTGGGCCATGCCCAGGGCGGAGATAAACAGCACGCTGCCGGCACCGATGCGGAAGGCATCCACGGTGATGCCGAAAACGCTGAAAATCACTCGGCCGAACAGGTACAGCAGCACGCTGGACACCAGGGTCGCCAGGGCAACTTTCCAGGCCAGGCGTCGGCGCTCCTTGCTGGAGTAACCGCGGGTCAGGCTGATAAAACACGACAGGACGAAGAAGGGGCTGTAGAGCACCAACATCTTCAGGTAAACGCTGAACAACACGTGGAGCATGGTGGGAGCTCACAGCGAGGAAAGGGCGAGCGGGAGTTTAACAGGCGCCGGGCATGCTGTCGGCTCGGCCGGTACGAGGCTCGCTTCGGCGTTGGGCCTGGCGCTTTAACTGACGTATTCGGGTGTCGCCGGGCCGGAGTAGAGGCTGTAGCCGCGTTCCCAGTCCGAGTTCAGGTGGCGGTTGCGGAAATCAATGTCGAACAGGGGGCCAGCCGGGGCGTGCTGGCGTGTGCTCATGGCGCTGTTCAACTCGCGCATGTGGGTGAGGAACGCTGGGTAGTCCTCGACGTACACGCAGTCTTCCCGGGCAAAGCGCAGGCTGACCGTGGCGTTGCAGATCACCGCGAGGTTCAGGGTCAGGCCGGGGCCGACGCTGAGGCGGCCGCCAATGTCATAGATCCGGTCGCCGGGTGCCGGGGGCTGGCCCCAGGCTTTGTCGATGCTGTGCCGGTGGCCCTCGATGTCGACGGTCAGTGACGACTCGTAGCCCTTGACCTGTTCGAAGTGCACCTCGGCCTTTTGCACAATCAGAAAACTGTCGTCGTCCGCTGGCGGCACCCAGTCCGGCGCTTGTTGCGCCAGGCTGTCGATCACCGGATCGTCGAGGCGGTTGAGGACGATGTTGAACAGGGTGAAGTGGAAGTGCTCAAGCAGGGCCTCGTTCAGCCCGATGTCGATGTAGGTGGTCAGCCCGCCGGCATTGGCGTAGTCGATGGCGCCGAAGGCGTGGCTGATGTCCAGTTCGATCATGGGGCCCGGCCGGTTCAGGTGGTTTGCGCGGGCGCGCGGTCACGCAGGTCGCGCTGTGCCACCCAGTGCTCAACCAGGTCGCGCAGCTGCGAGAGTTCCACCGGCTTGGCCATGTGCCCATCCATGCCGGCCTGGCGCGCGCGCTCTTTGTGTTCGGCGAGGATGTGCGCGGTCAGGGCCACCACCGGGGTGCGGATCCGCTGGTTACCGACTTCCCACGCCCGCAGTTGCTGGGTGGCGGAAAAACCGTCGAGCACCGGCATTTCGCAGTCCATCAGCACCAGGTCGTAACGCTGGGCCTTCATCGCCAGCAGGGCCTCTTCGCCGTTGCTGGCGGTGTCGGGTTGCAGGTTGAGCTTGCCGAGCATGCCGCGAATGACTTTGGTGGAGATGCTGTTGTCTTCGGCCACCAGGATGCGGAAGTCGCTGGGCACGGCGACCGCTTCAGCGGCCGCCTGGACCACGCTGGCAGGCGAGGAAGTCGCCGCGGCCTGGCCCTTGTTGCGCTGGTTCAGTTCGTCGGCCAGGGTGGTCTTGAGGGTGTAGCCGGCCACGGGCTTGGCGAGGATGCGCTTGATCCCGGCGTTGCGGGCGATGACCTTGCTCGGCGCGTTACTGATGCCGGTGAGCATGATCAGCAGGATGTCGTGGTTCAGGCTTGGGTCTTCCTTGATCTTCGCCGCCAGCTGCATGCCGGTCATGCCGGGCATGTTCTGGTCCAGCAGCACCACGTCGAAGTAGTCCCGCAGGTGCGCCTTGGTCCGCAGCAGGGCCAGGGCTTCCTTGCCCGATGGCACGGCACTGACGTTCAGGCCCCAGGCGCTGCATTGCTGCACCAGGACCTTGCGGCAGGTGTCGTTGTCGTCCACCACCAGCACCCGGGCGTCTTGCAGCGGGCCATCGAGGTCGGCGGTCGGGTGCTCCAGGCGCTCTGGGTCCAGGGGCAGGGTCAGCCACAGGGTGCTGCCCTGGTTGGCGCTGCTTTTGATGCCGAACTCGCCGTGCATCAACAGCACCAGTTGCCGAGCGATCACCAGGCCCAGGTTGCCACCCAGCCGCGTGGCGGCGAGGAAGTTCTTGCTGTGCAGTTCGGTGTGCAGCAGGGCGTCACGCTCTTCGGCGTCCATCGGCTGGCCGCTGTCCTGCACGGCGATGCGCAGGCGCGGTTTGCTGCTGCGTTCGTCGAGGGCGACCACGATCAGCACTTCGCCTTCGTCGGTCTTCTTCAGGGCGTTTTCCAGCAGGCTCAGCAGCGCCTGGCGCAGGCGCGTGGGGTCGCCGCTGATGACCCGCGGCACCTGGGGCTGGATAAAACTGATGAGCTCGACGTTCTGCTGCTCGGCCTTGGCGCGGAAGATGCTCAGGCAGTCTTCGATCAAGGCGTTGAGGTCGAACTGCACGTCGTCCAGTTCGATCTGCCCGGACTCCAGCTTGGAGATGTCGAGGATCTCGTTGATCAGGGTCAGCAGTTCATTGCCAGCGCTGTGGATGGTCTGCACGTAGTCCCGCTGCTTGACCGACAACGGCGTGCCCAGCAGCAGTTCGGTCATGCCCAGCACGCCGTTCATCGGTGTGCGGATCTCATGGCTGATCTTGGCCAGGAACTCGGCCTTGGCGTTGACCTCGGCATTGCTGGCCGCCAGGTCACGGCTTTCGCTGAAGCGGTTTTCGGTGATGCTGCGCTGGCGTTCACCCAGGGCGATGCTCATCAACAGGCCGCTGACGCAGATCACGCAGAGCAGGGTGATGATCAGCCCTTGCGGCGAAACCAGGGTCAGGCCCAGCAGCGCCGGGAGAATCACCAGGGTGCCGAGGTTGAAGATCACCATGGCCAAGACGAACAGGCGGGCCGGACGATAGCCCTTGTGCCAGTGGTAGGCGCCGACGAAGAGCATGCTCAGGCCGGCGAGGGCCACCAGGGCGTAGGTGATGATGTTCAGCGGCAGGGTGCTGACAAACAGCAACAGCAGGCTGCACAGGCCGACCAGCAGGATATCCCCCAGCAGCAGGCGGTTCAGCGGGTGCGGGCCCAGGGGCGCGAAGTAGCGGTAGGCGAACATCAGGCCGCAGGGCGCGGTGAGCAACAGCGCCAGATAGGCCCCGGGTGTTTGCAGGGCCGACATGCTCGGCATCCAGGGGCTGAGCAGGTTGAGCAGCATCAGCAGGCTGAGGGACAGCAGGATTTCACAGGCCGCCAGCCACAGGCTGCTTCTGGAGCGGGTGTAGGCATAGCGCGTGAGGTTGTGCAGGATCAGCATCGCCAGGCAGCCGAACAGCAGGCCATAGATCAGCGTCTGGCTCTGGTTGGCGGCACTGCTCACCGCCGCCTCCAGGGTAATGTAAGGCCGTAACTGGTGGTCGGAGACCAGGCGCAGGTAGACGTCCAGGGTTTTCTGGCTTTGCGGCAGCGGCAGCATCAAGTCGCTGCTGGGCAGCAGGGGAGTATCGGTCTGGGGGTGGGCAGTGCCGGCGTTCTGTTGTGCGATCAGCTTGTCGCCGTCGAGCACATACAGGTTCAGGCGCGACAGGTCCGGCGCGAAGATGCGCAGCAGCTGTTCATGTTGGCCCGGTTGCAGTTTGAAGCGTAACCACAGGGCGCCATCGGGGTCGGCGGCGGTCAGCTTGTCCAGTTCGATGGGGCTGAACTGGTTGATGTAGCGTGCGGAGCGGATATCACTGAGCTGCAAGTCGGCCTGTTCGTCGAGCAATACCGACCAGCCACTGCCTTGAGCGGCCTGGGCCGTATGCAAGCAGAGCAGGGTCAACAGGGTGACAGCGAAGCCTACGGCATTCCTGAGCCAGCGCACGGCGAGATCCCTTCGTTGGTTGATGCCTGATTATAACTATGCGCGGCGCCATAACCGCGCGGCAAGGGCCAGGGGCCCTTGCCGATGACCAGGGCTGAGCTTACTCCTGGTTGTCGCCACGTTCACGGGCAATAGCGCGGTAGCCGATATCCTTGCGGTAGAAGCAACCCGGCCAGTCGATCTTGGCTGCCAGCTGGTACGCCTGCTGTTGGGCGGCGTCGACGCTGTTGCCCAGTGCGGTGGCGCAAAGCACGCGTCCGCCGGAAGTGACCACCTGGCCGTCCTTGAGGGCGGTACCCGCGTGGAAGACTTTGCCTTCCAGTGCAGCCGCCGCGTCCAGACCCTGGATCACGTCACCTTTGGCGTAGTCGCTCGGGTAGCCACCGGCTGCCAGGACGATGCCCAGGCTTGGGCGTGGGTCCCACTGGGCCTCGACTTTATCCAATGCCTGGGCCAAGGCCGCTTCCACCAGCAGCACCAGGCTCGATTGCAGGCGCAGCATCACCGGTTGGGTTTCCGGATCGCCGAAGCGGCAGTTGAACTCGATGACTTTCGGGTTGCCGGCCTTGTCGATCATCAGACCGGCGTAAAGGAAGCCGGTGTAGACGTTGCCTTCGTCGGCCATGCCGCGCACGGTCGGCCAGATCACCAGGTCCATGACCCGCTGATGCACTTCGGCCGTGACCACAGGGGCCGGGGAGTAGGCACCCATGCCGCCGGTGTTCGGGCCAGTGTCGCCGTCGCCGACGCGTTTGTGGTCCTGGCTGGTGGCCATCGGCAGTACGTTCTTGCCGTCGACCATGACGATGAAGCTGGCTTCTTCGCCGTCGAGGAATTCCTCGATCACCACGCGGGAACCGGCTTCGCCGAAAGCGTTGCCAGCCAGCATGTCGCGCACGGCGTCTTCGGCTTCGGCCAGGGTCATGGCGACGATCACGCCTTTACCAGCGGCCAGGCCGTCGGCCTTGATCACGATCGGTGCGCCTTTTTCACGCAGGTAAGCCAGGGCCGGCTCGATCTCGGTGAAGTTCTGGTAATCGGCGGTCGGGATCTTGTGGCGTGCCAGGAAATCCTTGGTGAAGGCTTTCGAACCTTCCAGCTGGGCGGCGCCAGCGGTCGGGCCGAAGCAATCCAGGCCGCGCTCGCGGAACAGGTCGACCACACCGGCCACCAGCGGCACTTCCGGGCCAACGATGGTCAGGGACACATTCTTCTCGGCGAAATCCGCCAACTGCTCCAGGGCCAGGACGTCGATGGCAACGTTCTCGCACTTGGCTTCGATGGCGGTGCCGGCGTTGCCGGGGGCCACGAATACTTTTTCGACCCGTGGGTCCTGAGCGACTTTCCAGGCCAGGGCGTGTTCACGACCGCCGCTACCAATGATCAGTACATTCATTTCAAAAACCTCGGATGACGCTAATTCTGTTTTAGAACCTAGAGCGCTTCACGCCATAGGAGGTTGCAATGACGCCGGTAGATGCAAGGCGGAGCCCACCTCGATGAGCGCAGTTGCCTGTTGGCAATGAGCATCATCGGGATGGGCTCCAACGCAGCAGATGCCGGTGTCAGTGCGACCGTTGTCGTATCAGTGACGGAAATGACGCATGCCGGTGAAGACCATGGCGATGCCGGCTTCGTCGGCAGCGGCAATCACCTCTGCATCACGCATCGAACCGCCTGGCTGGATCACGGCGGTGATGCCGACCTTGGCGGCATTGTCCAGGCCGTCGCGGAACGGGAAGAATGCGTCGGAGGCCATGACCGAACCAGCGACCTGCAGACCGGCGTGCTCGGCCTTGATGGCGGCGATGCGGGCGGAGTTCACGCGGCTCATCTGGCCGGCGCCGACACCGATGGTCTGGCGGTTCTTGGCGTAGACGATGGCGTTGGATTTAACGTACTTGGCGACTTTCCAGGCGAAGATCAGGTCATTGATCTCTTGCTCGGTCGGGGCGCGTTTGGTCACGACTTTCAGGTCATCGGCGCTGATCATGCCGATATCACGGCTCTGGACCAGCAGGCCGCCGTTGACGCGCTTGTAGTCCCAGGCCGCAGCGCGGTCAGCCGACCACTCGCCACAGGCCAGCAGGCGCACGTTGGCTTTGGCGGCGACGATGGCGCGGGCTTCTTCGCTCACCGACGGGGCGATGATCACTTCGACGAACTGACGCTCGACGATGGCTTTGGCGGTTTCAGCATCCAGTTCGCGGTTGAAGGCGATGATGCCGCCGAAGGCCGACTCGGTGTCGGTGGCGTAGGCCAGTTCGTACGCCTGGCGGATACCGCCTTCAGCGTCCGGGCTCACGGCCACGCCGCACGGGTTGGCGTGCTTGACGATGACGCAGGCTGGTTTGACGAAGCTCTTCACGCATTCCAGCGCGGCGTCGGTGTCGGCCACGTTGTTGAACGACAGCTCTTTGCCTTGCAGCTGGGTCGCGGTGGCGATGCCCACTTCGGCCGGCTTGGCTTCTACGTAGAACGCCGCGCTCTGGTGCGGGTTCTCGCCGTAGCGCATTTCCTGGGCCTTGATGAACTGGCTGTTGAAGGTGCGCGGGAATTCGCTGCGACCTTCTGTGCTGAGGGTTTCAGCGGCCTGGTTCACGGTGCCCATGTAGTTGGCGATCATGCCGTCGTAGGCGGCGGTGTGTTCGAACGCCTTGAGCATCAGGTCGAAACGCTGGGCGTAGGTCAGGCCGCCGGCCTTGAGGCCTTCCAGGACGCTGGCGTAGTCGCTGGCGTTCACCACGATGGCCACGTCTTTGTGGTTCTTGGCTGCCGAGCGAACCATGGTCGGGCCGCCGATATCGATGTTCTCGATGGCGGTCGGCAGGTCGCAGCCTGGCTTGTTGATGGTGGCTTCGAACGGGTACAGGTTGACCGCTACCAGATCGATCGGCTTGATGCCGTGCTCGTTCATGATGGCGTCGTCGATGCCGCGACGGCCGAGGATGCCGCCGTGGATTTTCGGGTGCAGGGTCTTCACCCGGCCGTCCATCATTTCCGCAAAACCGGTGTAATCCGCGACTTCCACTGCGGCCACGCCGTTGTCCTGCAGCAGCTTGAAGGTCCCGCCGGTGGAGAGGATCTCCACGCCCAGGGCTTCCAGCTCCTTGGCGAATTCGAGGATCCCGGTCTTGTCGGACACACTGATCAAGGCGCGGCGGATCGGCAGGCGGGTAGTCTGGTCGGTCATCTCAATTTCCATCAAAAGCAAAGGAGTCAGCAAAAAAGGCGACCGTTTTTTACGCGGGCGCCTTTCTGGTTTGATTGAATGCTTACAACAAATCGTACTGCTTGAGTTTCTTGCGCAGGGTGCCGCGGTTCAGGCCCAACAGCTCGCTGGCTTTGGTCTGATTGCCCTTGACGTAGTTCATCACGCTTTCGAGCAAGGGAGCCTCGACTTCGGAGAGCACCAGGTTGTACACGTCCGTGACGGCCGCGCCCTCAAGGTGGGCGAAATAATTGTGCAGCGCCTTCTCGACACTCCCGCGAAGGGTCTGACCTTCTTCGCTCGGCGTATTGAGGTGCTGTTTCAAATTCACGTTGTCGCTCACGGGTGCTGTTCCACTCACTAAAGTCTCGGTCATCATCGTCATGCGGCCACCCCCTCTCCGTCCCCTGTCACCAGGCTCTTGTAACGCTCGGCAAAGAACTCACGAACGTTGGCGCATTGTGCTTCCGTATCTTCCAAACGATTGAAGTGGGCGCGAAACTCCCTGGCGCCCGGCAGGGTTGCGAGATACCAGCCCACATGCTTGCGCGCAATGCGTACGCCCATGACATCCCCATAGAAGGCATGCAGCGCGGCCAGGTGCTCTAGCAGAATACGTTCCACCTCGATCAGTTCCGGTGCCGGGAGGGTTTCACCGGTCCGCAGAAAGTGCTCGATCTCACGAAAAATCCATGGCCGCCCTTGAGCGGCCCGGCCGATCAACAGCCCGTCGGCGCCGGTGGCGTGCAGCACGCGCCGGGCCTTCTCGGGGGAGTCGATATCGCCATTGGCGAACACCGGGATCGACACCGCCTGCTTGATCGCGGCAATGGTGTCGTACTCGGCTTCTCCGGTGTACAGGTCGGCGCGGGTCCGACCGTGGACCGCCAATGCCGTGATGCCTGCCTGTTCGGCGATCTTCGCCACCGTCAGGCCATTCTTGTTCGCCCGGTCCCAGCCGGTGCGGATTTTCAGGGTAACCGGGACATCAACCGCTGCCACGACGGCATGCAGGATCTCCCTCACCAGGTCTTCGTCTTTCAGCAACGCGGAACCGGCGGCCTTGTTGCAGACCTTCTTTGCCGGACAACCCATGTTGATATCAATAATCTGTGCACCCAACTCGACGTTGGCGCGGGCGGCCTCCGCCAGCATTTGTGCATCGCCACCGGCGATCTGCACCGAGCGCGGCTCGGGATCGCCTTCGTGGATCATTCGCAGCCGCGACTTGCGGCTGTTCCACAAGCTCATGTCGCTGGTGACCATTTCCGAAACTACAAGGCCGGCGCCCAATCGCTTGCACAGCTGACGAAAGGGCTGGTCTGTAACCCCCGCCATCGGGGCGAGAATCAAGCCGTTGGGCAATGTATATGGGCCGATGCGTACCGCCGACATAGGACTTCCCTGTTGTGGGGCCGGATCATGAGAGTTCGAAAAAGGGTTGGCATGATACCCGCTCTCGATGACCGGATAAAGGCTGAATTGGATAAAATCTGAACAGTTATTCCGTTATCGCCAAGGGTTCTGTCTGGCGCCTGGTTTCAGAAAACTGACGTCAATCCGCATTCGGCCTTCAGCCTACGCAATCGGCTCACTCGGCTCACTCGGGTGAGTGGAAGCTCAGACTGTAGTTCACCGCCTTCGGTCCTGGATCAAGAATATCCAGGGCAATGTGGATCGGCGTCTGCGGGGGCATGTCCGTCTGCCCTTGAAGGTCGCCGCCCAGGTACTCGCCGGGCTTGAAGCTGCGGCTGGCGAGCAGGTGGCCATTGAGGTCGGCGAAGCGCAGTTCCAGCAGCGGGAAGGGTTGGGTGAACTGCGCACGGTTGTAGATGATGGCGTCCACCACCAAGGCTCCGTTGAACTCCGGATGGCTGCGCACCACCAGGTTGCTGCTCTTGATTCGGGCGATATCCACCCGCGACGGTACTTTGCAGCCCAGTTCCGGGCACAACTGCTGGAACCACGGCCGGTACTGGTCCTGGCGCGCCAGTTCGTCGAAGTGGTAGGCGATGTACTGGCCCGCCAGGCCGGCGGCGGCCAGCAGGATCAGCAGGCACCAGAGCAGGCGTCGGCCCCAGGGCGAGCGCCGCCGCTGCCAGTCCAAGTGAATGGGGTCATCTTCCAGGTCTTGCAGCACATCGTCCTGGACTTCCGGTTCGCTGCGGGCGCGACGGGCTTTCGGATGGCTGGCCGGCACGACCTCGGTGTCGCTGCTGAGGGGCGTGTGGTGCTCCAGGGGCTCCAACTCGGCATCCAGTTGCAACTTGGGTGTCCTGGGCTCGTCGTCCAGGTCGTCGAGGTTGAAGGACAGCGAAGGCTCGGTGCGGCCTGGCTTAGCGGGCTCGACCGCCGGTGATGGGGCTTTGCTTTCAACCGGCAGCGGCACTTCGGCCAGCTCGTCGTGTTCGGCACTGGTGGCGCTCAGGCGGCTGTCGGGCCAGTGTTCTTCATCGGCATCCGGCGAGTCGCGGCGGGCGCTGAGGGATTCGCCCTTGCCCGGCTCCTGGCCAAAGTTCTTGGCCGGCTGGATTTCCCGCTGCTCCAGCTTGGCCAGTTCCTCGTCAAGGTCGAGGTGGTCCAGGTCCAGTTCAGAGGCCGACCACTGTTTCTGGCTGATGGCTCGCTGGGGGGCTGGCGCGGCGACCGCTGGCGGCGCCGCGGGCGCAGGCGTCGGTGCGACTGCCGGTGCGGGGCTGTTGACGACGGCTTCCTTGCCAGCGCGTTGCTCAAGCAACTGCCGTGCGGCGTTGAACACCTGCAGGCATGAGCCGCAGCGAACCACCCCACGGGCCACGCTCAATTGAGCATGGCTGACGCGGAAGCTGGTTTGGCAATGCGGGCACTGGGTGACGAAGCTGTCGGTCATGCGGCCATCCGGGTTAGGCAAGCGGCCATTCTAGCGCCGACGACCGGTGATGCGCACCCAGCCATCGCGATTGGCGATCGGGTCCAGGTCGAAGTCCTGGGCGTAGGCGGCCGCCACTTCTTCGCCTTGCTCGGCGAGGATTCCGGACAGGGCCAGGCGGCCACCGGGCTTGACCAGGCCCGACAGCTGCGGCGCCAGGGACACCAGGGGGCCGGCGAGGATGTTGGCCACCAGCACATCGGCCTGCACCTGGGGCAAATGCTCTGGCAGGTAGAGCGGGAACAGCGCTTCGGCGATGTGGTTGCGCCCGGCGTTGTCCCGGGACGCTTCCAGGGCCTGGACGTCGATGTCAGTGCCCACGGCGTGCTTGGCCCCCAGCAGCAAGGCCGCGATGGCCAGGATCCCCGAGCCGCAGCCGAAGTCCAGGACGTTGCAGTCTTTCAGGTCCTGGCCGTCGAGCCATTCCAGGCACAGGGCGGTGGTCGGGTGGGTGCCGGTGCCGAAGGCCAGGCCCGGGTCCAGCAGCAGGTTGACGGCGTCCGGTTGCGGCGCGGCGTGCCAGCTCGGCACGATCCACAGGCGCTGGCCGAACTGCATCGGCTCGAAACCGTCCATCCAACTGCGTTCCCAGTCCTGGTCTTCGATGACTTCGCTGTGGTGCTCGGGCAGCGGGCTGCCGGTCAGCAGTTCCAGGTGGGCGAGGACGCTGGCGGCTTCGGTGCCGCCCTCGAACAGGGCCAGCAGATGGGTGTGGGACCAGAGCGGTGTGGTGTTGAGTTCGGGTTCGAAGATCGGCTGGTCTTCGGCGTCCATGAAGGTCACCGATACGGCGCCGACTTCGAGGAACGCGTCTTCATAGGTTTCGGCTTGTTCTGGGCTGATGGCGAGACGGACTTGCAGCCAAGGCATGGCGGGCACCTTTGAAAATATGTGAAGTGCAGCCTAGCGGGCCGCGAGAAGCGCGCAAGTTTACGCGAGCCCGGCGCAGAAGACGAGGCAGGCACCGGGTAGCAGCACGCTCGTTTCTGCAGATACGACAAGGCCGCTCGAAAGCGGCCTTGTCGGTGTGGCGTGTGGCTGATCAGTGTTGATCGGCCAGCTTGTGCTCCAGGTAGTGAATGTTCACTCCCCCTTTGCAGAAGCCTTCGTCACGAACCAGATCACGGTGCAGCGGGATGTTGGTCTTGATCCCGTCGACCACGATTTCGTCCAGGGCATTGCGCATGCGTGCCATGGCTTCTTCGCGGGTCGCGCCGTAAGTGATCAGCTTGCCGATCAGCGAGTCGTAGTTCGGTGGAACGGCATAACCGCTGTACAGGTGCGAATCGACGCGAACGCCGTTGCCGCCTGGTGCGTGGAAATGCTTGACCGTACCCGGGCTCGGCATGAAGGTTTTCGGGTCTTCAGCGTTGATCCGGCATTCCAGCGAGTGACCGCGGATAACCACGTCATCCTGGGTGAACGACAGTGGGTTGCCGGCGGCGATGCTGAGCATCTCCTTGACGATGTCGATCCCGGTGACCATTTCCGAAACCGGGTGCTCTACCTGCACGCGAGTGTTCATCTCGATGAAGTAGAAGCGGCCGTTCTCGTACAGGAACTCGAAAGTGCCGGCGCCACGGTAGCCGATGTCGATGCACGCCTTGACGCAGCGCGCGAAGACTTCCTGGCGAGCCTTCTCGTCGATGCCCGGTGCCGGCGCTTCTTCGAGAACTTTCTGGTGGCGGCGTTGCAGCGAGCAATCGCGGTCACCCAGGTGGATGGCGTGGCCCTGGCCGTCGGAAAGCACCTGGACTTCCACGTGACGTGGGTTGGTCAGGAATTTTTCCAGATAGACCATCGGGTTGCCGAACGCTGCACCGGCTTCGGTGCGGGTCAGCTTGGCGAAGGAGATCAGGTCTTCTTCTTTGTGCACCACACGCATGCCGCGACCACCACCGCCGCCAGCGGCTTTGATGATCACCGGGTAGCCGACTTCACGGCCAATGCGCAGCGCCGTTTCTTCGTCTTCCGGCAGTGGGCCGTCGGAACCTGGAACGGTGGGCACACCGGCTTCGATCATCGCGTGCTTGGCCGATACCTTGTCGCCCATCAGGCGGATGGTCTCGGCTTTCGGGCCGATGAACGCGAAGCCGGAGTTCTCGACCTGCTCGGCAAAATCGGCGTTTTCCGCGAGGAAACCGTAGCCTGGGTGAATGGCGGTAGCGCCAGTCACTTCAGCTGCCGCGATGATGGCCGGGATGTGCAGGTAGGAGTGAGCGGCGGACGCCGGGCCGATGCAGACGGACTCGTCTGCCAGACCCAGGTGCATCAGCTCTTTGTCAGCCTTGGAGTAAACGGCGACGGTCTTGATGCCCATCTCTTTGCAGGCACGCAGAATCCGCAGTGCGATCTCACCGCGGTTGGCGATAAGAACTTTTCCCAACTTCGCAGTCATCAAAGTTTCTCCGCGGTTCAAACGATGGTGAACAGCGGTTGGTCGTACTCAACCGGCTGGCCGTCTTCGACGAGGATGGACTCGATCACACCGCTGGTTTCAGCTTCGATGTGGTTCATCATCTTCATGGCTTCAACGATGCACAGCGTGTCGCCTTTCTTCACGGTCTGGCCAACTTCTACGAAGGAAGGCGAGGACGGCGAGGATTTGCGATAGAAGGTGCCGACCATCGGCGAACGGGCAACGGTGCCGTTCAGCACTGGAGCCGCAGCGGCAGCCGGAGCGGCCGCAGCCACTGGAGCAGCGGCAGGTGCAGCAACCGGAGCCTGCATCGGAGCCGGTGCGTAGTACTGCTGGGCTGGCGTCTTGCTGTGGCGGCTGATGCGTACGGACTCTTCGCCTTCCTTGATTTCCAGCTCGTCGATGCCGGACTCTTCCAGCAGTTCGATCAGTTTTTTGACTTTACGGATATCCATGAATCGTCAACTCCCAAGGGTCGGTCAGGGGCGTTTATTGCTTGTCGTTCAAGCTTTTGCTTGTCGTTCAAGCTGTTCTAGGGCGGCCTCCAGGGCCAGTCGGTAACCGCTGGCGCCAAGGCCGCAGATCACTCCCACCGCAACGTCGGAGAAGTAGGAGTGATGGCGGAAAGGTTCGCGTTTGTGCACGTTGGACAGATGCACTTCGATGAATGGGATGCTCACCGCCAGCAGCGCGTCACGTAATGCGACGCTTGTATGCGTAAAAGCTGCTGGATTGATCAGAATGAAGTCCACGCCTTCGCCGCGGGCCGCGTGGATCCGTTCGATCAATTCGTACTCGGCGTTGCTTTGCAGATAGAGCAAATGGTGCCCCGCATCGCGGGCCCGTTGTTCCAGGTCCTGGTTGATCTGCGCCAGGGTCACCGCCCCGTAGACGCCCGGTTCACGGGTGCCGAGCAGGTTCAGGTTGGGTCCATGGAGAACCAGTAGGGTGGCCATCGGCTGTTCCTTGTTATCTGTAGGCGGTGGTCAGAACCCGGCGACTATGCCGGAAAGACTTTATGACTGTCCAGTTCTCTGCAATAGCCAGCACGATGACCGATGTTTGCGCGAAATATATGACCAACCGGTTAATTCCGGTCATTTGCCTTGGCAATGCGCTCAGCGAAGTCTTTGCCGTTGATTTCGCCGATAACCCGAATATCGCTGCGCTCGAGCCCATCTTTGCCGAAGAACATCAATGCCGGAGGGCCGAACAGCTGGTAGCGGTCCAGCAATTGCCGTTGTTCGTGATTGCTGGCGGTCATGTCGAAGCGGATCAGTCGATAGCCTTTGAGGCCTTGGATCACCCGAGGGTCGGTCAGCACTTCGTGTTCGATGACTTTGCAACTGATGCACCAGTCGGCGTACCAATCGAGCAGCAGCGGCTGGCCGGCGTCCTTGGCGGCGCTCAAGGCTTGCTCCAGTTCGGCGGCGCTGCTCAGGCTCTGCCATTGGCTGCCCGGCGCCTGGGCGCTGCTGGCGGGCGGGGTGCCGGCAATGGGCTTGAGCGGATCGGATTGACCGCTGAATGCGCCCCACCAGCAGGCCAGGGCATAAAACACCAGGAACAGCCCCAGCAGTTGGGCGAGGCGTTGCCGTGGTGCCTTGTGGCTGAACTCCAGGGCGCCGAGGAACAGGCCGACACCCGCGGCCAGGGCACCGATCAGCAGCAGGGTGATCGGCCCCGGCAGGACGCGGCTGAGCAAGCCAATCGCCAGGCCCAGCAACAAGACGCCGATGGCGTTTTTCACCGTCACCAGCCACGGGCCGCTTTTGGGCAGCCAGGCCGCCCCGCCGGTGGCCACCAGCAGCAGCGGGGCGCCCATGCCCAGGCCCAGGGCGAAGAGCTTGATCGCGCCGCCCAGGGCATCGCCACTGGCGCTGATATAGAGCAGGGCGCCAGCCAGGGGCGCTGACACGCATGGCGACACCAGCAGGCTGGAAACCACCCCCAGCACCGCCGCGCCCCACAGTGAACCGCCTTCGGTGCGGCCGGCGATGCGCTCCAGGCGCTCGCTGATAAAGCGCGGCAGTTTGAGCTCGAAGACATTGAACATTGCCAGGGCGAACACCGCGAAGAACAGTGCAAAGGGCAC
The DNA here is from genome assembly GCF_003731765.1 of Pseudomonas chlororaphis. Classification (GTDB taxonomy): domain Bacteria; phylum Pseudomonadota; class Gammaproteobacteria; order Pseudomonadales; family Pseudomonadaceae; genus Aquipseudomonas; species Aquipseudomonas morbosilactucae. The sequence continues at coordinate 618,143 of NZ_MOAL01000003.1, forward strand.
CAGCACCCAGGCCGATTGCAGGCGCGCCTGCAGGTTGAGTTGGGCGCCGAATAGCCCCATCAAGGCGCCGAGCAGGGCGAAGCAGGCGGCCATTGGCAGCACGTAGGCCAGGGACAGATTGAAACCGCGCCAGCCGCCGACCTGGCCCCGCAAGACCACGCCGGAGAGGATCGGCAGCATGGGCAGCACGCAGGGGGTGAAGGTCAGGCCGATGCCGGCGAGGAAAAACAGCGCCAGTTCGCGCCAGCTCCAGGGTGCGGCCTGGGCATTGGCACCGCTGCCGTCGATCTGCAGGCGCTCGGTTTCAGGCGGATAACACAGGCCCTTGTCGGCGCAGCCCTGGTAAGTGACCACCAGGGTAAAGGCCCGCAGGTCGTCGGCCTGGCGCGGCAGTTCGACCTCGAGAATGCCGTGGTACACCTCGACGTCGCCGAAGTATTCATCGTGTTTCTGTTCGCCCTGAGGCAGTTGCGCGGTGCCCAGGCGGATGTCGGCAGGCTCGGCGCGGAACTGCAAGCGATGGCGGTACAGGTAGTAGCCTTCACTGGCGACGAAGCGCAGCTTGATCGATTGCGGGGTGCTGGACACCAGGCTCAATTGGAAGGCGTCGCGCACCGGCAGGAAGTCGGCGCTGTTGTTCACCGCACCCAATGTGGAACTGGGGCGCGATTCCAGCAGACCGGCAGCGGTGGCCGGCAGGGCCAGGACGAGGAGCAGCAGGCAGAGCAGACGGCGCATGGTGAACTCGCAAAGCGGGGGTGTGCGCATAATAGCGGAGCAGGCCGCCCGCTGCAGGCAGGTCAGCGGCAGGCGGGCCGGCGAGCGCTGTGGATCAGACCCGGAACGCCTGCACCGCGGTGTGCAATTGCCCGCCCAACACCAGCAATGTCTCCCCTTGTTCGCGCCCCTCACCGATGCGCAGCAAGTTGTCCCCGCCCAGTTGGTGAATGCGTTCGCTGTGATCGCGAATCTCGCTCACCGCGCCACTTTGCTGGGCGGTGACATCGGCAATTCGCACCGCGGTGTCGGCGATGGTCTGGATGGCCCCGACGATTTCGTCCAGTGCGCCATCGGCGGCCTGGGCTTGGTTGGCCGTGGCTTCGGCGTGTTCTACCTGGGCGCGCATGCCTTCCACCGACTGTTGGGCGGCGCTTTGCAAGGTGGCGATCAGGCCCTGGATTTCCGCCGTCGCCCCAGCGGTGCGTTGCGCCAGGGAACGGACCTCCTCGGCCACCACGGCAAAGCCTCGGCCCATTTCCCCGGCCCGCGCAGCTTCGATGGCCGCGTTCAGTGCCAGCAGGTTGGTCTGGTCGGCAATCGAGCGGATCACCGTCAGCACCCCGCCAATGGTCGCGGACTCTTGGGCCAGGTGCTCGATCATCTGCGCGTTGCCTTGCACTTCACCCACCAGTGCATGCAGGCCGGTGAGGCTCAGGCCGATGACTTTCTGCCCCTGTTCCACGGCGAGCCCGGCACTGCGGCTGGCGTCCGCCGCCTGGCTGGCATCACCGGCCACTTGCTGGATGGTGGCTTCCAGCTCGCCGAGGGCATCGCGGATTTGCGCGGTGTCGCCGGCCTGGCGCTCGGCGCCACTGTGCAGGCCGCTGCTGAGGTCGGCCAGGGCGCGGCTGCTGCCGGCCACTTGCTCGGCGTTCTGGCGAATGGTGCCCACCAGATCCACCAGGTAGGCCCGCAGGCGGTTGAGGGAGGCTTCGATGTCATGCAGTTCGCGGTTGGTCTTGCCCAGTTGAATGTCTTGGCTGAAGTCGCCGTCGGCCCAGGTCGACAGGGCCGGTGCCAGGTTGGTCAGGACCCGCGCCAGCTTGCGCTGCAGGCTGTCGATGACCAGGGCGATCAGCAAGATCAGGCCGATCATCAACCCCTGCATCAGCCGTACTTCGCCCTGGATCTGCCCGTGCTGGGCGCGTACCACCGGTTCCAGCTCGGCCAGGGCCTGGCGCACTGCGGTGATTTTCAGGTGCGTGGCGGCGCTCAGGTCGGCGCGTTTCTGGATCTGTTCCCGGGTGCGCCCCAGCTCCGCCGGGTAGCGCCCGAGCAGGCTGTGGAGTTCACGCTTGAGGCCGACGCCGGCGTCTTCGCTGGCCGCTTTTTCGGTGTTTTCCAGGCCCATCATCGCGGCGAAGTCATCGGTGCCGGATGCACTGCTTCCGGCCACCCCCAGCAGCGGCAGGGCTCCCAGGCGCTCGGCCTGCTGGCGCATGTTGCCCAGCTCTCGCTCGACATCGGCGGCCAGTTCGCTGCGCCCGCTGCTCACCAGCTTGTCCCGGGCCAGGGACAGTTTGCCCAGGTGCTGGGAGGCGCTGAGCAGCAACGGCAGGTAGGGAGCGGCATTGGCTGGCGACGCATCGCCGGCGTACTGGCTGAGCTGTTCGAGGTTGGCCCCCAGTTCGCGTTCGGCTTGCAGCAGCAAGGCTTGCGGATCACCCGCCAGCTTGCCGGCGGCCAGCAGGTCGGTCTTGCTGAAGTCGTCGAGGCTAGCGAGGCTCGGGCGCAGGCTCTGGGCCAGTTCGCCGGGCAGCTCGGACAGTTCTGCTTGCAGGGTTTCGAGGGCCTGGCTGGCGGCGCTCAGGCGCAGGGCATCGCCGCTGGCCAGGTAGTCTTCGATATTGCGGGCGGCTTGGTTCTGGAACTGCTGGGACAGGCCCAGGTAGCGTTCCATCAACAGGTAAGGGCGTTCCAGGGCGCGTTGCGACCACCAGAGTGTCGCCCCCAGGGCCAGGCATACGGCAACCAATAGAAGGGTGTTGAGATTGGTCAGCAACTTCAGGCGCATCAGGGCTCTACCAACGGCTTGAGTGGTAAGCGCCTGAATTTATTGCGTTTGTATTACAGCGTTATGACCGAGTCGGTGGATTCCGGTGAAAAGATGGCACTTTGACTTGATGTGCGTGCGGCCTGTACCCGGTTGCGTCCGGCGTGCTTGGCGCGGTACAGCGCTTCGTCTGCCTGGCTGGCCATCATCAGGCTGTCGGAGTTCTCCCGCAGCTCCACCACCCCGGCGCTGAAGGTGCACCACAGGTCTTCTGGCTGGGCCGGGTAGTGGATCTCGGCAAAACGCTGGCGGATCTCGTCCAGCACCAGGCAGGCTGCGTCCTGGTCCGTGTCGGGCATGACAATGGCGAACTCTTCGCCACCGTAGCGGCCGATGAAGTCAGTCTTGCGCAGCCGTTGCTTGAGGAACAGCGCCAGGCTCTTGATTACCCGGTCGCCCATGGGGTGGCCGTGGCTGTCGTTGACCCGCTTGAAGTGGTCGATGTCGAGCATGGCGAAGCTCAGCGGCTTGTTCTCGCGGCGGGCGCGGAAACTGCAGTCTTCGAGCAGTTGCAGGATGTGGGTGTGGTTGTACAGCCCGGTCAGGCTGTCGCGGACCATCCGCGCCTTGAGGTTGCGCGCCCGCGCTGCACGGTTGCGCACGGTGGTGATCAGGTGCCGCGGCTTGATCGGCTTGGTCAGGAAGTCGTCGCCGCCCTCGCTCATGGCGTCGAGCTGCTTGTCCAGGTCGTCCTCGGCCGACAGGTAGATGATCGGCACGCTGACGTAACGGTCGTTGTGGCGAATCACCTTGGCCAGCTCGGTGCCGGTGCAGGCCGGCATGTACATGTCGAGGATGATCAGGTCCGGTTGGAAATCCGCCAGCTCGGCCATGGCCTGGATCGGCTCGATCAGGGTACGGGTGACGATGCCGGCGCTGTTGAGCAGGCGCTCGGTGTGCAGGGCCTGGGCGCGGGAGTCGTCGATGATCAGCACTTTATAAGGCTCGTACTGGGCAACGCAGGTCAGGACTTCGATCTTCTCCAGCAGGCTGGAAGCTTCCAGGGTGCCGGTGAGGAACTCCTGGCCACCGGCCCGCACCGCCGCCAGGCGAGTCGGGGTGTCGGTTTCGTGGAGGCTGAAGAACAGCAGCGGCAGCTTGTGCTCCAGGCCAACCTGGGCTTCGGCGGCCAGGGTCAGGCCCATGCCGGCGCCGCAGAAATCCACATCGATGACGATCGCTGCCGGCAGCCGTTCCACCATCGACGAGCGAAAGGCGGCAACGCTGTCCAGGGATTGGGCGCTGAGGCCGAAGAATTCCAGTTGCTTGGCCAGGCGCTCGGCGCGGTCGTGATCTTGCAGCATCACGTAGATCGGTTTGCGCAGGGGCGGTAGGAAGGTCTGTTCCAGCTGATCGCCATGGCGCAGGCCGGTGCGCGACAGGCGCTGCATCAGGCGATTGAGTTCGGTGATCAGGCCGCTGCTCAGGCGCCCGCGATTGGCGTCCACCGCTTGCAGGGAGTCGCCGATGCTACGGGCCAGTTGGGTGTGTTCGGGTTGTTCGAAACGTTCGGCGAAACGCAGCAGGCGCAGGTTGGCCTCACTGAGTTCGGACATGTCGCTGGTGGACCATTCGCTGCGTTGCAGACGCTGCCATATCTCAAGAATCTGACGTGCCTGATGAATTACCCGCTGGGCAAAGTGGTGCTTGAGGCGCTCACGGCTGGGGTCTTCTGGCTCGGTCATATCCTGACTACTAGTTAGGGTGCATGCTGAGATCGACTGGTGGCTCTATGCTAGCACCTCTTTTCGGTCGCATGAGTATCTGGCGTCAATAATCTGCAAAGCGACCTGATTCATTTTTTGACCGGCTGGTCGCATAGGCTCGGGCCCCTGCCTTCCTTTATAGTGGCCGCCTGATTCGCAATCGTGGCGTGGCTCGATTCCGGTGGCGGAGTTAATCCGTACGCGGCAAGGCACGATGGACTAGGGTTGTGGTCGAACCGATGAACTCAAGTGATTGAAAGGAATTAGCCATGCTGGACTGGAAGAATCGCGCGGGCAGCGCGCCGGATCGTGCTGCCGAACCCAAGTCGGCAACCCGCAGCTATGTCGGTGGCCTGCTGCTCAGCCGCGCCCTGGCAACCGTGGTGGGCTTGTATCTGCTGGTGACCATCGGCCTGGGCTGGTACTGGAGCCAGGAACCGGCGCTGTTCCCGGTGCAGCAGAATGCTCAGGTTGCTGCTGAGCAGGAAGGCAAGCAGATGGTGATCGGCTACACCACCGTGGAAACCTTGAAAACCGTGGCCGGCACCCTGCTCAACAAGCCCGGTGGCTACATTTCCAACGACCGCTTTCCGCCTGGCCTGTGGATGGACAACATGCCGAGCTGGGAATACGGGGTGCTGGTCCAGGTGCGAGACCTGAGCCGCGCCATGCGCAAAGACTTCGCCCGTTCCCAGTCCCAGTCCGCTGAAGATGCTGACTTGGCCAAGGCCGAGCCGCGCTTCAACTTCGACAACAAGAGCTGGGTGCTGCCGTCCAGCGAATCCGAATTCCAGGAAGGCATCAACGCCCTGAGCCGTTATCAGGCGCGCCTGTCCGATCCCAACCAGAAGAGCGCACTGTTCTATGCTCGCGCCGACAACCTGAACAACTGGCTGGGTGACGTTGGCACGCGCCTGGGTTCGCTGTCCCAGCGCCTGTCGGCCAGTGTTGGCCGGGTCAAGCTCAATACCGCGTTGAAAACCGAAGTCGTCGCCCCCGGCCAGGTGCCGCAGGTCGATGAAGAGGTGGTGGAAACCCCGTGGATGCAGATCGATAACGTGTTCTACGAGGCCCGTGGCCAGGCCTGGGCCCTGTCCCACCTGCTGCGCGCCATCGAAGTCGATTTCGCCGATGTGCTGGCGAAGAAGAACGCCACCGTCAGCGTGCGCCAGATCATTCGCGAGCTGGAGGCCTCCCAGGAGCCGGTGTGGAGCCCGATGATCCTCAACGGCAGCGGTTTTGGCGTACTCGCCAACCACTCGCTGGTCATGGCCAACTACATTTCCCGAGCCAATGCCGCAGTCATCGACTTGCGTCAACTGCTCAATCAGGGTTGATCCATGGGCGTAACGACCAATGAGGCGGCGCATCGCGCGGCCTCCGACGCCGAACAGATCGCCTGGGTCGACGAGCAGGACCAACTGCTCGGCGCCATGGTCCGAAGCGAGTTGCGCGAGCGCGGGTTGATCGGCCGTGGCACCTACATTCTGTTGTTCAACTCTGCCGGTGAACTGTGCGTGCATCGGCGCACCCTGAGTAAAGCCATCTACCCGGGTTACTGGGATGTGGCCGCCGGCGGCATGGTGCTGGCCAGCGAGAGCTACGCCGAGTCGGCGGCCCGGGAGCTGGAAGAAGAGTTGGGCGTGGGCGGTGTGGAACTCAGCGCCCACGATCATTTCTTTTTTGAAGACACCGGCAACCGTTTGTGGTGTTCGGCGTTCTCGGCGGTGTGGGACGGTCCCCTGCGTTTGCAGCCTGAGGAAGTGCTGGAAGCGCACTTTATTCCGGTGGAACAGGTGCTGCGGGAAATCCACGAAAAGCCCTATTGCCCGGACTCCCTGGCAGCCTTGCAGCGCTATCTGCGCGGGCGTCGCTAAAGTTGCATAAAATGCCGCGCTTTGGCCCTTAGCAACGGCGCCTTTTGCCGTTACACTGCGCGACTTTTCAAGCTGAACCGGCGCTGCTTTTTATACCCGCACCCGGTTCAGTAGCGCTGCCCCTGCCTGAGTGGGGCTTCGCGGTCGATGGCACCGCCATTGTGCTTCGACCAGTCTTTTAGTCCTCCGAAGAGGATTGCCGGTGGCCAAAAAAGCCGCATCCTTCGCCGCCCTGGGTGGCTTGGTATTTTCCACCGACGCAGGTCGCCATTGCCCGGACTGTAGCCAGCCGGTGGCTGCCTGTATCTGCAAACAAACCCTGATTCCGGCCGGTGACGGCATTGCTCGCGTGCGTCGCGAAAGCAAGGGCCGTGGCGGCAAGACGGTGACCACCATCACCGGCGTGCCCTTGGCCGAAGACGCCCTCAAGGAACTGGCCACCACGCTGAAAAAACGTTGTGGCACCGGCGGCGCCTTGAAGGATGGCGTCATCGAAATCCAGGGCGACCATGTCGAGCTACTCTTGGCTGAGTTGCTCAAGCACGGTTTCAAAGCGAAGAAATCCGGCGGCTAGCAGCCTCTGTGAAAACCACCCCCGACTTGATGCGGCCCGGCTCTTCCAGGCAGGTGCGTCGTCTCCATGGTTTTCACAGAGCCTGTTCATGACCGGTTTCTAAACTCAGGACTGTTGATGAGGTCTACCCCCTCGTTGCAGGCTAATCGTCATTTTCATTCTTTAGACTGCGCCAGCCTTCGATAGGGGTGGCGCTCTATGACTTCTTTATAGGGGACTTCGATGTCCGTACGACGCACACGCAAAGACGATGGCAGCCAATGGACAGTTGCGGACAGCCGCAGTGTTTATGGGATTCGCCATTGGGGGGCCGGGTATTTCGCGATCAATGACGCCGGTCGCGTCGAAGTTCGTCCGAACGGACCGAGCAGCCTGCCCATCGATTTGTTCGAACAGGTCGATGAACTGCGCAAGAGCGGCTTGTCCTTGCCGTTGCTGGTGCGCTTCCCGGATATCCTGCAAGACCGCGTGCGCCAGCTGACCGGTGCCTTCGACTCGAACATCGAGCGCCTGGAATACCAGAGCAAGTACACCGCGCTGTACCCGATCAAGGTCAACCAGCAGGAAGCGGTGATCGAGAACATCATCGCCACCCAGAACGTCTCCATCGGTCTGGAAGCCGGCTCCAAGCCTGAGCTGTTGGCGGTCCTGGCCCTGGCGCCGAAAGGCGGCACCATCGTCTGCAACGGCTACAAGGACCGGGAGTTCATCCGCCTGGCGCTGATGGGCCAGAAGCTGGGCCACAACGTGTTCATCGTCATCGAGAAAGAGTCCGAAGTGGGCCTGGTGATCGAAGAAGCCGCGTCCCTCAAGGTCAAGCCACAAGTCGGCCTGCGGGTGCGCCTGTCGTCTCTGGCCTCGAGCAAGTGGGCCGACACCGGTGGTGAAAAATCCAAGTTCGGTTTGTCCGCTGCCCAGTTGCTGTCGGTGGTCGAGCGTTTCCGCGCGGCCGGCCTGGACCAGGGCATCCGCCTGCTGCACTTCCACATGGGTTCGCAGATCGCCAACCTGGCGGACTACCAGCACGGCTTCAAGGAAGCGATCCGCTACTACGGCGAGCTGCGCAACCTCGGCCTGCCGGTGGACCACATCGACGTCGGTGGCGGCCTGGGCGTGGACTACGACGGTACTCACTCGCGCAACGCCAGCTCGATCAACTACGACATGGACGATTACGCCGGTGTCGTGGTGGGCATGCTCAAGGAATTCTGCGATGCCCAGAGCCTGCCGCACCCGCACATCTTCTCCGAGAGCGGCCGCTCGCTGACCGCCCACCACGCCATGCTGGTGGTGCAGGTGACTGACGTCGAGAAGCACAACGACGACGTGCCGAAGATCGAAAACAAGGAAGAACTGCCGGAAACCGTGCAATGGCTGGTGGACCTGCTGGGCCCGACCGACATTGAAATGGTCACCGAAACCTACTGGCGCGCCACGCACTACATGAGCGACGTGGCCACCCAGTACGCCGACGGCAAGCTGACCCTGGCTGAAAAAGCCCTGGCCGAGCAGTGCTACTTCGCCGTGTGCCGTCGCCTGCACAACTCCTTGAAGGCCCGTCAGCGTTCCCACCGCCAAGTGCTGGATGAACTCAACGACAAGCTGGCCGACAAGTACATCTGCAACTTCTCGGTGTTCCAGAGCTTGCCGGATACCTGGGCCATCGGCCAGGTGCTGCCGATCCTGCCGTTGCACCGCCTCGACGAAGAGCCGCTGCGCCGTGCGGTGCTGCAAGACCTGACCTGCGACTCCGACGGCAAGATCAAGCAGTACGTCGATGAGCAGAGCATCGAGACCAGCTTGCCGGTGCATGCCCTGAACGAAGGCGAGGACTACTTGCTGGGGATCTTCCTGGTGGGTGCCTACCAGGAAATTCTCGGCGACATGCATAACCTGTTCGGTGACACCGACTCGGTGAACATCTACCAGCGCCCGGACGGCAGTGTGTACCACGCCGGTATCGAGACCCACGACACCATCGAAGACATGCTGCGCTACGTGCACTTGTCGCCTGAGGAGTTGATGACTCACTACCGCGATAAAGTGGCCAGCGCCAAGATCACGGCGTCCGAGCGTACCCAGTACCTCGACGCCCTGCGCCTGGGCCTGACCCGCTCGTCGTACCTGTCGAGCTGACAGGCGATGCAGCCAATGAAAACCCACCGGTGACGGTGGGTTTTTTTTGCCCCGGCGCTCAGGGTTTGCGACTAGCCTGCTGAATGCGCACTGGCTGATGGGCGGCGGATGCGCTCGAACACTGAAGAGGTTCCAGCCGATGTTCAATCGTCCCGGGCGTACAGCCCGCTTATTGCTGACCACCTTGATCCTCGGGCTCCTGGCCGGGTGTTCGCCGCTCAAGGTGCTTAACGCCTTGAGCCCCAGCGGCGGGGTCATCAAGACTCGGGACATCGCCTACGGCAGCGACCCACGGCAGCACTTGGACATCTACCAGCCCAAAGACGCAGCACCCGGCGCACCGGTGGTGGTGTTTTTCTACGGTGGCAGTTGGAACAGCGGTTCACGTGGCGACTACGGTTTTGTCGGTGAGGCCCTGGCGTCCAGGGGCATGGTTGTGGTCTTGGCCGACTACCGCTTGTATCCCCAAGTGCGCTATCCGGCGTTTCTGGAGGACGCGGCGGCAGCTGTGGCCTGGACCTATGAACATATTGCCGGTTATGGCGCCAACCCTCAGCGGCTGTACGTGATGGGCCACAGTTCTGGTGCCTATAACGCGGCGATGCTGGCCCTGGACCCTAGCCTGCTGGCGGCGGTGGGGCTCAGCCCGGCGGTGATCAAGGGCTGGATCGGCCTGGCTGGGCCCTACGATTTTCTGCCGATCGCCAATCAAGCGGTGCGACCGGTGTTTTTCTACCCGGACTCGCCACCCGACTCCCAGCCCATCAACCATGTCAGTCGAGGTGCGCCGCCCGCCTTGCTAATGGCCTCGAACGACGACACCTTGGTCAATCCGCAACGCAACACCGGTGGCCTGGCGAACAAGCTGCGCGCCGCCGGCGTGCCGGTGCAGGAGTTCTACTTTTCGCGCACCGGCCACGGCACGCTGGTGGCAGCCCTTGCCCGACCCCTGCGCGGCCTGGCCCCGGTGCTGGACCGGGTCAGTGACTTTGTCGGCGCGCCACCGGCTCAGTGAGCCCGGGCAAACCAGCTGTCGTTCTTGCGCAGGTTCCAGGCAAAGGCGGTCAGGGTCAGGCTGCGTAACAGCATGAACAGCAGGAAGCTCAGCCACAGGCCGTGGTTGCCTAGGCCTTGCAGGGCCCAGGCGCACGGCAACCCCAAAAGCAGGCTGAGGAGCATGCCGTTGCGCATTTCCCTGGCCCGGGTGGCGCCGATAAACAGGCCGTCCAACAGGTAGCTCCAGACCGCTATCAGGGGCAGGGCGGCGAGGTAGGGCAGGTAGGTATAGGCTGTTTCCCGCACGCTGGGGATGTCGGTCTGCATTGCGATAAACAGGTGCCCTGCCAGCAGGAACAACAAGGCAAAGCCCAGGCTGGCCAGCAGCGACCAGCCGCCGGCCACCACCAGGGAGCGGCGCAGGGCATTGCGATCACGGGCGCCAATGGCATGGCCGCACAGGGCTTCCACGGCGTGGGCCAGGCCGTCCAGGGCATGGGCGGTGAGCAGCAGGCCGTTGAGCAGCAGGGCGTTGGCGGCGACGGTGGCATCCCCCAGGCGCGTGCCCTGGACCGTGATCATGAAAAACACCGATTGCAGCGCCAGGCTGCGGATGAAGATGTCACGGTTGACCGCCAGCAGCGGCCGCCAGCTCTGCCAGCGGCGCAAGGCGCCCCAGATGATCTGGCCCGGGTAGGCGCGCAAGGCCGGGCGGGTCAGGGCCAGGCCGAGCAGGGCGCCGGTCCATTCGGCAATCACCGAGGCCCGAGCCGAGCCGACCACGCCCCAATCCAGGCCGAGCACGAACCACAGGTTGAGGGCGATGTTCACCAGATTGGTGGTCAGCAATATGAGCAAGGGCGCCCGGGCGTTCTGGGTGCCAAGGAACCAGCCCACCAGGGCGAAGCTGGCCAGGGCAGCGGGCAAGCCCAGCAGTCGGGTGCGGAAGAAATCGAGGGCCATCTGCTGCAGCTCCATGGACGGCTGCATCCACTGCAGGGCGATACCGCTCAGGGGAATGGCGAGGCTGCCCAGCAGCAGCGCCATGCCCATGGCCAGCAACAGCCCTTGCAACAGCACCTGGCGCAGGGCCGTGCCGTCGCCGCGCCCGGCCGCTTGGGCAGCAAAGCCGGTGGCACCCATGCGCAGAAAGCCCATGGTCCAGGCGAGGAAGGTGTAGAGGGTAGCGCCCACGGCCACGGCGCCCAATTGGTGAGCGTGGGGCAGGTGACCGATGACGGTGCTGTCAACCAGGGCCACCAGGGGCACGGAAATATTCGAGAGGATCATTGGCGCCGCCAGGGCCCAGACGCGGCGGTGGGTCGGGCGGTGGCGCCAATCGGTAATCAGGGTGGACATGCAGGCTCCTTGCGAGAGCCGGCATTGTAGCCGCAGCCCGCGGCTTATGCCCCGGGCGTCGGCGCAGCGCCGGTCAATGCATGATCCAGCTCAGCAGCCACAGGCCGAGCATCAGCCAGATGATGCCCATGATGATCGAGGCGTTCATGAAGGCGCGGATCGCCGAGTACAGCAGCATCAGGCCGACAATCAGCGCGATGATGCTGATGATCGAGGTGTCCATCCCCAAGGCACGGGCCAGCCCATCGACGAAGTTGCCGCCGGCATGGGTCAGGGTGTTGAACAGGCCGCTGAGCAGATCGACGATAAAACGTATGACCGAACCGATGGCCTGGCCGAGCCATTCGAAAAAACTTTCTACCTGCATAAGGGCGTCCTGATGGAAGAGAGGGGTGTGCTCGCCTTTGGCCATTATTTGCCCCGGGGAGTTCCCTGTCAGCATAGAGCTTTTGCCCAGCCCCGGTGTGGGGCGATCTGGCGCTGATTGGCCCTTGCGCCCGCTACCCATCCCCCGGAAGCTATACGCCTTCAGGAGACCCCGATGAACCTAGACGAACTGACCCAACGCCTGCACGCCATTCGCGACCGCAATGACTGGCGACAATTTCACAGCCCGAAAAACCTGGCCATGGCCGCCAGCGTCGAAATGGCCGAACTGGTGGAAATCTTCCAGTGGCTGAGCGAAGACCAATCGCGGCAACTGCCGGCGGAAAAACTGGCCCACGCCGGCCAGGAAGTCGGCGACATCGTGCTCTACCTCCTGCTGCTGTGCAGTGAGCTGGGGCTGGACATGGCCCAGGTGGTGGGCGACAAGCTGGCCGACAGCGAACGGCGGTTCAGCGGATGAGCGACCGTCATTTCGATCAACTGGCGACCCGCTTCGCCGAAAAAATCTACGGCGGGGCCAAGGGTGCCATTCGTCTGGCCGTGCTTCAGGCCGACCTGATGGAAAGCCTGCCCCCGCGGCCGCTGCGGGTTCTGGACATTGGCGCCGGGCTGGGCCACATGTCGCTGTGGCTGGCCGAGCGCGGGCACCAGGTGACCCTGGCCGAACCGGCTGCGCCGATGCTGGAGGGCGCCCGCCAACGTTTTGCCGATGCCGGGCAGAGCGCAACCTTTATCCAGGCGCCCTGGCAGGACCTGCTGGGCCAGCTCACCGAACCCTACGACCTGGTGCTGTGCCACGCCGTGCTGGAGTGGCTGGCCGAGCCCCACGCCATCCTGCCGGTGCTGCATCAGTTGACGACCCGGGACGGCTGGTTGTCCCTGGCGTTTTATAACCGCGACGCGCTGATTTACCGCAACCTGCTCAAGGGCCACTTCCGCAAGATGCGCAAGAACGACATGGCCGGCGAGAATCAGAGCCTGACCCCGCAGCAACCGCTCGATCCCCGTGAATTGGCGACGCAACTTGAGGGCCTGTGGCAGGTCGAAACCCAGAGTGGCGTGCGGGTTTTCCACGATTACATGCCGGTGGAGTTCCAGGCCCGCGCCGAGCTGGCGGACCTCCTGGAAATGGAACTGGCGCACCGCCGACACCCAAGTTTCGCCGGGCTTGGGCGTTACCTGCATTGGATGTGCCGGCCGATCTAACGGAGTGCGCCATGAAACGCCGTCTTGGTCTGATCCTCCTGTGTTCGGGGCTTGCCGCCTGCCAAGGCAGCAACCCCTATGTCGCCAGTTCCACTCCCTTGCCGCCGGCGCCGCCGCAAGCGGCGACCACGTTCGACCGCAGCGCCTACCCGGCGCCGTCGCGGGATTACGGACGCTACCGCAGTTGGGCCTGGCTCAACGGGCGCCAGCCCGCCGGCTCGGCCTGGGCGGATTCGGCACAGATCGCCGAGGCGGTGGGCAACGCCCTGGATCAGCGCGGCCTGCGACCGTTGTACGATCAGCGCCCGGCGGACTTGTGGGTCAGCGCTGATGTGCACCTGGAAAAACGCCTGCGCCAGGTCCAGGACGACTACGGCTACGGCGGTTACGGTGGCTACAACCGTTACGGCCCGGGTTACGGCATGTACGGCAGCGTGCCGGTCGTGCGCACGTACGAGGTTCAAGTGGTGGTGGTTCGGGTCAACCTGTTCGACGGTCCCACTGGCCAGCCGGTGTGGAGCGCCAGCGCTGAAACCAGCAGCCGGGGCAGTATGAGCGAACGTGCCGCTGCCTTGCGTGAGGCGCTGGAAAAGGCCATGTCGGCCTATCCTCCCAGCTAGTCTGTTCAGAGTGCTGCTTTCTCATCGGAGAACAATCATGTTCCATCGCCTCGTTCTACTGGTCTGCGCCGCGCTGCTTAGCGCCTGCGCCGCCAACCAGGTCAACCACGACTTCGACGCCAGTCGCGACTTTGCCGCTTATCGAAGCTGGAGCTGGAAAGAGCCCGGTCTGCAGTACCGCCCGGATGACCCACGGATCAAAAGCGACCTGACCGAGCAGCGCATTCGCCAAGCGGTGGCCGAGCAACTGGATCAGCGTGGCCTGCGTCCCGTGATGGGGGCGGCCCGGGCAGACGTGAATGTCCAGACCTACCTGATCATTGAGGACCGCCAGCAGCAGGTCACCACCAATTACGGCGGTGGCTGGGGTGGCCCATGGAACGGCTACTGGGGCGGCCCGATGTACAACGAAACCCGCAACGTCACCTATAAGGTGGCGACCATCCAGATCGACCTGCTGGACGCCAAGGACGGCAAGCTGGTGTGGCGCGGCAGCGATGAGCAGATGCTCAGCAGCTCGCCCAACCCCAGCGATCGCAGCGCTGCCGTGCGCGCCACTGTGGCTCGGATTCTGGCCAACTACCCGCCCCGCTAACGCGGCTTTTCAGGCTGGCGCTTAAGGGCGCAGTACCGTCAGTCAGCGGCGCTGGCACCTTGCCAGCGCCGGCTGCAGGCCTTGTCTACACTGCTTTGCATCTATCCAGACAGCGCTTGGCTGTGGGCCGGCAAAGGAGTGCTCGATGTCTTTCCCGAGAGGCTGGTCCGGCCCGGGCCGACAACGTGGTGCCATTGGTTTGATCGCGGCGGTGAGCCTGGGCCTGGCCTTGCTCTTGATGCTGCTGGTGGTGGACAGCGGGCGGCTGTATCTGGAACAGCGCAAGTTGCAGCGGGTGGCCGACAACGCCGCGTTGGAGGCGGTCAGCCGCGGCGGCACTTGCCAGGCCGGGTTGACGGCGGCGCAATACGCCAACCAGAGCGCCGTCCGTAACGGCTTCACCCCGGATGCCGACAGCACCCTCAACACCACGTGTGGCGGCCTGGTGACCGGGGCCAACGGCGTGCGCACCTTCAGCCCGAATGCCAGCCAGTCGGCGGCGGTGCGGGTGATCGTCAGCGATTCGGTGCACACCAGTGTGGCGCGGGGCGTGGGTGCGCTGTTTTCCGCGGGGCCGGTCAGCCTCAATACCCAACTGACAGCCACTGCGGTGGCGGCCGCCCCGGTGCCGAACGTGGCGCAGTTGAGCATTCGCAGCACCCTGGCCACCATCAACACGGCCAGCTCGGTGCCGCTCAATGCCGTGGTCGGCGGCATGCTGGGGGGTAATGTCAGCATTGGTGCCCTGGGCTGGAATGGGCTGATCGGCAGCGACATCAACCTGCTCAGCTACCTCAATCAATTGGCGATCAACCTCAACGTCGCTGCTGGCAACTACACCCAGTTACTCAACACCACGGCCACCGTGACTCAGCTGATTCAAGCCGCGGTCACCGTGCTGCAGGCCAATGGTGCGACCGCGGAGGTGCTGACCGCCCTGGGGGCGCTGCAAGTGGCGGCGCTCAATGCCAGCCCGGTGAAACTCGGCGATATCCTGCAATTGCAGACCGGCCTGCCTTCCATTGCCCTTGATGCGAATGTGCAGGTGTTCCAGCTGTTGCAGGCGATGGTCCAGTTGTCCAACAGCAAGAGTGCGGCCGCGGTCACCATCCCTGCCAACCTGCTGGGGCTGGCGAACCTGACGGTGCAGGTCAAGGTGATCGAGCCGCCGCAATTGTCGGCCATCGGTGATCCGCGCCTGGCCAAGGCCGACCCGCTGGGAGCCAATCGCATCTATGTGCGCACAGCCCAAGTGCGCACCCTGGTCAGGATCAATGTGCCGTTGTTGTCGTCGGACTCGGTGCTGACCACCGCGGTTTCCAACCTGGTGGCGCCGTTGACGCCGCTGCTCAACAGCCTGCTGAGCCTCAACCTGGTCAGCACCCTGGGCTCGGCGTTGTGCCTGCTTGGTGCCGGCTGCGAGCAGTTGTACCCGGCCCTGGCATCGTTCAGTACGATTGATGTCGCCTTGGATGTGGGCGGCGCCAAGGCCTATGTCACTGACTACAGTTGCCCGGTCAACAACACCGGCAGCAAAAGCCTGTCGGTCCGCAGCGTTACATCCCTGGCGGATCTGAAACTCGGTCAGATAGACCCGGCCAATGCCTTTTCCTCCGCTGCGGAGCCCACGGTCAAGCCGTTGCCGCTGGTGGACCTGGGCACTCGCACTTGCTACCAGTTCCTGGTGTTGCCGGGGCGCTGCGATCCAGTCGTGCATTACGCGGCAGGGGGGATTGCGGTGATGGTGGATAGCAGCGTGGCCCAGACCTCCCAGGACTTGCTGTTTTCCAGTGCGGCCGCGCCGTACCCCATCCCGCCCGACGTCAAACTGGCATCGAGCTACCAGACGGTGGTGCCGACCAGCAATATTGTCGGCAGCCTGGCCAGCACCCTGTCAGGGATTAATCTGATCGTCTACAAACCGGTCAATGCCAATCCCTTGGGGGCGATCGTCACCGGGCTGGCCGGTGCCATCAGTGGCGTGACCAACCTCCTGTTGCCCAAAGTCACCGGCCTCCTGAGCCCCGTGCTCGACCCCCTGCTGAACAACCTGCTGTCGATGCTGGGCATTAATCTGATGGACGTCGAAGTCGGCGCCAACCTGACTTGTGGCCAGGCGGGCAGGGCCTACCTGGTGATCTGAAGGGGCTCAGCTCAGGGGCAGCTCGATGCAGAAGCGCGCCCCTTGTTCGGCGTTGCTCACGCTCAGGCGGCCGCCCATGTTTTCGACGATGCCATAGCTCACCGACAGGCCGAGGCCGGTGCCGGTGCCAATGGGTTTGGTGGTGAAAAAGGGCTCGAAAATCCGTTCCAGCAGGCGCGGGTCGATGCCGCCGCCGTTGTCTTCCACCCACAGGCGCACCCATTGCTCGTCCCGGTCGGCGCTGAGGCTGATCCACGGCTGCCCGTGAGCCTGATCAGCGCGTGGGTCGAGCAGGGCATCGCGGGCGTTGACCATCAGGTTGATCAGCACCTGCTCCAGTTGGTCGACATGGCCGCGCACCTGAACCTGCAGGTCGATCTCTCCGAGCCGCAGTTCCACGCCCTTGCCGCGCATGCCCTCGCTGAGCAGCGACAGGCTGCCTTCCACGGCCTGGGCCGGGTTGAAGGGGCGCTGCTCGATCTCCGAGCGTCGGCCGAAGACCCGCATGTGATCGACGATGCGCGCCGCACGTTGCACCTGGGCGTCGATCCGGTTGAGTTTTTCCTGGAGGTAGTCGATCTGCACCTCGCCCTTGCCCAGGCGCTTGAGCACGTTGACGATGGCCATGCGCATCACGTTCAGCGGCTGATTGATTTCATGGGCCAGGCCGGTGGCCATTTCGCCGAGGGTGGCCATTTTCGCGCTCTGGGTGAGCTGCAATTGGGAGCGTCGGACTTCCGTGTTGTCGCGGCCTACGGCCTGGATCTCCAGAAGTTGCCCCTGGGCATCGAACACCCCGCGATCCGACCAGACCCACCACGCATGTTCGCGCCCGGGCAACTGCAGGCTGATTTCCGCCGTGCTCACCGGGAACTCGGGGCTCAGCAGGGCGATGCGCTGGACAAATGCCTGATGCTGTTCGGCGGACAGCCAGTCACCGAGGTGGCTGCCCGGCAATTGCTCCGGCGCGCACTCCAGGTAGTTGGCCAGCGGACGGTTGCCGAACGTTAGGGTCAGGTCCGGGCGGTAGCGGCAGATCATCGCCGGTGAGTCTTCCACCAGGATCCGATAGCGCTCTTCACTTTGCCTGACCTGCTCGGCGGCCAGGGTCGCGCTGGTGACGTCCAGCCACAGCCCCACGGCTTCCACCGGCAGGCCCAGGTCGTCGCGCAGCAGCTTGGCCTCGTCCAGTACCCAGTGGTATTCGCCCTGGCGATCACGCAGCCGATAGCGGCTGTGGACCGCGCCTTCGCGCAACAGTTGGCGGGTGCGTTGGAAGTACAGTTCACGGTCATCGGGGTGGACCCAGTCCACCACCGCGCCGCCAGGACAGTCTTCCAGGCTCCAGCCCAGCAGCGGTTGCAGGCTGGCGCTGAAGAAACTCACGGGCAACGCCCCTTCGACGTAGGCCTGCACGTAGATCACTGCCGGGGAACTGGCGATCAGGTTGTCGAGGCGGGCGTGGGCGGCGGCGGCCTGTTGCTGCTGCTCCTTGATGTCGCTGATGTCGAGCATGAACCCGACAAAGCGCCGTTGTTCGCCGTGGCCCAGGGCCTGGCCCTGGACCCGATACCAGAGCGGCGGCGCCGTGGTGTCTGCAGGCAACAGGCGCACGCACAGCAGCAGCGGCTTGCCGTGTTGCAGGGCTTGTAGGCCGCTGGCCAGTTCTTGCCGGTCTGCCGGGTGGATGCGATGCAACCAACGCTCCACGGACAGGCCGTGGCTGTCGGCGTGCAGTTGCAGGCTGCGGGCCAGGGGGGCGGCGACCTGGATCTCGGCGTGCCCGGGCAGCCATTCCCACCAGCCGGTGCCGAGCAGTTCCTGCAAGGCCGACAGGCGTTCCAGATGCTGCTGGTTGCGCTGCTCACGCAGGCGGCCGAGCAAGGGGGCGGCGAGCGCGGCGCAGAGCATCAGCCAGTCACGCTCTTGCAGTTGAGCGGTGGGCGGTTGGGTCGAGTAACCACCGCACAGCAGCCAGGCGGCGACCCCCTGATCGTCGCGATAGGGCACCAGCAGCCCTTCGCCATTGCCGAATAGCCCGAGCAGGCGCGGGTGGGGTTCAAGGCCCTGGGTCGGTTGCAGGTGCAGGGGCGTATTGCCGTTGAGGCTGTCGAGGGCGCTGCCCAGTGCCTGGCCGGGTTGCCACAGGTCTGCTGCGTCGTGGGCACGGTAGCAGGCGTGGATCTGCCACTCGTGTTGCTGCTCATCGAGCAGGGCGATCGCCACGCTGGGAATGGCCCAGCGCTGGGCCAGCCCTTGCAGCTGGTCCTGCAGCACGTCGGCCAGGCGCGACAGGCTGCAGCGGCGCAGTTGTTCGCTGAACTGGCCCGCGAGCCCCTGGCAGGTTTCCCGGATTCGCCCGTGTTGCCGCTCCTGGAGCAGGTCGCCGATGTCCAGCAACTGCATCAGCCAGGCATCGGCCCACGGCTGTACCCAACCGCGCAGGTGCAAGGTGCTACGGCCAGGGCCCTGGAAGTCCAGGTCCAGCAGTTGGCCGGTCCAGTCGGCGGGGCCGCCTTCAATCGCCAGCGCACGCTGGGGCCACAGGTAGTCCGCCAAGTGCAATGACGCCAATGCCTGGGGCCGTTGCAACAGGGCGTGGCGCAACGGGCCAGCGATCTCCAGCACCCGGCCCTGGCCGTCCAGCAGCAGCTGCAGGCCGACCGGTTGGGCGGGCAAGGTCGGCAGGGCTTGCGTGGCCAGAGAGGGCGAGCGGCCGAGCAGGCGGCCCAGGAGTTTGTCCCCAGGGGTCAAAATTGCATGCTCGAGGTGACTTGCAGCTGGGCTGGCAGGTTGGGCACGGTGCCGATCCCGGGCAGCACCAGGAAGGGCATGACCTGATTCAGTTTGCTGGTGGGGTAATTCACCGCAACGGTGAGGATGCCGCCGCTGTAGACCGCGCTGTAGTCGCTGGCGGCGAAGTTGAAGGCGCTGGGTATCCACGCGGTTTTCTGGGCCACCACTTGCCTGGCCAGGGTTTCCACGGCGCTTGCGTAGTTGGGTGTGTTGGGGTCGATCGACACCGAGCGCCTAAGGGCTTCGGCGGTGGCTTCATGGAAGGATTGCATCAGCAGCAACGGCAGGCTGTAGCTGACCAGCCCATAGAACACCGCAAAGAAAATCACGAAGACGGCGGCGAACTCGATGGCCACTGCACCTTTTTCCGCGTTTCGCAGGCCCTGTTTCATAAGTGCGTCTACCCTGACGACCACTGAGTCATCTGAGCATAGATTCATTCAGCCAAAAGGGACGTGTTAACTGAATGCAAGGCCTCGTTTTGTACAGCTGGCTGGTGCTTTGCGCGGCCCAGGACATTCGCCAGCGGCACATCGCCAACCTCCTGACCCTGGGCGCCGCGCTCCTGGCGCTGCTGTACCTGCTGTGGACGGGCAGCACCTGGTGGGGCGCCACGCCTGCCCAGGGTGGCTGGGCCCTGCTGCTGGCCCTGCTGTTGACCTTGCCCGGTTACGCCCTGGGGCGCATGGGTGCGGGGGACGTGAAATTGTTGGCAGCACTGGGGCTGGCGACCGATCAACTGCACCTGCTGGGCACCTTGATCGGGGCCGGGGCCACCAGCCTGCTGTGGATACTGCTAGCGCCAAGAATCTGGCCCCTTATGGGTCAAGGCCTTAAACAAAGCCTGCGACACCTGGACCCGCAACAGTCAAAGAATTGTGCTTTTGCCCCCTTTATCCTGCTCGGAATGCTCTCCACGGCGCTTTGGATCCACTAGTCGCCGAGGTGATTAATGCCATGTACATAGTCCGAAAGTGGGTCTACGTTTATCTCGGAGCAGCCCGCGAAATGCATGACGCAACAGCAATGGTCAGCCATTGACCTAGGCATGGAGTGAGACGTGAACAAGCCAAGTGTCCAGATGAAGGTGCTTGTGGTGGACGATCAGCCCTTGATCGTCGAGGAGCTGTGCGAGTTTCTCGAAGGCAGCGGATACCGTTGCGTCCCGTGTGATTCCAGTCGTCAGGCGGTTGAGTTATTCAGCAACGACGAGGAAATTTCCCTGGTCCTGTGCGACCTGCACATGCCCGAGCTGGATGGCATCCAGCTGGTCCAGGAGCTGCGCCGGGTGGCCGGCAAGCAACGGGTGTTCGAGGCCATCATGCTCACCGGTCGCGCCGACAAGCAGGACGTGATCAAGGCCCTGCGTGCCGGTTTCGCCGACTACTACCAAAAACCCATTGTCCTCGACGAATTGCTGGCCGGCCTGCAACGCCAGGAAGCGTCCCTTGAGGAACAACAGAAAAACCTGCACCTGGGGCACCTGAACCAGAAGCTGCAGTTTCTTTCCCAGTCCATCGACGACCTCTACCAGGATCTCGACAAGGTTCGCCGCAGCCCGCAAGCCACGGTGGGCGAAGAGGATGGCGAGGCGGGGGGCGAGCTGGATCGGATCGAGATGCCGGCGATGTTCAATCAGTTGTCGCCCCGGCAGTTGGATGTGGCGCGCCTGGTGGGCAAAGGCCAGACCAACTACCAGATCGCCTGTGAACTGGGGATCACCGAAAACACCGTGAAACTCTACGTGTCCCAGGTCCTGCGCCTGACCCACATGCACAACCGCACTCAGTTGGCCCTGGCCCTGTCCCCCAGCAGTTCGGTCCACGGGCAGCGCCTGACCGCTCACTGATTCCAAGAGACCAAGTGGCTGGCCGCATTGGCCAGCCGCTCGTTCTAACGCTTGATTTCCACCTTGCCGGCAGCATCCGGGTCATACAGGTCCGGGATCTCGTATTGGTATTTTTTCAGCCAGCGTTGCAGCGCCAGCTCGCGTTCGATGGGCGTGGCGGTCTGTGGCGTGGGCGAGGCGGCGAGGTTGCGCCGCTGCAGTTGCAGCCAGTTCTCGGTTTCCTGTTGCTGGGCCGACGAGGGCCCAGGCTCGATAGCGTCTGCGGCCCAGGGGGCTGCCAGCAGGGCTGCACAGCAGAGGATCGGGAGTTTCATCATCACCTCTTCTTCGCTTACTTGATGCCGGAGGATGGGGCGTCGGCCACTGCTGCGACCTGGGCGTTTTTCAGCGGGCCCTTGAGGGCTTGTGCCCGGGCCTGGGCCTGACTGAATTGTTCGGGGCTCAGGCCGGCACTGCTGACCACGGCGGCGGCCTGTTCCCAGTTGTCCTGATACAGCAGCAGGGTCACCAGGTTGAGTGCCGGCAGCGTGTCGCCCTGCTTGAGCTCGATGGCGGTGAGGAACTGGAAGCGGGCGTCATCGAGGCGCAGTTGGTTGAGGTAGACCACGCCGAGGTCGTTGCGGACCTTTTCGTCGGTGGGCGCCAGGCTTGCGGCGCGCTGCAGGTGGGCCTGGGCCTGGCCGTTGTCGCCCCGGGCGGCGGCCAGTTGCCCCAGGCCGTGTTCGCCTTCGGCCGCCAGGCACGAGCCCAGCAGGCTGCGGTACAGGGGTTCGGCTTCGCTGCGCCCCAGCAGGCGATAGACCCGGGCCTTGCGCAGGCGCACCTCGCTGAGGTTGTCCGGCAGGCTTTCCAGGTTGGCCAGGCTGGCGTGCAGTTTGCCCTGGTTGGCCAGGTCGTCGGCCAGGCTCATCGACAGTCCCTGTTCGGCCCCCAGCGGGGTGCAACTGCTGGACGAGCTCAAGGCCGACCAGGGCATCTGGCCGTTGTTGGCGCATCCGGCGAGCAACATCAGGCTTGCAGCGGCAATCATGGCTTTCATTAGCGTCCCTCTAATAAGCAAAGGCCCGGGCGATGGCGGTGAAGCCCGGGCCGGCCAATACGATCAACAAGGCGGGAAAGAGAAACAGCATCATCACCACCGACATCTTGGCCGACATTTTCGAAATGTATTCCTGCAGGCGGGTCAGGCGCCGGTCGTCGAGCAGTTGCTTGAGCGTCTGCAGCGACTTCATTGCCCCCCCGCCCTGTTGAATCAGTTGCTGGAGAATCACGCAGGTGTCGGTGAACTCGTCCACGGCCAGCAGTTGCGCGGTGTTGTTCAGTTCCTGGCCCAGTTCCAGCCCGGAGTCCACCCGGGTCAGGATCAGGCGCAGTTCCAGGGTCAACTGCGGCAACAGTTTCTGCGCCTCGTTGCCCAGCACACGCAGCGCCTGTTCCACCGCCATGCCCGACTCGAAGAGGATGCGCAGCAGGGGAATGAAGGTGGAAATCTCAACGGCAATCGCGTTTTGTCGACGCTGGACGCCATACGCCAGGGCCCGTTTGGGCAGCAAATAACCGACGCCGGCCGCCAGCAAGGGGGCGATCCAGCGGTTTTCGGCATAGGGGAAGGCCACGCTCTGGACAAACAGCACCACGCCAACCAGCACCACCGGTGTGCCGATCTGCAGCGCGGCGAACAACGAGCGTTGCTGGGCCCGGCGCCAGCCGAGGCGATTGAGCAGGGTCAGGGTTTCGCTGTCGATGCTCACCGAGCGCTGGCCAAAGCGGCTTTCCCCCAGCGCCCGCAGCCAACTGCCCAGGCGGTTGTCACGGGTCATGTGGCCTTGCAGGCGCTGGGTGATCTGGCGTTTGCGCTGGCGCTGCTCCACCAGGTTGCCGCCGATCAGCAACAGGGCTCCGAGTAGCAGCAAGACACTGGCCACGATAAACATCTCAGACGCTCCGCAACATGCGCCACAGCGCCAGGCAGCCGAAAATTTGCAGGAGCACGGCGATGATCAGCATGGTCTGGCCGCTGGGGTCGCGCCACATGCCCAGCATGTAACCGGGGTTGGTGAGCATGAAATACGCCACCAGCAACAGCGGCAGGCTGCCCAGGACCCAAGCGGTCATGCGGGTTTCCCCGGTCATCGCGCTCAACTGCCGGGCCCCTTGTTCCCGTTCGCGAATCAGCTTGATCAGGTTCTCCAGCAACTCGCTGGCATTGCCGCCATAGCGATGGTTGACCTTCAAGCCCAGGGCGAACATGCGCAGTTCGTCCTGTTCGTAGAGTTCGGCGAAGTCCTGCACCGCGTCGGGCAGGTTGACCCCCAGTTGCACGTTGCGCTGAATCCGGCCCATGGCCTGTTTCAGCGGATCACTGCTGGCCTCGATACCGCCCAGGACGGCATCGGCCAGGGTCCGGCCGGACTTCAGGCTGCGCACGCTGTGGTCGAGCAACTGCGGCAGTTGCTCGATCATGCGCTTGAGTCGGCGTTGATACCGCCAGGCCACGTACAGCCGCAGCAGCAGGGGTGGCAGCAGCAGGCAGCCAAGCAGGCCGGGCCAACTGGCAAGGACGAAACCCAAGAGGACAAGCAGGGCCCAAAGGGCCAGCCACAGCCCCAGGCGCTCGGTAGGCTGGCCCAGGCCGGCTCGCAAGAAGGCCCGCTCCAGGCCGTTCCAGGAGGTTTTCTGCGGGGCCAGGTCCGGTTGCCCTTCGGCCAGGCGGCTTAGCACCCGCTCGGTGTTGGTCTTGCGCAGGCCGTTGTAGAACAGCCACAACGAGAGCCCAAGCAGGATCAGGCACATCAGGGCCAACAGCACAGGAGCGAGCATCGCGGACCTCGCAGTGTCAGTTGTGGGCCAGGCCGCTGTCGCGGCGCAGCTTGTCACCTGCCGGGTTGATCGCCTCGCGCACGAAGCCGAAGCCGGTGCGCCGATCAAGGCGGAACAGGGTGTTGGTGACATAGACGTCGTCGCGCACCCCGACCACTTCCACCACTTCGCTGACGCAGCGACGGCC
This sequence comes from Pseudomonas chlororaphis, assembly GCF_003731765.1. Classification (GTDB taxonomy): domain Bacteria; phylum Pseudomonadota; class Gammaproteobacteria; order Pseudomonadales; family Pseudomonadaceae; genus Aquipseudomonas; species Aquipseudomonas morbosilactucae. The sequence continues at coordinate 642,227 of NZ_MOAL01000003.1, forward strand.
GTCGGGCATGCGGGTCAGTTGGATCACCACATCCAGCGCGGCACAGATCATTTGCCGCAGGGTGCGTTCGGCCACCTGGCGCCCGGTCAGGCCCACCAGGGTTTCCAGGCGCAGTAGGGCGTCCTGGGCGTTGTTGGCGTGCACCGTGCTCATGGAACCGTCGTGACCGGTGTTCATGGCGGTCAGCACATCGAGCACTTCCACGCCGCGGATTTCACCGAGGATGATCCGGTCCGGGCGCATCCGCAGGGCGTTGCGGATCAGGTCGCTGGCCTTGACCTCGCCATGCCCCTCGGCATTGGGCGGCCGGGTTTCCAGGCGCACCACGTGGGGGTGGCCGAGTTGCAGTTCGGCCACGTCCTCGATGGTCACCAGGCGTTCATGGGGGTTGATCAGTTGGCTGAGAATGTTCAGCAAGGTGGTCTTGCCGGTGCCGGTGCCGCCGCTGATCAGGATGTTGCAGCGCTTGCCCACGGCTTCCTGAATGAATTCGAAGATCTGCAGGTCGATGGTTTGCATGGCCATCAGGTCGCTGCTTTTGAGCATGTCCTTGCGGAATTTACGAATCGACAGGCATGGGCCATCCAGGGCCACCGGCGGAATGATTGCGTTGACCCGGCTGCCATCGGGCAGGCGCGCATCGACCATCGGCGAGGACTCGTCCAGGCGCCGGCCCAGCGGCGCGAGAATCCGCTGGATTACCCGTTCCACATGATGGGCATCGATAAACCGCAGGTCGCTCTGGTGCAACACGCCTTCGCGTTCGACAAACACCCGGTGCGGGCCGTTGACCAGAATCTCGGTCACCGCCGGGTCGCGCAGCAGCACTTCCAGGGGGCCGAAGCCGGTGAGCTCGTCGACGATTTCCTCGGCCAGGCGCTCCATCTCATAGCGGGAAATTGCCAGGTGCATGCGGGCGATGTATTCCGCGACCTTGTCGGTGACGAACTGCGACAGGTTCTGCCGCGAACTCTCCAGCAGGTTTTTCCCCGACTCTTCGATGGCGTCGATGATGTAGCGGTGCAGCACCAGTTTCAGGCCTTCGTGGTCGGTGTTGCCCGTCGGGCCACGGGGCGCAGCGCCAAAGAGTTTTTCGCTGGTCATTTGCTTCCCCTGAACAGGTCGAGCCAGCCGGCCTTGGGTTTGGGCAGGCCTTCGGAGCGTTTGGCCAGGCGTTCACCCAAGGTTCGCAGGCTCTGGCTCAGGGCCTCGCGGGGGGCCAGTTCGAACAGGCTGATGCCCTGGTTCTTGGCGTTCAGGCGCAGTTCCGGGCTGAAGGCCAGGATGGCGATCACCTCCAGGCCAAAGGTCTTGCCCAGGGTTTCGGCGTCGGGCGCGGCATTGCGCAGGTAGTGGTCCACCAGTAGGCGGGCGTGGTCCAGCTTCATGCCTTTTTCCCGCCACAGGTTGAGCACCGCCAGGTTGCGCCGGCAATCGAGCACGCTCTGGTCGGTGCGCCACAGCAACTTGTCGCAATGGCTGACGAAGGTGCGCAGGGCTTCGCTGTCCGGTTGCCCGGCGAGGTTCACCACGATGTGCTGGAAGTGCTGGCGCAAGGCGCTGAGCAACATGTACAGCTCGGCGGCGCTGGTGTGCTCCAGGGCATCGTCATTGTTGGCGTAGGCGAGGATACGCAGCCCGGCCTCGGCGCTGGTGAAGGCGCTGTCGATCAGGGTCGAGTCCAGGCGGCGCAGGTGGCGCAGGGCATCGCCGAAGTGGAACGAGCTTTCCAGCCCCAGCAGCGCCAAGCTGTCGCCCCGGGGCAGGCCCAGGTCGAGGAGCAGGGTTTGTTGCCCGCTCTTTTGCACCACCAGCGCCAAATGGCTGGCCAGCAGCGCGCCGTCGCCGTCGCCCTGGGTGCCGTAAAGCACGGTCAGGCCACCCAGTTGGGTGTTGGGCGCCACGGGCGGCAGGCGCTTGCTCAAGCGGCGTACCAGGCCGGCGACTTCACTGGAGCGCGAACCATAGGCGACGAAATCCCGGGCCCCGGCACGCATGGCGTTGAGCACCAGTTGGTTGTCCATGCCGTCACCCAGGGCGACGATGGCCAGCATTGGCTTGGCCTCCAGCACTCCTTCGATCAGGGCCGCCTGGGCCACCACGTTTTCCCGGTCCAGGCCGATGAACACCAGGTTGGCGAAGGTCACGTCCACCAGCGCCAGCAGTTCATCGAGGCTGCCCCCGGCACCGACCACCTGGCCCAGCGGCGCAAGGGCGCCCTGCAACCACTCAAGGTCCGTGTTGTTGCGGGTGATGGCCAGGAAGGTCTGGCTCAGGCTCTGGCTCATTGCGATAGCCCACTGCGTTTGTCGAAGTTGCCGTTTTCAAGGAAGAACATGCGATAGAAATTCGGGTCGTAGTTGCGCAGCCGCTCACCCGGCAGCGACGGTAATTGGGCGTCGGCGGCCAGGGGCTGAACCAGATGCGGTGTCACCACCATCAGCAGTTCCCGTTCTTCGCGGTTGATGGTCGAGTCGCGAAAGAACGCGCCAATCACCGGAATGTCGCCCAGCCCGGGAAACTTGTTGACCTGGGAGCCGTTGCGGGTGCTGATCAAGCCGCTGATGACGAAGCTTTCACCATCGGCCAGGGCGATGCTGGTGTCGGTGCGGCGCACGGTCAGGGCCGGGACCACGCTCCCGGCGATGTTCACGCCGTTGCTGTAGTCCAGCTCGCTGACCTCCGGGGCCACCTTCAGGGTGATGCGGTTGCGGTCGATGATGGTCGGGGTCAGGGTCAGGCGGATACCGAACTCCTTGTATTCGATGGTGACGCTGTCGCTGCCGGCGCTGGGCACCGGGATGGGAATTTCACCGCCGGCCAGGAAGCTTGCGCTCTGCCCGCTGAGGGTGACCAAGCTGGGGCGCGCCAGGGTGTAGGCGAAGCCGCTGCCTTCCAGGGCGTTGATCAGTGTCAGCACCCGGCCGTTGCCAAAACCCAGGTTGAAGCCGGTGTTCTCCAGGGGGATGTTGGTTCGTAGCCCGCCGAAGGTCGGCGCAGTGCCGCCGGTGGCGGGGGCGGTGCCCGGGGAGCCGAACAGGAAGTTGTGGCCACGGCCGAAAATCGAGGTGCTGGCTTCCTTGAGTTTGGTGCGGCTGACCTCGACGAAACGAATGTCGGTCTGCACTTGGCTCGGCAGGCTCAGGTCCTGGGACGCGGGCCGTGCGGCGGCGGTCAGGGCCGCCGTGGCCTTGCCCTGGACGAACACCATGCTTTGCCGCGGGCTGCTGGAGCAGGCGGTCCAGACCATCAGGCTGGTGGCGCCCGGCGCCATGCCCGTGAGCAGAAAGGCTTTGTTGCCATTGGGGTGGACGTCGGCAATCTTCGGGTCGCCCACTGCCAGGCGGGTGATGGCCACCGGGGATTGCAGTTCTTGTTGCAGGCCTTCGCCGACCTCCATCACGGCCGGCAATGGACCCAGGCCCGAGCAGCCCGCTGCAGGTGCCGCAAGTGCCAGGCTCACAGGCAATGGGGCGCACAGCAGCATCAGCAGGGCATTGAACAGCGGCACGGAACGACTGCGCATGTAGAGGCATCCTTGCTCAATCAGGGAGTTTGTTGGGTGACTTGGTTGCCCCGTATGACTTCGATCGCGGCTCGTGATCCGGTGCCTGGCGTGGCCGGGCTTCTGGGGGCGCTGCCGAGGGCCAGCTGGGTGAACTGGAACAACTGGCTGTTCGCGGCGTCCAGGTGCAGAGGGGCGTCTTGATCCCCGGCCCAGTAACGGGCCAGGCGTTGTTCTTCGCTGCTGCGCACGGCCAGGCGCAGGGTGCCGACCTGGGTGGCGAGCATCATCCGGCTCAACAGTTGTTCGGGCACTGCCAGGACCACGGTGCGCGCGCTGATCCGGCGTTGGTCCTGCTTGAGTTTTTCATCGGTGCTGAGGGCCGGGGATGCCGGTTTGCCGTCATTGGTCAGGCCCAGTTGCTCGCCCACCGCCAGCACGCGCATGGCGGGTACGGCGATCTGTGCTGATTGCTGTGGGTTGGCGGCTTCCTGGCGCAGGAACAGCAGGACATCGACGTAATCCCCGGGGCTCAGTTGCCCGGCAGCGCCGATCACTTCGTCCACGGCCACCGCCAGTGCCCGCTCGTCCGGGTGAATCATGCGTGCCAGGGCGCCGCCGGATTCAAAGCTCTCGTCACTCAACCAGGTGCCGGCGCTCAGGTGTCGCCACGGGGTGCGGCCAACGGCCTGGTCAATGCTGTTCAGGCTGCCGGCTGGCGCGGTAAGGAGTTTTTCCAGGGTCAGGTCGGCGGCGCTGAGGGCGACGAAGGGCGGCACGTCACGGGTCAGTACCACCACCGATTGGCGGGTCTGGTCTTGGGCGCTGGCGGTGGTTTCGGCAATCACTGTGGTGACGACGGGTGCGGGTGCGGGCGCCGGTTCTGCCGGTTGGCGACTCAACACCAAGCCCCAGTAACCAAAGAACACTGCGCCGATGAGCAGTAAGCCGGCCAAACCCATGGTAATGCGACTGTTCATGAAGGCTCTCCCTTTCCCGCGGCACTGCAAAAGCCCACACTTCCAAACGAGTTGTTTTCTCAAACAGGCAGCGCTGAACATTCAACTATTTCGCTATTGGAAGGTAGTCCAGCTAGGACAAAACGCCATTACTCCTGGAAAAATAACCAACGAAAGTCATATAGATGCGTCTGCAATGGGTTTTTTTGACGCCAACATTCCAACTAATACTTAATCATTAATCGTTTCTTACAGTTGAAGGAGCCCTGTTTGTTGTCAATGCTCTGGTGGCACCGAGGAATCATGTCGCGGTGGCGTTACATCGGCATTGTTGCCGCAAGGAGAAGTGCAATGATTCTTCAATACCTGCTGCTTAAAACCCGCCTGTTCTTCAACCGTACCGAAGGTGCTTCGGCAATCGAATATGCGATTGTGGTGGCTATGGTCGCCGTGGTCGTCGTGGCCTTTGTCACACCGATGGGAGATCGGGTACTGGCCATCTTCAACAATATCCTGACCAGCCTGAATGGCACCGCCGTGGTTCGGCCAACGCCTTGAATCTGTTTGAACTGTCGTCTCTGAACCTCGCTGTATGGCCACTCAGGTATTCCACATGAGCACCTCTTCATCTCCACGCCAGCAACTTCTTCTCGTGGACGATGAAGAGGACGCCCTGATGGAACTCGCCGAGTTGCTCGAAGGCGAAGACTTTTGCTGTTTCACCGCCACCTCGGTGAAGCAGGCCCTGGAATTGCTCACCCGCCACCCGGACATTGCCTTGGTCATTACCGACTTGCGCATGCCGGAGGAAAGTGGTTTGTCGTTGATCAAACGCCTGCGTGAACACACCTCGCGCCAACACCTTCCGGTCATCGTGACCTCCGGGCACGCCGACATGGATGATGTCAGTGACTTGTTGCGCCTGCAGGTCCTGGATCTGTTTCGCAAGCCCATCTATCACCTGCGCTTGCTGGAAACCCTCAACAACCTGTTTCCCCAGCCGAGGCTGCACATCGTCAGCCCTTGAAGGCGCTCGCGTCTCTCAACGGTTTCACCTGGATGGACCCACGACGCCTCGCTGACCGCGGGGCGTTTTTGTTGGCGAGGAACGGGGCAGCGGCGGTTGAACGGGTGGTTTTTATCGACGCCGGGTCCCGCCGAGTGCCGTGCATCGCCCCATAAAAAACCGCCCGAGGGCGGTTTTCATGAGGGGCTCAAAGTTGGTAACTGAAACTCAAGGTGTAGCGCGGGCGCCGGTTGAAAGAGTCCAGGGCTTCGTCGGACATCGGCTTGGCGGCCTCAAGGGCGATGTTGTAGTACTTGGCATCGCCAAAGCGCAGGCCCACGGCGGCCGATGACAGGTTACTGCCCTTGATCGGCAGCTGGTTGAACCAGGTTTTCGAGCGGTCCAGTACCACGTAGGGTTGCAACACCCGGACCCAGTTGCCTGCTCGGTTGAAGCTGTAGTTGACCTCGTAGGCCACGCCCCAGCCCTTATCGCCGGACGCTTGGTCGTCGGGGTAACCGCGGGCGAAGTTCTGCCCGCCAAAGGTGGCGCGTTCGCTGTCGGGCAGGTTGTCGTCGCTCCAGTAAAGCGCGCCGGACAGCACCCCCTGCCAGTTGTCGAAGAAGCGGTCGCTTTGCACCCCCGCCAGGCGCAGGCGGAAGAAGTTCAGGTCGTAGAGGGCGTTGTTGGTGTTGGCGCCCATGCCATTGATGCCTTGATAGACACCGGCACTGAGGATGCGCAGTTGCCGCGTGCCGGATTTGCTCCAGTCGGCTTCCAGGGCCAGGGCGCGCAGGTCGGTTTCTTCCTCGAGGCTCAAAGCCGTGTTGAGCACCTTGTAGCGGGTCTTGTCATTGACCCCGTAGAGGCGCACGCCGGCGCTGAGCAGCTCGTTCGGCGAGGCAATGAACGGGTGGCTGACGCCGATGGAGAAGCGGTCGTTCTCGCGGTGGGGCGCCAATTCGAGGCCGCCGTCGAGCAGCACATTGGCCTCGGGGTCACTGCGATAGCGCGCGCCATAGAGGCTCAGTTGCGTGCCTTCGGTGCCCAGCAACTGGCTGTAGTCCAGGCGGTAGTAATGCTCTTTGTCGCTCCCCGGCGGGAACAGTCCGCTGAGGCTCAACTGTTCGCCCATGGAGGTCTGTGAATTGCTGCTCACGCCCAGCAGTGCCTGCAGGCCGTTGCGGTTGTCCTTGGTGGTGCTCAGGGAGCTGGTGAAGGGTTTGCGGCTGGCCTGGGCCAGCAGGTAGGTTGCGCCGTCAGTGGTGCCGGGTGGCGGCACCTGGGCTTGCAGGGTCACGCCGGGGAGGCGGCTCATCAAGGTGGTGTAGCGTTCGAAGGTTTTGCGGGTCAGGGGGCGCTCTGCCTTGAGCTTGGTCACCAGTTTGTCCAGGTAGGCGGATATCGGACCGACGTCGCCCTGCAGTTGGTAGTCCTTGATGTAGCCCTCCACCAACACCACCCGGACCAGGCCCTGGTCGAAAGTCTGTTGCGGCATAAACGCGTAGGACAACAGGTAGCCGTCGTCCTGGTAGCGCCGAGTGATGTTGCGTGTGGCTTCGATCAACTGGCCGAGGGTCGCCTCGTGGCCGATCAGCGGCTGGTAGATGGCCGCCAGCTCTTCAAGGGGGTAAATGGTGCCGCCTTCGATCTGCAGGCGGTGCACGGCCACCTTGGTGCCCATCATCAGGCCCGCACCCTGAGGCGCCGTCGGCTCCGGCAATTGCAACTGGGGTGTCACGGGGCGGTAGGCGTCCACCGGCAGGTTGGGGGTGGGCAGGTTGCGGACGGTGTCGTTGCTGTTGAGAAAACGTGGGAGGGAGTCAGCGTGGGCGTAGGAACAGCAGCCAAATATCAACAAGGAAGCCAAAGCGCGCATAGGACACTCCATGGTCAAACCGCAGCACCGCGAAACGTATCAGTCGTGATCACCGGCCGGGGTCTGTGCCCCGATTGGCAGTGATGGACTGCCTTGCTCCAGATAAAGAAAAAGACGAGAGACTCATCGGAATCTCTCGCCTCAACCAAGCGTAGGCGCTGTAGGAAAGGCCGTCGAATCGGCCAGGTGCAATTTATTTTTTGCCGCCCAGGGCGCCGGTCAGGCCACCCAGTACGCCGCCCAGACCGCCCAGGCCACCGGTGCTGCCACCACCGGTGGTGCCGCCGTTGACCAGGCCGCCGACCGAGGTCACGGTGCTGCCCAGGGTGGTGACGGTTTGCCCCAGGGCGCCGGCCACTGGGTTGTTGCTGGTGCCGGAGAGGGTGGTGCCGACGTTGCCGACCGCGCCGCCCACTTGACCCAGCAGGCCGCTGACCGGACCACCGAGGCCAGTGGCTGCGCCCACTTGTTGGGTCAGGCCGCTCACGGCGTTGGTGACCGGGTTCAGGGCCGAACCGAAGTTGCCGCCGACGCTGGCCAGGGGGGCGGTAACCACCAGGTTGGGGGTGCCGCTGCCGCCCAGTGCGCCGCCTACCGAGGCGATCAGGCCGCCTACCGCACCGCCAGTCACGCCCACGGCGCTCACGGTGCCGTTGGTGTTGCCGGCATTCAGGCCATTGCTGAGGTTGGCCACGGCGCCACCGACGGTTTCCAGCAGGCCGTTGGCGCCCAGGCCGCCGCCCGAACCACCCGAGCCGCTGCCGGTGTTGCTGACATAGCCGCCGGCTTGGCCGACCGCGCCGCTGGCGTTGCTGAGGACGCCGCCCAGCAGGTTAGTGACCGGGTTGCCGTTGCCGGCATCAGTGACTTTATCGCCCGCGCCATCCACGGCCTGGGCCACACCATTGAGCAAGCCTTTGACCGGAGCGCCGAGCCCGGTGGCGCTGCCGACCTTGCCGGTCAGGCCTTCGGCCAGGCTCACCACTGGGACCAGCACGTTGTTGCCGACGCCATCGGTCAGGGTGCCCAGGGGGCCGCTGCTGGTGACGGTGCTCAGGGTGTTGCCGAGCATGGTGACTTTGTCGCCGACGCCATCGAGCACCGGTGCCACTTTGGTGACCACGCCACCCACCAGGGGAATGCTTTGGGTGGCGGTGGACAGTTTGCCGCTCAGGTCCGATACGCCGTCGCCCACATCGCCGACGACGGCGCCAACGGTGGCAGTGGTCTTGCTCAAGGCTTTGGGGTCGGTGCCCAGTTTGCCCAGGCCGTTGGTCACGCCATTGCCGAGGGTGTCGACCACATTGCCGGCGGTGCCGGCCACGCTTTCCACCACGCCGCCCACCACGGGCACGGCGGCCAGGGAGCTGCCCAATTGGCTGACGCTGGTGCCGACGCCACTGACGGTGGTGCCCACGGTTGACGCCACGGTGCTGGTGACCAGAGGGGAGGCAGTGCCACCGCCACCGCCATCTGTACCGCCGCCGCCATCGGTGCCACCACCACCGCCGGCGCTCGAGCTGCTCGGGGTGCTCTTATGGCCGCCACCGCCGCTGCTGCAGCCGGTCAGGCCGAGGCTCAGGGCCAGGGTTAATGCAGTGCCTACTTTCCACCAAGTTTGAGTGTTCATGAGAGAGTCCTTGCACCTGTTACAACGTTCGTTGTTTTCGAGGGCTCTCCCTTTCTACCGTTGGAGATGCCTTCGTCCGTTGTGCCTATCAAGCTCCCGGGGGCTATCTCCGAACAATTCTCAACTTGGTATTAACAACTTATATATCCGGTATTAAGTGTGGCGTAATGATTAATGCCAAGGTGATAACAGGCCTGTTGTTTAACTTTGTGATCTATGAAAAACAACGGCTTGCGATTTTGTTAGTTGGCTAATTAGTTGCTAGAAACTAAAGTTATATAGTCGTAATTGACCATGTTTTACTTGAGGGTGGCTTTGGTTTGACGGGCACTTACTACCCAGGCCCAGTGCCCATTACAGGCGTTGAGTTGCCTTGCAATAGGCAAAACCACCCCTTGTCCAGGGATGGTTCGATGGGCCTTTCAGGGGGGGCGGACAACGGATGCCCTCAAGCGATGGGGGTCCAACCGCCTTGCATGTGTTGCAGGTCGCCGTTGACCACTTGCAGCTCACCGCTGGACCCCGGTGCGCTGGCCAGCAGCGTCACCTCGCCGGGCAGGCGCACGGGCTTCTGGAATTGCACGGCGATCTCGATGTTCGCCGCGGGCAGGTGTTCATGCAGCGCCGCCAGGGTCCGGGCCTTGGTCCACAAACCGTGGGCGATGGCTTGGGGAAAACCAAACAGCCGGGCACTGAGGGCGCTCAGGTGGATGGGGTTGTAGTCGCCCGAGACGCGGGCATAACGCCGGCCGATATCGGCGGGGGCCTGCCAATGGCTCAGTTCGCTCAATGCGCCAAGGGCCGGAGCCGTGTCATCGACCGGGCTGCCCGGTAGTTCGACCCCGCGGCAGAGCATGCGGCTGTGGGCTTCCCAGAGCGGGCCAAGCAGATCATCGACGCTGGTGATCAGGTCGAACACCGCGCCTTTGGCATGGGGCTGCAGGTTGTCGACCTGGACGCTGATGCGCAGGCTGCCGACCCCGCCCATGGGGCGCAGCACGCGAATACGGTTGCTCAGGTGAATCAACCCCAGCAAGGGGAAGGGAAAGTGCTCGGCGGTGAGCAGTTGCATCTGCAGGGCAAAGGCCAGCACCTGGGGATAGGTTGGGGGCAGCAGGCCGTTTTCGACGAATCCGCAGACCTGGCGATAGGCCGCGAGGTGCTCCGGCTGTACGTGGACCCAGCAGCGCAAGCCGTCTTCGGGCAACTGGGTGCCGCTGATTCGGCGGCGTCGGAGGGCTTTCAGGTAAAGCCCGGCCAGACGCGGCGGGCTGGCGAGTTCGTGCCATTGGACGCTCATGTTCATGCCCCCAGTACGCTTTGCCCGCAGACCCGCAAGGCCTGCCCGCTGACGGCGCCGCTGCCCGGCTGGCCGAGCCAGGCCACGGCTTCGGCCACGTCCTGGGGCAAACCGCCCTGGCCCAGGGAACTCATGCGGCGCCCGGCTTCGCGCAGGGCGAAGGGCACGCGCGCGGTCATCTGGGTTTCGATAAAGCCCGGGGCCACGGCGTTGATGCTGATGCCGCGCTGCTGCAGCAACGGCGCCCAGGCCTGGGCCAGGCCGATCAGCCCGGCCTTGCTCGCGGCGTAGTTGGTTTGCCCGCGGTTGCCGGCGATGCCACTGATGGACGCCAGCAGGATCACTCGGGCCTGGTCGTGCAGGGTGCCGCTGTCGAGCAGGGCCTGGGTCAGCACCTGGGGGGCCTCAAGGTTGACCGCCAGCACGGCGTCCCAGAACTCCGGGGTCATGTTGGCCAGCGTCTTGTCCCGGGTAATGCCGGCGTTGTGCACCAGAATATCCAGGCCGTCGGGCAACTGTTCCATCAGGCGTTCGCCGGCGTCGCTGGCGCAGATGTCCAGGGCCAAGCTGCGCCCGCCCAGGCGCGCGGCAAGGGCGTCGAGATCGGCCTTGGCCTGGGGCACATCCAGCAGCACCACCTGGGCACCGTCACGGGCCAGGGTTTCGGCGATGGCGGCACCGATGCCCCGCGCCGCGCCAGTGACCAGGGCGGTGCGCCCGGCCAGGGGGCGGCTCCAGTCCTGGACCTGGGTGGCGCAGGACTGCAAACGAATCACCTGCCCGGAGACAAAAGCGCTTTTGGGCGATAGGAAGAAGCGCAAGGCTCCTTCGAGCTGGGCCTCGGCGCCTTCGCCAACGTAGAGCAGTTGCAGGGTGCCGCCGTGGCGCAGCTCTTTGGCCAGGGAGCGGCTGAAGCCCTCCAAGGCGCGCTGCACGCTGGCGGCGATGGGGTCGTCGTCGAGGGTTTCCGGGGCGCGGCCGAGGATCACCAGGTGTGCGCTGTGGTCGAGGTTTTTCAGCAGTGGCTGGAAGAACTCCCGTAGCTGTTTGAGCTGCGCGGTCTGGCGCAGGTCACTGGCGTCGAACACCACGGCCTTGAGCTTCGGTCCGTGCCCGGGGATCCAGGGCGTGGCCGGGCCTGGCTCGCTGCCGTAGCTGTAGATCGCGTCGGTGAGGCGTTTGGCCAGTTCGCCGATGTGCTGTACTAACGGCCCGCCGCCGAGCAGCAACGCCCCTTCGATGGGCCGCAGGCGCCCGGCTTGCCAGCGCTCCAGGCGTTCCGGCGACGGCAGGCCAAGGGCCCCGACCAGGCGTTGGCCGATGGACGAGTTGGCGAAGTCGATATAACGGTCGGACATGGAACGCTCTCCAAGGGCTGGGGTTCAAAGTGTGGACCACGCAGGGTCTTCAGTCGTTCGATCGGCGCGGGACAACCTACGCTTGTGGGGTGGCGCACCGATGACCACGCACACATTCACCATAGGGAGCTTTTCATGACTCAGCTGCGCCGCGTTGCGATTATCGGCGGTAACCGTATTCCCTTTGCCCGTTCCAACGGGCCCTATGCCACCGCGAGCAACCAGGCGATGCTGACCGCGGCCCTGGAGGGGTTGATCGAACGCTACAACCTGCACGGGTTGCGCCTGGGTGAAGTGGCTGCCGGGGCGGTGCTCAAGCACTCGCGGGATTTCAACCTGACCCGGGAATGCGTCCTCGGCTCGCGGCTGGCGCCCACCACCCCGGCCTATGACATCCAGCAAGCCTGCGGCACCGGCCTGGAAGCGGCGCTGCTGGTGGCCAATAAGATTGCCCTGGGGCAGATCGAGTGTGGCATCGCCGGGGGCGTCGACACCACATCCGATGCACCGATCGGGGTCAACGAGGGGTTGCGCCAGATCCTCTTGCAAGCCAACCGCGCCAAGAGCACCGCGGACAAACTCAAGGCTTTGTTGGCGTTGCGCCCGCGTCATCTGAAGCCGGAACTGCCGCGCAACGGTGAGCCGCGTACCGGTTTGTCCATGGGCGAGCATTGCGAGTTGATGGCGCAAACCTGGCACATCCCCCGCGCCGAGCAAGACCAGTTGGCCCTGGAAAGCCATCAGAAACTGGCCGACTCCTACGCCCAAGGCTGGCATAACGACCTGCTCACGCCGTTCCTCGGCCTGACCCGGGACAACAACCTGCGCCCGGACCTGAGCCTGGAAAAACTCGCCGGCCTCAAGCCGGTGTTCGAGCGTAGCGACCGCGGCACCTTGACCGCCGGCAACTCCACGCCGCTGACCGACGGCGCCTCCCTGGTGCTGCTGGGCAGCGAAGCCTGGGCCCAGGAACGCGGCTTGCCGATCCTCGCCTACCTGCGTGATGGCGAGGCGGCGGCGGTGGATTTTGTCAGCGGCGCCGAGGGCCTATTGATGGCGCCGGTGTACGCCGTGCCGCGTTTGCTGGCGCGTAATGGGCTGACCTTGCAGGACTTTGACTACTACGAAATTCACGAGGCGTTCGCGGCCCAGGTGCTGTGCACCCTCAAGGCCTGGGAGGACCCGGAATACTGCCGCACGCGTTTGGGGCTGGAGAGCCCGCTGGGCTCCATCGACCGCAGCCGCCTCAACGTCAAGGGCAGTTCATTGGCCGCCGGGCACCCGTTTGCCGCCACCGGCGGGCGCATCGTGGCCAACCTCGCCAAGTTGTTGAGCGTGGCGGGGCAGGGGCGTGGTTTGATTTCGATCTGTGCCGCGGGCGGGCAGGGCGTGACAGCCATCATCGAACGCTGAAGGGCTCAGCGCTCGATCGATGTTCACCGCTCGCTGGCAAACCGGGCGCCTACAGCCGAATGAATCGGGCCTGTAAGCGTCGGCTGGCCGGTGCAGCAACCCTCAGGTTTTAAAGCGACGCACCAGGCCGTCCAGTTCATTGGACAGCCCTGCCAGGCTTTGGGAGTCCAGGCGCGCCGAATCCGCCAGTTCCGCCACCAACTGCGCATCGCCATGGATCTGGCTGATATGGCGGTTGATGTCTTCGGCCACCTGGTGCTGCTCTTCGGCAGCGGTGGCGATCTGGGTGTTCATGTCGCGGATCACGTCCACCGACTCGCGGATCTGACTGAAGCTGGTGCGTGCCAGGCCGATGCGGCTCACCGATTCCTGCGACACCTCCAGGCTGGCATGCATCTGCTGAGTGACGGCGCTGGTGCGCTTGGCCAGGTTGCCGAGCAGGCCGTCGATTTCCGCGGTGGAATCGGCAGTGCGTTTGGCCAGGGCGCGGACTTCGTCGGCGACCACGGCAAATCCGCGGCCTTGTTCACCAGCGCGGGCGGCTTCGATGGCGGCGTTTAGCGCCAGCAGGTTGGTCTGTTCGGCAATCGAGCGAATGGTGCCGAGGATCGACTGGATGTCGTTGCTGTCGCGCTCCAATTGCTGCATGGACTGCGCCGACTGTTCGATTTCCTGGCTCAGTTGGTCGACGCTGTTCACGGCGGCATCGATCTGCTGCTGGCCTTCCCGGGCCTGGCGCTGGCCACTGTCCGCCGAGTCGGCGGCCTGGCTGCAGGAGCGCGCGACTTCGTTGGCGGTGGCGACCATTTCGTGGAACGCGGTGGACACCATGTCCACGGCTTCGCGCTGGCGCCCGGCGGCTTCGGCCATGTCCTGGGAGACCCGGGTCGAGCTTTGTGAGGTCGAGAGGATTTTCTGCGCGGCCTGGCCGATGCTCTGGATCAGGCTGCGAATGGCGGCGAGGAACTGGTTGAACCAGCTGGCCAGTTGCGCGGTTTCATCGTTGCCACGGATGCTCAGGTTCTGGGTCAGGTCGCCTTCACCCTGGGCGATGCCTTCCAGGCCGCTGGCGACGCCGCGGATCGGGCGCACGATCAGGCTGGCGAAACTGGCGCCGACCACCGCGAAGACCAGCGCCAGGACCCCGGCGATGATGGCGATCAACCAGGTCAACTGGGTCGCTGAACTCATCACTTCGCTCTGCTTGATCAGGCCGATGAAGGTCCAGCCCAGTTGCTCCGAAGGCCAGACGTTGGCCATGTAGCGTTCGCCGTTGAGCTCCACTTCCACCAGGCCTTTACCGGCCTTGGCCAGTTGCGCATAACCCTCGCCGAGGCTGTCCAGGGCCTTGAAGTTATGCTCGGGCTGCTGCGGGTCCACGAGCACTGTGCCGGTGTTTTCCATCAGCATCAGGTAGCCGGTTTCGCCGAGTTTGATCTGCTTGACGATCTCGGTCAGTTGCTTGAGCGACACGTCAATGTTGACCACGCCGCCCTGGGCGCCCAGTTGATTGGCCACGGCGCGCACGGTGCTGACCAGCACCGCGTCATCGCCGGCCCAGTAGTAGGCGGCGGTGCGCAGGGTCTTGCCCGGGTTGGCCATGGCGGTTTTGTACCAGGGGCGAATGCGCGGGTCGTAGTTGGACATTTTCGGGTCTCCCGGCCAGAACGCGTAACCACCGCTGGACAGGCCATAGGAGACATAGGAGTAGGCCGGATGGCTGGCAGCCAGGGCGGCGAACAGGTCGAACAGTTGCTTGTCGATGGCACTGTCGGGGATTTGCGCGGCATCGGCGCCGACTCGGCTTTTCACGCTGCCATCAGCGCCTTTCACCAACGGTTGGTTGGCCAGGTAGTCGACGTTCTGGCTGATGCCCTCGAAAAACAGTTGCATGGCGTTGCTGACTTGGCGGATCTCGCGACCGCTGCCGTCAATGAAATCGTTCTTGGCGTCATTGCGCAGGTTCATCACCACCAGGGTGGCGACCAGCACCACCGGCAAGCAGGCGATGACGGCAAAGGCCCAAGTCAGTTTCTGTTTGATGTTCATCCGCGCTCCAGATTTTTTTGTAAGACCACGACGTTCAGATGACTCGCGGATTAATGGCAGCAGTGAAACAGGCGGTGACTTCAAGTCCCTGAGGGGGGATCGTGCGGGCCGGCGAGTGATGTTTGCCGGGGCCGAGGCCTTTATGGATGTCGTGGACAAGCTCCCTGTCTCCCTGATGACTTCGGCTGGCGCAGGGGAAAATTGAGCAGCGAGGAAAAAAATCCTGGCGCTTCAGGCCGCCGAGAGTGGGCGGATATCGGCAATATCCTTGTGCGGCATGGGCTACGGACGGTGATCACTCAGCTATGATCTGGGGCGGCTGCTGCTGTGAGGCGTCTGGCACATTGAGTGCATAGCCAGTATTCACCGGTCGGTAACCCCTCCCCGCCGCGAGAGGATTGCCGTATAACGAGTGACATTCGCGTGTTTGGTAATAAAGGACCCACAATAAAAGCTGATGAAGACTCCAAAACGCATTGAACCCCTGATCGAGGACGGTCTGGTCGACGAGGTGCTGCGCCCACTGATGAGTGGCAAAGAAGCAGCTGTTTATGTGGTGCGCTGCGGTAACGAGTTACGTTGCGCCAAGGTCTACAAGGAGGCGAATAAACGCAGTTTTCGTCAGGCGGCCGAGTATCAGGAAGGCCGTAAGGTCCGCAACAGCCGGCAGGCTCGCGCGATGGCCAAGGGCTCCAAGTTTGGCCGCAAGGAAACCGAAGATGCCTGGCAGAACGCCGAAGTGGCGGCGCTGTTTCGCCTGGCCAGTGCTGGCGTACGAGTGCCCAAGCCGTTCGACTTCCTTGAAGGCGTGCTGCTGATGGAACTGGTGGCCGATGAATACGGTGACGCCGCGCCACGCCTGAATGACGTGGTGCTGGAAGCGGACCAGGCGCGGGAATATCACGCCTTTCTGATTTCCCAGATTGTGCTGATGTTGTGTACCGGTCTGGTGCACGGTGACCTTTCCGAGTTCAACGTGCTGCTGACGCCGGACGGCCCGGTGATCATCGACCTGCCTCAGGCGGTGGATGCGGCGGGCAACAACCACGCGTTCAGCATGCTGGAGCGGGACGTGGGCAACATGGCGTCCTACTTCGGGCGTTTTGCCCCGGAGCTCAAGCGCACCAAGTACGCCAAGGAAATGTGGGCGCTGTACGAAGCCGGTACCTTGCACCCGGGCAGTGTCCTCACTGGCGAGTTTGACGAGCCTGAGGAACTGGCGGATGTGGGCGGCGTGATCCGCGAGATCGAGGCCGCGCGCCTCGATGAAGAACGCCGCCAGGCGATTCGTGCGGCGGACGATGCACCACCGGGCAAACCGGCGGAAGAACCCCCGCCACCGTGGATGCAATGACCCACTGACAAAAAATCCGGCCCAGGCCGGATTTTTTGTGCCCCTTTGTAGGGGCCGGCTCGCCGGAGATCAGGTCATTCAAACCTCCGCCGCCCCTTCAGCGATTCACCGAAACCCCTCAGGCCGTTTTCTGCTCACAGCAACCGCCAGAGGCCAATTCTATGAGAATCGGGCAGTCCGGACGGTGATCGCCGTGGCAGTGTTCAACCAGGTCTTGCAGGGTGTCGCGCAGTTGCGCCAGCTCGCGGATCTTCTGGTTCAGTTCGTCGATGTGCTGGCGCGCCAGGGCTTTCACGTCGGCGCTGGCGCGTTGGCGGTCCTGCCACAGGGTCAGCAGTTTGCCGACTTCTTCCAGGGAAAACCCCAGGTCCCGGGAGCGCTTGATAAAGGCCAGGGTGTGCAACTCATCGGCGCCGTACAGGCGGTAGCCGCTGTCACTGCGATGGGCTGGCTTGAGCAAGCCGGTGGACTCGTAGTAACGGATCATCTTGGCGCTCAGGCCGCTCTGTCGGGCTGCTTGGCCGATGTTCATCACAGCTTCTCCAGGTCTTTGGGTTTCCAGGTTTTCAACAGTAACGCATTGCTTACTACGCTGACGCTGGACAGGGCCATGGCGGCGCCGGCCAGCACCGGGTTGAGCAGGCCGAAAGCTGCCAGGGGAATGCCGATCAGGTTGTAGACAAAGGCCCAGAACAGGTTCTGGCGAATCTTCGCGTAGGTCTTGCGGCTGATCTCCAGGGCCGCCGGTACCAGCCGTGGATCACCGCGCATCAAGGTGATGCCGGCGGCGTGCATGGCGACGTCGGTGCCACCGCCCATGGCGATGCCAATGTCGGCGGCTGCCAGGGCCGGGGCATCGTTGATGCCGTCGCCGACCATGGCCACCACGCCGGTTTTTTTCAGTTCGGCCACAGTGGCCGCCTTGTCGGCAGGCAGCACTTCGGCGTGCACATCACGGATGCCCAATGCCTCGGCCACCACCTTGGCGCTGCCGCGGTTATCGCCAGTCAGCAGGTGGCTGCTGATATGCCGCGCGCTGAGTTGCTGCACGGCCTGCAAGGCGCCGGGCTTGAGGGTGTCGCCAAAGGCGAACAGGCCCAGCACCCGTGGCTGCGGACGTTGCTCGATCAGCCAGGAGAGGGTGCGGCCTTCGGTTTCCCAAGCCTGGGCGCAGTCCGCCAGTGGGCCGGCGCTCAAGCCGCTTTCTTCCAGCAGGCGCCGATTGCCCAGGGCCAGTTCCCGATTGTCCAGGGTGCCGGCGATGCCGCGCCCGGTCAGGGACTGGCTGGCGCTGACATCCGCCACCGGCAATTGGCGCTCGGCGCACTCGTCCAGCACCGCTTTGGCCAAGGGGTGCTCGCTGCCCCGTTGCAGGGCACCGGCTTGTTGCAGCAGGGCGTCTTCATTGCCGTCCAATGCCTGTAGATGGGCGATGCGCGGAGTGCCCGAGGTCAGGGTGCCGGTCTTGTCGAAGACCACGGCACTGACTTCATGGGCGCGCTCTAGGGCTTCGGCGTCCTTGATCAGGATGCCGTGGCGGGCCGCGACGCCGGTGCCGGCCATGATCGCCGTCGGCGTGGCCAGACCCAGGGCGCAGGGGCAGGCAATCACCAGCACGGCGACCGCGTTGATCACCGCCACCTCCAGCGGCGCACCCGACAGCCACCAGCCGATCAGCGTGGCCAGGGCCAGCAGCAGCACCACCGGCACGAACACCTGGCTGACCCGGTCCACCAGTTTCTGGATCGGTGCCTTGCCTGCCTGGGCGTCTTCCACCAGGCGGATAATCCGCGCCAGCACGGTTTCCGCGCCCAGGGCCAGGGTGCGCACCAGCAACCGGCCTTCGCCGTTGATGGCGCCGCCGGTGACGTGATCCCCCGGCTGTTTCGGCACGGGCAGGCTTTCGCCGCTGATCAGGGCTTCATCGGCATGGCTTTGGCCTTCGACGACTTCGCCGTCCACCGGGAAGCGTTCACCGGGTTTGACCATGACCAGGTCGTCGAGGCGCAGGGCGCTGATGGCGACCTCTTGCTCGCGACCGTCGATCACTTGAATCGCCCGTTCCGGCCGCAAAGCCTCCAGGGCGCGGATGGCGCTGGCGGTCTGGCGCTTGGCCCGACTCTCAAGGTATTTGCCCAACAGCACTAGGGCGATGACCACCGCCGACGCTTCGAAATACAGGTGGGGCATGCTGCCCGGCGCGGCGCTGAGCCATTCGTACAGGCTCAAGCCATAACCGGCACTGGTGCCCAGGGCCACCAGTAGGTCCATGTTGCCAGCGCCGGCGCGTACCGCCTTCCACGCCGCCAGATAAAAGCGCGCGCCGAAGATGAATTGCACCGGGGTGGCTAGCGCGAACTGGGCCCAGGCTGGAAGCATCCAGTGCAGACCGAAGGGTTCCACCAGCATTGGCAGGACCAGCGGCAGGGCCAGGGCAATGGCGCAGATCAGACTCCAGCGTTCACGGCTCAGGCGCCGCGCCGGGTTGTCACCGGCGGGCTGATCGGCTTGCCACAGGGCCGCGGAGTAGCCGGCCTGGTCGACGGCGGCGATCAGCACGGCAGGATCGACCGGGCCCAGCAGCTCCAGGTGCGCCCGTTCGTTGGCCAGGTTGACGCTGACGCTGCTGACGCCCGGGACTTTGCCCAGGGCGCGCTCCACCCGACCGGCACAGGAGGCGCAGGTCATGCCGGTGATGCTCAGTTCCAGGCGTTGTGCCGGCACCTGATAACCGGCCTGGGTCACGGCGTCGATCAGTGCGGGCAAGCTGTCGCTGGGAGCCTCGACCCGGGCCTGTTCCGTGGCCAGGTTGACGCTCACCGCACTGGCGCCCGCGACCTTGCCCAGGGCGCGTTCCACACGCCCGGCGCAACTGGCGCAGGTCATGCCGGCAATCGGCAGATCGAAGGTGGTTGATTCAGGCATTGCTGACACTCCCTGTAAACGTGGCCTACAGGATCAACCTTGCCATGCGGGCAAGGTCAAGTGTCATCGCCAGGGTGCTTCACATTGTCCCAGCCTGGCGCGGCGAGGGCCTCAGTAGCCCAGGGCGGCTTGCTTGAGGTACATGCCGGCCTGGCTCATGGCGATGCGGTACTTGACCACGTCGCCGGCCCGCAGGGTGATGTCCTGGGAGCCCGGCGCGAGCATGCCCGGGGCGCAACCGGCGGTTTGGCCCGGCAGCAGCTTGAGGCGCAGCGAGACGGTGCCCGGCGGCAGGTTGAAGGAGGTGCTTTGTTCCTGGAACAGCCGGCCTGCCAACTGATCCTGGATGTACAGGCCGATTTCACAGGTGGTGGCCACTTCCAGGCGTTCCCGGGAAATGATCAGGACACCGTAGTCCTCGCCGGCGGCGCTGGCCGAGGGCGCGATGGCACAAAGGCCGAGGAGGCTGAAGAGGCCGAAAGCTGACCAGCGCATGGCTGAATCTCCTGCTGTGATGTCATGGATGATGCAGCTTGGCCGAGGCGGCTGCCGATTTCCAGCCCGGCAGGTGACTTCGGAACTTGACCTTGCCATCGTGGCAAGGCTGAAAGTGCCTGCAACCTCACTTCAGGAGATGTGCCATGCAAGTATTCAGCGTTCAAGGAATGTCCTGCGGTCATTGTGTACGTGCCATTACCCAGGCCGTGCAGCGCAAGGATCCGGCGGCCAGTGTCCAGGTCGATCTGGCGGCCAAGGAAGTGGGCGTGGACAGCCGCCTGACCGCCGACGAAGTGATTAGCCTGATCAGCGAAGAGGGCTACGGGGTCGCGCTGGCCTGAGTCTTTTTAATAGTTAGCGCCCTATCGGAATGTTCAAGGGCATCCAGCGCAGCTAGACTGTCGGGCCGCCGACCGCTGTCCCACTGGATGCCCGATGAACCTGCGCATAATCCTTATTCTTGGTGCCTTGAGCGCCTTTGGCCCGTTGGCTATCGACTTCTATCTGCCAGCGTTTCCGGCGATGGCCGTGGCGTTTGGCACGGACGAAAAACACGTCCAGTTGACCCTGGCTGCCTACTTCCTCGGCCTGTCCATCGGGCAGTTGGCGTATGGCCCGGTGGCCGATCGCTTCGGTCGGCGCCTGCCGCTGCTGGCGGGCGTGAGCCTGTTCACCCTGGCCTCCCTGGCGTGTGCCTATGCGCCCAACCTGGAGTGGCTGATCGGTGCACGGTTTGTCCAGGCCCTGGGCGGCTGCGCCGGGATGGTGATTTCCCGCGCCGTGGTCAGCGACAAGTGTGATGCCGTGGGCTCGGCCAAAGTGTTCTCCCAACTGATGCTGGTCATGGGCCTGGCACCGATCCTGGCGCCGATGCTCGGCGGCGTGCTGGTCAACCTGTATGGCTGGCAGTCGATCTTTATCATGCTCACGGTGTTCAGCGCCTTGTCCGGCCTGGCGGTGGCGCTGGGGTTGCCGGAAAGCATGCCGGCCCATCAGCCGCGCCAGCCGTTGTCCGGCGCCTTGCAGCAATACGGCCGCCTGTTGAAGGACTCGGTGTTTATCGGCCATGCCCTGACGGGTGGCATCGCCATGGCCGGGATGTTTGCCTACATCGCCGGTTCACCGTTTGTGTTCATCAAGCTTTATGGCGTCCCGGCCGAGCACTTCGGCTGGTTTTTCGGCATCAACGCCGGCGGTTTCATCCTGGTGGCGCAGATCAATGCGCGGCTGCTGGCCAAGCGTGGCCCGGCGTTCCTGCTGGTGCGCACGGTGTGGATTTACCTGGCGGCGGGCCTGGGCCTGCTGGCGGTCAGCGCGCTGCATACGGAGCTGTTGTGGCCGCTGCTGTTGCCGTTGTTCGTGTGCATTGCCAGCCTGGGGTGCATCATTCCTAACGCCTCGGCCTGCGCCATGAATGGCCAGGGCGCCCGCGCCGGCAGCGCCTCGGCGATGCTCGGCTGCCTGCAGTTCAGTGTGGCCGCCGCAGCGGCGTCCCTGGTCGGGGTGTTGCACGACGGCACAGCCCTGCCGATGGCCATGGTCATCAGCTTGTGCGGTGTTTTGGCGGTCACCCTGGCCATGCTCACCCGGCGCTTGCAGAACGCGCGGGCATTGAAGGCTGCTGAGGGCTGACTCAGCCCGCGGCGCGTTGTTCGCTCTGGGGCAATCGGTGGGGGGCTTGCAGGCGGCTTTCCAGGGTGTTGGCGAAGGCGCGGGCTTCGGCTTCGCTGCGGAAGGTGACGACATGCTGGTCCAGGCGAACCTGCCACTGGGATTTTGCCAACTCTTTTATCAGGATCTTCATTGCTGACCTCCTAACGGTAAAAGACTGCGTTGCAAAGGCGCTCAGTGTAGACCCGAATGGCGGCACAAATATGACCGGAATCAACCGGCCTGACTGACGGCATAGCCCCCTGTTTTGGCGGCGGCCATGCCCGTCCTGGCGGCTGCTTAGAACCCTTCGAGCACGATCTTGCCCTTGGCCTTACCGCTCTCCAGCAGCGCGTGGGCGCGACGCAGGTTGGCCGCGTTGATCACGCCGAAATGCTCGCCCACCGTGGTTTTCAGGGTGCCGGCGTCGATCAGCTCGGCGACCCGGTTGAGCAAGTGGTGCTGCTCCTGCATGTCCGGGGTTTCGAACAACGAACGGGTGTACATGAACTCCCAGTGCAGCGACAGGCTCTTGCGCTTGAGTTTGGTCACGTCGAGGCTTTTCGGGTCGTCGATCAACGCCAGCTTGCCTTGGGGCGCCAGGGCTTCCACCAGTTGGTCCAGGTGCAGATCCGTCTGGGTCAGGCTGGCGACGTGGGTCACGCTGGCCTGGCCGGCGGCCTTCAGGGCTTCGCTCAGGGGCTGGCTGTGATCGACCACCAGGTCGGCGCCCAGCTCGCGCACCCAGGCCTGGGTTTCGGGTCGGGATGCGGTGCCGATGACCTTGAGCCCGGTGAGCTGGCTGGCCAGTTGGGTGAGGATCGACCCCACGCCACCGGCGGCCCCAACGATCAGCAGGCTCTGGCCCAGGTCGGCTTTCCCTTCGGCAATCTGCAGGCGCTCGAACAGCAGCTCCCAGGCGGTGATGGCGGTCAGGGGCAAGGCCGCGGCTTCAGCAAAGCCCAGGCTCTTGGGCATATGGCCGACGATGCGCTCATCCACCACGTGCAACTCGCTGTTACCTCCGGCACGGGCTATGGAGCCGGCGTAGAACACCTTGTCGCCGGCCTTGAACAGGCTGACCTCGCTGCCCACGGCCTTGACCACGCCGGCCACGTCCCAGCCCAGCACCTTGGCCGCGCCACCTTCGGGCTGGGCGTTCTGGCGCACTTTGGTGTCCACTGGGTTGACCGAGATGGCTTTGACGTCCACCAGCAGGTCACGAGGGCCGGCGACGGGCTCGGGGAGTTCGATGTCCTGCAGGGCCTTGGGGTCGTTGATCGGCAGGGAATGGTAATAGGCGATGGCTTTCATGATGGGTTCCTGATGAAGGGGTGAAGAGGGTCAGATAATCAACTGCAGGCGCTTGAGCTCGAAGTGCTCGATCGCGTCACGGGTCTGGGCAATGAAATGCTGGAAGTGCGCGGTGTTGTTGTGAAACTCCAGGGCGGCCTCATCGTCCCAGCGCTCCAGCACGTAGAAGGTGCCGGGCTGTTCGGCGTCCTGATGCAGTTCGTAGTACTGGCAGCCAGCCTCGTCACGGCTGGGAAGTACCAGGGTGCTGAGTTCGCGCTGCAACGTGGCCTGTTGGCCGGGTTTGGCAATCAGGGTGGCGATGGCGGTGAAGGACTGGGGCATGTGGGGCTCCTGAACGGGGTGGCCGGTCGATGGGGTGATCATTGGCTATTTCTCTGCAAGATAAAACCGGCTAAAAGAGCAGGCTCTTTCAATATTTTTTTGATAATGGCCGGGGCCGCCCATGTTGCGATTCGATGACCTGCAGTTATTTGTACGTGCGGCCGACCTGGGCAGCCTCTCGGCGGCGGCCCGGGTCATGGACCTGTCGGCGGCGGTGGCCAGTGCTGCCCTCAAGCGTATCGAGCAGCAACTGGGGGCCCGCTTGCTGGCACGTTCCACTCGCAGCTTGAGGCTGACGGCAGAGGGCGAGGGCTTTCTCGAATACGCCCGCGCGGCCCTAAGCAACCTCGATGAAGGCCGGCGTTTATTGGCCAGCGGCCAGGATCAGGTCAGTGGGATTTTGCAGTTGTCCGCGCCCTCGGACTTTGGTCGCAACCTGCTTCTGCCCTGGCTCGACGAGTTCCAGCGCGAGCACCCCAGGCTCACCGTGCGCTTGTTGCTGGGGGACCGGATCGCCGACCTGTTTCGCCAACCGGTCGACATCGCCCTGCGCTACGGCGAACCCGAGGATTCCAGCCTGGTGGCCTTGCCGGTGGCGCCGGAGAATCGCCGGGTCCTGTGTGCCGCCCCCAGCTACCTGGCCCGTTGCGGTGCACCGCGGCACCTGGAGCAACTGGCCCAGCACAATTGCCTGCTCTACATGCTCGGCAGCCGGGTCCACGATCACTGGAGCTTTCACGATGGCAAGCGTGAGGTGAGCCTGACCGTCAGCGGCGATCGCTTCAGTGACGACGCCGATGTAGTCCGCCTTTGGGCGCTGGCCGGGGCGGGCATCGCCTACAAGTCCTGGCTGGATGTGAGTGCCGATGTGTTGGCCGGACGGCTTCAGGTGGTGATGCCGGAACTGCGCTGCGAGCGGGCTCCCCTGAACCTGCTGTGTGCCCATAGGGCCCAACTGAGCAAACCGGTGAAACTGCTGCGGGACATGCTGGCGTCGCGCTGCGCCGGGATCACCGCGCAATACCCGGGAAAAAGCCCTTTCGATCAATGATCACGGGGGTGTTGCGTCGCTGCGGGATGCAAGCAGGTCGCATCCAGAAATAGGCCCCGGGGACGATCCCGCACACTCGATTGGCAGATCATTCAATCGGGGGACGGGGCATGGGTATTCAGGGATACAGCGCAGCAGAGCGCCTGGAACGGTTGCCCATCAGCGGTTACCACCGGGTTATTTTCATCATCATTGCCTTGGCGTTTTTCTTCGACTCCATGGACTTGGCGATGATGACGTTTCTCCTGGGCTCGATTAAAACCGAGTTCGGTTTGAGTTCGGCCCAGGCCGGGCTGCTGGCCAGCTCGAGTTTCTTCGGCATGGTGCTGGGGGCATCGCTGTCGGGCATGCTGGCCGACCGCTTCGGGCGCAAGCCGGTGTTCCAGTGGAGCATCGTGCTCTGGGGCGTCGCCAGTTACCTGTGTTCCACGGCCCAGACCGTGGACAGCCTGACGCTGTTCCGGGTGCTGCTGGGCATCGGCATGGGCATGGAATTTCCCATTGCCCAGTCGATGCTGTCGGAGATGATTCCGGCCAAGCGTCGCGGTCGCTACATCGCCTTGATGGACGGTTTCTGGCCCCTCGGGTTTGTCGCCGCCGGGGTGCTGTCGTATTTCCTCCTGCCGCTGATTGGCTGGCGCGACATCTTCCTGGTGTTGGCGATTCCGGCGGTGTTCGTGCTGGTGATCCGTTTCTTTATTCCCGAATCGCCACGCTGGCTGGAACAGGCCGGGCGCCACGCCGACGCGGACCAGGTGCTCTGCGCAATCGAGGACAAGGTGCGGGCTTCCCTGGGGCGTAGCGAGCTGCCGGAACCGATCCGCCTGCCCCGGGTGGAAAGTGCCCCGGGCACCTTTTTCTCGGCCCTGGCGCAGATCTGGTCGCCGCAGTATCGCCAGCGCACGATGATGATCTGGAGTGTGTGGTTCTTTGCCTTGCTGGGTTTTTATGGCCTGACTTCCTGGCTCAGCGCCTTGCTCCAGCAGTCGGGGTTCGCGGTCACGCAGTCGGTGTATTACACGGTGCTGATTTCCCTGGGCGGGATTCCCGGCTTCCTGATGGCGGCCTGGCTGGTTGAGCGCTGGGGGCGCAAGCCGGTGTGCATCGTCACCTTGCTGGGTGGCGGCGTCATGGCATTTTTCTATGGGCAGAGCGCCGTGTTCGGCGGCAACGTCAGCTTGCTGATCGGCTCGGGCCTGCTGATGCAGTTCTTTCTGTTCGGCATGTGGGCCGTGCTCTACACCTACACGCCGGAGCTGTACCCCACGTCAGCGCGGGCCACGGGGTCGGGCTTCGCTTCGGCGATTGGTCGGGTCGGTTCGTTGCTGGGGCCGCTGGTCACCGGGCTGGTATTCCCGATTACCGGGCAGGGCGGGGTCTTCGCCCTGGGGGCGGCGTGCTTTGTGATTGCGGCAGGGGTGGTCTGGTTGTTCGGGATGGAAACCCGAGGCAAGACCCTGGAGGAGTTGAGCGAGGCGGGAAATTGAGGTTCGCCGGCAAGCCGGCTCCTACACGAACCTGTAGGAGCCGGCTTGCCGGCGAAGGCCGTTAAGGTTTGACCAACCGCGCATCCAGGCTGTTTTGCGCCAGGCGCTTGGCCTGGTCTTGGGTCATGCCCAGGTGGGTGTGCAGCGCGTGGAAGTTCTCGGTGACGTAGCCGCCGAAGTAGGCCGGGTCATCGGAGTTCACCGTGACCTTCACCCCGCGCTCCAGCATCTCGAGGATGTTGTGCTGGGACATGTGGTCGAACACGCAAAGCTTGGTGTTGGACAGCGGGCACACGGTCAGCGGGATCTGCTCGTCGATGATGCGCTGCATCAAACGCTCGTCTTCAAACGCCCGTACACCGTGGTCGATGCGCTGGATCTTCAGCAGGTCCAGGGCTTCCCAGATGTACTCGGGCGGGCCTTCTTCCCCGGCGTGGGCCACGGTCAGGAATCCTTCGCTGCGGGCCCGATCGAACACGCGCTGGAACTTGCTCGGCGGGTGACCCATTTCCGAGGAGTCCAGGCCGACCGCGACAAAGGCTTCGCGAAACGGCAGGGCCTGGTCCAGGGTTTTCTGCGCTTCGTCTTCGCTCAAGTGGCGCAGGAAGCTCAGGATCAGGCCGCTGCTGATGCCCAGTTGCTGCTCGCCGTCTTTCAGGGCGCTGGCGATACCGTTGAGCACCACTTCGAAAGGGATGCCCCGGTCGGTGTGGGTTTGCGGATCGAAGAAGGGTTCGGTGTGGATCACGTTCTGCGCCTTGCAGCGCAGCAGGTAGGCCCAGGTCAGGTCGTAGAAATCCTGGGAGGTGCGCAACACGTCTGCGCCCTGGTAGTAGAGGTCGAGAAACTCTTGCAGGTTGTTGAAGGCGTAGGCCTGGCGCAGGGTGTCGACGTCGTTCCAGGGCAGGGCGATCTTGTTGCGTTCAGCCAGGGCGAACAGCAGCTCAGGTTCCAGGGAACCCTCCAGGTGCAGGTGCAGTTCGGCCTTGGGCAGGGCGTTTAGCCAGTCATACATGGTTCTTGTCTCATCAGGTTCAGTCTGGCGCGGCGAGTGGTGCCGGGCCCGAAAGCCGCCATTCTACAGGCGGCGGGGCAACTATTCGGTAAAACCTGACCAGACGGTTGATCAGGCCGGGTTCAACTCCCGGCGGTAAGCGTAAGTGTCGGCGAAGCGCGAGAGCAGGAATTCGGCGCAGGTGGTCACTGGGTACTTGGCCGGGTGCTCGGCGTCCTGGCAGCCCGGCAGGCATTCGATCAGGGTGTCCGGGTGGGGCTCGGCGAAGAACGGCATCGAGTAGCGATCCACGCCCAGGGGGCTGATGACCCGGTGCGGTGTGGACAGGTAACGGTCGTTGCTCCAGCGCGCCATCATGTCCCCCAGGTTGACCACGAAGGTGCCGTCGATGGGCGGCGCGTCGATCCACTCGCCTTTGACGTTGCGTACCTGCAAACCGCCGGCCGTGTCCTGGTACAGCAGGGTGATGCAGCCGTAGTCGGTGTGTGCGCCGGCCCCTTGTTGTTCCTCGGAGCTGGCGGTGTGGCGCGGCGGGTAGTGGATCATCCGCAGCACACTGACCGGGTCGGTGAAACGACGGTCGAAAAAGTCGCGCTCGATGCCCAGGGCCAGGGTCATGGCCCGCAGCAGGGTCTGGGCCAGGGCCTGCATGTCCAGGTAGTGCTGCTCCATCAGGGCTTCCCAGCCGGGAATGGCCGGGTGGCGATTGGGGCCGCGCAAGGGTTTTTCTGCCAGCACCTCCGGATGCTCGGCCGGCAGGTGCAGGCCCATGTCGAAGGTTTCCTTGAGGTCGCTGGGCTTGTTCGGGTCCAGTTGCTCGGTGGCGATGGCGCCGTAGCCGCGGTGATGGCGGGTCTGGGTGATGTCGATCTTGAGCTTCTCGGCGGCGGGCTGGCCGAAGAAGTGCCGGGCGCTGTCCAGCAGTTGCTGGATGCGTTGCGGGCGGATCGGGTGCCCCTTGATGTAGAAAAAGCCCCACTCGCGGCAGGCACGGTCAATCGCCTGGGCGACGCTCTCCCAGCCTTGGGCCTGGTCACTGTAGAGGGGGCTGATGTCGATGATGGGAAGCGAGTGCATGGACGGTCCTTTTATTCTTATGCCGTGGCGAGGGGCCGGGCCCCAGGCCACGAATCGGGTGCGTGGTTATTTGGGAATATCGGCCTTCATGCCTTCGACGTAGTAGTTCATCGACGCCAGCTCGGCGTTGCTGGCAACCACCCCGGTGGCGAGTTTTTCCACGCCGGCCTGGTCCTTGATCGGCCCGGTGAAGGGGTGGAACTCGCCGCTCTTGATGCTGGCGATCAACTGCTCGGCCTGGCCTTTGACGTCGCTCGGCACCAGGTCGCTGATGGGCAGTTCAACCGTGCCTTCTTTCAAACCGCCCCAGTAGTCCTGGGGTTTCCAGCTGTGGTCGATCACGCTCTGGGTGGCCTGGATGTAGTGCGGGCCCCAGTTGTTGACGATGGAGGTCAGCACGGCCTTGGGGCCGAAGTGGGCCATGTCCGAGGCGTAGCCCACGGCGTACACGCCGCGTCGTTCGGCGGCCTGGATCGGCGCCGGGCTGTCGGTGTGCTGGAAGATCACGTCGGCGCCTTGGTCGATCAGGGCGTTGGCGGCGTCGGCTTCCTTGCCCGGGTCGAACCAGGAGTTGACCCACACCACCTTGATCTCGGTGCCCGGGTTGTACTTGTTCAGGGCCAGCTGGATGGCGTTGATGTCGCGAATCACTTCAGGGATCGGGAAGGACGCCACGTAGCCGATCTTCTTGGTCTTGGTCATCTTCGCCGCGAGAAAACCGCCGACGTAGCGACCTTCATAGGTGCGCGCCAAGTAGGTGCCGAGGTTCTTGTCCTGCTTGTAGCCGGTGGCGTGTTCGAAGGTCACCTTGGGGAACTGTTTGGCGACTTTCAGGGTGGGGTTCATGTAGCCGAAGGACGTGGTGAAGATCAGGTCGTACTTGTCCTTGGCCATGTTGCGGATGACCCGCTCGGCATCGGCGCCCTCGGCGACGTTCTCCACGTAGTTGGTCTTGATCTGGTCGCCGAATTTCTCCATCAGGGCCTTGCGCCCCTGTTCATGCTGATAGGTCCAGCCGTGGTCACCGATGGGGCCGATATAGACGAAGCCGACTTTCAGCGGGTCGGCGGCGCTGGCGCTCAAGCCGACACTCAAGCCGATGGCCGCGGTCAGGGCGCACAGCAGCTTCTTCAACGGACGTTTATGCATGAATTGGAGCTCCATATTGTTGTGGGGGTTGGCGGGAAGGGCTAATGCAAATAGCTGACCAACAAGACAACAAAAGGAATTTTCGCCAACAACCCCTCTGTTAGAGGGATCGGCTGCAGGAGCCGGCGTGCCGGCGAAGCTGTTTCAGGAACCAACCCGGTGCGCCGCGCCTGAGCGTGGTGCACTAACGTCTAACGAAACATTAGTGACTCGCAGCAGTCTGTAGCTCATCTCCTGTCTTTGTTTCGAATTGTGTAAAGGACTGCAATGCTCACTTCCCTCAAGCAAGAAAGCTTCCTGCTGCTTGCCCTGCTCGCGGCGCTGGCCGCTTTCGCCCTCGAACACCTGTTGCTCAACAACGGCCAGGGCGTGGCCCTGATCGCCGGGTTGGTGCTGATCGGCTTTATCGTCGTCGCCTCGATGCGCGTGGCCCATCACGCCGAACTGCTGGCGGAAAAGGTCGGCGACCCTTACGGCACCATGATCCTGACCCTGGCCGCGGTGCTGGTGGAGGTGGTGATCCTGGCCATCATGATGAGCAACGAGGCCTCGCCGACCCTGGTTCGCGACACCATCTATTCGGCAGTGATGCTCGACATCAATGGCATCCTCGGCCTGGCGGCGCTGATGGGCGGCATCAAGCACGGTGAGCAGTCATACAACGACGACTCGGCGCGCACCTACAGCGTGATGATCCTCACCGCCATGGGCGTGTCGATGGTGGTGCCGGAGTTTATTCCCGAGGCGGACTGGAAGGCGTATTCGGCGTTCACCATTGGCGCCATGGTGGTGCTCTACACCTTGTTCCTGCGCATGCAGGTCGGGCCCCACAGCTACTTCTTCAGCTACAGCTACCCGGAAAAACGCCGCAAGCAGGAGCCCCTGGAACAACAGGCCCAGGCGGTCAACCTGGGGCTGAGCATCGGCATCCTGGTGTTTGGCGTGGTGGTGATTGGCGCCCTGGCCGAAGTGATGTCCAAGACCCTGGACCTGGGTCTGGAAGGCACTGGTGCGCCGCCGGTGATCACGGCGATCCTGGTGGCGGCAATTTCCGCCGCGCCGGAGATTCTCACCGCCTTGCGTGCGGCCCTGGCCAACCGGATGCAGTCGGTGGTCAACGTGGCCTTGGGGGCCTCGTTGTCCACGGTGATCCTCACCGTGCCGGTGATGGAAGCGATGGCGCTGTACACCGGCCAGCCCTTCCAGATGGCGATGACGCCGGTGCAGACGGTGATGGTGTTGATCACCCTGGTGGTCAGCGCGATCAACCTCAATGACGGTGAGACCAATGCCATCGAGGGCATGACCCACTTCGTGCTGTTCGCCACCTTCATCATGTTGTCGTTGTTGGGGCTGTAAGCATGGTTTCGCCGGCCAGCCCGCCCCCGTAGGAGCCGGCTTGCCGGCGAAAGCGCCCGATCAGGCGCCGCCGATCAATTCCCGCGCAGCCTGCCGGTGATCGGCAATCAAGCCCCTCACATCCAACCCATCCACCTGCCCGTCGATCACTCGCCACTGGCCGCCGACCATCACCCGGTCCGCCCGATCGGCGCCACACAACAGCAAGGCCGACAACGGATCGTGACTGCCGGAGAAGCGCAGCTCATCCAGCTTGAACAGGGCCAGGTCGGCCTGTTTGCCCACGGCCAATTCGCCGATGTCCGTACGCCCCAACAACTGCGCCGAGCCGCGAGTGGCCCAGCCCAGCACTAATTCCGGGGTGATCTTTTCGGCGCCATAGCGCAGGCGTTGCAGGTACAGGGCCTGGCGGGTTTCGAGGATCATGTTCGAGGCGTCGTTGGACGCCGAACCATCCACCCCCAGCCCGATCGGCGCACCGGCGGCGCTCAGTTCCAGGGTCGGGCAGATGCCCGAGGCCAGGCGCATGTTGGAGCTTGGGCAATGGCAGATGCCGGTGCCTGCGGCGCCGAGGCGGGCGATTTCGTCGGGGTTGAAGTGAATGCCGTGGGCCAGCCAGGTGCGCGGGCCGAGCCAGCCGACGCTGTCCAGGTAATCCACGGTGCGCAGGCCGAAGCGCTGCAGGCAGAAGTCTTCTTCGTCGAGGGTTTCGGCCAGGTGGGTGTGCAGGCGCACATCCAATCGTTCGGCCATTTCAGCGCTGGCGCGCATGATTTCCGGGGTCACGGAAAACGGCGAGCAGGGCGCCAGGGCGATCTGGATCTGCGCGCCGTCGCCACGCTCGTGGTAGGCCTGGATCAGGCGCTGGCTGTCTTCGAGAATCACCGTGCCTTGTTGCACTGTCTGCTGCGGCGGCAGCCCGCCGTCGGCTTCCCCCAGGCTCATGGAGCCGCGGGTGAGCATGGCGCGCATGCCCAGTTCGCGCACGCTTTCCACCTGCACGTCGATGGCGTTTTCCAGGCCTTCGGGAAACAAATAGTGGTGATCGGCGGCGGTGGTGCAGCCCGACAGCAGCAGCTCGGCCAGGGCCACCTTGCTCGCCAGGGCGAGTTTTTCCGGGGTCAGCCGGGCCCACACCGGGTACAGGGTTTTCAGCCAGGGGAACAGCGGCTGGTTGACCACCGGTGCCCAGGCTCGGGTCAGGGTTTGGTAGAAGTGATGATGGGTGTTGATCAGGCCCGGCAGGATCACATGTTCGCGGGCATCGAACGTGCGCTCGCAGGGTGTGCCGGGTTGTTGCCCGGCCGCGAGCACCTCGACAATCAAACCGTCTTGCAGCACCAGGCCGCCACGGGCATCGAGGCCGTTGGCAGTGAAAATGGCCAGGGGATTTTTTAACCAGGTACGGGTCGCAGGCATGGTGGCCGGCTCCTCTGAAAGTGGGTTCAGGTTAGCCAGCTCAGTGTTGCCCTGTCTGCTGATCCAGGGGCGTCAGGATCGACGCGGGGAGCAGTTTACGGCGAGACCGCGTTGCGGTCTATCGCGGGCAAGCGCCACGTCTGTAGAGGCGCTTGTTCGCGATGACGTGCGTTCAGGCGCCACTTACCAAGGAATGGTCTCGCCCTTGTAGTTGACGAAGTGATGCCCGCCTTTGCCGGTGTAGGCGTTGACCTGGGCGATCAAGCCGCGGGTGCTGGTTTCCACGTCGATGTCAGCGCCTTCGCCGCCCATGTCGGTTTTCACCCAGCCCGGGTGCAGGGACAGCACGGTGAGTTTCTGCTCGCCCAACTGGCTGATAAAGCTGTTGGTCATGGAGTTCAGCGCCGCCTTGCTGGCCTTGTACAGCGCCAGTTCCGGGGCATCGGGCATGGTCACGCTGCCCAGCACCGAACTCATGAACGCCAGCACGCCGCTGCCCTGGCGGATCTGCCCGGCAAAGCGCTGGGCCAGGTTGATCGGTGCCACGGCGTTGGTGAAGAACAACTGGCCGACCTCCGCCTGGGTGGCGTGGCCCGGGAGCTGGTTGTCCGGGCCCTTGACCCCAGCATTGACGAACAGCAGGTCGAACACCTGGTCCTTGAGCTTCTGGTTGAGGGCGATCACCGCTTGCTGGTCGTCCATGTCCAGTTGTTCGATCTGAACCTTGCCCAGGGCCTGCAAGGCCTCGGCTTTGTGTGGGTTGCGCACGGTGGCGGTGACTTGCCAGCCGTCTTCCAGCAGGCGTTGTACCAGGCCGAGGCCCAGGCCCCGGGAGGCGCCGATGATCAGTGCGGTTTTTGGCGAAGACATGGAAGGATTCCTTGATGAGTGAGGATCATGGATTCAATGGGCAGGCTTGCCCGAGCCGCTGCCGCAGCTCCTGGCGCAACTCGCCCAATTCGGCAATGCGGGTTTCGATCAGGTTCAATTTGTCTTGCAGCAATTGGCTGACGGCGCTGTCGGGATTGGGCGCCTGCCACAGGGCACCGACGCTGCTGCCGATTTCGCCGAGGCTAAAGCCCAGACGCTGGGCGGTCTTGATGTAGAGCACCAGTTGGACCATTTCCGCGGGGTAGTCGCGGTAACCGTTGGCGCTGCGCTGGGCGGCGATCAACCCGCGCTGCTCATAGAAGCGCAGGGTGTCGCGACTGACGGCGCAGGCCTCGGCCAGTTCTCCGATACGCATGGGGAGATCTCAAGAGTGCTTGACCCTGGAGCATACTCCAGGCTTTAGCCTGCGCGCTCCTTGAATCTATGGAGCTGTAGCTATGTGGACTGCTGATCAATATCGCAAGTTGGTACGGGCCAGTGGCTGGTACGACTTGTTGGTGACCCTCGCCTTTGTCACGCCCTGGAGTTTTATCGCCCTGCACGGGCTGATGCAAAGCACGGCCCAGGCCTTGAACCTGCCGGGTGAACTGCCGCCCTTCGAGCCCATGCACAGGATGATGGCCAACCTGATGGGCTCGATTGTCTGCGTGTGGTCGGTGCTGCGGATTCGCGACCCGCAGCTGGCATTTGGGCGTTACGATGCCGTTGGCCGCATCCTGTTTGCCACCTGGCAGATCTACGCCCTGGCCCACGGGGCGACGGCGCTGATCGGGGTCATTCTGTTCTTCGAACTGGCATGGTGCGTGGCGCAACTGCTGCCGGTTCGCGCGAGTGCCCTTGAGCAGGTCGCCAGCAACCCGCTCCCCACGGACCTCCTGCAGGAGCCGGCTTGCCGGCGCTAAGGCTTTATCAGCGCCCCGCCTGCCACGGCTGCCCCAGCGACACCGGCGCATACAGGCGGGTACGCAAGGCATCGCGGGACAACAGCACCAGCACCAGAATGGTCGCCACGTACGGCAGCATCGCCAGCAGGTTGGAGGGAATCGCCAGGCCCAGCCCTTGCGCCACCAGATGCAGGATGCTCGCCAGCCCGAACAGATATGCCCCGAGCAGCAAGCGCCAGACCCGCCAACTGGCGAACACCACCAGCGCCAGGGCGATCCAGCCCCGGCCGGCGCTCATGTTCTCGGCCCACATCGGCGTGTAGGCCAGGGACAGGTAGGCCCCGGCCAGGCCGGCCATGGCGCCGCCGAACAGCACCGCCAGGGTGCGTACCCGCAGCACCGGCAAACCCATGGCACTGGCGGCATCGGGGTTTTCGCCGACCGCCTGGACGATCAGCCCCAGGCGGCTTTTCAGGATCACCCAGGCCACCAGGGCGAACAGGGCAAAGGATAGGTAGACCAGCAAGTCCTGGGCAAACAGCATGCGCCCGATCAGTGGAATGTCGCTGAGCAGGGGGATGGCCACCGGCTCGAAACCGGCCAGGGGCTTACCGACCCAGGCCGCGCCGACAAAGCTCGACAGGCCCACGCCGAAGATGGTCAGGGCCAGACCCGTGGCCACCTGATTGGCGTTGAACACCAGGGCCACCAGGGCGAACAGCGCCGACAGCAGCATGCCCGCACACATGGCCAACAGCACCCCCAGCCACAGGTTGCCGCTGTTGAGTGCGACGATAAAACCGATCACCGCGCCAAACAGCATCATGCCTTCCTGGCCCAGGTTGAGAACGCCGCTTTTCTCGCAAATCAGTTCGCCCAGGGCCACCAACAGCAAGGGGGTGCCGCAGCGGACCATGGCGTAGAAAATATTGCTCAGCAGATCGATATCCATCACAGGGCTCCCGCGTGTACGGAGGGGGACGAGGCGCGGCGGGCCCAGCGCAGGTTCAGGCGCGGCCGATAAAGAATCAGCACATCGCTGGCCAAGAGGAAGAACAGCATCATGCCCTGGAACAATTGGGTGATGGCCTGGGGCAGGTTGAGGCTCATTTGCGCGCTCTCGCCACCGATGTACAGCAGGGCCATCAGCAGGCTGGAAAACACGATACCGATGGGGTTCAGGCGGCCGAGAAAGGCCACGGTGATCGCCGCGTAGCCGTAGCCCGGCGAGACCTGCGGCACCAGTTGGCCAATGGGCCCGGCCACCTCGCAGACCCCGGCCAATCCGGCCAGGCCGCCGCTGATCAGCAGGGCCAGCCAGATCAGGCGCTTTTCGCGAAAACCGACAAAACCGGCGGCGCGTTTGTCCAGGCCGAGCACTTTGATCTGAAAACCGACGAAGCTTTTCTGCAGCAGCACCCACACCGCCACCAAGGCCAGCAGGGCGAAATACACCCCGGCATGAACCCGCCCGTCTTCCATCAACAGGGGCAGGCGGCTGGCGTCGCCGAACATGGCCGATTGCGGGAAGTTGAAGCCTTCGGGGTCCTTCAGTGGTCCGTGGACGAAGTACAGCAAGAGGTTCAGGGCGATGTAGTTGAGCATGATGCTGGTGAGGATTTCATTGGCATTGAAGCGCGTGCGCAGCCAGGCGGTGAGGCCGGCCCAGGCGGCACCGGCCAGGGTGCCGACCAGCAGGATCAACACCAGGGCCCAGCGGCTTTGCAGGTCGATGATGTTCACCGCCAGGGCACTGCCGGCCAGGGCGCCGAGCAACAGTTGGCCTTCGGCGCCGATGTTCCAGATCCGCGCCTGGTAGGCCACGGCCAGCCCCAGTGCGCAGAGCAGGATGGGCAGGGCCTTGACCAGCAATTCCGAGACGCCGTACAGGTCGCTGATCGGAGCGATCAGCAGGGTGTGCAAGGTCAGCAGCGGGTCGTGACCCAGGGCGATAAACAGCAGTGAGCCGCAGCCCAGGGTCAGGACGGCAGCCAGCAGCGGCGAGCACCAAAGCATCAGGCGCGATTGCTGGCCGCGGGGTTCGAGAGAAAGCAGCATGTGCAGCTCCGTTAAACCGCCAGGGCGGAGGAGGGTTGAGGGGCATCGAACTGGCCGGCCATCCAGCCGCCGACTTCGATCAGGCTGGTGTCGGCGGTGGCCTTGAGCGGCGACAGGCGCCCGCTGCACAGGGCGGCCAGGCGATCGCTGATCTGGAACAGTTCGTCGAGGTCTTCGGAAATCACCAGGATCGCCGCGCCGGCTTCGCGCAGCGCCACCAGGGCCCGATGGATGGTGGCGGCGGCGCCGACGTCCACGCCCCAGGTTGGGTGGGCGGCCACCAGCAACTTGGGCTGCTGGAGAATTTCCCGGCCGAGGATGAATTTCTGCAAGTTGCCGCCGGACAAGCTGCGGGCGGCGGCGTGGGTGCCAGGGGTTTTCACCCCGAAGCGGCGAATGATCTCCTGCGCCAGGGCCTCGACCTTGCCGCGCTGGATCAGGCCGTTGCTCACCAGGCCATGCTGGAAGGCCGTGAGCAGGGCGTTATCGGCCAGGCTCAATTCAGGCACGGCGCCATGGCCCAGGCGTTCGGCGGGCACAAAGGCCAGCCCCAGCCCGCGCCGGGCATCGGCGGGTAAATGGGCGACGGGCTGGCCGGCGAAACTGACGGTCTTGGCCTCGCTGCGGTGCAAGCGCTGCTCGCCACTGAGCAGGGCCAGCAGTTCGTCCTGGCCGTTCCCGGCCACGCCGGCGATGCCGACGATTTCGCCGCTGCGTACCTGCAACTCGAGTTGATGCAGGGAGCAGCCGAACGGGTCGGGGTTGTGCCACGACAGCTTGTGCAGTTCCAGGAAGGTGTTGCCGCCAGTGACCTTCGGGTAATCGGTCATCAGCGCGGCGGCTTCACCCACCATTAACTGCGCCAACTGCCGATCCGTGCACTCGGCCGGAATGCAGTGCCCGGCCACGCGGCCGCCCCGCAGCACCGTGGCGCTGTGGCACAGGGCGCGGACTTCGGCGAGCTTGTGGCTGATAAACAGAATGCTGCAGCCCTCGCTGGCCAGGCGCCGCAGCGTGATGAACAGGTCGTCGGCCTCTTGCGGGGTCAGCACGGAGGTGGGCTCGTCGAGGATCAGCAGGCTAATGTCTTGCATCAGGCAGCGGATGATTTCCACGCGCTGGCGCTCGCCGATGGACAGGCTGTGCACCAGGCGTTCCGGTTCCAGTGGCATGCCGTAGCGCTGCGAGACTTCGCGGATTTTCGGCTCCAGTTGCTTGGGCGTACCTGCGGCGGCGCCCATGGCCAGGGCGATGTTCTGCGCCACGCTCAGGGTTTCGAACAGCGAGAAGTGCTGGAACACCATGCCGATCCCCAGGCTGCGGGCCTGGGCCGGGTTGCGCATGACCTGACGCTGGCCCTGCCAGATCAGTTCGCCCGAGTCGGCCTGGGCCACGCCGTAGATGATCTTCATCAAGGTGCTTTTGCCGGCACCGTTCTCCCCCAGCAAGGCGTGGATTTCCCCCGGCCGGATGCTCAGGTCGATGGCGTCGTTGGCCAGGCAGCCGGGGTAGCGTTTAGTGATGCGGCGCAGTTGCAGGCGCGGTGTTGGCTCGGGTTCAGGCACAGGGTTTGGCATGGCGGACTCGGGTCGCTTGGCGTTATGCCTGTGGATAAAGCAATTTCCTGGCCAGTGAGTCAGGAAAACCTCTAGGCCGCGCTCGGCAGCGGTCCCGAGCAGGTCAGGCGCCCTGCCTAGGCGCTAAAGCCAGGCACGGGTGGGCACCACTTCAGGGCAGGGCGGAGGAAAAGGCGCCGATTAGGCCCGTTGTCGGGTGGTCAAAAAACGATCAAACGGCTGGGGGCCATACGCTGTCAGCGGCGGGTGCAGCCTTGCACGGGTTATCCACAGCTTGCTCCACAGTATTTGTGTGCAAGCGGCCCGCTCGGGCATAAGCCGGCGGGGCTTGTCTTCCAAAGGTGATAAATCGGGCTAAGCCGCTGTTTTCTTGTGGAAAAAGTCATCTCGGGAGGGCTTTGGACAAAAAATGATCAAGCCCCGCAAAGCCACGTGACAGAAGGGTTACAGGGGAATGTGCTCAGCTTATCCACAGTCGGGTGCACAGTAGATGTGGGCAAGTGTTGGAGGGGCGCCGAGGTTATGCACAGCCGGTAAGTGGTCGCGTGGACGCTGTTGGTGCGCTCAGCGCTGCAAGAGAATGCGCCCACGACTCAGGTCGGCCAACTGGCTTTGCAGGGTGTCGATCTGTGCCGCGCCCAGGGCCAGCTGCAACTCCACTCCGTTGGCGGTGAAGTTTTCCGCGACCACCAGCCCGCCCAATTCGCCTACCCGCAGTTTCACCAGGGCCAGCTCACTGAAGGAGCAGGCGCAACTCAGGGGGACGCGGCTGATCAACTCGATGCGCTCGGCGCCTTGCAGGCATTTGTTGGCACTGCCGCCATAGGCTCGGGCCAGGCCGCCGGTGCCCAGTTGGATGCCGCCGTACCAGCGAATCACCAGCACGGCCACGTGATCGCAGTCCTGGGCTTCGATGGCCGCGAGCATCGGCCGCCCGGCAGTGCCGCCGGGCTCGCCGTCGTCACTGCTGCGGTACTGGTCGGCCAGCTTCCAGGCCCAGCAGTTGTGTGAGGCATTGAGGTCGCTGTGCTGCTCGATAAACGCCTGGGCTTCAGCGGGGCTGGTGATGGGCGCGGCGAGGGCGATGAAACGGCTTTTGCGAATTTCTTCGCGGTATTCGCAAAGGCCGACAAGGGTAAAGGGCATGGGCGCGGATCTTTTACAGGGCGGGGGTGAGGCCACAGCCTTTGAGGATGATGCGGATCAGGTTGTTGCCCGCGTCTTCCATGTCTTGCTTGGTCAGCTTGCTGCGTCCGGTGACGCGGCAGATCTGTGTGGCGAAGTCGGCGTAATGCTGGGTGCTGCCCCACAGCAGGAAGATCAGGTGCACCGGGTCGACGGGGTCCATTTTGCCGGCGTCGATCCAGGCCTGGAACACGGCGGCGCGACCCTGGAACCAAGTGCGGTAGTCCTGGCTGAAATACTCGCTCAGGCATTCACCGCCGCTGATGATTTCCATGGCGAAGATGCGCGAGGCCTGGGGTTGGCGCCGGGAGAATTCCATCTTGGCGCGGATGTAGCGCGACAGGGCTTCGGCAGGATCGTCGTCAGCGCTGAGGTGGTTGAAGGTGCTGTCCCACAACTCGATGATGTTGCTCAGCACCGCCACGTACAGCCCCAGTTTATTGGTGAAGTAGTAGTGCAGGTTGGCTTTGGGCAGGCCAGCGTTCTGCGCGATGGTGTTCATGCTGGTGCCTTTGAAACCGTGACGGGCGAACTCGTCTTCGGCGGCCTGGAGAATGGCTTCTTCGTTCTTTTGACGAATGCGGCTGGCGGGTTTACCGGAGTGAGCGCCTGCGTGGGCTGGGACTTCAAAGGTCATGGACATTTCCGAGCTGGTCTGTGGGTGCAACCAGTGCGTTGATAGCGCACCCACAACAATCCGACAAGCCTTAAGGCGACAAAAGCGTCAAAGGGGTTTCGCCGTGTCGCTTTCGAAGGCGGTGTTTGCGTCAGGCGCGGCCGCCTTGGCCTCCGGCAATAGCAGGCACATGAAGATTGCGGTGAGCCCGCCGCTGGTGATCGCCGAGTCGAACAGGTTCTGCACCACCTTGGGCAACAGGTGCAGCAGGTTGGGTTGCGCCGCGATGCCCAGGCCGACCCCGAAGGAGGTGGCGATGATCAACATGCTGCGGCGGTCCAGGGGCGCCTGGGCGAGGATGCGCACGCCGGCGGCGGCGACGCTGCCGAACATCACCAGGGTCGCGCCGCCCAGCACTGGCTTGGGGATTTGCTGCAGCACTGCGCCGATCAACGGGAACAGGCCGAGGCAGAACAGGATCAGGCCGATGTACAGGCCGACGTAGCGGCTGGCCACGCCGGTCAACTGAATCACCCCGTTGTTTTGCGCAAAGGTGGTGTTGGGGAAGGCGCTGAAGGTGGCGGCGATCATGCAACTGACGCCATCCCCGAGAACGCCGCCCTTGAGCCGGCTTATATAAGAGGGGCCGCTGATGGGCTTGCGGGCGAGCATGCAGTTGGCGGTCAGGTCGCCGACGGTTTCGATGGTGCTGATGAGGTAGATCAGTGCCACCGGGAGGAAGGCCGTCCAGTCGAAATTGAAACCGAACTTGAAGGGAATCGGTACGCTCACCAGGGGCAGGTCGGGCAGGGCGTGTGGCACCAGCTTGCCGCTGAACCAGGCCGCGAGGCTGCCCAGGGCCAGACCGATGATGATGGCCGATAGGCGCACCCAGGGCGTATTGCTGCGGTTGAGCAGGATGATGGTCAGGAGCACGAACACCCCCAGCGCCAGATTGCCCGGAGCGCCGAAGTCCGGGGCATTGAAGCCGCCGCCCAGGTCGGTGATGCCGACCTTGATCAGGCTGACCCCGATCAGGGTGATGACGATGCCAGTCACCAGCGGTGTGATGACTCGGCGCAGTTGCCCGATAAAACGGCTGAGGACGATTTGCACCGCCGCGCCGAAAAAGCATACGCCGAAGATCATTGCCAGGATGTCCTCCGGGCTGCCTCCACGTTGCTTGACCAGGAACCCGGCTGAGAGCACGGCGCCCAGGAAGGCGAAGCTGGTGCCTTGCAGGCAGATCATCCCGGCGCCGATGCCGAACGGCCGTCGCGCCTGGATAAAGGTACCGACCCCCGACACCATCAGCGCCATGCTGATCAGGTAGGGCAAGTGAGCGCTCAGGCCCAGGGCCGAACCGATCACCAGCGGCGGAGTGATGATGCCGACGAATGCCGCTAGTACGTGTTGCAGGGC
This sequence comes from Pseudomonas chlororaphis, assembly GCF_003731765.1. Classification (GTDB taxonomy): domain Bacteria; phylum Pseudomonadota; class Gammaproteobacteria; order Pseudomonadales; family Pseudomonadaceae; genus Aquipseudomonas; species Aquipseudomonas morbosilactucae. The sequence continues at coordinate 682,581 of NZ_MOAL01000003.1, forward strand.
GGCGAGGGTGGCGGCGGCGGGTTTGGGACGATCATCGAGGCCGTAAATCAGGTCGCTGGAGCTGGGGTCTTCTGCGTGCATGGGCTTGGAACTCGGGGCTGTCGGTTCAGGTGCCGATGCCTTGCAAAAAGCTGTCCAAGTGCTCAGGTTATTTTTTCGATGTTTGGGTTTTGTCCAATAAAACAAGGGGTTTTTGACCTGGCTTATGAAGTTTCAACGGGTGGCTTCCAGGCTTTCGAGGAAGCTTTCCAGCACCAAATGGGGGCGTCGGCCTTTACGCGTGACCGATGCCAGGCTCAGGTCGTAGAAACGCGAAGCGGGCTTGAGGGCGCGCAGCCGGCCCTGTTGCACCCAGACATTGGCGTAGTGGTCCGGCAAGTAGCCAATGTAGCGCCCGGTGAGGATCAGAAAAGCCATGCCTTCACGGTCCGAGGCGCTGGCGGTGCAGTTGAGGCGCTGGTAATGGGCCTGGATCTCTGCGGGCAGGCGAAAGGCCGGGGCGATGGCGTCCTGCTCATTGAGGCGTTGGTCCTCGAGCTGGCGGTCATCGACATAGAACAAGGGGTGCCCGACGGCGCAGTAGAGCAGCGAACGCTCGCTGTACAGCGGCTGGTATTCCAGGCCCGACAAGGCGCTGGCCTGGGGCACCACGCCGACATGCAGGCGGCCGTCGAGCACCCCTTGTTCGACTTCGTTAGGGGCGATCATGCGGATCTGGATCTGCACATCCGGGCCGCGTTCTTTCAACTGCGCTAGGGCGTGGGTGATGCGCATGTGGGGCAGGGTCACCAGGTTGTCGGTCAGGCCGATGATCAGTTCGCCGCGCAGGTGGCGGTGCAGGCCGTTGACCTCGGTGCGGAAGGTTTCCAGTGCACTTAACAGTTGCAGCGCCGATTGATAGACCTCGCGGCCTTCCTCGGTCAGGGAGAAGCCGGCGCGACCTCGTTGGCACAGGCGCAGGCCAACCCGCTGTTCGAGGTCGCTCATTTGCTGGCTGATGGCCGAGCGGCCAATACCGAGCACGGTTTCTGCGGCGGAAAAACCACCGCATTCGACCACGCTGCGAAAAATCCGTAAGAGGCGGATATCAAAGTCGCTGACTTGGGCCAGCGGGTCGATTCGGCGAACGCTCATAGTTTAGCCATGGCCTGACTGAAGGTTATTAAAGTTGGATTTCATCGACTTTATAGCCGTGGCAACTTAGCTGCAATAACGCTTCGATCCCGATGCCGCTCATTGCCTTGCGAGGACCTGCACATGAACATGCCCGAAACCGCTCCCCAGTCTTTGGCCAGCCAGCTCAAGCTCGACGCCCACTGGATGCCTTACACCGCCAACCGTAACTTCCAGCGCGACCCGCGGTTGATCGTTGGCGCTGAGGGCAGTTGGCTGATCGATGACAAGGGGCGCCGGGTATATGACTCGCTGTCGGGCCTGTGGACCTGTGGCGCCGGCCACACCCGCAAGGAAATCCAGGAAGCGGTTTCCAAGCAACTGGGCACCCTCGATTACTCCCCAGGCTTCCAATACGGCCACCCGCTGTCGTTCCAACTGGCCGAGAAAATCACCGACCTGACCCCGGGCACCCTCAATCACGTGTTCTTCACCGACTCGGGCTCCGAGTGTGCCGACACGGCGGTGAAGATGGTGCGGGCCTACTGGCGCCTAAAAGGCCAGTCGACCAAGACCAAGATGATCGGCCGCGCCCGTGGCTATCACGGCGTGAACATCGCCGGCACCAGCCTTGGCGGCGTCAACGGCAACCGCAAGCTGTTTGGCCAGGCCATGATGGATGTGGATCACCTGCCCCATACCCTGCTGGCCAGCAACGCCTTCTCCCGCGGCATGCCGGAGCAGGGCGGTATCGCCTTGGCCGATGAACTGCTGAAGCTGATCGAACTGCACGATGCGTCGAACATCGCGGCGGTGTTCGTCGAGCCAATGGCCGGTTCTGCCGGTGTACTGGTGCCGCCACAGGGCTACCTCAAGCGCTTGCGCGAGATCTGCGATCAACACAGCATCCTGTTGGTATTCGACGAAGTGATCACCGGCTTCGGTCGTACCGGCTCGATGTTTGGTGCCGATAGCTTCGGCGTGACCCCGGACTTGATGTGCATTGCCAAGCAAGTCACCAACGGTGCGATCCCGATGGGCGCGGTGATTGCCAGCTCCGAGATCTACCAGACCTTCATGAATCAGCCGACCCCTGAGTACGCGGTGGAATTCCCCCACGGCTACACCTACTCGGCACACCCAGTGGCGTGCGCAGCCGGTTTGGCGGCGCTGGATCTGCTGCAAAAAGAAAACCTGGTGCAGAGCGTGGCGGAAGTCGCGCCGCATTTCGAGAATGCCTTGCATGGCCTGAAGGGCAGCAAGAACGTGATCGACATCCGTAACTACGGCTTGGCCGGGGCGATCCAGATCGCCGGGCGTGACGGTGATGCCATCGTGCGTCCATTCGAGGCCGGCATGGCCTTGTGGAAGGCTGGTTTCTACGTGCGCTTCGGCGGCGACACCCTGCAGTTCGGCCCAACCTTCAACAGCAAGCCGCAAGACCTCGACCGTCTGTTCGATGCGGTTGGCGAAGTGCTGAACAAGATCGACTGATTCGCCCTTCTATATAGAACACAGATCAGGCGCGGAGCGATTCGCGCCTGTGGACAACTTTTCAGGAGCCCTGCATGAGCCTTATCCCGCATTTGATCAACGGCGAACTGGTGACCGACAACGGTCGTAGCGCCGACGTATTCAACCCGTCCACCGGCCAAGTGATCCACCAGGTGCCGCTGGCCAGTCGTGACACCATGCAGCGCGCTATCGATTCGGCCAAGGCTGCCTTCCCGGCCTGGCGCAACACACCGCCGGCCAAGCGTGCCCAGGTGATGTTCCGCTTCAAGCAGTTGCTGGAGCAGAACGAAGCGCGGATTGCCCAACTGATCAGCGAAGAGCATGGCAAAACCCTGGAAGACGCTGCCGGTGAGTTGAAGCGCGGTATCGAGAACGTCGAGTACGCGTGTTCGGCGCCGGAGATCCTCAAGGGCGAATACAGTCGTAACGTCGGCCCGAACATCGATGCCTGGTCTGACTTCCAGCCCCTGGGTGTGGTGGCGGGGATCACCCCGTTCAACTTCCCGGCCATGGTGCCGCTGTGGATGTACCCACTGGCGATCGTCTGCGGTAACTGCTTCATCCTCAAGCCGTCGGAGCGCGACCCAAGCTCGACATTGCTGATTGCTCAACTGTTGCTGGAAGCCGGCTTGCCTAAAGGTGTGCTGAGTGTGGTGCACGGCGACAAGGGCGCGGTGGATGCGCTGATCGAAGCGCCGGAAGTCAAAGCCTTGAGCTTTGTCGGTTCTACGCCAATTGCCGAGTACATCTATTCCGAAGCCACCAAACGCGGCAAACGTGTGCAGGCGCTGGGTGGAGCGAAAAACCATGCGGTGCTGATGCCGGACGCGGACCTGGATAACGCCGTGAGCGCGTTGATGGGGGCGGCGTATGGTTCCTGTGGCGAGCGTTGCATGGCAATCTCGGTGGCCGTGTGTGTCGGCGATCAAGTGGCGGATGCACTGATTGCCAAGCTGGTGCCGCAGATCAAGGCGCTGAAGATCGGTGCAGGCACCTCGTGTGGCCTGGACATGGGGCCACTGGTTTCTGCTCAGGCGCGGGATAAGGTCAGCGGCTATATAGAAGACGGCGTGACATCGGGCGCCAAGCTGGTTGTTGATGGTCGTGGCTTGAGTGTGGCCGGCAACGAAGACGGCTTCTTCCTGGGTGGCTGCCTGTTTGATCAGGTGACCCCAGAGATGCGCATCTATAAAGAAGAAATTTTCGGGCCTGTGCTCTGCGTTGTGCGGGTCAACAGCCTGGAAGAGGCCATGCAACTGATCAACGATCACGAGTACGGCAACGGCACTTGCATTTTCACCCGTGACGGTGAAGCGGCGCGTCTGTTCTGTGACGAGATCGAAGTGGGAATGGTTGGGGTCAACGTACCGTTGCCGGTACCGGTGGCTTACCACAGCTTCGGGGGTTGGAAGCGTTCGCTGTTTGGCGATCTGCATGCGTATGGCCCGGATGGCGTGCGCTTCTATACCCGTCGCAAGGCCATTACCCAGCGCTGGCCGCAACGGGCCAGTCATGAAGCGTCGCAGTTCGCGTTCCCTAGCCTGTAATCAGGCAAGGCATAAAGGCCGGCCCCTTGGGGCCGGCCTTTGTTTTTAGGGGGGATTTTGACCGTTATGACAGAATTGTGAAATTAACGGTTGACGGCAGATTCTATGGGCCTATAATTCGCCCCACTTCCGGCGCAGTCGAAACGGAAAACTCCTTGAAACTCAACGAGTTACGCAGTTTTCGGCAGCGACTTGCTTCAGTTCATCGAAGCCTAGAAGGAGTTGGTGGAGCGGTTTAGTTAGGCTCTGTTAACGTTTCGATCTTCTCGGTCGAAAGCGGAGAAAAAGAGGTGTTGACAGCAGCGTGTAACGCTGTAGAATTCGCCTCCCGCTAACGAGTGATCGGAAGCGCAAGTGGTTGAAGTTGTTAAGGAAATCCTTGAAAACTTCTGAAAATAATCACTTGACAGCAAATGAGGCTGCTGTAGAATACGCGCCTCGGTTGAGACGAAAGATCTTAACCAACCGCTCTTTAACAACTGAATCAAGCAATTCGTGTGGG
>NZ_MOAL01000004.1 GCF_003731765.1 Pseudomonas chlororaphis
AATCAACCCGCAATTGCCACCGGAACTGGCTCAGCAGCAGGTCAACCCCCTGGTACTGCCGGGCTTCACCCTGCCCACCGGCGGCAACGGCCTGTTCCGGCTGAGCGGCCAGGGCAGCAGCGCTGTCCAGGCCCCAACCCCGGCCCAGATCGCCGGCTTGCCGGACGCCTCAACCCTGTCCCGGCCCCACAAGTACTTGATCGAAACCAGCCCCGAGCTGACCAATCTCAAGACGTTCATGAGCTCGGACTACCTGTTGTCCCACCTCGGCTACAACCCGGAGGAAAGCGCCAAACGCCTCGGGGACGGCTTCTACGAACAGAAACTCATCCAGCAAGCCATGGTGGCCCGCACCGGCCAGCGCTTTATCGACGGGCAGGACAGCAACGAACACCTCTTCAAATACCTGATGGACAACGCCCTCCAGAGCAAGCAACAGCTTGACCTGTCGGTGGGCGTGACCCTGACCGCCGAACAGATCGCGGCGCTGACCCACGACATCGTCTGGCTGGAAAGCCATGAAGTGAATGGCGAAGAGGTGCTGGTGCCGGTGCTGTACCTGGCCCACGCCAACAAACGCCTGGCGCCCAACGGCTCCCTGATCGCGGGCAACGATATCAGCCTGATTGCCGGCAAGGATCTGACCAACGTCGGCACCCTGCGCGCGGCCAATGACCTGTTGGCGGTGGCGGGGGAGAGCCTGGTCAATAGTGGGTTGGTGGAGGCGGGCAATCGCCAGGACCTGCTGGCCGGCAACTACCTGGTTAACCGTGCCGGCGGCATCATCGCCGGGCGCGACGTGAGCCTGACCACCACCCAGGGCGACGTGATCAACGACCGCACCCTGACCACCCACCAGAGCAACAGTGAAGATTACGTCCGCGAGCAGCGCCGCGACTTCCTCGACAGCGCCGCCCGCATCGAAGCCGGCAACAGCCTGAGCATCGACGCCGAACGGGACTTCGACAACAACGGCAGCGTCCTGCACAGCGGTGGCGACACCCGCATCAAGGCCGGTCGCAACGTCAGCCTCAACGCCGTCGAGCAAGTGGTCAGCAACGATCGCGGCATTGGCAACCTCGACCAGAGCAAAACCCAGCACGGCGCCACCCTGGAGAGCGGCGGTGACCTGAGCATTGAGGCCGGAGGCAACGTCACCGCCGTCGCCAGCCAGATCGATGCCAAGGGCGATGTCTCGATGACGGCCACTGACTTGATGACCCTGGCCTCGGCAGCCAATGAACAGCACTGGGCCAGCAAGACCGGCACCACCAAGAGCGAAGAGGATCGCGTCCACCAGCAAGCCACCACGGTGACGGCGGGCGGCGGCGTGACGCTCAAGTCCGGCCAGGACATGACCCTGATTTCCAGCAAGGTCAAGGCTGGGGATGAAGCCTATCTGGTGGCCGGTGGCGAACTGAACCTGTTGGCGGAGCAGGACAGTGAGCACTCGCTGTATGACATGAAGAAGAAGGGGGGCTTTGGAAGCCTAAAGACCCAACGTGACGAAGTCACCCGCACCACCCATATAGGCAGCGAAATCAGTGCTGGTGGCAACCTGACGCTCAAGAGCGAGGGTGACCAGAAGTATCAGGTTGCCAAGCTGGAGAGCGGCAAGGACCTGACCCTGGACAGCGGCGGCGCTATCACCTTTGAGGGGGGGAAGGACCTGCACCAGGAGAGCCACGAGAAGACCAATAACAACTTCTTCTGGGTGTCCTCCAAAGGCAAGGGCAACACTGACGAAACCCTGCGCCAGACCCAGATGCTGGCGGCCGGCAACATCGTGATCAAAGCCGTCGATGGGCTGAAGATCGATGTGAGGCAGGTCGATCAGCAAAGCGTTAGCCAGAGCATCAATGCGATGGTCAAGGCCGACCCGCAACTGGCCTGGCTCAAGGAGGCCGAGAAACGCGGCGATGTCGACTGGCGGTTGGTGAAGGAGATCCACGACTCCTACAAGTACAGCAACTCCGGGCTGGGGCCGGCTTCGCAGATCATTATTGCGATTGTGATGGCAGCGGTCGTTGGACCGGCAGCTATGGGCGCGATGGGAACTGCAACAGGCGGCGCGGTGGCTGCGGGGACCATTAGTTCGGGAACGGCGGGAATGTTGGTGTCGGGTGCTGGAGCTATCGCGACAGGTGCTGCGACGAATGCAACGGTGAGTTTCATCAACAACGGTGGAAATCTGGGTGCGGTAGTTAAGGATGTGACTTCTTCCAATGCCATTCAAGGTTACGTCATCTCCGGTGTTACAGCAGGCTTGACCACCGGTTACTTCGATAAATGGGTCGGAGGTAAAACCGACGTCTTGACCGGCAAGGTTGACTTGCAATTAGACACTTGGACGGGTGTTGGCAAGTTCGCGGCTAACCAGACCTTGCAGGGAGGAACCTCGACACTGCTGAGCAAAGCGTTGGGGCAGGGGGGAAGTGCGAATGACGCGCTTAAAAGTGCTTTGTTCAATACCTTGGCTGCAGTGAGCTTCAACGCCGTAGGAGATTATTCACTGGGCGTCTTTGCTGAAGGGTCATTACCGAAAGTAGCCATTCACGCGATGGTTGGTGGACTACTGTCGGAAGCTACTGGCGGGGACTTTAAGGCTGGCGCTCTGGCGGCGGGTGCTAGCGAAGCCTTGGCTGTGGAGCTGGGCCAGTTGGTCAAAAATGATGAAAGTCTACTGGTTATGAGTTCACAAATTGTCGGTGTATTAGCAGCTGCCTCGCAGAAGGATGCCGATGCACAGTCAATAGAGAAGGGTCGCTGGGTTGCACAGCAGGCAATGCTTTACAACAACCTCAATCATGCAGCGGCAGAAAAGTTGCTCAAGGAGATCAAAGACTGTCGTGTCGCGGGAGGCTGTAGCGAAAACAAACTTAAAAGCATTCTGGGGAAATATGAGACGTTGTCTGCTGAACGCTCCAATGCCATCAATGCATGTAGTACCCGTGCGTGTGTAGATAAAATTCTAAGTAGCTCGGTCCGAATGGACGACCCCGTTTCTCAGGAGCTTCTTGGGTTGTTACGGCAGACAACCTATGACACCCCTGGCTTGTTGCAGGGAAATCCAGATTTGGTTAGTTGGCAGAGTCCTAACCCGAGCGGTTGGGGAGATACTTTTGCACTGGACAAGCAACAGGCGTTTGCGAAGAGCCTCAAGGAGGGATGGCTGACTTCTCATGAGTTAGCTGACCTTGACCGTTGGAATGACTCTACCTCTTGGGTGGATAGATCCGTAGGGCAGAAGTTAGAGCCTAAAGAAAAAGCTAGTATTCTCTTGGAGCTGGGTACAACGGCCGCCATGGCGCTGATGGGAGGCAGGGGGAGCGTTGGGGCGGGTGGTGGGAAATCAGGTATACAACATGTATATGACTCTATTAGAAAGGCGCCACAATTTCCAGAAGGTTTTAGGGGAAAAGTTGGAGGAACTACTAAAAATGTAGTAAATAATAAAGCGGTTCTAGATGATCTACGAAGGATTGAGGCTGGAAGGTGGACGAAAGTGTATAAGGATGGATTCGACTCGAATGGGGTTAAAATATCAGTTCATTATTTTCAAAGTGAAAGTGGAAAAGTTTTTGATGTGAAAGCAAAGCCAAACTGGAGTAATAATAAATGAAGGGTTTTTCATTTGTAATAGAAACATTCGAAACTGAAGAAACGGCTAGGTTTTTGGCGGCTATATCTATCGGGCTTTTAAAGTCAGTTCTTTACGGCGTTATGTCTTTGGAGGAGGCCGAACGTTTGCTTTTTACACCCCGGACATCAAAAATTTTGAGGGCTAAAGGGCTCTCTCCTGAAATTTGTGATCTTGTAATGGATTGTTGTGAACTAGAGGATGTACTCAGTTTGGTGCCATTGAAATTTGAGGAGGAGTTGCGGCGTATGATAGGTGAGTTTTCTAATTTCTTGAAAAAGACAGAGGCTCAAGATCCGTATGAAGTACATACTGATTTGAGATGAGTTTGGAGTTTGTGTTTTAAGTATGGGGGTGTAGGTGTGAATTCATGCTGGTTGTATTTTGGAGGGGGCTGATTTTTAGCGCTGTAGTTGAGTGTGTTGGCGGAGATGGCTATTAAAAATATTCCACGGGTAGGAGTTAAAGCTGCGGGCGTAAGTGGAAGGAATTCAAGTGGCTGGGTTACATGTACATTGCCTGGCGGAAGGGGCGCAAGTTGGCGGTTGGATGGAAGTTTTACTGGTTTTTTGGGGTTAGTTGACCACTGCAATCGAACTGGACAGACGTTTGATGTTGGAAGGACTAGCGACTTTGATATTGCACTGAAAAGTCCGGAGCTTTTGCGAAAAGCAGAATCTCTGGGGGTTGGTTTGAGAAGTGGCGGGGCACGAACTGGTCCACTAAGCATGAGAGACTTAAAAGCGTTAGGTTTAAATGATCTGGCTAGTCAGCTGATTAAATAAGCGGGTCGAGATGTTAACTTTATGGTTTGTGGTTCGACACCCTTAGCAATAAAGCGAGCCCCAAGCATTATTTTGCCGAAGTGATTGAAATGGCTGCTTATGATTTATATGGTTTTAAGGGAGTGAATATTTTTGAAGCTAAATCAAAGGTTGAGGAAAATTTAAACTTTTCTTTTGAGGAAAGAGAGAGCGCATATCAGGGAGAGATCTATTATAAGTTTGGCGACAAGGAGTCAGAAAGCTTTGTTCTGAAAGGAAATATTGACCCTTTTGATGGAGAGCCTGTTGAGCAAATGTTCTCGAGCTATCCGGTTTTGCTTTATGTGGACATGACTCTGCGTTCTGAGGAGATTAAATTTTTGTTGAGTACAGACTTTTATTTGCTCAGACATGAATTGTTTGACTAGAAATATCCCCCGGCGTTGCCGGGGGATATTTTCACTCCGCCGTAATCACCAAACACCCCTTCATCACCCGCATTTAAAGGTTCTCGTTCATCTCAAACCCCGCCTGCCGTAGCCACAGCCCCGTAGCCTCGTCTGGGACATTTTATACGGTGAGCATCGGCTGGGTGTAATGCATTCGGAGGCCGCGCCGCGTCTGGCGTAGGACATGATGCCGGAGCAATATGAACATGCTTTAGACAGCTACTGGACTGGCTTAGCAAATCCTAAAAATATTCGGTTCACGCAAGATAGTGTTTCTAATACTTTCAAATATGCAAAACCCTCTAGGCAAAAATTGATGGTTTGAAATCAGGAAAAATATCTCCAGATGATCTGCCACCTATCCGAGTATTTGAGAAGGTTGGGAAAATTTATAGTCTGGATAATCGGCGGTTGCTTGCAGCATCTGAGGCGGGCGTTCCAATTAAAGTTGTGCCCGCCACACCGGCAGAAGTTGCTAAGGAGGGTTGGAAAATGACTACGCCAAATAATGGTTCAATTATCTGTGTTCGAGGCGTTTGTAAATGAGGAACGTATGAGCGTTGAGCAAGTGGAAAATATACAGACAAAAGAAGAGTTTGCAGATTTTATCGAGTCGTTTAGAAATGAGTTAGTACATGCTCCTGATGAATGGGAGAACTCTGATTTGGAGAGGTTTTTGGGTGCAATGGAAGCTTGGGTTAGGGCAATAGATATGTATGCAAAAAATTCTGGTGATAAGACCATTACTATTCCTAGTTGGAGCACTTTTGCAAAAATATTGTGTGCGGCAAAAGTTTATGAATAGTTGATCTAAAGCTCAGGCTTTATCTGGAAGTTAAACTTAAAGTCTCCGGCTAGCCGGGGATCTTTCTATGTTTCACTCTGCCGTAATCACCAGCTTATTCTTACTGAGCTTGATTCTAATCTTCTGATTGATCTAAAACCCTACCTGCAACAACCAATGCCCACGTAATCGAAGCCATGGAACATTGGTGCTGGGGATACTCGGTTCTCGTTGAGAGTGGGGCAAGCAGCGATGAATTCTCTCTGTCCAAGTCGGGTGATATGCTCGCGCACGCCAGGTTGCTGGCTATCTGCCGGGGATGCACCAGGCCTTGCTTGATGAGAGGCTTCTGTTAACCCCGGCCCTTACGTAGAGGGTGCCGGCAACGCTGTAACCGATTTTAAAGTGGGGGGTGGAAGCCCCCTTCGCCTATTCACCTATCAATGGATGATGGAGCTGCGCCTTCGCGGCTCCACCCCGGGAATATGCCCATGCTCACGAACTACCTCGAACGCTCCATGTCGGCCTTGCGCTCCATAGGTATCAGCTTTCCTCAGCAGGACGCCCCGGTCCTGGCGCTGCTGGACAAGGTGGCGGTGTACGACGCTACCCGTGTGACCAATATTGCCGCCACCCTGCAGCAGTCCACGGTGTTCAACGCCGCCGTGCGGGACAAGCTCCAGGGTATGGACATCAGCACCCGCTATGCGGATATCGCCTCCAGCTTCGATTCGATCCGTACCGACGCCGAGCAGATGATGGAGTGGATGGCCGACGGCAAGTTGCAGTTCTCTGAGCGTATTCAGCTGGCGTGGCTGAACGTGCGTCGTGGTTCGATCCCGGATCGCTTCGAGAGCATCCGCGAGCATTACCTGGCAGTGGCCAAGTCGGCCAACGAGCAGATTCAGCTGGAAACCCTGATTCTCGAGGCGTATCAGGATTACCGCCTGGCCATGAAGTCGGCCGAAGTCGATGCCAGTGAAGTACAGAAAATCGCCCTGGCGCAGATGGACGCTGGGCGTAAGGCGCTGGCTGATGCCAGTGCCGCTCTAGAAGTAGCAGGGCTGGCGGCGGATCAGGCCAAGCTGGAGCTGGAGCGGGATGTGGCCCTGCGCAATCTGCAGGACGAAGATAAGCGCTTCCAGATCATCACCGACATCGCCGATCAGTTGAAGGCCGCCTATGGCGCGGCGGAGCTGGTGTTCGCTCGGCTCAATCAGTACCACGCGGTGAAAGAGCGGCTGTATCAACGGGCGGTGAGTTTCTTCGCCACCAACGAGATTGTGCTCACCGGGCTGGCGGCGGGCTTCACTTCGTCCGGTGGCTTGGCGGAAACCACTCAAACCCTGAACGCCATGACCGACGGGATCAATACCAGCCTTGAAGTGCAGGCGCGGGCCGGCGGCGATCAGCTCAATGCCGCACTCAAGGCCGGTTACGGTTCCAGCCTCAAGGCCAGTTCGGTGAAGGCCCTGGCCGATGCGGTGCTGGAGTTCCAGGCCAGCAGCCTGAGCCTGATCCAGGAGCTACGCAAGGAGTCGGCGTCGGCCGCCGCCGAGATCGAGTCGGTCACCGAGGACAGCAAGCGCCGCTTTACCGCGCTCCTGCAGAAGGGGGTGTGAGGTGAGCGGGGTTTCTCTCAGCGAACAGATGGGCGCTATGGCGCTGATCGATGAGCTGCGCCATGGCCAGACCGAGATCCAGAAGCACCTGGACCTGCCCAAACACCGCAAGGCGGTGGCCGAGCGCATTCGTGAGTTCTACAAGGCCAAGGGGGTCGAGGTCGAGGATGCGCTGGTGGAGCAGGGGGTACGCAGTTACTTTGCTACGCGCCTGACCTATGACGTACCCACGTTGCGTTGGTGGGAACGGCGTTTGGCCCGGCTTTACATCGATCGTAAACAGTGGCTGAAAGGGACGTTGATTTGGACGCCGATTATCTTGTGGTCGTTGTATGCCTGGAGTCAGGTGATCAGCTCCCATGTCGAGCAACGACGGTACACACAGGCTGACTTGATCAGCATGCGGAGCCAGCTCGACAGCCGCTCGCAGCAGCTTTACACGCAAAGGGACCGATTGGGCAGATTGCATGAACAAGCAACGAGCGCTCGGGTGCCGGCTGCGGATCGAATGCTCGAGAAGGCGAGGGAACTGCTGGAGAAAGCCCAGAAGTTGACATTGATCTCGCTACCAGAGAAGGCTGTGCCGGAGGACCAGCGCAGCCTTGCTGATTCCAACAAGGTATTTGCGGCCCGAAACAGCCTGAATGCTGCAACCAACGCCATGGACGCATTGCAAGTTCAGTTGGACGATGTCTCGCGTGTGTTGTTGGGTAACCAGAAACTCAATGCCTTGGTCGGTCGAACCAGCTATTCCCCGATCAGTAAAGCTGTTCCCGAAGTGCTGACTGAGGCTGCTAAGGCACGCTCCGCATTGGATCAGGCCGATACTGTGGGTGTGGCGACTGCGCTAGCGGCGGTGGATCGACTCGATCGCTTGATCGAACAGAACAGCCTGAGTCCGACTTACCTCGCCGCCCTTGAAAGCGCGCGTGGAGCAGTGGGCAAGATGGGGTTGAACCCGGCGGATGCTGCTCAGTTCGAGCCTCTGTTTACCAGCGTGGACCGGGCGATCAATGCACAAGATGCCAGTGCCGCAACCCGAAGCCTCAAGGATATTGATCAGTTGCTGACCTTCGCCAAGACACCCTTGAAGTTGGATGTGGTGAGCCGTGCCGGTGAAAAGTCCATGATCGAGCGTAATTACGACCCAACTGGGGGCAAGAGCTGGTACCTGCTGACCGAGGCCACGGATGCCGCCGGTAATGTGGTGCAGGTACCGATTACCAGTCGTGAAACCGGAGAGAAACGCTACGCCAAAGTATTTGGAGTCAGGGTCAGCGAGGCCACCTATCAGGAGGTCAAGAAGGACAAGCTTGCAGATGGTCACGTCGACAATCGGAGCATGGGGTCTAAAGACGCTAATGCGCTGGGCTTGAAGTTTGTCAAAGGGCGTACTACCGGCAACCCTGACTACATTCTGGAGTGGTGATGAGCTCAAACAATACGCTGACGCCTGTGAGTGAAGACTTGCAGCACCATGAGGGTGAACTGCGCGCGCTCCAGCAGGAGCTATCCCTGGCTCACAGTCAGGAGCTGCGCCTGCGGCAGGAAATCAGTTATGCCCTGGCCCAGGTAGCCCGTTATCAACTCAAGGGCGATTCGCAACAGTCGCTTGAGATCACGCGCCTGTTGGCAAAGCGCAACCAGGAAGAGGCCGAGGTGGCTGAACGTCTGGCCAAGGCCGAGGCCAAGGTGGAGCAGCATCAACAGATGTTGTTGGAGGTCTCCGCAGAGGTTCAGGCCCAGGCTGCGGAGCTCGATCGCCGGTTGGCCGAAGACCCCGAGTATCAGCAGCAGGTTGTTGCCTTGCATGCCACTGAGGCGGCGCAAGCAACTACGACCGAATCCTATGGGGAGTTGCGTGACGAGTGCGAGACCAAGTTGCGGAGCTTTCAGGTCGATCGGCTGTATTTGTACCTTAAGGCACGGAAGTTCGGCACCGAGGCCTACCCGCGTTGGACTCCCTGGCAGAGCTTGGATCGGTGGGTCGCAAAGCTTTGCAACTTCACTGAAAACTGGCGGGCCGAGCAGACTCTATATGCCATTCAGGAGGCAAACGAAGAGGCTGCCCGTCAGTCTGAACGTGAGCTGGTGGCCCAGCGGGCCAAAGTGTCTAACTTGTATAGTCGGTTTTCCGCGGCTTTTGATTTTGTGAAGCTTCAGCAGGCTCTGACAACGGGGGCGCAGGCGTTGGAGGCGGCCACGGCTCAGGCCAAGCAGGTCTACGACGAACTGGAGGTCTTCAGCCTCAGGCGTGATCCACATCTGGTTCGTGCGTCGCAGTTGCTGGCTGAGCAGTTGAACGAGATGAGCATTCTGGAGTTGGAGCGCCTGGCTGCGCAGACCAGCGGGCCAGAGGATGATGCGCTGGTGCTGCAAGTTCGAGGGATGCGTGCCGAGCTGGATGAACTACTGGTTCGCATGCCGCGCCTAGAGCTTAAGTGCAAGAAGGCTCGCAAGGATTACAAAAAGGCCAAGCGGATACAACGCTTGCTGGAAGAGGAGGAAGCTTACGAGTCTGAGGAGGACTACGAAGAGTACGAAGCTGATCAAGCCAGTACCGGTGACAGTAAGGCTGCAGCGCTTAGTTTGCTGAAAACGTCCTACACGGTAGCGAGCACATTAATGGGCGCGATTTTGAGTAGCAGTGCTGACTCCGGGTCCTCCAAGTCCAGTAGTTCGTGGAGTAACTCAGGAGCTGGCCGTACGTCCAGCCGTTCCTCTTTCAGCGATTTGTCGAGCGGCTCATCCTCAAGCGCTTCATCGAGCAGCTCCGGCTCCAGTGGCTCAGGCTCTAGCACATCCTCGAGTAGCTCGGGCTTCAGCACCTCTTCGAGCAGCACCCGTTCCCGCGATGGTGGCAGTTTCTCCACCAGCGACAGTCTTTAAGGCCGCGAATTCACGCGAAAAAAAACGGGGGAGCATTGGCTCCCCCGTGTCGTTTCCGGTTAGGGCCGTTTGTGGCCAAGGTGCTACAGCACCTTCACCGGAATACAGATCTCACACGCCAACGCCCCCGTCCTGGCGTCGTAGTACGCCTCCGCCGGATAGCGCTCGAACGCCGGGCGGGTGTCGAACTGCAGGCCACTCTTGGGCATCCAGTCGCGGCACAACTCTATCCAGGTGTCGCCGAGTTCGTGGCCCTTGCCGTTGAATTGCGCCACTGCATACAGGCCGCCTGGAAGCTGGAGGAGGTTGCCTGCACCGTTGCTCTTGAAGGTGGCATCCACTTCCACACAGGCGTCGTAACGCTGCCGGTGCGCCGGGGTGATGTCAGGATCATCGTGGCCAATGCCGTAGCGCACTCGGCCTGATAGCTGATTTTCCTGTATCCAGGGCGTCACTGTTTCGCGCCAGAACTGGCCGAGCTCCGGACCATAGGGGCCGATGTGGCGCAGGCAGGCGACGCGGGCGGGCGGCAGTTGTGTGAGCACGATGTGCAGGCTTGAGTGCTTCAGGTGAATGAAAGCATCGGGATCGTCAAACGCCGGGATGTGGGTCTGGCCAGGGTTGTTCAAGGTTCGCAGGCGCCGTTCGGGAACATCACTCTCGCGTCGGTGCCAGCGCTTGGGCTCGGTGCTGCGCCAGGTGGTCGGGCTTACGGAGAACTGCTGCTTGAAGGCGTGGGACAAGGCTTCGCCGGAACTGAAGCCAACCTCGCGTGCGACTTCAAGCATGCTCGCTTCCGGGTGGCTGGCCAGTTGATAAGCGGCACAGGCCAGGCGGCGTCGACGCAGATACTGGCCCAGGGTTTCGCCCACCCAGGCGCTGAACAGGCGATGGAAATGCAGCGCTGAGAAATGCGCCACCTGCGCCAGGTCGGCCAGCTCGATCGGCTGGTGCAGGTGCTGGTCGATGTACTCCAGGACGCGATTCATGCGGCGCGTGTATTCGTGGAGACTGTGGTCGGCGGGGCTCATAAATGCAGCTTAGCTGGCCGTGTCGGTCGTAGCTGTTTTTGTAGGGGCGGCGAGGGCGTTTTAAAGGCCATCCACTGAGCAGCTGCCGACCCCGGCGTTTGTCGATCAAGGGACGGGCGGTTGGGTTAATTCCTGAACGGCTGGCCCTTCCCGCCAGTCACAATCGATGAAAGGCATTTCATTCGTTGGTTGGGAGGTTGATCAGGATGAGCACATACAACTGGGATTTGATCGAGCGCCTGTTGCATGAGGTGCAGAACGGCGCTGGCCACAGTTTCACCCCGCGTCCCTATGCAGAGCAGCATGCGGCGGCGCTGGCCGCTGAAGGTGAAACCCCCGGCAATCTGGACGAGCTGAAGGTGACAGCCACGGAATACGAAAAACTGTTGCTGGACCGCGGTTTTATCGAGTCGCGGCCTGAAGACGAAGGTGGCAATGGCGAGAACTTTATCCTCACGCCTCGGGGATCAAGCCTGTTGTGCCTGATCGACAGCAGCATCCCTGGCAATGATCACCCGCGTCAGGTGCTGGATGAGCAGGCCGACGCCCTGGCGCCGGAGACCTTTGAGGAGGTGGCGTCCAAAGCGCAGATCGCCTGACGGGAATTCAGCCCTGATGGCTGGCCTGCAGGCATTTGAGCGCCTGGAAGTCGCTGCGCACGCCGTCGATTTTCTTCAGCAGACGCTGACGTTGTTGCGGCGTGCTTTCGGCCATCAGGTCCACTAGCAGGCTGCGGGCCGCCTGTTCGGTGCTGGCGTAGGCCTGACGGTAACTTGGGGTCCATAAGCTTTCGCGGTTGACCAACAGTTGTTCGATGCGTTGCGGGAAGTCGGTACTGTGCCGTTGCTCCACGGCGGCGCTGAACTGCGCCTGCCAGTGGGCGCGGTTGGCAATCCATTGTTGGTTCTGATCGCCCAGGGCTGCCGACCAAGCGTCGACACGCTGTTGCTGGGCCGGGTTCAAAGGGCCGAGCCAGGTGTTCAGGCGTTTGCTCATGCGCTGGCTGCGTTGGCTGATTTGTTGCTCCAGGGTGGGTTTCAGGTATTGCTCCCGGCGCTCCTGCTGGTCCTTGGCAAAGGCCGCGTTCATCTCCTTGACCTGCTGGTCGTCGAGGCCTTGCAGCAGCTCAACGGCTGAAGGGGTGATTTGCCGCGCTGTTTCGGCGATGGCTAGCTTGGCTTCCTGGGTGCGGATTTGCAGGGCGGAATCGCTGACCTGATTGCTTTCCACCATCTGTTGCAGGCGATCGAGCCAATCCAGGTAGCCCGGCAACTGGGTGCTGCAATGCCAGCTCAGGTGGTCTTTGAGGCGCTCGTTGAACCAGCCTTTTTGCTCGCTGTTCATGTCCAGGTAATCATTGAGCGTCCAGGGAATGATGACGTCGAGATTACGATAGGCCAGGCCCACGCGGCTGCAGGCCACCAAGACCAGGCTGAAGATCAGGAGCAGGGCGAGTTGCGGTAACCGGCGCGACATGGGCGAGTCCTTGCGAATGCGGGTTCATGCATCTGAACCGCAAAGGCCTGCGGCAGTTCAGCCGATCAATAAAAGGCCCGTTCGGCCTTGAAGGTCAACAGCCCATCGCACTCGGCGTTGTGTCCGGAGTAGGCCGAGCAGTCGCCGCCGCTGAGGTTGGAGTCGCTGTAAATCAGGTTCAGGTCGATGCCCAGCCAGGGCCGCGAGAGTTTCACCGACCAGTCGTTGAAGCTGCTGACGTAGCCGCCGTCGGCGATCGACACCGGGCTATTCAACTGGTGGGTGCTGTACTTGAGGCTGATGCCGATGCCGAAGGGCTGGTTGCCGCTCAAGTCGGCGAACAGCGTGCTGTTGCGCTGGTCGGGGTCGTTGCTGAAGGCTGCCCCGAAGCGGCTGCCCAGCAGGGTCAGGCCACCGAAGAACTCGCGGCTGTCGAGGGTTTCCAGTTGCGGGTAGCTGTAATGGATCATCCCCAGTTCATAGCCCAGTGTCTGGTCGAAGGGCTGCTTGAAACCCACGTACGAGTCCACTTCCAAGTGGCTGGCGGGGCTGATGCCCATACTCGGCGCCCATTGGCCGACGTACCAGCCGCTGTCGTGGGCCAAGTCCAGGCCGCCGTGGAAAGAGCCGCTGCTGGACGGCTTGACTAGGCCCTGGGCCATGCTGCGGCTCGGCGTAGTGCCGAGCTTGAGGTCGAAGTCGCCCATCTCGCGCTGGAACACCTGCGCATCGACAGCTGGGCAGGCCAGCAAGGTGCTGGCCAGCAAAAGAGAGGGTTTGAGCATGCTGCACTCCATGAACAGCGAGGAGCAGGAACGGTAGAACCTACTGAAAGGCGCGATTTAGACGTGTGCAAGCATACCGATGAACGCTGTCCGATGAGGGCCGTTCGTCGATTTTTGCAGAGGTTCTGAAGGTGTTGCTGAGGGAGGGTGCCAGTCCTAGCGCCTTGAGGGGGACAAAGCGCATGAGGACCTGGGTGGTGCGGGGGTATTACTTTTTGCCCAGGGTGATCTGCTTGGACGGGCCGAAAGTCTGGCCACTGACGCCTTTGGCAATTTGCTGGATTTCGCCACCGGACTTCAGGAACGCAGCGATCTGATCGTTGATCGATTCGCTGGTCTCAACGGCTGGAGCTGGCTTTGCTTTGCTGTTGGATGCTTTTACGCGCATGGCGGCCATTTAACCTTTTTGAAAATTAACTTGGCCAGGCATCTTACCTGAAAGGCTTGACAATTGCTTGGCAAATATCCCTTTGAAATAACCCTCCCGGGCGTTGAATACGCCTAAGTTATTATTTGCACTATGTCCCTAAGCTGCTGTTTTAAATAAGGAGATTGGCTTGATTTGCAGGAGGCGCCACCAGCGACGTGGGATTCATCCCGTCCGTCGGACTGACGGGTGGCGTCGGGTGAAGGGGCCAAGCCATGAAAAACCAAAGCCCGGGCGGATTTTTCTCCAGCCGGTTCTTCGGCTGCCGAACCTGGCGCCCAAAACCGGGTAGAATGCCGCCCACGCAATGAGGGTATTGGAAATGGCTTTAGTCGGGCGCTACAACAGTTTGCAAGTGGTTAAACACACCAACTTTGGTTTGTATCTGGATGGCGGGGCGGATGGCGAAATCTTGCTGCCCAACCGTTATATCCCCAAAGATATTCCCAGTGAAGATGAAGACTGGCTCAATGTTTTTGTTTATCTGGACAGTGCAGACAAACTCATCGCAACTACTGAAAAGCCGAAAGTTCAGGTCGGTGAGTTCGCCAGTCTTAAAGTCGTTGAAGTTAACAGCATTGGGGTGTTCCTGGATTGGGGCCTGCCCAAGGATCTGTTGCTGCCGTACTCCGAAGAAAAGCGCCAGATGCATGCCGGCGAGTATTGCGTGGTGCACGTCTACCTCGACAAACACACCCGCCGCATCACCGCGACCGCCCGCCTGGACCGCTACCTGGACAAGACACCGGCCAGCTACAAACCGGGCCAGGAAGTCGATCTGCTGGTGGCCGAAGCCACGGATATGGGCTTCAAGGCCATTATCAATAACAAGCACTGGGGCTTGATCCACAAGAACGAGGTGTTCAAGTTCCTGCGTTCCGGCATGCAGGAAAAGGGCTTTATCAAAGAAGTCCGCGCTGACGGCAAGATCAGCCTCAGCTTGCAACCGGTGGGTGAAGAAGCGTCCACCAGCCTGAACTCCAAGATCCTCGCCAAGTTGCGGGAAAACAACGGTAGCCTGGCGGTCAGTGATAAGAGTGACCCGACCCTGATCAGCAGTCTGTTCGGTGTCAGCAAGGGCAACTTCAAGAAGGCCATCGGCGCACTGTACAAGCAGGGGCAGATTGTCATTCACCCGGATCGCATTGAACTAAGCTGACGTTCAACTCGATTCGGGATGTACGTCATGAGAACCACGCTGGTTGCCTACTTCGCTACATTGCTGGCCTTTCTGTTACTCGACGGTGTCTGGCTCGGGTTGCTGATGGGGTCAACGTACAAGGCGCAGTTGGGTTCAATGATGCTCGATCAGCCGCTGCCGGTCCCGGCAGTGGCGTTCTACCTCCTCTATATCCTCGGCTGCGTGGTGTTCGTGGTGCGTCCGGCGTTGAGCCATGGCGGCTGGCAACGGGCTGCGCGGCTTGGCGCCTTGCTTGGCCTGGTAGCCTACGGCACCTATGACCTGAGCAATTGGGCAACCTTGCAGGGTTGGCCGGCTTCCCTGGCGCTGATGGACATGGCCTGGGGCTGCGTGGCCACCGCCATTGCCTGCAGCCTGGGTGTCTTGGGCGCGCGGCTGTGGGGCGGTATCCCGCAATAAGGTCTGTTGCGTTTTCATCTGTATACAATTATTTGTGCACCGATATCAGGCAATTGCGCACTGTCTGTGGGCAGTCGTGCCCGTGATGATCTCGCCTTTAGTCCTCCTCTTGCTGTTCGCTCAATCGACTGAATACAAGGCTTGCGGCCGGATTCGGCACAGGTATCTGCACGATGGCACGCATTCTGCGTAGGGCTTCGTATACAAACCATGCCAGCTCCCGTACGCAGTGTGGTCACAAGGGCAGTCGCGGGGGCAGAGCTTGATCATCGAGGAGCCGCGCAATGACTGAGCAACTACCCGAGGGCTATAGCCCGCGCCTGTACAACCAGGATTTGGGACCGCTGCCGCAAAAATGGAACTGGTACAACATCTTCGCCTTCTGGATGAGTGACGTGCACAGCGTTGGCGGTTATGTGTTTGCCGCCAGCCTGTTTGCCTTGGGGCTGGCCAGTTGGCAGGTGCTGATCGCCTTGCTGGCGGGGATCTGTATCGTGCAGTTTGTCGCCAATCTGGTGGCCAAGCCCAGTCAGCAGGCGGCAGTGCCTTATCCGGTAATTTGCCGTTTGGCCTTCGGGGTGTTTGGGGCGAACATTCCGGCGGTGATTCGTGGCCTGATCGCCGTAGCGTGGTACGGGATCCAGACTTACCTGGCCTCCAGTGCCTTGATCATTGTGGTGCTGCGCTTTTTCCCCTCGATGGCGGTCTATGCAGAGCCACACTTTGCCGGCCTGTCCTACCTGGGCTGGTTCGGTTTTCTGGCCCTGTGGTTCGTCCAGGCCCTAGTGTTCTGGGCTGGCATGGAGTCGATCCGGCGCTTTATCGATT
Source organism: Pseudomonas chlororaphis (assembly GCF_003731765.1). Lineage (GTDB taxonomy): Bacteria > Pseudomonadota > Gammaproteobacteria > Pseudomonadales > Pseudomonadaceae > Aquipseudomonas > Aquipseudomonas morbosilactucae. The sequence goes on from NZ_MOAL01000004.1 coordinate 16,296, forward strand.
GGGCGGGCCCTGTGGTCTATGCGGTGATGTTCATTCTCGCCGGCTGGATCGTGTGGAAGGCCGGCTGGAGCCAGATCAGTTTTACCCTGGCGGAAAAGTCTCTGTCGGGCTGGCAAGCCTTTGGCCAAGTGATTGTGGCCACTGCCCTGGTGGTGTCTTACTTCTCCGGCCCCACCCTGAATTTTGGTGATTTCAGCCGTTACTGCCGCAGCATGCAGGACGTGAAACGCGGCAACTTCTGGGGGCTGCCGGTAAACTTCCTGGCGTTTTCCCTGGTGACCGTCGTCATCGTCTCAGGCACCTTGCCGGTGTTTGGTGAAATGCTCCACGACCCGATCGCCACCGTGGCGCGGATCGACAACGATGTGGCCGTGCTGTTGGGGGCCTTTGCCTTTGTCACCGCGACCATCGGCATTAATATCGTCGCCAACTTTGTCTCCCCGGCCTTCGATTTCGCCAACGTGGCGCCGAGCAAAATCAGCTGGCGCGCGGGAGGCATGATTGCCGCCGTTGCCTCGATCTTCATCACCCCTTGGAACCTGTTCAACAACCCGGAAGTGATCCATTACACCCTGGATGTACTGGCGGCCTTTATCGGCCCACTGTTCGGCATTCTGCTGGTGGATTACTACCTGATCAAAAAGCAGCAGATTGACGTCGACTCGCTGTTCAACGACAGCCCCAGCGGGCGTTACTACTACAGCGGCGGGGTCAACTGGACCGCGGTCAAGGCGCTGGTGCCAGCTACCTTGATGGGCGTTGCGATCACCTTCACCCCGGTATTGCAGCCGATGGCCAACTTCGCCTGGTTCACCGGTTGTTTCCTCGGCGGCGTGTTGTTCTTTGTCCTGGCCCGGCGCGAGCAGGCCTCAGGTTCGGTGCCTCTGGTGTCCGCGGTGTCTCGCTGAGGCACTGAGTTTCACGGCCCGGCGGGGATCTTTCTCCGCCGCTTTGCCGGATAATCGACAGCACACTATTCTTCGCCCCGGGGCTCGCTTCGGGGCTTTTTGTTTTCTGTCGAGTAACTGCCATGGTGTCGATTGCTTCCAAGGGGCTGCGGTGATTATCGAGCGGCGCAGCGCCGATGGTTTCGCCCTGCAAGTGATGCTGGGCCTGTGCCTGATCTGGGGCGTGCAGCAGGTGATGATCAAGTGGGCGGCGGCGGACGTGGCGCCGGTCATGCAGGCGGCCGCGCGCTCGGGGATTTCCGCTGTGCTGGTGGCCCTGTTGATGTGTTGGAAGGGTGGCTGGTCGCAGATGGGCAGCACGTGGCGCGGTGGCTTGCTGGCCGGCAGCCTGTTCGGCCTGGAGTTTCTGTTTATTGCCGAGGGCCTGAAGCTCACCAGTGCCGCCCACATGTCGGTGTTTCTCTATACCGCGCCGATTTTTACCGCCTTGGGGGTGAATTGGCTGCTCCCCAGTGAGCGCTTGCGCCCTTTGCAATGGCTGGGGATTGTCTTGGCGTTTATCGGCATCAGCATTGCCTTTGCCGGTGGCGTTTCCTGGGACTCTCTGGATCGCCGCATGCTCCTGGGCGATGCCCTGGGGATATTGGCCGGCATGGCCTGGGGCGCGACCACGGTGGTGGTCCGGGCATCGCGGCTTTCCGAGGCGCCAGCGACCCTGACCCTGTTCTATCAATTGCTCGTGGGTTTTGTCGGTCTGCTGCTGATTGCTTTGCTCAGCGGCCAGATCACCCACGTCAGCCTGACCCCGGTGGCGGTCGCCAGTGTGCTGTTCCAGGGGCTGGTGGTGTCGTTTTTCAGCTACCTGACCTGGTTCTGGTTGTTGCGGCGCTACCTGGCGGCGAACCTGGCCGTGTTTTCCTTTATGACCCCGCTGTTCGGCGTGACCTTCGGTGTAGTGCTGTTGGGCGAGCCCCTGAGTGTCAATTTCATCATCGGCGCGGTGCTGGTGCTGCTGGGCATCACCTTGGTCAGCGCCGAACAGTGGCTGCGCAGGCGTTTGCGCCGCCTGTTGTGAGGCGCCGCATCAGGGGGCTTGAAGCGATTGCCGTCGACCCCATGACGGGTCTTGTCCCATTGGCATTCATCCAGTAACAGTTCATTGCTAACTGAGTGGAGCAATGGCGAAAACTTAGGGCTATTATCTGACTTACGCGGCTCCAGAATCTCCGCTCGGCACGACCCTTAAGGGGGGCACTATGAAAGACAAACTTCAAACCTGGCTGCACGACCTTGGCGTCGCATTGGGCCTGATCGAGCCACCGTTGCAACCGGTGCCGATCCCTACCGACGAAGAACTGCGCCGGCGCCAGCAACGCCGTCGTTAAGCGCTGACGCGAGAGCTGGGCCAGGCCCGGCTCTCCATGTCTCTGGCCTTTGTGGGTGTCGATGCACCCGCGAATTGTCGCAACCCTCGAATCCTATTCTTGCCCGGCTCAATGCCGGGCAATCTGTTGCAGGAACCGACTCAAGTCATTGGCGCTGCTGGCCGTCTTGAGCAGTTGGTCTTCTTCATGGGTAAAGGCCGTCAGGCCGAACTGGTCTTCCAGATGAAAGATCAGGTCCTCGATATCCTGCTTATCCAAACCCAACGCTTGCAGGCTGACATCGTCGGCAAAGTCGTGGTTGCCGTCGAGTTGGCGGCTGATGAAGTCGTGCACGACCTGGCGCACTTCGGCTCGTTTCATGGGCACGCCTCCTGAGGCTGCAAAGTGCGGTCAGCAGGTCAGGCGGGTTTTTTCCAGGATGTACTGGCTGAGTTCGTTGATGGAGGACACTCGACGTAGGTCGAGATCGCTGGCGAGCGGGATGTTGAAGTGGCTTTCCAGTGACCGGAACAGGGCGTTCAGGTCCAGTGAATAACTATCGCTGGCCTGGGCCTGGGAAGGCGGGACAAGCCATTTTCTGGCCATTTGTTCGTCGATGGAGCGGCGGATGGTTTGTTGGATGTCAAAGCGGTCCATAAAACACCTCTGTGCAGGGGAGGTTTTTTTGTTGGGTGACCCTTTCCTAGGGTGATGCGATAGCGCGCACATTGGCGGCTAGCGTTCCCTGTGCTGTCTTCCTGCAAAGACAACCGTCGCTGATTGCCAGTACAGCACAGCTTTTTGAGTGGCGTGGCTGCCATTCGTCAATCGCTTTTCGCTCTGTCGCGCGGTGCATTTTCCAGGCGAAAAAAACGGGTGCAGCCACCGACGCTGCACCCGCTGAAGAAACCCGCTAACGAAAAAAGTGAGGCCGTATTGGCTGAATCAGAGGGCGCTGGCCACCACGACGGGGCGCCGGGACAGCAGGCTGACCACCACGAAACTCACCAGGCCCACGGCCAGGCTGTAGTAGATCGGGGTGTTGGCATCCAGGCCATCCTTGAACATGAACACCAGGGCGGTGACGAAGCCCAGGCCCATGCTGGCGATGGCGCCGGAGGTGGTCGCACGCTTCCAGAAAATCGCGCCGATCAGCGGGATCAGCATGCCGCCCACCAACAGGTTGTAGGCCAGGGTCAGGGCGCTGATGACATCGTTGACGATCAGGGCGATCCCCAGCACCAGGATGCCGGTCAGCAGGGTGAACAGGCGGTTGATGCCCAGGCTCGACTGTTTGCCGCCGCGCAGTTTTGGCAGCAGGTCTTCGGTCAGGGTGGTGGAGGCCGCGAGCAAGCCGGCGCTGGCGGTGGACATCATGGCGGCCAGGGCGGCGGCGATCACCAGGCCACGAATGCCGTCGGGCAGCGAGGCTTTGACGATGGCGGCAAAGGCATTGTTGACGTTGTCCAGGTCCGGCAACAGCACGTGGGCGGCCATGCCGATCAAGGCGCAGGCCAGGCCGTAGAGGATGCAGTAGACGCCGGCGACGGTGCCTGCGTATTGCGCGACCTTTTCATTCTTGGCGGTGAACACCCGTTGCCAGATGTCCTGGCCGATCAGGATGCCGAAGAAATAGATCATGAAGTAGGTGACGATGGTGTCCCAGCCGATGGTGGTGAAGTTGAAGTTGGACGCCGGCAGTTTGGCCACCAGTTCGTCCCAGCCCCCCACGCGGTACAGGCAGATCGGCAGCAGGATGAACATCAGGCCCACGGTCTTGATCACGAACTGGACGATGTCGGTAAGGGTCAGGGACCACATGCCCCCAATCGCCGAGTAGATCACCACCACGCCGCCGCCCAGCAGCACCGAGATCCAGAATGGCAGGCCGAACAGCACTTGCAGCACGGTGCCGATGGCGAGGATCGAGGTCACGCCGATCATCAGCGCGTAGGCCAGCATGATCACCGCGCTGGCCTGGCGGGCCATGGGGTTGTAGCGTTTTTCCAGGACTTGGGTAACGGTGAAGATGCGCAGCTTGAGCAGGGGTTTGGCGAGCAGCAGGTTGAGAGCGATGATGCCCAGGCCTAGCGCGGCGCACAGCCAGAAACCCGAGATCCCGTGGACGTAGCCCAGGCGCACAGTGCCGACCGTGGAGGCGCCCCCCAGGACGGTGGCGGCCATGGTGCCCATGTACAGGGTCGGGCCCAGGTTGCGACCCGCCACCAGGTAGTCTTCGTGGGTCTTGGCCTTGCGCATGCCGTAATAGCCCAGGACCAGCATTGCGGCAGCGTAAATAAGCACGACAAATAAATCTAAAGCCATGATGGCGAGTCTCCGATTATCTTTTTTATGGGTGAAACGAACAGGTCTTGCATGCAGGTGCCAGCCGGGCGGTGTTGGGTTTGGCCAGCGAAGGTCGCTTCAAGCTCTTTGCAAGGCGTGAAGGCCCCTCGCCGGCAAGCCGGCTCCTGCGTGGGTCAGGCGGTTTGGCGCAGGGGGTTTCGTTGCGCGGGGTCGGCGCTTTGGCTGCGTGGGTCGTTGGGCCCGTAGACCTCCTTGGGTTCCGGGAACAGGTTCAGCAGCACCAGGTAGACCACCGAGGCCAGGCCCAGGGTCACCGGCAGGCTGATGTCGATGCCATCGGCCAGGTTGCCCAAGGGGCCGACGAACTGCCCCGGCAAGTTGACGAAGCACAGGCCCACCAGCGCGCTGGGAATCCAGGCACCCAGGCCGCGCCAGTTCCAGCCGTGCTGGAACCAGTAGCGCCCGCCCTGTTCGCCGCGGGTGAAGACTTGCAGGTCATCCGGGCAGTAGAAGCCGCGACGGACCAGCAGGCCGATGATCATGATCACCATCCACGGCGTGGTGCAGGTGATGATCAGCACGGCGAAGGTCGACACGCTCTGTACCAGGTTGGCCGCGAAGCGCCCGATAAAGATGAAGGCGATGGACAGCACACCGATCAGCAAGGTCGCCTTGACCCGCGACAGCACCCGTGGAAACACGCTGGACATGTCCAGCCCGGTGCCATAGAGCGAGGTGGTGCCGGTGGACATGCCGCCAATCACCGCAATCAGGCACACCGGCAGGAAGAACCAGCTCGGCGAAACGGCCAGCAGGCCACCGACATAATTGTTGGCGGCGATGTAGTCCGGGGCCTTGATCGCGACAATGGTGGCGGTGGCCAGGCCGAACAGGAAGGGGATCAGGGTGGCGACCTGGGCTGCGATCACCGCCAGCATGATCCGCCCTTTGGGGGTTTCACGGGGGATGTAGCGCGACCAGTCACCGAGGAATGCCCCGAAGGAAATCGGGTTGCTCATGGCGACCAGTGCGGCACCGATAAAGGCGGCCCAGAACCCGGCCTGGCCCAGGGCGACGGTGCCAGCGAACTGGCTGTCGAAGCTTGGCGCGAAGGCGAAGATGCCCAACAGGAACAGCAGGCTGGCGGCCCACACGGCGATGCGGTTGACCCACAGCATGAAGCGGAAGCCGTAGATGCACACCGTCAGCACCAGAATCGCGAACAGGCCGTAGGCCAGGCCCAGGGTCAGGTCGGTTTCCGGCAGGTCGATCAGGCGTTTGGCGCCGCCCACCAATGCATCGCCAGAACTCCAGACCGAGAGCGAGAAGAAGGCGATGGCGGTCAGCAGCGACAGGAACGAACCGACGATCCGCCCGTGCACACCGAAGTGGGCACCGGAAGACACGGCGTTGTTGGTGCCGTTGATCGGCCCGAACAGGCCCATCGGCGCGAGGATCAAGGCGCCCAGCAACACGCCCAGCACAATCGCCCAGGCACCGGCCTGGAATGACAGGCCGAACAGCACCGGGAAACTGCCGAGCACGGCGGTGGCAAAGGTGTTGGCGCCGCCGAAGATCAAGCGAAACAGGTCGCTGGGTCCGGCGTCACGTTCATGGTCCGGGATCTGTTCGACCCCGTTGGTTTCGATGCTGCTAAGGCTTTTTTCTTTGTTGTTGTTATTCATGATCTGCTCCGATCACATTGGCTAAGGGGGTGGCAGCCCTTCCGGCATTGCGGATAAATGTTCGTGACAGGCCAGCCATAGGCCTCGTTGTTCTTGTCTGCGAAACACAATGGTTTCGCGTTCCTGGCTAAAGTGTTGCTCCCCTTGCATGCGCAGCTCGGTGGCCACGTCATGAATAAACACGGCGACGTCGCCTTGCAGGCTGACAACGGCGTTGCTTGAGGTGCAGGACAGCACCTCAAACCCATCCTCGGCACGCCAGCTGTCCCACAGCGCCTGATAGGCATCGCGTGACAGCAGTGGCTGGGGAAGGGTGTAGAACACAAAGCTGGCATCGGCGCTGAAGGCCCCGAAGTAGGCCTCGCGATCGTTGCGGGCAAAGGCCGCCACCAGTTCGGCGGCGGCGTTGAGGACCTGCTGTTGTTCGCTCATGGCCGGCACTCAGCGATGGGCCACGCCGGGCAGTACGCAGAGCATTTCGTACAGCAGGTTGGCGCCCAGCAGTGAGGTGTTGCCGGTGGTGTCGTAGGGTGGCGAGACTTCCACCAAGTCGCAGCCGATCAGCTCCAGGCCTTGGCAGCCCCGGATGATTTCGATGGCTTGGATGGTGGTCAGGCCGCCGATTTCCGGGGTGCCGGTGCCGGGCGCCCAGGCCGGGTCGATGCCGTCGATGTCAAAGCTCAGGTACACCGGGCCGCCGCCGACTTTTTCCCGCACTTCGGCCATCAGGGGTTCCAGGGACTTGTGCCAGCACTCTTCGGCCTGGACCACGCGGAAGCCCTGCTTGCGGCTCCAGTTGAAGTCTTCGGCGGTGTAGCCCTGGGCGCGCAGGCCAATCTGCACCACGCGGTCGCAATCGAGCAGGCCTTCTTCCACGGCGCGGCGGAAGGTGGTGCCGTGGGCGATCTTCTCGCCAAACATGTGGTCGTTCACGTCTGCGTGGGCATCGATGTGCACCAGGCCGACCTTGCCGTGTTTTTTGTGGATGGCCCGCAGGATCGGCAGGGTGATGGTGTGGTCGCCGCCCAGGGTCAGGGGGATCACGTTGTGCTCGAGGATACCGTCGTAGGCTTCTTCGATGATGCGCACCGCATCCAGCAGGTTGAAGGTGTTGATTGCCACGTCGCCAATATCCGCCACCGACAGGGAGTCGAATGGGGCGGCGCCGGTGGCCATGTTGTAGGGACGGATCATCACCGATTCGGCGCGGATTTCGCGGGGGCCGAAGCGGGTGCCGGCACGCAGCGAGGTGCCAATGTCCAGCGGCACGCCGACGAACGCGGCATCCAGGCCGGCCGGGGATTGCAGATGGGGAAGACGCATCATGGTGGCGATGCCGCCGAAGCGCGGCATTTCATTGCCGCCCAGTGGTTGGTGAAGAATCTTGTCCACGGGATAGGCCTCATCGTTGTTTTATTTATGGGCTGGACGGCGCAGGCGATCTGCTCGGCCAACCGAGTGAGGCCGATTCTGCGAAATGCCGTGAGGGGAAAGAATCGCTACGGACAAATACTTAGTTCAGATTTTTCTAAACTAATGGCCAGGGTGACGCTAGACTTCAGCACGATTTCTTCCGCTGGCACCCCCGACCCCAGGAGTGCTTGCCGGTTTCCTTGCCCCGGGAAGGGTGTCTGTTGTTTTCTATCGGAGCCCGACATGGCCAACGCTTTACCTGATCTGAAACTATTGCGCATCTTTGTCAGCGTGGTGCGGCATCAGGGGTTCGCCAATGCCCAGCACGAGCTCAACCTCTCGACCTCGGCCATCAGTACCTACATGAGCCAGTTGGAAGCGGCCCTGGGCCTGGTGCTCTGTCACCGTGGTCGCGGCGGTTTCAGCCTGACCAGCAAGGGCGAGTTGTTCCACCAGGAAACCCTGCGCCTGTTGGGCGAGCTGGAAGGTTTCGAGCAATACGCCGCAGCCCTCAAGGGCGAACTGCGCGGCACCCTGAACCTGGGGGTGATCGACTCCACTGTCAGTGACAAGGCCTTGCCCTTCGCCGAAGCCATCGGCGCCTATAGCCAGGAACACCCGGCGGTGCATTTGCACTTGTCGGTGCTCAGCCCCCACGAATTGCAACTGGGGGTCCAGGACAACCGCCTGGACCTGGCCATCGGTGCGTTTTCCACACGCATGAGCGGCCTGATCTACATGCCGCTGTACCGCGAACAGCACTGGTTGTACTGCAGCAACCGTCACCCGTTGTTCAGCGAGCGGCGCATCCCCGAGCAGTTGATCACCCAGCAGCGCATGGTTGGGCGGGGCTACTGGAGCCAGGCGGAGTTGGCGCGCCACGGTTTCAAACACAGTGCGGCGACCGTGGAAAGCATGGAGGCACAGTTGATCCTGGTGCTGTCCGGCGCCTACATCGGCTATTTGCCGGAACATTACGCCCAGGCCTGGGCCGACAAGGGCGACCTGCGGGTGCTGTTGCCGGCGACCTTCGGCTATCAGGCACCGTTTTCCATGATCATGCGTCGGGGGCGCAGCCGCGAGCCGCTGATCCAGACCTTCCGCGACCTGCTCAAGGCGCAGCTCAACCAGGCTTGAGGAGGCCCCATGTCCAGACCCCAATGCCCCCGTTGCCAGAGACCGCACAGCCATTGCCTGTGCCCGCTGATCCCGCAGTTGGACAGCCGCACCCGAGTTCTGCTGTTGCAGCATCCGAGTGAAGTGAACCATGCGTTGAACACCGCGCGGCTGGCGGCGCTGGGCTTGAACAATGCCGAGTTGATCGTCGGCGAGGTGTTCGAGGATTTGCCCGGGTTGCTCCATCGACCGGGTTATCAGGCCCGGTTGTTGTTCCCGGCGGATGACGCCCAGCCGTTGCAGGCTTACGGGGCGGCGGATGAGCCGCTGCTGCTGGTGGTGCCCGATGGCACCTGGCGCAAGGCGCGCAAGTTGCTGCACCTCAATCCGTTGCTGGCGGCCTTGCCTCGGGTGACCCTGGCTGAAGGTGCGGTGTCCCGTTATCGCTTGCGCAAGGCGCCGGGGCCGGGTGCCTTGTCCACCGTGGAAGCGATTGTCCAGGCCTTGCAAGTGCTGGAAGCACCGGTCTCTTTCGAGCCGTTGCTGCGCCCCTTCGAAGCCCTGATCGAAGGCCAGATCGCCGCCATGGGCGAAGACACCTACCAGCGTAACCACGGCCCCCATCGCCCCTTGTAGGAGCGGGCTCGCCCGCGATGGTGTCCCTGAGTCTTGTGCAAAATTGGGGGGTGCTTCGCCGGCAAGCCGGCTCCTACCGCGTGGTCGATATGGACGCGCGGCGAGCACCCGCCTTTGTAGGAGCCGGGCTTGCCCGCGATGGCGTCCCTGAGCCTTGCGCAAAATTGGGGGGGGGCGCCTCGCCGGCAAGCCGGCTCCTACAGCGTGGTGGGTATGGACGCGCGGCGAGCACCCGCTTTTGTAGGAGCGGGCTCGCCCGCGATGGCGTCCCTGAGCCTTGCGCAAAATTGGGGGGCGCTTCGCCGGCAAGCCGGCTCCTACCGCGTGTTGGATATGGACGTGTGGCGAGCACCCGCCTTTGTAGGAGCGGGCTTGCCCGCGATGGCGGTTTAGCGTTCGCGCATGGCTTCGGTGCGGGCCTTGAGCACGGGTTTGAGCAGGTAGTCCAGGACGCTTTTCTCGCCGGTGATGATGTCCACCGTGGCCACCATACCGGGGATGATCAGCAGCGGTTTGAGTTCGCCTCCCAGGTGGTTTTTGTCGGTGCGCACCTGGATCAGATAGAAGCTGTTGCCCTTGTCATCGGTGATGGTGTCGGCGCCGATCAGCTCCAGTCGGGCGCTCAAACCGCCGTAAATCGTGTAGTCGTAGGCACTGAACTTGACCATGGCCCGCTGGCCCGGATGGAGGAAGGCCACGTCCTGGGGGCGCACCTTGGCTTCGATCAACAGGTTGTTTTCCATCGGCACGATTTCCACCATGTCGCTGCCCGGCTGGACCACGCCACCGATGGTGTTGACCTTGAGCTGCTTGATCACCCCATGCACGGGTGACACCACCGTGGTGCGGTTGACCCGGTCGTCGATGGCGATGCCCGAGGCGGTGATTTTCGACAGGTCGGTGCGCTTCTCGTTGAGTTCCTTGGCGGCCTCGGAGCGAAAGGTCTGCACCGACTCATCGATCTTGCTCTTGATCTCGTTGATCGCCGATTCTGCCCGGGGAATCGCCAAGGTGGTGGCGTCCAGCGAACCGCGGATCTCCACTGCGCTACGTTTCAAGCGCAGGATTTCCACCGGCGACACCGCGCCGCTGCCCACCAGGGGCGCCGACATGTTCATCTCCTGGTTGAGCAGGCCCAGGCTGGAACTGTATTGCCCCTGCTTCGAACGGAACTCCGCCAGTTCCTGGGTCTTTTGCCGCAGTTGTTCGGTCAGGGTGCGTTGTTCGCTGGCCAGTCGGCGCTGGCGCTGGTCATACAGGGCGCGCTCGTCTTCGGAGACTTGCGGGGCTTTGCTCACCACTTCCGCGGAGGGGCTGAACGGACGGCCTTCGGCTTCGGCGGACAAGCGCTCGACCTGGGCCATCAAGGCAAAGCGGTCCGCCTCGCTTTCGCCCTTGTTCGAGCGATAGCGTGTGTCGTCCAGGCGCAGCAAGGTTTCGCCCTTGTCCACCAATTGCCCCTCGTGGACGAAAATTTCAGTGACGATGCCGCCCTCCAGGTTCTGGATCACCTGGATCTTGCTCGACGGAATGGCCTTGCCTTCCCCCGTGGTGACTTCCTGCAGCACCGCGAACCTGGCCCAGACCAGGGCGCTGACTATCAGCGCTGCGGCGATCCACACCGTGATCCGTACCCCGCGCGGAGAGTCCTGCAACGAGGCGCCGGCGGTTTCCGGCATGAACTCGCTTTCTGCGCTTTTACGAAAGCTGCCGAAGTAACCCCGCGATGAAGATGACCCAGACATGCTGGTGACTCCTAGACGGCCGCAGAGCCGACACGGCCCTTGCGCAGTGCATCGATGACCGCTTCTTTCGGACCGTCGGCAACGATCCGCCCCTCGTCCAGCACCACCAGTCGGTCCACCAGGCTGAGCATCGAGGTGCGGTGGGTCACCAGCAGCAAGGTCTTGCCCTGGACCTTGGCCATCAGGCGTTGGCGCAGGGCGTCTTCGCTGCTGTTGTCCATGGCGCTGGTGGGTTCATCCAGCAGCAGGATGGGCGGGTCCAGGAGCAGCGCCCGGGCCAGCAACACCGCCTGGCGCTGGCCGCCGGAGAGCAGTTGTCCACGCTCGCCCACGGGCCGGTCGAAGCCTTGGGGATGCTGGCGCGCCAGCTCGGTGACGCCGGTCAACTCGGCGACTTCGAGCATCCGGGCATCGCTGATGTACCGCGCGCCCAGGGTCAGGTTGTCGCGCAGGCTGCCGGCCAGCAGCGGCAGGTCATGGGCAACGTAGCCGATCTGTTGCCGCAGGTCGGCAACGTCCAGCTGTCGCAGGTCCAGGCCATCGAGTAGCAGCTGGCCCTCTTCGGGGGCGAGAAACCCCATCACCAGACGAGCCAGGGTGCTTTTGCCCGAGCCGCTGCGGCCAATGATGCCGATACGCTCGCCGGGCTGCAGGCTGAAGCTGATGGTGTTCAGGGCCGGCGTGCTCTGCCCGTTGTAGCGAAAGGTCACGCGGCTGACTTCCAGGGCGCCGCGCAGTTGGGTGCGCTCCAGCGGACGTTGCTTGGGGTCGCGCTCCTGGGGCAGGGCCATCAGCGCATCGGTGCTGCGCATGGTCAGTTGGGCTTGTTGATAGCGTGTTATCAGCCCGGCGATCTGTCCCAGCGGGGCCAGCACTCGGCTGCCGAGCATGTAGCTGGCCACCAGGGCGCCGACGCTGAGGTTGCCGGCAATGATGCTGTAGACCCCGGCGACGATGGTCGCCATGCCCGACAGTTGCTGGATGAACAAGGTGCCGTTGGTGGCCAGGGCCGAGAGGTTGCGCGCATGGCTGTCGAGGCGGGTGAGGGCGCCGTGGGTGCTTTCCCATTGGTGCTGGCGCTCGCTTTCGGCGCTGCAGGCCTTGAGGGTTTCCAGGCCGCCCAGGGTTTCGATCAGCAAGGCCTGGCGCTCGGCGCCCAGGCTCAGGCTTTTTTGCACCGTGTCGCGCAGGCGCGACTGGATCAGCAGGGCGAAAATGATGGTGATTGGAAAGGCCAGCAGTGGAATCACCACCAGCCAGCCGCCGAGCAGGCCGATCACCACCAGCATTAATAGGGCGAAGGGCAGGTCGATCAGGCTGGTCAGGGTCACGGCGGTGAGAAACTCCCGCAGGCCCTGGAAGTCATGGATGCTCTGGGCAAAGCCGCCAATGGTGGCCGGCCGCGCCTTCAGGTTCATGCCGGTGATGCGTTCGAACAGGGTCGCCGAGAGAATCACGTCGGTCTTCTTCCCGGCCTGGTCGAGCAAATGGGCGCGCAGCACCCGCAGTACCAGTTCAAACCCGGTGCCGATCAGCAGGCCCAGGGTCAGTACCCAGAGGGTGGAAATCGCCTGGTTGGGCACCACCCGGTCGTAGGTCTGCATCACGAACAGTGGCACCATCAGCCCCAACAGGTTGATCAGGAAACTGGCGAGGATGGCGTCGCTGTAGAGCCAGCGGGAGAGTTTCAGGGTGTCGCGAAACCAGGCTTCGACCCGCGGCACCAGGGGCGTGCGCAAGTCTTCGAGTTCGTGGCGGGGCCGGGCAAAGAGTGCCTGGCCGCTGTATTCCTCGGTCAGTTCTTCACGGCTGACCCATTGTTCGCCGCCTTCGGCTTCGCACGGCAGGATCAGCGCCTTGCCGTCGTCGCCCCAGCGGCGCAGCACCGCGCACCGGCCATTCTTGAGGATCAGCAACACCGGCAGGTTGAGGGCGGAAATCGCCCCCAACTCACGGCGCAACAGCCGCGCCTGGAGGCTCGCCCGGGCTGCGGCACGGGGCAGCAGGTCCAGGCTCAGGCGTTGTTTATCCAGGGGCAGGCCGGCACTCAGGCTGCCCCGGCTGACGGTGCAGCCATGCAATTTGCACAGGATCAATAATCCATCCAACAGCGGGTCATCGAAGCTTGAGCGTGGATCGGCGCTCAAGCTCCCGGGTTCGATGCTGGTCACGTTGCGTCCTCCCGGGGACTACTTCATTTCCGGTAGGCGCGCGTCGCTTCTCACTTCGCTCTGGGCGATGGCCTCGGCCGGCACCACGACTTTTTCCTTGTTCAGCAACTCGCCCATGTTGGCCAGCACGCGGTACATGGAGAACTCCTCGGTGTAGCGCACTTCGGTGTAGCGGCGGTTGGCGTTGTACAGCTCGTTTTCACTGTCCAGCACGTCCAGCAGGGTGCGTTGGCCGAGGCCGAACTGGTCCTGGTAGGCGCCGCGCACCCGGGTGGTGGTTTCGGCATATTCCCGGGCGGTAGGGGTTTGCTTCTTGGCGTTGAGCATGGCGTTCCAGGCCAGGGTGATGTTCTCGTTGAGCATGCGCAGGGCGTTGTTGCGGATGTCCATGGCCTGGTTGATCTTGTGCGCGTCGGACTGCAGGCGAGCCTTGTCGCTGCCGCCCCGGAACAGGTTGTAGTTCATCACCACGCCGACTCGCCATTCATTGTCATGGCCGATGTCGCCTTGCACATTGTTGTTGGCGCCCACCGCGGCTTCGGCATCGAAGCGTGGGTAGAACGGTGACTTGGCCACCTCGTACTGGCTTTCCGCAGCCTGGATATCGGCTTGTGCGGACTTCAGGTAGGGGTTGTTCTCCAACATGCTTTGCTTGGCGTCGTTCAGGGTGGCGGGTACTTCGCCACGGATCGACGGCAGGCTTTCCAACTCATCGGGCAGGCGCCCTACGGCGCTATAGAAGTTGGCCTCGGCATCGGCCAGGTCGACCTCGGCCGTGTCGTAGTTGTTTTCCGCCAGGGCGCGCCGGGCCTTGGACTGGTCGAGGTCGGCGTTGCTGCCCACGCCCCGTTCACTGCGCAGGCCGATCTGATCGTTGACCCGCAGGTGGGCCTGCAGGTTGTTCTTGGCCAGGGTCACCAGTTCACGGCGCTTGAGCACCTCCAGGTACACCTCGATGGTGCGCAGGGCCAGGCTCTCGGCGGTCCCGCGGGCGAAGTAGGCCCGCGAGTTGACCACTGACTGAGTACGCCCCACTTCATTGGCCGTGTTGAAACCGTCGAAGAGCATCTGCCGCAGGCGCAATTCCGACTGGGTGTAATTCAAGGTCTCGGTGTGGTGGTTGCCCAGGGCCCGAGTGGTGGTGTTGTCGCTGTAGCCGCGACCGTAGCCGGCATTCAGGTCCAGGGTCGGGTAGAAGCCGCCTTTGGCGACCTTCACATCCTCATCGGCAGACAGGCGGCTGTTCTGGCTCGCCCGCAGTTCCGGGTGATTGTCCAGGGTGCTCTGGATGGCTTCGGTCAAGGACATGGCCTGGGCTGCGGGGGCGCACAGTATGGCCAGTAAAATCGCGCTGCTGAGGGGGGTGAAAACGCGCATTGGGGTATCTCCCTGGTCCTGATGGTGAGGCAGTCGCCAAAAAAATGACGAAATTTTTAAGGTGAAACCGTTTCATACTTGTAACAACAGAGCTAAGAACATCCTGAAGAAAAGCTAAGAAAAAATTCGCATAGGTTTTATGCCGAAAAAAACTTATGCACTCGATCAAAAGCAGGACATTGTTCAAATCGAAAGCCCGCGTTTTATCGGCTCTTAACGGCGTTTTCAGCGGGCTTAAAGGTTCAATTTTTTTTGCAGCTCAGGGCGGGGAAGTGGTGGCGGGGAGGGAGACGTGGAGGGTTGATTGGGGTGGCATTTTTTTGTCACTTGCAGGTTCCAACCTTCAGCGCAGCTCTTGTTGGCGAGCTGTCCGGGGCCTGGACAGGGTGTTTTTCACCCCCAGGCGTCACGGCATAAACGGCCGATCAACGAGCAGCAGGGCGGGGTCGATAGCGACCCTGCGGCGGGGTGGCTCCCAGGGGCCGCCGCAGTCAGGATAAGGATCGTTCAACCACTGGTTAACACCATCAGCGCTGCTGCAAACAACCAGATGCCGATCGTTTTCGGCGTGGGAGGATGCACATGGCTACGTTAATCGGCGTGGTGACCCAGGTAGTGGGTCAGGTTTTTGCGGTGGCGGCAGATGGCGCGCGCCGGGCCCTGGTTGAAGGGGATCGGTTGTTTGCCGGGGACCAGTTGGTCACCGGGGCCGAAGGCGCGGTGGCCGTGCACCTGCAAAACGGCCATGAACTGACCCTTGGGCGCGACAGCTCCCTGCAGATGACCCCGCAGTTGCTGGCCAATCAGGCCCCCCATGTGGACACCACGGACGCCCTGGCTCCCAGCGATGCGCAGTTGACCGATGTGCAGCAACTGCAAAAAGCCATTGCGGCCGGTGACGACCCCACGCAAAACGCCGAAGCCACGGCAGCCGGCCCTGGTGGTACCGGTGCGACAGGTGGCGCCCTGGGGGGCGGGCACAGCTTTGTGCTGCTGGAAGAGGTCGCGGGCCGGGTCGACCCGATCATCGGTTTCCCCACTGCCGGCTTCAATGGCATTCCCGAATTTGTGCCCGAACGCCTGAATGCCGCACCGCCCACTGAGGGCAGCGCACCGCCGGACAACCCGGTGACCCTTGAGGGCCTCTCGGTGGAGGGGGGGGAGTTGACCCTCAACGAGGCCAACCTGGCCCAGGGGTCGATCAACAATCCCGCTGCCCTGACCCAGAGCGGCACCTTCAGTGTGTCGGCCCCCGATGGCCTCAGCAGCCTGAACGTGGGTGGCATCAGCGTGGTTAGCGGCGGGGTGCCTGCGGGCTTCCCCCAATCGATCACCACGGGGTTGGGCAACATCCTGACCATCACTGGCTTTAACCCGGCGACCGGGGTGGTCAGCTACAGCTACACCCTGGTGGGCAACGAAGTGCATGCCGCAGGGGACGGCACCAACAACCTCAGCGAACATTTCAGCGTGGTGGCGACCGACAGCGATGGCGATTCGGCCAGCAACACCCTGGACGTCAATATCACTGACGATGTGCCGCTCGCAGCCAACGACAGCAATGCCCAGGTGGCGTCCGAGACGCAACTGACCCTGACCGGCAACGTCCTGACCAACGACACCCAAGGTGCGGACCGGGTGGCCACCGGCCCCGTAACCCCAGGCACTTTCATCGGCACCTACGGCACCTTGGTACTCAACGCCAACGGCACTTACACCTACACCCTGAACACCAATGACGCCGACTTCAAAGCCCTGCACGGCAATGGCAGCGGTACTGAAACCTTTGCCTATACCCTGACTGACTCCGATGGCGACAGCAGTAGCGCCAACCTGGTGCTGCAAATCCACAACAATGACGACCCGGTGATCGTGCGTGGGCTGGATGTTGAAGGCGGTGAACTCAACGTTTATGAGAAAAACCTGACTGACGGTAGCGCGCCCAACACGCCGGCCCTTACCCAAAGCGGCACCTTTACGGTCACTGCGCTCGACGGTCTGCAAACCCTGACCGTTGGCGGCATCAGCGTGGTCAGCGGCGGGGTGGCCGCGGGCTTCCCGCAATCGGTCACCACGGCACTTGGCAACACCTTGACCATCACTGGCTACAACGCCACTACCGGTGAAGTGAGTTACAGCTACACGCTGACGGATAACGAAAACCATCCGACCGCTCAGGGCGCCAACAGCCTGAGTGAGCAGTTCACCGTCGTGGCCACGGACACCGATGGCAGCAGTGCCACAGGTTCCCTGGATGTGAACGTGATCGACGACCTGCCCAAGGCGGTCAACGACAGCAACGCTGGGACGGCTTCGGAAAGCCTGTTGACCTTGACCGGCAACGTCCTGACCAACGACACCCAGGGTGCGGATCGTGTGCCCACCGGCCCTGTAACCCCCGGCACCTTTACCGGCACCTACGGCACCCTGGTCCTGAATGCCGATGGCACCTACACCTACACACTGAACACCAGCGATGCTGATTTCAAAGCCTTGCACGGCAACGGCAATGGCACCGAAACCTTCGCCTACACCCTGACTGACTCGGACGGCGACAGCAGCACCGCCAACCTGGTGCTGCAGGTGCATAACAACGACGATCCGGTGACCTTGAACGGTCTGGATGTCTACGGCGGCGAACTCACTGTCTATGAAAAAAACCTCAGCGACGGCAGCTCGCCCAACACGCCGGCCCTTACCCAAAGCGGCACCTTTACCGTCACTGCGCTCGACGGTCTGCAAACCCTGACCGTTGGCGGCATCAGCGTGGTCAGCGGTGGGGTGGCGGCGGGCTTCCCGCAAAGCGTGACCACGGCGTTGGGCAATACCTTGACCATCACCGGTTACAACGCCACCACCGGCGAGGTCAGCTACAGCTACACCCTGACGGACAATGAAAACCATCCGACCGCCCAGGGCGCGAACAGCCTGAGTGAGCAATTTGCTGTGGTGGCGACGGACACCGATGGCAGCAGCGCCACCGGTTCTCTGGACGTGAATGTGATCGACGACCTGCCCAAGGCTGTCAATGACAGCAACGCTGGTACGGCTTCGGAAAGCCAACTGACCCTCACCGGTAACGTCCTGACCAACGACACCCAAGGGGCGGACCGTGTGCCGAGTGGCCCCGTCACTCCGGGCACCTTCACCGGCACCTACGGCACGCTGGTTTTGAATGCCAACGGCACCTACACCTACACCTTGAACACCAATGATGCCGACTTCAAAGCCTTGCACGGTAATGGCAGCGGCACTGAAACCTTCACCTACACCCTGACTGACTCGGACGGCGACAGCAGCACTGCGAACCTGGTGCTGCAGGTGCATAACAACGACGACCCGGTGATTCTTGACTGCCTCGACATCAAAGGCGGCGAACTGACGGTCTACGAGAAAAATCTCACTGACGGTAGTGCGCCTAACACGCCTGCCTTGACCCAGAGCGGCATATTTACCGTCACCGCCCTCGACGGGCTGCAAACCCTGACCGTCGGCGGTATCAGCGTGGTCAGCGGCGGCGTGGCTTCGGGCTTCCCGCAATCGATCACCACGGCGCTTGGCAATACCTTGACCATCACCGGCTACAACGCCAGTACTGGCGAAGTGAGCTACAGCTACACGCTGACGGACAACGAAAACCATCCGACGGCACAGGGTGCCAATAGTCTGAGCGAGCAGTTTACCGTTGTCGCCACGGACACCGATGGCAGCAGCGCCAGCGGTTCTCTGGATGTGAATGTGGTTGATGATTTGCCTAAAGCGGTCAACGACAGCAACGCCAGCACTGCTTCAGAAAGCCAGCTGACTCTCACCGGTAATGTCCTGACCAACGACACCCAGGGTGCAGATCGTGTGCCCACCGGCCCCGTCACTCCGGGGACCTTCACCGGCACCTACGGCACGCTGGTTTTGAATGCCAACGGCACTTACACCTACACGTTGAACACCAACGACGCTGACTTCAAAGCCTTGCACGGCAACGGCAATGGCACCGAAACCTTCGCCTACACCCTCACCGATTCGGACGGCGATAGCAGCACTGCGAATCTGGTGTTGCAGGTGCATAACAACAATGACCCAGTGATTCTCGACTGCCTGGATATCAAGGGCGGTGAACTCACCGTCTACGAAAAAAACCTCAGCGACGGCAGCTCGCCCAACACGCCGGCCTTGACTCAAAGCGGCACCTTTACCGTCACTGCGCTCGACGGTCTGCAAACCCTGACCGTTGGCGGCATCAGCGTGGTCAGCGGCGGTGTGGCTTCGGGCTTCCCACAAAGCGTGACCACTGCTCTGGGCAATACCCTGACCATCACCGGCTATAACGCCACCACCGGCGAGGTCAGCTACAGCTACACCCTGACGGACAATGAAAACCATCCGACGGCCCAGGGCGCGAACAGCCTGAGTGAGCAATTTGCTGTGGTGGCGACGGACACGGATGGCAGCAGTGCCACGGGGTCCCTGGACGTCAATGTGATCGATGATTTGCCGAAGGCGGTCAACGACAGCAACGCTGGTACGGCTTCGGAAGGCCAACTGACCCTGACCGGCAACGTCCTGACCAACGACACCCAGGGCGCGGATCGCGTGCCCACCGGCCCTGTCACTCCGGGGACCTTCACCGGCACCTACGGCACCTTGGTACTTAACGCCAATGGCACCTACACCTACACGCTGAATACCAACGACGCCGACTTCAAGGCCCTACACGGCAACGGCAATGGCACCGAAACCTTCGCCTACACCCTGACTGACTCGGACGGCGATAGCAGCACTGCGAATCTGGTGTTGCAGGTGCATAACAACAATGACCCAGTGACTCTCGACTGCCTGGATATTAAAGGCGGCGAACTCACCGTCTACGAAAAAAACCTCAGCGACGGCAGCTCGCCTAACACTCCAGCCTTGACCCAGAGCGGCACCTTTACCGTCACTGCGCTGGACGGTCTGCAGACCTTGAGCGTTGGTGGCATCAGCGTGGTCAGCGGTGGGGCCGCCGCCGGCTTCCCGCAATCGATCACCACAGCGCTTGGCAACACCTTGACCATCACTGGCTACAACGCCACCACCGGTGAAGTGAGTTACAGCTACACGCTGACGGACAACGAAAACCATCCGACGGCCCAGGGCGCCAACAGCCTGAGTGAGCAATTTGCTGTGGTGGCGACGGACACGGATGGCAGCAGTGCCACGGGGTCCCTAGACGTGAATGTGGTCGATGATTTGCCGAAGGCGGTCAACGACAGCAACGCTGGTACGGCTTCGGAAAGCCAGCTGACTCTCACCGGTAATGTCCTGACCAACGACACCCAGGGTGCAGACCGTGTGCCCACCGGCCCCGTCACTCCGGGGACCTTCACCGGCACCTACGGCACCCTGGTCCTGAATGCCAACGGTACCTACACCTACACGCTGAATACCAACGACGCCGACTTCAAGGCCCTACACGGCAATGGCAATGGCACCGAAACCTTCGCCTACACCCTGACTGACTCGGACGGCGATAGCAGCACTGCGAATCTGGTGTTGCAGGTGCATAACAACAATGACCCAGTGATTCTCGACTGCCTGGATATCAAGGGCGGTGAACTCACCGTCTACGAAAAAAACCTCAGCGACGGTAGCTCGCCTAACACTCCAGCCTTGACCCAGAACGGCACCTTTACCGTCACTGCGCTGGACGGTCTGCAAACCCTGACCGTTGGCGGCATCAGCGTGGTCAGCGGTGGCGTGGCGGCGGGCTTCCCGCAAAGTGTGACCACGGCCTTGGGCAATACCTTGACCATTACCGGTTACAACGCCGGCACTGGCGAGGTGAGCTACCGCTATACCCTGACGGACAATGAAAACCATCCTACTGCCCAGGGCGCCAACAGCCTGAGCGAACACTTCAATGTGGTGGCCACCGACAGTGACGGCAGTTCGTCCTCCGGGGTACTCGATGTGAACATCGTCGATGACCTGCCCACCGCCAAGGCGGACGTCGCCAATACCGTCGAGGGCGGTACGGTCGATGTCAGCGTACTTGGCAATGATGTGCTCGGCGCCGACGGCGGAGCGGTGGTGGGGGTGCGTGCCGGCAGCAATACTGCAACCTCGGCTATCGGAGGCTTGGGCAACACCATCACTGGTGTCTACGGCACCTTGACCCTGGATGCCGCCGGGCATGCCGTATACCACAGCAACCCGAACTCGGTGAGCCCACCCGGGGCGACGGATGTCTTCACTTACACCGTTCGTGACGGTGACGGCGATGAAAGCACCACCACCCTGACCATCAATGTCAGTGATTGCGGCCTCAAGGCGGTCACCGATCAAGACGTCAGCGTCTACGAAAAAGCCCTGGACCTGAGCAAGGATGGCCAGGACCTGGCGGCGGGCACGGTGATCGGCAGCGACCCGAGCGCCAGCAGCGAAACCGCCAGCGGCACCCTGGTGGGGTCGGTGACGGGCGGTTCCGGTGGCATCACCTTCAGCCTGGTGGGCAGTGCTACGGGCAGTTACGGGCAGATTCTGCTCAACCCCAATGGCACGTACACCTACACCTTGATATCAGCGCCGAAAACCTCGCCCATGGCCAACGACGGCGCCAATACCCTGAACGAAAGCTTTACCTACAAAGCCACTGATGCCCTGGGCAACAGCACCACCGGCAGCATTGTGGTGAGCATCGTCGATGACGTGCCCAAGGCGGTGGCCAGTGAGCGTTCGGTGACTGCGGTGGAGGTGGACTCCAACCTGCTGCTGGTGATCGACGTTTCCGGGAGCATGGCCGACGCGTCCGGCGTGCCCGGTTTGTCGCGCCTGGACCTGGCCAAGCAGGCCATCAGCGCGTTGCTCGACAAGTACGACAACATGGGCGACGTCAAAGTCCAGATCGTGACCTTCAGCACCAACGCTACGGACAAGACGCCGGTCTGGGTCGATGTGGCCACGGCCAAGACGATCATTTCGTCGCTGACGGCCGGGGGCAACACCAACTACGACGCCGCCGTGGCTATGGCGAAAACCGCGTTTGCCACTAGCGGTCAACTGACCGGGGCGCAGAACGTCGGGTACTTCTTCTCCGACGGCAAGCCTACGGGCGGGCAAGACATTGGCACCACAGATGAGGCCGCCTGGAAAACCTTCCTCGACGCCAACGGCATCAAGAACTATGCGATCGGCCTGGGCAGCGGTGTGAGTAATGCCAACCTCGACCCGTTGGCCTATGACGGCAGCACCCACATCAACACCAATGCCGTGGTGGTCACCGACCTGAACCAACTCAATTCGGTGCTGGCTGGCACCGTGCAGGGCTACCCGGTGACGGGCAGCCTGTTGGGCGAGGGGGGCACTTTTGGTGCCGACGGCGGTTTCATCAAGTCGATCGTGGTCGACGGCGGTACCTATACCTACGACCCCAAAGGCAACAGCAACCAGGGTTCGCTGAGCTTCAGCGGTACCACCAACAATGGCACCTTCAATACCGTCAACAACAGCATCAGCATTGCCACCGGCAATGGCGGCACGCTGGTGGTAAACCTCGACACCGGGGATTACAGCTACACCTCGCAAAAAGTCACCGGCAGCGTCATCACCGAGAACTTCAGCTACACCGTGAGCGACAACGACGGTGATCTTGCCAGCTCGACCCTGGTGGTCAAGGTCAACCCCAATGCGGCGCCGGTGGCGGTGGATGACCACATCATCACCAATATCCTGTCTGGCACCGTGACCGTACCCGGGGATGTATTGCTGGCCAACGACAGCGACGCCAATGGCGATCCGCTGACTGCGGCGCCCACCGTATTCAATACCGGGTGGGCGGCCAAGGGCGCGGAATTCACCGCCACCAGCCAGCAGAACATTGGCTTTGCCGGGAACGGCAACAGCCCCGGCAACCAGGCCATCAGCATCGACCGGGCCTCGTTCAATGCCAACGCCGTGGCCATGACCGCGGTGGTGGTGGTCAGCGGCTACCTGGGCAATGTGAGCAATTCCAGCGCCAATGATGAGGACGTGATCAGCGTCAAACTGAAACAAGGCGAGACCTTGAACCTCAATCACGACCTGGCCGGTGGGCGCGTCACCATGGAATACGCGCTGATGGGTGATGCTTACACGGGGATCGCCGATGGTGGCACCTTCACCGCTGCGGTGGCCGGTACCTATCAGATCCATATCACCAACATCACCAATGGCAGTGGTAGCAACACCGGTGGCTCGGAAACCTACCAACTGACCATGACCATCAACTACGCCGGAGCCTCGGACGTCACCCCGGATTACCACGGCACCTACACCGCCAGCGACACCCATGGCGGCAGCGATGCAGCTGCGGTCAGCATCACTTATCAGGACGGGCATACCCTCACCGGGACTTCGGGTGATGATGTGCTGGTGGCTGGCAGTGGCGACAACGTCCTCAATGGCGGTGACGGTAACGATGTGTTGACCGCGGGCTCGGGCAACAACACCTTGAATGGTGGCAATGGCAATGACCTGTTGTTCAGTGGGCCGGGCAACGACCTGCTCGACGGCGGCTCGGGCATCGACACCGCCAGTTATGCCCACGCGACCGCCGCAGTCACGGTCAACCTCGGGCTGCTGGGGGCGCAGAACACCTTGGGCGCGGGCACCGACACCCTGATCAACATCGAGAACCTGGTGGGCTCCAACTACAACGACACCCTGACCGGTGACAACCACGCCAATGTGATCACCGGTGGGTTGGGCAATGATGTGCTCAATGGCGGCGGGGGCGATGACTTGCTGATCGGCGGAATGGGCAACAACACCCTGACGGGCGGTGCCGGTAACGACACCTTCCAGTGGTTGCAGGGCAACAGCGGCCATGACTTGGTCACCGACTTCACCCTCGGGGCCGACAAGCTCGACCTGTCGCAACTGCTGCAAGGTGAAAATGCCACCTCGGCCTCTCTGGATGACTACCTGCACTTCAAGGTCACGGGCAGTGGTGCGTCCTTGGTGACCAGCATCGATGTCAGTGCGGTGGCCGGTGCCGCGCCGACCCAGACCATCGACCTGGCCGGGGTCGACCTCGCCACCCATTACGGTGTGACGCCGGGGGCGGGCGGGGTGATTGCAGGGGGGCCGGACACGGCCACTATCATCAACGGCATGCTCAACGATCACTCGTTGAAGGTGGACACCGTGTGACTCGCCGAGCCCAAGGGCCAAGGCTTTAGGCAGTATCGCGGGCAATAGCCCCGAAGGCGTGTTTCCAACGTCTTCGGGGCTTTTTTTGGGTGGGCGATCAGGGTTTGCGCAGGGTTTTCTGCCGCAGGATGTAGACCGTGACCAACACCGCACTGGTCAGCATGAACCCCCGGGCCCAGGGCAGGGGCACCAGGTAACAGGAGAAACCGATGCTGAGCCACATCAGGCCGATGGCATAGACCTTGGCCTTGAGGGGGATGCCGTTGCCGTCGAGGTAGTCGCGGATCCACGGCCCCAGGCGCGGATGCCCCACCAGCCACCCATAGAAACGCGGCGAACTGCGGGCAAAACAGGCCGCCGCCAGCAGCAGGAACGGGGTGGTGGGCAATACCGGGAGGAAAATACCGATCACCCCCAGCACTACGCTCAGCCAGCCGATGGCCAGCAGAACGTAACGCAGGATCAGGGGGTGATTGCCTATGGGCTTGGCCATAGGCCGTGACTCAGTGGTGGCGCGGCTTGAGGATGGCCGGCTTTTCATCCGGAGCATTGCACAGCAGGTACAAGGCGGTGAGGGCTTCCGGGATTTGCACAATCATGTCGTCCATCAGGTTGGCATCGCTGGCGATGTCAGAGAACTCAGGCTGCTCATCGAACAGGCCGGAACCGACCATGATCGGCAGGAGCATTTCGCTGACTTCTTCTTCGGCGGTTTCGAACCAGGCCGCTTCGCGCAGGAACACCCCTTCCATGAAACCGATGCACCAGCCGCGCAGGTCGGAATCATCCGGGTCGTCGCCCAGGTCCAGCTCGCACGGCAGCTCGAATTCCTCGTCGGACGCCAGTTGGCGGGCGATGTGGGCCTTGAGGGCCAGCAAGGTGGATTCGATGGCTTCGCGCTCGGTGTCACTGCTGTAGTGAGGCTCTTCGGCGAAGAGTGCGTCGATCCATTCGCGATCGGGAACGGTCTCCGAGCAGATCGACAGGGCGGTCAGGTAGCCGTGAGCGGCCACGTAGTCCAGCGCCTCGTCATGCAGTTCATCGGCGTCGAGGAAGACTTGCAGGCGGGTTAGTTGCTCAGCGAAGGACATTGAAGGGCTACCTTGGGGAATAAACGATGCTGAATTCTAGGCCTTCTTGAGCGCTCAGGCCAGCAGCCGGGCAGATTTGAGCGGTTCTAAAGGTTACCGGCGGTCCTTGTCGGCG
Source organism: Pseudomonas chlororaphis (assembly GCF_003731765.1). Classification (GTDB taxonomy): domain Bacteria; phylum Pseudomonadota; class Gammaproteobacteria; order Pseudomonadales; family Pseudomonadaceae; genus Aquipseudomonas; species Aquipseudomonas morbosilactucae. The sequence goes on from NZ_MOAL01000004.1 coordinate 41,389, forward strand.
CCCTCTGCCGGGAAGCGCTCGGGTATACTCGCGCGTTTTGTGATGCCCTGCAGACGATGCGGCCGTTCAGGAAAACTCCGCTAACGGATTTGTCCGTGAACCCCGCGGTCTTTTCGGCCAGTCTGCCCCCAGGGATTTCAACGATTTTTGGAGTTTTTCATGCTCGAACAGGCTCAACGCGTCCTCAAGGACATCTTCGGCTACGACAGTTTCCGTGGTCGCCAAGGTGCAATCATTGAGCGCGTGGCCAGCGGTGGCGATGCGCTGGTGTTGATGCCTACCGGCGGCGGCAAATCCCTGTGCTTCCAGGTCCCGGCGCTGTTGCGCGAGGGGCTGGCGGTGGTGGTTTCGCCGTTGATCGCGCTGATGGACGACCAGGTTGCCACCCTGGAGGAGCTGGGCGTCGCCGCAGCGGCCCTGAACTCCACCTTGAGCGCCGAACAGCAGCGTGACCTGGCCGCGCGGATTCGCCGTGGTGAAGTGAAGATGCTCTACCTGGCCCCCGAGCGCCTGGTGCAGCCGCGCATGCTGTCGTTCCTGCAGGGCCTGGATATCGCCCTGTTTGCCATCGACGAGGCTCACTGCGTGTCCCAATGGGGCCACGACTTCCGTCCGGAATACCTGCAACTGGGGCAGTTGGCGGAGATGTTCCCCAACGTGCCACGGATTGCCCTGACGGCCACGGCCGACAAACGGACCCGTGAAGAAATCGTCACCCGCCTGCACTTGCAAGAGGCCGAGCGCTTCCTCTCAAGCTTCGACCGACCGAATATCTTCTATCGCATCGTGCCCAAGGAACAGCCGCGCAAGCAGTTGCTGGCGTTCCTCAACGAGCGGCGCAGCGACGCGGGCATCGTCTATTGCCTGTCGCGCAAGAAGGTCGATGAGGTGGCGGCGTTTCTCTGTGAGCAGGGCTTCCCGGCATTGCCCTATCACGCCGGCCTGCCCAATGAGTTGCGGGCGTATCACCAGAAGCGCTTCCTCAATGAGGAAGGGCTGATCATGGTGGCAACCATCGCCTTCGGCATGGGCATCGACAAACCCAACGTGCGTTTTGTCGCCCACATGGACTTGCCCAAATCCCTGGAAGCCTACTATCAGGAAACCGGTCGCGCCGGCCGTGACGGGTTGCCCGCCGATGCCTGGATGGCCTACGGCCTGCAAGACGTGCTGATGCTCAAGCAGATGCTGCAGAACTCCGAAGGCGATGAGCGGCACAAGCGCCTGGAGCAGCACAAGCTCGATGCCATGCTGGCGTTGTGCGAAGAAACCCGCTGCCGCCGCCAGACCTTGCTGGCCTATTTCGATGAAGACATGCCCCAGCCGTGCGGCCATTGCGACAACTGTGTCGACGGCGTGCAGACCTGGGACGCCACCGAGCCGGCACGCCAGGCGCTGTCGGCGATCTACCGCACTGGCCAGCGCTATGGCGTGGGTCACTTGGTGGAAGTGCTGCTGGGCAAGGACACGGAAAAGGTCCGCAGTTCCGGTCACCAGCACCTGTCGGTGTTTGGCGTCGGCAAGGCGCGCACTGAAGGTGAATGGCGCTCGCTGTTTCGCCAATTGGTGGCACGCGGGCTGGCGGACATCGACCTGGAGGGTTACGGCGGCTTGCGTCTGAGTGATAGCTGCCGGCCGTTGCTCAAGGGTGAAGTGACCCTGGAACTGCGTCGCGACCTGAAGCCGCAGACCACCAGCAAAGGCAGCACCAGCCAGGCCAGCCAATTGGTGCGTGGCGAAGAGCGCGAGCAATGGGAGGCGCTGCGGGCCTTGCGGCGTAAGTTGGCTGAAGAGCATGGGGTGCCGCCCTATGTCATCTTCCCGGACTCCACGTTGCTGGAAATGCTCCGCAGCCAGCCTTCGTCGCTGTCGGAAATGGCCCAGGTCAGCGGTGTGGGGGCGCGCAAGTTGGAGCGCTATGGCGCAGCCTTCCTCGAAGTGCTCGGCGGTCAAGCCGAGGCGCCGAAGGTGGTGGCTGATATCCGTCACGAACTCATTACCCTGGCTCGGGCCGGCATGACCCCGATTCAGATCGCCGGGCAATTGCAGTGCTCGGAAAAGAACGTCTACACCTTGTTGGCCGAATCGATCGGCCAGCAGCAATTGTCCCTGGAACAAGCCCTGGATTTGCCGGAAGACCTGTTGGGTGAAATCCAGGACGCGTTCCTCGACGGTGAAGGCGAGCTGCCACCGGTGGCCGAAGTCGCAGAACTGTTCGCAGGCCGTGTGCCGGAAGGGGTGTTGTACTGCGTTCGGGCGGCGTTGCAGTCGGAATTCGAAATTTGAGTGGCTTGCGTTAAAGATGTAACGATTCAGTCTATTGCTGCGCTTGCCTCGGACCAAAGGTCATGCTTAGCTGACTAATAATTAGTTTTTCCTCTATTTTCAGTCTGATCATGAGTTTCCTATGCCGTTGACCGATGAACACCGTTTTGGCATGCAGTTGGCGCACATGTCCCGAGGCTGGCGCGCTGAACTGGACCGCCGCCTGGCCGGGCTTGGCCTGTCTCAGGCGCGCTGGCTGGTGCTGTTGCATCTGGCCCGCTTCGAAGACGCCCCGACCCAGCGTGAACTGGCGCAAAGCGTAGGGGTTGAAGGGCCGACCCTGGCCCGCCTGCTCGACAGTCTGGAAACTCAGGGCCTGGTCCAGCGTCACGCAGTTTTGGAAGACCGTCGGGCGAAAAAAATCGTGCTGTGTGCATCGGCCCGGCCGTTGATCGAGCAGATCGAAACCATTGCTACGGCTTTGCGCCACGAGCTGTTTATCGGCGTCGACGAAGACGACCTGCGGGTTTGCATGCGGGTCCACGACACCATTCTGGCCAACCTGGAAAAGTCCTAAGGCCAAGCCCTCGCCGGAGCGGATCAGCGTCTGGCGCCCCCCTAAAGACCCCGAGGCGGATGACGCACCTTGCACCCTTCGCCTCGGGGTCTTTGCGTTTATGCGGGTTCTCTAGAAGGTCTGACCCAGGTTCAGGTACAGGGCTTTCTGGTTGTCATCGTTCAAGCCATAGCTGAAGTTCAGCGGCCCCAACGGTGTGTCGAAGCCGAGGAACACGCTGGCGGCGTTGATGTAGCCACTGTCGAATTCATTGTCATTGTTCCAGGCCCGGCCCCGTTCCAGGGAACCGCCGATGTACAGCGGGAAATCCAGTGGCAGGTAGGAGCGCGGGGTCAGGCGCCGGTAGTACACCGCCCGCATCAGGCTGATGTTCTGCCCGGACAGTGCGTCCTGACGGAACCCCGACAACTGCCGCGCGCCACCGAGTACGAAGCTTGAGGTCACCACTTCGGCTTCATCCAGGGTGCGCCCGTAGCGGCCGCCGAGAATCACGGTGTCGGGCCCAGAGCTCATGGCCTTGTCCAGTTTGAGCTCCCATTGCCGGTAGCCTTTGTCCGAGCCCAGGTTCGGCTCGAACTGGCGGAAGGTCAGGCCAATGTCTTCGCCGGCGTGGGGGAAGTAGACGTTGTCCAGGGAGTCGAAGGAGTACTTGAGCTGGTAGTAACCCTCGCTGAAACTCTCGCTGGGCAAGTCCTGCTCGCCGATACGCACGTCGGCCTTGCCCCAGGCTTCGCCGACACCCAGGCGGATCTCGCCACTGGTGCCGATCTGCCGCCCCAGGTTAAGGCCGAAACCGTAGCGCTCCAGGCGATATTCGGCGATGGGGTCGTTATCCAGAACGGCCTCGATGTTCTGCGATTCGACGTCGATAAAGGGCGCGATGAAGTAGCGTGAGCCGGCATCTAGTGGCTGGTAGAACTCGCTGTACAGTTCCTGTTGATCCCCTATCTGCACCCGAGTCAGCCACTCGGCGCCCAAGCTGTTGATGCCGTTCATGCGGTAGCTGGCGCCAAGATTGAAGGCGCTGTCCCCGCGCATGTCATCGGACAGATTCAGGCCCAGGCGCAGGTAGTCGGTGCCGCTGCGTTTGCCTCGGGCGTTGATCACCAGGGTCTGATCCTGGCCTTTGTGGGTCACGCGGTATTGCACCTGTTCGAAGTAGTCGAGGCCGTACAGGGTGCCCATGTCCCGCTGCAAACGCACCAGGTCCAAGGGTTCGCCTATGGGTTGGCGAATGTAGTAGCGGATCACCTCATCGCTGACTTTCGAGTCGTTTTCCACCTTGATGGCGGTGATGACCGGTGTGCGCTGGCTCGGCTGGCGAGCGGCGGCGAGTTCAGCGTCCACACGGGGATTGGGCCGCAGGTGCGCCAGGCGTGCGTCGAGTATTCGGGTCGCGCGGTACCCGGCGTCGATCATTTCCTGGGCACGACCGAAGTCGGCGACGCCGAAGCTCGACAGCGGGGGCTGGATCAGCACGTCATCCTTGTGCAGTGTCGCCAACTGCTCTTCGGAGTTGCGCCGGGTCATCAGGGTGATGGACTGGGTCAGTACATCCACCACGGTGTTCAATTGCTTGCGTGAGCGCAGCGGTGTGCCGATATCGACGACGATGGCAATGTCCACGCCCATCTCCCGGGCCACATCCAGGGGGATGTTGTCGGTGATGCCGCCGTCCACCAGCAACCGGCCATCCAGCTCCACCGGTGCGAACACCGCCGGGATCGACATGCTGGCGCGAATCACCCGGGGCAGGTGGCCTTTGCGGAACACCACTTTCTCACCGCTGGCGATATCAGTGGCCACGGCGCGAAAGGGAATGGGCAGTTTGTCGAAGTCGCGGGTATCGCTGACGTGGGCGAATTTGCTTTCCAGCAACAGAGCCAGGTTCTGCCCCTGGATCACTCCCAGAGGCAAGCCCAGGCTGCCGTCGTCGCGAAAGCTGAGTTTTTGTTTCACCAGGAAGTCCCGGTCATCCTGCTTGCGGCGAAAGGGTACGTCTTCCCGGGGTGGGGCGTCGGACAGGGCTTGTTTCCAGTCGATCTCCAGGGCGAGCTTTTCCAACTCGTCGATTTTGTAGCCTGAGGCATACAGCCCGCCGATTACCGCGCCCATGCTGGTGCCGGCGATGGCGTCGAGCTTGATGCCTTGTTCCTCCAGCGCCTTGAGCACGCCGATATGGGCCAGGCCACGGGCCGCGCCGCCGGACAATACCAGGCCGATCTTTGGTCGTGGCGCCTCGGCGGCTTGCAGGGTCAGGGGCACGAGGCAAAGCAGCAGGCAGGTCAACAAACGACGCATCAGGGATCTCGGGGCGAGCGATAAAGCCGGCTATTATAGCGACGCCCTTGCCCCCATGAGCCCGCCGTACCATGACTGAACGTAAACCCGAAGTGGTCATCACCTATTGCACCCAGTGCCAGTGGCTGTTGCGTGCCGCCTGGCTGGCCCAGGAGTTGTTGAGCACCTTCAGTGACGACCTCGGCAAGGTCGCCCTTGAACCCGCGACGGGCGGCACGTTTCGCATCACCTGCGACGGTGTGCAGATATGGGAACGCAAGGCCGATGGCGGCTTTCCCGAAGCCAAGGTGCTCAAGCAGCGAGTGCGTGACCAGATCGACCCCCAGCGTGACCTGGGGCACAACGACCGCACTCAGTGAGCGCTGGCTTCCGCTGCCACGTTGTTTTTCTGTGCGCTGCCCGATAACCGACTCGAGACCACGATCGCCACAATGATCAACGCGCCGCCCAGCAGCATGCGCAGCGTGGGGTTCTCATCGAACAGCAGCCAGGCCACGGTAATCCCGTAGACCGGTTCCAGGGCGAACACCACCGCCGCCGTGCGCGCCTTGATCACCGCCAGGCTGGCGACGAATAAGCTATGGGCCAGGCCCGTGCAGAAAATTCCCAGGAGGCTGATCCACAGCCAGTCGATGGCGCGCACGGTGCTCAGCTCCGGCGCGGCAAAGGCCAGAAGGCACAGGGCGACCACCAGGTTCTGGCACAGCGCGGCCTGTACGGCGGGAACGCGGGAGGACGTGGCGCGGTTGTTCAGCGACAGCAGGCTGAACAGCAGGCCCGAGGCTACGGCCCACAGCAGACCGCTGGTGGCCTGGCTGGCCAGATCGAAGTCCGGCGTGACCAGGACCAGGCCGACGCTGACCAGGGCCACCAGGACCATTTCGTTGAGGCGAATCCGCTCGCGGAAGATCAGGCCCTCAAGGATGACGGTGAATGCCGGGAAGCTGGCAAAGCCCAGGGTGGCGATGGCCACACCCGCGACTTTCACCGCGATAAAGAAACTCACCCAGTGCCCGGCCAGCAGCAGGCCGCTGAGCAGCAGGCGGCGCAGGTCGCCTGCGTTCATGGCTTGCCAGGACGTGCGGCTGGCCCAGCGGGCGAAGACGCTCAGGGCCAGCACCGCGAAGAGGGCGCGACCAAACACGATCACGGCCGGTGAGGCGGCGGCGAGTTTGCCGAATACGCCTGTAAGGCCGAACATCAGCGCGCCGATATGCAGGGCGCCAAGGGCAGTGCGCGGAGTCATTGCAATCCTTAAATGCAGCGGGGCGAGTGCCCTTTAGGGTGTGTACAGGTAGGCGGACAGTCTACGGGCCCGGCGAGGAGGGCGTCTGTCGCCAGGCTCGCGTGTTTTGTCGACGGCCTAGCGCTTTCCCACGGCACGGCGCAGGGCGCCCGGGGATGCGCCGAACTCCCGCAGCATGGCGGCGGCAAAGGCACTTTGGGAACTGTAGCCGACCCGGCTGGCCACTTCGCCAATCGGCCATTCGGATTCGCGCAGCAATGCGGCCGCCTTGTGCAGGCGTCGGCTGCGGATGTAATCCATGGGCGTCTGCCCACATTCGGCCATGAAGCGTGCATGCAGGCGGGCGCTGGACAGACCGGCGACCCGCGCCAGGTCGGCCACTTGCAGTGGGTAGGCCGCGTACTGGTCGATGTGCTCATTGAGCGCCGCATACGGCAGGCGGCGGCCACCGATACTCGTCGCGGTGTTGCCGTTGAGGCTGGCCAGCAGCAAGACCGCGCCTTGCTGGGCGATCAACGGGTCATGCACCGGGCTTTGTGCCAGCCAACTGACCAATTGGCTTTGCGCGGGCGCCAGGGGCAGGCGGCCGGGGTGGTCGAGCAGGCGACGACTGGCATCGGCGTGATCCCCCAGGGACTGGCCAAGCCATTGGTCACTGGGCACGTCCAGCACCAGGCAATGGCTGCCTTTGGGGCTGCCACAGGCATGATGGGCGCCGCCGGGCACCACCATCAGGCTTTGCTGCACCACTTGGCTGCCCAGGCCGTCCACCTCGAAATCCAGGCGCCCGGACAGGCCGAACACCAGTTGCGCGTGTTCATGGCTGTGGGCGATCAGGTCGTGGCTGTAGTGGCGTAGCGTGAGGATTGCACCCATCCCGTTCTCCTTGGCAGACGGGCAGTTTACACCGGCTGCCGGGGCGTGGGCGCTGTCATGGGACTGCCGTATTTGTGTCATGGGCTATTAACCCCTGGGGCGCAAGCTCGCAAAAAATCCAGGAGCCTGCCCATGACAAGTGCCGAACTCGCCAGACCCAGCCGCAAACAACGGGTGCGGACCTTGTGGATTTCCGATGTGCACCTCGGCACCCGGGATTGCCAGGCGGAGCATCTTTCGCAGTTTCTCAAGGGTTATCACGCCGACCGCATCTACCTGGTAGGCGACATCATCGACGGCTGGAAGCTGCGCGGCGGCATGTACTGGCCCCAGGCGCATACCAACGTCATTCGTCGCCTGCTGACCATGAGCAAGCGTGGCACCGAAGTGATCTACGTGACTGGCAACCATGACGAGTTCCTGCGCCGCTATTCGAAGCTGATCCTGGGCAATATCCAGTTGGTGGACGAGGCGGTGCATGTGACGGCCGACGGTCGTCACTTGTTGGTGATTCACGGCGATCAGTTCGATGTCATCACGCGCTATCACCGCTGGCTGGCCTTTCTTGGCGATTCGGCCTACGAGTTCACCCTGACCCTCAACCGTTGGCTCAACCATTGGCGTGCGCGCTACGGTTATGGCTACTGGTCGCTGTCGGCCTATCTCAAGCACAAGGTGAAAACCGCCGTCAGCTTTATCAGCGACTTCGAAGAAGCCATCGCCCACGAATGCGTGAAGCGCGAGCTGCATGGGGTGGTGTGCGGGCACATTCACCATGCCGAGATTCGCAAGGTTGGTGGCGTGGACTACCTCAATTGTGGCGACTGGGTGGAGTCCTGCACCGCGTTGATCGAGCACTGGGACGGCACCATCGAACTTTATCGGCTGGCCGACGCCCAGGCGCGTGAGGCCCAGGGCAAGGCGGATCTGATCAAGGTGCAAGAGCCCGCTTAGCAGCGTCGTCAGGCCGCGCTGTTGGACGCCATGGCCGCCTTGTACAAAGAGTTTTTGGGTTCGGCGAACAGGCGTTCGAGCATGGGTTCGAAGAAGCTCAGGGGCAGGGTGTCGTAGGTTGGATCGAAGGCCGCGGCGTCGTACTTGGCGCAGAACTCGGCGGTACGCAGGTACAGCGGGTGCCCCTTGAATTGCTCGCGCAGGTGCCGGTCCATGCCCAGGTGGTGGAAAAAGTAGTAGCCCTGGAAAACCCCGTGCTGCTGCACCATCCACAGGTTTTCGGCGCTCACGAAGGGCTTGAGAATGGCCGCGGCGATGTCCGGGTGGTTGAAGCTGCCGAGGGTGTCGCCGATGTCGTGAAGCAAGGCGCACACCACGTATTCCTCATCACGCCCGTCGTGCCAGGCGCGGGTGGCGGTTTGCAGTGAATGGGTCAGGCGGTCCACCGGGAAACCGCCAAAATCGCCGTCGAGCAACTTCAGGTGGGTGAGGATTCGAGCCGGCAATTGTCGTGCGTATGCACTGAAGTCCGTGGCAATGATCGCCCAGTCTTCCTGGGTGCCATCCTGCATATGGGTGAAGCGGGCATGCGTGCTCATCGGCCACTCTCTTATTGTTCAGGGTTCGACTGCAGGCCCGGGCGCCACGGCCACGGAGGCTGCGCGGGATGGCTGGCTGTCCGGTAACGCCTAAAAGGGCACTTTGCCGAGGATCATGTCGCGGTACATGACGAAGTCCCCCAGCAGGCTGTAGAGCGGGTGCTGGAAGGTGGCGGGGCGGTTCTTTTCAAAGAAGAAATGCCCGATCCAGGCGAAGCTGTAGCCGGCCAGGGGCAGGGCCAGCAGCAGTAGCCAGGCCCCCTTGCCAATGGCGAAGGCGAGAATGAAGATCACCAGGCTGGTGCCAATGAAATGCAGGCGACGGCAGGTGCTGTTGTTGTGTTCCGTCAGGTAGTAGGGGTAGAACTCGGCGAAGCTGTTGAATTGTCTGGTGTTTTCCACGGCCGCGCTCTCTTGGATGGTGGTTCTGCTGGCGGGATGGGCTGCGGGCAGCCTATTTGAGTCTAGAGTCATCGTTGGTTGTCGCCAGTGACAATGGGCGCCACTTTAGTATCCTTGAAATATTGGCCGTGGCATGCGGCTCACCATGTAAGAAAACGCCATGAGCGAACGAACGACTTCTGCAAGCTGGGCCATGGGCATTGTCAAAGCCCTGGAAATGGACGGCCTGGATTGCCGGGCATTGTTCAAGCATTTGGGGCTTGATTACGCGGCGCTGGACGACCCCGATGCGCGCTTTCCCCAGGACTCCATGACCCGCCTTTGGCAGCGTGCGGTGGAGCTTTCCGGCAATCCGGCGATTGGCTTGAACATGGGCAAGGTGGTGCGGCCGGCCTCCTTTCACGTGGCCGGCTATGCACTGATGTCGAGCCGGACCCTGGCCGAGGGGTTCCAGCGACTGGTGCGCTATCAGCGAATCATCGCCGAAAGCGCCGACTTGAGTTTCCGCCTGCTGCCTGAAGGGTATGCCCTGATCCTGACGGTGCATGGCGATCACCTGCCGCCGACCCGACAAAGCGCCGAAGCCTCCCTGGCGTGTGCCTTGGCGCTGTGCGGCTGGTTGACCGGGCGTACGCTGCATCCGCGCAAGGTGCTGGTGCAGGGGGCCGAGCCTGTGGATGTGGAGCCCTACAAGCAGGCCTTTCATGCACCGCTGTTGTTCAACGCGCCTTACGATGCGCTGATTTTCGAGCGTGCCGACATGGAGGCGCCCCTGCCGACCGCCAATGAAGCCATGGCTTTACTGCATGACCGTTTTGCCGGTGAGTACCTGGCGCGTTTTTCCGAAAGCCGGGTCACCCACCAGGCGCGCCAGGTGCTATGTCGGCTGTTGCCTCAGGGCGAGCCCAAGCGCGAGATGGTGGCGCAGACCCTTCATCTGTCCCAGCGCACCCTGCAGCGCCGGTTGCAGGAGGAGGGTACGAGCTTTCAGACCTTGCTCGACGACACTCGTCGTGAGCTGGCCGAGCAGTACCTGGCGCAGCCGCGCATGACCTTGCTGGAAATCGCCTACTTGCTGGGTTTTGCCGATCCGAGCAATTTCTTTCGCGCGTTCAGGCGCTGGTTCGACACCACGCCCAGTGAGTACCGGGCGCGCTTGCAGGAGTCGCCGGCGCCGGTCAGTGGCGCCAGAACGCCGGAATGCACAACACAAACACCGTAATGATCTCCAGGCGGCCGAGGAGCATGCCCAGGGACAGAATCCATTTGGCGGCATCCGGCAAGGTAGAGAAATTACCCGCCGGGCCAATGGTTTCACCCAGCCCCGGGCCGACGCCGGAGACGGTGCTGGCAGCGCCAGTCAGCGCGGTCATCCAGTCCAGGCCCAGCAGAGACAAGGCCAGGGCAATCATGCAGATGGTGATGGCGAAGAAGAACGAAAAGGTCAGGATCGAGCGCACGATTTCTTCGTCGAGGCGATGGCCGTTGTACTTCTGCTTGATCACTGCCCGAGGGTGGATCAGTTGATTGAGGTTGGCCTTGAGCAGGATGTAGGCGACCTGGAAGCGGAAGATCTTGATGCCCCCTGCCGTCGAGCCCGAGCAGCCGCCGACAAAGCCCAGGTAGAAAAACAGCATCAGCGAGAAGTTGCCCCACAGGCTGTAGTCACCCAGGGCAAAGCCGGTGGTGGTGACCACTGACGTCACGTTCAGCGCCACGTGACGCAACGCGTCCAGCCAGTGCAGGTTGGTGGTCCACCAGTACCAGGTGCCGAGCACCAGCCAGGTCACCAGTAGCAGGCCGAGCAGCCCTTGCACTTGTTGGTCCTTGATCAGCGCCCGGCGGTTGCCTCGCAAGGTGGCGACATACAGGGTGAAGGGCAGGCTGCCGAGGATCATCACCACCACTGCGACCCAATGCACGGCGGGCTGTTCCCAGTGTGCCAGTGATGCGTCCGAGGTCGAGAAACCGCCGGTAGAGATAGCCGACATCGAGTGGTTGATGGCATCGAATATATTCATCCCCGCCCACCAGAACGCCAGGCTGCCGAGGATGGTGATGCCGACGTAGGCGGCGACGATCAGGCGCGCCACCATGTGCGAGCGCGGCATGACCTTTTCCGAACGGTCCGAAGACTCGGTCTGGAACAGGCGCATGCCACCGATGCGCAGCAACGGCAGAATCGCGACCGCCATGCCGATAAAGCCGATGCCCCCCAGCCAGTGCAGCAAGGAGCGCCACATCAGGATGCCCGGAGACATGTTGTCCAGGCCGCTGAGCACAGTGGCGCCGGTGGCGGTGATGCCCGACATGCTTTCGAAGAACGAATCGGTGTAGCTGATGTGCTGGGTCAGCAGGAACGGCAGGGCGGCAAAGATGCACACCACCACCCAACTGGAGACCGTCAGCAAATACATGTCCCGAGGGCGCAAGTGCACATGTTCCGGGCGCCCGGGGATCACCAGGGCCAAGCCGGCAATAAAGGTGATCATGCTGGCCCAGAGAAAGGACGGCAGGTCGCTGGTGCGTTCGAAAATCACCAGGGTTGCCATCGGAATGACCATGGCGATAGCCAGGGTGATCAAGAAGATGCCGATGATGAAACCAATGATGCGTAAGGTCGGCAACGCCATGAAATCCGCTCGGGCTGGTTGGGAAGGGCGCCATTCTACCTGTGGGGCAGGCCATGTAAACCGGCACCCCGCCGGCAGATACCCTAGAATAGCCGGACATTTTTTTCAGGAGGTGGCCGATGGAGGCTCTCGACGCTTTGCTCAACCGTGTTTCCGTGCCGCGCTTGCTGGACCCGGCGCCCACCGCGGCGCAACGTGAGGCATTGTTCGCCGCGGCCTTGCGTGCGCCGGACCATGGTCAGTTGCGGCCTTGGCGTTTCTTGACCGTGGAAGGCCGGGCCCGGGAGCAACTGGGCGAGTTGCTGGCAGAAGCGGTGCAGTTGCAAGGTGCAGACGTGACCCAGGCCGCGCTGGACAAGGCTCGTGCGATGCCGCTGCGCGCGCCGTTGGTGGTTGTGGTGGTGGCCCGGTTGCAGGAGCACTTCAAGGTGCCGAAGTCCGAGCAGTTACTGGCGGCCGGCTGTGCAGCCCACGGCATTTTGCTGGCGGCTTACGCTCAGGGTATCGGCGCGGTCTGGCGCACCGGCGAGCTGTCCTATTCGGCCCATGTGGCCAAGGGCTTGGGCCTGGAGGCCGGTGAAGAAATCATCGCCTTCTTGTACTTGGGCACGCCGCTGAATGAACCCCGGGTTGCCCCCAAGGAAGATACCGCAGCGTTTGTCAGCGCCTGGTCTGGCGCGAACTGACGGGTGTTTCTGGCGGTGGTTGGGTGAGCCCGTCCGGGGCCTCACCCAACCTGAATCTCACGGATTCAACACCACGGCGCCCGGCTCCAGGGGCAGCTCCAGGGTGGCGATAAATCCACCCTGGGTGTGGTTGGCCAGGGTCAGACTGCCGCCATGGCGCTCCGCCGCACGCCGTGCAATGGCCAGTCCCAGCCCATGGCCCGGCGCGGTTTGCCCGGGAGCGCGGTAGAAGGGCTCACCCAGTTGACCCAGGTGCTCATTGTCCACGCCCGGGCCGTGATCGCGTACGCTCAGCAAAATCTTGTCCCCCAGGCGCTTGGCCTCCAGCTCGATCGGCTGCCCGCTCGGGTTAAAGCGCTGGGCGTTGCGCAGCAGGTTGTCCAGTGCACGCTCGATCATGGTCGGCCAACCCTTGAGGTGCAGTTGCGGCGGGGCATCGACCCGCACGTGCTGTTCCGGGCAGGCCAGTTGGGCGTCTTTTTGCAGGTTGTTCATCAGGGCGTTGAGGTCGATGTCCTCGGCGCTGGCGTTATCCGCATCCACCCGCGCCAGTACCAGGATTTCACTGATCAAGGCTTCCAGGCGGTCGCATTCGCGGGTCAGTCGCGGCCAGAGCTTTTCCCGCTCCTCCTGGCCAGCGCGCTCGGCCAGGGCCAGGGCGATACGCAGTCGCGCCAGGGGGGAGCGCAATTCGTGGGAGACATCCCGCAGCAACTGACGCTGGCTGCCGATCAGCCCCTGCAGGCGTGCGCCCATCCGATTGAAGTCGGTGGCCAGTACGCCGAACTCGTCGCGGCGGTTGGCCAGCCGCGCCAGGCTGTTCTGCTGGTAGGTGGCTTGGCCGAGGTCATGCACCGCACCCCGCAAGCGGCTGAGGGGGCGGGTGATCGACAGCGTCACCAGCAGGCTGAACAGGGTCAGCACCACTAGGGCGATGGCCAGGGCACTGAGGGGCCACATCAGGCTGTCGCGATGCCAGGCGTCCAGTTCCGGGTGGGCGATGCGATAAATCAGCAGGTAGGTGTCGCCACTTTGCGGGCTGGTGTACTCGGTGGTCAGGCGCCGCCAGGGCAAATGTCGGTCGTCATTGTCGTTCTGCCGGGCCTCGAAGGCCGCCGCTCGCCGAGGGAAGGTCCCGCGGACCACCGGGTCGCCGCTTTCGTTGAGCACTTGCACGTCGATGTGGTACTGGCGCTTGCGCTGCTGCAGGACCTCCTGGGCAGCCTCTTCACCTTGGGTCTCGAAGGTCTCGGTCCACTCTTGCGCCAGGGTGTTGAGGCCCGGGTGACGGCTGAGAATCCAGGCATCCTGGTTCAACATGTGGCCGAGCAGGATCGACAGCCCTGCAACCAGGGCGATGGCCAGCCAGAAGCTGGCCAGGATGCGCCAGAACAATGAACGCACGGGAAGTCCTCAAACAAAGAAAGCCCAGTGGGGGGAGGCCACTGGGCTGGGATCAACGCTGGCGCATTATTGCGCTTTTTGCGGTTGCTGCGCTTTCCAGGCTTTGAATTCAGCCCATTCCGCACGACGCTCGGCCTGTTTCTTCTGGATGGCGTCGAACTCTTTCTGTTGTTCAGGCTTGAGCAGGGCGCGGATATCGGCCTGGGTTTTCTGGTGCTTGGCCGCGATCTCGTCCTTCATGGCCTTCTGGTCGGCCGGCGACAGCTTCTCCAGGTACTTCTCGACCAGTTGCCGCTGTTGGTGTTTTTGCTCGCCCATCAACTTGCCGATTTGCTCGCGTTGTTCGCGGCTCAGGTCCAGTTGGCCGAAGGGACCTTTGCCCCGCATGTGTTCGCTGTGGCGTGGGCCGTCCATCGGACCACCCATTGGGCCCGGGCCTTCCGGCATGGCCATGGCGACGGTGGGCAGGGCTGCGGCGAACATCAGAGCGATCAGGGTCTTGCGCATGGTGTTTCTCCTTGTCTCGTTCCCGGTCAGTTCCGGATGAGTTCAGATTACGCAGATCAAGGTCAGCGGCAGTCAGTGGACGGTAAAGCTTGAGTAAAGAGGATTTGCCCGGTCACTGACAAAAGGCAGGCACGCCAAGGGCCAAGGCGTGCCGGTGCCGGCGAGTAAGCGGGTGCTCGCCGACGGGGAGGGGTTACAGGCTGTAGTAGTAGCCGCGGCTGCGCAGGGCCACGATGCGGGGGCGGCCGTCAGGGTGCGGGCCGATCTTCTTGCGCAAGTTACTGACGTGCATGTCCAGGCTGCGATCGTACAAGGTCAGTTTGCGGCCCAGGGCAATCTGCGCCAGTTCCTGCTTGTCCAGGGGATCGCCAGGTTGCTTGAGCAGGGCTTCGAGCAGCCGGCTTTCGGACACGGTCAGGGTGATGTCTTGCTGATCGATGCTGACCACGCCACGCACCGGGCTGAAGCACAGGTCACCCAGTTCCATCTGACTCGACGCCGACACCGGATGGCTGCGGCGCAGGACCGCGCGTAGGCGGGCGGTCAATTCCCGTGGGTCGCAGGGTTTGGCCAGGTAATCGTCGGCGCCCAGTTCCAGGCCGAGGATGCGGTCCAGCGGTTCGCCGCGGGCCGAGAGCATCAGCACCGGCAGATCGGGATGGTCGTTGCGCAGTTGCTTGAGCAGTTCCAGGCCGCTGCCGTCGGGCAGCATCACGTCCAGCACCACCGCCGCCGGGGCGGCTTCGGCCAGGGCCCGGCGCGCACTCAGGCCATCGTGGCAGGCACGGACCTGAAAGCCTTCCTGGCTCAGCCAACTGGTCAGAAGCTCGCACAGCTCCTGGTCATCATCAATCAGTAACAGGTCGCTCATGAATCACTCAATTTAGCCATTGACGACGCTTGCGGTGTCCACCGCTGGCGAAGATACCGCAGAGCAGGGCCACCAGTGCAACTGCGCCACCGATGACGAACCACTGTTGCTGATCGGTCAGCAAGCGCGGCAACGGACTGGCCTGGGCCTCTTTGAGTTGCAGCTTGAGGCGCTGGTTCTCCTGACGCAAGCGCGTCAGTTGGGCACTTTCCCGTTCGTTGTCGACACTTTGCAGTTGTTTGCTCAATTCCTCGCGCTGACGCTCGCTTTCCTTCAAGCGTTGCTGCAGCTCGGTGATCTGGCTGCCGGCGCTCAGGGAAAGCGGCGTCGAGCGGCCTGAATCCACAGCCTCTTCGGCATGGGCGACGGCCCCGATCGATAACATGACCCACAGCAGACACAACGGACCTTGGCGCATCGGAACTCCTGATTCCAATCGAGTGTTGGGCAGGTTGTCGGCCGTCAAACGAGAATAATGAGCGATTGAGAGCGCGATGAACCTGGAAGGTTCACCGCGTTGGAGAGGATTTACGGCAGGACTTGCTTGAACGGCTTGACCACTACGCTGGCATAGACGCCGGCTGCGATATACGGATCAGCATCGGCCCAGGCCTGAGCGGCGCCCAGGGAGTCGAACTCGGCGACGATCAGGCTGCCGCTGAAACCGGCAGCGCCCGGGTCATTGCTGTCCACCGCAGGGTGCGGACCGGCCAGCACCACGCGGCCTTCGCCCTTGAGCTGCTGCAGCCGCTCAAGGTGCGCCGGGCGTGCGGCCAGGCGGTTTTCCAGGGAGTTGGCGACGTCTGTAGCAATGATTGCGTAAAGCATGTCAGTCCTCGGTTTTCGGCGTAGTGGGTTCGGTGTCATGCAGATGACGGGACAGGTAGACGCCTTGGCCCACCAGGAACAATACGGTCATGCCCAGGCTGCCGAAGACCTTGAAGTCGACCCAGATGCTCTGGAAAGTGAATGCGACGAACAGGTTGGCGGCACCGCAGAACAGGAAAAACATGATCCAGGCGATGTTCAAGCGGGTCCAGACCGGGTCCGGCAAGGTCAGCGCGTGGCCCATGATGCGCTTGATCAGCAGGCGATCACCGACGAAGTGGCTGCCGATAAAGGCCAGGGCGAACAGCCAGTTGACCACCGGGGCTTTCCATTTGAGGAAGGTTTCGCTGTGGAAGGCCAGGGTCAGGCTGCCGAAGACCAGGCAGGCAACGAGGGTCAGCCACTGGCTTTTTTCCAGCTTGCGCTGGGAAATGAACAGCGCGCCGTAGACCACCAGCGAGCTGATGATCAGCACCGCCGTGGCGCTGTAGATGCCGCCCACGCTGAGTTGCTGACCGGCAATGTCGACAACGCGGGGATCGAGTTTGTAGACGATGAAAAACAGGAACAACGGGATGAAGTCGATGAATTGTTTCACAGTGGCAGCCAGAAGCAGGATGTGGCGGCATAATAACAAACATCCTGGGTAGCGAAAGCGCCAGCTGACTTGAGGTTTTACCGTCCCGTGAACGTTGATTTGCATTGCCATAGCACGGCCTCCGACGGCGCACTTGCGCCCGCGGTTCTGGTGGCGCGTGCCTTTGAGAAAGGCGTGCGAGTCCTGGCACTGACCGACCATGACACCCTTGAAGGCCTGGACGAGGCGCGCGCTGCGGCGAACGCCCTGGGCATGCATCTGGTCAATGGTGTGGAGTTGTCCTGCACCTGGGGCGGGGCCACCATCCATGTGCTGGGTTACGGGTTTGACGTGAACGCCCCGTCGTTGGTGGCGGCGATTGCCAAACTGCACGATGGCCGCTGGCTAAGGTCCGAGGAAATAAGCCGCAAGCTCGCCCTCAAGGGCATGCCCGATGCCCTGGAAGGTGCCCGGGCGATCCAGCAGGAGCTGGGGGACAGTGGTAACGCCCCGGCGCGGCCGCACTTTGCGGATTTCCTGGTGCGTGCCGGCTACGTCAAGGATCGCGCCGAAGCGTTCCGCAAATGGCTGGGGGCCGGCAAGCTGGGTGACGTCAAGCAACACTGGCCGACCTTGGAAGAAACCGTCGAGACGCTGCGGGCGGCAGGGGCCTGGGTCAGCCTGGCCCATCCTTGGCATTACGATTTCACGCGCAGCAAACGACGCCGTTTGATTGCCGACTATATTCAAGCGGGTGGCCACGCCATCGAAGTGGTCAATGGTTATCAACCCGCCGAGCAAGTGGGCAGCCTGGCTATCCTTGCTCGTGAGTTCGGTCTGCTGGTCAGTGCCGGCAGTGACTTTCATGGCCCTGGAGGCTGGTCCGAGATCGGCGAGTACCGCCCGCTCCCCGAAGACCTGCCGCCATTGTGGTGTCGGTTCAAACATGACCCAATTATTGCCGCCGTCTGAACAGGTAGAAAATGTGAGTCAATTTTTCCAGATTCATGCGGAAAACCCGCAAGCGCGCCTGATCAAGCAGGCGGTGGAAATTATCCGCTCGGGCGGCGTCGTGGTGTATCCCACGGACTCGTCGTACGCCATCGGCTGCCAGATGGGCGATAAAAGCGCGATTGAGCGCGTGCGCCGTCTGCGCCAATTGGACGACAAGCACAACTTTGCTCTGATCTGCAGCGACCTCTCGCAGTTGGGCCTGTTCGCCAAGATCGACACCGGCACCTTCCGGCTGCTCAAGGCCCATGTGCCTGGCCCCTACACCTTTATTCTCAACGCCACCCGCGAAGTGCCGCGGCTGTTGCTGCACCCCAAGCGCCGTACCATCGGCCTGCGGGTGCCGAGCAACCCGATTGCCCTGGCGCTGTTGGCCGAACTGGGCGAGCCGCTGATGAGCGTCAGCCTGATCATGCCCGGTGACACTGAGGCGATGAGCGACCCCTATGAAATGCGCCAATTGCTGGAGCATCAGGTGGACCTGATCATCGATGGCGGCTTTGGCAGCATCGAGGCCTCCACCGTGATCAACCTATCCGATGGCGAGCCGGAAGTGATTCGCGTTGGCTGTGGCGATCCGTCGCCGTTCATGGCTGAGGCCTAGATGTCCGCAGTGGAAGCCGTTGACGAGCAAGCGGGCGCCCAGCAGGAGCTGCCGTTTGCCATGGTCTATGGCCAGGCGGTCATGGAAATGCCCCTGGACCTGTACATTCCGCCGGACGCCCTGGAGGTCTTCCTCGAAGCCTTCGAAGGCCCGCTGGACTTGCTGCTGTACCTGATCCGCAAGCAGAACATCAACATCCTCGACATCCCGGTGGCGGAAATCACCCGCCAATACATGGGCTATGTCGAATTGATGCAGTCGGTGCGCCTGGAGCTGGCCGCCGAGTACCTGGTGATGGCGGCGATGCTGGCCGAGATCAAGTCGCGCATGCTGCTGCCGCGTTCGGCCGAGGTCGAAGAGGAAGAAGACGACCCCCGGGCCGAGCTGATCCGGCGTCTGCAGGAGTACGAGCGCTTCAAGGCTGCCGCTGAGGGTATCGACGGCTTGAGCCGGGTCGGTCGCGACGTCATCGTGCCCAAGCTCGATGCCCCGGAAGCCCGGGCGCGCAAGCTGCTGCCGGACGTGGCCTTGGAAGAGGTGTTGTTGTCCATGGCCGAGGTGCTGCGCCGTGGCGACATGTTTGAAAGCCACCAGGTCAGCCGCGAGGCCTTGTCCACCCGCGAACGCATGAGTGACGTGCTGGAGCGCCTCAAGGGCGGTGGTTTTGTGCCCTTTGTCGAACTGTTCACCGCCGAAGAAGGGCGCCTGGGTGTGGTAGTGACCTTTATGGCGATTCTCGAACTGGTCAAGGAATCCCTGGTCGAGCTGGTGCAGAATGAGCCCTTTACCGCCATCCATGTGCGGGCGCGAGCCGAATAACGAGCTGAAACAATGAATCTGAATGAACCCCGCGAGCTGGCGCCACTGCTTGAAGCCTTTCTGTTGGCCTCGGGAAAACCCCAATCCATGGAGCGCCTGTTCGAACTCTTCGAAGAGGCCGAGCGTCCTGAGCCGCCTGTGTTCAAGAAAGCCTTGGCGTTGCTGGCCAAGTCCTGCGATGGGCGCGCCTTTGAACTCAAGGAGGTGGCGTCGGGTTACCGCCTGCAAGTGCGCGAAAAGTTCGCGCCGTGGGTGGGCCGCCTGTGGGAGGAGCGCCCCCAGCGCTATTCCCGCGCCATGCTGGAAACCCTGGCTCTGATTGCTTACCGCCAGCCCATCACTCGGGGGGAAATCGAGGACGTGCGGGGCGTGGCGGTCAACAGCCAGATCGTCAAGACCCTGCTGGAGCGGGAGTGGATTCGCGTGGTGGGCCATCGCGATGTGCCCGGCCGGCCGGCGATGTTCGCCACCACCAAAGCCTTTCTCGATCACTTCAACCTGAAGAACCTCGACGACTTGCCGCCCCTGGCGGAGTTGCGCGAGATCGAGACTGAGCCAGTACTGGAGTTCGACGATGTGCCGGTTCCTGCGCACCTGCAGGCCTTGGCCGATGCCACGGCGGAGCCGGAAGAGCCCAAGGAAGAGACCAGTTTCCATACTCTGCTGCTGGAACTGGATTCGATGGAGGAAGGGATCAAGACCGACTTCGACGACCTGCATCGCGATGGCCTGTCGGCGCCGTTCGAGCCGGACGCCGAGTTCCGCCTCGATAGCCCGTCGTCGCCACCGGTCGACACACCGCCGCTGGAGACTGAGGTCGCCGCCCCTGAACCAGAACCAGAACCAGAACCAGAGTTTGAACCCGAGCAACCGGCGCCCGTCGATGCCGAGGACGATGTGCTGGGTGTCGCTGAAGCCCGAGCCAAGCTGCTGGCCGCGGTCGCGGCCCTGGAGCCTGAGCTGAGTGAAGAAGAGGCTGAAGCCCTGGCCCTGGCCGAAGCCATTGAAAACGAACGCCGCCTGTTCGACGACTAACCTTGCAGGCGCTTTCGCCGGCCAGCCGGTTCCTACGGAGGTGCGTGATGAGTGGTGCCAAGGATCCCTGCATCAGCCTTTGCAAGTTCAGCGATGACATCTGCATCGGCTGCGGTCGCAGCAAGCGCGAGATCAAGGCCTGGAAGAAACTCGACAAGGCCGAACGCCGCCTGGTGCTGGCCGAAGCCGCGCAGCGCCTGCTGAAACTGCGCGCCACCGGCCGGCGGAAAAAAGCCTGAGTGCCGACTTATCCGCTAGTCTCTGATGCGCAACCGCTGTCATGAGCGTATGATTCGCGACCCTTTGGCGATCCCTTCGCCACAAGACCTGTTTTCCACGCTTCAGGCCATTCGCGCCTGAACCGACACACCGGGAGGTGCCCAGATGAGTGATAACGACCAGAAAGACAGCCAGGAAATCGGCCCAGCAGGCGAAAAACTGCAGAAAGTCCTCGCCCGTATCGGCGTCGGCTCGCGCCGCGACGTTGAGTCCTGGATCAGCCAGGGCCGCATCAAGGTCAATGGCAAAGATGCCACCCTTGGCCTGCGCGTCGACCTGCATGACGCCATCTCCATCGATGGCAAGGTGATCAAGCGTGAAGAGGCTGCCGAATCGGTACGCCGCGTGATCATGTACAACAAACCCGACGGCGAAATCTGCACCCGTGACGACCCGGAAGGCCGTCCGACCGTGTTCGACAAGCTGCCGCGCCCGAAAGAAGGCCGCTGGATCAACATCGGCCGTCTGGACATCAACACCACCGGCTTGCTGATGTTCACCACTGACGGTGAGTTGGCCAACCGCCTGATGCACCCGTCCTACGAGATGGACCGCGAGTACGCGGTGCGTGTGCGTGGTGAAGTCGACGACGAGATGATCGAGCGCCTGAAAGCCGGCGTGGTTCTCGAAGACGGCCCGGCCAAGTTCACCGACATCAAGCAGGCTCCCGGTGGTGAAGGTTTCAACCACTGGTACCACTGCGTGGTGATGGAAGGCCGCAACCGTGAAGTACGGCGCCTGTGGGAATCCCAGGGCCTGGTGGTCAGCCGCCTGAAGCGCGTGCGTTTCGGCCCGGTGTTCCTCAATTCCGACCTGCCGATGGGGCGCTGGCGTGAAATGACTCAATACGAGGTGGATATCCTCAGTGCTGAAGTCGGCCTGACCCCGGTGGCAATGCCGCAACTGAACGCCAAGAGCAAGGACAAGCTGGAGCGTATGCAGCGTAAATCCTCGCGTCCGGTGGGCAAGAGCGAGCGCGTGCGGACTTTGCGTCCCGCCAATGGCGCGCCAGCCGGCGCACCTCGCCCGGCCCGCGAGCCGCAGATCGAAGGCGAGCGTCCGGCGCGCAAGCCGGCTGCACGCCAAGATGGCGAGCGTGGCCCACGTACACCGCGTCCTGCGGGCCGTGGCGAGTCGGGTCGCGGTACGCCGGTGGCTGATCGTCCAGCGGACAACAAGCGTCCGGCCAAGCCTGCGCCGAAGTCCAAGCGTCCAAGCCTGGTGCTGGATAAGGACGCACCGTCGGGCAAGCGCCGTGGCGCCCCGGCCGGTTCCGGCCAGCGCCCGGGCTTTGGTCGGCGGAAGCCGGAGTAAGCTCGCGGTAAGCTTTCGAGCTTCGAGCTGCAAGTGAAGAACGCCAACCTCAGGGTTGGCGTTTTTTTTTGGGTGCGTGGTGGGGCGAGAGGGTTGAGGCGTCGGCGTCTGGCAGCTGGGGTTCAGGCGTGTACAATGCGCGGCGTTTTAACGGTCACCCAACTGACGCATGACCGTTCATAACACGTTGAACTCCTGGTGCCTGCGCTGGGGTTTGATCCGCGTTGCTTAAGCCGTCCTGCGGCAGCAACGTCTATCGAACATCATCAACCCTTGCGTGAGACCCCTTCATGAGTGGACCCAACGCTGCTTCAGGCGAGCTGAAGCGCGGCCTGAAAAATCGTCATATCCAATTGATCGCCCTCGGTGGCGCGATTGGTACCGGCCTGTTCCTCGGCTCTGCCGGGGTGCTCAAATCCGCCGGCCCGTCGATGATCCTCGGTTATGCCATCTGCGGTTTTATCGCCTTCATGATCATGCGCCAGCTCGGCGAGATGATTGTCGAAGAGCCCGTAGCCGGCTCCTTCAGCCACTTCGCCCATCAATACTGGGGCGGCTTCGCCGGTTTTCTGTCGGGCTGGAACTGCTGGATTCTCTACATCCTGGTGGGCATGTCGGAGCTCACGGCAGTGGGCAAGTACGTGCACTACTGGTGGCCCGACGTGCCGACCTGGGTCTCGGCCGCCGTGTTCTTCGTGATGATCAATGCGATCAACCTGGCCAACGTCAAAGTCTTCGGCGAAGCCGAGTTCTGGTTCGCCATCATCAAGGTGGTGGCCATCGTCGGCATGATCGCCCTGGGCAGCTACCTGCTGGTCAGCGGCCATGGCGGCCCGCAGGCTTCGGTGAGCAACCTCTGGGAGCACGGCGGGTTCTTCCCTAATGGGGTCAGCGGCCTGGTGATGGCCATGGCGATCATCATGTTTTCCTTCGGTGGCCTGGAAATGCTTGGCTTTACCGCTGCCGAGGCCGACCAGCCGAAGACCGTGATTCCCAAGGCGATCAATCAGGTGATCTATCGCATCTTGATTTTCTACATCGGCGCCCTGGTGGTGCTGTTGTCCCTGACGCCTTGGGACAGCCTGCTGGCGACCCTCAATGCGTCCGGCGATGCTTACAGCGGCAGCCCGTTTGTCCAGGTGTTCTCGATGCTGGGTAGCAGCACCGCGGCGCAGATTCTCAATTTCGTGGTCCTGACTGCAGCCCTGTCGGTCTATAACAGCGGCACTTACTGCAACAGCCGCATGTTGTTGGGCATGGCCGAGCAGGGCGACGCGCCGAGGGTCTTGGCCAAGATCGATAAGCGTGGCGTACCGGTGCTGTCGATCCTTGCGTCAGCAGTGGTGACCTTCATTGCGGTGGTGCTCAACTACCTGATTCCGCAGCATGCCCTGGAGCTGCTGATGTCCCTGGTGGTGGCGACCCTGGTGATCAACTGGGCGATGATCAGCTACTCGCACCTCAAGTTCCGCCAGCACATGAATCGCACCCGGCAAACACCGCTGTTCAAGGCGTTGTGGTACCCCTACGGCAATTACTTCTGCCTGGCGTTCGTGGTGTTTATCCTCGGCATCATGCTGATGATCCCGGGCATTCAGGTGTCCGTGTACGCGATCCCGGTGTGGTTGGT
This sequence comes from Pseudomonas chlororaphis, assembly GCF_003731765.1. Classification (GTDB taxonomy): domain Bacteria; phylum Pseudomonadota; class Gammaproteobacteria; order Pseudomonadales; family Pseudomonadaceae; genus Aquipseudomonas; species Aquipseudomonas morbosilactucae. The sequence goes on from NZ_MOAL01000004.1 coordinate 64,807, forward strand.
GTTTATGTGGGGCTGCTACTGGATCAAGAACAAGCGCCGTGCCCAGGGCCCACAATCGGCGGCCAACACTTCGCTGAAATAGCGCCTCAGCTTACCCCGACAAACCCGGCACCGGCCGGGTTTGTCATTTCTGGCGTATCCTGTGGGCCCTTAACACGGATACCCGTTCCATGCTGGTGATTTCCAACAACGTGCACCTGGCCGATGCCGAGATCGAATTGACTGCCATTCGTGCCCAGGGCGCCGGTGGGCAGAACGTCAACAAGGTCTCCAGCGCTGTGCACCTGCGCTTTGACATCCCCGCGTCGTCCTTGCCGCCGTTCTATAAGGAACGCCTGCTGGCCCTGAGTGACAGCCGTATCACCAGCGACGGCGTGATCATCATCAAGGCCCAGCAATACCGCACCCAGGAGCAGAATCGCGCCGATGCCCTGGAGCGCCTTACCGAGCTGATCCTCAGCGCCACCAAGGTGGAAAAGAAACGCCGTCCGACCAAGCCGACCCTGGGTTCGAAGAAGCGTCGCCTGGAATCCAAGACCAAGCGCGGCAGCATCAAGGCCGGCCGCGGCAAAGTGGATTTCTAGCGCGCGTCGCGTTCTTCGCGGTACTTCGGCGCCTGGTGATACAGGTAAAGGCTGAGCAGCAGGCCGCTGAGGGCGGCGATGGCGGCGAACAGGAAGATCGAGGCAAAGCCGAAGCCGGCGGCGATCGCTCCTGCCAGCGGGCCGGTAATCCCCAGTGACAGGTCGATAAACAGCGAATAGGCACCCACCGCAGCACCGCGGCTGGAGGCCGGCACCAGGTTTACCGCCTCGACCCCCAGGGCCGGGAACACCAGGGAGAAGCCAAAACCGCTCAAGGCTGCACCGGCCAGGGCCCAATGGGCATCGGGCGCCAGCCACAGCAGCAACAGCCCGAGGGTTTCCACCGAGAGGCAGGCGATGGCCACGCGAAAGCCGCCCAGGCGGTTGATCAGATTGCCGAACAGCAGCCGTGCGCCGATAAAACTGGCGCCGAACAGGCTCAGGCACAGCACCGCGTTCGACCAGTGCTGGGTGGTGTAATACAGGGTGATAAAGGTGGCGATGGTGCCAAAGCCGATGGAGCCCAGGGCCAGGCCGCAACCGTGGGGCAGCACCCGCCCCAGCACGTGCATGAAGGGCAGGCGTTCACCGGCAACGATGGGCGCGGCGACTTTCGGCCAGGCCAGGGCCAGGCCGATCACCGCCAGCAGGATGATGCTCACGCCCATGCTCCACAACCCCAGCCGGTCCACTAGCCAAACCCCGAATGGCGCGCCGATGGCCAGTGCGCCGTAGCTGGCGATACCGTTCCAGGAAATCACCTTGGCCGTGTTCTGCGCGCCGACCCGGCCGATACCCCAGCCGATGGAGCCAGAGCCCACCAGGCTTTCCGCGCTGCCCAGCACCAGGCGGCCGATCAGCAGGCACGTCAGGCTCAGGGCCGGCAGGTTGTGCAGCCATGCCGAAAGCAGCATGAACACACCGCTCAGGCCGCAACCGGCAAGGCCGTACATCACTGCGCGCTTGCTGCCCAGGTTGTCGATGATTTTGCCGGCGTAGGGTCGGCTGAGCAGGGTGGCCAGGTACTGCACGCTGATCACCAGGCCGGCGATCACCGCACCGAAGCCCAGATCGCTGTGGACGTAGCCCGGCAATACGGCCAGGGGAATGCCGATGTTCAGGTAGCCGATAAAGGTGAAAAGGACGATGGAAACGACTTGCAGCGTGACCGCCATGGGGCGCTGGGTATCTGGCATGGGTAAAGGTCCACTGGCGCAGCAGGATAGATAGGCTGCTTATGATACCGATGCTTGGGGGGAATCTGGGGTAGAAATCGACGCGCTGTTCAGATGTTTCTGTGCGTGGAGACGATCAGGGTTGATCGGGTGCCAGCAATTGGGTGGTGACCAGGGCGGCAAGGGCGTTTTCCTGAGTGCCGAAACGGGCCAGCAGGACGGCCTGCTTTTCTTTGCTGAGACGGTTCCAGACGTCGATCATTTTTTCCGCGGTGCCAATCAGGACGCTGGCTTGGGTTTCGCTGGAGTGGTCGGTCATGGTCGGGCTCATTGGCAGGCGTTTCAGGCGGTGTGGAAAGCGCATGAAGGAGCGCTTTCCACACGGTCTGGAGTGCTTTTTCAGTCTTCGCTGTCGGCCTTGCGGCTGTCGGCAGATTTCGGCTCGGGCTGTTGGGCGCCGGCTTGTTGCGGGGTTGTCTGCTCAGTTTCGTGCAGGCTTGGGAAGGGGAGATTAGGAATCTCGTGCATGTTCGTTGCTCCTCGCAAGGTCTGTTTTTTAAATCGCTGGGTAGATCCGCGCTTTTAAAAAGCCTGGGCAGGATACAGCACTGGAAATGACAATTAGATTTTTTATCGCGACTTGAGGATGAAAGGGATTTCATCCTCAAGTCGCGCGCGGGCAACTCCCTTGAAGGGTATTACTTGCGGCCTTCGGCGGTCTGGGCCACTTCATCGGTGCGGGCGGCCATGATGAAGTCGTTGCGGTGCAGGCCTTTGATCGAGTGGCTCCACCAGGTCACGGTGACTTTGCCCCATTCGGTGAGCAGGCCCGGGTGGTGGCCTTCAGCTTCGGAGATTTCGCCCATGGCATTGGTGAACGCCAGGGCAAATTTGAAGTTCTTGAACAGGAAGACTTTCTCCAGTTGCATCACGCCGTCGCGGACCTCGATGTTCCAGTCCGGGATCTGCTTGATCAATACCGGCAGTTCTTCGTCGCTGACGTGCGGTGCGTCGGCACGGCAGGCTTCGCAGTGGGCTTGGTTGAGAGCGGTCATGGTGGGTTCCTGGGTTGAATGCTGGTTGGCGATGACGGGGTTGGCAGGCCGCGCGGGAGGGCGACCGGTTCAGGCGGCCTTGGGTTTGGGTGGAAACTTCGGCGCGTGCAGCCCCACCTGCATGCCCTGGTGAACCAGGGCCATGATGTCTTCATGGGCCAGGTCGAACAGGCGCTTGAGGCTGGGCAGGACGAAGTAGATCGGTTGCAGGATATCGATACGGTACGGCGTGCGCATGGCTTCCAATGGGTCGAACGCCTGGTGCTCTGGCTCGCTGGAGAGGCTGTACACCGTCTCCTTTGGAGAGGACAGGATGCCGCCGCCATAGATGCGCTGGCCCTGGGGTGTGTCCAGCAGGCCGAATTCGATGGTCATCCAGTACAGGCGCGCCAGGTACACCCGTTCTTCCTTGGTGGCCTGTAGGCCGAGCTTGCCGTAGGTGTGGGTGAATTCGGCGAACCAGGGGTTGGTCAGCAGCGGGCAATGGCCAAAGATCTCGTGGAAGATGTCCGGCTCTTGCAGGTAGTCCAGTTCTTCGCGGGTGCGAATAAAGGTGGCAACCGGGAAGCGTTTGCTGGCCAGCAGTTCGAAGAAGGTCTGGAAGGGGATCAGCGCCGGCACCCGGGCCACTTGCCAGCCGGTGGTGGCGCCCAGCACCTGGTTGATTTCGTCCAGTTGCGGGATGCGCTCGTGGGGCAGGCCTAGCTTGTCGATGCCGTCCAGGTATTCCTGGCAGGCGCGGCCTTCAATGACCTTCAGTTGGCGCGTGATCAAGGTATTCCACACCGCGTGTTCTTCGGCTGAATACTCGATAAATCCGTGCGCGTCGGGCTCGCGGGCCACGTACTGCGTCTGCTTCATGCTGCTCTCCTGCCGAGATGCGTTCTTGTTATGTGTGACCCTAGAGATACCCCAGGGTGCCCCTCGGCGCAGCAGGTCTTGAGGGGCCTGATCGTACCGTTGAATGATTTTTCGTAAAGTTTTCGTTACGAAATACTCCTCGTGCCCGGAATGTCGAGGCTGGGCGCGTTGGAAAAGGCTATGGCTGTCACGTAATCTTGACGACTTTCTGCGTCCTCCCGTAAAAACATCGCCGTCGGACCGCCTTTTTCCCATGCCTGCTCCTTCCCACTCTCTTGGGCCTTCTCTCTATGCGTATCAAAGTTCACTGCCAGAACCGCATCGGCATCCTGCGCGACATGCTCAACCTGTTGGTGGAGTACGGCATCAACGTGGCTCGCGGCGAAGTGGGCGGTGAGCACGGCAATGCCATTTATTTGTACTGTCCGAACCTGATCAACCTGCAGTTCCAGGCCCTGCGTCCGAAATTCGAGTCCATCGCCGGGGTGTTTGGGGTCAAACGTGTGGGTTTGATGCCCAGCGAGCGCCGGCACATGGAGCTCAACGCTCTGCTGGGGGCGCTGGAGTTTCCGGTGCTGTCCATTGACATGGGTGGTTGCATTGTTGCCGCCAACCGGGCGGCGGCGCAGTTGCTCGGGGTGCGGGTCGATGAGGTGCCGGGTATCCCGCTGTCCCGTTATGCCGAGGACTTTGACTTGCCCCAGCTGGTGCGGGCCAACCAGTCGCGGATCAATGGCATGCGGGTCAAGGTCAAGGGTGACGTGTTCCTGGCGGATATCGCGCCCTTGCAATCCGAGCACGATGACAGCGAGGCCATGGCCGGTGCGGTGCTGACGCTGCACCGGGCGGATCGGGTCGGTGAGCGCATCTATAACGTGCGTAAGCAAGAGTTGCGTGGCTTCGACAGCATCTTCCAGAGCTCCAAAGTCATGGCGGCGGTGGTGCGGGAAGCGCGACGCATGGCGCCGCTGGACGCGCCCTTGCTGATCGAGGGTGAGACTGGCACTGGCAAGGAATTACTGGCCCGTGCCTGCCACCTGGCCAGCCCGCGGGGGCAGTCGCCATTGATGGCGCTCAACTGCGCCGGCTTGCCGGAGTCCATGGCCGAGACCGAGTTGTTCGGGTATGGCCCGGGGGCGTTCGAGGGCGCTCGAGCTGAAGGCAAGCTGGGGCTGTTGGAGCTGACGGCGGGCGGCACCCTGTTTCTCGATGGCGTTGGCGAGATGAGCCCGCGCTTGCAGGTCAAGCTGCTGCGCTTTCTGCAAGACGGTTGCTTTCGCCGAGTGGGCAGTGACGAAGAGGTGTTCCTGGATGTGCGGGTGATCTGCGCGACCCAGGTGGACCTGTCGGAGCTCTGCGCCCGGGGCGAATTTCGCCAAGATTTGTACCACCGGCTCAACGTGCTGTCCCTGCATATTCCGCCCTTGCGCGAATGCCTTGACGGTTTGCCACCACTGGTGGAGCACTTCCTTGATCAGGCCAGCCGGCAGATTGGCTGTGCCTTGCCGAGACTGGCGCCAGCGGCCCTGGAGCGCCTGGGCCACTATCACTGGCCGGGCAACGTGCGGCAGTTGGAAAACGTGCTGTTCCAGGCGGTGTCTTTGTGTGAGGGCGGCATCGTCAAGGCCGAGCACATCCGCTTGCCCGATTACGGCGTGCGTCAGCCCCTTGGCGAATTCTCCCTGGACGGCGGCTTGGATGAGATTGTCGGGCGTTTCGAAAAGGCCGTGCTGGAGGCCTTGTACGCCGAGCACCCCAGCAGCCGCCAACTGGGCAAGCGACTGGGCGTGTCCCATACCACCATCGCCAACAAGCTGCGTGAATATGACCTGGGCAAGGGGGCGGCAGGTGAAGCGTGACGGAGGGCGGCGAGTCGGCCCTGTGTATCAGGGAGGTTACTTGCCGTAAGCGGCATAAGTCCGCCGTTTTTCCGTCTCGGGTGTGCGCCTGAAAAATCGCCTGATCCTTGCTAAGGCCTGGCCCGCTTGGGTGCGAGCGCATGGAGATCAAGTTGGTGCGCTTATTGCTTATGGCTCATCAGTACAGCGGTGGGCGGCAAACGTCCGGCAGATAGAGGAAAGACTGTGGACAAGTACCTTTACGTGGCAATGACCGGCGCCAGCCAGAACGCACTGGCGCAGAAGGCTCATGCCAACAATCTGGCGAACATCTCCACCAACGGTTTTCAGCGTGACCTGGAACAGGCCCGCTCGATGCCGGTGTTCGGTGACAGCTTTCCGGCGCGGGCCTTCGCCATGAGCGAACGTCCAGCGACCGACTTCACTCCGGGCTCCCTGGTGGAAACCGGACGTGACCTGGATGTGGCCGTCAGCGGCAATGGCTGGATCGCCGTGCAGGGCGCCGATGGCTCGGAAAGCTATGTGCGCACTGGCAGTCTGAATGTCGACGCCCTGGGTGTGCTGCGTGCCGGTAACGGCATGCCGGTGATGGGCAATGGCGGTCCGATCGCCGTGCCGCCGGAGCAGAAGGTCGAAGTCGGCCAAGACGGCACCATCAGCATCCGCGCCATGGGCGAAGGGCCGCGAGTCATGGCCGAGGTTGACCGCATCAAACTGGTCAATCCGGACCTGAAGAGCATGACCAAGGGCCTGGACGGTTCGATCAAGACCAAGGACGGCCAACCGGCCCCTGTCGATGCCAACGTGCAACTGGTCTCGGGGTTCCTGGAGTCGAGCAACGTCAACGCTGTGGAAGAGATGACCTCGGTCCTGGCCTTGTCCAAGCAATTCGAATTGCACATCAAGATGATGAACACCGCTAAAGAAGACGACCAGGCCATGGCTCGGGTCTTGCAGATCAGCTAATTACCAGTACGTAGCGCCGTAAAACAGGCGCGCGAGGAGAATCGAATGCTTCCGGCTCTATGGGTTGCCAAAACCGGTCTGTCCGCCCAGGACACCAACCTGACCGTGATTTCCAACAACTTGGCCAACGTGTCGACCACGGGTTTCAAACGTGATCGCGCCGAGTTCCAGGACCTGCTGTACCAGATCAAACGTCAGCCGGGTGCTCAGTCCACCCAGGACAGCGAACTGCCGTCGGGCCTGCAAGTGGGTACCGGTGTGCGCATTGTCGGCACCCAGAAGAACTTCACCGCCGGCAGCCTGCAGACCACCGAGCAGCCGCTGGACATGGCGGTCAACGGTCGCGGTTTCTTCCAGATCCTGCAGCCCGATGGCACGACTTCCTACACCCGTGACGGCACTTTCCACCTCGACTCCAACGGCCAGATCGTAACGGCCAACGGTTTCGCCCTGGAGCCTGCGATCGTCGTGCCTAACGATGCCCAGACCTTCACCGTGGGCCAAGACGGCACCGTGTCCATCACCATCGCCGGCAACCCGGCTTCCCAGGTGATCGGCAACCTGCAGACCGCCGACTTCATTAACCCGGCCGGCCTGCAAGCCGTGGGTAACAACCTGTTCTTGGAAACTGCCGCCAGCGGCGCGCCGCAAATCGGCACGCCGGGCCTGAACGGCTTCGGCACCACGCTGCAGAACACCCTGGAAACCTCCAACGTCAGCACCGTTGAAGAGATGGTCAACATGATCACCACTCAACGTGCCTACGAGATGAACTCCAAGGTGATCTCCACCGCCGACCAGATGCTCTCGTTCGTAACGCAGAATCTGTAATCAAGTCTTTGAGGCGGCCATGAATCTCAATGGCGCGCCTGCAACACCGTGAGGAAGGGTCATGAATCGGTACGTTTGTTTTCTAGCACTGAGTGGGATTGCCGTGCTTGCGGGTTGTGTCTCGCCGCCGCCAAAACCCAATGACCCTTACTACGCGCCAGTGTTGCCGCGTACGCCATTGCCTGCGGCCGCCAACAACGGTTCGATCTACCAGGCCGGTTTTGAGCAGAACCTCTACGGTGACCGCAAGGCGTTCCGGGTCGGTGACATCATCACCATCACCCTGAACGAGAGGACCGCGGCCAGCAAAGGCGCGAACTCGGCCTTGACCAAGACCAGCACCAACAGCATTGGCCTGACCTCGCTGTTCGGTGCTGTGCCTAACGTCAACGACCCGTTGAGCGACGGTAACCTGAGCCTGGATGCTGGCTACAGCGGCAACCGTGCTACCAAGGGCGATAGCAAGGCCGCCCAGAGCAACAGCCTGACCGGCTCGATCACAGTGACCGTAGCGGACGTTTTGCCCAACGGCATCATCGCCGTGCGGGGCGAGAAATGGATGACCCTCAACACCGGTGATGAGCTGGTGCGGATTGCCGGCCTGGTCCGGGCTGACGATATCGCCACCGACAACACCGTGTCGTCGACCCGTGTGGCCGATGCGCGCATCACCTACTCGGGCACCGGTTCGTTTGCCGATGCGAATCAGCCTGGCTGGTTCGACCGTTTCTTCCTCAGCCCGCTTTTCCCTTTCTAGGTGGCCACGTTGAATTTCAAGCACCTGATGGCGGCCGTGTTGTTGCTGTCCACTTCCCTGGGCGTTCAGGCCGAGCGGTTGAAGGACATCGCCAGTATTTCGGGCGTACGTTCCAACCAATTGATCGGTTATGGCCTGGTGGTGGGGCTCAACGGTACGGGTGACCAGACCACCCAGACTCCGTTTACCCTGCAGACCTTCAACAACATGCTGTCGCAGTTCGGCATCAAGGTGCCGGCCGGTTCCGGCAACGTGCAGTTGAAGAACGTCGCGGCGGTGTCGATCAGTGCTGATTTGCCGGCGTTTGCCAAGCCGGGCCAGCAGGTGGATATCACGGTATCGTCTATCGGTAACTCCAAGAGCCTGCGTGGCGGCACCCTGCTGCTGACGCCGCTCAAAGGTATCGACGGCAACGTCTACGCCATCGCCCAGGGCAACCTGGTGGTGGGCGGCTTCGATGCCGAGGGTCGTGACGGTTCGAAGATCACCGTCAACGTTCCGTCGGCGGGTCGAATTCCTGGCGGGGCCTCGGTGGAGCGTGCCGTGCCCAGTGGTTTCAACCAGGGCAACAGCCTGACCCTGAACCTCAACCGTTCGGACTTCACTACTGCCAAGCGCATCGTCGACAAGATCAACGACATGCTCGGCCCTGGCGTGGCCCAGGCCATCGACGGCGGTTCGATCCGCGTCACGGCGCCCCTGGACCCGAGCCAGCGTGTCGACTACCTGTCGATCCTGGAAAACCTGGAGATCGATCCAGGCCAGGCCGTGGCCAAGGTCATTATCAACTCGCGCACGGGCACCATCGTGATCGGCCAGAACGTCAAGGTGTCGCCGGCCGCCGTGACCCACGGCAGCTTGACCGTGACCATTACCGAAGATCCGATCGTCAGCCAGCCCGGGCCTCTGTCCAATGGCGAGACTGCAGTAGTGCCTCGCTCGCGGGTCAACGCTCAGCAGGAAGCCAAGCCGATGTTCAAGTTCGGCCCCGGCACCACTCTGGATGAAATCGTCCGGGCGGTGAATCAGGTGGGTGCGGCGCCAGGTGACTTGATGGCGATCCTCGAGGCACTGAAACAGGCTGGCGCGTTGCAAGCCGACCTGATTGTGATTTGAGGTAGAGGCCATGGATATTCGCAAGGGCGGTGTGCTTGGCAGTGGGGATTCGGGGGCTTACTCCGACCTCAACCGGCTTAACCAGCTCAAGGTCGGCGACAAGAACAGCGAAGGCAACATGCGCAAGGTGGCGCAGGAGTTCGAGTCGCTGTTCCTGGGGGAAATGCTCAAGTCCATGCGCTCGGCCACCGAGGCCCTGGGCAAGGACAACCCGCTCAATACACCAGCGGCCAAGCAGTACCAGGAAATGTACGACCAGCAGTTGGCCGTGTCGCTGTCGCGTGAAGGCGGCGGTATCGGCCTGGCCAATGTGCTGATGCGTCAGATGATGAAGAATAAGCCGGCAGTGCCAGGCGCTGCTTCGGCCTTGCCGGGAGCCAGCAGCGAGACCCCGGTCGCCACACCCACGGCGATTGCCGCGGGTACCACGGCCTTGGGCGGTCCACTGACCCGGGTCAACGGTCAGCGTCCGCTGTGGGCTTCGCGTGCGGTGGACCCGCAGACCTCCGGCACCAGTCACAACGACATGGCGTTGCTTAACCAGCGGCGAATTTCCCTGCCAAGCAAGCTGACGGATCGTTTGTTGGCGGGCATTGTGCCTTCGGCTGCTACCGACGCTGCGGCCAAAAATGCCGCGCCAGGTCGCACCACGGCCGCCACCGATGCTGTGATCAAAGGCGAGTCGCTGACTGCCCTGGGGCGTGGCGCATCTCGCAACTCGCTGCAGATTTACAGCCGTGCCGTGGCCCAGCCGCCGTTGGCTCCGGCGAAGAAAGCCTTCAGTTCCTCCGACGAGTTCGTCGCCACCATGCTGCCCATGGCCAAGGAAGCGGCCGAGCGTATTGGTGTCGATCCGCGGTACCTGGTGGCCCAGGCGGCCCTGGAAACCGGTTGGGGCAAATCGGTCATGCGTCAGCAGGATGGCAGTAGCAGTCACAACCTGTTCGGCATCAAGGCCGGCAGCAGTTGGAAGGGCGCGCAGGCCCGGGCGATCACCAGCGAGTTCCGAAATGGCGAGATGGTCAAGGAGACGGCAGCGTTCCGTTCCTACGATTCCTACCAGGACAGCTTCCATGACTTGGTGACCTTGTTGCAGAGCAACAATCGCTATCAAGAAGTGTTGAAGGCTGCCGATAAACCAGAACAGTTTGTACGTGAGTTGCAGAAAGCCGGGTATGCAACCGACCCGGACTACGCAAGCAAGATCTCGCAGATAGCCAAACAGATGAAGAACTACCAGAACTACGCTGCGGCGAGCGCCTCCACGAATTTATAAGGTCTGAATCATGAGTTTGCTCAATATCGGGATGTCGGGGCTGTCCGCCAGCCAAACGTCGTTGATGACCACGGGTAACAACATTGCCAACGCCGACACCGCCGGTTACTCGCGTCAGCAAACCGTGCAGGGCACCAAGGCCTCGAACCAGTATGGCAACGTCTTCATCGGCAGCGGCACGACCCTGGCCGATGTGCGTCGGGTTTACAACAGCTACATCGACGCCCAGCTGCAGACCACCACTTCCCTGAACAGCGACGCGGCGGCCTACCTGGGGCAGGTCACGCCGGTGGATCAGTTGCTGTCGGACAGCGGCACCGGCATCAACGGCGCCCTGACCAAATTTTTCGCCTCGGTGCAGAACCTCAACGCCAAGCCGACCGACGAGGCCGCCCGGCAGTTGCTGCTCAGCGACGCCCAGGCCTTGAGCAACCGTTTCAACTCGGTGTCGACCCAGCTCAATGCGCAGAACGCGAGCATCAACGGCAACCTCACCAGCATGGCCGATCAGGTCAACAAGCTGGCGGCGACCGTGGCTCAGTTGAACCAGAAAATTTCCGAAGTATCGAGCAGCGGCTCGGGCATGCCTAACGACCTGCTCGACGCGCGTAACGAGACCGTACGCCAGCTGTCGACCTTTATCGGGGTGCAGGTATCGGAGCGCGGTTCCAACGTTGACCTGTACCTGGGCAGCGGCCAGCCGCTGGTCATGGGCAACACCTCCAACACCCTGGAAGTGGTGGCCGGCAAGACCGACCCAAGTCGTTCCGCCCTGCAACTCAATCGCGGCTCCAGCACCATCGACATCACTTCGGTGACCACCGGCGGTGAAATCGGCGGCCTGTTGCGTTATCGCAGTGAAGTGCTGGACCCGGCGATGAATGAACTGGGGCGTGTGGCCCTGGTGATCGCCGACCAGATGAACAGCCAGATGGCCCAAGGCATCGACAAGAACGGTGAGTTTGGCGGCAACCTGTTCAACGACATCAACAGCGCCGCGCTGGTCAACCAGCGCAGTATTGCCAGCAACGGCAACGATCCGACCTCGGGCAACTTCGCGGTCACCATTGAAGACACTGGCAAGCTGACCACCTACGACTACCAGGTGACCTTCACCACCGCCACCGATTATTCGGTCAAGCGTTCCGACGGCACTAACATGGGCACCTTCACCACGACGCCACCGCCGAACCCGGCGCCGGTGATCGACGGTATCTCCATGGTGTTCAGTGGCAGTTCGGTTGCCGGTGACAGCTTCAAGATCACCCCGACTCGCAACGCCGCCACCACCATCCAGACCGAGATGACCGACGCCAAGCGTCTGGCGGTCGCCGCGCCGTTGAAGGCTGAAATCCTGCCTGGCGCCCAGGGCTCCCTGACCATCGCCGCCCAGCCTTCGCTGACGGTGCCGGTGGACATCTACGATAGCGCGGCAAAAATCGAGATGCAGACGGCGATCCAGAACTCGGGTCCGGTCAAGCTGGTATTCGATGATGCCGCCAGCGGCAGCCAGGGCTACAAGTACTACGACGCCAAGGGCGTGCTGATGGGCAGCGGCTCCATCGTGCCGGGCCAGAGCAACACCCTGAACCTGCAGATCAACATGGTCGATGCCACCGGTGCGCCGATCACCGATGGCGGCACTCCAGCGGTGCAGAAGACCTTCACCGTGGCCATGACCGTCGCCGGCTCGCCAGCGAGCGGTGACTCCATGAGCATCTCGGTTAACGGCGCGGGCTCCACCGACAACCGTAACGGCCTGGCCCTGGCTAACCTGCAGACCAAGCAGACCGTGGACACTGGTTCGGCGAGTAAAGGCATCACCCTGGTGGACGCCTACGGCAAGCTGGTGGAAAACGTCGGTGCCAAGGCCAGCCAGGGCAAGCTCGACAGCGCCGCCACCGAGAGCATCCTGGCCAACGCCAAGAGCGCCCGGGACTCCCTGTCCGGGGTCGACCTGGATGAAGAAACCGGCAACCTGGTCAAATACCAGCAGTACTACACAGCCTCTTCGCAGATCATCAAGGCTGCGCAGGAAATTTTCAGCACGCTGATCAACAGCCTTTAAGGAGTCGTAACCCATGCGCATTTCCACCGCCCAGTTTTACGAGTCTTCGGCTGCCAACTACCAGAAGAACTTCGCCAACGTGGTCAAGAGCAGCGAAGAGGCCAGCAGCCTGGTTCGCGTCAACACCGCGGCCGATGATCCGGTAGGTGCCTCGCGCCTGCTGCAACTGGGCCAGCAAGCCTCGCTGTTGAATCAGTACGACGCCAACACCACCACTATCAAGGCCACCCTGGGCCAGGCCGAAGCGGCCATGACCAGCATCACCAACGTGTTGCAGCGCGCCCGTGAGCTGGCGGTCAGCTCCGGCAACGCCGGGTTCACCGATGCCGACCGTTTGTCCAACGCTGCTGAACTGGGTCAGATCGAAGAGCAACTGCTCAGCCTGATGAACACCCAGGACGAAAACGGCAAGTACATCTTCGCCGGTTCCAAGAGCGATACCCCGCCGTTCAGCCGCAACTCCGACGGCACCTACAGCTACAACGGTGACCAGACCAGCCTCAGCCTGCCCGTGGGCGATGGCATGACCATGGCCACCAACAGCACCGGCTGGGATGTGTTCCAGCAGGCAATCAACACCAGTCGTACCCAGATCAGCCTGCCAACGGGGCAGGTGGATGACGGGCGTCTGGTGTTGTCCGATGGCCAGGTTGGCAACAGCGCCTCCTATAACTCCGCGTTTCGTAGCGGTGCGCCCTATACCATCACCGTGACCAACGGTAACCAGTTGAAGATCCAGGATGCCGCTCTCAATGATGTGACCTCGGATGCCAGTGCCAATGGGATTTTCAAGGCGGACGGTGGCGCCGACTCGCAGACCGTGAGCTTCCGTGGGGTGGACATTCGACTGAACGTCAACCTGCAGACGGGTGATGATCCGGCGACAGTGCTCGATGGCAAGGTTTTCACGCTGGAAGCCAAGCCCGACAGCTTTAACGCCTCCCGTAGCCCGGGTAACCCGAGCACGGCGCAGATCCTCAGCACTGAAGTTACCGATTCTGCGGCCTACAACGCAGCCTTCCCGAATGGTGGGGCGATTCTGAAGATCGGCGCGGGCGACACGTTCGAGCTGTACGCGTCCCCCCTCACGTCGTCGAGCAAGCCGATTGCCAATGGCCCGTTGACCGGCACACCGCCGGACACCGTTGTCGCTGCCGGAGTGACCTTTACCCTGACCGGTACTCCGAACCAAAATGACCAGTTTTCGGTGGCGGTGAACAATCACCAGACCCAAAACATTCTGGATACCATCAGCCAGTTGCGCACCGCACTGTCGACACCCATCAACGGTGATCCGGTTGCCAAGCAGAAGTTGGTCGCGGCCCTGGATACGGGGATGGCTAACTTGGCCGCCGGTACTGATCAGGTCAGCAATGGCTTGAGTTCGGTGGGTGGTCGCGGCCAGTCCCTGGACACTCAGGTGGAAACCAACGCCAGCCTGCGTGCGGCCAACACCCAGACCCAGTCGGCGATCCGTGATTCCGACCCGGCAGAAGTGATGACCCGCTTGACCCTGCAGCAAACTATGCTGCAGGCCTCGCAACTGGCGTTCAGCAAAATCGCGCAATTGGGCCTGTTCAACAAGGTCTGAGTCCGTCGTCAAACAGCGCTTGCCCTCGCATAGCGCTGTCGAGCCGCCAACCGTCTTTTCCAAGCGGTTCTGGAGCCTTTGCCGGATCACCGGCAGGGGCTCGCCGCTCGAGAGTTTTTCTACGTGAACCACACTCCGCTCGTCAGTATCGTCATCCCGGCGTTCAATCCGCGCTTCTTCAGTCAGGCTCTGGAAAGTGCCCTGGCGCAAAGTTACCCGTCTCTGGAAATCCTGGTCTGTGATGACAGCACCGGTGATGAAATCCGCCAGATCGTCGACGATCTGGCGGGGGCGCCTCACCCCATTCGTTATGTGCGCAATCCGCAGAGGCTCGGCCTGCAAGGTAATGTGCTGCGGGCGGTGGAGCTGGCAAAGGGCGAGTTGATCAAGATCCTCTGCGACGATGATCGTCTGTTTGCGCCCTGCATTGAGCTGCAAGCGCAGGTGTTGACAGAGCATCCGGAGGTCAACTTGGTGTTCGGCCTGCGGATTTTTGGCGACGCCGGCAATTTCATCTTGCCGTCACGGATCAATAACTGCCGCTTTGTGCCGACCGATGCCGTGCTCAAGGGCGATGACATGTTGGCGATTTTCGAACTGTCGCCGCGTAACTTCCTCGGCAATTTCAGTTCGGCGCTGATGCGTCGCGCGGATGTGCTGGAACTGCTGCCAGCGGTCATTCAGGACGGCGCCGGTTTCTACGGGTTGCTGGATTTTGCCCTGTTCGTCTGTCTGATGCGGCGTGGCAACCTGGCGGCCCTGAACACGGTGTTGAGCACCGAGCGCTTGTACCCTGAGCGCTTGAGCAATACCCCGGAAATGCTCAAGGCGAGGACCACCGAGTGGGAGTGGATCCAGCAGATGCTGGCGGTGCGCAACGGCGAATCGGCGCCGGCCAGAGGCTGGGTGCGTTACGTTGAACTGCGCAAGGCTGCCGAGCAGCCACGGCAGTGGCAGGAAGTCGGTGTAGGCCGGGTCTTGGGCAATCGCACCACGGTAATCGAGGGGCGGGTGGGTTGTGAGGCCCAGAGTTACCAGGAGTTCTATCGTGAGTGGCTGGCCGTGCGCCGGTTCTCGGCGATCGAGCAACGCCATATGGGTCAGCGCATCGGCAGTTGGAGCATGCGTCCAGAGATTGTGCCGGTGGTGATTGATCGGGGTGGCGATGCGGCAGCACTGCGCCAGACACTGGAGAGCATCGCCGGGCAGCTGTACCAGGCGCCGGCGGTGCTGCTGCTGTCCGATGCAGTGTTCGAGATGGATGCGCGAGTGGTGCAGTTGCCCTTGGCGAGTAATTGGGCGCAACAACTCAACGGCCTGTTGCCGCAGCTGGAAGGCAGTCACTGGTTCTACTTGTTGCAGGCCGGTGACCGCTTGCAGGAGTCGGCCTTGCTGGTGCTGGCTGAGCGTATTGCCAACACCCCGGGCATGCTCTGCGCTTACAGCGATGAGGGCGCCTTGGCCGAGGTGGGCTCCACGGACCCCGTATTCAAGCCGGACTTCAATATCGATCTGATGCGCTCCTATCCCTATGTCGGGCGGACCCTGGCCTTCCAGCGTGAGCGCTTCATGGCCATGGGCGGGTTTGATTCCCAGCAGGGTGAACTGGCGCCCCACGACCTGCTTTGGCGCCTGGTGGAAGAGGCGGGCCCGCAGTGTGTGGAGCACATCGCGGAAATCCAGCTTGAGTCCGTCTTCGACTTTGCCCAATGGCTGTCTCTGCCCGACGTTGTCGAGGGCAGCGCACGGCTGGTCAGTGCACACCTGTCACGCATCGGTGCCGAGCACCGGATTCGTCTTGGCGACTTGCCGTTGCTCAACCGCATTGACTACCTGCATGCGAAGCGTCCGTTGGTGTCGATCATCATTCGCTGTGGCGATTCCCTGGCGTCGCTGCAGCGTTGCATTGAAGGGTTGATCGAAAAGACGGCCTACAGCCGCTACGAAATTCTGCTGGTGGCCAGCGATCGGTCCAACCCGGCCATGGGTGACTGGCTGGCCGCGATGGCGCAATTGGACGCGGCCATGCTGCGGGTGCTGCCGTATGCCGGTGTGCTGAATGACGCGGCCATCGGCAACTTCGCCGCCGGCCAGGCCCGTGGTGATTACTTGCTGCTGCTCAGTGCGCGCAGCGTGATCTGTGCCGCCGATTGGCTGGACGAACTGCTCAACCATGCCCAGCGTCCGGAAGTCGGTGTAGTGGGGGCCAAGCTGCTGGCGGCTGATGGCTCCATCGCCCATGCCGGGCAGATCCTCGGCCTGGCGGGGCCAGTGGGTACGCCCTTTGCCGGCGACACCGCTACCGCGCGTGGCTACATGCAGCGCTTGCAGGTGGCACAGAACTGGAGTGCGGTCAGTCGCGATTGCCTGATGGTGCGCAAAGAGGTGTTCGACAGCGTCGGAGGTCTGGATGAGGCGCGTTTCACCCTCGGCCTCAGCGATACCGATTTGTGCCTGCGGGTCGACCGTAACGGCTACCTGGTGGTCTGGACCCCTTATGCCAGCCTGATCCTCGGCCCTGATACCGCGGTCGACCAGGCCCCAGGCACCTTGCAAGTGCAAGAGGCCGAGCATGAGGCCTTTTATCACCAGTGGATGCCCAAGGTCGCCCGCGATCCGGCCTATAACCCGGCCCTCAGCCTGGGCTTTTCCAGCTTTAGCCTGGAGCCCTCGTTGCGCAATAACTGGAGCCCGTTCTGCAGTCGGAGCTTGCCGTTGATTCTCGGCTTGCCGGTGAACGACTCTGCCGTGGGGCATTACCGGGTCACCGGCCCGCTGACGGCGCTGGAGGAGGCGGGGCGGGTGATTGCCCGCGTCGCCTACGAGTCGCCGTCGACCGTGGAGATCGAGCGCATTGCCCCTGATACCATCGTGCTTCAGGGGCGCTACAGCGAAGGTGCGGCTGACGATATTCTGCGGATGAAAAAGTACTCCAGTGCGTTGCGCATCTTTGAAATCGACGACTACATCGTCAACGCACCGAAGAAGAATTCTCACGCTCGCAACAAGCCGGTGAACACCGAAGATTTGCTACGCCGGGGCATTGCCTTGTGTGATCGGGTGGTGGTGACCACCCAGCCCCTGGCGGATGCCTTGTCGAGCATGCACAGCGATATTCGCGTGGTGCCCAACATGCTGTCGCCGGAGCCCTGGGCGGGCTTGAAAAGCCGCCGTGGCACGTCCAGTAAACCACGGGTTGGCTGGGGCGGAGGCACCAGCCATACCGGCGACCTGGAGCTTATCGCCGACGTGGTGCGTGAGTTGGCCGATGAGGTGGAGTGGGTGTTCTTCGGTATGTGCCCTGAGGGTTTGCGGCCCTACGTGCATGAGTTCCACGCCTCGATTTCCTTGCGCAACTACCCCTTCAAGCTGGCCAGCCTGAACCTCGACCTGGCGTTGGCGCCGTTGGAGTTCCATATCTTCAACGACTGTAAAAGCAACCTGCGCCTGCTGGAGTACGGCGCCTGTGGTTACCCGGTGATCTGCACCGACACCGAGGCTTATCGTGGCTTCCTGCCGTGCACCAAGGTCCATAGCAACAGCACTGAGGAATGGTTGCAGGCGATTCGCATGCACCTGGCCGATCCCGAGGCCAGCTACCGCATGGGCGATGAGTTGCGTGAGGCGGTGCACCGTGACTTCATGCTGCGCAGCGACAATCTGCAGCACTGGCTGTGGGGCTGGTTGCCGGACTGATGGGGCGTTGTTGTCCTGAATGCCTGAGGGGCTCGCCGGGTATTCAGGGCGTGCTTGAGGCCTTTTCGGCTGTTCTTTTCCCTTGTGTGAAGGGCGCGTTCAACGCGCCCCATCTTCCGCTGCCTCCTCAAGGTGCGCCCCGCCTGCAATTGGCGCACTTCCTGCAAGCCTGCCTGATATCGCCATAAAACCTTCATCGCGTCGCGGTGCAGGTGGCCGGTCAATGATGTGCAGCGGGCGCCCCGCGCAGCCCTGCCAGGCTGAGTGGGCCGTACACGGAGCAAGAGGACAGCGATGAAGGCAGTAATTCTGGCAGGTGGTCTCGGTACGCGAATCAGCGAAGAGTCGCACCTCAAGCCCAAGCCAATGATCGAGATCGGCGGCAAGCCAATTCTTTGGCACATCATGAAGCAGTACTCCGCCCACGGAATCCACGACTTCGTCATCTGCCTGGGCTACAAGGGCTACGCAATCAAGGACTTCTTCGCCAACTACTTCCTGCACACCTCCGATGTGACCTTCGACATGCGCAACAACCGCATGGACGTGCATCAGAACTACAGCGAGCCGTGGAGCGTGACCCTGATCGACACCGGTGAGGAAACCATGACCGGTGGGCGCCTGCGGCGTGCCGCGCGGTATCTGCAGGATGATCCGGCGTTTTGCTTCACCTACGGCGATGGCGTGTCTGATTTGAATATCCGTGCACTCCTGGACTTCCACCAGGCCCACGGCAAGTTGGCGACGGTGACCTCGGTGCAGCCGCCGGGCCGCTACGGCGCTCTGGAGCGCAGCGGCGACCAGGTGCTGGGCTTCACGGAAAAACCCCGGGGCGATGGTGGCTGGATCAACGGCGGCTTTTTTGTCCTGTCGCCCAAGGTGCTGAGTTACATCGACGGTGACCACGTCAGTTGGGAGGCGGCTCCCCTGGAGCGCCTGGCCAAGGAAGGACAGTTGCACGCCTTTGAACACGGCGGCTTCTGGCAGCCCATGGACACCCTGCGCGACAAGAATCATCTGGAGCAGTTGTGGCAGAGCGGGGAGGCCCCATGGAAACAATGGGACTGAGCCCGGCGTTCTGGCAGGGCAAGCGTGTCCTGCTCACCGGCCACACCGGCTTCAAGGGCAGTTGGCTGGCCCTGTGGTTGCAGAGCCTGGGGGCCGAGGTTACGGGCTTTGCCTTGGACCCGTCGACCACCCCAAGCTTGTTCGAATTGGCCCGCGTGGCCGAGGGCCTTAATGATCAGCGCGGTGACCTGCGAGACCTGGGTGCTTTGCTTGAGCTGATCGCCGAGACCCAGCCGGAAATCGTCCTGCACCTGGCGGCCCAGCCCCTGGTGCGTGAAGGTTATCGAGACCCTCTTGGCACCTACTCCAGCAATGTCATGGGCACCCTCAACCTGCTCGAGGCGATTCGTCAGGTCGGCGGGGTGCGTGCCTGTGTGCTGGTGACCACCGACAAGGTCTACGCCAATCAGGAATGGCTCTGGCCCTATCGGGAAAACGAAGCCCTGGGCGGTCACGATCCCTATAGCAGCAGCAAGGCCTGCTGCGAGTTGCTGGCACAGTCTTACGCCGCTTCGTTTTTTGCCCCCGAGCGCCATGCCGAGCACGGCCTGGCCCTGGCCACGGCACGGGCGGGAAATGTCTTGGGCGGCGGCGACTTTGCCCCTGAACGCTTGATTCCCGATGTGCTCCAGGCCTGGTCGGCAGGGGAGCCGGTGACCTTGCGTTATCCCCAAGCGGTCCGCCCTTGGCAGCATGCCCTGGAGCCCCTGGCCGGCTACCTGCAACTGGCCGCCGGCCTGTATGAGCAGGGGCCGGCGTTCAACGGGGCGTGGAACTTCGGCCCGGGCGAGGCGGACATGTGCAGCGTCGGCGAGGTGGTGGAATTGCTGGCCCAGCGTTGGCCCGAATCCCCAGGGCTAAGGGTCGAACCCAGTGACCTGCATGAGGCTGGATTGCTACGCCTGGACAGCAGTCGTGCCCGCCAGCGCCTGGCCTGGCAGCCGCGCTGGTCGTTGCAGCAATGTCTGGAGCAGACCCTGGACTGGCACCTGGCTTGGCGCGCAGGTGAAGACATGCGTGTGGTCAGCCTCAACCAATTGAATCTCTACAAGGAACGAGCATGAATGAAGTCAAGCTCCAGGCATTGCGCCTGGAAGGGCTTTATCTGATCCAGCAAAAGGTCTTCAGCGACGAGCGCGGACGTTTCGCTCGACTGTTTTGCCAGACTCGCCTGACCCTGGAAGGACGTTCTTTCGATATTCGCCAGATCAACCACTCGCGGACCTCGGAACGCGGCAGTGTGCGTGGCCTGCACTTTCAGCAGGCCGGGTTTGCCGAAGCCAAGCTGATTACCTGCCTGCGGGGCGCGATCTGGGACGTGGCGGTGGACTTGCGTCCCGAGTCGTCGACCTTCCTGCAATGGCATGCCGAAGAGCTGCGCGCCGATGATGGACGCAGCCTGCTGATCCCCCGTGGTTTTGCCCACGGCTTCCAGGCCCTCGAAGAGGACAGTGAAGTGCTGTACTTCACCGATGCCGACTACGCCCCGGAGCATGAAGCCGGGCTGTCGGTGAGCGACCCGGCCTTGGCCATCAACTGGCCGCTGCCGGTGCGGAACCTGTCGGCCAAGGACGCTTGCCATCCGCTGTTGGACGCGCAATTCCCGGGCGTGCGCCTGTGACCTTGCCGGCCATCAAGGTGCTGGTCACCGGTGCCACCGGTTTTGTCGGCCAGCACTTGGTGAGTGCCTTGCTGGAGCGGGGTTTTGCGGTGCGCGCCGTGGCCCGGCGACGTGAGCCGGCCGAGTGCTTGCCTTGGTTCTCGGCGGTGGAGTTTGTCGAAGCCGATGTGCACGCCGCCGACCTCGATGTGGCTGCCTTGGCCGCCGGGGTTGACGCCTTGGCTCATCTGGCCTGGCCCGGCTTGCCGAACTATCAGGCCTTGAGTCATTTCGAGCACACCTTGCCGGCGGACTACCGCTTTATCAAACAGGTGGTGCAAAGCGGCGTACAGCAGGTGCTGGTCACCGGTACCTGTTTTGAATACGGCCTGCAAAACGGTGCCTTGAGTGAAGACACTGCGCCGCAGCCTGTCACGCCCTACGGGCTGGCCAAAAATACCCTGCGCCTGTTCCTTGAAGCCTTGCAGCGCGAACAGCCGTTTAACCTGCAGTGGGCGCGCCTGTTCTACCTGCACGGTGCGGGACAGAACCCCAAGAGCCTGTTGGCCAGCCTGGATCGGGCGATCGATGCCGGTGATGCAGTGTTCGACATGTCGGCCGGTGATCAATTGCGTGACTACCTGGCCATTGAAGAGGCGGCCCATTGGCTGGCCCGTTTGCTGGCCCGGCGCGACGTGGCCGGAGTGATCAACTGTTGCAGTGGTCAGCCGGTTTCCCTGCGGGCCCTGGTGGAACAGCGGGTCCGGCAACGTCACTCGAATATTGCCCTGAACCTTGGGCACTACCCTTACGCCGCCCACGAACCCTTGGCGTTTTGGGGTGTGAACCAGCGGTTGCAGCGCCTGGCAGGAGACGCCCATGAGGCATGAGTTGTATCGCGCTACCGGTTTGCCGGTGTTGCAGAATCGCACCTTCGCCACGGCCGAGCAGGCTCGGGCTTCAGGCAGCGCCGATATCGTGTTGGTGCAGGACGACGACAGCGGCTTGATCTTCAATCAGGCCTTTGACGCCGACAAGCTCAGCTACGACAGCGACTATCAGAACGAACAGGCCCATTCCGGCCAGTTCCAGCGGCACTTGCAGGATGTCGAAGGTGTGATCGCCCGGCATTTCAAGGACCGCAAGCTGATCGAGGTGGGCTGCGGCAAGGGCTATTTCCTCGAGATGCTGCGCGATCGCGGCTACTCGATCACCGGCATCGACCCCTCCTATGAGGGCGACAACCCGGAGGTGATCAAGGCGCCGTTCACCCGTGAACTGGGATTGGCCGCCGATGCCATCGTGTTGCGCCATGTGCTGGAACACATCAGCGACCCGGTGGGTTTCCTCGAAGAGATCGCTGCGGCCAACCAAGGCGGGCAGATCTATATCGAGGTGCCGTGCTTCGACTGGATCGTCGAACACAACGCCTGGTTCGATGTGTTCTACGAACACGTGAATTATTTCCGCCTCGGCGATCTGCGGCGTCTGTTCGGCACCGTGCATGAAGCCGGGCACTTGTTCGGCGGGCAGTATCTGTACCTGGTGGCCGACCTGTCGACCTTGCGCCGCGACTGCGAAGAGCCGGTGCAGCGTCTGGAGTTGGCGGAGCACTTCACTGCCAGCCTGCGGCACGCGGTGTCGCTGATTCAGGGCAGCGCCGGCCAGGGCGTGGGCATCTGGGGGGCATCGTCCAAGGGCGTCATTTACTCGCTGTTCCTGCAGCGGGCCGGGGTAACGGTGGACCATGTGGTGGACATCAACCCGTCCAAGCAGGGGCGTTACCTGCCGTTGAGCGGTGCGCGCGTGTCTTCCCCGCAGGAAGCCCTGGACAGCCTGCCGGCGGGTGCCCACCTGCTGGTGATGAATTCGAATTACCTGGAAGAAATCCAGCGCATGACCGATGGGCGCTACGTCTATCACGCCGTCGACAGTGCCGCATTCCAATGACTTTTCAGTGAGACCGGACATGACTCAAACACACGCACAAGCATTCGAAGCCGAGAGCCAGGCGGAAATCCGCGCTCAGGGCGAGAATGAAAACCTCAAGGGCCTGGCCCGGGACTTCTTCAACGAGTCGGCCAAGCACAAGTACAGCTATCACTTCTCCTGGATGGGCCGGCCGATCATTCAACTGCCCCAGGACATGATGGCGATGCAAGAGATCATCTGGCAGGTCAAGCCAGACCTGGTGATCGAGTGCGGTATCGCCCACGGCGGTTCAATCATCTACTACGCCTCGCTGCTGGAGTTGCAGGGCCACGGTGAAGTCCTTGGCATCGACCGCGACATCCGCCCGCACAACCGCGAGGCGATCGAAAGCCATCCGATGTTCAAGCGCATCAGCATGATCGAAGGCTCCAGCGTTGACCTGGTGGTGGTCGATCAGGTTCGCGCATTGGCCGCGGGCAAGAAGGTGATTCTGGTGCTCGACTCCAACCACACTCACGAGCATGTACTCGAAGAATTGCGCCTGTACGCGCCGCTGGTGTCGGTGGACAGCTACTGCGTGGTGATGGACACCGTGGTCGAGGACATGCCGGCGGACTTCTTCCCCGATCGTCCGTGGGGCCCGGGTGATAACCCCAAGACCGCGGTCTGGGCCTACCTGGAAGAAAATCGCGATTTTGAAATCGACCAGCAGATGCAGAACAAGTTGCTGATCACTGTGGCGCCAGACGGTTATCTGCGCCGGGTTCGCTAATTACCATCGCTTTCAGAATGCCGGCGGTCAGCCGGTTGTGGGGACAGGAATATGCAGGTTCAGAACATGGTTCAAGACGTCGCACCACTTAGTGAGCGCTTTACTCTGGTAGTGATTACCCACAACCGTAAAGCCTATTTGCGCCGCACCATGGAGTACTACAAGGGGTTTGCGGGCAAGGTCCTGGTGCTGGATTCGTCTTCGGAAGGTGATGAGCGCCTGGCGGTGGATTATCCCGCAGCGGATTACCGTCACTTGCCGCAGTTCGCTTACTCGGGTCTGCAAGACAAGCTGAATTACGGAGTGGCCCAGGTGACCACGCCGTACATGGCGTTTGCCGCCGATGACGACTTCCTGTTGTTCGACGCTCTGAACGAGTCTGTGGACTTCCTCCAGGCCAACCCCGACTACGGCCTGTGCCATGGCTACGGGATCATGTATTCGGCGCACGCTAACGAAGTCCAGTATTTCCGCCGTGACCGCCGTGTCTGTGAAGACTACTGCTCGGAGCAGGCCGGTGAACGGGTCATGGAGTTCATGAGCCAGTTTCTGCCGCCGTTCTATGGGGTGACCCGCACCGAACTGCTGCAGCAGTGGTTCAGCATCCTGCCCGCAGGGGTTAGCTTCGAGTGGCAGGAAATCGGCCATGCAATCTACCTGCTGGCCTGTGCCAAGGCACGGATCCTGCCGATCCCCTACGCCGTACGCGAAGTCAACGCCGGGGGGGCCGAGCACAATACTAACGTGCTCACGGTGTTGCTCTACAACGATGCCAAGAGCGTGGCCCAGCGTGATCAGTTCGCCGAGCTTCTGGCGTCGCTGCCCACCGGGCTCGAGGGTTCTGCAGCAGAGCGCAAGCAATTGCTGCTCGAGAGTTTCCAGGCCATGGGCGATTGCCTGCAGAGCGGGCGCTCCCTCAGGGGGGTGCGGATCTTCCGCTCCAACTGGCTGGAGTCGATCATGGAACCGGTGCGCAGCTTCGGTGAGCAGCAGTTTGTCGAGATGCCGTTCTATAACCAGAAAGTGTTCGATCTGTTGACCCAGTTCGAATTTCTGATCCACAGCATGCCGGCCAGCCGGCCGCAGCTTAAGCAGCTGGAGGGCATTCTGCTCAAACAGGAGGAACTGCTGCGGGTCCAGCCCAACGACACTGAGGTGACGATCCGTAACCGTTTGTGGGCCGCCCTGGACAGCAACGTTTTCAACCTGCGGGTGGTCAAGCGCCTGCTGCAGTCCCTGGCGGGCAGTGATGAGCTGCAACTGGTGGCGCAACTGCAGGCTTGGGTTGAGCGCTTGGAGGCCGTACCGGCCCCGGACAGCCGTACCTTGCTGGATGGCATGCCATCGGGACGTCTGCTGAACTGGCTGGACGCGCGCAAGCCGGACACCCTGCAACTCAAGGCGATTGCCGCGCACCTGGCCAAGCACAAGGGGGGGCCGCAGTTCTGCATCCTGTTGCTCGATCTTGAGGGGAACATGGCCAAGTTGCAGGCGACCTTCGACAGCTTGGTGGCCAGTCATTGCAAGGCCTTCAAGGTGGTGGTGCTGACTGCGGGTGATTTGCCGGCATCCACGCGACCGCAAGACACGGTGCACTTCGTCAAAGTCACTGCCAGCAACTATGTAGAGCGCCTCAACCAGCTCGCCGGCCAGTCTACTGCGGACTGGTTGCTGCTGGTACGGGCAGGGGATCTGTTTACCCAAGGCGGTCTGTTGCGTGCCAGCCTGGAACTGCTCGACGCTTCTGGCTGCCGTGCGGTGGCGATGGACGAGGTCCAGCGCCAGGCCGATGGCACCCTGAGGGATGTGTTCCGCCCCGGGGTCAACCTCGACCTGCTGCAGAGCGTTCCGGACCTGATGGCTGGCCACTGGCTGGTGCGTCGTGAGGTCTGGGCCGATGTCGGTGGTTACTCGGTCGACTTCGCGCCGGGCCTGGAATTCGACCTGGTGCTGCGCCTGATCGAGCAGGGTGGCCTGGCGGGCCTGGCTCACTTGGCCGAGCCGCTGTTGATCAGTGAGGTCCAGGAGCCTCTCGAGGCCGGGCTGGTCAAGCGTATGCTCACTCGTCACTTGGGGATCCGTGGCTACCGTGCGCAGATTGGCACTGAGCAGCCGGGTGTCTACCAGGTCGATTACCGCCATGCCGAGCGGCCGCTGGTTTCCATCCTGTTGCAGGCCGAGGATAACTTCGCCGAGCTGCAAGCCTGTCTGGTCAGCGTTCTGCAGCGTACCCGCTACTCGCGTTATGAAGTGTTGATTGGCGATAACCACAACCAGAGCGAGGACCTGACGACCTGGCTGGGCAGTCTGGAGCAGCAGGGCAACCGCGTACGAGTGTTGCGGACTGAGCAGCGCCTGAGCCCGGCTGAGCTGTCCAATGCCCTGAGCCAGGAAGCACGGGGAGAGTACTTGGTACTGCTGTCGGCGGACGCTCAAGTGGGCAATGCCAACTGGATCGACAGCCTGGTCAATCAGGCTCAGCGTCCGGAAGTGGGGATTGTCGGCGCGCTTCTGGTGGATGAGCAGGGCGTTACCACTCAGGCCGGCCTGATCCTGGGGCTCAATGGTGGCGTGGGGGCAGCATTTGTCGGCGTGCCGAAGAGCGAAGCCGGTTACCTGAATCGTCTGTGGGCCGAGCAGAACTACAGTGCTGTATCGGGCGCCTGTCTGATGGTCCGCAAAGAGCTGTACCAAGCCCTGGGTGGCTTGGATCAAGAGCATTTCGCCGAGGCGTTCGCCGATGTCGACCTGTGCCTGAAGGCCGCCGATGCCGGTTACCTGACGGTGTGGACGCCGCGGGCGCAAATGGTTCATCCGGGCATCCTGCCGGATCACCCACAGGCCGCTGCGGCCCTGGTGGACAAGTGGTCGGCGCGGTTTGCCCAGGATGTGGCCTATAACCAGAACCTGGCCTTGACGGGCAAGGCTTTCACCCTCAGTGCCGCCTCCGGTGTGGACTGGGCGCAGTTGCTCGTCAGTTGATCACCGCCAGAAGGGGTTGAACCATGCATAACGATACTTCCGTGCTCCATGGCCTGGGCCTAGCGCCGGGCCCGGCCGTCTGCCTTGAGCAGCCGCTATGACGCCTTACCGGATTCCTTATGGGCGCCAGAGTATCGATCAGGCCGATATCGATGCGGTGGTGGAGGTGCTCAAGTCGCCCTGGTTGACCCAGGGGCCGATGATCGAGCGTTTCGAGGGCGCCCTGGCGGAGTATTGCCAGGCCGGTTTCGCGGTGGCGGTGTGCAATGCCACCGCCGCGCTGCACATCGCTTGCCTCGCGGCGGGGTTGGGGCCGGGCGATGCCCTGTGGACCAGTCCCAATACCTTTGTCGCCTCGGCCAACTGTGGGCGTTACTGCGGTGCCGAGGTCGATTTTGTCGACATCGATCCACAGACGCTGAACATGGACGCCCGGTTGCTGGCGCAGAAGCTGGAGCTCGCCGAAGCCAGCGGTACCTTGCCCAAGGTGGTGGTGGCGGTGGCGTTCGCTGGCCAGAGCTGTGACATGCAGGCGATCGCGCGGTTGTCCGAGCGCTATGGTTTTGTCCTGATCGAGGATGCGGCCCATGCGGTGGGCGCTTCTTACCAGAGGCGGCCGGTGGGTTGCGGGGCCCATGCGGCGATGACTATTTTCAGTTTCCACCCGGTGAAAATCATTACCAGTGCCGAGGGCGGCATGGTCCTGACCAACCGCCCCGAATTTGCCGAGCGTCTGCGGCGGCTGCGCAGCCACGGCATTACCTCTGATCCGGCACAGATGGACGTTCCGGCCGAGGGCTTGTGGTACTACCAGCAGTTGGAGTTGGGCTTCAACTACCGGATGACCGATGTGCATGCGGCGTTGGGGCTTTCGCAAATGACCCGGCTCGATGAGTTTGTCGCCCAGCGTCGTCGGCTGGCCGGCCGCTATGAGTCCCTGTTGGCGGGGTTGCCGTTGACCTTGCCGAGCGCCCAGCCGGGGGCTGAGTCGGCCTGGCATTTGTATGTGGTGCGTTTGCAGTTGGACAGGATCGGCCTGAGCCAGCGTGAGGTCTTCGAGCAACTGCGCGCGGCAGGCCTGGGGGTGAACCTGCATTACATCCCCGTGCACCTGCAGCCGTATTACCGTGAACAGGGCTTTGCGGAGGGCGACTTCCCTGAGGCTGAAGCGTATTTCCACCAAGCCATCAGCCTGCCGCTGTACCCGGAATTGACCGATGAGCAGCAGGACGAAAGCGCCGCCCATGTGCGGCGTGTTCTCAGCGGGCGGGCCTGATGAGTCGCATCGCCATTATTCCGGCCCGTGGTGGCAGTAAGCGTATCCCGCGCAAGAACCTCAAGCCGTTCGATGGCGAGCCGATGGTTGCCCGCTCGATTCGTACTGCCTTGAATTCGGGGTTGTTCGACAAAGTATTGGTCAGTACCGACGACGTGGAGATTGCCGAGTTGGCCGCGCGCAGCGGGGCTTGGGTGCCGTTTATGCGGCCACCAGCCCTGGCCGATGATTTTACCGGCACAGGGGCCGTCATCACCCACGCCTTGGAGACCCTGCATGAGCAGGGCCAAGACTTTGACTACAGCTGTTGCATCTACGCCACGGCGCCGTTGCTGCAGGCGCGCTATCTGCGCCAAGGCTTGGAAGCGCTGCTGCAGCACCCGGACAAGTCCTTTGCCTTTTCCGTCTGCGGCTTCGGGTTTCCGGTGCAACGGGCTTTGTGTCTGGACGGAGAGGGCGCCTTGACGCCGCTGTATCCCGAGTTTCGCGATACCCGCTCCCAGGATTTGCCCGAGGCCTATCAGGATGCCGGGCAGTTTTATTGGGGGCGTACCCAGGCCTGGCTGGCCGGAGAGGTCATGTTTTCCTCGCAGAGCCTGCCGGTGATCCTGCCCCGGCACCTGGTGCAGGACATCGATACCGAAGAGGACTGGCTACGTGCCGAGTACCTCTATGCGGCACTGAAGGCTGGCGGCGAGGTGCAATGATTCCAGGTTCGATCGATGGTCGGGGTCCGGAATTGGGCATCTGTCGAACGGGCCTTTGTCGGTGGATTCGGCAAAATAGCGTGACCTGCGAGTCATAACGCGCATCTTCACTGTATTGTATTGGCCGGGGAGATGGCGCCAGGCCGGTGTTTGGTCCTGTGATAGCCCTTTGTTCTTCCGGTGCCCTCTTGGCGAGGGCAACAAAAACCTGTTTATCGGCAGCCCTCGATCGTTTATCGATGGAGGGTATTGGGCTGTTTATTATTGGGAAGCCGTAATGATTGGCATAAAGAGCATTGCGAGCTACGTGCCTGTAGCCGGCGTGGACAATTACGCACAAGGTGCAAAATTCGCCAAGGATGAAGAGTTCATCCTGGGCAAGATCGGTTCCGCTTTCCTGCCGCGCAAAGATGACGGCCAGGAAACCTCGGACCTGTGTGTCGAAGCGGTCAATGCGTTGTTCGCCAGCAATCCTGAACTCAAGCGCGAAGCCATCGACGTATTGATCGTCGTGACCCAGAACGGTGACGAAGAAGGTTTGCCGCACACCGCCGCTATCGTCCAGGACAAATTGGGCCTGCCGACCACGGTCGCGGCGTTTGATATTTCCCTGGGTTGCTCCGGTTATGTCTACGGCATTTACGCGATCAAGGGCTTTATGGAAGCGGCAGGCCTGAAGAACGGCTTGCTGGTCACCGCTGACCCGTATTCGAAGATTGTCGACCCCGAAGACCGCAATACCACCATGCTCTTCGGTGATGCAGCGACCGCCACCTGGATGGGCGAAGACGCCGCCTGGCAGTTGGGCAAGGCCAAATTCGGTACTGACGGTTCCGGCGCTCCCCATTTGAAAGTCAGCGACGGCGTGTTCTTTATGAACGGTCGTCAGGTGTTTAATTTTGCCTTGCTGAAAGTACCGGCGCATTTGCACGAGCTGTTGAATGAGTCCGGTTTGAGTGCCGACGATATCGATGCGTTTTGCATTCACCAAGGCAGCGCGGCGATTGTCGACGCCGTGGCACGACGCTTCGAGGGCGACCCGGAGAAATTCATCAAGGACATGGTCGAGACCGGTAATACCGTGTCGTCGAGCATTCCTTTGCTGCTGGAGAAACATGTCCTGGACTCGGACTGGAAGCGCGTGGCCCTGAGTGGGTTCGGCGTAGGCCTGTCATGGGGGTCGGCGATCCTTCATCGTCCATGAGTTGACGGTTCTTCAGGCTTCACACATAGCGCTCAGGGTGTAACCTTGAGCGCTATTTTTTTGCACGAATGATGAGCGAGGCGGCATGAGTGAGATCTTCGAGCGCAATGCCCTGGTGCTGCAGGCGCGATGGCCGGTGTTGCTCGACCGGGTGCAGGCCGAGGACAGCGAGGTGTTGCAGGCCGAACTGATGGAGGGCATAGGTTCGACCCTGAGCATTGCCGGCATTCAGCTCAGCAGTCGCCATGACCGTCTGCGGGAGGCGCATTTACAGGCCGATAGCCTGCCCGACAGCGCGCAACTGCATCTCTACGGCACCGGGCTCGGAGACCTGGCCAGGGTGCTGTTGGAGCGCCCGGGGCTGAAGCACCTCTGGGTGCATATTCTCAACGGCGCGGTGTTCAAACTGGTGCTGCAGTTGCTGGAGCAGCAGGATTGGCTGCAGGATCCGCGTGTACAGCTGTGTTACGCCGGCGACTTGCCGGAGATCCAGCTTCCGTTCTTTGCGCTGCCGGCCGAACTGGTGCTGGCGGATGACTTCAATGCCAAGATCCGCGATCGCTTGGTGAGCGAGACTCACCTGGGGTTCAACAATCGGCAGTTTTCTGCCGATCATCCGGAGATTGCCCAGCGCCTGGCGTCCAGCCTGGAGTGGGTGCAGCGCGATCGGGATGTTGCCGAGCTGTTTGATAGTCAGCCTGGGCGCGAAGTTTTCGTCATCGCCACGGGCCCCAGCCTGGAGCACCACTTCCAGCGTCTTCGCGACATTCGCCAGCAGGCCCCGCGCCCGCTGCTGATCTGCGTGGATACGGCGTATCAGCCATTGTTGGCCCAGGGCATCAAGCCTGATCTGGTGGTGACCGTCGATCGCTTGATCAACCTGCGCCATCTGCCGCCCGATGACTCGGCGGACGTCGGCCTGGTGTACATGCCTCTGGCCAACCCCTTGGTGTTGCAGGGCTGGCAGGGGGCGCGTTACGTCGGTTATTCGGCCAGCCCGGTGTATCAGGCGCTGCGCCAGCAGGTGCCTCGGGCGCAGTTGCATACCGGGGGCAGTGTGATTCACCCGGCGGTGGACCTGGCGGTGCGCCTGGGTGCGCGTCGGGTGACACTGTTCGGTGCTGACTTTGCCTTCCCCATGAACAAAACCCACGCGGGCTGGAAGGATGGCCACCTTGGGCCCCAATTGGGCGTCGCCAAACATTGGTTGCTCGATGGGCATGGGCAGCGGGTCAGGACTCAGCTCAACTTCCGTAGCTACCTGTGCGAGCTGGAGCGTTATATTGCCGGGCAGCCCGATGTGGCGTTCTTCAACACCAGTCGCGCCGGGGCAATGATCGCCGGCACCACCTTCCATGGGGAGTACATGCCGTGAATGAGGTCGAGTCGCTGTCCGTTGGCCTGCAGCAGGGGGCCGGCTTGTTTCGCCTGGGGCGGGATGTCGAAGCGTCGTTATTGATGGTTGAACTCTGTGCGCGGGTGCAGGCGTTGCTCGAGGAGCGGGTGGAACTCGAACCAGAATGGGCCCATTGGTTGACCCAGATGCTGGGGCGCCAGGAGGCGCAAGACTGGCTGGGCGTGGCGGATTACATGGAGTACGAGTTGGTGCAATGGTTGCAGGCAGCGTTCGCGGCCTGATCGTTTGGGTGTCGATACCGGGATAGGTCTTTATCCCGGTGTTTTTCTGGCGTCATTTTCTTGGGTGTCTCGTGCCTAAGCCCTTGTTTTACGGGGGGTGGCAGTGTGATGGCAATTTTTTTTAAAAAAGCCCTCAAGCAACTTGCATTGCCGACGATAACTATTACGAAGGTTCTCTAGGCCATACCCGGCGGTTGCCAGGGCCGGAAGCCGCAGTACCCAACCAACGAGGAATTCGTCATGGCTTTAACAGTAAACACTAACGTCACATCGTTGAACGTTCAGAAAAACCTGAACAAGGCTTCCGATGCTCTGTCGACTTCGATGACTCGCCTGTCTTCCGGCCTGAAAATCAACAGCGCTAAAGACGACGCCGCCGGCCTGCAAATCGCTACCCGTATGACTTCGCAGATCCGCGGTCAGACCATGGCGATCAAAAACGCCAACGACGGTATCTCCATCGCTCAGACCGCTGAAGGTGCGATGCAAGAATCCACCAACATTCTGCAGCGTATGCGTGAACTGGCTGTTCAAGCGCGAAACGACTCCAACGGTACCGATGACCGTATCGCTCTGAACAAAGAATTCGCGACCATGTCGGACGAGCTGACTCGTATCGCAGCGTCGACCAACCTGAACGGCAAAAACCTGATCGACGGTTCCGCTGGCACCATGACCTTCCAGGTCGGTTCCAACACTGGCGCAACCAACCAGATCACCATCACCCTGGACAGCGGCTTTGACGCCACTACCCTGGGTGTTGACTCGGCTACCATTTCCATTACTGGTAACGACAGCGCCACTGCAGAAACCAGCACCAGCGCTGCGATGGTTGCAATCGACGCGGCTCTGAAAACTATCAACTCCAGCCGTGCCGACCTCGGTGCCGCACAGAACCGTTTGACCAGCACCATCTCCAACCTGCAGAACATCAACGAAAACGCCAGTGCTGCACTGGGTCGCGTACAAGATACCGACTTCGCTGCTGAAACTGCACAGCTGACCAAGCAACAAACTCTGCAACAAGCTTCCACCGCAGTTCTGGCCCAGGCCAACCAACTGCCATCCGCTGTACTGAAGCTGCTTCAGTAATAGCTGGCTAAGCTTTGGCGGGTGAGTGCGCTGGTCGTGCTCTCCCGCTTTTTTACTTTTAGAGGTGATGGACATGGATATGAGCGTGAAGCTGAACTTGTCTTATCCGACGGCGCATGCTGCAGCCCCGGTTGCTGAAAAGCCGCTGGAGAAGCCTCAGGTCGTTGTGGCGCAGTTGTCGGCTACCAGTGACGAGAGTAAAAAAGACTCTAAAAGCGAGCAGGATCAACTGAAGATGGCTGTTCAGGAAATCGAAAAGTTCGTGCAGTCGGTCAAGCGTAACCTGGAGTTCTCGATCGATGAGCCTTCCGGAAAAGTGGTGGTCAAAGTGATTGCCAGTGATTCGGGTGAGGTGGTTCGGCAGATCCCCAATGAAGAAGTCCTGCGTTTGGCCAACAGTTTGAATGATGCGAGCAGTCTATTGTTCAGTGCTAAAGTCTGACGGCTGGCACGAATATTGTTGTTAAGTTCTTTTGAGCCTTGTAGCGGTCAAAAGACCGGCGGCACACGAAAAGGGAGATCAACATGGCAAGTCCAATTGTACCGAGTACTGGTCTGGGCTCCGGCCTGAACATCAGTGGCATCGTCGAAGCCCTGGTGAATGCTGACAAGGCTGCCAAGCAGGGTCAGATTACGCGCGCGACCGCGACCAATACTGCGAGCATTTCGGGTATTGCCAAGCTGCAGTCGTTGCTGGCGACTTTTCAAACCACCATCAAGACGCTCGGCAGCACCACTGCGCCGCAGTTCAATGGTTTTGCCGCCACAACCACCAATGACAAAGCGGTTACAGGCACTGCCACCAATACGGCAGTAGCGGGTACCTACGTGGTCAAGGTGACTAACCTGGCGACCTCCTCGAAAGTAGCCAGTGCTGCCTTCGCCGGCGGCACGACCAGTGCTATTCCGACTGGTGACCTGAAAATCAGTCAAAATGGCACTGATTACAATCTTTCAGTTAAAAGCGGCGCCACCCTGCAATCGGTGCGCGACTCGATCAACAGTGACTCTGCGCTGAAGGGCGCGGGTATTAGCGCCAACATCGTCACCGACTCCTTTGGCTCGCGTTTGGTGCTGGGATCTACTACCACTGGGGCGGGGTCCGATATCTCCGTTAGCGGCATCGCTGGGCTGGAAATCGACGGCACTGCCTTGATGGGTGACACCCCGACAGCCACCTCCTCGGGAGCCATCGGTTCCGTGGCGTTGGATGCGAAATATTCGGTAGATGGACTGACGCTGACCAGCAGTAAAAACACCATTGATAAAGCGGTTTCGGGACTAACCCTGAATCTGGTGGCTGCTGATTCCGTAGGAACCACCATTACCGTAGCAGCCAATACCGACGGTTTGAAAGCCTCGATCCAGAAGTTCGTCGATGCCTATAACGCGGTAGCCAACGGCATTACGGCTCTGACCAAGGCCACTGTGAATGACGATGGCACCACCACGTCAGCGGCCATGACGGGCGACGCATTGCCGCGCTCGATCCTTGCGGAAATTCGCAAGCCGTTGTCCGAGGTTGGTGCGGGTACAAATCTGACGGTACTGGCTCAGTTGGGGATTACCACCAACCAGAAGACCGGTGCTCTGGATTTCGATACCACCAAGTTCGCTACGGCGATGAACGACAAGAAGCTCGGTAGTGAAGTCCAGGAGATGTTTACCGGCGACAATGGTCTGCTGGAGCGGATGGACAACGCCACCAAGCAGTTCACCCAGGGTGCTACCCCCACGCAAGAGAGTATCCTGACATCGCGTTCCAAGGCCTTGTCGGCGACCAAGAACCGCCTGACCGCTGATCAGGAGGCGCTGGACCGCCGTATTGAAACCCTGACGTCTGTGTTGACCAAAAAGTACGCTGCGATGGATACATTGGTCGGGCAGCTTAAAGCCACTGCCAGCAACATTACGTCGATGTTTGAGGCGTTGACCGCGCAGCAAAAAGGCTAATATTCAGCCTGCGCCAAAAGCCCGGCAACGCTATTCCAGCGTTCCGGGCTTTTTGCTTTTGATCTAAAGTTTTTTGACGCGGTGTCGATACACTGCTTATACGAACCCTTGAGTTTTGATGAGGTACAACATGAATCCGATGCTAGCCCTTCGGCAGTACCAGAAAATTGGTGCCCAGGCGCAAACTTCCGTCGCCAGTCCGCATCGCCTGGTGCAGATGTTGATGGAAGGTGGCCTGGATCGTATCGCTCAGGCCAAGGGCGCGATCGAGCGCAAAGATGTCGCCAACAAAGGCGTATTTATCAGCAAGGCCATCGGCATCATCGGTGGCTTGCGTGAAGGTCTGGATCTGGAAAACTCGCTGGATAGCCTGGGTGATCTGGACAGCCTCTACACCTACATGATGAAGCGTCTGGCTGAGGCCAACATCAAGACCGACACAAAGATTCTTGATGAGGTCGCCGATCTGCTCCGCACGGTGAAAGATGGCTGGGATGCCATCGCCGAGCCGGGCTCGCAGTTTTAAGGAGGTTGCCATGAGTGCTGTCCTGCAGCGTATCGAACAAACCCGTGAAGCCTTGGTAGGTGCCTTGGCGGAGCGTAACTGGGAAGCCATCGGTGAATTAGACCTGGCCTGCCGTTCGTGCATGGAGGACGTGCTCAGCGAGGCTCAGGTCGATGAGACCGCCTTGCGCGAGAATCTTGAGGAGTTGTTGGGGGTATACCGGCAATTGCTTGAAGTGGCGACAGGGGAGCGCCAGGCAATAGTCGACGAGATGCAACAGATCCACCAAGCGCAAAATGCGGCAAAGGTTTACCATCTGTTCGGTTAATGTTGAGTTAATCCGACCTCGGCGCGCCATAAATTTGACTGTGCACGCTTTTTTGACTTAACTAGTGGCTGTTTTCAGATTTCAGGCGTCTACAAGGCAGAAGTGTCTAAAAGCGCGTCTAGCTTGCCCCTAAATCCAGGGCATTGAGTTGACTAGGGAAGTTGCTATTGCATGTGGCGTGAAACCAAAATTCTGCTGATCGATGACGATAGCGTCCGCCGCCGCGACCTGGCGGTGATTTTAAATTTTCTTGGTGAAGAAAATTTACCCTGCGGTAGCCATGACTGGCAGCAGGCTGTCGGCTCTTTGTCATCTAGTCGTGAAGTCATTTGCGTCCTCATCGGGACTGTCAGTGCTCCTGGTGCGCTTTTGGGCTTGCTAAAGACACTCTCTGCCTGGGATGAGTTCCTTCCAGTTTTGTTAATGGGTGAAAATTCTTCCGTCGAGTTGCCGGAAGACCAGCGTCGTCGTGTGCTGTCCACCCTGGAAATGCCCCCCAGCTACAGCAAATTGCTCGACTCCCTGCACCGTGCCCAGGTCTATCGTGAAATGTACGATCAGGCCCGTGAGCGCGGTCGTCACCGTGAACCCAATCTGTTCCGCAGCCTGGTAGGTACCAGTCGAGCGATCCAGCACGTGCGGCAGATGATGCAGCAAGTGGCGGATACCGATGCCAGTGTGCTGATCCTCGGCGAGTCGGGAACTGGCAAGGAAGTGGTCGCGCGCAACCTGCACTATCACTCCAAGCGTCGTGAGGCGCCGTTCGTCCCGGTCAACTGCGGGGCGATTCCTGCCGAGCTGCTGGAAAGCGAACTCTTCGGTCACGAGAAAGGCGCGTTCACTGGCGCCATCACCAGCCGGGCCGGGCGTTTTGAGCTGGCCAATGGCGGCACCCTGTTCCTGGACGAGATTGGCGACATGCCGTTGCCGATGCAGGTCAAGTTGCTGCGTGTCCTGCAGGAACGTACATTCGAGCGCGTGGGTAGCAACAAGACCCAGGGCGTCGATGTGCGCATCATCGCCGCGACCCATAAGAACCTCGAGAGCATGATCGAGGTGGGCAGTTTCCGCGAAGACCTCTACTACCGCCTGAATGTATTCCCCATCGAAATGGCTCCGCTGCGTGAACGCGTGGAAGACATTCCGTTGTTGATGAACGAACTGATCTCGCGCATGGAGCACGAGAAGCGTGGTTCGATTCGCTTTAACTCTGCCGCCATCATGTCGCTCTGCCGTCACGGTTGGCCGGGCAACGTCCGTGAGTTGGCCAACCTGGTGGAGCGCATGGCGATCATGCACCCCTATGGTGTGATCGGCGTGGTCGAGCTGCCGAAGAAATTCCGCTACGTGGACGATGAGGACGAGCAACTGGTGGACAGCCTGCGCAGCGACCTGGAAGAGCGTGTTGCCATCAATGGCCACACTCCGGATTTCTCCGCCACCGCCATGTTGCCGCCTGAAGGCCTGGACCTGAAGGACTACCTCGGTGGCCTTGAGCAAGGCTTGATCCAGCAGGCCCTGGATGATGCCAATGGCATTGTGGCGCGCGCCGCTGAACGCCTGCGTATCCGTCGCACCACCCTGGTGGAGAAGATGCGCAAGTACGGCATGAGTCGGCGTGAGGGTGATGAACAGGCGGATGATTGACGCCTGTTTTTCAAGCCATTGAAAAACGGTCTGTTTTTTTTAGGCACGGGTATTGCTAAGTCTCTTGCAACGTTCCGTTTAACTGACGGTCAGCCACGCGAGAGAGCACGATGCCCCAAGCCGCCCAGATGTCTCCTGTCCCTGATGCCCAGGGTCAATCGTCGTCCGTAGAGCAGGCGAGCCGGCAGGGGCTTGAGCAGGCTTTTGCCTTGTTCAATCAGATGTCGAGCCAACTTACTGACTCCTACAGCATGCTTGAGGCGCGGGTGACCGAGCTCAAGGGTGAGCTGGCCGTCGTCAGCGCCCAGCGTATGCAGGAGTTGGCGGAAAAAGAGCGTCTGGCCAATCGTCTGCAAAATCTTCTCGACCTGTTGCCGGGTGGCGTGATCGTCATCGATGGCCAGGGCATTGTCCGTGAAGCCAACCCCGCTGCCTGCGAACTGCTGGGCCTGCCCCTTGAGGGGGAGTTGTGGCGGCATATCATCGCCCGCAGCTTTGCGCCGCGAGAGGACGATGGGCACGAAATTTCCCTCAAGGACGGTCGGCGTCTGTCCATTGCCACTCGTTCCCTGGATGCCGAGCCCGGGCAGTTGGTGCTGCTGAATGACCTGACAGAAACCCGCCATCTGCAAGATCAACTGGCGCGTCATGAGCGCTTGTCCTCTCTGGGGCGCATGGTCGCCTCCCTGGCTCACCAGATCCGCACGCCGCTATCCGCCGCCTTGCTCTATGCCAGCCACTTGACCGAGCAAGAGTTGCCGGTCGCCACCCAGCAGCGTTTCGCCGGGCGCTTGAAGGAGCGTTTGCACGAGTTGGAGCACCAGGTGCGCGACATGCTGGTGTTCGCCCGCGGGGAGTTGCCGTTGACCGATCGGGTCAGTCCGGGTGCCTTGATGCAGTCGCTGCAGGCGGCGGCCCTGACCCAGGTCCAGGACGTGTCGATTCGCTGGCAGTGCGACAGCCATATCGGCGAGTTGCTGTGCAATCGCGACACCCTGGTCGGGGCATTGCTCAATTTGCTGGAAAACGCCATTCAAGCCAGCGCCGGACAGGCGCGCCTGAAGGTGCATCTGTATAGCCGCGATAACCAGTTGCGCCTGTGCGTCAGTGACAGCGGCAGCGGTATCGATGCTGCCGTACTGGCTCGTCTGGGCGAGCCGTTCTACACCACCAAGGTCAACGGCACCGGGCTGGGCCTGACCGTGGTCAAGGCTGTGGCGCGTGCTCACCAGGGTGAGTTGTCCCTGCGTTCTCGCCCGGGGCGCGGCACCTGTGCGCTGGTCACGTTGCCGCTGTTCTGCGGCGCCCATGGAGGGGAATGAAGAACATGGCAATCAAGGTGTTACTGGTCGAAGACGATCGCGCATTGCGCGAGGCCCTGGCGGATACCCTGCTGCTGGCTGGTCACGACTATCGTGCTGTCGGTAGTGCGGAAGAGGCGCTGAGCGCGGTAGCGGAAGAAGCCTTCAGTCTGGTGGTCAGTGACGTCAATATGCCGGGCATGGACGGTCACCAGTTGCTCGGCTTGCTGCGTAGTCGCCAGCCCCAGTTGCCGGTGCTGCTGATGACGGCCCATGGTGCCGTCGAGCGAGCGGTGGAGGCTATGCGTCAGGGTGCTGCCGATTATCTGGTCAAGCCCTTCGAGCCTCGGGCCTTGCTGGATCTGGTGGCGCGCCATGCCCTGGGTACCCTGAGCGGTGCAGAATCCGAGGGGCCGGTGGCCTTCGAGCCGGCCAGCGCGCAGCTGCTGGAATTGGCTGCTCGGGTGGCGCGCAGTGACTCCACGGTGCTGATTTCCGGTGAGTCAGGGACCGGCAAGGAGGTGCTGGCGCGCTATATCCATCAGCATTCCCATCGCGCCAATCAACCGTTCATCGCCATCAACTGTGCGGCCATTCCCGACAACATGCTCGAAGCCACTTTGTTCGGTCATGAGAAGGGTTCCTTCACTGGAGCCATCGCGGCCCAGGCGGGCAAGTTCGAGCAAGCCGACGGCGGCACCCTGTTGCTGGATGAGATTTCTGAAATGCCCCTGGGCTTGCAGGCCAAGCTGCTGCGCGTGCTGCAAGAGCGGGAAGTGGAGCGGGTGGGGGCGCGCAAGCCGATCAGCCTGGACATCCGGGTGGTGGCCACCACCAACCGTGATTTGGCCGGTGAAGTGGCGGCCGGGCGTTTCCGTGAAGACCTTTACTACCGTTTGTCGGTGTTTCCCCTGGCCTGGCGCCCGTTGCGCGAGCGCACCGCCGATATCCTGCCGCTGGCCGAGCGCTTGTTGGCCAAGCACGTCAATAAAATGAAGCACGCGGCGGCTCGGCTCTCCGTCCAGGCTCAGGCTTGCCTGGAGGCTTACCCTTGGCCGGGTAATGTGCGTGAGTTGGATAACGCCATCCAGCGCGCATTGATCCTGCAGCAGGGCGGCTTGATCCAGCCGGAAGATTTCTGTCTGGCCGGCCCGGTGGCCTGCGCCCCGCTGCCGGCCCTGGCCGCAGCGCCGTCCAGCCATTTGCGCGTCGTACCCAAGGAAGTCGATGCCCCGGCGGCCGAGTCGGCGGGGGCGCTGGGTGATGATCTGCGTCGCCGCGAGTTCCAGATGATCATCGACACCCTGCGCTCCGAGCGTGGGCGTCGCAAGGAAGCTGCAGAGCGACTGGGCATCAGCCCGCGCACCCTACGCTACAAACTGGCGCAGATGCGCGATGCCGGAATGGATGTCGAGGCTTACTTGTTTGCCACCTGAGTGTTGTGGAATCGGTTTCGCGAAGGGCTTTTGTCGGTGCAGCCATGGAGCTGGCACCCTTGTTGCTAACACCTCACTAACCGCTGCGTGAGTGTCAAAAAATTGCGGGTCGTCAGAGAGAGTAGACCATGAGCCAAGGTATTGAATTTAATCGGTTGATGTTGGACATGCGCACCATGCAAATGGATGCCATGGCTCAGCCGAAATCCGTCGCAGTGCCGGAAGTCAGCGGCAGCAGCTTCTCCGACTTGCTCGGGCAGGCCGTGAACAAGGTCAATGACACTCAGCAGGCTTCCAGTCAGCTGGCCAGTGCCTTTGAAATTGGCAAGAGCGGCGTTGATCTGACGGATGTGATGATTTCCTCGCAAAAGGCCAGTGTGTCTTTTCAAGCGTTGACCCAAGTGCGTAACAAGTTGGTTCAGGCCTACCAAGACATCATGCAGATGCCGGTTTAAGGACGAGATTGAGTCATGGCAGAAGCAGTCGCCGATAACGTACCGGCCAAGGCCACCCCGATAGACGGCAAACCGCCGCTGTTCGGCTTGTCCTTTCTGGAAAACCTTTCCGAGATGACCATGTTGCGTCAGATAGGCCTGTTGGTCGGTCTGGCTGCGAGCGTGGCGATTGGTTTTGCCGTGGTGCTGTGGTCTCAGCAGCCCGACTACCGTCCGTTGTATGGCAGCCTGGCGGGTATGGATGCCAAGCAAGTCATGGACACCCTGGCGTCTGCCGACATTCCCTATACCGTTGAGCCCAATTCCGGCGCCTTGCTGGTCAAGGCTGACGACCTGTCGCGGGCGCGCCTGAAACTTGCCGCCGCTGGCGTAGCGCCGGGTGATGGCAACATCGGTTTTGAAATCCTCGATAAAGAGCAAGGCCTGGGCACCAGCCAGTTCATGGAAGCGACCCGTTACCGTCGCGGCCTGGAAGGCGAGCTGGCGCGGACCATCTCCAGCCTGAACAACGTCAAGGGTGCCCGTGTGCACCTGGCGATTCCAAAAAGCTCGGTGTTTGTGCGTGATGAACGCAAGCCTAGCGCCTCGGTATTGGTTGAGCTGTATTCCGGTCGCTCCCTGGAGCCGGGCCAGGTACTGGCGATTATCAACCTGGTGGCGACCAGTGTTCCCGAGTTGAGCAAGTCACAGATCACTGTGGTCGACCAGAAGGGCAACCTGCTCTCCGATCAGGCGGAAAACTCCGAACTGACCATGGCCGGCAAGCAATTCGATTACAGCCGCCGCATGGAAAGCATGCTCACTCAGCGTGTGCACAACATCCTGCAACCGGTGCTGGGTAACGACCGCTACAAGGCCGAAGTGTCCGCTGACGTGGACTTCAGTGCCGTCGAATCGACTTCGGAGCAGTTCAACCCTGACCAGCCGGCCCTGCGCAGCGAGCAGTCGGTGAATGAGCAGCGCTCCAGCAGCAACGGCCCGCAAGGCGTTCCGGGTGCCCTGAGCAACCAGCCACCGTCGCCGGCCAGCGCGCCGCAAACCACCGGTGGCGCCACCGCCTCGGCGGGGATGGTGCAGCCCGGCCAGCCGCTGCTTGATGCCAACGGCCAACAGATCATGGACCCGGCCACCGGCCAGCCGATGTTGGCCCCGTACCCGGCCGACAAGCGTCAACAATCCACCAAGAACTTCGAACTTGACCGTTCCATCAGCCACACCAAGCAACAGCAGGGTCGCTTGAATCGCCTGTCTGTGGCGGTGGTTGTGGACGATCAAACCAAGGTCAATGCCGCTAACGGTGAAACCACCCGTGCCCCATGGAGCGCCGACGAATTGGCGCGCTTCACACGCTTGGTGCAGGACGCCGTCGGTTTCGACGCCAGTCGTGGCGACAGTGTCAGCGTGATCAACGTGCCGTTCTCGGCTGATCGGGGTGAAGTGATCGCCGAAACGCCGTTCTATCAGCAACCCTGGTTCTGGGACATCGTCAAGCAAGTGCTGGGCGTGCTGTTCATCCTGGTGCTGGTGTTCGGCGTGCTGCGTCCGGTGCTCAACAACATCACCGGTGGCGGCAGAAGCAAGGAATTGGCAGGCCTGGGCAGCGATGTCGAACTCGGTGGCATGGGCGGCCTGGACGGCGAACTGGCCAACGACCGCGTCAGCCTCGGTGGTCCGCAGAGCATTCTGCTGCCAAGCCCGAGCGAGGGTTATGACGCTCAGTTGAACGCAATCAAGAGTCTGGTGGCTGAAGACCCGGGTCGTGTGGCTCAGGTCGTGAAAGAGTGGATTAACGCAGATGAGTGATAACCGAGCCGCTACCGCCAAACTGACCCGGGTCGACAAGGCGGCAATTCTGCTGCTGTCCCTGGGGTCCACCGATGCCGCGCAAGTGCTGCGCCACATGGGGCCCAAAGAGGTCCAGCGTGTGGGTGTGGCCATGGCGCAGATGGGCAACGTGCACCGTGAGCAGGTCGAACAGGTGATGAGCGAGTTCGTCGACATTGTCGGCGATCAGACCAGCCTTGGCGTCGGTTCCGATGATTACGTGCGCAAAATGCTCACCCAGGCCCTGGGCGAAGATAAGGCCAACGGCCTGATCGATCGCATCCTCTTGGGCGGCAACACCAGCGGCCTCGACAGCCTGAAATGGATGGAGCCGCGGGCCGTGGCCGACGTGATCCGCTACGAGCACCCACAGATCCAGGCGATCGTGGTGGCGTACCTCGACCCCGACCAGGCCGGTGAAGTGCTGGGTAACTTTGACCACAAGGCACGGCTGGACATCATCCTCCGGGTCTCGTCATTGAACACCGTGCAGCCGGCGGCCCTGAAAGAGCTGAACCAGATTCTCGAGAAGCAGTTCTCCGGCAACTCCAATGCCTCGCGCACCACCTTGGGTGGTATCAAGCGTGCGGCAGACATCATGAACTTCCTCGACAGCTCCATCGAAGGCCAGCTCATGGACTCGATCCGCGAAGTCGACGAAGACCTGTCCGGTCAGATCGAAGACCTCATGTTCGTGTTCAACAACCTGTCCGATGTTGATGATCGGGGCATTCAGGCGTTGCTGCGCGAAGTCTCTTCCGATGTGCTGGTCCTGGCCCTCAAGGGTTCGGACGAAGGCGTCAAGGAAAAGATCTTCAAGAACATGTCCAAACGGGCGGCGGAACTGCTGCGCGACGACCTCGAGGCCAAAGGCCCGGTGCGCGTCAGCGATGTGGAAACCGCGCAGAAGGAAATCCTTACCATTGCCCGCCGTATGGCCGAAGCCGGAGAAATCGTTCTCGGTGGGAAGGGCGGCGAAGAAATGATCTAAGGTCGCTTTATGTCGTCCAGCAGTGATGAAGCCCATAGCGACCTGATTCGCGCCCGGGATGTCGAAGGTTTCGACATCTGGGCGCTGCCCAGTTTTGATCCCCATGTGCCTGAGCCAGAGCCCGAACCGGTCGAAGAACTGCCGGTGGAGATGGAGGAGGTGCCGCTGGAGGAAGTCCAGCCACTGACCCTCGAAGAGCTCGAGAGCATTCGCCAGGAAGCCTATAACGAAGGGTTTGCCACCGGCGAGCGTGAAGGTTTCCACAGCACCACCTTGAAGGTCCGCCAGGAAGCCGAAGTGGCCCTGGGCGCCAAGCTGCAGGCCCTGGAGTTGCTCATGGGCAACCTCTTCGAGCCGATTGCCGAGCAGGACACGCAGATTGAAAGGTCCCTGGTGGACTTGGTGCGTCACATTGCCCGCCAGGTGATCCAGCGTGAGCTGGCGATGGATTCCAGCCAGATCGAACACGTCATGCGCGAAGCCCTAAAACTCCTGCCCCTGGGCGTGGGTAATGTGCGGCTGTACGTCAATCCCCAGGACTTCGAACAGGTCAAAAGCCTGCGTGAGCGCCATGAAGAGAGCTGGCGCATCGTCGAGGACGAAGCGCTGCTGCCGGGCGGTTGTCGAGTCGAAACCGAGCACAGCCGGATCGACGCCAGCATGGAAACCCGCATCACCAAGGCCATGGATCAGGTGCTCGATCAGCTTCATGAGCAGGCGCTGCATCCGGCCGAGGCGGACCTGCAGGTCGAGTTGGGTGCCGTGAGTGCGCCGGCGACCGCGGTCGCCGCCGAGGTTGAGCTGGACAAACCCGATGCGCCTTGAACGCACCAGCTTCGCCAAGCGCCTGGGCACTTACGCCGAGGCCGTGGCACTGCCGGGCCAGCCGATCCTGGAAGGGCGCTTGCTGCGCATGGTCGGCCTGACCCTGGAAGCCGAGGGCTTGCGAGCGGCCATGGGCACTCGCTGCATGGTCATCAATGACGACAGTTACCACCCGGTGCAGGTAGAAGCCGAAGTCATGGGCTTCTCCGGCAACAAAGTCTTCCTGATGCCGGTGGGCAGCGTTGCCGGGATCGCGCCTGGCGCCCGAGTGGTGCCCTTGGCCGACGCCGGTCGCTTGCCCATGGGCATGAGCATGCTCGGTCGGGTGCTGGACGGTGCCGGCCGCGCCCTCGACGGCAAGGGTGGGATGAAGGCCGAGGACTGGGTGCCGATGGACGGCCCGACCATCAATCCCCTCAAACGCGACCCCATCAGCCAGCCGCTGGACGTGGGCATTCGCAGTATCAACGGATTATTGACGGTCGGCCGCGGCCAGCGTCTCGGGCTGTTCGCCGGTACCGGCGTGGGCAAGAGTGTGCTGCTGGGCATGATGACTCGCTTTACCGAGGCCGACATTATTGTGGTCGGGCTGATCGGTGAACGGGGTCGTGAGGTCAAGGAATTCATCGAGCACATTCTCGGTGAAGAAGGCCTCAAGCGTTCCGTGGTGGTTGCATCGCCAGCGGACGACGCGCCGCTGATGCGTCTTCGCGCCGCGATGTACTGCACGCGGATCGCCGAATATTTTCGCGACAAGGGCAAGAATGTCCTGTTGCTGATGGACTCCCTGACCCGTTTTGCCCAGGCCCAGCGGGAGATCGCCCTGGCCATTGGCGAGCCGCCCGCCACCAAGGGCTACCCGCCGTCGGTGTTCGCCAAGCTGCCGAAGCTGGTGGAGCGGGCCGGTAA
The DNA here is from genome assembly GCF_003731765.1 of Pseudomonas chlororaphis. Classification (GTDB taxonomy): domain Bacteria; phylum Pseudomonadota; class Gammaproteobacteria; order Pseudomonadales; family Pseudomonadaceae; genus Aquipseudomonas; species Aquipseudomonas morbosilactucae. The sequence continues at coordinate 109,087 of NZ_MOAL01000004.1, forward strand.
CGCCGAAGCCGGGGGAGGTTCGATCACCGCCTTCTATACCGTGCTCTCCGAAGGCGACGACCAGCAGGACCCGATTGCCGACTCGGCGCGGGGCGTGCTCGACGGGCACATCGTGTTGTCCCGGCGTCTGGCCGAGGAAGGGCATTACCCGGCAATCGACATCGAAGCCTCCATCAGTCGGGTCATGCCGGCGGTGGTGTCTCCGGAGCACATGGCTCGTGCGCAGTACTTCAAGCAGTTGTGGTCGCGTTACCAACAGGCTCGGGACCTGATCAGCGTCGGCGCCTATGTGCCTGGCGGCGACCGGGAAACCGATGCGGCCATCTCCCTGCAGCCGTCGATGGCGGTCTACTTGCGCCAGGGCTTGAACGACAGCATCAGCCTGGGTGAAAGCGAGGCCCATCTGGAGATGGTCTTCGCCCCTGCGGCGGGCGGCTAACCGGCCATGGCCACTAGCCGTGCAGCGCGCCTGGCGCCCGTGGTGGACATGGCTGAAAGCGCCGAGCGCACCGCTGCCCAGCGTCTCGGGCATTTCCAGGGGCAGGTACGCCTGGCGGAAAGCAAGCTGGGGGACCTGGAGCGCTTTCGCGGCGAGTACCAACAGCAGTGGATCGACCGCGGCCAGCACGGGGTTTCCGGCCATTGGCTGATGAACTACCAGCACTTCCTCAATCAGCTGGAAACGGCTGTGGCTCAGCAGCGGCAAAGCCTGGCCTGGCACCAGAACAACCTCAATCGCGCCCGTGAGACCTGGCAACAGGCCTACGCTCGGGTCGAGGGCCTGCGCAAGCTGGTCCAGCGTTATGTGGATGAGGCGCGGCAGTTGGAGGACAAGCGCGAGCAGAAGCTGCTGGACGAGCTGTCCCAGCGCTTGCCGCGACAGAACCTCTACCCTTGACGCCTATTTGTCTTGAGCGGGTTGTCCATGTCCCGAGTGGGTGCTAAACCTTTTACTCGTCGTCAATGACAAGGAAGCTGTTCATGTCAGTCGTTACTGAAATGTCGCCGGACGGGCAAAAACTCACGATTTCCATCAAAGGTCGCTTCGATTTCGGGCGGCATCAGGAATTCCGCGAATCCTACGAGCGGCTCGACACTCGCCCCGATTCCATCGTGGTGGATCTCAAGGACGCCACTTACCTCGACAGCTCGGCCCTGGGCATGCTGCTGTTGCTGCGTGATCACGCCGGCGGCGACCACTCCGATGTGCGGGTGATCAACAGCAATTCCGACGTGCGCAAGATTCTCGCCATTTCCAACTTCGACAAGCTCTTCGATATCTCTTGAGCGGCCTGTCGTCCATGGCTGAGCCCCTGTGTGTGCTGATCGCCGAGGATGGCGCAGCCGATCGCCTGTTGCTGGCCAGCATCGTGCGCCGTCAGGGGCACGAAGTGCTGACGGCCTGTGACGGTGCCGAAGCGGTGGCGCTGTTCAGGCGCTTGCGTCCGCAGTTGGTCCTGATGGACGCCTTGATGCCGGTGATGGACGGCTTCGAGGCGGCTCGGCAGATCAAACAACTGGCCGGCGATGCCTTGGTGCCGATTATTTTTCTCACCTCCCTGACCGAGGGCGAGGCCCTGGCCCGGTGCCTGGACGCCGGGGGCGACGACTTTCTGGCAAAGCCCTATAACCCGGTGATCCTGGCCGCCAAGATCAAGGCCATGGATCGCCTGCGCCGCTTGCAAGACACGGTGCTCCAGCAGCGCGACCAGATCACCCGGCACCACGATTACCTGCTCAACGAGCAGCGCGTGGCCAAGGCCGTGTTCGACAAGGTGGCCCATTCGGGGTGCCTGGACGCGCCGAACATTCGCTACCTGCAATCGCCTTATGCCTTGTTCAACGGCGACCTGCTGCTGGCCGCCTACACCCCGGCCGGCGACATGCACATACTGCTGGGGGATTTCACCGGGCATGGCTTGCCCGCGGCGGTGGGTGCCATGCCTTTGGCGGAGGTGTTCTACGGCATGACCGCCAAGGGTTACGGCTTGCCGGAAACCCTGCGCGAGATGAACGCCAAGCTCAAGCGCATCCTGCCAGTGGACATGTTCTGCTGCGCCACCCTGTTGTGCCTGAGCTTCCAGCGGCGCGCCGTGGAGGTATGGAATGGCGGGATGCCCGATGGTTACCTGCACGCCGTGGCCAGTGGGGTGCGCACGCCGCTGGTGTCCCGGCACTTGCCCTTGGGGGTGCTGGCGGCCCAGGATTTTGACGACCGCACCGAAGTCTTTGCCATGGCGCCTGGGGATCGGGTGTTCCTGTTGTCCGATGGGGTGATCGACACCTGCGACGCCCGTGATCAACTCTTTGGCGTCGAGCGCCTGCTGCGGGTATTGCGCGCCAATCGCCAGGCGTCCCGGCTGTTCGAGGAGATTGAGCAGGCATTGGCGGATTTTGGCGGGCAGGCGCGCGATGACGTCAGCATGGTCGAAGTCAGTCTATTGCCGCTGGGCGAAGTCAGGCCGTCGCTGCCGGTGTATTCCGACAGCGGTCAGTCCTGCCCCTTGGATTGGTCCTTGAGCTTCGAGTTTCGTGCGGACACCCTCAAGCGTTTCAATCCGCTGCCCTATCTGTTGCAACTGCTGCTTGAAGTGCACGGCCTGCGGGGGCAGAGCAGCGCCCTCTACAGTGTGCTGGCCGAGCTCTATTCCAACGCCTTGGAGCACGGGGTGTTGCAGCTGGACTCTCGGCTCAAGCGCGATGCCCAGGGGTTCACCCGCTATTACGGCGAGCGCAGCAGTCGCCTGGCGGCTCTGGAGCAAGGGTTTGTCCGGGTGCACTTGCAGGTATTGCCCGAGGGGCAGGGCGGGCGCTTGATCATTCGGGTCGAGGACAGCGGCGAAGGCTTCGATGTGGCGCGGGTGCTGGCTCGCCCTGCCGATGTCGGGCGTCTGTCGGGCAGGGGGCTGAGCCTGATTCGCCAGCTGAGTCAGCAGGCGACCTGGTCGGACGATGGGCGCTGCGCGTGCGTGGAGTTTTCCTGGGAGGCTCTGGCATAATCCGTCCATTCTTGATCAAGGAGTGAACAAGTGTCTGAGATTCATCTGAGCCAAGACGTGCTGAGTGCCCTCCAGGAAGTCATGGAGGACGAGTATCCAGTGTTGCTGGACACCTTTGTGTGTGACTCCGAAGAGCGCCTGCGCTCGCTGCACAAGGCGGATGATGCCTATGAAGTGGTGGTCGCCACTGCCCACAGTCTTAAAGGCAGCAGCAGCAACATGGGGGCCTTGCGCCTCGCCGAGCTGTGCCATCAACTGGAGCTGTGCGCCAGGCAACCGTCGCGGGTGGGTATCGATAGGCTGGTGGGTGAAATCGATGGCGAGTTCGCCATTGTGCGGCGCCTCTGCGAGCAAGAGCGCCAGCGTTTTCACTGCTGAGTGCGAGCATGATCCGCCACCTTGAGCAACCTGGCCCGACCTTTGCAGTCAAGTCTTCTACCTGTACCTACGAATCCGTGCAGCGGAGACCGATTTATGCCTCTTACCCCCAATGTGCTGCTTCAGGCCGCTTCCCAGGCCAAGACGCAAGCCGCCCCTGCCAATCCGCTGGCGAACGTTGCTGAGCCCGGGGATAAAGCGTCCAGCTTCGCACAGGTGTATGCCAAGCAATCGCAGAACTCCCCCGCCAGCGTCAACGATGCGCCGGTCCGTCCGGCCCGTGACAAGGGCGCCGATGCCGGCGGCAAGAAAGACGCCGTTGCCGATAAGGCTGCCGCTCCCGAGCCGGAGGTTGCCGATAGCGGCAATACCTTGCCTGCCGATAAACCGGGCGCAAGCGATGACACCGTGGCCAGCGACGATGGTCAGCCGAGCGACGCTCCGTTGGCGGATGCCGCCCCGGCCGACCCGAGCCTGGATCCGAGCCAGCTTCAAGTCACCCAGCCCGCGCCACTGCCGGACGTACCTGCACCGGTAGTCGAAGTGACTCAGCCCGAGGTGGAAGTGCAGCCCGTGGTTGCTGCTGCGGTGGTGGCTAAGGCGCCAGCCTTGCCGGCCGAGCCTGATTTCGACCCCGAGGCCGACCCATTGGACGCCTTGCCGGCGGTCCGTCTGGCCATGGAGCAGGGCGGTCATGTATCGGCCTCCAGCCAGGCCCAGCCGAAAGCCGCACCGAGCACGGCCAGTACTGCGCCCGACGGCGAACTGACGTCGGCCCAGAACTTCGCCAATGGCATGGCCAGCATGCTCGACGTGCAAGCCAGCAAGGACAGCACCGAGCAAGGCGGCGACAAAGCCTTCAGCGGTTTGATCGACGACGGCCTGAAAGACCTCAAGGGCGCGTCCAGCGATACCCGGGTGGATGACTTTGCCAACCGTCTGGCGGCCCTGACTCAGGCGGCCACGCCGAAGACCGCCAACGTGGTGCCGGTCAACCAGCCGCTGGCCATGCACCAGAGCGGCTGGAGCGAAGAGGTGGTGAACCGGGTCATGTACCTGTCCAGCGTCAACCTCAAGTCGGCGGACATCCAGTTGCAGCCGGCCGAGCTGGGGCGCCTGGATATCCGCGTGAATATGATTCCCGACCAGCAGACCCAGGTGACCTTCATGAGCGCCCATGCCGGTGTGCGTGAGGCCCTTGAAGGTCAAATGCACCGTATGCGTGAGATGTTCAACCAGCAGGGGCTGGGCCAGGTGGATGTCAATGTGTCTGACCAGAACCGTGGCTGGCAGGGCCAGGAGCAGGCGCAGCAGGGCCAGAACCGCAGCAGCGGCACTCAGTCCGGCGGCGTGCTGGATGCGGCCGACGAGGAGCTGCCGCAAGGCGTGGCGGAAATCGCCGCCGCTCCTGCGACAGTGATCGGTTCCAGTGCCGTGGACTACTACGCCTGACGCCTAGGGCGGGAGCGCTCGCTCCCGCCTTCTGCTTTATTCCCGCCTGCGTTCCAGCGCCAAGTCGTCGCGACATCACTCTGGGCCTTCGGCTGAAGACTATTCAGACAAATCTGGCATAACACTTGCTCTTCCCTTGCCGTGCGACTGTGAAAACCCGATTAGTGACGGATTATTGGCATGGCGAAGAGTGAAGCAGCAGAGAAACCACCCGCAGGGAAAAGCAAACTCAAGCTTATCCTCCTGATAGTCCTGGGTTTGTTGTTGGCGATCGGCTCGTCCGTCGGCGCGACCTGGTACTTCATGCACAGTGCCCAAAGCAAACCGGCCCCCGCTCCGGAGGCCGCCAGCAACGTCAAGCCAGCGGCGATCTTCGAGCCAATGGCGCCCGCTTTCGTGGCCAATTTCAACCAGAACGGCCGTCAGCGCTACATGCAGGTGAGCATCACCATGCTGGCGCGTAACCAGGCCGACCTGGACGCACTCAAGGTGCACATGCCGGTGATCCGCAACAACCTGGTGATGCTCTTCTCCGGGCAGAGCTTCGACACCCTGGCGACCCCGGTCGGTCAGGAAATGCTGCGTCAGAAAGCCACTGCCAGCGTGCAGGAAGTGGCGCAGAAGGAAGTCGGCAAGGTGGTGGTCGAGCAGTTGCTCTTTACTAACTTCGTACTGCAGTAGGAACACGACATGGCCGTGCAAGACCTGCTGTCCCAGGATGAGATCGATGCGCTGTTGCATGGCGTCGATGACGGTCTGGTACAGACCGACAGTGCTGCCGAACCCGGCAGCATCAAAAGCTACGACCTGACCAGCCAGGATCGCATCGTCCGTGGACGCATGCCGACCCTGGAGATGATCAACGAGCGTTTCGCCCGTTACACCCGGATCAGCATGTTCAACATGTTGCGGCGTTCGGCCGACGTGGCGGTGGGCGGCGTGCAGGTGATGAAGTTTGGTGAGTACGTGCACTCGCTGTACGTGCCTACCAGCCTCAACCTGGTGAAACTCAAGCCCCTACGCGGGACGGCCCTGTTCATCCTTGACGCCAAGCTGGTGTTCAAGCTGGTGGACAACTTTTTTGGCGGTGACGGGCGTCACGCGAAGATCGAAGGGCGGGAATTCACCCCCACCGAGTTGCGGGTAGTGCGCATGGTGCTGGAACAGGCCTTCATCGATTTGAAGGAAGCCTGGCAAGCGATCATGCCGGTCAATTTCGAGTACATAAACTCCGAAGTGAACCCGGCCATGGCCAACATCGTCGGCCCTAGCGAGGCGGTGGTGGTCTCCACCTTCCATATAGAACTCGATGGCGGTGGCGGCGATCTGCACGTGACCATGCCGTACTCGATGATCGAGCCTATCCGGGAAATGCTCGACGCCGGCTTCCAGTCCGACCTGGACGACCAGGATGAACGCTGGAGCAAGGCCCTGCGCGAAGACGTGCTGGACGTAGCGGTGCCGTTGAGCGCCACCGTGGCCCGTCGCCAACTGCGCCTGCGGGACATTCTGCACATGCAACCGGGGGATGTGATTCCCGTGGAACTGCCGGAAGAAATGATCATGCGCGCCAACGGCGTGCCGTCCTTCAAGGTCAAGCTGGGCTCCCACAAGGGCAACCTGGCCTTGCAGGTACTGGAGCCGATCGGGCGCCGCTGAGGCGCTGGTCCGTATTCGCTTTTAACTGAATTTTTGCCCGCTGAGGACAAATGATGGCTGACGAAATGAACTCCCAAGACGACCAGGCCCTGGCTGACGAGTGGGCTGCGGCCCTGGAAGAAACCGGTGATGCCGGGCAAGACGATATCGACGCCTTGCTGGCCGCTGATGCCGGTGCAGCTTCGGGTAACCGTCTGCAGATGGAAGAGTTTGGCAGCGTACCCAAGAACAATGACCCGGTGACCCTGGAAGGGCCGAATCTGGACGTGATCCTGGATATCCCGGTGTCGATTTCCATGGAAGTGGGCAGCACCGATATCAACATCCGCAACCTGCTGCAACTCAACCAGGGTTCGGTGATCGAGCTTGACCGCCTGGCCGGCGAGCCCCTCGACGTGTTGGTCAACGGCACGCTGATTGCCCACGGTGAAGTGGTGGTGGTCAACGAGAAGTTCGGCATCCGCCTGACCGACGTGATCAGCCCTAGCGAACGCATCAAGAAGCTGCGCTAAGTGAAAAAGCTCTTGGGGGTGTTGCTGTTCTCGCCGCTAGCGGCCTGGGCGGCAGAGCCGGTGGCCACTGCCACGACGGCCGCGCCGTCGGTTGCCAGTGTCGGCAGTGTCGGCGGCCAGCTGACTCAATTGGTGCTGGGCTTGCTGTTGGTGCTGGGGCTGATTTTTGCCTTGGCCTGGGCGGTGCGTCGCATGCAGCAGGCCGGGCCTGCCGGCAAGGGCCAGGTCATCGAGTTGATCGGTTCCCGGGCCTTGGGGCCGCGCGATCGCCTGGTGCTGGTGCAGGTCGGCAATGAGCAGATCCTCCTGGGCCTGAGCCCGGGCACCATCACCCCGTTGCATGTACTCAAAGAGCCGGTGCCAACCCCCAGTGCCGAGCAGGCGACGCCCGAGTTTGCCCAGCGCCTGATGGAGTTGCTGGGCAAGGATCAGAAGGATAGGAAGTAATGCCGTTGTCAGGCCACATGAGAACCCTTGCGGGCTGGGCGTTTTCTACGCGCGCGCAAAACCCTGTCTTGTCGTCGCTCGCTATGCCTTCGCGTAGCCTGTCGCGTTTCCTCTTGACCTTGGTGCTGCTGCTGGCAGCGCCACTGGCCTTTGCCGCCGATCCGTTGTCGATCCCGGCGATCACTCTGGGCACCGGGGCCAACGGCCAGCAGGAATATTCGGTCAGCCTGCAAATCCTGCTGATCATGACTGCGCTGAGTTTTATCCCGGCGTTTGTCATGCTGATGACCAGCTTCACGCGGATCATCATTGTCTTCTCGATCCTGCGTCAGGCCCTGGGCCTGCAACAGACGCCGTCGAACCAGATCCTTACTGGCATGGCGCTGTTCCTCACCATGTTCATCATGGCGCCGGTGTTCGATCGGGTGAACCGGGACGCGCTGCAGCCTTACCTGGCGGAACAGCTCACGGCCCAGGACGCGGTGGCCAAGGCTGAGGTGCCGATCAAGGACTTTATGCTGGCCCAGACCCGCAGCAGCGACCTTGAGTTGTTTATGCGCCTGTCCAAGCGCACCGACATCGCCACGCCGGACCAGGCGCCGCTGACCATTCTGGTCCCGGCCTTTGTCACGTCGGAGCTGAAGACGGCGTTCCAGATCGGCTTCATGATCTTTATTCCGTTCCTGATCATCGACCTGGTGGTGGCCAGTGTGCTGATGGCCATGGGTATGATGATGCTCTCGCCGCTGATCATTTCCTTGCCATTCAAAATCATGCTGTTCGTGCTGGTCGATGGCTGGGCCCTGATCATCGGCACTCTGGCGGGCAGTTTCGGTGGTGTCTAGAACCTTGTATGCGGGTAATGCGCAATGACTCCTGAAGTCGCGGTCGACCTGTTTCGCGAAGCCCTGTGGCTGACCACCATGATGGTTGCGGTGTTGGTGGTGCCCAGTCTGCTGGTGGGTCTGATGGTTGCCATGTTCCAGGCGGCGACCCAGATCAACGAACAGACTCTGAGCTTCCTGCCGCGCCTGCTGGTGATGCTGGTGACCCTGATCGTGGTCGGTCCCTGGCTGGTGCAAACCTTCATGGAATACATCCTGCAGTTGTACGGCAGTATTCCGCAGTTGATTGGCTAAGCCATGTCTTTGCTGGCCTTGACCGACACCCAGATCAGTACCTGGGTCGCCACCTTCATGTTGCCGCTGTTTCGGGTCGGTGCCGTGCTGATGGTGATGCCGGTGTTCGGCACGACCCTGGTGCCGCGTCGGGTGCGCCTGTATTTCACCATTGCGATCACGGTCGCCATCGTCCCGGCGCTGCCGCCCATGCCGCCGGTGAATGCCCTGGACCTGAGTGGGCTGTTGCTTATTGCCGAGCAGATCATCATCGGCGCCGTGCTGGGGTTCTCCTTGCAACTGTTCTTCCAGGCCTTTGTGGTGGCCGGGCAGATTGTGGCCATTCAGATGGGCATGGGCTTTGCGTCCATGGTGGACCCCACCAACGGTGTGTCGGTGGCGGTGATCGGGCAGTTCTTCACCATGCTGGTGACCTTGCTGTTCCTGGCGATGAATGGCCATCTGGTGGTGTTCGAGGTGCTCACCGAAAGTTTCACCACCTTGCCCGTGGGCAGTGGGCTGATGGTCAATCATTTCTGGGAGTTGGCCGGCAAGCTCGGCTGGGTGCTGGGGGCGGCGTTGCTGTTGGTGTTGCCGGCGATCACTGCGTTATTGGTGGTGAACATCGCGTTCGGCGTGATGACTCGGGCGGCACCTCAGTTGAACATCTTCTCCATCGGGTTTCCCCTGACCCTGGTGCTGGGCATGGCCATCGTCTGGATCAGCCTGGCCGATATCCTCAATCAGTATCAACCGCTGGCCAGCGAGGCCTTGCAGTTTTTACGCGAACTGGCACGGGCGCGCTGAGTCATGGCAGAAAGCGAGAGCGGTCAGGACAAGACGGAAGACCCCACGGAGAAACGTAAAACGGACTCCCGGGAAAAGGGTGAGATTGCCCGTTCCAAAGAACTCAACACCCTGATCATCATGATGACTGGCGCTGCTGGCCTGCTGATCTGCGGGCCCGGGCTGGCCCAGGATCTGAAGGACATCATGACCCTGAACTTCTCCCTGCCTCGGGAGGTGTTGCTTAGCCCGGGAGCCATGGGTCTGTACCTGCTGCATTCGGGCAATATCGCCATCCTGGCGGCCTTGCCGTTCCTCCTGACCTTGCTGGTGGCGGCGCTGATCGGGCCGATTTGCCTGGGTGGCTGGCTGTTCGCGGCAAAAAGCTTGGCGCCCAAGTTCAGCCGGATGAACCCGGCCAACGGCCTCAAACGGATGTTCTCGCCCACGGCGCTGATCGAGTTGCTGAAGGCCTTTGCCAAGTTTTTGCTGATCCTGCTGGTGGTTTTGCAGGTCTTGTCTTCGGACATTGACGATCTGCTGCGTATCGGCCATGAGCCGCTGGAGCAGGCGATCATCCACAGTGTGCAAGTGGTGAGCTGGAGCACGTTGTGGATGGCTTGCGGGTTGATCCTGATTGCCGCGGTGGATGTGCCGGTGCAGCTTTATCAGAGCCACAAGAAGCTCTTGATGACCAAGCAGGAAGTGCGTGACGAGCACAAGGACCAGGAGGGGCGACCTGAGGTCAAACAGCGAATTCGCCAGCTGCAGCGCGATATGTCCCAGCGGCGCATGATGGCCGCCATCCCTGACGCTGACGTGGTGATTACCAACCCGACGCACTATGCGGTGGCCCTCAAGTACGACGCCGAGAAGGGTGGGGCGCCGGTGTTGCTGGCCAAGGGCAGTGATTTCCTGGCGCTGAAGATCCGTGAGATTGCCGTGGCCAACGAAGTGCAGTTACTGGAATCGCCTGCCCTGGCGCGATCGATTTTTTACTCCACGGAACTGGAGCAGGAAATTCCCGCCGGCCTCTACCTGGCGGTGGCCCAGGTGTTGGCTTACGTCTATCAGATTCGTCAGCATCGGGCGGGCAAGGGCAAGCGTCCGGAACCGCTCAAGGACCTGCCGATTCCGCCGGATCTGCGTCGCGACAACTGATCCCCCTCTGGTCCTGGCCGGCTCGCCCGCCAGGCGCCGGTCGCCGCTGTGACACTTCTGTTTGCGCTCGCTGCAAAAGTTGGAAGGGTTCTTGCAATAGCCGGCCTGAGGCGCCTCTAGGCGTCAAAAGTTTGCTTTAAAGGAACGGGGAAAACCGGTGGATCGCTCTCAGTTTATCAACAGTGCCCGCACCAACGTTGCTGACCTCAGCCGAGGCAATCTGGGCGTGCCGGTGCTGCTGTTGGTGATGCTGGCAATGATGATGTTGCCCGTCCCGCCGTTCCTGCTGGACGTGTTTTTTACCTTCAACATCGCCTTGTCCATTGTCGTCCTGCTGGTCTGCGTCTACGCCCTGCGACCGCTGGACTTCGCCGTATTCCCGACCATCCTGCTGGTGGCCACGCTGCTGCGCCTGGCGCTCAACGTGGCGTCGACCCGGGTGGTCATGCTCCACGGCCAGGACGGTCACGCCGCCGCGGGCAAGGTGATCCAGGCCTTCGGTGAAGTGGTGATCGGCGGCAACTACGTGGTCGGTATCGTGGTGTTCGCGATCCTCATGATCATCAACTTCGTGGTGGTGACCAAGGGTGCCGGGCGCATCTCCGAGGTCAGCGCACGTTTCACCCTGGACGCCATGCCCGGCAAGCAGATGGCCATTGACGCCGACTTGAACGCCGGCCTGATCGATCAGAACCAAGCCAAGATGCGCCGTCAGGAAGTGGCCCAGGAAGCCGAGTTCTACGGTTCCATGGACGGTGCCAGTAAATTCGTCCGTGGTGACGCCATCGCCGGCCTGCTGATTCTGTTCATCAACCTGATCGGTGGTATGGCGGTTGGTATCTTCCAGCACGGCATGACCTTCGGCGATGCCGGCCGGGTTTATGCCTTGCTGACCATCGGTGACGGTTTGGTGGCGCAATTGCCATCACTGCTGTTGTCCACTGCGGCGGCGATCATGGTGACCCGTGCTTCGGGCTCCGAAGACATGGGCAAGCAGATCAATCGGCAGATGTTCGCTTCGCCCAAGGCCCTGGCCGTGGCGGCGGGCTTGATGGCGGTCATGGGCCTGGTGCCGGGCATGCCGCACTTCTCTTTCCTCAGCCTGGCGGCCGTGGCCGGTGGCGCAGCCTACCTGCTGTGGAAAAAGCAGAACGTGGTCAAGGTCAAGGCGCTGGAAGAGGTCAAGCGCCAGCAAGAGCTGCTGCCGTCGCCGAGCCGTGCCCTGGAAACCAAAGAGCTGGGTTGGGACGACGTGACGCCGATCGACATGATTGGCCTGGAAGTTGGCTACCGGCTGATTCCCCTGGTGGATCGCAACCAGGGTGGCCAGCTGCTAGCGCGGATCAAGGGGGTGCGCAAGAAGCTCTCCCAGGACCTGGGCTTCCTCATGCCCACTGTGCATATTCGTGACAACCTCGACCTGGCGCCCAGCGCCTATCGCCTGACCCTGATGGGGGTGATCCTGGCTGAAGCCGAGATCTACCCGGATCGCGAACTGGCGATCAACCCGGGGCAGGTCTACGGCAGCCTCAACGGCATCACCGCCAAGGATCCGGCCTTCGGCCTGGAAGCGGTGTGGATCGAAGTCAGTCAGCGGCCTCAGGCCCAGTCCCTGGGTTATACCGTGGTGGACGCCAGTACTGTGGTCGCCACCCACTTGAACCAGATTTTGTACAAGCACTCCAGCGAGCTGATCGGCCACGAAGAAGTCCAGCAGCTCATGCAGTTGCTGGCCAAGGGGTCGCCGAAACTGGCCGAGGAGCTGGTGCCGGGCGTGCTGTCGCTGTCGCAGTTGCTCAAGGTGCTGCAAGCCCTGCTGGCCGAACAGGTGCCAGTGCGGGATATCCGCAGCATCGCCGAAGCCATCGCCAACAACGCCGCCAAGAGTCAAGATACTGCCGCTTTGGTCGCGGCGGTGCGGGTCGGATTGTCCCGTGCCATCGTCCAAAGCATTGTAGGCACTGAGTCTGAGCTGCCTGTGATCACCTTGGAGCCAAGGTTGGAACAAATATTGCTCAATAGTCTGCAGAAGGCAGGACAAGGCCAGGATGAAGGCGTTCTGCTGGAGCCAAGCATGGCTGAGAAGCTGCAGCGTTCGCTGATCGAAGCGGCGCAGCGTCAAGAGATGCAAGGTCAACCGGTGATTCTGTTGGTGGCGGGTCCGGTACGCGCCATGTTGTCGCGGTTCGGGCGTCTCGCCGTTCCAGGCCTGCATGTGCTGGCGTACCAGGAAATCCCGGACAACAAGCAAGTGACCATCGTTGCGACAGTAGGGCCCAACGGCTGAGGTAGTGGTTTATGCAAGTTAAGCGTTTTTTCGCCGCCGATATGCGTCAGGCCATGAAACTGGTTCGTGATGAGTTGGGCGCTGAAGCTGCCATTATCGGCAACCGTCGTATTGCCGGCGGTGTCGAGCTGACGGCTGCCCTGGATTACAAGCTGTCGGCCCTGGCGCCGCGGATTCCCAATGTCGAGCTCGAAGACGAGCTGCGCAAGACCCAATCGCGGATCGTGACCGCCCAGGCCGAATTGAGCCTGCGGGGTGAAGGCGATACCACGACTACCAACCGGCAGCTGTTTGCCGGCTTGCCGCTGACCGCTGCCGAACCGCTGATCGAACCGACGTTCTCCGAGCCTCGCCGTCCGGCGCCGGCACCGGTGGTGACGCCGACCGTGGATCAGCAAGCGTTCGACTCCATGCGCTTTGAACTCAACGGGCTGCGTGAGCTGCTGGAAGTCCAGCTGGGCTCCCTGGCCTGGAGCCAGTTGCAAGGCAGTCGCCCGGAGCAGGCCAACCTCTGGCGCCGCCTGCAACGCATTGGCTTGTCCGGCCCTCTGGCCCGCGACCTGCTGGCACTGGTGACTGAAATTGACGAACCTCGCCAAGCCTGGCGCATGCTGTTGGCGCACTTGGCGCGGATGATCTCGACACCGGAAATGGAACCCTTGGAAGAGGGTGGTGTAATTGCCATGGTCGGCCCGGCCGGCATGGGCAAGACCACCACCCTGGCCAAGTTGGCAGCGCGCTACGTGCTCAAGTACGGCGCGCAGAACATTGCCCTGGTGAGCATGGACAGCTTCCGTATCGGTGCTCAGGAGCAGCTCAAGACCTTGGGCCGCATCCTCAACGTCTCGGTAACCCACGTCGACCCGGGGCAGTCCCTGGCGCAGGCGCTGGACCCGCTGCTGCGCAAGCGTGTGGTGTTGATCGACACCGCCGGCCTGCAAGCCAGCGATCCAGCACTGCGCATGCAGTTGGACACCCTGGCCGGTCGCGGCATCAAGGCAAAAAATTACCTGGTATTGGCAACCACCAGCCAGAAACAGGTTCTAACGGCCGCTTACCACAGCTACAAGCGCTGCGGCCTGGCAGGTTGCATCCTGACCAAGCTGGACGAAACCGCCAGCCTGGGCGAAGTGCTGAGCCTGGCCATCAGTCACGAGTTGCCGGTGGCTTATCTCACCGACGGTCCGCGAATTCCGGACGATTTGCACCTGCCTCGCCGGCATCAGTTGGTCAGCCGTGCGGTCAGCGTGCAAATGCAGGAAGAACCCAGTGAAGAGGCCATGGCCGATATGTTCGCCGACCTCTACCACAGTCCGACCAAGCGAGTGGGCTGAGGGAATCATGAATAGATTGCAGTGTATCTACATCGATGGTCTGCCATGCATTGTTCCAATGGTGAACGCGCAGCCAGTTATGTGGCCCCGTCTAAGTAAGACAAGGTAAAGAAAGAACATGGGCAGCATGCATCCCGTACAGGTGATCGCGGTGACCGGCGGCAAAGGTGGCGTCGGCAAGACTAACGTGTCAGTGAACTTGTCCCTGGCTCTAGCGGAGCTCGGCCGACGCGTCCTGCTGCTGGATGCCGACCTGGGCCTGGCCAACGTCGATGTCCTGCTGGGCTTGACCCCCAAACACACCCTGGCCGATGTGATCGAAGGGCGCTGCGAGCTGCGCGACGTATTGCTGCAGGGGCCTGGTGGCATTCGTATCGTTCCGGCTGCGTCCGGCACCCAGAGCATGGTGCACCTGAGCCCGGCCCAGCATGCCGGCCTGATCCAGGCATTCAGCGACATCGGCGACAACCTCGATGTGCTGGTGATTGACACCGCTGCCGGTATTGGTGACTCGGTAGTCAGTTTTGTTCGCGCCGCCCAGGAAGTGTTGTTGGTGGTCTGCGACGAACCCACCTCGATCACTGACGCCTACGCCCTGATCAAACTGCTTAACCGCGACTACGGCATGAACCGCTTCCGGGTCCTGGCCAACATGGCCCAGAGCCCTCAGGAAGGTCGCAACCTGTTCGCCAAATTGACCAAGGTCACGGATCGCTTCCTGGACGTGGCTTTACAATACGTCGGCGCAGTTCCCTACGACGAAAGCGTGCGCAAGGCCGTGCAAAAGCAGCGTGCGGTCTATGAAGCCTTTCCTCGTTCCAAGTGTGCTCTGGCGTTCAAGGCCATCGCCCAGAAAGTCGATACCTGGCCCCTGCCTGCCAATCCGCGGGGGCATCTGGAATTTTTTGTCGAGCGGCTTGTGCATCAAACAGCGGGACCGGTTCTATGACTGCCAGCGGCTATAACCTTTACAAAAAATCGGCGCGTGACAGCCAGTACGAATTGATCGAGCGCTATGCGCCCCTGGTCAAGCGTATCGCCTACCACTTGCTGGCGCGCTTGCCGGCCAGCGTGCAGGTGGAAGACCTGATCCAGGCGGGCATGATCGGCTTGCTCGAAGTGTCGACCAAGTACGACGCCAGCAAGGGCGCGAGTTTCGAGACCTACGCGGGCATCCGTATCCGTGGCGCGATGCTCGATGAGGTGCGTAAAGGCGATTGGGCACCCCGCTCGGTGCACCGCAATACCCGCATGGTCAGTGACGCGATTCGAGCAATTGAAGCTAAAACCGGTCGCGACGCTAAAGATCATGAAGTTGCGGCCGAACTTGAATTGAGTCTCGACGATTATTACGGGATTTTGAACGACACCTTGGGCAGCCGCCTGTTCAGTTTCGACGACCTGTTGCAGGACGGCGAACATGAAGGGCTGCACGAGGATGGCGCCAGTGCTCATCTCGAGCCGTCGCGCGATCTGGAAGATGAACGTTTCCAGGCAGCGCTGGCGGATGCGATTGCCAATTTGCCGGAGCGCGAGCGACTGGTGTTGGCGCTGTACTACGACGAAGAGCTGAACCTCAAGGAAATCGGTGAGGTCCTGGGGGTCAGCGAATCGCGGGTCAGCCAGTTACACAGCCAGTGCGCGGCCCGCTTGCGGGGGCGTTTGGGGGAGTGGCGAGCGCGCTGACAGGCAGTGTGGGGACACTGCGAACAAGAGCGGTTGGGCGTCATGCCAGGCCGTTCTTGTGTTGGGTGCTTCATGCAGTCGTTGAGTGTTACGCCGTATTGATTGAATGGCGCGTTCAGGTGCTGGGCGCGTTTAAGACTGCTTGGAGGTCGAATTGGACAAGAACATGAAAATCCTCATCGTTGATGACTTCTCAACGATGCGGCGGATCATTAAGAACCTGTTGCGTGATCTGGGTTTCACCAACACGGTCGAGGCTGACGATGGCACTACCGCTATCCCGGTCCTCAACAGCGGCAGCATCGACTTTCTGGTAACGGACTGGAACATGCCCGGCATGACCGGCATCGACCTGCTGCGCCACGTGCGCGCCGATGAAAAACTCAAGCACCTGCCGGTGCTGATGGTGACCGCTGAAGCCAAGCGCGAACAGATCATTGAAGCTGCCCAGGCCGGTGTAAACGGCTATGTGGTCAAACCATTCACGGCCCAGGCGTTGAAAGAGAAGATCGAAAAAATCTTCGAACGCATCGGTTGATGAATTCCGCCACGGGGGAGCTATGGAGCATAACGAATCTTCATTGGGCGATTTTGAATCGACCCTGAAAAAACATGCCCGCGAACTGGTCGAGAGCCTTGAAAAAGGCAAGTTCGGCGACGCTGTGCAACTGATCCATGAGCTCAACCAGACCCGTGACCGCGGCCTGTACCAGGAAGTCGGCAAGCTCACCCGCGAGCTGCATAGCGCGATCGTCAATTTTCAGATTGACCCGCACATGCCGCAAGCCGAGGAAGTCTCACAGATCACGGATGCCACCGAGCGCCTGTCCTATGTGGTCAGGCTGACTGAGGCTGCGGCCAACCGCACCATGGACCTGGTCGAAAGCAGCACCCCGTTGGTCAACAGCCTGAGCACTGATGCCCAGGCCTTGAGCACCGACTGGGGACGCTTTATGCGGCGCGAGGTCGGTGCTGAAGAGTTTCGCGAACTGGCCCGCCGGGTCGACGGTTTCCTGTCGCGTAGCGCAGAGGAAACCCGCACCGTCTCTGGCCACCTCAACGACATTCTGCTGGCGCAGGATTACCAGGACCTCACGGGCCAGGTGATCAAGCGCGTGACCCAATTGGTCACGGAAGTCGAAAGCAATTTGCTCAAACTGGTGCTCATGGCCAGTCAGGTCGACCGTTTTGCCGGTATCGAACACGACCGCGAATCGATGCTTGCGGAAAAAGATCCGCAAAAACATCTCGCCAAGGGTGAAGGTCCGCAGATTCATGCCGATAAACGGGAAGACGTTGTGTCCGGTCAGGACGATGTAGACGATTTGCTTTCCAGCCTTGGATTCTAGGAGCACCCATTAATGAGCTTCGGCGCCGATGAAGAGATCCTTCAGGATTTCCTGGTTGAGGCCGGCGAGATTCTAGAGCAACTGTCCGAACAACTGGTCGAGCTGGAAAGCCGCCCGGATGATGCGGACTTGCTCAATGCAATTTTTCGCGGTTTTCACACTGTAAAAGGGGGCGCCGGCTTCCTCCAGCTCAATGAGCTGGTGGAGTGCTGCCACATCGCCGAGAACGTCTTCGACATCCTGCGTAAGGGTGAGCGTCGTGTCGACTCGGAATTGATGGATGTGGTGCTCGAAGCGCTGGACGCGGTCAATGGCATGTTCAGCCAGGTCCGCGAACGCACCGAGATCACCGCCGCGACACCGGAATTGCTTGCAGCCCTGGCCCGTCTGGCCGAGCCTGCCGGCGCTGAACCCGAGCCGGTCGCTGCCGTGGTCGAGGAAAGCGTCGAGCCCGTCGCCGAGAGCGAATCGGGCGATATCACCGATAACGAATTCGAACTGCTGCTGGACTCCCTGAACACCGCCAAAGCCGAGGCTGCGGCCCCGGCGGCAGTGGCACCGGCTGCGGGTGGCGATGCCGCCAGCGACGAAATCACCGATGCCGAGTTCGAGTCCCTGTTGGATCAGTTGCACGGCAAAGGCCAGTTCGCGCCGGACGCCGTGGTCATGGCCAGCGAGTCGCCCGCTCCGGGCGCGAAACCGGCCGGTGACGAAATCACTGACGACGAATTCGAAGCGCTGCTGGACCAGTTGCACGGCAAGGGCAACTTTGCCGTCGAAGCCCTCGACTCCGCAGTGGCTTCGGTGCCGGCTGCGGCCGCACCTACAGCGGCAGCCGCGGGCGGCGACCTGATCAGCGATCACGAATTCGAAGCGTTGCTCGATGAGCTGCACGGTAAAGGCAAGTTCACCGAAGTGGCCGGCGCGACCGGCGCTGTCGCGTCCACCCAGGCACCGGCGGCTGTTGTCAGCGCACCGGCAGCTGTGGCCAAGCCAGAAGCGAAGAAACCCGAGCCCAAGGCAGAACCCGCCAAGCCAGCGGCAGCCGCTGCACCTGCTGCCGCTCCGGCGCCAGCCCGTGCAGCCGCAGCACCACCGCCGGAAAAACCTGCCAGCGAAGCTGAAACCACTGTACGTGTCGATACGGCGCGGCTCGACGAGATCATGAACATGGTCGGCGAGCTGGTGCTGGTGCGTAACCGTCTGGTGCGCCTGGGCCTCAACAGTGGCGACGAAGCCATGTCCAAGGCGGTGTCGAACCTGGACGTGGTGACCGCTGACTTGCAGACCGCGGTGATGAAGACCCGGATGCAGCCGATCAAGAAAGTCTTTGGCCGCTTCCCACGTCTGGTTCGTGACTTGGCGCGGCAGTTGAAGAAAGAGATCAACCTGGAGCTGGTTGGTGAAGAAACCGACCTCGACAAGAACCTTGTCGAGGCCCTGGCCGACCCGCTGGTCCACTTGGTGCGCAACGCGGTCGACCACGGTATCGAGTCGCCGGAAGAGCGCGAAGCGTCGGGCAAGGCCCGGGGCGGCAAAGTGGTGCTGGCAGCCGAACAGGAAGGCGACCACATCCTGCTGTCGATTTCCGATGACGGCAAAGGCATGGACCCTAATGTCCTGCGTTCCATCGCGGTCAAGCGCGGTGTGATGGACAAGGACGCCGCCGACCGTTTGAGCGACACCGAGTGCTACAACCTGATCTTCGCCCCGGGCTTCTCGACCAAGACCGAGATTTCCGACGTGTCCGGGCGTGGCGTGGGCATGGACGTGGTGAAAACCAAGATTTCCCAGCTCAACGGTTCGATCAACATCTACTCGACCAAGGGCCAGGGCTCGAAGATCGTCATCAAGGTGCCGTTGACCTTGGCGATCATGCCGACCCTGATGGTCATGCTGGGCAACCAGGCTTTTGCCTTCCCGCTGGTCAACGTCAACGAGATCTTCCACCTCGACCTGTCGCGCACCAATGTGGTCGACGGTCAGGAAGTGGTCATCGTCCGCGACAAGGCGTTGCCGCTGTTCTACCTCAAGCGCTGGCTGGTCAGCTCTGCCGCTCATGAAGAGCAGCGCGAAGGCCACGTGGTGATCCTTTCGGTGGGCACTCAGCGGATCGGCTTCGTCGTCGATCAGTTGGTGGGCCAGGAAGAAGTGGTCATCAAGCCATTGGGCAAAATGCTCCAGGGAACCCCGGGCATGTCCGGCGCCACCATCACCGGTGACGGCCGCATCGCCTTGATTCTTGATGTTCCGAGCATGCTCAAGCGTTACGCCGCACGGCGTATTTGATTTACGGCGGCGGGGCGATCTGTCTCGCCGCCTAATGGAGTGTTTATGGCAGTCAAAGTCCTGGTGGTGGATGATTCGGGGTTTTTCCGCCGCCGCGTCTCGGAAATTCTTTCAGCGGATTCGAATATCCAGGTCGTCGGTACGGCGACCAACGGTAAAGAGGCGATCGATCAGGCCCTGGCCCTCAAGCCGGACGTGATCACCATGGACTACGAGATGCCGATGATGGATGGCATCACGGCGGTGCGGCATATCATGCAGCGCTGCCCGACTCCGGTATTGATGTTCTCTTCCCTGACCCACGAAGGCGCGCGAGTCACCCTCGATGCGTTGGACGCCGGGGCGGTTGACTTTCTGCCGAAGAATTTCGAAGACATCTCGCGCAATCCCGAGAAGGTCAAGCAGTTGCTGTGCGAGAAGGTTCACAGCATCTCCCGCAGTAACCGTCGTTTCAGCAGCTACAGCGCCCCGGCGCCTGTGGCCGCTCCTGCTCCCGCGCCGACTCCAGCCGCATCGAGCACCAGCAGTTTTGGCAGCAGTGCGCCTGTACGTCCGGCACCCGCTCCAGCCCCGGCGCCTGCCCGTGCTGCCGTTGGTTCGTCGTCCGTGCCCAAGCGCAAGGCCTACAAGCTGGTGGCGATTGGTACCTCCACCGGTGGCCCTGTGGCCTTGCAGCGGGTCCTGACCCAACTGCCGGCCAACTTCCCCGCGCCCATCGTACTGATCCAGCACATGCCGGCGGCCTTTACCAAGGCCTTTGCCGAGCGTCTGGACAAGCTGTGCCGCATCAGCGTCAAGGAAGCCGAGGATGGTGACATCCTGCGTCCGGGCCTGGCGCTGTTGGCCCCTGGTGGCAAGCAGATGATGATCGATGGCCGCGGTGCGGTGAAAATCCTCCCGGGCGATGAGCGTCTGAACTACAAGCCGTGCGTGGACATCACCTTCGGTTCCGCGGCCAAGTCCTACGGCGACAAAGTTCTGGCGGTGGTTCTCACTGGCATGGGCGCCGACGGTCGTGAAGGCGCGCGCCTGCTCAAGCAGGGCGGCAGCGCGGTCTGGGCTCAGGATGAAGCCAGCTGCGTGATCTACGGCATGCCGATGGCAATCGTCAAAGCGGACCTGGCAGACGCCGTGTACGGCCTGGACGATATCGGCAAGCACCTGGTCGAGGCCTGTCTCTGATGGATGTGCTCAGCCTTATCGGGATCATCATGGCGTTCGTCGCCATCATCGGTGGCAACTACCTGGAAGGTGGGCACCTGTCGGCCCTGGCCAACGGTCCGGCGGCGCTGATCGTGCTTGGCGGCACCATTGGCGCGGCGTTGTTGCAGTCGCCCCTGAGCGCGTTCAAACGCGCGATGCAGATCGTGGTGTGGATCCTGTTTCCGCCGCGTGTCGACCTGCCGGGTGGCATCGATCGGGTGGTGAACTGGAGCCTGACCGCCCGCAAGGAAGGCCTGCTGGGCCTGGAAGGCGTGGCGGATGCCGAGCCTGACAACTACTCGCGCAAAGGCCTGCAGTTGCTGGTGGACGGGGCCGAACCCGAAGCCATCCGCAGCATCCTGGAAGTGGACTTCTACACCCAGGAAAGCCGTGATATCGAAGCGGCCAAAGTCTTTGAAAGCATGGGCGGCTACGCGCCGACCATCGGCATCATCGGTGCGGTCATGGGCCTGATCCATGTCATGGGCAACCTGGCCGATCCGTCGCAACTGGGCAGCGGTATTGCCGTGGCCTTCGTCGCCACCATCTACGGCGTGGCCAGTGCCAACCTGGTGCTGCTGCCGGTGGCCGCCAAGCTCAAGTCGATTGCCCTGCGCCAGTCCCGTTACCGGGAAATGCTGCTCGAAGGTATTTTGTCGATCGCCGAAGGTGAGAACCCTCGTTCCATCGAGTTGAAGCTGCAAGGCTTCATGGATTGATGGGGAGAATGAACCATGGCTCGTCGTCGCCAACCTGAAGAGCACGTCAACCACGAACGCTGGCTGGTGTCCTACGCGGACTTCATCACCTTGCTGTTCGCATTTTTCGTGGTCATGTACTCCATCTCCTCGATCAACGAGGGCAAGTACAAGGTGATCTCCGAGGCGCTGATCGGCGTGTTCACCGATTCGGATCGGGCCCTGAAGCCGATCCCCATCGGTGACGAGCGGCCGAAGACCGTGACCCCGGCCAAACCCCTGGTCAAGGACAGCGACGAGACCGATGCCGGCATCGCCGGCGCCAGCGACCCGCTCAAGAGCATCGCCGATGACATCAGCGCGGCTTTTGGCGACCTCATCAGCTCCAACCAGATGACCGTGCGTGGCAACGAGTTGTGGGTCGAGATCGAACTCAACTCCAGCCTGTTGTTCGGCAGCGGCGACGCCATGCCCAGTGATTTGGCGTTCAACATCATCGACAAGGTGGCGAAGGTCCTGAAGCCCTTCGACAACCCGGTCCACGTCGAAGGCTTTACCGACAATCAGCCGATCCAGACGGCCCAGTACCCGACCAACTGGGAGCTGTCCTCGGCCCGTTCGGCGAGCATCGTGCGCATGCTGGCGATGCAGGGTGTGAACCCGGCGCGCATGGCTTCCGTGGGTTACGGCGAGTTCCAGCCCGTGGCCAACAACGCGACGGCCGAAGGCCGTGCGCGTAATCGCCGGGTGGTGCTGGTGGTCTCGCGCAACCTCGACGTGCGTCGCAGCCTGACCGGTACCGGTACGGCCAATGCGACCCCCGACGCGGCGTTGCGACGTGCTGGCACACAAACTGCACCAACCCCCGTCAAGACGCCGGTGCCGGGGAGTGCCGTCAATTCTCCGTCACCCGCTTTATAACTGAGCGCTATTTCTCGGCAGGCTCTGCGCCTGCCGGGAGGAACAATTCCAATGAGAGTCTGGGCAGTCGCCAATCAAAAGGGTGGTGTTGGTAAAACCACCAGTTCCATCGCTTTAGCCGGTTTGCTGGCTGAGGCGGGCAAGCGCGTGGTCATGGTCGACCTTGACCCCCACGGCTCCATGACCAGTTATTTTGGCTATGACCCCGACAGCCTTGAACACAGTTGCTATGACTTGTTCCTGCATCGCGGCAGCGTGCCCCAGGACCTGCCGGGGCAGTTGCTGCTGTCCACCAGCGACGAACGTATTTCCCTGCTGCCCTCCAGCACCGCCCTGGCGACTCTGGAGCGTCAGTCGCCCGGCCAGAGCGGCTTGGGCCTGGTGATCGCCAAGAGCCTGGCGCAGTTGTGGCAGGACTTCGATTACGCCGTGATCGACAGCCCGCCGTTGCTGGGCGTGCTGATGGTCAATGCCTTGGCGGCCAGCCAGCAGTTGGTGATCCCGGTGCAGACCGAGCACTTGGCGGTCAAGGGCCTGGAGCGCATGGTCAACACCCTGGCAATGATCAACCGCTCGCGTAAACAACCGCTGCCATTCAGCATCGTGCCCACCCTGTTCGACCGGCGGACCCAGGCGTCCCTGGGTACCCTGCGGGTGTTGCGCGACAAGTTTCCCGATGAGATCTGGCAGGGCTACATCCCGGTGGACACGCGCCTGCGGGATGCCAGCCGAGCAGGCCTCACGCCTTCGCAGTTCGACGGCAAGAGCCGCGGCATCCTGGCTTACCGCGCCTTGCTCAAACACCTGCTGGCCCAGCAGCTTGTGGCGCAGGTGGCCTGACGTGGTTCTTCACTCAAGTCTGTTGGTGCTCGTGCCGATAACCACCACAGGTCTCTGTGGCGGGGTTTTTTCGTGGGCATCCTTATGAACCGTCCTCTCGATACCAAGAGTCGGCCGCAGTTGGCCTTGCAGTCCTACCTGGATTCCTTGTTGCACGAGGCGACCGAGGAAGACTGGTCGCCTGCACCTGCACCTGCACCTGCAACGGTGACGGAGCCGAGCCCGGTGCTCGATGAGTTCCAGCTGGCTGTGCTTGAAGAGCAGGCCCGGGATGCGGCCGCTGCCGCGCCGCGACCAAGCCCGGCGCCCCAGGCTCGCGCCCAGGTGCAAGCGCAGACCCAGCCCCAGGCTCCGGTGGATTTCGCTCCACCGCCAGAGGCGCCCGCGCCGCTGCTGCCTTCGCTGTTGCCGGTGGCACCGCTGCCCGAGGTGCTGGCCGAGCCGTTAGCGCCGCCTGCTCCAGTGAGGCCTGTGCCGCAGGCGTTGATCGAGCCGGTGGTGGAAGTCCATCTGCCGCCCAGCAGCCCGCCGCCGGTGGTGCCGGGCAACGATCGCCCAAGCTGGGCTGCCGAACCCTTTGAATGCCTGCTGTTCGACGTCGCCGGCCTGACCCTGGCAGTGCCTCTGGTGTGCCTGGGTTCGATCTATTCCCTGGCCGGTCACGAGCTGACGCCGCTGTTCGGTCAGCCGGAATGGTTCCTCGGGATCCTGCCGAGCCAGGCCGGCAACCTCAAGGTGCTGGACACCGCACGCTGGGTCATGCCCGATCGCTATCGCGATGACTTCCGCCAGGGCCTGCAATACGTGATCTCGGTCCAGGGCTACGAGTGGGGGCTGGCGGTGCATCAGGTCAGCCGTTCGCTGCGCCTGGACCCCAATGAAATCAAATGGCGCAGCCATCGTGGTCAACGTCCGTGGCTGGCTGGCACAGTCATCGAACACATGTGTGCGTTGCTGGACGTGTCCGAACTGGCAGAGTTGATTGCCAGTGGCGGCGCGAAGCATATGGATATCAGTAAACCGGCCCCGCGGCCGATATAAGTCAATAACAGGCCGCGCCTCCAGGGTGCGGCCCTACAGAACACACGCCGTTTTCAACGGTTATTTGAGGGGTCAGGGGTATGAATAAGTCGTCGTCTGCACAGAGTTCCGAAGATCCGATCCTGCAATGGGTAACCTTCAAGCTGGATAACGAGTCCTACGGCATCAACGTGATGCGCGTCCAGGAAGTCCTGCGCTACACCGAGATCGCTCCGGTACCCGGTGCGCCAAGCTACGTGCTGGGCATCATCAACCTGCGCGGCAACGTGGTCACTGTGATCGACACCCGCCAGCGCTTCGGCCTGGTGCCGACCGAGGTCAACGACAACACCCGTATCGTCATCATCGAAGCCGACAAGCAAGTGGTCGGGATCATGGTCGACAGCGTGGCGGAAGTGGTTTACCTGCGTCAGTCGGAAGTGGAAACCGCACCGAACGTGGGTAACGAAGAGTCGGCCAAGTTCATTCAAGGCGTCTGCAACAAGAACGGCGAGCTGCTGATTCTGGTCGAGCTGGACAAGATGATGAGCGAAGAAGAGTGGTCGGAACTGGAGAGTATCTGATTGATGCTTGAGGTGGCTGTCATCGTCCTGGCGATCCTGTGGATCGCCTCTGTCGCGTTCTTTTTGTCTTATGCCCGCAACCAGCGGCAGATTGCCGAGCAGCAAGCCCAGGGGGATGCGGTGCGTGACCAGCGCATCAAGGACCTGGCCAAGCGTGTCGACGACTACCAGAACGGTACGGTGCGCATGGGCGAGGACTTGCATGAGCTGCGCGCGGTGGTCGGGCCGTTGCCGGACAAACTGGCGCAGCTTGAGCAGCGTGATCCCTCCAGCCTGTCCTTCGCCCAGGCCGCACGTCTGGTGGGCATGGGCGCCAGCATCGATGAGCTGACCCAGTCCTGCGGCCTGACCCAGGCCGAGGCGGAGCTCATGAGTAAGTTGCATAAAGGCTAGTGGCGAGCGGCAAGTTTTTAGCTTCAAGCTTCAAGCTTGCCGCTTACAACTTGCCGCTGCTCTTCCCTAATAATCGTCCCCGCGTTCGGTGACGTCCTTCTCTTGCTGCGCCACTCGTGGGTCATGCCCCACTGGAAACTTGCCCTTGAGGTTCCAGGCGAACGCAATGATCTCGGCGATGGTCAGGTACAGCTCCGGCGGAATGCTGTCCCCTAGTTCCAGGCGCGCCAGCAACCTCACCAGCTCAGCGTTTTCATAGATCGGCACTTCATAGTCGCGGGCGATTTTCAGGATGGCTTCCGCCAGCTCGTCGTCGCCTTTGGCGGTTAGGGTTGGGGCTTGCTGGCCGTCGTACTTGAGGGCGATGGCCTGGCGGGGTGTGTGAGTGCTCATGCGGTTTCGTCGACCCAGCGTTGTTCCAATCGGGTTTGCGGGCCCTGGGGTGGGCTGCCGAGGTGGCAGTCCAGGTCGCCCACGTTCAGGCCGGCCGCCAGCAGGCGCTCGCGCAGGCGGCCCAGGTGGCTTTCGATCAGGCTCGCGGTGTAGGGCTGTTCGGCCCAGAGCTGGCTGGACAGGCGGCCCTGAATCAGTTGCGCCTGTACTTGCAGCGGGCCCAGGGGATCCAGGTCAAAGGCCAGTTCCACCCGCCACAGGGGCTGCTTGGCTTCCTTCTCTTCGCGCTTGTCCTGGGGCTCGGGCTCCGCCGGCTCCTCGCGCTGCAACTTGACCTGCAGGGGCACGATGTCTTGCAGGTTGCGCATGGGGATTTCCAACTGCCAGGTGGTTTGCAGGCGGCCATCGTCGGTCAGGCCACTTTGTTCCAGGCTCGCCAATTGATGGCTTTGCAGCCGCGACACGGCCGCTGCGGCCAGGCGCAGCAGGTGCTCCAGGTCGCCTTCGCCGTCCTGACTCTGGAGCAGCCGAGAGGGCAGGGGGAAGCCGCCGGGCGTCGGTTTGGCGCTGACCTGGCCCAAGGTGCCCAAGGCGCTGCGGACAAAACTCGGCAAGGCCTGGGCCAGGGTATTGGCGGCGATCAGCGCATTGAAGTTGCTATTGGCCGGCAATCCCGGCGCCAGTTGGGCGATCAGTCGCAGCAGGTTGCCTTTGAGGTCCGGCGTCAGGGCCGGGTTATCACCGCCCAGCAAGCGCGACTCAAGAAAGGCACCGCTGTTGGCCAGGGCCAGGGCCAGGCCTTTGGGATTGCTCAATTGCTGCAGGTCCGGCAGCCCAGCCAAGAGTTTATCCACCGCCGCCCGAAGGTCGGTGGACGTGGCGTCCGTCCTTGGCAGGTTCTGCAAGGCACTGATCAGCCCGCTCAGAGAGGCTTGGCGATTCTGCTGGGTGGCCAGTTGCTGGGCCACGGCCAATTGATCCTGGCGACCACTCAAGGGTACGAAACGCAAGGTCTGGGAGTCTTCGACCAAGGCACTCAGCAGGCTGCCGATGCGCAGCGGCTGGGGGCTTTCGAGGCTCAGGGTGCTGCCGCTCTGTGCGGTGTTGAGCAGGCTCACCAAGGAGCGGTAGATCACCGGTTGGCCGGGGCCCTGGGGCAGCACCTGGCTGGTCAGGACCTTGCCTTGCAGCAAGGTCCCGGCAGGCAGTTGTGCCGTGTCGAGGCGGGTCAGGGTGGCAACGCTGGAGGCCAGGGCCTGTTGTACGGTGATTGCCAGGTTGCCGGCCGAGGGCTGGCTCACCGCCAGGCTGGTGCCTTGGGGCAGAGGCTGGCTGCTGGTGGCCTGCAAGGTGGTCTGCTTGCCGTTGTCGAGGGTGACCTTGAGCAAGAGCTGAAAGGCCTGGTCCGATTGCTTCAGTGACAGCACTTCCGCCTTGGCGGTCTGGCCGGCGGCGATCAGGCCTTCCAGGGGCTGGGCCAGCTTCAGCAACTCTCCAGCGAGGCTCGACAGGCGGGCGCTGGCGGGCGTCAGCTGGGGCAATAGAGGGATGTTGATTTCACCTGACATCTGGACACAACCTGAGGAAATAAGCCCTCTTTAGAGTAGGGCATCGCATGTATAATGCCGCCCGTCTTCCGGGCAGTGGTGAAAACATTGCAAATGTTTGACGCAGCTCTCTAGAACAGGCCGCGAATGCATTTATTCTGCATCCCTTTAACGGCCGCTCCACTGCCGACTTGAACTGTAAAGGCCCGCCATCACTTGACCAGTCCTCTTCTAGAAGCCGTAGCGCTTGCCTGTGAGCGAGACTGGCGGATGCTCTTCGAACACCTCGATTTGCGTCTGGCGCCAGGCGACATGTTGCAGATCAGCGGGCCCAACGGCAGCGGCAAAACCAGCCTGTTGCGACTGCTGGCCGGGTTGATGCAACCGACCAGCGGCGAAGTCTTGCTCAATGGCCAACCCTTGCACACCCAGCGCAGTGAACTGGCGCGCAATTTGTTGTGGATCGGCCATGCCGCCGGGATCAAGGATTTGCTCACGGCTGAAGAGAACCTCAGCTGGCTTTGCGCCCTGCACCAGCCCGCCAGCCGCGACGCCATCTGGCAGGCCTTGGCCGCGGTGGGCTTGCGCGGCTTTGAAGATGTCCCTTGCCATACCCTGTCCGCTGGCCAGCAACGCCGCGTAGCCCTGGCCCGTTTGTACCTGGACGGGCCGCCGCTGTGGATCCTCGACGAACCCTTTACCGCCCTCGACAAGCAGGGCGTCGCCCAATTGGAAGCGCACCTGGCCGAGCACTGTGAGCGCGGCGGCATGGTGCTGCTGACCACCCACCACAGCCTGACGCGCATGCCGAGCGGTTATCGCGACATCGACCTGGGGCGTTGGGCCGTATGACTGTCTTTGCCTTGTTGGTCGCCCGTGAAGCGCGGCTGTTGTTCCGTCGTCCGGCAGAGTTGGCCAACCCGTTGGTGTTCTTTGCCATTGTTGTCTCACTGTTCCCACTGGCGGTGGGACCTGAGACACAATTGTTGCAAACCTTGTCTCCTGGGCTGGTCTGGGTGGCGGCTTTGTTATCCGTACTACTCTCGCTGGACGGGCTTTTTCGCAGTGATTTTGAAGACGGATCCCTTGAACAGTGGGTCCTTTCGTCGCACCCCCTGCCTCTTCTGGTCTTGGCCAAGGTGCTGGCACACTGGGCTTTTTCCGGGCTGGCACTGGTATTGCTAGCCCCTTTGCTGGCGTTGATGCTCGGCTTGCCCAGCGCCTGCCTGCCGGCGCTGTTGTTGTCCCTGTTGCTGGGCACGCCGGTGCTGAGCCTGCTGGGTGCAGTGGGCGCGGCGTTGACGGTGGGCCTCAAGCGCGGCGGCCTGTTGTTGGCGCTGCTGATTTTGCCGCTGTACATCCCGGTACTGATTCTCGGCAGTGGCGCCTTGCAGGCGGCGTTGCAGGGCATGCCGGCGACCGGTTATCTGCTGTGGCTTGGGAGCCTGACCGCCCTGGCAGTGACCCTGACACCCTTTGCAATAGCTGCTGGCCTGAAGATCAGCGTCGGCGAATAATAATGAGGTCTGATCATTTTTTGATCACTTTCTCTGACCCAGAAAAAGACCCTGGCTTTTCGTAACAACGAGAAGCAACCGTGATGGAAACAGCAAATGAACTGGACCTGGTTTCATAAGCTCGGCTCGCCCAAATGGTTTTACGCCATCAGCGGCAAGCTGCTGCCCTGGCTGAGCATTGCCGCTCTGTTGTTGATCGGTGTGGGGGTGGTGTGGGGCCTGGCCTTTGCACCGCCGGATTACCAGCAAGGCAACAGCTTCCGCATCATCTACATCCATGTGCCGGCGGCCATGCTGGCCCAGTCCTGCTACGTGATGCTGGCCGTGTGCGGGGTGGTGGGCCTGGTGTGGAAAATGAAACTGGCCGACGTCGCCCTGCAATGCGCGGCACCGATCGGCGCCTGGATGACCGCCGTGGCCCTGGTCACCGGTGCCATCTGGGGCAAGCCGACCTGGGGTTCGTGGTGGGTCTGGGATGCCCGACTGACGTCTATGCTGATCCTGCTGTTTCTGTACTTCGGTCTTATTGCGCTTGGCTACGCCATCCGCAATCGTGACAGTGCCGCGAAGGCCTGTGCGGTGCTGGCCATTGTCGGGGTGATTAACATCCCGATCATCAAGTACTCGGTGGAGTGGTGGAACACCCTGCACCAGGGCGCGACCTTCACCCTGACGGAAAAACCCGCCATGCCGGTGGAAATGTGGTTGCCGCTGCTGCTGACGGTGCTCGGCTTCTACTGCTTCTTCGGCGCGGTCTTGTTGTTGCGCATGCGCCTTGAGGTCCTCAAGCGCGAAGCCAGGGCCAGTTGGGTCAAGGCCGAGGTCGAGAGCAGCCTGGAGGCCGCACGATGAGTTTTGCATCCTTCGGCGAGTTTCTCGCCATGGGCCATCACGGCCTGTATGTCTGGACGGCCTACGGCCTGTGCCTGGCGGTCCTGGCTCTGAACGTGGCGCTGCCGATCCTGGCCCGCAAGCGCTATCTGCAACAAGAGGCGCGTCGTTTGCGCCGGGAGAACGGTAAGTGAATCCGCTGCGTAAAAAGCGTCTTTTGATCATCCTGGCGATTCTGCTGGGCGTCGGGCTCGCAGTGGGCCTGGCCCTCAGCGCGCTGAAGGAAAACATCAACCTGTTCTACACCCCGACTCAGATCGCCAACGGTGAAGCACCGCTGGACACGCGTATCCGCGCCGGCGGCATGGTGGAAGCCGGCTCCCTGCAGCGCTCCGCCGACTCCCTGGACGTCAAGTTCGTGGTCACCGACTTCAACAAGTCCGTGACCATCACCTACCGCGGCATCCTTCCTGACCTGTTCCGCGAAGGGCAGGGCATCGTTGCCCTCGGCAAGCTCAACGCCGACGGCGTGGTGGTGGCCGACGAGGTACTGGCCAAGCACGACGAGAAGTACATGCCGCCGGAAGTGACCAAGGCCCTGAAAGACAGCGGCCAGTCGGCGCCGACACCAGCCAAAGAGGGTTAACCCATGACGTCCGGCATCTTTATTCCCGAGCTGGGGCATCTGGCGATGATCCTGGCGCTGTGCTTTGCCCTGGTCCAGGCGGTGTTGCCGCTGCTGGGCGCCTGGCGTGGCGACCGTCTGTGGATGAGCCTGGCCCAGCCGGCCGCCTGGGGGCAGTTCGCCTTTCTGGCGTTCGCCTTCGGCTGCCTGACCTACGCCTTTATGGTCGACGATTTCTCGGTGGCCTATGTGGCCAGCAACTCCAACAGCGCCTTGCCCTGGTACTACAAGTTCAGTGCAGTGTGGGGTGCCCACGAAGGTTCGCTGCTGCTCTGGGCCTTGATCCTCGGTGGCTGGACCTTCGCGGTGTCGGTGTTCTCCCGGCAACTGCCGCAAGTGATGCTGGCCCGGGTGCTGGCCGTGATGGGCATGATCAGCACCGGCTTCCTGCTGTTCCTGATCCTGACTTCCAACCCCTTTGAACGGATTCTGCCGCAGATCCCGACAGACGGCCGCGACCTCAACCCGCTGCTGCAGGACATCGGCCTGATCGTTCACCCGCCGATGCTCTACATGGGCTACGTCGGTTTTTCGGTCGCCTTCGCCTTTGCCATCGCCGCCTTGCTCGGCGGTCGCCTCGACGCTGCCTGGGCTCGCTGGTCGCGGCCCTGGACCATCGTTGCCTGGGCCTTCCTCGGCATCGGCATCACCCTAGGTTCCTGGTGGGCCTACTACGAACTGGGCTGGGGCGGCTGGTGGTTCTGGGATCCGGTGGAAAACGCTTCCTTTATGCCCTGGCTGGTGGGCACGGCGCTGATTCACTCCCTGGCGGTCACGGAAAAACGTGGTGTATTCAAGAGTTGGACCGTGCTGCTGGCCATTGCGGCCTTTTCCTTGAGCTTGCTGGGGACCTTCCTGGTGCGCTCCGGGGTGCTGACGTCGGTGCACGCTTTTGCCTCGGACCCCGAGCGCGGCGTGTTCATCCTGATCTTCCTGTTGTTTGTGGTCGGCGGCTCGCTGACCCTGTTCGCCTTGCGCGCACCGGTGGTCAAGAGCCACGTGGGCTTCAACCTGTGGTCGCGGGAAACCCTGCTGCTGGGCAACAACCTGGTGCTGGTGGTGGCGGCCTCGATGATCCTGCTCGGGACCTTGTACCCGCTGGTGCTGGACGCTCTGAGCGGGGCCAAGCTGTCGGTGGGCCCGCCGTACTTCAACGCCTTGTTCATTCCGCTGATGGCGTTGTTGATGGTGGTGATGGCCGTGGGCGTGCTGGTGCGCTGGAAAGATACCCCGGTGAAATGGCTGGTGGGCATGCTGACCCCGGTCCTGCTGGGCAGCGCCGCCTTGGCAGTGGTGGCCGGCATCGCATACGGCGACTTCAACTGGGCGGTGCTGGCGACCTTTATGCTGGCGGCCTGGGTGCTGTTGGCCGGGGTGCGCGACATCTTCGACAAGACCCGCCACAAAGGCCTGATCAAGGGCCTGCCGAGCCTGACCCGCAGCTACTGGGGCATGCAGCTGGCGCATTTGGGGATCGCGGTCT
Organism: Pseudomonas chlororaphis; assembly: GCF_003731765.1. Lineage (GTDB taxonomy): Bacteria > Pseudomonadota > Gammaproteobacteria > Pseudomonadales > Pseudomonadaceae > Aquipseudomonas > Aquipseudomonas morbosilactucae. The sequence goes on from NZ_MOAL01000004.1 coordinate 140,659, forward strand.
GTGCCCTGGGCGTGGTGCTGTCGAGCCAGAACAGCGCCGAGCGCGACTTGCGCCTGGAGCCGGGGGAGTCCATGGACCTGGCCGGTTACCACTTCATCTTCGAGGGTGCCAAGCACTTTGAAGGGCCTAACTTCACCTCCGACAAAGGCACCGTACGGGTGGTGCGCAATGGTCAGGAAGTGGCGGTGCTGCACCCCGAGAAGCGTTTGTACACGGTGCAGAATTCGATGATGACCGAAGCCGGGATCGACGCCGGTTTCACCCGTGACCTGTATGTGGCCCTGGGCGAGTCCCTAGGGGACGGCGCCTGGGCGGTGCGGGTACACGTCAAGCCGTTCGTGCGCTGGATCTGGTTCGGTGGCCTGCTCACCGGTTTTGGTGGCTTGCTGGCGGCCCTGGATCGGCGCTATCGGGTCAAGGTGAAAAGCCGCGTGCGGGAAGCACTGGGCATGGAAGGAGCCGCTGCATGAGACGTTGGATGATGGTACTGCCCCTGGCGTTGTTTCTGCTGATGGCGGTGTTTCTGTACCGGGGCCTGTATCTGGACCCAGCCGAGCTGCCCTCGGCAATGATCGACAAGCCGTTCCCGGAGTTCTCCCTGCCTTCGGTGCAGGGCGACAAGACCTTGACCCGTGCCGACTTGCTGGGCAAACCAGCGCTGGTCAACGTTTGGGGCACCTGGTGCATTTCCTGCCGGGTCGAGCACCCGGTGCTGAACAAGCTGGCCGAAAAGGGCGTGGTCATCTACGGCATCAACTATAAGGACGTGAACGCCGACGCCTTGAAGTGGCTGGCCGAGTTCCATAACCCTTACCAGCTGGATATCCGCGACGAGGAGGGCTCCCTGGGTCTCAACCTCGGGGTCTACGGCGCTCCGGAAACCTTCTTCGTCGACGCCAAGGGCATCATCCGCGACAAATACGTCGGAGTGATTGACGAGGTGGTCTGGCGTGAAAAGCTCGCAGCCAAGTACCAGGCCCTGGTGGATGAGGCCAAGCCATGAAGCGTTGGTTGGCTGCCGCCGTCTTGAGCCTGGGCCTGGTCGGCCTGGCCCAGGCGGCTATCGACACCTATGAGTTCGCCACGGACGCCGAGCGTGCACGGTTTCGTGAGTTGACCAAGGAACTGCGGTGCCCCAAGTGCCAGAACCAGGACATTGCCGACTCCAATGCGCCGATCGCCGCTGACCTGCGCAAAGAGATCTTCCGCATGCTTGGCGAGGGCAAGGACAACCAGCAGATCATCGACTTCATGGTGGACCGCTATGGCGACTTCGTTCGCTACAAGCCGGCCCTCACCGGAAAAACCGCCTTGCTCTGGTTCGGTCCCGCCGGCCTGTTGCTGGGCGGTGTGCTGATCATTGCCGTGATCGTCCGGCGTCGGCGCGTTGAGCGCAGCGACAGCCCGAACACGCTTTCTGTCGACGAGCGCCAGCGCCTCGACCAACTGTTGGAAAAAGACCGCGAATGATTGATTTCTGGCTTGCTGCAGGCCTGCTGCTCCTGGTGGCCCTGAGTTTTCTGTTGATCCCCATCTTGCGTGTACGCCGTGCCCAGCGTGAAGAGGATCGTACCGCGCTCAACGTGGCGCTTTATCAAGAACGCGTGGCCGAGTTGCAGGGCCAGCAGGCCGAGGGCGTGCTGAATGCCGAGCAGATGGACAGTGGCCGTGCCGAAGCGGCGCGCGAGTTGCTGGCCGATACCGAAGGCTTGGCGCCGGCCCGGGTGTCCCGATTGGGCAAACCCTTGCCGCTGCTGGCGGCGATTTTGGTGCCGGTGCTGGGCCTGGGTTTGTACCTGCATTTTGGTGCCAGCGACAAAGTCGAGCTGACCCGGGAATTTGCCCAGGCGCCGCAGTCCATGGAGGAGATGACCCGCCGCCTGGAGCGCGCCGTGGCCGCGCAACCGGATTCCGCCGAGGGCTTGTACTTCCTCGGGCGGACCTACATGGCCCAGGACCGTCCAGCGGACGCGGCGAAGATCTTCGAACGCACTGTGGCCCTGGCCGGGCGTCAGCCGGAGCTGTTGGGGCAGTGGGCCCAGGCCCAGTACTTTGCCGATAACAAGCAATGGTCGGACAAGGTCCAGGCCCTGACCGACGAAGCCCTGAAGGCGGATCCCAAGGAAGTCACCAGTCTCGGCCTGCTGGGCATCGCCGCCTTCGAAGGGCAGCGTTATCAGGAGGCCATTGATTACTGGACGCGCCTGCTGGCCCAGCTGCCGGCGGACGATAATTCCCGTGCAGCCCTGCAAGGCGGCATCGAGCGGGCCAGCGAGAAGCTGGTAGCCAACGGCGGCAAGGTCGCCCAGGCACCGGTGGCCACTGCCAAGGCGGCATTGCTCAAGGTGCGGGTCGACCTGGCGGCGGAGCTCAAGGCCAAGGTCCAACCGGGTGATAGCGTGTTTATCTTCGCCCGCGCCACTCAGGGGCCGCCCGCGCCATTGGCGGCCAAGCGCCTGACCGTGGCCGACCTGCCGGCCACCGTCGAATTGGGTGATGCCGACGCGATGATGCCGCAGTTGAAACTGTCGAACTTCCCTGAAGTCCAACTGGTTGCTCGGGTATCCCGCGCCGGCCAACCGACCGCCGGTGAGTGGGTAGGGCGCAGCAAGCCCCTGGCCAGCAGCACCACCGCGCAACAGCAATTGACCATCGACAGCCCTGACCAATAAGCCGAGAAGCCGCCATGACCGCCATCACTCGTATCACCCTGTTGTCACTGGTCCTGGGGTTGAGTGCATGTACGGTCCAGCGGCCGGTGCAAACCACCTCCGAACCCATTCCGCCTTCGGTCCCCAGCAGCCGGCCCCAGCCCTCCACCGCGCCCGGCACGCCGGCGACGCCCAACCGTCCAGCCAAGCCCGTGCCACGCACGTCCGCCAGCTTTGCCCCACCGCCTGGCGGCAATAGCCATTGGGACGGGCGCCTGGGCGTCTACGTGCTGGACGGCCAGAGCAATACCTTCTATCGCCAGCGCACCTATTACCGCTGGAACAACGGTTGGAGCCGCTCCATCAGCCCGGACGGCCCTTGGGAAGAGACCGACGTCCATGGTGTCCCCTCAGGCTTGGGTCGACAGTTCCAATAAGTGACGGCTGTCGCCCCGTCTGGTGACGATAGTGCTCATTGTTCAAGCACTTAGCCCGTTGGCCGATACAGCGGGATGTCCCTGAGCATCGTTGTCTGAGCACCTGATGAAGAAAAAACCCAACAAGGCGTATTTGGCGCGAATGCTGATTGCGCTGTATGTGTGCCTGTTTTTTATTGTTTTGTACTACCTGGGCGGTATCGAGGCCCCCGGCCTGATCTACCTGTCGCTGGAGCCCTTGTGCCTGGTGGCGTTGTTCGCCTTTATCTATTACCTGTTTTGCTGGTTGTTCATCGCCTGCCGCCCACGGGACGAAGTGTGGTGGAAGCGGGTCGATTACGTCTGGCTGCTGTTCGCCTCTTTGGCGTTGATCGGGCAGACCCAGGTCGTGCGCACGTCCTGGTTCGAGTCGGACCACACGCTGGCGCAGGGCGCCTACCAGTCCATTGAAAAAAGCCTCAAGGCGCAGATCAACGACCTGCTGAGCCCCGAGTCGTGTGCGTCGGCCGCGACGCGTTACGAGCCCGCCGATGCCGAGCAGGTCGGCCGCCTGTGCGAGCGTTATGCAGGCTTGGCCCGACCGCTGTCGGAGCTTTCGGTTCTCAAGGTGCTCGCAGATCTGCCAGGGATCGCTAGCGAGTATTCGGCCAAACCGGTGCAGGACTGGCTCACCGCGTTGCAGGACACCGAGAAGGAGCGTGAGTTACGGCGCACGCAGGTGGACAAGTTCGCGACCCTGATCCAACCCACCCGGTTCGAGACATTTTTCAGCTACTTCGTGCCCTTGCTGGTGGTGATCGCCCTGGCCTTGCGCGCATCCAAAGTCACCGGCGAGATCCAATTGAAGGCGCCGAAACAGCGTAAGTTCTGGCTCATCGTCAACCAGCGCGTTGTGGTGGACAGCCTCGGGTTTACCGATGTGGCGCGCAAGCGCTTCACCCACGCCCTGGGCAGTTGGCGCAAGGCCGACTGGGGCGTGGTGCACATGACCTGTGATTTCATTGCGTTGAACAGCGGGCGGGGTAGCAATGAGTTCGTCGCGCCGGGCTTCTGTGAAAGTGAGTTCCAACTGGTGCGCCTCGAAGACTTCGAGCATTGCGGGTTTGCTGAGTGGGCAGCCGGCCAGTCGATGGAGGTGCTTTACCTCGTGGGCGAGAACGACCCGGATTTGATCAAGCGGCTGCGCCAGTGGGGCGAGGAATCGAAGACCGAAGTGCTGATTCGCGAGCACATCTAGTCAGGTTGCTTTGTTGGTGAGTCTGCCCGCTCGTCAGGGGCGCGCCGGCAAGGCGCTCAGCGCCCCAGCAGTCCTTCGACATAGTCGACAAAGGCCCGCGCCTTGGCGCTGGCCTGCCTTCCGGTGGGGAACACCGCCCAGAGTTTTTGCGGCGGCAGTTGCCAGTCCGTGAGCACTGCCCGAACGGTGCCATTGGCCAGCTCCGGGGCGAACATCCACTCTGAGGCCACGGCCAGCCCCTGATGGGCCAGCACCGCCGCACGCATGGCTTCTGCGGCATTGACCCGCACTCTGCCGGCGAGCCCCACCGACTGCTGTTCTTCACCGCGGGTGAAGGACCAGTGTGCGCCACCGCCCAGGCTGTAGACGATGGCCGGGTGCTGTGGCAACTGGCTGGGCGCTTCGGGCTCGCCGTGCCGGGCATAGTAGTACGGGGTGGCCAGCAGTAGTCGACGACACTGGCTGATCTGGCGCGCGGTCAGCGCTGAATCCTCAAGGGTGCCCATGCGCAGGGCCACATCGATCCCCGCTTCCACCAGGTTGATGTTGCTGTCGTCCAGCACGATGTCGATGTCCAGTTCCGGATGCCGGTCCAGAAAGGGCCCCAGGTGCGGAACGATGTGCAGCCGGGCAAAGGTCACCGCGGCGCCGATGCGCAGGGTGCCGCGCAACCCGGCGGCCGAGCCCCGGGCGGCGCTCTCCGCTTCATCGGCTTCTTCCAGGGTGCGTTTGGCCCGTTCAAAAAACGCCAGGCCGGCTTCGGTTGGGGTCAGGCCGCGGGTGGAACGCAGCAACAGCCGCACGGCCAAGTGGGCTTCCAACTGCGCGATGCTTTTCGAAACGGCAGGCTGACCGATGTTCAAGCGCCGGGCAGCGGCGGAAAACGAGCCGGTTTCCAGCACCATGACGAAGGTTTCCATCGCGGCGAGGCGGTCCATGGGAAGTCCTTGAAGGGGCAGTGGGCGAGGGCACTTGTTGTACCCCCGCCGTGTGTGGCCGGCAACTGGCAATCCAGCTACAACCTTGTGGGTCAGGCGTGGGCGTTGCGCTCGCGTACCGCCAGGAAGCGCAACAAGGCCAGCAGTGGAAACAGGCTGCCCACCAGCATGATCCCCAGCCAGCCGCCACGTTCGTAGACCGCGCTGGCGATGGACGAGCCGAAGGCACCGCCGATAAAGATGCTGGTCATGTACAGCGCGTTGAGGCGGCTGCGACTCTGGGCGTCCAGGGCGTAGACCGCACGTTGGCCGAGCACCATGTTCATCTGCACACAGAAGTCCAGGACCACACCGCTCACTGCCAGGCCGATCACGCTGTAGGCCGGATGCACCAGGCCCGGAAGAAAGCTCAAGGCAGCGAACAGCATGGCCAGCAACGAGGCAATGCGGGTGTGGCCGGCATCCGCCAGACGGCCGCTGATGGGCGCGGCAATGGCGCCGATGGCACCCACCAGGGCGAAGATGGCGATCTGGGTCTGGGACAGGCCGTGATTGCGCGCCAACTCCAGAGGCGCGGCGGTCCAGAACAGGCTGAAGGCAGCGAACATGCAGCCCTGATAGAACGCCCGCTGGCGCAGTACCGGCTGTTGGCGCAGCAAGGTGCCCAGGGAGCGCAGCAACTGGCCGTAGCTGGCGCTGTGATCCGGTTGGCGCTTGGGCATGGTCAGGGCCAGCACCAGGCTGATGGCGGCCATCAACACCGCGGCGGCAATAAACATCGTGCGCCAGCCGAAGTGGTCGGCCACCACGCTGGACACCGGCCGCGCCAGGAGGATCCCCAGCAGCAGCCCGCCCATGATCCCGCCCACCACGCGGCCGCGAGATTCGGCTGGCGCCAGGTGGGCGGCCAGGGGAATGAGGATCTGCACCGACACCGAACTGAACCCGATCAGCAGCGAAACCAGGAGAAAGGCATTGGGTGTGGTGGTGAACGCGGCCCACAGCAGGCTGGCGATGGCCACCAGGGTGGTGGTGATCATCAGGCGACGGTTTTCCAGGAGGTCGCCCAGGGGCACCAGGAAAAACAGGCCCAGGGCGTAACCGATCTGGGTCAGGGACACGATCAGGCTGGCCAGGGTGCTGGACAGGCCGACATCCGGCGCAATCAACTCGATGATCGGCTGGGCGTAGTAGATGTTGGCAACAATGGCGCCGCAGCAAAAGGCAAACAGCAACACCATGCCTCGGGTCATTGTCGTGCTGGCAGCGTGCAGCGCTTGGGTGGTGGAAGTCATCGCGGTTCTCTTGGCGGCGAAAAGGATGTGGGCGAGGTTAAGAGGCGAGCCCATGGCGCGGTAGAGAGGGCAGGGCAATAGTATTTATTCCCGCTGGGAATAAACGCTCGGCGCGGGTCAAGCGGCGGGTTGAAGGGGCGACCGACGTCAGGCTCTGATGATACATTTACTTACATCTGCTTCGATAGCGTGCTTACGTTTTTCACGGCCTTCGGCGTGCCTGCCTTTGCACGCTGTCCTCAGAGGAAACCTGCCCCATGAATCGGTCTGTTCGTTGTCTGCTCAGGGGCGTTCAAGCCCTGTCTTTCATCACCTTGGCGGCCTTGGGCACGGCCCAGGCCCAGGACGCCCCGGGCATGCGCATGGGCGTGCGTGGGGAAATCACTGCGGTCAACGGTGACACGTTGCGGGTGCAGGCCAGCAGCGGTGAGAGCGCCACCATCCAATTGACGCCCCAGACCCAGGTGCGTGCCGTGACCTTGGCCAATATCGAGGACATCAAGCCCGGCAGCTACATCGGTTCGGCCGCTGTGCCCATGGCCGACGGCACCCTCAAAGCCCTGGAAGTTCATGTGTTCCCGCCGCAAATGGCTGGCACTGGTGAAGGGCATCGCCCGTTCGATCTGGCCAAGGGCAGCAGCATGACCAATGGCAGTGTTGGTGACCTGGTGGTGAGCAATGGCCGCACCTTGACCGTGAACTACAAGGGCGGCCAGCAGAAAATCCTGGTGCCGGACGATGTGCCGATCGTCAACTTGACGCCGGGTGACCGCAGTCTGCTGAAGGCTGGGGTCAAGGTGGTCATGTTCGTGACCCAAAGTGCCGACGGTACCTTGACCGCGCAATCGATCTCGGCCGGCAAGGACGGGGTGACGCCACCGATGTGACGGCTGGGCTGTGCACGTCTTTTACGGTGTAGGGATGTGTCGTTGCATTACCAAGTGTTGCGGTGATGGCCTTTCGATGGAACTCCAGGCGGGCTTGGTTTAGGGTTTTCTGTCGCCCTACAGGCCAGGAGGCTCCATGCAAAAATCCACGTTCAATCCGCCAAGTGTTTTCAACTCGCTGCAATACGGTTTCAGCCAGGCTGTCGAGGTGCGTGGCGGTCGGCGCTTGCTGCTGTCCGGTCAGGTTGGTGTCGACGAACACGAATCCACTGTCGGCCCCGGGCTGCGGGAGCAGACCGAACAGGCGTTTGACAATATCGAGCGGGTGCTGGCCCAGGCGGGCGGTGAACTGAGTCATGTGGTGATGCTGAGGATCTACATTGCCGAAGCGGCCCGCGACCAGCAGGAGTGGATCAGCCAAGTGCTGCTCCAGCGTTTTCCCAACGACCCTCCGGCCTCATCCTGGATCATCGTCAGTGGCCTGTCGTTACCCGAGTGGCTGATCGAGGTCGAGGCCGAAGCCATGTTGCCGGAGCAGCAACCGGCCCAGGAGGCGGCGCTGTTGAGCCCGGTGGTGGGCCTCTAGCCCTTGCGTCTCAAGCGGCAGGCATAAAAAAAGCGACCATCAAGGTCGCTTTTTTTGTCACTGCGCTTACTTGGCGTCGCCGTAGATCTGGTCGAAGACCCCGCCATCATTGAAGTGGGTCTTTTGCACGCTGCGCCAGTCGCCGAAGGTTTTCTCCACCGAGAGGAAGTCGACTTTCGGGAAGCGGTCGGTGTACTTGGCCAGGACTTTCGGGTCCCGTGGGCGCAGGTAGTTGTTGGCGGCAATTTCCTGGCCTTCAGGCGACCACAGGTACTTCAGGTATTCCTCGGCAGCGGCGCGGGTGCCTTTCTTGTCCACCACTTTGTCGACCACTGACACGGGCGGCTCGGCTTCGGCGGAGACGCTTGGGTAGATCACTTCAAACTGATCGCGACCAAACTCCCGGGCAATCATTTCCGCTTCGTTTTCGAAGGTCACCAGTACGTCGCCGATCTGGTTGGTCATGAAGGTAGTGGTGGCGGCGCGGCCGCCGGTATCCAGCACGGGCGCCTGCTTGAACAGCTTGCCGACAAAGGCCTTGGCCTTGTTCTCATCGCCGCCGTTTTTCAGCACATAACCCCAGGCCGAGAGGTAGGTGTAACGGCCGTTACCCGAGGTTTTCGGGTTGGGCACAATCACTTGCACGCCATCCTTGAGCAGGTCCGGCCAGTCTTTCAGGGCCTTGGGGTTGCCTTTGCGCACGATAAACACCGTGGCGGAGGTGAACGGCGCGCTGTTGTTCGGCAGGCGGGTGACCCAGTTGTCGGGCACCAGTTGGCCGTTGTCCACCAAGGCGTTGATGTCGGTCGCCATGTTCATGGTGATGACGTCGGCCGGCAGGCCATCGATCACTGAGCGCGCCTGTTTACTGGAGCCGCCGAAGGACATCTGCAGGGTGATGTTCTCTTTGTGCTCGGCTTGCCAGTGTTTCTGGAAGGCCGCGTTGTAGTCCTTGTAGAAATCGCGCATCACGTCGTAGGACACGTTCAGCAGGGTCGGTGCCGCTTGGGCGACGCTGCCCAGGGCCAGGCCGGCGGCGAGGAGTGAGGCGCTAACGAGTTTTTTCACTGCACATTCCTTTTATTCGAGAGTGAAGGCAATTTGCCGCCGACTATAGCCGGGGCGCTATAGGTCTTTAAAGATTAAAAAGCACTTTGCTTATGCCGTTTTCTTGAACAGCGCATTACCGCATCGAGAGCAGAACGCCGCCTGTTGTTCGTGGTTGTCTTTCTGGCACACCGGGCAGTCGTGCTTGAGCTGGCCACCGCGCATGGCATTGGCCAGTTCGGCGGTGAAAATCCCAGTGGGCACGGCGATGATCGAGTAACCGGTGATCATCACCATGGAGGAGATGATCTGCCCGAGGATGGTCTTGGGCACGATGTCGCCGTAACCGACGGTGGTCAGGGTGACGATGGCCCAGTAGATGCCCTTCGGAATACTGGTGAAGCCGTGTTCCGGGCCCTCGACCACGTACATCAGGGTGCCGAACACCGTGACCAGGGTGCAGACGCTGAGCAGGAACACCAGGATCTTCTGCTTGCTGCCGCGCAGGGCGTCCAGCAGGTAGTGGGCCTGTTTCAGGTAGGGGCCGAGCTTGAGTACACGGAAGATGCGCAGCATGCGGATCACCCGGATGATCAACAGGTACTGTGCGTCGCTGTAGTAGAGGGCGAGGATCCCGGGGACGATCGCCAGCAAGTCCACCAGCCCATAGAAGCTGAAGGCGTAGCGCAGGGGCTTGGGCGAGCAGTACAGGCGCAGGCTGTACTCGATGAGGAAGATCAGGGTGAAGCCCCATTCGATCGCGGCCAGTACCCCGGCGTAATTGCGATGCACCTCGTCGATGCTGTCGAGGATCACGATCACCAGGCTGGCGAGAATGATCAGCAACAGGCTGCTGTCGAAGCGTCGTCCGGCCACGGTGTCGGTCTGGAAAATCATCACATAGAGGCGTTGCCGCCAGGTGTCGCTGCTGTCCATTGGGCCTGCCTGAGTCGAAGATCAGCGAAGCCTAGGGGGATTGCCCCGGGTTGCGCAAGGCGCACTGTCACGGGCTGCTTGTTGCAGCACGCGGGCCCCGGCACGTGCCAGCCAGCAGGCGAGGATAAAAGGTGCGGTCAGGGTGGGCAGGCCCAGGCTGCTGAAGCCCGGGGTGACCAGCAATGCCAGGGCAATGCCCAGCAGTGGCAGCCAGGGGCGGCGGGTTACTTGGCTCAGGGCCAAGGCTGCCAGGGCGCTGTTGTACCCGCCCAGGCCCTCTAAGGCGCTGGCGTTTTCGTGGTGCAGCCAGGTGAATGCAAGGCCGGCCACGGAGCCCGCCAGGGCCCAGGTTGCGGCACGGCGGTTGGCCACCCATAAGCCGCTGGCAATCAAGGCGCCGGCCAGGGGCTGGTCGAGAAACATCACCTGGCCAATGCCCATGAAGACCGCCCCTAGCCAGTCGCCCGCGGCGGCGCTGACGGGTACCGCTGAGTAGGGCAAGGCTGGCTCGCTCAGGGTCAGCAGTAACCAGGCAAGCCCGACAAAGGGCGCGGTGTAGGCCGGCAGTTGGCTTGATGGGCGGGCCCGCTTGAGCCATTGCTGGGTGAGGATTGCGCTGAGGCCCGAGCTGGCGATGATCAGCGGCGGCAACAAGGGCGACCAGGGCAGTTGCTGGCTCAGCAGTAAGCCCAGCAGGATGCCGTTGTAACTGAACAGCCCGGCTTGCCGATGGGCCTTGGCATAGCCCCGGCACTGAGCGGTGAGCAGGCCGCCCACCGCGCCGAGCAGGGCTCCGCCCAGCAGCGTGGGAGCCGCCATCAGGATGGCCAGCAAACACAGCAGGCCGAAAAAGGGGTGGCGTTGCAAAAACACTTGGCTGAAGCCGTTGAGCAAGGCTTCGGCCCAGTCGGGGCAATGGTGGTTGAACGTCTTGGCGGGCATGTAAGGCTTCGATCGATCACCCCCCGCCGCGGCCTGAAGCCGTGGCGGGGGGTGGCATGGGGTTCAGATCAGGGTTTCGATCCGCAGCGAATTGGTCGAGCCCGGCTGGCCAAAGGGCACGCCCGTGGTGATCAGCAAGGTATCGCCGCGTTTGGCCAGGCCTTGGGCCTGGGCGATTTCCAAGGCCGTGGAGCACACCTCATCCACCTGTCGCAGCCGGTCGTTGACCACTGAGTGCACACCCCAGGCCACGGTCAGGCGGCGGGCCGTGGACAGGTTGGGCGTCAGGTTGAGAATCGGCACCCGTGGTCGTTCCCGTGCTGCGCGCAGGCTGGAGGCGCCAGATTCGCTGTAGTTCACCAGCACCGCCACCGGCAGGATGCTGCTGATGCGACGGATCGCACAGCTGATGGCGTCGGACACGGTGGCCTCGGCCTGGGGCCGGCTGACGTCCAATTGATTCTGGTAGTCCGGGCCGCCCTCCACCTGGCGAATGATTTTGCTCATCATCTGCACGGCCTCCAGCGGGTATTCGCCGGAGGCGGTTTCCGCCGACAGCATCACCGCGTCGGCGCCCTCTGCCACGGCGTTGGCCACATCGGTGACCTCGGCACGGGTCGGTGCCGGGGAAAAACGCATGGACTCCAGCATCTGGGTGGCGACCACCACCGGTTTACCCAGTTGGCGGCAGGTGCTGATGATGTTTTTCTGAATCTGCGGCACGCTCTCGGCCGGCACTTCCACCCCCAGGTCACCCCGCGCCACCATGATGGCGTCGCTCAGGGCGGCGATTTCCCGCAGTTGGGTGACGGCGCTCGGCTTCTCGATCTTGGCCATCAGGAAGGCCTTGTCGCCGATCAGGGCACGGGCTTCGTGAATGTCTTCCGGGCGCTGCACGAATGACAGCGCCACCCAGTCCACCCCCAGTTCCAGGCCGAAGCTCAGGTCGCGACGGTCCTTGGTGGTCAGCGGGCTGAGGTTGAGCAGGGCTTCAGGGACGTTGACGCCTTTGCGGTCCGACAGCTCGCCGCCATTGAGCACGGTGGTGTCGATGGCGTCGGCGTGCTTGGCAACCACCCGCAGGCGCAGTTTGCCGTCGTCCAGCAGCAAGTCCATGCCGGGCTCCAGGGCCGCGATGATTTCCGGGTGCGGCAGGCTGACCCGGGCCTGGTCACCGGGGGTGTCGTCCAGGTCCAGGCGCAGGGCCTGGCCGCGCACCAACTGGATTTTGCCGGCGGCAAAGGTGCCGACCCGCAGTTTCGGACCTTGCAGGTCCATGAGGATGCCCAGGGGGTAGTTCAGTTGCTGCTCGACTTCACGGATCCATTGGTAGCGCAGGGCGTGGTCGCTGTGGCTGCCGTGGCTGAAGTTGAGGCGGAAGATGTTGACCCCGGCCTTCACCAGGTCGCGGATATCGTCGATGCCTTGGATGGCCGGGCCGAGGGTGGCGAGGATTTTGACCTTTTTATCAGGCGTCATGTGCAGGGCTCTCAAGAATCAGGATGGCGCGGAAGTCGTTGACGTTGGTGCGGGTTGGCTCGGTGACGATCAGGTTGTCGAGCGCGGCGAAGTAGCCGTAGCCGTTGTTATTGTCCAGTTCGTCACTGGCGCTCAGGCCCAGGGCGGCGGCGCGGGCGTAGCTGGTGGGGGTCATGAGGGCGCCGGCGTTGTCCTCGGAACCGTCGATGCCATCGGTGTCGCCGGCCAGGGCGTAGACCCCGGGCAGGCCTTTGAGGCTTTCGGTCAGGCTCAGGAGAAACTCGGCATTGCGCCCGCCCCGGCCGTTGCCGCGCACGGTGACGGTGGTTTCGCCGCCGGAGAGGATCACGCAGGGGGCGGCCAGGGGTTGGCCGTGCAGCAGAACCTGGCGGGCGATACCGGCGTGCACCTTGGCCACTTCCCGGGATTCCCCCTCCAGGTCGCCGAGGATCAGCGGGCTGAAGCCGGCCTGGCGGGCTTTGACGGCGGCGGCCTCCAGGGACTGTTGGGGCCTGGCGATCAACTGGAAGTGGCTGCGGGCCAGGCTCGGGTCGCCGGGCTTGACGGTTTCCGACTCGGGGCTCTGTAGCCAGTTGCGCACGGCTGCCGGCACCTCGATGGCATAGCGTTTGAGGATCGCCAGGGCTTCTGCCGAAGTGCTGGGGTCGGCCACGGTGGGGCCGGAGGCGATGACGGTGGCCAGGTCGCCCGGCACATCGGAGATGGCGTAGGTGTACACCGTGGCGGGCCAGCAGGCCTTGGCCAGGCGGCCACCCTTGATCGCCGAGAGGTGCTTACGCACGCAATTCATCTCGCCGATGGTGGCGCCGGATTTGAGCAGGGCCTTGTTGATTGCCTGCTTGTCCGCCAGGGTGATGCCGGCGGCGGGTAGGGCCAGCAAGGCCGAGCCGCCACCGGACAGGAGAAAGATCACCCGATCGCTTTCACTGAGGCCGCTGACCATCTGCAACACTCGGGTGGCGACCGCCAGGCCGGCGGCGTCGGGAACCGGGTGGGCAGCTTCCACCACTTCGATTTTTTCGCAGGGGGCGCCGTGGCCGTAGCGGGTGACCACCAGCCCTGAGACTTCACCCTGCCAGCAGCGCTCCACCACCTGGGCCATGGCGGCGGCAGCCTTGCCTGCGCCAATCACGATCACCCGACCGCTGCGATCAGTGGGTAGATGGGCTTCAAGGACGTGTTGCGGGTGGGCGGCGTCGATGGCTGTATCGAAAAGCTCGCGCAGGAATTGTTGTGGATCGACCGACATAAGCGGGCTCCCGGGGCATTCTTATTATTGGAAGTGCAGGAGCCGGCTTGCCGGCGGTGGCGGCCTCAAGCCTTGTGCAAATGCAACTGGCCTCATCGCCGGCAGACCGGGCTCCTACAGAGGGGAGGGCGTGGCGGGGTTATTTATCGCGAATCGAAAAATTCGCCATATGCTCCAGGCCCTTGATCAGTGCCGAGTGGTCCCAATTGCTGCCACCGATGGCCGCGCAGGTGCTGAACACTTGCTGGGTGTTGGCGGTGTTGGGCAGGTTGACCCCCAGTTCCCGTGCGCCGGCCAGGGCCAGGTTGAGGTCCTTCTGGTGCAGGCTGATGCGGAAGCCCGGATCGAAGGTGCCCTTGATCATGCGGTCGCCGTGGACTTCGAGGATCTTCGACGAGGCGAACCCGCCCATCAGGGCTTCACGCACCTTGGCCGGATCGGCACCGTTCTTGGCGGCGAACAGCAGTGCTTCGGCCACGGCCTGGATGTTCAGGGCGACGATGATCTGGTTGGCCACCTTGGCGGTCTGGCCGTCACCGTTGCCACCGACCAAGGTGATGTTCTTGCCCATGCTCTGGAACAACGGCAGGGCGCGTTCGAAGGCTTGGCTGTCGCCGCCGACCATGATGCTCAAGGTCGCGGCCTTGGCCCCGACCTCACCGCCGGATACCGGAGCGTCCAGGTATTGCGCGCCTTTTTCGTTGATCTGAGCGGCAAACGCCTTGGTCGCCGTTGGGGAAATCGAACTCATGTCGATGACAATCTTGCCCTTGCCGATCCCGGCAGCTACGCCGTCGGCACGCAACAAAACGTCTTCCACCTGGGGGGTGTCGGGAACCATGATGATGACGAATTCGGCTTCCTGGGCCACTTCCTTCGGGTTGGCCAAGGCCACGGCGCCGGCGGCGATCAGTTCGGCCGGTGCGGTGCCGTAATGCTCGGACAGGAACAGGCTGTGCCCGGCTTTTTGCAGGTTCTGCGCCATGGGCAGGCCCATGATGCCGGTGCCGATAAATCCGATTTTAGCCATGATAAAAATCCTCTAGTCAGGCGGACCTTGTAGGAGCTGGCTTGCCAGCGATAGCGGTCTTGATGGCCGTGCAGGGCTTAAGTGCCTCTTCGCCGGCGATCCGGCTCCTACCAGGTGGGAGTCAGATTGCGTTATGGGTTTTCAGCCAGCCGAGGCCTGCTTCAGTGGTGGTCAACGGCTTGTACTCACAGCCGACCCAGCCCTGGTAATTGATCTTGTCCAAGTGTTCGAACAGGAAGCGGTAGTTGATTTCACCGGTGCCCGGCTCGTTGCGCCCGGGGTTGTCCGCCAGCTGGATATGGTTGATTTCGCCCAGGTGATTGGCCATGGTCCGGGCCAGGTCACCCTCCATGATTTGCATGTGGTAGATGTCGTACTGCAGGAACAGGTTGGGGCTGCCCACCTGTTCACGGATCGACAGGGCCTGGGCGGTGTTGTTCAGGTAGAAGCCGGGAATGTCGCGGGTGTTGATGGCTTCCATCACCAGCTTGATGCCGACGGCCTGCAGCTTGTCGGCGGCGTACTTGAGGTTGGCGACGAAGGTCTTTTCCAGGGTCGCATCGTCGATGCCCTGTGGGCGGATCCCGGCCAGGCAGTTGATCTGGGTGTTGCCCAGGACCTTGGCATAGGCGATGGCCAGGTCGACCCCGCCACGGAACTCCTCGACCCGGTCCGGCAGGCAAGCGATTCCGCGCTCACCCTTGGCCCAGTCGCCGGCCGGCAGGTTGAACAGCACCTGGGTCAGGCCATGGGCATCCAGTTGGGCCTTGATCTCGGCGGAGTTGAATTCGTAGGGGAACAGGTATTCGACACCGCTGAAGCCGGCGTTGGCGGCAGCTTCGAAGCGGGCCAGGAAGTCCTGTTCGGTGAACAGCATGGACAGGTTGGCGGCAAAACGCGGCATGGGGGGGCTCCTGTTAACAGCGTCGTTCCCGGCGTGCCCCGGGAACGATCAATGGCGAATGGTCAGTCCAGCAGGGAGATCGCAGTCGGGGCGTCATTGCCCACCAACGCCAGGTCTTCGAACTCGTTGACGGCGTTGATCTCGGTGCCCATGGAGATGTTGGTGACGCGCTCGAGGATGATCTCCACCACCACCGGCACCTTGAAGGTCTGGAGCATTTCCTGGGCCTTGCGCAGGGCCGGCTGGATTTCGCTCGGTTCGAACACCCGCAGGGCCTTACAACCCAGGCCTTCGGCGACCGCGACGTGGTCGACGCCATAACCGTTGAGTTCCGGGGCATTGAGGTTGTCGAAAGACAGCTGCACGCAGTAGTCCATGTCGAAACCGCGCTGGGCCTGGCGAATCAGCCCTAGGTAGGAGTTGTTCACCACGACGTGGATGTACGGAAGCTTGAACTGCGCGCCGACAGCCAGCTCTTCGATCATGAACTGGAAGTCGTAATCGCCGGACAGCGCCACCACCTTGCGACTCGGGTCGGCCTTGACCACGCCCAAGGCTGCTGGAATGGTCCAGCCCAACGGGCCGGCCTGGCCGCAGTTGATCCAGTGACGCGGCTTGTAGACGTGGAGGAACTGCGCCCCGGCGATTTGCGACAGGCCGATGGTGCTGACGTAGCAGGTGTCTTTGCCGAACACCTGGTTCATCTCTTCGTAGACCCGCTGTGGCTTGACCGGCACGTTGTCGAAGTGGGTCTTGCGGTGCAGGCTGGCCTTGCGCTGCTGGCAATCCTGCAGCCAGGCACTGCGGTTTTTCAGCTTGCCGGCGGTTTGCCATTCACGAGCCACTTCCAGGAGCACGGTCAGGGCCGAGCCTGCGTCGGAGACGATGCCCAGGTCCGGGGTGAAGACGCGGCCAATCTGGGTCGGTTCGATATCGATGTGAATGAATTTTCGGCCTTCGGTGTAAACCTCTACCGAGCCGGTGTGGCGGTTGGCCCAGCGGTTGCCGATGCCCAGGACCACGTCGGACTTGAGCAGGGTGGCGTTGCCGTAGCGATGGGAGGTTTGCAGGCCGACCATGCCTACCATTTGTGGGTGATCGTCCGGAATGGTGCCCCAGCCCATGAGCGTCGGGATGACCGGGATGCCGGTCAGTTCGGCGAACTCCACCAGCAGCTCGCTGGCATCGGCGTTGATGATGCCGCCACCGGCCACCAGCAAGGGACGCTCGGCCTGGTCCAGCAGGGCCAGGGCTTTTTCTGCCTGGATCCGAGTGGCCGAAGGTTTGGCCAGGGGCAGGGGCTGGTAGGCGTCGATGTCGAATTCGATTTCCGCCATTTGCACATCGAACGGCAGGTCGATCAGCACCGGGCCTGGGCGGCCGGAGCGCATCTCATAAAAGGCTTTCTGGAAGGCGTAGGGCACTTGGCCCGGCTCGAGGACGGTGGTCGCCCATTTGGTCACCGGCTTGACGATGCTGGTGATGTCCACGGCCTGGAAGTCTTCCTTGTGCAGCCGGGCGCGAGGGGCCTGGCCGGTGATGCAAAGGATGGGAATCGAGTCGGCCGAGGCACTGTACAGCCCGGTGACCATGTCGGTGCCGGCGGGGCCGGAGGTGCCGATGCATACGCCGATGTTGCCGGCCTTGGTGCGGGTGTAGCCCTCGGCCATGTGCGAGGCGCCTTCAACGTGGCGAGCGAGGACGTGATCGATGCCTCCGACTTTCTGCAGTGCCGAATACAGTGGGTTGATGGCGGCACCCGGGATGCCAAAAGCGGTATCGACCCCTTCGCGGCGCATCACCAGAACGGCGGCTTCGATTGCTCTCATTTTGCTCATGGTTTTGTGCCTCTTAGGTTTTGTAATTGTATACAAGTGGCTTTGCGCAAAGTGTATTCACGGCTGGCTGCGCAGGTCAATCCATTTTCTCAAGCCGCTGATGCTTTCGACGGAAGGCCCATATGCAGGGGGTTTTTCGTCGGATGACAGGATTTGTCAAAAATATTGTATACAAAATAATAATTCATTGTGTTCTATTTGTGCCATTGGACTTCTTATCAAGAAGCTTCCGCAGACGTTCTCAATAACAAGATAAGGACGGCACCCATGAGCGCTTTAACCTTGAAAGTCGCAGTCAACCTGGCCACTCAGGCCATCGTCGCCGGGCGCAAGATCGCTGCGGCGCCACTGACTATCGCGGTGCTGGATGCCGGTGGGCATCTGGTGGCGTTGCAACGAGAAGACGGGGCCAGTTTGCTGCGGCCGCAGATTGCGGTAGGCAAGGCCTGGGGCGCGATTGCCCTGGGCAAGGGCTCGCGTTTGCTGGCGCTGGATGCTCAGCAGCGGCCGGCGTTTATCGCCGCGCTCAACAGCCTCGGGCAGGGCAGTGTGGTGCCGGCGCCGGGGGGCGTATTGATCCGCGATCAGGCCGGGGCGGTCATTGGGGCGATCGGTATTAGTGGCGACACCTCGGACATTGACGAGCAATGCGCGATCAGCGCCATCGAGGCCCAGGGTTTGTGGGCGGATGCGGGGGTGAGTGCTTGAGGGGCTAGCGGCTGGACGTGCCCACTCCGGTCGGAGTGGGCGGGTTGGGTTCGGGGGTTACTGGTCCGGGGCGCAGCCTTTGAGCACCAGGCGGATGATGGTTTGCGCGGCGGCTTCGTAGTCGGATTCATCGAGCTTGGCCTTGCCCGTGACCACGGAAATCTGCCAGTCGAAGTCGGCGTAAGTCTGGGTCGCGGCCCAGATGCTGAACATCAGGTGGTTGGGGTCGATCGCAGCGATCTGGCCGCGGTCGATCCAGGTCTGGATGCAGTCGATGTTGTGCCGGGCCTGGGCGTTGAGTTGTTCCACCTGCTCGGGGCTCAGGTGCGGCGCGCCGTGCATGATTTCGCTGGCGAACACTTTTGAGGCAAACGGCAGGTCGCGGGAGATACGAATCTTAGAGCGGATGTAGCCGCTGAGCACTTCACTGGGTTCGCCATCGGCGTTGAAGGGCGTGGAGGCCTGGAGAATCGGCTCGATGATGCTTTCCAGCACCTCGCGATAGAGGTTTTCCTTGGACTTGAAGTAGTAATAGACATTGGGCTTGGGCAGCCCCGCCTTGGCTGCGATATCGCTGGTTTTGGTCGCGGCAAAACCCTTGTCGGCAAATTCTTCACTGGCAGCCCGCAGGATCAGTTCTTTGTTGCGCTCGCGGATGGTGCTCATAAACCAGGGGATTCCTTGCCTGTTCTGGCGGTTGCGCATGGTAGCACCGGCGTTACACGGCGCTCAAGAATGCCCCCCACGGTGCCTGAAGCCACGGTATGCTGCGCGGAATTTATCTCTGAAGGGAACCTGATTCATGGCAGGAAGCAGTTTGCTGGTACTGATCGACGACATCGCCGCAGTACTCGACGATGTGGCGTTGATGACCAAAGTGGCAGCCAAGAAAACTGCCGGGGTGCTGGGTGATGACCTGGCACTCAATGCCCAACAGGTGACTGGGGTTCGTGCCGAGCGTGAGATTCCCGTGGTTTGGGCCGTGGCCAAGGGGTCGTTTCTCAACAAGCTGATCCTGGTGCCGGCGGCGCTGGCCATCAGTGCGTTCGCCCCTTGGCTGGTGACGCCGCTGTTGATGATCGGTGGCGCCTACCTGTGTTTCGAAGGTTTTGAAAAGCTCGCCCACCGGTTTTTGCACAGCAAGGACGAAGACCAGGCCGACCACGATCAGTTGATCGAGGCCGTTGCCGATCCGGCGACGGACCTGGTGGCGTTTGAAAAGGACAAGATCAAGGGCGCTGTGCGCACCGACTTTATCCTTTCGGCGGAAATCATCGCCATTACCCTGGGCACCGTTGCCGATGCGCCGCTGATGCAGCAGGTGGTGGTGCTGTCGGGGATCGCCATTGTCATGACCATCGGCGTCTACGGCCTGGTGGCCGGTATCGTCAAGCTGGATGACCTGGGGCTGTGGTTGACCCAAAAGCCCGGGCAGGTGGCCAGAAGCATTGGCGGCGCCATCCTGCGGGCGGCGCCTTACATGATGAAAAGCCTGTCGGTGATTGGCACGGCCGCGATGTTCCTGGTCGGTGGCGGGATCCTGACCCACGGCGTGCCGGCGGCTCACCATTGGATCGAGAGCGTTACCGAGCACAGCACACCGCTGATCGGCGGCTTTGCGCTGGTGCTGCCCACCCTGATCAACGCTGTAGCCGGCATCATCGCCGGTGCCGCGGTGCTGGTGGTGGTCAGCCTGGTGGGCAAGCTGGTCAAGGGCGCCAAGGCCTAAGCCTGGCCCCAAACAAAAAGGCCATTCGAGTTGCTCGAATGGCCTTTTTTTGTGGGCGGGGGGAAAGGCCTATTCGGCGATCTGCAGCTTGCGGGATTCGGTGTACACGTAGCGCACCTTCTCGTACTCGAACGGCGAGTTCAGCTGGCCGTAGCGGAAGCTGGTCTGGTAGCGCTTGTCCACGCCTCGCAGTACCCAGATTTCCGGGTGGTTGCTGCTGACTTCGGAGACGTTGAGGAAGTTGATGGCCGACTCGGCGCTGTAGTCCACCACCAGGCCGGTGGTGTCTCGCAGGTTCGAGGGGCCGAAGATTGGCAGCACCAGGTAGGCGCCCCCCGGAACCCCGTAGAAGCCCAGGGTCTGGCCGAAGTCTTCACTTTGCCGTGGCAGGCCCATGCGGGTCGCTGGGTCCCACAGGCCGGCGATGCCGATGGTGGTGTTGAGCAGCAGCCGAGCCGTGGTTTCCATCGAGCGCTGGCCCTTGAGTTGCAGCAGGCTGTTGACCAGGTTGGGCACGTCGCCGAGGTTGTTGAAGAAGTTGCTCACGCCGCTGCGCAGGAAGCCCGGCGTCACGTAGCGATAGCCGTCCACCACAGGCAGGAAGACCCATTGGTCGAAGCGGTAATTGAAGTGGTAGACCCGGCGGTTCCACGACTCCAGTGGGTCGTAGACATTCAAGGCGTTGAGGGTCGAGCGCTCGAATTCCCGCTGGTCCAGCCCGGCATTGAACTTGAGTTTTTTCAAGGGTTCGGTGAAGCCATCGGCATCCACCACGGTGGGGGCGTTGGCCTTGCTGTTGTCGGCCTGGGCATAGCCGGCACAGAGCAACGCAGCGATAAGCAGGAGATGTTTAGCCACGGAAGAACTCCAGCATGGCGTCGCTGTTGACGCGATAGTTGAGGTTGCCGCAATGACCGCCGTGAGGGTAGACGGTCAGGCGGTCGCCAAAGGTTTTACGCAGGAAGCCCAGGTCGCCAGGGCCGAGGATCACATCGTCAGCGTTGTGCATGACCGCAATTTTCGGGCTGTTGTGCAGGTAGTCCTGCAGGGCGTACAGGCTCACTTGGTCAATCAGTTGCAGCAGGCTGCCGCCGTCGGTGCGGGCACGCCACATCGGAATGACTTGCTCGGTCAGGTAGCAGTCGAAGTCGCATTGCAGGGCACGTTTGAGGAACGGCGTGAGGCTGGTGCCTTCGCTGATGGGGTACTTGGGTGGAATGATCAGGCCGCGGCGGTTGATCAGGTCCGAGGTAAAGGCGATGTCGGCGGCCGAGAAACGGAACGAGGTGCCGATTAGCATGGCCATCTGTTCGTTGGTCAGGTGTTGCTTGGACTGTTGGAAGTCGTAGAGCAGGGCGTCGTTGAGGTCGATGTAGCCCTTTTGCTGGAAGTAGCGAGTCAGCTTGTTCAGCACCAGCTCATAAAAAGTGGTGCTGTTGTTGATGCCCTTGACCTCCGTTTGTACCAGCTTGTCGAGGTTGCTGATGGAGGTGTAGAGGTTGACCGGCGGGTTGAGCAGCAGGACTTTCTTGAAGTTGAAGCTGCGCCGGGTTTCATCCAGTTTGCTGACGAAGGCCGCGTCCAGTGCACCGAGGCTATAGCCGGTGAGGTAGAAGTCGGTGATCGGCAGCTTGGGGTTTTGCGCCCGCACCGCCTGCATGACCCGGTACATGTCCTCGGCGTCTTCCTGGGTCACCCCCGGTGTAGCGAAGCGCGAGGCGGCACTGATGAAGTCGAAGCTGGTGGGTGAGGACAGCTGCACCACGTGGTAGCCGGCCTTGTAGTACAGCTTCTTCAGGTATTCGTTGAGGCTGCTGTCGAAGCGCGCACCAGTGCCTGCAATCAGGAAGATCAGCGGGGCTGCGTGGTCCTGGGTGGCGATGCGGTAGGTGAGTTTTTTCACCGCCCAGAAGTTGTCCGGCAGGATGAACTCGCGCTCCGGGCGCAGGTTCAGGCTGCGGTCAGCCTGGTTGATGTCGTCATCGGACGGCAATTCCGGGCGTAACTCCGGCGGTGTGGTGGCGATGGTCGCTTCGAACGGGTTGGTCAAAGGGTAGCCATAGCTGGCGGCGTCGATGTCCACCGCCAGAGCGGACGCACTCAAGATAAGGCCGCCGAAAAGGGCAGCGAAGCGCAAGGAACGGAGCATGACTAAATCCCTTAGAGAAAGGTACCGGATAAGGTTCGCAGGCTATGACCACCGCGCTAGTGCCGAAGTGCCATGGTTCGGCACAAAAAACGCTCGAGGCAAGGCGGGCTGGGGGTAATAGTAGCGGGACGATACACTTTGCCGGCATTGGCTGAACAGTTATCTGTGCAACACGCTTGCTTGGCGCTCTTGGAGGCTTATGCTGGGCGCCGTTTTCGCCTTATCGGAGTGTTTCATGTCCCGCCGTCTTCCCGTGATCCTGCTGCTCATTGTCTTGCCTTTGTGGCTGGCCGCCAGTTATGGCGCGCGCTACGGCTTTATGGAGGACGCACAATGGGTGGGCGTCTGTGTGGATGAGGCCAGTCGCTGGGAATGCCAGTTGCGCGCCAACCTGGGTTGGTTGATCCACTTTCAGGTGTTGGGCTGGTCAGCCTTGGGTGCGGCGCTGCTGGCTTTTGTCCTGCCGGGGCGTGTGGGCTGGGGGTTGGCAGTCGTTGCGTTGTTGCTGGGGCTGCCGGCGCTGGCGCTGTACAACACCACGCTAGCTGTGTTTGCGGTGGTGTTGGCGGCGTTGCGCCTGGTGCGGGCGACCCGCCCAGCCTAATGATGGCTGGCTGAGTTCCATGAAAAAGGGATGACCGTGGTCATCCCTTTTTTTCTGCCTGGGTGTCAGGCCTTGCGGATGCGCAAGCTGCGCCACAATGCGGCCACCAGCAACAGGCTGACCAGTGCCCAGCCCCAGGCTTGCTGGTTTTGCAGCCCTTCGCGGTACAACTGCGGCGCGATGCCGGCACCGATGATAAAGGTCAGCAGGGCAATTTCCCGGCGCGGCACGCTCACTGGGCGGCACAGGTAGACCAGGGCGGGCAGCAACAGGGCGGCGCTAGGGAAACTGCGGTAGCGTGGGTCGAACACCAGCTCCAGCATCATCACGGCCCCAGCGAAGCCGGTGGCGGCCAGCAGCCAGCCGGCGCGTTGTTCCAGGGCCTTGAAGGCCCGGCCGCGCCAGCCGTCACGGCTGCTCAGGGCCAAGGCGGCATGGGCCAGCACCAGCAGGTTCAGGCCCAGCAGCAAGGCAGCCCAGAGCCACTCTCCGGTAAAACGGCTGGTGACTCGCGCCAGCTCGCCCCAGGTGCCGATGCAACAGGCACCCAAGGCGCCGAGCGCTGGCAGGAGCAACGCCGCGCGGGGGCTGCGAACCCGCCCGCCCAGAACCAGGGTGGCCAGGAACAGCGCCCCGCCAACGCCCAACCACAACGGCCAATAAGGCAGGTTGGAGACTGGCCCGGCGAGGATGCCCTTGTCCTGGCGATCCGCGTCAAACAGGCCCCAGTAGCCGCCGACGGCCCCTTCACTGGCACGTTTCCAGGGCTGATCAAAGGCTTCGATCAGGTTGTAGTGCCAGCCGTTGGCTTCGGCCATGGCGACAAAACCACGGATGAACTGGGCCTCATTGACCCGACTTGGCAGGGCGGTTTCGCGCTGGCGGCCTTCGCTGGGCCAGCCGGTCTCGCCGATCATCACGTCCTTGGGTGCAAAGCGGTTGCCGAACACCTGGCGCACCTCGGCCACATGGTTCAGGGCGGCGTTGATGTTCGACGGATCGTCTTCCCAATACGGCAGCAAGTGAATGGTCAGGAAGTCCACCGCCGGGGCAATTTCCGGGTGCTTGAGCCAGAACTCCCAAACGTCGGCGTAGGTCACCGGCTGCTTGACGTTGGCCTTGACCTTGAGGATCAGCCGAGCCAGTTGGGCGCCGGTGACTTCCTTGCGCAGCAAGGCCTCGTTGCCGACGATCACCGCGCTGACCACGTCGGGGTTGGCGTTGGCCGAGGCGATCAACAGGTCGACTTCCTTCTCGGTGTCCACCGGGTT
This sequence comes from Pseudomonas chlororaphis, assembly GCF_003731765.1. Classification (GTDB taxonomy): domain Bacteria; phylum Pseudomonadota; class Gammaproteobacteria; order Pseudomonadales; family Pseudomonadaceae; genus Aquipseudomonas; species Aquipseudomonas morbosilactucae. The sequence continues at coordinate 164,597 of NZ_MOAL01000004.1, forward strand.
GCTGTTGACCCAGGCGCCGATCATCAGCTTCAGGCCGTGCTTGCGCGCCAGGTCCGGCAGGGCGTCGAGGCCGGTCATGGAGTAGGTGCGGATGCACTCGAAACGGGTGGCCAGCAGGGCCAGGTCAGCGTCCATGCGCTCCGGACGCAGCTTGAACGGCTGGTCGAACGGCGACTGGTCTTTGTCGAACGGGGTGTAAGAGGCGCATTGCAGCTTGTGGCTGGCGCTGGCGACATCTGGCAGCACCACGGGTTGGCCGAGGCCGTACCAGTAGCCGCACAGGGCGAACACGCCCAGTAGGCAGGCCAGTAAGTAGGGCAGGAGGGGGAAGCGGGCAGTCGCAGACATGGTCAGGCCGTGTGGGAGCAAAGCCGGGCATCTTACCTGCATTCATCGGCCCCTAGGTGGGCTGCATGATTTTGACATGCAAAGTTCGGGCGGGCCGGGAGGCAGGCGGTTCCGGGTGGCTGGTTGCTGGCTATCTGATGTCGTTGCTTGTTGCCTTGAGGTCGTAGACAGAGCAGGTCGCTGGAGGCTGCGGGTTGATTATCCAAGCATCAGTACTCCGCTGATGTTCGAACGAGTTTGCGGTGAGGCGTGATGGGGGCGCTGTGCACCATAACCATACGTTGACGCGCCGGGCACCCGCCTGGTGCAGCACTTTCGGGGAAGTAACGATGAAGATGCGAAGCATTTTAGGCGCAGGTGCCGCGATGGTCCTTGCGATGAGCTCCACCCTCGCCAGCGCCGACAGCAAGACCCTGAGCATCGGCTATGTCGACGGTTGGTCGGACAGCGTGGCGACCACTCACGTGGCGGCAGAGGTGATCAAGCAGAAGCTCGGTTATGACGTCAAGTTGCAGGCTGTGGCCACCGGCATCATGTGGCAGGGCGTGGCCACCGGTAAGCTCGACGCCATGCTCTCGGCCTGGTTGCCGGTGACCCACGGCGAGTACTGGGCCAAGAACAAGGACAAAGTGGTCGACTACGGCCCCAACTTCAAAGACGCGAAGATCGGTTTGATTGTGCCGGAGTACGTCAAGGCCAAGTCCATCGAGGACCTGAAAACCGACACCACCTTCAAGAACAAGATCGTGGGGATCGACGCTGGCTCGGGCGTGATGCTCAAGACCGACCAGGCGATCAAGGATTACGGCCTGGACTACAAGCTGCAGGCCAGTTCCGGCGCGGCGATGATCGCTGAGCTGACCCGTGCTGAAGAGAAGAATGAGTCCATTGCCGTCACCGGCTGGGTGCCGCACTGGATGTTCGCCAAGTGGAAACTGCGCTTCCTCGACGACCCGAAAGGCGTGTACGGCGCGGCTGAAACCGTCAACAGCATCGGTAGCAAAGGGCTGGAGAAGAAGGCGCCGGAAGTGGCGGCCTTCCTGAAGAAGTTCCAGTGGACCTCGAAAGACGAAATTGGTGAGGTCATGTTGGCCATTCAAGAGGGCGCAAAACCGGATGCGGCAGCCAAGGACTGGGTGGCCAAACACCCGGATCGGGTTGCCGAGTGGACTGCTAAGTAATAGACAAAGCGTCTAGAACAGCCTTCTAAAGACCGCCTGGGGTTCGCCCCTGGCGGTTTTTGTTTTTTCTGCGGGAGAAATTGGCGGCCGCGCTAATGTCGTTCTAATACTAAGGTCGTCTGGAACCTGCTCCATAGCCGCATAGAGTGGAATACGTTCTAACTAAAATCTGTGCTGCGAGGATAAAAACAATGAACGACAGCATTTACCTCTCGATTCAAAACAGCCCGCGTTTCAAGGAGCTGGTCAGCAAGCGAGAGCGGTTCGCCTGGATTCTATCGGCGATCATGCTTGGGCTTTACTCGGGCTTCATCCTGTTGATCGCTTACGGACCCCAGATCCTGGGGGCGAAACTCAGTCCGACGTCATCCATCACCTGGGGCATTCCCATCGGTGTGGGGCTGATTCTTTCGGCCTTTATCCTGACGGGGATCTATGTGCGACGTGCCAACGGTGAATTCGACGACCTGAACAATGCGATTCTCAAGGAGGCTCAGCAATGATCCGGCGTCTACTGGCAGCTCTCGGCATTGCAGCCTTCGCCCCGGCCGTTTGGGCCGCCGATGCACTGACTGGCGAAGTCCATAAACAACCCCTCAATGTGTCGGCGATCCTGATGTTCGTGGTGTTCGTCGGTGCGACCCTGTGCATCACTTACTGGGCGTCCAAGCGCAACAAGTCGGCGGCCGACTATTACGCGGCGGGCGGCAAGATCACCGGCTTCCAGAACGGCCTGGCGATTGCCGGCGACTACATGTCGGCGGCGTCCTTCCTGGGGATTTCCGCGCTGGTGTATACCTCTGGCTATGACGGCCTGATTTACTCCATCGGCTTCCTGGTGGGCTGGCCGATCATTCTGTTCCTGATCGCTGAGCGCCTGCGTAACCTGGGCAAATACACCTTCGCCGACGTGGCTTCTTATCGCCTTGGGCAGACGCAGATCCGTACTTTGTCGGCCTGTGGTTCGCTGGTGGTGGTGGCGTTCTACCTGATCGCGCAGATGGTGGGTGCCGGTAAGCTGATCCAGCTGTTGTTCGGCCTTGATTACCATGTGGCGGTGATCCTGGTGGGCATCCTGATGTGCCTCTATGTGTTGTTCGGCGGCATGCTGGCAACCACTTGGGTACAGATCATCAAGGCGGTGCTGTTGCTGTCCGGTGCGTCCTTCATGGCGCTGATGGTGATGAAGCACGTCAACTTCGACTTCAACGCCCTGTTCTCCGAAGCGATCAAGGTTCACCCCAAAGGTGAGGCAATCATGAGCCCTGGTGGCTTGGTGAAGGATCCGATCTCGGCCTTCTCCCTGGGCCTGGCGCTGATGTTCGGTACCGCGGGCCTGCCCCATATCCTGATGCGCTTCTTCACTGTGAGTGACGCGAAAGAAGCCCGTAAGAGCGTGCTTTATGCCACAGGCTTCATCGGCTACTTCTACATCCTGACGTTCATCATCGGTTTTGGCGCGATCTTGCTGGTCAGCACCAACCCTGCGTTCAAGGATGCGGCGGGTGCGCTGTTGGGCGGTAACAACATGGCGGCGGTACATTTGGCCGATGCCGTGGGCGGTAGCATCTTCCTGGGCTTTATCTCGGCAGTGGCCTTCGCCACCATCCTCGCCGTAGTGGCTGGCCTGACGTTGGCGGGTGCTTCGGCGGTGTCCCATGACCTGTACGCCAGCGTGATCAAGAAGGGCAAGGCCAACGACAAGGATGAGATCCGCGTCTCGAAGATCACCACCATCGCCCTGGGCGTGCTGGCGATCGGCCTGGGCATTCTCTTCGAAAGCCAGAACATTGCGTTCATGGTGGGCCTGGCGTTCTCCATTGCTGCAAGCTGCAACTTCCCGGTTCTGCTGCTTTCCATGTACTGGAAGAAACTCACCACCCGCGGTGCCATGATTGGTGGCTGGCTGGGGCTGATCAGTGCAGTGGGGCTGATGATCCTTGGGCCGACCATCTGGGTGCAGATCCTCCATCACGAGAAGGCGATCTTCCCGTATGAGTACCCTGCGCTGTTCTCGATGATCATTGCCTTTGTCGGGATCTGGTTCTTCTCCATCACTGACAAGTCGACCGCGGCAGAGAATGAGCGGGCGCTGTTCTTCCCGCAGTTCGTACGTTCGCAGACCGGCCTGGGTGCCAGTGGAGCGGTGTCGCACTGAGTCGGAACTGAGTATCGGCTTCTATATATAAGTTGTGTGATATTGAAATGCCTTGATCGAGAGATCAGGGCATTTTTTATACCCGCCATCCAGCCAGGGTCGTAGGAGCTGGCTTGCCAGCGAAGGCGTCTCTGAGGCTGAGGATGGGTTTGGAGTTGGGTGCTGTGCTTAGGATCGATTCGCCGGCAAGCCGGCTCCTGCGAGAAGCTGCGGCATGAGAGAGGAGGGCGGAAACAAATACGGCCTCTGTTTAGAGGCCGTATCAGCTGCAATCAAGACGTGTGCGCTAGGCGGGTCTTACTTGCGGTCTTCCAGTTTGCTGATGTCGCGTGACTCGTAGCCGGTGTACAGCTGGCGTGGACGGCCGATCTTGTACGGGCTGGAGAGCATTTCCTTCCAGTGGGAGATCCAGCCGACGGTCCGCGCCAGGGCGAAGATCACGGTGAACATGCTGGTTGGAATGCCGATCGCCTTGAGGATGATCCCCGAGTAGAAGTCGACGTTCGGGTACAGCGAGCGTTCGATGAAGTACGGGTCGGTCAGGGCGATCTCTTCCAGGCGCATGGCCAGTTCGAGTTGCGGATCGTTCTTGATGCCCAGTTCCTTCAACACTTCGTCGCAGGTCTGCTTCATTACTGTGGCGCGTGGGTCACGGTTCTTGTAGACGCGGTGACCGAAGCCCATGAGCTTGAACGGATCGTTCTTGTCCTTGGCCTTGGCGATGAACTTGTCGATATTCGAGACATCGCCGATTTCATCGAGCATGGTCAGCACGGCTTCGTTGGCGCCGCCGTGAGCCGGGCCCCAGAGAGCAGCGATACCGGCAGCGATACAGGCGAACGGGTTGGCACCCGAGGAGCCTGCCAGGCGTACGGTGGAGGTCGATGCGTTCTGCTCGTGGTCGGCGTGGAGGATGAAGATCCGGTCCATTGCCTTGGCCAACACCGGGCTGATCGGTTTGATCTCGCACGGGGTGTTGAACATCATGTGCAGGAAGTTTTCCGCGTACGACAGGTCGTTGCGCGGGTACATCATGGGTTGGCCCATGGAGTACTTGTAAACCATCGCGGCCAGGGTCGGCATCTTGGCGATCAGGCGCACCGCCGAGATTTCGCGGTGTTGCGGGTTATTGATGTCCAGGGAGTCGTGGTAGAACGCCGACAGGGCGCCGACGACACCACACATGACCGCCATCGGGTGGGCGTCACGACGGAAACCGTTGAAGAAGGTTTTCAGCTGTTCGTGAACCATGGTGTGGTTCTTGACGGTGCTGACGAACTGGGCCTTCTGTTCTGCGGTTGGCAGTTCGCCATTGAGCAGCAGGTAGCAGGTTTCCAGGTAGTCCGACTTCTCGGCCAGTTGCTCGATCGGGTAGCCCCGATGCAGCAGGATGCCGTTGTCACCATCAATATAGGTGATCTTCGACTCGCAGGAGGCAGTCGACATGAAACCAGGGTCAAAGGTGAAGCGGCCCGTGGCCGTCAGGCCCCGAACATCGATAACATCGGGACCAACGGTGCCGGTTAAAATGGGCAGCTCGACGGGGGCTGCGCCCTCGATGATCAACTGCGCTTTTTTGTCAGCCATGTGGCCTCCTATTTATGCTTGAAATCATCTGACAGACCCCCCACGCAGGGCCCGCACCACTATAGTGAGATAAATCTGAATGTCAATTTGCCTAAAGTCTTGCTCCAGAAGGCTTTAAGCCGAGTTTTTCCTCGAAATTCCCTGCCATTTACGCCTTTTATTACGGTAACGCAATCAGCTATTAGGGGGAGGTGTTTGCGTTGTCATTAGTAGCCTAACTGTCTATACTCGGCCACCGACCTCCGTAGGCTTCTGGGCCCGCTTTATTGGGGGTCGCACTCCCTGGGTAGTGGTTGCCTGACCAGTGCACTCCCCAACAACTTTGCCCTGATTGTTAGGGGCTCTTCAGTGTGAAAAAAGCCGTGAATAGCCAACGACCTGTAAACCTAGACCTAAGGACCATCAAACTCCCCATCACCGGCGTTACGTCGTTTCTCCACCGTGTTTCCGGCATCATCCTCTTCCTGGGCATCGGCATCATGCTTTACGCATTGAGCAAATCCCTGGGTTCCGAGGAAGGGTATGCCGAGGTGAAGGCGTGCTTGACCAGTCCGCTGGCCAAATTCGTTGCATGGGGCCTCCTGTCCGCCTTGCTGTATCACTTGGTGGCCGGTGTACGCCATCTGATCATGGACATGGGCATCGGTGAAACGCTGGAAGGCGGCAAGCTGGGCTCGAAAATCGTTATCGCCGTATCCGTGGTGGTAATCGTTCTGGCGGGAGTTTGGATATGGTAACCAGCGTTACGAACCTGTCGCGTTCGGGCCTTTATGACTGGATGGCGCAGCGTGTGTCTGCGGTCGTTCTCGCGGCTTATTTCATCTTCCTGATCGGGTACCTCGTTGCGAACCCTGGCCTTGGCTACGCCCAATGGCACGCTCTGTTCGCCAACAACTGGATGCGTATCTTCAGCCTGCTGGCCATGGTTGCTCTGGGCGCTCACGCCTGGGTCGGCATGTGGACCATTTCCACTGACTACCTGACGCCGATGGCGCTGGGCAAGTCGGCCACAGCAGTACGTTTCCTTTTCCAGGCAGTATGCGGCGTTGCGATGTTCGCTTACTTCGTCTGGGGTGTGCAGATTCTCTGGGGTATCTGATTCATGGCTAACATTCCAACGATTTCTTTCGACGCCATCATCATTGGCGGCGGCGGCGCAGGCATGCGTGCCGCACTGCAGCTGGCCCAAGGCGGCCACAAGACTGCGGTGATCACCAAGGTGTTCCCGACTCGTTCGCACACCGTGTCTGCCCAGGGTGGCATCACCTGCGCCATCGCTTCGGCCGACCCGAACGATGACTGGCGCTGGCATATGTACGATACCGTCAAGGGTTCCGACTACATCGGTGACCAGGACGCTATCGAATACATGTGTCAGGAAGGCCCGGCTGCGGTCTTCGAGCTGGACCACATGGGCCTGCCGTTCTCGCGTACCGAAACCGGTCGTATCTACCAGCGTCCTTTCGGCGGTCAGTCCAAGGACTACGGCAAGGGCGGCCAGGCTGCTCGTACATGCGCCGCATCCGACCGTACCGGTCACGCTCTGCTGCACACCCTTTATCAGGGCAACCTGAAAGCGGGTACCACCTTCCTTAATGAGTGGTATGCCGTTGACCTGGTGAAAAACGAAGACGGCGCGTTCGTCGGCGTTATCGCCATCTGCATCGAAACCGGCGAAACCACCTACATCCGTGCCAAGGCTACCGTTCTGGCCACTGGCGGTGCAGGTCGTATCTATGCGTCCACTACCAACGCCCTGATCAACACCGGTGACGGCGTCGGCATGGCTTTGCGTGCTGGCGTTCCGGTGCAAGACATCGAAATGTGGCAGTTCCACCCAACTGGTATCGCCGGCGCCGGTGTACTGGTGACCGAAGGTTGCCGTGGTGAAGGTGGTTACCTGATCAACAAGCACGGCGAGCGTTTCATGGAGCGTTATGCTCCGAACGCCAAAGACTTGGCGGGTCGTGACGTTGTAGCCCGTTCCATGGTTAAAGAGATCATCGCCGGCAACGGCTGTGGCCCTAACGGCGACCACGTGATGCTCAAGCTCGACCACCTGGGCGAGGAAGTGCTGCACAGCCGCCTGCCAGGCATCTGCGAGCTGTCCAAGACCTTTGCTCACGTTGACCCAGTGGTTGCTCCGGTTCCGGTTGTTCCAACCTGCCACTACATGATGGGCGGCGTTGCCACCAACATTCATGGTCAGGCCATCACTCAGGACGCCGAAGGCGTGGACACCATCATCCCTGGCTTGTTCGCAGTGGGTGAAGTGGCTTGCGTATCGGTTCACGGTGCCAACCGTCTGGGCGGCAACTCGCTGCTGGACCTGGTGGTCTTCGGTCGCGCGGCCGGCCTGCACCTGGAAAAAGCCCTGACTGACGGTATCGAATACCGTGACGCCAGCGACACCAACGTTGAAGTTGCCCTGAACCGTCTGGCCAAGCTCAACGAGCGCACCACCGGTGAAGACGTGGCGACCCTGCGTCGTGAGCTGCAAAACTGCATGCAGAACTATTTCGGTGTATTCCGTACTGGCGAATACATGCAGAAGGGTATCGCTCAGTTGGCAGACCTGCGCGAGCGTATCGCCAACGTCAAGATCAACGACAAGTCCCAGGCGTTCAACACTGCCCGTATCGAAGCGCTTGAGCTGCAGAACCTGCTGGAAGTGGCCGAAGCCACCGCCATCGCTGCTGAAGTGCGTAAAGAGTCCCGCGGCGCCCACGCCCGTGAAGACTTTGAAGATCGCGACGACGAAAACTGGCTGTGCCACACCCTGTACTTCCCGGGTGAGAAGCGCGTTGCCAAGCGTGCCGTGAACTTCTCGCCGAAGACGGTTCCGACTTTTGAACCAAAAATTCGGACTTATTAAGGGTGGCCGATATGTTGAAAGTCAGTGTTTATCGTTACAACCCTGATCAGGACGCCGCGCCGTTCATGCAGGAGTTCCAGGTCGATACCGGTGGTAAAGACCTGATGGTGCTGGATGTACTGGCACTGATCAAAGAGCAGGACGAAGGTTTCTCCTATCGTCGCTCCTGCCGTGAAGGTGTTTGTGGCTCCGATGGCATGAACATCAACGGCAAAAACGGCTTGGCATGCATCACGCCACTGTCTGCGGTCGTCAAAGGTAACAAGCTGGTTGTTCGTCCTCTGCCTGGTTTGCCGGTTATCCGTGACCTGGTCGTCGATATGAGCATCTTCTACAAGCAATACGAGAAGGTTAAGCCATTCCTGCAGAACGACACGCCGGCTCCGGCCATTGAGCGTCTGCAGTCCCCGGAAGAGCGCGAAAAGCTCGACGGTCTGTACGAGTGCATCCTGTGCGCTTGCTGCTCGACCTCTTGCCCGTCCTTCTGGTGGAACCCGGACAAGTTCCTGGGTCCAGCTGCTCTGCTGCAAGCTTATCGCTTCCTGGCAGACAGCCGCGACACCAAGACTACCGAGCGTCTGGCTTCGCTGGATGACCCGTTCAGCGTATTCCGCTGCCGCGGGATCATGAACTGCGTCAACGTTTGTCCGAAAGGCCTGAACCCGACTAAGGCCATCGGTCACATCCGTAACATGCTGCTGCAAAGCGGCGTTTGATTCAGCTGCTGTACCCGTAGAACCGCTTTACCCGTAGATGCTACGGCGCAGGCTTCAACCGGCGCCGTAGTTTTAACCTGAGCAGCAGCTCACAAAGTTGCCGCTCTTATTTTGAAGAAATGAGACAAGCAGGGGCATCCGGGCTGGTACCCGGACTATCAGCGTGATCCTAAGTGGCTTGTTTTAGTCGCTGCATTCGGACTTCTGCAAGTTTGCTCGGTGTCTTCGCAGGTGGTGTTCCCCTAACCGAGGGTGACCAAGCATGCAAGAAAGCGTGATGCAGCGCATGTGGAACAGCGCCTACCTATCCGGTAGTAACGCTGCCTATGTGGAAGAGCTCTACGAGCTCTACCTGCACGACCCTAACGCTGTGCCAGAAGAGTGGCGCACTTACTTCCAGAAGTTGCCTACCGACGGCAGCACTGCCATCGATGTTTCGCACTCCACAATCCGCGATCATTTCGTCTTGCTGGCAAAGAACCAGCGCCGCGCACAACCGGTATCCGCCGGCAGCGTGAGCAGTGAGCACGAGAAGAAGCAGGTTGAAGTGCTGCGATTGATCCAGGCCTACCGTATGCGTGGCCACCAGGCAGCCCAGCTTGACCCGCTGGGGCTGTGGCAGCGTCCTGCACCTGCAGACCTGTCGATCAATCATTACGGCTTGACCAATGCCGATCTTGATACGACCTTCCGTGCCGGCGACCTGTTCATCGGCAAAGAGGAAGCGAGCCTACGCGAAATTCACGAAGCGTTGCAGCAGACATATTGCCGCACCATCGGCGCTGAATTTACGCACATCGTCGATTCCGAACAGCGTCAGTGGTTCCAGCAGCGTCTGGAAAGCGTGCGTGGCCGTCCGACTTACTCCACGGATATCAAGAGCCACCTGCTTGAGCGCGTGACCGCAGCTGAAGGCCTCGAGAAATACCTGGGCACCAAGTACCCGGGTACCAAGCGTTTCGGTCTGGAAGGCGGCGAGAGCCTGATTCCGTTGCTTGATGAGCTGATCCAGCGTTCCGGTTCCTACGGCACCAAGGAAATCGTCATCGGCATGGCCCACCGTGGTCGCCTGAACGTACTGGTCAACACCTTCGGCAAGAACCCGCGCGAACTCTTCGACGAGTTTGAAGGCAAGAAGAAGGTCGAGTTGGGCTCCGGCGACGTGAAATATCACCAGGGCTTCTCGTCCAACGTGATGACCGCCGGCGGCGAAGTTCACCTGGCCATGGCCTTCAACCCTTCCCACCTGGAAATCGTTTCGCCAGTGGTCGAGGGTTCGGTGCGTGCTCGCCAGGATCGTCGTAATGACCTGAACGGTGACAAGGTACTGCCAATTTCCATCCACGGTGACGCTGCATTCGCAGGTCAGGGCGTGGTCATGGAAACCTTCCAGATGTCGCAGACCCGCGGCTTCAAGACTGGCGGCACCATCCACCTGGTGATCAACAACCAGGTCGGCTTCACCATCAGCAACCCGCTGGACTCGCGTTCCACCGAGTACGCCACCGACGTCGCGAAAATGATCCAGGCGCCGATCCTCCATGTGAATGGTGATGATCCGGAAGCCGTATTGTTCGTGACCCAGTTGGCCATCGACTACCGCATGCAATACAAGCGCGACGTGGTGATCGACCTGGTCTGCTACCGTCGTCGCGGCCACAACGAGGCCGACGAGCCAAGCGGCACCCAGCCACTGATGTATCAGCAGATCGTCAAACAGCGCACCACTCGTGAACTGTATGCCGAACGCCTGACTCAGGGCGGTGTGCTCGACGCAGAGCGTGTTCAGGCGAAAGTCGACGAATACCGCAATGCGCTGGACAACGGTCTGCACGTGGTGAAAAGCCTGGTCAAAGAGCCGAACAAAGAGTTGTTCGTGGACTGGCGTCCGTACCTGGGCCACGCCTGGACTGCGCGTCACGACACCCGGTTCGACCTGAAGACCCTGCAAGAACTGTCTGCCAAGCTGCTGGAACTGCCGGAAGGCTTCGTGGTTCAGCGCCAAGTGGCGAAGATCTACGAAGACCGTCAGAAAATGCAAGCCGGCGGCCTGCCGATCAACTGGGGTTACGCCGAAACCATGGCGTACGCGACCCTGGCGTTCGAAGGTCACCCGATTCGCATGACCGGCCAGGACATCGGCCGTGGTACGTTCTCGCACCGTCACGCGGTGTTGCACAACCAGAAAGACGCGGGCACCTACATCCCGTTGCAGCACCTGTACGAAGGCCAGCCACGTTTCGACCTGTACGACTCGTTCCTGTCCGAAGAAGCCGTGCTGGCGTTCGAATACGGTTACTCGACCACTACGCCAAACGCGCTGGTGATCTGGGAAGCCCAGTTCGGCGACTTCGCCAACGGTGCCCAAGTAGTGATCGACCAGTTCATCACCAGCGGCGAGCACAAGTGGGGCCGTCTCTGCGGTCTGACCATGCTGCTGCCACACGGTTATGAAGGTCAGGGTCCTGAGCACTCCTCGGCCCGTCTGGAGCGTTACCTGCAGCTGTGCGCCGAGCACAACATCCAGGTGTGCGTACCGACCACTCCGGCCCAGATCTACCACTTGCTGCGTCGCCAGGTGATTCGTCCCCTGCGCAAGCCGCTGGTAGTCCTGACGCCGAAATCGCTGCTGCGTCATAAATTGGCCATCTCGACCCTGGAAGATCTGGCGGAAGGTTCCTTCCAGACCGTTATTCCGGAAATCGATGCCCAAGATCCAAAAGATGTAGGTCGCATCGTTCTGTGTAGCGGCAAGGTCTACTACGACTTGCTGGAAAAACGCCGTGCCGAAGGTCGTGATGACATCGCCATCGTGCGGATCGAGCAGCTGTACCCATTCCCTGAGGACGACTTGATTGAAGTCCTGGCTCCGTACAAAAACCTCAAACACATCGTTTGGTGTCAGGAAGAGCCGATGAACCAGGGTGCCTGGTACTGCAGCCAGCATCACATGCGTCGCATCATCAGCGGTCACAACAAGTCGCTCGTACTCGAGTACGCGGGCCGTGACGCTTCTGCTGCACCTGCATGTGGTTACGCATCGATGCACGCCGAGCAGCAGGAAAAACTGCTGCAAGATGCCTTCACTGTTTAATGCCTTCGCGCACCTGAAACCGAATTTAAGGAACCACAGATAATGGCTATCGAGATCAAAGCCCCCACTTTCCCGGAATCGGTTGCCGATGGCACCGTTGCCACCTGGCACAAACAACCGGGCGACGCCGTCAAGCGTGACGAACTGATCGTCGACATCGAAACCGACAAGGTTGTGCTGGAAGTGTTGGCGACTGCTGACGGCGTGTTGGGCGCTATCGTCAAGAACGAAGGCGACACCGTTCTGTCCGACGAAGTCCTGGGCTCCATCGTGGAAGGCGGCGCTGCTGCCGCTGCACCTGCCGCCGCCGCTGCTCCAGCGGCTGCCCAGGCTGCCGCTCCAGCTGCTGCTGGCGAAGACGATCCTGTTGCTGCTCCTGCTGCACGCAAGCTGGCTGAAGAAAACGGCATCAACATCGCTTCCGTTGCCGGTACTGGCAAAGGCGGTCGTGTGACCAAGGAAGACGTGGTTGCCGCTGTTGCTGCCAAGAAAGCCGCTCCGGCTGCTGCGCCTGCCAAGGCTGCTGCTCCGGCTGCCGCTGCTCCTGTGTTCGCCGCTGGCGACCGCATCGAGAAGCGCGTACCGATGACCCGTGTTCGTGCAACCGTTGCCAAGCGTCTGGTTGAAGCTCAGTCGAACATGGCGATGCTGACCACCTTCAACGAAGTCGACATGACCGAAGTCATGGCCCTGCGTTCGAAGTACAAGGATCTGTTCGAGAAGAGCCACAACGGCGTGCGCCTGGGCTTCATGTCGTTCTTCGTCAAGGCTGCCACCGAAGCGCTGAAACGCTTCCCGGCGGTCAACGCGTCGATCGACGGTGGCGACATCGTTTACCACGGCTACGCTGACGTCGGTGTTGCGGTCTCCAGCGACCGTGGCCTGGTGGTTCCGGTTCTGCGTAACGCCGAACTGATGAGCCTGGCTGAAATCGAAGGCGGCATCGCCACCTTCGGCAAGAAAGCCCGTGACGGCAAACTGTCGATGGACGAAATGACCGGTGGTACGTTCACCATCACCAACGGCGGTACTTTCGGTTCGATGATGTCGACCCCGATCGTCAACCCGCCGCAAGCAGCAATCCTGGGCATGCACAACATTCTGCAACGTCCGATGGCCATCAACGGTCAAGTCGTTATCCGTCCGATGATGTACCTGGCTCTGTCCTACGATCACCGTCTGATCGATGGCAAAGAAGCTGTGACCTTCCTGGTCACCATCAAGAACCTGCTGGAAGATCCGGCTCGTCTGCTGCTGGATATCTGATAAAGCAGCTGTGAGCTGCAGGCCGAAAGCTGCAAGAAAATGCAGCTTGGCTTGCCGCTCGCGGCTTGAAGCTTGTTGCTAAAAGAGGATCTTTTTACATGACTCAGAAATTCGACGTGGTAGTGATTGGTGCGGGCCCTGGCGGTTATGTAGCCGCCATTAAAGCTGCGCAACTTGGCCTTTCCACTGCCTGCATCGAGAAGTACACCGACAAAGAGGGCAAGCTGGCCCTGGGTGGTACTTGCCTGAACGTGGGTTGCATTCCTTCCAAGGCACTGCTGGACAGCTCCTGGAAATTCCACGAAGCCCAAGACGGTTTCGCGATCCACGGTATCAACCACGCTGGCGTGACCATGGACGTGCCAGCAATGGTCGGCCGTAAGGCCAACATCGTCAAAGGCCTGACCTCTGGCGTTGCGACCCTGTTCAAAGCCAACGGTGTGACCTCGATCCAAGGCCACGGCAAGCTGCTGGCCGGCAAGAAAGTCGAAGTCACCAAGCCTGACGGTTCGGTTGAAGTGATCGAAGCCGAGAACGTGATCCTGGCTCCAGGTTCGCGCCCAATCGACATTCCACCGGCTCCAGTCGATCAGAACGTGATCGTCGACTCCACCGGCGCCCTGGAATTCCAAGCTGTGCCAAAACGCCTGGGCGTGATCGGCGCTGGCGTCATTGGCCTGGAACTGGGTTCGGTCTGGTCGCGTCTGGGCGCACAAGTGACTGTCCTGGAAGCCCTGGACACCTTCCTGATGGCTGCTGACACCGCCGTCTCCAAGGAAGCGCTGAAAACCCTGACCAAACAAGGTCTGGACATCAAGCTGGGCGCTCGCGTGACCGGTTCCAAGGTCAACGGCGACGAAGTGGTCGTGACCTACACCGACGCCAACGGCGAACAGACCATCACCTTCGACAAGCTGATCGTAGCCGTTGGTCGTCGTCCGGTGACCACCGACCTGCTGGCCGCTGATTGCGGTGTGACCCTCGACGAGCGCGGTTTCGTGCACGTTGACGATCACTGCGCCACCACCGTACCGGGCGTCTACGCCATCGGCGACGTGGTCCGCGGCATGATGCTGGCTCACAAGGCTTCGGAAGAGGGCATCATGGTCGTCGAGCGCATCAAGGGCCACAAAGCCCAGATGAACTATGACCTGATCCCATCGGTTATTTATACTCACCCGGAAATTGCATGGGTCGGTAAAACCGAGCAGGCCTTGAAAGCTGAAGGCGTTGAAGTTAACGTCGGCACCTTCCCGTTTGCAGCCAGCGGCCGTGCCATGGCAGCGAACGACACCGGCGGTTTCGTCAAAGTCATCGCCGATGCCAAGACTGATCGCGTATTGGGCGTCCACGTGATTGGCCCAAGCGCTGCGGAACTGGTTCAGCAAGGTGCAATCGGCATGGAATTCGGCACCAGTGCCGAAGACCTGGGCATGATGGTCTTCTCCCATCCGACCCTGTCCGAAGCCCTGCACGAAGCTGCACTGGCAGTGAATGGCGGCGCCATCCACATCGCCAACCGCAAAAAGCGTTAAGACAATAAGAAACCACGGCGGATTGCCCGTCGTGAGCCTTGCGAGCAAGACTCACCGCGGAATCTCCGCTGGACTCGACCTCTCGAGGTAGCGCCGCACACTGGACCGGAGCCCTGGCTCCTGGTTCATGGGCGGCGCTGGTTTGAGAGTAGCGGTCACAGGTGGTGCGGCACTCATCATGAGCGCAGCGCCGAATGCGCAGTACCTAACGAAGACGGTAAAAAGCATGAATCTTCACGAGTATCAGGGTAAGCAGCTGTTCGCTGAGTACGGCCTGCCAGTATCCAAAGGCTACGCGGTAGACACCCCCGAAGAAGCAGCAGAAGCTTGCGACAAAATCGGCGGTTCGGAGTGGGTTGTTAAAGCCCAGGTCCACGCAGGTGGTCGCGGTAAAGCGGGCGGCGTTAAGCTGGTTCGCAGCAAAGAAGACGCTAAAGCATTCGCTCAACAGTGGTTGGGCAAGCGTCTGGTGACTTATCAGACTGACGCCAATGGCCAGCCTGTCACCAAGATCCTGGTTGAATCGTGCACTGATATCGCTAAAGAGCTGTACCTGGGCGCTGTCGTTGACCGTTCGAGCCGTCGCATCGTGTTCATGGCTTCCACCGAAGGTGGCGTGGACATCGAGAAAATCGCTCACGACACTCCAGAAAAAATTCTGAAAGCCACCATCGATCCACTGGTTGGCGCTCAGCCATTCCAGGGTCGCGAGCTGGCATTCCAGCTGGGCCTGGAAGGCAAGCAAGTTGCTCAGTTCGCCAAGATCTTCGTAGGTCTGGCCAAGCTGTTCAAGGATCACGACCTGGCTCTGCTGGAAGTGAACCCGCTGGTGATCAAGGCTGACGGCGATCTGCATTGCCTGGACGCGAAGATCAACATCGACGCCAACGCCATGTACCGTCAGCCTAAGCTGAAGACTTTCCACGATCCGTCGCAAGACGATCCGCGCGAAGCGCACGCTGCCAAGTTCGAACTGAACTACGTAGCCCTGGAAGGCAACATCGGCTGCATGGTCAACGGTGCTGGCCTGGCCATGGGTACCATGGACATCGTCAACCTGCATGGCGGCAAACCAGCCAACTTCCTCGACGTGGGCGGTGGTGCTACCAAAGAACGCGTAACCGAAGCCTTCAAGATCATCCTGTCCGACACTAACGTCGCTGCAGTACTGGTCAACATCTTCGGCGGCATCGTTCGTTGCGACATGATTGCCGAAGGCATCATCGGTGCAGTGAAAGAAGTCGGCGTGAAAATCCCGGTTGTTGTTCGCCTTGAAGGTAACAACGCTGAACTGGGCGCTAAAGTACTGGCAGAAAGCGGCTTGAACATCATCGCTGCTACCAGCCTGACCGACGCTGCTCAACAAGTTGTCAAAGCTGCGGAGGGCAAATAATGAGCGTCCTGATCAATAAAGACACCAAAGTTATCTGCCAGGGTATTACCGGTTCGCAAGGTAGTTTCCACACCCAGCAAGCCATCGAGTACGGCACCCAAATGGTGGGCGGCGTCACTCCAGGCAAAGGCGGCACCGAGCACCTGGGCCTGCCAGTGTTCAACACCGTGAAAGACGCTGTAGCTGCCACTGGCGCCACCGCCAGCGTGATCTACGTTCCAGCTCCTTTCTGCAAAGACTCCATCCTGGAAGCAGCATTCGGCGGCATCAAGCTGATCGTTTGCATCACCGAAGGCATTCCTACCCTGGACATGCTGGACGCTAAAGTTAAGTGCGACGAGCTGGGCGTTGTCCTGATCGGCCCTAACTGCCCAGGCGTGATCACCCCAGGCGAATGCAAGATCGGCATCATGCCAGGTCACATTCACTTGCCAGGCAAGGTCGGTATCGTTTCCCGTTCCGGCACCCTGACTTACGAAGCTGTTAAGCAGACCACTGACGCCGGTTTCGGTCAGTCGACTTGCGTCGGCATCGGCGGTGACCCGATCCCAGGCTCCAACTTCATCGACATCCTGAAACTGTTCCAGGAAGATCCGAAGACCGAAGCGATCGTAATGATCGGCGAGATCGGCGGTTCGGCTGAAGAAGAAGCGGCTGCCTACATCAAGGCTCACGTGACCAAGCCGGTTGTTTCCTACATCGCTGGTGTGACTGCTCCTCCGGGCAAGCGCATGGGCCATGCTGGCGCAATCATCTCTGGCGGCAAAGGCACTGCAGACGAGAAATTCGCTGCTCTGCAAGACGCAGGCGTTAAAACCGTGCGTTCGCTGGCAGACATCGGCAAGGCCCTGGCCGAGCTGACCGGTTGGGCTGTCAAGTAAGCCTCGCGCTTAGCTGAAACCCCAATACGACAAAAGCCACCTTCGGGTGGCTTTTGTTGTTTTTGGGCCGCTACAAGTGGCGATTTTGTAGCTTCAAGCTTGAAGTCCAAGGCTATTGCTTGCCGCTTATGGCTGCTTTTCTTTCAAAAACGCGACACGAAAATGTCGCTTATCAGATAGTTCGCCCTCTAACGGTGCGTTTGTCTTGTGAAATCTGTAATCTACCCGCCTCTTTTTGCGTCTGCTGCCCACAAGGTCGCGGCGCGCTAAACGGGTCAGTCTTATACGGATTGACAGCATTTCCCTCACTCATAGGGAAATCCCTCTCTAAATTCCGATTCAGTAGTGTGGTATTTCCTTAATGAACGTGTTGAAAGGCCAGGACATCCTGGCGCTTGGTTTTATGACATTTGCCCTGTTCGTCGGGGCCGGCAACATCATCTTCCCCCCCATCGTCGGTTTGCAGTCCGGGCCTCATGTCTGGATGGCGGCGTTGGGCTTTCTGATTACGGCGGTCGGCCTGCCAGTGGTCACTGTGGTGGCCCTGGCCAAGGTGGGCGGGGCGATGGATGCGCTGAGCAGCCCCATCGGCAAGGTGGCGGGCGGCCTGCTGGCAGCGGTGTGCTACCTGGCGGTCGGTCCGCTGTTCGCCACGCCGCGCACGGCGACCGTGTCCTTTGAAGTGGGCCTGGCGCCGCTGACCGGCGAAAGCCCGCTGGCGCTGTTCCTCTACAGCTCGGTGTACTTCCTCCTGGTGTTCTTCGTTTCCCTGTACCCGGGGCGTCTGTTGGATACCGTTGGGCGCTTCCTGGCGCCGCTGAAGATCATTGCCCTGGCCGTATTGGGCATTGCCGCGTTCGCGCTGCCGGCGGGGGATATCGGCACAGCCACCCCTGAATACGTGGCCGCACCGTTTTCCCAAGGCTTTATCAATGGCTACCTGACCATGGATACCCTGGGCGCACTGGTGTTCGGCATCGTCATCGTCAATGCCATCCGCTCCCGGGGTGTCGAGTCGCCGCGCCTGATTACCCGCTACGCCATCATCGCCGGGCTGATTGCCGGTGTTGGCCTGGCGCTGGTGTACATCAGCCTGTTCCGCCTGGGTTCGGGCAGCCATGAAGTGGCCGCCGGTGCCAACAACGGTGCTGCGGTGTTGCACGCTTATGTACAGCACACCTTTGGTTCCCTGGGCAGCGGCTTCCTCGCGGTGCTGATCTCCCTGGCGTGCCTGGTGACTGCGGTCGGCCTGACCTGCGCCTGCGCCGAATACTTCAGCCGGGTGTTGCCGCTGTCCTACAAGACGCTGGTGATCATCCTTGCGCTGTTCTCGTTGCTGGTGTCCAACCTGGGCTTGACCAAGTTGATCGCCTTTTCCATCCCGGTGCTGACCGCCATCTACCCGCCCTGCATCGCTCTGGTGGCCCTGAGCTTCTGCAAGGATTTCTGGCATGAGCAGGGGCGCATTGTCGGCCCGGTGATGCTGGTGGCCTTCCTGTTCGGCACCATCGATGCGCTGAAAGGCACTCCGCTGGTGAGCCGCATGCCGCAGGTGTTGCTCGACCTGCCGTTGAGCCAGCAAGGCCTGGCCTGGCTGGTGCCTTCGGTGATTGTCCTGGTGCTGGCAGTGGTCTGCGACCGCATGCTGGGCAAGCGCGCCGAAGTCTTGGCTTGATCGCCCCGGGCTCGCCACAAGCGGGCCTTGAGGGATGACTGAAATGCCCCGTATCCACCGATACGGGGCATTTTTTATGGGCGCTGGCGGGTGTCTTTTTCACTGCTGCGGCGTCGAAGCAGTGCCTGTTTGTTTTACCCTCTGCCAACGCCTTGATAGGGAATTGCATGTCGTTCGTTGAAGCCAACCTGGTCCATATCCTCGCTGCCCTGTGGTTTGCCATCTGCTGGGGCGGTTACACCCGCTACGCCACCTGGAAAGGGCGCGATACTGCCTGCCTGGCCAGTGTGATGCACCTGTACCGTGAAGACTGGATGCGCCGCATGCTGCTGCGGGACAACCGCATCGCCGACGCCAGCGTGATCGGTAACCTGGAACGCAATGCCTCGTTCTTTGCCTCCAGCACCCTGATTATCCTGGCCGGTATTCTCACCGTGCTCGGTGCATCGGAGCGTGCGGTGTCGCTGTTGGCGGACATCCCCATGGTGCAGCAAGCATCCCAGGGCATGTCGGAGATCAAACTGCTGTGCCTGGCGCTGGTATTTGTCTACGCCTTCTTCACCTTCAGTTGGTGCATGCGCCAGTACAACTTTGCCGCGGTGCTGGTGGGGTCGGCACCGATGATCGGTGAGCGTCATGTTTCCGAGCAGGAGCGCAAGGCCTTTGCCTCGCGGGCGGCGCGGGTGATCTCCATGGCAGCCAACCAGTTCAACTTCGGTTTGCGTTCCTATTACTTCGGCATGACCATGCTGGCCTGGTTCGTCAGCCCCTGGTTGTTCATGCTGATGAGTGCCGGGGTGGTGTTCGTGTTGTATCAGCGGGAGTTTCACTCCGATGTACTGGACGTTATGGTCTATACCCCGACTGAAATGCCTGTGAACGATGGGACCAAAGAGGGCGTTTGATCGCATTCCCTATCGATGGGCCTGTGCCCGGTTAAAAAGGATATGACCGATGAACAACTCCCGTGCCCTGAAGTGTTTGTGCTTGTTGTTTTTTGTGTTGTCGGGCTGTCGAGTGCAAACCCTGTACCTGAACGGGCAAGCCCGTGGCCAGGTGGTGGACGCCATCAGCGGCGTGCCGATTGCGGGGGCCAAAGGGGTGTTCTGTGGTGCGCGGTTCCTGACCCGCGATGACGGCGGCTTTGAGGTCGAGGAAGCGACCGACTGGGAGTGGGTCATGGTATTGGCCGGCCGTTCGCCCCAGGACACCCCTCATCCTTGCTACATGAGCATTGCGGCTCCGGGGTATCAGGCGCGCCAATGGCTGGCGCCGTTTGCCGTGGGTTACGACTTCCCAATCCGCTTGCTGCCGACTACCAGCACCTTGCATTACAGGCTGGAGGCGCCGGTCAATGACGAAGGGCTGATGCCCTCGTTGCAGATGCCCCCGCAACGGGACGAGGTGTTCCCGGAGACGGGAAACTAGTCTTCGACGTGTTTATTCTTTCCCTCATGGGCAGCCTGTTTTACGTGCAAGAAAAAGCCCGCGCGAGGCGGGCTTTCTTGTCCTGCACTAAAACCACGGTTAGTTGGTTTTAGGCGCTGCTTCAGTGGCGTTCTCTTCAGCAGCGGCTTTGTTGGATTCAGCCTGATCTTTGGCGGCTTCGGCGTTTTCTTTCGCCGCGTCGTTCACTTTATCCTGAGCCTCGTTCATTTTCTGTTGAGCTTGCTCAGCATGTTGGTTGGCATCTTGAGCTTTGTCCTCGGATTTTTTATCGCAGGCAGCGAGACCGAGGGAAGCGGTCAGCATCAGGGCAATAGCTAAAGTTTTACGCATGGGGTGTTTCTCCTTATTGAAGATATCTAGTGGCCTTTCGAGCACAGCCGCAAAGCTTAAGTTCCTCGTAGTTCACAGATATATAAAGTTCGCTTTTGTTGGAACTTTTACGCTCTTTGTTAACTGCGGTGTTGCAACACTAAACAGAGACTTCCGGCCATGGCGCAAACCCCTATTTTTGAGCGTGCGACGCGTTTTCTGTCGGCGTTGCGGCACTGTCAGGTGCTGGGCCTTGAGGTTCACAGCGCCTCGACGGACGGCATTACTTTGAGCCTCCCCTATAGCTCGCACATTGTCGGCAACCCCGAGACCGGGGTCATCCACGGTGGAGCCCTGACCTCGTTGATGGACAGCGCCTGTGGCATGGCCACTTTGTGTGCATTGCCGGAGTTCGAGGTCTGCCCGACCCTGGACCTGCGCATCGACTACATGCGTTCCGCCGAGCCCCATAAAGGCGTGTACGGGTTTGCCCAGTGCTATCGAGTGACCACAGACGTGATCTTTATCCGCGGCTTGGCCTATCAGGACGATCCCGAGCAGCCGATTGCCCATGCGGTCGGCACCTTTATGCGCATGGGCACAGGGATCAAGGGCAGCAAGGGCTTCGCCGGCGCGTTGAAAGGACAAGGGCAATGACTGAAGACTTCAAGGAACAACTGAGGCAGGCCCACGAGCGGGGCGACTATGGATTGCTGTTGCAGCGCATCCCCTACGCCAAATTGATCGGTGTCGAATGCTCGCGATTGGGTGACGAACTGCTGTTTTGTCTGCCGGCCAACCGGGACAACATCGGTAACCCTTTGCTGCCGGCCATCCACGGTGGGGTGATTGCCGGTTTCATGGAACTGGCGGCAGCCTTGCATCTGTTGGTGTTCACCGGGTCCCCCGGGGTGCCGAAAATCATCGACTTCTCCCTGGACTACCTGCGTGCGGGGCAGTTTCGCGACACCTACGCCAAATGCCAGGTCTGTCGGCAGGGACGGAGGGTGGCCAACGTCGCCATTACCGCGTGGCAAAGCACCGAAGCCGAACCGATTGCCACTGCTCGGGCACATTTCAAGATTGAGGAATGCCCCAGCCCTTGAAATCCTCGGATCAACCCCCAACTTTGATGACATCCCGCCGTTGGCCCTTTGGTTACGGCTTATGCCATCTGATTTGGAGTTTGATGACCATGAGTGTGGAAACTCAAAAGGAAACCCTGGGCTTCCAGACCGAGGTGAAGCAACTGCTGCACCTCATGATCCATTCGCTGTATTCCAACAAGGAAATCTTCCTTCGCGAATTGATCTCGAACGCCTCTGACGCCGTCGACAAATTGCGTTTCGAAGCCTTGTCCAAGCCTGAGTTGCTGGAAGGTGGCGCCGAACTGAAAATCCGTGTGAGCTTCGATAAGGACGCGAAAACCGTCACCCTCGAAGACAACGGCATCGGCATGAGCCGTGAAGATGTGATCACCCACCTGGGGACCATCGCCAAGTCCGGCACCGCCGACTTCATGAAAAACCTCAGCGGCGACCAGAAGAAGGACTCGCACCTGATCGGTCAGTTCGGTGTCGGTTTCTACTCCGCGTTTATCGTCGCCGACCAGGTTGAAGTGTTCAGCCGCCGTGCCGGTCTGGCCGCCAGCGAAGGCGTGCATTGGTCGTCCAAGGGCGAGGGCGAGTTTGAAGTCGCCACCGTCGAGAAGGCCGATCGCGGTACCCGCATCGTGCTGCACCTGAAGTCCGGCGAAGACGAATTTGCCGATGGCTGGCGCCTGCGCAACATCATCAAGAAGTACTCCGACCACATCGCCTTGCCGATCGAGCTGCCGAAAGAACAGGCCGCTGCCGAAGGTGAAGAGGTCCCGGCGCTGGAATGGGAAACCGTCAACCGCGCCAGCGCCCTGTGGACCCGTCCGCGCACCGAGGTCAAGGACGAGGAATACCAGGAGTTCTACAAGCACATCGCTCACGACTTCGAGAACCCGCTGAGCTGGAGCCACAACAAGGTCGAAGGCAAGCTGGAATACAGCTCGCTGCTCTATGTGCCGGCCCGCGCGCCGTTCGACTTGTACCAGCGTGAAGCGCCGAAAGGCCTGAAGCTGTATGTGCAGCGTGTCTTCGTCATGGATCAGGCCGAGTCCTTCCTGCCGCTGTACCTGCGTTTCATCAAGGGCGTGGTCGATTCCAACGACCTGTCCCTGAACGTCTCGCGGGAAATCCTGCAGAAAGACCCGATCATCGACTCCATGAAGTCGGCACTGACCAAGCGCGTCCTCGACATGCTGGAAAAACTGGCGAAGAACGAGCCTGAGCAATACAAAGGCTTCTGGAAAAACTTCGGCCAAGTCATGAAAGAAGGCCCGGCTGAAGATTTCGCCAACAAGGAAAAAATCGCCGGCCTGCTGCGTTTCGCCTCGACCCACGGTGATGACGGCGAGCAAAACGTCGCCCTGTCCGAGTACCTGGCACGCGCCAAGGAAGGCCAGGACAAGATCTACTACCTGACCGGTGAAACCTACGCCCAGGTGAAAAACAGCCCGCACCTGGAAGTCTTCCGCAAGAAAGGCATCGAAGTGCTGTTGCTCACCGACCGTATCGACGAGTGGCTGATGAGCTACCTCAGCGATTTCGACGGCAAAGGGTTTGTCGACGTGGCTCGTGGCGACCTGGACCTGGGCAACCTGGACTCGGAAGAGGACAAGAAGGCCGCCGAGGAAGTCGCCAAGACCAAAGAAGGTTTGGTTGAGCGGATCAAGACTGCCCTGGGCGAGTCGGTCAGCGAAGTGCGGGTTTCCCACCGTCTTACCGATTCCCCGGCGATCCTGGCCATTGGCGAACAAGACCTGGGCCTGCAAATGCGTCAGATCCTCGAAGCCAGCGGGCAGAAGGTGCCGGACTCCAAGCCGATCTTCGAATTCAACCCGACTCACCCGTTGATCGAGAAACTCGACAACGAGCAGAGCGAAGAGCGTTTTGGCGACCTGTCGCACATCCTCTTCGATCAGGCGGCCCTGGCGGCCGGCGACAGCTTGAAAGACCCGGCGGCCTATGTGCGCCGCCTGAACAAGCTGTTGGTTGAACTGTCGGTTTAACCTCGTAGCAAGAAAACCCCGCTTCGGCGGGGTTTTTCGTTCTAGCGAACTTCAACTGGAGAAAATGATGAGCCAAGTCACCGTGCGTTCCGTGGTCTATCAGGTTGATGGCCAGTCTTATGAAAGCCGCCTGGCCTTTGATGCCAGCCACCAGGGCCCGCAGCCGGGCTTGCTGATGGCGCCGAACTGGATGGGTGTCAGCGCCGGGGCCGAAGAGATTGCCAAGGCCGTGGCCGGCAAGGGCTATGTGGTGTTGATCGCTGATCTCTACGGGCAACGTGTGCGTCCGCAAAACGGCGATGAAGCCGGCGCCGCGATGATGCCGCTGAAAAATGACCGGGCACTGCTGCGCAAGCGCATGCAGGCGGCGTTCGAACAACTGCAAGGCCAGTCGGAGGCGGCTGTCGATACTTCGAAGCTGGCCACGTTCGGCTTCTGTTTTGGTGGTTGCTGCTCCCTGGAGCTGGCGCGTACCGGTGCCCCGGTGAAAGCGGCGGTGTCGTTCCACGGCACCCTGGATACGCCGACCCCGGCCGATGCCAAGAACATCAGCGGTTCGGTGCTGGTGCTGCACGGCGCTGCCGACCCGCTGGTGGACAAGGCCCAGTTGCCGGCGTTCGAGGCGGAAATGGATGCGGCAGGCGTGGACTGGCAGCTGCTCAGCTACGGCGGTGCGGTGCATTCCTTCACCGACCCCCACGCCAACGTGCCGGGCAAAATGATGTATGACGCCAAGACCTCTGCCCGAGCTTTTACCGCCATGCACAACCTGCTGGATGAAGTGTTCAAGGGCTGATGCCTGATCACCGGCAAGCGCGCTCCTACTGTAGGAACCGGCTTGCCGGCGATGCCGATAATCCGGCCGGCTCCAACCTCAAGCCTTGCTCCCCGGCAACTCGATCCGCTCAACCTCCCCTGGCACCCTTGGCCAATCCCCGGCCGCCCAGCGTCGGCGTGCGTCATCGATTCGTGCCGGGTCGCTGGCCACGAAGTTCCAGTTGATCCGTCTTGGCCCATCCAGCGGCGCACCGCCCAGGATCACCAGGTGGCAGTCGGTTTCAGCAAACAGCGTGGCACTGTCTCCCGCTGGCAGGACCACCAGTGAATGAGGTTCCAGCGTCTCGCCCTCCAACTGTGCTTCACCTTCCAACACATACAGCGCGCGTTCCTGATGTTCATCGGGGATCAGCAGGCTGGTGGCGGTCTGCATCTGTACTTCGGCGTAGAGGGTGGGGGAGAGCACCGGCACCGGCGACTCTAGGCAGAAGCCTGAACCGGCGATCATGCGGATGCGTACGCCGAGGTTATCGCTGACCGGCAAGCTGGTCGCCGGGTGATGGCTGTAATGCCCCGGCCCTTGTTCATGCTCCTTGGGCGAGGCCAGCCAGACTTGCAGGCCATGCAGGCTGAAGCCCTGGTCTCGGAGCGCCTGCGGGGTGCGTTCGACATGGGCGATGGCGCTGCCAGCAGTCATCCAGCTGACGTCCCCGGCTTGCACCACTTGGTCGGAGCCCAGGCTGTCCTTGTGCTGGATCTGCCCCTCGAACAGGTAGGTCAAGGTGGACAGGCCAATATGCGGATGCTGGCGGATGTTCATGCCCTGCCCAGCCGGGTAGCGGGTGCTGAGCATGTGGTCGAAGAACACGAAGGGCCCGACGCTGCGGCACTGAGCTGAAGGCAGGGGCCGAAGAATGGGTTGGCCTTCGACGTCTTCGGCGCGGGGACGGATTACCAGGGGAGTCGGCATGGCGGTATTCCAGGCTGGGCGGGTGATGCCGGGGAGCATAACCCGCTTCGACAGGCCTGGGTGCTACTGGCTGAAGGCGCCTTCGGAGAGATGGGTTTCGACCGTGACTTCGGCGCTGGTCATCAGTTTATGAATCGGGCAACGGTCGGCCACACGGTGCAGTTCGTCACGCTGGGCGTCGGTGAGCACGCCCTTGAGGGTGAGTTTGACGTGCAGGGCGTACAGGCCTTTCTGCTCCTGGCTATTGTCGTGCTTGACCTCCACCGTGACGCCGGTGAGCGGGATGTTCTTTTTCTGCGCATACAGCTTGAGGGTCAGCGCCTTGCAGGCCCCGAGGGCGGCGTCGAAGAAGTCATGGGGTTCCGGCGCCGAGCCCTCGCCACCGGCGCTGACGGGCAGGTCGGCAAAGAGTTGATGGTCGTCGATCTGGATGCTGTGGCGAAAACCTTCGCTGGACTCGGTATTGACGGTGATGGTCATGGCAAACCTCGGGCAGTAATGGATGTCGGAACGGGCTTACTAAAGGTGCTGAAGTTATAGAGCATTCATCGCTGCGAGCGTTCCTCTTTTCTGAACCGTCGCAGGTGGCCGAGGGTCTATCCTGCTCGACCTTGCTGGAGATTGCCCCATGCACTGGACTCACCTGACGGCCTTGCTGTTGTTGCTACCCGGCGCCTGGGTCCAGGCCCGTGACGATGTCCAGCGAAATAATGTGCCCAAGGGCTATGCCTACAGCGACGCGCACCTGCATTACGTGGATTTTTTCCAGGAGTCGGCCGGCATGGACAAGCTGCTCAAGGCCATGGACGACAATCGGATCGAGCATGTAATGATTTCCGGTATCCCGGTGGCCAAGAAATGGCATGAAGACGAGCCCAAGCGTCCCCGCTACTACGCCGGTGATGATGCCGACGCTTACTGGTACAGCGCCACCGATGTGCTGGTGGCGGCGGCGGTCAACCAGCTGCCTGCGGAGCAGCAGCGGCGCTTTCATCCGTTTCTGTCGGGCTTCAACCCCAATGACAAGAACTCCGCCGCCCATATCCAGCGCATGCTGGACCTCAATCCGGGCCTTTGGCAGGGGCTGGGGGAGGTCTTTACCCGGCATGACGATCTCACCGCACTGACCTCCGGCGACACCCCCAGGGCCAACAACGAAGCCATGACCCGCATCTACCACCTGGCGGCGGAGAACGACCTGCCGGTGATGCTGCACTCCAACATCACCTCCAAGCGTGAACGCAACCCGCTGTACCTGGCGGAGATCGAAGAGCCGCTGCGCAATCATCCCCACACGCGATTCATCTGGGCCCACGCCGGGACCAGCATGGAAATCCACCGCCATCAGGTGCAGCTGGATTTTCTCCTGCCAACCCTGACGCGGCTGCTCGAGGCCTACCCCAATCTGTACGTGGACCTGTCCTGGAGCGTGCTCAGGCCTTACTTGCTGGACGATGCCGGCAAGCCCCGCCCTGAATGGCTGGCGCTGGTCCAGCGCTTTCCTGAGCGCTTTATGCTCGGCTCGGACGTGGTCGGGCGTTTCAACAAATTGGGCAAGGCCTTGACCGCCTTTGATCCATTTCTCGACGCCTTGCCCGAGGACGTGGCCCGCCGGGTGGCGCGGGATAACTTCCTGGCGATCCTGCCGCGCTCGGCCGCCCGATAAGGCCCGGCCCGGGGCTGCTGCGCGCCGCTGTGGGAATGTCATCAGCCTGTCATGCCTGCGTCATAGGCTCGCGCCATCTCAATCAAGGAGCGCGATATGCACCTCACTCGTTTAAGCGTACTGGCGGCGCTGATGCTGCTCAGTGGCCTGGCCTCTGCCGAAGTTCACGTTGAAGGCCCGGTGGAATACGGCGTGTTTGAAGGCCCCAAGGCCCAATTGCAGTCCGGCGAGCGGGTGTTGCGCCGCAACAACGAAGCCATCCTGCAGACCGAGGTGGTGCCGGCCAAGCTGGGGACCAAGTTCGGCATGCGTTACCAGTTGGTGGGTAAAGTGGCCGAGGATGTGCCCTTGACCCTGCTGTATTTCACCCCGGGCATTCGCACCGCCGATGGCCTGCGCCACGACAAGTTTGAAGTGACCCAGAAGCTGGTGCCGGGTGCGCCTCAGGAAGTCATGGCCTACGAATTCACCGAAAGCCATGAGGTGGTGCCCGGTGAGTGGCGTTTTATGGTGTTCCAAGGGGACCGTTTGTTGGCCCAGCAGCGTTTCACCGTGCGCTGAATCGTTTTACGCCCAGGTATCGAAGTGCTTGGGCGGTTTGATATCACGTTTTCGTCTTACGCAAAATTTCCAGGGGCCGATACCTTCTAAAGCAGCCGACTGCATGGACGATGCAGTGCTCTTGGAAGGAACCAGAGAATGAGCCTAAGAAGTCTTAATATTGCACCCCGTGCCGGCCTGGGTTTTGGGTTGTTGGCGCTGATGGTGTTTGGCCTCGGGGCGTTCGCCCTGATGCAGATGGCCAATATGCGCCAGCAGTCCGAAGCGGTAGAGCGAAACTGGCTACCCAGCGTGATGGCGGTGGGCGAGATGAGTCAGGATCTGCTACGGATTCGTGCCTTGACCCTGCGCCTGCTGATCAATCGCGACCCCCAGTCGGTGTCACAGAACGCCAGCAAGATCGCGGACATCAAGACCGGCTTGAGCGCCGCCCAGGCGCGTTATGAAGCCTTGATTGTCTTGTCCCGTGAGCGTGAGCTGTTCGATCGCTTCAAGGTCATCGAGCAGCAGTACCTGGAGCGCCAGGAGCAGGTGATGGCCCACTCCAGCCAGAACCAGCTGGAAGAGGCGGCCAAGGTGGTCAACGGCGAGATGAACCAGTTGGCCGACCAGATGGCGGCGACCCTGTACGACCTGACCGAACTGAACAAGCAAAGCGCGACCCAGGCTACTGACCTGGCTCGGGCGGTGTTCAGCAGTTCCCGGGTCTGGGTGGTGGTGATGATCGCCGTGGCGGCGCTGATCACCATTGGCCTGGCGCTGGTGTTGACCCGCAGCATTGTGCGGCCTTTGGTGCAGTCACTGGGTGTCGCCGAAGTGGTGGCGAGCGGCGACCTGACCGGTGTGATCCAGGTCGAGGGCAAGGATGAGCCGGCACGCCTGCAGCAAGCCCTCAAGGTCATGCAACAGAGCCTGCGCGATACCATCCGGCGCATCTCCGACTCCTCCAGCCAGTTGGCCTCGGCCTCGGAAGAGCTCAGCAGTGTCACTGAAGATGCCACCCGCGGCCTGCACCAGCAGAGCCTGGAGATCGAGCAGGCGGCCACGGCGGTGAACCAGATGACCGCGGCGGTGGAGGAGGTGGCGAGCAATGCGGTGGCCACCTCCGAAGCGTCCCGGGAGTCCGACCGGATTGCCCAGCACGGTCGCCAACAGGTGCAGCAGACAGTGTCATCGATTCAATCCCTGGCCGAGGACGTGACCGCCAACGCCAGCCAGGTCGAAGACTTGGCGCAGAAGGTCTATGGCATCAGCAAGGTGCTGGAAGTGATTCGCTCCATCGCTGAGCAGACCAACTTGCTGGCGTTGAATGCGGCAATCGAGGCGGCGCGGGCTGGTGATGCCGGGCGGGGGTTTGCTGTGGTGGCGGACGAGGTACGGGCTCTGGCTCATCGCACCCAGCAGTCGACCCGGGAAATCGAGCAGATGATCAGTGGCATTCAGCAGGGCACGGACTTGGCGGTCAGCTCGATGCAGCAGAGCAACAGTCGCGCCCACTCGACCCTGGAGGTGGCCAGGGCAGCGGGGCAGGCCCTGGAAGACATCGCCTCGGCGTTCACCCTGATCAACGAGCGCAACCTGGTGATTGCCAGCGCCTCGGAACAGCAGGCGGCAGTGGCCAGAGAGGTGGACCGTAATCTGATGAATATTCGTGACTTGGCGTTGCAGACATCGGCGGGTGCCAATCAGACCAGCGCAGCCAGCCACGAGCTGTCGCGGTTGGCGGTGGACCTGAATAGCATGGTGGCGCGGTTTTCGGTGTAGGACGGGAGCTGTTGCCAGTGACACGCTTCAAGCCCCAAGCAGGCGAGCTGCTTTAGGCTTGAAGCGTGTGGCTTACCGTTTGTAGCTTATTTCCAGCGTTTCAGGACCAGGGTGGCGTTGGTGCCACCGAAGCCGAAGCTGTTGCTCATTACGGTGTCGATTTTTGCGTTTTCAACGGTCTTGGTCAGGATCGGCATATCGGCGACGACCGGATCGATCTCGTCGATGTTGGCCGAACCGGCCATGAAGTTGCCTTCCATCATCAGCAAGCAGTAGATCGCTTCGTGAACGCCAGCGGCGCCCAGGGAGTGACCCGACAGGCTCTTGGTGGAGCTGATGGCTGGAGCCTTGTCGCCGAATACCGCACGCACGCCTTCCATTTCCTTGGCATCGCCGACCGGAGTCGAGGTGCCGTGGGTGTTCAGGTAGTCGATCGGGGTATCCACGGTGGACATGGCCATCTGCATGCAGCGGATGGCGCCTTCGCCGCTTGGCGCGACCATGTCGTAGCCGTCGGAAGTGGCGCCGTAGCCGACGATTTCCGCGTAGATCTTCGCGCCACGGGCCAGAGCGTGTTCCAGCTCCTCGACCACCACCATGCCGCCACCGCCGGCGATGACGAAACCGTCACGCTTGGCGTCGTAGGCACGGGAAGCCTTCTCCGGGGTTTCGTTGTACTGGGTGGACAGTGCGCCCATGGCGTCGAACAGGAACGACTGGCTCCAATGTTCTTCTTCACCGCCGCCGGCGAATACGATGTCCTGCTTGCCCAGCTGGATCTGCTCGACCGCAGTACCAATGCAGTGAGCACTGGTGGCGCAAGCGGAGGAGATCGAGTAGTTCACGCCCTTGATCTGGAACGGCGTGGCCAGGCAGGCGGAAACGGTGCTGCCCATGGTCCGCGTGACGCGGTACGGGCCAACACGCTTGACGCCTTTTTCGCGCAGGATATCCAGCGCTTCCATCTGGTTCAGGGTGGACGCGCCACCCGAACCGGCGATCAGGCCGGTGCGCACGTTCGATACCTGGTCTTCGCTCAGGCCGGAGTCGGCGATGGCGTCTTTCATGGCCAGGTAGGCGTAGGCAGCAGCGTGGCCGACGAAGCGGTAGATCTTGCGATCGATCAGTTCTTCGAGGGGCAGGTCAATGGAGCCGGAAACCTGGCTACGCAGACCCATTTCGGCATATTCCGGGTTGAAGCGGATGCCAGGGCGACTTGCACGCAGGTTAGCGGAGACGGTCTCTTTGTCATTGCCCAGGCACGAAACGATGCCCAGACCAGTGATAACGACGCGGCGCATGCGGATAACCCTTAGAAGTTGTCAGTGGAGGTGAAGACGCCGACCCGAAGGCCTTCGGCGGTGTAGATTTCGCGGCCATCGACGCTGACCGAACCATCGGCGATGGCCATGTTCAGCTTGCCTTTGAGGACGCGCTTGATGTGAATGTTATAGGTGACTTTCTTGGCGGTCGGCAGCACTTGGCCGAAGAATTTCACTTCGCCCGAGCCCAGCGCACGGCCGCGGCCCGGCAGGCCTTGCCAGCCGAGGAAGAAACCGACCAGTTGCCACATGGCATCCAGGCCCAGGCAGCCCGGCATCACCGGATCACCTTCGAAGTGGCAGGCGAAGAACCACAGGTCTGGAGTGATATCCAGCTCGGCGACCAACTCACCTTTGCCGTACTTGCCACCCTCTTCACTGATATGGGTGATGCGATCCACCATCAGCATGTTCGGGGCGGGCAGTTGCGCGTTACCTGGGCCGAACAGCTCACCGCGACTGCAGCGCAGCAGGTCTTCCCGAGTAAAGGCGTTTTGTTTGGTCATGCGAGCTCCTCAATAGTCCCATGCGGCAGGTGGGGCAAATCTTCCCGGCCGATCGAAGCGTTCATGCCTCGAGCCGGCAGCCTACTCATAGACTATTGCGTTGTGGTGAAAGTCACAGCACAAGGAACATGAATGTACACTTGTGCACTGAAATTTTTTGACCGGCCCGTTTCCGGGTCCGTTCGGGTGCCTAAGACTGCCGCACTTTCGCCCATCACGCCAGTCGCAGATGGTCGAAAACTGCCAGCTATTGCACCCAGCGCTGGAGAATTTGCTGCAGGTCCGCGCGTTTGAAAGGCTTGGCCAGGTAATCGCTCATGCCCGCCGAGAGGCAGGCTTCTCGGTCGCCCTGCAAGGCGTTGGCGGTCAGGGCAATGATCGGCAGATCGGCGCAGCCGGGCAGTTGGCGGATTTGCCGGGTGGCTTCGTAGCCATCGATCAGCGGCAAGCGGCAATCCATCAGGATCGCTTCGAAGATCAGGCTCTCCGCGCTGCGAATGGCCTGGGCGCCG
Source organism: Pseudomonas chlororaphis (assembly GCF_003731765.1). Classification (GTDB taxonomy): domain Bacteria; phylum Pseudomonadota; class Gammaproteobacteria; order Pseudomonadales; family Pseudomonadaceae; genus Aquipseudomonas; species Aquipseudomonas morbosilactucae. Next base: position 196,242 of record NZ_MOAL01000004.1, read on the forward strand.
TCGCTGGCGATGCTCACATTGAAGCCCAGGCTGCGCAGCATGGCCTGGATCACTGTCTGGTTGACCGGGTTGTCCTCCACCAGCAGCACGTTGCGCCCTTCGCCGTGGGTATCGCTGCTGGGTACGCGGGGTGCCAGTGCCGGCGGGTTGTGCTGGAACAGCGCCAGGGGTATCTCCAGGGTAAACACCGAACCGCGGCCTTCTTCGCTCTGGGCGCGCAGGGTGCCGCCCATGCGCTCGGCCAGGGTGCGGGCGATCGGCAGCCCCAGGCCGGTGCCGCCGTAACGCCGGGAAATCGAACTGTCGGCCTGCTGGAAGGCATTGAACATCAGCTCCAGGCTGTCGGCGCTGATGCCGATCCCGCTGTCGCGCACGCTGCAGGTGAACCACAGCAACTCATGGTCCAGGGTCTGCCAGTGCGGCTCGACGGTGACGCTGCCGCGTTCGGTGAATTTCAAGGCGTTGCCGATCAGGTTGACCAGGATCTGGCGGATCCGCGTCGGGTCGCCCTTGACCTGCAACGACGCCATCCCTGGGGGCAGGCGCAGTTGCAGGTCGAGGCCACGTTGCGCCGCGCTGTGCTGGAAGGCCTGGGCCGAACTGACGATCAATTCGCCCAGGTTGAACGGGATATGTTCCAGCTCCAGGGCCGAACGCTCGATGCGCGAGAAGTCGAGGATGTCGTTGATGACCTTCAGCAAGTGCTCGGTGGATTCCGAGGCCAGGGCCGCGTATTCGCTCTGCTCCTGGGTCATCTCGGTGGTTTCCAGCAATTGCAGCATGCCCAGCACGCCGTTCATCGGTGTGCGCAGTTCATGGCTCATCATGGCCAGGAAGTCCGACTTGGCCTTGTTCGCCCGTTCCGCTTCTTCGCGGGTCTGGATCAACTGGGCCATGGCTTGTTGCTGTTCCTGGCTGGCCTGTTCGAGGCCTGCGGCGAGGTTGTTGATGTGCCGCGCCAAGTCCCCCAGCTCGGCGTCATCGACGATCGGCAAGGGCGTCTTGAAGTCGCCTTCCTGGATCGCCTTGACCGCCTGGCCCATGGCGCTGATGGGCTGCGACAGGCTGGACGCCAGGCGGCGTGCCAGGAGAAAGGTGAACAGCAGGGCGCAGAGCGCCAGCACCGCGGCCTTGAGGACGATCTCCTGCTGGCGTTCGCTGAAGGCGTCATTCGACATGCCGACGATCACTCGGCCCAGGTAACCGTCGCCCGAGGTGGGGACGTTGACGTCGTCGTTCTGGAAAAAGTCGTTGTGCAGTTGAATCCGCTGCAGCCGCACCGGGGCCTGGAAGACTTTGACCTGCTGCGCACGGCGATGGTTGGCCGAGGGTTGCTCGACGTACACCAGAATATTGTTGGCACTGTCCTGGACTTCGAGAAAGTGCACGTGGGGCGTGGCCAGGGTGGCTTTGAGCAGGCTTTCCAGGCCTTCGCTGTTGCCGGAAATCACCCCGTATTCGGTGGCCGGTGCCAGTTGGTTGGCGATCAGTTGGCCCGTGTGGTTGAGCTCCTGGCGCAAGTCCTGGATCCGCACGAAGGTGAAGAAGCTGATCAACAGCAAGGTCAGCAGCAGGGCCGGGCCAAGGCTGATGATCTGGGTACGGGTGTGGATATCCCAATGGCGTCGGAAGGTCATGGGCGGGTTTCTCCTTCTGCCAGCCGGGTAGCGACCTGGCCTGGGTCAATCTCTTCGATACCCAGCGAGCGGGCCACTTGTGGGTTGCTCAACACCTTGAAGTGTCGTGGGTACAGCGAGCGTGGCCAGTGCGTGGGCGGCTGGTCAAGCAGGTCGTGGAGGGTCAGCAGCCAATCCTGTTGGTCGCTGTAGGTGCTGGCCAGGCTGCCCGCCTTGACGAATGCGGCATCAGGGCCGACCAGCGCCAACTGTCGGGCGTAGCTGCTGAGCAGCAGGTTCTTGGCGGTCTTGGGGTTGAACAGGTTCGGGTCGTCCAGCCCCAGCAGTACGTCGCTGCTTTTCAGCAAGTCTTGCAGCGGGCGGCTGTCGTAAGGGTTGTCCCAGCGTTTGCCGACGATCTCCAGGCCCAGGCGCTTGGCCTCGGGTTGCAGCTCCTTGAACAGGAACTGGCTGTCGGCGCCGTACAACACGCCGACGCGCCGGGCCTGGGGCAGGATGGCGCGGATCAGGCGCAGTTGGCGTCCCAGGGGCGGGTCGCTCCACAGCAGGCTCAAGCGTTGCCAGGCCGGGCCTTGAGGGCGGGCCTGAGCCTGCAAGCGGCTGATGCGCAACACCAGCGTCATCGGGCCATGGGCATCCTGCAGGCGCCAGTCGAGGCTGTCGCTGTCCAGCAGAATCAGGCGTGTGGCCGGGGGCAGCTTGCTGGCGGCGGGCAGGTCGTGCAGCGGTACAAAGCGCACGGTGTCGGCCGGGCGCTGTGCGGCCAGGGCCTGGGTGAAGGCCTGGACGCCGGCATTGTCTTCGCCACCGGTCAACAGCACCTCGGCGGCCCGGCTCGGCAGCACCAGCAGCAGGCTGGCCAGCAACAGCAGGCCGGCCACGAGCGTGCGGCCTGGGGCAGGCGTCATCCTTGGCTGGCCTGGGCGCATGCTAGAGCTCCAGCTCCGCACTGAAATAGACCACGTGACGCTGTTCGTAGTGGTTGTCGATAAAGGTGGTGGGCTGGTGGTCCAGGCGTTGCTGCAGCATGCCGGCCAGTTCCAGGTTGCCTCGGCCCAGCCTGAAACGCTTGGCGATGCGGCTGTCGACGCGTTCGAAACGGTAGCCGTTGAGGGCGTTGTCGCCGTAGTAAAAGAGGGCGCTGGACCAGCCACGGCCCCAGTTGCGCATCCAGCCCGCCGAGCCGCTGTGGCTGGCGGTCAGGCGCTGGTCCAGGGGGTTGCTGGCGTCGGCGTGGACATAGGCGTAGGTCAGGCGCAGCCGGTCGGCCCGGCTCAGGCGCCAGTCCAGTTGGGTTTCGGCGCCGGAGAAGCGTGCCGAGTTGCCGTTGCTGGCGATGTACTGGTTGTTGCGCAAGGGTTCGCTGACCATGCCGCTGATTTCGTCATGGAACAGTTTCACGTCGAGGTTGAGCCCCAGGTCGACGAAGAAACCGTTGTAGCCCAGCTCGCGGGAGCGCATGTGCTCCTGGTCGAGGTTGCCCGGGCCCCGGGTCTTGACGAAGTATTCGGCGCTGGATTGGCCGGCGACCCTGGGTGTCAGCTCGGTGACCCGGTAGCTCCAGTTGACGTTGTTCTCGAACATGTCTGGCGAGCGGATGGCTTCGGAGTACACCGCCCGCAGCCCATGGCGCGGGTTGATCAGGTAATTGATCGCCACCCTCGGGGTCAGGGAGTCGCCGGTCAATCGGGTGTCTTCGTACATTGCCCCGCCCTGGAGCAGCCAGTGCTCGCTGGCCCGCCATTCCAGATGGCCGAACGCACGCCACGTGGTGTCATCGAGAGTGCCATTGAAGTAGGTCTCGGAATCGGCCCGGTCGTAACGATAGTTCATACCGCTGACCAGCCGCAGGCTGTCGGACAGGCTCAGGGTGTCTTGCAGCTCCAGGTCATAGCGCGACTCTCGGGCGCTCTGGTCGATGACGCCGCACACCGTGTCTTTGCCACCCGCCTGCCACTGGGCGATGACCTGATTGCCCAGGTCGCGCTCTGCGGTGCTGCCGGCGGGGGCTCCGGGGCCGATAAAACTGCCAATGTTGCGCACCAGGCGCTCGGCGTAGTTCGGGTTGAGTTGCCACAGGCGTGTCAGCTCGGGGCTGAAAGACAGGGCGGCGTCACAGGCCCGCCAGGTCTGCTGTCGATCCCAGTGTTGGGCCGAGCCCTGTATATAAAGGCTGTGCTCCGGGTTCAGCTCCAGGTTCCAGCGCACTGAACCGGCGTAGTCCTTGGCGATCACATCGGAATTGTTGCCGGCGTCGGTGATGCCGGCAAACACCGGGCGATAGGTATAGGGTCGTTGGTTGGTGCCGTCTTTGGCGTTCAGTTGCCAGTCCAGGCTCTGCTGCTCATCGAGGGTCTGGCTGACAGCCAGGTTGAAGCGGTTCAGGCGCCTGCTGTCGCGATAATCGGTGCCGTTGCGGTCGGTGTCGAAGCCGTCGTCTTCCTGGCCGGACAACGACAGGCGCAGGGCGCCGCCGTCCCAGGCGCTGCCCTGGCTGGCGTACCAGTCGCTGATGCCGCGCTGGCCACGGGTGACCTTGAACCTTGTGCCGTGGCTGTCGGCCGGTGCGCGGGTGATGATATTGACCACCGCCATCAGCGCATTGGCCCCGTAGCTGACGGTGTTGGGGCCGCGAAACACCTCGATACGCTCGACGTCCTCCAGGGCCACCGGGATGTCGCTCCAGTCCACGGTGGCCAGGCCCGCGCGATACACCGAGCGACCGTCGATCAGCACCTGCATGCGTCGCGCTTCGCTGGCATTGCTGCCGTGGTAGTTCACCGCTGCCTGGTTGCCATTGATGGCGCCGACCATCATCCCCGGCACCAGCCGCAGCAACTCGCTGATGTCCCGGGCGCCGCTGGCCTCGATCAGTTCGCTGTCGATCAGGGTCATGCTGCCGGGTACGGCCGCCGGCGACTGTTTCAGGCGGGTAGCCGTGAGTACCTGCGGCAAAGGCAGGTGCCGGAGAAACAGATCGTCGGCCAGCACCAAGGGGCTGAACATCAGCGCCAGCAGCAACGAAGGGCGGGAAGGTCCTGAGTACAAGGTGCAGCCTAGAATCCAGGGAATGGGCGCGCATGTTAACCGAGATGGTCGAGTTTTCCAGTCGAGAAGCCCGACATTCCCCGGCTGTTCTCGACAAGTGCGCGAATCGTTGTGGGGGCTGGTGGTCGCAGGGCTGCCCCGTATAATGCGCCATCGCCACTGGTATGGATTGACGGATTGCATATGACTGAACAGCACCCTATCGCGGTCCTGGGAGGCGGAAGTTTTGGTACCGCCGTGGCCAATCTGCTGGCCGAGAACGGTCATCAGGTGCGGCAATGGATGCGTGATCCCGAGCAGGCCGAGGCCATTCGGGTCAATCGCGAGAATCCGCGCTACCTCAAAGGCATCAAGATCCACCCGGCGGTGGAGCCGGTCACGGATCTGCTGGCCACCCTCAATCAGTGCGACTTGTGCTTTGTCGCCTTGCCCTCCAGCGCCCTGCGCACGGTGCTGGCGCCCCACGCCGAGTTGCTCGGCGGCAAGCTGCTGGTCAGCCTGACCAAAGGCATCGAGGCCCAGAGCTTCAAATTGATGAGCGAGATCCTCCAGGACATCGCCCCGCAAGCGCGGATCGGTGTGCTGTCGGGGCCGAACCTGGCGCGGGAAGTGGCCGAGCACGCCCTGACCGCCACCGTGGTCGCCAGTGAAGACGAAGAGCTCTGCCAGCGCGTCCAGGCGGCGTTACATGGCCGGACCTTTCGCGTCTATGCCAGTGCCGACCGTTTTGGTGTCGAACTGGGCGGTGCGCTGAAGAACGTCTACGCGATCATCGCCGGCATGGCGGTCGCCCTGGGCATGGGCGAGAACACCAAGAGCATGTTGATTACCCGGGCCCTGGCCGAGATGACTCGCTTTGCCGTGAGCCAGGGTGCCAACCCCATGACTTTCCTCGGCCTGGCCGGCGTGGGTGATTTGATCGTCACCTGTTCTTCGCCCAAAAGCCGTAACTACCAGGTCGGTTTCGCCCTGGGCCAGGGGTTGAGCCTGGACGAGGCGGTGACCCGTCTCGGCGAAGTGGCCGAGGGCGTCAACACCCTCAAGGTACTCAAGGTCAAGGCGCAGGAACTGGGGGTGTACATGCCGCTGGTGGCCGGGCTGCATGCGATTTTGTTCGAAGGGCGTACCCTGAACCAGGTGATCGAGTTGCTGATGCGTGGCGAGCCGAAAACCGACGTCGACTTTATTTCCACCAGTGGCTTCAACTGAGTGGCACAGGAGCGAGACATGAACGATACGAATCCCGAAGGCAAATACGAATCCATCCTCCTGCGTGTGCTGTGGATGCTGGTGTACCTGCTGGTCTGGCAAGTGGCGCAGTTCATCCTCGGTGCCCTGGTGCTGGTGCAACTGATTTATCGCCTGATCTACAGCGCGCCCAGCGCCAGCATGATGAATTTCGGCGACAGCCTGAGCCAGTTCCTGGCGCAGATCGGCCGTTTCGGCAGCTTCCACAGTGACCAGAAACCGTGGCCATTCGCCGATTGGCCGACGCCCCGTGCACCTGAAGGCGAAGCTCCCCATAGCGTGCCGCCCGCGCCTCACTCGGTCCGTGACGAGGAGCCCAAGCTATGAAGCTCTGGGTACTGCGTCACGGTGAAGCCGAGTCCCAGGCCCGCAGCGATGCCGAGCGCAACCTGACCGAGCACGGCCGCAAGGAAGTGCTCGAGAGTGCTGCGCAGCTGATTGGCCAGCCCATCGGCGCGATCCTCGCCAGCCCCTATGTGCGGGCCCAGCAGACGGCGCAATTGGTGCGCGAAGCCCTGGGGTTTGCCGGCGAGATCCGCACCGTGTCCTGGCTGACCCCCGAGAGCAATCCCCTGGCCACCCTGGAACAGCTCAACAGCGCCGACAACCTGCTGCTGGTCAGCCACCAACCTTTGGTGGGCAGCCTGATCAGCCTGCTGCAGTACGGCCATCTGCGCAGCCCGCAGCCGATGGGCACCGCCAGCCTCGCCGAGCTGGAAGGTGACTGGCCATTGGCCGGGCTGATGAGCCTCAACCAGGTTCACCACGTTTGAAACCGGCCGGCCGCAGCATGGCGGCCGGCTACATTTCTTCACTTGCAGCGCCCCTTTGTGCGTGAAATAGTCAGCCAAGCAAGTGCTTGGTTGGTCATCTCACGGTCAGAATAAAAACAAAGGAGCGCGTCGCATGTCTGCCGCTTTTCGTTTGCCGCTGGAAGTGTTCTACGAGCGTGAAGCTCGTCATCCCCGCCAACGTTTCCTGGTCCAGCCTTCAAGCGGAGGGCAGGTCGAGGAACTGAGCTGGGCGGATGTCGGCCACCAGGCGCGTTGCGCCGCTCACTGGCTACGGGCGCAGGAACTGCCCCAGGGCAGTCACGTCGCGATTATTTCCAAGAACTGTGCCCACTGGGTCATTGCCGACCTGGCGATCTGGATGGCCGGCCATGTGTCGGTGCCCTTGTACCCCAACCTCACCGCCGAATCGGTGGCGCAGGTGCTTGAGCATTCCGAGTCGGCCCTGGTGTTTATCGGCAAGCTGGACGACTGGCCGGGCATGGCGGCCGGGGTCCGGCCCGGGCTGCCGACCATCAGCCTACCGCTGCATCCTCCAGGTGATTTCGACTTCAGTTGGGACGACTTGCAGCGCAGCTCGCCGATCCAGGACAACCCCAGCCCCGCCGCTGAACAGTTGGCAACCATCATCTACACCTCCGGCACCACCGGGCTGCCCAAGGGGGTGATGCACAGCTTTGGCAACCTGGGTTTTGCTGCCACCCACGGGGCCCAGTTGTTCCAGTTGGGCCCCTCTGATCGCCTGTTGTCGTATTTGCCGCTGTGCCATGTGGCCGAACGCATGTTTGTCGAGATGGCGGCGATCTACACCGGGCAAACGGTGTTCTTCGCCGAGAGCCTGGAGACCTTCCTCACCGATCTGAAACGCGCCCGGCCTACCGCGTTGTTCGGCGTGCCGCGGATCTGGAGCAAGTTCCAGATGGGGGTCTACGCCAAGGTCCCGGCCAAGCGTTTGGACTGGCTCCTGGGGCTGCCGCTGATCGGCAAGCGGGTTGGCCAGCGGGTGCTCGCCGGGCTCGGCCTGGACGCCTTGCGCGTGGCCCTTTCCGGGGCGGCACCGGTGCCCCAGAGCCTGCTTCACTGGTATCAGCGCCTAGGCCTCGATGTGCTGGAGGTGTATGGCATGACCGAAAGCTGCGGGTACTCCCACATCGGTCGCAGTGGCGAGTACGTGCCCGGCTGGATCGGCCGGCCGTGCCCGCAGGTGGACGTGCGCATCGATGCTTCGGGCGAAGTGCTGGTGCGCAGCGGGGCCACCATGCTCGGTTACTACAAGGACCCGCAGAAGACCGCCGAGACCCTCACCGAAGATGGCTTCCTGCGTACCGGGGACAAGGGCGAGCAGGATGCCCGGGGGCGCTTGCGCCTGACCGGTCGGATCAAGGAAATCTTCAAGACCAGCAAAGGCAAGTACGTGGCCCCGGCGCCGATCGAGAACCGCCTGGCGGTGCATTCACGGATCGAGCAGGTGTGTGTGGTCGGCGACGGCCTGAGTGCGCCCCTGGGGCTTTGCGTGCTCTCGGCCGTGGGATGGCAGGAGGCCTCCAGCGCTGCCCGCAACGGCCTGCAGCGCAGCCTGGAAACCTTGCTGGCCGAGGTCAATGGCGCCTTGGACAAACATGAGCGCTTGCACCGCCTGGTGGTGGTGAAGGACAGTTGGGCGGTGGAAAACGGCTTTCTCACACCCACGCTGAAGATCAAGCGCAATGTGATCGAGGCCCGCTATGGCGAGCGCTTCCAGGCGTGGAGCGAGCACAGCGAGGCCGTGCTGTGGCAGGATTGAACCCGATAAAAAACCAAAGGATGCAGCGATGAGCTTGTGGCGTACCACCCCGAATATCGAGCAACTGAATGCGGCGCAGAAGAACACCATTGGTGAAGTGCTGGATATCCGTTTTGAGTCCTTCGACGAAGAGTCCCTGACCGCCAGCATGGTCATCGACCATCGCACCCACCAGCCCTATGGCCTGTTGCATGGTGGGGCGTCGGTGGTGCTGGCGGAAACCGTGGGCTCCATGGCCAGCTACCTGTGCATCGACGCCAGCCAGTTCTACTGCGTGGGGCTGGAGATCAATGCCAACCATTTGCGTGGCTTACGCAGTGGCCGGGTGACCGCCGTGGCCAAGGCCATTCATATCGGTCGCACCACCCATGTCTGGGACATCCGCCTGACCAGCGATGAAGGCAAGTCCAGCTGCATCTCGCGCCTGACCATGGCCGTGGTGCCCCTGGGGCAAACGCCGCCCCCGCGTTGAGGGGCGTTATGGGCTGAGCCGGAGTGTCATCATTCCTGTCCGTTACTGTCATTGCTGCGTTGCGCTGGCGTACGGACAATCAGCCGAGTTTTTGTGAATGGGACGTTCGGTATGTCGCAACAGGTGTTTTTCGCTCACGCCAATGGCTTTCCCTCGGGCACCTACGGCAAGTTGTTCGCCGCCCTGGCGCCCGAGTACGACGTGGCCCATTTGCAGCAGCATGCCCACGATCCGCGTTTCCCGGTGGATGACAACTGGCACAACCTGGTGGACGAGCTGATCCATCACTTGCAACAGCAGGCGCAGCCGGTGTGGGGCGTGGGCCACTCCTTGGGTGGGGTGTTGCATTTGCATGCGGCCCTGCGCTGTCCCGAGTTGTACCGCGGGGTGGTGATGCTCGATTCGCCGGTGCTGACCCTGGCCGACCAATGGGTGATTCGCGCGGCCAAGCGCTTTGGCTTCATCGATCGCCTGACCCCGGCAGGGCGCACCTTGGGGCGTCGTGAGGAGTTCGCCGACCTGGATGCCGCCCGGCGCTATTTCTCCACTAAGACCCTGTTCCGCGGTTTCGACCCCGATTGTTTCGACGCCTACCTGCAGCATGGTCTGCATCAGGTGGGCGACCGCTGGCGCCTGCGTTTCGACCCGGCCACGGAAATCAGCATTTACCGCGGCGTGCCCCACACCAGCCCGGGTCGAGCCCGGCAGTTGCAAGTGCCCCTGGCGGTGGTGCGCGGGCGCCAGAGCCGGGTGGTGATGCGCCATCACGCCAGCGCCGTGGGCCGCATGCCGTTGGGCGAGTCCCTGAGCATGCCTGGCGGGCATATGTTTCCCCTGGAGCGGCCGCAGGACACCGCGACCTTGCTTAAAGACCTGTTCAGCCGCTGGGCCGGTCGCAGCACACGGAGTTGCGCATGAGTCCGGTGGTGGAAGAAGTGCGCCTGAGCCTGCCCCATATCGAGTTGGCCGCTCACCTGTTCGGCCCGGAAGACGGGTTGCCGGTGATTGCCTTGCACGGTTGGCTGGACAACGCCAACAGCTTCGCGCGGTTGGCGCCGAAACTCGATGGCTTGCGCATCGTCGCCCTCGACCTGGCCGGCCATGGGCATTCCGGGCACCGGCCGGTGGGGGCGAGCTATGCGCTGTGGGATTACGTCTACGACGTGCTGCAAGTGGCCGAGCAATTGGGCTGGCAGCGTTTTGCCCTGATGGGGCATTCCCTGGGGGCCATCGTGTCGTTGGTGCTGGCGGGCGCGTTGCCGCAGCGCGTGAGCCACCTGGCGCTGATCGACGGGGTCATCCCGCCCACCGCCAGCGGCGACACGGCTGCCGAGCGCCTGGGCATGGCCCTGCAAGCGCAACTGGCCCTGCAGGATAAGCGCAAGCCGGTCTACACCAGCCTGGAGCGTGCCATCGAAGCGCGCATGAAGGGCCTGGTGGCGGTGAGCCGCGAGGCCGCGGAACTGCTCGCCCAGCGCGGGCTGATGCCGGTTCCCGGCGGTTATACCTGGCGCAGTGACAGCCGCCTGACCCTGGCCTCGCCCCTGCGTTTGACCGAAGAACAGGCCATGGCCTTCGTCCAGCACGTGGCCTGCCCGACCCAACTGGTGGTTGCGGCTGACGGCATGCTGGCCAAGCACCCGGCGTTGCTGGAGCGTCTACCCTTCAGCCACGAACAGCTGCCGGGCGGTCATCACCTGCACCTCAATGACGAGGCGGGCGCCACCTTTGTCGCAGACTGTTTCAATAGGTTTTTCGCCGTTCCTTGACTTGCCGCGGTCAACTGTCGAGGCTGGGCGGGTTGAAATGGGAGACAACCATGATAGATCTGTACACCGCTGCGACCCCCAATGGCCACAAGGTCTCTATCGTGCTCAAGGAGTTCGCCATGCCCTGCAACGTGCGTGGTCTGAGCTTCGACAAAAAGGAAAAAACCGCACCAACCCTTCTGAAGAACACGGCCCGCGGGCGGATGGCAGCGATTGCTGAGCGTGCCTCTGGCGATTTTCGAGTGTCCGATTCCCTCACCCTCCAGGGTGCCCAGGCGATGCTGATCCGATGAGCCTGGCCATGCGATCGGCCAGTGTTTTTCTATTGTCCTGCTTCAGCCCCCTGCTGTTTGCCGCCGACATTCCCGGCAGTCAAGACCTGCCCCAGGTGCCGCGCCTGGCCGATGCGCAGATCGTCGATTACCGGCCGGCGGTGGAGCTGGAGCGTATCTACCCCATGGGCTCCATCCGCAAGATCAGCGGGCAATTGCGTTTTGACGGCCAGGTCAGTGCCCGGGGCAAGGTCACGTCGGTGACCTACCAGTTGCCTCCCGAGCGGGCCTCCAACGAAGCCTTCACCCTGGCCCGAGAGGCCTTGCAGAAGCAGGGGGCCGAACTGTTGTTCTGGTGCCAGGCCCGTGATTGCGGTGAAAGCAGCCTGTGGGCCAATGAAGTCTTCGGCAACGCCAAGCTGTATGGCGCCGACGAGCAGCAGTCTTACCTGCTGTTGCGTCTGGCCGAGCCCCAGGACAATTCGCTGGTGGCCTTGTACAGCATCACCCGTGGCAACCGCCGGGCGTACCTGCATGTCGAGCAATTCGACAGCAGCGCGCCGTTGGGCGAATTGTTGCCGACCTCCGCGACCTTGCTCCGGCAGTTGAAAGACACCGGCCGCCTGGACTTTCCCAAATTGGCTGCCGAGCCCACACCGGTTTGGCTGAGTTTGCTGTCCCGAGGGTTGAACCTGGACGCAACGATGCGGGTCAGTGTCTCCGGGAGCAATGCCGAAGCCTGGCGCCAGGCGCTGATCGGGCAGGGCGTACGCGCTGCTCGGATGGAAACCGGCAGCAGCGAGACGACCGGCCTGCACATCGAATTGTTGCGCTAGGCTCCCTCAAGGCGAACCCGTGAAGCGCGGTTCGCCTATTCTCCCTCCGTCGACCTTGCACGAGACCTTTCATGCTCAATAACGATCGCCTGTTGGTGCAGATCCTGCTCCTGGTGCTTTTCGGCGCCAGTTTCTGGGTGATGGCGCCATTCTGGTCCGCGCTGTTCTGGGGCGCGGTGCTGGCGTTTGCCAGTTGGCCGCTGATGCGTCTGCTGACCCGTTGGCTCAATGGCCGCGAGTCCCTGGCTGCGGCCGTGCTGACTCTGGGCTGGATGGTGCTGGTGGCGGCGCCCCTGGTCTGGCTGGGCTTCAACCTGGCGGACCATGTGCGCGATGCCACGGGCTTCATCAAGGATGTCCAGGTCGACGGCCTGCCGGCGGCGCCCGAGTGGCTGGGTGGGATTCCGTTGGTGGGTGAGCGTCTTGTGGCGTTGTGGGACAGCATCGATCAGCAGGGCGCGGCGATGATGGTGGCGGTCAAGCCTTACCTGGGGCAGGTCGGCAACTGGTTGCTGGCCCGCAGCGCGCAGATCGGCGGCGGCATTCTCGAGCTGACCCTGAGTATCGTCTTTGTGTTTTTCTTCTACCGCGATGGCCCGCGTCTGGCGCTGTTCGTACACAAGTTGCTGGAACGCCTGATTGGCGATCGTGCCGGTTACTACATCGAATTGGTGGCGGGCACCGTGCAACGGGTGGTCAACGGCGTGATCGGTACCGCAGCGGCCCAGGCTGTGCTGGCGCTGATCGGCTTCCTGATTGCCGGGGTGCCGGGTGCGCTGGTGCTGGGTATTGTCACCTTCCTCCTCAGCTTGATCCCCATGGGGCCGCCTCTGGTGTGGATTCCGGCCACGGCCTGGCTGGCCTGGAAGGGTGAATACGGAATGGCGGTGTTTCTCGGGATCTGGGGCACCTTTATCATCAGCGGCGTCGACAACGTGCTGAAGCCGTACCTGATCAGCCGTGGCGGCAACCTGCCGTTGGTGATAGTGCTGCTGGGGGTGTTTGGTGGCCTGATCGCCTTCGGCTTTATCGGGCTGTTTATCGGCCCGACCTTGTTGGCTGTGGCCTACAGCCTGCTGACCGACTGGACCGCGAGCCAGGCCCACCCCCAGAGCCCGACCAAGAGCCCGGCAGAGGACAAGCGCTGATCGCCGGCAAACCTCAGGCGTTGCCCCCGACTCCTGCATCCCTGTAGAAGCCGGCTTGCCGGCGATGCCGATCAGGCGGCGACGTTCACGCTGCTGCCCAGGGTCGTGACGTTATCCAACTGATATTGCTTGCTCAGGTTGGCGATCATTTTGCTCAGGGCCTCGGCGACGCTGGCCTGATCGGTCTGCGCCGTGCTGTCCTGGCTTCGACCGGCGTCCAGTGCCGCTTTCAACTCATCGCTGCTGACGCCGCCGCTGCTGTCACTGTCGAGAACCTTGAGCAGGGCCGCGCTGGTGTCGGTGCTCGAAGTGCTGTTGCTGGCCTGAAGGGCGCTGGTCAATTCGCTTTCAGTGATGCTGCCGTCACCGTCAGTGTCCAGTTGGCTGAACAGCTCTTCGCTCGACGCCTGTTGAGGCGGTGGTGGTGGCGGTGCCAGGCTGGCGGCCAGTTCATCGGCGCTGACGTTACCGTCCTGGTTCTTGTCCAGGGCGGAGAAGATTTCCGTGCTGTCGGCGCTGCTGCCGGCACTGCTCAGGCCCGCGCTTAACTCGTCGCTGCTGACCACGCCGTCGCCGTCGGTGTCGAGGGCGCTGATCAGTGCGTCCGCCAGTTCGGTGTTGGGTGCCTGGTCCTGGGCGGGCGGCGGCGGTGGCGCCATGGCGGCCATCTCCTCGCTGCTCAGGCTGCCGCTTTCGTCACTGTCCAGGTCGCTGAAGTTCTTGCTCAGGCTGACGAGGATGCCGTTGTCGCTTTTTTGCGACAGGGCACTGCTGAGTTCGTCCTGATCGACCGAGCCGTCGCTGTTGCTGTCGAGCTTGGCGAACAGTTCCTTCTGCAGTTCCTGGGCGCGGTTGTTGTTGCTGGTGCTGCTGGTGGAGCTGAAATAACTCGAATAGTTACTGACGCTACCGATCATGGGGCTCACTCCCTGCGGATGGATAAGGCCGGTGGGTGTACCGGCTTATGCAGCCTCAGGGGCCGATTTGTCCTGGGTATGTGGGCTTTGTAGCCGGCTGCACACATCGGCCTCAGGCCCGGGGCAGAAACACCACGGCCGTCAGGCCGCCGCCCGGGGTTTCTTCCAGGCTGAGCTCGCCTCCCAGGCGCCCCGCGGCTTCGCGAGCAATGGTCATGCCCAGGCCGACGCCGCCGGAATTGCGGTTGCGCGAGCCTTCCAGGCGATAGAAGGGTTCGAACACCGCTTCACGCTTGTCGGCGGCGATCCCCGGCCCGCGGTCGATGACCCGGATCACCAGGTGATCGCGGCTGTCTTCAAGGGTGATCAGGGCGTGGCCGGCATAACGCAGGGCGTTGTCCAGCAGGTTGTTGACGCAGGAGCGCAGGGCCATGGGCTGCACGTGCAGGGGCGCGCAGTGGCCGCTGACTTGGACATCGGCCCCCTGGTCCTGAGCGTTTTCGCTCAGCGACTCCACCAGCGCCTGCACGTCCATCCATTGCTGGGCTTCGCTGGTGCGCTGTTCGTGCAGGTAGCTCAGAGTGGCGTCGAGCATGCTGATCATGTCGTCGAGGTCCTGGCGCATCTGGCCCTGCAATTTGCTGTCTTCGATCTGTTCCAGGCGCAGCTTGAGGCGCGACAGGGGCGTGCGCAGGTCGTGGGATACGGCACCGAGCATACGCCCGCGTTGCTGCACCTGTTCGCGTATCCGTCGTTGCATCAGGTTGAAGGTATGGGCCGCCTGCCGCGCTTCCCGCGGGCCGGATTCGTCGAGGGGCTCGCTGTTGAGGTTTTCGCTGAGGCGCTCGGCGGCGTCGCTGAGGCGCTGGATTGGCCGGGTCAGCAACTTGGCGCCGTACCAGGCGGCAATCACCAGGGAAATGATCTGAATCGTCAGCGGCACCACCGGCCCACCGAACCAGGGTCTCGGCGGGCGGGTTCCGGGCTGTGGCCCAGGCGCCGCACGTTGCCCTTCGGCTTGTCCGGCGGTGTGTGGGTAGGGCGGTGGGGGAGGCGGTGGTCCGTAATGCTGGAACCACAGGTAGCCGAGCAAATGGGCGAGTACGATCGCGATCAGCAGCACCCCGTACAGGCGGCCGAACAGCGTATCGAAACGCCCGCGCATCAGCCGATGTCTCGGGCGTCGAACAGGTAACCCTCACCGCGCACGGTCTTGATCAACTGTGGGGATTTGGGGTCGTCACCGAGCTTTTGCCGCAGGCGCGACACCAGCAGGTCGATGCTGCGATCGAAGGCTTCGATGGAGCGACCGCGGGCGGCGTCCAGCAGTTGTTCGCGGCTCAGCACCCGGCGGGGCCGTTCGATAAACACCCAGAGCAGGCGGAATTCGGCGTTGGACAGCGGCACCACCAGGCCATCGGCGGAGATCAGCTGGCGCAGAACGCTGTTCAGGCGCCAGTTGTCGAAGCGGATATTGGCCCGCTGTTCGCTACGGTCATCACGGACCCGGCGCAGGATGGTCTGGATACGGGCCACCAATTCCCGGGGCTCGAAGGGCTTGGCCATGTAGTCGTCGGCACCCAGTTCCAGGCCGATGATGCGGTCGGTGGGTTCGCAACGGGCGGTGAGCATGAGGATCGGAATGTCCGATTCGGTGCGCAGCCAGCGGCACAGGGACAGGCCGTCTTCACCCGGCAGCATCAGGTCGAGCACCACCACGTCGAAGTGTTCGGCCTGCAGGGCCAGGCGCATGGCCGCGCCATCGGTGACGCCGCTGGCGTGGATATTGAAACGGGCCAGGTAGTCGATCAGCAATTCTCGGATCGGAACATCATCGTCGACGATCAGCGCGCGGGTGTTCCAGCGTTTGTCATCACCGCTGACGGGGGCTTTTTGATCGTCGTTGAGAGGAGCTGGAGTGTTGTGCATGGGTGCGATGATCTGCCAGGTTGGCTGCCAACCACAAAGATGGGCTGCGGGGTTGTGGCTTCAGCATAGGCGTCCGGCCGGGGGGCTGGAAGTGCTGTTCGGGGGTGTTGCGGCTGGCGAGGGTAGCTGGCGCGATTGTTGTGGGCGTGTCGGAAGTGTATCTGAACTGACACAAAGGCCCGGAGGCCGTGGCTTTTTTTTCGAACCGTCACTCTCCGCAGTTGCCGCTGAGCATGATTTACCGATCATCGGGTCCCGGAGCGCCGTCGCTTGCGCTACAATCCGCGCCGATTTCGACTTGCCTGAGAGCCCCTTCATGTCCGCCTGCCAGACTCCTATCATCGTCGCCCTGGATTTCCCTAGCCGTGACGCCGCACTGAAACTGGCTGATCAGCTGGACCCGAAACTGTGCCGGGTCAAAGTCGGCAAGGAACTGTTCACCAGCTGTGCCGCCGAGATTGTCGGCACCCTGCGGGACAAGGGTTTCGAAGTGTTCCTCGACCTGAAATTCCACGACATTCCCAACACCACGGCCATGGCGGTCAAGGCGGCGGCGGAGATGGGCGTGTGGATGGTCAATGTGCATTGCTCCGGTGGCCTGCGCATGATGGCCGCTTGCCGCGAGGTGTTGGACCAGCGCAGCGGGCCCAAGCCGTTGCTGATTGGCGTCACTGTGCTGACCAGCATGGAGCGTGAAGACCTGGCCGGTATCGGCCTGGACATCGAGCCTCAGGAGCAAGTGTTGCGCCTGGCGGCTTTGGCGCAAAAAGCCGGCATGGACGGCCTGGTGTGCTCGGCCCTGGAAGCCCAGGCGCTGAAAGCCGCTCATCCGTCCCTGCAACTGGTGACCCCGGGGATCCGTCCGGCGGGCAGCGCCCAGGACGACCAGCGGCGCATTCTGACCCCGCGTCAGGCGCTGGATGCCGGTTCCGACTACCTGGTGATCGGCCGTCCGATCAGCCAGGCAGCCGACCCGGCCAAGGCCCTGGCTGACGTCGTCGCCGAACTGGCCCTGTAACACGCCTCCCCTTGTAGGAGCCGGCTTGCCGGCGATAGCGGTTTAGCGGTTGGCGGCCCTTTCCGGCCGCCGTTGCGGATCACCGGCAAGCCGGCTCCTACAGGTTCAGACTTTCAGCACCAGCTTGCCGAAGTTCTCTCCGCTGAACAGTTTCATCAGGGTCTCGGGGAATGTCTCCAGGCCTTCGACGATATCTTCCTTGCTCTTGAGCTGCCCCTTGGCCATCCAGCCGGCCATCTCTTGCCCGGCCGCGGCAAACTGGCTGGCATAGTCCATCACCACAAAACCTTCCATGCGCGCGCGGTTGACCAGCAGTGACAGGTAGTTGGCCGGGCCCTTGATCGCTTCCTTGTTGTTGTACTGGCTGATAGCGCCGCAGATCACCACACGGGCCTTGAGGGCCAGGCGGCTGAGCACGGCGTCGAGAATGTCGCCGCCGACGTTATCGAAATACACATCGACGCCTTTCGGGCATTCACGCTTGAGTCCGGCATGCACGTCTTCGCTCTTGTAGTCGATGGCGCCGTCGAAACCCAGTTCTTCGATGAGGAACTTGCATTTGTCCTGGCCGCCGGCGATGCCGATCACCCGGCAGCCTTTGATCTTGGCAATCTGCCCGGCAATGCTGCCCACGGCCCCGGCGGCGCCGGAGAGCACCACGGTGTCGCCGGCCTTGGGCGCGCCGACATCCAGTAGGGCGAAGTAGGCGGTCATGCCGGTCATTCCCAGCGCCGAGAGGTAGCGGGGCAGGGGCGCCAGCTTGGGATCGACCTTGTAGAAGCCCCGGGGCTCGCCGAGGAAATAATCCTGCACCCCCAAGGCGCCGTTGACGTAATCGCCCACGGCAAAGCCCGGGTGGTTCGACGCAATGACCTGGCCCACGCCCAGGGCGCGCATCACTTCGCCAATGCCCACCGGCGGGATGTAGGACTTGCCTTCATTCATCCAGCCGCGCATGGCCGGGTCCAGGGACAGGTACTGGTTGTGCACCAGAATCTGCCCGGCCGCCGGTTCGCCGACCGCCACTTCCTGGTAGTTGAAGGTCTCGCGGGTGGCCGCGCCGACAGGGCGTTTGGCGAGCAGGAACTGGCGATTGATCTGGGTCGTCATGGCAGGCACTCAAGGGGGAAAAGAAGCCTTAGTTGATAGACCCTCGCGCCGTCCGCCGCAAGGTTTGCCGATGCAGCGAATAAGGGCCAATCCAGTGGCGTGATGGTGAGACCGGTGCTTTTATCACTCAGACCCATAAGCACTCAAACGGCCGTTTGATAGTGCTGCCGCCGCGTCCGCGCCTGTGGCTAGATGGCCCGGCATGATTTGAAGCATCTCATCGAGGAGTTGAGCAATGAGCATGACGTTTTCTGGCGAGGTTGCCCTGGTGACCGGGGCTGCCAACGGCATCGGCCGGGCCACGGCCCTGGCGTTTGCCGCCGAAGGCTTGAAAGTGGTGGTGGCGGACCTGGATGTCGCCGGCGGCGAGGGCACGGTGGAGTTGATTCGTGGCGCCGGGGGCGACGCCGTGTTCGTGAGCTGCAACGTGACCCTAGAGAGCGAGGTGCAGAACCTGATGGCGCAGACCCTCAGCGCCTACGGTCGGCTCGACTATGCCTTCAACAACGCCGGCATTGAGATCGAAAAAGGCAAGTTGGCCGACGGCACGCTGGATGAGTTCGACGCAATCATGGCGGTCAACGTCAAGGGCGTCTGGCTGTGCATGAAGCACCAGTTGCCGCTGTTGCTGGCCCAGGGCGCGGGCGCCATCGTCAACACCGCCTCGGTGGCGGGTTTGGGGGCGGCGCCGAAGATGAGTATTTATGCGGCCTCCAAGCATGCGGTGATCGGCTTGACCAAGTCGGCGGCCATCGAATATGCGAAGAAGAACATCCGCGTGAATGCGGTGTGCCCGGCGGTGATCGATACCGATATGTTCCGCCGTGCCCATGAGGCTGATCCGCGCAAAGCGGACTTTGCGGCCGCCATGCACCCGGTGGGGCGCATCGGTCGCGTCGAGGAAATCGCAGCGGCGGTGCTCTACCTGTGCAGTGACGGTGCGGCCTTTACCACCGGGCATGCGCTGGCGGTGGACGGCGGGGCCACGGCGATCTGAAGACGGCCTAACCTCTTGAGTGCCCGGTGCCAGCCGGGCACCGAATTTTATCGAATCGACCTCGACCGTCCTGAAAGCGACCAGGGCGTAGCTTTTTGCCATTATTCCGACGCCAGAGACTTGTGCTCTGGCACGCGGCGTTGCGACTCTTCAGGACTAGAAAATGGCTGGGTTGCCATTGGAGACTGGAAGGGGACTGCGCGCCATGAATTCGCCCACGAACGGACGTTTTGCCAACCTCGGCATGGCCAAGAAGCTGGCCATCGGTTTTGCCCTGGTCCTGCTGCTGACGGCGCTGGTGGCGGCCATTGGTGTCTGGTCGTTGCAAACCATCAGTCAGCGTTTCGATGGCCTCAAGCAGATGTCAGCACTGAACAGCGGCGTGCTCAAACTGCGCTTGCTGGAGCAGGAGTACGCCCTGCACAGCGATGCCAAGACCGTGGATGCCTTGCATGCAAGTGTGGATGGGTTGTTGGCCCAGGCGGTGGAGCTCAAGCAGCAGTCAGCGGCGAACGAGCCGGCCATGGTGGATGTGGAGCAGGCCTTGGCGGCGTATCGCAAGGCGTTCGATGAGTTCGTCGACCTGACCCAGGCCAAGGACCTGGCGCTGGAGATGGCCAGTTGGTCGGTGTCCAGCGTGGCCAATAACCTGGATGTGCTGCAGGCGGGGTTGGCTGACGACGGCACTTACACCCTCAAGGAGTCCCAGGGTAAAGAGGGGGCGGAGTTTATCGAGCAGGCCAACCAGGTCAGCCAGGTGTCGCGCTTGATGCTCCAGGCCATGAACGAAGCGCGGGTGCGCCTCGACCAAAGCCGCAAGGGCGATGAAGAGGCCGAGCAAGGCAAGATCGAACAGGCCGATCAGGCCCTGGCCCAGGTCGAGCAATTGAAAACAGCGGTCAAGGACGCCGGCTATCAGACGGTGCTCAATGAGGTGTCTGGCCACATCGCCGGGTTTGGCGAGAAGCTGGGTGAATACACCGGCCTGTTGGCTCAGGAAAAGCAGGTTTATCAACAACTGCGCGAGCGTGCCGCCCAGGTGATGGACCGTGTGGACCAGGCCTATGGTGCGCAAGATCAGTCGATGCAAGCCGAGCTGAAAAAGAACGCCTTGTTGATCATCGGTTCATCGGCACTGGCCTTGTTGGTGGGGGTGTTGGCGGCCTGGTTGATCACGCGCCTGATTGTCGGGCCGCTGCGCAGTGTGATGCGGGTCGCCCAGCAGATCGCTGCCGGTGACCTGAGCGCCACCATCGAGGTCACCCGTCGCGATGAAATCGGCCAATTGATGTTGGCAATGCAGCAAATGGGCAGTGGCTTGAGCGGTATTGTCAGCGGCTTGCAGGCCGGCATTGAACAGTTGGCCAGCTCGGCCCAGTCGCTGTCGGCGGTGACCGAGCAGACCAACCTGGAGGTCAGCAGCCAGAAGGAAGAAACCGAGCAAGTGGCCACGGCGATGAATCAGATGACCGCCACGGTGCACGATGTGGCGCGCAACGCTGAACAAGCCGCGTCGGCGGCGCAAACCGCCGATGGCAAGGTCGAAAGCGGCCAGCAGGTGGTGCGTCAGAGTATGCAACGCATCGAGCAGTTGGCCGATTCGGCGGGACAGGCCAGCCACAGCATCGAAAGCCTGAGCGCGGAAATCCAGAACATCGGCACGGTGTTGAGCGTGATCAAGAGCGTCGCCGAGCAAACCAACCTGCTGGCGCTCAACGCGGCAATCGAGGCGGCTCGGGCCGGGGAGCAGGGGCGAGGGTTCGCGGTGGTGGCCGATGAGGTCCGGGCCCTGGCCAAGCGGACCCAGCAATCCACCGAAGAAATCGAGCGGCTGGTGAAGGCCCTGCACACGGCGGCGGATGTTTCGGTGCGACAGATCCGCAGCAGTGGCGATCTGGTCAAACTGGCCGTCAGCGATGCCCTGCAGACCGAAAGCGCCTTGGGCAGCATTGCTGCGGCAGTGTCATTGATTCAGCAGATGAACCAGCAGATTGCTGCCGCTGCCGAGCAGCAGAGTTCGGTGGCCGAGGAGATCAACCGCAGCGTCACCAGCATTCGCGCCAGCGCCGATCAGTCCTCGGTGGCCATGCAGGGCAATGCGGCGTCGAGCATCGAGCTGGCGCAGTTGGGCGTGGAGTTGAAGGGGATGGTCGGGCATTTCCGCCTGTAGCGGCGGAGGGGGCAGGGCGGTGAGTCGTGTCGTGCAGGGTGGGCTGCATCCGTGCTGGATGCAGCCCCTTGTGTTCGATCAGTCGTAAATGACTTTCTTTTTCCAGTCGGCGTCGGCGTCGGCGACTTTCAGGCCTTCGGTCAATTGGTTGACCTCGCCTTCCACAGGCTTGGTGCTGTTGAGCACCATCTCGTTGGAGCGCACCAAGAGTTTCTCCAGGTATTCCAGCTGCTCTTTATAGACGGCCGGCTCCGGCTGCTTGCGCAGGTATTGAACCGCCCGCTCGAAGGCCAGGCGCGCCTGGCCGGGTTGGTTCTGCTGCAGGGAATGCTGGCCCAGGTTGTTGAAGAATTCGATGTGCAGCAGCACCAGGATGTGGCGAATTTCCTTGATCCAGTACTTGGCTTCGTTGGTCGGCAGGAAACCGTCGTGGGCCGCCCGCGTCACTTGGCCGTGCAGGGCTTCCAGCAGGAAACGCACGTCCTTGGCCTTGGCTTCGGTCTGGATGGGGTTGGGCGGGTTGTTCACCGGAATGGATTCGCCTTGGGCGACCAGAGCGTTGAGCTCGGTGATCCGCGCCTTGAGACCGGCGTTGGTCTTTTCCAGGTTCAGCAGGCGTTGATTGACGTTGAGTTCCAGACGGGTCAACAGCAGCTTGAGTTTCGGCGACATCAACTGGCCGGGGAAGGTCTCGGTGATCTCACCACAACGGCGCAGGCGATCCTGGAGTTCGACCTTGGTGCGGGCTTTTTCCAGTTTGTTGTTTTCCACCACATGGTTCATGTAGCCAATGGCGATCAGTATTGCGATCCCGGCTATTACCAGCAGGGTGATCATGAGTGGTGTCACCGTTAAAACCTCGATATGGGATTCGCGTGCGAGTGTAGTGGCTTAGCGTATAGGCGCATAGGGCCGTTCGACGAGCCGGCCGGAGCGGCGGTGCTTCTATCTATGGCGATGTCGGTGCTTCTCTCTATATAGCTCTATAGCAGCGCTGTGGATGGATGCACATTGCCACTATCTGCGGCTGCGGACTATAGCGTCTTGTCGGTGGTCAGAATACAGGCGTCAAAGCCCAGGCTCCATAAATCTCGGAACCGGGTGCAAAGCACGGCGAAGTCATTGATTTAAATAAATTTATATCAGGGGGTTGACGACCCCTCAAACCATCCATAGAATGCGCGCCACTTACAGCGTAAAGCACACAGCGAAACGCGGTAGGGAGTGAATGTTGTACGTGTGTCCCCTTCGTCTAGTGGCCTAGGACACCGCCCTTTCACGGCGGTAACAGGGGTTCGAGTCCCCTAGGGGACGCCAATATGCGGGAATAGCTCAGTTGGTAGAGCACGACCTTGCCAAGGTCGGGGTCGCGAGTTCGAGTCTCGTTTCCCGCTCCAATTTTTAAGCAGTGTTGCTCTAGGGCGGCACTGAGTGAAACCAGGACCTAGTCTTCGGACGAGGCCTCTGGGCACTGAAATACACACCATGTGTTTCAGTAGCGTGTCCCCTTCGTCTAGTGGCCTAGGACACCGCCCTTTCACGGCGGTAACAGGGGTTCGAGTCCCCTAGGGGACGCCATTTGCGGGAATAGCTCAGTTGGTAGAGCACGACCTTGCCAAGGTCGGGGTCGCGAGTTCGAGTCTCGTTTCCCGCTCCATTTTCACAAAAACGCCGCTCATTGAGCGGCGTTTTTGTTTGTCTGCGATTTATACCGCCTTGCAAAAAAAGCCCGTCAGCTTTGCTGTACGGGCTTTTGCGTGTGTGGCGCGGGTTATATCGAGAGAATCAGGCGGCCAGCGAACAGTACCAGGATCAGCCCCATGCTTCGTTCAAACCAATGCCCCAGGTGCATAAACAGCGAGCGCACGCCGGGTTTGGAGAAAAACAGCGCCACGGCGATAAACCACAGGGCGTTCACCAGGCACATCCAGGCCCCGTAGAGTGCCTGGACTTTCAGCGGTGTCGAGGCGCTGATCACGGTGGTGAAGATGGCCAGGAAAAACAGAGTGGCCTTGGGATTGGTGGCGTTGGTCAAAAAGCCGGTCATAAAGGCTTTGCCGGCGGTCTGTTGCAACTCCAATTGTTCTAGGGCTTCTCCCGGCAGCGAGGCTTTGGGTTGGCTGCGCAGCAGGCTGACCCCCAGGTAAAGGATGTAGGCGCCGCCCAGTACTTTGGCTGCACTCAGTAGCCAGGGCGTGCTGTGCATCAGGGCGCCGACGCCCAGCAGCGTATAGAGCACGTGCACCGAGATCCCGGCGCCGATCCCGACGGCGGTGCAGATGCCGATCAGTCGACCAAAACGCACGCTTTGGCGGATGGTCACCGCGAAGTCGGGTCCTGGGGCAACCACCGCCAGAAAGTGGATGGTGGCCAGGGCGATAAATTCGCCCAGATAGGGGGAAGGCATAAAGAAGCTCCGCGAGGCGCAGGGGACGATTGACGAGGTAAAAGGGGGCAGGGGAGCGGGTTTCAGTCCAGGTCGTAGAGCACGGCCAACACACCTTTTTTCTGGGTGATCGAGGTGATTCTCACCTGGCCCAGTTCCAGCAGGCTGCGCACGTGGGTGCCGCCACAGCCATAGGCGGGCAGGCTGCCAAAACCAATTTGACGCAGGCCGATGTCCAGGCTGATTTGCCGTTCCAGGTCTTCGGCGATCCACTGGTCGAGGCGTTGTTGCACCTGTTCTATGTCCACTGGCTGCGGATCGTCGCCCGGCTTGAATGACACCTTGCCCTCACCAGGCCAGTGATGCGCCTTGATCGGCGTCCAGCCCAGCGCTTGTACGCAATGGCCGATCAAGTGCCCGGCCGAATGCATGCGGCTGTTGAAGAGGCGCCGGGCTGCATCGACGTGCGCGGTCAGCAGCCCCGGTTCCACGGCCTGGCTGACGTAATGCAGGACGCGTTCGCCGTCTTGGAGTACCCGCAGCACCTGACTGTTGCCGATCCAGCCGGTGTCCCAGGGTTGGCCGCCGCCTTGGGGATGAAAGATCGTCGCCTGCAACTCCACGACGAACTCATGCTCGTGGGGCGTGCAGTGCAGCACCTGTACCGGGTGTTGCAGAAGGTCGTGCTGGAAAAACAGGCGTTGCGTCATGTTCCGGGTCCTGAGTGGAGGAGGTTTTTATTATGTGGCCAGGCGGATTGCGTGATAATCCGTTCACATCTCAAAGGACTGTTGCGCCATGAGCATAAATCTTCCCCTGCCGCTGCTCGGTGAAATGGCGATTTTCGTCAAGGTCGTGGAGACCGGCAGCTTCTCCGAGGCGGCCCGGCAAATGGGCACTTCGCCGTCGGCGGTCAGCCGCAGTATTTCCCGGCTGGAGAAGGCCCTGGCCATGAGGTTGCTGCAACGCACCACGCGCAAGTTGCGCTTGAGCGACGGCGGAGAGGAGGTGTTCAAGCGTTGCAGCGAAATGGTCAGCGCCGCCCGTTCGGTGATGGAGATCAGCGGGCAGTTCACCCAGGAGCCCGAAGGTATTGTGCGAGTCAGCGTGCCCAAGGCCGTGGGGCGTTTTGTCGTCCATCCCCATATGCCGGAGTTTTTGCGGCGCTACCCCAAGGTCGATGTGGAACTGCTGCATGAAGACCGCGATGTCGACCTGATCGACGATCACGTGGACCTGGCTATTCGCATCACTGATCGCCCGCCGGTGGGGTTGATCGGGCGCCAGCTATTGCGCATCGACCACTTGCTGTGTGCCACGCCGCGCTACTTGGAGGAGCGCGGAACGCCTGCCCATCCCCATGACTTGCTCGAACACAGTTGTATCTACCTGGGTGAAACCCCCAGCGATGCCCGCTGGAAATTCCGCCGGGGCAGCAAGTCGGTCACGGTCGGGGTGCGCGGGCGTTACGCGGCCAACCACACCGGCGTGCGCCTGGATGCGGTGTTGCAGCATTTGGGGATTGGCAGCTTGCCGTATTTCACCGCCCGGCATGCTCTGGAGCAGGGGTTGATCGTGCAGGTGTTGCCGGAGTGGACCTTTCTCGCCTCCTACCACGGGGGTGCCTGGTTGCTGCATTCGCCCACCCGCTATCTGCCGCCCAAGCTACGGGTGTTTATCGACTATCTGGTGGAGTGCCTGGCTCGGGAGCCGACCTTGGGGCGGCCGAGCCTCGGAACGGCGGCACTGGGCAGCGGGCAATAGGCCGTTCTGGGAATCGCTTGCACCTGACACCATAAAAAAGGCCCGCCGGTCGAACCGTGCGGGCCTTTTGTATACCTGGCGCAGTAATCAGTGCTTGCTGTCGTCGGCGGAAAGCGCCAGCAGCTGTTTTTCCTGGTTCCAGTCGAAGGGCTCGTCGTTCTGTTCGGCTTCAAAACGGCGTTCTTCGAGGGCCTGGTACAGGTCGATTTCTTCGTCGGGCATGTAGTGCAGGCAGTCACCGGCGAAGAACCACAGCAGGTCCCGTGGCACCAGGTGCGCCACTTGCGGGTAGCGTTGCATGACCTGGCACAGCAGGTCCTGGCCCAGATACTGGCTTTCAATCGGGTCGATGGGCAGCGAAGCGCGCAGTTCGTCGAAGCGCTCCAGGAACAGGGCATGGCTTTCTTCGGGAACCTGTTCGGCTTCACCTACCGCGACCAGGATGCTGCGCAGGTGGTCCAGCAGGACCAGATGATCGGCGACGACGTTGGACATGACAGGGGGCCTCAAGAGCAAAACGGGCGCGGGAGTATATAGCTCCCGCGCCCGGTTTCATAATCGCCCCGCTGTGGGGCCAGGGTTCAGCGGACTTTGCCTTCGCTCAAGGTCAGCTCGTCTTTGGCGAAGTCGTCCACATCGATGACCTTGCGCCGCGCCGCTTCCGCCTCGCGCAGGCTCTGTGCCTCGGCCGGTTGCAGGACCCCGGCTTCCAGTGCCGCGTCGATGGCGTG
Organism: Pseudomonas chlororaphis; assembly: GCF_003731765.1. Taxonomy (GTDB): domain Bacteria; phylum Pseudomonadota; class Gammaproteobacteria; order Pseudomonadales; family Pseudomonadaceae; genus Aquipseudomonas; species Aquipseudomonas morbosilactucae. The sequence continues at coordinate 222,268 of NZ_MOAL01000004.1, forward strand.
TTCGCCAGCAGCGGGTTTGACCTGGCCGCTTTTCAGCGCTTCGTGCAGGGTCTTCTGCAGGGGATGGGCAGCGCTCAGCAAGTCGCAGGCATGTTGCAGGGCACCCACCGGATCGTCGTTCGATTGCGGGCGATAGCAACCGGCAAGCACGGCTTCCAGGGCCGGATCGCCCTTGGCGCGACCAATGATCGCGGCCACTTCGGCGTCCAGTCGGTCCGACGGGCCTTTGTGCCGGCGACCGAAGGGGAAGACCAGCACCCGCAGCAGGCAACCGAGGGTACGGCTGGGGAAATTGCTCAGCAGTTCGTCCAGGGCCCGTTCCGAGTGGCCGAGGCTTTCTTCCATGGCCCAGGCGAACAGCGGCTGCAGATACTGCGGCGAGTCCAGGTCGTGGTAGCGCTTGAGCGCGGCAGAAGCCAGGTACAGATGGCTGAGCACATCACCCAGGCGCGCCGAGAGGCGTTCACGACGCTTCAGCTCGCCGCCCAGAAGCATCATGGACAGGTCCGCCAGCAAGGCGAAGGCGGCAGCCTGGCGATTGAGGGCGCGGAAGTAGCCCTGGCTGAGCTTGTCGCCCGGGGCCTGCTCCAGGTGGCCAAAGCCCAGGCTGAGCACCAGGGTGCTGGCGGCGTTGCTCACAGCAAAGCCGATGTGCTGCAGCAGCAAGCCGTCGAATTCTTTCACGGCCTGGTCATGGTCTTCGCGACCGGCCAGGGCCATTTCCTTGAGCACGAAGGGGTGGCAGCGGATCGCCCCCTGGCCAAAGATCATCAGGTTGCGCGAAAGGATGTTGGCGCCTTCCACGGTGATGAAGATCGGCGCCCCCTGCCAGCTACGGCCCAGGTAATTGTTGGGGCCCATGATGATGCCCTTGCCGCCGTGCACGTCCATGGCGTGGCCGATGCATTCACGGCCGCGCTCCGTCAGGTGGTATTTGAGGATCGCCGAGAGCACCGAGGGTTTTTCCCCCAGGTCGACGGCATTGGCGGTGAGCATGCGGGCGCTGTCCATCAGCCAGGCGTTGCCCCCGATGCGGGCCAGGGCTTCCTGGATGCCCTCGAAGGCCGAGAGCGGAACGTTGAACTGCTCGCGAACCTGGGCGTACTGGCCGGTCACCAGGCTGGTGAACTTGGCGGCGCCGGTGCCCACGGCCGGCAGGGAGATGGAGCGGCCCACGGACAGGCAGTTCATCAGCATCATCCAGCCTTTGCCGAGCATGTCCTGGCCGCCGATCAGGAAGTCCAGGGGGATGAACACGTCCTTGCCGGAGTTGGGGCCGTTCATAAAGGCGGCGCCCAGGGGCAGGTGGCGGCGGCCGATGTCCACGCCGGGGGTGTCGGTCGGGATCAGCGCCAGGCTGATGCCCAGGTCTTCCTTGTCGCCCAGCAGGTGGTCGGGGTCATGGGCCTTGAACGCCAGGCCGAGGAGGGTGGCGACCGGGCCCAGGGTGATGTAGCGCTTTTCCCAGTTCAGGCGCAGGCCGAGGGTTTCCTCGCCTTGCCATTGGCCTTTGCAGACAATCCCGGTGTCGGGCATGGCGCCGGCATCAGAGCCGGCCAGGGGGCCAGTGAGGGCGAAGCAGGGGATGTCGTCGCCCCGGGCCAGGCGCGGCAGGTAATGGTTGCGTTGTTCGTCGGTGCCGTAGTGCAGGAGCAGTTCGGCCGGGCCCAGGGAGTTGGGGACCATCACCGTGGACGCCAAGTCACCGCTGCGGGTGGCCAGTTTCATCGCCACTTGCGAGTGGGCGTAGGCGGAAAAACCCTTGCCGCCAAACTCCTTGGGAATGATCAGGGCAAAGAAACCGTGCTCCTTGATATGGGCCCAGGCTTCGGGCGGCAGGTCCATGGACTGGCCGATCTGCCAGTCGCTGACCATGGCGCAGAGCTCTTCGGTCGGGCCGTCGATAAAGGCCTGCTCTTCCTCGGTCAACTGGGCCTTGGGGTAGGCCAGCAGTTTGTTCCAGTCCGGGCGGCCGCTAAATAGCTCGCCATCCCACCACACGGTGCCGGCATCAATGGCATCACGTTCGGTCTGGGACATGGGCGGCAGGACTTTCTGGAACCAACCGAACATGGGGGCGCTGAAGTATTTACGGCGCAGGTCCGGCAGCAACAGGGGCGCGGCGACGGCGGCCAGCAGCACCCAGAAAATCAGCAGGAGCCAGCCCGGTGAGCGGCTGAAGGCACCCATCGCCAGCAGGTAGACCGCCACGGCGCCGAGGGCGGCCAGGGGCGCGACGCGGCGGTGCGCCAGGTAGGCGATCCCGAGTACCAGAACCAGTATCCACAACAACAGCATATGCAATCCTCCATGAAGCCAGGGGCAAAATAACCCTCAGAGCTTAGTCGGCATCCGCTGAAGCGGATGGCCGGAACGGTGCGTTGTCAGCGATGAAAAAACAGCCGCTGGGGCGCGCTTGGGCAGGTGGGGGGCGGCACTGAGGTTTGGCCGAAACGTCGTTATCGCTGTGGCGGACGCCCCGATAGACTCGGAGCTTCACTTGGAGGTCATCCTCATGCGCCCGTACCTGAGTCCCAGTCGCTTCATCGATAGTGACCACCCTGCGGTGGTGGAGTTCGCCGAAACTCACCGCGGTGCCAGTGCCGATCCACAGCAGCAAGCTGTCAGCCTCTATTACGCCGTGCGCGAAGCGGTGCGCTACAACCCCTACACCTTCAGCCTGGACCCGCAGACCTTGCGCGCCAGTCATGCCCTGGCCACCGGTGAAAGTTACTGCGTGCCCAAGGCCACGCTGTTGGCCGCCTGCGCGCGGCACTGCGGGATTGCCGCGCGGATCGGCCTGGCGGATGTGCGCAATCACCTGTCCACCCCGCGTCTGCTGGAGTTGCTGCGCAGCGATGTGTTTGCCATGCACGGCTACACCGAGTTGTACCTGCAGGGGCGTTGGGTCAAGGCTACCCCGGCATTCAATCAGGGCCTGTGCGAACTGTTCGATGTGGCACCGCTGGAATTCGATGGGCTCAATGACAGCGTGTTTCACCCGTTCAATCGCCAGGGCGCGCAGTTGATGGAGTACCTGGTGGATCACGGCCAGTTTGCCGACGTACCGCTGCCGTTCTTCTTCGAGCACCTGGAAAAATGCTATCCCCATCTGTTCGCTGACCACCTGCCCCAGAGCCTGGGCGATATGCAGAGCGATTTGAGTCGCCTGTGAACCGGCGTAGACTGCCCCGGCATTCATTAGCGAGGAGCGGTCATGCTGAAGATCTGGGGTCGGAAAAACTCGTCGAACGTGCGCAAGGCACTCTGGTGCGCCGAGGAGCTGGGCCTGGCCTACGAGGCCGTGGACGCGGGAGGTGCCTTTGGTGTGGTGAACACCCCGGAGTACCGGGCGCTGAACCCCAATGGCCGCATCCCTTTGCTGGAAGACGATGGTTTTGTGTTGTGGGAATCCAACACCATCGTGCGTTACCTCGCGGCTCGGCATGTTGCCAACAGCCATTGGTATCCCGCCGATGTGCAGGTCCGGGCCAGCGCTGAAAAGTGGATGGACTGGACCACCTCGACTTTTGCCGAACCCTTCCGCCAGGTGTTCTGGGGTGTGCTGCGTACCCCGGCCAAGGAGCAGGACTGGGGCAAAATCAACGCCGCGAAAGCCACCTGCTGTGAACTGTTGTCGATGGTCGAGCGCACCTTGAGCGAACAACCTTATCTGTCCGGAGCTGAAATTGGCGTAGGCGATATTCCCCTGGGCAGCTTTATTTATGCCTGGTTCGAGATGCCCATCGAACGTCCGTCGATGCCCGCCCTAGAGGCTTGGTACGGGCGTTTGCAGGAGCGTCCGGCTTACCGCAAAGCCGTTATGACCGCGTTGACTTAATAGCCAATATCAACACGCGTGACTGTACTTGTGGGGCGTCGGCAAGCACCATTGGTGGCTTCCGGCGCCGTTGCAATGCTGACGAGCTGCCCTTATCTCTAATGCTTTCCCTTCCTTGGTGCGTAATCCTTTATGAGTTCCGCTCTGTCCATCCGGCAGCTAACCAAAACCTACGGCAACGGTTTCCAGGCCCTGAGTGGTATTGATCTGGACGTCGCCGAAGGTGACTTTTTCGCCTTGCTCGGCCCTAACGGTGCCGGTAAATCCACGACCATCGGCATTCTCTCGACCCTGGTGAACAAGACCAGCGGCACCGTAAATGTCTTCGGCCACGACCTGGACCGCGAGCCGGCGGCGCTCAAGCGCTGCATCGGCGTGGTGCCGCAAGAGTTCAACTTCAACCAGTTTGAAAAGACCTTCGACATTGTCGTGACCCAGGCCGGCTATTACGGCATTCCGGCGAAAATCGCCAAGGAACGGGCCGAGCAGTACCTGACCCAGTTGGGGCTGTGGGACAAGCGCGATGTGCCGTCGCGTTCGCTGTCCGGCGGCATGAAGCGGCGGTTGATGATCGCCCGGGCCCTGGTGCATGAACCGCGCCTGCTGATTCTCGATGAGCCCACCGCTGGCGTGGACATCGAACTGCGCCGGTCGATGTGGACCTTCCTCACCGAACTGAACCAGAAAGGCATCACCATCATCCTCACCACCCACTATCTGGAGGAGGCTGAGCAGCTGTGCCGCAACATCGGCATCATCGACCACGGCACCATTGTCGAGAACACCAGCATGCGTAATCTGCTGGGCCAGTTGCATGTGGAAACCTTTCTGCTCGACCTGAAAAACAACCTGTCGGTGGCGCCGCAGCTGCAGGGTTACCCCAGTCGTATGCTGGACAGCCACACCCTGGAAGTGCAGGTCGACAAAGCCATGGGCATCACCGCGTTGTTCACTCAGTTGGCGGCGCAGAACATCGAAGTGCTGAGCCTGCGCAACAAAACCAATCGCCTTGAGGAGTTGTTCGTGTCCCTGGTGGAGAAAAATCTGGCGAAGGTGGCGGTATGAGTTCCGAACTGCAACCCAACCTCGTCGCTCTGCAAACCATTGTTTATCGCGAAGTGAAGCGTTTTACCCGGATCTGGCCGCAAACCCTGCTGCCGCCGGCCATCACCATGGTTCTGTACTTCGTCATCTTCGGTAACCTGATTGGCCGGCAGATCGGTGACATGGGTGGCTTCACCTACATGGAGTACATCGTGCCCGGGCTGATCATGATGTCGGTGATCACCAACTCCTACGGCAACGTGGTCTCGAGCTTCTTCGGCAGTAAGTTCCAGCGCTCGATCGAAGAGCTGATGGTGTCGCCGGTGTCGCCCCACACCATTCTCATTGGTTACACCTTGGGTGGCGTGCTGCGCGGCTTGATGGTGGGTGTGATCGTGACCCTGTTGTCGTTGTTCTTCACCAAGCTGCAAGTGCATCACTTGGGCGTCACGGTGCTGGTGGTGGTACTGACGGCGACGATTTTCTCGTTGCTGGGGTTCATCAATGCGGTGTTTGCGCGCAACTTCGATGACATCTCGATCATCCCGACCTTTGTGCTGACGCCGCTGACCTACCTGGGCGGGGTGTTCTACTCCATCACTTTGCTGCCACCGTTCTGGCAGACGGTGTCCCTGGCCAACCCGGTGCTGCACATGGTCAACGCTTTCCGTTTCGGCATCCTGGGCGTCTCGGACATCAAGATCAGCGTGGCCATCACCTTTATGCTGGTAGCGACTGTGGTGCTCTACATCGGTTGTGCCCGCCTGTTGGTGAGTGGGCGTGGCATGCGCCAGTAAGCTTTTCTTCTGTGGCATAAAAACGGCCTCCCTTGTGGAGGCCGTTTGCGTTGTGGGGTTACAGGCGGCTCTGTTTGCGCCGCCGCCATTGCCGTGCGACCCACCAGCGCCAATAAAGCATGGTCAGGCAATAGGCCAGTGCGCCGAGCAGCAACCCGGCCACCACCGAGCCCAGTAGGAAGGGTTGCCAGAGGGTCGACAGTTGGCCGCTGATCCATTCCCAGGTCAGTTCGTCTGGCAGGCTGCGGGGCGGCACGTTCATCAGCCAGGCCCCGAGCTGGTAGGTACAGAAAAACACTGGCGGCATGGTAATGGGGTTCGTCAGCCAGACCAGGCTCACGGCAATTGGCATATTGCCGCGCACCGAAACGGCGAGCGCCGCGGCCAGGAGCATTTGCATCGGAATCGGGATAAAGGCAGCGAACAGGCCAACGGCCATCGCACGGGCGACGGAATGGCGGTTGAGATGCCAGAGGTTGGGGTCGTGCAGCAATTTGCCGAGAAAGCGTAAGGACTTGTGTTCCCGGATGCTGGTCGGATCTGGCATGTAACGTTTGAATAAGCGCCGGGGCATAAGGCTTCTCGGTCGGTGCAGGCGGCAAGTATGACCGGATTCTACGGATCACAAATTCAGACTTTGTGACAAATGATAAAGCTGGCACTCCGAGGACTGGGCTAAGCCAAGAGAGGGGCAGTAACTCTCAAGGACGAGCTGATGCGCACAGGGATGCTGGCGCTGGCCGCGGGGCTGCTGGCACTGCGTTTTCTGCCGGTGCTGCCGCCGGGCTGGCTATTACTGTTGATGCCGATTCTGGCGTTGATGCTGTTGCCGTTTCGTACATATCCGGTGGCATTTTTTCTCTTCGGTTTCACTTGGGCCTGTGTTTCGGCGCAGTCGGCGCTCAGTGATCGCTTGCCCCGGGAGCTGGATGGGCAGACGCGCTGGGTCGAGGGGCGGGTGGTGGGTTTGCCGCAGCAGGCGGGGCGGGTGGTGCGTTTCCAACTGCGCGATGGCCAATCACGGCGCGGCCGCTTGCCGCGCCTGGTGCGCCTGTCCTGGCACGACGGCCCCAAGGTCAATAGCGGCGAGCGCTGGCGTCTGGCAGTCACCCTTAGGCGCCCGGCTGGGCTGCTCAACCTCCAGGCGTTTGATTTCGAAGCCTGGCTGTTGGCGCAGCGTATTGGCGCGACCGCAACGGTCAAGGATGGCCGCTTGCTCGGTCCGGCAGGCTCGTCCTGGCGCGATGGCTTGCGCCAGCGTCTGTTGAGTGTCGATGCCCAAGGGCGAGAAGGCGGGCTGGCGGCCTTGGTCCTGGGGGACGGTTCCGGGGTGTCGAGCCACGACTGGCAAGTGCTGCAGGACACCGGCACCGTGCACCTGATGGTGATTTCCGGGCAGCACATCAGCTTGCTGGCGGGGGTGGTCTATGCGCTGGTGGCGGGCCTGGCGCGCTACGGGCTATGGCCGGGGCGTTTGCCTTGGCTGCCCTGGGCCTGCGGCCTGGCGTGGGTGGCAGCCTTGGTTTATGGCCTGTTGGCGGGTTTTGACGTGCCGGTGCAGCGGGCCTGTGTGATGATCGCCCTGGTGCTGTTATGGCGCCTGAGGTTTCGTCATCTGGGGGCCTGGTGGCCGCTGCTGTTGGCCTTGAACGCCGTGCTGCTGTTCGAACCGTTGGCCAGCTTGCAGCCCGGCTTCTGGCTGTCGTTCGCGGCGGTGGCGGTGCTGATCTTCACTTTTGGTGGTCGTTTGGGCCCCTGGCGTTGGTGGCAAAGCTGGACCCGCGCTCAATGGTTGATAGCCATCGGGCTGTGCCCGGCCATGCTGGCCCTGGGCTTGCCCATCAGCCTCAGTGGCCCCCTGGCCAATCTACTGGCCGTGCCCTGGATCAGCCTGGTGGTGTTGCCGCCAGCGTTGTTGGGCACCCTGTTGTTGCCTGTGCCTTATGTGGGCGAGGGGCTGCTGTGGTTGGCGGGCGGATTGCTTGAAGGGTTGTTTCGCTTTCTCGGCTGGCTGGCGGCGCATTGGCCGGCCTGGGTCGCCCCGGTCATTCCCCTTTGGGCCTGGTGCATCAGCAGCTTGGGGGCGTTACTTTTGCTGCTGCCCAAGGGTGTACCGCTGCGCCTGCTGGGGTGGCCCTTGTTGCTGCTGGCGGTGTATCCGCCGCACAAGGCCGTGCCCCTGGGGCAGGTCGAGGTCTGGCAACTGGATGTGGGGCAGGGCCTGGCCTTTGTCCTGCGCACCCGGGAACACGCAATGCTGTATGACACCGGCCCGCGTTTCGGTGATTTCGACCTGGGGCAGCGGGTGGTGCTGCCAGCTTTGCAAAAGCTGGGGATCAAACGGTTGGACCTGATGCTGATCAGCCACGCCGATGCCGACCACGCGGGCGGCGCCCTGGCCGTGTGGCGGGGCTTGCCGGTGGCCGAAGTGCGCAGCGGAGAAGCCGATGCATTGCCGTCGAGCCTGCAGTCCGGGCCTTGCCAAAGTGGCTTGAGTTGGCAATGGGACGACGTGCGTTTCACCCAGTGGCAATGGGCGGCGGCCGAAGACGGTAACCAGCGTTCCTGCGTGCTGCTGATCGAAGCGCGCGGCGAACGCTTGTTGTTGACCGGTGATATTGATGTGCGCGCCGAGCGGGCCCTGCTCGCCAGCTCGCTGGCGGTGCCGACCCAGTGGTTGCAGGCGCCCCATCACGGCAGTGGCACCTCATCGTCCATGGCGCTGCTCAAGGCGCTTTCGCCTACAGCGGTGTTGATTTCCCGAGGGCAGGGCAACGCTTTTGGTCACCCTCATCCCGTGGTGATGGCGCGTTATCGGCAACTGGGCCTGGCTATTTATGACAGTGCCGAACAAGGTGCGGTGCGCCTGCAGCTGGGGGCATTCACGGCAGCGACCCGGCTAAGGGCCGAGCGGCGTTTCTGGCGCGACGTGCCGCGAATGCCTTAAATAACCGTGAGTTATTAAAGGTGGGGAACATGCGACATCACGGTCTTCGGTGCGCCTGGACCCTATGTTAGAGTGGCGCACTTTTTCGAGGGGACTGTCACTGTGTGGGAATTGGTCAAATCCGGCGGCTGGATGATGTTGCCGATCATTCTGAGTTCCATCGCAGCACTTGGCATCATTGCCGAACGCCTGTGGACCTTGCGCGCCAGCCGTGTCACGCCGCCCCATCTGTTGGGCCTGGTCTGGCGCTGGATCAAAGACAAGCAACTGAACAAGGACAAGCTCAAGGAGCTGCGGGCCGATTCCCCCCTGGGCGAGATACTCGCCGCCGGCCTGGCCAACTCCAAGCACGGTCGCGAGATCATGAAGGAGTGCATTGAAGAAGCCGCGGCCCGGGTTATCCACGAGCTGGAACGCTACCTCAATGCCCTCGGCACCATCGCCGCCATGGCGCCTCTGCTGGGGCTGCTGGGTACGGTACTGGGCATGATCGATATCTTCAGCTCGTTCATGGGCTCGGGCATGACCACCAATGCGGCTGTGCTCGCCGGGGGTATTTCCAAGGCACTGATTACCACGGCAGCGGGCCTGATGGTGGGCATCCCTGCGGTGTTCTTCCACCGTTTCCTGCAACGGCGCGTCGATGAGCTGGTGGTCGGCATGGAGCAGGAAGCCATCAAGCTGGTGGAAGTGGTGCAGGGCGACCGTGACGTCGATCTGGTTGAGGGCAAAGCGTGAAATTCCGCCGCAAACCTCGGGAAACCGTCGATATCAACCTCGCGTCGTTGATCGACGTGGTGTTTATCCTGCTGCTGTTTTTCGTCGTCACCACCACGTTCACCCGTGAAACCCAGTTGCGCGTCGACCTACCGGAAGCGGTCAGCGGCTCGCCGGCCGAAGACCAGCAGGTCAAGCAACTGGACATCGCCATCAGCGCCGACGGGGTGTTTTCGGTGAACAACCAGGTCTTGCCCAAGAGCGACCTGGCCAGCCTGATCGAGGCCTTGCAGAAGGAATCGGCGGGCGACACCCAGATGCCGCTGTCCATCAGCGCCGACGGCAAGACCCAACATCAAGCGGTGATCACCGCCATGGACGCGGCCGGCAAGCTCGGCTTCAGCCATCTGCGCATGACCACCGTCGAGGCGGCACCGGCACCCTGATGGCTCTTTCTGATCGTTTGCTCGCCGCCTGGTACAACGGCCACCCCGGGCTGCAACTGTTGCGGCCCCTGGAGTGGTTGTACCGGCGGGTGGTGGTGCGCAAGCGCCAGCGGTTCCTGGACGGCGAGGGCACGATCTACCAGCCTCCGGTGCCGTTGATCGTGGTGGGCAACATCACCGTGGGCGGGACCGGCAAGACACCGCTGATTTTGTGGATGATCGAACACTGCCGGCGCCGCGGCCTGCGGGTGGGCGTTGTAAGCCGTGGTTACGGCGCCAAGCCGCCGCAATTGCCTTGGCGGGTCGAGGCTGAGCAAAGTGCCGATATCGCTGGCGATGAACCGTTGCTGATTGTGCAGCGCACCGGTGTGCCGCTGATGATTGACCCCGAGCGCAGCCGCGCGGTGCAGGCCTTGCTGGCGGCAGAGCCCCTGGACCTGATTCTTTCCGACGATGGCATGCAGCATTACCGCATGGCCCGGGATCTGGAACTGGTGCTGATTGATGCCGCCCGTGGCCTGGGCAACCGCCGTTGCCTGCCTGCCGGTCCGCTGCGTGAGCCGTTGGAGCGTCTGGAGAGCGTGGATGCCTGCCTTTACAACGGCGCCGAGGCCGACCGCGACGACGGTTTTGCCTTTCGTCTGGAGCCTTCTGCGCTGGTCAACCTGCGCAGTGGCGAGCGCCGCGCGATCACCCACTTTCCGCCGGGCCAGGCGTTGCATGCCGTGGCCGGCATCGGCAACCCGCAGCGTTTCTTCAACACCCTTGAAACGCTACACTGGCAGCCTGTTCCCCATGCTTTTGCCGATCACGCCGAGTACAGCGCCCAAGCCTTGAATTTCAGCCCGTCCCTGCCTCTGGTCATGACCGAGAAGGATGCGGTGAAGTGCCGTGATTTCGCCGCTGCCGACTGGTGGTATCTAGCGGTGGACGCGGCCCCTTCGCCGGCGTTCGTGGCCTGGTTCGATACCCAGTTGATGCGCCTGCTGCCTGATCGTCTTTTGCCTTAAAACGCTGTTATCCAGGGAGTTCTCATGGACACCAAGTTGCTCGATATCCTCGCCTGCCCGGTCTGCAAAGGCCCGCTCAAACTCAGTGCTGACAAAACCGAACTGATCAGCAAGGGTGCAGGTCTGGCCTATCCGATTCGTGACGGCATTCCCGTGATGCTGGAAACCGAAGCCCGTACCCTCAGCACCGATGAGCGCCTGGATAAATGACCACCGCCTTTACCGTTGTCATCCCGTCGCGTTTCGCCTCGACCCGCCTGCCGGGCAAGCCGCTGCAACAGATCGCCGGCAAGCCGATGATCCAATGGGTCTGGGAACAGGCCAGCAAGAGCAGTGCCGAGCGGGTGGTGGTTGCCACGGATGATGCGCGCATCGTCGAGGCCTGCAAGGGTTTTGGCGCCGAAGTGGTGCTGACCCGTGAAGACCACAACTCCGGTACCGATCGCCTGGCGGAAGTGGCAAGCCAATTGGGCTTGGCGGCGGACGCCATTGTGGTCAACGTGCAGGGCGACGAGCCTTTGATCCCGCCGGCGGTGATCGACCAAGTGGCTGCCAACCTGGCGGCCCACCCCGAGGCACGGATGGCGACCCTGGCCGAGCCGATCGAGGATCTGGACACCCTGTTCAATCCCAATGTGGTCAAGGTGGTCAGTGACCTCAACGGTCTGGCCCTGACCTTCAGCCGCGCCACCTTGCCCTGGGCGCGGGACGCGTTCGCCAAGAGCCGTGAGCAACTGCCGGCCGGCGTGCCTTATCGCCGCCATATCGGCATCTATGCCTACCGCGCCGGCTTCCTGCATGATTTTGTCAGCTGGGGCCCGTGCTGGTTGGAAAACACTGAATCCCTCGAGCAATTGCGCGCGCTCTGGCACGGGGTGCGGATCCACGTCGCCGATGCCCTGGAAGCGCCGCCGGCCGGCGTCGACACCGCTGAAGACCTCGAGCGCGTTCGTCGTCTGCTGGAGGCCTGATGCGCGTTTTGTTCGTTTGCCTGGGCAATATCTGCCGTTCACCTTCGGCCGAGGGCGTGCTGCGACACAAGCTGCACGAGGCCGGCCTGGGCGACCAGGTCGAGGTTGCCTCGGCGGGGACTGGCGACTGGCACATCGGCAAGGCGCCGGATGCCCGCAGCCAGCGTGCGGCGCTGCGGCGCGGCTACGACTTGTCGGCCCAGCGGGCGCAACAGGTCAGCCGCGACGACTTCGCTCGATACGACCTGATCTTCGCCATGGACCACAGCAACCTGAGCCACCTCAAAGCGTTGCAACCGGCTCAGGGCAAGGCCGAGCTGGACCTGTTCCTGCGGCGCTTTGATGCGCCCCTGGAAGAAGTACCGGACCCGTATTACGACGGTGAGCAGGGCTTCGAACAAGTGCTGGATCTGCTTGAGCAGGCGTGCGACCGGCTGGTGATCGAATTGAAGGGGCGGCTATGACCTTGCAGTTGCAGTCGCAGGTTTCGCTGAAACCCTTCAATACCTTTGGCGTCGAGGTGAAGGCCCAGTGGTTCGCAGAGGCCCACAGCGATGACGATGTGCGCGAGGCGCTGGCGTATTCGGCCCAGCACTCGTTGCCATTGCTGGTGATCGGGGGGGGCAGCAACCTGCTGCTGACGGCCGATATTCCGGCCCTGGTCTTGCGCATGGCCACCCGAGGCGTTCGCTTGCTCAGCGACAACGGTGAGCAGGTGGTGGTCGAGGCGCAAGCCGGTGAAGCTTGGCACCCCTTTGTCCAGTGGACCCTGGAGCAGGGGCTTTCCGGCTTGGAGAACCTTAGCCTGATCCCCGGTACGGTCGGCGCTGCCCCGATGCAGAACATCGGTGCCTACGGCGTGGAGATCAAGGACGTGTTCGCCGGCCTGACCGCCCTCGATCGCCAGACCGGCGAGTTGCGGGAGTTCAGCCTGGCGGACTGCGAGTTCGCTTACCGCGACAGCCTGTTCAAGCAGCAAGCCGGGCGCTGGCTGATCCTGCGGGTGCGTTTCGCCCTCAATCGTGCTGCCCATCTGCACCTGGACTACGGCCCAGTGCGTCAGCGCCTGACCGAGCAAGGCATCGAGCAACCGACACCGCTTGATGTCAGCCGGGCGATTTGTGCCATTCGCAGTGAAAAACTCCCCGATCCCGCGGTGCTTGGCAACGCCGGCAGCTTCTTCAAGAACCCGCTGGTGCCGGCGTCGCTGGCGGCGCAGATCAAACAGACCCATCCAGGTTTGGTGGCTTATCCACAGGCCGATGGCCAAGTGAAACTGGCGGCGGGGTGGTTGATCGAGCAGGCGGGGTGGAAGGGCTTTCGCGAGGCCGACGCCGGGGTGCATCGCCTGCAATCCTTGGTGCTGGTGAATTATGGCGCGGCCACAGGCCTGCAGTTGCTGCACCTGGCGCAACGGATCCAGCAGGACATCGCTGAGCGCTTCAATGTGCAGCTGGAGATGGAACCCAATCGTTATTGATCGGCGCTTCTTGAGCTAAGCTCAAAGCCTCACGCCAAAGCCTTGCAGGGGTCATGCCTTGCAAGGCTTTTTTGTTCATCGGCGCTTAACTTAGCTAGCTAACAATGCAAGTATTTACCCCCACAAAGGCCCGGTGAAGCCCAGCTTCACAAGAGAGCCCATTAGCCTGAGTCGATCTGCTCTAAACCGTCGCATTGCGCCGCAGATTGCTCGACCCCATAACCCAAGACCTATGCGGGCGTGCCCATGATTACCCTGAAACTCAATGGCCAAGATCATCAACTGGATGTCACCGAGGACATGCCCCTGCTGTGGGCCATTCGCGACGTGGCGGGCTACAACGGCACCAAGTTCGGCTGCGGCATGGGCCTGTGCGGTGCCTGCACCATCCATATCGACGGCGCTCCGGCGCGCAGCTGCATCACCCCGATCGGCTCGGTGATCGGGCAGAACGTCAGCACCATCGACAACCTGCACACCGATTCGGTGGGCCAGGTGGTCCAGCAGGCGTGGTTGGATACGGCGGTGGCCCAGTGCGGTTATTGCCAGGGCGGGCAGATCATGTCCGCCACGGCCTTGCTCAAGGTTCATCCCAACCCCAGCGACGAGCAGATTGAAGAGGCGATGGTCGGCAACATCTGCCGCTGCGGCACTTACAACCGCATCAAGACGGCGATTCGCCAGGCCGCCACCCATCTGCAGGAGGCCAAGGCATGAACCGCACAGCTAACGATTTTGCCCTGAGCAACCTCAGTCGCCGTGGCTTTCTCAAGGGCGTCGGGGCCACGGGCGCCTTGGTGCTGGCGGCCAGTTGGGGATGGCAGGAAGCCTTTGCCGAAGAGAAAAAGTTTGGTGCCGAAGGCATGCCCCACGGTTGGATCGATGACCCCAAGGTGTACGTCAGCATTGCCGTCGACGGCAGCGTGACGGTGATCTGCAACCGTTCGGAAATGGGTCAGGGCGTGCGCACCAGCCTGAGCATGGTGGTGGCCGATGAGCTGGAAGCCGACTGGGCGCTGGTGAAGGTCAAGCAGGCGCCGGGCGATGAAGTGCGCTTCGGTAACCAGGACACCGACGGTTCGCGCAGTATGCGCCATTGGTTCGAGCCGATGCGCCGCTGTGGCGCTGCGGCGCGGAGCATGCTGGAGCAGGCCGCCGCCGACCAGTGGAAGGTGCCGGTGGCTGAGTGCCGGGCGCAGTTGCACAAAGTGTTGCACCAGCCCAGCGGTCGCGAATTGGGTTATGGCGCCCTGGCCCTGGCTGCCGGCGCCCTGGCCGTGCCAGCTCGTGACAGCCTGCGCCTGAAGGTGCCAGCCGAGTTCCGCTACATCGGTAAGGAGGCAGTGCGCGCCATCGACGGTGAAGACATCGTCAAGGGCGCCGCAGTGTACGGCGCCGATGTGCATTTTGGTGGCATGTTGTTCGCCGCTGTGGCCCGGCCACGAGTCTACGGCGGTACGGTCAAGTCCTTCGATGGCAGCGCGGCATTGAAAGTCCCTGGGGTGATCAAGGTGCTGGCGATCGAAAGCCGTCCGGTGCCCTCGGAGTTCCAGCCCCTGGGTGGCGTGGCGGTGGTTGCCAGCAACACTTGGGCGGCGATCAAGGGGCGCGAGGCGCTGAAGATCGAGTGGGAAGATGGCGCCAACGCTTCCTATAACTCCATCGCCTACCGCGAGGAACTGGAGGCCGCGGCCCGCAAGCCGGGCAAGGTGGTGCGCAATACCGGCAGTATCGACGAGGCCTTGAGCACGGCCGACAGCAGCCTGGAAGCCTCCTATTATCTGCCGCACTTGGCGCAGTCGCCCATGGAGCCGATGGTGGCCGTGGCGCGTTTTCATGAGGGCCAGTGCGAGGCCTGGGCACCGAGCCAGGCGCCTCAGGTGACCCGTGAGCGGATCGCCGAGCGTCTGGGGATCGACTTCGACAAGGTCACGGTCAATGTCACCTTGCTGGGTGGCGGCTTTGGGCGCAAATCCAAGCCGGACTTCGTTTTGGAAGCGGCGATCCTGGCCAAGGAGTTCCCGGGTAAGGCGGTGCGGGTGCAATGGACCCGGGAAGACGATATCCATAACTCGTATTTTCACACCGTGTCGGCGGAGTACCTCAAGGCCGGCCTCAATCAGGACGGCATGCCTTCAGGCTGGCTGCACCGAACCGTGGCGCCGAGCATCACTGCGCTGTTCGCCCCGGGCATGAACCACGAAGCGGCATTCGAGTTGGGCATGGGGTTCACCAACATGCCCTATGCGATTCCCAATGTGCGACTGGAAAACCCTGAAGCCACGGTGCACACCCGGGTCGGCTGGTACCGCTCGGTGTCGAACATACCCCACGGTTTTGCGATCCAGAGTTTTGTCGATGAACTGGCCCACAAAGCCGGTCAGGACCCGCTGAAGTATCAGCTCAAGCTGTTGGGACCGGATCGGCAGATCGACCCGCGGACCCTCAGTGAAGAATGGAACTACGGCGAATCCCCTGAGCGTTACCCCATCGACACCGCGCGCCTGCGAACGGTGCTGGAGACCGCGGCCAAGGCGGCTGGCTGGGGACGCACGCTCGCCAAAGGCCGAGGCCTGGGGTTGGCAGTGCACTACAGCTTTGTGACCTACGTGGCGGCGGTGATCGAGGTGGAGGTCAAGGACGACGGCACGCTGATTGTGCACAAGGCCGATATCGCCGTGGACTGCGGGCCGCAGATCAATCCCGAGCGCATCCGTTCGCAGTTTGAAGGGGCGTGCGTCATGGGGTTGGGGAATGCGGTGCTGGGGGAAATCAGCTTCAAGGACGGCAAGGTCCAGCAGGACAACTTCCATATGTATGAAGTGGCGCGCATGTCCCTGGCGCCCAAGCAGGTTGCCGTGCACCTGGTGACGCCGCCGGGCGAGGTGCCCTTGGGTGGCGTCGGCGAACCGGGCGTGCCACCGATTGCGCCGGCCCTGTGCAACGCGATCTTCGCCGCCACCGGCAAGCGCATCCGCAATCTTCCGGTGCGCTACCAGTTGCAGGGCTGGCAGCAGGGTGCGAAGGCCTGATGGACAGCGTCGACTTGAATGTCCTGCGCAGCGTGCTGGAGTGGCGCCGCGCAGGATGGCCGGTGCTGCTCTACAGCGTGGTCCAGACTTGGGGCAGTGCACCGCGTCCACCGGGGGCCATGCTGGCCTTGCGCGGCGATGGGGTGGTGATGGGTTCGGTGTCCGGCGGTTGCATCGAGGACGACTTGATCACCCGCTTGCACGACGGCCGACTGCCTGAGACGGGGCCGCCTGTGCAATTGCTGACCTATGGCGTGACCCGTGATGAGGCGGCGCGGTTTGGCCTGCCTTGTGGCGGGACACTGCGCCTCACCGAGGAGCGGGTGGGCGACCCGGCCTGGGTCGCCGAGTTGCTGGCTCGCTGTGAAGCCCATGAGCTCGTTGCACGGGAGCTGGTTCTGGCCACCGGCGCCGTCACCTTGAGCGGCGCCGGCAAGGGGGATGCGCTGAGTTTTGATGGCGAGCACTTGCGGGCCATTTATGGTCCGCGCTGGCGCCTGCTGCTGATCGGTGCCGGCCAGTTGTCGCGTTATGTGGCGCAAATGGCGCGGATGCTGGATTTCGAGGTGCTGATCTGCGACCCCCGCGAGGAGTTCGTCTATGGCTGGGAAGAGCAGCAGGGTCGTTTTGTGCCGGGCATGCCCGATGAAGCGGTGCTGGCTATTCAAACCGATGAGCGCACGGCAATCATCGCTCTGACCCACGATCCGCGTCTGGATGACATGGCGTTGCTCACGGCGCTGACCTCCAGAGCCTTTTACGTCGGCGCCCTGGGCTCGCGGGTGAATAGCCAGAAGCGTCGTGAGAACCTCGCGGCCCTGGGCCTGCCCGCCGAGGCCATCGGGCGTTTGCATGGGCCTATTGGCTTACATATTGGCAGCCATACCCCGGCGGAGATTGCCTTGTCGTTGATGGCGGAGATCGTCGCCATCAAGAACGGCGTGGCGGCGGTGCAGAAGAAGCCATTGCCGGAGGAGGCGTAATGCCGGTCACGGCGATTGTCCTGGCGGCAGGGCAGGGCAGTCGTTTTCGCGCAGTGGCCGATCAGGACAAGCTATTGGCGCCTTGCGTGGGGCGTGATGGCGTGACGCGTAAGGTGATTGAGCAGGTGCTAGTGAGCTTGCCGGCCAGTATTCAGCAGCGTTGGGTTGTGACGACGCCGGACCGGACCGACGTCATTCGGCTGGCTGGGGTTTATGGCTGTGAGGTATTGCTGCTGCAGTCGGCAGGCATGGGCGACAGCATTGCTGCTGCAGTCACTGCCTGTGCTGACGCCCATGGCTGGCTGGTGCTGCTGGGGGATATGCCGTTTATCTTGTCTTCGAGTATTGAGCAGGTCGTTGATGAGTTGGCAGCGGATGGCATCAGCGTTCCGGTGCATAGAGGGCAGTTCGGTCATCCCGTGGGGTTTGGCAGTTCCTTCGGGCCTGCCTTGATGGCGCTGAGCGGTGATCGCGGGGCAAAGCCGTTGTTTGCCGAGGCACCGGTGCGGGAGGTGCGGGTGGATGATCCCGGTGTGTTGTGGGATGTGGATGTGCCGGAGCGACTGGATTTCAAACACAGTTAGCAGGCTAGCCTGTGTCGACCATGTTGTTCGAATGTTGGGTATAAAAAAGCCCCGCCTGATCGCTCAGGCGGGGCTTTTTAGTGGCCGTTGGAATCAGACGAGGGGTTTAGGCTCGTGTTCTTCCTGGGCTTTGGCCGGCTGTTCAACCTGTTCCTCAACGATGCGCGGGGCTTCTTCGAGGGGCAGAGCGGTCTGCTCAGCAACGGGTTGAGCTTCTGGAGCCGGAGCGGCCTCAGCGACTTCAACTGCCGGAGCGTGCTCGGCGACTACGGGTGCTTCAACCGGAGCAGCAGCGGCGGCCAATTCGGCTTCCTTCTGCAGGCGCTCTTCTTCACGCTTGCGGCGACGCACTTCACGTGGGTCGTTCGGCGCGCGGCCGTTGCTGGTCAGGGCAATGGCCGGTGCGGCCTCCACAACCGGAGCGGGTGCTTCTTCGACCACGGCAGGTGCTGCAACCGGAGCAGGCTCGGCGATCACCACTGGTTCGACGATAGCCACGGCTTCAGCAGCAGGCGCTGCTTCGGCAACAGGGGCTTCAACGACAATGGCTTCGGCTACGCGTTCGAAGGCGCTAGGTGCTTCCTCGGCGGGCTCGGGAGCTTTCTCCACAACCGGTGCTTCAACCACTGGCTCGGCAACGATGACCGGCTCAGGCTCGGCGACCACGGCAGGTTCTGCAGCCACTTCAACCTGAGGCTGTTGCTCTTGAACCGCTGCAACCTCGACGGCTGGAACAACCGGGGCTTCAACTGGGGTCGTCGCTTCAACCACCGGTGCTTCAGGGGCTTGTTCGGCCACTGCGGCGGTAGCGCGCTCAGCCTGTTGCTGGGCTTCAGCTTCGGCTGGAGCGCTGATCACGCTGCTGGCAACGGCTTCGGTGACGGCCAGGCCGGCAGCCAGGTCGGCGTTGCTTGGCTCTTCGCCATTCTCTTCCGAGCCTTCGATCACGTTGCCGTTGGCGTCACGTTGACGCTCGCGACGGTTGCTGCGACGACGCTGGCCACGGGAGCGACGACGTGGACGATCGCCTTCGGCGTTGTCCTGGCCATCTTCCTGCAGTTGCTCTTCGTTGCTCAGCAGTTCTTCTTCGCTGGTGGCCGCAGCCTGTTCGGCACGTGGTTGACGCTCTTCACGTGGCGGACGCGGTTGACGCTCTTCGCGCGGCTGGCGTGCTGGACGCTCCTCGGCGGTGACACCCACTGCAGCTGCTGCAACGGCCGGGGCGGCATCCAGGGGTTCGCGCAGTTCACGAACCCGCTCTTCACGCTCGCCACGTGGCTTGCGATCTTCCCGCGGGGCGCGAGGCTGGCGTTCTTCACGAGGTGCGCGGGGTGCGCGCTCTTCACGAGCAACACCTTGGACTTCTTCACGGGCTTCACGCACTTCACGCACTTCACGAGGCTGACGCTCTTCCCGTGGGGCGCGTTCTTCGCGTGGTGCACGCTCTTCACGCGGAGCACGTTCTTCACGAGGCTTGCGCTCTTCATCGCGGCGACCGTTACGGTTGCGGCTCTGCTGGCGACCGTTGCGACGCTCTTCGTTGCTGCGCGCTGGGCGTTCGGTAACAGGCTTCTCGACCACGACCGGAGCCGCTGGCTCTTCCTTGGTGGCGAACAGGCTCACCAGGGATTTCACCAGGCCTTTGAACAGGCTTGGTTCTGCAACGACGGGCGCAGGAGCGGCGACTGGTGCGACGACTTCGGTAGGGACCGGAGCGTTGGCGCGGGCAGGTGCGGTCTTCACCGCGGCTTCCTGGCGAACCAGGGTGCGGGTGGCGGCAGCCGGTTGCACGTCTTCGACTTCAGCGGCTGCTGCAGCGATTTCGTAGCTGGACTGGTTGGTGTTGGCTTCCGGGCTGTCATCGCGCAGGCGCTGAACTTCGAAATGCGGGGTTTCGAGGTGATCGTTCGGCAGAATGACGATGCGTGCGCGGGTGCGCAGTTCGATCTTGGTGATCGAGTTGCGTTTTTCGTTGAGCAGGAAGGCGGCAACCGGGATCGGCACTTGGGCACGAACTTCGGCAGTGCGGTCTTTCAGGGCTTCTTCTTCGATCAGGCGCAGGATCGCCAGGGACAGCGATTCAACGTCACGGATGATGCCGGTGCCGTTGCAACGCGGGCAGACGATGCCGCTGCTTTCGCCCAGGGATGGACGCAGGCGCTGACGGGACATTTCCAGCAGGCCGAAGCGCGAGATGCGACCGACTTGCACGCGAGCACGGTCGGCTTCCAGGCATTCGCGGACTTTCTCTTCCACGGCGCGCTGGTTCTTGGCAGGGGTCATGTCGATGAAGTCGATGACGATCAGGCCGCCGATGTCGCGCAGGCGCAACTGACGGGCGATTTCTTCGGCGGCTTCAAGGTTGGTCTGCAGGGCGGTTTCTTCGATGTCGCTGCCTTTGGTGGCGCGCGCCGAGTTGATGTCGATGGACACCAGGGCTTCGGTCGGATCGATGACGATGGAGCCGCCGGAAGGCAGTTCGACCACGCGCTGGAAGGCGGTCTCGATCTGGCTTTCGATCTGGAAACGGTTGAACAGCGGAACGCTGTCTTCGTACAGCTTGATCTTGCTGGCGTACTGCGGCATCACCTGGCGGATGAAGGTCAGGGCTTCGTCCTGGGCTTCAACGCTGTCGATCAACACTTCGCCGATGTCCTGGCGAAGGTAATCGCGGATCGCGCGGATGATCACGTTGCTTTCCTGGTAGATCAGGAATGGCGCGGAGCGATCCAGCGAAGCTTCTTTGATGGCGGTCCAGAGTTGCAGCAGGTAATCGAGGTCCCACTGCATTTCTTCGCTGCTGCGGCCCAGGCCGGCAGTGCGCACGATCAGGCCCATGTCGGCAGGTGCAACCAGGCCGTTCAGTGCTTCACGCAGTTCGTTGCGCTCTTCACCTTCGATGCGACGGGAGATGCCGCCGGCACGCGGGTTGTTCGGCATCAGCACCAGGTAACGACCGGCCAGGCTGATGAACGTGGTCAGGGCTGCGCCCTTGTTGCCGCGTTCTTCTTTCTCGACCTGGACGATGACTTCCTGGCCTTCGCTCAGGACGTCCTTGATGTTCACGCGGCCTTCGGGGGCTTTCTTGAAGTATTCGCGGGAGATTTCTTTGAGGGGCAGGAAGCCGTGGCGCTCAGAGCCGAAATCGACAAAGGCAGCCTCAAGGCTTGGTTCGATACGAGTGATTCGGCCTTTATAGATGTTGGCCTTCTTCTGCTCGCGTGCACCGGACTCAATGTCCAGGTCGTAGAGGCGCTGGCCGTCTACCAGTGCAACACGCAACTCTTCGGGTTGAGTTGCGTTAATCAGCATTCTTTTCATGTAGTACCGTCGGTTTCCGGGCTGCCGGAAACGGCGTTCGGCACACACGACTTCTCACGGTCGGTGTCAGGTGCGTCAGGAGTGGTTGACCACTCGAGTGTCTAGCGAGGTTCGACCAAAAATGGGTACGAAGTCGCGACTCACGCGTCCTGCTTGCTGTGGTGACATAAAGGTCACCGCTTAAGCAAAAGTCTGTCAGGAGGAGGAATCGACCGGCGACTGTGGACGAGATGAAGCGTCTTGATAAAGCCTAATGCTACACAGTCCGACGGTTGTGCATCTCCACCCTACACGTATCCCTGATAATTCGGGTGCTGCCGCGCGCAGAATCCGCAGCGGGTTGGCATTTACCGTGAGCTCCGAAAGGGGAGGTCACGCATCATGGCTAAAGGCGTTGTTTCCGTAACCTTCGCTCGGGGTCGTTTGTCGCTGACTGCACTTTGTGAACTGGCCGTTAATCGCTGCGTAAGAGGCGAGTGATAACTCTGCTTATTACGGGTTTCAGGCCTTATGTCACCTGCGCTTGTTACAACGCCGAACTCTTCCGTTAGGTAGCAAAAGTTGCGTAGGACGGCCTCGCGTCCTTATGAATTGCGTTGGTCAGGGCCGGCAATTTGCCGCTGATCCGCTGGCCAGCCGCTTTTGGCGGCGTTCGCGACTATAGCAGCAATCATTAAGTGCTTCAAATCCATAAAAAATTGTTATCATTCGCGCCATGACGACTACTGCCCCCTCGACCCCAGGCGTCCAACTGCTTGAGGTCTCGCCGGAATATGCCGGCCAACGTATTGATAATTTCCTTCTCGCTCGGCTCAAGGGCGTGCCCAAGACTTTGATTTATCGCATTTTGCGCAAAGGCGAAGTGCGGGTGAACAAAGGTCGGATCAAGCCTGAGTACAAGCTGCAGGCGGGCGACATTGTGCGCGTGCCGCCGGTGCGCGTGCCTGAGCGCGACGAGCCTGTGCCTTTGGCCCAAGGGCTGCTGCAGCGCCTGGAAGCCTCGATCGTCTTCGAAGATAAAGCCCTGATTGTGATCAACAAGCCGGCCGGCATTGCCGTGCATGGCGGCAGCGGCTTGAACTTCGGTGTGATCGAAGCCTTTCGTCAGTTGCGCCCGGATGCCAAGGAATTGGAGTTGGTGCATCGCCTCGATCGCGATACGTCCGGCCTGCTGATGATTGCCAAGAAGCGCAGCATGTTGCGCCATTTGCACGCAGCCCTGCGTGGTGACGGCGTGGACAAGCGCTATATGGCGCTGGTGCGTGGCAACTGGGCGACCGCCATCAAGCAGGTGAGGGCGCCGTTGCTCAAGAGCAACCTGCGCTCCGGCGAGCGCATGGTCGAGGTCAATGAAGAGGGTAAGGAGGCCTTGACCCTGTTCAAGGTACTGCGCCGCTTCGGCGATTTCGCCACCATGGTCGAGGCCAAGCCGGTGACGGGGCGGACTCACCAGATTCGCGTGCACACCCTGCATGCCGGTCACTGCATTGCCGGTGACAGCAAGTATGGTGATGACGATTTCACCAAGGAAATTCGCGACCTGGGCGGCAAGCGCCTGTTTCTCCATGCCTACATGCTGACTGTGCCGCTGCCGGATGGTGGCGAGCTGAAGCTGCAAGCGCCTGTGGATGAGATGTGGGCCAAGACCGTGGAGCGCTTGAGTGCACCCTGATTACCAACTGCTGATCTTTGACTGGGACGGCACTCTGGCTGATTCCATTGGTCGGATCGTCCAGGCGATGCACGTGGCCAGTGATCAGTCGGGATTCCCGCGACGCGATGATGTTGCCGTGAAGGGCATTATCGGGTTGGGTTTGCCGGAGGCGATCCAGACCCTGTATCCGGACATCGACGATGCCCAGTTGATCGCCTTCCGCCAGCATTACGCCGATTGCTATATCGCCCTGGAGACTGAGCCTTCGCCGTTGTTCGAGGGCGTTGTGCAGTCCCTGGAGGCGTTTCGGCAGGAGGGGTATCGACTGGCTGTGGCGACCGGCAAGGCTCGGCGCGGGCTGGATCGAGTGTTGAAGTCTCACGGCTGGGAAGCATATTTCGATATCACCCGAGCGGCGGATGAAACCGCGAGCAAGCCTCACCCGTTGATGCTTGAGCAGATTCTTGCGCATTGCGGTGTGCGGCCTGAGCGGGCGCTGATGGTGGGGGATTCGTCCTTCGATCTGCAGATGGCGCGTAACGCCGGGATGGGTTCGGTGGCGGTCAGCTACGGCGCGCAATCCATTGAAGCGTTGCAGGCGTTTGAGCCACGCCTGTCGATCGATAGGTTTCCTGAGTTGCATGCCTGGCTCAGCCAGGGTGCCCAGTAAGTTTTAGCCGGGGAAGATGGCATGACTGATGAGTGGAAAGCACCAAGCAAGGCCAGCGCCGAAGGTGGCGATGACAAGAGCTGGAAGCTGTTGGAAAAAACCTTGCTGGCGGGGGTTCAAGAGCAGCGTCGCTCGCGGCGTTGGGGGATCTTTTTCAAGTTGCTGACCTTTGTTTATCTGTTTGGCGCCCTGTTGTTGTTCACCCCGCTGATGGATATGGAAAAAAGTGCGGGGCGCGGCGCCAGCTACACGGCTCTGATCGAGGTTACAGGGGTGATCGCCGATAAGGAGTCAGCCAGCGCGGACAATATTGTCGGCAGCCTGCGTACTGCGTTTGAGGACCCCAAGGTCAAGGCAGTGGTGTTGCGGATTAACAGTCCAGGCGGTAGTCCGGTGCAGTCCGGTTACGTTTATGACGAAATTCGGCGCCTGCGCGCGCTGCACAAAGACACCAAGGTCTATGCAGTGATTTCCGATCTCGGCGCCTCCGGTGCTTATTACATTGCCAGTGCGGCTGACGAGATCTACGCCGATAAGGCGAGTCTGGTGGGTTCCATTGGTGTGACAGCGGCCGGCTACGGCTTTGTCGGCACCATGGAGAAGCTGGGTGTGGAGCGGCGTACTTACACCTCGGGTGAGCACAAGTCTTTCCTTGATCCGTTCCAGCCGCAAAAGGCGGAAGAAACCCAGTTCTGGCAAGGCGTGCTGGATACCACTCATCGGCAGTTCATCGCCAGCGTCAAGCAGGGGCGTGGTGATCGGCTCAAAGACAAGGATCATCCGGAGCTGTTTTCCGGTTTGGTCTGGTCGGGCGAGCAGGCGCTGCAACTGGGCTTGATCGATGGCCTGGGCAGTGCCAGTTCGGTCGCGCGGGATGTGGTCGGGGAAAAAGAGCTGGTGGACTTCACGGTCCAGGAGTCGCCTTTCGATCGCTTCTCGAAGAAGCTTGGCGCCAGTGTGGCTGAGCAGTTGGCGATGTGGATGGGGTTTCAGGGGCCTACCCTGCGTTAATTGCGTACTCCCCAAAAAAAGCCGGCCTGAGTGCCGGCTTTTTCATGGGCGATGTTCATGCCCTATGAATCAGGGGATCTGCACCCCTTCGGCCTGTAGCATGTCCACCAGGCGGATCAGCGGCAGGCCGATCAGGCTGGTGGCGTCCGGGCCTTCTGTGCTTTGAAACAGGCTCACGCCCAGGCCTTCGGCTTTGAAGCTGCCGGCGCAGTCGTAAGGCTGCTCGGTGCGCAGGTAGCGTTCGATGCGTGGGGTGTCCAGGTGGCGCATGTGCACGGTGAAGGGGATGCAGTCGACCTGGCATTCCCCGGTCTGGCTGTTGAGTAGGGCCAGGCCGGTGAGAAAGCTCACGCTGGCGCCGCTGGCGGCCAGCAGTTGTTCCCGGGCGTTTTCGAAGGTGTGGGGCTTGCCGATGATGCGCCCATCGAGCACCGCGACTTGGTCGGAACCAATAATCAGGTGGTTCGGGTAGGCGGCTGCCAGGGCTTGGGCTTTTTTCCGGGCCAGGCGTTTGACCAGTTCAATTGCCGGTTCGCCGGGCTGGTGGCTTTCGTCGATGTCCGGCGAGCTGCAGCTGAATGGGAGTTGCAGGCGGGTCAGCAATTCGCGGCGATAGACCGAGCTTGAGGCGAGTAATAAAGGCAGCATGAGCGTCTCCTGGGGCGGTCGCAAATTCTAGCGGGGCTTGCAAGTGACGGACAGGGCTGAATTTCCTTTGACATGGCTGGGTGCATCCCTATAATGCTGCGCCTATGTTGAATGACCCGATTCCACCTCACGTTGACCCGCGCAAATTGGCTGACCGTGGCACCACCCTCAAAGGTGAACTGCTGCTGGCCGATTTGGAGAGACTCTGCGACCCGCTTTCCGACGATGTCGGTACGGTGCAGGCTAAATTCGTTTTTGAGCGAGATGAACGTAAAGCTGTGGTAATCCACAGTTTTATCGACACCGAAGTCAAAATGGTTTGCCAGCGTTGTCTTGAGCTGGTCACCCTGCCGATCCACAGCGAGTGCAGTTATGCTGTGGTGAAGGAGGGTGCGAATACCCAGTCGTTGCCGAAAGGTTATGACGTGCTGGAACTGGGCGAAGATCCTTTGGATCTGCATGCACTGATCGAGGAGGAGCTTTTGCTCGCCTTGCCCATTGTGCCTGCTCATCATCCGGAAGAATGCCAGCAGCCGGCGGGCCTCGATGACGAGCCCGAACCGAGCGAGGACGAGGTAACGCGGTCCAACCCGTTCAGTGTATTGGCGCAGTTAAAGCGTGACCCAAACGTTTAGGAGTTAATCAATTATGGCTGTTCAGCAGAACAAAAAATCCCGCTCCGCCCGTGACATGCGTCGTTCCCACGACGCTCTCGAGGCTAGCACCCTGTCCGTAGAAAAGACCACCGGTGAAGTTCACCTGCGTCACCACGTATCGCCAGAAGGCGTATACCGTGGCCGTAAAGTGATCGACAAGGGCGCTGACGAGTAATCACTTGTCCGCTCAAGTCATCGCGATTGACGCAATGGGCGGGGACTTCGGTCCCCGCAGCATTGTTCAGGCCAGCCTCGCTTGCCTGTCTGCAACGCCCTCGCTGCACCTGACCCTCGTCGGTCAACCCTCCCTTTTAGAAGATCTGCTTTCCGGCCATTCGGCTGTGGATCGCTCGCGCCTGACGATTACTCCGGCGTCACAAGTGATCACCATGGACGAAAAGCCTTCCCAGGCCCTGCGTGGCAAGCCTGACTCGTCGATGCGCGTGGCCCTTGAGCTGTTGCGCGAGGGCAAGGTCCAGGCCTGTGTCAGTGCCGGCAACACCGGTGCGTTGATGGCGCTGTCGCGCTACGTGCTCAAGACCCTTCCGGGGATCGATCGCCCGGCCATGGTGGCGGCCATTCCCACCCAGCGCGGCTATTGCCAACTGCTGGATCTGGGGGCGAACGTCGATTGCAGTGCCGAACACCTGTTCCAGTTTGCGGTGATGGGCTCGGTGGCCGCCGAAACCCTGGGGGTGGTGCGTCCGCGGGTGGCGCTGCTGAATATCGGCACCGAAGACATCAAGGGCAATCAGCAGGTCAAGCTGGCGGCCACCTTGCTGCAAAGCGCCCGGGGCCTGAACTATATCGGTTTTGTCGAAGGGGATGGTCTGTATCGCGGCGAGGCGGATGTGGTGGTGTGTGACGGCTTTGTCGGCAATATCCTGCTCAAATCCAGCGAGGGGCTGGCCACCATGATTGCTACGCGGATCGAGGCGCTGTTCAAGCAGAATGCCTTGTCGCGCATGGTGGGTGCCCTGGCGTTACCGTTGATGCGGCGCTTGCAGGCAGACCTGGCGCCGGCGCGGCACAATGGTGCGAGCTTTCTCGGTTTGCAGGGCATTGTGGTGAAAAGTCACGGTTCGGCGGGGGTGGAGGGCTTTCAGAGCGCGATTCAGCGTGCGTTGATCGAGATCCAGGAAAATCTCCCCGAGCGCCTGCACGGTCGTCTCGAAGACTTGTTGCTTTAGGCGTTTTCCCTTGGGAGTGCTTAAATGTGACCGCTCAGTTCAATTGGCCATCCAACTGTCAGTTTCTTGCGTCCACTTCTGTGGGACGTCAATTCTCCGACGACAAGATCATTAGGGGCTTGTTACATGTCTGCATCCCTCGCATTCGTCTTTCCAGGACAGGGCTCGCAGTCCCTCGGCATGTTGGCCGAGTTGGGCGCGCAGTACCCATTGATCCTCGACACCTTCAAAGAAGCCTCCGATGCTCTGGGCTACGACCTCTGGGCGCTGACCCAGCAAGGTCCTGAAGAGCTGCTCAATCAAACCGACAAGACCCAGCCGGCCATCCTCACCGCCTCCATCGCCCTTTGGCGTCTGTGGTTGGCGGAAGGCGGCGCGCGTCCGGCCTTTGTGGCCGGTCACAGCCTGGGCGAGTACAGCGCCCTGGTCGCTGCTGGCAGCCTGACACTGGCTGAAGCCGTGAAGCTGGTCGAGCGTCGTGGTCAGTTGATGCAAGAAGCCGTGCCTGCGGGGCAGGGCGGCATGGCCGCGATTCTCGGCCTGGAAGACGCTGATGTATTGGCGGCCTGCGCAGAAGCGGCGCAGGGCGATGTGGTCAGCGCGGTCAATTTCAACTCCCCAGGCCAGGTGGTGATCGCCGGTGCCAAGGCGGCCGTCGAGCGCGCCATTGAAGGCTGCAAGGCTCGTGGTGCCAAGCGCGCCATGCCGCTGCCGGTCAGCGTGCCCTCCCACTGCGAGCTGATGCGCCCGGCTGCCGAGCGCTTCGCTGAATCGATCGCCGCGATCAACTGGCAAGCGCCGCAGATCCCGCTGGTGCAGAACGTCAGTGCCGCCGTGGCGCCTGACCTCGAGACCCTCAAGCGCGACCTGCTGGAGCAACTCTACAAGCCGGTACGTTGGGTGGAATCGGTTCAGACCCTGGCGGCTAACGGTGCTGTACAGCTGGTGGAATGCGGTCCTGGCAAGGTCCTGGCTGGCCTCAACAAGCGCTGCGCCGAAGGCGTATCGACCTCTAACCTGAATACCCCAGATGCCTTCGCTGCCGCCCGTGCGGCGCTGGCCTGAATTAGGAGAAGCCTGCATGAGTCTGCAAGGTAAAGTTGCACTGGTGACCGGCGCCAGCCGTGGTATTGGCCAGGCCATCGCCCTGGAACTGGGGCGTTTGGGCGCCATTGTCGTGGGCACCGCGACGTCCGCGTCGGGCGCTGAGCGTATTGCCGCAACCCTGAAGGAAAACGGTATCCAAGGCACTGGCCTTGAGCTCAACGTCACCAGTGATGAGTCCGTTGCTGCCGTGCTGGCCAGCATCCAGGAGCAGTTCGGCGCGACGGCGATCCTGGTGAACAACGCCGGCATCACCCGCGACAACCTGATGATGCGCATGAAAGACGACGAGTGGTACGACGTGGTCGATACCAACTTGAACAGTCTGTATCGCCTGTCCAAGGGCGTTTTGCGCGGCATGACCAAGGCGCGTTGGGGTCGAATTATCAGTATTGGCTCGGTAGTGGGTGCCATGGGCAACGCAGGCCAAGTAAACTACGCCGCCGCCAAGGCTGGTCTGGAAGGTTTCAGCCGTGCCCTGGCGCGTGAAGTTGGCTCGCGGTCGATCACTGTGAACTCGGTCACTCCTGGTTTTATCGATACCGATATGACCCGTGAACTGCCTGAGGCGCAGCGTGATGCCCTGCTGACACAAATTCCGCTGGGTCGTCTGGGTCAGGCTCAAGAGATCGCGCAAGTGGTCGCTTTTCTGGCTTCGGACGGTGCGGCCTACGTTACTGGGGCTACAATCCCGGTGAACGGCGGGATGTATATGTGAGTTAAATGTGACGGATTGCTTCAAAAAAATGTCATACGAGCTGTCTAAAATCCGTTATAAAGCTGCAATCTATTTATAGGCAGATGGCCAAAGGGTTTGAGGAGTGAAGCTTTCAGTTGAAAAGCTGAAAAGCCTTTCTATACACTTACCCACTGGCCAGCTGCCTGAATTTGTCCATTAGGAGTGAAAACAAGGTATGAGCACCATCGAAGAGCGCGTCAAGAAAATCGTTGCTGAGCAACTGGGCGTTAAAGAAGAAGAAGTTGTTAACACTGCTTCCTTCGTTGAAGACCTGGGTGCTGACTCCCTTGACACCGTTGAGCTGGTGATGGCTCTGGAAGAGGAATTCGAGACCGAAATCCCTGACGAAGAAGCTGAAAAAATCACTACCGTTCAAGCAGCTATCGACTACGTTACCAGCCACCAGGCTTAAGCGTTTGTAGTCGCCGTTTGCTGTTATGGAAAAACCGCACTGCCGTTACGGCGTGCGGTTTTTTCTTTAGGCCTGATGCAAAGTGTCGTCATTAGAAAAAGGAGAGTGCTGTGTCGCGTAGACGCGTCGTAGTCACCGGTATGGGTATGTTGTCGCCACTGGGTACGGATGTCCCGAGTAGCTGGCAGGGCATTCTGGCTGGCCATAGTGGCATTGGTCTGATTGAGCACACCGACCTTTCTGCCTATTCCACCCGTTTTGGCGGCTCGGTAAAGGGCTTCAATGTCGAGGAGTACCTGTCGGCCAAAGAGGCCCGCAAACTCGACCTGTTCATTCAATACGGCTTGGCGGCCGGTTTTCAGGCAGTGCGTAATGCTGGCCTGGAAGTCACCGATGCCAACCGTGAGCGCATTGGCGTGGCCATGGGTTCGGGTATTGGCGGTCTGACCAATATCGAAGAAACCAGCCGCACCCTGCATGATTCCGGCCCACGACGGATCTCTCCGTTCTTCGTGCCTGGCTCGATCATCAATATGATTTCCGGCTTCTTGTCCATCCATCTGGGTGCCCAGGGACCGAACTACGCCATTTCCACGGCGTGCACCACCGGTACCCACTGCATCGGCATGGCGGCGCGCAATATCGCCTTTGGCGAGGCGGATGTGATGATCGCCGGCGGCGCTGAAATGGCGGCC
This sequence comes from Pseudomonas chlororaphis, assembly GCF_003731765.1. Lineage (GTDB taxonomy): Bacteria > Pseudomonadota > Gammaproteobacteria > Pseudomonadales > Pseudomonadaceae > Aquipseudomonas > Aquipseudomonas morbosilactucae. The sequence goes on from NZ_MOAL01000004.1 coordinate 252,220, forward strand.
TGCGGTCTGGGCATGGGCGGCTTCGGTGCGTCCCGTGCACTGTCGACTCGCAACGACGAGCCGACCCGCGCCAGCCGACCTTGGGACAAGGGCCGTGACGGCTTCGTCCTGTCTGACGGTGCCGGTGCCCTGGTTCTCGAAGAGCTGGAGCACGCCAAGGCCCGTGGTGCGACCATCTATGCCGAGCTGATCGGCTTTGGCATGAGTGGCGACGCCTACCACATGACGTCGCCGCCCGCCGATGGCGCCGGTGCTGCTCGCTGCATCGCCAACGCTCTGCGCGACGCCAAGCTCAATGTCGACCAGGTGCAGTACATCAACGCCCACGGCACCTCGACGCCGGCTGGCGACCTGGCGGAAGCCGAAGCGATCAAGAGCGTGTTTGGCGATCACGCCTACAAGCTGGCGGTCAGCTCCACCAAGTCCATGACCGGTCACCTGCTGGGTGCTGCCGGGGCGATTGAAGCGATCTTCAGCGTGCTGGCGATCAACAGCCAGGTGGCGCCTCCGACCATTAATCTCGATGAGCCGGACGAAGGCTGCGATCTCGATTTCGTGCCGCACACCGCGCGCAGCATGGACATCGATGTGGTGCTGTCCAACTCCTTTGGTTTTGGCGGTACCAACGGCTCCCTGGTGTTCCGCCGGTTCGCTGAGTGATGCACAGCTGGGTCGACGGTCAGCCGGCTGACGCTTTGTCGCTCAAGGACCGCGGCCTGGCTTATGGCGATGGGTTGTTTGAAACCATCGCCGTCAAGGCGGGGCAGCCCCGCTTGCTGGAGCGTCATCTGGCGCGTCTGGCCGAGGGTTGTTCACGTCTGGCAATCACGGCGGACCACGTGCTGATCCGCAGTGAGGTGCTGGCGTATGCCGAGGCCCTGGGGGAGGGCGTGCTCAAGCTCATCCTCACCCGTGGCGACGGCCTGCGCGGCTATGCACCCGATCCCCAGGCCCAGGCGCGGCGGATTCTGCAAGGCAATCCCCCGGCGGCCTATGCCCCGATCCACAGCGAGCAGGGCGTGCGCCTGTTTCCCTGTGTTACCCGTCTCTCCGAGCAGCCTTTGCTCGCGGGTCTCAAACACCTCAATCGCCTGGAGCAGGTCCTGGCCCGCGCCGAGTGGTGGGATGCCGAGCATGCCGAAGGCTTGATGCTGGATGCCTCCGGGCGGGTGATCGAAGGCGTATTCAGCAATCTGTTCCTGGTGCGTGACGGCTGTCTGGTGACCCCGGACCTGAGTCGCTGTGGTGTGGCGGGGGTGATGCGCGCTGAAATATTGTTTCAGGCCGCGTCGTTGGGGATTGCCACGCAAGTAGCGGAGATCCACGTCGATCAACTGCAACAGGCCGATGAGGTGTTCGTGTGCAACAGTGTTTATGGCATCTGGCCGGTATTGGCCTGTGCAGGGATGAGCTGGTCGGCCGGACCGCTCACCCGTAAACTGCAGGCCATTTCCCGCGCGCTATTGGATGCTTGATTCGTGAGACGTAAATTTCTGCTTCTGCTGGAGACCGGACTGGTTCTGGCAGGGCTGCTGCTGGGCGCCGGCGCCTGGAAACTGCACTCGGCCCTGGAGCAACCGCTCAACCTGAGTCAGGAGCAACTGCTCGATGTGCCTACTGGCTCCACGCCCACCGGCACGTTCAATCGCCTGCAGGCCGACGGTGTGATCCGCGACGGCTTTTGGCTGCGCCTGTACTGGCGTTTCAACCTTGATGGCCAGCCCCTGCACAGCGGTGAATACCGCATGACCCCGGGCATGACTGCCGAAGGCCTGATCGGCCTCTGGCAGCGTGGCGAAGTGGTGCAGTACAGCTTGACCCTGGTGGAAGGCTGGAACTTTCGCCAAGTGCGCGCCGCCTTGGCCAAGCACGACAAGCTTGAACAGACCCTGACCGGCCTGAGCGACAGCCAGGTCATGGAAAAGCTCGGCCATGCTGGGGTCTTTCCCGAAGGCCGTTTCTTTCCCGACACTTACCGTTTCGTGCGGGGCATGAGCGACGCCGAGCTGCTCGAGAAAGCCTACGACCGCCTGGACGAGGTGCTGGCCAAGGAGTGGAGCAAACGCGCCGCCGATGTGCCCTACACCGAGCCTTACCAGGCGCTGATCATGGCGTCCCTGGTGGAGAAAGAGACCGGTGTGCCCCAAGAGCGGGGGCAGATTGCCGGGGTGTTTGTGCGCCGCATGCAGATTGGCATGTTGCTGCAAACTGATCCCACCGTTATTTATGGCCTGGGCGAACGCTACACCGGCAAGCTGACCCGTGCGCACCTCAAGGAAGCCACGCCTTACAACACTTATGTGATTGCCGGCTTGCCGCCGACGCCGATCGCCATGGTCGGGCGCGAAGCGATTCACGCGGCGCTCAACCCGGTGGATGGCAAGAGTCTGTATTTTGTCGCCCGTGGCGATGGCAGCCATGTGTTCTCTGATGACCTGGACGCCCATAACAGTGCCGTGCGCGAGTTTCAGCTCAAGCGCCGGGCTGACTACCGCTCTAGCCCTGCACCTGCGGCGGCTCCGGACGCGAGCAGCCCAGCGGCGGAGGCATCGACACCGTCCGTAACCCCAGAATCCGCACCAGCGCCGGGCGAGACTGCTCAGGAGCCCGCGCCGCAAAGCCCGCAATGAACATGATTAAGGACTGCCTGTGACTGGCTTGTTTATTACCCTGGAAGGCCCGGAAGGTGCTGGTAAAAGCACCAACCGCGAATACCTGGCCGAGCGTCTGCGCGCCGCCGGTATCGAGGTGCTGCTGACCCGCGAGCCGGGCGGCACGCCGCTGGCCGAGCGTATCCGCGAGGTATTGCTGACCCCCGGCGATGAAGTGATGAATGCCGACACTGAGCTGTTGCTGGTGTTTGCCGCTCGGGCTCAGCACCTGGCTGCGGTGATCCGTCCGGCGTTGGCCCGTGGCGCGGTGGTTCTGTGTGACCGTTTTACCGATTCCACCTACGCCTACCAGGGCGGTGGTCGTGGGTTGTCGGTGGAGCGCATTGCCAGCCTGGAACATTTTGTCCAGGGGGAGTTGCGCCCTGACCTGACCCTGGTCTTTGACCTGCCTGTGGAAATCGGCCTGGCCCGTGCCAGCGCGCGCGGTCGCCTGGACCGTTTCGAACAGGAAGGCCGGGTGTTTTTCGAAGCGGTGCGCAACGCCTACCTGAAGCGCGCCGAAGCCGATCCGGCGCGTTATCAGTTGGTGGATGCGGCCCAGCCCCTGGCCCAGGTCCAGCAGGCCCTGGATGGCCTGTTGCCGCAGTTGCTGGAGCGCGCCCGTGGCTGAGGCCTTCCCCTGGCAAGACAGCCTCTGGCAGCAATTGGCGGGGCGTGCCCAGCATGCCCATGCCTACCTGCTCCACGGGCCGGTGGGCATCGGCAAGCGCGCATTGGCCGAACGCTTGATGGCTCGTCTGTTGTGCCAGCGCCCTGAAGGCCTGGAAGCCTGCGGGCAGTGCAAATCCTGTCATCTGTTGCAGGCCGGCAGTCACCCGGACAACTACATCCTGGAGCCGGAAGAGGCGGACAAGGCGATCAAGGTCGATCAGGTCCGTGATCTGGTGAGCTTCGTGGTGCAGACCGCACAGCTGGGCGGACGCAAGGTGGTGCTCATCGAGCCGGTGGAGTCGATGAACATCAACGCTGCCAACGCCTTGCTCAAAAGTCTGGAGGAGCCCTCCGGCGATACGGTGCTGCTGTTGGTCAGCCATCAGCCCAGCCGTTTGTTGCCCACCATCAAGAGTCGTTGCGTGCAGCAGGCTTGTCCGTTGCCCAGCGAGGCTCTGAGCCTGCAATGGCTGGCAGGGGCGCTGCCCGAGTGCTCGGCCGAGGAGCGCGGCGAGTTGCTGACCCTTGCCGCCGGTTCGCCCCTGGCCGCCGTCAGCCTGCAAGCCCAAGGCGCGCGTGAGCAGCGGGCGCTGGTGGTGGATGGGGTGAAGAAGCTGCTCAAGCAGCAGCAATCTCCGACCCAGTTGGCCGAGAGCTGGAATGCCATCCCGTTGTTGCTGCTGTTTGACTGGTTTTGCGACTGGTCGAGCCTGATTCTGCGTTATCAGCTGACCGAGGACGAAGACGGCCTGGGCCTGACTGATATGCGCAAGGTGGTGCAGTACCTGGCGCAGAAGTCGAACCAGGGCAAAGTGCTGACGTTGCAGGACTGGATCCTGGCGCAGCGGCAGAAAGTCCTGAGCAAGGCCAACCTCAACCGCGTGCTGCTACTGGAAGCGCTGCTGGTGCAATGGGCGGCCTTGCCGACCCAGAAGTAATGCGTTGCGCCTGAGATCAGGCTTGTCGTGGGCTGTCGTGTTGGCGGCGGCCTTTTTACTCATTCGGATGCAGTTTTAGCCCCTTATGCTCGTAGATTCCCATTGCCACCTTGATCGCCTCGACCTTGCCGCCCACGACGGCTCCCTGGATGCCGCGCTGGAGGCGGCCCGGCAGCGTGGCGTCGGGCATTTCCTGTGCATTGGCGTCAGCGCCGACAACGCGGCAGACGTCAAGGCGTTGGCTGAGCGTTACGAGGATGTCGACTGCTCGGTGGGCGTGCACCCGCTGGATGTGCAACCCGGCGCCGAACCGGCCCTGGACTGGCTGCTGCAGGAGCTGAACCACCCGCGAGTGGTGGCCATTGGCGAGACCGGGTTGGACTACCACTACGAACCCGAAGCCGCCGAGGTGCAGCAGGCCTCCTTCCGCTTGCACCTGCAGGCGGCGCAGCAAACCGGCAAACCGGTGATTGTCCACACCCGCGGTGCTCGGGCGGATACCTTGGCCCTGTTGCGTGAAGCCGCGTTGCCCCAGGCCGGGGTGTTGCATTGCTTCACCGAAGACTGGGAGATGGCCAAGGCTGCGCTGGATTTGGGCTTCTATATTTCCTTGTCCGGGATCGTTACCTTCCGCAACGCCGATGCCTTGCGTGACGTGGCTCGCCAGGTACCGGCGGATCGCCTGCTGGTGGAAACCGACTCGCCGTACCTGGCACCCATTCCGTATCGCGGCAAACCCAACTTGCCGCAGTACGTGCGGGAAGTGGCGGAATACCTGGCGATGTTGCGCGGGCAACCCTATGAAGCCTTTGCCCAGCAGACCACGGAAAATTTCAAACGCCTGTTCCCGTTGGCCCACGTCAAGAGTGCCGGATAAGCCCGGTAGCGAAGCCCAAATCGCGGGCAAAAAAAACCCGGGTTCTGGGGGGTGAATCCGGGTTAAGACCATTAGGAGTAAAACAAAGGCCCGCGGTCCATCGCTACCTTTATCAGCGCTTCACTTGGGGGAGATGTCGCGCTGACAGGTGAAGTATTGATCACTATCGCGTTGAGTCCAGTGGGTGTTGGTCGGTTTTTAAACAATTTTGGAATACGGGCGCTTCGGTTGAGTTCTCATTTCCGTTCAATAGCCGCCATAACCTGAACAATGGCAGCGATTCACAGGTTTTTGAGGGCGAACGCCAAGAGCTATTGGGGTTTTCTCCAGTCTTTCGCTCACAACCTGTTGCAGTTTGTTCGCTGCTTCTTCTGGCCCAAAGGCTTTCCTTCCTCATAAGTCGCTCCCCACTCTCCCGGGGTTGGGCGTTTCCCGTGGTTGATGAGCGGAATAGGGCGCCCTAAATACGATTGATTTTTGACTGGAATCGGTTTCTGCGTCGCTGTTGAGCAAGCAATGGTGTCGCGGGTTCATGATGTGTGGCTTCATCTGCACAGGGTCTGGATTCACCCTTGATAGCCCCTGAAAGTCCCGCTCAGTACCGGCTGCAAAGCCTTTGGCCGCGTAATCGCCCTGCTTGAAAGGGCTCTTTCCAAGCAAATAGCGGTGGGGCGTGGCCAGGCAAATTCATCCAGAAACACAGTGATGGTCGGATGATCCGTGCATTTTGGCGCAAGTTAGGCATAATACGCGGCTTCGATTTTGACCCCGACAGACCTTTTCTTATGCAAAAAGAACCCCGTAAGGTCCGTGAGTTTCGTCGCCGCGAGCAAGAAATTCTCGATACCGCGCTCAAGCTGTTCCTCGACCAAGGTGAAGACAGCGTCACCGTCGAGATGATCGCTGATGCCGTGGGTATCGGCAAAGGCACCATCTACAAGCACTTCAAGTCCAAGGCGGAGATCTACCTGCGCCTGATGCTCGACTATGAGCGCGACCTCAATGAGTTGCTGCACTCTGCCGACGTCGACAAGGACAAGGAGGCGCTGTCCCGGGCCTACTTCGAATTCCGCATGCGCGACCCACAGCGTTATCGGCTGTTCGACCGCCTGGAAGAGAAGGTGGTCAAGGGCAACCAGGTGCCGGAAATGGTCGAGGAACTGCACAAGATCCGTGCGTCCAACTTCGAGCGCCTGACCTTGTTGATCAAGGGCCGCATCAGCGAAGGCAAGCTTGAAGACGTACCGCCTTACTTCCACTACTGCGCGTCCTGGGCGCTGGTGCACGGCGCGGTGGCGCTGTACCACTCGCCATTCTGGAGCAATGTGCTGGAAGATCAGGAAGGCTTCTTCCAGTTCCTGATGGACATCGGCGTGCGCATGGGCAACAAGCGCAAGCGCGACCCGGAAATACCCAGCAGCTGATCCATTCAGTTGCTTTATTGCGCCGTGATTTACCTATATGGCGCAGTGCCCCAGGAATATACTCAGGCGTGGGACTTGCAAAAACCTGATTTGTGAGTCAAGTTTTTGCGGTCCTCTCTTCCTCCGCCGGAGTCATCCATGATCGTTGATCGTCAAGGCAGGCGTTTTCGCAATTTGCGCATCAGCCTGACCTCTGCCTGCAACTATGCGTGCACTTACTGCGTGCCTGACGGCAAGCGGCTGGTGGCGGCGCAGGATGAGCTTTCGGCCGACGCCATGGCCCGCGGCGTCGCTTATCTGATCGAAGCGGCCGGCATTGAGCGCCTGCGTATCACCGGCGGCGAACCCTTGGTCAGTCCCAAGTTGGAAACCTTTATGGGCGCTGTCGGGCAGATGGGCCTGGACGACATCAGCCTGACCACCAACGGCCAGTTGCTCACGCGCAAATTGCCGCTGTTGGTCGACGCCGGAATCCGCCGGATCAACGTTTCCCTGGATACCCTGGACGCTTCAGCGTTCCGCAGCATTGCCCGTGGTGGCGACTTGGCTACCGTACTCGACGGCATGCAGCGGGCGAGCGAGGCGGGGCTGAAGATCAAGGTCAATATGGTGCCCCTGCGCGGGCAGAACTTCGACCAGGTCCTGCCGCTGCTGGATTACTGCCTGGAACGGGGCTACGAGCTGCGCTTTATCGAACTGATGCGCATGGGCCACCTGGCCAGTGATGGCAATGCCTTCCTGCAACAGTTCGTCAGCCTGCAGCAATTGCTCGGGTTGATTGGCGAGCGTTACGAATACCTTCAGGCCGATGCGCCGGTCGACGCCACGGCGGTGCGCTACCACATTCCCGGACAGGGCTTTTTCGGTGTGATCGCCAACGAAAGCGTGCCGTTCTGCCGGACGTGCTCGCGCCTGCGTCTGTCCTCCACCGGTTGGCTCCATGGCTGCCTGTCCTCCAGTAACCGTCACTACGTCGGCGACCTGCTGGACAAGCCCCGTCACCAAGCCTTGCCGGCCCTGCAGCGCCTGTTGGTGAAAGCCCTGGGTGACAAGCAGGACGTGGCGTTCTCCGGCGGCGCCACGGTGATGAAAATCATCGGCGGCTGACCGGGCGTTATCCCCGCTGCGCCGATCCCCTGAGCCTTTCTTTTACGACGAAAAACTGCACCAATCCGACTGCCCATAGACGCGGCAACCCACCGCAAATGGCGAGCTGGCGCGGAAGCTGCATCTCGTGCCCATTCGCCGGTTTTCCGTCACCGGTTTTTGGGAGGATAGGATGCGTAGCCTGGTTTTGCTGCTGGCCTTTTTGGCACTCGGCGGCTGCATGAATGTCAGCGATATGGGCGAGGGGGTTCGTTATCACCTGAGCGACGCCGGCATGCTCGATCACAGTGATACTCGTCGTTCGAACTCCTTCCGTATCCAGCCGGACTCGTTCATTTTCATCGCCCAGGGTTCTTTCACCCCGCCGGGCAGCGCCTACCCACGGCCGAACGTGGTGGCTGAAGAGGCCTTTAACGGTTTTGTCGAATACTTCCCCATGGTCCGCCGCGCCCGTGCACCGGAAGGCCTGGACCAGGCCATGGCCGAGGCCCGTGAAGTCGGCGCCCACTATTTGCTCTACACCCGTTACGCCAAGGCGGACGACCGCATTGGCAACTCCGATGAGTGGTTCGACCAGGAAGCCGTTGACCGCCTGGGGGTGGACAACGGGGTGATTCAGATCATGCTGATCGAGACCAGCACCCAGTATTTGATTGATACTGCGCGAATTCGCAGCCGTGGCGGTTTACTGACGTTCCACGACAACAAGCCACAAGACCTGCTCGGCCCACCGCTGGCGCAATACGCCCGCAGCCTGCTGGGTTTGAGCGACTGAGTTTGACGAGGAGAACAGCATGAGTGGTCCGGCCACAGTCAACGACCTGTTGGCGCAGATTCCCAAGGCCGAAAAGGGCCTGCCGCCGGTCCACCTGTGGAATCCCGCGTTCTGCGGTGACATCGACATGCGCATTGCCCGGGACGGTACCTGGTACTACCTGGGCACGCCCATCGGCCGCAAGCCGATGGTCAAGCTGTTCTCCACCATCATCCGCCGCGACGGCGATGATTATTTCCTGATTACCCCGGTTGAAAAGGTCGGCATCAAAGTCGATGACGCGCCGTTCGTGGCCGTGACCCTGGACGTGCAGGGGGAGGGCGAGGCGCAGGTGCTGCGCTTTACCACCAATGTCGATGAGCAGGCCGAGGCCGGGGCCGAGCACCCGCTGCGGGTGGTGATCGACGAGCACAGCCAGGAACCCGCGCCTTATGTGCATATCCGCAGCAACCTCGAAGCCCTGATCCATCGCAACGTGTTCTACCAACTGGTGGAACTGGCGGTCAGTCGGGAGATCGACGGTCAGCGCTGGCTCGGCGTCTGGAGCGGCGGCGAGTTTTTCCCTATCGGTCTTGAACCCTGATCCCACCCGGGCGCGCTTGAGCTCCCCCTGGTCAGTGCCCGCACAAAACCCGTTGACAGCCAATCGTATGATGAATAGCGTGAGCCGATTCTGTTCGCTCACGTCTTGTCGTCATGTCGAGGGGCTCCATGTCCAGCAGTTTCCACGCATCCACGGTTGACTGGCTCGGCTCCTGGATCGCTGCCGGGCAGGTCAAGGCCGGGCAGGCCATCAAGGTCGAAGCCGACCTGGGGGCTCAGCTCGGGGTCAGCCGCACCGTGATTCGCGAGGCCATCAAGACCCTGGTGGCCAAAGGCATGCTGGAGGTGGGGCCCAAGGTCGGCACGCGGGTCTTGCCGGTGCGCCGTTGGAACCTGTTTGACCCGCAAGTGGTGGGCTGGCTGTCGCGCAACGGCTTGCCGGAACATTTTGTCGACGACCTGCTGGACCTGCGCCGTACTATCGAACCGATGGCGGTGCGCTGGGCCTGTGAGCGTGCCACCAGTGAGCAGGTCGAGGCCATTCTGCTGGCCTACAACGCCCTGGCGCGGGCGGTGGACAGTGGCATCGACTACAACCTGGCCGATCAGTATTTCCACGAATGCATCCTGGCCGCCAGCCACAACCAATTCATCGAGCAGATGGTGCCGGCCCTCGGCGCCTTGCTGGCGGTGTGTTTCGAGGTCTCGGCAGCCGACCCGGATGAGCTGCGGCGCACCTTGCCGATCCACAAAGACATGGCCGACGCCATTGCCGCCCGGGACCCCGGGCGCAGCGTCTGGGCCTGCATGACCCTGATCGACAACGCGGCCCTGGCGATCAAGCGCTACTACCCGGACCTGATGGCCGGCAAGGCGGCGAGTGGTTCCGGGCACTGATATCACCTGACCCATAACAATAAGAGCGGGAGGTTGCATGGACTGGACAGCGGTGAGCGCCCATCGGGCGCAACTGGGGGAGGGGCCTTTCTGGGAGGCTCGGGAGCAGGCGTTGTATTGGGTCGATATTGTCGGCCAGCGGGCCTTGCGCCTGCAGGACGGCCAGTTGCGCAGTTGGCACCTGCCCGAGCCCGGGTCGGCGTTTATTCCTACAGAACGCGGCGATGCCCTGGTGACCCTGGGCAGTGGGGTCTATCGGCTGGACCTCGACTCGCCGGAGCACGCCCCTCGATTGCAACTGTTTTGCGTCGCCGACCGGCAGGCCGGCAACCGGGCCAATGAGGCCCGTTGTGATGCCCAGGGCCGGCTCTGGCTTGGCAGCATGCAGAACAATATTGGCCCCGACGGTGAGGATCTGCCGGTGTCGCGGCGCTCCGGCGGCTTGTTTCGGGTGGATGCCGATGCCCGGGTCACGCCGTTGCTGGAAGGCCTGGGCATTGCCAATACCTTGCTGTGGAACGACGACGGCAGTGTCCTGTACTTCGCCGACAGCCTGGACGCCACCCTGTACCGGCATGAGGTTCGGGCAGACGGCAGTCTTGGCCCGGCCCAGGTGCATTTGGCGCCCCATGCCCGGGGCGTGCCCGACGGTTCGGCGATGGATGCCGACGGCGATATCTGGAATGCGCGCTGGGACGGCAGTTGCCTGTTGCGCCTGAGTCCTGAAGGCACGGTGCGCCAGGTCATCGAGCTGCCGGTTAGCCGGCCCACCAGTTGCGTGTTCGGCGGCCCTGACCTGCGCACCCTCTACGTCACCAGCGCCGCCAGCCCGAACCGGCATCCATTGGACGGCGCGGTGCTGTCGATCCGGGTTGAAACCCCGGGTTTACCGTGCACGCGCTTTGCGGGTTAATTCCCATTATGTGGGATGTAAAATTATATATTGAGATATTTCCACGGTCGGGTTTATAGTCGGCCCCAGCTCCACGCACTCACACAAAAAAATAATACCGGTGACGCGATGCAGAGATTTTCCCATCCACTCCCTCGTGGAGTTTGTGCCGATGGCCGTCCAGGCCCTCACGCGCACGCTTGCTCATCCTTGACCCTTTCGTCTGTTCTCGCCCGGCCGTCCCAGCACGTTCGGCGCTTGTCGTGCCTTGCCACAGGAGTCCCGATTCATGGCTGAAGCCCTTTCCTTGCCGCCGGTGCCTGAACCGCCCCGGGGCGAGCGCTTGAAAAACAAGGTGGTGTTGCTTACCGGTGGCGCCCAAGGCATTGGCGAGGCGATCGTCGCCTGCTTCGCCGCGCAGCAGGCCAAACTGGTGATCAGTGACATCCAGGCGGAGAAGGTCGAAGCCGTGGCCGCCCATTGGCGGGAGCAGGGCGCCGATGTCCAGGCGCTGCGGGCCGATGTTTCCTCCCAGCAGGACCTCAATGCCTTGGCCGCCATGGCCATGGAACTGCACGGACGAATCGATGTGCTGGTCAACTGCGCCGGGGTCAATGTGTTCCGCGATCCCCTGCAGATGACCGAGGAAGACTGGCGTCGCTGCTTTGCCATTGACCTGGACGGCGCCTGGTATGGCTGCAAGGCGGTCCTGCCGCAGATGATCGAGCAGGGCGTGGGCAGCATCATCAACATCGCTTCCACCCATTCGACGAACATCATTCCCGGCTGCTTCCCCTACCCGGTGGCCAAGCACGGCCTGCTCGGCCTGACGCGGGCCTTGGGCATCGAGTACGCGCCCAAGGGTGTGCGCGTCAATGCCATTGCCCCGGGTTACATCGAAACCCAGTTGAACGTCGATTACTGGAACGGTTTTGCCGATCCCCATGCCGAGCGTCAGCGTGCCCTGGACCTGCACCCGCCGCGGCGTATCGGCCAGCCCATTGAAGTGGCGATGACGGCGGTGTTCCTGGCCAGCGATGAAGCACCGTTTATCAACGCCTCGTGCATCACCATCGATGGTGGTCGCTCGGTGCTGTACCACGATTGAGTCGGTGCCGATTTCAGGGCATGGGTCTGCCTGAAATTTAATGATCATATGATATGACTATTGCTTTACTGCAGTGACGGCTCCCACCGGGGGCGTACGGGTCAGGTGACCCAGCTGGACGTTGTTGGCTTTCAATAAAAATAAGGAGTGAGCTATGAATCGTCGTCGTGGGATCCGTTCCCTGTGTCACGCCGCCCTGGCGGTCACCGCGTTCAGCCTGAGCAGCAGCCTGCTGGCGGCCGAAGCAGTGAAAATCGGTTTTCTGGTCAAGCAGGCGGAAGAGCCCTGGTTCCAGACCGAGTGGGCCTTTGCGGAAAAAGCCGCCAAGGACAAGGGCTTTACCCTGATCAAGATCGCCGTGCCTGACGGTGAGAAGACTCTTTCTGCCATCGATAGCCTGGCGGCCAACGGCGCCAAGGGGTTTGTCATCTGCCCGCCGGACGTGTCCCTGGGTCCGGCAATCATGGCCAAGGCCAAGCTCAATGACCTCAAGGTAATGGCGGTGGACGACCGCTTCGTCGACGCCAACGGCAAGTTCATGGAAGAGGTGCCGTACTTGGGCATGGCGGCCTTTGAGGTGGGCCAGAAGCAAGGCAACGCCATGGCCACCGAAGCCAAGAAACGTGGTTGGGACTGGAAGGACACCTACGCGGTGATCAATACCTTCAACGAGCTGGACACCGGTAAGAAACGTACCGACGGTTCAGTCAAGTCCCTCAAGGACGCCGGTTTGCCCGAGGCCCATATCATCTACGCGGCGCTCAAGACCCTGGACGTGCCGGGCAGCATGGACGCCACCAACTCGGCTCTGGTGAAACTCCCCGGCGCGGCGAAGAACCTGATCATCGGCGGGATGAACGACAACACCGTGCTCGGCGGCGTGCGCGCCACGGAAAGCGCCGGCTTTGCCGCGGCCAATGTGATCGGCATCGGCATCAACGGCACCGACGCCATCGGCGAGCTGAAAAAACCCAACAGCGGTTTCTTCGGTTCCATGCTGCCCAGCCCGCACATCGAGGGCTACAACACCGCGAGCATGATGTTCGAGTGGGTCACCACCGGCAAAGAACCGCCCAAGTACACCGCCATGGATGACGTCACCCTGATCACCCGGGAGAACTTCAAGCAGGAGCTGGAAAAGATCGGCTTGTGGAATTGACCGCCGAGGGCTTCGACAGGGGCCCGGCAACGGGCCCGATCAACGGGTGAAGAGGCGACAGGGCGAGGAGGCATTATGCACGCGCAAACAAGCAGCCCGGCTGCGGCTGGGCCGGGCGGCAGCCTGAGTTTCAAAGGTATCGGCAAGCGTTTTCCCGGGGTTCAGGCCCTGGCCGACATCAGTTTTGTGGCCCATCCGGGCACGGTGCATGCGCTGATGGGGGAGAACGGCGCGGGCAAGTCCACGCTGTTGAAGATTCTCGGCGGGGCCTATGCACCCAGTAGCGGCCATTTGCAGATCGGCGAACAGACGCTGAGTTTCAAATCCACCGCACAGAGCATCGCCAGCGGTGTGGCGGTGATTCACCAGGAACTGCACCTGGTGCCGGAAATGACCGTGGCCGAGAACCTGTTTCTTGGTCATTTGCCGTCGCGCTTCGGCCTGGTCAAGGGCGGTGAGCTGCGGCGCAAGGCCCTGGCATTGCTCAAAGGCCTGGCCGATGAAATCGACCCCCAGGACAAGGTTGGTCGCCTGTCCCTGGGGCAGCGGCAACTGGTGGAAATTGCCAAGGCGCTGTCCCGTGGCGCCCATGTGATTGCCTTCGACGAGCCTACCAGCAGCCTCTCGGCGCGGGAGATTGAGCGCTTGATGGAGATCATCGGGCGCCTGCGTGAAGAGGGCAAAGTGGTGCTGTACGTCTCTCACCGCATGGAGGAGGTGTTCCGCATCTGCGACGCGGTGACGGTGTTCAAGGACGGCCGCTACGTGCGCACCTTCGAGCAGATGAGCGAGCTGAGCCACGACCAATTGGTGACCTGCATGGTCGGTCGGGATATCCAGGACATCTACGATTATCGTCCCCGCGAACAGGGCCCGGTCAGCCTTAAGGTCGACGGCCTGTTGGGCCCGGGGCTGCGCGAGCCGGTGAGTTTTGCCGTGCACCAGGGCGAGATTCTCGGCCTGTTCGGCCTGGTGGGTGCCGGGCGTACCGAGTTGCTGCGGTTACTCAGTGGCCTGTCGCGCCAGAGCGCCGGCCGCCTGGAGTTGGCGGGGCAGCCGCTGACCTTGCGCTCGCCCCGTGACGCCATCGGTGCCGGCATCCTGCTGTGCCCCGAGGACCGCAAGAAGGAAGGCATCCTGCCGCTGGCCAGCGTCGCCGAGAACATCAACATCAGCGCCCGCGGTGCTCACTCCGCCCTGGGCTGCCTGCTGCGTGGCGACTGGGAACGGGGCAACGCCGACAAACAGATCAAGGCCCTGAAAGTGAAGACCCCGTCGCCCGGGCAGAAAATCATGTACCTGTCCGGCGGCAATCAGCAAAAGGCCATTTTGGGTCGCTGGCTGTCGATGCCGATGAAGGTCCTGTTGCTGGACGAGCCGACCCGGGGCATCGACATCGGCGCCAAGGCCGAGATCTACCAGATCATCCATAACCTGGCCGCCAGCGGCATTGCGGTGATTGTGGTGTCCAGCGACCTGATGGAAGTCATGGGCATTGCCGACCGCATCCTGGTGCTCTGTGAGGGCGCGGTACGCGGCGAGTTGCCCCGTGCCGAAGCCAATGAATCCAACCTGCTGCACATGGCTTTGCCCCGCCAGCGCGGCTAAGGCCCTGGTGAACCAAGAGGTGTCTATGAATACGCAAAACACAACCCTGGATGCGCCGCGCAAAAGCCTCAACCTGCGACGCTTTTTCGATGACTGGGTGATGCTGCTGGCGGCCCTGGGGATTTTTGTCCTCTGCACCCTGTTGATCGACAACTTCCTCTCGCCCCTGAACATGCGTGGCCTGGGGCTGGCGATTTCCACCACCGGGATCGCCGCCTGCACCATGCTCTATTGCCTGGCGTCCGGGCACTTCGACCTTTCCGTCGGCTCGGTCATCGCTTGCGCCGGGGTCGTCGCGGCGGTGGTGATGCGGGCCACCAACAGCGTGTTCCTCGGGGTCAGCGCGGCGCTGCTGATGGGGCTGATCGTGGGCCTGATCAACGGTATCGTCATCGCCAAGCTGCGGGTCAACGCATTGATTACGACGTTGGCGACTATGCAGATCGTCCGCGGCCTGGCCTACATCTTTGCCGACGGCAAGGCTGTGGGCGTGTCCCAGGAAAGCTTCTTCGTCTTCGGCAACGGCCAACTGTTCGGTGTGCCGGTACCGATCCTGATCACCCTGGTGTGTTTCGTGTTCTTCGGCTGGCTGCTCAACTACACCACCTACGGGCGCAACACCATGGCCATCGGCGGCAATCAGGAAGCGGCGTTGCTGGCTGGGGTCAACGTGGACCGCACGAAGATCATCATTTTCGCCGTCCACGGGCTGATTGGCGCCTTGGCCGGGGTGATTCTCGCCTCGCGCATGACCTCGGGCCAGCCGATGATCGGCCAGGGCTTCGAGCTGACGGTGATTTCTGCCTGTGTACTGGGCGGTGTGTCCCTGAGTGGCGGGATTGGCATGATTCGTCACGTGATCGCCGGGGTGCTGATTCTGGCGATCATCGAGAACGCCATGAACCTGAAGAATATCGATACCTTCTATCAGTACGTGATTCGCGGTTCGATCCTCCTTCTGGCGGTGGTGATCGACCGTCTGAAACAGCGCTAGCCTGCACCTCTCCAGCGTATCGCCCGGTCCTGCCAAGCAGGGCCGGGCTGATACCGCTCAATGTCTTCCGGCGTCCTGCCGGTTATTTTTCTTGGATGACCAAATAAATTTGTTGCCGAAGCCGATACTTTTCAGCTTCAATTTGTACATGATTAAACATGTCCGATTCGATAAAAAAACACGGGTGGTCGACGAACTGATTCGGCGCATCGAGAGCGGCCTCATGGAGGACGGTTTCCTGCTGCCGGGTGAGCACCAGTTGGCTGAAGAATTCGGTGTCAGCCGCGGCACCTTGCGTGAGGCCCTGGCCGAGCTCAAGCGCCGCAAGTACATCGCCACGCAAAGCGGTGTGGGCTCCATCGTCACCTTCGACGGTGTGATCCTCGACCAAGGTAACGGTTGGGCCCAGGCCCTGGCTGACACCGGTGCTCTGATCAACACTGAAGTGCTGCGTCTGGAAGCGGTGCAGCGGCCGGACCTGCTCAGCCGCTTCGGCACCGACCAGTTCATCGCGCTGGATCGCCGTCGACGCTCCACCGATGGTTCTGTGGTCTCCCTCGAACGTTCGTTGATGCCTGCCACGGGCGGCCTGGAAAGCCTGCCCCGCGTCGGCCTGATCGATAACTCCCTGACCATCACCCTGGCCGCCTATGGCTACATCGGCGAGCGTGGCGACCAGTGGATCGGTGCCGAGCCGTTGAACGCCGAACAGGCTGCGCTGCTCGGTCGCCCAGTGGGCACGGTGTTCCTCAAGGCCTTGCGCACCACCTACGACCGCCAGGGCCGCTTCATGGAGCAGGTGGAGAGTTTTCTCGACCCCGTGCATTTTCGTCTGCACTTGCAATTCGGGGCACAGAAATGACCCCGCTCAATCGCGCCCTCGGCGCGTTCTACGGCCTGGCCTTGGGAGATGCCTTGGGCATGCCGACCCAGTCCCTGAGTCGCGCACAGATCCAGCAGCGCTTTGGCACCATCAGCGGCCTGGAAGACGCCGGCCCCGACCAGCCGATTGCCGCCAACATGCCCAAGGGCTCGATCACCGATGACACCGAGCAAGCGATCCTGGTGGGCCAGTTGCTGATCGACGGCCAGGGCCGGATTGAACCGGCATTGCTGGCCCAGCGCCTGATCGAATGGGAGGCGGTGATGCAGGCCAAAGGCTCGCAAGACCTGCTGGGCCCTTCGACCAAACGCGCCATCGAGATGATTCTCGCCGGCCATTCTCCTGAAGAATCGGGGCGCTACGGCACCACCAACGGCGCCGCGATGCGCATCACGCCGGTGGGCATCGCCGCCGATGTGGACCAAGGGCCTGCCTTTATCCAGGCCGTGGTTCAGGCCTGCCAGGTGACGCACAACACGACCTTGGGCATTTCCAGCGCGGCGGCAGTGGCGGCGGTGGTCTCGGCCGGCATCAACGGCGTGCCCCTGCTCGACGCCCTGCAAGTGGGCGTGCAAGTGGCCCAGCAAGCCGAGGCCCATGGGCATTGGGTCGCCGGTGGACGCATCGCCACGCGCATCAGTTGGGCGCGGACCCTGAGTGTGGAGAGCGACAAGGCGTTGCTCGCCGACCTGCTGTATGACGTGATCGGTACCTCCGTGGCCTCCCAGGAGTCGGTGGTGGTGTCCTTTGCCTTGGCGCAGCAGGTGGCCATGGGTGAACTCCAGGCCTTCGAGGCCCTGTGCATGGCCGCCAGCCTGGGTGGCGACACCGACACCATTGCCGCGATACTCGGGGCGATGCTCGGCGCGTGCCTGGGGTTGGAGTGCTGGCCCACCGACCTGGTCGAGCAGGTCAAGCAGGTCAACGACCTGGACCTTCAGCCGCTGGTGCAGGGGCTACTGGCCCTGCGCTGAGGCAAGCGCCGACCGGCCGGCCCCGGGCGGGCCCGGCGGGCGGCAAACAATTGGCAATGGAATGCACTGCAATGGCGAGGACTGCCAGGATGCTGATCAACTTCCGTAATTGCCTACAACCATAACAACGGCAACAGGAGCACGTTTCATGAGTTCACAGAGCATCGGACAAAGCGCCGGGCAATTGGAGACCCGGGGGATCGAACCGGTACCGGAAGGCGAATGCAACGGCCATCCGCTGCAACTGTTCTGGGTCTGGTTCGCCGCCAACATCAGCATCCTCGGCCTACCGCTGGGGGCGACCCTGGTGGCCTTTCGCGGGATGGCGATCTGGCAGGCGGTCATCGTGGCGATCCTCGGCGCGGCGGGCTCCTTTGCCGTGGTGGGGATCATCTCAATCGCCGGGCGCCGCGGTCGCGCGCCCAGCCTGACCCTGTCACGGGCGATCTTCGGCGTGCGGGGCAATATCGGCCCGACCCTGGTGTCGCTGATGTCGCGCCTGGGCTGGGAAACCGTCAACACCACCACCGCGGCCTTCGTGCTGCTGTCCTTGTGTTCCATCCTGTTCAACTCGCCTGTGCAAGCCAAAAGCGCACCGCTGCTGACCTTGCTGTTCATCGGCATTTTCGTGCTGCTGACCCTGGCGGTTTCCGGGCTGGGCCACGCCACGCTGCTGGTGATCCAGAAGTGGGCCACCTACGTCTTCGGGGCCCTGAACCTGCTGGTGGGCGGCTTCCTTTGCGCCACCATCGATTGGACCGCAGTGTTCAACGCCACCCCGGCGCCCCTCAGCGCCATGATCATTGGCGTCGGCACCATGGCCGCGGGCACCGGCATCGGTTGGGCCAATGCCGGCGCAGACATGTCCCGCTACCAGCACCGCAGCGTCAAGGCGGCGCGCCTGGTGGCTTCGGCCGCATTCGGCGCCGGTATTCCCTTGGTGCTGTTGATCACCCTGGGTGGCTTGCTGTCGGTGGGCAATAACGACCTGGCCTCGGCCACGGACCCGATCATCGCCATTCGCGACATGCTGCCGACCTGGATGGCCGTGCCGTACCTGATCACCGCATTCGGTGGCCTGCTGCTGTCGAACAACCTCTCGGTGTATTCCGCCGGCCTCACCACCTTGACCCTGGGGCTCAAGGTCAAGCGCTTGCACGCAGTCGTGGTGGACATCGTGGCGATCTTTGCCGGCTCGATTTACTTCATGCTGATTGCCGAGAGCTTCTACGGGCCCTTCATTACCTTCATCTCCTTGCTGGCGGTGCCGATCACCGCGTGGGTGGGGATTTTCGTGGTCGACCTGATTCATCGCCATTACTACAGCCCCAAGGACCTGCTGGATGTCAGCCCGAGCAGCGCCTACTGGTATCGCGGCGGCGTGGAGTGGCGCGCCTTCGGTGCCTGGGCCCTGGCCATTGTCCTGGGTTTCAGTTTCACCACCATCGGCACCACGGCCGAAAACACCTGGTTCGCCGGCCCCTTGGCCGACTCCTGGCTGGGCCATAACGGCCTCGGCTGGATCGTCACCTTCCTGGTCGCCGGTGGGGTTTACGGCCTGCTGGGCGGGGCCCGGGATCGCCGTGCCGGGTTGATCGAGAATGCCCATGCCTAGATTGCTGCACAGCGGCCAGGTGATCGTCGACCTGGTCATGGCCGTGGACCATTTGCCCTGTTCCGGGGGGGACGTGCTGGCGCAATCCGCCCGTTTTGAAACCGGTGGCGGCTTTAACGTGATGGCCGCGGCGGCGCGCAATGGCTTGCCGGTGCTGTACCTGGGGCGCCACGGTCAGGGCCGTTTCGGCGACCTGGCTCGGGCGGCGATGCACGCCGAAGGCATCCAGGCCAGCCTCGGCCCCAGCGTGCACCGGGATACCGGTTTGTGCGTGGCCCTGACCGAAGCCTCGGCCGAACGCAGCTTTATTTCCCACATTGGCGTCGAGGGCGAGCTGAGCGCCGAGGACTTGGCGGGTGTGCAGGTGGCGGCTGACGACTATGTCTACGTCAGTGGCTACAGCCTGCTGCTGGCGGACAAGGCCCAGGCTTTGCTCGACTGGCTGGCCGCCTTGCCCCGGGAGGTGTGTGTGGTTTTCGACCCCGGACCGCTGGTGGATTCGGCGGATGGTTCGTTGATGGCGGCGTTGTTGCCGAGGGTCGACCTCTGGACCAGCAACGCTATCGAAGCCCAGCAATTTACCGGCACCCAGGACATCGCCGGCGCCTTGCTGCGGCTGCAGGACCTGCTGCCGGCCGGGGCGCTGCTGGTGGTGCGTGATGGTCCTCAGGGGTGCTGGATCTCTCGCCAGGGCCGGACCGAGCATGTGCCGGGGTTCAAGGTCGAGGCGCTGGACAGCAATGGCGCAGGCGATGCCCACGCCGGGGTGCTGATTGCCGGGTTGGCCCAGGGCCTGCAGCCGTTGCTGGCGGCGCGTCGGGCCAACGCGGCGGCGGCGCTGGCTGTGACCCGACGCGGTCCAGCCACCGCGCCGGGCACGGCACAGGTGGATGAGTTGCTGGCTGGCGTGGGTGCCTGACTGGACGCCTGATTGAAGAGCCAGCCCTCAATCAGGCGCCACGGCTGAATCAACCGGCTTTGCGCAGCGCTTCGATCAGCTCCTCTTTGCGCATGGTCGAGCGGCCCGGGATGTCCTTGTCCCGGGCCTCTTTCAGCAGGCTGCTTTTTTTCATGCTGGCCAGCGAGGTCACGCTATTGCGGGCATGCCCCTGGCGTGTTGCCACAGCCCGACGCGCCGATTCCCGACGATCACTGGCCTTGGCGCTTTCAGCTTTGTGTTGGCCCGAGCCGCCGGCGCGCTCGCCGCCGCCCGACTGTTTGTTCACCGTGGCCCAGGCGCGTGCCTGGGCTTGCGCTTCAGGCAAGCCGCGCTCTTCGTAGCTGGCTTCGATTTGTGCGGCGCGGCGCCGTTGCGCGGCGGTGTATTTGCGTTTGCTGCCTCGAGTCATGGGATCACTCCTCGGTTGTTCGACGGTGCCGGCTGCGGCTACTGGCTACGGCCTTCGGAGCCGGAACCGCCGGTGGTGGTTTTCGATCCGCTACCGGATGGCGTCTTGTCCGGCTCGCTGGAATCCAGGGTGCCGACCCCGCCCTGGCGCCCGCTGTCATTGCCCTGCACCCGCGGGTCGGTGCCGGTGGCGGGTGGCAGGGAGCCTTCTTCCATGGGCGGCGGGTTGATGTTGATCTTCGGCATGCCCTGGGGGGCGGGGGAGGTGGGGCCTTCCACCGGGTCGGTCGGCCCGGTGGCGCCGGCGAAGGCCCCCGAGGACAGCAGCCCGGCCAGAGCCAGGGCAGTCAGTTGAACCTTGATCATGGTATCGCCTCCTTTCGTTGCAGGGTCGCTACCTGATATTGGTCAGCCCTGAAGGGAGGTTGGTGCCACAGGATCGACGAACGGTCTCAAGCGCGCTGGGGGATTTTTGCCTGTTGCCAACCGCGCCAGAACAAGCGCCCGAGGCTGATCGCCCAGTTCAGCAGGGCGATGCCCAGGACGGTCAGCATCAAGGCCTGCATGCCGTATTGCACAATGATCTGGCCGGCCAGCAGGGGAAAACCGAACACCCCGATAAAGTAGGCCAGGCTGAACAAGAGCAGGGCCTGGGGCGTGCTGCCGGTCGGGGCTTCATTGGCCGCCAGGCCGTTGATCACCGAGTAGGTCAGGCCGTAGCCGACGCCCAACACCACGGCGGCCAGCAGGTAGCTGAAGCGGCTGTCCACGGCGAACTGGAACAGCAGGATCGACACCACCATCAAACCGGACAACAGGCACGCGGCGCGGTAGGCGTCGCGCTTGACCACCATCCCGGCAATCAGCAGGCGGCTGGTGATCGCCGCACTGATAAAGCCGAGAAAGAACAGCGAGTAGTCCAGGCCGCGAGAAGCTGCGTAGCTGGTCTGGAAACTCGACAGCCCACCGAACACGCAGCCGCCCAGGCCCACCATCAGGATGGGAAACAGTGCTTTGGAGGACAGCACTTGGGTGCTGCTGGCCCAGCTGATTTTCGCTGCCGACGTACCCAGGTGATTGGTGGTGGTGCGCAGGCGCTCGCCGAGGAACCAGAAGATCACCATGCCCAGCAGGCTGGCCGCCGCAGCAATGAAAAACGCGGCAGTCAGTGGATAGCCCAGGGCATTGGCCAGGCGCCCCAGCAGCGGGCCGCAACCAATGCCGGTCATCATGCTGCCGGACAGCAGGGCGAAGTGCCGGGCGCGTTGGGCCGGCTCCACCATCATCGCCACCAGGATCGGCCCCAGGGTGTAGAACAGGCCCCAGCCCAGCCCCAGGGTCAGACCGAAGAACAGCAGGCTGTGGCCGAATCCCGGGGTCAGGGCAAAGCCCAGGCTGGCCACCACCAGCAGCCCGCCGAACAAGGCAATGGCCCGGGCCGCGCCCAGCCGGTCACACAGGTGGCCCGAGCACAGCACCGCGACAAAGGTGCTGAGCATGGCGGCGGAAATCACGCTGCCGGCGTCGTGCTCATTGCCGCCACGGGAGCCAATCAGCAACGACAGCAGAAAGGTCGAGCCGTAAGACAGTGAGAGCAGGAAGCTGGCCAGACAGAACAGCCCGAACAGCGTTCCTGAAACCTTGGGTTGTGCAGTGCCTTGCATGGGCATGAGTCCGCCTTGTCCTGATGGAGTTAGGGGCGGATTTCTACCATGGGCACGCGGGCGGTTTGTTGTGTTCCTGCTGGTCTCAGGATTAGTCGCTGGCGGAGTAAGTGGGAGGCCGCCTCAGGCGCCGATCTCTTCCAGGAGTTCGTCCATGAAACGTTGCAGGCGCTGATGACGCACCTCCGCCAACTGGCTGCCGGCGAGGGTCTGGAAACCCTGGGCCAGGTGCAGCAGCTTGGTGCTGAAGTGGTCCAGGGTGAAGCGGCTGTCGTCGTAATCCCGGGCCTGTGCGCGTGGGTCGCCAGGGTCATACAGGGCGTTGCCCATGCGCCCGGAGAGGTAGAAGGTGCGGGCGACACCCAGGGCGCCGAGTGCGTCGAGGCGGTCGGCGTCCTGGAGGATCCTGGCTTCCAGGGTGCGCGGCGTGATCCCGGCGGAGAAACTGTGGGCTTCGATGGCATGGGCGGCGGCGTCGATCTTCTCCGCCGGCCAGGCCCGTTCGGCGAGGATCTCGCGGGCCCTGTTCGCCGCCAAACGTGACGCCTGTGAGCGCAGCGGCGAGTTCTTTTCCACGGCCACGCAGTCATGCAGCAGGGTGGCGGCCAGCAATACCTCAAGGTCGCCGCCTTCCTGGTGGGCGATGCGCCGGACGTTGTTCCACACCCGCTGCAGGTGCGACAGGTCATGGGCGCCGTCCGAACCCGGTTCCAGGGCGTGGGGCAGCAGCACACGGGCGAGGTCTGGCAGCGGGGCAAAGGCGTGGGCGGTCATCTGGGGGCCTGGGCAATCCGAACGGGGCGGACACTTTAGCCGCTGCACCGGGGTTTTGCGCAAGTTGCAAAAGGCCGGTAAATGCCCGTGCATGTGTTCGCCCTGTCGATCTAATATGGCCGCCTGATTCCGCCACGAGATGCACCGATGTCTGTCCAGATCCGTCCCGCCGTGCCCAGTGATGCGCCGCAGATTCTTGCGTTCATCACCGAACTTGCCGATTACGAGCGCGCCCGTCACGAGGTGATCGCCGGGGTTGCCGATATCGAGCGCAGTCTGTTCAGCGAAGGCGCCACGGCCCACGGGCTGATGTGCCTGCGTGAAGGCGTACCGATCGGTTTTGCCGTGTTTTTCTTCAGCTACTCGACCTGGCTGGGCAGCAACTGCCTGTACCTGGAAGACCTCTACATCACCCCCGAGCAGCGCGGTGGCGGGGCAGGCAAGCAACTGTTGCGGCACCTGGCGAAGATCGCCTGCGACAACGGTTGCGGGCGCTTCGAATGGAGCGTGCTGGAGTGGAACGAGCCGGCGATTCAGTTCTACAAATCCCTGGGTGCCCAGCCCCAGGAAGAATGGGTGAAGTACCGCATGGACGGCGAAGTGCTGCGGGCCTTCGCCCAGGGTTGATCGCGGGCCCGTCCTGGCCGTTGGCGGTGCAACCCGCTAGCGGTTGACCAGCCTGGCCGGCAAGGCAATCACCAGCAAGCTGCTGAGGATCAGGCAGCCGGCAAAGAACCATAGGGCCCCGGCGCTGCTGCCGGTGACGTCGATGGCCACGCCCATCAGCGAGTTGCTCACCAGGCCGGCGATGTTCGCCAGCGAGCAGGCCAGGGCAAACCCGGCCGCCGCCGCGGTGCCCTTGAGAAAGGTCGCCGGCAGGCTGAAAAACACCGGCACTGCACCGATGATGGCCGCGGAAGCAATGGCGAACAGCAGCACGGTAGCCACCAGGTTGTGGCTGAAGAACGGCGCGCTGGCCATGGCCGCTGCCCCCACTAGAAACGGCACGATGATGTGCCAGCGGCGTTCGCGGTGTTTGTCCGAGCTGGCGCCAATCAGCAGCATGCCCAGCAACGCGGCGACACTCGGCAGCGCGGTCAGCAGGCCGATGTGCAGGGTGTCGACGACCCCGGCGTTGCGGATAAAGGTCGGCATCCAGAAGCCCATGGCGTAGGCGCTGAGCAGAATCGAAAAATCGATGCCGCCGAGCATCCACACCTTGAGGTTGAGCAGGCCGTCCCGCAAGCGTTGCTGGCGTTCGCCAGTGTCGGCATCGTCGGCGCGCAACTGCTGGTCCAGCAGGGCTTTTTCGTCGGCGTCGAGCCACTGGGCGTCCTGGAAACGGTTGGGCAGCGCCCAGAACGTCAGTAGCCCCAACAGCACGCTGGGCACCGCTTCGATCAGGAACAGCCATTGCCAGCCGCGCAGGCCCGCGGCGTTATCGAAGTGGCCCATGATCCAGCCCGACAGTGGGCCGCCGATCACGCTGGAGAGCGGCAGGCCGATCATGAACAGGGCGATGACGCGGCCCCGGCGGTAGGTGGGGAACCAAGTGGTCAGGTAATACAGCACCCCCGGCAAAAAGCCGGCTTCCGCTACCCCGAGGAGAAACCGCAGCAGGTAGAACTGGGTGGTGGATGTCACCAGCAGGGTGCAGGCCGAGATCAGGCCCCAGGTGATCATGATGCGGGCGATCCAGACCCTCGCCCCGACGCGCTGCAGGATCAGGTTGCTCGGCACTTCAAACAGGATGTAGCCCACAAAAAACAACCCCGCGCCCAGGCCGAAAGCCGTCTCGCTGAAGTGCAGCTGGTCGGTCATCTGCAACTTGGCGAAGCCGATGTTGATCCGGTCGAGGTAGGCCGCAAGGTAGCACAGGCACAGAAACGGAATCAGCCGCCAGGTGATCTTGCGATAGAGCGCCTGGGTCGGGTCGGCGTGCAGGGCAGCGATACCAGGCGAGTTGCTCAACGGTCTGGATCCTTACGGAGGGGGCTTTGGGCGGCGGAATATAGCATGGGGCGGGGTGGCGTCTGGGTCGATCAGTCGCCTCGCGGGTGCATCACTCGGTGCGCTCCCAGTCGCCGCCGATCAAGTCTTCCAGGGTTTGCGCCACGGAGGTTTTAAAGGCGCCAGCCTGGCCGGCGTCGTAGGCGGTTTTCCACACCTGGTAACCCTCGTTGAAGTCGGGGATTTCCTTGGCCGTGCCTACTTGCCGGGTGACGCTGTGTTCTACGGCACTGGCGCGAAAGGGCAGGTGTGGCAGGTCGGTGAACGGCTGACCATCGACCGGGTTGAGCATCCGGATGCCATCGACCCGGATGTGCACCACTTCGCCCAGGTCCGGGTACTGCTCGACTTTCAGAATGGTCAGGGTCGAGGCGTTTTCCCCGGGGCGGTTTTCATAGGCCCAGATGTCGCCCACCTTCAGGGGTTGTCCGCCTTGGGCGGCGCAGGTGGTGAGCAGCACGCCGGAACCCAGCAGGCGCTTGAACAGTGATTTCATGGTTCTTCCTTGAGGGATGGGGAGTTCAGTCCGGCATTCTAATGGCCTGCTACGAGCAGTGCGCGATTTTGATTTGTCCCTATATATGAGACGTAAATTTATATATTGAGATTTTTGTTGCGCCAGGTTTATAGTCGCCGCCATCAGCTCTTACGCACTCACTGCTAAAAACAACTCACAGGTGAAGCGATGCAGGCGCAACTGATTGCCCTCGATTGGGGGACGACCTCCCTTCGTGCATACAAACTCGGGGCCGCAGGCGCGGTGCTGGAACAGCGCACGCTGACCTTCGGCATCATGCAACTGCCCAAGGCTGCGCGGATGCTTCTCGGCCAGGAATGCGCTGACGGTTTCGAGCTGGCCTTCGATGAGGCCTGTGGCGATTGGCTGGATGCCCAGCCCGACCTGCCGGTGATTGCCTGCGGCATGGTGGGCAGCGCCCAGGGCTGGCGCGAGGCGAGTTACTGCGCGACGCCGGCGGATGTGGCCGAGCTGGGCCAGGCCCTGGTCACGGTCCGCAGTCTGTGCGGCGTCGACCTGCACATCGTGCCGGGGGTGATCCAGCGTTCGCGCTTGCCCAATGTGATGCGCGGTGAAGAAACCCAAGTGCTCGGCGCCCTGCGGAGCCTGCCCGCCGCCGCGCTGGACAACCTGTTGATCGGCCTGCCCGGCAGCCACTCGAAATGGGTGGAAGTGGACGAAGGCTGCATCGTGCATTTCGATACCTTCATGACCGGCGAGTTGTTTGCCGTGCTCAGTGAACACAGCATCCTCGGGCGTACTCAGCACGTCGGCGGCCTGTTCGACGGTGATGCCTTTGATCGCGGGGTGCAGGTGGCGCTGTCGGCCGAGGGTGAAATCGGCCCGCTGTCGACCATGTTCAGCGCCCGCAGCCTTGGCCTCACTGGCCAGCTCAGTGCGGGTGCGCAGGGGGATTACCTGTCCGGGCTGTTGATCGGCCACGAGCTCTCGGCCCTGGCCGCCGTGCAGCGCCGCCGGCGCAACAGCGTGCACCTGCCGTCCATCCTGCTTATCGGCAATTCTCAACTTTGTGCCCGCTACAGCCGGGCCCTTCCAGCCTGCGGTTTTGCCCAGGTGACCCTGGCCGAGCAGGCCACCGAGCGCGGGTTGTGGCAACTGGCCGAAGCGGCCGGGCTGCTCGACCCGGTGCGCGCCCATTCCTGAACGAGGTTCGACATGCTCAAGCAAGCACTGGCACACAACGGCCTGGTGGCGATTCTTCGGGGGCTGCATCCGTCACAGGCCGAGGCCATCGGTGCGGTGTTGTACCGCGCGGGCTTTCGGGTCATCGAGGTGCCGCTCAATTCCCCGGAACCCTATGACAGCATCCGCATCCTGCGCAGCAGCCTGCCTGCCGATTGCCTGATCGGGGCCGGTACAGTGCTGACCCCGGAGCAGGTGCACCAGGTCAAGGCCGCGGGTGGGCAAGTGATCGTGATGCCCCACAGCGACCCCTTGGTGCTGCGGGCAGCCAAGGCGGCGGGGCTGTTTCTGTCCCCCGGCGTGGCCACCCCCACCGAGGCTTTCGCCGCGCTGGCCGAAGGCGCCGATGTGTTGAAGATGTTCCCCGCCGAGCAAATGGGCCCGGCGGTGGTCAAGGCCTGGCTTGCGGTGTTGCCGGCGGGCACGGTGTTGCTGCCGGTGGGCGGCATTACCCCGGACAACATGGCAGTGTTCGTCGAAGCCGGGGTCAAAGGCTTTGGCTTGGGCTCGGGGCTGTTCAAGCCGGGGCTGAGTGTGGAACAAGTGGCGCTGCGCGCCGAGGCCTATGTTGCGGCCTGGAAAACATTGGCCTGAGACGTCCTGGCGCTTGCGGGCGCTGCATCCAATAAGAGAGACCAACGATGAAAATCACCAAACTGACCACCTTTATCGTGCCGCCGCGCTGGTGTTTCCTCAAAGTCGAAACCGACCAGGGCGTGACCGGTTGGGGCGAACCGGTGGTGGAAGGGCGGGCGCACACCGTGGCGGCGGGGGTCGAGGAACTGAGCGACTACCTGATCGGCAAGGACCCGCGCAACATCGAAGACATCTGGACCGTGCTCTATCGCGGCGGCTTCTACCGGGGCGGCGCGGTGCACATGAGTGCCCTGGCCGGTATCGACCAGGCGCTGTGGGACATCAAGGGCAAAGCCTTGGGTGTGTCGGTCAGTGATCTGTTGGGGGGGCAGGTGCGGGACAAGATCCGCGTGTATTCGTGGATCGGCGGTGATCGCCCGGCGGACACTGCGCGGGCCGCCAAAGAGGCGGTGGCGCGTGGGTTTACCGCGGTGAAAATGAATGGCACCGAAGAGCTGCAGTTTCTCGACACCTTCGACAAGGTCGACCTGGCCCTGGCTAACGTCGCGGCAGTACGCGATGCGGTGGGGCCGAACGTGGGGATTGGCGTGGACTTCCATGGCCGGGTGCACAAGCCCATGGCCAAGGTGCTGATGAAGGAGCTCGACCCCTACAAACTGATGTTTATCGAGGAGCCGGTGCTCAGCGAAAACTACGAAGCGCTCAAGGAGCTGGCGCCGTTGACCAGCACGCCGATTGCCTTGGGGGAGCGGCTGTTCTCGCGCTGGGATTTCAAGCGGGTGCTCAGCGAGGGGTACGTGGACATCATCCAGCCGGATGCGTCCCACGCGGGTGGCATCACTGAAACCCGCAAGATCGCCAACATGGCCGAAGCCTATGACGTGGCTCTGGCCCTGCATTGCCCCCTGGGGCCCATCGCTTTGGCGGCCTGCCTGCAACTGGATGCGGTGTGCTACAACGCCTTTATCCAGGAGCAGAGCCTGGGTATCCACTACAACGAGAGCAACGACCTGCTGGATTACGTCAAGGATCCGCGGGTGTTTGATTACGACAAAGGCTACGTGAAGATCCCCAATGGTCCGGGCCTGGGGATCGAGATCAACGAGGAATACGTCATCGAACGCGCCGCCATTGGCCACCGCTGGCGCAACCCGATCTGGCGCCATGCCGACGGCAGTTTCGCCGAATGGTAACCCCCTCGCCGGCGACAGAGCCTTGAGGCTTGCGGCGCTGCTGAAATCGCCATCGCTGGCAAGCCAGCTCCTACACAAAGCCTCACGGCCGTACCCTTGTAGGAGCCGGCTCGCCGGCGATTGGACCTTGAGGCTTGCGGCGCTGCTGAAATCGCCATCGCTGGCAAGCCAGCTCCTACACAAAGCCTCACCGCCGTACCCTTGTAGGAGCCGGCTCGCCGGCGATAGAGCCTTGAAGCTTGAAGCTTGCAGCTTTCGGCGCTCTTGAACTCGCCATCGCGAGCAAGTTGTAGTCCTGACCGGCGGGCGACCATAATGCCGCCGGTTCTCTCCCTCAGAAGGCTGGATATGCAGGACGATTCCCCCAAGACCGCCAAGGATGCCGCCCCCACCGGTACCCAGACACTGCTCCGGGGCCTGGGCGTGGTCCAGGCCGTGGCCAGCGGTGCCCGTGACCTCAAGGAGATCGCCCGGCTGATCGGCACCACCCGTAGCACCACCCATCGCCTGGCCAGTTGCCTGGTGGAGGAGCGCTACCTGCGGGTGGTGCCGCAAGTGGGCTACCTGCTGGGGCCGAAGCTGATCGAACTGGGTTTCCAGGCACGGGAAGCGCTGCCCCTGGTGACCCTGGCCACACCGTTTCTGGACGAGCTCTCGGCCCTGACCGGCGACACCATTCACCTGGCGATCCGTGAAGACGACGACGTGTTGTACCTGCACAAGAACCCGGGGCGTAACGGCCCGGAAATGCGTTCGCGGGTTGGTCATCGCATGCCGTTGGCGCGCACCGGGATCGGCAAGGCCTTGATGCTGGACGATGGGGTCGAGGATTGGCGCCGGCTGTATCAGATCAGCCTGCCGGTGGGGGGCAAGAATGCGTTGTGGCCGGACCACGTGGAGCCGACATGGGAGCAGTTCCAGCAGCGCATGCTGGAGTACGTCAAGGGGGGCTACGCCTTCGACCTGGAAGACAACGAACCGTCGATCCGCTGTGTGGCGGCACCGGTGCGTGATGCCAGCGGCGCGATCGTCGCCGGCATCAGTATCGCCAGTACCTTGCCTTATATGCCCCTGGAGAAAATGGCCGAGCTGATCCCCCTGGTGAAGCAGGTGACCGCTCGGCTGTCCGCAGAGTTGGGCGCCAAGGCCTGAATCAGACCTTGAGGGTGGCCATGTCGATGACGAAACGGTACTTCACGTCGCCGTTGATCATGCGGGTGTAAGCCTCGTTGATGTGGCGGATGTCGAGCATCTCGATGTCGCAGGTGATGTTGTGCTCGGCGCAGAAATCCAGGACTTCCTGGGTTTCGGCAATACCGCCGATCAAGGAGCCGGCCAGTACCCGGCGGCTCATCACCAGCTTGCCGGCGTGCACCGGCGGGTCAACCGGTTCGATCAGGCCCACGAGGATGTGCACGCCGTCAAAGCGCAGGGTGTCCAGGTAAGGGTTGAGGTCGTGCTGCACCGGAATGGTGTCCAGCAGGAAGTCGAAATGCCCGGCCACGGCCTTCATCTGTTCGGCATCGGTGGAGACGATCACATGGTCGGCACCCTGGCGACGGCCTTCCTCGGCCTTGCTCGCCGAGCGAGTGAACAGGGTGACTTCCGCGCCCAGGGCCTTGGCGAACTTGATGCCCATGTGGCCCAGGCCGCCCATGCCGAGAATCCCGACCTTGTCGCCCGCCTTCACCCCGTAGTGCTTGAGCGGCGAGTAGGTGGTGATGCCGGCGCACAGCAGCGGCGCGGCACTGGCCAGGTCGAGCTTCTCGGGGATGCGCACCACGAAGTGCTCGCTGACCACGATGCTGTCGGAGTAGCCGCCCATGGTGTTGCTGCCATCGACCCGATCCGGGGTGGCGTAGGTCATGGTCGGGCCTTCCAGGCAGTACTGCTCCAGGTCCGATTGGCAGGCGGCGCATTGGCGGCACGAGTCCACCATGCAGCCGACGCCCACCAGGTCGCCCACCTTGTGCGCGGTGACGCTGGCGCCGACGGCCGTGACTTTGCCGACAATCTCGTGGCCCGGCATCAAGGGATAGACGGCGATCCCCCATTCGTTGCGTGCCTGGTGAATGTCGGAGTGGCACACGCCGCAGTAGAGGATCTCGATGGCGACGTCATCGGCACGTGGGCTGCGACGCTGGAAACTCATGGGGGCGAGGGGAGTGGTGGCCGACTGGGCGGCATAACCGATGGCGGTGTACATGAAGAACCTCGCAAAAGCGCTGAAAAGTGAGGCGGGCCATTTTCCCCATCGCGCCGGGGTGCGGCCATGGCGATTGCTCCGAGTCTTATGCCTAAAGCTCCGGGGGAGCCGCTGAAAGCGGCAAGCGACAAGCTGCAGGCTATAAACTGTGTGCCCACGCTCGCCGCTTGCGACTCACCGCTTGTAGCTTGCCGCTCTCCACAATCCGAGAAGTGCTCCAATGCTTTTGACCCGCCATGTCGACGCCAACGCCACGCTGGTTTCTCTGATCGAGGGGCTGACGCCCTGCGATGGTTTCTCGTCAACCCATTTGCCGGGCGTGCAGGTGCTGCGTGCCAGTTGCGACGTGGCGCGGGGGCCGCAGATCTACGAGCCGAGCCTGATGATCGTGGCCCAGGGCAGCAAGGTCGCGTACCTGGGCCCGCGCACCTTGGAATATGGCGCCGGGCACTACTTGATCCAGGCGATGCCGGTGCCCTTCGAATGCGAGACCTTTGCCTTGCCCAATGCACCCTTGCTGGGGGTGACCGTGGGCATTGATCGGGTGGTGTTGGGGGAGTTGGTAATGGCCATGGGCATTCAGGCCGGGCCACCGCCGGCGGCGCAGACCCTGGAGTCGATGAGTTCGGTGGTGCTGGATGACGCCATGCGCGGCTGCGTCGAGCGGCTGTTGCAGTGTTTGCACGATCCGCTGGAGAGCCGGATCCTGGGGCCGGCGCGGGTCCGGGAATTACTGTTCACCGCGTTGCGTGGACCCCAGGCCGATGTATTGCGGGCGTTGGTGGAGCAGCAGGGGCAGTTTTCCCGGGTGGCGACGTCGTTGAGCCATCTGCACGCCCATTACGCCGAACCCTTGAACATCGAAACCCTGGCGGGTTATGCGCACATGAGTGCCTCGACCTTTCATGAGCATTTCAAGCGCTGCACCTTGCTGTCGCCGGTGCAGTACCTCAAGCGCTTGCGGCTGCTCAAGGCCCAGCAGTTGCTGCTGGTGGACGGCATGGGCGTGGCACAGGCGGCGCACAGCGTGGGCTACCAGAGCACCTCGCAGTTCAGCCGCGAGTACAAACGTTATTTCGAGCGTAACCCTGGGGAAGAGCGCGCGGCCTGAGCCTGCCGTTGCGCTTCAACAAATTGCACGTATAAAAAAGGCCCCCATATAGGGGGCCTCTCTTGGACGGTGGCGACTTACATGTTCGGGTAAGTCGGCCCGCCTGCACCTTCCGGGGTGACCCAGGTGATGTTCTGCGAAGGGTCCTTGATGTCACAGGTCTTGCAGTGCACGCAGTTCTGGGCGTTGATCTGGAAGCGCTTCTCGCCGTCTTCCTTGGTGATCACTTCATACACACCGGCCGGGCAATAGCGCTGGGCAGGCTCATCGTACAGCGGCAGGTTTTTCCCAATAGGGATACTTGGGTCGGTCAGCTTCAGGTGGCACGGCTGTTCTTCTTCGTGGTTGGTACCAGAGATGAACACCGAGCTGAGTTTGTCGAAGCTGAGTTTGCCGTCGGGTTTCGGGTAGTCGATCTTCTTGCACTCGACCGCCGGCTTCAGGCACGCGAAGTCTGGCTTGGTGTCATGCAGGGTAAACGGCAGTTTGCCGCCGAAGAGGTTCTGGTCCACCCAGTTGAAACCGCCGCCGACGATAGCGCCGAACTTGTGGATCGCCGGGCCGAAGTTGCGGCTGGCGAACAGTTCTTCATACAGCCAACTGGCTTTGAAACCATCAACGTAAGCGGTCAGTTCATCAGCGCCTTCGGAACCGGCGAACAGCGCATCGGCCACTGCATCGGCCGCGAGCATGCCGGACTTCATGGCGGTGTGGCTGCCCTTGATCTTGGCGAAGTTCAGGGTGCCCAGGTCGCAACCGATCAGGGCGCCGCCCTTGAATACCATCTTCGGCAGCGAGTTCAGGCCGCCTTTGCAGATGGCGCGGGCGCCGTAGCTGATGCGCTTGCCGCCTTCCAGGTACTGCTTGAGCACCGGGTGGTGCTTGAGGCGCTGGAATTCGTCGAACGGCGACAGGAACGTATTGCTGTAGGACAGATCGACGATCAGGCCGACCACCACCTGGTTGTTTTCCAGGTGATAGAGGAAGGAGCCGCCGGTGTTTTCGTTGCCCATGATCTCCAGCGGCCAGCCGGCGGTGTGGACCACCAGGCCCGGTTGGTGCTTGGCCGGATCGATTTCCCAGATTTCCTTCAGGCCGATGCCGTAGTGCTGGGCGTCAGCGTCACTGGCCAGGTTGAAGCGCTGGATCAGTTGCTTGCCGATGTGGCCACGGCAGCCTTCGGCGAACAGGGTGTATTTGCCGCGCAGTTCCATACCCGGGGTGTAGAGGCCTTCTTTGGGTTGGCCTTCACGGTCCACGCCCAAGTCGCCGGTGATGATTCCGCGGACCACACCGTTTTCGTCGAACAGGGCTTCCTGGGCGGCGAAGCCCGGGTAGATTTCCACGCCCAGGTTCTCGGCCTGCTGGGCCAGCCAGCGGCACAGGTTGCCCAGGGAGATGATGTAGTTGCCTTCGTTGTGCATGGTCTTGGGCACAAAGAAGTCCGGAACCTTGGTGGCGCTCTCGGCGTTGCGCAGCACATAGATGTCATCGCGCTTGACCGGGGTGTTCAACGGCGCGCCAAGTTCTTTCCAGTCCGGGAAGAGTTCGTTCAGGGCCCGTGGTTCGAACACCGCACCGGACAGGATGTGAGCACCGACTTCGGAGCCTTTCTCGACCACGCAGACGCTGATTTCCTTACCGGCTTCGGCGGCCTTCTGCTTCAGTCGGCAGGCGGCGGACAGGCCAGCGGGGCCGGCACCGACGATGACCACGTCGAATTCCATGTATTCGCGTTCCACTAGGCTATCTCCTACTCAAGGCTCTACGGTTTTTCTAATTTTGGAGGTTTGGCGGTATCGTCGCTTCGCGCTGCGACGCAGGGGCGCGCGGGCGGCGAGTGACTCACCTTTCTCTCTGGGCGGCGCATTATATCTACACCACTGTCAGCGTCCAATACAAACGTTTGTTTGAAATTGCCGCAGGCCAGGTAAATCAAAGAGGGACGGCTTATAAGTGGCCGTTTTGCCGTATTGACCGGAAAAGGCGTTCCGGTCAAGATACGGTCGGTTTTGCGCTCGCCGTAGGCTGACTGTTGGTTTCAAGAGCACCTCTAAAGACAGGGCAAGGCAATAAAGGTGACGCAATGCGCAGCTGGGCAGTGCGCAGTTTACACGCCGCGATAATGAATGACTCGTCGGTCATCACTGACGAACGGTCATCACCCCGTGAGCAAGGTCATCCTTAATGACAAGCGCCAGCGTTTTTGGAGGTGCCCTTGTGCCGATGAGCATCAACCGCCAGGTTCTCGCCTAGGCGACTTTCTTTTCACCGGAGAGTAACGAGGAATCCATGAAGGTTCTTGTAGCTGTCAAACGCGTTGTCGATTACAACGTGAAAGTTCGCGTCAAGGCGGACAATTCCGGCGTCGACCTCGCTAACGTCAAGATGTCGATGAACCCTTTCTGCGAAATCGCCGTGGAAGAAGCCGTACGCCTGAAAGAGAAAGGCGTGGCGACTGAAATCGTCGTCGTCTCCATCGGTCCTGCTACTGCTCAAGAGCAACTGCGTACCGCCCTGGCACTGGGTGCCGATCGCGCCGTCCTCGTCGAATCCGCCGATGAATTGAACTCCCTGGCCGTGGCCAAGCTGCTCAAGGCCGTGGTCGATAAGGAACAGCCGCAGTTGGTGATCCTGGGCAAACAAGCCATCGACAGCGACAACAACCAGACCGGCCAGATGTTGGCTGCGCTGACCGGTTACGGTCAGGGCACCTTTGCTTCGAAAGTCGAAGTGAGTGGCGACAAGGTTGCCGTGACCCGTGAAATCGACGGCGGCGCGCAAACAGTCTCCCTGAGCCTGCCAGCGATCGTGACCACCGACCTGCGTTTGAACGAGCCGCGTTATGCGTCTCTGCCGAACATCATGAAAGCCAAGAAGAAGCCGCTTGAAGTGCTGACTCCGGATGCTTTGGGCGTTTCAACCGCCTCCACCAACAAGACCGTGAAAGTCGAAGCGCCGGCTGCACGCAGCGCGGGCATCAAGGTCAAGTCGGTGGCTGAACTGGTCGAGAAACTGAAAAACGAAGCGAAGGTAATCTGATCATGACTATCTTGGTAATCGCCGAACACGACAACAAGGTGCTGGCCCCGGCCACCCTGAACACCGTGGCCGCTGCCGCTAAAATCGGTGGTGATATCCACGTTCTGGTCGCTGGCCAAGGCGCTGGTGCCGTGGCTGAAGCTGCAGCAAAAATCGCTGGCGTGAGCAAAGTATTGGTTGCCGATAACGCCGCCTACGCTCACCAACTGCCAGAAAACGTTGCCCCTCTGGTAGCAGAGCTGGGCGCTGGCTACAGCCACATCCTGGCTGCCGCTACCTCCAACGGCAAAAACATCCTGCCGCGCGTTGCTGCGCAGCTGGACGTTGACCAGATCTCCGAGATCATCTCGGTGGAAAGCGCTGATACCTTCAAGCGCCCGATCTACGCCGGTAACGCCATCGCTACCGTACAGTCCAACGCTTCGGTAAAAGTCATCACCGTACGTGCAACCGGTTTCGACCCGGTGGCTGCTGAAGGTGGTTCGGCTGCTGTTGAAGCCGTTGCGGCTGCTCACGACGCAGGCACTTCGTCCTTCGTTGGCGAAGAGCTGGCCAAGTCCGATCGTCCTGAACTGACCGCTGCCAAAATCGTCGTTTCCGGCGGCCGCGGTATGCAGAACGGTGACAACTTCAAGCACCTGTACGCCCTGGCTGACAAGCTGGGCGCGGCGGTCGGCGCTTCCCGCGCTGCAGTCGACGCAGGCTTTGTGCCCAACGATATGCAGGTCGGCCAGACCGGCAAGATCGTTGCGCCACAGCTGTACATCGCCGTCGGTATCTCCGGCGCGATCCAGCATTTGGCCGGCATGAAGGACTCCAAAGTGATCGTCGCGATCAACAAGGACGAAGAAGCACCGATTTTCCAAGTGGCCGATTACGGCCTGGTGGCGGACTTGTTCGAAGCCATCCCTGAGCTGGAGAAGCTGGTCTAATCCAGCGGCTTCACTTATAAAGAGCCCGGCCTTTTGGCCGGGTTTTTTATTGTCTGCAATTTGTCGGGGAGACTGTGCTCATGGATCTGCGCCGCTTGAGTGGCTGGTCAGTGCTGTTGGGGCTGACGCTGTTGCCATCGTTGTCGATGGCGGCGGGCAAGTGCGAACGCCTGGTGGTGACCGGCAGCCCGGACGCGCCGCCCTATCTGTGGCGTGACCCGCAGAATCCCAAGCACTTGATGGGCGCCAGCGCCGACCTGTTGCAGCACGTAGCGGGTGAACTGGGGGTGAAGGTCGAGCTGCTGTACAGCGGCAAGCGCTCCGAAGCCCTGGACGAGGTGCGCAGCGGGCGCATGGACCTGCTGGCCGACGCGCCACTGACCCTGAACGAGCTGGAGTCCCTGGACTACATTCATCCGGCCCTGGTGCAAAATGATTACCTGGTCTGGACCCGCAAGGACTCGACCCTGGTCTACAGCCAGATGGCCGACCTGCAAGGCCATGCCGGCGCCGTATCGGAAAAGGCCCGGCTGACCCAGCCCTTTGCTGCCTTGGCCAAGGAGCAACTGAGCCTCAAGCGCCTGCCCAACCTGACCCAGGTGTTCCAGAAGCTGCTGCTGGGGGAGGTGGAGTACGTGCTGGCCCCGCGTTATGCCGGCATGGCCATGGCGCAGTCCCTGGGCATGGCCAATGACCTGCAAGCCTTCCCCCAGGCGGTGGATAAACCCGGGCTGTTCCTGGCCATCTCTCACAACTCGGCCTGCAATGACCCCTGGTTGCGCGGACAGCTGGCGAAAAAGATGACAGAATTGCCCGCGTCCGGTCTGACGGAAGCCTTGCTGCAGCGCAATCTAGAGCTGTGGAAGGCGCAGTTGCAGCAACCCGTCAGCGCCCCAAAACAGTAGGAATCTTGTGTGAGTATTCGACCTCTTTTCGCTGCCCTGGCCGTTTTGGCTCTGGCGGGTTGTGCAGCCGATCCGGCGCCGAATGAACAATTGCGCCTGACCGAGCAAGCGCTGGAACAGGCCAAGGCGGTAGGCGCCTCGGCAGACGAAGTCCCGGAGTTGAAACTCGCCGAGGACAAGTTCACCCAGGCCCAGGCCGACATGCAGGACCAATCTTTCAAGGACGCGCGGATGCAAGCCGAACAGGCCGAGTTGGATGCGCGCTTGGCGGAAGCCCGGGTCCTGACCCTGAAAAGCCAGGAACAGTTGAAGGTGCTCAACACCCGCATCACTCGCCTGCGCAAGCAACTGGGAGATGCCCAATGAAGTTGATCAAGGGGGGAGTGGGCACAGCCCTGATTTTGGCGCTGGGCGGCCTTTATGGCTGCGCCGGCCAGCACGGCGACGCCGCCTTGCAACAAGCCAGCAGCGACTTCCAGAAGGTCAAGGAAGACGCCAATGTGCTGCGTATTGCGCCCAAGGACGTGATCCGCGCCGGTGAATCCCTGGCTCGCGCCGACCGTCTGTCCAGCTATTGGGGCAGTGGCGCCGACGTAGTGCATTACGCGTACCTGAGCCAGCGCTACAGCGAAATCGCCCGCGAGCACAGCGAGCAGGTGCTCAATCAGGAGCGTGCGACCAAGCTTGAACTGGAGCGCCAGCGCCTGCAGTTGGCCTTGCGCGAAGCCAAGTTGATCAGCGTGCAGCAGCAGGGCAAGTGGCTTGAAGAACAGATCATCAGCCTGGCCACCACCCAGACCGACCGCGGCCTGGTGATGACACTGGGCGACGTGCTATTCGACACCGGCGAAGCGGAGCTCAAGAGCTCGGCCAATCGCACCGTGCTCAAGGTGGTGCAATTCCTGCAACTGAACCCCAAACGCGTGGTGCGCATCGAGGGCTACACCGACAACACCGGTGACAAGCAGCACAATCTGCAACTGTCCCGTGATCGCGCTCAGTCAGTGGCGGATGTACTGGTGGACCTGGGCATCGACGAGAAGCGGGTCCAGGTCGAAGGTTATGGCGACGACTACCCGGTAGAAGCGAATGCGTCGGAGCGGGGGCGGGCGCAGAACCGTCGGGTGGAGATTGTGTTCTCCGACGAAGCCGGCCAACTCGGCGCTGCCCGCTAAGGTTGGGGCGGTCAAAAAGACCCGGTTACCCTTGGCGGTGCCGGGTTTTTTAATGCCTGTGAAGAGCGTGGCAAAATCCAGCGGTTTTGCTTTTCACTGCACTGTATCCTCGACTATTGTAGAAACTGTCCCAGTACACTTCGTAACTGTTCCGGTATTGTTCCGGTATTGCTTCGCACAAAAATAAAATGCCCGTGAAACCGAGTGCCGCGTCATGACCAACCTCTTGCTCTATCAACGTATCGCCCAGCAACTGGCCGAAGACATCCGCCGTGGTGTCTATCAGCCCGGGGAGCGCGTGCCTTCCGTGCGCAAGATGAGCTCGCAGCTCAACGTCAGCCATGCCACGGTGCTTCAGGCCTACGCCAACCTTGAGGATCAGGGGCTGATCCGCGCGCGGCCGCAATCGGGTTACTACGTGCACCAGACGCCGGCGCTGACCGCGCCGACCCCGGACATCGCCCGGGTCGAGCGCCCGGGCCTGGTCACGCGTAGCAGCATCATCCAGCAGGTGCTGGTGGAGTCCCGGCGCGAAGGGGTGTTTCCTCTCGGGGCGGCGGTGCCCAGCGTGGATTACCTCCCCGTGCGGGCGCTGCACCAGCAACTGGCCAAGGTCACGCGGTTCCATAGCCCGCGGGCGTTCAGCTACATGTTCAGCCCGGGTTTCGAGCCGTTGCGCCGCCAAGTGGCGATTCGCATGCGCGATGCCGGCGTGGTGGTGGACCCGTCGGAAGTGGTGATTACCCACGGTTGTGTCGACGCCCTGCAGATGTCGCTGCGGGTTTTGACCCGCCCGGGCGACCTGATCGCCGCCGAGTCGCCGACCTATTACGGTTTACTGCAACTGGCGGATCTGCTGGGTTTGAAGGTGATCGAGATCCCCAGTGACCCGGCCACCGGCATGAGCCTGGAGGCACTGCAACTGGCGGCCAACCAGTGGTCGATCAAGGCTTTGGTGCTGACCACGCGCCTGAGCAATCCCCTGGGCGGCACCATGCCCGAGGAGCGGCAGAAGCAGTTGCTGCGCCTGGCCTCGGATTTCGATATCCAGGTGGTTGAGGACGACATTTATGGCGAGCTGATGTTTGAAGTCGGCCGCACCAAGGCGCTGAAAGCCTACGACCGCCTGGACCGGGTGATCTATTGCTCGAGTTTTTCCAAGACCCTGTCGCCGGGCGTGCGGATCGGCTGGATGATTGCCGGTAAATATCAGCAGGAGATCCAGCGCCTGCAGACCTTCAGCACCCACTCCGCCTGCAGCGTGACCCAGATGGGCGTGGCCGCCTATCTGGAAAACGGCGGCTACGATCGGCACCTGCGGCATATCCGCCAGGAGTACCGCAAGAACCTCAGCGCCTTCCAGTTGGCGGTGCAGCAGTACTTTCCCGAAGGCACGCAGATCACTCGGCCCACCGGTGGCTTTATTCTCTGGGTCAGTTTGCCGGGGCGGGTCAACACCCAGGAACTGCATGTACGGGCCTTGCAGCAAGGCATCAGCATTGCCCCGGGGCTGATCTTCAGCAATACCGAGCAATTCAACCACTGCATCCGCCTCAATTGCGGCACCCCGTGGAATCGCGAGGCTGAGCGGGCGTTGATGACCCTGGGCATGTTGGCCAGCCAATTGTGCCAGGAGGCGGCCGGCGGTTTTTAACGGGTCGGTTCTCAATGCTTGTCATGACGTCCGCAACGAGCGAGCATATGGCACCTTTGGTTGACCCTGCCTGTGTGTATGAACGTTTTTTCGCCTGCCTTATGGTTGTCGCTTTGCCTGCTCGGAGCCGTCAGTGCCGGCCCGGTACAGGCGGCGTCGGCCCAGGAAAAGACGCCAGCTCCCGCAGCGCAGCCGCAGTCATCGTCGAGCAGCCACTCCAGCGCTGCAAAGAAGGCCCCGGCAACCAAGGCTCCGGTGAAACCCAAGGCCAAGCCGGCCAAACCAGTGAAAAAGCGTGCGCCGATAGCCTCCAAGTCCAAATCCGCCAGCGAGATTGCCAAGACGCCTTTGCCGCCCGCCAAGCTCGATCTGAGCTTGCCTCAGGAGATGGTCAAGCACCTGCAGCCGATCGGTTCGGTCGATCTGCCCAAGCGTCAGCCATTGTTGCCGCAGATGTTTGGAGAGAAGCCCAAGGACACCAGTCCGTTTCAGCTCAACGGACGCTTGTTGAGCAACGAAATGCAATTGCAGCTGCGTAACGAAGAGCGCCGTGATGTTGAAGGCGCGGCCCTGGATTTCGAGTTCAAGCAGTAAAAATCCCCCTGAGTGTGACTGTCGGGACCGACACTTTGTCGGAGACTGATCAGTCACGCGTGGTTGAGCGCAAAAACCGTTCTTTGAGCAATTTAAAACGGCTGTTTTAGCGGTTACTCTTACTGCGCGTCATTCAACCCTTTGCCCGTCGCGAGGAGCTTTTCGCCATGAAATGCCGTGAAGGTTGTGGCGCTTGCTGCATTGCCCCCTCCATCAGTACGCCGATGCCCGGTATGCCCGATGGCAAGCCGGCCGGAGAACGTTGCATTCATCTCTCTGTCGAACACCTGTGTGCGTTGTTTGGCCGGCCCGAACGGCCTCCGGTGTGCGGGGCCTTTCAGGCGGACGTAGAAGTGTGTGGCGACAGCCGTGAAGAGGCCATCCGCTTGATCGGTTGGTGGGAGCAAGTGACGGCGGCCTGAGGTGTTGTCAATGAACGGAACTTCAACAATAAGGAATAAGACAATGGGTTCGTTGCATCGAGTGGCTGTGCTCTGTGGTTTGACCGTTCTGTTGGCGACCACGGCCCAGGCTGAAGACTGGCAAACCGCCAAGGATCAGGACGGCATCAAGGTCTCCTTGAGTGAAGTGGCCGGTTCCAAATACAAGGCTTACCGTGGTGTGACCACCATGAAAACCTCCATCGCCAAGCTGCGCAGCCTGCAGGACGATGTCGTTGGCGCCTGTGCCTGGATTCATGAGTGCAAGACGCAGAAGTTGCTCAAGCACGAAGGCGATCAAAGCTGGACTTACACCCAATTCAACACGCCCTGGCCGGTCACTGCCCGTGACTCGGTGCTGCATGTCACCACCACCCAGGGCGCCGATGGAAGCCTGACGCGCAAACTTGAAGGCGTGCCGACCTACATTCCGGAAGAGAGCGGTTTTGTCCGTGTGGCGCAGGTCGAGGGCTATTGGAAGTTCGTGCCTAAAGGCGCGGACCAGGTCGAAGTGACCTACCAGGTGCACACCGAGCCGGGTGGCAGCGTGCCGTCCTGGCTGGCCAACAAGTTTGTGGTCGATGCTCCGTTCAATACGCTGAAGGCGCTGAAGGAGCGTGCCGAGAAGCCTTGATCGGTATTGTGCTGTGCCCTGAGAGGCCACCTGCGGGTGGCCTTTTTATTGCCGGCAGATGAGGGGCGCGGAACGTTTGCCAGGGGCCCAGGGTCGAGATGTTGTGAGCCCATTCAGGGGCTTTATCGAGGAGGCACCGATGCAAAAGTGGCAAGTCACTTTCGTTGACGATCATGGCGTCCAGTCCGTGGAAGAGTTCGAGTGCGAACAACAACCCGACATGGAGCATGCGGCGCAACTGATCCGGGCCAAGCTGTTGCCGGTTCCGGCGACCCTGGATCTGAATGATCTGGAGGGCCGTACCCTGGAGCCGACGGTCAAGAGCCTGAAAGATCAGAACAGTATTCAAATCCTCAGCATCACGCCGATTTAGTCACTTCTCTTGTTGGCCTCAAAGCAGTTCTTGGCAGCGCCCCATTCTTGGCGCTAATCTGCGAACGAGATCAGCGAACCCATCGCTAACCTCTGATCTTCTCAGCGACATGCTTGTTTCCTGGCGGCGATGTTCTCGCCGTATTGCCTGCACCGTTCGGTTGCAGGCAAGGGAGTACGGAAAGTCTATCCATCGGTTTTAGGAGGACGTTTCATGAGCACAGCCCATCAAGAAGACATCAGCAGCAATGTGCTGCGCCGCATGAAAGAAGGCGGTTTCGACTTTTCACGATTCCATCCCATCGAGTTCTACGCCATTTTCCCGGACGAGGAGCGGGCGCGCAGGGCGGCAGGACAATTTCGCGGTGAATCCTTGAATGCCCAGGTCAGTGCCCGTGATGACGGCGCCTGGTACCTGGAACTGAGCAAGGTGATGTACGCCACCTACGGCGGCATCGGGGATTTTGAACAGGACTTTGAGGCAGTGGTCGAACCCTTGGGTGGAATTATCGAAGGTTGGGGCGTGAAACAGGAGGTTCGAGGGCGGCCCATGTAAGCCTTTGGATCGGTAGTGCTGTTGATGATTGGCTGACCTTCGGGTCGGCCAATTTCGTTTCTGCGGGGTAAAAAAAGGCCACCTGCTTAGGGTGGCCGAAAGGGAAGAGCGTTGAATTCGGTGGCGCGGCGGGTAACGGGCAACCTGGGAAGTCAGTGCCAGCCATGGGGGGCTGGCTGTTCGAGGTGCGGCACGAGCCCGGTTATTTCGGGTTACGAAGTTTCTGCGCGATGGGGCGGATTATCGACAGCTTTGCCCGGGCAGTGAAATCAACTCTGACTATGCTGGTGATAGCCATGGCCTTTGCTTCGCAATGAAGCATGGGTGAACACCGTGGGGCGTTTGCTGCACAGCTCCGGTGCGTGGCCTTTGGGGACGTTATCCAACTGTCTGATATCAAAGCGTTTATGCCGATGGCACGGGCCTTGCGAAGCCTAGATGTCCGGGTGACAAGGAGTACGGCATGATCCGCACCTTTTATGACGAGATGTACGATGCCGGCGGCGTGGTTCGCCCGCATTACCGGGAGTTCGCCCGTTGGCTGGCAAGCACGCCCGACGAGCTCCTGGCGCAGCGACGGCGTGAGGCCGACCTGCTCTTTCATCGTGCAGGCATCACCTTCACGCTCTATGGCGATGAGCAGGGCACCGAGCGGCTGATCCCGTTCGACACCATCCCTCGCAGCATCCCCGCCAGCGAGTGGCGGATTGTCGAGCGTGGCTGCATCCAGCGGGTCAAGGCGCTGAACATGTTTCTCGCCGACCTCTACCACCAGCAACGCATTATCAAAGCCGGGATCATCCCCGCCGAGCAGGTGCTGGCCAACGAGCAGTACCAGCTGGCGATGCAGGGCCTGAACCTGCACCGCGACATCTACTCGCATATTTCGGGCGTTGACCTGGTACGCGATGGCGACGGCACCTATTACGTGCTCGAAGACAACCTGCGCACCCCCAGCGGCGTGAGCTACATGCTCGAAGACCGCAAGATGATGATGCGTCTGTTCCCCGAGCTGTTCGCCGCCCAGCGCATCGCACCAATCGACCATTACCCCAACCTGTTGCTCGACACCCTGAAAAGCTCCAGCCCCCTGGATAACCCCAGCGTGGTGGTGCTGACCCCCGGGCGTTTCAACAGCGCGTTCTTCGAACATGCGTTCCTGGCCCGTGAAATGGGCGTCGAGCTGGTGGAGGGCGCCGACCTGTTTGTGCGGGATGAGCGGGTGTTCATGCGCACCACCGACGGGCCCAAGGCGGTGGACGTGATCTACCGCCGCCTCGACGATGCCTTCCTTGATCCCCTGGCCTTCAACCCACAATCGATGCTGGGCGTGCCGGGGCTGTTGTCGGCCTACCGCTCGGGCAATGTGGTGCTGGCCAACGCCATTGGCACCGGGGTCGCCGATGACAAGTCGGTGTACCCCTTTGTCACCGAGATGATCCGTTTCTACCTGGATGAAGAGCCGATCCTGAAAAACGTGCCCACCTGGCAATGCCGTAACCCCTCCGAGCTGTCCCATGTGCTGGCTCACCTACCGGAGCTTGTGGTCAAGGAAACCCAAGGCTCGGGCGGCTACGGCATGCTCGTGGGCCCAGCGGCCACCACCGCGGAGATCGAGGCCTTCCGCGAGCGGATCAAGGCCAAGCCCCATGCCTATATCGCTCAGCCGACCCTGTCCCTGTCCACCTGCCCGACCTTTGTCGAGAACGGTATTGCCCCGCGCCATATCGATTTGCGGCCCTTTGTCTTGTCGGGCCGGGAAACCCGCGTGGTGCCGGGTGGTCTCACCCGTGTGGCCCTGCGTGAAGGCTCCCTGGTGGTGAATTCCTCCCAGGGCGGCGGAACCAAGGACACCTGGGTGGTCGAGGATTAAGGAAGCCTGTCATGTTGAGTAGAACTGCCTCGGATTTGTATTGGATGTCGCGGTATCTGGAGCGGGCGGAAAACCTCGCGCGGATGCTCGACGTCAGTTATTCGCTGTCGCTGATGCCCCAGGATGGGCGCGGTGACGGCCTGCACGAACTGGCCATGCCGCTGCTGATTACCGGCACCCTGGATGATTACCTGGAACGCCACGGCGAGCTGCACGCCGAGCGCCTGTTGCACTTTTTTGCCCTGGATGCCGCCAACCCGGCCAGCATCTACAGCTGCCTGGGCTCGGCCCGCGCCAGTGCCCATGCGGTGCGCGGGCGAATCACCGCCGACATGTGGGAAAACATCAACGCCACCTGGCTGGAGATTCGCGGCATCGCCGAGCAGGGCCTGAGCCGCTATGGCATGAGCCGTTTCTGCGAGTGGATCAAGGAGCGCTCCCACCTGTTTCGCGGGGCCACCTACGGCACCATCATGCGCAACGACGCCTTTCGCTTCATTCGCCTGGGGACCTTTATCGAGCGCGCCGACAACACCCTGCGTCTGCTCGATGCCCGTTATGAAAT
This sequence comes from Pseudomonas chlororaphis, assembly GCF_003731765.1. Taxonomy (GTDB): domain Bacteria; phylum Pseudomonadota; class Gammaproteobacteria; order Pseudomonadales; family Pseudomonadaceae; genus Aquipseudomonas; species Aquipseudomonas morbosilactucae. The sequence goes on from NZ_MOAL01000004.1 coordinate 296,702, forward strand.
GGCCGGCGACCAGGCCGACGTGGTCAGCGATGGCACCGCCCATGCCTATTACCAGTGGAGCGCCTTGCTGCGAGCCCTGTCGTCCTTCGAGGCCTACACCGAGATCTACCGCGATGCCCCGGGCTCACGGCAGGTCGCCGAGCTGCTGCTGTTGCGCGCCGATGTGCCGCGCTCCCTGCGCGCCTGCACCGAGGAAATCGACCAGATCCTTGGCAGCCTGCCCGGAGCCAACGGTCGCCCGGCCCAGCGCCTGGCAGCGGAACTGGACGCACGCCTGCGTTACACCGGCATCCACGAGATTCTCGAAGAAGGCCTGCACGCCTGGCTCACCGAATTCATCCCGCTGGTGCGCCAGTTGGGCAACGCCATCTATACGTCGTACCTGGAGGCAGTATGAGACTCTCCATCAGCCATGAAACCGCCTATCACTATGAAGACCAGGTGCGCGCCAGCATCCAGTACCTGCGCTTGACGCCCCATGACAGCGAGCGTCAGCACGTGCTCAGTTGGCAGCTGGACTTGCCGCGCCCGGTGCGCGCGCAGATCGATCCCTTCGGCAATATCTTCCATGTGCTGACGGTGGACGAACCCCATGAAGCAATCATTATCGGTGCCCGCGGCCAGGTGGACATCGACGAGTTGCGCGAGGCCGAACACGAAGATCGATCGGCGTTGCCTTTCCTGCGCTTCACTCGCCTGACCGAGGCTGACCCAGCGTTGCGCGCCTTTGCCGAGCAGCAGTGCCGCCAGCGTCGGGACCGCACCGGGTTGATCGACTTGATGCATGGGTTGAACCAGCACATGGTTTACCAGCCGGGCTCCACCGAGATTGAAACCAGCGCCGCTGAAGCCTTTGCCGGCGGTGCCGGGGTGTGCCAGGACCATACCCATGCCTTTCTCGCCTGCGCCCGCAGCCTGGGCATTCCCGCCCGGTTCGTCTCGGGTTACCTGTACAGCGAAAACAGTGAACACCTGGCCAGCCACGCCTGGGCGGAAGCCTGGCTGGACGACGCTTGGTACAGCTTTGACGTGACCAACGAACTGGCCCGGCCTGAGCGCCACTTGAAGCTGGCGGTGGGCCTGGATTACCTGGATGCCTGCCCGGTGCGGGGCATGCGGCGCGGCGGCGGGGGCGAGCAGATGCACGCCAAGGTGCGGGTGGCGCCAGCCATTGCGGTGCAGCGCCAGTAAGCTGCTTGCGTAACGAACGGCCGAGCTACGGGGCGCTTTGTTTGCGCCCTGCCATGTGCTTCAGGTACGCCACCAGCCGGTCCAGTTCAGGGTCGGTCAGCACGCTGCTGGAGAACCCTGGCATCTTCGCCTGGGGCCAGCGGCGCAGGCTCTGTGGGTCGCGGATGTAGCGCTTGAGGAAGTCGCCGCCGAAGTACTCGGTGGGGCTGTAGGGGATGTTCAGGTCCGGGCCGAATTGCGAGTCGCCTGCGCCATTGAGGCGATGGCAGGCCAGGCAGTTTTTCTGAAACAGTGCAAAACCCTGGTTCACCGGATCGTCGGCTGCCAGTTGCGGGGCCGGGCGCAGTGCCGGGAAGCGTTCGGCCACCGGCGCCAGGCGCTTTATGCTGGCGACCTCGAAGGGCCATTGTTCGGGGCTGATGTGCCCGGCCTGGGGGTTGCTCCAGACCAGGTAGAACGGCCCTGCGCTGTGTTTGCCTTCACCGAGCGCCGGCCAGGGCTGGGCCGGGTCTTCAATCGCCAGCCAGGCTTGTGCACCTTGGCGATTGAGCAGTGGCCCGGCGCTGAGTTCGGCGGCAAAGCCGTCCAGGGCAACCGCCTGCAGATGGTCTTCTGCCTTGACCCCATCGAGCAAGACGGCGACCGGCACCGCGCGATACTGCATGTCGCGTTTGTAGGAGACGTCATCCCTGATGCTGATGGTCCGGGCTTCGGGGTGCTTGAGCAGTTCTTCGGTTTGCCAGGTACGGCTGCCGGCCCCCAGGTCGATGACCAGTTGCGCGGCTGACAGGGAAGGGCTGAGGAGCAGGGCTGTGCAGAAAAGTAGAGGTTTCAATTGATCGCCGTCACATCGTCGTCGGTGGGTTCGTCGCCTGGCAGCACATCAATGGGTTGGGAGACGTGATCGAACAGGGCGTCTCGCAACTCTTCGTAGTTGCCGCCGTTGACGATACCGAAGTAGCCATGTTTGATCAGGGTGTCTTCGGCCTCGAGGGCGTGCTGGTTGGTGTCGCTGTAGATGACCACCGTGGCGTTGGGGTCCAGCACCATCTTGCGCAACTGGTAGGCCAGGCCCTCGGCGCTGATGCCGGTGCCGTCCTCCAGTTCAAGATCGACCTGTAGGGAGTTGTGCACGTTGCCGGCGGCAAAGTCGCTGTTGTTGCGCAGGTCCAGGATCAGCGCGCCATCATTGATCTCGTCCACTGCACGGTTGACGTCAACGATGCCCGCCTGGGCGGTGAGGCAGCTGCAAAGCGCTGCGAGTGCAAGCCAATGGCGCATGAATCTTCCCCGTTCGATGGTGCAGGAAGACTGGCACACAAGTCCGTACCCCGGTAGTTGGCCGGGGTAAAAAATTGCCGAAGTGGATGCAAGACCTGCCAGGCCCTAGCCAATCACCTTGGTGAGATTGGGCAAGATCAGCAGCAGTGTGGTTGCAAAAAGAATGAGCCCCGCCTGACGTACTTTCGAATGTTTAAACATGGCTGAGTGCCTTTTGTTGTTATTCCTGAGCATCTGATTCATGTCGCTCTACTTCACTATGAGCCGCCCATGTGTCCCTTTTCTTACGCGTTCCCCATAAAAACTCTTTCCAACATGCTGCCTTTCTACCTTAGGGGCCTTGTATCCTCTGGCTTAGATCCATTTCATATGAATTTATAAATTTAACTGCTGAAAAAGGCATGAGGCCTATTGCCACCTTCTTGGCCAGCCTTTGGCTAGACACTTTGCCGAGTGCCGCGCAGGGATCTGTTAGCCGGCTACCGTTCGTCTGAGCGTGACCGTCAAGGCCACTGAGCGTATCGGTCATTGAATCCATGGCGCTCGCGCTCAAAAGTGACGACTCGCCTTTCTCCCCCTGCACAGCGGTTCGAGGACGTCATGACCCAAGCGTTGATATTCGATGCGTTACGCACCCCCCGTGGCAAAGGCAAGGCCGATGGCGCGTTGCACGGCGTCAAGCCGGTGAACCTGGTGGCCGGCCTGCTCGGCGCGTTGCAGCAGCGCACCGACCTCGATACCAGCCAGGTGGACGACATCGTCCTGGGCTGCGTGACCCCGGTGGGCGACCAAGGGGCGGACATCGCCAAGACCGCAGCGCTGGTGGCCGATTGGGATGTCAGCGTGGCTGGGGTGCAGATCAACCGTTTCTGCGCGTCGGGGCTGGAGGCGGTCAACCTCGGGGCAATGAAGGTGCGCTCCGGGTTCGAGGAACTGGTGGTGGTCGGGGGCGTCGAGTCGATGTCACGGGTGCCCATGGGCAGCGACGGCGGTGCCTGGGTGCTGGACCCGCAGACCAATCTGCACAGCCACTTCACGCCCCAGGGCATCGGCGCCGACCTGATTGCCACCCTGGAAGGCTTCAGCCGCGAAGACGTCGATAGCTTTGCCCTGCATTCCCAGCACAAAGCCGCCCGTGCGCGGGCCGCAGGCGCGTTCAGTAAGTCCCTGGTGGCGGTGCGGGACCAGAATGGCTTGGTGTTGCTGGACCATGATGAGTTCATTCGCGCCGACAGCACCCTTGAAGGCCTGGCCAAGCTCAAGCCGAGTTTCGAGATGATCGGGCACATGGGTTTCGACGCCACCGCGTTGCGGGTCTACAGCCATGTCGAGCGTATCGACCACGTGCACACCCCGGGCAACAGTTCTGGGATTGTCGATGGTGCGGCCCTGATGCTGATCGGTTCCGAAGCCAAGGGCCGCGAGCTGGGGCTCAAGCCGCGGGCGCGAATCGTCGCTACGGCGGTGACCAGCACCGACCCGACCATCATGCTCACCGGCCCTGCGCCCGCCACGCGCAAGGCCTTGGCCAAGGCTGGATTGAGGGTCGAGGACATCGACTTGTTCGAGGTCAACGAAGCCTTTGCCTCGGTGGTGCTCAAGTTCATCAAGGACATGGCCATCGACCCGGCCCGGGTCAACGTCAATGGCGGTTCCATCGCCATGGGCCACCCCTTGGGCGCCACCGGTTGCGCGATCCTCGGCACCCTGCTCGACGAACTGGAAGTCCGCCAGCAGCGCTATGGCCTGGCGACCCTCTGTGTCGGCGGCGGCATGGGCATCGCCACCATTCTCGAACGCCTCTGAGCCCCGACTTCAAGGACCTTTGTCATGACCGCAGCCATCCGTTACGAAAAAGGCCAGGACCAGATCGTGGTGCTGACCCTCGATATGCCGGGCCAGAGCGCCAACACCATGAATGCCGTGTACCGCGACGCCATGGCCGCCACGCTGGCGCGGCTACAGGCCGAACAGGCGTCGATTGCCGGGGTGATCATTACCTCGGCGAAAAAGACTTTCTTTGCCGGCGGCGACCTCAATGAATTGATCAAGGTGGGCAAGCCCGAGGCCCGTGCGTTCTACGACCATGTGCTGGACCTCAAGGGCCAGTTGCGCACCCTAGAAACCTTCGGCAAGCCGGTGGTGGCGGCGATCAATGGCACGGCCCTGGGTGGCGGGTGGGAAATCTGCCTGGCCTGTCATCACCGAATCGCCCTGGACGACAGCGGGCTGCGGATCGGGCTGCCGGAAGTCACCCTGGGGTTGTTGCCGGGCGGCGGCGGTGTGGTGCGCATGGTGCGTTTGCTGGGGCTGGAAAAGGCCCTGCCTTATCTGCTGGAGGGCCGGAAGGTACGGGCGCAGCAGGCGCTGCAGGCCGGCTTGATCGATGAGTTGGCGGCGGATCGCCCAGCGTTGCTGGCTCAGGCGCGGGCCTGGATCCTGGCCAATCCCCAGGCCAAACAGCCTTGGGACATCAAGGGTTATCAGATTCCCGGTGGTACGCCTGCCCAGCCGAAAGTTGCCCAGATGCTGGCCATTGCGCCGTCGATCCTGCGTGCCAAAACCCAGGGCTGCTTTCCGGCACCGGAGAAGATCCTCTGCGCGGCGGTGGAGGGGGCTCAGGTGGACTTCGACACCGCGCAGTTGATCGAGGCCCGCTACTTCACCGAACTGGTCACGGGCCAGGTGGCGAAGAACATGATCGGCGCCTTCTGGTTCCAGCTCAATCAGGTCAATGCCGGCAGTTCTCGTCCCCAGGGCGTGGCGCCTTATGTGACGAAAAAGGTCGGGGTGCTGGGGGCCGGCATGATGGGCGCGGGGATCGCCCATGTCAGTGCCGTGGCCGGTCTTGATGTGGTGCTCAAAGACATCAGCCTGGCGGCGGCCGAGAAGGGCAAGGCGCATTCGGCGGCCCTGCTGGACAAGCAAGTCGCCCGTGGCCAGTTGAGCCAGGCGCAGCGCGAAACGACCCTGGCTCGCATTCACTGCAGCCAGGACGAGGCGGACCTGGCGGGTTGCGACCTGATCATCGAAGCGGTGTTCGAGGACCGGGCGCTCAAGGCCAAGGTTTCGGCGGCCGCACGGGCGGTGGTGGGGGCGGAGGCGGTCATGGCCTCCAATACGTCGACCCTGCCCATTACCGGCCTGGCGACGGCGGTGCCCAACCCCGACAAGTTCATCGGCTTGCACTTCTTCAGCCCTGTGGAAAAAATGCCCCTGGTGGAAATCATCAAGGGCGCCCAGACCAGCGACGCAACCCTGGCCCGGGGGTTCGACTTTGTCCGGCAGATCAACAAGACGCCGATCGTGGTCAACGACCGCCGTGGTTTCTTCACCTCGCGGGTATTCGGCACCTTTACCAATGAAGGCATCGCCATGCTGGGCGAGGGAATTGCAGCGCCGATGATCGAGACCGAGGCCCGCAAGGCCGGCATGCCCGTTGGTCCCTTGGCGATTTCCGATGAGGTGTCGCTGAGCCTGATGAGCCATATCCGCGAGCAGACGGCCAAGGACCTGCACGCCGAAGGCAAGGTGGCCAACAGTCACCCAGCCTTTGCGGTGATCGATGCGCTGGTCCATGAGTACCAGCGGCCCGGTAAAGCCGCGGGCGCTGGCTTCTACGATTACCCGGCGCAAGGTCAGAAACACCTGTGGCCAACCTTGCGCACGCGCTTTTACCAGGCCGATGCGCAGATCCCGCCCCAAGATGTACGGGACCGGCTGCTGTTCGTACAGGCCATTGAAACCGTGCGCTGCCTGGAGGAGGGGGTGTTGCAGTCGACGGCCGACGCCAATATCGGTTCGATCCTCGGCATCGGCTTTGCCGCCTGGACCGGGGGCGCCTTGCAGTTCATCAATCAGTACGGGCTCAAGGACTTCATCGCGCGAGCGCAGTATTTGGCCGAGCAATATGGCCAGCGTTTTGCCCCACCGGCGCTGTTGCTGGAAAAGGCCAGCCAGGGCCTGTTGTTCTGACCTCGAAGGGCACAGAGTGATGCAGTGCGGGGCTTGCCTTGACGTGGCGTTTCAAGGCAGGCTCTGGGCGTTCATTTTTCCCTTCATCGTGTCAGGTATTTTTTATGTCGCTACGCATCTGCATCCTGGAAACCGACATTCTGCGCCCCGAGCTGGTCGATCAATATCAGGGTTATGGGCAGATGTTCCAGCGCCTGTTTTCGCGGCAACCAATTGCCGCCGAGTTCAGCATCTTCAACGTCATGCAAGGCGACTACCCGAGCGATGAGTTGAGCTTCGACGCTTACTTGGTGACGGGCAGCAAGGCCGACTCCTTTGGCAGCGATCCGTGGATCCAGACCCTCAAGACCTATCTGCTGGCGCGCTACGAGCGTGGCGACAAACTGCTGGGCATCTGCTTCGGTCACCAACTGCTGGCGCTGTTGCTGGGTGGCAAAAGCGAGCGCGCGACCCAAGGCTGGGGTGTGGGTACCCACAACTATCAACTGGCCGCCAAGGCGCCGTGGATGAGCCCGGTGGTGGAAGAGTTGACGTTGTTGATCAGCCACCAGGACCAGGTGACGGCGTTGCCGGAAAACGCCACGGTGATTGCCTCCAGCGACTTCTGCCCGTTTGCCGCCTACCACATCAACGACCAGGTGCTGTGCTTCCAGGGCCACCCGGAATTCATTCACGACTACTCCCGGGCGTTGCTGGATATCCGCCAGCAGCACCTGGGGGAGCAGATTTACCAGAAGGGCATGGCCAGCCTTGAGCATGACCACCACGGCACCACGGTGGCGGAGTGGATGATGCGGTTCGTGGCCCACAAGCCCGAAGCCAAGTCGGCCTGACCTTGCGCCCGCTCCCTTGGCCGGGGCGGGCGTTTGAACCCTACAGCCAGCCGGAACGCTTGAAGCTGGCCCACAAGCCGATGCAGCCTACACCGATGAACCCCAGCACGCCGAAGTAGCCGTAGTGCCAGCTCAGCTCCGGCATGTTCTGGAAGTTCATCCCATAGATCCCCGCCACTGCGGTGGGGAACGCCAGGATCGCCGCCCAGGCGGCGAATTTGCGTTGCACCACACTTTGTCGCGAGGCTTCCAGCAGCACGCCGATCTCGATGGTCTGGCTGGCGATGTCGCGCAGGGTGGAAAGGTCCTCCATCTGCCGGGTCACGTGGATCTGCACGTCGCGGAAATACGGGCGCATGTTTTTGTCGATAAACGGGAAGCTGAGCTTCTGCAGCTCTTCGCTGATCTCTACCATTGGCGCCACATGGCGACGCAGGCGCAACACATCGCGGCGCAGGCCGTGAAGGTGCTGGACATCCCGTTCGTTGAGTGAGTTGCACAGCACGTTGCGCTCCAGTTCGTCGATCTCGGCGTGAATGGCTTCGCTGACCGGCTGGTAGTTCTCGGTGACGAAATCCAGCAGCGCGTAGAGCACAAAATCTTCCCCATGCTCCAGCAGCAGCGGTCGTGCTTCACAGCGCTGGCGCACATAGCCGTAGGATTTGGAGTGACCGTTGCGGGCCGTGATGATGTAGCCGTTGCCGGCAAAGATATGGGTCTCGATGAACTCCAGCTTGCCGCCTTCGCGCACGGGCGAGTAGGTGACGATAAACAGCGCGTCGCCGAAGGTTTCCAGCTTCGGCCGGCTGTGTTTTTCCAGGGCATCCTCGATGGCCAGTTCGTGCAGGTTGAACTGGCGTTGCAGATTGGCCAACTCGTGGGCATTGGGCTCTTCAAGGCCGATCCACACAAAGTGCCCGGGCTTGGCCGCCCAGGCCGCGCCTTCATCCAGGGTGATATCCGTAACTTTCTTGCCCGCGCTATAAACGGCAGCAGCAACAACTCTACCCATGGTTCCGATTCGCTTCTTCTTATCAATATGAGGGTGACAGGCCTTGAGCAGCTTAGCCTGCAATGCCTGATCAGAGTCAGTGTGCGTGCAAGAGTTCGGGGCAATAAAAAACCCGCCAGCGGCGGGTTTGATCGACGAACAGTGGAATCAGGCGCCTTGCAACTGCCGATCCATGGCGGCGATGCAGTCGCGCATCTGCTCGCGGCACTGGGCCATCAACTGCGGCATGTCGTCCATGCTCAGCCCGGCGGTAGGGATGGCGGGCAGTGAGCGAATCAGAATCTTGCCGGCGCGCCAGCGGTTCAGGCGCATGTGCTTGATGTAGGTGCTGGCGCACACCGGAATGATCGGCACACCGGCGGCGATTGCCATTTGGAACGCGCCCTTCTTGAGGGGCAACAGCTCCTCGCCGAGGTTGCGGGTGCCTTCAGGGAAGACCCAGATCGACGTCTCTTTGTGCTGCAGCGTGTGGGTGGTGGTCAGCATCGAGCGACGGGCCTTTTGCGCATTGCCGCGGTCAATCAGCACGTTGCCCGCCAGCCAGAACAACTGGCCAAAAAGTGGTACCCACTTCAGGCTCTTCTTGCCGATGCACACGGTACGCCGCGGCACCACGTTGCCGAACACGAACAGGTCGTAGTTGGACTGGTGGTTGGCGATGATCACGCAGCCGTTTGGCTTGTCCATCAAGGGCCCGACTTCGGCCTTGACCCGCAGGCCGAGGAAGCACATCGCCGGCAACGCATAAAAGCGGGCGCACAGGCGGCTGTTGTCAGGGTTGAAGGGGCGGCACAGCCCGAGCAGCACGCCGAGCACACCGGCGGCGATAAAATGCAGGCCCATCAACAACATGCGAAACAGATACAGCATCTACAGGCCCACCGAGGCAAAAGGTGGCGCAGTGTACGGATGTGCACTATTTTCGGCAATTACCGCGAGTAGGGCGCAGATGGCCGATATTTAAGTGCATGTTTCCGAGGGCAATCGCAGCCCTGATCTAGAGCGGCGGGAGATGTGTGGCGAGTACCGGGCACAAAAAAGCCCCGCACATGGGCGGGGCCTGTGGGTGCCGCCCTTACTTTCTCCTGGGCTGGGCTTTGGGGAAAAACAACGAACCGCTGACGACGGGCATTGCCCCTGAACGACTCTTGCCTGCTGAAGACCTGCTTGGCCGTTCTTCAACATTGTCTTCGAAAGCCGCTTGGCCACAGCGCACCAGGTTGTTGATTGGGAACTCATCCCCGTTGTCCTCGATATAAGGAGTACTCATATCCCTGTTCCCTCCAACAACCGACCAGTACCGGCAAGCACCTGATTGCCTGGGTAATACTGGCCGTCACAGCTTTTGAGACTAGACGGTCATTTACAGACTTGCCGACCGCTCGGGCAAAGGCCGACGAATGGCGGCGAATTCAACAGGAGCGGCACGGGGCTCGAGTGGCGTTAATCAGTACCTGCCAACGCGCCCACTCTGAAATAATCGCCACTTTCAGGTCGGCCCCACTCCACAAGGATGAGTCCCATGCAATGCGTTCCCTTGATCGATGCCAGTGCCGAGGTACAAGCCCAGGTACGTGCGCTGCGCAACCAGGCGGATGTGCGCAAATACATGTACACCTCCCATGAAATCAGCGAACAAGAGCACGCCAACTGGTTGAACTCACTGTCAGGCAATCCGCGCCAGGCGGTTTTTGTGGTGATGCTGGAAGGGCAGGCCGCCGGTGTGGTTTCGCTGAACGCCATCAACCCGCAGCAGAAAACCGCCGACTGGGCGTTTTATCTGGACACGCAGTTACAAGGCAAAGGCCTGGGCAGCCTGGTGGAGTTCTGGATGCTCGACTACGCCTTCAACACGGCGCAGTTGGAAAAACTCAACTGCGAGGTCCTGGAAACCAACCCGGCGGTGATCAAGATGCACCAGAAGTTCGGCTTCCTGATAGAAGGCGTGCGGCGTCGCAATGTCATCAAGGACGGCCAGCGCATCGACGTCACCCTGCTGGGCATCACCCGGGACGAATGGGCCAGCAAGCGCCCGAGCCTGGAACCGCTGATTGCACGCTTGGGCGGACTCGGTCGAGGCTGATCGACAGGCAACAAAAAACCCCTGAGGCTTTGACGCCTTCAGGGGTTTTTTGTACATCGAATATGGCGGTGAAGGAGGGATTCGAAACTACCCGTGAGCGATTTTCGGAACCAGGCCCCCCGGTTTACAAGGGCTGTAGCCCAGCGGCGCGCATAGGATCTGTCCCATGGCGGTCCCATGGCTTAAATGCACCAGGTTGCTGAATGTGGTCGTATCAGGGGTTTTCCCCGTTTTATGTTGAGCCCTGGGAAAAAGGTAATTTTGGTAATGCGCTTTCAAAGTAGGGGATAAAACCCAATAAAATCAGGTGGTTGATAGGTTTTTGTAGAGGTAATAATAAGGTAATAAGATGGTTAGAAAATTACCTTTAGCATGAGTAATACCGAGTCACCGCCAGGCCCAGTAAAATAAGGGCTTGAACAAAATATTACCTTTCGCCTTACCTAAAATTACTCTCTGAGGTAATGCCTGGAAGCCACGATTTACAAGGGCTCCAGCCGGTTTTCATCCATCGATTACCAAAATTACCTTTTTCCCAGCCCTCATCTGAAAAATGGTCATGAATTATCAGTCCAGATGGTTTCCTATCAGCCCTAACCCCCTGAACTCGGGGCCCGATCCTCATAGTGTTAGGCGGCTTAGGCACATTTTCAGTCATATTCCAAAAGTGTTCACCCTCGCGGTGGACAAAATGTGCACACTTTGCATGCCTAGCGAATGCCCTCACTTGATCACTTGGCGCTGCTGACGACTCATCATGTTGGCTAGCTCGTTGACAGCACTGTCTAGTGCCCCCCCCGCTCCGAACGAAACGAACGTCAACGGACAAGGATCGACTAGGCTTTGCGTCATCAGGCGCCCGAGCAGCGCAGCAGCTCTAATGTTGTCTTTGAAGTCCTTCCTTAAGCACCTCCTGATCCCTGCGCTTAGCAAGTCAGCCAGCTGAACCCCAAAATTGTTCTTGGAGTCAACGAATTGAAAGTCCTCCCTGAAAATTTTTCCGAGATTCAGCGAGCCTGATAAGTCCTTCTCAATGCCGTAGCTTTCCCTTAGGTAGGTCGGCGCATCTTCTTTTGTAAATAAGTAGCTTGCGAGGTGGCTGTAATCAAATTCACTGCACGTGGCTATTGGGGACGACAAGGACATAGCCTGTAAGTACACGGGAGATAGCGTTTCAAAAGCTGACTCATACGCGGTCTTTGTTTCGCGTGCCTTTCGGTCAACACGCCACACAAATGCAGACAGGGTTGCTGGGTCATTTTGCGGGTAGTAGATGAGAGATTGCTGAAGCACCATTCTCATGAGCTCTACCTGACAGAACAGCTGGATATAGAGCTGATCAGACAGATTTCTCAGTTGATTCGCGGCGCTTTGAATAAGCTCGCGTCCTTCCTCATATTTCATTTTTTCTTTGTTGTTGAGTATCGCTCTCACAGAGCCTTCCTTGTGAGTCGCGATGGCTGCAGGTGTGTTGAGGTGTGCGTCAGTCGCCACGCCGCACAGCGTGCAGTTCGCCCTTTCAAGCCGCCCAAGAAGACGGAAGTAGCTCATCTCATCCTTAAGCTTGCCAAGCTTCAGCTCTTCCGCGGGTGGCCCTTCATTTTCCTCCTTGAAATCGCATAGTGCCCGCCTGACCTCATCAAGACTTTTTTCCGGGATTACGACGGCAGCTACTGCACTCCAGGCAGCCTCGATAGGCGTAAAAACAAAGGTCCCGGACTCATCGATAAATATGTGCATCCATACCCCCCATCTCTTTGGATAAATGACAGCCTGTGGTTCCACAACGATGTCAGGCGGCGGCCCAGCATGTGTAGCTACATCGATTCTTTGTAGTTTTGGTTTGCTATGACAGGTCGTGAAATATAGCCAACCCCCCAAAGGCCCTGTTTACAAGAGCTTGACTCGAATCGGTAGCTTTCTCACTGAGCACTTTCAGCCATCCGGCGCGATCCACTCAGAAATGAAAAATCATTGGTTATGATGATTTTTACAGTTTTTCTCCAAGCGGGCTGGGCTTCTAAGAAATGACACCCTTTACAAGAGTCTTCGTCATGCCATGTAAGAGAATGACATTTCGCTGCAAAGCCTTGCACTCAGTGCAATCGCCACCTGCCGCCTAGACCCCGCAGCAGGCCTGGGCGGGACCATGGTTTGCACTACCACGTGGCTTTGCACAAAAAAGCGACGCAAAGCCCGTCGGCGGGAGGGGGATAAGTGCTTTTTCAGCCAGTTTTTTTCTCAGGTCGGGCCTTTCCTCGGCACCGCCCTCAAAGCCTTCACTCTCCATGGCATTTCATCGCCTCGGCGTAGTCAGCCGTCCGCATCTCAATGTACTGTGTACTTATACAGTATTTCGTTGGGCGGTCAGAGGCTTGGTGATGAACGAACAGAACTCGCGGGCATTGAGTGGCAACGCCAGTACGATCAAGGCGTGGGAAGAGCTGCTACACAATGAGGCTGCGTTACTAGAGAACCCGGGAGCGCACCACAAAGCTCTACTTCAAAGCGCACATATGCTGCATCAGGTGCACATCATTGACCGCGATGGCCTGAGTGATCTCCTGGAACAGGCAGATGGCGCCCTGGCGTACGCCGTGGAAGCGCTGCTTGACGTTACAGGTACCGAATGTGAGGGGGCGGCCTGATGCATCTACTGGTTACCCCTATGCGCTGTCGTGGTGTGGCCCTGGAGCCTAAGGAGCGGGGTAAGTTTCGACCGTTCAAAGGAGACGTTCTGGTGACTTGTAACGAGAGTCCAGAGCTGGGGAGAAATTCGAGAATCGCTGAATTGCGGGTAGGGATGCCGCTTGACCCTTCCCCACTGCCTCGATTGCTCGATGCGACGTTGGTCGGCATGGCGCCACTAGGGTTTGTACTGAGCGGAATCGAATTCATCGACGGATGCGCCTACGCGCAGTCTTGGCGGTGTCGTCTTGAATAAAGGCAAAGCAGGGGCCGAAGCCCCCACCCCCACGGCTCTAGGACTGCAGGATGATTTTCGCTAAGCGAAGCGACCAGTAGGCCGCTTGCAGAGCCCGGATCAGTTCTTCCGGCAAATACTTGTCAAGTAAATTTTTCATTTACCTAATCTCCTGAGTTTAAGTAAACCTGCAGCCAAGCTATCAAGACTGCAGAGTATCCCACTCAGTTTGGTAACGTCCCCGTGCAACTTAGCTCTAGAAAAATACTTAGTAATCTACCGTTAATTACGGGTAGTAGTCCGTTATTAACGGTCAAACTAACGAGCCAAACTTACTAAGTAAAATCGACTACTTAAGAGCTAATGACAACCTTGACAGGTTGACGGGCCAGTCACTTAGCCATACCCTTTGAAGTGCGAGCAACAAAAGAAGTCTGGTTACCGAGTGGTTAGACGAACTCTATCACAGGTTCCCAGCAGCGTTTCAAGTTGAAAAGCGCCACAAAACGAGCCCGGCCTAGCCCGGGCTCGTTGCTTTCTGCCCGGCCGTGGCGCCCGGCCGCTGCATAGAATTTTATGCATCCTAGGAAATGTAGGGGTTTGGTAAGGTTTGTTAACTGAATACGGTTAACGCTATTCCACTAATAGTGGAAAAGTTAGAGATAAATATACCCGACGAACGGTCTTCGCCGGGCGACCTTATCAAACCGCCCGGGCGCCTACTCTCCCGGCCGGGCGCCGAAAATACAATAAATCGCCACTTCATCGCTTAAGTTTGAGTCCTGCTTGCAATACTCTTTATATCGAATATCCCCTCACTCTCTTTATAGAGTGATCGGCGTCATTTTCACCGTTAGCTGGCTGGCGAGGTTTGCGTTCGCTAAGAACACCGCTGCATCTGCAGGACTGGGTGTCGGTCCTGGAGCGTGAATGTGTGTTGCCAGTTGAGTGTTCATTCCCTGCACCAGGTCGAGCAGATCGCACAGCACCTGCAGCACGTTGACCGACTCCGATCCCAACCAGGTCTTGGGCGCCTGCAGGCGCTGACTGATCCCCGCCACGCTTTGGCGCAGCCCCTGGATCTGCTCCTGCATGTCGCCGCCCACCGTCGCGTTGTGCTTCTGGCCCACCACCAGGTTCAGGTCGCGGCCGGTGGCCTGGTGTAGGTCGTCCACGGCCGCCAGGCTTGCGGACCCACCCGACAGCAGCTTGAGCGCGCCCAGCGCCTCGATCTTCTTGATCCCACCCACTGACTCGGTTGAATGGTCGTCCACCGTCCTGGTGTGATTCTGGAAGCTCTCGGTGTTCTCTAGGGCTTCCACTTCACGCTCTATCGCCTTGTCCTGGATCTTGCCATCAGTTTGGCGCAGCCAGTTTCCGTCGGCATCGACCCGCTGCTGGCAGGCCTCGCTGTGCTGCCAGACCTGGTCGCCTTTCGGCACCCGGGGCAGGCTCAGGCCATGCGGCAGGATCTGGGTAATAAAGGGCTTGTGTGGCAGGCCGTAGGCGAAGCTGACCACCACCGTGGTGCCTTCCTCGGGGAAGCCGAACATGCCGGCTTCCTGGCCCCCCATCGGTGCCGGCAGCGGCAGGCCGGTCAGGATCGGCAGCGCAGGATCTGGTTCACCATCGGGCAGCAGCACTTCGACGTCGACGCCGAAGCGTGGCCGGAAGTAGTCGCACAGCCCGGGCGCCGCCGGCGCATCAGGAACGGCCACCACCCGGCCAAAGCGTGGCAGGTGGTAGCCGCCGGTGAGTTCGGGAAACTGGCGCTCTACGCTGCGCCGGATTGCGTCCTCCATTTGATTGCCATCTGATTGCCGGCGAGGGTCACGCTGGTGATCCGCTCGCCCTGGTAGCCGTCGAACAACCCGGTGGGCAGTTGCAGCGGCGCCCGGGTGCCAAAGAAGCTGTCCGCCCAACTGCCCACAAACACCTCCCCGTCACCCTGTTGCTGCCAGATGAAGTCGGGGATGTTGAACACGCTGGCCAGGCTGTCCATGGCCAAGTAGCCGGTGGCCAGGCTGTAGAAAAACGGCGCCTTTACCCGGGCATAGGGTTGTGCCGGCACCCGGAAGCGTAAGCTGGTCTTGGTGCTGATCTCGGCCAGCACCGCCTGCAGGTCGACGTGACGCAGGTTCAGCGGCAGCGGGTTGCCCAGGACTGCCGCCAGTTCACGACAGGCCAGGATCTGCTGTACGCCATTCGCCGCGGTCGATCGCTCCACGTAGCCGATGAAGTGACGCTGCAGCGTGCGTTCGTTGTAGCCAATATCCAGCGTTACCAGGCCTTTGACCGGTGCTGTGGCCTGGATTATGAACGTCGCCCGGCCGGGGCTTTGGCCTGAGTGACTGCGGTAATACGCTGATGCAACGCAATAGCAACAGGCAGTTTTAGCGTGGTGATTGCTTCGTGCACCAAATCCCAAGTCACATTCGGTTCGACTGGTGGAACGTCGTAGGGGGGGCTGCGACAGGGGCATGGCATCACATCCATTTAGAAGTTAGAGAGGGGCTTCGCGGCTAAATACTCAATGGGTTGGTGGTACACCCGTTTAGGGAT
This sequence comes from Pseudomonas chlororaphis, assembly GCF_003731765.1. Lineage (GTDB taxonomy): Bacteria > Pseudomonadota > Gammaproteobacteria > Pseudomonadales > Pseudomonadaceae > Aquipseudomonas > Aquipseudomonas morbosilactucae. Next base: position 312,562 of record NZ_MOAL01000004.1, read on the forward strand.
TGCGGGTTTCTTCAGGCACAAAAAAGCCCCCGCACCTGGTTTAGGTTTGGGGGCCTGTTTCACGTAAGCGGCGTTATGGGAAGTGCAGTGCCCTAACCTTGCGCGACCTGCTCGGCTTCGACCCGCCCCAACTCCGACTCCACTGAGAGCGCCACCTCAATTGCCAGATCGGCCACCTGCCGGCCCATAGCCTGCATTTGGGCTCCGTCCGTGCACGCCGCCCACTGCGCGTAGCGCTCACGGAATTGCTGCACCTTGTGCACTTGCCAAGGGTTCAGGGTTAACGTGATATCGGCGTCGGTCTGTTGCGGTTTGTTCGTCGACATAAAACGGGTTCCTTCCTGTTGGGCAAAGTGACTGGGGGCACTTAGGTTCGTAATGGGTAACGATCAGAGTTAGTCCGGACAGCGCGCGGACGTCTCCACCAGCACGCGCGCACCAAACGCCAGATCCTTCCACGCGTCGACGTACACCTGCTGAGCCTCTGCAGCCAAGGCCTAGCGTCGTCATGCAGATCCCCCTCAGCCGTGGCCATCACGTCAAGGGCATTGAGTACCGCGTCGCCGGCAATCTCCAGAGCCAACATGATCGGCATCAATCATCAGTGGCATAGCGGGGATTCCTTGTGGTGACGGCCCATTCTAGCTATCGCGTCCGTTGGTATGCGATTGCTGTGTTACTGCGAAAACCACCCTCGAGTCCCATATCTGTCCCATATCGTCTTTTTTCAGACGCCAAAAACCACAAACCCCCGACTTTCTCTAGGAAAATCAGGGGTTTGCGTTTTTCAAATATGGCGGTGAAGGAGGGATTCGAACCCTCGATACAGTTTCCTGTATACACACTTTCCAGGCGTGCTCCTTAAGCCTCTCGGACACCTCACCGTATCTCGTCAAACCTATTCAGTCTGTCGAGGCGCGCTAATGTAGTCGAAGTTCCTTTTGATGGCAAAGGTTTTTTTCAGAATTTTCATGCGCTTAAGGGATTTATTGATTTGGCGCCCGGCAGGCGAGGGGGCGGGGCAGGGCAAACCCGCCAATCTTCGGCTTTGAAACCGTCTATATAGAGACGGCAATCACGGTGCGCCGTGGCTGGGCGTGCGGGTCGGGCGGTAAAAGCCTGACTCACCAGTCAGTCACCGCGCTTTACCTGATCTACGGCGCTGGGTAACGTCTGCTCCACTTCAATACAAGGAATTGCGTCATGAGTGAGTTGATTTCCTACCGCCTCGAAGACGGTATCGCGACCCTGACCTTGAGCAATGGCAAGGTCAATGCCATTTCCCCCGACGTGATTGCCGCTTTCAATGCCGCGCTGGATCAGGCCACGGCCGATCGCGCGGTGGTGATCATCACCGGCCAGCCGGGCATTCTGTCGGGGGGGTATGACTTGAAGGTGATGACCGCTGGGCCGAAAGAGGCCGTGAGCCTGGTAACGTCGGGTTCGACCCTGGCCCGCCGCCTGTTGTCCCACCCGTTCCCGGTGATCGTTGCCTGCCCCGGGCACGCCGTGGCCAAGGGGGCGTTCCTGCTGTTGTCCGCCGACTATCGGATTGGCGTCGAAGGGCCGTTCAGCATTGGCTTGAACGAAGTGCAGATCGGCATGACCATGCACCACGCCGGCATCGAGCTGGCCCGTGATCGCCTGCGTCGCTCGGCTTTCCATCGTTCGGTGATCAATGCCGAGATGTTTGACCCGGTGAGTGCCGTAGACGCGGGCTTCCTCGACAAGGTGGTCAGCGCCGAGCAATTGCAGGACACCGCCCTGGCTGCCGCGCGACAGTTGAAGAAGATCAACATGACGGCCCACAAGAACACCAAGCTGAAGGTTCGCAAGGCGCTGCTGGAAGCCCTGGACAACGCGATCATCCAGGACCAGGAATATCTGGGATGAGCCTTGGCGTTTCCACCTGCCCAGGCTCTTCACGAAACCTTCACATTTGATTGAGTAGTGTGAAGGCATCCGTTAAAGCAAAACTCCCTGCCCGTTCCCCAGCGGGCTTTTTTTTGCCTGGCTTAAAACTCTTGCGCAATTTGTGGTCCAATTCCCCCGAAGCGGCTGGGGCCGGTTGTGCCCGAGACTCGCTTCATTCCCTTTTTGTGACGCCGCCGCTGGCGCTGTCCGGTTTTCTTTTTTGAGGTTCATCTCATGCGTTTAACCCTGCCTGCCCTGATTGTTGGGCTTTTGGTCGCTCAAGGTGCGATGGCTGCTGGTGACGGTACGGCAGCTATCGGTGGCGGCCTGGGCGGCGTCCTGGGCAATGTGGTCGGTCAACAGATCGGCGGCAGCACCGGCGCGGCGATTGGCGCCGGCGTGGGCGGTGCGGCGGGCAGTGCGGTGGGGGCACGCAAGGGCAGCCGGACTCAGGCGGCCATCGGCGGTGGCTTGGGGTCGGCCGGCGGCTCGGTGATCGGCAACAAGCTGGGCGGCAGCACCGGTTCGACCATTGGTGCCGGCCTGGGTGGCGCTGCCGGCGGTGCCTTGGGCAGCAACATGGGCAACGACAGCAACAAGCATTCCGGCAAGGGCCACAAGCGCAAGCACAAACATCGTTGAGGCAGCGCGCCCGACCTACAAGCCCGGCTGATTGCCGGGTTTTTTGTGGGTGAACGTTTTATGTATTTGCCCTCTCGAACCTTGTGTAGCCCTTCGCGATGGATGAGGCCGTGATGAAACCTGAGCCCCCCGATAAGAAAGAACCCGCCCCGACTGAGCCGCTGGTGATCAACGACCCGGGCAATGAAGACCCTGGCTCGCTCATGGACGATGCGCAAGTGCCCCTCAGGGAGCCCGAGGAAGACACCCCCGAGAGTGTGAAGCCTGGCCACTGAGATTGCCGCTGATCCGTATGCGCCGTTATGCTGCCCAGCCCCTTGATTGAACGATCAGGCGAGGGCGGTGGCTGCGCCGCTCCCGGACGTTTTCTTGTTAACGGATCAGATGCCATGAATGCACAGTTGAAGGATTTACCCCCGATCAAGGCGGTGATTTTCGATATGGACGGCTTGCTCCTGGACACCGAGGGCATCTATACCGAAGTCACCCGGTTGATCGCCGAGCGTTATGGCCGAACCTACGATTGGAGCATCAAGCAGCACATCATCGGCCGTGGCGCCACGGACTTGGCGCGTTATGTGGTCGAGGCCCTGGACCTGCCGATCAGCCCGGAAGAGTTCCTGGTGATTCGCGAGCCGTTGATGCGTGAACGCTTTCCCCGGGCCCAGGCCATGCCGGGGGCGCAGGAGTTGGTGCGGCACCTCAAGGCCCATCAGGTGCCGATTGCCGTAGGCACCAGTTCATCGCGACTGTCCTTTGGTCAGAAAACCACCCAGCACGGGGACTGGTTTGCCCTGTTCAACACCATCGTCACCGCGGATGACCCGGAGGTGGGGGCGGCCAAGCCGGCGCCGGACATTTTCCTCACCGCGGCGCGGCGCCTGGGCGTGGCTCCTGAGCATTGCCTGGTGTTCGAGGATTCGCCCTTCGGCGTGACCGCGGCCAAGGCGGCGGGGATGACCGCGATTGCCATTCCGGACCCGGCCATGGCCGACAGCAAGTTTTCCCATGCCGACGGGATTCTGCGGTCGTTGAAGGGGTTCCACCCGGCAGCCTGTGGTTTGCCGCAGCTTGAGTGGTCCTGAACGGCGGCGATGATTGCCCCGCGTCTGGCGGATACAACAACGCCGAGCGTCCTTTGACAGGGGCTCGGCGTTTTTTTGGCTGCGGTTCAGGCGCCGAAACCACCGTCGATGGTCAGGCTGGCACCGGTGATGTACGCCGCCTCCGGCCCCGCCAGATAGGCGACAAACCCGGCGATTTCTTCGACCTTGCCATAGCGACCCACCGCCATGAGCCCCATCAGGTTTTCCGCGAATTCGCTGTCGGCGGGGTTCATGTCGGTGTCCACCGGGCCGGGCTGCACGTTGTTGATGGTGATGCCCCGTGGGCCGAGGTCGCGGGCCAGGCCTTTGGTCAGGCCCACCAGGGCGGCCTTGCTCATCGCATAGGGCCCACCACCGGCAAAGGGCATGCGGTCGGCATTGGTGCTGCCGATGTTGATGATGCGCCCGCCGTTGCCCATGTGCTTGGCGGCTTCCTGGGTGGCGATAAACACGCTGCGCACGTTGATGGCCAGGGTCTGATCGAAGTCTTCCAGTTTGAAGTCCTCCAGTGGCGCCACCGCCAGCACGCCGGCGTTGTTCACCAGGATGTCCAGGCCACCGAAGGCGTCCACGGTGGCCTGGACGGCGTTGCGGATGGCCTCGGCATCGGCGCTGTCGGCCTTGATCGCCAGGGCCTGGCCGCCGTTGGCAATGATGCTGTTCTGCAGGGCTTCGGCCTTGGCGGCAGAGCTGACGTAGGTGAAGGCGACGCGGGCGCCCTCGGCGGCCAGGCGTTGCACGATGGCGGCGCCGATGCCGCGGGAACCACCTTGAATCAGAGCGACTTTGCCGTTGAGGTGTTGAGTGGTCATGGTGATCTCCAAGTGTCCAAGGCGAGAGTGCCTTGTGGTTGGAGGAGAGTATCGACCGTTAATTACCCGGTGATTAGTGGGTAATCGAGATAGTCTGTGTAAACCAAAAGTTTAGAGTTGGGTGTCATGGACGCTTTCAGCAGCATCGATTGTTTTGTACGCAGCGCCGAAGTCGGCAGCTTTGCCGAGGCGGCGCGACGCCTGAGCCTGACCCCGGCCGCCGTCGGCAAAAGCGTGGCCAAGCTGGAGGCGCGCCTGGGCGTTCGCTTGTTTCAGCGCAGCACCCGGCGCCTGACGTTGACCGAAGCGGGCCAGCTGTTCCTGGATGAGGTCAGTGACAGTCTGCACACCATCCAGAATGCCGTGGCCAACCTGGCCAGTGTCCAGGGGCTGCCGGCGGGCACCTTGAAGGTCAGCATGGGGACGGTATTCGGGCGCCTGTTCGTGGTGCCGTTGTTGGCCGACTTTCTTCGCCGTTACCCGGCCATCAGCCCGGATTGGCATTTCGATAACCGCCAGGTGGACCTGATCGGCCAGGGCTTCGATGCGGCCATTGGCGGTGGTTTTGAATTGCCCCAGGGCGTGGTTGCTCGCAAGTTGACCCCGGCCCATCGGGTGTTGGTCGCGTCCCCGGCGTACCTGGCGCAGGGCGCGGTGATTGCCGGGCCCGAGGACTTGCGCAATCACGACGGCATCTTGATTCGTTCGCCGCAGACCGGGCGGGTACGTTCCTGGCAATTGACCAGCCGGACCCAGCAACAAAGCCCCCTTGAACTCAAGGCACGGATGACCATGAGCGACTCGGATGCCGCCTGTGCCAGCGCCGTCCAAGGCCTGGGAGTGGCCCTGGTCAGCCTGCCGTTTGCACTGGCTTACCTGCGGGCCGGCACCCTGCAGCGGGTATTGCCCGACTGGTACGTGGATGACGGCCACATTTCGATCTACTACGGGGAGCACAAGTTGTTGCCGGGCAAGACCCGAGCCTTTGTCGAGTTCGTGATCGAGCAGTTTGCCGAACAGGGATGGGCCCGGGCCTTCAGTGCCTTATAAGGTGATCCGGGCGATGGAGCACGCCCTGGGCTAACGGCCAAAGCGCCCCGGCCAGCCGACAATGGTCTTCGGCCGTGGCGTCGCGTAGGTGCGCACCTTGGAGGTGGACAGCCCCAGGCGTACCAGGGATTCGGCAATGGTCACGGCAGCCGTCACCCCTTCCACCACCGGCACCCCGGTGCGCTGGCGGATCTGCTCGTCGAGCCCGGCCATGCCGCCGCAGCCCAGGCAGATCACTTCGGCCTTGTCCTGGCTGACCGCCAGTTCGGCCTGGCGCACGATGGATTCCACCGCGCGCTGCGGGTCTTCCTCCAGCTCCAGTACCGCCAGGCCGCTGGCCCGGACCGAGGCGCAACGATCGTAGAGGCCGGAAAGTTTCAGGCGGTCTTCGATCAGTGGCACGGTGCGGTCCAGGGTGGTCACCACCGAGTAGGCGTGGCCGAGGAACATCGCGGTGCTGGCGGCCGCGTCGGTGATGTCCACCACCGGCACATTGAGTAACTCCTGCAGGCCTTCGCGGCCATGTTCGCCGTAGCCGGCCTGAATCACCGCGTCGTAGGGCTGGTCGTAGGCCAGTACCCGGTCCATCACGGCGATGGCGGCCAGGTAGCTCTCGAAATTGCCTTCCACGGACTCGGCACCGAAGTACGGGGTGAGCCCGACGATTTCGGTGCCCGGTGCGGCCACGCTTTGTGCCTGGCGGGCAATGGCCTGGGTGATGGAGTCGGTGGTGTTGACGTTGACCACGAGAATTCGCATGGGTGTTCCTTACAGGTTTGGCAATACAAAGGCCCGGCGGACCGGGCCGTTCACAATCAGTGGCTGACGTTGTCCACGGCGATGGACTCGCCGCTGACCTCTGCGTAATGGGGTTGGCGCTGGGCGATGATCAGGTACAGCAAGCCTGCAATACCGGCGCCAATCAGCCAGGAGAAGGGCGACACGCTGGCAAAGCCCGGCACCAGGGCCAGCACGATGGCGATCAGCGCCGAGGGCACAAAGGCGGCCACGGCCCGCAGGTTGACGCCGCGGCTGTAGAAGTAGGCGCCCTTGGGGTCTTCGCTGTACAGCTCGGGCACATTGACCCGGCCTTTGCGGATGATCCAGTAGTCCACCATGATCACCCCGTACAGCGGCCCCAGCAGGGCGCCGAGCCCGGACAGAAAATACACGATCACCAGCGGGCTGTTGTAGAGGTTCCACGGCAGGATCAGTACCGCGATCGCCGCGCTGATCAGCCCCGCCCGGCGGAAGGTCAGGTACTTGGGCGCCAGGTTGCTGAGAACAAACGCCGGGGCGACGAAGTTGGCCATGATGTTCACCGCAACGGTGACGATCAGGAAGGCCAGGCAGCCCAGCACCAGGAAGAAGGTGTTGGGGATCGACGCGATGATTTCCGTGGGGCTCTCGATGATCCGGCCATTGATCTGGAACTGCGCGCCGCACAGCAGCACGGTGATGGTGGCGAACACCAGGATGTTCACCGGCAGGCCCCAGAAGTTGCCGACCTTGATGGTTTTGCTGCACGGCGAGGAGCGGGCGAAATCGCAGAAGTTGAGGATCAGGGTGCCGTAGATTGCCAGCCACAGCGCGCCGCCGGCGAAGATCTGCCGCCACATTTCACCGCCACTCAGGGGCTCGCGAATCGACCAGGCAATGGTCGCGTCGGCTTGGACGTACATCCAGGCGGCGAGGGCGGCCACCGTGACCAGGATCACCGGGCCGGCAAAGGCTTCGTAGCGGCGGATCATTTCCATGCCGTAGGCGAGGATCACCAACTGCACCAGCCAGATGGTCACGAAGCAGGCCCAGCCCAGGCTCGACAGGCCGAGGATGGCGTTCTGGTCATAGTCGGCGAAGCCGGGGTGGATTGCCGTGAGCAGCACGCGAAACACCACCGAGGCCAGGTAGGTCTGGATGCCGAACCAGGCGATGGCGATCACCGCGCGAATCAGCGCCGGAATCTGTGCGCCGTGGATGCCGAAGCTGATGCGGCTGATGACCGGGAAGGGCACGCCGGTTTTCTGACCCATAAAGCCGGAGAGGTTCATGAGGAAGTACACCAGGGCCGCGCCTATGCCCAGGGACAGGAGAATCTGCCAGCCGCCCAGGCCGAGGGCGTACAAGCCGATGGCAAAGGAGTAGTTGGCGATGTTGTGCACGTCGTTGGTCCACAGGGCAAAGATGCTGTAGCCGCCCCAGCGCCGCCCCTCGACCTTGGTCGGGGCCAGGTCTCGGTTGTGCAGGCGCGGGCTGAGGGCGACGCTGCCCGGGTGGGTATCGGCCACGGGTTGTTGAACGTTGTGTGAATGCAGCGCAGTGGGCAGATCCAGTGGGATGTCATTAGAAGGGCGGGTGTGCATTCCGGCATGCTCCTGATTCCGGCCCTGGATGACTGTGCTTGAGCGTGCGGCTCGACAATCTTCGTCGCAGGTGGGAATCACTGGGTTCGGGGCATCTGCAGCCTGAGTCGCAGGACTTGGCGTGCGGATATTAAGTGTATGTATGTTGTCGATGTTTTTGTATACAAAACACGAGTTCACTCAAGCCACTTCTATGCCAGTTTTGCAGCTATTAATCGGGCCGCTGATTTCGTTTTGTTATTGGTTTGGCTTAACTATTTGAATTTGCGCTATTAAAAATTGACCCATCGAACAGGTATTTATTTTTCATTGAGAAAGGTGAGGAGCGGAGCGGGCGAGCGGCTGTAACCTTTTGGGGCGTAACAGGCGTCAATTGCACACAAAAATGGCACCGATGGTGACATTTATGTGTACAGGATTTTTCGAGGGGGGCGCTGGCGTCAGCTAGGGCGCCAGCGGTGTTGAGGGGCGTTCGCCGGCAAGCCGGCTCCTGCAGGCGGGGTCAGGCTTTGCTGATGATGTTGCCGGCGTGCAGGCCGCATTCTTTCTGGGTGGCTTCTTCCCACCACCAACGGCCTTCGCGTTCGTGCTGGTTCGGCAGCACCGGGCGAGTGCAAGGCTCGCAGCCGATGCTGATAAACCCGCGCTCGTGCAGGCTGTTGTACGGCAGTTCAAGCATGCGGATGTAGCCCCAGATCTCTTCGCTGCTCATCTGTGCCAGGGGGTTGAACTTGTACAGCGTGCGCTCCGGGGTGGAGAAGGCGCTGTCGATTTCCAGTGCCGCCACCTGGCTGCGGGTGCCCGGGCTCTGGTCACGGCGCTGGCCGGTGGCCCAGGCGCTGACGGTGGACAGCTTGCGCCGCAGGGGCTCGATCTTGCGGATGCCGCAGCACTCGCCGTGGCCGTCCTTGTAAAAGCTGAACAGGCCCTTTTGCTTGACGAAGGGTTCGAGCTTGCTGTGGTCCGGCGAGATCAATTCGATGTCGATCTTGTAGTGCTCGCGCACCTGGTCGATGAACCGGTAGGTTTCCGGGTGCAGGCGGCCGGTGTCGAGGCTGAAGACTTTGACCTGCTTGTTGAGCTTCCAGGCCATGTCCACCAGCACCACGTCTTCGGCACCGCTGAAGGAGATCCACAGGTCGTCGCCGAACTGGGCGAAGGCCAGTTTGAGGATGTCCTGGGCAGATTTATTGGCATAGGTCGCGGCGAGCTCAGCGACGTCGAACGATGGGTTCATCAGGGCGGTTTCCTACAGGTCTATGGCGCTGGGCGCTCTATATGGCGGCGATGGTAACAAAATCTGTCGCCCCCTGGCGCACTCCTCTGCGTTGCGCGAGGGGTGGCGAGTCGCTAGAGTTCGGCAGTCTTTTTACTCGCTCAACTCAATAATCAAAGCAATGGGAGTGTCTTGTGGAAATTGCCTGTCTCGATCTGGAAGGTGTGCTGGTCCCGGAAATCTGGATCGCCTTTGCCGAAAAAACCGGGATTGAATCCCTCAAGGCAACCACCCGGGATATTCCCGATTACGACGTGTTGATGCAGCAGCGCCTGCGGATTCTCGACGAGCACGGCCTGAAGCTCTCTGACATCCAGGAAGTGATCGCCACCCTCAAGCCCCTGGACGGCGCCATCGAATTTGTCGATTGGTTGCGCGAGCGCTTCCAGGTGGTGATTCTCTCCGACACCTTCTATGAATTCTCCCAGCCGCTGATGCGTCAGCTGGGTTTCCCGACCTTGCTCTGCCATCGCTTGATCACCGATGACAACGGTCGGGTGACGGGCTATCAATTGCGTCAGAAAGACCCCAAGCGCCAATCGGTGCTGGCCTTCAAGAGCCTGTACTACCGAGTGATCGCTGCGGGGGACTCCTACAACGACACCACCATGCTCGGTGAAGCCGATGCGGGCATTCTGTTCCATGCGCCGGACAACGTGATTCGCGAGTTCCCGCAGTTCCCCGCGGTGCACAGTTTTGCCGAGTTGAAGCAGGAATTCATCAAGGCTTCCAATCGCCCCCTGAGCCTGTAAACCGGTTCGCCGGCAAGCCGGCTCCTACAATCCCGGTAGGAGCCGGCTTGCCGGCGAAGACGCCCTAAAGCCCCTGCAACGTCTCCAGCAACACCCGCACCTTGGTGATGGACTCCTGATACTCCGCCTGCCAGTCCGAATCCGCGACGATCCCGCCCCCACCCCAGCAGCAGATTTGGCCGTCCTTGACCAGCAGGCTGCGGATGGCAATCGAGCTGTCCATCTCTCCGCGTACGTCCAGGTACAGCAATGAACCGCAATACAGGCCCCGGCGCGTGGGCTCCAGTTCGTCGATGATCTGCATCGCGCGAATTTTCGGCGCGCCGGTGATGGAGCCGCCGGGGAAGCTGCCGGCAATCAGGTCCAGGGCATCTTTGTCCTGCGCCAGTTCGCCGGTCACGCTGCTCACCAGGTGATGCACGTTGGGGTAGCTCTCCAGGCTGAACAACTCCGGCACCCGCACCGAGCCGATGCGGCAGGTGCGGCCCAGGTCATTGCGCAGCAGGTCGACGATCATCAGGTTTTCCGCGCGGTCCTTGGGGCTGGCCAGCAGCTCGGCGGCGTTGGCCTGATCTTCTTCGGCGTCCCGGCCCCGGGGGCGGGTGCCTTTGATCGGGCGGGTTTCCACCTGGCCCTGGCTGACTTTGACAAAACGCTCCGGCGACAGGCTGAGGATCACGCTGCCGTCGGGCAGGCTCTGGAAGCCCGAGAAAGGTGTCGGGCAGGCTTGGCGCAGTGCGCCGTAGGCCGCCCAGGGGTCGCCCTGGCAACGGGCGCGAAAGCGCTGGGTCAGGTTGACCTGATAGCAGTCGCCGGCCTGGATGTAGCGCTGGATCTGCTCGTGGGCCCGGTGGTAGTCCTCGGGGCTGAGGTCCGGCTGCATGGCGCCATTGAGCTTGAAGTCGCTCGCGTGCACGGGGGGTGTCTGGCTGAACAGGTTCAGCAGGCGCTGGCGTTCGTCAGCCGCCAACTGCGGATGGAACACCAGCTGGCTGGTGCGTTCCTGGTGATCGCTGATCAAGGCCCAGGCGTACAAGCCCAGTTGGGCGTCCGGCAGTTGCAGGTCATCCAGGGCGCGGCTGGGCAGGCGCTCCAGGTGCCGGCCGAAGTCGTAGCTCAGGTAGCCGATCAGGCCGCCGGCAAAAGGCAGCGGACAATCCGCGGGCAGGGCGGCCGGGCCCAGTTGTTTGAGGCTGTCGCGCAGGCGTTGCAGGAACTGGGCGCCGCTTTCGTCGGCCTGGGCCGTCAGTTGGGCCAGGGGCCAGGCGCTGAGCAGGTCGAAGCGGCCGCGCTCGGCACTGGGGCGGCCGCTGTCCAGCAGCACGGCGCCGGGGGCATGGCGAAGCGCCGCAAAATAGTCGGCGGGGTCGGGGCGATAGGGCAACGGGTGCAGGGAGCAGGTCAACATGCGGGGCGGATCAGCCATGGGGAGCGCGGCTGGCGATTGTAGTCCTCTGCAAGGGGCGCTCCTAGGGGGATCTTGCGGGATGTCGGGCAGAGGCAAGGGCTGGGTCGGTGGCGAGGTCGTGAGGGCCTTCGCCACCTGGCGCGGTCAGCCTTCTACCGGGGGGATGTGGCCGAACAGCTCCTGGGCGAACTTCACCCGGTCCTCGACGGATTCGCTGATGCCCTTGGCTTTCAGTGTTTCCAGATGGGCTTCGACGGCGTGGGTGCGCAGGGTCAGGCCGCAGTCGTTGGCAATCTGGATGTTCAGGCCGGGGCGGGCATTGAGTTCAAGGATCAACGGGCCCTTTTCCTGGTCCAGGACCATGTCTACACCGATGTAACCCAGGCCGCACAGCTCGTAGCAACCCGCCGCGAGCTTCATGAAGCCGTCCCAGTAGGGCAGTTGCACGCCGTCCACGGCGTTGGTGGTGTCGGGGTGCTTGGTGATGATGTTGTTCAGCCAGGTGCCGCGCAGCGTCAGGCCGGTGGCCAGGTCGACGCCCACGCCGATGGCGCCCTGGTGCAGGTTGGCCTTGCCGCCGGACTGGCGGGTCGGCAGGCGCAGCATGGCCATCACCGGGTAGCCCATCAACACGATGATGCGGATGTCCGGCACGCCTTCGTAGCTGATGCTCTTGAAGATCTGGTCCGGGGTCACCCGGTACTCGATCAGCGCCCGGTCGCGGTGGCCGCCCAGGGAGTACAGGCCGGTGAGGATGCTGGAGATATGGTGCTCGATCTCTTCGTGACTGATGATCTTGCCCGACACCGTGCGATAGCGGCCCTCGAAGCGGTCGGCAATCACAATGATGCCGTCACCGCCGGCGCCCTGGGCCGGCTTGATCACGAAGTCGCTGCGCCCGCCGATGATTTCGTCGAGCTTGTCGATTTCCTTCTCGGTGGAGATCACCCCGTACAGCTCCGGCACATGGATGCCGGCCTTGATCGCCCGTTCCTTGGTGATGATCTTGTCATCCACGATCGGGTACAGGCTGCGCTTGTTGTACTTGAGCACGTAGTCGGCATTACGCCGGTTGATGCCCATGATCCCCCGGGCTTCCAGGGCTTTCCAGGTTTTCCACAGGCCGAACATCAGGAGTCAGCCTTGACGAAGGCTTTGAAGCGCACCAGCTCCGTCAGGCGGTAGCCGCGGTAGCGACCCATCGCCAGCATGAAGCCCACCAGGATCAGCAGCATCGCCGGGAAGGTGAAGACGAAGTACACCAGCTCCGGCACGCTCATGATCAGGTGCGCCAGGGACGCAGCGAACAGCGTGCCAATGGCGACTTTCATCGCATGGCCGCCGCCACGCTCTTCCCAGGTGATGGACAGGCGTTCGATGGTCATGGTCAGGATCACCATCGGGAACAGCGCCACTGACAGCCCGCGTTCCAGGCCCAGCTTGTGGCTGAACAGGCTGATGGCGGCGATCAGCACCACGACGAAGGTCAGCACCACCGACAACCGCGGCAGCATCTGCAGCTTCAGGTGTTCCAGGTAGGAACGCAGCGACAGGCCCAGGGCAGTAATCACCGTGAACAGGATGATGCCGAAGCCCAGTTGGGTTTCGCGGAAGGCCAGGGCGATCAGCACCGGGGTGAAGGTGCCCAGGGTCTGCAGGCCGATCAGGTTGCGCAGGATCAGGATCACCAGCACGCCAATCGGGATCATCACCATGATCATGAAGGTCTGCTGGGTCTGCAGTGGCAGGCCGTACAGCGAGTATTCGAGGAAGTTGGCGTCGGTGTTCTCGTCGGTCAGCTTGGCCAGGCGAATAGCGTTCATTTCGCTGTTGTTGAGGCTGAAGGTGACGTTGGCTTTCTTGCCACCATCGACGGTGATCAGGTTGTCGTCACCGGTCCACCACAGCAGGCGGTCGCTGGGCATGCCCTGCTCGCCGGTTTCCGGGTTGAAGTACAGCCAGTCATTGCCGTTGAAGCTGCGCAGCCAGAGTTCCGGGGTTTGCGGCTGGTCGGCCACCAAGCGAATGGTGTGGACCTTTTCCACCGGCACGTGGGCGATGGACAGCAGCAGCTCGACGATCCGCGCCTTGTGGGCGGTGGACGGGTCGCCGGCCAGCAACAGCTTCACATTGTCGTCATTGAGGTTGTTGACCCGCTTGATGGCTTCGCCGATGAAGGTCTCGACGTCGGCCGAGTGCTGGCGGATCGGCGCCAGCAGGGCTTCGGCGGCGATTTTTTCCGGGCCTTCGACGGCGATGCTGTCGCGGAAGGTCGGCCCCTTGACCTTGGTTTTCTCGGCGCTGTAGCGCTTGGTCAGCACCAGGCGGTAGTACAGGGTCTGGTTGCCCTTGGCCCGGCGTGCCGACCAGGTGACCTTGCGGTTGCCGTCGACGCGGTTCACCGCGACCCCGTAGTTATTGGAGATGAAACTCTCGTTCAGGCTCACGTAGTCGCGGCTCAGCGGCGGCACGAACATCTGGATCTTGATCGGGTCCTTGCCGTTGGCGACGAACTCGACCTTGGCGTCGATGTTCCACAGGTCGTCGGTGGCGTCTTCGGTCACGGGAATGCCGAGCACGAAAATCTGATAGGCCGTGATCGAGATGCCCAACACCACCAGGACGGCGATCAGGATTTTCAGATGGAGGGTAAGAGAGCGCATTGGAATTACTCTGCGGTTTGAACGTTGATGGCGCAGGCGGGTTTGCCAGCAGCGTATTTAAGACTGGGGTCGACCAGCGCATCGAAGCGTTTCAGGGCTTCGGAGCCGATCAGCAGCGGGTATTGGAAGGCACTGCGGTCGGTCAAGTTCACTTCGATGCTGCGCAGCGCGGTGCCCATGCACACATCAAGGGTGATGACCGGACGGGCGGTGTACTTCTTGTCGTCTTCGGCATCGATGTCGCCGGCACGGCGCTTGATCTTGCTGACCCGGGCCAGCGGCCGTTCGATCGGGTGGGAGTGCGCAGCGTCGATGGCCAGGTAGAAACGTACCCAGGATTCGCCATTGCGCTTGAAGCGCTTGATGTCGCGGGCGCTGAGGGAGGCGGTCTTGGCCCCGGTGTCGAGCTTGGCCGCGACTTCCAGGTCGATGCCCGCCAGCCTCGCGTACTCATTGAGGCCGTACACGGTCTTGTCGGCGGCAGCGCTCATGCCGGGCAGGCAAAGGAGGCAGAGTAATGGGGGAAAGGCCTTGAGTCTCATAGATCCTGGTGCGTTGCATGGGTTCTTCAGTTCAAGGCGACTGGCATTGCTGCGCAAGCTCCCTCGTATGCCTGCCATATAAAGATGACAGGCAAATGCGGGCGGCATTCTAGCATGCTGGTTTTATGGCGCCAGCGTTGGGGGTTTGGGCTTTTGGGTGGTGACCTAACCTGGGGTTATTAGACGATTGTCGACAATATCTATTTTTCCTTTGACTGCTAGAGCTGATTTGGCTAGTTTTTGTCACATTGATTTTAAAGGTGTCGACAATATGCTGGATCAACTCGATCCCCCAGCGGTGGCGCAAGACGATTCCGAGACCTTATCCGAGAATGTCTTCCGTCGTATCCAGGCGGCCATCGTCAAGGGCGAGATCGCCCCGGGCAGCAAGATCTCCGAGCCGGAACTGGCGCGCACCTACGGCATCAGCCGCGGGCCGCTGCGTGAGGCCATCCACCGCCTGGAAGGCCAGCGCCTGCTGGTGCGGGTGCCTCATGTGGGCGCCCGGGTGGTGTCGCTGAGCCATGCCGAGCTGATCGAGCTCTACGAAATCCGCGAATCCCTGGAAGGCATGGCCTGTCGCCTGGCGGCGGAGCGCATGACCACGGAAGACATCGACGAGCTGCGCCGGGTGCTCGATACCCATGAACGCGATGCCGCGTTCCAGGCCGGGGTCGGTTACTACCAGCAAGAAGGCGATTTCGACTTTCACTACCGGATCATCCAGGGCAGCGGCAACCGCACCCTGACCCAGATGCTCTGCGGCGAGCTGTATCAACTGGTGCGCATGTACCGCATCCAGTTTTCTGCCACGCCCAACCGTCCACGCCAGGCCTTTGCCGAACACCACCGGATTCTCGATGCCATTGCCGATCGTGACGGCGAACTGGCCGAGCTACTGATGCGCCGCCACATCGGCGCGTCGAAACGCAACATTGCGCGTCACTTTCCAGAGTGCGCGCCCTAGAGAGGTGAGTCATGAGTTCCAATAACAAAAGCACTCCAGGCCAGCGTTTCCGCGATGCGGTCGCCAATGAACATCCACTGCAGGTGGTCGGTACCATCAACGCCAACCACGCGTTGCTGGCACAGCGCGCCGGGTTCAAGGCGATTTACCTGTCGGGTGGCGGAGTGGCGGCCGGCTCACTGGGCGTGCCGGACCTGGGCATCACCGGGCTGGATGATGTGCTGACCGACGTCCGCCGCATCACCGATGTCTGCGATTTGCCGCTGCTGGTGGACGTGGACACTGGCTTCGGCTCGTCGGCGTTCAACGTGGCGCGCACCGTGAAGTCGATGATCAAGTTCGGCGCTGCGGCGATCCACATCGAGGACCAGGTCGGCGCCAAGCGCTGTGGTCATCGTCCGAATAAAGAGATCGTGTCCCAGCAGGAAATGGTCGACCGCATCAAGGCCGCGGTCGATGCGCGCACTGATGACAGCTTCGTGATCATGGCGCGGACCGACGCCCTGGCAGTGGAGGGGTTGGAATCGGCCCTGGATCGCGCTGCCGCGTGCATCGAGGCCGGTGCCGACATGGTGTTCCCGGAAGCCATCACTGAACTTGAGATGTACAAGATTTTCGCCGACCGGGTGAAAGCCCCGATCCTGGCCAACATCACCGAATTTGGCGCTACCCCGCTGTACACCACCGAGCAGCTCGGCTCCGTGGGCGTGTCCCTGGTGCTGTACCCGCTGTCGGCGTTCCGCGCCATGAACAAGGCGGCGGAAAATGTGTTCACCGCGATCCGCCGCGACGGCACCCAGCAAAACGTCATCGACACCATGCAAACTCGCATGGAGCTGTACGACCGCATCGACTACCACGTCTTCGAGCAGAAGCTCGATGCGCTGTTTGCGCAGAAGAAAGGCTGATCCGCGAACCACGACCTAACCGTTGATGAAGTTGCCAAGTCCCTAATAAATTCAAGATTGGAGAGAGCAATGGCCGAAGCAAAAGTATTGAGTGGCGCTGGCCTGCGTGGCCAGGTGGCCGGACAAACCGCATTGTCCACCGTGGGCCAGGCCGGTGCCGGGTTGACCTACCGCGGCTATGACGTGCGTGAACTGGCTGCCGACGCGCAGTTCGAAGAAATCGCCTACCTGCTGCTGTACGGCGACCTCCCGAGCCAGGCGCAACTGAGCGCTTACCAGGACAAACTCAGCACCCTGCGCGACCTGCCCCAGGCATTGAAAGAAGTGTTGGAGCGCATTCCTGCCCAGGCGCACCCGATGGACGTGATGCGCACCGGCTGCTCGTTCCTCGGCAACCTCGAACCGGAGAAGGACTTCTCCGAGCAACACGACGCCACCGACCGCCTGTTGGCCGCGTTCCCGGCGATCATGTGCTACTGGTACCGCTTCAGCCACGAGGGTGTGCGCATCAACTGCACCAGCGACGAGCCGTCCATCGGTGGTCACTTCCTGCACCTGCTGCATGGCAAGAAGCCCAGCGACTTGCATGTGAAGGTGATGAACGTGTCGCTGATCCTCTATGCGGAGCACGAGTTCAACGCCTCGACCTTTACCGCCCGGGTGTGCGCTTCGACCCTGTCTGACTTGTACTCCTGCGTCACTGCGGCCATCGGCTCGTTGCGCGGCCCGTTGCACGGCGGCGCCAACGAAGCGGCCATGGAAATGATCGAGCGCTTTGCCTCGCCGCAAGAAGCCGTCGAGGGCACCCTCGGCATGCTGGCGCGCAAGGACAAGATCATGGGCTTCGGTCACGCGATCTATAAGGACAACGACCCGCGCAACGAGGTGATCAAGGGCTGGTCGAAAAAGCTCGCCGACGAAGTGGGCGACACCGTGCTGTTCCCGGTGTCCGAAGCCATCGACCAGACCATGTGGGAGCAGAAGAAGCTGTTCCCCAACGCTGACTTCTACCATGCCTCGGCGTACCACTTCATGGGCATCCCGACCAAGCTGTTCACGCCGATTTTCGTCTGCTCGCGCTTGACCGGCTGGGCCGCCCACGTGTTCGAGCAGCGGGCCAACAACCGCATCATCCGTCCTAGCGCCGAGTACACCGGCGTTGAACAGCGCAAGTTCGTGCCAATCGAGCGTCGCTGAGCGGTATGACTCGCCCCTTGCAGGAGCTGGCTCGCCAGCGATAGGCCCAAGCGATTGCGTCAAGTCCTGAGACGTCGTCGCCAGCCAGCTCCTGCAACGCCCATGGGTCGTACCTGAAACCTACCGTGACCGAGCCTTGACCATGAACACTGAATTTCGCAAAACGCTGCCCGGCAGCGCGCTGGATTATTTCGATGCCCGCGAGGCGGTCGACAGCATCCAGCCCGGCGCCTACGACACCTTGCCCTACACCTCGCGGGTCCTGGCGGAGAACCTGGTGCGTCGCTGCGACCCGGCAACCCTGAAGGATTCTCTGAAGCAGTTTATCGAGCGCAAGCGCGACCTCGATTTCCCGTGGTTCCCAGCGCGCGTCGTCTGCCATGACATCCTCGGCCAGACCGCCCTGGTGGACCTGGCCGGCCTGCGCGATGCCATCGCCCTGCAAGGCGGTGATCCGGCGCAGGTGAACCCGGTGGTGCCGACCCAGTTGATCGTCGACCACTCCCTGGCGGTCGAGTCCGGCGGTTTCGATCCTCAGGCGTTCGAGAAAAACCGCGCCATCGAAGACCGGCGCAATGAAGACCGTTTCCACTTCATCAACTGGACCAAGAAGGCCTTCAAGAACGTCGATGTGATCCCGCCGGGCAACGGCATCATGCACCAGATCAACCTGGAGAAAATGTCCCCGGTGATTCAGGTGCGCGACGGCGTGGCCTTCCCGGATACCTGCGTCGGCACTGACAGCCACACACCCCACGTCGATGCGTTGGGGGTGATCGCGATTGGCGTGGGCGGCCTGGAAGCGGAGAGCGTGATGCTCGGCCGCGCCTCGTGGATGCGCCTGCCGGAAAGCGTCGGCGTCGAGCTGACGGGCAAGCTGCAACCGGGCATCACCGCCACCGACATGGTGCTGGCCCTGACCGAATACCTGCGCAAGCAAAAAGTCGTCGGCGCCTGGCTGGAGTTCTTCGGTGAAGGCGCCGCGGCCCTGACCCTGGGCGACCGCGCGACCATCTCCAACATGGCCCCGGAATACGGCGCCACGGCGGCGATGTTCTACATCGACCAGCAAACCATCGACTACCTCAAGCTCACCGGCCGTGAAGACCAGCAGGTGCGCCTGGTGGAGCAATACGCCAAGCAGACCGGGCTCTGGGCCGACAGCCTGAAGGGCGCGCAATACGAGCGCGGCTTGAGCTTCGACCTGTCCTCGGTGGTGCGCAACATGGCCGGGCCGAGCAACCCGCACGCCCGGGTCGCCACCACGGACCTCGCTGCCCAGGGCATTTCCGGCCACTGGGACGAAGTGCCGGGGCAGATGCCCGACGGCGCGGTGATCATCGCCGCCATTACCAGTTGCACCAACACCAGCAACCCGCGCAACGTGATTGCCGCCGGCCTGTTGGCGCGCAACGCCAACCGTCTTGGCCTGACCCGCAAACCCTGGGTCAAGTCGTCCCTGGCGCCGGGCTCCAAGACCGTGGCGCTGTACCTGGACGAAGCCGGCCTGACTTCTGAGCTGGAGCAGTTGGGCTTTGGCGTGGTGGCCTTTGCCTGCACCACGTGCAACGGCATGTCCGGCGCCCTGGACCCGGTGATCCAGCAAGAGATCATCGACCGCGACCTGTACGCCACGGCGGTGTTGTCGGGCAACCGCAACTTCGACGGGCGGATTCACCCCTACGCCAAACAGGCATTCCTCGCCTCGCCGCCATTGGTGGTGGCTTATGCGATTGCCGGGACGATCCGTTTCGACATCGAAAAAGACGTGCTGGGCGTGGACGCCTCCGGCGCTGAAATCCGCCTGAAAGACATCTGGCCCAGCGACGAAGAGATCGACGCAGTGGTCAAGTCTTCGGTCAAGCCGGAGCAGTTCCGCCAGGTCTACATCCCGATGTTCGCGATCCACGAAGACACCGGGCCGAAGGTCGCGCCGCTGTACGACTGGCGCGAGATGAGCACCTACATCCGCCGTCCACCGTATTGGGAAGGCGCCCTGGCCGGGGCTCGGCCGCTCAAGGGCATGCGCCCGCTGGCGGTGCTGCCGGACAACATCACCACCGACCACCTATCGCCGTCCAACGCCATCATGCTGGACAGCGCGGCGGGCGAATACCTGGCGAAAATGGGCCTGCCCGAGGAAGACTTCAACTCCTACGCCACCCACCGTGGCGACCACCTGACGGCGCAACGGGCGACTTTTGCCAACCCGAAACTGTTCAACGAAATGGTCCGGGAAAACGGTCAGGTCAAGCAGGGTTCCCTGGCGCGGATCGAGCCGGAAGGCCAGGTCACGCGGATGTGGGAAGCCATCGAAACCTACATGGAACGCAAGCAGCCGCTGATCATCATCGCCGGCGCCGACTACGGCCAGGGCTCGTCCCGCGACTGGGCGGCCAAGGGCGTGCGGCTGGCGGGGGTGGAGGCGATTGCCGCTGAAGGGTTCGAGCGCATCCACCGGACCAACCTGGTGGGCATGGGCGTGCTGCCCCTGGAGTTCCTGCCGGGCACCGATCGCAAGACCCTGGGCATCGATGGCACCGAGACCTTCGATGTGCTCGGTGAGCGCACGCCGCGGGCGACGCTGACCCTGGTGATCACCCGTCACAACGGTGAACGCCTGGAAGTGCCCGTGACCTGCCGCCTGGATACCGCGGAAGAGGTGTCGATCTATGAAGCCGGTGGGGTGTTGCAACGTTTCGCCCAGGACTTCCTCGAATCGGCTGTTGCCAGTTAAGTGACGTACCGCGAGCGGGCCGCCAGGTGCCGCTCCCGGTCTTTATCAGGACCAGACATCCATGGCTTTTGTAGCGCAGATCAAGATTCCCGCCACTTACATGCGTGGTGGCACCAGCAAGGGCGTGTTCTTCCGCCTGCAGGATTTGCCCGAGGCGGCCCAACTCCCCGGCGCGGCCCGGGATGCCCTGCTGTTGCGGGTGATCGGCAGCCCCGACCCTTATGACAAGCAGATCGACGGCATGGGCGGCGCCACGTCCAGTACCAGCAAGACGGTGATCCTGTCGAAAAGCATCAAGGCCGATCACGATGTGGACTACCTGTTCGGCCAGGTCGCCATCGACAAGGCCTTCGTCGACTGGAGCGGCAATTGCGGCAACCTGTCGGCGGCGGTCGGTTCCTTCGCCATCAGCAGCGGCCTGGTGGACCCCAGCCGGATTCCCCAGGACGGCGTGGCCGTGGTGCGCATCTGGCAGGCCAACATCGGCAAGACCATCATTGCCCATGTGCCGATCACCCAGGGCGAGGTTCAGGAAACCGGTGACTTCGAGCTGGACGGCGTGACCTTTGCGGCCGCCGAAGTGCAGCTGGAGTTCATGGATCCGGCCGCCGAAGAGGAGGGCGCCGGCGGTTCGATGTTCCCCACCGGCAATCTGGTGGACGACCTGGAAGTGCCGGGTGTCGGCACCTTCAAGGCGACCCTGATCAATGCCGGGATCCCGACGATTTTTATCAACGCCGGCGATGTCGGTTACCAGGGCACTGAATTGCAGGGCGCCATCAACGGTGACCCCAAGGCCTTGGCAATGTTCGAGACCATTCGTGCCCACGGTGCCTTGCGCATGGGCTTGATCCAGAATCTGGAACAGGCCGCCCAGCGTCAGCACACGCCGAAAGTGGCCTTCGTCGCGGCCCCCGCCGATTACCAGGCGTCCAGCGGCAAGGCGGTCAAGGCGGCGGAGGTGGACTTGCTGGTACGGGCCCTGTCCATGGGCAAGCTGCACCACGCGATGATGGGCACGGCCGCGGTGGCCATTGGTACGGCGGCGGCGATTCCCGGAACCCTGGTTAACCTGGCCGCCGGCGGCGGTGAGCGCAGTGCGGTGCGCTTCGGCCATCCATCGGGCACCTTGCGCGTCGGCGCCGAAGCCAGCCAGGTCAATGGCGAGTGGAGCGTGCGCAAAGCCATCATGAGCCGCAGCGCCCGGGTGTTGATGGAAGGCTGGGTGCGAGTGCCCGGCGACAGTTTCTAAGGTTCCAACGCGACCTCCCTGACCAGGGCCGGCACGCCGGCCCTGGCGCACATAACGATAATCTGATCAGCCTGACCCCGAGGATTTCACCCACACCCAAACCCTTGCTGGAGTGAACCGAACATGAGCGCCAACGTTGACCTGAACAACCGCCCCGACTACGACCCGGTGCTGCAGGGCATTGCCGACTACGTCCTCAAATACCGCATCGACTCCCGGGAAGCCCTGGACACCGCCCGCAACTGCTTGATGGACACCCTGGGCTGCGGCTTGCTGGCCTTGCGCTTTCCCGAGTGCACCAAACATTTGGGACCGCTGGTGGAGGGCACCGTGGTGCCGTTCGGCGCCCGGGTGCCCGGCACCAGCTACCGCCTGGACCCGGTCAAGGCGGCCTGGGACATCGGCTGCATCGTGCGCTGGCTGGACTACAACGACACCTGGCTGGCGGCGGAGTGGGGCCACCCTTCGGACAACCTTGGCGGCATCCTTGCGGTGGCCGATCACCTGTCACAAAAACGCGTGGCCAATGGCGAATCGCCTTTGACCATGCGCGCCGTG
This sequence comes from Pseudomonas chlororaphis, assembly GCF_003731765.1. GTDB lineage: Bacteria > Pseudomonadota > Gammaproteobacteria > Pseudomonadales > Pseudomonadaceae > Aquipseudomonas > Aquipseudomonas morbosilactucae. The sequence goes on from NZ_MOAL01000004.1 coordinate 334,709, forward strand.
CTGGACGCCATGATAATGGCCCACGAGATCCAGGGTGTGATGGCCCTGGAAAACGCCTTCAACCGTGTCGGGCTCGACCATGTGCTGCTGGTGAAAGTCGCCTCCACCGCGGTCACGGCCAAGTTGATGGGGGCCAATCGTGAGCAATTGCTGGCGGCCCTGTCCCACGCCTTTGTCGACGGCCAGGCGCTGCGCACGTATCGGCATGCGCCCAACGCCGGGTCGCGCAAGTCCTGGGCGGCGGGGGATGCATCCAGCCGCGGTGTGCGCCTGGCGGACATCGCCATGCGCGGCGAAATGGGCATTCCCGGCGTGTTGAGTGCGCCGCAATGGGGCTTCTATGACGTGCTGTTCAGTCACACCAACAAGGACCTGGCGCTCAAGCCTGAAGAGCAGCGCCGGTTCAGCCTGTCGCAGACGTACGCCAGCTACGTGATGGAAAACGTGCTGTTCAAGATCAGCTTTCCGGCCGAGTTCCACGCGCAAACCGCCTGCGAGGCAGCGGTGACCCTGCATCCGCTGGTGCGCAATCGCCTGTCGGAGATCGAGCGGATTGTCATCACCACCCATGAGTCGGCGATTCGCATCATTTCCAAGGTCGGGCCCCTGGCCAATGCGGCCGACCGTGACCACTGCCTGCAGTACATGACCGCCGTGCCCCTGGCCTTTGGCAACCTGGTGGCCGAGCACTACGAAGACAGCTTCCACAGGGCGCACCCGATCATCGACCAGCTGCGCGAGAAGATGGTGATTGTCGAAGACCCGCGCTTCACCCGGGAATACCTGGAAGCCGACAAGCGCTCCATCGCCAACGCGGTGCAGGTGTTTTTCAAGGACGGTTCCAGCACCGAGCAGGTGGTGGTCGAGTACCCCATTGGCCATCGTCGGCGCCGGGCCGAAGGCATCCCGTTGCTGGAGGACAAGTTCAAGGCCAACCTGGCGACGCGGTTTACCGCCCAGCGTTCGGCGCAGATCTTTGCCCTGTGCAAAGACCCGGAGCAACTAGAGGCCACGCCGGTGCAGCGCTTTGTCGACCTGCTGGTGATTTGACCGCCGCGCCTGCAACAAGAAAGCCCGCATCAGCGGGCTTTTTTTCGTCTGGCGGTCAGCGTTCGCGACGCTTGAAGCGCCAGGTTTCCGCCGGCAGCTTGGTGATGGCGAACCCTGCCAGCAGCAGGCTGGAGTAGATCAGCAATTCCTGCGACAGGGCCTGGCCTTCGTACCAGGCGCCGATGATCACGGCGAACACCGGGAAGATGATGAACACGAAGGACAAGATGATCGGGCTCAAGCGCTTGAGCAGCATGAAATACACGATAAAGCCGCCGACCGACGCCACCAGCCCCAGGTACAGCAGGGCGCCCCACGAGCGCTGGGTGATGGCGTGGACGTCGGGGGTTTCCAGAAACCAGCCGGCGACAAACAGCATCAGCCCGGCGATGCCGATGGGCAGGGTGTTGTAGGTGATGACGCTGATGGCGCTGCCCTGTTTCTTGGTCATCACGTAGCACAGGGCGTGCAGCACCGCGGCGGCGAGGATCGCCAGCACGCCGAAGAACTCCGCGTGATCCAGGCGTAGGCCCTGGCTGCGCAGAATCAGGTAGAGGCTGGTAAAGCCGATGGCGATGCCGAGGAGTTGCGAGCCGTGGATTTTTTCCCGCAGAAAGATCGCCGAGAACATCAGGATAAACACCGGCATGCAACTGAACAGCAGGGCGGTCAGGCCGGAGGAAACATGCATTTCCCCGTAGTTCAGCAGGTAGTAGGGCAAGCCGAAGTAGCACAGGGTGACGAACACCAGAAACCAGCGCTGTGGCCGGGGAAACATCAGTGGTTCGCGGCGCAGCAGGGCAAAGCCTAGGAACAGCGGAAAGGCAATCAGGAAGCGCAGGCCGGCAGCGGTCAGCGGCGGTACGCTTTCCACGGCGATCTTGATCCCCAGCCAGGTGGTGCCCCAACTCAGGCAGACCACCAGGAACAGCAGGCTGGTCACCAGCCCGGCCAGCGCCGGTCTGGAGCGACGGATCGTGCTGGGTTGGGCGGTTGAGGCGGTCATCCTGACATTCCTTTCGTGGGGCGGAATTGACCTCTATATTGAGCGGGTCTGTTCCGGAAATTGAACCTGAAACCCACGCTATTAGGGAAAATGATGGCTGTCAAAGTAAGTATTGACACGGTGTCAATGATGCGCGTCGAGCTGCTCCAGGGCGTGGGCGCCAAGTACAAACGCCTGGCCCAGGCGATCGAAAAAGCCATCGCCGAGGGCACGTTCGAGCCCGCGGCCAAACTGCCGCCCCATCGCTGGTTGGCGGATAAGCTGGGCGTGACCATCGGCACCATCAGCCGCGCCTACGCCGAGCTTGAGCGCCTGGGCCTGGTGGTGGCGCGGGTCGGCGACGGCACTTATGTGCGGCATTCAGGTCTGCAGCGCCCACGTGACAGCGGCTTTCGCAATGTCAGTGACGAGCCGCAGCCGTACTTCGACATGAGCCGCAACACCCATATCCCGGGCCCGGAAATTCGCTTCATGGCGCAGAGCCTGCACGCCCTGGCGGAGCAGCCGCAGCGGCTGCAGGAGATCAGCCGCTACAGCGACGAGGCTGGCCTGGGGTCTCACCGGGCGGCCGGTGCGCGCTGGCTGTCACAGGAGGATTTTGTCGCCCAACCCGAGCAGGTGATTTGCGTCAATGGTGCCCAGCACGGGCTGCACATTGCCCTGCTGGCGCTGCTCAAGGCGGGGGACACCCTGGTCACCGAGCAATTGACTTACCCCGGGTTGATCAGCACTGCAAGGATGCTCGGCATCAAGCTGGTCGGCCTGGCGATGGATGACGAGGGGTTGCTGCCGGCGGCCCTGGACGAGGTGTGTCGCCAGCATCGGGTGGCGGCCTTGTATTGCACCCCGACCATCCAGAACCCCACGGCCGCGGTGCAGTCGCCGGCCCGGCGTCAGGCCATTGCCGAGCTGTGCCGCCAGCACAACCTGCTGATTCTGGAAGATGAAACCCATGCGCTGCTGGTGGATCGGCGCCCGGCGCCCCTGAGTCATTTCGCCCCCGAGCGCACGGTGCTTATCAGCAGCTTGAGCAAAGCGGTGTCGGCGGGGTTGCGAGTGGGTTTTGTGCATGGCCCGCTGCCCCTGGTCGGGCGGCTGGCGGCGGCGTTGCGCGCCACCTGCTGGATGGCCACGCCCCTGAGCCTGGAGCTGGCCACGAACTGGATCGACAGTGGCGTGGCCGAGCAGTTGCGCCAGGCGCAAATCAGCGAGATCGGCCGGCGCAAGGCGCTGGTCAGTGACCTGTTGGCGGGCTTCGAGTGGCGTAGCCCTCCGGGCAGTCCGCACTTCTGGATCAGGGTGCCCGAGCCGTGGCGGGCCTCGGAAATCGAGGCCGAATTGAAGCGCAATCACTACCTGGTGGCCACGGCTGAAGCCTTTGCCGTGGGCCAGGCCGCCGTGGCGCAGTACATTCGCGCCAGTGTCTGCAATACCCAGGCGGACGATGCTCGGCTACAGGAAGGATTTGCGGCCCTGAGTCGGGCGTTGGCGCCTTTGTAGGCGCCGGTTTTGCTGGTGAGGGGATTAGGGCGGGGCGGTTATTTGAAGCGCCGTTCCACGCCTTTTTCCACGAGGATCTTCGCCGAAATCTCTTCCACGGAAAAATGCGTGGAGTTGATGTGAGGAATGTTCTCGCGGCGGAACAGATTCTCCACTTCCCGCACTTCGAATTCGCACTGGGCGTAGCTGGAGTAGCGGCTGTTGGGCTTGCGCTCGTTGCGGATGGCGGTGAGGCGGTCCGGGTCGATGGTCAGGCCGAACAGTTTGTGCTGGTGGGCGCGCAGGGCAGCGGGCAGTTGCAGGCGCTCCATGTCGTCTTCGGTTAGCGGGTAGTTGGCCGCGCGGATGCCGAATTGCATGGCCATGTACAGGCAGGTCGGGGTCTTGCCGCAGCGCGATACGCCCACCAGGATCAGGTCGGCCTTGTCGTAATAGTGAGTGCGGGCGCCGTCGTCGTTGTCCAGGGCGAAGTTCACCGCCTCGATGCGCTCCATGTAGTTGGAGTTGTGGCCGATGGAATGGGACTTGCCCACCGAGTACGACGAGTGCTCGGTCAGTTCCTGCTCCAGGGGCGCGAGGAAGGTGGAGAAGATATCGATCATGAAACCATTGGAGGTCGCGAGGATCTCACGGATGTCTTGATTGACGATGGTGTCGAAGATAATCGGCCGAAATCCGTCTTTTTCGGCGGCGATATTGATTTGTTGTACCATGGCCCGCGCTTTTTCCACGCTGTCGATGTAGGGCCGCGTGAATTTGTTGAAGGTAATGTTTTCGAACTGCGCCAACAGGCTTTGGCCCAGGGTTTCGGCTGTGATGCCGGTGCCGTCGGAAATAAAGAAAGCAGATCGTTTCATTTGCGGCTTGGGCCTTAAGCTGGTGACGATTCTTGGATATGATAGGCGCGATTTGTCGGCCGGGAATGGCCCGCATTCTCACTTATTTTCCAGGTCCAGGCCATACAGCGGGCGAACGCTCCAACGAGCAGCCCGCTTCTGAGCTTTTCCAACACAGTTAGTGGAGAGATCACCTTGGTAGAGTACGTAGTTTCCCTCGATAAGCTCGGCGTCCATGATGTAGAGCATGTGGGGGGCAAGAACGCATCCCTCGGCGAGATGATCAGCAACCTCGCGGGTGCGGGCGTATCGGTCCCTGGTGGCTTTGCCACGACGGCTCAGGCTTATCGTGATTTCCTCGAGCTGAGCGGCCTCAACGACCAGATCCACGCCGCGCTCGATGCGCTGGACGTCGACGACGTCAACGCCCTCGCCAAGACCGGCGCCCAGATCCGCCAGTGGATCATGGAAGCCGAATTCCCCGAGCAACTGAACGCCGAAATTCGCACTGCCTTCGCCGCGCTGTCGGCCGGCAACCCTGACATGGCGGTGGCCGTGCGCTCCTCGGCCACCGCCGAAGACTTGCCAGACGCTTCCTTCGCGGGCCAGCAGGAAACCTTCCTGAACATCCGTGGCGTCGAGAACGTCATCCGCGCGGCCAAGGAAGTGTTCGCTTCCCTGTTCAACGATCGGGCCATTTCCTACCGCGTGCACCAGGGCTTCGACCACAAACTGGTCGCCCTGTCTGCCGGCGTGCAGCGCATGGTGCGTTCGGAAACCGGCACAGCCGGCGTGATGTTCACCCTCGACACCGAGTCGGGCTTCCGTGACGTGGTGTTTATCACCGGCGCCTACGGCCTGGGCGAAACCGTTGTACAAGGCGCGGTCAACCCGGACGAATTCTACGTTCACAAAAACACCCTGGAAGCCGGTCGCCCTGCGATCCTGCGCCGCAACCTGGGCAGCAAAGCCATCAAGATGATCTACGGCGACGAAGCCAAGGCCGGCCGTTCGGTGAAAACCGTCGACGTCGACAAGGCTGATCGCGCCCGTTTCTGCCTGACTGACGCTGAAGTCAGCGAGCTGGCCAAGCAGGCGATGATCATCGAGAAGCACTACAAGTGCCCAATGGACATCGAATGGGCCAAAGACGGCGACGACGGCAAGCTGTACATCGTCCAGGCCCGTCCTGAAACCGTGAAGAGCCGTACTTCGGCCAACGTCATGGAGCGCTACCTGCTCAAGGAAACCGGCACGGTGCTGGTGGAAGGCCGTGCCATCGGCCAGCGCATCGGCGCGGGCAAGGTGCGGATCATCAAGGACGTGTCGGAAATGGACAAAGTCCAGCCCGGCGACGTACTGGTTTCCGACATGACCGACCCGGACTGGGAACCGGTGATGAAGCGCGCCAGCGCCATCGTGACCAACCGTGGCGGTCGTACCTGCCACGCAGCGATCATCGCTCGCGAGTTGGGGATCCCGGCTGTTGTAGGTTGCGGCAACGCCACCCAACTGCTGAAGGATGGCCAGGGCGTGACTGTGTCCTGCGCTGAAGGCGACACCGGTTTCATCTTCGAAGGCGAGCTGGGCTTCGATATCAAGCAGAACTCGGTGGATGCCATGCCGGACCTGCCGTTCAAGATCATGATGAACGTCGGCAACCCTGATCGTGCCTTCGACTTCGCCCAGTTGCCGAACGCCGGGGTGGGCCTGGCCCGTCTGGAGTTCATCATCAACCGCATGATCGGTGTGCACCCCAAGGCCTTGCTGAACTACGCCGGGCTGCCGCTGGACATCAAGGAAAGCGTCGACAAGCGCATTGCCGGCTACAACGACCCGGTGGACTTCTACGTCGACAAGCTGGTGGAAGGCATCAGCACCCTGGCTGCGGCATTCACGCCGAAGAAAGTCATCGTGCGCCTGTCGGACTTCAAGTCCAACGAATACGCCAACTTGATCGGCGGCAAGCTCTACGAGCCGGAAGAAGAAAACCCGATGCTGGGCTTCCGCGGTGCGTCGCGTTACATCAGCGAATCCTTCCGTGACTGCTTCGAACTCGAGTGCCGCGCCCTCAAGCGCGTGCGCAACGAGATGGGCCTGACCAACGTCGAGATCATGGTGCCGTTCGTTCGTACCCTGGGCGAAGCCAGCCAAGTGGTGGATCTGTTGGCCGAGAACGGCCTCAAGCGCGGCGAAAACGGCCTGCGCGTGATCATGATGTGCGAGCTGCCGTCCAACGCGATCCTCGCCGAAGAGTTCCTCGAGTACTTCGACGGCTTCTCCATCGGTTCCAACGACCTGACCCAGCTGACCCTGGGCCTGGACCGTGACTCCGGAATCATTGCTCACCTGTTCGATGAGCGGAACCCGGCGGTGAAGAAGCTGCTGGCCAACGCCATTGCTGCCTGCAACAAGGCCGGCAAGTACATCGGCATTTGCGGCCAGGGCCCTTCGGACCACCCGGACCTGGCCAAGTGGCTGATGGAGCAGGGCATCGAAAGCGTTTCGTTGAACCCGGACTCCGTGTTGGAAACCTGGTTCTTCCTGGCTGAAGGTCAAGCCGCAGGCTGATCCGTGGAGCAAGTGCCGGTCGGTCTGAGCGCTGACCGGCACTTTACGATTCAAGCAGGGCGAGCTCCTTCCGGGTGCCGCCCTTTTTTGTGCAAGAAGATTATGCAAAGCAGCAGTGATTTGTTTCCCGTCGCCTTGATCAGTGCAGAACGTCGAGGCGACCTGAGTGAAGACGTCTACCGTCTGAAACCCGGCAACAGCCCGGACCCTTCTGTGGAGCTGGCCGTTACCCGTCTGGGCCTGGCCGATGAGCCCGAAGCCCGCGGGATTCCGGTGATTTTGCTTCACGGCAGTTTTTCCAACCGGCGCTTCTGGTATTCGCCTAAAGGGCTGGGGCTGGGGGCTTACCTGACGCGCGCCGGTTTCGACGTGTGGATTCCCGAGATGCGCGGTCATGGCCTGTCCCGGCGCAACGCCGATTACCGCAAGAATCGCGTGGCCGACTACGCCCGTTACGATTTGCCGGCCATCGGCGCCTTTGTGCGCGAGCAGAGCGGGCAGGTTCCCCACTGGATCGGCCATTCCCTGGGCGGCACCACCTTGGCCGCGGCCCTGGGCGGGCATTACCTGGGTGAGCCGGCTGTGGCGTCGGCGGCGTTTTTCGGCAGCCAGATCAGCCGTACTTACTGGCCGTTGAAAATTCCGCCGGTGGAATGGGGCGGGCGCTTGATCCTCAAGCGTTTTGCCCAGCTGTCGGGGTCACGCCTCAAGCGCGGCCCGGAGGACGAGCCCATTGGCCTGGCCCTGGAAAGCATGCGCTGGCACGGCTTGTTTGGTCGCTTCGGCGACGCGCAGAAGGATTGGTGGGCGGGCCTGGCCGAGGTGACGGTTCCGGTCCTGGCAGTCAGCGCGGCCGGTGATCACCAAGACCCGACCTGGGCCTGCCGCAAGCTCTTCGAGCAGATGGGGGCCGAGCACAAGCAGTTCATCTGCCTGGGGCGTGACCAGGGTTTCAGCGGTAATTTCGGTCATGTGGAGATGTTGGTGAGCAAAGAGGCGCAGACTGAGGTGTGGCCGCTGGTCGCGCGCTGGCTGCAGGACCCACAGGCGCCGCTGTTGGCGACAGCCGTGGAGCAGCCGGTAACGGTTTGAGGCGAAGGCTCTGACAAGGGCATTTCGCTCTGTTCGGCTTGCGGCTAAGATATGACGCGTTACGCTTTTTTGGTCATATTCAGTTGTTTTGGCAACATTCTGTTCGTTCTTAAAGTGTGACGCCGGAGATCTACCTCACTTTCTATCGTGTTCTTTCTGCTACAGGAGTTTCTCGATGAACCATTACCTGACACCTGACCTGTGCGACGCCTACCCGGACCTGGTGCAAGTGGTTGAGCCCATGTTCAGCAATTTTGGTGGCCGCGATTCCTTTGGTGGCGAAATCGTCACCATCAAGTGCTTCGAGGACAACTCCCTGGTCAAGGAGCAGGTCGAGCTCAAGGGCAATGGCAAGGTGTTGGTGGTCGATGGCGGAGGCTCCCTGCGGCGGGCCTTGCTCGGCGACATGCTGGCCGAGAAAGCGGCGAAGAACGGTTGGGAAGGGCTGGTGGTCTATGGCTGCATTCGCGACGTGGACGTGATCGCTCAAACCGACCTGGGGGTCCAGGCCCTGGCTAGTCACCCGATGAAGACCGACAAGCGCGGCATTGGTGATCTGAACGTGGCGGTGACCTTTGCTGGTGTGACCTTCCGTCCGGGCGAGTATGTCTACGCCGACAACAACGGGGTGATCGTGTCGCCCAGCCCCCTGAAAATGCCTGAATAAACAGTCGACCTAGCAAGGGATGAGGATGTTCGAGGAAGAAAACGCGCAGTGGGGGCTGGTGCATGCCCTGGTGCTGGATGGTAAAGGCGGTGCGCGTTCGATTGCCCGGACTGAGCTCGACGATCTGCAACTGCAAGCCCATGAAAGCCTCTGGTTGCATTGGGATCGCAGTCATCCGCAAACCCAGACCTGGCTGCGCCGCTCCAGTGGCCTGAGTGCCTTCAGCTGTGACTTGCTGCTTGAGGAAAACACCCGGCCGCGCCTGTTGGCGTTGCCGGACTCCGAACTCTTGCTGTTCTTGCGCGGGATCAACCTCAACCCGGGGGCCGAGCCGGAAGACATGGTGTCGGTGCGTATCTTCGCCTCCGCCCAACGGGTGATCTCCCTGCGTTTGCGTCCCTTGCGCGCCACGGACGAATTGCTGGTGCAACTGGCCGAAGGCAAGGGGCCGAAAAACGCATCTGAACTCATCCTTTATATGGCTGAATACCTGACCCACAAAGTGCAGGATCTGGTCAGCGACCTGTCTGAAGTGGTCGATGAAGAAGAAGAAAAGCTGGACGCCGACGAACGGTATACCCCCGAGCACGGGAGCATTTTGCAGATCCGTCGTCGGGCTGCCGGACTCAAGCGCTTCCTGGCCCCGCAGCGGGATATTTTTGGTCAGTTGAGCCGCAGCAAATTACCTTGGTTCGCCGATGACGATGGCGACTACTGGAACGAATTGAACAACAGCCTGACCCGCTACCTGGAAGAGCTGGAACTGACCCGAGAGCGCGTGGGGCTTGCGCTGGAGGCCGAAGACCGACGTTTGAGCGTGCGCATGAATCGCACCATGTACCGTTTCGGGGTGATCACCGGGATCTTTCTGCCGATGAGTTTTCTCACCGGTTTGTTGGGGATCAACGTAGGCGGTATTCCGTTCTCTTCGAGCCCCTACGGTTTTGCCATTGCCTGCCTGATGATGGTTTCGGTGGCGCTGGGGCAGTGGTGGTTATTCCGTCGTTTGCGCTGGGTCTGACACATGAGCCATGTGACCCGAATAAATTTGATCGCGTCTTTCACAGACATCACGAGAGGTGCGTATGCACGATCCGTTTGAACAGTCTTTGCGTGACATGCTCAAGGCCACGCCGTCCAGCCGCGACGACGATGCTTGCCTTGGCCGCGTACTGAAAACCGCCAACCGCCAGGTGGGTGCAGGCGACCTGTTCAGCTTGCTGGGCCGCTGGTTGCCGGCGCTGATGATCGCCCTCAATAACGGCTCGGCCCATATCGCGCCGGTGTCCCGTCGTAAACCTACTGCTCGCACTGCTGATAAGGCTGATTGAATATGGAACTTGATCTCTGGACTCAGAGCCTGGTCACTGCGATGACTGCCTTGTGGACCAAGGTGGCGAACTTCATTCCCAACCTGTTTGGCGCCCTGGTAGTGCTGCTGCTGGGCTTTGTCGTGGCCAAGCTGCTCGACACCCTGCTGTCCAAGCTGCTGGCCAAGCTGGGCCTGGATCGCCTGATGGGCGGTACCGGCTTGACCAAGCTGCTGTCACGCGCGGGCCTCAAGGTGCCGATTTCCACGTTGATCGGCAAGATCGTGTATTGGTTCGTGTTGCTGATTTTCCTGGTTTCCGCTGCCGAATCCCTTGGCCTTGAGCGCGTTTCGGCTACGCTCGATATGCTCGCGCTGTATTTGCCGAAGGTTTTCGGCGCTGCGCTGGTGCTGCTGGTTGGGGTTTTGCTGGCGCAATTGGCCAATGGCCTGGTGCGCGGCGCGGCTGAAGGGGTAGGGCTGGACTACGCCAGCGGCCTGGGGCGAATTGCCCAGGGGCTGGTGATCATCATCAGTATTTCTGTAGCGATCAGTCAGTTGGAGGTCAAAACCGACCTGCTCAACCACGTGATCGTGATTGTGTTGATTACCGTTGGTCTGGCGGTTGCGCTGGCGATGGGCTTGGGAAGTCGGGAAATTGCCGGGCAGATTCTTGCCGGGATCTATGTGCGTGAGTTGTACCAGGTTGGGCAACAGGTGCGAGTTGGCGAGGTCGAAGGCCAGATCGAAGAGATCGGCACGGTTAAAACTACATTGCTGACCGACGAGGGTGAGCTAGTCTCTCTCTCCAATCGGATCCTGCTGGAACAGCATGTAAGTAGCCGCTAACCCGGCAAACCCTGCTAATGTATGCCGCCGCAAAAATGCCCCCCACCGGGCTGCGGCGGACATTGACCTGACTGTCGGCACGACTCGTTTTGAATAAAGCTCAATCGCTATCCACGCGCTACGACCCCCGCGAGCTCTCTGATGAGGAGTTGGTTGCGCGCTCGCATTCCGAGCTGTTTCACGTCACCCGCGCCTATGAAGAGTTGATGCGGCGCTATCAGAGAACCCTGTTTAATGTTTGTGCGCGTTATTTAGGGAACGATCGCGATGCGGACGATGTCTGTCAGGAAGTGATGCTGAAGGTGCTGTATGGCCTTAAGAACTTTGAGGGTAAATCGAAGTTCAAGACATGGCTATATAGCATCACCTACAACGAATGCATCACGCAGTATCGAAAGGAACGGCGCAAGCGTCGCTTGATGGACGCTTTAAGTCTTGACCCCCTCGAGGAGGCCTCTGAAGAAAAGGCGCCGAAACCTGAGGAAAAGGGCGGACTTGATCGCTGGTTGGTGCATGTCAACCCGATTGATCGGGAGATTCTGGTGCTACGTTTTGTCGCAGAGCTGGAGTTTCAAGAGATCGCGGACATCATGCACATGGGTTTGAGTGCTACAAAAATGCGTTACAAACGTGCTCTAGATAAATTGCGTGAGAAATTTGCAGGCATTGCTGAAACTTAGTTCGGCGCAAATATCTCTTACGTCTAGGTGAGTTCTGATAGACTTGCCGCCGAGTTGTCCCCCGGTATGTGGGACTGCTTTACAATCACCAGATGGGGATTTAACGGATGAAACTGAAAAACACCTTGGGCATTGCCATTGGTTCTATTGTTGCCGTGACTTCGTTCGGCGTTCTGGCGCAAGGCCAAGGCGCGGTCGAGGGTGAACTGTTTTACAAAAAACAGTACAACGACAGCGTTAATCACGTTGAAGACGGCTTCAACCCAGGCGCATCGATCGGTTACTTCCTGACCGACGACCTGTCGTTGAATGCTACCTACGACAAGACCAACCACACCCGTTCGAACGACGGTACTGGTAACCAGAAAATCAAGGGCGACAACTTCGGCCTGAACGCTCAGTACCACTTTGGTACCGTGGGTGACGCTCTGCGTCCATACGTTTCCGGCGGTGTTGCTCACAAGAGCATGACCAACGTGATCGCTGACGGTCACAGCGGCCGCGACCAGTCGACTTTCCTGACTGCAGGCGCCGGTGTTAAGTACTACTTCACCGACAACCTGTTCGCCCGTGCCGGTGTTGAAGCTGACTACAAACTGGACAACGGCAAGTGGGACTACGCTCCTACCGTTGGTCTGGGTGTGAACTTCGGCGGCAGCGGTGGCAAGGTTGCTCCAGCACCTGCCCCAGCACCAGCTCCAGTAGCTGAGCCAGCTCCAGAAGCTCCAGTAGCTGAAGTGGTTCGTGTTGAGCTGGACGTTAAGTTCGACTTCGACAAGTCCGTCGTTAAGCCTAACAGCTACGCTGACATCAAGAACCTGGCTGATTTCATGAATCAGTACCCACAAACCACCACCGTTGTTGAAGGTCACACTGACTCCGTCGGTCCTGACGCTTACAACCAGAAGCTGTCTGAGCGTCGCGCTAGCGCCGTTAAACAAGTTCTGGTCAACCAATACGGTGTTGGCGCTAACCGCGTTCAATCCGTTGGTTACGGTGAGTCCCGCCCAGTTGCTGACAACGCAACTGAAGCTGGCCGCGCTGTTAACCGTCGCGTAGAAGCGTCGGTAGAAGCTCAAGCTAAGTAATTAGCCTGCAGCTCTGAAAAACCCGGCCTAGGCCGGGTTTTTCTTTGCCTGAAATTTGGTCTCCAGGGCGCTACGGGTGCGGCGCTGGGCTGGCTCAGGCGGACTGCATCGCCTCGGTCAGCGGCAGTGCCTGGCTCGCGGTCTCGGCCGCTACGGCACCGATCACCAGGATGGCCGGGCTCTTGAGTTGGAAGTGCAGCGCATCCTGCTCCATGGCTGTCAGGTCGCTGCGGCATTCCCGCTGGTGGGGCAACGAGGCGTTCTCGATCATCGCCACCGGGGTATCGGCCGCCAGGCCGCCTTTAAGCAGTTCCTGACGAATCTCCGCGAGTTTCGCCACCCCCATGTAGATCACCAGCGTCGTGCCGCTTTGCGCCAGTGCTTGCCAATTCAGGCTGCTGTCGTCCTGGGTGTGGGCGGTGACCAGGGTCACCCCGCGAGCGACCCCGCGCAGGGTCAGGGGAATATCGCAGCGGGTGGCGCCCGCCAACCCGGCAGTGATGCCGTTGACCAGTTCTACCTCGATGCCTTGGGCTTTCAGCCACTGGGCCTCTTCACCGCCGCGGCCGAAGATGCACGGGTCGCCGCCCTTGAGACGCACCACCGACTTACCCTGGCGGGCATAGCGCAGCATCAGGCGATGGATGAACGCCTGGGGCGTGGAACGGCAGCCTCCGCGCTTGCCTACAGGAATGATCCGCGCGCTCTGGCAATGGCTCAGCACCTCGGTGTTCACCAGGTCGTCTACCAGCACCACGTCGGCTTCGTTCAGGGCGCGTACCGCTTTGAGGGTCAGCAGTTCGGGGTCACCGGGGCCTGCGCCCACCAACCAGACTTTTGCACTCATGTTCAGGTCCTCTCGACGGTGTATTCCGGGCCGGGTGCTGTTGGCGCACAAACAAAAAAGGCGCCCCGCCAGTAATCTAGCGAGGACGCCTTTGTCCGGTCCCGTGTTCGGGAACGCCCGTCCTTCGTCGTTGAAGGCCGGGCTTTATGTGTGTTGGTAATGCAGATGCAGCGCTTGTGCCAACCTGTGCAGGGCAGGGTTTTTCTGTGTATTGGCCAGGTTTTATTCAGATTAAAGGAACGGTTTTGCACCGTTTTGACGCGCGCTGCCTGGTTATCGAGCGAGGCTCCGAGTTGCCGTTAGCCTTGATGCAGCAGCGCGTACAGCAACAGCAGGTTGATCAGCAGCGAGCCCAGGGCCAGGGTGCGCCAGACTTTCAGCGGTTCCCGTTCCAGCAGCGGCCGGGGGCGCACGCTGAGGCTGTGGCGCTCGCCTTTCTCCAGTACCAGCAACCACTCTTCCGCCGTTTCAAAGCGCTGCCCTGGGTCGGCGTTGACGGCCCGCTCCAGGCTGCGTTCCAGCCAGTCCGGCAGGTCCGGCCGATAGCGGCTGGGGCTGATGGGTTGGGCAAAGCGCGGGCGCTGGAAGGCTTCGATCTCGCCAAAAGGGTAGTGCCCGGTCAGCAGGTAATACAGGGTCACGCCCACGCTGAAGAGGTCTTGCTGTGCGGTCGGCGCCTCGCCGTTAAAGGCTTCGGGTGCAATGTAGCTGGGAGTGCCGGGCAGTAGATGGGCCTGGTCTTCCGACAGGCCTGGGCAGTAGGCGAGGCCGAAATCCAGCAGGCGCAATTCGCCGTCGTTACCCAGCAGCAGGTTGTCCGGCTTGATGTCGCGGTGGAGGATTTGCCGCCTGTGCAGCAGGCCTACTGCGCGCAGCAGGCGCTCGGCCACGTCCTGCCATTGTGGCAAGGGCAGTGGACCGCTTTGCTTGAAAATATCGGCCAGGGTGGTGCCCGGGTATTCGCGCATCACGTAGTACAGGTGCTGGCGCGTGAGGGCCGAATGCACCTCGGGAAAATGGCGCCCTGCGACCCGCCGTAAAAACCACTCTTCTGACAGCAAGCTTTGCCCGGCGTGTGGGTCGTCGTGCAGGTGTTCGGGCAGGGTCTTCAGCAGCCAGGGCTGTTGCTGGGCATCACGTACCCGGTACAGCAGCGATTGCTGGCTCTGGCCCAGCAGGCTTTCGACCTGCCAGCCCTCAAAGTCCTGGCCCGGTTTCAGCGCGGGTGGCAATGGCCATTGTTGCAGGTGGATCAAGGCGTCGCCGATGGTGCCCTCGCCGAGGGCGTCGACCTGTATCAGCAGCGCGCTGGCATTGTCCTGGCTGCCGGCCAGGTGGGCGGCGTTGACCAGGGTCTGCACTGCGCTGTCGAGGTCGGGCTGGTCCCGCAGAATGGCGGCGATGGCGGTGTCGCCCAGGGTGGCCCAGACACCGTCGCTGAGCATCAGGAAGCTCTCATCCTGGCGCAGTTCGCCGTCGAGGAAGTCCACCACCAGATGCTGATCCAGGCCTAGGGCGCGCTTGAGCACATGCTGCATGCCCTGTTGCTCCCAGACGTGGTCCACGCTGATCCGTTGCAACTGGTCGGCATGCCAGCGGTAAACCCGACAGTCGCCTACATGGGCCAGGGTAAAGCGCCGGCCACGCAGGATCAGGGCGCTGACGGTGGTCAGCAGAGGCTGGCCGCCGCCATTGGCCTGGAGCCAGCGATTCTGCGCCAGCAGCAGGCGTTCCAAGGCTTGGGCCACGCCCCAGGTTTCCGGGGTGGCGTAGTAATCCAGGGCCAGGGCTTGCAAGGTCGAACGGGCGGCCAGGCCGCCATCGGCGCATTGGCTGACGCCATCGGCGATGGCAAACAGCAGCCCTTTGCTGGCCGCCAGCCCCGGCTCGGGGGTCACCAGGCGCAGGGCGTCCTGGTTTTCCGTGCGGGGGCCAATGGCACTGGCCTGGGCGTGACGCAGTTGCAGGCTCATCGAAGGTTCAGACCCGCGCTGCGGTGACGGCGGCCGAGCCCCAAGTGGTTCTCCAGCGACGTTTCACCCCGTGCAGGCCGAACCAGGCCAGGATGCCCAGGGCGGCGAACAGCCACAGGGCCACTTGGTAGCTACCGGTGCTTTGTTTGATTGCACCCATGCCCGCTGCCAGGGCGAAGCCACCGATGCCGCCAGCCATGCCGATCAGCCCGGTCATCACCCCGATTTCCCGGCGGAAGCGCTGCGGTACCAGTTGGAACACTGCACCGTTGCCGGCACCCAGGCCGAGCATGGTGCAGACGAACAAGGCCAGGGCCGCGTAGGAACTCGGCAGGTTGAAACCCACTGCGGCAATGCAGATCACAGCCACGCTGTACATCGCCAGCAAGGTGCGGATGCCACCGAAACGATCCGCCAGGGCGCCGCCCAGGGGGCGCATCAGGCTGCCACCAAAGACACAGGCGGCGGTGTAATAGCCGGCGGTCACCGGGCTCAGGCCGTACTGGTCGTTGAAATAGCCGGGCAGGGCGCTGGCCAGGCCGATAAAGCCGCCGAAGGTCACACAGTAGAAGAACATGAACCACCAGCTGTCACGGTCGCCCAGGGCCTTGAAGTAATCGGCCATGGATTTGGCCTTGGGGCGTTCCGGGGCATTCTTGGCCAGCCAGGCAAACACGATCAGGGTCAGGATCAGCGGGATCAGGGCGAAACCGAACACGTTGCTCCAGCCGAAGGCGGCCGCCAGCACCGGGGCGATCAGCGCGGCCAGCACGGTGCCCGAGTTACCGGCACCGGCAATGCCCATGGCCTTGCCCTGGTGCTGTGGCGGGTACCATTGCGAGGCCAGGGGCAGGGCCACGGCGAAGGAGGCACCGGCCATGCCGAGGAAAACCCCCAGCAGCAACGCTTGCTCGTAGCTGTGGATCCCCAGTTTCCAGGCGCCGAACAGGGCGCAGATGACAATCACCTGGCCGATCAGGCCGGCGGTCTTCGGCGACAGACGATCGGCCAGCAGGCCCATGGCGAAGCGCAGGATGGCGCCGGCGAGGATCGGTGTGGCCACCATCAGCCCGCGTTGCTGGGTGGTCAGTTGCAGGTCGGTGGCAATTTGTACGGCCAGCGGGCCGAGCAGGTACCAGACCATGAAGCTCAGGTCGAAATACAGAAAGGCCGCGAACAGGGTCGGGGTATGGCCGGATTTCCAGAAGCTTGAATTCATCGCGCACCTCAGCTGATAAAAGTCTCGTAGGGAGTCATGAGCTTTCAGGTGGAGCGCCTTGGCGGCCGCACCACCGGCCCCGTTCTCTGGGGCCAAAACAAAAAAAACGCCGCAACCCGATTCGCCTGGGCGAGAAGGGTGTGCGACGTCTTTGTCGTAGGTGGGGCAACCGCCGTTGGTTACCTGTGAGGTTTACTTAGCAAGAGCTGAGCCAACAGCGTTGGTTAGCCGAGCAACTCGCTCATGGCGATGATCTGCTCCGCCACCTGGATCAGCTTCTGCTGCCGGCTCATGGCCTGGCGACGCATCAGGGTGTAGGCCTGTTCTTCGTTGCAGTCTTTCATTTTCATCAGCAGCCCCTTGGCCAGCTCGATGCGCTTGCGCTCGGCCAGTTGCTGGTCGCGGGCCTGCAGCTGGGCGCGCAGGGCCTGGTCGCTTTCGAAGCGGGCCATGGCCACGTCGAGAATGGGTTGCAAGCGGTCGGCCTGGATGCCTTCGACTATATAAGCGCTGACCCCGGACTTGATGGCCTGGCGCATGACGCCGGGGTCGTGCTCGTCGGTGAACATCACGATCGGGTGCGGTTGGTCGCGGCTGACCAGCACCACTTGTTCCAGCACATCGCGGCTGGGTGACTCGGTATCGATCAGGATCACGTCCGGACGCACCGTTTCGACTCGCGCCGGCAGGTCGATGGTCAGGCCTGACTCGTCGATCACTTCAAAACCGGCTTCCACCAGGGCGGCCTTGAGACGGCCGACTTTCTTCGCGGTGTCGTTGATCAGCAGGATACGCAACATGGTCACAGGCTCCTGTCAGCGGCTGGCGAGCAGCGGGGTGCTGTCGTTTAAAGCGTGGAGCTTGAAGCTGCGGGCATAGGCGGCGGGGTCGCTGCCGTCCCAGACCTTGCCGTCGATCAATTGGCTGCTGCGCAGGTCTTGGCTACCCGAGGCGACGCCTACCGCGGTGGCGGCTTCCCGATACAGTGGCAATTGCTGCACCTGCCGGGCCACGGCCAGGTAATCCGGGTCCTCGCGCAACAGACCCCAGCGCCGGAACTGGGTCATGAACCACATCCCGTCGGACAGGTACGGCAGGTTCACCGCGCCGTCGTTATGAAAGCGCAGGGCGTGAGGGTCTTGCCACTGGTTGCCGAGGCCGTCGAGGTAGTGCCCGAGCAGTCGCGGCTCAATGCTCTCCAGCGGTGCATCCAGGTATTGGCTGGCACTCAGCAACTGGGCGGTGCTCCGGCGGTTTTCCTGGTTTTCTTCGATAAACCGACTGGCCTCCAGAATCGCCATCACCAAGGCTCGGGCGGTGTTGGGGTATTGCTCGACAAAGGCGCGGGTGCAGCCCAGGACCTTTTCCGGGTGATCGGGCCAGATGGCCTGGCTGGTGGCCAAAGTAAAGCCCAGCTCCTGGTTCACCGCGCTGGCGCTCCAGGGCTCGCCCACGCAAAAGCCGTCGATGCGTCCCGCTTGCAGGTGGGCGACCATTTGCGGCGGCGGCACCACCACGCTGTCGACATCCTGCAGCGGGTGAATGCCCTGGGCGGCGAGCCAGTAATACAGCCACATGGCGTGGGTGCCGGTGGGGAAGGTCTGGGCGAACGTCAGCTTTGCCCTGCTTTGGCGCACGTGGCGATCCAGTGCTTCAGGACTGGTCACGTTCCGGCCCTGCAGCTCCCGGGACAGGTTGATGCTTTGGCCGTTCTGATTCAGCCCCATCAGCACGGCCATGTCGCAGGGGTTGACCCCGCCGATGCCCAGGTGCACCGCGTAGATCAGGCCGTACAGGCTGTGTGCGGCGTCCAGTTCACCGCTCACCAGTTTGTCCCGCAGGGTGGCCCACGAGGCCTGGCGCTTGAGGTTCAGAGTCAGGCCGTAAGGCTGGGCGAACCCCTGGGTTGCGGCGACCACCACCGAGGCGCAGTCGCTCAGGGCCATGAAACCGAGATTGATCTCGGTCTTTTCCGGGGCATCGCTGCCATTGACCCAAGCCAGTGGGCTGACGGGTAGTTCATTCATGGGGTAGGCACCTTGCAAAAAAAAGCGCCGCAGCCGGGCATCGGGTAATCCCAAGCCGGTGACGACGCCATTGTCCTCTTTCGTACAGCGAGAGACTCATGCCGTCGTTGGCATGAGTGTTGATGAGCAAGGTTGGTGCAAGGCATATGCCATTCAAGGATGATTTCACCCGGCGCCTCGCCTGGAGCCCTCGGGCCCGGCTATAATCGCCGCCTCATTTCGCCGCCTACCGAGTCAATCCCGCCCATGTATACCCTGGCCCGCCAGCTGTTGTTCAAACTCTCCCCGGAAACTTCCCACGACCTGTCCCTGGACCTGATCGGTGCGGGCGGGCGCCTGGGGCTTAACGGTTTGCTGTGCAAGGCGCCGGCGCAGGTGCCGGTGAAGGTCATGGGCCTGGAGTTCCCCAACCCGGTGGGCTTGGCGGCCGGCCTGGACAAGAACGGTGCGGCCATCGACGGTTTCGCTCAGTTGGGTTTCGGCTTTGTCGAGATCGGCACCATCACCCCGCGTCCGCAGCCGGGCAACCCCAAGCCGCGGATTTTCCGCTTGCCCCAGGCTGAAGCCATCATCAACCGCATGGGCTTCAACAACCTCGGTGTGGACCACTTGCTGGCCCGTGTTGCCGCCGCCAAATACAAGGGCGTGCTGGGGATCAACATCGGCAAGAACTTCGACACGCCGGTGGAGCGTGCAGTGGACGACTACCTGATCTGCCTGGACAAGGTCTATGCCCATGCCAGTTACGTGACGGTCAACGTCAGCTCGCCCAACACCCCGGGCCTGCGCAGCCTGCAGTTCGGTGAGTCGCTGAAGCAATTGCTGGCGGCCCTGAGCGAGCGGCAGAAGGTTTTGGCCCTGCAACACGGCAAGCATGTGCCCCTGGCGATCAAGATCGCCCCGGACATGACCGATGAAGAAACCGCTCAAGTGGCCCAGGCCTTGATCGAAACCGGCATGGACGCGGTCATTGCCACCAACACCACGTTGAGCCGGGTGGGTGTCGAAGGCATGGAGCATGGCGACGAGGCGGGCGGCCTGTCCGGCGCGCCGGTGCGCGACAAAAGCACCCACACGGTCAAGGTCCTGGCGGCGGAGCTGGGCGGACGTTTGCCGATCATTGCCGTGGGCGGTATCACTGAAGGCAAGCACGCGGCAGAGAAAATCGCCGCCGGTGCCAGCCTGGTGCAGCTGTATTCGGGTTTTATCTACAAGGGCCCGGCGCTGATTCGCGAGTCGGTGGACGCCATTGCGGCGATGCGCTGAGGCTCGGAAGGGCGAATTGAATCGCAGGCATTAAAAAGGGCTCCTTGAAGGAGCCCCTGGGCCGAAGCCCGCCGCCCGGATAGGACGCGCATGGTTGATCGTTGTGACGCTTCAGAGGTAGGTGTCGGGATTGTTGCCCTGATTAGCCGACAGCACGAAGTTCGTTGAGTCTGTGGATGCCCGCAGTGCCTGTCATACCGTCCCAGTTGTCGCCGCGTCCTTCTCGCCAGCCGTTAATCCAGGCTTGGCGTACCGACGGTAGAGTAAATGGGCAAAGCTCACGGGACTTGCCGTTAACGCCATACTGATATCCGCGTAAAAATGCTCTTTCCAACGGATCACGCTTTAGTCTTCTCATAGGGTGTTTCCCTCACTTGTTGACTGTCTTATGTCCTGTCGACCTTCGCTGAGGTCGGGCAGATTGCTTCTGCCGTTGGTGCTCGCTGCCGGCGTCGCGAGCCTGATCGTTGACGTCATTGCGGCGTCAACCTGAGGTGAGTTCTAACCAATAGGTCACAGCAAGTGAATGATCGTTTTGTCATAAGGACGTCACGATTTGCGTGGTAAGGCCATAAGAATGGCGTGCCCCGGCACCGTGTTTTTTGCCCAAACCCCGCTATCATCAGCCTCTCGCTGGGATGGTAGGGTTAATGCTTTAGTGAGAATGGCGACCGCCTGCACTCGAGTACTATTCGACGAAGGGTCGAGTTATGACCATTTGTTGCGCTGACTTTTTTATCTGTCCCGGCCTCTAAGCTCTTTTGACCCGTGCGGTCGTGAGTTGGCCGGGGTGGGACGGCACAGTTTCGTGCCACGCGAGCGCTCTTGCAGAAAAGCGCTTGATTGAAAACCGAACGGGCGATGCGTTGCCCGTTCATTTATTGCCAAAGGCCCTGGAATTCCCATGTCGGATCGTTACGAACTCTTCCTCACTTGCCCCAAAGGCCTCGAAGGCCTGCTGATCGAGGAAGCCGTCGGGCTTGGCCTTGAGGAAGCGCGCGAGCACACCTCCGCTGTGCGCGGCATGGCCGACATGGAGACCGCTTATCGCCTGTGTCTCTGGTCGCGCCTGGCCAACCGCGTGCTGCTGGTGCTTAAACGCTTCCCGATGAAGGATGCCGAGGACCTCTACCACGGTGTACTGGACGTGGAATGGCAGGATCACATGCTGTCCGATGGCAGCCTGGCGGTGGAGTTCAGCGGCCACGGCTCGGGTATCGACAACACCCACTTCGGCGCCTTGAAGGTCAAGGACGCTATCGTCGACAAACTGCGCACGCCGTCCGGCGAGCGTCCGTCCGTGGACAAGCTCAACCCGGACCTGCGCATTCACCTGCGCCTGGACCGTGGCGAAGCCATCCTGTCCCTCGACCTCTCCGGCCACAGCCTGCACCAGCGCGGTTACCGCCTGCAGCAAGGCGCGGCGCCGTTGAAGGAAAACCTGGCGGCGGCAATTCTGATTCGCGCCGGCTGGCCGCGTATTGCGGCCGATGGCGGCGCACTGGCTGACCCGATGTGCGGTGTGGGCACCTTCCTGGTGGAAGCGGCGATGATCGCGGCCGACATGGCCCCCAACCTCAAGCGCGAACAGTGGGGCTTCACCGCCTGGCTCGGCCACGTGCCGGCCTTGTGGCGCAAGCTGCACGACGAGGCTTCGGCCCGGGCCCAGGCCGGACTGGCCAAGCCACCGCTGTGGATTCGTGGTTACGAGGCCGACCCGCGGCTGATCCAGCCGGGCCGCAATAACGTCGAACGTGCCGGCTTGAGCGAGTGGATCAAGATCTACCAGGGCGAAGTGGCGACCTTCGAGCCGCGCCCTGACCAGAACCAGAAAGGCCTGGTCATCTGCAACCCTCCGTACGGCGAGCGTCTGGGTGACGAGGCCAGCCTGCTGTACCTCTACCAGAACCTCGGCGAGCGCCTGCGCCAGGCCTGCCTGAACTGGGAAGCCGCGGTGTTCACCGGCGCCCCGGACCTGGGCAAGCGCATGGGCATCCGCAGCCACAAACAGTATTCGTTCTGGAACGGCGCCTTGCCTTGCAAGCTACTGTTGATCAAAGTGCTGCCCGATCAGTTCGTCACCGGCGAGCGTCGCACCCCGGAACAGCGGCAGATCGAGCGCGAGCAGGCCCAGGCCGACGCTGAGATCCAGTCCGCCCCGCAAGAGCGCCAGTACAACAAGAACGGCAACCCGATCAAACCCGCGCCGGTGCCGGCACCGGTGGTGGAGCAGGCGCGCCTGAGCGAGGGCGGCCAGATGTTCGCCAACCGCCTGCAGAAGAACCTCAAGCTGCTGGGCAAGTGGGCCAAGCGCGAAGGTGTCGAGTGCTACCGCGTCTACGACGCCGACATGCCTGAGTACTCCCTGGCCATCGACCTGTATCACGATTGGGTGCATGTCCAGGAATACGCTGCGCCCAAGTCGGTGGACCCGGAGAAGGCCCAGGCCCGTCTGTTCGATGCCCTGGCTGCCATCCCCCAGGCCCTGAACGTCGACAAGAGCCGCGTGGTGATCAAACGCCGCGAGCGCCAGAGCGGCACCAAGCAGTACGAGCGCCAGAGTGCCCAGGGCAAGTTCACCGAGGTCACGGAAGGCGGGGTCAAGCTGCTGGTCAACCTGACCGACTACCTGGACACCGGGTTGTTCCTCGACCACCGGCCAATGCGCATGCGCATTCAGAAAGAGGCGGCCGGCAAGCGCTTCCTCAACCTCTATTGCTACACCGCTACCGCCAGTGTGCACGCGGCCAAGGGCGGGGCGCGCAGCACCACCAGCGTCGACCTGTCGAAAACCTACCTGGACTGGGCGCGGCGCAACTTCTCCCTGAACGGTTTCTCTGACAAGAACCGCCTGGAGCAGGGCGATGTGATGACGTGGCTGGACAACTGCCGCGACGAGTTCGAGCTGATCTTCATCGACCCGCCGACCTTCTCCAACTCCAAGCGCATGGAAGGTGTGTTCGACGTGCAGCGCGACCATGTGCAATTGCTCGACCTGGCCATGGCGCGCCTGGCGCCGGGCGGCGTGCTGTACTTCTCCAACAACTTCCGTAAGTTCCAGTTGGATGAAAACCTCGAGGCCCGTTACGCCGTTGAGGAGATCACTGCAAAAACCATCGACCCGGACTTTGCCCGCAACGGCAAGATCCACCGTGCCTGGAAAATCACCCCGCGCTGAGTGGGGCTGCAACCACGGAGCCTTGATTTTTCAAGGCTCCGTGGCCTGTTTGAGCTGGTCAAATTAATGGCCAATAGCTATAACTCACACAAAGCTAAAGTGATGCCCAAACTCTCTGGCGTTGTGAGTTCTGCCTATGCCGCTGCACGTGATGCGCCCGAAAATACTGGGTTTCATTAGCGAAGAGGTCTCGGCCTGGTTGGTCGCGGTGCTGGTATTGCTGGCCGGCGGCGTGCTTACCGGGCTATTGGCCTGGTCGACCTCCGAGCTGTATCACCAGCAATTGCGCCAGCGTTTTCAATTGCTCGCCAATGAGCGCTACAGCCGTATCGAAGAACGTTTTCAGGACCAGGAGCAACGCCTGGACAGCCTGCGGCGTTTCTTTACCAATTCCGATTTCGTCACCCGCCAGGATTTCGACGGCTATACCAAGGCCTTGTTGCGTCGAACCCAAGCCTATTCCTGGGCCCCATTGATTACCCGTGAGCAACGCCCCCTGCTTGAGCAGACGGTGCGTGAGCAGGGCATTGCCGATTTCACCATCCGTCAGTTGAACGCTGCGGGCCAGTTGGAACTGGCCGATGAGCGCGATCAGTACGTGCCCGTCCTGTACAGCCAGACCCAAAGCCCCCTTGGCTCGCCCTTGGGTTATGACCTGCTGGCCCAACCCTTGCGCCGTGCCACCCTGGAGCGCGCTCGGCGCCTCAATGCCCAGGCGGTATCCCAGCCCTTGCACCTGGTGGGTGTGGACCCAGCCTATGCCTTGGGCGTGCTGTTGGTGGCGCCGGTCAGCGCGCCGGCGGCCGAGGGTCGTCCTGACGAGCCCTATGGCTATGTCCTGGCGGTGATCAGCTTGCGCCAGTTGGTGGCGGATGGTTTGTCCCAGCAGCTCAATGACAACCTCGCAGTGCGCATTCTCGACTTGTCCACCGATGGCCAGCATGAAGTGCTCTATGAATCGAGCAACCAGCCGGTCGACAGCAGCTTGGCGGCCACCCGCCTGCTGCGCCTGGCGGACCGTGATTATCAGGTCGATGTGCAGCCCAGCCAGGCGTTCCTGCAGGCCAACCATTCATCCCTGAGCAGCCTGGTGGTGCTCGGCGGTTTGCTCAGCCTGTTGCTCAGCGCCTTGCTGTACGTGCTGGTCAGCCAGCGCCAGCGCGCCTTGAAACTGGTGGAGCAGCGCACCGAGGAACTGCGTCTCAGGGAGCTGGAGTTGCGCGGCACCCATGGGCAACTGCGCAGTGTGTTGAATGCCGCCACCCAGGTGGCAATCATCGCCACCGACTTGCGCGGAGTGATCAGCACCTTCAATGCCGGTGCCGAGCAGATGCTGGGCTACAGCGCCGCTGAAGTGCTGGGCCGCCTGACCCTGGAAAGCCTGCACGTGCCCAGGGAGCTGGAGGTGCGGGCCCAAGTGCTGAGTCGACGCCTGGGCAAGTCGATTCCGCTGTGCCAGGCGATGTTGGTGAGCGAGGGTGAGGAGGGCAACCATCAAACCCTGGAGTGGACCCTGGTACGGCGTGACAGCAGCCACCTGACGGTGAACATGCTGGCGACCCCGGTGCTGGACGATCAGGGGCTGTGGGTCGGGCACCTGGCAATCTGCATCGACATCACCGAGCGCAAGCGGGTGCACGAAGCCCTGGCGGCCCGGGATCAACTGCTGAAAAAGCTCACGGCCCACGTTCCCGGCGGTATCTACCAGTTCAAGCTCGACAGCGAGGGGCATGCCAGCTTTACCTACGCCAGCGATGGCATCCGCGAGATCTATGAGATCGAACCCGAACTGCTGCAGACCGATGCCAGTGCGGTATTCGAGCGTATTCACCCGGATGACCTGCAACGGGTGCGCGCCTCGATCCAGTTGTCGGCCAAGCTGCTCAGCCCCTGGCGCGAGGAATACCGGGTGCTCTTGCCCCAGCGTGG
Source organism: Pseudomonas chlororaphis (assembly GCF_003731765.1). Taxonomy (GTDB): domain Bacteria; phylum Pseudomonadota; class Gammaproteobacteria; order Pseudomonadales; family Pseudomonadaceae; genus Aquipseudomonas; species Aquipseudomonas morbosilactucae. Next base: position 359,796 of record NZ_MOAL01000004.1, read on the forward strand.
CCTGCGCTGGATGCGCGGCGCGGCGACTCCGGAACACCTGCCGGGCGGCGGCGCGCTCTGGCACGGCTACATCTCGGACATCTCCGACCTCAAGCGGGTGGAGGAAGAGTTACGGGCCTTGTCGGTGACGGACGCCCTGACCGGGATTCACAACCGGCGCTATTTCCAGGAGCGCCTGCAAGCCGAGATGGCCCGCCTGGAGCGCGGGGGTGGGGAGATGGCGATCATCATGCTCGACATCGACCACTTCAAGCGCATCAATGATCAGCATGGCCACGGTGTCGGCGATCAGGTGCTCAAGGGCGTGTGTGAGCGCATCAGCCATCGCCTGCGGCGCACCGATGTGTTCTGTCGCCTGGGCGGTGAGGAGTTCATGGTGCTGTGCCCTGACACCGACGGTCAGCAGGCCTTCAGCCTGGCGCAGGAGCTGTGGCAGGGCCTGCGCAGCTCGCCGATCGACGGCGTGGGCGTGGTCACGGCCAGTTTTGGCATTGCCAGCTGGCGCGAGGGCGAAGGCGCCGACGGGCTGTTGTTGCGGGCGGACTCGGGGGTGTACGCGGCCAAACTGGCCGGGCGTGATCGGGTCGAGTCGGAGTTGCGCTAGGCACAGGAGGCAGCGTCGGGCGCTGCCTCCTGTGCGCCCGTATTACAGCGCCGAAGCCGTGGCGGCCAGGCGTGGCTGGCGGTACAGGTCCAGTAGCACCTGGTCGAGCACCGAAGAGGCGCCGAACGGTTTCGGGTCATTGAGGATCGCCACCACGGCCCAGGTGTTGCCGTTGCTGTCGCGGCTATAGCCGGCGATGGCGCGTACGGTGTTCAGGGTGCCGGTCTTGACGTGGGCTTCGCCGGACATGGCGGTGCGCTTCAGGCGTTTACGCATGGTGCCGTCCATGCCGGCAATCGGCATCGAGCTGATGAACTCCGCGGAATACGGGCTTCTCCAGGCCGCCTGCAGCAGGCCGGCCATTTCCCGCGCGCTGACCCGCTCGGCCCGGGACAGGCCGGAGCCGTTCTCCATCACCAGGTGCGGCGCGGTGATGCCTTTCTTCGCCAGCCATTGGCGGACCACGCGCTGGGCCGCCTTGGCATCATCGCCATCGGCCTCGTTGCGGTACTTGGCCCCCAGGCTCAGGAACAGCTGCTGGGCCATGGTGTTGTTACTGTATTTATTGATGTCGCGGATGATTTCCGCGAGGTCGGGGGAGAATGCCCGGGCCAGCACTTTGGCGTCTTTGGGCACTGTGGCCAGGCGATCCTGGCCCTGGATGCTGCCGCCCAACTCGTCCCAGATCGCGCGAACGGCGCCGGCGGTGTAGGTGGCGTGGTCGAGCAGGGACAGGTAGGTCTGGGAGCTGCAACCGTCGCCCAACTGACCGCTGACCGTCACGCTGACGCTGCCATCGGCTTGCGGCACCGGGTTGTAGCGCACATCCCCGGAGCATTGCTTGCCGGGCAGGGCTTTGACCTGGTTGTCGATACGGATCTTGGCGATCGGCGGCTCCACCGAAACCAGCACCCGCCCGGAATCATTACGCGCCACAAAGCGCAGGGCCTTGAGGTTGACCATCAGCGAGTCAGGCTTGACCAGGAACGGCTTGTTCTCGTCGTTGCCGTCGTCGTTGAACTCCGGCAGTTGCGGTTGCAGGAAGTAGTTGCGGTCCAGCACCAAGTCGCCGGTGACTTGGCGCACGCCGTTGGCCCGCAGGTCACGCATCAGCAGCCAGAGTTTCTCCATGTTCAGCTTCGGGTCGCCGCCGCCCTTGAGGTACAGGTTGCCGTTGAGGATGCCGCCGCTGAGGGTGCCGTCGGTGTAGAACTCGGTCTTCCATTGATAGGTCGGGCCGAGCATTTCCAGGGCCGCGTAAGTGGTCACCAGCTTCATGGTGGAGGCCGGGTTGACCGACACGTCCGCGTTGAAAATGGTCGGGGTGCCAGGGCCGTTGAGCGGCAGCATGACCAGCGACAAGGCGTTGTCTTGCAGCTTGCTGGCCTTCAGGGCTTGTTGGACTTTGGGGGACAGGGTGGTGTTGACGGGGTTCGCAGAAACCGGGAGTGCCAGGGGCAGAAGAAAGCTGGCGAGTAATAGAGGGCGTAAAGATTTGATCATATGAACTAAAACCCTGCAGTCGAGGGGAAAAAAGACGAGGGCATGAAGATAAAATCCCTCAGTGGTCAAGAAAGTGTCGGCATTATGCCCCAAGGTATAGCGGCTTGTGCCTTGCCTGGCGTGGCTAATCCGGTATTTTTTTTGCCAATGGCTAGCGGGCGTCCTCATAGAGTCAGGCAATCGCCCGGCTAAACTGTTAAAGTGCCGCCCGTTATTACTTATGAGGATTGTTCCATGGCCACTAACCGTTCCCGCCGTCTGCGCAAAAAACTCTGCGTAGATGAATTTCAGGAGCTGGGTTTTGAGCTGAACCTGGATTTCAAAGAAGATCTGGCTGAAGAAGCTATTGACGCTTTCCTCGACGCGTTCCTCAAAGAAGCGATGGAAGCCAACGGTCTGGGCTATGTAGGCGGCGATGACTTCGGTCTGGTTTGCCTGAGCAAGCGCGGTTCCGTCAGCGAAGCACAACGTGCCGCTGTTGAAGCCTGGCTCAAAGGCCGCACCGAGCTGACCAGCGTTGAAGTCAGCCCGCTGCTGGACGTTTGGTACCCGGACAACGCGATCAACCCAGTCGCGTGATGTCATGCATAAGCGGCCCGTTCGGGCCGCTTATGCGTTGCTGCCCTAGTGCAGCAATATGTCGAAATTTCCCTGTTTGCTGTTTCTGCCGCGGGCTTGTCCGGGGTTTTGCCGTGGGCGCCATCCGCCATCCGCCAATCGCCGGCGAGCCGGCGACTAGGGGTGTCAGGCGTTGCGCCAATTTAGAATCATCAGGGTGACCACGCCGGCGACGATGCCCCAGAACGCCGAGCCGATGGAAAACAGCGTCAGCCCCGAGGCCGTGACCATAAAGGTGATCAGCGCCGCTTCGCGTTCCTTCACTTCGCTCATCGCAATGCTCAGGCCGTTGATGATCGAGCCGAACAGCGCCAGCGCGGCAATCGACAGCACCAGTTCCTTGGGCAAGGCGGCGAACAGCGCAGCCAGGGTCGCGCCAAAGACACCGGCAATGCCGTAGAAAATGCCGCACCAGACCGCCGCCGTGTAGCGCTTGTTGCGGTCTTCATGGGCGTGGGGGCCGGTGCAGATGGCGGCGCTGATGGCCGCCAGGTTGATCCCGTGGGAGCCGAACGGCGCCAGCAGCAGCGAGGCGATGCCGGTGGCGGTAATCAACGGCGATGCTGGCACGTTGTAGCCGTCGGCACGCAGCACGGCGACCCCGGGCATGTTCTGCGAGGTCATGGCCACCACAAACAGCGGAATGCCGATGCTGATGGTCGCCGCCAGGGAGAAGTGCGGCGTGGTCCAGACCGGGGTCGCCACTTCCAGGTGGAAGCCGCTGAAGTCCAGCAGGCCCATCAACCCCGACAGCGCCGTGCCGATCAGCAGCGCCGCCAGCACCGCGTAACGGGGCGACAGGCGCTTGACCAGCAGGTAGGTGAAAAACATCCCCAGTACCAGGCCAGTGCGGTGTTGGGCGGCGACGAAAATCTCACTGCCGATCTTGAACAGGATCCCCGCCAGCAACGCCGCCGCCAGGGATGCCGGGATGCGCTTGACCAGGCGTTCGAAACTTCCGGTGAGCCCGCAAATCGTCACCAGCACGGCGCAGGTGATGTAGGCGCCGATGGCTTCGCCGTAACTCACGCCGGAGAGGCTGGTGATCAACAGCGCCGCGCCCGGGGTCGACCAGGCAATGGTGATGGGGGTGCGGTAACGCAGCGACAGGCCGATGCTGCAGATGGCCATGCCGATCGAAATGGCCCAGATCCACGAAGAAATCTGACCGTTGGTCAGCCCGGCGGCCTGGCCAGCCTGGAACATCAGCACCAGCGAACTGGTGTAGCCGGTCATCATGGCAATGAAACCGGCAACGATGGCGGACGGTGAGGTGTCCGCCAGGGGGCGTAACGGCAAAGGTGTTGCGTCGGACATCTGAGCGGATCCTTGTTCTTGATCAAGCGCCAGCGTGCGGCTGGCCGGTGTTGCGGGGCGGGAAAAGGCGCTGCGGTCTGCCACGGTCTTTCCCGCGCAAGCCTAAACTCAAATGGCGCTGTGCATTGCAATACAGCCACGGCTGCATATAGCCGTACAGTCGTTAAATAAGTGCCGGGCCACGCACACTTATTGCGAATGATCCCCAGGGGTTGTGTACAATGTGCCATTGTTTTAACGCGATACTTGCCAGCGACCTACCCGTGCGTATTAAAGTCTCCGTGAATTCGCTGCAGTCCTCCCGACCCGAGTGCCCATGAACGAACAGTTGCAACCTCTCAAGAAACAACCGCGAGCAGGCAAAGCCGGTCGCAGCGGAACCCAGGACGATATTGTCTACGCGCACATCTTTGAGGCCATCCTCGAGCAGCGTCTGGCGCCCGGCACCAAGTTGAGTGAAGAGGCGCTGGGGGAGATATTCGGAGTCAGTCGGACCATCATTCGTCGCGCCTTGTCGCGCCTGGCCCATGAAGGCGTGGTGCTGTTGCGCCCCAATCGTGGCGCTGTGGTTGCCAGCCCGAGTGTCGAGGAAGCCCGCCAGGTCTTTCTCGCCCGCCGTCTGGTGGAGCGGGCGATCACCGAGTTGGCCGTCCAGCACGCAACAGCCGAGCAATTGCTCGAATTGCGGCAGATGGTCAATGAGGAGCGAGACAGCTTTTCCCGGGGCGATCGGGGCGCCGGGATCCGCTTGTCCGGGGAGTTCCACTTGAAGCTGGCCGAAGCCGCGAAAAATGCACCCTTGATCAGTTTCCAGCGCAGCCTGGTGTCCCAGACTTCGCTGATCATCGCCCAGTATGAAAGTGGCAACCGTTCCCACTGTTCCTACGACGAGCACACCCAGTTGATCGATGCCATCGAAGCCCGTGACGGCGACCTGGCAGTGACCCTGATGATGCATCACATGGATCACATCGACAGCAAGCTCAACCTCGACGAAGAAAGCGCTTCCGATGACCTGCATGCGGTGTTCTCCCACCTGCTGCAAACCAAGAAGCCGGGTCGTCCTACCCTCAAGCTGTAAGGCCGCGCCGGCGGCGTTTGCTGCCAGTTCTCCCCTTGAACATCCCCCGCCATGGCGTTTGCTGTCGCGGGGGATTGTGTTTTCAGGGGGCTGATAACGTGCCCCGCCCAGGTCGTCAGCCCCCTGAAACCCAGGCCGGCTGGGCTGTTCGGTAGGTTGTATGCATTGGCTTGCGGTTTGGTGCGGTGGATTGTATACAGTTGTCGCTTCCGGGCGCTTGACCACTCACCGGTGCTGCTCTTCAGGGCGCACCACCCTGCAGTGCGCCCTGTGCAAGGAGCGTGCGGCATGTCTAACAGAAAATTACGCATCCATTCTTCGGCCATTCATTACTTCGATATGGTTCAGCGCTGCCATTCCATTCGTGAGGCGGCGCGGCGGTTGAACGTCGCCTCTTCGGCAGTGAACCGGCAGATCCTCAAGATCGAAGACGAAATCGGCTCCTCGCTGTTCGAGCGCTTGCCCGGCGGTTTGCGCTTGACCCTGGCCGGGGAGATTTTCAGCCGCCATGTCAGCCTGGTGCTGCAGGACCTGGAGCGGGTGCGCCTGGAGTTCGATGCCTTGCAAGGGCTCAAGAGCGGGCATGTGGAGATCGCTGCCGTGGAGGGCGCGACGGTGGACCTTTTGCCATCGGTGCTCAAGCGCATGCGCGATCTCTACCCGCACGTGACCATCGGCGTCACGGTGCAGGGGTCGCAGTCGATTCCCGAGGCATTGATCAACAGCCGGGCGGACCTGGGGCTGGCTTTTGCCTTGCCGCGAGCAGTGGAGATTCGCCAGCTCAGCGTCGGTCATTTCTGCCTGGGGGCCCTGGTCAGCCCCGACCACCCGTTGGCGCAGCGAGGCAGTGTCAGCTTCGCCACCTGTGCCGAGCACGGCCTGATCCTGGCCAAGAGCGAGTTGTCGATCCATCACCTGCTGGCGCCGCTGCACCCGCGTTCGAGCCTGGTGGGCAAGCCCCCGTTGCAAAGCAACTCTCTGGAGCTGGCCCGGCAAATGGCCCGGCACAACATGGGGGTGGCGTTCCAGACGCGGATCGGTGTGGAGTCCGACCTGGCCCGTGGCGAACTGGTGCACATCCCCTTGAGCGACCGGGGTGGCATCTACAGCGACCTGGGGCTGTATGCCCGCAGTGGTCGAGACTTGCCCAGCGCGGTAGCGGCGCTGGCGCACTTGCTGGGTGAGGAAATCACCCTGCGTGAGCGTGCGCAACGAGGCGCCAGCCAGCCTGTGGTGTGAGTGGCTGCGCCCTTTACCCGCTGCCGTTTCGGCAGCGCCCTGGTCGATATTCTGTTCTTTGGGGCCGGTGGCGCTTGTGCCGATACTGCGTCCGGTCGGCAGCCAGCGAAGCTGCCATAAGCCACACCGCCACAGGACATAATAAAAATGAAAAAGGCATTAAAAGGCGCAGCCCTGCTGATGACACTCGTGGGCGCAGGGGAGGCGGCCGCCGTGGAATGGATGAGCAATAGCGTGGGCTTCAGGTACGGCAAGGAGTTCACCAACCCGAACAACCCGGAGTTCATCAGCAAGCGCATCTACAGCTTCACCCACGCCAGTGGTTACCAGTACGGCAGCAACTACCTGCACCTCGACGTCCTGCTGTCCGACAGCGACGACCCGCGCAAAGGCACCGACCGTGGCAGCAGCGAAGTGTATGGCGTGTATCGCCATCAACTCTTCGCTTCCCGGGTGTTCGACACGCCCCTGGGCACCGGGCTGGTCAAGGATTACACCCTGACCCTGGGGTTCGATGCCAGCCGCAACAACAACTTGGGCTCTGCAAAAAAACGTGCCTTGGTGGTGGGGCCGACCCTGAAGTTCAACACCGTCGGCGTGCTCGACCTCAGCCTGTTGTACTACAAGGAAAACAACCATTCCGGCATCCCCGGTGCCAAGGATCCCGACCATACCTTCGACGGCAGCTACCTGATCAACCTGGCCTGGATGCGGCCGTTCGAGGTGGGCAGCCACGGCGCCAAGTTCCAGGGTTTCATCAACTACACCGGTGAAAAAGGCCACGACTACAACGACCGTGACACCGCCGCCGAAACCCTGGTGCGCACCGCGTTGATGGTTGCCGTGATGCCGGGGAAAAACGTCAAGCCCAACCTCTACCTCGGCGTGGGCTACGAGTATTGGCACAACAAGTTCGGGGTCGATGGCGGGCGAGGCACCCGTACGTCGGCGCCCACGTTGAACATGGAAGTGACCTTCTAGGCACTCGGTAGCGGCCAACGCGTTTAAACCTTGGCCCATAAAAAATCCCCCGACCCGGGTTATCCACAGGGCGGGGGATTTTTCGTTTCAGGGCCTAGCGCTGGTGCACTTTCACGCCGGCGGCGTAGGTTTGCAGAACGCTGCGGTCGTCGCCCAGGGTCATTAGCACGAACAGGGTCTCGTCGATGCTCTTGGCCTGTTGCAGGCGGTAGCTGAGCAGCGGCGTGGCGTGGTAGTCGAGCACCAGGAAGTCGGCGTCGGTGCCCGGCTGCAGGGTGCCGACCTTGTCTTCCAGGCGCAGCGCCCGGGCGCCGCCGAGGGTGGCCAGGTACAGCGACTTGAACGGGCTCAGGCGCACGCCTTGCAACTGCATGACCTTGTACGCCTCGTTCAGGGTTTGCAGTAGCGAGAAGCTGGTGCCGCCGCCGACATCGGTGCCCAAGCCCACATTGACCTTGTGCTTTTCGGCCATGGGCAGGTTGAACAGGCCGCTGCCCAGGAAGAAGTTCGAGGTGGGGCAAAAGGCGATGGCCGAACCGGTCTCGGCCAGGCGCGCGCACTCGTCGTCGCACAGGTGCACACCGTGGGCGAACACCGAGCGCTCGCCCAGCAGTTGGTAGTGGTCGTACACGTCCAGGTAGCCCTTGCGCTCCGGGAACAGCTCCTTGACCCATTCCACTTCCTGGAGGTTCTCGCTGATGTGGGTCTGCATGTACAGGTCGGGGTATTCCCCCAGCAACTGGCCGGCCAGGGTCAGTTGCTCCGGGGTGCTGGTGGGGGCGAAGCGTGGGGTCACGGCGTAATGCAGGCGGCCCTTGCCGTGCCAGCGTTCAATCAGCGCCTTGCTGTCGCGGTAGCTGGTTTCAGCGGTGTCGGTCAGGTAGTCCGGAGCATTGCGATCCATCATCACCTTGCCGGCGATCATGCGCAGGTCGAGCTTCTCGGCGGCTTCGAAGAAGGCGTTGACCGACTGCGGGTGCACGCTGCCGAACACCAGGGCGGTGGTGGTGCCATTGCGCAGCAGTTCTTTGATGAAGATGTCTGCCACCTGCTCGGCGTGTGCCGAGTCGGCGAACTGGCTTTCGCAGGGGAAGGTGTAAGTGTTGAGCCAATCCAGCAATTGCTCGCCGTAGGCGCCGACCATGCCGGTTTGCGGCAGGTGGATATGGGTGTCGATAAAGCCCGGGGTAATCAGTGCGTCCGGGTAGTGGGTGATGTCGATGTCTGCCGGCAGGCTGGCCAGCAGTTCGCTGGCGTGGCCGAGGGCGCTGATCCGGCCGTTTTCGACCACCAGCAAGCCGTCCTCGAAATACTCATAGGAGGCGTCGATGCCCACCTCGGCGGGGTCGGCGATGCTGTGCAGAATGGCGGCGCGGTAGGCTTTGCGAGTCAAAGGCATGGGGTGTTCTCAGAGGGTGGCTTGGCTGCGGCGCGACACTGGCAGCAGCTTGGCAATGGGTTCGGCGCGGGTGCTGTTTTGGCCGAAATGGGCGTTGTAGGTGGCGATGATTTCGCCAGCGATGGAGATGGCGATTTCCACAGGCAGCTTGCCTTTGACCTCGCTCAGACCCATCGGGCAGCGCATGCGTTGCAAGGTGGCGCTGTCGAAGCCGCGATCGCGCAGGCGGTGTTCGAACTTCATCCGTTTGGTCTTGGAACCGATCAGGCCGAAGTAGGCGAAGTCGTTGCGCTTGAGGATCGCCGCGGTGAGTTCCAGGTCCAGTTGGTGATTGTGGGTCATGACGATGCAGTAGCTGCCGGGGGGCAAGTCGTCGATTTCATCCAGCGGGTCTTCGCTGACCCGCTTGCTGACGCCGTGGGGTATCTGCTCGGGGAACTCCTGCTCCCGCGAGTCGATCCAGCGCACCCGGCAGGGCAGGCTGGCCAGCAGCGGCACCAGGGCGCGGCCGACATGGCCGGCGCCGAACACGGCGATTTGCGCCTGTACCTGGCCCATGGGTTCGAACAGCAGCACCGTGGCCCCGCCGCAGCACTGGCCGAGGCTGGCGCCCAGGCTGAAGCGCTCCAGGTGAGTGTCTTGCCGGCCACTGGCGAGCATCTCGCGGGCCAGTTGCATGGCTTTGTATTCCAGGTGGCCGCCGCCGATGGTGTCGAAGGCCTGGGTGGCGCTGATGACCATCTTCGAGCCGGCGTTGCGTGGCGTGGAGCCCAGCTCTTCGATGATGGTCACCAATACGCAGGGTTCACCGCGGGTCTGCAGGTCGGCGAGGGCACTGATCCAGTTGTACATGTTCACCTCGGGATCTTGGGTGTTGATGACGGCCTGTTCGCCGGCAAGCCGGCTCCTACAGGTAGGAGCCGGCGATAGCCGTTACAGCGAAGCCAGCTCGACTTGCGTATCTGCAACCTTGGCCACCTGCAGGCGGCGCATCTGCTCACAGCCCCACAACACCCGTTCCGGTGTCGCCGGTGCATCGATCTGTGGTTGATGTCGGTAGTCGCCCAGGCTGGCCACCGCGTCCTTGATCGCACACCAGGCGGCGATGCCGAGCATAAAGGGCGGCTCACCCACGGCCTTGGAATGGAACACCGTGTCTTCCGGGTTCTTGCGGTTTTCCACCAGCTTGACGCGCAGGTCCAGGGGCATGTCCGCCACGGCCGGGATTTTGTAGCTGGCCGGACCGTTGGTCATCAGCTTGCCCTTGGCGTTCCACACCAGCTCTTCGGTGGTCAGCCAGCCCATGCCCTGGATAAACCCGCCCTCTACCTGGCCGATGTCGATGGCCGGGTTCAGCGAGGCGCCGACGTCATGCAGGATGTCGGTGCGGAGCATTTTGTATTCGCCGGTCAGGGTGTCGACGACGACCTCGGCACAGGCTGCGCCGTAGGCGAAGTAGTAGAACGGCCGACCACGGGCCTGGGAGCGGTCGTAGTAGATTTTCGGGGTTTTGTAGAAGCCGGTGCTGGACAGCGACACCTGGGCGAAATACGCCTGCTGGATCAGCGCCTCGAAGGTCAGGATCTGCTCGCGCACCCGCACATGGCCGTTGTGGAATTCGACGTCTGCCTCGCTGACGTCGTATTTGCGCGCGGCAAATTCCACCAGGCGCTGCTTGATGATTTCGGCAGCATTCTGCGCGGCCTTGCCGTTCAGGTCGGCACCGCTGGACGCCGCCGTAGGCGAGGTGTTGGGCACCTTGTCGGTGTTGGTGGCGGTGATCTGCACCCGCTCGATATCCACCTGGAACACCTCGGCCACCACCTGCGCGACCTTGACGTTCAGGCCCTGGCCCATCTCGGTGCCGCCGTGGTTCAGGTGGATGCTGCCGTCGGTGTAGATGTGGATCAGCGCCCCGGCCTGGTTGAGGAAGCTGGCGGTGAAGGAAATCCCGAACTTGACCGGCGTCAGCGCCAGGCCTTTTTTCAGGATCGGGCTGTGGGCGTTGTACAGGCGGATCGCCTCTCGGCGTTCGGCGTACTGGCTGCTGGCCTCCAGCTCGGCGGTCATTTCCTCGAGCATGTTGTGCTCCACCGTCTGGTAGTAGTGGGTAACGTTGCGCTCGGTCTTGCCGTAGTAGTTGGCCTTGCGCACCGCCAGTGGGTCGAGGTGCAGATGCCGGGCGATGGCGTCCATGACTTCCTCGATGGCGACCATGCCCTGGGGCCCGCCGAAGCCGCGATAGGCGGTGTTGGATGCGGTGTTGGTCTTGCAGCGATGGCCGTTGATGGTGGCGTCGCCCAGGTAGTAGGCGTTGTCGGCGTGAAACATCGCCCGGTCGACGATGGAGGCCGACAGGTCCGGCGAGCACCCACAGTTGCCGGCCAGTTCCAGCTGGATCCCGTGCAGGCGCCCGTTGCTGTCGAAGCCCACGTCGTACTCGATGTAGAAGGGGTGGCGCTTGCCGGTCATCAGCATGTCTTCGACCCGCGGCAGGCGCATTTTGGTCGGTTGGCCGGTGAGGCGGGCAATCACCGCGCACAGGCAGGCCGGGCTGGCGGCCTGGGTTTCCTTGCCGCCGAAACCGCCGCCCATGCGCCGCATGTCGACCACGATTTTGTTCATCGACACGTCCAGCACTTCCGCCACCAGCTTCTGCACTTCGGTGGGGTTCTGGGTCGAGCAGTAGACGATCATGCCCCCGTCTTCGGTGGGCATCACCGAGGAGATCTGCGTCTCCAGGTAGAAGTGCTCCTGGCCGCCGATGTGCAGCGTGCCCTGGAGGCGGTGTGCAGCGTTGGCCAGGGCGTTGGTGGAGTCGCCGCGCTGGTGGGTGTGGCTGTCGAGCACGAAGTGGCGCTTGCGCAGCGCTTCGACCACATCCAGCACGGGCTCCAGGTCTTCGTATTCGATGACCGCGGCCATGGCGGCCTGGCGTGCGGTGTCCAGGTCCCTGGCGGCGACGGCCAGCACCGGTTGGCCGACGAACTGCACCGTGTCGATGGCCAGCAGCGGGTCGCCGGGCAACAGCGGGCCGATGTCCTTCAGGCCGGGAATGTCCTCGTGGGTGATGACGATACGCACACCGTCGAAGGCGTAGCAGGGCGCGGTGTCGATGCTGAGGATTTTCGCGTGGGCCCGGTCCGACAAGCGCGCATACACGTGCAACTGGTTGGGGAATTCCAGGCGGTCATCGATGTACACCGCTTCGCCGGACACGTGTTTGTCGGCGCTGTCGTGCTTGACGCTGCGGCCCACGCCGGTGGTCAGGTCCTGGTGAAACAGCGCGGTCAGCTCGGCCTGGGTCTTTTCGACCTTGTGATGATTAGACATAAGCGGTCACCCGGGTCTCGATGTGCGGAGTCTGCAGTTCGATGAAATATTTGCGCAGCAGGTTCTGGGCGCTGAGCAGGCGGTATTCCTTGCTGGCGCGGAAGTCCGACAGCGGTGTGAAGTCCTCGGCCAGGGCGGCACAGGCACGCTCCACCGTGGCGTGGTTCCAGGGCGCGCCACGCAGCACGGCTTCGCAGGCCTGGGCACGCTTGGGGGTGGCCGCCATGCCGCCGAACGCCACCCGGGCATCGGCGATCACGCCGTCTTCGAGGCGCAGGTTAAAGGCTGCGCAGACCGCTGAAATATCATCATCCAGGCGCTTGGACACTTTGTAGGCGCGGAACAGCTGCTCGGCGCTGGCCCGGGGCACGATGATCTTCTCGATAAACTCGCTGTCTTGGCGCGCGGTCACCCGGTAGTCGATGAAATAGTCTTCCAGGGCCAGGGTGCGGCGGGTCTCGCCCTTGCACAGGACGATCTGCGCGCCGAGGGCGATCAGCAGGGGCGGCGAGTCACCGATGGGGGACGCGTTGCCGATATTGCCGCCCAGGGTGCCCTGGTTGCGGATTTGCAGCGAGGCAAAGCGTTGCAGCAGTTCGCCGAAGTCCGGGTACTCGGCCTTGAGGGCTTCGTAGCAGTCGGACAGGGCCGTGGCGGCGCCGATTTCCAGGCGGTCGTCAAAGCGTTCGACGCGCTTCATTTCTTCGATATTACCGACGTAGATCATCACCGGCAGGGTGCGGTGGAACTGGGTGACTTCCAGGGCCAGGTCGGTGCCGCCGGCCAGCAGGCGGGCTTGGGGGTAGGCGTCATACAGGTCGGCCAGGTCGGCCACGGTCAGCGGCACCAGGCAGCGCTTGTCGCCGCTGTTGAGCTCGCCGGTATCCTTGGGCGCGATGGCTTTGAGGCGGGCGATGGTCTGGGCTTCGCGGGCGTCGAACTGGTCCGGTTGCCGGCCGCAGCAGGCCTGCTCGGCGGCGTCGAGAATCGGCCGGTAGCCCGTACAACGGCAGAGGTTGCCGGCCAGGGCCTCGTGGGCTTTGTGGCGGTCCGGGGCCTCGCTGTTTTTCTGCAGGGCGAACAGCGACATGACAAAGCCCGGGGTGCAGAAGCCGCACTGCGAGCCGTGGCACTCCACCATGGCCTGCTGCACGCTGTGCAGTTGGCCCTGGTGCTTGAGGTCTTCGACACTGATCAGTTGCTTGCCATGCAAGGCCGAGACAAAGGTCAGGCATGAGTTGAGGCTGCGGTAGCGGATGTGCTCGGCGCCGTCGGCGTCCGTTTGCAGTTCGCCCACCACCACGGTGCAGGCGCCACAGTCACCGCTGGCGCAGCCTTCTTTGGTGCCGGATTTTCCCAAGTGCTCGCGCAGGTAATTGAGCACGGTCAGGTTGGGGTCCAGGGCGTGCTCGCTACGGAGTTCCTGGTTGAGTAAAAACTGGATCACGGAAGGCCTCGCAGACTCATTATTGTTGTTAACCGACTGGAGCCGAATTTAGTCAGGTCTGACTTTTCGGTCAATTGTTTTCTGACTCAAAGGTCAGGAAATTTGATTTTGTCGGTCAACGGTTCCATGCAAAGAGTATTGACCCTCTCGGGATGGAATGTTTTTGCTTATTCCATGCCAATTTACGCGCTTCGGGCACTCCGCCATCAGGTATCAATTGCGCTACACTGCGCCGCTTGTGTTGATCGAAGATTTTCAAGGAAAACCATGACGTTCAAGGCGCCGGACAGTCTCGCCGAGCAAATTGCCCACCACCTCGCCGAACGTATCATTCGTGGCGATCTCAAGCCCGGGGAGCGCATCCAGGAACAGAAGGTCACCTTGGCGCTCAATGTCAGCCGCGGCTCGGTGCGTGAAGCCTTGCTGATCCTCGAGCGCCGCCATCTGATCGCCATCCTGCCGCGCCGTGGCGCCCACGTGACCGAGCTCACCGAGCACAAGGTGCGCAGCCTGTGCGCGCTGATGAGCGAGCTGTACATCCTGCTGGGCAATTCGGTGGCCAGCGGTTGGGTGCAGCAGGCGGACATGACGCCGTTCCTGCAGATCCAGCAGCGCCTGATCGCGGCCTACGAGCGCCAGGATATCCGGGTGTTCGTCGAAGACAGCTTCAACGTCATGCGCGCCGCCTATCCCTTCGCCAACAACCCTTATCTGCAGGAAACCGTCGAGAACCTGCAGCCGGCCATGAGCCGTGCCTATTACCTGGCACTGGAGCAGCGCAAGGCCTCGATGAGCGAGTACCTGGCGCTGTTCGAACAGCTGCTGGCCGCGGTGATGGCCCGTGATTTGCCGCAGATCCGCCAGGTGCTCACGGCCTACGCCCAGCGCAGCTGCGATCTGGTGGTGTCTGCGTTGACGGGCGCCTAAACGTGCGGCTCAAGTGCATCAAGCTGGCGGGGTTCAAGTCCTTCGTCGACCCGACCACGGTGAACTTCCCCAGTAACATGGCGGCGGTGGTCGGGCCCAATGGTTGCGGCAAGTCGAACATCATCGACGCCGTCCGTTGGGTGATGGGCGAGAGCTCGGCCAAGAATTTGCGCGGCGAGTCGATGACCGACGTCATCTTCAATGGCTCCACCAGCCGCAAGCCGGTGAGCCAGGCCAGCATCGAGCTGGTGTTCGACAACTCCGACGGCACCCTGATCGGCGAGTACGCGGCCTACGCGGAAATCTCCATCCGCCGCAAGGTCACCCGCGACAGCCAGAACAGCTACTTCCTCAACGGCACCAAGTGCCGGCGTCGCGACATTACCGATATTTTCCTCGGCACCGGCCTGGGGCCGCGCAGCTACTCGATCATCGAGCAGGGCATGATCTCCAAGCTGATCGAAGCCAAGCCCGAGGACTTGCGCAACTTTATCGAGGAAGCCGCAGGCATCTCCAAGTACAAGGAGCGCCGCCGCGAAACCGAGAACCGTATTCGCCGCACCCATGAAAACCTGGCGCGCCTGACCGACCTGCGTGAAGAGCTGGAGCGCCAGTTGGAGCGCCTGCATCGCCAGGCCCAGGCCGCCGAGAAGTACCAGGAATACAAGGGCGAGGAGCGTCAGCTCAAGGCCCAACTGTCGGCGCTGCGCTGGCAGGCGCTGAATGAACAGGTGGGGCAGCGCGAGTCGATCATCGGCGACCAGGAAGTCAGTTTCGAAGCCCTGGTGGCCGAGCAGCGCAACGCCGATGCCGCCATCGAACGCTTTCGCGACGGGCACCATGAACTGTCCGAGCGCTTCAATCTGGTGCAGGGGCGCTTCTATTCGGTGGGCGGTGATATCGCCCGGGTCGAGCAGAGCATCCAGCACGGCCAGCAGCGTTTGCGCCAGTTGCAGGACGACCTGCGCGAAGCCGAGCGCGCGCGCCAGGAAACCGAATCCCACCTGGGCCATGACCGTACTTTGCTGGCGACCCTGGGCGAAGAGCTGGAAATGCTCGAGCCGGAACAGGAAGTCACCAGCGCCGCGGCCGAAGAAGCCGCGGCCGCCCTGGAAGAAGCCGAAACCACCATGCACGGCTGGCAGGAGCAGTGGGACAGTTTCAACCTCAGCTCCGCCGAACCGCAGCGCCAGGCCCAGGTGCAGCAATCGCGCATCCAGCAACTGGAAGGCAGCATGGAGCGCCTGGCCGAACGCCAGCGACGTCTCGCCGAGGAGCGCGACCTGCTGTCCGCCGACCCGGAAGACGCGGCGATCCTCGAACTCAATGAAGAACTGGCCGCCAGCGAGGCGACCCTGGAAGACCTGCAAGCCAGTGAAGAGGCCCAGGTCGAGCGGCTGGAACAGCTGCGCCAGGAACTGCAGCGGGCCACCCAGGCCCAGCAGCAGGCCCAGGGCGAACTGCAACGCCTCAACGGTCGCTTGGCCTCCCTTGAAGCGCTGCAGCAGGCGGCGCTCGATCCGGGCACCGGCACTGCCCAATGGTTGAAGGACCAGCAATTGTCCGAGCGCCCACGCCTGGCCGATGGCATGCAGGTCGAAGCCGGCTGGGAGCTGGCGGTGGAAACCGTGCTCGGTGCCGATCTGCAAGCGGTGTTGGTGGATGACTTCTCCGGGATCGACCTGGCCGGTTTCGAGCAGGGCGATCTGCGCTTGCTGACGCTGGCCGGGGAGGGCGCGCGCATCCCCGGCAGCCTGCTGGACAAGGTCGATGCGCCGGTGGACCTGGCGCCCTGGCTGGGCCAAGTCAAGCCGGTGGACAGTTTGGAACAGGCCCTGGCCTTGCGCGGGCAACTGGCGGCGGGCGAGAGCCTGATCAGCCGTGATGGCTTCTGGGTCGGCCGGCACTTTTTGCGAGTGCGCCGCGCCAGTGAAGCGGAAAGCGGCGTGCTGGCCCGTGGTCAGGAAATCCAGCAACTGGGCCTGGAGCGCGATGAGCGCGAAGCCAGCGTCGAAGCCCTGGAAAGCCAATTGCAAAACCTGCGGGCGCAGCAGCGCCAGCAGGAAAACGGCCGCGAACATTTGCGCCGCCTGCTGCAGGATGAAGCCCGTCAGCAGGGAGAATTGAAGGCCAAGCTGTCCGCCGGCAAGGCCAAGGCTGAGCAACTGAGTTTGCGTCGTACCCGCCTGGATGAAGAACTCACCGAGCTGGGCGAACAGCGGGCCCTGGAACACGAACAAATAGGCGAAGCCCGGCTGCAGTTGCAGGAGGCCCTGGACAGCATGGCCCTGGACACCGAGCAGCGCGAACTGCTGCTGGCCCAGCGCGACAGTCTGCGCGAGCGCCTGGACCGGGTGCGCCAGGAAGCCCGGCAACACAAGGATCACGCCCATCAACTGGCGGTGCGTTTGGGGTCGCTCAAAGCCCAGCACGACTCCACGCGCCAGGCCCTGGAACGCCTTGAACTGCAATCCGAACGCCTGACCGAGAAGCGCGAGCAGCTCAGCCTCAACCTGGAAGAGGGCGAAGCGCCCCTGGAAGAGCTGCGCCTCAAGCTGGAAGAACTGCTGGAAAAGCGCATGACGGTGGACGTCGAACTCAAGACCGCGCAAATCGCCCTGGAAGACGCCGACCGCGAACTGCGCGACGCCGAGAAGCGTCGTAACCAGGCCGAGCAGCAGTCGCAACTGATCCGTGGCCAGCTCGAACAGCAGCGCATGGAATGGCAAGCCCTGAGCGTGCGCCGCAAGACCTTGCAGGACCAGTTGCTGGAAGACGGCTATGACCTTGAAGGCGTGCTTGCGACCCTGACCGCCGAGGCCAATGAAAAGGCCGCCGAGGAAGAACTGGAACGCATCGCTGCACGCATCCAGCGCCTGGGCGCGATCAACCTGGCGGCCATCGACGAGTATCAGCAGCAGTCCGAGCGCAAGCGCTACCTGGACGCGCAGAACGCTGACCTGGTGGAAGCCCTGGAGACCCTGGAAAATGTTATCCGCAAGATCGACAAGGAAACCCGTAATCGTTTCAAAGATACCTTTGATCAGATTAACGGCGGTTTGCAGGCGCTCTTTCCAAAAGTTTTCGGTGGTGGCAGCGCTTATTTGGAACTGACGGGCGAAGATTTACTCGATACAGGGGTAACAATCATGGCGCGTCCTCCAGGCAAGAAGAACAGCACCATTCATTTGCTCTCGGGTGGCGAAAAGGCCCTGACCGCATTGGCCCTGGTATTTGCCATTTTCAAATTGAACCCGGCGCCGTTCTGTATGCTCGACGAAGTTGACGCGCCGCTGGATGACGCTAACGTTGGACGTTATGCCCGACTGGTCAAAGAAATGTCGCAAACGGTGCAGTTCATCTATATCACCCACAACAAGATCGCCATGGAAATGGCCGATCAGTTGATGGGGGTCACGATGCACGAGCCCGGTTGTTCGCGCCTTGTAGCAGTGGATGTCGAGGAGGCGATGGCGATGGTGGACGCTTGAGTCCAAAGGGCCGGGGGAGCGAGGGGACGGTCAGCCTGGAGTTTTTACCCGCCCGGATTGCTGGCCAATCGACATATTGGCCTTAACCGTTGTGACAGACGGTGTAAAGTTGCCTTTGGTCGTGCTAGTTTAATGTCAATTTTTCCTATGCGTGGGCAAAATGCCATTCAGAACATAGAGTTGGCGCCACGTTTTAAAGCGGTTTGCAGTTTGCTAAGCCCCTTATTTATCAGCATTTTTTATAGAGGCACGGGATTACATGGAAATCGGTCTGCGCGAGTGGCTGATCGTCATCGGCATTATTGTCATTGCCGGTATTCTTTTTGATGGCTGGCGCCGTATGCGCGGCGGCAAAGGCAAGTTGAAATTCCGTCTTGACCGAAGCCTGTCCAACCTGCCGGACGAGGACACCAGCGCCGAATTGCTGGGGCCGCCTCGCGTGCTGGATACCCACAAGGAACCGCAACTCGACGAGCATGACTTGCCGTCTGTGAGCATGCCGGCCCGCGAGCCGCGTGAGTCTTCGTCCAAGCGCGGCAAGCGGGGTGGCGAGCCGCATCAGGGTGACCTGAACCTGGACCTGGATCTGGACAACGGCCCGAGCTTCAGCAGCCGTGACGATGACTTCCCGGACGAAGGCAAGGCGTCAAGCCACGCCGAGAAAGATCAGCCGCAAGCCGAAGAAGTGTTGGTGATCAGCGTGATCTGCCGCGACGCCGCCGGTTTCAAAGGCCCGGCGCTGTTGCAGAACATCCTCGAAAGCGGCCTGCGTTTTGGCGAGATGGACATCTTCCACCGCCACGAAAGCATGGCCGGCAATGGGGAAGTCCTGTTCTCCATGGCCAACGCGGTCAAGCCGGGCGTATTTGACCTGGACGACATCGACCACTTCAGCACCCCGGCCGTGAGTTTCTTCCTCGGCCTGCCGGGCCCGCGTCACCCGAAGCAAGCCTTCGACGTGATGGTGGCCGCAGCGCGCAAGCTGTCCCAGGAACTCAATGGCGAGCTCAAGGACGACCAGCGCAGCGTGCTGACTGCGCAGACCATCGAGCATTACCGCCAGCGCATCGTCGAATTCGAGCGCCGCGCCCTGACCCAGAAGCGCTAAGCTTCCACAGCCAGCTCCTCCTGTAGGAGCTGGCTCGCCAGCGAAGCCTTTGCCCCATCTTCAAATCGAGCAGCCATGGCTGCTCTTTTGCTTTATGAGAGAACCCCATGACCGCCGCTGAAACCCGCATTCTTGAGCTGCGCGCTGAGCTGGACCAACACAACTACCGCTACCACGTGCTGGACGAGCCGAGCATTCCGGACGCCGAGTACGACCGGTTGTTCCATGAGCTCAAGGCCCTGGAGGCCGAGCACCCCGAGTTGGTCAGCAGCGATTCGCCCACCCAGCGCGTTGGCAGCGCTGCGCTTTCGGCGTTCACTCAAGTGCGTCACGAAGTGCCTATGCTCAGCCTGGGCAACGCCTTCGAAGAAGTGGACATGCGCGAGTTCGATCGCCGCGTCAACGAAGGCCTGGACCTGCCAGCGGGCGATTTGTTTGGCGGTGGCGCGGCGGTGGAGTACAGCTGTGAACCCAAGCTCGATGGCCTGGCCGTGAGCTTGCTGTACCAGGACGGCGCCCTGGTGCGCGGTGCCACCCGTGGCGACGGCACCACTGGCGAAGACATCAGCGTCAACGTGCGCACCGTGCGCAACATCCCCCTCAAGCTGCAAGGCAGCGGCTGGCCAGCCACCCTGGAAGTGCGCGGCGAAGTCTATATGTCCAAGGCCGGTTTCGAGCGCCTGAACGCCTCGCAACTGGAAGTGGGCGGCAAGACCTTCGCCAACCCGCGCAACGCTGCCGCCGGTAGCCTGCGCCAGCTGGATTCAAAGATCACCGCCAGCCGTCCCCTGGAGTTCTGCTGCTACGGCCTGGGCCAGGTGTCGGCGGACATTGCCGACACCCACATCGGCAACCTGGAGCAGTTAAAGGCCTGGGGCATGCCCGTCAGCCGCGAGCTGAAGCTGGCCAAGGGCGTGGACGAGTGCCTGGATTACTACCGTGACATCGGCGAGCGGCGTAACGCGTTGCCCTATGAAATCGACGGCGTGGTGTTCAAGGTCAACAGCCTGGCATCCCAGCGCGAACTGGGCTTCCGCGCCCGCGAGCCACGTTGGGCGATTGCCCACAAATTCCCGGCAATGGAAGAAATGACCGAGCTGCTGGACGTGGAATTCCAGGTCGGGCGTACCGGCGCGGTGACCCCGGTGGCGCGCTTGAAGCCGGTCAAGGTGGCCGGCGTCACGGTCTCCAACGCCACCCTGCACAACATGGATGAAGTGGCGCGCTTGGGCCTGATGATCGGCGACACGGTGATCATCCGCCGCGCCGGCGATGTGATTCCCAAGGTGGTGCAGGTGGTGCCCGAGCGTCGTCCTGCTGACGCCCGGCCGGTCCCCACCCCGGAAACCTGCCCGGTGTGCGGCTCCCACGTCGAACGCACCCAATTGGTGAAACGCAGCAAGGGCAAGGAAACCGTCAGCGAAGGCGCCGTGTACCGCTGCGTCGGGCGCCTGGCCTGTGGTGCCCAGTTGAAGCAGGCGATCATTCACTTTGTGTCCCGGCGTGCCATGGACATCGAAGGCCTGGGGGACAAGACCATCGAGCAACTCGTGGACGAGAAGCTTATCGCCTCGCCCGCAGACCTCTACCGGCTCAAGTACGAGCAAATCATCGATCTGGAGGGCTTCGCCGAGGTCTCCAGCAACAAGCTGCTCAAGGCCATTGCCGACAGCCGCAAGCCGACCCTGGCGCGCTTTATCTACGCCTTGGGCATTCCTGATGTGGGCGAAGAAACGGCCAAGGTCCTGGCGCGCTCCCTGGCTTCGCTGGAGCGTGTGCAGCAGGCGTTGCCGGAAGTGTTGACCTACCTGCCGGACGTCGGCCTGGAAGTGGCTCATGAGATCCACAGCTTCTTCGAAGACAGCCATAACCAAGAGGTAATCGGGGCCTTGCTCGACAAGGAGCAGTGCGGGCTGGAGTTGCAGGACCAGGGTGAGCTGGGCGCCGATTTTGCGGCCAGCGCCACCCTGGGCGGCATGCTCGACAAGTTGAACATTCCGTCGGTGGGCCCGGGCGCCGCCCAGAAACTGGCGGACAAGTTCGGCACCCTGCAAGGGGTGATCGCCGCCGACTGGCTGGACATGCGCCAGACCTTGCCCGAGAAGCAGGCCAAGGCCGTGCGTGACTACTTTGACGTCGAAGCCAATGCCACCCACGCCCTGGCCATCGAGGCGCAGTTGCAGGCGTTTGGTATGCACTGGCGCAGCGAGAAAAAGGTCGTCGAAGGGCTGCCGTTGGCGGGTCAGACCTGGGTGCTGACCGGCTCCCTGGAACTGATGAGCCGCGACGTGGCCAAGGACAAGCTGGAGAGCCTGGGGGCCAAGGTCGCGGGTTCGGTGTCGGCAAAAACCCATTGCGTGGTGGCTGGCCCGGGTGCCGGCTCCAAGCTGGCCAAGGCCAATGAACTGGGCCTCAAGGTCCTGGATGAAGAGGCCTTTGTCGCCTTCCTTGGCGACCACGGGATCTCCCTCTCGGCGTGATCTGCTGGCAGCGGCTTGCCGGCGAAACCTTTCGCCGGCAAGCGCGATGGAACGATGGGGCAGCCGGGATGATCTAGTCTTGGCAAGCCTCAGAGAGGGATCGCCATGTACCGTTTTTTCGAGCAGCTCAGTTCCCGTATCGCCGCGCCTTTCATGGGCGAAAGTTCGCGTAACAGCAAGGTCTGGCAGTGCCGTTGTGGGCAGTCGCTGTTCTTTCGCAACAGCCAATGCCTGGCCTGTTCGGCGCTGTTGGGCTATCAGCCGGAACAAAGCCGACTGTCATCGTTGCAGCCCGGGCCCGAGGTTGGCACCTGGTGGCTGGATGCCGACCCCGAGGCCGGCCTGTTTCGCCGTTGCGCCAACCTCGATACCCCAGCCGCCTGTAATTGGTTGTTGCCGGCCCATGGCAGCGACAGCTTGTGCGTGGCGTGCAGCCTGAATCGAACCATCCCCGACCTGTCAGTGGCGGAAAACCCCGAGCGCTGGCGCAAAGTGGAAATCGCCAAGCGGCGCCTGGTGGCGCAACTGGTCAGCCTCGGCCTGCAGGTGATCCCCAAGACTCTGGATGAAGACACCGGGCTGGCCTTCGACTTTGTCGGCATCGACCTGGAAGGCAAGGCGCCCATGACCGGGCACGCCAACGGCCTGATCACCCTGGACATCAAGGAAGCCGACGACGCCCATCGCGAGCAAGTGCGGGTGGCGATGCGTGAGCCTTACCGCACACTGCTGGGGCACTTCCGGCACGAGGTCGGGCATTACTACTGGGATCGGCTGATTGCCAACGGCTATTGGCTGGAGCCCTTTCGCAACCTGTTCGGCGATGAGCGGCAAAGCTACGCCGAAGCCCTCGACCGGCATTACCAACAAGGCGCGCCGAGCGATTGGCAGCAAGGCTACGTCAGTGCCTACGCCACCATGCACCCCTGGGAAGACTGGGCGGAAACCTGGGCCCACTACCTGCACATGATGGATGCGGTGGACACCGCCCTGGGCTTTGGCATGAGCGCCCGGGAAATGGACTTCGACTATCAGCCCTTTCCCTTGAGCACCCTCTACGACCCGCAGCACCCAGGCGGGCCGGCGTTCCTGTCGTTCGTCAATGCCTGGATCGAGCTGGCCGGGATGCTCAACGAGCTGTCCCGCAGCATGGGCCAGCCGGACTTTTACCCCTTTGTGCTGCCATCGGCGGTGATCGCCAAACTGCACTTTATTCACCTGGTGATCCAGGGCGAAGGCGGCAAGGCCGATGAGGTATTGGCCCAGGTCTGAAGGTGCAGCAAAGAGGCCGGTCTGCCGGGGAGGGCAAGCCGGCCCCTGTGCTGGGTGCTGCGCTTAGCCGTTGGGGCGGTTGCTGTCCAGCAAGGCATCCACCACGGCGCGGGCCATTTCCACGGAATGCACCATGGACCAGATCAGGCCGCGTTCGATGCCGCTGGCCTGCTCGGTGATTTCATCGGACACCTCCTCAGCGCACTTGAGCAGCAGCGACACGTGGGCCAAGGCATCTTCGGCGCTCACGCCCGGCTGCACCGTATACAGCGCCTGGCCGTGGGCGTCACGCAGGCCAAAAGGGCGCTCGCGGGTGGCTTTGAGGGTGTGCAGCAAGATGGCATTGGCGCTGTCCAGCTCGGGGTCGCGACGATGAGCAGGGAGGGAGAAGGGTGGGTCGGGGACAAGCTTTTTCATGTGTGTCACTCACTCAGTATTAAAGGACTGCCGAGCTCACTTCCACATGAGGGGTGGCAGTTGTGCGAGGGTGTGGAAGACCGGGACTGAGTAACCCAGCACACCCGAAGGTGTCCCGCGCACAACCGCCATAAAGCGACGCTGACCAGAAATCGTCAGAGAATGCTCAAGAGCGCTCATGCTTACTCAGTTCCGAACTTCCACATCCGGGCCGCTGATTGTGCAGCGGCCCAGGGAGACTGCCTGATCGAATAGAGGGGTTCAAGGCGCTCAAAGGCGGTTTGCATTCTCTCGGAAGCGCCCTACAAAACAAAGCGAAAACTCCACCGTGCCTCAGCTGCTTTCCCTACAAGGGGGGCTGTGTCGCTACCCCTTGTCCGCTGCCATCCCCTGCATCGCGGGGTGTTCCAAGGGAAGTGGCCAAGTGCTTGACCACCCTCGGATTTTTTAATCTGCAAGCAGCGGTTGTAACTTCAACTCAGATAGGTACAATGGCGCGGCTCGCCGTCAGGCGAGCGTCGTTATGGTGACCCCATCGGTCCCCCCGCAACGATTACCCGTGAACCTGGTCAGAGCCGGAAGGCAGCAGCCACAGCGGGAACATTGTGTGCCGGGGTGTGGCTGGTGGGGTTGCCTCCATAACGCCCATCAGCAACACATTTCCTTTTCTGAATTTAAAACCCTGTACCTGATCCCCATCAGCGTGGGGTTTTTTTGTGCCTGTCATTCAGGCATCGCCCTTTGATTTTCTTCGTTCGAACCTCGCAGCCCACCGCCTTAAAGCGCTGCCCGCAACTCCCTTGGCGACAGTCCGTAATGCTTGCGAAAACGCACGGCAAACCTCGACGCCGAGGCGTAGCCGCTGGCGGCGGCGATGTCGCCGATGGGGCGTGGCGTGGTTTGTAGCCAGTGCAGTGCCATGCCCAGTCTGACGTTCTCCAGGATGCTGCTGAAGCTGGCGTGCTCGTTGGTCAGTTGGCGGCGCAGGGTCGAAGCGCCGAGGTTAAGGCGTTCGGCGACGTTGGCCACGGTCCAGTCTCGGGCGGGGTTGCTCAGGATGATGTGCTGCACGCGTTCACACAGCGGGTCGTGGCGGTCCAGCAGCAGCGGCCCGGCGTAGCCGCCCAGGGCCAGGGCCAGCAGCACCGCTTCGCCGTAGTGGCTGCGCAGGGCGTCCGGTGCGTCGGCGGCGATGCCGTGTAGGAGGTTTTCCCAGGCAAGGGTGGTGTGCCGATCCAGCGGCACGCACAGGTCCGCGCTGGCGGTTTGCCCGGGCCGTGGAATGATTTGCTGGCTGTAGCGCGCGCTGAACGCTCGTAAGGCTGCGGTGGGAAAGACCACCACATCGGCGATGTAGTGGCCTTGCGGCCCCGGGTAATTGCTGATGCCCACTTCACGCCCCGCCGGTAGCAGGATCAGGTGCTGATGCCCGACCCGCATTTCGCGGTCGTCCCAGTTCATGCATTTTTCACCTTGGCGGACGCGGCACAGGGCGCTGGAGAAAATCGGCACCCGTTGCAGTGCATGGGGCTGTCGGGCCCGTATGACACAGGCATCGATACGGCTTTCACGATGCAGCAGTCCGACCGGGGCGTTCATGGGTTTAGCGTCCGTAAGTGGCGGTGAGGGTGGCCTTGGCCAGTGCGTTAGTGTTGAGCATGTAGCCCACCAGCGCGCCGCTGGCGTTGGCGTCGAGGGGCAGTTTATCGACCTTCAAGGCCCAGACGGTGAACTGATAGCGGTGGGGCTTATCGCCCACGGGCGGGCAGGCGCCGCCAAAGCCTGGCTGGCCGTAATCGGTGCGGCCTTGCACGGCTCCGGCTGGCAAGTGTTCGCCGCTTACATTGCCGGCACCGCTGGGCAGTTGCGAGGTGCTGGCGGGCAGGTTGACCACGGTCCAGTGCCACCAGCCGCTGCCGGTGGGGGCGTCAGGGTCGTAGGCGGTGATCGCGAAACTTTGGGTGCCGGGCGGTGGGTTGTTCCACGACAGTTGCGGGGAGGTGTTGGCGCCGTCGCAGCCGAACCCCTGGAACACTTCACGGCTGCTCAAGGGCTGGCCATCGCGGATGTCGCGGCTGCTCAGGGTGAGGTCGGCCGCATGAGCGCTGAGGCTCAAAACCATGGGAAGCGCGCTGAGCAAAAGGCGGTTTTTCATAAGGAACTCGTCTTGCGGGGTAGGAGGAAAGACGAGTGTATGGAGAGGGCAACCCCCGCGTTGTGCCGGTACGCTCGACCATTGTGCCGAAACGCTCAGTTGCTTCTGATGGCGGGCGAGGGCTGGATCATGCCCCGAGCTTTTCCCGCAATAACTGGGCAAAGGCATCCCGGGCGCGGTGCCCTTGCACGTCACGATGCCAGACAAAACGGTTATCCACCGGCAGCAAGTCGTTGAAGCGATGCACGGTCAGGGTCGCCGATTGCGAGTAGCGCTCCAGCACGCCTTCGGGGATCAGCGACACTCCGGCCCCCGCGCTGACGCAGCCGATGATGGTGCCCCAACTGGCATAGCCGGTGATCGGCAGGTTCAGGTCGTGTTTGCCCAGCCACTGCTCCAGGGCGCGGCGATAGGGGCAGCCCGCCGGCCACATGAATAGGTGTTGCCCTTGCAGGTCGCTGGGGGTGCGGATCGGCGCAGCGTTGGTGCTGGAGATCAGCACCAGCGGCTCGCGGTACAGCACCGTCTGTTGCAGCTTCGCCGGCAAGCTGTCGATGGCGACCAGGGCGCCATCGATGCGCTGGTGTTGCAGTTCTTCAAAGAGTTGCGACCAGGTGCCGGTGACCAGTTCCACAGTCACCTGCGGGTAACGCCGGTGGAATTCGGCCAACAAGGGCGGCAGGCGCCCCCCCGCGCAGGATTCTATGGAGCCCAGGCGCAGCGGGCCGCTGGGTTCGGCCTGGCTGTCGACGGCGCGTTTGGCTTCATCCACCAGGGCCAGGATGCGTTCGCTGTAGCCGAGGAAGATTTCCCCGGCGGGGCTGATTTTCAGCCCACGGCCCACCCGGGTGAACAGCGGGGTGCCCAGTTCGCTTTCCAACTGCTTGAGGCGGTTGGTGATGTTGGAGGGGACGCAATGCAGGTGTTCTGCCGCGCGGGCGATGCTGCCGGTGCGGGCAACGGCTTTCACCATCTTCAGTTGGGTCAGTTCCATTGCTCATTTCTCGTGATCAATGGCCGCAGTATCCGTTAATTGTGGTGAGTTGTGGAGGGCGGGACACTGCAGTTCTTCTCCTGCCCTGTGGATGCCTGTGTCGTGACGATCTCGCCCCTGTTCAAGCTGTTGCTGGCCACCGCTGCGGTGATCCTGTGTTGGGCCTATTCGCCGGTGGGCATCCATATCGGCCTTGAGGGCTACAGCCCCGGGCACTTGGCCCTGCTGCGCTTTCTGATTGCCTCGCTGTTGATGGGCGGCATTGCACTGCTGTCGAACATCTCGCTGCCCGCTTGGCGCGACCTGCCTTGGCTGCTGGTGCTGGGGTTCTTTGCCATTGCCTTGCACCACGTCAGCCTCAACTACGGCCAGCAGGGCTTGAGTGCCGGGGCCTCCAGCGTGTTGGCCCAGTCGGCGCCGATCTTCAGCACGGTGATTGCTTTTTTCTGGCTCAAGGAGTCAGTCAGCGTATGGCGCTGGGTATGCGTGGGGGTTGGGCTGTTGGGCGCCGTGGTGGTGGTCGCCGGGGATCGGGGCCTGGGCTCGATTGAACCCCGTGGCTTACTGGTGTTGTTGGCGGCGTTTTCCTGGGGGCTGTACTTCGTCTTGCAGCGGCGTTTTTCCGGGCGCTATGGGCTGCTGACCACGGTCTGTTACATGGTCTGGTCCGGCACGCTGTTGTTGAGCGTGTATGCGCCGGGCTTGAGCCAGGCGGTGGCCCAGGCGTCCTGGCGGGTGAACCTGGCGGTGCTGTTGCTGGGGGTGTTTCCCAGTGCGCTGGCGTACCTCGCCTGGGCCTATGTGTTGGCGCGGGTCGAGGTCAGCCGGGCATCGATTGCCATGTACCTGATTCCGCCCATGGCGATGGCGCTGGCGTCGACGGTCCTCGGAGAGCGGGTGTCATCCAGCGTGCTGCTGGGGGCGGCGGTGGTGCTGGGCAGTGTGATGGCGCTGCAGTTGGAGGGGCGCTGGCGGCGGAGCCGGTTCGGGCGGCCGCGGGCTGCAGGTGTCTCGAGCACCTTGCCGGGGGCCATTCGCGAGGCCGAGACGTTGGAGGGGCGTTAGCACCAGGGCCTGAATGAACAACGCCCCGCATAGACGGGGCGTTGTCGTTGCGGCGGGGCGGTTCAGCTCTTTTTCTTGAACAGCCGGCCGACGAAGGCGGCGATGGCGACCACGCCGATAATGATGAACTTCTTGCCGGCCAGCAGCAGGACACCCAGCTTGGCAAATAACCCCGCTTTACTGGCGATGCCGCCGGCTACGAGGGCCGCCAGGCCGTAGGAGGCGAGCTTGTCGGTGCTGGGGTTGTAGTCGGCGTAGCGGTTGCCGTCGGTGAAGTTGGTGAAGGCCAGGACCTTGGGAATTTCCCGCTTGATGGTGGCCAAGTCGTCCATGGACGCCACGGCGTTGAGCTCCAGCACGCCCTCGCGACCCAGCACGCGGATGCTGTAGTTCAAGGTGTTGTTCTCGGCGCCTTCGGCCTTGAGTTCGCGGGCCCAGTACATCTTGTGGGACTGCGCGTCATAGCTCGGCTGTTCGGCCCAGCCCAGCAGGTGGATGGCGCCGTAGCCCTGTTCCTGACGCTGTTTGTTGTCTTCCTCGTCCTCTTCCTGCATCTGCTTGAGCAGGTCGTTGTAGTCGATCTTGGCGGCGTCGTCGTCCGAGATATGGCCGTCATTCTTGTAGCTGATGATCACGCCCCAGCCTTCTGCCGACAGTGGGCTGACGCCGCTGGGCACGATCATGCCCAAGGTGGTGAAGCCCGGTGGGTTGCCCCAGCCCTCGGTCAGCAGGCGTTCGGTGTCTTTGGGGGCGAGGTAGTAGAACTCTTTGCTCAGATCGAGGCTGGCAATATCGCCGGGCAGTTTGACGGTGCCGTGGCGGGGGGAGAGTGAGGCCAGGAACTGTTCTTCGGTTTGGGTCTCGGCGTTGTCGCTCTCGGCTGGCTTGGCAGCGTGGGCAAAAAACGGCGCGCAGAACAGGGCTGCCATCACCATAAGCAGGCGTAGGTGTTTCATCGTATTCCCTTACATTTTGTGACAAGTCGGCGGGAAGGATAACGATGACGGTGCCGGGGCTCAATGATGTGTTTCCATTTATTGCGTGCAGGAGGGGGTGGTGCAGGGCCTTTTTGGCCCTGTGCGCGGTCGTTGGGGAGGGGTAAGTGCAGTGTTGTTGGGGGCAACACTGCGTTCTCCATGGGCCTGTGCAGGCGCTTCAGTCGAGGGTGAGGAACATGGCACGCAAGCGATGGCCGTCGGGGTCGAGGGCGACCAGGCTGTAGCCGAAGTCCTGGGTATTGGGTGGCTGGGCGATGGTCATGCCCAAGGCTTTCCATTGCTGATACAGGGTGTCGACCGCTTCGCGGCTGTCCAATGCCAACGCCAGTTCGCCCCCGCCCCCGGCGGCCTGGGCGGCAGGTTGCACGGTATGGCGTGACCACAACCCAAGCTTGAGCCCGGAGTCGAGGATGAACAGGGCAAAGGTCGGCGACAGGTCCACCGGCGGCCGATCCAGCAGGCGGCTATAGAAGTGGGCGCTGGTGGCCGGGCTGTCGACGTAGAGCAAGAGGTGAGTGAGGTTGAGCATGGTGGCTGCCTGTTCCAGGTGGCTTGTGGGTAGGTCGGCAGCTTAAGGGGCGGACCTGTCAGTTCCTGTCAGGAGTCGCAAGTCATCAGCGGCCCGGGCTCAAGGGGCGAAATGGGGAGGCTCGCGATGGCCGGTGTAGCGCTGGACGATGTCGTCGATTTCCCCGGACATTTTCATCCGCAGCAGCGTGCGCAACAGGCGTTGCACGGGCAGCGCCGGGTCATTGCGCACATAGCAGCCCACCGCCTGTTCCTGAAGCAGGGCCACGCCGCGCAGTTGTTTGTCAGGGGCGCGCCCGCGGTTGTACCACTCCAGGGTCCAGAGGCTGCTGACCGCATAGGCGTAGCGGCCTATCTCGAGTTTTTGCAGCACCTGCTCCTCGTTGCGCGCGTCGTCGCGGATCAATTGGTCGCGGTCGAACAGCGGCTGCAGGGTGGTGTAGGTGTAGCTGAGCACGGTGCCGATACGCTGTCGCTCCAGCCCGGCAAGGCTCACCTTTTGCGGGTGCGCGCCATGGCTGACCAGCAAGTTGCGCTGCATGAACAGCGGGATGCTCCAGATGTAGTCGCCAGACTGGTTCGGCAGCCAGGACTGCGCGGCATAGCAGCGCACATCGACCTCACCCTGCTCCATGGCGTTTTGCACCCGGGCGCGGGCCAGGACGTGGAACTGCGCCGACATGCCGACTTGGCGAGCTAGGCTGATCATCATGTCGTGCAGGATGCCCCGGGTCGGTTGGCCTTGCTCGATCTGCACCACCGGCATGGCCCAGCTGTCCGAGATCACGAAACGCAGGGGCATTTCGTCAGCCGAGGACCAGGCACTGATCAGTAAAAGAGCCCCCCAAGTCAAACGCATACACGCTCCGTGGTTAAAAGCACCGATCCTTGCCGTGCAAAGTGCAGCTTAGTCAGATTAGACGAGCGCGCCGGATGCAATTTGCCCCTTGCTCCGCTAGCATTACCGGCTTCCGCTTCCCAGTTGCGACGGTTTTCGATGAGTTATCAGGTTCTTGCACGTAAATGGCGTCCGCGCTCGTTCCGCGAAATGGTCGGCCAGACCCATGTGCTCAAGGCTCTGATCAATGCCTTGGACAGCCAGCGGCTGCACCACGCCTATCTGTTTACCGGCACCCGCGGGGTGGGCAAGACCACCATTGCGCGGATCATTGCCAAATGCCTGAATTGTGAAACAGGTATTACGTCCACCCCTTGTGGCACGTGCTCGGTGTGTCGCGAGATCGATGAAGGGCGCTTTGTCGACCTGATCGAGATCGACGCCGCGAGCCGGACCAAGGTCGAGGACACCCGCGAGCTGCTGGACAACGTGCAGTACGCCCCCAGCCGCGGGCGCTTCAAGGTCTACCTGATCGACGAAGTGCACATGCTGTCCAGTCACTCGTTCAACGCCCTGTTGAAGACCCTGGAAGAGCCGCCGCCCTACGTTAAATTCATCCTGGCGACCACCGACCCGCAAAAGCTGCCGGCGACCATTCTGTCGCGCTGCCTGCAATTTTCCCTGAAGAACATGACGCCCGAGCGTGTGGTCGAGCATTTGACCCACGTGCTGGGGGTGGAGAACGTACCGTTCGAAGACGACGCCCTGTGGTTGCTGGGGCGCGCAGCGGACGGTTCGATGCGCGACGCCATGAGCCTCACCGACCAGGCGATTGCCTTCGGTGAGGGCAAGGTCATGGCGGCCGATGTGCGGGCCATGCTCGGGACCCTGGACCATGGTCAGGTCTTCGATGTGTTGCACGCGTTGATCAACGGCGACGCCAAAGCCCTGCTGGAGGCCGTGCGCCACCTGGCGGAGCAGGGGCCGGACTGGAATGGCGTGCTTTCAGAAATTCTCAATGTGCTGCACCGGGTGGCCATTGCCCAGGCGCTGCCTGAAGGCGTGGATAACGGTCATGGCGATCGTGATCGGGTGTTGGCCCTGGCCCAGGCGCTGCCGGCCGAGGATGTGCAGTTCTATTACCAGATGGGTTTGATCGGGCGTCGCGACTTGCCGTTGGCACCCGACCCCCGTGGCGGTTTCGAGATGGTCCTGTTGCGCATGCTGGCGTTCCGCCCGGCAGATGCCACGGACGCGCCGAGGCAGCCGCTAAAGCCAGTGGGGATCAGCCAAGCCACAGTTGATTCCGCCCAAGCCGTGGCGGGGGCAGCGTCCGCTGCGCCAGTGGTGGCGGCCGCAGCGCCGGTTGCCGCGCCTGCTGTTCCTGTGGCTCCTGTTGCCGCTGAGCCGGTACCCGCACCTGTGCCCGAGCCTCGGCCGCAGGTTGCGGTGGCCCCTGAGCCTTCGGTCGAGCCAGAGCGGGTCGAGCCGGCCCCGGTGGTCGAAGCCGTGGTCGACCTGCCTTGGAACGACCCGGTCGAGCCAGTGGTTGAGCAGCAACCGGCGGTCGAGCCGGTGCTGGAGACCACCGCCGAGCAGCCCGAATTGACGCCGATGCCGACGCCGACCCCGGACAGCGTGGTGCCGGATGCGCCGGAGTGGGTCAATGCGCCGGTGCCTGAGCCGAGCGTTGCCGACGTCGATGCCGCCACCCCGGGCATCGACCTGGACGACGAGCCGCCTCTGGACGAGGACTACATCGAGCCCGACATGGACTCGGCCTACAGCTACCTGGACGAGCTGGCCAGCGAGCATGCGGCGGACCCGGAGCCCGAGCCTGAACCCTTGCCTGCCGCGCAGCCTGCAACCGGCTTGGCCCTGGAGTGGCTGGAGCTGTTCCCGAAGTTGCCGATTTCCGGCATGACCGGCAGCATCGCCGCCAACTGCACCCTGATGGCCGTGGACGGCGACAGCTGGTTGCTGCACCTGGACCCGGCCCACAGCGCCCTGTTCAACGCCACACAGCAGCGCCGCCTCAACGATGCCCTGAACCAGCACCTGCAGCGGACCCTGACCCTGAGCATCGAGCTGATCAAGCCCGAGCAGGAAACCCCGGCCCAGGCGGCGTCGCGTCGCCGGGCCAATCGCCAGCGCGAAGCCGAGGAGTCAATCCACGGCGATCCGTTCATCCAGCAGATGGTGCAGGAGTTCGGCGCGGTGGTGCGTCACGATACTATTGAACCTGTCGAGGCCCTGGCCAGTCAGGGCTAATAACTGAAGGGCGCCGGGCTGTAATCGCCGGGCGCTGTTTTTATCCAAGTACTTGAGGTGATTCCCATGATGAAAGGTGGCATGGCCGGCCTGATGAAGCAGGCGCAGCAGATGCAGGAAAAAATGGCCAAGATGCAGGAAGAACTGGCCAACGCTGAAGTCACCGGCAAAGCCGGCGGCGACATGGTCACCGTGGTCATGACCGGTCGTCACGACATCAAGCGCGTGAGCATCGATCCAAGCCTGCTCGAAGGCGTCAGCGAAGACGACCGTGAAGTGCTGGAAGACCTGTTTGCCGCCGCCGTCAACGACGCGGTGCGCAAGATCGAAGCCAACAGCCAGGACAAGATGTCCGGCATGACCGCGGGCATGCAACTGCCACCGGGCATGAAGCTGCCCTTCTGATTCGCCCAGGCGTATTGGATGGATGACATGAAATGCCAGGCCTTGAGCCTGGCATTTTTGTTTGCGGCCGCGGTGGCTGAAAACATCGAACGCCCTCAGCCAATCATGGTCTGCACCCTGTAGCAGCTGATTTCTTCATCCACAAAGGAGCCTCCCCGATGCCCCAAGCATTGACCCTCAACCAGCGTATCGTCCTGGTGTCCCGCCCCCAGGGCGCGCCGGTCCCGGAGAACTTTCGCCTGGAACGCGAGGCGCTGCCGGACCTGGCAGACGGCCAGGTCTTGCTCAAGACCCTGTACCTGTCCCTGGACCCTTACATGCGTGGACGCATGAGTGACGCGCCGTCCTACGCGGCCCCGGTCGAACTCAATGAGGTCATGACCGGCGGCGCCGTGAGCCGGGTCGAGCGTTCCCTCAACCCGAAATTCCAGGAAGGCGATCTGGTGGTGGGTGCCACCGGCTGGCAAAGCCACAGCATCTCTGACGGCCGCAACCTGGTACCCGTACCCTCCGGGCTGCCCAGCCCGTCCATGGCCCTGGGGGTGCTGGGCATGCCCGGCATGACCGCTTACATGGGTCTGATGGACATCGGCCAGCCCAAAGCCGGGGAAACCCTGGTGGTCGCGGCAGCCTCGGGCGCCGTTGGCTCGGTGGTCGGGCAGGTGGCCAAGCTCAAGGGGCTGCGTGTGGTGGGCGTTGCAGGAGGGGCGGACAAGTGCCGCTACGTGGTTGAGGAGTTGGGGTTCGATGCGTGCATCGATCACAAGAGCCCGGACTTCAGCGATGAGTTGGCCCAGGCCTGCCCCAAAGGCGTGGACATCTACTTTGAAAACGTCGGCGGCAAGGTCTTCGACGCAGTGCTACCGCTGCTCAATGCCAAGGCGCGGATTCCTCTGTGCGGCCTGATCGCCCAGTACAACGCCCAGGATGTGCCCGCCGGGCCGGACCGCTTGCCCCTGCTGCAACGGGCCTTGTTGACCAAGCGTGTACGCATCCAGGGGTTTATCGTGTTCGACGATTATGGTGATCGCCAGCCCGAATTCATCAGCGCCATGGCGCCTTGGGTACGGGACGGCAAGATCAAGTTCAAGGAAGACGTGGTGGAGGGGCTCGAGCAAGCGCCGGAGGCCTTTATCGGCCTGCTGGAAGGGCGCAACTTCGGCAAGTTGGTGGTGCGGGTCGCCGAAGCCTGAGCATTTGACGCTGGTCAGAGGCGCGGGTATAAACCGCGTCTCGTTGTTTAGTCGGACCTTTGCCCATGAGCTTCAGCCCCCTGATTCGCCAACTGATCGACGCCTTGCGCACCTTGCCGGGCGTGGGCCAGAAAACCGCCCAGCGCATGGCCCTGCAACTGCTGGAGCGTGACCGCGGCGGCGGCTCCCGACTGGCACAAGCCTTGAGCCAGGCCATGGAAGGGGTAGGGCACTGCCGGTTGTGCCGCACCCTGACGGAAGACGACCTGTGCCCGCAATGTGCCGACACCCGTCGCGACGACACCCTGCTGTGCGTGGTGGAGGGGCCGATGGATGTGTATGCCGTGGAGCAGACCGGTTATCGCGGTCGTTACTTCGTGCTCAAGGGCCACCTGTCGCCGCTCGACGGCCTGGGGCCGGAGGCGATTGGCATTCCGCAATTGCTGGCGCGGATCGACGAGCAAGGCAGCTTCACCGAAGTGATCCTGGCCACCAACCCCACCGTCGAAGGTGAGGCAACGGCCCATTACATCGCCCAATTGCTCCACCACAAAGGCCTGGTGGCCTCGCGCATCGCCCATGGCGTGCCTTTGGGTGGCGAGCTGGAGCTGGTGGATGGCGGGACCCTCGCGCATTCCTTTGCCGGGCGTAAACCCATCGCCCTGTAACGCGGCTGGTAGGCGCCGGCTGGCCGGCAAACGCGAACAACGCAGAGTATCTTGATAACCAAGCAAGCGCTTGGTAAGTTCCCTCGACCCTTCAGAGGAGCTTGCCGATGTCTGCCTGCCAGGAATACTTCGACCCTAGCCATCAGTTGGTCCGCGACAGCGTTCGCCGTTTCGTCGAGCGTGAAATTCTCCCCGAGATCGATCAATGGGAAGAGGCGGCGAGCTTCCCTCGGGAGCTGTACCTCAAGGCCGGCGCCGCCGGAATCCTCGGTATCGGCTATCCCGAATCGCTGGGGGGCAGCCATGAAGGCGACCTGTTCGCCAAGATTGCCGCCAGCGAAGAGCTGATGCGCAGTGGCTCCGGTGGTTTGGTGGCAGGCTTGGGGTCTCTGGATATCGGCCTGCCGCCGATCGTCAAATGGGCCCGTCCCGAGGTGCGTGAGCGTGTGGTGCCCCAGGTGCTCTCCGGGGCCTGCATCAGCGCCTTGGCGGTCACTGAGCCCAGCGGTGGTTCGGACGTGGCCAACCTGCAAACCCGCGCCGTGCGCGAGGGCGACGTTTACCGTGTCAGCGGCAGCAAGACCTTTATCACCAGTGGTGTGCGCGCGGAT
Source organism: Pseudomonas chlororaphis (assembly GCF_003731765.1). Taxonomy (GTDB): domain Bacteria; phylum Pseudomonadota; class Gammaproteobacteria; order Pseudomonadales; family Pseudomonadaceae; genus Aquipseudomonas; species Aquipseudomonas morbosilactucae. Next base: position 394,739 of record NZ_MOAL01000004.1, read on the forward strand.
TTCTACACCGTCGCGGTGCGCACTGGCGAGCCGGGTTTCGGCGGCATCAGCCTGCTGTTGATCGAGAAGGGCACCCCGGGATTCACCGTCGGTCAGCCCCTGAAGAAGATGGGCTGGTGGGCGTCGGACACCGCCGAGCTGTTCTTTGATAACTGCCGGGTGCCGGTGGGCAATTTGATTGGGGCGGAAAACATGGGCTTCGCCTGCATCATGGGCAACTTCCAGAGCGAGCGTTTGGCCTTGGCGCTGATGGCCAACATGACCGCGCAACTGGCGTTGGAAGAAAGCCTGAAGTGGGCACGGCAGCGCGAAGCCTTCGGCAAGCCCATTGGCAAATTCCAGGTGCTCAAGCATCGCTTGGCGGAAATGGCCACGGCGCTGGAGGTGTCGCGGGAATTCACCTATCGCCAGGCGGCGAAGATGGCGGCGGGCAAGAGCGTGATCAAGGAAATTTCCATGGCCAAGAACTTTGCCACCGATACCGCCGATCGCATCACCCATGACGCCGTGCAGATCCTCGGGGGCATGGGTTACATACGTGACAGCCTGGTGGAGCGCCTGTACCGCGACAACCGGATCCTCTCCATCGGAGGCGGGACCCGTGAAGTGATGAATGAAATCATCAGCAAGCAGATGGGGCTCTGACTGCGCAGGCTCGCCCGTCTTCGGCTGAAGCGGGCTGCCTGCGAGTGGGGTAGGGCGTTTAGCGTTCGGTCAGGGAAAACTGGGTCAGGCAAAAGGTCGGGATGCCCATGTCTTCCAGCTTTTGCGAGCCGCCCAGTTCCGGCAGGTCGATGATGGCCGCGGCTTCGAAGATTTTCGCCCCCATGCGTCGCACCAGGTTGGCGGCAGCGATCAGGGTGCCACCGGTGGCGATCAGGTCATCGAACATCAACACCGAGTCGCCTTCGCACAGGCTGTCGGCATGGACTTCGAGATAGGCTTCGCCGTACTCGGTCTGGTAACCCTCGGCGAGCACGTCGGCCGGCAGTTTGCCTTGCTTGCGGAACAGGATCAGGGGTTTGTTCAACTGGTAGGCAATGATCGAACCGATCAGGAAGCCGCGGGCGTCCATGGCGCCAATGTGGCTGAAGTCTTCTTCGACATAACGCTGGGCGAAACTGTCGGCCACCAGGCGCAAGGCCTTGGGCGATTGGAACAGCGGGGTGATGTCGCGGAAGATCACGCCCGGCTTGGGAAAGTCGATGACGGGGCGGATCAGGGATTTGATATCGAAGGGGTCGAAGGCCATTTTCGGAGTGTCCTGGCGGGCAAATGAGCCGCGCCAGTATAACCGCGGCTGGGCCACTTGGCTCAGCCGCAAACCGCCAGGGTCAGCCTTCCAGGGAGCCGCCAGCCAGGGCGCAGAGCTGGATCGGGTCGAGGATGTGCACTTCCTTGCCCTCGGCCGCCAGCAACTCGTTCTGCTGGAAGCGCGTGAACACACGGGACACGGTCTCGACCGCCAGGCCCAGGTAGTTGCCGATTTCGTTGCGCGACATGCTCAGGCGGAACTGGTTGGCCGAGAACCCACGGGCCCGGAAACGCGCCGACAGGTTGACCAGGAAGGTGGCAATGCGTTCGTCGGCGGTCTTTTTCGACAGCAGCAGCATCATTTGCTGATCGTCGCGAATCTCGCGGCTCATCACGCGCATCAGTTGCCGGCGCAGTTGAGGCAACTGCAGGGCCAGTTCGTCGAGGCGTTCAAAGGGGATTTCACAGACTGAGGTAGTTTCCAGCGCCTGGGCCGACACCGGGTGGCTTTCGGTGTCGACGCCGGACAGGCCCACCAGTTCGCTGGGAAGGTGGAAGCCGGTGATTTGCTCTTCGCCGCTGTCGCTCAGGCTGAAGGTTTTCAGGGCGCCGGAACGAACGGCATACACGGAATCGAATTTATCGCCTTGGCGGAAAAGGAACTCGCCTTTCTTGAGCGGGCGGCCACGTTTGACGATGTCGTCCAGCGCATCCATGTCCTCCAGATTCAAAGAAAGTGGCAGGCAGAGGGGGGCCAGGCTGCAATCCTTGCAATGGGCCTGGTTGTGAGCGCGCAGTTTAACTGGCTCTGACATTCTAGAATCCTTGTGGGAAAACACACATAAGCCGTAAGGGTAACTCACGGGAGGAGGTTCCGGCCAGTCCATGGCGTATTGGCGCTTAGTCGTAAAGCAATACCTTTTGGGGTCGATAACCCGGTATCTGAAACAACATCGAGTGGCTCCTTTATGCCCCCAATTGGCGGTATTACCAATGGCAACAGTCACTTGCAGGCGGCCGGCGACGCCTTGGCGGACTCGGCCAGTTCACCCTTGGAGCTATCGCCCCTGGCTGAGCATGCCCAGTCGGCGCAGAGCGTCAAAGTGTCGCTGTCCGGTGTAGGCCTGCAGCGGGCAGCGGCGTCCAGTGCCGATGACCGCGATATCGAAGAGAGCGGTCTGCCCGAGAATATTCAGAACATTCTCAAAATGATTCGCAAACTGAAGCAACAAATCGCCGAAAAACTCGCCGAGCTGCAAGCCGTGATGGCCAATCGGCGCCTGTCGCCCGAAGAGTCCCAGGCCAAGGTGGCCGCCCTGCAATCGGCAATGGCCGGTCTCAACGCTGGTTTGATGACCGCCAACATGGCGCTGGCCAAAGCCTTGAAAGAGGCCGGGCTGAGCCCTGAACTGCTGATGAAAGCGGCATCCCTGGCGATGAAGTCCTAGATCACCCGGGAAAACCGCTGGCGGTTCTGCTGCCCCAAGTAGGCATCGAACACCATGCACACTGAGCGCACCAACAAGCGACCGGCTGGCAGGACCTGGATCTGCTGAGGGCCCAGTTCGATCAGGCCGTCACTGGCCATGGCTTGCAACTGCGGCCATAGCTCATTGAAGTACCCGCGAAAGTCGATGTTGAAGGCCCGCTCGATGTCCTCGAAGCGCAGGCTGAAGTTGCAGATCAGTTGCTGAATCACCTCGCGGCGCAGGCGGTCATCGGTGTTGCACACCAGGCCCCGGCTGGTGGCCAGTTGCGCGCCGGCCAGGGCGTTCTGGTATTGAGTCAGGTCGCTGCTGTTCTGGCAGTACAGATCGCCAATCTGGCTGATGGCCGACACCCCGAGCCCGATCAGGTCGCAATGGCCGTGGGTGGTGTAGCCCTGGAAGTTGCGTTGCAGAGTCGACTCTTCCTGAGCGATGGCCAGCTCGTCGTCCGGCAGGGCGAAATGGTCCATGCCGATGTAGCGATAGCCGGCAGCAGTCAGTTGTTCGATGGTGCGTTGCAGCATCTGCAGTTTGTCGGCAGCGGCTGGCAAATCGTTGCTGTTGATCCGCCGCTGGGGCATGAAGCGCTCCGGCAGGTGGGCGTAGTTGAACACCGAGAGTCGGTCCGGTTGCAGGCTGATGACTTCTTCCACGGTGCGCGCAAAGTTGTCGGGCGTCTGTTTTGGCAGGCCGTAGATCAGGTCGATGTTGATCGAGCGAAACTGCAAGGTCCTTGCGGCCTCGATCACTGCGCGGGTTTCCTCCAGGCTCTGCAGGCGATTGACTGCCCGCTGCACGGCCGGGTCGAGGTCCTGCAGGCCGATACTCACACGGTTGAAGCCCAGTTCCCGCAGCAGGCCCATGGTCGACCAGTCGGCCTCCCGTGGGTCGATCTCGATGCCGTAGTCGCCCGAGTCGTCGTCCAGCAGGTTGAAGTGCTTGCGCAGGTGCGTCATCAACTGACGCAGTTCGTCGTGGCTGAGAAAGGTCGGGGTGCCGCCGCCAAAGTGCAGTTGCTCCACCTTCTGTGACGGGTCCAGGTGGCAGGCGATCAGTTGGATCTCCTGCTCCAGGCGCTGCAGATAGGGCTGGGCGCGGCCGCGGTCCTTGGTGATGACTTTATTGCAGGCGCAGTAGTAGCAAATGTTCGCGCAAAACGGCACGTGCACATACAGCGACAGTGGGCGCAAGACTTTGCGGCTGTCGCGCAGGGCGTGCAGCAGGTCGAAGCTGCCGACCTGGCTGTTGAATTGAACGGCGGTCGGATAGGAGGTGTAGCGTGGTCCCGCCAGGTCATAACGGCGGATCAGATCTGAGTCCCAACGAATGGCGTCGAGCATGCGGGAATTCCCCCGGATAGGCTGGCAGTGTTCGCGAGTCTATGAGCTTCATGGGGAGGCCATCTTGATTTGTATCAAGGGTGTTCAGAGGCTGGAAAGCCCGTTGGACCCTGATGCGTCGGGCGGCCGGCGCTGAGTTTAATGCCCCATCAACCAGTGCTGGTGGGGCCCAGGCAAGGTCCAGAGGCCGAACAACATCACTAGCAGGCCGCCGGCCATGCGCACACTGCGTTTGCGCAGCAGGGCCGTGACTCGTTCGGCGGCCAGGCCCGTGGCCAGCAGCACCGGCCAGGTGCCTAGGCCGAACGCCAGCATCAGCAGGGCGCTGTCGATGGCGTTGCCCTGGCTGGCAGCCCACAGCAGGGTGCTGTAGACCAGCCCGCAAGGCAGCCAGCCCCACAGGGCACCGAGCAGCAGGGCGCGGGGCAGGCTGGAGACTGGCAGCAGCCGGTTGGCCACGGGTTGAATGTGCCGCCATAGGCCGCGTCCGAGGCTTTCAATTCGAGTCAGGCCGCTCCACCAGCCCGCCAGGTACAAGCCCATGGTGATCAACAGCAGCCCGGCCAGGTAGCGCAAGAACAACGCCGCGGGGCTGCTGGCCACCGCCCAGCCCGCCAGGCCGATCAACAGGCCGGCGCTGGCGTAACTGAGGATGCGCCCCAGGTTGTAAGCCAGCAGCAGGCGAAACCGCCGGCTGCGTTGCTCCTTGGGAATGGCCAGGGTCAGGGCGCCCATCAGGCCACCGCACATGCCCAGGCAATGCCCACCCCCCAGCAGGCCGAGGATCAGGGCTGACACCAGCAGTGGCGCCAGCTCAAGCACGGGGCGGCGCCTGGTCGTTGTCGGTTGGGCGTTCTGCTTTGGACGGGTTGTTGGCCTGGTCCACGGCAGCGGTGTGGTTGGGGTCTTGGTCGTCAAACAGAATGCTGTGGGCCGGGCCGTCGAGGTCGTCGTACTGGCCGCTGTCCACCGCCCAGAAGAAGATGTACACGGCGATGGCCACGATCAGCAGGGCGGCGGGAATCATCACGTAGAGGGCGGGCATCTGGACTCCAGGCACGTGCGGCTCAGGCCGGCAACGGGCGGGTTTCTGACAAGGTGGCGGGCTCCGGCACGCGAGGCATGCGGGTCAGGCGCAACGCATTGAGTACCACGGTCAAGGAGCTGACGGACATACCGATTGCCGCCCAGATGGGGGTGATCCAGCCGAGGGCGGCGAACGGCAACATGAGGCCATTGTACAGGCCGGCCCACAGCAGGTTCTCGATGATCACTCGACGGGTGCGTCGCGCCAGACCGAAGGCCTGTACCAGGGCGTCCAGGCGGTTGGACAAGAGCACCGCGTCCGCGCTGGTTTTCGCCAGGTCAGTGGCCGACCCCATGGCCACGCTGATGTCCGCCGCCGCCAGCACGGGTACGTCGTTGACCCCGTCGCCGAGCATCAGCACCTTGCGCCCTTGCCGATGCAGGTCTTGCAGCACCTGCAACTTGTCATCGGGGCGCAGGCCGCCACGGGCCTGGTCAATCCCCAGCTCCGCCGCAACACTGGCGACCATCGGCGAGCTGTCGCCGGACAGCAGCAGGGTCTGCCAGCCTCGGGCCTTGCAGGCCGCCAGCAGGGCCGGGGCGTCGGCCCGCAGGCGGTCGTCGAGGACCAGCCAGGCCAGGGCGCCTTGAGCGTCACCGAGCAGCAGCCATTGACCGGCTTCTTCAGGCATCGGCGGGACCGCGCAGCCGCTGAGCTCACAGACAAACGCCGGTTGGCCGATCCGCAGACGTTGCTCGCCGACCTGGCCTTCGAGGCCAAGTCCGGGCGCGCTGGTGACGTCTTCGGCAGCCTGGGGGGCTCGACCGAAAGCACGGGCAATCGGGTGTTCGGAGCGATTTTCCAGGGCCGCAGCCAGGCCCAGACACTGGTCGCTGTCCAGGTCTCGCAACGGGCGTATGGCGCGCAAGGCCAGGCGCCCCTCGGTGAGGGTGCCGGTCTTGTCGAAAATCACCGTGTCGATCTGGTTCAAGCCTTCCAGCACATGGCCGCGGGTCAGCAGCAGGCCGAGTTTGTGCAGGGTGCCGGTGGCCGCGGTCAAGGCGGTCGGCGTTGCCAGGGACAGCGCGCAAGGGCAGGTGGCGACCAGCATCGCCAGGACAATCCAGAAGGCCCGGGACGGATCCAGCTCCCACCACAACAGGCCGATGGCGGCCGCAGCAATCAGCGACAGCAGGAGAAACCACTGGGCGGCGCGATCGGCGATTTCCGCCAGCCGGGGTTTTTCCGCCTGGGCGCGATCCAGCAGGCGCACGATGGCCGAGAGGCGAGTGTCCTGGCCCAGGGCCAGGACTTCCACGGTCAGCGCGCCTTCGACGTTCAGCGTGCCGGCGGTGACCGCATCGCCCTGGTTGCGCGGTTGTGGCAGGTATTCGCCGGTGAGCAGGGATTCGTCAATGCTCGACTGGCCGTCGAGGATCTTGCCGTCCGCCGGCAGGATGGCGCCGGGGTGCACCAGCACCCGATCCCCCAGGCGCAGCTCACTGAGCAGGATGCGTTCGCTCTGGCCGTCGTCGCTCAAGCGCAGGCATGAAGCCGGCAGCAGGTTGACCAGTTGCGCGGTGGCCGCGGCAGTGCGCTCCCGGGCCCGGCGCTCCAGGTAACGGCCGGCCAGCAGGAACAGGGCGAACATGCCCACGGCATCGAAATACAGCTCGCCGACGCCGGTGATGGCACTCCAGATCCCCGCCAGGTAGGCCGCGCCGATGGCCAGGGACACCGACACGTCCATGGTCAGGTGGCGGGTTCGCAGGTCGCGCATGGCGCCCTTGAAGAACGGCGCACAGCTATAGAAGACGATGGGGGTGGTGAGGAACAGCGCGACCCAGCGCAGGATGGTGTGCAGCTCCGGGCTCAGGTCGATATTGAATTCTGGCCATGTGGCCATGGTTGCCATCATTGCCTGGAACCACAGCAGGCCCGCTACGCCCAGTTGGCGCAGCGCCAGGCGGTTTTCGCTGGCCAGTTGTTCGCTGGCGCGGTCGGCTTGGTAGGGGTGGGCGGCGTAACCGATCTGGCGCAGCTCGCTGAGCACCTGGCTCAAGGGCAGCTCACTGTCGGCCCAGCGCACGTGCAGGCGGTGGTTGGACAGATTCAGCCGCGCCTCGGCCACGGCCGGCAGGCTGCGCAGGTGTTTTTCGATCAGCCAGCCACAGGCGGCGCAACTGATGCCTTCCATCAACAGGGTGGTTTCTGCCAGTTCACCGTCATGACGCACAAAGGGCTGCTGCACGTCGGGGCGGTCATAGAGCGCCAGCTCGTCCACCAGTTGCACCGGCAGGGCTTGGGGGTTGGCGGAAGCTTCACTGCGATGGCTGTAGTAGCTCTCCAGGCCGCCGGCGACGATCGCCTCGGCCACGGCCTGGCAGCCCGGGCAGCAGAATTCACGGTTGGCGCCAAGAACGACGGCGGTGAACCGGCTGCCGGCAGGGACCGGCAGGGCGCAGTGGTAACAGGGCAGGGGCTCGGTCATCGGGATTCTATATCGTCTGGAAGGGCGTCATCGCCGGCAAGCCGACACCTGCACAGAGGGGCGGCTTGCCGGCGATGGTCAGGCGCTTACTTCTTCAGGTCTTCCGCGCCTTGCAGCGGCTCGTCGCCCAGCAGCAGGTCCTTGTCGTGGCTGACCTGCTCTTCTTCGAACATGCGCCAGGTTTTTTCACCTTCCACTCCCAGCAATTCGACAAAGCGCCGGCCTTCGATCCGATCGGTCAGTTGACCAATGTAGCGGCCTTGCTCGGTTTCACTGCGGGTCAGGCTGATCTTGCGATCTTTTTCGGGCTGGGTCGGGGAAATCAGATTCAGCTCCAGGGTCTTGGGCTGGCTGTTGCCACTCAAGCGCAACTCGACTTCGCCGGTCACTTCGTCCAGGTGCACGCTGGCACGCATCTGCAGGGTCTGGGCCAGCAGTTCACGGTCGAGGGAGCGGTTGATGCCTTTTCCGGCCTCGTAATAGTTGTCGTTGACCAGGTTGTCCGGGTTGTTCACGGCGATGGTCACCATGGACAGAGTCAAGGTCACCGAGCAGGCGAGGATACCGATGATGATCCAGGGCCAGAGGTGCTTGTACCAGGGGCTTGTGGCGGTGGCTGTGGGCATGATCACTTCTCTTAACGAACTTGTGGGCCGATGAAGCGGCTTTTGGCTTCAACGTGGACGCTGTCATCGTCGGCGTCCTTGAGGATGAACTTCACTTCGTTGGCGCTCGAGGGCAGTTGCTCAGGGGCGCTGGAGAGCTCCACCGGCATGCTGACGATATCGCCGGCGGCCACGTGGATCTCGCGCTTGCCTTGCAGTTTGAGGTCCGGCAGGCCCGAGGCGTCCAGCACATAGGTGTGGTCGCGCTGGTCCTTGTTCATGATCTTCAAGCTGTAGACGTTCTCGATCCGGCCTTCGGCGTTCTCGCGGTACAGGACCCGGTCCTTGCTGACGTCGAAACCCACCAGCGAGCGCATGAAGAACGCCGTCACCAGCAGGCTGATCATGGCCAGCAGCACCAAGGCATAGCCGATCAGGCGCGGACGCAGTTTATGGGTTTTCTGCCCGGAGAGGTTGTGCTCGGTGGTGTAGCTGATGAGGCCGCGGGGGTACTCCATCTTGTCCATGATGCTGTCGCAGGCGTCGATGCAGGCGGCGCAGCCAATGCACTCGATTTGCAGGCCGTCCCGAATGTCGATACCCGTAGGGCAGACCTGGACGCACATGGTGCAGTCGATGCAGTCTCCCAGGCCCTGCGCCTTGTAGTCGGCGCCTTTCTTGCGAGGGCCACGGGTCTCGCCGCGGCGTGGATCGTAGGAAACGATCAGGGTGTCTTTGTCGAACATCACGCTCTGGAAGCGCGCATAGGGGCACATGTAGATGCACACTTGCTCGCGCAGCCAGCCGGCGTTGCCGTAGGTGGCGAGGGTGAAGAAACCCACCCAGAAGTACGACCAGCCATCGGCCTGGCCGGTGAAGAACTCGATGACCAGCTCACGAATGGGCGAGAAGTAGCCGACAAAGGTCATGCCGGTGACAAAGCCGATCAGCAGCCACAGGCTATGTTTGCCCAGTTTGCGCAGGAACTTGTTGGCGCTCATGGGCGCCTTGTCGAGTTTGATGCGTTGGTTGCGGTCGCCTTCAGTGACCTTTTCGCACCACATGAAAATCCACGTCCAGACGCTTTGCGGGCAGGTGTAGCCGCACCACACGCGGCCAGCGTAAACCGTGATGAAGAATAGGCCGAAGGCGGCGATGATCAGCAGCCCGGAGAGCAGGATGAAGTCCTGGGGCCAGAAGGTGGCGCCGAAGATGAAGAATTTTCGCTCCGGCAGGTTCCACCAGACGGCCTGGTGGCCACCCCAGTTGAGCCAGACGGTGCCGAAGTACAGGAGGAACAGACCGGCGCCACCCATCATCCGCAGGTTGCGGAAGAGACCGGTGAAGGCGCGTGTGTAGATTTTTTCCCGGGAGGCGTAGAGGTCGACGCTTTGAGTCGTGTTTTTGGCAGGCGGTGTAACGTCGTGTACAGGAATCTGATTGCTCATCATTGCATCCCACGGCAGTGGAAAAATGCCCCGATCAGTACGTGCCGATCGCGGTCAAAAAGAGGTCTTGCAGTGGCGCAATGATACGCCTGTCCCTCTGGCGCACGGGTGCGACCTTTGGTCGCGTTGGGGGAAATCAATTGATAGTGTAATGACTTGAATCAATTGACATGTGCAGTATGGACGGTTTTCAGCGCCCCACGCTTCAATCCTGCCACGGATTGAGCAGGCGTACGCCGCAATGTTCGAAGTCTGCCACGTTGCGCGTAACCACGGTCAGCCCGTGGACCAGAGCGGTCGCAGCAATTAATGCACCGCACTCGTTGCTGCGGTCCGCTATGTGCAATTGAGCGCAGCGCAACGCCACTTCATTGTCGATGGGCAGAATGCGCCCCGTGACAGCTAGCAGCACTCGGCGTTCCAGCCAAGAGCGTAGCAACGCACCTTGATCCGGGTCGCGGCGCTCCACCCGCAGTATTCCGGTTTCCAGTTCCAGCAAGGTGATGGCCGAGAGAAACAGCCGGTTCGGCGTTATGCCATGGGCCCAGACCTTGACCCCATGATTGGCGTTGGGCTTGCGCAGTTCGGAGATCAAGTTGGTGTCGAGCAGGAACATCAGGTCAGGTCCGTTTCGCGAGGAGAAATCGCTGCGCGCTCCGTGCTGAATTCGATGTCTGCCACCTCCGGCATGCTCAACATCTCGACGATGCTGACATTGAGGCCGCTTGTGTCCTGGTTGAACACGCGACTGGAAAGTGTGGTGATGGTCGGGGCCTGCCTGCTGGGTCAATGTAGAAACGTTACTGTCGCGCCTCTGATCAAACAATTATCCAGCGGGGCAGGGCGACATAACGCTAGTTGTGCCAGGTAAAAAAAAACGGCCCCGCCAATGCTGATTGGCGGGGCCGTTCGGTGTTGCGTTCAGGCGTGTGCCTTACTTGGCTTCTTCCGCCTTGTCACCGTGGGACAGGCTATAGACGTAAGCCGCCAGCAGGTGAACCTTGTCGTTGCCTTGCAGTTGTTCCTGGGCAGGCATCTGGCCCTGGCGGCCGTAACGGATGGTCTGCTGCAGTTGCGCGAAGCTCGAACCGTAGATAAAGGCGCCCGGGTGAGTCAGGTTTGGGGCGCCCATTGCTGGGGTGCCTTTACCTTCCGGCCCATGGCATACGGCGCAGTTAGCGGCGAACAGCTTCTGGCCGTTGGCTGGGTCGGCTTTTACGCCTTCAGGCAGTTTGCGGCCGTCGAGGTTGGTCAGGACAAACGCTGCGACATCGCTGACGCCTTGCTCTTTGATCACGTCCAGCCAGGCCGGCATCACTGCATGGCGACCGCCCATGATGGTGGTCTTGATGGTTTCCGGCTCACCGCCCCAGCGCCAGTCGGCGTCGGTCAGGTTCGGGAAGCCATAGGCACCCTTGGCGTCGGACCCGTGGCACACCGAGCAGTTGGAGGCGAACAGGCGACCGCCCATTTTCAGGGCTTGCGGGTCCTTGGCCACTTCTTCAATGGGCATCGATGCGAATTTGGCGAAAATCGGCCCAAACTTGGCGTCCGACTTGGCCATTTCCTTTTCCCACTCGTGCACACCGGTCCAGCCGGACTGGCCGTTGGCGAACTCGGTTTTCTTGTCGTTATCCAGGTAGGCGTAGCCCGGCAACAGGCCTTTCCAGTTACCCAGGCCCGGGTACAGCACCAGGTAACCCAGGGCGAAGATGATGGTGCCGACAAACAGCATGAACCACCATTTCGGCAGCGGGTTGTCGTACTCCTCGATCCCGTCGAACGAGTGGCCAACCGTCTCGTCGGTCTGCTCGGCGCGCTGGCCCTTGCGGGTCGACAGCAGCAGCCAGGTCAGGGCGAAGATGGTACCCAGACTGAGGACTGTGACGTACAGACTCCAGAACGTAGTCATTCTTTGTTACTCCTAGAAGCTTGCTCGACGTGCTTGATAGCTTCGGGATCATCCGCGAAGGGCAACAAGGTCGCGTCTTCAAACTCGGACTTGCGTTTGGGGCTGAACACCCACAGCGCCAGGCCGATGAAGGCCACCATCACTACAACGGTGCCCAGGCCTCGAATCATCCCGATATCCATCTAGATCACCGTTTGCTTTTGATGATGGTGCCCAGGCCTTGCAGATAGGCCACCAGCGCGTCCATTTCGGTTTTGCCCTTCACAGCATCCTTGGCGCCGGCGATGTCTTCGTCGGTGTAAGGGACGCCGAGCGTGCGCAAGACTTCCATTTTCTTCGCGGTGTCTTTGCCGTCGAGCTTGTTTTCCACGAGGAACGGGTAAGCCGGCATTTTCGACTCGGGCACCACGTTGCGCGGGTTGTACAAGTGCGCACGCTGCCAATCATCGGAGTAACGACCGCCTACGCGGGCCAGGTCCGGGCCGGTACGTTTGGAGCCCCAGAGGAATGGGTGATCCCAGACGCTTTCACCGGCTACCGAGTAGTGGCCATAACGTTCGGTTTCAGCGCGGAACGGACGGATCATCTGCGAGTGGCAGCCGACACAGCCGTTGGCGATGTAGACGTCGCGGCCTTCCAGTTCCAGTGCGGTGCGAGGCTTCATGCCTTCCACCGGCTTGTTGGTGACGTCCTGGAAGAACAGCGGGACGATTTGGGTCAGGCCGCCGATGCTGACGGCGATGACCATGAAGAAGGCCAGCAGGCCGATATTCTTCTCGACTACTTCGTGCTTCATCAGTGAGCTCCAACTACAGCGATCTGAGCGGCGGCTTCGGCTTCAGCCGGGTTCGAGGCGCGAACGGTGCGGAACACGTTGTAGGCCATGAACAGCATGCCGGAGGCAAAGAACGCACCGCCCAGGGCACGAACGATAAAGCCCGGGTGGCTGGCTTGCAGCGCTTCGACGAAGGAATAGGTGAGGGTGCCGTCGTCGTTGATTGCACGCCACATCAGGCCTTGGGTGATGCCGTTGACCCACATCGAAGCGATGTAGAGCACGGTACCGATGGTCGCGAGCCAGAAGTGGGTGTTGATCAGGCCGATGCTGTGCATCTGCGCACGCCCGAAGAGTTTCGGGATCATGTGGTACAGGGCGCCGATGGAGATCATCGCGACCCAGCCCAGGGCGCCGGCGTGTACGTGACCGATGGTCCAGTCGGTGTAGTGGGACAGGGAGTTGACAGTCTTGATCGCCATCATCGGACCTTCAAAGGTCGACATGCCGTAGAACGCCAAGGACACCACCAGGAAGCGCAGGATCGGGTCGGTGCGCAATTTATGCCAGGCGCCCGAGAGGGTCATCATGCCGTTGATCATGCCGCCCCAGCTTGGCGCCAGCAGGATGATCGACATGGCCATGCCCAGGGACTGTGCCCAGTCCGGCAATGCGGTGTAGTGCAGGTGGTGCGGGCCGGCCCAGATGTACAGGGTGATCAATGCCCAGAAGTGCACGATGGACAGGCGATAGGAGTAGATCGGACGTTCGGCCTGTTTCGGCACGAAGTAATACATCATCCCCAGGAAGCCGGTGGTCAGGAAGAAGCCCACGGCGTTGTGGCCGTACCACCACTGGATCATGGCGTCGGTGGCACCGGCGTACGCCGAGTAAGACTTGAAGAAACTGACCGGCAGGGAGGCGTGGTTGACGATGTGCAGCATCGCCGTAACCACGATAAAGGCGCCGTAGAACCAGTTGCCCACATAGATGTGCTTGGTCTTGCGCTTGACGATGGTGCCGAAGAACACCAAGCCGTAGGTGACCCAGACAATGGCCAGCAAAATGGCCAGGGGCCACTCCAGCTCTGCGTATTCCTTGGTGGTGGTGTAACCCAGCGGCAAGGTGACGATTGCGCCGACGATCACCGCTTGCCAACCCCAGAAGGTGAAGGCGGCGAGGCTGTCGGAAATCAGTCGCGTCTGGCAGGTTCGCTGCACGACATAGTAGGAAGTGGCGAACAATGCACAACCACCGAAGGCGAAAATCACCAGGTTGGTGTGCAGTGGGCGAAGGCGTCCGAACGTCGTCCAGGGAAGATCGAAGTTCAGTTCAGGCCACACAAGTTGTGAGGCAATGAAGACGCCAAGCCCCATGCCAAGGATCCCCCAGACCACCGTCATGATGGCGAACTGGCGGACTACCTTATAGTTATAAGCAGTCGGACTGATTGCTGTGCTCATTCTAAGGTTCCACGGTTTTGATGTTTTATTAGGATTAAAATTCGGCCGCAAGTATGGAGAAAGCAGGGGGTCATTGCAACGCGCCATGACCTGGGTCAATGCTTTACAGCGCTTATTCTGCGGCCTTTCCATGTGCCGAGTAGGGACAAAAATGCCCTGTCAGAAAATGTCACAGCGGACGATAAAAACGAGGGTCCAGGTTAGTTGTAACCGGGTGTGTGGAAGAAGGCCGAATAGCTGACAGGCGGTAAGTCTCACGACAGCCGGTAGATACCAGCCTTTGCGGTCTGTCATCGAACCTGAGCTTCGAACTTAACGGCTACCGTTGGCCTGTGACCGGCCGTTGCCAGTCCACTTCGGGGTGAGCTTAGACCCGAATCCGATGAGTGGAAAGGCGTACCTTTGAAGGGGTGCGACACTTGGTCGCAAAGAGGCAGGGGGCGTTTCAAGCGGCAAGCTGCAAGTGAAAACTCACAGCTTGCCGTTGATTTTTACGGCTGGTTTTCAGCTTGAGGCGGGTTATTGCTGGTGTGGGAGAGGCTGTACACGTAAGCCGCCAGCAGTTGCACTTTGTCGTTGCCGAGCAGTTCGTTCTGCGCTGGCATATGGCCCTGGCGACCATGGCGAATGGTCTGCTGCAACTGCGCCAGGCCTGTGCCGTAGATGAAACCGGCGGGTTGGGTCAGGTCCGGTGCGCCCATGATCGCGGTGCCTTTGCCGTTGGCGCCGTGGCAGGCTACGCAAGTGGTGCTGAACGCCAGTTGGCCGGCTTGCAGGTCGGCGTTGCTGTCTTCAGGCAGGGGCAGGCCGGCCAACTCATGACGCACATACGCCGCGACGTTCTTCACGCCGTCTTCCTTGAGCACTTCGCCCCAGGCGGGCATCGCCGCCATGCGCCCACCGAGGATGGTGGTCTTGATGGTTTCGGCATCGCCACCCCAGCGCCAGATGTTGTCGGCCAGGTTAGGGAAGCCGAATGCGCCCTTGGCATCCGAGCCGTGGCACACCGAGCAGTTGGAGGCGAACAGGCGACCGCCCATTTTCAGCGCTTGTGGGTCCTTGGCCACCTCCTCCACGGGCATGGCGGCAAATTTGGCGAAGATCGGGCCGAACTTGGTGTCGGCCTTGGCCATTTCCTTTTCCCATTCCTTGGTCTGGGTCCAGCCGTCCTCATAGCCCGGCAGGATGCCTTTCCAGTTGCCCAGGCCAGGGTAGAGGATCAGGTAGCCCACGGCGAACACCAGGGTGCCGGCGAACAGCATGAACCACCACTGTGGCAGCGGGTTGTCGTACTCCTCGATGCCGTCGAAGGCGTGGCCCATGGTCTGGTCGACACTGCCCTTGGTTTCACCTTTGCGGGTCCCGATCAACAGCCAGGTCAGGCCGATCAGGCTGCCAATGGTCAGTACGCAGATCCATGCACTCCAGAAGGTAGTCATGGCCGAATGCTCCTTGTCACAGGCTCTTGGGATTGAGCGTCATCAGGTGGGTTGTCGGTGGCGTCCGGCAAGGGATCGTCGGCGAACGGTAGCAGGCGTGCCTGGGCGAACTCGGGGTTGCGCTTGGCGTTGAAGACCCAGATCGACAGGCCGACAAAGGCGATCATCACCACCAGGGTGCCCAGGCCGCGGATCATTCCGCTATCGAGTGCAAAAGCCATGGCTCACCTCTTGCTCTTGATGGCAGTGCCAAGCACTTGCAGGTAGGCCACCAGAGCGTCCATTTCGGTCTTGCCCTTGAGGGAGGCCGTGGCGCCGGCGATGTCGTCGTCGGTGTAAGGCACGCCCAGGGTGCGCATGGTGCGCAGCTTGGTCTCGGTGTGGCTGCTGTCCACGGCCTGGGTGACCAGCCAGGGATAGGCCGGCATCTTCGACTCGGGCACCACGTTGCGCGGGTTGTACAAGTGCGCGCGATGCCAGTCATCGGAGTAACGCGCGCCGACCCGGGCCAGGTCCGGACCGGTACGCTTGGAGCCCCAGAGGAACGGGTGATCCCAGACGCTTTCACCGGCCACCGAGTAGTGGCCATAACGCTCGGTTTCAGCACGGAACGGACGGATCATCTGTGAGTGACAGCCGACACAGCCTTCGCGGATGTAGATGTCGCGGCCTTCCAGTTGCAGCGCGGTGTAGGGCTTCATGCCTTCCACCGGCTTGTTGGTGACGTCCTGGAAGAACAGCGGGACGATTTGGGTCAGGCCGCCGATGCTGACGGCGAAGACCATCAGCAGCATCAACAGGCCGACGTTTTTCTCGATTACTTCGTGTTTCATGGCGGACTCCTCAGGCCATCTGCGCCGCGGCGGCGACTTCGGCAGGCTGGGCTGCACGTACGGTGCGCCAGGTGTTGTAGGCCATCAGCAACATGCCGCTGAGGAAGATGGCCCCGCCTACCAGCCGCACGATGAAGCCAGGGTGGCTGGCCACCAGGGTTTCGACGAAGGAGTAGGTCAAGGTGCCGTCTTCGTTGACTGCGCGCCACATCAGGCCCTGGGCGATGCCGTTGACCCACATCGAGGCGATGTAGAGCACGGTGCCGATGGTGGCGAGCCAGAAGTGCGCGTTGATCAGGCCAATGCTGTGCATCTGCTCGCGACCGAAGACTTTCGGGATCATGTGGTACAAGGCGCCGATGGAGATCATCGCAACCCAGCCCAGGGCCCCGGCGTGTACGTGGCCGATGGTCCAGTCGGTGTAGTGGGAGAGGGCGTTGACGGTCTTGATTGCCATCATCGGACCTTCGAAGGTCGACATGCCGTAGAACGCCAGGGACACCACCAGGAAGCGCAGGATCGGGTCGCTGCGCAACTTATGCCAGGCGCCCGAGAGGGTCATCATGCCGTTGATCATGCCGCCCCAGCTTGGCGCCAGGAGGATCAGCGACATCACCATGCCCAGCGACTGCGCCCAGTCCGGCAGCGCGGTGTAGTGCAGGTGGTGCGGGCCGGCCCAGATGTACAGGGTGATCAGCGCCCAGAAGTGCACGATGGACAGGCGATAGGAGTACACCGGGCGCTCGGCCTGCTTGGGCACGAAGTAGTACATCATCCCCAGGAAGCCCGCAGTGAGGAAGAAGCCCACGGCGTTGTGGCCATACCACCACTGGACCATGGCGTCAGTCGCCCCGGCATACACCGAGTAGGACTTGGTCAGGCTCACTGGCAGTTCCAGGTTGTTGACGATGTGCAGGATGGCCACGGTGATGATGAAGCCGCCGAAGAACCAGTTGCCCACGTAGATATGCTTGGTGTTGCGCTTCATGATCGTGCCGAAGAACACCACGGCATAGGCGACCCAGACGATGGTGATCAGGATGTCGATCGGCCATTCCAGCTCGGCGTATTCCTTGGAGCTGGTGTAGCCCAGCGGCAGGCTGATGGCCGCTAGCAGGATCACCAGTTGCCAGCCCCAGAAGCAGAACGCGGCGATTTTCGGCGCGAACAGCTGGGTCTGGCAGGTGCGTTGCACCGAGTAGAAGGAGCTGGCAAAGAGTGCGCAGCCGCCGAAGGCGAAGATCACCGCGTTGGTGTGCAGCGGGCGCAGACGGCCGAAGCTGGTCCACGGCAAGTCGAAGTTGAGTTCAGGCCAGACCAACTGGGCAGCGAGAAAAACCCCGAGCCCCATGCCGACGATGCCCCACACCACCGTCATAATGGCGAATTGGCGGACCACCTTGTAGTTGTAGGCGGTACTGATAGAAGTGTTCATGGTTCCCCATCCACGGTTCAGCTGAAGTGAAAGCGACTGCGCACGGCAAGGCGCGCTCACTTCTTCTGGAGTTATAGGCAGACTAAAAGCGAGGCAAGCATGGACAAAGAGCACAAGGCCAGTATTGACGGGGATCAATGGGGGCAGTGCGTTGCGGAACGGGGCTGGTTGTGGGATGTCGCGCCGCCGGCAGCGGGTGCTGTGCCGCTGACCCTGATCCTGGCCCACGGTGCCGGCGCGCCGATGGACAGCGGGTTTATGAATGACATGGCTGTGCGCCTTGCGGAGCAGGGCGTGAGCGTTTTGCGTTTCGAGTTTCCCTACATGGCGCAGCGGCGTATCGACGGTGGCAAGCGCCCGCCCAACCCGGCCCCCAAGCTGCTGGAATGCTGGCGCGAGGTGTATGCCCAGGTGCGACCTCATGTCGCTGGGCGCCTGGCCATCGGCGGCAAGTCCATGGGCGGGCGCATGGCCAGTTTGCTGGCCGATGAGCTGGGGGCCGATGCTTTGGTTTGCCTGGGCTATCCCTTCTATGCCGTGGGCAAGCCGGAGAAGCCGCGAGTGGCGCACCTGGCCGAGCTGGCTACGCCGACCCTGATCGTGCAGGGCGAGCGTGATGCCCTGGGCAACCGAGAAGCCGTGCAGGCCTACTCACTGGCGCCGAGTATCGAGCTGCACTGGCTGACGGCGGCCGATCATGACCTCAAGCCCCTGAAGGCCTCCGGGTACAGCCATGAGCAGCACCTGGCGTCCACGGCGGCCAAGGTTGCCGAATTCCTGAGGGCTGTGCGCTGAGCGGCGTGGGGTCTTTTTCGTAGGCGCGGGCCTGGATGACGAATCCGCTGTTCGAGCCCTGAGGTGGGTGAGGTCGGTCGCGTTCGCCACCTCACTCGCTTCTACAGGGGGGAGGCGGCTCGCGGGAATAAAAAAACCGGAAGCGCAGGCTTCCGGTTTTTTTGTTGCCGGCCCAGGGGTCAGCGGTTGAAGCGTTCCACCAGCGAGTACTGGGTGTTGGCGGTGCGGGTCAGTTCTTCACTGAGCAGCGCCGAGTGCTGAGCCTGTTCCGAGGTCTGGTCCGCCAGTTGGGCGATGGTGCTGATGTTGCGGCTGATCTCCTCGGCCACCGAGCTTTGCTCCTCAGTCGCGGCAGCGATCTGGGTGGTCATGTCGGTGATGTTGGCCACGGCCTCGCTGATGCCCACCAGGGCCTGGTCGGCTTCCAGCACCCGAGCCACGCCTTCTTCGGCCTGGCGATGACCGGCGTCCATGGTCTGCACGGCGGTGCTGGCGGTCTGCTGCAGTTTGGCGATCAAGGCGTGGATCTGCCCTGTGGACTCACTGGTGCGTTGCGCCAGTTGCCGCACTTCGTCGGCCACCACGGCAAAACCACGGCCCATTTCCCCGGCCCGAGCGGCTTCGATGGCGGCGTTCAGTGCCAGCAGGTTGGTCTGGTCGGCAATGCCCTTGATCACGTCAACCACGCCGCCGATCTCATCGCTGTCCTTGGCCAGTTGTGTCACGGTCAGGCCGGTTTCGCCCACCACCACCGACAAGCGCTGGATGGCTTCACGGGTTTCCCCGGCAATGTCACGGCCGCGCCCGGTCAGGCGGTTGGCCTCCTGGGTGGCATCGGCGGTGCGTTGTACGTGGCTGGCCACTTCCTGGGTAGTGGCGGCCATTTGATTGACGGCCGTGGCCACTTGCTCGGTCTCGACCCGTTGACGCTCCAGGCCCGTGGAGCTGTTATGGGCCAGGGTGTCGGATTGCCGTGCTTGTTCGGTGAGGTGCTCGGCAGTGTCCTGCAGGCGTGTCAGGCAGGTTTTCAGACGGGCTTCCTGGCTCAGGATCGACATTTCCAGGCGCGCTTGAGCGCCGCGGCTGTCGGTGTACATCTGGGCGATCAGCGGATCGGAGGTGGTCTGCTCAGCCAGGCGCAGCAGGCGCTTGATGCCGCGCTGCTGCCAACTCAGGCCCAGCAGGCCCAGGGGCACGGACAGGCCGGCGGCGAGGGCGAAACCCCAGTGCGAGTTGAGCCAGACGCCAATCAGGAAGCTCAGTTGGCTGACCAGGATAAACGGCAGCCAATCCTGCAAAACCGGCAGCCATTTGTCGCGTTTCGGAATCGCCGACTTGCCCTGGTTGATGCGCTGGTAAAGCGCTTCGGCGCGTCGGATCTGCTCGGCAGTGGGCTTGACCCGCACCGATTCGTAACCGACCACCTGATTGCCGTCGAACACCGGAGTCACATAAGCGTTGACCCAGTAATGGTCACCACTCTTGCAGCGGTTCTTGACAATGCCCATCCATGGCAAGCCTTGTTTCAATGTGCCCCACATGTGCGCGAACACCGCAGGTGGCACGTCGGGGTGACGGACCAGGTTGTGCGGTGCGCGAACCAGTTCCTCGCGGGAAAACCCACTGATCTCGACAAATGCATCGTTGCAGTAGGTGATCACGCCTTTGGCATCGGTAGTGGAAATCAACCGTTGTTGAGCCGGGAAGGTCCGTTCGCGCTGAGTGACAGGCTGGTTATTACGCATGGTTTTTCAATCCGCAAGGCTTTGAATGGTTGTCGGCCGCGCTGGCTGTTTATTGAAATTATTTTTCCATAATCAGCCGCAGGTCTCATTGGCGGGAAGTGCAGCTTGCAAAGATAACGAACAGCGTTTCTCACGCGTTAACGAGGGGCGTAATCATTGAGGTTCTGGCTCAACAGTCAATACTACTGAAGTACTGCTTTGGCCCTGCCGACGATGGGGAGTGCGGTCGCTGGGGTCAGGTCGCCAGCATCGGGTAGGTGAACAGGGCGAAGTGCAGGAGGTTCAAGCCGACATGAGTGGCGACGGCCGCGCCCAGGCCGCCGAAACGATAAGCCAGGCCATAACCGACGCCAGCGATGCCGGCCAGCAGCGCCCATGGCCAACCCGCTCCCAGGTGCACCAGGCCGAACAGCAGGGCCGAGGCTGCCAGTGCCAGGTTCTGGCCGTAGGGCAGGTGTCCCCAGCGCCGGCTCAAGCCGCCCTGGATGTAACCGCGAAACAGCGTCTCCTCTACCAGGGTCACCAGGAGCAGATTGTTCAGCAGCCACAGCCAGGCCTGGTCCGGCCATTTCGGCGCCCAGTGGATGATCCCCAGCAGCAGCGCGCCGCCCAGGGCGCCGACGGCGCACAGAAGCAGGGCCAGCGCCGTGGCGTACAGCGACAGGCGCAGGGAGTTGCGGCCGACAATCCACGGGCAGGCCAGCAGCAGCCAAAAGCCGATCAGTGGCTTGTCCAGGTTCAGGTACATGGAAAAAGGCACCGCGTCATCCGTCAGGCGCTCGGGTCCGATGCCCCGACCGTTCTCGAATCCAGGCAGCCAATGCAAAGCCAGGCCCAATGCCAGCAACACGAACAGGCCGTGGCCGAGGTAGCGCAGGTAACGGCGGCGCTGCTGGCGTACGGCGGCCCCGGCGCTCAGCAGTAACAGCAGCGGAAGGACGGCCTGCCAGCCCAGTTGGCCGTACGTCAGGGCCAGGATGTAGCCACCACTGAGCAGGGCCAGGCATAGCCAGGGCAATCGGGGCATGTTCAATCCTTGGGCAGGGCGCGGTAATGAGCGGGGCGGGCAGGCGGTCTGGGGCGCGCCAGTATATCGACGGGGCAGCCTAACGAAAAACACCGCCCGAAGGCGGTGTTTGGGGTTGCGATGGGGGTTAGGAGGCTATCAGTTGGCGCAGCACGTAATGCAGGATGCCCCCGGCCTTGAAGTACTCCACTTCATTGAGGGTGTCGATGCGGCACAGCACCTCGATCTTTTCCTGGCGGCCATCCTCACGGGTGATCACCAGGGGCAGGTTCATTCGCGGAGTCAGTTCGACCCCGGTCAGGCCCTGGATCTCCAGGGTTTCCTTGCCACTGAGCTTCAGGCTTTTGCGATTTTGGTCGAGCTTGAACTGCAACGGCAGCACGCCCATGCCCACCAGGTTGGAACGGTGAATGCGCTCGAAACTCTCGGCGATCACCGCCTTGACCCCCAGCAGGTTGGTGCCCTTGGCTGCCCAGTCGCGGCTGGAACCGGTGCCGTATTCCTGCCCGGCAATCACCACCAGCGGCGTGCCTTCGGCCTGATAGCGCATGGCCGCGTCATAGATCGCCAGCTTCTCGCCGCTGGGTACGTGCAGGGTGTTGCCACCTTCTTCGCCGCCGAGCATTTCGTTGCGAATGCGGATGTTGGCGAAGGTGCCGCGCATCATCACTTCATGGTTGCCGCGCCGTGAACCGTAGGAGTTGAAGTCCCGGGGTTCCACGCCTTTTTCCCGCAGGTAGCGGCCGGCTGGGCTGTCGGCCTTGATGTTACCGGCCGGCGAGATGTGGTCGGTGGTCACCGAGTCGCCTAGCAGGGCAAGGATGCGTGCGCCCACCACGTTCTCCACCACCGGCGGCGGACCGTCGATGTCATCGAAGAAAGGCGGGTGCTGGATGTAGGTGGAATCGTCCTGCCAGACGTACGTCGCGGCCTGGGGCACTTCAATGGCTTGCCATTGCTCGTCGCCGGCGAACACCTCGGCGTATTCCTTGTGGAACATGCGGGTGTTGACCTGGGCCACCGCAGCGGCGATTTCCTGGCTGCTGGGCCAGATGTCCCGCAGGTACACCGGTTGCCCATCCTGGCCTTCACCCAGGGGCTCGCTGCTGATGTCGATGCGCACCGTGCCGGCCAGGGCGTAGGCGACCACCAGCGGTGGCGAAGCCAGCCAGTTGGTTTTCACCAGGGGGTGGACCCGACCTTCGAAGTTGCGGTTGCCCGAAAGCACCGATGCCACGCTCAGGTCGGCTTTCTGGATGGCTTTTTCGATGGGCTCCAGCAACGGGCCGGAGTTGCCGATGCAGGTGGTGCAGCCGTAACCCACCAGGTCGAAGCCCAGCTCATCCAGGTAGCGGGTCAGGCCGGCAGCGTCGTAATAGTCGGTCACCACCTTGGAGCCGGGTGCCAGGGAACTCTTGACCCAGGGCTTGCGTTTCAGGCCCTTTTCCACGGCCTTTTTCGCCAGCAGCCCGGCTGCCATCATCACGCTGGGGTTGGAGGTGTTGGTGCAGGAGGTGATGGCGGCGATCACCACCGCACCGTGTTTCAGGCGATAGGTCTGGCCGTCGACATCGTAGTCGGCTTCGCCCACCAGGTCTGCGTTGCCCACGGCCACTCCACCGCCGCCCTCACTTTCCAGGCGGCCTTCTTCCTTGCTGGTGGGTTTGAACTGCAGGGCCAGGAAGTCACTGAAGGCTTGGCCGACATTCGGCAGCGCGACCCGGTCCTGGGGGCGCTTGGGCCCCGCCAGGCTGGCTTCGACGCTGCCCAGGTCAAGGCCCAGGCTGTCGCTGAACACCGGCTCCTTGCCCGGCAGGCGCCACAGGCCCTGGGCTTTGCTGTAGGCCTCCACCAGTTTGACCACCTCTGTGGGGCGTCCGGACAGGCGCAGGTACTCCAGGGTGACGTCGTCCACCGGGAAGAAACCGCAGGTGGCACCGTATTCCGGGGCCATGTTGGCGATGGTGGCGCGGTCCGCCAGGGGTAGGTCGGCCAGGCCGTCGCCATAAAATTCGACGAACTTGCCCACCACGCCCTTCTTGCGCAGCATTTGCGTGACCGTCAGTACCAGGTCGGTGGCGGTGATGCCCTCCTTGAGCTTGCCAGTAAGCTTGAAGCCGATGACCTCCGGGATCAGCATCGACACCGGTTGGCCGAGCATGGCGGCTTCCGCCTCAATCCCGCCCACGCCCCAGCCCAGCACACCGAGGCCGTTGATCATGGTGGTGTGGGAATCGGTGCCTACCAAGGTGTCCGGGAAGGCATAAGTGCGGCCGTCTTCGTCCTTGGTCCAGACGGTGCGGCCGAGGTATTCCAGGTTGACCTGGTGACAGATGCCGGTGCCGGGCGGCACCACGCTGAAGTTGTCGAAGGCGCTCTGGCCCCAGCGCAGAAAGGCGTAGCGCTCGCCGTTGCGTTGCATTTCGATGTCGACGTTCTGCTCGAAGGCCTGGCTGCTGGCGTACTTGTCCACCATTACCGAGTGGTCGATCACCAGGTCCACCGGCGACAGCGGGTTGATGCGTTGCGGGTCGCCCCCGGCCTTGGCCACGGCGGCGCGCATGGCGGCCAGGTCGACCACGGCCGGCACGCCGGTGAAGTCCTGCATCAACACCCGCGCCGGGCGGTACTGGATCTCGCGATCGGAGCGGCGCTCCTTGAGCCAGGCGGCCAGGGCCTTGAGGTCGGCGCCGGTGACGGTCTTGCCGTCCTCCCAGCGCAGCAGGTTTTCCAGCAGGACCTTCAGCGACATGGGCAGGCTGTCGAGGTCGCCCAATTGCCTGGCGGCTTCCGGCAGGCTGAAATAGTGATAGGTCTTGTCGTCGATCTGTAATGTTTTAAGGGTTTTCAGGCTATCGAGGGACGGCATTGAATGACTCCTTTGGGCCCGCACGGCTACGGACCTGACGAGACGGACAGAGCTTTTAACCTAGCCCTGTTTGGTACACATGACTAATCACTGGACTCTATGGGCAAGTCCAAGGTTCCGAACTCGGCTATCATGCGCCGGTTTTCGTGACAGGCTTTGCTACAGGGCAAGTTTGCGCATCGATCGTTGCCCAGGAGATTCCATGAACACCCTCTTTATGCATTGCCGCCCCGGTTTCGAAGGCGAAGTCTGTTCCGAGATGGCTGACCACGCCGCGCACCTGAACGTGGCCGGGTACGCCAAGGCCAAGCCGAGCAGCGCCTGTGCCGAGTTCGTCTGCACCGAGGACGATGGCGCCGAGCGCTTGATGCGCGGCCTGCGCTTCGCTGACCTGATCTTTCCCCGGCAATGGGCCCGTGGGGGCTTTATCGAGTTGCCGGAAAGCGACCGCATCAGCGTGATCCTTGAACACCTGGCCGGCGTGCCCACCTGCGGCAGCCTGTGGCTGGAGGTGGTGGACACCAACGACGGCAAAGAGCTGTCGAACTTCTGCAAAAAATTCGAAGGACCGCTGCGCAAGGCCCTGACGGCTGCCGGCAAGCTGGTGGAGGGCTCGGCCGGGCCGCGCTTGCTGCTGACCTTTAAAAGCGGTCGCGAAGTCTTTGTAGGGCTGGCCGAGGCTGACAATTCGGCGATGTGGCCGATGGGCATTCCCCGTTTGAAGTTCCCCCGCGAGGCGCCCAGCCGTTCGACCCTGAAGCTGGAAGAGGCCTGGCACCACTTCATTCCCCGCGACCAGTGGGACGAGCGCCTGCACGGCGACATGACCGGCGTCGACCTGGGCGCTGCTCCGGGCGGCTGGACCTGGCAACTGGTGAATCGCGGCATGCTGGTGACCGCCATCGACAACGGCCCGATGGCCGAGAGCCTGATGGACACCGGGCTGGTCCAGCACCTGATGGCCGATGGCTTCACCTTCAAGCCCAAGCAGCCGGTGGACTGGATGGTCTGCGACATCGTCGAGAAGCCGGCGCGCAATGCGGCCCTGCTGGAAACCTGGATCGGCGAGGGCCATTGCCGCGAGGCGGTGGTCAACCTGAAGCTGCCGATGAAGCAGCGTTACGCTGAGGTCAAGCGCCTGCTTGAACGCATTGAGGACGGTTTCAAGGCGCGAGGCATTCGTGTGGCCATTGGTTGCAAGCAGCTGTATCACGACCGCGAGGAAGTCACCTGCCACCTGCGCCGCCTGGACCTGAAAAAACCAAAATCCCTTTAGGCGTCTGCTTGCCGGCGACAAGTCTTGTGTGGCGTCGAGGGCGCCATCGCTGGCGAGCTAGCGTCTACATAGGCTGGCGGTGTTGCAACAGATGACCGGATGGCGCCATTGCGCGACAATGCCCGCCAGTTTCAGGAGTGAGTTATGAGCCAAATCATTGATACGCCGGTTGACGGCACCCTTGACGCCACGGGCCTCAATTGTCCGGAGCCGGTGATGATGCTGCACCAGCACATCCGTGACCTGCCGGCGGGCGGGCTGTTGAAGGTGATCGCCACCGACCCGTCCACCCGCCGCGACATTCCCAAGTTCTGTGTGTTTCTCGATCACGAACTGGTGGCGCAGCAGGAAGAGGCCGGTACCTACCTGTACTGGATTCGCAAGAAGCTCGCTTAACCCGCTGTACGGCTGATGCGGATCCGCTTGCGCGCGCTGCGTGTCAGGCGGATCGACAGCATCAGCGCCGCGCAACTCAAGCCGACAATCAAGCCTTCCCAGAGCCCGCTCGGGCCACTGGCCGGACCGAAATAATCGGTCAACCCCAGCATGTAACCAACCGGCAAGCCGATGCCCCAGTAGGCAAACAGGGTCAGGATCATGGTCACTCGTGTGTCCTGATAGCCGCGCAAGGCACCCGCTGCGGTGACCTGGATCGCGTCCGAGAACTGGAACAGCGCCGAATACACGATCAGCATCGACGCCACCTGGATCACCCGCGGATCGGTGGTGTAGATGGTGGCGATGGGCTCGCGCAGCAACAACATGACGGAGGCGGAGATGCAGGCATAGGCCAGGGCCGAGCCCATGCCCACGCCGGCGGCGAAACGTGCCTCGCGAGGTTCGTTGCGCCCCAGGGCCTGGCCGACCCGCACGGTCACGGCCATGCCCAGTGAGTAGGGGATCATGAACACCAGGGAGCTGACGTTGAGGGCGATCTGATGGCCGGCCACCACGGTGGCGCCGAGGCTGCCGATCAACAGGGCGATGACCGCGAAGATGCTCGACTCGGCGAACACCGCGATGCCGATCGGCAAGCCGATGCTCAGCAGGCGCTTGATCACCGCCCATTGCGGCCAGTCGAAGTGGCTGAACAGGGCAATGTTGCGATAGGCCGGGGCCCAGCGGGTCCAGCAGGCCATGCCCAGGAGCATCGCCCACATCACGATGGCGGTGGCCCAGCCACAGCCCACGCCGCCCATGGCCGGTACGCCGAAGTGGCCGTAGATGAACACGTAGTTGATGGGGATGTTCAGCGCCAGGCCGCAAAGGCCCATGACCATGCTGGGCCGGGTACGCCCCAGGCCGTCGCTGAAGCAGCGCAGCACGTGATACAGGGCCACCGCCGGCAGGCCGCTGGCGATGCCGCGCAGGTAGCCCATGCAGGGTTCGATCAACTGTGGGTCGACCTTCATCAGGTGCAGGATCGGCTCGGCGCTGAACAGCATCAGCGTCGCCATCAAGCCCACCACCAGGGCCAGCCACAGGGCTTGGCGCACGATGGGGGCAATCTCACCGTGGCTGCCGGCGCCAAAGCGCTGGGCCACTTTCGGCGTGGTGGCCAGCAAGGTGCCGGTCATCAGCAGGAACACCGGAATCCAGATCGAGTTGCCCAGGGCCACGGCCGCCAGGTCACGCGGGCCGACGCGGCCGGCCATCACCGCATCGACGAAGCCCATGGCGGTGGTCGCCAGTTGGGCAATCATGATCGGCAGTGCCAGGTTCAGCAGATTGCCGAGCTCGCGGCGCACCCGGGCCGGGCGATTGAGCGAGGGGGCAGCGAGGTGTTCAGTCACAGAGTTCACGGAGGCAGGCGTCCCTAGGTGTGTTGCGCAGGACGCGACATTGTACGCGTTGACACCTCGGTCAGGAAAATATCCCGTGTTGTGAATGTGTAAGCGATAAAAAGCACCCTGCGGACAGATCGCGCGCTGGCCCCGAACCGCTGACAACGCCTACACTGCGGCTCCGCTGAAGGAGCCTGCCATGCTGATTGTTGCCGACGAAAACATCCCCTTGATCGAAGCTTTTTTTGCCGGTTTCGGCGAGATCCGCCGTTTCCCTGGCCGTAGCATCGATCGCGCCATGGTCCAGGACGCCGATGTGCTGCTGGTGCGCTCTGTGACCCAGGTGGATCGAGCCCTGCTCGAAGGCAGCAATGTGCGTTTCGTCGGCACCTGCACCATTGGCACCGATCACCTGGACCTCGACTATTTCCAAGAGGCTGGCATCACCTGGTCCAGCGCGCCGGGCTGCAATGCTCGAGGCGTGGTGGATTACGTGTTGGGCAGTCTGTTGACCCTGGCGGAGATCGAGGGCGCCGACCTCACCCAGCGCACCTATGGCGTGGTCGGTGCCGGCGAAGTGGGCGGGCGTTTGATCAAGGTCCTGCGTGGCCTGGGTTGGAAGGTGCAGGTCTGCGACCCGGCGCGACAGGCGGCGGAAGGCGGTGATTATGTCAGCCTGGAACAGTTGATCGAGCAGTGCGATGTGATCAGCCTGCACACGCCGCTGAATAAAGGCGGCGACTCGCCCACCTGGCATTTGTTCGACCGGGCCCGTCTGCAGCAACTGCAGCCCGGCACTTGGCTGATCAACGCAGCCCGTGGCCCGGTGGTGGATAACCAGGCCTTGCGCGAGGTGTTGCTGCAACGCGAAGACCTGCAAGCGGTGTTGGATGTGTTTGAACACGAGCCCAGCGTGGACCGGGCGTTGGTGGACCTGTGCGTCTTGGCCACGCCCCATATCGCCGGTTATAGCCTGGATGGCAAGCTGCGTGGCACGGCGCAGATTTACCAGGCCTATTGCGCGTTCGCCGGCCAGGCCGAGCAGGTCAACCTGGATCAACTGTTGCCCGCGCCCTGGGTGCCGGAAATCAGCCTTAACGCCAATGCCGATCCGGCTTGGGCGCTGGCCACGGTTTGTCGTGCGGTGTATGACCCGCGTCGTGACGATGCCGACTTCCGACGTAGCTTAGTGGACGACGTTGCCGAGCAGCGCAGCCGTTTTGACGGGTTGCGCAAGCATTACCCCGAACGGCGGGAAATTGATGGGCTGAAGGTACGGGTGCACGGCGAGTCGTCGGCATTGCGCCAGATCGTCACCGCCTTGGGTGCCACACTGGAGGGCTGAGCGCCCGGGCGTGGTAGGCGTTTGGCTGGCGCGCAGCGGGCATAAAAAACCCGGCAGCCGGTGCCGGGTCAAGGGGACTGAGGCGCGGTGTCAATCTTGCTTGGCAGGCTTGACCAGTCGCTTCTCCAGTTCGCGGCAGGCGTCCTGGATCATGTTTTCAGTGATGGGCACTTCGCGACCCTGGGCGTCGATGATGGCGCAACCCAGAGACTGCTCGGGTTGGGTGCGGATCACTTGAATCTTGTCGTCGCTGCTGTGTTGCAAGGACATGGCCTGTCTCCTCATCAGGTTGTGTGCTTACTCTAGGACCGCCACGTGACCAGGCTGTGACAACCTTCTACAACGCGGGTACGGCAGCTTCACTCCACCAGAAATACGCAGGGGCCGCCAGCCGGACTTTAGACCAATAACCTCTAGGCTCTAGCGTCAGCGGTCATATCCAAGCTGACTCACAGGCATTTACCAAAGTTCCTGCGCATTGCCCGGTGTAGGCTGGGCGGGGTTTTCCCCCAGGCGCTTCAATGGATGAATTTCATGCTCTCTTCCCGTCAACGCCGGGCCATTGGCCTGGCCAGTCGTTTTCTGGCTCCTTATCGATGGCAGGCACTGGGCGCGTTGCTGGCGCTGGTGGTGACCGCCGGCATCACCTTGTCCATGGGGCAGGGCATTCGCCTGCTGGTGGACCAGGGCTTCATGACCCAGTCGCCGCATTTGCTCAATCAATCCATCGGCCTGTTTTTGCTGCTGGTCCTGGCACTGGCAGTGGGCACCTTTGTGCGGTTTTATCTGGTGTCCTGGATTGGCGAGCGCTGCGTGGCGGACATTCGCCGGCAAGTCTTCAACCACCTGATCTACTTGCACCCGGGGTTCTACGAAAACAACCGCAGTTCGGAAATCCAGTCGCGGCTGACGGCCGATACCACCTTGCTGCAATCGGTGATCGGCTCGTCGCTGTCATTGTTTCTGCGCAACGCGCTGATGGTGTTGGGCGGCATCGTGCTGCTGTTTATCACCAACCCCAAACTCACCAGTATCGTGGTGGTGGCCTTGCCCCTGGTGCTGGCGCCCATTCTGATTTTCGGCCGGCGGGTACGCAGCCTGTCGCGCTTGAGCCAGGACCGCATCGCCGATGTCGGCAGTTATGTGTCCGAGACCCTGGGGCAGATCAAGACCGTGCAAGCCTATAACCACCAGGCCCAGGACGAGCGCCGGTTTGCCCTGACCGTAGAGCAGGCGTTCGAGACGGCGCGCAAGCGCATCGTTCAGCGTGCCTGGCTGATCACCCTGGTGATCGTGCTGGTGCTGGGGGCGGTGGGCGTGATGCTCTGGGTCGGCGGCATGGACGTGATTGCCGGGCGCATTTCCGGCGGCGAACTGGCGGCCTTTGTGTTTTACAGCCTGATCGTCGGCAGCGCCTTCGGCACCTTGAGCGAGGTGATTGGTGAATTGCAGCGGGCGGCGGGTGCCGCCGAGCGGATTGCCGAGTTGTTGCGCTCGGAGAACATCATTCAAGCGCCGGCCACGGGCCTGGTGGCCTTGCCTGAGCGGGTGAGTGGTGACCTGGTGTTGGAGGATCTGCGCTTTTCCTACCCCTCACGCCCGGAAAGCTTCGCTGTCGATGGCTTGAGCCTGACCATCAAGGCCGGTGAGACCGTGGCGTTGGTGGGCCCTTCAGGCGCGGGCAAGTCGACCCTTTATGACCTGCTGCTGCGTTTCTATGACCCGCAGCAAGGGCGAATTCTCTTGGATGGCGTGCCCCTGACTCAACTGGACCCACTGGATCTGCGGCGCTGTTTCGCCTTGGTGTCGCAAAGCCCGGCGCTGTTCTTCGGCAGCATCGAAGAGAACATTCGCTACGGCAACCCAGGCGCGACCCTGGAGCAGGTCGAAGAGGCGGCAAAGATTGCCTACGCCCACGAATTCATCCAACAGATGCCCCAGGGCTATCAGACGCATCTGGGGGATGGCGGCCTGGGCCTGTCCGGCGGCCAGCGGCAACGCCTGGCGATTGCCCGGGCGCTGTTGGTGGATGCACCGATCCTGTTGTTGGACGAGGCCACCAGCGCCCTGGATGCCCAGAGTGAGCATCTGATCCAGCAAGCCTTGCCCAGCTTGATGAGGAACCGTACCACCCTGGTGATCGCCCATCGCCTGGCCACGGTGAAGAATGCCGACCGGATTGCGGTCATGGATCAGGGCAAGCTGGTGGCCGTGGGTACTCACCAGCAACTGATTGCCAGCAACCCGCTGTATGCGCGCCTGGCGGCCCTGCAGTTCAGCGACGGCTCTCAGCTGCCTGTGTAGGCGTCGGCTTGCCGGCGAAAGCGGCCATCGTGCTGGCGCAGAGTTCGAAGGCGTCTTCGCTGGCCAGCCAGCCCCTGCGTTGGGTCGTTGCCCAATAAAAAAGCCCGCATCGCTGCGGGCTTGTCGAGGCTGGTTTCACTGATCGTCGAAGTAGCGCTCATGCCAGTCCACCAGCGGCTGGGGCGAGTTGAGTTTCTGTCCGTAAATCACCGAGTAGGACAGTACGTTCTGCACGTACTGGCGGGTCTCGTCGAAGGGAATGCTTTCCACCCAGACATCGAAACTCAGGTGGTCGGCGCCCTTGAGCCACTGGCGTACCCGGCCAGGGCCGGCGTTGTAGGCCGCCGAGGCCAGTACACGGTTGCCGTTGAACTGGCTGTGGACTTGGCTCAGGTAGGCGGCGCCCAGCTGGATGTTCTTGTCCGGGTCCAGCACTTGCTGGGGCGATGCCAGGGGAATGCTGAACTTGCGTGCGGTTTCCTTGGCGGTGCCGGGCATCAACTGCATCAGGCCGCTGGCGCCAACACCGGAGCGGGCGTCGTCCATAAAGGCGCTTTCCTGGCGGGTAATGGCGAACACCCAGCTGGAATGCAGGCCACGGACCTTGGCTTCACGAACCAGCGTGTCGCGGTGAGCCATGGGGAAGCGGATGTCCAGGTCGTCCCAGTACTGGGCCTGGCTGATGGTGCGAATGGCCGGGAAGTACCACTTCAGGTCATAAGCCAGCTTGGCCTGGGCGACCATCTCGTCGCGGTTGAAATGCCGGCTGACGTGGTACCACTCGCGGCGCCCGTCGACGATCTGCCCGCGTGCATGGAACTCCAGGGCTCGGCGCACGCCTGGGGTATTGCGCACCTTATTGACCAACGCCTGGCTCAGCACCAGCGGCTTGTTGGTCAGTTGGTAAGGCGCCTTGGCGTGATCGGCTGCAAGGAAGCCATAGAAGTCGCGCTCACGGGCCAGGTTCTTGAACAGTGCCAGGGCTTGCGGGTTCTGCGGTTCGGCCAGCTCCAGGCTGCGGGCTTGCCAGTAGCGCCAGCGGTTGGTGGTGGCCAGGTCCTGGGGCAGTTTGCGGGTCAACTGATAAGCGTCTTCCCAGCGTGCCAGGCGCAGCAGCAGGCGCAGGCGCCATTCGGAAACCGTGTTGTCCCGCAGTTCGGGGTCGTATTGGGTCATCACGCCCAGGGCGCGGCTGTCGAAGCGCTTGGCCAGGGTCAGGCCGATCTCGCGGGCGATCGCCACTTTTTCGTCACGGGAGAAGTGCATGCTGCTGGCGTAGCCGTCGAGCAGGCCCATGGCCTTGTCCGGGTCCTGGCGTGCCAGGCGGCGCAGGCCGAGCCCGACCACGTCGGACATGGCATCGTCCGCCGGGGTGAAGCGCGACGGCTGGCTCAACAGCTCGGGCTTCTGGGCGACGTCGATTAGCAGGCGGCCCTGGGGCGCCAGGCTGGTCATGCTTTTGACCAGGCTGTTGGCCAGCGCGTAGTTACGGGTTTCGGCGGCCAGTTTGGCGCGCTGCCAGCGTTTCTGTTCGGTGAGTTGGCCTTCAGCGGCCCATTGGGCGAACAGTGCATCGCAGGCGGCGGGTTGGGATTTGCCGGTCAGCCAGAGTTTTTCCGTGGCGGCGTAACCTTCTGCCTTCAGGTTATGGCCCAGTTGGTATTGGGCGTTCAGGCAGTCCAACTCAGTGAAGTTAAGTTTCGGGTCGTAGTACTTGACGAAGGTGGCCCAGTCGCCACGTTCGGCCAGCCAGCGCAACCAGCGCAGTTTCATCCAGTTGGCCTGGGGCAGGTCGCCGTGTTCAGCGAGGAATTTCTCGATTTCCGCATTGCTTGCGGACTTCAGCCGTGCGGTCAGTTCGTCGTAGGCCAGGTAGGGTTCCAGGGGGTAGTCACTGAGGACCTGGGCGTAACGGAAATACGGCGCGGAGTCGCCTTTGGCCAGGGCGCGCTTGGCCTCATCGTAATATTGGCGTTGGAGAGACAGGTCGGCCGCCTGGGCGGAATGAACGGCAGCGGTGGAGATAAATAGACAGGACAAAAAACTGAAAAGGCGACTGCGCATGAGACATCCGGGCAGAAAAATCATGACAAGTGCCGACGGAGTCAGCACTGATTGCCGTCTAGCTTAGCCTTTTGCCAGCAACCGGCGAAAGCTTTGCCGCCCCGCGGGCCGAAGTTCGCCACAAATGTTGTTCCGGGTGCTTCAGCGGCGAAAATGCCGGCCTGCTGCAGGCGCAAGTCAGGTAGAATGCGCGCCCGGTTTTTGGAGAAGATCATGACCCTGCTCAAATTCAGCGATGTGTCCCTTGCTTTCGGCGCTATGCCGTTGTTGGACAAGGTGTCCTGGCAGATCGCCCGTGGTGAGCGGGTGTGCATCATCGGCCGTAACGGCACAGGCAAATCCAGCATGATGAAGCTGGTCAAGGGCGATCAGAAGCCCGATGACGGCTCCGTGTGGCGTGCGCCCGGCCTGAAGATCGGCGAATTGCCGCAAGAACTGCCAGTGGCCGACGAGCGGACCGTGTTCGACGTGGTGGCTGAAGGCCTGGACGGTGTTGGCGCGTTGCTCGCCGAGTATCACCACCTGGCGCAGAACTGCGTTACCGAAGAGGACCTGGACAAGCTGATGCACGTCCAGCAGGACCTCGAAGCCCGTGACGGCTGGCGTTTGCAGCAACTGGTCGACAGTACACTGAGCCGCCTGCAACTGCCGGCCGACAAGACCCTCGCCCAGTTGTCCGGCGGCTGGCGTCGCCGCGTGCTGCTGGCCCAGGCCCTGGTGTCCGAGCCGGACCTGTTGCTGCTCGACGAGCCCACCAACCACCTGGACATCGGTGCCATCGCCTGGCTGGAAGAGGCGCTGAAGGATTTCCAGGGCGCTGTGCTGTTTATCACGCACGACCGCTCCTTCCTGCAAAACCTGGCGACCCGCATCCTCGAACTGGATCGTGGTGGCCTGATCGACTGGAACGGTGACTACGCCAGTTTCCTGGTGCACAAGGAAGCGATGCTGGCGGCGGAAGAAACCGCCAACGCCTTGTTCGACAAGCGCCTGGCCCAGGAAGAAGTGTGGATCCGCCAGGGCATCAAGGCCCGGCGTACCCGTAACGAAGGCCGCGTACGTGCGTTGAAAGCCCTGCGGGTTGAACGCAGCGAACGTCGCGAGCGCACCGGCAAGGCCAACATCCAGCTGGAAACCGCCGACAAGTCGGGCAAGCAAGTGATGGTGCTGGAAAACGTCAGCTTCCATCACCCGGACGGCCCGTTCCTGATCAAGGACTTCTCCATGGTCCTGCAGCGTGGCGACCGTATCGGTTTGCTGGGCGCCAACGGTACCGGCAAGACCACCTTGCTCAAACTGATGCTCAGCGGCCTGCAGCCCACCAGCGGCAAGGTGGAAGAGGGCACCAAGATTGACGTGGCCTACTTCGACCAGTTGCGCCACCAGTTGGACCTGGAAAAGACCGTGATCGACAACGTCGCCGAAGGTCGCGACTTTATCGACATCGACGGCCAGAGCCGCCACGTACTCAGCTACCTGGGCGACTTCCTGTTCAGCCCGCAGCGTGCTCGCACGCCGGTAAAAGCCTTGTCCGGTGGTGAGCGTGCGCGCCTGCTGCTGGCCAAGCTGTTCAGCAAGCCGGCAAACCTGCTGGTACTCGACGAACCAACCAACGATTTGGACGTGGAAACCCTCGAGCTGCTGGAGGAGGTGCTGTTGACCTTCAATGGCACCGTGCTGATGGTCAGCCACGACCGGGCATTCCTCGACAACGTGGTTACCAGCACCCTGGTGTTCGAAGGGGAAGGCAAGGTGCGTGAATACGTCGGTGGTTACCAGGACTGGCTGCGCCAGGGTGGTTCGCCACGGCTGTTGGGCGTGACCGAGAATAAATCGGGCAAGGCCGAGCTGAATTCGGCGGTGGTAGCTCCTGTCGCAACGCCTGCTCCGGTTGCGGCCCAGGAAGCACCGGCGAAGAAGAAGCTCAGCTACAAGTTGCAGCGCGAGCTGGAAGCCCTGCCAGCGCAGATCGAAGCCATGGAGCAGCAGATTGCTGCGGTCGAGGCCGAGATGGCGGATGGCGGTTTCTATCAGCGTCCGGCGACCGAGACGGCGGCGGTGATCGCTCAGTTGGAGCAGTTGAACGCCGAGCTTGAGGTCATGGTCGAGCGTTGGGCCGAGCTGGATGCCTGATTGACTCTGTGCTGATAAAAAAGCCCGACGTTGATGTCGGGCTTTTTTCTGCGGCCGTGTTTGCTTAGCGCTTGGCCAGGTGCACGGCCAGCACGTCGCAGGGTGCGCCATGCAGCACGTCATTGGCGGTGGAGCCCAGCAGCAGGGCCAGGCCGTGGCGGCCGTGACTGCCGACCACGATCAGGTCGCAATGCTGCTCTTTGGCCAGGTGATGGATTTCCTGACGCGGCTGGCCGTAGGTCAGGTGGCTGAACTCCTTGGTCAGCTCCGGGTATTTGGCGATCAGTCGGTCGAGGCGCTCCTTGGCCTGGTCGAATTGCTGTTGCTGGAGTTGGGACAGGTCCATCGGCACGTCGCCGCCAAAGGCCATGGCCATCGGCTCGACAATGTGCACCAGGGACAATTTGGCCCCGCTGGCGACCGACAGTTCGCGAGCGCGGTGGATAACAGGATCGCACTCTTCGGTTAGGTCTACAGCGACCAGAATATGGTTGTAGGACATGAGGTGCTCCTCCTGAGGATGGCGATAGCTTCAAGTATGGCTGGTTTCAAGCGCGTTGGTTCCGGTGTGGCCCAACGCGCTCATCAAGAATCGGGAGTACAGATATGACGGTCTGGATAGTGGTGTCAATCCTTGCGGTGGTGTTAAGCCCTCTGGCATGGCTGCGTCCTTCGCGCCGCCAGAGCGGCCAGATCGCCATGCGCATGGAGGCGCGGCGCATGGGGCTGGCCATGCAGCTGGCGCCCCAGGAGTGGCCGCACTGGCTCGGGCAGGAGCCGCCGAACCCCTGTCCGCAGTACCATCGCCCGCGCCGCAGTGTTGCGGCGGCGTGCTGGAGCTACTGGCAAATCGCGCCGGGGGAGTGGGTTAATCAATGGCGCGAGCCTTGCGAGGATCAGGCATTGCTCGCTCAGTTAAGCGTGCTGCCGCCGACAGTCTTCAAAGTCGAGGCAGATAAACAGATGATCGCCCTGTATTGGAATGAGCGCGGCGAACTGAGTGTCTTGCAGGATATTGCCGAGTTGCTCAAAGCCCAGGCCTGAGCTGCAAGGGGGGGGCGCTGCAACGGCGTCGCCCGAAATAGCAGGCAATAAAAAGCCCGACATCATCATCGGGCTGGGATTGGCCAGGCAGGCCGGTAATCTGTTTGCAGCGACCCAGGGCGCACCATAGGGTTTTGTGTGTCGCTGATCCTACGCTTTGCATTCGACAAAAGCGCGTACATTTTTCTCTCAAGCTTTTCGCCAGCTTAGGCTTCAATTGCCTTCATGCAAGGCGAGTTAGGGCGAACTTTCTAATTATTGATTCTATGAATGGTTAAAAATGCGCGCGCGTGTTGGTGCTCGGGGCGTTACCGAGATGACTGCAAAGTCGCGTTTCAAACAGCCTTTTGTACGATTGACAATTGGCGGATTTTCCCTGAATGTGGCGTACCCAAATCAAACGGGCGTATGAAATGAGCGTTTGCATGGCAAATGGCTCTGTACAGAATCCCGACTATCGCGTTGGCGGGTGTGCCTTGCGGATTGGCCTGAGCATTGACGAAAACGTCCGTGCCGAGCCAGAAGTTAGCGTCCGACGTGTACTGTTCAGCTTCCATATCGTGGAGATCAGTTGATGATTTACGAAGGTAAAGCCATCACGGTTAAGGCTCTTGAAAGTGGCATCGTCGAATTGAATTTCGACCTCAAGGGTGAGTCCGTCAACAAGTTCAACCGTCTAACCCTGAACGAATTGCGTCAGGCTGTTGACACCATCAAGGCAGATGCTTCGATCAAGGGTGTGATCGTCAGCAGTGGCAAAGACGTGTTCATCGTCGGCGCCGACATCACCGAGTTTGTCGACAACTTCAAGCTGCCGGATGCCGAGCTGGTGGCGGGCAACCTCGAAGCCAACAAGATCTTCAGCGATTTTGAAGACCTCAATGTTCCGACCGTTGCCGCGATCAACGGCATCGCCCTGGGTGGCGGCCTGGAAATGTGCCTGGCGGCGGACTACCGCGTCATGGCTGCCAGCGCCAAGATCGGCCTGCCGGAAGTCAAGCTGGGCATCTACCCGGGCTTTGGCGGGACCGTGCGCCTGCCGCGCATCATCGGTGCCGACAACGCCATCGAGTGGATCGCCGCCGGCAAGGAAAACCGTGCTGAAGACGCGCTGAAAGTCGGCGCAGTCGACGCTGTGGTCGCTCCGGAAAAACTTCACGAAGCCGCCTTGGCCACCGTCAAGCGTGCCATCTCCGGCGAGTTCGACTACAAGGCCAAGCGCCAGCCGAAGCTGGAAAAACTCAAGCTCAACGCCATTGAACAAATGATGGCGTTCGAAACCGCCAAAGGTTTCGTGGCCGGCCAGGCTGGCCCGAACTACCCGGCGCCAGTCGAAGCGATCAAAACCATTCAGAAAGCCGCCAACTTCGGTCGCGACAAGGCCCTGGAAGTGGAGGCTGCCGGTTTCGTCAAGCTGGCCAAGACCTCGGCGGCGCAAAGCCTGATCGGCTTGTTCCTGAACGACCAGGAACTGAAGAAAAAGGCCAAGGCCTACGATGAAATCGCCAAAGACGTGAAGCAGGCCGCGGTACTCGGCGCCGGCATCATGGGCGGTGGCATTGCCTACCAGTCGGCGTCCAAAGGCACGCCGATCCTGATGAAAGACATCAACGAACACGGTATCGAGCAGGGCCTGGCGGAAGCCGCGAAACTGCTGGTCGGTCGCGTTGATAAAGGCCGCATGACTGCCGCGAAAATGGCTGAAGTGCTCAACGGTATTCGTCCGACCCTGTCTTACGGCGACTTCGGTCACGTCGACCTGGTGGTCGAGGCGGTGGTCGAGAACCCTAAGGTCAAGCAAGCGGTATTGGCTGAAGTCGAAGGCCAGGTCAAAGAGGACACCATCCTCGCATCCAACACCTCGACCATTTCCATCAGCCTGCTGGCCAAGGCCCTCAAGCGTCCGGAAAACTTCGTCGGCATGCACTTCTTCAACCCGGTGCACATGATGCCGCTGGTGGAAGTCATCCGTGGCGAGAAGTCCAGCGAACTGGCCGTGGCCACCACCGTTGCCTACGCCAAGAAAATGGGCAAGAACCCGATCGTGGTCAACGACTGCCCGGGCTTTTTGGTCAACCGCGTGCTGTTCCCTTACTTCGGCGGTTTCGCCAAGCTGGTCAGCGCCGGCGTGGACTTCGTGCGTATCGACAAGATCATGGAAAAATTCGGCTGGCCCATGGGCCCGGCGTACCTGATGGACGTGGTCGGCATCGACACCGGCCACCACGGCCGCGACGTCATGGCTGAAGGCTTCCCGGACCGCATGAAGGACGACCGTCGTTCGGCCGTGGACGTGCTCTACGAAGCCAAGCGCCTGGGTCAGAAAAACGGCAAGGGTTTCTACGCCTACGAGACCGACAAGCGCGGCAAGCAGAAGAAAGTCGCCGATTCGTCGGTGCTGGAAGTGCTCAAGCCGATCGTCTACGAGCAGCGTGAAGTCACTGACGAAGACATCATCAACTGGATGATGATCCCGCTGTGCCTGGAAACCGTTCGTTGCCTGGAAGACGGCATCGTCGAAACCGCAGCTGAAGCCGACATGGGCCTGGTCTACGGTATTGGTTTCCCTCCATTCCGTGGCGGTGCGCTGCGTTACATCGATTCCATCGGTGTCGCCGAGTTCGTTGCCCTGGCCGACCAGTACGCCGACCTGGGCGCGCTGTACCACCCGACCGCGAAGCTGCGTGAAATGGCCAAGAACGGCCAGAGCTTCTTCGGTTAAGCGCCCCCACTAGAGAGCGAGAGTGAACATATGAGCTTGAATCCTAGAGACGTCGTGATTGTCGACTTCGGTCGTACTCCGATGGGCCGCTCCAAGGGCGGCATGCACCGCAACACCCGCGCCGAAGACATGTCGGCGCACCTGATCAGCAAGCTGCTGGAGAGCAACGTCAAGGTCGACCCCAACGAAGTCGAAGATGTGATCTGGGGCTGCGTCAACCAGACCCTGGAGCAGGGCTGGAACATCGCACGCATGGCGTCGCTGATGACCCAAATCCCTCACACCTCGGCCGGTCAGACGGTCAGCCGCCTGTGCGGTTCCTCCATGAGCGCCCTGCACACCGCTGCGCAAGCGATCATGACCGGCAACGGTGACGTATTCGTCGTGGGCGGCGTCGAGCATATGGGCCACGTGAGCATGATGCACGGTGTCGATCCGAACCCGCACATGTCCCTGTACGCGGCGAAAGCCTCGGGCATGATGGGCCTGACCGCGGAAATGCTCGGCAAGATGCACGGCATCACCCGTGAACAGCAGGACGCCTTTGGCGTGCGTTCCCACCAACTCGCCCACAAGGCGACGGTGGAAGGCAAGTTCAAGGACGAAATCATCCCGATGCAGGGTTACGACGAGAACGGTTTCCTGAAGCTGTTCGACTACGACGAAACCATCCGTCCGGAAACCACCCTGGAAAGCCTGGCGGCCTTGAAGCCGGCCTTCAACCCTAAGGGCGGCACCGTGACAGCCGGTACATCGTCGCAGATCACTGACGGTGCCTCGTGCATGATCGTGATGTCGGCCCAGCGTGCCCAGGACCTGGGGATCCAGCCTTTGGCGGTGATCCGTTCCATGGCCGTGGCGGGTGTGGACCCGGCGATCATGGGCTATGGTCCAGTACCAGCGACTCAGAAAGCCCTGAAACGCGCGGGTCTGGGGATTGCCGATATCGACTTCTTCGAGCTCAACGAAGC
Organism: Pseudomonas chlororaphis; assembly: GCF_003731765.1. Lineage (GTDB taxonomy): Bacteria > Pseudomonadota > Gammaproteobacteria > Pseudomonadales > Pseudomonadaceae > Aquipseudomonas > Aquipseudomonas morbosilactucae. The sequence goes on from NZ_MOAL01000004.1 coordinate 434,327, forward strand.
ATTCGCTGCACAGGCCCTGCCAGTGCTGAAAGATTTGAAAGTGCTCGACAAGATGAACGAGAAGGTTAACCTGCACGGCGGTGCGATTGCCCTGGGCCACCCATTCGGTTGCTCCGGTGCACGGATCTCCGGCACCTTGCTCAACGTGATGAAGCAGAATGGCGGCACCTTCGGTGTGTCCACCATGTGCATTGGCCTCGGCCAGGGCATTGCCACCGTCTTCGAACGCGTTTAAGCGTTCGCTCGATGGAAGCCGGGGCCCAGTGCCCCGGTTTTTGTTTTTCTGACGATTTATTTGTTTTTATTTTGAAAAATTTTGCACGAGGGCCAGAGCATGAAGTTACAACCCGGGCTCTATCAGCATTACAAGGGGCCGCAGTACCGCGTTTTCAACGTGGCGCGGCACTCGGAAACCGAAGAAGAAGTGGTCTTCTACCAAGCCCTGTATGGCGATTACGGCTTTTGGGTGCGTCCCTTGAGCATGTTCCTGGAGTCGGTCGAGGTTGACGGCGAACAGGTCCCACGCTTTGCTTTGGTGCAGGCCGAAGCCAGTCTTTTTTCACCGGCTTGAGCGCTGGTCGCGCGGAACCCTGCGCTTGACCTCACCTTGTTGCCACTATATATAGCGGTGCCGCGTCAGGCGCCAACCGCCTTTCACTTCTCGAATTCAGGAATTTTCTGATCCATGGGCAAATCGCTGGTCATTGTGGAATCCCCGGCTAAGGCCAAGACCATCAACAAGTACTTGGGTAACCAATACGTGGTGAAGTCGAGTATCGGCCATATCCGAGACCTGCCCACCAGCGGTTCGGCCAGTGCCGCCAAAGAGCCTGCCGCCAAGCGTGGCAAGGCCGCTGCGGGCGAGGCACCGGCCCTGTCGCCGAAGGAAAAGGCGCGCAAGCAGCTGGTTTCGCGCATGGGTGTCGATCCGGATCACGGCTGGAAGGCCAAGTACGAGATCCTTCCCGGCAAGGAAAAGGTCATCGAAGAGCTGCGTCGCCTAGCCAAGGATGCCGACACCATCTATCTGGCAACGGACTTGGACCGCGAAGGGGAAGCCATTGCCTGGCACCTGCGGGAAGCCATTGGCGGTGACGACAGCCGCTACAAGCGCGTGGTGTTCAACGAAATCACCAAGAAGGCGATCCAGGAAGCCTTCTCCCAGCCTGGCGAGCTGGATATCAACCGGGTCAATGCCCAGCAGGCTCGACGCTTCCTCGACCGCGTAGTGGGTTACATGGTTTCGCCGTTGCTGTGGGCGAAAATCGCTCGTGGCCTGTCTGCCGGCCGTGTGCAATCGGTGGCGGTCAAGCTGGTGGTGGAGCGTGAGCGCGAGATTCGTGCGTTCAACCCTGAAGAGTACTGGGAAGTCCACGCCGACCTGGGCACCGCCAAGGGTGCCAAGGTGCGCTTTGAAGTGGCTCGGGAAAACGGCGAAGCCTTCAAGCCACTCAACGAAGCCCAGGCCATGGCAGCCCTGGAGAAGCTCAAGGCTTCTGCCTACACCATCGCCAAGCGTGAAGACAAACCGACCAGCAGCAAGCCGTCGGCACCTTTTATTACCTCCACCTTGCAACAGGCTGCCAGTAACCGTCTGGGCTTCGGGGTGAAGAAAACCATGATGATGGCCCAGCGTCTCTATGAAGCCGGCTACATCACCTATATGCGTACCGACTCCACCAACCTCTCGGTCGATGCCGTGGCGATGGCACGGACGTATATTGAAAGCGAGTTCGGCAAGAAGTACCTGCCGGAGAACCCCAACGTCTACAGCAGCAAGGAAGGCGCACAAGAGGCTCACGAAGCGATTCGTCCTTCTGATGCCAACACCGAGCCAAGCAAGCTGTCGGGCATGGAGCGTGATGCAGAGCGTCTCTACGAGCTGATCTGGCGCCAATTCCTGGCGTGCCAGATGCTGCCTGCGCAATACCTGTCGACCACTGTCAGTGTCGCGGCCAGCGGCTTCGAGCTGCGGGCCAAGGGCCGCATCCTCAAGTTCGACGGCTACACCCGTGTGATGCCGCAAATCAGCAAGCCGGGCGACGACGATGTGTTGCCAGACATGGCCCAGGGCGAAGTGTTGAAGCTGATCAAGCTCGACCCGAGCCAGCACTTCACCAAGCCGCCGGCGCGTTACTCTGAAGCCAGCCTGGTCAAGGAGATGGAAAAGCGGGGTATCGGTCGTCCGTCGACTTACGCAGCGATCATTTCCACCATTCAGGATCGCGGCTACGTGGCCCTGCACAACCGTCGTTTCTATTCGGAAAAGATGGGTGACATTGTCACCGAGCGTCTCTCCGAGAGCTTCTCCAACCTGATGGACTACGGCTTCACTGCCGGCATGGAAGAGAACCTCGATGACGTCGCCCAGGGCGAGCGTGATTGGAAGAATGTGCTCGACGAGTTCTACGGCGACTTCAAGAAGAAACTTGAAGTGGCGGAAGGTGCCGAGACCGGCATGCGGGCCAACCAGCCGGTGATGACCGACATCCCGTGCCTGACCTGTGGCCGTCCGATGCAGATTCGTACAGCGTCCACTGGCGTATTCCTCGGCTGCTCGGGTTACAGCCTGCCGCCGAAAGAACGTTGCAAGGCCACCGTCAACCTGGTGCCGGGTGACGAGATTGCTGCGGACGACGAAGGTGAATCCGAATCCCTGGTGTTGCGCGGCAAGCATCGCTGCCCGATCTGCAGCACGGCGATGGATGCCTACCTGCTGGACGAGAAGCGCAAGCTGCACATCTGCGGTAACAACCCGGATTGCGCGGGCTACGAGATCGAAGAGGGCAGCTATCGCATCAAGGGCTATGAAGGTCCGAGCCTGGAATGCGACAAGTGCGGCAGTGAGATGCAACTGAAGACTGGCCGTTTCGGCAAGTTCTTCGGTTGCACCAATGCGACCTGCAAGAACACCCGCAAGCTGTTGAAGAGCGGTGATGCGGCGCCGCCGAAGATGGACCCGGTGAAGATGCCTGAGCTGAAATGCGAAAAGGTCAACGACACCTACATCCTGCGTGACGGTGCTTCGGGTCTGTTCCTGGCAGCCAGTCAGTTCCCGAAAAACCGTGAGACTCGGGCGCCTCTGGTGCTGGAGCTGATCCCGCACAAGGATGAGATCGATCCGAAGTACCACTTCCTCTGCGAAGCGCCGAAGAAGGACCCGGATGGCCGTCCGGCGGTGGTGCGTTACAGCCGCAAGACCAAAGAACAGTACGTGCAGACCGAAGTCGACGGCAAGCCGACCGGCTGGCGTGCGTTCTACGACGGCGGCACCTGGAAGGTCGAAGACAAGCGTTAAGGCTGGGTGACGGGGGAGGCCACTTCTCCGGCGCCTGAAGGCCGCATGCAGCCGATGTGCTGCATGCGGTTTTTTTTGTCTTGCGATTGGTCAAGTCCATCCATGACACTGTGCCACCCGCGTGCCGTTTTACTTTTTGTTGTGGAGGCTGCCGTCATGGCCCACGAACTCTATACCCGTACCAATCAGAAAATTTACTTTGCCGGCTTGTCCCTGGAAGCCTTGGCTCGAGCTGAAGAGGGGCGGGCGATGACTGCTCAGGCTCAGGTTCAGGCTGGTCGGGAATCGGTGCTGTTTCATCTCTATGGCGCGCTGCTTGGGCTTTGCCATGAAATTGCCGGGTTTTACCGCCTGCCCCAGGCCAATGCGCCTCGTGCGGAGCTGATCCTTACCCAGGAAGTGCTGGATCATCTGGCAATTCCGGAGCTGGCCGAGCTGGTGGAGTTGGCCCATAACTCGGAAACCTGGTTGGCCAAGCTGTTGGCAGCCTACGCCGCGCTGTTCCAGCCGCCCCGTGCCCCGCACAAGCCCAAGGGCGATGTGACGCAGCCGTTGATCGTGGCGGTCAACCTCGATGAGGAAGAGCCGGAACAGGCACTGAGCCGAGAAGAGTTGGAGAGCTGGCGGCAAAACCTCAAGGCCCTGGCGATTCGTTTTCGTGATGGCTTGAACGAGTGCTGAGCCTGAGTGCCGGTTGATCCGGGCTTCGAAGATTTGATCAAGGATGAGTCATGTTGTTTTTCCAGCGCGATCAAGAGCTGATCCGCTTACTGGGTTCCTGCCAGGTGCAGGTCTCCCGGGCCCAGTCCAATACCGACTTGCTGCAGGTGCTCGACCGGCTTGAAGCCTTCCCGGGTGGCCTGGAGTTTGATCACGCTCAGCCCAAGCTGCTGCTGGTTCTGGCGTTCGCCTCCCTGGTCGTCTCGTACCTGATGGACGGCATGGGGTGGATGGGTTGGGTCGCCATAGGCTGCTGCTTTGCCAGTTTTCTGGTCAAGCGAGGGCGCTCGTCCTCGTTGGGCGATTTGTCGGCCCGGATCGGACGTAAGTGCTCGCTGTTCAGCAACGGGTTGAGCGAACCCGAAAGCACTGCCGATTGGTGTTTCAAGAAGTTGAGCAGCGAGTTCAGTGATTACCAGCGCGGTACTGAGCGTCGCGATATCGTGACGTCTGCCCAGGGTGTCTTTCAGGGAACCCTGCATTCGTTGGCGTTCGAATATCACCATCTGCGCTATGTGAATCTGCGAAATGACAAGAAAGGTGGCGAGGAGTCCTTTGATCGTTACAGCCTGGTGCTGGACTTTCCCTGGGTGAAGGGGCTGTCGGCTCGGACCGACGTGGTGGGCGCGCCATTGGCGGGCAAGGGTTTCGAGACCACGCTCGACGACTTTAATCGGACCTTTCTTTTGCAGGGTCGCCGCGAGTTGGATTGTGCCAAGTTCGCCACGCCCACGACCCTGCTCTTTCTGATGGCGCTTTCCCGTCGGCTGAGCAAGGTGAACCTGGAGTTCTCCGAGCAGGGGCGGTTATGCCTGAGCTTCAACAATGATGAAGTCATGGCTTATGCCTATCCGGGATCTCTGGCTGATCTCCAGGCCTTTCGTGAGCAAATCAAAGCGGGTATTGAGTTGCCAGGGCTGAGCCCGCTGTTGGAGTTGGCGCATCAGTTGGCAGAGTTGCACGACAATAATTTTGATCTTCCTTCGAAGGTCGCTGACAAGATGGAGCAGTAAGCAATGGAGTTGTTGTTGGTAGTGGTCGTGGGCCTCGGGGTTGTTGTGTATCTCAGCTACAACAGAATCATCGCCGCCCATAACCGTGTGCAACGCGCCTGGTCGGACGTGCTGACCTACGAGCGTCAAGCCATCCGGGTGCTCGATATGCTAGAGCCCAAAGTGGCGGGTTTTCAGGAATATGAAAGCCAGTTGTTGACGCAGATCGTCGAGTTGCGCACGGCCATCTCCCGCTTGCCTTCCATGGCGGATGGGGCAGCGCTGACTCCCGTTGATCAGGGGGCAAAGGCGCTGCTGGGGGGCTTGGATGTGGCTTTTGAGGCCTATCCGGAGTTGAAATCCGCGGACCTGATGAATGGCTTGCTGCGGGAAGTGGCGGAGCAGCAAGGCAACGTGGGTGCCGCCATTACGCTGTTCAATCTGAACGTGGAGAGCTTCAACAACAGCCTGCAGCTGTTCCCGGGCTCTTTGGTCAATCAGATCACTCTGAAGAAGTCGCCAGTCACACCTTTTTCGGACAGTCAGGCGTCAGCATCCTTCGAGTACAAGCCGAACTTCTGAGTCAGTCTGAAGGCTCGATACCAGCGGATGCGGGGTGGGTTTACCCAGGAAAGAAACGAGAGGCGCCGGGGTTGCTAGCGGGTGGATCGTGTTCAAGATCCCAAGCGAGGGCATAGCGATGACTGATATAATCCCGGCCTTTCGTGGAGAACAGACTTTTATGCCAACGTCCTTTCTAGAAATTGTCGAGTTGCCAGACGGTCGTATCGAGCTGCGCAGGGCTGAGGACGAGGGTTCTCTGGTTACTTTGGATTTCTCCGAGGACGCCAAGGCTTTCCTGCAGGGGCAGCATGTGGAAGTGGCCAAGGCCATGTTGAGCGTCGGCGTGCAGATGGCCGGACGTTTGGTTGAAGGTGAAATCGATAAGGAAGAGGGGCCGCGGGTTCTTCACTGAGTCCGCTGGTCGGTTTTTTGCAGTCGTTTTTTGCTTTGTTTCGGCTTCTCAATCCTCGAGAAGCCTCGTGTCATTCCGCAGCATTCCCGTTTCAACCCAATCGAATATTCAGGCTCTGTGCGTCGCCCGTGCGCGCTGCGCTGATGAGTTGCTGCTTGGCGCTGTTGTTCAGCGGATTCAGCCAGCTAACGACCGTATGACTGCGCCCCAGGCGCAGGGCTTCGCAGGTCAACTGCTGGGCGCTTTGAGCGCCGCGAGGGTGCAGCAGCAGGATGCGTTCGCGATTCAAGCCGGCATCGCGCAGCCAGGTTTGGGTCAGGCTCGACGGTGGGGCAATCAGGGTCAGCCAGCGGGCGTCTTGCTCTTCGCTCAGCTCCCGAAGAATGGGGGCCAGCAGGCTCAGGCAGTTCCCCGCAGCACCGCTTAACGACAGTTCACTGAAAACTTCCGGATCATTGTTCCAGGGCTTTTCGGTCACTTCTTTGAGGATCGGCGCCAAGGGTTGGGCCAGGAATGCCTCGAACAGCGACAGTTGTGCTTGCTGTGGTGCGTGTGGGAACTGCATAAAGCCTCCTTTAGCGGCGAATCACGCCGACACTCAAGCCTTCGATCACCAGTTCCTGATCTTTCAGGTTGACTTCGATAGGGGCGAACTCAGGATTTTCGGCAAGCAGCCAGACTTTGCTGCCTTCGCGCTTGAAGCGTTTTACGGTGACTTCATCACCAATGCGCGCCACGACCACCTGGCCGTTGCGAGCCTCGCGCGTGGTGTGAACGGCCAGCAGGTCACCGTCGATGATGCCGATGTCCTTCATGCTCATGCCGTGCACCCGCAGCAGATAATCAGCGCGTGGATGGAAGAAGGCCGGGTTGATGTTGCAGGACTCTTCGATATGTTGCTGGGCCAGGATCGGAGCGCCGGCGGCGACGCGGCCAATGATCGGCAGCGTGGAGTCGTCGGCCTTGGCTTCGAAACCCGGGATGCGAATCCCGCGGGAAGCGCCCGGGGTCATTTCGATTGCGCCTTTGCGGGCCAGCGCCTTGAGGTGCTCTTCGGCGGCATTGGGGGACTTGAAGCCCAGTTCCTGTGCGATTTCCGCACGGGTTGGCGGGTAGCCATTGTCTTCAAGGCAGCGTTTGATAAAAGCCAGAATCTCAGCTTGGCGGGGCGTCAGTTTTAGCATGTCGATCGCTCTGTCTTTTTATACAGTGACTGGGATTATATACAGTGAGTCGCGCTTGGCAATCCTCCTTTTTTCCGGGGGCGCCGGACGGTTCTTGAGGGGTTGTTCCGGCCCGGTTTGGCAGGGCTGGCTACAGCGGGCTGCAGGTATGGTTAAATAGCGCGCCAGTGGGGCCTGAAGCAGGCTGACAGGCTTGACATTGCAGGGGCTGAAACGTATGTTTCAAACAAGTGTTTGTCAGGCGGAGTAGCCATGGCCCAGTCGGAAACCGTTGAACGCATTCTCGATGCTGCCGAGCAGTTGTTCGCGGAAAAAGGTTTTGCCGAAACCTCATTGCGGCTGATCACTAGCAAGGCCGGGGTCAACCTGGCGGCGGTGAACTATCACTTCGGTTCGAAAAAGGCCCTGATCCAAGCTGTGTTCTCGCGCTTCCTCGGGCCTTTTTGCATCAGCCTCGATCGTGAGCTGGAGCGGCGCCAAGCCAAGCCGGACAATAAGCCAAGCCTGGAAGAGCTGCTGGAGATCCTCGTCGAGCAGGCTCTGGTGGTGCAGCCTCGCAGTGGCAACGACCTGTCTATTTTCATGCGTCTCCTGGGGCTGGCTTTCAGTCAGAGCCAGGGGCATTTGCGACGTTACCTGGAAGATATGTACGGTAAGGTGTTCCGTCGTTACATGCTGCTGGTCAACGAAGCCGCCCCGCGCATTCCGCCGATCGAGCTGTTCTGGCGCGTGCACTTCATGTTGGGTGCGGCGGCTTTTAGCATGTCCGGGATCAAGGCGTTGCGCGCCATCGCCGAAACCGATTTCGGGGTCAATACCTCCATTGAACAAGTGATGCGCCTGATGGTGCCGTTCCTCGCTGCCGGCATGCGTGCCGAGACCGGCGTGACCGACGATGCCATGGCCAGCGCCCAGCTTAAACCTCGTAGCAAGTCGGCTCTGGCAGTCGCCAAGGCCTGATGCCACGGGTGGGCGCGCCAGCTTACATCCGCTAAGCTAGCCGCCCATGCCGACTCTCGCTCCCTATCCCTTCGTACGCCCCTCACCGTGGGTCATTCGCCTAGCCATTCCCGTGGCGAATTTTTCCTGCGTCTATGCCGGGCCCAAGGGCTTGGCCGTTCGGTGCGAGCCCTTCGTTATTAAGGAAATTCTATGACCGCTGGCCTGCAAGGCTCCTTGATGGTGGACGTCGCCGGTACCTGGCTGACGGCTGAAGATCGACAACTGCTGCGCCAGCCCGAAGTGGGCGGCCTGATTATTTTCGGCCGCAATATCGAGCATCCGCGCCAGGTGCGAGAGCTGTGTGCAGCGATTCGTGCAGTCCGTCCGGACCTGTTGCTGGCCGTGGACCAGGAGGGCGGGCGGGTTCAGCGTCTGCGCCAGGGTTTTGTCCGGCTGCCGGCCATGCGTGCGCTGGCAGACAATCCCAATGCCGACTACCTGGCCGAGCAATGCGGCTGGATCATGGCCACGGAAGTCTTGGCGATGGGTCTGGACCTGAGTTTCGCTCCCGTGCTGGACCTCGACCATCAACGCAGCGCGGTGGTGGGGTCGCGGGCATTCGAGGGCAACCCTGAGCGTGCCGCCGAGCTGGCCGGAGCGTTTATCCGTGGCATGAACAGTGCCGGCATGGCTGCCACGGGCAAGCACTTTCCCGGGCACGGTTGGGCCGAAGCCGACTCCCATGTCGCCATTCCCAATGATGAGCGCAGCCTGGACGAGATCCGCGCCAAGGACCTGGTGCCCTTCGCCCGCCTGAGCCAACAGCTGGCGGCGGTGATGCCGGCCCATGTCATCTATCCCCAGGTCGATTCCCAGCCTGCCGGCTTTTCCCGGCGCTGGCTGCAAGACATCCTGCGGGGCGAGTTGCAGTTCGACGGGGTGATCTTCAGCGACGACCTGTCCATGGCCGGTGCCCATGTAGTGGGGGATGCGGCGAACCGCGTCGAAGCCGCCTGGACGGCTGGTTGCGACATGGGCTTGGTGTGCAATGACCGTGCTGCGGCCGAGCTGGCCCTGAGTGCGGCCCAGCGTCTGAAGGTGACGCCTGCACCGCGAATCGCCCGGATGCGCGGCCAGGGAATGGGCTCGCTGGAGTACAAGCAGGACCCCCGTTGGCTGACGGCGCTGGGTGCCCTCAAAGATGCCCAACTGATTGATTAAGGACGCCTTGCCATGACGGTCTACGCAATTATCGGCGGCACCGGCCTGACCCAGTTGGAAGGGTTGAACATTCGCCAGTCTCTGGCCCTCGACACGCCTTACGGTGCGCCGTCAGCCGAGGTTCAGATTGGCGAGTACGCCGGTCGCGATGTGCTGTTTCTGGCTCGTCACGGCCACCCCCATCGTTTCCCGCCTCACCAGGTGAACTACCGGGCCAATCTCTGGGCGCTGAAGCAGGCCGGCGCCCAGGCGATCCTGGCGGTCAACGCCGTGGGTGGCATTCATGAAGCCATGGGCATCGGGCATTTTTGTGTGCCTCACCAGTTGATCGACTACACCAGCGGCCGCCAGCACACCTACTTTGCTGATGATCTGGAGGCGGTGACGCACATTGATTTCAGCCACCCCTACAGCGAGTCTCTGCGCCAGCAACTGATCGCCGCCCTGGCGGCCGAAGGCTGCGCCCACAGCGCTCAGGGTGTGTATGCCTGCACCCAGGGGCCGCGCCTGGAGACGGCCGCAGAAATCACCCGCCTGGAGCGCGACGGCTGCGACATTGTCGGCATGACCGGGATGCCCGAAGCCGCTCTGGCCCGTGAGTTGGAATTGGATTACGCCTGCCTGGCGCTGGTGGTCAATCCGGCCGCGGGCAAGTCCACGGTGTTGATTACCATGGCTGATATCGAGCGCGCACTGCAGGAAGGGATGGGGCGGGTCACGGCGACTCTGGCACGGGTACTGGCAGCAAACGCCTAATGCCTTTCAGCCAGGGGCGCCTCTTCCCCTGGCTGCCGGTGCGGGTTCAGCGTGTGGACTTCTTGTCCGGCAAGGGCGCGAACAGCGCTTCGATATCGTCATTCTGCAGTTGCCAGTCCCCGGCCTTGCGCCCATCCAGCACGCCGGCCGCCAGGTCGGACTTCTCCTGTTGCAGGTGCTGGATTTTCTCCTCCACCGTGCCGCGTGCAATCAGCTTGTAGACGAACACCGGTTTTTCCTGGCCGATGCGATAGGCGCGGTCGGTGGCCTGGTTTTCCGTGGCCGGGTTCCACCACGGGTCGTAATGAATCACCGTGTCGGCTTCCGTCAGGTTTAGGCCCACGCCGCCGGCTTTCAGGCTGATCAGGAAGATCTGCCGCTTGCCGCTCTGGAAGTCCCGGACCGGCGTGCGTCGATCACGGGTCTGGCCGGTCAGCAGGGCGTAGTCGATGTGGCGACGTTTCAGCTCGTCTTCGATCAGGCTCAGCATCGAGGTGAATTGGGAAAACAGGAGGATTTTCCGGCCTTCCGCAAACAGTTCTTCGAGCATTTCCATCAGGCTGTCGAGCTTGCCCGACGAACTGCCGCGAGGCGGCGGCGTGTCGCTGACCAGGCGCAGGTCGCAGCACACCTGGCGCAGCTTGAGCAGGGCTTCGAGGATGATGATCTGACTGCGGGCCACGCCTTTGCGGGTGATTTCGTCGCGGACTTTCTTGTCCATGGCCAGACGCATGGTTTCGTACACATCGCGCTGCGCCTCGTTGAGTTCGACCCAGTGGATAATCTCGGTCTTGGGCGGCAACTCGGTGGCCACCTGCTCCTTGGTGCGGCGCAGCAGGAAGGGTTTGATCCGGCCATTGAGGTGCTGCAGGCGCACTTCGCTGGCGTGCTTCTCGATCGGCACCCGGTAGTCACGGTTGAAGCTTTTCACATCGCCGAGCCAACCCGGGAGCAGGAAGTGAAACAGCGACCACAGCTCACCCAGGTGATTTTCCAGGGGCGTGCCGGACAAGCACAGGCGTTGCCGGGCGTTGAGTTCGCGAGCCGCTTGAGCGGCCTTGCTCGACGGGTTCTTGATGTACTGCGCTTCGTCCAGGATCAGCACATGCAGCGGCTGGGCGGCCAGCAGTTCGACGTCCTTGGGCAGCAGGGCGTAGGTGGTCAGCAGCAGGTCGTAGTCGGCCAACTGGGGCAAATGTTTTTTGCGCCCGGCGCCGTACAGCGCCAGGACCTTGAGCTGCGGGGTGAAGTGCGCCGCTTCGTCCAGCCAGTTGGGAATCAGGCTGGTGGGCATCACCACCATGCAGGGGCGATCCAGGCGCCCGGCGTTTTTTTCGCTGAGGATATGGGCCAGGGTCTGCAGGGTTTTGCCCAGGCCCATGTCGTCGGCGAGGATGCCGCCCACTTCCAGTTGGCGCAGCGACTGCATCCAGCTCAGGCCTTCCAGTTGGTAAGGCCGCAAGGTGGCGTTCAAGCCTTGTGGCGCGGGTGCCGAGTAGTCGCGGATGTCCCGCAGGCGCTGGGCGAAGGTGCGGATATGCTCGCCGCCTTCCCACAGCAGGGGCAGCGCTTCCAGCGGGTTGAGGCGGGTGGCGTCGGCGCTGCTCAGGCGCAGGGTGGTTTCCCCGGGTTCTTGCAGATAGAACTCGCCGAGGGTGGCCAGTACCGGCTTCAGTCGGCCATAGGGCAGGGCCACTTGCAGTGGGCCGTGGGGTGAATTGGGACGATTGGGAATGTTCACCAGGATCAGTTCGTCGTCACGCCGCTTGGCCAGGCGCTCCGGGTTGAGCAGCTCAGTGTGGGAGCGCATCAGGTTGAGCAGGATCGGCAGCAGGCTCAGACGCTCGCCATTGACGATGATCCCCAGTTCCAGGTCGAACCAGTCCCGCTCCGGCGCGGCGTCGACGGTGGCGTACCAGTCGTCCACGGTGGTCAGGTCGAAACCGAAATCGTCGTCGATCTGCAGCTCCCAGCCTCGGGTGCGCAGGGTCGGCAGTTCATTCAGGGTAAAGGTCAGCCAGGCGCTGTCATTGACCATTTCAAAGAGTTCGCCGGCACTTTCCGGCAGCGCCTTGCTTTGCCGGGTGGCGATCTTGAAGCCTAGGGCGCGCAGCTGTTCGCGGTAACCCTGTTCCACTTCCGGCTGGCGCCTGATGCGCAGGGTCTGGTGTTCCTGGCGCACGATGATGTCGCTGTTTTTCTGCCCGCTGGCGTACTCGTCCAGGTAGTTGAAGGACAGCGCGGCACGGTGCTGGATATAGCGTTGCATCTTGCCGTTGCGCGGCTCGAAGGCGCTGAATTCAATGCTTGCCAGCCACAGTCGCGGGCGCGGCTGCACCGTGTCGACGATCTGCTGGGGCAGGCTCGGCGGGGTGCGGTTCTCCAGGACAGCCTGAAGTTTTTCCAGCAGTTCAGCGTCTTTGGCGGCGGCCGGGTAGGCCAGGGTTTCCTGGACTTGCAGCAGCACCGCGGCCACGTGTTTGCAGTTGCTGCGCACCGGGCAGGTGCATTGAGTGTCGAGCAGCAACAAGGCGCCTTTGGAGGACTCCCGCAGGCTGATGGTCTGGCGGTAGACGTTGCCTCCCGAGCCCTCGCAACTGGCGGTGATGGTGCTGTCGCCCACCTGGACGATCCGCACGCGGTTCTCCAGGGCGTAGCGCCGGCCACGCTCCAGTGCTTGTTCTTTGAAGCGGTTGACCCAGGAAGGCGCCAGGGGTTTGGTCAGGGGCGGGGTCATAAGGACTTCAATCAGTCCGGTATTTCAACGGGCGCCTGGCTCGGGGCGGGCCTGGACAGCGAGGTGATTTTGATCAGCAGCGCCAAGTGGCCGTTGTCCAGGTAATTGAGTTGGCCGTTCTTGGTGTGGCTTTCCTGCTTCAGGCGCTCGCTGGCGGTAATCAGGCCGTTGGCGTCGATCTGGTTGACCCAGAAGTCGGCGGCTACATCGGTAAAGCGCCCGAGTTTCAGGCCCAGGGTGCCTTCGATGGGGTACTGGCCGAATTGCTCCTGGCCGTCGCTGAGGGCCACTTTGACCGGGGTTTCCCCCAGGCTCTGCTGCCAGGCCTTGTGCATCAGTACGCTGTAGTCCCCGCTGGCGCCGAGCTTGTCGGCAATGCCGCCCAGGGCCGGGCTGCGCTGGCTCTCGGCAGGCAGGCGCTGAGCGTCGGCCGCCCAGTCCTCGGGCGCGGCGCGGCTGAGGATGGCGGGCACGGCGTTCTGCCGCACGAGGATCATTTCCACCTGGTACAGGTCGTCGGCAACGGCCAGGGGCGCGATCAGGGTCAGCAGCAGGGGCAGCGAGCGAAACAGGCGCATTGGGCGTCCTTCAAGCAGATTTCGGGGTGAGGCGCTCAAACAGCGCCTCCAATGTATTAAAGCGTTCTTCCGGACGCTCCATGGGCACCATGAATTTGAACTGGGTTGCGCCTTCGAACTTGTAGCGCTTGGGCTGGCCCTGGATCAGTTTGATCAGCGCCAATGGGTCCACCGGGGTGTCGGCGGCGAACTCAATGCGTCCGCCCTGGGGGCCGCCATCGACTTTCTTGATGCCCAATTGCTCGGCCTGCAGTTTCAGCAGGGTCAGGCGCACCAGGTTCTTGGTCGGCTCTGGCAGCAAGCCAAAGCGATCGATCATCTCCACTTGCAGGTCCTTCAGGCCATCCTCGTCGGTGGCCGAAGCGATGCGTTTGTAGAGAATCAGCCGCGCGTGCACGTCCGGCAGGTAGTCCTCTGGAATCAGTGCCGGCAGGCGCAGGTTGATTTCCGGACCGCCGCCCAGAGGTTGGTCGAGGTTCGGCTGTTCGCCCTTGCGGATGGCTTTCACCGCGCGCTCTAGCATCTCCATATAAAGGGTGAAACCCACGGCCTGGATCTGCCCGCTCTGGCCGTCGCCCAGCAGTTCGCCAGCGCCACGGATTTCCAGGTCGTTGGTGGCCAGAACAAAGCCGGCCCCCAGGTCCTGGGTGTTGGCGATGGCTTCCAGACGCTTTTCGGCGTCCGGGGTGATTTGCTGGCGCGGTGGTGTCAGCAGGTAGGCGTACGCCTGGTGGTGACTGCGGCCGACCCGGCCGCGCAACTGGTGCAGCTGGGCCAGGCCGAACTTGTCGGCGCGCTCGATGATGATGGTGTTGGCGCTCGGCACGTCGATGCCGGTCTCGATGATGGTCGAGGCGATCAGCACATTGAAGCGCTTGTGGTAGAAGTCACTCATCACCTGTTCGAGTTCGCGTTCGCGCATCTGCCCATGGCCGATGCCGATCCGTGCTTCCGGCACCAGTTCGGCCAGGTCCGCGGCGCATTTCTCGATGGTCTTCACGTCGTTGTGCAGGTAATAAACCTGGCCGCCACGCAGCAGCTCACGCAGCAGGGCCTCTTTGACCGTGCTCTTGTTCTGCTCCATGACAAAGGTGCGCACCGACAGGCGTCGCGCCGGCGGCGTGGCAATGATCGACAGGTCGCGCATGCCCGATACCGCCATGTTCAGCGTGCGCGGGATCGGCGTGGCGGTGAGGGTGAGGATGTCCACCTCGCTGCGCAATGCCTTGAGCTGTTCTTTCTGGCGTACGCCAAAACGGTGCTCTTCGTCGATGATCACCAGGCCGAGGTTTTTGATCTTGACGTCATCCTGCAGCAGCTTGTGGGTGCCGATGACGATGTCGATCTTGCCTTCTGCCAGGTCCGCCACCGCAGCATTCACTTCCTTGGCCGATTTGAAGCGGCTCATCACTTCCACGGTCACCGGCCAGTCGGCGAAGCGGTCGCGGAAGCTGTTGTAGTGCTGCTGGGCGAGCAGGGTGGTGGGCACCAGGATCGCCACTTGGCGGCCGCCGTGCACGGCAATGAACGCCGCGCGCATGGCCACTTCGGTTTTGCCGAAGCCCACGTCGCCGCACACCAGGCGGTCCATGGGCTTGGGCGCGAGCATGTCGGCGCGCACCGCTTCGATGGTGGTCTGCTGGTCCGGGGTTTCTTCAAACGGGAAGCCGGCGCTGAAAGTGGCGTAGTCGGCTTTCGGGTCGGCAAAGGCATAGCCTTCGCGGGCCGCCCGGCGGGCGTAGATGTCCAGCAGTTCGGCGGCCACGTCGCGCACCTGTTCGGCGGCTTTGCGCTTGGCTTTCTGCCAGGTTTCCGAGCCCAGGCGGTGCAGCGGGGCCAGGGCGTCGTCGCTGCCGGTGTAGCGGGCGATCAAGTGCAGGTTGGCCACCGGCACATAAAGCTTGGCGCCCTCGGCGTATGCCAGGGTGAGGAATTCCGCGGCCTGGTTATCGATTTCAAGGGTCGCCAGGCCCAGGTAGCGGCCGACACCGTGGTCGATGTGCACCACCGGCGCGCCTTCGCGCAGCTCGGTGAGGTTCTTGATCACTGCATCATTGTTGGCGTCGGCGCGTTTTTCCCGGCGCCGGCGCTGCATGACCCGTTGGCCGAACAGCGGGCTTTCGGCCACCAGGGCCAGGGCCGGATCTTCCAGCAGCAGGCCTTCGTCCAGGGGCGCGATGGTGATGGCCAGGCGCTCTTTGCCGGTGACGAAATCCGGCCAGCTATCGACCGTCTTGGGCCGCAGCTTCAAACGCTCCAGCAACTCCAGCAGCACTTCCCGGCGGCCGGCGGATTCGGCGGTAAACAGCACGCGCCCGGGGAATGCGTCGAGGAAGTTCGCCAGCGCCGCCAACGGCTGGTTGGCCTTGGCTTCGATGGCCAGGTTCGGCAGCTCTTGGGCCGGGAAGCGTTCGCGGCCGACGCCGGTTTCCAGGTCTTGCTGGCTGGCCACCACCCGTGGCCAGTTCTTCAGCCGGGCGAAGCAGTCCTCCACCGGCAGGAACAATTCCGCCGGTGGCAATAGAGGCCGGGAAGGATCGATGCGCCGCTCTTCATAGCGGTTGCGCACATCGTTCCAGAAGTTTTCCGCCGCCTGCTCGATACCCGGCAGGGAGAACACCTGAGTGTCCTGGGGCAGGTAGTCGAACAGGGTCGAGGTGTCTTCGAAGAACAGCGGCAAGTAGTACTCGATGCCGGCCGGCGTGATTCCGCTGCTCAGGTCCTGGAAGATCGGGCAGCGGCGGAAGTCCACATCGAAGCGTTCGCGGAAACGCGCCTTGAAGCGGGTGACCGCCTCTTTCTGCAGCGGAAATTCCTTGGCCGGCAACAGGCGGATCGACTCGACCTTGTCGATGGAACGCTGGTTTTCCGGATCGAAGGTGCGCAGGGTCTCGATTTCATCGTCGAACAGGTCGATGCGATAGGGCAGTTTGCTGCCCATCGGGAACAGGTCGATCAGGGCGCCACGCACGGCGAACTCGCCATGCTCGTAGACCGTGTCCACGCAGCGGTAGCCGCTGGCTTCGAGGCGAGTGCGCATCTGCTCCACATCGAGCTTCTGCCCCACATCCAGCACCAGGCTGCTGCCCAGCAGGAACTGGGTCGGCGCCAGGCGGTGCAGGGCCGTGGTAATTGGCACCACCAGCACGCCGTGCTCCAGCTCCGGCAGCCTATAAAGGCTGGCGATGCGTTGGGAAATGATGTCCTGGTGCGGCGAGAACAGGTCGTAGGGCAGGGTTTCCCAGTCGGGAAAGTGCAGCACCGGCAAATCCGGGGCGAAGAAACCCAGCTCCTGCTCCAGCCGCTCGGCGCTTTGGCTGTCGGCGGTCAATAGCAGGGTGAAACGCTTGGCGGCGCTGGCCGCTTCGGCGATGGCCAGGCTCAGCGCGGCACCGGGCAGGTTGCCCCAATGCTGCTTGCCGGAGGCGGTGGGGAGTAGCGGTAGACGCAGGACGGGCACGGAAGGTTGAGCTCCAAGCGTTGCGACAAAGTCGGCAATTGTAGCGGGGGCGGGTGCCGGCTGTCAGTGGCTGATGCGTCTATTACGCCGGTTGGGGCAAATGTAGTGGCAATGACAAAAAAAGCACCAGTTCGGAGCTAAATGTAGTGCCGAATCGGGGCTGGGTTACGGAGGGTTACAGACAAGGCGCTGAGCCGTTCAAAAAATTGACGCTCCTGGAGGCCCCGGTTTTACTGGCTTTTAGCGCGGTGTTATTTTTTTGCAAGGGTTTTTGTTACTGATCCAACGACAGGCGCGCATTGCTACGGGAGGGACACGGCGGCATAATGTAGCCCCTTTTTTCTGCCCCTACATGTGGAAGGTTCCCGTGACTCAGAAGCCCGACCAGTGTCTTGGTGAATGGATCGACCGTGAAGCACTCGCAGAAGCGATGATTCCGCTTATCGGTCAGCTGTACCGCAATAACAATGTGGTCAGCTCGATCTATGGCCGCAGCCTGATCAACCAGTCTGTCATCGCGATTCTCAAAGCTCACCGCTTTGCTCGCCACCGTTCCGCCGACGACAGCGAACTCTCCGTCCACGAAACATTCCCACTGCTCAAAGCCATGAGCGAGCTCAAGCTCGGCGCGGCTTCGGTAGATTTGGGCAAGTTGGCGTTCAAATTCCGCAACGAAGGCAACGGCCGCACCGCCGAGCAGTTCGTCCGCGAAGAAATGGCTGACGTGGTTGGCCAGCAAAACGCTTCCGCACGCAAAGGCACCGACGTTGTGCTCTACGGCTTCGGTCGTATCGGCCGTCTGCTGGCGCGCATCCTGATCGAAAAAACCGGTGGCGGCGACGGCCTGCGTCTGCGTGCCATCGTGGTGCGCAAAGGCGCCGACAACGACCTGACCAAGCGCGCCAGCCTGCTGCGTCGCGACTCGGTGCACGGTTCGTTCAACGGCACCATCACCATCGATGAAGAAAACAACACCATCACCGCCAACGGCAACCTGATCCAGGTGATCTACGCGAAGAACCCGACCGAGGTGGATTACACCCAATACGGGATCAAGAACGCGTTGCTGGTGGACAACACCGGTGTATGGCGTGACGCCGACGGCCTGGGCCAGCACTTGGCCTGCCCGGGTATCGATCGCGTGGTGCTGACCGCGCCCGGCAAAGGCAAGCTGAAGAACATCGTTCACGGCATTAACCACGCCGAAATCACCGCTGACGATAAGATCGTTTCCGCGGCGTCCTGCACCACCAACGCCATCGTGCCGGTGCTCAAGGCCGTCAACGACAAGTTCGGCATCATCAACGGCCACGTTGAAACCGTTCACTCGTACACCAACGACCAGAACCTGATCGACAACTTCCACAAAGGCGATCGCCGTGGTCGTTCCGCTGCGCTGAATATGGTAATCACCGAGACCGGTGCTGCCACCGCTGCTGCCAAGGCCCTGCCTGAGCTGGCCGGCAAGCTGACCGGTAACGCGATCCGTGTTCCGACGCCGAACGTGTCGATGGCCATTCTCAACCTGAACCTTGAGAAAGCCGCCACCCGTGAAGAGATGAACGAGTACCTGCGCTACATGGCGCTGCACTCCGATCTGCATAAGCAAATCGACTTCGTCAACTCGCAGGAAGTGGTGTCCACCGACTTCGTTGGCTCGCGCCACGCCGGTGTAGTGGACGCTGAAGCGACCATCTCCCAAGACAACCGCGTTGTGCTGTACGTCTGGTACGACAACGAGTTCGGTTACAGCTGCCAGGTGATTCGCGTGATGGAAGACATGGCCGGTGTAAACCCGCCAGCGTTCCCGCGCTAAGCCTTAGCCGCTTATGAAAACGCCCCGACTTGTCGGGGCGTTTTTTTTGCGGTGATGCAGGACAGGCGAAGCGTTGGCGAGGGTTTTATATCGTTTTAATCTGGGAAATGGTTTGCTCAGAACCCACTTCGCAGTTGCTGCTTTATATCGATTGGGTATTTATAAAAAACGCCGATTAAAAATAAGTACTTGTCGCGGTTCTGTTGTTTTGTTTATTAGTTGGATCCAGGTTATATGTCGGCATCTAATTGGCGCCATTAATTTGATCGGTGACCAGTACTTGACACTGCTTGGCGGCTGAACTTAGTGTCGCCTCTGACAACGCCCGGCATGCCCCGGGACAGAGATGTCAATGTGCCTTGTTCTGTTGATCAGGCGCACTTCCTACTTCCTACTTCCTGCCAGTATTGAGTTTACGAATGTCATAGACAGTGCATTTGCCTGTTCTGACCTTATATAGCTCCCCAAAAAGACGGGAATCTCATTCCTGCTCATCTCATAAGAATCACCACTAAGCCAACGGCTGTTTTGGGTTGTCTGGTGTATTGATTTTATTTTTCTGATAACGCCTGCCTGATGCATGTGCGGTTCTGGAGTGTTGTTGCCTGCCATTGGCGAGCAACTACCACAGGCTGTGTTTATGGGTTTAGTGGGAGCGTCAGACATGGTGCAAGCAGGCTCAAAGTTCTTTTCGCTATCCCTGTTGCCCCGCTTGGTGGGGTTGGGGGTTCTGGCTTTTATTCTCTGGCTGTTGCTGTCCACCCTGTTGATGCCGCTGGTATCGGCTTCGGCCACCCGGGCGATCCTGAATGCGCCGGTGATTTTGCTGACGACACCCATCGACGGTGTGGTCAGTGCCCTTAACGTCAAATCCGGCAGCGCCTTCACCCGAGGGCAAAGCATCGCCCTGGTGGAAAATCCGCGGGCCAATCAGGAAACCTTGCTGACCCTGCGCACCCGCCGCCTGAGCCTTGAGCAGCAGTTATCCTCATCACGCAGCCAATCAGAGCACGACCAGCAGTTCTATCAGGCCCTGGAGAAAACCAGCCTGGAGTACCAGTCGGCTTTCCACACCCGCCAGCTCTACACCCAGAAAGCCCTGCGCGCCGAAAGCAGCGCCGCCAGCGCCCGTTTGCAGGACGCCCGGGAGACAGTGGAGCGCAACCTCGAGCTGTTCCGCCAGGGTGCGGTGAGCGGGGCGATGGTGGCTTCGTCGAAAGCCCAACTGGCTTCGCTGCAAGGCGCCGCCGAGTCGATTCGCTCGCAGTTGGGCATCAGCAGTGGTGATCTGAACGCGGCCAATCAGCAGGTCTACCTGGACCCCGACCAACTGCGCATGTTCGATCTGCGGTCGCAAATGGTCACCTTGAAATTGAGCCTGGAAAACCAGGCGCGCAACCGCGAGACCCTGGAGCAGGAACTGGAGCAGCTCGACGCCTTGATCGAGGCCGAGAACACCCGGGTGAAACTGATGGTCGGTTACGACGTGGTGGCTTATGCGCCGGGCACGGTGCAGGAGTTGCTGGCCCCCCAAGGCACCTTGGTGCGTGCCGGCGCCACCTTGCTGCGTGCCACCAACTGTGGGGAAAGCTATGTGATTGCGGTATTCCCTGAGCGCATGGCCAGCAAGATCGACCGCGACAGCGTGCTCACGGTGCGGATTCGCGGCTTGTCGGAGCCGTTGAAGGCCAAGGTGGCGCAACTGTTGTCTAGCTCCTCGGACATTCAGGCTGGCACCTACAGCGTGCCGTTTCCTTATGCCGAGCAGAATTCGGTCTACGTGGTCGGCACCTTTGCCGAGGACCTCAGTGAGGCGCAGCGGGCGATGGTCTGCAAGCCGGGGCTGTGGGCGTCTGCCGAGGTATCGGGCCCATGAGCTGGCGCCTGGTCTGGCCGGTTCTCGCGGGGGTGCTGCTGATGCCGATGACCAGGGCCGGCTGGGCCGAACCTGGGCGCCTGCAGTTGGCGGACCTGACCTGCGCAGCCCTGGATCGTGCGGTGCAGGCCCAGGGCAACGGGCCGCTGCTGCTGGCCAGCTACCCTGCGCTGGACCTGCCGCCGACCTCGATCCTGGCGTTGCGCGGGGTGGCGTTCACCTACGACAACGCTCTGGCCAGCATTGCCCTGTTCGCGTGCGGCAAGCCGGGGCCGGCGCGGCAGATTGCCGATGCCCTGGTCTTTGCGGTGATGCACGACCCGGAATATCAGGACGGGCGCCTGCGCAATGCCTATGCCTCGGGGCCCGTGGCCACGCCCGCGATGCGCTTGCCGGGGTACTGGAGCGTCGCACTCAATGCCTGGAGCCAGGATGCCTATCAGGTCAGCAGCGCCACCGGCAATCAGGCCTGGGGCGCGCTGGCGCTGTTGGAGGCCTATCGCCAGACCCGTGAACCGAGCTACCTGGCGGCCGCGCGCCGCTTGCTGGACTGGGTGCGGCAGAACACCTACGACTCGCGGGCTCCGGCGGGGTTTAGTGGTGGCTTGTATGGCTACTTTCCCCGGCAAGTGCGTCAGGGCTGGAAGTCCACTGAACACAATGTCGACCTGGTGGCGGCCTGGCACGCCTTGGCGCAGTGGGTGCCTGATGCTGACGCCAGCGCTCAGGCGCAGATCGCCCGGCAGTTTGTGCAAAGCCAATGGGACGAGACCCAGGGCCGCTTTTTGATCGGCACCGGTGAAGATGGGCAAACTTCCGATCGCCTGCGCTCCGGCCTGGATGCGCAGATCTGGCCGCTGCTGGCGGTGCCCGAGCCCCCGCAGGACTGGCGCCGGGTGTTCGCGTTTATCGACCGTGCCCATCGTTTCGGCGAAGGCTACGGCTTCAACCGCGACCCGGACGGCCTGTGGACGGAGGGCACCGCCCAGGCTGCGGCGGTGGCGCGGCTCAGTGGCCTGCAGGGCCAGGCCAGCCCCCTGTGGCGGGTGCTGTTGGCGCAACAGGCCAGCCAGGGCTGGCTGTTTGCAACACCGCAAGCGCGTATCGGTACCGGGCTGGCCATAGGCCCGGACTCTGTCGGCAATGACTTTTTCTATTACCACCTGCCTCACCTGGGTGCCACGGCGTGGGCGGCGATTGCCGCGACCGGTGTCAACCCGTTTACCGGATCACGAGAGGCTGACTGACATGCAGGCACTGGACTCGCTGCAACTTGTGCAAATCAACGCCTGGACCCTGGCGGCGGTGGTGCTCTTCAGCTGCCTGACCCGCCGCGAGCAATGGGGCGCGCGGGCCGGGTTCGGCGCGCTGACGGCGTTGCTGCTGGTCAACTATGCCGTGTGGCGG
The DNA here is from genome assembly GCF_003731765.1 of Pseudomonas chlororaphis. GTDB lineage: Bacteria > Pseudomonadota > Gammaproteobacteria > Pseudomonadales > Pseudomonadaceae > Aquipseudomonas > Aquipseudomonas morbosilactucae. The sequence continues at coordinate 456,290 of NZ_MOAL01000004.1, forward strand.
GTGCGCGAGACCTTGCCCGACAGCGGCTCTGGCTTTGCCACGGTGTGGGCCTACGCCTTTGTGTTTTTCGAGATGCTGGCCATCGGATACACGTTGTTTTCCATCCTGGTGATGCTCTGCCGCTCCGATCATCGGGCCGCCGCCGATGCCGGTGAGCAGCGTCTGCGGGCGGCGGGGCGCGGGGTGCCTGCGGTGGATGTGTTTATCGCCACCTACAACGAAGGCCTGGAAATCCTGGAAAAAACCATCATTGCCGCCCAGGCCATCGACTACCCGAATTTCACCCTCTGGGTGCTGGACGATACCCGTCGCGACTGGCTGCGCGACTACTGCGCCGAAGTGGGTGTGCACTATGCTCGACGACCGGACAACACCCACGCCAAGGCTGGCAACCTGAACAATGGCTTGCGTCAGTCCGCGGCCTTGAGCAATGCGCCGTACATCTTGGTGCTGGATGCCGACTTCGCCGCCCAGCAGCCGATACTCATGCGTACCCTGGGGTTGTTCGATGACCCTCGGGTCGGCCTGGTGCAGACGCCGCAGTTCTACTACAACCCCGATCCGATCCAGCACAACCTCGGCTCCTCGATGTGCTGGGTGGACGAGCAGCGGGTGTTCTTCGATGTCTTTCAGCCGGCCAAGGATGGCTGGGATGCGGCGTTTTGTGTGGGCACGTCATTTGTGGTGCGGCGTGACCTGATCAACCAGATCGGCGGCTTTCCCACCGGCTCGGTGTGTGAGGACATCTACACCACCTACCGCTTGTTGCAGCAAGGCTACGTGACGCGCTGGCTCAATGAGCGGCTGTCCATTGGCCTGTCGGCCGAAGGCTTGACCGAGTACATCAACCAGCGCTCGCGCTGGTGCCTGGGGACTGTCCAGGTGGCGCTGCTCAAGGACGGCCCGCTGCGCGGCCGGGGCTACAGCCTGAATGACCGATTGCATTACCTGCATGGCCTGATGCACTGGTTCTCCAAGCCGTTCATCTTGATGATGCTGGTGTCGCCGGTGCTCTACTGGTACTTCGGCATCGCCGGGTTCTATGCCACGCCCGGGGATTTCCTGGTCCATGGCCTGCCGGCGTTGATCGCCTTCTGGGGCTACGGCACCTGGGTCACCGACCGGCGCACGTTGCCGGTGTTTACCGAGGTGACGCAGATCGTGGCCTCCCTGGCGGTCACCGCGACCCTGGCCAGCGCGCTGCTGCGGCCGTTCGGGCGGCCGTTCAAGGTCACTGCCAAGGGCCTGGACCGGACCCGCACCGTTGTCCACTGGAAGCTGTTCGGTTTTTTCCTGGCGCTAACGCTGCTGGCCCAGGCCGGGGCCTTTATCGCCATCAGCACGGCCGCTTCCTTCGACGGCAACATGCTGTTCAACCTGTGCTGGACCGTGGTGGCGCTGATCTACAACCTGGCCACGCTGGTGGCCTGCGTGGACCGTCCGCGGTTGCACGGCGAGGAGCGGTTCCCCTTCGACAAGCCCACGGGCTTGCGCCTGGCGGATAAAGTCCTGCCTGGGCGCCTGCTGGATATTTCCCTGAGCGGGGCCTCGCTGTCCTGTGCCTTTGCCCGTTCGATCAAGCCCGGCGTCAAGGGCCAGTTGTGGATCAACAAGCTCGGCTGGCTAGGGTTTGAGGTGATGCGCAATCACGGCAGTGACCGGCTTGGCGTGCGATTTGTCGAGTTGAACGAGGGCTTGCGGCAACGCTTGATTGCCCGTCTGTTCAGTGATGCCAGCATCAATGTGGTCAGCAAGGCGGAGCCGGCCCAGGCCTTTGGCACCTTGTTGCGACGGGCGCTGGTTGGGGAAAAAGCCACTGCGCCAATACCTGCGCGTACTCCTCGGGCGGTGCCCGCCAGCGTGTTGCCGGTTGTGCATGCGCGGCGCTCGGCCAGGCGGCCACTGGCGCCGATGGTCAATCTCACAGGGGGTGTGTGGGGCGCGTTGCTGGCGCCGCTGCGTGCCTTGCTCGGTCAGCGTTTCTAGAGGTGAACCATGCACACTTGCCTTGCTTCGACCTGCGTGATGTCCGTGCTGTTCTTGACGGCCTGCTCCCTGGAGCCCACCTATGAAAGACCGGATGCGCCGATCGACGAACAATGGCCGGCGGCGTCCCTCGACAGCTGTTGCAACGCCAAGGAGGCGTTCGACCGGGACTGGCATGGGTTTATTCTCGACCCGCGGCTACGTTCGCTGATTGAGTTGGCCTTGGATAACAACCGTGGCTTGCGCCAGTTCGCCGCCAGTGTGGAAGAGGCCCGGGCCGGGTACGCGGGGACCCGCTCGGGGTTGTTTCCGTCCATCGGCATCGACAGTTATGCCGGGCGCAGCAAGTTGCCGCCGCTGGTACGAACCCCGGGCGGTGGCGACAGCGCCGGCAGCATCGCCAATACCTTTCAGGTCGGCGCGGGTTTTACCTCGTACGAGTTGGACCTGTTCGGGCGCATTCGCAGTCAGAGCAACGCCGCCGGGGCGCGTTTCGAAGCCTCGGAAGCGGACTATCAGACGGCGCGCCTGGCGTTGATCGGCGAAGTTGCCAGCACCTGGCTGACCCTCAAGGCCAGCCAGAACCTGCTTGACCTGGCCCAAAGCACCTATGACGCGCAGAACCGCTACGGCGAGCTGTTGCGCAAGAGTTTCAACCTGGGCTCCAGCGCCCGCATCGATGTGCACCAGGCAGATGCGCAAACCAACACCGCGGCGGTGCAGGTCAATACTTATCGCATGCAGGTGGCGCAGAACCTCAACGCGTTGCGGGTGCTGGTGGGCCAGCCGGTGCCGCCGGCCTTGCTGCCGACAGGGTTGCTCGGCGAGTCCCTGGCCACGGCCGATGTGCCGGCCGGCTTGCCGTCGTCATTGTTGGAGCGGCGGCCCGACATCATGGCCGCCGAGGCGCTGTTGCGCGCGGCCAATGCAGACATCGGTGCCGCTCGTAGCGCTTACTTTCCGACGTTCTCCCTGACCTCGGCGCTGGGCAGCCTGAGTGGCGACTTTTCCCGCTTGCTGAGCGGGCCGGCGCAGTTCTGGTCGGTGGCCTTGGCCGGCTCCCTGACCCTGATCGACGGGGGCGCGCGGCGGGCGCAGGTGGATGCCAGTCGTGCGCGCTTCCAGGGGCAGGCTGCCGCTTACGAAGCCACGGTGCAAAACGCCTTTCGTGAGGCCGCCGATGCGTTGAACGCACGCCAGGAAATGCTTGCCCAGGTCGCGTTTCAGAAGCGTCTGGTCGGTGACTATCAGGAAGCCCATCGGCAGTCGCGACTGCGCTTCGAGGGTGGCCTGGACAGTTATTTTTCCACCATGGATGCCCAGCGTTCGCTGTTCGAGGCCCAGCAGAAATGGTCACAGATGGAGCTGGCGAGGGAGATCAATCAGGTCAGCCTGTACAAGGCTCTGGGGGGCGGCTGGAGTCAGTCGCTGAAGGTTGCCGGAACGACAGGGGCCGGGCCGCAACGGCTCAGCCCCTGAAGACGCTGGTCAGGCGTTGCTGACGGTGGCCGCCTGGGCGGTGCGCAGCGCATGGCGGTTGCCGCGGAACAGCACCAGGGTGGCGATCAGCCCCAGCACCGCTGCGCCGCTGAGCCAGATACCGGGCGCGGCCTTGTTATCCAGCACGTGGATCAGGTACGTGCAGGCCGCCGGCGTGAAGCCGCCAAAGGTCGCGGTCGCCAGGCTGTAGGCCAGGGAGAAACCGGTGGTGCGCACTTCCACTGGCATGATTTCGGTGAGGGCCACCACCATGGCGCCGTTGTACGAGCCATAGAGGAAGGACAACCACAATTCCACCAGCAGCAAGTGGCTGAAGCTCGGGTTGACCACCAGCCAGGACAGGGCCGGGTAGGCCGTCAGGATCGCCAGGATGGTTGCGCTCAGCAGCAAGGGCTTGCGCCCGATCTTGTCGGAGAGGGCGCCCATCACCGGCAGCCAGAAAAAGTTCGACAGGCCGATGCACACCGTCACCAGCAGCGCGTCGAGGTCCGACAGGTTCAATTCGGCCTTGCCGAAGGTCGGGGTGTAGGCCGTGATCAGGTAGAACGACACGGTGGTCATCACCACCAGGGCCATGCCAGCCAGGACGATGCTGAAGTTCTGACCGATCGAGCGGATGATTTCCTGCAGGGTAGGGCGATGTTTGCGCGCTTCGAACTCCGGGGTTTCTTCCAGAGAACGGCGGATCATGAAAATCGCCGGAACGATCATGCAGCCCACCAGGAACGGCACGCGCCAGCCCCAGTCGCCCATTTGCTCGGGGCTCAACCAATGGTTCAGGCCCACGCCCAGCAACCCGGCGAAGACCACCGCCGCTTGTTGGCTGGCGGACTGCCAGCTGACGAAAAAGCCTTTGCGACCCGGGGTGGAAATTTCTGCCAGATAGACCGAAACCCCGCCCAGTTCAACGCCTGCGGAAAAGCCTTGCAGAAGGCGCCCGAGCAGCACCAGCAGCGGTGCGGCGACGCCCAGGGTGGCGTAGCCGGGCACACAGGCGATGAGCACGGTGCCGGCGGCCATCAGCATCAGGGTGATGATCAGGCCCTGACGCCGGCCGTGGCGGTCGATGTAGGCACCGAGGAAGATCGCCCCCAATGGGCGCATCAGGAAGCCGGCGCCGAAGGTCGCCAGGGACAGCATCAACGACGCGAAAGCGCTGTCGGCCGGGAAGTAGGCCTTGGCAATGGCCGTGGCATAGAAGCCGTAGACCATGAAGTCGAACATTTCGAGGAAGTTACCGCTGACAACGCGAAAGATCGCCTTGCCTTTGCCCGTGGTCGTGGACATTTTTTTCACTCACTTTGGCTGTCTTGTTAGCAATCCATGGTCGTTACTCGTCCTCACTGCAACGTTGCGGCGCAGGGCTGCACGGTGGAGTATATTTGTAACAATATGTGTAGAGGAGCGTTCAGGCAATAAAAACCGTTAGCTACCTAGTGATTGGTCCAGTGCGCGAGTTAGAGCGGTTAGTGGCGAAATAGCGGGGCGGAGCCGGCTTCCGTTTGTCGCATAATGGCCAGTGTTGCAACATCAGGGCCGTGGCTTTCGGCCCCTGTACGGGAGAGCGGGTCTTGGTGGTTGAGCAAGGGTGGCGAGGGGCGGTTCTCGCATGGCTGGCGGTGTTGCTCGGGGGCTGCGGCCAGGGCGCGTCCCTGGAGCAGATCGGCGGCCCGACCATGGGCAGCCACTATTCGGTCAGCTACGTCCGGGAGGCCGGGTTGGCCGCTCCCGGCGACGTGCAGGGCGAGGTGGAAAAGATCCTCGCCGAGGTCGATCAGCAGTTATCCACCTACCGCAGCGATTCGCTGATCGAAGTTTTTAATCGGTTGCCGGCCAACAGCTGCCAGGCGATGCCCGAGCCGGTGCTGCAATTGGTGCGGGTGGGCGAGGGGTTGTCCCGGGAGAGCGCCGGCGCTTTCGATTTGACGGTCGAGCCGTTGCTCAACCTGTGGGGTTTTGGCCCGCAAGGGCGCGAGGAACAGGTTCCGAGTGCGGCGGCTCAGGCCGAGGTGCACCAGCGCGTCGGGCACGGCCATCTGCGTATCGACGGCGATCGGCTGTGCAAGGATGCGGCGGTGGAAGTGGACTTCAATAGCATCGCCGCCGGCTACGCCGTGGACCGAATCGCTGCCAGGCTGGTGCAGATGGGGATCGCCAATTACCTGGTGGAAGCCACCGGCGAACTCAAGGCCGCCGGCAGGAAACCCGACGGTGCGCCTTGGCGCATCGCCCTTGAGGAGCCTCGGGATGATCGGCAGGTGGCGCAGCGGATCATCGAGCTGGACGGTTATGGCGTCTCCACCTCGGGGGATTATCGCCATTACTTCGAACAGGGTGGCCAGCGCTATTCACACACCTTCGACGCCCGCAGCGGCAAGCCGGTCACCCACGCCCTGGCCTCGGTCACGGTGATTCATCCTTCGGCGCTGATGGCCGATGGCTTATCCACCTTGTTGCTGATTCTCGGCCCTGAGCAGGGTTGGGATTACGCAGAAAAGCACGATATCGCAGCATTTTTTGTGATTCGTGCCGATACAGCTTTCGTCACACGCAGCAATCCACCCTTCGAGCGCCTGTTTGGCGGGCCAAGGCCCTGATCCTGTGCGCCTCGTGGCGGCCTGTAGTGAAGGCAAAAGTAGCCTACGACGCGACCAAGGGTTAATGTGCGCGGCGTTGACGCTTCTATAGACTGTGCCCGGGTTCGTGACCGAGCCAAATTGATCCTTCATGCCGCTGGCCGCGGCATGATTTAGCCGGAGGCGCCAGAAGGGTGCCTCGGCCTGTTCTGAGGAGTACGCATGGCTGTCTACAACTACGACGTAGTGGTGCTGGGCTCAGGCCCCGCTGGAGAAGGTGCGGCAATGAATGCCGCGAAAGCAGGACGCAAAGTGGCGATGGTCGATAGCCGTCGCCAGGTCGGCGGTAACTGCACCCACCTGGGTACCATTCCGTCCAAGGCCCTGCGTCACTCGGTCCGCCAGATCATGCAGTTCAACACCAACCCGATGTTCCGGGCCATTGGCGAGCCGCGCTGGTTCTCCTTCCCGGACGTGCTCAAGAGCGCCGAGAAGGTCATCTCCAAGCAGGTGGCCTCGCGCACCGGTTACTACGCCCGCAACCGGGTCGATGTGTTCTTCGGTACCGGCAGCTTCGCCGACGAGCAGACCATTGAAGTGGTTTGCGCCAACGGTGTAGTGGAAAAGCTGGTGGCCAAGCACATCATCATCGCCACCGGTTCGCGTCCTTATCGCCCGGCCGATATCGATTTCCACCACCCGCGTATCTACGATAGCGACACCATCCTCAGCCTCGGCCACACCCCGCGCAAACTGATTGTTTACGGCGCCGGGGTCATTGGTTGCGAATACGCTTCGATCTTCAGCGGCCTTGGGGTGCTGGTGGAGCTGGTGGATAACCGCGGCCAGTTGCTCAGCTTCCTGGATTCGGAGATTTCCCAGGCCCTGAGCTACCACTTCAGCAACAACAACATCACCGTGCGCCACAACGAGGAATACGACCGCGTTGAAGGCCTGGACAACGGCGTGATCCTGCACCTGAAGTCCGGTAAGAAGATCAAGGCCGACGCCTTGCTCTGGTGCAACGGCCGGACCGGCAACACCGACAAGCTGGGCATGGAAAACATCGGGGTCAAGGTCAACAGCCGCGGCCAGATCGAGGTGGACGAGAACTACCGCACCTGCGTCCCTAACATCTACGGCGCCGGCGACGTGATTGGCTGGCCAAGCCTGGCCAGTGCCGCCCATGACCAGGGTCGCTCGGCGGCGGGCAGCATCGTCGACAACGGCAGCTGGCGTTTCGTCAACGACGTGCCGACCGGGATCTACACCATTCCCGAGATCAGCTCGATCGGTAAGAACGAGCAGGAACTGACCCAGGCCAAGGTGCCTTACGAAGTCGGCAAGGCCTTCTTCAAGAGCATGGCGCGGGCGCAGATTGCCGGCGAGCCGCAAGGCATGCTGAAGATCCTGTTCCACCGTGAAACCCTGGAAGTACTGGGTGTGCACTGCTTCGGTTACCAGGCGTCGGAGATCGTACACATCGGCCAGGCCATCATGAGCCAGCCGGGCGAACTCAACACCCTGAAGTACTTCGTCAACACCACCTTCAACTACCCGACCATGGCTGAAGCCTATCGGGTAGCGGCGTACGACGGCCTCAACCGGCTTTTTTGAGCGGCTCCGGCCGGTGGCCTGAGCCGGCCGGGGAGACCGATTTCAGTAATTCTCGAGGGTGGCAGTGGCCAAACCGGGAAAGTCTGTAATCAGGCTATCTACGCCGAAGTCGGCGAGCCTGCGCATCAGCGCGGGTTCGTTGACGGTCCATACCGACACATGCAAGCCCTGGCGCTGCGCCCGTTGCAGGCGCTCCGGGGTGCACAGCGTCCAGTTCAACGCCAGAATCTCGCAGCCATAGCTTTGCGCGACCTTCAACGGGTCGAGCCAGGCGTATTCGGCGACCAGCCCACGGGACAGGTCGGGGGTCAGGTCGACCGCCGCCTTGAGCACTTCCCGGGAGCTTGAGGTCACGGTGACTTTGTCCAGCAGGCCGAAGCGCTGGGCCATCTCGCGAATCGCCAGCACGGTGGTGGCGGCGCGGGTGCGGGAGGCGCTCTTGACCTCCAGTTGCCAGTGGTCGAAGTCGCACTTCTCGAACAACTCTTCCAGGCGTGGAATGGGGCAGGGGTTGATCCAGCCCGGGCCGCCCTTGCGCGCGTCGTAGGTCACCAGTTCGGCTGCGCTGTGCTCCACTACCTTGCCGCGGCGTTCGGTGGTGCGTTTCAGGGTCGGGTCGTGGATCACCATCAGCTCGCCGTCCTTGGACAGGTGCAGGTCGAGCTCGCAACGGCGCACGCCGTGTTTAAGGCACTCCTGAAAGCTGGTCAGGGTATTTTCCGGTGCTTCGCCTTTAGCGCCGCGATGGCCATAAATCAGGGTCACGTTTGCTCCTTAACGCAGAGGGTTACAGCAGGTGTTCTTGGGGGCGCCGCACAGCTATGACTCAGTCAGCCGGCGGATCGTTCTGCTCTCGGGCCAGGCGCCGTTCCTGTGCCTGTTTCTGCAGGATGTAGCGGGCCAGGAGCTGCCGTTGGCCGTCGGTCAGGGCTTCGAACTCGGTGCCGATTTCGAAGGTGCCGAAGCTTTGCGGTTCGCAATGGGTGACTTTGGCGCGTAGCAGCAAGCCCAGCGCCTGGGGCATCAGCAGCAGTTTCACCGCGAGGTGGCTGCCGGTCGGGTAGGCCAGGTGATGGCTGAACTCGATGCCGCCTTCGGAAATGATTACTCGCTGCGGTTCGCCAAACTTGCCGAGCACCGTCTGGGCCACCACCTGGCCGAGCAGATCGATGCGTTTGTTCATGACTTTCAGGTAGGCGGCCAGCGTGCGATCACGCTCGCTGACTTGGCGCAGCAGATGCTGGGATTCGAACTCGCTGAGGTGCAATTCGCTGAGCAAATTGAACAGCGGCGACTCATCCAGCAACACTTCCCTGCTCGCCGCGGCGGGGGCGGACAGGGGCCTAATTTCCAGTGCGATCGTGTCCTCGATACGGTAGTATTCGCGGCGATCTTCTTCATCTAATGTCGACATGGCGAACCCATGGTAGAGGCAGTGGTCTGAGTGTAAAGCTGCTTACCAGGCCCCGCCACAAGGACGTCTTCTTTTCCTCCGAACAAGCCCCGACATGTTCAGACCTCTGTTTGTATTTATTGGCACGCGTTATACCCGTGCAAAGCGTCGCAATCATTTTGTGTCATTCATTTCCCTGACCTCGATGATCGGACTCGCCCTCGGCGTAGTCGTGATGATCGTTGTGCTGTCGGTGATGAACGGCTTCGACCATGAGATGCGCACCCGCGTGCTGGGCATGGTGCCCCACGCGACCATCGAGTCCGGTGAGCCCATCGGCGACTGGCAAAGCCTGGCCGACAAGGTCAAGCAGAACCCCAAAGTGCTGGCAGTGGCGCCCTTCACCCAGATGCAGGGGTTGCTGACCAATAACGGCCAGGTGCAGAAGGTCTTGCTCAATGGCATCGACCCGGCCAGAGAACGGCAGGTGTCGATCATCGATAACTTCATGCAGCAAGGCCAACTGGACGCCCTGGCGCCCGGCAGCTTCGGCATCGTGATCGGTGACAAAGCAGCGGCCAAGCTGGGCGTGGTCCTGGGCGACAAGGTGACCTTCGTTGCGCCGGAAGTCACGGTGACGCCGGCGGGGATGTTCCCACGCATGAAACGCTTCACAGTGGTCGGCATCTTCCACGTCGGCGCCGGTGAGATCGACGGTTACCTGGGCGTGACCAATCTCGATGACCTCGGCCGCTTGCATCGCTGGAAGCCGGACCAAGTCCAGGGCCTGCGCCTGAAGTTCGACGACCTGTTCCAGGCGCCGCGCACTGCCTGGGAAATCGCCCAGCAGTTGGGTGAGAACCACTATTACGCTCGTGACTGGACCCGTACCCACGGCAACCTGTACCAGGCCATCCGCATGGAAAAAGCCATGATCGGCCTGCTGTTGCTGCTGATCGTCGCGGTGGCGGCCTTCAACATCATCTCCACCCTGGTGATGGTGGTGAATGACAAGAAGGGCGACATTGCCATTCTGCGCACCTTGGGCGCCACACCGGGCACGATCATGGCGATCTTTATGGTCCAGGGCACGGTGATTGGCGTGGTGGGCACCCTGATCGGCGCCTTGGTCGGGATGTTCGCCGCGCTGAATGTCAGCGCTGCGATCTCCGCCCTGGAAGGCCTGATCGGGCACAAATTCCTCAATGCCGACGTGTACTTCATCGACTACCTGCCGTCCCAGCTGATGGCCGAGGACGTGTTGATGGTCTGTGGCGCGGCCTTGGTCCTGAGTTTCCTCGCCACCCTGTATCCAGCCTGGCGTGCCGCGCGCACCCAGCCGGCGGAGGCGCTTCGTTATGAGTGAGTTGGGCATGAGTGAAAAAGCAATCTTGAGCTGCCGCGACCTGGGCAAAGCCTACGAGGAAGGCCCGGAGTCGGTGGTGGTGTTGTCTGGCCTGCAGTTGGAGCTGCACCCGGGTGAGCGCGTGGCGATTGTCGGCACTTCCGGTTCCGGCAAAAGCACCTTGCTCAACCTGTTGGGCGGGCTGGACACACCGTCCAAGGGCAGCGTCTGGCTGGCGGGTGAAGAACTGTCGGCCCTGGGTGAAAAGGCCCGCGGCCAACTGCGCAACCGCTCCCTGGGCTTCGTGTATCAGTTCCACCACTTGCTGGCGGAATTCACGGCCCTGGAAAACGTCTGCATGCCGCTGCTGATTGGCCGCACGCCAATCCCCGAGGCGCGCCAGCGTGCCACGGCCTTGCTGGAGCGGGTTGGCCTGGGGCATCGCCTGGAGCACAAGCCGGCCGAATTGTCCGGCGGCGAGCGCCAGCGTGTGGCGATTGCTCGAGCGCTGGTCAACCGGCCCGGGCTGGTGATGCTCGACGAGCCCACCGGCAACCTCGACTCCCACACCGCCCAAGGCATTCAGGATTTGATGCTGGAACTCAGCACCTCGATGCGCACCGCGTTCCTGGTGGTGACCCACGACATGAACCTGGCCCGGCAGATGGATCGCGTACTGCACTTGCAAGAAGGCCATCTGGTCGCGATTTGATGCGGCCGCACACGGCGCTGGCGGCTTGATCCGCGGGCGCCGGGTTTCTAATTTTTCTACGGTGCCTCGCTAATGTTCAGACCGTTATCGATCTTTATCGGCACGCGCTATACCCGCGCCAAGCGCCGCAACCGCTTTGTCTCGTTTATCTCCATGACCTCGATGATCGGCCTCGCCCTGGGCGTGCTGGCGATGATCGTGGTGTTGTCGGTGATGAACGGCTTTCAGCGCGAGATGAGCTCGCGCATCCTCGGCATGGTGCCCCACGCCACCATCGTCGGCGTCAAGCCGATCGACGATTGGCAGCCGGTGGCCGCTGCGGCATTGAAAAACCCTGAAGTCACTGCTGCGGTGCCCTTCACCGAGATGGAAGGCATGCTGTCCTATAAAGGCTTGATGCAGCCGATCCAGATCAGTGGCATCGACCCGGCCCAGGAAGGCAAAGTCTCCATCGTTACCCAGCATATTGTCCGTGGCAGCCTGCAAGACCTGAAACCCGGCGAGTTCGGTGTGGTGATCGGTGAAATTACCGCGCGGCGCTTCGGTTTGAGCGTCGGCGACAAACTGACCCTGATCGTTCCGGAAGTCAGCTCGGCGCCAGGGGGCATTACCCCGCGCATGCAGCGTCTCAACGTGGTCGGGGTGTTCAAGGTGGGTGCCGAGCTGGACGGCTCCATGGGCCTGATCCACGTGGCCGACGCCGCGGAAATGCAGCGCTGGCAGCCGAATCAGGTGCAGAGCGTGCGCCTGGCGGTCAAGGACTTGTACGCCGCGCCGCTGGTGTCCAGTGACATCGCCAAAGGCTTGGGTGCGGACTTCAAGGCCGACGACTGGACCCACACCCAGGGCAGCTTGTTCAGCGCGATGAAAATGGAAAAGACCATGATCGGCCTGTTGCTGCTGATGATCGTTGCAGTGGCCGCGTTCAACATCATCGCCACCTTGATCATGGTGGTGAACGACAAGGGGGCGGACATCGCCATCCTGCGCACCATCGGCGCCACACCGCGGCAGATCATGGCGATCTTCATGGTTCAGGGCACGGTGATCGGCATCGTCGGCACGTTGGTTGGCGGCGTGCTGGGGGTGATTGCGGCGTTGAATGTCAGTGAACTGGTGGGGTGGCTGGAGCGCGTGACCGGCCAGCATATCTTCAGTTCGGATGTGTATTTCGTCAGCAATCTGCCGTCCGAGTTGCAGGGCGGGGACGTGGCGCTGATTTGCGGCGCCGGGTTTGTCCTGAGCTTCCTGGCGACGGTTTACCCGGCCTGGCGGGCGTCCAAGGTCGAGCCGGCCCACGCCCTGCGTTATTCGTGATTTTTAAGTAGGGTTTCGCCGGCAAGCCGGCTCCTACCGCGAAGTGTGGGAGGCGGTTTAGTTGGGTTTTGGCAGCGTGATGACGAAGCGGGTCCAGCCTGGGTCTGATTCGCAACGGATCTGCCCGCCATGGGCGCGGATGATCGACTGGGTGATCGCCAGCCCCAACCCGGCATGCTCACTGCTGCCTTCGCGCCGCGCCGGATCGGCGCGGTAGAAACGATCGAACAACCGTGGCAGCACTTCCTTGGCGATGCCTTCGCCGGTGTTCTCGATGCTCAGGCTCAATTCCTGTGGGCCGTCACTGATCCGCACCTTGACCGAGCCTCCGGCGGGAGTGAAGCGCAGGGCGTTGTCCAGCAGGTTGGACAGTGCTCGCCTGAGCATGCTGCGATCCCCGGCAACATCGGCTTCGCCTTCCCGGCTCAGGCTGACGTCGGCCTCTTCCGCCAGCGGGCCGTAGAACTCCAGCAGCATGTCAGTCTCCTGGGCCAGGGCCAGCGCTTCACGTTTCGGGCTCAGCAGGCCATGGTCAGCCTTGGCCAGGTAGAGCATGTCGTTGACCAGTTGCGCCATCCATTGCAGTTCTTCCAGGTTGCTGTGCAGGGCTTCGCGATAGTCCTCAAGAGGGCGTGGGCGGGTCAGGGTGACTTGGGTGTGAGTCAGCAGGTTGGAGAGGGGCGTGCGCAGCTCATGGGCGATGTCTGCCGAGAACGCCGACAGGCGCTGGAACGAGTCGTCCAGGCGCTCCAGCATGGCGTTGAACGTGCCGGCCAGCTCGGCCAGCTCACCGGGCAATTGTGCTTGCGGCAGGCGTTGTGTCAGGGAGTTGGCGGAGACGCTGGCAGCCACCTCGCTCATGCGCCGCAAGGGGCGCAGGCCGCTGCGTGCGGCCCAGGCGCCGAGCAGCGCGGTGGCCAGGGCCGAGAGACCCACGGTCAGCCAGATCAGGTGTTGCATGCGTTGCAGAAAATGCTGGTGGTGGGTGATGTCCAGCAGCAGGGTCAACTGAGGCGAGTCTGCCGTTCCTGGCGCCAACTGAGTGCGGTAGACCCGGTAGGCGGTGTCGCCAGCGTGAAACTCATGCAGGCCGAGTTCCATCGGTTGGACGGCGGCCAGGGCCGGAGCGCTGTCGAACCAGACCTGGCCATCGGCGCTGCTGATGCGCAGGCTCAGCTCCGGTTGCTGGCTGAGTTCGGCGCGTAATTGCGCCGAGCGCGCGGCAATCGCCGTGGCACTGTCGGCCCCTCGCAGGGTGCTGCGCAGGGCGATCAGTTTGCCGTCCAGCAGTTGCTGGTCGAGTTCGACAAAGTGGCTGTCGCTGGCGCGGCTGAACAAGACGCCCGCCAGCAACGAGACCACGGCGGTGCAGGCGGCGAACAGCAAGGCCAGGCGGCTGCTCAGGGACAGGCGGCGCATCAGGCGGGGCGCTCTTCAAGCACGTAGCCCATGCCGCGCACGGTGTGGATCAGTTTGTTGGGGTAATCGTCGTCGATCTTCAGGCGCAGTCGGCGAATCGCCACTTCGATGACATTGGTGTCGCTGTCGAAGTTCATGTCCCAGACCTGGGAGGCGATCAAGGATTTGGGCAGCACTTCGCCCTGGCGTCGCAGGAGCATTTCCAGCAGCGAGAACTCCTTGGCGGTCAGGTCGATGCGCTGGCCGCTGCGTTCCACCCGGCGGCGGATCAGGTCCAGGCGCAAGTCGGCCAGTTGCAGGCTGGTCTCCTGGGGGCTGGCGTTGCCCCGGCGCAGCAGGCTGCGCACCCGGGCCAGCAACTCGGAAAAGGCGAAGGGCTTGACCAGGTAGTCGTCGGCGCCCAGTTCCAGGCCGTGCACCCGGTCTTCCACGGCGTCGCGGGCGGTGAGAAACAGCACCGGCATTTCCAGCCCGGCATTGCGCACCGCCTGGAGAATCTGCCAGCCGTCACGGCCGGGCAGCATCACATCGAGAATCAGCAGGCTGTAGTCGCCGGTCAGCGCCAGGTGCTGGCCGGTGGTGCCGTCGGCCACCAGTTCGGCATTGAACCCGGCTTCGCTCAGGCCTTGGCGCAGGTACTGGCCGGTTTTGGGTTGGTCTTCGACGATCAGCAGTTTCATGGATGACTCATGGCTAAAGGAACCCAGGCTTTATACCTTGGGCGGCAGCGGGCAGGCGCAAGCTGACAAAGTTGTAATTTAGCAGTCAGTTGGCTGGCAGCGAGCGGGCGTTAGAGTTTCCCACAGGCTCGACCTTATTCTTGTTGGAGTGTTGTGATGATGAATGCGGGAAATCTGTTGTTGCGCAGTCGTGTGTGGTTGGCGGCCGGCTGCCTGGTCTTGAGTGCACCGCTGTGGGCCTCTCCTGCGCAGACTTACGATTTCGGCCAGCCGGCAGCGGCGGCCAAGGCCACGCGCACGGTGGAAGTGGTGATGGGGGATATGTCCTTCAATCCTCAATCGCTCACCATCAAGGCCGGTGAGACGGTGCGTTTTGTGCTGGTCAACAAAGGGCAACTGTTGCATGAGTTCAACCTTGGCGACGGGGCCATGCACGCCCGTCATCAACAGGAAATGCTCAAGATGCAGCAGAGTGGCCAACTGACCCCGACGGCGATGAATGCCCAGGGCGCGATGAGTCATGGCTCGATGGATCACGGCTCTATGGACCATGGTTCTATGGACCATGGTTCTATGGATCATGGTTCTATGGATCATGGTTCTATGGATCATGGCGCGATGGCCGGCATGGATCAGGGTTCAGGCATGGCGCACGACGACCCCAACAGCGTGTTGGTGGAGCCGGGCAAGACCGGTGAACTGACCTGGACGTTCAGCCAGGCCGGCAACCTGGAGTTCGCCTGCAACGTTCCCGGGCACTATCAGGCGGGGATGGTCGGCAAGCTGACCGTCAGTCCGTAAGCGGCGGGGCTCAAAGGTGCAGACAAAGGCTGGTAGAATCCGCTGATTCTTCAGTCAGGTTTCCGCCATGCATCCCGCAGCCGAACACTCGCCGCTGGGCAAATCCAGCGAATACGTTTCCACTTACACCCCGTCCTTGCTCTTTCCCATCCCACGGGCAGCGAAATGGGCCGAGCTGGGCCTGAGCGCCGACACCCTGCCGTATAAAGGCGTGGACTTCTGGAACTGTTTCGAGCTGAGCTGGTTGCTGCCGTCTGGCAAGCCGGTGGTGGCCATTGGCGAGTTCAGCATTCCGGCGGACTCACCGAACATCATTGAGTCCAAATCCTTCAAGCTGTACCTCAACTCGCTGAACCAGACGCCATTCACTGATCGTCAGAGTTTGGAGGCGACCCTGCGCGAGGATCTGTCGGCTGCGGCAGGCAAGCCGGTTGGAGTACGTATTCGCAGCCTGGGCGAGGTCGAGGCCGAAGGCGTGGTGGCCTTGCCGGGGGTGTGTATCGATGAGCTCGACATCAGTGTCAGCAGCTACGAGCACCCGCGTCCGGAACTGCTGCGTTGCGACGCTTCCCGGGTGATCGAAGAAAGCGTCCACAGCCATCTGCTCAAGTCCAACTGCCCGGTGACCAGCCAGCCGGATTGGGGCAGCGTGGTGGTGGAATACCGCGGCGCGGCCCTGGATCACGCCAGCCTGTTGGCTTATCTGGTGAGTTTCCGCCAGCACTCGGACTTCCATGAGCAGTGCGTGGAGCGGATCTTCCTCGACCTGCAGCGTCTGCTCGCCCCGGAGAAACTGACGGTGTACGCGCGTTATGTGCGCCGTGGCGGGCTGGACATCAACCCGTACCGCAGCACCGAGATGGCGGAATTCGCCAATGGCCGCCTGGTACGCCAGTAGATAAAACCCTTGGCCACGATAGGTGGCTATGGGCTGGATAAACAAAACGCCGCTACCTGGTTTGCAGGTCAGCGGCGTTGTTGTGTCGCGGGTAGGGTCAGATCCCGATGTTGCCCAGGGTTTGCACGATGTTGCGCAAGGTGCCAGCGATGGCCGGGTGTTCCAGTTCGAAGCGTTCGACGGCGAGGTTGACGCCATCGGCGAGGCTGGTGTCCTGAGTGGCTTTTTCCAGTTTGAGTTCCAGCTCGATCTGTTGCATCAGGTCCTGCAAATTGGCGCGCTCGGCTTCCGACAGCGGTGGGTTCTGCTCCAATTGCTCGCGCAGGGTGTTGAGCTGTTCTTGCAGTTCGCGGGCAGGCATGGCGTTCTCCCTTTATTGATAGGCACAGGGATGGACCACGACGTTGTGCCAAAGATCCATGCCCACGCTTTAGAGTAATCCACGGCCGGGCCGCCTGCATGATCTTGATCAACCGGCCTGTATCAGGGTTTTTCTCCTTTGAGTCGACGCCGTTCGATGTCTGCCAGGCATGTGCCCAACTCTCCCAGGTGATCGATGACCGAGTGCACGCCTAGGCTGAATAGCTGAACCGTGGCCTTGCCGCGCTTGAGGTCCCGTTCCTGTCGGGGCAGGGCCTGCCACTGGCTGGGCGTCAAGCCGCACAGGGAACCGCATGACGCCAGGCCGATGGTCCAGAGTCCGGCATTGAGGCCGGATTGCAGCAGTTGCGGCTCGCCACTGACCAGCACGCAGCCGTCAAGGCGCTCGACCTTGAGGGCCATCAGCGCGTGCCAGCAGGCATCGGGTGCGGGCCAGGGCGCAGGGGAGGGTGGCGTGGCGCGGATCCAAGTGGGCAGGTGGGTGGCAAGGCCTTGGCTGAGCGCTGGTGGCAGTTCGTCCAGCCAGGCACAGGGCACGCCTTGCTGCTGGAGTTGATGCAAGGTGTCCAGCGCCCCAGGTGTGGTTTGAGCCTGCTCGGCGTTGTGCGCAGTACTGCCGTGCAGACGGGTCCGTGCGCCGAAGTCCACCAGGCAGCCGCTCAAGCCGAAGAGCACGGCAGTCAGGGCCGACGAAGGGAGGGGTAAAACATCGGCGTGGGGCATGGCAACGTCCTTGAAGTGTTCTCCAAGGCTATCCATGGCTCATGACGCTTGGGTGACAGTGGCGTGAATGGGATCGAGAGGCGGTCGCAATGTGTCAAGAGCGCTGCGGCATGACTGCCTAAACCGGCTTATCCGCTTTATACTGCTGCGCTTACCGCCAGGGCATAGCGCCCGCGACAGTACTATCCAAGGAGTTTCTGCTATGCGCTGGAGCAGTCATCTAGTTCAGCTCTGCCTGTGTGCCGGCGTAACGCTGGCGCCTTTTGCCGTTCAGGCCGCCGAAGATGATCCGTGGGAAAGCATCAACCGCCCGATCTTCACCTTCAACGACACCGTTGATACCTATGCCCTCAAGCCTCTGGCGCAGGGCTACCAGGCGGTGACTCCGCAGTTCCTGGAAGACGGCATCCACAACATGTTTCGCAACATCGGCGACGTCGGCAACCTGGCCAACGACCTGCTTCAGGCCAAGCCGCGGGCGGCCGGTGTCGACACCGCGCGCCTGCTGATGAACACCACCTTGGGCCTGGCCGGCTTTTTCGATGTGGGCACCAAGATGGGCCTGCAGCGCAACGATGAAGACTTCGGCCAGACCTTGGGTTACTGGGGCGTAGGCAGCGGCCCTTACGTGATGCTGCCGTTGCTGGGGCCGAGCACCCTGCGTGATGCGCCGTCCAAGTACGTGGACAGCTACACCGAACCCTATCGCTACATGCACGATGTTCCGGCGCGCAACACCACCATGGGCGTCGATATCATCGATACCCGCGCCAGCCTGCTGTCGGCTGAAAAGCTGATCAATGGCGACAAGTACACCTTTATTCGCAATGCCTATCTGCAGAACCGCGAGTTCAAGGTCAAGGACGGCAAAGTCGAAGACGACTTTTAAACCCTGCCCTGCGAATGAAAAAGGCGGCCGATGGGCCGCCTTTTTGGTTGTTGTGCGGGTCAGCGCATCTTCAGGATTGTAAGCCCAAGTTTCTGACCTTCAGTGGCCAGCTCCTTGATCCAGACCACTTCGGCGTCTGCCTCCAGTCCTTTTAGCGCCGCATGGTCAGAGTCGATATGCACTTTCAACTGGTCGCCGACCTTGAACGAGCGAGGCGCCTCCAACTGCATGCCCGTGCTGGAAAGGTCGATGCAGACGGCTGGAATCACTTGTCCCTCATGGATCAGCGTAACCTCGGCATCCACCCGCATGCGGATGTAATCGCGCTTTTCACTGTAGTCCCGCTCGTTTTGGCTCATGGGTCCATCCTGCAATTGAGTTGCTGTTTTAGCGGTTTTTATAACTCCCGGTGATTTGCCGTGTAAAGACGCCAAGCGACCATCGGCATGAGCTTGAAACGCCCCGCGGATGGGAGTACCGTCTGCGCCTTAGAAGGGCACCTCTGAAGGGCGAACAACGCAGGGCGCAAGCGTCCTGGTTACAACTCCAGAGTGGCTAGAAAGCGAATCCAGTAGTGTGTGCCGGCGCAAGCCCAGCCACCTACGCCAACCTAATTCTGGCGCCGTTTGCCCACATGCAAAAAACCAGTGCCACGCTGCTGATAATCGATGACGACGAAGTAGTGCGCGCGAGTCTCGCGGCCTATTTGGAAGACAGTGGCTTCAGCGTTCTGCAGGCCGCTAACGGCCAGCAGGGTCTTCAGGTATTCGAGCGCGAACATCCCGACTTGGTAATCTGCGATCTGCGCATGCCGCAGATGGGCGGCCTTGAGCTGATCCGCCAGGTGACCGAGCTGTCGGCGCAAACACCGGTGATTGTGGTTTCGGGCGCCGGCGTGATGAACGACGCGGTCGAAGCGCTGCGCCTGGGCGCGGCGGACTACCTGATCAAGCCCCTGGAAGATCTGGCAGTGCTCGAGCATTCGGTGCGTCGGGCCTTGGATCGTGCGCGCCTGCTTCTGGAAAATCAGCGTTATCGGGAAAAGCTCGAAGCCGCCAACCGCGAGCTCGAGGCCAGCCTCAATCTGCTGCAGGAAGACCAGAACGCCGGGCGTCAGGTGCAGATGAACATGCTGCCGGTCAGCCCCTGGTCGATCGACGAGTTCGATTTCGCTCACCAAATCATTCCGTCCCTGTATCTATCAGGGGACTTTGTCGATTATTTCCGTGTCGACGAACGGCGGGTGGCGTTTTACCTGGCGGACGTTTCCGGGCATGGCGCCTCATCGGCCTTCGTCACGGTGCTGCTGAAGTTCATGACCACACGCTTACTCTTTGAGTCCAAGCGCAATGGCACCCTGCCTGAATTCAAGCCCTCGGAAGTCCTTGGTCATATCAACCGAGGCCTCATCAGCTGTAAGCTGGGCAAACACGTCACAATGGTCGGTGGAGTCATCGACGAGGAGACCGGTTTGTTGACCTATAGCATTGGCGGACACCTGCCATTGCCTGTGTTGTACACACCCGAGAGCGTGCGCTATCTGGAAGGCCGTGGTTTGCCGGTGGGGCTGTTCGGCGAAGCCACCTACGAAGATCACATTCTGGAGTTGCCTCCGGCGTTCAGCTTGACGCTGATGTCTGATGGCATTCTGGACCTTTTGCCAGAACCCACACTCAAAGAGAAAGAAGCCGCCTTACCTGAACGGGTAAGAACGGCAGGCGGCAGCCTGGATGGTCTGCGGCAGGTTTTTGGATTGGCCACGCTAGGGGAGATGCCGGATGATATCGCCCTGTTGGTGTTGAGCAGGAATCTTTAATGAGTACCGGTAGAATCCAATTCGCCGAGCAGGATGGCACCTTCGTCCTGAAGTTTGTCGGTGAAGTGCGCCTGACCCTATGTTCGGCGTTGGATGCGACTATTGAGCGGATTTTCACAGCGCTGAACTTCTCGGCCATCGTGATCGATCTGACCGAAACCCGCAGCATCGACAGCACCACCCTCGGGTTGCTGGCGAAGTTGTCGATCCTTTCGCGGCAGAAGGTCGGACTGTTGCCGACGGTGGTCACCACCCACGAAGACATTACCCGTCTCTTGCAGTCCATGGGTTTCGATCAGGTGTTCAACATCGTTGACCGCCCGATCCCATGCCCTGAATGCCTGACCGATCTGCCTTCCCAGGATCAGTCGGAAGAAGTGGTGCGCATCAAGGTGCTGGAGGCTCACAAGATCCTCATGGGCTTGAATGACTCCAATCGCGAGGCGTTCCACGATCTGGTGAACGCCCTCGAGCGTCACTGATCCGCTAAAGCGTCTAGGCACAAAAAAGGGCGAACCTGATAAGGGTTCGCCCTTTTTGCGTTGGCTGCGAATCGATCAGCGTCAGTTGATCAGAGCTTGGCCGTCAGCAAGGCTTCGAGTTTTTCCTGGTCGCGGGCGAACTGACGGATGCCTTCGGCCAGTTTTTCGGTGGCCATGGCATCCTCGTTGGAAGCCCAGCGGAACTGCGATTCGTTCAGGCTTTGACGCGCTTCGCCAGCATGACCCGGAGCCAGTTTGCGCTCCAGCTTGCCGGTGTCGGCGGCCAGTTTCTCGATCAGGTCCGGGCTGATGGTCAGGCGATCACAGCCGGCCAGTTGCTCGATCTGGTTGAGGTTACGGAAGCTGGCGCCCATGACCACGGTTTTGTAGTCATTGGCCTTGTAGTAGTTGTAGATGCGGGTGACCGACTGCACGCCCGGATCATCGGAACCGGTGTAGTCAGTGCCGTTGGCTTTCTTGTACCAGTCGTAGATGCGGCCCACGAATGGCGAAATCAGGAACACCCCGGCTTCGGCGCAGGCAATGGCCTGGGCGAAGGAAAACAGCAGGGTCAGGTTGGTCTGGATGCCTTCGCGCTCGAGCTTCTCGGCGGCGCGGATGCCTTCCCAGGTGGAGGCGATCTTGATCAGCACGCGATCACGGCCAATACCGGCCTTGTCATACAACTCGATCAGGCGATGGGCGCGCTTGAGCATGGCCTCGCTGTCGAACGACAGGCGTGCATCCACTTCAGTGGAAATGCGCCCGGGAATCACTTTGAGGATTTCTTGGCCGACCGCGACACCAAAACGATCGCTGGCCAGGCCGACATCGCCTTTGCAGTCGTTGACGCTGGCGTTCAACAGCTCGGCATACGCCGGAATGGCGGCGGCTTTGAGCAGCAATGAGGGGTTGGTGGTGGCATCCACCGGCTTGACCCGAGCGATGGCTTCAAAATCGCCGGTATCGGCGACCACGGTGGTGATTTTCTTGAGTTGTTCCAGCTTGGAAGTCATGAGGGTGCTCTGTCCTTTGGGTCGGTTGACATTACCCGAGCGCTGGCAAGCGCTCAAGGGCGCGGAAGGCTGTCGACGGCCCCGGAGGCCACTCCCTGAAAACAGGTGTTTGAATGCCAGGGCGCTGTGCAGGTAATGGTGCAGATAACTACGATGCCAAAAGACCTTTCAGGTTCAACCCGCCTGACGGTTAACGCCCCTCCAGCAGTTGCCCGGCCTGATCCAGCAGCGCCAGCGGGTCCTTGGCTTTATGAATATCCACCGACAACAACTGGCGAAACTTGCGCGCGCCCGGGAAGCCCGTGCCCAACCCCAGCACGTGCCGGGTGATATGGTGCATGGCGCCGCCGCTGGCCAGGTGCTCGGCGATGTACGGACGCAGCGCGGCCAGGGTTTCGGCCCGGGAAATTACCGGCGCGCTGCTGCCGAACAGTTGTTGATCCACTTCGGCCAGCAGGTAAGGGTTGTGATACGCCTCACGACCGAGCATCACCCCGTCGAACGTCTGCAGATGCTCGTGGCAAGCCTCCAGGGTCTTGATTCCGCCATTGAGGATGATCTCCAACCCCGGGAAATCCGCCTTCAACTGCGCCGCCACGTCATAGCGCAGGGGCGGAATGTCGCGGTTTTCTTTCGGCGACAGTCCCTCCAGAATGGCGATCCGTGCATGCACGGTAAAACTGGTGCAGCCGGCGTCACGCACCTGGCCCACGAAGTCGCACAACTCGGCATAACTGTCGCGGCCATTGATACCGATCCGGTGCTTCACCGTGACCGGGATCGTCACCGCATCGCGCATCGCCTTCACACAGTCGGCCACCAGCGCCGGATGGGCCATCAGGCACGCACCGATCATATTGTTCTGCACCCGGTCACTGGGGCAGCCGACATTAAGGTTGACCTCGTCGTAACCGTGCTCCTGCGCCATACGCGCACACGCCGCCAAATCCACCGGCGTACTACCGCCCAACTGCAACGCCAACGGATGCTCGGACTGATGGTGACGCAGGAAACGCTCGTGATCGCCATTGAGCAGTGCGCCGGTGGTGACCATCTCGGTGTACAGCAACGCGTGCTTGGACAGCAGACGCAGGAAGAAGCGGCAGTGACGGTCAGTCCAGTCCATCATCGGCGCCACGCTGAAGCGGCGGGATGGCTCTGGACGGGTATGGTTAGTGTTTGCGGGCGCTTCAGGTTTTTCGGAGTTCATTGATACTGGTCTTTTATACGGCGGTTTTTACCCATGTTCCTTTTTTCCTGCAGTCGATTGCTGAAAGTGCAGCAATCGAATTCGGCTCTGCAGCCGTTGGAAATGGGCTCGATCACATCACGTAAGCGCGTGCACAGCTCGACGGCTTGCACGGTGTGAATACGGATCGATCAGGAAGACGGGCAGTTTATCAGGAAAGCCTAGCGTTCGACCGCAAGCCGGTGGGGCAGGTCCGTCAAGGCCGTGGCACGGCTTCAGGATTGAAAGAGGCTTTTTGAATGTGATGCTGATAGCATCCGGCCACTAATTTCGCATGACATAGGGACGTGGCTGATGAATAAGAAAAACATCTTGGGGTTAGTGCTGGGCCTGGGAATGCTGGGTGCTGCGTCGAGTGCATCGGCGAGTGACAACCTCTTCAAGTCCTATGCCTATGAATCTCCTATTTCTGCTTACACGGAAGCCAAGGGGTATTTCGATTGCTCTGAAGACGTTGGAGGCACTGCGTTGTGCCTGGAAGATGTCGACTTCCTGGAGCATAAATTTACCGCTGCTCTGATCTTCTCCAACTCGAAATTGATCATGGTATCGCTGCTGAGCCCATTCGATCAAAACCTGTACGCCACGTCGATTGGCTCTATCAGTAAGACCTTTACGCTGTCTGCTCTGGCCGACGGGAAGTCGCAGTTGGACTTGATCCAGTTGGCTGGCAAGTCTTCAAGTCGTGAAGAGTTTACCTCTCAGTTTGCGAACTATGAGTCGGCTGCACTAACCACCGGCGAGATTGTTTATACCTTCTTCGAAGGTGTTGATAAGAGCAAAAAGTACTCCAGTATTGTCGGTCTTTTGCAAGGCTCTCCAGATAACATTCGTGCGGCCGAGGTGGTGCTGACGGGGCAGGGGGCTGAATCCAGTTTGATCATTCGCTTCAGCTTGCCCAAGCTGGAAGCCAACAAGGTCAGCGCGGCCGCCAAAAAGCCTGTTGAGTCTTTCTGAGGCAAAGCCTCTATAAACACCGCGCCACGCGTTATTCTGTCGACCTTGGCGTTTCGCTGGCCCGCTATCCACGTGTTCCGCGAGATGTGATTGTGTTCGAGTGTCTTCGCTAGACGCGCCTTGCCCCATCGAAGGCGGTGTTTTTTCCGTGGTTTGGGAATCTGATGAATAAATCTATACGCATTGACGGGGTCGAGATTGGCCCGGGTTGTCCTCCTTATGTCATCGCCGAGATGTCTGCCAACCATAACGGTGATTATGAGGCAGCGTTGCGGATTATCGATGAGGCCAAGAAGGCCGGGGCCAGCGCGCTGAAGATCCAGACGTACCGGGCGGACACCATCACCCTGAAGTCGGACTTGCCGGACTTCCAGATCACTGAGGGATTGTGGGCCGGCAAGACGCTCTACGATCTGTATGAGTGGGCGCATACGCCTTGGGAGTGGCACGCGGGGTTGTTCGAGCATGCGCGGCGGCGGGAAATCACGCTGTTCAGTTCGCCTTTCGATCACACTGCGGTGGATTTTCTTGAGGACTTGAACGCGCCGGCCTACAAGATCGCCTCCTTTGAGGCGGTGGACCTTCCGCTGATTGCCTACGCCGCCAGTACGGGCAAACCCTTGATCATTTCCACCGGCATGGCCAATGCCGAGGAGATCGCCGAGGCTGTTGATGCTGCTCGGGGCGCGGGGTGCAAGGCGTTGGCGATCCTGCATTGTGTCAGTGGCTACCCGGCACCGGCGGAAGACTACAACCTGCGCACCATCCCGGACATGTTGCAGCGCTTCGGCCTGATAACGGGTCTGTCGGATCACACCCTGGACAACGCGACCTCCATCGCCAGCATCGCTCTGGGAGGTTCGATCATCGAGAAGCACTTCACTCTGGATCGCTCCAGAGGCGGGCCGGATGACAGTTTCTCTCTGGAGGCGCCCGAGCTTTCGGCCTTGTGCCGCGATGCGTTTACCGTGTGGAAGGCCCTGGGGCGGGCCAGCTATGAGCGCCAGCCCAGTGAGTTGGGCAATTTGAAGTTCCGCAGGTCGCTGTACTTCGTCAAAGACATCGAGCCCGGGGCAGTGATTGGCGCGGATGCAGTCAGAAGTGTTCGTCCCGGCTTCGGTCTGCCGCCCAAAGAGCTGGAGCGGGTATTGGGTGCCGTGGCCACACGGCGTATTTCAGCCCATTCGCCGGTGACCGAAGACGCCTTTCTAAAGCCACAATAAGTGGCGAAGTGTCGCCCGCCCCGACGGCACTAGAAGCGGTAGGTGTTCTGGATGTGCTGGCCGCCCAGGGCCAGCGCGGAGTCGATCAAGCGCTGGTTGCTGGGGTTGACGTTGAGGCTGAACGACCCCGCTCTTCGGGATTTGATGGCCGGCAGCGGACTGTGGGTGCTGATCAGTTGCTTCAGCACGCGTTGCTCCAGCTCCTGCGCTTCGTCGATGACGAACACCCCAATTTCATTGTTCTCGGTGATGTACGCCGAGCCCAGGCTCTGCCCGTCCTGTTCGATGATGTACCAGACCCGATAGGGCTTTGAGCGATAGAACTCCAGGTGCTGTGCGTAATCAGGAACCGCGGCGTGGCTGATGGAGAACTGTTCGGTTCTTTTTTTCAGCAGTTGATACAGGTCCTGGCAGGCCGATTCATCGGCATAGGCATCTATGAGTTTCACGTGGCGAGCTCTTCAAGGGGCGGGGCGAAGAGGATTATGCCACAGGCCTCCTGCCCATTCGGACGTGGCACCAGCGCCTCAAGGGCGGCGCCTGGCGTCCGGGCGACTTGGCTTCAAGTGAACAGGCGATCCGCCAGGTCTTGTGCTTGTTGGCCGGCTGCCTGGCGTGCCAGGTGATCCACCTCTTCGCCCAGGATGGTCTTCTCCACGATCAGCGAATGCACCTGCTTCACCCCGATAAAGTCCAACCAGGCCTCCACATAAGGCTTCTGGAAGTCGAAGCGCTGCGCCGGGGTCGCGGACTGGGCGGAAAAATCCAGGCCGCGAGCGTAGACCACCACGGCGGTTTTGTTCTTCAGCAGCCCTTGCAGGCCACGCTCGGGGTCGAAACTGAAGAGCAGGTCTTTCTGCGACACCAGGTCGATAAAGTGCTTGAGTTTGTAGGGAATGCTGAAATTCCACAGCGGCACCGACAGCAGTATCAGATCGGCTTGATGCAAGGGCGCCGCGAGGGCTTCCAGGGTGTTCCAGGCTGTTTGTTGAGACGGGCTCAATGGCACGCCGCCAAGGCCTGCGTACTTGGCGTTGAGGGTGTCGTCGTCAAGCTCCGGCAACTGCGTGTCCCAAAGGTCCAGAGTGCTGGTCTCGACTTGGGCCAGGTGCGTGCGGCAGCCCGCCAGAAAGCGTTGGGCGATTTCCAGCGAGGCGGAACGCTGCTTGCGGGGCGAACATTGGATGTGCAGTAGGCGGGTCATGGCGGTCGCTCGTTTGGCTGAAAGGAGCCGCATTGCAACATAGGTTTTTAAGGAATATAAATCGTGATTTTTCGAATGATTAATCACGAGTTGAAATATGTTCGACCCTGTATTGCTCAAGACCTTTGTGGCGGTGGTGGATGAAGAGGGCTTCAGTCGGGCGGCGGAGAAACTCCACCTGACCCAGTCTGCGGTCAGTGGTCATTTGCGCCGTCTGGAAGAGCAAGTGGGCAAGCCTTTGCTGCTGCGCACCACCCGTTCCCAGCAACTGACCCTGGATGGCCAGCGGCTGCTGGCGTATGCGCGAGCCATCCTGGTGCTGAATCGCGATGCCTGGGCCGAGTTGACTCGTTCGGCGTTTCACGGGCGCTTGGCGATCGGCATCAGTGAGGACTTCGCCGAGCCGCGGCTGCTGCGCGAACTGCAGGAGTTTGCGGCGTTGTACCCCGGCATGTTGATTGATATTCAAGTGAACATTCCCGGCACGCTTCTCGACCAGCTCAAGCAGGGCGCCTTGCACGTGGTGGTGGGTTCGTTGTGCGACAGCAGCGAGCCGGGGCTGTTGTTGTGGCAAGAGCCCCTGGTCTGGGCCTGGGCGGCGCAACCTCTGGTGCGCTTGCCCACGCCCTTGCCGTTGGCGCTGTTTCCTGAGCCTTGCCCTTACCGCGAGGCGGCGCTGGTCCGGCTGGCCCAGGCGGGGGTTGCCCAGCGCACCGCGATGCTCTGCACCAGCACCGTGGCGTTGCGGGCGGCGGCCTTGTCCGGTTTTGCCGTGGCGCCCATGGCGGCCAGTCAATTGACCCCGGGGCTGATGGCGCTTGGCGCAGAACAGGGTTTGCCGGCGTTGCCCGATGCAGTGTTTCGCTTGTTCAGTGGCGCAGAGGCCGACCCCGAGATTGTCGCGGCGCTGTCGCAGGTTATCCGTGAATTCTGTGCAGGTCGTCGAACTCGGGTTTAGGCATTGATCGAGCCGGCCGATAACAGAAGAGCGAGGGGAGGGCGATCCAGGCCAAGGCTTCGCGTAGCGTGATTTGCCCGGCAGAAGACGTTGGGCTAGTCTCGAAAACCATCAGGGGATTTGGGCTGCGGCTCATGCCTTGCCCTTCAGGATGTCGCTTTTGCCTATTCCCATTCACGATCCTCAGCAGGCGCCTGGCGGTACCCTCAAGCGCCTGCCGCTGCTCAAGGCGGCGGTGACTTTTATCGCCATGGTGTGCCTGTGCCTGTGCGGTCTCTTGTACCTCCAGTTGGAGCAGTCGCGGCGCCATGACCTGGAGCAGGCGGAGGTGATCTCCATCAACCTCACCCGCGCCATGGCGCAACAGGCCGAAGATACGTTCATGGAAGCTGACCTGGTGCTGATCAGCCTGGCCGAATGGATCCAGGCCGACGGCTACGGTCCTCGGCAACAGCCACGGCTGCGGCAGACGTTTGTGCGGCGGGTGCAAACCCTGCAACAGCTCAGCGGTATGTTCCTCTTCGACAAGCATGGCCAGTGGGTGATCAGCTCGTTCGACCAACTGCCGCGCGGCGAGGGTGTGGCGGACCGCGAATACTTCAGGTTCCATCAGCAAAACGCCTCGCTGCAAGCGCACATCGGCCCGGCGATCCGCAGTCGGGCCGACAACGAGTGGATCATTCCCATTTCCCGACGCCTGGATGACCAGGACGGGAATTTCCAGGGTGTGCTGCTCGCCGGAATCAAGCTGAAGTACTTCGATGAGTTCTTCAAAAGCTTCAATATCGATGAGCAAGGGGCCATGTTCCTGGCGTTGTCCGATGGCACTCTATTGGCCCGGCGCCCGTTTGAAGAGCGGCAGATCGGCGCTTCACTGGCCCGTGGGGAAATCTTCCGTACCTACCTGCCCAACGCGCTGTCGGGTAACGCCATGATTCCTTCTGTGGTGGATGGGGTTATGCGTTTGTACGGTTATCGGCAATTGCAGGCCTACCCGCTGGTGGTGGCGGCGGCCAACTCCAGGGAGGCGATTCTCAAGGGGTGGTACGCCACGGCCTATCAGTCCTGCGCCATTGTCGCCCTGGTGGTGCTGGGCATTGGCTTGTTTGGCTGGGTGTTCGTGCATCAGGTCAAGAACGGTGAGCGCATCGAGGCTGACCTGCGGGAGGCGCAGGAGGCGCTCGAAGTCATCGCCACCCATGACAGCCTGACTGGGCTGGCCAATCGGCGTTTGTTCGAGCGGGCGCTGGAGATCGAGTTCAGCCGCGGGGCACGGCAGCAGAGCCCGTTGAGCCTGATTATGCTCGATATCGATTTCTTCAAAAGCTACAACGACACCTATGGCCATGTGGCAGGGGACCACTGTTTGAGTGAGGTCGCCAGCGCCCTGAAGAACGGCTGCCAGCGCAAAGCCGACCTGGCGGTGCGTTATGGGGGCGAGGAGTTCGCGGTGTTGCTGCCCGACACCGATGCTCAAGGCGCCCTGGCCATGGCCGAGCAGATTCGCTTGAGCGTCCTGGACAAACACATCACTCACTCCGGCTCACCCTCGGGCAGCCTGACGGTGAGCCTGGGTTGCTACACCTTCGTGCCCAGTGGCCGCGACAGCATTGAGGTGTTTATCCAGCGCGCGGATGCGGCGCTGTATCGGGCCAAGCACACCGGCCGCAACCGCGTGGCGACCTTGTCCGCGGAGAGCAATGTCATGCCGCTGATGCGCTCGGATCGCTAAACCCTACGGCGCCGGGTCGTAGCCCGCGAGTTTGTGCTCCAGGGCCTGGCGCACCTCATCCCACTCATCGTCGATGATGCTGAAGCGCACCGAGTTGCGCTTGCGGCCGTCGGGCATGATCCGCTCGTGGCGCACGATGCCTTCCTGCTGGGCCCCCAGGCGCAGAATCGCCGCCCGGGAGGCGTGATTGATTTCATCGGTGGTGAATTGCACGCGTACGCAGCCGAGTTCTTCGAAGGCGTAGCGCAGCATCAGGTACTTGGCTTCGGTGTTGACGAAGGTTTTTTGCCAGCGCCGGGCGATCCAGGTACTGCCGATCTCCAGCTTGCGATGTTGGCGGTCGATCTTCCAGAAACGCGTGCAGCCAATCACCTGCTGATTGGCCTTGAGCACTGTGACAAAAGGCAGCACGGTGCCGGCGTCACGGCCCGCCAGGGCCACGTCCAGATAGTGCTGCACGGTGCTGGGCGACGGCACCACGGTGAACGGCAGCTTCCATAACTCACCGTCTTGCGCGGCCGCGACCAGGGCGGCGGCGTCCGACCGTTGCAGGGGGCGCAGCAGAATGCGCGGGCCTTCCAGGGGTTGCATGGTGTGCTGCTCGTAAGGGCAAGGTGGGGGTATTACAGAGGGGCGCTGGCGGGCTGGCAAGGTCCAATGGCGGGCTCCCGGGATAAAAATGGGGTATCCACAGAGGTCCATTCAGCCCCGGGTGCTTGTCCGCTTCAGGGCTCTTGCGTCTCTAGATCCAAGCGAATGTGGAACTATGCGAATCCTTTTGTGGGGGGCATCGCTAGGTGATGCTGCCAGTGGCGCTAACGGATATCTCGGCGCCACTGGCCGCTGCCGGGATGAAAGCGTCGGCAGGCTATTCCCAGTCGCGGACGGATCAGCGGGATGGCGAAGCGACGCACGGTGAAATAGAAGCGGTACTCGGCGAGCCCTTCGATGGTCAGGTAAAAGTGCTCATCGTCCTGCCATTCCACTGCGTCGAGGCTATAGCTGCTGTACCACTTGTTGAGCAGGCGCTGGGCGACGATCCGTTGCAGGCTCTTGTCCACCAGCACGACAAACACCGCTTCCTCGATCCAGTAATCCAGCTCGGTGAACAGCAGGTAACCGTGGCGGGTTTCGTATTGCCTACGCAGCACGCGCCCTGGTACTCGCAGGGCGGTCGGTTGCCCGTCGGCCAGCAGTTGCCGGTCATCCGGGTCGGTGGCGCCAGGACCTTGATGGTCGGCAAAGGTGAAGCGAGTGATGGCTTTCATTGGCCCTGAAGTCGTCGTCCAAGCGCGGGGATTCTAGCAGGGGATGGGTTTTTTACGGGAATTGCGTGGGGGCCAATGCGCCGGAAAGTTGGCCGATAAACTGTATACAATTTTATAGACAGTTGTCTTGTATGTTGCATACAGTGTGCGCAGAACAAAAACAGGGAACCCCACACCATGAATACGTCCCACGTTTCACCGCAGCGCCCCGAAGATGAAAATTTGGGTGTTGGCGCGAATATGGCTTATGGCCTGCAACACGTTCTGACCATGTATGGGGGCATCGTGGCGGTGCCGCTGATCGTCGGCCAGGCGGCGGGGTTATCCCCCGCAGAGATCGGCCTGTTAATCGCCGCTTCGCTGTTTGCCGGTGGCCTGGCGACCTTGCTGCAGACCTTGGGTTTGCCGTTTTTCGGTTGCAAGCTGCCGCTGGTGCAGGGGGTGTCTTTTGCCGGCGTGTCGACCATGGTGGCGATTGTCAGCAGCACGGGTGAGGTGGGCTTCCAGTCGATCCTGGGAGCGGTGATCGCAGCTTCGCTGATCGGCCTGTTGATCACCCCGGTGTTCTCCAGGATCACCAAATTCTTTCCGCCGCTGGTTACCGGCATTGTTATCACCACCATTGGCCTGACGCTGATGCCGGTGGCTGCACGCTGGGCCATGGGCGGCAACAGCCGCGCGCCGGACTTCGGCAGCATGGCGAACGTCGGCCTGGCGGCGTTGACCCTGGTGTTGGTGCTGTTGTTGAGCAAAATCGGCAGCGCGGCGATTTCCCGCTTGTCGATTCTTCTGGCCATGATCATCGGCACCGTTATCGCGGTGTTCCTGGGCATGGCGGACTTTTCCAGCGTGACCCAGGGGCCGATGTTCGGCCTGCCCACACCTTTCCATTTCGGCATGCCGACCTTCCATGTCGCGGCGATCCTGTCGATGTGCATCGTGGTCATGGTGACCCTGGTGGAAACCTCGGCGGACATCCTCGCGGTGGGTGAAATCATCCACACCAAGGTCGACTCCAAGCGCCTGGGCGATGGCCTGCGTGCCGACATGCTGTCGAGCATGATCGCGCCGATCTTTGGCTCTTTCACGCAGAGTGCCTTTGCCCAGAACGTCGGGCTGGTGGCGGTCACCGGGATCAAGAGCCGTTTTGTGGTGGCGACCGGCGGCGTGTTTCTGGTGATCCTCGGCTTACTGCCCTTCATGGGGCGGGTGATCGCTGCGGTACCCACCTCGGTGCTGGGCGGTGCCGGTATCGTGCTGTTTGGCACCGTGGCCGCCAGTGGCATTCGGACCCTGTCCAAGGTCGACTACCGCAACAACATGAACCTGATCATCGTCGCTACTTCCATCGGCTTCGGCATGATCCCGATCGCCGCGCCTAGCTTCTACGATCACTTCCCCAGCTGGTTCGCGACTATCTTCCACTCGGGCATCAGCTCGTCGGCGATCATGGCGATCCTGCTGAACCTGGCGTTCAACCATTTCACTGCGGGCAACTCGGACCAGCAGTCGGTATTTGTCGCGGGGACCGAGCGCAGCCTGCGCTTCCATGACATTGCGGCCCTGCGTGAAGGCGACTACTTCAGCGGTGGCAAGCTGCATGATGCCGAAGGTAATGAAGTACCCCTGGTGACGGAGGAGCCGGGCCATTCGCCGAACCAGGCCGGCGATGGTTCGTTACCGAGCCATGCACGAGGCAGTACCGAGGCGACTCACTGAAGCTGATCCGCCCATCCAAAAAAAACGGCGCCCGCAAGGCGCCGTTTTTTTTGCGGTTGATTATTCCAGGTTGTCCAACGGCTTCATCGCCTGCAGAGCGTCAGGGTTGTCTTGGTACTGCTGGCGCAAGGTGGCGAGCTGGCGATCATGGCCTGTGCAGACCTCGTTCACCGCCTTCTCCAGGAAGGCCCGGCGCTCCTCGTCGTAGGCTTCCTCGCCGGCAAAGTGTTCGCAGGCTTCGTGGCGCTGGATGAGCGCCGCCACTTCATCGGGAAGCTCGGCGCCGCTTGCGCCATAGTGCTTGCCCAACAGCAGGCGTTTGTTTTCGACCCAGCCTTTGTAGTCCTCACCGTCCTTGCCGATGTACATGACCTGGGTCCAGCCGTCTTCGCTGGAGGCGTACACCGTCAGCCCATCACCGGGAATCACATAAAGCTTCTTGTTCACGCAGGCGGCGCTCGGCCCGCTGTGAAAGTGCAGGCGACCCTGGCCGATGACCTTGGCTTCCAGGGGCGGGCGGTATTCGCCGGCTTCCAGGGACACCTTGTCGCTCAAGGTGGCGCAGTCCATGGGCGTTTCGGCCAGGGCCGGCAGGGGCAGAAGGGAGAGCAGGCCGCACAGGGGCAGCAGGCGCAGAAGTCGGTCCATCGCGAGGGGGTCCATGAGGTGGGATTGCGGATCTCGCGATGGTAATGACAAAGACGCGGCCTGTGAATGATCGCCGACCGCATCCGCTGGGTGATGGCCCGTTTTAGTCGGCTGCCTCGCTCAATTGCCCTTGGCGCACCAGGGACAGTGCAAATACCACCACTATGGCAGCGGCGGCCGCCAGGGTCAGGGGCAGGCCATAGCTGCCGCCGCTCATGGCCGCGCCGCTGAGCAAGGGTCCCAACAGGCTGCCGATGCCCCAGAGCAGGCCGGCGCTGGCGTTGGCGGTGACCAGGTCGGCGCCGCTGAAGGATTGGCCTATCAGTACGATGGCCAGGGTATAGATGCCGCCGGCCGCCGCACCGAGGATCACCAGGCTGGGCCAGAGCAGGGCGGGGGCTTCCATGAGCAGCGGCAGGCCCAGGCCGATTGCCAGGGCAACGATGCCGCAGCCGAGGTAGATGCCAGGGCGCCCGAGTGTGTCCGAGAGCCAGCCGAGGGGGAACTGGAAGGCCGTGTCGCCCAGCAGGATGATGGTCACCATCAGGGCCGCGAGCTTGATGCTGTAGCCATGGCCGGCGGCGTAGACCGGAAACAGCGACAGAATCACGCTGTCGAAAAACGCGAAGAACAGGATGCCCACGCACAGTGCCGGGGCGATGCGGATAAAGCCCAGCACCGAGAAGGTCCGACTTTCGGCGTGGGGTGCCTGGAGGTCTGCCTGGGGCAGGGTCAGCCAGACCACGGCGATCGCCACGGCGTAGCCGACGCTGACGATAGACAGCACGGCCGGCCCTCCGGTGCCCAATAGCGAGACCAGGCCCGGGCCCAGTAGTTGGAAGAAGGTGAAACAGGTGGTGTAGACCGCCACCAGCCGTCCGCGGGTAGCGTCCTCGGCCATTTCATTGACCCAGGTTTCCCCGAGAATAATGATCAGCCCTGCGCCCAGGCCCATGGCGATCCGCGCCAGGCCCAGGCTGTAGAGGCTGGCCCCTGGCCATTCCAGGGCGGCCACGCTCAAGGCGCAAAGGCTGAAGCACAGCAGGTAGATCTGGCGCCGGGTCAGGCGCAGGCACAGGGCGTTGACCAGGAAGGCCGAGAGCATCATGCCCGCGGCTGGCAGCGCCGACATGATGCCTATCTGGTTGTTGGAGGCACCGGCCTGGTACAAACGCAAGGCGAGGATCGGCACGGTGGAACCGATGCTCAGGCCGACAATGGAAATGCCCAGGATCAGGGCGGCTAACAGGGCTTTGTTCATGATCAAGACCCGCGCCTGAAGCTTCAGGCGCCAAAAAAGGGGGATGCGCGTAGGAGCCGGCTTGCCGGCGAAAAGGCCATTGTGGGATGTGCTGCTGTTCAGGGCGCCTTCGCTGGCAAGCCAGCTCCTACAACCTCGCGGTTGGCGGTGCAGTCAATTGCAGTTAGCGACTGCCCTGATGCGGGGAGAAGGTGAAGGCAAACAGGACGCTACGGCGCCGACGATTGATCGCGCAGTCCTGCTGGGCAACGGCCAGGGTTGCCGAGGGGCTCATCAAGGGGGAGGGGCACGGTGACTGTGCTGTCGAGAACATCACATCGTCTGATTGCTTGGATAAAGAGGCGGACAGCCTACGTCGGCCCTTGAGGCAAAGCAACAGGGTCGGTACAGGAAGGTTTCTGTTGGGCAAAACACGTGCATCCGCGCGTCTGGCTGACGGGCGGATCGGTTATCTCTCGGGGGCGATGCTTGAGCTGACGTGCCGAAAGAGCAGGGCGCTCTCATAAACATCAAGGCAAATCAGTGTAGGAATATGGCTCCACGACCTGGACTCGAACCAGGGACCCAGTGATTAACAGTCACTTGCTCTACCAACTGAGCTATCGCGGAATGCGGCGTATCTTACTGATTAAGAAGGAGAAGTCAAGCGCAGGATTGCAGTTTTCTGCTGGCCGGTGCCGCTAGGCGTCGACCGAGGAAAAATTGGCCTGGGCGGTTACCAGAAGCGGGAGGGAGGGCTACCATGGCGCCCCGGAAGTGGTTTCACGCGCGACCGGCCTCCCGCCGCAAAGGTACGCTTTATGACCCGCTCCCTGTATTCGCTTTCAGTCGCCCGCCGCTTAACGCTCCGATCGGGGGGGCTGGCATGAGCATCGAACAGATCGCCCTGCCCAAAGGGGTTGGGCCCCAGGCCAGTAAATTGTGGGATGCCATTGTCGGCGCTGCTTCGGCTGCCGATCTCAACCGCGCTGGTGGCAAGGCCGAAGGGTTTGTCCTCGGGCTGGAAAGCAGCAAGGCGATCAAGAGTCAGGTAGCCGAATCGCTGTATGTCGCGTTTGATGATGCCGCCAGCCAGCGCTCCAAAGAGTTGGCCGGCTGAGCTCGTTCAGCCGCCGAAGGTCAGGGTGCCAAGCATGAACTTGGCCGCCAGGGCGCCGCCGGCCAGTTGTACCAGCCATAGTGCCAGCCCACCGAGAAACACGCCGAGGGCGATTTGCAGCACCAGGCTCTTTTCGCGTTTCTGAGGGCGGGACACGTAGTGCTCCAGTTCGTCGCGGTCTGCCCGCAGGTCGTCGTTTTTCATCTGGGTTCTCGATGGCAAGGGTAGGGGCACGGCCTGAGTCTAGAGCGCGCGGGCCCTAGGTTGGGGATTTTGTCGGCGGGACAAAAAAGGGGAAGCCAGATGGCTTCCCCTTTTTCTGTCACCGAGGTGGCTTAGATCACCTGAATGATGGCCTTGGTCACCACGTCGATGTTGTTCTGGTTCAGCGCGGC
This sequence comes from Pseudomonas chlororaphis, assembly GCF_003731765.1. Classification (GTDB taxonomy): domain Bacteria; phylum Pseudomonadota; class Gammaproteobacteria; order Pseudomonadales; family Pseudomonadaceae; genus Aquipseudomonas; species Aquipseudomonas morbosilactucae. Next base: position 491,554 of record NZ_MOAL01000004.1, read on the forward strand.
CACGCAGATGCGGCCGGTGTCCAGGGCGTAGATACCGAACTCGTTGCGCAGGCGGGTCACTTGCTCAACCGTCAGGCCGGAGTAGGAGAACATCCCGCGCTGGCGACCGACGAAGCTGAAGTCGCGCTGTGGCGCGCCTTTGGCCAGCAAGTCGACCATCTGATTGCGCATGCCGCGAATGCGCAGGCGCATTTCCGCCAGTTCCTGCTCCCATTGTGCGCGCAGTTCCGGGCTGTTGAGCACGGCGGCGACAATGCTGGCGCCGTGGGTCGGCGGGTTGGAGTAGTTGGTGCGGATCACGCGTTTGACTTGCGACAGCACGCGGGCGCTTTCTTCTTTCGACTCGCTGACGATGGACAGTGCGCCAACGCGCTCGCCATACAGGGAGAAGGATTTGGAGAAAGAGCTGGAGACGAAGAAGGTCAGGCCCGACTCGGCGAACAGGCGCACGGCGGCGGCGTCTTCGTCGATGCCATCGCCAAAGCCCTGGTAGGCCATGTCGAGGAAGGGCACCAGGTTCTTCGCCTTGACCACTTCCAGCACGTCATTCCAGTCGGCTGGGGTCAGGTCGACGCCGGTCGGGTTGTGGCAGCAGGCGTGCAGGACCACGATGGACTGGGCAGGCAGGGCGTTGAGGTCTTCCAGCAGGCCAGCACGGTTTACGTCGTGGGTGGCGGCGTCGTAGTAGCGATAGTTCTGCACCGGGAAACCCGCGGTTTCGAACAGCGCGCGGTGGTTTTCCCAGCTCGGGTCGCTGATGGCGACAACGGCGTCAGGCAGCAATTGCTTGAGGAAGTCGGCACCGATTTTCAGTGCACCGGTACCGCCCACGGCTTGGGTGGTGATTACGCGGCCAGCGGCGATCAGCGGCGAGTCGTTACCGAACAGCAGCTTTTGCACGGCCTGGTCGTAAGCGACGATACCGTCGATCGGCAGGTAACCGCGGGAAGCGTGTTGGGCGACACGAATCGTCTCGGCTTCGACAACGGCGCGCAGGAGTGGAATTCGCCCCTCCTCGTTGCAGTAAACGCCGACCCCCAGGTTGACCTTATTGGTACGGGTATCAGCGTTGAATGCTTCGTTGAGGCCCAGGATTGGATCGCGTGGTGCCATTTCGACAGCGGAGAACAGGCTCATTATTACGGCGGCTCTGAATGGAGTGTGGAGGGACGTGTCGCGCTCCAGCCGGATGCACTAGAGCGGTGCACAAACGGGGAGCTAGTATAGAGGCCATCCTTTCTGGCGGCGACAGCCTATTGGCTTTTTGCCCTAAGTTTTTCGCTTTATTTTTCGACCGTTAGTCTTATTGCAACGTCAAAGGCGTTAGGGCGTGTAGGACCGTTATCTTGAAAGCGGTGGTATTTGCCTCCACATCTAGGACAATCCCAGTTTTCCCCGACGACGTTTGTCGTTCGCGGTCGTTCTCGCTCCAGCCCGTTCGTGTCGTGCGGGGGTGAACCCAGAGGTACGTTATGTCTGAATTCCAGCTAGTCACCCGCTTCCAGCCCGCCGGCGACCAGCCGGAAGCCATTCGCCTGATGGTCGAAGGTATCGAGGCCGGGCTGGCGCACCAGACGCTGCTTGGTGTGACCGGCTCGGGCAAGACCTTCAGCATCGCCAACGTGATTGCCCAGGTGCAGCGCCCAACCCTGGTGCTGGCGCCGAACAAGACCTTGGCGGCGCAGTTGTACGGGGAATTCAAGGCCTTTTTCCCGAACAACGCGGTGGAGTATTTCGTCTCTTACTACGACTACTACCAGCCCGAAGCCTACGTGCCATCGTCCGACACCTTTATCGAGAAAGACGCCTCGATCAACGACCATATCGAGCAGATGCGCCTGTCCGCGACCAAGGCGCTGCTGGAGCGCAAGGACGCGATCATCGTCACCACGGTGTCCTGCATTTACGGCCTGGGCAGCCCGGAAACCTATTTGAAGATGGTGTTGCACGTCGATCGCGGCGACAAACTCGACCAGCGCGCCTTGCTGCGGCGTCTGGCGGACCTGCAATACACCCGCAACGATATGGATTTTGCTCGGGCCACGTTCCGTGTGCGCGGTGATGTCATCGATATCTACCCGGCGGAATCCGACCTGGAAGCCATCCGCATCGAGCTGTTCGATGACGAAGTCGAGAGCCTGTCGGCTTTCGATCCGCTGACGGGCGAAGTGATTCGCAAGTTGCCGCGTTTTACCTTCTACCCCAAGAGCCACTACGTGACCCCGCGGGAGACCCTGCTGGATGCGATCGAGGGGATCAAGGTCGAGTTGCAGGAGCGCCTGGAGTACCTACGTTCCAACAATAAGCTGGTGGAGGCGCAACGCCTGGAGCAGCGCACGCGCTTCGACCTGGAGATGATCCTTGAGCTGGGCTACTGCAACGGCATCGAAAACTACTCGCGTTATCTGTCGGGTCGTCCGGCCGGGGCTGCACCGCCGACTTTGTACGACTACCTGCCGGCCGACGCCTTGCTGGTGATCGACGAGTCCCACGTCAGCGTGCCGCAAGTGGGCGCCATGTATAAGGGCGACCGCTCGCGTAAGGAAACCCTGGTGGAGTACGGTTTCCGCCTACCCTCGGCGCTGGACAACCGGCCCATGCGTTTCGACGAGTGGGAGGGCGTGAGCCCGCAAACCATCTTCGTCTCGGCGACGCCGGGCAACTACGAAGCCGAGCATGCCGGCCGGGTGGTGGAACAAGTCGTGCGGCCCACCGGTCTGGTGGACCCGCAGATTGAGGTGCGCCCGGCGCTGACCCAGGTCGACGACCTGCTTTCAGAAATCACCAAGCGGGTGGCCCTGGAGGAGCGGGTGCTGGTGACCACGCTGACCAAGCGCATGGCCGAGGATTTGACCGACTACCTGGCGGACCACGGGGTGCGCGTGCGCTACCTGCACTCGGACATCGACACCGTAGAGCGGGTGGAGATCATCCGCGACTTGCGCTTGGGCACCTTTGACGTGCTGGTGGGGATCAACCTGCTGCGTGAAGGCCTGGACATGCCGGAAGTGTCCCTGGTGGCGATTCTCGATGCGGACAAGGAAGGTTTTCTGCGTTCCGAGCGTTCGTTGATCCAGACCATTGGTCGTGCCGCACGTAACCTCAATGGCCGGGCGATTCTCTACGCGGACCGCATGACCGGCTCCATGGAGCGGGCCATCGGCGAGACCGAGCGCCGTCGCGATAAACAGATCGCCTTCAACCTGGCCAATGGCATCACCCCCAAGGGCGTGTTCAAGGACGTCACCGACATCATGGAAGGCGCCACGGTGCCAGGCTCGCGCAGCAAGAAGCGCAAAGGCATGGCCAAGGCCGCGGAAGAAAACGCCAAGTACGAAAACGAGCTGCGTTCGCCAAGTGAGATCACCAAGCGCATCCGCCAGCTCGAAGAGAAAATGTACCAACTGGCCCGGGATTTGGAGTTCGAGGCCGCGGCGCAAATGCGCGACGAAATCAGCAAACTGCGCGAGCGCCTGTTGACCGTCTAACGACGCTCCATCCCTAGTAGGCGCCGGCTTGCCGGCGAAGAGGCCCTCAGCCCTGTGCAAGGATCAAGGGCCTCTTGCGCCCGCCAGCTTCAGTTCAGTGGGCTTCTCCAGCCTTCAGGCCCTTGGGCAGTGCCTTGGTCAGCAATACCGCGAGCATGCTCACGCCCAGGGCGATCCCGACAAAATGAAACGCATCGTTGTAGGCCATGATCTGCGCCTGCTGGTGGGCAATTTCACTGAGCTTGCCCAGGGCGGCGGTTTCATTGCCAAGGGTGTCGGTCAGGCTGGCCAGGCGCTCCGCCACTTGGGGGTTGCTCGGCACTATGGCTTCGCGCAGGTAATCGAAGTAGGTCTTGGTTCGCGCATCCAGCAAGGTGGCGAGCAGGGCGATGCCGATGGCGCCGCCGAGGTTGCGCAGGATGTTGAACAGACTCGACGCCGAACCCGCATCCTGGGGCAGGATGTAGGCGGTGGCGATCAGCGAGATGGTGACCATGATCAGCGGTTGCCCCAGAGCACGGATGATCTGGATCTGGTTGAACTGCGGCCCGGCGAAGTCCGGGTTCAGCACCCCGGATGAAAAACTCGCCAATCCGAACAGGCCGAAGCCCAGGGTGCACAGCCACTTGGGTGAGACAAACCTCATCAGCAGCGGCACCAGCGGTATCAGGAACAGCTGGGGAATGCCCATCCACATGATCACTTCGCCGATCTGCATAGCGTTGTAGTTCTGGATCTGCGCCAGGTACAGCGGCAACAGGTAGATCGAGCCATACAGCCCCACCCCCATCCCCAGGCTGGAAATGCTCGACAGGCCGAAGTTGCGATTACCCAGGATGCCCAGGTTGATCAGCGGGTTGGGCTTGGAGACTTGCACGATCACAAAGGTCACCAGGCTGACCAGGGCAATGCTGCCCAGGCCGACGATCAGGCTGGATTCCAGCCAGTCCTTACGGTGGCCTTCCTCAAGAAACACCTGCAGGCAGCCCAGGCCCACGCCGAGGGTGAGGATGCCGGTGTAGTCGGTGCTTTTCAGCAGCTCCCAGTGGGCGGCTTTCTTCTCTAGCCCGTAGAGCATGCCGGCGATCATGAGCAGCCCGGGTGGGATGTTGATGTAGAAGATGTACTCCCAGCCCCAGTTTTCCGTAAGCCAGCCGCCCAGTGTCGGGCCGATGGAGGGCGCGAAGGTGGCCGTCATGGCGAACATGGCCATGCCCTTGGCGCGGTGGTGCTCGGGGAGTTTGATCAGGGTCAGGGTGAAGGCCAGAGGGATCAGCGCACCGCCGGTAAAACCTTGCAGGGCGCGGAACACAATCATGCTTTCCAGGCTCCAGGCCATTGAGCAGAGCAGTGACGCGACCAGGAACCCCACCGACACCCAGACCGCCAGGCGCCGTGCCGAGAGCAACTGCACCAGCCAGGCGGTGAGGGGAATCATGATGATTTCCGCCACCAGGTAGGAAGTGGAAATCCATGAACCTTCCTCCAACGTCGCCGACAGCGCGCCCTGGATGTCCTTCAGGGAGGAGTTGGTGATCTGGATGTCGAGCACCGCCATAAAGGCGCCGAGCATGGCGCTCATCACCGCTATCCAGTCGCGCCGGGTCGGTTCGCCGGCCGGGCGCAGCAGCTGATCACCGGCCATCGGCAGGGTCTTTGATCTTCACTTTGACGGTGACCGACATGCCCGGGCGGATCTTGCCACGCAGTGGGTTGTCGGCGGCAAAGGTCAGTTTCACCGGGATGCGCTGCACCACCTTGGTGAAGTTGCCGGTGGCGTTGTCCGGCGGCAGCAGGCTGAACTGTGCGCCCGAGGCGGCGAACAAACTGTCGACCTGGCCGGCGATGGGGGTATCGCCGTAAGCGTCGAAGATCAGTTCGGCTGATTGCCCGGGTTGCATATGGCCGATCTGGGTTTCCTTGAAGTTGGCCTGGATCCAGATGTCCTGGTCGGGAACGATCGACAGCAGGTAGGCGCCAGCCTGGACCACTTGGCCGTTGCGTGCCGCGCGTTGGCCGACCAGGCCGCTGATAGGCGCGTGGATTTCGCTGCGGGTCAGGTTCAGTTCGGCCTGGGCCAGGTCGGCTCGGGCATTGGCGATCTGGGCGTCCAACCGCTTGAGTTCGGCGCCCAGGGCGTTCACCTGTTGGCGCTGGCCCTGGAGGTCGGCCTGGGCCTTGGCCACCTGGGAGCGGGCGATATGGTTGTCGGCAGAGAGGGTGGTCACCCGTTCTTCAGAAACGTAGCCGGGCTTGCGCAGGGTCTGGGCCCGGGACAGGTCGATTTGCGAGCGGCCCAGGCTGGCCTGGCTGGAGGCCACCTGGGCTTCGCTGGCGGCGATCAGGCTGGCTTGCTGGGTCAGCTTGCTTTGCGCTTGCAGGCGTTCGGCTTCGCGGGTGTCCAGGGCGGCTTTGGCCCGCTCGATGGCCAGCTGGAAATCTTCACTTTCCAGGCGCACCAGCAACTGGCCTTTTTCCACATGCTGGTTGTCCCGCACCAGCACTTCGTCGATTCGCGCCGCCAACTGGCTGGAGACCCGGGTGATCTCACCCTGGACGTAGGCGTTGTCGGTGCTTTCATAGAAGCGCCCGTGGAAGAACCACTGGGCAAAGAACCCCAGGGCGACCAATGCCACCAGGAGCAGGAAAATAAACAGGCGACGCTTGAGTTGGGCAGGCATGGGCAGGCTGTAGTCGAGAAAGTGTAAGGAAATTTAACAGGGGGCGAATCTGGCATATAGGCAGGGGGTGGTAAATGCCAACTGTTGATAATCGGCCATTCATGGGTATTAGCGCGGCAACCTTGGCTTAAATGCCCTCGTTACTGGAGCCGGGCCGGTCGCGCCTGTTACCATTCGCCCCCTGTTTTACCTCCGCTTTTATATTCATTCCGAGACATGCCATGACCACCGTCCGCACGCGCATCGCGCCATCGCCCACTGGGGATCCCCACGTCGGCACCGCTTACATCGCTTTGTTCAACTACTGCTTTGCCAAGCAGCATGGCGGTGAGTTCATCCTGCGCATCGAGGACACCGATCAACTGCGTTCGACCCGTGAGTCGGAACAGCAGATTTTCGACGCCCTGCGCTGGCTGGGCATCAACTGGAGCGAAGGCCCTGACGTAGGCGGCCCGCACGGCCCGTACCGGCAGAGCGAGCGCAGCGAAATCTACAAGAAGTACACCCAGCAACTGGTGGATCTGGGCCACGCCTTCCCGTGCTTCTGCACCGCCGAAGAGCTGGACCAGATGCGCGCCGAGCAAATGGCCAAGGGTGAAACCCCGCGCTACGACGGCCGGGCGCTGTTGCTGTCGAAGGAAGAAGTCGCTCAGCGCCTGGCTGCTGGTGAACCCCACGTGATCCGCATGAAAGTGCCAAGCGAAGGCGTGTGCGTGGTGCCGGACATGCTGCGTGGCGATGTCGAGATCCCGTGGGATCGCATGGACATGCAAGTGCTGATGAAGACCGACGGCTTGCCGACCTACTTCCTGGCCAACGTGGTCGACGACCACCTGATGGGCATCACCCACGTCTTGCGTGGTGAAGAGTGGCTGCCCTCGGCGCCGAAGCTGATCCTGCTCTACGAGTACTTCGGCTGGGAACAACCGCAGCTGTGCTATATGCCGCTGCTGCGTAACCCGGACAAGAGCAAGCTGTCCAAGCGCAAGAACCCGACCTCGGTGACCTTCTACGAGCGCATGGGCTTCATGCCTGAAGCCATGCTCAACTACCTGGGCCGCATGGGCTGGTCGATGCCGGACGAGCGCGAGAAGTTCTCGCTGCAGGAAATGGTCGATCACTTTGACCTGTCCCGTGTCTCCCTCGGTGGGCCGATCTTCGACATTGAGAAGCTCTCCTGGCTCAACGGCCAGTGGCTGCGTGACCTGCCGGTGGACGAGTTCGCCAGCCGCCTGCAGCAATGGGCGCTGAACCCCGAATACATGATGAAGATCGCACCGCACGTGCAGGGTCGGGTGGAGACCTTCAGCCAGGTCGCACCGCTGGCCGGGTTCTTCTTTGCCGGTGGCGTGAACCCGGACGCCAAGCTATTCGAGTCCAAGAAACTGTCGGGTGACCAGGTTCGCCAGTTGATGCAGTTGATCTTGTGGAAGCTGGAAAGCCTGCGTCAGTGGGAGAAGGACAACATCACCGCGACCATCCAGGCCGTGGTCGAATCCCTGGAGCTGAAGCTGCGTGATGCCATGCCGCTGATGTTCGCTGCGATTACCGGGCAAGCCAGTTCGGTGTCGGTGCTCGATGCCATGGAGATCCTGGGGCCGGACCTGACCCGTTTCCGTCTGCGCCAGGCCATTGACCTGTTGGGCGGCGTGTCGAAGAAAGAGAACAAAGAGTGGGAAAAACTGCTGGGCGCTATCGCCTGAGTCAGTGCTGTTGATGGGTAGGAGTCGGCTTGCCGGCGGTCTGCACCGGAGGGTGTGCAGTGTTCTGGCGATCATCCTCGCTGGCAAGCCGGCTCCTAGAGGTCAGGAAAACCCCCGGATTTACGGGGGAGGGCGGTAAGTGATTGTTATCCCGACAAATTTTTTTAGATATTTCTGAAAAAAAGTTTGACAGCTTTCCGATACGCCCTTAAGATTCGCCCCGTCCTCAGCGATGACATCAACGATGAGGGGCTATAGCTCAGCTGGGAGAGCGCTTGCATGGCATGCAAGAGGTCGACGGTTCGATCCCGTCTAGCTCCACCAATTTGTAGTTCAAGGTCTGGCCACACCGGCCTTGAATCGATCAGTACTCAGCACTGATCAGTTGTACAGAAGGGTTTGCGTCCCCTTCGTCTAGTGGCCTAGGACACCGCCCTTTCACGGCGGTAACAGGGGTTCGAGTCCCCTAGGGGACGCCAGTTTTACAGAAGCGATGTTGCAAAATGTCGCTCCGCCGCGAGGCGAAAAATCTGGGGCTATAGCTCAGCTGGGAGAGCGCTTGCATGGCATGCAAGAGGTCGACGGTTCGATCCCGTCTAGCTCCACCAATTTACAGTTCAAGGTCTGGCCACACCGGCCTTGAATCGATCAGTACTCAGCACTGATCAGTTGTTAGAAGGGTTTGTGTCCCCTTCGTCTAGTGGCCTAGGACACCGCCCTTTCACGGCGGTAACAGGGGTTCGAGTCCCCTAGGGGACGCCACGTTTACCCGCTCTGCGGGATTTTTAAGGGTCATTCAATTATTGAATGGCCCTTTTGTTTGTCTGGCGTTCAGCCAATTCTCTCTTTCTTCTTACCCTGTTGTTCTGACCGACGGTCACACTCAAGACTTGCGAAAATTTATTATGAATATAATATTTTATTCGTAATATTCGGAGGCAACGATGAACGATAAAAAAGCTCAAACCCGCGAACGGATTCTTCAGGCCGCCAGTTCCGCGCTGATTCAGCGCGGGCCGGCCGAGCCAAGTGTGGGCGAGGTCATGGGGGCTGCCGGTCTGACGGTCGGTGGCTTTTATGCGCACTTTGAAAGCAAGGATGCGCTGATGCTGGAGGCCTTCAGCCAGTTGCTGGCCCAGCGTCGCGGCCTGATTGCCGAGATGGACGCCGAGCTCGGTGGCGAGGAGCGGCGGGCCTTGGTCGCGGCGTTTTATCTGTCGCGCAAACACCGGGATTCCACAGAGCAAGCGTGCCCGATTCCAGCTTCGGTCGGTGAGTTGGGGCGGCTGCCGGATGGGTTTCGCCAGGCCTTGAATGAACACGTGGAACTGATGGTCGCGCAATTGGCGACCACCCCGGAAGAGGCCGACAAGGTGCTCGCCGACCTGGCCTTGATGGTCGGTGGATTGGCGTTGGCGCGGGCCTTGGGTACGGGGGCGTTGTCGGATCGTTTGCTGCGCGCTGCCAAGTCGGCAGTGCTGTGACCTGAGGCCCAGGCCCGAGGAGATTGGCGATGAGTGCATTGACGTGGATTCGTGGGGTGAACGGTACCTTGGGCTGGGTGGCGCCGGGCCTGGTGGCCAACAAGATGCGTGTGTTGTTCATGACGCCTCGCGAGCGGCCACCGCGGGATTGGGAGTTGCCGTTGCTGGCGCGTGCCGAGCGCATGACTTTGCGCTTCGGGCTGTCGGCCCTGCGCTGGGGCCAGGGCCCCACCGTGTTGTTGATGCACGGCTGGGAAGGGCGCTCGACGCAGTTCGCCAGCCTGATCGAGGCACTGGTGGCGGCGGGCTACACCGCCGTCGCCCTGGATGGCCCGGCTCACGGGCGGTCACCGGGGCACGAGGCGAACGTGGTGCTGTTTGCGCGGGCCATGCTTGAGGCCGCAGCGGAGTTGCCACCCTTGCATGCTGTGATTGGCCACTCCATGGGCGGTGCCAGCGCCATGTTGGCCGTGCAGTTGGGGTTGCGCACCGAGACGCTGGTCAGCATCGCGGCGCCTGCGCGGATCCTCGGGGTCCTGAGTGGGTTTGCCCGCTACATGGGCATGCCGCCTCGGGCGCGTTCGGCCTTTATCCGCCGCATTGAGCGGGATGTCGGCATGCGTGCCGCCCATCTGGATGTTGCGCACTATCAACTGACCATGCCCGGGCTGATCGTGCATGCCGAAGACGACTTGTTCGTGTCGGTCAATGAGTCCGAACTGATTCATCAGGCCTGGTTCGACAGCCGCCTGCTGCGTCTGGAGCAGGGCGGGCACCAGCGGGTGCTGGCCGATCCGCGGGTGATCGAGGGGGTTTTGTCCCTGGTCAACGGCGTCAAGCGCCAGGCGCGCCAATCCGCCTGAGCTTCCGTTACACTGCCCCGGTTAAAAAACTGACCGGGAGTAGGGCATGGGCTGGGATCTGGCAACGCCATTTGTCATCGACTTGCAGGTGGCGGCTGAAGACATCGATGGATTGGGCCACGCCAACAATGCGGTGTATGTCACGTGGCTGGAGCGTTGTGCCTGGCGGCATTCACAGCGCCTGGGCCTGGACCTGACCGAGTACCGGCGCCTGGACCGGGCCATGGCGGTGGTGCGGCACGAGATCGATTACCTGGCCGCCGCCTACGAAGGCGATGAGCTGCAGTTGGCCACCTGGATCGTCGATTGGGATCAGCGGCTGAAGATGACCCGGCACTTCCAACTGGTGCGGCCGAGCGATAACACCACCTTGCTGCGAGCCCAGACCACCTTTGTCTGCATTGAGCTTTCCACGGGCAAGCCCAAGCGCATGCCGAGCGAGTTTCTGGAAGGCTATGGCCCGGCCTTGCACATCCGCCAAGAGGCGTAGAGGCGGGTAGCGGTGCGCGGGCGGGAGATGGCGTCAATCGTCGGCGAGCCGGCGCCTGCGGGGGCTGGTTTTTCAGCGCTCGGTCAGACGAATACCTTCTGGTGTCAGAAACCCATTAAACTTCGCCACGATTTTTTGCCCGCGTTTTTTCATCGAGTGTGATTCATGCAAATTGCTTTGGCGCCCATGGAGGGGTTGGTCGACAACATCCTGCGGGACGTGTTGACCCGCGTCGGCGGTATTGACTGGTGCGTGACCGAGTTCATCCGCGTCAACGACCGCCTGCTGACCCCTGCCTATTTCCACAAGCTGGGCCCGGAATTGCTGCACGGCGCCAAGACCGCCGCCGGCGTGCCGCTGCGCGTCCAGCTGTTGGGATCGGACCCGGTGTGCCTGGCGGAAAACGCCGCCCTGGCCTGTGAACTGGGTTCCGAAGTGATTGACCTGAACTTTGGCTGCCCGGCCAAGACCGTCAACAAGTCTCGGGGTGGTGCGGTGCTGCTGAAAGAGCCCGAGCTGCTCAATCAGATCGTCGAGCATGTACGCCGTGCGGTGCCGGCGCATATTCCGGTCACTGCCAAGATGCGCCTGGGCTTCGACAGCCCGGATGGCGCCCTGGTCTGTGCCACGGCCCTGGCGGAAGGCGGCGCGGCGCACATTGTGGTGCACGCGCGGACCAAGGCGGACGGCTACAAGCCGCCGGCCCATTGGGAGTGGATTCCGCGGGTGCAGGACGTGGTCAAGGTGCCGGTGTTCGCCAACGGCGATATCTGGAGCGTTGAAGACTGGCGCCGTTGCCGGGAAATCAGCGGCGTGGAAGACATCATGCTCGGTCGCGGCCTGGTGTCGCGCCCTGACCTGGCGCGGCAGATCGCTGCCGCGCGGGCCGGTGAAGAGGTGGTGGAAATGACCTGGGCCGAGCTGCAGCCCATGCTCCAGGCGTTCTGGTTGCAGGCCGTCGAGCAACTGACGCCACGCTCGGCACCGGGGCGTTTGAAGCAATGGCTGGCCATGTTGACGCGCAATTACCCTGAAGCCGTGGAGCTGTTCACGGCCATGCGCCGTGAAACCGACCTGGATCAGGTCGGGTGTTTGCTCGGCATGCCGGGCGCTGCAGCAGCCTGAAAATTTTTCAAAAAAAGCCTCTTGAAACCTGCGGGTCAATCCTTATCTCTGTGTTACGCGATGCCGAAGTCGGGTCGCGGAGATAACCACTCGCTGAGTTTCAGGAGATTGATCATGACTACCGCATTTTCTTTGGCACCACTGTTCCGTTCCTCTGTTGGCTTCGACCGTTTCAACGACCTGTTCGAATCGGCACTGCGCAACGAGCCCGGCAGCAGCTACCCGCCCTACAACGTTGAAAAACACGCTGACGACCAATACCGCATCGTCATTGCGGCCGCCGGTTTCCAGGAAGAAGACCTGGAGCTGCAAGTGGAAAAAGGCGTGTTGACCGTTAGTGGCGGCAAGCGTGACGCCAATGAAAGCGTCACTTACCTGCACCAGGGCATTGCCCAGCGGGCGTTCAAACTGTCCTTCCGCCTGGCCGACCACATCGAGGTCAAAGCCGCTGGCCTGAGCAACGGTCTGTTGAATATCGACCTGTTGCGCATCGTGCCGGAAGAGGCCAAGGCCAAGCGCATCCCGATCAATGGGGCGCAACAAGCGGTACTGCAGCACTAAGCCAGAGCGTTGACCAAGGGTTGGGTACGGGCCGTTCCCGAGCCGCCCGAGACCCACCCTTCAAGCCATAAAGGCCCCGACTTGTTCGGGGCCTTTTTTATGGTTTTTCTCCGTCGCCGGGCATGCGGTTTGTGTTTACCGCAGCCCGCCGGCCTCTCTACAATCGGCGCTTTTGCGGCCAGCCCTGTTCCGTTCCTCACTGGCCCGGAGTGTTTTTCATGGAAGAGACAGAACAGCATTGGCTGTACGCCCTTTCTGCGCCAATGGTTGCCCTCAACGCCAACTCAGACCCCAGCTACACCTCGGCCAGCTTTTACACCCGGCCGACCAACGTCGGGCTGGATCAGAGTTGGGGCCTGCACAACCGCCAGGAGTTGCTGGAGATGGTTCGCAGGATGACCGGCTACGGGCACGCCGGGGAGCTTGAACCGGCCTACCGGCAGTGGGCGCGCTGCCTGCCCAGTGAGTGGCAGGCCCTGCTCGACACCCTCAGCCCCCGCGACCGCACCTGTTACGAGTACGCCAGCCGCACTTATGGCGAATGCGGCCCTGGCGGGATCCAGGCCTGGGACCTGGGCCGCATGGGCTTTGTGTTGCGTTGCAGTGTGCTCAAAGGCTGGCTCGATGAGCAGGACAGCCTCTGGTTGCACAGTCGCCTGGCGGTGCGTGCGCGTTATTACTACGACAGCTGGAATCAGTACGTCGCGGCGTTCCTGGTCGGCCGTGCCTACTGGAAATGCCTGGGCAACAGCGACGAAAACCTGGGCCATGCGCTCGATCGGCAGGGCAGTTTTGCCGACAACTTCGGCATCACCCACGAATTGTTCCGCGAGGCCCGGTCATTGTTTGCCGAGTTGCCTTGGGGCATGCCGCTGACCTTTCCGGAACGGCCGCCATCACTGCAGGAGTTCGACTGGTCATGACCTGCTGGATTCGCCTCGGCATCGAGCCGACCAAAGACCATGAAGTGATCCGCGGTGCCTACCGGGCGCGCCTGCCCGAGCATCACCCCGAGACCGACCCGCAAGGTTTCCAGGCCCTGCGCCAGGCTTACGAAGCGGCGCTGCAATACGCTCGGCAAGCAGAGGCGGCGGCTGATAAGGCCTCTGAGGATGAGGGGATGGGCGACGACAGCCCTTTGATCGATCCCCAGCCGGATGAGGTTTCCCCGGTCCTGGCCGATTTCAACGGGTTGCTCGACGATGAGACGCGGTGCTTCGATCCTGCCGCCTGGCAAGGTTTTATCCAGCAACTCGACCAACTGCCCCTGGAGTCGCTGGAGCAGGTCAGTTGGCAGGTGCTGCACACGTTGATCGATTGTGGCCCGCTGTCCTACGCCTGTGCGCGCTTGTTGGAGCGACGCCTGGGTTGGTCCAGCCAGTTGCTGCAACTGGACCTCGGTCACGCCCAGCAGATCGATCAGTTTCTCCAGCGCATCGAGCAGGACGACCCGTTCGACACCGCGCAAATGAGCCAATGGTCGCCGGCCGCGCAGGTGGAAACTCTGTGGTACACGCGCACCCTGGAGCAGTTGTACCAGCAGCGTCCGCTGCACGAGTTCGTGGCTTTTTTCAGCCAGCACACCTGCCTGCCTTTGCCCCGGGAAGAGGCCTTTGTGCAACGCCTGCTGGTGCAATGCTCCCTGGCCGGGATTGGCGGCCCAAGCCTGCTGGAACTCTGCCAGGAACGGCATCGACAGGCCCCGGATGACGCTGATGCGCTGTACCTGCTGGCCTGTCAGGCCAGTGCGTTGGGGCTGACGCATCAGGCGCTGCAGCACTGGTCGAGGCTCTGGCAGCAGCACCAGCATCCCCAGGCGGCCACGTGGTTGCTCGGGCTCTGTGCCGAGCGCCAGCCGCTTTGGCAACCTTTGTTGATCCAGGCCTTCGATCGCCTGGAAAATTTCCGCGCCTGGCCCCAGGGCCTGGGCGATGTCGAGCAGGCGTTCGGCAGCCCGTCGCAGCGGCCGGAAACCCTGGCCCGCTGGTACGGCTTGAACAATCATCGTCTCAAGGGCCTCGCCGGAGCCTTTGTCGATTGGCGCCTGGGCGCTGATGAGTGGCCGTTGCTGGCGCAGCTGTGCATCGATCAAACGGATTCGAGCCTGCAACGCTTGTATCGGCATGCCTGGGCCCTGCACCGAGGCGACGTGGCGTTGCTGCAAGCGCTGCTGGCCGAGCCCGACAGCACGGATGTGCTTGAACAACTGGTGTTGGAGGGCTTCAAGTACCAGGCCGAGCAACTGCTGTGCTGGTTGACCCAGGCGCCGGTGCCCCTGGCCCTGAAGGCGTTCCTCGAGAGCCATTCAGCCCATGCATACCTGGCCCATGAGCTCAACCAGGGCGAGCCTCGGGCGTTGTGCCTGCTCTGGCTGAAACGCTGGCGGCCCTACGAGTCGCGGGCACTGGAGCGGATTGCCGAGGTTTTCGAGCCGGCCCGGCAGGGCGCTGAGGGCAGTGAGCTGGAGCTCTGGATCGACCTGGGCCGTCAGGGTGTGTACTTGCCGGCGATGTCGTCCGCCCAGGACGCCTGGTCTTGGCATCGCCAGACCCTGTTTCTCACCGGTCTGTTGCAGCAACCCGAGCGCTGGCTGGAACTGACCGGCCTCGATAGCCTCGCCAGCTTGACGGTGACCGCGAGCCATCCTTTGGCTCGCCTGTTGTCGGTGTTGCAGCGTTTACCGGCGGAGCAAAGCGGCCTGTTCGGTCTGCTCGGCTGGCTGGACAGCAAGGACCCGGTGCAAAGCCTGCTGGCCCAGCGCCTGATGAGCGTGCAGCAAGCCCTCGACAGCCCAAGGTTGCCGAGCAACCTGGCGCTGTACACCTGCTACCTCAGCGATGACCAGCCCTTCAATGACGAGGCCCTGGGCACCTTGCTGTTTTGGGGCGTGCTGTACCAGGACCCGCTACTGGACGCCGAGCAGCATCGGGCTTTGCTCAAGGACATTGCCCGGGTCACCAGCGACGGTGACTGGTTCGAGGCCTTCCGTGACGGGTTGATCAAGGGCCAGCCAAGCCGGCCGCCGCTCACGGTGCTGGAAGCCGACGGCATTGACAGCAGCGCCTTCAGCCTGGCGGTGAACACCCTCAATGGCTTGGTGCGATACGGCAGCGCTGGCGTTCCACGGCGCAAACTGCTGCAAAAACTGCAGCGGGCCAAGGACGATACGGCCCACAGCATCGGCTTGCGCTTTGCGCTGACCGCCTTGCTGTCCTGGTGCGAACGCTTGCTGTTGGCCAAGGCCGACACTCAACCGGCTTCGCCGCTGGCCATGTGGCGTCTGGGCACGCGCCTGGCGCAGGGGCCGTTCTTCTGGCAGGTGCTGGGCTGTGGGCTGCTGACTCCCTGGGCGGCGCTGATGTGTGGCAGCGTGCCGCTGGGCCTGGCGATTCTGCTGTTGGGGGTGTTGGCGCTATTTGGCGTTTGTTTGCGTCGTTTGCACGACATGGGCCGGGGACTGCCCACGCTGTTGATCTGCCTGCTGCTAACCCCGGCGCTGCCCTTCCTGCCGTTGCTGATGCTGGTGGCGCCCAGTGACAGCCTGCCCAACCGTTACGGCGTGCCGCCCAGCGGTGATCGGAATGCCTTGCAGGGTGGCCTGCAGGCGGCGTTGCGCCGCCTGAATGGCTGAGAGGCTCAGAGCCGCAGTTCGTCCAGGGTGTCGTTGAGGCGCTGGCGCAGGCTGCTGATGTCCGGGGCGTGCTGGCGACCCAGGACGCTGTTGAACTGCTCCAGCCAGGCGCCGATCTGCGCGCGCTCATCGCCCAGGCTCTGCATCCAGGCCCGTTCCAGGCGGGCCACCAGGGTGCGGTTGGGCAAGGCGTCGCGGGGGTGGATTTTCAGCGCCGCCAGCCGTTCATGGCTGTTCTGCCGGGCTTGCAGGTCAAGGCCGGTGGGGCTGCGGTCGATGCTGTGGCTGTGGCGCTCGCCGTTGGCCAGCAGGGTCACGTCCACTTCGAGCAAGCCGTTGATGTCGTAGCTGAAGCGCACATCCAGGGCCTGGATCTCCCCGGTGGGCGGCAGCGGCACATCGAAACCGTCGATAAAGATGTTGTCCCGTACCCAAGGGCGTTCGCCCTGATAGACCTGGATCCGGATCAGCTTCTGCTGCGCATGGGTGCTGTAGAAGCGCTGCACCCGTGAGGTGGGAATCACCGTATTGCGTTCGATGATCGGCGAGAAGGCGCCACTGACGTCATCACCGCGCACCGAGGAAATCCCCAGGGTGTAGGGGCAGACGTCAGTCAGGATCAGTTCCTCGATGGCTTGGTCCCGGGCTTTGCAGGCGGCCTGGCTGGCGGCACCCAGGGCGACGATGGTGTCCGGGTCGAGGTGGCGGTACGGCAAACGTCCGAACAACGTGGCCACCAGTTGTTGCACCGCCGGCATGCGCGTGGCACCGCCCACCAGCACCAGGCTGTCGAGGTCCCGGGGGCGCAGCCGGGCATCGCGCAGGGCTTGTTCGATCGGTGCGCGCAGGCGGGCCAGCAGGGGTTCGTAGATTTTCAGCGCCCGGGCTTCATCCAGGGCCCATTCGCGCGTACCGCCCAGGCCATTCCAGCTCAGCGTCTGCGGGCCTTCGCCGAGTGTGCACTTGAGCTGTTCGAGGGCATCACCGAGGCTGGCCAGCGCCTGGGCATCCAGGCTGGCCGAGCTCAGTTGCCAGTCCTTGAGGCAGGCTTGCAGCAGGGCAGCGGTGAAGTCTTCGCCGCCGAGGAAGTTATCGCCGGTGGAGGCGTGGACTTCGATCAGCGGCAAGGCGTACTCAAGCACTGTGACGTCGAAGGTGCCGCCGCCCAAGTCGAAGATCAGGGTGCGTTCGAACTTCTGCTCATGCAGCCCGTAGGCCATGGCGGCAGCGGTGGGTTCGTTGATCAGGCGCTGGACCTTGAGGCCCGCCAGTTCGCCGGCAAAGATCGTGCGCTTGCGCTGTTCGTCGCTGAAGTACGCCGGGACCGAGATCACCGCTTCGCTGACCGGGCGCCCGAGCCAGGCTTCGGCGTCTTGCTTGAGGGCGCCGAGCACCAGGGCCGACAACTCCTCGGGGCTGAAGGATTGGCCGCCGAGTTCGAAGCGCTTGTCGCTGCCCATAAAGCGCTTGAACGCTGCCACCGTGCGTTCCGGGTGCGTGGTCAGGCGCGCCCTGGCGGCCTTGCCCACCAGGATGCTGCCGTCTTCGTCGAGGCTTACCACTGAGGGCGTCAGCACCTCGCCGAGGGCATTGGGGATCAGTTGGGCCTGAGCGTCCTGCCAGATGGCGATCAGGCTGTTGGTGGTGCCCAGGTCAATGCCGAGCAAGGGGCTGGGGGAGGGGATTGCATCCTGCATCTGGGCTCTCTTGCGTAAGGTACCGCCGACAAACGGCTCGGCGCGGCGAAAAAAGCGACCCTACAGGTTGCCTGAAAACCTGGCAATCGCCGCACCGCCGCGGGTATCAAGCCGGGCGCGGAGGATGGGGCGGCAAGGGCGCGATTAACGCAGCAGCAACCTGAAGGCCGAGAGCGGCAGGGGCCGGCTGTGCAGGTAGCCCTGGTACAGGTGGCAGTCCAGGCCCTGGAGAAACTCCAGTTGTTGTGGGGTTTCCACGCCTTCGGCGATGACCTTGAGTTGCAGGCTGCGGGCCATGGCGACAATGGCGCGGATGATTTCCGCGTCGTTCGGGTCGTGGGTGGCATCGCGAACAAACGACTGGTCGATTTTCAGGGTGTCCACCGGCAGGCGCTTGAGGTACGTCAGGGAGGAATAGCCGGTGCCGAAATCATCCATGGCAAAGCTGATGCCGAGCTTCTTCAGGCGACGCATCTTGTTGATGGTGTCTTCCAGGTTCTGGATCACGATGCCTTCGGTGATTTCCAGCTTCAGCAACGCAGACGGCAGCCGGTAGTGATGCAGGCAGTGCTCGATGCGCTCGACAAAATCGCTTTGGCGAAACTGCCGCGGGCTGATGTTCACGCACAGGCTGAAATGCAGGGGGTCGATCAGCCCTTCAGCGATCAGTTGGCTGAAGGCCAGGCAGGCTTCGTCGAGGATCCAGGTGCCGACCTCAAGGATCAGCCCGCTGTCTTCCAGGACCTTGATGAACTCGGTGGGCGATTGCGCCCCCAGTTCCGGGTGCTGCCAGCGCACCAGGGCTTCGGCGCCGACGATGCGGTTGTCCCGGGCGTCGACCTGGGGCTGGAAATGCACGCTGAATTCGCCGCGGGTGAGGGCCAGGCGCAGGTCGGTCTCCATGCGCAGGCGCTCACTGGCGGCTTTTTGCATGGTGCTGTGGAACATCTGGGTGGTGTTGCGCCCGGAATCCTTGGCCCGATACAGGGCGATGTCGGCACGTTTGAGCAGGTCGGTGGGGGTCGAACCGTGATCGGGGATCAGCGCCACGCCAATGCTCGGGGTGACTTGCAGGCGTTGGCCGTCGAGGAACATCGGCTCCGACAGCAGTTCGCGCAGGGTGCCGGCCAGCTCGCGGACCTGTTCGCTGACCTCGCTGCGGGTGCCTTCCAGGCCGCTGAGCAGGACCACGAACTCGTCGCCGCCCAGGCGCGCCACGGTGTCTTCCATGCGCACGCTGGCCTCGAGCCGGGCAGTGATGATTTTCAGCACGGTATCGCCCACTGGGTGGCCGAGGGAGTCGTTGATGTGCTTGAAGTGGTCCAGGTCGAGGAACAACAGGGCGCCCCGCAGGTTGTGGCGTTTGAGCAGGGCAATCTGCTGGCTCAGGCGGTCCATCAGCAGCGCGCGGTTGGGCAGGTTGGTCAGCGGGTCGTGATAGGCCAGGTGGCGGATTTGCGCCTGGGCGTTCTTCAATAGGCTGATATCACGGGCGGTCAGCAGCAGGCAGGCGGTTTCATTCAGGGTGATGGGCTCCACCGAGACCTCGACCGTGAGGATTTCCCCGCGCTTGTTGCGCCCGAGCATTTCCAGGTGATGCACCCGGCCCTTGAGCTTGAGTTCGGCCATCAGCAGCGCCAATTGGCTTTCCTCGGCCCACAAGCCGACCCGGTACAGGGTGCGGCCGATGACTTCCTCGCTGCGGTAGCCGGTCAGGCGGCAGAAACCGTCATTGACCTCCAGGTAGCGCCCGGTCTCGCGTTCGGTGATGGTGATGGCGTCGGGGCTGGAGTGAAAAGCCTTGGCGAACTTTTCCTCGCTGGCCTTCAGGGCCGCTTCGGAACGTTGCTGCTGGGTGATGTCGCGCAGGGTGGTGACGATGCAGGGCTGCTTGTCCACGGTGATCTGGCGGCTGGAAATGATGCAGGTCAGGGCTTCGCCGTTCTTGTGGTGCACCACCACCGCGACATTGTTCAGGGCCTGCTCGCGGATCACCTGCTGGACCCGTTGCAGACGCTGGGCGGAGTCGTCCCAGAGGCCGATCTGCTCGGCGCTGCGGTTGAGCACCTCGTCGACCGTCCAGCCGAAGGTCTGGGTGAAGCTGGAATTGATCTCGATGAACTGCCCGGTTTCCAGAAGCGTCACGCAGATCGGGTCGGGGCTGACCTGGAACAGGCTGGCGAATTTTTCCTCGGAGGTGATCAGGCGCTGCTCGCGCTCCACCTGCTCGGTGATGTCCAGCAGGGTGCCGGCCATGCGCAGTGGGTTGCCTTGCTCGTCGCGATACAGGCGGGCGCGGCTCTCCAGGTAACGGGAGCTGCCGTCGCCCAGTTGCACCCGGTAGGTCAGTTGGTAATTGCCGGCTGGGCCTTCACGCAGGCTGCGGTAGGCGTTGCGCATGGTGTCGCGTTCTTCATCGGGCACGCCTTCGAAAAACGCCTCGAAGGATTCATGGAACGGCACCGGCTCCAGGCCATGCAACTGCGCGGCCCGGGCCGAGCCGTAGAGCAGGCCGCTGGGGATGTGCCAGTCCCAGGTGCCCAATTGCGCCGAGTCCAGGGCCAGGTCCAGGCGTTCCTGGCTGTCTTTCAGGGCCTGCTCGGAGCGTTTGCGTTCGCTGGTGTCAAGGAAGGTGCTGAGCAGGTAGGCCTGGCCTTCCAGTTCGACCTTCTGTGCACTGAGGATGCCGTCGTGGATCTGGCCGTTGCTGGCTTGCAGCTGGACTTCCAGGCTGGCGGCCTGGCCCTTCTTCTGTACTGCCTTGATCAGCTGCGCACGCTGCTCCGGGTTGACCCACAGGCCGATTTCCAGGGTGGTGCGGCCAATCACGTCCTGGGCCGGCCAGCCAAACAGGCTTTCGAAGTAACGGTTGGCTTCGCTGATCAGGCCGTCTTCCAGGCGGGTCAGCAGCACCATGTTGGGGCACAGGTGAAACAGGGTGGCGAAGCGTTTTTCCGAGCTGCTGAGGGCCGCTTCCCGCTGGCGCTGGTGGGTGATTTCGCGGATGACCCCGATCATTCGCGGCTTTCCGTGTTTGTCCGGCAACACGCTGCCATTGATTTCCAGCCAGTGCAGGCTGCCGTCGGGCCAGCGGATGCGGTGATGCATGGCGTGTTCCAGCGGCGCCCCGGCCAGCACCGAATGGAAGGCGCGGACGGTCCGGGCCCGGTCTTCCACGGCCAGCAGGTCAAGGTATTCGAGGTTTTCCGGCAGGGGCTGGCGCGGATCGAAGCCGAACAACGCCTGAGTGCCTCGGGACCAACTGATCTGCCCGCTCTCGATGTCCCAATACCAGGCGCCCAACCGCGCGCCGTTCAGCGCCGCGAGCAGTTGCGGAGCGCTTTCCCAGCTTTGCTCCGACTCCTTGGGATCGACGGCATGAATGCGTGGCATGGGAGGCATACGATCAGCGGGTTTGGGCATGGGCAGCAGGCCTAGAGCGGTTTAGTGCATTGGGCTCAGCGGGTTCCAGTGACCAGCGGGAAGGCACAGCTTAGGCCGGGGCTCCTATTGCCTGAGTCCCTGGCAAATCGACTTGTGCATCCAGTAAGGCCATGAAAGCCCGCGCGGCATTCGACAGCGTCCGTTCGGTGTGCAGGATATAGCCTAGCTGGCGTGTGAGTTGTATGCCTGGCAATGGAATGCGCGCCACCTGATCGTCGAGCATGGTGCGTGGCAAGACGCTCCAGGCCAGGCCAATGGAGACCATCATCTTGATGGTTTCCAGGTAGTTGGTGCTCATGGCGATGTTCGGGGTCAGCCCCTGGGCTTCGAACAGGCGCTGCACAATATGGTGGGTAAAGGTGTTACCGCCGGGGAACACCGCCGGGTGCAGGGCAATGTCCGCCAGGCTGACCTGGCCGTTGCTGACCAGCGGGTGTTCCGGGGCGGCGACGAAATCCAGCGGGTCGGTCCACACCGGGGTGGCCTTGACCAGGCTATGGGGCTCGGGGGCCAGGGTGATCACCGCCAGTTCGGCCCGGCCATGGAGGATTTCTTCATAGGCCACTTCCGAGTCCAGGAACTGGATGTCCAGGGCCACGTCCGGGTATTGCCGGGTAAAGGCCCGCAGCAGGGGCGGCAAGCGGTGCAGGCCGATGTGGTGACTGGTGGCCAGGGTCAGGCGCCCGCTGACTTCGCCGGTGAGGTTGGTCAGGGCCCGACGGGTGTCATCCAGCACGTTGATGATCTGGTAGGCCCGGGGCAGCAGGGCGCGGCCGGCCTCGGTCAAGCCGATCTCCCGGCCCAGGCGGTCGAACAGGCGCACATTGAGTTGTTGCTCCAGCCCGGCGATGCGCTTGCTGATGGCCGGCTGCGTCAGGTGCAGGCGTTCACCGGCGCCGGAAAAGCTGCCCGTCTCGGCAATGGCTATAAAGGCATTGAGGTTGGCCAGGTCCATGGTCGTATTCCAGTTGGTTATCCAAAGCATGAAAAATATGAATTTGAGTTATTTAATGTAACGCCATAGCATCAGCCTCACAAGCCAAGGGGTTATTGAGAGGTGTCAGCAATGACCCGGGGCATAGAAACAAGCTGATGAGGAAACGTCTGATGGCCGGCAAAACGCTCTACGACAAGCTCTGGGATTCGCATTTGGTCAAACAGCGCGACGATGGTTCGGCGCTGATCTACATCGATCGTCACATCATCCACGAAGTGACCTCGCCGCAAGCCTTTGAAGGCCTGCGCCTGGCCGGGCGCAAGCCGTGGCGTATCGATGCCAACATCGCCACCCCGGACCACAACGTACCGACCACGCCGGAGCGCAAGGGCGGGATCGAAGCGATTGCCGACCAGGTTTCGCGTCTGCAGGTGCAGACCCTCGATGACAACTGTGATGAATACGGCATCGTCGAATTCAAGATGAACGACGTGCGCCAGGGCATCGTCCACGTGATCGGCCCGGAGCAGGGCGCGACCTTGCCTGGCATGACCGTGGTTTGCGGCGACTCCCACACCTCGACCCACGGTGCGTTCGGCGCCTTGGCCCACGGCATCGGCACGTCCGAGGTGGAGCATGTGCTCGCCACCCAGTGCCTGGTGGCCAAGAAAATGAAGAACATGTTGGTGTCGGTTGAAGGCACTTTGCCCTTCGGCGTGACGGCCAAGGACATTGTGCTCGCAGTGATCGGCAAGATCGGCACCGCCGGCGGCAACGGTCATGCCATCGAATTCGCCGGCAGCGCGATTCGCGAGCTGTCGGTCGAAGGCCGCATGACCATCTGCAACATGTCCATCGAAGCCGGTGCCCGTGTGGGCCTGGTAGCCGCGGACGAAAAGACCGTGGCTTACGTCAAGGGTCGCCCGTTCGCCCCGAAAGGCGCGGAATGGGACCTGGCCGTCGAGGCCTGGAAAGACCTGGTGTCTGATGCCGACGCCAAGTTCGACACCGTTGTCGAACTCGATGCGGCGCAGATCAAGCCGCAAGTCAGCTGGGGCACTTCGCCGGAAATGGTCCTCGCCGTGGATCAGAGCGTGCCGGACCCGGCCAAGGAAATGGACCTGGTCAAGCGTGACTCCATCGTCCGTGCCTTGAAATACATGGGCTTGACCGCCAACCAGGCGATCACCGACATCCAGCTGGATCGGGTTTTCATCGGTTCGTGCACCAACTCGCGGATCGAAGACTTGCGTGCTGCGGCGGTGATCGCCAAGGGTCGCAAAGTGGCCTCCACCATAAAGCAGGCGATCGTTGTGCCGGGTTCCGGCCTGGTCAAGGCTCAGGCCGAGTCGGAAGGCCTGGACAAGATCTTCCTCGAAGCCGGTTTCGAATGGCGTGAGCCGGGTTGCTCGATGTGCCTGGCGATGAACCCGGACCGCCTGGAGTCCGGCGAGCACTGCGCGTCGACCTCCAACCGCAACTTCGAAGGGCGCCAGGGTGCCGGTGGGCGTACCCACCTGGTGAGCCCGGCCATGGCCGCCGCCGCCGCCGTCACCGGCCGTTTCGTCGACGTCCGTGAATTGATCTAAGGAGCGCAGCATGAAAGCTTTTACCCAGCACACCGGTCTTGTCGCGCCTTTGGATCGTGCCAACGTCGACACCGACCAGATCATTCCCAAGCAATTCCTCAAGTCGATCAAGCGCACCGGCTTTGGTCCGAACCTGTTCGACGAGTGGCGTTACCTGGACGTGGGGCAGCCCTATCAGGACAACTCCAAGCGTCCGTTGAACAAAGATTTTGTGTTGAACGCCGAGCGTTACCGAGGTGCCAGCGTGTTGCTGGCACGGGAAAACTTCGGTTGCGGCTCCAGCCGTGAACACGCGCCTTGGGCCCTGGAAGAGTACGGTTTCCGTAGCATCATCGCGCCGAGCTATGCCGACATCTTCTTCAACAACAGCTTCAAGAACGGCCTGTTGCCGATCATTTTGAGCGACGCAGAAGTGGACGAACTGTTCCAGCAGGTCGAGGGCAACCCGGGTTACCAGTTGCAGATCGACCTGGCTGCCCAGACCGTGACCCGTCCTGACGGCAAAGTGCTGAGCTTCGAGATCGACGCGTTCCGCAAGCATTGCCTGCTCAACGGCCTCGACGACATCGGCTTGACTTTGCAGGACGGCGACGCCATCGCCACCTTTGAAGCCAAGCACCGGGCCAGCCAGCCCTGGTTGTTCCGCGACGCCTGATTGCCTGATCGCCGGCAAGCCGGCTCCTACGGATTTGTGGTGTAGGAGCTGGCTTGCCCGCGAACGCTGCACCCCCTGTCAAACAAGGACTCCACCATGACCAGCAACGCCCACAGCCAAGTGGTACAAAAGCAGTTTGGTGAACAGGCCTCGGCCTACCTGAGCAGCGCCGTGCACGCCCAGGGTGCCGAGTTCTCCCTGTTGCAGGCGGCGCTGGCCGGCCAGGGCCATGCCCGGGTGCTGGACCTGGGCTGTGGCGCGGGTCACGTCAGCTTTCATGTGGCGCCGCTGGTCAAGGAGGTCGTGGCTTACGACCTCTCCCAGCAGATGCTGGATGTGGTGGCGGGCGCGGCGGGGGAGCGCGGGTTGGGGAATATCCAGACCGTGCTCGGCGCCGCTGAGCGGTTGCCCTTTGCCGATGGCGAATTCGATTTCGTGTTCAGCCGCTATTCGGCGCACCATTGGAGCGACCTGGGGCTGGCCTTGCGGGAAGTGCGTCGGGTCTTGAAGCCGGGCGGCGTGGCGGCCTTTATCGACGTCATGTCTCCGGGCAGCCCGTTGCTCGATACCTACCTGCAAAGCGTCGAAGTGCTGCGCGACACCAGCCATGTGCGCGATTATTCGGCCGGCGAGTGGTTGCGCCTGGTCAGCGAAGCGGGTTTGCATACCCGCAGCAGCGCTCGTCAGCGCCTGCGCCTGGAGTACAACTCCTGGGTAGAACGCATGCGCACGCCGGCGGCCTTGCGTGTGGCGATTCGCGAGCTGCAGCAGGCGATGGGCAATGAAGTGCGCGAATATTTTGAGATTGAGGCCGATGGTTCGTTCAGTACTGATGTACTGGTGCTGTGGGCCGAGCGATAACATTTTTCCGGGTGCGCCTGCGGGCGCGCCGACAGAGCAAACGAGGAACGCATGAGCAAGCAGATTCTGATTCTCCCCGGTGACGGTATTGGCCCGGAAATCATGGCCGAAGCGGTCAAGGTGCTGGAGCTGGCCAATGACAAGTACAGCCTGGGCTTCGAGCTGAGCCACGACGTGATCGGTGGCGCGGCCATCGACCAGCACGGCGTGCCCCTGGCCGATGAAACCCTGGACCGTGCCCGTGCCGCCGATGCGGTGCTGCTGGGCGCCGTGGGTGGCCCGAAGTGGGACAAGATCGAGCGTGACATCCGCCCTGAGCGCGGCCTGCTGAAAATCCGTGCGCAACTGGGCCTGTTCGGCAACCTGCGTCCGGCGATTCTCTACCCGCAACTGGCCGATGCTTCGAGCCTCAAGCCTGAAATCGTGTCCGGCCTGGACATCCTCATCGTTCGCGAGCTGACCGGCGGCATCTACTTCGGCGCCCCGCGCGGCACCCGCGAGCTGGAAAATGGCGAGCGTCAGTCCTACGACACCCTGCCGTATAGCGAGAGCGAAATCCGCCGTATCGCCCGTGTCGGTTTCGACATGGCCCGCGTGCGTGGCAAGAAGCTGTGCTCGGTGGACAAGGCCAACGTCCTGGCTTCCAGCCAGCTGTGGCGCGAAGTGGTCGAGCAAGTGGCCCAGGACTACCCGGACGTCGAGCTGAGCCACATGTACGTGGATAATGCCGCCATGCAGTTGGTGCGTGCGCCGAAGCAGTTCGACGTGATCGTCACTGACAATATGTTCGGTGACATCCTCTCCGACGAAGCCTCGATGCTCACCGGTTCCATCGGCATGCTGCCGTCGGCCTCCCTGGATGCCAACAACAAAGGCATGTACGAGCCGTGCCACGGTTCGGCGCCGGACATCGCCGGGCAAGGCATTGCCAACCCGTTGGCGACCATCCTCTCGGTCTCGATGATGCTGCGTTACAGCTTCAACCTGCACGAAGCGGCGGACGCCATTGAGAAGGCCGTGAGCCTGGTGCTGGACCAAGGTTTGCGCACGGGCGACATCTGGTCGGCCGGTTGTGAAAAGGTAGGTACGCAGGAAATGGGCGATGCAGTAGTCGCCGCGCTGCGGAATCTGTAATCTTTCGGGCCCACCGCACAGACGGTGGCCCACTTTTGTATAGGTGTAGTTGCGATGAAACGTGTAGGTCTGATCGGTTGGCGCGGTATGGTCGGTTCCGTGCTCATGCAGCGGATGCTGGAAGAGCAGGACTTCGATCTTATTGAACCGGTGTTTTTCACCACTTCCAATGTCGGTGGCCAGGGTCCGTCGGTGGGCAAGGATATTGCTCCGCTCAAGGACGCCTACAACATTGATGAGCTGAAAACCCTCGACGTGATTCTGACCTGCCAGGGTGGCGACTACACCAGCGAAGTCTTCCCCAAGCTGCGCGAAGCCGGCTGGCAGGGCTACTGGATCGACGCGGCGTCCAGCCTGCGTATGCAGGACGATGCGGTGATCATCCTGGACCCGGTGAACCGCAAGGTCATCGACCAGCAACTGGATGCTGGCACCAAGAACTATATCGGTGGCAACTGCACCGTCAGCCTGATGCTGATGGGCCTGGGCGGCTTGTTCGAAGCCGGCCTGGTGGAGTGGATGAGTGCCATGACTTATCAGGCGGCCTCCGGTGCCGGCGCGCAGAACATGCGTGAGCTGATCAAGCAAATGGGGGCGACCCACGCGGCCGTCGCTGATGACCTGGCCAACCCGGCCAGCGCCATCCTCGACATCGACCGCAAAGTGGCCGAAGCCATGCGCAGCGATGCCTACCCGACCGAGAGCTTCGGCGTGCCCCTGGCCGGCAGCCTGATTCCGTGGATCGACAAGGAGCTGCCTAACGGCCAGAGCCGTGAAGAGTGGAAGGCCCAGGCCGAAACCAACAAGATCCTCGGTCGCTTCAAGAGCCCGATCCCGGTGGACGGTATCTGCGTACGTATCGGCGCCATGCGCTGCCACAGCCAGGCACTGACCATCAAGCTCAACAAAGATGTGCCGATTGCCGACATCGAAGGGCTGATCAGCCAGCACAACCCGTGGGTCAAGCTGGTGCCGAACCAGCGTGATATCAGCATGCAGGAGCTGAGCCCAACCAAGGTCACCGGCACCCTGAACATTCCGGTGGGGCGTCTGCGTAAGCTGAACATGGGCTCGCAGTTCCTCGGCGCGTTCACTGTAGGCGACCAACTGCTGTGGGGCGCGGCCGAACCGCTGCGCCGCATGCTGCGGATTCTGCTGGAGCGTTGATCCACTGAGCGTCTGAAAAAGCCCGCGCCTTGCAAGAGTCGCGGGTTTTTTATGGCCCTCGGGCTTACCCGCCTGCGGTACCGGGCTTGCCCGCCAATTGCCTCGTTACCCCGCGGCGGGTAAAGTGCCGCTCCCCCCGATTCGCCTGAGGTAGCACCATGAACCAGTCCTTTGATATTGCCGTGATCGGCGCCACCGGCACTGTGGGTGAAACCTTGGTGCAGATCCTCGAAGAGCGTGATTTTCCCGTCGCCAACCTACACCTGTTGGCCAGCAGCGAATCGGCCGGGCACTCGGTGCCTTTTCGTGGCAAGAACGTGCGAGTGCGGGAGGTCGACGAGTTCGATTTCAGCAAGGTTCAACTGGCGTTCTTCGCCGCTGGCCCGGCAGTCACCTTGAGCTTCGCACCCCGGGCCACGGCCGCCAATTGTGCGGTGATCGACCTGTCCGGTGCCTTGCCTTCGGCCCAGGCGCCGAACGTAGTGCCGGAGGTGAATGCGCAGGTGTTGGCCGGGTTGAAAAAGCCGCTGCAGTTGAGCAGTCCGAGTGCTTCGGCCACAGCCTTGGCGGTAGCGCTGGCGCCGTTGCAGGGGTTGCTGGACATTCAGCGGGTCAACCTGACCGCCAGCCTCGCGGTCTCCAGCCAGGGGCGCGAAGCCGTGACCGAATTGGCACGCCAGACCGCCGAGCTGCTGAATGTTCGGCCCCTGGAGCCGCGTTTCTTCGACCGGCAGATGGCGTTCAACCTGCTGGCGCAAGTGGGCACGCCGGATGAGCAGGGTCATACCCTGTTGGAAAAGCGCCTGGTGCATGA
The DNA here is from genome assembly GCF_003731765.1 of Pseudomonas chlororaphis. GTDB lineage: Bacteria > Pseudomonadota > Gammaproteobacteria > Pseudomonadales > Pseudomonadaceae > Aquipseudomonas > Aquipseudomonas morbosilactucae. Next base: position 519,878 of record NZ_MOAL01000004.1, read on the forward strand.
ATTGCGTGAAGTCCTGGCACAACCTTTATTAAAGATTTCTGTCACTTGCGTTCAAGCCCCGGTATTTTTTGGCGATAGCTATAGCGTGACCCTGCAGTCCGCGGCCGCTATCGACCTGGTGGCGGTGAATGCAGCGTTGGATGCGGCCCCTGGCCTGGAGTTGGTTGAGGCGGGCGACTATCCGACTGCGGTAGGGGATGCAGTGGGGCAGGACGTGGTTTATGTAGGGCGGGTGCGCGGCGGTGTCGACGACCCGGCGGAACTTAATCTGTGGCTGACGTCAGATAACGTGCGCAAAGGCGCGGCTTTGAACGCTGTGCAATTGGCTGAGTTGTTGATAAAAGACCTGCTGTAAAAGATACTTGGCAACAATTTGCAGAATGAATCTAGCCGGGCGCTATGCTTGGCCAGTTGCTGTAGGTGAGTGGCCATCAGGCCCTCCCGGGGCATGCAAGAATTAATCGCGCGCAATGCCATACGGCAGCAGCTACAACACCTTCTCGCTGGCCGAGGAATGTTCAGACAAAGGATGAGGCTATGGTTCAAGTTCGCAAACTGGTGTTAGCAATAGCGGCCGCCTCGGCGCTGTCCTCCGGTATGGCGCAGGCGCTTGGGCTCGGGGAGCTGACCCTGAAGTCGACGCTTAACCAGCCTTTGGTAGCAGAAATCGAACTGCTTGATATCAAGGACCTCACCGCCGCCGAGGTGGTCCCCAGCCTGGCCTCGCCGGAAGAGTTCGCCAAGGCCGGCGTTGATCGCCAGGCGCTCCTCAATGACCTGAGCTTCACTACGGTCCTCAATCCAGGCGGCAAGAGCCTGTTGCGGGTCACCTCGAGCAAGCCGCTGTCCGAGCCGATGGTCAAGTTCCTGGTCCAGGTGATGTGGCCCAATGGCCGGCTGCTGCGTGATTACAGCGTACTGCTGGACCCTTCCAAATTCTCTCCGCAAACCGCCGAAGCCGCCGCCAAGGTCGCGCCGCCTCAGCGGGCTGCGGTCAACGCGCCGGTCACCGGTGTGAGCAAGCCCAAGCAGTACACCACCTCGGCACGCGACACTTTGTGGGAAATTGCCGCCAAGGAACGCAACGGCGGTTCGGTGCAGCAAACCATGCTGGCAATTCAGGCGCTGAATCCGGATGCCTTTATCGACGGCAACATCAACCGGTTGAAGACCGGCAAAGTGCTGCGTCTGCCGGACCCTGTGCAAAGCACCAGCTTGCCGCAGCCCCAGGCGATCGCCGAAGTGGCTGCGCAAAATGCGGCGTGGCGTCAGGGGCGGCGTAGTGCCACTCGTGGCCAGCAACAGCAGTTGGACGGGACCAAGCGCGGCACTGCCAACCAGGCCACCGGCCAGGCTGCCAGCAAAGACAACCTGAGCCTGGTGTCGGCGGATGCGGGCAAGCGCGGCAAAGGGGCGGCGGGCGATAGCAAGGCGCTGAGCAACAAGTTGGCGGTGACTCAGGAAAGCCTGGATTCGACACGCCGCGACAACGAAGAATTGAAAAGCCGCATGGCCGATCTTCAGAGCCAGTTGGACAAACTGCAGCGGCTGATCGAGCTGAAGAACGATCAACTGGCCAAGTTGCAGGCCGAGGGTTCGGCAGCGCCGGCGACTCCGGTTGCACCTGTGGTCTCGGCCGAGTTGGTGAGCCCGCCTCCGGCGCCAGCAGCCCCGGCTGTCCCCGTGACGGACCCGGCGGCCACTGCCGCGCCTGTGACGCCTGAGCCACCGGCGGAGGCTGCCCAATCCGATGACAGCAAATTCAACGAGCTGCTGACCAACCCGATCCTGCTGGGCCTGATTGGTGGCGGTGCCGTCCTGGCGGCGCTCCTGCTGTTGCTGCTGGTGCGCCGTCGCAAGGCGGCCCAGGAAGCGGAAAAGCACCTGCGGATGGCTCGGGCCTTGTCCGAGGAAAATGATTTCGCCGCGGAAATGGACCTGCCGGAAAGCAGCTTCGAGGGCCTGGAAGTACCAGCGCCTAGCGTCAAGCTGGCGCCGACGCCTGAAGTGGTCGTGGCTCCGGTTGTCGTAGCGCCACCTCCAGCGCCTGCCGAGCGTGCCCTGGATGTGCTCGGGCAAGCGCAGAACCATATCGACGCTGGACGTTTGAACCAGGCGGCCGCCATCCTCGAAGAAGCCGTCCCGCTGGAGCCTCAGCGCAGTGAGTTGCGCTTGAAGTTGATGGAGGTCTACGGCCTCCAGGGCGATCGCACCGCCTTTATCGCCCAGGAACGCCAGTTGGTGGCCAATGGCAAGAACCACGCGGAAGTCGAGCAGCTGAAAAGCCGCTTCCCGGCCATGGTCGCTGTGGCAGCCACTGCTGGTTTGGCTGCCGCTGCGGTGGCGGCTGAGTTGGACGCCGAATACGTCAAGGAACTGCTGCAGGATGAGCCGCAAGCGCCGGAGCCGGAACCAGAGTCTGTGATTGAAGGCCTGGATGCGGATTTCGACCTGAGCCTGGATGATCTGGAAGCCGTGTCGCCTGCGGTGGTGACGCCGGAGCCGGCGCCAGTGGTTGACCCGGTGGCTGAGCTGGATGAGTTCCCGCTGGACGACGACTTGAGTTTCGAGTCGGTCTTGCAGCAACAGACCGAGGCTCAAGACAACCTCGACGATCTGTCGGACTTTGACCTCGATCTGGGCGACGACCTGCCGGCCCAGAGCGACGAAGACTTCCTGCTCGGTCTTGAAGACGAGATGAAGGGCTTGCCGACCGGCGATGTGCCGACGATCACCGCTGAAGCCCTGGATGATCTGGATCTGCCTGCAGATTTTGACCTGTCCCTGGCGGATGAGATGGACGTTGCGGCTGAGCCCAAGGACGCCTTTGCTTCCGAGCTGGACGATGTCAACGCCGAGTTGGATCGCCTGTCGCAGAGCCTTGAGCAGCCAGCGCTTGATGAGCCGCGTTTCACGGCTGAAGACGCAGCGGCGAGCCTCGACGAGACGGACTTCGACTTCCTCTCCGGTACCGATGAGGTGGCCACCAAGCTGGACCTGGCCCAGGCTTACATCGACATGGGCGACAACGATGGCGCCCGGGACATCCTTGGCGAAGTCATCAGTGAAGGTAATGATGGCCAGAAAACCGAAGCCCAGGAAATGCTGACGCGTCTGGCTTGATTCTCGGCAAGGCAGTAAACAAAACGGCAGCCCAATGAGGCTGCCGTTTTTGTTTCTGCATCTGCCTGGCGCACTGGCACCCCATGCTTGTGCGCGAGCTCAGCTCAGCAGGTCTTCATAAAATGCGCCAAAGGGGCGGGTAGGGTGGGCGATCTGGATTTCCAGGATCCACAGGCCGACGTTCGGGCAGTCTTCAAAGGCTCCCAGGTCGCCGGCTCGGTAGATCGCATGGGGAAAGTCGCTGACGCGGTGGCCTTTGATCTCCAGATTGAGTAACCAGCCCATGGCGGTCGCCTGGGCTTCGGCGAAGCGATAGAGCTCGGGGCCGTTGACCTGATGGGTTTTCCAGTGGTCGTGCACCTGGTCGAAGAGGGTTTTGGCGGCTGCCGTGCACGCCTGCATCTCGGGGTCGTTGCCGGTGGTGAACGTGGCCCCGGCATCGGCTTCATGGCGATCCCAGACCACGCCCAGGTCGATAAAGAAAATATCCTGCTCGCCCAGAATCGGGTCGCCCTCGGAGCGCTGCTTGAAGGTTTTGAGGGTGTTGCTGCCAAAGCGGATCAGCATTGGGTGCCAGATTCGCTCCATCCCCAGTTCCTGCAAGATCGTCAGGCCCAAGGCCTTGGCGTCGGATTCGCGCATTCCGGGGGTGATCTGCCGGCCCATCTGCGCAATGGCTTCCCAGATCATGCGTTTGGCGTGGAGCATGCCGTCCAGGCTGTAGGCCAGGCCAACCGCTTCTTTGCTTATGGCGTTCATTCATCAGGTCTCGGTAGAGGGGCGAAGTTTTCGTTATGTATTTTTCTATATAGCGATAGTCGGGAAGTGATGCAATTGGCTTGCAGGCTTGGGGGGGGGTGAATGCCAATCAGCAACTAAAAGCCGGTCGTGCATGGCGTCTGTTTCCGGCGGCCTTATAATGGCCGACTTTGCGCATATCAGCAGGCTTTAACTTCTTGGCAAATATAGATAACCCGGCTGCCGAAATGGCGGCCGAAGGCTTTTCCCGCATCGCCCTGGGTGTTGAATACAAAGGTTCGCGCTACCGAGGCTGGCAGCGCCAGGCTTCCGGTGTGCCGAGCGTTCAGGAAACCCTGGAGCGCGCGCTGTCGAAAGTGGCTGACTCACCGGTGGTGGTCGCGTGTGCCGGGCGTACTGACGCTGGGGTTCATGCGTGTGGGCAAGTGGTGCATTTCGACACCCGTGCCGAGCGCTCGCTGAAGGCCTGGGTCATGGGGGCCAATATCAACCTGCCCCATGACATCAGTGTGAGTTGGGCCCAGGTCATGCCTGCGCACTTTCATGCGCGCTTCAAGGCCATTGCCCGGCGTTATCGTTATGTGATCTACAACGATCAGATTCGCCCGGCCCACCTCAATGAGGAAATCACCTGGAACCACCGGCCCCTGGATGTCCAGCGCATGGCCGAGGCGGCCCAGTACCTGGTGGGTACCCATGATTTCAGTGCGTTCCGGGCTGGCCAGTGCCAGGCCAAATCGCCGATCAAGGAGTTGCATCACCTGCGTGTCACCCGGCACGGCAAGATGATTGTGCTGGATATCCGCGCCAGCGCCTTTTTGCATCACATGGTGCGCAATATTGCCGGTGTGCTGATGACCATTGGGGCTGGCGAACGGCCGGTGGAGTGGGCCCGTGAAGTGCTGGAAAGCCGTGTTCGCCGCACCGGTGGGGTGACTGCGCACCCCTTTGGCTTGTACCTGGTGCAGGTGGAGTACAAGGATGAATTCCAGTTGCCGGAACGCTACGTCGGGCCACATTTCCTTACTGGTTTCTCGGAACTTGACGGCTGACGCTTGGAAAAGCATTTGCTACCATCCGGGACTTTCCGGATTTGCCCTGGGGTTTAAACGACATGTCAGCCGTTCGCAGCAAAATTTGCGGGATTACCCGCATAGAAGATGCGCTGGCAGCGGTCGAGGCCGGGGCGGATGCCATCGGCCTGGTGTTTTACGCCAAAAGCCCACGGGCGGTGACTGTGCAGCAAGCGCGGGCCATCATCGCCGCCTTGCCGCCTTTCGTGACCACGGTGGGTTTGTTCGTCAACGCCAGTCGCTGTGAGTTGGGGGAGATCCTCGACGCGGTGCCCTTGGACCTGCTGCAGTTCCATGGCGATGAATCGTCCGCCGATTGCGAGGGCTATCACCGGCCTTACATCAAGGCACTGCGAGTCAAGGCGGGGGATGACATTGCCGCCAGTTGCGACGCCTATCCGCGGGCCAGCGGCATTCTCCTCGACACCTACGTTGAAGGTGTCCCCGGTGGAACCGGCGAGGCGTTCGACTGGTCCCTGGTTCCCCGGGGGTTGAGCAAGCCGATCATCCTCGCGGGTGGGCTGTCTGCGCAGAATGTGGCGCAAGCCATTGCCCAGGTGCGTCCTTATGCGGTGGACGTCAGCGGCGGCGTGGAGCAGGCCAAGGGCATCAAGGATCAGGCAAAGATTCGTGCATTTATGCAGGCAGTACGCGGCAGCAGTGAGTCGATGTGACGGCTGGCAGTCTGCCGCCGTCCATAACACCACTGTACAAAACAGGCTGGCATCGTCCTCTGGACGGGCCGAGATTGAAGTGGCAACCGCTCTATCGCGGGTTGTCGGGATGGCTGAGGAACGATTCGAGACAGGCAGGTCGAGCCTTGTGCTGACCGCGGTAACGAAACGATCATCGCCGCACACATGAATTTAGCTCAAGGGCATACACGGGGCTGCGAACCAGAGCGTTCGGGCCGCCGGTACTGGAGAAAGAAAGCATGAGCAACTGGTTAGTAGACAAACTGATCCCTTCGATCATGCGTTCCGAGGTGAAGAAGAGCTCGGTGCCTGAAGGTCTTTGGCATAAATGCCCGTCCTGCGAGGCCGTGCTCTATCGTCCGGAGCTGGAAAAGACCCTGGACGTCTGCCCTAAGTGCAACCACCACATGCGTATCGGCGCTCGCGCCCGCATCGACATCTTCCTCGATGCCGAAGGCCGTGCCGAGTTGGGTGCCGACCTGGAGCCGGTTGACCGCCTGAAGTTCCGCGACGGCAAGAAGTACAAGGACCGCCTGGTGGGTGCGCAGAAGCAGACCGGTGAAAAGGATGCCCTGATCTCCATGAGCGGCACCCTGTTGGGTATGCCGGTGGTGGTGTCGGCCTTCGAATTCTCCTTCATGGGTGGCTCCATGGGCGCCATCGTCGGTGAGCGTTTTGTTCGCGCCGCCAACTACGCCCTGGAAAACCGCTGCCCAATGATCTGCTTCTCCGCCTCAGGTGGCGCGCGGATGCAGGAAGCCTTGATTTCCCTGATGCAAATGGCCAAGACCTCCGCGGTGCTGGCTCGTCTGCGTGAAGAAGGTCTGCCGTTCATCTCGGTGCTGACCGATCCGGTCTACGGTGGTGTTTCCGCCAGCCTGGCCATGCTGGGTGACGTGATCGTTGCTGAGCCAAAGGCCCTGGTTGGCTTTGCCGGTCCACGTGTGATCGAGCAGACTGTGCGCGAAAAACTGCCGGAAGGCTTCCAGCGCAGTGAGTTCCTGCTGGAGCACGGTGCAATCGACATGATCATCGCCCGTCAGGAGCTGCGTCCGCGCCTGGGTAACCTGTTGGCCCAACTGATGGGGCTGCCGACGCCAGAGTTCGTCGCTGCGCCTATCGAGCCGATCGTGGTTCCGCCGGCACCTGCCAGCCTATGACCCAGCGCACCCTGGGCGAATGGCTCGCCTACCTCGAGCAATTGCACCCTTCGGCCATCGACATGGGGCTGGGGCGCTCGCAAGAGGTAGCGTCCCGCATGGGATTGGGCAAGCCGGCGCCTCGGGTGATTACGGTGACCGGCACCAACGGTAAGGGTTCCACCTGCGCCTTCGTCGCCTCGCTGTTGCGGGCCCAGGGGTTGAAGGTTGGTGTCTACAACTCGCCGCACCTGCTGCGCTACAACGAGCGGGTGCAGATCGACGGTGTTGAAGCCACCGACGAAGCGCTTTGCGAGGCCTTTGTTGCGGTCGAGGCGGGGCGTGGCGAAATCTCTCTGACCTATTTCGAGATGGGTACCCTGGCGGCCTTCTGGCTGTTCCAGCATTCAGCGCTGGATGCGGTGGTCCTGGAGGTCGGCTTGGGCGGGCGCCTGGATACGGTCAACATCGTGGATGCGGACCTGGCCCTGGTGACCAGTATCGGCGTCGACCATGTGGACTACCTGGGTGACACCCGCGAATCCGTGGCCTATGAAAAGGCCGGCATTTTCCGCCAGGGCGCGCCAGCGCTCTGTGGCGATCTGAATCCTCCTCAACCTCTGCTGGACAAGGCGCGCGAGCTCAATTGCCCGTTTTTCCTGCGTGGTCGTGATTTCGACCTGGCGCAGGGCGAAGCGCATTGGCAGTGGCGAGGCGTCGATCGGCGTGGGCAGGCGGTGGAGTTGCACGATCTGCCGTTGCTCGACCTGCCGATGGAGAATGCCGCGCTGGCGTTGCAGGCCTATCTGTTGCTGGACTTACCGTGGCAGGCGCAACAGATCATCGCCGCCTTGCAGCAGACGCGAGTGGTGGGGCGCCTGGATCGTCGGCAATTCGACTGGCAGGGCAAGCGGCTGAATCTGCTGCTGGATGTCGGGCATAACCCTCATGCGGCCGAGTACCTGGCCGAGCGCCTGGCTCGTCGGCCGGTGGCAGGGCGGCGCCTGGCGGTGTTCGGCCTGTTGGCGGACAAAGACCTTGAAGGTGTGGTTGCCCGACTGAACGGCAGTGTTCATAGCTGGGCAGTGGCTCCCCTGGATTCCTCGCGGGCACGCCCGGTGGCAGATCTGCAAGCGGCCCTGGAGAACCTTGGGGCGACGGTGACGTCCCATGTCAGCGTGGCTGCGGCCCTAGATGCCCAGTGCGAACAAGCCGCAGCCGAAGATGAAATTCTGCTGTTCGGGTCTTTTTATTGTGTTGCCGAGGCGCTTGAGTGGCTCGCCCGGCGCTCCACGGAGGAAGCTGCACATGGCAATGTTGGATAACGTCTATAAGCAGCGAATGGTGGGGGCCCTGGTTCTGGTGGCGCTGGCGGTGATTTTCCTGCCGATGCTGTTTTCTCGCGAGGACGAGCAGCGTCACGTCAGTGTCGAGGCGCCTGCCGCGCCCCAGGTTTCAGCGCTGCCTCAGGTTCAGGTTGAGCCAGTGGTGGTGCCCGAGCCCCAGGTGTTGCCTGAAGAGCCGCAGCCGATGGAGGAAGAAGTGGCCCAGCAGGTTGCCCCTTCGGCACCGGTATCCCAGGTTCCTGTTCCAGTGGCACCGCCGGTTGTTGTGAGCAAGCCTGTTGTGCAACCTGCGCCGGCGAAGCCGGTGGCGGCGCCCACTCAGCCCATCGCCGCGGCGCCCGTCAAGCCGGACACCACTCAAAGTCGAGTCGATGCCAATGGCCTGTCGGTGAGCTGGTCGGTGCAATTGGCCAGTCTGTCCAGTCGTGAAGGGGCTGAGAACCTGCAGAAAACCTTGCGTACCCAGGGCTATAACGCCTATATCCGCTCTGCCGAAGGCAAGAATCGGGTATTTGTCGGACCGCTGATCGAGCGTGCAGAGGCGGATCGCCTGCGTGACGTACTGGGCCGCCAGCACAACCTCAAGGGGTTCGTGGTGCGCTTCCAGCCTGAACGTGGTTAAAGCTATCGACACGATTTGAAATGCACAGTGAATCGCAGCTTACCGACAGCCAAGCGCTCTGCTAAAATGCGCCGCCTTATCCGTCTGTAGGCTGCACTGTGCCATTTACCTGGGTTGACTGGGCGATCGTTGCAATAATCGCCATCTCCGCTTTGATCAGCTTGAGCCGCGGCTTCGTCAAAGAAGCGCTGTCGCTCCTGACCTGGATCATCGCCGGAGTCGTAGCCTGGATGTTTGGTGGCTCACTGTCCGAGTACCTCGGCGGTTATATCGAAACTCCCTCGGCTCGCGTGATCGCGGGCTGCGCAATCATGTTTGTCGCCACCTTGCTGGTGGGGGCAATGGTCAACTATCTCATCGGCGAATTGATTCGCGTCACCGGCCTCTCCGGGACCGATCGATTTCTCGGCATGGCCTTCGGCGCGGCGCGTGGCGCATTGCTGGTGGTCGTGGCGGTCGGGCTTCTGAGCCTGGGGCCGGTACAACAGGATTCCTGGTGGCAGCAGTCGCGGCTGGTGCCACAATTTCTATTGGTTGCAGACTGGTCCAAGAACCTCATTCTGGGGTGGAGCAGTCAGTGGCTGGCCAGCGGTATCAGCGTACCCGCTGAAATACCGTTCAAGGAGCACCTCTTACCGGCCAAAACGCCTCAGTAAGCGGTGATCAGTTCAGTTTCATTAAGTAGGGGTTGCGTCGCATGTGTGGCATCGTCGGTATCGTCGGTAAGTCGAACGTCAATCAGGCGCTGTATGACGCGCTAACCGTGCTCCAGCACCGCGGCCAGGACGCTGCCGGTATTGTGACCAGCCACGATGGCCGGTTATTCCTGCGCAAGGACAATGGTCTGGTTCGTGATGTGTTTCATCAGCGTCACATGCAGCGCCTGGTCGGTCACATGGGCATTGGCCATGTGCGTTATCCGACCGCAGGCAGCTCGACTTCGGCCGAAGCTCAACCGTTTTACGTCAACTCGCCGTACGGCATTACCCTGGCGCACAACGGTAACCTGACCAACGTTGAACAGCTGGCCAAGGAGATTTACGAATCTGACCTGCGCCACGTCAACACCAACTCCGACTCCGAAGTACTGCTCAACGTGTTCGCTCACGAGCTGGCCCAGCGCGGCAAGTTGCAGCCTACCGAGGAAGACGTGTTTGCCGCCGTGACTGATGTGCACAACCGTTGCGTTGGTGGTTACGCGGTCGTGGCCATGATCACCGGCTACGGCATTGTCGGTTTCCGTGATCCCCACGGTATTCGTCCGATCGTCTTCGGTCAGCGTCATACCGACGAAGGCGTCGAGTACATGATCGCCTCCGAAAGCGTGTCCCTGGACGTGCTGGGCTTCACGCTGATCCGCGACCTGGCCCCGGGCGAAGCGGTCTACATCACTGAAGATGGCAAGCTGCACACCCGTCAGTGCGCGACCAACCCGTCGCTGACCCCCTGCATCTTCGAACACGTCTACCTGGCGCGTCCGGACTCGATCATCGACGGCGTTTCGGTCTACAAGGCCCGCCTGCGCATGGGTGAGAAGCTGGCGGAGAAGATCCTGCGCGAGCGCCCAGAGCACGACATCGACGTGGTCATCCCGATTCCGGACACCAGCCGCACGGCAGCCCTGGAACTGGCCAACCACTTGGGCGTCAAGTTTCGCGAAGGCTTTGTGAAGAACCGCTACATCGGCCGGACCTTCATCATGCCGGGCCAGGCTGCGCGGAAAAAATCCGTGCGCCAGAAGCTCAACGCCATCGAGTTGGAGTTCCGCGGCAAGAACGTGATGCTGGTGGACGACTCCATCGTACGTGGCACCACGTGCAAGCAAATCATCCAGATGGCCCGCGAAGCTGGTGCGAAAAACGTCTACTTCTGCTCCGCGGCACCGGCCGTGCGTTACCCGAACGTCTACGGGATCGACATGCCGAGCGCCCACGAGCTGATCGCTCACAATCGTTCGACTCAAGATGTGGCGGACCTGATCGGCGCTGACTGGCTGATCTACCAAGACTTGCCGGACCTGATCGAGGCTGTCGGTGGCGGCAAGATCAAGATCGAGAACTTTGACTGCGCGGTGTTCGACGGCAAGTACGTCACCGGCGACGTGGACGAGGCCTATCTGAACAAGATCGAGCATGCCCGTAATGACGCTTCCAAGGTCAAGACCCAGGCGGTCAGCGCGATCATCGATCTGTACAACAACTGATTTAGAGTTTTAAGACTAAGGAGTAGGCGGCATGAGTCAGGATTGGGATGCCGGTCGGCTGGACAGCGACCTAGACGGCGTAGCGTTCGACACCCTGGCCGTGCGCGCCGGCCAACACCGTTCCCCGGAAGGGGAGCACGGTGATCCGATGTTCTTCACCTCCAGCTACGTGTTTCGCACCGCCGCCGACGCGGCCGCACGTTTCGCCGGCGAGGTGCCGGGCAACGTCTACTCCCGCTACACCAACCCCACTGTGCGTTCGTTTGAAGAGCGTATGGCGGCCTTGGAGGGTGCAGAGCAGGCCGTGGCCACCGCCACCGGCATGGCGGCGATCCTGTCGGTGGTCATGAGCCTGTGCAGTGCGGGCGATCATGTGCTGGTGTCGCGCAGTGTGTTTGGTTCGACCATCAGCCTGTTCGAAAAGTACTTCAAGCGTTTTGGTGTCGAAGTCGATTACGTGCCTCTGGCGGACTTGTCCGGCTGGGATGCGGCCATCAAGGCCAATACCAAACTGCTGTTTGTCGAGTCGCCCTCCAATCCCCTGGCTGAGCTGGTGGATATCGCCGCCTTGGCCGAGGTCGCTCACGCCAAGGGCGCGATGCTGGTGGTCGACAACTGTTTCTGCACCCCTGCGTTGCAACAGCCGTTGAAGCTGGGTGCGGACGTGGTGGTGCATTCGGCGACCAAGTTCATCGACGGCCAAGGCCGTTGCATGGGCGGTGTGGTGGCCGGTCGCAGTGAACAGATGAAAGAAGTGGTGGGCTTCCTGCGTACTGCAGGGCCGACCCTGAGTCCGTTCAATGCCTGGATTTTCCTCAAGGGCCTGGAAACCCTCAGCCTGCGGATGCGTGCCCACTGCGCCAATGCCCTGGCCTTGGCTGAGTGGCTGGAGCGTCAGGATGGCATCGAGAAGGTGCATTACGCCGGCTTGCCGAGCCATCCGCAATATGAGTTGGCCAAGCGTCAGCAGCGCGGTTTTGGCGCGGTGGTGAGCTTTGAGGTCAAGGGTGGCAAAGAGGGTGCCTGGCGCTTTATCGACGCCACGCGCTTGATTTCCATCACGGCCAACCTGGGTGACAGCAAAACCACCATCACCCACCCGAGCACCACCTCCCATGGTCGCCTGGCGCCTCAGGAGCGTGAGGCTGCCGGTATTCGCGACAGCCTGATCCGTGTCGCTGTCGGCCTGGAAGATGTGGCGGACCTGCAAGCTGACTTGGCTCGTGGCCTGGCTGCTTTGTGATCGAGCTGTCTACGCAGCAGAGCGCTGCCAACGGGCGTGTCGCGCTGGTGACCGGTGCAGCACGTGGCATTGGCTTGGGGATTGCTGCCTGGCTGATCAGTGAAGGCTGGCAGGTCGTGCTGACCGATCTGGATCGCGTGCGGGGCTCCAAGGTGGCCAAGGTGCTCGGTGAGAGCGCCTGGTTTATCACCATGGATGTGGCCGACGAGGAGCAGGTGGCGCGCGGTGTGGCGGAGGTGCTGGGGCAGTTCGGTCGCCTGGATGCCCTGGTATGCAACGCGGCGGTGGCCGACCCTCACAACATCACCCTGGAAAGCCTCGATCTGGCGTATTGGAATCGCGTTTTGGCGGTCAACCTTGGTGGGCCTATGCTGCTGGCCAAGCATTGTGCGCCTTACCTGCGTGCCCACGGCGGTGCCATCGTCAACCTAGCCTCCACTCGTGCTCGGCAATCCGAGCCGGACAGTGAGGCGTACGCGGCGAGCAAGGGCGGCCTGCTGGCGTTGACCCATGCGCTGGCTATCAGCCTTGGTCCGGAGATTCGGGTCAATGCGGTGAGCCCCGGGTGGATCGATGCGCGGGATCCCGCGGTGCGCAGAGCTGATCCTCTGGCCGATACCGATCATGCCCAGCATCCTGCGGGGCGGGTGGGGACGGTCGAGGATGTGGCGTCGATGGTGGCATGGCTGCTGTCCAGAAACTCCGGCTTTGTCACCGGCCAAGAGTTTGTGGTCGATGGCGGCATGACCAAGAAAATGATTTATCGGGAATAAGGGTGCCCAGCAGTTGCACGTTGTAAGCGACTGCTTGGAGCGAAGGGTGGCGCTGGTGTTTTTCGGGTGGCTTGAAGCGTGTTGCTCAAAGCTGTTTTTGAAAAAACTCTAACGCTGCTATTGACTTAGCTTGGGTATCTGCGTAAATTTCGCGGCCTCAGCGAAGCAAAGGGTGATTAGCTCAGCCGGGAGAGCATCTGCCTTACAAGCAGAGGGTCGGCGGTTCGATCCCGTCATCACCCACCACTTCACGAGTGTCTTTCGCAAGAAAGACGGAGGCTTCTTAGGAAGCATCCAACCGACGCGCAGCGGTAGTTCAGTCGGTTAGAATACCGGCCTGTCACGCCGGGGGTCGCGGGTTCGAGTCCCGTCCGCTGCGCCATATTTTCCAAGTCAGGTCATACTGGCTTGAGATCGAAAAGCCTCAAAGCGATACGATCAGAGTGATTTAAAAGGTTCAAATGGACGCAAGTCCAAGCGATACGCAGCGGTAGTTCAGTCGGTTAGAATACCGGCCTGTCACGCCGGGGGTCGCGGGTTCGAGTCCCGTCCGCTGCGCCATATCTGTTCCAGGGTTCACTGAACACCCTGAGAGCGCCAAGACAAGCTTTGGGCTTGCTTGGATCGATAGCAAAGACCCTGGTCGAGAGGCCGGGGTTTTTTGTGTCTGAAATTTGGGTTTTTGCTTGCCGGCGATGCGGGGGCCTCGGTCTAACAACGATGGACCGAGTCGAAGCGATCGCCGGCAAGCCGGCTCCTACAAGGCGGGCGTCAGAAGCCCAGCTTATCCCGAAGCCCGTAGTACCAAGCCCCCAGCGCTGCAAACGGCGTGCGCAGCAGTTGGCCGCCAGGGAAGGGGTAGTGGGGTAGGTCGGCAAAGGCGTCAAAGCGTTCTGCCTGGCCGCGCAGGGCCTCTGCCAGTACCTTGCCGGCCAGGTGGGTGTAGGTCACGCCGTGGCCGCTGCAGCCTTGGGAGTAGTAGATGTTGTCGCCCAGGCGTCCGACCTGCGGCAGGCGGGACAGCGTCAGCAGGAAGTTGCCGGTCCAGGCGTAGTCGATCTTGACGTTCTTGAGTTGGGGGAAGGCTTTGAGCATCTTGGGTCGGATGATCGCCTCGATATTGGCTGGGTCCCGCGCGCCATAGACTACGCCGCCGCCGAAAATCAGGCGCTTGTCGCCGGTAAGCCGGTAGTAATCCAGTAGGTAATTGCAGTCTTCGACGCAGTAATCCTGTGGCAGGAGGCTGTTTGCAAGTTCATCGCCCAGGGGCTCGGTGGTGATGACCTGGGTGCCGCAAGGCATGGATTTGGCTGCCAGCTCCGGCACCAGGTTGCCGAGATAGGCGTTGCCCGCAACGATGATGAACTTGGCTCGTACTTTACCTTGAGGCGTATGCACCGCCGGGTTGGCACTGCGTTCAATGCGCACGGCGGGGGATTGTTCGTAAATACGGCCGCCCAGTGATTCCACTGCTGCCGCTTCGCCCAGTGCCAGGTTCAATGGGTGGATATGGCCACCGCTCATGTCGAGCATGCCGCCCAGGTATTGATCACAAGCCACGACTTCGCGAATACGGCGCTGATCCAGCAGTTCCAGCTGGGTGTGGCCATAGCGCTCCCACAGGCGCTTCTGTGACTCCAGGTGGCCCATCTGCTTGCTGGTCAGGGCGGCGAATACACCGCCGTCCTTCAGGTCGCATTGGATCTGATATTTATTCACGCGCTCGCGAATGATCCGGCCTCCCTCGAAGGCCATCTGGCCCAGCAGTTGTGCCTGCTTGGCCCCGACGCTGCGTTCAATCACATCAATGTCGCGGCTGTAACTGTTGACGATTTGCCCACCGTTACGTCCCGAGGCGCCAAAGCCGACCTTGGCGGCTTCCAGTACGGTGACGCGAAACCCGTTCTCCAGCAGGAACAGCGCGCTGGAAAGGCCCGTGTATCCAGCGCCAATCACGCAGACATCTGTCTCGACATCATCTTGCAGGGATGGCCGTGCCGGAGCCGCATTGGCCGATGCGGCGTAGTAGGATTCTGGGTAGGAAATATTCGCCATCCTGCGACCTCTGTTTAATATATTTTACGAGTGCGCCGATGCTACCTGAGTTGAAAATCCGCTGCCAGCCGGTGCAAAGCCGTGGTTGCCATGGCGAAATTAAAAAATTTGCATATTCATAGGCTTAGCTGCAAAAAAGGTGTTGACACCCCTCCGGAATTCCGTAGAATGCCGCCTCACAGCAGGCACGTAGCTCAGTTGGTTAGAGCACCACCTTGACATGGTGGGGGTCGTTGGTTCGAGTCCAATCGCGCCTACCAAACAAAATCCGCTCTGCTGGGCGGTCTAGAAGGGCTCACCGAAAGGTGGGCCCTTTTTTGTTGTCTCGGATTTCTCGCAGAGCGTTCACAACATATCGGGCTCGTGCACGCAGGGCTATGTGAGCGCAGATATCAGGTCATTTGAGTCGGATCAGTCAGCTTTATCGTTATGACGCAGCCATGGCTGCCAGATTAGAAGCCCAACGTTGAGTTGGGCTTTTTGCTTTGGGTTATTTAAAGCCTTCTGCGGGGCCATTGTGCATGGTCGCCCGGCCTGGCTTGGCATTGCCGAAGGCTAAGGCTGCGAGGCTTCGGCGAGCCATTGGGCTATGACGGTTTCGGGGTAGCCCCGATGAAAATGGAAGCGCCACGGGTACGCGGCGCGTCCGGAGCCATCCTTGAGCTTGATGGCGTTGGCGTCGCAGATGAACTTCGCAGGGCTTCCTGAAACCACGGTGTCTGCCGCGACGTCACGATTGACGGAGCTGTGGGCACCAATCAGCGAGCCAGACTTCAGGGTGACCCCAGGAAGAATGACCGACATGGTGGCGATGGCGACGTAGTCCTCCACGGTCACTCCCATCAAGACTTCGCTGGGTGGGTGGGGGTCATTGGTCAGCACCACGTAAGGGAAAATCCAAACGTAGTCGCCGATCCTGGAGTGCTGGCCGATGTGCACGTTGCTATGAAACTTGACGTAATGGCCAATGCTGCAATGCCCCTGGATATCCCCGAGTGTGCCAACTTGAAAGGCTGTTCCGGCCTGGGTCTTCTCTCGTACTGTCACCCGATGGCCCGTGCTCAGGTTGTCGCCAAAGGACGAGCCCTCGTAGAAAACGCTATGGGAGCGAATCAAGGCGTCGTTTCCGATAACCAATGGCAGGCCGTCCGCCAGCGACGATGGCAGTCCAATTTCACAATGGGAGCCGATTACTGCGTTATCACCGATCACGACGTTGTCGT
Source organism: Pseudomonas chlororaphis (assembly GCF_003731765.1). GTDB lineage: Bacteria > Pseudomonadota > Gammaproteobacteria > Pseudomonadales > Pseudomonadaceae > Aquipseudomonas > Aquipseudomonas morbosilactucae. The sequence goes on from NZ_MOAL01000004.1 coordinate 536,132, forward strand.
GAATGATGGTGAAGGGGCCTATTGTTGCGTTTACCCCCAGTTTTGCTGATGTAGACACGATCGCCGTCGGGTGGATCACCTGAATGTCCTTTCTCTTGAGGAATGCTCGGTTGCGAATAATAGTGGGTTTTCGTCCGCGCGCCCCAGCGGGTTTCGGTCTCTTATTGGTGCTGCTGGGCGCCCCTTCGACAGTCGTTGGCGAAGGGGCGGGTAACGACGGCTGGTTCTAACTGGCTTGAGGGGCGAACCCGGGGCCTGCAAAGGACCTGACGGGGTTGCCTCGTTCAACGCCGTGATGGGAATCCCGGCGTTGCAGGCGCAGTGCGTTGTTGGCTTGCTCTTCCAGGGTCGCCAGGCGCTGGTTGATCAGCAGCAGGGCCAGTCGTTTGTTCTGATGCTGGCTGCGCTCGGACTGCACTTTGACGCTGATCCCCGTCGCCAGGTGGGTGGCGCGCACGGCTGAGTCGGTTTTGTTGACGTGCTGGCCACCCGGCCCCGAGGCGCGCAGGGTTTCAAAGCGAATCTCGTGTTCCTGGGTGGTTTGGGGGCGGTCGAAGACTTGCCCGGCAAAGAACCAGTTTTTGCGTTTGTGCTGGGGCCGGTAGGGGCTTTTGCAGGTCCAGAGCAACGTACCGCTCCAGCGTTGGGCGAGGGCGTCAGCCTGATCGCCGTCGAGGCCGATCAGCATTGATTTGCAGGTGCCGGCCTGGCTGCCGGCTTCACTTTCGATCAGCTTCAACTCAACACCTTGCTCCAGGGCTTCCTCGTGCAGGCGGCGCAGCGCTTTGCTCACCGCCAGTTCGCATTCGGCCGGGCCCTGGGCCGAGGACAGCTGTAATAGAAGCATCAGCAGCACCCTCGGCGTTTGTAGGTCAGCACCGGCTTGAGGCGCGCGATGACGTGCAGCAGGCCGGCGTCCTGCAGGCTGCCGACCACGCTGTCGATGGCTTTGTAGGCTTGCGGTGCTTCCTCGTACATCAGGGCGCGGTCTTCGCAGATCACTCGGCTGCCCAGGCTGGTGCGCTTGAGTTGTTCGAAGCTGAAGCGCGAATCCAGACGACCTTTGCAATCGCTGCGAATCCATTTGCGGCCTGCGCCATGGGCCAGGGAGTACAGGCTGGCGGCCATCTGTATGGGTTGAACCAGGTAGCTGTAATCACCCCGTGAGCCGGGAATGACCACCACGCCCTGCTCGGACGGGGTCGCCCCCTTGCGATGGATCCAGCCCGGCAAGCCCTCGACGGTCATCGGCGAGACCAAGTTGTGGTTGATGTCCAGCGCGGCATGCCCCTGTGCCCCCAGATTGCCCAGCAGGCGCTGGGCGATCAGGCGGCGGTTGGCTTCGGCGTAGCGCAGCGCCTGGTTGTGCCGGTGCAGGTAGTCGCGGCCTTCGACACTGTCAGCGCTGATGCCGTTATGGCCGTGTTGATCCACGTGGCGTCGCAGAATGGCTTCACCCAGTCCGCGGGAGCCGCTGTGGACCAGCAACAGCAGCGCTCGGTTGTCGAGCTTGAGGGCGTCGACGGCGTCCTGGGCGTAAACCTGGTCGATTTGCTGCAGTTCAGCAAAGTGATTGCCGCCGCCGATGGTGCCCAGGGAGTGTTCGTGTCCGTTAGCTGGAAGCGCCAGGGCGGCCAGTTGTTCCTGCCAGTCCTCGCCCAGGGGTAGGTCGATGTTGCCGATTTTCTTTTCCAGCTTGTCGAGGTTGAGCCTGTGGGTGGGAATGTCCGTTTGCCACAAGGCCATGCCACAGCCGATGTCGTTGCCGACCAGGGCTGGGTAGAGGGTTTCCTGGGAGAAGAAGGCGGCGCCCACGGGGTAGCCTCGGCCTGGGTGCAGGTCGGGCATGCCGACGACGCGATGCATGCCGGGCAGTTGGGCGGTGGTGTGCAGTTGTTGGATCGCTTTGTCTTCGATCCAGGTGGTGTCGGAAGCGATCAGCGATACGCGGTCCGACAAATTGCGGATGCAATTGTCCATGTCCAATTCCTGATTGGAGAAAAATAAACTCAGGTAATGGCAGGACGAACAGGTTTTGGCGCGGAGCTAAATAATAGCGGGTACGACGATTAAACCAGGCACGTCCTGCAAGGGGTGATCAGGTCATTCATGGTGGATCTCCTTTGCAAAAGTGTGGGAAGGGGCGCGGAGATTAATCTGCTTGTCGCAGGTTTTGCAATGGGCAATGAAAAATAGTCTTCGCATCAGCCGGTTGTCGTGGAGGTTTTTTCTGGTGTGCGACGATTCCTGCCTGCGGCTCGGGTGATACTCTCGCGTTTTCAAAGCGAGGTAGCAGCATGCGGTTTTTCATGACGGCGTTCGTCACGATTCTGTTGGTCGGCTGTGCAAGTTCTACGATGAATGAGGCGCGCTCGAGGACGCCGGACAAGACCCTGGTCTCGACCAAGGCTGATCTGCTGGTGGCGCAGTGTGTGCAGTTCGCCTGGCAGGACGAGGCGGTGTTTGGTGTCGATGGGGCGGCGTACCTGGAGCCCGGCAAGGCCGGTGGCTACACGGTCTATTCGCGGTCGGCAGAGTCTTTCGCGGACATTCGCATGCAAGCCTCGACGACCACCATCAACTACTACGCGACCCAGGACAGCTTTGTGTCCAAGCGCCGGCTGGCAGCCTTGGCTACTTGCCTCTGAGGCGGCTATCGCGTTCGAGTTGAAATTGGGGTAGCAGACGGTTCAAGCCCGACCTTGGTCGGGTTTTTTCATTGCTATAGAGCGGGGAGGGAATGGCAGTTGTTCACCCTGGACTGAGAGGGGCAGTGCAAGTTTGAGGGTGAGGGCTGTACTGGAACGGGCGGCTTCGACAGCATCAGGCAAGGCTTGAGTGCAATCGGGACCACGCCAGCCATTGCGCTGAGACAAAGGGCTGGCTGCTCATGACATTCAAGGTGTTTCGCGTTTATCCGGGGCGGTGAGGCCCGCTTGAATACGCTGATAAATCTCTTCGCGGTGTACGGCAACGTCTTTGGGGGCGTTGATGCCAATCCGGACTTGCTGGCCGCTGACGCCAAGAATGGTGATCGTAATGTCGTCACCGATATTTATGCTTTCACCGACTTTGCGGGTGAGTATCAGCATGATCTTCTCCTTGATTGCTTTGTATGTAGGGCACCTGAATCGGGCAGTGCAGATGTCGGTTGTGTGTATAGATTAGTGCGAAGTTCCACTCAGTGGGTGCCTCTTTGTGACGCGCAGACGATGTATTAATTCCCAAGGCGCGACTATACAGAGACGATAAATATCATTCTCCCTGTTTCGACTTGATTTTGTGACAGTGCCGACCGGGCCTTGGGTGTTAAAATCACCGCCTCAGACTTTCCGGGGGTAGGTTGTGCGCACACTAGTGATGATAGCGGCGGTATTGGCCTTGGCCGGTTGTGGCGAGGGTAAGCGGGTCGAGGCGGCGAAAAGTACGGCCGCAGCGGTTCAGGTCCAGCCGGCCCAGGTGCCTAGCGCGCCACAGTGGCATGTCCTGGTGGGCAGCGAGTTGCCTCAGGCGGTGAGTGACATGACCGGTTGGCTGATCGAGCACGGCGTCATATCCAGCGTGGTTACCGAGGGTGGAAAGCAGCGGGTGGTGATCGGGCCTTTCCCGACCCAGGCGGAAGCTGAAGCGAAACAGGCTGAAGTGGTTGAGAAGTTGACCAAGGCGAAAAAACGCAATATCGACGTGACTGTCATCCAGCTCGGCGCAGCGCAGTAAATCCCTTGAGGGGCTGCGCAATCTGGCGCTGCCCCTATTCCCTCGCTGGCGAGTTGGCCAGCGAGCGGCCCGAGCCACTGGCTCAGCCGCAGCTCTTCAGATTCACCGGGCCGACAAACTCGTTGCCGCGCCCCATGACGCAGGCCACGGTTTGATTGCGCTGGCGTTCCCAGGCTGTGACCGGGTATGTCTTGTTCCAGGCTTCGTACAACTGGCGATCCTGTTTCGACAGGCGCAGGTCGTATTGCTTGCTCATATAGAAGTAGGTCCGGGCGATCATGCCGCGAATTGAAGGCCGCGGCATGACCTTCTTCGCCTTGAAGTCGACCTGGGTCAGGCAGGAGCCGTATTGCCCTGTCTGCACCGGCAGCCAGCCGAAACTGAAATTGTTCCGATCGCCGTTCACCTCGCCGATGCTGGGCACCAGGTTGTGCAAGTCGGCTTCAGCGCGTTGAAAGACTTTGTCGTTGCGGGTGCAGTTCTTGCGGCCGCCCTGTTGCCAGCATTGGCGTTGATGGCCGATTTGCCAGGCAGGCACGATGTGCTCCCACTCGATGCGCTCGGCGCGCTTGGCATTCTTGCGTGGAACGTAGCCGCAGGCCGCCAGGTTGACTCGATTGCCGCTGTACTTGCAGCCGCAATAGAACTCGGTGGACTGCGGGGCATAGAGTTTCCAGGCGGCCTTCTTGGCTTCGCTGAAGGTACGTGGTGCATCGGCTTGGGCGGTTAGGGCGATACAGGACAGCAGTACGGCAAAACAACGGACCATCATCGAATCAATCTTCCTTCGGTACGACCCAGAAAATCTGCACACCGCCATCGTCGCGGTAGGCGAGGGTGACGTTGTCGTTCTCGGCGATTTCTTCCAGCAGGCGCTCCCACTCATCCACCGGTTCGTCGGGCAGGCGGAAGATCAGCGCGGCCTTGGCTTTTTGGGCGTTGGGGGAGTTGATGATTTTCTGTACCCGCAAACCCATGCGTTCGTAGGAGCCGGGTGGGGTGATTGCAGCGGTGGCCATAGGATAATCCTTATTAAGCTGTACGCACATACAGTATTTAACTGTAGGAAATTTCGCAACTGCTTAAAAATCAAGAAAATCTTCTGACCGCGATTTCTCTGATTTTGTCGGAAAGACGGAAATTTTTTGCGGGGGGGGGGAGAGGGGAGGTTGGCGAGCTGTTACGCCACGCATTCAGACGAACGAGTGGCGCGGCAGCAGATGCCCGACCTAAACGGCCGGGCGAGATGGATCAGTATTCCCAGAAGATGCGCTGCAGTTCTTTGCTGTCCTGGGTCTTGGTCAGGGCGACCATGGCCAGGATGCGGGCTTTCTGTGGGTTCAGGTCGTGGGCAACGACCCAGTCGTATTTGTCGTCAGGCTGTTCTGCGTTGCGCAGGACGAAACCGCCGGCATTCACGTGGGAGGAGCGAATGATCTGTACGCCATTTTTGCGCAGCTCTTGCAGGGCTGGAACGACGCGCGAAGACACCGAGCCGTTGCCGGTGCCGGCGTGGATGATGGCTTTGGCGCCAGACTGGGCCAGGGCCTTGTAGGCGGTGTCGCTGACGTTGCCGTAGCCGTAGGCGATTTCTACGTCGGGCAGGCTCTTGATGGTCTTGATATCGAATTCCGAATCCTGGGTGTGGCGCTTGGCTGGCAGGCGGAACCAGTAGGATTTGCCTTCCACGACCATGCCCATTGGGCCCCAGGCGCTTTTGAACGCTTCGGTTTTGATGTTGACCATTTTGCTCACGTCGCGACCCGACTGGATCTCGTCGTTCATGGTAACCAGCACGCCTTTGCCCCGTGCTTCTTTGCTACCGGCCACAGCCACGGCGTTGTACAGGTTGAGCATGCCGTCGGCGGACATCGCGGTACCTGGACGCATGGAGCCGACCACGATGATTGGCTTGTCGGTTTTTTCCACCAGGTTCAGGAAGTAGGCGGTTTCTTCCAGGGTGTCGGTGCCGTGGGTGATGACGATGCCATCAACGTCTTTGCTGTCGGCCAGCTCGGCGACACGACGGCCCAGTTGCAGCAGGTTGTCGTTGGTGATGCTTTCGGAGGCGATCTGCATCACTTGTTCGCCACGCACATTGGCCAGTTGGCTCAATTCGGGGATGCCGGCGATCAGTTGCTCGATACCGACTTTGGCGGCTTGGTAAGTGGCGCTGTTGGCCGAGCTGGCGCCCGCGCCTGCAATGGTGCCGCCGGTGGCGAGTACCACGACATTGGAGAGTTTCTGTTTGTTTTCGACTTCTTTTGCGTGCAGTGCGGTTGGCAGGAGCAGCAGGAGGGCCAAAGCGCCCGGAACCAAAGTGTTGAAGGCAGATTTCATTATTTTTCTCTCTAGTGGTGAGACGGTGCTGATGCAGGTTCATCTAGAAACACCCCGCGGCAGATCTGAACGCGGTGGGGCCAGACGGATGAGCAGGATCTGTACCAGTCCTGTCTCGATCTGAAATAACTTTTAAGTTATTGATTTTTATGTATTTATTTTGTTTTCTGAAAGGCGATGAGGGTTTCTGTGTCCGGGTTTCCGAATATTTCAGAATCCTTTGTTCGGCAATCCGAAGGTGTTTGCCGGACATGCTGCGCAGTGGAGCGGGAGGGTAGAGACGAAGTGAGTTAAAGAAAGTCCTGCCGTGGCCGATGCCCGTTTAGGATCTTTTTTCTTAGGAGTTCACATGTCCCTTTCTGTTGGTTTTCCGCCCTCAGGTGCGATCACTCTCAGTGCCAAATTGCCCTTGTCTCTAGAGGCGCAGGATGAGGCGTCAACGCAAGGGGTGGATGAAGACGGCAAGTTGAAGGTGAGCATCAGCTCTCTGAGCCAGGACACGAAGACTGAAGACACTGAGCGCTCCGACCTGAGTGCTGCTGCGCAGATCCTGCTCAAGCGGATGAAGGAGCTGCAAGAACAGCTCAAGCAACTCCGGGAGCAACTGGCCGCTGCCCAGGCCGCGGATTACCCGACCCCGGAAGCCAAGACCACGGTGGTGATGGCGATCCAGGGCCAGATCGCCGATGTCAGTAGCGTCCTGCAAGAGGTGGTGGCCAACCTGGTCAAAGAACTCAGCAAGGATTCGACCTCCGGCGGGCTGATCAGCACCTCCGTCTGAGTCGCCCCCAGGCTGGAAAGGCGCGCACCGCCAGGGCGCGCTAGGCCTATGCGCTTTTGCAGCCCTGCAGAGCGCTTTTCTCTCGTTGACAAATCCCCGACAGGTTCGCATAGTTCGCTCTACGCAAACGTTTGCTACTCCTGGAAACCTTCGAGTCTGAGGCGTTCTTCCAGTTTGGCTTCGGTTCAGGCTAGTTGTCTGTCATCAGTGCCCAAGTCTGTTTTGCGCAAGCGTTGCTCACAATAATCATAAGATCGGAGTGAACCCATGAAGCTGCCATTCGCTGGACGTCTTCTTGCTGTCGCTGTGCTTGCCGCGGCATCCGCTGCGCTGCCTCTCTCTTCGGCTTACGCCGAAACCGCTGAAAAACCCAAGGTCGCCCTGGTCATGAAGTCCCTGGCCAACGAATTCTTCCTGACCATGGAAGACGGCGCCAAGGCGTATCAGAAAGCCCATTCCGCCGATTTCGACCTGGTGTCCAATGGCATCAAGGACGAGACCGATACCGCCAACCAGATTCGTATTGTCGAGCAGATGATCGTGTCCAAGGTCAACGCGCTGGTTATTGCCCCGGCCGACTCCAAGGCCATGGTGCCGGTGATCAAGAAAGCCGTGGATGCCGGTATCACCGTGATCAACATCGACAATCAGCTGGACTCGGCGGTCCTCAAGAGCAAGAACATCAGCGTGCCATTCGTAGGCCCGGATAACCGCAAGGGTGCGCGCCTGGTGGGCGAGTACCTGGCCAAGCAGCTCAAGGCCGGTGACGAAGTCGGCATCATCGAGGGGGTTTCCACCACCACCAATGCCCAGCAGCGCACCGCAGGCTTCAAGGATGCGATGGAAGCGGCGCAGATCAAGGTGGTGTCCCTGCAGTCCGGCGATTGGGAGATCAACGCTGGCAACCGTGTCGCCGCGGCGATGCTGAGCGAATACCCGAACCTCAAGGCCTTGCTGGCCGGCAACGACAGCATGGCGGTGGGCGCGGTATCGGCGGTACGAGCTGCGGGCAAGGCGGGCAAGGTGCAGGTGGTGGGTTACGACAACATCAACGCCATCAAGCCGATGCTCAACGACGGCCGGGTATTGGCCACCGCTGACCAGTTTGCTGCCAAGCAGGCGGTGTTCGGTATCGAGACCGCCCTGAAAATGCTCAAGGGCGAGAAGATCGACGGTGGCGCCAATGGCGTGATCGAAACTCCGGTTGAACTGGTGACCAAGTAGTCGTCCAGGCGGCGCAACGGCGCCCGTCCCCCAGGGGCGGGCGCATGGAGAGTTTCTTATGGCAGTTTCTGCTGCGAACCCTGTCCTTTCGGTCAGCGGCATCGGCAAGACCTATGCACAACCCGTACTCAGCGGCATCGACCTGACCTTGATGCGCGGTGAAGTGCTGGCCTTGACCGGCGAAAACGGTGCCGGCAAAAGCACCCTGTCGAAGATCATCGGCGGCCTGGTCACACCCACCACCGGGCAGATGCGGTTCAATGGCCAGGATTACCGGCCCGGCAGCCGGACCCAGGCTGAAGAGGCCGGCATCCGCATGGTCATGCAGGAACTCAATCTGTTGCCGACCCTGTCGGTGGCCGAAAACCTGTTTCTCGACAACCTGCCCAGTCGCGCTGGCTGGATCAGCCGCAAGCAACTGCGCAAGGCGGCGATCGAGGCCATGGCCCAGGTGGGGCTGGATGCCATCGACCCAGACACCCTGGTCGGCGAGTTGGGTATCGGCCATCAACAGATGGTGGAAATCGCCCGCAACCTGATCGGCGATTGCCACGTGCTGATTCTCGATGAGCCCACGGCGATGCTGACCTCGCGTGAAGTGGAGATGCTTTTCGAGCAGATCACTCGCTTGCAGGCCCGGGGCGTATCGATCATTTACATCTCTCATCGGCTCGAAGAGCTGGCCCGGGTTGCCCAGCGCATTGCGGTATTGCGCGACGGTTGCCTGGTCTGTGTCGAGCCGATGGCCAATTACAACAGTGAGCAGCTGGTCAACCTGATGGTTGGGCGCGAGCTGGGCGAGCACATCGACTTGGGCCGGCGGCAGATCGGTACGCCGGCGCTGACGGTCACCGGGCTGAGCCGTTCGGATAAGGTTTGTGACGTTTCGTTCGAGGTGCGCAGCGGGGAAATCTTCGGCATTTCCGGGCTGATCGGTGCAGGCCGTACGGAGTTGCTGCGCCTGATCTTCGGTGCTGATACCGCCGACAGCGGCACCTTGGCCCTGGGGTCGCCGGCGCAAGTCGTGAGCATCCGCTCGCCAGCCGATGCGGTGGCTCATGGCATTGCCTTGATCACCGAGGACCGCAAGGGCGAGGGCTTGCTGCTGAGCCAATCCATCAGCGCCAATATTGCCTTGGGCAATATGCCGGCTATCTCCCGCGCGGGGCTGGTCGATGCCAGGAACGAAGCACGGCTGGCCCAGCGTCAGATCGATGCGATGCACATCCGCAGTTCCGGTCCGGGGCAGTTGGTGTCCGAGTTGTCGGGCGGCAACCAGCAGAAAGTGGTGATCGGTCGCTGGCTGGAGCGTGATTGCTCGGTGCTGCTGTTCGACGAACCCACCCGCGGCATCGACGTGGGGGCCAAGTTCGATATCTATACCTTGCTGGGCGAACTGACCCGCCAGGGCAAGGCCTTGGTGGTGGTCTCCAGTGACCTGCGGGAACTGATGCTGATCTGCGATCGCATCGGCGTACTGTCCGCCGGGCGCCTGATCGATACGTTCGAGCGTGACAGCTGGACCCAGGACGAACTGCTTGCCGCGGCTTTTGCCGGCTACCAAAAACGTGATGCGCTGCTCAATGAAGCGGCGCCTAGGAACGCACCATGAAAACTCCACCTGCAAGCGCCAAGCGCGGCGGCAATTACTACGGCCTGGGGACTTACCTGGGGCTGGCTGGCGCCTTGCTGGCCATGATCATTCTGTTCTCCAGCCTGAGCAGTCATTTTCTGTCCTATGACACCTTCAGCACCCTGGCCAACCAGATTCCCGACTTGATGGTGTTGGCGGTGGGCATGACGTTCGTCCTGATCATCGGCGGGATCGACCTGTCCGTGGGCTCGGTACTGGCTCTGGCAGCGTCGGCGGTCAGCGTGGCGATTCTCGGCTGGGGCTGGAGCGTATTGCCGGCGGCACTGCTGGGCATGGGCTGCGCTGCGCTGGCGGGCACCATCACCGGTTCGATTACCGTGGCCTGGCGTATTCCGTCGTTTATTGTGTCGCTGGGGGTGCTGGAGATGGCCCGGGGCGTGGCCTATCAAATGACCGGCTCGCGCACGGCGTACATTGGCGATGCGTTTGCCTGGTTGTCCAATCCCATCGCCTTTGGCATTTCGCCATCGTTTATCATTGCGCTGCTGATTATCTTCATCGCCCAGGCTGTGCTGACCCGAACCGTGTTCGGTCGCTACCTGATCGGTATCGGTACCAACGAAGAAGCGGTGCGCCTGGCGGGGATCAACCCCAAGCCCTACAAGATCCTGGTCTTCAGCCTGATGGGTTTGTTGGCGGGCATTGCCGCACTGTTTCAGATTTCTCGCCTGGAAGCGGCGGATCCGAATGCGGGCTCCGGCCTGGAGTTGCAGGTCATCGCTGCGGTGGTGATTGGCGGCACCAGCCTGATGGGGGGGCGTGGTTCGGTGATCAGCACCTTCTTTGGCGTCTTGATTATCTCCGTACTGGCTGCGGGCCTTGCACAAATCGGCGCGAGCGAACCGACCAAGCGCATCATTACCGGCGCGGTCATCGTGATTGCCGTGGTGCTCGACACCTATCGCAGCCAGCGCGCAAATCGGCGGGTTTGATTCATGGCAACAATCAAGGATGTGGCGGCGCTGGCGGGGATTTCCTACACCACGGTTTCTCACGTGGTGAACAAGAGCCGGCCGGTCAGTGAGCCGGTGCGGCTCAAGGTCGAGGAGGCCATCAAGCGCCTCGACTACGTGCCCAGTGCGGTGGCCCGCTCACTGAAGGCCAAGACCACGGCGACCATCGGCTTGCTGGTGCCCAATAGCCTCAACCCGTACTTTGCCGAGCTGGCCCGGGGCATCGAGGATTATTGCGAGCGCAACGGCTACTGCGTGATTCTGTGCAATTCCGACGATAACCCGGACAAGCAGCGCAGCTACTTGCGGGTGCTGCTGGAGAAACGTATCGACGGCCTGATCGTGACCTCGGCCGGTGGCGACGGCGGGTTGGCCGAGGGCTTGGCCGGGGTGCGCACGCCGATGGTGATCGTCGACCGTGGACTGGAAGGTGTTGACGCCGACCTGGTGCGTATCGATCACGAGTACGGCGCCTACCTGGCGACCCGGCATTTGCTGGAGCTGGGGCATCGAGACATCGCCTGCATTGGCGGCCCTGTCTACACCAGTGTGGCGCAGATGCGCCTGGCCGGATTCTGCCGTGCCCTGGAAGAGGCGGGGATCGAAGTGCCCGCCGAGCGCATTATCGAAAGCGATTTCACCAGCCCCGGTGGCTACAGCGCAGCCGCGCAGTTGCTGGAGCGACAGGCGCCGAGTGCGATCTTTGCCAGCAACGACATGATGGGCATCGGCGTGCTGCGTGCGGCGGCTGAGCGCAACATTCGCGTGCCCAGCGAGCTGTCGGTGATCGGCTTCGATGACATCCAGATGAGCCGTTATGTGTACCCGGCACTGACCACGGTCGGCCAGTCGATCCTGCAACTGGGGGAGATCGCGGCAGAGTTGCTGTTGCGCCGGATCGCCAGCCCGAGCTTGCCGACTGAGCAGCGTATTGTGACGCCGAATATTGTCTTGCGAGAGTCGACGGCACCGCTTGCGGGTGCCTTTGCCGAATACCGCTGAACCGAACTGATGAGTATCGATGTATGCCAGCAAAAGTAGTGATCGTGGGCAGCCTCAACATGGACCTGGTGACTCGGGCCGAACGCCTGCCCCGGGGCGGTGAGACCCTGATCGGCAAGTCATTTGCCACTGTGCCCGGTGGCAAGGGCGCCAACCAGGCCGTGGCGGCTGCCCGCCTGGGCGCTGAGGTGGCGATGGTCGGCTGCGTCGGCGATGACGCCTATGGCGAACAGTTGCGTGGAGCCTTGCTGGTCGAGGGGATTGATTGCCGGGCGGTTCGTGCCGTCGAGGGCTCCAGCGGCGTAGCGCTGATCGTGGTGGATGACAGCAGCCAGAACGCCATTGTGATTGTGGCGGGTGGCAACGGTCAGCTCAGCCCTGAAGTGGTTGCCCAGGCCGACGGCGTGCTGCAGGACGCGGACGTGGTCATCTGTCAGTTGGAAGTGCCGATGGCGACTGTGGGTCATACCCTCAAGCGCAGTCGTGAGTTGGGCAAGACAGTGATCCTCAATCCAGCCCCCGCCAGTGGCCCGCTGCCGGCTGAGTGGTACGCGGCCATTGATTACCTGATCCCCAATGAAAGCGAAGCCTCGGCGCTTAGCGGTGTGGCGGTGGATTCCCTGGCGAGTGCCGAGGTCGCCGCCGGGCATTTGCTGGCGGCCGGGGCGGGCAAGGTGATCATCACGTTGGGCGCTCAAGGCTCGCTGTTTGCCAATGGCCAGGGTTTTGAGCATTTCCCCGCACCCAAGGTCAAGGCACTCGATACCACAGCAGCGGGGGACACCTTTGTCGGCGGTTTTGCGGCGGCCCTGGCCGCTGGTAAAAGCGAGGCCGAGGCCATTCGCTTTGGCCAAGTGGCCGCTGCACTGTCGGTGACCCGTGCCGGGGCGCAACCCTCCATTCCTACGTTGTCTGACGTGCAGGCCTTTTCCCCATCATGAAAAAAACACCATTGCTCAATGTCGCCTTGTCGCGGCTGATCGCTTCGCTGGGGCACGGTGACATCGTAGTGATCGGCGATGCCGGTCTGCCGATACCACCGGGCGTCGAGTTGATCGACTTGGCGCTGACCCAGGGCGTACCTGATTTTATTGGGACCCTGACAGTGGTGCTCAGCGAAATGCAGGTCGAAAGCCATGTGCTGGCGCGCGAGCTCCTGGACAAACAGTCACCGGCCCTTGCAGCCCTGGATGGGCTTAACGCCAGCGGCGAGTTGGGGCAGCGTGAGTGGCTGGGGCATGAGGCGCTTAAAGTTCTCAGTCGCCAGGCGCGAGCTGTGGTCCGTACTGGCGAATGCCAGCCTTATTGCAATATCGCCCTGATTGCGGGAGTGACGTTCTAGCTCTCCAGCCTTTCTTTCCCACGCACAAGGAGTGCGCCATGCGACGCTATGCTCAGCTATTTCAACACTGGACTCGGAGCCTGCTGCTTTTGACTCTGCTCACTGCTATCGGCGCCCAGGCGGCGGAAAAGATTGACCTGATCATCGACACTGACCCGGGCGCCGACGACGTCGTCGCCTTGCTGTTTGCCCTGGCATCGCCGGAAGAACTGCACGTCCGTGCCCTGACCACGGTGGCGGGTAACGTGCGGCTGGACAAGACGTCGCGCAACGCGCGGTTGGCGCGAGAGTGGGCAGGGCGTGAGGAGGTGCCTGTGTATGCCGGTGCGCCCAAGCCGCTCTTGCGCACGCCAATCTACGCCGAGAACATCCATGGCAAGGAGGGCATTTCCGGTGTGACCGTGCATGAGCCCAAGGCTGCACTGGCCCAGGGCAATGCGGTCAATTACTTGATCGACACGCTGCGCGAAGCCAAGCCCCATAGCATCACCATCGCCATGCTCGGGCCGCAAACCAACCTGGCCCTGGCGCTGATCCAGGCGCCGGAGATCACTCAAGGCATCAAAGAAGTGGTGGTCATGGGGGGCGCGCATTTCAATGGGGGCAACATTACGCCGGTGGCGGAGTTTAATCTGTTTGCCGATCCGCAGGCCGCCGAGGTGGTGCTCAACAGTGGCGTCAAGCTCACCTACCTGCCGCTGGATGTGACCCATAAAGTGCTCACCAGCGAGGCGCGGCTGCAGAAAATTGCCGCGCTGAAGAACAACGCCAGCAAGGTCGTGGGCGATATTCTCAATGAGTACGTAAAGGGCGATATGGAGCACTACGGGATCCCGGGCGGCCCGGTGCATGACGCCACAGTGATCGCTTACCTGCTCAAGCCTGAGCTGTTCAGCGGCCGGCAGGCCAATATGGTCATCGACAGCCGCGAGGGGCCGACCTTCGGCCAGACTATCGTCGACTGGTATGACGGCTTGAAGCAGGAAAAGAACGTATTTTGGGTTGAAAATGGCGATGCCCAAGGCTTCTTCGATTTGCTGACCGAGCGCCTGGCCCGCCTAAAATGAGCCTGGCCCGCGCAGGAGACTGCGCGGGTTACTCTCTTTCCGTGTCTTGTGCGCCCGGGTAGTCGGCGGGGTACTTTTCAAATACCTGGGTAATAAAGGCCTGGGCTGCTTGGGTGCCCAATTCCTTGACCAGCAGGTCTATACCGATGATTGCCAGCTCCTCGGGGCTCCCGGGGCTGTAGGAGCAATGGCCCTGTGGCCATTTGGCTTTGATGTCGGCGTCGATACTTACGTTGGCCATGACGGTCTCACGAATTCAAATAAAGGCGGTTGCCAGGATAGGGGCAGGGCGAAGGGCTGCCGAGCGCAGAGTTAAACACCTTGCGGGCCTTTTAGCACTCCGACTTAGGCATGGGGGAGGGGCTGTGCGACACTTGCGCTTTGCCTGTTTTCAAGGAAACCCCTGTGCAGATTGATTTGAACAACCCTGAGGCCTTGACCCTTGAGTCGGTGCGTCAGCTTCTGGCGTCAGCCAGCGACAATGTGCACGCCCAACTGCGCGTCACCAAGGGCGGCATTGCCTATATCTCATCCGGCGTGGTCGGGGGCGTTGATATTGACGGCCTGCTGTTTCGATTGGAGACCTGGGCGGCCGGTTCTGGCTATGTCGGGTTGGTCGCGGCCAGCGATGAAGTCTGGGTCATGCAGATTTTCAATGCATTGAAACAGAATTGGCCCAAGCCCGCTTTTGACTACATCGACATCTATTGAGGCCTGTTCATATTCAGTCACGATTGCCGGGTGAACGCCTGTGCTGCTCTGAGGCAGACTTGCCTACTGCGTGACGATAGGGCAAAAGGCCATTTCGTTTTTGCAACCAAACGCGCAGCGCGCTGTCGCACGAACTCTGCTTATTTTTAGAAAGGAGGCTTCATGCCTTGGAAGCTCGCATCATTCGGAACCTTGTTGGCGGCGGTTGTGCTCGCAGGTTGCAGCACCTCAGGGGCAGCCAAAGACCCTGTGGCCACTGAGCCCGTATACACCCGCTGTGAAGCGAAGGGCGCTGAATTTTCTATCGGCAAGACCGCATCTCCGGAGTTGCTTGAGCAGGCCCGTACCCGTGCTGGGGCGCAGAATGCACGAATCCTCAAGCCCAACGACATGATCACGTTGGAGTACCGCTCCGATCGCCTGAACCTCAATACCGATGCCAACCTGGTGATCACCCGCGTCAACTGCGGTTGATGGCTTGAGGTTTTTGTCGCGCCCATAAAAAACCCCGTCACATGGACGGGGTTTTTTTAGCTCGCGTAGATTTTACTCTGGGCGAACTTGTGCAGCTTGCATACCCTTTTGGCCTTTCTCAGCCACGAAGGAAACGGTTTGGCCTTCTTTCAGGCTTTTGAAACCGTCGCTTTCAATAGCTTTGAAGTGTACGAACAGGTCGTCACCGCCACCTTGAGGAGTGATGAAGCCGAAGCCTTTTTCATCGTTGAACCATTTTACGGTGCCGGTTTGGCGATTAGACATGGTGTATCTCCAAGAAACATATATTTTCAGTAGTGCTGTGTTGCTCAGGCCAACTGGGCACACCGAGCTATCATAGTCGAAATGTTCGACTTGGGAGCCCCCTCTCAGTGCTGTTTGCCCAGTGGTTGAACTCATTTTGCTGATCGGATCCGCTGGAAGCCCCGATTTAAGGGGCTTTGGCGGAAAATAATCGGCGATAAAAAAACCGTAAAAGCTGCATTTATTGTGAGGGAAGTCAGTATTTCAGCTGATTTTCAGCCCTCAAAACAGCAAGAACCCGAGTGCCGCCGGGTTACTTGACGACTCGGCAAGCGGCAATCGCATCCAGCGCTTTGGTTCTGAGTTCCGCACTCGGTTGTTTCTGCTTGCTCATCAATTCCGAGATTTGCTCAGTGGTGAATTTTTCGTTGAGCTTTTCCGCACCACAAGCGCAGTGCTTCTCAGCGCTCTTGGCATCCACGCTCTGGCTGGCAGCTGCGGTGCAGTCCTTCATATAGTCAGCACGTGCCCCGGCGGGCCAGGCAGCGTTTGCGCTGAGGGGCAGCAACAGGGCAAATGGGGCGGCGGCGGCAAAAAGTTTGATAAGACGCATGACTCGAGCTCTCCTGAAGTCGATAGCAAGGACGGCAATTCTCCGTTTATTTGAGGCCCTGCGTATATCGCAAGTTCACTTTCCTGGTGAAAACACTTGGCGCCGGGTTTCCGTATTCCCGGCGCAGCGATGACCGTTCATCTGTGCTAGCATGCCGCCCCTTGGGTGTTTTCAGGCTTTGGGTGTACTTCAATTCCCCTCGCAGTTTATGCCTCATGATTCTTTTTGATGTGAACCCCAGTCACTCTGGTTCGGTTTCCCGGTTGGCCGCAAGGCTCCTGCCGCTGTAAGGCAGGCGTTGATCACTCAATGGCCTGGACTGAATCGCGTACTGGCTCATCCCAACCCACGTGACCTTTGGTAGGGGTCACCACTAGGAGAGGAGGCGCCATGCCAACTATTACTCTTCCCGACGGCAGTCAGCGTTCATTCGATCACCCGGTATCCGTCGCCGAGGTCGCCGCGTCCATCGGCGCCGGCTTGGCCAAGGCCACTGTGGCCGGCAAGGTCAATGGCAAGCTGGTCGATGCCTGCGACTTGATCGACAGCGACGCGTCCTTGCAAATCATTACGCCAAAGGATGAAGAGGGGCTGGAGATCATTCGCCACTCTTGCGCTCACTTGGTTGGCCATGCAGTCAAGCAGCTGTACCCGACGGCCAAGATGGTTATCGGTCCAGTGATCGATGAAGGCTTCTATTACGATATCGCCTATGAGCGTCCTTTCACTCCGGACGACATGGCCGCCATCGAACAGCGCATGCAGCAGCTGATCGAAAAAGATTACGACGTCATCAAGAAAGTCACTCCGCGTGCGGAAGTGATCGACGTGTTCACGGCTCGCGGCGAAGACTACAAGCTGCGTCTGGTCGAGGACATGCCGAACGAACAGGCCATGGGCCTGTACTACCACGAAGAATACGTCGACATGTGCCGTGGCCCGCATGTGCCGAACACGCGTTTCCTCAAGTCGTTCAAGTTGACCAAACTGTCCGGCGCCTACTGGCGTGGTGATGCTAAAAACGAGCAGTTGCAGCGCGTTTATGGCACCGCTTGGGCGGACAAGAAGCAATTGGCGGCGTACATCCAGCGCATCGAAGAGGCGGAAAAACGCGACCATCGCAAGATTGGCAAGCGTCTTGGCCTGTTCCATACCCAGGAAGAAGCACCGGGCATGGTGTTCTGGCACCCGAATGGCTGGACCCTGTACCAAGTACTTGAGCAGTACATGCGCAAGATCCAGCGCGACAACGGCTACCTGGAGATCAAGACTCCGCAGGTGGTCGATCGCAGTCTGTGGGAGAAGTCCGGGCACTGGGCCAACTACGCCGACAACATGTTCACCACTGAGTCGGAAAGCCGCGACTACGCGATCAAGCCGATGAACTGCCCGTGCCACGTGCAGGTGTTCAATCAGGGGCTCAAGAGCTACCGCGAGCTGCCAATGCGCCTGGCTGAGTTTGGTGCCTGCCACCGTAACGAGCCGTCGGGTGCTCTGCACGGCATCATGCGTGTGCGTGCGTTCACCCAGGACGATGCCCACATCTTCTGCACTGAAGAGCAAATGCAGGCTGAGTCCGCCGCTTTCATCAAGCTGACCATGGATGTCTATGCCGACTTCGGCTTCAAAGACATCGAGATGAAGCTTTCCACTCGTCCTGAAAAGCGCGTGGGTTCCGACGAGCTGTGGGATCGTGCTGAAACGGCACTGGCTGCCGCACTCGACAGCGCCGGCCTGCCTTATGATCTGCAGCCAGGCGAGGGGGCCTTCTATGGTCCGAAAATCGAATTCTCGCTGAAAGATTGCCTGGGTCGTGTCTGGCAGTGTGGTACCTTGCAGCTCGATTTCAACTTGCCGATCCGTCTGGGCGCCGAATACGTGTCCGAAGACAACAGTCGCAAGCACCCAGTGATGCTGCACCGGGCGATCCTCGGTTCCTTCGAGCGTTTCGTCGGTATTTTGATCGAGCACTACGAGGGTGCATTCCCTGCGTGGCTGGCTCCGACCCAAGCAGTGGTGATGAATATCACTGATAAACAGGCAGATTTTGCCCTTGAGGTCGAAAAAACTCTCAATCAAAGCGGATTTCGTGCCAAGTCCGACTTGAGAAATGAAAAGATCGGCTTTAAAATCCGCGAGCATACTTTGCTCAAGGTTCCCTATCTCTTGGTTATTGGAGATCGGGAAGTCGAGATGCAGACTGTCGCTGTGCGTACCCGTGAAGGTGCTGACCTGGGCTCGATGCCCGTCGCCCAGTTCTCGGAGTTCCTTGCACAAGCGGTTTCCCGGCGTGGTCGCCCAGATTCGGAGTAATTATTATTAAGCGTGAAATGAGACAAGATAAACGAGCTGCACCGAAAGCCCCGATCAACGAGAATATCTCGGCACGCGAGGTTCGGTTAATTGGCGCTGACGGCGAGCAGGTTGGCATCGTCTCGATTGATGAAGCGCTTCGTATAGCTGAAGAAGCCAAGCTGGATTTGGTGGAAATTTCCGCCGACGCAGTACCGCCAGTTTGCCGTGTGATGGATTACGGCAAGTCGATCTTCGAGAAGAAGAAGCAGATCGCGGCTGCGAAAAAGAACCAGAAGCAGATTCAGGTTAAAGAAATCAAGTTTCGTCCAGGGACGGAGGAAGGGGATTACCAGGTAAAACTACGCAACCTGGTACGTTTCCTGAGTGACGGGGACAGGGCCAAGGTATCCTTGCGATTCCGCGGCCGTGAGATGGCCCACCAGGAGCTGGGGATGGAACTCCTCAAGCGGGTTGAAGCTGACCTGCAAGAGTACGGTTCGGTCGAACAGCATCCTAAGATGGAAGGACGCCAGCTGATTATGGTCATCGCCCCGAAAAAGAAGAAGTAATCAACAGGGCACGGCAGGCCTTGCGATTATGTTTATCAACTGAATGCGGAGTATCCGAACATGCCAAAGATGAAAACTAAAAGTGGTGCTGCTAAGCGGTTTCTGAAAACTGCTAACGGTATCAAGCACAAGCACGCTTTCAAGAGCCACATCCTGACCAAAATGTCGACCAAGCGTAAGCGTCAACTGCGCGGTAGCAGCTTGCTGCATCCGTCTGACGTGGCAAAAGTCGAGCGCATGCTGCGCCTTCGTTAATTTTTGGATCAAGAATAGAGGAAGTAACTCATGGCTCGTGTAAAGCGTGGCGTCATTGCCCGTAAGCGTCACAAAAAAATTCTGAAACTTGCTAAAGGCTACTACGGTGCACGTTCGCGCGTATTCCGTGTTGCCAAGCAAGCGGTAATCAAGGCAGGCCAATACGCCTACCGTGACCGTCGTCAGAAAAAACGTCAGTTCCGCGCTCTGTGGATCGCTCGTATCAACGCTGGTGCTCGTATCAACGGTCTGTCCTACAGCCGTTTCATCGCCGGCCTGAAAAAAGCGTCCATCGAGATCGACCGTAAGGTTCTGGCTGATCTGGCAGTGAACGAAAAAGCGGCGTTTGCTGCGATTGTCGAGAAAGCTAAAGCCACCTTGGCTTAAGTACCCCCGACAGTCCATCCGGGCTCACCTCTGTGGGCTCTGGTGTTAAACGTCTTAAATAGGGGAAGAGCCTTCAAGCTCTTCCCCTATTTTGTATCTGGAGTCTGTACATGGAAAACCTGGATGCGCTGGTCTCTCAAGCACTAGAGGCTGTGCAAAGCGCTGAAGATATCAATGCCCTGGAGCAAATCCGGGTTCACTACCTTGGCAAAAAGGGCGAATTGACTCAGGTGATGAAGACCCTGGGGAATTTGCCGGCAGAGGAGCGCCCACAAGTCGGTGCCCTGATCAACGTTGCCAAGGAGCGTGTCACAGAGGTTCTCAATGCGCGCAAGGCGTTGTTTGAAGAGGCTGAACTGGCCGCCAAACTGTCTGCCGAATCCATTGACGTAACCCTGCCGGGCCGTGGTCAGACCTCGGGTGGTCTGCATCCGGTTACCCGTACTCTGGAACGTATCGAACAGTTCTTCACCCACATCGGCTACGGCATCGCCGAAGGCCCTGAGGTCGAAGACGACTATCACAACTTCGAGGCGCTCAACATCCCAGGCCACCACCCGGCCCGGTCGATGCATGACACCTTCTATTTCAATGCAAACATGTTGTTGCGCACTCATACCTCGCCGGTACAGGTCCGCACCATGGAATCGAAGAAGCCGCCGATCCGCATCGTCTGCCCAGGCCGTGTGTACCGTAGCGACTCCGATATCACTCACTCGCCGATGTTCCACCAGGTCGAAGGCCTGCTGGTCGACCGCGACATCAATTTCGCCGACCTGAAAGGCACCATCGAAGAGTTCCTGAGGGTGTTCTTCGAGAAAGAACTGGCCGTGCGTTTCCGTCCTTCCTACTTCCCGTTTACCGAGCCGTCCGCTGAAGTCGATATGGAATGCGTGATGTGCAGCGGTAAAGGCTGCCGTGTCTGCAAGCAGACCGGCTGGCTGGAAGTCATGGGCTGCGGCATGGTTCATCCGAACGTATTGCGCATGTCCGGCATCGACCCGGAAGAGTTCTCGGGCTTTGCCTTCGGCATGGGCGTTGAGCGTCTGGCCATGCTGCGTTACGGCGTGAACGACTTGCGTCTGTTCTTCGACAACGACTTGCGGTTCCTCGCGCAATTTCGCTAGTCGTAACGAATTTTTAGGAGAGCAGGATGAAATTCAGTGAACAATGGCTGCGTGGTTGGGTTAGCCCGCAGGTAAGTCGCGACGAGTTGGTTGCTCGTCTGTCGATGGCCGGTCTTGAGGTCGATAGCGTTACGCCGGCCGCCGGTATTTTCAGTGGCGTTGTGGTGGGCGAGGTGCTGAGCACCGAGCAGCATCCGGATGCCGACAAGCTTCGTGTGTGCCAGGTCAGCAATGGTGTAGAAACCTTCCAGGTCGTTTGCGGTGCGCCTAATGTGCGTCCGGGCCTGAAGATTCCATTCGCAATGATTGGCGCCGAGCTGCCAGGCGACTTCAAAATCAAGAAGGCCAAACTTCGTGGTGTTGAGTCCAACGGCATGCTGTGTTCTCAGGCCGAGTTGCAGGTAGGTGAAGGCAACGACGGTCTGATGGAGCTGCCGGCTGATGCGCCGGTAGGCAAGGACTTTCGTGAATACCTGGAGTTGGACGACGCGAGCATTGAGGTCGATCTGACCCCTAACCGCGGTGACTGCCTATCGTTGGCCGGTTTGGCGCGAGAAGTCGGCGCCTTGTACGCTGCACAGGTCACCCGCCCGGTAGTGGCCGCTGTTGCGGCTGCACACGACGAAGTGCGCCCGGTTGAAGTGCTGGCGCCGGCTGCCTGCCCGCGTTATTTGGGCCGAGTGATCCGCAACGTCGACCTGAGCAAGCCAACCCCGCTGTGGATGGTGGAGCGTCTGCGTCGGGCTGACGTACGCAGCATTGATGCGGCGGTGGATATCACCAACTACGTCATGTTGGAGCTGGGTCAGCCTCTGCACGCTTTCGACCTTGCCGAAATCAACGGTGGCATCCGTGTACGCATGGCGGAAGAGGGCGAGAAACTCGTTCTGCTTGATGGTCAGGAAGTGACCCTGCGTAGCGATACCTTGGTGATTGCCGACCATTCCCGCGCGCTGGCTATTGCCGGTGTCATGGGGGGCGAGCACAGCGGTGTGACCGCCACAACGCGCGACATCTTTCTTGAAAGTGCTTTCTTCGATCAGATCGCTGTTGCCGGCAAAGCGCGCTCCTATGGGCTGCATACCGATGCCTCGCACCGTTATGAGCGCGGAGTGGATTGGCAGCTCGCCCGTGAAGCCATGGAGCGTGCCACTGGCCTGCTGCTGGACATCACTGGCGGGGAAGCCGGTCCGATTATTGAGACGGTGAGTGAGCAACATCTGCCGTCCATCGCACCGATCACGCTGCGCGCCGAGCGCGTGACTCAGATGCTGGGTCTGGAAATCGAAAGCGCGGAAATCGAGCGGCTGCTCAGTGCCCTGGGCCTGGCGATTACTGTGGATGGGGCAGGGCAATGGCGTGTTGAAGTGCCAAGCCATCGCTTCGATATCAGTCTTGAAGTCGACCTGATCGAAGAGCTGGCCCGTCTCTACGGCTACAACCGCTTGCCGGTTCGTTACCCACAAGCACGCTTGGCTCCACAGGCCAAGGCTGAAGCCCGTAGCGATCTGCCGGTGCTGCGCCGTCTGCTGGTGGCTCGCGGTTACCAGGAAGCAATTACCTACAGCTTCATCGATCCCAAGCAATTCGAATTGTTCAGCCCGGGCGTCGAGCCGCTGCTACTGGCCAACCCGATTTCCAATGACATGGCTGCCATGCGTTCGTCGTTGTGGCCGGGCCTGGTCAAGGCACTGCAGCACAACCTCAATCGCCAGCAGGATCGTGTCCGCCTGTTCGAAAGCGGCCTGCGTTTTGTCGGCCAGTTGGAAGGCCTGAAGCAAGAGCCGATGCTGGCCGGTGTCGTTTGCGGCAGTCGTTTGCCTGAAGGCTGGGCTCAAGGTCGCGACGCGGTGGACTTCTTTGACGTCAAGGCTGATGTGGAAGCAGTGCTGGGCTTTGCCGGTGCACTGGACTCCTTCACCTTCTCGCCAGGTAAACACCCGGCGCTGCACCCAGGACAAACTGCGCGCATCGAGCGTGAAGGCCGTTTGGTTGGTTACGTCGGCGCGATTCACCCTGAACTGTCGAAAACCCTCGGTCTTGATCGCCCGGTGTTTGTATTCGAACTGGTTCTGGCTGAAGTCGCCCTGGGCAAAATGCCGAAGTTCCACGAACTGTCGCGCTTCCCAGAAGTACGCCGCGACCTGGCCCTGTTGGCCGATCGTGACGTTGCAGCCAGCGCCGTGCTTGACGTGATTCGTGAAAACGCCGGTGAGTGGCTGACCGACCTCAGGCTATTTGACGTGTATCAGGGTAAAGGTATTGATCCACATAGAAAAAGCCTTGCAGTTGGCTTGACCTGGCAGCATCCATCGCGCACTCTTAATGACGATGAGGTGAACTCCACTACGCAAAATATCCTCACCTCGCTCGAACAAAGGTTGAACGCCACGTTAAGGAAGTGACGTATGGGGGCTCTGACGAAAGCTGAAATGGCCGAACGTCTCTACGAAGAGCTAGGCCTGAACAAACGTGAGGCCAAGGAATTGGTCGAACTGTTTTTTGAAGAAATCAGGCATGCTCTCGAAGATAACGAACAGGTCAAATTGTCCGGTTTCGGTAACTTCGACCTTCGGGATAAGCGTCAGCGGCCTGGCCGCAACCCGAAAACGGGAGAAGAAATCCCGATCACGGCTCGCCGTGTGGTCACCTTTCGTCCAGGGCAGAAGTTGAAGGCCCGAGTTGAGGCTTATGCTGGAACCAAGTCATAACGACGAGCTGCCGGTTATTCCAGGCAAACGCTACTTCACCATTGGTGAAGTCAGCGAGCTCTGTGCGGTAAAACCGCATGTGCTGCGTTATTGGGAGCAGGAGTTTCCTCAACTCAACCCTGTGAAGCGCCGCGGAAATCGCCGGTATTATCAGCGCCAAGATGTGCTGATGATCCGGCAGATCCGCGCGCTGCTTTATGATCAGGGGTTCACCATCGGTGGTGCGCGGTTGCGTCTCTCCGGTGATGAGGCCAAAGACGATACCACCCAGTACAAACAACTGATCCGTCAGATGATCTCCGAGTTGGAGGACGTGCTGGTGGTGCTGAAGAAGTGATGAAAGGTATTTAAATACTTCCACATTTCAAAAGCTTGCGGTATATTCCTCAGCGCTTCGTAAGGAGCGATACAAGTTTAACGCCTAGTCGGGGCGTAGCGCAGTCCGGTAGCGCACTAGCATGGGGTGCTAGGGGTCGAGTGTTCGAATCACTCCGTCCCGACCATATTTTTCAATGATTTAGCCCAATCTTCACCGGTTGGGCTTTTTCATGTCTGAAAAAATACTCCCACATTTACTCCCACGGATATTCTGGATCTAGGTAGCTTTGGTATCTCAAGGGCTGTGAGCTAGCGACAGCTTTGGCACTATCTCGCGCCAGCTTTGGCGCAAGCAGCAACGATGTGTGTTATTTGAAATCAGGACCTTCGGGTCCTTTTTTCGGTGCGCCCAGCATGGGCGCAATCTTGTGGCTAAAAATCCCGCCGGAATGCAAAGCCAGGCAACAGGCGAAAGATGTGATTCATCTCTGTCGTGGAGACGCAAAGCAAGCGGCTGAGAGCTCTAGCCCAACAACGGTGGCCGCTGAACCTGTGACTGCCTGGAAGCAGGCTACGTGTACGATCCGGGGAGCCTTCGACACCAGCTAGTGGTCTTGGGCATCTTGATCCTAGCTCTAGCATGTGACGGGCATACTGATAGCCATTTACCATCGGCATGGTGGCAGTTATCCTGAATACACGAGAACAGCCGGTTGTTATTTCAGGGAAAGGATATGAAGGACGTCATTGGCTTTTTTGCTTACGCGTCAACGCCTGCCGAGATAGGGCAAACCATTGAGAGTGCTGTTGCTACCAGCTCAAGAACCAATACGAAAACGGTTGTGTCTACCTGGAGGGCCTTGGACATCGTCGGTCACTTCATCTCTGACGAAGTGCTGGCAGGTATTGATGCAGCCGATTTCCTGGTTGCTGACATCAGTGAGCTAAATTTCAACGTCACGTATGAAATTGGCTACGCCCTTGGTAAATCAAAGCGCGTTCTGCTTGTCAAAAACAAAAGCCTTCAGTCGCAGGGGTTGAAAATTTCAGACGTCGGTATTTTTGACACCCTTGGGTTTCAGGAATACCAGAATTCGCCTGAGCTGAGCGGTTTTTTGAACAACGCATCAGCCTGGAAATCGATTGACGTGTCTGCTGCGCTCAATCTCAAAGCACCGGTTTACTTGTTGTATACACCGCACAAAACCGACTGGTCGACACGCATCACCTCGAGGATCAAAAAGGCAGGTTTCATCTTCCGCAACTTTGATCCAAACGAAACTCCCAGGCTTTCGGCCTATGACGCGATCAATCAGGTCGCACAATCCTATGGGGTTGTGGTTCCGTTGCTATCTACTGGGGCGACAGGAGCAGCCATCCACAACATGCGAGCCGCCTTCATTGCTGGTTTGGCCGATGGCATGGGCAAGGCGATGTGCATTCTTCAGTCAGGCGATGATCCGGTCCCAGTGGATTACCGAGACTTTGTCCAGGTCACCTACCATCCGAATGATGTTAACCGCGCCATTGAGGTGTTTGCGTCCGATGTGACCCAAGCGTTTCAGCAGCTTGAGGCTTCCGGCGCGAAACCCGAGCGGTCATTCATCAAAAAGCTCAATCTCGGTGCGACCTCAGCCGAGAACGAAATGCGGGATCTCGAACGTTATTATCTGGAGACCGATCAGTTTCTGAAATCGTTGCGTGGCGAGGCGCATTTGGTCGTCGGTCGTAAGGGGTCTGGAAAATCAGCCATCTTTCTTCAAATCAGGGATGCCGAGCGCGACAAGAACCGAAACAAAAATATCGTTTTGGATTTGAAGCCAGACGGCTACAAGCTCATCAAATTCAAAGAACGCATCCTTCAGTTTCTTGCCGAAGGCACCTACCAGCACACGATCACCGCATTTTGGGAGTACGTGCTACTGCTGGAAATTTGCTACAAGATTTTGGAAAAAGACAAACAGCGTCACATCCATGATCATCGGCTGTATGAAGGCTATCGCGAGCTCGCCGAGCTGTATCGGGGAGAAGATTACGATTCAGAAGGCGATTTTTCCGAGCGTATGTCGATGCTCATGGAGAAAATCTACTCCGAATACCAATCCAAATACGGTTCAACCGAAAGCGTCAATCTGAGCTCATTCGAAGTGACCGAGCTCCTGTACAAACATGACGTCAAGCAACTCAAACAGAAACTGGGACGTTACCTTGAGAACAAGCAGGTGCTATGGCTTCTCTTCGACAATATTGATAATGGCTGGCCAACGTCCGGACTGAAGCATGAAGACCTGCTCATGGTCAGAGCTTTGATCGACGCTACGCGAAAGATTGAGCGTCAGTTCAGCAGCGACAACATCAAGGTGCGCTCGGTAGTGTTTCTGCGCAACGACGTCTACGAGCTGCTGGTCAAGGAGACGTCTGACCGCGGCAAGGAAGCCAGTGTAGTGCTGGATTGGACGGATTCTGACTTGTTACGCGAGCTCGTTCGTTTGCGAATCGTGTCCAACGGTCTTGAAGAAGACCTGGACTTCAAGTCGGCCTGGCTGCGGCTTTTTGTAAGCCATTACAAGGGCGAGGAAACGTCTCAGTTTCTGATAGAGCGTTCCTTGATGAGACCACGCTTTCTCTTGAACCTGATCAACCATTGCAAGAGCTTTGCCATCAACCTCAACCACGAAATTATCGAAGGCAGCGACATAGAGAAGGGCATCGCGGCCTATTCAGCGGATCTGCTGCGCGATATTGGCTACGAGCTTCAGGACGTGTCCGATGAGACTGATGGCCTTCTCTACGCTTTCGTCGCATCATCCGCCGATCTTTCTGAGCAGCAGGTGATGGATACTCTCCTTAAATCTGGACTTGATCGGGAGAAGGCAAGTCGCGCGGTAGATCTGCTGCTTTGGTATGGATTCCTGGGCATTCGAATCAACTCGGATGATCCTAAGTTTATTTACGATTTTAGCTACAACAAAGCGCTCATGGACGGGGTTAAGAAAAACTCGAACCAAGCGGTCAGTCTTGTGATTAACCAGGCGTTTTGGCCAGCATTGATGATCAACCAATAATCTAAAAATCATCTGCCGGACGGTAGGAATAGCCCCATTGTCTGCTTTAGCCGCCGTTGGCCTGACAGACCTCAAAAGAATGCTCTGTGTGCGTCGCACGATTCAGATTTGCCCTTTTTGCCGGAGATCGAATTCGCAGTTGCTTCATATCTTTCCAGGGCTCATTGATGAGCCTTGCATGGGCTTAGCTTGTGCACGAACAGGATCGATAGACCGCTGCGATTTTGATCAAACATTTTTGCGAGTAAGAGATCGCTGTGATGAAGTTATGCTTTGTCGTAATGGGGTATGGCAAGAAAACCGAGTATGAGTCTGGTCGCACGCTCGACCTGAATGCAACGTACGAAACGATTATCGAGCCCGCTGTCACCAGCCGCGGCTTACGCTGCGTTCGGGCTGACGAGATCATGCAGTCGGGGCTTATCGACGTAAAAATGTACGACCTGCTGCTCAGGGCTGATCTGGTCATAGCCGATATTTCAACGGGAAACGTAAACGCTGTCTACGAACTGGGAGTACGTCACGCGCTGAGACCGAATTCGACCATCGTCATGAGCGAGGACAAGGGCAAGCTGTACTTTGACCTCAATCACATCAGCACCTTCCAGTATTCGCATTTTGGTGAAGACATTCTTGCACGTGAGGCGCGGCGCGCCACCGAGGCCCTGGGTAACCTGATTGAGGCCGTGATGGCCGCCCAAGCTATCGACAGTCCGGTTTATACGTTCCTGCCGGGGTTGCGCTCGCCGAGGATGTCGGATGAAGAGTTTGAAGAGTTGGTCGATGAAGCAGAGGCCGCTCAACAACGACTTTTTCATCACATGCGCGAAGGTGAAAAGTTGATGCGGCAGAGTCAACATCATGCTGCCAGCGTAGAGTTTGCTGCTGCAAGGGATATGAAGCCTGGCGAGCCTGATATTTTGCAAAAGCTTGCACTGAGCACCTATAAGTCAAAGATTCCTGATGAGCTCGCCGCGCTGCGAGCAGCCGTGGAAGTGCTTAGCCCCCTAAATCCTGAAAGCTCGAATGACCCCGAGACTGTTGGCATCGCGGGAGCGATCGTCAAGCGAATCTGGCTGCTTGAGGGTGACAGAGCTTCACTTGACTCAGCCATTGCTTTTTATCGCCGAGGCTTTGAGGTTAAGCGTGACTATTACAACGGCGAAAACCTTGCGTTGTGCTTCGAGTTTCGAGCTCAAATACAAACAGAAGACGCGGAGAGAATGTTCGACTTCATGTGCGCGCAGAAAATCCGTGAAGCGATTTTGAGGATTCTGTTGCCTGTGCTGGAGTCTCCCGACTTCATTGAACGCAGCGACAGACGCTGGGTGTATGCGACTTTGGCCAACTGCTATTTTGCGGCCGGAGATGCCACGCAAGCCGAGACGTTCGAGAATCATTTTATGGGAGCCTTCATTGCTCAATGGGAGGTTGATACTTATCAGGCGGGCAAAAGTCACGTGTTAGCAACCCGAGAGAAACGGCTCGCAGCGCTGGCCCCGGCTCAGCACTAACCGTTTGAGGTTATCCAACCAACGACTTCAAGAAAGGAACAGCGAAATGGGGTTGCCCAGAACATTCGTCGGCTTCAGCAGCACAGACCGCCACATGTATGAGCTGATGGGGGCGTGGAAGAAAAACACTCGGATCGATTTTGATTTCGCCGACTGCCAGTTGAACATGGCGTTGAACTCGGAAGACGAGGATTACATCAAGCGCAAATGCCGGGAAAGGATTGATATGGCCGGCACCTTCGCACTGCTGATTGGCAGGGACACGCGTTCGAAACACAAATACGTGCGTTGGGAGATACAGGTAGCGATAGAGAAGGGGTGCAAGCTCATCGGCATTAATCTGGACGGAGCCCGCCAGGTGAATGCTGATCTTTGCCCACCCATCCTGCAGGACGTCGGGGCAGTATTCATCCCGTATTCCCCTGCCATTATTGCTCATGCCCTGGCGAACCCCACGGCAAGTGAGCGTGGCAACTATTTCTATCAGCCAGCCGTGTATCAAAAGCTCGGCTATGAGGTTCCTTGATGCAGAGTTCTGATTTCCCTGGTCTCTATCAGGCCGCCGATGAGCTGTCGGGTTCCGCTCAGAAGCATTTTCTTGCCGCGCTGCTCACTAACCTGGCGCTGTTGGTGGCCGCCGCAATCGTCTCCGTTATCAATTACCCTCACTGGGGTGCAGCGGCCCTGCAGGCGGCTCTTTTAGCCGGCGCATTAGCCAGCTCTGTGTATCTGGCGACACAGAGGCCTGAGCGGCTTTGGTATTCGGGGCGTGCCGTCGCAGAATCAATCAAAACCATGGTGTGGCGCTACGTGTCCCGCGCCGAGCCTTTTCATGAAAGCGACGAGGCGGCCAAGAAGCATTTGCTGGCAAAGCTTACGCAAGTGGTTGAGCAAAACCCAGGCGTGTCGAACAAGCTGCTCACGCATCTGCCGGCCCAGCAGATTACACACAAGATGAAGCTGATAAGGGCTGGTGATTTCGAAACCCGGCGCGATACGTACATCGAATTCCGGATCAACGACCAACTGGGATGGTATTCACGTAAAGCTAACTTCAACGCCCAGGCCGCCAAGTATTTCTTCATTGTATTGATCTCCGTTAACGCCATCGCTTTTGGATGTGCGCTGATCAAGATAGCCAACGTGGAATACCAATACTTTCCGACTGACGTGCTGATCGCTGTTGCAGCAAGCATTCTGGCGTGGATGCAGGCAAAACGCTTCACTGAGCTATCGGCGTCTTACGCACTTACTGCGCATGAGATCACGCTTATCCGTGAACAGGCCGATGAGCTGAAAAAAGATGAGCATTTGTCGACATTTGTAGGTGACGCCGAGAACGCGTTTTCTCGCGAGCACACCCAGTGGGAGGCAAGGAAGGACAATTGACAGCGCCTCGCGCGCGAAACGACTACCGGCAGGAATAGGGCGCTAATTTCAGAAGCTAAACACCTTCCTGCCGGCAGCTTATTTGAGCTCGTCGGAAAGCTTCGACCAAGGCACCGTTTTGATCTTGTGTTCTGACACCCATTTAGGCTCAGTTCCGCTGAACTGCTTACCGGAATGTACAGCTACAACCTTCTTGCCAAGCTCTAAGCTCTTTTCCACCTCCCATTTCACCCACTTGCTCTGGGCAGTGTCCTTGGAAATGAAGACCACAGTGATAGAGGAGCGGTTGATGCGCTCGGCGATCTTGCGCTTGATGTACTCCGCCTGTTCACTGTCGTAGGGTTCGCGGACTGAATGATCATTGAACTCGATGTCGTTGTTATCGTTTTTTGCCTGTCCCCTGAGCAGATTGACCTCAGCCATGTCCTCGGTGGCAAAACTGATGAACACGTTGCGCTTGCCCTCATTTAGAGCAGCCTTGGCTTTTTGCTCCAGAGACCTGACATCACCGAGTCGGCTCCATCCACCTGTGCTGCTACCGCCCATCATTGGCATCCTCAAATTTGAACTCGTTGCAGGCGATACAGTTGCCGCACGGTTTTTCTTCACCCAGGTGGCACGAGTAGGTCTGAGAGATGCCTTTCTCGGCTGCCAGCGTCACGACGTCAGGTTTGATGAACGATGAGAGCGGTGCAAGCACCTTGATATGCCGGCCCATGCATAGATTTATCATGCGCTCAGCCTCTTCGAGGAATCCAGAGGTCTGATCAGGAAAAAGGCTGGTGCTTTCGTGAAGCAATCCGATGGAGATCGCATCGGCGTTTTTCTGATGGGCGTAAGCGGCGGCGGTCAACAGAAACAGCATGTTTCGGCCGGGAGTGAAGGCGTCGTCAATGATGTGCAAGGAAGGGTCGGTGAGTCCCGAGCGAATCAACCTGCCAAATCCCGACAGACAGGCAATTTCGGGCTCAGGGAGTCCAAGCTTCTGCATGGCCAGCTTGCAGGCCGCGAGCTCTCGGTCGCGGGCTCGTTGACCATAATCTACAAAGAGGGGAAATATCTGCAGGCCTTGCTCCTGTGCCAACTTGGCGACGAGCGTGGAGTCTAGGCCTCCCGAAACTAGTGTCACGATACTCATACTAAAACAGCCTCCTGCTTGCGATTTGCAACGCGCATAACGATCCATATGGCCCAATCCAAAAGACCAACCGGGCAATCCATTTCCCGGGCATGGTCACGAAGCCTGTCTTCATGCCTGCCATATTGATTCAGTCCGGATATGGATACCTGCGTGCCTGAATATATACCCTGGGCAGACATGTAATTGAGCACGTGCCGATCAAGGATTGCCAAGTCATAAGTAACCCCGCAATTGCGCAAAAACATACTGGCTTGCTTGGGTCCCATACCGGATGCATGGGCCACCAGCCACGCGCGTACATCACTGACGTCACCACTGATCAGCGCCTTAAGTGAGCCGCCAACGTTTGCTACGGCCGCCCACGTAGACGCCAAGTGACCGGCTTTTGCCCTGGGAAACCTGTAAGTGCGTTTTTTACCGTCGACATCGAGAGGGGTACTGAGCACTTCAAACAATTTCTCAGCAAGGTGCTCGCTGTGTTGTGTGTTGTGATGAAGATAGCCACGTTCATCGATGGCATCTGCGGCTGCCATAGCGAGCGGGTAGGGTACCTGGCTACTGAGAATGCAGCACGAAAGCTCCCACCATAGATGACGCTCGTCAGACACCGCGCCGGCTTCGATACGTGTGCGAATATCTGGACAGACCGCAGCGACAGCTCTGCAGAGCGCTTCAGCGCTATAAGTGGTCATAGAAAAATTCCTGGGAATAGCGATCGAAGCTCGGCGCTTTTCATGCCGGTAACTCCCATGGCAAACGGTTCTTCGCGGCCTTTCGAATACATGTCACGCATGATTCGGCCAAACTCCGCATAATACTCTAGATTGTGGAACGCAACCTTGCCTGCGTAGCCTATGTTGTCGTTTGCCATCACCCTGTCCATAAATTCACTTCGGATCCTTTTCGTTTTGAAAAAGTCGAAGTGTTGGAAGTGGTGAAGCCGCTCAAGCTCTGGGTCTACCGCAAACCGACACCATTCAAGACCGTCGAACGTGTCCGCGCCAGCGGCAGCCAGTAGCGCAATGCTCCACGGGTTTCCAGTGCCCAGTAGATGAATGGGTTGGTAATAGGGCAGCTTGTCCAGTTCATCCCTGATATGTCTGACAGTCAATGCACGCTGCGCAAGACCCGCACCCAATTCCCTTTCCGGAATAGCGATGATAGGCGGTTGCAGGTGCTCGGATATCGCCCTGACGATCCGAGGAAGTCTTTCGAGCCCCTTAGGGGTCTGCTTGACGTGAATGATGGGTAGCACCGGAGCAGAAGTGTGCTTGGCGTCACGCTCCACTGCTTTTATGACCTGCCTTGCCGCCACTTCGAATTTGTCACTGGGGGTCATGTTGTCAAAACAGAACGCCCAATCGTGTGGCGTATCGGTTAGCGCGCGCTTCAGGTTCGATGGCTTCCACTGTTTGTCATTCAGGCGGTAGGCCTCATAGTTGCCCGAGTCGATGAGAACAAAACCGCCTTGGTCCCGATAGGTCGTTATTTCAGCAATCATCTCGTGTCGCGATTCAGAATTAACCAGGTCATAGGCAGAAACAAGAATCGAGCGCGTTGGATACACCGTTAATGCTTCCAGCGCTTCTACGGGATCGAACTGTGTCTCGTGTGACGAAACAGACATGAAGACATTAGGAAGCGCAAGCGCGCCGCCAGCTATCGTGGCTAACCGGACGGGCTTACCCTGAGGAGGAACAACGAGCCCGATTTTCTTCTGCAGCAGCTGAAAGCATGAGTGGTCTGCTTCGCCCTGCCATGACCGGAAATCAACACTGCTGAAGTGACCATATGGGTAGGGCGGATCACTGTCATCCAAAATGAGAGGGACGACCTTCTTTTGATATTTTTCTGCCAAGCTCAACTCACCAGTAATGGTGTGCTTGTGAGCAAATGAGGAATACAGAGCAACGACGCATTTCGCTTCTTTGAGATTCTCTGTAATCGCGACACTGAAGTCGCCAACTATCAAATCGTCCAGCCACACGCTCCAAGACGCAGAGAGGAGATCGCGAACCTTCAACGCTGTCTTGCTATTTTCTTTGGCATATATGATATAGACGTCCGCCATGGATCGATCTGGCCTCAGCTGGTTACATTCCGTTGCATGACCCTGCGGGCGATGCCAATTATTATTTTATCTTTCAGTGAGTGGCAGCGGCTTCGCCAGCAGCCCAGGCAGCGAGGTACATTGCTGTCGTGAAGTCATCCGTTGTCTCTGTTGCAACGGTTAATACACTCGCGGCAGTATTACGCTCGTGAAGTGTGATGATCGGAATTGATCGGGCTCGGTCTTCTGCAATTCGTGCCAGGGACTCCACCGACAAGTCATAATTGATTACCAAGGTCGCATCCGTATTCCAGCCAGCGTTCGCCGCTTCAATCTGTGGACATGTCACATCTACACCCAGTTCGCGCAATGCAAACCGGGCTTCTTCCATCGTGTATCGCTGTCCTAGTGAATCAACACCACCTTCCAGACGAACCCTGCCACCGATCCCGGATGAGATAGGCTGACGTTGCATGAGGATGGATTCATCAAACTCGAACGCACGGGTATCGCAATAGACAGATACCGACCGTGACGCCAGATCTGCAGCTTGGTGAGGCGGCAGCTCGTTTTGCGCCCAATAAACCGCAAATACGGCAGTAAATATGTCACCTGTTCCGATTTTAAAAACACTGCTGGAACGATAAGCCGGTATGTGTGAAATCTTGCCTACACCCTCGTAAACCGAGGCACCACGTGCACCTTGTTTGATCACGACAACCTGTGCGCGTTGATTTTTGAGCAGGTGTTGCGCCGCTAAGTGCAGTTCATCGATTCCAGTTATCTGACGCGCTTCCAGTTCATTCATTACTAAGGCCAATTCTCTGGCCGTCGACCCATTGGCTCCAAATGATGGCGGGTTATGCCAGGTTTGCGGGTCGTATACGGCCCGATTTGCCGTGACCACCGCATCTCCCTCAAGAAAGCCGAAGCGCAAAACGGCGTTCCCATTCACCGATATCGAGTTCTCGCGGCCGATGGACGCGCGCGGTGGCTCAATATGGGGCGAAGAAAGAGGGTGGAAATACGCGAAGACTATTGGCGATGGTCTGGTAGCGGCATGCGTGATGATTCCCTGCGATTCCAGCGAAACCAATGCGGAGCGATCAGCGGGGGAGGCATAAGTAGACAACTTGACACCCGTAACCAGTGCGTTGGCGGCCAAGGCCGCGCGACCTCCAGAGCCCAGCGTAGAGTCCCAGAACGGTACATCACATAACTCGCGATATAGACCACCAACGATGTGCATTCCTTGCCCTCGGTCAGTCTTACGTCGGATCGGCAGCCAATGCATCGCTTCAGAGACTGAAGTTCAGATGATTTGCTCTTGAACGCATATCGCATCATGGCCTACAAAATAAGCCTGAAAACCATCTGCCACATAGTCGCTGCGCGGCGAACGACAACGATCGTCGATTGACACTTCGGTCGATCAAGCTTACGTCCTCGATGCCCGATGATGCTGCACGAGTATAGGTGTCATGATGATATTATCGTCAAGCAGGGCGCCCCAAAAAACTTCGAGACTAAGCCAATCAACCATCGAACTCTATGAGCTCCCGAGGAGCGGCAGCGGATCGGTTTAGTAACGAGCGCTGCCCCGAGGTGATTCTGCATGTCGAGCACCCAATGAGATGCTACGGAAATTTAAGCTTTTTCGAGCTTAAGAAAGGGATTATCGGCAGGCATAGCCGCAGCTTTGAACAATAGTGCTGGTTCTTCTAGCAAATAGCCTTTGAGTTTTGCTTTCGTGCGGGGACCTTCGACCTGACAGAGCCAGATATTCAAACTGTCGTTGCGCTTCCTGTGGACCTTCAGTTTTTCGAACTGCTTCTGCACCCATCGCCATTCTTCAATCTCTAGATTGGAATCCTGTGAGATATCAGGAAACTCCTGCGCGTAGCGTTGGAATAGACCTGGTGTGACCAATAGCACGGTGCCGCTCACCGTGTGGATTTTAGCCTTGCTGTCGTTGATGATCAGCTTGTGACTCTGGATGCCTTCCTTGACCCAATTTAGGAAAACCTGACCTGGGTTGTCCGAAGGGTGTCTTGAGACTTCGAGATCATTTTCTGACGGTGTATCTCGCACCTCGGGTTCTGCCGTTTCGAACATATCCAGCAACGTTCCGAGGTGGTCAGCTTCTTCTAGCTCCCTGGGAGCTTCCAGCGATTGGTTTTGATGCGATGCTGTTCCGCCGGCCTTGGGTACTGGTGGTGATCGCGGAGTGTCAGTCTGGTGGTCATCGGTTGCAACGTTCACTGTTCCGCTGAAAGCCGCGGGGCGATCTTCGTCCCCCCAAATCAACGCTGGTGGAAGGCGCAGAAAGGTAAAGCTCTGCTGCCAGTTTCCCTGTGCCACGAGCGCGGTCCAGATGGCTTTGCCTTCGGGGGTCGACTCGACCAGCCCATGCGATTGCAGTTCGTCGAACACCGCGATGTTGGAGGCGGGAATGCCCTCTATCGCTTGCGACAGCAGATAGGCTCGCAGCTTGTCCGTGACCGTCTTGCTGACCAGCCAGAGTGCGTCCTGGGTCAGCCATCCCGCGGCACCCGGCTGGTTGAGTTTCAGCTCGTGCTGAACCAGATGACGCAGTCCGCTGATCAAGTGATGTTGCAGCGAATGAATCGGCGCTTGCAGCGCCTTGCTCGGGTTACCACCGATGTTCTGTGCGGTGGAAACACGGTCGGCCTGCATCACCAACTCACCGAGCACGCCGGCACGTTCGTACTGGCCCGCCAGGACATACAGCAGACTGGCCCACAGTGGCGGAAAGCCACTGAGCCAATCGAGGATTGGGCGGTCGAGAATTTGGGTGTAGAGCAAGCCTGCGGCGGCGCCGTGCAGGTGGTAGTCACGACCCTTGAGGTAACGAAAACGGTAGGGCTGATCCAGGGAGCCCTGCCAAGGATGCCAAACACGGCCATCCTGGCGTTCGACCAGCAGGTCCACGGCGATCTTGCCGATGTCATGCAGCAGGGCGCCATAGGCGATGCCAGCCGACCAGGCATCGGTCTGGGCGGCTTGGTCTTCGGGCGCGGCGCCGGTGGGAAGCAGATACGACTGACGCAGTTTCAAACTGCAAGCGACCAGCTCCAGGCCATGGTCGAGCATGCCACCGAGATACGCATGGTGGTGCGTCTCGCTGGCCGGGAGTTGCTGGACCTGTTCGGCGTAGCGATGGATCGGATTTAAGTAGAGCTGGGTGAATTGGACGTGGGAGAGGGCGGTGTATTGCCAGATGCGATCGAGCAACTGACGGCGGTGCTCCACTGCTAAGAGGGTATGGGCTGACTCGATGGACAGGTAACCTTCGGCGACGTTGACGGTCGGTGGCGGAGGGGGCTTCTGCCTTTTGTGGCGAAACAGACTGAGCATCGTGACCTCCGGGAAGTGGCTGGGTCAGTGGCCTTTTAGCCTTTTCGGATAGCGCTCTTACCCTTGAGTGCCCATTCCCTTCCAACCCTTACCCGTCCTTTTGGCTCGTGTCCCTTTGTGCGGCAATCGGAATATGGATACTCCTAGGCATCATTTTTTTTGGGGCTAGTACGGAAAAGAAAAGAGCCGGTACACTGCGGTGCATATTTTTTAGGTCTTGCCATGAACCTCACTGACGCCACGCTCGTGCTGCTACTCGCGGCACGTATCCATGGGACCGACGAAGCCGTCAGGGCCTCGGCGAAGAGCGTGGTCAAGAAGTTACCGCGCAGTAAACGCGATCTGATCTACAAGGTGATCGACAGCCGGAGTCCGCTCGAGCTGGTGGATTTTCTGGCACAGAACCTGGATACATAACGGAATGCTGCGGGTGTGCGCCCCTCTCTTGTTCTTTGCGTGAGGGCCCGCCGTATGATTCCGTCTGTTTTCTGAAAACAGAAAAAAGGGCTCAACTCGCGTTGGGCCCTGTGAAGCGTTTGCAGCGGTGAGGTAACGATCAAGCTCCATCGTTCATGCATAGTGAGTCATCCAAGACCGCTTGCTTTAGTTGCTGCTCCAGGTTGAGTACATACTCCGAGGCGCTTCGGGCCTGGCCACTGGCGCGGAAGATCGCGCGTTTGTCAGCCTTGAGCAGGCTGAGCCAGGAATCGATATAGCCCTCATGCCTCAGCTCTCCCTGAATGCCGGCGTAAGCACATAAAAACGCAGCGCCCATCTCGGCGATCAACTCCTCAAACGCGTAGCCTGGCGAGCCGAACGGACAGGATGACGTCACCCCCTCGCGCTGCAACCGAGCGTGATGCCCGGTCCAGTGCGTCAGCTCGTGCAGTGCGGTGGCGTAGTACCCGCCTTCATCGTGAAATTGTGCTTTTGTCGGCAGTTGGATGAGATCCCTGATCGGGTGGTAAAAGGCTTCGTCGGCAGGCCGATGAACGATGCGTGCACCTGAACTTAACAGCAGATTTTCCGCAACGCTATTGGCCTCGAAGGGATCGGTCGGTTCCGTTTCGAGCAGGGTTTGATTGAACATCTCGAGCCCCTCCGTTTGCTCGATGTTGAACAGAAAATGCGTCCTGAGAATGCCGAAGTGAGCGACCTTGGGCTGATCGTTTTCATCGAGTACGGGTTGGCCTGACTCGGTCTGTTCCTCGCGCTCCATCGGCTTGTAGAGCACAGCCAGAGTGCTGTGCTCACCCTTACGGATGTGCCCACCGGCTTTTTTAGCTTGGTTGAAGGTCAGCCAACGATCTTGAGTGAACCCCTGCAACCTGGCCTCGGCCCAGAGCAGCGGTAAATTGATACCCGAATACGGACGTCGCGTGATGGCGTTGATGGGGTAGGGTTGATGGCCGATGTAAGCTGAGCCACTTGAGGACCAGGGTTTGATCCAGGGAGCAACGCCTTGGTCTAACGCGGTAACGATCTTGTCAGTTACGTCTTGGTAGATATCGCGCATGGCAATTTCCTCGAGAGAAAAACGGAGGAACGCCTTGCCCGTCGGGGGAGGGTTCCCCGGTGGGTGATGGGCTGGATTGATGCAGGTCTTGCATGCCGTCCGAATGTGGAGGTGGGCGCCGCCAATTGCGCTTAGCGCTGGTGTTCTCCTGCAAGCGCTATCAGTAAGGCGCCAGGCTGACCCGGTTCTTGGAGTAGGCTGAGACTCAATTGCAGCAACGGGTCGTGGTCGAAGTGATCGGTTGGTTCAATGTGAACTACCTCAAACAGCACATAGGGCTTTTGTGGATAGGCCAGGTGGGCTTCGAAGGCTGCGCGCAATACGTGGCTCAACCGATCGATCTGCAGCTTCCCAGCGTGATCGGAACGCTCGAGCTGTACTGCGCGTTGCCATGCGCCAGGTGTGAACACGATGGGCAACCGAAGGGTGTTCAGTGTTTCCGGTGTAAGTGAGTCGGGCATGGTATGTCTCCGTTGAAAACGCGAAGAAACCTGTCCCGTGCGGGAAAAGATTTCCCCGCGGTGGGTTGAAGAAAATCAAGAGGGTTTTCCTGACGAGCAGAGCTCGAAAGGCGCTCAGGAGAGCAGTAGGCGTTCATCACCGTAGAATCGGTCACCGTGCGAGCTACCGAACGCTAATCGCACTTGGGGAGAGCCATCATCGAAGTGACGTAGCCTTGAAGGTTCTGGCTACCTGGGAAAGTGCTGTCGATAACAGCGATCCGTACCTTGTATTTAACCGGACGATTTGTATGGGTCAATGACTGTAGAGACGCTGTTTCACGGAGCTTGTCTTCTGTCTTCCAGTGAAGATTTTTCGGCTGGGGCAAACTGATAAACGGTCTGGCACGGGCCGATTTCAGTAGTACGCTATTACTCTTGTCTCAACCATGAAAACGCTCAGAAGAGGGCGAGACCATGCCGATTCAGCAACCTGTTCAGAGTTCACGTGCCCACCGCTGGGCGTACGTTTGTGGTATGTCGGTGAAGCGTGGTTACCGTAGGTTAAAAACGTTTGAATCCCGCGTGGTTGAGCGTGCGGAGACGGTAGGTATGCCCGCAGGTAAATTTCTTGTTCGCGGGAGTTTTCTGACTGCCAAGTTGGCTCTGCTCGGAGCATTTATTTTTGTTAGCTTCTGGTTGTTTGTGCTGATGTGCACAATCGTCGTATTAGCAGCTATCCCAATTCAAGATTCAGACACTCCAGGTATTGACGATCTCGATGATCCAATGCATAGAACGTCTTGGCCTGAGCGGTACGATAAATGGGGTTCTCTGAAGTAGCCTCTTGGTTATTTTGAGCTCGATTTACCCGAAACAATTCTTGCACCGCTCATCAACTGAGAGGTTCCGTTAGAGCTCGCTGTCTGTGCTGCGTGGGTTCCCCTGCTGAGCATTCCTTCTACGCCTGAACCTACGCTATATCCGGCCCAACTCATGGTGGCTAGAAAAACCATCGGCAGCACGATGAACATCGCACCCATCACATACTCAATTACCTGCGCCGTAACTGTCCCCTCCATGAAGCCGGATGTGGGCAGCGATAACAGCACTTGATTGGAAGCCGAAACTTGGTTGTACAAGGTGTCGAGCATGCTGGAGTCGACCCAGCGCGCCAGTTCCCACCAGAAGGTCAGCATGTGTAAGGTGAACAGCGCGAACGTCACTGTCATGAGGGTCTTCAACTGATAGGTACTGACCAGCAGGATCAACGGCAAGCTGATGATGACGCCCATGATGAGGAAGGCCTGCACCATTGGCAGAGCGGCGCGTAGTGCATTCATTGCCGGGAAGTTGCTGAAGGAGCCGAGGGCCAATCCGGTATTGGTGGCCAGGTTATTAAGCCCCTGATTGATCGAGCCGCCACGAGCGCTGGAACCATAGTCCTGGTACACCTGTCCGGGCGACATGGACATCGATTGCTGGCGCGGGCTGACCAGCTCACGCAGGGTGGCATCTTCGATCTCGCTGCTCGAACGACCAGCCAACCAACCTTTCAGCTGATTCAGCAACGAGGGATCGACCTGTTCGATCAAGCGCTCCCGCAACCCGATACCGCTATCGCTCCACCACTGCTTGCAGGTGGGATAGCCCGCACCATTCTCCAGTCGCGGCAAAGAAACATCGCGGTTGTCGTCATACGGCCAACTGACTCGCGGTGTACGTGAACGATCCGTATCGTAGTAGCCGGGCGTGTCCAGAAAATAGCTTGAGCCGATCCAGGACGCGTCGTGACTTTGTGCCTTGTCCAACTGCGGGCGATTGGTAAACAACCGAGAACGGGAATAGCCGTAGCAGTCGCGGGTGAAGTCGGCGACTTCCTGTAGCAGTACCTGGCTGTCGATGCGCGAGCTGTCGATCTCCATGCGCATCTGCCGGATATCCGGTGCACAGGGGATAGAGGCAGTGGCTGACGCAGTCACGCCTTTGCTCAAGGCATGCACCAGAAACCACCAGATCGGCACATTGGCGGAGCGTTCGCCGATAGTATTGAAGGTGGTCCCCCAGGCGGTTTCCGTCGGTTTGGACACACTCACGCCGCAGCGCTGACTCGCCGCATCATCGAACGTCATTGACGAGAGGCTCAACGGAAAGACCGGCGCGCAACCGAACAACACGACGATGTAGGCCAGCCACAACCGGTTCTCGATCCGCGGCACCGAGAGCAGTCCCTTGTTGCCTTCATCCGCGCCTTGCTGACGGGCAGACAACCATTCCTGCAAGATGATTGCACCAAAGGGTGCGGCGAATAGCCCGGTGTCGGACAGGACACTCCAGAGGCCGTTGTTGATGATCCAGGCCAGCAGTGAGAGGTAAAACTCGAGGTAGCTGTTGGTGCTCATGAGCATGGTGGTGACCTCACAGTCGGGTGAGTTCGACGCAGGTAAAGAGTACGAGCCCTAATGCTCCGATGCGTTTCACGCGCAGTCGATCCTGTGGTCGATGTCGGCAGCGCCGAAGCAGATCCCACCAGAGCGCAAAGAGGGCACCGTAGAGCAGGGCGCGCCACCAACGCAGATAGGGCCGTACGGATGCGAATACCTGCTGCCAGGCCTCGAAACTACCCAGCGCAGTGCGGCCGATCCATGCAACTAATGCGGCGCTCAGGATCATCACCGCTGCAATCCCCAGACTCGCAAGCAAAGTAAATAGCGGCGAGCGTTTCATGGCTCACTTGCGCCTGGCGTCAGCATCATTGAGTCGACCGGGCTCGGGGTCGCCTTGCTCGACGGTACGCGAAGCATCGGCACCACCGGCATGCCGATCGAGCACAAGGCTGGCGGTATTGGTGGTCAGCATCTGCCGTATCTGCAGCTCGGTTTGCAGCAGGCGAATTTCTCGCTCCAGGGTGTCGATGTTTTTCATCAACGCGGTCTGGGCTGGTTCGGCGGAGGCGATGTTCGGTTCGTGACTGCCCGCCAGTAGCGTGCGCAGTAGCAGCAGTGCCTTATCGAGTACGCTGGATAGGGCCGTCTCGCTGGCCAGGCGTCGCGCCAGCAGATCCTGGTCGGGATCGTCGCGCAAGGCTTCGATCACGCCACGGGTCACCGGCAGCATTGGGCTCGAGGCTTTAGCCAGGTTGTCAGGGGTAGGCGACAGTGAGCCGGACAGCAGCCCTTGCAGGGCCTTGAGGCGTTCGCTGTAGGCCTCCTGGATCAGCGGCGTCAATCCGCTGCCCGCGGTTGCACGCAGGGTTTCGCAGCTGTCGCAGGTCGATACTTCGCTCTCGCCCAACACGCGAACGGCCCATACGGATTCCTCTTGGGGCGAGGTCCATGTCTGGCAAATAGCCCCACCCAGGCAATCGCCGCTACTGATCGAGGCACTGTCATCCACCGACCGGTTATGCAGCAGGTTATAGCCCGCACGCACCACGTCGGCGGTCACCCGAATGGGCGTCTGCCCATTGCCTCCAGCCTTCGAGCCGCCGACCCAGGACACGCCATTGTTGCCGTTGCGGGCCTCGGTGTTTTTCACCGCAGCCACCGCATCGCCACCGGTTTGCTCAAGGTTGCCCTGCATCTCCTGGTTCTTGGCCAGCGCGCCCCAGCCGGCTTGACCAACCTTGTCCGCCATCTTCTCGGCCATGGCCTGGCAGGTCAGCTTGGATCGGTCGAAGTCGATGCGACCCTGCATAACGCCGTTACTCAGCAACTCATAGAGACCGGGATTGGCGCGCTGGATGATCAACGCTGGCAGCGACATTACCGCTTGGGTCGCGTTCTGCACGATGCTGCCCATGATCTGCTGGAAACCTTCGGTGGCGCCGTTCAGCTGGTTTTGCAGGGTGTTGGTGAGACTCATGTTTCCGCACATCATATTCGCTCGCCAAGACCCGCCGACACCGAGACCACTGGGTCGGTAGAGCGAACTCGGTGAGCCGACTGCCGAGCCGCCACCAATGGTGTACATGACTCGGTCGTCGAGTACTTCGCCTTGAGTACCCAGGCGGTAATCGCCCTCGGCGGCGTGGGCATGTGTGGCCATGGCGAGCAGTCCACAGAGCAGCAGGCTCATCACGCCCAACCATGATCGCGCGCAAAGCCAAATCATGATGCACCGCCTTCGAAGTCGATACTGAACAGAAAGGTCTGCCCCTCACGTTTGCAGCAGCTATAGGGACGCCACAGCGACCAGGCGTAGCCGCCATCCGCGCTTTGTACCGGATCGCTGGGGAAGATGGCACACGTGGGCTGAACCTGAGGGAAGAGCAATTGCCATTTGTGGGTCGACGCGTCGTTTTCAACGATCGGGCCAGGCGGCCAGTAGCCGTCGCGTTTGGCGGGCGTCAGTGGTACGTACACATGCGGCTGCCAATTGCGGGTAATCACATCGCCGGCCCGTTGCGCCATGACTGCGGCCGCCTTGAAGTCGTCGGGATGTACCAGAAATCCCTGCCGGGGATAAACGTTTCCCCACATGTTTCCCGAGGCCTGACTACCGATTTCACGAAGCCCCGGCATGAGCGACTCGGGGTAGAAACCTTCCGGGATGCCATGGCGCCAGGCCAGTGAGTCCAGGGTACTCAGGTAGTAGGGCATGAACGCAATAGCACCGCTGGCACAGGCATAGCCGGATTGAGAGGCCAATTGCGTGGCGGCCCAACCTCCGGGGTGGCCGATGCCATCTACGTTCTTGAAGCGGGGCAGGTTGTCGCGCTGGGTGTTCGGCGTGATCAGGTTGCCGCCACCTTCCGCACCGCTGATGGGAGAGGAGAGGGTGGCCATCTCGGTCCAGGGGTTATTGCCGGTGGTGGCGTAGCTCGAGACCACTAGTTCAGGAATGAAATGACGAACCTTGGTCGAGGTTTTGACCGTGCAGCCGAAGGGTGTGCAGAGGAGCCAAAAACAAATGCCGACGACCCTGTAGTCGAGACAGTTTGGCGAAAGCACGGAGGAGCTGATGCTGCCGGTATCTAGCGCCATGCTTGGGCCGCACACCAGCAGGATGCTCAGCGCTAAGGGCCGTAGCTTTGTGGGTGGGATTGACGAGCAGGCAACAGGCATGATCCAGGCTCTCGGTGTATGGCCTGGGCAGGTTCGGTTACGGACTGAAAACTGTCAGTGGAAATTATGAAGGCGGATCTATCGGCTTTGTGAGACGTGAGACTATTATTTGACGTTAAGGGAGCTACGCAGGATATCGGGCTCCACAAGTAACTGATCTGTTGGGATTTCGAGAATATTTGCGAGCTTGCACAGGACCAACAGCGACGGATTACCCGTGCATCGCTCGATTTGACTGACGTACGTGCGGTCCACCTCGGCCATGAGCGCGAGCTGCTCTTGGGTGAGGTTCTTTACGCGTCGCATCAAGCGGATGTTTTCCGCCAGCTGCACACGAAGCTGTTCGTAGTCTTGAGTCATGCGCGCAAATTGCGCCTTGAGGGACTCTCAATCCACGGGATATAGTCTACATTGGCATTGATCTAACCCATTTGATGCTCATGCCTGTTATCGAGCGTTCACTTGGTGTCGTTAAGCTTTTCAAAGTTGGCCCCAGCGTCTAACGATAAATCAGAAATCTAGGGTGGGTATGGACGAAAACTACATCTCAATTCCTGCGGCAGATGGTTGCCCAAGTCTTCTGACACCTTGGGGTACTGAGTTTGCCTCGATGATCGAGCGGGGCGTGCAATGTGCTCAGGCTTGGCTTGATACGCCCGGCGAGATTCCCCTGTGGTGGGAGCTGGCGCAAACACGCAAGACCTTTCCTGTCGGTGACTGTCAGGATGCCTTTGAAGCCGGATTCTTGTTGAGGATTCAGCAGCGGCTGCGAGGCGCATCGCAATAATCTATCTTTAACTCTATAGCGCGATACTCGAATAGATTTCGGGCTCTATTCCTCGCGCTCTATCTATCCGTTCAGCTACCCGATACGCCGCTTCCAGTTCAGAGCAGCCGTTCTCCTGCATCAGTTTCCAGCGCTCGGCTTTTTCCTCGGGCTCCGTCATGGCTAGGGCGAGGTAAAGGCTGGGCGGCACGGCTCGAAACAACGTTTCAAGCTTCTTCGACAGCACGACCCCCTCGGTGTATTTACCCGGTTCCTTACTGGCGGAGAGCAATAAGGCTTTCTGCGCCGGTATGAGCCTCTTGAACCGTGAGATTTCTTCAATCTCCGCGGGCGGCATGTTCAAACAAATCCACCATTCGATCATGTTGAGCATGGTCTGCGCAGCCGTGGGAAAATCGGCAAGGTTTTGCGTTGCCAACCAGAACCAGGCACCGAGCTTTCGCCACATCTTCGTGCCCTTGACCACAAACGGCGCCAGCAACGGGTTTTTGGTGATGATATGGCCCTCATCGGTGA
This sequence comes from Pseudomonas chlororaphis, assembly GCF_003731765.1. Classification (GTDB taxonomy): domain Bacteria; phylum Pseudomonadota; class Gammaproteobacteria; order Pseudomonadales; family Pseudomonadaceae; genus Aquipseudomonas; species Aquipseudomonas morbosilactucae. The sequence goes on from NZ_MOAL01000004.1 coordinate 580,798, forward strand.
CCATGATGATCGGTCTTCCCATGTACTGGTCGCGCTCGGCAAGGTTGTTCACGGTGTTCATCAGGCTGACGTAGCTAATGGACATCTGCGCCTCGTAACCTTCGCGAGCGTAAGTGGCCAGGTCGACAATGGTCACATCGCTCTCGGGCCAAGGCGTGCCCTCGCGATCGAACAGTTCACCCTCGAAACCCTGGCAAAACAGGTCGATGGACTCGCCCATTTCCTGGGCACGCTCGCGACGTTTCTCCGGTAAGTGCGGGTCAGCGGCGACGCGCAGCAAGGCGTCGCGCACGTCGCGAGTCAGCACCTGGCGGCCCACCGTGACGCAGGTCTGCGCCGCATCCAGGATGCACTCGCGGATCAGGCTGCGATCGGCTCGACTCAGGCGCGCCTCTTCCTTGGGCTCGCCGCCGGTGATCATCAGGCGGGCGGTGATTTCCAGTTCGCCGAGAACATCGCGCTGGTCTTCGCGACTGGTTACCACCTCATCGTCCAGCTCATCGATAGACAGACTGGCTACCTGATCCGGCTGCTCGACCAGGCGCCAAGCGTCGGCGAACGGTGCGAGGCTGACCGAGGCGCCAGGTTTCAATTGGACCTTGTTGACCGACAGGCCCTGCGTCGCGAAGTAGTCGCCCTGCAAGCCGAAGGAGTTGCCGGCCTCGACGATAAATAGGCGAGGGCGGTACACCGCCATGACCTGCATCAGTAAGGTGACCAGGGTGGCCGACTTGCCTGCACCGGTGGGGCCGAACAACAGCAGATGACCGTTCATGGCCCGGTCCAGCCGTGATAAAGGATCGAAACTTAACGGCGAGCCGCCCCGATTGAACAGGGTGATACCCGGGTGGCCGGTGCCCGTGCTGCGGCCCCAGACTGGAACGAGGTTCGCTAGGTGCTGGGCGAACATCAGCCGGGTGTACCAGTTGCGCGTGTCGCGGGCCGGGTTGTAAGCCATTGGTAACCAACGCAGGTAACTGTTGCAGGCGGCGACCTCATCGCCTTCGCGTACCGGTTGCAGCCCCGCACCCAGCAGCGCGTTGGCCAGGCTGACGGAGCGCTGGTGCAGTTGCTGTTCATCATGACCGCGTACGTAAAACGCCAGGGTGCCGCGGTATAGCTTGTGCTGGCGACCGATGATCGCACGGGCCTCTTCAACATCCTGACGAGTCTGGGTCGAGGCCAGGTTTTCACCGATGGCTTTACGGGACAGGCGGTTCAACTGATCCTCGAGTACATCCTGTGGTTTGACCACTAAAGTCAGACTCATTACCGTACCTTCGGGTAACTGGTCGAACAGGGCATTCACCGCGTCGCCTTTGCGGGTTTCGCCAGTGAGTTGACCAATCAAGGGCGCTCGGCGCAGCTTGTCCACCACCATCACCCGATGGGGCTGACCATCGAAGTACCAGAGTCCGTGCTGCACATCCGAACGCGGTTCGTTGAAGAACAGCCGCTCGGCGAAGTCATGATCGAAGGGCAGTTCCACCGACTCACCGTCGCCCGATTCCGGATAGGCAACACGGCGGTAGAACTCCTCGGGCGCTTCATCGGTGAGCCTGGGCGCAGGATTGAACCAGGGCAGTAACCAGGCATACAGACCTCGGCCATCGACTCGCGTCGATTGCACCCCGCACGCCTGCAATGAAGCCGCGATACGTTCGCAAGCCTGTTGCAGGGATTGCACTGGGGTGAGTCCCGTTTCCTCAGCGTCAGACTCAAGCCAGCGATAGACCACCAGGCGCACCCGTCGGTTATTGCCACGCCAGGGCAGGCGCGTAACCACCTTATCCTCAAACAGACCACCGGGCTTGGCGATGGCCTTCAGATGACGGCGGCTGAGTGCCAAATACGCCTCGGTGAAGACCGTGCCTAGCGCGCTGTCCTGAATATAATCGGTGAGCCGGGTCAGGTAGGGGGTGAAGTCGTTGTCGTCCTGGCAGAAAAACTGCGCCACCCAAGGCGCTTGATCCAGCTCGTCAAAGCTATCCTGCAGGGCATCCTCGAGGGCATCGCGAGCCGCCATCAGCCAATCGGGTTCGCGCCCTTCAGTGCCGATGGGCAGCAACTCGAACACCGCCCCCACTGAGCGATTGTCATCGAGCAGAAAACACTGCTCGGTGTCGAGGTACTCGACCCACGGCAGGTGATCGGTGAAGCTGGGGTTGCGCGCATACAGTGCGGCTTCATCGGCCAAGGTGGCGCGAGGGCGCAATGGATTGCGCCAGGCTTTCCATGCGGCAGTGTGGTTGCCCAAATCGCCGGTACGCACTACAAGTCTTCCTGACGTTCACCCGGCAATGCGTACTGCACACGTTGGTAGAACGGAAAGACTGTCGAGTAACCCGGGACCGGTGCCTGCTCGGTGCCGCTCAGATGCGGATACACGTACAGCACTAGATCGGGATTGGGCAGGCGAGGGAACAAATTGTGGATCTCGTTCGTCGCTGTGCGCGTGTACGGTTCTTGGAGAGAGGCGGAGAAATTCGCCTGGGCCAGCGGACGGCGTAACTGCTGCCGAGCATCCAGCAGTTGCTGCTGAGTGCCTTGCGAACCGGCACCGTTCCAGACGTCCAGCATGGTTTGCTCGCCATGGGGCAAAAGCATGTCCTTGTCGGTGGAACACCCCGCCAGGACCCAGCAGAGCACGCTAATCCAGGTCAGGCAGAGAGGCATGGTCTTTTTCATGGCGAACGCTCCGGCCCTTGGGCTCGTAGTCGATGGTGATCTCATGGTCGAGGTGCAGTGCGACCTGTGCGGCCGGTGGCACGTACACGGCAGCAAAGGCCTCGCCATACAGCTTGTTGACCCACTCGCGGATGTCGCTAACCCCACCGCTGAGAATTGAATTCAGTGCGCTATTGCCACTGCTGCTGGTGACTCCGAGCGTACTGCCGCCCGAACTGATCACACTGCTGTTGTTCCGCTCATCCCCTAGCAGCACTGCGACACCGGCACCGGTGGCAGTGATCAGGCTCTGGCTGCCGAGGTATTGCTGGGCGTTCGAGCGGCGCTCGCCAGCGATGCAAGGAATGCCATACGGATCGGACAGGTAACCGAGCCCGCCACGGATCTTGTCGGTGTTCGAGCTCTGGGTGGAGGCATTACGGCTGGCTATCGCCTTCGGCTGAGGCACCGTGCGGATGGTGCCATCGGTAAAAACAAAGGTAATTGACTCGACCTGTCCGCGTACGCAGGACAGGGTCCAGTCACCGGACGCCGTGCCGCTCATCACGGCCCCCGCGACGTCAGGTAGGTCGATGCCGTTGGCGGTCAGGTTTTCCGGACCGACCAGCACCTTGAAGGGATAGGGGTCATTCACGGTGCCGTCCACCGGGACTCGGCCGATCAGCGCAGTCATGGCGACCGAGCCCATCAGCGTGGCGTTTTCGGGGATCGTGTAGACCGGCTTCGCGCCTTTGGTACGATCAACGGATCGCGTCAGGTCGCGCTCACCTTTGGTAACTGCACGTAGCTGTTTCTGGCTGCGATCAATCGCGTTGTCTTTCAAGCCTTCCAGAGAGTTGAAAGCGGTAGGCAGGCTCAGTGCGGAGGAAGTCGTGGTTTTGCCTCTGGCGTCGGTGGACGGAGCATCCGAGGGTTCAATCCACTGCAGCGCATCATTGGTAGAATGTCGCCCTTCGAACTGAGCTCCGTCGCCGGGCTCAAGCCCCAATCCGATCGGCATGTCCTTGCTTTTGCCAGCCACTCCCGATAACTGATCCTGCAATTGCGTCAGCAGACCGCGAGCCTGACGACTGTCTTGTTCCGCTTTGAGCCGGGCCTCGTTGGCTTGGCGGCGGCCTTCGTCGACCTGCTGGGTCACGCTGCCAAGCGCCGTCTGGATACGCGAATCGACGCTGTTTTCCCGCTCGCGCAGGCGGTTGTTTTCCGTCTGCAGCGAATCGTTGTGTTTCTTCAAACCGAGCATGTCGCTGCGCATGGCCTTCACCTGGCCGACCAGGGTGGCGACCGTGTCGCGTGGAGTGTCGCCCGCAATGCCGAGCGACTTGGCTTGCTCGGCGGATAACTGAACGTTGCCCTGATCAACTGGGTTTTCTGGAGAAGGCGTGCTGCCACCCGCGACCCAGGTTTTCAGGATGATCAACACCACGGACAGCAGCGCAGCCGGTACCAGCCATTTGAGCAAGGCGTTAGCTTTCATCGTCCGCACCTCGATCAACGGGTGGGAGCAGCACGACGTGCTCGAGGCCGGCACCGCGGGTGACGAGGTAGGCAATCGTGGTGTCTTCAGCGGTGCCGACAGGCCCGAGGAAAGCATGTTGGAAGGCCGCAGCGAACAGCTTGGCCTGAAGCCGACGCGGATCGAGTTGTACCGTCTCTGAACCACGATTGCGCAACTTCACCGCCGTCACCCAGTAATCACCGAGCCGCCAGGCGGCGATAGGTGTGCTGGACACGTTTTCGGTCGGCAGCAGGGTTGGCAGTTCAGTGCGCAGCTTGAGCGATACGCGGCGTACGCCGGGCAGGGATTCTACGGTGCGCAGCGGCGCGTACAGGCTCTGTGCGGCGTAGCGCGTCAAAACGACTGGGATTGGCGTACGATCTGGAGCAGGGACGGTGCTAGATTCCGTCTCGGTAGTCTGCACCGGAGCATTTTTGAGAATACGCACGGGCTCCAGCGGTTGATCACCAAGCGTGGCCGCGATATCCAGCAGGATGATCTCACCCGTTGCGACCGACTGTAGTTGCAGTCGGGTCGGTGCAATGGCTTCCGACGCTCGCAGGTACAGAGTGCCGCCGGTTGATTGCACGCGCAGCTTGCCCGTCAGGGTTGAGGGCACGCCGACTCGAACATCCTCATCGACAAAGATCACCCGCTCCTGATTGATCACCAGAGGGACCGCGAGGGGGAGGCGTTCCCAGTGCATCAGTTCGACGGCTTGCGCTGCAGCTCCCCATAGCATCAGTGCGACGGTTAGTCCCAGGGTAGAGATCCGCTTCATGGCTCACCTCCAGGCAGGGAGATTTTTTGCGGAGTGCCCTGATAACAATCCAGTGCCAACCCCCACTTATTGCGCTCGGGATCAAGATCAAAACGCACTACACGTAATGGATAACGCACCACCACCCGTTTCACCGGTTCCGCAGCGTAATACTCATCGGCATTGAGGTCGAGCTTGACCAACCAGCTGTCGCGGTCGAGTTGCTTGACCCTGAGTTCCGGATCCTCGCTGTAGCCTCGGCCCAGAATTTCGTAGACGCCACGCACCCGCTGGCGCAGTTCGCCAGCGGCCTTGCGGTACTCATAGTCGCCGTCGAGGAAGGCCTTGCAGGCGGGTGTCAGGTAGGACTGCAAGCCATAGATGGCGCGGCGATAATCCTGCTCGCCATCCGAGGGCCAGCGGTTGAGTTGACCAAAGATGTACAGGGCAAAGGCATAGACATTCTCTGAGGGGATATCCCACCACTTGCGCGTGCTGCCAGAGCGGAGATCCGGGGGGACATGCACGGTCAGATCGGTCGGTGCCGAGCGCCAGCCATACCAAAGTCCGGCACAGACCAGGGCGAGGATCATTATCGCCAGACGCAAACTGAAGATATGGGCCTGTTGGGCATCCACTTTGTTTCGAAATCGGCTCACGACTGCCACCGGGACTGGGCAGGGCGCAGTCGACGCGAACGGCGAACCGTCCAGCCACCGGAGTGGAGGATCAAACTTCCTCGGCCCACGTGCCAACGGCTAGCCAGAACCCATTCGAGCTTGCGGTACAACCAAATATCGGGGCGGGCCCGTTTGGCCCGACGCAGTAGCGAGCCACCGGCAAATAACACCGCTGCCATGCCTGCGATCATGCTGGTCGGCGCCACGGCAATGGAGGCGGTGGCGATCGCCAGAGGAACGCCCAGTATCAGGCCGACGAGTGCGCCGACACCGAGCGCCACCCACATCTCATCATTGGTCAAACCTCGCAGTACGGCAGGATCGCGATTGAGTCGCTCCGGCAGAAAGACCAGGGTGCCGTCAGCAAGGCGTTCAATCGTGTCGTTCATATCGACCTCACAGAATCGCGGCGGCCTTGGTCAGGAACCAGATGATGATCACCACCAGCAGGGCGCCGATGCCGACCACAGCGCCGAGGTCTTTCCAGGTCTTGCGCTGGTTCTGCACATCGGCATACACCGTCAGCGAGTGCCAGGCCACACCCAAGAAAGCGAGCAGGGCGATTAGCAGACCGAGCAAGATGCCGCCGTCGTAGGCGTAGTTTTTGATCGTCTCGATCAACCCGGAACCTTCACCACGCGAAGGCGCCTCCATGGTGGGGAGCTCGGCAAAAGCCAGGCTTGGACCGAGCACCAGCATCAGACCGATCAAGCGCTGGCTCGCATAATCACGCAGGTTGTTTTTCAGTGGGACAAGGCACTTGAGCATGACGGCGATCTCCTGGATTAGGACAAGGTGAAGAACATCAGGACGAGTAGGGCGAGCAAAACGCGCGCGGCACTGCCGCCGAAGGCTCCAAAGCGCACACTGCCAGTCGCCCACCCTCGGTAAGCCGTCCACATCACCCAGGCGCACCAGAGCAATGCCAGGACGAGAACCAGGGACAGCCAGAGCGTCGAACTGCTTTGCGGTGAGAAGCCGGAGGCGTTTTGGAACGCAGCGGTTTGAGCGTCAGTCATGCTCATGGCGACGGCTCCGTTAGCGGGGTGTCGAGGCGGTAATCACCGACGAGTTCGGCGGGATCGCGGGGTTGGGCGCGGGAGGGGGATAGATAGCTCCGTACACCTCGGCGAATACGCTGGATGTCTTGGATCAATTGGTGATAGTCGAACCGATAGCGCTCTTGTGCATCGGTTGTGTTTGTTAAACTCGCGCGATCAGCAAGACGCTCCGTAATTTCAAGTTGATTTTGGATTAGGCTCATCGCAATTTGCTCATGGCTGGGTGCTGCACTGACACAACCAGATGCTAGGAACAATATGGAAATCAGAGGGCGAGGGATGAAGGGCGTAAACATGGCGATTGGCTCTGGATTCATACATGCAGGATTGTAAAAATGACCAGCTAAAGCCGCAGGTAAACTGAGACGGAGGCAATCGCTTTTAATGGCGATTGACCTTGTCGAGTATTTTGGTTTGGTATGGCCTACATCCGCTTTGACGGGAAAGACGAACTGGTGGGACTACCCTTTCAGTTTTAAACGTGAGCCTGGCTTTTTTGGGGAGTGGCTTGATGCAGTGGTTTTATGTATTTATAAAACCGTATTATTGGGTGTCTTTCATCGCCTCTTACGGTGTGGCGCAGAATCTTGAAGGGATAGGGTGGTTTGGTTATTTTAATAATATATATGAGCCGGGTATACCATACCCGTTGTTGAATCTCAGTCCCGTCGCTGGAGTGAAAGCAATCTCTTTGTTGTTTTTCATGTCTTTTGTTTTTATGAGTTTTATGTTTGTTAGGGGAGCATTCGTCCTGGGGCGTAGGCCTGGTCTGGCGAGCCTATTAGTCGTATTTTTACCTGGGGTTTTATCCTTAATCGGGTTTTCTCCGAGTTGGTGGCTGCTCATACCTGAAGAATTTCATTTGGGGGCAGGATACATAGGCGGTTTCTGGAGCAGTGGAATAAATTTTCTGATCGCCTTCAGTTTTGGGTGGTCGGCTGTATTGATGCTGGCTAATTGCTTTAAAAGTCCAAAGTTCAAGCACGGGTTTGACCATTTGTGGTGCATGTTAAGTCTCGTGGGGTGCATGTATTTGGTTGTTGACTCTCAAGCGAAGTCTGATCGGGAGCAAATGTTGGAAACGAATAAACTGCTAGGGGATTACTTGCAGTTTTATAAAGGGCGTTATCAGAATTTGAAAGAGTACTGTCTGGTTGATGCCTCGTTTGCCAAGGACGAAAAGGCGGTCTGTAAATCCGCCGCAAAGGTATTTTCAATACTCTCATTTAACATTGTAGGTAATGAGCCTGAGTTAAGACGATATGGGGATTCCTGGTTGCAATCGTTACCAGAACCCAGTGATATCGCTAGAATAAATACATATTTTTGCTCTCGTGCTGATTTAAATGGAGCGTGTCGTGAAACGCCTTCGCATTTAATGGTAAATAGTCAGGAGTTTGGGCGTAAGGATTACATTCCGCTACCTGATCACAGGGAGCGTGTAGGTAAGTTGTATGACAGGCTGGGGAAGCTGGTTGATAAAGTTAAATTGGCGCATGAACATGAAAATTTGAAATATTTTTTCTTTTGTATTATTTCTTTTCTTGCGGGAGGTAAGGCAGCAACTGCGTCGCTATCATTAATTGGGGAGGGTAACATGAAGTCCCGCTCTTGGCTGTTAGGTGCAGCGAGAATGATGTATTTTAATTTGTGGTTTTTTTTAAGATTAAGGGGTAGATGAAAGGTGGTGTTAGACCAGGTTTGCCGCCTCTTTAGCTAAAAGTGACGTGAGCTTTTCGCTTGAGTAGTAGTGGTGCTTATTGTTTTAAATGTATTTTTTAAATGTTGTTGCTGTAATAGCCATGACCGCACCAAGCAATACGGCGCAAGGTATAAAAACGGCCATTGGATTGAGCGTGATGGGGAGGGATAGGTAAATGATCCAGGGCACGACCAGTAGCGGCATAACTGCCCGCTTAGCCCTGTGATAGACAAAGCTGCTTTCCCGCCCAGCCCCAAATTTGCGTAGGTCGCGGCGCATTAATCCATCGACAAAACCGGTGAGCGTGGCGAGCAGAAACAAGGGGGTAGCCAGGACCAGAATGAACAGGCGCACCACGAAGGTAAATGTTACATACACCGCCGCCAGCACGAAATCCTCAATGCTCACGTAGAGCTGATTGGTCCAGCCCCAGAAGCTGTTACTCTGGCTCGACGCGCGCGCCTGCTGGGCAAAATCCACAAAACCAGTCTTGACCAACAACCACCGATTGAGGAAATCCAGCCACTGGAGAATCATTGGCCCAGGCTGTTGGATGAGAAGTGAAGATTTGAAGCTCTCGCTGAGCCAACCTAACTCACTGGTTAGCATGGCCTGACTATGCCGCCAGCCCTGATCACCCCAGAACAGCAGCAGACCAGCAAACTCAATCAGAATCGAGAGCAGCAACGAGGCAATCAGCAAACCGACGATGCGCAGGACTAGGCTGATCGCCGAGATGATCAATCCCGGATGCTGGATCGGTTGAGGCGGCGTGTTCTGGGTGGAAGTCGCCATTGTTCACTCCATTGCGCGTTGCAGAGTTGATGTCGTCACTATCCTTCTGGATTTTCTGATGAGTCAAAGCCTGTAGCAGGGGCGGGCTACCCCACCTGATCCAGATCAAAGTTAATTGTTGGGCCGCCACCGCTTGCGCTCCACCATTGCCCTGCCTGCTCGTTGTAGGCCGCCCGCATTCGTTGAGTGAGTTCCTGCAGATCCTTGGGCATGGCATCGTCGTTGGAGGGTTTTGGCAACGGCATGCGGACTTTCCAGAGCTGGCCTCCAGCCTGGAAGGAGAACATCTGTCCCTTGGGTAGACTGACGATGTGCGCTGGCTCGATCAGCGGCACATTGGTGCTGCTGACACGGTCCTGTGAGGACGAGGTGAAGTCCGTGTTGGCCTCAGGATCGGAGGTGTCGGTCGCACCCGACACCAGGGTCTTGGTCAGCACGTTAACCTTGGGTAACTGCTGGGTGAGCAGTTCCGCGGTGGCAGTTTCGCGCACGCGGAGCATCTGTAGGGTGTTGAAATTGCCGATCACTTGTCCGGCCTTCGCGCGGTTGCCGACACGTGCTTCGATATCGCTGAGAGTCTGGGTGTAGGCCGTCACCTGGATGCCGGCCCCGCCACCCTTGTTGATCAGTGGAATGAACTCATCGCCCATCAACTCGTTGAACTCATCGGCGTGGAGGTTGATCGGCAACTTGTCACTGTTGTTACCCGATTGGGGCAGGCCATGGTCGATGCCGTGTTTGTAGATGTGTCCGGCGACCGAGACCAAGTCGGCGAACATGGAGTTGCCCACAGCGGCGGCCACCTCGGCGTCGGTCAGTGCATCCAAGCCGACATAGACGATGCCACGTTTTCGGATGATCTGCATCCAGTCGAAGATTGGCCGCGGGTCATCTAAGTCGGTGTAGTTGGGGGCCAGTAACTGGGCGGTCTTGCCGGTGGTGAGTTTCTCCAGCAGCGGGAGTAGCGAGGCAACTATTTTGTCGAAGTACGTACGGTCATATCGTACCGCCGAACGCAGTCCATCTAGTACCGGATCAAATACCCGCTTCACCGCCAGGTACTGCTCGATGGCCACAACACGCTTTTCGCGCCCGATCATATGCCGGGGAATGTTTTTCTCGGTGAGCTTGCCTTCAAGCTGGACGATCACTTCCCACGCTTTCGGATCAGTCTTGGCGAAAAACTGCTGGGCGTACTCGATGAACAGTGCGTCGATGTTGACCACATGTCGCTGGATCTGCAGGTAGTCCGGACGCCGACCCAACTCGATCAAAGCCCGGGCGATAATGTTGACGAAACGCCAGGCGAACTCGCGAAAGGCCGCGGAGTTACCTTCACCGCTAAGCTGCCCGGCGATACGTGACGCCACTTCCGAGATACGACCGAAACGTCCCACGGCGTTGTAGCGGGCCGAGATTTCTGGCCACCCCAGATGGAAGACATAGAACTCCTTCTCCCGCCCGGCTCGCTTGGCTTCGACGTACATGCGTTTGAGCAGGTCGGCATCACCCTTTGGATCGAAGACGATCACCACTTCATGTTCGACGCGGTGAATGTCCTGGGTGATGTACACCTCGGCGAGTCGCGTCTTGCCGACACGGGTAGTGCCCAGCACCAGGGTGTGTCCGACCCGTTCGCCCAGTGGCAGACTGACCTCCGTTTCGTTGGGCTCGACCCCATGCAATAGCGGTGAGCCACCTACTGGGGGCAAAGGGCGCAACGGATTGAAGGCACTGTCCCAGGCGGTGACACCGGCCAATGTCGAGAGCGGAAACGGTGCATGTTCCAGGCGGCGTTCGAGTCCGCGTGCCAGACGATAACGGGTCGGTTGGTCGACATAGTGAGCAACAGCCGGATCCTGGGCCTCGACCAAGCGCTGGGTGTGCAGGCGGGTCCAGCGAAAGCCGCGCCCCATAAACAAATACTTACGGCTGACCGGAATCTGCCGACTGGTCAGTTCGTAGCGGGGCAGCCGGCGGATATTGCGCCGATAGCGCAGCACCTCCCAGGCTTGTCGCAGGCGGATAAGGCCGAACAGGGTATAGGCCATCGCCGCAACCAGCCCGATCTCGGGTGAGAGGGCCACAGCCCAGGGCGAGTACACGCACAACACCGCGGCGGCGGCGCAGATCGCTACGGTGTACAGTTCCACCGCTGGCCGGAGCTTGGACTCCATCGCATGCTCGGCCATGACTTGACTCACTGTTCCAATGAGGTGGCGGTGATCAATACGGGATAGTGCTCAATCTGCAGGCGGGTGGCGATGTCGTTGCCGTTGACCGGCAGGATGGTGATGTCCGGAGCGGCTGCTCGAATTCGGGCCAAAGCTTCGGTATCGGTTACTTCAACCGCTAGACCGGCCGCACCCAATTCCTGCAGTTCAGTCGCGCGTTGACGCAACCAAGCCAGCGACTGGGGATCCTCACCCACCAGGAAAAATGGCCGTAAGCCCGGCATGTTCAGGGCGCGAGACGTGATTTGGCCGTGGCTCAAGTGAGAGCTGCGGACGGGTAGTATCCAAGCTACATCGGCAAACGTGGACAGGCCCGCATGCATGGCCCGATCAGGCTGGATCTTGTTGTTTATTAGCGGCCTGGCAACCTGAAAATGGGAGCGGGTGAAGTCGCTAGGCTGATCCCCGGCTACGGTCAGCTCCGGCTGGGCGAAAGGTGCCAAGAGCAGGATGAAGTAGCAGGTAAGGCGCATTCGCTTCATGGTGGTGTGTCCTGTTTGAAGGCAATCAGCAGTCGTTCGAGTTGCCGGGAAAAACCTGCGCGGTAACGTGCGGCCGGCGCTCCTCCTGCCGGGCGGTGATAGCGTCCGGCAGCTGACACCCAATCACCGGTGGCGGCGTGATGCTCCTGCAACAGCGCGGCGGTCACGGCGAGATTTCGGTAGGGATCAAGGGCTTCGCAGGGGGTGGAATAACTTTGTCCGTGGTAACCCAGGTTGATTTGGCCGAGTCCGGCATCGACCCGCTTGGCGTCATGTCGGGCGAGGGCCTGAAGCAAAGCGTGACAGGCGGCCTGGCGAGTGGCGAAGCGGTAGGGTGTTCCAGCGATGTTCAGTGTCCAGGGCCAGGGCAGCAGTCGACCACGAACGTGGATACCACTCTCCTGCAGGGCGATCGCGAATAGCACCGTAGAAGGAATGTCGGCGTCATGCGCCGCCAATTGGTAGGCCGGAGGCGGAAGTTCGTCAGCCTGGACGGCGAGCACCATCAGCAGGATCGCAATACCACTCAGTCGAGGCGTTGCCATTGTCCATTCACCTCTTGAAATGTGGCAGGCAATGGCCCCGGGGCTCCCAGGCTGAACCAGCGACCACGGTCATGGTTCAGGGTGATCTGCCGGCGTTGGACCTTGGCCGGATCGACGTCTGCTTGCCGAGCCCAGTTACGGACGCGTTCATCCTCGCCTTGGCTGCCCACCAGGTAGATATCGAACGCCATGTCACTGCTTTGCAGACGCTGCGCTTCGGCAGTGCACGCTGGGCAGTGGTCCTCCACAAACAAGGCTTGACGCGGCATGACCGCTGAGCTGGCAGGGGACGGGGATGCCATGCCCTGGATCGGCAGCAGCCCGGGAAACAGCTTGGCCCAGGCCGCGGTGTAAGCATTTTGGTAGGCCAACTCGCGCTCAGCGCGTTTGGCTTCCAGCGCTACCTGTAATTCGGCATAGCGCTGGCGCTCTTGGTCGGTCTGGGCCTCGACCCCGAGTGCGGTCAACGGATCGAGGTTCGGGCTCCAGAAACCGCGCGGGCCGGCTTGGATCTGTTCGAAGCGCGTCCACTCCTGCTCCGTCAGACCCCAGCTCGCCGCCTGTTCAGAGTCAGAGCGCCCCAGCGGAGCAGACTGCGTGTCCTGGGTCCGCGACTGTGTCGTGATGGGGTTGCCCATCGCAGCGCCCATGGCCAGTAGCGAAGCGAGACAGACGACGGTGGGCAGTAGCGCTCTGTTCATGATCGCTTCTCAAGGGAGGTGCACGGTCTGGTCTGGGTGAGCGGTCACCGCGAAGATAGCCGCGTTCGGCTCCAGCACCTTCAGTTGCCATGTGCCGAACTGCTCGCCGTTGTGCAGCAACTGAATATCATTGAGCGAGCGACTGTCAGGAGGTGCGACCGCCAGAAAACGCTCGCCACCGCGGGACTCAACACCCAGTACTGAGAATGGCGGCGTGAGCGGAGCAGGCTTGCGGCGTGCGGCTTTTTTCGGCTTGGCCGAGGAGGGCGTCGGTGGTGGGAGTGATGTCTGGGTCTTGAGCTCCAGGAGTTGCTGCTCGACGTGCTCAAGTCGTGCGCGCAGCGCGATCACGTCGGCTTCGGTGGCACGGTCTGCCAGACCGTCGCGTAGCTCCTGAATCTCTTGTGCCCATTGATCCAACATCGGATCGAGGGTATTGGCCTGTTGTTCACCGGAGTCGACCATCTGCTTCAAGTCATTCAGGGCGTATTGCAGTTTCTCCTGTGTATCCATGAGCGTGCTTGAATCACGTTGCAGGGAATCCAGGGTCTGTAGGCGTTGTGCGTTGGCATTTTCCAGCTCGGTCACGCGTTGATACTGGTTATACAAACCACCACTGAGCCCGGAGACCGCCAGGCAAAGTGAGCCGACAATGAAGGTTTGGAACGTCGTGGCTTTCATGGGCGTGCCTCCGGCTGATGGGGCACGCTGGGTGCGACCCGCACGACGGCAGCATCATTTTTTTGCCGTTCGAAGCAGACCGAACGGCTGACCTCATCGATCGTGAGTTGCCAGGCGGGGCCAGCCAGTACTTGTAGAGCGTTGCTTAATGAGTTCGGGCCGAGCCGGTAATGGGCGGCGGGCAGAGGCCGGGTAAACAGTATCTTTACTGGTTCGGCAGCACGGCAGAGCGAATAACCCGAGCGCTGCAGCACGTAGTGCATCGCTTCCTGTACGGAAGGATTCAGGTTGGACGGAATACTCACGTCAATGATTTGAGCGAGAAGATCACGTTGCTCTGTCGTGGACTCGGTGCTGACCAGCGTATAGCGGCCGTAGCGAAGTTCTGCCCGAGGACTTTCTTCAACTGTGTCCTTCGAGCGCTGGACCCGATTGGAGCCACTGTCGACCTCCGGATGGGGCAGCAATGTATTAGGGATCTGCGCCGTGCAGGCGCTCAATAAACCCAGCAGGCAGACAGGCGTGAAAAAACGCTCCATGGAAAAAACCTCATATCAGAGTCAGTGCTGAACCTGACATGAGGTGAAGGAGCGATTCAGTGAGAAAGTTGATTCAAGGCGGGTCGTGTTAACGCTCAACGCGTTGCTGTTCAAAAATCGCGAGCCCGTCCAAGACGGCAGCGTCGGGATCGAAAATCAACAATCGCACATCCGCCAATGCAGCCAGATACAGCACGTTGACCAGGGCTTCCGGTGTGCCAGCGTCGAGCTGTTCCTGCCTCAGCGATGCGTAAGGGCGGCCCTTGATCTTCATCAAATTATCGTCGGTCCAGGGCGTTCCGATCAGCTTACACCCGACGCTGTTGCAGTCTGTCAGGGCAAAGGGTTCAAACAGCAGTCCAGTTGGTCTGGAGCCGACATTGCCAACCCGGCTTTCCAAGTGACGCAGTGCTTCGTCAGTGAGGTGTGCGGTACTGATCTCCCAGGCTCGACTGTAGTGTCCCGTTTCGAAGTTCAAGCGATGGATCATGGCTTGGGCTTCTTCCAGAGAGTACAAGTCACCGACGTGATGTCGCTCGTTGAGCATCTCGCCAATCACGGAATAAACCACTTGGCGCACCAGCCCGGTGGACGGACAGCATTCATCTAACTCATCCGGAATGAATTGGCTTTCGCTGGTCAGAGCGAAATCGTCATTGAACAGGCAGGGGAACAGTTGCAGTTCATCGTCGGACAGATGGGCTTGTGAGTCGTGCACGGGTCGAAAGCAGGGAGGGCATTCGTTTTCGTAGGTGATCAGCAGCAGCCGTTCGATATGCAGCTTGTCGTAACCGCGAACGAATGGGTTGGAGGCCCTCAAGATGGCTGGGGCTTGGGTAGTGGAGTTCATGAGTATTCTCCAGGATGAAAATGAACAAGGCGCCCGAAGGCGCCTGTAAGGGTTAAAGCCAACCGTATTCGGCAAGAGAAAGTGGGCGACCTTCACCCACGATGAAGTGATCCAGTACGTGAACCTCGATCAAGGCCAAGGCCTCTTTCAACCGTGCGGTCAATACGCGGTCTGCCTGGCTGGGCTCCGTACAACCCGAGGGATGGTTGTGGACAAAAATGGCGGCGGCTGCGTTATGCGCTAGGGAGCGCTTGACGACTTGGCGAGGGTAAACGCTGGCGCCATTGATGCTCCCTTGGAAGAGGATCTCGAATGCCAAAATGCGATGGCGGGCATCGAGAAAAATCACACCGAAGACTTCATGCTTTTGTGGCGCGATATGCAGTTTTAAGTATGAGGCTACGGCGTCAGGTGACGTCAGATTAGGGCCGCGGGTGAACAGCCGACGATCCAGAATACGCAACGCTTCGTCGATCACCTGGTTTTCTTGGGCGATACGATCCGCCTCGATATCCGAGGTTTCAATCAAGGTGAGTTGGGTGCTCATGGGGTACCTCCGAAGGGAACAATCCGGGGTACACACCCGAGGGGAGTGGTGTCCCCGAGGTGGATTTAAAGTCCCGGGCAGTGCCCGATGACGTGGTGTTTACAGCCGAGTGAATCGGTGGCGTTGTCCGTGCAGGTGTGAATCACAACCGTCGCAGGGCAATGGGGAGAAGGTTCTTATTCCACGGCCAGTTTCGGGATCGAAGTCGGCACTGATGGGCATTAGCCAAACCAGTCCACGATGGAGACCGGCGATGCGTTTCTCAATTTCATCCGTCGTGTAGTAGAGCGATAACGTGCTGTAGTCCTCGTAAGCCGCAGCGAATAGGCAGTCGTCGCAAAGCCAGAAGGATTCCATATTGGTTCTCCTGTGCTGATTGAAGAAAAGGCGCTCGATTGAGCGCCTTGATGTAAAACACCGTGGACTGTTCAGGCGGACTGAGCAGCACGCGTGGCGACACGGCGGGCCGTGCGGGGAGCGGGTGCAGATTCAGGTTCAGTCCTGAACTCTGTTGGGTTGTTGGTATCCGCAGCTTCGGCATCAGTCGACGTTGGGGAAGGCTGACTGTTTGGCGCTGGCTCAGCAGGTGCTGTTGCTTCCTGCCTGGCGGGCGCTTTGTATTCGAATACGCCGTTGACCTTGATCCAGTCGATGAACAGCAGACGACCTTTCAGGCTGGCGCCCGGTTGGCCTTGTTTAGCGCCTTTCTCATAGAGAAATGGGTCAATCCACAGGTCGCCGATACGAAATGACAGCAAGACCTTTTTCTCGGCATTGACGGCATCCATATAGAGGCGGATCAAGCGTTCAGCTTCGCCTCCAGCGACTTTGCAGTCGAAGCGGGTGTACTCCACTGCATCGGTGGCACCGTGCAGAGCCGCGATATCGCAGGCCATGAACGGCTGGCCGCGACGGACTTGTACTTCACGGACACGGTTGAGGTAGCCGATACCGACGGTGTGCAGATTGAAGTAAGTGGTCGCTTCTTGGGATTGGTTGGCGTGGGTCATGGTGGTTCTCCTGTTTCAAGGGAAAACGGCGACGCACAGCCCCTGACGGGGAAGTGAGCCCCGTCAGGGTGGGTAAGATGATGGCGAGCGATGAAGACACGCCACCGGCAAGCCGATGACCATCAGATCGATGCGCCTGGAGGACAGCGGTGCAGCCGAGGAGAAATCCGCAGCAGGTCTGCGGACCTAGGGTAGTGGGCATTCATCACCGCTGAAGCGGTAATCGTGCGAGCCTCCGAATGCTGATCGCACTTGGGTAAACCACCACAAGCGTGGCGTAGCCTTGAAGGTTCAAGCTACCTGGGCTGGGCTGTCAACGACAGCGAACCACGCCCTTTGTATAAGCCTGTCACAGGGGAGCGTCAAGACGCCGTAAGCCGATTTTTTTATGGCCGGAATTCAGTGGCAGTCACTGGCCGGAAAAAAGTGAAGAGTGGGCCTGGCGGGGTGCCAGGCGAGGAAGAGAAAAACCACCTTTAGCGAACTTACGCAGTCGACAAGCTCCTCGCAAAACTTGGTTTGACTGCGCCATGATTCGCCAACCGACCCTTGTCGTGGCCTGGGTCGGAACATGCTGGCACGCATCCGCGTACAAAGGGTGCCCAGTGTTTCCCCGGCGGGCTCCGGGACTGAATGCGATCGCCGTGGCGGATGACCGATGATGCCTGGCAGAGGCAACAGCGGTCATCCGCCACATTGATCCGGTCGAGCACAAAGCGGAAATGAAATTCCGCAGAAGAGAAGGCTCCGAACTCTAACAGTCCGACCGAGCTACCCGGAGCAAATCGGTCTTGGGTCGCCGTAAGCGATGATCCTGAGGCACTACAGCAGAGGGGGTGGGACGACGTCAAGCCAGTGTGCTGAGAGGTTATTTGCTACTGAGGTGAGCGGCCAGCTGTTCGACGGTCGCCAGGATAAAGGCACGATCGCGTTCTTGAAGGCCGCTCAGCAGGCGCGCGATCATCTGGCCCTGGTCGTTGGGGCGATTGCTCGACTCTGTCAGCAGTTCGTCCATCCGGCAGTCGAAGATGTCCGCCAGTTGCATCAGCTTGACCACGGAAAGCTCCACCACACCCCGCTCAAGGCGCGAAATGGCTTCGCTGCCGATCCCTAGGCGTTCAGCCACCTCTTCCTGGGTCAGATTTCGCTGAGTGCGGTGCTTCGCGATCATGCGTCCGATTTGGGCTTGGGTCGGATGTTTATGTGCCAAGTGATGAGTTCTCCAATTCAACCCGAATGGTTGAGCAAAGACCCGTTGACATGAACATCCTTAAGGGTTGAATATCGACTTATTGGGTTGTTATATTGACTGAAATACCTGTTTGTCGCGACGTGACATCTATTCCCCCATGAATCAGATGCCGAAGCGACCAGCAAGACTGAGCGGTCTGATAGGGCCAAAGGGAGGAAAGGTTGAGCATGGATGAGCGGCGAGAGAACGTCATGGGCCTGATCTGGGATCGAACACTGGAGCTGTTCATCAAGATCCATGACTGCCCTGATAACCCCGAACACCGCGACAACCTTGTTCATTGGCTCAACGAAGATCCTGCTCACCTGAAAGCGTTCAACGAACTGGGGCAAATATGGATTGCGACAGGTATCGCCTTGGCCCGTGAAATCGGACGACCTCTAGACGACTTGGAGAAGGATCAGCCGCCGTTGATGATGCACTGACCCATACATCTCCCCCAAGATTCATGTGAACGCCAATCACGCGTCATGGGCGTCGCGTCCCTTTGCTGATCGGCACAGTGCCTTTGCAGTCCGGGTAGTGGGAGCATGACCAAAACGGCCCCGATTTTCCCTTGCGCCTGAGCATCGAGGCGCTGCAAGTGGGGCAGACCGGGCCGGCTTCGGCCGGTACCGACAGGGTGAGCGCTCCGCAGTTCGCGATCAACTGCGTAATCCATTGCGCCTGCTTGGCAACAAATTCATCCAACGTTAGACGTCCCGCTTCGATTTCATCCAGAGCCTGCTCCCAGATAGCTGTCATACCCGGATCCGCGACTGCAGCGGGTACCGCCTCGATCAAGGTATGGGCCGCTGCGGAGGCCATTAAGGCGCGTTTTTTCTTCAGCAAATAACCGCGATCAATCAACCCCTTGATGATGCTGGCTCGCGTGGCTTCGGTGCCGATACCGGTGGTGTCCCGAAGTTTCTGTTTCAGGCGCGGGTCGTTGACCAGCTTGGCGACGTTTTTCATCGCCTTGATCAGATCGCCCTCGGTGAGCGGTTTTGGCGCAGCGGTGCGCATGGACTTGAGCTCGACGTCGTCCACTGCGCACTGCATACCCTGTTGT
Source organism: Pseudomonas chlororaphis (assembly GCF_003731765.1). Classification (GTDB taxonomy): domain Bacteria; phylum Pseudomonadota; class Gammaproteobacteria; order Pseudomonadales; family Pseudomonadaceae; genus Aquipseudomonas; species Aquipseudomonas morbosilactucae. The sequence goes on from NZ_MOAL01000004.1 coordinate 599,874, forward strand.
AGGGCAGGCAACACCTGGGACTTTTGACCAGGTTCATCGTCTTCGGCATTGTCGGAGAGTAAGCCTTTCCAACCTTGGACGAGGATCTGTTTGCCAACAGCAGTCAAACGTTCGGTGCCGCACTCCAGTTCGACCTCGGTTCGATCAAACTCGTGATGCGGCAGAAATTGCGCGAGGTAGTGGCTACGAATCAGTTCGTAGACTTGGCGCTCTTGTTCTGACATCCGCGCAAGGTTCGCCGGCTCGGTGGTGGGGATGATGGCGTGGTGCGCGGTGATCTTGGCATCGTTCCATGCTCGTGAGCGCAATGATTGATCGACGCTTGCGAGCGCTGGGCGTAACGCAGGATCCATTCTGAGCAGGGCATCGAATACCGCGGCTACCTCGTTGAACATGCTCTCTGGCAAATGCCGGCAATCGCTGCGCGGATAGCTGGTGGCTTTGTGGGTTTCATACAAGGCTTGGGCGATGTTCAGGGTTTCCTGAGCGCCGAGTCCCAACTTGCGTGAACAGACCTCTTGCAGTGTGCTCAGGTCGAAGGGCAGGGGTGGCGCTTCGCGCAAATGGTCAGTCTGCAGCGAGACTACGGTGGCGGTCTTGCTGCTAGAAATCGTTTGGAGGGTTTGACTGGCTAGCGCCTGCTGCAGGCAGCGACCGGCTTCGTCACGTCCTGAGCTTGGTGGTATCCACGATGCGATGAATGGTTGCCCCATTGAGGACAGGTGCACATCCACCACCCAATACAGCACTGAGACGAAGCTGGCAATCGCGCGATCTCGATCAACCACCAAGCGCAAAGTAGGCGTTTGGACGCGTCCAACCGACAGTACGCCGTCATAGCCCGCCCGCCGCCCTAGGAGGGTAAACAAACGACTGAGGTTCATACCAATCAGCCAATCGGCGCGGCCGCGGGCGAGGGCTGAGTGATAGAGCGTGAGGGTCTCATCGCTTGACCTCAGTGAGGACAATGCCTTGCGAATCGACGCCTCGTTGAGTGCCGACAACCAGAGGCGCTGAACTGGGCCACTATAGTTGCAGAGCTCCAGTAATTCGCGGGCAATCATTTCACCTTCTCGATCGGCGTCGGTGGCGATAACGACGGTGGAAGCTTCACTGAGCAACTGCTTGATGACTTTGAACTGAGTTGCAGTCTTGGGTTTGACTTCAACCTTCCACTGCGTAGGGAGGATCGGTAGATGATCCAGTGACCAGCTTTTGAATTGCTTGCCATAGGTTTCAGGCGGTGCTGCCTCCACCAAATGCCCGATGCACCAGGTGACGGTTGTCTCGGTGCCGATCAGGCAGCCATCGCCACGCCGTGTCGCCCCGAGGACCTTCGCAATGTCACGACCTTGGGACGGTTTCTCGCAGAGAAAGAGACGCATAGAACTGCTCCTAGTTGAGTTCGGAGCAGCGTTGTTGGAAACAGCAGTTGCGAGATATGAGAAACCTGAATGGCAGGTTTCTCATATTACTGGGTGAGGGCAGTTTTGAATGGGGCGAGGCTGCTACCTCGTAGTCGCGTGGACGACAGTGCTTCACGAGCGGCGAGTAATGACAGGCCAGAAACTTCGCGCAAAGGCGCAATTTTTATACCTCAAGCCCGTCATGCCGATGGTGGCTGCCCTCTGCGCTTTTTGGACTTCGACGCAGGCGAGCTGGCCTGGTCTGTAGCCTGCCCGATGGGAGCCGCAGACGAGGCTGATTCACTTGAGCGCTCCCGCATGACCACGTTCTGCACGCGATGAGGCAGGATACCGACACGACGCGCCTCGATCTTGAAGGTCACCCGCGCGTTGTCTTCGCTGTCCTCCCACTCGTCGCGCACGGTGCGGCCTTCGACCAACACGCGCATACCTTTCTGGTACAGCGTGCTCCAGTGTTCAGCCTCGCGGTGCCAGAGCTCGACCGGCGCCCAATAGCCGCCTCGATCCTCATAGCTGCCATCGCGTGGCACGGGGTTGTCGAAGTACACATTCAGGCGCAGCAAACGTCGTGGCTCGTCATTGCCTGACGCGAACTCCTGGAACTCTGGCGCACTGCCGATGTTGCCTTCGCCGACGAAAAAGGTACTCATTGTGATATCTCCGCTGCTGGTGTGAACTGGCGCAGATGCCGTTCGGCGCTGGCCATTTTGATCGCGCAGGTTGAAGCCTGACGGTAGAGCGAATGCACCACGCTCATCTGCAAGTTCAGTGCAATGCGATCGCATTCGAAACGGTGCAATCCCTCGCGTACGGCCAGCGGCAGGACTTTGTTGCTCACCTGGCGTTCCCAGATCGCAACCCCCATGCGTGCGAAGTCACGGGTGCGCCAACGCAAAAAAGTGCTGCCAGCGCTGGTGTTCTGCAGCACCAATCGAATATCCAGCAGTGAGTAAGGGTGCTGTCCGGCCTGCTGCACCACAGCCACCATCAGGCGAAATAACTGCGCCTCGATTTCCCTCGCCACCTGCGCCAGATGCTCCAACTCCCCCTTACCCTTAAAGGGTTTTAAAAGGCCTTTTAGGGAGGCAGCGTGTTCGAGCTGTCGATAGGCATCCGGTGTCAACGCGTCGAAGGGTATTGGATGAGCCGGATTCATGGGACTCATGCTTCGTCCTCCGGCTCATTCGCTGACGCAGACGACTCTTCCGCGTCCTCTACCAACGCGTCAGCGTCATCCACCACCACAGCACCACGACGAACGATGGGGGGCGCGAACTGGGAGCGGCGATGCCCCTCAAGGATGTCCGTAGGGGGTAATCCAAACTTCTCCAAGGCCGCCAGAGCACGAGCGTTGTTCGCCGCCATGTCATCACGAGTGACGCCAGCATGCCGATAGCGCTGGGCCTGACCGAACAGGCTGCGCAGCAGGTGGGCACCATCGTCGATCCAAGCTTCCATGTCTCGGCGACCGATCAAGGCGGTGTGATGAGCCAACAGGGTATGTCGCACCAAGGTGTCGTAGTCAGTCAGCAGGTAAACGGCGAGGAAGCCCAGTTGGCTGCCGATGTACAACGGCAAGGTGACGGGATGGATGTTGAGGTTGTCGCTCATGTCGATCTGCGTCGGCAGGTCCTGCCTGATCCGGTCCAATTGCTGGGTCAGTTCCAACATCCCAGCCTTGGCCTGCATCAATTTTTCTTCGAGCTGCAGGATCGCCCAGTCGGCATAAGGATCGTCCTGGGCTGCGGCTTGTTTGATCAGGTTAGTGACGCTGATGTAGCCGGCCATGCCCATGATCGAGTGGACGCCTTCGCGTGCCGTCCGACCTTGCCAGATACGGGCAGCGTGGTGGGTGTGCAGGGTCAGGGTGATGCTGCTGCGCAATGAACCCAGGTTGAGTTGATAGTGATCGGCCACGGTGTAGTCCTCGCATAGGCTTGGACGGAGACGTTGCGACAGACTAGTGTCAAGGGCAGCCAAAAAGCTGAATGCGGCTTGTTCGGTTTGGTGTAAGAGAGATAGCTATGTAGACGTTAGTAAATTTGATGCCAGTGGCATCAAATCCATTGACGTCTACGTTCATGGGAAGGGTGTCCCGGCTTTTCCCTAGGAGTTTCATAGTTTGGTCCGACGTGTCCGTAGAGTGGAACTCCATGGATTTGATGCCACTGGCATCAAATCTATTGACGTCCACCACGTCCACCACGTTTGCCACGCAGTTGGCGCAGCTCATTCAGGCACGCTTGGGCGAGGGCTGATGCGGGTTCGCCCGGTTGTCGAGATGGGCGTGAGGGGGCTGGTGTGGACGGTGGGGTCGGTACTGCAATGGGTGACGGCTCTGCTTGACTTGCCCAGGGACGAAAGTCGCCGTTCAGTGCGCGCTGGATTAGGCCCATCAGATAGGCCGCTGGCTTGCGGATGCCTCCGGCCGCACAGCGTGCACCGGCTTCGTTGAGCACCGCTTGACGATCCGAGGGTTTGAGCTTGTTCAGCGCCACGGTGACGGCCTGACGTTCGCTTGGACTCAGGTGCAGCGGCTCGGGCCAGTGAAGGTTATCCACCGCTGGGGTCGCGCGCGGTACAGTACTTATACTTTCTTTTAATACAGTACAGGCGCCATTCGGATTCCGAACGCTGCCGGAAACATGGGCGTTCAGGCCCGGTTCGGAATCCGAACGAGGTTCCACACGATTCCGAACGCGGTAATCGCCACCCAGTTCGGAATCGTGTAACGCTTCATCGGTCGCCTGATCCAATCCTTGTTGTGTCCAATGTTTACTCCAGCTGTCGAGCCGGGTGGGGAGTCGATCCAGATCGATATCGGTGTCTTGGCGGATTTCTTCCAAAACATGCTGAGCGACAATTCGCACAGCCTTGGTTGCATGGGAGAGGGCATGTCCGACCAGCTCCAGGTAGTCCTGATCCAGCTCCATGGCTTCGGCGGGGGTTAACGGTTCATCATGCAGGACGTACAGAGAACCTTGTCGCCGCCCGCTGAGCTGATCGCGGCCACGGCTCACCAAACTGAGCCAGCGCGTCAGCCTGAGCATCGTTAAGACGCGAGCGATGGTTTCCCGGGAGGCTGACGCACCGTAGGGCACGCTGGATAGGTAAGGTTGCAAATCCTCATAACGTGGCGTGACCACGTCCTGGCCTTGCAGCATGAGTCGAAACACTTGCCAGGCATTACGTTCCAAAGGCGTCAACCGACTATCCAACAGCAGGCGACGCGGCACGACTTCGTGAGATTGGCCACTGAACAGAAATCCAGCCTGTTGAGCCTGGTTGGAGGGTGGTTCAGTGATCGGGCGTGCGGGCCAACGTTCACTTAGTTGTTGGGTGCATTGCTGCAGAACACGCTGCCAGCGACTGGAAGAGACAGTGTTCATGTTCCGTTGCTGTAATGGTCGATCTGCTGCCAAACGATGGTCAAGCTGATCTGTTGCTCTTCCGCCAACATCATCATGGCGTCGAGCTGATCCTCAGCACCGTCCTCAGCCCGTAGTTGGCACCAACGCTGCCAGAGCGCATGTTCCTGCGCTTCGCTCAGGTTCTGGGGGCGGCCCTTGCGGGTTTCTATCTTGAGCAGACGTCGGCGCAGGGCGGTTTCTGAATGCGCCAAGCCAAAATACTGATACATGATGGTACTGCTGGCACCGAGCTTGAGCGCTCGGTTGATCAGGCGCTCGTTCTGTTCGTCGCGTTCGGCCTGGTCGATCAACCGATGCAATACCGGCGAATCAATCTTGACCTCAACCCAGGGGACGGTGGCATGGGCCAGGCGTGACAGTGTGGTCGGCGGTAATGATTGCAACAGGTAGATGTCCTCTTCACCCAGTCCGAGTGCTTTACAACGTTGCAGATTACCCAGGCGCAACTCGTGAAGGACCTGGGTCAGCATGGCCTGGTTGAGCACATTGAAGGACAGGATCATGGCAGCTCCCCTGGTGAATGCTCGTCATGGGTAAGCGTTAAGTCGATCAGGCGCCGGGCTAAGCGAATTAAGCGATACAGTTTGATTAACAGACCGTCGGGCAATCGCTCCAGTCCTACGTCCACGGCGGGACGATCTGTCAGCGGGAGTTGATAGACCCCCAATAGCAGTTGCCCGAACAGGGCTGAGGGCAATTGCTTGCGATCCTCCCAGTTCACGTCGTCTTGGGCCCGCAGCAGGGCCAAGAGCAATAGGTGTACGCCGGTCGCACGAGGCGCTGCAAGATCAAGTTGCTCGATGCTGAGGGCGAAGCCCAGGCCATGCTTCTGGTCGATGATGCTCTCGGGATGTCCGGCATAGGCCGCCATTTCCCGAGCCAGGCCGGCAATGGCTAAACGCAGTTGTTCGGGGGTATCCAGTGTTGGCGCGATGATCCAGATGTCGTCGATCGGGCAGGTTTCGACAGTCTGTGCTGGTTCGGATGCAGTGGCGCGACCAATCTGTTCGCGGATCCGCTGGACACGTGACGGAGGGCCGACTGCTGATACGACATTTGTTACGGGCAGCGTGAGCTGTTCCTCTCGCTCTGTTTCGGTCTGCGTCCAGGTTTCAGCTGATTTGGGATGCGGCTCGGAGGGGAGAGGCTCGGCCGCGGGCTCATCGACGCTCGGCAGAAGGTTGTTCTGCGGGGGCATGGCGACAACGCCGGGCGTCCGGATGACCCGCTGGGTATCGCCCAGCTCCAGGGCCAACATGCGGTAGGACTGTCCGAGTAAGCGGCTCATGCGTTCGAGCAGTTCATCCTGGATTTGCTCAAGGTCGAAGGACTCTGGATCGGCATCAAATTGTCCTAAGGTGTCCAGCCAAAATTCGGGAAAAGCGATGGCGTCGGTTAGATAACGATTCCAGGTTCGTTCCGTCTGGCTACGCAGACCAATCAGGCGTTCAATTTGTGGTTTCCCCAACCCGGCATACAGGGTTTGTGGAATGGCGGGCAGTAGATATTCAAGCGTGTCCAGCATCCGGCTGATGTGCGACTGCGAAATCGGATAGCCTCCAGCGGCAAGACGTCGTGCCAGCTCACGTTGCGAGAGTGGTGCTCCATCTGATTCGAGCATGGTCTTGAGTTTGGCCACTGCCAGAGCGCGTTCGATGAAGGTGAGCTGACCGTGCAGGTCGCTTTCGGCCAGATGGCCGAGTAGGGCGGTGATTTCATTACTCCAGGGTCGGAACAGGCAATGGATGCGGAAGAAACGCTCGTCGCGGGTTTCCTGCCACAGCTCGCCGAGAATCGCCAAGCGTGTATTGCCGCCGTTACGGATGATGAAATAATTTTCTCCCGGGCGGCGGGTAATCGGCGGCGGTTGATCCAGCCCGCGCTCCCGGATCGAGGCTTTTATATCGTCATAAAGTGGATTGCGGATGAAGCGTGGATTGTGCTCGTAGGGCCGCAACTGCTCCAGAGTGACCAGCATAGGCGTGTCGATGAGTGGATCGGACAGTTGCTCCAGTTCTTGACCGCGAGGGAAGTGGTCCTGGAGCAGCTTGCCGGTGATCTCCTCCTGACTGAGCTTCTTCATCTGGAAAGTCTCAATTAACGCTGCTTGCGCAGATGGTCACCGACTTCGAACTTGACGATCACGGCAGTACCTGTGCCCTCAAAATGTTGGGAAAGTTCGGCAAGAAACCAACCTGTGGCCGAGCGTCCACCCTGCAGTCGAAACACTACAGTGCAGTACTCCTCGCAAGGTGGATGATGTGGTCCAATGGATGGTTGAACGATGATGGGAAGCTGATCCAACATCAAAAGACTCCTTGCCAAACGCTGTTGGCATCAAGGTCCATAAAAAATGACTTGGCGGGAAATGCCGACTTGGTGTTTCGTCTCATTGAACCTCCGCGCATCTGCTCACCGTAGAGATCGTCTCGCGCCATTCCGGAAATAACTCAATGGCCAGCGCTTGCATGGTTTCCAGCACTGATGGCGAGCGCCGTTCGCGTGACCGGCGGGTCTCGATTCGATGGACCGGTAGGCCTAGGGAGGCGGCGTTGAGATACGCCACTCGATCTGGAACTACGGTTTCTAGTACCGAGATGTTGGTAACCCCAGCGAAAGTCTCGCGCAGGCTATGGATGATCATTCGGGTGTCCACCCGAATGGTATTCACCTGGTTTAGTAGCAGTCGTAAGGGTGGGGGTGGAATGCCCAGGTGGCGGAAAGGTTCGAGTTCGTTGAGTAGCTTCAAGGTGCCGCGCTGCAGTTCGCGGGCGGCTAGCATTTCCGGGGTGATGGGAGAGAGGGCGAGGTCGGAGGCCAGGATGGCCATCTCCAGCAGCACGCTACGCGCACCTTGGGTGTCGATCAAAAGCAGATCGTAACGGGGACGGAAGTTGTCGAGCAGATTGCGCAGCCGTAATCGCCCGTCAGGCGCATGCAGCAGCAAGGTGTTCAGCCGGCCTTGATCGTCGTTGGAGAGGATCAGATCGAGCCCTGCAATCACTGTCCTGGAAACAATCTCGGCAGGCGTAGTCAGGTTGAGTGCGATGAACTCGTACGCACCTGCATCGGCCTTCTGGCTAAATGCATAATAGCTTGAGAGGGTGGGTTGACTATCCAGATCGAGCAGCAGGACGCGCAGGCCAGCATCCGCCAGCAGGCCGCCGAGATTGGCCGCTACTGTGGTTTTACCTACTCCACCTTTGGTTGAAACCACCGATACCACACGCATGGCATCAGGCCTGCTGACCTAAACGCTCAACCACCCACTGTTCGATCTCCGCTGAGTCCCAGCCTACAGCACGCAATCCAATGCGTTTGGCTTGAGGGAATTTACCTTCCTTCATTAAGTTGTAGATGTGCGCACGCTTAAAGCCGGTTTTGCGCTCAACTTCGTCGCGTCGCATGATGTGGCGTTCGATCTGAAGTTGCGGTGCGTCAACGGTCGGTGAAGATTGGTTAGGCATCTTGGTCACTCCTAGCGCCGATTGGCGTTTGATGGGACGAAACCCGAATTCAAAACCAGAAAAGCCTGAAAGTCATTGCGTTGCAATAGAGTGGATTGCAGTGCAATGCTCAGGCTTAGGGGCGGAGAAGGCTTCGCCGGGCATTAGCAAATTTTTCATCTAAAGTGCGTTTGCTCAAGCCAGCAACGCCTTCATAGTGCGCGGTTATTGAATCGACTATGGCGGCTTGGCTGCCGAACACTGAATTAGGTTTTCCTGATGGTGAGAAACCGAGCAGGGTTTCGATTAGAGCGCCCATCACTCGCTGGTATCCGAGTTCACTACGTTCGCTGAATCGACCTTGTTTTTGTGCAAGGGTGCGTAAATTTTCTCGCTCTATGCCAATGGTCTTTAGCTGCTCCGTAAGCTCACGGTACGCCGACTTGATCGTGTTCAGCTCTATTTCTAACGCGTCTCGATCTGCTTTTAATATCAGGTAAGTACCAATACTAATTTTCTGACTTTCCGCTGAAAACCCTCCAAATAAAAATGCTGGCCGTTGATCAGGGTAATAATGAGACATCCACCATTTAAGGTCTATGTGCCTCACTGTAAGAAGCCTGCGGTCGAGGGGTTTTTCTGAAGTAGCTGGCGATCCGAAAATACCGTAGGGGAGCTCATGATTAAGGACGGCATCGAAGATTTTTTCGGTATTAGCTGGAAGGCACGGCCATTGAGGGAAAGTAAGTGGAAGTAACTCGGGGTTGTTCCACTCTGCCTCGAGAATCAGACTTTCATAGGTCATAAGATTGCACCAGCGTATAGCGGCCTCTACGGGACGATAGAATACTTTTGCAAGAGGATTGAAGTCATCGTTAGGATTTACGTGCACGGCGGCGCCTCCTATTTAGACGGACGGTCCCTCCAGTACGTGAACAATGCCTATAAGGCTTGCGCTTCCTTTCGGAGTTGTCCTTTTTTTTACTAGAAATGCACTGAAATGTCAGTCGATGTTTGATGCGCCGGTACACATGGATTCGGCCGCACGAGTATGACGAGGACTGACCCCAGCCAGGCTCAGGAAAAACTAAAGAAATGTCCGGTTTTAGTTGACCACTGAATTACCCTATTGAGGTCTGATTTTTCGTCGATGCTCAATCTTTCAAAGCTACTACAGAGCAAGACGCCGATCCTAGCAGTGGTGTCTTCCTAGGCTACCTCGCCTTCAGTCACCAAAGTTATTGTTGCGATCCCAGATCGAGGGTGCATACTGAGTTTTCCGGATCCGGGCTTGAAGCTTATATAATTGAGCATCACCGAAGCCCAACGGTGGAAAGGCTCGTCCAGAAAATCGTTCACCTGATCGGCCCCGACCGCTACCGCGGGTTTGGGCGTCTACTTTTCCAAGTTATTGACTCGTAAATATATAGCGTATTCATTTTTTTACTGGTTGATTAGTTCGTTTTATTGTATTGCACTCATCCATTAATGTTGGTAGTCGATACACAGCCTGGCGTAGTGGCGCTTCGCTATTGATTCATGTGGATCACAGCAAATATTAAGCACTAGACGGCAGATTCCGTTGAAAATTGTAAGCCGGTGCGTCCAATAGCATGAAATGCAGCTTGATGTGGGGCCGCTTGTTACAGCCCACAAGTGATTGCTTCCAGGGCTATCTCGAGTCAGTGCGACTCACTTCTCGTAATCTTGGAAGCCGATTGATAAAAATCTCTCATCGTTTTTTCACACTAGATTGCTGAAAACAACCCTGTACTCTCAACTATTCTGCAACGAAGGCGTCTTCTGAAAGACCGGATAAAAAGCGGTGAGCGTTCCTGACGTACTCGTGAGCATTAGAGCGCAGACTTGCCCGCTGATCTTCAGTGAGGGTGCGAATCACTTTGCCAAGCGAGCCTAATACTAGCGATCCATCTGGAATGACTGTATTTTCCGTAACAAGTGTTTTCGCTCCGATCAGGCAGTTTGCACCAATGATTGCTCCGTTCAAAACTATGGCCTTGATTCCGATCAATCTCCCGTCGCCGATATGTCATCCGTGGAGCATGGCCTGGTGACCAATGGTGACGTCCTTACCCAGCGTCAATGGAAACCTGGGGTCGGTGTGAAGCACCACTCCATCCTGGATATTGGAGCCGGGGTCGATGGATATCTGTTCGTTGTCCTCACGAATCACTGCGCCGAACCAGACGCTGGATTGTTCTGCCAGCTGTACCTGGCCGATGACTGCGGCTGTCGGTGCTACCCAACTCTGAGGGTGCGCCGAACGCTGACGTCTCCCAATCGATAGTTCATTAATCACTCCCGTCTCTGTTGGTATGGGTAGGCGTGGTGGCGTTTGTTCGCAACGGTGTTGCCTGTCGAACAGAACGCTCCCAGTTCGCATTCGAACGAGTGGGCGGCGTAACCTCCCGCCCATCCGCCTTAAACGAATGCTGCTTGTTTGACGGTTGGGAGTGGTTTGCTGGTGCACAGTTGCAGCACCACGCCTGCCAACGTACAACCAGCCATGAAATAGAGGTGTTAGTGCCTCATGATCGGGAACCGTTAATCAAAATTTAGTGTGCGTTCTCTCACGGCCAGTTTTGATTTTCGCTTGTCCAGCCCAAGGCTTCGAGAGCTACCGCAACATGAACACGATTGCTCGCCAGCGGGCGAGGCAAAAGCTCGTGTGCAGCGCCTAACCGTCGCAGCAATGTATTGCGGTGCACGTGTAATAATTCTGCCGCCTCGGTCGCATTGCATCCGGCATTCAGAAATGCCATCAATGTGCTTCTCAGCGATGGGGCCGCCGTAGCAAGATTCCCTAAAGTGTGGGTAACAAACTGATGAGTCGCATCAGGGTTTTCCATCATCAATGACGCAAGCCGGACCATGTCAAAGTTGGCAACTCTCTGCGTTGAATGCAAACGACCTAATATACGTTGCGTATTCAGAGCGTCGATGTGGGCGTGGCGAAATCCTTCAATGCCATGACCTATCGACCCTATGGCAATCCGTACACCTGGAAGATGTTTGATGGCGATACGCAGTTTTCTTAGGTCGATGGATTTGTCGCCTGCTATCCACACCCAGAGCGTGGCGGTGTTGGCGACCACCGTAAGGGGCTGCGAGTTGCCAGCACATCGGGCGATCGCCTTGGCCGCAAACTCCAATGCAGTAACCTGCGCTCCAGCGTCCTCACTCCATACGACAGCAGCTTGGTGTCGCTGATTAAAGTTGTAGTCCAGTCGTCGGCCTGCTTGATTGGCATTCGCCATTTCCCCTTCGACAATGCTCGAGATCATCTCACGACGCTCAACGTGCGTGTCTAAACGGAGCTCTTCTCGTTCGGTTCTCATGAAAACAGCTACTGCCTCCATGGTTCCCTCGACGAACGAGGCCATAGAGCGTGCAGAGGTATCGAGAAGCTCTTTGAGTTCCAGAGGATCGTTGGTCAGATTAAAAGCAATGTTCATCCAGAGCTGCCAAACGGTGTTTTGAGCCGATCTCGTGAAATTGAACATCATTTCAGGTGCGTCCAGGCGAACAAGTTCACGAGCGTTGCTCAGCATGTCGTTCGAAAGAAATGCGGCAACAGGAGCACCCGGGCTATCAATATTCGCAGCGGCCCAATGGATCAGACTGGACTGCGTAGCTCTGCGCGCAGTTGCCATCAGCACAGGGTCATCCAACAGCGTTTTCATTTTGTCTGTGGAAAGAGCTGCCTGATCAATTTCCTCCAGCCACTCCGTGAGTGTATTCAGCACTGACTCGGCACCTTGACGAGTCAACTCACAAACCCTGGGGGAGGGAATGGGCCAGGTTGGAGAGGCTGCGCTAGAGATCATCGGTAGTAATAACTCGTAGGAGAAACGGAAGAGTATTCGGCCAGTGTGGTTAGTCGGCGGATACACAGCGTGCTTTTTGCTGAAACTCAACTGGCTGAGCATCAGTCTAGCTCAGAAGTCGTGGTGCAATATGCACCGCGCAGCAGCAATAAGTCATGCGCTTTGAACCTTGCCGAAGCAGGATTTACAGGACGACACTGCGGAAAAACAACAATACGATTCGTCGAATCGAGGCCGCAGACATGTCAAACCAACAAAAAGATTCCTCTATCGAACACATTGACGTCCTGATCGTCGGATCAGGCATTTCTGGTATTGGCGCAGCCTACTACCTCCAGAAAGAGCATCCGGCCAAGTCTTACGTGATTCTCGAGGGGCGTGAAAACTCCGGTGGTACCTGGGATCTTTTCCGCTACCCAGGCATCCGGTCCGATTCGGATTTACATACGTTCGGCTACGAGTTCAAACCTTGGGTGAATGACAAATCTATCGCTAGCGCCGATGCGATCCGTGCCTACATTCGCGAAGCCGCAGACGAAAACGGGATCAACAAGCACGTCCGCTTTCAACATAAGGTCGTCGAGGCTGCTTGGTCTCGCGAAGACGCCCGTTGGATGGTTTGTATTGAGCGCATCGATACGGGTGTCCAGATGCGCATGTCCTGCAACTGGTTCTTTTCGGCCGCGGGCTACTACCGCTATGACCAGGGCTTCACCCCGCGCTTTGAAGGCGTCGAGCAATTCAAAGGGCAAGTTGTCCATCCCCAGCACTGGCCTGAGGACCTCAAGTACGACGGGAAACGGGTGTTGGTCATCGGCAGTGGCGCCACTGCTTTGACAATCGTACCGGCAATGACAGATCAAGCTGCTCATGTGACGATGCTTCAACGCACTCCCTCGTACATATTGAGCCAGCCTTCAGTCGACCCCATCGCTAAGGCGCTGCGCACTTTGTTGCCAGATAAATGGGCGTATTCGCTCACGCGTAGCAAGAACATTACAAGGTCGCGAAAGGTGTGGCTTCTCTGTTTGAAGTACCCCAAAGCCGCTCGACGCCTCATTCGCTGGCTCAATAAGCGGGAACTGCCGAAGGGCTACCCAGTAGATGAACACTTCAACCCGCCCTACAACCCGTGGGATCAACGCTTGTGCGTGGTTCCTGATGGCGATCTATTCAAGGCCATCTCGGCAGGGAAAGCCTCTGTCGTCACCGACCACATCGAAACATTTACCAAGGATGGTGTCCGTCTGAAGTCTGGCAAAGAGCTGGTGGCCGATATCATCGTGACAGCAACGGGGTTGAACGTACAATTGTTTGGGGGCATCCGCCTGATAGTCGATGGTGTCCCTGTGGATCTCTCCACAAAAGTGGCTTTCAAGGGAATGATGCTTAACGGCGTACCCAACTTTGCATTTTCCATCGGCTATACCAACTCGTCGTGGACACTCAAGGTCGGGCTTACGTGCGAGCACTTCTGCCGCATTCTTGGCCACATGGACCAGCACAACCAAGCCATCTGCTTTCCCGAATTGCCTGATCCAGCCATGCCTACTCGTCCATTGTTGGACTTCGGGGCCGGCTACGTGAAACGGGTTATCGATACCGTGCCACGTCAGGGGCACGGCGCTCCATGGTTGATGTCCATGGACTATCGCGAGGATGTCAGGACCCTGAGAGAAGGCCCCGTTGAGAGTCTCTATCTGAAGTTCTTGCCTCTAAACTGTCAGGTTCGTTCTGGGCCCCCCCAAAGCTCATCGGCGAGCGGAAGCATGATGATGACTCAGCCTACTGAACTGAACTGTTCGGATGACTCTTATTGTCAATTACCTGTCGGGATTCGGCTCTGTTATAGAGTTTATGGGCAGAAAGATGGCGTACCGTTACTTCTGATTGCAGGGCTAGGTCTTCAATTGACGTCATGGTCGTCGAGGTTAATCCAGGGCTTAGTTAAAAATGGTTTTAGGGTTATTGTGTTTGATAATCGTGATGTTGGGCGCTCATCCATAGTAGAAGCCAATCCGCCGAGTTTTCTCAAACAGTTGTTCAGACTTACGGCCGACTGTCCATATGACTTAGACGATATGGCAATGGATACCGTCGGGTTGCTGGATCATTTGGCAATCGGCCGGATTCACTTGGTAGGTATGTCAATGGGGGGAATGATCGCCCAAACCCTGACTGCGAAATATCCTTCACGGGTGATTTCACTGACTTCTATATTTTCGACGACGGGGGCACGGGGAGTGGGCCAGCCTGCATTATCGACTTTGTTGCGGTTGGCTAAGCCCACGCCACGAACCCGCGAACAAGCAGTGGCCGGATACGTGAGCTTGATGCGGCATATTGGTTCCAGTCGATATTCCATGCCCGATGATGAATTGCGCACCTATGCCGCAACGGCGTGGGATCGGGGTAATGGAAGCCAGGATAGTGCGGGAGTCGCTCGCCAGGTCGGCGCTATTTTCAAATCTGGCGACCGCACTTTGCAGTTGCAGGATATTGATACCCCGACACTGGTGATACATAGCGATCAAGATCGGATGGTCGCCCACAGCGGCGGAAAAGCGACGATTAAAGCGATCCGTGGGTCGAACCTAATTACGATTCCTGGAATGGGGCACTACATCTCTGATGACGTGAGCCCCTATCTGGTTGACCTGATCAGTGGCCATGTCATGCGTTGCTTTGAGCATGAAAATCACGCGAGCTTAATACGCAACGGTCAAATTTCAGGTTTGCCTGAATAACAAGATCAACTTGCGGTTGAAGCTGTAGCTATCAAAGGTGCTGATAAATCGATTAATTGGCAGTTGTCAAAAAGCCCGAATAATAAATAGTCCGATCATAAAGCGGCAGGGTGATCAATGCGGAGTTCTAATAATGAAAAAAACAATACTCAAGTGCGTGTTTAATATTGCAATAAGCCTCGTATCTACTGAGCTGTTCGCCGCGGGTTTCGCGATCAATGAAAGCAGCGTGACCGCGATGGGGACTGGTTATGCGGGCCGCTCTTCTTCAGCTAATGACGCCAGTACTCTATATGGCAACCCCGCGGGCATGGCGCTTCTCAAGCGTGAAGAGGTCAGCGTCGGGGTTGTTGCGGTTAGCGTCAAAAATAACATCAACAATGGGAGCAGCACTTTCGGCGGCAGCAATGAGGGCGATGTGGTGCCGTTCTTCTCTGTTCCGGGCGGCTTTTATGTCAAACCTATCGACGATCACTGGGCAGTGGGTATTGGCGTCTATGTTCCATTCGGTCTGGTCACGGACTATGAGCGCGGTTTCGCCGGCCGGTACTGGGCAGACAAGAGCTCTGTTCAAGTCCTTACCTTTCAACCGACTGTCAGCTATGCCTTCAATGACAGGGTTTTCATCGGTTTTGGCCCAACCATCAACCGTATCGACGGTGAACTGTCCTCCTCGACGCTGGTAGCCGCCACGCCTGGTCGCAATGATGGCAAGGTCGAGATCAAAGGCGATGATACGGCTGTTGGCTTTAACGTCGGGGTGATTGTGCAAGCTACTGAAACCACACGTCTGGGCATGACCTACCATTCTAAAGTCGACTTCAAGCTCGAAGGCAAAACTAAGGTTCAGGGCGTTGGCTTCGGGCCCTTTGACGGCCAGAAGTACAATGCTTCTTTAGACCTGACCATGCCTGAGTCCCTCGACTTCTCAATTACCCAAAAGATCGACGAGAACTGGACGGTCTATGCGGGGAGCTCTTACACCCGTTGGAGCCGGCTGGAGAGCATCATTGCCGAAAACAGCGGTGTTCCAGCGCTGCTCGGCGGTTCCGCCGGCCCTATCGGCACTATCGCTGCAGAGCAGAACTGGCACGACACATGGGCTCATGCCATCGGCGTTTCCTACAAGGTCAACAAAGATTGGACCTTGCGTACCGGATTCTCAGCGGATCAGTCCCCTACCAACAATACCGATCGTTCGCCGAGCATACCTACTGGCGACCGTAAGGCCATCAGCTTTGGCGTAGGCTGGAGTCCGACTGACGACATGACCATCGACGTTGCCTACTCATATATGCGAGAAAACAAGTCCACGATCCGCAATGCCAGCGCCACCCAAGGTGCCTACAGTGCTGATTTTCGCAACAGCGCTCAAGGCCTAGGGACTTCGTTCACCTATCGCTTTTGATGCAACGATATAGAGCAGGAGGCGGATTTGCCCTCGGCCATCATATCGCTCGTTCGAACAAAAAATTGCAGAGTGGAGAGAGGTATGGGCTTGCGTGCGATCGAGTCCGGCGATGTGCGATGGGCCATCCTGAAGCTCATCAGCAGGGTGGCAATATTTGCGGAAAAATCTGATCAGTAATCGTGATTTGTCGTTGCAGTCGGCGTGGTCACGCGCTAGATGTCTGCCGTCAATCACGAGCTGAAAAATTTGGACGGTGGATCTCACTCAATGAGTTCCGCGCTTAAAAGTCTGAATCGCAGTTGCACAATTTGAGGGCGAGGTCTCCAGCAAAACCGCATGACTCGCCCTCAATTTTTTATGAGTTACGGATAAACGTCATCAGATCTTTGCCGGTCACTGCGGAGGCGCAAAGCACCCCGCCAACCAATGCGCCGATGACACCATCAGTAGCCAGATCTTGTCCGGTGAGATACAGCCCTTTGATTGGCGTTTGCGCACGTAACCATTTTTGCCGGAAGCGCTGCGGGGATGACTCGACTCCCATGAATCCACCTCGCTCACGCTTGGCGAACGTTTCATAGCTCAGTGGTGTGGATACCTCAACGTAGTCCAATGCATCACGGGCTTTCGGTACATGCCGCAAGAGTTCTTCGAGCAAGCGCTCGCGGATGTTTTCTTTCAGCGTCAGGTAGTCATCCCCACGCTTCATCCAGCGTGTCCCTGCCCACTGCTTGAAATGCGCGAAGTTGGTATAGGCGTACATCTCGACGGTGGCTTTGTCAGGGAAGTCTTTATCCCAGGATGGGTCTTTTGTAGAGGGAAAGGTGATAAAGGTCCAAGGGAAGGGCGCGTTGAAGTCTGCGCGGTGCGCGTCAAGGTTGGCCTGAAGATCGTTTGTCGGATGTGACCAGATATTGGCCGGGGTGAATCCAAGCTCTTCTGCTGATCGGTTGAAGCCAATGTTGATGCCTACCACGGCATAAGTGTCTGTCACCTTTTTCAATAGTTGGTCAAGGCCCGTGTCGCTGCTGACATCCGCTGGCAACAGCCGCGAGAAGGTGTTTTGGATCCCGGCATTGCTAATGATCACTGGGCTGCGGATCTCTTCGCCCGAGCTCAGCAAAACGCCCTGGGCAACGCCATCGTTAACGAGAATTTCACTGACTTCTGCACTGTGCAGGAGAGCACCGCCGGCTTCCTCGATAATGGGAGCAATCAGCCTGGAAAATGCCATGCCTCCACCAACAGGGTAGTGGGCCCCATTCAGGTAGTGTTTGGCCAACATGCAGTGCATGGCGAAAGAGCTTCTGGAGGGCTCCAGGCTGTAATCGCCCCAGTTGGCGCAGATCACCGCAATCAACTCTGGATCCGATATCAGCTCTGAAAGCACGTCGACAGTAATGCGATCCGAGTAGCTGTGGAAGGTGGCGCACATGGGGTCGTAAACGGCGTCCACCGCTTCGCTCGGAATCGCTTTCTGAGCAAAATAACCGGCTGAGCTTTTAGCAACCTTACTAATCAGTGCCATGTACTGATCAATACCATCCGCTTCGTGGGGAAAGTGGTCTTTAAGTAGATTGCTATAGGCGTCTGCACCGGCCGGTATCTCATAATGCTGGTCGCCAATCGCCATGCGGTTGAAGATGTTTGGCATCGGTGTCCATTGCAGGCCGCCGCGCGTTACATAGTCGAAAAGCTTCCATCCCGCCGTTTGTGGTGAGCCGACTTCACCGATGTAGTGCATGCCGACTGTCCAGCGATAACCATTGCGTGAGTAGGCTTGCGTCATGCCGCCAATCACGTTGTGCTGTTCGAGCAGCAGAACACGTTTTTTTTGTTGGGCAAGGATGGAGGCAACGCTGAGTCCGCCCATGCCTGAGCCGATGATGATGGCGTCAAACTCGCCCGAGACGCCTACGGTTTTTCGATAGGGTTTACCGACTGTTTCCATGGAATATCTCCCGTTACGATTTTTGTGGTGGTGTTCTGCGAGTTGATTTGAGGTGGGTTTCGACGCTGTCGGCGATCTTTGGCAGGGCCGGTGTGCGCTCAACGTCTGCTGATTTGGAGCGAGGGCTTACCAATCACCAAAGCATCTATCGGGCGGGTATTGACGAAATGCATGTCGCTGAGTGGGGCGGAAAATCCCCCGTTTATGTCATTTCTATAGCGTGCGTTCAGCGACAGGATGGAGCCTTCGCTGGCAGGTTGTGCATGACTCATGTTGATCCCCTTTTTTTGTTATGTGTGTCCGGTCGGCCTAGGCGCTGCCGCGGCGTGAGCGCTATTTTCCGCCGTGGGAGCGCTCGGGGCGCCGGTTTGTAAATTAATTTAACTGGTGTTTAATTGATGTGTCTATTATTTATCTTGCTAGAAGAATATTTGTTGATTTTTTTCATTGTTTGGCGGTATCTATTGGTTTTTAGGTGGCTCTAAAAAAATAAACACCTGTTAAGGATGATGGCAAATGTTGCATTTCAGCTATAGCGAAAGCGTAGAGGCGGGATCACTTAAAACCTGGCAAGCAATGCGCGATTTTTCGGCCATTGGGCGAGCAGGGTTGGCTGATCGGGTCGAGATGGTGGGCGAGGGTGTTGGCAGTTGTCGTTACCTGCATGTGGCAGGCGGAGCCGTTTTGGCTGAGCGACTGGAGGCGCGTGATGAGGCTGCTCTCAAGCTGACGTACACCATGACTGAGCGTGGGCAAATGCCGTTGGAGCAGTACCGGGCACATTTGCAGATCACTGGTGGTGATCATGCTTGCGTGGTGGTCTTCACGGCGGAGTACGAGCCACTCGGTGTAACTGAAGAAAAAGCCTGCCGCATGCTGAGCAATGTCTATCGCGCTCTGATCAATACAGCCAGAAGCGATATCGGGCTTTCGTAGGGAGTAAATCAATGGCAATGCTTAGCTATCTCACGCAAATCCAGTTTGACCATGGGGCAATAAAGCACCTGGGCAAGGGTATGCAGCGACTGAATATGCACCGCCCGCTGATTGTCACGGGTCCCAATCTATCGAAGGGACAAATACTGCAGTCACTGCGTGAGCAGCTACCGCCAGACGTCCCCTTTGTGATGTTTAGTGATGTGCCAGCGAACCCAACCGAGGCAGCGGTTCTGCGAGCGCTGGAGGTGTATCGCGATGCGGGATGTGACAGTGTTATTTGCATCGGCGGTGGCTCACCTATGGATCTGGGCAAGGCGGTCGCTCTGCTGGCCCGGCAGCCTGGTCCGTTAGCTCAATATGCCGCGATGGAAGGTGGCAAGGGCAAGATTCGTGATGTTGCCCCGCTGATTGCCATTCCCACTACGGCGGGTACGGGCTCTGAAGCCAGCGTGGCAAGCGTCATCATCTGTGAGGATGGTCGCAAGCTGACGTTCGTCAGCGATTTGCTGCTGCCCCGTTTAGCGATCTGCGACCCGCAGTTGACTCTCGGGCTGCCCCCCGGCTTGACTGCCGCCACGGGCATGGACGCGGTTACTCATTGTATTGAGGCAGTCCTTTCGCCAGTGATCAACCCGCCGGCTGAAGCGGTAGGCCTCGATGGGCTGGAACGCGCCATCGCAGAGGGGCACTTGCTGCGCGCTGTGCAGGACGGCCAGGATGCCGATGCCCGCTGGCACATGATGATGGCCTCTACGGAGGGCGCGCTGGCCTTTATCAAAGGGCTGGGAGCCGTGCATGCGATGAGTCATGCCGTTGGTCGTATTCACGAGCTTAATCTGCATCACGGCACGCTCAATGCGGTGATGTTGCCGGCTATCCTGCGCTTCAACCATGCCCATGTAGGCGACAAATATCGGCGGCTCAATCGCGCTTTGGGGCTGGCTGCCAATGCGGATATTGCAGACTTCATCTGCGATCTCAATCAACGCCTGGGCCTGCCTGCCAATCTTAAAGAAATGGGCGTCTGCGATGTCCATTTGGAGGGATTGGCTGATCATGCAATGGCCGACCTCAACACAATGACCAACCCCAGAAAACCCGGTACTGAAGATTACCAGCGGTTGTTCATGGAGGTTTTGGGCTAACCCAGGCTCGACGCAAAATCAACGGGTAAGGAGAATAATAAGATGCTTGGTTTGATGATGGAAAAACCCCTGTTGGTCGGCAGTCTCCTTCAACATGCAGAGCGCTTTCACCCCGAACAACATGTTGTTAGCCGGCTCAGTAATGGTGTTGTCGTTTATCATCACTACAAGGAGCTGGCACGACGCACTCGGCAATTGGCCAATGCTTTGCTGGCCCTGGGTGTCAAACCTGGTGATCGTGTGGCGACGCTGGCATGGAACACTCATCGTCATCTCGAGCTGTACTATGCCTGCGCTGGTATTGGTGCAATTTGTCACACGATTAACCCGCGTCTACACCCGGAGCAACTCACCTACATCATTGAGCATGCCGAAGACACACTGCTGTTCTTTGATGTTGATCTGTCGCCCCTGGTCGGAAAACTCGCGGGTACGAGAGAAGGGCTGATGCGCTGGGTTGCTCTGGGCACCGAGGCTGATTTGATCAACGCAATGCTCAAGGGCTGTTTGGCATATGAAGTGTTGTTGAATGCCCAGAGTGATGAACTTGTTTGGCCTGAGCTGGATGAGCGAACGGCTTGTTCGCTGTGCTACACCTCAGGCACGACGGGCAACCCCAAGGGGGTTCTCTATAGTCACCGCTCCACAGTGTTGCATGCGTTAGTATCGGCGTTGCCCGACAGCGCCGCGCTATCGGCGCACTCGGTCGTAATGCCTGTGGTGCCTATGTTTCATGTGAATGCGTGGGGTATGCCTTATGCGGCCTTGTTGACAGGTGCCAAGTTGGTTATGCCTGGCAATGCTTTGGATGGGGCCAGTCTTTACACGCTCATGCATCTGGAAAAAGTAACCTTGGCACTCGGCGTCCCCACCGTTTGGCAGAGCGTACTGAACTACCTGGATCAGCAGCAGTTGGAGCTTGAATACTTGCGCTAGGTATTCATCGGAGGGGCCGCACTGGATAAGACGCTGTTGTCACGCTTTGAAGCCGTTGGCATTAATGTGCTGCATGCGTGGGGGATGACCGAGCTCAGCCCTATCGGCACAGTAAACAGGTCTCTCCCGGACTCTAAAAGTATTGGTGACGAGCATTTACAGCAAGAAAAGCTCAAGCAGGGCAGAGGCCTCTGGGGCGTGGATCTGCGCATCGTCAACGACAACGGGCAATTATTGAGCTGGGATGGTGCAAGTGCCGGACACTTGGAGGTTCGTGGTCACTGGGTTGTCGGTCAGTATTTCAAACAGGATGAAACTGCCTGTACCGTAGACGGTTGGTTCGCAACGGGTGACATTGCCCATATAGATAGGCGCGGGTTTCTCAAGCTTACCGACCGTTCGAAAGATGTGATCAAGTCTGGGGGCGAGTGGATAAGCTCCCTGGAGTTGGAGCTGGCAGCTCAAAGTCATGCTGCCGTAGCTCAAGCTGCAGTTATTGGCATACCCGATGCCAAGTGGTCGGAGCGACCTTTGCTTGTGCTTACCCTCAAAGAGGGCTGTGAAATTGATCTGAATACCATCCGCAAGCATTTGCAAAGCCAGGTTCCTGATTGGTGGCTGCCGGAACGCTTTGAGGTGATCGAACAGATGCCTTTGGGGGCAACTGGCAAGATTCATAAGCAAACATTGCGCGAGCGCTTCAACTTAGGTGATCTGGAAGTCCACGTTTCCTGACGAGTTAAGAGTGATGGTGTCGCGTCAGGAGTGAGTCATCGCTAAGGGGCTTAGGGTGTCCCGAGTGACACAGTCTGGCAGTTGTCGTGTTGGGGTTTTGTACGGCAAACGTTATCCTTGCCACCCGCGGACGCCCACTACACATCGAGATCAGAATTGTCCAAGCATGACCAGAAGTCGTTGATTCTCAATGAGGCGCGTGCACTCTTCCTAGAGGCTGGAGAGCGAGGGCTATCGATGCGCAAGCTCGCCGCATCTCTTGGCGTAACGCCAGCGGCGATCTACTGGCACTTTAAGAACAAGGAAGAGTTGCTGGGAGATATTTTTTTAGAAGGTGTGGAAATTTTTTCCCGGTATATGAGCAGGTCTCTTTCTGGTGATAATCCTCTCCATCGTTTGCGGCTGTGCTCCGAGTCGTTCCTTGCGTTTGGCTTAGAGCAGCCTAGTCATTACGATATATTTTTTCTAAGTCGCCAGCCTCAAGTCAATACAGAGGTTCTGCATCAGTTTTCATCTCTTCGTCGGGGTGCATTTCAAATTTTGGTTGATCGTATTCGAGAGTGCCACAATGTCGAAATTTTCAGGCAGGACATCAATATCGAGCGCACAGCCATGATGATGCTCAGCTCATCACAAGGGTTAATGACAATGTATCGACATGGTCAGCTCGGGGACAATGAAGAGCATTTCGTCCATATCTACCGAAACACTTATCAGGTGGTTGAGGGCTTGCTGCTAGTGGCTTGAAATCGGCCGAGGATAATCCTACAGCTCTGTTGAGTTGTCGAATGCCAAGGACTCTTAGTCGCGCGTTTGCTGCGCAGCCCAAATTTCTCTAATGGCCGTTAGCAGGTGGTTCTTAGGTTGTGCGCCCGCAAAGTCGTGGTGACCATCAATTATCATGTGTGGAACGGATCTAATGCCGGTTTCGCGGGCGTGAGTTTCATCGGCTCTTGCATCTTCTACAAACGCGTCAGAAGCCAACATCACCTGCGTCTCGACGCGATCCAGGCCCAGTTCGGCGGCAATATCAATCAATACACTATGATCGGCGAGCGGCAGATTATCGGTAAAGTAAGCGCGGAACAGTCTTTCACTCATCTCCAGACCTTTGCCATGTACGGCCGCAAATTTGGTCAGGCGGTGAGCATCAAACGTGTTGGTGTAACGAACGCTGTCATATCGCATATCTAAATCAACGCCTGCGCCCATCGAAACGATATGATCAATCATGTGCTGCGCCTGGGCGTTACTTTTGCCGTACTTATACTCGATGCGGCCCAACGTGGTCGTGGTGACCTCTTTGGCAGCGTTAGGATCCAGTTCAAACGTCTTATACACGACTTCAACAGCATTAGCGTGCTCGAACTCGGCTAAAGCTTGCTCAAGATAACGCTTGCCTATAAAGCAGTAGGGGCAGGCGTAGTCCGACCAAATTTCAATTTTCATGATTGTCTCCACATAGTTGAGCTACTGCACATCGTTTACTTGGTACGAATCTACTCGTACCATTGTATCTCTGTCAACTACCCGATTTCTTGATGAGAGGCACCAGGATGGTTTACGCGGATCCCCACCCACCGCTTGAGTTTGAAACCGGAGCGCGCCCTCAAGCCGCAATCATTCTCTTACACGGGTTAGGGGCGAGTGGAAGAGTATTTGAGCCGGTGGCCAGTAGCCTCGACCTGCAAGCATTGGGCGCCGTTCGAGTTGTGTTGCCTCACGCGCCTACGCAGCCGGTCCTATGGGCTGGCGGTCGTCATTTGGCCGCTTGGTATGATTTACGCAGCACTAACTTTATTGAGCAGGAAGATGAGGTCGGCTTGAGGGCAGGTCAGGCCTATTACGAAAGCCTGATCCGCAGAGAAATAGACCGCGGAATCAAGCCGGATCGGATCGTGATTGGAGGCTTCTCTCAGGGCTGCGCATTGTCTCTGATGACAGGCATACGTTTCGCAGAGCGCCTGGCTGGTATTTTCGGTATGTCTGGGTATCTACCGCTGGCATCGGCAACCGAATCTGAGCAGCATCAGGTCAACCGGCAAACGCCTATTTTTTTAGCTCACGGAGAACAAGACCGTATTGTCTTACCGGCGCTGGCCGTTGCCGCGCGTGATCTGCTGAATAAACAGGGTCATGTGGTGTCATGGCATACCTACCCGATCGGCCATTCCATTTGCGGTACTGAGCTTGACGACTTGGGGATATGGTTGAAGACAGTTTTGAAAGTCTGATTGTTTAAAGCGCCTTGCGATCGCGACGGCTTGCAATAAGTTCTGCGCCCCTCATGCACGCTATATCTCACATGGAGTAACAAGGATCGGCTACGAAAGAGGGGGCAGAGGCCTTCGATTTTTAGTGGTAGACATGGTACGACTATACTAGTATTATCGAATAAAACCTCCTGGCTGGCGCTAAGCCTCACTTGCAGGGCCTTAAATTCGTGGTGCTGTGCTTAACGTGGTAGCACGCGCTCTATGGGTGAGGGTTGGAGATGTCTCCGGACAGGGGAGAGCGATGAAATCTGTATGTCTCAGCTTTCAAAGGGCTCTTCTCTGACAGCCGATTGTGTCGTCGTGTCAAGGCGTACGCGCCGATGTCCGGCGGTTGGCCGCAGGGGGGTTAATCAGCGGCACTAAAAAGGAAAAAACTCAAATGCTCACCGCTCCAAACTTACGTACCAATAAATGGAACTCACTTCGCACCGTCGCTCTGGCGCTGCCTCTTATGGTGGGTGCAGTCAGTGTTAACGCTGCTGAAACCGCTAACTCCAGGGTTACTACTCAGTCCGCCTTCACTTCTGCCAGCAGCCTGAAGCAGGCGCCTCAGTTCTACAGCGTTAACGTCGGTGGCGCGAAGATTACGGCTATATCTGATGGTACGATTCCACTGGACGCCAATAAGCTTTTGCAAGGCAAAGATACCGCTGCTATCAATAAACTTTTGGACAAGTCCTTTGTGCCCAAAGATGTTGAAACCTCGATTAATGTTTATCTGATCGAGATCGATGGTCATCGAATTCTGGTAGACACGGGGGCCGGTGAATTGTTCGGCGAGGGTTTTGGTGGTCGACTTTTTGAAAATCTCAAGGCGGTTGGTGTGCCCCCCGAACAGATCACGGACATTCTCATTACTCATGTGCATGTCGATCATACGGGTGGGTTAACAGTCGGCGGAAAGCGAATGTTTCCTAATGCGTTGGTTTATGTCGGTAAACCTGATGTAGATTTCTTCCTTAGCGCAGAGCAAGCTGCCAAGTCCACTTACAGACCAGCTGCTTTGCCGCATGCCTTCGAAGAAGCGGTGACGTCGGTTAAGCCGTACCTTGACTCAGGACAGCTTCGCCCTTTTGATCGCGAAACTGAAATTGTGCCAGGCCTGAATGGCACGATTCACCCAGGCCACACACCGGGCTCTGCTTACTACACGCTGACCCGTAACGGCCAAACTATAAAATTTATCGGCGATACCGTGCATGTTGAGGCAGTGCAGTTCCCTGCTCCTGAAGTGACTATCGTTTTTGACGTCAATGCGAAGGATGCTGCTGCCAATCGCGCCAAGGTATTCGCAGAACTGGCGCGCACTCGAGTCTTGGTCGCCGCGCCGCACTTGCGCTATCCGGGCATTGGCCATATCCGTGTCGAAGGCAAGGGATATAGCTGGGTGCCTGAAGTTTTTGCCGATCGAGTGGTGAAGTAATAACTTACCCATGAGAGCCGTGATTATGCGCGGCATCTATGGAATTATAAAAAAGGTGCAAACTTTAAAGTTTGCACTTTTTTTTGTCGCTGATTATTTGAGTTGCTAAATTAATAACCTGGCAAATTGTATTAAAGAGGCTTTAGCCCGACATTGGCTGTGCGGAGCCTACAAGTATTCACCCACTGCGACCAAGGTAAGTGGGTCAGAATGGAGTGGCTTCAAGATTGCATCGAGTAAACCGGGGAATCGCGCATCAAGGTCCTCACGGCGCAATGACAGGCGATATTCCCTACCAATGTGATGCTGCCAGACAACCCCACTGTCGCGCAGGATGCGGAAGTGATGTGTCATGGTTGATTTTGGAACCTGCGGTAGAACTTCACAGCATGGATGCTCATCGAAACTGGCGATTACTCGAACAGCAGCCAATCGCAACGGACTGCTGAGTGCTGCTAGAACACTTTCCAGGCGGATGTCTTCAGGTTTTGGATGGTTGGCTATCATGATAATCATGGTACGCACTTTGCCATACCGTGTCGAGGCAGTCGCGGTCGTCATTAGCTTTCGAACGGGGGCTTCGATTTTTGTACGGGAAGCGAACTTAAGCGTTAAAATTTGGCCGGATTCTCGCAAGCGTTCTGAGCGGTTACCGGCGGACTTCTAACTCAGGATCCGGATAATGGTCCCGGTTGAGATCAGCCAAGGTCGGATAGTCGGCATAACCCCGTTCTTCGCCTTGGTAGGAAAGCAATGGAGCGCCTTCTCTGCGCATATCGTCCTTATTGAATCGCTCGACCAGATCTGGATGGGCCAGTAAGGAGTTGCCAAAAACCACTAAGTCAGCATCATTCGAACGAATGGCTGTTGTTGCTCGCTCGATACCGTACCGACCGTTAGCGATGTAAATGCCACGGAAACGTCGCTTCAGCTCAACGAAATTGAATGACCCTTCACCCAGTTGCACGACATGCAGGTAGGCCAATCCATACCGCCTGAGGATCTCAGTAGCGTAGCGAAAGGTAATCTGAGGGTTGCTGTCGCTCATGGAAAATTGATTGGATATGGGCGACAGGCGCACGCCGACACGGCTGGCGCCGAAGACCTCAATGACCGACTCAACCACTTCTTTGAGGAAGCGAGCGCGATTCTCGACTGAGCCTCCATACGCATCGGTCCGCAAATTAGTCCCGTCGCGTAGGAACTGGTCGACCAAATAACCTTCTGCACAATGAATCTCAACGCCGTCGAAGCCTGCGCGCTTTGCGTTTTCGGCCGCTTGTCGAAACTCAGCGACTACGCCAGGAATCTCTTCGAGACTCAGCGCACGCGGTGATTCGTAAGGCTTGAGTCCCTCAGGGGTGTGAATTTCTCCGTCAGCCTTGATCGCGGAGGGCGCGACTGGCAATGCACCGTTTGGCTGCATCAATGGATGTGACAGTCGACCGGCATGCCAGAGTTGCAGAAAAATACGCCCATCCGCGGCGTGAACAACTTCGGTTACTTGTTTCCAGCCGGCGATCTGTACAGCCGAAAAAATGCCTGGAGATCTTGTAGAACCTTTCCCCTGAGCCGAGACCTGTGAGCCCTCCGTAATAATAAGGCCAGCGCTTGCCAGTTGCCGATAGTACTCGGCGACAATAGGCGTCGCGACATCACCTTCGCCAGCATGGTTGCAGGTCATAGGTGCCATGATCATTCGATTTTTTAACGAAAGTCTGCCAACTTGAACGGGAGAGAACAGGTGGTCGAGAGTTGTTTTGGGCATGATTTACGTCTTCAAAGTTCGGGATTGATGATTTGCGCGCGCGATAGGAAAGTGCGTACAAAGATCCGCTCCACATTGTTGATGTGCCACATGCTTATGCTTGCGTCGGTGCCGGAAAGTTTTCTGGCTGCCCATGGACTTCAAATTATTGAAGTCAAGTCGCTCAACAGACTTCAGCAGTTCGTTTCAAGCATCACAAGCAGCGGTATCCACACTGTCTGTCGTGTCTGTGCAACACGATGGCGGCAGTTCGCGTGACGAAGGAGCTGTTCATTGGGTTGCCCTGGGTGTTTGAAGCGCTCGAGCCCACCAGGCAAGCTCGTCAAGTAGCGAATTGGCGGCTTGGGCCAAGTGTGTGTAATCGGCGAAGCTTTTGCCCTGCTGCCAAATGCCAACGAACTCTGCGATACCTATGTGAACGGCATTACGCACCGGGACCATCTGCAACTCGATCGCAATCAGGCGCATCTGTTCAATAGCGCGACCAGTGCCTCCATAACCCACGAAGCCGATCGGCTTTCGGGCTAACTCCTTGTAGGCGTAATCGAAGGTTTTTTTCAGCTCCAAGCTCGTGCCGTGGTCGTACTCCGGCGTAACCACTATCAGGCCGTCGAGAGGGCTGAAACGATCGGCCCATGCCTGCGCAGCCTGTTTCTTCGCGCCGGTCCAGTTTGGTGACGTTGGTTCGTCAAGGAATGGAGGCGAGTGAGTGCCTAAGTCGATTAATTCGATGACAAGGTCTTTGCGCTGTTTTGCGATCTCGTAGATCCATTGCTCGTGCTTTTCACCGAAGCGAGCCTCAAGGGTCGAGCCGATGATGATGCCGATGAGCGGAAGAGATGAGGTCATTGGGTATACCAGAATAGGAAAGAGCGGCCGAGGCGTCGCTGCCTAAGAATATGCGGCGCAGCATTGGTTGATTAGATGGGATAATTGGATTGAAATGATCCATTTTAAGAGGGAGTCATGCCAAGATGCTTGACCTGAATGACATTGCTTTATTTGTGCAAGTGGTACGCAACGGCAGTTTTGCCGAAGCAGCGCGGCGACTGGGCATGCCTCCCAATACTGTAAGTCGTCGAGTTCAGCAGCTTGAGGCTCAGCTCGGCGCGCGATTGCTACAGCGATCAACACGCAAGCTCACACTTACGAACACCGGGCAGGTCTTTTTTGAGCGCTGTGTAGGCGCGGTAGACGGGCTGGTAGACGCAGGGCAGGAGCTAATGACCGGTAGTGATGAGCCCAGTGGGTTGGTGCGCATTGCAGCAATGGCTGACTTTTTCGACTTTTTCCCTATGGAGTGGGTAGCCGACTTTCTCGCGGAGTATCCGAGGGTGCAGCTTGATTTTGTGCTCAGTGATGCTCGCGCCGACTTGATTGCTGATCGGATCGATGTCGCATTTCGTGGGGGCGCATTACCAGATTCAGGTTATGTAGGTCGCCAACTGCTCAATTCGGGCGGCGAGGGCTTGGTCGCCAGTCCCGCCTACATTACTGCTCGCGGTGAACCCGATTCGTTACAGGATTTGCTTAATCACGACTGTGTGACGTTCGGCCATCCGAGTGGCTTCACTACCTGGCGCCTTGCCGGACCAGACGGCGTGGAGGAGGACGTACATGTCGCCAGCCGGTTTAAAGCGAACACAGCACAGGCGCTGCGCAAGGCCACGGTGGCAGGTCTAGGCATTGCGTTGTTGCCGCCGGCTTTAAGCAGGCTGGACCTTAAGGCTGGCCTGCTAGTGCCCGTGCTGCCGCAGTATCAACGTGAAGGCCATGGCCTCCACGTGCTTTACCCGAGTCGGCGGCATCTGCCGCTAGCGGTCTCTGCTTTTATTGGGTTAGTGATGGAGAAACTGAGACTGGAGGCATTTCCAGCAGAGCCGCCACCTCGGTAGGCATGTTGATTTTCACAGGGCTGCACTGGGGGAGGCAGGTACAACAATTTAGCCTTCTTCACTTCAAATTTCGTTGCTGTTGCCTGTCTGCCAAATCTGTTAACGCACCCCGCAAACAGTCAGGCGCGTCACGTTCAACCCTAACGCTCACACATTGGCCGTCACCCGTGTTTCAGGCAGAAATTACAAGGCAGGGGGCTGCAAAGAATGAAAGATGTAGTTGGGTTGCTCGCTGTGATCGAATGCCAATGTAGCAGCGCCCAGGCGCCCTCGCAGCGTAGGATCATCTACCCTAACTTTCCATTCAAACCCTTGATAATCCGCTGGTTTGCCTTTGATGGTAAATAGAGCCTCGCGAAGTTTTTCTCGTTCAGGAAAGTAGACCGCCAAGGCATCGCCTTTCCAGCTTGCTATGTGGAGACCCAGGTGCGCGCACACTGCAATCTTGGTGCTTGCATCGGACTTGTCCGCCTGTCTGGACTGACTGATGAGGGCTTCCAGCGCAGCATCCGCGCGGCCGTCGGTGCACAGAATTTCACCAAGGTCCCACACTTCGGGTGGACACACCTTTTCTTCTTTGCGTAACGCTATGAATGGGTTGATTTCCATCGGATAGATTCGACATACCAGAGGGCGCTCTTCGTATATGCCACACAGATTGTCTGGCCGCAGGTTGGGGCATTTTTCAATGGCCTTGCCAGCAAAGATGGCGATCACTCGGATCTTCGTGTCACCACAGCGGACCTCTACGGATCTGCCCGCACTGTGTGCATACTCACGCGAAGCACCAGGCCAGTTAGATTCATTGAACGCCTCGAGTATCACCGCTACATCATGGCCTCGATCTAACCATTGCTCCGCCTCCCGCACGGTCAAGGGGATCAGTCTTCCCGTGCAGCAAATTCCACAGCCCACGCATGAAAAACGAATGGAGTTAGTTTGCATGATATTAATGGCCTAATAATTAATAAGCGCTCGCGGGTAAATAGCACGATCTGCGCCCACAATGTCGTCCGTCAGAAATGAAGTGATGTGACTCTAGTTTCATAACAGTCATTAGATGGCTGCCAGGGGTTGATAAGAGGTAACAGCTCGCTTTAATAAAAACAGGTGCGCATGTTTGCCAAATCAATCGCTTATAGCCGGTGCCCAGCTACTACGCTGCAAGCTGAATAGCGTAATGCATGTTAATTTTTGATATTGCATGGCTGAACTGCCGCCGTTGTGCTGTCGCGAAGTCATCAAGCCTGGCATCAATGCAAGCGTTTACTAATAATATGTGTTTTCCGATTGATTGATTAGTTGTGATAAATGGATGGGACTCATCCAGATTTAGGATTAGTCTCACTAGATACTGCCTGAAAGACATGGCGCCGCTCTTAACGGTCGGCAAAGGCCCGCCCAAAATTTCCTGTAGGACCATCGACAATCAGGCCGTAGCCTGGATCAGGATGAAAGCTGTACACCGGCGCGTGCCACCAATGCCTGCGATGCGGTGAGAAGCTTGTTCACGTGTTGCTCAGTCATTCCCGATGAAGGCTGGATGGAGCGACCTTTTTTGTCGAGCATGTCGCCACTGTGCAACGCGATATCTGTCGAGATCAGTAAGGGTGTCAAAAAGGCTACGTATGCTTTGGCGCTCGGAGAAACGAGGCCGATGATCCATTCCATCAGGCGAAACTTCAGGCTGCCTGCCCCCATCATGTTGCTGCGGATATTTGACTTTATGAGGCCGGGGTTGAGCCCGATGAATGTTGCATTCGGATACCGCCTAACGGCGTCCAGAACAAGCGCTTCGTTTCCGGCTACGGTGTTCATATGTGCCTGAATGGGCTTGTAGGACTTTTCCGAGTTGAAGTCATCGGGGATGCCGATCTTGCCGGAACCAGGATAGGCGACAACGATGACGCGTGGTTTCATCCGACCGGCAGGCAAATTGCGGCCAAGATCTGTAGCTATCTCGCGAAGGATTACGAACCTGCTCAAGTAGCTAACTGCCAAGTCCCGTTCAATGCCTTCAACTGTCTCTTCGCGCCTAGGACCGGCAAAAATCCCAGCAGTGAAGATCAACAGGTCGAGTGTCTCTGCGCAGAGCAGTGAGGATATTCGCTTGGCGTCGCTCAGTAGGCTGAGGTCTGCCTTGATGAACTCGATCCTCGGCACATTGAGATCTCGGAAGGTTTGACCCACGACCACCACGTTTGCACCGCGCGAGGCAAGCAAATGGCTGAAAGCCCGCCCAATGCCGCCGGTGCCGCCGACAACAGCGACCTTCAAGTTAGCGAGTTCGAGGCTTTCAATTAAGCTGGTTTGGGGCATTGCGAATGCGTCCTTGGTCTGTGTGCGGATCGAGAAAAGAGAGGAGAGGTCAGGCCGCGGGTATTTATCTCTGTGCCTGAGCCCGTCAACTGCGTCGGCCATTGCATCACACGAACATGCCGCCGGAGGCCTCGATACGCTGCGCATTGATCCAGCTACTTCTATTGGAGAGCAGCGCTGCAATTACAGGTCCTATATCGTCGGGCAGGCCTACGCGCCCGAGTGCGGTTTGTCCGGCAATCATCTTGTTGAGTCCGGCATTGTCGCGTACTACACCGCCTCCGAAATCTGTCTCGATGGCGCCTGGAGCAACAGTATTGACAGTGATACCGCGCGGTCCGAGCTCTTTGGCCAGATAACGTGTAAAGACTTCGATCCCACCTTTCATCATCGCGTACGCCGCATAGCCAGGCAGAGAGAAGCGAGTCAGTCCACTCGAAACGTTAACGATACGGCCACCGTCGGCAATCATCGGCAGTAAAGACTGAGTCAGGAAGAACACGCCCTTAAGGTGAACGGCCATCAACTGATCGAACATCTCTTCACTGCTCTGGGCGACCGGAGCAGCGAGACCAATGCCTGCATTGTTGACCAGAAAATCGATGTTTTCGCGGGACCAAGTCGATGTGAGGACTTCGCGCAGGCGACCGACAAACCCTGGTAGTGTAGAAACATCGGAGGTGTCGAGTTGGATGACTTCCGATTTTCTGCCTAGACGTTCGACTTCACGTGCGACGTCTTGAGCGCTGTCCCTTTGAGTGTGATAGGTGATGACGACATCGATGCCGTCATGGGCGAGCGCGAGCGCTGTGCTGCGGCCGAGCCCCCGACTGCTGCCGGTTACCAGGGCCAGTTTGTTCGTATCTAGGCGCATTTTCTTCTCCTTATCGATTTTGGTGTTTACCAAGCGGGCATGCCGGCATCGACCTTGGTCGCGCCGAATCTTTGTCAGAGCTGCCCCAGACTTTATGACTCTGCATGTGGCCATGCATCGTGCTGACAAATCATTGATTGACAGTATCGTACATGTGTAATACTGTCGTCGACACATTATTTAGCAAGATAGTCGAACAGACAATGCCAACCAGTACCCGCTTCGTAGTTGCCGTCCATACGCTCACTGCTCTAGCCGTGAGCGATGGCAAGCCACTGCGTTCCGAGGATTTGGCGTATTCAGCGAATACCGGTGCGGTCGTCATCCGAGGGCTGCTGTCTCGACTGAGTGACGCTGGGCTGACACGTTCGCAACTCGGTGCAGGGGGCGGTGCTCTGCTGGCAAAACCCGCTGAGAAAATACGGTTGCTCGATATCTATGAGGCTGTTGAGGACACCGAACTGTTCTCGCTGCACCGTGTTCCGCCCTGCGAGAGTTGTGCGGTAGGCGGCAATATTCTTGAGGCGCTGAGACCGACGTTAGCCCTGGCCCGTGCTGCGCTCGAAGATGAGCTTGCAAAAATTACCGTTGCGGACATTGCCGCCGAGGTAGCGCGGCTTGGTAAGTTCACCATACCGCTGGTTTGGTGATTTTTACCAATAAATGTCGGTGTGGCATTTACACAGTGTTATATTGCTGCCATGCTAGCCACAGATTGACACGCAAAAGCTGCTCAGCCTTCGGGGCGCTAGCAGTTCTTACTTTTCAAAGCCCCTTATGCAATCAGGAGTAACTTTATGAGTATTGGTATTATCGGTTCAGGCGCCCTCGGTTCCAGCGTTGCACGGGCTTTGGCCAAGAAAGGGATTGCGGCCACTATTTCAAACAGCCGCGGGCCAGAGTCGCTAGCATCCCTGGTAGAGGAACTCGGGTCATCCATCAAAGCCGGTACCGTCGAAGAGGCTGCGAGTGCAGATATCGTTTTTGCAGCCGTGCGTTGGAGTGACGCCGAAAAAGTATTGAGCGCCTTGCCTGCCTGGAATGGGCGTATCGTTATCGACGGTACCAACCCGGTCGAGTTTCTTGACCCCAACTCGCCGGATGCAAACGATCCAAGCAATCCGCTCGCGGCCTACGGTATCAAGGCGGTCGACTTGGGCGGCAAATACTCTAGCGAGATTTTCACTCAGTTCGTTCCGGGCGCACGCGTTGTCAAAGCCTTCAACCACCTAGATGTCAGCGTCCTGTCGGAGCCGGAGGTTGCGGGTGGCAAGCGCGTCCTGTTTTACTCAGGTGATGATGCTGCCGCAAAGGCAGATGTGCATAAGCTCATTGAAGATGCCGGCTTCTGCCCGGTTGACTTGGGATCGCTTGACGTTGGCGGTCCACTGGCATCGCTGCCTTTTGGCTCGTTGGCTGCGCAGAACTTCATTAAGATCTGACACAAAGTTGATTAAAGGGTATTAGCCAGCCCGCGCTTGCCGACGTTTACTGATGGCCGAAACTCTGTTTCGGCCATTTTGCTTTGTTCTGCTTCTGCTCCAACTCAATCTCTCCTAGCTTATATCGCATTAGAACTCTCGGGGGGCTGGGCACAGACCCAGAAGGATTGTGCTGCGGGCTAACTCTCGTTTATCCGGATGAGTGGGCAGGGCAATTCGTCCAAATCATTTCCTTTACGAACCCATCACGTCCTCCAAAAGAGCTCAGTGACCCTTTTATACGTCGGGTCACTATCTGACGCAGTGACGGATTATCGCCAATAATACATCCGAGGCTTGGGCTGCATGTGGTAATGCCGCACTCGTGGGCCTATGGGTGGCTGAAGATTTGAGTGGGATTGTCGGAAGATTTAGGCTGATTTGAGATGGCCCGGGTCTAGCGAGTTATGTAATCAGTGTACGTTAGTAATCAAGGGGCAATTCCTCATTGCTGTCTCACTGACCGCGCAGCGGGAAAAGGTAGTGGCGATCATCAGCTTGATCTACCTGCACGCATGGATTGGCACGACTTGTGTGTATCGAAGATGTGCTGACGTGGCTGCTGATGTAGCGAGGTAGTGAGATTTATCAACTGTGCCGCATCAGTTGATACCAGTCGAGGTCACACAAGGTGACTTCGATGGGCACCTGCTTTTAACGGGATATTTCTATCTCTGCGTGAGCCGGGGCAGGTACTGGATCCTGTCCGAAAGCTTCATGTCTGCGCTACCTCGAGGCATGAAGGGTCGGGCGCGGCGCTGAAGAACATGCTCCTTGTAACTCGTATGCGCATTAGCGACGCGCAGCCTGGATCATGTTGTGAGTTGAATGCCCGCGCTCGCCACCAATGCTTCCGATACGCTAAGAAGCTTGTTCATATGAAGTTCCGTCATGCCCGGTGACGGCTGGATGGCTTGGCCCTTTTTATCGAACATGGCGCCGCTTCGCACCTCGATATCTGTTGAGATCAAAAGGGGGGTCAGACGCTCTGCGTAGGTATCGGCGCTTTGGGAGATGAGGCCGATGATCCATTCCATCAGCCGCAACTTCAGGCTGCCGGCGCCCAGCATGTTGCTTCGGATATTCGACTTTATGAGACCAGGATTCAGCCCTACAAACGTTAGATTCGGATAGCGCTTTACTGCATCCAGAACCAATGCTTCGTTTCCGGCGACAGTGTTCATATGTGCCGGAATGGGCTTATAGGATATTTTCGAGTTGAAGTCATCAGGGTTTCCGATTTTGCCGGAACCGGGATAGGCGACGACAATGACGCGAGACTTCGTCCTGCCTGCAGACCGATTAGTGCCAAGATGCGAAGCGATTTCGCGGAGAATTACAAACCTGCTCAGGTAGCTGACGGCCAAATCCCGTTCGATACCTTCAGCGGTCTCTTCGCGCCTGGGGCCTGCAAAAATTCCCGCAGTGAAGATCAACAGATCGAGAGTCTCTGCTGACAGCAGTGAGGATATGCGCTTGGCTTCGCTCAGCAGGCTAAGGTCTGCCGCGATGAATTCGATCCTCGGCACATTGATATCGCGGAACTTTTGACCAACGACCACTACACTTGCGCCGCGCGAGGCAAGCAGGCGGCTGAACGCCCGCCCAATGCCACCGGTGCCGCCGATAACGGCGACTTTCAAGTGATTGAGGTCTAGGCTTTCAATGAGGCTGGATTGGAGCATGGTAACGGGTCCTTGATCTGTGTGAGCCTCGAGAGAAAAGAGGGGAGGTCAGGTCACGGGTATTTATCTCTGTGGCTGAGTCCGTCAATTGAGTCGACCACCGCATCACACGAACATGCCGCCGGAGGCCTCGATACGTTGCGCATTCTGCCGATCACATCTCGAAGGATGCTGAGCGCCGAAAATCGTAGCGTTGGTCAGTCCGGCTTTTTCGTCGCAGGGACAAGAAAATTTTCACGAAAGCGAAGCGGTCGCGTTGGCGCTTTCGGTGACCTGGTCGCGTTTGCCGCGGCCAGGTATTTCAAATGTTAAAGTTCCGATCTGCTTTTGTGAGTGTTCAGACTGAAAGCGCAGCAATCTGATTTTCGGCACCTGTTATTGCAGCGGCGCGTTGCTCAGGACCAAACGCAATACCCTCTGCGATGATTACTTCTGGGTTGACGATACCGATGAAGCTGAGTGCAGTGCGCATATAGCTCTCGCCATGTTCCATGTTGGCAATCGGTGAGCCTGTTCCGTAGTTGCCGCCACGAGCGACTGCAAGGATAACGCGTTTATTTCCAGCCAATCCTTCAAGCTGGCCTTCGCTCGAATAGCGGAAGGTTTTGCCTGCTATCAGGACCCGATCAATCCAGGACTTTAGTTGGGTGGGAACGTTGAAATTGTAAAATGCGACGCCAATCACGATGGTGTCGGCGACCAGGAACTCTTGCAGTGTGGTCGCACCGATGGTGAGATCGTATTGCATCTCAGGCGTGTGCTCAGTGCTCGTACTCTGAAGGGCTCCTAGATAGGCACCTGAAAGATGCGGTACCGGTGTTGCCGCCAGATCGCGATAAATTACTTCAGCATCTGGAACGTCGACCTTTAGTTTCGCGACAATCTTTGCAGACAATGTGCGACTGACCGAGTGGGCGCCCAGGATGCTCGAATCGATATGCAGAATGTTCATGGATGATTCCTTGAGTTAGGTGTTAACCAGACGGTGGGATAATTGGGTGAAACTCACCCAGAAGGTAGGCAGCCGGAGTCGAGCACGTCTGTATAACCGAGGAAATGTAGACGCGCTCTGCCGAGCCGCTTGCTACTTGCTTAAGGAGGGGTAGTCGGTAAAGCCCCGCTCTTCGCCTTGGTAGAACGTGGTTGGGTCCGGTGTGTTAAGCGGAGCATCGAGGCGGAAACGCTCAACCAGATCCGGGTTGGCCAGGAACGGAGTTCCAAAGGCAACCATGTCGACTGCGCCGCCGCTGATGGCCTCTGTCGCCCGCGTTCCGTCATAGCCGCCATTGGCGATGTATATGCCGCCGAAACGATGTTTTAGTTCAGCGAAGTCAAACGTCCCTTCTCCCAGTTCCATGGCATGCAAGTACGCCAATCCATATTGACTGAGCATTTCAACGGTGTGGCCGAACGTCGCCTGCGGATCGCTATCGGTCATGGAAAGACGATTGATGTTCTGGAGGTTGGGAGAGAGGCGAACGCCTACTCGATCGGCCCCGAAGACCGGGATAACGGCTTCGACCACCTCTTTAAGAAAACGAGCGCGGTTTTGCGCAGAGCCACCATAGGCATCGGTTCGGGTGTTGGTGCCATCGCGAAGGAATTGGTCGATCAGGTAGCCATTGGCGCCATGGATTTCCACACCGTCGAAGCCGGCGCGTTTGGCGTTTTCAGCGCCTCGGCGAAATTCGGCGACTACGCCTGGAATTTCTTCAATGCCCAGCGCTCTCGGCATTTCATAAGGCTTGAGTCCCTCAGGGGTGTAGAGCTCACCTTCAGGTTTGATGGCTGAGGGCGCGACAGGTGATTCGCCATTGGGCTGGACCAAAGAGTGAGACAGTCGGCCGACGTGCCAGAGCTGTAAGAAAATACGACCACCCTCGGTATGAACCGCATCGGTCACAAGGTTCCAGCCCGCGATCTGGGCAT
Organism: Pseudomonas chlororaphis; assembly: GCF_003731765.1. Taxonomy (GTDB): domain Bacteria; phylum Pseudomonadota; class Gammaproteobacteria; order Pseudomonadales; family Pseudomonadaceae; genus Aquipseudomonas; species Aquipseudomonas morbosilactucae. The sequence continues at coordinate 637,540 of NZ_MOAL01000004.1, forward strand.
CCGTATAAATACCAGGTGTTCTCGGATAACCTTTCGCCCGCGCCGATACTTGTGAACCTTCCGAAATGATCAGGCCGGCACTGGCTCGCTGACGATAATACTCGGCGACGGCCAGCGTCGCGGTATCACCTTCGCCGGCGCGTCCGCGCGTCATGGGGGCCATCACTACCCGGTTCTTCAAGGTCAGTGACCCGATTTGAATAGGGGAGAGCAAGACATCGAGGTGGGAGGTCGTCATTATTCATTCTCTAATTAAGAGATCGGCGGATTGAGCTCAATGCGCGTGTTTTCGGGCCGAGTCGTTGACCCGCCCGTACTCAAGTGATGCTGAGCGGTGTCAGGACAGTCGTCCATCGCGCCGAAGATTTGCACCGATGCGCTTAATTTCCGCTTCCCCTTGATCAAGGGCCTGCTGAGTTGTATGCACCGAGTAGTAGCCGGTCACCAGGTCGTGCGGATGCTTTACGGCCGAACCGAGCACAAAAGATGTTTTGCCCTGAGCGACGAAATCGATGGCTTGGGTCGACTCTTCAAACACAGCCAACTCGCCAGCGCTAACAGTACTGTCGGTTTCTAGTCGGCCCTGATTGACGGCCAGCCACGCCACGGTATGGCCGGCCGGAGGGGTGTAGCGCCAGCGCTCACCGTCTTTCAACAGCACGGCAATGTAGGTCATGTCTGCGGGGGCAGGGATGGCGCTCTTTGCGGCGCCGTAGCGCCCGAGCAGTACGCGCGCCGGGCCTTCTCGAGGAACTTGCGAGGGTGCAAGGTAGAGGCTTTGTGCAGGCGCGTTTTCTTCCGATGCAGGCAGCGCGACCCATAGCTGGAATCCCAGCATCGGCCCTTCTCCAATAGGTGATCCCGTGTGCCAAACCCCGTTACCAGCGCGCATCCATTCGACGCCGCCAGCGGGCAGAACGCCTTTCTTGCCAGTCGTGTCTTCATAGGCGACTTCACCCGCAATCATAAAGGTCAGCGTTGCAATGCCTGAGTGCGGATGCATGCCGAAGCTCTGACGCTTAGCGTCGGGCTGCATGCTGAAGAGGTCGAGAAAAACAAACGGTTTCAATAACTGTCCCAAGTCACCAGGGCTGACGAGGCGTGTGATGGGGCCATGCACACTGCCGCGCGTGCGGTGGACTATGGCGCGAGGTTGGATAGTGGTGGACGACGTCGAGCTGCTTTGCTCCTGGTCTGGAGTGTGGTTGAAAGCTTTTTGTACGTTCATCGGGCGTCCTCGGAGTGGGTTTACACAAGGCGTTGCATTCGGGAGGGGATCTGTCAGTTCGTCACAGTTGGAAACGGCGCAGGGCGCAACCGCCAGGCAACGACGGCAGAAAGCAGACCGAGCACCATCGCCGGCATGGGGTTTCCGCCAATCAGTAGCAGATGGGTAAAAATTGCACCCACCATGGTTGCAAGCAGCAACAAGCCGCCTGCGAAACCAGTGGCCGGAACGACCAGCAGCAAAGCGCCCAAGATTTCGACGCTGCCGGTCAGGTAGCGAAACCATTGGCCAGCGCCAATCGCATCAAAAACTTGGACCATCTGCGGCACGCCGACCAACTTGGCAATGCCGGCGCTGGCGAAGACCAGGGCAAGAAATATCCGAACACCCCAAAAGATGCGGCGCTTGGCGGGAGATAGCGAAGATGAAGTTGTCATGGAGCCGCGATGCCTTGTGACGGAGAGAGAGGGTTTCTATCCTTCTGTCGTAAGCATACGACCGGCTCTATTAATTAATAAGATGGTGTTATCGGATTGCACTCATCCATCCTTGAGTGCAATTAGTCTCTAATGATTTGCCTGAGCGACGTCGTATTGGTTGGTGTGCGTGGTACGCAACGGCCGCTTGATGACAGGGCATGTCAGTCTGTCGTAGGTAACGACAACCATCTTGGTGGTTTACGCTACCCGATGAGAAAGCGCTTGCCGAAGTGATGTTATGGCCGACGCCTTCGATGAGTCTTGAAGGCCACACATGCAGGTCGCCGCTATCTCTGTATGCCTTTGACGCTGGCAGGGGCGTTGCCAGGCAGACTAGGGCCAGGGTCGTGAAAGGTGAAATGAAAGGGGTATGGGTCGCGCAATTAGTCCGCTGCTAAAAGGTTGGTGATGAAACGGCACTCACTACGACGCACTTTTCATCAAAAGGATTTCTCATGCGGTGGGGCAGCCGAATGTCAAAGTAGTAAGCATCTCCAGGGCCAAGAATTTTTACTTCATCGTCCACGGTCATTTCGAGCTGTCCCTGGATGACAATCCCGCCTTCCTCCGCCTCGTGAGAGTAGAGCTCCTCACCTTCTGATCCTGTCTCTGCGCCTGGAGCATATCGCTCATGCAGAATCATCATGGAGCTGTTTGTTAGTTTGGCGCCGACCTGGCGGTACGACAATACGTTGCCATCCGCTAACTCGACCAAGTCTGTAGCCTTATAGAACACCACCCTATCGACGATACTCGAGTCGTAAAAAAACGTACTTAGTGTGACGTTAAGCGGGCGCAGAATGCGTTTCAGAATACTCACAGATGGACTGGATTTATCTCGCTCGACGATAGAGAGCTTGGAGTGTGGTACACCGCTCCAACGCCTATGTACGGACGGTAATACCTTGATGACATCCAGGCACATCTCGTATGCCATCGACCTGTGCCGAAAATTCAAAGCAGGTGTGATTTTCTAGCTATATCAATCAAATCTCGTCGAGCCTTAATCTTCGGCACAGTGGCTCCGGATGCTTTCTGTGTTCCGTAGCTACCTGCAAACCCGAGGATATGAGTGCTCTGCATCCATCATCAGTAGGGACAATAAAAATAAAATTCAGCGGGAGATAATCCTATGGGACTCGCTCAAGAAAAAGCTGGTGCCGTTCCGTCGTTCGTGCGGGTTTCCAAAGGAGCTGGAGCCGCTTCGTGGGGAGCCATGGCGTTGCTATGGCTGGTCTATGCCATGGACGCGAACTCACGTCAGATGTTCTTCATGGTTTTACCCTCAATCACGAGCGAATTCAAAACCAGCGCTGAGCTGACAGGTTTGCTCGCAGCCTTCATCACCATTGCTACGTCGTTGATCGCCGTGCCTTGTATGATCTGGGCAGACAAGGGCGGTCAGGGGTGGATGAGAAAGTATCGCCACTTGCCGATCGTCATTGCTTACACGTTGTTCACCTTTTTGACGGGGTTGAATTTCCTGACCGCATCACTGGGCATGCTCGTGGCCTTGCAGGTGTTATCCCACGCATTCGGTGGAGCCGGTGAAGCCATCGAAGTCACTTCATTATCCGAGTGGTGGTCTCGCGAGCGACGCGGTTTTGCATTGGGTCTGCATCACACGGGTTATCCGTGGGGTACGCTGATCGGTGGTCTGGCTATCAGTGCGTTACTGAATGCCTACGGGCCTGAAAATTGGCGTCTGGCGTTCCTGTTGTTCCCGGTCCCGATGATCATCATTTTCTCGATCTATTGGTTGTTCTGCACCAAAAAGCGCTATCAGTCTTTCGTCGATCATGTACGTGATGCAGGCGAAACCGTGCCGGCACTGAGTGCGGCGGAAGGAACGGTAGTCGCTCCGGAAGGTGCGTTTCGCTCCGCCATCCGCAACCCCAATATCAGCACCATCGCGTTGGTGTCGATGCTCGCCATCGTCGGCTATTTCGGGATCAGTTTCTGGTTGCCGCAATACCTGGCGTTCGTGGCCCACTACAACTTCGCCGAAGCGGCGGCGTACTCGGTGTTGTTTACCATCACTGGGGGGCTTGGCCAGATAGCGTGGGGTTGGATCTCTGATCGGCTGGGTCGCAAGTTGTGCCTGATCATCGTGTTCGCCTGGCTGGCGATCGGCATGTATCTCTTCAAATTTTCGTCGGTGAGCCTGACCTGGCTGATCTGCATACAGCTGTTTGCCGGGTTTGCGATGAACGCGCCTTATACGCTGCTGTATGCGATTGCGTTTGACTCGGCCAAGCCTGGTACCAGCGGCATTGCAGGCTCCATAGTTAACGTGGGCATTTACGCAGGCGGCTTCGGTCCCTTTGTGATTGGCATGTTCATTGGTGCCGGTGGTGGGTTCGATCAAGTGTCAGGCTACAACTATGCTCTGTATTTCATTTCCGGGTTGATGATCGTCGCTGCGTTTGTGACGGCCTTCTTCACTCGCGAAACCACGGGCTGGTTCCTCAAGCACGATAAGGCATTGGTTTCCAAAGCGTCTTGCAACGTTGCGAGCTGAGGTCGTGGATCAGGCTGAAAATGTCACACCTGCAACTTATAAAAAATTCCCTCGCGGGGATGTCCAATGTCAGGAGAATCAACATGCAACAAGTCGCCAATTCGCAAGGTAAAAATATTCAGGTCAATGGCACGACTCTATGGGTCGAAGACACAGGTGAAGCTGACCTGCCAGTCGTTCTTTGCCTTCACTCCTGCTTTCTCGATGGGACAATGTTCGACGGTTTGGTCCAGGCCGCCGCTGGCAAGTTTCGAGTAGTACGTCCCGATTTCAGAGGGCAGGGCAAAAGTGCCCTGCATGATGTCGACATTATCACCATGGATGAGTGTGCTGATGACATGGCGGCGTTGATTGAAAAGATGGGGCTCAAGGCAATCAATGTCATGGCCCAGTCCATGGGCGGCGATGTGGCATTCAGGCTCATTGCCAGGCAGCAGGATTTGTTTCGCTCCCTGGTGGTAGCGGGGTCGTCGGCCTGTGGCGAACCACCTGAGCAAGGTGCGCGGTTTGCGCAATGGGTTGTCGATGCGGGTAATCAGGGTTTTACGGGCGAAATTCTCGACATGACCATGGAAGTGATGTTCGGTAAGACCACGCGCAACAACCCGGAAAAACAGGAATTGGTGGCTTACTGGCGTGATCGCATTGAGGCTTTGCCAAAAACACTGCGCCCTGCAATGAAAGGGGTTATGCATCGCGAAAGTTCAGTAGAACTGCTGTCATCGATCAACATCCCGGTGCTGATCATCAACGGTGAGGAGGACATGCCGCGACCTCCAGCGTGGTCCGATGAGATGAAGCGAGAACTGCCGAATTCGAAACTGATTCGGCTGAGCAAGATAGGGCATAGCCCGACCCTGGAAGCGCCCGAGCAGGTACTTCCAGTCATCATCGAGTTCTACTCAAATCCACGCGTATGAAGAAAAGGTGTCCTTTCGTACATAGAGCTTGAAGTCGGAAGCTTTTAACGAAAACACAAACGGTCTTTATCCCTCGTCTGAGGCGCCTGTGTATCGCAGGCGCCTTGAGGTTTTTTCGCTCCTGTTTGCTAAGAAAGACCTGAGGCTTTACCGGCTGCTGATCCTTATTTCGGGGCTTGACAGCGTTAATAATTTTGCGATAAATATGAAGCGCTTCATAAATGAGCTTGGTCAATAATAAATCTAAAATTGGAGGCTTCATATCTATAAACACAATGACCTTCACAAAGGTCAAGGTGAAGATATGAAGCGATTCAATTGGTGTCCCAGTGCGCTGGCGCCAAACCAGGAGATAACAATGAGTACAAAAAACTGGGTTAAAACCGCCTCCGTCATTCTTTGCGTGAGTACTTCAATCGCCGCACACGCGGACATCAAAATCGGTGCGCTCTATCCCCTCAGCGGCTCTCTGGCTTTACTCGGCGATGAAAGCTATCGCGGCCTCGAAATAGCGGTTGCAGAACGTAACGCTGCCGGAGGTTTGAAAGGCGAGCAGATAAAATTGCTCAAAGCCGATGCTGTTGACGCAGGGCAAGCTGTAGGTGCCGCCCGAAAACTGACGTCTGTTGAAAATGTTACCGCCGTGTTCGGCAGCTATTCCTCTGCGTTGTCGTTCGCTGCCACGCAGGTCACCGAGATGGCCGGCGTGCCGTATTTCGAGCTGGGTGCGGTCTCCGACAACATCACCGAGCGGGATCTCAAATACGTCATGCGAAGCAATCCAACCGCGAGGAATTTCGCTGAAGGCACCCTCACCGCGATTACTCAAATCGTCGGACCCTCGCTCAAAGTCGACCCCAAGCAACTCAAGATCGCCATCATCCACGAGGATGCGCTGTACGGTACAACCATCGCCGGGTTCCAGAAGCAGCTGGCGCAAGAGCAAGGATTGAATGTGGTCGAAGTGCTTCCGTATTCAGCCAAAGCTGTGGACCTCTCGTCGCTTATCCTTCGCCTTAAAGGTGCAAAAGCGGACGTGGTATTGCAGACCAGTTACCAGAACGATACGACGCTGTTTTTCCGCCAGATCCGTGAAGCCGGTTACAAACCTAAAGCGGTGGTCGGCGCAGGTGGCGGATATTCCATGCAGGACACCGTAACGGTTGTCGGCGCTGAAAATATGGAGGGCGTTCTGGATGTGGACTTTCCTCAATTTCAAACCAATGAAAAGGGCGCTCCAGGTATCAGCGCGTTCGCCAAAGCCTACAAAGACCGTTTCGGCAGCGAGCCGCGCTCAGGTCACAGCTTGATTAACTATGTCGGTGCGAAAGTCTTCCTCGATGCCATGGAAAAAAGCCAGTCGCTGGAGGCTGATGCGATCCGCGCATCGGTGGCGAGTGTGGATATTCCTGTCGGCGCAACGGCTGCCGGCATTGGGGCAAAGTTCGGTGAGAACGGTCAAAACCAGCGAGCCAATACGGCAATCATGCAATGGCAGGACGGTGCGTTGAAAACCGTCTACCCCGAAGCCGCTGCGGTGACCAAAGCCCGTTTTTCCGACCAACCCTGAAGTCAATAGTCCAGTCGGGGCTCGATCGTTGAGCCTCGCGGATTCGTTCGCTCGCAAAGAGGGCGCAAACCTTGGAAATTTTCATCCAGCTCCTTTTGAACGGCTTATTGCTCGGTGGCACGTTGGCCATTATCAGCATCGGCCTGACGCTTATTTTTGGCATCGTCAGGGTGGTCAACTTCGCCCATGGCGAGTTTTTGATGATAGGTCTGTATGCGGTGTATTTGATGAACGCACACTTCGGGATTCATCCCTATGTGGCGATCATTCCCACAACGATCATTTTGTTTGCTGCCGGCGCCGCGATGCAGCGGTTCATCATTCAGCCTTTACTCAGCGCTGAAGGGCATATTCAGATTTTTGCGACAGTAGGTGTCTCAATCGCCTTGATGAATGGCGCTCTACTTATCTTCGGTGCCGACGTCATGACCGTTCAGAACGTCAGCTTTGGCTCCGGCACTGTCAGCCTTGGCGCCTTTCGCGCAAGCAGTGGCCAGTTGATCACTTTCGCGATGTCGCTGGTTCTGGTCGCGGGGTTGCACTGGTTTCTGCAAAACACCTTCCTGGGCCGAGCCGTTCGGGCCACCGCGCAACATCGAAACGCGGCGCAGTTGATGGGCGTCAACGTGAAGAAGATCTACATCTTCGCATTCGGTTTGGGCTGTGCCTGCCTGGGCGTCGCGTCGGGCCTGATTGCGCCTCAATACCCGGTCTTCCCTACTGTAGGGACGTTCTTTGTCCTGACCGCCTTTGTGATCGTGGTACTCGGCGGTCTCGGAAGTCTGTCGGGGGCTCTGGTGGGTTCAATGCTGATCGGAATCGTGGACAGCCTTGCAGGTTACTACATCGCTCCAGACCTGAAGGAAGTCGTTTATTTCTCGATCTTCCTAGGCATTTTGGTGTTCCGTCCGACAGGTCTGTTTGGTGCCGGTCGCGGGTCTGAATAAGGAGAATGGTCATGAATGTTCTGCATCCGCGTGTTTATGTCAGTGTGTTGGTCCTGGCTTTGCTATTGGTCATTCCGCTAACGGTTGGTTCTCCTTTCGTTTATCACTTGTTCATCTTGATTTGCAGTTATGCGGCGCTCGCGAGTGCGTGGAACATTGTCGGGGGTTTTGCCGGTCAACTCTCACTGGGTCATGCGGTGTTTTATGGTGTTGGGGCTTATACAACCACGCTGCTGATAATCAACTTCGGCATTAGTCCTTGGGTCGGGATGTTCGTTGGCGCGATCCTGTCGTCGATCGTGGCGGTGTTAATCAGTTGGCCTTGCTTCAGATTACGCGGACCGTTTTTTGCCCTGGCGACGATTGCTGTCCTCGAAGTCGTGCGGTTGATGGCCATCAATCAACATGACGTGACCGGCGGTGCTGCTGGTTTGGGTGTACCACTCAAATTGGGCGTCGAGTGGATGTTGTTTCGCCCGCGCTGGCCCTATTTGCTGATCGCCTTTGGCTTTCTGATCATTACTCTGGCGGTGTCCTGGAAGATCAAAAATTCGCGATTGGGGTATTACCTGATTGCTGTTCGCGAGCGTGAAGACGCCGCGCATGCGGTCGGCGTGAATTCGGTCAAAGTCAAATTGATTGCTGTCGTCTTATCGGCCTTCATCACCAGTCTGGTGGGCAGTTTCCATGCGATGTACCTGACCTTTATTGAGCCCGGCTCAATGTTCTCGCTGGATATGTCGATTCAGATTGCCATGTTTGCTCTGATTGGCGGACTGGGCACTGTCTCGGGGCCGTTGATTGGTACGTTGTTGGTATTGCCATTGGCGGAGCTTGCGCGCGGTTGGCTGGGCGATATGGGCAGTGGTGTTCATGGTCTGGTCTACGGCATTGTTCTGGTCGTCGTGGTACTCACTATTCCGCAGGGGCTGGTGGGGCGATTTGGGGCACGTGTATTTGGCTGGATCGACTCATTGCCCGGTGGACGTCGGCCCGTTACGGTTGCTACCAGGTCAATTAAATCCCAAGCGTCTGAACCGCAATTGGTAATGAACGGCGAACCCATTCTGGTTGCTGAAAATCTCCACAAGTTCTTTGGCGGACTGCATGCGACCAACGATGTGTCGCTGAGCTTGGCCGAAGGCGAAATTGTCGGTGTGATCGGTCCAAATGGCGCGGGTAAGACCACGGTATTCAATCAGCTCTCTGGTTTCCTTTTGCCCTCCAAAGGCCAGGTCAAGGTTCGCTTGCGCAATGGTGAATGGGTTACCCCGAGCAGCCCGGCCGAGTTCGCCAAAGCCGGTATCGGACGCACCTTTCAGATTGTTCAACCGTTCGCTGATCTAAGCGTCTGCGAAAACATCATGCTGGGTGCCTTCATGCACACGGCTGATGCCAAGGAGGCGAGGGCGGTCGCGGAGCAAGTGGCTGAGCTGACCGAACTCTCCAACCTGCTGGACACTCGGGCACGCAACCTCACCGTTGGCGGGATGAAGCGACTTGAAATGGCCCGTGCTCTGGCAACTCGTCCGCGAATCTTGTTGCTGGACGAAGTGATGGCCGGACTCAACCCAACTGATGTGGCCAAGGCGATAGCTGTTATTCGCAGAGTCCGCGATTCAGGTGTCAGTGTTCTGATGATCGAACACCTCATGCAAGCAACGATGAGCCTGTCGGACCGCATCATCGTAATCAGTTCCGGAACCCTTCTCATGCAAGGTGCGCCGAAGGATGTCATCAGCGATCCACAGGTCATCGAAGCCTATCTCGGCAAGGAGTACAGCCATGCTTAAGCTCAACAACATCCATTGCGGATATGGCGGTACTGAAATTCTTCGTGGCGTTTCTTTCGAGGTCAATGCCGGTGAAGTCGTGACCATCGTCGGTGCGAACGGAGCGGGTAAAACCACGACCTTGCGCAGCCTGTGCGGAATCGTCACTCCCTCCCAGGGCACTATCGAGTTCGAAGGGCAGCGCATTGACGGAAATCGCCCGGATCAAATTGTCGATGCTGGCCTGACGTTGATACCGGAAGGGCGTCAATTGTTTCCGTTCATCAGCGTGCGCGACAACCTGTTGATGGGCGCCTACAAACGCAGCGCTCGCAAGGGTTACAAGCAGCGTCTCGACGATGTTCTGGATCTTTTTCCACGGGTTCGTGAGCGCCTGGATCAGAACGCGGGAACGCTCTCGGGTGGTGAGCAACAGATGGTTGCCATTGCACGTGGCCTGATGGCCGAACCCAAGCTGTTGATGTTCGACGAACCGTCCCTGGGTTTATCACCCCTGTTGGTCTCACAGGTTTTCGAGATCATCAACAAGATTCTGGAATTGGGAACAACCGTGCTGATTGTCGAGCAAAACATCGTCCACACACTGCGTATCGCGCATCGAGGCTACGTACTCGAAAACGGCGAGGTGGTGCTGAGCGGCACGGGCCAGGAGCTTCTCGATAACCCGCATGTCAAGCGCGCCTACCTTGGGCTCTGATCGAGTCGACTTATGGCTGTGCACTTATTAACTCCGCAACAAAGATGAGAACTTGCTATGAAAAACTCTAGACACTCCGGGCGCGTCGTTTTGGTGACTGGGGCCGGTGGCGGTATTGGTGCAGCCATCGCTGAGTTGTATTGCCAGGAAGGCGCCGCTGTCGCCTTGATCGATTCCGATGCAGTGAAGGTGCAGCAACAGGCTGAGCTACTGCGTGAGGCTGGGTTTACCGTTGGCTGGGCAAAAGCTGATGTGGGTGATTATCAAGAGTGCGCTGATGCCTGTGACCGTTTGAGCCTTGAGCTGGGCCCTATCGATACCTTGATTAACAACGCCGGTATCTCGCCGAAGCACGATGGCGCACCCGCGGCGATTTGGACAATGAGTCCTGAAGAGTGGCAGCGAGTTGTCAACATCAACCTTAACGGTTCATTCAACCTTGTCCGGGTTTTGACGCCTGGCATGGTGGAGCGTGGCTTTGGGCGCATCGTCAATATGTCCTCAGTGGCAGGCAGCGCATTTTTACCGATTGTGGCTGCTCACTACAGCGCTACCAAGGCCGCCATCATTGGTTTTACCCGTCATCTGGCCGGTGAGCTAGGGCCGTTCGGGATCACGGCGAATGCTTTAGCACCTGGGCGGATCGAAACCCCGTTGCTTAAGACTGTTTCGGCGCAAGCCAACCAGGCTGTTGTCGATGAGACGCCTCTGCGTCGATTGGGAACACCGCTTGAAGTAGCCAGGGCAGCGTGTTTCCTCACTTCGAATGAAAGCGATTTTATTACAGGCCAAGTCGTTGATGTGGCGGGCGGATGGTTGATGCGGTAGCGACTGAGTCGTCAGAAATAATGAGTCTGAAAAGAGCCTTTGATCACTTGGCTTCAAGCAGTAATCACTTGTGTAGAGAGCGTCGGTCATGGTCAAAACGATGGGATTCCCAGGGCGATACGAGCAAGGTCCTGGCGCTTTGAATCAGTTGGGCAGAGTGCTGACCGACATGGGACGGTCTCGTCCGCTCGTAGTGTGCGATGAGTTTGTCGCCACGCATTTGTGGCCTGAGGTTGGCAATGCCTTAAAGGCGCATGGCTTCGAGCCTTTGCATATTGAGTTCCCGGGTGAGTGCACGCACGCAGCCATTGCGCAGTTGTCTGGACAAGCATTGAGCCACTCGCCAGACACAATTATTGCGTTGGGTGGGGGGAAGACGATTGATACGGCCAAGGGGCTGGCGGTGAATCTAAACGTCCCCATCATCGTGTGCCCGACCATTGCGTCGAGTGACGCGCCGACCAGTCGGCTGATCGTGCTCTACGATGAGCATCACAAAGTGGTGGAGGTGGAGTACCTGAAGATGAACCCTTCAGCGGTCATCGTTGACACCCATGTCATCGCTCAGGCTCCGGCTCGGTTCTTTGCTGCGGGCATTGGCGATGCTATCAGTAAAAAATTCGAAGCCCACCAATGCCATTCCGCAGGCGGCAATAATTCCTTTGGAACACCGGCGTTGCATACCGCGTTAATGCTGACCGATATGGTTTTTGACACGCTGATGCAATACGGCGTGTCGGCATACCAGGCGGTTTGTCGTAACGAGGTGACTGACGACGTCGAGCGGGTAATAGAGGGCACCGTCTTGATCAGTGGTGTGGGTTTTGAAAGTGGCGGTCTGTCTCTGTCCCATGCGCTGGTACGTGGATTGACGGCCATTCCGGCCATGGCCTCGATGCTTCACGGTGAGTTGGTTGCCTTCGGCACGCTGGTGCAGATGGCGGTAGAGGGGCGTCCTGTTGAGGAGATCAATAAGGTTGCCCGTCTGTTGCATGACGTAAAGCTGCCCGTGACGTTCGCTGAGCTTGGCCAGATCATACCGTTTACCACGGCGCAAATCAGCACAGTGGTTGACGCCACCTTGTCAGCTGCCTACGCCAAAAATATGAATCCACCGTTGGACTACGAACGCCTCGTTAATGGTTTGGCAACGGCTGACAACATCGGCTCACGCTTGACTAGCGTGAGGTCCTACGCCTTGTGATTCGGCTTTAATCGACGGCCGCCGGGCTGTTTTACAAATACAAAAAAGTGAGATCGAAAAAATGAACGAAAAAACCGTGCCTCATGTTCACGAACTGCTTAAAGACTCTCCTAAAAACTGGGGCAAGTGGGGCCCGGATGACGAGGTAGGCGCTCTTAACTATTTGACTGGCGTTGAAGTGCTCAAGGGCATTGCTGAGGTCAAGCAAGGCAAGACCTTCACCTTGCAGGTCCGAATGGCCGATCCTAAGGGCGATCCGATCTGGCCTGGGCGTTCGCAGCCCAAACGCATGAATATTATGGACAGAGGTCATTACAACTGCGGCAAAGGCCCACACTTTCCTGGCTCTTATGAGTTTGCTGATGACGTGATGTTTTTCCATCTCCAAGGATCGACTCAATACGATGCCCTGGGTCACGTTTGGTATGACGATCAAATCTGGAACGGCTATGACGCCGATACCACGATCGGTTCATTGGCCAAGGCCAGCGTTGCACCGATCGGAGAACGAGGTGTTGTCGGGCGAGGCATTCTGATCGACATGGCGCGTTATCGTGGCAAAGACGTCCTTGACCCTGGCGAGACGTTTAATCATGTGGACTTGATGAAGGCCGCTGAAGCTCAAGGCGTGACGATTCAGAAACGCGACATCCTGATCATCAGAACCGGCTGGATCGGGTCCTTTTACTATCGGGATCCAGAAGAGTTTTATAAGGACTTCATCGAGCCGGGTCTTACCTACAGCCCTGAGTTGGTCAACTGGTTCCACGAGATGGAAATTCCTAACCTGGTCACCGACACCATCGCCAACGAAGTGACAGTCGATCCCGTCTCGGGAGTGGCACTGCCTCTGCACAATGCCCTGATGCGTAACCTGGGCATCACGCTGACGGAGATCGCGCAGCTGGATCCTCTTGCAGCGGATTGCGCCGCCGACAATCAGTGGACGTTCCTCTATACCGCAGCGCCTTTGAAAGTGGTTGGCGGTACTGGGGCGCCCGTCAACCCGATCGTTATCAAATAGTATCGACGCTTTAGGGGATCTTCGGATCCCCTCTTTTTAGTGCGCTCGACTCATCCCCTCCCATTTGAAAAATTGTTAGCATGACGATCGGTCCTACCTCGATAAACCGAGTCATGGATGCCGATTGGCGACGATCGTCAATCACCGTGCCGATCCAGGAATGCTGACCTTCTGATGAAAAACAATGAAAAGCCCAAACTTAAAGACGTTGCCGAATTGGCGGGTGTATCCATTGGCAGTGCATCCCGGGCGCTCTCAACTCCTCATTTAGTAAAAACCGCGACGCTCGAAAAAGTTGTGGCGGCGGTCCGCAAGCTTGGTTATGTCCGAGATGGAGCAGCAAGGGCACTCGCGTCGCGTAGAACCTACAGCATTGGGGCTATCTTCCCCACGTTCAACAACCCGGTCTTCGCCGAAGCGGTTCAGGCCCTTCAGCAACGCCTCAATGTGTTGGGTTACCATCTGATCATTTCGGCCCATGAATATGATCAGGAGCGCGAGGTGGTCAATGTGCGCAATATGATTGAGCGCGGCATTGAGGGATTGCTACTAGTAGGTACGGAGCATAGCCCGGCGGTGTATGACACGCTGAATGCCTCGCAGTGCCCCTTCATCCTGATGTGGTCACTGGACGGCGCTCATACTCATCATTGCGTTGGTTTTAGCAATGAAGAGGGGGGGCGTATGGTGGCTAAGCATCTTTTGGATCTAGGCCACAAGGATATTGCAATGATCAGCGGGGTTGTCGCCTACAACGAGCGGGCTCGATACCGGCTCAAGGGGGTTACAGAGACGTTAAACGAAGCAGGGATAGCGCTGGCCGCCCACCAGGTGATTCAACAACCGTTTACGCTGGAGGGCGGCCGGGCAGGGCTCAGGATGGCGATGGAACTGACACCACGGCCTACTGCAATTGTCTGTAGTACAGACGTGACCTGCATAGGTGCTATTGCGGAGGCGCGATTACTAGGTCTCCGTGTGCCCACAGAGTTGTCTATTACTGGTTTTGATGACATTGATTTCGCGGCGGTCTCGGTACCCGCTCTCACGACTGTATCTGTGCCCTCAACTGACATTGGCATCAGTAGCGCTAATAATATTGTTGCAATGATTGAAGGTCGCCCGATTGCCAAACGTGAGCGAGTTCAAATCGACCTTGTAGTAAGGCAGAGTACCGCCCCAATTAAGCCCTGATATCAACGGCTAGCTGCCTAGCGGAAAAATTTCTATCCCTATGACTGTGCGTCACAGGTGGTGTGAATTTGTAGCTATTTTCATCGAGGGGGCACTGCCATAACCTTTCAGTCAGCCGAAATCAGAGTGCAATCATCGTGCTGTGAGTTCGTGAATAAAAACTGAGAGGCCTAAGAATGAATACTCCTGTAAAGCCTGATGAGCTAGCAATTCCGTACCAGTTGCCCCAAGTTCCTTACATGACGCCAGACATGGTTCACCCTGGTGTAATGACACAGTGGTTGGAAGATGATGAGTTGTGGGTTCCAGTAACCAAATCAGTTTCGTTCAAGCCGCTTCTGCTCAATACCAGTGGCGGTTATTACATTAACCTGCTGCGTGTGCGTCAATCTGGAGTGCTTTCTCGTCACCGCCACACCGGCGGAGTACATGCGATCGTCCTCAAAGGTCGCTGGTATTACCTGGAGCACGATTGGGTCGCTGAAGAAGGCTCTTTCGCCTATGAGCCTCCAGGTGAAACCCACACGCTTTTTGTGCCCGAAGACGTTGAAGAAATGATCACTTGGTTCCACGTCCAAGGTGGCTACACCTACGTCGATCCTCAAGGGGTCGCAGTAGGTTACGAGGACGTTTTCACCAAGCTTGAAGCCGCGCGTGCTCATTACAAAACGCTGGGCTTGCCAGACGACTATATTGAGCAGTTCATCCGTTAATCACGGTCGTATGAAAAAGCGCGCTTCGGCGCGTTTTTTTATGGCCGTTCGGGGAGGCGTAAGCCGTAACAATTTACGCTAGGATAGGCAATGGATAATTACTCACAGCTACTTGCGTTTATCTGGTCTACCGAGTGCGGAAGCTTCTCTGCGGCCGCTAGGGTCCATAAAATCACCCCCTCGGCAGTGAGCAAGTTGATCACGCGGCTGGAAAATAGGCTGCAGGTTCGGCTTTTTCAAAGGGGCTCACGCGTTCTCACGCTGACGGAGGAGGGCGCTGCTTACCTTCGTAGTGCCAAAGCAGTCGTTGAAGCCATGAACGAAGCGGACTCCCTGGCAGAAGCCTTGCCCTCGAGGGTCAGTGGCACGCTTCGAATTCATACGATGACTTCTTTTGCCAAGCATCAAATTGTGCCTTGGCTTCATGAGTTTCTGGACTTGTATCCTTCCCTGGACGTTGAAATCCAGTTGGGCGCGCAATTTTTCGACCATTTTGAGCAGGGGCTCGATATCGCTATCCACAGCGGGGTACTGCCCAGTTCTTCGCGTATTGCCAAGCGAATTGGGGAGTGTGAGTGGCTGATTTGTGCCTCGCCCGACTACCTGGCTGAGCATGGTGTTCCTGCTGTTCCAGCAGACCTTTTGAACCACCGTTGCTTTAATTTCAGCTTTGTAAGCCCGTGGAACAAGTGGTCGTTTGTTCAGGAGGGGGAGGGGGTTTCTGTACCCGTGACGCCCAGTGCGTCGTTCACTCAAGGTGATCTACTACGAGACATGGCTTTGTCGGGCGCGGGGGTCGTCAAACTGGCGGACTTCCACATTGGGCTGGACGTGAAAGCAGGTACTTTGGTGCCACTACTAGAAGAGTTCAAATCAGGGATTACTGAGCCGGTTTATTTGTTGTATTCAGACAGAAAACACCTGAGCCCACGCATTCGTGTGTTTATCGAGTTCTTCCAGAACAAGTGGCGTCAGAATCCTTGGAAGGTGACTTGAAAATTGTATTTGCGGTCGAGCGCCGATACCGATAAAAGCTGATGCTCAGCAGAGCAGCGCATTATTTATCGGTACCCTGCCGTTGTTGTTCTCTACTTTCCAGAAGCTCGACAAAGGCGCGTACCTTTTCAGGGCGAAAGCGTGCAGCCGGGAATACCGCATGAATGCCACCGGCAGGTAATTGCCATTGCGGCAGCACTTGGACAAGGCGTCCGGTAGCAAGGTCGTCGGCTATTGTGTAGTCCGGGAGGACAGAAAGGCCTGCGCCTTGGCGTACGGCTTCTCGCACCGCGAGTGTCGCATCGAGAAATATGGATGCCTGCAGGTTCACGGTTTGGCGTTCATTCTCGTTTAACGTGAACGTCCAGCGAAGGTGTTCGCGCAATGCGGTATTTGCCACGAAAGGGAACTGGGTGATTTCTTCCGGGCGGTTAAGTCCTGCTACCTGTTCTGCCATGCTCGCAGGGGCGACGAGTAATTGCTTGAAAGAACCAATTTGCCGCGCTTGCAGCCCTGTCTCTGCCAGCCAGCCCACTCGGATAGCGAGTTCGATATTGTTCGACATAAGGTCCAGCGTCTGGTCGCTCAGCATCGCATCAACCTTGCAAAGCGGGTAGCGCTGCGTGAAGTCAGCAATCGCTGGCACCACAACACCGACACCATAGTCGAAGGGCGCGGTAAGGCGCAGCGTACAGGAAGGTACCGTGGCGGCTTCCGCCAGTTGGTCAAAGGCTTCCTCTGCGTCAGCCAGGATTAACGCACAGCGCAGGTAGAAAGCCTGGCCCGCCTCAGTGGTCCTGACGCTGCGGGTAGTGCGAACCAGTAGCGAGGTTTTGAATTCCTGCTCCAACCGCGCTACTTGCTGGCTGACGACTGCCTTAGTGATGCCCAAGCGCTCTGCAGCCGCCGTGAAAGAGCCGGTCTCCACGACGGAAACAAAGTAGGCAAGGCGTCTGAGGTTTCCAAAACCACCCAGCCCTGATTCATGTTGATTGTATGCTTTTTGCATACACTCCATATATCGCCTACGTATTTAATAGTCAATCGGGAAAGCGCAGCCTAATGGGATCGTAACGAAGGAGCCCGCATGGACAAGACCTTGTACTACCTCTATGACCCGCTATGCGGTTGGTGCTACGGCGCGATGCCGGCACTTTCGGCGCTATTTGGCGTTGGCAGCGTAAGGATTGAGCTTATGCCTACCGGTTTGTTTTCCGACGCGGGTGCCAAACCAATGGATGACGATTTCGCCGCGTTCGCCTGGTCCAATGATGAGCGGATCTCGCGGACAACCGGGCAACGCTTCACTGAAGCTTATCGCCAGGGTGTGCTCGCCGATCGCCAGCAGCGTTTTGACAGTGGGCCCGCCACATTAGCCTTAACCGCGGTGGCATCCACCGCGGTGGACAAAGAATACACAGCGCTCAAGGCTATTCAGCATGCACGTTATGTGAACGGCAGTGACGTGACCTCTGTGCCGGTGCTTGTTGGCGTGTTGCAAGCCCTCGGCCTTAACGAAGCTGCAGATTTGATGACGCGTCCCGGCAACGACCTGGTCAGCGCTAACGCTACACGCATCACTCATGCCCAGGCGTGGATGCAGGATTTTGGCGCGCGTGGTGTTCCGACGCTGATCCTGGAGTCTGGGAGCACGCGTTCACTGCTGGTTATCAACACCGTCTTTTCCGATCCTGATGATCTTATCCGTCAGATCGAAGCAGCCTGAGTACCACCTCAAGGCCCTGCTGGGCATGACCGAGCAGAACAGCGTTTAACTGGAGAACGTTCATGGCAACACGACGTACTGTTATCAAAGCTGTCGCCACAGCGAGTGCTGCAACGGCCATTTTGGGCAAACACGCATGGGCCGAACAGACACAGCTAACCTGGCAGTCTTTTCCTGCGGGTGAGCACGGCTTTTTCCGTGCGCCAGTCTTAATATCCGGCGCGCGTGAGGCTGTTCTGATCGACGGCGGTTTTACGCTGTCTGACGGGCGAACCGTCGCCGAGGCCATCAAGCGCAGCGGTAAGCAACTGACCCACATTTACATAAGCCAGAGCGATCCTGACTATTATTTTGGGCTCGCGCCTATCAAAGCAGCGTTTCCGGACGCCCAACTGGTAGCGGCGTCTGCGACGGTAGTGGCGATTAAAGCCAGCGTCGAAAAGAAGCTGGCTACCTGGAGCCCACAACTGAAAGACAATGGTCCCCAGACACTGGCGGACATCGTGATGCCCCAACCATTCGACAGTCATGCGATGTCGCTTGAAGGGCATGCTATCGAGATCGTTGATGCCGTTGGCTTGGCTAATCGTCGTTATCTGCGGGTGCCGTCACTGAATGCCGTGGTCGGTGGCGTGTTGATATTTTCCGGCGTTCACGTGTGGACTGCTGACACTCCCGGAGCCGAGGGGCGTGCCGCATGGGTGCGCAATCTAGACGCGATAATTGCTCGAAAGCCCTCGATAGTGGTTCCAGGTCACATGGCAACAACCGCTGCGACCGACCTATCGCCTGTTAAATATACCCGTGACTACCTGCTTGCATTCGAGCAAGAACTTGGGAAAGCAACTGACAGCGCTGCTCTGATCGCTGCCATGACCGCTCGGTACCCAGATGCTGCAATGGGCATCGCGCTGCAAATCGGCTCTAAAGTCGCTAAAAATGAAATGAAGTGGGGGTGAACAGCATGACGACCAATTTAGATATCATCCGCGGCACCTATGAAGGCGCATCTGAAGAGAATGGCAAGCACCTGCTCGCCGCCCTCGCTTCGGACGCTACATGGACTGAAGCTGCTGGGTTCCCGTATGCAGGCACCTACACCGGGCCGGCGGAAATTCTTGCAGGCGTATTTCAGCGTTTGGCGACGGAGTGGAAAGACTACAAGGCTACGGTCCATACCTACCTGGCCGATGGTGAGCGGGTTGCCGCGTTCGGCGTGTACTCTGGGATTTACCTGAAGACCGGAAAGGCGATGAGCGCAACCTTCGCCCATCTTTATCAGCTCAAGGACGGCAAGATTGTCAGCATGGAGCAATTTGTCGACAGTGCCATTGTGCAAGGCGCGATGGTGCAAGCGTAACGTCGACTGACGTCCAGTCCACGGACGTTACCCATGATTTCAATACTCCAAGTATCCCCCTACAGGAATGTCAATAATGAACCAAACCACGCTCACTCCATCGGCAGAAGCGCTGAATCTTGCTTTGACACAAGCGCGTACTTTCAATACGTTCACTGATCATCCCGTCAGTGATGAGTTGCTGAGCCGACTCCAGGCCGCAGCACAGCAGGGGCCTACGTCGATGAACTGCCAGCCGGCACGGTTTTTTTTTTACGCAGTGACGAGGCCAAGACCCGTTTGTTACCTGCGCTTGCACCCGGCAATGTCGAAAAAACCAGGAAGGCCCCAATTACGGTTATCGTGGCGTTGGACACGCGTTTCTTTGAGCACTTGCCTACCCAGTTCAAGGCCTACGATGCAAAGCCTATGTTCGAGGCCAATGCAGACCTCGCTACCGCTACTGCCTTTCGCAACAGTAGCTTGCAAGGTGCGTATCTGATCATCGCGGCTCGTTTGCTGGGCTTGGATGTAGGCGCCATGAGCGGCTTTGATGTGGCGAAGGTTAACGCCGAGTTCTTCCCCGATGGGCGTTACCAGGCCAACTTCCTTATCAACCTAGGGTACGGCGATCCCGCAGGCAACCATCCTCAAGGCCCGCGTTTGCCGTTTGATATCGTGGCACAGGTACTGTGAGCTACCAGATATATTGTTGAGCCGTAACCGTCAGGCCAAGTCGCCTATTCGCGCTCAAAAAAGTTAGCGTTGATGCCATGGAACACGCCGATCCCCGCGACAGAGGCGATATTGTCCACGTGTTTTTAAGTGAACACCATCGCCCTTAAGCTGGGATCGAGAAGGTGAATTTGTCGGATGCTAACGTTGGTAGCGATACTGCAATCGTGTTGCCAGCGTATGCAAAAACACACCCGCCGCGTACTGAATCTCCTAAGCTTCCGTAAGACTTCTATCGTTCAATGCCTCGCACGTTCGAATATCACCGCATATTCGCCCCTGCCATTTATTGATGAACTGAGCCGTGTCTGAGACTGCATCAATGCGTTCTCGGAAACCGACTTCACCGAAGACTTGAAAAAATTACAATGGCAGTGCTAATCCTGCACGACGACGACCAGATCGTACCGATTGCCGACTCAGCCGAACTGTCCATCAAGCAGGACAACTGCACGTGCCTTTTTGGATGTGCTGATCGAAACGCTCTGAAACTTTCTAACGTCGTTACCCTTCGCTTCTAACGTTCCTGACGCACGCCCTTTTGCAAGATTTTCTCGCTTTCCATAAAGTCGATGTGTTGCCGCTGACCGAAAACTGACCCAAGGGGGATGCGGCTTCGGCGCCAACAGGCCTGGGTTATGCGTTGCGGTTGAGCGCTTCGTTAGCTTCGTCGTCGGCACGTTTTTTAAGGTGGCGGCGCATGGCGACGGCAGGGGCATCACTGGCAACAGATATTTCGTAGGTGTGGTCATCTACATCACCGAGTACAGCCTCCAACGCGCCCAAGCCCTCAACATCCTCATTGAAGGCGGCGAACAGTTGCTCATGCATGAACTCACCAACCGCGTCTTCATCCTGGGCGAAGTCACGACCGTGGACAATGAAGTAATGCATGGTGCTGTGAGTTTCCGGGGTCAGAATATGGGCAGTGCGGATGTGAAACTCCTCGCGATTTAATGGCGCTATCGCAGAGTCGTAGAATGTGACGCTGACTTGATGCAGCCCGGGTGACAGGAACTCAGAAGTTGCGATGCGTGCAGCGGTACTGCAACCGTCCAGGCCAGTGGTTTTGGACCATACCGGAGACAGGGTGGTGGGCACTACATTGCGCATCAATTTGTAATGTCCCTCTTTGAGATCAAGTTCGTACGGGGCGCTGGCATAATCTGGCGTGCCAATAGTGGCGGCGTGCAGGAAGGTTAGATGAGTCAGGTCCATCAGATTTTCATGCATGCTCACGTAATTGCCTGGGTGATGGAAATAGCCTGAGGAACACTCCCAGTCGGGTGTCTCGGTCCAGGGCAATTCAGGAGGGCGTCTGGAATCTGCAAGTTCTGGATCACCCATCCAGATCCACAATAGTGAGCCTTGCTCAAGCAGGGGGTATTCGCGTACACCGATACCCCGAGGGCAGCTTCGCTGTGACGGCACGTTGACCAGGTTGCCTTGAGTGTCATACCGAAAGCCGTGATAGCCGCAGACCAGGGTATCGCCCTCTAGATGACCACGTGAAAGCGGATAGGAACGATGAGCGCAGCGATCTTCAAGTGCGATGGCTTTGCCGGCTTCGCTGCGATACAACACTACGCTCTTGCCGAGCAGTTTTCGCGATAGCAACTCCCGTGTAACTTCGTTACCGAAAGCGGCTACGTACCATTCGTTAAAGATGAACGGGGTGTCGCGGGTAGCAAGTGGACTCATGGCTTTGCGCGAATTGGTAATGATGTTATTGACAGGCAGGCTCATGGATAGGCTCCTTGTTATTCAGGGTTTACAGGTCCAACACCAACGACTCGGTGCGCGCTCGGGACACGCAAATCATCAGGGTTTCACCGCTCGCCTGCTCGGCGTCGGAGAGAACGTAATCACGGTGATCGGGTACTCCGCTGCAAATCGTGGTTTCGCAAGTACCGCAAATACCGGAGCGACAGGAGAACGGTACGTCGATGCCATGGGCTTCCAACGCTTCGAGAATGCTCTGATCTGGGCCCACTTCAATATCCAGGCCACTGCGTTGCAGGGTTACGCTGAAGCGCTCTAGTGCTTGCGGATTTGCTTCACAGGCAGGTTCGGGGACCGAGAACCACTCGAAGTGAATACGCGGCGCCGGCGTGTCTGCGGTTGCGGCCTTGACTGTTTGCATCAGGGGGGCAGGGCCACAGCAGTAGACATGTTCGTCGTCCTGCAGCGAACTCACGAGCGACTCGATATCTAGGAACTGACCGGCGCACTCATCGTTGAAGTGAAAGTGCACTCGTTCCGAGTCCAGACCCAGCAGCGTTTCGTAGAACGCAGCCCGTTGGCGGTTACGCACAGTATAAAAAAGTCGCCAGTCCTTACCCTGGGCCATGCACCAGCGGATCATCGCCAGGATGGGGGTAATACCAATGCCACCGGCCACAAAACAGTAGCGCTTGGCGTTGACATCCAAAGGGAAATTGTTGCGCGGAGCGCTGACTTGAAGCACATCACCCTGGCGTACTTTCGCGTGAATTAAGCGCGAGCCGCCGCGACTGGCCGGAGCCAAGCCGACCGCGATGACATAGCGATGTCGCTCGCTGGAATCGTTGAGCAGCGAGTAATGTCGAATTTGACCGTTTTCCAGGCGCACTTCGAGGTGCGCTCCAGGCGTGAAGACCGGTAGCTCCCGAGCATCGGGGGCTTGTAGTTCTATCAGGGCCACCTCTTTGGCTTCCGCCCCGAATTGGGTGACTCGTAAATTCAGGCTGGGCTGGGTCATTGTTATAGGGTCCTGAGGTACTTGGCCGCGAACGCAATGAATGCGCCGCCAGCCGGCTGTCTGACCTGAATAAGCTTACGTAGCATGGGTATTGCTTGCAGTCCTCCCAGAGGAGGACAGGTGGGCAGTCGAGTTTGATGCGTCTGGAGAGAACTACGATGATCGGTGCGGACGTTGTATTTCGGCTGGTTGAGAGAGGCCATACGTGGCGTTTGTCGTCGTGGGGTCTAGCTACGCAGCCGCAGCAGGCAAGCATGTCGACGCCCGCCTAGGCACGGCCCAAGGCCCTGTCGGCGGAACTGAAGCCGGCAGACCATTGGGATCCTGTGACACGTCCTTTCAGCAGCATCGCTTAATGCGGATTGACAACTTTGGCCTGGATGCGCAGCACTAACAGGCCACCAAAGGCAATCACGAGGGATAGCATGTACAGCGCGAGGCTGGCGCTGTGGGTGGTATCACGCATCCATCCAATTAGGTAGGGCGCGACGAACGCTGCGACGCTGCCCAGGGAGCTGATCAGGGCAAGCCCTGGCGCAAGAACCGGACCGGCCAAGTAAGCCGGAGGTAACTGCCAAAACATCGGCAGTGCGCTGCTGGCACCCATGCCCGCGATCGACAAACCAATCATGACCAAGATGGCAGACTCTGGTTTCAGCCCGGTCAAGGTCAAACCCAGCGCACACATCAGAATAGGCACGCAGAGGTGCCAGCGACGCTCCTTCCTGCGGTCGGAGGAGCGACCAACCGCGATCATGAAGAAGCATCCTGCCAGGTAGGGAAGTGCGCTGAGCAGACCAATCTGGCTGTCATGAGCAATACCGGTACCGTGAATCAGGGTCGGCATCCAGAATGCCAAGGTATTTACGGCCAACATCACGGCGAAATAGATGGCCACGAGTAACCACACCTGAGGGGTGAGCAAGATACTGCGCCAGGAATTGATCTGTTTACGTTCTTCCTCACGCGCCAGTGTTTGTCGCAAAGCGTGTTTCTGATCATCGCTTAACCAGCGAGCGTCCTCGACTCGGTCGTCCAGTCGGTTCAGTACCACCAGGCCCAGCAATACCACCGGCAGGCCTTCAATGAGGAACATCCATTGCCAACCTCTCAACCCAGCGATGTTTTGAAAGTTTTCGAGAACCCATCCCGACAGCGGGCCGCCGACTACACCGGCCATTGGGACAGCAATGGCGAACAGCGCAGTGACTGAGGCTCTGCGTTCGGCTGGGAACCAGCGGTTGAGGTAGACGAGGATACCCGGGAAGAAACCGGCCTCTGCCACCCCTAGGCCAAAGCGCAGGCCATAGAAACCGTGAGCGCTTTCAATCAGTAACATCGAACTGGAAAGCAGGCCCCACGTCACCATCATCAGGGCGATCCAGCGTCTTGGTCCCAACTTGTCCAGCACCATATTGGCTGGTACGCCGAACAGTGCATAGGCAACAAAGAACAGACCGGCTCCGAGGCCATAAACAGTGTCGGAGAATTGCAGGTCAGCGCTCATCTGAAGTTTGGCGAAGCCAATGTTGATCCTGTCCAGATGGGCGAAGACATAGCTGACGAGTAGCAGCGGCATCAGCCGCCAGATGATCTGGCGATGGGTGTTTGCCTGTACCTGAGATAATTGCAGGGACTCAATGATCTGGCTCATGAAGCATACCTCTTAGGATAAACGTGAAGGGAATCACCAGATTTTCAGGGTGTAGCTGAGGATCACGCGGTTCTCGTCCATATCGCTGGCGTAACTCGTGCGATAGATGGCGTTGCGCCAACGCAGACCCAGGCCCTGAAGCGAGCCGCTCTGAATGACGTAGGCGAGGTCGGTGTCGCGCTCCCATTCATGGCCGCGACCATTGCTGGTTTGAATATCATCGCCGCGCAGATAACGGGTCATGAAGCTCAGTCCGGGTAAACCAAGGGCCACGAAGTCGTAGTCATATCGGACCTGCCAGGAAACCTCTTCGGCATTAGTGAAGGTGCCGATAGTCACCAGGTTGGCTGTGTAGGGAGGTGTGTAGCCGTTAAGGGTGGGGAAGGCGTCAGCGCCGTACATGTGTTGGTAGGCGAGCCCGAACTTGTGTGCGCCAACATTCAGCGTGCTCATTACGTTGAAGTTGCGGTTATCGACATTGCCGGCTTTGGTTGAACCAGCGTTGCCGCTGTCAAAGAAACGCAGATCTGTGAGCAGTTTGATGTTCGGGCCCAGTGGCAACTTATGCACTAAACCGTAAAAATCCTGGCGGTAGACGTCGCTCAGTTCTCCGCGAAAGACGCTAGCGGTTAAATCATGGCCGACATCATAGCTGGCGCCAAATATATTAAAGGCGCCACTGTCAAAGTCGGCACTGCGTCCGGCCAGGTACATACGGTCGCTGCCGGACGATTCACGCGTTCGTGAGCGCCAGAGTTGCCCTGCGGTCAGAGTTAGTTTCGGGATTTCCCGAGACTCGACCAAGGCGCCATCGAAGGTCTGCGGCATCAGCCGCATGTCATCACGGAAAACGACTGGCAGGGTGGGTGTCAGAATACCGACATCGAGCCGGGTCTGGGAAAACCGCACCTTACCGGTAACGCCCATGTGGCTGAAGTTGTCTACTGGCTTGCCCGACTGCGGACCGTACGGCAGCGTACCGTCGCCGCTGCGGCCTCGCCCTGAGTCAAGTTTGACTCCCAGCAGGCCCAGTGAGTCGAGGCCAAAGCCGATAGGCCCTTCGGTGAACCCCGATTGCGTCCGGAGCATGAAGGCTTGTGACCAGTTACCGACTTGAGACTTGGCCGCACCTGTTTGGCGATAGTCTCGGTTTTGGTAGAAGTTGCGCAGTTCCAGGCTGCCCTGGCTGTCGGCGATGAAATCAGCGTGGGCCAGCACTGGCAATGCCAGCCCGGTCGCCAGGGCAAGGCAGATGATACCTCGTTCAGGTTTGAGCATTTTGTGTCCTTTATTATTATTTTTACGGATTTCGCCGTCGCGCACTGAACCTTGACGTTCAGCGATAGTTAGATAGCCGTCAACCTCGACCCTCTAGCTGCCTACCTAGTTAAGGTTCGTCATCCACAGGCGTAGCAACACAGTCATTACTTATCTAAGGGAAATGCTGGAGTAAAAGGCTGCCGCCCCGATGGGGATGAGGGAGACGCATGTTCAGATGGGGGACGGTTCATCTGCACTCCCAGTTATTGTTGTTTTCCTTGTCAGCTTACTGGGCCTGCAGGGCGAAGCTGTCCTCCGAGAGGTGGACAGACATAATGATTGTCGGCATGCTATTGGTTAACAAATTAACTATCTGGCTTTTTTCCAGTAGACCTAACGCATAACAATAATAATTATCAGGCAGCTGCCATGATCCGTCTTAGTACCCCGCAGGTTTCGACCTTGCCCCAAGGAGTACGTCATTTCGCTGAGTTGACCAGTCGCTTAGGGACGCCGGAATTTCCCGTTGCGCTGTTGGACTACCTTGGCCAATGGGCGAACTGTCAGCATTTTTCAGTTCTGCGCATGGATGGCCTGCGGCCGCAATTGCTGTCTTCCGGCACTCGACATCAGGACGCCAGTCTGGTGCTGCGCTGCGGTCAGGCCTATATCGAGCGCTACTATCGGCACGACCCTTTGTTCGAGCCGTTACTTGCCGCCCCTGGCCAAGTTGGTCACCTGCTGGCCCAGGATATCCGCTTCATGCCGTATCGAGAGTCGATCTATGAGCGCAATGGCATGATTGAGCGGCTATCGAGCCTGTACCTGGACGAACAAGCGCGGCCGGTGTTGTTCAATCTCTACCGACACCGCGATCAGGGGTTCTTCAGCGATGGTGAGCTGGAGATGTGCGAGTCGCTCAGCCCTTCGTTGTTGCGATTACTGCGTGGTCATCTGGCGCTTACCGGTTTGAGCGGTATAGTCGATCACCACCAGCAATTGCTCCAGCGCTGTCCTGACCTCACGACGCAAGAGTTGAATATCTGTAGCCGATTGCTTCGAGGAATGACTCATGCAGGTATCGCGGCTGATTTGGCAATAAAGGAAAGCACTGTGAAAACCTATCGTAATCGGGCGTTTGATCGACTCGGGATCCACTTTCGCAGTCAGTTGTTTGCGCTGTTCTCTGCGACGAGTTGAAACTTGCGGTGTGAACTCGAACGCCATGCATTGAGGCCGTCATGTTCAACGGGGTGATCATTTGCGAGTTCGGTTGGGCGGGCGTTGAATAGCGAAACGAGATCGCGACTCCTTGTCAGCCTGCAAAAAATAGAGTTCGACTAGTGTTCGAGCCCGGTTTTGGAATCATTCCTTCTCAGCTCTTGATCCTCAGGTATGCAAATCCATCTTTAGGGCGTTGATAAGCTACTTTGAACCCCAGGCAAGAAACCCAAAAAGCTAAGGAGCTCTCCAGGTTGGTTACCATTAACACCGGAACCAGTTTGTTACGTCCGAACATGAGATGACTTCCATTTCAAAGGGATCATTTTTGCAGGCGGGCAGGTTCTGCACTTATGACTCTGATGCCGATAAGGGGTCGTGGCGAGCATGATGATGCCCGCTCAGGCGGGAATTATTGAGTCGCTTTGAGTGGCAGCTTTTGGCCTATTCTGTTGAAAAGTCGGATTTTCAGATCGCCTGAACTCAGGCACGACCACCATCGAAGAACCTACTCACCACATTGAGTGGTTTTTCGGGCCTTCGGTGACCTTTGCCGCTCTGTTATTGGGTTAGTTTGAGGTTTTTTGCTGGGTGCAGGCGCACCTATCCCGTGACTGGTGGCCCTTGAGATGAAAATTTGGCCAGCCGTCGCAGGTTCAGCACCGCAGCGGCCAGCGTGAATTCATCCGTCGCGCCACTCATGCCACGTAGCCGCAGGCGATCCAATTTCAGAAGGCGCTTGAGGTGGGCAAACAACATTCGACCTTTTTACGTTCGTGGCGAGAGCGCTGATATGCCGGCCTTGCTGCAATGCGCCTAGCCACATCGCGAGCGGCTTCATGGACGCTGCGAGCGATCTTGCGGAACGCAGTGTTCGGGCAGCACTTGGCTTTCATCAGACACGTAGCGCAGTCGGTCTGCCGGAATCGGAAGATAATGGTGTTGGCTTTGGTGACGTGTGAACGCTCATTCTTGAAGGCTCGCCATTCACTGCGCAATGGGTTGCCGGCCGGGCAGCGGTATTCCTCAGCCTCTTCATTTCAGTGGAAATCGGTGCTCGAAAAACTATCGTTCTTGCGCTCGGTTTTGTCCCACACCGGCACATGCGGCTCGATGTCTTTTTCCTCCACCATCCAGGCCAGTATTGGAGCTATACAGTAAGCGGTATCGCCAATGAGGCGCTCCGGCGTGATGTCGAACTGCGCTTCGAACCGTTCGATCATCGTCTTGGTGCTCTCCCTGTTATGACGGCGGACATTCTCTAAGTTCTGCGCGCCAACCACACGCGTATGGCCAGAGCCTGTCATTGATGCGAAGGTATCTTTAATCACAGGCATTCGGCTGCATCAATCTGATGGTGTTCGGTGTAAAAGAGGCATTGGATTTAACGACCGAGAAGCACTCGAACCCGTTCGACGGCCGCATTGGCGCAATGCCCGTCAATGGCCTCGGAGGAGCCGGACACACCAATGGCACCGATCACTTGGCTGTCGAACAAAAAAGGCTCGCCCCCGCCGAATAGCGCCATATCACGTTGTAGAGGTAACCCCTGACGGACACCTTCCGAGCACTTTTCCAGACGCGCCTGCCAATCCTGCGTGGAGATTCCAAATCCCACGGCGGTCAGCGCTTTCTTCAGGGCAATTTCCCGCGACGGCCTGGCGGCCATGTCCATGTGAGCGCTGTGAATCGGTTGGCCGCTGACATCGACGATCACTACGCTGATACGTACTCGTTCCTCTTCGGCTTTGTCCAAAGCCGCTTGTAGCGCTTGCATGGCCAGTCGTAGGGTGAGGGTGGGTTGCTGACGTAAAAAATCGCTCATGCTTTTGCCTCGAGGTGGCAGTTGAACAGTGTTATCTCGCAAGCAGTGCCTGGGCGAGAAGTTGATAGCTGGCAAGCCGGGCTTCGAACCCATGGGTCACAGTAACGATGCCTGCTTCACGTGTGCCAAATGCGTCGCAAAGTCGGAGGATTTCCGCGCGGCAAGATGAGGGCGAACCGACGATCATGCTGTCCAGGATTTCGTCAAATTCGGCTCGCTGAGCGACGTTCATTTGCTGCCTGCGGCGTTCGACTTCCTCTGGACTCAGAAGCGGTTCGCGCGGGCCTCGGCCAGTCATCATCTTTCGATAGACAGCAGTGCCGGCGATGAAGCGTGCCTGTTCATCCGTCTCGGCACAGACGACTGCCAGCGCCAGCAGTCTCTGAGATGGTTGGGTATGACCCGCCTTGATGAGTGCTCGATCATGATGATCAAAAATAGCCGGCGTGCAGGTTTGCGGCGCTATGAATCGCGCTAACGCCAAGCCCATTCCCAACTGCCCAGCCAGGCCCGCACTGCCTCCACCGGAACCGAGCATCCAAAGCGATGGACAGGCTCCTTCATCGGGCAGGCAATGCAATTGCGAAAAAGGATGGCCGGCCGCAAAACTGTTGCGCAAGAACGCGCATAGCTGCCCGGCTTGCTCTGGAAAGTGATCCACGTCACTTGGCGGTGCAGGGAATGCGAGGGCGGCACTACTCAACTGACTGCCCCCAGGCGCGCGCCCAATGCCGAGATCAATACGCCCTGGAAAAAGTGTGGCCAGTAGGCGAAAGACTTCGGCGACTTTGTATGGGCTGTAATGGGTCAGCATCACACCGCCACTGCCTATGCGCATGTGGCGCGTATGGCTGGCGATAAGCGTCAGAAGAATTTCCGGGGCCGGACCGGCGAACTGGATGCTGCTGTGATGTTCGGCGAGCCAGTAACGATGGTAACCGAGCTCGTCACAGGCTTTCGCCAGCTCCAGCGAGGTGTGCGGAGCCTGTTGAGCGGGGTGATCACCGTGAACAGGTGTTTGGTCAATCACAGTGAGTTGCACTGGCATGGAGGTCGTCTCTGGATCGTTTTGGGATGACTCGCATCAGGCGCCAGATTCGCCATTTCGACGTGTTGGACCGTTCGCGGGAACGGCATGGTTACAGCCGTTTTCCAGCGCTGCAAGCGCTACAGATACCCCGCTATGGAAAGTGCAATCTTCCATCTGGAACGTGCATTTTTCTTCCGCGTATTGGCTTTCATACTGGGCTCGCATTCTTCAGTGGTTGTCTCGCAACACCCCCAAGTGACCAAGGGCTCACGCCCTCCAATCGTCACGACTGTGTTGGTCATGAGCGATCGCTACGCACCCAATAATAAGCAGAGTCGAACCATGAAAAAGCCTAATCCCTTGCTCGAAGATCTCAAGTCTCTTTTGCCGGCCATCGCTGCCAACGCTTTCCAGGCTGAAGAGGACCGTCAGGTCCCGTCGGAAAACATCGTGTTGTTGAAAAGCATTGGGATGCACCGGGCGTTTCAGCCGAAAAAATTTGGCGGCATGGAGATCTCTTTGCCGCAGTTCGCCGATTGCATTGCCTTGCTTGCCGGCTCCTGCGCCAGCACGGCCTGGGCCATGAGTCTGTTGTGCACCCACAGCCATCAACTGGCGATGTTCTCGGCCAAGCTGCAGGAAGAGGTCTGGGGTGACGATCCGCACGCAACCGCCAGCAGTAGCATCGCGCCTTTCGGTCGTACCGAGGAAGTCGACGGCGGCGTCACGTTCAGCGGTGAGATGGGTTGGAGCAGCGGCTGTGATCACGCCGAATGGGCGATCGTGGGTTTCCGTCGCAAAAACGCCGAGGGCACTCAGGATTACTGTTTCGCAGTGCTCCCCCGCAGCGATTACGAGATCCGCGATGACTGGTACGCCATCGGCATGTGCGGCAGTGGCAGCAAGACACTGATTATCGACAAGGCCTTCGTTCCTGAGCACCGTATCCAGAAAGCCAAGGATATGATGGAAGGCAAATCCGCCGGGTTCGGTCTGTATCCGGACAGCAAGATTTTCTATTCTCCGTACCGTCCGTATTTCGCCAGCGGGTTTGCCACGGTCAGCCTGGGTGTGGCGGAACGCATGCTTGAAGTGTTCCGCGAGAAGACCAAAAACCGCGTTCGCGCTTACACCGGTGCGGCGGTCGGCGCGGCCACCCCGGCGCTGATGCGCCTGGCGGAATCCACCCATCAGGTGGCCGCCGCCCGCGCGTTCCTGGAAAAAACCTGGCAAGAACACGCCGAGCACAGCGAGGCGCACCGGTATCCGAATTCTGAAACCCTGGCGTTCTGGCGCACTAACCAGGGCTATGCCACCAAGATGTGCATCCAGGCCGTCGATCGTCTGATGGAAGCCGCTGGCGGCGGTGCCTGGTTCAAAACTAATGAGCTGCAGCGATTGTTCCGCGATTCACACCTGACCGGCGCCCATGCTTACACCGACTACGACGTCTGCGCGCAGATCCTCGGCCGCGAGCTGATGGGCCTCGAGCCTGATCCAACCATGGTCTGATCGTTCCTCAGTAACCGTCGCGCAACTCACATAACAACAATCAGGGCTGCCGTTCAGCGCAACCCGGGAGACTCCCATGTCCGCAGAACTCGATACCGCCTTCGACACCCGCGCCTTTCGACGCGCTCTGGGTAACTTTGCCACGGGTGTCACAGTTGTCACTGCCGCCACTTCCAGCGGGCGCAAAGTGGGTGTGACCGCCAACAGTTTCAACTCGGTGTCCCTGGACCCTCCATTGATTCTCTGGAGCATCGACAAGCGTTCCAGCAGCCATGAAGTGTTCGAAGAGGCCAGTCACTTCGCAGTGAACGTGCTAGCGGCCGATCAGATTGACCTGTCCAATAACTTTGCCCGACCCAAGGATGATCGCTTCGCCGGTATCGAATACGACCCGGGCGAGGGCGGTTCACCGGTGTTCGCCGATTGCTCGGCGCGGTTTCATTGCGAAAAATTCCAGCAGGTCGATGGGGGGGATCACTGGATCATGATCGGTAAGGTCGTCGCGTTTGACGATTTCGGACGTTCGCCATTGCTGTATCACCAAGGTGCCTATTCGATGGTGCTGCCGCACACTCGCATGACTCGGCGCGAAGAAGGCCAGGCGCCCAGCAGTCACTTCCAGGGGCGCCTGAGCCATAATCTTTACTACCTGATGACCCAGGCCCTGCGGATTTACCAGGCCAGTTACCAGCCGCGACAATTGTCCACCGGGCTGCGCACCAGTGAGGCGCGCATGCTGATGGTATTAGAGAGCGACGCCGGTCTGAACATGACGGATTTGCAGCGCGAAGTGGCAATGCCGGCGCGTGAGATTGAAGAGGCGGTCGCCAATCTGAAGCGTAAAGGCCTGGTCAATGATGAAGGTGAGCGCGTGCGCCTGACTGCCAAAGGCGTCGACGAAACAGAAGGGTTATGGGCGATTGCCAAAGAGCAGCAGGATAAGGTGTTTGGGCAGTTCAGCGCTGAACAAGTCGAGCATTTCAAAACGGTACTCAAAGGCATCATTCAGGGGGCTTGAAGCGGCACTTGACGGGAACGCATTGACGGCGCCAAACGGCGCCGTTTTTGCGTTTGGAAACCGCTGGAGAGGCAAGTGATAACAAGCAAGTGATGACGCGAGCACTGAATGAGTTGCGATGGTAGAATTTTAGTTAACAAATTAACTAACTACGGTCTCGACAGTATTCCTATGCCCAAGCCGCGCCAATCTTTGACTCTGACATTGCTCCAGGCTCGCGAAGCGGCCATGGGGTTCTTCCGTCCTTCTCTGAATCAACTCGGTTTGACCGAACAGCAGTGGCGAGTGATCCGGATTCTTAGCCAACAAGGCGAACTGGAGATGAATCGCCTGGCCGAACTTGCCTGCATCCTCAAGCCGAGCATGACCGGTGTACTCGCGCGTATGGAAGCGGCGGGCATCGTCGATCGCCGCAAGGCTGAGCAGGATCAGCGGCGAGTGCTGGTGCGACTGGCTGAAAAAGGTGAGGCATGCTTCAGCTCGATGAGCCAGAACATGGAAGAGAACTACCTGCGCCTTCAGGCGCAATTGGGAGAGGAGAAGCTGCAAACGCTGCTGTCGTTACTCAATGACTTGAAAGCGCTCAAGCGCTAAATCACGTACGCGGCGACTGAGCCGATGGACAGGGCACGATGAGCCAGGTTCGCTGGCTCATCGTTATGCTTAGTGTCAGGCTGTACCGATCCCCAGGCACATGTACTTCTGCTCGATGTAATCATCGATACCGTACTTCGAACCTTCGCGTCCCAGACCCGACTGCTTGATGCCGCCAAACGGCGCCACTTCGGTCGAGATCAATCCTTCGTTGACACCCACCATCCCATACTCCAGCGCCTCGCTCACGCGCCATGCACGCCCCAGGTCGCGGGTGTAGAGGTAGGACGCCAGCCCGAACTCGGTGTCGTTGGCCATTGCAATCGCCTCGGCCTCGGTCTCGAAGCGGAATACCGGCGCCAACGGGCCGAAGGTTTCGTCACGCGCGACCAGCATCTGCGCGGTCACTTCACCGAGCACGGTCGGCTGGAAAAAGTTGCCGCCCAGCGCGTGAGTTTCTCCGCCGGCCAGCAGGGTGGCACCTTTGCTCAAGGCGTCGCTGATATGTTCCTCGATCTTGGCCACCGCTTTGGCATTGATCAGCGGTCCTTGTTGCGCGTTATCCACGTCAGCGGCGCCGACCTTGAGTTGATTGACCGCAGCCACCAGGCGTCGGGTGAATTCATCGTAGACACTGTTCTGTACCAGAATTCGATTGGTGCAGACGCAGGTTTGCCCGCTGTTGCGGAACTTCGAACCCATGGCGCCTTCGACCGCTGCATCGAGGTCGGCATCGTCAAACACGATGAAAGGCGCATTGCCGCCGAGCTCCAGGCTGACCTTCTTGATGGTCTCGGCGCATTGCGCCATCAGGGTTTTGCCTATGCCGGTAGAACCAGTGAACGAAACTTTCTGAACAGCAGGATTGTCCGTCAATTCTGCGCCGATTTCACGGGCACGGTTGCCAGTGACGATATTGAGTACACCGGCGGGGATGCCCGCACGTGCGCCCAGTTCAGCCAAGGCCAGTGCCGACAGCGGGGTTTCCGACGCAGGCTTGACCACGACCGTGCAACCTGCGGCCAATGCCGGACCGACCTTGCGGGTAATCATCGCATTGGGGAAATTCCACGGCGTAATGGCGGCCACTACGCCGATGGCTTGCTTGATCACCACCAGGCGGCGGCCCTGCTTGTCATGCGGGATCACGTCACCGTAGATGCGCTTGGCTTCTTCGGCGAACCATTCGATAAAACTCGCACCGTAGGCAATTTCGCCACGGCTCTCGGCCAATGGCTTGCCTTGCTCCAGGCTGAGCAAGCGGGCGAGGTCCTCCTGGTTGACCATGATCAAGTCAAACCATTTGCGCAGGATGGTGCTGCGCTCCTTGGCGGTCTTACCGCGCCAGGCGGGCAGGGCAGCCTGGGCTGCGGCGATGGCGCGTGCGGTCTCGGCCTGGCCGAGGGAACTGACTTCGGCAATGATTTCGCCATTCGCCGGGTTGGTCACCGGGAAACGATTGCCGTCATCGGCCTCGATCCATTGGCCATTGATGTAAGCCTGTTCGCGCAGCAGTTTCAGATCATTGAGTTTCATCGGACTTCTCGAAAAAATCAGTACACGCCGCCGGAGCTGGTGGGCGCAGGCGTATCTTTGAAGGTCGCGGCGAGGGTTTGCAGGCCGCGCATTAACACCGTGGTGTCAACGCCAACGGCAACGAACGCCGCGCCCAATTCGATGTAGCGCCTGGCCAGTTTCTGGTCCGCGCTGAGAATGCCGGCTGCTTTGCCGGCTTTCTGAATGCGTGCGATCGCATCCTCGATAGCCGCCTGCACGTCGGGATGTCCCGGGTTGCCGCGGTGGCCCATCGAGGCACTCAAATCCGCCGGGCCGATAAAGACCCCGTCAACGCCGTCGACCGCCGCGATGGCATCCAGATTGGCCAGGCCTTGGCTGTTTTCGATCTGCACCAGCAGGCACATTTGCTCATCGGCTTTGTCGAGGTAGCCGGGAATGCTGTTCCAGCGCGATGCACGCGCCAGCGCACTGCCGACACCGCGAACGCCGTGGGGTGGATAGTGGATGGCTCTCACCAGTTCCCGCGCCTGGTCTGCGCTTTCGACCATCGGCACCAACAACGTCTGCACACCGATATCGAGCACCTGTTTGATCAGCGCCGTGTCGCCAATGACCGGGCGAATGACCGGATGGCTCGGGTAGGGCGCCACGGCCTGGAGCTGACCGAGCATCCCGCGCAGATCGTTGGGCGCATGTTCGCCGTCGATCAGCAGCCAGTCGAAGCCGGCATTGGCGGCCAGTTCGGCGCAGTAGGGGGCGGCCAGACCCAGCCATAGGCCGATCTGTGCTTCACCGCTTTTCAGGCGCAGCTTGAAGGTGTTGACAGGCATATCCATGGGGAAAACCTCCGATCAAACGAATCGACAGGCGATGGAGCCGAGCATGTCGTAATCGACATGGAAGGTATCGCCAGGGTTTGCCGCCACAGGGCGGGTGAAAGAACCGCCGAGGATGATTTGCCCTGGCAGCAGGCCGACGTCATAGGCCGCCAGTTTGTTGGCGAGCCAGGCCACGCCCTTCGCCGGGTGATTGAGCACAGCTGCGGAGACGCCGGATTCTTCGATGACACCGTTGCGGTAGAGCACGGCGGGCACCTTGCGCAAATCGATTTCCGTCGGGCGTACGGCACGGCCACCCATGACCACGCCGGCGTTGGCGGCATTGTCGGAAATGGTGTCGAACACCTTGCGCGTGGCATTGCTGTGCGGGTCGACCTGCTGGATGCGCGCATCGATGATTTCCAGCGCCGGGATCACCCATTCGGTGGCGTCCAGCACGTCAAAAATCGTCACGTTCGGGCCTTTCAAAGGCTTGCCCAGGATGAACGCGAGCTCGACTTCAACCCGTGGCACGATGAAACGTTTGAACGGAATGTCGGTGCCTTCGTCGAAAAACATGTCATCCAGCAGCGCGCCGAAATCCGGCTCGGTGATGTTCGACGACACTTGCATGGCCCGGGAGGTCAAGCCTATTTTATGCCCGACCAACTTGCGGCCGTCCTTGATTTTCTGTTCCACCCAGGCGCGTTGAATGGCATACGCGTCTTCGATGGTGATCTCTGGATGGTCGAGGGAAAACTGACGCACTTGCTCGCGTGAGCGCTCGGCGTGGTCGAGGCGGGCGGCGGCTTGCTGAATGAGTTGTTGATCAAGCATGACAATGATCTCTTACTGAGGGTTGACGATGGAGGACTGGGTGCGCAGCACCAGAAAACCGCCGAGCGCGATGAGCAGCGCAAGCAGGTACAGGGCCAGGCTGGCACTCTGGGTTGTGTCGCGCATCCAGCCGATCAGATAGGGTGCGAAGAACGCGGCGATGCTGCCAAAGGAGCTGATCAGGGCAATCCCGGCAGCCTGGGTGCGGTTGGACAGGAACGCGGGAGGCAGTTGCCAGAACATTGGCAGCGCTGCGCAGGCGCCCATTCCGGCGAGGATCAGACCGCCCAAAACCATTGTCGGATTGGTGGGTATGAGCCCGGCAATGGCGATGCCGGCAGCCGCCATCAGCAGTGGCACACAGAGGTGCCAGCGGCGTTCACGGTGGCGATCGGACGAGCGTCCGCAGCCGATCATGAAAAAGCAACCCCCCAGGTACGGAATGGCGCTGAGCAGACCGACTTTGCCGTCACTGCCGATACCCGCACTGTGGATCAGCGTCGGCATCCAGAACGCCAGGGTATTGACCGCCAGCATCACCGCGAAATACACCGCTACCAGCAACCAGACCTGTGGGTTCTTGAGGATCGCGGCGAACGAGGTGATCGATTTTCGCTGTTCTTCATTGTTCAACTGTTCGCGCAACTGTTGCTTCTGCTGCGGTGCCAGCCAACTGACCGTTTCGAAGCTGTCCGGAAGACACTTGAGCACCACCAGCCCGAGCAGGATCACGGGCACGCCTTCGATCACGAACATCCACTGCCAACCGCGCAGGCTCGCCACATCATGGAAGCTTTCGAGGATGCCGCCGGACAATGGGCCGCCAATCACGCCTGCCATCGGTACCGCAATGGCAAACAATGCGGTGATTTGCGCCCGACGATCAGCCGGGTACCAGCGATTCAGAAACACCAGGATGCCCGGAAAGAACCCGGCCTCGGCGACACCCAGCAGAAAGCGCAAAACGTAGAACCCGGTCGCGCTGTCGATCAGGAACATGCTGGCCGACAGCGCACCCCACACCACCATCAGCGTTGCAATCCAGCGTCGCGGTCCGACGCGATCCAGCGCCATGTTGCTCGGCACTCCAAACAGCGCGTAGGCGATGAAGAACAACCCGGCGCCGAAGCCATAAACCGTGTCGCTGAAATTCAAGTCGGCGCTCATCTGCATCTTGGCGAAGCCGATGTTGATCCGGTCGAGGTGTGCGAAGAGGTAGCAGATCAACAGCAACGGCATCAGCCGCCACGTGATAGTGCTGTGGGTTCGGTCGCGTGCGACGGCGTCGAGGGTGTCGGCGGTAGTGGCTGTGCTCATGGTTTTATACTTTTTGTCTGAGAGGCCGATGAAAAAAACGGACAGGGCGCCTTAACTGGCCTGTGCCTTGAGGAAGGCGTGCACGTTGTTTTCCTTGAAGTTGAGTTGATCGTGCAGCTCGATCATTTCGAACGACAAGGCCAGCAGGCGCTGGGCCTGGAGGTCGGCGAAATGCCGGGTAATCACTTCGAAGAGTTGTTCGGCGACTTTCTGACGAGTCGCCAGATCACGGCCATGGCCAACCTTCAAGGTCATGTGGACGAAGGCGTAGTCATGCTTGCCGTCGGCCATGCGCCAAGTGTCCAGGCGTACGCCTCGGCTGCGGATACCGCCGAGGGGAAACACGCCGCTGTCGCCCAGCGTTTGGTGGACTTTTTCGAACAGGCCAGGCAAGTCGGCTTGCTGTTCAATGTTGTCGGTGTATTCAGCAATGAAGTGAGGCATGGACAGCTCCTTCAGGCCGCGCGGGAGAGCCGTGCGGCCGTATGTCAAACAGGGAAAATAGCGTTGATCTGACCGGTACCCGAGCTACCGAAAGGCTGCGTGATGATTTCCGCGGGTTTGTCGTAATCGGGTCCGCCGAGCAGACCGAGGAGCATGGCGGTGTCATGCATTTTGCCTTCGCCGAAACAGTGCTCGGCGTAGTCCGGGAGCATGGCGCAGAATTCTTTCCAGCGGCCCTGACGCCAGAGTTCCACCACATGCAGGTCGACCTGTTTGTCGAATTCGCGCGTCCAGTTATGGATATTGGCTTCGGCATTGCGGTCATCGGAGAAACGGTGTGAAAGAGAACCGGAGGCCAGCACCAATACTTTGCGATCACTTTTCTCGATAGCCCGGCGTACAGCGGCACCGAAGGTGAAGCTGTCTTGCAGACGATGCCACGCGCACCAGGCGGCAATCGAAACGACTTTCAATTTCTGATCCTCCGGTACGCCCATGTGCATATAGCGCATTGGCACCAGCGTGCCGTATTCCAGCTCAAGGCTCGGGATGTTGTGGGCCAGGGTGCGCACGTCGGCGGCGTTGGCCTCGGCGGCGATCAGTTCGCCCAGCTCTGGACAGCCCGGGTACTCGTACTCCATGTCTTTGATGAAGTGCGGCAACTCATTGCTGGTGTAAATACCTTTGAAGTGCTCGCCACTGTTGACGTGATAGGCGCTGTTGACCAGCCAGTGAACGTCAAATACCACGGCGGTATCGGCGCCCAGCTCGCGGGCCCGACGACTGATCTCCTTATGGCCGGCAATCGCCGCTTCACGGCAGCCATGGTGCTTGCCAGGGAGTTCCGACAGATACATCGAGGGAACGTGGCAGATTTTTGCAGCCAGGACGACTTCGCCCATGATGATTCTCCTGAAATTGTTGTTATGCGTTTCAATCGCTAAGTGAAACCCGCGACAGGCCGATGCGCGCCCCGTCGCAGGTTTCGACAATCGATAGCGTGGTTACAAACCCCAGCGTGGGATGTGATGGCTGCCCATCGAGATACACACGTTCTTGATCTCGGCGAACACTTCGAAGCTGTACTGGCCGCCTTCACGGCCGGTGCCGGAGCCCTTCACGCCGCCGAACGGTTGGCGCAGGTCGCGCACGTTCTGGCTGTTGATGAACACCATGCCCGCTTCGATGCCATAGGCCAGACGATGCGCCTTGCCGATGTCCTGGGTCCAGATGTAAGACGCCAGGCCGTATTCGGTATCGTTAGCCAGTTGCAAGGCTTCGGCTTCGTCCTTGAACGGAATCAGGCACACCACCGGGCCGAAGATCTCTTCCTGGGCGATACGCATGGAGTTGTTCACGTCAGCGAACACCGTGGGCTGGATGAACTGGCCCTTGCTCAGATGCGCCGCCAGGTTGGCCGGGCGCTCGAGGCCACCGGCGAGGAGAGTGGCGCCTTCTTCGAGACCGATCCTGATGTAGCCGGTGACCTTGTCGTAATGGGCCTGAGTGATCATCGAGCCGACCTGGGTCTTCGGGTCCTGCGGGTCGCCGACGATCAAGCGCTTGGCGCGCGCGGCAAACTCGGCGACGAACTGCGGGTACACGCTTTCCTGGATAAAGATCCGGCTGCCGGCGGTGCAGCGCTCACCGTTCAACGAGAAGATGGTGAACAACGCAGCGTCGAGGGCGCGTTCCAGGTCGGCATCTTCGAAGATCAGCACCGGCGACTTGCCGCCCAGTTCCATGGAGTACTTCTTCAGCCCGGCGGTCTGCATGATTTTCTTGCCGGTGGCGGTGCCGCCGGTGAAGGAAATCGCGCGGACATCGGGGTGACGCACCAAGGCATCGCCAGCGGTGGCGCCGTAACCCTGGATGACATTGAGCACGCCTTTTGGAATCCCGGCCTCCACCGCCAGGCGCCCCAGTTCGTTGGCGGTCAGCGGCGACAGCTCGGACATTTTCAGCACCGCGGTATTGCCCAGAGCCAGGCACGGCGCTGTCTTCCAGGTGGCGGTCATGAACGGCACATTCCACGGCGACACCAGCGCGCAGACACCCACCGGCTGATACAGGGTGTAGTTGAGCATCTGGTCATCGACCGGGTAGCTGTGGCCGTCCATGCGCGTGCAGACTTCGGCGAAAAAATCGAAGTTGTGCGAGGCGCGGGGAATCAACACGTTTTTGGTCTGGTGAATCGGCAGGCCGGTGTCGAGGGTTTCCAGTTCGGCCAGGTGCGGCACGTTCTGTTCGATCAGTTCACCCAGCTTGCGCATCAAGCGCGCCCGTTCCTTGGCCGGGGTGCCGGCCCATTTCGGGAAGGCTTCCTTGGCCGCCGCCACGGCTTGCGCGACTTCCTCGGCGCCGCCGCTGGCGACTTCACCGATGGCTTCGCCGGTGGCCGGGTTGTAGTTGACGAACACGTCTTTGCTTTCGACCTCACGGCCGTTGATCCAATGTTTGATCATGCTGCTCAAGCCTCTTTACGGGCGCTGAAGAACGCCGCTTCGCTGACAATTCGGTTAACCAGGCGGCCTACGCCTTCGACTTCCACAATCACTTCATCGCCCGGCACGACATCCGCCAGGCCTTCGGGCGTGCCGGTGGCGATCATGTCGCCGGGTTGCAGGGTCATGAAGCTGGACAGGTATTCGATCAGGTAGGGAATGTCGAAAATCATGTCCCTGGTGCTGCCTTCCTGGCGCAACTCGCCGTTGATCCAGGTGCGCAGTTTCAGGTTGCTCGGGTCCGGCACATCGGCCACATCGACGATCCATGGGCCGACGGGCGTGGTGGCGTCGCGGTTTTTCACGCGCAGGTTGGGCCGGTAGTAGTTTTCCAGGTAGTCGCGAATGGCGTAGTCGTTGCACACCGTGTAGCCCGCCAGGTAATCCAGGGCGTCTTCGCGCTTGACGTTGCGCGCCGGCTTGCCGATGACGGCCACCAGCTCGCACTCGTAGTGCATGTAGGCGACGTTATCCGGGCGCCAGGTCACCTGGTTGTGGCCGGTGTAGGTGCCCACGGACTTGATGAAGGCCAGGGGTTCGGTCGGCGGCTTGAACGCCAGTTCAGCGGCGTGGTCGGCATAGTTCAGGCCCAGGGCGAACATGCTGCCGGTGGCCGGTGGCAGCCATTGCACCTGGTCTTCGGCCAGCAGGCGGCCGTCGGCCAGGCGCACGGCGTTTTCAGCTTCGACCTGTACCGAATGGACTTCACCTTCAAAGCGAATACGGGCGTGTTTCATGGGAGCTCCTCTGCCTTGATGTGGTTGACCAGGCGGCCGAGGCCACTGATCTCGACCTCCACGGTGTCGCCTGGCTGCACATCCACCCGGCCTTCGGGCGTGCCGGTGATCAGCACATCGCCCGCGTGCAGGGTCATGAATTCGCTGATCTCGGCGATCAGCAATGGAATATTGCGCACGAAGTTGGCCGTGGTGTTGTGTTGGCGAACCTCGCCGTTGACGTACAGCGTGATCGCGAGATTGTGCGGGTTCGACACCTGTGCGGTGGGTATCAGCTCGGGCCCGATGGCGCAGAACCCATCGCGGCATTTGGCTTTGACGGCGGGGCGGTAGTAGCTGTCTTCCGGCAGGCTGAACTCATTGACGAGGGTGTAGCCGGCCACGTAGTCGAGGGCTTCGGCCGCGCTGACGCGACTGGCGCTCTTGCCCATCACCACCCCCAATGCCGGCCCAGGCTGCAGGCGCTCGCCCTGGCCGGGATGCACCACCTCGGCGCCGTGCTGGTTGCGGGTGTTGGGCGTCTTGATGAACAGCACCGGCTTGACCGGCGGTTTCTGGTACGGCGGCTGTTCGAATTCGGCGAGGCGCTGCTTGAGCAACCCCTGGTAGTTCAGCGCGACACCGAAAAGGGTGCCGGTCGCGATGTCATGCAAGGCACGGCTCATGGGTTCTCCTGGCAGGGCCATGGCGGCCTTGCATTTAGTTAATGTGTTAACAGTTATAATTAATATGTTAACTATCGTCAAGGGTGTAGACTGTCCACGGGGTGCTTGCAGGGTGAGCACCGCTGCATCAGGGCAATCACAATAAAAACGAGTAGCGTGCGATGAGCGACCGTCAACCCATCCCGAACATCAACATTGGCCAGGTGTACGACCAGCGCTACAGCGACGCCGAAGTCCATTACGACAAGCTGGCCAACCTGGCGGATTTCTTCGGGCGCAACATGCCCGTTCACCGGCATGACCGGTTCTTCCAGGTTCACTACGTAAAAAGCGGCACCGTGCGCGTGTACCTGGACGACCAGCAATACGTCGAGTCCGGGCCGATGTTCTTCCTCACGCCACCCACGGTGCCGCACTCGTTTGTGACCGAGGCCGACAGTGACGGGCATGTGCTGACGGTGCGTCAGCAACTGGTGTGGCAACTGATCGAAGCCGACGCCAGCCTGGCGCCGGCCGGTGTGCAATTGCCGGCCGCGTGTGTCGCCCTGACGCAGTTGGCGCCGCAATACGCGGGCGATATCCGCCGCCTGGATTATCTGTTCGAGGAACTGCGCGAAGAGGTAAAAGCCCAGCGTTCCGGGCGCAGCGCAGCCCTGGACAGCCTGACGCGGTTGATCATGATCAGCCTGTTGCGGCTGTGTTCGAACTCGTTGAAAGCCACGCCCGCCCGTCACGAAGACTTGAAAATCTTCCACCGCTTCAACGAGCTGATCGAAGCGCACTACCAGCAACACTGGCCGTTGTCGCGTTATGCCCAAGGCATAGGGGTGACAGAGGCGCGGCTCAATGATGTGTGCCGGCGCATTGCCGACCTGCCGTCCAAGCGCCTGATCCTGGAGCGCCTGATGCAAGAGGCCAAGCGCCTGCTGTTGTTTACCGGCAGCTCGGCCAACGAAATCTGCTATCAGCTGGGGTTCAAGGACCCGGCCTATTTCAGTCGGTTCTTCCAGCGCTATGCACAGTTGACTCCAGGGGAGTATCGCCTGCGTCAATCGGGTTTGCGTTGAGCCAGCCATGTTCGCTTCTCGATGGACGTCGATGGTCCGCGGAGCAAGCATGGCCGTAGTTGGCGCTCTGTAAAATGACTTTTACGCGGAACCGATTGTACTTTTCACCGGTGTGCTTCATTACTGAGCAGGCTGTCACCGGATGATGATTCGGCTTTGATCGACATTACTGCTCTGGCCGTTGCACTTATGCCAGACAGCATTACGTAGATGCACATTAACGACTTTGGCAGCCAAAATTTAAGCTCAGGTAGCGTGATAATGTTTATAAATTGGCTATTTGTTGCGAGATTACATGTTGATTGCGCAAGGCGCCGACTCTAAGCTTCAACCCTTCCACCTCTTTTTTGCGTGAACTATGCAGACCCCCAGACCGTCCCTTACGCTCACGTTGCTGCAGGCCCGCGAAGCGACCATGGCGTTTTTCCGGCCGTTGCTTAACGAACATGATCTTACTGAACAGCAGTGGCGGGTGATTCGTATCCTGCGCCAGCAAGGCGAACTGGAAAGCCATCAGCTGGCTCATCTGGCATGCATCCTCAAGCCGAGCATGACCGGCGTCCTGGCTCGACTGGAGCGTGACGGCATCGTTCGGCGTAGGAAGTCATCTGAAGATCAGCGCCGGGTGTTCGTTGCCCTGACTGAGCAAGGGCAACAGTGCTTTGTCGACATGAGTGCGGGGATGGAAAGTAATTATTTGAAAATTCAGGATAAATTCGGTGAGGAGCCGCTTGCTCAATTGCTAGACTTGCTTAATAAACTGAAAAATATCAAGCCTTGACTGGCGTGATATTTAAACGCGTTAGATGCTCCACCAGGTAGTCGATAAATACCCTGACTCGCAGCGGCAGGTGCCTTTTTTGCGGAAAAATTAGAAAAAATGGCCGGGTAGTACCACCGTACTCGGTCAGCACCGCTTGCATTGCGCCGCTATCAATCTCCTCCTGAACCGTAAAACGGTACGCCTGCATAAGGCCTGCACCACTTTTGGCCAGGGTTGCAGTGGCCAGAAAGTCGCTTTGACAGGTGTAGCTTCCCGAGGTTTCCAATTCCACCCTCTGGTCGTTGACGTTAAATGCCCATAG
This sequence comes from Pseudomonas chlororaphis, assembly GCF_003731765.1. Lineage (GTDB taxonomy): Bacteria > Pseudomonadota > Gammaproteobacteria > Pseudomonadales > Pseudomonadaceae > Aquipseudomonas > Aquipseudomonas morbosilactucae. The sequence goes on from NZ_MOAL01000004.1 coordinate 681,300, forward strand.
CGACTTGCGCCCGCTGCTGGGCATTTCGAATTGGATGCATTCATGGTTTTTCAGATCCGCCGGAGTCTGCGGTGTACCGGCGTATTTCAGGTAATTGGGGGTGGCAACCACTAACAGTTCCGTGTCCTCAAGGCGCCTAGCGATCAACCCTGAATCTTCCGGTTCCCGTCCTCTGATTGCGAGGTCGAAACCTTCCTCTACGAAATCGATATTGCGATTGCTCACGTGAATGTCGATTTGCACGTCAGGATAGCGCTGGCGAAAGCTCGGCAGCAGGGGCAGTAGTCTGTAATGCGCATAGGGGGTGGGTGCACTAATGCTTATCCGCCCCGACGGTGCATCCTGAGCACCGGTAATCTCCCGTTCAGCCTCTATCAGTTGGGTCAATGCCTGCTGACATTGCTCATAGTAGGCGCGGCCGCCTTCTGTCAGGCGCATCTGCCGCGTGGTCCGCACAAACAAACACACACCCAGACGCGCCTCCAGCCTTGCGATTGAGCGGCTCACTGCCGCCGGGCTCAAGCCTGCCTTGGTGGATGCGGCGGTGAAGCTGCCACTTTCAGCAGTTAGGCAGAATAGCTCGATACTGCCCAGTTTAATGTCATCGAAATAGCGGCTCATGGCATTCTAATTCATTACATGGAGTATCAATTAAAATGCTGTTTACACCATTTTTCAACTTCGGATTGTCATTTAGATTGCTTGTTCAGTCGCAGTGAATGCCTCAACAGGCGGAGAATCTATGAAAGCAGCAAGAACTGTTATTGTCACGGGCGCATCCAGCGGCTTGGGATTTGCCATCGCCAAGGCCTATCTGGAGCGCGGCGACAACGTCGTTGGCAACGCCCGCACGATCGCCCGGTTGCAGGAAGCCGCTATTCGTCTGGGCAACCCGTCCAACTTCATCCTCGTGGCTGGCGATATCGCCAAACCGGACACCGCACAGGCGTTGTTCGATCAGGCCGTGGCTACCTTCGGCAAGGTCGACATCCTGATCAGCAATGCCGGCATCTTCATTCCCAAACCGGTAGGTGATTATACCGAGGCCGATGTGGACGCCATTATCAACACTAATCTTAAGGGTTTTTTCTACCCGGCCCAATTGGCAGCCAAACATATGGTCGCCAACCAAAGCGGTCACATTATTGCCATTACTGCATCAATCGCCATGCAGCCCAATATCAAAGTCCCGGCGTTGTTGCCGGTGCTGATCAAGGGCGGCCTGAATCATGCGGTGCAGGGGCTTGCCCTTGAGCTAGCTGCGTCGCAGGTGAAGGTCAATGCCGTGGCTCCAGGAATCATCAACACGCCTTTGCATGGCGACAACGAACAGCTCCAAACCGTGCTTAAAAGCATGAGCCCGAGCGGCCGTATCGGGTCGCCTCAGGATGTAGTCGATGCTGTGTTATACCTGACGGATTCCTCATACGTCAGCGGTGCGATCATTCCCGTGGACGGTGGGGCAACGTCCGGAACTTGGTAAACAATGGGAGAGTAAAGCAACATGCCATACGTAAATATCAAAGTGACTCAGGAAGGCGTAACAGCTGAGCACAAGCGCCAACTCATCGAGGGTGTAACTGCATTGTTGCACACAGTGCTGAACAAACCGCCGGCATCGACCTTTGTAGTGATTGACGAGGTGCCTACCGACAATTGGGGCGTTGCCGGTGAAACGGTCACAGCGTTGCGATCGAAGGAAAAACTCCTCAAGGAATAGTCTCGGTCGTCTGTGCCCGACCACTCGTTGCGCATTGCGAGTGGCATCGGGTGTTAAAGATTGCTCGATACATCACCCCTGTTGAGTCGTGTAGTCTGGCTAATACCAGTCCCGGCAGTCTCAACCTCACGGCTGCGCCAATTGTCTGTTTTCCTGTGTACGAAACTCCCGTGCTGAGATGCCATAACGCAATCGAAAAGCCTTGCTGAAGTGCGTTAGGTCGTTAAAACCGTAGGTCAGTGCCAGGGTTGTAATACTGCGCGTCGTCATGTTCTGGTTACGCAGTGCGCTCGCCACGGCTTCCAGTCGTTTGCGCAGAATCAGGCGACCCAGTGAAATGTGCTCGGCTTCCAGAAGTTGATTCAGGTAGCGGGTCGAGACGCGCAAAGCATTGGCCACGGTTTCCGGTGTCAGGGCAGACTGATGCAGGTTCGATTCGATGTAGGCGTGCACACGGATGAGTGTCGCGACCTTAAGATCGGAGAGAGGCACCGGTTCCTGGCTTAAGCTTTCGCCTATCGTGCTGCAAAGCAAGTCGCTCAGGTGTTGCTCCACCACTTGTATGGTGCCTGGCACTAAAGAAGGCGCCTGGGTGATCAGTTGCTTTACATAGGCCGAAAGTAGGGGAAAGAGCTGGCTTCTGTGCGCCAGATCGATCGCCGTGCCACGATCAACTGCCGCTACCTGGCGACTCAATAACTCCCTTGGAAACGTTAGCACCGCGAGTTTGCAGGGTTCCGGGAAATATTGGCTATAGGGGCGGGCGGTGTTGCAGATTACCCCCGAGCCGGGGCTGATGCCGACTCGGCGCCCATCCTGTTCGACGTAGCAATTTCCTTCAATGACGAAGTCGAGGACCAAGTGTTCCATCTCGGTCTTGGCGGGCAACCGTTGCACCCGATGTGGGGAGGCCTGGATTTCTGACAGGCGCAGGTTCCCTAGTTGCCACCAGCTCAATGATGCATCAAAGGGCTTTCGATCCGGCAGTTTAATCTCCAGCGGGACGACCGGGCCGCAAATCATATCCTGCCAATAATCCACACGTTGATTCGGGGGGACCCCTAGTGTCGACAGCTGTGCAGGGATGAGCGAGGGAATGGATTGGGGCGAATGCATTTGATTCTTCCTCATAAGGGCAGAGTGAAGAAGGAGTTAGGCGTTCCGACTGTTGAGAGCAGGCCGGTTGGCGTTGAATTTATTATTATTGCCCGGCCAGTGAACTCGTGTAACTGGCCAAGTCCCGACAATACGCCTACGTGTGGTTTTAGCAACGGCAGTTCCTTCTCGGCACATTCCTGCTACCGGCTGAGGCAACTTCGATGGGGGCGGAGAAGAAAGCGAGCAAGTTTGCGCTCTTACAGTTGCTGCAATCGACGTATGGCCTCCGTTGCTGCAAAGGTTTAGTTCCTTCTCGACAAAGTGATGATCTGTTCGTTGGCGCATGCTTTTTTCAACGCGGGTATCCCACCTGTATGGAAGAGACAGTCCCATGTACCGAGACGAGTCGTCACGTCAGTTTCCCAAGTGCATGCCTAGCGATTGGGTGCCGCCGGTTCCGGCCTGGTCGGGACTGATGCCGTACAACGGTCAGTTGACCGTAGCCTACTACGGCGTTCAGTCGCCTTTGGGGCCGAATGCCGAGGGCGTGGCTGGGTTCCGCAGTTGGCTGGCTACATCGCTCAGCGAGGCGGGTGATGCCGTGCATTGCGAGTTTGCCAACTATATCGATGTCAAGGGCTGCTATACGTGGTTGTGCATCGGTTACTGGGTGGATGAGACGCAACATGCGCGCTGGTCGGCAAGCCCGGCGCACCAGGATTACTGGGAACACAGTACGTGCATGGACCGTGGCATCGGCGTGTTCCGTGAGGTACTGAGCATTCCTGCCGATCGGTTTGAAACTCTGCAGTCCGACAAGCTCAAACGAACAGGTGCCTCCCGTGTCTGTCCGGTGCTGCATGGCCCGATTCGGGAGCACAACTATTGGGGGGCTACCAGGGATCGCATCGCGGCCAGCGGATATGACCCACTGATGTCAGAGGCTCAAGGCGCTACGAGCGATGCTGTGGAGGGCATCACTCTGGGGCGTCGGGTCAACGTGCGGGCCCCGCATAACCTGGCAATCATTCGATCCGGTCAGGTCCTGGAGGACCTTGAGGGGCTGGAAAAGCAAATTTATTTTAACGAGATCGAGCCAGCACTGCGCTCTGGCATGGACTTCCTGCGTGACAACCCGCTGGATACCGGTTGCCTTTCTTGCCGATTACTGGGCGAGACCGATGCGACAGGTGCGCCTTTGCCGCGGACCTTCGGCCTCGCGTATTTCGCCTCCCTGAAGCACTTGGAGGAATGGGCGCGAAACCATCCTAGCCACCTGCGAATTTTCAACCGATTTATTGCGATGGCTGGCCAGCTGGGCGGGGATATCAAACTCCGTCTCTGGCATGAGGTAGCCGTGCTTCCCACGCAGGGGCAAGTCTTCGAATACATCAACTGTCATCCCGCCACCGGCCTCTTGGCGCATGCCCGGCCGGATGCTTATCCAACCTCTCACGACTCAGGAGTTCAGGTATGAGTCTCGTTCATCCCAAATACAAAGCAGCGGTTGTCCAGGCCGCGCCAGTGTTTCTCGACCTTGACGCTACGGTGGACAAAACCATCAGTTACATCGAGGAAGCCGCCGCGCAGGGGGCCAGTCTGATTGCCTTCCCGGAGAACTGGATTCCCGGCTACCCATGGTGGATCTGGCTGGGTACGCCAGCCTGGGCGATCAGTCGTGGTTTTGTTCAGAAGTATTTTGACAACGCGCTGCATTACGACAGCCCTCAGGCGCGTCGTTTGGAAGAAGCGGCGCGGATAAATCGTATCTGCGTTGTGCTCGGCCATGCCGAGCGCGACGGCGGAACGCTCTACCTGGGACAGTGGATCATTGATGCCAACGGCCAGACGATTGCCCGGCGGCGCAAGCTGCGTCCTACCCACGGCGAGCGCACAGTATTTGGTGAAGGCGATGGTAGTGACCTTGCCGTGCATGACACCTCTTTGGGCAGACTCGGTGCACTGTGCTGTTGGGAGAATGTGCTGTCATTGAACAAGTACGCAATGTTCTCTCAACAGGAACAGGTACATATCGCCGCCTGGCCAGGTTTTTCGACCTATGAGCCGTTTGCTCCTGCTCTGGGCTGGGAGGTGAACAATGCGGTAAGCCGTGTTTATGCCGTCGAAGGTGGCTGCTTTGTGTTGGCACCGTGTTCGCTGATTTCCCCCGAAATGTTCAATTTGCTTTGTGACAGCCCGGACAAGCGTGAGTTGACGCATATCGGCGGGGGCCATGCCGTGATCTTCGGCCCTGATGGCCGTGCGCTCTGCGACAAGCTCCCGGAGAACGAGGAGGGGGTGCTCTATGCCGACATCGACCTGGGACTAATTTCGCTGGCCAAAAGCGCAATGGATCCGGTCGGCCACTATTCGCGTCCGGACGTGACGCGGCTGTTGTTCAACAACAGCAGGACAAGAGTAGTGGAGCATTTTGTCAGCCCTCTTGCCGGTAATCCTGGCACCCCAGCACTGAATGTGGAGGACGCGCGCGACCCAACGTGATGCATATGCAGTACTACAAAAAGGCTCCTCATCGAGTGCTATTTGCTCGGTGGCAAGAGCCGTGCTTCGGACAACGAGACTGAAGATTTTCATTAACTGCCAATAAATCAATATAAGAGGCAATCCAATCATGACCAAAACTTCGGCAAGTCATCGGCAGCCGGGATCGCTGCGCAATGCAGCAACCCTATCACTGGCATTACTGAGTACCGGCAGCGCGCAGGCCTTCAATCTTGATAGTGGTGTAGAGGGGCTTGATCTGCGCTGGGACAATACCGTTCGTTACAGCAACGCATGGCGACTCAAGAAGATTGACGACAAGACCGCAGCCAGTGCCGACAATCCGAATATTGACGATGGGGATCGCAATTTCGGGCGAGGGCTTGTCTCGAATCGACTTGATTTGTTGTCGGAGTTTGATGCTCGTTTTCGTCAGGATTACGGACTTCGACTGAGCGGCGCAGCCTGGTATGACAGCGTTTACAACCAGGGAAACGATAACAACGGCAGTACCTTCGTCAACTCGCGTTCCGTGGCCAGTGACAGGTTCACCTCCGACACCGAGAAGTTGCAAGGACGCAAGGCCGAGGTGCTGGATGCCTTTGTCTACGGTCGCTTCGGGTTGGGTGAAACCAGCCTTAACGTCAAGTTCGGTCAGTTTTCCCAGATCTATGGTGAGAGTCTGTTCTTTGGCACCAACGGCATCGCTGCGGCACAGCTCTCCCCTGATGTGATAAAGGCTACTTCGGTGCCTGGCTCGCAGGTCAAGGAGATCATGATGCCGACCAAGCAGATCTCGGCGTTATGGCAGTTAACACCAGACGTAACCGTGGGTGCCTACTACCAGCTCGAATGGCGCAAGGCACGTCTGCCAGCGGCCGGTAGTTACTTCAGCTTCGCGGATTTCGTCGACAAAGGCGGCGAGTCGTTGCTGACGCCGTTTGGTCTGTTGAGCCGTGGCAAAGACATGGATGCAAAGGATTCGGGCCAGGGCGGGATGGAACTCAAGTACAAGCTTAACGACTACGAGTTCGGTCTGTATGCGGCCATATTCCACGACCGCTTCCCGCAATTCTACGCACGTCCGGGTGAGGGCGATTACCAACTGGTCTACGGTGAAAACATTAAAACCATCGGTGCCAGCGTTAGCACTCTGGTTGGTGAAACCAATGTTGCTGCTGAGGTCTCGGTTCGTCACGACATGCCATTGGTAGCCACCGGAAACGTGATATTCCTTCCGACAGGAAGTGATGCAGACAACGACAAAAATCCGGCATACCCGTTGGGTAATACCCTGCATGCCAATGTGTCGTCGATTACGGTGCTCCCCGCCAGCCCGCTCTGGCAAGGTGCGACACTTATGGGTGAACTGGCGTTTAACCGTGTTCTCAGTGTCACTCGTAACAGTGATGCGCTAGACCCTAATGCCACCCGCGATGCGACGGCATTACGCATGCAGTTCCAGCCGGAATACTTTCAGGTATTGCCACAAGTGGACGTCCAGGTCCCGTTGAATATCGGTTATGGACTGTCAGGTCGCTCATCGGTTAACGGGGCCGGCTTTCTACCTGAGCAGGGTGGCGACGTCAGTATTGGCGTGAAAGCGGACTACCAGAAAACGTGGTACGCGGCGCTCAATTACACCCACTTTTATGGCAGCGCCGGTGGAGTAGTCAATGGTTCCGGACAGTTGAGCTACGACCAGTACTACCAGGACCGCGACTTCGTTTCCTTCTCTATTCAGCGCAGCTTCTGATCGGACACCTACCATGAATATGAAACGCTTTCTCGTTGCTCCCCTGTTGCTTTCGCTTTGCGGCGCAACATCGGCCTTCGCTGCAGTTGCGCCGGACGTTGCGGCGCAGTTGACGAACAAACTCACCCCTCTGGGCGGTGAACGTGCCGGCAACGCAAGTGGCAGTATACCGGCCTGGACCGGAGGCCTGACCAAGCCGGTAGCGGGCCCGAGCCTGGGTGACATTCCGACAGGGTTATTTGCTGATGAAAAGCCGGTGCTGAGTATCGGCGCGAAAAACTTTGAGCAATACCGCGACAAGCTCAGCGATGGCACCATTGCGCTGATCAAGAAGTACCCTGAAACTTTCCGCATTGACGTTTACCCGACGCATCGCACGGCTGCGGCCCCTGATTGGGTCTACAGCAACACGGCTCGCAATGCTGTTTCCTGCAAGCTTACCGATGCAGCAGGTCCTGCGCTTCAGGGTTGTTATGGCGGTACGCCTTTCCCAATCCCCCAAAGTGGTCGTGAAGCCATCTGGAACTGGCTGTTGCGATTGGAGCCCTCGACCATCGGTATGGGGTTCAAGAATATCGTTGTGACTGCCGACGGCTCGCGCACTCTGGCTTCACGCAATGATGAAACTTTCCAATTTCCGTATTACTACGCAGATGGTACCCCTGAAAAATGGTCAGGTGAGTATTTCATGGTGCGTTTCAGCACCACTGCGCCTTCATTTAAGGTAGGGGAGTCGCTGGTATTGCGCGACAGCATAGACAGCAACACTGCTCGGCAAGCCTGGCAGTATCTGGTGGGTCAACGTCGGGTGCGCCGAGCACCAACGGTTGCCTATGACACCCCTGACTTCGTCGCCTCCGGCGCCAATTACTTCGATGAGGTGCGAGGCTTTCAGGGGTATCCGGATCGCTACGACTGGAAGCTGGTCGGTAAGCGTGAAGTCTACGTGCCTTACAACACCAACGGTTTCTTCGGTGCATCAGTGGACGAGGCAATCAAAGGGCATCATTTGAACCCCGACAAGGTTCGCTGGGAGTTGCACCGCGTCTGGGAAATCGAGGCAACCGTGACATCCGGCAAGCGACATGCAGTGCCCAAACGTCGCCTGTACCTGGATGAAGACACCTGGATGCTGACCTTAATGGATGGCTATGACGCAGAAGGCAATTTGTGGCGTACCTCCCAGGTGCCTTCGTTCGTGGTGCCCAAAATTCCGGGCGTGGTGATGATGCCTTCGGCGGTTTACAACCTGCAGGCAGGCACGCTCAGCCTTGTTCAACTGCTCAATGAGGAAAGCTACAAAGTCGTCGATCGCAAGCCTGAGATCTATTTTACAGGCGACTCGGTAGCGTCCGACGCCCTGCGCTGAGTCTGTTCCGGCGCATGCTTGGATCGCGCCGGTTTCCTCCCCGTTTTGTGGATCATTTCATGAATGTATTGTCTGCTCGCCCAGGGCTTGTTGCCTTGGGATGGCTTTATCTGGTTCTTGCGTGCTTGCCCGCCAGGGCTGGTTCTCTAGACCAGCTGGATAGCCCCGCGCCGGAAAATCCCCAGGCAACCCGCTCCGTTCTTCTGGACGTGACCCGTGCCGGTGATCGTCTGGTGGCGGTAGGCGAACGTGGCCTGGTACTGACGTCCTCTGACAACGGCCATGCCTGGCAGCAGGCCAAAGTGCCGGTCAGTGTAGCGCTGACCCGCGTGCGTTTCACCGATGCCAAACAGGGTTGGGCGGTGGGGCACAGCGGCGTAGTGCTGCATAGCATCGATGGCGGCGTCACCTGGAGTCGTCAACTGGATGGCTTGGCTACGGCAAAGATTGAGGCACAGGCGGCAGCGCTCACTTCTGACCCTCGCCGCAGGAGCAACGCTGAGAGATTGGTCAGCGAAGGTGCCGACAAGCCCTGGCTGGACTTGTTGTTCGTCGATGCCCGTCATGGCTGGTTGGTGGGGGCCTACGGTTTGCTGTTCTCCACCGACGACGGCGGAGCCACTTGGCAGTCGCGCATGGGGGACATTGATAATCAAGGAGGCCTTCACCTGTATGCCATACGTAAGCAGGGCGATGCGCTATACATCGTCGGAGAGCAGGGCATGGTCTTCCAGTCGGATGCCGACGGACGCTTCCGTCGATTGCAGACGCCTTATCAGGGAAGCTTTTTCGGCTTGTCGGTCAGCGATAAGGGCGATCTGCTTGCATACGGTCTTCGAGGCAATGCATGGCACCGCAACGCCCCGACCGAGAGCTGGCAGCAAAGCGATCTGGGCAATGACGTGACGCTGACGGCTGACGTGCGCAGCGATGACGGCAGTCTGCTGTTGGCTGACGAATCGGGTCGTCTTTCGCGAAGTCTAGACAACGGCGTCACTTTCACACCTTTGGCCTTGAGTGCGAAAGGTTATGTCGCAGGTATGGCAGAGACCGCAGATGGGGCTCTCATCGTCGCCGGTGGGCGAGGCGTACAGCGCATCGAAGTCAAAGAGGCACGGCCATGAATGTCATTACGTCTTACGACGACTTCGCCAACGCGCAAGACCTTGAAACCTTTGATCAACAGTCAGGTTCGATGGTCGAGCGTTTGCTGTTCAATAATCGCGCCTGGATCATCGGTGTGTGTCTGCTGCTGACGATGGGGCTTGGCTATCAGGCGTTCGGACTGCGGCTTACGGCCGGTTTCGACAAGATGTTGCCTACAGGGCATCCTTACATCGTCAATTACTTGGCTAACCGCGGCCAGTTGTCCGGGCTTGGTAATACGCTGCGCATAGCCGTCGAGGCTGACAAGGGGACGGTTATCGACGCCCATTACCTCGAAACCCTGCGTCGTATCAATGATGAGGTATTCCTCTGGCCCGAGGTTGATCGTCCTTACATGAAGTCGCTCTGGGCGCCAGCCGTACGCTGGACCGGGGTTACCGAAGAGGGGCTCGATGGCGGTCCGGTGATCCCCGACGACTATGACGGCTCGGTGAAGAGCCTCGCCCAACTGCGGCTGAACGTCGAGCGATCCGGGGAGATCGGTAGCCTGGTGGCAGGGGACTATCGTTCCAGTGTGGTGTTGCTGCCGCTGCAGGAACTTGCGGGTGCCCCGATCGACTATCAGGCGCTGTCCATGCGCCTTGAGCAACTGCGCGAGAAATACCAGCCGGAGGGTGTAAGTCTGCATATCACCGGCTTTGCCAAAGTGGTAGGCGACTTGATTGAAGGGTTGTACCAAGTGCTGGTGTTCTTTGCCGTGGCCATCGGCATCTGCACTCTGGTCATCTATCTGTACACGCGTTGCTGGCGAAGTACTGTGTTGGTTGTGCTCTGCTCTCTGATTGCCGTCGTATGGTTGTTGGGGCTTCTCCCCAGCCTGGGCTATACGCTGGATCCTTACTCGGTATTGGTCCCGTTTCTGGTGTTTGCCATCGGCATGAGTCATGGCGCGCAGAAAATGAACGGTATCATGCAGGACATCGGACGGGGTACGCATCGGTTGGTTGCAGCGCGCTATACATTCCGGCGCCTGTTCCTGGCAGGCATGACCGCTTTGTTGGCCGACGCAGTCGGATTTGCCGTGTTGATGGTGATCGACGTGCGCATCATCCAGGACCTGGCGATTACTGCGAGCCTGGGCGTAGCGGTGTTGATTTTTACTAACCTGGTGTTGCTCCCGGTACTGTTGTCGTATACCGGCGTCGATCTTAAGGCGGCAGAGCGCAGCCTCAAGGCCGAGCGCGATGAAAGGGTAGGGGAGCGACATCCGTTTTGGCGTTTCCTGGATCTCTACACGCGGCGGCGTCAAGCCTCGCTCGCGCTTATCGGTGCCGTTGTCTTGGCAGCGGTCGGCTTTGCGTTCAGCCTGCAACTGAAAATAGGCGATACCGGCAGTGGAGCCCCCGAGTTACGCAGTGATTCTCGCTATAACCGTGACAACGCATTCATGGTCGAGCACTACGCCGCCAGCAGTGATACCTATGTGATCATGGTGCGTACAGCGCAGTACCAGTGCGGCGCTTTTTCGACGCTACAGGCGGTTAACGAACTGGAAATGCGCTTGCGCCGCTTGCCTGGCGTTGAAACCACTCAGTCCCTGGCCAGTCTTGCAAAACATGCATCTGTAGGTCTCAACGAAGGCAACCTTCGTTGGTACGAGATCCCGCGTTCGCAGGACATGCTCAACGCGATCATCACCCGCGCTCCGCGGGAGATGTTCAACCAAAACTGTGACCTGCTCACCCTCTACGTCTACCTCAAGGATCACAAGGCCGACACATTGACCCAAGTGGTGGATGCCTTCGAGTCGTTCAATGCCCAGCAAACAGACACCACGGTGCGCTTCCTTTCCGCAGCGGGTAACGCGGGTATTGAGGCGGCCACCAACATCGTTGTGCGCAAGGCCAACATTCAGATGCTCTTTTTGGTTTATCTGGCCGTTAGCCTACTCGCGCTGATTACCTTTCGGTCTTGGCGGGCGGTGGTGTGCGCGGTGTTGCCACTGATGCTCACGTCGGTACTGTGTGAGGCCCTGATGGTCTGGCTCGACATCGGCGTGAAGGTTTCCACCTTGCCGGTCATTGCCCTGGGCGTGGGGATAGGTGTGGATTACGCGTTGTATGTGATGACCGTGACGCTTGCAGGGCTGCGAGCCGGGCAGTCATTGTCCCAGGCGTATTACCGTGCCCTGTTGTTTACCGGCAAAGTGGTAATCCTGACTGGCATCACGCTTGGCGCAGCTGTCGCGACTTGGGCCTTTTCCCCCATCAAGTTCCAGGCCGATATGGGTATTCTGCTGGCGTTCATGTTCATCTGGAACATGCTCGGTGCTTTGATATTACTGCCTGCACTGGCGCATTTTCTTCTGCGCCCGCGCGCAAATACCATGGTGGTTCAATGAACACATTCAGTTGGCAAAAGCCGCTAAGCATTTGCATACAACGCCCCCTCCTCGAACGCTTCTAGAGACCGTCAGTTGAACAGGATGGCAGGTAGAAATCCTGCCGTCCGCAGTCCAAGTGCGTCCCCCACTCAACTCAAAGGATTTCACATGCTCGGTTACTGCATCCTGGGTACCAACGACCTGAACACCGCTACTGCTTTCTATGATGAAATTCTCGCTCTCTTCGGCGCGCGCCAGGTCATGGAACATGATCGGGGTGTGTTCTACGGCGTCGATACATTGGCACTAGGCCTGCTGATGCCTGCCAATGGCAAGGAGGCCGCTGTGGGTAACGGCTCCATGGTTGCCCTGCAGGCTTCATCGCGCCAGCAAGTGGATGAGGTCTATGCCAAGGCGCTGACACTGGGCGGTGCAGGTGAAGGCGAACCGGGGGTCCGTGGTCCTGACCCGGACGGTTTTTATGGCGCTTACTTCCGTGACAGGGAAGGCAACAAACTCTGCGTATACCATTTCGGCATGAAATGAATGGGTGCTTGAAATCGGCAGTCAGGCTTTAGGACCTGCCCTGTACCTTCCAGGGAGGGATGAGGCGGTATGTTCTGTTACTGATGTATTGAACCGTCTGCGACTTTTTGGATGTTGCCGGCGGGTATCGACCAAGAAGTCTTTCCTAACTGTAAAGGCAAGCGGCAATGAAATCTAAATCCATACAACGCTCCATTACACTTTTGACAGGCTTGGTTGTTGTATTAGCTATCACATCGCTCCTGGCTTTCGTCCTGTTTTCCAACCAGCAGACGCAACGTGTGATTCAAGAGAATATGAGCACGCAACTTCAGGAAAGTGTACGCACTCAGTTACTGAGTCAGGCACAGGAACAAGTCGCCATGATCAAACAGGAGTTGGGTCTGGCAGTGAATATCACCCAGCAGTTGTCTCACGTTGCGACGTCTATGGGGGCAGGACAAAGTGATCAGCGTGACAGTCTGATAAAACTGTTGCGCGTGACGATCGAGAAAAATCCAGGACTTACTTCTGCTTTCATGGGGTGGGAACCTGGCGGTCTGGACGGCGCGGACGAGCGTCATCAGGGGGCACCCGGTCATTCAGCTGAAGGGCGGTTCGTTCCTGTCTGGATTCGGGGGGAAGACGGCAAGCTAAAACTGATGGACATGCGCGGTATGGGAAGTGAGATGAGAGGTCCGGAAGGCGTTCGCCAGGGCGAATTCTATTTGTGTCCCAAAGAGAAAAAGCGTCTTTGCGTGCTTGACCCGATCGGCTATCCGGCCAATGACAAAACGGTTCTGATGCAGGCGTTATCTGCACCTATCCTGGTCAATGAAGTGTTCGCCGGGATCGCGGGTGCTTCTCCTTCGCTAGAGTTCATCCAGAAACTGGTTGAAAAGACAGCTGCCAGTCTGTTTGGTGGCGCGGGTGAGGTAGCCATTTTCGGCAGTAACGGACGTGTGATTGCGTACAGTAAAGACGCCTCCAAATTGAACAGCGGTATGGAGGCGATACTGGACGCCGAAGAAATACAACGATTCGAGTTGCAAGGGGCTCCATTTGAGTATTGGGTGGATGAACAACGTGGCCAGGTCGAACTGATAGTGCCTTTTTCTCCCGGTGGAGAAGGAACGGTATGGAAGTTCATGATCAAGGTTCCTTATCACGTAGTATTCAAACCACTGGATAATCTGAAACATGAACTTCAAGCGCGCAATGACGCCACCGTTTTCCAAATGTTGGGGATTGCCGCGTTGGTTGCCGGCTTCGGGCTTTTCATGATCTGGCTGGTTGCAGGCGGTCTGTCTACGCCCCTGCGGAAGATGGTCGGCCTGTTGCTCAACCTTGGCGAAGGGCAGGGAGATTTGACGCTCAGGCTCCAGGAAGGTCGTGCTGATGAACTCGGGGCCATCTCAAAAGGTTTCAACAGGTTTCTGGGTAAGCTGCAAACACTGGTGACGTCCATTATCCAGTGCGCAAGGCTGATCGACGATGCCTCCATCAAAGCGTCACAAAGCGCGAGCCGCACGCGTGATGGCATGGGCAGGCAATTGAGCGAAATCGATCAAGTGGCCACTGCCGTCACCCAGATGGCAGCGACGTCACAAGAGGTCGCTCACAACACCGAACAGGCCGCAGTGGCCGCGCAACGGGCCGATCATGCCGTAGTCAACGGCAGCCAGATCGTCAAAGGTAGCGTTGAGTCCATCAAGCTTCTTTCCGAAGAATTGGCAGGCGGGCTGAATTCGGTTGGACGTTTGGTAAAGTACAGCCAGGACATTGAATCAATCCTGTCAATGATCAGCGCCATTGCGGAGCAGACCAACCTTCTGGCGTTGAATGCTGCGATAGAGGCGGCAAGGGCAGGCGATCAAGGGCGTGGCTTTGCCGTTGTCGCAGACGAAGTTCGCCATCTTGCAAAAAAATCGCAGTCTGCGACTGAGCAGATTCAACACATGATTGAGCAACTCAGGCTTGGTACTCAAGACATCGCACAAGTGATGAATCGCGGCCAGAAGCAAAGCCTTGTTAGCGTTGAGCAGGCTGAGGAGGCCTGGCTTGTGTTGCAGTCTATCTCCGAATCTGTGTCGATCATTCGCCAAATGAGCATGCAAATCGCCAGCGCGGCGAAAGAGCAAAGCGTGGTCGCTGAGGATCTGAACTTGAACGTGACCTCCATCAAACAAGTCAGCACGCAGGTCGCAGGTGAAGCGGATCAAGCTTGCACGGCAAGTACAGACCTGGCAGAACTTGCACAACAACAAAAGAGTCTGGTCAGCCGTTTCCGGATTTGACTGGCAAAGGTAAGCGAAAAGGTGTCGGGCCAATGCCGACGATAAAATTGCGGCGTTGACCTGCCTGGTAGACGCTAGATGATAGATCGCGCGAAGGAGGAGTTACTGATCTGGTTTGGGAGTTAATCGGGGTAGACTCGTACCTTCCTGGCGCGACGCGCCTGAAACGCCAACGCCAGGAAGACTTGAATTTCAAGATTAGATGTCGAGTATCAGTGAGGTATTACGTGCGCGGGAGACGCATGAGCAGATTAGAGAGTTCTCGAGTTTTTCAGCATCGCTCAAAAAGGTGTCGCGATGATCGACTTCGCCGCTGCTAACCGGGATCAGGCAACTTCCGCAGATGCCGCTGCGGCAGTCGAAGTATGCTTCCACGTTTGCTTCGAGTAGGGCATCCAGTAGTGTCTGATCAGCCCTCACTTCTAGTGTTTTTCGTGACAGAGCAAGCTCAACCGTAAAGGCGTGGTTGTCCAACCCGATCACCCCTCCGGAAAACTGTTCGTAGTGAACTTGCTCGCTTGCCCATCCCGCCGCTTGTGCAACGTCGAGCACTGCTTGAATCATTCCCAATGGTCCGCATACGTACAGGTGCCGATGAGGAGCCGGTTTTTGCGTGATAGACTGTAGAAAGGCCGCCACTTGTTCTTTATCAGCCCCTACGTATTCCCTAACATGCGAATGCGGAAGTTGCGCAACCGCGTCTCGAAACGCCAGGCTTTCTGCTGAGCGACCAAAGTAGTGAAACTCGAAGCGTTGCCCCTGTGCGTTTAATGTGCGCGCCATCGACAGCATCGGAGTCACGCCGATGCCGCCTGCTATCAGGATGTGCTCCAGATCGGTTCCCTGCACCAGGCGGAAATTGTTGACGGGTTGACTGATTTCTACTTCCATGCCGGGTTTGAAATGCTGATGGATGTGATGGGATCCACCTGATTCACCCTGCCTGAGAATGCCAAGTTCGTAATAGCGACGTTCCAGTTGATTGTTGGCGATCGAATAAGAGCGCGTGGACTTTGTACCGTCCGGGAGTTTGACCGCTACGTTGACGTGAGCTCCCGCTTCGAAAATAGGCAAGTCCGAATCATCATGGGCTCTCAAAATGAACGACTTGATGTCATCCGTTTGTCTTGTGATATCTGCAATGATCAATTTGATTGTCATAACCTACCTCTTGAAAAAATAAACTGGTTTTCCTGCCCTCCAGCGTGCTCTTCGCGATTATTGGCTTTTGAGAAATGCTTGTCTTTGCCTGTGGCGTATTAATGCGCAGAGAGAAAATAGACTGTGCACGCTGTGCAAAGAGTGCCTTGTGCAGTGGTCAAACAAATAAGCGCTCGATGTGTGCTGTTTCGGTGCGCCGGGGAATTGTGGCCCTAAAAGATCAATAACCTGTGCGCTTACAGTCAATCTGGCTCTGCACGGTCAAGCGTAGAATTTGGGCATCAGTCAACTGGCTACGCGGATTTGACCATGCTATTAAAATCTGAAATTAAAGCTACCCAAGTCAGCCACACTTATCACGCTCGAGCCTCAGCCACTGATATCGCAGCTGCCGTGAAGGCGGGTGAAGCGTCTGCTGAGGATTACGGTCAGCAGGCACTTGAACGCCTCCGGGAAGTTGAACACCTGAATGCTGTCGTTCATATCGATGAGGCACTGACGATGAGCGTGGCAAAGTCAGTCGCTCAGCGGCTTCAGGCCGGTGAGAATTTATTGCTGGCAGGCGTCCCGTTTATTATCAAAGACAACCTGGCTACCGCAGACATGCCAACATCGGGAGGCGCGATTGCCTATCGGGGTTTCCAACCAACCCGAAACGCCACGACTGTTCAGCAAATGCTCAATGCTGGTGCTGTCCCGGTGGGCAAGGCTAACCTTCATGAGCTGGCTTTCGGTATAACCAGTTCTAATGCAGGCTTTGGATCAGTAATCAATCCGTTTGCGCCGTTGCGAGTGGCGGGAGGCTCAAGTGGTGGGACCGCGGCGGTTGTCGCCGCTGGCATTCCATTGGGTCTGGGAACCGATACTGGCGGTTCAATTCGCATCCCCGCGTCTTTTTGCGGGGTGTATGGATTGCGTACGACCTTGCGTCGATATTCAACTCAAGGGGTTCTGACCATTTCACCGAGTCGCGATGTAGTGGGCACAATGGCCAACTCCATTGATGACCTGCAGTTGCTGGACAGCGTGCTTGCTCGCAGCCTCGTTGTTCATCCAGTGCCCGATATCAGCACACTACGCGTTGGTGTTCCTCGTGCACCCTACTTCGAGAATCTGGAGCCCGGTGTCTCCCGGCGCGTTGAAAACGCCATGCGTGTATTGGCAGACGCAGGCGTAACACTCATAGACGTTGATGCTGAAGAGTTGCATCGGCTTGATAAAAGCGCCGGCTTTTGCATCTCTGCATTCGAAGCACGAATTCAATGGTGGCGCTATTGCGAAACGCAATTAAACGTCCGAGTGAATGCCTTCATTGAAAGTATCGCCAGTACTGACGTAAGAGCCGTTTTTGAATTCTTTAACGGTCCCGAGATGTTTGATGCACACCACTACTCGCAGGCCTTGCTTGATCGTCAATCGATGATTCGCTGGTATGACGAAGTGTTTTATGGTGAGGGCCTCGATTGCCTGTTATTGCCTACGGTTTCATGTGAAGCACCACTACTTTTGGAGAGCCGCCATGACATGCCTGTTGAGGCGAGCGCGGCCTTGTTTGCCAAGGTTGCTCGGCAGGCGAGCCCTGCCTCATTGGCCGGCGTTCCGTCATTGACGCTGCCCATCGGATACTCGGATCTTACTGGCGTCCCCGTGGGTTTGATGTGCGAGGGACCGTCCGGCGGTGATCAGCGCCTATTAGCTATTGGCAAGCGTATCTCCACTTTGCTGAGTATGGCCTGAGGAGTCGATATGTTTCCCATTGAAAAGCTTTACCGATACCCAGTGAAAGGCTTTTCTGCGGAGCCTTTGACTCGCGTTGTCGTACACGCGGGTCAGGCGTTCCCGCTTGATCGCAAGTTCGCGATCACTAATGGCTCGTGGACGTTCGATGCCGAAGGTTATGCGCCGCGTCCCAAGACAGATTTCCTGACCCTTCTGCAGTATGAAGAGTTGGCCGAGTACAGGGCAGCCTATGATGAAGAAGAGAACATTCTAACGTTGGCGGCACCGGATAACCGGTTATACAAGTTCGCGTTGGACGATCATGAGGACTGTCATCAGTTGTCTGTGTTGATCAGCACCAGGCTGGGCAGCAAACTCAATGGTACCCCCGTGATTGTTGAAGCTCAGGACATCCGCTTCACTGATGTCAGCGTGGTTTCAACATCAATGATGAATGCCGTTTCGCTGATCAATTTAACGTCAATGAATGCGCTTGAAACGGTCATGAATACTCAGCTGGACCCCCTACGTTTTCGCGCAAATATCTATTTCAGAAGTCAGACGGCCTGGGAAGAGCTTTCGTGGGTCGGGCAGGAAATTATGATTGGACAGGTGCGGGCGCGTGTCGTGCTAAAGACCCGTCGCTGTGCGGCCACCAACGTCAACCCCGAGACAGCTAAGCGTGATGCAGCTATCCCGCAGACCCTCATCAAAACATTCCGTCATGGTGACTTGGGCGTCTATGCAGAACTTATGGACGGCGGGGTCATAGTGGCTGGCGATCATGTTTCGCTGACGAGTTAAACACAAATAACAATAGACATTCTGCTGGCTGATTTTGAGGGCGCATGTTCATGCATCACTATTCGATAAAGACTCGTTTCACCGACCGTTTCAAGGTTACCCACCCATTTGCTGCGGCAGGTATGGCCTTTACTTCCGCAACACCTCGACTTGCCATTGCAGTGAGCCAAGCGGGTGGTATTGGTTCGCTGGCGGTGGGCTTAATGCAGGCGGAAGAGTTACGACAGGGTATCCGAGCGATCAAGGCGGCAACGGATAAGCCATTCAATATCAACTTCATTACCTGTTTTGAAAATGACGCGCAGATCCGTATTTGTATTGAAGAGAAGGTCCCGATCGTGTCTTTTCATTGGGGGCATCCATCAAAAAAGCACATGAAGTTGCTGCTTGATGCTGGCATCTCGGTATGGGAGCAAGTGGGTAGCGTGGAGGCAGCTCGAAAAGCGATAAACAACGGTGTTGAAGTTATTATCGCTCAGGGGTGGGAGGCCGGAGGCCATAACTATGGCGGGGCCGGATCAATGGTGCTCATCCCTAGTATGGTTGATGCGGTTGGCGAGCAAGCGATAGTGCTTGCCTCGGGAGGCATCGCTGATGGGCGTGGCGTAGCTGCCTCTCTCGCTCTGGGAGCCGATGCAGTGTGGGTCGGTACACGACTGATTGCCACTCCTGAAGCCAACACCCACCAGGAACACAAGCGACGAGTTCTGCAGGCATCCTGTGAGGACACAAGGCTCTCAGCAATCTTCGGGCCGGAATGGCCGCATTTCAATCCTATGCGGTTGCTTCGCAATCGCGTTGTGGATGAATACACTGATCGCCTTGACGAGGTGCCGATGGAGCGAGGTGCTCTCGAAACTATTGGTACCACGATCTTCAGAGGGGAACCCATGATCATGCGTAAATTCAACGTGATTCTTCCGACGCCCGAAACTGAAGGTGACTGGGAAGAGATGCCTTGGCTTGCCGGTCAGTCGGTGGGGCTCGTAAAAACTGAAATGCCGGCTGCTCAGGTCGTCGCGGAAATGATGAGCGAAGCCCAAGCAGTTTTGACGCGCACGACACAACGTATTGCTTTAGCGAAAAGTGCTGCGCTACCGCTGCCGTGAGTTGATCTCACCGGTTGTTCTGCAGATGCTGAAAAGCGTTTTTCTGGCTTGATAGCACTGTCGCCTGGAAACTCGAACCGGACCGTATGAGCAGTTTTTTCGGTTTCCAGGCTGTGCGATCAGGTCGGTAAGCAGGACGCTCGACTTAACTGCAGTCTTCTGCATTTGACGGGTAGGAAGGTGCTGCCCTCTCAGTGCATATGCGTGCGTTGTGCGCTAAAAAATGTAGAGAAAGTACCCATATCGGTGCGTAAACGGCTTGGATTCGATAGGAACGGTTGAGTCTCCTTAACTTAAAGTAGACCATGGTTTTTTTTGCTTATAAATCAAAAACTTAAAAACAGCATTATCTGTTGATGAATTTATTCGGCTGGCACGTTTTTTGATACGTATTCAGTATCGTCTTCGCCAGTGTAACTCATCATGAATTCTCTATTATCCAAAGAGATTAAGTTCGATCAGATCAGCGAGTGGGAGGGGGCTCTGACAGATTCTTTCGTTCCTCTGAGCATTAGAGCGGGTCAACAGAGATTCTGTGCCTCACTCTCCAGTCGACGGTTCGAACAGATCTGCCTTTCCGTCGTCAGTAGCGTTGCGCACCATTGTTCGCATGAAATCAGGCACAGCAGACGCGACCACGATGACTGTTACCTCTTAAGCATGCAGTTGAACGGCACTGGAAGTTTACATCAGGATAATCGATCAGCCTGCGTTAACCCGGGCGATATGGTCTTCTACGATTCCACACGACCTTTCGACTGGAACTTCGACACCAATTTCCGTCAACTGGTTGTTCGACTCCCTCGTGAATCATTCCGCTACCAGCTATCAGCACCTCAAGAATGCACGGCAAGAAAAATTGACTCACAGCGGGGCTTGGGAAGGCTAGTCGGCAACTTTTTGGGTAGCATCATCGAGGAGAGCGGCACGTTATCTGCTGCTGCGGGACGCTGCGTTGCCAGCAGCACAGTGGACTTGCTCGCGGGAATGTTGAGTGAGTTCGAACTCAGTAACAGTGGGTCAAAAACCAATATTCAGAAGTTTCATCTGAGCCGCGCTTTTGCGTACATCGAAGAAAATATCGGCCGGTCGAGCCTTTCGCCTGAGGAAATAGCCCATGCGCTGAATATTTCAGTGCGCTATCTTCACCGCCTGTTTATGAGCACCGAGCTTTCGGTAGGTCGTCATATCCTGCAGTCGCGACTAGAGGGTTGTGCTGCATATCTTCGAGACCCTCGTAGGGCAGTGCAATCTATAAGTTCGATTGCCTATGAATGGGGTTTTGATAATTCCGCTCACTTCAGTCGTAGCTTTCGTACTCGATTCCACTTGTCGGCGCGCGAATACCGCGCGGAAAAGTTGACGGCCTCACAGGATGAATCGCCCCGGGTTTCGTAGACACCTCCATGCCTTAAACTGAGGCCAATCAGGAGGTGCCATGAGCAACCCACGTTATCCCGAAGAGTTCAAAATCCAAGCGGTCAATCAAGTGACCGAAAAGAAGCTGCCTGTCGCTGATGTGGCGGCGCGTCTTGGCGTGTCGACGCATAGCCTCTATGCCTGGATAAAGCGCTACAGCAAACCTCAGGCAGAACGGCAGCAAGACGACGATCAGCACGCTGAACTGCGTCGTCTGCGAGCCGAACTCAAGCGCGTCACCGAAGAGCGAGACATCTTAAAAAAGGCCGCCGCGTACTTTGCCAAGGAGTGCGGTTGAAGTACGCCTTTATCAAGCAGCGAGCGGGCGATTATTCCATTCGACGGCTTTGCCTGACGCTGAAAGTCCATCCCAGCGGTTATTACGCCTGGCTGTCTGAGCCGCAATCTGTACGCGCCAAAGACGACCAGCGACTGCTGGGTTTGATCAAGCATTCCTGGCTGGAGAGCGGCGGCGTTTATGGCTATCGCAAAGTCCATGACGATCTGCGCGAAGTCGGTGAGGATTGTGGTCGGCATCGTGTGGCGAGGCTGATGCGTCTTGAAGGTCTGCGCTCTCAGACAGGGTATCGACGCCGTCCTGGCAAATACGGCGGTAAGCCAGCGGTCGCCTCACCCAATTTACTGAAGCGCCAGTTCGATGTCGTAGAACCCAACAAAGTTTGGGTCACCGACATCACTTACATTCGTACGTATGAAGGCTGGCTGTATTGGCAGTGGTGCTGGATCTGTTTTCTCGTCAGGTCGTTGGCTGGTCAATGAAGTCGCAGATGACCAGTGATTTGGCCATTGATGCGTTATTGATGGCGGTTTGGAGGCGTAAACCGAAGCAGGAGGTGATGGTTCACTCCGACCAGGGCAGCCAGTACAGCAGCGCCGATTGGCGCAGTTTTTTGAAGGCGAACAATTTGGTTGCCATCATGAGCCGCCGAGGCAATTGTCATGACAACGCCGTGGCTGAGAGCTTTTTCCAGCTTCTAAAGCGGGAACGGATCAAGCGGAAAATCTATTCCACGCGCGAAGATGCTCGTAGTGATGTGTTTGATTACATCGAGATGTTCTACAACGCAAAACGCCGCCATGGTTTCAACAATCAGCTGTCACCGGTAGAGTTTGAAAAGCGTTATGCAATGAGCTTGCAAGGTGTCTAGAGAATCCGGGGCGATTCAGGATTAGGCAGATGTGAGGTCTGATACTGATCGAAATTCTCTTGCTATCCGGTCGAGACTGTCCTGATAGCGCAAGCGATCTCATAGCGCGCGACCCGCCTTCCTGTGTCTGTAGTGTTGGCGCCGATTGAAAACTGACTTTCAATGCTGTGTCCCGTCGTAGGTGCTGTGCTGGAAAATGCTCACGCAACGTTTTTGAGGGCCCAGCGTATCGTCCTGATGCCGTGGCTCACGATCCGTCAGTCTCTCTGCATACTGCCCGTCAACCTTGTCTGTGTGATTCATAGCTCACCCCGTGGGAAAAATAAGAGCTTACGGTCGACGGGCGAATATTACCGTTCCGATGTTGATTAATTCGGATTCAATTTCCGATAGTCGAGGCAGTCGTCGTCATTGGGGCTTTGTGCCCATTTGAGTTACCTCTACCTGGTCGCCCCATCCCGTCCTGGCCTATCATTATATCGGTGAGCTTCTCGCCCAGCAGGCTCCAAGCTTCTTTTTTCTCTTCGGCATAATCGTGGTGTAAGTAGTGACGGCGGACCCGGGAACCTGCCAGCACGTGGTTTTGGCACCGGTCTATCACGTCAAGGCTTATGCCCCAGGCTTGCATCATGGTTGCACCCGTTCGCCTCAAGTCATGGGGTGTCCATTCACCATTGGCACCACCGGACAGCACCAGGGTGTCATCATGCCGACGACGTGAAAGCGGCTTGCGATTTTTGAAGCGTGATTGGCGGTCTCCCACCTGTTTGCTGACGACCTTGAGATCGACATGACCGTCATGATGCTTTGCGGGAAAGCACCATTGAGAGTTTCCTGTGAGCAGCCGAAGCTTGCTGAAATAGTGAATCGCAAACGCAGATAGGAACACGTGGTGGTCCTGCTTCTTTCCCCGACTACCTTTGACGTTTGCCACGGGAATAAACCAGACACCATTTTCCAAATCAACGTTTCTCCATTCGGTCTGAAGCAGTTCACCAATCCGGCATAACGTTCCCAAACAGATCCAAAGCGCAAGTTGGGACTCTGGCTTGAGTGGGCGAATCCCATTGTACTTTTCGCCGGCAGGTAGTGCTGCATAGTCCTCAGTCATTTTTTGAAAGCGTTGGTGTAATTCTTGAAGTTCGATAGAGGAGAGGATCCGAGTTCGCTCCTCCTGGTAGTCACTGGGTACAAGCTTGTTGATTTCGACCAAGTCTGCTGGGTTTCCGTCAATCAGCAGTGTTCGCCATGGCTGGCGTTTCTGGGCCCATCCAAACATCTGAACGATATCTGAAAAAAGACTGATGGCTTGACGAGTTGCGCCGCGAGCCATTACTGAGCGCACTAGGTTCCGCAGGTCATGCTCACTAATTGAACTGATGACTTTTGAGCCAAGGGCGGGGTAAAGATCTTTCGCGAATTTTCTCCGTAGCTCGGCATTGCCATCCTTGCGCGCCACACCATCGCGAAGCCATTCTCCCGCGAGGTCTAGCAGCGTTAGCTCCTTAGACTTTTTCCGATCGGCCTCTGCGAGTTGTTCAGCCAGTTCCGCTTTTTGTCTGACCTTCCATGCGCGCTTGTTCTCGTTTGGATTGATCCCTTTGGCTACAAGGTCTCGCGCTTCGTTGCGCTCCTTGCGGATTTCAGTCAACGACTTATTTGGCCAGGTGCCGCACGAGAAGCGGGTGTAAATCCCTTCCCAGCGAAATTGGAAGTAAAAGGGGATGGCGATACCTTTTTTGCGGAGTGAGGCTCTGCCCGCGAGGCTGCCTTCGTCGCGTATGATGTTTCCGACATCCTGCTCGGTCAGTGCTTCCAATTCCTTGGCAGTGAGCTTGGCCATAATCAACCTCCTGATAGATTTACTCCCACATTTACTCCCACGGATCCGTCAGCTAAGGGTAGATCAGGATAGAGGTCGTTGTAAGAATAAAGCGCTGAAATGCTTTTTTTTGCTGGGCTTGAGGATTCCGTGGGAGAGTGGTGCGAGCCAAGGATCTCTAGTACTTAACTGAATGGGGTGCTAGGGGTCGAGTGTTCGAATCACTCCGTCCCGACCATATTCTTCAACGATAAAGCCGCTTTCGAGCGGCTTTTTCGTTTCTGTCGTAGTGACTTTTGCGGGACTTTGGCGACTTCTTAAGTACCTGCGTTCTTTTCAGTATCGTCAGCGCCGGTGTGCGTGAGGCGGTTGCTGATGTCTTGATTTTCCGGCTTTATCCGTTGTCCGGCGCTATCGCCCAGCAGATTCGCTCACCATCCAACGTCTTCCGAAGACGTTCAGCAGTCTTCATGCGGACGCGGTGAGCGCTGCCCCGACGTTTGCCGCTTTAAAGCTTAAATTTGCCTACCAGCGATTGCAGGTGCACACCCAGTCGGGCCAGTTCGATGCTGGAGGCGGCTGTTTCGTCGCTGGCTGCTGCGGTCTGTTCGGACACGTCCCGGACGTTGAGTACGCTGCGGTTGATCTCTTCGGCCACGGCGCTCTGTTGCTCCGACGCGGTAGCAATCTGCAGGTTCATCGATTCGATGGTCGCGACGGAGCGGGTGATGCTCATCAGCGAGGTGCCCGCGCGACGGGTCAGTTCGACGCTGTTGCTGGTCAGTGCGCGGCTTTTCTCCAGGATGTCTGCAACCTGCTGCGTGCCCCGGTGCAGACCGACAATCAGCCCCTCGATTTCTTCAGTCGAGACCTGGGTTCTTTGTGCCAGGCTGCGTACTTCATCCGCCACCACTGCAAAACCGCGACCTGCTTCGCCGGCCCGAGCCGCTTCAATAGCGGCGTTCAAGGCCAGCAGGTTGGTCTGTTGGGCGACCGACTTGATCACGTCCAGCACGGTGCCGATCTTGTCACTTTCACGCTTGAGCCCGTCCATGGCCGCCGTCGAGTTTCCGACTTCAGTGTCCAGGAAGGTAATTTGCTCAATGGCCTGAGCCACCACCTTGTCGCTTTCTCGGGCTTCTTGGCCGGCATTCACCGCGGCGTTCGACGCCTCTTCGGCACTGCGCGCCACTTCGTGCACCGTCGCCGCCATTTCGTTCATTGCAGTGGCGACCTGATCGGTTTCGACTTTCTGGCTGTTGACGCCCACGCTCGTTTGTTCGGTCACCGCGGATAGCTCTTCGGCAGCGCTGGCAATCTGGACGACACCGTCGCGCAACCCGCCAATCAGCTCGCGCAAGTTCAAGGTCATGCGCTGCATGCTGGACTGCAACAACCCCAGTTCATCACGTCGCGATACTAGGATGTCCTGGCTCAGATCGCCATTGGCCACGCGCTCAGCGCTGCGCAGTGCCTCCCGCAGGGGGACGACGATCAGGTGGGTAATCAACCAGGCAGCCAGGACACCGAACAACAATGCCAACCCTGTGGCAGCAATCAATTGTTCGCCGGATGTTTGGACTTCGTTGTCCCGTTTGGTCGATTGGCTATCGGAGAGTTGTTTGCAGGCTTCAAACAAGCGGGCGATATCGGCGTTCAAGGCGGCCTGGGCCTGCTTGGACTTCTCTTCATCGCGCGCTTCTACCCCTTGGACAAAATCCTTGAAATGGGCGCGATAGTTTTCAACGGCACTGTTCGCCTGGGCTATCCAGCGTTGATCCGTCGCGTCGCTGAATTTATGGGCCAGGTTGTCGATGATGAGGTCCAGATCATCCATTACTTTGATGACAACCGCGGAGTGCGCTGCGTCCGGCGTAATGGTGTAGCTCAAGCGCGCAATGCGCATATCACGGGCCACTTCATTGATACTGGCAATCTCGCTGAGTTTGCCACTGCGCTTGCCCAAGTTGCTCAGGCCCGTCCACCCGACAGCGGCAATCACGATGGTCAGCAATAAAACCAAGGTGAAGCCCAGGGTCAGTTTCGCTCGGATGCTCAGGTCCTCGAGCGTCTTTGTTATCGCGTCAAACATTTAGAAAGTCCTTCCGTTGCTATATTTTTTGTACGCAAAAATCCCGAAATGGTTATTTCGGTAATCAATAGAGTTCCAAACCGATCAGTGACCATCAGCGCGACCCGGCCGAGGGCGGTCGAGAGGCTGAGGGTGATGACGGTTGTGACGGCGCGGTTGATGTGTTGCGAAAACGCTCAACAAGCGCTTTGCAGCAAGGGCATCTAGGTTCTAATTCCCTTTACGGAGCAGGCCTCTGCCTAAGTGCACGCTGGCGTCCCATCCAGTGCGAACACTGATGCAATCCGCCACGTGAAAACACGGCGGTCCTTGGCGTTGGAGTGTTTTTTCCAAGACAGGCACAAGACGTTGGTCGCTGAATCAAGCAGTGGCGATGGTGTTCGCCCCCTTGAAACCACCCTTGTCGGTTGTCCGACCTCAGGCGAAAAATAGGCGCGCATCCTACGGTGTGCCACTACATGATGTCACCCAACTTTACAGATCAAGTTTGAGTGATCTCAGGGTTCTAACCGAATGGTCAGGATTTTTTCGTCAGCCAGTTCGCACGCCAATTTCTGTCGTTGCACCTGCCTGAGGTGAGGAGGGGGTCGATCAAAACGAGTAATAGAAGAAACAGTTCCCACAACCTGCCGTAGCCCCGCCAGTTGACCACCGTGGCACGGGGTGCGGCTCCCGAGTTACCGGCCTGGGGCCTGGATGCAAGCAGGCCCCAGGCTCTAACCCCATGGGCAATTTTCAGGAGCCCGGCAGGCTCAATGCGCAGTGGCGGCTTAAGCGTCGGCGTGGTCCAGCGAGCAGGACAAGGCGCGGTGGGCGTCAGCCTGTTCGAGCAGCGCCTTGGCCTTGGTTTCGAATGTCAGCACGGCGTCGGCCCCGGCGGCGAAGCGGGTCGGTGGTGTTTCAGCATGGGCGAGTTGCACGATGGCCGTCGCGAGTTTGGCCGGGTCGCCACTTTGTTGGCCGTTCATGCCGCTCCAGGCGGTGACGGTTTCGCGGGTGCGTTCGGCGTAATCCTTGAGCGTCGGCTCGGCAAAGGTCGTGGAGTCTGTGGTGAGCAACTCCGTGCGGAAAAAACCGGGTTCCACCAGCATGGTTTTGACACCGTAGGGGGCGATCTCCGGGGCCAGGGATTCCATCCAGCCCTCGATGCCAAACTTTGCGGCCGCGTAGGCACTGCAGAACACCCCCCCGCTGATGCCAGCGGTGGAGGAGATCGTAAGCAACAGGCCCGAGCGTTGTTTGCGCATCACCGGCAGCACCGCGCGGGCGACGTTCATTGGGCCGAACAGCAGTATCTCGATCTGTTGACGAACCTGTTCAGGGCTGAGCTCTTCGAAGAACCCCGCGTAGAAATACCCGGCATTGTTGACCAGAACGTCGATCCGTCCGAATTTTTCCAGGGTCGCCTGGACGGCCATTTCGGCGTCTTCAGGGCGGGTGACGTCGAGCTGGAGGGTGAGCAAATCATCGTGACTGCCAATGGCCGCCACGATCTTTTGCGGATCGCGCCCGGTGGCGACCACCGCGTGTCCGGCCTTCAGCGCTGCGCGGGTCAAGTCTGCGCCCAAGCCGCGTCCGGCACCGGTGATAAGCCAAACCTGTTTGTCTGTCATAAGGGGGTCTCTGGAAGCTGAGGGGATGGTCTTGCTCGAAATGCCGCACGCGCGAGGTGAGCATTGCGTAGCCTCGATGTATTTTCAGGGTTCCAGCCCCGGAGGCCTTGCTGGGTTCGCGTCAAAGGTTGCCTAAAGCAACGGACTTTTCGCGGGGCAGGGTGGGGCATCAAGCCTGAGGGCGTTCAGCCCCCGTGACCTTCCTGGCAATCACCTTGAATCGGGCAAACATTCACGCGGATCCGGCAACTGCATCCGCGTTTCACTTCACATACTCCGGCCGAAATCCTGGGGGCCGCCACCGAGATACTGCGGTGGCAGGGCCTGCCAGGGGCGATCGACCATGGGTGTGAGTAGTTGATATGCAAGACAACGCTATCCGGTTTGCCTGCAACGGCTGCGGGGTTTGCTGCAAGGGGCGCCTGATTCCATTGACCTTGAACGAGACGCGGCAGTGGCTAGGACGGGGCCATGATGTGGCGGTCATCCTGGAGGCCTTCGACGAGTCGAACTGGGTTTCCCAGCCCCAGCAGTATGCCCACAGTGCGCGACGAGCCGTGGAGGTCGGCAGCGGCAAGGCGCGTATCCGGGTGGTTGCCGTGCTGGCCGCCAACGCGCTGCGGCAATGCCAGAATCTCGGTGATGACGACCGCTGCGGTATCTATGACGAGCGGCCATTGGTGTGCCGGATCTACCCGATGGAAATCAATCCGTTCATTGCCCTGCGTCCGGAAAACAAGGCGTGTGCTCCTGCTGTTTGGGAGCAAGGCGATATCCTGTTTACCGACCGCATCGTCGACCCGCTTCTGGCTGACCAGGTCGAGCGTTCTCGCCAGGCCGACCGGGACGACGCCCAGGCCAAGATTACCCTGTGTGAGCTGATGGGGCTGAACGTCGCGGCGTGGAAGGGCGATGCGCTGGCGATTTATCTGCCTGATCGGCGGCAACTGCTGGAAGCCCTTGAGCGCTATGACATCGGGTTCACAGCAGCGCCCTGTATGGATTGGAAAGTCCGCGCCGACACCCCGGTGTTGCGCCGGCAACTGCATCAGTTGGGGGTGGCATTGGACGACCAACTGCCAAGCGCCTACCTCTTTCATCGGTTGTAGGCGCTGGTACGTCTTGACCACGCCGAGGCGCGAGATGTGGCTCGTCAGTTTGGGCAGTAGGGTCGCCTGAAATACTTTGTCACAAAGCCTTTTCAGCAGCGTTGCTCGTTGGATTGGGCAATAAAATCCGTCAATCAGGCAATCGTCTCGCCGTGACGCGCCCCATACTGGCGGCAATCCCTCAAGCGCATTTACACCGCCGGCCCGGCACGCCAGCGCCAGGGTGTTCGAGGCTTGCCCACTCCGGTGCAAACGCTGATCAGAGGAACCGCGTCCCGCGACGCAACCCATGAAAAATCTTGATCTGCAGGTTATCCAGCAAGCTTATTCGTGGCTCGAACAGGGCCACGGCGTGTGGTTGTGCACGGTGCTTGCGACCTTTGGCTCTGCCCCCAGGGGGCCGGGCTCGCTGCTGGTGGCGTTACCGTCAGGAGCGTTCTGCGGTTCGCTGTCGGGGGGCTGCGTCGAGGAGGATTTTCTGCAGCGGCTCGGTCGCGACGAGTTTGCCGAGCACAACCAGATCGTGCGCTATGGCGAAGGTGGGCTGGCCCCCTCGTTGGCGTTGCCCTGTGGTGGCGTGCTCGATGTACTGGTGGAAAGGTTCGAACCCGACTGCACTGCCCGACAGCATTTCGCGACGCTGCTCGAGGCCTTGCAGGGACGGCACCTGGTGGTGCGTCACGTCACGCTGGGAAGCTGTGTACGACGAAACGAAACCACAGCCAGCATCACCGCCCCCGTCGTGATCGATGCCGATCAGGTGCGCATTCGTGTGGGCGCAGCCCAGCGGCTCCTGGTCGCGGGCCTGTCACCGGTGGCCGAGTTCTGTGCGGGCTTTGCGGTCGCCCTGGGTTACGAAGTGATCGTCTGCGACCCGCGCAGCGAGCTGACCGCGGGCTTCAACATGGCAGGGGTGGAGTTGCTGAAGATCTTGCCCGCCACCTTCATTGCCCAAGGTGGATGCCATGCGGCCACGGCCATCGTGGCCTTGACCCACGACCCTCGCCTGGACGACCTGACCCTGTTGGAAGCGGTGAGAACCCCGGCCTTCTACATCGGCGCCATGGGCTCCCGGCGCACCAGTGAAAAACGCCTGGAACGGGTCCAGCGCATTGGCGGCTTGGAGCCGCAGGTGATCGAACGCATTCATGCGCCCATCGGCCTCAAACTCGGCAGCAAGACCCCGGCAGAGATCGCGCTGGCGGTCATGGCGGACATTGTTCGCGTAAGCAACAGCGTGGCCCGTGACCAGCTGTAGACCTGATATTTCCAAGGAGGCGTAACCGTGCAAGCTGATTTCAAAATCAACCCGAGCGTCAGCGATACCCGTCGTCTTGCTGACATGGTGAGCCAAATGCTGCGCAGCGAGGGTGACCAAGTCACCGCTATCCCCGGCTTGAGCCTGCATCGGCGTAAATTGGCGACCACGCCGGTGCATTGTGTTTACGGCCTGGGCATCGGCGTCACGGTGCAAGGGTGCAAGCAAGTCATCGTCGGGGAGGACGTGCTGACTTATGGCCCCGGCCAGTCGATGGTCACCAGCCTCGATTTACCGGTCATTTCCCATGTGATCCAGGCCAGCATCGCCAAACCCTTTCTGGGCCTGATGCTGACATTCGACAACGCCATGGTGATGCAACTCGCCCAGCGCATGCAGTTGTCGCAGCGCATGAAAGATGGCTGCTTTCGTCCGCTGACCGTGCAGGCCCTGGATGTCGGCGTGCTGTGTGCGCTGGAGCGTTTGCTGGGGCTGCTCAGCGAGCCGGCACTGCTTGAAACCCTGGCACCCTTGATCAAGGAAGAAATCATCGCTCGCCTGCTCAGCGGTGCCCATGGTGCGCAGTTGCTGCAGGTGGTCACGGCGGGCTCGCCCAGCCAGCACATCGCCAAGACCGTGGCCTGGTTGAAGCTGAATTTTCGCCAGGCCTTGCGCATGGATGATTTGGCGGCCATTGCGCACATGAGTCCGTCCACCTTTCGCCAGCATTTTCGCGTGGTCACCGGCATGAGCCCGTTGCAGTACCAGAAACAGCTGAGGCTGCAAGCGGCTCGCCAGTTGATGTTGAGCCAGAATGTCGATGCCAGCAGTGCGGGCGGGCTGGTGGGTTACGAAAGCTCATCGCAGTTCAGTCGCGAGTACAGCCGCCTGTTTGGCGAGCCGCCGCAACGGGACATCCGGCGGATGCGCTTGCAATGAATCTCGATGGGCAGGAGGCCGGCCCATCTTCCCTCCAATAGGTTCGGCCTCCGCCCGTTTCTCAGGGTGGGTCGAAGCGTCGCTCCGGGGGCGTTAACCTCCGCAGTCATCACCCCAGCTTGAAAGGCAATTGACGTATCGGCTGCCCGGTGAGGCTCGCGATCGCATTGGCGAAGGCGGGTGCCAACGGTGGCAGGCCGGGTTCACCCATGCCCGTGGGCGGTTCTGCGCTTGGCACCAGGTGCACGGCAAACTCCGGCATGTCGGTGATGCGCGGCACACTGAAGTCCGCGAAGTTGCTCTGTTGCACCACCCCATCCTTCAAGGTGATGGCGCCTCCCGGCAGGCACATCGACAAGCCCATCAGGGCCGCGCCTTGCACCTGGGCCTCGACGCTGCGCGGGTTGACCACCAGGTTGCAGTGAACGCCGGCGGTCACTTGGTGCAGCACTGGGCGGCCGTCCTGCACCGAGGCTTCCACGACATAGGCCACCACCGAACTGAACGACTCGTGAACCGCCACGCCCCAGGCGCGACCAGCCGGCAGTTGGCGTTTGCCGTAGCCGCTCTTGTCCACCGCCAATTGCAGCGCCGCACTATGGCGTGGGCGTTGATCGGCAAACAGCTTCATCCGGTAAGCCACGGGGTCCTGTCGAGTGGTGCGGGCGATCTCATCGATCAAGGTCTCCATCACGAAGGCCGTGTGGGTGGACCCCACGCTGCGCCACCACAGCACCGGCACGTTGAGTTTCGGGTGGTGCACCGTCAGGCGCATCGGCAGCGGATAAGGGTCGCGCATGCCTTCAGTCGCCGTGGGATCAATGCCGTTTTTCACCCGGCCGCCGAACATGGTGCCCGAGATGATCGACTGTCCGACCAGCACGTGGTCCCAGGCCAGCACTTGGCCGTTATCGTCGAAACCGATGTGCGCGCGGTGCAGGTGCATAGGGCGGTAATAGCCGCCCTTGATGTCGTCCTCGCGGCTCCACAGGGTGCGCACCGGCACCGTCAAACCGGCGCTTTGCGCCGCCTTGGCCACCTCGCAGGCCAGCACCACAATGTCGCAGGTGGCGATGCCGCGTCGGCCAAAACCGCCGCCCGCGGTCTGCACGTTGATCTGTACCTGCTCGGGCTTGAGGTTGAGCACCCGTGCCGCCGCGGCGCCGTCGGCGCCGGCAAACTGGGTGCCGACCCACAATTCGGCGCGCCCAGCGGACAGCTGTACGGTGCAGTTCAGCGGTTCCATGGGGGCATGGGCCAGGTACGGGAACAGGAACTCGGCTTCCAACTGATGCGGTGCGCTGGCCAGCGGCGTCATGTCCGCCTCGAAATGGCGCGGGCCCGGGCGGCCAGCCAGTTCGCGGTAGTCGGCCAACTGACGCTCGCTGTCGACCTTCTCTACGTTCGCGGTGTCCCACTGCAGCTTGAGGGCATCGCGCCCTTGCTTGGCCTGCCAGTAGCCCAGCGCCACGACCGCTACACCTTCGGCGCCACCGTCCAGCGGCACCC
This sequence comes from Pseudomonas chlororaphis, assembly GCF_003731765.1. Taxonomy (GTDB): domain Bacteria; phylum Pseudomonadota; class Gammaproteobacteria; order Pseudomonadales; family Pseudomonadaceae; genus Aquipseudomonas; species Aquipseudomonas morbosilactucae. Next base: position 713,780 of record NZ_MOAL01000004.1, read on the forward strand.
GCAGCACCGCCTTCACGCCCTGGATCGCCCGTGCCGCGCTGTCATCCAGCGAGGCGATTTTGGCGCCGAACACCGGTGGGCGAGCCACCACGGCGGTGAGTTGCCCGGGCAGGCCCATGTCGATGCCGAAGGCCTGCTGGCCACTGCTCTTGGCCTTGGCATCGATGCGCGTCGTGGCATGGCCAATGATGCGGAAGTCCTTGGGGTCTTTGAGGGTGATCTGTTCAGGCACCGGCAGTGCCATCGCCGCCTCGGCCAGTTCACCGTAGCTCGCTGTGCGGCCGCCGGGGCCCAGTACCTTGCCGGCTTGTGTGCTCAGGCTCGCCACGTCCAGGTTCCAGCGTGCGGCCGCTGCCGAGAGCAGCATGGCGCGAGCGCGGGCACCCAGTTCGCGGTATTGGGTGTAGCTGTTCTTGATCGAGTTGGAGCCGCCGGTCAGGTGCATGCCGAAGAGCGGGTCCTGGTAGGCGATGTCGCTGCTGCCATTGCGGCTGCGCACCAGGCTCCAGTCGGCATCCAGCTCTTCGGCGAGGATCATCGGCAGGCCGGTCTGTACACCTTGGCCGAACTCCAGGCGGTTGAGGGTCACGGTGACTTCACCGTTCGACGCGATGTGCACGAACGCAGAGGGCTGCTGATTCGGCTTCAGTGCTGCTGCGGCGTCACCGCCAGCGCTTTGCGCCAGGGCCAGGTGGGGAAATGCCCCCAGGGCTAGGCCGCCCACACCGAGGATTTTGAGGAAGCTGCGGCGCGGCAGAGTGGCAGGGCCATCGGCCTGGTCGCGTTCAAGCATGTGTTGCAAGGCGCGCGGAAGCTCGTCCGGGAAGATGTCGTTCAGCATGGTGGGCTCCGATCAGGCCAGGGTTTTCGCAGCATCCGCCACCGCTGCGCGGATACGGGCGTAAGTGCCACAGCGGCAGATGTTGCCGGCCATGGCCGAGTCGATCTCCGCGGCCGTTGGCTGCTTGCCTTTGGGTTGGGCCTTGAGAAACGCCGTCGCGCTCATGATTTGGCCGCTCTGGCAGTAGCCGCATTGGGCCACGTCATGCTTGACCCAGGCCTCGTGCACGGCGGTACCGACCGGGTCGCTGCCATCGGTGGCGGCTTCGATGGTGGTGATCTTCCGGCCTTCGGCGACGGCGATAGGCGTGACGCAAGAGCGAATGGCCTGGCCATCCAGGTGAACGGTGCACGCACCGCACAAGGCGGCGCCGCAGCCGAACTTGGTGCCGGTCATGCCCAGCGTGTCGCGCAAGGCCCAAAGAATCGGGGTGCCAGGGTCGACGTCAACCTTGTACTCACGTCCATTGATGTTGAGGGCGCTCATAAGGGGTAGCTCTCCGTGAACAAGTTGGATCAGTGTTTCGAAATGACGTTAGTCGAACGACCTACGGCCTTGGCTGCCGATGGCAGGAGGCGTCTTCACCAGGGGCTTGAAGAGGGGCGGTTGATGGAGGTGTGCAGCCCGCCCAGGGCAATGCCGACTCAGCCAGCCTGCTGTTCAACTATAGGGCGGGATGTTCGGGTTCGATTGCCTGATCTGCTGCAATTATTGCCCAATCGACCGAAATGGCAGGGCGGCGTTGAGCGTCATCAGCGACGGGTTTGGGGGCAAGGTAGGGGGCGCTGTTGCAGCGCGAGTGGGCGTCAAGGGCACACTGGATGACGATGCGCGTCATCCAGTGCCCCGGATTTTACAGAATGTTCAGCGGGTAGCTGACGATCACGCGGTGTTCATCGCTGTCGCGCTGGGTGGTCACTTCGGTGCGCAGCGAGGCATGGCGCAGGGCGATGCTCAGGTCTTTCAGCGGCCCTTGTTGAATGACGTAGCTCACCGTCAGGTTGCGTTCCCACTCGCTTTTGTCGCCCGTCGGGGTGCGGATGTTCGAGCCACTTTCGTACATGCCCATAAAGCTCAAGCCGGGAACCCCGACCTTGGCAAAGTCGTAGCCGTAGCGAACCTGCCAAGTGGTTTCACCGGCACGCTGGAACTTGCCGATCATCGACTCCGTCATGAAGTAGGCGGTCGAGCCGTCGCCCTGGTTCAACCACACCGCGTCGCTGTCGCCGCTGACTTGTTGCAGGCCGGCGGCCAGGGTGTGGCCGTTGACCAGGTAGGTGAATTGCACGCTGCTCAGGCGGCTGTCGACTTTGCCCTTGGTCACGCTGTCGCCGTAATAGCCGAAGGTGTAGAAATCCGGGTCATGGCCGTTGGCGCCGTCGGAGCGGTTGTCGAAGTGGCGCAGGTCGGTGCGCAGGGTGCCCGGGCCAATCTGCCAGTCGTATTTGAGGCCCAGGAAGTGCTGTTTGTAGAAGTCCTGCAAGTTGCCGTAGTAGTACTGCAAGGTCAGGTCCTTGCTGGCTTTGTAGTCCACGCCGCCGTAGTAGAACTTGTTGACGAACTGGCCGGTCTGCGCGTTGTTCGCGCCGGGAATGGACAGGCCCATCTGGTTGCTCGAACCGCGTCCTTTGACGTGCTCCAACTGGCCCAGGGTGAAGGTGAAGTTGTCCAGGTCCTTGGACTGGATCTGCCCGCCGTTGAAGGTTTGCTGGAGCATACGGTCGGTGGACATCACCACCGGCAGCATCGGCACTAGGGTGCCGTACTTCAGTTCGGTATTGGCGAACTTGGCCTTGGCGGTCAGGCCCAGGCTGCCGAACTCATCCACCGCGCGGCCGTCGCTGTCGGTCGGGAACACGTTGCCGTTGAAGGCGGTGCTTTGCGGGTTGTAGTGCCGGCCTTTGCCGGAGTCCAGGCGCACCCCGAACATGCCGATGGCATCCACGCCGAACCCGACCGTGCCCTGGGTGTACCCGGACTGGAAGTTGGCGATAAAACCCTGGCCCCATTCCTGGGTGTAGTTGGGGGCGGCCGCGCCGCTGCGGTTGTCGGCATTACTGAAAAAATTGCGGGCCAGCACGCTGAGCTTGCTGTCTTCCACCAGGCCGGCGGCAAAGCCCTGTTGAGCGATGAGCAAGCCGCAAAGACCGGCCGCTACTTTAGGTGCGCGATTGAAAAGCTCCATCGGAGTCATCCCCATGAGTTGTCGAGTGTGGTGAGAGGCAGTCAAAAGCGGCAGTCAGGTTTTTTATTGTTTTTCAGGAGCAACGGTGGCCGGCAAGACGTTCAGTCTCACGGGCGGCAAGCGATAGAGGATGAGCAGCGCCAAAACACCGATACCGGCGCACAGCAGCAGGCCGACGCCCACCGACTGGGCCAGTGCATCGCGGGCCAGGCTTAGCCATTGCGGGTGTTCCAGCAGGGCGGCATCGGGGCGCAACAGCACCTGCGGGTCGGCGTACAGCGCCAAGGCCTCTACGTGCCCTTGGGCGAGCAACAGCCGTTGCAGGTGGCTGCTGTACAGCAGGTTGACCAGCACGCCCATGCCCGCCGTGCCCAACAAGCCACCGACCAGGCGCAGGGATTGGGTCAGCGCGGTAGCGATTCCGAGGAATTGGCGTTCAGCCAGGGTCTGGGTGAACACCGTGAGGTTCAGCAAGATAAAGCCCAGCCCAAGGCCGGCCAGCAGAATCAGGCCGAGCAACAGGTTGAACGACGCCCCGCGCCCGGCCAGCGCCAGGCCGCCACAGGCCAGCAGCAGCGCGACAAAACCACACAGTGGCAGCAGGTTCGGGTTGGACAGGCGAGTGACGATGCGGCTGTTGACGATGGCACCCAGGGTGATGCTCAACGCCAGGGGGGTAATCAACAGGCCGGCGTCCTGCGGCGAGTAGCCGTAGCTGCCTTGCAGCAGCAATGGCAGATAGAACAGCAGCGAAAACATGATCGCCCCGGCGGCCATCGACAGCAAAAACAGCAGGCGCATGCTCGGTAGCCCCAGCAACGCCGCCGGCAGCAGCGCGTGCTGGCAGCGCCGTTCCCAGCGCCACAGGGCCAGGGTGGCAGCAACGCAGGTCAGGCCCAGCGCGGCGCTCAGCATCAGGCTCGAATGCCCCAGCCACTCGACAAACAATTGCAGGCTGCCCAGCGCCAGGGCGATCAACAGTGCGCCCGGCCAATCCAGGCTGATACGGCCCACCTGGTGCGGGCGGTAGTAGGGCAGGTAGCGCCAGGCAAAAAACAGCGCTAAGGCGCCCAGGGGCAGGTTGAGATAAAACACCGAGCGCCAGCCGAAGGCCCCGGTCAGGTAGCCGCCCAAGCCCGGCCCGATGGCATTGACCACACTGAACAAGGCACTGAGTAGCATCTGCCAGCGCAGGCGTTGGCGGGTGTCGGGGAACAGTTCCGGGATGCAGGCAAAGGCGGTGCCGATCAGCATGCCGCCGCCGACGCCCTGCATTACCCGGCCAATCACCAGCCACAGCATGTCATTGGCCAGGGCGCAGACCAGGGACGCCAGGGTGAAGATCAGGGTGGCGGCCATCACGAAGGGCTTGCGCCCGTAGTAGTCACCCAGCCGGCCGAAGATCGGAATGGTGACGATCGAGGCCAGCAGGTAGCCCGTGGCAACCCAGGCGTAGAGCTCAAAGCCCTTGAGCTCGGCGACGATGCTCGGCAAGGCGTTGCCGATCACCGTCTGGTCGAGCGCCGAGAGCATCAACACCAGCGAGACCCCAAGCATCGCCAGCAGGGCCTGCTTGAAGCTCAGGGGAGGGTGGGTGGCCTGGGTCATCGCTGCGTCCTCAGCCCAGCGCCGCAACGGCCGCGGCGATCCGCGAGCAGCCCTCGTCGAGGGTCTTGATATCGGTGGCAATGGACATGCGAAAGAACGGCGCCAATCCATACGCGGTGCCCGCGACCACCGCCACCCCCTGGCTTTCCAGCAGGTACATGACCACGTCGTAGTCGCTGTCCAGGCGCTTGCCTTGTGCCGTGGTCTTGCCCAGTAACCCCGAGCAGTTCACATAGAGGTAAAACGCACCATCGGGTTTGCGGCAACTCAGGCCGTCAATGGCGTTGAGCTGCTCCAGGCAACGATCACGGCGTTGCTGATACACCACCACGCTGTCCTTGACGAAGCCCTGGTCGCCATTGAGTGCTTCAACCGCTGCCGCCTGGCTGACCGAGCAGGCGTTGCTGGTGGATTGGGATTGCAGGGTCGCCATGGCGCCGATCAAATCGGTGGGGCCTGCGGCGTAGCCGATGCGCCAGCCGGTCATGGCGTAGGTCTTGGAGACGCCGTTGACCAGCACGGTGCGCTCGCTCAGCGCCGGCTCGATGGCGAGGATGTGTGGGTTGTCCAGGCCGTCGTAGCGGATGTGTTCGTAGATGTCATCGGTCATCAGCAACACCTGCGGATGCTCCAGCAGCACATCGGCCAGGGCCCGCAGTTCGGCCGCGCTGTAGCTGGCGCCGGTCGGGTTGCTGGGGGAGTTGAGCAGCAACCAGCGGGTGCGTTCGTTGATCGCGTCGCGCAGTTGCCCCGGGGTCAGCTTGAACCCATGTGCTTCGGGGCAGGCGAGGGTCACGGGCTCACCTTCGCAGGCCAGCACCATGTCCGGGTACGACACCCAGTACGGCGCCGGAATCAGCACTTCATCGCCCGGGCCCAGGGTGGCGGCGAAGGCATTGAAAATCGCGCTCTTGGCGCCGCTGGTAACCAGGACCTGATTGGCCCGGTAGCTCAGGCCGTTTTCCCGGGCCAGCTTGTCGACGATCGCCTGGCGCAGTTCCGGGGTGCCGGCATTTTGCGTGTAGCGGGTTTCGCCGCGTTCGATGGCGGCGCTGGCCGCTTGCCGAATGTGCGGCGGGGTATCGAAGTCCGGCTCGCCGACCACCAGGTTGATGATGGACTGGCCCTGCCGGCGAAGTTCGTTGGCCCGGTCGGAAGCTGCGCTGCTGGGAGACGGCTTGATACGTTGCACACGGGCGGCGATGCGGGAGGCGGTCACGTGGCGTTCCTCGTTGATGGCGTTGACGAGGCCCTACAGTACGAGGCACCGCCCGGGCCGCCATAAGACGAGATCGTTCTGGTCGGATAGGCATCCCTTATGGCTGGAACTGAACAGCCTTCGCACCAATTGGGTGCGCCTAAGCCCGCAGGCTCGCAGCGGCCGTTGACCCCGGCGAACCCGATCCAGCCATAGGGAAGGCTTATGGTTGAGCGGTTCGGGTGATCACCGGCGGGAGGTTTTCGCGCTGGCCTGGCTCTTGCTAAAGCCTGGGGGCTGTCCTCCTTTTTTCGAGCAAGAGCATCGCCACCGTGAACCTGCGTCGTTTGAAGTACTTCGTGAAACTCGTCGATATCGGCAGCATGACCCAGGCCGCCGATGTGCTGCATGTGGCGCAACCGGCACTCAGCCAACAACTGGCCACCCTGGAGGCCGAGCTGCAGCAGCAATTGTTGATTCGCACCAAGCGCGGCGTCACCCCGACCGAAGCGGGCAAGGTGCTCTACGGCCACGCGCAGATCATTCTGCGCCAGTGCGAGCAGGCCCAATTGGACATCAATGCCACGGGCCAGGCCTTGTCCGGCCAGGTGTCGGTCGGCCTGGCGCCGGGCACCGCGGCCTCGACCCTGTCCTTGCCGTTGTTGCGCCGGGTGCGCGAGCGCCATCCGGGCATCCTGCTGTACCTCAATGAAAACTTCGGCACCACCTTGAGCGAGCTGATCATGAACGGCCGGATGGACATGGCCGTGCTCTATGGCGGGCGCGAAGTCCATGGCCTGAGCTTTGTCTCGCTGCTGCGCGAGCACCTGTACCTGGTCAGCGCCGACCCCTCGGTCAGCGCCCTCGACGAGATCTCCCTGGCGGAGCTGGCCGACATGGACATGCTCCTGCCACGGCCCTACAACGTGATGCGCCGCCTGGTGGATGAGGCCTTCCAGCGCATCGGCCTGAGCGCCCGGGTGGTGGCGGAAATCGAATCGTCGATCACCCTGACCGCCGCCGTCGCCGAGCATTTCGGCTCGACCATCCTGCCCGAGTCCTCAGCCCGGGTGATGGTGGCCGCCACCTCGGTGCACATGTGCCGCATTGTCCAACCCGAAGTCGAGGCGCCCCTGGCGCTGTGTCTTTCCGGGCACTTGCCGCTGTCGGTGCCGGCCCAGGCGGTCAAGGCGATCCTCCTGGAACTGGTTGCCGAGATGCGTGGCAGCCTGATCTGAGTGGTCATAAGGACGGCTTATTACGCCAAAGCCAAAGCGTCTTGGTCGCCGTTGGACGGCCTCGCTACATTGGCCTCATCCACTCAAGACAGCGCGACAGGCAGGGGCCCATCCATGGATTCAGAACGCATCAAGGGGTTGATCGATTTGCTCGCTGAATCCGATCTGCTCGAACTGAGTCTGACCGAAGGCGACAGCACGGTTCGTCTTTTCAAGCAGGCCGGGAAGGTTATGACCAAGGCGCCACAGGCGGCTGCGGCGGCGCCGGTCATTGCCGATTCACCCAAGGCAGATACGCCAGCGCCAGCGGCTACAGAGATCAAGGCCAGCCTATACGGGGTCCTGCATCTGACGCCCGCCATCGGTGAGCCGCCCTTTGTGGGGGTCGGTGACCAAGTCGAAGCGGGGCAGACCGTGGCCGTGCTGGAAGCGATGAAGATGTTCCATCCGGTCAAGGCCAAGACCCCCGGGCGGATCAGCGCGATCCTTGCCCAGAGCGGCGTCGAAGTTGAAGCCGGTCAGTCGCTGTTCCGCCTCGGCTGAGCCCCAGCCCCTCCTTTTTCAGGTGAATTCAATGTTCGACAAAGTGCTGATCGCCAACCGTGGCGAAATCGCCCTGCGCATTCAGCGTGCCTGCCGCGGCCTGGGGATACAGACCGTGGTGGTGCACTCCGAGGCGGATCGCCACGCGCAGTATGTGCAAAACGCCGATCAGGCCCTGTGCATCGGCCCGGCGGCCCCAGGCCAGAGCTACCTGAACCAGGCGGCGCTGCTGTTCGCGGCCAAGGTCAGTGGCGCACAGGCCATCCATCCGGGGTACGGCTTTCTTTCGGAGAACGCCGGGTTCGCCGAGCGCATCGAAGCCGCCGGCCTGACCTTTATCGGGCCCAGCGCGGCCTGCATTCGCACCATGGGCGACAAGGTCGCGGCCAAGCGGGCGATGCGCGAAGCCGGTGTGCCCTGCGTGCCGGGGCCGGACTCGGTGATGCCCAGCGACGACGCCAGCATCCAGGCCATTGCCCGGGAAATCGGTTACCCGGTGATCGTCAAGGCCGCCGGCGGTGGCGGCGGGCGCGGGATGCGCGTGGTCAAGGCAGAGGGTGAATTGCTCGCCGCCATCGCCCTGACCCGTGAAGAAGCGCGGCTGGCGTTTGGCAATCCGGAACTCTACATCGAGAAGTTTCTCGGCCATCCACGACACGTGGAAATCCAGGTGCTGTGCGATGCCCACGGCCATGCGATCTGGCTCGGTTGCCGTGACTGCTCCCTGCAGCGCCGGCACCAGAAAATCCTTGAAGAAGCACCGGCGCCGGGCATCGACCCGGAGCTGATCGCCCAGGTCGGTGAGCGCTGCGCTGCCGCGTGCCGGCAGATCGGCTATCGCGGGGTCGGCACCTTCGAATTCTTGTACGAGGACGGCGAATTTTTCTTTATCGAGATGAACACCCGGCTGCAGGTCGAGCACCCGGTGACGGAAATGACCACCGGCATCGACATCGTCCAGCAGCAGCTGCGCATGGCCCGGGGCGAAGTCCTGGAACTGCGTCAGGAGGACGTGCCCCTCGACGGCCACTCGCTGGAGTGCCGGATCAACGCCGAAGACCCGGTGACGTTCATGCCGACGCCGGGGTTGATCCAGCGCTGGGAAGTCCCCGGCGGCTTTGGGGTGCGGGTCGATTCCCACGTCACCACCGGTTACCGGGTGCCGCCGTACTACGACTCGATGGTGGCCAAGGTCATCACCCACGGCGCGACCCGCGATGAGGCCATGGCTCGCATGCGCCTGGCCCTGAGCGAGCTTTGTGTGGAGGGCATCTCCACCAACATTCCTTTGCACCGGGAGATTCTTGACGACCCGGCGTTCTGCGCCGGTGGCGTGGACATTCATCACCTGGAGCGCTGGCTGCAACAACGGAGTCCGACATGAGCACTGCATCTGTATCCCTGCGTCCCCACATCAGTCTGCTGGGCTCCACCGCCTTGCTATTTGAGGCGCCGGGCGAGCTGGACCTGGCGCCCCAGCAGCGCATCTGGAACCTGGCATTGCAGGCCGGGCAATGGGCCGAGATCCACGAAGCGGTGCCGGGCATGAACAACCTGATGCTGACCTTCATCAAGCCGCCGCATGACCTCAGTGGTTTGTGCGAGCGCTTGCTCGACGCCTGGGAGGCCTGCCAGCCCTTGCCCCTGGAAGGGCGCATCGTCGAATTGCCGGTGGTCTACGGCGGTGAGTTCGGTCCGCACATGGGTGATGTGGTGGCGCACACCGGCCTGGACATCGAGACCATCGCCAACCTGCATTGCGAGCCGCTGTACCCGGTGTACGCCCTGGGCAGCCACCCCGGCTATTGCTACCTCGGCGGCATGGATCCGCGCCTGGCCACGCCACGGCGGCAGGTGCCGGTGATCAGCATCGCAGCCGGCTCGGTGTCGATCGGCGGGGTGCAAACCGGCGTCTCCGCCTCGGCCGGCCCCAGCGGCTGGAACACCATCGGCCGCAGCGAAATGTGTTTTTTTGACCCGACCCAACAGCCGCCGGCCATGCTCCGGCCGGGCGATATGTTGCGTTTGCGAATCGAGAGGATCATTCGATGATCGAGATTTTATCGGCCACGGCCCTGGCCACCGTGCAGGACTTCGGCCGCTTCGGCAGCCTCGGCTACGGGGTCGGCACCTCCGGTGCGATGGACCATTTGGCCCTGGCCCTGGGCAACCTGTTGCTGGGCAATCCCGAGGACGCGGCAGCGATCGAAATTCCGCTGTTTCCCTTCGAGGTTCGCTTCCTTCAAGACTGCGCGTTCGCGGTCACTGGGGCGGGCGGTGAAGCGTCCCTCGACGGTCAGCCATTGCCACCGTTCTGGGTGGCCCAGGCTCGGGAAGGCCAGGTGCTGAGCCTCGGCTACCCGACCTCCGGCAGTCGCGCTTACCTGTGCCTGGCCGGCGGTATCGACGTGCCTTCGGTGCTGGGCTCGCGCAGCACGCAATTGCGCGGTGAGTTCGGCGGCTTGCAGGGGCGTGCCTTGCAGCAGGGCGATCGCATTGACGCCTTGCGCCCCGGCATCAGCCGCTTGCCCACGGATGTGGGCGTGGTCTCGCCGAGCCAGGCGCTGCCCCTGCAACGGGACGGGCTGCCGGCCATGCGTGTACTGCCCGCGGCTGAATACGAGTGTTTTACGCAGGCGTCCCGCGAGGCTTTCTGGGCCGGCGAATGGAAGGTCACGACCCAGAGCAACCGTTACGGTTATCGGCTCGAAGGTGCGCCGATCCTGCCCAAGGCGCCGATGGAAATCCGTTCCCACGGCATCGTCCCCGGGGTGATTCAGGTGCCCCACGGTGGCCAGCCGATCATTCAGATGCGCGACGCACAACCCAGCGGCGGTTACCCGAAGTTCGGCACGGTGATCGAGGCTGACTTGTGGCGCCTGGGCCAGGCACCGGTTGGCAGCAAGGTGCGTTTTATCGAATGCAGTTACACCGAGGCTGTTGCCGCCCTGGAAGACCATCAGCGCTATCTCGCGGAGGTCAGCCGCTTGCTCGACCTCCACGGGCTGGCCGCGTGTTAAGGACATTCAACCATGACAAATCAGGAAATCCGCCAGTTGGCGGTGTGGCTCAAGGAGAGTCATCTGGCGGGCGCGGAAATACAGCGGCCGGGCCTGCATCTGCTGCTCAAGCGCAGTGTCAACGAGCCCAACGCAGCGGCTCCCGTGACGGCGCCAGAGCCCGCCGCGGTGTTGGAGGCGTCGCTATTGAAGACCCCCGGCCTGGGTCGATTGCTGCTGACCCACCCGCAACAGAACGAGGAACTAGCGTCACTCGGCAGTCGGGTGGAGCCCGGGCAATTGGTGGCTTTTCTGCAAGTCGGCGACCTGCTGTTGCCCGTGCGCAGCCAGCGGGCCGGGCGCGTGGCAGCGCTGCTGGTGCCCTGCGGCACAACGGTGGGTTATGGCGAGGCGTTTATGCGCCTGGACGCAGCATGAGAGGTGAGAACAGGTCATGAAGATTGATTTGAATGCAGACCTGGGCGAGGGCTTTGGCCCCTGGCGCATGGGCGAGGATGAGGCGTTGATGAGCCTGATTTCCTCGGCGAACGTGGCGTGCGGTTTCCATGCCGGCGACCCGTTGATCATGGACAACACCGTGCGCCTGGCCAAGGCCGGGGGCATCGACCTGGGCGCCCATGTTGGCTTCCCCGACTTGATGGGCTTTGGCCGGCGGCAGATGAACATCGAGCTCAAGGAGTTGGCGACCTATGTGATCTACCAGCTCGGCGCCTTGGCCGGAATGGCTGCGGTCAATGGCCACCGCATGACCCACATGAGCTTTCACGGTGCCCTGGGCAACATGGTTGCGGCCGATGCCGGGCTGGCGGAGCCCCTGGTGCGTGCGGTGGCGGCGTTCGATCCGACGCTGATGATCAGTTCATCGAGCAGCCGTGCCATTGAGCGCGCCGCAGAACGGTCCGGGTTGCGCGTGGCCACGACCTTTCTTGCCGACCGCGCCTATGACGACGACTGCCTGCTGGTGCCGCGCCAGGTGCCGGGCTCGGTGATCAAGGAGCCGGCGGCGGTGCTGCAACGGGTTCGACAGCTGTTGGAGGAGGGCACGGTGACCAGCCTCAACGGCAAGCCCATGGCCGTGCCGGCGCACTCGATCCTGTTGCACGGCGACACCCCTGGCGCCGTGGAACTGGCCCGCACCATCCGCCGTGAAATCGAAGGGTTCGGTGGCTGCATCACGCCGATTTCCCAACTGCTGGGGTAGCGGTTGCAGCGTCATAAGCAGGGCTTATTGCCACACAGTCATTCCGTCTTGGTCGCCGGCCCTGGGGCTGGATAGAGTCGAAGTCATTGGGCTCACCCGAGTGAGCCGCACCCGTAATACGAGGACAGATGCATGCCATTTTCAGATTACAAAACCGCGTTGGTCACCGGCGCTTCGTCCGGGATTGGCGCTGCCGTGGTTGAGCGTCTGTGCCAGGAAGGCGTACAGGTGCATGCCCTGGCCCGCAGTGCCGACAAGCTGCAAGAGCTGGCCGCCAAGACCGGCTGCATCGCCCACGCCATTGACGTCACCGACCTGGCCGGGCTGACGCAGCTGTTTGCCAGCCACACCTTCGACATCCTGGTGAACAACGCCGGTGTCGATAAGCCGGGTTCGATTCTCAAGGCCGACGCCGAGGGCATCGACTTGCTGATCGACGTCAACCTGCGTGCGGTATTGCACCTGGCGCGCCTGGCATTGCCGGGGATGGTCGAGCGCGATTGCGGTCACATCATCAACATCAGCTCGATTGCCGCGGCCTACAACTTCGCTGGCAACTCCACCTACCACGCCACCAAGGCGGCGGTGAGCATGCTTTCGCGGCAACTGCGCATCGATGCCTTCGGCAAGCGCGTGCGGGTCACCGAGATCTGCCCGGGGCGTGTGGCCACGGATATTTTTGCCCACGTCCACGGTGACTCCGAAGAGACCTACCAGCGTTTCGTCGAGGGCTTCGAACTGCCCCAGGCCGAAGACATCGCCAACGCCATCGCCTTTGCGATTGCCGCGCCGATTGCGGTCAACGTCGGGCACATGGAAATCACCCCGACCTTGCAGGTGCCGGGCGGGCTGTCCACCGCACGTCCCCATGATTACCAGGGCTGAACAACAGCCCCTTAAAACAGAACGGATTGATCCGTCATCGCTGCATCCCGCCACGGCCACGCCGGGTGATTTTGATTTCTGCCCTAGCCCAATGCCGATAGGGATTGACCATGAAGCAAGACTTCGATTTGGCCGCGATTCTGCAAGGCGAGTACGCCGGGCTGATCGTCAAGGGCATCGAAATGACCTTGCAGCTGGCGTTGTTCGCCTGGCTGCTGGCGATGATTCTGGCGCTGACGCTGGTCACGGTGCGCCTGACCGGCAACAAACTGGCCGACCGCCTGGTGGCGGGGTACGTGTCATACCACCGCAATGTGCCGACCCTGGTGCAACTGATGCTGTGGTATTTCGGCGTGCCGACCCTGCTCAGTGAAAACGCGCAACTGTGGCTGGCCAGCCACAACACCGAATACCTGTTTTCGGTGATCGCCCTGGGCCTGTGCCAGGCCGCGTATTTCTGTGAAGACATGCGCAGCGGCCTGCGCGCCATTCCCGCCGGGCAGACTGAAGCGTCCAGGGCCCTGGGCCTGGGCTACGTGCGTTCGATGCGCTACGTGATCCTGCCCCAGGGCGTGCGCCACTGCCTGCCGTCGCTGATCAACCACACCGTGCTGCTGTTCAAGAACACCAGCCTGGCCATGGCGATCGGCGTGATGGAACTGACCTACGCCAGCCGCGAAGTGGAGAACTACACGTTCCGTACCTTCGAGTCGTACCTGGTGGCCACGGTGTTCTACCTGGTGTTTTCACTGCTGCTGATGGGCGCCGGGGCGTTGCTCGCCCGGCACTTCAGCAAAGCCCTGGCGAGGTAGATGGCGATGTTCGATATCGTTGAAATCCTGCAGAACAACTGGACCCTCTTCCTCATCGGCCAGTACCCCCACGGCCCCCTGGGCGGCCTGGCGAGCACCCTGATCCTGGCGGCCTTGGCGTTGCTGCTGGCCTTCCCGTTCGGCCTGTTGCTGGCGCTGGCGCGGGTGTCGCCGTGGAAGGGTTTGTACTGGGCGGCCACGGTCTGGGTCTACGTGCTGCGCGGCATTCCGCTGCTGATGGTGATCTTCTGGACCTACTTCCTGGTGCCCTTGCTGATCGGCCACAACATCACCGGGTTCGTCACCATGCTCTGCACCCTGGTGATTTACCAGAGCGCCTACCTGTGCGAAATCATTCGGGGCGGTATCCAGGCGTTGCCGCCGGGCCAATACGAAGCGTCCCGCGCCCTGGGCCTCGGCTACTTGCGCACCACGGTCTGGGTGATCCTGCCGCAAGCGCTGTACAACGCCCTGCCGAGCCTGATCAGCCAGTTCATCTCGATCATCAAGGAAACCTCCCTGGGGTATGTGATCAACGTCCAGGAAGTGACCTTCGCCGCCAACCAGGTCAACAACCAATTGCTGACCAAGCCGTTCCAGGTGTTTTTCATCCTGGCGATCATCTACTACCTGCTGTGTTTCGGCCTGACCCATGTGGCCGGCTGGGTCGAGCGCCGTATCGCTCGCAAGCGTCTGGGCAAGGGCGGTCTGGCCGTGGCTGCTGACCCCTTGCTGGCCATCGATAATTGAAGAGGGTTGCGTCCATGCATCCAATGATCATGTTTTCCAACATCAATAAATGGTACGGCGACTACCACGCGTTGACCGACATCACCGCCGAGGTTAAGCCCGGTGAAGTGGTGGTGTTGTGCGGCCCGTCTGGCTCCGGCAAGTCGACTTTGATCCGCACGGTCAATCGCCTGGAGGACATCCAGAAAGGCCAGATCCTGTTCGACGGCCAGGACGTGCACGGCACCGACGCGCACCTCAACCGCCTGCGCAGCCGGGTGGGTTTCGTGTTCCAGAGCTTCAACCTGTTTCCGCACCTGTCCGTGCTGGAAAACATCACCCTGGCGCCGAGCAAGATCCGCAACCTGAAGGGCGCGGCCGCCAAGCAACAGGCCATGCAGTTGCTGGATCGGGTCGGGTTGGCCCACAAGGCCGGTGCCTACCCGGCGCAGTTGTCCGGTGGCCAGCAGCAACGGGTGGCGATTGCCCGGGCGCTGGCGATGGAACCGCCGGTGATGTTGTTCGATGAGCCCACCAGTGCCCTGGACCCGGAAATGGTCGGCGAAGTGCTGGGGGTGATGAAGGGCTTGGCCAAGGACGGCATGACCATGATGTGCGTGACCCACGAGATGAATTTTGCCCGTGAGGTCGCTGACACCATCTGGTTTATGGATGCGGGGCAGATTCTGGAAAAGAGCACGCCCGAGCACTTTTTCAATCAGCCCGCGCACCCGCGCGCGCAACGCTTTATCGCCGACCTGCGGGCCCATTGAGCCGCAGCGGTTTTGCCTCTTCTGCCATTCGACTTTCCACTACCAGGAGTTTTTCCATGCGTATGAAGCCTTTGTTTGTCGCGCTCGCCTTAGGTCCTCTGGCTGTTTCGGTGGCCCAGGCCGACCAGTTGAGCGACATCATGAGCAAGAAGTCTCTGAGCTGCGGCGTCTACGCCGACGTGCCACCGTTCTCTGCCCCGGACCCGAAGACCCGAGAGCTGGTGGGCATGGACGTCGATTTGTGCAAGGCCCTGGCCAAGACCATGGGCGTGGAGCTGGAGCTCAAGCCGCTGTCGGTGGAGGCGCGGATTCCGGAGGTGAAAATGGGCCGCGTCGATGTGATCTTCGCCAACCTGGCCTACACCAAGACCCGTGCCGAGCAGATCCAGTTCAGCGACCCGTACTACATCGCCAAGGAAACCCTGGTGGTGCGCGCGGTCAACGCCGATCAGCCGAAAAGCTTCTTCAAGGACAAGCGCATCAGCTCCACCAAAGGCTCGACCTCCGAACAGTCGATCCGTATCGCCGGGGCCACCCCCGTGACCTTCCAGGACACCGGCTCGGCCTACATGGCCCTGCAACAGAACAAGGTGGTGGGCCTGGTGACTAACACCATGACCGCCTTGAAACTGGTCAACCAGGCCAAGGCCAGTGGGGTCGACCTGGCCCTGGCCAAGGAGCCGATGGCCCTCGAACCGATCGGCGCCGGCATGCGCCGGGATGAGCCGGCGTTCCTGGCCAAGGTCAATGAGTCTTTGGCGACCATGGAAAAGGCCGGCGAGATCGATGCCATCTGGGATCGCTGGATCGGCCCGAACACCGAGTACAAAATGGTCCGGGAAGACAAGGTCCAGAGCCTCAGCGCCCTGAAGTTCGATCCCCTGCCTTGAGCCGATACGCAACCCTGGCCCAGCCATGATTGAAAAAGCCCGGTGAGCCGTTCAGCGCCGGGCTTTTTTTCGGGTGCGGGTTGGCACGGCTCTTGAGGCAGCGTCTACCTGCTGTAAACGGCCGTTTTGCCGTTATTCTGGCGTCAATTCCCCCGATTTTACGGGCGTTGAGCACCGCTCGGCGGAAACGGGAATTTCTGTCAGTTACGCCGATAGCCCTCCGTGATTCTTCAACTAGTCTGAGCTCCTGCCAGTAAAACGCCACTGTCGTAGGGGCGGTCTGCATGCGACGTGCATCCCGGTTGTTCATCAATCTTCGGTGATCCAGATGGCCACAATCACGTTATCCAGCAGCTTCGATTTCACTCAACCCCAGGACTGGGATTGGGTGCTTTCCGACTCGTCGCCCACCTTTATTACCATCACCGATGGTGTTCACGAGCAGACGTTCACCGGCAGCTTCACCTTTGGCGCCAACGACAGCGTGTCCGGCACGGCCACCGGTTCGACCTATTCCGTCAACGGCAACCTGGTCTACACCATCACCGGGATGTCCAAGAGCGCGGCGACCCTGGCGGATTTCGCCACCACCCTCGGTGATACCCAGGCCACCTACGCCTATGTATTGAGTGGCAACGACACCTTTATTGGCAGTGATGGCGACGACGTGCTCCTGGGCTATGCCGGCAATGATGTCTTCGACGGTGGGGACGGGGCCGATACCTTGCGCGGCGGTGTAGGCAACGACACTTACACCGTCGATGGCGCCGACACGGTGATCGAGGAAGCGGGCGAGGGCATTGACCTGATCCGCGCCTCCCAGAACTACCAACTGGGTGCCAACCTGGAAAACCTGACCTTGATCGGCAGCGGCAATATCGAAGGCAAGGGCAACAGCCTGGCCAACGTCATCACCGGCAACAGTGGCAACAACAAACTCGATGGTGTGGGCGGCGCGGACACCCTGATCGGCGGTGCCGGCGATGACCAATATGTGGTTGACCTCACCCTCAGCAACGCATTGGAAGACAAGATCGTCGAGTTGGCAGGTGAGGGCATCGACACCCTGACCCTGACCAGTATCTACAGCAATACCAGGGTCACCACCCTGACCCTGGCGGCCAACCTGGAAAACCTCGATGCCCGTGACACCGGTAGCCTGAAGTTGAACCTCACCGGCAATGCCGCCAATAACATCATCCAGGGTAATGACGCGGATAACACCCTCAATGGTGGCCTGGGGGCGGACACCCTGGCTGGCGGCCTGGGTGACGACACTTACCTGGTCGACAACGCCGGGGATGTGATCGAGGAAGACGTCGGTGAAGGTAACGATACGGTGCGGGTCGGCATTGCCACCGTCGGCGGCCTCTACACCCTGGGCGATCACCTGGAAAACGCCATTCTGACCAGCACGGTGGCGTTCGACCTGACCGGTAACGACCTGGTCAACACCCTCACCGGCAATGGCGCGGCCAACCGTATCGACGGTGGCGCGGGGGCCGACTTGATGATCGGCGGCGCTGGCAACGACACTTACGTGGTGGACGATATCGGTGACAGCATCACCGACAGTGCCGGTATCGATACTGTTGAGACCAGCCTGAATTACACCCTGGCCGACAAGCCGACCCTGGAGAACATTCGCCTGACTGGCAACCAGTCCAGCATCGCCACTGGCAATGCCCTGGCCAATGTCCTCGATGGTTCCCAGAGCAGCGCGTCCAACCTGCTGTTCGGCGGCAAGGGCAACGACACCTACATCATTGGCAGTGGCGATGGCATCGTCGAGGGCTTGAACGAAGGCACCGACCTGGTTCAAGCCACGGTCAGCTACTCCCTGGGCAGCTACCTGGAAAACCTGACCCTGATCGGCAGCGACAACATTGATGGCACCGGCAACGAGCTGAAGAACATCATCACCGGCAATCAGGGCAACAACGTGCTGGACGGTGGCAGTGCCGTGGACTCGCTGATCGGCGGGGCGGGTGACGACACCTATGTGGTCGACCTGTTGGCCAAAGGCGGTGGCAGCAGTGCCACAGTGGCTCTTGAAGACAGCATTACCGAGAAAGTCGGCGAAGGTACTGACTCGCTGAAGTTGCGCGCCGATGGCCTGTTCGGCTTCAGCGGTCTCGCGGCGCTGACGTTGGGCGCCAACTTGGAAAACCTGGATGCCTCCGACACCGGTAATCTGGCTATCAACCTGACCGGCAACGCAGCGGCCAACGTGCTGACAGGCAGCGACGGCGCCAACATCCTCGATGGCAAGGCTGGCATCGACACCTTGATCGGTGGCCTGGGCGATGACACCTACGTGGTCGATTCGGTCAGCGAGCTGGGGCTGATCCAGGAGTTGGAGGACGAGGGCGTCGACAGCCTGCGCGTCACCTACCTGAACAGCGGACCCCAGGTCCAGACCATCAACCTTAACGACCCCAGCCTGCAGTACATCGACAATCTCAGTGTGCTCGGCACCGGGCTGTTCAACCTCACCGGCAACGATCTGGATAATGTGTTGATCGGCAATGCCTCGGCCAACACCCTGATCGGCGGGCTGGGCAATGACACCCTGGACGGCAAGAAAGGCGCCGACACCCTGATCGGTGGCGACGGCGATGACACCTATTACGTCTACAGCAACCTGGACCAGGTGCAGGAAACGCTCACCGGCGGCACCGACACCGTCAACGTCATGGCCTATGCCGGCAATACCTATACCTTGGGTGCGAACATTGAAAACGCCGTGGTGCTGGCCAGCGGCACCTTCAACTTGCTGGGCAACGCCCTGGACAACACCCTGACCGGCAACGCCGGGGCCAACCGCATCGACGGCGGCGTTGGCGCGGACCTGATGCAGGGCGGCGCCGGCAATGACACCTACATCGTCGATAACGTCAACGACCAAGTGCTCGACAGCGGGGGCATCGACACCGTCGAAAGCAGTGTCGATTTCAGCCTGGACCTGCAGTCCGGCGTGGATAACCTGGTGCTCACCGGCAGCGGCAATATCGACGGCGAAGGCAACGCCCTGGCCAACACCCTCACCGGCAACAGTGGCAACAACGACCTGGACGGCTTGGGTGGCGTGGATACGCTCAAGGGCGGCTTGGGGGATGACCGTTACCGGGTCGCCCTGACGGCCAAGAACCTCTTGGAAGACAGCGTTATCGAGCTGGTCGACCAAGGCAACGACAGTGTTGAACTCTATGGCGGCACCACTGGCCTGGCGACGGTGACGATCACCCTGGGAGCCAACCTGGAGAACCTGGATGCCACCGACACCGGCACCCTGGCCATCAACCTGACCGGCAACGCCGCGGCCAACGTGCTGACGGGCAGCGACGGCGCCAATATCCTTGATGGCAAGGCCGGCATCGACACCTTGATCGGTGGTTTGGGTAACGACACTTACGTGGTCGATTCGGCCGCTGAATTGGGGCTGATCCAGGAGTTGCAGAACGAGGGTGTCGACACACTGCGCGTCACTTACCTGAACAGCGGCACCCAGGCCCAGACCATCAACCTCAACGACCCCAGCCTGCAGTACATCGACAACCTCAGTGTGCTCGGCACCGGGCTGTTCAACCTCACCGGTAACGATCTGGATAATGTGTTGATCGGCAATGCCTCGGCCAACACCCTGATCGGCGGGCTGGGCAATGACACCCTGGACGGCAAGAAAGGCGCCGACACCCTGATCGGTGGCGACGGCGATGACACCTATTACGTCTACAGCAACCTGGACCAGGTGCAGGAAGCGCTCAATGGCGGCACCGACACCGTCAATGTCATGGCTTACGCTGGCAACAGCTATACCTTGGTCGACAACATCGAAAACGCCGTGGTGCTGGCCAGTGGCACCTTCAATCTGGTGGGCAACGCCCTGGACAACACCCTGACCGGCAACGCCGGGGCCAACCGCATCGACGGCGGGTTGGGGGCGGACCTGATGCAGGGCGGCGCCGGCAATGACACCTACATCGTCGATAACGTCAATGACCTGGTACTCGACAGCGCAGGCATCGACACCATCGAAACCAGCGTCAGCTACAGCCTGGGTCTGCAGTCCGGCGTGGATAACCTGGTGCTCACCGGCAGCGGCAATATCGACGGCGAAGGCAACGCCCTGGCCAACACCCTCACCGGCAACAGTGGCAACAACGATCTGGACGGCTTGGGTGGCGTGGATACGCTCAAGGGCGGCTTGGGGGATGACCGTTACCGGGTCGCCCTGACAGCCAAGAACCTCTTGGAAGACAGCGTTATCGAGCTGGTCGACCAAGGCAACGACAGTGTTGAACTCTATGGCGGCACCACTGGCCTGGCGACGGTGACGATCACCCTGGGGGCCAACCTGGAGAACCTGGATGCCACCGACACCGGCACCCTGGCCATCAACCTGACCGGCAACGCGGCGGCCAACATCCTGATAGGCAGTGACGGTGCCAACATCCTCGATGGCAAGGCTGGCATCGACACCTTGATCGGCGGTTTGGGCGATGACACCTACGTGGTCGATTCAGTCAGCGAGCTGGGTCTGATCCAGGAGTTGGAGAACGAGGGTGTCGACACACTGCGCGTCACCTACCTGAACAGCGGCACCCAGGCCCAGACCATCAACCTCAACGACCCCAGCCTGCAGTACATCGACAACCTGAGTGTGCTGGGCACCGGCTTGTTCAACCTCACCGGTAACGCACTGGACAACCTGTTGATCGGCAATGCCTCGGCCAACACCCTGATCGGCGGGCTGGGCAATGACACCCTGGACGGCAAAAAGGGCGCTGACACCCTGATCGGTGGCGACGGTGATGACACCTATTATGTCTACAGCAACCTGGACCAGGTGCAGGAAGGGCTCAATGGTGGCACCGACACCGTCAATGTCATGGCCTACGCTGGCAACAGCTATACCCTGGTCGGCAACATTGAAAACGCCGTGGTGCTGGCCAGCGGTGCCTTCAATCTGGTGGGTAATGCCCTGGACAACGTCCTGACCGGCAACGCCGGGAACAACCGCATCGATGGCGGGTTGGGGGCTGACCTGATGCAGGGCGGTGCCGGCAATGACACCTACATCATCGATAACGTCAACGACCAGGTGCTCGACAGCGGGGGCATCGACACCATCGAAACCAGTGTCAGCTACAGCCTCGACCTGCAGTCCGGTGTGGACAACCTGGTGCTCACCGGTAGCGACGATATTTATGGCGAGGGCAACTTTCTGGCCAACATCATTACCGGCAACAGTGGCAACAATTTCCTGGATGGCTACGGCGGTGCCGATACCCTCAAGGGCGGTCTTGGGGATGATTACTACGTGGTGGACCTGACCACCAAGAACCAGCTGGAAGACCAGGTCATCGAGCTGGCGGGCCAAGGCAACGACAGCATTGAGGTCTATGGCGGTACCGCCGGCCTGGCGGCGGTGACGATCACCCTGGCTGCCAATGTGGAGAACCTCAACGTCAGCTCCACCGAAGCCGGGGTCAAGCTCAACCTGACCGGCAACGCCCTGAATAATGTCCTTATCGGCAACACCGCGCAGAATGTCTTCACCGGCGGGGCGGGGGCGGACACCTTCGTCTTCGACAACCTGGCGCAGTTGGGCACAGTCAGCGACAGCACCACCTGGGACACCATCAGCGACTTTAAATCAGGCATCGACCATATCGACCTGAGCGGGCTGGGCACCAGCTTCGAGCTTATCGCCAGCAACGCCGACTTCACTGGCGCCGGGCAGCTCAAACTGCTAGGCGGGGTGTTGTACGGCACGGTCGACGGCGGCGCAGCGGCGGACTTCGCCATCAAACTCACGGGAGTCAACAGCATTGCCTTGAGCGACATCTACTACTCGGTACCTGATTGACGGGTGTGAACGGGGGCGGTTGTTTCGCCGGGTCGGCGATCTTGCGCCCCAGTTTTCGGTCGGCAATTTTATGTCTGATTTGTTACCTTCTTGGCGCCGGGTGCTGCTGTCCCGGCCTTTCCAAGACAATAAACAGGTGACTTGAATGGCGACGGTGCAGGTATCTAGCAGCTTTGATTTCACGCAGGAGCAAGATTGGTACTGGGATGTACAGGCTGCCGAGGACACTTCGCTGACTATCGGCAACGGTTACCAGAACCAGACCTTTATCGGACGTTTCACCTATTGGGACGACTATAGCGTCACCGGTACGGTGACCAGCACCAGTCTCTCCGTCGGTGGCGTCTTGAAGTACACCGTCAGTGGCATTTCCGTGAGCGCTGCAGTGATGTCCAACTTCGCGCTGAGCGAGGGTGACACCCAGGCCACTTACGCCTATGTCCTGAAAGGCAACGACACCATCATCGGCAGCTCCGGCACTGATGTAATGCTGGGCTATGCCGGCAATGACTGGATCGATGGCGGTTTGGGCGCCGATACGCTGGTAGGCGGTCAAGGTAATGACACCTACGTCGTCGATAACGTGGGCGATGGGGTGACCGAGCTGTTCAACGAAGGCATCGACACCGTCAGGGCTTCGGTCAATTACCGCCTGAGCGCCAACGTCGAAAACCTGGTGCTGACCGGTTCGGGGACGATTAATGGCACGGGTAACGAACTGAAGAACAGCATCACCGGCAACGACCAGGACAACGTCCTCGACGGCGGCGCCGGGGTGGACAGCCTGGTGGGTGGCAAAGGCAACGACACCTACATCGTCGACCTGCTGACCAAGGGCACTGGCGCCAAGGCCACCCTGGCCCTGGAAGACAGCATCACCGAAAAAGCCGATGGGGGCGTTCAGGACGTGCTGCAACTGCGCATGAGTGACGCAGCCATCACCAATTTCAGCGGCGCGGCAGCCGTGACCCTGGGCGCTAATCTGGAATGGCTGGACGCTCAGAATACCGGCAACCTGGCCATCACCCTGAACGGTAACGCCGTGAGCAACCGCATTATCGGCAACGCCGGCAATAACCTCCTCGACGGCAAGGCCGGCATCGACACCCTGATCGGTGGCGATGGCGACGACCTGTATATCCTCGACAATGCCGCCGAACTGGCCCTGGTCCAGGAAGAGGCCGGCGAGGGCAACGACACCTTGCGGGTCGGCTACAAGAACGCCTCCAGGACCGAAGCCCTGAGCATCGACCTCAGCGCCGGCAACCTGGTGAACTTCGAAAACGTTACCGTCACCGGTACGGGCTTGTTCAATCTCACCGGCAACAACCTGGGCAACACGCTGACCGGTAACGCGTCGGCCAACGTCATCACCGGCGGCAGCGGCGCCGACACCCTCGATGGCAAGAACGGCGGCGATACCCTGACCGGCGGCACAGGCAATGACACCTACTTTGTCTACAGCGACAAGGATCGGGTGATCGAGGAACTCAACGGCGGTATCGACACGGTCAACGTGGTGGCCTACGCCAAAAACACCTACAGCCTGGAAGCCAATATCGAGAATGCCGTGGCTTACTCCAAGGCGGTGATCAACCTGACCGGCAACGTCCTGAACAACACACTGACCGGCAACGCGGCGGCCAACATCCTCGATGGCGGCGAAGGTGCCGACCGTCTGGTGGGTGGCAAAGGCAATGACACCTACATCGTCGACAACCTCGGCGATGTGGTCGTGGAGGAAGCCAACGAAGGCGTGGACACCGTCAAATCGTCCATCGACTACAGCCTGACCGCCAACGTCGAGAACCTGACCTTGACCGGTTCGGGGGCGATCAACGGCACCGGCAACGCCCTGAATAACCTCATCACCGGCAACGGATTAGCCAACGTGCTGGACGGTGGCGCGGGCGTCGATACGCTGATCGGCGGCGCTGGCAACGACACCTATGTGGTCGACCTGATCGTCAAAGGCAGCGGTACCAAGGCCACCGTGGCCCTGGAAGACACCGTGGTGGAGAAGGCCGGGCAAGGCGATGACACCCTGGTGCTGCGCATGGGCACCGACGCCATCAACGCCTTTACCGGCAAGGCTGCGGTGACCCTGGGCGCCAACCTGGAGAACCTGGATGCCAGCGGCACCGGTAACCTGAACCTGAGCCTGACCGGTAACGTCGGCAACAACTTGATCATCGGCAACCTGGGCGATAACACCCTTAATGGCGGGGCCGGGGATGACCAACTGCAGGCCGGTGCCGGCGGCCTCAACACCCTGATCGGCGGCCTCGGTGCCGACACGATGTTCGGCAACAGCGGCAAGGACACCTTCAAGTTCAACACCCTCAAGGAACTGGGGCTCAACGACAAACAGGACGTGATCCACAACTTCACCAGCGGCATCGACCAGCTCGATTTCTCGGCCCTCAAGGGCTACAAGTTGGTGCAAGGCGGGGTGTTCAGTGGCGGCGCCAAGGAGTTGGTGTACCAGGTGGTCGGCAACGACCTGGTGGTCTATGGCACCCACAATGCGGACAAGGTCGCCGACTTCTCGATCAAGCTGGTGGGGATCACCGAGCTGAGCGTCGAGGACTTCAGCCTGTAACCCTTGCCAGTCGCGCTACAGCGCTTTTCCCAGAGGTAAAAAAAGGCCGCTACCCGAAGGTAGCGGCCTTTTTTACCGCCTTTACAATCTGCGCATCAGCGCAACGGATCAGGGAGGGGTCAGGTGAAAGTCATCGGCGACCAGCTTGATGGCACCAATGTTCACGTCGCCCTTGACGCCCACCAGCTTGATCGCAGTGTCCGCGCCCAGGGCATCATCGGTATCGACGAAGACATAGGCATTGCCTTTGTCGTAGCCGATCACGGCCTTGACGGTATCGCTGAACAAGGCGTTGGCGGCTTCCAGCAGTGAGGCGTAGCCGGTTTGCACGCCGCTGATGGTCTTCACCGAATCGCTGTCCAGGGTGACGCCCAGTTGATCGAAACCAATGGTGTCGTCCTTGATGTTGAAGTCGGTGATGACATCAATGCCGGTGCCGTCGCTGTCCACGTTCGAGTCGCCCGCGCTGAAGACAAATACATCCTTGCCTGCGCCGCCGGTCAGGGTGTCCTGGCCTCGGCCGCCTGCCAGGGTGTCGTTGCCGGCGCCGCCGTTGATCACGTTGTTGCCGGCGTTGCCGATGATCAGGTTGTCGCTGGCGTTACCGGTCAGGCTCAGGTTCAGGAGGCCGGTACCCCGTGCATCCAGGTTCTCCACGTTGGCGGCCAGGGTGACGCTGGCCTTGCCGATGAAGTTCGCAAAGGCATCGGAGTCGGTGCGCAAGATCAGGGTGTCATCGCCTTGCCCAGCCTTCTCCACCACAGTGTCTTCCAAGGTAGCCGTGGCCTTGGCCCCGGTGCCCTTGATCACCAGGTCGACCAGGTAGGTGTCGTTGCCGTCACCGCCGATCAGTTGGTCCACACCGGCGCCACCGTCCAGCACGTTGGCCAGGTTGTTGCCGGTGATGATGTTGTTCAGGGCGTTGCCGGTGCCGTTGATCGCGCCCGAGCCGGTCAGGGTCAGGTTCTCGACGTTGTCCGTCAGGGTGTAGTCGATGGACGACTTGACGGTGTCCACGCCTTCGTTGAGCAGTTCGACCACCACGTCACCGACGTTGTCGACGATGTAGGTGTCATTGCCTTTGCCACCGACCAGGCGGTCGGCACCTTCACCACCATCCAGGATGTTAGCGGCGGCATTGCCGGTCAGGATGTTGTTCAGGGCGTTGCCGGTGAGGTTGATCGCGGCGGCGGAGTAGGCCACGGCGTTTTCGATGTTGTCCGCCAGGGTGTAGGTGTTCTTGGCGTAGGACACCACGTTGACCGTGTCGGTACCGCCGTTGAGTTCCTCGATCACCTGGTCCTTGTCGCTGTAGACAAAGTAGGTGTCGTCGCCGTCGCCGCCGGTCAGGGTATCGCCACCGTTCTTGCCATCGAGGGTGTCGTTGCCCGTGCCGCCGGTGATGACGTTGGCCGCCGCGTTACCGGTCAGCTTGTTACCCAGGTTGTTGCCAGTGAGGTTGAACAGGCCGGTGCCGGTGACGGTAACGTTTTCGAAGTTCACCAGGTTGCCGACGCTGAGGTCGATACTCTGGGCTTCGGTCTTGCTGGTGTTGTTGTAGCCGATCTGCAGGGTGTCGTTGCCTTCGTCGGCCTCTTCCTGGACCAGCGCCAGTTCGGCGGCGTTATCGAGGATGTACAGGTCGTCGCCCGCGCCACCGATCAGGGTGTCGATGCCGGCCTTGCCGTCGAGGATGTTATTCCCGGCGTTGCCGATGATGCGGTTGTTGGCGGCGTTACCGTTCAGGGTGATGGCCAAGTTGCCGGTGTTGCGAGCATCCAGCACTTCCAGGTTGGCGCCCAGGGTCACGGCTGCGACACCGCTGAAGTTGGCGACGGCCGAGTCGCTCATGCGCAGTTGCAGCACGTCCAGGTCACCTTCACCGGCTTTCTCGGTGACGGTGTCTTCCAGGGCCACGGTGGCCTTGATGCCTGTGCCTTTGGCCAGCAGGTCAACGATGTAGGTGTCGTTGCCGGCCCCGCCGATCAGCGTGTCTACGCCAGCACCGCCATCCAGCACGTTGGCCAGCCCGTTGCCGGTGATGATGTTGTTCAGGGCATTGCCGGTACCGTTGATCGCACCCGAGCCGGTCAAGGTCAGGTTCTCGACGTTGTCCGTCAGGGTGTAGTCGACGGACGACTTGACGGTGTCAACGCCTTCGTTGCACAGTTCGACCACCACGTCACCGACGTTATCGACGATGTAGGTGTCATTGCCTTTGCCACCGACCAGGCGGTCGGCACCTTCACCACCATCCAGGATGTTAGCGGCGGCATTGCCGGTCAGTGTGTTGTTCAGGGCGTTGCCGGTGAGGTTGATCGCGGCGGCGGAGTAGGCCACGGCGTTCTCGATGTTGTCTGCCAGGGTGTAGGTGTTCTTGGCGTAGGACACCACGTTGACCGTGTCGGTACCGCCGTTGAGTTCCTCAATCACCTGGTCCTTGTCGCTGTAGACAAAGTAGGTGTCATCGCCGTCGCCGCCGGTCAGGGTATCGCCACCGTTCTTGCCATCGAGGGTGTCGTTGCCCGTGCCGCCGGTGATGACGTTGGCCGCCGCGTTACCGGTCAGTTTGTTGCCCAGGTTGTTGCCGGTGAGGTTGAACAGGCCGGTGCCGGTGACGGTAACGTTTTCGAAGTTCACCAGGTTGCCGACGCTGAGGTCGATACTCTGGGCTTCGGTCTTGCTGGTGTTGTTGTAACCGATCTGCAGCGTGTCGTTGCCTTCGTCTGCCTCCTCTTCAACCAGGGCCAGTTCGGCGGCGTTATCGAGGATGTACAGGTCGTCGCCCGCGCCACCGATCAGGGTGTCGATACCGGCCTTGCCGTCGAGGATGTTGTTGCCGGCGTTGCCGAGGATGCGGTTGTCCGCGGCGTTACCGTTCAGGGTGATGGCCAGGGTGCCGGTGTTGCGCGCATCCAGCACTTCCAGGTTGGCGCCCAGGGTCACGGCTGCGACACCGCTGAAGTTGGCGACGGCCGAGTCGCTCATGCGCAGTTGCAGCACGTCCAGGTCACCTTCACCGGCTTTCTCGGTGACGGTGTCTTCCAGTGCCAGGGTAGCCTTGTCGCCAGTGCCTTTGGTCAGCAGGTCAACGATGTAGGTGTCGTCGCCGGCCCCGCCAATCAACGTGTCCACGCCGGCACCGCCGTCGAGGGTGTCGTTGCCTGCGCCACCGCTGAGGGTGTTCTTGCCGCTGTTGCCGATCAGTACGTTGTCCAGTTCGTTGCCGGTGCCATTGATCGCGGTGGCGCCGGTCAGGGTCAGGTTTTCCAGGTTGGCGCCCAGAGTCCAGGTGATCGAAGACTCGACCGTGTCGGTGCCTTCGTCGGTGTTCTCGATGATCTGGTCCTGGAGGTTGTTCACCACGTAGGTGTCGTTGCCCAGGCCGCCGCTGAGGACATCGGCACCCAGACCGCCGTCGAGGCGGTCATCGCCGGTGCCGCCCTTGAGAATATCGTTGGCATCGCCGCCCACCAGGGTGTCATTGCCAGCGCCGCCTTCCAGGACGATCGGGTTGCTGCCGGTCCAGATCAGGGTGTTATCGCCGTCATCGCCGGTGAGGACGGTGGAGTGGCCAGTCGAGTCGAAACGCTGGCTGTGGATGTCGCCAGACACATTGTTGCCGTTAACGTCGCGCTCCCCGGACAGGTCTTCCCAGGTGACCACGAAGCCGCCGTCCGCGGTGGCGTTGACCACCGGGAACATGTCGTTCTCCGAGGTGTTGATCAGCAACTGGCCGCCGACCTTGGCGCCGTTCTTGTCGAAAATCTGCGCATACAGGTGCGCGTCGGCAGAGCGTGAGGCTTCGTCCGACGTGGCCCAACTGATGACATAGCCGCCGTCCTTGAGGGCGGTGATGGCGGGCTCACCCTGGATTTCCTTGGTGGCGGTGTTGACCAGGGTCTCGCCACCCAGCTTCGCGCCTTTGTCGCTGTAGCGCTGCATGTAGACGTTGCCGCTGACCGGCTCGTCGTTCTTGAAGGTCAGGCTGACCCAGGTCACCACCAGGCTGCCGTCGCCCAGGGTGGTGATTTTGGCGCCGGACTGCTCGCCTGCGGTGGTGGTGTTGACCAGGGTATTGGCGCCGATGGCCTTGCCGGCGGCGTCGTAGCGCTGCAGGTAGACATCGACGTTGCCCGAGGAGCCGGTTTCACGTTCCCAGGCAATGGCAAAACCGGTGCCCAGGTTGGTGATGCTCGGTTCGCCCGCGAAGACCTTGCCGTCCTGGGTCTTGGTGTCGACCTGGACCATGTCGGTGATGGCAAGGTGGGTGGTGCCATCGAAAATCTGCACGAAGGTTTCGGAGGCGAAGAACGGCGAGCTGCTGCCCTGGGCGCCATTCATCTCTTCGGACCAGGTCACGGCGTAGTTGCCGTTGGCCAGGACGGTGATTGCCATGTCTTCGAATCGGACATTGGAGTTGTCACTGTCTTGTGGCGAGAAGCTGATCAGTTCGCCGGTGGCTGTACCTGTTGTGTCGTAGCCCTGGATCTGCAGCAGGTTGCCGTCGGTGATCCAGCCGATCAGGTAAGCCCCGTCCTTGCCGGCAGTAATGACCGGGTTGGTGCCGGTGTTGCTGTCCAGCAGTTGGTCGTCAAGCAGGGTGTGGCTGGCATCAAATTGCTGCACGTGGAATTGCCCGGCCTGTTCCCAGACCACCACATAATTACCATTGCTCAGTTGCGTGGAGTTGGGCTCCATGGACACCACGGCATCGGCTTCGTTGTCGAAGCGGTTGTCGTTGATGCTGATGGTTTCGTTGCCCGTGAACTGGACCTTCTCGATGCTCTGCAGGGTGGTGTCCTGGTTGCCCTGGACCACGATGTTGCCAGCGCTGTCCTGAGTGAAGCGATGCTCTGCGCTCGACCCCAGCAAGCCTGCGGTGTCGTTACCCGCGCCACCGTCGAGGGTGACGTCGTCGGTACCGCTCCAGTTCAGGGTGTTGTCGTGGGCGTCACCGGTGATGGTGGTGGTCGTGGAACCCACCAGCAGGCCCGCATTGGTGACCTTCTGGACGTTGATGTCTACTTCGTTCGGAGTGCTGTTGCTGCTGCTTTCCCAGCTCACCACCACAGTGCCGCCGTCACGCACAGTGACCACCGGCGCGTCGCGCAGGAAGTTGCCCGACGCGGCAGTGCCTACCAGAATCGGCGAACCGTCTTTTTCAACGCCATTGGCATCGAAGCGCTGAATGTAAACGTTGCCGCCGCCGCTCGGGTTGTACTCGCTCCAGGCCAGGACGTAGCCGCCTTCATTGGGCAGTTCGGCGATGGTCGCACCATTGATCGACTGGCCGCTGCTGATTTCCACCGGGTCGCCGATGGCCACGAATGTGTTGTCGTACAGCTGGGTGACGATCACCCGGTCTTGGGTGCCGGTGCCTTCAGTGACGTGGCTGACCACGAACTGGCCATTGACCTCGACCACGCCGAAGTAGGAGGCATAACCGTTGCTGCTGGTCAGGGTCTCAAGGACGGTCGGGGCGCCGGCGATCAGCTTGCCGTTGGCGTCCAACTGGCTGACGAGGAATTTCGAGGTGAAGGTAGGGTTGTTGCTCTCTGGGTTAGTGACCTTTTGCACGGTGTAGGTCAGCCAGAACTTGCCGTCGGCCCCCTTGAGGATGGTCGAATCGTCGGCTTCGCCCAAGGTGCTGTCACGGGTGACCAGGGTCTGCACGGCGCCGGGGCTGCCGTTGGTGTAGACCACCGATTTGATGTCGGTCAGTTCCAGCAGGGGGTTGTTCGATACGTCGTCGTGGGTTTCGCCCCAGGTGACGATGTACTTGGTATCGCTGAGGACGGTGACCTTGGCGTCTTCCAGGTCGAATGTGGCGGAGCTGGCGACTTTGACCACACTGCCACTGGTGTTGCCGTCGGCGCCGAACAGCTGGGTGTACACCGTGGAGACGTCGTTATCGTTCTCCGAGGTCCAGGCCAGGATGAACTGGCCATTTTTCAGGGCAGTGATTGAAGGGTCATCGACATCCGGGGTTGGGATGTTGGTGCGCTGGATCATCTCGCCGCTGGCGGAGTAGCGCTTGACCACAATGCCTTCGAAACTGTCGTTGTCCACAGACCAGGTCAGCACATAGCCGCCGTCGTCGAGGGCGGTGACATAGGGGTCTTCGACGCTGCCGGAGGCGTGGACGGTGTCGACCTCACGGCTGGCAGTGATAACGCTTTCACCGAGGGTCAGGACCAGGTCACCGCTCAGACCTTCCGAACTGGCGACGACGGCGCCGTCCTTGCTGACTTCAATATTGCCGCCGGCGTCACTGAAGCTGTAGTCCGATTCCGGTCCGTCAAAAGTGGTTTGCATGACCATGGTCCTGTTCCTTGTCTGGGGTAATGAGGCGCGGCGGGTTGGCCGGCTGGAGCATCAATGAGGCGCGCAGATACGGCCGCGCCGGGAATCCGGGCGGCGACTTATCTGATGATCCTTATCAAAAATTTCAATCTTGTAACAAAGCGTACAAATAATGGCAATGCGCCATTTTGCTGGCTTTGAAATATATATTTATCGGGTTGTCGGCCGTCATAGCCGGAGTGTTAATCGGTGTGTGGCCGTTCGTCCGGGCAGTCGCACGCGGGCGCGCAGGAGGGATCTCAGGTGACAGGCCCGCGGCTTTGCGGGAACTGCCCAGGAGGCACCGATGAACAATAAGACACCGAACAGCCAGACACCGAGCGGGCCGAGCTCTTCGGAGCATGCATCCGGCCAGGACGAGCTGGGATTTGATCCGGATTCTCCGGACCTGGCCGATCCCCAGGTCGACCCCATTGGCCCGGCCAAAGCGCCGCTGGACCCGGCCCCGCAACCGGGCAAGACAGAACGGCCGAAGGCCTACGATCCACTGGCCAATCTGCGTCGTTAGCCGCGCAGGGCTGGCCGGTGGCAGGAGAAAAATCCGGATGTTGGAGGGCTAATCGACAATCACCCGCTCATTCAGGCCATCCCCCAGGCAGATCGACAACTGCTGCCCGGCCTTGTTGAACGCGCACGTCGGCAGCGGCGGCTGTAGCAGTTTCAGCATTACGAAGAGGGCGCAGCCGGCGATGCAGGCCGCCAACAGGGTCCTGATGGCCAGCATCAGGCCGGGCACCGGCTTGACCCGGGGCATGGCCCGGCGCCGACGCCAAAGCACCCAGCTGCCGTAGAACAGCGCCGCGCCGATCATCAGCATCAAGTCGATTTCCCGAGGGCTCGGGCTATAGAGCCGGTTGCCGTCGGAGTCGTCCGGATAGAACAGCCGCCAGCCGGCGCTGATGCCCAGCAGCAGCGCTCCGCTGACCAGGCTGCCGAGGGTGGCCCCGGGCAGGCGCAACAGCAGGCACAGCATCAGGCTCGTAAAGACGATGGCCCACCCCATCAATTGCGCCGCGGCGCCCATGCCACCGCCGAACAGGGTGCCGCCGACGTCAATGGGTTTGATCAGGTCCCAGTTGATGTAGCCCAGGCCCAGCACCAGGGCGCAGATTGCCAGTGCGCTGGCGAAGTAATAGAACCCTAACCACAGGGAGAAGTAGCGAGGCATCGGAGTACTCATGTGCTAAAGAAAAGGGCTCGCCGGTCGTCGGCGCCGGAGCGGTTCTGGCCTGCTGCCGACGCTCGTCCAACGGGCTGGAGAGTGCCGGAAGCGACGCGATTCAATCGACGATTATGTGTTCTT
Source organism: Pseudomonas chlororaphis (assembly GCF_003731765.1). Lineage (GTDB taxonomy): Bacteria > Pseudomonadota > Gammaproteobacteria > Pseudomonadales > Pseudomonadaceae > Aquipseudomonas > Aquipseudomonas morbosilactucae. Next base: position 745,846 of record NZ_MOAL01000004.1, read on the forward strand.
CCGAGTCATGCCCGATGCACACGCTCAATTGCTGGCCGGCCTTGTTGAAGGCACAGGTGGGCAGGGTCAGCTCCTTGTAGATCGTCCAGGGCACCAGGGTGAAAACGCTCACCAAGAGGCCCGCGACCAGGGTCCGGAGCAGCAGCAAGAAACCGGCCTTGGGCGGCGCCACGGGCTTTTTCAGCCGGCGTCGGCGCAGGTATTCTCCGCTGAGCAGGAAGGCGGCCCCCACCAGCATCGCCACGCCGATCTCATGTTGTTGCGGGCTGAACATCAGGTGGCCGTCGGCATCGTCCGGGTAGAACAGCAGCCAACCGGCGCCCATGACCAGGGGCATGATGCCGGCGCCGATCCAGGCCAGGGTCGATCCCGGCAGACGAAACACCAGGGTCACGGCCAGGGCAACCGTGGCCACGGCCCAGCCCGACAGGTACATCTGGGTGCCCATGGCGCCGCCGAACAGGGTGCCGCTGACTTCCGAGGGGGTGATCAGGCACCAGTCGAAAAAGCCCAGCAGCAGCAACGGAATCGCGCAAGCGATCCAGCTTAGGGCGGTGAACATCCATAACCACAGGGTCAACGGGCGAGGCATTGTCGTTCTCATCAAAGGGTGAGGGGGAATCACGCCCCGAGGCGGCTCGGAGCGTTGAATAGCGTGCGGCGCTACAGCAGGCTCAGGCCGCTGAGGTACAGCACCAGGGCGCAGCTGATGCCGATCAACGGCACCCTGAACCAGTAGCGGCGGGCGAGCAGCAACAGGCTGGCCAGGAACAGCGCGCCGAGCCCAAGCAAAAAGCTTGAGTGTTGCAGCAGCAGTGGCTGGAACAGTGCCAGGTAGCCGTAGATCAGGCCGAACAGCATGGCCCCCAGGCTATGGCTGGCGTTGAAGCCAACCCAGGCTCGCCACATGCTGGTCTGGTCGGTGATGCGCGGCGAAACGACTTTCATCTGCGCGCCCAAGGCGGTGTCGCGGGGCTGGAAGCGGGTGCTAAAGAAGGTGAAAAACAGGTGCAGGAGCCCCAGTGCGAGCACGATGGCGGCGCTGAGGGCGATCAGAAGTTGGGCTGACACAGGAAGTCCTTTTGCTGGTTCGGGCGGCAGTATGCAGCGAGCGTCGGCCTGCTGCATGGGCTTCTTGTGTGATTTGTGTGGGGTTTCCCCGACTGCGATGGCGCGCCAGGCGTCGCCATCGTCGGTAGAGGAGAGGCCGCAGGCGCCTCAGAACTGCTCGGCGTCCAGCTCGAACAACGGGTCACTGCCCGCGCGGATGCTTTGTTCCAGGCTGAGGATGCGCGGCAGCAAACGGCTGAAGTAGAAGCGCGCGGTGGCCTGCTTGGCGCCGTAAAACGCCGGGTCGGCACTTTGCTGTTGCTCGGCGACCTGGGCCATGCGCGCCCACAGGTAGGCATAGGCCACGTAGCCGAACAGGTGCAGGTATTCCACGCAGGCGCTGCCAATGGCGTGAGGGTTGAGGCGTGCCTGTTCCTGTAGCCAGTCACTGAGGCTTTCCAGGCGCTGCACCGCGTCCAGCAGCTCGGTGCTGTAGGCCGCGCCGGCCTGCTGGGCGTAGTCGCGGATTTCCCCGGTGAACAGGCGCAGGGCCACGCCGCCGTTGCCCACCACTTTGCGCCCCAGCAAATCCAGGGCCTGGATGCCGTTGGTGCCTTCGTAGATCTGCGCGATGCGCACGTCGCGCACCAGTTGTTCCTGGCCCCATTCGCGGATGTAGCCGTGGCCGCCGAACACTTGCTGGCCGTGCACGCAGCTGTCCAGGCCGGTGTCGGTGAAAAACGCCTTGGCCACCGGGGTCAACAGCGCCACCAGGGCTTCGGCGTTGTGCCGCTCTTGGGGCTGGTCGGCGAACTTGGCCAGGTCCAGTTGTTGCCCCACGTAGCTGGCAAAGGCGCGGCCGCCTTCGGTCATGGCTTTCATGCTGAGCAGCATGCGCCGCACATCGGGGTGGACGATGATCGGGTCGGCCACCTTGTCCTTGGCCACGGCGCCGGCCGGGGAGCGGCTTTGCAGTCGTTCCCGGGCGTAGGTGCGGGCGTTCTGGTAAGAGGTTTCGGCGCAACCGATGCCCTGGATGCCGATCGACAGGCGCTCGTAATTCATCATGGTGAACATCGCCGCCAGGCCCTTGTTGGCCTCGCCGATCAGCCAGCCGGTGGCGCCGTCGAAGTTCATCACGCAGGTGGCCGAGGCCTTGATGCCCATCTTGTGTTCGATGGAACCGCAGCCCACGGCGTTGGCCGCACCCAGGGCGCCGTCCTGGTCCACCAGGATTTTCGGCACCAGGAACAGCGAGATGCCTTTGGGCCCGGCGGGGGCGTCCGGCAGCTTGGCCAGCACCAGGTGGATGATGTTTTCGGTCAGGTCCTGGTCGCCGCCGGTGATGAAGATCTTGCTGCCGCTGATGCGGTAGCTGCCGTCGGCCTGGGGTTCGGCGCGGGTGCGGATAATCCCCAGGTCGGTGCCGGCGTGGGCCTCGGTCAGGCACATGGAGCCGGCCCAGCGGCCTTCGTACATCGGCGGCAGGTACAGCGCCTTGAGGGCTTCACTGGCGTGGGCGTCGATGGCCAGGCAGGCCCCGGAACTCAGGGCCGAGTACAGGGCGAAGCTGGAGTTGGCGGCATAGAGCATTTCTTCGAACTGCACCGCGAGCATCTTCGGCATGCCCATGCCGCCGTAGGCCGGGTTGCCGCTGAGGCCGACCCAGCCGCCCTGGATGTAGGTGCTGTAGGCCTCTTTGAAACCTTGCGGCGTGCTGACCTGGCCAGCCTGCCACTGCGCGCCTTCCTCGTCGCCGCTGCGGTTGAGCGGGGCGATCAGGTTGGCGGTGACCTTGGCCGCCTCTTCGAGAATCGCATCGGCGGTGTCGGCGTCCACGGTGTCGGCCAGGGCCGGCAAACGGGCCCAGAGCTTGGGCGCGTTGAACACCTCATGCAGAACGAAGCGCATATCGCGCAGCGGAGCGTTGAATTCGGGCATTGCAGGAACCTCGGGCAAAAGGGGAGGTTGAGCGGCCGTGGCCGCGTGAATCAAAAACGCAGACCCCGCCACCTTGTAGGAGCCGGCCGGGCGGCGCTCCGCTTGTCGGCGAAGGGGCCCATAAGCCTGGCGTCGCACGGGTGGACGCCATCGCCGGCAAGCCAGCTCCTACAGGGGCCGGCAAGACCGCCATCGCCGGCAAGCCGGCTCCTACAGGGGTAGGTATGTAGGCTAGAGGTTTTTCGCCATGTCGCGCAGGACGAATTTCTGGATCTTGCCGGTGGAGGTCTTGGGTAATTGGCTGAACACCACGGTGCGCGGCACTTTGAAGCCCGCCAAGTGCTCGCGGCAGAAGGCGATGATGTCTGCTTCGCGCACGTCCTGGTGATCGGCCTTGAGGGTAATGAAGGCGCAAGGTGTCTCGCCCCATTTTTCGTCGGGCCGGGCCACCACGGCCGCTTCCAGCACCGCCGGGTGGCGATAGAGCACGCCTTCCAGCTCGATGGTGGAGATGTTCTCGCCGCCGGAAATGATGATGTCCTTGAGCCGGTCGCGGATCTCAATGTAGCCGTCCGGGTGGGTCACCCCCAGGTCGCCGGTGTGGAACCAGCCGCCCTCGAAGGCCTCGGCGGTGGCGCTGGGGTTCTTCAGGTAACCCTTCATCACGGTGTTGCCGCGCATGAAGATCTCGCCGATGGTCTGGCCGTCCCGCGGTGTCGGTTCAAGGGTTTTCGGGTCGGCCACCATCACCCCTTCCAGTGTGGGGTAGCGCACGCCCTGGCGTGACTTGATCTGGGCCCGCTGCTCCAGGGGCAACTCGTCCCAGGCCGCGTGCCAGGCGCACAGGGTGACCGGGCCATAGACCTCGGTCAGGCCGTAGACGTGGGTCACCTTGATGCCCATTTCTTCCACCGCACCGATCACCTTGGCCGGTGGCGCGGCGCCGGCCACCATGGCGTTGACCGGGTGGTCGATGGCGGCCTTAGCCGACTCCGGCATGTTCACCAGGGCATTGAGCACAATGGGCGCGCCGCACAGGTGGGTGACCTGATGCTCGCGAATCAGGTTGAGGATCTTCTGCGGATCGACCCGGCGCAAAAACACATGCACCCCGGCCAGGGCGGTGACGGTCCAGGGGTAGCACCAGCCGTTGCAGTGGAACATCGGCAGGGTCCACAGGTACACGGGGTGGTTGCCCATGGCCCAGGTCATTTGGTTGCCCAGGGCATTGAGGTAGGCGCCGCGGTGGTGGTAGACCACGCCCTTGGGGTTGCCGGTGGTGCCCGAGGTGTAGTTGAGGGCGATGGCTTGCCACTCGTCATCCGGCCACTGCCAGGCAAATTCGGGATCGCCCTCGGCAAGAAAGGCCTCGTAGTCCAGGTCGCTGGCCGGCTGGCCTTCGCCGTATTCCGGGTCGTCAAGGTCGATCACCAGGGGCGGGTGGTCGAGCATGGCCACGGCAGCGTGGATCACCTCGGAGAATTCGCGGTCGGCGATCAGTACCTTGGCTTCGCCGTGGGCCAGCATAAAGGCGATGGCTTCGGCGTCCAGGCGCACGTTGAGGGCATTGAGCACGGCGCCGATCATCGGCACGCCGAAGTGCGCTTCGAGCATCGCCGGGATGTTCGGCAGCATCACCGCCACGGTGTCGTTCTTGCCGATGCCGCGTCCGGCCAGGGCTGAGGCCAGGCGCCGGCAGCGGCGGTAGGTCTGGGCCCAGGTGCGACGGATCGAACCGTGGATCACCGCCGGGTAATCGGGGTAAACCGCAGCGGTGCGTTCGATGAAGCTCAAGGGGGAGAGGGCAATGTGATTGACGGCAGTCGGCGCCAGGCCTTGCTCGTAGATGGACATGGTTCGGGTACCCGGTGGCTGATTATTAGCTCTATTGGCCGAGTCGTTCGTTGCGTGTTCTGCATACGCTGAAAACGGCCCTATCAATCCCCGTGTAGGAGCCGGCTTGCCGGCGATGGCGATCGCAAGGGCGCCATTTCCCATAGGGAGTAGGTCCAGGTACGCAGCACACCCAGCGAAAGCTCGGTGACTTATCCGGGGTCTTTTATATACTGTTTGTCGATTGATATGGAAGTACTACCTGAGTTGTATAGTATTTATACTATAAAAATAATTCGCTGTTTTGGCCCACAGGTTGATCGACCATGCCCAGCTCCACCCACTTGAGCCGCTGGCTGCACCTGCAGCGCGAAGGCCGCTTGCCGGACTCACCCTGGCTTGGCCATGACCCGCAACCCAGCTTGTTGCTGGACGCCGAAGCGCGGCCGCTGGACCTCAATCCAGCCTTGCGCCAATGGCTGGACGGCGCGACCAGCGGCGAGGTCGCGGCGCTGCTGCCGGTCAATCACCCAGCCCTGGTGCGGGCCTGCCTGGAGCAGCAGCGGGCCATCGAACAAGTGGAGGCCCAGTGGGGCGAGCGGATCCTGCTCTGGACCTTTATCCCAGACCCGCACCGGCAACGGGTATTGGCCCGCTGCCAAGAGGCCACGACCCAGGTCCTGGCCGAGCGTGAGTCAGCCAAGGCGCGGCGCCTGTACCGGCTGATCACCGAAAACACCACTGACCTGATTTCCCGGCACACCCCGGACGGCAGCTTTCTCGACGCCTCGCCGGCCTCCTGGACCCTGCTCGGCTATTGGCCCGAAGAACTGCGTGGCCTGCTGGCCCGCAGCCTGTTCCACAGCCAGGACCTGGCCGGGCTGATGCAGCGCACCCAGGATGCCCTGGAGCAGGACGGTTACCACACCATGACGTACCGCATCCGCCATCGCGACGGCCATTACCTGTGGTTCGAGACCGCCTGCCGGGGGATCCGCGACACCTACACCGGCACCGTGGTGGAAGTGGTGGCGGTGTCCCGGGACATCACCGCCCGGGTCCAGGCTGAAGAGAACAAACGGCGGCTGGCGGAAGTGGTGGAGGCCAACCCCGACCCGGTGCTGTTTATCCAGCCCGGCGGCGCGGTGACTTACCTCAACCCGGCCGCCCGGCACACCCTGGGCCTGGGGGCCGAGCAGCCGATGCCCGAGTTGGTCGCGATCCTCAGCCAAGAGGTGCTGGGCCGCTTGCAACGGGAGGGTTGGGAGCGCGCTGAGCGCAGCGGCCGCTGGAGCATCGAGGCGCGCCTGCAACCCCCGGCCGGCGGCGCCTCGGTGCCGGTGTCGCTGATGCTCCTGGCCCATCGCGCCGCCAGTGGCGAGCGCTTCTATTCCCTGGTGGCCCATGACCAGAGCGAGCGCGAATTGCGCGAAGCCCAGCAGCGCCATCACCAGGACGAACTGGCCCACACCGCGCGCCTGGTGACCCTGGGTGAACTGGCCTCGGGCATCGCCCATGAGATCAACCAGCCGTTGGCGGCGGTGGTCAATTACGCCAACGCCAGCCAGCGCTATTTGCAGAACCTGGACACTCAGCCTGAGGCGGTCCGCAAGGTCGCCCAGGGCCTGGAGCGGATTGCCGAACAGGCGACCCACGCCGCCGAAGTGATCAAGCGTTTGCGCGCTTTTCTGCGCAAGGGCAGGCGCCAGGTCCAGGCCCTGGACATGGCCGACGTGGCCCGGGAAACCGTGCGCCTGTGTGCCTGGGAGGCCCAGGCCTGCCAGGTGACGATCGAGCTGCGCCTGGCGGATAATCTGCCGCCGGTGTACGCCGACCGGGTGCTGCTGGAGCAGGTGTTGCTGAACCTGCTGCGCAACGCCATCGAGGCCAATCGCGAGGTGCATCCGCAGCAGGCTTCCCGCATCGTCCTGGGGGCCGAAGCGGCTGCCGGGGGCGGGGTGCAGGTCAGCGTCAGCGACCAGGGCCCCGGGGTGTCCGTCGAGCAGTTGCCGCAGTTGTTCACCCCGTTCTACACCAGCAAGGCCAACGGCCTGGGGTTGGGGCTGTCCATGAGTCGCAGCATCGTCGAAGGTTTCGGCGGCGACTTGCAGGCCCAGCCCCAGGACCGTGGCTTGACGATGTGCTGTCGGCTACCGGCCAGCGCCCCGGCCGACCCCGATTCAACGTCCCACCCAACAACAGGAGCAAGGCAATGACCCCCATGGCGCAGCAGGTGGTGTACGTGGTCGACGACGACCCGGGCATGCTCGACTCCACCGTCTGGCTGCTGGAGTCGGTGGGCCTCAAGGCGCTGCCTTTCACCAGTGGCCGGGCGTTTCTCGAACACTGCGATCCCAGCCTCAATGCCTGCGTGCTGCTGGATGTGCGCATGCCCGGCATGGGCGGCTTGAATGTCCAGGAGGAACTGCGCCAGCGCGATATCCAGTTGCCGCTGATCTTTGTCAGCGGCCACGCCGACGTGCCCATCGTGGTCCGGGCGTTCAAGGCCGGGGCAGTAGACTTCATCGAAAAGCCCTACAACGAACAGCTGTTGCTGGACAGCGTGCAGCAGGCCTTGAGCCGCGCCGACCGCCACCAGAGCCAGAGCGCCGGGCAGGCCCGGGTGCACGGCTTGCTGGAGAGCCTGACGCCACGGGAGAAGGACGTATTGCTGCCGCTGGTGCAGGGCTACACCAATCGGGACATTGCCGAGCAGTTGGGGGTCAGCGTCAAGACCATCGACCTGTATCGCTCACGGGTGATGAAACGCATGCAGGCCGAGCACCTGCCGGAACTGGTGGGCATGGCCATCGCCGCCGGCCTGGTGGACCCGCTGCAACTGCGCTGAGGCTCAGGCCACCGCACTGCGCACTGGAGCGCCGGCCAACAGGCGCTCGATGGCCCCGGTCAGCAGGTTTTCCAGCAGGGTTTCCCGCTCCCGCTCGGCCAGGGATTGCCCATTGAACCAACTGGGGGCGCTGTTCAACAGGTTGGCCAGCGCATGGCCGGTGGCCCGTCGTGCGCCTTCGCCAAGGTCGGGCGGGGTGTGCAGAAGGTCCAGCAGTTGCTGTTCGTAGCCTTGGCGCAACTGCTCGACCCGCGCTTGCTGGTCGGGGTTCAGGCAGCCGCTGTCGCGCTCCACCAAACGGAAATGCCGCGGCAGTTCCCGGTGCAGCTTGAGGTGGGCGCGGATCAGCGCCGGCAGGCAGTCGCCTTGCCGCTTGCGCCGCTGCAGGCGCTTGAGGGTGCTGTGCAGTTCGTCGTAGAACTCTTCGATCAGGTCCAGCAACAGGTGCTGTTTGCTCGGGTAATGGTGGTACAGCGAACCCGGGGTCAGGCCCAGGTGGCTGGCCAGCTCACGCATGCCGACCTGGCCAAAGCCCTTGCTGGCGAACAGCTCCAGGGCCTTGTCGCGGCTTTCGGCGAAGCGTGAGCAGCGCTCAGCCATAGGTATGGAAGCCTCGCCCGGTCTTGCGGCCCAGGTAGCCGGCGGCGACCATTTCCTTGAGCAGCGGCGCGGGGCGGTATTTGCTGTCGTTGAAGCCGTCGTAGAAGGCTTGGAGGATCGCCAGCAGGGTGTCGAGACCGATCAGGTCGGCCAGGGCCAGGGGGCCGATGGGCTGGTTGCAGCCCAGGCGCATGCCGGCGTCGATGTCCTCGGCGCTGGCCAGGCCTTCCTGAAACACCAGGATCGCCTCGTTGATCATCGGCACCAGGATGCGGTTGACCACGAAGCCAGGGCGGTTACCAGCAGTGATTGCGGTTTTGCCCAGGCGTTGGGCCAGGTCCAGGGCCAGGGCGTGTGTCCCGTCGCTGGTCTGCAGGCCGCGGATCACTTCAATCAGGCCCATCACCGGCACCGGGTTGAAGAAGTGCAGGCCGATAAAACGCTCGGGCTGGCTGACGCTGGCGGCCAATTGGGTGATCGACAGCGACGAGGTGTTGGAGGCGATCACGCACTCCGGGCTGACCTGGGCGGCGATCTGTTGCAGCACCCGCAGCTTGAGGTCGAGGTTTTCGGTGGCGGCTTCGATCACCAGTTGCACGTCACGCAGGGCGCTGTAATCGGTGCTGGTGCGGATCAGCGCCAGGGCGGCGTTTTTTTGCGCCTCGCTCAGGGTGTCCTTGGCCACTTGGCGGTCGAGGTTCTTGGCCACGGTGGCCAGGGCCTTGTCCAGGGCACCTTCGGAGATGTCCAGCAGGGTCACCTTGATGCCCGCCTGGGCACAGACCTGGGCGATGCCGTTGCCCATGGTGCCGGCCCCGATAACCGCGATAGTGTGCAGATTCATCTTCAACGCTCTTCCTTTGTTCGACGCCTTCGCAGAGCATGGCGCTTTCGCCAGGCAATGCGCTGTATGGGGGCCGAGTCTAGAGCCCGTCGGCGCTTGGCGCCTATGCCGAAAGCGGTCAACCGCGCTGGCGTTTTTTGCCATGTCCACAGCCACTAGAGGGCCCAACCTTGATGCGGGAAAAGGATTCGGTCGCGGTCTATTTCGTCCAGGTGATGACCCACGCCATGCGCGATCAACCCGAGCGCCTGGCGGCGGCGCTGGCCGAGGCGGGTATCGAACCGGCACTGCTGCAGGACCCGTTGGCGCGGGTGCCGGCCAGCGCCTTTGCAGCGTTGTGGCTGATCCAGATTCGGCAATTGCAGGACGAGTTTTTCCAGCTCGATTCCCATGGCATGCCGCCGGGCAGTTTCGCCCTGATCTGCCGAGGGCTGATCCAGGAACCCACCCTGGAAAAAGCCCTGCGCCAGTGCCTGGCCAATTTCAGCCTGTTCCTGCGGGACTTTAGCGGCAGCTTCAGTGTGCGCGGCAAGCGCGCGGTGATCAGCCTCGACAGCCGGGCCGGCGACCCGGACAGCGGGCGCTATGGCGAAGAAACTTTCCTGGTGCTGATCATCAGCTTGCTGTGCTGGTTGGGCGGGCGGCGGATAGCCATCGACCGGGCGGACTTTCGCCATGGGCGGCCGGCCCTGAGTGACGATCCGCTGCTGTGGGGGCCGAACCTGACCTTTGCCGCCGGGCGCACGGAAATCGAGTTTGCCAGCCGGTTTCTGCGTTTGCCGGTGGTGCAGGATCTGGCCTCGCTGAAAGTCTTTTTGCGCAGTGCGCCGCAGTGGCTGGTGATTCGGTTTCGCAACCAGCACGGGTTGGCGACCCAGGTGTATCAGCGTTTGCGCCAGAGCCATTACAGCCAGTGGCCGACCCTGGAGGCCTTTGCCGCTGAGGTGCAAATCAGCCCCAGCACCTGCCGGCGGCGCCTGGAGCGCGAGGGGTGTTCCTTCCAGGAAATCAAGGACGAGGTGCGCCGAGGGTTGGCGGTGGACCTGCTGCGCCGCAGCGGCAGCAGCATCGTCGAGATTGCCGAACGCACCGGCTTCCAGGAGCCCAGCGCCTTCCATCGCGCCTTCAAGAAATGGACCGGTGAAAGCCCCGGCCGCTACCGTGCCCGTTTTCAGCCCGCCCCGCGTTAGCCGGGGGCCGTGTGGGAGCTGGCTCGCCAGCGATGGGGCCCCTGAGACCGCCATCGCCGGCAAGCCGGCTCCTACAGGGTGGGGCTGTTTAGGGTTTCAGGCGGGGCGGCGGCCGGGCATTTCGATGCCGTGCTGGTGCACGCGGCGATACAGGGTGGCGCGGGAGATGCCCAGGGCGTTGGCCGCTGCCGTGGGCTTCCAGCGGTGCCGCACCAGGGCGTCCAGCAGGGCCTGGCGTTCGGGGCTGGCGCCCGGTTCCCGCAGCAGTTGTTCCGGCTCGGCGCCGCGCAGTTGTTCGGGTAGGTCATTGAGCTGAATCAGCTCGGCCTCGCACACCGCGCAGGCATAGCGCAGCACATGTCGCAATTGTCGGACATTGCCCGGCCAGCGATACCCCAGCAGGCACTCCAAGGCGGCGCCGGCCAGTTGCACCGGCACGCCGCACAGGGCCGACTCCTCCTCAAGAATCCGCTGAATCAGGCGCAGCCGATCACTGCGTTCGCGCAGCGGCGGCAACTGAAACCGCGCGCCGCCCAGGCGGAAATACAGGTCTTCGCGAAAGCTGCCTTCCGCCACCTGGGTTTCCAGGTCGCGGTGTGTGGCGCAGATCACTTGGATGTCCACCGCCTTGCGCTGGGACGCGCCCAAGGGCGCCACTTCACCCTCGGCCAACACCCGCAGCAAGCGGGTCTGCAAGGCCAGGGGCATATCACCAATTTCATCGAGAAACAGGGTGCCGCTATCGGCCTGTTGCAACAGCCCCTGCATGCCTTTGCTGGAGGCTCCGGTAAAGGCCCCGGCGACGTAGCCGAACAGCTCGCTCTCGATCAGGCTTTCGGGAATCGCCGCGCAGTTCACCGCGACAAACGGCCGGTCCCGGCGCTGGCTGGCCAGGTGCAGTTGCCGGGCGAATACTTCCTTGCCGGAGCCGGTTTCACCCTGGATCAGCACCGGCAGGTGACGGTCCTTGACCCGCACCGCCAGGCGCAGGCTGTCGGCCACCCGTGGGTCTTCCTCGTTCGGCAGCAAGTGGCGCTGACGCGTCGGGTTCGGGCGCCGGGGTGCGCTGAGGCGGGCATGCAGGTCGTTGAGCAGGCACAGCGATGCGTCGCCGGCGCGGTGCAGCAGTTGTGGGTCGAACACTTGGCCGATGTGCTGGGGCAGTTGCCCGTAGCGTTGCAGCAGGTAGTGCCGCGCCGCGGGGTTCAGCGCCTGCAGGCAGCCGTCGTCGTCCCAGGCGAACAGGTAGTCCGGCTGGCTGTCGACGTAGCCCGGGCTGCCGTGAGCCCGCAGCACCCAATAGCCCTGGGCGCTGCTCATGAAAAACGCCTGTTCGATCTCCCGCGCGCTCTGCACCACCATCTGCCGGATCAGGTGTTGGGAGCGGCGGTCATCGGGGGAGCGCACGGCCGACACATCCAGTACCCCGAGCAGTTCGCCCTGGGGGTCGAACACCGGTGCGGCGGAGCAGGTCAGGCCGATAAAGGCGGCGCGGAAGTGGTCGCGCTTGTGCACCGTGACCGGCGCCTTGGCAGTCAGCACCGCGGCCACGCCGCAGGTGCCTTCTTCGCCTTCCGACCAGCAGGTGCCCAGGTACAGCCCGGCCTTGCGGCAGTCATTGCGGATGGCGCTTTCCACCCGGTAGTCGATGGTCTGGCCCTGGGCGTCGGTGAGCAGCACGCAGTAGTCGGCGTCGCGCACGCGGCCGTGGAGGCGGGCCACTTCTTCGCTGGCAATGCGCAGGAACAGTTCGGAGCGCTCGCGGCATTCCTTGAGCACGTTGTGGGAAAGGATCCGCGGCCCTTGCAGCGAGCCCGGGTCCAGGTGGTGCTGGTCCATGGAGCGGCGCCAGGAATCGAGAATCAGGCTGGGAACAGGCAGCTGCGGCAGGTGCGCAGCGTTTTTCAAGACACGGCTGACGCAATCCACGTGCGCCTTCGAGTGTGCGGAAAGCATTCAGGCCTCCGGTTCAGCTTCTTATCGTTGTGGGCGCATTAAGCGCCGATCCTCGGGTGGCGACAAGCGCCGCCTGCCCGAACGGCCACCCTGAGACGCCACGTCTCAGGGTCTCGCTGTTGGCCCGTGCAGGCTGACATGCCACGTCTCAGCGGCGGCTGGCATCAAGCGCTTTGCCATCGGCAAGCAACCGCTCTGCAACGGTCGTCTCCACGGGTTTTTGCGCAACTGGCATCGGCCTTGCTCTAAGCCTGGTAACCCGTTCTGGCCACCCGCCCGACTGGCCACCCAATAATAAAAAAGAGGTGCCCTATGTCCTCCTGCCGAGGCTTGTTTCCTGTCCTGCCCGGGCTTGTGTCATGAGCCGTGTCATCAGCCGCCCGCCCTTGACCGTGGGCATCATCGCCAACCCAGCGTCGGGGCGCGATGTGCGCCGCCTGACCGCCAACGCCGGGCTGTTTTCCAGCACCGACAAGGTCTCGGTGATTCAGCGCCTGCTGGCGGCCTTTGGCGCCACCGGCATCGAGCAGGTGCTGATGCCCACCGATATGACCGGCATCGCCGCCGCCGTGCTGAAGAACAGCACCAGCCGCCAGGCCCGGGACAATCACTGGCCGGCCCTGGAGTTTCTCGACCTGACCCTGCGCCAGACCGTCGAAGACACCCGCCAGGCCGCACGCTGGATGGCCGAGCGCGGGGTGTCCCTGATTGCCGTGCTGGGCGGCGACGGCACCCATAAGGCGGTGGCCGCCGAGGTCGGTGATGTTCCGCTGCTGACCCTGTCCACCGGCACCAACAACGCCTTCCCTGAACTGCGCGAAGCCACCAGCGCCGGGCTGGCTGGCGGCCTCTATGCCAGTGGCCGGGTGCCGCCCGAGATCGCCCTGCGGCGCAATAAACGGCTGCTGGTGCGTGAGCCGGCGAGGGGCCTGTGTGAAGTGGCTTTGGTGGATGTGGCGGTGTCGCCCCTGGCCTTTGTCGGCGCCCGGGCCATCAGCCGCGGGGCGGACCTGGCCGAGGTTTTCGTGACCTTTGCCGAGCCCCAGTCCATTGGGATTTCCGCCCTGTGCGGGTTGTGGCTGCCGGTCACCCGCCAAGACCCCCACGGCGCCTGGATGCGCCTGGACCCGAACGCCCCCGAGGCGCTGCTGGTGCCCCTGGCGCCCGGCCTGTTGCAGGGCTGCGGGGTGCTGGACGCCGGCTACCTGGCGCCTGATGTGCCCCAGCCCCTGGCGCTGGCCAGCGGCACCCTGGCCCTGGATGGCGAGCGCGAAATCGAATTCAACGCCCATGACCGGCCCACGGTCACCCTGGATGCCGGCGGCCCGCTGAGCATCGACGTCAACGCGGTCCTGGCCCACGCGGCGCAGCAACGCCTGCTGGCCATCGACCGCCACCACCGGCAACACCCCGTGAACCTTCAGCCCCAAGACACCCTGGAGAATAAAAATGTCGACACCGTTAACCACTGAACAACTGCTGCACGCCTACCAGGTGATGCGCACCATCCGCGCCTTCGAAGAACGCCTGCACGTGGAATTCGCCACCGGCGAGATCCCCGGTTTCGTCCACCTGTATGCCGGTGAGGAGGCCTCCGCCGCTGGGGTCATGGCCCACCTGCGAGACGACGACTGCATCGCCTCCAACCACCGTGGCCACGGCCATTGCATCGCCAAGGGCGTGGACGTGTACGGGATGATGGCGGAGATCTACGGCAAGAAAACCGGGGTCTGCCAGGGCAAGGGCGGCTCCATGCACATCGCCGATTTCGAGAAGGGCATGCTCGGCGCCAACGGCATTGTCGGCGCCGGTGCGCCGCTGGTGGTGGGGGCGGCCCTGGCGGCTCGGCTGCAAGGCACCGACGGCGTGTCCGTGGTGTTCTTCGGCGACGGCGGCTCCAACGAAGGCGCGGTGTTCGAGGCCATGAACATGGCCTCGGTGTGGAACCTGCCGTGCCTGTTCATCGCCGAGAACAACGGCTACGCCGAGGCCACGGCGTCCAACTGGTCGGTGGCCTGCGATCACATCGCTGACCGCGCCGCCGGCTTCGGCATGCCCGGGGTCACGGTGGACGGCTTCGACTTCTTTGCCGTGCACGAAGCCGCCGGTGCCGCCGTGGAGCGGGCCCGGGCCGGGGAGGGGCCGTCGCTGATCGAGGTCAAGCTGACCCGCTACTACGGGCACTTCGAGGGGGATGCACAAACCTACCGCGCCCCTGACGAGGTCAAGCATTTCCGCGAGCACCAGGACTGCCTGATGCAGTTCCGCGAGCGCACCGTCCGCTCTGGCCTGGTCCAGGCCAGCCAGCTCGATCAGATCGACAAGGACGTGGACACCCTGATCGAAAACGCCGTGCGCAAGGCCAAGTCCGACCCCAAGCCGAGCGCGGCCGACCTGCTGAGTGACGTTTACGTCTCCTACCCCTGAATACTCCCTATAACAAGAATCGAGACCTCTATCATGGCGAGAAAAATCAGTTACCAGCAGGCCATCAACGAAGCCCTGGCCCAGGAAATGCGCCGCGACCCCAGCGTGTTCATCATGGGTGAAGACGTCGCCGGCGGTGCCGGTGCCCCCGGTGAAAACGATGCCTGGGGCGGCGTGCTGGGCGTGACCAAGGGCCTGTACCACCAATTCCCCGGGCGAGTGCTGGATACGCCACTGTCGGAGATCGGCTACGTCGGCGCCGCCGTGGGCGCGGCCACTCGCGGCGTGCGCCCGGTGTGCGAGTTGATGTTCGTCGACTTCGCCGGCTGCTGCCTGGACCAGATCCTTAACCAGGCGGCCAAATTCCGCTACATGTTCGGCGGCAAGGCCCAGACCCCGCTGGTGATTCGCACCATGGTCGGTGCCGGCTTGCGCGCCGCCGCCCAGCACTCGCAGATGCTCACCTCGCTGTGGACCCACATCCCCGGCCTGAAGGTGGTCTGCCCGTCGTCGCCCTACGACGCCAAGGGCTTGCTGATCCAGGCCATTCGCGACAACGACCCGGTGATTTTCTGCGAGCACAAAATGCTCTACAGCCTGCAGGGCGAGGTGCCGGAAGAGCTCTACACCATCCCTTTCGGTGAGGCCAACTTCCTGCGCGACGGCAAGGACGTGACCCTGGTGTCCTACGGGCGCACGGTCAACACCGCGATGGACGCGGCGCGCAGCCTGGCGGGGCGGGGCATCGATTGCGAGGTCATCGACCTGCGCACCACCAGCCCGCTGGATGAGGACAGCATCCTTGAAAGCGTGGAGAAAACCGGGCGTCTTGTCGTGATCGACGAAGCCAACCCGCGCTGTTCCATGGCCACTGACATCTCGGCCCTGGTGGCGCAAAAAGCCTTCGCCGCCCTCAAGGCCCCGATTGAAATGGTCACCGCGCCCCACACCCCGGTGCCGTTCTCCGACGCTCTGGAGGACCTGTACATCCCCGACGCGGCGAAGATCGAAAACGCCGTGCTCAAGGTCATCGAATGGAGCCAGCGCTGATGAGCCAGATTCATACCCTGACCATGCCCAAGTGGGGCTTGTCCATGACCGAGGGCCGGGTCGATGCCTGGCTCAAGGAAGAAGGCCAGGCCATCACCAAGGGCGATGAAGTGTTGGACGTGGAGACCGACAAGATCTCCAGCAGCGTCGAGGCGCCGTTCTCCGGCATCCTGCGGCGGCAGATCGCTCGCCAGGACGAAACCCTGTCCGTCGGCGCCTTGCTCGGCATCGTGGTCGAGGGCGAGGCCAGCGATGCCGAAGTCGACGCGGTGATCGAGGCGTTCCAGGCGTCCTTTGTGCCCGGTGATGCGGCGGACGAAGACAGCGGGCCGGCGCCGCAGAAAATCGAACTGGACGGCCGGGTGATCCGTTACTTCGAGCGCGGCGAGGGCGACGTCCCCCTGGTGCTGGTGCACGGCTTTGGCGGCGACCTGAACAACTGGCTGTTCAACCACGAAGCCCTGGCCGCCGGGCGCCGGGTGATTGCCCTTGACCTGCCGGGCCATGGCGAGTCGGGCAAGGTGTTGCAACGGGGCGATCTGGATGAGCTGAGCGGGGTGCTGCTGGCCTTGCTCGATCACTTGGACATTCCCGTCGTCCACCTGGTGGGCCACTCCATGGGCGGTGCGGTGTCTCTCAATACCGCGCGCCTGGCGCCGCAGCGAGTGCGCTCCCTGACCTTGATCGGCAGCGCTGGCCTGGGCACGGAAATCAACGGCGGCTACCTGCAAGGGTTTGTCGAGGCGGCCAACCGCAACGCCCTCAAGCCGCAGTTGGTGCAGCTGTTCTCCAATGCCGACTTGGTGAACCGGCAGATGCTCGACGACATGCTCAAGTACAAGCGCCTGGAAGGGGTGGACGTGGCCCTCGGCCAGTTGGCCGCGAACCTGTTCGCCGATGGCCGCCAGCAAGCCGACCTGCGCGCCGTGGTGCAGGACGGGCAGCAGCCGGTGCTGGTGATCTGGGGCAGCGACGACGGGATTATCCCGGTCAGCCACAGCGCCGGTCTCAAGGCCCAGGTCGAGGTGCTGCCGGGGCAGGGGCACATGGTGCAGATGGAAGCGGCGGAGCAGGTCAACCGCCTGATTCTCGAGTTTATTCGCCAGCACTGAGGTTCACTGCGGCGGCCAGCGGGCCGTCGCAGCCATACAAGATCCAGGAGAAGCCAAGATGAGTGTTTCCCTCAAATCGACCCAAAGCATGCGTGCCGCCGTGTGGCATGGCCGCAACGATATTCGCGTTGAAGACGTGCCCCTGCCGGGCACGCCACCGGCCGGCTGGGTGCAGATCCGCGTCGAGTGGTGCGGCATCTGCGGTTCCGACTTGCATGAGTACGTGGCCGGCCCGGTGTTCATTCCGGTGTACGCGCCGCACCCCCTGACCGGGATCAAGGGCCAGTGCATCCTCGGCCATGAGTTCTGCGGCGAGATCGTCGAGTTGGGCGCCGGGGTCGAGGGTTTCAGCGTCGGTGAGCCGGTGGCGGCCGATGCCTGCCAGCACTGCGGCACCTGTTATTACTGCACCCACGGGCTGTACAACATCTGCGAAAACCTGGCCTTCACCGGGTTGATGAACAACGGCGCCTTTGCCGAATGGGTCAACGTACCGGCCAACCTGCTGTACAAATTGCCGGCCAATTTCCCGGCCGAAGCCGGGGCGCTGATCGAGCCCCTGGCGGTGGGCATGCACGCGGTGAAAAAGGCCGGCAACCTGCTGGGGCAGAACGTGGTGGTGGTCGGTGCCGGGACCATCGGCCTGTGCACCATCATGTGCGCCAAGGCCGCCGGCGCGGCCCAGGTCATCGCCCTGGAAATGTCCGGCGCGCGCAAAGCCAAGGCCCTGGAAGTCGGCGCCACCCATGTACTCGACCCCAAGGAATGTGACGCCCTGGCCGAGGTCAAGCGCCTGACCGGCGGTTTGGGGGCCGATGTCAGCTTTGAATGCATCGGCAACAAACGCACGGCCAAACTGGCCATCGATCTGATCCGCAAAGCCGGCAAATGCGTGCTGGTGGGCATCTTCGAAGAGCCCAGCGAGTTCAACTTCTTCGAACTGGTGGCCACCGAGAAACAGGTGCTGGGCTCCCTGGCCTACAACGGTGAATTCGCCGACGTGATCGCCTTTATCGCCGACGGCCGCCTGGACATCACGCCGCTGGTGACCGGGCGCATTCAGCTGGAAGAGATCGTTGGCCAGGGCTTTGAAGAGCTGGTCAACAACAAGGAACACAACGTGAAAATCATCGTGTCACCGGGTCGCGTGTAGCACGCCCAAGCGGGCGATTTGGCGATGGCCGTGGGTGGCCATCGCACTTTTTTGGTTTTTTGCGTTCTATCACCAGGCCTGGCCGCGTTGATCCCCAATGCCGCCCGTGAATCCAGACCCGGTGCCGATGGCCTACGCTCCCTCTTCTTGCATGATGCAAACCCGACTTCGGCCCCTGTTTCTGGCGGGCTTCCTGATGCTCTGCGTCACCGCCTGCACCCAGCAGCAGGGGCGTGACATTGCCGAGCAGTTCCGCAAGGGCAAGCCCGACGAATTTTTCCAGACCAGTGTCGACCGCATGGCCACCCTGGGCATGCGTGACAACCTGCAGAGCCTGTACCTGTTGATGGGCAAGCTCTACCTGCGTAACCCGGTGCAGTGGCGCAAATCCGGCTACCCCGACGCCACCACGGCCCAGCGCGAAATCCGCAACGCCATCGAACAGCGCAAGCCACTGCCGTCCCTCGGCGATCGCCGCGACCTGGCGGCCTTGAGCTATTCCCTGAGCCCGGAATTTACCGGCGACCGGGTGGGGGCCTTTATCTACGCCATCGGCAGCATGCTGGTCACCGCCCACGGCGGGCGCACCGAGTTCTACATGACCGATGCGATTGACCCGCTGTTTGTCAACAACGCCGCGCGCAACATTGAAAAGGCCACCTGGTTGCTGGGCCAGCGGCAGGATGCCAATGGGGTGCTGTTGCTGTTTTCCAATGAGATTTCGGAGGAGGGCAGCAACCTGAGTTTTGCGGTGGAGTTTGGCAAGATTGTGGCGCGCTTGGATTTGCTGAGCCAGATGCTGGATGAGCGGTATCGGCGGATTGGGTTGAATTATGCGCAGAGCCTGCTGTTCATGAATTTCTTGCCGGTGCAGTAGGGGGACATAAGCCACACGGGGACCTACTGGCTGGCCTGGTTTTGGCCAGCTTGGGTAGGGGGACCTAGGCGGCTACCACCGAAAGTTCGATGCGCTGACCCAGGGTGCGCAAGGCACGCTCTACGTGTTCGATCTTGGATCGATGGAGCAAATCGACCAAGCGGTCGACTTGCGGCCGGTTCACTCCCAGGCGCTTTGCAAGCTCCGTTTTGCTGACCTGTTGCTTGAGCATCGTGTTCCAGAGGGCCGCTTTGGCGACGGTCAGTGCGGGTAGCCGGACCAGGGGTTGGCCGGGTGCCGCCGGGGAGGGCTGTGGAATGGCCAACCGCTGATCGACGTACAGCGACAGCGCTGACTCCAGGGCGTCGACCGCTTCAGCCAACGCTTGCTCCACGGTATCGCCGGCGCTGGCCATTTCAGGCACATCCGCGCAACTGACCCAAGGGCCGCCCTCTTCCAGGTGTAGGGTCACCGGGTATTCATACATGTTTTTCGCCTCCCATCAGCCTGGGTCTCAATGGTTAAGCCCCAGGTCTTTAATGATCTTCTTTCTCAGGCCTTCGCTTATTTCCTTGGCGCCATGGTCTGGGAAGATCGTTTGACGGTTGCCCAGGTACACCTTGAAGTGGCTGCCCTTGGCCGGTGCAAACGTCACGCCTTGCGCTCGTAACCAGCGTCGAAACTCGCTGTACTTCATGCACAGTCCTTAGTGTCTCGACGGCGGCATTATGCAACATTTTTGTTGCGCATCAATGGCCGTCAGGACAGTCGTCATCCATGGAAAGGTCCGGACAGAAAACCGCTGCTGTTGGCCTGTTCGATAGGCAGCGCTTGAGTGTCGAGGTAGCAGCACAGGTGCTCGACATTCTGTCGTTGGCACTGACGAAGCGATGGCCGGGGTGTTCGCAGGTTGGGCGGCGAGGGCGAACTATAGAAACGACGCCAAGAGGCTGCAACAGACGCTGACCCGCAATGTTTGAGCGGTTATTTCGGGAGGCTGTGGAGGCCCAGGCGGCTAACCCGGCATCCCCGCCGGGGTTACCCACGGCTCAATGCCTGCGTTCGGCCATCCTGGTTAACGAGGCGCTTCAAATCAAAATCAAAAAGCCGGACGGCGACCTGCGTGTGCCCTGTGGCAGGTCCTTCTTCGGCTGCGGTAACGGAACGGTCCAGGGCCGATAGGGGGGCTTGAACACGGTGACTGGGGCCAGCCCTCATCCTGTCTATAGTCACTGTAAAGGCCATCAGCGTTAGCGAATGTCGACGTGCAGGGAGCGTGTGACGTGATAACTCGATTGCAAACACTCAAGTTGCTCCAGATAGCCATCGCCCTTCCGGCCTACACCGTGCCTGCAAGCACGACGGTCGCCTTTACTTTGTGGTTTGTCATCACGTCGACGATGAGTCTGTTCACTGCTCAGTCCATGACGGGCTGGGGGTGGGTTCTGTTAGGGCTGGTGTTGTTGCTGTTCTCGCAATGGGCATGCTGGAGCATTTTCGCCGATGCGCTGGAAGACCGCCCCTCCGTACGGCACCTGCCGCTGCTTTTACTGGGGGTTTTGTTGACGCTGGTAGTGGGGCTCAGTGCCTGGATTCCGTTTCACATAGGCCTCATCTGGCTTATGTGCGGATCGCAAGGGATTGCGGCCGGCGTCCTGTTGCTGATCAATTGGCTGCGAAAAAAACCTCAAGCAGGCGATATGTTCAGTCCATGAGTTCGCCCTGCTGTACGCCCTGTGTTTGGCGGGAGACTTGGGAGCAGATGATCGCTATTGGCCCAAAGCAGGCCTGTTGCAAACGCCGGCGTTCACGATTGCATTTCGGGCGTTCTATCCTCTAAAGTAGAACAATTCCCATTTGCGAATTATCTCGATGCAAGCTTCTCACTCCTCCCAAGCTGATAGCCTGGACGCCCTTTACAAGGGCTATCACAGTTGGTTGCTGAGTTGGTTGCGGCGTCGTTTGGACTGTCCGCAGAATGCGGCAGACATGGCGCAGGACACCTTCGTTCGTCTGCTGGCCGTCGGTGCTTACACGGTTCCGCGAGAGCCGCGGGCGTTTCTCGCCACCATCGCTCGCCGTTTGCTGGTTGATCGCAGCCGGCGTCAGAAGCTCGAACAGGCGTACCGCGAAGAGCTTGAACGCCACGCCGAATACATGGAACTGGCTCCCTCTCCCGAACAAGTACTCGCGGCGGTGCAAGCACTGGAGCAAATCGCTCGGGCGTTGTCCCGGATGAGTGCCCGCGCTCAACAGGCGTTCATCCTTCGCCACTTGGAAGGCTATAGCCATGCTCAGATCGCGGAGCAGTTGCAGGTCTCGGTCAAGAGTGTGCAGAAATATCTGGTGCAGGCCCTGCTGCATTGCCACGCAGCGGCGGACCCTCTGTCTTGAGCGCAAGCCCGGCATCCCCCCTGACACCCAAAGTGTTGCAGCAGGCGGCCTCGTGGCTGGTGTGCATCGACGGGCAACCGGATGACGCCCAGCTGCGCGAATACAACACCTGGCTGGAGGCTAGCGAGTTGCATCGCGAAGCCGTCCGGCAACTGCAGGGCAGCCTGGCCCCCTTGCGTACGTTGCCCCGCGCTCCAACTCGCGCCGCCTTGAGCAGCATTACGCGCAAACCCGCACGCTTCCCGGTAAAAGCCCTGGTGCTGGCACTGACGCTTTTGCTGCCCGCAAGCCTGATGCTACAGCGGGCACCGGCGGCTTACTGGTTTGCGGACATTCGCACGGGCACAGGCCAATGGCATACCCAGCAACTGCCTGACGGCAGCCGTATCAGCCTGAATGGGCGCTCTGCCGTCGATGTGGATTTCGACGCCCACTCACGTACGTTGCATTTGCGTGGCGGTGAAATCCTGGTTGAAGTGGCCAAGGACGCCCAGCGCCCGTTCCTGGTCGTTACAGACGAAGGCAGCATCAGGGCTTTGGGCACGCGGTTTACCGTGGAACGTTTGGGCGGTTCGACGCGCTTGGCGATGATCGAGTCGAGCACACAGGTGATCAGCGCCGGTGACCGTCTGGATGTCCATGCCAGTCAGCAGGTGATGCTGGATGCGGGCGGCATTCATCCATTGAACGACGTCGACGGAGTCGGGATTGAGCAGGCGTGGGAACACCATAAACTGGTGGTCAGGCGCATGCCGTTAGCCCAGGTACTTGAACGCCTGAACCGCTTCCATAGCGGCTGGCTGATGTACGACGCCACGGCACTGGCTGGCCTGGAAGTCACCGCCGTCCTCCCGGCGGATGACAGTGAGCGTGCGCTGCGCCTGCTCGCCCGCAGTCTGCCGATCAAGGTCGAAAAAATGACGCCTTGGGTTACCCGTATCGCCCTGAAAAAGCCGTGACCAGAGGCATAGTTTCTGGTCCGCTCAGTGCGCCGATAAAAAATATTCTCCTTTGGTTCCAGTTCTCATTTCTTGGCCGTCCTTGTACTAGCCAACACAACTAGAGACCTAGGAACATGCCTTCATCCACACGCTTTCGTCTTACCCTTGGTCAGCCCCGCGCACTGGCGTTGACCCTTCATTTGGGGATTTTCACCGCCCCCCTGCTCATTGCTCCGCCGGTATTGGCGCAGCAGCAGGCCAAGCATTACGCCATACCTGCCGGCCCCTTGGGCGATGTGTTAAGCCGCTATGCCCGAGAGGCTGGGGTGGATATTTCCTTTGCGGCTGCCCAGGTGAGCACCCTCAAAAGCCAAGGGTTACAAGGTCACTTTAGTGCCGATGAAGGCTTTGCCGTGCTGTTGCGCGGTCATGCGTTGCGCGCCCAATCCAGTGTCGATGGCTATCTGTTGGTCAGCACGCCGACCACGGGGCTGGAGTTAGGCCCAACCACCATCAGTGAATACCAGGACAGCGGCACCACAGAAGGCACGGGCTCATACACCACCGGTGCCACCCGCACGGCAACCAAGTTGCCTTTGTCACTGCGTGAGACGCCACAGTCGGTGAGTGTCATCACCCGTCAGCTGATGGATGACCAGCAACTGTCGACCATCAACCAAGTGCTGGCCTTTACCCCGGGTATCAGCACCAACCACCGCGACAGTGAGCGTTACACGTTTTATTCCCGTGGCTTTGCGATTCAGAACTTCCAGTACGACGGTGTGCCGTCACAAGTGGCCAACGAATCCCAGCAGTACACCAGCGCACTGTCAGACATGGCCATCTATGACCGTGTCGAAGTGCTGCGAGGGGCCACCGGCCTGATGAGTGGTGCGGGTACGCCGTCGGCCACCATCAACCTGGTGCGCAAGCGTCCGACCAAGGACTTCCAGGGTTACGTTTCCGGCGAGGCGGGGACGTGGGACAAGTACCGCTCCGAAGTTGACGTATCCGGCCCACTGACGGAAACCAGCAACGTGCGCGGGCGTTTTGTGGCGGCCTACCAGAAGCAGAACTCGTTCATTGATTGGTACAAGCAGGAAAAACGCGTGGTTTACGGTGCGTTGGACATCGACTTGAACGACGACACGACGTTACGCACCAGCCTGGATTACCAGAACAACGATGCCGATGGCACGACCTACGGCCATATCCCGTTGTTCTACAGCACCGGCAAGCAGACTCATTTCTCCCGGTCGTTCAACCCTGCCAGCCGTTGGGCATTCCAGGACAACACCAGCTACAACTTCAGCACCCTGCTGGATCACACGTTGGGTAACGACTGGAGCTGGAAAACCGCCTATAGCCACCAATACAGCTATCGCAAAGGGGAAGGGGCTTCCGCCAGTAATGGCGCGCCTGACCCGGTGACAGGCGCTGGCGCCAACGCCTACATCAGTCGCCTGGATAGCTACCAGACTCAAGACACCCTGGACACCTATGCCTCCGGCCCGTTCACCTTGGGGGGGCGCCAGCATGAGCTGGTCGTAGGTGCCAGCACCTCGCGCACGCACCTGAACTTCCCCGACTACACCAGCACCGGAGCGGATGGGGACTTTGCGCCGGTGGACAATATTTTCACCTGGGACGGTCGTCAGTTCGCTCGACCGAACTTTATAGAGAATGGCGGAACCGTTACGACCCTGCAGCAAACCGGGGTTTACACCGCACTGCGTCTGAAACCCATCGATCCGTTGACCGTGATTCTTGGCACCCGCGTCAGTTGGTGGGACCAGGAAGATCGCGTCACCAGCCTTTCAAATCAGACCCAAGCCACCGACAAGACCCGTAAAACCGGGGTGGTCACGCCCTATGCAGGGATTGTCTATGACCTGAACGACACGTACTCGGCGTATGCCAGCTACACCAACATCTTCTTGCCGCAGACGTTCTACAAAACCGTCGACAACAAGTCCCTTGAGCCCTTGCAGGGCGACAACTACGAGATTGGCCTGAAAGGCGAATTCTTCAACGGCGCGTTGAACGCCAGCATCGCGTTGTTTGATGTCGAGCAGAAGAACAGCCCTCAGGAAGTCGCCAACCCGAACTCCAATAAGGCGGCGTATAAAGCCATCAGCGGTACCAGCACGCGCGGTGTCGAGACCGAGATTTCGGGCGAACTGGCCACCGGTTGGAACATATTCGGTGGCTATACCTACCGTGAGTCCCACGATAAGGATGGCAAGCGTGTTGAGACCAACCAGCCTTTCAACCTCTTCAAGCTCGGTACCACTTACCGCTTGCAGGGAGACCTGGAGCGCCTGACCCTCGGCGGCAACGTGACTTGGCAAAGCAAGATATACGCCGAGGGGCAAATTCCTCAGTACACCGGTCCAACCTACAAGGCGACACAGGACCCGTTTGCCGTGGTTGGCCTGCTGGCGAACTACAAAGTGGATGAGCACCTGACGGTCGGCCTGAATGTGAACAACCTGTTCGATCAAAAATATTACGACGGCATAGGTACCTTCGCGTCTGGCTCCTATGGCGAACCCCGCAACGCCGTGGTCAACGCCAAGTGGACCTTCTGAGGCGTTGATACACCCGGTGTAGGCACTGCTGCCGGGGCCCTTCAGACACAAAAAAACCGCTGGGCGTTTGCCTGGCGGTTTTTGATGGCGCCGATCTCAGCGCGCGGTGGGGCTCGGCTGCTACCGGCCGTGCGCCCAAAGGTTTTGTGCCGCGCGATACTGGCCCGTACCAGGCCCTGTGGCACATCAAAGCTTGATCGGCTTTCCATGGACGCTTCCGTGCCGGTCGATGCAATATTGCGCCGACCGTTCAGTCACTCATCACCCTCTCGTCGAAGGCAGCCCCATCGACGGGTCATGCTAAGGAAGCACCCCGATTTATGACCGTCTCCGAACTGCTCGCCGCCATCCGTAAACCCTATGTGGAGACGCTTGCGCGTATCGCTGCACAGGGCGCGCTGCACCTTGAACCGGCCTATAGAAACAGCGATGGCTCATTGGCGACAGAAGGTGCAATGGACACCCCCTGCCGGGTCGATGTGATCGCAGCGGAGGGGGAGAGCGCTGGGCAGCCGGTTCAGGTCGACTCGGAATCCGAGCTGGCGTTTGAGCCCATCCATTTTGAGCTTGGGCAAACGGCGGTGGTCATCTCTCCCTTTGGTTGGGACTGGTTGCCCCTGGAAGTGCGCGGCTTGAGTCTGGAGGTGGCCTCGCAGGTTATTCGCACCTGGTTCTTCGAGTGGTTCGATGGGGAGGACGAGAACCCACCGACCGAAGAAGGACTGCAAGGCGTGGTGCACTTTGTCTCGGACCCGGAGCCAACGGGGGAGGGCTATAAGGTGAAGATTGATTTGGGCTCTGCTCCAGGTGTTGCGGTAGAGAGCCTGCTTTTTGCGTTGGCCGATGCCGGCGCGACTGGTGTCTTTCTAGGATAAAGAGGGGGGCGTTCAGAGCGGCCGACCTGATGTCGCACCCGCCCCCCCGGTAGGCGCTGGCTTGCCAGCGATGCTCACCAACGACAACGCAAACCGCAGAGTATCCTTAACCTTCAACGCCCCAATTTCTCCATCGCCGCATCCGCCAGAAAAGACGACCGGCTCTTGATGTTGTGCTCGCGCACGAACCGGTCGATCCGCTGAATCACGTAGCCGGGCAAGGTCACGTTGACCTTCTCGGTTTTGCCCAGGTAAGGCGCGACGTCGATGTCCAGCATGCCCCAGCCCATCCCCGCAAAATCGGGGTTGGCGCGATGCTGGCCGATGGAGGTGGGCAGGGGAATGGCTTGCCCGGAGCGGGCCAGTTCTTCGAGCATGATGTGGGCGATTTCCATGGCGGCGCCGTACGCGGCCTCGAAGGTGTCGCCAGCGGTGACGGCTCCAGGAATGTCGGGAATCTGGATGCCGGTGGCCGTCTGTTCGTCGCCCCACTCGATGCAGATGGGATATTGCACGGGGATCTCCTCAATAGATGAAGGCTGAAGGGCTATATCAGTCCAGCCAGTTTCCGGATGGCCCTGACCGTGTCCCGTGGCAGGTCCTTCTTCGGGTGCGGCACCGGAACGGTCTCGGGCCGGTAGGGATGCTTGAAAAGATGGTGGCTTCCGGTAACCCGGTCCAGTACCCATCCTGCGGCTTCAAGCTCCTTGATCAGCTGTCTGCTTTGCACCTCCCTCTCCTTATCGGAGTCAGAGGTGCTTTATCACTCCAGGCGCATGGTAATGCAGGTTGAATGGTGTGTCTGGAGTTATGTATCGGGCAGTGTCGTTCAGGCGTCTTGGCAAGCATGAAAGCGCTTTCGGCCAACGGCTGCCGGTCGCGAAGTACTGCAAGGGGGCGTTTTTTGAAAAAACCGCGCTTTGTACAACACTTAGGGTTCGCCTGTGGATGTGCCTAGGTTCAGCGCGGCTGGAATGAAGGCATCAGGCCTGATTCTGGAGAAGAAAAATGCTCAACAAAAACACCATCTGCCTCTGGTACAACGGCACTGCGCAAGACGCTGCGCAGTTCTACGCCCAGACCTTCCCGGACAGCGCTGTACTCGCCGTTCATCACGCGCCTGGCGACTACCCGGCGGGCAAGCAGGGCGATGTCATAACGGTCGAGTTCACGGTCATGGGCATCCCCTGCCTGGGATTGAACGGCGGGGCAGGGATTACGCATAACGAGGCTTTTTCATTCCAGGTGGCGACCGACGACCAGGCCGAAACGGACCGCTTGTGGAACGCGATTGTCACCAACGGAGGCCAGGCAAGCGTCTGCGGCTGGTGCAAGGACAAGTGGGGTGTGTCCTGGCAGATCACGCCCCGGGTGTTGACCGCCGCGATCATCGACCCCGATCCCGCGGCGGCCAAGCGCGCTTTCGACGCCATGATGACCATGACCAAGATAGACATCGCCGCCATCGAAGCCGCACTGCGCCCCGCCTGATGGCGCACCCATCCCCCCTGTAGGAGCTGGCTTGCCAGCGATGCTCGCCAACGATGACGCGCAGGCACCTGCTTACCGCGTGCACTTGGAAGCGGGAGGTGTACCTAGCCGTTGCGGCGGGTGTAGCCACTGGCGGTTTCGCCCTTACAGCGAGTCACGTTGGGGGCCCAAAGTAACCAAAGGCCTCTGCCCCTGCATCCGGCCCCTCGCTAAGGCTCGGCGTTCCCTCACTCCGGCATTGCTCCAGGGGCACGCCGCCACAGGCCATCCATGGCCTGATGGCGGCTAGCCCGGCATCCATGCCGAGCTGCCCCCTGCGCAACGCCTGCGTTCGGCCTCCTGAAGGGGCAGGCAGATCAAAAGCCAAAGCCAGATCAACAGCTGAAGCAAATCCGAGCGCGTTTTACGCGCTTCTTGAACTCAACCCCGCTTAGGCCTCCAGCGCCGTGCGCCACTGAATCACCTCCAGCACCGCGCAACCCTCCCGGGTGAGCAGATGCACCCCTCGGGTGACCCGCGTCAGGTCGCAGTCGGCAATGTCTTTCAGGTTAAGCGTGGACAGCGTGTCCATCAGATCCCGCACCACAGTGAAACGATGGGCCGCGCTGCTGGCCAGATCGTTCAGAGAGGCTTGGGTGTCGAGGTAGAAAACGGCTTGGTGGGCGTCGTGGGTGTCGACGGGGGAGAAGCGGGAAACCGATTGATCGTCCATGGTCGTTACTCGTTGTAGAGCTTCCACCCTTTGCGGCCAAGCAAATGGAGGGTGGCAGCTGTGCGAGGGTTGGCCGACCGGATACAACGACACCGGCACACCCGAAGGTGTCCCGCACACAGCCGCCATAACACAAGAATCGCAGGCACAAAAAAAGCGTCTGCAATGGTGTTTTGGACGCTGATGCGTCGTTGTAATTCGACCGGCCAAGGTCGTTCGCGGATTTTGCCGCGAGGGCGAACTATAGGGGGGGAGCGTGAGCGGCGCAACCGAGTATTGATGGTGGTGTTTGAGTGATTGTGTCTTGGCGATAGCAGTGGCTATGGCGATTGTGTAATTAGGTTGTGAGTCGTCCTCGGGTGTTGAAGAAATATATGAGAGTCCACTACCGGCCAAAAGCAGGCGCTCAAAAGCATCTACGAAAGCAGCAACAATTCCGAGGGATATTCCTCTACGTACGCTACTTACATCGCGGAGGAGTTGGCTGAGCCGCGGTGCGGAGAGATTCCCTCAAACTAACTGGTGGGTTGCACGCATATCGACGCAGATCACATAGGAGTCTTGTAGACGCAGTTCAACAGCTTCAGAGGGAACTTAGGTTGCCCATGGTTTCCACGGCCCAATCGCTGGCTTCATTGACGATTCCGCTGGCTTTGTCAGTACGCACCGTTTGGCGCTCCATCAACCAGTCCAATGCGGCCTTGCCGTTGACCAAGTGATCCCAGGCCTCCTCGGGAATGCAAAGCGATGGTACTTTTACTTGTCTCAAGAGAACCGGTTGAGTGCATGTGCGAAATTGCACTCGATCTGAGCACCCGCTTGCATAGCTGCGTATCAGTCACTTGCTTCGACCCAGTGCCTCCAAGGACTGCAATCCCTTCAGCCAGCCCTCTGATGCATGTATGTATAGGTAAGGTCGTCGTTATTTCGGCGTTGATGTGCTGACTGGAGGTTTAGCATGGCGTGCGCTATATAAGTCTCGTCTCGGCATCCGCACAGAGGTGCTGTTAAGTTCAGCAAGTTGGAAAAAGCGCGAGCGCTCAAAGGAAAGCAGCCGGCCTGCGTGCTTAGCACCAAGTTGTCCCGGCAACACTTAGGAAGAGGTGATCATGAAACTACAGGCATATCGGCTGCAGAACTATCGCCGACTGCGCGACGTCGTCATTGAGCTTGACGACGAGATTTCCATCTTCGTTGGCGCCAACAACAGCGGCAAGACGTCTGCCGTACAAGGCCTGTACTCGATGCTCCGTGGCGAAGCGAAGAAGTTCGAACTATTCGACTTCAGCGCGGCGCTGTGGGCCGAGATCGATGCCATCGGCAGAACGCCTCAAGGCGATGAGGACGCGCCCAAGCAGTTGCCGTCCATTCTTTTGGATCTCTGGTTCCGCGTCGGTGAAGACGACCTCGCCACTGCAATGTCGCTTCTTCCGAGCACGGAGTGGGACGGTAAGTGCGTCGGGATCCGGGTGTCGTTCGAGCCTCGGGACGCCCATGCGCTCGTCCGGAAGTTCCACGAATTGCATGAAAAGGCAAACAACGCTGCGAACGCGCTGGCGGCCAGACGCAGTGCAGCCGCGGAGGCAGGCGCGGAAAATGCGGCGGCGGTGGTAGCGGATACCGGCGAGTACAAGCCCTGGCCGGAAAGTCTGACGAAGTACCTCACCAAGGAGCTGAACAAGGAATATACGTTCCGCTACTACGTGCTCGATGAGCGCGCATTTGTCGGCTATCAGCCAAAGGAGGCCGATTATGAGCCGCTGCCCCTAGGCAAGGAGCCGGGTGGCGCGGCCATTCTCAAGTCTCTGGTGAGGGTGGACTTCCTGCGCGCGCAGCGGCACCTCGATGACCCGGATGCTGGCAGCTCCGACCGCGCCGAGAGCTTGTCGCGGCGTCTGAGCCGTTTCTATCACCGCAATCTGGAGAAGCGTGGCGACGACCATGCAGCGCTCAAAGCGCTCGATACCTCGGAGAAAGAACTGAACTTCCACCTGGAGGAAGTCTTCAGCGACACCCTCAAACGCCTCGCCAAACTCGGCTATCCAGGCGTAAACAACCCCGAGATAGTGATTCGGGCGGCCTTGGATCCGACCACCGTCCTGGGGCAGGATGCCAAGGTTCACTACTTGGTTCCTGGTGCGATCACTGCGCAACTGCCCGACAGCTACAACGGTCTGGGGTTCAAGAACCTAGTCTATATGGTGGTTGAACTCCTCGATCTGCACGAGCAGTGGAAAGCCGAGGAAGACAAACGGGCGCCACTGCATCTGGTCTTCATTGAGGAGCCTGAGGCGCATCTGCACGCGCAG
Organism: Pseudomonas chlororaphis; assembly: GCF_003731765.1. Classification (GTDB taxonomy): domain Bacteria; phylum Pseudomonadota; class Gammaproteobacteria; order Pseudomonadales; family Pseudomonadaceae; genus Aquipseudomonas; species Aquipseudomonas morbosilactucae. The sequence goes on from NZ_MOAL01000004.1 coordinate 776,040, forward strand.
ATCCAGCAGGTCTTCATCAGGAACGTTTTGCGCCTCCTTGAGGATGCCAACGATCACGCGACGTTTTTCCAAACGCAGCTCGTTGTCACCACGCACTCCCCACACATTCTCTATGAGCGCGGGTTCTCTCCCATAAGGTACTTCCGCCGTGTTAGCGACCAGCTGGACCATAACACCGAGGTAAGAAATCTTTCGCTCTTCAAGACGGGCGCAGCCGACGCTCCAGCGCGCGAATTCTTGCAGCGGTATCTGAAACTGACACACTGCGATCTCTTCTTTTCCGATGCGGTCATATTGGTGGAGGGCAATGTCGAGCGCCTGCTCTTGCCAGCCATGATCGAGTCGGCGGCCAAGCGCCTGCGTTCCTCCGCCCTGACCATCCTTGAAGTCGGTGGCGCGTTCGCGCATCGGTTTCAGGAATTGATCACCTTCGTTGGACTTACTACGCTGGTCATCACGGATCTGGACAGCGTAACGGTCAAGACGGATGCCGAGGATGCCGCCGAGCAAGACGAAGGAGCTGGCGACACCGTTGACGGAGATAACGAGGACGATGACCTGAAGCCTTTCGAACTCGAAGACGACGACGAAGCAGCACCGGGCGGCAAGAAGAAGTTCAAGAGGCGTGGCAGCACCTGCCATGCTCACGTGGAGGGTGCCTTCACGTCCAACCAAACCCTCATCAGTTGGATCCCTAAGAAGCGGTTGGTTGCCGAACTCTGGGAAGTCACGGCGGAGCAAAAAACGCTGTCGCTTGCCGAGGGGACCAGCGCTGAGGTTCGGGTGGCCTATCAAACCAAAGTTTTGGTGACGGTGGGTGCCACGACCTCGCAGCTCTGCGGCCGCACACTTGAGGAAGCCTTCGGTCTTGAGAACTCCGACTGGTGTCAGGCTGAGGCTAACCGGGCGGTCGGACTCAAGCTGAAGCGCGCACCAAACAGCCCAGAGGAACTGGCTGAGAAGTTGCACGCCAGGGTGATCGGTAAAAACTTCGACAAGACTCGCTTTGCGCTGGAGGTCCTCGCAAGCGGGCCGCTCAACTGCTGGAAGGTCCCCACGTACATCGCCGAGGGCTTAGCCTGGCTCGAAACCAAAGTGGCCCACGAGATTGAGGCGGACGCGGCTATTGCCACCGAGGTCGCGACAATTGAGCCGACTGCAGCCGGTGTTGTCGCCGTCATTGCAGACGCGGGGCAGACGACATGAGCAGGCGAATTGATAGCCCAGACACCGACGCCGACTGCGAGATCCACGCGTGTATCGCCGCGACCCCCCCGCAACCGTTCGTGGTCCGCGCCGGCGCAGGTTCCGGCAAGACCACCTCCCTTATCAAGGCGCTGGACTGGGTGATCTCAGAGCACGGCGCCAGCATGCGGGCGAAAAAGCAGAAGGTCGCCTGCATCACATATACCGACCTCGCCGCCAAAGAAATCTTGGCGGATGTTAACGACGACCCGCTGGTTCATGTCTCGACCATCCACAGCTTCTACTGGTCCATTACCAAGACGTTTCAGGCGGACATTAAGGTTTGGCTACAGAACGACATCCGCAGGCGGATCTCCGAGCTGGAAGAAGAGTTCAAGAACTACAGCTCGCGTGTTCGGCAGACTACACGCGACAGGAACAAGGCTGACCAACAGCGTTATGTCCGAAACCTGGAGGCTATTGCTGGCGTCAAGACTTTCAACTACGGCGTGGGCAGTGACTACGCGAAGGGCATCCTCGGCCACGAGGACATCCTTCAGCTCGCCGACTTCCTGCTGCAAAATCGTCCGCTGTTCCGACGGGTCGTAGCGCTGAACTTCCCGTTTGTGTTCATCGACGAGAGTCAGGATACGTTCCCGAGCGTGGTGAAGTCCTTCAAGGAAGTGGAAGCCCAGATGCGGCGCAAGTTCTGTCTCGGTTTTTTTGGCGACCCGATGCAGGCGATCTTCATGAGAGGGACGGGGGACATCCCGCTTGAGGACCATTGGCGGGCCATCACGAAACCAGAGAATTTTCGCTGTGCCAAGCAGATCCTTGACGTCGCCAACGCTGTGCGCGTGCAGGGCGACGGCATGGAGCAAGTTCGCGGGCTGCACGAAAGGGTTGATGGAGAGCTCAAGCCGGTGGAGGGCTCGGCCCGGATGTTCGTCCTGCCGAACACGCTGAACCGAGTTGAGGCCCTGGCAAGAGTCCGGGCGTGGAGTGCGGCGACGAACAACGACGAGGGTTGGACGACGCCAGACATCGCGCTCAAAATTCTTGTCATCGTGCACCGCATGGCCGCAAACCGGCTCGGCTTCGGTGGCATCTACTCGGCGCTCAACGATAAGACATCGGAGGGCATGAAGCAGGGGATGCAGGATGGCACCGGCTGGCCCGTCCGACCCTTCCTAAGTTTTGCACTACCGATCGTTGCCGCCGTGAAGGCCGGCAACGAGTTCGCGGCGATGAACCTGCTCCGGAAGTTCAGCCCGCGTTTGGCGCCAGGGGCTCTTACCGGCCGACGTGCCGCGGCTGTATTGCGAGAACTGCACGCTGCGATGTCGAGACTTGTCGCCATGCTGGACGAGGCAGGTACCACCATTGGTGACATAGCACTTCATCTCTGTGACACGGGGCTTTTCGAGTTCGACGATCGCTATGCGCGTGTTCTTGGATTTGTCAGGGATGTTGCTGACGCTATTCAGGAGCCCGAGGCTGCTGATGCAGTTCCGGCCGAAGGACTATCCTCGGACGCGGCAATGGCCAAGTTCTTCAAGTGCTCGGCACAAGAGCTTTGGCCCTATGAGCGCTATGTCTCAGAAGGCTCCCCCTATGCTACACAGCACGGTGTGAAGGGAGCGCAGTTCGAACGCGTCATGGTGGTAATGGACGAGGAGGAAAGCGACTACCGAACGTACAACTACGAGCGTGTCTTCGCGAGTGCTGAGGCCCGTGCTGCAGATCGTGCACGAGCACTGGGCGGTGATGAAAACACTTGGAGCCGAACGCTGCGACTGCTTTACGTCTGTTGCACTCGCGCCCAGCGGGGGCTGGTACTAACATTCTTTGTCGCCGATCCGGGGACCACCCTGGAAAACGTCGTGGCGAGCGGGATCTTGCCGCGAAGCGCAGTCTTTACGCAGGAAGTGTTAGCTGGATGGCCATAGACGAACGATTGCCTGACCTATTTGAAGCAAGAGTCGAGCGGCAGGCTCCTGCGGTGCCAAGTGGTAGCTACCGGGTGGTAACTCTGAGGATGTGATCGACTGCAATTGGCCGATGGCGGTAGCTTGCCGATGTCCGCTTCTGGCCGATAGCAGCCATTTGTGAGCGGCTGCTATCGGCCCTAAGCCTTCCTTCTCGTAGAAGGCTATTGATCAGAGGCTGCTGGTCAACGTTTCTCAACAGTCACGCATAATCCATCCCGCAACACTCCCAATATTTCCTATATCAGAAAAACCCAACCGGCGTTTCATGGACGCCCCATGCGGCCCATTGCACTATTGCGCCGACCTTTCAGTCACCCACCATTCTCCCGTCAATGGCCGCCCCATCAACGGCCCACGCTAAGGAAGCAATCCGTTTTATGACCGTCTCCGAACTGTTCGCCGCGATTCGTAAACCCTATGTTGAAACGCTGTCACGTGTCGCTGCGCAGTGCGCGTCGCACGTTGAGCCGGCTTATAGAAACAGCGATGGCTCATTGGCCACTGAAGGGGCAATGGACACGCCCTGTCGGGTGGATGTCATTGCAGCGGAGGGCGTTTCGGCTGGGCAACTGGTGCAGGTCGACTCTGAAACCGAGCTGGCCTTTGAGCCTGTACGTTTTGAGCTTGGGCAGACGGCGGTGGTCATTTCTCCGTTTGGTTGGGACTGGTTGCCGTTGGAGGTGCGGGGCTTGAGTGGGGAGGTGGCCTCACAGGTGGTTCGGGCCTGGTTCTTTGAGTGGTTCGATGGGGAGGATGAGAACCCGCCTACCGAAGAAGGGCTGCAAGGTGTGGTGCACTTTGTGTCGGATCCGGAGGCGACGGAGGAGGGGTATAGGGTGAAGATTGATTTGGGGTCGGCTCCGGGGGAGGCGGTGGAGAACCTTCTTTTTGCGTTGGCCGATTCCGGCGCGACTGGCGTTTTTCTCGGATAAATCTTTGTGCCGGTTTTGGATTGAATCCGATAAATAAACGCCACCCTTGAGATCCGTGCGCCCGCTTCGCGGGCGTTCGCAGCCTTCGGCAGCTCCTACAGGGACCGCGAAAGGCAATAAAAAGGCCGGCCGGCACGCCGCCGTCTTGCTCTAGATTTTGATCTGAGGCGCCCCGTTAACCACGATGGCCGAACGCAGGCATTGAGCCGTGGGTAACCCGGCAGGGATGCCGGGTTAGCCGCCATCAGGCCATGGATGGCCTGTGGCGGCGGCCCACGGATCAATGCCGGAGAGAGGGCATGCCGAGCCTAGGCGAGGCACCAAGTGGAGGGGCAAGAGCCTTTGGTTACTTTGGGCTCTTTCCAAAGTGACTCGCTGTAAGAGCGAAACCATAAGCCGCCACACCCACAGCAACGGATATGTCCCCCATATTCGCGGCCTACCTCAATGCACAATCTGCGCAAGAAACGCCTTAGCCCGCTCACTCTTCGGCGCCCCAAAAAACGCCTCCGGCGGCGCATCCTCCACAATCCGCCCCCCATCCAAAAACAACACCCGTTCCGCCACCTGCCGCGCAAACCCCATCTCATGGGTCACACACAACATAGTCATCCCACTCCCGGCGAGCTTCACCATCACATCCAACACCTCACTCACCATCTCCGGGTCCAGCGCCGAAGTCGGTTCATCAAACAACATAATCTTCGGCTCCATGCACAACGCCCGGGCAATCGCCACGCGCTGCTGCTGCCCGCCGGACAGCTGGCTCGGGTATTTGTCGGCCTGGTTCTCGATCCCCACCTTGGCCAGAAACTCCCGGGCCAGTTCCTCGGCTTTTTTGCGCGACAGGCCGCGGACGGTGATCGGCGCCAGGGTGCAGTTGTCGAGCACGCTCATGTGCGGGAACAGGTTGAAGTGCTGGAACACCATGCCCACTTCACTGCGCACACGGGCGGCTTCGCGGGTGGTTTGCGAGAGGTCGGTGTTGTCGATGAGGATCCGGCCTTTCTCGGCGATTTCCAGGCGGTTGATGCAGCGGATCAGGGTCGATTTGCCAGAGCCGGAAGGGCCGCAGAGGACGATGCGTTCGCCCTCGCGCACCTTGAGGTCGATGTCGTGCAGCACGTGGAACGCGCCATAGAATTTGTTCAGGCCGCTGATCTCCACCACCACTTTGCGGGTGTCGGTGGCGGTGATCGGCGCGGTGGTCAACGGGGCAGTCTGGGTCAGCATGGTCGGGTCTCCGGCGATCAGTGGAAGCGGTCGGCGCTGTAGGGCGCAGGGTCGGTGAACGGCGCGGCGCCGGTGAGCATTTCCGCCAGCAGGCGGCCGCTGACCGGGCCCAGGGTCAGGCCGTGGTGGGCGTGGCCGAAGTTGAACCACAGGCCTTTATGGCGCGCGGCCGGGCCGATCACCGGGCACATGTCGGGCAGGCACGGGCGACGGCCGAGCCAGGGTTCGGCGTCGACCCGTTCGCCCAGGGGGTAGAAGCGGCGGGCCAGGGCTTCGCAGCGGCGCAGCTGGATTTCATTGATCGGGTCGTCGCGGTCGGCGAATTCAATGCCGGTGGTCAGGCGAATGCCGCCGACCATCGGCGCCAGCACGTAGCCGCCCACCGGGTCCAGCAGCGGGTGTTGTAAATGAGTGCCCGGCAGCGCCGCGTAGTGCATGTGGTAACCGCGCTTGATCGCCAAAGGGATCTGGTAGCCCAGGGGTTCGAAAATCCCCCGCGCTTCAGGGCCCAGGGCGACCACCGCCTGTTCGGCGCTGATCACGCCGGCCTCGCTCTGCACCTGCCACTGGCCGTCGACCTGGCGCAGGCTCAGGGCATCGCCGATCACGAAGCGGCCACCGCGCTGCTTGAACAGTTCGGCGTAGCCGCGGGTCAGGCCGCCCGGGTCGGTGACGGTCTTGGGGTCGAGCCAGTGCAGGCCGCCCACCACGTCGGGGTGCAGCCCGCTTTCCAGTTGATGGATCTGCTGGCGGTCGAGCACCCGGTAGTTCAGGCCGTATTCCGCCAGGGCCAGGGCATCGGCCTGGGCCTTGGCGAAGGCGGCCGGGTCGTTGAAGGCTTCGATCCAGCCTTCACCCTGGATCAAGCCCTGCATCCCGGCGGGTTCGGCCAGTTGCATATGTTCGCTGACGCAGCGCTCGATCAGCGGCAGCATGGCGCGGGTGGCGCGGGCCAGGCCTTTGGGTGCGGAGTGGCGCCAGTATTGCAGCAGCCAGGGGCCGGCCTTGGGCAGGTGGCTGAAGCTGTAGCGCACGTCCGATTGCTGGTTGAGGCCGTAGCGCAACAGCTTCGACACGTCCCGGGGGAAGGCGTAGGGGATCACGCTGGCGCGCTCGATCAGACCGGCGTTGCCGTGGCTGGTGCCGTTGCCCGGTGGCTGGCGGTCGAGCAGGATCACCTGCTGGCCGCGCGCTTGCAGGTGCAGGGCGGTGCTGACGCCGACGATCCCGGCGCCCAGAACGATGGTTTGGCAATGCATGGGGTCAATCCTTGGTACGCGGGCCGCCAGGGCGTCCCGCTGGAGTTCGGTCAGTTGAGGTGGCGGCTGAGGCGGCCTTCGAGAAGTTTCAGGCTGCGCCGCACCACTTCAACGATCACCAGGTACAGCACCGCGGCCCAGAGGTAGATCTGGAAGTCGAAGCTGCGGGAGAAGGCCAGTTTGGTCACGCCCATCAGGTCGTAGATGGTCACCAGGGAGGCGATGGCGCTGGCCTTGATCATCAGGATCAGCTCGTTGCCCAGGGGCCCGATGGCCACCAGCAGCGACTGCGGCAGGATCACTTTGCGAAAGCTGGTCCAGCGCGACAGGCTCAAGGCCTTGCACGCTTCGCGCTGGCCTTGGGCCACGGCCAGCAGGCTGCCCCGCAGAATTTCCGCTTGGTAGGCGGCGGTGTTCAGGGTGAACGCCAGCAGCGTGCACAGCCACGCATCGCGGAAGAACCACCACAGCCCCACGTCCTGCCAGAAGCCTTTGAACGAGCCCAGGCCGTAATACAGCATGAACAGCTGGGCCAGCAGCGGCGAGCCGCGGAAGAAGTACACATAGGCGCCGCTGAAGTGGCGCAGCAGGCGGCTGTTGGACAGTCGGGCGAGGGCGATCAGCAGGCCGAGCACGGCGCCGAGGCTGAAGGAGATCGCCACCAGCTTGCCGGTGACCAGCAGGCCGTCGATAAAGCGCGCGCCGTAGCGGTCCAGCAACTCGGGACTGAGGAACAGGTTGAGCAATTCATCCAGGCTCATGGGCGCACGCTCCGTTGATGACGGTTGAAGTACTGCTCAAGGAAGCGGAACAGTTGCCCGGACAACGCCGAGAAAAACAGATAGCCGAAGCAGGCCACGGCGTAGAACAGCATCGGCTCCTTGGTCACGCTGACGGCCAGGTTGGTCTGGCGCATCAGGTCCACCAGGGAGATGGTCGAGACCAGCGAGGTGTCCTTGAGCAGTGACAGCCAGTTGTTCGACAGGCCCGGCAGGGCGATGCGGGTCAACTGCGGCAGCACCACCTTGGTGAAGGTGGTACGGCGCGACAGGCTCAGGGCCGAGGCGGCTTCGTACTGGCCCTTGGAAATGGTTTTGAAGGCGCCCAGCCAGATCTCGCTGGAGAACGCGGCGAACACCAGGCTGAAGGCGATCATCGCGGCGACGAAGGTGTTGATCGCCACTTCGCCGGGGTAGCCCATGGCGCCGAGGATCTTCTGCGCCGCAATCTGGCAGCCGTAGTAGATGATCAGCAGGGTCAACAGCTCCGGCAGGCCGCGAAATACGGTGGAGAAGGTGGTGGCCCAGGCCCGCACCCAGCGGTTTTTCGAGCGTGCGGCCAGGGCGACGGCGAGCCCCAGGGGCAGGCCGATGGGCACGCAGCTCAGGGCCAGGGCGATGGTGACCAGGGCCCCGGCCAGCAAGGCCGAACCCCAGCCGCCGCTGGCGAACGATAACAGTGACAGATGTTCGAACATGCTCGAACCCTCAGGACAAATTGAGCCTGCACGCCGGCGCCGCACTCAAGGGTGAGTGCAGGGCAGGGGTACTCGAAAGAGGCGGGCCGCCAAGCAGCCCGGGGCGGTCAGTAGATATCGAAGGCGAAGTAGCGGCTGGAGATCTTCTTGTAGGTGCCGTCGGCCACGATCTCGTCCAGGGCCTTGTTCAGGCGCTCGCGCAGGGCGTTGTCTTCCTTGCGCACGGCGATCGAGGCGTCGGCGGTGGTGCCATTGACGTCACCGATGATCTTGCAGCAGTCCTTGCCGGCGGTTTCGGCCCAGGCCAGCAGCGGAAACTTGTCGGCAATCACGCCGTCGACACGGCCGGCGGCCAGGTCGCTGTTGGCTTCGTCCAGGGTCGGGTAGAACTTCACGTCGGCACCGGCCGGGCCGTAATGGTCTTCGGCGTAGATGGCCTGGGTCGAGGACGACTGGGCGCCGACGGTGCGGCCCTTGAAGTCGGTCTGGGCATCGGTGATGTCCGAGTCCTTGGCCACGGCGACCGACAGCGGGGTGCGGTAGTAGTGGTTGGTGAAGGCGATTTTCTTCTTGCGCTCGTCGGTGGCGATCATCGAGGCCACCACGGCGTCGTATTTCTTCGCCAGCAGGGCCGGGATGATGCCTTCCCAATCCTGGGCGACGACGGTGCATTTGACCTTCATGCGTTCGCACAGGGCGTTGGTGATGTCGACGTCAAAGCCGTGCAGCTTGTTGTCCGAGTCCACGTAGTTGAAGGGCGGGTAGGCGCCTTCGGTGGCGATTTTCAGCACTTCAGCCTGGGCGCCGGTAGCACCGGCGAGGACCATGGCACATGCACTGGCAAAGCGAACGACATTCTTCATTTGGCACCTCGATTATTGTTTTGGTCTGGCAGAGGATGTGTAACCCACGAACTCGTTATGCAGGGCGGCGGTGGCTTCCAGGCGGCGCTCGACGTCCGGGCCCAGTTGCTTGCACACCTCGTTCACCAGCAGGTGCACCAGCGACAGCATGGCTGCGGTGGACTCCCAGAACAGGTTGAACTCGGTGGGCACGCGGAACACTTCATCGGCGTTCTGCTCGGCCCAATCACAGAAGGTGTCGGTGACCAGGGTCACCGCAATGCCGGCCTCGCGGGCCTTGTGGCAGAGGTTGAGGGCGTGGCGCGAATAGCGCCGGGCCTCGAACACCACCAGGGCGCAATCTTCCGGCTGGCTCAGCAGCACCTCGGCGTAGTGCCCGGCGGCACCGTCCACCAGGTGCACGTCATCACGCAGGTATTGCAGCAGGTGGACCATGGACGCGGCGATACCGCGCTCGGTCTGGAACCCGGCGACAAACACCTTGCGCCGGGTCGCCAGGCGCTGGGCCACGGTGAGCCAGGCCGGGGTCAGGCTGTATTCATAGACTTTCATCAGGGCGCCGACTTCCAGCTCGAAACTGCGGGGCAAACCCTGGGGCGCCTGGTTCGGCTGCTGACGGAATTCCTGCAGCCGATCGCCGACCAGCCATGGGCCTTCGCCGAGGTCGTTTTTCAGGTCGTTCTTCAGGTCTTTGAAATGGCTGTAGCCGATGGCACGGCAGAAGCGCCCGACGCTGGATTCGCTGACGCCGAGCTTGTCGGCAATGTCGGCGGCGGTCTGGAAGGGCAGCTCGTAGAGGTTGGCCAGCATGTAGCTGGCAATCGCCCGGCCCGAAGCGGTGGCGTTGGGCAAGCTGCTTTCAAGGCGTTGTTTGATGGGCTGGCTCAAGGCTCGGTCCTCTGCTGGGGTGCCACTGGAGAGCGAAAGTGAATGTTTTCTGTCATTAAGTCAATATTTGACAGATAACTGGCGTGACGCGATAGTCAGGCTACTTCCAATAATCACTCCACTGGAGCCCGCGATGTCCGAAGCCACCCCCGTGCACGCCGAAATCGAGCACCTTGAGCTGTCCGAATTGACCCAGTTGCTGCAGCGCATTTTTCTGCGTCACGGCACCCGCGTCGAGGTCGCCCAGGTGCTGGCCGACAACTGCGCCCGGGCCCAGCGGGACGGCTCCCACAGCCATGGGGTGTTTCGTATCCCGGGTTACCTGGCGTCCCTGGCCAGCGGCTGGGTCGATGGCCAGGCGCTGCCGGTGGTGGAGGACGTGGCCAGTGGTTTTATCGCTGTGGATGCGGCCAACGGCTTTGCCCAACCGGCCCTGGCCGCGGCCCGCGAGGCCCTGATCGAGAAGGCGCGCAGTACCGGGATCGCGGTGTTGGCGATTCGCAATTCCCACCACTTCGCCGCGCTCTGGCCCGACGTCGAGCCCTTTGCCGAAGCCGGCCTGGTGGCCCTGAGTGTGGTTAACAGCATGACCTGCGTGGTGCCCCACGGTGCCCAGCGGCCGCTGTTCGGCACCAACCCGATCGCCTTTGCCGCGCCGCGGGCCGGCGCCGACCCGATTGTGTTCGACCTGGCCACCAGCGCCATCGCCCACGGTGATGTGCAGATCGCCGCGCGCCAGGGCCAGCAGTTGCCGCCGGGCATGGGTGTGGACAGCCAGGGCCAGCCGACCTGCGACCCCAAGGCGATTCTCGATGGCGGCGCCTTGCTGCCGTTTGGCGGGCACAAGGGCTCGGCGCTGTCGATGATGGTCGAGCTGCTGGCGGCGGCGCTGACTGGCGGCAATTTCTCCTTTGAGTTTGACTGGTCCCAACACCCCGGCGCTCAAACCCCCTGGACCGGCCAGTTGCTGATCGTCATTGACCCGAGCAAGTCCGGGGGCGGGCGCTTTGCCAGCCGCAGTGACGAGCTGGTGCGGCAGATGCAGGCGGTGGGGCTGGAGCGTTTGCCGGGCGACCGGCGCTATCGCAGTCGGGCCCAATCCCTGGTCCAGGGCATCCCCCTGGCCGCCGCCGAGCTGGCCAAACTGCGCCAGTGGGCGGGTTGAGCCGCAAGTTGTTCATCCTCTCGGGCCGGGGTCTGTAGGCCTTAAGTTTTGCTCCCGGTAGGGGCCCGGTCTTACGTCGAGTTTGCCGGGCCTTGCCCGCCACTCCAAAGCAGCCGCCATTCAGCGCCAAGGCAGCATGGGCCGCGCCCCACGTCCTTTTGATAATCGCCTCCGACATCTCGTCCCCCGTTTGCGGAGCGCGCCATGCACAACAATAAGAACTGCCAGCACCGTCTGTTTCCGGCCTTGATCGCCGGCCTGTCTGCCTTTGGCCTGAGCACCGTCGCCGAGGCTGAAATCATGCTCTACGACAAAGACCAGACGACCTTTTCCACCGACGGCTACATCAACGCCTTTTACGTCAACAGCGACGTCGACCGTGCCGGCGACCAATTCGACCGGCGCCAGGCGCGGGTAAAGATGGGCTTTCTGCCCAACTACCTGGGCTTCAACATGAGCAAGCAGGTGGACGACCTCAAGCTCGGCGCCCGGGCGTCGTTCTGGGTGACCATCAACGACAGCGAAACCAATGGCACCGACACCGCCATCGATGTGCGCCAGTTCTATGGCACCGTGGCCAACCCGGAGTGGGGCGAGGTGTTGATCGGTAAGGACTTCGGCCTGTTTGCCCGTTCCAACATCCTGCTTGACGAGTTGCTCGCCGGTTACGGCCAGGTCAGCGACACCCTGGGGCTGGTGGACGGCGGCGGGGTGTCGTTCGGCAATATCGGCAGCGGCTACCCGTACCCGTTCCCCACCTCGCAGATCACCTACCGCACCCCGGTGATGGACGGCCTGCGGGTGGCGGTGGGGATCATGGACCCGGTGGACACCAACGACAGCAGCGCCCTGGGCAAGGCCTACCAGAAGAACCCGCGCACCGAGAGCGAGGTGACCTACCAGTTCGACCTGGGCGGGGCGAAAATCTACAGCTGGCTCAACGGCAGCTACCAGACCTCCGACAACACCGATTCCACCGTGGCCTCGGTGACCTCCAAGGGCCTGGGCTATGGGGTGCAGGCGAAGATGGGCGGCTTGTCCTTGACCGGTTCCGGGTTCCAGGCCAAGGGCATCAACCCGTTCTTCACCAACAACGCCGGCGAGGCGACCCTGCGTAACGTCGACAGCAAGGGCTATCTGCTGCAGGGCTCGTACAAACTCGGCAAGAACCGCCTGGCCCTGTCCTATGGCAAGACCAAGGACGACGGCAACGGCGTGGTCGGCAGCGGCGCTGATTATGAAACCCGCGGCATTGCCCTGTTTCACGACATCAACGACAACCTCAAGTTGGTGGCCGAGTACAACCAGTTCGAGATCGCCGGGCATGAAACCAGCGTCCAGAACGAAAACACCGACACCTTCGCCGTAGGTGCCGTGCTCACCTGGTAACCCCCGCCGCCGGCCCCGGCACGCGCATCGCGCCCGGGCCGACGGCGTCTATGGACGCACGATTCCCACCGTGTAGGAGCCGGCTTGCCGGCGATAGCGATCTTGCGGGCCCCATCGCTGGCAAGCCAGCTCCTACAGACATCAGCACCAACAGGGCAGGTAGGCCCGGGCACGCGCATCGCGCCCGGGCCGGCGGTGTCTGTGGACCCACCGTGTAGGAGCCGGCTTGCCGGCGATAGCGATCTCACGGGCCCCATCGCTGGCAAGCCAGCTCCTACAAAGATGTCGGCACCAACAAGGCAGGTAGGCCCCGGCACGCGCATCGCGCCCGGGCCGGCGGTGTCTGTGGACCCACCGTGTAGGAGCCGGCTTGCCGGCGATAGCGATCTCACGGGCCCCATCGCTGGCAAGCCAGCTCCTACAAAGATGTCGGCACCAACAAGGCAGGTAGGCCCCGGCACGCGCATCGCGCCCGGGCCAGCGGCGTCTATGGACCTACCTTGTAGGAGCCGGCTTGCCGGCGATGGCGATCTTGCGGGCCTCATCGCTGGCAAGCCAGCGCCTACAGAGGGCAACACCTACGTCCATGGGACTGCCTACCCGCTACCCAAGTAGCATTCGTCCCCCGGGGCGGCCTTCGTACACTCATCCCTTACCCAACCCGCGCCGGAGGCGACGATGCAGCAAGCCCAGAGCGAGGGCGTGGTCAGTGCCATGTCCCAGGCCGTCGACCCACAACAGGTGGCCCAGGAGTTGGCGCGCCAGCTGTTGCACCCGCACCTGGGGTTCGTGCTGTTTTTCTGTTCCGCCGAATATGACCTGCAAGCCTTGGGCGCAGCCCTGCAGCAAAGCTTCGGCGGCATTCGCCTGGTGGGGTGCACCAGCGCCGGGGAAATCACCCCCTTGGGCTACGGGCGCAATTGCGTCACCGCCATTGGTTTTGATCACCGGCACTTCTCCATCGCCACCGAACTCATCGACCAGATGGAACATTTCAGCCTGATCGACGCCCAGCAGATGGTCGAGCGCCTGGTGAGCGACTGTCGCAGCAATACCCTGGCGCCGATCAAGGGCAACAGCTTCGCCCTGACCCTGCTCGACGGCCTGTCGAGCCGCGAAGAGATGGTGCTGACCGCCCTCAGCGCGGCCTTGGGCGACATTCCGCATTTCGGCGGTTCGGCCGGCGACGACAATTACCTGACCCACACCCACGTCTATTTCGGCGGCGAGTTTCACAGCGGCGCGGCGGTGGTGGTGCTGGTCAACACCTGGCTGGATTTCGAGGTGTTCACCACCCACCACATCTTGCCCCGGGAAGAAAAGCTGGTGGTCACCGGTGCCGACAGCGCCTCGCGGCGGGTTTATGAACTCAACGCCGAGCCGGCCGCCGAAGAGTACGCACGCTTGATCGGCGTGCCCCTGGCCGAGCTCGATCACCGGGTGTTTGCCGCCAACCCGCTGGCGGTGCGGATCAACGAGCACTACTACGTGCGCGCCATCCAGCAGGTGCACCCGGACCTGAGCCTGAGTTTTTACTGCGCCGTGGAAAACGGCATCGTCCTTACCGCTATGACCCCCGGGCCCTTGCTGCCCAACCTCGAACAGTTGTTCGACGGCCTGCAACAGCGCCTTGGCGGGCTGCTGCTGACCATTGGCTGCGACTGCTTCCTGCGCCGCCTGGAGCTGGAGGATCGTGGCAGCCTGGAGCAGATCGGCGCCTTCCTGCGGGAACAACGGGTGATGGGCTTCAACACCTACGGAGAACAGTTCAATGGCATGCACATCAACCAGACCTTTACCGGGGTCGCCATTGCCCGTAGCCGAGCCCCGGTCAGTCGCTGAGCTGCAAGCGCAGATCGCCGGCCTTGAGCGCGACAACCACAAGCTGCGGCGGATCAACGCCGCGCTGATCGAGCGGGTCGAGTCCGGGGCCACCCGGGGCAATGACCCTTACGCGGCGTTCCAGCATTCGGTGGTGCTGGCCGAGCAGGTGCGCGAACGCACCGACGCCCTGAACCAGGCCATGGCTGAGCTCAAGGCCGGCAACCATCTGCTCAGTGAGGCGCGGTTGCGAGCCGAGACCGCTCACCAGCACCTGATCGATGCCATCGAGAGCATCTCCGACGCCTTTGTGCTGTTCGACGAAGACCAGCGCATTGTTCTATTCAACAGCCGCTTCAAGGCGTTTTGGGCCAACAGCCGGGTGCGCATCATCGCCGGCATGCGCCTGGCCGAGGTCAAACGCCTGATGACCAGCACCGGGCTGTTCAGTGAAGAACCCCGGGGCCACGCCGACGAGCACCTGCTGTATCGCCTGCAGAACGGCCGCTGGCTGCAGGTCAGCGAACGGCCGACCCGGGAAGGCGGGCGGGTGATCCTGTTCACTGACATCACCGAGGTCAAAATCAGCGAAACCATGCGCCGCGAGCAGGCGGTGGCGCAGAAGTCCCACCTGTTGCAACGGGCCGTGGACAACCTGTCTCAGGGCGTGGCCATGGTCAACGCCGACGGCATCCTCGAGCTGTGGAACCGGCGCTTCCTGGAACTCAGCGGCCTGGCCCCGGTGGCGGCCCATCGACCCTTCGCCGAGGTCATCGGCGACAGCGAGCTGAGCCTGCTGACCCCGGCCAGCCGCGACGCCAACGGGCGCATCATCCACGAGTGCGAGCAGCGCCTGTACGATGGCCGGGTCCTGGAAATCCGCACCCATCCGCTGCCCACCGGCGGATTCGTCAACACCTTCACCGACATCACCGAGCGTTATCAGCACGCCGAGGCCCTGAGTGAAAGTGAGCGCTGGATCCGCCTGATCACCGACCATGTGCCGGCGCTGATCGCCTACCTGAATGCCGACCTGGTCTACGAGTTCACCAACAAGGTCTACGAGGAATGGTACTGCTGGCCCCGTGGGGTGATGCTCGGCCAGAGCCTGCGCGAGGTGCACAGCGAGCAGCACTACCAGCGCCTGGAAGCCTATGTGGCTCGGGCCCTGGCGGGGGAGAGCGTGACCTTCGAGTTCCCGGAAACCAACATCAACAATCAGGAGCGCTACATGCTGCGCTCTTACGTGCCCAACCGCCTGGCCAGTGGCGAAGTGGTGGGGATTTTTGTGTTGATTCGCGACATCACCGAGCGGCGGCGCACCGCCGAGGCCCTGCATCAGGCCTACCAGAACCTGGAGCTGCGGGTCCGCGAACGCACCGCCGAACTGACCACCCTCAACGAACAACTGCGCCTGGAAATCGATGAGCGCAGCCGGGTCGAGTCGCGGCTGCGGGAAGCCAAGCTGGAAGCCGAGCAGGCCAACCTGTCGAAAACCAAGTTCCTCGCAGCGGTCAGCCACGACTTGCTGCAACCCTTGAATGCGGCGCGACTGTTCACCAGTGCGCTGCTGGAACGCCGCGAACCCCAGGCCTGCCAGGTGCTGGTGCGCAACGTCAGCAACTCCCTGGAAGACGTGGAAAACCTGCTGGGCACCCTGGTGGATATTTCCAAGCTGGATGCCGGGGTGATCAAGGCCGATATCGCGCCGTTCGCCCTGAGCGAACTGCTGGACAACCTGGCGGCGGAATATGCCCAGGTGGCCCGCAGCGAAGGGCTGGAACTGCATTTTGTCGCCTGCTCGGCGCTGGTGCGCAGCGACATCCAGTTGCTGGCGCGGATTCTGCGCAACCTGCTGAGCAACGCCATTCGCTACACCCCGGGCGGGCGCGTGGTGCTGGGCTGTCGGCGCCATCGTCAACGGCTGTCGATCGAGGTCTGGGACAGCGGCGTGGGCATCGCGGAAAACCGCTTGGAGGAGATCTTCCAGGAGTTCAAGCGTGGCGACGTGCAGCGCCCCGATCAGGATCGCGGCCTGGGCCTGGGGCTGGCGATTGTGGAGAAAATCGCGCGGATTCTCGGGCACCGGATTCGCGTGCGTTCCTGGCCGGGCCGGGGTTCGATGTTTGCCGTGGAAGTGCCCCTGAGTGCCACCGCGCCCAAGGCGCTGCCGAGCCTGAGCATGAGTGAACCGATGCTGGAGCGGCTGCGCGGGGCGCGGGTCTGGGTGCTGGATAACGATGCGGCAATCTGCGCCGGCATGCGCACCCTGCTAGAGGGCTGGGGCTGCCGGGTGGTCACGGCGTTGTCCGAGGATGACCTGGCACGCCAGGTGGACAACTACCACGCCGAGGCCGACCTGTTGATTGCCGACTATCACCTGGACCACGACATCAATGGCGTGGACGCGGTGGCGCGAATCAATGGCCGGCGCGGCGCGGCAATCCCGGCCTTGATGATCACCGCCAACTACAGCAACGAACTCAAGCAGCAGATCCGCTTGCTGGGCCACACCCTGATGCACAAACCCGTGCGCCCGATGAAACTCAAGACCGCCATGAGCCACCTGCTGGCCCGCCCTGGCCCTTGAGTGACGCAGCGCGTCACTGGCAGCGTTCCCACGCAGAGCGTGGGAGCGATCAGTCCACCTGACGCCCCTCGTTCCCACGGTCCCCGTGGGAATGCCTCTTGGGACGCTCCGCGTCCCGCTGTTGCCATGGCAGAGCCGTGTGGGCGCTGGCTTGCCAGCGATGGAACCGAGGGGATTGGCGTGTGGATCAGCGCCGTAGGTAGGCGCCGAAGTCGATGTCGCCGGCGCTGAGGATGGCTTGCACTCGGTTGTGCACATTGAGCTTGCGCAGGATCGCCGAGACGTGGGCCTTAACCGTGGTTTCGGCGATGTCCAGGGTGTAGGCGATCTGCTTGTTCGACTCGCCTTTGGTCATCCGTTCCAGCACCAGCAACTGCTTGCGGGTCAGGGCCTGGAGCAGTTCCGGCGGGAAGCTCGGGGCTTCGTGGTTGCGGCGCCCGGTGAGGTTTTTCTGGGTGCGGATGATGTCTGGCGGCAGGTAGACGTTGCCATTGAGAATCTGCTCGATGGCCTCGGTCATCTGCGAGCGCGGCGAAGACTTGGTGATAAAACCCACAGCGCCGTAGGTGATGGCCTGTAGCACGATCTGCTTGTCCTGCTCGGCCGAGACGATCACCACCGGAATGGTCGGCGCTTCGTTGCGCAGGGTGATCAGGCCGTTGAGGCCGTGCATGCCAGGCATGTTCAGGTCCAGCAGGATCAGGTCCAGGTCGTCGTGCTCCTGGGTCAGCGCCAGGGCGCTGTCCAGGTCGGCGGTTTCCATGACCTCGCTGCCGGCAAAGCCGTCGCTGATGACGTTGTGGATGGCTTCGCGAAACAGTGGGTGATCGTCGGCAATCAGAATTTTATACATGGCCTTTCACCTCGTTATTGTGAGTGGGGCGGGGTTACGGCAAGCCGCTCCCGGGGTCAGGGAAAGGGTTCGGGTTGGGCCGGCTGCACCGGCAGGTTCGCGGCTTGCCAGGCATCCAGGCCATCGCGATACCAGTACAGGTTGTTATAGCCCAGGGCTGCGGCGCGTTTTACCGCGTTCCAGCTCAACCAGCAATCGGAGCGGCAATAAAAGACCAACGGTTGGGCCCGGTTGCCAGCGCTGAAACGTTGCAGGTGGTCGGCAAAATAAGCCTGCCAGGCAGCGCTCAACTCGCCGTCACCGGTATTGGCCAGCCAGTGGCTGCCGGGGAGGTTGGCGTGGGGTTCGTCTTCGATGAAACGGTCTTGCAGCCATTGTCGGCGATAGACGTCGATCAGCACTGGGCGCGGACTCTGTTCCAGCAGCTGTTGCAGGGTTGGGGTGTCGATGATCCGCGCGCCGTCCACCTGGGTCGGCGTGGGGCTGCGATAGAGGCTGGTGCGGTAGCCGTCGCTGGAAAACAGCGGCGTTTCGGCATGGGCCTGGCCCATCAGCACGCTCAGGGACAGGGCCGCGAGGGCAGGGCGCAGCAGGCAACGCAAGGCGCGAGGCATAGGGTTTTTATCCTTCTTGTTATAGGCCCATTACATGCCAGGACGGGGCATTTGTGAATGCGACCATCGACAGCAAAAGCAGTACCAAAGTCGTAGGCACCGGCTGGCTGGCGCGGGTGGTCTGGGCTGGAGGGCCGCGGGCTCAGGTGCTTTTGCGCAGGGCGGCGTGCTGGGGGTTGAAGGTCAGCACGGCGAGCACCGAGAACAGCACGGTCAGCCCCAGGCACACGGCCAGGGCCAGGAGGTTGAAGCGTTCGTACAGGGCAAAGCGCACCAGCTCCACGGCGTGGGTAAAGGGGTTGAGGGCGCACAGCCAGTACAGCCACTGGCTGGCTTCGAGCATCTTCCACAGCGGGTACAGCGCCGAGGACAGGAAGAACAGCGGGAAGATCACGAAATTCATCACCCCGGCGAAGTTCTCCAACTGGCGAATGGCGTTGGACAACAACAGGCCCAGGGCACTGAGCATCAGCGCCACCAGCAACAGCGCTGGCAACGCCACCAGCAGGCCCATGGCCGGCGGTTGCACGCCGTACAGCCAGGCAATGGCGAGGAAGGCATACACCTGCAGCAGCGAGATCAACGAGGTGGCCAACAGCTTGCTGGCCAGCAGGAAGGCCCGGGGCAGGGGGCTGGTGAGCAGTACGCGCATGCTGCCCATTTCCCGGTCATAGACCATCGACAGCGAGCCCTGCATGCCGTTGAACAGCAGGATCATGCAGGCCAGCCCGGGGATGATGTAGACCTCGTAGGGGATGTAAGTGTCGTAGGGCTCGATGATGGCGATGCCCAGGGCCGCGCGAAACCCGGCGGCGAACACCAGCAACCACAGCAGCGGGCGCACCAGGGCGCTGAGAAAGCGCGTGCGCTGCAACACAAAGCGCAGCCATTCGCGTAGCACGATGCCGCTGAAACAATGCCAGTAGGCGCTCATGGGTGGGCGACTCCAGAAGGGGGTGTGCGGGTCAGGCGGGCAAAGACTGAGTCCAGGTCGCCGCCGTGTTCCAGGCTCAGGGCGGCCGCTTCCGCGCAGGCCACCAGGCGCCCTTGGTGAAGGATCAACAGGTCGTCGCTCGGCTGCACTTCATCCAGCAGGTGCGTGGTCCACAGCACGCTGATGCCCTGCTCGCGGCACAGGCTGCGCAGGTGCTGGTTGAGCGCCAGGCGGCTGGCCGGGTCGAGGCCGACGCTGGCTTCGTCCAGCAGCAACAGGCGCGGCTCATGCAGCAGGGCCCGGGCGATTTCCACCCGCCGCCGATGGCCACCGTTGAGGGCGCGTACCCGCTCGCGGCGGCGCTCGGTCAAGCCCTGGCGCGCCAGCTCGGCCTCGACCCGGGCCTGGCTCTGGCGCCGTGACAGGCCGTGCAGCGCCGCGTGGTAGTGCAGGTTTTGCTCGATGCTCAGGTCCAGGTCCAGGGTGCTTTGCTGGAACACCACGCCGAGCTGGCGCAGGGCCGCGCCAGGCGCTTGGCCCAGGGAACTGCCGCCCACCAGGATCTGCCCGTGTTGCAGGTTGTAGAGCCGGGTCAGCAGGGCGATCAGGGTTGACTTGCCGGCGCCGTTGGGCCCCAGCAACGCCGCAAAACGCCCGGGCGCCAGGCTGAAACTCACCTGCTTCAGGGCTTCACGCTGGCCGTAGGCGAAGCTCACCTCGTTGACCTCCAGGGCGTTCATGGGGTGACCACCACGCCCCAGGGGTAGCGTCCGACCTTGATCGACTTCAAGACCTTGAGGCTCTTCACGTCGATCACCGAGACATCCCCGCTGACCCCGTTGGTGGCCAGCAACTGGCCCTGGTCCGGGGTGAACGCCAGTTGCCAGACCCGCCGCCCCACTAGCAGGTAGTCGAGGATTTCGAAGGTCTGGGCGTCGATCACCGCAATGTGGTTGGCCGGGCCCAGGGCGACAAAGGCGTACTTGCCGTCGGCGCTGAGCTTGATGCCCACCGGCTGTACCTTGTCCGGGTGCACGCCCTTGATCTTGAAGTTCAGGGTCTTGAGGATGCCGCGCGTGGCCACGTCGAGAATGGTCACCGTGCCGCCGATTTCCGCCGAGGCCCAGAGGCGCGAGCCGTCCTGGTTGAACTCGACAAAACGCGGGCGCTGGTCCACCAGGGTGCTGTCGGCCAGGCTCTGGGTGCTGGTGTCGATCCAGTGCAGCATGTTGGTGGTTTCGCTGGTGTTCACCGCCCACTTGCCGTCGGGGCTGACCGCCATGCCTTCGGGCTCGACCCCAACGTTGATCTGCCCCAGGACCTTGGAGGTCTCGGTGTCGATCACCGTGACCAGCGCATCGTCCTCGTTGGACACGTAGAGCCAGCGGTTATTGGGGTGCAGGGCGAACTGCTCGGGGTCTTTGCCGGAGGGCAGTTCCTTGATGATCTTGCGGGTGGCCACGTCCATCACCTGGACCCGGTCCGAGTCGCTGGCGCAGATGTACAGCAGCTTGTTGTCATGGGACAGCAGCAGCCCGCGCGGGCGCTGGCCCACGGGCAGGGTCTCGGTGACGGTCAGGGTCTGCATGTCGATCAGGCTCAGGCTGTTGTCCTTCTCGTTGGAGACCCAGGCGGTGCTGGCCGCGGCGTGCCCGGCGGCAAGCAGCAGGGCGCATGAAAGCAGGGTGCGGCGCATGGTGGATTCCTTGTTTTTGTTGTGGAGGATCAGGGGTAGCGGCAGGTCACCTCGGGCTGGTCGTAGCCCAGGCTGTCCATTTCATTGAAGGGGTGCAGGAAGCCTTCCTGGGGCGACGTGCTGACCAGCGCCCGCGGCTGCACCAGCGGGATGGGCTGGCGCAGTTCGCCATTCCAGGGCCGGTAGCTGAGCTTGCGGCCCTTGAAACCGTCCAGGGGCATCTGGTCGCTGAGCAGCAGTTGCTGCAGGGCCCGGGGCTCGGTCTGGCGCAGCTTGCCCACGGCGCTGGCGACACTGCGCACGGCCATCCAGGCGGCGAAGTCGCGGTCGTTCATCCAGCGCCCGGCCAGGGCTTCAAAGCGTTTTTGCAATTGCGCTGCGCCGAAGGTTTCCACGGTCTTGTGCCAGCCGGTGGCGACCAGGCCCTGGGTGCCGGCCACGGGGCGCGGGTACCAGGTCTGGTAGGGCACGTACTCGCCGAAGTCGCCGCGCTCGTCGGCCACCAGCACCACGTCGTACTCGGCGGTCTGGGTGAACAGCGGCATGTCGGCCTGGGCGCTGCGGCGTTGGTCGTTGTCGAAGCTCCAGGGTTTTTCCGCGACGATTTTCATGCCGAAGCGTTTCATGGCCCGGCGCAGGGCGGCGGCGTAGGCCTCGTCCTCTGGCGTCTGGCCGACGATCAGCAGTGCGCGCGACCATTTGCGCAGCACCATGAATTGCACCAAGGCGTCGGCGAGCATGGCGCGGCTGGGCAGGCTGTGCAGCACGTTGGGCAGGCATTGGGTGCTGCGCAGGGCGTCGTCGGCGCTGCCGGCATTGAACAGCAGGCTGTCGGGCAGGGCCGCGCTGAGTTGGCGCAGGCTGGCGCCCGGAGCGTTCACCACAAACAGTCGCAAGCCCTGGGCGTGCTGGGCCTGGGCGGCTTGCAGCAGGGCTTCGGGGCTGTCGACGCTGGCGCTGCTCAGTTGGTAGTCGTGCTTGAGAAAACGCCCGGTGCTGTTGCTGTCGATGATCGCCAGTTCGGCACCCCGCAGCCCGGCGTCGGCGGGCTCGGCGATGACATTGGACAACAGCGGCCCCGGGTCCGGGCGGTAGCCCAGGTAGCCGATGCGAATCTGCAACGGGCCCTCGTCGGCCTGGCTCTGGGTGGCCAGTAACGCGGCGCTGGCAATCGCCAGCAGGTAGAACAGGGCGTAAGGGGCGAGCTGGCGCATGGGGCACTCCACTGCAGGTAGCGCCAGCATAGGAACCGCGCCGGGTCGGGGGAATATGCAGAAAGTAGCGCCCGGCCAGTACCAAGGTAGTAGCCTGCCCCGGGCGGTGCGGTTTTAGCATGGGTTTCGACAGCCATCATCCACAGCGAGGACGGACCATGCGCATTCTGAAAACCCTGCTCTTGCCGTTGCTGTTGATCCTCAGCCTGATCGGTGTCGACCGCCTGCACCCGCCACGTCCAGCGCAGCCGTCGAACCTGCCGCTGGTTCCGGTGCGCTAGGCATGTCGGCGCTGTGGCGGATCAACCTCTGGGTGACGGCGTTCTTTGCCTTGGTGACCCTGGCCTGCACTGGCTTGCTGCTGCACCAGGCGGTGGCCGACGTGGAGCGTGAACTGCAATCGGCCGAGGCCGTGGTGCAGTACCTCAGCGAGACCGCCGAGCGCGACCCCGCCAGCCTGCAACCGCACCTGACCCAAAGCCTGCGCCATGTGCGGGTGCACTGGCTGCAGCCTGGGCAGCAGATGATCCTGGCTCCGGAGGAAGGCCTGGATGCCTGGCTCGGCCGCCAGCTGTTCAGCGACAGCCGCCACAGCGCCCGTGTCCTCGACCTGAAGGACGGCCGGCGGGTGCTGATCGCCGTCGACCCGGGTGATGAGATCGATGAGGTCTGGGATTCCCTGCAACAGTTGCTGAGCCTGTGCGGGCTGGCCCTGTTGCTGAGCCTGTTGACCATCCGCTGGGCCGTGGGGCGCGGCATGGGGCTGCTGGCGGAGTTGCTCCAGGCCTTGCGCCAGGTGTCCGGCGGCCAGTTGGCGGTGCGCCTGCGGGCCGCTGGCCTGCCGGAAGCGCGGCAATTGGCCGAACACTTCAACCGCATGACCACCACCCTGGAACAGACCCGCGCCGACAACGCTCAACTGACCCAGACCCTGCTGGCGGTGCAGGAACAGGAGCGCACCCACCTGGCCCAGACCCTGCACGATGACCTCGGCCAATACCTGGCGGGCATCCGCGCCCAGGCGTGCCTGCTGCGGGTCGCGGCCGACCAGCCGACGGTGGTGGCGCAGACCGTCCAGGCCCTGGAACTCAATTGCGAACACCTGCAGCAAGGCTTCCGGGCCCTGGTCCACGACCTGTACCCGGTGGTGCTGCAACACCTGCCGCTGCCCGAAGCCCTGGGGTTGCTGGTCAGCCAGTGGCAAGGCAGCCAGGGCATTGCCTGCCGGTTGCGAGTGGGCCAGCACCTGCCGACCCTGCCTGGCGCCAGCAAGACCCACCTCTACCGCCTGTTGCAGGAAGCCCTGACCAACGTCGCCCGGCACGCCGGCGCCAGCCAGGTGCGGGTGCGCCTGCAACACAATGCCGGGCGCTTGCGCCTGCTGATTCGTGACAACGGCCGCGGCGCGCCACAGCCCCAGCGGCCGGGGGTGGGCTTGTATTCGATGTTTGAGCGGGCCCGCAGCCTGGGGGGTGAGTTGCGCATCATCAGCCGCCCCGGCGCCGGCTGGGCCCTGGCCTTGAGCATTCCTTTGGAGGCGTGATGAATATTTTGTTGGTGGATGACCATGCGGTGGTGCGTCAGGGCTATGCCAGCCTGTTGCGGGCCTTGCTGCCGGCGATCCAGGTTCGCGAGGCGGCCACCGGTGAAGAGGCCCTGACCCGGGTGCAAGAGGAAGTGCCGAACCTGGTGATCATGGATTTTGGCCTGCCGGGCATCAGCGGCCTGGAGACCACTCGACGCTTGCGCCAGCGTTTACCGCAGCTGCGGGTGCTGTTTTTCAGCATGCACGATGAGCTGCCCCTGGTGCGCCAGGCGCTGGACGCGGGGGCTTCGGGCTACCTGACCAAAAACTCGGCGCCGGAAGTACTGATCGAGGCGGTGCGGCGGATTCTCGCGGGGCACGCCTACATCGAACAGCCCCTGGCAACGCAGCTGGCCTGTGCCCCGCAACGCAACGCCAGCGACCCGCGCTTGCAAAGCATGACCCAGCGGGAACTGGAGATCTTCGTGATGCTGGCCAAAGGCACGCCCGCCCGATTGATTGCCGAACAGCTGTGCATCAGCGGCAAGACCGTGTCCAACTATTTGACCTTGCTGAAGAGCAAATTGCAGGTCAGCTCCCATGCCGAACTGGTGCACCTGGGGATTGATATGGGGGTGGTGCGAGTGGCGGGGTGAGGGGTGTATAGTTTGGCAAATTTTGTCAAAAGTGGACAAAGCCATGAGCACCATGAACATCTCCCTGCCGGACGCTCTCAAGTCCTTTGTCGATGATCAAGTCAGCCAGCGCGGCTACAGCACCAGCAGTGAATATGTGCGTGAGCTGATTCGCAAGGATCAGGATCGGCAACATCTGCGTGGCCTGTTGTTGGCGGGTGCTCAATCGGAGCCGGGCACTGCTGTGGAGGGTGACTATTTCGAATCCCTGCGTGCCAGGGTTCGCAAGGCGCGAGGATGAAAGCCAAGCCGGTCATTCCACGTGCCCTTGCCAGCCAGGATGTGGAAGGCGCCATCAACTACTACCTTGACGAACAGGCCGAGCGGGCAGCGCTCGGTTTTATCGATGCTCTGGAAAAGGCCTATGCCCATATCGGCCGCCATCCGGCCTCGGGTATGCCTCGCTACGCCCACGAGCTGGACCTGCCGGGGCTGCTTTGCTGGCCACTGAAGCGCTACCCTTACCTGGTGTTCTACGTTGAACGCGATGAGCACATCGACGTATGGCGCGTTTTGCACGGTATGCGGGACTTTCCTGAGTGGTTGGCTGAAGGTGTTTCCCGGTAGTGGCGGGGGATGCCGGGGGCTTTTTGTGGTGAGGGGAGGGGGTATATCCGTTGCTGCGGTCACGGCCGCTGAGGGTTTCGCCCTTACGGCGACTCACTTTTTTCAAACGTCGGAGTGCCGGCCCAGCAAAAAGCAAGCAAAAACGCTTGCCCCTCCATGGGCACCTCGCTGGGGCTCGGGGTTCCCTCACTTCGGCCGGCAGGGAAGGGGCCTGAGGAGCAAAAAAAGATCAAAAGCAAAGCGCGTGTTACGCGCTGTTCGTAGGCGCCGGCTTGTCGGCGAAGAGGCCCGCAAGACATGCATTGCCCGGGCGGACGCCTTCGCTGGCAAGCCAGCTCCTACAAGGGGGGCGCTACACATCGCTCCAGCTTCAGGCCGGCCGCAAGGCCGCTGTCGCGCTCTTGATTTTGATCTTGATCTGAGGGCCCCGTTAACCACGATGGCCGAACGCAGGCATTGAGCCGTGGGTAACCCGGCAGGGATGCCGGGTTAGCCGCCATCAGGCCATGGATGGCCTGTGGCGGCGGCCAACGGATCAATGCCGGAGTGAGGGCATGCCGAGCCTAGGCGAGGCACCAAGTGGAGGGGTAAGAGCCTTTGGTTACTTTGGGCTCTTTCCAAAGTGACTCGCCGTAAGGGCGAAACCCTAAGTGGCCGTTACCGCAGGAATGGATATGTCCCCACCCCCCCTACTTATCCCATGTCCCCGGACACCCCCCACACCCCT
The DNA here is from genome assembly GCF_003731765.1 of Pseudomonas chlororaphis. Taxonomy (GTDB): domain Bacteria; phylum Pseudomonadota; class Gammaproteobacteria; order Pseudomonadales; family Pseudomonadaceae; genus Aquipseudomonas; species Aquipseudomonas morbosilactucae. The sequence goes on from NZ_MOAL01000004.1 coordinate 801,658, forward strand.
CCATATTGGCATCCTGAAAATTCCCATAATGCTGCCGCGCCCCGCGCAAATCGGCCCGCTCCAGATTGCTCTCGCCCAGCTTGGCCTCTTGCAGATTGGCATCGCTCAGATTGGCCCCTTGCAGGTCGGCCTTGTTCAACCAGGCCATCTCCAGATCCGCCGCCTGCAGGTTGGCCCGGTGCAGCTTGGCTCCGGACAGCCGGGCAAACTGCAGATAGGCCGCGCTGAGGTTGGCGTTCTCGAATTGCGCGCCCTGGGCAAACAGGCCCCAACCCTGGATCGCCATCAGCTTGGCGTCGGTGAAGTCGGCCAGGCGCAGGTTGCTCTGTTGCAGGCTGGCGCGGGTCAGGTTGGCGCCTTGCAGTTGGGCTTTTTCCAGGTTGGCCAGGTCCAGTCGGGCATGCCGCAGATCGGCATTGCGCAGGTTGGCGCCGCTGAGGTTCATATTGCGCAGGTCCTGATTGCTCAGGTTGGCGCCTTGCAGGTTGGCGCCGGGGCATTGGCTGTGTTCGGCGATGGTGCAGCCGTTGACGATCAATGGCGCGTCGTCGCCATCGTCGGCGTGGGCCAGGGGCAGGCTCAGCAAGAGCAGTAAAGGCAGGTATTTCATGGCCGGTGTCTCCTTGTGTGGCGGGCCGCTTGCGTGGCCAGCCAGCGCCTGCGGGAGGATGCCCGTTGCAGGCGCCGGCTGGCCGGCGAAGGAGGGTGATCAGCGTTTCGCAGTCGGGTTATCCCAGCTCGGGATCTTGAACACCCAGAACGAACCGCCTTGCGCCACCGGCTTGGTCAGCTCGGCCATGTCGCCGCCCCACAGTGGCACCGCGCCGCCGTAGCCCACGGTCACGCCGATGTACTGCTCGCCATCTTGTTCCCAGGTGATCGGTGGCGAGACGATGCCGCTGCCGGTCTGGAATTTCCACAGCTCCTTGCCGGTCTTGGCGTCGAAGGCCTTGAAGAAGCCGTCGCCGGTACCGGTGAACACCAGGTTGCCCTTGGTCGCCAAGACGCCAGCCCACAGTGGCAGCTGTTCCTTGTGCTCCCAGACCACCTTGCCGGTGGTGGGGTTCATCGCCCGCAGGGTGCCGACGTGGTCGTCATACATGCGTTTGATGCGAAAGCCCATGCCCAAGTAGGCCGAGCCTTTTTTGTAGTTCACTTCCTCGGTCCAGTACTCCTCTTTCCACTGGTTGCCGGGGATGTAGAACAGGCCGGTGTCTTGGCTGTAGGCCATGGGGTTCCAGTTTTTGCCCCCCAGGAACGGCGGCGAGACTTCCACCGGCTTGCCCTTGGTCTCACCCGGCAACGGCTTGGCCGGACGCTGGCCTTCGTTCTCTACGGGGCGACCGGTCTTCAGGTCGATGTGGCTGGCCCAGGTGATGTTGTCGACGAAGGGGAAGGCGTTCTGCAGTTTGCCGTTGTTGCGGTCCACCACGTAGAAGAAACCGTTGCGGTCGGCGTGACCGGTGGCCTTGACCACCTTGCCGTCCTTGTCCTTGTAGTCGAACAGCACCAGCTCGTTGTTGCCGGAGAAGTCCCAGGCATCGTTCGGCGTGTGCTGGTAGAACCATTTGACCTCGCCGGTGCTCGGGTCGACGCCGACCTGGCCCGAGGTGTAGAGGCTGTCGTAGTCGTGGGGGTTGCCGTCTTTCGAGGTCCGCGCCCAGGTGTTCCAGGGGCCCGGGTTGCCGGCGCCGACGATGATGGTGTTGGTCTCGGCATCGAAGCTGGCGCTCTGCCAAGGGGCACCGCCGCCATGGCTCCAGGCCTCGACCTTGCCGGTTTCGGTGGTTTTGTCATCGGGCCAGGACGGCGCCTTGACGTCGCCGGTGGTGGTGCTGTCCTTGCCGTTGAGGCGGCCCATGTGGCCTTCGACGAACGGCCGCATCCACACTTCTTCACCGGTGTCCGGGTCACGGGCGAACAGCTGGCCGACCACGCCGAATTCGTCGCCGGAGCTGCCGTGAATCAGCAGCACCTTGCCGCTGGTCTTGTCTTTGATCAGCACCGGGGCGCCGGTCATGGTGTAGCCGGCGGCGTGGTCACCGAACTTCTTGTTCCACACCACTTTGCCGGTGTTTTTATCCAGGGCGATGACCCGGGCGTCGAGGGTGCCGAAGTAGATCTTGTCGCCGTAGATCGCCGCACCGCGGTTGACCACGTCGCAGCACGGACGAATGTTGTCCGGCAAGCGGTGGTTGTAGGTCCACAGGCGTTTGCCGGTCTTGGCGTCCAGGGCGAATACCCGCGAGTAGGAACCGGTGACGTAGACCACACCGTCGCTGACGATGGCCTGGGATTCCTGGCCGCGCTGTTTCTCGTCGCCGAACGAGTAGGACCACGCCGGGGTCAGCTTGAACACGTTCTTGTCGTTGACCTGGGCCAGGGGGCTCCAGCGCTGAGCATTGGTGCCCATGCCGTACTGCAGCACGTCCTTGGTGGTCAGGTGGTCGTTGGCGATGTCTTCCCAGGTGACGTTTTTGGTGGCAGGTGCCGCCGGGGCGGAGGCAGCAACGGCGGCCGAGGTCAGCGACAGGCTGCTGACCAGCAAAAAAGCCTGCACGGCCAGGGTCAGGGGAGAAAGGGCGGGTAGCGATCTTATTGTCATGTTTGCAGTTCCCAGTGGAGGTTTTGGCCTGCATAGGGTGGGTCGCCGAGGGGTTTTCGAGATACGGAAAATGTCCCGCCCTTGCCGGGAATAGTTCCCAGGCGGCACCTGATTTAGGCCCTCGCCACAAGCCCTACTACCAAGGGAGTAGGGCCCGGCCACCAAAGCAGCATACGGCTGGCGCGGGGCTGTTCCTAAGATGGCGGCATAGCCTCTGTAGAGAGGTTTTGCGTGCAATCTTGAGGGCATAACAATGACAACAAAACGCAACGCCTTGCTCGCGGTAGGGCTGCTGACCGGGCTGCTGGGCGCCGGTGCTGTATGGGCCCATGGCAACGTGGTGCCCCAGGCGGTGGAAACCAAAGGCCTGACGCCCGTCAAGGATGCCGGCGTGACCCTGGACGCCGACGGTTGGGCGGCGGTCAACCCGTACCGCACTACGGCCGAACATGACAAAGCCGTGGAAATTGGCGCCTCGGCCTACAACCAGAACTGCGCGGCCTGCCATGGCCTGGAAGCCAAGTCCGGCGGTATCGCCCCGGACCTGCGCATGCTCGATGTGGGCGAGGCCGGTGATGAATGGTTCGTCGAGCGGGTGCGCCACGGTGCCGTGCGCGACGGCCGGGTGTACATGCCGAAAATGGCCGACTACCTGAGCCAGGAAGCGCTCTGGGCGGTACGCACCTACCTGGACAGCGTGCACGTCGAGGAGTGATTGCCATGCGTCTGTTCGCCGTGCTCTTGAGTGGCCTGCTGCTGTGCTGCCAGGCGGTGCAGGCGCAGGTACGCACCTACGATGAAATGATCGCCGAGGGTGAGTTGAAGGTGGCGGTCTACAAGGATTTCGCCCCCTACAGTTTCGAAGACCAGGGTCAGGCCCGGGGCGTCGACGTGGAGCTGGCGCAGGCCTTGGCCAAGGCCATGGGCGTGCGCCTGCAACTGATCTGGGCGCCGCCCGGCGAGAAGCTCGACGACGACCTGCGGGACTACATCTGGCGCGGCAGCCAACTGCGTAACCAGCAGTTGGCCGACCTGATGATGCGCGTGCCCTACGACCACGACTACGCACAGAAACGCAACGAACTGGGTGAACTCAACAACGACCACGTGGTGATGTTCGGGCCGTATCAGCGCGAGTGTTGGCAGGTGGCGTATGACACCCGGCGCCTGGCCTCCGTGGCCAGTGTCGCGGTGTTCCAGGAGCACCCCATCGGCGTCGAAGTGGACAGCGTGCCGTCCTTCTACCTGACCTCGGTGTTCAACGGCATGCTCAGTGCCAAGACCCATCATTACCCCAGCGTCAACCAGGCCTTTGCGGCGATGAAGGCCGGTGAGGTGGACGCGGTAATGGCCATGCGTGGCGAGATTGACTGGCAAGTGCATGAGGCCGCCGACCCGCAACTGGCCCTGGCAGAAAACGCCTACCCGAACATGGGCAAGCAACTCTGGGAGATCGGCATGGCGGTGCACGAAAGCAATCGCCAGCTGGCCTACGCCGTGGAAGAGGCCCTGGAAGGGCTGATCCGCGACGGCACCGTCAAGACCCTCTACGCCGGCTACGGCCTGCGTTACGAAGTACCGGAGATGTATCAATAGGAGCGCGGGATGAACTGGCGAGCGAGTTGCCTGCTGGCCTGCTGGTTGCCCTTGGCAGCCCAGGCGGCGCAGGTGGAGCCGGGGCGCGACCCGGTGCCTTCGGTGATGTGGGCCTTTTACCACAAGCAGATGCTCGGCGACGGGCCCTTTGTCTTTGATGAGCGGGTCAAGGTGCTGGCGCCGCCGTTTGCCGAAGATGCGCGCCAGGTGCCCCTGGAGATCGATGCCCGGGCTTTCACCGGCGAGGTGGTGAAGATCCTCGCCTGGGCCGAGCTCAACCCGCTGCCGAAGATCGTCGATTTCCAGCCGGGGGAGCGGGTGCTGCCGTGGTTGTCGATCCGCATCCGTATCGAGCAGGCCACGCCCCTGCGGGCGGCCGTGCTGACCCGCGACGGGGTCTGGCACGTGGGCTCGACCCTGATCGACGCCGCCGGCGGGGGCTGCACCGCGCCGAGCGTGGTGCGCACCCAGCCAGGTTGGGAGGAACACATCGGCGAGGTACTGGGCGGGCGTTACCCCCGTGGCGACAGCAGCCGCCTGCGGGTGCAGGTGGCCCACCCGATGGACAACGGCATGGTCAGCGGCATTCCTGAATTCTTCCTCAACCACGCCGAACTGCGGGACGCCGACGACCAGGTGCTGGCGCGGCTGGAGCTGTTCCCGGCGGTCAGCGAAAACCCCAACCTGGGGTTCGACATCCAGGGCCCCGGGCAAACCCGCTTGCTGTTGCGCGACAACAGCGGCAACGAGTTTGCCGCGACGCTGCCCTGACCCTTCTCATTCAACCAGGAGCGCGCCATGCGCTGGATATTGCTGTTGTGCGCGTGCCTGGCCTGGCCGGCCTGGGCTGAACTGGATTATCAACTCAAGCCCCGGCAGATCGCCGAGGGCACCTGGCTGCTGGAAGGCAGCACCGACAATTTCGCCAAGGCCAACGGCGGCAATATCGTCAACACGGCGTTTATCGTCACCGACAGCGGCGTGGTGGTGATCGACAGCGGGCCGTCGAAGCGCTACGGCGAGGCCCTGCGCCAGGCCATTGCCGCCACCACCGATAAACCGGTGATCCAGGTGCTGCTGACCCACCATCACCCTGACCATGTGCTGGGCAACCAGGCCTTCAGTGACGTGCCCATCGGCGCCCTGGCCGGCACCACCGACCTGCTGCGGCAACAGGGCGATGCCATGGCCGAGAACATGTACCGCATGGTCGGTGACTGGATGCGCGGCACCGAGGTGGTGTTGCCGACCCAGGTCCTGGAACCCGGCACCCTGAGCATCGGCGGGCACTCGTTGCGCCTGCTGGGGCTGGGCGGGCATACCGGGGCGGACCTGGCGATCTTCGATGAACAGACCGGGGTGCTGTTTGCCGGTGACCTGGTGTTTTACCAGCGCGCCCTGACCACCCCCAACAGCCCCGGGCTGGATGTCTGGCTCAAGGACCTGGACACTTTGCAGGGCCTGCCCTGGAAACAGATCGTCCCCGGCCACGGGCCGGTGGCCAGCGACGCCGCGCCCTTTGCCCAGATGCGCGACTACCTGGGTTGGCTCGACCAACTGATGCGCGACGGCGCCGCCCGGGGCGACGACATGACCGAGATGATCCGCACCCCGATCCCCGACCGTTTCGCCGGCATCAGCCTGACCCGCTACGAGCTGATCCGCAGCGTCAGTCATCTCTATCCGCGCTACGAACGCCAGCGCCTGCAGCGCCTCGACGGCCACTGACCTTTGTGGCGAGGGGCTTGTGGGGGGTAGGAGCCGGCGAGAGCGATCTTGCGGGCCCCTTCGCTGGCAAGCCAGCTCCTACAGTGCGGGTGCATGGCGTCTTCTTGCCGCTCGCCACTTGCCGCTGCTCCTCCCCCTACCAATGAACTAGAAAACTCCGCATTGCGGGCAATTGTTGGCGAGGGAGCAGGGACCAAGAATCGGCGGCAGACCGGGAAAATTTCCCGGGTACAACAAAAACCGCAGAGGTAGCCGTCATGACTCACCCTTCTCGTCGCCAACCCTGGGCCCTTAGCCTGTTGCTCAGCGCGATGCTGCTGTCCGGTTCGGCCCTGGCCGCTGTCACCGATCAAGAGATTCTCCAGGACCCGAAAAACCCGGAGCAGATCGTCACCAACGGCCTGGGCGTGCAGGGGCAGCGCTACAGCCCCCTGGATACCCTCAACGTCGATAACGTCAAGGAGCTGCGGCCGGTCTGGGCCTTCTCTTTCGGCGGCGAGAAGCAGCGTGGCCAGCAGGCCCAGCCGCTGATCAAGGACGGGGTGATGTACATGACCGGTTCCTACTCCCGGGTGTTCGCCGTGGACGCGCGGACCGGCAAGAAACTCTGGCAGTACGACGCGCGCCTGCCAGATGACATCCGCCCCTGCTGCGACGTGATCAACCGTGGCGTGGCGCTGTACGGCGACCTGGTGTTCTTCGGCACCCTGGACGCCAAGCTGGTGGCCCTGAACAAAGACACCGGCAAGGTGGTGTGGAGCAAGAAAGTCGCGGACCACAAAGAAGGCTATTCCATCAGCGCCGCGCCCATGGTGGTCAACGGCAAGCTGATCACCGGGGTGGCCGGCGGCGAGTTCGGCGTGGTGGGCAAGATCGAAGCCTACGACCCGAAAAACGGTGACCTGCTGTGGACCCGGCCCACCGTGGAAGGCCACATGGGCTACGTCTACAAGGACGGCAAGGCGATCGAGAACGGCATCTCCGGCGGCGAGGCGGGCAAGACCTGGCCCGGCGACCTGTGGAAGACCGGCGGTGCGGCGCCGTGGCTCGGTGGTTACTACGACCCGGAAACCAACCTGCTGCTGTTCGGCACCGGCAACCCGGCGCCGTGGAACTCCCACCTGCGCCCGGGCGACAACCTGTATTCCTCGTCGCGTCTGGCGCTGAACCCGGACGACGGCACCATCAAATGGCACTTCCAGAGCACCCCCCACGACGGTTGGGACTATGACGGCGTCAACGAGCTGATTTCCTTCAACTACAAGGAAGGCGGCAAGGAGATCAAGGCCGCCGCCACCGCCGACCGTAACGGCTTCTTCTATGTACTGGACCGCACCAACGGTAAGTTCATCCGCGGCTTCCCGTTTGTCGACAAGATCACCTGGGCCACCGGCCTGGATAAAAATGGCCGGCCGATCTACAACGAAGCCAGCCGTCCTGGCGCGCCGGGCAGCGAAGCCAAAGGCACCTCGGTGTTCGTCGCCCCGGCCTTCCTCGGCGCCAAGAACTGGATGCCCATGGCCTACAACCGCGACACCGGGCTGTTCTACGTGCCGTCCAATGAATGGGGCATGGACATCTGGAACGAAGGCATCGCCTACAAGAAGGGCGCAGCGTTCCTCGGCGCGGGCTTCACCATCAAGCCACTCAACGAGGACTACATCGGCGTACTGCGGGCCATCGACCCGGTCACGGGCAAGGAAGTCTGGCGCCACAAAAACTTCGCGCCGCTGTGGGGCGGGGTGCTGACCACCAAGGGCAACCTGGTGTTCACCGGCACGCCTGAAGGCTTCCTCCAGGCGTTCAACGCCAAGACCGGCGAAAAAGTCTGGGAGTTCCAGACCGGCTCCGGCGTCCTGGGTTCGCCTGTGACCTGGGAAATGGACGGTGAGCAATATGTGTCGGTGCTCTCCGGCTGGGGCGGCGCGGTGCCGCTGTGGGGCGGCGAAGTGGCCAAGCGGGTCAAAGACTTCAATCAGGGCGGGATGCTTTGGACCTTTAAGTTGCCGAAGGCGTTGGTGAAGCAGTAGCGAGCGGCCCCCCCCTACTACCAAATGACGAGAGCCCCCCCTGCCAACGGCGCATTCGTCTGGCACGCGGGGCTCTCTACCATCGGTCTATCGCCTGCCGAATGACAGGCATCGACCCAAGCAGAGGCTCAGCATGATCTACGCACAACCCGGAACCCCAGGCGCCGTCGTGTCGTTCAAACCGCGCTACGGCAATTACATCGGCGGTGAGTTTGTCGCGCCGGTGAATGGCCAGTACTTCACCAACACCACGCCGGTCACCGGCGAGGTGATTGCCGAGTTTCCTCGTTCCAGCGCCGAAGACGTCGACAAGGCCCTGGACGCCGCCCACGCCGCAGCCGATGCCTGGGGCAAGACCTCCGTCCAGGATCGTTCCCTGGTGCTGCTGAAAATCGCCGATCGCATCGAGCAGAACCTGGAGATCCTGGCGATTGCCGAGACCTGGGACAACGGCAAGGCCGTGCGCGAAACCCTCAACGCCGACGTGCCCCTGGCCGCTGACCATTTCCGTTACTTCGCCGGCTGCATCCGCGCTCAAGAGGGCAGCAGCGCCGAGATCAACGAACACACCGCCGCCTATCACTTCCACGAGCCGTTGGGTGTGGTCGGGCAGATCATCCCGTGGAACTTCCCGCTGCTGATGGCCGCCTGGAAACTCGCGCCGGCCCTGGCTGCCGGTAACTGTGTGGTGCTCAAGCCGGCCGAGCAGACGCCGTTGTCGATCATGGTGTTTGCCGAACTGATCAACGACCTGCTGCCGCCGGGCGTGCTGAACATTGTCCAGGGCTTTGGCCGCGAAGCGGGCGAGGCCCTGGCCACCAGCAAGCGCATCGCCAAGATCGCGTTTACCGGTTCCACCCCGGTGGGCTCGCACATCATGAAGTGCGCGGCCGAGAACATCATCCCGTCCACCGTGGAGCTGGGCGGCAAGTCGCCGAACATTTTCTTCGAAGACATCATGCAGGCCGAACCGCAGTTCATCGAAAAGGCCGCCGAAGGCCTGGTGCTGGCGTTCTTCAACCAGGGGGAAGTGTGCACCTGCCCGTCCCGGGCGCTGGTCCAGGAATCCATCTACGAGCCGTTCATGGCCGAGGTGATGAAGAAGATCGTCAAGATCAAGCGCGGCAACCCGCTGGACACCGAGACCATGGTCGGCGCCCAGGCGTCCGAGCAGCAGTACGACAAAATCCTGTCCTACCTGAAGATTGCCCAGGAGGAGGGCGCCGAGCTGCTCGCGGGCGGTGCCGCCGAGCGTCTGGAGGGTGACCTGTCCAGCGGCTATTACATCCAGCCGACCCTGCTCAAGGGCCACAACAAAATGCGCGTGTTCCAGGAAGAAATCTTCGGCCCGGTGGTGGGCGTGACCACCTTCAAGGACGAGGCTGAAGCCCTGGCCATCGCCAATGACACCGAGTTCGGCCTGGGTGCCGGCCTGTGGACCCGCGACATCAACCGCGCCTACCGCATGGGTCGGGCGATCAAGGCCGGGCGTGTGTGGACCAACTGCTATCACCTGTACCCGGCGCACGCGGCGTTCGGCGGCTACAAGAAATCCGGCGTGGGTCGTGAGACTCACAAAATGATGCTCGACCACTATCAGCAGACCAAGAACCTGCTGGTGAGCTACGACATCAATCCGCTGGGCTTCTTCTAAAGGCCTGGGCCGGGAGGGCGCAGAGGGTACTGCGCTACACCTGCCAGGAGGATGCCGGCTGGCCGGCAGATGTAAACGGTGCGGCGCCTTGGGTGGACGTCGTGCCGTCTGGTGTGATCGCTCTCTCTTTGTAGGAGTCGGCTGGCGGCGACCGGGCTTGTGCTGTGCCCTCGCTGCCATGGCGGCTCCTATTTTTTTGCCCGATGGCGAGCGTCCCTTGACCATGGTCCTCGGCGCCGCGGTTCGCCCCCTACCAATGCACCCCGCGCGCTCCTTCGAAAGTAGCATTCGACCCCGTCGCCCTCCGTGCATTAATGCCTCTACCGGAATCGCCCGGCACAAGAAGAGGATTGACCCATGTGGCATAAACCCGCGTACACCGATCTGCGTATTGGCTTCGAAGTGACGATGTATTTCGCCAATCGTTGATGCGTTCCGCTCCGGTCAATCGTTGCGTTGGCCGGAGTCTCCTCCGATCACGGGAGCTTCCCCCATGCATATCCGCATTCTTGGTTCCGCGGCCGGGGGTGGCTTCCCGCAGTGGAACTGCAACTGCCGCAACTGCACCGGTGTGCGCAACGGCAGTGTCCGCGCCCAACGCCGGACCCAATCGTCCATCGCCTTGAGTGACAACGGGGTGGACTGGATTCTGTGCAACGCCTCGCCCGATATCCGCGTACAGCTCGAATCGTTTCCGACCCTGCAACCGGCCCGGCACCTGCGGGATTCGGCGATTGCCGGGGTGGTGCTGCTGGACAGCCAGATCGACCATTGCACCGGGCTGCTCAGCCTGCGCGAAGGCTGCCCTCATCAAGTCTGGTGCACCGAGATGGTCCATCAGGACCTGAGCAGCGGTTTCCCGTTGTTCAACATGCTCAGCCACTGGAACGGCGGCCTGCAATGGCAGCCCATCGACCTGACCGGCGAGGCCTTCAGCATCGCCGCCTGCCCCAACCTGCTGTTGCGGGCGATCCCTTTGCGCAGCAGCGCGCCCCCGTATTCACCCCACCGCGGCAACCCCCACCCCGGGGACAATATCGGTTTGTTGATCGAGGACCGGCAAAGCGGCGGCACCCTGTTCTACGCCCCCGGGCTGGGGCAGGTGGATGACGCGTTGCTGGGCTGGATGCGTCGCGCCGACTGCCTGCTGGTGGACGGCACCCTGTGGCGAGATGACGAAATGCGCGTTTGCGAGGTCGGCGACAAGCTCGGCAGCGAAATGGGCCATCTGGCGCAAAGTGGCCCCGGCGGCATGCTGGAAGTGCTGGAGGGCTTCCCCCGGGCGCGCAAGGTGCTGATCCACATCAACAACACCAACCCGATCCTCGATGAGGACTCGGCAGAGCGCGCCGAGCTGACGCGGCGTGGCATTGAAGTGGCGTATGACGGTATGGATGTTTTTGTTTGAGGCAGTCGTAAGCTTTAAGCCGCAAGCCGCAAGCCGCAAGCCGCAAGCCGCAAGCTTGAAGCTCCGCGCTCCACACCGCACATAGCGCGCTGCGCGCCGTTGCTTTAGGCTGGCGTTCTCTTTTCAGAACAATAAGAAACAGGCTTCCGCCATGAGCCAGAATCTCAGTCTGCTGCGTAAATTCGTTTCCCCGGAAATCATCTTCGGTGCCGGCTGTCGGCATAACGTCGGCAACTACGCCAAAACCTTCGGTGCGCGCAAGGTCCTGGTGGTCAGCGACCCCGGGGTGATCGCCGCCGGCTGGGTCGCCGATGTCGAGGCCAGCCTGCAGGCCCAGGGCGTCGATTACTGCCTGTACAGCGCCGTCTCCCCCAACCCCAGGGTCGAGGAGGTGATGCTCGGTGCCGAGATTTACCGCGAGAACGGTTGCGACGTGATTGTCGCGGTCGGCGGCGGCAGCCCCATGGACTGCGGCAAGGGCATCGGCATCGTGGTCGCCCACGGCCGCAGCATCCTCGAGTTCGAGGGCGTGGACACCATCCGCGTGCCCAGCCCGCCGCTGATCATGATTCCCACCACAGCCGGCACCTCGGCGGACGTGTCACAGTTCGTGATCATTTCCAACCAGCAGGAACGCATGAAGTTCTCCATCGTCAGCAAGGCGGTGGTGCCCGATGTGTCGCTGATCGACCCGGAAACCACCCTTGGCATGGACCCGTTCCTGTCCGCCTGCACCGGCATCGACGCCCTGGTGCATGCCATCGAGGCGTTCGTCTCCACCGGCCACGGCCCGCTCACCGACCCCCACGCCCTGGAAGCCATGCGCCTGATCAACGGCAACCTGGTGCAGATGATCGCCAACCCGGCGGACATCGCCCTGCGGGAAAAGATCATGCTCGGCAGCATGCAGGCCGGGCTGGCGTTTTCCAACGCGATTCTCGGCGCGGTGCACGCCATGTCCCACAGCCTCGGCGGCTTTCTCGATTTGCCCCACGGGCTGTGCAACGCGGTGCTGGTGGAGCATGTGGTGGCCTTCAACTACAGCTCGGCGCCGGAGCGTTTCAAGGTGATCGCCGAAACCTTTGGCATCGACTGCCGGGGCCTCAACCAGCGGCAGATCTGCGGGCGCCTGGTGGAGCACCTGATCGCCCTCAAACACGCCATCGGCTTCCACGAAACCCTGGGCCTGCATGGCGTCAGCAGCAGCGATATTCCGTTCCTCTCGCAACATGCGATGGACGACCCGTGCATCCTCACCAACCCGCGTGAGTCCAGCCAGCGTGATGTCGAGGTCGTGTATGGCGAGGCCCTCTGAGGAGCAGCAACGGGCCCTGGCCGGGTTGCTGGGACTGGGCAACCATTCGGCGCGCAAGAGTCACTACCCGGAACTGGCGGCGCGCCTGGAAGACTTGGAAACCGAACGCAATCGCTACAAGTGGCTGTTCGAACACGCGGTACACGGCATCTTCCAGGCCAGCCTGCTGGCCGGCATGCGCGCGGCCAACCCGGCCCTGGCGCGCATGCTGGGGTACAGCGACCCGCAGGAGGTGCTGTTTTCCCTGGCGGACCTGGCGGGCAACCTGTTCGTTGGCGGCGCTGCGGAGCTGGAGGCCATCGGTGACCGGCTTGAGCGCGAGCGCAGCCTGCTGGGTTATGAAACCCAGTTGCGGCGCAAGGACGGCAGCAGCATCGATGTGCTGATGAACCTGCTGCTCAAGCCTGACGAGGATGGCCTGGTGGAGGGTTTTGTCGCCGACATCACCGAGCGCAAGCTGGCCCAGCAACGCCTGGAGCAACTCAACGATCAGTTGGAACAACGGGTGGCGGCGCGCACTGACGAGTTGCTGGAAGCCAATCGCAACCTGCAGCAGCAGATTGCCGAGCGCGAGCGTGTCGAGCGTGACCTGCGCGAGGCCCGGGACGCTGCCGAGGCCGCCAACCGCAGCAAGGACAAGTACCTGGCCGCCGCCAGCCATGACCTGCTGCAGCCTTTGAACGCTGCGCGCCTGCTGATTTCCACCTTGCGCGAGCGGCAGTTGCCGGCCAGCGAACAGGTGCTGGTGGAGCGTACGCATCAGGCCCTGGAAGGCGCCGAAGACCTGCTCACCGATCTGCTGGACATTTCCAAGCTGGACCAGGCTGCGGTCAAGCCGGACCCGGCCCTGTATCGCCTGGATGAGCTGCTGGCGCCCCTGGCGTCGGAGTTCCAGTCAGTGGCCGAGGCCGCCGGGCTGACCTTGCGGTCGCGGATCGGCGACTTCGCCTTGCACACCGATTTGCGCCTGTTGACACGGATCCTGCGTAACTTCCTCAGCAACGCCTGCCGTTACACCGAGCAGGGCAGCATCCTCTTGGGCGCGCGGCGTCGGGGCGAGTTTTTGCGCCTGGAAGTCTGGGACACCGGACGCGGCATTGCTGCCGACCGCCTGGACTCGATCTTCCTGGAATTCAACCAACTGGACGTGGGCCGGGCTGCCGACCGCAAAGGCGTGGGCCTGGGCCTGGCGATCGTCGAACGCATCGCCAAGATCCTCGGTTACCGGGTGCTGGTGCGTTCCCAGCCGGGGCGCGGTTCGATGTTCGGCATTGAGGTGCCACTGTCCCGGGAAGTGCCACTGCCCATCAGCCTGGCGCTGCCGCAACCGGGCGCTGGCAACCCATTGCCGGGGCGCCGGCTGCTGGTGCTGGACAACGAAACCAGCATCCTCGAAAGCATGGCCGCGCTGCTCGGCCAATGGGGCTGCGAGGTGCTCACCGCCACCGATCAGGCGGCGGCCCTGGAGGTCCTGCAGGGACGGGCACCGGAGCTGATCCTGGCGGACTTCCACCTGGATCACGGGGTGACCGGGTGCGAGGTGGTCAAGCAGTTGCGCGAGCATTTCCAGCAGCGGGTGCCAGCGGTGATCATCACCGCCGACCGCAGCGACCAGTGCCGCCGCGCCTTGCAGAAGCTCGGCGCGCCGCTGCTGAACAAACCGGTCAAGCCGGGCAAGCTGCGGGCGGTGCTCAGCCAGCTGCTGGGCTAGGACGCCGGCTCAGATAATGCGCAGCATCCACAGCAGGCCCACGCCGATCAGGCCGATGGTCAGCGGCTTCACAATCAGCAGGCTGACCTGGGCAAAGAACGAGGGTATTTCGTCGATCACTGTCGAATCTTCGAGCTGCTCGCGGGTCATGGCTGTCTCGCCGTCCGGCGTGGCGAGCTTGAGCTGGGCCTCCATCTGGTCTTCGACGGCCTCCATTTTGACCATCAGGGTCCGCCCCCAGGAATACAGGGCCGCGCCAAGAAAGATCAGCAGGTAGATAACCAGGTATTTCCAGTGCGACGCGTTGCTCAGGCGAATGAAATCCGGGGTCGGGCTGTTGTCCCAGAACCAGTCCAGGGGGCGGGTGTTGTTATTGAGCCAGACGGTGAATTGGGTGATCGGGCGATTGATGGTTTCGGACATGGCGGTGCCGTTGTCCAGGCGCCAGTGCAGCATCTTGAGGGTTGAGAAGACCGTGGAAATCAGCGCGGCGCTGAAGGTCAGCGCGCCTGCCGCGATGCTGAGCCGGTAGAGCAACTGGGCGCGTAGATAGTTCATGTGTGCTTCCTGCCATGACGAGTCGGGCGGCAATACTATATTTCGAGGCCGCTGGCCGATAGGCCTTTTAGTCGGGTGCGGGGCGGCCTTTCGCCGTTGCCCACGCAGGTTTCTTCCAGCCCGTGCTGTCACAGGGGCTATCCTTGAGCCCCATCTGCCGGCGGACTCACTCACCCATGCTCGATGTACACGCGGTCTACAAAGGTTACGCCACGCCCCAGGGCCCGCTGATGGTGTTGCAGGGCGTGGACCTGCACTTGGCCCAGGGCAGCAGCCTGGCGCTGATGGGGGAGTCGGGCAGCGGCAAGAGCACCTTGCTGCATCTGGTCGCCGGGCTGGACCGGGTAGACGGCGGCAGCATCCGCATCGATGGGCAACCGCTGGAGCGGCTCAATGAAAGCCAGCGCGCCGGCTGGCGCCGCACGCAAGTGGGGCTGGTGTTCCAGCAGTTCAACTTGATCAGCAGCCTGCGGGTCGAAGACAACCTGGGGTTCCAGGCGCGGCTGGCGGGGCGCTTCGATCCCCGCTGGCAAGCACAGTTGGTGGAGCGCCTGGGGCTGGGTGACTTGCTTCAGCGCTACCCCGAACAGCTCTCCGGCGGCCAGCAGCAGCGGGTGGCCCTGGGGCGGGCCCTGGCGGCGAAACCGGGCCTGCTGCTGGCTGACGAACCCACCGGCAGCCTCGACGAAGCCACGGGCGATCAGGTCCTGCAACTGTTGCTGGAGGTGTTGGCCGACAGCTCCACCAGCCTGTTGATGGTCACCCACAGCCAGCGGGTGGCCAGCCGCCTGGCGCGGACCGTGGTGTTGCAGGGTGGCCGTCTGGCCGCTGTGCAGGAGGCTTGAGGTGCGGGTCATGCGTTGGACCCTCGACGCCTTGCTCAGCCATTGGCGCCAGCACCCGGTGCAGTTTTTCAGTGTGCTGACCGGGCTGTGGCTGGCCACCAGCCTGCTGACCGGGGTCCTGGCGCTGAACAGCCAGGCCCGGGACAGTTATGCCCGGGCCAGTCAACTGCTGGGCGGCGAACCCCAGTCCAGCCTGGCCACCGCCAATGGCGCGAACTTTTCCCAAGACCTCTTCATCAGCCTGCGGCGGGCCGGCTGGCCGGTGTCGCCGGTGCTGCAAGGCCGGGTGCAGCTCAAGGGACACCCAGACCAGCGCCTGCAACTGATGGGCATCGAGCCGCTGTCCCTGCCGGCCGGTTCCGCGGTGGCCGGGCAAGCCCTGGACCTTCGCAGCATCGTCGAGTTCTTCAGCCCGCCGGGCAGCACCTGGGTGGCACCGCAAACCTTGCAGGCCCTCGGCTATCAACCGGGTGAGCAACCCCAGACCCTGGAGGGCCAGCGCTTGCCGCCGTTGCGCAGCCAGGAGGGCATGGCCCCGGGCGTGTTGCTGGTGGACATCGGCTTTGCCCAGGTCGTGCTGGGGCAGCCCGGGCAACTGTCGCGCCTGCTGCTGCCCACGGAGTTCGCCAGCCGAATGCCGCCGTTGCCCGAGGCCCTTGCGGGGCCGTTGCAACTGCGCCCGGGTACGCAAGACAACGACTTGTCACGGCTCACCGAAAGCTTTCACCTGAACCTCAATGCCTTGGGTTTCCTGTCATTTGTGGTCGGGCTGTTTATCGTCCACGCTGCCATCGGCCTGGCCCTGGAACAGCGTCGTGGCCTGTTGCGCACGGTGCGTGCCTGCGGCGTCAGTGCGCGGATGCTGATCCTGTGCCTGGGGCTGGAATTGGGCGCTCTGGCCCTGCTGGGCGGCATGGCCGGGGTGGCCAGTGGTTACCTGCTGGCGGCGCTGTTGCTGCCCGACGTGGCCGCCAGCCTGCGCGGTTTGTATGGCGCCGAAGTGGCGGGGCAGTTGAGCCTGAGCCCCTGGTGGTGGCTCAGCGGCATTGGCTTGAGCCTGCTGGGCGCTTTGCTGGCCGGTGCCAACAGCTTGTTGCGTGCCGCACGCTTGCCGTTGCTGGCCCTGGCCAACCCCCAAGCCTGGCATCAAGCCCATGCCCGCTGGCTGCGACGCCAGGCTTGGGTCGCCGCGCTGGCGTGGGGGGTGGCTGTCACGGCGTGGTGGTTGGGCGATAGCCTGGGCAGCGGCTTTGTGCTGATGGCGGCCTTGTTGCTGGGTGCTGCCCTGGCGCTGCCGGTGTTGCTGAATGCCTTGCTCGGTGGGTTATTGGGGCGCAGTCGCTCGGTGCTGGGGCAATGGTTTGTCGCCGACTGCCGCCAGCAACTGCCGGCCCTGAGCCTGGCGTTGATGGCGCTGCTGCTGGCCCTGGCGGCCAATATCGGTGCCGGCAGCATGACCGCCGGTTTCCGCGAGACCTTCAACGACTGGCTCGAACAACGCCTGACTGCCGAGCTGTACCTCAACCCGCAAGACCCGGCCCAGGCCCGCGAGCTGCAACAGTGGCTGCCCACTCAGCCGCAGGTGCAGGCAGTGCTGCCCAGTTGGCTGGTGCCGTTGCCATTGCAGGGTTGGCCGGCGGAGCTGTACGGGGTGATCGATCACCCGACCTACCGCCAGCATTGGCCCCTGCTGGAAGCTCTGGGGGACAAGCCCTGGGAGCAACTGGCCCATGGCGACAGCCTGATGCTCAGCGAGCAGTTGGCGCGCCGGCTCAAGGTACGCCTGGGTGATCGCTTGCCGATCCCGGTGCCCGACGGCCAATGGGCACCGCAGGTGGTGGGGATCTATGCCGACTACGGCAACCCTAAGGGCCACGTGCTGGTCAACGTCGAGCACCTGTTGCAGCACTGGCCGGGGCTGGCGCCGAGCCGCTTCAACCTGCGGATTGCGCCGTCCGCCATCGGGCCCTTGGTCGCCGCCTTGCACCAGCGCTTTGCCCTCGACGACAGCCGCATCGTCGATCAGGCGCAACTCAAGGGCTGGTCGAGCCAAGTCTTCGAGCGCACCTTCGCCGCCACGGCTGCCCTTAACAGCCTGACCCTGGGCGTGGCCGGCGTGGCGCTGTTTATCAGCCTGCTGACCCAGAGCCAGAGTCGCCTAGGCCAGTTGGCGCCACTGTGGGCCTTGGGCGTGACCCGGCGCCAGTTGATGCTGCTCAACCTGGGCCAGACCTGGCTGCTGGCGGTGCTGACCCTGGTGCTGGCGTTGCCCCTAGGTATCGCCCTGGCCTGGTGCCTGGACACGGTGATCAACGTCCAGGCCTTTGGCTGGCGCCTGCCATTGCGGGTGTTCCCGTGGCAGCTCGCGCAGTTGTTGGGCTTGGCGCTGCTGGCCACCTTGCTGGCGTCGGCGTGGCCGCTGTTCAAGCTCTACCGCACGCAACCGGTGGACCTGCTGAGGACCTTTGCCGATGAGCGTTGAATGGGCACGGGGCCTGGTTCTGTTACTGCTGCTGGGTTTGAGCGGATGCGATCAGTCGAGCGAACCGCAGCAGGGCTTTGCCGGGTTGGGCAACCAGGCGGCCGAATTCACTCAGGTGGTGCCCGGTCGGGTATTCAGCTTTCCGGCCGATCACGGCGCCCATGAGGGGTTTCGCATCGAATGGTGGTACCTCACCGCCGATCTGGTGGACCCGAGTGGTCAGCGCTTCGGGGTGCAGTGGACGTTGTTTCGCAGCGCCTTGCGCCCTGGCCCCGAGCAGCCGGGCTGGCATTCGCCGGTGGTGTGGCTGGGGCACGCGGCGGCCACCTCGGCCAGCAGCCACCATGCGGCTGAGCGCTATGCCCGGGGCGGCGTTGGCCAGGCGGGGGTGAGTGCGCAACCGTTCCAGGCCTGGATCGATGACTGGGGGTTGCGCAGCCTGTCAGCGGGAGGCGATCCCTTGTCGCACCTGCACGTTCAGGCCAACGGGCCGGGGTTCGCTTACCAACTGCAATTGCGCACTCAGCAGCCGCTGGTGCTGCAGGGTGAGCAGGGCTATAGCCGAAAGTCAGATCAGGGCCAGGCGTCCTATTACTACAGCCAGCCGTTTTTCCAGGCGACGGGCAGCCTGCAGATCGATGGCCAGACCTATCAGGTCAGCGGTCCGGCCTGGCTTGATCGCGAGTGGAGCAGCCAGCCCCTGGCGGCCGGGCAGAGTGGCTGGGACTGGTTCTCCCTGCACCTGGACAGTGGCGAGCGGCTGATGCTGTTCCGCGTCCGAGAAAGCACCGGTGCGCACTACATCACCGGCACCTGGATCAGCGCCGACGGGCGAACCCGGACCTTGCACAAGGGGGAGATCGAGCTGTTGCCCTTGGATGTTTCCAAGGTCGAGGGCCGTGAATTGCCCACCCGCTGGCAGTTGAAAATTCCCTCCAAGGGCCTGGACGTCACGACTCAGGCACTCAACCCCAAGGCCTGGATGAACCTGCGCATTCCTTACTGGGAAGGGCCGGTGCACATCAGCGGCAGCCACGGTGGCAGCGGCTACCTGGAAATGACCGGTTATTGAGGCGGCAGCCGAAGAAAAATCCGACCGTCAAACACCCGTTTTTACGGGCTACTCCGAACAATTCTGGCGGGAATTGTGTGCAGTTTTTTTCAGAATCTGGGCAAGGACTTTCCTTGTTCATTCGATTAAAATAGCGCCCGTTCGCCCGGTGCAAAGGCTCTTTACCAGTGCATGGATTGCCGAGGCCATAGCACTGGGCGAACACCTTTTGTGGGGGGCTTGCCCTCAATACTTCACAGTCCGCAATGGACCGATTTTCTCGCTCAACGCTGCCGTAAATTCCCCCTCATCGGCAAACCGCCCCTCTTCGATAAAGCTCAGAAACCACTCGGCCTGCAAGGCTGTGAACACGGCCCACCAGTGTGGCTCGCTGGCCGCGGCCAGGGTAATCACACCGCCGGCCAGGCCATGCCCTTTACCCTCGGTCAGCATGATGCTGCGGTCTTGCGGGCAGTAGGCAATCTGCTTGGGCCAGTCGGCGTGATGGGGGTATTGGGGGTACAGGTCTTTTTCGGCGATCACGTAGTAGAGCTTCATGCGCCGATCACCATGGGCGCGACTTGGCCTTGGCGACAGCGCTCGACGAACGCCAGTGCCGCCTGCGGGTCACGCTGGAACTGCTCGAAGGCGGCAGCGTCCAGCTCGAAGTAGTGGTCGAACTCGATCAGGCACCCGTTGGGGCGCAACGGCATCGACACATAGGTCCTGCCCGACTCCTGTTCGATACCGAGGCAAAACTGCTCGACGCGGTTGATGAACACATCGTGATAGGTCATGGGTGCTCTCGGTAATCAATGGATTGGCCCAGCAGGAAGTGCAGGAAGCCCCTATCGTCGAGGCGGCTCCAGCTGTCGTTGTCGTGCAGGTAGATCGACACCTGAGGCAGGCAATGGCCCTTGCTGATGGGAAAGCCATAGAGGTCGCCACAGCCATTGTCGGAAAACACCACATGCGCCCCACGCAAATGGGCGCACTGCTGGTTGCGCTGGATCAGGTTGAAATCACTGGCTTCATCCAGCGAGTAGACGATGCCCAGCCCGAAGTAGCCGCCACCGTAGCGGCTGATGAAACTCAGATAGTCCTCGGGCAGCAGGCAGTTCAACTGCTGCTGGGCATGCTCGATCTGGCCGGCGCTTGGCGGCTGGTCCGGCTCCAGCGCGAACCAGATCGGTTGCTCCTGGCGTGCGCTGTCGATGAGGCGGTTGAAGTGCTCAAAACGGTTCGGTGGTGGCGCAGTGGTCATTTCGGTTCTGGACCTGGTCTGGTGGGTTGGGCCCGTGGCGATAAGTGGGTGGCGTGGCGCTTTGGCGTGACTGTCACGGGCTGATGGTCAGTTGCCTGACCAAGTTGCCGCCTCAGGTTGGCTGGCCCGCTCGCAGTGGTAGCTGCCGGCAATGACGCTCAGCACCGGGCGAGCGCTCCAGGCACAGATAAAGCTGTAGCTGTGGGGGCTTGATGTCAGTTCCTGTGGATCGACCTGGGCCATTAACAGGGGCATGGCAGCCATACTCAATTCGGCGATCTGCGAGCCCTCGGCGCCCAGGCTCTGGAACGCCACCAGGTCGTTGAAGGACAGCACCCATGGCTGCTCCTGCCAGTCGATGAATTCAACCCGCAAAAGCCCGGGGCGGCTGCCGATGCCTTGGATGCTACCGTCGACCACCGAGAACGACGCGTCTGGCTGGAGGGGAGGGTGTGATGGCCGGTTCATCGTTCAACGCCATGCAGGGTCAGGTCCTGGGCGACCAGTTCGACCCATCCCGTATGGGCCTCTGTGTGGGGGTGGAGGCTGATCAGGACGATAGAGCCATGCAGGTTGAGCACGGCCGTGCCATCCGCTTCCAGGGCCACCAGCTCGGCGCACAGGTGCAGCCCATCAGCCTGCACGTTCAGGCTGGCGCTGTGGCGCTGAGTCGGCTTCAGGTTGTGCCCCCAACGGAATTCATCATCGAGGTCGAGCTCGACTTCGCACCAGGTGTCGACTGAAGGCAGTGGGCCTGACCAGTTGGCTTCGCCCGTACCGCACGCGCTGAAAAAGCTGACCCGTGGTGGGGTGGATGGGTGGATCTGCAAGAGGCGAACGTTCATGGCTGCAAACACAGGCTGGAAAGACCGTGGGATTGCAGGTGCTGTTGCACACGCGCCACCTGCGAAGCGTCGGGTTTGTGCGTGCTGCACGCGCGGTAAATATCGTTGAGCACCCGGTGCGCATCCCGGCCGCTGATCGCGGCAACCAGCTCGGCCAGATTGCGGTCGGAAAAGTGCTCGTAGAGCAAGGCCAGCAGCGGCAGGTAATCCCCATCGGGCAGGCCCTGTGGGTAGGCGGCATGGAGCATATTCAGACTGCTTTGCATGGGGGGAACACCTCGCGTCGGGCCATGACCATCGGCTTAAAGCACACGCAGGTCATGCAGGTGCAACAGGCCGTCATCGCCCTGGAACAGCACCTCCAGGGACAGGGTCAGGTCGCTCAGGCCTTCCTCTGCCGTCCACAGCGGTACATCCAGATGCAGGCCCGAACCATCCTTGTAGGGGTAGGCCTCGATGCTGTCCATAAAGGTCGGGGGAGGGGTGACGAGCCTGGCGCCGTACTCACGCACGCGTGCGTGCAGGTCGTCTGCACGCAGCCGCCCGAGCCAGCCTGCGGTGGCGATTTTTGTGTAGTCAGCCGCGACCAGTGCGTCGATCAGCTCGCGGATCTGCTGTTGCAGAGGGGGGGCGACGTCCATGGTCCAGTCCCTGTCAGGTGAGCGCGGAGCCTGAATTGATGCGGTGTTTTTTACAAGCCGGTGGCAGGCTTTTTTATCTGCAGCCAGGCCACCGATCAGGCATGGGGTACATGGGTGCGCAGTTCAATTCCCAGGGCACGCATGACCTTGAGTACGGTGTCGAAGCGCGGCTTGGCACCGGGAGCGAAGGTTTTGTACAGGCTGGCGCGGCCCAGGCCCGAGTCGCGGGAAACCTGGGCCATGCCCCGTGCTCGGGCGACGTGGCCCAGGGCTCGCAGCAGTTCATCGGTATCGCCGTCGGCGAGGATCTGGGACAGGTACTCGCTGATGGCCTCGTCACTGTCGAGCAGGGTGGCGATGTCGAAGGGAATCAGTGTGTCAGCCATTTAAAACTCCTTTGCCAGGGCCCGGGCTTTTTGGATATCGGCGGCTTGGGTGGCCTTGTTGCCGCCCTGCAGCAGAATGATCAGCCAGGTGCCACGCCGGATGAAATAAATGCGGTAGCCGGCGCTGATATCTACACGCATTTCACAGAGTTCGCCGCCCAGGGCCTTGACGTCGCCGAGGTTGCCCGCCGCCGCACGTTCAAGACGCCGTGCGATGGCGATCCGGGCCCGCAGATCGCGAAGCGAGGAGTGCCAGCGCGCAAAGACGGGCGTCTGCTGGAGGGTGTAGTTCATGGTGGAGTGTATCCATATGGAGACTTATTACAATGCCGTCGTGCAACTGATCCGACTGGCGGTCCATGGCGAATGCCTGGCTATCAGGTAAGCAGCAGAGGGGGAGGAGGGGGCGCGATTTTCGTATCGGAATGTTGAGTGGGCGACATTAGTCGGGGGATTGAAGTGGGCCAAAGGTGAAGAGCGACAGCCCGTGGGAGGCGTTTTCACCCGGGTCATTTAATGCAGCGCTTTGCGTTTACTCTAAAATGCCTTCGAATGTTTGTAGCATCAGCCTCAAGTCAAAAGCCGTCGGCCCCACTTGCCCATTGATACGGGTGGTGTCGCCGGAGGGCATTACCGAATTTTCCAGAGCGAGTGCGCATGAGTGATTTTCAACCGTTGGCCCAATCCTGCGGCATAGCCTTGCCGGATTTGCTTGTCCGCCTGCTGGCGGAGGGCAAGACCCGTTACGGCAAAGACCGCGAGGATTGGCAGAAAGAGTGGCGCAACTACAGCCTGTCGGCACAGCCCGCGTTGTCGTGTGTCTATGACCTTGAGTGGATCGATGCCCAAGAGGCCGCTGAGTTTGTCGAGCAATGGCTCAATCCGGACTATCAGAATGGGCGGCGCTTTTTGCCCTTTGCGCAATCAGGTGCCGGTGATGCGTATTGCTTGACGCCCATGGCCGACGGGCAAATGGGCGTGGCTTTTATCTGGCATGACCAAACGTTCAGCGAAGTGGAAAGCCTTTCCTTCGCTGAGTTCGTGTATCGGTTGTTGGTGGAGTCCGCGAGGGACGTTGAGCACCAGCTTGAAAGCGATTTTGACCTGAGTGATGCCCGGCAGTGTGTGATCGCCAACCTGCGATTGTTTGATGGCTACCTGCCGGAACCCTTGCGCACGGGCCTGGAGCGGGTGCGGGTGCTGATTGAGCAACGGGAGGCAGATTCGCCGGCCTTGATCAGTGCCGAGGAGGCCAAGGTGGCGCTGGCCGTGCTGCCCGCGAGCGTTGTCGAGACGGTGTCGATAACCGCGTCCTGGGAGTGTGAGTCGAGCTGATTGCAAGCGTGGGGGCGGCGGCGCCTTGGGCGGTTGGAAAGGCCGCCCCAGGCGAGGCCCAGCGCCCATTGAACCGCTCGATCAGGGGCCGGGTCGTGGCCATAAAACAGTCTTCGACCAGTGATGGCTATTTGATCGTGCGCTGATAGACTGCCTAGCACTATTCCCCTTCATGCTTTTTCTCTCCGCACAGTTTCAACGGAGGAGCCTTGGGCCCTGCGCAGCACAGCAAAGGCAAAGGACTGTCATTGGCCAAGAGGCTATACAAATCGCGCATTCTGGGCCTCGGCCTGGGGCTGATTTGTGTCGCGGCCGGCCTTTACCCCTTGCATCCTCCCGCTTGGCTGTGGGGGCTCATGGTGTTCAACGCCTTCATCTGGCCCCATGTGGCTTATCAATGGGCGCGTCGGGCGCGGGTGCCGTTCTGGGCTGAGCATCGCAATCTGCTGGTGGACTCCTTGATGGGCGGCTTCTGGGTCGCGGCCATGCAGTTCAACCCGCTGCCCCTGGCTACCACCTTGGGGATGATGGCGATGCACAACGTCGCCATTGGCGGCATGCGTTTCTTTTTGTTCGGTTCGCTGGCCCAGGCCTTGGGCATCGGCATATCCCTGTTGCTGTTCCCCGTGACTTCGGTGCCCGACACCACGCCGCTGCAGTTGTACGCCTGCCTGCCGATGTTGACCCTGTACCCGCTGGTGCTGGGTTACATCTGTTATCAGCAGGCCTTCACCCTGGGCCGGCATAAACGTGAATTGCTGGCGCTGAGTCGCACCGACAGCCTGACCGGGCTGCTCAACCATGGTGCCTGGAAAGACCAGTTGGACATCGAGTTCCAGCGTTGCAAGCGCCAGCAGCAGGGCGGGGCGATCGCCCTGATCGATATCGATCACTTCAAGGTTATCAACGACACCTACGGCCATGTGGCGGGGGACATCGTGCTGCGCCAGTTGAGCAAGATCCTTCGGCAGAACCTGCGGGTCAGCGACCTGGCCGGGCGTTATGGCGGCGATGAGTTCTGCGTGATTTTGCCGGATGTGCCCATTGCCCATGCGGCGCAGTTGATGGAAGCGCTGCGGGACCGGTTCAGCGCGCTGGGCTATGAGCAGAACCCTGCATTGCAGGTCAGCCTGAGCATTGGCCTGGCGGCGTTCGACCCTCTGCATGCGGATGCCCTGGGCTGGCTGAATGACGCCGACCTGGCCTTGTACGAGGCCAAGAGCACGGGGCGCAACAAGGTCGCCTATCGGCCTTGGGATGAACAGTCGCTGCGCCTGATGACCTCACACTGACGCCACGCCGCCCTGGCTGGTGTTGGCGCCCCCTACGTTGATTCCCCTGGTTTCCCCTCCATCAGCAGCGCAGTTAGCGCACCAGGCTGCCGCGGAACGCTGCGCTCAGGGCGCGCAAGGTGGCCTGGGTCCGGGCATCGCCGGCACGGGTATGAAGCACGATCTCCGTCAGCGGCAGGCTCGGCAGGCCCAGGCGTTCGCCCACTTCCACGGCGCCGCTCGGTGCCACGCGGTGGGCCAGGGCGGCCACCCCCAGCCCGGCACTCACCGCTGCGCCCACGGCCATCACGCCACCTCCGATAAACACTTCGCGCCAGGCCACTGCGGCGGCGTCCAGCACCTGCACTGCCAGTTGCCGTACGCCACAAGGTGCGGCCAGGGTCGCCAAGGGCAGGGGCGCCTCCGGCGAATGCTGCCAGTGGGGGGCGGCAAACCAGCCCATGGGCTCGGCCACCAGCACTTCGCCGTCCTGCCGGGCACCCTCGTTGCGCACGATGGCGGCGTCCAGTTCATGGTGGTCGAAGGCCGCGGTCAGCTCCCGGGACGAGGCGATGCGTACTTCGATCAGCAACAAGGGGTCGTACGTGGCGATGCGCCCCAGCATGTGCGGCAGATCGGGCCCGGCCACATGGTCGCTGATGCCGATCACCAGGCGCCGTTTCGGCGCGGCCTGCTGGTGGTCCAGGGCCCGCTCATGGGCGCGCAGCAGGTCCCGGGCGGCGACGATAAAGGTCTCGCCTTCTGCAGTCAGGCGCACATGGCGCGGCGTGCGTTCGAGTAGCCGGTAGCCCAGGCGTTCCTCCAGGCGCTTGAGTTTGAGGCTGATGGCCGCCTGGGAGGTGTCCAGGGCCTGGGCGGCCCGGGTGAAGCTGGCGAAGTCGGCGATCAGGACAAAGGCCTGCACGGTGTCGAGGTCCAGGGGCTTGGTGGGCTCAGACATAGCAATCTCTTATCACAGATATATTTGGCGATATCTTGTTGTAATCATCAGGGCTGCGCAAGCTGGCAACACCTTCCGTGCACTGGAGCACTGCCATGTTTGCCAAACAGTATTCTCACCGCTTGCCCGCCGATTACGACATGGGCCTGATCCGCCGTCGGGCGGCAGAACGGGGGCCGTTGTGGGACCAGGTCCCGGGTTTGCTGTTCAAGGTCTTCGCCGGCCAGGAGCGGGGTGTACACGGCGCGTCGCACAACGGTTATGCGTCGATTTACCTGTGGGCTGATCCCTCAGCAGCGGGGGCGTTCCTGATGGGCCCGGGGTTTCAGGGGGTGATCGATTCATTTGGCCGCCCGGCGATCGAGTCCTGGCTGCCTCTGGACTGGCGTCGTGGCCCGGCGACGCAAGCCCGGGTGCTGTACCGCGAGAGCTACGACATCGATCCGCAGGCCGATCGAACCCAACTGCTGGCCGAGGAACAGCAACGCAACCAGGCCATCGCCGCCGACCCAGATACCTTTGCGGTGTTCGTGGCCCTGGACCTGCAAGCCTGGCGATTGCTGCGCTTTACCTTGTCGTCCGGAGCGCCGGTTCCTGCTCACGGGGTCGAACACTATGAAGTGCTGTACCTGGCGCAGCCCGGGCTCAAGGCGGTCGCAGGCTGACACGGCAGGCTGGGAAACGGGCCTCGACCCGTGCTACAAACCCCGCCTCAACCCTGGCTGTCCTTTATCGAGAACCCCCCTGTGCAGGCGACCCGCTTGACCCTGATGTGCCACGGCCGGACCGCCGCCCAGAAGCGTGCCTGTTTCCCCCTGGATGAGCCGCTGGACATGCCCTGGTCAACCCCCAAGGGCAGCCGCGCTGGGCAGTTCAAGGGCACGCCGCGCCTGCTTTGCGGGCCTGAACTCAGGGCCCGGCAGACCGCCGAGCTGTTTGCCGGGCCGGCGACCATCGTTCCAGCCCTGCGGGACCTCGACCTGGGCTGCTGGCAGGGGCAGGGCCTCGATCAGGTGCAACAACAGCAGCCCGATGCCTTGCAGGCCTGGCTTGATGACAGCGCTGCGGCGCCCCACGGCGGTGAGTCCTTGTTGCAACTCCAGGCGCGCCTTGCGCAGTGGTTACAGGAAGTCTCTGCGCAGCCTGGGCATCTGCTGGCCATCACCCATCCCTGGGTGATCCGGGTGGCGCTGGCCCAGGTGCTGAATTGCCCGTTGCACAGCTGCCGGCAGATGGACGTGGAGGCGCTGTCGAGCCTGGAATTGCGCTTCAATGGGGGGTGGCGGTTGCGCCTGCAAGCCAACAACGAGGATGTGCAGGGTTGAACCGACGCTGACGCAAACCATACTGACTCAGCCCCCTGGCCCCACCGATCACGACCCGCCCCGAGAACCTGTCCTCATGAAAACCCTTCTGATCATCGGCATTGGTGCCGGCAACCCCGACCACATCACCGTGCAGGCGATCAAGGCGTTGAATCGCAGCCAGGTGATTTTCCTGATGGACAAGGGTGCCCGTAAGGACTCGTTGGTCGACCTGCGCCGCGAGCTGTGTCGGCAACACATCGCCGGCGGCGACTACCGGTTTGTCGAGGCGCCCAGCCCCGAGCGCGAGCGTGGGGAGGTGGACTATCAGAGCAGCGTCGAGGCCCTCAACCTCGCTAAGCAGCAACTGTTCGAGCGGCTGATCAATGAAGAGCTGGCGGACGGTGAGACCGGGGCTTTCCTGGCCTGGGGCGACCCGGCGCTGTACGACAGCACGATCCGCATTCTCCAGGGGATCCTCGCGGCGGGGCAGTGCCGGTTCGAGTTCGAGGTGATCCCCGGCATCACCAGCGTCCAGGCCCTGGCGGCGCGGCACCGGGTGCCGTTGAACCGCATCGGCCGCTCCCTGGAAATCACCACCGGGCGCCGTGTGGCCGCGGGCCAGTTCAGTGAGGCCGACAGCCTGGTGGTGATGCTCGATGCCGAGGACGCTTACCAGCACCTGCGTGGCCAGGATTGGGATATTTTCTGGGGCGCCTACCTGGGCACACCCGAGGAAATCCTGGTGGCCGGTCGCCTCGACGAGGTGGCGGATGAGATCCAGCGCCAGCGCACGGCGGCCCGCGCCGCGAACGGCTGGATCATGGACACGTATCTGTTGCGCAAACCCTAGGCACCGGCTGCGCACATCCTGGGCGCGGCTGCCAGCCTCGGCGCTAGGGGTTGAGGTCAGCGCCGCTTCGGCCGAACCGCTCGCGGTACGCCGATGGCGGCAAGCCCACCACGCTGCGAAAGGCCACGCGAAAACTCTCCACCGAGCGATAACCGCAACGCTGGGCGATGTGCTCGGTGGTGTCGGTGCCACTTTCCAGCAATTCCCGGGCCCGGGCCAGCCGCTCATGTTGCAACCAGGCCTTCGGCGTGGCGCCGGTGGCGTCGCTGAAACGCCGCAGAAAGGTGCGTTCGCTCATCAGCGCCTGGCCGGCCAGGTCGCGTACTTCCAGTGGCTCGTGCAGGCGCTCGCGGGCCCATTGCATGACTCGCGACAAATCGTTGCGCGGCGTGCGCCCCACCGGGGTCGGGATAAATTGCGCCTGGCCGCCGGTGCGTTGCGGTGACATCACCAGGCGCCGGGCCACGCTGTTGGCCACCGCCGTGCCGAAATCCCGGGCCACCAAGTGCAGGCAGGCGTCGATCCCGGCCGCGCTGCCGGCCGAGGTGATCAGTTGCCCGGAGTCGACATAGAGCACATCCGGGTCCACCCGAATCTTCGGAAAACGCTCGGCCAGTTCGTCGGTGTAGCGCCAATGGGTGGTGGCGCCCAGGCCATCGAGCAGACCGCTGGCGGCCAGGGCAAACACCCCGGAACAGATCGACAGCAGCCGCGCACCGCGCTGGTGAGCCCGCTGCAGGGCCTCGATCAGCAGGGGCGGCAAGGGCTCGCTGCGGCTGCGCCAGCCGGGGATGATCACTGTCTGTGCCTGCTCCAGCAGGTCCAGGCCGCCATCGGCCAACACTTGGATGCCACCGGTGGCGCGCATCGGGCCGCTGTCCACGGCGACGATGCAATGCCGGTACCAGGGGAAATCGAACTCCGGCCGCGGCAGGCCGAAGATCTCCACGGCAATGCCGAATTCGAAGGTGCAGAGGCCGTCATAAGCCAGGATGGCGACCAAACCGGGGGCGGTGTGCATTTGGCGGAAAGTTACCAGTCAATGTCTGGGCCGCCACTGTAGCGCCAGGGGCGCAGCGGATAAAGTCCTTTCCAGCCCTTATCGACTCCTGGAGAGCGCCCATGACCAGCCTGGTCCGTGATATTCCCGCCGCCCCTTCGGCCATTGCCCTGATGCATTTCTCCAACCGCCTGACCTTCGAGACCGATTGCTCTGACGTGCACGCCAGCCAAGCCGCCGGGGAGGTGGATTTTGTCCTGGTGGACGTGCGCGGCCCTGGCGCGTTCGAGCGTGGGCATGTGCCGGGGGCGATCAATATTCCGACACGGCAGCTCAGCGCCGAGGGCTTGGCGGCCTACCCGCGAGACACCTTGTTTGTGGTGTATTGCGCCGGGCCCCATTGCAACGGGGCGAACAAGGCGGCGGTGAAACTGGCCGCGCTGGAGTACCCGGTCAAAGAGATGATCGGCGGCGTCACGGGCTGGCTGGATGAAGGCTTTGCCTTGACCACCAATGTGCTGCGCGCCCCCCCCGTCACCTTGGCCTGCGATTGCTGAGCGACGAGCGCTTGATGTTGCCCGGACGGTTGCCCGTGGCCTGGATGTGACGCTTCGCGGTTCAAGGGTTTTCAACGAGACTCGCGGGTCGGATTTTGGCCGCCAACGTGCACCGTTTGGTGGCGATCCGCGGGGTTTTTAGTGGCTTTTGCAACGAACCGGGGCAGGCTTTTCGGGGTGCAAGCGAGGTCATGGTTTTTTTATAAGTATTTGTCGCATCAACATAATTTCATTCCTGGGGGCGCCTCTAGACTGCTGGCCACTTCGCTGCTCAGGCAGTCGAAACCAGCCAATAAAAACCTCCGCCCCTTGGAGTTATAAATGAACAAGTTCGCGCTGTTCGGTGCCCTGGCACTGTCCCTGTTTTCCCTGACCGCCACCGCTGACGAGGCCAAGCCGATCCGCATCGGTATCGAAGCCGGCTACCCGCCGTTCTCGATGAAAACCTCCGACGGCAAACTCACCGGTTTCGACGTCGACCTGGGCGACGCCCTGTGTGAGCAGATGAAGGTCAAATGCACCTGGGTCGAGCAAGAGTTCGACGGCCTGATTCCGGCGCTGAAAGTGAAGAAGATCGACGCCATCCTGTCGTCCATGACCATCACCGACGACCGCAAGAAGAACGTCGACTTCACCATCAAGTACTACCACACCCCTGCGCGCTTCGTGATGAAGGCCGGTTCGACCGTCAAAGACCCGCTGACCGAACTCAAGGGCAAGAAAGTCGGTGTGCTGCGTGCCAGTACCCACGACCGCTTCGCCACTGAAGTGCTGGCCCCGGCCGGGATCAACCTGGTGCGCTACGGCTCCCAGCAGGAAGCCAACCTGGACATGCTCGCCGGTCGCGTCGATGCCTTGCTGGCCGACTCGGTCAACCTCGACGACGGTTTCCTGAAAACCGACGCCGGCAAAGGATTTGCCTTTGTAGGCCCTGAGTACAACGATCCGAAATACTTCGGCGGCGGTGCCGGCATTGCGGTGCGCAAGGGGGACACGGCCCTGGCGGAGCAATTCAACAAGGCCATCACCGACATCCGTGCCAACGGCAAGTACAAGCAAGTGCAAGACAAGTACTTCGATTTCGACGTCTACGGCGAGTAATTCCCTCGTTGTAAAAAGGTGGCCACGGTTGACCCGTTGGCCACCTTTTTTGTGCCTCAGTGTTTTATCCTGCGCCACGCTTTTTTTACCCGGGAGCCCCCATGCAACGCATCGACCATTCTCTGCCCTGGAGTCACCTGGGCAGCCAGCGCCAGCTCAGCGTGTTCCGTTTCGGCAGCGGCCAGCGCAAGGTGTACATCCAGGCCAGCCTGCACGCCGATGAGCTGCCGGGCATGCGCACCGCCTGGGAACTCAAGCAACGCCTGGCCGAGCTGGAAACACGCGGGCAATTGCAGGGGGTGATAGAACTGGTGCCGGTGGCCAACCCCATTGGCCTCGACCAGCATGTGCAAGGCAGCCACCTGGGGCGTTTCGAGTTGGGCAGCGGCAAAAACTTCAACCGTGCCTTCGTCGAACTCAGCGGTCCGGTGGGCGACCTGATCGGCGCGCAACTGGGCAGCGACGCGGCCGCCAACATCGTCCTGATTCGCCACGCCATGGGCCAGGTCCTGGACGCGCTGCCAGCCCCGGGGTCGCAGTTGGAAGCCCTGCACCGGCTGTTGCTGCGCCACGCCTGCGACGCCGATATCACCCTCGACCTGCACTGTGATTTCGAGGCAGCGATCCACCTGTACGCACTGCCCCAGCACTGGCCGCAATGGCAATCCCTGGCGGCACGGCTCAAGGCTGGGGTGGCTTTGCTGTGCGAGGACTCGGGCGGCAGTTCGTTCGATGAATCCTGCTCTTCGCCCTGGTTGCGCCTGGCCCGGGACTTCCCCAAGGCGACGATCCCGCCGGCCAACCTGGCCACCACTCTGGAACTGGGCAGCATGGGCGACACCCGGGTCGAGCAGGCGCGGGCCAACAGCGAGGCAATCCTCGGTTTTCTTGCGGAGCAGGGGTTTATCACCGGTGATTGGCCAGCGGCGCCCGAACACTGTTGCGAAGGCATGCCGTTCGAGGGCACCGAGTACCTGTTTGCGCCGCACCACGGCGTGGTCAGCTTCCTGCGGGACGCCGGAGAATGGGTGGAGCAGGGCGATGCCCTGTTCGAAGTGGTGGACCCGCTCAGCGATCAGGTCAGCACCGTGCGCGCCGGCACCGCGGGCGTGCTCTTTGCCCTGGATCGCGGACGCTACACCCAGCCGGGCACCTGGCTGGCCAAGGTCGCCGGACGCGACGCGATACGGGCCGGCAAGCTGATCAACGACTGACCCCCGGCCTCACCCCCAAGGATGGAACCCATGAACCGTGTTGCCCTGAGACAAAGCGCCCTGACCTGCATGGTGCTGCTGATTGTGTTTCCGCAAACCCTGATGGCCGTGTCGGCGGGGCTGATGGTGCTGCAAGCGGCCCTGAATGGCCTGGCCCGCGACCCCGTTGCCGCCTTGGGGTTGCTGTTGATGGTGCTGGCCTGCTGGTACGGCGTGCTCAGTGGCTGGATCGTCTATTTCCACCTGATGAGCGCGCAGCCGCTGTTCGAGCACAAACGTCGCTGGGCCCTGGGCTTGTGGTGCGGCATTGGCGTTTCGGTGCTGCTGATGTTCGGCGCCTACCTGCCCGTGGGCTTCAGCCCCCTGGTGATGGGCCCCGGAGTCATGGTCGCGATGGTGTTGCTGCTGTTGATGCGCCGGGCGCCGTACCAGACCTGGCCGGCGGCCTGATCGAATCGCTCCTGGGTTCTGCCGGGCGTCGAGTGTTAGGCTCTGGCCTGGTCTTTTTCAGCCCTCAAGGAGCCCCCTATGATCCGCTGTCTAGCGCTCTTGGCGCTGCTCGCCGCGCCGGTTGTCCAGGCGCAGGCGCCGCTGCACGACGACCTGCCTTTGCGTTACCTGGAGCAGGCCGACAACCCGGCGCCCCACCAGCCTTTGGTGATTTTTCTTCACGGTTATGGCAGTAACGAAGAAGACCTGTTCGGCCTTCGGGAAGGCTTGCCGAGGGGCTATAACTACCTGTCGGTGCGGGCGCCGCTGACCCTGGAAGAGGGCAGTTACCAGTGGTTTCGACGTAAAGGCGACGGGCCTTATGACGGCGTGACCGACGACCTGGCCGACAGCACCCGGGTGCTGGGAAGCTTTGTCGAGAAAGCCGCCGCCAAGTACCACACCACGGCCGATAAGGTGTTCCTGGTGGGCTTCAGCCAGGGGGCGATGATGTCTTATCAACTGGCGCTGCGACAGCCCCAGGCGGTACGCGGGATCGCCGCCTTGAGTGGCAAGGTGCTGCCGGTGCTGCGCGCGGAACTCAAGGCCCGGCCGGCGCTGACGCAACTGGCGATCTTTATCGGTCATGGCACCAACGACTCACTGGTGCCCTACAGCGATGGCGTCGAGGCCAACAGCCTGCTGCGGGCGCTGGGGCTGCAACCCCAGTGGCAGGTGTACCCGGGCATGGGCCACGGTATCAACGCGGCCGAGGTCCAGGACCTGGCCCGTTGGCTTCAGGCCCTCAACCCCTAGGCGGGGTTATTGGCCGAGGATCTGCTTCATCAGGGTGTCGTGGCCGGTCTTGTCGCCGACCCGGGAAATCACCTGGATCACCATCATCTTGTTGCCCGAACCGGCCAGCAGGGTGGAGTTCAGGGTCAGGCCGCCGCCCATGCTAGCGGTGCTGTCGATCTGCCGTACGCCCAGGCTTTTGACGCGCATGCTTTTTTCGCTCTGCTTGCTGAAGTCCGGCAGGGCGGCGGCCTGTTGCGAGAGAAAACCCGCCACCGCGCCATCGAGGAAGACGCTGTCGTTGTCTTCGACCTGCTGGCCGTTAGGCAGCGTGTTATGCGCAGCGATCACCACGGTCTTGGTCGTGGCGTTGGAGTACAGGGTGCCGCTGGCGCCGGCGGTGCCACTGGCCTCGTCGCCGGCCCCCAGCGTGGAAGCGGTGAAGCCCTTGGGCAGGGTGAAGCTGAACTTGCCATTGAGCATCGAGATGTTTTGCGCCGCAGGGGGCTTGCTGCTTTTCTTGTCCGCCGCCTGGGCGCTCATGGCGCCGAAACCGGCCAGTGCCGCGAGGATCAGGACTGCGGCGTGTTTGCCGAACAATGACATGGGGAAGGGCTCCAGGGTGGTCGCGAAAGGCGCGCATCATCCCATGGCCGTGATTGAGCGCTCCAGTGGGATTTGTGCCTTCGGATAAAAAACCGCCCCCTCTAAACCGCCTGTGCCCCAGGCCCGAGTGCTTAGGCGCGGCCTGCCAGCAAGCGCTTGCTGATGCCCAGCACCGCCATCGACACCAGCACTGCCACGACAAAGGCCACCAGCCTCAGGTGTGGCAACGCCAGGGCCAGCACCAGGCAAAACGCCGCGAACGAATACAGCCCGGTGGCCAGGGCCCGCAACAGCACGGTGGTAAAGGCTGGGCCATGGCGTTGATGGGAGAACACCGCGAGCACGCTGCCCAGCACCGGGAACACCGCCAGCAGGCCACTCCACTGTTGGCCCACAGTGCTCGCCAGCCAGGTCACGGCCAGGGTCAGCAGGGCCCCGGCGAACATGCGGTACGGCAGTTTGTCCGAGCCCGGGCCAGGGCTCACGGCAAGCGTGCCCACGGCGGGAAACAGGCGCGGCGCGAGGATCAGCGCCGACAGCGCACAGACGACGGAAAACCCCAGGGACGTCGGCACTTGGGCAATCGCTGTGGCCAACAACGCCCACACCAGGATGGCGACCGCCAGGGCTCCCGGCCAGGCCAGGTGTTGTGCCGCCCGGGCGTAGGCGACGCTAAAGGCGACCATGGCAAACAGTGCCGACAAGGCCGCGACCGCCGCCTGGGCGGCGAAGTCCTGGCCTTGTTCCAGGGCCAGGAACAACAGGATCGGCCCCACCACCACAGGCAGTCCCGCGAGCCAGCCGGCGACACTCGGGCCCCAGCGCCGGTTGGCGAGGGCAATCAGCCAGAGAAACCCGGGAACCGTCAGCAGTTTTACAAGCAGCACGGGATCAGACCTGAAGGAGGAGGTTGGCAAAACTAGCATCCAATCGCGGTGTTGGCGCGTATGTCTTGCAAGACGCTCCCGGAGGACGGGCGGGCTTGGTTTTTTCTTGTACAGGAATTTTGTCGTTGGGCAGGTATTCAGTCGGATATGTACAGGTTTTTGCAATTTCAAGCGCTATATCGCTTAAAAAATTGTACAAGATCTGTTTTTGCGTATAGGTTTTTACCCAGGGAACAGCGAGCTCGCCTTTACCGGGATCAACTCCCCGACCTGCGTTGTGCTGTTCCCCCGGTTTTGGACCTGAGGCCACGCCCGAGCACTGCCTGGGCACGGTCAGACGAGCAATCGACCGCCTCAGGTCCACTTTGCTACCCCCGTTGCAGCGCTCATCTGCCGAGCGCTGCAATCGCCTTTCGGATGACCCTGTAATGAGCGACCTGCTGCCAGAACACTATCGTGAGATCCTTTCCGGCGTTGGCGAAGACCCCGCTCGCGAGGGCCTGCGCGACACCCCGCAGCGCGCCGCCAAGGCCATGCGCTACCTGTGCAACGGCTACCACAAGAGCCTGGAAGAGGTGGTCAACGGCGCGCTGTTCAGCTCCACCAGCGACGAGATGGTGATCGTTCAGAACATCGAGCTGTACTCCTTGTGCGAGCATCACCTGCTGCCTTTTATCGGCCAGGCCCATGTGGCCTACCTGCCCACCGGCAAGGTGCTGGGGCTGTCCAAGGTGGCGCGCATCGTTGACATGTACGCCCGCCGCCTGCAGATCCAGGAAAACCTCACCCGGCAGGTCGCCGAGGCCATTCAGGAGGTCACCCGGGCCGCCGGTGTGGCCGTGGTGATCGAGGCGCGGCACATGTGCATGATGATGCGCGGCGTGGAGAAGCAGAATTCGCTGATGAACACCTCGGTGATGCTGGGCGCGTTCCGCGAGTCGAGCAGCACCCGCCAGGAATTCCTGCAACTGATCAGAAGGCAGCCCTAAGTGCAGCGCCCACCGCTGACGGCCCTGCGCCGTGCGCTCTGGCTCCTGGTGCTGCTCAGCGCCACGGCATCGGCCGGCTGGCAGGCGACCTTGCCCAACGCACGGGTGGTGGGCAGCGGTGAATTCACCTGGTTCGGTTTCAAGGTTTACCAGGCGCGGCTGTGGAGCTCGGCGGCGCCCCTGGCGGCCGATACGCCGTTTGCCCTGGAACTGACCTACCAGCGCAAGATCAGCCGCGATGACCTAGTGCAAACCAGCCTGGATGAGATCCAGCGCCTGTCGGGCCCGGCGGTCAGCGCGGCCCAGCTTAGCGACTGGCGGGCGCAGATGCAGCGTTCGTTTGTCGACGTGGTGCCGGGGCGGATCATTACTGGGGTGTTTCTGCCCGGGCGTGGCGCGCAGTTCTTCGTCGACCAGACCTTGCAGCACGAAGTGAAGGACCCGGCGTTCGCCCAGGCGTTTTTCGCCATCTGGCTCGACCCGCGCACCCGCAACCCGGAATTACGCGCCCGGTTGCTCGGGCAATAACCGCCTTTATCGAGGAGTTTGCTGATGTTCAAGACATGGATCTTGCTGCTATGCGCCGCGTTGCTGTCCGGCTGTGGGGGCGTTGAGGTCAGCCAGTACCGTGAGCAGACCCCAGCACTTGAACTGCGTCAGTTCTTCACGGGGCAGGTCGAGGCCTGGGGCATGTTCCAGAAGCGTTCGGGGGAGGTGATCAAGCGGTTCCATGTGCAGATCAACAGCCGCAGCGAGGGCGACCGTTTCATCATGCATGAGGACTTCACCTACAGCGACGGCACCCGCCAGACCCGTGTCTGGACCTTGCACCCCGACGGTCCGGGGCGCTGGCGCGGCACTGCCGACGACGTCGTTGGCGAGGCCGAGGGCGAAGTGGCCGGCAATGCCCTGCGCTGGCGCTATGTGTTGAACCTGCCGGTGGACGGCAAGACCTACCAGGTGCACTTCGACGATTGGATGTTCCTGCTGGATGAAAACACCCTGGCCAATCGCTCCTACATGACCAAGTTCGGCTTCGAGCTGGGCCAGGTCACCCTGTTCTTCCGCAAGCTGCCTTAAGCGGGCAGGGGCACCGCCCGGGCGGCGTGGCACGGTGAATTTTCCGGCTTGGGCGCGTGGGCTGAAACGTCTAAGCTTGGCCATCGTTTCAGCCGCCCGGATGCTTGTGTGAAATTCAGCCTGCCCAAAATCGGTACCGCCCCGTTCTGCCCGCCGGAAGTGGCGGGCTCTGTCAGCGTCGATCCCAACGCTTCGCTGTTCAAGCGCATCCTGCGTTTTGCCGGCCCCGGGCTGTTGATTTCCATTGGCTACATGGACCCAGGCAATTGGGCCACGGCCATTGAGGCCGGTTCCCGTTATGGCTACAACCTGTTGTTTGTGGTGTTGCTGGCCAGCCTGGCGGGCATGGCGGTGCAGTGCCTGTGCTCGCGGCTGGGCATCGCCACCGGACGTGATTTGGCCCAACTCTGCCGTCAACGCTACAGCCGCCGTTCGGCGCGCACCCAGTGGCTGCTGGCGGAAGTCTCGATCATCGCCACCGACTTGGCGGAAGTGCTGGGCTGCGCCCTGGCGTTTCACTTGCTGCTGGGGGTATCGCTGACCACCGGCATTGTCATCACCGCCTTCGATACCTTGCTCATCCTGGCCTTGCAGAACCGCGGCTTTCGGCGCCTGGAAGCGATCATGCTGGCGCTGGTGGCGACCATTGGCGTGTGCTTCTTCATTGAACTGCTGCTGATCAAACCTTACTGGCCCGACGTGGCCCGGGGCTTCACCCCGTCGCTGTCGGCCATCAGCGATGCCGCGCCGCTGTACCTGGCGATCGGCATTCTCGGGGCCACGGTCATGCCCCATAACCTCTATTTGCACACCTCCATCGTCCAGACCCGGTTGATCGGCAAGGACCTGGAGAGCCGCCGGGACGCGATCAAGCTGGCGCGCATCGACACCATTGGCTCCCTGGCCCTGGCGCTGCTGGTCAATGCCTCGATCCTGATCCTTGCGGCGGCGGCCTTCCACAGCACCGGGCACAGCGACGTGGTGGAAATCCAGGACGCCTACCACTTGCTCGACCCGCTGGTGGGAGGGGCGTTGGCCAGCGTGCTGTTCGGCGTGGCGTTGCTGGCCTCGGGGCAAAGCTCGACCTTCACCGGCACCATCGCCGGGCAAGTGATCATGGAGGGCTACCTCGACCTGCGCCTGCCGTGCTGGCAGCGCCGCCTGATCACTCGGGGCCTGGCCCTGGTGCCGGCGTTTGTTGGCGTGTGGCTGATGGGCGACGGCGCGGTGGGCAAGTTGCTGGTGTTGAGCCAGGTGGTGCTCAGCCTGCAATTGCCCTTTGCCCTGTACCCGTTGATTCGCATGACCAACGACCCGCGCCTGATGGGCGAGTTCGTCAACCGTTGGCCAACCCGGGTTTTGGCCTGGAGCCTGTTCGCGGTGATCAGCGCGGCCAATGCCTGGCTGATTGCCCAACTGCTGTTCTGAACCGGCCCTGGCGGGGTTGCGGCCTGGGCTAGCGGTCCCAATAGGGCGTTGGGCCGAACTTCTCGACAAAAAAATCAATCACTGTCCGGACCTTCACCGACAGGCGCCGGCTGCCGGGCCAAAGTGCGGCGATCTGTTGTGGCTCCAGGCTGATGGCCACTTGATAGTCGTCGAACAAGGCCACCAGGCGCCCCTGATGCAGGGCTTCGCCAATCAGCCAGGACGGAAACAGCACCAGCCCCATGCCCTGTTCGGCCGCCTGGGTCAGGGTGTCGGCGTGGTTGCCGGTCAATGGCCCCTTGACGCTGTAAGGCACCCAATCCTCTTGGCCCTGGCGGTAGAACCAGCGCTGTTGCCCGGCCTCGCCCTTGTACGCCAGGCACTGATGTTCGTGCAGCTCCTGCGGGTGCCGAGGCGTGCCG
Organism: Pseudomonas chlororaphis; assembly: GCF_003731765.1. Classification (GTDB taxonomy): domain Bacteria; phylum Pseudomonadota; class Gammaproteobacteria; order Pseudomonadales; family Pseudomonadaceae; genus Aquipseudomonas; species Aquipseudomonas morbosilactucae. Next base: position 840,009 of record NZ_MOAL01000004.1, read on the forward strand.
TAGCGGGCCAGGTAAGCTGGGCTTGCAGCGACGCAGTAGCGTTGGGGCGCCAGCACCCGGGCCTGCATCCCGGAGTCGTTCAGGCTGCCGATGCGAAACAGCAGGTCGGCGCCTTCCTGTAGCGGGTCGATGTAGCGGTCGGTCTGCTGCACATCCAGTTGCAGCTTGGGGTAGCGCCCGCACAGTTCCCCCAGCCACGGCGCCAGGTGCAACTGGCCGAACGCCATCGGTGCACTGATGCGCACCAGGCCGCTGGGTTCGCTGTCCTGTTCCTGCAGAGCCTGTTCCGCTTCCTGCCACTGGGCCAGTACCCGCCGTGCGTGGTGCCCCAGCAGACGCCCGGCTTCGGTGGGGCTGACGGCACGGGTATGGCGGTACAGCAACTGTTGGCTCAGAGCCTGTTCCATCAATTGCACCTGCCGCGAGATGGAAGAGGGCGCCAGCCCTTCACGGCGGGCCACGGCGGAGAAGCTGCCTTGGTCGAGCACCGCCACGAACAGGCGCAGGGCCTTGAAGCTGAGATCGTTGAAGCCTTGCATGGGCATGTCCTGCTGTGCGTAATGCGCAAAGGTGTTGTCGGGATGGTCCCATTTATCGCAAAGCTTGGGCAATCGATAATGGCCGCCATTCTTTCCCGTTATTGCAGGTTGTTGCATGCCGTCTTCTTCGCTGGATGAGCGCGTGTCGCTCAGGGTTCCGCGCCCTTCGCTGAGCCGTTTACTGTTGTTGCCCCTGGTGATTCTCGCCGGCATGGGCCTTTCCGTAGAGGCCGGTTTGCTCGGGCCGTTGGGGGCCCAGGTTGGGCATTTATGGGCCACCTTGAGCATCTTCGGGGTCGGTTCGGCGCTGTTGTTTCTGCTCTTGTTGTTCAGCGGTCCGCAGCCGGGGCCGGCCTTCAGCAGCCTGCCGCGCTGGCAATTGATCGGCGGCCTGCTCGGGCCGATCTACGTGGTGGTGCTGACCCTGGCCACGCCCCATATCGGCATTGCCATGACTATGATTGCAATCTTGTCCGGCCAGGTGGGCAAAAGCGTGCTGATCGACCATTTCGGCTGGTTCGGTGCGGCGCGCAAGCAGGTCAATGCCGAGCGCTGGCTGGCGCTGGTATTGATTGTCGCGGCCCTTGTCCTGATTGCCCGAGGTTGAACATGAGTGTGTTTCTGTTGTTGCTGTTGGTGGTGGCCGCCGGTGCGGTGTTGAGTGTGCAGGCGGCGATCAACGGCCGTTTGGGCGAGACGGTGGGGGTGTTGCGCAGCAGCCTGCTGACCTTTGTGGTGGGGGCTGTGGTCAGCGCCTTGCTGATCCTGTTTTTCCAGCCGCCCCAGGCCATGAACCTGCTCCAGGTGCCCAAGTGGCAATTGGTCGGAGCCTTGTTCGGCGTGGTCTACATGATGGTCATGGTGGGCGCCGTGCCCCGGCTGGGCGCGGCGGTGGCCACGGTGGCGGTGATTCTCGGGCAACTGGCCATGGGGCTGCTGATCGACAACTTCGGTTGGCTCGGCAACCCGGCCATCGAGCTGTCGTCCAACCGTTTGCTGGCCATGCTGTGCCTGGCGCTGGCCCTGGTGTTTATGTACCGCAGCAGTCGCCAGGCCTGAGGCGGCTCAGCCCAGGGATGGCTCAGCCCAGGCATTGAGCGCCGCAGCGGGCGATCTGTGCATCGTCCGCAGACTTGACCCCGGACACACCGATGGCGCCGATCACCTGGCCTTCATGCAGGATCGGCACCCCGCCTTCCAGGGGCGTGAGGGTCGGCGCGCCGAGAAAGGCGGTGCGCCCGCCGTTGACCATTTCTTCGTAGAACTTCGACTCGCGGCGGCCCAGGGCCGAGGTGCGGGCCTTTTCCGTGGCGATGTAGGCGCTGATGGACGAGGCACCGTCCAGGCGTTCCAGGGCCAGGGGGTGGCCACCGTCGTCAACGATGGCGATGCTCACGGCCCATTGGTTGCGCACGGCTTCGGCGCGGGCGGCCTGGAGAATCTGTTGCACTTCATGCTGGCTGAGTACGGCTTTGCTGTTCATCGAGGGGTTCCAGTGAGGGAAAGGGCGGCGTCCACCAGTTCGATCCAGTGTCGCACCGGGGTGCGTCCGGCGCCGCCGAGGTGGGTCTGGCAGCCGATATTGGCAGTCACGATGACGTCCGGTCGACCACTTTCCAAGGCACAGAGTTTGTTGTCCCGCAGTTGCCGGGCCAATTGTGGCTGGGTCAGTGAGTAGGTGCCCGCCGAGCCGCAGCATAGATGACTGTCCGGCACCTGGGTGAGGTTGAAGCCCAGGCGAACCAGCACCGCCTCCACCGCGCCGCCCAGTCGTTGCGCGTGTTGCAGGGTGCACGGGCAATGCACCGCCAGGCGCTGGTCGCTGCACACCGACAGGGGCTCCAGGGGTTCGTCACGCAGGATCTCCACCAGGTCCCTGGCCGATTCGCTGACCCGCGCCGCCTTGGCCGCATAGGCCGGGTCGGCGGCCAGCAGGTAGCGGTATTCCTTGATAAAGGCGCCGCAGCCACTGGCGGTCTGGACGATGGCCTCGGCGCCGTTTTCCAGGTGCGGCCACCAGGCGTCGATGTTGTCCCGGGCCCGCTGCAGCGCGGCTTCCTGGGCGTCCAGGTGATAGTCCACGGCGCCGCAACAGCCGGCCTGGGGGACGCTGTCGACGCTGATGCCCAGGCGATCCAGGACCCGCGCCGTCGCCGCGTTGGTGTTGGGCGACAGCCCCGGTTGCACGCAGCCTTCCAGCAGCAGTACTCGCCGCCCATGACGTGCTGCGGGGCGTACGCCAGCCGGTTGGGCGCGCTGGGGCAGTTTGTCTTGCAGGGCCTGGGGCAGCAGCGGGCGCCAGTGGCTGGCGCTGTTGAGCAGGGCCTTGAACCCCTGGGCATTGATTGTCAGTGCGCGCAGGCCTTGGCGCAGCAGGCGCTGGCCCAGGGGCCGGGGCACGGCGGCGTCGACCACGGCGCGGCCGATGTCCAGCAGGTGGTGGTAGTCGACCCCGGACGGGCAGGTGGTTTCACAGTTGCGGCACGACAGGCAGCGGTCCAGGTGCTGCTGGGTCAGGGCCGTGGCGGGGGCGCCTTCCAGCACCTGCTTGATCAGGTAGATGCGCCCCCGGGGCCCGTCCAGTTCATCGCCCAGCAGTTGGTAGGTGGGGCAGGTGGCGTTGCAGAAACCGCAGTGCACGCAACTGCGCAGGATGCGCTCGGCTTCTTCGGCCCTTGGCAGTTGCCGGGCCTGTTCGCTCAGGGTGGTCTGCATGAGTCAAAGCTCCCGGTACAGGCGGCCGGGGTTGAAAATCCCCTGGGGGTCCAGCTGCGCCTTGAGTTGCCGGTGGTAGCGCAGCATCAGCGGCGCCAGGGGTTGGAACGGGCTGTCGATCAGGCCGTGGCTGTAGCAGGTGGCATGGCCGCCAGCCGCGCTGACCACGGTGCGGATCTGTTCGGCGTCGGCCTCGGACTTGAGCCAGCGCTGGGCGCCGGCCCAGTCCAGCAGTTGCTCGCCGGGCAACGCCAGGGGCCCACAGTGGTTAGGCAGCGACAGGCGCCACAACGGCAGGCCGGCGTCGAAAAAGTCCAGGCGTTGCTCGTTCAGGTCATCCCAATAGCGGTCCGCCAGGGGCTCGCCGCCGAGGCGCTCATGGGCCGCGGCCACCGAGCCCGCGCCGCCCTCCAGGCGCAGGTGCAGGCGCCCGTCATGCTGGCTGGCGGCGCTGATGGGCAGCGGTTGCTGGCCCCATTCGCTGAGCTTGGCCAGGGCTTCGGCGCTGTGCATCTCCAGCACCAGGCTCAGGCATTGCCGGGGTTTGGGCAGGACCTTGAGGGACACTTCAGTGAGCACCCCCAGGCAGCCGTAACTGCCCACCAACAGGCGCGACAGGTCGTAGCCAGCGACGTTTTTCATCACCTCGCCGCCAAAGCGCAGGTGCTGGCCCTGGCCGCTGATGACCCGGGTGCCGAGGACGAAATCCCGCACCGAGCCGGCCCAGGGCCGCCGCGGACCTGACAGCCCGCTGGCGACCATGCCGCCCAGGGTCGCGCCCTCACCGAAGGCGGGCGGCTCGCACGGCAGCATCTGTCCGGCCGCGTCCAGGGCCGCCTGCAGTTCGCGCAACGGGGTGCCGGCGCGGGCGGTGATCACCAGTTCCGTGGGGTCGTAGCTGACAATGCCGCGATGGGCCCGGGTGTCCAGCACCTCTCCGGCGCCGCTGCGGCCCAGGAACGCCTTGCTGTTGGCGCCCTGGATCAGCAGGGGTGTGCGGTTTTCCAAGGCCTGGCGCACTTGCTCCAGCAGCACGGCGCTGGTGTCATCGTCCGCAGTCTCCAGCATCAGAAACGCTCCAGTTCGGGGAAGGGCATTTGCCCGGCGTGCACATGCATGGCGCCAAACTCGGCGCAGCGTTGCAGGGTCGGGATGTTCTTGCCGGGGTTGAGCAGGCCGCCGGGGTCGAAGGCGGCTTTCACCCCATGAAACACGTGCAGTTCGTGGGCGTTGAACTGGGCGCACATCTGGTTGATTTTTTCCCGGCCTACGCCATGTTTGCCGGTGATGCTGCCGCCGACCTTGACGCACAGTTCGAGGATTTTGCCGCCGAGGTTTTCCGCCCGTTCCAGTTCCCCGGGCTGGTTGGCGTCGAACAGGATCAGCGGGTGCATGTTGCCGTCGCCGGCGTGAAACACATTGGCCACTCGCAGGCCGTATGCCTGCCCCAGTTCCTCGATGCCCCGCAGGACCTGGGGCAGGGCGCGGCGGGGGATGGTGCCGTCCATGCAGTAATAGTCCGGCGACAGCCGCCCGACGGCGGGAAAGGCATTTTTGCGCCCGGCCCAGAAACGCACGCGTTCGGCCTCGTCCCGGGCCTGGCGCACGTCCGTGGCGCCGCAGCGCTGCAGCACGGCGTGGACCCGCTGGCAATCGTCATGGACATCGGCTTCCACACCGTCCAGCTCACAGAGCAGGATGGCCGCCGCGTCCACCGGGTAGCCGGCGTGGATAAAGTCCTCGGCGGCGCGGATCGCCAGGTTGTCCATCATTTCCAGGCCGCCGGGAATGATCCCCTCAGCAATGATCTCGGCCACCGCGCGACCGGCGTTGTCCACCGTGTCGAAGGCCGCCAGCAAGACCTTGGCCACTTGAGGTTTGGGCAGCAACTTCACCGTGACCTCGGTGATGATGCCCAGCAGGCCTTCGGAGCCGGTGAACAGCGCCAGCAGGTCGAAGCCCGGCGCGTCCAGGGCGTCGCTGCCCAGCACCAGGCGCTCGCCTTCGATGCTCAGGACTTCCAAACGCAGCAGGTTGTGCACGGTCAGGCCGTACTTAAGGCAGTGCACGCCGCCGGCGTTTTCCGCGACGTTGCCGCCGATGGAGCAGGCGATCTGTGACGAAGGGTCTGGCGCGTAGTACAGGCCGAAGGGCGCCGCCGCCTGGGAGATCGCCAGGTTGCGCACCCCCGGCTGGACCCGGGCGGTGCGCGCCTGCGGGTCGACTTCAAGCACCTGATTGAAGCGCGCCATCACCAGCAGCACGCCGCTGGCCAGGGGCAGGGCGCCGCCGGACAGGCCAGTGCCGGCGCCCCGGGCCACTACCGGCACCTTCATCTGGTGGCAGATCTGCAACAGGGTCTGCACCTGCTCCAGGTGCCGGGGCAGCAGCACCAGCAGCGGCGTGGTTCGGTAGGCGCTGAGGCCGTCACATTCGTAGGGTTTGAGTTGCTCGGGCTGGTGGAGGATATCCAAGTCCGGCAATTGGCTGCGCAGGGCGTGGAGCAGGGCGGTTTTGTCGACCTTGGGCAAGGCGCCGTCGAGGGCTTCGTCGTAGAGGATGTTCATGGGCGGTCAGGACCCTTGTTGTTTTTATCGTGTTGTTTTTTTCGGCCGCGCCGCGTGTCTTGGCCAACCGTGGCTGCGAGGGCGTTGCCGCTGAGCCTAGACGAGGGTCACGCAAAAAGGCCGATGATCTGGCCGTCCCCGGCTAAAGTCATGGATACAGGCGCGTGCTCTGACGCGCCTGGGGGCCTCAGCCGATGAGTGTCCTCTGCCATTGGAAGCGCTCAGTCAATGGGTGCCTTCAGTCCATAGGAGTCCGCACCATGCCCGATTCGACTTGTGCCTGCCCGGCCTGTACCTGCAAGGTCGGCCCCAATGCCATCGTCCGTCACGGCAAGCAGTACTGCTGCATGGCCTGTGCCGATCATCACGCGGACGGCGCACCTTGTGTGTCCCACGACGGGTGTAAATGCGCGGAGGGCTCCGAAGGCGGATGACAATCAGCCATAGCCAGCCCCTCGGGTGCGATGCCCGAGGGGCCGGTGACGCTTCAGGCCGACGGTCGCCAGGTGACGTTTTCGATGCCGAATTTCTCTGCCATGGGTTTGCTGGTCTTTTTCACCTGTTCCCGGCCAAAGCGTCCGATGCGACCGACCCCTGCGTCGCAGCTTGCCCAGTGCCAGGCTTCGGCGTTGTCCATCTTGTCCAGGCGGATGATGAAAGACTTGGGGCTGCCGTGCAGGGTGTATTCGATGACGAAGAGTTTTGCGTTGTTCATAAAGCCGTTGATCCTCCCTGTGTTGGTTTAGTGATCCCTGTGGTGGCGAAAAATTCAGTCGGATTGTCCGACGCCGCTACCAACGGTCACGTGCCCCGAAAGCGTTGGCCAACCACGGCACAGATCGACGCTGGCGACTGCCCGGGACGCTGGTTAACATGGGCGCCCGCCCGTTCAGTGACGACGCCTTGCCATGGCCCTTGCCGCGCCCCCCGACCTCACCGACACCGATGTGCCGCTGCAACCCCTGGCCCGCACCTACCCGCGGGGGTTGTTTATCGAGCCCCACCAGCATGACTGGGGCCAGTTGCTGTACGCCATGAGCGGGGTGATGTGGGTCGAGACACCCCACGAAGCCCTGGTGGTGCCGCCCCAGCGAGCGGTCTGGTTGCCGCCCGGTGTGGAACACGGGATCCGCGTGGTCAGCGACCTGCAGATGCGCAATATCTACTTGCGTCCGGCCCTGGCGGCCACCCTCGATGGTCAGGTCCAGGTGTTGCAGGTGGACAACCTGTTGCGTGAGCTGATCCTGCGGCTGGTGGAGCAGGGCGAGGGGGCGTCGGCGGACTATTACGAGGCCTTGGTGGGGCTGGCGCTGCTGGAGTTGCGACGGGCCCGCCGTTCGCAGCTCAAGATTGCCCTGCCGGACGCCGCCGACCGGCGCCTGATGAGCCTGTGCCAGGCGGTGATGGCGGCGCCGTCCTTGGCGATTTCCTTTGAACAGCACGCGGCAGCAGCGGGGGCTAGCGTGCGCACCCTGGCGCGTTTGTTCAAAGAGGGGTTGGGCCTGGGCTTTGCCGAGTGGCGGCGCCAGGTGCAGTTGGCCACTGCGGCAGCGGAGTTGATCCAGGGCGTGCCAGTGAGTCGCATCGCTCGAGAACTGGGCTACTCCCCCAGCAGCTTCAGCGACATGTTCCGCCGGGAGCTGGGCTTGGCCCCCTCGCAATACGCCGCCGAAGGCGTGTCGGCCTGACACAGGGCTGAGGCTGAACCCGGGCCTTTGGCCGAAATCCTGAAGCACTTGGCCGATGCCTGGCCGTGCCCCTCCCTAGACTCCGTGCATCGACTGTCCCTTGCCCGGAGCTGAGCATGAACTACCTGATATCCCTGGCCATCGGCCTCGCCGTGGGGCTGCTCTACGGCGCGCTGCAGGTGCGCTCGCCGGCGCCCCCGGCCATCGCCCTGGTGGGGCTGCTGGGCATGTTGAGCGGTGAGCAACTCTGGCCTTGGGGCCGGCAGTTGCTCAGCAGTTGGTTGTCTTGAAGCGGTTTCCCTGTGTTCGTTGAAGGAGTTTTTTATGCAAGCCCTGCAATTTTCCGCCACCGGTGACCTGGCCTCCCTGCAATGGGTGGACGTGCCGACCCCGGTGCCGGGCGCTGGCCAGGTCCTGGTGCAGATCAAGGCCGCCGGCCTGAACCCCAGCGACGTGAAAAACGTCCTTGGGCGTTTCCCCTACACCACGTTGCCGCGGATTCCGGGGCGCGATTTTGCCGGGGTGGTGGTGCAGGGGCCTGACGCGCTGCTGGGCCGTGAGGTCTGGGGCACGGGCAAGGAACTGGGGTTTTTCGCGGATGGTTCCCACGCCGAGTATCTGGTGGTGTCGGCCCAGGGCGTGACACCCAAACCCAGTCACCTGAGCTTTGCCCAGGCCGCCAGCCTTGGTGTGCCTTACACCACCGCCTGGGATGCCCTGCAACGCAGCGGCGTCAATGCTGAAACCCGTTTTTTGGTGATCGGTGGCGGTGCCGTGGCCAGTGCCGCCCTGGCCCTGGCCAAGGTGCGCGGGGCGCAGGTGCTCGCAGCGGCGCGGCGCCCGGAGCAGGTCCAGGCCTTGCAGGCCCAGGGCTATGCCACGTTGCAGTTGCAGGGCCCGGAAGCGTTGCAAGAGCAGGTCAATGGGGTGTTTGCCGGCGGTGCCGATGTGATCTTCGATACCACCGGGTTCTGGTTGCCGGCGTCGGTGGCGGCCTTGGCCACCTTCGGCCGCATCGCCATCATTGCCGCGCCGGTAGACGGGCAGGTGCAACTGCCGGCCCTGGCCCTGTACCGCAAAGGCGGCTCGGTGGTGGGGATCAACTCATTGCTGTACGGCGTCGAAGCCTGCGCGGCGATGCTCGAAGAGTTTGGCCGTTTCTTTGACCAGGGCTTGCTGCCCCTGCCCGAAGGCCTGCTCGAATCGCCCCTGGCCGAGGGCCTGGCGCGTTATGCCGAAGTGAACCAGGGCTGCGGCGAAAAAATCATCCTCATCCCCTGAGCCACGGGGCAGGCGTCACGCTTTCTATAGGCGCCTGCTTGCCAGCGATAGGGCCCGTGAGATCCCTATCGCCTCAGCTCGGGCAGCTTTGTTCGCCGTTATCCAGCCCTTGCTTGTAGCTGCGGCTGTCGAGGCTGGCTTTGCCGTTGTGCCAGGTCAGGGTCAAGACGTAGAGCGAGTCATAGTCGTTGGAGGCCCAGTCGTCGGCGATGTTGCGTTTTTCGCCCACGGCTTCGCGGGCGACTTTGTTGATCAACTCCGGCAGGTAACCGTGGGACCAGGCGGTGTAGATAATCGAGTTGTGATAGCGGTCGTCCAGCAGTTCATCGGCCAGTTCGCTGGTGTCGTTGGCCGAGTACTCGATGTTCACCGGCAGGCCCAACTTGATGGCGCTGGGGCTGATGGTCATCAGCGGGCGGATGTAGCTGTAGGAGTTGTCGGCTTCGCCTTCCTCGACATTGCGCGTCGGGTTGGCGGCGAACACGTAGTCGGCCTTGCCGAATTTTTCCGGCAGCAGGGAGGCCAGGTCGATGGCGCGGTTCAAGCCCTGGCAGTTGAGCTGGCCAAGGCCGCCGGCGGGTTTTTCGGCATGGCGCAGGAACACCAGGGTCTGGGTGCCGTCCGCCGGTTGTGCCCGGCTGTCGCTGGATTCCAGGGACAGGCACAAGGCGCCGCCCAGCAGCAGGGCCGGCAACAACAGCGGGCCGCGACGGGGCAGGCGGCGAATCAGCGTCAGCAATCGAGTCATGGGTTAGTCATTCTTCAGCGCAGCGGTTTAAGGCTGACAAACCTGTCCACGGTGGCCGTTGGCGTGCCGTGATGTCCCTGTCGTTGAACCTGTGCGTCAGCCCGAAGGCAGTTGTCTGAGTCCCTGGGCGCCGTTTGGTTCGATGCCGGTGCAGCCTAACGGTTGAATGTTGCCGATTTAAGAAGGCGCGGCGCCGTGCCTATAATCCCCCGCGCCTTAGCCGGCATGCGTCTTAGCCCCCTGATTGTCACCGGAAGCCTGTCATGACTGATCTCTCTGCATTCCCCATCACTGCAAAGTGGCCTGCTCAGTTCCCCGAATGGATTCAACTGTATTCCCTGCCCACGCCCAACGGGGTCAAGGTCTCGATCATGCTCGAAGAGATCGGCCTGCCCTATGAGCCGCACCGCGTGGCGTTCGACAGCAATGACCAGCTGTCCGCCGAGTTCCTGTCCCTGAACCCCAACAACAAAATCCCGGCGATTCTCGACCCCCACGGGCCGGGCGACCAGCCGCTGGCGGTGTTCGAGTCCGGGGCGATCCTGATCTACCTGGCAGACAAAAGCGGGCAGTTGCTGGCCCAGGAAGGCGCGGCGCGCTACGAGACCCTGCAATGGCTGATGTGGCAAATGGGCGGCATCGGCCCGATGTTCGGCCAGTTGGGCTTCTTCAATAAGTTCGCCGGCAAGGATTACGAGGACAAGCGTCCGCGGGACCGTTATGTGGCCGAATCCAAGCGCCTGCTGGGCGTGCTTGAAGGGCGCTTGCAGGGCCGTGACTGGATCATGGGCGAGCGCTACACCATCGCCGACATCGCAACCTTCCCCTGGGTGCGCAACCTGATCGGTTTCTATGAAGCCGGGGACCTGGTGGGCATCAACGATTTCCCCAATGTGCAGCGAGTGCTGGCGCGCTTCGTGGCGCGGCCGGCGGTGATTCGTGGCCTGGAAATACCCAAGGCGGTCTGACCGCGCACCTCGCCCGCATCGGATGCGGGCGCTTTGACTACAGGACCGCTCATGGGCCCCTTGCCATTTAAACAAGTCGACGTGTTCAGTCATCAGCCGCTCAAAGGCAACCCGGTGGCGGTGGTGTTCGAGGCCGACGCGCTGGGTGACGAGCGCATGGCGGCGTTCGCCAACTGGACCAACCTCGCCGAAACCACCTTTATCCTCAAACCCCAGGACCCGCGCGCCGACTACCGCCTGCGGATCTTCACCACGGTCCAGGAGCTGCCGTTCGCCGGCCACCCGACCCTGGGCAGTTGCCATGCCTGGCTGGAATCCGGCGGCCAGCCCAAGGGCAAGGAGATCATTCAGGAATGCGGTGTGGGCCTGGTGCGGATCCGGCGCCAGGGTTCGGAGCTGGCGTTCCTGGCGCCACCCTTGCTGCGTTCCGGCCCGGTGGAACCCGAGTTGCTGGAGCAGGTGCGCATTGGCCTGCGCCTGGAACCGCAGGCGATCATTGCCGCCCAGTGGGTGGACAACGGCGCCGGCTGGCTGGCGGTGATGCTTGCCGAGCGCCAGCAGGTGCTGGACTTGCAGCCCGATTACACGCAACTGCTGGGCCTGGCCGTGGGGGTGATCGCCCGCTGTGACCCAGCGCGCGATGCCACGGATGCACAGTTCGAAGTGCGGGGTTTTATTGCCGGTGACGGCATGCCTGAAGACCCGGCCACTGGCAGCTTGAACGCCGGTATCGCCCAATGGCTGCTGGGTGCCGGCCTGGCGCCGAGCCGCTACGTGGTCAGCCAGGGGCTGAGCATGGGGCGCGCGGGGTGGATTCAGGTGGAGCAGGTGGGGGATGACGTGTGGATCGGCGGTGCCGCCGTGACCTGCCTGCAGGGCACGTTGTCGCTGTAAGTGCCGGCGATGGCGGCGGTCATCGCGCCATCGCCGGCAGGTCAGGGTTCAGCGGTTATTGGCCGCCAGCTTGATGCCGAAACCAATCAATGCCAGGCCCGCCACCCGAGTGGCAATGGCCCGTGCCAGGGGCAGGGCCTTGAGGCGGATGGCTGCGGCATTGCCCAGCAGCACCAGCACGACCTGGTACACCAGGCTGATCAGGGTGATGTGCAGCATCATCACCAGCAAGGTCAGGCTGGAGCCGTCCGGGCGGATAAACAGCGGAAAGAACGCGACAAAGAACAGGATCACTTTCGGGTTGGTCAGGGCCACCGCCAGGCCATTGCGAAAGTACACCCGGGCGGATTTCTTCGGCTCCACGGCGCTGCCGTTGCTGGCCGCCGGCGCCCGCAGCAGTTGCACGCCGAGCCAGCACAGGTAGGCCGCGCCAAACCATTGCAGGCCCTGGAACAGCAGCGGGTTGGCCTGCATCAGCGCCGCCAGCCCGGCGACCGCCGCCACCATGTAGATAATGTCGCCGAGCAGGGTCCCCAGCACTGCACCGAACCCCGCGGCCACGCCATTGCGCGCCGTGGCATTGAGGATCGCCAGGGTGCCGGCGCCGGGGATCATCTGGAAAATCACGATGGCAGCGATAAAGCTGCCGTAGTTCTGGATCTCGAACATCGCGGGTGCCTTCCTGTGCGGGTACGAATAGGGGGGTTAACACCTGCAAATACTAGGGGCAAAACCCATTGTTGCGAAAGTGGCAACGCACTCTTGGGCAACCGGGGTTTGTATCGCTCGGCGCTGGGGCATAAGCTTTGCGCCTTTTTTCGACTTTGGTCCGCTTCACACCCGGCCTGCCTTTAGGAAAAATCATGTCCAGCCAGTTCCCAGAAGCCCGTCCCCGTCGCCTGCGTCGCTCCGAACAACTGCGCAGCCTGTTCCAGGAAACCGAGTTCACCCTCAACGACCTGGTGTTGCCGATTTTCGTTGAAGAAGAGATCGACGATTTCGTGCCGATCAAGAGCATGCCGGGGGTGATGCGCATTCCGGAATCCCGGCTGGCCGGGGAGATCGAGCGCTACGCCCGGGCCGGGATCAAGTCGGTGATGACCTTTGGCGTTTCCCACCATTTGAACAGCGACGGCAGCGACACCTGGAACGAGAACGGTCTGGTGTCGCGCATGTCGCGCATCGCCAAGGACGCCGTGCCGGAGATGATCGTGATGTCCGACACCTGCTTCTGCGAATACACCGACCACGGCCATTGCGGCGTGATGCACGGTCATGAAGTGGACAACGACCAGACCCTGCTCAACCTCGGCAAGCAAGCCGTGGCAGCCGCTCGCGCCGGGGCCGATGTGATTGCCCCGTCGGCCGCCATGGACGGCCAGGTCCAGGCCATTCGCCGGGCGCTGGACGCGGCCGGGTTCACCCAGACGCCGATCATGGCCTATTCCACCAAGTTCGCCTCGGCGCTCTATGGCCCCTTCCGCGAAGCCGGCGGCAGCGCCCTGAAGGGCGACCGCAAGAGCTACCAGATGAACCCGATGAACCGCCGCGAAGCGGTGCGCGAATCGCTGCTGGATGAGCAGGAAGGCGCCGACTCGCTGATGGTCAAGCCGGCCGGGGCTTACCTGGACATCATCCGTGACATCCGCGAAGCCTCGCGCCTGCCGGTGGCGGCATATCAGGTCAGCGGCGAGTACGCGATGATCAAGTTCGGCGCCCAGGCTGGCGCCATCGACGAAGCCCGCGTGGTGCGTGAAAGCCTCGGCTCGATCAAGCGCGCCGGTGCCGACCTGATCTTCACCTACTTCGCCATGGACCTGGCCCTGAGCGGCATCTGATGCGCCCTTGAGCCCCGACAAAGCCGCGCCGCCGATTCCCGGTGGCGTGGCTATTGCCAAGCCTTTGCTGTCTGCATGACAATGCGATTCATTATCAAATGTGAACTTTTATTGTCATGCCCGCCGACGATCTGTCCCTGCGCTGCGCCGTCAACGACCTCTATTGCGACCACCATGGCTGGCTCCACGGCTGGCTGCGCCAGCGCCTGGGCAACGCCTGCGATGCCTCGGACCTGGTGCAGGACACCTTCGTGCGCATCATCAAGGCGCGCAACGCCCTGGACATCCGCGAGCCGCGGCCCTATCTGTCGCGGGTCGCCCAAGGCCTGATGATCGATCTGTTTCGCCGCCGCTCCCTGGAACAGGCCTACCTTGAAGCCTTGGCCTGGATGCCCGAAGGCGAGCATCCGTCGCCGGAAGAGCAGGCCATCCTGCTTCAGGCCCTATTGGAGATCGACCGCTTGCTCGACGGCCTGGGCACCAAGGTCAAGCAGGCGTTCCTGCTGTCCCAGTGCGACGGCCTGACCTACGAGCACATCGCCGAGCGCCTGCAGATTTCGGTGCGCAGCGTGAACAACTACATGGCCAAGGCCATGGAGCACTGCTGCCTGATGCAGATCCGGATGCAGTATTCATGAGTTTTTCCAGCCCCCAGCTCAGTGACAGCGAACTCCAGGCCATCAGCGCCGCGGCCCGCTGGTACGCGCGGCTGCGTTCCGGCAGCGCCAGCCAGCAGGAGCAACAGGAGTGGCAGCACTGGCTGGCGGCGGACCTGCTGCATCGCCAGGCCTGGGAGCGCATGCAAATGGTCGGCGAACAAATGGCCGGGGTGCCGGGACGCTTGGCCGGCCCAGCGCTGCGCCGTGCCGGGCAATCGCGGCGCCAGGTGTTGCGCGGGGTCCTGCTGCTGACCTCGGCCAGCGCCTTGGGCTGGCTGGGCTGGCGCAGCGACACGGCGCAGAACCTGATGGCCGACTACCGCACCCGTGTGGGCGAGCGTCGCGAAGTGCGCCTGGCGGACGGCAGTTCGCTGCTGCTCAATACCGACACCTCGGTGAACCTGCGGTTTGACGGCCAGCAGCGGGTGCTGGAGTTGCTTTGGGGCGAAGTCCTGGTCGGCGCGGCGCCGGACTCGCTGCAGCGGCCGTTGCGCATCGACACCCGTCACGGCCGGGTGCAGACCTTGGCCGGACGCTTCCTGGTGCGTTCCGAGGCCCTTCGGGGCCAGGTGGCGGTGCTGGAGCAGGCGGTGCAGTTGAGCCTGTCGGACGGATCGCCACCCCGGCGCCTGGAGGCCGGCCAGGGCCTGGACTTCGACGCTCGCAGTGTGGGCGCGGTGCGGCGCAACGATGCTTCGGTAGGGGCGTGGCGCCAGGGCAGCATCATTGCCATCGACCGGCCGCTGGGCGAGTTGCTGGCCGACTTGTCGCGTTATCGGCCGGGGCTCCTGCACTGCGACCCGCAGATCGCCGGCCTGAAAGTCTCCGGGGCCTTTCCCATCGACAACACCGACCGCGCCCTGGCGGCGCTGGAAAGCGGTTTTGGCCTCAAAATCAGCCGCTATACGCCTTATTGGGTGCGGGTTCGCGCCTAGCCCGTGGCTGCCGGAAAATATTTTTCCCAAGCGTTGCACTTTGTTCGCCCCTGGTTCGGCTTATCCCCCAGTGGATTCATTTTCATCATTGGGGGAAGGCAAGACATGTCGGATGTTCACAAGCCGAAGTTGGCGAATGCGGTGAAGGCCGGGCTCTGGGGCATGCTCGCGGTGTATGGCGCGACAGCGCTGCCGCAGGCGGCCATGGCGGCGGGGGAGCAGACCCAGGTGCGGCGTTTCGATATCGCCGCCGGCAACCTGAGCGAAGTCCTCAGCCGTTTCGCCAGCGAAGCGGGTGCGGCGATTTCCTTCGACGCGCGGCAAACCGACGGCTTGGCTTCGGCGGGCTTGCAGGGCGAGTACGGCGTGCTTGAGGGCTTTGCGCGGATTCTCTCCGGCACGGGCTTGCAAGCCGAGCCGCAGAGCAACGGCAGCTACGTGCTGCGTTCTGTGCCCAAGAGCGCGTCGAGCCTGGAACTGGGGGTGACTAGTGTGCAGGCCCAGGCCCTGGGCGCCACCACCGAAAACTCCGGTTCCTACACCACGGGTGCGGTGACCATCGGCAAAGGCGCCCATTCCCTGCGGCAGACCCCGCAATCGATCACGGTGATGACCCGCAAGCTGATGGACGATCAGAACATCACCACGGTCGAAGACGTGATGGCCAAGACCCCCGGCATCACCCTTTACGAGTCGCCCATGGGCGGCAAGTACTTCTATTCCCGGGGCTTCCAGATGCTCGGCCAGTACCAGTACGACGGCGTGCCCCTGGACATGGGCAACAACTACGTGCAGGCCGACAGCTTCAGTGGCGACCTGGCCTATTACGACCGAGTGGAAATCCTCCGCGGCGCGGCGGGCATGATGAAGGGCGCCGGTGGCACCTCGGGTTCGGTCAACTTCGTGCGCAAGCGCGGCCAGAGCGAGGCCCACACCGAGCTCTCGTTGTCCGGCGGCAGTTGGGACAACTACCGTGGCCAGGTCGATACCGGCGGGCCGCTGAACGAAGACGGCACGCTGCGCGGGCGGGTGGTGGTGGCCGAGCAGAGCAAGCACTACTTCTACGACAACGCCAGCCGCAAGGACCAGACCTACTACGGTGCCCTGGACGTTGACCTAGACCCGGCCACCACCGTGGGCCTGGGCATCGCCTATGAAGACGTGGACGCCACGCCTTGCTGGGGCGGCCTGCCGCGCTATCGCGATGGCAGCGACCTCAAGCTGGGCCGTTCCACCTGCCTGAATCCGTCGTGGAATACCTGGCGCAGCCAGCGCACCACCCTGTTCGGCGACCTCAAGCACCAGTTCAATGACGATTGGTCGCTGAAGGTGGCCGGGGTCTATACCAAGAACACCCAGGACATCAAATACGCCTTCGCCTCGGGTTCGGTGACCCCGGCCAACACCACCTCGCCGCTGATCAGCGGCCTGTTCGACTACGACCAAGTGGACTACGGCTTCGACGCCTACGTGGATGGCAAATTCGACGCCTTCGGCCTGGAGCACGAGTTGACGGTGGGGGTGAACGCCAGCCGTTCGAACAAGAACGACTTCTTCAGCGTCGCCATCCTTCCCCAGCGCCAGGATGTGTTCAACCCGAACAAGCACATCCCCGAGCCTGACGACAGCTACTACTACGCCAACTCGACCCGTGGCGGCCCGGTGGATTCGGTGACCAAGCAGTACGGCGCCTATTCCACCCTGCGCCTGAAACTGGCCGATCCGCTGACTCTGGTTCTGGGCAGCCGGGTGAGTTGGTACAAGTCGCAAACCGACTACCTGTTTATCTCCGACAACAGCACCCAGCACGCCGAGACCAAGGAAACCGGGCAGGTCACGCCCTTTGCCGCTGTGCTCTATGACCTCAACGACAACCTGACGCTGTACGCCAGCTACTCGGACATTTTCACGCCCCAGGGCGGTTACCGCACTGAATCCGGCTCTTCCCTCAAACCGTTGGTGGGCCAGAGCTACGAGCTGGGGATCAAGGGCGAGTGGTTCGAGGGGCGCCTGAACAGCTCTTTCAACCTGTTCCGCACGATTCAGAAAGACCAGGCACAGACCGACTACCTGTCCAGTTGCGCATCGTTCGACGGCTATTGCTACGCCAATGCCGGCAAGGTCCGGGCCCAGGGCTTCGAGGCTGAAGTCAGTGGCGAAGTCATCGAGCGCCTGCAATTGTTGGCCGGCTACACCTTCACCCAGACCCGCACTCTGGACGACTTGGACAGCAGCAAGAATGGCGCGGCGTTCAACAGCTACGTGCCCAAGCACCTGCTGCGAGTCTGGGGCGACTACAGCCTCAGTGGTCCCCTTGAGCGCTTCACCGTCGGTGCCGGGGTCAACGCGCAAAGCGGCAACTTCCGCAGCTCGCCGGCCACCGGGCAGAAGATCACCCAGGCCGGTTATGCGATCTGGAACGGGCGCATCGGCTACCGCATCGACGACACCTGGTCCCTGGCGCTCAACGGCAACAACCTGTTGGACAAGCGCTACTACGCCACCGTGGGCACCGAGAACTTCGGCAACTTCTACGGCGATCCGCGCAACTTCATGGTCTCGGTCAAAGCCAGCTTCTAAGGCCTTTGTCCCAAAGCCAGGGGCGTATGTCGCGCTCGATGAAATAGCGTGCCAGGGCCTTGGGGTCCGCGCTGCGCTCGGCCAGGGCCACGTAGGTGTCGGGGCGCAGCAGGTAGTAACCGTTGCGCGCCAGCCCTGCCGCGGCATGCGCCGGGCGCCAGTCGAAGATACTCAGGGGCAGCTTGTGCTCCTGGCACCAAGAGATCAGCTCGTCGCTGGTGACCCCGTACACGTGCACTTGCCAGCCGGTCAGGGTCAGGCTGGTGAAGTTGTCGTGTTCCGCATCGTGGGCCCAGGGCAGGCGATCACCGCCATGCACTTGGCCGGCGCTGCCGCTGCTCAACGGCATGTTGCGGTAGTTCAGGGTGATCTGCGACACGGTGCGAAAGAGCCATTCGCGTGCCGCCTCGAACGCCGCCAGTTTGGGAATCAGCATCGGCGCCAGGCGCGTGCGCAGCAGGTTGGCAATGGTGCCTTCGGCCGTGGCGAAGCTGAACACCCGGTCAGTGGTGGCCACCAGGCGCCGGGCAAACTCCATGCGCTCGACTTCGTAACTGTCCAGCAGGCGTCCTTCGGCCTGGCCGGTGAGCACGGCGGCGAGCTTCCAGGCCAGGTTGATGGCGTCGCCGATTCCGGTGTTCATGCCCTGGCCGCCGGCCGGGCTGTGCACATGGGCCGCATCCCCCAAGAGAAACACCCGCCCGCTGCGAAACTGCTCTGCCACCCGGTGATGCACACGGTAGGTGGAGAACCAGTTGACCCGTTGCACCTCGACCTGGAGTTGGTCCAGGGCGCGGTGGCTGACGTCCTCGAAACGCAACTCTTCCGGGGCTTCGGCGTGTTCGCCGGTGACCGTGCCGATCAGCCGGGCGCGGCCTGCACCGGCCAGGGGGAAGACCGCGAGAAAGTCCGACTCATCCAGGTCCACGTGCAGTTGGCCGTCGATGGACGGGCCGCTGGCGTCCACATCCGCGACATAAAACACCTGCCGATAGGTGCCTCCCGGAAAACCGCTGCCCAGGGTTTGGCGCACCGTCGAGCGGGCGCCGTCGCAGCCGGCCAGGTAAAAGGCCTGGCAGCGTTCCTCGTAGCCGTCGGCATGGCGCAGTCGGGCTTCCACCAGGTTGCCCAAGTCGTTGAAGCCCAGCAGTTCGGTGTCGCGCTCCACACTCACCCCCAGGCTCGCCAGGCGCTCCACCAGCAATTGCTCGTGCAGGTCCTGGGGGAAAATGTGCAGGAAGGGGTAGGGCGTCAGGTCCTCGCCAATGTCATTGAGGGGCAACTGGGCGGCGCGCTGGCCCTGGACCCAGAGATTCACCGCCGGCACCTGGTGGCCCTGTTCAAGGATGGCCTGGGTCAGGTCCAGTTGGCGGTACAGCTCCAGGGTCCGGGCTTGCACGGCCAGGGCCCGGGACGTGGTACCGGGCCCCGAGGTGCGGTCGATGATGCGCACCTGGATACCTTGCTGGCGTAACCACAGGGCCAGGACCAGGCCGGTAGGCCCGGCGCCGATGATCAGTACGTCGCTGCAGTTCATGTCTTGCCCTCACTGGGAAATCAAATGCATGCACTGGACGGCGGGGCGCTGTAGCCGCCCCCTCAGCGTTGGGCGAACGCCAGGTTCAGGCCCAGGGCGGCGAAGCTCGCGGCAAAACTGCGGCGTAGCCAGTTTTGCACCCGGGGCGACTCGATCACGGCTCGGCGGAACAGGTTGGCCAGCAACCCGTAGAGCACGAACACCGCCAGGGTCATGGCCATGAATACCGCGCTCAAGCTGAGCATTTGCAGGGCCGGGGCGGCGCCATCGTGGCGGATGAACTGGGGCAGGAAGGCCAGGAAGAAGATGGTCAGTTTGGGGTTGAGGATGTTCAGCAGGCAGGCCTTGAGCATCAGGCTGCCGGCGCGGGTACTGCCGGTGTGCCGGTCCACGGCGAAGGCCGAGCGATCACGCCAGGTGGCATACGCCAGGTACAGCAGGTAGGCGACCCCGGCGAATTTCAGGCCCTGGAAAGCCAGGGCGCTGGTGTGCAACAACGCCGACAGGCCCAGCACCGAGGCCAGCAGGTGCGGGACGATGCCGGCGGTGCAGCCCACGGCGGTGAACAGGCTGGCGCGCTTGCCGGCCACCAGGGCGGTGGAAATGGTCAGGATCACGCCGCTGCCGGGGATCAGCACGACGATCAGTGAGGTGATGAGAAAATCCAGGCTTAACATCCAGTTCGAACTCCTTGAACAGTGGGTTTACGGCAGATCAGCCGGCGCCCCATAACGCCCTCGGGGCGGTGCAGATTGAGCGTAGGTGAAAATCGCCGATCTTCGCGGTTATTGGTCTAGCCGGGTGGCGTGGGGGAACGCCGTTGGCGGTTGTCGGTCGATATTCGCGGCAACCTGCTTCACTGGAAGCAGGGTGGACCGACACGGTATTTGGGGAATCATGAACCTGCATCGAGTTATTTTCACCAGTACGGCGCTGTTGCTGCTGGCCGGTTGCGCCGGCCAGCGCGGTGCCCAGGCGCCGACGCCAAGCCCGGCCGAGGTGCAGGCGCAGGTTGTTCGCCTGTTGCCGCCGCAGACCCAGGATCGCCAGGGCTGGGCCACGGATATCCAGGTGGCGTTCAGCGCCCAGGGCATCGAGCCGAGCAAGGGCAACCTGTGTGCGGTGCTGGCGGTGGCCGAGCAGGAGTCGACCTTTCAGGTGGACCCGCCGGTGCCCGGGTTGGGCAAAATCGCCCGCCAGGAGATCGACCGGCGCGCGGCCAAGGTGCATGTGCCGTCGCTGCTGGTGAGTGCGGCCCTGCAGGTGCGCTCGCCCAACGGCCAGTCCTACAGCGAGCGGCTGGCCAAGGCTCGCACCGAGAAAGAGTTGAGCGCGATTTTCGATGACTTCATCGGCATGGTGCCCATGGGCAAGACCCTGTTCGGCAGCTTCAACCCGGTGCACACCGGCGGGCCGATGCAGGTCAGCATCGAATTCGCCGAAAAACAGGCCAAGGCTTATCCCTATCCGGTTCAGGGTTCAGTGCGCCAGGAAGTCTTCAGTCGCCGGGGCGGGATGTATTTCGGCATCGCCCATTTACTCGGCTACCCAGTGAATTACCCGCAGCCGCTGTACCGTTTCGCCGATTTCAACGCCGGCTGGTACGCCAGTCGCAACGCCGCGTTCCAGAACGCCGTCAGCCGTGCCACGGGGATTGCCCTGGCCCTGGACGGCGACCTGATCCGCTACGACTCGGTGATGCCGGGCAGCACCGAATTGGCGGTGCGCACCCTGGGCAAGCAGTTGGACATGCGCAACCCGACCCTGCGCGATCAATTGGAAAAGGGCAGTGGCGCGGAGTTTGAGCAGACCCGCCTGTACCAGCGGGTGTTCGCCCTGGCCGACCGTGCCGCCGGCCAGCCGCTGCCCCGTCAGTTGTTGCCAGGCATCGAACTCAAGAGCCCGAAAATCACCCGCAAACTGACCACGGCCTGGTTCGCCAAGCGGGTGGATGAGCGTTACCAGCGCTGCATGAAACGCGGCTAACGACGTTCCTGGCGCTGGACGGTTATCAGAATGAAAAAAGCCCGGCTGATAAGGCCGGGCTTCTTTTCCGATACCGCTGTTGAGTGACTCATGCACGGTTCTGAACCCGTCGATCCGAACCGCCTTCAGCGACACGGCGTTCGATCAGACGGTCCGAACCACCTTCAGCGACGCGGCGCTCGATCAGACGATCCGAACCACCTTCAGCGACGCGGCGCTCGATCAGACGATCCGAACCTCCTTCAGCCACACGACGCTCGATCAAACGATCCGAACCGCCTTCAGCGACACGGCGTTCGATCAAACGATCCGAACCACCTTCAGCGACGCGGCGCTCGATCAGACGGTCCGAACCACCTTCAGCGACACGGCGTTCGATCAGACGATCCGAACCGCCTTCAGCTACGCGGCGCTCGATCAGACGATCCGAACCGCCTTCTGCAACGGCGGAGTGAGTGTAGGTGGCGGCGAAGGTGTTGGCTGCCAGTACCGAGAACGCGAGGCCGAGAATGATGTGGCGTTTCATGAGGGTGTGCTCCGGTGTGTGTGTTGGGTATGGAGCAGAGGTTACGCGAGGGATTTTTTTAGAGAACTTCATTGGGTCGATGGTGACCATCGACGCCGATGATGTTTGGCGCAGCAGGAGCCGTTAAGCAGGCTCCTGCTGGGGGAGGGGTCAAGGGCGGCGGCGGATGAACTTGCGCCACAGCCAGACCCAGAGCATGGCCAGCGGGAAGGCGAGGATCAGGAACGGCAAGGCGTAGCTGCCTTTCTCCAGGGCTTGGGCGGTGCCGTCGGACAAGTTGTCCAGCAGGTTGGCGAAGGCCTGTTTCAGGTTGGACTGGCGTTGTGCGCTGTCGCTGGGCTGGAAGTCCAGGGTCACCCGGTTGGTGTCCAGGCGGCGCTGCTGGCCGGCGGCGGTTTGTGCCAGGGCCAGCAGTTCGTTCTCGATGGTCACCTGCTCGCGGCTGAGCACCACCAGGTCGCTGACACTGATGTCGCGGCGCGCCGCCAGCTCGTCCAGGCGTCGTTGCTGGGCCTTGAGGCGGTCCTGTTGGCGCTGCACATCGGCCACGGCGTCGGCCAGGTCTTCGGCGGTGGTGATGCGTTCACCCAGCTCGGCGCCTTCGGACGCCAGTTTGACCAGGGGCTCCACGCCTTCCGGGGCGATGCGCAGGATGATCCGGGAGCGGTACTGGCCCTGTTCCAGGCGCAGGATGTTGCAGGCGCCGAAGCTGGCCTGTTCGCAGGCTTCGCGTGTGGCCTCCACGCGGGTGGCAATCTGCGCCGACGGCAAGGACAGGCTCAGTTCATGTTCGTAGGCCAGCAAGGCACCGGCCCTGCCCTTGGCGCCTGCCACTTCTGCCGATGACGAGCGCTCGCTGGGTGAGCAGGCGCTCAGGGCTAGGCTGCCGAGCAATACCAAAGCCAAGGCCCCGAATGAAGCGGGGCGGCGGTCCTGAAGGTGCATTGTTTCTCCTTGATGGCGGGGGCAAGTGTCAGGGCGCGCATCTTAACGCCGATTGCCGCGGTAAGGCGGTTTGTGTGGGGCTTATTGCAGTCAATTCCCGGGGCTGATGCAGATGGGCGGCGCGGTGGATCTGGACTACACCTGCGACCACTGCGACGTGCAGTGTCATCAACCCAGTCAGGAGCGCCCCATGAGTGAATCGGATCTTCCCCCCGGCTTCCAATTGTTGCCCCGCAGCAGCCCGCTGCTGACCCTGATCGGCCCGGTGTACTGCCGTGGCAGCGGCCTGGACCTGCACCTTGGCCTGCGCGCCGACGAACGTCATGCCAATGGGCGCGGCACGGTGCACGGCGGCATTCTTGCCACCCTGGCGGACATCGGCATGGGCTACGCCATGGCCTTTTCCAGCGACCCGCCGGTGCCGCTGATCACTGCCAGCATGAGCCTGGATTACCTCGGTGCGGCGCAGGTCGGGGAGTGGATCGAGGTACGCCTGGAGCATTCCCAGCGCGGGCGGCAGCTGGCGTTTGCCGGCGTGGTGCTGACGGTGGGCGAGCGGGTGGTGGCGCGGGGCAAGGGGGTGTTTGCCGTGCCCCGGGAGTGAAGTCGGCCCAGGGTGCGCGGGCCGTTAGCTGGAGGGGGAGGGCTAGTCGCTGATCTGTTTCCAGTCCAGGCCGAAGCGCGCCAGGTACTTGCGCAAGCGATCGGCATCATTGGGGGTGGCCTTGCCCTGGCGGGACACGCCAAACAGCGCGCGCCCGGCCGCCGACAGACTCTCGGCCTGGCGACACACCTTGACCACCTCCTTGAGTTGCAGGCGGTCGAACAGGTCCAGCTCCAGGTCCTCGGCCAGCAGGCCTTGCAGCTCGTCCGGTTCCTGGCTCAGCCCCCAGGCGTGGCGCAGGCGCTGGATCTCTTCTTCGGCCTGGGCTTCGTCGATGCGCCCGCTGTCGGCCAGGGTGGCCATGCGCGTGATGGAGGCCGACAGCTCGCGGAAGTTGCCCAGCCAGGCCGCTTCGCCGGAGCTGGCAAAGGCCAGGTAGCGGCGCCGCGCCTCCAGGTTGAAACGCACCAGGTGCCCCTGTTCCCGGGCATGGCGCTGCAGTTCGAAGTCGATGTTGGGTTCGATGTCTTCACGGCGTCCGGCCAGCCCCGGCAGGTCGAAGGTCCAGAGGTTGATCCGTGCATACAGGTCTTCGCGGAACAGCCCTTCGGCCACCCGGCCCCGCAGGTCGCGGTGGGTGCCGGCAATGATCAGGAAGTCGCTGTCCACTTCCTTGTCCGAGCCCAGGGGGAAGAAGCGCTTCTCCTCGATGGCCTTGAGCAGCATGGCCTGTTCGTCCAGCCCCAGTTCGCCGATCTCGTCGAGAAACAGCATGCCGCCGTCCGCCGCCCGGAGCAGGCCGTCCCGGGCATTCTGGGCTCCGGTGAACGCGCCCTTGATATGGCCGAACAGCGCCGATATGGCGCCGTCGCCGCGCAGGGTGGCGCAGTTGACCTCGACAAAACGCCCCTGGACCTGGTGCCGGCTGCGCTTGAGTTCATAAATGCGCCGGGCCAGGAACGACTTGCCGGCACCGGTGGGGCCAATCAGCAGCATCGGCGCCTTGGAGCGCACGGCGACCCGCTCGATCTGCTCGATGCAGCGGTTGAAGGCGGCGTTGCGGGTGGCGATGCCCGACTTGAGAAAGGCCAGGCCCTCCAGGCGCTGGTGGGCGAAGCGCGAGGCGATGCGGTCGTAGCGCGATAGGTCAAGGTCGATCAGCGCATGGGTGCCGGTGGCGCGTTGTTCTTCGTCGCGGCGCCGGGCCGGGGATGTCTGGATCAGCCGCGCCGGAAGAAAGCGCGCCTCGGTCAGCAAGAACCAGCAGATCTGCGCCACGTGGGTGCCGGTGGTGATGTGCACCAGGTAGTCCTCGCGTTCGGTGTCGAAGGCGTAGGCGCTGGTGAAGTCGTGCAGGGCGCCGTAGACCTCCTCGAAGTCCCAGGGATTGCGCAGGGGCATGGGGTGCAGGCGCACTTCGGTCTCGGGGGAGACCTGGCGAATGTCGTCGGCCACCCGCCCGGCCAGGCTGACGTCCCGTGCGTCGACGCCGTGAATCAGCTCCAGCCGATGAATCAGCACGTCCTCCTGCTGGCACAGGCCGACGCTGGGCCGCCAATGGCCCCAACGGTTGGCCCCCTTACCGACACGATCGAGGGTGGAGCCGATAAAACCGATGGCGACCGTGGGCTTGCTCGACATGTTTATACCTGGAGATAAGTAGCGATACGAAAGGATAAATAATTGGGTGTCGACCTGTCGCTGATTTTTCCTTAATAAAATAAATTAAATAAAAATATTGTTTAAAATCAATAACTTAAAAATTAAATCACGGCCAGAAAACAAACTGGCACGTGCCCTGCAATCACTCTGGCAACGAAACGGATAACAGAGCGAGACGCCATCATGGCCAACCCCCAGCTGTTCAACACCCAACAGGCAACGGCCGCCGCCAGCAACACGCTGAATGCCTCCAAGGCTCCGGCCTATGCCTACAGCGCCAAGCATCGGCTGGCGCAGTTGGCGGCGACGGGTTGCCTGAACCAGACCTTCTACACCTCGGCCGACAGCCAGCTCGACAGCGTGCTGCAACTGGTGGCCCAACTGGACAGCCGCTACGTGGCCAAGGCCGCTCGTTACGCTCGGCAGCAGGGCCACATGAAGGACATGCCGGCGTTGATGTTGGCGGCCCTGGCGGCCCAGCGTTCCTCGGTGTTGCCAGAGTTGTTCGAGCACGTGGTGGACAGCGGCAAGATGCTGCGCAACTTCGTGCAGATCCTGCGCAGCGGCGCCACCGGGCGTAAGTCCCTGGGTTCGCAGCCCAAGCGCCTGGTGCAGAACTGGTTGAACAACGCCAGCGAATACCAATTGTTGCAGGCCTCGGTCGGCAACCAACCGTCCCTGGCGGACGTGGTGAAGATGGTTCACCCCAAGCCGGCCGAGGCCTGGCGCGAAGCCTTCTTTGCCTGGTTGATCGGCAAGCCGGTGGATGCGCAGGCATTGCCACCGCTGACCCGGGCCTTGCTGGCCTTTCGCAGCGGCGCCAGCAGCGAGTTGCCCCAGGTGCCCTTTATGCTGCTGGCCAACGAGACGCTGAGTGCCGAGCAATGGGCGGCCCAGGCGCGCAACATGGGGTGGCAGGCCTTGCGCATGAACCTCAACACCCTGGCGCGCCACGGCGCGTTCAAGGTGGCGGGTTGCACTGACTATGTGGCGGCGCGCCTGGCGGATGCCGAGGCCGTGGCCAAGGCCCGGGTCTACCCGTACCAGTTGCTGGCGGCCTATCGCATGGCCGGCGCCGAGGTGCCGGGCAAGGTCCGCGAGGCGCTGCAGGATGCCCTGGAGTTGTCATTGGCCAACGTGCCGGCCTTGCCAGGTTCGGTGGTGGTGTGTCCCGACGTGTCGGGCTCGATGCACAGCCCGATCACCGGTTATCGCCAGGGCGCCACCACCGCGGTACGTTGCATCGATGTGGCGGCCCTGGTGGCGGCAGCGGTGGTGCGCAAGCAGCCAGCGGCGCGGGTGATGCCCTTTGAAATGAGGGTGGTGGACATCCAGCTCAACCCGCGGGACAGCGTGATGAGCAATGCGCAGAAGCTTGCGGCGATTGGCGGCGGCGGAACCCACTGTTCGGCGCCCCTGGCCAAGCTGGCGGATGACAAGGCCAAGGTCGATACGCTGATCCTGGTCTCGGACAACGAGTCGTGGATGGATGCCCGGCGGCATGGGGCGACTGAAACCCTGCGCCAGTGGCAGCGGATCAAGGCCATCAACCCGCAAGCGCGGCTGGTGTGCATCGACCTGCAACCCGGGGCCACGACCCAGGCCATGGACCGCGAGGACATCCTCAACGTCGGCGGCTTCAGCGACGCAGTGTTTGACCTGATCGGCCAGTTCGCCTCCGGGCAGTACGGCACGCAGCACTGGGTCGAGGCGATCGAGGCGTTGGCGCCCTGATCGGCAAACCATGGAGTCAACCGTCCGCCGCAAACACGGCGGACACCGGAGTTTTTTGTTCACAGGCCCTGAATGCCGTCGAGACTACATCCAAAGGCGTCTCGGCCATTCTTGTCAGGGCCGGTGACGGCACGAATGCGGGTGGCTGTACATGATGGTTAAGGCCGGTTCGATTCCGGCCATCAGTCACCGTTGTTGTCGTGCCAACTGATTTGCAGGTTTTTTGCGACGAATGCAGGTGGAACTACATCCCACGTTCGTGATGCGGGTTCGATTCCCGCCGGTGCCTGAAGAGGGCGCCGTAGTTTAAAGGGCAGAACACGAAACTTATGTTTCACCGTTCCCTTGTCGTCGCACGGTTTTGCCCACTTCGGTGGGTCGGCAGCGAATGCCACAGGTACTACATGGTGTCGCGGGTTCGAGCCCCGCCAGCCGCAAGGCTGTAGCTCAGTGGGTAGAGCCTATGTGCCTGTTCCTCTTGTCGCTGCCCGCAGGCCTGGCCTGCACTGATTCATCAGCCTTTACACCGAACATCGCTGTCCCGTAGGCGCTGGCTTGCCAGCGAAGAGGCCCGAGAAATGGCCTTCACCGGCACGCCGAACGCCGCCCGGCGGCGCCTACAGGCAAACTATTGAACAGGGCCGGATCACCGGCCACAGGAAGAAGAGACAAACACATGGAAAACAAAACCTACCAACTGCTGGAAGTGGCCAACGGTAAGCCGATCAAGATGTGGACCCAGGGTGTGCCTGTGGAAAGCGAGGCCCGTGAGCAGTTGATGAACACCGCGAAGATGCCGTTCATCTTCAAGCACCTGGCAGTGATGCCCGATGTGCACCTGGGGAAAGGTTCCACCATCGGTAGCGTGATCCCCACGGTGGGGGCGATTATCCCGGCCGCAGTGGGGGTGGATATCGGTTGCGGAATGATCGCCGCGCGTACGTCGCTGACCGCATCCGATCTGCCGGATAACCTGCAGGGGCTGCGTAGCGCCATCGAGCAGGCGGTGCCCCACGGGCGAACGTCGCCACGTAGCGGTCGGGATAAAGGCGCCTGGGGTGAAGTGCCGCAGGCCAACGATCAGGTGTGGAAGGCGCTGCATCCGGGGTTCAAGGCCATCACCGATAAGTACCCGCGGCTGGCCAACACCAACAACCGCCAGCACCTGGGAACCCTGGGTGGCGGTAACCATTTCGTCGAGGTGTGCCTGGATGAAGCCAACCGCGTCTGGTTCATGTTGCACAGCGGTTCCCGTGGCGTAGGTAACGCCATCGGTAACCTGTTTATCGAACTGGCCCAGGCCGATATGCGCCAACACATCGCCAACCTGCCGGACCGCGACCTGGCGTACTTTGAGGAAGGTAGCGAGCATTTCGATGATTACGTGCAAGCCGTGGGTTGGGCCCAGGATTTTGCCCGGCAGAACCGCGAACTGATGATGCAAGCGGTGATCCAGGCTACCCGCCAGGTGATCAGCAAGCCATTCGAGGTGGCCCTGGA
Organism: Pseudomonas chlororaphis; assembly: GCF_003731765.1. Classification (GTDB taxonomy): domain Bacteria; phylum Pseudomonadota; class Gammaproteobacteria; order Pseudomonadales; family Pseudomonadaceae; genus Aquipseudomonas; species Aquipseudomonas morbosilactucae. Next base: position 867,915 of record NZ_MOAL01000004.1, read on the forward strand.
AGCGGTGAACTGCCACCACAACTACGTGCAGAAAGAGCGGCACTTTGGTGAAGAGGTGCTGGTGACCCGTAAAGGCGCGGTGTCGGCTAAAAAGGGTGAGCTGGGAATTATTCCGGGTTCCATGGGGGCCAAAAGCTTTATCGTGCGCGGCCTGGGTAACGAGGAAGCGTTCAGCTCCTGCAGCCACGGTGCCGGGCGAGTCATGAGCCGAACCAAGGCCAAGAAGCTGTTCACCGTGGAAGACCAGATCCGCGCCACCGCCCACGTCGAGTGCCGTAAGGACGAGGCGGTGATCGACGAGATTCCCATGGCCTACAAGGATATCGATCAAGTCATGCACGCCCAGCGTGAGCTGGTGGAAGTGCTGCACACCTTGCGTCAGGTGGTGTGTGTAAAGGGGTAGGAACATGAGTGACAGGGAAGAGTGGCAAAGTTGGCATTACCAGCTCTCGGACTACGAAGCGGCGCAGGTTCGCGACGTGCTGGAGCAACACGACCACCTCAGCGCGTGGTTGATCCTCAGCCGCTTCGGCAATGGTTTTGTCCGCGAGGCGGCGTTGCGGGCCTTGGTCGCCCAGCCGTCGGCCGAGGCCCTGGAGGCGCTGCTGGAACGCCTGAATGACTGGGTGCCGCAAGTCCGGCAACAGGCAGCGGTTGCTGTCGAAGCGTACCTGCTGCCGGCGCGCGCCGAGCTGTTGTTGCAGGCCCTGGCGCCGCTGTTGGCCCTGGCCGACAAGCAGCGAGTGGACCATGGCCAGACCCTGGCTCGGGCCCGCGACGTGTTGCTGGCCCCCGAGGTACGGCCCCAGGTGCTGGCGGCGTTCGTAGGCGCCCGGGGCAAGGTGGCGCGCTGGCTGTTGGCGCTGTTGCTGGAAAGCACCCGTGAGCCTTTGGCGTTGCTGGCCTTGGCCCTGGCCCACGATGAGGTGACGGTGCGTCAGCGGGCCGTGGACGCATGCGCCGAGTTGCTGCCGGCCGAGGCACGGCCGTTGCTGGAACAGGCCATGCAGACCTGCGGCGCCAGCGTCCGGGTCAAGGCCTTGCGGTTGCTCTGGCCGTTGCTGGATGACCCGCGGCCGGCGTTGCGGGCGGCGCTGCTTGATCGCTCGGCGGCCCTGCGTTGCCTGGCCCGTTGGGCGGCGCCACAGGTCGGCCTGGACAGTCGCGAGGTGTTGCTGGAACGCCTGGCCGAGCCATTGCCACGCACCAAGGACGCGTGGCTGGGCCTGGTGGGGCTGGCGCGGGAACTCAAGGCTGCCGAGGCGGACGCCATGTTGCGTGAGGCGCTGGGTTCAGCGTCGCTCCAGGTGCGGGTGCAAGCCCTGGAGGCCTTGGGCGAGCGGGGCTTGGTCGAGCAGATCGCGGCCCTGGACGACCCCGCCGACAAGGTCTTCGCCTGTGCCCTGCGGTTATTGCGGCAACAGGCCTGGACCGATTACCGCGACGCTGTGGAGCAGCGCCTGGACCAGCACTGGCACGAGCTGCCCGAGCCACGTCGGCAAGCGTTGTTGAGCTGCAAGCCAGGGTGGCGCCAGTTGCAATACCTGTTGCGCCGCCATGACCAGGCGCCCGCCGAGGCTGCCCATTGGCTGGAGCAACTGAACCGCTGGTGTACCTGGCAGTTCAGCTTGCAGGTGCCCAAGGGGCAAGAGCCGCAACGCGAGGCCTTGTTGCTGCGAGTGCAGCAGATGGAAGAGGCGGGGCAGTTACCGTCTGGATCGGCAAAGCGCCTGCGCTGAGCCTTTGAGGAAAGAGTCATGGAAGTGTTATCGAGCCTGAAGGACCCGCACGCCTCGATGGCCCTGCGCAAGCGCCTCGAAGAGGCCGGCGTGGTCTTCGAATTTGTGGCCTATGAAGTTTCCCCCGGTGTGGCAGTGGATGAAGCCCTGCATCGCCAAGCGGTGAATGCCCTGTTCGAGCAGATGCTGGCCGACCGTCGCGAACGCCATCGCTTGTTTATCCAGGACCCGCATTACGCCGATGTGCCCTTTGGCGCGTACCTGGCCTGGGACCTGGACCGGGCACGCATCAGCCCCCTGAACCTGGAGGACATCCAGGACTTGAGCCGCACCAACCTGCAAGACGGGCCGGCGGCGCTGTTCCGGGCCTTTTGCAACCCGCCCTATGGCACCCGTTTTGCCGCGGGTGACGACGAGGCCAGCGCGCTGTTCAACCAGTGGCTGGCCCACTTGGGGCTTGAGCCCGGGGCGCCGCTGCAGGTGCTGGATTGGGTCAAGGGCTACGAACTGGATTGGCAGGACAGCGCCGAGTCGCCGGCCGACAGCGAGCTGTGGAGTGATTATTTCGACGAAGGGCTGGAGTGGTGGGGTGTGTGGTGCCTGAGCATCTGGAACCCCGCGCGCCGCAGCCTGAGCGTGTTGCTGGCCAGCAGCACGGATTGAACAAGGACTGGGAAATAGCAATGGACGTCAATGAACGCCACCCGCTCAGCGATGCCATGCGCGAGCGGGTGCTGGAGGAACTCGCGCGACTGGAGCGCGAGCGCAATATCACGGTGTTGTATGCCTGTGAATCGGGCAGTCGGGCCTGGGGGTTTGCCTCTACCGACAGTGATTACGATGTGCGTTTTGTCTACGTGGAAAAGCCCGAGTGGTTTGTCCAGGTCGATACCGCGCGGGACGTGATCGAGCGGCCCCTGGACGATGAGTTGGACATCAGCGGCTGGGAATTGCGCAAGACCCTCGGGCTGTTGCGCAACTCCAACCCGACCCTGCTGGAATGGCTGGACTCGCCTCTGGTGTATCGCAGCGAGAGCGCCGCGACCCAGCGCCTGCGGGCCTTGGCCGAGGCCTTCTACAACCCGCAGGCGGTGCGTTACCACTATCTGTCGATGGCCCGGAAAAACTTCCGCGGCTACCTGCAAGGCGAGAGCGTGCGCCTGAAGAAGTACTTCTACGTGCTGCGGCCGCTGCTGGCAGTGCGTTGGATCGATCAAGGGCGGGGCCGTCCGCCGATGACCTTCGCCGATCTACTGAGTACCGTCGACGACCCGCTGTTGCTGGCGGAAGTGGCCGAGCTACTGGTGCTCAAGCGCAATGCCGATGAGGCGGCCTATGGCCCGCGGCGCCCGGCTTTACACGCGTTTATCGCCACCGAACTGGCCCGTGAAGCGCCGCGGTTGGCCCGTAATCGAGAAGACACTGCGTTGTTGGACCATTACCTGAGAGAGACGGTCCGGCACTACGCCTGAGGAATGTGATGAAACAGGATGTCATTGAACTGGACGGCGCCATCGGCGGCGGCCAAGTACTGCGCAGCGCCCTGAGCCTGTCGATGCTCACCGGCAAGCCCCTGCGTATCCACAATATTCGCGCCCGGCGCAGTCGCCCGGGGCTGCTGCGCCAGCACCTGACCGCCGTGCAGGCGGCGACCCAGATTTGTGGCGGTAAAACCCTGGGGGCCGAGCTCGGTTCCCAGGCCTTGAGCTTCGAGCCGGGGCCGATTCGTGGTGGTGACTACCGCTTCGCCATCGGCACTGCGGGCAGTTGCACCCTGGTCTTGCAAACCCTGTTGCCGGCGTTGTTGCAGGCCCCGGAACCCAGTCGGATCAGCATCAGCGGCGGCACCCATAACCCTATGGCGCCGCCGGTGGATTTCCTCGAGCGCGCCTGGTTGCCGCAACTGCGGCGCATGGGCGCCCAGGTAGAACTGCAACTGCTGCGTCACGGGTTTGTCCCGGCGGGCGGCGGCGAGCTGGAGGCGTTTATCCAGCCTTCGACCTTGCAGCCGCTGCAGTTGGAGCAACGGGGTGCGCTGTTGGGCAGCCAGGCCCGGGCGGTGATCGCCGGGGTGGCCGAGCACGTGGCCGAGCGTGAATTGTTGCGGGTCAACCGGCGGCTGGAGTTGCCCTGGGCCCAGTTGCACACCGAGGTGCTCGACGAAGACTACGGCCCGGGCAATGTATTGCTGCTGGAGTTCGCCTGCGAGCAACTGACTGAAGTCTTCAGCGCCTTTGGCCAATCCAACCTGCGGGCCGAGACCGTGGCCGACCGCGCCATCGATCAGGCCTGGGGCTGGCTGCACAGCGCAGCGGCCGTGGCCGAACACCTGGCGGATCAACTGCTGTTGCCCATGGCCCTGGCCGGCGGCGGCAGCTTCACGACTCCGAGCATGAGCGAACACTTGCAGAGCAATATCGCGGTGATCGAACGCTTCCTGCCGGTGCGCATCGACTGCACGGCGCAACCGGCCGGAGTGCTGCGTGTAGAGGTGAAATCCCAGGGCGCTCTGTAGGGGCCGGCTTGCCGGCGATCACGTTCTTGAGCACCACAGCGTTCTCGCGGCCGCCTTCGCTGGCAAGTCAACTCCTGCAAAACGCTGTTTGGCGGCGATCCTGGGTTGAATTGGCGGGGTGGAAGCTGGCAGTCTGCGCGCCCGGATAGCTGCCGGGTTGACTCTCAAGGATGTTCGCAATGGATGGCAATACCGGGTTCAAGGCCCTGAACAAACTGATGGCGATTATCCAGAGCCTGGTGTTGCTCAGTGGCTGGATCATTGCGGCGGCGGTGCTGGGGTTGACCATCAGGTCCGAGTTGCAACCCTTCCTGGCGATGTTCCTGGCCTCGATGCTCGGCATCATGGGCCTGGTGGTGCATGAAGGCGGGCATTACCTGGGCGCCCGCTATTGCGGGATGCCGGTGTTGCTGGCGCGGGTCGCCGCCGTGGAGCTTCAGGTATTGCGGCGCGGCTGGCGGCTGCGCTGGTCGCCCCAGCTCAAGCGCAATCGCTTTGGCGGTTATGTGATTGCCGCGAGCAACCCGCAGCGGCCGTTGCGTCGGCAGTGGATGGTGATGGTGGTGCTGGGGCCGCTGCTGAACCTGCTGGTGGGCAGCCTGGCCCTGGGGTTGGGCCTCTACTGGTCGGGCCTGCAAAGCGTGGCAGGCGGTGTGGCCCTGGCCTTCGCGGCCATCAACCTAGTCATGGCCGTGGGTAACTTGATACCGGTCTGGCGGGTCTCGCCCAGCGACGGCTTGCTGCTGTTTTCCTGGTACCTGCATCGCGATGACCAACGGCAGGATATGGCCCAGGCGCGGCTGCTGGCCTTGACCGTGGCCGGTGTGCCCAGCGGGCAATTGCCGGCGGCGGACCTTGAGCGGCTGGCCCAGGGGGCCATGACTGAAACCCTGGTTGCCTTCGGCTATCGGCTCAATGCCCGGCAGGACCAGGGCGACTGGCCGGCGGTGCTGGAGATGGAGCAGGAGCTTGACGCACTGCTGCAAGCCCGAGCCGCAGAACTGGCCGGCATGAGCAGCCTGATCGAGTTGCTGCGCGGCGAATTGGCCTTCAGCCGAGCCTATGTGCAGCGCGACGTTACGCCTTTGAAAACCACCTGGATGAGCGACGATGTCGACTGGTACGCGCCCTGGCTGCGGCCGCGTTGCCTGGCCTTGCGCGCCATCCTTGAGGGCGATTGGCAGCAGGGCGAGCAGCATCTGCAACGGGCGTTGCGGGCCGCGGACAATTGCGTGGTGTTGTCCCAAGGCCAGAGTGAAGCCTTGTTGGCCGCGCACCTGCGGAGCCTGTCGGCAGCCCAGCACCCGGGCGCATGAGCTGCGCGGGCCAGCACCCTTAGAACCAGGTCTCCATTTGCACGCCGAACTGCCAGTCGCCACCGGATTTGAAGCCTTTCTGCCCCAAGTCGTCGCTGGCGCTGAAGTGGTCCAGGTCCCGGGACCAGTTCATGTAGGTGGCGAACAGGCGCAATTCGGGGCGCACAAAAAAGTCCCCGGTCTGCGCCTTGAACGTGGGGGCGAAGGTCAGCTTCCAGAAATCGCCCTGGGCCGCCTGCCGACCGTCGTAGCCCAGCGCCTGTAGGTCCATGGTTTGCCAGCTCAGTTCGTAGAGCATTTCAACGTTGCGGCTCAGCTCATTGGCCAGTCGCAGGTTCAGGGTCAGGTAGCGATAGTCGTCGCCGGGCACATAGCGGTCCTGGCTGTGCTCGGCGATCAGTGCCGGGGCCAGGCGCCAATCCTGATTCAGCCGGGTATGGCCATAGAACGCCAGCCGCAGCGTGCGCGCCTCGCTCAGCAAATCGCCGTCGGCGCCGATGCTGTTGACCTCGGCTCCGAGCCCGCGGCCATACAGCAGCGCGGTCTTGAAGTAGCCCTCGCGGCCGAAAAAGTCCGGGCGATGGTAGGCGAGCATGCCGTGTGAGCCGCCTTCGGCCGGGCTGAACCCCGCCTTGTTCAAGCGGCTGCCGTGGCCCTGCGCCAGGGGGTTGTCCGGGTCCAGGTCGGCGTCGTTGTTTTGCGCGGTGATGCCGTTGAGCATCAGCTGCCAGCGGCCCTGGGCGAAGAACTGATTGACCGTGGCCACGTAGCTGCGGATGTCCTGCTTGTCCTCGGTGCCGAAGTCGCCGTAGGAACGGCTCATCAACGAGGCATTGAGGCGCCAGTCGTCGCTCAGGTGCAGGTCGTAGATGCCGCCACCGGTGCCGGCCAGGAACACGATGCCGCGGTCGAGCCAGTGGATGTCGTAGTTATCCCGATCAAAGCGCTTGCCGGCCCACAGCGTGGCGTCGCGCAGCAGCGGGCTGTCGCGAAACGACGCCAGGTGATCCAGCTCGGCATAGGCCTGGCGCACATTCAGCGAGCTTTCGGCGGCCGTCCAGTCGTTGGGCGTTTCCAGGCCGTCGGCGAGCATCAGCGCATAGCGCGAGCCTGTGCCGTTGCTGGCGCGATCCTCTTTGCTGACCTTCGCCTCCATGTAGGTATCGACCTCATTGCCCAAGCGCCCGATGGCACCGCCAACCGAGCCGGCGGGAGTCAGGTAGGGCCCGCCACGGCCAGCGCCTTTGCCGTCGGTCATGATCCCGGAGCGTGCATAGGCGCTGAAGGTCAGGCCAGGGTCGGGCTTGGCAACGGCTGGGGAGGGCGGGTTCGCCGCGTGTTGGGCCAGGGCGTGTTGTCGGGCCTCGACTGAGGCCACCCGTTGTTCCAGCGACGTTGGCGCGGTGCCGGGCCTGGCTTGGGCGATCTGCTGGTTGAGCCGCGCGACTTCCTGGCGCAGGCCGGCGGCTTCGGCTTGCGCCTGGGACGCCCGGGCCTCGGCCAAGGTGGTGCGGCTTTCCAGTCGGGCCAGGCGTTCTTCGAGGCTGGGCGGTGGTGCACCGAACAGCTGTGGCGAAAGCGCCAGCAAGCACAGGCCGGCGAGGGGCCTGGAAGTCGTAAACGTCATGTTCAACCCTTTTGTTTTTGTAGTGGGGGCCAGCAAATACGGGCCTTTCACCCGAAGCGAGCATCAAGTTGCCGTGCACCGTGGTGCTGGGAAATGCTTGACAGCGAGCATTTGGAGGACGCGTAATGGAGTGAGATGTTAACGTTAACTTAGATAAAAACAAGAGAGGCGTCATATGCAGTTGTCAGTCAAACGCGAGTACTGGCTTATCAGCGGGCTGCTGTTCTTTTTCTTCTTCGCCTGGTCTTCCAGCTACTCCCTGTTCTCCATCTGGCTGCACCGCGAGATTGGCCTGAACGGCACGGAAACCGGCTTTGTGTTCGCGGCCAACGCTGTTGCCGCGCTGTTGATCCAACCGTTCTATGGCGCACTCCAGGATCGCCTCGGTCTGTCGAAAAAACTGCTGGTGTGGATCGGCTTGCTGCTGTGCTGCGCGGCGCCGTTCGCGATTCATGTCTACGCCAACTTGCTGGCCCAGAACGTGGTACTGGGGGCGGTGGTTGGCGCGGCATTCCTGGCCTTGGCCATGTTGGCCGGGGTGGGCGTGATCGAGTCCTACACCGAGCGTTTGTCGCGCCATGCGGGCTTCGAATTCGGCATCACGCGGATGTGGGGATCGTTGGGTTGGGCCTCGGCGACCGGGGTGGTCGGCGTGGTGTTCAACATTGACCCGGACATCGCGTTTTACATGAGCAGTGCCGCGGGTGCGGTGTTCCTGCTGATCCTCTCGCGGCTGGACATCCGGTCGTTCGCCAATCACCCCATCCACAGCAGCGGCGCGCCCGCCGCGCCGGTACGCCTGAATGACTTGTGGAGGCTGTTCACCCTGCCGCGCTTCTGGGCCTTCAGCCTGTACCTGACCGGGGTGTGCGGCATCTACATGATCTACGAGCAGCAGTTTCCGGTGTATTTCTCTTCGTTTTTCGCCACGCCGGAGGAGGGCACCCGCGCCTACGGTTACCTGAACTCTTCCCAGGTGCTGCTCGAAGCCGCGTGCATGCTGCTCGCGCCCTGGGTGGTCGGGCGCACGGGGGCCAAGTACGGGTTGATCCTGGCGGGCAGCATCATGTTTGTGCGCATCCTCGGCTCCGGGCTGGCCAGCGAAGCCTGGACCATTGGCGCCTGCAAGATGCTGCACGCCCTCGAGGTACCGATCCTGCTGGTGTCGGTCTTCAAATACATCGCCCTGAATTTCGACTCGCGACTGTCCGCGTCCATCTACTTGGTGGGCTTCCAGTTCGCCCAGCAATTGACCGCGATGCTGCTGTCGCCCCTGGTGGGATACGGCTACGACCACCTGGGTTTTGCCAGTGTCTACCTGCTGATGGCGGGCCTGGTGTGCGCCAGCCTGCTGCTGTCCTGGACCTTGCTGCGGGCCGACCCGCCGCGCCCGTCGCCCCAGGCCCGCGCCGCGGAGGCGTCGCCTGCCAATGCCCCGTCAGTCACCCCGTTATGAACCTTTGTAAGGACTCCCCCATGCCCTCTGAACGGCTGGACCAGGCCCATCGCGCCCTGGACAACACACTGCCCCGACGCCGTGACGACTATCGGCTCGGTTATCACCTGGCGCCGCCGGCGGGTTGGATGAACGACCCCAACGGGCTGGTGTATTTTCGCGGCGAGTACCACGTGTTCTATCAGCACCATCCCTATTCGGCGCAATGGGGCCCGATGCACTGGGGCCATGCCAAAAGCCGTGACCTGGTGCACTGGGAGCATCTGCCGATCGCCTTGGCGCCCGGCGACGAGTACGACCGGGACGGCTGCTTCTCCGGTTCGGCGGTGGTTGCCGACGACACCCTGTACTTGCTGTACACCGGGCACCGTTGGTTGGGCGAGCCCGGGGATGACCAGCGCATCCACCAGGTCCAGTGCCTGGCCAGCAGCACCGACGGCCTGGTTTTCACCAAGCACGGGACGGTGATCGAGGCGGCGCCCGACTCGCAGATCATGCATTTTCGCGACCCCAAGGTCTGGCGGCGCGGCGAGCACTGGTGGATGGCCCTGGGCGCCCGCCAGGGCGATGACCCGCAGTTGCTGCTCTATCGTTCCGAGGACCTGCGTCAGTGGCATTTCCTGGCGTGTGCCTTGGCGGGCCAGCGCGACCCCGACGGCTATATGTGGGAGTGCCCGGACATGTTCGAGCAGGACGGGGTCGATGTGTTGCTCTATTCGCCCCAAGGCCTGCAACCCAGTGGTTATGACAACTGGAACCGCTACCAGAACAGCTATCGATTCGGCCTGCTGGACGACGCCGGGCATTTCTCCGAGTGCGGCGAGCTGTACGAGCTGGATCACGGTCACGACTTCTATGCCGCCCAGACCTTGCTGGCGGCGGATGGCCGACGCCTGCTCTGGGCCTGGATGGACATGTGGGACAGTCCCATGCCGAGCCAGGCTCATCATTGGTGCGGTGCGCTGTCGTTGCCCCGGGAGTTGAGCCGCGACGGCGAGCGTCTGCGCATGCGCCCGGCCCGGGAGCTGACCGCGTTGCGCCGCACGCCACACCGCGAGCAAGTGGGCATCCTGACGTCCCAGCGTCGGTCCCTGGCACTGGGCGGCGCGTTGCTGGAACTGGAGTTGGAGTTGGACCTGGCCGCCAGCAGTGCGGAACGCTTTGGCCTGGCCTTGCGCTGCAGCGCCGATCATCAGCAGCAGACGCTGTTGTATTTCGACGCCATGGCGCGACGCCTGGTGCTCGACCGGCAGCACTCGGGGGCCGGCGTCAGCGGTGTGCGCAGTGTGCCGGTGGCCCCTGGGCAAACCCGGATCGCGCTGCGGATCTTTCTCGATCGCTCCTCCATCGAAGTGTTTGTCGATGACGGTGACTACAGCCTCAGCAGCCGTATTTACCCGGACCCCGACAGCCTCGGGATCAGTGTGTTTGCGCTCAATGGGGCAGGGGCCCTGGGCGAGATTCGCGGCTGGGAGCTGGCCGACCTCCAGCTCTGAGCGATGCCCGCCTGGCTGGGCCGCGTGTTGTCAGGTTTTTGCCAGGCATGACATGATGCGCGGCCAGATCAGGCAATGGCATCGGCACATGGCTTCAGTCAAAGATGTCGCACGGTTGGCGGGCGTGTCCTTCATGACCGTGTCCCGGGCGATCAACACCCCGGAAAAGCTCAATCAGGAAACCCTGAACAAAGTCCGTCAAGCCATCGAAACCCTGGGTTACGTCCCCAGCCTTTCGGCGCGCAAGATCCGTGGCGGCCACTCCCGCGGCAAGACCATCGGCGTCTTTGCCCTCGACACCGCCACCACCCCGTTCGCCGTTGAGATGCTGCTGTCCCTGGAGCGCACCGCCCGGGAAAATGCCTGGAACGTGTTTATTCTCAACGTCTTCGAAACCCCGCCCACCGCCCAAGCCATCGACCTGATGCTGTCCCATCAACCGGACGGGATCATTTTCAGCGCCATGCAATTGCGCACCGTGGACATTCCCCCGGCGCTGCGCAGCCTGCCGTTGGTGCTCAGCAATTGCGTGAGCGCGGCGCCCGGGGTGGCGTGTTACGTCCCGGACGACGAAGACGGCCAGTACCAGGCCCTGCGCCAGGCCCTGAGCAAGGGTTACCGACGGCCGTTCTGCCTCAACCTGCCCCGCAGCAGCCTGGCCTGGGGCCTGCGTCAGCAAGGGTTGGCGCGGGCCCTGGCGGAAGCTGAGTTGCCCTTGGCGGACGTGGCGCAGTACGACCTGTCGACTGATGACGCCTACGGGGAAACCATCGGTGCCCTGGAGCAGCAATTGCGCCGTGCGGACGGTCGGCCGGCGTTCGACCTGTTGGTGTGCGGCAACGACCGTATTGCCCTGGTGGCCTACCAGTACCTGCTGGGGCGCGGCTTGCGCATTCCCGAAGACGTCGCGGTGTTGGGTTACGACAACATGATCGGCGTCGCCGAGTTGTTCTACCCGCCGTTGAGCACCGTGCAATTGCCGTATTACGAAATGGGCCGGCGTGCGGCCCTGCACGTGATCGAAGGGCGTGACGAACCGTTCATTCACCGGGTGGCGTGCCCGCTGGTGGAGCGCAAGTCCTGGTAGGCGGCGCTTCTCACTCCCCGCCTGCGCACGGCGATCAAACAGACGGCCTGTAAAAGCCATCGGCCCGGCCGGGCAAACCTCTTATACTGCCGCGCTTTATTGATCCCACCGCAACGAGGAATGCCCCTTGGCCAACGAAATCGATCAGGACTTCTACAACCGCGCCGACGCCATTATCGAGCTGGCAAACACCCATATCGCCGACAGCAGCCGGGGCAAGTCGAGCGCGTCGCTGATGTACGCCAACGCGCGTTTCAGTGCCTGGGTCAGTGCCTGCGGTTGCCGTAACGTCGAGGAACTGGCAGCGGCCAAGCAACAGGCCGTGGATTACTTCGTCGAAGAATTCCGCCTGATGATGGAAGAGAACCTGACCGACTACATCGAGAACTTCGACCGCTACATGAACCCGCAGTCGAACTGACGGGCCCGGTGGGCCGGGCCGCTGGCTGCGCAGCTGGCCCGTCCGCCGCTCCAACGCTCTATCTACTTTGATCAACGCTGGGTCCGGACGCTGCGGATCGATCTTCAGGGTGGCTGGATAGAACACGAAGCGTGAACTTTAAAAACACTTTCTCGGCATTGATGCGCGATATGAAGTGAATATGCTGGGCACGAACACGCCGCCAAGGCGCTGTGACCGTGATGTCTTCGGACTCTCGCACAACAATTCAATAGCGAGCCTGCCATGAGTCAGCCCAGAACCCTCTACCAGAAGCACATTGATGCCCACACCGTCTGCACCCTGGACGATCACGGCCATGTGCTGCTGTACATCGACCGCCAGGTTGCCAATGAGTACACCAGCCCCCAGGCCTTCAGCGGCCTGCGCGAGGCCAAGCGCCCGGTGTGGCGACCCGCCGCGACCCTGGCGGTGGTGGACCACGTCAACCCCACCAGCCCGGCGCGCAATGCCGCGATGACCGACCAGGGCGGTGCGCGGCAGGTGTCGTACTTCACCGAGAACTGCCTGGATTTCGGCATCGAACTGTTCGACGTGCTGGACCCGCGCCAAGGCATCGAGCACGTGGTGGCCCCCGAACAGGGGTTTATCCTGCCTGGCATGGTGGTCGCCGCGGGCGATAGCCACACCACCACCTACGGTGCCCTGGGCGCCTTTGGCTTCGGCATCGGTACCTCGGAGATCGAGCACCTGCTGGCAACCCAGACCCTAGTCTACAAACGCCTGAAAAGCATGCGGGTCAAGGTTGAAGGCGTCCTGGGCGCGGGCTTGACCTCCAAGGACATCATCATGGCGTTGATCGGTCGCATCGGCGCGTCCGGCGCCACCGGCTACGCCATCGAGTTTGCCGGTTCCACCATCGATGCCCTGAGCGTCGAGGCGCGCATGACCATTTGCAACATGGCCGTGGAAGCGGGCGCACGCGGGGCCTTTATGGCGCCGGACGCCAAGGTCTACGCCTACCTGGCCGACAAACCCCGGGCGCCCAAGGGCGAACTCTGGGAGCAGGCGCTGCGACGTTGGGCCGATTTGTACAGCGACCCGGGGGCGGCGTTTGACCTGGAAGTGGTCCTGGACGCCAGTACCCAGCAGCCCATGGTCACCTGGGGCACCAGCCCCGACCAGGCGTTGGCGATTGGTGAGCGGGTGCCCGACCCCTTGGCGGAAAGCGACCTGATCCGCCGCCAGGACCTGCAACGGGCCTTGCGCTACATGGGCTTGGAAGCCGGTGAGCGCTTGACCGACATCGCCATCAGCCACGCCTTTATCGGCTCTTGCACCAATGCCCGCATCGAAGACCTGCGGGACGCCGCCAGCGTGGTCCGCGGGCGCAAGGTGGCGGCCCATGTACGGGCCATGATCGTGCCCGGCTCGACCCTGGTGCGCGAGCAGGCCCAGGCCGAAGGGCTGGCGGATATCTTTATCGCGGCGGGGTTCGAATGGCGCCAGTCCGGCTGTTCCATGTGCCTGGCGATGAACGATGACGTGCTCGCCCCAGGGGATCGCTGCGCCTCCAGCACCAACCGCAATTTCGAAGGCCGCCAGGGCGCGGGTGCGCGCACCCATTTGATGAGCCCGGCGATGGTGGCGGCCGCCGCCATCAGTGGCCGCCTGGCCGATGTCCGTTGCCTGTCCCGGGAGTATTGAGATGACGCCTTTCACTGTGGTCAGTGGCCATGCCGCGCCGATGCTGGCGGCCAACGTCGATACCGACGTGATCATGCCCAAGCAGTTTCTCAAGGGGATTGACCGTGCCGGCCTGGATCGCGGGTTGTTCTTTGACCTGCGCTTTCTCGCTGATGGCCGGCCCAACCCCGAGTTCATCCTCAACCAGGCACCCTGGACCGATGCGCAATTTTTGGTGGTGGGCCCCAACTTCGGCTGCGGCTCCAGCCGCGAGCACGCCGTCTGGGGGCTCAAGCAACTGGGGATTCGTGCGCTGATCGGCACCAGCTTCGCCGGGATCTTCTTCGACAACTGCCAGCGCAACGGGGTGTTGCTGATTCAACTGCCCGAGGCGCAATTGCAACACCTGGCCAGTCGGGTCGCGGAGCCGGGCCACCAGGCAATCAGCATCGACCTGCAGGCCCAGCAGATTGCCCTGGACGATGGCCAGGTCCTGGCGTTCGACATCGACCCGTTGCGCAAGGACGCCTTGCTCCTGGGGCTGGACGCCATCGGCAGCACCTTGCAGCGTACCGAGGCGATCCGTCGCTTCGAAAAAGCCCACCTGCTGGCCAATCCCTGGCTGGCGTGAAACCTGCCCGGGCTCGGCTCGGCTCCGCGCCGGGTTCAGGGTGACAGGTGCTTGAAGTGCGCCTCAAGAAACTCGACGCACACCCGCAGCTTGGCCGAGTCGGCCAGGCGTGTCGGGTACACCGCCCAGACGTTGGCGCTCTGGCTGTAGTCGTGCAGCACCTGGACCAGCTTGCCCTGGTCCAGCAGCGGCTTCACGTCCCACATCGAGCGCAACAGAATCCCCCGGCCTTTAAGGGCCCACTGCAAGACGATCTCGCCGTTATTGGATGACAGCGGGCCGCTGACCCGCACCGTTTCCTCACGCGCGCCCTTGCGCAGGTGCCACACGCCAAACGGGTTGTTGCGCTCCTTGAGCACCAGGCAATCGTGCTGGTCCAGGTCCTGCAAACTCTGTGGCGTGCCCCGTTGCGCCAGGTAGTCGGGGGTGGCGCACAGCACGCGCTGGTTGGCCACCAGGGGCCGGCTGATGTGCTGCCCCGGCAGGTCGTCACCCACGCGAATTTCCAGGTCGAAGCCTTCGGCAATGATGTCCACCACCCGGTCGAACACATCCAGGCGGATTTCCAGGTCGGGGTAGGCCATGGCCAGTTCCGCCACGGCCGGGGCGACGTGGTTGCGGCCGAAGCCGAAACTGCTGCACAGGTGCAGCAAGCCCCGCGGCGCCTTGCGCGCTTCCGAGAGTTCGCCGATGAACTCGTCAAGGTCATCCAGGATGCGCACGGCCCAGCGTTGGGTGCGTTCCCCGGCTTCGGTCAGGGCGATGCGCCGCGTGGTGCGGTGCAGCAGCCGGGTGCCGAGGGTTTTCTCGAGGATCTGAATGCGCTTGCTGACGTAGGCCGGGGACAACCCCAGCTCATCCGCGGCGCTGGCAAAGCTGGATTTGCGAATCACCGCGAGGAATACCCGCAGGTCTTCCGGGAGGGGTGATTGCACACGATGTGTGTTTGTAGTGCTCATGATTAGCGTGTTTATTTAACCAAAAGGCCAGCATAGCATCCCTCTGACGCTGCATTGAACTGTGAGCGTTCCGTTCATCCTCAGATAAAAACAAACAGAGGAAACCGTCATGAGCCTGTTGTCCCTATCCTTCGCCCGGCTATCGCTGTGCCCCCGACGATCACCTGTTCGCGCCCAATTCCCGGCGTGCCGCTGAGCCACGCGCCGTTCCCGTTTTTGCGTATCAGGTGACCCTATGAACGACTCCCTCGACACCCCCGTTTCCCATGCAGACAGCAGTGCCTTCGGCCGTTGCCTGCGCAGCTTGCGCGACTATGAAATCGGCGTGATTCCCCTGCCGTATTTCATCGGCATCGCGCTGATCGTGTTCCTCTCCGCGCACTTCGGTTACCTGCCGAAAAACATGATTGGCGGCCTGGCCGTGATCATGACCCTGGGCGTGTTTTTCGGCCAACTGGGCCAGCGCCTGCCGATCCTCAAGGAGATTGGCGGCGGCGCCATCCTGTGCCTGATGCTGCCTTCGGTGCTGGTGTTCTACGGCTTCTTCGGCAGCACCACCATCGACGCCACCAAGATGCTGATGAAGGAGGCCAACTTCCTGTATTTCGTCATCGCCAGCCTGGTGGTGGGCAGCATCCTCGGCATGAGCCGTTTCATCCTGGTGCAGGGCATGATCCGCATGTTCGTGCCGTTGCTGGTCGGCACCCTGGCGGCCGTGGCGGCGGGCATCGCGGTCGGTGCGCTGTTCGGCTACAGCGTCTACCACACGTTCTTCTTCATCATCGTGCCGATTATTGGCGGCGGCATCGGCGAGGGCATCCTGCCCCTGTCCCTGGCCTATTCGGCGATCCTCGGCGGCACCCCGGAACAGTACGTGGCGCAGCTGGTGCCGGCGGCAGTGGTGGGCAATATCGTGGCAATCATCTGTGCCGGGGTGCTGGCGCGGCTGGCCCTCAAGCGTCCGTCGCTCAACGGCGACGGTGTGCTGATCCGCGCCAAGGCGGAGAACGATGCGTTCCAGGTTCAGGAGGAGGCCAGTGGCGGCATTGACTATCGCTACATGGGCGCCGGGGTGCTGCTGATCTGCGCCTTTTTCATTCTCGGCGGCCTGCTGGAGAAAGTGGCGGGTATTCCGGGGCCGGTGATGATGATCCTGGCGGCGGTGGCCTGCAAATACCTGCAACTGCTGCCGCGCAACCTGGAGGAGGGCAGCAAGTCGTTCTACAAGCTGGTGTCCACGGCCTTTATCTGGCCGGTGATGATCGGCCTGGGCATGCTTTATGTGCCCTTGGACAGCGTGGTCAAGGTGTTTTCCGTGGGTTACCTGGTGGTCTGCACGTCAGTGGTGGTGGCCATGACCCTGGCCGGGTTCTTTATCGGCAACCTGCTGAAGATGTACCCCATCGAATCGGCCATCGTCACCTGCTGCCACAGCGGCCTGGGCGGCACCGGGGATGTGGCGATTCTGTCGGCGTCCAACCGCATGGGGCTGATGCCTTTCGCGCAGATTTCCACGCGCATTGGCGGGGCCTCTACGGTGATCCTGGCGACCGTACTGCTGAAAATCTTCGCTTGACCGTCAGGCGTGCCCGGCGCTGCGCCACTGTTTGGGGCTGAGGCCGAACCAGCGTTTGAAGGCCCGGGAGAAGGCGCTGGTTTCCGAGTAGCCGAGCAGGGACGCGAGCTGGGTGACGCTGAGGTTCTGTTGCTTGAGGTGGTTCATCGCCGACTCCTGGCGGATCTGGTCCACCAGTTGGGTAAAGCTCAAGCCTTGGTCCCGCAGCTTGCGTTGCAGGGCCCACTCGGACAGGCCCAGGGTGTGGGCGACGTGCTCCAGGGCCGGTTCGCCCAGGTGCAGGATGGCCAGGATGGCCTGGCGCGCCTGGTCCAGCAGGCCGTTCTCGTTGCCGCCATCGCCCAGTTGGCGGATGGCGTCCTTGATCAGCATCAGCAGCATCGGGTCACTGCCGGGCATGGCCTGGCCGGCCAGGTCCTGTTTGGGAATCAGCACGCTGTTGCAGCCCTGGCCGAAGCGCACCTCGGCACCGAACACCTCGCGGTGCTCGTGCCAGTCCAGGGGCTTGGCGTGTTCGAAGGCCACTTCCCGCGGTGCCCAGTCGGCGCCGAGTACATGGCGCACCAGGTTGGTGGCCATGCCCATGGTCAGTTCGGCGTCCTGGCGCCGCTCGCTGATGGCGCCGTGGCGCACCTGATAGTCGAAGCGGTAGCAGTCGCCTTGGTCCACCAGCTGGATCAGGCTGCTGTGCTGGTGAAAGGGGAAGGCCGCAGCAAAGTTGATCAGCGCCTCTTCCAGGGTCGCCGAGCACAAGCCGATATAGCCCAGCAGGCCCAGGGCCTGGGGCTGGAATTGCTGGCCGTAACGCAGGCCGAAATTGTCGCAATGGGTTTGCCGCGCGGCCTCTTCCAGCACCCGACAGTAGTTGGGCAGGGGCAGGCTGAGGGTCGGGTGCAGCAGCTGTTCGGGGTCGATGCCGGAGCAGCCGAAAACCCGGTCCAGGTCACCGCCGTGCTGGACGATAAAGCCGTCCAGGCCGTTGGCTGCCGCCGACAACACCCCGCAATTGCTGGTGCCGGGGGCGTGCGACGTTGAAGGTGAGAACAGGGACTGGTGCATGGAAGTGAGGGGCCATCAAGCTGTGTATGAATTTCATTCAAGCAAATGTCATACCTTGTTACGTGTTCCGGATCGCCCGTCCTGATCCGCCAGCGCCCGGGGCAGGGCCACAGGCCCGGTCTTGACTTGTTGGCGGGGGATGGCGCGAGCCGGGTTTAGCCAGCCAAGAGGCCTGGCGCGAATGCCGGCGTGCTGCTACCCAAGGCCTCAGGCGAGGCGCGCCTGGGTCGAACGGTGGCAGCCCTGACCCCGTGACATCGTTCCCACGGTCACCGTGGGAGTGCTTCCAGGGTGCGTTCCGCGTCATTGCTTTGTAGGCAGCCGGCGCTGCGTTTCGGCTTTGGCTGGCAGCGCCGTGAACGCCGCTAAAAGCTGACCCGATATGAAGCATGCCCCGGGATTCATGCGCCAGCATGCAGCATCGGGCGCAACGGCCCGAAAAACTTGACCCTGGACGACAAAACCCGCGTTCTCGGGTCAAGCCTTGGCGCGGCGACGGTGATTATTCTCGCTGTCAGGCAAATACCGTCGCTTGGCTACCGGGGTGCACACTCATGACTGTTACAAAACTCAAACCGACATTGGGAACCCTGCATTTGTGGGGGCTGGCCGTAGGGCTGGTGATTTCCGGCGAGTACTTTGGCTGGAGCTACGGCTGGGGCACGGCCGGGACCTTGGGCTTTTTGGTCACCACGTTGATGGTGGCGGTGATGTACACCTGCTTTATCTTCAGTTTCACCGAACTGACCACCGCCATTCCCAACGCCGGTGGCCCATTCGCCTACAGCCTGCGGGCGTTCGGCGTAAAAGGCGGGATGATCGCCGGCCTGGCCACGCTGATTGAATTTGTCTTCGCCCCGCCGGCCATCGCCATGGCCATCGGCGCCTACCTGAATGTGCAGTACCCGACCCTGGACCCGAAGATGGCCGCCATTGGCGCCTATTTTGTGTTCATGACCCTGAACATCCTCGGCGTCAGCATCGCCGCCACCTTTGAACTGGTGGTCACGGTGCTGGCAGTGGCCGAGCTGCTGGTGTTCATGGGCGTGGTCGCCCCGGGCTTCAGCTTCAGCAACTTCGTGCTGGGCGGCTGGGCCGGTTCCGACACCTTCAGCCTGCCGGCCATCAGCGGCATCTTCGCGGCCATTCCCTTCGCCATCTGGTTCTTCCTCGCCATCGAGGGCGCGGCCATGGCCGCCGAAGAAGCCAAGGACCCCAAACGCACCATTCCCCGGGCCTATGTGGCCGGCATCCTGACCTTGGTGGTGCTGGCCATCGGCGTGATGATCTTTGCCGGCGGCGTCGGTGACTGGCGCACCCTGGCCAACATCAACGACCCGTTGCCCCAGGCGATGAAAGCGGTGGTGGGTAATAACTCCAACTGGATGCACATGCTGGTGTGGATCGGCCTGTTCGGTCTGGTGGCGAGCTTCCACGGGATCATCCTCGGCTACTCGCGGCAGTTCTTCGCCCTGGCTCGCGCCGGTTTCCTCCCGGCTTCGCTGGCCAAGCTGTCGCGCTTCCAGACCCCGCACCGGGCAATCATTGCCGGTGGCGTGGTAGGCATCGCGGCGATTCTCAGCGACGGCTTGGTCAACCTGCAGGGCATGACCCTGACCGCGGCCATGATCACCATGTCGGTGTTCGGCGCCATCGTCATGTACATCGTCAGCATGCTCAGCCTGTTCAAGCTGCGCCGCAGCGAGCCGGACCTGGAACGCAGCTTCCGTGCCCCGGGTTACCCGGTGGTACCGGCCATTGCCCTGATCCTGGCCGTGGTGTGCCTGGTGGCCATGGTCTGGTTCAACCCACTGATCTGCGCGATCTTCCTGGGCCTGATGGCCGTGGGCGCGCTGTTCTGCACCCTGGTGCGCAGTCGCGGTGCGGTTGCGGTGGCGGCGGCCTGATCAAGGAGGGACCGGCATGAGCTTCTCCCACAGCATCGGTGGCATGACCTGGCGTTTCGACAGCCTGCGGGAGTTGCTGGCCAAGGCCACGCCCGCACGCTCCGGGGACTTTCTCGCCGGGGTCGCTGCCGCCAGCGACGCCGAGCGCGCGGCGGCGCAGATGACCCTGGCCGACTTGCCGCTCAAGCACTTTCTCAACGAAGCGCTGATTCCCTACGAAGTCGATGAAGTCACCCGCCTGATCATGGACAGCCATGACCTGGCGGCCTTTGCCCCGGTCAGCCACCTGACCGTGGGCGGCTTTCGCGACTGGCTGCTGGGGGACGAGGCCACCGACGCCAGCCTCAAGGCCCTGGCGCCGGGGCTGACCCCGGAAATGGTCGCCGCCGTATCGAAGATCATGCGCGTCCAGGACCTGGTGCTGGTGGCGCAGAAAATTCGCGTGGTCACCCGGTTCCGCAACACCGTGGGGCTGCGCGGGCGCATGTCTACCCGTCTGCAACCCAACCACCCCACCGACGACCCGGCGGGTATCGCCGCCAGCGTTCTCGACGGCCTGTTGTACGGCAATGGCGACGCCATGATCGGCATCAACCCGGCCACCGACAGCATCGGCGCCATCAGCGAGTTGCTGAAGATGCTCGACGGGGTGATCCGCCATTACGAGATTCCCACCCAGTCCTGCGTGCTGACCCACGTCACCTCTTCGGTGGCGGCGATTGAAAAGGGCGTGCCGCTGGATTTGGTGTTCCAGTCCATTGCCGGCACCGAGGCGGCCAACAGCAGCTTCGGCATCAGCCTGGAAATTCTGCGCGAGGGCTATGAAGCGGGCTTGAGCCTCAAGCGCGGCACCCTGGGCAACAACCTGATGTACTTCGAGACCGGCCAGGGCAGCGCGCTGTCGGCCAACGCTCACCATGGTGTGGACCAGCAGACTTGCGAAACCCGCGCCTACGCCGTGGCCCGGCATTTCGACCCGTTCCTGGTGAACACCGTGGTCGGCTTTATCGGCCCCGAGTACCTGTACAACGGCAAGCAGATCAT
The DNA here is from genome assembly GCF_003731765.1 of Pseudomonas chlororaphis. Classification (GTDB taxonomy): domain Bacteria; phylum Pseudomonadota; class Gammaproteobacteria; order Pseudomonadales; family Pseudomonadaceae; genus Aquipseudomonas; species Aquipseudomonas morbosilactucae. Next base: position 888,413 of record NZ_MOAL01000004.1, read on the forward strand.
CCGTGCCGGCCTCGAAGACCACTTCTGCGGCAAGCTGCTGGGCGTGCCCATGGGCTGTGACATCTGCTACACCAACCACGCCGAAGCCGACCAGGATGATATGGACACCTTGCTCACCCTGCTGGGCGTGGCGGGGATCAACTTCATCATGGGCATTCCCGGTTCCGACGACGTGATGCTCAATTACCAGACCACCTCGTTCCACGACGCCCTGTACGCCCGTAAGACCCTGGGCTTGCGCCCGGCTCCGGAGTTCGAGGCGTGGCTGACGCGCATGGACATCCTGCGCCAGGACGATAACGGCCTGCGCCTGGGCCAGGGCGTGCCGCCGCTGTTCCGCCAGGCCCTGGCCCGCTTGAGCTGAGGAGCCGCCATGAGTGACCGTCCGCAAACCCCGCCCGCGTCCCCGGCCCAGGCCGATGCCTGGCGCCAGTTGCGCGGCCTGACTTCGGCGCGTATCGCCCTGGGTCACGCCGGCACCAGCCTGCCCACCGAGGCCCAGCTGGACTTCCAGTTCGCCCATGCCCAGGCCCGGGACGCGGTGCACCTGCCGTTCGATCACCGAGCCCTGAGCGCCACCCTTGAAGCGCGCGAGCGCGATGTCATGACCCTGCACAGCGCCGCGCCGGACCGGCACGTCTACTTGCAACGCCCGGACCTGGGGCGGCGCCTGTCCGGCGATTCGGCGGCGCAACTGGACCACTATGCCCAGGCCCATCCCGAGGGGTTCGATGTGGCCCTGGTGGTGGCGGACGGCTTGTCGTCCCTGGCGGTACAACGGCACAGCCCGGCCATGCTCGAACGCATCGACCAACTGGCCCAGGCCCAGGGCTGGAGCCTGGCCCCGGTGGTGCTGGTGGAGCAGGGGCGGGTGGCGGTGGCCGACGAAGTGGCCGAGCGCCTGGGGGCGAGGATGGTGGTGATCCTGATTGGCGAGCGGCCGGGCCTCAGTTCCCCGGACAGCCTCGGCCTGTACTTCACCTTCGCCCCGCGTGTGGGCCTCAACGATGCGGCGCGCAATTGCATTTCCAACGTGCGCCTGGAAGGCCTGAGCTACGCCATGGCGGCGCACAAATTGCTGTACCTGATGAGCGAAGCCTGGCGCCGGCAATTGTCCGGAGTGAACCTCAAGGACGAGGCGCCGGTGCGCACCCTGGAGGCCGGAGCGGTGGAGCAACAGGGGAATTTCCTGCTGGCCGCCCCCGTGCCTGAAGGGCCAGGTGTTGGATGATGGCAATGTGGCAATATCCGGGCGCCACAGTGGTGCCTGAACCTTAAGGACCGCTTTGGCAACACCTCAAGGAGTGTCGGCCGCCGCACAGGCAGCGGGCCGCAGAGGTGGTTCACCCACGCAGTGCCATTTTTACGGAGTTTGTCATGGCCTTGTTACCCGTTCGCCTGTCCCACCGTTTGACCTTGGGCAGCTTGCTGCTGTTGCTCTGTACCGCCCTGGCGGTGTTTGCCGTGATGACCTTGCGCGGCCAACCCCGCGTGGTGGCCGCCAGCTCGGCGCTGATCGAGCAGACCGGCAGCGCCATCGTTCGCCAGTTGGCCCTGCAACTGGCGGGGATCGAGGGCATGACCGCGAGCATGGCGCATCTGGTGGAAGGCTTGCCCAAGGACGAAGCGCTGTACCGGGCGACCCTGCCCAATGTGATCGACCATCAAGGCGACAAAGCCATTGCCGGCGGCGGTATCTGGCCGGAACCGGGAGCGTTCACCGCGGGCGTCGAGCGCCGCAGTTTCTTCTGGGCCCGCAGCGATGCCGGGCCGCTGGTGTATTCCGATGACTACAACGCCGCCGGCGGTGCCGGTTACCACAACGAGGCCTGGTACAGCGGCGCGCGCAACAGTGCGCCGGGGCGCTGCCTGTGGTCCGAGGCCTATCAGGACCCGGTGACCCAGGTGCCCATGACCACCTGCAGCGTGCCCTATCGTCAGGGCGGCGCTTTTGCCGGGGTGGCCACGGTCGACCTGCGCCTGGATGACCTGGCGCGTTTCCTCAAGGAGCAGGGTTCGGTCACCGGCGGTTATGCCTTTGCCCTAGACCAGGCTGGCAACGTCCTGTACTTCCCCGAGGCCAAGCAGAGCGGGGCGCAGATGCTCGGCTTCAGCGCCTTGAGCCTGCAGCAGCCGTGGTTGCAGCCGGTGACCCAGGCCCTGGCGGCCAGCACCGGGCGCCCCGGTGAAGTGCGCAGCCTTGACCTGGAACAGGATGGCCGTCTGCAACAACCCAGCCGCGTCAGCCTGTTCACCATGCCTGGCACTGGCTGGACCATTGGCCTGGTGACCCCGCAGCAGCAAGTCACCGGGCTGGCCCGGGCCCTGACTGCGGAAATCCTGCTGTTCCTCCTGCCGTTGCTGGCCTTGTTACTGTTCCTGGCCTGGCTGGGTGGGCGTAAATTCATCCGCCAACTGGAAGAAACCACCGAGCAGATCGATGCCTTGAGTCGTGGTCAGGCCACCAGCAGCGCCGAGTTGCCGGTGCTGCGTGCCGACGAAGTGGGGGCCTTGCGCGGGGCCGTCAATCGCTACGCCGGGCAGTTGCGCCAGATGCTCCAGAACATCGCCAGCGAGGCCCAGCGCCTGCAAGTGGAAGCCGGGCGCCTGGGGGACCTGAGCAGCACCTTGGCGCAGCGGGCCGAGCAGCAGCGCCAGGAAAATACCCAACTGGCCACGGCCATCACCCAGATGTCGTCCAGCGCCCTGGAAGTGGCGCAGAACACTAACAACTGCGCCGACACTGCACGCCAGTCGTTGCGGGTGGTGCAGGACGGGCAGCAGAAAGTTGCCGCCAACAGTGAGTCGATCCAGCAGCTGTCCACGGAAATGGCCGCCGCCGCGGCGGTGATGCAGCGCCTGGAACAAGACAGCCAGCAAGTGGGCGCGGTGCTGGATGTGATCAAGGCCATTTCCGAGCAGACCAACCTGCTGGCCCTCAACGCCGCGATCGAGGCGGCCCGGGCTGGCGAGCAGGGCCGGGGCTTTGCCGTGGTGGCCGACGAAGTGCGCACCCTGGCCGGTAAAACCCAGACCTCGGCCAATGAAATCAGCGGCATGATCGGCGCCTTGCAGCAGGCATCACGCCAGGCGGTGCAGGCGATCCAGGCCGGCGAGTCACGCACCCGGCAAGCGGTGGGCGAAGCCTCGGGCGCCTCGGCGGCGTTGTCGAGCACCGTCACCAGCTTTGACGACATCTCGCAACGCGCCCAGCAGATTGCCGTGGCGGCGCAGCAGCAGAGCCACGTCACCCAGGAAATCAACGAACTGGCGGTACGTATCCACGGCATCAGCGAAGACAACGCCCGCGACGCCCAGGCCCTGGATAAAGTCAGCGCCGCCATGCAAGCCCTGTCCGGCCGCCTCGCGGCCTTGAGCCTGTAGGCCCGCTGCTCGTTCCCACGGTCCTCCGCGGGAATGCCGCCTGGGACGTTCTGCGTCACCTCTACGACATTGCACCGCTCACCGTTTGTAGGCGCAGGTTTATGTAGGAGCTGGCTTGCCAGCGATAGCGCCCGTGAGCTCGCCATCGCCGGCAAGCCGGCTCCCACAGAGGCCAGGCGCCTCACCGCGCGTTCCCACGGCCCCCCGTGGGAATGCCGCCTGGGACGTTCTGCGTCACCCCTACGACATTGCACCGCTCACCGTTTGTAGGCGCAGGTTTATGTAGGAGCTGGCTTGCCAGCGATAGCGCCCGTGAGCTCGCCATCGCCGGCAAGCCGGCTCCCACAGAGGCCAGGCGCCTCACCGCGCGTTCCCACGGTCCCCCGTGGGAACGCTTCCTGGGACGCTCCGCGTCACCTCTGCGACATTGCACCGCTCACCGTTTTTAGGCGCAGGTTTATGTAGGAGCTGGCTTGCCAGCGATAGCGCCCGTGAGCTCGCCATCGCCGGCAAGCCGGCTCCCACAGAGGCCAGGCGCCTCACCGCGCGTTCCCACGGTCCTCCGTGGGAATGCCGCCTGGGACGTTCTGCGTCACCCCTACGACATTGCACCGCTCACCGTTTGTAGGCGCAGGTTTATGTAGGAGCTGGCTTGCCAGCGATAGCGCCCGTGAGCTCGCCATCGCCGGCAAGCCGGCTCCCAGAGAGGCCAGGCGCCTCACCGCGCGTTCCCACGGTCCCCCGTGGGAACGCCTCCTGGGCCGTTCTGCGTCACCTCTACGACATTGCACCGCTCACCGTTTGTAGGCGCAGGTTTATGTAGGAGCTGGCTTGCCAGCGATAGCGCCCGTGAACTCGCCATCGCCGGCAAGCCGGCTCCCACAGAGGCCAGGCGCCTCACCGCGCGTTCCCACGGTCCCCCGTGGGAACGCCTCCTAGGCCGCTCCGCGTCCCGCTCTTGCTGGGCAGGGGCTAGCGGAAGTATTCGCCGGGGGTGGTGGCGAATTGTTGGCGGAAGGCGGCGATAAAGGCGGAGGTGGAGTCGTAGCCGCAGGCCAGGGCCACGTCGGTGACGCGTTCGCCCTGTTCCAGCGGCGTCAGTGCCCCGAGCAGGCGCAGGCGCTGGCGCCAGGCGCGAAAGGTCAGGCCGGTCTCGGCGAGGAACAGCCGGCTCAGGGTTTTCTCCGTCACCCCCAGTTTCTGGCCCCACTGGCTCAAGGTGGTGGCCTGTTCCGGGTGCTGTTGCAGGCTGCGGCAGATCTGCCGCAGGCGCGCGTCGTGGGGCAGCGGCAGCATCAGGTCCAGTTGCGGCGCAGCGGCCAACTGGTCCAGCAGCACTTGGGCCAGGCGTCCTTCGGCGGCGTCTTCGGCGTATTCCACCGGCAGCTCGCTGAAACTGCGGATCAGCTCCCGCAGCAGGCTGCTCACGGCCAGCACCTGGCAGCGCTCGGCGGCCCAGGCGGTGACGCTGCAATCCAGGTACAGGCTGCGCATTTCCGTGCGCGGCGAGCTGAACACCTGGTGCGGCATGCCCGCCGGAATCCACACCGCCCGTTGCGGTGGGGCGACAAAGCGCCCGGCGCTGGTCTGCACCTCCAGCACCCCGGCAATCGCATAGGACAGTTGCACCCACGGGTGGCTGTGGCGCCGGGTCAAGGCGCGGTTGGGCAGGGATTCGGTGCGACCGTAAATCGGTCGCGGCAGGCTGGGAAGCCCTGGAATACTGCGCCGAACGGCTTTTTCATGTCCTTTAGTCGGCATTTACTGGCTCATTGGCGTTAGTCGGCAAACAGCGAGCACGTTAGAGTCGCTCCACGGTTTTTGGCAACCCCCCGGATGATCCTGCCCATGAAGCTTTCCCGTCTGTTACCCGACACCTTCACCATGACCCTGGTTGCGGTGGTCCTGCTCGCCAGCTTCCTGCCCGCCAGCGGCCAGGTGGCCGTGGGCTTTGGCTGGCTGACCAACATCGCCATTGCCCTGCTGTTTTTCCTCCACGGCGCCAAGCTCTCGCGGGAGGCGATCATTTCCGGAGCCGGCCACTGGCGCCTGCACCTGTTGGTGTTCGGCCTGACCTTTGTGCTGTTCCCGGTGCTGGGCCTGGCCCTCAAGCCGCTGCTGTCACCGTTGGTAGGCAACGAGCTGTATCTGGGCATGCTCTACCTGTGCGCCTTGCCGGCCACAGTGCAGTCGGCGATCGCTTTTACTTCCCTGGCCCGGGGCAACATCCCGGCGGCGATCTGCAGTGCCGCGGCCTCCAGCCTGTTCGGCATCTTCCTTACGCCGCTGCTGGTGACGTTGCTGCTCAATGTCCACGGTGACGGTGGTTCGACCGTGGATGCGATCCTCAAGATCAGCGTGCAACTGCTGCTGCCGTTCGTCGCCGGGCAGATTGCCCGGCGCTGGATCGGTGCCTGGGTCGGGCGCAATAAAAGCTGGCTGAAATTCGTCGACCAGGGTTCGATCCTGCTGGTGGTCTACGGCGCCTTCAGCGAAGCGGTGAACGAAGGCATCTGGCAGCAGATTCCGCCCTTGGAACTGCTGGGCCTGGTGCTGGCCTGTTGCGTGCTGCTGGCCCTGGTGCTACTGGCGTCGAGCCTGCTGGGCAAGGCCTTTGGCTTCAGCCAGGAAGACCGCATCACCATCCTCTTCTGCGGCTCGAAGAAGAGCCTGGCCACCGGCGTGCCCATGGCCCAAGTGTTGTTCGCCGGCAGCACCATCGGCGTGCTGATCCTGCCACTGATGCTGTTCCACCAGATCCAGCTGATGGTCTGCGCGGTGTTGGCCCAGCGTTACGCCAAGCGCCCGGAGTCGGTGCCGGAGCTGATGGCCCAGGTCGATCCCTGAGGCCAAAAAAAAGCCCCGCTGCGCAGTCCGCAGCGGGGCTTTTTCATGCCTGGGTCAAAGCCCCAGTTCCAGCTCCAGCAGGTCACTCAGGGGCTGGCGACGGCGGATCAAGCGGGCTTCACCGTTTTCGAACAACACCTCCGGCAGCAGCGGCCGGCTGTTGTAGTTGGACGACATGCTGGCGCCATAGGCACCGGTGTCGTGGATCACCAGCAGATCACCGACCTGGGCTTGCGGCAGCAGGCGCGGGGTCAGGGCCTGGTCGTCCTGGGTGAAGATATCGCCGGACTCGCACAGCGGGCCGCCGACCACGCTCAGGCGCTCGGGACGCTGCACCGGCTGGCCGTCGGCACCCAGCAGGCTCATGCCGTGGTAGGCGCCGTACATGGCCGGGCGCATCAGGTCGTTGAAGCCGGTGTCCACCAGCACGAAGTGATGCTGGCCGGCGTCTTTCACCACCCGCACTTCACTCACCAGGCAACCGGCCTCGGCCACCAGGAACCGCCCCGGTTCGATTTCCATGCGCACCTTGTGCCCGAGGAAGGCTTCGATCTCCTGGCGGGCCTGGCTCCAGGCAGCGGCGTAGCGCTGTACGTCTACCGGTTCGTCGCCCTCGCGATAAGGCGTGGACAAGCCGCCGCCGATGGAGAAGGCCTCGATGTCGTGGTCCAGGGCTTTCACCGCCGCGACCATGGCTGCGCCGACCTGCTCCAGGTGGGCGTAATCCACGCCGGAACCGATGTGCATGTGCAGGCCCACCAGGTGCAGGCCGTGCTGGCGGATCACGGCCAGGGCGTCATCCATCTGCTCGTGCCAGATACCGTGCTTGCTGTTCTCGCCGCCGGTGTTGGTTTTGCGGCTGTGGCCGTGGCCAAAGCCGGGGTTGATGCGCAGCCACACCCGATGGCCCGGGGAGCGCTCGCCCAGTTGGCGCAGCATGTCGATGGAACCGGCGTTGACCTCGATCTGCAACTCCACCACCCGCGCCAGGGTCGGGGCGTCGAACAGGTCGCAGGTGAACACCACGCCGGCCGGGTCGCCCGCTGGGCTGAAGCCGGCCAGCAGGGCGCGCTCGATTTCCCCCAGGGACACCGCATCGACCTGCACCCCGGCTTCGCGGATCAGGCGCAGCAGGTGCAGGTTGGACGAGGCTTTCTGCGCATAGCGCACCACGTCGAAGACGTGCAACTGGGCGATGCGCGCCTGGATGGTGGCGGCGTCATAGCACCACAGCGGGGTGCCGTGCTGGCGAACGGCGGCGGTCAGTTGTGCGGGGGAGAAGGGCATGGCGATCTGCTGTTGGCGGCCTAAAGGAGAGGGCCAGCATGCCCAAGGCGAGCTATTCAATAAAATATCTATTTTTTGTCAGTCGATTCAGTTCTGATATGGGTCTGGTATTTCCTGGAGCCCAACCGTGCAGATTTCCCTGCGGCATATCGAGGTGTTTCGCGCCATCATGCAGGCCGGCAGCGTCACCGGCGCGGCGCGCCTGCTGTTCACCTCGCAACCGACCCTGAGCCGCGAACTGGCCCGGCTGGAGAGCCTGTCCGGGCTCAAGCTGTTCGACCGCGAAGGCGGCCGGCTGCTGCCCACGGCCCAGGCCATGCTGCTGTTCGAAGAGGTGGAGCGGGCGTATGTGGGCCTGGAGCGGATCAACAGTCTGGCCCAGTCGATGCGGCGTTTCGAACACGGCCAGTTGAGCATCACCTGCCTGCCGCTGTTCTCCCAGACCCTGTTGCCCCGGGTGTTCAAGCATTTTCAACACCAGCACGCCGGCATCGGCCTGAGCATCACCGCCCAGGAGTCGCCCCTGCTGGAAGAGTCCCTCAGCGCCCAGCGCCATGACTTGGGCCTGACCGAAAACGAGCATGTGCCGCGCGGAACCCAGGGCGAGCTGCTGTTCTGTGCCGACATGGTCTGCGTGCTGCCGGACGGGCACCCACTGCTGGCCAAGGCGCAACTGGCTCTGGAGGATTTCCAGGGCGTGGACTTTATCAACCTTTCCGGCCTGGACCTGTACCGCCAGACCCTCGATGAACACTTTCGCCAGGCCGGCGTCGACCGCCGAGTGGTGGTGGAAACCACCAGCGCCGCTTCGGTGTGTGCCATGGTCCGGCAGCGCCTGGGGGTGGCGATCATCAACCCGCTGACGGCGCTGGAAGAGCAGGGCCGAGGGCTGGTGATCCGCCCATTGCAACTGTCGATTCCCTACCGGGTGATGCTGATCCGCCCGGACTACCGACCCTCGTCGAGCTTTGTCGAAGCCTTCTGCGTGTCATTGCGTGAGGAGGCGTTGCGTCTGACGGGGTCTTAGAGGCGTTTGCTGTCTTGGTGCTTTCACGCTTTAGCCGTAACGTGGCGGCTTGCGACTGCCCCCAACTGTCCAGGAACGCACCATGCCTGACGCCGCCCCGCCGATTGCCCCTTCAGCCGCGCCGCCGGCGCCTGTCAGCCTGGCGCAAGCCTTCTGGTTCTGGCTCAAGTTGGGCTTTATCAGCTTCGGTGGGCCGGCCGGGCAGATTTCGATCATGCACCAGGAGCTGGTTGAGCGTCGTCGCTGGATCTCCGAAGCACGATTTCTGCATGCCCTGAACTACTGCATGTTGCTGCCCGGGCCCGAAGCCCAGCAACTGGCGACCTACATCGGTTGGCTGCTGCACCGGACCCGTGGCGGCATCATCGCCGGCTTGCTGTTTGTGCTGCCGTCGCTGTTTATCCTGATTGCCCTGTCGTGGCTGTACATCGCCTTGGGCGACGTGCCGGTGGTGGCCGGGGTGTTTTACGGGATCAAGCCGGCGGTGACCGCGATCGTGCTCCAGGCCGCGGTGCGCATCGGCGCGCGGGTCTTGAAAAACCAGTGGCTGTGGGCGATTGCCGGGGCCTCGTTCACCGCCATCTTCGCCTTCAACGTGCCGTTCCCGCTGATCGTATTGGGGGCGGCATCGCTCGGTTATCTTGGAGGGCGCCTGGCCCCCCGGGCCTTTGCCGGCAGCGGCCACGGCCCGGCGAAAAAGGCCGGCGCCCCGGCGCTGATCGATGACCACACGCCCACCCCGGAGCACGCCCGTTTCAGCCCCTGGAAACTGGCCCGGCTGGTGGTAGTGGGGGCGTTGTTGTGGGCGCTGCCCATGGCCATCCTGACCCTGCTATTCGGCTGGCACGGCACCCTGACCCAGATGGGTTGGTTCTTTACCAAGGCGGCCTTGCTGACCTTCGGCGGTGCCTACGCGGTGCTGCCCTATGTCTATCAGGGCGCAGTGGGCCATTACGGCTGGCTGACGCCGACCCAGATGATCGACGGCCTGGCCTTGGGGGAAACCACCCCCGGACCGCTGATCATGGTGGTGGCCTTTGTCGGCTTTATTGGTGCCTATGTGTTGCAGGTGTTCGGGCCGCAGCAGGCTTTCCTGGCGGGTGCGGTGGCGGCGGGGCTGGTGAGCTGGTTCACGTTTCTGCCGTCATTTGTGTTCATTCTCGCCGGCGGCCCGCTCGTGGAGTCGACCCACAACGTGCTCAAGTTCACCGCGCCCTTGACCGGGATTACCGCAGCGGTGGTGGGGGTGATTGTCAACCTGGGGTGCTTTTTCGCTTATCACGTGCTCTGGCCGAACGGCTTCAACGGGCCGCTGGACATGCCTTCGGCGTTGATTGCGCTGGCGGCGGCGTTGGCGTTGCTGGTGTTCAAGCGCGGGGTGATTCAGGTGTTGCTCGGCTGCGGTTTGGCGGGGTTGGCGGTGCATGTGTGGGGGTAGGCAGGACCCCGACGCACCGAGGGTGCGCCGGGGGTGTTGCCACCCGGCCGGAGGATATCGTGGGTCCGCCAGCCGGGCGTTGAACCAGTGGGGTCAGGCCCGTTCGATGGCCAGCGCCACGCCCTGGCCGCCGCCGATGCACAAGGTCGCCAAGCCTTTCTTGGCGTCGCGCTTGAGCATCTCGTGCAGCAGGGTCACCAGCACCCGGCAACCCGAGGCACCGATGGGGTGGCCGATGGCGATGGCGCCGCCGTTGACGTTGACTTTGCTCGCGTCCCAACCCAGCTCCTGGCCCACCGACAGCGCCTGAGCGGCAAAGGCCTCGTTGGCTTCGATCAGGTCCAGTTGCTCCAGGGTCCAGCCGGCCTTGTCCAGGCAGCGACGGGTGGCCGAGACCGGGCCGATGCCCATGATCGCCGGGTCGACACCGGCGTTGGCATAGGCGGCGATTTTCGCCAGCACCGGCAGGCCCAGGGCCTGGGCCTTGGCCGCGCTCATCAGGATCACTGCCGCCGCGCCGTCGTTCAGCGACGAGGCGTTGCCGGCGGTGACGCTGCCGTCCTTTTTAAAGGCCGGCTTGAGTTTGCCCAGGGATTCGGCCGTGGTGCCGGCCCGTGGCTGCTCGTCTTGAGCGAAGGCCACCGGGTCGCCCTTGCGCTGGGGAATCAGGATCGGGGTGATTTCATCGACAAAACGCCCGCCCTCGATGGCGGCCACGGCTTTCTGTTGCGAGGCGGCGGCAAAGGCGTCCTGGGCTTCACGGCTGATGCCGAATTTGTCCACCAGGTTTTCGGCGGTGATGCCCATGTGGTAGTCGTTGAACGCGTCCCACAGGCCGTCGCTGATCATGGTGTCGACCAGTTGGCTATGGCCCATGCGCAAGCCGGTGCGGGCGCCGGGCATGACGTAGTTGGACAGGCTCATGTTTTCCTGGCCGCCGGCGATGATCACCTCGGCGTCGCCGCAGCGGATGGCCTGGGCCGCCAGGTGCAGGGCCTTGAGGCCGGAGCCGCAGACTTTGTTCAGGGTCATGGCCGGCACGGCGTGGGGCAGGCCGGCCTTGATCGCGGCCTGGCGTGCCGGGTTCTGGCCCGCGCCGGCGGTGAGCACCTGGCCCATGATCACTTCATCGACCTGGGCACCGTCCAGGCCGGTTTGCGCCAGCAGTTGGCGGATGACGGCAGCGCCCAGGTCTACGGCGCTGATGTTGGCCAGGGAGCCCTGGAAGCTACCGACGGCAGTACGGGTGGCGGCAACGATGACGACGTCTTGCATGGAATCATTCCTCCTCAGGCGAACTGCATTTCAGGCACATGGTCCGGCACGATCAGCTTGCCGGCGGTCTTGCTGACGATTTCCTCGACGCTCACCCCAGGGGCGCGCTCCTTGAGGATAAAGGCGCCGTTCTCGATCTCCAGGTAGGCCAGGTCGGTCAACACGCGCTTGATGCAGTTGGCACCGGTCAGCGGCAGGCTGCAACGGGGCAGGAGCTTGGATTCGCCGTCTTTCGAGGCGTGGGTCATGGTGACGATGATGTTCTCGGCACCTGCCACCAGGTCCATGGCGCCGCCCATGCCTTTGACCAGCTTGCCGGGGATCATCCAGGAGGCGATGTTGCCTTCCACGTCCACCTCGAAGGCCCCCAGCACGGTGAGGTCGATGTGGCCGCCACGGATCATGGCGAAGGATTCGGCGGAAGAGAAGATCGAGGCACCGGTGCGGGCGGTCACGGTTTGCTTGCCGGCGTTGATCATGTCGGCGTCGACTTCGCTCTCGGTGGGGAAGGCGCCCATGCCCAGCAGGCCGTTTTCCGATTGCAGCATGACTTCCATGCCGTCGGGGATGTAGTTGGCCACCAGGGTCGGAATGCCGATGCCGAGGTTGACGTAGTAGCCGTCCTGCATTTCGCGGGCGACGCGTTGAGCCATTTGTTCGCGGGTAAGAGCCATGTTTGTTGTCCTTTTTAGTCGGGCTGGGAGCGGGCGATCACTTGCGCACGGTGCGCTGTTCGATGCGCTTCTCGAAGGTGCCGCAGATGACCCGGTCGACGTAAATGCCCGGGGTGTGGATCTGCGTCGGGTCCAGCTCGCCCGGCTCGACGATTTCTTCCACTTCGACCACGGTGATCTTGCCTGCAGTGGCCGCCAGGGGGTTGAAGTTCTGGGCGGTGTGGCGGTACACCACGTTGCCGAAATGGTCGGCCTTCCAGCCTTTGACGATGGCGAAGTCGCCAGTGATGGACTCTTCCATCAGGTACGGGCGGCCATTGAATTCACGGGTTTCCTTGCCGTCGGCAACGGGGGTGCCGACGCCGGTGGCGGTGAAAAAGGCCGGGATGCCGGCACCGCCTGCTCGCATTTTTTCCGCCAGGGTGCCTTGGGGGGTCAGCACCACTTCGATTTCGCCGCTGAGCAGCTGCTTCTCGAACAGGGCGTTTTCACCGACGTAGGAGGCGATCACCTTGCGGATCTGCCGGTCTTCCAGAAGCACGCCGAGGCCAAAGCCATCCACGCCGCAGTTGTTGGAGACCACTGTCAGCTCGCGAGTGCCGCGGCGCTTGATCTCGGCGATCAGGTTCTCGGGAATGCCACACAGGCCGAAGCCGCCGGCCAGTACCGTCATGCCGTCTTCCAGACCTTCCAGAGCCTCGGCGTACGACGCTACGCGTTTATCGAAACCTGCCATATGCACCATCCTCTCTTGTTGTTCGCGGTCGGCGGAGAAGCCGAATGAGTCGCAGTGTTGCGCTGCTGGATTGATTTGTTAAGTTGTTTTTTAGGGTTGATTGATTTGGAAAACGGGATAATAGTCGCAAGCGGCAAGCCACAAGCCCATCCGGCTTTTCTCTTGCTGCTGCCGCCCCCTTGGAGCTCCCCACCATGACCGTTAAACAGATCCGCGCCTTTCTGGCTGTAGCCCACAGTCTGAGCTTTGCGGTGGCCTGCGAGCGGCTGCATCTGTCGCAGTCGGCCTTGAGCCTGACCATCAAGGCCCTGGAAGAAGGCTTGGGTGGGCGTTTGTTTACCCGCAACACCCGCAACGTGGCCCTGACTCCGGAGGGCGAGGCCCTGGTGCCGTTGGCCCGGCGCTTGATTGCCGACTGGGACAATGCCGAAGACGAGTTGCGCCAGCGGTTCACCCTGCAGCGGGGGCGGGTGACCCTGGCTGCGATGCCGTCCTTTGCCGGTAACCTGCTGCCGCCGATCCTCAAGGTATTCCGTGCCCGTTACCCTCAGGTGAATGTCACGGTCAACGATGTGATCAACGAGCAGGTGCTGGAGATGGTCCGCGACCGCGAGGTGGAACTGGGGGTGGCCTTCGAGCCGCAGGACAGCGCGTCCCTGGCGTTCACTCCGTTGTACATCGACCGTTTCGTCGCCGTGGTGCCCAGCGATTCGCCCCTGGCCCAGCGCCGTGACATCGATTGGCAGACCTTATTGCAACAGCCCTTTATCACCCTGCAACGGCCGTCCACGGTGCGGGTCATGCTGGAAGAACACTTGCGCGCCCGGGGCATGCCGCTGCCGGTGGAGTTTGAAAGCCATCAATTGGCGACCGTGGGCCGCATGGTCGCCAGCGGCCTTGGGGTGAGTGCGGTGCCGGCCCTGTGTGCGGGGCAGATGCGCGAGCTGGGCGCCCATTGCCTGACCCTGGGGGAGCCAGTAGTCGAACGGGCGATTGGCGTGCTGACCAAGCCCGGGTACGAGCTGTCGACGGCGGCCCAGGCGCTGTTCGACATCCTCCGCGAGCAGGCCTTGCCGGTCGGCCATTGAGTTCAGGCGCCCAAACGCTCGGCCAGCAGCGGTAGCAGCTGCTCGCAGGAAACGGCGATCTTCAGGTCAAGCAGGTCGTCGGCGCGGGTCTTGCCCATATTGATCGCCAGCAGCGGCTTGCCCTGGTCGACCACTGCCCGGCACAGGCGGAACGCCGAATAGGCCATCAGCGACGACCCCACAACCAGCAACCCCGCCGCCTGTTGCACCGCCGCCTGGGCCTGGGCGGCCGTGGCGGTGGCCACGTTCTCGCCAAAAAACACCACGTCTGGCTTTAACCGATCGCCGTCGCAGAGGGGGCAGCGGGGCACCTGGAAGCGCGCTTCGAAGGCCGGGTCCAGGAGGGTGTCGCCGTCCGGCGCCTGCTGCGCATCGACACCGGCCAGGTAAGGGTTGGCGGCCTCCAGTTGCTGCTGGATGGCCGCCCGCTGGCTGCGTTCGCCGCAGTCCAGGCACAGCACCCGGTGCAGGCTGCCGTGGAGTTCGATGACGCCCTGGCTGCCGGCCTGGTCATGCAGGGTGTCGACGTTCTGGGTGATCAGGGCACTGATCTGCCGCCGCGCCTGCAACTGCGCCAGGGCCTGGTGCGCGGCGTTGGGCCGGGCCTGGCAGATGCGCGGCCAGCCGAGCATGGCCCGGGCCCAATAGCGGCGCCGCGCCGTGGCCTGGCCGAGAAACTCCTGGTACATCATCGGCTGCTTGCCCCGGCGTACGCCGTCCGGGTCGCGGTAGTCGGGGATCCCCGAGGCGGTGCTGATGCCGGCGCCGGTCAGGACCACGAACGGCCCCTCGGCCATGCGCGGGATCAAGCGGTCGAGGGCACTCTGGGCTTGGCTGTCGATCATGATGGGGGCTGATGTCCTGGGTCGCGACGGGCCATCAGGATTAAACCCAAAGGCCCATGGGCGCCAGTGTTTTTGCGCAAGGGCGTGTGTCAGCGGCGTTTGCCGAACACCGATTTGGGCGTCTTGCCGAAGAACCGGGCAAAGGCCGAGGTGAAGTTGTGCGGATGGCGATAACCCACCTGGTACGCCGCCTGGGCCACCTGGCAACCGCCCTCCAGCAGGGCGTGGGCGCGGTGCATGCGCAGTTCCAGGAGCATGCGTTGCGGGGTGCTGTTGAAGCGGTAATGCAAGCCCTGCTTGAGCTTGAACTCGTTGAGCCCGACCGCCGCACAGAGGTACGCCACGGTCAGCGGCTGGTCCAGTTGGCGGCCCATGATGTCGCGCACCCGCTCCAGCTTTTCCAGGTCGTCGGCGCTGAAGCGCGGGTGGCTGGGCGGCTCTGGCGGGCTCAGGTGCTTGAGTTGTTCGGCCAGCAGGCTGAGGCCGTGGATGTGCCGTTGCAGCCGGTCGGCCGGGCCAGCGTTCAGGGCCTTGGCCAGGCTGAGGCTGGCGGCTGAGGTGGGTTCGAACGCCAGTTGGCGCAGGTGGCCGTTGCCCAGCAACTGGCGGGCGCGGGCTGCCCCCAAGTAGCTGCCGAGCAGCTCTTCACCCACCAGCAGGCGCAGTTGTGAAACACGGCTGCTGGCCGGGTAACGGCGTTCGCCCTGGCTGACCTGGAAGCTGGTGACCGTGGTGTGCCCGGCGCGAAAGGCCACCGCCGCGCCGTCGGCGCCCAGGTAACCCGAATCGCCCTCCAGGCCGAAGGTCAGCACCAGCATGGGCCGGTTATGGGGGCTGGCGGTGTCTTCCAGCAGCGTCCGGCTCGGGCGATAGCACGAGCGCAGCAGCATCAGGTCGGGGGCCAGGGCCAGCCCTTCGGAGTAGCACTCGCCACATTCGTCGGGTAACTGCTGGCGCTGCCAGCCATCGGCGACGGTGCTGAGGCGGCGCGGTTGATCGGCGGTCACTCGGTAGGACTGAGATGCTTTGTTGGCGAGCGCCACGGTGTTTCCCTCCCTGGCTCCGGTTGGCAGAGGAATGGCTCCGGAATGCAGAGCAACATACATGATAATGGTTCGCATTAGTCAATAGCCTGTTGCCCATTCGCTGCTCACCCTCAAAGGACGCGGCAGCTTGATCACTCAAGGGGGAACAGGATGAACAAACAGGTAGGCAAGGTCGGGCGCTATTCGCTGCTGGTGGGGTGCTGGTTGGGCGCCAGCCCGGCCCTGGCGGCACCCACCGAGCTGGCGCCGGTCAGGGTCACCGCCAACAAGGTCGAACAGGCCCAGGAACAGGTGCCCGCCAGCCTGACGGTGATCAACGCCGAAGACCTGGCCAAGGGCGCCATCAATGACCTTGAGCAACTGGCCCGCAGCACCCCGGGGTTCACCTTCCAGCCCTTTGGCCAGTCCGGTACCAACCTGCCGGTGGTGCGCGGCCTGAGCGCTGGGGCCACGGCTTTTTCTTCGTCAATGCTGATGCTGGTGGACGGGGTGCCGACCTTGATGGGCCAGGGTTTCGACCACAACCTGCTGGGGGTGGAGCGCATTGAAATCCTCCGCGGCCCGCAATCCACCCTCTATGGACGCAATGCCGAAGCCGGGGTGCTGAGCGTCCACACCCGCCAGCCGGACGCCGAACCTTACGCACGGCTGGCGGCGGGTAACGGCAGCCGGGGACGGCGCGACCTCAGTGCCGACACCAGCACCGAGCTGTTGGCCGATAGCCTGTCGCTTGGGGTGGCCGGCCAGTGGCTGCAGCAGGACGGTTTTATCGACAACCGCTACCGTGGCGGCCAGGCCGATGACCGCGAGCGCCACAGCGCGCGCACCGTGCTGCGCTGGGCCCCCGGGCCCGGCGCTGAGTTCAGCGGCACTGAAGTCAACCTGCGTTACAGCCGCCAGGACTACCGTGACGGCGGCTCGCTCTGGGGGCCGCTGGATGCCCGGCGCCGGGACGTGGCCTCTGGCACCTCCAGCTGGAACCATTCCAGCGGTCGCAGCCTGTCTCTGGACCTGGTGCATGAGTTCGAGTCTGGCCTCAAGCTGCGTTCGATCACCGCGCGCAATGACTTCTACGATCGGGTACGCCAGGACACCGACTTCCAGCCTGTCGACCGCTTCCATGTGCAGCGCGACTACCACATGAACACCCTGTCCCAGGAGCTGCGCCTGGAAGGGCAGTGGGGCACCAGCCAATGGCTGCTTGGGGCCTATGCCGACCGCGATGACCACGACCTGTCCTTTACCCAGAAACTGCCGCTGCGCCTGAACCGCACCGACGTGCAACTGGGGGGCAACACCACGGCCCTGTTCGGCCAGTGGATCCAGCCCCTGGCGGAGAACTGGTCCCTGACCCTGGGGGCGCGGGTGGAGCGCGACCAGGTGCACATCGAACCCGACAGCGGCAGCCGACAAAGCGCGCAGTGGCAGCGCTTCACCCCCAAGGCCGCCCTGCAATACCAGTGGCAGCCCGACGCCTACCTCTATGCCAGCTACGCCGAAGGCTTCCGCGCCGGCGGCTTCAATGCCTTCTCCAGCGCCGCCAACTACCCCGGCTATGACCCGGAAAAAGTCAACACCTATGAGGTCGGGGCCAAGGGCTGGCTGGCCGACCAGCGTCTGCGCTATTCGGCGGCCCTGTACTGGATGGACATCAGCGACATGCAGGTGCAGCAGATCGTCCAGCCCGGCGTGGTGTACATCACCAATGCCGCCGCAGCCCGCTCCAGCGGCCTGGAGCTGGAGGCCCAATACCTGTTCGCCGAGCACTGGCGCCTGCTGGGCGCCCTGGGTATGAACCGCACCCGCTTCGACAGTTTTCGCGAAGGCAACAGCGACTACCAGGGCAACCACAACCCCTACGCCCCGGACGTCACCGGCCACCTCGGCCTGCGTTACGACGCCGACGCCGGCTGGTACGCCCAGGGCGCGGTCAGCGCCGTGGGCAAGACCTACCTCGATTCGGCCAACCAGTACCGCCGGGGCGGCTACGGCTTGATCGACCTCAACGCCGGCTACGACTTCGGCCACTACGGCCTCTCGGCCTATGTGAAAAACGCCGCCGACAAGCGCTACGACGCCGTCGGCTACCTCAATGGCACCGCCCGGGTCTACAGCCCACCGCGGGAAATCGGCCTGCAAGTGAGTTACGAACTATGAACGACCTGAACCTCGACGCGGCCCATCCGCTGCAACCCTATTGGGACCTGGCCCTGGCGGCGGTGCGTGGCGAAGCCCTGCGCATGGCCCTGGAATGGCAGTTGTTCAGCCGTTTGCAGCAACCGGCCAGCGCCGCTGATGTCGCTCGCCAGTTGCAGTTGGATGCGGAACACACCGGTCTCTGGCTGGAGACCCTGTGGAGCATGGAGCTGCTAAAGCGCGACGCGCAAACCCCGGCGCTGTACCGCAACACGCCACTGGCCGAGCGTTACCTGCGGGCCGAGGCGGCGGATTACTGCGGCGATGCTTGGGTTTTTCGCCTCCAGGGCCTGGGCCAGTTCGCCGGGCAGTTGGCGCAGCGGGTGCGTGAGGGGCGGCAGGCCCCGGCACCGGGCAACAGCGCCGCAACCATCGAGCACTGGACCGCCGCCGCTCGGGTGCAGATAGCTCAGGAACAACGGGCGGTCACCGTCGACCTGGCGCGACGGCTGATGAGCCGGATCCCCGAATTCGCCAGTGCCCGGCGCCTGTTGGATGTGGGGGGCGGCCCGGGTCTGGTGGCCATCGCCCTGGCCGGGGAC
This sequence comes from Pseudomonas chlororaphis, assembly GCF_003731765.1. Taxonomy (GTDB): domain Bacteria; phylum Pseudomonadota; class Gammaproteobacteria; order Pseudomonadales; family Pseudomonadaceae; genus Aquipseudomonas; species Aquipseudomonas morbosilactucae. The sequence continues at coordinate 906,798 of NZ_MOAL01000004.1, forward strand.
AACCGGTTGTTGCACGGCGAGGTCTTCGATTTTGCCCCGACCGTGGCGGTGGCCGCCGAGAACATCCGCGCCGCCGGCCTGGAGCAGCGCCTGGGCGTGCGTGCGGGCGACCTGGCCACCGACCCCCTCGGCGAAGGCTACGACCTGATCTGGTGTTCTTCGGTGTTGCATTTCATGCCGGACCTGGACGCCACCTTGCGCAAGGTCCACGGCGCCCTGCACCCCGGCGGGGTGCTGGTCAGCGCCCATGCGGAAATCCCGCTCCAGGCCTGCGCAGCCCAGCGGGTGATGCCCTATTACCTGGCGATGCAGATGCAGGGGCGCCGGGTGACCCGAGCGGGCGAACTGCGCGAAGCCTTGGCGCGCAATGGCTTCGGCACCTTCGATGAGTACCCCGACCTAAGCTTTGCCGTGGCCCCGGTGACGGTGCTGGTGGCTCGGCGGGAGGCGCCATGAACCGTCGGCTGGAGCCGGGGGGCTGGGGCCGGCAACTGCTGTTTGGCTGGCTGCATGTTGCCCTGGCCTTGCCCAGCATTTACCTGCTGCTGGGGCTGCCCCTGGTGATGCGGGAACAGGGCTGGAGCGGCACCGAGATTGGCCTGTTCCAACTGGCCGGGTTGCCGGCGCTGGGCAAGGTGCTGCTGGCCTTGCCGGTGCAGCGTTATCGCGCTGCCAGTGGCCATTACCGGGCCTGGGCCATGGGCTTGTGCCTGCTGTTGGCGCTGTTGCTGGTGCTGATCAGCCAGCAGGGAATGGCAGCCCCACGCCTGTGGTTGTTCGGCCTAGCCCTGACGGCCAGCTTGCTCGCCACCTGGGCGGACATCCCGGTGAACGCCCTGGCCATCAAGCTGCTGCCGGGTGCGCAGCAGGTGCGGGCCGGCAGCATTCGCTCGGCGGCGCTGTTCCTCGGGGCCATTGTCGGCGGCGGGGTGATGTTGCTGGTCCACAGCCGCTGGGGCTGGGAGGCGCCGTTTGGCTTGATGGCGGCGGTGTTGTTGGGCGCCTTGGTGCTGCTGTGGCGGCTGGATGAAGGCCATGAGGCGGGCGCCGAAGTGCCTCGGGCATTGCCTTTGCTGGCGACCTGGAGCGGGTTCTTTCGCCAGCCCGGTGCCCGGCTCTGGAGCGGGGTGCTGCTGGGTGGCTTCCCCTTTGTCGGTGCGGCCTGGCTGTACCTCAAGCCCTTGTTGCTGGACCGTGGCATGGCCATGGAGCAGGTGGCCTGGGTGGCGGGGGTCGGAGGTGGTTTGGTCGGGGCCTTGGCCAGCCTGTGGGCGGCGCGCTTGATACGGCGTTGGGGCCTGGGTTTGGCGCTGCCGGTGTTTCTCGGTGGGGCCTTGCTGGCCCTGGTCGGCCTAGGCATCGCGGTCTACGGGCAGGTGTCACTGCCTTGGCTGGTGCTGGCGGCCTTGTGCCTGGCCACGGCCATGGGCGCGGTGTCGACGCTGGTGTTCGGGGTGATGATGGCGTTGGCCCGGGACCAGCGCCAGGCCGCCGACTACGGCCTGCAAGCCAGCCTGTTTGTCCTTGGCCGGCTGCTGGTGCCGATCGCGGCAGGGTGGTTGCTGGATCGCGGCGGTTACCTGGGCATGCTCGCCGGGTTGTCCCTGGGGATGCTGCTGGTGTGGCTGGCGGTGCTGGCTGCCCGGGGCTCCCTGGCGCCAGGGAGCAGCGCCGAGGGTCGGCCCCAGGGTTGAGTCATGGGGCCCGGGCCAGGGCGTGGCGCCAGGCCCGGGCCGGATGCCGTCAGAGGCGGAACACATTCACCTGTTTCTCCAGGTTCTGCGCCAGCTGTTGCAGGGCGCGGGCGGTCTCGGTGGTTTCCTCCACGGCCTGGCTGTTCTGCTGGGACATCTGGGCGATGCGCTCGACGTTGCGCGCCACGTCCTGGCTGGCGGCGGTCTGTTCGCGCAGGGCCAGGGAAATCTGGTCCACCACCCGCACCACATTGCCCGAGGACTGGCGAATCTGCACGATGGCTTCCCCGGCCTGCTGTGCCAGTTCGACGCCGGTTTTCACCTGCTCCACGCCCACGTCCATGTTGCTGACAGCGTCCCGGGTGCCGACCTGGATCTTCTTGATCATCTCGGTGATTTCCTGGGTCGAGTTGGCGGTGCGTTGCGCCAGCAGTCGCACTTCATCGGCGACCACGGCAAAACCACGGCCTTGTTCCCCGGCGCGGGCGGCTTCGATGGCGGCGTTGAGGGCCAGCAGGTTGGTTTGCTCGGCAATGCCCTTGATCACGCTGACGATGCTGGAGATCTGTTCCGAATGCTGGTCCAGCTCGGCGATCTGGGTGGCCGAGGCCTGCACGGTATCGGCGATCAGGCGCATGCTGGCCAGGGTATCCTGGATCACGCTGCCGCCTTCCTCGGACTGACGCCCCGAGTCGCTGGACATGCTGTGGGCTTCGCCGGCGTTGTCGGCCACGTGGTTGATGCTGACGGTCAGCTCTTCCACGGTGGCGGCCATGGACGAGGCGGAGTGGGATTGCTCGTGGGCCGAGGCCGAGAGCTGGGTCGAGGCGCTGGAGATGCTTTGCGAGGCCCCGACCAACTGATCGGCCCCTTGCTTGATCTCGGTGATCATCGACCGCAGGCGTTCCTGCATGGCGGCAAAGGCGTCGAGCAGGTTGCTCACTTCATCCTGGCCAGTGCTGACGATCTGGCTGTCCAGGCGCCCGCCGGCAATCGCCTTGGCCACGTCCACGGCCTGGCGGATGCGCCCCACCAGGTTGCTCGACAGCGACCAGGCCACCAGCATGGCCAGCACCGCCGCGGTCAAGCCGCCGCCGATCAGGATCCACAGCGCCGAACGCTTGGCCTCGTCCATGGCATTGGAACGGGCTTCGAGCAGGCGTTTTTCGTCGTCCCGCAGCTCACCGATCAACTGGCGCATGCCGTCCATCTTGGCTTTGTCGCGGCCCTCGGCGATCCGCTCGGCCAGGGCACTCAGGGGCTGGCTGCCCGCGTTCACGGCGCGGCGCAGGTCGAGGTTGGTTTTCACGTCTTCCTGCATCCACTGCTCATTCAGGCGCTTGACCTGCTCCAGGCGTGCCTGTTGCGTGGGGTTGTTCTGGGTGCTGGCCTTGATCCGCGTGTAGTAGTCGTTGAAGGCCTTTTCGCCGTCCTGCAGGGGCTGGAGAAAACTCTCGCGACCGGTCAGGGCAAAGCCGCGCATGCCGGTTTCAACGTTGATCAGGCCGCGCAGCATGGCGCCGGATTCGTTCAATACCTCGTAGCTGTGGATGTTGCTTTTGACGCTGCTGCTGACCTGATCGAAACCGCGCAGGGCGGCCAGCACCAGCAGCAGGATGATCAGCAGGACGACACCGAAACCGGCGTACAGCTTTTGCGAAATGCTCAGATTGGAAAACATAGGCGGGGCAGCTCCTAAACCGTTGACTGAATGCTTCACAGGCGCTTGCCGTTACTGGGGCGAAGTGATGGCTCAATGATGTTCAAATGACATCGACGGTCGGACTAAAGCTGTACAAAAAAAGTTTCATGTACAGGAAATTTTTTTGTAAGGGGGTACGGGAAAGGGGAGCTACTGCAGGCGGTCTTACGGAGGTGATCGCTACAGGTGGAGGAGGCGCTGGATGCTGCAACCGGCGTGTAGGAGCTGGCTTGCCGGCGATGGCGGTCTCGAGGACGCTATCGCTGGCAAGCCAGCTCCTACAGGAGGGGTTAGCTGGATTGGGCGGTGTCGGCGTCGGGCAGGTCTTCCAGGGGTTCTTCCTGGCCGGGCACTTCAGTGACCACGCTGAAGTCGCTGACTTCAATGGCGCCGTGGCCGTAGCCCAGCAAGTGGAAGGAGAAGGCCTTGCGCGACTCCGGGTTGTCAAAGCGGAAGTCCAGTTCCAGGGGCTGGTCCGGGGTCACCAGCATTTCACCGTCCGGCAGGCCCAGTTGCACATCCTGCTCCAGCTCCTTGGCCTTGAGCAGGATGTAAGCGTTCTGCTGCGGGTCCAGAGAGCGCACTTTCAGGCGCACGCTGGTCTGCGAGCCCTTGGGCATTTCCAGGTACTGGGCGCCGATCAGGTTGTCGGCCCAGTCATCCTTGATCTGCGCCTGCAGCGGGATCACCGCCGGGCTGCCGAACTGGTAGTGCTGGTTCAGCGGAGTGCGCAGCAGGGTGCGGTCCAGGGCCGTGGCCCGGGCGCTGATCTGCCGTGCGCGCTGGCCGCCGTACTGGCCCTGCAAGGTGGCGCGCTCGGCGATAAAGCCCGGGCTGGCGTAGTAGCGGCAGCGCTGCTGGAAGTCGCACTCGGTGAAGGTGCCCTGGCCATCGTGGTAGCGCAGCTTGCCGTTGGTGTAGGACATGATCTCGCGGCCGCTGCTGTAGTCGCGGAACAGCGAGCGGCCGCTGAGGGCTTCGGGCACCGGCAGGGCGAAGTAGTCGAGGATCGACGCGCTGAGGTCGATGTGCCCGTAGGTGCCGGTCTTGATGTGGGGCAACTGCGCCTGCTCCGGCGCCAGGGTCAGGTTGAAGCCCCAGGACGAGGCCAGGCGCACACCGTCGATGCCATGGGATTCGTCCGAGGTGATGACCACCAGCGTGTCTTTCAGCACACCCTGGCGTTCCAGGCCGCTGAGGAACTGCTCCAGGGCGTCATCCAGGTAGGCCACGGCGGCCTGCTTCGGCGAGTCGTAGCGCTCCAGGTACTCCTCGGGGGCCGAGTAGGGCTGGTGGGTGCCGACGGTGAGTAGGGTCAGCATCCAGGGCTTTTTCTGTTTCTTCAGTTGGCCGACGTAGGTCAGGGCGCCTTCGAAGAAGGCCTTGTCGTCCTTGCCCCAGGGGAATTCCAGGTAGTTGTCGTTCTTGAACCACTCCAGGCCGCGGGTGGTGCCAAACCCGATGTGGGGCATGATTTTATCTTTGGCCATAAAGCGCAGGCCGGCGCCTTGCAGGTAGTGGGTGGCAAAACCGTTCTTGCGCAATTGGGCCGGCAGGCAGGCCTTGTTGCGCTCATTCTGGGTGAGCATTTCCACACCCTTGGGGGTGCCGTTGTCGAGCTTGTCGTACTCGCCGCAAAGCATGGCGTACAGGCCGCGAATGGTCTGGTGGCTGTGCAGCACGTAGTCCGGGGTGTTCATGCCGCGCTCGGCCCAGCGGCTGAGGTTGGGCATCAGGTCCTCGTGGTAGCTGCTGTTCAGCGCCTGGCGGTTGGCGCCGATGTAGGCCCCGGGAATGCCCTCCAGGGCGATGATCAGCACGTTGCGCGCGCGGCCGGGGCCGGGCAGGACTTTCTCGCCTTGCAGGTCGAGTTGGGTCAACCCGAGCATCGGCGGCGGTACATCCACGGCATCGCCTTCGAGCCAGTCTTCGGCGCGGGTCTGCACTTCTCCCACACCGGCCGCCAGCAACTGGTGGGGCAGGTTGAACAGCTGCCATTGGTCGGCGTCGGACGGTTGCAGGTGCTGGCTGCCCCAGTGGGCGACGAGCAACAGCAGCGGGGCGCACCAGCTGTAGCGCGGCAAGGCCGGCGCGGTGCGCGAGCGGCCGTTCCACAGGGTCAGCAACCACAGCACCAGCCCGCCCAGCAGCGCACCGCCGAGCCAGGGTTGGGCGAAACCGCCCCCGCTGGAGTTCTCCACGAACTGTGGGTCGATCAGGTAGTGCAGGTCGGTGGGCGTGGGCATCCGGCCCACGGCGCTGACCAACTCGGCGTTGGCCAGGGTGAACAGGCTCCACACCAGCAGCACCGGCAGCGCCAGCCACCAGGGCCGGCGATACAGCAACACGATCAGCAGGCTGCCGATGCCCAGGTCGGACACGTAGCCCAGGGGGTCGTCCCAGCCGAGTACGCTGCGCAGCAGTAATGGCACCAACAACACCCAGATGATCAGGGCGATTAGCGAGGCGCGAGGGTGATGTAATCCTTGACGAATGAAGTTCACAAAAAAATCTTCCAACCATTAAACCGTCACAAAAGTGTGCGCGATGGTATCAAGCCAGGGCGGCCAAGGGCGGGATATTCATGGCCAGGCGGTGGCCGTTATGGGCCCTCCCAGGCTGTGCAGCGTTGCGCTGATCACCGCCAGAGGCCCTGGAGGCCTTGGGGAATGGGGGTTGAGGGGGATTCGACGGGTGCTGGAATAACTGTTTCAGGCTGTTTAACCAGGCGGCAGTCGGGCGCCGCCTGGAGGCTATGCGGAGCTACCTGGCCCACTTGATGATCAACCGGGCAAAGAACGCCCCGCTGACAATCACCGCAAACAGCCGCAGGGTCTGCATGGCCAGCACCAGGCCGACATCGGAGTGGGTATCCACCGCGATGATGGCCATGGCGTCCAGGCCGCCGGGGCTGGTGGCCAGGTACAGGGAGAGAAAGTCCTTGCCCAGCCAGTGCGCCAGCAGCCAGGCGGAGAATGCGCAGAGGGTGATCAGCAGCACCGCGCCGAGGATCATTGCCGGCAGGTGGCCGAACACGTAACGCAGGGTCGGACGGTCGAAGCGCAGGCCGATGTAGCAGCCGATGGCACCGTAGGCACAGGCCAGCAGCCCGTTGGGCAGGGTGATGTGCAGCAGGCCGCTGACTTGCAGCGCGCCCCCCAGCAGCAGCGGCACCAGCAAGGCCCCGGCCGGCACCCGCGAACCCAGCAGCACGCCGAGGAGGATGGCGCCCAGGGTCAGGCCGAGGTTGAACAGGCTGAAGCCCTGCAGGGCCAGGTCGCGGGTATGCACCTCGCTGCCACCGCCGGTGGCGCCGATCCAGTGGCTGACCAGGGCGCCGATCATCACCACGCAGACCACCCGCACGTATTGCATGGTGGCCACGACCCGGGCATCGGCGCCGAAATCATCGGCCATCGAAACCATGGCCGACGCCGCGCCCGGCGCGGTGCCCCAGGCGGCTGTGCTGGCGGGAATCCCGGCGAAGCGCACCAGGGTCAGGCCCACCAGGGCACTGAGGCAGACCGTGAGCAAGGTGGCAAAGAGCATCACCGGCCAGGACTGGAGCATGGCAGTCAGCACGGCGAGGGTCATGGCATGGGCGGCAAGCATGCCCACTGTGCCCTGGCCCAGGCGAAACACTAGGCGCGGCACGCGGATGCTGGCGCCGCATACGCCAAAGACGATGGCCATCAACATGGGCCCGAGAAATTGCCCGGCCGGCACCTCCAGGTGCTTGAGCCACTGGCCGCTGCCACCGGCCAGCAGCACCAGCGCCAGCCATTGCAGGGCGACGGGCCAGGTGTGCAGGGATAAACGTTGTGCCACGGGAGGACTCTCCAAGGCGCCGGCCGCTCCTGTTGCGGGAGCGGTGTTGCCAGCGACAGGGCAAATTATTGATAGCGCAATTGATCACGTCCAGTTTCTAATTGTGATCAACCCATAACTTTGGTTGATCGATCATGGACCTGCGTGACCTGACCTATTTCGACACCATCGCCGAACTCGGGCACCTGGGGCGGGCGGCGCAAAAGCTCAATCGCAGCCAGCCGGCCCTGAGCAAAAGCATCCAGCGCCTGGAAGAGTCGTTCGGCATCAAGCTGTTCGAGCGCGATGGCCGACGTATCAAGCTGACCCCGGTGGGCGCGTTGCTGCAACAACGGGGGCGACAGCTGCAGCAGAGCATCGCCGAGACCCACCGCGAGGTGCGGGACTTCGCCAGTGGCGTGCTGGGCAATATCCGCCTGGGCTGCGCCGCAACCATGGCCGAGCACTTGTTGCCCCAGCTCACCGCGACCCTGCTGGAGCGGGCGCCGGAGATCACCCTGAACCTGGTGATCGGCCAGGACGACATGCTGCGCGAGTCCTTGCGTTCCGGGCGCCTGGACATGGTGATCTGCCCGATGTTCGACGGTGACCCGCAGTTGCTGCCCCATGGTTTGTTCGACGACGAAGCGGTGGTCGTGGCCAGCCCGGATCACCCGGTGTTCGATGGGCCGATTCGCATGGCCGAGCTGTGCGCCTATCGTTGGGTGCTGCCGGCCACCAGTGTTTCGGCGCGGCGCTGGATCGACAATGCGTTCCAGGCCCACGAGTTGCCGTTGCCCTCGGTGCAGATTGAGACCAACTCGATTTCCCTGCTGCCGCGGCTGATTGCCAAGACCCGCCTGTTGAGCTTCCTGGCCCGGGAAACCCTCGAAGACGTCAAAGGCAGCACCCACTTGCGGGAAGTGCCGCTGGCGGCCACCACCATGAAGCGCACCATCGTCGTGGCGGTTCGGGCGGGGGCGTACCTGTCACCGGCGGCGCAGACCATGCTCGACATTCTCAAGCGAGACGGTCGCAGCTTTTTTACGGCGCGGGCTTAGACGGGATAAGAGCGGGGGGCCAGGGAGCAGCAGGGCGAGCGTCGGGGGGGAACCGGCACGCCGTGCGGGCGTGCCGGCAGGGCGCGGTCATTCTCCGCGGATGTACTGCTCCAACTGGCGAATCAGGTCCGCCTGCTCGGCAATGGCTTCCTTGACCAGGTCGCCAATGGACAGCAACCCCAGCAACTGGCCGTCTTCCACCACCGGCAAGTGCCGCAGGTGGCTGTCGGTCATGATGCCCATGCAGGTGTCGACGCTTTGGTGGGAGTCCACGGTGATCACCGGCGAACTCATGATGGCGCTGACCGGCGTGCCCACCGAAGAGCGACCATGCAGCACCAGCTTGCGCGCATAGTCGCGTTCACTGATGACACCCACCACCACGCCATTCTCCAGCACCGGCAGCGCACCGACGTTTTTCTCGGCCATCAGCATCAGCGCTTCCAGGACCATCTGGTGTGGGGCGATGGTGTGGACTTTCTGGTGCTGTGTGGCCTTGAGCTTGAGTAGTTCAGCGACGCTCTTCATGGGGCGCTCCTGTTGTTATCGCCCGGGCAGCACGGCACCGCCCAGGGGGTTGCTAAAGAATCGTAGAGACTGGGCAAACCGGCAAGGTGGAAAACGCCACTTGAGCGATGAAAAAACGTCACGTGAAGGTTTTTTTTCTCCGCTGGGGCGTTGCAGACCGTTTTTTGACACTCAGGCCCTCGGTGCCTCGGCAAACCGCGCCAGGGAAAAGGCCCCCAGGTCCAGCGTGCTGTGCCCGTCCACCAGCTGTTGCGCCAGGGCTTCGCCGATTGCCGCCGAGTGCTTGAAGCCATGGCCGGAGCAGGCGCTGACCACCGTCACGTTGGCCAGACGCGGGTGCTGGTCGATGATGAAACCCGAGTCCGGCGTCACGGTGTAGGCGCAGACGCTGGACTTCACCAACTCCGGCAGCAGCCCGGCGAGGTTCGGCCGGACCAGGTGCTGGAACATGGCCTGGGCATCGGCCTCGCTGACCTGGCGGTCGAGGTGGTCCGGCGAGCTGTCGGTGCTGTATTGCTCGGTGGCGATTTTCACACTGCCTTCCCCGGGGATCGGCGGGAAGCCGTAGCAGGCATCGATATCGCCCGCGCCATGGATGATGAAACTGGGCGAATGACTCGGGTACAGCGCCGGTTGATCCAGCCGGTACCAATTGAGCTGTTGCCGACAGACCCGCAGCAGCCCGTCGAAGGGCGCCCCGAGCAACGGCGCCGACCACATGCCAGCGCAGACGATGGCGCGCTTGGCGTGGTAGTTGGCGCCCTGGCCAATGACCTGGACCTGACCGCTCTCGGTGTGCAATTCCAGCACCGTCTCGCCGGTGATCAGGGTCGCGCCCAGTTGCCGGGCCCGGGTCAGTTGGGCCTCGATACAGCGCTCAGGCCGCACATAACCGCCGCCGGGCTCGAAGTAGCCCAGGGCGCTGTCGTCGATGGGCGCGAACTGCGGGAAGCGCTGGCGGATCTGCCGGGCGTCCAGCACGTCATGCTCGATGCCGTACTGCCGTGCCAGGTCGATGGTGCTGCGGGTAAAGTCCGGCGCGTCGTCGGCGGCGTCCGGGGTGGTGCTGGAGGTCATGATCAAGACCCCGCATTGCTCGAACAGGGGCAGGTTGGTTTCGGCTTCCAGCTCGCGCCAGATCTGCTGGGCGCGGATCGCCAAGGGCACATAGGCCGCGCCTTCGCCCACCGCCTGGCGGGTGATGCGGGTGTCGCCGTGGCTGGAACCCTGGTCGTGGGGCGGGGCGAAACGGTCGATGCCCAGCACCTTCACGCCGCGCTTGGCCAGTTGATACAGGGTCGCGGCGCCCATGGCGCCAAGGCCGATCACCACGACATCGAAAGGTTGTTCTTGCACGGGCGGGTCCTTGTAGAGAAAGAGCTTCAGTGAGGGTTGATGCGCGCCAGCATCCGCGGCGCGATCAAGCGATGAAAGGGCGCCACCGGCAGCATGTACAGGCGGCCCAGGCGATTGTGCGGATGCACCACGCACGACAGCACCAGCGGGCGGCGGCCTTCGGCGGTCAGGGGCAGGCGGTTGAGGGCCAGGTACACATCCAGATGCCGATCGCGGTCCACCAGCAGCACTTCGTCGGGGGCCTGGCTCACCAGGGTGAAGATGCCCACCCGGTCATCGGGGTGATAGTCCGCGTCGGGCCGTTGCAGGTCGATGCGGGTCAGCCGTCCCAGGTCCTTCAGGCCCCAGTATTGGACCAGGCGATTGCGCAGGCCCATCAAGCGGTCGATCCACGCCGGGGTGGCGGCCATCAAGTGCAAGGCGTGGCGCAGGGCCGTGGCGTCGCTGGCGCTGGCCAGTACACGCTGGCAATCGACAAAGGACGCGCCGGTCGCCAGGCCGGCGATGGTCGAACCCGCAGGCAAGGGGCAGGCAGTGACGGTGTTGGGCATGGACGGTTCCTTTCGACGCGATGCGGTGCCGCACTTTACTGCGCCGGTTGCGTTGGCAGGAAGCGATATTGCACGTTCGTGGACAGCGATAAAAAAGGCGCCCGAAGGCGCCCATTTAGCCGCTCAGCAATGCCTGCTCAGGGCTTGGGCACAGCCAGCCATTGGCCCACGGTGTCCTGGTAGACCCCGGTGGCCTTGGTCAGGTGCAGCCATTGATCCACGTACTGTTTCCAGGCCATGTCGCCCCGGGGCAGCAGGTAGGCTTTCTCGCCGTATTGCAGGAAATGCGTAGGGTTGATGGCGCACAACCCGGGCTTGAGTTTCTGCTGGTAGAGGGCCTCCGAGGCTTCGGTGATCATCACGTCGGCCTGCTTGTTCAGCAGGGCGTCGAACAGGGTCACGTTGTCGTGCAGGATCAACTGCGCCTTGGGCAGGAAGGCGTGGGCAAAGGCTTCGTTGGTGCCGCCCGCCGGCTCGATCAGGCGCACCGAAGGCTGGTTGATCTGTTCCACGGTCTGGTAGCGCGCCTGGTCTTCGCAGCGGGCCAGGGGGATCTTGCCGTCCACGTCCAGGGTGCTACTGAAGAAGGCTTTTTTCTGCCGTTCCAGGGTCACGGAAATCCCACCCACGGCGATGTCGCATTTGCCGGCCTGCATGTCCGGCATCAGGCTTTTCCAGGTGCTGTCGACCCACTGCACCTTGGCCCCGAGGCTGTCCGCCAGGCGTTGTACCAGGCTGATGTCGATGCCGGAGTAGGCACCGCTGGGGTCTTTGTAGGAGTAGGGCTTGTAGTCGCCGGTGGTGCACACCCGCAACTGGCCTTGCTCCAGCACCCGGTCCAGGTGCGAAGCGGCGGCATCGGCCTGGGCCAGGCCGGGCAGGGCCAGCAGGGCGGTCAGCGGGGCAGTGAACAGGGCAAGGCGGATTGTTTTTTTCATGATGTCCAGGGCTCGGTTCAGGGATTACAAGGCTTGTTCAGGCAGCGACGGTGCCGTGGCCGTCTCGGTGTGGCGTTGGCGCAGACGGTAACAGCCTGCCAGCAACAGCAGCCACACGGGAATCAGCAACACGGAAATCCGTGTGCCGGGGGTCAGGTACATCACCAGCAGAATCCCCGCGATAAAGGCCAGGCACAGGTAGTTGGTCAGGGGCTGGCCCCAGCTTGGGTAGCGGCTGGGCGTGCCGCTCAGACGCTTGGCCTGGCGGAACTTCAAGTGGGTGATGCTGATGATCGCCCAGTTGATCACCAGGGCCGAGACCACCAGCGACATCAGCAGCTCGAAGGCCCGACCCGGCATAAAGTAATTGATCAGCACGCACAGGCCGGTGGCCAGGGCCGAGACGCCAAGGGCGGTCAGGGGCACGCCACGGCGGTTGACCTTGAGCAGGGCCTTGGGCGCATTGCCCTGCAAGGCCAGGCCGAACAGCATGCGGCTGTTGCAGTACACGCAGCTGTTGTAGACCGACAGCGCGGCGGTCAGCACCACGATGTTCAGCACCGTGGCCACGACGTTGCTGTCCAGGGCATGAAAGATCATCACGAACGGGCTGCCGCCTTCCACGACCTTGGTCCAGGGATACAGCGACAACAGGATGGCCAGGGCGCCGACGTAGAACAGCAGGATGCGCCAGATCACCTGGTTGGTGGCCTTGGGGATGCTGCGCTGCGGGTCGTCGGCCTCGGCGGCGGTGATGCCGACCAGTTCCAGGCCGCCGAAGGAAAACATGATCACCGCCATGGCCATGACCAGCCCGCCGACGCCGTGGGGGAAGAACCCGCCCAATTGCCAGAGGTTGCTGACGCTGGCTTCGGGGCCGGCATTGCCGCTGAGCAGCAGGTAGCTGCCGAAGCCGATCATGCTGACGATGGCCCCGACCTTGATGATGGAAAACCAGAACTCCATTTCGCCGAAGAGTTTGACGTGCAGCAGGTTGATGGCATTGATCAGCACAAAGAACACTGCGGCGCTGGCCCAGGTCGGAATGCCCGGCCACCAGTACTGCACGTAGATGCCCACTGCCGTCAGCTCGGCCATGCTCACCAACACGTACAGCACCCAGTAGTTCCAGCCCGACATGAAGCCCGCCAGGCGGCCCCAGTAGCGGTTGGCGAAATGACTGAAGGAGCCGCTGACCGGCTCCTCGACCACCATTTCACCGAGCTGGCGCATGATGAAAAATGCGATCAGGCCAGCAATCGAATACCCTAGCAACACGGCCGGCCCGGCCATCTGGATGGTTTGCGCGATGCCCAGGAACAGCCCGGTGCCCACCGCGCCGCCCAGGGCGATCAGTTGGATATGACGATTCTTCAGGCCACGTTGCAGTGGTTTTTCCAAGGGTTGTTCAGCCATGGGGCTTCCTCAAAACGCGTGTGGGAGGAGGCGCTGTGGGGCCGGCGATGGCCGGTTGCCGCTGAGCGCTCGTGGCGAGGCTGAGAGCAAAAACAAGGCCAGGTTTTTTGGCAGGATGGATTCGTGGTGCGGCAGAGGCCGTCGAAAGGGGTTCTTTCAGGCCCACTCAAGGCCACGTTCAACGACCGAATAAAACGAGGAAACAATGAGCAAAGTTGACGATTTCGACCTGAAGATTCTGAGCTTGCTCCAGGCCAACGGACGGCTGACCAACCAGGAGCTCAGCGAGCTGGTCGGCTTGTCGGCGTCCCAGTGCTCACGGCGGCGAATCCAGCTGGAACAGGAGCAGTTGATTCTCGGCTATCACGCCCGCCTGGCGGCGCAAGCCGCCAACCTGGACCTGACCTGCATGGTGGAAATTCGCCTGGTCAGCCACGTGCCGGCGCTGGTGGATCAGTTCCATGCCCTGGTGGTGGACACCCCAGCCATTGTCGATGCCTTCAAGACCACGGGGGATGCCGATTACATGCTCAAAGTGGCAGTGGGCGACCTGGCCGGCCTTAACCATTTGATCAGCCAATTGTCAGCCCACGGCAGCGTCGGCCATGTGAAAACCTCGGTGGTGCTGGAGCGGCTCAAGGAAAACACCCTGTCCATCGCCTTGTGAGGCGTAGGGTGCACCATTGCGGTGCTTTTTGTGCGTGATGTGTGCGTGAATTGTGCAGTTTTGCGTGATTATGTCTTTTTATCTGAATTTGATGCGTGATTTGATTGTTATGTGTAAGAATTTCGCATGAGTTGTGAGTCGGCGGCTTCCGCTGCTGCGCTTCGGCCTCCCCTAGAGGCGAGGTGCAGGGCGGGGGGAGCGGGCTCGGATATTGTCTGCGATCGAGTACTGCGTATGGATCAAACCACTGCAACCCCGGCAGCGCGGCACACGCTGCTGGAAGACGGCCTGGCGCTGCTGATTGGCACCTTGATGGTGTCCTTCGGCGTGCTCCTGCTGCGCCAGGTCGGCGCCCTGACCGGTGGCACCGCCGGCCTGGCCTTCCTGGCCCACTACGGCTTCCAGGTGTCGTTCGGCACGGCGTTTTTCCTGATCAACCTGCCGTTCTATTACTTGGCGATCCGTCGCATGGGCTGGGCCTTCACCCTCAAGACTTTTTGCGCCGTGGCCCTGGTCTCGGTCTTCAGTGACCTGCACGCGCGCTTTATCCATATCGATCAGTTGCAGCCGCTGTACGCGGTGTTGCTGGGCAACCTGATCATGGGGCTGGGTTTTATTGTGCTGTTCAGGCACAAGGCCAGCCTTGGTGGGGTTAATATCCTTGCCCTGTACCTGCAGGACCGCTTCGGCATCCGTGCCGGCAAATTGCAGATGGCGGTGGACGTCATGGTGGTACTGGCGTCGCTGTATGTGGTGAGCCTGCCACTGTTGCTGGTGTCCATCGCCGGTGCCGTGGTGTTGAACCTGATCATCGCCATGAACCACCGTCCCCATCGTTATTCGGCCTGATCCCGGGCCTTACCAATCCAGGAGTATTGTTCAGTGTTCCAGCATGTCGATGCCTACGCGGGTGACCCGATTCTCTCGTTGATGGAGACCTTCAAGCAGGACCCCCGCGCCGATAAGGTCAACCTGGGTATCGGCTTGTATTACAACGAAGACGGCATCATTCCCCAGTTGCACGCGGTGCGTGTGGCCCAGGCGCAGATCGCCGCCCAGGACCACGACGCGTCCCTGTACCTGCCCATGGAAGGCCTGGCGCCGTATCGCCAAGAGGTTCAGGCGCTGTTGTTCGGCGAGCAGCACCCGCTGCTGCAGGCTGGGCGCGTGGCCACGGTGCAGACCGTGGGCGGCTCGGGGGCGTTGAAGGTCGGGGCGGATTTCCTCAAGCGCTACTTTCCCGAGGCCGAAGTCTGGGTCAGCGATCCGACCTGGGACAACCATCGGGTGCTGTTCGCCGGGGCCGGTTTCAAGGTCCACAGCTATCCCTACTTCGACCCGCAAACCCGGGGCGTGGATTTCGCTGCCATGCTCGCCACCCTGGAACAGGTGCCGGCCGGCAGCATCATCCTGCTGCACCCGTGCTGCCATAACCCTACCGGCGCCGACCTGACGCCCGCGCAGTGGGATCAGTTGATCGCCCTGGTGGTACGCCGTGACCTGCTGCCGTTCCTCGACATTGCCTATCAGGGCTTTGGCGGCACCCTCGACGAAGATGCCTATGCCATTCGCGCCATGGCCGACGCCGGTATTCCCTTCTTGGTGAGCAACTCGTTTTCCAAGATTTTCTCCCTGTACGGCGAGCGCGTTGGCGGCCTGTCGGTGGTCTGCGAAGACGCCCAGGCGGCCGACCGAGTGCTGGGGCAACTCAAGTCCACGATACGCCGCAACTACTCCAGCCCGCCGGCCTTCGGGGCCCAGGTGGTGGCGCGGATCCTGCGGGACCCGCTGCTCAAGGCCGACTGGATCGCCGAGGTCAAGGCCATGCGTGAGCGCATCCTGGAAATGCGCAGCCTGCTGGTCGGTGCGATGAAACAGGTGCTGCCGGCACAGGACTTCGACTACCTGCTGCGCCAGCGTGGCATGTTCAGCTACACCGGTTTCAGCGTGGCGCAGATCAGCCGCCTGCGCGATGAATTCGGCGTGTACCTGATCGACAGCGGCCGGGTGTGCATGGCCGGCTTGAACCACGGCAATGTACAGCGCGTGGCGGCGGCGTTCGCGGCGGTCAATCGCTGACCCCAAGGAGGTGCCGAGACGCGGCTAGGGCGCCTTGCGCCGCCGTTGCGTGCGGCTCGGTGCCTCTGCCATGGCCAGCAGCAGTTGGCCCAGTTCTTGTGCGGCGGGGCTTTGTTCGCCAGCGCCCCAGGCCAGTAGGAAATGCGCCGTGGGCAGCGGCGGCAAGCCGTACTCGCCGTCGATGATGCGCAGGCCTGGCTTGAGGTCACTGGCCATTTGTACCGTGACACCGAGCCCGGCCAGCACCGCTGTGCGAATCCCTTCCTGGCTCGGTGAGCTGAACGCCAGGTGCCATGGCGTCGCGCTGTGCTGCAAGGCATCCACCCCCACTTGGCGATTGACGCAGGGCATCGGGGCCAGGGCCAATGGCAGCGAGGTCTCGGCGTTCCAGTCGAAATGTTGTGCGGCAACCCAGACAAACTGTGCGCTGCGCAGCACGGGGTCGCTGCTGGCAAGCCCCGGTTCCGAGAGCACCACCGCCAGGTCCAGTTCGCCGGCCTTGAGCATCTTGCGCAAGTCCAGGTAGGTGCCGACATTCACGTCCAGGCGCACCTTGGGAAAGGCCCTGGCAAACTGCCCCAGCAGCGGCGGCAGGCGCTCACCCATAAAGGTTTCCGGCACCCCGAAACGCACCACGCCACACAGCTTCGTCGGTTGGAACCGCTGGGCCAGGGCGTCCATGGCGTCGAGAATGGTGTGGGCGTGGTGCAACACCTCCTGGCCCTCTTCAGTCAGGGTCAGGCGCCGGGTGGTTCGGTACAGCAGGGGGCGGCCCAGTTGTTCTTCGAGGCGACGAATCTGATGGCTGACAGCTGACTGGGTGAGGTTCAGGCGCTCGGCGGCGCGGGTAAAGCCGCCGCTTTCCTGGACGGCGACCAGAGCGCGCAGCAGGGAGGGATCGATGTCCATGGGCGGTGCTCTATCCATGATGGAAATTACTGAATGCTAATAAATTAAATCATTTCCGTCATCAAGGCCGTATGCCCAGACTTCAGCCTCCAGCCGGCTGGGGCGTTGCCCCGGACGTGGGCTGGACTCACCTACGGACTTTGGAAAACCCTCGATGCCCCCTTCAGATTCGCGTAACCACCAGGCCTTGGCCGCCATCTGCCTGGCCGCCTTGATGTTCGGCCTGGAAATCTCCAGCGTACCGGTGATATTGCCGGCCCTTGAACAGCACTTACGGGCTCGTTTCACGGACCTGCAATGGGTCATGAATGCCTACACCCTGGCCTGCACCGTGGTGTTGATGGCCACCGGCGCATTGGCCGACCGCTTTGGCCGCAAGCGCTTGTTTGTGCTGAGTATCCTGGCCTTTGGTGGCGCCTCGCTGCTCTGCGGGCTGGCCCATGACACGGCTCTGTTGATCACCGCCCGTGGCGTTCAGGGCATGGCCGGTGGCGCGATGCTGATTACTCAGGTGGCGATCCTCTCCCAGCAGTTTCGCGAGGGGCGCGAGCGTGGCCGGGCCTTTGCTGCCTGGGGGATGGTGTTTGGCATTGGCCTGGGGTTCGGGCCGATCATCGGCGGCGCCATCGTCGCCGTCAGCAGTTGGCCGTGGATCTTCCTTGTGCACCTGCCCCTGGCGTTGGTGACCTGTGCCTTGGCCATCGGCGGGGTGCGCGAATCGCGCCATGAGCAAACGGGCCGGTTGGATGTCGGCGGCATCCTGCTGTTGTCCCTGGCGGTGCTGGGTTTGACCCTCTTGTTGACCCAAGGCTCGCAGTGGGCCAGCCGGCCGGTCATCGGGTTGGGCATTCTGCTGGCCAGCCTGCTGTGTATCGGCGCATTTGTACGGGTCGAGCGTCGCCACCCGCAGCCGATGTTCGAGCTGGGCGTGTTCAAGAACCGGCCGTTCAGCGGCGCCCTCATGGGCTCCATCGGAATGAACTTCAGTTTCTGGCCATTGATGATTT
The DNA here is from genome assembly GCF_003731765.1 of Pseudomonas chlororaphis. GTDB lineage: Bacteria > Pseudomonadota > Gammaproteobacteria > Pseudomonadales > Pseudomonadaceae > Aquipseudomonas > Aquipseudomonas morbosilactucae. The sequence goes on from NZ_MOAL01000004.1 coordinate 924,513, forward strand.
ACCTGCCGCTGTATTTCCAGGGCGCCCTGGGCTACGACAGCGTGGCCTGCGGCCTGGCGCTGCTGGCCTATACCTTGCCGACCTTGGTTTTTCCAGCGGTGGGCGAGCGCCTGGCCCTGCGTTATCAGGCGGCGCGGGTGATTCCTGGCGGCCTATGGTGCATCGGCCTGGGCTTTATGCTGATGTACCTCGGCAGCCGCCAGGTCGATGCCAGCGGGCTGAGCTTGTTACCGGGCTGCTTGCTGGCGGGTATCGGCCTGGGCATCACCAACACCCCGGTCACCAATACCACCACGCGGTCCTTGCCCAGCGCCCGGGCGGGCATGGCGTCGGGAATCGACATGAGTGCGCGGATGATTTCCCTGGCACTGAACATCGCGCTGATGGGCCTGGTTCTGGTGGCGGGAATTGTCGCGTACCTGCAGCCAGGCCTTATCTTTGCGGTGGATGGGCAAACCCTCTATGGCTGGGCGCAAAGCATTGCCGCGGGGCAGCTCTCGGTTGTCGCCGAAGGTGGGCTGCAACCCTTCTCCGAAGCCTCTGCGCGAATGGCCTTGGCTCATGGTTTTGGCTGGGTCCTGCTGTATGGCTGCGTGAGCGTCTGGGGGTTGGCCCTGGGCAGTTGGCTGATCTTCAATCGTCGTCAATGCCCGGCGCTTGGTACCTCGGTGTGAGTCGTTGACGCGCCTGGGCCCGGCATAAAAAAGGCGCCGCCGCGAGCGGCGGGGGCGCCAAGGGTTCACCCGAGCCGAGGGAGCCAGGTGAGGCCGTTCACAGCAGGGTCGCGGTGGTAAGGCGCGACCGGAACGGAATCGGTGAAGGCCAGGGCCGGGTTACTGGCCCAGTTTGACCTTGGTCCAGCCGCGGGTCATGACCCGTTGCACGGCAATCGGTTGGTCTGGCACGGCGTAGAGGGTCGCGAGCACGTTTTGCGGCGGGTAGGACGCCGGGTCATTGCGAATCGCTTCATCCACCAAGGGCGTGGCGGCGGCGTTGGCGTTGCTGTAGCCGACGCTGTTGGTGACCTCGGCGATGATGTCCGGGCGCATCAGGAAATTCATGAACACGTAGGCGTTATCGACGTTGGCCGCATCCTTGGGGATAGCCACCATGTCGTAGAAGCTGCCTGCGCCTTCCTTGGGAATGCTGTAGTCGATCTGCACCTGGTTGCCGGCTTCCTCGGCCCGGGAGCGGGCTTGCAGCACGTCGCCGGAATAACCCACGGCCACGCAGATATTGCCGTTGGCCAGGTCCGAGATGTACTTGGAGGAGTGGAAGTAGGCCACGCTCGGGCGGATCTTCATAAACAGTGCCTGGGCCTCGGCGATCTGCTGTTTATCCTGGCTGTTCACCGGGTAGCCCAAGTAGTGCAGGGCGGCCGGGAGCATCTCCGTGGGCGAGTCGAGGAAGCTGATGCCGCAGGCCTTGAGCTTCTCGGCGTTCTCGGGCTTGAACAGCAGGTCCCAGGAGTTCACCGGGGCGTTGCTGCCCAGGGCCTGCTGGACCTTCTGCGGGTTGTAGCCGATGCCGATCGAGCCCCACATATAGGGGAAGGCATAGGCGTTGCCCGGGTCGCTGGCGGCAGCGTTGTTCAGCAGCACCGGGTTGAGGTTCTGCCAGTTCGGCAGCTTGGACTTGTCCAGGGGCTGATAGACCCCGGCCTTGATCTGCTTGGCCAGGAAGCTGTTGGACGGGACCACGATGTCGTAGCCCGACTTGCCGGCCAGCAGCCGCGCCTCCAGGGTTTCGTTGCTGTCGAAGACGTCGTAGGTGACATGGATGCCGGTCTCGGCCTCGAACTTTTTCAGGGTGTCCGGGGCGATGTAGTCCGACCAGTTGTAGACGCGCAGGACCTTGTCGTTGGCCTGGGCGCCGGTGGCCAGCGCGCTCATCAAGGACAGTGCCAGTAGAGTCCTGCCAGGGGTTTTCATGGGTACAACTCCATTTCTTATTGTGCAGAGGGTTGCAGGGGCGATGCGAGGTTATCGCCGGCAAGCCGGCTACAGGGAAGGTGTGATTGTTGTAGGCGCTGGCTTGCCAGCGATGACGTCCGTGCATCCGACCGAAAATCCGGCGCTGGTGCGGATGACGCCATCGCCGGCAAGCCGGCTCCTACGCCGTTGTGGTAGTGCGCGCTTCAGGGGCCTGCCAGCTTTCGTTGGCGGTTTGTTCCATGGCGTCCTGGATCGCCCGTTTGCGGTTGGCTTCGGCCTTGCGGCTGAAGTACCAGACCAGGAAGGTGGCGAGCGACACCGCCAACAGAATCAGGCTGGCCACGGCGTTGATTTCCGGTTTGACCCCCAGGCGCACGGCGGAAAAGACTTCCATCGGCAGGGTGGTGGAGCCGGGGCCCGACACGAAGCTGGCCAGCACCAGGTCATCCAGCGACAGGGCGAAGGACATCATGCCGCCGGCTGCCAGGGATGGCGCGATCATCGGAATGGTGATCAGGAAGAACACTTTGAACGGCCGTGCGCCCAGGTCCATGGCCGCCTCTTCGATGGACAGGTCCAGTTCGCGCAGGCGGGCCGACACCACCACCGCCACATAGGCGGCACAGAAGGTGGTGTGGGCGATCCAGATGGTGACGATGCCGCGCTCCATGGGCCAGCCGATCAACTGGGCCATGGCCACGAACAGCAGCAACAGCGAGAGGCCGGTGATCACTTCCGGCATCACCAAGGGCGCGGTCACCAGGCCGCCGAACAGGGTGCGGCCCTTGAAGCGGGTGACCCGGGTCAGCACGAAGGCGGCCAGGGTGCCCAGGGCCACGGCGGCAACGGCGGTGTAGCAGGCAATCTCCAGGGAGCGCAGCACTGAGCCCATGAGCTGGGTGTTGTCCAACAGGCCGACGTACCACTTCAACGACCAGCCGCCCCACACCGTCACCAGCTTCGACGCGTTGAACGAGTAGATCACCAGGATCAGCATCGGCAGGTAGATAAACAGCAGGCCGAGCACCAGCATCAGTTTTGCAAAGCCGAAACGCTTCATGCCCGTGCCTCCATTTCTTTGGCCTGGCTGCGGTTGAACAGCAGGATTGGAATAATCAGGATCGCCAGCATCACCACCGCCAGGGCGGAGGCCACCGGCCAGTCGCGGTTATTGAAGAACTCTTGCCACAGCACACGGCCGATCATCAGGGTTTCCGGGCCGCCCAGCAGTTCCGGAATCACGAACTCGCCGACCACCGGAATGAACACCAGCATGCAACCGGCGATGATGCCGTTCTTGGCCAGGGGCACGGTGATTTTCCAGAAGTTGTTGAAGTTGCTCGAACCCAGGTCCGAGGCCGCTTCCAGCAGGCTCTGGTCGTGCTTTACCAGGTTGGCGTAGAGCGGCAGGATCATGAACGGCAGGTAGGCGTACACCACCCCGATGTACACCGCGGTGTTGGTGTTGAGGATCTCGATCGGGCTGGAGGTCAGGCCGCTCCACATCAGGAAGGCGTTGAGCAGGCCGTTGTTGCTGAGGATGCCCATCCACGCATAGACGCGAATCAGGATCGCGGTCCAGGTCGGCATCATGATCAACAGCAGCAGGACGTTTTGCGCTTCCTTGCTGGCCTTGGTGATGGCGTAGGCCATGGGAAAGCCCACCACCAGGCACATCAGGGTGCTGAGCAGGGCGACTTTCAGCGAGCCCAGGTAGGCCGAGATGTAGAGCTCGTCCCCGGCCAGCAGCGCGTAGTTGCCCAGGTTCAGCAGCAGCTGGAATTTCTCCTCGGCGAAGCTGTAGATCTCCGAGTAGGGCGGAATGGCCAGGGCCGCTTCCGAGAAGCTGATCTTCATCACCAAGAAGAACGGCAGCATGAAGAACAGGAACAGCCAGAGGAAGGGAATGCCGATCACCAACTTGCGACCGCTGGGCAGCACACGGATCAAACGCTGATTCAGAGTCATGGCGGAGGTCCTCATGCGCGCAGTACCACGCCGCTGTCGTCTTCCCACCAGACGTAGACCTGGTCATCCCAGGTCGGCCGTGCGCCACGTCGCTCGGCGTTGGCCATGAACGACTGGACGATCTTGCCGCCGGGCAATTCGACGTAGAACACTGAGTGGCCGCCGAGGTAGGCGATGTCGTGGACCTTGCCCTGGGACCAGTTGTAGCGGGCCTCGGGCGCGGTGCTGCTGACCAGCATTTTTTCCGGGCGGATGGCGTAGGTCACCGACTTGTCCTGCACCGAGGTGCTGACACCGTGGCCGACGTAGATCTTCTGTTCCAGCTCCGGGCAGTGAATCACCGCGTAGCCTTCCTGATCCTCGATGACTGTGCCGTCGAAGGCGTTCACGTTGCCGATGAACTCGCAGACCATGCGGCTGACCGGCGCTTCATAGATGTCGATCGGGCTGCCGATCTGGGCAATCCAGCCCAAGTGCATGATGGCGATGCGCTGGGCCATGGTCATGGCCTCTTCCTGGTCGTGGGTCACCATCACGCAGGTCACGCCCACGCGTTCGATGATTTCCACCAGCTCCAGCTGCATCTGCGAGCGCAGCTTTTTATCCAGGGCGCCCATGGGTTCGTCGAGCAGCAGCAGTTTCGGGCGCTTGGCCAGGGAGCGGGCCAGGGCCACACGTTGGCGCTGGCCACCGGACAGTTGGTGAGGGCGGCGCTTGGCGTACTGGGTCATGTGCACCAGCTTGAGCATTTCCTCGACCCGGGCCTCGATTTCGCTGGCGGGCAAGCGGTCCTGCTTGAGGCCGAAGGCAATGTTCTGCGCCACGGTCATGTGTGGGAACAGTGCGTAAGACTGGAACATCATGTTGATCGGCCGCTCGTAGGGCGGCATGTCGGTAATGTCTACGCCATCCAGGTAGATGCGTCCTTCGGTGGGCCGTTCGAAGCCGGCCAGCATCCGCAGCAGGGTGGATTTGCCGGACCCCGAACCGCCGAGCAGGGCGAAGATTTCCCCTTGGTGAATCTCCAGGGACACATCATCTACCGCCACGGTTTCATCGAATTTCTTGGTCACGCGGTCGACCTTGACCAGAACCTTCTGCGGCGCCGGGTGGCCTTCAAGGGCCTTGCGGTAAGTGCTGGAGGCGTTTGCCATGTGAAACTCCCAACAGGTGTCAGTCGCCGGGCCAAAGGCGGCCCGGCTTGAAGTGGATGGCCAACCCGCGTGGGGCGGGTTGATTCGGCGCAGCCGTCCTGGCTGCCTGACGCTATTTGTTGTTGTGGTCTTGCCGTGTGTTGCTCACGCCGAACGTCGGGCGCACGCGGGTGCGCTCGCCGCTGGGGCAGGGCGTGTGGTTCGTTGAAGGGCTGGAGTGGCTGCCGTGGAACGGCAGCCACGGCTCAGCGACGTTGCGCGGCGCGTTGCCGGCAGGCGTCGCCAAAGGCCTGGAAAATACTCAAGTAGGGCGGGTTGGACAGGACCTGCCATTCCGGGTGCCACTGCACGCCGAAGGCGAACGCCTGGCTGTTTTCCACGGATACGGCCTCGATCAGGCCATCCGGTGCCACGGCCTCGACCCGCAGGCCGTCGGCCAGGCGGTCGATGCCCTGGCTGTGGATCGAGTTGACCTGGATCTCGCCGGACAGGCCCATGCGCTCGAACACGCCGCCGGGCTGGATCGTCACCGGGTGCGCCGGGGCGTACTGCACCTCGACGCGCGGGTCGTCGGCTTCGCGGTGGTCGAGCATGCCCGGCACCTCATGCACCTTCTGGTGCAGGCTGCCGCCGAAGGCCACGTTGAGTTCCTGGAAACCGCGGCAGATGCCCAGCACCGGCACACCGGCCGCGATGGCGGCGCGCAGCAGGGGCAGGGTGGTGGCGTCCCGTTGTGGGTCATGGGCGGTGCCCGCTTCGCTGGGCGGCCCCTGATAGTGGAAGGGCTCCACATTGGACGGCGAGCCGGTGAACAGCAGGCCATCCAGGTGCTCGAACAGGCCCTGGATGTCGGTCAGGTCGGCCAGGGACGGAATCACCACCGGCAGCCCCAGGGCCGCGACGCTGACGGCCCGCAAGTACTTGTCACCGCTGACATGGTAGGGGTGCAGCCCGATCTCTTTGACGCACGCAGTTACGCCGATCAATGGCTTGAGTGCCATTTTTATCACCTCGAAATTCACGCTGGAACGAGTTTTTCCAGAGCTTAGCCTCGTTGATTTTAATTGACAACTTCAATGTCAAAAATTCTAGACGGGATGTGTCTGTTGTTCTGGTTTTGCGTGTTTCGTGGCGCTATCCGGTAGTTATTGGTGCAAAATAATTAACGTGCTGGTCAAAGTGTTCGCTATTGACTTCACTTTTCCTTTCGGATTGACTGCGCTCAAGCAACAGCTTTGAACATAATAATTAACACATAGGTGCATCATGTCGGTCCCACTGCGTGCCGTTCAGCTCAACGAAGCCAACGCCTTTCTGAAGAAACACCCCGAGGTCCTGTATGTCGATCTGCTGATTGCAGACATGAACGGTGTGGTGCGCGGCAAGCGCATCGAACGCACCGCGCTGCATAAAGTGTATGAAAAAGGCATCAACCTCCCGGCCTCGTTGTTCGCCCTGGACATCAATGGCTCCACCGTGGAAAGCACCGGCCTGGGCCTGGACATCGGCGACTCCGACCGCATCTGCTACCCGATCCCCGACACCCTGAGCATCGAGCCCTGGCAGAAGCGACCCACCGCGCAACTGCTGATGACCATGCACGAACTGGAAGGCCAGCCGTTTTTCGCCGACCCGCGGGAAGTGCTGCGCCAGGTGGTGAGCAAGTTCGACGACCTGGGCCTGACCATCTGCGCCGCGTTCGAGCTGGAGTTCTACCTGATCGACCAGGACAACGTGAACGGCCGCCCGCAGGCCCCGCGTTCGCCGATCTCCGGCAAGCGTCCGCACTCGACCCAGGTCTACCTGATCGATGACCTGGACGAGTACGTCGACTGCCTGCAAGACATCCTCGAAGGCGCGAAAGAGCAGGGCATCCCTGCCGACGCCATCGTCAAGGAAAGTGCCCCGGCCCAGTTCGAAGTCAACCTGCACCACGTCAGCGACCCGATCAAAGCCTGCGACTACGCGGTGCTGCTCAAGCGCCTGGTGAAAAACATCGCCTACGACCACGAGATGGACACCACCTTTATGGCTAAACCCTACCCGGGCCAGGCCGGCAACGGTTTGCACGTGCATATCTCGATTCTCGACAAGCAGGGCAACAATATCTTCGCCAGCGAAGACCCGGAGACCAACGACGCCCTGCGTCATGCCATCGGCGGCGTGCTGGAAACCCTGCCGGCGCAGATGGCCTTCCTCTGCCCCAACGTCAACTCTTACCGTCGCTTTGGCGCGCAGTTCTATGTGCCGAACTCGCCGAGCTGGGGCATCGACAACCGCACCGTGGCCGTGCGCGTGCCCACCGGTTCGCCGGACGCGGTGCGCATCGAGCACCGAGTGGCTGGCGCCGACGCCAACCCGTACCTGCTGATGGCTTCGGTCCTGGCCGGTGTGCACCACGGCTTGACCAACAAGATCGAGCCGGGCGCCCCGGTGGAAGGCAACTCCTACGAGCAGAACGAGCAAAGCCTGCCGAACAACCTGCGCGACGCCCTGCGCGAGCTGGACGACAGCGAGGTCATGGCCAAGTACATCGACCCGCTGTACATCGACGTGTTTGTGGCGTGCAAGGAAAGCGAGCTGGCGGAGTTCGAAAACTCCATCTCCGACCTTGAATACAACTGGTACCTGCACACGGTCTGACGGCCGCTGTCCCTTTCTCTGTTGAGTGCATGACATGACCAAGCAGCGCCATGACTGGGAGCAGTACTTCCAGTCCCTGAGCCTTGAGGGCCGGGCCTTTATCGACGGCGAATACCGCTGGGCCGCCAGCGGCCAGACCTTTGACAGCATCAGCCCGGTGGACGGGCGTTTGCTGGCCCAGGTCGCCAGCACCGACGAGGCCGACGCCGACTTGGCGGTGGTCGCCGCACGTCGGGCCTTTGAGTCCGGCGTCTGGCGCTTGCAGGCCCCGGCGGCGCGCAAGCGCGTGCTGATCCGTTTCGCCGAACTGATCCTCGAGCACCAGGAAGAACTGGCCCTGCTGGAAACCCTGGACATGGGCAAGCCGATCGGCGATTCCATGGCCATCGACGTGCCAGCCACCGCCAACGCGATCCGCTGGAGCGCCGAGGCCATCGACAAAATCTACGACGAGGTGGCGCCTACGCCCCATGACCAGTTGGGCCTGATTACCCGGGAACCCTCTGGCGTGGTGGCGGCCATCGTGCCGTGGAACTTCCCGATGATCATGGCCAGCTGGAAGTTCGGCCCGGCCCTGGCGGCGGGCAACTCGTTCATCCTCAAACCTTCGGAAAAGTCGCCGCTGACCGCCATTCGCCTGGCCCAACTGGCACTCGATGCCGGCATTCCTCCGGGTGTGTTCAACGTGCTGCCGGGGTACGGCCACACGGTCGGCAAAGCCCTGGCCCTGCACATGGACGTGGACGTGCTGGCGTTTACCGGTTCCACCGGGGTGGCCAAGCAACTGCTGGCGTATTCCGGCCAGAGCAACATGAAACGGGTGTGGCTGGAAGCTGGCGGCAAGAGCCCGAACGTGGTGTTCGCCGATGCCCCGGACCTGCGCGCCGCCGCTGAAGCCGCCGCGGCGGGCATTGCCTTCAACCAGGGTGAAGTCTGCGTGGCCGGCTCGCGCCTGCTGGTGGAGCGCTCGATCCGCGAGGCGTTTATTCCGCTGTTGGTGCAGGCCCTCAAGGCCTGGACCCCGGGGCACCCGCTGGACCCTGCGACCAAGGTCGGCGCGGTGGTCGATCAGCGGCAACTGGACAACGTGCTGCGCTACATCGACATCGGCAAGGAACAGGGTGCCCAGTTGCTGGTCGGCGGCCAGCGCACCCTGGAAGAGACCGGCGGCCAGTACGTGGAGCCGACGATTTTCGACGGTGTGACCAACGCCATGACCATCGCCCGTGAAGAAATCTTCGGCCCGGTGCTGTCGCTGATCAGCTTCGACACGGAAGAGCAGGCGCTGCAGATCGCCAACGACAGCATTTTCGGCCTGGCTGCCGCCGTGTGGACCGCCAACCTCAGCCGCGCCCACCGCTTTGCCCGGGGCCTGCGCGCCGGCAGCGTGTGGGTCAACCAATACGACGGTGGCGACATGACGGCGCCCTTTGGCGGCTTCAAACAGTCGGGCAATGGCCGCGACAAGTCGCTGCACGCCTTCGACAAGTACACCGAGCTCAAGGCCACCTGGATCAAGCTCTAAGACACATAACAACGGCGCTTGCCGGCCCGCGTCGGCCAAGCGCCCAGGAGTCCGAAACATGCAAACCCACGTCAACAGTTACTACGCCGCGACCCGTAACCACACCGGCGACTTCCCCGTGCTCGAAGAGTTGGTGGAGTGCGACGTCTGTGTCATCGGCGCCGGCTACACCGGGCTGTCGTCGGCGCTGTTCCTGGCCGAGGCCGGCTACAGCGTCACCGTGCTGGAAGCGGCCAAGGTCGGCTTCGGTGCCAGCGGGCGCAACGGCGGGCAACTGGTCAACTCCTACAGCCGCGATGTGGACGTGATCGAGCAACGCTACGGTGAAAAAAGCGCGGAGATCCTCGGCAGCATGATGTTCGAAGGCGCCGACATCATTCGCCAGCGCATCCAGCACTACGACATCCAGTGCGACTACCGCCCGGGTGGTATTTTCGCCGCCCTGAACAAGAAACAGCTCAAGGGCCTGGCCGAACAGAAAAGCAGTTGGGAGCGCTACGGCAACCACAATCTGCACCTGCTCGACAGCAACGACATGGCCCGCGAAGTGGGCTGCGAAAACTACGTCGGCGGCCTGCTGGACAAGCAGGGCGGTCATGTTCACCCGCTGAACCTGGCCTTGGGCGAGGCCAGCGCCATCATCGGCCTGGGCGGCAAGATTTTCGAGCAGTCGGCGGCCGAGGAAATCACCTACGGCGAACCCAATGTGGTGCGCACCGCCAAGGGCGTGGTCCGCGCCAAATACCTGCTGATCGCCGGCAACGCCTACTTGCCGCAGAACCTGGACGCTCGGGTCACCCGCAAAAGCATGCCGTGCGGCTCGCAGATCGTGGTCACCGAACCGCTGTCGGAACAGGTGGCGCGCAGCCTGATCAGCAACAATTACTGCGTGGAAGACTGCAACTACCTGCTCGACTACTACCGCCTGACCGCTGACAACCGCCTGCTCTACGGCGGTGGCGTGGTGTACGGCGCCCGGGAGCCGGACGATATCGAACAACTGATCCGTCCGAAAATCCTCAAGACCTTCCCCCAGCTCAAGGGCGTGAAAATCGACTACCGCTGGACCGGCAACTTCCTGCTGACCATGTCGCGCATGCCGCAATTCGGCCGTATCGAAAAGAACGCCTATTACATGCAGGGCTACAGCGGTCACGGCGTCACCTGTTCGCACCTGGCCGGTAAATTGATCAGTGAAGTGATCCGCGGCGACGCCGAGCGCTTCGACGCCTTTGCTTCCTTGCCGCACATGCCGATGTTCGGCGGCCGCACCTTCCAGGCCCCACTGACCGCGATGGGCGCCGCCTACTACGCCCTGCGCGACCGCTTCGGCGTCTGAAGCCCTCGCCAATCGGTCCCCGGCGGCACTCCCGCGGGGGCCATGGGAACGCGCGTGGGAGGCCGGCTGGCAGCGATCCAGCGGGTGCCCATGCGCTACTGGGCAAGCCCTTCTTTGACGCTGCGCGTCACCCTTAAACCCCCCGCTACAGCCGCCTGCACAAACGTGATTTAATAGCCGACTTTCATCTTCCAGGGGCACGGAAACGGCGAATTTCGCGACAGCAGTCGCCCGCACTCCACGCCGCCAATATCCTTGAGTTTTCCTCACATAAGGCTGTTATGGACACGGGCACCCGACTCAAACTGGTTCGCGAAAGCTACAAACTCTCCCAGCGCGAGCTGGCCCGTCGTAGCGGCGTGACCAACGCCACCATCTCCCTGATCGAACAGAATCGCGTCAGCCCCTCCGTCAGCTCATTGAAAAAACTGCTGGAAGGCATCCCCATGTCCCTGGCCGACTTCTTCACCTTCGACCAGCCGCCCCGGGAGCACCAATACGTGTTCCGCGCCAACGAACAACCCGACCTCGGCCGCGACGGCCTGCGCCTGCTAATGGTCGGCGCGCCGTTGCCAAGCCGGCAGATGCGTTTCTTGCGGGAGCAATACGCCCCCGGCGCCAGCTCCGGCGAAGAAGCGATCGTGCACGCGGAAGGGGAAGAGTGTGGGATCGTCACCCGTGGCACCGTGGAGCTCACGGTGGACGGCCAGGTCAGCGTGTTGAATCCGGGGGACGGCTATTACTTCCCCACGACCTTGCCCCATCGCTTCAGGAACATCGGGCAGGACGAGGCCGAGATCATCAGCGCGAATACGCCGGCGAACTTCTAGTTTGGGGTAGGGGCCTCGGCTGTTGGCAGCGGCGGCAAAGTCCGCCACTGCGCGCTATCCGGCAGACCATGCGCCTGACGAAAATGCCGCTTCGAGCCGAAGCGGCAGGACCTACATGATCAATCGTCCAGGTTGCCCATGGCTGTGGTGTTGAACCCGCCATCCACGTACATGATTTCCCCGCTGATGCCCGATGCCAGGTCCGAGCACAGGAAGGCGCCGGCGTTGCCGACTTCTTCGATGGTCACGTTGCGGCGCAGGGGTGTTTGCGCCTCGTTGGCGGCGAGCATTTTGCGGAAGTTTTTGATCCCCGAAGCGGCGAGGGTACGGATCGGGCCGGCCGATACGGCGTTGACCCGCGTGCCTTCCGGGCCAAGGCTGCCGGCCAGGTAACGCACGCCTGCTTCCAGGCTGGCCATGCCCATCACGTTGTAGTTCGGCATGGTCCGCTCGGCGCCTAGGTAGGACAGGGTCAACAGGCTGCCATTGCGCCCCTTCATCATCGGCCGCCCGGCTTTGGCCAGGGCGATGAAGCTGTAGGCGCTGATGTCGTGGGCAATGCGGAAGCCGTCGCGGGTGGTGGCTTCGGTGAAGTCGCCGTCCAGTTGGTCGCCCGGCGCAAAGCCCACCGAATGCACGATGCAGTCCAGTGCGTCCCATTGCTGGCCAAGTTTGTCAAAGACCTGGGCGATGTCCTCGTCGCTGGCCACATCGCAGGGGAAGCACAGCCCAGGGTTCGAGCCCCACTCAGTGGCGAACTCCTCCACGCGGCTGCGGAGCTTTTCGTTCTGATAGGTGAAGGCCAGCTCGGCGCCCTCGCGATGCATCGCCGCGGCAATGCCCGACGCAATCGACAACTTGCTGGCGACACCGACAATCAGAACGCGTTTGCCCGTTAGAAAACCCATGTGTTGCTCCTTGAAGTTTCGCTTTTCACTGCCGCTGCCAGGCGCTTTCAGCAGGCCTTGAGCAACGGCACATTATCGGAAGCATGAGGACGTCATGCCTCGGTTCGGCTGCTGGACATCATGCGCAGGCGAGCCGGTTCCAGCACTCTGCGCCCATGACAAGCCAGGTGATGGGAGGCGTGTAACAAGGGCCTGGAATCCCATGGCAGGAATATGACGGACGAAATATGCGCTGAGTTACATGGCCTGCGGTCGCTGATTTTTATCAAGAAGAGCGGGGGACTTTGGGGAGTGATACCTTTTGCAGCGTCTTCTCCAGAGTCCGACGCATGATGCGCCAACCCCCGACGCCACCGGTCACCGGCACACCCTCTGTGGCCGACACCCCGGCAACCCCGCCTGTGCATTCGCCCCTTTGGCATCATCAACCCAGTGAGCTGTTCAGCTCGGGAGGCAGCTCCCTGGGCACCGTCGCCTTCTACTTTGTGTTGCTGGTCACCTTGCCGGTCTACGCTCTGGTGCTGTTGGCGATCACCCTGTTCGAAGCCGCCAAAGGGCTACCGTTGACCTACGCAGAAACCCTCACCGACCCCTTGCTGCTGGGCCCCTTGTTTGGCACCGCGTGCCTGGCCGCCTGCATCTTCTGGTGGCTGGGCTCCGAGCCGTGGGTGCACGATTTCAGCTTCGACGAAACCCAGCAACGCCTCACCTACAGCGAAACCCGCCCGGCGCGAAAACCCAGGCAAGTGCAGGTAGCGTTCAGCGATATCTACTCCATCACGCCTTACCAGATGAGGGAGTACGAAAAGTTTGGCCACTACCAAGTGACCTATAAAGGACCCAAAGGCAAAACCATCCAGCGCCGCTTGGGCACCCATATTCCGTTGGTGGAAATGGAGGCTCATTCAGCGTGGTTGCGGGGGATGATCGGCAAGCGGATGAGTGAACTGATCAGCTTGGAGTTGTAAGGGCGGGGCGGGCTCATTAAGGCGTTCAGGTTCGCCAGCCTGCTGGAAATTGAAGGTCATCCCGTGACCGTCCGAGCCGAGGCCAGGCCAGGCCACAAAAGACCTGCTTTGCACGCTGCTACCTGAGCGATATGACGTTGATCGTTGGTATTACGACCTCTACTCACCGCTGGTTCTGGCTATTTATGAAGAAGACAAAGCCCAGGCCAGCACGCTATTGCAGCCGTACTGTGACGTCTGGTACCCGGCGTTTGAGTAAGCGCCCCGGCACGACACCCACCTGCTGCGAGAGATTTTCAGCCGAGCCACTCGAAACATGCAGCGCCTTTGGAGTAGGGCATTGGGCTGGACTGCCCCCAGCAGCGGCAAACTTCAGTGGTGATAGACTTCACCCCCATCAAAGGGCTAGAAAAAGCACTTTGCCTGGAGCGAGCATGAGTCAATAAAGATGAAGTACGAACTGTGGCTTGATCCTGATGACGGCCAAACATTTTGTCTAAGCGGGCCTCAAGGTGATAGTGCTCGTGGACTTCTTCACGCCGAAGCCAAGCGTGTTTGGGAAGTTGAAGCGGGAAGCCACTTTGAGGCGATGACGAAGTACTACTCCTATATGGAGTGGGGCGAATACAAGACCGATTTTTTCGATCAGGATCAAATTCCCTCACCGCAATAGAGCAAGACTTACCTAGCCATCAAGCGAGCATAAATTCTAGCTTTCAGTTCAGTTTCACTGATCGTCCGTCTCCGGCCAAAAGTGCTCGCTCACTGCTTAAGAAACCTGGGGCGGTTCAGGCAGAGGCTTTTTTGAGTCAGGTCTGCACCTGCCAGAACATGGTCTGGACCAGGATGTGCGGATGGCTTTCCAGGGGCTCCCACTCATCGATGAAGGAGAAGCCCTGCTTCAGATAGAAGTGCGCGGCTCTTGTATTGTCGGGAGAGACGTCCAGAAAAACCCGATCATGGCCTTTCTCGATCGCCCGGCGTTTCACTGCATCGACCAGCCGACTCGCTACGCCTGAGCCACGTGCCGAGGGCACGATCCACATCCCGATCAAGTTGTAGCGATGGGTGCCACTGACTGCGGCGCCGATCATGCCCACGGGTGTGTGGTCCTTGAAGGCCAGCCAGAATTCCGTTCGGGTTGACGAGGCTCGTTCTTTCCACTGTTCGTCACTGTAGTTCGCGGCGGTTGAGTAACTCACGCCAAAGGCTGTCGGTGTGTCCAAAAGCGCGGCGAGGCGCACGCGCTTTAAATGCATCCAGTCCGTGGTTTGCGTCAGTCGAATGTCCATGACCTTCCTTAAAATCGGCGAAACGCCAGAATAGCCCAGGCTCAAGCTCGGGCGGGCAAACCCTCCAGAAACTCGGAAACCTCGCGAGTGCTGCGCAGTTGGATCACCGGGATCTGCGGGGCGATGGCCTGGCGCACGGCCTCGATGCCGGGGCGGTTTACCCGGTCGAAATGCCACACGAAGCTGAGAAATTTCAAGAACGCCTTATTCAATTTCTCGGTACAGCCCGCAGGCAGATCCGCCCGTGGTCGATTCAGCGCGCTGCGGAGCATGACTCGGCGCAAGCAAGTGGCTCGGTGGGTGTCGAGCCAGATGACCAGGTCGGCACGGGGCAGTCGCAGGTCAAAGGTGCGGCGGGAATAGTTGCCTTCACTGATCCAGGTGTCCCCGGAGACGGCTTGCTCGACGCGTGTGCGGAACACCTGGTTATCCGCTTCCACCCAGTCGGGCTCCCAGAACAGTGTATCCAGGTGGACCACCGGCAGATTCAGGCGGCGGCCGAGTTCACGGGCCAGGGTCGATTTGCCACTTCCCGCGTTGCCCAGAATAACGATGCGCTGCATCAGCAAATCCCTGCTGTAAAAAACACGCCAGTCTATCAAGAGCGCAGGTATCTGGCCTCGGTGACGTGGCCCGTCATAGGTTTTCAGAGGGGCGGTCAGGGTTTGAGCCTGGCCCTTGTCGCATAAATTTGAAATGTACGGCGATGCTCGACAGAATCGCGCCCCAATCCGGCCAAAGGTGCCGGGTGTTCGTGGTGAAAGGGGCGGCAGTTGAACCAACAGACATTGTCCATGCGCCTGGAGCGTGTGGCGGCGCACGTGCCAGCGGGTGCGCGCCTGGCCGATATCGGCTCGGACCACGCCTACCTGCCGGTGGCGTTGATGCGCCGTGGCGTCATTGTGGCGGCGGTGGCCGGCGAGGTGGCCTTGACCCCGTTCTACTCGGCGGAGCGTACCGTGCGTGAGAACGGTCTGGAGCAGCGCATCGCTGTGCGCCAGGCCAACGGCCTGGCGGCCATCGAGGCCGAAGACAGGATCACTGCGATCAGCCTCTGCGGCATGGGCGGCGAAACCATTCGCGACATCCTCGACAGCGGCAAAACGTACCTGAGCGGGCAGGAGCGGCTGATCCTGCAGCCCAATGGCGGCGAGCAGCCTCTGCGCCAATGGCTGATGGACAACGGCTATCGCATCCTCGCGGAAGAAGTGCTGCGGGAAAACCGCTTCGACTACGAAATCATCGTTGCCGAACGCTCCGGGCCGGTGACCTACAGCGCCGAGGAACTGTACTTTGGCCCACAGCAGATGCAGGCACGCAGCCCGGCGTTCCTGCTGAAGTGGCAACGCTTGCTGCGCCTGAAGCAGCAGACCCTAAGCAACTTCGCCAAGGCGCGGCAGGCCGTACCCGAGGCGACGGTGCAAGAAACTGTCCGGCAGGTTCGGTGGATCAGCGAGTTGCTGTCCTAGCGCCGCTCTCTGACTGTCGAATTCGCAGCAAAGCGTTTTCGCGCAGTCAGAGGCGCACGCGCAGGGCTACTTATGCATGGGCATCGACGCCGATCTGCGCTTGCAGCCAGTCCTGATAGACCGCTGTGCTGTCGGTCGACAGGCCGCCATTTTTGGCGGTGATGGTCTTGCCGTCCAGGCGTCCGATTTCGACCAGGTACTGCAGGCCCTGGAGCACATGGCTGGCAGCGTCCTTGCTCAGTGACGACACGTCGGGAAGCTCGACGGTGTTGTTTTTGTCGTCGATGGTCGCCCAGGTGGGATTGGCTCTATAGGTGGCGATCATCGTTGCGTTGGAGCGTTCCGACTCAAGAAAGGTAGCGTCTAGTTTGGCCTGGAGTTCCGGTGTCGCGTTGGCGACCTGAATCCTCATGGACTTCAGGGTGCCATTCTCCAAGGATCTGATGAGCGCGTTATAGCCCGGCATTTTGGATGAGGTGCTTCCTATCATGTTGCGACTCCTTGGTGGTTTGCCGGGAAACAGAGCAAAACTCAGGCCAGTGGCTGCAAACCTTGCCCTGCTAGGCTTTGACGCTGGCGACAGGGGCAGGGCGGTGGCACAGGCTTGCCGAGGCTGGCAAGCCGTTGCCACCGCTGGCCCGGCGCCGTGGTAACGTCGCGCTCTCTGTCTGCCTTGCTGTGTTTCTCAATGAAAATGCCCGACATCGACGCTATCCAGGCCTTCGTCCTGGTCGCCGAACTCAAGAGCTTCACCCGCGCCGCCGACGCCCTGGGCGGAACCCAGGCGGCCATCAGCCTGAAGATCAAGCGATTGGAGGAAGGCCTGGGCCGCAAGCTATTGGAGCGCACGCCTCGACGGGTGATTTTGTCTGCCCAGGGCCAGGTGTTCCTGGCCAGCGCCCGGCGCCTGCTGGACAACTACCAGGAAGCAATCAACTGCTTCGGCCAACAGAAACGCACCTTGCGGGTGGGCGTCAGCCATCACATCGTCGGTGCCGACCTGAGCCAATGGCTGCGGCGCCTGGCCAACACTGACCCGGATGTGGTGGTTGCCTTCAGCCTTGGCACTTCCCGAGACATGCTCGACGGCTACGAACAGGGCCGGCTCGACGTGGCCCTGATCCTGCGCCATGACAATCGCCGCCAGGACGGCGAGGTGATCGGCACTGAACGCTTTGACTGGATGGCGGCCGAGGATTTCCGACTGTCACCCGGCGCACCGTTGCCCCTGGCTATTCAGCCCGATCCCTGTGGCATGCGCAGCATGGTGATGAGCGCCCTGGACGCCGAGGACCGGCTGTGGGAAGAGGCCTTTGTCGGCAGCGGCATCCTCGCCATTGGCGCCGCGGTGGTGGCTGGCATTGGCATCGGCGCCATGGTCGGCCGCATGGCACCTGAAGGCTGTGTGAGTGTGCAGCAACGCTTCGATCTGCCGCTGCTGCCCAGTCGCGACGTGGTGCTGTACAGCGGCCAGCGCGACGCCCAGGCCCAGGCGTTGATCCGGGCCTTGAGCGACGGTATTGCAGGTTCCTGATCAGTGCAGCAGGTGCCCGATCCAACTGCCCAGCAGGGTCAGGCTGACGATCAGCAGGCTGGCGACGCCGAAGGCGGCGAGCTGGATCAGCAAGGCGGTAAGCGGTGGTATCCGGAGCGGTTCCATGGGGGCTTCCTTTGGCAGTGATGGCCGCCAAAGTATGGGCAGGGCCCGGGGCATGAAACAGGCGCTGCGGGCTATTTCAGTGATAAGCACAACGGCGGGTTAGTGCGGCCATTGCCAGGCTAAATGGATGGGCACACGGCCCCTTGGCCACCCTGAAGTTCCGTTATCCTGTGCTCCGATCAATCAGCTTCGAGGGGCAGGAAATGGACCGCGTGCCAGTGGTAGACATCGATCTGAGTAGCGTGACCACCGCGGGTGAACTCCATGGCCGTTTGCGCGACGCCCTGGGTTTTCCCGATTGGTACGGCTGTAATTGGGACGCGTTCTGGGACGCGATCACCGGGCTGGTGGACTTGCCTGAGCAGTTGCGGATTACCGGTTGGCCGGTGTTGTCCCAGCGCCTGCCGGAGGATGCTCGGCTGATGAAGAAATGCCTGGCTGAAATGAACACCCAATACCCGGAGATGGCCACACAGGTGCTGTTCGACTGAGCTGGGCTCGACAGGTGCCCTAGGAACGCCGGGGGGCCAGTAAGGTCCATGTTGTGGCGCTTGGATTCAAGGGCCTACAGAGCGCCAACCATGGAGAAGCCGATGAACATCAAAGACAGCCCGGAGGACTACCAGGACCTCAAGCGTGCGGTGCGGTTGCTGGAAGCTCCGTCCCTGGCGGCGCGCCTTTCCGGCTTGCTCGGTTCGCCCATTGAAAGCGCGGTGAAGGCCTTGCCGGCGGTGGTGGCTAAAAAGATCAATGGTGCGGTGGTGGCCGCGCTGCACAGCTCCGCCGACGCCGCCTTGTGGAGCCTGGCCAACAGCCCAAAGAAACAAGCCTCGCCCCTCTTGCACAAACTCTATGCCGCCACGTCGGGAGCGGTGGGTGGTGCGTTCGGCTTTACCGCGCTGTTTGTCGAGCTGCCGGTGTCCACCACCATCATGATGCGCTCGGTGGCGGACGTGGCCCGCAGCGAAGGCTTTGATCTGGACGACCTGGCCACCAAGCAGGCCTGCATCGAAGTGTTTGCCATGGGCGGCAACAGCAGCGCGGATGACGCGACCGAGACCGGTTATTACATCACCCGCAGCTTTACCACCCAGGCCATGCAGCAACTGTCCAAGGAGCTGGCGGCCATCGCCGCCAAGCAGGGCGCCGGCGCTGTCAGCCGCTTATCGCCGGGGCAGGTGGGCACCTGGCTGGCGGTGCTGATCGAGAAAGTCGCGACGCGTTATGGCGTGACCATTTCCAGCAAATTCGCGGCCCAGGCGGTGCCTGTGATCGGCGCCTTTACCGGTGCCACCATCAATGCGCTGTTCACCGATTTCTATCAGGACATGGCCCGTGGGCACTTCACCGTGAAGCGCCTGGAGGAACAGTACGGCTATGAACAGATCAAGAGCGAGTACGCCGAGATCATCGGCAAGCCACTGAGTACACAAGGGCCGGGCAGCCATCCACATGAGTGATTTTCCGCTTCTCCAGACCCCGCGCCTGATTCTCAGGGAGCTGGGCCCGGCTGACCTTCCGGCGCTGTTCGCCATTCACAGCGACGCCCAGGCCATGCAGTGGTTCGGCACCGATCCCATGACCGAATACCGGCAGGCCGAGCAACTGCTGGCCCAATTCGCCAGTTGGCGGGCCTTGCCCAACCCGGGCGTTCGCTGGGGCATCGAGCGCCCGTCCGTACCGGGCCTGCTGGGCACCTGTGGCCTGTTCAAATGGAACCGCCCGTGGCGCAGTTGCGCCATCGGCTTCGAACTGGCGCGTGAGGCGCAAGGGCAGGGGCTGATGACGGAGGCGCTGGAGGCCATCCTCGGCTGGGGTTTTGCCCATATGGGCTTGAATCGGATCGAAGCCCAAGTGCATCCGCAGAACCTGGCGTCCCTCAAGTTGCTGGAGCGGGCGGGGTTTGTCCGCGAAGGGGGTTCACGTCAGGCGGGGTATTGGCTGGGGACCCACCATGATCTGGTGCAGTGCTCGTTGTTGAGGGCGCAGGCGTTCGTCGATTAGTGAAAAGTCCAGCCTTTGAGGTTGGTTGTTCTTCAAGTGCAATTCAAATCATCAACGCCGCACACTGTGCCAAGCCAAGGTTTAACCCAATGAAGCCTAACGCCGAACTCCGCTTATTCGCAGTGCCCCTCTGTGGCGGGCTGGTGTTGTGCGTGGCCAAGGGGCTGATCAATGGCTGGAACGCCACGGAGTTGTTTTCCGGGTTTCTCTTTGGTTTTGTCATCGCCACGGTCCTGGGCATTCCCTTGTTGCTGTGGGGGGACCGGCGTTTTGGCCGGTTCAAGGGCCGGCATCTGGTCAGTGGGCTGATTCAAGCCTGGGTGGCGAGCCTGATGGTACACGGCTCGTCGATGGGCCTGTGGCTGATGACGCTGTTGGGCGGGCTGGCGCTGGGGGCGTTGTACAGCCTGGTGGTCAGTGGGATAGAGCGTTTGGCCATCCGCCGTGAACCGGGCTTTCGGCAACGCTGGGCAACGATCCTGGCGGTTCCCGTGTCGGGTGGTTTGACCTTGGGTGGCGTCGCGGTGCTGCTTGACCCCGGCGGTTCGGAGAACCTGTCGCTGTTCTGCTTTTTCGCCCTGGTCGGCGCCTTGTTGAGCCTGTTAGTCAGTTGGCCGGTGCTGTGGTTGATGCAGCGTTTTTTCTCGACTCCGTGGCGTTACGTCATTGGCGGAGGTATCAGCGGCGTGCTGATCTGGTTGTTGTTTGGTGCGCCGGGCGCGCCACAGGATGGCGTCGCATTGCGCGGCGAACTGGGCGTCTGGCAGCCCCTGTTGGATCACTTGATTCTGCCGTTCCTGCTCATAGGCTTGCTGGCTGGTGCGGTGTTTACCGCACTGGACTGGTTGTGCCAGCGCCGGAGCCCCTAAAGCCCTGGAAGTCGCCTCTCCGATAAAGCTCAGCCCATCACGGGTGTTCGCTCCCACTAGGACCGGCTCTGCCTGGGGTGGGCCGACGAGCCCGTTGCGGGAGCCCACTGCCTGTAGCGATGGAAGAACCGCAGGCACTGGCAGTGCGGCATTTCTACGTTGGCTGATGCTCCTCCCGCCATGCTCTAATGCCGCGCCTTACCCCCTTTGAATGGACGTCACCCCCCCATGGCTGAACCTCGTATTCGCGCCCTTGCGCTGTGCGTCTTCCACCACCAGGGCAAGATCCTGGTCAATCAATTCCAAGATGCGGATCAGCAACAGATGCTGTTCCGGCCCCTGGGCGGCGGGATCGATTTTGGTGAGCACAGTGCCCAGGCCATCGTCCGGGAAGTGCAGGAGGAGTTGGGGCAGTCGATCAACAACCTGCGGCTGATCGGCACCCTGGAAAGTCTGTTTGTGTACGACGGCAAACCGGGCCATGAAATCGTCCAGGTGTACGACGCCCGTTTCGAGGATTCGACGCTCTACCAGCGCTCCCAACTCGACGCCCAGGAAAGCGACGGCGCGCCCTTTGTGGCCCGTTGGCATGGCAGCGCAAGCTTCACTGCGCAGACGCCGTTGGTTCCCCAAGGGCTGGGCGAACTGCTGAAGAATGCCGGCTTGCTGGACTGAGCGCCTCCTGTCGCGATTGGCCACAGCACGCCTGACTCCGGACTCGATCCACGAAACACCCAGCAACGCATCCCGCGCTTGAACAGCCTCGGCCTCTGTCATTCGGCAGATGTGCGCGGTTAGCGGCTTCTCGATACTCAAGCCTCCCTGGCACAGCCCGCCGTGAGCACGGCTGGCGGGTTGGCCGTTGTTCGAGTTGTGGAGTGATGCATGCGTAAGTTGACCCTTTTGAGTACCAGCCTATTGCTGTCGACCCTGGCCGTTTCCACGTCCCAGGCTTTCGAGGCCGGCGACATCATTGTTCGCGCCGGCGCGGTGACGGTGGACCCGCGAGAACGCAGCTCCAGCGTCAATGTCGATCGTGGTGCCCTGGCCGGCACCAGCCTGGGAGGCAAGGCGAGCCTGGGCAGCGATACCCAATTGGGCCTGAATTTCGCCTATATGCTGACCCAGAATCTGGCAGTTGAACTGCTGGCGGCGACCCCCTTTGAACACGACGTGAGCCTGAGTGGCATCGCCGATGGCAAGCTCGGCTCCCTCAAGCACCTGCCGCCGACCCTGAGCCTGCTGTATTACCCGATGCACAGTCGATCGGCGTTCCAGCCCTATGTGGGGGCGGGGATCAATTACACCTGGATCTACGATGAGAAGGTCGGCAGCCAGGCGGCAGCCGCAGGTTTCGACAATTTCCACGCCAGCAACTCCTGGGGCTGGGCGGCCCAGGTGGGCATGGACTACATGCTCTCCGACCGGCTGATGCTCAACGCGCAGATGCGCTATATCGACATTGAAACCGATGCCTATGTGAGCAATGGCAACCTCGGGGTCCGCTCCAAGGTGAATGTGGACGTCGATCCGTTCGTCTACATGCTGGGGTTGGGGTACCGGTTCTAGGCGCCGGTACCCTGTGGTGTAACACCCCGTGCCCGGATTGATCCGCGCCATGCCGGGCCCTGTCGCCCGGCATGGCCAAGGTTTCAGAAGTCCCAGCGGGTGCTGAGCATGAAGTTGCGCGGTTCGCCGTAGGCCGCCGAGTTATAGAAACCGACGTTGGTGTAGTAGGACTTGTCGAAGATGTTGTTGACGTTGAGGGTCGCCGACAGGTTCTTGGTGATCTGGTAGCGGGTCATCAGGTCCACCAGCCAGTAGGCATCCTGGGAGATGTCTTCGTTGATCTTCAGCGGCGTGTTGTAGATCGAGTACCAGCCCACGCTCTGCCAGCGCAGGCCACCACCGACGGTCAGCTTGTCTAGGTCGCCCTTGAGCTTGTAGCTGGTGTAGAGGTTGACCTGATTCTCCGGTTCGAAAGTGGAGATCTTGTCGCCCTCGTCATCGCGCACGATCTTGTGGGTGTAGCCGGCCTGCACTTGCCAGCCGGGGCTCAGCTCGCCGGAAATCTCCAGCTCGTAGCCCTTGGTGACCGCCTTGGCGCCCTTGAAGGCGTAGTTGTCCGGCGTCGGGGTCTGGTTGTTGTAGGCATCGTCCGGCACCGAGCGGTTGGTCTCGTGCACTTCGAAGTAGGCCAGGCTGCTGTTCAGGCGGCCTTCGAAGAATTCGCCCTTGAGTCCCAGTTCATAGTTCTGGCCTTCGTCCGGGTTGAGCAGCTTGCTGTCCCGGTCCTTGTTCCAGCTTTCCTGGGGCATAAAGATATCGGTGTAGCTGGCGTAGACCGAGAAGTGGTCGTCGAGGTCATAGACCGCGCCGATGTAAGGCACGAAGCGTCCGGTCTCCTTGTAAGACGGTGTCAGCCCGGTCAGGTGATAGTTGACGACACGCCCGCCGAGGAACAGGTTGAGGTCATCCATCAGGTTGAGGCGGGTGGTCATGTAGGCGCCGGTCTGGCGCACGGTATCGTCGGTACGCTGGGCCGGCAGACCCCAGATGGGCCGCTCAATCTTGCCGCGCCAGTTGTAGAAGTCCACCACGTTGCCGTTGGCTCCGAGGAAGTCCGGGGACCAGTAGCCCTTGCCGGTCCAGCGCGAGTTGGCAATGGACCCCCCCAGCACCAGTTCATGCTCGCGGCCGAACAGGCTGAAGGGGCCGCTTAGATACAGGTCGGCGGAGTCGCTGACGGTGTCGCCGGTGTACTTCTGCGCGTTGACCTTGGCCGTGCCATCGGTCTGTGGCTCGTCGAACTGGATCGAGCCGAGTTCGGCGTGGTAGCTGTTGATCTTGTGGTCCAGTTGCAGCTTGGTGACCCAGCCATTCCCCAGGTCGTGCTCAAGCATGGCAAACGCGGTGCGGGTGTATTGCTCCCAGCCGCTCCAGGTCGCGCCGTTGTTGTAGGAGCGCGACATGCTGTTGTGCCCACCGGTCGAGTTGATCAGCGGGAAGGTGCCGGACCAACTGGAGCCTTTGGGGATGTTGTCCTGGTAGTCGCCGCCCACGGTCAGCAGGGTGTCGGGGGACAGGTCGAACTCGAGGATGCCGTAATAGGTCGAGGTCTTGCGTGAGTAGTGGTCGATAAACGACTGCTTGTCCTGGTAGGCGGCGACCGCACGACCGCGGACATTGCCGGTTTCGGTCAGCGGCCCGCTGACATCCAGTTCGCTGCGGTAGTTGTCCCAGGAGCCCATGCCCAGGGAGGCATGGCCCTGGAACTCGGCGGTGGGCTTCTTGCGCACCAGGTTGATGGTGGCGCCCAGGGAGCCGGCGCCGGTGAGCAGGCCGGTGGCGCCCTTGAGCACCTCGACCCGGTCGTAGATCGCCATGTCGCTGAGGGTGTTGCCGGCCGAGTAGGCGACGTTGCGTACGGTGGAAGGAATGCCGTCGTACTGGAAGTTGTTGATCGAGAAGCCGCGAGCGTAGTAGTTGGTGCGGTCGGTGTCATAGGCCGAGACAGTAATGCCCGGGGTGTGGCGCATCACATCGTCGACATTGTTGAGGCCGAAATCCTCCATGTGCTGTTGGGTGATCACGGTGATCGACTGTGGGGTCTGCCGTGGGGTCAGCACCAGTCGGGTAGCGGTGGCGATGGTGCCGGGGGTGTAGGAGCCGCTGCCTTCGGTGACGGTGCCCAACTGGTTGCTGACGATCTGGGTGGCGCCCAGTTCCAGGGTCTGGCTGCTCTGGGGCAGGCGAGTCAGCAGCACTGCGTTGCTGCCGTTGCGTTCGAAGCCCAGGCCGGTGCCCGCCAGCAGTGTGCTTAGTGCCTGTTCCGCGCTCATGCGGCCGCTGACCCCCGCTGACTCAATCCCCTGGGCCATCGCCGAGGAATAGGCGATTTGCAACCCGCTCTGGGTGCTCAGTTGATCCAGGGCATTGGCCAGGGACTGGCGGGCGATGGAAAAACTGTGGGTGCTCGGCGTTTGATTGCCGGGGGCAGCGGCGGGCTCGACGGCCGCCACAGGGCTGCAGGCCAGGCAGATGGCCAGCGCCAGGATGCTGCGGGCAGGGGTGAGTGTTGTCAGGTGCATGGAAGTCCCGTACGGAATAGGAATGATTTGCAACAGCAAACACCCTGACGGGTTGACCTCAGGAAAGCCGTAAAACTTTTTTCAGCTTCCCTCGGTCGGGTGTTCAGCGCAGGACCAGGACGCCTCCCGGCAGACGGGTGAGCTCGGTGTTGGTGACTTTGCTCAGCGCCTGGACGATGGCGTGGGGGTCGTCGAGCCGGTAGTTGCCGCTGACGTTCTGCTGCGCTGCGCTGGCGTTGAACAGCAGGATCGGCGCCCGGTAGTAACGACGCAATTCTCCCAGCACTTGGGCCAGGGGCGCGTCCTGGAAGGACAGGCGGCCGTCGATCCAGGCCATCTGCCGCTCACTGCCTTCAAGGTTCAAGGGTTGCAGGTGATGATCGCGCAGTTGCTGCCAGTTGCCGGCTTGCAGCAGGCTCTGCTCGCCATTGTCGTCGGCCAGCCGCACCCGGCCTTCACGCACGGCCACGGTCAGGCCATCGGCGTGGCGGCTGACACTGAACTGGGTGCCGACCACGGTCACCGTGGCACTGCCGGCCTCGATGGTCAGCGGCCGGGACTGATCGTGGAAGGCCTCGACATAGAGTTCGCCCCGCAGCAGGCGGATACGTCGGTGATTGGCACTGAAGTCGCTGCTGATGGCGCTGTGGCTGCCCAGGACAACATGGGAGCCGTCGGCCAGATCGAAGCGCTCGACCTGGCCGATGGCGCTCAGGTGATCGGCTTGCAGGCGCATGGGTAGGTCGCCGATCCAGCCGGCGCCGAGCATCACCAGCAAGGCGGCCGCCGCGGCCAGCCAACGCTGGGGGCGACGTTGCCTGCGTGCCGGGGCAGAGGCGGCCGGCAGCTCCAGGTCCAGCGCCAGATGTTCCAGCGCCTGCTCGAAGGCGCTGGCGTTCCACAGGTTCTCCAGGGCACGGAAGGCCTCGGCATGCTGTGGATCGGCGCTGCGCCACTGTTCGAAGCGCTGGCGCAGCAGCACGTTGTGGGTCATGGCCTCACGCTGGGTGAACCAGTCGCTCGCCTGCTCGCGCGCGGCGTCACCGGGAAGGGCTGTGAGGTGTTCAGTCATCAGGGTTCTGCCGGTCAGTGGCTTTGATGCAGGCATTGAGTGCTTGGCGCAGGTCTTTTTCCACCGTGCTCAGGGAAACCTGCAAGCGCTGGGCAATCTCGCTTTGCGAAAGATCGTGCAGTTTATGCAAAACCAGGATTTGTTGCTGGCGTTTGGGCAGGGTGGCCAGGACCTGCTGCAGCAAGTGCAGTTGCTGTTGGCCCTGGGCATGGCTTTCCGGGCCGGGCGCGCCGGTGGGCACCTCGCTGAGCTGGCTGCTGTCGGCGGGTTGGAACTCGAAACGCCTTTTGCTGCGCTGGCTGCGCAAGTGGTCGAAGGCCAGGTACTGGGCGGTCTGGTAGAGGAACGGCTGCAAGTGCTCGATGGGGCGGGCCTTCAGCGCCTGGGCCACACGCAAGTAGGTTTCCTGGGCCAGATCCTCCGCCAGGTTGGCGCAACCGACCACCCGCGACAGCATGCGGATCAGCCCCCCGCGCTGCGCAATGAACAGCGCGCTGAGTTGTTGTTGGTTGTCTCCGGTTTCCATCGCCTACTGTCCCCACTCGCTGATATGGCCCAGCGTGAATGGGTGGATATTCTAATGAGAATCCTTATCATTACTAGTTTTTTCAGACCTGCTGCATGGGCTGCAGGGCCGGTTCGCTGCCAGGCGTCCGGTCCGAGAGTCGCGGGCCGTTTCAGTCCGGCAACTCCATGGCGTTGCTATTCCCCTGGCGCCGATGTCGGGGGCCTCCAAGTGACGGGGCCAGCATTGCCGAGGATTGATGAACGCTTTATAAAACGCCAGCGACTGAGCGTCGTTATTGTTACTGGAACCCGACCCGCAAGGAGCGACACATTGAGTCAACTGCCTCTGCCTTCCCACGTCCATGCCCACACCTTCTCCCATTCCCTGTCGCTGCGCCTGTGGGGCGTGGCCGGCCTGCTGGTCTCCCTTGCCGGCTGCGGAGCGCTGACTGATGTGCGGTCTTTTTCCACCCCTTATTCGACGCCTCCGGGTGGCGAAACCGTGCGCGTGCGGGTGATCAGTGACGGCATGGTGCGGGGCGTGCCTCGGTCCGACTGTGTCGATTTTCGCTTGCCGGGTGCCGGGGTCATGGTGGTGGCCCGTGACGGCTACGCCAACCGCAACGGCGAGAGCCTGGGCATGCCGGCCCCCGTCCAACCCACGGTGCCGGGCACCCGCAGCGAGCTGTTGGTCCCGGCGGGCCAACCCATCGCGTTTCACTACCTTGGCGCCCAGTGCTACAACCTGTTCAGCTTCGTGCCCAAGGCTGGCATGGACTACCAGGTGGAAGCCTCGGGGCTGTACAAATGCGGGGTGATGCTCAAGCAGGCGCCCGTGGGTTCGGCAACGTTTTCCAGCGCGCCGTTGAACGACAGCAAACTCTGCCGGGTGACGGATAACCTGTAACGCATCGGGGCCACCGGCCTTATGGCGCCGCGAACCACAGCATCGCCGCATCGATAAACCGCCGGACCTTGGCGGTTTTTTGTCGATGGGCGCTGTACAGCAGGTGCATCGGCCGGCTGGGCGTCTCGAAAGCGTCCAGCAGCCTGACCAGTTCGCCCCGGCGCAACGCCGGTTCGAGGAAGTCCGCCGGGCCCAGGACGATGCCGAAACCATCCACCGCTGCCGACAGCAGCGCCTTGCTCTCGTTGACCTGCAAACGACTGCGGACCGGCACTTCATGCACATCGGCGCCCTGGCAGAACTGCCATTGACGGTCGGCCGGGCGCGACCAGTAGGCATAGCCCAGGCACTCGTGCTGTTGCAGGTCGGCGGGGTTCAGCGGCGTGCCATGTTCTGCCAGGTAGCGGGGCGCTGCGCACACGATCAAGCGATAGGGCGCCAGGGGCCTGGCGGTCAAACTGGTGCTGCCCAGCGGGCCGATGCGAAACGCCGCTTCGTAGCCTTCCTCCACCAGATCAACCGCGCGATCGGTCAGATGCAGGTCGATTTCCACCTCTGGAAATTGCCGCAGGAAATCGGTCACGAAGGGCATCAGGCTGTAAGAGCCGAAAGTCACCGGGGCACTGACTTTGAGTGTGCCGCGGGGCGTGTCGGTCATGATTTGAGCCAGCGAGTCAGCAGCCTGAGCCTCACTGACAATGTGCTTGCAGCGCTCGTAATAGGCGCTGCCCAATTCGGTCAGGCTTTGCCGGCGCGTGGTGCGGTTGAGCAGCCGAGCGCCCAGCCGATGCTCCAGGGCGGCCACATGTTTGGCGACCATTTGCGGCGACATGCCCAGGCGCTGGGCGGCGCCGGCGTACGAGCCGGCTTCGGCGGCCATGACAAAGGCGCCCATGCTGGTGAGCCGATCCATTCAATACTCCTGGTAATGAGACTAAGTACCAGACGGCAATTTATCTCCAGCTGGTTGCTAATCATCATAGGCCCCTGCAAACCAATCATGGAGAACATCATGCGGATCGGAATCATCGGCGCAGGTTTTATCGGGCGCGCTGTGGCGCAGTTGGCCATCGCTGCAGGGCACTCAGTCATGCTCAGCAACTCCCGTGGTCCCCAGACCATGAGCAGCGTGTTGAGCGGTATTGCCGGCAGCCAGATCGGCACGGTCGAGGCGGCGGCAGGGTTCGGCGACGTGGTGCTGGTGGCCATCCCGCTGGAGCATTATGCAAGCCTGCCCGCCCAGTGGTTGGCCGGGAAAATCGTGCTGGATGCCAACAATTACTACCCCGAGCGCGACGGCCACATCGGCGCCCTGGACCGCTTTGAAACCACCACCAGCCGCCTGCTCGCCGAGCACCTGGCGGGCGCCACGGTGGTCAAGGTATTCAACGCCATCCTGGCGGGTGACCTGCTTGAGCACGGGCGGCCGAGTGGCGCTGCCGACCGCCGGGCTCTGCCCATTGCGGCGGACGATGCCGAGGCAAAAGTGCGGGTCGTGCAACTGCTGGACGAGCTGGGTTTTGATGCGGTGGACGGGGGTGGGCTGGATGACAGTTGGCGCTTCGAACGCGCCAAGCCGGCGTACTGCAAACCCTTGGACAAACAGGGGCTGCAGGCGGCCCTGGCTGTGGCTGAGCGGCGGGTCGAGGTGCCCGAGGGGGCGTGGCGTCATTAACCGGGCGGGGCCGGTGCCAGATGCCAGGGTCAATGATGGGTGATCACTGGTCCCAGTGCTCTGAGGGGAGCGTGTTCGACGCCTCCTTCAGAGCCCGCGCCGGTCATTCCGGGAGGCAGGGCACTTCAAGCCCGACTTTCAAACGGTCCAGGGCCACCATGGTCTTGAACCATTTGACATTGGCGTTCTCGGCAAACAGGCGCCGCGCCAGCGCCTGGTATTCCTGCATGGTGGCG
The DNA here is from genome assembly GCF_003731765.1 of Pseudomonas chlororaphis. Lineage (GTDB taxonomy): Bacteria > Pseudomonadota > Gammaproteobacteria > Pseudomonadales > Pseudomonadaceae > Aquipseudomonas > Aquipseudomonas morbosilactucae. The sequence continues at coordinate 953,564 of NZ_MOAL01000004.1, forward strand.
ACATTCACGATCAGCACGAAGTCGGCTTCGCCGGTGACGTAGTAGCACTGCTGGACCTCGGGCACGGCGAAGTGTTTTTTCATCGCTTCCATGGCGTCGATGCTGGTGCGCTCGGTCATGACCTCCACCACGATGGTGATGGGCTTGCCCACTTGAGTCGGGTCGACGATCGCCACGTTGCCGGTGATGACCCCACATTCCTCCATGCGCTTGAGACGACGCTGGACCGACGCCGAAGACAGGTTCACCTGATCGGCCAGTGCGCGCAGGGGCGTGGTGTTGTCCTGCTGGACGATTTGCAGAATGGCCCGATCAAATCCATCCAGGGCATAAGGGGTATTGGCAGAAGGTTTTGGCATACAGCCTCGGTGAGATTTTTTCCCGAAAACTAGCATGAATCAGCGAAAAATTATCCAGGGTAAAGAAATATTATCTCGCCCGTTCTCGCTTTCCAGGAGACCCCGCGTTCACCCACAGGATAATTTTTGCATGTTGATATGGCTGCATCTCTCCCCCGTCATGCTGGTGATGGTCACGCTCATGGTGCTGCGCCGTCCGCCGGTACAGGCGGCGATTGCCGGGACAGCGCTGGTCGCTGTGCTGTGGTTGGTTGGCGCGGCCGATGCCTGGCAGGCCGACACCTTGATCGCGGCCGGCCGGGACACCGCCGTGCTGTTTCTGAGCACCGCGTTTGTCATCGTGCCGGGCATGGCGTTCGTGATTTTGATCGAGCGTCTGGGCGTCAATCAGGTGCTTAGCCAGTGGGTCAAAGCCCAGGGACTGGACCGCACCCAGCAGGTGGTTTTTATCGTCCTCGGCTTGGCCCCGTTGCTGGAGGCGATGACCGGTTTTGGCGTGTCGCTGATCGCCACGGTGCCATTGCTGCTGAGTCTGTTCGAGCGCCGTGCGGCCTTGCGCATGGCGCTCACCGGCATGGCGATCATGCCGTGGGGCACCCTGGGGCTGGCCACGGTGATCGGCGCTTCCCTGGCCCATCTGGATGCCGCTGTGTTGGCGTCCACTTCGGCACTGACCAGCGCCCTTGTGTTCCTTGCCATGGGTACGGTGGCGCTGTACCTGGCCGGTGTGCGAGAGCTGCGGGCCTGGGTGGCGCTGGTGGGGTTCTGGCTGCTGTTTGTCAGCGTGCTGTATGGCGCGAGCCGCGGTTTGGGGCCCGAGGTGGCAGGTGTTGGCGCCGGCCTGGTGGTGGCCTTGTCGGTGTGGCTGTGGGCCTTGTGGCGTGGGCGTCGCAACGCTGGCGACCGCCCGGGTGCGGGCTGGCCGCGCCAAGCCTGGCCGTATCTGGCGCTGATCGCCTGCATCCTCGGCCTGAAGCTGCTGAGTGCCGCCACCCATTGGCAGGATGCTTGGTGGGTGCAAGGGGCACAGGTGGTCTGGAAGCCGTTGGCGTCTCCTGGCGTGGCGCTGATGCTGGTGTTGTTCGTCCTGTTGTTCTGCCAACGGCGTTCGCCCGGCCAGCCGGCAGGCGACAGCGGTTTGTTGCGTGGGCTGGCAGTACGCATCAAGCGTCCGCTGCTGACGATTTTCTTTTTTCTCGCCATGTCGCAAATGATGGTCAAGGCGGGATTTCTCGCGGGGTTGGTGCAGATGCTCACGGGCCTGGCGCCCTCGGCGGTGATGCCGCTGATCGCCGGGTTCGGTGCGCTGTCCGGCTACATGACCGGCTCCAATGTGGGCGGCAACGCGATCTTTATGCCCGCCATCGCGCTGCTGCCCGAAGGGTCGCGGCTATTGCTGGCTGCGGTGCAGAACAGTGCGGCCGGCCATGCGGCGCTGGGTTCGTTGTCGATCGTGATGCTGGTGCTGGGCCTGGCCAAGACCACGGCACAGGAAGAGGGCGAACTGGTGCGCTTCGGTTTTGGCCTGGTCTGCCTCAATACCCTGATGGTCGCGTTGGCGGCCCTGATATGGCTGCCTTGATGCTTGGTTTGGGGGCTATTCCCGGGGCAGCGATTCCAGGCAGTTGATCCATTCGGCAGAGGCTTGGTAGTGGGCGTAATAGGCGCGCTTCTCGGCGGGGTTCAGCCCGGCAAAGAACGGCGAGAAGTAGCGCTCGTTGTAGTGCCCCTGGGCGCCTTGCATGGCGCCGCCCCACCATCGCGGGTCGTAGCCGTCGAAGGCGACCCAGGGCGGCGGCACGGCGAACCGCTGATGCTCGATGGCCTGGAGCAGGTCCTGGCTGTTGCTCACCCACTGCAGTTGAACCGCGTTGAAGGCCGGGGAGCTGAAGGCAATCAGCTGTTGGGTGTTGCACGGGGTGTGGTACTGCCTGACGGGGCGGTCGTTGAATACCCGCTCATGGGCCAGGGTGAAGCCCGACTCGATCAGGGCACTGCAGCTGTCCGCCGCCCGTTGATCGATCAGCATCGAGCAGTAATAGGCCGGTACGCCGATGCCTGCCAATGACACGGCCCTCGCCGGCAGGGGCCGGGCGGGCGCCTCCTGGGGCAGCGGCTGGGTAAACAGCGCCTGCAGTTGCGCAGGGCTGTAGCCCAGCACTTGCTCCCTGGGCACTTGCCCGAACAGGCTACCGATACGGCTGAGAAAGCCCATGCTTATCCTTGTTTCACCACCGTCGAAGGCGTCCATTATGGACTGACAGGCTGACGCTGACACGGGGCGCTTTTCGGAGTTTTTTGCCGCTTTCACAGCCTTCATATAGTCGTGCACCGGCCAACCCTGATTAAATGCCAGTGCCTCCCCACTCGATACCCGCCTAGCATGAACAGCCTCAAGGACGAACGTTCTCTCTCTATCCCTGTTGCTCCTGGACCTTGCGCCAGTGACGTATCGATCCGTCGCCGCTCGCTGTTCGCCGGTTGCAGTGCCCACGCCATTCACGACGGCCTGACCGACCTGATCTATGTGTTGCTGCCCATCTGGCAAGCTCAGTTCGGCCTGACGTTTGCCCAGGTCGGGCTGTTGCGCGGCGCCTATTCCGGGATGATGGCCGGTTTCCAGTTGTTGGCCAGCCGCGCTGCCAAGCGCTGGGGCCGGGAGCGTTTGCTGGTGGGCGGTACGCTGCTGGCGGGCGTGGCGTATCTGTTGGCGGGGCAGGCCGGTGGCTTGACGGTGTTGCTGCTGGCGCTGTTGCTGGGGGGCTTGGGTGCCAGCACCCAGCACCCGCTGGCGTCGTCGCTGATCACCGATACCCACGAGGCAGGCGGCGGGGTCAAGCAGGCGTTGTCGCAGTACAACTTTGCCGGGGACATCGGCAAGACCCTGATCCCCGGTCTGGTGGGGCTGTTGCTGACGGTGCTCAGTTGGCGCGCCAGCGTCACCCTGATGGGCCTGCTCGGGGTGCTGGCCGCCGGGCTCTTGTGGTGGCTGATTCCGTCCCGGGCGGCCGCGTCGTCCATGGTCGGCAAACCCGCCAAGGTCATCACCGGCAGCGGCTCGGTCAGTGGCCTGCGTGCGCTGATTCTCACCGGCACCCTGGACAGCGCAGTGCGCATGGGCTTCCTCACCTTCCTGCCGTTTCTGTTGCAAGCCAAGGGGGCCGGCACCGCCGGTATCGGCCTGGCCTTGACCCTGCTGTTTGTCGGCGGCGCCTTCGGCAAGCTGTTGTGCGGCTACCTGGGCGCGCGCATCGGCATGATGAAAACCGTGTGGCTGACGGAGTTCACCACGGCTGTGCTGATTGTGGCGGCGGTGTATCTGCCCTACCTGGGGCTGATGCTGGTTTTGCCGTTGCTGGGGCTGGCCTTGAACGGCACGTCATCGGTGCTTTATGGCGCGGTGCCGGACCTGGCCGGTGCCGGCAAGCGCGAGCAGGCGTTCGCGATTTTCTACACCGGCACCATCGGTGGCGGGGCCCTGGCGCCGGTGTTGTTTGGCCGCCTGGGGGACAGCACCGGGGTGCCGGTGGCGGTGATGCTGCTGGCCGCCACGTTGTTGCTGACCCTGCCATTGTCCTGGTGCGTGCAACGCGGGGTGGAGGCCCAGGCCTGAATCTCGGCGGCGCATCTGATCCGTATTTTTCATCGTTATCTGCGTCTGTTATGGGGTCAGTCTGCGCGGCACAATAAGCCCGCGCTGGCGCCTGCCGGTGCCTGTTAAAACCACGTTCAGACGGCACTCCAGGGTTTTGCTCCGCTCCTTGGGCCGCCACCACAAGCGCCGCTGATGGCGTGGTCCAGGTTGTTCCGCACACTCGGTCTTTAGGAGGCCTCATGTTCAAGATGGCAATGTTTCTGGGTGGCTTTCTGGTGTTGACGATCCTGATCGGCGCCTTGGCCACCATCTCTCCGGTCTAGTTCAGCCCCTCAGCGGCCTGGTGTCGTGGTCGCTGCAACGTTTGGTTCCGTCGTCCGTACGCCCTGCCTTGGCAGGGCGTTGCTGTGCCTGGCGCGAGCGCATTCTTGAGCCGCCGATCAGTGATCTGCATCACGATCCTGGCACCCCGGATCGCCGGTTGGACCCCATCGTTTATAGTGCCCCTCCGGCCCCGCCACCGACCCGTGGTCCCCCTCGGCCGAGTGCGCTACGCAGGTGTCGGGCGTGACCCTTGAGCAGGGGCCGGAGCACCTGTTGCGCTTGCAGTTCGATCAGGGCACCAGGGGGCTGACCTGGGATTTACGCCCGGCGTTGCCTTTGGTCATCCACGGCTGATTCGCCAGCGAACCCCATTTAATGTGCGCCCACAGGGACGTACGCCAGAAAGGTTATTCCATGCACGACATCGTTATCACCCAGGTCGCGTTCGATGATGCGATGCTGATCCTCGGTTGGGCCGACGGCTTGGTGCTGCGTCAGCCACTGACGCGCTTCAGTGCGCTGAAAGACGCTGATGCCCAGGCCCGCCAAGACTTTCAGATCCAGGCCGGCGGTGCGCAGCTGTGTTGGCCGCACCTGGGAGCCGAGGGGCTGACCATCGACTCCGTGGACTGGATCTGGGAGCACCTGTGCAACGATGCCATGGGCCGGCTCAAGGACCTGGAATGGCAGCTTGACCGGCTCAGCCTGCGCGATCAGGCCATTGTCGCCCTCTGGCGCCTGGAGGCCGACGGCTACAACGGCGGCTTTGTGCAGTTCTTCTGCAACTGGGGCGAGCAGACCTGCCAGTTGGCATTGCAGGCCCTGCACGCCATCGGCGCCGAGAACACCCGGGCCCTGGTCAGTCGCCAGCGGCAGTTGCTCGATCATTTGGAACACCACCCCGAACTCAAGGAGTTGTGGGACATTGCCCGGCTGTTGACCGAGGAGGAGGACGAGGTGATCAGCGGGCAATTGGACCCGCAACTCTGGACCGCGATGGAAGAGGTACCAGCCCTGGCTGTGCGGCATTTTTACCCGGGTTGAGTGCGCTCGGTGGCGCCGTGAACATGGCTGCCACTGTCGGGGGACTTAGGCTTATCATCGCTGCGCCCAGGTGCTTCCGGGTCCCTGGCAATGCTGCAAAACCTTTGTTTTCTTCCACGGATAGGGACCTGCCATGCCTCGTTCAAAGCTCTTTGCCACCCTGACGGTGGCGCTGCTCGGCGCTGCGGTGCTCTGGTACATGTGGGTCATCACCAGCGCCAAGCTGGAATGGGGCGGCGCCAGCCCCGATCAACGTACCTTGGGTACGGTGCAAGCCACCGAGCAACGGGCGATGGCCCAGTACTGCACCGGCGTGGTGGTCACCCCCAAGGCGACCTGGCTGGTGGCGCGCCTGGACGAGCGCTCCACTGCAGAGCCGGTGGCGGCCGGGGTGCAGGACCTGGATGCCCTGGTCCGTGGCCAGCCGACGCCCGAAGAGATTGAAGAAGAGCAGGGCTCCGGGGCCTTTTCCGCGTACTTCGTCCGTGGGGAAAAAGAGCTCACCTCGATCTCTCGCCTGGACGCCAACGGCCAATTCCAAACCGTGGCGCAACTCAGCGAAGCCGCCTGCCTGGTGGCCAGCCCCGATGGGCAGCAGGTGTTCCTGCTGACCGGGCTCAAGCGCCCGGCGCCGGCCAAGGGCAGCACCGACAGCCTGGCGCAGACCGTGGTCTTGCGCAGCGACGATCAGGGTCAGAGCTGGAACTGGTTGCGCCAGGGGCTGTTTCCCGAGGTCGAGCAACAGGCCTGGAGCCTGCAGACCTATTTCCATGGCACCGACGACGTCTGGGCCTGGGGCCGGCCCGAAAGCCTGGACGACGTGATCGATCAGGATCAACCGCGGGCGCTGTCCACCGGGGTGTCTTATTCCGCCGACCGCGGCGCTAGCAGCGCACCGATTTTCACGGCCGAGTCGTTGTTGCTGACCGGTGCCTACGCCCGGGCCAAGCGCCCGGAGATTGTGCAATGGCAGGACGAGGCCGAGGGCCACGGCGAGATCAATACGCAAATCAGCCAGATGGATGGGCAGCACGCAGTGATCTGGGTGTCCCAGCGTTTCTGGGGGCGTAATCCGGATGGCGTGGGGGACAACCTGGCGTTCAACGTCACCACCCGTGCGCCCCTGTCGCGCGAGGCCGGTGGCCCGTGGCAGGTCGGCGCTGTGCAACATGAGGACGGGCTGTACATCGGGCAACTGCGGGATAACGGCACCGGGCGTCTGGTTGGCTTGATCGACCAGGGCAACCAGGGGCGCGATGAGGTGGCCGAACTGGACGCCGAGCAACGCACCTGGAAGGTGCTGGGGGCGCTGCCCAATGTGTTCGCGCCCCTGTCTTCGGACCGCCCGGTGCGCGTCAGCCAGTTCCAGGTGGGGCGCAACAGCCTGCTGATCAACACCTCCAGCGAACACCATCCACCGCGTTGGCTCTATTGGGGGGCGGACGCCAGCATCTCCGCCGACGGGGTATTTTATTCCAGGGACTGGGGGCATTCCTGGCAGCAACTGGCCATTGGCGGCTACTTGGGCATCCTCGGTTTCCAAGGGGCCGAGGACCGAGTGATCTGGGCCAAGGGCAACTGGTACGACAGCCGAGACCTGGGGATCTATACGTATGGTTTGAAGTAGGGGGGCCGGGGGGAGCTTCAAGCTTCAAGCTTCAAGCTCCAAGCTTGAGGCTCGAAGCTTGAGGCTTCAGTTTTGAGGCTTCAAGCTTCAGCCCCAACCCTTCTCGACCCCCGTCAGCACTGGCTGGCCGGCAAAGTGGGCGGCCAGGTTGTCGAGGACCAATTGCAGGGTGGCGCTGACCGCCTCGGGTGAGCGTCCGGCGATGTGCGGTGTGAGGATCAGGTTGTCCAGTTTCAACCAGGGTTCGGGCACCTCGGGCTCGCCCTCCAGCACATCCAGGGCCGCGCCGGCGATGCGTCGATGGAGTAAGGCCTGGCCGAGGGCGGCGCTGTCCACCACGCTGCCTCGGGCGATATTGACCAGGTAGCCCTCGGCGCCGAGGGCCTCCAGCACCGCCGCATTCACCAGGTGCCGGGTGCCTGCGCCGCCCGGCGTGGCGACCACCAAAAAGTCCGCCCAGGCAGCCAGTTCCAGGGGCGTGGCAAAGTACCTGAAGGCGCACCCGGGTAGCTCCTGACGGTTGTGATAACCCACTGCCATGTCGAAGCCGCCGGCACCGCGCTGGGCAATTTTCTGGCCGATCTGGCCCAGTCCGAGGATGCCCAGTTTTTTGCGCGAGAGCATGGGGCGGGGCTGGCGGGATCGCTGCCACAGGCCCTGGCGTACGGCGGCGTCGGCCTGGGGAATGCCACGGACTATTGCCAGCAGCAGGGCCAGGGCGTGGTCCGCTACCGACGCGTCATTGGTACCGGGGCCGTGGGTCACCACAATGCCCCGGGCTCGGGCCGCCGTCAGGTCGACTTGTTCATAGCCGGCGCCCTGGGCACAAATGATTGTCAGTTGGGGCAACGCCGCGATTTCGGCGGCCGAGAGGCCGGTGGAGCCATTGGTCAGCACCGCCTCGACCTGTGGGCCCAGGGTCTTGAAGGCTGCGGCCTTGTCCATGGCAGACAGCGCCACATGAGGGGTGAAGCCGGCGGCCTGCAGGCGCTCCAGGGCCTGGGGTGTCAACTCGATCAGAACCAGCAGTGCTCGGGGCATGGCAGGGTGCTCGTGAGGGAGGGCGGAAGGGCGGTGCCGGCAGCGGGGCGCCGACGACAGCCTTCACACTAGACGATCGGCAGCAAGCCGGGGAAGTTCGGCTTCCGCAGTTTTGCTTGGCAGGTCAGGCCCCAACGTTTAACGTGCCGCTGCCGATTTTGAGCGGCAGTATTTCAACTCCAGGGAGCGGCTCAGCCATGACCATCAGCAACGAAAAACTGAAAAACTATCCATTCCTGGCCGAGATGACCCAGGACGCGTATTTCCCGCCCCACCTGGTGGCCAAGGGGCAGCAACTGCTCCTGGACATGTGCGCCACCATTGAGGCCGAATCCCCCCAAGGCCTGACTGAACTGTACGCAATCACCCAGGCCACCACCGATGACTTCAATGCCTTGGCCGAGGAGTTCGAGGAGAACGGCAGCGAGATCGAAACCGCTGCCCGGGATTGCATCGGCACCGACTTCGCGGTCATTGCCAGTGCCTATGGTTTCGACGCCGACATCGAAGAGCTGATCGCCACCCGGGATTGGTAAACCGTCGCACAGGGGCAGGGCGTTGATGCGCGCCTTGCCTGCGCGGCGTGCTCAGTCGTCCCGACCGTGAGCGTTGGCCGCCAGTTGCCGGGTATCGACCCGGACGAAGACCGAATCGCCGACCGCCGTCAGCACCTCGCCGGCATACACCTCGCAGATCACCCGGCTTTTGCGCCCGACCTCGCCTTCGACCCGCGCCCGCAAGGTCAGGGGCACGCCCATGGGCGTCGGCTTGATGAATTTGATCCCCAGGTTGCCGGTCACGCAGTCGATGCGCGGCAGGCTGCCGGGCGCGCGCTGTTCCGCCCGGTAGTGGTAGGCCATGGCGGTCCAGTTGGAGTGGCAGTCCACCAGCATGGCAATCAGGCCGCCGTACACCAGGTCGGGCCAGCCGCAGTACTGGGCGTCCGGGAGGTGTTCGGCGACCAGGTGCACGCCGTCTTCGTGCCAGCGGCTCTTGATGTGCAGGCCGTGGGGGTTGTTGCCGCCACAGCCGTAGCAAACGCCTTCCGGCGCGGTGACGTCTTGCAGGGGAGGGTTGTGCATGCTTTCACCTTGTTGATTTTTATTCTGGGTGCCGGACGGGGTCGTCGCGCTTACTCGTCGCTGCTGTGGACCACCACCAGCAATTGCGCCTGGACCTCGCCCAGGGAGCGCAGCCGATGGGGCTTTTGCGCGTTGAAGTGGAGGGCATCGCCACGGTTGAGGATCACTCGCTCGTTCATGAAGTCCACCTCCACCTGGCCCTCGTGGACGAACAGGAACTCTTCGCCGGTGTGCTCCTTGAAGGTCTTGTCGGTGAACTCCCGGGGCGGGTAGATGATGAAGGGCAACAGGCTGCGCTCGCTGACCTGATGGGCCAGCACCGCATAGCCCGGTGCCTGGTCGTTGGCTGCCAGGGACTGGCGCTCGTCGCTGCGCACCAGGCTGTAGCTGTCCAGGCCGATGCGGTCTTCGGCGAACAATTCCTCGACCTTGACGTTCAACGCCTTGGCCAGCTTCAGCGCCGCCGCAATCGAGGGGGTGTTCAGCCCGCGCTCGACTTTCGACAGGTAACTCTTGGTCATGCCGGATTTTTCCGCCAGCGCTTCGAGGGTTACGCCAAGTTTTTTTCTCAGTAATTTCAAACGGATAGACATGTAGAGCGATTAATCCATCAAGGAAGCAACGATTGATCCTTGCTAATGACACTTTGTGTCATATAGCATCTTTAGTGTCATTTGCTTTCCCCTGACTGCCTGGCAAGCGGCAATCTTGCCGGCAGCGGGTGGGTAAATCCGACGTCTATTGCAACGACTCAAGGACACCGACATGGCCGAGACCTTAGCACTACCCAAGGCGCAACTGCTCAAGCAGGCGCTGACCCAGATGCAAAATACCCTGGCGGATAATACGTGGACCGACCGGCAAAAGCTGGCGTTGACTTGCCGCATTCTGTTCGAGCACGGCCATGACTCGGGCCTGGCCGGGCAGATCACCGCCCGTGGCCCTCAGCCCGGCACCTATTACACCCAGGCACTGGGCCTGGGTTTTGACGAGATCACTGCCGGCAACCTGTTGCTGGTCAATGAAGACCTGGAGGTGCTCGAAGGTCGCGGCATGCCCAACCCGGCCAACCGTTTCCACACCTGGGTGTACCGGGCTCGCCCGGACGTTAACTGCATCATCCACACCCATCCGACCCATGTTGCCGCGCTGTCGATGCTGGAGGTGCCGTTGCAGGTATCCCACATGGACCTGTGCCCGCTCTATGAGGACTGTGCATTCCTGCCGGCCTGGCCGGGGGTTCCGGTGGGGAACGAGGAGGGCGAGATCATCTCCGCCGCCTTGGGCGACAAGCGCGCCATCCTGCTGTCGCACCACGGCCAGCTGTCCACCGGGGCCAGCATCGAGGAAGCCTGTGTCATCGCCCAGCTGTTCGAGCGCGCCGCCAAGTTGCAACTGCTGGCCATGGCCGCCGGCGCCATCCAGCCCATCCAGCCTGAGCTGGGGCGTGAAGCCCACGACTGGATTGCACGGCCCAAGCGCCACGCTGCGGCCTTCAACTACTTCACTCGGCAATGCCTCAAGCAACACGCCGATTGCCTGAACTGACCCCTGACTTGCGCCCCCGGAGAAACCCAATGTCGACCCCAATACTGCACGGCATCATCGGCTACACCGTCACTCCGTTTACCGCCAACGGCCAAGAGCTGGACCTGGAAGCCCTCGGGCGTTCCATCGACCGCCTGATTGCCGGTGGCGTGCACGCTATCGCGCCCTTGGGCAGCACCGGCGAAGGGGCTTACCTGAGCGACCGGGAATGGGACCACGTCTGTGAGTTCAGCCTTGAGCATGTGGCCCGGCGCGTACCGACCGTGGTCAGCGTTTCCGACCTGACCACCGCCAAGGCCGTGCGCCGTGCACGCTTTGCCGAGGCCCGTGGCGCCGACACCTTGATGGTGCTGCCCACGGCCTACTGGAAACTCAGTGAGGCGGAAATCCTTGCCCACTACCGGGCCATCGGCGAGGCCGTCGGCGTGCCGATCATGCTGTACAACAATCCGGCCACCAGTGGCACCGACCTCTCGGTGGAACTGATCCTGAAAATCGTCAAGGCGGTGGACAACGTGACCATGGTCAAGGAGAGCAGCGGCGACATCCAGCGCATGCACCAACTGCACCTGCAGGGCGAAGGTCAGGTGCCGTTCTACAACGGCAGCAACCCCCTGGCCCTGGAAGCCTTTATCGCCGGTGCCGCGGGCTGGTGCAGCGCCGCGCCCAACCTGATTCCGCAGCTCAACCTGGCGCTCTATCAAGCGGTGCTGGACAACGACCTGCAACAGGCTCGCGCGCTGTTCTACCAACAGTTGCCGTTGCTGGACTTCATCCTCAAGGGCGGTTTACCGGCCACCATCAAGGCGGGTCTGGCGCTGACCGGGTTGGACGTGGGCGACCCGCGCCTGCCGGTGTTCCCCCTTGGCGATGCCGGGCGCAACCGCTTGCAGGCGTTGCTCAAGACCCTGGGCTAAGGGCACTTGAGGGTGGCGCCCTGGGCCAGTCAGCCACTGGCCCGTGACGCCTGGACCGATCAGTTGCGGACGAAGCTGGCGTTGCACCGAGCGTCCGGCATAATCCTGCTCTTCAGGGGCCAGGACGCCCACCGCCCAACCGGGCGGTACGGATGGGCAGAACCTCTACAAGGAGCCACGGATGCAGGTATTTGAAACCCCACGGCTGATCGGCCGACCCTTGTCACGGCAGGACTTGCCGGCCCTTACCGCGATCCTCAGCGACCCGCAGGTGATGGAGTATTCGGTGAGTGGCGTGTGTGACGAACAGATCACGGGCCGGTTCATCGACTGGTGCGTGCAGTGTTACGCCGATCACGGCATGGGGCATTGGGCCCTGGTGGAAAAGGCGTCCAATCAACTGGTGGGTTTTTGCGGCGTCGGCCCGGAAGACGTCAACGGCGTGGAAGAGGCCAACCTGGGTTATCGCCTGGCCACCCGCTTCTGGAACCAGGGGCTGGCCACCGAAGCCGCCCAAGGTGCCCTGGCCCATGTGTTTTCCCAAGGCCTGGCGACCTCGGTGGTGGTGATTATCCAGCCGGAGCATGGCGCCTCTCTGCGGGTGGCCGAGCGTGCCGGATTCAAGGCCTACGACGAACTTGAATTTCACGAGCGCGCCGTGCGTGTGTACCGGATGAGCCGTGAGGATTGGCAGGGCCTGGGTCCTCCCAGCGTGGCGAGCCCCGGCGCCTGAAACAGACCGTTGAGCAGGTTTCATGGCCTTGGGAATGAATGGCGCGCCGCAGTGTCGATTCCATAAGGCCCTTCGCGTCGCGTTCGCCCCCATCGACGTCCTACCGCGCAGGCCTTGGCCTTTTCAGGTCGCGTGCCCTTCAGCCCCTTGAACCGGGGCGCAGGGCACACGGGTATGGGGTCTTATCGGATTACGCAGAAGGGTCGATCATGCGCGTTATTTCAATCATTGCCTGCCTCACCGTCATGCTGTTCACCGGGCCGTTGCGGGCGGCCGAGAGCCAGCCGGCGGTGCAGGCCGTTGCCGAGGATAAAGCTGAGGTGCTGGAGCAAAAGGCCGCGGCCAAGGAGCCGGTCAGCGAGGCGCCGAAGGCCGCGCCGATCACCAAGACCGAAGTCCAGGCGGTGGACCCCAGTGGCACGGCGCCCATGGACGATGCCATTACCTGCCTGTCGCGGACCATTTACTGGGAAGCCAAGGGCGGTGAGTCGGCGGACATGGAGGCCGTGGCCAATGTGGTGCTGAACCGCCTGGGGCACGAGGGGTTCCCGGACACGGTGTGCGGGGTGGTCAAGCAGGGATCGGAGAGGAGCCCTTGCCAGTTTTCCTGGTGGTGCGACGGGCGGGCCGATCAGGTCGAGGAGGAGGACCGTTACACCATCGCCAAGGAAATCGCGCGCAAGGCCCTCAATCAGCAACTTCAGGACCGTACCGGCGGCGCCCTGTATTTTCATGACCGCAGCGCCTCGCCCGATTGGTCCCGCGCCTATATCAAGACCACTGAAATCGGCCACTTCCTGTTCTACAAACCCAAGGATGTGGCGGCGCGTTAAGCCCGGCTCGCGGACCCTTCCGCGTCACGCGTCGGCGGGCAGGTAGGGGCGGATGTTGTGGAGGGCGCGCTCCACATACGCCTCTTTCTCGCCGACCGGGGCCACGTAGTGGATGGCGTTTTGTGCAGCCTCCAGCCCCGCCAGGCGGGCAATGAACCAGGCAGCGAGGTATTGCGAAGCCAGGCAACCGCCGGCAGTGGCGACGTTGCCCCGGGCGAAAAACGGCTGGTTGAGCACCTCGACACCGGCTTCCTGGACCCAGGGCTTGGTGGTCAGGTCGGTGCAGGCGGGGACCGTGCCCAGCAGCCCCAGCTTGGCCAGCACCAGGGTGCCGGAACATTGCGCCCCCAGCAGTTGCCGGGTCGGGTCCAGCCGCAGTTGGCTCATCAGTGTCGGGTCGGCCACCACGTCGCGGGTGAGCATGCCGCTGCCCACCAGCACCGCGTCGGCGCTGTTGGCCTGTTCCAGGCTGATGTGCCGTTCCAGCACCAGACCGTTCATCGAGCGTACTTGGGGCGTCGGGCTGGCAATGGTCACCCGCCAGCCAGGTGTCTTGATGCGGTTGAGGATGCCCAGGGCGATCAGGCTGTCGAGTTCGTTGAAGCCTTCGAAGGTGAGGATGCTGATGTGCATGGGGGAACCTTGGGTTGAGAGCCGCTTGTGTGGCCCGATCCTAGGGTTGAGAATCAGCACAATCAAATAATTGTCATGGATACATCTGCCTATGGCTCGCGCCCGATACAAGCAACTGGTGGACGCCTTTGCCGCGGATATTCGCGGCGGGGTGCTGGCCCCTGGCAGTCGTCTGCCCACCCATCGTGAACTGGCGGCGCGTGAGGGGTTGGCTCTGGTCACGGCGTCGCGGGTGTACGCCGAACTGGAGGCCATGGGCCTGGTCAGCGGCGAGACCGGGCGCGGCACCTTTGTCCGCGAAAGCGCCTTGCCGCCGGGCCAGGGCGTCGATCAGCAGGCCACCCCGCCGGGCACCCTGGACCTGAACTTCAACTATCCGTCCTTGCCCGGGCAGGCCGATTTACTGCGCGGGGCCTTGCGCCAGTTGGCGGCGAGCGGGGACCTGGAGGCGTTGCTGCGTTACCAGCCCCACAGCGGCCGTGCCCATGAACGGGCGATCATCGCTCGGCACCTGGCGTGTCGCGGGTTGAGCACGACGGCGGCGCAGGTGTTGATTGTCAGCGGTGCCCAGCACGGCCTGGCGATCACTCTGATGGCCTTGCTCAAGCCCGGTGATGTGGTGGCCGTCGACGCCTTGACCTACCCCGGCTTCAAAGTGGTGGCGCAGGCCCATGGCCTGGAGTTGCTGACCATTCCCCTGACCCGAGAGGGGCCCGATCTGCAGGCGTTCGAGGACCTGTGCCGACGCCGCCGGGTGCGCGCGGTGTATGCCATGCCGACCTTGCACAACCCCATGGGCTGGGTGCTGGACCTTGGCTGGCGGCAACGCCTGGTGGCGCTGGCCCGGCGTCATGACCTGTTGATGATCGAGGACGCCGCCTACGCCTTTCTCGCTGAAGATCCGCCGCCGCCCCTGGCCAGCCTGGCGCCAGAGTTGACGGTGTATGTCTCGGGGTTTTCCAAAAGCGTGGCCACCGGGTTGCGGGTGGGCCTGGTGGTGGCGCCGCTGCCCTGGGTGCCGGCGCTGGAGCGGGCCGTGCGCGCCACCACCTGGAATACGCCGGGGGTGATGACGGCGATGGCCTGTGCCTGGATCGAGGACGGCACCCAGGCGCGCCTGGAGGCTGAAAAGCGCGACGATGCCCGAGCCCGCCAGGCCCTGGCACGAGAGGTGCTGGCCGGGCTGGATTACGTAGCGCATCCGGCGTCGTACTTTCTCTGGCTGTGGTTACCCGAGGAGGTGCGCGCCGACCAGGTGGCCATGGCGCTGCTGCGGGAGAACGTCTCGGTGTCCACCGCCGAGCCCTTTGTCAGCTCGGCGCCGGTGCCCCATGCACTGCGCCTGGCCCTGGGTTCCGTGGAGCTGGACGCATTGCCCGGGGCGCTGCAACAGGTCAGGCGGGTGATTGAGCATTACGCTTATTGAGCGGCCACCGGTGGCGGCTGGAGTCAGCCGCCGTTGGCGTTGAGGATGCTCGCCACCTGGCGTGGCTGGCAGTTGAGGTAGGGCGAGGTCTTGAGCCAGCGCTGGTCCGGGTACCAGGAAAACATGAACTGGCCGTCCTTGAGTTTGTCCACCACTTGACGGGCCACTTGCGGGCGCACGGCCGGGCAACCCTGGCTACGGCCGATACGGCCCTGGCGCTGGCTCCACAGTGGGCTCACGTAGTCGGCAGCGTGGATCACGATGTCGCGGTCGCGGGCACGGTCATTGAAGCCCGGCTCCAGGCCGTCCATGCGCAAGGAGTAGCCGTGGCTGCCTTCGTAGCTTTCCTGGGTGCGGAACAGGCCCAGGCTGGATTGGTTGCTGCCCAGCCGATTGGAGAATTGCGTGGCGAAGTTTTCCCCGGATTTTTGCCCATGGGCCACCAGATCGCGCAGCACCAGGGTTTTCTTGCGCAGGTCGAAGATCCACAGGCGACGGGCGGTAGACGGCTGGGAATAGTCGATCACCGCCAGGTGGCGGGCCTGCCGGGCGCCGCTGTTAAGCGCACATTGCATGGCGCTGAGGGCACCTTTCAGCGCCTGGGGATTGAGTTCCGGCGCGGCGCGGTTGAGGCTGTTGTACAACGTCGGGCTGACGCTATTGGCGGCGGATGCGGTGCCGCAGAGGGCCACAAGGGTGGCGCTGGCCAGGCAGAGCCGGCACAAAAAATTCAACATGTGTAAAGAATCCCCACGGTCGCTTCGGCTCCTGACATCCTATTGTCCTGACGTCCTCCCAGCAGCCTGGTTTGACCCCTGGCTTGAGGGTCTTGCGCAGTCGCCGCGGAGGTTGACCATCATTGTGATGGCCATGGATTGGAGTAAAGCAGTTGTTCAAAAAATACGCATGTTACTTGAGCCTGGGCGTGCTCGCTGCGCCATTGGTCGTGGCCGCCGAGGCGTTGATGCCGCTGCCGAGTTTGCCCACGAGCCCGGCACCTGAGCCCCAGAGTTCGCAGACGGCCCCCCTGGGTTCGCTGGCGACGCCTCCAAGCTCACTGGAGACGCCTTCGAATTCGCAGACGGCTTCTCCTGGTCCGCAGCCGGCGGCTCCTGATCAGCTGACGGCTCCAACTTCGCTGACGGCTCAGTGCCCGGCGTTGCTGCGGGTGGATGCGCCAACGCTGAAGCTGCTGCAGGCGTTGTACCTGCAACACGGCGATGCTCCGTTGTGGTCGGTGAATGGCCGCCTGGCGAACTTGCGTGAGCAGTTGCCGCTGCTGGCTGACGATGGCCTTGACCCCAGCCATTACCCGCTGCCCGCCGGCGATGCCCCCGACGGCTTGTGCGCTGATATCCAGATCAGTCAGCGTTACCTGCTGGCCCTGCATGACCTGCGTTACGGGCGCCTGTCCCAGGCCCGCTTCGAACCGCTGTGGCGGGCCCAGCCGCTGGTGGAGGATCACCAGGCCGAACTGCTGGCCATCGCCGACCCCGGCCTGGACAACATCGCCGGGGCCTTTGAACAGGCCCGCCCGCGCCTGGCTCAGTACCACAACCTGCGTCATGTCTATATCCAGCAGCGCCAGCAAGCCTTGCCCCATTGGCAGCCCTTGCCGAGCGGCCCTTTGCTGCGCCCGGACATGCAAGACGTGCGGGTGCCCGAGCTGACCCAGCGGCTGTTCAGCGAGGGTTACCTGAGCAGCCCCCAGGTCAGTGTTGAAAACACCTACGGCAGCGAGTTGGTGGACGCGGTGAAAAGCTTCCAGCTCAACCATTCCCTGCAGGCCGACGGGGTGATCGGGCCGGGCACCTTGAATGAGTTGAACATCAGCCCCAGCGTGCGCCGCGAGCAACTGCGGCTCAACCTCGAACGCCTGCGCTGGCTGGCCCAGGACCTGGAGCCCAGCAGCGTGCTGGTGAACGTGGCGGCCGCACAATTGACCGTGTACCGGGACGGCTTGCCGGTGTGGCAGACCCGCACCCAGGTGGGCCGTGCCGAGCGCCAGACGCCGTTGCTCAAATCCCGGGTCACGCGCCTGACCCTGAACCCGACCTGGACCGTGCCGCCGACCATCCTGCGTGAAGACAAGCTGCCGGAGATCCGTCGCGACCAGAGTTTCCTCAGCCGTCAGAACCTCGAAGTCCTGGACAGCGAAGGCCAGCCCCTGGCACCGGAAGACATCGACTGGGAACACCCCGGCAATATCCTTCTGCGCCAGGGCGCCGGCCCGCGCAATCCCCTGGGGCGGATGGTCATTCGCTTCCCCAACCCGTTCTCGGTGTACCTGCACGACACCCCGAGCCAAGGCCTGTTCAGCAAAGGGCCGCGGGCATTCAGTTCCGGTTGTGTGCGGGTCGAGCAGGCGTTGCAGTTGCGGGATTGGTTGCTGAGCCCGGCAGAACGCCGGCGCACCGATGAACTGCTGACCACCGGCCTGACCCATGAATTCAGGCTGGCGGCGCCGCTGCCGATCCTGCTGTCTTATTGGACGGTGCAGGCCGATGACCAAGGGCGGGTGGTGTACGCCCCGGACATCTATAGCCGTGACGGGCCGTTGCTCAGCGCCTTGGGCAGCGTCCACTGAGGCGGTGCCTCAAGAACGCTGAACGGCGCTCCTGGAGTCAGGGGCGCCGCTTGCGG
This sequence comes from Pseudomonas chlororaphis, assembly GCF_003731765.1. Taxonomy (GTDB): domain Bacteria; phylum Pseudomonadota; class Gammaproteobacteria; order Pseudomonadales; family Pseudomonadaceae; genus Aquipseudomonas; species Aquipseudomonas morbosilactucae. Next base: position 971,369 of record NZ_MOAL01000004.1, read on the forward strand.
GGGCGGTTCAGAACGTCGGTGTGTATTTCACGCTGAACATGAAATTGCGCGGGTCACCGAAGTTGTTGTTGCCGTTGAGCTGGTTGTAGGCCGAGACGTAGTAGTTTTTGTCGAACAGGTTGTTGGCGTTCAGCGCCAGGCTGATTTCCGGGTTCAACTGGTACGCCACGCGGGCACTCCAGACGGTGTAGCCCGGCACGTCGTAGAAGCGCTCGTAGCCCAGGGTATGGCTTTGGCTGGTAAAGCCCAGGCCGGTGCTGACCGCCTTCCAGTCGCCGTTGAACTGGTAATCACCCCACACCCGCAGCATGTGCTTGGGCGTCCATTGGCTGAACACGCGGCCTTTGTTGTCCGGGTCTTCGAGGTACTGGGTGGTGTTGTAGGTGTAGCCGGCAAAGAGTTGCAGGCCGCTGAGCACTTCACCGCTGATTTCCGCTTCCAGGCCCTGGCTGCGAACCTTGCCCGACGCCATGGAACAGTTGCTGCCGCCGCAGGCACCGTTGGAGCTAGGGTCTTCGATGGCGCGGTTTTCCTGGTCGTAGCGGAACAGCGCCAGGGAGGTGTTGACCTGGCCGTCGAGCAATTCGCCCTTGAGGCCCACTTCATAGTTGCTGCCGACGATCGGCTTGAGTATCGAGCCGCTGGTGCTGCGGTTGGTTTGCGGCTCGAACACATCGGTGTAGCTGGCGTATACCGCCCATTCCCGGCTCAGGTCGTAGACCACGCCCGCGTAAGGCGTGACCACCCCGGTCTCGGTCATGTAGCTCGGCTCGTTGACGCTGATGGCGTGGGTGATAGCCGTTTCGTTGCTGGCTTTGTAGCTGTAGTTGAACCAACTGACCCGTGAGCCGAGGATCAGGGTCAAGGGCTCGATGGGCTTGACCCGCCAGCTGCCGTACAGGCCTTTTTGCCGCACATCGTACTGGGAGTAGGTGGCGCGGCCACCCGCGGTGTTGAGCAGGTTGTCGAAGCTGATCTCCGGACGGTTGTGGTCGATGTCGAAAATGTTATCGGTGCCGTCGTTGAAGGTCCGGGCAAAACGGTCGTCGGTGGTCAGCTTGGAGTAGTTGCCCCCCAGGGTGATTTCCTGGTCCATGGACAGGGCTTCAAAGCGCCCGGTGACGTTGACGTCCAGGCCGACCTTGGTGTTGCTGAAGTCGGTGACCCAGTCGGCATAGCTCACGCCGGAGCCGTCGGGGTTGAGTCCGTCATCCACGGTCTGCACCCGCTGGTGGGTGGAATCGTTGTCTTCGCTCATGCGCAGGGCGCCGACCTTCAAGGTCCAGTCATCGTTGAAGCGATGCTCGACATCGGCCTGGAGCGTGGTCACGTTGATCTGCGAGTGGTTCCAGCGCGAGCCGGTGAAGGTCGAGCGCGAGATGTCCACCGGTTCGCCGTTGGCGTAGCGCGGCAGGCCCCGCAGCATTGGCCGTGACTCGGCTTCGGTGCGACTGACCGCCAGGCCCAGGGTGGTGGCATCGCTCAGGTCGAAGTCCAGGGCGCCGTACAGCGAGTGGGTCTTGCTCCACTCGTAATCGATAAACGAATCGCTTTGGTCCTCATCGGCGACCAGGCGACCGCGAATCGTGCCGCTGTCGTTCAGCGGTCCGCCGGCGTCCAGTTGCAGGCCGTAGTGGTCCCATGACCCGGCCTTGCCGGTGAGGGTCACGGTGGGGGTGGCCTGGCCGCGCTTGCGCACCAGGTTGATGGCGCCGCCCGGGCTGCCGGTGCCTTGCAGCAGGCCGGAGGCGCCACGCAGCACTTCCAGGCGATCGTAGAAAATCAGGTCCTGGGTGGCCCAGTTGCCCAGGGAATAGGTATTACGCGGGATCGGCACCCCGTCGTATTGCCAGTCGTCGATCTGGAAGCCGCGCGACGTCAGGATCATGCCTTTGCCCACACCCTGGACACCCACCAGGCCGGTGGTCAGGTTGGCCGCGTCCTTGAGGTCGGTGATGCCCTGGTCGTCCATCTGCTTACGGGTCATGACGGTGATCGACTGGGGGATTTCCTTGAGGCTGTGGCTGCCCTTGCCGATGGTCACCGCTTTGGCCGCGTAGGAGCCCGAACCCTCGGTGGTGGCGTCGGCGCTGCGCTCGACGATGCTGGTCACCCCCAGTTGCAGGGTGTCACCGCTGCTGGCGGCCGGCTCCACGCTGAAGTTGCCTTGCTCGGTGACTCGCAATTGCAGACCGCTGCCCGCCAGGGCGCTGTGCATGGCTTGGGCGGGAGTCATCTGGCCGACCACTGCCGGGGCCTGTTTGCCCTGCACCAGCGCCGGTTCCAGGGACACAATTTGCCCGCTCTGACTGGCAATGGCATTCAACGTGGCGGCCAGGGGGCCGGCCGGCAAGTTAAAGCGCTGGGTCTGTTCCTGGGCCAGCACCGGGCTGGCCAGGGTCGCCAAGGCAACGGCGACGGAAAGGGCGTGGGGCCAAGGGTTGAACACGGCATTCTCCTGATTGTGTGAACTCGTCAGGAGATAGGTGGGACGAGAAATGAAAACCAGACACAAATAAGAAAGATTTCCAAAAAAAACTTCAACGGCTGTTTTTCGCGCGCACCAGGGTCAGCCAGGGGCTGTAGTGATCCACGCGAATGGGCAGGGTTTCCGCCAGGGCCGCCAAGGCCCGTTCCGGGTCATTGAGGGGAAACACGCCCTGGACCCGCAGCTCACGGATCTCCGGCGCCACCCGGACAAATCCGCGGTGATAAGGGCGCAAGGCGTCCACCACTTGCTCCAGCGGGTCGTTCAGTACATTCAGGCGGCCATCGAGCCAGTCGGCACGATGCCGCTGGTCACTGTCCAGGCTGTCGATGCGCTGGGCATACAGCATGGCCGCCTGGCCTTGCGCCAGATCCCGTTGCGTACCGTCGAACAGCGTCGCCCGCACCGAGTGTTCCAGCACCACCACCCGGGTCGCGTCCGTTTCCTGGCTGACCAGGAAGCGCGTGCCCAGAGCCCGCACTTCACCCTGGGCACTGCGCACCCGCAACGGCCGCGAAGGGTCGGCCGCGACCTGGATCACCAACTCGCCGTGGCGCAGGATCACCAGCCGCTGGCGGGCATCGAATTGCAGGTCCACCGCGCTGTTGGCGTTCAGGCTCAGGCGGCTGCCGTCGGCCAGGGTAATGTCCTGGCGCTGGCCGCGACCGGTGTGCAGGTCGGCCAGCAGTGAGTCGCCCAAGGGGCTGCGTGCAGCCAGCCACAGGCCGCCACCCAGCAGGCCCAGGCCGGCGAAGGCACGCAGCACCTCGCGCCGCGAACCCGCCGGCTTGAGCAGTAATTGGCGGGCTTCACCGGCTTGCCCGGGCACCCGGCGGTCGAGGTTGCGCACCGTTTGAAAGGCGCCGCCCAGGCGTTCCTGCAGGCGTTCCCAGGCCAGGGCGTGGGCCGGGTCCTGGATCAGCCAGGCGTTGAAGCGCTTTTGCAGAGCGGCATCCGGGGCGTCGGCCCGCAGGCGCACCATCCAGTCGATGGCCTGCTCGCTGACCGGGTCCAGGCGCGTTTGGCTCACGGCGCCAGCTCGCTCAGGTAGCACTGGCGCAGGGCTTGTTTCATGTAGCGGCTGACCGTGCGTTCCGACAGCTCGAGCTTGTGGGCGATGGCCACGTAGCTCAGGCCGTCGAGCTGGCTGTAGAGGAACGCCGCCTTGACCAGTGCCGGCAAGCCATCCAGGGCGCGGTCGATGGCCACCAGGGCTTCGAGCAGTTGCAGCTGTTCTTCGGGGGAGGGCGCCAGCGCCTCGGGCAGCGCTGACAAGCGCTCCAGGTAGGCCAGTTCCAACTGGCGTCGGCGATGCCGGTCGAAGATCAGCCGGCGGGCGATGGTCGAGAGGTAGGCGCGCGGTTGTTCGATGGTGTCGGGATCCACCCGGGCGCTCAGCAACTGGCAGAAGGTATCGGCCGCCGTGTCCTCGGCGTCGGCGCGATTGCGCAGGCGCTTGTGGATGTGCTGCAGCAGCCAGCGGTGATGGTCGCTGAAAAAAAAGCCGAGCTTATGGCTAGCGGAGGGTTGCACCGGTGGATTTTCCAGTTGTGAGTGTGAATCGTTCGCAATAGTACCTGTGCAGGCTTTGTCCCCGCAATCGGTGTTTGCTCGCCGGTAGCCGCACGGGTTGGCGTATGATTGCGGCCCTTTTTCAGCCCCTTCAAGGACCCCGCATGTTGTTGAGCAAGCGTGAGCAGGCGCAGATCGAGCGCCGCCTGGCCACCACCCTGACTGAGGCCTGTGAAACCGCCAAGGCACAGATCGTCGGCTTCAGTTGGCTGACCCACGAGGTGGATTACGCGGCGTTTCCATCGAGCCTGCGGGTGGTGTGGATATTCGACACCCAGGCCCATCAGGAGCAGGCCCTGGCCGCTGGGCAGGGCGAGCGCATGCTGGCCCTGACGGCCACGGCCCTGGATCAGGCCGACATTTCGCTCAACCCATTGGCGCGTCATGTGCTGTTCGACAATGAAGAGGCTTGCCGCCATGCCAACGGCGGCGATTGGCAACAACGCCTGGCGCGCCTGCGCCCGGGGCGGGGCTGATTCGTGGCCAAGGACATCGAGAACCCCTGTGTTGCCTTGTGCCAGTTGAGCGGTGACCTGTGCGTCAGTTGCGGGCGGACCAAGGACGACATCCGTAAATGGAAGCGCATGAAGCGTCCGGAGAAGATGGCCGCCGTGCAGCGTGCCAGCGAGCGCATGAAGCGCTTGAAAAAGAGCAAAGGGTAAGCGGCGCCCGTGGCGCTCATGGACGGTAGGCACTTGCTTGCACAGGCCATGAAAAGTGCAATCTTCTATCTGGAACGTGCATTTTTCGGCGCGCACCGGTTACGCATACTGGGCTGGCTCAGAGCATTGATCCCCGACACTCCCTAGCCGCTCAGCGATCAGCAGCGCCAGGGTCGGCAGGGTCAGCAGACGCCAATAATAAAAGAGTCCGCCCATGAAAAAGCCAAACCCGCTGCTCGAAGACCTCAAGTCCCTTCTGCCCGCCATCGCCGCCAATGCCTTCCAGGCGGAGAGGGACCGGACCGTCCCCGCCGACAATATTGCCTTGCTGAAAAGCATCGGCCTACACCGGGCGTTCCAGCCGAAGAAATTCGGCGGGATGGAAATTTCCCTGCCGCAGTTTGCCGACTGCATCGCCCTGCTGGCCGGGGCCTGCGCCAGCACCGCCTGGGCCATGAGCCTGTTGTGCACCCACAGTCATCAGTTGGCGATGTTTTCCGCCCAGACCCAGCAGGACGTCTGGGGCGATGACCCGGACGCCACCGCCAGCAGCAGCATCGCGCCGTTCGGGCGCACTGAAGAGGTCGAAGGCGGGGTGATGTTCAGCGGCGAAATGGGCTGGAGCAGCGGGTGCGACCACGCCGAGTGGGCCATCGTCGGCTTTCGCCGCAAGAACGCCGAAGGCACTCAGGACTATTGCTTTGCGGTATTGCCGCGCCGGGATTACCAGATCCGCGATGACTGGTACGGCGTCGGCATGCGCGGCAGCGGCAGCAAGACCCTGATCATCGATAACGTGTTCGTCCCGGAACACCACATCCAGAAAGCCAAGGACATGATGGAAGGCAAGTCCGCGGGCTTTGGTTTGTACCCCGACAGCAAGATTTTCTACTCGCCGTATCGTCCGTATTTCGCCAGTGGCTTTTCCACGGTGAGCCTGGGGGTGGCCGAACGCATGCTCGAGGTGTTCCGCGAGAAAACCCGCACCCGGGTCCGCGCCTACACCGGCGCGGCGGTGGGGGCAGCGACTCCGGCCCTGATGCGCCTGGCGGAGTCCACCCACCAGGTGGCGGCGGCCCGGGCCTTTCTGGAAAAAACCTGGCAGGAACACGCCGAGCACAGCGAGCGCCAGGTCTACCCGAGCCGCGAAACCCTGGCCTTCTGGCGCACCAACCAGGGCTATGCCACCAAGATGTGCATCCAGGCCGTGGATCGCTTGATGGAAGCGTCTGGCGGTGGTGCCTGGTTCGAAACCAATGAGCTGCAACGGCTGTTCCGCGATGCCCACCTGACCGGCGCCCATGCCTACACCGACTACGACGTCTGCGCGCAGATCCTCGGGCGCGAGCTGATGGGCCTGGAACCCGATCCCAGCATGGTTTGAGCCCCTTCGCCGGGATTCGCTGCCCCTTACAACAATCGAGGCCGTCCACGCACGATGGCCCAGGAGTCTTGCATGCCCACTGTTTCTGATCACGCTTTCGACACCCATGCCTTTCGCCGCGCCCTGGGCAATTTTGCCACCGGTGTGACCGTGGTCACCGCCGCCACGGAAGACGGGCGCAAGGTCGGGGTGACCGCCAACAGCTTCAACTCGGTGTCCCTGGACCCGCCGCTGATTCTCTGGAGCATCGACAAGCGCTCCAGCAGCCACGAGGTGTTCGAGGCGTCCGGCCATTTCGCAGTCAACGTGCTGGCGGCCGACCAGATCGATGTGTCGAACAACTTCGCCCGGCCCAGCGATGACCGCTTTGCCGCCATCGACTTCGTTGCCGGCCCCGGCGGCGCGCCGCTGCTGGCCGACTGCTCGGCGCGTTTTCACTGCGAGAAATACCAGCAGGTGGACGGCGGCGACCACTGGATCATGATCGGCAAGGTGCTGGCCTTTGACGACTGTGGTCGCTCGCCGCTGCTCTATCACCAGGGTGCCTATTCCATGGTCCTGCCCCACACCCGCATGACCCGCCGCGAGGAAGGGCAGGCCCCCAGCAGTCACTTCCAGGGGCGCCTGAGCCACAACCTCTATTACCTGATGACCCAGGCGCTGCGTGCCTATCAGGCCAGTTACCAGCCTCGACAACTGTCCACTGGGCTGCGCACCAGCGAGGCGCGCATGTTGATGGTGCTGGAGAATGACGCCGGGTTGAGCCTCAACGATCTGCAGCGTGAGGTGGCGATGCCGGCCCGGGAAATTGACGAAGCGGTGGCCAACCTCAAGCGCAAGGGCCTGGTCAGCGACGAGGGCGAGCGGGTGCGCTTGACGGTCAAGGGCATCGACGAAACCGAAGGCTTGTGGGCCATTGCCCGAGAGCAGCAGGACAAGGTGTTTGGCGCCTTTGGCGAGGCCCAGCTGGAGCATTTCAAAAACGTGCTCAAGGGGGTGATTCAAGGCGCCTGAGCTGCGCTGGTTGCGGCCTCAGGCGACCCGGTTGCGGCCCGATGATTTGGCTTGATACAGCTGTTGGTCGGCACGTTTGATCAGTGCCGTGCTGTTGCTGTCTGCCGCGTCGGCCACGCTGATGCCGATGCTCACCGTGACTTGCCCGACACCGGGGAAGGTGCCATCGGCGACGGCGGCGCGGATCTTTTCGGCCACCACTTCCGGGCTGTCCGGGGCCGCGATGTTGGGCAGCAGCACGGCGAATTCCTCGCCGCCATAACGGGCGACGAAGTCGGTGGCGCGGGTGTGCTGTTCGATCAACTGCGCCAGCTTGTACAGCACCTCATCGCCCACGGCATGGCCGTGGTTGTCATTGATTTGCTTGAAGTGATCGGCGTCGATAAACAACAGGCCGAAACGGTGCCCGGTGCGTTGGAACGACAGGCTGCACTCGCTGAGCTTTTCATCGAAGCGTCGGCGGTTGTAGACCCCGGTGAGCGCGTCGTGGGTCGCCAGTTTCAACAGTTCGGCATTGGCCTCGCTGAGGGCCGCCGTGCGCAGGGCGACGGTTTTTTCCAGGGACGCATTGGCGTCTTGCAACTCGCGCTCCTTGAGCAGCAGGGACTCGGTCATGCTCTGGATCGATTGGCCCAGTTGGGCTATTTCCCGCACCGAATGCTCCCGAGGGAAGGTCACCCCCGGCTGCTGGGCCTGGACCTGTTGGGTCAGCCTGGCCAGTTGCTCGATCGGGCGGCTGAGGTTCAGCGCCAGGTAGTAGGCCACCAGGCCGAACACCAGTGCGGCGATCACCCCCAGCACCAGCAGTTTGTACAGCAGCAGGCGCGCCGGTTGCAGTGCGATGTCCAGCGGTTGGCGCACCGCGATGTACCAGGCCAGGCCGCTGCTCGACGGCGTTGGCACCGCCACCACGCTGGTCAGGTAGTCGTTGGCGGTGGTCCACCCAGGGTGCCCGCCGTTCGCGTCAAGCAACAGCAGGCTGGGTTGCTGTTGCCCCGTCAGGCTTTCCGGGTACAGCACCTTGCCGTCGTGGTCGATGATCAGCGCTTCAAGGTCCTGGCTGTCTTTGCCCAGGACCGCCGATTCGACAATCCGCGTGACCCAGCTCCAATGCGCATGGGCCCCCAGCACCCCGATGACCTGGCCCTGGGCATTTCGAATCGGCGCGGCAAAGTCGATAAAGCGCAAAGGCTCACCCCCGGCGTTGCCCGGCAGCAGCTTGGCCAGCAACAGCGCTTCGTGGGGGTCGCCGGTGTAGTCACCGCGCAGCCCCGCCTGGAACCAGGGGCGTTGTTGCACCGACTGGCCCACCAGCAGGCCGTTCACCGCCTGGCGCACACGCCCCTCGGCGTCGGCCACGCCCATCCAGGCGTACTCGGCACGGGACTGAGTGCGCAACTGCATCGACGCCAGGATATCCGGGTCATCCAGATTGCCGTGCTCCAGGTACGGCGCGCGGCTGAGGAGGTAGGTTTCCAACTGCCGTTCGCGCAGTTGCGAGCCCAACAGCGCCGCGGTGGATTTGGCAATGCTCAACAAGGCATTGCCACGGGACTGCCTGATTTGCTCGGTGGCGATATGGCCGACATAGAAACCCACGCTGACCAGGGTGAGCAGCGACAATCCGGTAAACCAGAGGGTCAGGTGGCTACGCAGGCTGGCTTTGATCATGAGGGGGCTCGGCAGGTTTGGCGTGGCGGCATGGTATGCCCAAAAGCGGCAAGCTGTAAGCCGCAAGCTTGACGCTTGCCACTTGGAGCTTTCCGCTTGCCGCTTGAAGCTTTTCTTCAATTATTCCTCTACGGAATGCCGGCATGAAAATCATGAATTTTATTTATGGCGGGGGATCTCGTAGCGTGGCCGCAGTTGCCTGTTTTTCAGCCCTTGATGGAGTATGTGCCGTGACCCAGCCTTCGCCCCTGCGTTTGTATGTCGATGCTCAATTCACCAGCCCTTACGCCCTGTCGGTGTTTGTGGCGCTGCGGCACAAGGGCCTTGAGTTCGAGGTCATTCCCCTCGATCTGGAGGCCTGCGAGCACCAGGCGCCGGCTTACGCCAGCCTGTCGCTGACCCGGCGTGTACCGACCCTGGTGCAGGGCGAGTTGGCTTTGTCCGAGTCGTCGGCCATCACCGAGTACCTGGACGAAGCCTTCCCCGGAGCGGCGCTTTACCCTGAGGATTGGGTGCAACGGGCGCGGGCCCGGCAAGTCCAGGCCTGGTTGCGCAGTGACTTGCTGCCGATTCGCCAGGAGCGTTCGACCCTGGTGGTGTTCTATGGCGTCAAGGCCGGGCCGTTGTCGCCGCAGGCCGCGTCGGCAGCACAGAAACTGATCGAGGCTGCCCAGGCGTTGCTGGTCGGGAATGCCGAGTACCTATGTGGCCAATGGTCGATTGCTGATGTCGACCTGGCGCTGATGCTCAACCGGCTGATACTCAACGGCGACCCGGTGCCGCCGGCCCTGGTGGCCTACGCGCAGCGCCAATGGCAGCACCCGGCGGTGCAGGAATGGGTCAACCTGACGCGGCCGCCGATCGGCTGAAACCCCAGCCTGTCGCTACGGCGGCCGGCATCAGGGCAGGGTGGCTGCGGGGGCTTCTTGAGCGCGCAGCTGCTGGCTCATGTCGTCGCAGCTTTGCGACCAGTCCTTGAGCCACTGCGGCATCGGTGGCGATGCTTCGGACAGGCCCAGCTCATGCAAAAACGCCCCCGGCGCCACCGTGCCCTTGGCCGAGCGGAACAGGCCGCGCATCACCACCACACCGATCACCCGTCCACGGCTGACAAAACGGTGCTCCATAAAACTCCACTTTTCGTCCCAGCCAAGCATCCGCGTGTGAATCTCGAAGCCTTCGAAGAGCTTCAGCTCGCGGCGGAACTTGCCCCACACATCACCGACGATGGGCACGGCCCGGTGCCGCAAGGCCACGCGAAAGGCCCCGGTGCGCAGGACGAAATCCATGCGCCCGACATCGGCCAGGGTGAAGTAGCGGCCATTGGTTACGTGGCGGTTGAGGTCCAGGTCCAGCGGCCACACGCGCATGCGGGTAACCGTGGTGGCGAGGCCGTCGGCGGGCTTGCGCCAGGGACGACGAAAAAGCATGAGCAAAAGTCGGAACCAGAGATTCATAAGCACGCCGATCAATGAATGAGCGTTGCACTTTAGGGGTCTGGCTTCAGTTACAGTAGGTGCGTAAATGACTTATTTCATGCGAAAAGCGCAATAGGCCGGGTTATGCACATCACCTTGTTATTGGCGGACCAATGTTCCGCCGCCAGCGCCACCCTGGCCCTGGAAATGCTCAGCGCCGCCAACCTGTTTGCCGAGGGCACGGGGCAGCCGTTCGAGGTGGTTTGCGCATCGCTGGACGGCGCCGATGTGGCGGCGTGGGGCGGGCAGGTGCTGCGGGTCGACGTGGCGCTCACCGAAGCCGTGCACACCGATCTGGTGCTGATCCCCGGCTTCCTTTTCACCCTCAAGGACGCCTTGCCGGCTTTTGCCGCGTACGGGCCATGGCTACGCCAGCAGCATGCCCGGGGCGCGGTCCTGGCCTCCATGTGCACGGCGGCGTTCATGCTGGCGGAAACCGGGCTGCTGGACGGGATGCGGGCCACCACCCACTGGGCGTTCGCCGACCTGTTCCGGCGCCGTTATGGCGCGGTGCGTCTGGACGCCGCGCAGATTCTCTGCGAGGACCATCGGTTGATCACCAGCGGCGGGGCGAGTGCCGCCATGGACCTGTTGCTGCACCTGGTGCGGCGCTTCGCGTCCCTGGAACTGGCGCAGAAATGCGGCAAGTACCTGCTGGTGGATAACGTGCGCACCCAGCAATCGGTGTATGCCCTGTGGTCGCTGCCCAAGCACCACGGCGATGGTGAAATCCTGCGGGTCCAGGACTGGCTGGAGGAGCATTTCCAGCAACCGTTGCTGATCGACGACGTGGCCCAGCGCTTCGCCTTTGGCACCCGCAACTTCAAGCGGCGCTTCAAGGACGCCACGGGCTACACCCCCCTGGCGTACCTGCAGGCGTTGCGCCTGGAAAAGGCCAAGCAACTGCTCGAATCCACCCGCATGACCCTGGACAGCATCACCTACGCCGTAGGCTACGAAGACAGCAACTCGTTCCGCCGCCTGTTTCTACAGCGGGTCGGCCTGCTGCCGGCGGCGTACCGCAAGCAGTTCCAGCCGAGCGGCAGTTGAGGCGCCCGCGGCCCGGCCAGCGCTTTACGCCGGCAAGTGCTTTTTCAGGTAGAAGCGCTGGTGGCCCGGCGGGCAATCTTCCAGCACACCCATGATCTGATAGCCCTGTTTCTGATAGAACCCCGGCGCCTGGAAGCTGTAGGTGTAGAGAAACACCCCTTTGCAACCCAGGTCGCGGGCTTGCTCTTCGGCCCGCTTGAGCAACGCGCTGCCCAGGCCGTGGCTGCGCTTTTCATCGTTCAGCCACAGGTAGTCGATGTACAGCCAGCCCATGCCGACATTGCCGAACAGGCCGCCGATGACCTGGTCTTCTGGATCGCGGGCGTAGAGCTGGAAGTCCTCATATTGGGAGTGACCGATGCTCTGCGCATTGAAGCGCTCCAGGCCCTGTCGCACCTCGGCCATGGCTTCGGCATCGGCGCCCAGGGTCAGGCGGTAAGGGGTGTCGTTCATGGGCGCTCCTGTGGGGCGATTTGAGGTGGGCGGTATCCTACAGGCTTGGCGGACGGATGGTCAGGGGCGGCTTGATCCTTTCCTGATCCCTGCCTTTCTGGTAAGGGTGCTTCCGCCATTTCCCGATCTGGAGCCGATGATGAGTGTGATTTCCCCCGCAGTGCTGGCCGACCTGGCCCCCCAGGGCGTGTTGCGCGCCGCGATCAATTTTGGCAACCCGGTGCTGGCCCAACCGGGCGCGGACGGCAAGCCCCAGGGGGTGTCCGTGGCCCTGGCCAAGGCGTTGGCCGAGGAGCTGGGCGTGGGCCTGGAGTTGCAGACCTTCGACGCGGCGGGCAAGGTTTTCGCGGCATTGGAGCAGGGCGCCTGGGACTTGGCGTTCCTGGCCATCGAGCCGGTGCGTGAAGAGCAGATCACCTTCAGCGAACCCTATGTGATCATCGAAGGCACTTACCTGGTGGCGGCCGACGCGCCTTATCAGGTCGTCGCCGATCTTGACCAGCCGGGCCTGCGCCTCGCGGTGGGCAAGGGCGCGGCCTATGACCTGTTCCTCAGTCGCACCCTGCAGCATGCGCAACTGGAACGGGCAGAAACCTCGGCCGCGGCGGTGGACCTGTACATTGCCCAGGGCCTGGATGCCGCCGCCGGGGTGCGTCAGCCGCTGCAAAAAGTGGCCGACGCGGACCGCCGTTATCGGGTGCTGGACGGTGCCTTCACCGCCATTCGCCAAGCCATGGCCGTGCCCCGTGAGCGCCAGGCCGGTGCGGCCTACGTGCGAGAGTTTGTCGAGCGCAAGAAAGCCGATGGCCTGGTGCGTGCGGCGCTGACCGCCACGGGTCAGGCGGACGTGCCAGTGGCCCCTTGATGACCGGTGCCCGGCTGGCGCTGGGCAGGGGCTGAAAAAAAGGCAAAAAAAAGCTGCCATAACCCTGGCAGCCAGAACAACGAGCACGCGTTGCTCGCCACAGTATCGGGCTGGCGTATGACGTTTTGATGACATGTTCCAGCGTTCAAATACCTGGGCACTGTCATCCGGACGTCATCTTTCGAGTGGCAAAATCCCCTCCAACCCTCTGCCGGCGCAGGGGTGCTTGCCAACGGATGAACTTGCCAGGAACACAGCCCATGAAAGGCGAAAGCCCCCTGTATGCCGCCATCGACCTGGGCTCCAATGCGTTTCGCCTGATGATCGGGCAACCCCTCAAGCGCGATCGGCAGTGGCAGGTCCAGGCCGTCAAGACCCTGCGTGAACCGGTGCGCCTGGCCGAAGGCTTGCAGGGCGGGGCGCTGGATGAGTTGGCCCTGGAACGCGGCTGGCAGGCCCTGGCGCGTTTTGGCAAACGCTTGCGGGGCTTCGAGCCCGGACGGGTGCGTGCCGTGGCCACCAGCGCGGTGCGTGAAGCCGACAATGCACGGCTGTTTCTCCACGGTGCCGAGCGCCGCCTGGGCTTTCGCATCGATGTCATCAGCGGTCAGGAAGAGGCCCACCTGGTGTACGCCGGGATCGCCCATGCCGACCCCTTGCAACAGGACCGGCGCCTGGTGGTGGACATCGGCGGTGGCTCCACCGAATTGATCATCGGCCAGGGCAGCCAACCACTGCTCACCGAAAGCCTGGCCATCGGCAGCGGCACCTTCGGCACTCGCTATTTCCCGGGTGGTGTCATCAGCGCCACCGGCCTGTTGGAAGCCGAACGCGTGGCCTGTCGGCAATTCGAACGGGTGGCCCAGCGCTACCGCGAATTGGGTTGGCAGCAGGCCATTGGTTCATCGGGCACCGCGCGCATGCTGGCCAAGGTGCTCAAGGCCAACGGCCTGAACGATGCCGGGGAGGAGGGCATCACCTACGGCGGCTTGCTGCGTTTGTCCCTGCGCCTGCTGCAGGTCGGGCACGTTCGCCAGCTCAGGCTGCTGGGGCTGCAACCCCAGCGCCTCGGCAGCCTGCCCGGTGGCCTGGCGCTGATGCTGGCGGTTTTCAAGGTGTTTGGCGTCGAGCGCATGGCGCCTTCGGAGCCCGGGTTGCGGCTGGGCGTGCTGCATGGGTTGATGAGCCAGCGCCTGAACTGATGCGGGTCGAAGAGGCCTTCGAGGGCCGGTATTGACCCTCGATGCCGATTAACCGGCTGCTACTTGAAGTGCTGCTCGAAGCTCGCCACCTGCTCCGGGCGGATCAACTGGTAGGGCACCCAGACAAAGGTCTCCACCGGCTCACCCTTGATCAGCTTCAGCGCCGCTTGCATGGCACTGGCCGCCTGAGCCTTGGGGTCCTGGAACACTGAGGCGGCCAGTTGCCCGCGCTTGATCGCGTTCAGGCCGTCGGGCAGACCGTCGATGCCCACCACCGGCACTTCGCCCTTGGCCTTGCCGGCCTGTTGCAGGGCCATGGAGGCACCAATGGCCATCTCGTCGTTGTTGGCGACGATGGCGTCGATGTCGACCCCGGCCAGCAGCCAGTTGCTGGTCAGGTCCATGCCTTTGCTGCGTTGCCATTCGGCGCTTTGCTCGCCCACCACTTTGATGCCCGGGTAGTCCTTGAGCACCTGCTTGGCGCCCTCGGTGCGACCCTGGGTAGCGTTCTGCGCGAGGTCGCCCATGATGATCGCGACGTTACCCTTGCCGCCCATTTTCTCGGCCAGGAAACGCATCTGCAGTTGCCCGGCCTCGATGTCGTCAGAAGCCACCGCCACCACGCCCTTGGGCAGTTCGGGCTGGTCGGGGCGGCGGTTGACGTAGACCAGCGGGATTTTTGCGGCCACGGCAGCACGGGTGATGTTGGTGGCAGCGGCGGTGTCCACGGGCAGCACGATCACCGCGTCGACCTTTTGCGCGAGGAAGTTCTCGACCTGGCTCAACTGGCGCACCACGTCGCCCTGGGCGTCCTCGAACTGGACCTGCACCTGTTGTTGCTTGGCCGCATCGGCCAGGCCGCTGCGCACGTAGGTCATGAAGTTGTCGTCGACCTTGGCGATGCTCACGCCAATGCGGTAGTCGGCCAGGGCCAGGTGACTGAACAGGGTCAGGGCCCCGGCAAGCAGAAATGAGTAGCGACGCATGATGGTTTTCCTTTTGTTGTTATGGGATGAAATTCATCAAGATCCATCGGTGCTGCAGTGGGCTCTCGGGGCCGGGCGGCCCGCCGAGAGCCCGGTGCTGTTCACGCCAGTGTGAAGGCGTGGCGGAAGCGTTCCAGGGCCTGTTCGGAATCCCCCGAGGCCCAGCCTTCAAGGCCGACCACCCCCTTATAACCGATGCCGTGCAAGGCCCTGGCAATGGCCGGGTAATGAATTTCGCCGGTGCCCGGCTCCTTGCGCCCAGGCACGTCGGCCACCTGGATTTCACCGATGGCCGCACCGGCGCGCTGGATCAATTCGATCAGGTTTCCCTCACCGATTTGTGCGTGGTACAGGTCCAGGTTCATTTTCAAGTGGGCGCTGCCCACGGCTTCCACCAGGGCCAAAGTGTCGTCGGCACGGGCGAACGGGGTGCCGGGATGATCCACCGCGGTGTTGAGGTTTTCCAGGAGAAACACCTTGCCGGCGTCTTCGCCCAGGCGGGCGATCTGCTCCAGGGTCTTGCACGCCCGCAGCCACTGGGCGCCGCTGCTGCGGGCCACGGGCCGTACCGGCAGGCCCCGGTTGTCCAGGCCGGTGCCGTGCAGGTTGAGGCTCGGGCAGTTCAGGCGGGCGGCCACACCGAGGGATTCCCGGGCGCTGTCCAACAGATTGCGGATGCCTTCGGGCTCGGTCAGGTTGCCGCTGATGTAGCCGGTCATGGAGGTGAAATCGGCGCCGGTGGCGGCCAGGGCGACGATGTCCTTTTGCGTCCAGTCCCAGATTTCCGCGCTGAACCCCAGGGCGTGGATGCGCTGCACCCGCTCCACGAACGGCAGTTCTAGGAACACCATTTCGGCGCTGACCGCCAGTTTGAACGGGCAGTGGCTCATGACCGGGCTCCTTCCACGCGCACCGCCTTGCCTTGCTGGAACGAATCGATGCAAGCCCGGGCGATGGCCAGGGCAGCCCGTGCATCGGCGCCGCTGGCCAGGGGTTGCTCGCCGCTGCGCAGGCAGTCGACAAAGTGGTTGAGTTCGGCGATGTAGGCATCGCGCAGCAGGTCGGTGTCCAGGCGCAGGGTATCGGCCTGGATGCCCGTGGCGGTGTAGCGCAGCAGGTCGCTGTCGCGGATCTCGCCCATGGTCAGCATGCCGGCGCTGCCGAACACTTCGCCGCGCACGTCGTAGCCGTACAGCGCCTGGAAGCTGGCCTCGGCGGTGGCCAGGGCACCGTTGTCGAAGCGGATGCTGACCACAGCGGTGTCCAGCAGGCCCTTGGCCTTGTATTCGGGGGCGATCAGGGCGTCGGCCATGACGTGGACTTCAACCGCCTCGGCGCCCGGGTTGAGGTAGCGCAGGGTGTCGAAGTCGTGGATCAGGGTTTCCAGGAAGATCACCCATTGCGGCGAAGCGGCGGGGTTGTTCAGGGCCGGGTCGCGGGTCAAGGAGCGCAGCAGTTGCGGGGTGCCGATGCGCCCGGCGAGCACGTCCTGGTGAGCGGCGCGGAAGCTGCGGGCAAAACGCCGGTTGAAGCCCACCTGCAACGGCACCTGGGCATCGGCGGCGGCCGCGATGGCACGGTCGGCTTCCTCCAGGGTGATGGCCATGGGTTTCTCGCAAAAAATGCCTTTGCCGGCCCGGGCGGCACTGATCACCAGTTCGGCGTGGCTGCGGGCCGGGGCGGCGATCAGCACGCCATCGACTTGCGGGTCGTCGAGCAGTTGCTGCGGGTCGGTGTAGACCCGTTCGACCCCCAGTTCCGCCGCCAGGCGCGCGGCTTGGCCGGGCGTTGGGTCGGCGATGGCCACCAGGTGCGCGCCGGGAATGTGCCGGGCGGCGGTCTGGGCATGGAAGCTGCCCATGCGACCGGCGCCGATAAGGCCCAGGCGGATGATCTTGGGTGCTGGCATAAGGTGATTCCTTGTTGTTGTGGGTCGGGCTCGGGGCGCATCGCAGCGCCGTCCCTGACCCTTCAGCAAGGCCTGTGCCAGTTTTCAAGTGATTGATATTTATGGCTATTTTATGAATTCACACGCTTGAAGTGTGCATGTCGATGACATGTCTATAATGACATGTCAAAAATATGAACATGGTCAGGAAGCCCTCATGCCCCTCACGTTGCTGCCCACCGCCATCGGCCCGGACGACCTCGATTACATCACCGCCCTCGGCCCGGTGGCGTTGAACGAGGGGCCCATTCCCCAGGTGCAACAGGCCTGGGAGCAGTGTCTGCAGGGGTATCTGGAACGGCCGGCCGGTGTGCGGCAGGTGATCTGGGCTTCCTGGCGGCGCAGCGTCGAGGCCGGGCTGGACCCGCAGGACGCCGCCTACCGTTTTGTCAGCCCTGAAGCGCTGGCGGCCAAGCTTTCCGCCAACCGCCAACTGATCGCCACCGCCGAACAGATCATGGGCGGGCTGCTGGCCTATAACCCCCGGGGTCATATCAACCTGACTGACGCCGAAGGCACCACCCTGGCGTTCTGTGGCCTGGACCTGACCCCCGTGGGCAGCCGCTTGCTGGAGTCGGTGCAGGGCACCAATTGCACCGGCCTGGCCCTGGCCGAAGACCGCCTGGTGTATGTGCTGGCCGAGGAAAACTTCGCCAGCGGCCTGCGCCAGCGCCGCATGCATTGCGCCGCCGCGCCGATCCGCGATGCCCAGGGCCGGACCCTGGCCATGCTGACCCTGACCGCCGAACCCGGCTGGTTCCATTTTCATACCCTGGGCACGGTGCAGGCGGCAGCCGAGGCGGTGTCACGGCAGATGGCCCTGCACACCCTGCTGGAAGAACAGCGCACGGTGCTGGAAGTGCTCAACGAAGGCTTGGTGGTGCTGGACCAGGAGGGCCGGATCAAGGCCCTCAATCGCTATGCCCGGCAGCTGTTCCGGGTCGGTTCGGAACTGCTCGGGCAGCCTTTCCAGCAGCTGGGGCAGAGCGAGCTCAAGGAGCAGGTATTGCTGCGCGCGGGCGAAGGGCTGCGAGACCTGGATTGCACCTTCGAACTGCACGACCGCACACAGCTGGCGTGCCTGGTGTCGGTGTGCGCCCTGGAACAGGGTGGGCGCATTGTTTCGCTGCGGGAGAACCGGCGCATCCGCGAAATCACCCGGCGCCTCATCGGCACCCAGGCCAGCTACACCTTCGACACCATCCAGGGGAACTCCCGGGTGATCCAGGATGCCTTGCGCCTGGGACGGATCGCCAGCCGCAGCGATTCCACCACCCTGATCCTCGGCGAAAGCGGCACCGGCAAGGAGCTGTTCGCCCAGGCCATCCACAACGCCAGCGACCGGGCCAGCGGGCCCTTTGTCGCGGTCAACTGCGGGGCCATTCCCCGCGACCTGGTGCAGAGCGAATTGTTCGGCCACGTGGAAGGCGCCTTCACCGGTTCGGCCCGGGGTGGCTCGGCCGGCAAGTTCGAGCTGGCGGACGGCGGCACCATTTTCCTCGACGAAATCGGCGACATGTCCTTCGACGCCCAGGTCAGCTTGCTGCGGGTGTTGCAGGAGGGCGAGGTGACCCGGGTCGGGGCGAAAAAGTCCCAGCGGGTGGATGTGCGCATCATCGCTGCCACCCACCGCAACCTCAGCCAGGCGGTGGCCCAGGGAGCGTTTCGCGAGGACCTGTATTACCGCCTCAACGTGCTCAACCTGACGGTGCCCCCCCTGCGCCTGCGCCGCGAAGACATCGCCCTGCTGGCCTGGCACTTTCTCCAGCGCTGCGCCCAGTCCCTGCGCAAGGCGGTGCAGGGCATCGCTCCTGCAGCCATGGAAGCCTTGGCCGCCTACCCCTGGCCGGGCAATGTGCGCGAGCTGGAAAACACCATCGAACGGGCCACCAACCTGGCCAGCGGCGCGCAAATCCAACTCGGCGACCTGCCCCTGGAGATCCTCCAGGGCCCGCGTCGGCCAGGCCAGGCCACCAGCGCCGAGCCCCGGGCGGCGCTGGACCTGAGCACCCAGGAAATGCAGGCAATCATCGCGGCCCTGCGCGCCAGCGGCGGCAATATCCGCCTCGCCGCCCGCCAGCTCAATGTCTCCCGCGGCGGCCTGTACAACAAAATGAACCGCTTCGGCCTGAGCGCCGACAGCTTCCGTGCGGGCGCGGAGGGCTAGGTGCCGGGCTGCTGGAATCACCTTGCGCCGCCCCCCATCAACCCCGATCATGCGGCGCTTTTTTTGACTCATGGAAAGGGATGGCCTTATGCGCGAACGTCAATCGGCCCGGTGGCTGGTCTTGAACCCCGACCGGGCGCTGCTGTTGTTCCACTTCCGGCACCATGACGATGCCCTGGCCGGGCGCAGCTATTGGGCCACGCCCGGTGGCGGCGTCGAATCCGGCGAGAGCTTCGAGGCCGCGGCGATTCGCGAGCTCTGGGAAGAGACCGGGTTGCGTATCGAGCACGCGGGGGCATCGGTGGGCGAGCGCAGTTTCCCCATGCTTTTGCCCAGTGGTGAAAAGGTGCGGTCCGTCGAGCGCTACTACCTGCTGCAGGTGAGCGATGCCCGGCTGTCCCGGGAACAATGGACTGTCGAGGAACAGCGGGTCATGGCCGACCATCGCTGGTGGTCCAGGGCTGAACTGGAAGCCACCCACGACACGGTTTATCCCCTGGGCCTGCTGGAAATGCTGGAGCAAGCGGGGGCGTTCTGACGGGCCGCGGCGTGGTTTTTCTGCCCGTCAGTCTGTTGGCGATGCCAGGGCTTCAGTCGTGCTGCGGCCAGGCGTCGGTGATGCTGTGCCACGGCGCCTTGTCGGCCACGTAAAGGTGTTTTTGTCGGGGGGCGAGGAAGGGCGTGTCCAGGCTGCCGAGGGCGATCGAGACCCAGTCGGCGTAGGCGCCCTGGGTGTTACTCCAGAACAGTGAGGCACCGCAACGGCCACAGAACTGCCGGGCCACACCGGGGGAGGAGGCGTAGCTGTTCAGCGCCTCTGGCTCACCACTGATGTGCAGGCTTGAGCGCGGCACGCTGGCGTAACTGGCAAAGGCTGCGCCGTGACCTTTGCGGCATTGGCTGCAATGGCAATGGGTCACGGCTTTGGGTGGGCTGCTCAGCCGATACTGCACGGCGCCGCACAGGCAACGGCCGTGGTAATCGGCGGGGGCTTCAGTAGAAGTCATAGTAGATCGCCCATTCGCCGCTCTCCCGGTGCTTCCAGAACATCAGGCTGCCGCTGTGGATCACGTTGAGGTTGATCTTGGCGTCGGACGAGATCTGCATGACAAATTCAAAGCCGTCGCCGGGGTCGATGCCGGCCTGGCAAAAGGACGGGTAGCCCCCCAGTTTGTGCTCGTAGCAGTGGCTCACCAGGTCGTAGTAACAACTGATGGTGCCGTCTCGTTCGAGGCTGAGGACTTCCCGTTCCAGGTCCCGGGGGATACCGCCGCCGTCCCACAAGGGATAGTCCTCGGCAACGATTTCGGCTTTCAAAGGAAAGGGCTTGAGGAAGGCCTTGGGCGCTGTCAGTTCCTTGCGCACCAGCACGTCGTCGGCGCGGTATTCGCGAATCACCCAGTTGTTGCCCATGGGTTCCAGCTCATCGGGGAAGGGGTTGCCGACGAACAGGGTCAGGACCCGCACGCCTTCCAGCCATGGGCTGCTGAAGGGCAGGGCCGGCAGGTAAAACTGGGCGAAGGGCAGCAGCGGCTCACCCTGCGGGTTGCAGGGCAGTTCTTCGTCGGGGCCGTACAGAAAGACGCGACCCAACCAGCTTTCTTCATCGCTGTGGGTGGGGCGAAAACCGCCGGCGCTGAACTTCACGGCCGGCTTGGCCAGGCGTTGCTTGAGCTCCTGAATGTCCATGGTCAGGTGGTCTATCCCTATCGGTTAGTCGTGGAAAAGGGCGCTACTGTGGGCGGTTTTGCCCGTGCTTGGCAAGCCTGGCGGCCAGGGAAAACAGGTCACGCCCGGGGCGCGGTTTGGCATAAGATCCGCCCCAGCATTTTTGCATTCAGGGACAGGCAGCACCGTGAACTGGGACGATCTGAAGTTTTTCCTGGCCGTGGCCAAGGCCCACAACATCACCGATGCCGGGCATGCCCTGAAGGCCTCGGCGTCCACCGTTGCGCGCAAGGTGGCCGCCCTTGAACAGGCCCTGGGCCAGGGCCTGTTCGTGAAGAACACCACCGGCTATTTCCTCAGCGAAGCCGGGCAGGCGCTGTTGCCCCTGGCCCTGGAGACCGAGGCGCGCTTCCTGCAGATGCAACGTCAAGTGGCCCATCCCGGCAGCGGCCTGGAAGGCAGCGTGCGCATCGAGTGTCCGGAACTGATGGGCACCCACTTGATCATTCCCGGCTTGCTGGGCTTTCGCGAGCGCTACCCGCAGATCCGTTTCGACCTGGTCAACGCCGCACGTTCCAGCAAGCTGGCCCACAGCCAGAGTGACGTGATCCTGCGGTTGCGCCGAGCCGAGAGCGGCCCGTTCACCCAGCGTCGGGTGGGCCGGCTGGCCCAAGGGCTGTTCTGCTCCGACGCCTACGCCGCACTTCAGGGGCTGCCCGGGTCGGCGGCCGATCTGCCGGCCCATAGCCTGATCGGCTGGAGCGAGGACATGGCCCACATGCCCCTGGCGCTCTGGCTGGCGCAGATCAGCGACGGGCAGGGCTTGTGGTTGCGGGTGCCGACCCTCAATGCCCAGCTCCAGGCGGTGCAGGCCGGCCTGGGGATCGCGGCCTTGCCTGCCTATGTCGGGCATCGCCTGGGGTTGTGCCCGGTGCTGCCGATGCTGACGGCACCGGGGGCGGATATCTGGCTGCTGCGCAATCAGGCGAGCCAGGGGCTGGCGCGGGTCGACCGGGTGGTGGAGCACCTCGACCAGTGGCTGCAGCAGCACGCGGCCGAGTTGCAGTAAGCGCGGCGGTCTGGTTCAGATCGACCAGGCCCTGAACAACATCCAGCCGGCCACCGCCACCAGCAGCAGCCCGAACACCGCATTCTGCAGCACCAGCCAGCCGGGCCGGGTGCGCATCAGGCGTTGCACCGTCGCCCCCAGGGACACCCACAGCAGGTGGGCGCAGAAGTTCAGGGCGATCAGCGCCGTGCTGAGCATCAGCACCTGGGTCGGGCGCGCGTCGTCCACGGGCAAAAAACTCGCGAACATCACCAGCAACATCACCAGCCCCTGGACATTGCCCAGTTGAACCACCACGCCGTCGCGCCATTGCAGCGGCCTGGAGGGCTCGGCGCTGGCGGTCGGCGGGCGGCGCAGCAGGCGCAGGCCGCGCCAGAAAATGTAGGCGCTGCCGGCTATTTGCAGGCCGCGCATCAGTGTCGGGTAGGCACTCAGACTGTGGTACAGCCCGAGCCCCATCAGCAGCGCGAGCAGCAGGTAAGTGAGGTCCAGCCCGGCGATAAACCTCAGGGAATGGCGCACGCCACTCTGCGCCCCGGAGGTGGCGACCATCAGGTTGCCGGGGCCGGCGCTCAGGGCCAGGGGCGCCATGGTGGACAGCCACAAGGCCCAGTTGATGTCGACGATGGCCTGCACAGGCGCTTCCTTGTTGGCAGCGCGGAGTGCGCCGCAGGCAGTCTATGGCGGGTGATGGCGGGTGGTTAGCACCAGGAATGGAAAACGATTTTCCACAAGTGAGTGTCGCTCGGTGTCAGCGAGGCGCGGTGCTGGGGTCTTGATGGGCGGCTTGCAGCCAACGGGTGAACTCACGCAGCCGTTGGCTGAACCCCGGGACCGCTGCCGCACTGTGCCGGGCGTGCTGCAGGAAAAAAGCGCTGGCCGCCGCCATGGCCGGGTAGCCTTCGACAAACAGCTCGGCATGCTCTTCCAGGCTGGCCGGCCAGCGCGGCTCCTGCTCCGTGCGCAGCAGGTTGGTCGAGCGTATGAGCTTGCGTGCGGCCTCGCGCTGCCAGCGGGGCACGTTCACGGATTGCCCGGCGCCATCGATGCGATCGGCGTACCCCAGGAGGACGCTGGCGAAGTCGCCATTGACCGCGATGGCAATGGCCCGGGACGGCTTGAACGGCGTGAAGTGTGTGCTCAGGTCGTTGCCCCACAGGCAGCGGCACTGGTGCTTGAGCCAGTAGCCCCAGCTCGCCCGATGCTCGGGGGCCAGCACCTCGGCGCGTAGGCCGATGTCGAAATCGATCTTCAGCACTTCCGGATGTTGCGCCGCCAGGGTCTGCCGCAGGCATTCCAGGTCTGCTTGTTCTTGGGCACTGGCCGGGCGCTGCAGCACCAGGGTCAAGTCCAGGTCCGACGTCCCCGCTTTGGCATCGCCCCGGGCCACGCTGCCGTACAGGTACAGGCCGTCGAGCAGGTTCGGGAATTGCTGGCTCAAACGGTGGCTCACCTGCGCCACCAGCCCCCGGAATTCGGCCTGGATCGGGCCGTTGGGGGCGGCGGTGATAAAGCCGTCAGCGGGGGGCGAGGCGGGGGCCATGGGCGCTCCGGAGTGGGCGTTTACGCCGTTTGCCGGCGCATGGTCAGGATCGCGCTGCCGAAGAAGATAAAGGTGGAGCCGACCACGCGATTGACCCACTTGGAAAACGCCGGGCGCGTCAGCACGCCTTTGGCCCGCGAAGCGAGCAGGGCGTAAGCGCTGAGGGAGATCAGCGACAAGGCCATGAAGATCAGGGTCAGGATCAGGAACTGTGGAACCAGCGCCGCCTGTTGATCGATGAACTGCGGGAACAGTGCGGTGAAGAAAATCGTCGCCTTGGGGTTGGTCGCCGCGGTCAGGAAAGCCGACTTGTACAGCTTGAGCGGCGAGGGCATGGCCTCTTGCGGCTGGCCGTCGCTGGTCACCGCCAGGGTCGGGGTTTTCCTCAACAACTGCTTGGCGCCGAGGTAGAACAAGTAGCCAGCACCGGCGATCTTCACCGCGTTGAAAATCAGCTCAGAGCTGGCGATCAGCGCCCCCAGCCCGAGCATGGCAGCGGCCGACATGCAGAACAGGCCGCTGACGTTGCCCAGCGATGACCAGAGGGTCGACTTGGCGCCGTACGCCACGCTGTTGTGCAGGGCCATCAAGGTGGCAGGGCCAGGGCTGGCGATGGAAATGGCAGCGACCAGGGTGTAGGTCAAAACCGAGTGAACATCCATTTTTCGGGCTCGATAAACAGGGGGAGAGGGCGCGATTCTAACGAGAATAATGGCGGCGCGTCAGCCTGCGCTTTTTCAATTCGGCGCCGAGCATGCGGCCGGCAGATTCTGCGCGGCCTGTTTCTGCGGGCCATTGTTCCAGCAACGTGGGGGCGACGCGTGTCAGTTCATCGGCGTTAGCCGGCTCAGTTGTTCGCTGCTGGGAAAGCCCAGGGTGCGGTAGCGTGGGGGGTAGTGCTCGCGGTCCGGGGCCAGCAGTTCACCCAGGTGGGTTTCGACGTCGTGCCAGGCGACCACCTGGGTGTCGGTGGCGCCCTGGTGGTTGGGACGCACCAGGATGATTCGGTCGGCCTTCGGCAGCGAGGTGTCGACGCCTTCGGTCCAGGTCGCCATCGAGAAGGTCTTGTTGGGATCGCTGGTGTGCTGGTAGAGCAGGTGGGTGGCGACGAACAGGTCGTCGTTGAAGGTTTCATGGATTTTTTCCAGGGTCTCTTTCTGCACGCTGTAGAGGCTGTGCCACAGCATGCGCTGCAGGTCGTCCAGGCGTTCCTGGAGCGCTGTCTGGGCCACATTGAAGGGCACGATCCGCCGGTCATCGTAGGTGTAGACCTGGCTCGACAGGGCGCGGCCGTTGTCCATGGCCTGGAAGCTCAACTCGATCATCTCCTGCAGGCCTTCGAGGTCCTTGTCGCCGGTCACCAGCAGCACGTCGTGGGTGGGCATCATGAACACCGGCAGGCCTTTGATCGGCGCCCGTTGCAGCACGTCGGGGAGCAAGGCGCGGCTGGCGTCGTAGCCGTCCTTCCAGGCGCCCAGGTAGAGCCCGGGGATGATTTCCTCGAAGGCTTCGGGGGTGCTGTCGCGCAGGTTGTCCAGGGCCATGGCCAGGCCCTGTTCCAGGGTGATGCCCCAGTCGTTCTGGGGGCCCTGGGTCAGGGTCGAGGTGGCGTCGGGGTAGTCCACTGCCAGCAGCAATACGCAATCCTTGCCCAAGGGCTGATGAGCCAAGGTGAGGGGCGAGTCCCAGCCCTTGCTGCGCACCTGGAACAGCCGAACTTCTTCGAGCATGCCGAGGCTGCGAATCACTGGCCGCAGCAGCGGGCGGACCTCTTCGAAGGGCTGGGGGGCCTTGTCCTGGGTGCCCAGCAGGATGTTCACGTAGTGGGTCAGCACCTGGGGTCGCTGAGCGGGGGCGGCTTGCTGGTACTCGTGGTAGGCATTGTGCAGATTGAAGTAGCACTGATCGCCGTAACCCACGCGAAATTCGTCCGCCTGGTAGTCGAGGTCACTGCGGTAGCCGCCTTCGCGAGCGGCCTGGATGATCTTCTGGGCAAAGGCATCGGGTGTCGGCGGGCGGTTGAACAGTCTGTCGAATAATGCCTTGAGCATGTACCGGGTCCTCCATGGGGGCGAGTGGCGCATGATGCGGGTCCTGGCCGGTGGGGTAAAGCCGCACGCGCCCTGGAGGCTTGCGAACCCGGCATCGGGCACGGCCAGCTTTTTCCTCGCCAGCGACGACAAAAATCATAATTTCGCTATTGCCCGGCTCCGAACAGAATGCGCCCAACCCCCACCTTTCGAGGCACTCCCGGGGCAGCCATGATCCGCATCTGTAGGGGCAAGCCATGATCGACCTGAACCAAGCCGGCACCAGCGCCGCACCGTCATTTATCGACACGCTCATCGTGGGCGCCGGGCAGGCCGGTGTGGCCATGAGCGAGCACCTGAGCAAGCTCGGCGTGCCGCACCTGGTGCTGGAGCGCGAGCGCATCGCCGAACGCTGGCGCACCGGGCGCTGGGACTCCCTGGTGGCCAACGGACCGGCCTGGCACGACCGCTTTCCGGGGTTGGAATTCGACGGCCTGGACCCCGATGCCTTCGCCTCCAAGGACCAGGTGGCGGATTACTTCGAAGCCTACGCCAAGGCGTTCAATGCGCCGATTCGCACCGGCGTGGAGGTGCACCGGGTGCAACGCAATGCCGACCGCCCGGGCTTTACCGTGACCACTTCCGAGGGCGTGATCGAGGCCCAGCACGTGGTGGTTGCCACCGGCCCGTTCCAGCGCCCGGTCATCCCGCCGATTGCCGCGCAGGCCGGGGCCATCAGCCAGATCCACTCGGCCGACTACCGCAACCCGCAGCAGTTGCCCGAGGGTGCGGTGCTGGTGGTCGGGGCCGGTTCGTCGGGGGTGCAGATCGCCGACGAACTGCAACGTTCCGGGCGGCAGGTGTACCTCTCGGTGGGCGCCCACGATCGCCCGCCGCGCTCCTATCGCAACCGTGATTTCTGCTGGTGGCTGGGCGTGCTCGGCCAATGGGACGCCGAAGGCGTGGAACCGGGCAAAGAACACGTGACCATCGCCGTCAGCGGTGCCCGGGGCGGCGAGACCATCGACTTCCGCCGTCTGGCCCAGCAGGGCATGACCCTGGTGGGGCTGACCCAATCCTTCAGCAACGGGGTGGTGAACTTCGAGGCCAACCTGGCCGAGAACCTGGCGCGGGGCGACGAGAACTACCTGGCGCTGCTGGATGCCGCCGATGCCTACATCGCCCGCAATGGCCTCGACCTGCCCTTGGAGCCTGAAGCCCGCGACATGCTGCCGGACCCAGCCTGCGTCAGCCAACCCATTCTCCAGCTGGACCTGGCCAAGGCCGGCGTGACCTCGATCATCTGGGCCACCGGCTATGGCGTGGACTACCAGTGGCTGCAGGTCGATGCCTTCGACGCCAACGGCAAGCCTCGCCACCAGCGCGGCGTGTCCAGCGAGCCCGGGGTCTACTTTGTTGGCCTGCCATGGCTGTCGCGGCGCGGTTCGGCGTTTATCTGGGGTGTGTGGCATGACGCCCGGCATATCGGCGAACACATCGCCAAGCAACGCAAATACCTGGATTACCGTGACGCCTCGCAACGCCAGGCCGAGCGTGATTCCTCCCCTGTAACCACCCGCCTGATGGGAGCCCGTTGATGCCTACTCATACCCGCATCCGCATGTTCAATACCAAAGACACCTACCCCAACCAGAGCCTGGACAACGACCTGTGCCAGGCCGTGCGGGCCGGCAATACGGTCTATGTTCGCGGCCAGGTGGGCACCGACTTCGAAGGGCGCCTGGTGGGCCTGGGCGACCCGCAGGCCCAGGCCGAGCAGGCGATGAAAAACGTCAAGCAACTGCTGGAAGAGGCCGGCAGCGACCTCAGCCATATCGTCAAGACCACCACCTACCTGACCGACCCGCGCTACCGCGAGCCGGTCTACCAGGAAGTCGGCAAATGGCTGAAAGGGGTGTTCCCGATCTCCACTGGCCTGGTGGTGTCTGCCCTCGGCCAGCCGCAGTGGCTGATGGAAATCGACGTGATCGCGGTCATCCCGGACTGAACCCTGTGCGCCGGCCGTGCCATACAGGCGGTCGGCGCCGGGCTTGATTGATTGCACGTCCCCCTTTGTGCCTGGCCCTTGCCGGCCGGGCCCCAGCCCTTGAGTCCAAGGAGGTTTCATGACCTTTTCCATCGTTGGCCGTTGTGCCGAAACCGGCCAGTTGGGCATTGCCATCAGCTCTTCGAGCATCGCCGTGGGCGCCCGTTGCCCCTGGCTGCGGGCCGGGGTCGGCGCGGTGGCCACGCAGAACATCACCCTGCCGGCACTGGGCCCGCAGATCCTCGACCTGCTGGCCGCCGGCCAGGAACCCGGCGTTGCCCTGGACAGGGCCTTGAACAGTAATGGCTACAGCCAGTACCGCCAGGTTGCGGTGCTCGACAGCCAGGGGCGCAGCGCGATGTTCAGCGGCACCCAGGCGCTGGGCAACAGCCAGGTGCTGGCGGGCGAGCAGTGTGTGGCCGCTGGCAATCTATTGGCGAGCACCGAGGTGATCGGGGCCATGGTCGCCGCTTTCGAACACGCCGAAGGCAGCCTGGCCCAGCGCTTGCTGGCCGCCATGCACGCCGCTGTGGCCGCTGGCGGTGAAGCCGGGCCGGTGCACTCGGCGGCGTTGTCGGTGGTCGAGGAATTGACTTGGCCGATTGTCGACCTGCGCGTGGACTGGGCCGATGAAGACCCGATCGGGCAACTGGACCGGCTCTGGCAGGCTTACCAGCCGCAGATGCAGGACTACCAGACCCGCGCCCTGAACCCCACGGCGGCCCCCAGTTATGGCGTGCCGGGCAACGAGTAATGCGCTTCCTGGCCGGGTGCGATTCATCGCCCGGCCGCTTTTTATCGCCATGCCCCAGGAGCCCCGTCCATGCCCACCAGTCGTGAATTGCTGGCCAAGTTGATTGCCTTTAACACCGTCAGCCGCGAGTCCAACCTGGCGCTGATCGCGTTTGTCTTCGACTACCTCAAGGCCCAGGGGGTGGACGCCGAGTTGGTCTACAACCCCGAGCGCACCAAGGCCAACCTGTTCGCCAGCATCGGCCCCAGCGACCGCGGCGGCCTGGTGCTGTCGGGCCACACCGACGTGGTGCCGGTGGCAGGGCAGGCCTGGACTGTCGAACCGTTCCAACTGACCGAGCGCGACGGCAAGTTGTACGGGCGGGGCAGTGCCGACATGAAAGGCTTTATCGCCTCGGTGTTGGCGGCCGTGCCGCAGTTTCTTGCGCAACCGCTGCAAGTGCCGGTGCACCTGGCGTTCTCCTACGACGAAGAGGTCGGTTGCCTGGGGGTGCGTTCGCTGCTGGCTGAACTCGCACAGCGGCCGCACCGGCCCATCGCCTGCCTGATCGGCGAGCCCACCGAGCTCAAGCCGGTGCTCGGTCACAAGGGCAAGCTGGCCATGCGTTGCCAGGTCAAGGGCGCGGCCTGTCATTCGGCCTATGCGCCCCAGGGGGTCAACGCCATCGAGTACGCGGCGCGCTTGATCGGCAAGCTGGGGGACATCGGCGAGCAACTGGCCCAGGGGGCGTTGCATGACCGGCGGTTCGACCCGCCATTCTCGACAGTGCAGACCGGGATGATCCAGGGCGGCCGGGCCTTGAACATCGTGCCGGCCGAGTGTCAGTTCGACTTTGAGGTGCGGGCCTTGCCCGATTTCGATGCGCAGCAGGTGGTGGATCAGTTGGCCGAGTACGCCGAGCATCAGCTATTGCCGTCGATGCGCGCGCGCAGCAGTGCCAGCGATATTGCCTTTGAGCCCTTGTCCGCCTACCCGGGGCTGGCCACCGACCCCCAGGGTTCGCTGGCCGAGTTGCTGGCGCGTATCAGCGGCAGCCGGGCATTCGGCACCGTGGCCTTTGGCACCGAGGGTGGGTTGTTTCACCAGGCCGGCATTCCGGCCGTGGTCTGTGGCCCGGGCAGCATGGACCAGGGGCATAAGGCCGATGAGTTCGTCAGCCAGGAGCAGCTTGACGGCTGCGACGCCATGCTCGCGCGCCTGACCGATTGGCTGCGCAGCGGCGCCTGAGGGCGTCCTCACTCGCACCGCGCCCAGCCGTTGTCGCTTAGGGGCAGACGCCGGCAGCCCCGGCGCTCAGCTGTTCTTTGCAATAGGCCACGAACAGTTGGGCAGGTTTGGTCGGCTGGGCGCGTTTCAGCCAGGCCGACACCAGCCCCGAGGTCGACACCTGCTCGGCCAGGTTCACGGCCACCACTTTCTTGCCGTCGTAGGTGCATTCCGAATGGGGCCGGGTGACCAGCAGGGAGAAGCCGAAGCCCTGGCCGACCATGCCCCGGACCATTTCGATGGAGGGCGAACTGAAGACAATGTTCGGCGTCAGCCCCAGCTCAGTGAAGATGCGC
Organism: Pseudomonas chlororaphis; assembly: GCF_003731765.1. Classification (GTDB taxonomy): domain Bacteria; phylum Pseudomonadota; class Gammaproteobacteria; order Pseudomonadales; family Pseudomonadaceae; genus Aquipseudomonas; species Aquipseudomonas morbosilactucae. The sequence goes on from NZ_MOAL01000004.1 coordinate 1,000,982, forward strand.
ACGAAGTAGGTGCGGCTGGGCAGCACGTCGAGCAGGATCATCGGCTCCAGGCACAGGTCGCGCAGGGACACCTCGGCCTGCTCGGTGAAACGGTGCCCCTCGGGCAGCAGTGCATAGGGCTTTTGCGGCGGCATCAAGGGCTCGGTCTCGATGGTGTTGTCCAGGTCGTGCTCGTACAGAAAGGCCAGGTCGAAGGTGCCGGCGGTCAGGCCCTGCACCAGTTCCTGCTGGTCACCGTCGCGGATGCGGATGTCCACCCCGGGGTAGCGCTGGCGAAAACCGGCAATCAGGCGCGGCAGGTACAGCGGCGCCACCGTCTCGAAACAGCCGATATCAATCTGCCCGGAAACAATGTCGTTGTCGGCCATGGCGTTCTGCTCGAACTCATGGGCCATGCGCAGCAGTTCCTGGGCTTTGCGATAGAAGCGCGTGCCGCTGGGGGTGAGCGACACCCCTTGGGCGTGGTGGCGGATAAACAGCTGCACGCCGAAGCTTTCTTCCAGGCCCTTGATTGCAGTCGAGATCGACGGCTGGGCGATGTACAGCTTGCGCGAAGCCTCGGCCACGCTGCCGGCCTCCACGGTGGTCACGAAATACTTGAGTTGGCGCAAGGTGTAAGTAGCCACGGGAACCTCTGTCGGGTGATGGCGGCGCAGTTCATGGGCGGCGTTTGGCCAGTGGGCGAGCGGCGGTGCTTGAGGCTGGGATCAGGCGCCAGGACGGTGCCCGTCGAACCTGCACCATACCTCAGCCGGGCGCATCGGGCGTGTGCCCTCTGGCGAGCTTTTTTATCGCTCCCAAGCATATTTTTACTAATTTTCCTCGGCCCGGGGATGTCGCACTATCGAACCTCACTGAACGCACCAGGCGGTCGGCGTGATCGGTTGGCTCCTACAGCGCCTGCCACACCCCGTCGCCAAGAGCCCAGGAGAAACCTGCAATGACCGCGCCATCGAGCAACCGCCGTGACACCGCCGAGTACCAGGCGCTGGATGCAGCCCACCACATTCATGCCTTTCTCGACCAGAAAGCGCTGAACGAGGAGGGGCCTCGGGTGATGGTGCGTGGCGAAGGCCTGGCCCTGTGGGACAACGACGGCAAGCGCTACCTCGACGGCATGTCGGGGCTCTGGTGCACCCAGCTCGGTTACGGCCGCAAGGACCTGACCGCTGCGGCCACCCGCCAGTTGGAGCAACTGCCGTACTACAACTTGTTTTTCCACACCACCCACCCGGCGGTGGTGGAACTTTCGGAGCTGCTGTTCAGCCTGTTGCCGAGCCACTACAGCCACGCGATCTACACCAACTCCGGCTCCGAAGCCAACGAGGTGCTGATCCGCACGGTGCGCCGTTACTGGCAGATCCTCGGTCAACCGCAGAAGAAAATCATGATCGGCCGCTGGAACGGTTACCACGGCTCGACCCTGGGGGCCTCGGCCATGGGCGGCATGGCGTTCATGCATGAGATGGGCGGGATGATCCCGGATGTGGCGCACATCGACGAGCCCTACTGGTTCGCCCACCCAGGCGACTTGAGCCCGACCGAGTTCGGGCTGCGTGCGGCGCGGCAACTGGAAGACAAGATTCTTCAACTGGGCGCCGAGAACGTCGCCGCCTTTGTCGCCGAACCTTTCCAGGGCGCCGGTGGGATGATTTTCCCGCCGGACAGTTACTGGCCGGAAATCCAGCGCATCTGCCGCCAATACGATGTGCTGTTGTGCGCCGATGAGGTGATCGGCGGTTTCGGACGCACCGGCGAATGGTTCGCCCACCAGCACTTCGGCTTCGAGCCGGACACCCTGTCCATCGCCAAGGGCCTGACCTCGGGCTATATCCCCATGGGCGGGCTGGTGCTCTCCCAGCGCATGGCCCAGGTGCTGGTGGAGCAGGGCGGGGTGTTCGCCCACGGCCTGACCTATTCCGGGCACCCGGTGGCGGCCGCGGTGGCCATCGCCAACCTCAAGGCCCTGCGTGATGAAGGCATCGTCACCCGGGTCAAGCAGGACACCGGCCCCTACCTGCAAAGCTGCCTGCGGGAGGTGTTCGGCAATCACCCGTTGATTGGCGAGGTGCAGGGCACCGGCCTGGTGGCGGCCCTGCAGTTCGCCGAAGACAAGGCCACGCGCAAGCGCTTCGCCAACGAAAACGACATGGCCTGGCGTTGCCGCACCCTGGGCTTTGAAGAGGGCCTGATCATCCGCTCTACCCTGGGCCGGATGATCATGGCGCCGGCCCTGGTGGCCGGGCGCGCCGAGATCGACGAACTGATCGACAAGACCCGCAAGGCCGTCGATCGCACGGCTCGGGAGTACGGCCGCCTCTGACCCGCCGACCTTGCTGAGCGCCGCGCGCATGACGCGTCGGTCCGGCTTTCCTGGACGAAAGCATTTGCCCATAACGATGCCGGGCCCAAGAGCCCGGCACGATGGAACTTAATTGGCCTCTGGCCAGCACTGCCCCGCCATAAATCCTTTAAAAAACCAGCTGTGGGAGCGTTCCATGTCCATATCCTTGCGTACCTGTGTTCCTTTTTCATTGGCCCTGTTGTGCACCGGCGTGCTCGCCGAGCCTCAGTCCCTGACCGTCATCTCCTTCGGCGGCGCCACCAAACTGGCCCAGGACAAGGCCTATTTCCAACCTTTCAACGCCAGCGGAGCCGGGCGCATCGTGGCCGGCGAATACAACGGCGAGCTGTCGAAGATCAAGGCCATGGTCGATGTCGGCCACACCAACTGGGACGTGGTCGAAGTCGAGAGCCCGGAGCTGTTGCGCGGTTGCGATGCCGGCCTGTTCGAGCGCCTGGACGCCAGCCGCTTTGGCGATCCGGCGCAGTACGTGCCGGGCACCTTCACCGAGTGCGGGGTGGCCACCTACGTCTGGTCGATGGTCATGGCTTTTGACCAGGACAAGCTGGCCAAGGCGCCGTCGTCCTGGGCCGACTTCTGGAACCTCAAGGACTTCCCGGGCAAGCGCGGCCTGCGCAAGGGCGCCAAGTACACCCTGGAAATCGCCCTGCTGGCCGATGGCGTCCCGGCCGATCAGTTGTACAAGGTGCTGGGCACTCCTGAAGGCGTGAGCCGGGCCTTTGCCAAGCTCGACAAAATCAAGTCGAGCATCCAGTGGTGGGAGGCCGGTGCGCAGCCGGCGCAGTGGCTGATTGCCGGCGATGTGGTGATGAGCGCCGCCTACAACGGGCGTATCGCCTCCGCGCAGAAAGAGGGCATGAACCTGGGCATCGTCTGGCCGCAGAGCCTGTACGACCCGGAATACTGGGCCGTGGTCAAAGGCACGCCGAACAAGGCCCTGGCCGAAAAATTCATTGTCTTTGCCAGCCAGCCGCAGACCCAGAAAGTCTTCTCCGAAACCATCCCCTACGGGCCGGTCCATCGCGAAGCCCTGGCGCTGCTGCCGGCCCAGGTGCAACAGCAATTGCCGACCGCCGAAGCCAACCTGGCCAAGGCCCGGGCGGTGGATGCGGAGTTCTGGGTGGACCATGGCGAGGAGCTGGAAGAACGCTTCAATGCCTGGGCGGCTCGCTGATCGTCGGGCATTGATCCAAAGGGTTCGGTGGCAGTTTTTCCATTCGATTGACCACCGACCAGGCCCGCGGACGGTAAACTGACCGCCCACAGGGTGGCCTCATCGATGCCCCTTGCGGTGTTGGCTGTCCGCGGCGACCGACGATGTCGGCGCGGCGGCCTGACCGAGCAGCGCTTTGCCAACCCCTTCAGCAAGAGATTTTTCATGGCTAACCACGACCTGACCTTTATTCCCGACCCTGACGCCGACTCCATCTCTTCCGATGTGGCCGGCTTCGGCGGCCTGCTGGTCTCGACCCAGATCCCCACCCATGCCGATGGCAGCCTGGAACTGGGCGACATCACGCTGCAGAGCGAATGCACTTTGCAGGCGCTCAAGGTGGCGCTGGAGAAGGCCGGCAGCTCCATGGACCGGGTACTGCACCTGACCATTTACCTCACTGACATGGCCGACCGTGCCGCGTTCAACGAGGTCTACCAGCGTTTCTTTGCCAAGCCCTGGCCGGTGCGTGCCGCCGTCGGCGTGGCCGCCCTGGCGGTCGAAGGCATGCGTGTGGAAGTCACCGCGATGGCCGCCAAAGCCTGATTTTCGGGCATGCCCGGGCGTTTATCCGGCGGCCTCGCACAACGCGCGGTCGCCACCGGGCAGCGCACGGGTGCCGGTCACGCGTTTCGCCGCTACAATGCGCACCTCGACCGTGACAAGCCTGACTAAAAAAATATGTCTCTGCCCAAACATCACCTGGAATTGCTCAGCCCCGCCCGCGACGTGGCCATTGCCCGTGAGGCCATCCTGCACGGCGCCGATGCCGTGTACATCGGTGGCCCCAGCTTCGGCGCCCGCCACAACGCCTGCAACGAGGTGAGCGAAATCGCCGAATTGGTGGAGTTCGCCCGGCGTTATCACGCGCGGGTCTTCACCACCATCAACACCATCCTCCACGACAATGAGCTGGAGCCGGCACGCAAGCTGATCCACCAGCTCTACGACGCCGGAGTCGATGCGCTGATCGTCCAGGACCTGGGCGTGATGGAACTGGACATTCCGCCGATCGAGCTGCACGCCAGCACCCAGACCGATATTCGCACCCTGGCCCGGGCCAAGTTCCTCGATCAGGCCGGCTTCTCCCAGCTGGTTCTGGCCCGCGAGCTGAACCTGCAGGAAATCCGTGCCATCGCCGACGAAACCGACGCGGCCATCGAGTTCTTTATCCACGGCGCTTTGTGCGTGGCGTTCTCCGGGCAGTGCAACATCTCCCACGCGCAGAATGGCCGCAGCGCCAACCGTGGCGACTGCTCCCAGGCCTGCCGCCTGCCGTACACCCTGAAAGACGAAAAGGGTGGGGTGATCGCCTACGAGAAGCACCTGTTGTCGATGAAAGACAACAACCAGAGCGGCAACATCCGCGCCCTGGTCGAGGCTGGCGTGCGCTCGTTCAAGATCGAGGGCCGCTACAAGGACATGGGCTATGTGAAGAACATCACGGCCTATTACCGCCAGCGCCTGGACGATGTGCTCGAAGACCGCCCGGACCTGGCTCGCGCTTCCAGCGGCCGTACCGCGCACTTTTTCCTGCCCGACCCGGACAAGACCTTCCACCGTGGCAGCACCGACTACTTTGTCACCGACCGCAAGATCGACATCGGCGCCTTCGATTCGCCGACCTTCACCGGCCTGTTGGTGGGCGTGGTGGAGAAGGTCGGCAAGCGCGACCTGCAGGTGGTGACCCACGAGCCGCTGTCCAACGGCGACGGCCTCAATGTGCAGATCAAGCGTGAGGTGGTGGGCTTCCGCGCCAACATCGCCGAGCCCAAGGGCGAGTTCGAGGAAGACGGTGAAAAACGCTACCGCTACCGCGTCGAGCCCAACGAGATGCCCGAGGGCATGCACCGCCTGCGCCCGAGCCACCCGCTGAGCCGCAACCTCGACCACAACTGGCAGCAAGCCCTGCTCAAGACCTCCGCCGAGCGCCGGGTCGGCGTGTCCTGGTTGGCCCGCCTCAGCGAGCAGCGCCTGGAACTCAACGTCACCAGCGAAGAAGGCATCCGTGCCAGCGTCGCCCTGGACGGTCCGTTCGGCGTGGCCAACAAGCCGGAGCAAGCCCTGGAACAGCTGCATGACCTGCTTGGCCAACTGGGCACCACCCAGTACCACGCCACGGACATCAAGCTCGATGCGCCCCAGGCGTTTTTCATTCCCAACTCGCAGCTCAAGGCCCTGCGCCGTGAAGTTATCGAGGCCCTGACTGCCGCGCGTATCGAGGCGCATCCACGGGGTGGGCGCAAGGCCGAGACCAACCCGCCGCCGGTCTATCCGGAATCGCACCTGTCGTTCTTGGCCAACGTCTACAACCAGAAGGCCCGGGACTTCTACCACCGCCACGGGGTCAAGCTGATCGACGCGGCCTTCGAGGCCCACGAGGAAACGGGCGAGGTGCCGGTGATGATCACCAAGCACTGCCTGCGTTTCTCTTTTAACCTGTGCCCCAAGCAGGCCAAGGGCGTGACCGGGGTGCGGACCAAGGTGGCGCCGATGCAACTGGTGCACGGCGATGAAGTGCTGACCTTGAAGTTCGACTGCAAGCCTTGCGAGATGCACGTGATCGGCAAGATCAAGGGCCACATCCTCGGCTTGCCGCTGCCGGGCAGCGCGGCAGAACAGGTGGTCGGCCACATCAGCCCCGCCGATCTGCTGAAGACCATCCCCCGCGCACCGCACTGAGTGCAGGACGAGCGCGACGCCGGTGCGTCGCGCTCGTGCCTTGGGCCCGTGGCGCACGGGCCTGCTCCGCGTTATCGCCGGTGCGCCTTGCACAATGGCTGAATCCTGAATGAAACCGGTGGTCTCACGGCGGTCGAGTCTATAAGCTCGCGGGCGCTTTTCAGGGCGTGACCCTGCCTGGCGCTTATCTTTTTTGGAGATCAATGACATGAAGTCCCTGTTTCGTCCCGCTGCGCTGCTGGTCCTGGCCCTGCCTTTGGTCCTGGCCGCTTGCGGCGACAAAGAACCTGAGCAGCGTGCCGCGTTCAGCCAGTTCCTGCAGACCCGCATCCTCGACAAAGCCGGCTTGCGGGTTCCGCAACTGACGGCGGATGAAAGCAAAGCCTTTGGCGACTACAGCACCCACTACGCCGTCATTACCGATTTCTCGACGAGCATGGACAACTCGGTGCAGCCCTTGGGCGAGCTGGTGAAAAAAGGCTCGATGCGTACCCTGGACGATGTGGTTGCCCGGCGTGACGAAATCCGCGCCATCCAGACCGGGCTTGGCGATATCGCCACCCAACTGACTCAGGAACAGGCCAAGGCCGACGCCGCCCACGCCCAGCTCAAGCAGCCCGAGGACCTGAAGGCGGTGTATGACAAGGCCTACGACAGGACGGTCAGCGTGCCGGCGCAGACCTTCCGCGAAGTGCTGCCGCAGCTCGCCGCGACCTTCGACAGCAGCCTGAAAGTGGCCGATTACGTGACCGCACACAAAGCCCAGATCCAGATCTCCGGTTCGATGCTGACGGTCAGTGACCCCAAGGTTCAGGCTGAATTGAACCGGCTGCTGCAGGACCTGGGCGAGCAGGGTAAAAAGGCCCAGCAGGCACAGGTCCGCTTGCAGAAGCTGAAGTTCGGTCGCTAAGCCGAAGCCAAAAAAAACGCCACTCGACTGAGTGGCGTTTTTTTATCGGCCGTTGGGGCCCGGGTCGCTTAGTGGCGGTCCAGCCACACGGTCTGGGCGTTGCAGAACTCGCGCACGCCGAAGTGCGACAATTCACGGCCAAAGCCGCTGCGCTTCACACCGCCAAAGGTCACTCGCGGGTCGCTGGCGCAGTAGCCATTGATAAACACCCCACCGGTTTCCAGGCGCTCGGCAAACTGCTCGGCCAGTTCGACGTTGCGAGTGTAGACCGTGGCGGCCAGCCCGAACTCGCTGTCGTTGGCCAAGGCCAGGGCATGCTCGGCATCGCGGGCGGCGATGATCGAGGCCACGGGGCCGAACAGCTCCTGTTTGAACGAAGTCATCTGGTCAGTGACGTCGCCCAGCACTGTCGGCTGGTAGAAGTTGCCGGCGCCGTCGGCCTTGCCGCCACCGAGCAATAGGGTCGCGCCTTCTTCCAGGGTGTCGCGCACTTGTTGGTCCAGCTCGTCACGCAGGTCAAAGCGTGCCATGGGGCCGATGTAGGTCTCGGTCAGCAGCGGGTCACCCACGGCCAGTTGACGGGTGGCCTCGACGAATTTGCGGGTGAACTCCTCAACGATCCCTTGTTCGACGATCAAGCGCTTGGCTGCGGCGCAGACCTGACCGGTGTTCTGATAGCGGCCGATCACCGCTGCTTTGACGGCGGCGTCGAGGTCAGCGTCGTTGAGCACGATAAACGGGTCGGAACCGCCCAGTTCCAGCACGCATTTTTTCAGCGCAGCACCGGCTTGGGAACCGATGGCGATGCCGGCGCGCACGCTGCCGGTCAGGGTTACGGCGGCAATCCGACGGTCGGTGATGGCGCTGGACACGCCGTCCGGGGTGACGTTGATCAGTTCGAACACACCTTCGACAAAACCGGCGCGCTGGAAAGCGTCGCGCAGCAGGTAGGCACAGCCCATGACATTCGGCGCGTGCTTGAGCACGTAGGTGTTGCCGGCGATCAAGGCCGGCACCGCGCCGCGCAGCACTTGCCAGATCGGGAAGTTCCACGGCATCACCGCCAGGATCGGTCCCAATGGGCGGTATTCGATGCGGGCCTTGCCGCCTTCCACCAGGGTCGGTTCGGCGCTGAGCATGCCGGGGCCTTGGGCCGCGTACCACTCGCAGAGCTGGGCGCATTTCTCGACTTCGCCACGGGCCTGGGCAATCGGCTTGCCCATTTCCTGGGTGATCATGGTCGCCAGTTGTTGCGCGTCGTTGCGCAGCTCACGGGCCAGGGCAATCAGGGCGGCGGCCCGTTGTGCCACTGGGGTATTGCGCCAGGTGGCAAAGCCACTGGCCGCGCGGGTCAGGGCGGCGTCCAGAGCCGAGGCGGATTCAAAGGCGTATTGGCCGATCTGCTCGCCCGTGGCCGGGTTGATGGAGATGGCGTGGGTGACGCTGGAAACCTGAGTCATGGCACCGTCCTGCTGGGTGGGGGAATGGGTGCAGGTTACGGGGATGTTTATTTTCTGAAAACTGAATAATACTGAGTCAGTCGTTCACGTTTGGAGAATGAAGTGGATCTGGTCCAGTTGGAAATATTCAAGGCCGTGGCTGAGCACGGCAGCATCAGCGCCGCCGCTGCGCAGATTCATCGGGTGCCCTCGAACCTGACCACGCGCATCAAGCAACTGGAACAGGACCTCGGCGTGGACCTGTTTATCCGCGAGAAAAGCCGCCTGCGCCTGTCGCCCGCCGGCTGGAGCTTTCTCGACTACGCCCGGCGCATCCTCGACCTGGTGCAGGAGGCCCGCGCCACGGTGGCCGGCGAAGAGCCCCAGGGGCCATTTTCCCTGGGCTCCCTGGAAAGCACGGCGGCAGTGCGCATTCCCGGGTTGCTGGCGGCCTATAACCAGCGCTACGCCAAGGTCGAACTGGACCTGACCACCGGGCCCTCCGGCACCATGATCGACGGTGTGCTGGCCGGCCGCCTGGCCGCCGCCTTTGTCGACGGTCCGGTGTTGCACCCGGCCCTGGAAGGCGTGCCGGCGTTTGAAGAGGAGATGGTCCTGATCGCGCCCCTGCATCACGCGCCGATCCATCGGGCCCGGGAGGTCAATGGCGAGAACATCTACGCCTTTCGCGCCAACTGCTCCTACCGCCATCACTTTGAAAGCTGGTTCACCCAGGACGCCTCGGTCCCGGGGAAAATCTTCGAGATGGAGTCCTACCACGGCATGCTCGCCTGCGTTAGTGCTGGCGCCGGCCTGGCCCTGATGCCCCGCAGCATGCTCGACAGCATGCCTGGCTGCAGCACCGTCAGCGTCTGGCCGCTGTCGGAAGATTTCCGCTACCTGCGCACCTGGCTGGTCTGGCGCCGCGGCACCGTATCGCAAAGCCTGACCATGTTTGTGCGCCTGCTGGAAGAACGCGGGGTGGTGCCGGAGGCGGGGCCGTGAGGCAGGTAATAAAACGGGGCGTCGAAACGCCCCGCAACAACGCCCAGGGTGTCAACCTCAAGCCGGGTTAGCGGCCGCGCTGGACAATGCCCTGGGCCCGGGCAATCACCGGGGCGTCGACCATCTGCCCGTCCAGGACAAAGACCCCTTCGCCTGAGGCGGCAGCCTCGATGATGCGTCGCGCCCACTGCAGTTCTTCGGCGCTCGGTTGCAGTGCCTGATGGATGATCGGCACCTGGCTCGGATGGATGCACAGCGCGCCGCCAAACCCCATGTCCCGGGCGAACTGCACGGCACCGAGCAGGCCGCGGTGGTCGTCGATGTACGGGAATACACCGTCCAGCGCCGGGGCCAGGTTGGCCACGCGGGTGGCCAGCAGCACGGCGTAGCGGGCATGGCTGAGAAACGCCTCGGCGGCTCGGCTGCCGCTGCTCAGGTTCAGGTCCAGGCCCAGGTCGAGGCTGCCGAACGACAAACGTTCCACCCCCTCGGCGTCGGCAATCGCCTGCAGCGCCGCCAGGCCCTTGGCGCTTTCGATGATGGGCCAGACTGCTTTGCCGGTCAGCCACGCGGCGTGCACCTGGGCCGGGCTTTCGGCCTTGGGCAGCAGGATGCCGCTGACCCCGGCGTGGCGTCGGCACAGCGCCAGGTCGTCGTGGTGAGCCCAGTGCCCCGGGCTGTTGACCCGCACCAGCAGCCGGGCTTCGGGGTGTCCGCTCAAGTAGCGATCGAGGTTATCGCGGGCTTGCTCCTTGAGGGTTTCCTGTACCGCATCTTCCAGGTCGACGATCACCCGGTCGGCGCCGCTGGCGAGGGCCTTGGGGATGCGTTCCGGGCGGGTGGCCGGGACAAACAGGGCCGAGCGCACAAGGGTGAGGTTCATGCCGAGGCTCCTAGGCTGTATTCGATCTCGCCGAGCTGTGCGCTGCCGTCCTGGTTCCCGGCCCAGACCTGGGCCTTGCCGGGCTCCATAAGCCGCCCACCGACCTCGAACGGCTGGGGTGAAATCAACGGGCGCAAGCCCCGGAAACTGAAGCGCCGCACCTGTGCCGTCGGGTGCGCGCGGGTGAAGGCGCGCAGGTTCAGGGTGGCGATCAAGGGGCCGTGGACCACCAGGCCCGGGTAGCCCTCGACTTCGGTCACATAGGGCCAGTCGTAGTGAATGCGATGGCCGTTGAAGGTCACCGCCGAGTAGCGAAACAGCAAGGTCGCGTCGGGCTCCACGGCTTCGCGCCATTGGCCGGGCGGCAGCGCCTCGGTGCCGCCGAGCTTGGGCGGGGAGGGCTCGCGGTAGACGATGTCTTGCTCGTCCTGCAGTGCCAACTGGCCGTCCTGGAAGTACTCATGGCGCAGGGTGACAAACAGCAAGGCGCCGGTGCGTCCGTGTTTTTCCTCGACCTTGATAATGGTCGACACGCAGGCCACCTCGGCTTCGACCCGCAGCGGCTGGTAGAACGCCAGGCGGCTGCCGGCCCACATGCGGTTGCGGTTGTCCGCCGGGGGCAGGAACCCACCGAGGGCCGGGTGGCCGTCGCGGCCCAACTCCCGGGCGGCGACCGGCTCCTGGAAAAATGCCCAGTGCCACAACAGCGGCAAGGCGTCGCCCGGTTGCGGGGCCACCTCGCCCAGGGTGGCGGCGATGCGCTTGACCAGGTTGAAACTGATGCGGTCCTGGCTCTCCTGGCGGCGGCCAATCCAGGCAGAAAAATCGACATTGCTCATCATCAACGCTCCTAATCGAGGGGGATCAGATCCGTGCGGTCAGTTCCGGCACCGCATCAAACAAATCCGCCACCAGGCCGTAATCGGCCACTTGGAAGATCGGTGCTTCTTCGTCCTTGTTGATCGCCACGATCACCTTGGAGTCCTTCATCCCGGCCAAATGCTGGATCGCCCCGGAAATGCCGACGGCGATGTACAGCTGTGGCGCGACGATCTTGCCGGTCTGGCCGACCTGCATATCGTTGGGCACAAAGCCTGCGTCGACCGCCGCGCGAGAAGCGCCGAGCGCTGCGCCCAGCTTGTCAGCCAGGGTGTACAGGTGCTTGAAGTTGTCGCCGTTCTGCAGGCCGCGGCCGCCGGAAACGACGATCCTGGCCGCAGTCAGTTCTGGGCGGTCGGAGGTGGCCAGCTCTTCACCAACGAAGGACGACGTACCTGGGTTGTGGACAGCTGCAACGGCTTCAATCGCCGCTGAACCACCTTCAGCCGCCACCGGATCGAAACCGGTGGCGCGTACCGTGATGACCTTCACCGCCGCTGAGGATTGCACGGTGGCGATGGCGTTACCGGCGTAGATCGGGCGCTTGAAGGTGTCAGCGCTTTGCACCGAGATGATCTCGGAGATCTGGTCAACGTCCAGCTGCGCAGCAACGCGCGGCAGGATGTTTTTACCGTTGGAGGTAGCGGCAGCCAGGATGTGGCTGTAGCCAGCGCCCCCCGCCTTGCAACCCAGAGCCGCTATCAGAGGGGCGACGTTTTCCGGCAGTTGGTGAGCGTAGGCGGCGTTATCGGCAACCAGTACTTTGCTCACGCCAGCGATTTTTGCGGCAGCTTCAGCCACGGCACCAGCGCCTTGGCCAGCGACCAGAATGTGGATATCACCACCGATTTTAGCGGCAGCGGCCACGGTGTTCAGGGTGGCTGGGGCCAGCACTTTGTTGTCGTGTTCAGCGATTACCAAGACAGTCATGATCACGCTCTCCAATTCAAAGCACCTTCGCTTGGTTTTTCAGTTTCTCGACCAGTTCAGCCACCGAGTTGACCTTGATGCCTGCGCTGCGGGCAGCCGGCGCTTCGACGTTCACGGTCTTGTGGGTGGAGGCGGTGGAAACGCCCAAAGCATCCGGAGTCAGCACTTCAAGCGGCTTCTTCTTGGCTTTCATGATGTTCGGCAGGGACGCATAACGCGGCTCGTTCAAACGCAGGTCGGTGGTCACGATTGCGGGCAGTTTCAGGGAAACCGTCTGCGCGCCGCCGTCGATTTCACGGGTCACGGCAACCTGGCCGCCACTCACTTCGACGTTCGAAGCAAAGGTGCCCTGGCCGTAACCGGTCAGGGCAGCCAGCATCTGGCCGGTCTGGTTGTTGTCGCTGTCGATGGCTTGTTTGCCCAGGATCACCAACTGCGGCTGTTCCTTGTCGACCACGGCCTTGAGCAACTTGGCCACAGCCAGGGAGTTCAATTCATCGGCGGATTCGACCAGGACGGCGCGATCGGCACCCAGGGCCAGGGCGGTCCGCAGTTGTTCTTGAGCCGCTGCAGGACCGATGGACACCACGACAATTTCGGTGGTGATCCCCAGCTCTTTGAGGCGTACGGCCTCTTCCACGGCGATCTCACAGAACGGGTTCATCGACATCTTGACGTTAGCGAGGTCGACGCCGGAATTGTCCGCCTTGACGCGAACTTTCACGTTGTAATCGACCACGCGTTTCACAGCTACCAGGGTCTTCATGGGGCAGTGTTCTCTCGACAATCTTTAATCGTTGCAGGCGGGTTGCCTGTTGGCCGGGGCGGCTAGATCGCTCCGCTGGCGCGCATTTGCCGGATGCTGTCGGCGGACAGGCCCAGCTCATGCAGGACCTGCTCGGTGTGCTGGCCCAGGCCTGGCACGGCGTCCATGCGTGGCTGGAAGGCGCTGTTGCTGGCCGGTGGCAGCAGGCTTGGCACCGGGCCGGCGCTGGTCGCGACCTGGCGCCAGCGCTCGCGGGCCTGCAACTGTGGGTGGTCCCAGACGCCTTGCATGTCATTGACCCGGGCGTTGGCGATCTGCGCCTGATCCAGGCGCTGCATGACCCCGTCGAAGTCCAGTGTGGAAAAGGCCGCCACGATCAGCTCGCGCAGGGCGTTGCGGTTTTCCACCCGCTTGAAGTTGGCGGCGAAGCGCGGGTCTTGGGCCAACGTCGGTTGCAGCAGGACTTTTTCGCAGAACAGCTGCCACTCCCGCTCGTTCTGCAAGCCCAGCATCACCGTGCTGCCGTCGCCGATGGGGAAGGGGCCGTAGGGGTAAATGGTGGCGTGGGCCGCGCCGGCCCGGGGCGGCGGCGGTGCCCCTTGGTAGGCGTAGTACAGCGGGTAGTTCATCCACTCCACCAGGGCTTCGAGCATCGACACGTCGAGGTGGCTGCCCACCCCGGTGCGCCCACGCAACAGCAGGGCGGAAAGAATGCCGGTGTAGGCGTACATGCCGGCGGCGATGTCGGCGATCGAGCAACCGGCCTTGGCCAGGTCTTCGACGCCGGGTCCGCCGGTCACCGATAGAAAGCCGCCCTCGCTCTGGATCAGCAGGTCGTAGGCCTTTTTCTTCTCGTAGGGCCCGCCGGCGCCGTAGCCGGAAATGTCACACACAATCAGCCGTGGAAAGCGCGCGTGCAGGGCCTCGAACGACAAGCCCATGCGTGCCGCTGCACCGGGGGCCAGGTTCTGCACCAGCACATCGGCGTCGGCCAGCAGGCGGTCGAGCACCTCGGTGGCGGCGGTCTGCTTGAGGTCCAGGGTCAGGCTTTCTTTCGAGCGATTGGTCCACACAAAATGCGAGGCCAGGCCGTTGACGCGCTGGTCGTAGCCACGGGCGAAATCGCCGCTGCCGGGGCGCTCGACCTTGATGACCCGGGCGCCCAGGTCGGCCAGTTGGCGGGTGCAGAAGGGTGCGGCAATGGCGTGTTCCAGGCTGACCACGGTGATGCCGTCGAGGGGGCGTACAGGGGAGGGCTGGCTCATGTTTTATCTCTCTTGTCAGGCTGTGCGCAGCAGCGCCGACCAGTGCCGGCGCGGTGGACGACGGGCTCAGAAGGAGCGGGGCAGCTCCAGCAGGTGCTCGGCCACGTAGGACAAAATCAGGTTGGTGGAGATCGGCGCCACTTGGTACAGGCGGGTCTCGCGGAACTTGCGCTCGACGTCGTATTCGCAGGCAAAGCCAAAACCGCCGTGGGTCTGCAGGCAGGCGTTGGCCGCCTCCCAGGACGCCTTGGCCGCCAGGTACTTGGCCATGTTGGCGCTGGCACCGGCGTTCTGCCCGCTGTCGTATTCCTCGCAGGCACGCCAGCGCATCAGGTCGGCGGCCTCGATTTCGATATGGGCTTCGGCGATGGGGAATTGCACACCCTGGTTCTGCCCGATCGGCCGGCCAAACACCACGCGGTCGCGGGCATAGGCGCTGGCTTTTTCGATAAACCAGCGGCCGTCGCCGATGCATTCGGCGGCAATCAGGGTGCGCTCGGCATTCAGGCCGTCGAGGATGTACCGGAAGCCTTTGCCTTCTTCGCCGATCAGGCTGTTGGCGGGGATCTCCAGGTTGTCGAAGAACAGCTCGTTGGTCTCGTGGTTGACCATGTTGGCGATGGGCTGCACGGTCAGGCCGTTGCCGATGGCCTCGCGCAGGTCGACCAGGAAGATCGACATGCCTTCGGATTTTTTGCTGACTTCGGCCAGGGGCGTGGTGCGGGCCAGGAGGATCATCAGGTCGGAATGCTGGACCCGTGAGATCCACACCTTCTGCCCGTTGATCACGTACTTGTCGCCGCGCTTGACCGCGGTGGTCTTGATTTTGGTGGTGTCGGTGCCTGTGGTGGGTTCGGTGACCCCCATCGATTGCAGGCGCAGTTCGCCGCTGGCGAGTTTGGGCAGGTAGTAGCTTTTCTGCGCCGCACTGCCGTGGCGCAGCAGCGTGAACATGTTGTACATCTGCCCGTGCACGGTGCCGGAGTTGCCGCCGCAGCGGTTCACTTCCTCAAGGATCACCGAGGCTTCGGCCAGGCCCAGGCCGGAGCCGCCGTACTCTTCGGGGATCATCGCCGACAACCAGCCAGCGTCGGTCAGGGCCTTGACGAAGGCCTCGGGAAAGCCCTTTTCTTCGTCGATCCGGCGCCAGTAGGCTGCGTCGAATTCGGCGCACAGGGCACGCACGCCCTCGCGGATGGCATTGAGTTCTTCTGCGTTGCGATCAGTCATTATTGTTTTCCTCAACGAGCCACCCGGGGTCAATCACCCCGGGTGGGCAGGGGGCAGCGGGGCAATCAGATCGGGGCGAAACCCAGGGCCGCGCGGAAGCGGTTCTTGATGTAGTGACCGTCACGCGGAGGCAGGACCCGTGGCGGGTTTTCCGCCTTGATCTTGATCGTCGCCAGCTTGACCCCGGCACGACCGGCAAAACGCTCACGCAGCTCATGCACACCCTGCATGTCGCGGATTTCCGCAGTCCAGCTGAAACCGCACGTGTTGGCCACCTGATCCAGGCTGATGCCGAAACCGGCGTGGCTGACTTGCATGCCGGTTTCACCGAAGTGGCCGTTGTCGAGCACGGCGATGGTCAGGTTCGCCGGTTTTTGCAGGGCCACCGTGGCCAGGGCGCCGAAGCCCATGAGCAATTCACCGTCGCCGGTGATCACCACCACGCTCTTGTCCGGCTGGGCATTGGCCAGGCCCAGGCCCACGGTGATCGCGCTGCCCATGGCGGCCCACAGGTAGTAGTTGCCGTCGTGATCGCCGGCGGCCATCACGTCGTAGGAAGCCGAGCCCAGGCCGGTCACCACCAGCAGGTCTTTGCGGTCGGCCAGCAGGGCCTTGACCACTTCACGGCGGCAGAGGGTGTGGTGAGCGCTTACTTGACCCATTTCTTTTCTCCAATCAGACGCTGGCCCAGCAACAGGGCGCAGGAGGAATCACCGTTGAATGCCATGGTGGCGGCACCGTGCAGCAGCGGGGCGACGTCTTTCGGGTCATCGGCGCGCCAGGTCATGACCTTCATCAGGTTCAGCGAGGCTTCGGTAACTTGGCCCATGGGGTTTTGCCAGGCGTTGAACTCGGCCCAGTCGCCGCGCATGGTCACCACCATCAGCAGCGGGAAGCCGGCGCAGACTTGCAGTGCCAGGGTGTTGATGCAGTTGCCGACGCCGCTGGACTGCATCAGCAGGGCGCCGCGTTCGCCGCCCAGCCAGGCACCGGCCAGGTAGCCGATGCCTTCTTCTTCAGTGGTCAGGACCACTGCCTTGATGTCCGGGTCTTCGTAGGCCATGCGAATTGCCGCCGAGTGCCCCGCGTCAGGCACGAACACCAGGTGTTTGACCCCGGCGGATTTGAGGACGTGGAACACATCCTCCTGCCAATCGATGCCCATGCTGTGTTCAGCTGCTGTTGACATGCCAATCTCCCAAGCCGTGCTGCTTTTGTGTTTTCAGCCATTCTGGGAGGGCGGGGCGCGCACGACGACTACCGTTTTTGTCTTTGAGATATGCCCATTTTGTATAGCCCGGCGGTGAACCGGCGAGGCTTCTGGCCGTGGCGATAACGGGGGGGTATGGCTGGGAGCAATGGCGGCCGCCAGGCAGCAAATGAGGGGTGCACGCCCTCCCTGGCGTGCACTGATCTGGCGGAGGGAAGGCCTTGCGCCAGGCGCCTGCCTGTCAGGCCAGGGCGGTACAGAAGCGGCGAATGGCCTCGCAAGCCTTGCGCAACGACGCATCATCCAGGGCATAGGCGATGCGGATGTAGGGCCCCAGGCCAAAGGCACTGCCATGCACCACGGCGACATTCGCTTCGTCGAGCAGGGCATGGGCGAAGTCTTCGTCGCTGTGTAACACCCGACCGGCCGGCGAGGTGCGGCCGATGACCCCGGCGCAACTGGCGAAGGCGTAGAACGCCCCGGCCGGGGCTCCGCACTCCAGCCCCGGGGTGTCGTTGAGCAGCGCCACCATCAGGTCCCGCCGTCTCTGGAACACGTCGCGGCTGTCCTGGATGAAGTCCCTGGGGCCTTCGAGGGCGGCGAGGGCGGCCTGCTGGGAAATCGAGCAGGCGCCGGAAGTCTGTTGCCCCTGGAGCTTTTCCATGGCGTCCAGCAGCCAACGCGGCCCGGTGGCAAAACCGATGCGCCAGCCGGTCATGGCATAGGCCTTGGACACGCCGTTCATGGTCAGGGTGCGTGGGGCCAGGCGTGGCTCGACCTGGGCCAGGGTGTGGAACGGCTGGTCGTCGAAGATCAGGTGTTCGTAGATGTCGTCCGCCAGGATCAGCACCTGGGGATGGGCCAGCAACACCTCGGCCAGGGCCAGCAGCTCGTCGCGGCTGTACACCGCGCCGGTGGGATTGGACGGCGAATTGAGGATCAGCCAGCGAGTCTGCGCGGTGATCGCGGCGGCCAGCGCGTCGGGCGTCAGCTTGAAGCCGTCCTTGGCCTCACAGGTCACGACCCGGGTCTGAGCGCCGCACAGTTGCACCATCTCCGGGTAGCTGACCCAGTACGGCGCCGGCACGATGACCTGGTCGCCCTCGTTGAGGGTCGCGGCCAGGGCGTTGTAGATCACCTGCTTGCCGCCGTTGCACACCAGGGTGTCCTGCCAACTGACGTCGAGGCCGTTTTCGCGGCGGAACTTGGCGGCCACCGCTTCGCGCAGGGCACGCACCCCGGCCACCTGGGTGTAGCGCGTGTGGCCCTGTTCGATTGCATTGATCGCGGCCTCGCGGACATGCCGCGGGGTATCGAAATCCGGCTCGCCGGCGCACAGCGAAATGATCTCGGCGCCCTGGGCCCGGCGCTCGGCTACCCGGTCCATGATGCGGTAGGTGGCCGAGGGCCGGGCGTCGGCCAGGCGCTGGTTGAGGCGTTGCAGGTCGGCGCTCATGCCCGGGTTCTCCAGTCGGTCAGGTTCATCAGTTCCAGGGTCGAGCGGCCTTCGCTGAGGGCCTGCATCATCTGGGCTTCCTTGTGCGCCCGGGCTTCGCCTTCGGCCAGGGTGCGGGCGGCATCAGCCTTGGGGATCACGATGACGCCGTCGTCATCCGCCACCAGCAGGTCGCCGGGGGCCACCGGTACGCCGTTGAAGTTGAAGGCTTGCCCCACCGACGGCGCGCTGGCCTTGAGGGTGCCCTTGACCGAGACGCCCCGGGCGAACACCGGGAACTGGCGTTTTTTCAGGGCGGCGATATCCCGCACGCCACCGTCGATCACCAGGCCCACCACGCCCGCGGCTTCGGCGGCCACGGTCAGCACCTCACCCCAGTAACCGGCGATAAAATTGCCGGTGCCCACCACCAGCACGCTGCCTCGGGGCGCGCGTTCCATAGCCAGGTGCAGGGCCAGGTTATCGCCGGGAGAGCACTCCAGGGGGTAGATCGGCGCTGCGATAAAGGCTCCGTCCCAGACTGGGCGGATCGCGCTGTCGACTGCACAGGGCAGGTGGGAGGCTTCATATAGGGTCGAACTGCCCAGGACTTTGGCCCGTGCGTGGAAATCCAGGGGAAGCGGCAGCGGGGTCATCAGACTTTCCTTTGCAGGTTGTGGTAACCCAGGGCAGCCCGGGCTTCCTTGAGGGTTTTACCCTGGGCGATCAGGGCGCGAATATCGGCTTCGACGGCCTCGATCTGCCGGGCGGCGGCTGCCACTTCAGCGGCACGCTGGCGGGGCACCACCACCACGCCGTTGGCGTCGGCGACCACGATGTCCCGGGCACAGACCCGGACCGCGCCGATGGACACCGGCTGGTTGAGTGCCTGTACTTGCACCCGGTCCTTGCCGGTGCGCATGAAACGACCCTTGCTGAACAGTGGGTAGCCATCGCCCAGGGCCTTGCTGACGTCGCGGCATACGCCGTCGATCACCGTCGCGGCGATCTGCCGGCTGCCGGCGTATTGGGTCATGATGTCGCCCCAGACGGTGCAGTCGGTACGGCCGCCGTTGTCGATCACCACCACATCACCGGGGGCCACGTCGTCGATAAAGTCGCCCACGGTGCCGGGTGGCACGCTGGCGCTGACGTACTGCACGGTGAACGCCGGACCGACCACCACCTCGCGGTAGTTGTCCAGGGGCGCCAGGCCCAGGCATTGCCCGGGCAGGCCGAGCTTGTCCAGGGCGTCGGACACGCCGGGGGTATCGAGGCCGGCAAACAGGGCCACCAGGGCCTGGTCTTCAAGGTTCATCGGGCGTGCTCCACGTGGATGGCTTCGAACTGGGTGTCATGCATCACCTCGGCCACCGAGCGCCCGCTGCGCACGGCCTCGACCATGCCTTCCTGGCGCCGGGCGATGCGCTCGCCGAGGTCGAGGACCTTGGCGATCTCGGCCTGGGCCACAAACACCGTGCCGCAACGGTCGGCGATCACATAGTCGTCCTGGCTGACCTCGACCCCGGCCACCTGGATCGGCACGGCGGCAGCGATCTGCACCAGCCGATTGCGTGCACTGATCATGGTGACGCCACGCCCGTACACCGGGTAGCCGATGGACTCGCTGCCTTCGATGTCGCGGCTGTAGCCGTCGATCACCGTGCCGCGCACGCCCTTGCCAAGGGCGGCGTTGGCCAGGATGTCGCCCCAGCAGGAAATGCCCGGCAGGCCGCCGGCGATGACCAGCAGCCGATCGTCACTGGCGATCTGTTCGACCACCGGGGTAATCAGGTGCACGGTAGGCTGGCGGTCGGACTTGGCTGCCAGCAGCACCGTGCTGGCGCGGCCGACGATCTTCGGGCAATCCCACAGTGGGCGCAGGCCCACGGTGGCGCCGGGCAGGCCGAGGAAATCGAGGGCATCGGAGACCGTGTTGGTGTCCAGTGCTGCCAGGCGTTCGAGCAGACTCTCATGGGTCATGGGGGCAAGCCTCAGGGGATGGAGGCGCCCAGTTTCAGCGAGCAGATTTGATAGGTATATTACGAATTGCATAAGCCTTACATACGATTAACCTATGGATCCGCCATGATCAATTTCCGCTTGATTCGCCACCTCTGGTTGTTCCTTGCCGTTGCCGAAGAGCAGAACTTCGGTCGGGCCGCCAAGCGCCTGGGCATGTCCCAGCCGCCCCTCAGTGAGCAGATCCAGGTGCTGGAGCAGGCACTCAAGGTCAAGCTGTTCGAGCGCTCGCGGCGCGGCGCCCAACTGACCCCGGTGGGCGCGGCTATCCTGCCGGCGGTGCGCAATTTCGCCGAGCAGTTGCAGCGCCTGGAGCTGGCGGTGGAGGAGGCAGTGGCCGGGCAGTCGGGGATGTTGACCATCGGCGCGATCTCCAGCGCCATGTTCGACTTGCTGCCGGGGCTGATCGAGCGGCTCAAGCTGGCCCATCCGCAGTTGACGGTGTCGGTGCGCGAGATCGACAGCGTCGAAGCGGTTCCGGCTCTGGAAGCGGGGGACATCGACCTGGCGTTCGCTCGGCTGGACGGTGATCTGGGCGCGTCGATCCAATCCCTGGCGCTGACCGAGGACCGGCTGATGGTGGCGCTGCCCAGTGACCACCCACTGGCCTCGCGCAAACGCATCAGCCTGTCGAGCCTGGCCAGTGAGCCGTTGGTGATGTTCTCGCGCAAGGTCAGCCCCGTGTATTTCGACAATCTGATTGCCACCTGCCGGGCCAGTGGCTTCTCGCCACGGGTGTTGCACGAAGTGCGCTCGGTGGCGTCGCAGATCGCCTTTGTCAGCTGTGGCCAAGGCATCGCCCTGGTGCCGGCAGCGCTGAAAAAGCTGGCGCCGGATAACGTGGTGCTGCGGCCCTTGAGCCAACCGTTGAATGTGGTCACCACGGCCCTGGCGTGGAACGCCGAGCGTGCCAATCCGCTGGTGGCGGAAGTGGTGGCAGGGTTTCGCGAGCGCACCTGAGGTGGCATCGACCCGGGGCGGACCATAGGTTTGAGCTATGGAAACCTTCGCCAATCCGTTATTTACAGCGGGCCGCAGGGCGGGGAGATTATGCGCCCGTTCGCCGGCTCACCCGCCCGGTGCCACGCCTTTTGTGCCAGGAGCCCTCGCCGTGCCTTTATCCGCTCGCTTCACTCAATGCCCACTGCCGCTGCTGGTGGATGGGGTCCGATTGCAACTCGACACCTTGTACCGCGACGGCCCCCTGGCGCCGATTCTGTTCCTCCATGGTTTCGGCTCGACCAAGGAAGACTACGCCGACATAGCCCTGCACAGCGTCTTCGACGGGCATCCGGTGCTGGCCTATGACGCACCGGGTTGCGGTGCCAGCCAATGCAGCGACCTTGAGCGGATCGACATCCCGTTGTTGCTGCAGACCGCCTTGCAGGTACTGGAGCACTTCGGCATCCAGCGTTTTCATCTGGTGGGCCATTCCATGGGCGGGCTGACCGCTCTGTTACTGGCCCATCATTGCCCCGAGCGGGTGCTGAGCTTTGTCGACATCGAGGGCAACATCGCCCCGGAAGACTGCTTCCTCAGCCGGCAGATTGTCGAATACCCCGCGCAAGACCCCGAAGCCTTCTTCAGCGCCTTTATCGAACGCACCCGGCAGGCGCCGGCCTATGCCAGTGCGCTGTACGCTGCGAGTCTGCGGCACAAGGTCCGGGCCGGCGCGGTGCGGGGGATTTTCCAGTCCATGGTCGAGCTGTCCGACCACGGCGCGTTGATGGATAAATTCCTCGGCCTGCCATGCCCGCGTCTGTTTATGTATGGCGAGCAGAACGCCTCGTTGTCCTACCTGGCCCACATCCAGGTCCAGGGTGTGCAACTGGCGCCGATTGCTGCGTGCGGGCACTTCCCCATGTACTCCAATCCGACTGCGATGTGGCAGCAGATCGCTGACTTCCAGGGGCGCGCTCCGGTGCAATAAGGCGCCCTGCGCAAGCCGTAAAAAAGGGCCCCTGAATCAGGGGCCCTTTGCCGTGGGGCAGCGTTCAGCGTTGCGGCTTCAGACGCTGGCGGCCTGCGGTCGGGCGCTGCCCTTGAAGCCAGTGCGCTGCTCGACTTCGCCCGAGCCGCTGATGTAGCCGTGGCGCGACAGGTTGGGCATCAGCATCGAGGCGATAAAGGTCACGCTCACCACTGCCGCGACGTAGAAGAAAAAATATTCCTCGATGCCCTGGGCACGCAGGGACAGGGCGACGTATTCCGCCGTGCCGCCAAAGGCGGCGTTGCCCACCGCGTAAGGGAACCCCACACCCAGGGCACGCACCGCCGGGGGAAACAGTTCGGCTTTGACGATCCCGGCAATGGGCGTGTACAGCGAGGCAATGACCAGCCCGCCGAACACCAGCAGAAACGCCACGAACGGGTTATTGACCGACTGCAGGGCGTAGAGCAGCGGGACTGCCAGCAGCAGGGCCAGCCCGGAGAACAACAGCATGTGGGTCTTGATGCCGATGCGATCGGCCAGCAGGCCGAACAGCGGTTGGCAGAACATAAAGCCCACCAGGGCTGCGGTCATGATGAAGCTGACGGTCTCCGGGGAGAAGCCGGCGGAGATCACCAGGAATTTCTGCATGTAGGTGGTGAAGGTATAGAAGTACAGCGAACCGCCAATGGTGAAAGCCAGGACCAGGGCCACCGCGCGCTTGTGTTTGAACAGGCCCCGCAGCGAGCCGGCGTCTTTGCGCTGCATGTCTTTTTTCGACGCGGTTTCATGCATCGACCGACGCAGGTAGACCACCACCACCGAACTCAGGGCGCCGATGAAGAACGGAATTCTCCAGCCCCATTCGCGCAGCGCCTCGGCACTCAGGGTTTGCTGGAGGATGACCACGGTCATCAGGGCCAGGAGTTGCCCGGCGATGATCGTGAAGTACTGGAAGGAACCATAGAAACAGCGCCGGCCGGGGGTGGCGATTTCACTGATGTAGGTCGCGCCGGTGCCGTACTCGGCACCCACCGACAGCCCCTGGATCAAGCGCGCGATCACCAGCATCACCGGCGCCGCGACGCCGATGCTTTCGTAGGTCGGCATCACCGCGATCAGCAGGGAGCCGGCGCACATCATGAACACCGAGATGATCATCGACACCTTGCGACCGCGAGTGTCGGCGATCCAGCCAAAAATCCAGCCGCCCAGGGGCCGCATGAAAAAGCCCACGGCGAACACCCCGGCAGTGGCCAGGAGTTGGCTGGTGGTGTCGCCCTTGGGGAAAAACGCGGCGGCAAAATAGATGGCGGTGTAGGCGTAGATAAAAAAGTCGTACCACTCCACCAGGTTGCCCGAGCAGGCCCCCATGATGGCTTTGACCCGGTTCGGCGGGCTCGCTGGATCAGGCACGACACTGTGGTTGGTGGGGGATGCAGACATGGGGTTCACCCTGTGTTCTAGGCGAGACGAAACGAGGAACACGCTGAGGCGTTTCCGACGTGGTGGGCTCGCTGGGTTGACGGGCTGGACGCGACAGCGTCAGCCGGCTGGGGGCTGATTAATCCGCGGCGCAGAGGGCCGGTGGATGAACGCGGCAGGCCGAAGGGGGATGGCTCGGGTAGCCTTGATGGCCTGGCGGGTAACGGTAGGCAGTGGGGTGAAACGCAGGGATGTAACCCATGGTGCAGGCCCTCGTATCTTATTGTTGTAGTGAGTCGTGCGCTCTGGGCGCCGACGGTGGTTGCACGCTACCCCAGAGTCCTGGAGGGCATAAGCCGTCGGCCTGGCCTAACTGATATACCTAAATTTTATAGCTGGCCCCGCAGCCCCGACCCACAGGGCGGTACAGCCGCTTGCAGGCTCCCGGAGCCGCGGTTTACGCGGTTCTGCCGGCACTCACCGGCGGGCAAATCGGATTACACTCACGCCACTGTCGACGCATCTCGCGCCGCGCACGATTCTGACTGGCCTGGTAATGGATGTCGTTCAACTCAAAACCCTGATTCATGTGGCCGAGCTGGGCAGCCTCAGCAAGGCCTCGGACCGTTTGCATATCGCCCAACCGGCCCTCAGTCGACAAATCCGCTTGCTGGAAAAAGAGCTGGGCGCCTACCTGTTCGAGCGCCATGGTCGGGGCATGGTGATCACCGAGGTGGGCCGCGAAGTCCTGGCCCATGCCACGCGCATCATGGAAGAGATGGAGTCGATCCGCAGTTCGGTGGTGGGCGGGCGCTCAGCCTTTCGCGGCACCGTGGTCATTGGCACCACGCCGACGGTGGCGGAAATCGTCACCGTGCCCCTGGTGCGCAAGATCCGCGATGCCCACCCGAACCTGGCCGTGCGCTTCTCTTCGGCATTCAGTGGTTACCTGCTGGACTGGGTGCAGCGCGGCGAGTTGGAACTGGCCATTTCCTACGACCCCCAGCCCTTGCACACCCTGCGAATCGTTCCGGTGATGATGGAGAACCTGCTGCTGGTGGGCCCCGCCAGCGCCGGGTTGCGCATGGACACGCCGGTGAGCTTCGCCACCCTGGCTGAGCAGCCTCTGGTACTGCCCAGCGCGCGCCATGGCTTGCGGGTGATCCTCGACCAATGTGCCCGTGACGTCGGGATCAAGCTCAAGACCAGCGTTGAAGCGGATTCCTTCGGGGCCATGATCGACCTGGTGCGCAACGATTTTGGCTTGACCGCGTTGCCGCTGGCGTCGATCTACAGCCAGGTCGAGTCCGGTGCCTTGTGCGCGGCGCCGCTGGTTGACCCGGTGCCCATGCGCAAGTTGGTTCAGGTATTTCCCGCGGATCGGCGGGTCAGCCCGGCTGCCAAGTTTGTCGGCGACGCCTTTATAGAAATCGCCGCCGACCTGGTGACTCGCCATATCTGGGCCGGACACCTGCTCTGATCTCGACCCTTTCCACCTGAGCGTTTCACGGAGGCTCGCGTTGCCTGTCCACCCAACACCCTTGCTGCTGATCCCCGGATTGCTCTGCGATCAGCGCTTGTTCGCCGCACAGACGGCGGCCCTGGAACCCGACCGGGTTGTCTGCATCGCCGACCTGAGCCTGGATACCAGCATCGTCGCCATGGCCCGGCGCACTCTGGACGCGGCGCCGCCGCTGTTCGCCCTGGCGGCCCTGTCCATGGGCGGTTACGTGGCCATGGAAATCATGCGCCAGGCCCCCGAGCGGGTGCTCAAGCTGGCACTCCTGGACACCATGGTGCGGCCCGACGATGAAGCGCGAGCCAAGGCTCGGCGCGGCCTGCTGGCCCTGGCGCAGATGGGCAAGTTCAAGGGCGTGACCCCGCAATTGCTGCCTCGGTTGATGCACCCGCGTTGCCTGGGCAGCACCGTGGCCGATACGGTCCAGGCAATGGCCGAAAGCATTGGCAAGGAGGGCTTTGTTCGTCAGCAGCAAGCGATCATCGAGCGCGCGGACTACCGGCCCGTGCTGGAGACCATCCGGGTTCCGACCTTGATCGTGGTCGGCGAAGACGACGAAATCACCCCCGTTGTCGAGTCCCGGGAAATCCATCGCGGCATCCCCCAGTCAAGGCTGGTGGTGTTGCCGCAATGTGGGCATCTGCCGCCCCTGGAATACCCGGAGTTGACCACCGAACTGTTGCGCCGTTGGCTGAGTGACGAAGCACACGCCTGATGCCTGCGACTCACCCTGTTCCCCCTGACTGATGGCCGTACCTTGAACGAGCAGATTCGATTGCCCGGCGTCGTGGGCATTTCCCTCTTGGGCCTGTTGCAGATTCTGGTCTGGGGCGGGTCGTTCTTCCTGATGGCAGTGATGGCCGAGCCGATCATGGACGAGACCGGTTGGGCCAGCCAGTGGGTATACGGCGCCCTGTCCCTGAGCATCCTGGTCTCGGCCTTGCTGGCACCGCTGACCAGCCGCCTGATTGCCCGCTACGGCGGTCGACCGGTGCTGGCCAGTAGCGGCCTGGGAGTGGCCATCGGCTTGTTCCTGCTGGCCACTGCCAGCTCGCTGCCGCTGTTTCTGCTGGCCTGGGCCGTCATCGGGGTCGGCATGGCGCTGGGGCTTTATGAGGCGCTGTTTGCGGCGCTGGGGGCCGCGTATGGGGAGCGGGCGGGCAGTGCGATCACCGGGGGCACCCTGATTTCGGGCTTTGCCACCACCTTGTCCTGGCCAGCCGTGGCCCTGGCCATCGAGCACCTGGGCTGGCGCGACACCTGCCTGGCCTATGGGGTGTTGCTGGTGATGGTGGTGGCCCCGGCGTACTTCTGGGCGCTGCCTCGAGGCGGTGTGCCCCGGGCGAAAAGCAACGTGGCGGTCGAACAGCCGCTGTCCATCGATTCGCGGACCTACCTGCTGCTGACCCTGATCTTTGCCCTGGGCGCAGTGATCATGACCGCCATGTCGGTGCAGTTGGTGTCATTGCTCCAGGGCCAGGGTTATTCCCTGGCGGCGGCCATCGGCCTCAGCGCCTTGCTCGGGCCCAGCCAGGTGGGGTCGCGGGTGCTGCAAGTGTTTGCGCGCAAGCGCCACCCGATCTGGACCACCCTGATCTCGGTGGTCCTGGTAGCCATCGGCCTGGTGTTGGTGGCGGCGGCGCCAGCCCTGACGGCCTTGGGCCTGGTGTTGTATGGCGCCGGCAATGGCCTGCGGGCGATCGTTCGCGGCTTGTTGCCCCTGGCGCTGATGTCGCCGGCCCAGTACGTGCTGTTGATGGGGCGCATGGCGCGGCCGTCGTTGATTGGCCAGGCGCTGACGCCATTGGCCGGCGGCTACCTGGCGCAGACCCTGGGTGCCGGCAGTGTGCTGGCGAGCCTGGGCGGCCTGGCGCTGTTGAATGTGTTGCTGGTGCTGTTGTTGATGCGCCGGGTGTAGCACCCGGTTCAACCCTTGGCCGAAGGCGCTGGCAGCAGTTCGTTGATCAGGTTGAACAGGGTGGTTTTGACCGCGCTGTTCAGGTCCGCCCAGGCCAGGCCGGTGGTGGCCTGGTAGGTGCCGAGCTCCAGGGGCCTGGACTGGACGTTGGCGGGCAATGCGCGGCCGGCGTTGGCCGGTAGCAGGCCCACCCCGAGCCCGGCAGAAACCAGGGCCAGCATGGTGGTGAATTCCCCCAATTCGGCGGCAATCGGCAGCGGCGCACCCTGGCGGTTCAGGGCCTGCATCAGTTCATCGTAGAAGCCGGGGGCGTAGCGCCGGGCCAGGATAAACAGCGGCACATTCGCCAGGTCCTTGGGGTGCAGTTGGCTGCAGGCTGCCAGGGGATGAGCGTCGGGCAGGGCGACGATGAAGCTTTCCCGCAGCACCTCGCGGGTGTGGATACCGGGGTGGATTGCTGGCAAGCGCATCAGGCCGAAGTCCAGCTGGCCGTTTTTCAAGGCCACGGCTTGGTCCGGGCCGGGCATGTCCTTGAGCTCCAGTTCGATGCGCGGGAAGCGCTGGTGCACGGCGCGGATCAAGGTCGGCAGCAGCTCAGGCAGCACCGACGACACAAACCCCAGGCGCACCCGACCAATTTCCCCACGCCCGGACGCCCGGGCCACGTCGGCCGCATGGGCGGCCTGGTGCAGGGTCGCCTGGGCCTCGGGCAAGAAGATCGCGCCCACTTCGGTGAGGGCCACCGAGTGCCGGTTGCGCTCGAACAGGCGCACACCCAGTTCCTCTTCCAACAACTTGATCTGCATGCTCAGGGCCGGTTGCACGATGGCCAGGCGCTGGGCCGCGCGGCCGAAATGCAGCTCCTGGGCCAGGGTGACAAACGAGCGCAGGTGTTTGATTTCCATCCGGGGGCTCCAGGGGGGCAGGGTCTGAAAGCGCTGATCATAGATTTTGATTACCAGATCAGCAATGACGATTGGACGCCGTCCCCGGGCTGCGGTGAAGTGACGGCAAGGCCGGTACAACAATAAGCGGTCGTTTTGCGGAGAACAGCATGTCATTCAACACCAGTAGCTTTCAGCTCCATGGGCGTCGTGCCCTGATCACCGGTTCGTGCCGCGGCATCGGCCTGGAACTGGCCCGGGGCCTGGGCGCCGCCGGGGCCAGTGTGGTGATCAATGATCGCAATGCAGAGAAGGCGCGACGGGTGGCCAGCCAGTTGCGCGACGAAGGGATTGAGACCGCGTTTGCGGTGTTTGACGTCACCGATCGCGAGCAGCTGTTGGACGCCATCAACTGCGTGGAGGCTGACACCGGGCCCATCGACATCCTGGTGAACAATGCCGGCATCCAGCGGCGTGCGCCGCTGGAGGACTTTGCCGCCGAGGACTGGCACGCCCTGATGCGGGTCAACCTCGACGGGGTGTTCCACGTTTCCCAGGCGGTGGCCCGGCACATGATTGCGCGCCGTCGCGGCAAGATCATCAACATCTGCTCGGTCCAGAGCCAACTGGCGCGCCCGACCATCGCTCCGTATGCCGCCTCCAAGGGCGCGGTGAAAATGCTCACCCAGGGCATGTGCGCCGAGTGGGCGCGCCATGGCATCCAGGCCAACGGCCTGGCCCCCGGCTACTTCGCCACCGAGATGAATCAGGCCCTGGTGGACAACCAGGAATTTTCCCAATGGCTGTGCAAACGCACCCCGGCCGGGCGTTGGGGCCGGGTTGAAGAACTGTGCGGCGCGGCGGTGTTCCTGGCGTCGGCCGCCTCCGATTTCATCAACGGTCAGACCCTGTTCGTCGACGGAGGCCTGACCAGCGTCGTTTGAACCCATTGCCCGTACCTGAAAAAAACAACAACAGGGGACACCCATGAGCACTCTCAAACAACCCTCGCCGCCACTCGCCGAGTTGGGCGCGTCGCCTACCCGGCACAGCGCTTCGAACACGGTCGTCAAAGGCTTTGCAAGCAAGCGCTGGCTGTACCTGATTCCGCTGATTTTCATCACCTACAGCCTGGCGTACCTGGACCGCGCCAACTACGGCTTCGCCAGTGCCGCCGGGAT
Source organism: Pseudomonas chlororaphis (assembly GCF_003731765.1). Lineage (GTDB taxonomy): Bacteria > Pseudomonadota > Gammaproteobacteria > Pseudomonadales > Pseudomonadaceae > Aquipseudomonas > Aquipseudomonas morbosilactucae. The sequence continues at coordinate 1,030,073 of NZ_MOAL01000004.1, forward strand.
CGAGCAGGACCTGGGCATCACCAAGAGCACCTCTTCGCTGATCGGCGCCTTGTTCTTCCTTGGCTACTTTTTCTTCCAGGTGCCGGGGGCGATCTACGCCCAGCGCTACAGCGTGCGCAAACTGGTGTTCTGGAGCCTGATTCTCTGGGGCTTCTGCGCCATGGCCACAGGGCTGGTGACCAACATTCCGATGTTGATGGTGATCCGCGTTTCGCTGGGGATTGTCGAAGCGGCGGTGATGCCGGCAATGCTGATCTTCATCAGCAACTGGTTCACCCGCAAGGAACGCTCCCGGGCCAATACCTTCCTGGTCCTGGGCAACCCGGTCACGGTGCTGTGGATGTCGGTGGTCTCGGGGTACCTGATTCACGCCTGGGGCTGGCGCGAGATGTTTGTCATCGAAGGCGCGCCGGCGGTGCTCTGGGCCTTTGTCTGGTGGCGCCTGGCGCGGGACAAGCCCGAGCAGGTCAGCTGGCTGACCCAGGATGAGAAAGCCCAACTGGCCGCCACCCTGGCCGATGAGCAGAAGGGCATGAAGGTGGTGCGCAATTATCGCCAGGCCTTTACCAGCCCGGTGGTGTTGCAGCTGTGCTGCGTGCATGCGCTGTGGAGCATCGGTGTCTACGGTTTCATCATGTGGCTGCCGACCATCATCAAGCAGGCTGCTGCCGCGGACATTGTCACTGTGGGTTGGTTGAGCGCGGTGCCTTATGTGGCCGCCGTCGCCGCCATGCTCGCGGTGTCCTGGGCCTCGGACAAACTCCAGCAACGCAAACACTTTGTCTGGCCGCTGCTGGCGCTGGGCGCCTTGGCGTTCTTCTGTTCCTACCTGCTGGGCTCCAGCCATTTCTGGTTGTCGTTTGCCTTGCTGAGTGTTGCCGGCGCCGCGCTGTACGCACCGTACGGGCCGTTTTTTGCGCTGATTCCGGAAGTCCTGCCGGCCAATGTGTTCGGCGGCGCCATCGGCCTGATCAACGCGTGCGGAGCCTTGGGGGCCTTTGTCGGTTCATGGATCGTCGGCTACCTGATCGGCCTCACGGGCAACCCGGGCGCCGCGTACCTGTTCATGACCGGGGGCGTGTTGGCCTCGGCGCTGCTGATGGCCTGGGTCAAGGTCGGGCGCGATGCCCGTCAGCCTGCCTGAGCCAGCCAGCGCTCAAGCTGGGTGCGCTCCCAGGTGCTGAGCAGGCTGACCGGGTCGGTGCCATAGCGCTGCCAGGTGTCGAGCGCACCCTCGCGACCTTCCGGGCTGCGGCAGCCCTGGCACAGGTGCAGGTGCTGGCCATCAAAGTCCAGCACCAGGCGCCAGCCTTGCACATCGACCCCCACCCAGCCCGGCTCGCCGGCAGGGCCCAGGTGCAGCATCGGGTGAATACCCAGGGCGGCGTCGCGCAACGTCTGGTAGACCTCGCGGGCAGTGAGCGGCGGCAGTGGCGGCACGAAGGCGGCTCCGGTAAGTCGTTGGGCGTGGTTGGATGAAGGGGGCCGAGGATAAAGCCTCGGCCCGGGTCTGTCAGCGGGGTGCCAGGCGCTCTGTAACTGTACGTGCCCGCTGACATTCCCCTCTTTGCGCTTAAACCAGATACCGTTTGAACCAGGCGATGGTCCGGTCCCACGCTAGGTTGGCGGCTTCTTCGTCGTAGCGTGGGGTGGAGTCGTTGTGGAAGCCGTGGTTTACCCCGGGGTAGATGTAGGCTTCGTAGGTTTTGCCGGCGGCTTTCAGGGCTTGTTCGTAGGCGGGCCAGCCTTCGTTGATGCGGGTGTCCAGCTCGCCGTAGTGGATCAGCAACGGCGCCTTGATCCGCGCCACGTCGGCGGCTTCAGGCTGGCGGCCGTAGAAGGGCACGGCGGCCGCCAGTTCCGGATAGGCCACGGCGGCGGCATTGGCCACGCCGCCGCCATAACAGAAGCCGGTGATGCCGACTTTGCCGGTGCTGGCGTCGTGGTGCATCAGCCATTCAATGGCGGCGAAGAAGTCGTTCATCAGTTTTTGCGGGTCGACCTTGGCCTGCAGGTCCCGCCCCTTGTCGTCGTTGCCGGGGTAACCGCCCACCGAGCTCAGGCCATCCGGGGCCAGGGCGATGAAACCGGCCTTGGCCACACGCCGGGCGACGTCTTCGATGTAAGGGTTCAGCCCGCGATTTTCATGGGCCACCACCACCGCCGGCAGCTTGCCGCTGGCCTTGGCCGGGCGCACCAGGTAGGCCCGCACCTGCCCGTGGCCTTTGGGCGAGGGGTAGGTGACGTATTCGGCGACGATCTCCGGGTCGGTAAAGGACACTTGTTCGGCCAGGGCGTAGTTCGGGGTCAGCGCCGCCAGGGTGGCACTGGCGGTCAGGCCCACCAGGGTGAAGGCCGCCGCGCGGTCGAGAAACTCCCGCCGGTTGATCTTGCCGTGGGCGTAGTAGTCGTAGAGTTCGAGCAGTTCCGGGGCGAAGTCTTGCGCGGTCAGACGGTCCATCGGGGGGCTTCCTTATCAATCACTCGCGGTATCCCCGGGGCGTTGGGCCTCGAAGGCTGACGAGCACGGCTTGAAGTGGGTTGATTAAAGCAGCCTTTGGCGCCCCGGCAAATGGCCGATTTGCCGAGCGGTGCCGCGCCGGGGCGGCTGGCCGAGGAGTTTTTGGTGCTGGTGACAGCACCTCCGTCGGGCCGGGGAAACGGCCGCCGGGGCAGGGCGAGGAATATTCGCCAGGCGCCTCAAGTCGCCCGTTGCCACGCCGATAGCGTATCGAGCTGCCAGACAGTTTCCAGGCTTCGCGTTTCCCCCGCATGGCCAGTGCTCGGGTCCATGCACAAGAACAATAAAGAGGACAGCCATGACCATTCTTCAGCGAGTGATCGGCGGGTTTGCCGTGTTGGTGCTGTTATTGCTGGCCATGGTGGGGATCAGCTATCAAAGCACCCATTCGATCAGCGATCGCTTGACCATCATCACCGGCCAATCAGCGCCGTTGAGCCGGGCCGCCAGTGAGTTGTACGTGCATATCCTGCGGGCCAACCAGGCGTTGCTGGCGATCCTGATCAGCCAGGAACCGGCGCAGATCGATGCCGGCAAGGCGCCGTTCAACGAGAGCCTGGCGCGCTTCAACCAATTGCTCGACAGCATCCCGGCCTACATCGGCGAGCGCCCCGAGCTGCAGGCCAACCTGGCCCAGGAACGCCAGCTCAGTGGTGCCTATGCCGAGCAGGCCCAGGCGCTGATGGCGACCCACCGCCAGCACGTGGCGCAAGTGGCGCTGACCCGAGGCTTGCAGGGTTACAGCAACAGCCAGGGCGCACAGCTGACCGGCTACCTGCGCGATTACATCGCCCGCGAGCGCAACGCCGGGGTGGCGGAGAACGCCGCCGCTGCCGAGAAACTGCTGCTGGAAGTCAACAAATCCTATGACGGCCTGGCCGCCCACGCCGCCACGCCGGACATTGCCACCTTGCAGCGCCTGCTCAACCTGCAGGACGAGGTGATCCGTTCCCGCGCCCAGGCCCTGGTGGCTGTGGACCCGCGTGTGGGGCGCATCGCCGGGGTGATGGTCAACCGCCTGTTGAGCGACCTGACCGCCAGCGATGGCCTGTACCAGGCGTATCGCCAAGAGGCGACCCTGGCCCAGCAGGTGCTGCAGCAGCGCCAGGGTGTGGAAAGCCGCCTGCAAGCCACCCTCGACAAGATCGGCGAGTTCGGCGGCCAGTCGCTGGACGTGGCCAACGCTGCCAAGAGCGACGCCGACGCCACCATCAGCACCAGCCGCAGCCTGTTGCTGATCGCCTGTGTGCTGGCCGTGCTGGCGGCGGTGGTCATCGGCACCTGGGTCGCGTTCAGCCTGCGCCGGCCCCTGGCGGCGTTCCGCGAGGTGCTCAAGACCCTCACCGGTGGCGACATGCGGGTGCGCTTCGATGTCAGCCGCAAGGATGAATTCGGCGAGCTGGGCGGCTACCTCAACGAGTTGACCCAGGCCCTGCAGAAAACCTTCCGTGAACTGATTGGGTCGGCCGACACCCTGGCCCAGACCGCCAGTGACAATGCCCAGATCAGCGAGCGCACGACCCGGGTGGTGGATGAACAGAAAGACCGCCTGCACTCCGCCGCCTCGGCCATGACCGAGATGGAAAGCACTGTGGAAGAGGTGGCCCGCCGGGCCCAGGACACCCGCAACGCGGTGGATGACACCAGTGACCTGACCCACAAGGTGCAACAGCGCGTGGCCGAGACCATCGTCAACATCCGCCAGCAGGCCGAACAGGTGAACAAGGCCTCGGCGGTGACCGATGAGTTGCAGAAGTACGGGCAGAACATCGACGGCATCGTCGATGCGATTCGCACCATTGCCGAGCAGACCAACCTGCTGGCCCTCAACGCCGCCATCGAAGCGGCCCGGGCCGGTGAACAGGGCCGGGGGTTTGCCGTGGTCGCCGACGAGGTGCGCTCCCTGGCCAGCCGCACCCAGGCGTCCACCAGCGAGATCCAGGAAATGATCGGCCAGATGCAGGGCAAGATTCATTCGGCGGTGCAAGTGATGAACGAAAGTCAGGTGCAATCCAACCATTGCGTGACCCTGGCCTCCGGTGCCGACGAGCTGTTGGTGGCGATGGGCGAGGCGGTGGGCAGCATTCGCGATATGAACATCCAGATCGCCGCCGCCACCGAGCAGCAAAGCGCCACGGTGCAGGAAACCAGCCGCATGGTCACCCACATCAACGACTCCGCGCAGCAAGCGGCCGATGGCGCCGAGCAGTCCGCCAGCAGCAGCCAGGACCTGTCGCAGATGGCCAAGGTGCAGCGCGAGCTGCTCCATCATTTCAGCGTATGACGCCCGGGAGTTCGAAGATGAAGCATTGGATAACGCGGTCCCTGGGCGTCAGCCTGCTGTTCGCCGGCCTGGCCCAGGCCAGCACCCCGCTGCTGGGGGTGGGCATGGCCAAGTACGACGACAACTTCCAGACCCTGCTGCGCAACGGTGTGCAGCAGCACGCCGCGGTGCTGGAGGCGGATATTTTCATGGAAAACGGCCAGGACAACGCCGAGTTGCAGATGCGCCAGTTCCGCAACCTGGTGGATTCCAAGGTCGATGCCATCGTGGTCGCCATGGTCAACGGCAAGAGCGCCCCGGAGATGCTGCGCCTGGCGGGCGAGGCGAAAATCCCTTTGGTGTTCGTCAACCGCAACCCCGAGCCGCAGACCTGGCCGGCGCGCACGGCCTTTGTCGGGTCCGATGAGCTGGAGTCCGGCACCCTGCAGATGGAGGAGCTGGCTCGCCGCGCCAACTACAAGGGCAACGTGGTGATCCTGGTGGGCGACCCGAGCAACAAGTCGTCATTGATGCGCACCGAAGACGTGGAAAAGGTCGTTGCCAAATACCCGGGCATGAAGGTGGTGCAGAAGACCGTCGCCAACTGGGAACGCAGCCAGGCCGCGACCATTGTCATGGACTGGGTCAAGCAGGGGCTGGACTTTTCGATCATCGCCGCCAACAACGATGAAATGGCGATCGGCGCCATCATGGGCCTGGAAAAGGCTGGCAAGCAGGCCCGCGATTACTGGGTCGGCGGCATCGACGGCACGCCGGACGGGCTGAAGCTGATGGCCGACGGCAAGATGGCGGTGAGCGTGTTCCAGGATGCCGTCGGCCAAGCCAACGGTGCGGTGGAAGTGGCCTTGCGCCTGGCCCGTGGCGAAACCCTGGATTCGCCCCTGCACTGGGTGCCGTTCAAACTCATCACCCCGGAGAACCGCTTGCAGTTCGAGTGAACCCTGGCAGCGGCGTCGGGCATCCGTAGCCCCGACGCCGCCCATGGGGCTGGGTTCACTGGGCGCCGAACAGGGTGGTCCAGTAGATGCCGGCGTCGCTTTTCGGGTCCACGGCGTAGGCCGCGCCCAGTTCGCGGAAGCTCGGGTTCATCAGGTTGGCGCAATGCCCGGGGCTGGCCAGCCAGCCGTCCACCACCTTGACTGCGCTATCTTGCCCGGCGGCGATGTTCTCGCCGATGGCCTGGCCGACATAGCCGGCCAGTTCTGCACGGTCGCCTGGCGTTCCGCCCTGGCGATCTTTGTGATCGAAATAGTTGTTATTGGCCATGTCCCGGGTATGGGCCTCGGCGGCCGTCGCCAGGCTGGGGTTCCAGGCCAGCGGCGTGGTGGCACCGAAGCTCTGCGGGCCGCACTGGCGCGGTTGGGCGCGGGCACGGTTGATCTGCTCCAAGAGCTTCTGGCCTTCGGCCTGCCAGTCGCCCAGGCGTGCCGACAACAGCGGCCGCGCCAGCACCACGCGCCAGTCACGGTCGTTGTGGCTGACGCCGATGTCGATGAATTGCGGGTCCAGCACCACTTGGCAAAAGCTCTCGCGCACGGCCTGCATCGCCGCTTGCGCATCCCGCGGGCCGGAGAGGCTGATGGCCTGCACATTGACCATCGGGTACGCGGCCCGGGCCAGGGCCTGCTGCAGGTCGCCACTGCCGTTGACCGGCAGCACCAGGCGCGGGTCGGCGGCCAGGGGCGGCAGCTCCGGCGAGGCCTGGTTGGCGCAGCGTTGCACCTGGCTGCGGTAACTGTTGATCGACTCGATCAGTTGCGATTCCTCGCTGGCCTGGGCCTGGACCGCGCACAGCAGCCCCAGTAGCAAGGCGGCGGGACGCATGATGAATGACAAGACCTGCATGGATATCTCCCGAAAGCGAACTGCGCACATGATGCACGCAGCGTTGCGGGTTTTCACCCTGAACCGGTCGATCCACGGCCCAGGCTGCCGGGGCGGGGCAGGTCCACTGCGGTGAAACGCTCTGATTCCCGGGTGTCGATCAGGTCGGCGGTCGCCACTTGCCAGCGCAGCAGGCGCTCTTGCAAGGCCTGCTCGACCGGCTGATACGCCGCTTGCCCGGCCAGGTTGTGCAGTTCATGGGGGTCGCTGGCGCGGTGGTACAGCTCGGCCGGTTCGTACAGGCGCCAGACATAGGTCCAGGTGCGGTCGCGCAGGGCCACCACTTTGCCCACCGACTCTGGTCGCTGATGCTGCAAGCGGCTTTTCAGGTCGTAGGGGTAGGCGCCGCGCTCCAGCAGGTCCGACTCTTCACGGCAAAAACCGCCTTCGCTGAAGACTTCTTCACGGTGGGGTGTGTGCGGTTCTCGCAGGCAGGCGGCAAAGCTGCGGCCGAAGTGCGCGTGCCCGGCTTCGATGCCTGCCAGCTCCAGCAGGGTCGGGAAGACGTCGAGCAGTTCCACCAGCGCTTCGCTGCGTTCGCCCTGGGCCAGGCCCGGCCCGGCGATCAGCAGGGGCGTGCGCACCAGGCACTCTTCCACCCCGGCAGGCCACTTTTCCACCAGGCCGTAATCCCCCAGGTATTCGCCGTGGTCGGAGAAGAAGCAGCGGTACAGCGGGCGATGGGCGTGGTGTTGGTCCAGTTGCGCCTGCAAGCGGCCCAGGTGCTGGTCGAGGCGGCTGATCATGCCGTAGTACACCGCGCGGATTTCCTGCCAGTCCTCGGTTTGCAGCTGTTGCCAGCCGTGCAGTTGGGCCAGCTCGGCGCGAAAGTCCGGCGGGCGGCCGCTGCCCTGGCGGGGTGCGGGCATCTGCGCCCGCGGGTACATCGAGTACCAGGGCTGGGCCACGGCAAACGGCGGGTGCGGCGCCAGCAACGGCACATAGAGCACCCAGGGTTCCGGCGGCGCACTGGCCAGCCAGGCTTCGGCGGTGCGGATCACCGCCTCGTCGAAATCCACCTGCTCTGCCGGCCGTTCGCCTTCGTAGTGGGCCCGCGCCAGGCTGCCCGGCGCGCTGGGCTCGCGGTGCCTGAAAAAGTCTCGCAGGTCGTTGAGCCCGGGGTCGGCAAAGCCGTGTTCATGGACCGAGGTTTCGGCGGCGCCGCGGGCGAAGGTGTCACCCCGCGCCCCGGCATGGACCACGTGATAGCCCTGGTCCTTGAAGGTGCGCAGGAAGTTCGGTTCCTCCGGCGCCAGCAGGTATTGCAGGCTGCGGTGGCCGCTGACATGGGGGTAGCGCCCGGACAGGAACGACACCCGGGACGGCGAGCAGACGCTGTGCTGGGTGAACGCTTCGGCGAAACGTACGCCTTCGGCCGCCAGGCGGTCCAGGTGCGGCGTCTGCACCGGGCTTTCGGGGTTGAAGCCGGGCAGGCAGTCGACGCGCAACTGGTCGGCGACGATGACGATGAGATTGGGACGCTGGGGCATGACGGGCTCCTGGCAGAGACGGGCGATCAGAAATCCTTGCGGACCTGGATCCCGAAGTAGCGTTGATCGTCCCGTGGCACCACGCGGTTGATCGCGTTGCTGCCGCTGTTGAGCATCGGCGCGTAAGAGCGGTCGCCGAGGTTGCGGCCCAGCAGCGCCACGCGCCAACCCTGGCTGTAGTCGGCCAGGGCCACGCTGGCGTTCCAGATGCCATAGGCGCCCTGGCGGGTGTTGAGGTTCTGGTCGAGGCTGTACTGCACTTCGCTCTGCCAGTTGTAGTCAGTGGACAGTTCCACATCCAGGCCATTGTCCAGGGGGATGCTGTAGTCGGCCCGCACGTAGCTTTTCCAGTCCGGGGCGAAGGGCAGGGGCTTGCCATTGATCGAGCAACTGGCGGCTGCGGCGGCCGGGCAATTGAACTCCTCGATGCGTGCATGGGTGTAGGCCAGGGCGCCGGACAGCTTGAGCTGGCGAGTGGCCTGGAACGCGTAGTCCAGCTCCACGCCCTGGGTACGCACGGAGCCGGCGTTGATCAGGCGCGTTACCGGTGAGCCACCCACCAAGTCGTAGAAGTTGGCCTGGTAGTTGTCGTAGTCGGTGCGAAACAGCGCCAGGTTGGCGGTCAGGCGTTTATTGAAGGCGCTGCTTTTCAGGCCGATTTCGTAGGCGTTGGAGGTTTCCGGATCCAGGGCCTCGGTGTCCGCGGCATACATCTGGAAGTAGACGTTATAGGCCGGCCCCTTGTAGCCCCGGGAATAGGTGACGTAGCCGGTCAGGTCATCGCTGAAATCATGTTGCAGGCCCAGGCGCCCGGACAGGCCGTTGTCGCTGTGCTCGCCGGAGGAGGCGAACGAGGGGCGCATCGAACGCAGGGTGACTGCCGAGGTGGAGACCCGTTCATGGTCGTACTCGACCTGGTCGTGGGTGGCCCGCAGGCCGATGATCGCGCGCCAGTCCTCGGTGAAGTTCAGGGTGCTCTCGCCGAACAGCGCGTAGCTGTTGTTGGTGGCGCTGAACTTGCCCCAGGCGCTGTTGAGCACACCGTTGTTCACCAGTTGCCGGCGGTAGCCCTCGTTGGACTGGCCGTGGAACAGGTAGGCCCCGGCCACGTATTCGAGGAACTGGCCACTGGGGGAGGCGATGCGCAGCTCCTGGCTGTACTGGTCGTAGTCGACCTTGCCGGCATCGTGCAGGGCGTCCTGGGGCAGACCGGCGAGGCCGTCCTGATCCTGGTACTGGCGGTTGTCCCAGCCGCGCCAGGCGGTGATCGAGGTCAGGGTGTGGCTGCCCAGGGTCCAGTCCGCCTGGGCCGAGAGGCCTTTGTGGATGTCGTTGGACCAGGTCTTGAAATCGTTCTCCACGCTGCGGTTTTCCCGGTCGATCGGTGCCGGGAAGTTGTTGGCGAAACGCTCGGTGCTGGCTTTGATCGCCACACCGCTGGGGGTGGTGTTGTCGCCGTCGCTGTAATCGCCGGTCAGGGTCAGCCGAAAGTCTTCGTTGGGCTTGAACTGCAATTTGCCGCGCACGCCCTGGGTGCTGTAGCCGTTGACCCGGTGGCCGTTGTATTCGTTGGTGACGTTGCCGTCATAGTCGCCCCACAGGGTGCTCAGGGAGCCTTTGAGGGTGTCGCTGAGGGTGCCGCCGATGCCGAAGCGGGTGCGGTTTTCATTGCCCTTGCCGAAGTGTGAGTAATCGACGTAGCCGTGGGTCTCGTCGCTGATGTCGCGGCTGATGACATTCAGCACCCCGGCCGAGGCATTGCGCCCGAACAGCGTGCCCTGGGGGCCGCGCAGCACTTCGATGCGTTCCACTTCCATCAGGTCCAGGGTGGCCTGGCCCGGGCGCCCGTAGACCACGCCGTCGATCACCGTGGCAACGCTGGGCTCTACCCCTGGCGAGGTGGAAATGGTCCCGACACCGCGCACGAACAGGGAAGAGTCCTTGCTCGACGCGGCAGGGCGGTAGTTCAGGGTCGGCACTCGCTGGACGATGCTGGCGACGTTGTTGCGGTTCTCCCGCTCCAGCTGTTCGCCGTCCACCACCGACACCGCGACCGGCACTTGTTGCAGTGAGGCTTCGCGGCGGGTGGCGGTGACGGTCACGGTTTTCAGCGCGGTGTCGTTACTGGGCTGGGCGCTGCTGGTGGAGCTATCGGCCGCATGGGCCGCAGGTGCGGCCAGCAACAGGGCAAGGGCATTCAGGGCGGTCAGGGACTGCCACGGTCGGCAAGGCTTCGGGTTCATGTTCAAGCTCATTCTTGCAGGTCATTCTGGCCGTCCTGGTAGTGGTGGCGGAGCAAGGCAAGCAGACGCTGTGGGGTGAATTAGGTTATGTGTTTTTGGTCTTTCCACTGGCGTGCATGACCACTGGATAATGCCGCCGCCAGGTTTGCGGCGGTCGATCGCGAGCCTTTGTATCAATGCGTGCTGCCCCTGAGAAATTCCTTAGGCGCATCGCGCTCATGACTAAAAGGTCTGAGCATGGATTTACGGCAGCTGCGGCATTTCATGGCCTTGGCCACTCACTTGAATTTCACCCGCGCTGCGGACATTGCCTGCATCACCCAGTCGGCGTTCAGCCGCAGCATCCAGGGCCTGGAAAGCGAGCTGGGCTGTGCCCTGGTGGAGCGCAGCAGTCGCGGCGTGGTGCTCACGGCCAAGGGCGAGGCGCTGCGGGTGCGCGCTGCTCGGCTGCTGGAGGATGCCAGCAATCTGCGCGATGAGATGGGTGCGGGGGAGCCCGAGGACGCGGCCCAGCAGTTGCGTTTCGGCTCCGGGCCCCTGGTCACCGCGCGCCTGGTGCCCGAGGCGCTTGGGCGTTTTCTCACGCGCTTCCCCAAGGCCGAAGTGGACCTGCGGGTAGAGAAACCCTCGAACCTGCTGGCCTTGCTGGACGAGGGCGAGATCAGTTTCCTGGTGGCCGACCTGCGCCATATGGAAATCGGCACCCGGCACCTGGTGCGGCCCTTGCGCTTTCGCCGTTTTGGCGTGTTTTGCCGCGCCGGGCACCCGCTGGTGGAGGAGGCGCAATTGGCGTTCGCGCGCCTGGGTCATTACCCCAAGGTCGCCTCGATGCTGCCGTGCGAGTTGCGTGCAGTGCTCTGCGGGTTGTGGGGGCGTGACGGCGCGGCGCTGAACATGGAGACCTCCTACAACGACCTGTTGCCGAAGATCGTCGCCAGCTCCGACAGCCTCGGCGTGGCCCCCCTGGAAATGATCGAACCCTTGCTGGAGAGCGGGCACTTTCGCCTGCTGCGTTGCAGCGACGCGCCGCCGTTGTTCCTCGACGGCGGCGCGTGCCTGGGGATTGTCCAGCGTTCCGAGCAGCCCCTGAGCGAGGCGGCCCGCTGCATGATCGACGCCCTGCTGGACGCTGATGACAGCCTCTCCGACGAGTTGGTGGACGCGCCGGCGTACAGCCTGATCAACCAGCTGGCGCTGTAGCCCGGCCCTGGCTGTCGTAGTCCGGCCAGGTGCCTTGCAGCTGCTGGCGGCGCAGGGCCTGTTCGACGAACTGCGGGGCGAACCAGTCCTTGACCTCGAAGCTGCGGCGAATCAGGCGCAGTGCCTTGGCCTGCTCGATGCTCTGGCTGAAGCTGGTGCTGAGGAAGGCATCGAGCCGGGGTGAAAAGCGAAAGTCCAGGTCGGCCCCCGCGGCCTCTTCCCGGGCCAGTGCAGCCGGGATGCCGCTGGCCTGTTCCTGCTGCATCAGGTACTGCTCGTAATGCTCGGGCACCTTGAGCCAGGCGGCGTTGCTCACCAGCACGTCCACCAGGGTCTGGGTCGCTTCGGGGTAGCGCTGGATAAACCCCTGGCTGGCCACCAGGCCGCTCTGGGTGGTGGCCAGTAACGGCATGGACTGGGTGCTCAAGGGCACTTCGATGCCTTGGCTGCGCAGGGTCAGCAGGTTGTAGTTGGACCAGGTGGCGTCGATCTGCCCGGCCACCAGCGCGGCCATGGCGGCGGTCCAGTCGAGGTTGATGATCTTCAGGTCTTTTTCGCTGAGCCCGGCATTGGCCAGTACGCGGCCGAACGACAGCTGGTCGGCGGTGCCACGGTACAGGGCCACGCGCTTGCCCTTGAGGTCCTGGACCTGGCGGATGCCGGCTTGCGGGGTGCTGGCAAGGAACAGGTGAGTGCCCCGTGAGCCCAGCAGCAGGCGCGTGTCCAGGCCGCTGGCGCGACCGATGATTGCGGCCAGGTCGCCGAGGGCGGCGAAGTCCAACTGGCCGTTGGCAAAGGCTTCATTGATGGCCGGCCCGGCGCCGCGAAAGAAATGCCATTCCACCCGGGTGCCTTGCTGGGCGAACGCCTGCTCCAGTTGCTGGCGCTGGTGGGCAACCCCCAGCAGCCCGGGGGCGTAAGGCTTGGCCCGGGTGCTGAGGTCCGGCACGCCGATGCGGATCACTTCCGGGACAGATTGCGCCAGGGCCACCTGGGCCCCCAGCAGCAGGCCCAGGGCCAGGGCGACGATCCCCCTTGCTCGGCCGATCATGGCTGGGCCTGCGTCAGTGAAGGGTTCGGGCCCCAAGGGCGTTGTTCTTCCAGCACGGCGGCGCGACGCACTCGGCGCACCTGGGGGAAGTAGTCCGACACCGCCAGATGCTGGGTGCTGCGGTTGTCCCAGATTGCCGCGCACTGGGCCTGCCAGCGCCAGCGCACCTGGAATGCCGGGTTCTCCAGGTGGCGAAACAGCAACTGCAACAGCGCCTGGGATTCCAGCGGGCTCAAGCCGACGATATGGGAGGTGAACGCCTGGTTGACGAACAGCGAGCGTCGCCCGGATATCGGGTGCACCCGTACCACGGGGTGCCGAGTGGGGGCGGGCAACCTGGCCAGGCGTTGCAGCAGGTCCGGCTGTTCGATGGCCCCGGGGTAACCCATGGCCGGCAGCACGCTGTGCATGGCTTCCAGGCCTTCCAGCAACTGGCGCAGGGGCGCCGACAAGGCCTCGAATGCCGCCTCGTTGTCGACCCACAGGGTGTCGCCGCCCACTTCGGGAATCGTCTCGGCATGCAGCACGCCGTATTTGAGCGGGCGCTCGGCGAAGGTCACGTCGGCGTGCCAGGTGTCGTTGGCGCCTTTGCGCGACGGGTCGTAGTTGAACACCACCAGCTCGTTGACCTCCTGGTGGGCTTCAAAGGTCGGGTGCACATGCAACTCGCCGAGGCGGGCGGCGAAGTCGCGCTGTTGCGCGGCGCTCCAGTGTTGCTGGGGAAAGAACAGCACCTTGTGCTGCACCAGGCTGGCTTCCAGCTGGGCCAGTTGCCGGTCGTCGATGCTGTGCAGTTGCAAGCCGTCGATCCTGCCCCCCAGGTGCGGGGTCAGGCGCTCGATGGTCCAGGGCGGGGTCAGGGGCTGGGCGGCGTGGGCGGGCATGGCTTACCTCGAATCGATAAAAGACGGTGAGGGTCGCGACTCTAACCAGCGGCCTGGCGGGGCGGCCAATGCGTTGCAGGTCTGGCGGCTATGCAGCGAATGCCCACGACCGGCTGGCAGGGCTGTGACGAGCCGCCGCATCCGAGGAGCGGTGCTTGCTCGGGGGCGGTTTTACTGGCATCTTTCGCGCGATTGGTAATCTTTCCCATTTGAGAAGCGCTTGCGCATGCATGACTTTCCGGCCTCCGAGCAGCTTGTTCGTCGCCAGCAAACCCTGACCGAGCTCTACAGCGACCACCATTCGTGGCTGCACAACTGGCTGCGGAAAAAACTCGGTTGCTCGCAACGGGCGGCGGACTTGGCCCATGACGCCTTCATGCGGGTGCTGACCCTGGCCGAGCCGCAGAACATCCAGGAGCCCCGGGCGTTCCTGGCGACCACGGCGGGGCGCTTGCTGATCGACGGCGCGCGCCGACGGCGGATCGAAGAGGCCTACCTGCAGGCCCTGGCCATCCATGTCAGTGACGCCGGCATGCCCGACCCGGAAGCCATCCACGTGGCCCTCGAAGCCCTGGAAAAGATTGCCGTGATGCTCGCCGGGTTGCCTGCCAAGACCCGCGAAGCCTTTTTGCTCAGCCGCCTCGACGGCCTGACCTACAGTGAAATCGCCAGCCAATTGCAAGTTTCCGCGGGCACCGTGAAGAACTACATCAGCAGCGCTCTGGTGCATTGCTACCACGCCTTGCACGGGGCGGACCCCGCGGCATGACCCCACCTTCACCGACCATGATCAACGAAGCCGCGCAGTGGCTGACCCGCCTCCACGATGAGCAGGTCACAGAGGCCGATCGCGCGGCGTGTGCGGCCTGGTGCCAGGCGGATCCGCGCCATGCCCTGGCCATGGAACGCATGGGGGCCTTGTGGGGCAGCCTCGATGAGCTGCCGGCGGCCCCGGCGCGTCGGGCCCTGAACCAGGCCTTCGCCCGGCCGCGCTCGCGGATTGGCGGGCGTGGCGGCCAGGCCGCGGCCTTGCTTGGGGTGTTGCTGTGCGGCTGGATGGGCCTGGAGCAGTGGCCGCTGTGGCTCGCCGACCAGCGCACCGCCGTGGGCGAACGCCGCGAAGTGGTGCTGGCCGACGGCAGCCAGGTGCAGCTCAACAGCGATTCGGCAGTGGACGTGAAGTTCGACGGCCGCCAGCGGGTCGTCGAGCTGTTGCGTGGCGAGCTGTGGGTGGAGGTGGCCAAGGACGCCCAGCGGCCGTTCGTGGTGCAGACCGACCAGGGCACCGCCACCGCCCTGGGCACGCGCTTCCTGGTGCGGCGTGCCGAGGACGGCGCCACGGTGGTCAGTGTGCTGGAGTCGGTGGTGGCAGCCAAGCCTGCCAGTGCCGCGCCAGAGGATGCGGTCAAGGTCAGCGCCGGGCACAGCACCCGCTTCAAGGATGGCCGGGTACAGCCGGTGCAGGCCCTTGGCAATGAAGATCCGGCGGCCTGGACCCGGGGCCTGCTCAAGGTCGACGACCGGCCCTTGAGCGAAGTGCTGCGCGCCCTGGCCGGGTATCGCCATGGCCTGCTGCGCTTTGACGAACAGGCCTTGCAGGGGCTGCGGGTGTCCGGGGTGTTCCGCCTCGACGATACCGATGCCGCGCTGGCCGCCCTGGCCGACAACTTGCCGATCAAGGTCGACTACTTCACCGGTTTGCTGGTGGTGGTCAAGCCGCTGTAACCCCTCCTGCGGCAGGCCCGAAAAGGGCTGGCCGTGCATTTTCCAACCCTTGCGCAGATCGGATGAAGCGCTTCGCCCCGGCGTCGTTGCAGCGGGTTGATGCACGCCCACGACTTTTTAATGAGTCTCGATCTCATTCGTTACCCGATTTTCCGACATGGCCGTCATGGTTAATAAACCCCCATTGCACAGGATTACCCATGTCTCGCCTTGCTCGTCCCTTGCACCCACTGGCCATGGCCGTGGTGATGGCGTTTGTCGCCGTGCCCCTGCATGCCGCCGAACCTTTGGCCGCGGCTGTCGAAGCCAATGCCACGCGGCTGTTTTCGATCTCGGCCGGGGATTTGAGCCAGGCCCTCAATGGCCTGGCCGAGCAGGGCGAGTTAGTGTTGGCCTTTGATCCGGCGCTGACCCGGGGTAAGACCAGCAACGGCCTCCATGGCCACTTCAGTACAGCCCAGGCCCTGGCCCAGTTGCTTCAGGGCAGTGGCCTGCAGGCCCTGGCGCTGTCGGCCACGCGTTACCGCATCGAGCCCGCGCCGGTGCCGGTGGATGGCACGGTGGAGTTGCAAGCCACCAGCATCAACGCCGCCTATGCCAGTGAAAGCCCCACCGGCCCGGTGGCCGGTTACGTGGCCACCCGCAGCCTGTCGGCGACCAAGACCGACACCGCCCTCAACGAAACCCCGCAGTCGATCTCGGTGGTCACCCGCGACCAGATGCGTGCCCAGGGGGCCGAGAACCTCAACCAGATCCTGCGCTACAGCGCAGCGGTGATCCCCGAGACCCGTGGTTCCACCGCCTCGCGCCTGGACATGCTGACCATTCGCGGTTTCTCCCCGGCGGTGTACCTGGACGGTATGCGCATGCCCGACAACCGCGACGCCGCGCCGCAAAAGGATGCCTTCGACCTGGAACGGGTAGAGGTCCTGCGCGGCCCGGCCTCGGTGCTCTATGGCCAGGGCAGCCCCAGCGGCGTGGTCAACATGACCAGCAAGCGCCCCCTGGACACACCGCTCCATGAAGTGGGTGTGGAATACGGCACCTTCGACAAGCAGCGCACCACCTTCGACTTCAGCGGTCCGCTGGACGATGAGGGGATCTACGGTTATCGCCTGGCCGGCCTGTTCGACGATGCCGACGGGCAACTGGAACACACCGAGACCCGGCGCCAGTCCCTGTCCTCGGCCTTCACCTGGCGCCCGGACGACGACACCTCGCTGACCTTGCTGGGGAGTTTCCAGAAGGACCCCAAGGGCGGTTCCTACGGTTCCACCCCGGCCTGGGGCTCGGCGGTGCGCAACCCCAACGGGCGCAAGATCGACGTGGACTTCTACGACGGCGAGCAAGACTTCGAGAAAAGCGACCGCCAGTACTATTCCCTCGGCTACCTGTTCGAACACCGCCTCAACGATGTCTGGACCCTGCGCCAGAACGCGCGTTACCTGCGCAGCGAAGGGCTGTACCGGAGTATCTACAACGGCAGCCTGCAAGCCGACTACCGCACCTCCAACCGCTACACCATCGCCAGCGATGTGAACCTCGACGCCTACACCCTGGATAACCAGGCCCAGGCCAAGTTCGACACCGGTCCGCTGCAGCACACCTTGCTGATCGGTGCCGATTACCAGAACACCACCACCGACACCAAGGTCGGCTATGGCTCGGGCCCGTCCCTGGATATTTTCGACCCGGTGTACAACGCACCGGTCACCGCCCCGGCCTACAGCAGCAAGAGCACCCAGCGCGACGAGCAAAAGGGCCTGTACCTGCAAGAGCAGGTGAAGTGGGACCAGTGGGTGTTGTTGCTGGGCGGGCGGTATGACTGGGCCAGCAGCGACATCAGCACCCTGGACCTGGCCTCTTCGACCAAGAGCAAAAGCGCCCAGGACAGCGAAGCCTTCACCGGCCGCGTCGGGTTGGTCTACCTGTTCGACAACGGCTTGGCGCCGTACATCAGCTACTCGGAGTCGTTTGAGCCGCAGACGGGCACCGGCTACGGCAGTTCGCTGTTCAAGCCCACCGAGGGCACCCAGTACGAAGTGGGCATCAAGTACCAGCCGCCGGGCAGCAACAGCTTTATCAGTGCGGCGGTCTTCGACTTGCGCCAGAGCAACGTGCCGACCCTGGACCCGGACGTGACCCACGTGTGTGACGGCGGCCGTTGCCAGGTGCAGCGAGGCGAAGTGCGTTCTCGCGGTTTTGAGCTCGAAGGCAAGGCCAGCCTCAACGACAACCTGGACATCACCGGCGCTTACGCCTACCTCGACAACCGGGTGACCAAGTCCACCAGCGTGGTGAATTACACCCCTGGCGTGGATGGCGTGGCCAACGGTCCGGACCTGCCGGCCAAGGGCACCACCACCTATGGCGTGCCTCGGCACACGGCCTCGCTGTGGGCCGACTACACCCTGCACGACGGTGCGCTCAAGGGCTTTGGCGTGGGCGGCGGCGCCCGTTATGTCGGCTCGTCCTGGGGCGACTCGGCGAACACCATGAAGGTGGCGGGCTACACCCTGTTCGATGCGGCCGTGCATTACGACATCCCGGGGATTGTCAGCCTCAAGGACAACCTGCGCCTGGCCTTGAACGCCAGCAACCTGGCGAACAAGGAGTACGTGGCGTCCTGCTATGACTACTACTGGTGCTGGTACGGTTCGCAACGTACCGTGCAGGCCAGCGCCACCTATCGCTGGTAAGCCAGCGACGATGGCGAAGGTGGGCGAGGCTGAAGGTCGGCCCTCGCTCACCTGGGCTGAAGACGATTTCAGTCGATGTCAGGCGGCTGGGCCGCAGCGCTCCAGGCGGCAACACGGGCGTCGATCAACGGCGCCAGGCGCTCGTGGGGGGCTGCTGCTCTGACTCTGTGGAGTGTCGCAGGGCGGCGGCCACGGGCTAGAGGATGCCCGATCGCCATGCTTCAGTGCCGGCCATGCGGCGTTTGACGCTGTCTATGCGCCACGCTCCGGCGCTGCACTTGACCACGAACCGATGCTCATACTGCACGCCGCCCCGTTCCCGCGAATCGCGGATCAGCACCTCGCTGCGGGTGCCGGACAGCGGTTCGCAGCCCAGCAACAGGTCGCTGGGGGCATAAGTGGTGGGAACGCCATAACTCTGATGCTGGTAGGCGCGCGGGCGTGGGGTGCAGTAGCGGGCGACGATCTGTTGCTGTTGCGCCCAGAAGTCCGGGGGCGTGTGATGCTCCGGGTCGGCGGCGCTCAGGGCATTGCCTTGGTGTTCCCAGGCGTGCATCGCCAGGGTGTAGGCGCGCACTACCTGCACCGGGTCGCTGGTGGGCTCGGCGGCGGTGTCGGGCCAGGCCAGGGTCGGCGGGCGTTCAGCTGCGGGCGGGGCCCCGGCGCCGGCCTGCTCCAGGCGCTGCATGATCGTTTCGTGGCCCTTGTCCCGAGCCAGGGCCCAGGCGTTCTGTTGCTTGAAGTCCAGCAAGCGGCCATCGGCCCCAGCCTGCAGCAGGTATTCCAGCACCTCGGCCTGACCGGCCTGGGCGGCGCACATCAGCGGCGTGCGCCTGAGCTCGGGGGAGGCCAGGTCAAGGTCGGCACCACGCTCGATCAGCAACTGCACCAGGGCCTCGTCACCCTCGTGCGCGGCCCAGGCCAGGGCGCTGTAGCCCAGGGCCTTGCACTGCCGGTCGATCTGCGCACCGCGATCCAGCAACGCCGTCACCAGCGCTGGGTGTCCGGCGAGGGTGGCGAACAGCAAGGCGCTGCGGCCCGTGCCTTTGTGGGTCCATTCGATATCCGCCCCGGCGTCCAGCAGACGCAGCAGGTCGGGGAGATTTCCGTTCTCGGCGGCTTTGGCCAGCAGGTGGGACAAGGTCGGTTCGCTCGTTCAGGTGAAAGAGGCAGGGGCGCTGTATCAGCGTTTGTGGCGGCCGATGGTACACGCCCGGCGCCAGGGATGACCACGCCGGCAGGCGGGCCCAAGGCTCCGAGGATGTTCGCGCCCGTGCAGTCAAGGCCAGGCCGCATAGGCTAGAATCGCCGCCACGTTGCTCCCGCCACCCGAGATCATTGCCTCCATGTCCAGCTCCTCACAGCGTCCGCTCTGGCAGGTTTACCTGGTGTTCCTGCTGCCCATGGTGCTGTCCAATTTCCTGCAGTCGTTTTCCGGCAGTCTCAACGGCATCTACATCGGGCAGATGCTCGGCACCCAGGCACTGGCGGCGGTGTCGGGGATGTTTCCCATTGTGTTTTTCTTTATCGCCCTGGTGATCGGGCTCGGTGCCGGCGCCTCGGTGTTGATCGGCCAGGCCTGGGGCGCCCGGGAAACCCGGACGGTCAAGGCGATTGCCGCCAGTACCCTGTTGCTCGGCGCGTTGATCGGCTTGCTCGCGGCGGTGCTCGGCAGCCTGTTTGCGCGCCAGGCCCTGCAAGGCCTGGGCACGCCCGCGGACGTGCTGGAAGACGCCGTGGGCTACGCCCGGGTGATGATGCTGATCATGCCGCTGCTGCTGGTGTTCGTGCTCTTTACCCAGTTGCTGCGCGGCGTCAGCGACACGGTGTCACCGCTGCTGGCGCTGCTGGTGTCGACGACGGTGGGGCTGATCCTGACCCCGGCGCTGATCCGCGGTTGGTGGGGCTTGCCGATGATGGGCATCCAGAGCGCGGCCCTGGCCGGGTTGGCCGGCAATATCCTGGCCATGGGCTTTCTGGTGTGGCGCCTCAACTGGCGCAAGGATCACCCGCTGGCGCCGGACCGCGAGCTGTTCGCGGCGATGAAACTGGACCGGGACATCCTCGGCAAGGTGCTGCGCATCGGCTTGCCCACCGGGGTGCAGATGGTGGTGATTTCCCTGTCCGAACTGGTGATCCTGGCCTTGGTCAACCGCCACGGTTCCCAGGCCACCGCGGCCTATGGCGCGGTGACCCAGATCGTCAACTATGTGCAGTTTCCGGCGTTGTCGATCGCCATCACCGCCTCGATCCTTGGCGCCCAGGCCATCGGCGCCGGACGCCTGGAGCGCATCACCCCGATCCTGCGCACCGGGCTGGTGATCAATGCCTGCCTGACCGGCTCCCTGGTGCTGCTGGGTTACCTGGTGTCCGGTCACTTGCTGGGGCTGTTTATCACCGACCCCACGGCCCTGATCCAGGCCCAGCACCTGTTGCACATCATGCTCTGGAGCCTGCTGGTGTTCGGTTTCCAGGCGGTGGTGGGCGGCATCATGCGCGCCAGCGGCACGGTGCTGATGCCGGTGGCGATTTCCATTTTCTGCATCATCGGCGTGCAAGTACCGGCGGCCTATCTGCTGGATGCGCACTTCGGCCTGCAAGGGGTCTGGATGGCCTTTCCGGTGGCCTACCTGGCCATGCTGCTGTTGCAGGTCAGCTATTACCGGGGCGTTTGGCGGCACAAGCAGATCCAGCGTCTGATTTGAGGGGCTGGCGGCCATTGACCACCAGGTACAGCAGGGGGCCGATGGACACGAAGACCGCCGTCAGCAGCAGGTAGGGCAGCACCGAACGCAGGGAGCGGCCCTTGGCCCGGGCATCGTGCAGCATCCAGCAACCGGCGAGGAACGCCATCAGGTACAGGTCGATCACCACTTGTGCCGTATCGGGGCGTGACAGCAGTTGCAAACCGAACTCCAGCAGCGACTGCTGCGCCGTGAGCAGGGTAAACAGGGTGTAGGCGCTGAAGGCCAGCAACGGGGCCAGGGCCAGGCGGGCAGTGTTCATTGTTCGATCCTTGCACTGAGGGGGGGCAGGGGGCGGCGCGGGGGCCACAGCTCCGTTAGCAGGTACAACAGGCCGGCGGTTGCGGCGCCGAAGATCAGCGCCTGGGACAGGGGCGAATCAAAGCTGTACAGCGGGTGTTCGCGCAGGTTGAAATGCAGCCCGCCGTGGACCACCGCGAACCCTGCCAGCAGCCGGTGAAAGCCTTGGCGGACGCGGCCATTGGCATGCCCGCCCAGCCACAGCAGGCCCATGCACAGCGGCACATGCAGGGCGATGAACAGGCCCTGGGCCAACCCCGCTTCAAGCTCGCGCAAGCCGTACAGCAGGCGCCATTCGGCCTGGGCCACGGCGTCCAGTTCATGACCGGCCAAGGCGCCCAGGCACAGTCGCCAGAGTATTTTTTTCACCGTTCAAACCCTGAGCTGGAGGAGTGCCCAGGCTAAGCGCCGGCCTTGCCTGCACTCAATGACCTCAGAGGTCATAGACAGCCACCCGTGGCCAATGCCAGAGTCGCCCATGCCTGAAATTTCTGCTGTACCTCATCCCCCAACCCCATCGGTGGGCGCGCAACTGCGGCGTTTGCGCCAGCGCGCACGCCTCAGCCAACTGGACTTGGCCCTGCAATCCGGGCTGTCCCAACGTCACCTGAGCTGTGTGGAAACCGGCCGCGCCAAGCCCAGCCCGGCGCTGTTGCATGCGCTGTTCAGCGCCCTCGACACGCCCCTGGAAGAACGCAACGCGGCCTTTCTGGCGGCCGGTTATGCGCCCCGTTACCCGGCGCTGCCCCTTACCGACCCGGGCATGGCGGCGGTGCGCGGTGCGTTGTTGCACGTGTTGCAGGCGCACAACCCGGCCCCGGCGATTGTCCTCGACAGCGCGTGGCAGGTGCTGGCGGCCAACAGCGGTGCGGCGGCCTTGTTCCAGCTGGTGGGGCTGCCGGCCGCGGCGGCCGAGGGCTTCAATCTGTTGCACACCTTGCTGGCCCCCGGCGGCTTTGGTGAACACCTGATCAATGCCGAGCAGATCCGCCAGGTCGCCTGGCAGCGGGCGACCCGGGAAGCCCCAGCGTGCCCGGCCCTGGCCCAGGTCCTTGGCGGCTTGCCGGTGCCGGCGGGGATCTCCAGCGACACCACCGAGCAGATGGCCAGCCCCTTGCTCCTGACCCGGGTGCGCAGCCCGGTTGGCGAGCTGGGGTTTCTTTCCACCTTCACCACCTTCGGCATGCCCCAGGACATCACCGTGGCGTCCTTGCGCATCGAGCACCTGATTCCCGCCGACCCCGCCACCTGGCAGGCCATGACCACCGCCCATGAACGGCTGCTGGCCGAGGCGCCCGGGGACGCCTGAGCCCGCGTCGTTGCGCCCTCAGTAAACGTCCCGCAGGTAGCGCTTGTGTTCACTCAGGGTGCGCCAGTAGTCGGTGGCGTCTTCACTGCTCAAGCCACCGTGCTGCTGGGCCACTTGGCGCAAGGCCTGGTCCACGTCCCGGGCCATGCAACTGGCGTCGCCACAGATGTACAACTGGGCGCCGTCCTGCAGCCAGCGCCAGAGCTCGGCGCCCTGTTCGCGGATGCGGTCCTGGACATAAATCTTCTCTGCCTGGTCGCGGGAGAACGCCAGGCTCAGTTCACTGAGCAAGCCATCGCGCTGCATGCCTTGGAGTTCGTCGCGGTAGTAAAAGTCGCTGGCAGCGTGCTGTTCACCGAAGAACAACCAGTTGCGCCCCTGGTCGCCCCGAGCCCGGCGTTCTTGCAGAAAGGCGCGGAACGGCGCAATGCCGGTGCCGGGCCCGATCATGATCATCGGGCGGTCGCCATCGGCGGGCACCCGGAAGTGCTTGGACGCTTGCAGGAAGACCGGCACGTCGCCATCGGCGGCGCGGTCGGCGAGGAAGGTCGAGGACACGCCCTTGCGTTGGCCATAACGCACGGCCGCCACGGTCAGATGCACCTGCTCGGGGTGCAGCTTGGCGCTGGAGGCGATGGAATACAGGCGCGGTTGCAGGCGCTTGAGGGCTTCCAGCCACTCACCGGCGCTGCAGTCGATGGGGTGCTCTTGCAGCACATCGGCCAGTTGCTTGCCCCACAGCCATTGCTTGAGCGGCTGTTTGTCCGGGTTGTTCAGCAGCGCCCCCAGTTCCGGGTTACGGCTGTGTTGGGCGATAAAGCGCAGGGTGTCCGGGCTGGGCCGGGCGATCTCGTAGTGTTCGCCCAGGGCCTGGGCCAGGGGCATCTCGCCGTGGCGCTCCAGGGTCACCGGAGCCTGGGCATCCAGGCCGGTCAGGTGCAGAACTTCCTCCACCAGTTGCGGGCAGTTGCGCGGCCATACGCCGAGAGCATCGCCGGCCTCGTAGTGCAGGCCTGAGCCCGCCAGGTCAAGGGCGAAGAGGCGGGTTTCCTTGTTCGAACCCGGGCCGTTGAGGGGCTGGTTGTGCAGCAGGCGCGCGGCGAAGGGCCGGGTCTTGCTCGGGGCTTCAAGGGGGCTGGCCTGGGTGCTGGCGGCTTCTACCTTGACCGCGGTTTTAACGTCGAGGGCAGCGCCAGGCCTGGGCGTACTCAAGGCCTGTTGCAAGGCCAGCAGCCAGCCTTCGGCCGGGGCTTCGAATTCGGTGTCGCAGTCCACCCGTTCCAGCAGCCGCGTAGCGCCCAGGGCCTGCAAACGCTGGTCAAGCTGACGCCCGTGGCGGCAGAACTGGTCGTAGTTGGGGTCGCCCAGGGCCAGCACGGCAAAGCGCATGGACTCCAGGCGGGTCTCGGCGGTGTTGAGGCTGTCCCAGAAGCCCTGGCCATTGTCCGGTGGGTCGCCGTCGCCAAAGGTGCTGCTGATCAGGGCCAGGTTCTGAGTGCTGGCCAATCGGCTCGGCGGGAAATCGGCCATGGCGCTGACGTCCACGGCCAGGCCGTTGTCCCGCAGGCGCTTGGCAAAACGTTCGGCCAGGGCTTCGGCGTTGCCGGTCTGGGAGGCCCAGAGCAGGGTCAGGTGCGGGGCGTCATTGGCCGGCTCGGGCAGGGTTGCTGCGGCCGAGGTGGCAGGGGCCCCTTGGCTGTGGCTGAACAGCCCGCCCAGCAGGCCGTCCAGCCACAGTCGCGTGGTGCCGGCCAGGGGCGCGCTGGCAGGCAGGGTGGGCACACCGGCGCCGGGCTGGGCGGTGCTGGTGTGCAGGCCGCTGAGGAAGCCGGCGAGGTAGATGCGCTCGTTGTCATTCAAGCTGGGCGCCGCCACGGCGCGAATACCGGCGAGTTCGGCGAAGGCCTCGATGCGCGACATGCTGCGGTCCTCGGGTAACAAAGAAGAAGGGCTGGGCGCGCCACCGGCCTGGTCGAGAAAGTGGTGCTCGATCAGCGCCACTTTCTGCAGGGCCACCGCGCAGAATTTGAATTCCGGCTGCAGGGACACGGGGTCCACGGCGTCGTGGGTCACGGCGTTGATGGCCAACTGTTCGCCAAACACATCGTTCCAGTGGAACGGCGCAAAGCAGTTGCCGGCTAGCACCCGGTCGCTGACCCGCGCCGGCAGCACGGCGCGGCCACGCCGGGAGCGGATTTCCACCGAGTCGCCGTCACTCAGGCCCAGGCGCGTGGCGTCCTGGGGGTGCAGTTCAACGAAGGGCCCGGGGTTGAGCTTGTTCAGGGTGGCGACCTTGCCGGTCTTGGTCAGGGTGTGCCACTGGTGTTGCAGGCGCCCGGTGTTGAGCACCATCGGAAAGTCGTCATCGGGCATCTCCGCCGGGTCCATGTGCGGGCGAGGGAAGAACAGCCCCTTGCCATGTTCGGTGGGGAACACGATCGCCGGGCGGCTGCCGTCGGCCGCCACCTTGAGGGTCTGGCTGATGCCGTCGTTGAGGTAGCGCATGGGGTTGCGGTTCGGCCCGTCGGCCTTGGCGCAGGGCCATTGCAGCGGGCTCTGGCGCAGGCGCTCGTAGCTGGCGCCGCGCAGGTCGTAGCCGGTCTTGGGGTTCCAGGCGCGCTTGATCTCTTCGAACACCTCGGCACTGGAGGCGTAGCTGAAGGCCTCGGCAAAGCCCATCTCGCAGGCCACCCGGGCGATGATCTGCCAGTCCGGCAGGCTGTCTCCCGGGGGCTCCACGGCTTTCTGCATCAGGGTCAGGTTGCGCTCGGAGTTGATCATCACCCCTTCGGCTTCGGCCCACAGCGCACCGGGCAAAAGGATGTCGGCGTAGCGGTTGGTCTCGGTGTCGAGGAAGGCGTCCTGGGTAATCACCAACTCCGCTCGTTGCAGGCCTTCGATCACGGTCTGGCGATTGGGCACGCTGGCCACCGGGTTGGTGCAGATGATCCAGCAGGCCTTGATTTGCCCGGCGGCCATGTCTTCGAACATCGCCACGGTGCCGCTGCCGCCGTCCCGGGGCAGGCTGTCGGCGGGGATTTGCCACAGGTCTTCGATAAAGGCGCGGTCGCTGTCCACCAGCGCCGAGCGTTGCCCGGGCAGGCCGGGGCCCATGTAGCCCATCTCGCGGCCGCCCATGGCGTTGGGTTGCCCGGTCAGGGAAAACGGCCCGCTGCCGGGGCGGCAGATGGCGCCGGTGGCCAGGTGCAGGTTGCACAGGGCGTTGGTATTCCAGGTGCCGTGGGTGCTCTGGTTCAGGCCCATGGTCCAGCAGCTCATCCACTCGGCGGCTTCGCCGATCTGCTGGGCGGCCAGGCGGATATCGGCTTCGGCCAGCCCGGTGATGGCGGCGACGCTGGCCGGGTCGTAGTCGTCGAGAAACGCCGGCATGGCCTCCCAACCCTGGGTGAAGGCGGCGATAAAGGCCGGGTCGGTGTGGCCGTTTTTCAGCAACAGGTGCAGCAGGCCATTGAGCAGGGCCAGGTCGGTGCCGGGCTTGATCTGCAGGAACAGGCTGGCCTTGTCGGCGGTGGCGCTGCGCCGGGGGTCGACGACAATCAGCCTGGCCCCGGCCTTGACCCGATCCATCATCCGCAGGAACAGGATCGGGTGACAGTCGGCCATGTTCGCGCCGATCACGAAGAACAGCTCGGCGCGTTCGAAATCCTCGTAGGAGCCCGGCGGGCCGTCGGCGCCCAGGGACAGTTTGTAGCCGCTGCCGGCGCTGGCCATGCACAGCCGCGAGTTGGACTCGATGTGGGGCGTGCGGACAAACCCCTTGGCCAGTTTGTTGACCAGGTACTGGGCCTCCAGGGACATCTGCCCGGACACATAGAAGGCCAGGGCGCTGGGGCCGTGGGCGTCAAGGAGGGCCCGCAGGCGCAGGGCGGTTTCGCTGATGGCCTGGTCCATGCCCAGGCGCGCCGGGTCGCGCTGGCGTTCCTGGCGCAGGTAGGCACTGTCCATCCGGCCGGATTCGGCGATGGCCTGGCCGCTGGTGTTGCCCTTGGTGCACAGGCGTCCGAAGTTGCTCGGGTGCTGGGGATCGCCGGCGACCTTGATCACCCGGTTCTGCTCCACCGTCATGACGATGCCGCAGCCCACGCCGCAATAAGGGCAGACGCTACGCACGCTGTTAGTTGCCATCCTCGTCCCTCGAAAAATCCTGCTCGCGGCTCAACCGCCGAAAACAAAAAAGGCGCCCTGTAGCCCTCCCTTGAAGATCCAGGGGGGTACACGGCGCCTTTGTCGTTGGTCGGCAGTCTGCGTTGATTGCCTATCGAGGGGTTCCTAGCAAAGCCCGCGCCAGAACCGTTGGCGGCGGCTCTGACTGGCCCTGGCGCCGCGCCGGCCGGGCTTTGCGTGGGCCAACGCCGGCATGGGCGAAGGCGTTCGGGGCAGGGGCGTCCTGCACTTTTATAAAGCGCCCGGGGGGCTGGCCTGCACCAAGCCAAGGCAATTGACAGCGAGTGGGGAAGGGGCGCGGCAGGGCCTGGTGACGGCTGGGATTTGCCCCCGGTGATTCGCTGCAGGCCACGTGATTCGTGCCTTTGAAGGGAGGTTTTGGGTGCGCGTCGAGGGGTGGTTGAGGCCGGACTGGCACAAAGGCTGCAAGACCGGGATCAGGTCCACCCAGAACGCATTCGAGTGGACAGCCCCGTCGGTCAACGAAGATCGATCGACCCGAAGGTCTTGGGGCAGTAACGGTGGATCAGGCACAGAGGCCCGGTTGCACACCGCAAAAGAACAGGCAAAGGCGCCTGGAACCGCAAGGTTTCAGGCGCTTTTTTTTTGCTTTTTTAAACCGTGATTGGCTTTGACCGGGTGCTATTTATGAACGCCACTGTTGCCCCTTTGAACAAGTTGCAAACCCTGATCGTGATCGGTAACGGCATGGTCGGCCACCACTGCGTCGAACAACTGATCGAGCGTGGCGCCCTGGACCACTACCGGATCCACGTGTTCAGCGAAGAGCCGATGCGTGCCTACGACCGCGTGCACCTGTCCGAATATTTCACTGGCCGTGACGCCGAGTCCCTGGCCCTGGGCGAAGCTTCGTTGTACCAGCGCCCGGGTGTGACCCTGCACCTGGGGGTGCCGGTGCTGGAGATCGACCGCGTGCGGCATGAAGTGATCACCGCCGCCGGCTGCTTCAACTACCACAAGCTGGTGCTGGCCACCGGGTCCTATCCATTCGTGCCGCCGATCGAAGGCGCCGAGGGCGATTCGCGCCTGGTGTACCGCACCCTGGAAGACCTCGACGGCATTCGCAAAGCCGCCGCCAATGCCCGACGTGGCGTGGTGGTGGGCGGCGGCCTGCTGGGCCTGGAGGCGGCCAACGCCCTGAAGTCCCTGGGCCTGGAAGCCCACGTGGTGGAATTCGCCCCGCGCCTGATGCCGGTGCAGCTGGACGAGCAGGGCGGCCTGGCCCTCAAGGCGCAGATCGAGCGCCTGGGCGTCGGCGTGCACCTGTCCCGTGGCACCCAGTCGATCTGCCCGGGTGAGGAGTACCGCTACCGGATGAATTTCGGCAACGACGAGTACCTGGAAACTGACCTGGTGCTGTTCTCTGCCGGCATCCGTCCGCAAGACGCCCTGGCTCGCCAGTGCGCCCTGGAACTGGGCCCGCGCGGTGGCGTGGCGGTGGACGACGCCTGCCTGACCAGCGACCCGGACATCTACGCCATCGGCGAATGCGCGGCCTGGAACGGCAGCATCTTCGGCCTGGTGGCCCCGGGTTACCAGATGGCCCGCGGCGTGGCCGCAAGCCTGTGCCGCCAGGACGCCGAACCCTTCCAGGGCGCGGACATGTCCACCAAACTCAAGCTTTTGGGGGTGGATGTAGGCTCCATCGGCGACGCCCACGGCAACACTCCGGGCTCGCGCAGCTACCAGTTCATCGACCAGACCAGCGCCAGTTACCGGCGCCTGGTGGTGGACGCCGAAGGCAAGCGCGTGCTCGGTGCGGTGCTGGTGGGCGACAACAGCTACTACGACACCCTGCTGCAATACATGCAGAACGGCATCACCCTGCCGGCCGACGCGGCGGGCCTGATCCTGCCCAGCTCCAGCGGCGCACCGACCCTGGGCCCGGGCGCCTTGCCGGATTCGGCCACGGTCTGCTCGTGCCACAACGTCACCAAGGGCGCCATCTGCTCGGCCATCGACGGCGGCTGCAGCGACCTCGGTCAACTCAAGTCGAGCACCAAGGCCTGCACCGGTTGCGGCGGTTGCGCGGCCTTGCTCAAGCAGGTGTTCGAGCATGAACTGATCGCCCGTGGTGTCAGCGTCGACAAGAGCCTGTGCGAGCACTTCGCCTACACCCGCCAGGAGCTTTATGCCCTGGTGCGGGTCGAGGGCGTGACCAGTTTCGACGAAATGCTGGCCAAGCACGGCCGTGGCCACACCGGCTGCGACATCTGCAAGCCGGCGGTGGGCTCGATCCTCGCCTCGTGCTGGAACCAGCCGATCATGGACGCGTCCCTGGTGCCGTTGCAGGACACCAACGACACCTTTATGGCCAACATGCAGAAGAACGGCACCTACTCGGTGGTGCCGCGCATCGCCGGGGGTGAAATCACCGCCGACAAGCTGATCGTGATCGGCCAGGTGGCGAAGAAATACGACCTCTACACCAAGATCACCGGCGGCCAGCGCATCGACTTGTTTGGTGCCCAACTGCATCAGTTGCCGGAAATCTGGGCCGAGCTGATTGCCGCCGGTTTCGAGACCGGCCACGCCTACGGCAAATCCACCCGTACGGTGAAGTCCTGCGTGGGTAGCACCTGGTGCCGCTATGGCGTGCAGGACAGCGTGGCCATGGCGCTGTTGATCGAGGACCGTTACAAGGGCCTGCGCTCGCCGCACAAACTCAAGTTCGCGGTTTCCGGCTGCACCCGTGAGTGCGCCGAGGCGCAAAGCAAGGACGTCGGGGTGATCGCCACCGAAAAGGGCTGGAACCTCTACATCAGCGGCAACGGTGGCATGCGCCCGCGCCACGCCGAGCTGTTCGCCACGGACCTGGATGATGCCACCCTGATCCGCTACATCGACCGCTTCCTGATGTTCTACATCCGCACCGCCGACAAGCTGCAGCGCACCTCGGTGTGGCGTGAAAGCCTGGAGGGCGGCCTGGATTACCTCAAGGCGGTGATCATCGACGACAGCCTGGGCCTGGGGGCCGAGCTGGAAGCGCAGATGCAACTGGTGGTCAACCGCTACGAATGCGAGTGGGCCAACGCCCTCAAGGACCCGGAAAAACTCAAGCGCTTCCGGACCTTCGTCAACGATCAACGCCCCGACCCGGACATTCACTTTGTCCAGGAGCGCGGCCAACGGCGTCCGGTGATGGCCGCTGAACTCAACCTGATTCCCGTCGTCGAGGAGGTGCTCTGATGAGCCAGTCCAATAGCCAACGCGTCAATTCCATCCAGCCGCAGCACTGGCAGCGCCTGTGCGGCCAGCAGGACCTGGTCAGTAACTCCGGGGTGGTGGCCTGGTTCGAGGGGGCCCAGGTGGCGCTCTTCTACCTGCCGGACGCCGAGGGCCAGCAGCTCTTCGGCCTGGACAACCACGACCCGCAGTCGGGGGCCAACGTGATTGGCCGCGGGCTGCTGGGGTCGATCAAGGGTGAGTTGGTGATTGCCTCGCCCCTGTACAAGCAGCACTTCTGCCTGGCCGACGGGCGCTGCCTGGAAGACCCGGAGCAACGCCTGCGGGTCTGGCCGGTGCGCCTGAATGGCCAGGACGTGGAAATCGCCGCCTAAGGCCGGCGTTTTGAACTTCCCCCGGGCGCTGTGCGGTGGTGCAGCGCCCGAGGGAATTGGTAGAGATCTTGCTGTAGAGAATTTCAAATGCGTGGCCTGTAGGCCGGTATTGATCAGGGAGCATTTGAAATGGCCACATTGAGCACCGCACAACGTATCGCCCTGGGTTTTGCCATCGCCCCGGTGGCGTTGCTGGGCATGGGCCTGTATGCCGTGCATGACCTGGCAACCCTCAAGGACCAGGCCGCCCAGATCGTCCAGCAGGACTGGCCGAAAATCGACCCGATCATGGTGATTGCCACCGGGGTCCGGGACAACGGCCGCAACACCCGCGACCTGCTGATCGACAAGGACAACCCCCAGGTCCCGCCGGCCATCGAGGCCACCAAACAACGCATCACCCAAGCCTTTGCCACCCTGGAACCGCTGTTCGATTCCACCGAGGGCAAGGCCGCCTACGCTCAGTTGAAGCAGCATCGCGAGGCCTATGTCGCGGCCTTTATGCAAGTCCAGGGGCTGATCCGCCAGGGCGCCACTGAAGCGGCCATGGCCCAGCTCAAGCAGCAAGTGATGCCCGCCGAACAGCGGGTCTACCAGAGCCTGGACGCGATGATGGCGTTGCAGGGACGGATTTTCAGCGAACGCGAACAAGCCGCCGACGCCCTGTATCGGGACGCGCGCCTCAATATGGTGCTGCTGTTTGTGCTGTGCGTGGGCGCGGTGGTGGCTGCCGGGGTGGCGGTCACCCGCAGCGTGACGCGACCTTTGGGCGGTGAGCCCGATGCCGCTGCCCAGGTCTTGAGCCAGATTGCCCAGGGCGACCTGACCATCGACGTGCCTGTCGCCGCCCGCGACACCGCCAGCCTGATGCGCTCCATGCAGCAGATGCAAGGCAGCCTCAATGGCATGGTCAAGCACATTGCCGCGTCCGTGGACCGGGTGGCCAGTTCATCCGAGGAACTCAGCGCGGTCAGCAGCCAGACCAGCCTGCAATTGCAACAGCAGGGCCTGGAGATCGAGCAAGCGGCGGCAGCAGTGAATCAGATGACCGCTGCCGTGGATGAAGTGGCGCGCAACGCTGTGAGCACCAGCGAAGCCTCCCGGGCCTCGGAGCAAAGTGCCCAGCGCGGCCGTTCCCAGGTGCAGGAAACCGTGGCCTCCATCAATGCCCTGGCCGAAGGGGTGAACGACACCGCCGGGCATATCCAGCAATTGGCCGGGCGGGTGCAGGACATCAGTTCGGTGCTGGACGTGATCCGCAGCATCGCCGAGCAGACCAACCTGCTGGCCCTTAACGCGGCCATCGAAGCGGCCCGGGCCGGGGACGCCGGGCGCGGCTTTGCCGTGGTTGCCGACGAGGTGCGGGCCCTGGCCCATCGCACCCAAGTGTCGACCCAGGAGATCGAGCAGATGATCGGCAATATTCGCCAGGACAGCGGCCAGGCGGTGAACGCCATGCAAGGCAGCAGCGAGCGGGTACTGAGCACCCTGGAGGTGGCGCGGCGCGCGGGCGATGCCCTGGAGGACATCACCCGCTCCATTTCCCAGATCAACGAACGCAACCTGATGATCGCCAGTGCCACCGAGCAACAGGCCCTGGTGGCGCGGGAGGTGGATCGCAATCTGGTGGGCATTCGCACCTTGTCAGAGCAGGTGCTGCAAGGGGCGCAACACACCGACAGCGCCGGCCACGAACTGGCGCAGATGGCCGGCGAACTGCATCAGACCGTGGCGCGTTTCAAGGTCTAGCCCTTGGCGTTGTGGCGCTGTTTCCAGCCCCGTACCAAGCGCAGGTAGACCAGCAGGTTGAGGCCCAGCACCAGGGCCCCCAGCCACAGCTGGATGCCGGGCGTCAGGCCGGCGGGGTAGATCACCGGGATCAGGTAATGCTCGATAAAACCGGCGCCATAACCCTCTTGTCCGGCGGCGTGGCGCAGCAGGTTTTCCCAGCGGGTCAGGGGGCATTCCAGGTGGAACACTTCCACCGCCACGCCCCAGGTGGCGGCCGGCAGGTGCAGGCTGATCAGCCACGGCCAGCGCAACAGCAGCAAGCCGCCGAACAGCACAAAGAGAATGAACGACAGGTGAAACAGCACCAGGGCGTCGGCGGCGAATCGGTAAAGCATGGAGAGTCCTTTCACGGGGCATTTTCGCCGCGACTATACAGCCCCGCGTCGCTTCCGACAGGGGCTGCCCCGAGGTTTATTTTTCCATGATTGGCTGCGGGCTCTGCGCACGCTGGGCGGTGTCCGTCACCCCGGCGGCGTGGCGCCCGGCGATGTAGCCGAAGGTCATGGCCGGGCCCAGGTTGATGCCACCGGAGGGGTAGAAGCCGCCCATCACGCTGGCCATGTCGGTGCCCACCGCATACAGCCCGGCAATCGGTTGTTGCGCCACGTCCAGCACCTGGGCCTGGCCGTTGGTCTTGAGCCCGGCGAAGGTGCCGAAGCTGCCGGGCAGCACCTTCACCGCGTAGAACGGGCCGTGCTCGATGGGCGCCACGCAGGGGTTGCTGCCTGTGCTCATCGGGTCGCCCTGCTTGCGGTTGTAGGGTGTGGAGCCGCGGCCGAACTCCGGGTCTGTGCCCTGGCGGGCGTGTTGGTTGTAACGGTTGACGGTGGCGGCCAGGCCTTGCGGGTCGATGCCGCAGCGCTGTGCCAGTTCCTCGATGCTGCGGCCCCGCTGCAGGTAGCCGCTGCGCAGCAACGCCCCCACCGGCAGCGGGAACGGCCGCGAATAACCCAGGCCATAGCGCCGCTGGAAGCGGTGGTCGCAGATCATCCAGGACGCCACTTCCTGGCCTTCGGGTACGGCGGCAACCATGGCTGCGGTGTAGTCGTAGTAGCCGTCGGCTTCATTGACGAAACGCTTGCCGTCGGCCAGCACGCCGATCAGCCCGGGCTTGGCGCGGTCGATGATGTGCGGGAAGTGGCCGACGCTGCCGTCGGCGTGGGGCACCCGCGACACCGGGGCCCAGGCGGCGGGGGAGGCCAGGTCGGTGGCGAGCACGCCGCCGGCCGATTCGCCCAGGCGAATGCCGTCGCCCGAGCAACTCTGGGGCGGCAAGGCCAGGTGTTCCCGGCCGGTGGGCGTACGCGGAAACAGCGCCTGGCGCCGTGGGATGTCATGGGGGAAGCCGCCGGCAGCGAGCACCACCCCGCGCCGCGCACGAATCTCCAGGGGGCCCTGGGCGGTGTCGACCACCGCGCCGTGCACGCCCTCGGCGTCTTGCAGCAGGCGTTTGGCCGGTGCCGAGGTCATCAGCGTCACCCCCAGGTCTTCGGCCGACTTGGCCAGGCGCGCCACCAGGGCCACGCCGTTCACCAGGTGCATGGCCCGGCCGTGCAACGCCAGGTCGCGCAGGTGGAGCACGAAGCGCTTGCTCACGTGGAGCAGGGATTTCAGCGAGCGGGTCAGGGTCAGGAAGGCTGCCAGGTCGGCGCCGGCCATGATCGGCATGCCCAGGAACGAGGTTTCCCGCAGGGTCTTGCGCAGGCGCTTGAGCAACGGGCCCAGGGCCCGGGCATCGTAGGGCGCGGCAATCAATTGATGGCCCTGGGTGGCGGCTCCGGGCACCTGGCCGTGGATGTCCGGAATGGCGTTGCCGTCGACGAATTGCAGGGCCGTGTGTTGCTCGAAAAAACGCACCATGGGCGGGCCGTTGTCGAGGAAGGCGTCGATCCGCTCGGGGTCATAACGCTCGCCCAATTCATGCTTGAGGTAGGTGCGCGGCTGCTGCGGGTCTTCGTCAATCCCGGCGCGCTTCGCCAAGGGGTTGCCGGGCACCCACATCCAGCCGCCGGACCAGGCGCTGGCGCCGCCGAACACCGGGTCTTTTTCCACCACCACGACCTTCAGGCCGTGCCAGGCGGCGGTGACGGCGGCGGCCAGGCCCGAGGCGCCGGAGCCGATGACCAGCAGGTCGCATTCCAGGGGGGCGAGGGGTATTTCAGGGGTTGAGGTCACGATACAAGGCCTTCACGAACGGATTGGGCAGTCAGCTCCGGGCTCATCAGCGCCGGGGAACCGGGGATCAATGTCTGGATTTCCGCCGCAGCGGCCAGCAGCAGGGGCGCGACCTCGTGCAGCTTGGCTTCGTTGAAACGGAACACCGGGCCGGCGATGCTGATCACGCCGATCGGCTGGTGGCTCACCGGGTGC
Source organism: Pseudomonas chlororaphis (assembly GCF_003731765.1). GTDB lineage: Bacteria > Pseudomonadota > Gammaproteobacteria > Pseudomonadales > Pseudomonadaceae > Aquipseudomonas > Aquipseudomonas morbosilactucae. The sequence continues at coordinate 1,064,334 of NZ_MOAL01000004.1, forward strand.
CGCAGGGCCACGGCAATGGCCGCCATCCAGTCGCTGAAGGTTTGCACCGCGACGGCATAACCGCGTTGGCGCGTGGCCGCCAGTTGGGCCAGCAATTGCTCCGGGGTTTGTGGCGCGTGGGGGCCGAACTCGGCCACGCTGCCGTAACCCTGGTGCTCAACCCGCGTCAGTGCCTGCTCATCGTCGAGGCACGCCAGCCAGGCAAAACCGGTGGCCGAGCAGGACAGCCGGGCCTCCATGCCCATGTCCGGGTCGTAGCGCAAACCGTTGCGCGCACCTTGGGCGCGGGCCACCCAGGTCAGTTGCCGAGGGTCGGCCACCGCCAGGCGCACCAGTTCACCGGCCTGCGCCGCGAGACGATTGAGCACCGGTTGCACCGCGTCCACCAGGCCGCTGGCGCACAGTTGCCGGAAGGCCAGGACTTGCAGTTTAGAGGTGAGCACGTAGGTGCCCCGTTCCTGCTCCTGGCGCACGTAGGCGTGTTCGCCGAGTGCCGTCAGCAGGCGGTGAGTGGCGCTGCGCGGGATGCGCAGTTGGTCGGACACGGCGCTGAGGGTCAGGCCCTCGGCGCTGCCGGCCAGCAGTTCGAGAATCGCCAGGCCCCGGTCCAGGACCCCGGAAAAGCCGGCTTCGGTGGTGCTTGCAGCGCTTGCCATCGATCACTCCAAGGCCGCACTGCAGTCAGTGCGGCATAAGTGGAATTGAATTCCAGTTTTGTTGGAAAACTATTCCACAGCGTCCCTTGGCGTGTCAAATCCCTGGATTCACGGGGGCTTTCAGCCGGCGGCGCGTGATTCGCGTAGCAGGCCCACGGCCGATTCCCCCAGGTCCCAGAACAACCCGGCCATGATTTGCAGGCCTTCTTCCACCACCGGCGCCAGCAGGTGTTCATTGGGCGCGTGCTGGGAGCAGGCGGCGTAGGAGTGGGGCACCCACAGGGTCGGCAGGCCCAGCACGTCGACAAAAATGTCGTTGGGCAGGGAGCCGCCGAGGTTGGGCAGCAAGGCCGGAGTCTTGCCGGTGGTGCTCTGCAGAGAATGCAAGGCCCAGTGGACCCAGGGGTTGTCCGGGTCCAGGCGCGAGGCATTGAGCACGCCGCCCGGGCTCTGGCTGACCTCGACCTGGCTGAAGCCCTGGGCGTCGAGGTGACGGCGGATGGCAGGGACAAACTCGCGGAAATCGCTGCCAGCGACAAAGCGCACCTGGCAATGGGCACTGGCATGGCCGGGGATGGCGTTGACCGGTGCGTCGGGGTTGCCGGTCTTGAAGGCCAGGACTTCGAAGGTGTTCCAGCCGAACACCCGCTCGGCCGGGCTCAGCCCGGGTTCGCCCCAGCTCGGGTCGATGGTCGGGTCGTTGGGGCTGCTGGGGGTCAGTTGCAGGGGGGCGATGGCGCGTTTCACCGAGTCCGGCAGGCTCGCCGGCTTGAGCCCCGGGACCTGCACTTGGCCGTCCTGGTTGACCAGGCTGGCAATGGCGTTGGCCAGGACGATCCCCGGGTTGCGCAACAGGCCGCCCCAGTTGCCGGAGTGGTGCGCGCCGTCACGCAGATTGACCTTGAGGTCGATGTTCACCGCGCCCCGGGAGCCGAGGAAAATCGTCGGCTGCAAGGCGCTCAGGCGAGGGCCGTCGGAGGCGATGAACAGGTCGGCGGCCAGTTGTTGCGGGTGGGTTGCACAGAACTCACGCAGGCCTGGCGAACCGGCTTCCTCGCCCATTTCCAGCAGCAGCTTGACGTTGAACCCCAGGCGTCCCTCGCGGGCCTCGATCACCTGGGCCAGGGCGCTGAGGTTGATCAGGTGCTGGCCCTTGTTATCGGCGCTGCCACGGCCATACCAGCGTTCGCCTTCCACCACCACTTGCCAGGGCGACAGGCCTTCGCGCCATTGCGCGTCGTAGCCGCGCACCACATCGCCGTGGCCGTACATCAACAGGGTGGGCAGGTCGACAGCCTCGATGCGCTCGGCCACCAGCAGCGGGCCGTGCTCGGGTTCCGGGTTGGGGTACAGGGTGCTGGTAAACCCCAGGGGCTCGATCAGCGGCACGATAAAGTCTTCCAGGTAGGCGCGCAGTTCGGGCAGGCGCGTCGGCTCCTGGCTTTCGGTGCGGTGGGCAACGCTGCGTTCGAGGGTCGCGAGAAACTCGCCGCTGGCAAACATCCGGGTCACTGCGGCAATGGCAGCTGATCGACTCATAGGGCCGGTTCCTTCAATGCAAGAGGCCGGCGCCCAGTGCGCCCTAGCCAAGGATTGAGCAGGACTCTAGACTCGGCCGTTAGCTGCAACAATCACAATGTTTAGAATGAAGTGTTGCTATTAAAGCAATGCCGGAGGCGCTACCCATGCAATTCAACAGCATGCAATCCATTGCCCTGCGTTACTTTTTCGAGGTGGTGCGCTGCGGCTCGGTCAATGAAGCCTCGGTCAAGCTCAACGTCGCGGCCTCGGCGGTCAGCCGGCAGATCGCCAAGCTCGAATACGAACTCGACACCCCGTTGTTCGAGCGCCGTTCCCGGGGCATGTTGCCGACGGCGGCGGGGGAGCGCCTGGCCAGCCACGTGCGCAAGGCGCAGATGGAAACCGGGCAACTGGTCGAGGAATTGCGGGAGTTGCACGGGCTGCGCCGGGGCAATATCCGTCTGGCCTGTTCCCAGGGGTTTGCCATTGATTTTCTGCCGGACGCCATTGCCGAGTTCCGCAAGACCTACGACGGCATTCTGTTTTCCCTGGAGGTGGTCGGGCCCGAGGAAGTGACCCGTCGGGTGCGCGAAGGCCAGGCCGACCTGGGCCTGACCTACAGCCTGTCGCCGGAGCGCGAGATCAACGTCGAGTGCGTGGCCCCGGGCGGCATCATGGCCATGCTGCCGGTGGAGCACCCGCTGGCCTTGCGCGACAGCATCGCCCTGGCCGAGCTGCAGCCCTATCCCATGGCCATGCAGACTCCGGACACCACAGCCCGACGGCTGTTCGACATCTGCTGCGGGGTCCAGGGCCTGGAGTTCAATCTGGTGCTGGAGAGCAATTCCTTTGCCGCGTTGTACCGCTTCGTCGCCCAGGGCGGCGGGGTCAGCCTGGCCAACCCGATCAGCAGCACCACCTACCAGCGCAGCCGGCGAATTGTCTCCATTCCCTTCTCCGACGAGACCTTGCAGGCCCGGCGCATCGAGCTGCAGAGCATGGCCGGACGCGAGTTGCCCCAGGCGGTGGCGGTGTTTCGCGATCACCTGGTGGCGCTGCTGCAGCCTTGAGAAGAGGGGTTAGAGCGTTCACAAAATGCGAACGGTTGATTGCCAATAAAATTATTTTAAGCACGCTGGGGCTGTGCCTACAATCGCCCCGACATCGGCTTTCCCTGATCAGGTCCGGCTCGAACCTCGCTGTCAGTTGTTCATAACAAGAAATCCAACGCGTCGAAAAACACTGATTGCTGCACTCGTTTCCTGCCATAACAAACCTTATAAAGGCGGACCTCTCATGCACAGCACAACCGATTCCGTGGCCCTCGAGGGGCATGCCCGAGCCAAGCCAAAATCCATTTGGGGCACGGCTTGCGCGGCCTTGGTCGGCAATACCCTGGAATGGTACGACATGGCGTTGTACGCCTATTTTGCGTTCGTCATTTCCAAGCTGTTTTTCCCCACGGACAGTGAAAGCCTGTCGCTGATGATCACCTTCGGCACCTTTGGCGTGTCGTTTCTGATCCGGCCACTGGGGGCCATGGTGCTGGGCGCTTACGCCGATCGCGCCGGGCGTAAGAAGTCCATGAGCCTGTCCATCACCTTGATGCTGATCGGCACCCTGATCATCGCGGTGATCCCGACCTATGCCAGCATCGGCATCCTGGCGCCCATCGGGATCTTCCTGGCGCGGTTGCTCCAGGGCTTTTCCGCCGGTGGCGAATTCGGCAGTTCCACGGCCTACCTGATCGAACACGCATCGCCCCGCAGTCGTGGTTTTATCGCCAGCCTGCAGTTCGCCAGCCAAGGCCTGGGTACGGTGCTGGCGTCCCTGGCCGGTTATTTCACCACCGTCAACCTGAGCCCTGAAGAGATGATGGACTGGGGCTGGCGAGTGCCGTTCTTCCTCGGTCTGTTGATCGGGCCGGTGGGCATGTACATCCGCAAGCATTGCGACGAGTCGCCGGTGTTCGATGCCGCCGAGTCGAGCAAGGCGCCGGTGCGCACGCTGTTCGCCGGGCAGAAGCTGCTGTTGCTGATCGCCATGGGGGCGCTGGTGGTGTCCACCGCGTCCAACTACCTGATCCAGTACATGCCGTCCTACGCCGCCAAGGACTTGGGCCTGCCCCAGTCTTCCGGGTTTATGGCGACCCTGATCGGCGGGTTGATCCTGACCTTTGTCACGCCCTTTGTCGGCATGCTTTCAGACCGCATCGGGCGCATCCGCATCATGCTGTTCTCGGCGCTGTTCTACCTGTGCGTGGCGTACCCGGCATTCCTCTGGCTCAACGCCGAGCCGACCTTGCTCTCGCTGATGCTGGTGGTGAGCCTGATGGCCCTGATCAAAGCGGTGTACTTCGCGCCGCTGCCGGCCCTGATGTCGGAGATCTTCCCGGTGCAGACCCGTGCCACCGGCATGTCCCTGAGCTACAACCTGGGCGTGACCTTCTTCGGCGGCTTCGCGCCCTTTATCGCCGCCTCGCTGATTGCCGTCACCGGCAGCAAGGCAGCCCCCGCCTATTACCTGATGTTTGCCGCGATCCTCAGCATCTGTGCGCTGCTCGGCGCGCAACTGAAGCTCAAACTGAAGTGACCTTCTGCGGTGTCCCGGGGCCTGCCAGCCCCGGGATGCCGCGTTTTATTGCGGATCGTTCTGCAACCCCGCCACCGTCTCCCAGCACAGCGCCCGCGCCTGCTCCAGCACCTGCTGTTTCCATTGCGGGGTGTCCACGTAGAAGGCATTGCGCAGCTGCCGCTTGATCTGCTCATACAGCCGTTGAGGCGCCTGGGGATTGTTCTGCAGCCACTGTTCGGCGCGCAGGGCGTCAAGCACTTGCCACCCTGAGCGGGTGCCGTACTCCAGGGTCAGGCCGTTGTATTGGGCCTGGGGGCATTCTTCCATCACCGCCAGGTCCAGGGTGCCCTCCAACTGGGCCGAGGCGGAGCTGCCATCGAAACTGTTGGTCACCTTTGGCCCCCACCACGCCTGCGCCCGGGCCAGGTCCTCGGGGTGGGCGCGGCCTTTGTAGATGCGCTCGCCCACGCCCGTGGGGCCCAGGCCGGTGTGGATGTCGATCCAGGCGATGCGTCGGCATTGCTGGGCGTGCTGGCGCAGGAGGGCGCGGATCTGCTGGTTGCTCCAGGTGGGTGCCAGGCCACTGAAAAACAGGCCGTCGGGGTGGCTGTGCTGGCCCCGGGAGATGGCCGCCTGCAAGGCCTTGGGCCCCAGGCGTGCGGTGTGCAGGAGCAGGCGTGCGCGGCTGGCCACACTGGCCGGCCAGTGTCGAGGCAGCAGGCAATCGGCGATGGCGCGGTAGCCGGGGTTGTCCGCCAGGGGCTGGCTGAAGTCGAGGAAGTTGCGGTTCAGGTCGACGTTTTCGTGGGTCACCCGGCGCAGCCAGGAAAAGCCATAGGGGTTCAGCGCATGCAGGTAGATCACCGCCAGGTCGGGCTGGCGGGTGAGTTCGATCCAGCGCTCGTTGTGCAGCAGGTCGATCTGCACCGCCGAGCCGCAAAAGCCTTCGACGCCGTGGCAGCCGCTGCTGATCAGCAGCAGGTTGCGGGCGTTGGCCGGGCCCGTACGGTACAGATCGATGGCCAGGGTTTCCTGATCGCGGCCCTTGAGCGGGTGCACATAGGACTGCACCAAGGACCCGCGTCGGGCGCAGGCGTCGAGGAATTTGTGGCGGGCTTCAGCGTAGGTGGCGGAAAAACAGGCGAGGGTCATGGAAGCTTCCTGGGTGTATCGAGGGTGAGCAATCCACGGCGAGGCCCGGCGCCCTGGAGTGGGGCCGCTGCGGATCATCATCAAGGGAATGGCGCGCCCTGGCCTGGCGCGCCGGGCTGGCGCTACACGGGCCGGGCGGTGTCGGCCAGGGGCGCGGGCGCGAGGTCCAGCAGGCGCTGGCGAGTGGCTTGGGGGGTGATTACCCACAGCCCCAGCAGGGCACAGACCAGGGTGGCCAAGCCGATGCCGTTGAGGGCGGTTTCAAAACCCCGGGCGATGTCATGGTCGAACAGGGTCACCAGGCGCCCCACCAGCCAGGGCGCGAGCATGCCGGAGAAGGTCATGCTGCCGACGTGGATGGCCAGCATGGCGCCGCGCTGGATCGACGGCGAAATATGGGACGTGATGGTCATGCCAAAGGCGAACACCCCGTTGAGCAGCACCGCGCCGCTGACAAACAGCGTCAACTTCAGCCACAGCTCGTCGTGCAGGGCACCCAGGGCGCAGAACGCCAGGCCGCCGAAGATGCAGCAGAGCATCGGCGGCAGCACCAGGCTGCGCTGCTCGCCCAGGCCGCGTCGGAGCATGCGTTGGGAGAGTGCCGAGACCAGCAGGTTGAGGACGATGATGCCTAGGGTGGCGGTGAACATCACGTAGCCGGTCTGCATCGGGCTCAGCCCCAGGCCTTTTTGCATGTACACCGCCGACCAGCTGAAGGACAGGGCGTTGGGCAGGTAGGCCAGGAAGCACATCAGCGAGATCCAGACAAAGGTGCGGTTGAGCAGCAGGTGACGATAGGGAATGCGCGCCTCCTGCGGCGCCGGGCCTTGCTCTTCCTGGTGCTGGCCTTCGGCACCGAACAGCAGCCACAGCAGCGCCCAGCCCAGGCTCAGGATCGCCAGGGCCAGGTAGGCGCTGCGCCAGCCGAAGTGGCTGATGGCGTAGGGCAGGGCCAGGGCGCCGAGCAGGCCACCAAGCATGATCGAGACCTGGATCAGCGAGGCCGGCAGCACCTGCTCGCGAATCCCATACCACTTGAAGGCGGCGTGCTGGGTCACCGCTGTGCCCGGGCCGCAGCCGGCCCCCAGCAACAGGCGGCTGGCGGTCAGGGCGCCGAGGCTGCCGGCCACGGTCACCAGCAGTTGGGCGCTGGTCCAGACCAGGGCCATGACACTGAGAATCCAGCGGGTGGGGAAGCGATTGGCGAGAAAGCCCACGGCGATCCCGGAGATCGAGTAGAGGAAGAAAAACGCGCTGCCGACGAAGCCGAACTGCTCCGGGGTCAGGTGCAGCTCTTCGATGATCTGCACCCCGGCGAAGGCGAAGATGGTCTTGTCCAGCACGCTGATGACCATCACCGCCATCAGCAGGGCCATGATCAGGGCGCGGGGTTTTGTGGCAGGGGTCGACATGGCGGGTCTCTGTCCTTGGCGTGTTGTGATTCAGGGCTGGGCTGTTCGGCAGTGCTATTCAGTTCGAGGCTATTCAGTGTGCGGCTCTTCAGTTGGAAGCTCTTCAGTCCGGGGCAGCGCGGTTTCCACCAGCCGGGCCCAAAGGCTGGCGCCATAGGGCAGGGCGGCGTCGTTAAAGTCGTAGCCGGGGTTGTGCACCATGCAGCCGTGGGCGCCTTCGGTGCCGTTGCCCATGACGATGTAGCAGCCGGGCCGTTGTTCGAGCATCGAGGCAAAATCCTCGCTGCCGAGAAAGCCGCTGGGAATGCTGGTCATTAGCCCCTCGGGGCCTAGCAGGTCCCGGGCCACTTGCTGCAACAAGGCGGTTTCGGCCGGGGTGTTGAGCAGCACGCCGATGCGTTCTTCGTACTGAAAGTCGAGCTCCAGGGCATGGGTGGCGGCGACGCCCCGGGCCACTTCGCCGATGCGTTGCTTGAGCAGGGCGCGGATCTGCGGGTTCGTGGTGCGTACGCTCAGCGCCAGGGTGGCGTGATCGGGGATCACGTTGGCGGCTTCACCGGCGTGCAATGCGCCCACGGTAATCACCGCCACTTCGCCGGCCGGCACGTTGCGCGCAACGATGGATTGAAGGGCCAGCACCAGTTCGGCGGCGGCCACTACCGGGTCCCTGGTCTTGTGGGGCATGGCGCCGTGGCCACCGACGCCGATCAGGCGGATGTGCACGTTGTCCGAAGAGGCGCTCATGGCCCCGGGCTGGGTCAGGAATACCCCCACCGGCAAGGTCGGCATGTTGTGCAGGGCGTACACCGCATCACAGGGGAAACGCTCGAACAGCCCGTCCTCGATCATCCGTCGGGCACCGCCGAGGGTTTCTTCGGCTGGCTGGAAAATCAGGTGGACGGTGCCGTCGAACTGCCGGCTTTCGGCCAGGTAGCGGGCGGTACACAGCAGGATCGCGGTGTGCCCGTCATGGCCGCAGGCATGCATGGTGCCCGGTTGTCGGCTTTGCCATGCAACGCCGCTCTGTTCATGGATCGGCAGGGCGTCCATGTCGGCACGAATTCCCAGGCTGCGTGTGCTGCTGCCGTTGCGCAGCACGCCCACCACGCCGGTGCCGCCGATGCCGCGGTGGACCTCGATGCCCCATTGCTCAAGGCTCTGGGCGACACGTTCGCTGGTGCGCTGTTCGGCAAAGCCCAGTTCCGGGTGCTGGTGAAGGTCTCGTCGCAGCTGGGCGAAGCTGTCCTGCCAGGCGAGGATTTGCGGGATCAGGGGCGAGTGGGGCGCTGTCATGGGGTCCATTTCCGAGCGGCTGACGGTGGCCCGCAGCATGCCCGAGCGGCCCAGTGCTGAATAATCACCTCTGGGCATGCTTATCGGTTGTGGTTATCAAGGAACGGCAGCGGGGGTTCAGGCAATCGCCGGCACCAGGTTCGGCAGCGGCTTCGACGGCCCCTTGTAGACGTAGATCAGATCATCGGCCAGGGCCTTGGCCTCGCGGGTCATCAGTTCTTGATCGCGGCACACCAGGGAGATGTTCATCGGTGGCACCGGCTCGACGATGTGCAGGATTTCCAGCTTCGCCATCAGCATCGGTGCGCTTTCCAGTACCCGCAGCGACCAATAGCTGACCGCATCGCTGGTGATCGCCAGTTCGGCGAAGAGCACCACCGACGCGCATTCGATAACGTTCTGTGGCGGCGCCACGCCGTTTTCCTCGAACATCACCCCGACCCTGGATTGCTCCAGGGAATCCTGCAGCAGCCATTCCTGTTCCCGCAGTTCATGCAAATGCCGGGCATGGCGCAGTGGATGGTCCTTGCGCACCACCAGCACCGTGGGCTGGGCGTAGAGTTCTTCCCAATGGAAGCCATCGGTATTGCGCGACGGCGGCAGTGAGCTGAGGGCCATGTCGAGCTGGCCTTCGCGCAAGCCTTCCATGAGTTTCGAGGGGCGCAGTTCGTGGATCTGTACCTGGACCTTGGGGAAGCGCTGGCGATAGCGATTGAGGCTGCTGACAAACTGCGGGCCGGGGGTGACCGGCGACACGCCGATGGACAGCTTACCGTCCATGCGCCCCTTGAGGGTGTCGATTTCTTCCGCGGCGCGGCGTACCTCCTCCAGGATCAGCCGTGCGCGGCGCACCAGGCGCTCGCCGTATTCAGTGGCGGTGATGCCGCGATTGGAGCGGATCAGCAGGGGCACGCCCAATTCCGCTTCCAGTTCCTTGATGCCCTTGGACAGGGCCGGTTGCGAGATGTGCAGCAGGCGCGAAGCCTCCTGGATGCTGCCGCTTTCGCAGATGGAGACGAGGGCGCGCAGCTGATGCAGCTTCATGGCGGGGTACCGAGTGGGAATGGGGGTTTGAATCTAAGCCAAAACCCCCACCCCGGGGGATCGGAGACGTACCAATTTGTTAAACCGGCTCAACGAATCCCGGTGGCCCGCAAGGCTGAAGGGGTGAACTCCTTGCGGCTGAAGGGCAGGTTGAACTGGTAGCTGTTCTTCTCTTCGTTGCGCAGGGAGTTCACCGCGTAGCGCCCGGACAGCACATCGTAGTGGGCTTCGGCAGCGAAGGACGGAACCTGGACGTCGTAGAAGAAACTGGCGTGGCCTTCCGCGACGCGCCACAGGGTGCCACGACCGTCGTAGGCGTCGGTGATCGCTGCTTGCCAGCTGTCCTCGTCGATGTAGAGGTCGCGCTTGGAATAGACGTGGCGCTGGCTGGGTTTCAGCGTCGCCTGCACGTGCCAGACCCGGTGCAGTTCATAGCGTGTGTGCTCCGGGTTCAGGTGCCCGGCCTGGACGATCTCTGTGTACTTGAGCGTGGGTGATTCCAGGCGGTAGCTGTTGTAGGGAATGTACATTTCCTGCTTGCCCACCAGCTTCCAGTCGAAACGGTCCGGGGCGCCGTTGAACAGGTCGAAGTCGTCGAGGGTGCGCATGCCCTCGGCGGCCGGGCTGTCGTAGGCAATCTGCGGGGCGCGCCGCACCCGGCGCTGGCCGGCGTTGTATTGCCAGGCCATGCGCGGTTCCTTGACCTGGTTGATGGTCTCGTGGACCAGCAGCACGCCACCTGCCAGGCGCGCCGGGGAAAGGAATTCCTCACGGTAGTAGTTGAGGATGTTGGCCATTTCCGCCGGTTGGTAGTCGCTCAGGCCCGTGGGGTAGGCCAGCTCCTGCTTGACCACGCTGGGGGTGAAGCTGCCGTTGGCCTGAGGCGAGGCCTGCATGACGATGCGCTTGAGGCTCTCGCCTCGGTAGCGGCCGATGTGGTTCCAGATCACCTCCAGGCCGTCCTTGGGAATGGGGAACGGCACCGCGCCGGGGCTGTAGTTCTCCAGGCCGTTGCCGCCTTCCACCAGGGTGGTGCGGCTGGCATTGCTCAGCGTGGCGTCGAGGCTTTTTTGCGGCAGGTTGACGCTGCGATGGCTCGGGTAGACCGGCATTCGGTAGGTCGTGGGGTAGCGCTTGAACATCGCCAACTGGCCGGGGCTGAGCTTGGCGCGATACCGCTCAAGGTTCTCGGCGGTGATGGTGAACAGCGGTTTTTCCCCGGCATAGGGGTCTTGCAGAAAACCGTCGGCGTCCATCTTGCCGGTGCTGGTGGGCAGGCCGCCGGTCCAGGCCGGAATGCTGCCATCGGCGTTGCCGGCGCGCTCGGCACCCACCGGGGTCAGGTCCTTGCCCAGGCGTGCCGCCTGTTCGCTGGAGACTGCCGCCAGCACGGGGCCGGCCAGCAGGCTCAGGGTGAAGCAGCCAATCTGCAGCAGGTGGGGATGTCTCATGGTTAACCTCGATAGGGCAGCGGACTCTAGAAACTCACGCCCAGGCTCAGGGCAAGGAAGTCGCGGTCGGTGTTGGTGTTGTAATCGCCGCCAAAAAAGTCGGTGTAGCTGAGGCTGGCGGTGTACTTGGACATGAAGTCGGCATCCAGGCCGATGCTCAGGGCCTTGTTGCCTTCGTTGAAGGTCGGGCCGTAGCCCTCGACATCGTGGGAGAACGACAGGTTGGGCTTGAGGTTGGCACCGGCGATGGCGTCGTTGAACTCCAGCACTGCCCGCAGCCGGTAGCCCCAGGCGTTCTGGGTGTAGAAGCCCTTGTCGGTGCACTGGCCGGGGTTGGCCGAGTTCAGGGCGCGGCAGATGTCGTTGCCGGACACCCCCAGCAGCGCGGCGTTGCCGGCCTGGGCCAGCTCGCCGTTGCCGTAGACGCTGTTGCGGCCAAAGCGCAGGCCCGAGCCGTCGCTGCTGTCCAGGCCGCCGATATGGGCGAAACCGGCTTCCCCCACCAGGGTCAGGCGGTCGCCGCCCAGGACCTGGTCGAAGGCCTGGATCGCGGTGAGCTGGGCCTGGGTGTAGGGCATGCGTTTGTAGCCCTGGATCCGCGAACCGTAGGCCGAGCTGGCCCAGCCGCTGTCGAAGATCGGCAGGCCGGCGTTGATGGCCGGGTGAGTGGCGGCCGAGCCCAGTGTGGCCGCGGTGGAGACGTCGGTGCTGTTGAGGGACAGGGGCATGTTCGGTCGGTAGCTGATCTCGCCGGACACTGCGGTACTGCCGATGTTGGTGGCAAAGCTCAGGCCGTAGAGGCGGATATCTTCCGGGTATTCCAGGTAGTAGCGTGCGGTGCTGATGCCGCCCTGGCCAGCCAGGCCGCCCACCGGGTCGAGGAACGCGCCCCGGCCCACCTGCCAGGCGCTTTCCGGGGTGCGGCTGTGGTAGTTGAGGGCATAGAAGCCGAATTCGGTTTCGTTGAGCTCCGGCACCGTCCAGCGCAGGGCCACACCAAACTGACCACTGTTGCGCGCATCCTGGTCGTTGAGCCGGGGCACGTAGCCATAGCTTGGGGCGTCGCGGTCGAAGTCGCTGCCGTTGACGGTCATGCCGAAGTCGCAGCCCTTGGCGGCCACATCACCGCCGAAGTAGGTGCCGCAGTTGTCCAGCACGGTCTTTTGCCACGTCAGTTGGTAGAAGGCTTCGATGGACAGGTTGTCGCTCAGGCCCTGGTTCAGGTAGAGCATGTTGATCGGGATCAGGCCTTCCTTGAGCTCCGAGCCGGGGCGGCGCAGGGCAGCGACGTCGGCGGGGTTGATGGCGTTGATGGAGTTGCCGATGAAGGTGCTTTCGCCCCAGCTCACCACTTGCTTGCCGACCCGGACGCTGCCCGGCAGATCGGCGATGCTGTAGTGGTGGTAGAGGAAGGCGTCCAGCAGTTCCGCACCCGAGGCCCGGGCGGCGCGGTCACGGCCGTGATCGTCAATGTCGTAGAGGTGTTGGCGGCCGTCCTTGAGTTCGAAGTCGTACCAGTATTTGCCGCGGACAAAGAGCCCGGTATCACCGTAGCTCAGCTCCAGGTCGTGAAGGCCCTTGAAGGTCTTGGAGAAGGTTTCGCCCTTGCGGAAGTTCAGCCGGCCATCGTCGCCGGTGCGGGTCGAGGCGCTGCCGCCGTTGGCCACGCCGATGAAGCGGTTGTCGGCATCGCGCATTCCCCAACTGGCGCCAATGGACAGCGACGAGTCGAAGCGGCCGCTGATGTCCCCCCATCTGAAATCTTCGGCCTGGGCCGGGAGGGCGCAGGCCATCGCCAGCGCGAGGGTCAATGGGTGGGGCTTCAGAGGGGAGGGATACATGGTCCCCGGATTTTTTATACGTTGCATGCTGCTCTCCGCCTATACGCGCCAGCAGCCCCGCACGGTCATGCAGGGCGCCGCGTGTTTTCCTTGAGGGCCCCCGCTCAGCGGGGTCTGGCGCATGGTAGGGAGCTTTGCGTGTCCTGCCCTCTAGGAAATTCTTATGCCTATAGCCAAAGGTGAAGTGCTGCTGGGTGACGGGTTCCGGAGCGGGTAACCCGGGAATGAAAAACGCCGCGTTCCCGGCAAGGGAACGCGGCGTCATTGGACTGCCGAAGGCGTCAGGAAGCGGTCAGCTGACCACGCGGTAGCACGGCACGTAGGCCGCGCCGCCTGGCAGCTTCATGCGGTGCTGCTCGACGAAGGCTTTGAGCAGTTGGTCCAGGGGCTGCATGATCGCCGGGTCGCCGTGGATGCTGTACGGGCCTTTCTGTTCGATCAGGCGGATGCCCTGGTCCTTGACGTTGCCGGCGACGATGCCGGAGAACGCGCGACGCAGGTTGGCGGCCAGTTCATGGGGCGGCAACTGATGGCTGAGTTGCAGGCCGGCCATGTTGTCGTGGGTCGGGTCGAACGGGCGCTGGAAGCCTTCGTCGATTTTCAGCAGCCAGTTGAAGTGGAAGGCGTCGTTGCGCTCGCGGCGGAACTGTTTGACGGTCTTCAGGCCCTCGGTCATCTGCCGGGCCACTTCCGCCGGGTTGTCGATGATGATCTGGTAGTGCTTCTGCGCCGCTTCGCCCAGGGTCGAGGCGACGAAGGCGTTGAGCTGCTCCAGGTACGGCGCCGCGCTCTTGGGGCCGGTGAGGATCACCGGGAACGGCAGGTCGCGGTTGTCCGGGTGCATCAGGATGCCCAGCAGGTACAGGAACTCTTCGGCGGTGCCGGCGCCGCCGGGGAAGATGATGATGCCGTGGCCGACGCGAACGAAAGCTTCCAGGCGCTTCTCGATGTCCGGCAGGATCACCAGTTCATTGACGATCGGGTTCGGCGCTTCGGCGGCAATGATGCCCGGCTCGGTCAGGCCCAGGTAGCGGCCGCCGCTCATGCGTTGCTTGGCGTGGGCGATGGTTGCGCCCTTCATGGGGCCCTTCATCACGCCTGGGCCGCAGCCGGTGCAGATGTCCAGTTTGCGCAGGCCCAGTTCGTGGCCGACCTTCTTGGTGTACTTGTATTCTTCGGTGTTGATCGAGTGGCCGCCCCAGCACACCACCATCTTCGGCTCCACACCGGGGCGCAGGGTGCGGGCGTTGCGCAGCAAGTGGAAAACGTAGTCGGTGATGCCTTGGGAGCTGTCCAGGTCGATGCGCTGGCTGTCCAGTTCGTTCTCGGTGTAGACGATGTCGCGCAGGGCACTGAAGAGCATTTCGCGGGTGCTGGCGATCATCTCGCCGTCGACGAAGGCATCGGCGGGAGCGTTCAACAGTTCCAGGCGCACGCCGCGGTCCTGCTGGTGAATCTTCACTTCGAAGTCGTGGTAGGCGTCGAGGATGGTCTTGGCGTTGTCAACGTGGGCGCCGGTGTTGAGGATGGCCAGGGCGCACTGGCGGAAGAGGGTGTAGATGCTGCCGGAACCGGCTTCGCTGAGTTGTTGGACTTCTCGTTGCGAGAGTGTTTCCAGGCTGCCTTTCGGGCTGACCGAGGCGTTGATGACGTGTCGTGGGGGCATTCTGAGTTCCCTGAAAGCAGAACCACCGCGCCCGTGGGCCAGTGGCAAAAAAAGGTCGGCAATGAATCTGACCGCTGGGGCTGGGTATTTTCTATGGCGGTCAGTGAATAAAGCAAACGCCCGCATAAAAGCCTTTGCAGGCTGAATCTAACCCATCATTGCCCGGACCTGGGCAAAAAAATAATAGCCCATGGGCGTCGCACAGGCGGCACCCAGTTTCACAGCACTGTCGCGCGCCGGGGATCGATCACCGGCGCTGCCCGGGCGTCTAGCAGGCGTTGCAGCAGCGGCTCGTATTCATGCTCCTTGGCCCAGGCGTGTTCGCCCTGGCTCAGGCCGATAACCTGCAAGAACTCGAAGTGCCCGGACAGCAGTGCGTAGCTGTCGCTGAAGGTCGGGGCCGGGACAAACAGCAAGGTCTGCAGGAGGCTGTCGGCGCCGTCGATGGCCACGCCCATGGGCATGCGATCCCAGGCATTCAGCGGCACCTGTTCCGGGAAGCGCCCGGCATCGAGGAGGATCTGGTAGCCCGCCAGCTTGCGCAGCAGGGACAGGGCCCAGGGCGCTTGCTCACGGCTTTCCAGAAGCAGTTCCTGGCCCATGCCGGACGCGCCTGTCGGCTCGGGTTGGGCATCGTGCCAGGCGTTGGACAGGCCGGAAGTGACGTACAGCCAGCTGTCGCGCTGGGCGTTGGGCGGCGACTCGAAGACGCCGATGGTCAGCCAGCGCGGGTCGATCTCGGTCTGCCCGAGGCGCTCGCTGAACAGCGCCCCGTCCAGGGGATAGATGCCGGGGCCGAGGGCGCCGAACAGCGTCGGGTACAGCTGTTCTTCCCGTTGTGCCCAGGCAGCTTCGAACCATGAATGGTCTGGGTGATGTGGCATGTCGTTGAGTATCCTTTTTGGCGACTACTGACGATTAACGGCTCCTAGCGAACCGATCTGCCGGGTTCTGGCAGGCGCCGGGCCGATAAGTTCCGGCGCATGGGCTGCGACCTGTGGCAGCGGCTCGGGCGGGCGCAATTTAAGCAAAAATAACTTCCGCCCGCAGGAAGAATGAATTTATCGTCAAGGGGCTGCTCATACCTCGTAGGTAGCGGGCTACCGCCCGTGCAAAGGTCAACACAACAGGGAGTGTCACCCTCATGTCTGCAGTATCGTCACTGAACCCTGAGGGCGCCGCGCGCTTGATTCTCGTGGTCGAGGATGAACCCACGGTCCTGGAATTTCTCTGTGAGATTCTGCAGGACGAAGGCTTTGCCACTCGCGCAGAAAGCAGTGCCGATGCGGCAGCGGTATTTTTACAAGAGCATGCGGGGGAGGTGGGGTTGTTGCTCACCGACATCACCATGCCGGGGGTATTGAATGGTGCGAGCCTGGCCAATCGGGTGGGTGATCGCTGGCCGAACATACCCATCGTGATCATGTCCGGTTTCGAGACCCCTGAAAGCTCAGGTGTGCGTCATCCGGTGGCGTTCATTCGCAAGCCCTGGACCATCGGGCAGATTCTGGATTGCGTCGAAGGCGCCTTCGCCCCCCGTGTGTAAGGGGGGTTATGCCTCGCCTTGGCGAGGCCCCGGTTTCACTCTTTGACGCTCATGAACTCTTTGGCCCAGACGATGTAGTCATCGGGGTGGGTGTAGGTGTGGGCCAGCTCGGTGGCACTCAGGTCTGAGGCCTGGGTGAAGATCTGCCGCTGTTCACGCAGGCAGTCGTAAGTGGCCTTGATCGCCGCGAAGTAGGCCGCATGGCCGTCCACCACAATCCGCACTCCCAGCTCGGCCAGGCGAGCGTCGTCACGCAGCAGCGGGTTGCCGTAAGTGACCAGCATCAGCGGTACGCTCAGGTGTTCGGAGATCTGTTCCAGGTGCTCGAAGTCGCGCACGCCAACGATGCAGATCGCGTCCGCCCCGGCCTTCTGGTAGCTCTGGGTGCGGCTGATGATTTCCTGGACCGGCAGGATCCCTGCGTTGGTGCGGGCGATGATCGCCAGCTCCGGGTCGACCCGGGCTTCAATCGCGGCGCGGATCTTGCCAACGCCTTCGGCGACGGTGATCAGGTCCGTGGATTTGCGTCCGAACTGGGCCGGCAGCAGGGTGTCTTCGATGGTCAGGGCGGCCACACCGGCGCGCTCCAGTTCGACCACGGTGCGCATCACGTTGAGGGCGTTGCCGTAGCCGTGGTCGGCGTCAGCCAGTACCGGCAGTTGGGCGACACGGCCGATGCGCGTGGCTTGCTCGGCGAACTCGCTGAGGGTGATGAGGGCGAAGTCGGGGGCCGCCAGGACCTGCAGCGAGGCCACGGAGCCGCCGAGGATGCCGACTTCAAAACCCAGGTCGGCGGCAATGCGCGCGGACATCGGGTCGAATACCGAAGCGGTGTGATAGCAGCTGTTGGAAGCAATCAGTTCACGGAAGGCACGGCGCAAATCTTGATGGGACAGCCTGGACATAACAGCTCCGAATTTGGATCGAAAGAGGGTCGACCTGGAAGGACGAGTCAATATTTGCAGTCGGTTTCCTTGGGGGCCCGAGGGGAAAGGCCCGTTGCGAAACGCTAAACAGAGGCAGAGAAGATCGAAGCAAGCGTGCACAGGGCTTCATTATTCTGCTCGGGTGTTCGAGATGAACGGGCAGGTTTGTAATGCGAAGCCTCAGAGGGTGCAAAGGCTATCACGCTCTTATCCCGGGGATGATGACGAATTTGCATAGGATTATGCCGGACTGGCATTGGCTTTTTTGATCGGTCTGTAGGTTGCAAAGTTTTTTGAGGCTTTGCCTGCCTGTTTCCGGGCCATTCTGCCGTAGACAAGGCGTTACCCGGGGAGGGGCGTTAGTGGCTGGCGAGGGCGAAAACCGTGGATATTGGTCGCTCATGCATTGCTTGCATAAGGTGATGCCCTTTTTTGGTGCGTGGTAGTGGCCCCTCGGCTGGGCCAGCGGACGCCTTCAGGGCGTCAGGGGGGATTGCCCTGGGCGCGCAGCCCGACCAGGTGACTGCGCGCGCCAGGGGCCAGGGTTACCAGGCCAGGGGTTTGGCGAAGCTTTTCCAGAACAGCCAGCGGCGTTCTTCGCGGTGCTCGCCGGTGCCGATCTGCCAGTCGGGGCGCCCGTCTTCCAGGCGAATCAGGCTGATGATGCCGGCATAGGTGCTGACCGCCAGGGTGCGGCCATCGGCGCTGATGTCCATGGCGCTGAAGGACGAGCCCACGTAGTGCTGCCAGCGCTCCTCGCCGGTGCTGCTGAAGGCGCGCAGGTAGCCATAGGCGTCGCCCACGATGAACTCGTCCCCGCGGGAAGTGCCGGCATACACCCGGGCGCCGTCCTGCAGCACCGGGGTGCGCGGGTCGTCGCTGTAGAAGTCGGTGCTCAGCCCCGGCAGGTCCGCCACCGCCACGCCCAGGGTCGAGCCGTTATAGAAGTGGCACGCATTGAGTATCAGTTGGTCGCCTTGCTGGTTGAACAGGGCGAAGTGCGGGTATTCACCGACAGGGCCGATCTGCGCCGCCAAGGCCAGCTCGGCGTTGAACACCAGGTGATGGCTGCACTGGTCGCCGACGGCGATCCATTGGCCGTCCGGGGAGATGGCGCCGTGGGCCATGCACAAGCCGATGGCCAGGTCATCCGGGTCAACGCCGTCGGCCAGGTCCTGGGCGATGTCTTGCGGGCGGCGCAGCAGGCGGGTGGCGCCCTCGGCGTGCAGCACGAAAATCCCGTCGCCACTGACCAGCAGCACCCGCTGCCCATCGGGAAAGGGGATCAGCGCGCTGGGCAGCGGATCACCGTCTTCCTCGTCTACCGGCACGCCCTCGGGCAGGCCTTCGCGGCCAGTGGGCCAGGGGAATTCGCTGACTTGCGGTCCGTTCCAGCCATCGGTCACGCGGATGCCGCTGGCCGAGGACCAGGCAAAGAAGCGGCGCTGCGGGCAGCGGCCAAAAAAGTCGCCCTGGGTCACCGGCTCGACCCGTTCGCCGTCGATGCGCACCACCTGGCCGCCTTCGTAGGCGCTGCCGATGCGGGCCAGCAGGCTGCCGTCGTCCAGCAGTGCCAGGGCCGGAATCATCTGGCCTTCTTTATCGAGCAACGAGGCCAGGGGCTGGTGCGCCGGCGGCCATTCCTGGCGAAACGCCTGGTGCTGGGCGGCATCGGCGGGCTGGCGATTGCGCGCTTCGAGGGCGGCGCGCCAGGCCGGCAGCAGGTGCTCGATCTCCGGTGTTTCGGGCTCTTTGAGCCCGTCCCAGCCGTGTTGCTGTCCGTCTTGCACGTATTGGTTGATGGCGCTGGCGTATTTCAGTACGGCGGCTTGCCATTGCGCCTGGGGTGCGGTGGCGGGTGAGGTGGGCATGGGCTGGACTCCTTGTTCCGGCAGAAGGGGGATGGGGCGTGAAACGCCGACGATCTTGACCGCGTGAGCAGGCGATAAATCCCCCAAGGGGCGGATTTTTCTCCGGGTGGGGATGAGTCGGCGGGTCGGCTAGGCCGGGCGACCGTGCACCGACACGCAATTGCGGCCGGCTTTCTTCGAGGCGTAGAGGGCCTGGTCGGCCCGCTCGATCAGGCTGTGGTAGTCCGGCGCCGGGTGATCCAGGCAGGCGATGCCGATGCTCACGGTAAAGCGAATGGCCTGCTCGTTGTAGACCACCACCTGGTCTTGTGCGGCCTGGCGCAGGCGTTCGGCCAGGGTCAAGGCTCCGACCTCATCGGTGCCCGGCAACAGAATGCCGAACTCCTCGCCGCCGTAGCGTCCGGCCACATCGGAGTCGCGCACGTGGCCGCGGATCAATTGCGCCAGGCACTTGATCACCTGGTCGCCAGCCTGGTGGCCGTGGCTGTCGTTGATGTGCTTGAAGTGATCGATGTCGATCATCAGCAGGGCCGTGGCGCCGCCGTAGCGCCGCTGGCGGCTGAATTCCAGTTGCACGCTCTGTTCCCAGTAGCCCCGGTTGTTCAACTGGGTCAGGTGGTCGGTGCGTGACAGTTGCTGCAGACGGCCGTTGGCGTTCTGCAGCGCCAGGTTGTTGATGGCCACGTCGGTCACGTCGTAGATCACCAGGCACACATGATGAATCTCGCTGTTGCTCGAGCGCAGCGGCAGCAGGGTGGTGTTCTGGTACATGTACTCGGCTTGGCCGGTGATCGGCTGGTAATTCTTGAAACGCACCAGGTGCGGGCGCAGTTTCCAGATGGTGAAGGCTGGTGTGCCCAGGGCCACCACCCGGCCCACCTTGCGCCGGAACCACTCGCGCTCGACTTCGGGAAACAGTTCGAAGAACGAGGTGTCGATGGCCTGTTTGGACTGCACCCCGGAACGGTTCTCCATAAAGCTGTTCCACACCAGCACCTGGCATTCCAGGTCCAGCACCACGATGCCCACATCGATGCTCTGGACGATCGCCAGTAACCAGTGCAACTCCGCAAAATCCATTCGCTTGGTCATGGCTCAGTTCATCAGGTAGGAGAGTTTTTGCGCCAGCAGTTCCATGGAGCTTTCGGTGAACAGCAGCAACAGGTCGAAGTGGATGTTCTGTTCTTCCAGGCTGTAGCTGATCTCCACGGCCTGGGTGGTTTCCCAGCGCTGCTGGTTCAGCCGGATCAGTTCGTCGATGCTGGTGTGTTCCCCCAGTACCTGGGGGTGGCCCACGGAAAACACCACGTCCAATTGCTCGGCGATGCTGCTCAGGCAGGCGCCGATCAGCACGCTGGCCAGGTCGATCAGCACTTCCATTTCCTGGTACTTGGCGCTGTCTTGTTCCATCAGCCGGGCAATATCGGCGACCTCTGAGTCGTGGAACATCAACAGCGCTTCGCCGGCAATGCCGCTGCCGATGTAGCCCTGGCAGATGGCGGTCAGTTGCTGGGTGCGGTTGGCGTCGCTGAGGAGCATTTGCAACTCGCCGGCCTCAAGGATGTTGACGTGGGGGATGGGCAGGTTGACGAATACGTCCAGCACCTTGGCGATCAATGCCGCGGCGTAGCCCATGGAGACGTTGATGGTTTCGCGAAAGGCGTCGCGCAGGCTCACCACCGGCGCGGGCGAGGCGGTGGGCAGCAGGCCCGGTGTCGGCGGTTCCAGCAGGCGCAATTCGTGCAGCAGGTTGCGCAGTTCCTGGGGGTCGAAGGGCTTGCGCAGGAAGGCCCGCGCCCCCAGCTCGCGGGTGCGGCGCACGGCTTCTTCCTGGACGTCCCCGGAAATCACGATGATTTGCGCGTCCAGGCCTTCCTCGCGCACGGCACTCAACACCTGGTAACCGTCCATCATCGGCATGGTCAGGTCCAGCAGCACCACATGCCCCAGCCCTTGGCGGATCGCTTGCAGGCCCTCTTGGCCATTGCTCGCCTGAGTGACCGAGACCCGCCATTCCTCGGGCAGGGTACGCAGCACCTGTTTTCTCGCCATGCTCGAATCGTCGCAGACCAGAAGGGGAATCATGGGGCGGAAACGCTCATTGCAAAAAATCCAGGCGGGTAGGCAGTGTTCGGAAGTACGAAATAACTCAGTGCCAACAACAGTTTGGCGACTTTCAGGAATATCGGGCGTGCGCACTATAGAGCCGTCGGCACGAATAGAACAAGTAATGCCCGAGATTATCCGTGGTGTATGGCAATCATTAATTGAACAACTTGTGAAAGTGTTTTGGTGTGCGCCGGTTAATAAGTAAGTCTATTTCGATGTATGGGTCGAAGGCCCCTGTTTGCTGGCGTATGGCGCAGTTTTTGGGGGTTGGCGGTGTGGATTGGTGAGGCGGTTATCTGACGCCATATGTTTGGCGCGGCAAATATCGACTGTTAGGCAGAAACAACTATGTGCGGCTATCGCACAGGCTATTGTTGTTTATTGATCTGCATCATTTTTGTGCGCTGTTCGCGATTAATTGCTCGATCGAATATCTGTATCCATTAAAGCAATGCGTGCCGTTGTAGTGGGCTGTCTATAAGTTCGGCGCGCTTGCGTGGGGGAGGGCTGGGGCGCTCGAAGTATCAGGGGAAAAAATGTCAGATTTTGAGTCGCGGCCTGGACCTTTTTCTGCAATGCGCAATCATTAGAGCGTGGAAAACCAAAGGAGAGACGCATGTTCATTCGGTCATTGACCTTCGCTACGCTGCTCGCTGTCGCCGGCCCCGTGCTGGCTGCCGACAACGACGGCCCACTGTCCCAGGATCAAGGCAAGGCTCGCCCGCTGATCGTCATTGCCCCCAGCACCGTTGACCCAACCCTGGTCGCCCTGAAAAAGTCCCTGGACGAGCCGGCCAACCGCCAAGCCTTTACCGAACGCAACATGGTGCTCTACACCGTGGTCAACACCATGGGCCAGCGTGATGGCAAGGACCTGGACCCGCAATCCACCATGGCCCTGATTCGCAGCCTCAAACTGGGCGCCGGGGCCCAGACCAAAGTGATACTGGTGGGCAAGGATGGCGAGAAGAAACTGGAGCATTCCGGGGCCATCGAGCTCAAGGAAATCTTCAGCACCATCGACCAGATGCCCATGGCCGAAAAAGAAGCCGCCGCCCCGGCGCCGGCCCCAGAGCCCGAAGCCAAGCCTGCCGCCGCCGGCAAGGCGGGCAAACCCGCGAAACCCACGGCGGCCCCCAAAGCCCTGGACGACTAACCTCGCTTTCCCGGGCGGCGACTTCACGCCGAGCCTGGGCTCGCCGCTCACTCTCGTTCCCACGCTCGGCGTGGGAATGCCTTCCAGAATGCTCCGCGTCCCGTCTTCCTGCCTCCGGCAGCCCTTGTGCCAACGCCGCGCCATTAGGGATGCGCAACGCCCGGCCCCTCAGGTAACTTAGGCGTCTTTTCGTCCCTGGCCAGGAAGCCCGTCCATGCAGCCCTCCCGCTCGACCCTGATCGCCCTGTTGGTGGCCGTGACCTTCTTTATGGAAAACCTCGACGCCACGGTGATCGCCACGGCCCTCCCGGACATGGCGAAAACCTTCGGCGTGGCGGCGGTGGACCTGAACATCGGCATGAGCGCCTACATGCTGGCGGTGGCGTTGTTCATTCCCATCAGTGGTTGGCTGGCGGATCGTTTTGGCACCCGCCGGGTGTTCGGCTCGGCCATCGTCCTGTTTACCCTGTCGTCCTTGCTCTGCGGCTTGAGTACCAGCCTGGAAGCCTTCGTCGCCGCCCGGGTGCTGCAGGGCATCAGCGGGGCAATGATGGTGCCGGTGGGGCGCCTGGCGGTGTTGCGTGCCACCGAGAAGAAGGACCTGGTGCGGGCCATTTCCTTTATCACCTGGCCGGGCCTGGTGGCGCCGATCCTCGGCCCGCCCCTGGGCGGTTTTATCGTCACCCACGCTACCTGGCCGTGGATTTTCTACCTCAACCTGCCCCTGGGCCTGCTCGCCTTGATCGCCGCTTTGGTGCTGCTGCCCAAGCAGGAGGAGTCGAGCCCGCGCCGCTTTGATTTCTTCGGCTTCGTGCTGGTGGGCGGTGCCTGCTCGGCGATCCTGTATGGCATGGAAATGCTCGGCCAGGCCCAGGCCCATCTCTGGCCGGGTTCGCTGCTGACCGTCGCCGGCCTGGCCTTGGCATTGCTGGCCAGTTGGCACATGGGGCGTCGCGCCGAACCGCTGATGGGCCTGGCGGTGATCAAGGTGCGCACCTTCAGCGTCAGCCTGGTGGGCGGTTCGCTGTTTCGGATATCCATCAGCACCTTGCCGTTTCTGCTGCCGCTGATGTTTCAACTGGGCTTCGGCCTGTCGGCCTTTGATGCCGGGCTGCTGGTGTTGGGGGTGTTTGCCGGCAACCTGGCGATGAAACCCTTCACCAGCGCGGTGATGCAGCGCTGGGGGTTTCGCCAGGTGTTGATGGTCAACGGCGTGCTCGGGGTACTGGCGATTGCTGCCTGTGCGCTGCTGGAGCCGCGCATGAGTTGGGCGCTGATCCTGTTCATTCTGTTTGTCGGCGGTTTGTCGCGGTCGATGCAGTTCACCGCGTTCAACACCCTGGGTTTTGCCGATGTACCCAAGGAGCAAATGAGCGATGCCTCGACGCTGTTCAGCATGTTCTTCCAGTTGAGCATGGGCCTGGGGGTGGCGATTGGCGCCTTGCTGCTGCGCCTGGCGATGAACGTCCATGGGCATGAAGGGCAGGCGATGACGGCGGATTTCCAGCTGACCTTTCTCTGGGTCGCGGTGATTGCCGCCGTGGCCTTGCTGGACAACCTGCGGCTGCGCCCCGAGGCCGGAGAGGCGGTGCTGCAAAAACGCTGAGCCACGGCCGGCGCGCGCACTCGCTCAGTGCGGGCGCCGGCTAGGCAGTGCCGTTCAATGGGTATTCAGGGTCCGGCACAAGGCCTGGACGATCATCTCCACCTCTTCGGCATCGATCACCAGGGGGGGCAGCAGGCGGATGGTCTGGCCCCGGGTGACATTGATCAGCAAACCCTGCTCCCGGGCTGCCAGCCCAGCCAGGTCGGGCAGGGGTGTCTTGAGTTCGATGCCGATCATCAGCCCCAGGCCACGAATCTCGCGAATGTGCCGATGCCCCCGCAGTTCGTTGCGCAGGCGTTGCAACAGCTGCTCGCCTTGGTGCTTGGCGTTGGCCAGCAAGCCCTGTTCCTCGATGATCTGCAGCACCGTGCAGGCCACTCGGCAGGCCAGGGGGTTGCCGCCGAAGGTGCTGCCATGGCTGCCCGGGGTAAACAATTGTGCGGCTTTGCCCCGGGCCAGGCAGGCGCCGATGGGGATGCCGTTGCCCAAGCCTTTGGCCAGGGTCATGACGTCGGGGATCACCCCTTCGTGCTGGCAGGCGAACCAGCGCCCGGTGCGGCCCATGCCACTCTGGATTTCATCCAGCATCAGCAGCCAGTCGCGCCGATGGCACAGGGCACGTACGGCTTTCAGGTAGCCCTGGGGCGGGATCTGGATCCCGCTCTCGCCCTGGATCGGCTCCATCAGCACCGCGCAAATGCGTTGGCCGTGAGCGCTGGCCAGCTGTTCCAGGGCGACGATGTCACCGAACGGCACCTTGATAAAGGCTTCCTGATGGCTGCCGAACCCCAGGCGCACCGCCGGCCCGTCGCTGGCCGAGAGCGTGCCCAGGGTGCGCCCGTGAAAGCCGTTGTTCATCACCACCACCAGGGGCTGTTCGATACCTTTGCTCCAGGCATGCAGGCGTGCCAGCTTCAGCGCGGTTTCGTTGGCTTCAGCCCCGGAGTTGTTGAAGAACGCCCGCTCCATGCCGGCCAGTTGGGTCAGCTTGGCGGCCAGGCGCTGTTGCCAGTCGATGCTGTAGAGGTTGGAGGTGTGCAGCAACAGCCCGGCCTGTTCGCTGATGGCCTCCACCAGCCGTGGGTGGGAATGGCCGACACCGGTCACGGCCACGCCGGCGACGGCGTCCAGGTATTCGCGGCCGGCGGTGTCCCAGAGGCGCGTGCCCAGGCCTTTGCTGAAGTTCAGGGCCAGGGGTTGGTAAGTGTTCATCAGGCAGGCGGCGGACATCGCGGAAAACTCCAGGGGTGGCGGATGTTTTCCAGTATCGTTAGCCACCTGGGCTGGATAAACGCAGCCATTGTTTAATCATCTTGAAGTCAGGTTTGATAATGGATCTGTTCCAGGCGATGTCGGTGTACGTGAAGGTGGTGGAGGCGGGCAGCATGACCGCTGCCGCCCTGGAGTGCGGGTTGTCCACCACCATGGTCGGCAACCATTTGCGGGCCCTGGAGCAGCGCCTCGGGGTCAGCCTGTTGAGTCGCACCACCCGGCGCCAGCGGTTGACCGAGTTCGGTGCCGAGTATTACCAGCGCTGCCTGGCGGTGCTGGGGCTGGTGGCGGATTCCGAGCGCCTGGCCGAGCAGGTGCAGGACCAGCCGGCCGGCACCCTGCGCATCACGGCGCCGCTGACGTTTGGCTCCGAGCGCCTGGCCCCGGCCCTGAGCGAATTCGCCTTGCGCTGCCCCCAGGTCAAGCTCGATGTGGTGCTGACCAACCAGCGTCATGACTTGATCGACAGCGGCTTCGATGTCGCCATTCGCCTCGGCAACCCCGAACCCTCGGCACTGATCGCGCGGCCGCTGGAGGACTACACCCTGACGATTTGCGCCGCGCCGGCCTATCTGCAGCGCCGGGGTACGCCGCGACGGCCCGAAGACCTGCAGCAGCACGACTGCCTGGCCTTCGCCTATCCGGCGGGAGACGACTGGAGTTCAGTGGAAAAACAATGGCGCCTGAGCGGCCCTGAGGGAGAGATCCGGGTGCCGGTCTCCGGTTCGTTGATGATCAACAGTTCTGCCGGTTTGTATCAGGCGGCGCGCAGCGGCATGGGGGTGGTGATGTTGCCCGACGCCCTGGTCCAGGAGGACCTGGAGCAAGAGCGGCTGGTGGCCTTGTTGCAAGGCTACCAACTGCCCCGGCGCCCGATGAATCTGCTGTATGCCCAGGACCGTTATCGCCTGCCCAAGCTGCGCAGTTTCGTTGATTTCGCCCTGGAGAAGTGGGGCCGCTAGGCCGTGGTGGCTTCGCTGGCCAGCAGCAACATGGCCGCCGAAAGGGTATGGCCGTCGCTGATCTTGCCGCCGGCGATCAGGCCCATCAGCTCCTGACGGCTGACCCACAGCACATGGTCCACTTCGCCGTCGGTCTCGGCGGCGCTCTGTTCGTCGATCAGCACTTGGCAGACCGCCACCGCGCTGGCGATCAGCGAGGTGTTGCTGTGCAGCAGGCCCAGTTCCTTGACTTCGCAAGCGCGCCAGCCGGTTTCTTCCAGCAGTTCGCGGGCGGCGGCGTCGCAGGCGCTTTCACCGGCATCGATGGCGCCTCGGGGAAACTCGATGGACTGGCCGCCGATGGCCCGGCGCTTGAGTTCCACCAGCATCAGTCGGCCATCGGCCAGGGTCGGCACGGCAACGACGCCGTTGATGGCCTGGGCCTCCCTGATGATGAAATAACCGTTCTCGCGAACCACCTTGAAGTAGGGGGTTTCCAGCAGGCATTGGGTCTCGGTGACAGGCTTCATGCTCGGTACTACTCCAGAAAACAGCGATCGAAAAGGTACAGGTTGGCGGGCTTGAGGTGTTCCAGGGTGGCTTGCGGGCGGCCGCCGTCGCCGCTTTTCTTGCGCCCGGTTTCCCGCAGGTGGCCGGCGTCGGTCATTTTCAGCAGGCGTTGGCGAATGCTGGTCTTGAGTACCGGGCGCTGCAGCACCAGGGAGAAAATATCCACCGCTTCCGGGGCGCTGAACTCAGTGCCCAGGAACATCAGCGGCAGGCTGCTGTACAGCGATTTGGAGAGCAGTCGTTCCTGCACCTGCGCCACCAGTCGGTTGTGATCGAAGGGCAGTTTGAAGGCCGCCGACGCCACTTCCCCAAGGGGCTGAAAGCGCTGGTGGGCGGCCGGCTCAGCGGCGTCACTGGCAATCGCCAGGTAAAAAGTCGAGGACGACCAGCAGCGCGGGTCGCGAAACGCATCGCCGACGGTGCCCACTTGCTCGATCCAGGCCAGGGGCAGGTCGACCTTGCTGGAGGCGCGCAGGCGTTCCACGGCATCGTCCAGGCTGCGGTCCTCGACATCGCCGTTGACCACGATCCCCGGCAGCGCCCAGTGCCCGGCAAAGGGCTCGCTGTCGCGCTGGTTGAGGAGGATGTGCAGGGCCTGGGTCTGTCGGCAGTAACGCAACACGCAGAGGTCGATGGTGTGCAGGTAGGCGCTGTGGTGGGTGCTGCGGTCTGGCATATCAGTGTCCGTGGGCGGCGTAGAGGCGGTAGTTTAGCGGATCCATGCCCGGGGCTATCCAGTGCCGGGGCAGGGCAGTGCCCGAGACCAGGCATTGACGCAGGGCGGTGCTGCGCACATCCAGTTGTTCCTCTACGCAAAGTATGGAAAAACGCGCCAGCAGTTCGGCGCCGCGATGGAAGTCGGGCAGGCGCGCGGCCACATCCTGGCCCACCACCAGGGCAATGCGCTTGCCGTCGATGGCCAGGTCGTCGGCCAGGCGTGCCAGCAGGTCGTAGCTGTAGATCGGCGCCTGGCTATGCCGGGCCACATGCTCCTCGATGCGGCTGACCGCCAGCTCGGCGGGGCACAGCCCTTGCAAGTGCTCGACGATGCTCTGCAGCCATTGCACCCGCCACTCGAAGTCGACCATGGACTTACCGTCCGGGTGCCGGAAGCTGGGGGCGACCAGCACCCGCCGGGCGTGGCGAGCGGCTTCGATCATCACTTGGGCGTGGCCGGCGTGGGGCGGGTTGAAGGCGCCGCCGTAAAGGGCGATTTCGAACATGTGGCTCTCCCTATTGGTACATGACGTGTACCCTAGCATTGGCTGTTTGAAAGCGCCATGCCTCTGTCATTCATATTTAACAGCTTGAATAGCTTGTGCTGGCCAATAAAAATTTCAATCGGTGCTTGATATGAAAGTACATGACATGTACCTTGTGTTCCATGCAGAGGAGAGACCCAGCATGAACAGCCTGACGATGAACACCGCTTCCTTCGATGTCGATGCGCAAAAAAGCTTCACCCCGCTGTGCCCGGACGAGTTGCCGGTGGCCGGCGGCGATCGCATCGGCGGTGAGTTGAATTTCATGGCCACCCTGGCCGGCCTGCGTGTAGGCAGCAAGGACGCCCACAGCCCGCAAGCGCCCTGGGTCGTGGCCGACGCGGCGCAGATGCTCCAGCCCACCGGCCTGGAACACGCCGACCTGACCTGGGTCAGCCACTGCGTACCGGGCACCGAAGGTTTCACCCTGCTGGACGACTTGCCCACGCCCTACGAGTACGACTACTTCGTGTGGAAGGGCGTCGAGCCGGACCTGCACCCCTACGGCGCCTGCTACCACGACCTGCACGGCAAGCTGTCCACTGGGGTGATCGAGTACCTCAACAGCCGCGGGGTGACCCAAGTGATCGTCGGCGGCCTGGCCCTGGATTTCTGCGTCAAGACCACGGCCCTGCAACTGGCCGCCGCGGGCTTCAAGGTGATCATCCACTTGCCGGCCTGCCGGGCCATCAGCGAGCAGGGCGCGGCCCAGGCCCTCCAGGACATGCAGCAAGCGGGAATCGCGATTGCCGCCACCCGTGAAGACACCGCCAGATTGGCCAGCGCATAAGGAACCATGACCATGGAAAGTGCATTCGACCGCGACACCGGGGTGATCCAGAGCTTGCTGGACACCGACTACTACACCTTCACCATGATGCAGGCGGTATTGCACCAGCACCCCAACGTAGACGTGGAGTACCAATTCATCGTCCGCTCCCGGGAAAAGCTCGGCCACCTGATCCCGGAAATTCGCGAGGAGCTGGAAAAGCTCGCCGGCCTGCAGATGCGTGAAGGTGAGCAGCGCTTCCTGTTCAACAAGCGCTTTCGCGAATACCTGACCCCGGATTTCGAACAGTTCCTCGGGCTGTTTCGCTTCAACCTGCGCTACATCCACGTGTCGGAGATCGACGGCCAACTGAACATTCGGGTTCGTGGTCCGATGTTGCACTGCATCATGTTCGAGCAGCCGGTGCTGGCCATGGTCAGCGAGCTGCGCAACCGCGACAAATACCCGGACGTGGAGTTGGCGGACGTCACCCGCAAGCTCTACCAGAAGTTCGAATGGCTGGAAAAAAACGCCAGCCGCGAAGAGCTCGCCGAGTTCCGTGTATCGGACTTCTCGACCCGTCGGCGCCTGTCATTCAAGGCCCAGCGCGAGGTGGTCAATGTGATGCGCAGCGATTTCCCCGGGGTGTTTGTCGGCACCAGCAATGCGCACCTGGCCTATGAATTCGACCTGCCGCTGATCGGCACCATGGCTCACCAGTGGCTGATGGTGCACCAGCAACTGGGGCGGCTGCGGGAAAGCCAGAACGCCGCATTGGAAAACTGGGTGCACGAGTACCGTGGCCGTCTCGGGATTGCCTTGACCGATTGCATCAGCACCGACTTTTTCCTCAAGGATTTCGACCTGTACTTCGCCAAGCTGTATGACGGGCTGCGTCAGGACTCCGGTGACCCCATCGTCTGGGCCGACAAGGTGCTGGCGCGCTACCGGGAGCTGGGCATCGACCCGAAGACCAAGGACCTGATGTTCTCCGATGGCCTGAACTTCGAGAAATGCCTGCCGATCCTGCGGCACGTGCGGGGCCAGGCCCGGTTCGGTTTCGGCATGGGCACCAGCCTGGCCTGCGATGTCGATGGGGTTGAACCCTTGAGCATCGTCATGAAACTGGTGCGGGTGCACGGCGAGCCGGTGGTGAAGTTTTCCGATGACCCGATCAAGAACGTCTGTGAAGACGTGTCGTTCCTGCGCTACGCGGCACAGGTGTTCAACGTCAACCTGATCAATCCGCAACTGGGGGCCTGAGCATGACCACACAAACACGTATCGCCCGGGAACTGGGGATCGACCGGCAACTCAAGGCCGGTGGCGAAGCCGTTGAAATTGCCCGGCGCATCGCCTTTATCAAGCAGGTGTTCACCGGGGCCGGTTGCAAGACCCTGGTGCTGGGCATCAGCGGCGGCGTCGACTCCCTGACTGCCGGGCGCCTGTGCCAATTGGCAGCAGAGCAACTGCGGGAAGAAGGGCAGGACGCGCGTTTTATCGCCGTGCGCTTGCCCTACAAGACCCAGGCCGATGAGCGCGATGCCCAGGCCTCGCTGGACTTTATTCGCCCGGACCTGATCAGCACCTGCAACATTGCCGACAGCGTGGACGGACTGATGCGCCACATCGCCATCGACGGTCTGCAACCCTCGCCGGAGTTGACTGACTTCGCCAAGGGCAACGTCAAGGCCCGGGCGCGGATGCTGGCTCAGTACGCCATTGCCAACTTCAGCAATGGCCTGGTGGTAGGCACCGATCACGGCGCCGAAGCGCTGATGGGCTTCTTCACCAAATTCGGCGACGGCGCCTGCGACCTGGCCCCGCTGTCGGGCCTGACCAAGACCCAGGTGCGATGGCTGGCCGATGCCCTGGACGCCCCAGCACACCTGGTGCGCAAGGCCCCCACCGCCGACCTCGAAGAGCTGGCACCGGGCAAGTTGGATGAAGCGGCCTATGGCTGCAGCTACGACGAGATCGACGCCTACCTGATGGGCGAAACCGTGACCGAGCGGGTGCGCGACATCATCGAACGGGCCTACGCCAAGACCGCGCACAAACGCGAACTGCCCCGGGTTCCGCAAAGCCCGGGAACACACTGATCGCTCCTGCGTCACCGCCCCGGCGCAACGCCGAGCGTGGGAACCCGAGGTCAGCCCTGATCGTTCCCTCGCTCCTGCGTGGGAATGCTGACCGTGACGCTCTGCATCACAAGGTATCGGGCCACTTGCGCAGGGCGGCTCGACAGTCCTCGGTGAGGGAGGGCAGGTGCTCTTGCAGTTCCGTCCAGCCCAGCTGTTCCAGCGCTTGGCTGGCCACTTCCCGCAGCGGCTGCCACTGCGGGTCGTCAAAGCCGTTTTCGGTGAGGGTGCCGTAGGCCGCCGGCCCCAAGGCCATACAACTCGCCAGCAGCGTTTGCAGCAATTGGAACAGCCTCGGTTCCAGGTGCTCGGGAAACCGGTTGACGAAGTTATCCAGGTATTCCAGGTAGTCGGACCAGAGGTTGCACTCGGCGCAGCAGCCGATGTCCCTGCGCTGGCTTTCGCTGTCCTGGGTCAGAAACACCAGGGCCGGGGCCAGTTCGCCCACCAGGATGATTTTTCGGTACTCATCCTGGCCGTACCAAGTCCAGATCAACGACGCAATGCGCTCGTCCCGATCCGTCGCCAGCTCCGTCATCCCACTGCTCCAGCCGCGCACCATCGCGGTCGTTGATCTTCGAATGAGTGATAGGTGGGCATCAGCGCCGTGCTGTGGTTGTGGTCGAAGCTGCCCAGCAACAGGGCGACGGTCGGGGCGTCGTCGAGGGCGCCCAGGGAACTGCCGCACACCGCGCAGAATGCCCGACTGGACGCCTCCGACGACCTGAACGTACTCGGCGCGCCGCCAGGACCGGTCCAAGTCACCCGCTCCCGAGGGAACTCGACCCAGGTCGCAGTCAAGGCGCCGCTGTGGCGCTGGCACATCTTGCAAGAACAGTGGTGAGGATTGCCCGCCGGCCCGCGCGCCTCGAAGCGCACCTGCCCACACAGGCAACCACCGCTGAAAATCTCTGCTGTCATCGCAGCTCCTTTAGGGTTTTTCAGGTGGGCGAGGGCGCTGAATCTAGCACATCGAGGGGGCATGACTTTAGCTCATGAGCCCGTGACTTTTAATGGTTACAGTCGCTCGTGAGGCCAGTGATACAACAGCGCAAACACAGCTCATCCATAACAAAAAGAGCGTTTGCACCATGACTGATCCTCACTGCCGCGTCCCCGCCAGCTTCGCGCTGCGCTCTTCGAATACCCACCCCGTCCATGCCTCGGTCACGAGTCGCGTGCGCCGCTGAGTACCCCGGACATTCCCTCTGTGTTTCCCAAGAGTAAGTACCCATGAAAGAACTCGACCTCTACATTGGTGAAGGTTTCGAAGGCCCAGGCGTCAACGCGGCCCACATCAATATCCTCATCGGCCCGCGCAACGGTCCGGCCGGCCAGGCGTTTGCCAACAGTCTGGCTTCACCCAGCCAGGGCCATTGCCCATTCATGGTGATTGCCCAGCCGAATATCCCGGTCAAACCCATGACCCTGTACGTGAACAAGGCCGCGATTGGCAGCGAGCTGCACGGCAACGCGACCTGGGGCGCCTCTCAGGCCGGGATCGCCAAGGCAGTGCTGGAAGCCTTGCTCGACGGCACCTTGCCGGCAGAGGCTGAAGACGAGTGGGCGATTGTCACCGCCAACTGGGTCAACCCGGCTTGTGATGACCTGGATGCGGTCTACCAGAACAACTACAACGCCTGCCGCACGGCGATCCGCGCGGCCCTGACCGGCAAGCCCGAACGCGCCCAACTGGCGGACGTGGTGGGCCAGATCGGCAACCCTTTCTACACCCCCAAAGCCTGAGGAACGGACCATGCAATACATTCGTTTGGGCCACTCGGGCCTGCAAGTCTCGCGTCTGTGTCTGGGCACCATGAACATGGGCACCCCGGACTGGAAACCTTGGATCTTCGACGAGAAAAAGAGCGAGCCAATCGTCAGGCACGCCCTGGATAACGGAGTGAACTTCATCGACCTGGCCGACTTCTATTCGGCCGGTGTCGGCGAGGAAGTGGTGGGGCGCATCGTCAAGCGCCTGGCCCGCCGCGAAGACCTGGTGATCACCACCAAGGTCGGTTACGGCACCCGCAACGGCATCAACGCCAGCGGCCATTCGCGCAAACACATCATGGACAGCATCGACGCCTCGCTGAAGCGCCTGGACATGGATTACGTCGACGTGTTCATGCTGCATTACTTCGACCTGAACACCCCGGTGGAAGAAACCATGAGCGCCATGAACGACATCGTACGCTCCGGCAAGGCACGCTACATCGGCGTGTCCACCATGCTCACCGGGCAGTTGGCGAAGATCCTCATGGCCTGCGAGCGCAATGGCTGGGTCAAGCCGATCAATATGCAGTTGCAACTGAACTGCGCCTACCGTGAAGAGGAGCGCGAGATGATCCCGTTCTGCCGCGATCAGGCCCTGGGCGTCTCGGTGTTCAGCCCGCTGGCCCGTGGCTTGCTCACCGGCGAGGCGCAGTCAACGCGCAACCAGACCGACTTCTTCACTCAGCAGATGTACAGCGACCAGGCCTCGTTCGATATCGCCCATTCGGTGCAGCGCGTGGCGCGTGCCCGCGGTGTGTCGAATGCGCAGATCGCCCAGGCCTGGGTGCTCAATCATCCCGGTGTGGACTGCATGCTGGTGGGCGCCGACACCACCGAGCAATTCGACAGTGCCCTGGCGGCCCTCGACACCCCATTGGATGCCGAGGAACTGCATGAATTGGAACGCAACTACACCCCCTGCGATGTGATCAACGATTACACCGCCGGCAAGCGCATCCTGCGCAGCGCCCGTCCGGGCCTGGACCGTTTCAATTTGATCGAGGCCGTGGCATGAACCCGCTGATTCGCACTGGTAACTACATCGATGGCCAATGGTCCAGCGGCGGCCCGACATACGCGGTGGTCAACCCGGCCAATGGCACGCTGATCGCTGACGTACAGCGTGCCGCTGTCGAAGAAACCAACCTGGCCATCGACGCCGCCAACCGTGCCTTGCCGGCCTGGCGCACACTCACCGCCAAGGAACGCAGCCAGCGCCTC
This sequence comes from Pseudomonas chlororaphis, assembly GCF_003731765.1. GTDB lineage: Bacteria > Pseudomonadota > Gammaproteobacteria > Pseudomonadales > Pseudomonadaceae > Aquipseudomonas > Aquipseudomonas morbosilactucae. Next base: position 1,098,110 of record NZ_MOAL01000004.1, read on the forward strand.
AAGCGCTGGAGCGATCTGATGTTGAGCAACCAGAAGGACCTGGCCCATTTGCTCAGCCTGGAACAGGGCAAACCCCTGGCCGAAGCCATGGGCGAAGTGGTCTACGCCGCCAGCTTCCTGGAGTGGTTCGGCGAAGAAGCCAAGCGCGCCTATGGCGATGTGATACCGAGCCACAAGGCGGATGCACGAATCATCGTTGTGAAGGAAGCGATTGGCGTTGTCGCGGCGATCACTCCGTGGAACTTCCCTCTGGCCATGGTCACGCGCAAGGTCGGCCCGGCCCTGGCGGCGGGCTGTACGATGATTCTAAAACCCTCGGAAGAGACCCCGCTGTCGGCCTTTGCCCTGGCAGTGCTGGCCGAACAGGCGGGGATTCCTGCCGGTGTACTGAACATCGTATCCGGTGACGCGGCAGCCATCGGTGGTGCCCTGCAAGCCTCAGGCACTGTGCGCAAGCTGTCCTTCACCGGTTCCACCCGCACTGGCAAGTTGCTGATGCGCCAGGCCGCCGATACCTTGAAAAAGGTCTCCCTGGAACTGGGGGGCAACGCGCCCTTTATCGTGTTCGATGATGCTGACCTGGAGGCCGCCGTCAAAGGCGCCATGGCTTCCAAGTTCCGCAATACCGGGCAGACCTGCGTCTGTGTCAACCGCTTCTTTATCCAGGATGGGGTGTACGACACGTTCACCGCCAAGCTGGCCGAGGCGGTGTCGGCGATGCGCGTCGGCAGTGCCCTGGACGGCGAGACCGAACAGGGCCCGCTGATCAATGCGGCGGCCTTGGCCAAGGTCGAACTGCACGTCGGCGATGCCCTGGAGAAGGGCGCCAAGCTGCTGTGTGGCGGTCGCCGGCACGCCCTGGGAGGTACCTTCTTCGAGCCGACCATTCTCACCGACGCCAGCAGCGACATGTTGATCGCTCAAGACGAAACCTTTGGCCCGGTGGCTGCCTGTTTCCGTTTCCGCGACGAGGCTGAAGTGCTGCAGCGGGCCAACGACACGCCCTATGGTTTGTCGGCCTATTTCTACAGCCGTGACATCGGCCGCGTATGGCGCATGGCTGAGGGACTGGAGGCGGGCATGGTGGGGATCAACGAAGGCATTATCTCCACCGAAGTGGCGCCCTTTGGCGGAATCAAGGAGTCCGGGTTAGGGCGCGAAGGCTCCAAATACGGCCTCGACGATTACCTGGAAATCAAATACCTGTTGATGGGCGGCCTCTGAGTGTTATGCCCTTGCTTGCAGGCACTGGCATACCGGTGTCTGCAAGCGTTCAGGGATTGCTCACCAGGCTCAGCCATTCGGTAAACAGCCGCACCTTGGACAAGCCCTGCTTGTCGTTCGCCACATCCAGCCAATAGCCATAAGGGCCCAGCACCTCCACCGGGGTGATGGGCAACAGACTGCCATTGGCCAGCTCCCGTTCGATCATTTGGCGGTCGATTACCGCCAGCCCGCCACCGGCCAGGGCGGTGTGGATCACTTGGTCCAGGGTGCTGAATTCCAGGCCGCTGTCGGCGGCCACATCGTCCCGGCCCATGGCCGCCAGCCAGTGCTCCCAGACGTGCAAGCGCTTGCCGTCGTGCAGGATGTGCAGCAGCGGAAACTGCTTGAGGTCCGGTGCCCGGCCGTCCACGAACAGTTCCGGGCTGGCCACGGCAATGTGCCGTTCCATCACCAGCAAGCGGCTGCTGCAATGGCTGGCGGGCGCTTGGCCGAAACGGATCTGGCAATCGCTTTCGGCCAGGCTGTCGTGGCCGCTGGGTTGGGTCACACTGAGGCTGATGTCCGGGTAGCGTTGGCAGAAGGCACGCAAGTGCGCCGAAAGCCAGCGGGTGGCCCAGGTGGGCGGTGCGAGGATCCGCAGGCGCTGCCGCAGGTTGGGCACCCGCTGCGCCTGCAGGGCCCGCTCCATATGGTCGAAGGCTTCCCCTAGCTGGGGCGCCAGGGTGCTGCCGGCTTCGGTCAGGGACAACCCCTGGGGTGTGCGCACGAACAGCGCCAGGCCGAGGTAATCCTCTAACTGCTTGATTTGTCGGCTGACAGCGCCCTGAGTCACGCTCAGGCTCAGGGCGGCCTGGCCGAAACTGCGGTGTCGGGCGACTTCCTCGAAGACCCGCAGCATGTTCAAAGAAGGTAATTGGCGCATAAACGGCTGCTCCGCATCAGAAGATTGTGCAAACCCAACGCCCATCGCCGGCAAGCCGGCTCCTACAGAAGGGCAGGTCGCAATATCGCCACCGCCACCGCACCCACCGTTGTAGGAGCTGGCTTGCCAGCGATAGGGCCCTCAAGATCGCAATCGCCGGCAAGCCGGCTCCTACAGAAGGGCTGGCCGCAATATCGCCACTGTCACCACACCCGCTGTTGTAGGAGCTGGCTTGCCAGCGATGGGCCCCTCAGGTCAGAAGTAGTAGCCGATGTTCATGTACAGCTGGTTCTCCCACTGGTCGCTGCCCCCGGCGCCGAGGCTCTGGGTGTAGCTGCTGCCGCCGATGTAGGGGTCGTTTTTGCCGAACAGCCATTCGGTGGCAATCCACAGTTTGCTCACCGAGAACGAGGTGCCGAGGATCATCCGTTGGGAGGTCTTGAATTCGCTGGCGGATTTATCGAAGGCGCTGTAGTTGGCGTACAGCTTGATGCCGCTGACCTGGTCGAACAGGTACTTGCCGTCCACGTCATAGCTCAGGTCGGCCACGTACAGGTTGCCGCGGCTGGCGATGTTGAAGGTGCCGTCGTAACCGCCCAGGGTCACCAGTTCATCGGTGCCCGGGTTGCGCGGCGACATCTGCTGCCGCGCCGCCTGCAGTTGCACGCCCCATGGGCCGTTCTTGCCCAGGTAGTGCACGGCCACGGCGTTGCGTCGGCCGTCGTCGTGGGTGTCGTTGTTCTTCAGGGTGGAGGTCAGCCCCGAGACACCCACTTCGGACTTCCAGTCCCCCAGGTCCAGGGCCTTGGCCACTCGCAGCACCACGGTGTTGCGTTCGCGGTTGTCGCTGCCGTTTTCCACGTAGCTGTCCGCCGAGGACACCACGCTGGAATAGGTGCGCCCATTGCTGGTGCCCTTGCCTTGCCAGGCCGGGCGCAGGTAGTAGCCGGTCTGGATGTTCCAGTCGCCCACTTGCTGGATGTACTTGGCACCGACCTGCTCGACGTCTTCCAGGCCCACTACGTTGCCCAGGGTTTCGTAGAAAGTGCTGCCGAAGTACGGCTGCAGGCCGAACGGCACCTGGTTCAGGCCCACTTGCACCTGCTGTTCGGGGTTGAATTTGTAACCGATCCAGGCGGTTTCGGCGAAGGCCACGTCACCGATATTGTTGGTGTATTGGTAAGGGTAGGCGCGGCCGTAGAAACGGTATTTGGCGGCGCCGATCCAGCTGTCTGAGCTGTATTTGGCAGTGAGGAACGCGGTGTCGAAGTTGAACTTCTGGATGTCCCGGTCCGGGTCGTAGTCCCAGCGGGCACGGACGGCGCCGCCGAGGTCGAGGTTGTCGGTGACCTGGATCGCCAGGGCCGGGGCGGCGAGGGTGCCGAGGACCGGAATCAGGGCCAGATGACGCAGTGCGCGAGTGTGTTGATGCATGGGTTGACTCCCGAGTTGTGTTTTTTTTGGCAGCAGTGAGCCCGGCCGCGGCAAACACCGCGGCAACGGGGAGGAGGTGCAAGGTCAGTGACGTGAAGGCTGGATCAGTCTCAAAGGTGGTTCATGGGGGGAGGTGGGGATCGCCTTGGCCCCCGGCGCGGCGGCCAGCAGGGTTTGGGTGTAGGGGTTCTGCGGCCTGAGCAACACCTGCTCGGCGCTGCCGTATTCCACCACTTCGCCCTGGCGCATCACCGCGATGCTGTCGCTGATCTGCGCCGCCACCCGCAGGTCGTGGGTGATGAACAGAATGCTCAGGTTCAGCCGTTGCTGCAGTTCGGCCAGCAGCTCCAGCACCTGTTTCTGCACCGAGACATCCAGTGCCGATACGCTTTCATCGGCGATCAGTACTTCCGGGCGCATGGCCAGCGCCCGGGCGATACCGATGCGTTGGCGCTGGCCGCCGGAGAACTGGCGGGGTTTGCGGTTCAGGGCGTCGCGCTTGAGGCCCACTTGTTCCAGCAGGTCGCCCGCTTCGGCCCAGGCGTCCTTGGCCGACAGGCCGCGCAGCCGGGCGGCGCGAGCAATGATGTCGCCGACTCGATGACGCGGGTTGAGGGAGCCGTAGGGGTCCTGGAAAATCATCTGGATGCGCCGCCGGTTGGCCGCCAACGCCGCGCCGCTCAATGCCAGGAAGTCCGTGTCGCCGACCCAGACATGGCCGCTGTCGCTGTCCACCAGGCGGATCGCCGCCTTGACCAGGGTGCTCTTGCCCGAACCGGACTCGCCGACAATCGCCAGGGTCTTGCCCCGTGGCAGTTGCAGCGACACATCGCGCAGGGCCTGGACCTTACGTCCGCCGACGTCGTAGACCTTGTTCAGGCGTTCGATGCGCAAGGCCAATTCGCCGTCGGCACAGGGCGCGTGCAGCTCGGGATAGAGCGCCGGCACCGCGGCGATCAGCTTGCGTGTGTAGGCGTGGCGAGGCGCATTGAGCACCTGGTCGCGCTCGCCGATCTCTACCAGGCGGCCGCCTTCCATCACCGCGATGCGGTCGGCGATTTCCGCGACCACGCCAAAATCGTGGGTGATAAACAGAATGCCGTGCTGGCCGCGCCCGCGCAGGTCACGCACCAGTTTCAGCACCTGGGCCTGGGTGGTCACGTCGAGGGCCGTGGTCGGTTCGTCGGCAATCAGCAGGTCTGGGTTCATGGCCAGGGCCATGGCGATCACCACCCGCTGGCATTGGCCGCCAGACAGCTGGTGGGGAAAGCTGTTGGCAATGCGTGGCGGGTCTGGCAATTGGGTTGATTCGAGCAGCGCCAGCATGCGCTCCCGACGTTCGTCCGCCGGCATCTTAGGAGCATGAATAGCGAAGATTTCCTCGACTTGGCGGCCAATGCGGATGGCTGGATTAAGGGCCGCCATGGGCTCCTGGAAAATCATCGCGATGCGGTTGCCGCGTAACTGGCGCAGGGCCTCATCGTCCATGGCACAGATGTCCTGGCCGAGAAAATCGATATGCCCTGCGCTGTGGCGCAGGCCCTTGGCGTAGTCACCCATGATGGCCGCCGAGAGCACCGACTTGCCTGAGCCGGACTCGCCGATCACGCAGAGGATTTCGCCCTTGCGCACTTCCAGGCTGATGCCCTGCACCGCATGGCTGCGGTCGGCGCCGGCCGGCAGTTCGATGGACAGGTTGTCGACCCGCAGTACTTGAGAAGAGGTGTGCATGCTCAGCTCCTTGCGCCTTTCTGTGCGTGTTCGTCGAGGCCGTCGGCCAACAGGCTCAGGCCCAGCATCAGGGTGGAGATGGCAATGCAGGGGAAGATCACCAGGTGCGGGAAGGCAATGGCCATGCTCCGGCCTTCGTTGATCATGCCGCCCCAATCCGGGGTCGGGGGTGGCAGGCCGAGCCCGAGGAAGCCCAGGGCGCCGATCATGATCGCGGTGTAGCCGATGCGCAGGCAGAAATCGACAATCAGCGGGCCGCCGCAGTTGGGCAGGATTTCCACCAGCATGATGCGCAGCGACCCTTCGCCCTGGGTGATGGCGCTGAGCACGTAGTCCCGCGAGCGGATGTCGATGGTCAGGGCGCGCATGATGCGAAAAATCGCCGGGGCGCTGGTGAAGGTCACTGCGATCAGGATGTTCAGCGCCGAGGCGCCCAGGGCAATGATGATCACGATGTACAGCACCAGCACCGGGAACGACAGCACGGTGTCGGCGACATAGGACAGCACCGCATCGACCCAGCCATTGAAGTAGCCGGCGCACAGGCCCATGGCAATCCCCACCACAAAGGCGGTGAGGGTGGCCAGGGTCGACCAGAACAACACGGTGCGGGTGCCCCAGATCAGCCGCGAAAGGATATCGCGGCCGAGCATGTCGGTGCCCAGCAGGAAAACCTGGCCACTGCCGTCATCGCTCAAGGGCGTGAGCAGCGGGGTGAAGCTGGCCAGGGGGTCATGGGGCGCCAGCAGCGGCGCGAACAGGGCCAGCAACACCCAGCCCCCCACCAGCAACAGGCCAACGGCCGCCAATGGACTTTTGAATGCGTGGAACAGCTTCATTGGGCACTCCCCCCAAGGCTGCGCAAGGTGATGCGCGGGTTGAGCCAGGTGTAGGCCAGGTCGGAGAAAATCTTCGTCACTCCGACCACCAGCCCACTGATCATGGCGCAGGCTTCGATCAGGTAGACGTCGTGGTTCAGCGAGGCGGTGTAGAGCAGCGAGCCGAATCCCTTGTAGGCGAAGAACACCTCGACCACGATCACGTTGGACAGCAGCCAGGGGATGTACAGCATGATCACCGTGACTGGCGCGATCAGCACATTGCGCAGGGCGTGGCGCAAGACGATGCGCGAGGTCGAGGCGCCCTTGAGCCGCGCGGTGCGGATGTAGGGCGCCTGCATCACTTCGACCATCGAGGCACGGGTGATCCGCGCCAGGTAGCCGACCCCGAACAGGCACAGCACCAGCAGCGGCATGACCAACTGCAGCCCGCTGAAGCCGTCGCTCATGCTGCTCACCCCCGGCAGCCAGTTGAGCCAGAAGACAAAGATCGCCGAGACGAACACCGCACTGGCGAAGTCCGGGATCGAGGTGGTGACGATGGACAGCAGCGACACCAGCCGATCCACCGTGGAGCCCTGGCGGATGCCCGCCAGCACGCCGAGGGTCAGGGCCACCGGCACCATCACCAGTAACGCCAGCCCGGCGAGGATCAGGGTTTGCCCGAGGTTGGGCAGCAGCAGGTCGAGCACGGGTTCGCGAAAGTGCACCGAGGTGCCCCAGTGGCCGCTGACGAAGTCTTTCAGCCACACCAGGTAGCGCCAGATAAAGGGTTGGTCGTAACCGTGTTCAGTGAGCCAGGCCGCGCGTTGGTCGGCGGCGGAGTAGGGGCCCAGGACGTTGATCGCCACGTCTTCGATGTTCAGCTCGAGGGCGATAAAGACAATCAGTGACACCGACAGCAGGGTTGCCGCCAGGGTCAGTAGCTTGCGCCACAGGAAATCAGCCATGTTTGCACGCTCCGGCCAAGGTAGGTTGCCGGCTCGCCGCACCCTTGACGGTGGGCGAGCTTGTTCTTGCAAGCGCGGGATCAGGCGCTCAGCCAGGTCTCGTTCATCGGGTAGAAGTCCGAAGGGTGGACCTTGAAACCCCGGACCTTCTGCGCGGTGGCGGTGAACTTGTCACCCCAGAACGGCTGCACCATGACGCAGGCGTCCTGCAGGATGCGCTCCACGCTTTCCATGGCCTGGGCCCGTTGTTTGGGATCGACGATGCCCATGGCCTTGTCCAGGGCGGCATCGAAGGCCGGGTCGCTGTAGTGGCTTTCGTTCCAGGCGGCGCCGCTGCGGTAGGCCAGCTCCAGGGACATCACCCCCAGCGGCCGATGGGCCCAATAGGTGAGGCTGAAGGCGGCCTTGTCCCAGATCGGCCAGTACTGGGTGGCGGGGATCACCTTGAGGTTGATACGAATCCCGGCTTCGGCGCAGTTCTGCTGGAGGATCTGTGCGCAATCCTGCTCGTAGCGGCCCTGGGTATTGCCGACGATCAGGTCGATGTCGATGCCTTTGGCATGCCCGGCTTCTGCCAGCAGTGCCTTGGCCTGGGCCACGTCGCGCTGGCGCTTGGGCAGGGGGAAATACTCGGGGTGCGACGGGGCGACGTGGTGGTCTTCGCCCAGGGTGCCCATGCCGCGATAGGCAATCTTCAGCATCTGCGCGTTGTCGGCGCACAGGGCCACGGCCTTGCGGATGCGCAGGTCATCGAAGGGCTTCTGGTCCACGGCCATGCGCATCACCACGGTCTGCGCCGATTTGCAGGTCAGCAGCTTGGCATTGGGCATGCGCTTGGCCAGGTCCAGTTCGGCTACGGTGACCCGGTACAGCACGTCCACTTGCCCGGCTTGCAGGGCCGCCAGTTGGGTCGAGACGTCAGTGCCCATGTCGACATAGCGCAGCTCGTCGAGGTGCGCCGGGTTGCCCCAGTAATCAGCGCGCTTGGTGAAGGTCGCCTGCTTGTTGACAGCGAACGACGCCAGTTTGAAGGGGCCGGTGCCCAGCGGGTTTTTCGCCCAGTCGTCACCGGCCTTGAAGCTGCGGTGGGCGATGGCGCAGGTGAAGGCGTTGAGCATCTCCGGGATCGCCAGGATCGGCCGTTTGAGCACCAGCTTGAACTGGTAGGGGCCGAGTTTTTCGAAGGCGCTGATGTCCTGGAATGCGGTGCGGTTGACCGACTTGGAATCGGCGGCGATCCAGCGCTGGATGTTGTGCTCGACATCGTCGCAGGTGAAGTCGTCGCCATTGCTCCACTTGACGTTCTGGCGCAGGTTGAAGGTCCACTCCTTGAGGTCGTCGGAGGGCTTCCAGCTTTCGGCCAGGTAAGGGTGGGTGATGTTCTCGGCATCGACCCAGGTCAGGTATTCCAGGCTGTTGCGCATCAGGTTCGAGGCTTCGATCCAGGTGATCAGCATCGGGTCCTGGATTTCCTGGATGGCGCAGGCAAACCGCAACGTGCCGCCCGGGCGCGGCGTTTCCGCGGCCAGGGCGCTGTCACTGAACAGCGCCGAGCCGATAAAACTGCTGGCGCTGGCGGCAGTGATGCCTAACAGGGCGGCGGTGCGCAGGAATTGGCGGCGGTTGATTTCGCCGCTCCGGACCTGAGTGCACAGGTCGTCTACGGCTGGATGCGGCGTCGAACCGTCCAGTGTCATGAGCTCTTTCATAAGCCTCTCCGATACTTGGCAAAGATGCGTTTTTCGACTGGCTGCCAGCAGGATGCAGCGCCAGGCGCGGTCGGTTTTCGGGTGCGCGAAACGGTCAGCGGCGCAGGCTAGGGAGCACCGCGCAACAGGCGTGAAACCGGCAGGAGAACGGATTGCAAAGAATTCAGGAGGAAGGAAATGGGGTAGGACATTGGGCAGCTCTCATGTTGTTTTTATTAGAGATGCCAGCAGTTTTGTCATCCTGGGCGGGATGGACAAACGATAAATTCAGCGTCCGACCATTCTTAAAATGCATGTTACTGAGCGCGAGCCGCCTACCTCGGCGAATCGCCGCCTGTGGGCCACAGCCGGCCAGCGCTGGCGCATTCACCTCCGGAGCCTCCCGGGTACCAGCGCAGGCCGGGCTTTCAACGTGGCAGCAGGCGCGCGTCGAACGGGTAGTCCGAGAGCAGTTCGATGCCGTGCTCGTGGATGTACACCTGTTCTTCGAGCTTGACCCCTTCGCCCCCCGAATCGTGACCGATGTAGCTTTCCACGCAGATGGTCATGCCGGCCTCGAACACCCCGTCGTAACCCAGGGCGTCGATGTCTTCACGGTGCACCACGTAAGGGTATTCACCGGTCATGCCCACCCCGTGCACCAGGGCGAAATAACGGTTGGCCTTGTAGTGGTCGGGTATCTTCCAGGCACGCTCGGCATACTCCTTGAAGCTGCGTCCGGCCTTGAGCATTTCGATGTTGGTCTGCACCTGCTCATAGGCCAGTTTGTACAGCTCTTGCTGGCGGGCTGTGGCCGCCTGTTCGCCGCAGAGGAAGGTTCGGGAGAAGTCGGCGTAGTAGCCGAAGCGGCCCACCACGTCGGTGTCCAGGGCTACCAGGTCGCCGGCCTCGATCGGTCGGGTGCTGCACTCCTGGAACCATGGGTTGGTGCGTGGCCCGGAGGACAGCAGGCGGGTTTCCACGTAGTCGCCATCGGTGGCGATCACATGCTGGTGCAGGTGCGACCACAGTTCGTTCTCGGTGATGCCGGGCGCCAGTTTGCTTTCCATCAGGCGCACCCCGGCTTCGGTGGCGCGCAGGCTGGCGCGGATCATCTTCAGTTCGTTGGGCACCTTGATGCAACGTGCCCGCTCCAGGGGTTCCTGGGCATCGAAGATCTGGTAGCCGAGTTTTTGCAGTTCAAAGGCGGCGGCCGAAGTCGCGCTTTCAATGGCGATGCGTTTGCCGCCGCCACACTGGCGCACCAGCTCATCGATTTCCGCGGCCCAGTCGGCGGTGACGTTGCCCAGGAAGCTTTCGCAGAAGTAGTAAGAGATGGCCTTGGCCGGACGCACTTCGTCGACGGTGTTGAGGGTTTCGGCCAGGTGCAGGCAACCGCCGAATTCAAACACCACCACCGGGCCCTCGGCCGGAATAAAGGCGTAGCGGGCTGGGTTGCGCGCCGAGTACACCTGCATATTGCGCGAGCCGGTGGCGTAGCGCATGTGGGTGGGGTCGAACAGCACGCAGGCGGCGTAGTCGCGTTTTTTCAGCTCATTGCGCACCCGTTGCAGGCGGTCCAGCTGGATCTGCTGGATTTCGTCATAGGTGGGTTCGCAATCGGCGGGGTTGCGGTTCGGGCCGGACAGACTCATGGGGTGTTCCTCGCAGGGCAAATACGGTTTTTTAGTTTTTTGGGGGGAAATCAGTCGAGCAACTGGTCGCTGCGGACCAGGTTGCGTTCGGCTTGCAGGTGGGCTTCGGACAGGCGTCCGTACAGCTGCTTGGTGCGCTGGGCACGGCCGATGATCCCGGGCTTTTCGGAGTAGGCGAATATCGCCGTGTTGCGTTCGATGGTGCCTTCGACTCGGGTCACCCGGTGCACCGAGAAACGGCCCTTGAAGATCTGCAAGTCGCCGGGGTTGAGTTCCAGTTCCTGCACCCGGGAGCGGTCTTCGCCGCGCACCACCTTGCCCACCGCCCCGAGGTTCTCCTGGGTGCGCGAACGGATCATCGGCGCGTATTCGAAGCGTCCGCCCGCTTCGGGTTTCTGGGTCATCATGCTGACAATGAATTCGTTGGTGTCGAAGTGCCAAGGTTGCTCGGTGCCTTCGGGCATCACGTTGATCACCAGCCCGGCAAAGGGGTCTGCGTATTCGAAAATCTCCGGCTCGTCCAGGCAGGCGCCGATAAAGCGTTTCATCATTGGCGACACGTAGAGGCGGTGGATGAGGGCGTCGGGGGCGATCATGTCCCGGGTGACAAAACCGCTGGTGCGCTCCATGAATGTGCGGCGCGGATCATCCTGAGGCAGGTTCTCATCGTCTTCTGTGAAGTAGGCGTTGACCTTGCGCACCGAATAGAAGGTTTTGCCCGACAGCGCCTGGCCTTCGGCGCGGGCCTGTTCCAGCACCTCGGGGCGCAGGAAGTCCTTGAGCAGGCAGCAGCCGTCCTCGGCCAGTTCCGCCCGGGCGTGTTCGATTAGCGCTTGCAGTCCGACATGGCCCGAATCATGTATGGGATAACGCTCGGTATTGACGATATCGCTGATATCACCCACTTCGGCATCGGCAAGTTGCAGACTCATTACAGACTCCTGGATATATAAGTAACGGTGGTTCCAGAGAACGCCCTGAATAGCGAATCGGGGGTGACTTGATAGTTGCTCAAGGAGGCAGGAAGTGGAAATTACAAGTTGTGATCGAATCCATCGGCAGGTGCGATAGTTATGTCAGGTCAACTGGATGGGACTTTACTTAAAGTCTTTATCGCTATTATCGAGTGCCAGGGGTTTTCCGCGGCGGCCGAACGCCTGCATAAAACCCAATCCACCATCAGCCAGAGTTTGCAGCGCCTGGAAGAGATGGTCGGTACGCCCTTGGTCAATCGCACCAGTCGTTCACTGAGCCTGACCCCCAGCGGTGAGACCTTTCTGATTTATGCCCGGCAGATCCTCAAGTTGTATGAGGACGCAATCAGCGCCACGCAGCGGCCCAATGATTCGCCGAGCATTCATGTCGGCATGCCTGAGGATTACGCCGAATATTGCCTGGCCGGGGTCCTGCGGGATTTCCAGGGACGTTTCCCTCACGTGCGCCCGGACATTTGCTGCGAAATGTCCACGGCCTTGGTGGGGCGCTTGCAGCGCGGCGAACTGGACCTGGTGCTGGGGGTGCAACACGCCCATCTGCAACCGGGGCACTACTTGTGCGACGAGCCGCTGGCCTGGGTGGCCGACGAAAACTGGTGTGGCGACGAAGGCGCGTCGGTGCCGCTGGCGGTGTATGCCGAGGGCTGTGCCTTTCGCGCCAATGCGGTGCGCGCCCTGGCGGCGGCCGGACGGCCCTGGCAGGTGGTGTACACCAGCCAGAGTCCGCGGGGTATCGGCATCGCCATAGAAAGCGGGCAGGCAGTGGGGGTGACCGCACAGCGCCTGGTGCCGCCCGGTTGGCGGGTGTTGGGGGCGGCCGAGGGGTTTCCGCCGATCGAGCCGGCGGCGCTGATGTTCTGGCGTTCGAGCCAGTGCCGGGAGCCGGCGCTGGATGCCCTGGTGGAGATCCTCTGGCGTCAGCTGGGCCCTTCAGCCTTGCTCGCGCACCCCTTGCCCGTCGGTTTGGCGTCGGGCCATCAGGCCCAGCAATAGCAGGCTGGCGCCGGCCCAGCCAAGGATCCAGGCGTGCACCAGGGCGAACTGCTGGCTGGCTTGCAGCAGGGCGCCGCACAGGCTGTTCGCGGTGGCGCTGCCCAGGCCATAGCCGACCATGCTCAGGCTCACCACTTGCAAGCTTTGCATCGCGCTCAGGCGGGCGCTGAGGTAGGCCGCCATCAAGCCCCAGGCCGGGAAATAGAACAGCGCGAACAAACCGGCGGCGACCCAGGTCAAGGCCAGCGACGGCAGGCATAGCAGGCCAAACATGGCCAGGCCGAAGGCGCCGAGGCTGCCGCCCATGACCCGCAGCGCGCCCCAGCGATCGGCCAGGGTCCCGAGGAGCAGACCGCCGAGCACGCCAGCGGCGCCGATCAGGGTCCAGAGCGAGCCGGTGGTGCGCGCGTCAGCCCCCAGGCGTTCGCTGGCAAAGGCCGAGAGGAAGTTGAGGAACGGCCCGCTGATGGCGCCTATAAAGGCGCTGAGCAACAGCACGTGCAGGGCCACCGGGTATTCCAGGCACAAACGCAGCCATTGGCGCAGCACGTGGTGCAGCGAGGGCGGGCGGTGGCTCGGCAGCCGGTCGTGAGGCTGCTGGCCCAGCGGCGCCAGCGCCCAGCAGGTCAGCAAGGCAACCAATAAGGTCAGCCCGGCACAGATCAACCAGAACTGCCTGAGGCTGATGCCCTGCAACCAGGCAATCAGCAGGCCATTGAGGCAGATGGCAAAGGCCGCGCCGGACGATGCCAGGCCCAGCACGCGGCTGCGGTGGGAGGCGGGAATGACCTCGCCGGCGAGGGCGGCGATGGCGTTCCAGTTGGACACCGCGCAAGCCGATACCAGCGCGAGGCACAAGGCGAACGGCAGCACCCAGGGCGTGGCCACCGCCAACGCCAGCAGGGCAGGGCTCAAGACAATGGTCAGCCGCACCATGGCGCGAGGGCTGATCCAGGCCGCGGCGACGCCGCTGGCGATCGAGGCGCCCATGTAAAACAGTTGCAGCAACGCCGCAATGGCGGCGGCCTGGCTGTAACTCAGGCCGAACACTTGGCGGATCTCCGGTAACAACGCCGAATATAAAAAGATGCTGAAGCCGTGCGTGGTGGCATTGCAGGCGGTAAAGATAAGTGCCAGGACGCCCACACTTCTAGAGGGAGAATATTGAAGGGCTGGCATAGTGGAAGTTCACTCTTGGTTAATGATTAAGTGCGGCATGATGGGGCGAAGTAATAGGGCGCGCCCTATAGAAGGGCGCAGGTTGGAAGTGTTGTTTTTTTGGTGGTTCAGCCTAGCGCTTATAAATGAATAACAGCCAGTGCTTAATAGTCATGAATGACTTGCGAAATACTCATGCCAGGTTGCTGTTTGCGACTCTTTTATCGCTATAAACGACCGATTGCCGTTGCCTTGGGTGATCGCCGTCCAGCACGGGTGAGGTGATGGGGGCAGGCAACACAAAAATGCATGTTACCGAGGATTTTTCCTCGGCCCCGTGCGATGCTCTGCGCCTTCATCGGCCGCCACGAGAGACTGTCTTGAAACGCAAGATGCCCGCGCTCAATGCGCTCAAAGCTTTTGAAGTCGCCGGCAGCACCGGCAGTTTTACCCGGGCCGCCGAGTTGCTCAACGTCACCCAGAGCGCGGTCAGTCGACAGGTGCGCCAACTGGAAGAACAGCTGGGTGAAAACCTCCTGGAGCGACGCCATCACCACCTCGAACTGACCAGCGCCGGGCGTGTGCTGTTGCGGGCCTTGCACCAGTCGTTCGACAAGATCGAGCTGACGGTGCGCAGCATCCAGCAGAAGTCCCACTCCAACCGCTTGCACATCAACGCGCCACCGACCTTCACCAGTCGCTGGCTGTTGCCGCGCCTGGGGCGCCTGCGGGAACAGCACCCGGAGCTGGAACTGAGCATCACCACGCGCCTGCAGGACAGCCTCGCGGAAACCAGCACCCTGGATTGCGCGATCCGTTTCGGCGACGGCGAATGGGATGGCCTGGACAGCTCGCTGTTGATCCAGGAGCGGCACATTGCGGTTTGCGCGCCCTCGCTTTACGCCCGCGAGTGGGGCGAGCGCGGCATTGACCTGAACCGCCTGACCCTGTTGCACGTGCTGGCCCGCGAAGACCAGCGCTACCTGACCTGGAAGCACTGGCTGGACGCGGCGCGAATCACCGGCGTGGATACCCAGGGCGGTTACGAATTCGATCTGCTGGACCTGGCCATTCGCGCGGCCATCGATGGCTTGGGCATCAGCATTGCCGACTGGCACATGGTGGCGCCGGAGCTGGCCAATGGTCAGTTGACCCAGGTGCTGAATGTGCACGTCGAGGGCCATCAATCCTATTGGTTGGTGACTCGCCCGGAGCAGACCCTGATGCCGCAATTGCAGGTGTTCAGCCAATGGTTGCAGGAAGAAATCTGGCTGGCGCAACGCCAGTTGGAGCCTTCCACCGCTGCGACCCCTTAAGCACTGTCGACCCTCTGCGCCGGCCCTTGGCATGCCAGGGGGCGGCCGCGCCCCAACGCCATGGTCGGTCTGCCTGCGTCTGCGTCAGTAATGTGCGTTTTTCGAATGTTTGTCCGCGCAATTAATCGTTTGTTCTCCCTTGGCGGCAGGACAAAACTGCTGGCTACTCACATAACAACAACCTGAGTGCCAAGCCATGCCTTATTCGGCCCCTGTCGATTGCGCTTTCTTGCGCCTTGCGCTGCTGCCCACAACGGGTTCTGCGGCAGCCAGATCGATCCACACTCTTTAAAAGGAGGCGCCTGGATCCGCTTCAGGCCGCTTCAGCCATTCCTGTAACAACGATGGGCAATCTCCATGCGACTCGAGCGAAATTTTGTTAATGGCCACTTCATCGAACCTGCCAGCAGCGCAGTGATCGCGGTGTATGACCCGGCCACCGAGGCCCTGGTCGGCCAAGTCTCCGCGGCCACTGAGGAGGAGGCTCGCGCTGCGGTTGATGCCGCGGCCGTGGCGCAGAAAACCTGGGGCAAGTTCACCAGCATCCAGCGCGCCGAGCACTTGCGAGCCTTTGCCGACGCCCTGGAGGCTGGCGCCGAAGACATCGGCCGGGCCCTGGCCGCCGAGTCCGGCAAGAGCCTGATCGATGCCAGCAACGAAGCCCGCTATGCGGCGCAGATCACTCGCTACCACGCTGAATGGGCGCGGCGCATCGAAGGCGAGATCATCCCCAGCGACACCCCGGACGAGAGCCTGTTCCTGCATCGCGAGCCGATCGGCGTGGTTGCCTGCCTGATTCCATTCAACTACCCGGTCTACACTTTGCTGCGCAAAATCGCCCCGGCGCTGATTGCCGGCAACACCGTGGTGGTGCGCCCGAGTAACAACACCCCGACTTCGGCGTTCGAAATCGCCAAGGCGGTGCAGCGTGCTGGCCTGCCCGCCGGGGTGGTGAACATCCTGACCATGAACCACGCCACCGCCGCCACCGTTTGCACCCACCCGGCAGTGGGCCTGATCACCTTGACTGGTAGCGTCAATGCCGGGCGCATTGTCCTGGATTACTGCAAGGCCAATATCGCCAAGCCGTCCCTGGAGCTGGGGGGCAAGACCCCGGCAATCATCGAGGCCGATGCCGACCTGGAAAAGGCCGCCAGCGACATCGTCGGTTCCAAGACCACCCACTGCGGCCAACTGTGCACGGCGGTGGAGCGGGTGTATGTGCACGAGCGCGTGCATGAGCGATTCCTGGCCCTGTTGAAGGCCAAGATCAGCGCCGTGAAGTGGGGTAACCGCGCTGGCGATCCGAGCCTGATGGGGCCGTTGGTCAACGCCAGTTCGCAACAGAATATCCATGCCATGGTGCAACGTGCGGTCGCTGCGGGTGCGGTCCTGGAGTGCGGCGGCGTGCTGCCCGAAGGCCCGGGGCATTTCTACCCGCCGACCTTGCTCAGTGGCTGCCGCCAGGACATGGAAATCGTCCAGGAAGAAATCTTCGGCCCGGTGTTGCCGGTGCTCGTGTACCGCGACATCGATGAAGCCCTGGCCCTGGCCAACGATCACCAGTTCGGCTTGTCCTCGGTGCTCTATACCGAGAACTACCGCACCACGATGAAGGTCGCCAACGCCATTGAGGCCGGTGAGCTGTACGTCAACCGCACCCCGGCCGACCCCTATCAGGGGTACCACGCGGGCTGGAAACGCTCGGGCCTGGGCGGCGATGACGGCAAGCACGGGATGCTGGAGTTCACCCAGACCCGCCTGGTGGTCATGAAGTATTGATTGAGAGCCGCAGCCAGTTTCAAGCTGCAAGTGGCAAGCAGGGCGCGCGAGGTTGACTTGCCGCTTGTAGCTTGAGGCTTGCAGCTGCCTCTATAACAACAATTATCGGGGTGCCCGCACAGTGGGTGCTCGAGGTCTCCAAGATGTCCAAGCCTGCACCTGTTGCCCAGGGTTTTAATGCCGCGCCCGCGGCCCAAAGCGACAAGACCAGTCGCTATGTCCAATTGCTGTTGTTGGTGCTGGCCGCCGGGGCGATCTACCCGATCCTCTACCTGCGCCAGGTCTACCAGACCACCATGCTTGAAGTGTTCCAGATCAATCACAGTGAACTGGGCTATCTGTATTCCATGCTCGGCACCATTTTCCTCCTCAGCTACTTGCCCAGCGGCTGGCTGGCGGACCGTATCGCACCACGCTTTCTGATTTTCTTTTCCTTGGTGGCCACCGGCGCCTTGGGCCTGTGGTACTCCAGCGCGCCTTCGCTGACGTCCCTGATGATCATTTTCGGTTGCTGGGGCCTGACCACCGGCTTGACGTTCTGGGCTTCGGTGCTCAAGCGGGTGAAGATGATCGCCCAGCATTCCGAGCAGGGCCGCTTTTTCGGCATCCTCGATGGCGGGCGCGGCCTGGTCGAAGCGTTGCTGGCCACGGTGGCCCTGGGGCTGTTCGCCCTGGCTACGGAAACCCGTGGCGAGCCGGCGGCCGAAGGGTTCAAGCACGTGGTGTACTTGTATGCCTTCACCTGCATCGCCATCGGTTGCGTGCTGGTGTTGATCAAAGACCCCAAGTCCATGACCGACACGGCGCCGGTGGAGCAGGGCAAGTACAACCTGCTCAGCGATCTGGCCACCCTGGTGAAGATTCCTGAACTGTGGCTGGTGACGGCCATTGTGTTCTGCGGTTACCACATTTTCTGGGCCACCTACAGCTTCTCCGACTACCTGCAGGGCAACGGCATGACCGCCGTGATGGCCGGCACCATCACCACCATCAAGCTGTGGATGCGCCCGATTGGCGGCATCGGCGGCGGCTGGCTGGGTGACCGTTTCTCCAACGTTTCGGTGCTGATTGTCGCGTTGTTGCTGGCGACCCTGAGCATGGCTGGGCTGATTGTGTTCCCAAGCCTCAACAGCCTGGGCCTGCTGATCGGCACGGTGATCTTTATCGGCCTGATGACCTATGCGATCCGCGGGCTGTACTGGGCCATTCTCGACACCTGCAACATTCCGCTGCGCATCACCGGCCTGGCCATCGGCATTGTCTCGGTGGTCGGTTACTTGCCGGACACCTTTATCCCGCTGATCAACGGCTACCTCACCGAACAGTTCCCCGGGGCCCTGGGTTACCAACTGTATTTCGGCTACATCGCTGCAGTCGGCCTGCTCGGCACCTTGGCAGCCCTGGCATTGCGCGCCCGTATCCACCGTAAACCTTCGAACCAGACAGGTGCCTGAGATGAAAATCGTCGCCCTTGAAACCCATATCGTCGCCGTACCGCCACCCCATATCGGCGGCATGTACTGGCTGTTCGTCAAACTCAAGACCGCATGCGGCATCGAAGGCGTCGGTGAGATCTATGCCGCGACCTTTGGCCCCAAGGCCATGCTGCCGATCATCGAAGACGTGTTCGAGCGTTACCTGCTGAACCAGGACCCGCACCATATCGAGCGCTTCTTCCGCCAGGCCTATTCCAGCGGTTTTACCCAGCGTCCGGACCTGACCATGATGGGCGTGGTCAGCGGCCTGGAGATGGCCTGCTGGGACATCATCGGCAAGGCCGCGAACAAGCCGGTGTATGAGTTGCTCGGCGGCAAGGTCAATGAACGCCTGCGCTCCTACACCTACCTGTACCCGGTCAACAACCGTGGCGAGTACGACTACGACGACCCGGACCTGGCTGCCGAATGCGCCATCGAAAACATGAACAAGGGCTTCACGGCCGTCAAATTCGACCCGGCCGGCCCCTACACCGCGTACTCCGGGCACCAGATTTCCCTGGAGGTGCTGGAGCGCTGCGAGACCTTCTGCCGCAAGATCCGCGAAGCAGTGGGCGACCAGTGCGACCTGCTGTTTGGCACCCATGGGCAGATGGTGCCGTCGTCGGCGATCCGCCTGGCCAAGCGCCTGGAGAAATACGACCCGCTGTGGTTCGAAGAACCGGTGCCGCCGGGCCAGGAAGACGCCATGGCCCAAGTGGCGGCCAAGACCAGCATCCCGATTGCCACCGGCGAGCGCCTGACCACCAAGTACGAGTTTTTCAAGCTGCTGCAGGCCGGTGGTGCGTCGATTCTGCAGATGAACGTGGCGCGCTGCGGCGGACTGCTGGAGGCGAAGAAAATCGCCAGCATGGCCGAGGCCTACTACGCGCAGATCGCGCCTCATCTCTACAACGGGCCGATTGGCGCGGCGGCGAGTTTCCAACTGGCCACTTGCACGCCGAACTTCCTGATCCAGGAAAGCATCATGACCTGGGGCGGTTTCCACGCCGAAGTGCTGACCAAGCCGCTGCAATGGGAGGACGGCTACATCATTCCGTCCACCGAGCCGGGGCTGGGGGTGGAGCTGAACATGGAGGTGGTGCGCAAACATTCGCCCTACACAGGCGAGCGCCTGCACCTGCAGATGGCGGCCACCCCCGCCGACGTCAAGGACACTTCGCCGGCCAAGGGCTGACCCCGATCCCGCCCGGCAACGGGCGGGGCATGGCACCTGATGCAGGTGCCTTCAACATGACTGACGCGGTAACCCTGCATGACATACGACTACATCATCGCCGGCGCTGGCGCCGCAGGCTGCATCCTGGCCAACCGGCTGTCCGCTTCGGGGCAATACTCGGTGCTGCTGCTGGAGGCGGGGGGCAAGGACTCCTCGCTCTGGTTCAAGATCCCGGTGGGCTTTGCCAAGATGTATTACAACCCCACCTTCAACTGGATGTACTACAGCCAGCCGCAGAAGCAATTGGCCGACCGTGCGATCTACGCGCCACGGGGCAAGGTGCAGGGTGGCTCGGGCTCGATCAACGCAATGATCTATGTGCGCGGCCAGGCCCATGACTTCGACGATTGGGCTGCCGGCGGCAACGATGGCTGGAGCTTCAAGGAGGTGCTGCCGTACTTCCGCAAGCTGGAGAGCCACCCCCTGGGCGACACCGAGTACCACGGTGCCAGCGGGCCCATCAGCATCACCCCGATGAAGGGCCAGACCCATCCGATCTGCGACGTGTTCCTCAAGGGGTGCGACGAGCTGGGTTACCCCCACAGCGACGACTTCAACGGGCCCAGATTCGAAGGCGCGGGCATCTATGACGTCAACACCCGCAACGGCCAGCGCTGCTCCAGCAGCTTTGCCCACCTGCACCCGGCCTTGGGTCGGCCGAACCTCAAGGTCGAGCACCATGCCCTGGTGGACCGGGTGCTGTTCGACCCGGAGCAGCAACGGGCCATCGGCATCAGCGTGACCCAGCACGGGACGGTGCGCACTTTCAGCGCGCGCAAGGAAGTGATCCTGTGTGCCGGTGCCGTGGACACGCCGAAGATCCTGCAACTGTCCGGGGTGGCGGATCGCGAGTTGCTGGCCAAGCACCGAATTCCCTTGGTCCAGCACCTGCCGGCGGTGGGCCGCAATCTGCAGGACCACCTGTGTGCCAGCTACTACTACAAAGCCAATATTCCCACCTTGAATGACCAGCTCAGCTCTGTGTTCGGCCAGTTCAAGCTGGGGCTGAAATATGTGTTCACCCGCAAAGGCGCCCTGGCCATGAGCGTCAACCAGGCCGGTGGTTTCTTCCGTGGTGACGCGCAGCAGGCCAACCCCAACCTGCAACTGTACTTCAACCCGTTGTCGTACCAGATCCCGAAAAACAACAAGGCCAGCCTCAAGCCCGAGCCCTATTCAGGCTTCCTGCTGTGCTTCAACCCGTGCCGGCCAACCAGCCGCGGGCATATCGAAATCGCCTCGAGCAACCCCAGGGACGCGGCCCTGATCGACCCCAACTACCTGAGCACCCAGAAGGACATCGACGAGGTGATCCAGGGCAGCCGCCTGATGCGCAAGATCATGCAGGCGCCCGCGCTCAAGGGCATTACCGTCGATGAAGTACTGCCGGGCCCGGCGGTACAGACTGATGAGCAGATGCTGCAGTACTTTCGCGAGAACAGCGGCTCGATCTATCACCTGTGCGGGTCCTGCGCGATGGGGGCGGACCGGCAGACCTCAGTGGTGGACAAGCGCCTCAAGGTCCATGGCCTGGACGGCCTGCGCATTATCGATGCGTCGATTTTCCCCAATGTCACCTCGGGCAATACCCACGCGGCGGTGTTGATGGTGGCGGAGAAGGGCGCCGACCTGATCCTCGAAGACGCCTGAGGTCCCCAGTGCCGGCGCCCGGGCTTTTGGCCGGCGCCGGCCTGTGCTCATGGGCTCACTGCAGGTTCTCATGGGGAATCAAGCGGTCCCGTTCCAGGTCCTGCAGCAGCTCGTCGAGCATCTCCCGGCGGTTTTCCAACTGCACCGGGGGCACGTACCAAGCCGCTACGCTGTAGCCTTCGCGGCGGTAACGGTAGCGCTTGAGCAGTTGCCCATCCTTCAGCAGGTCGCCCTGCAGGTTGCTCTGGTAGCTGTAGGGCAGGGGGAAGGTCAGCAGGGTGAGAGCGTTCAGCGCACCCCAGATTCCGGCGCTTTTGCCCCCCGGTTCGCTGATCAGCAGGCTGTAGCCACTGCGGCTGTAACCACCATCGAGAAAGGAGAAGGCCCCGGTGGCCCTCAGAGCGTTGAGGGTCTGCTGCTGTTCCTGAACGTCCAGCCGGCTGCGGCTCGGTCCCAGGTCCAGGCTCAATGGCACATAAGGCTGGGCGCTGCGGTAGTCCAGGGGCTGCATGCGGGTGCCGCAGCCGCCCAAAGCGATGCCTAAGCACAGCACCGCGGGCAAACCGATGCGCTTCACGGCGTCAGCCCGGCGCTGGGCAGCAACTGGTCCTGTTGCATATCGGCAGCGAAGGCGCGAGCGATGCGCTGGATGTTCTGTTCCTTCATCTCGCCACCCTGGTCCAGCAACCACGTGTATTTGTGGGTCAGGTTGCGATAGCTGTAGCGCTTCAGGGTCTTGCCTTCATGCAGCAGGGTGATCTCGGTATGGGTGTCGATGCCGTTGGACAGGGGCATCAGGAACAGGGTAGCGGCGCTGAGGAGAATCACCGGGAAGGGCGGCAGGTCGTGTTCTGAGGTGAACTGGATCCGCGCGCTGTAATCCCCCGGTTGTCCGGGGCCGGTCTGCACGTTTTCGAAGACCCCGGTGGCGCGCAGGGCGTTGCGCAACTCAGAGGCACGCAAGGGGTCGTCGACCATCACGTGCAGCGGCGCCAGGTAGTCCTTGCCGTCGGGCAGCGGGCGCTCGGGCAAGGTGTTGGTGGCGGCGCAGCCGCTGAGCAGGAGCAGGGCGCACAGGCCCAGGGTGGTTTTCATGGGTGTTCCTCGCGGGCGGAGGCGGGCAGGCCGGGGGCTGGCCGGGCCTGGATGATGAATGGATGAGCTTGTTCAAGGTTCAGCGGCAACGCTTGCAAGGTCGGCAACCCTGGCACCTGGCGCTGGGCGATGGCGGCGTCCCGGGTCATCTGGTCGCCCCAGACAAACAGGCATTTGGTGATCTCGCGGCAGACCGAGCGGTACTCACCGATGTAGTAGGCCTTCCCCGCTTCCAGGCGCAGTGGCACCACGAACGCCTCGCGTGCCTCCCGCGAGCTGAAACCTGAACCCATCCCGGGGCGGTAGCCCACCGCCCAGAATTGGAAGTTGTAGAACTCGTAGTCCCCCGGCTTCAGCGGCAGGACAAACACGCTGCCGGCGCTGCCAGGCGCCTCCAGGTCATTGGGGGTGGGGCGCGAGTCGCCTTGCCACAGTGCTGCGGCGCCGTACATCGAGCCGCGTTTGCGGAACAGCAGGCGCAGGTTGGTGGCCGCGCCGCCATTGCCCAGCACTTGTGGGCCGATGGCGCCGACCAGGTAGGCCGCAGGTTCGTTGGGGGCGGGGCGCAGCGGCTCGCTGACGAGGCCGGCTGGTTGGCTGATGCAGCCAGAAAGCACGCTGCCAGCCAGCAGGAAGGCCGAAGCCTTGAAGACGCGAAACATGGGAAACCCTGACAGTGGCTTGGATGAATAACCGGGCCAGGGAACGCATGAACAGTCAGCGGCCTCCCTGGCGCGGCTTGTGAGCGGCGACGATGGTAAGTCATCGTCCGGCTGTTTAACAGTTGCCAAGGGGCCCGCATCGGCAGCGGCCCACCCCGCCACCTGTTCAGCCGCCATAAATAAAACGCATACCTCGTTCAGCATTATCCGCCGCGCAATGTTCCCCGAGCCCCTACCGTGATCACACAAGACGGCGCATGCGCCCTGCGCTTTCGGGTGAGGGCCGCTTGATCCCATAACAATTAGAGAGCACTCCCATGCACGACACCCCCGTGGTTGACGTAAAACAGTGGGTCGATTCGCGACCGATTTCCCCTTATCAGTGGCTGGTGCTGATCCTGTGTTTTTGCATCATTACCTTCGACGGTTATGACGCGGCAGTGATGGGTTTTATCGCCCCGGCGCTGATCGAGGACTGGGGCATCGCCCGGGCCGACATGGGACAGATTCTCGGGGCTGGCATGCTGGGTGTGGCCATCGGCGCTCTGATCGCCGGGCCTTACGCCGACCGCCTGGGGCGCAAGCGGGTGCTGCTGGCGTCGATCCTGGTGCTGGGGGTGTTCAGCCTGCTGTCGGCCCTGGCGCGCAATCCGCTGGAGATGGCGGTGATACGCTTTTTCGCCGGGCTTGGGCTGGGGGCGATCATGCCCAATTGCGTGACCCTGGCCTGCGAGTACATGCCCGAGCGGCGCCGCGGGCTGATGATCACCCTGATGTACAGCGGCTTTAATATCGGCTCGGGCCTGGGCGGGTTTATCGCTGCCGGGCTGGTGCCTGCGTTTGGCTGGCAGTCGGCACTCTTGTTCGGTGGCCTGTGCCCGTTGCTGTTGCTCCTGCCACTGCTGCGCTACCTGCCGGAATCGGCGCTGTTCATGGTGGTGCGCGGCTACTCCAATGAACGCATCGGCGCCTTGTTGCGCCGTGCCGGAGGAGTGTTCAGTGCAGACACGCGGTTTGTCCTGAAAACCCCGGCCCTGGAGAAAAAGGCCAAGGTCTTGCAGTTGTTTTCCCAGGGCTATGCCCGCGGCACCCTAGTGCTGTGGGTCACGTATTTCATGGGGCTGTTTGTGATCTACCTGCTTAACGGCTGGTTGCCGACCATTATCCGTGGCGGCGGTTTTTCCCTGCAGCAGGCGGCGATTGTAGCTGGCCTGTTCCAGTTCGGCGGCACCTTCGGCGCGTTGATCGTCGGTGCCCTGATGGACCGCTTCGACGGCAAGAAAGTTATCGCCGGGTTCTATTTCCTCGGCATGGCCTGCCTGCTGACCCAGGGGCTGGTGGGCTTCAACGAATACGGGCTGGCAGCGTTGGTGTTCCTCAGCGGGTTTTGCGTCAACGGTGCTCAGACCGGCATGCAGGCGTTTTCCCCGAGCTTTTACCCGACCGCGATGCGCGCCACCGGGGTCAGCTGGATGCACGGCATCGGGCGCAGCGGGGCAATCATCAGTTCATCCATGGGCGGCGTATTGCTGGGTGTGTTCCCAGGCGCTAACAGTGTGTTCATCATTCTGGCGGTGCCGGCCTTGTGTGCCGCCCTGGCGATTCTCAATCATCGCCGGGCCAACCCGCCCACAGTCATCAAGGGCGCCCCCGGGGCGCTGGTCAATCCAACAGTTTGAGTGAGGTAAGCATGGCTAGGATCATCGGCGGGTTGGCGGTGTCCCACACCCCGACCATCGGTTTTGCGGTGGATCACAACAAGCAGGGAGAGAGCGCCTGGGCGCCGATCTTCGAGGGCTTCGCGCCGGTGCAGCAGTGGCTGCAGGAGCGCCAGCCGGACGTGCTGCTGTATGTGTTCAACGACCACGTGACCTCGTTTTTCTTCGACCATTACTCGGCCTTCAGCCTGGGCGTGGACAGCCAGTACGCGGTGGCCGACGAGGGCGGTGGCCCGCGTGACCTGCCACCGATTGGTGGCCACCTGGGGTTGTCGCGGCACATCGGCAACAGCCTGATGAGCGACGAGTTCGACATGTCGTTTTTCCAGGACAAACCCTTGGACCATGGCTTGTTCTCGCCACTCTCGGCGCTGTTGCCGCACCAGGACGG
The DNA here is from genome assembly GCF_003731765.1 of Pseudomonas chlororaphis. Taxonomy (GTDB): domain Bacteria; phylum Pseudomonadota; class Gammaproteobacteria; order Pseudomonadales; family Pseudomonadaceae; genus Aquipseudomonas; species Aquipseudomonas morbosilactucae. The sequence goes on from NZ_MOAL01000004.1 coordinate 1,123,031, forward strand.
TTGGCCGTTGCAGGTGGTGCCGTTGCAGATCGGGGTGTTGCAGTTCCCGATCCCCACGGCGCGCCGCTGCTTCAAGCTGGGCCAGGCGCTGCGCCGGGCGATCGAAAGCTACCCCGAGGACTTGAAGGTGGCGATCGTTGCCACGGGCGGGGTGTCGCACCAGGTCCACGGTGAGCGTTGCGGCTTCAACAACCCGGAATGGGACGCACAGTTCATCGAGTTGCTGATCAATGACCCGCAACGCCTGACCGAGATGACCCACGCCGAGTTCGCCACCCTGGGTGGCATGGAAGGCTCGGAAGTGATCATGTGGCTGGTGATGCGTGGAGCCTTGTCGGCCAATGTCGAGAAGCTGCACCAGGCTTATTACCTGCCGTCCATGACCGGCATCGCCACGCTGATCCTGGAGAACCGTTCCGGTGAAGTGCCGGCGCCGGTGCACGAGCGCCATCGCCAGCACATGCAGCGGCAGTTGGCGGGCATCGAGCAGTTGCCGGGCACCTATCCCTTCACCCTGGAACGCAGCCATCGCGGCCTGCGCCTCAACCGCTTCCTGCACAAGCTGGTGCAGCCGGCCTGGCGCGAGCGCTTTCGTCGCGAGCAGCAGGCGCTGTTCGAGGAAAGCGGCCTTAGCGAGCAGGAGCAAAGCCTGGTGCGCGACCTCGACTGGCGTGGGCTGATCCAGTACGGCGCGAGCTTTTTCCTCCTGGAAAAACTCGGCGCGGTGGTGGGGGTGTCCAACCTGCACATTTACGCGGCCATGCGCGGCCAGTCCCTGGAGGCATTCCAGAAGACCCGTAACCAGCAAGTGCTGTATTCGGTGGCCGGGAAGCAAGACACATGAACCTGTTGCCCTGGCCGAAAATCGACTGTCACCACCATGTATTCGACCCGGCGCGTTTTGCCTACGCCGAAGACACCGCCTACCGCCCCGAAGGGCACGAGTTGGGCACCCCGGACTATTACCACGCGGTGATGGATGCCTATGGCATCGGCCATTCGCTGATCGTCGGCCCGACCTCGGCCTACGGCACCGACAACCGCCTGCTGCTGGCGACCCTGGCCGAAGGTGCCGGGCGTCATAAAGGCATTGCCGTGGTGCCCCGGGACATTTCCAGTGAGGCCCTGGCGGTCCTTCAGGCACAAGGTGTGGTGGGGGTGGCGTTGAATGTGGCGATGCTCGGGGTCGAGCCCTTCCTGCACTGCGACACGTTGCTCGGGCGCCTGGGCGAGTTGGGCATGCTGGCGCAGATCCAGGTGCAGAACGAGCAGTTGAGCGCCTTGCTGCCGCTGCTGGCGCGCAACAGTACGCGCCTGCTGATCGACCACTCGGGGCGCCCGGATGTGGCCGCCGGCCTGCGTCAGCCAGCGTTCCAGGCCTTGCTGGGCCTGGCCGAGGGCGGAGACACCTGGGTCAAGCTGTCGGGCATGGGCAAGTTCACCTTGCAGGGTTACCCCTTCAGCGACACCCGACCCTATCAGCAGGCCTTGCTCCAGGCCTTTGGCGCCGAACGCTGCCTGTGGGGCTCGGACTGGCCCTTCCTGCGGGCCGACCAGCGCATGGACCTGGCGGTGCTGTTGGGGCGCTTGGCGGAACTGGTGGGGGATGAGGCCCGCTGTCGGCAGATCCTTTGGGACACGCCCAAGGCGTTGTTCGCCTTCGGCAGTTGATTCAACTGCCCGCGCAGCGCTCGCGCAGGCAGTCGATCAAGGCCTGGGCTGCCGGCGAGTGCAGGCAGCCGCTGCGGTAGGTCAGGCCGATGTCCCGCGAGGTGTCGGGCAGGGTCAGGGGCAACTGGCGCAGCAGCCCGCTGCGCAGTTCGTGCTCCAGCTGGTGCACCGACACTGCCGCCAGCAGGTCCGAGCCCAGCAGCAGGCCCCGGACCATGGCCAGGTCGCCGGTTTCCACCACGGCCTGGGGGGCGGCGATGCCCATGCCCTGGAAGCAGGCGTCGAGCATGTGCCGTGCCGGCGCCGCCGAACGCGGCAGGACCCAGCGTGCCTGGGCCAGGTCGGCGGCCTGCACCGGCCCTTGCAGCAGCGGATGACCGTCCCGCACCAGCACCGCCATGTCTTCGCTGAACAACCGCTCGCTGTAGACCCCGGCGCCCGGGTCGTGGTCGCGCAGGGCACCGAAGATAAAGTCGATATCCCCCGAGCGCAGGCCCGCCGTCAGTGCCGTGTAGTCGCTTTCATTGGTGGTGACGCTGAGCCCCGGGTAGGCCTCGATCAGTTTGATGATCGCCTCCGGCAGCAACCGCGTGCGCCCCAGGGGCAGGGCGCCGACCCGCACGGTGCCACTGAGCACGCCGCGCCGCGCATCGATTTCGGCACGCAGGTGGCGCAGTTCGTTGAGCGCCCGGCGGATGTTCGGCTCGATCTCCCGCCCGTACAGCGACGGCACCAAGCCGTAGGGCGTGCGCTCCATCAGCGCCACCCCTGCGCCATCCTCCAGGACCTTGAGCGCGGCACTCACCGCCGGTTGGCTGAGCCCCAGTTGCCGGGCCACCGATTGCATGTGCCGTGACTCGCAGAGCGCGGTGAAAATCTGCAGGCGTTGCAGGTTGAACAGGTACAGCGGTTCGGCCTGGTAGCGCTCGCCGGCATGCTTGCCCAGCAACCGCGCCAACCGGTGCGGCACCTGGTGCAGGTCGTCGATGGCGCGCCGTGCCCGGGGCAGCATGCACTTGCCGAAATCCGTCAGCAGCATGCCGCTGGCCTGGCGCTCGAACAGCTCCACGCCGAGGTGCCCCTCCAGGTCGCGAATGGCCCGGGTGATCACCGATTGCGAGCGGTACAGGTCCTCGGCGGCCCGGGACACGCTGCCGTGGGCCACCACCTGGCTGAAGGCGCGGATCTGCATCAGGTTGCACAGCTCGATGGCGGCATGGGGCATGGTGGCGGGGCTTCCGTGGACGGTTGGGCGAGTGCCTATAAATAAAACGCATGGCTGTTGCAGTCAAACGAATTACCCAGCCGCGAGGTGAACTGCGAGCCTTGGAAAAACCCCAACAGGAAGTTCGACCATGAGTGATGCCAAGACCCAAAAAACCGCGCTGGTGGTCAGCGCCCATTCCGCCGACTTCGTCTGGCGTGCCGGTGGTGCCATTGCCTTGCACGTGGCCCAGGGTTACCGAGTCCATATCGTCTGCCTGTCTTACGGCGAGCGCGGCGAGTCGGCCAAGCTCTGGCGCAAAGGGCAGATGACTGAAGCCAAGGTCAAGGCCGCGCGCCATACCGAAGCCTGTGCCGCCGCCGAAGTGTTGGGGGCGAGCATCGAGTTCTTCGACCTCGGCGACTACCCACTGCAACTGGACAACGAAGCGCTGCTGCGCCTGGCCGATGTCTATCGCCGCGAGCTGCCGCAGTTCGTGCTCACACACTCCCTCAAGGATCCGTACAACTACGACCATCCACGGGCCGCCGACCTGGCCCAGGAGGCGCGCATCATCGCCCAGGCCGAAGGCTACAAGCCCGGCGAGCCGATCCTCGGTGCACCGCCGGTGTACTGCTTCGAGCCGCACCAGCCGGAACAGTGCGACTGGAAGCCCGATGTGCTGCTGGACATCACCTCGGTGTGGGACAAGAAGTACCAGGCCATCCAATGCATGGCCGGCCAGGAGCACCTGTGGGAGTACTACACCCGTGTGGCCTTGCAGCGTGGGGTCCAGGCCAAGCGCAACATCGGCATCACCGCCGGCCGCGACATCATTCATGGCGAGGGCTACCAGAGCCTGTTCCCACGGGTGACGGAGAACCTGGCATGAGCGCGCTGATCGGCAAGACCGGCATTGTGGTGCGCAACATCCCTCGGGCCGACCCGCAACTGATCGAAGAACTGGGGCGCTACGGGGTGGCCACGGTGCACGAGGCCCAGGGCCGCAAGGGCCTGCTGGCCAGCGATGTGCGGCCGATCCAGCGCGATTGCGCAGTCAGCGGCACGGCGGTGACGGTGCTGGTGGCCCCGGGCGACAACTGGATGTTCCATGTGGCGGTGGAGCAGTGCCAGGCCGGGGACATTCTGCTGGTGGCGCCCAGCTCGCCTTGCAGCGACGGTTACTTCGGCGACTTGCTGGCCACCTCGTTGCAGGCCCGGGGCGTGCGTGCCCTGGTGCTGGACGGCGGCATTCGGGACAGCCGGACCCTGCGCGAGATGAACTTCCCGGTGTGGTCCCGGGCCATCCATGCCCAGGGCACCATCAAGGAAACCCTGGGCTCGGTGAACATTCCCCTGGTGTGCGCCGGCCAGTTGATCCACCCCGGCGATGTGCTGGTGGCCGACGATGACGGCGTGGTGGTGGTGCGCCACGCCGAAGTGGCCCAAGTGGCCGAGGCCGCCCGGCGCCGTGGCGAGCTGGAAGAACATAAACGCCTGCGCCTGGCGGCAGGGGAGCTGGGGCTGGACATCTACAACATGCGCGGGCGCCTGGCCGAAAAGGGCCTGCAGTATTTCGAGCGTCTTGAAGACGTACCAGGAGCCTGATGCCATGAGCCAGACGCGGATTCCCTGCCTGTTGATGCGTGGCGGTACGTCCAAGGCCGCCTGCTTTCTTGCCGATGACTTGCCCCCCGCCGGCCCCCTGCGCGATGCCGTATTGCTGGCGGTGATGGGCTCGCCGGATCGGCGGCAGATCGACGGCATTGGCGGCGCCGACTCCCTGACCAGCAAAGTGGCGATCATCCGCCGCTCCAGCCGCCCGGGGGTGGACGTGGACTACCTGTTCGCCCAGGTGCTGGTGGACGAGGCGCGGGTGGACTACGGGCAGAACTGCGGCAATGTCCTGGCGGCGGTTGGCCCCTTCGCCCTGGAACGCGGCTTGCTGGCGCCCCGGCATGGGCTGAGCCAGGGGCTGACCGAGGTGCGTATCTATATGGAGAACACCGAGCAGACCGCCGTGGCCAAGGTGCCGACCGACAATGGGCAGGTGCAATACAGCGGCACGGCGCGCATCGACGGCGTGCCCGGCAGCGCGGCACCGCTGATTGTCGAGTTCAACGATTTGGCCGGTTCCAGCTGTGGCGCCTTGCTGCCCACCGGGCAAGTGCTGGATCGCTTCGACGGCATCGAGGTGACGTGCATCGACAACGGCATGCCGGTGGTGCTGCTCAGGGCTCAGGACCTGGGCCTGGACGGTGACGAAACCCCAGAGCAATTGAACGCCGATGCCGGGCTCAAGGCGCGCCTGGAAGCTATTCGCCTGCAAGCCGGGCCACGGATGAACCTGGGGGATGTGAGCCAGCGCAGCGTGCCGAAAATGTGCCTGGTGGCCGCGCCCCGGGCGGGCGGTGCCCTGAGCAGTCGGACCTTTATTCCCCACCGTTGTCACAGCGCCATTGGCGTGTTCGGCGCGGTCAGCGTTGCCAGTGCCTGCCTGTTGCCCGGCAGCGTCACCCAAGGGGTGGCCGAGGTGCCGGCGGGGGCGGATAAACGCCTGTCGGTGGAGCACCCCAGTGGCGAGTTCAGTGTCGAGCTGCGCACCGAAGACGGTGTGCTCAAGGGCTGCGGCCTGTTGTGCACCGCGCGCTTGCTGTTCGACGGCAGGGTCTGCGTGCCCGCCACGTTGTGGGCGGGTCGCTAGGGCGGGGCCAGGCGCTGCGGGCCGGTTTGCGGCCAGCAGCGCCCAGGGTTTAGCGGAGTTTTTCCAGCATCTGGTAGTACCACATGCCCGCCGCCAGCATCGGGTTGCCCAACAGGTCGCCCATGGGCACGCGGATGTGCCGGCAGGCGGCGAAGGTGTCGAACTGGCTGAGTTGGCCGGTGATCGCCTGGGCCATGATCTCGCCCATGATGTGGCTGGTGGCGACGCCATGGCCGGAGTAGCCCTGGCAGTACCAGACGTTGTCCGAGAGCTTGCCCAGCTGGGGAATGCGGTTGATGACGATGCCCATGGCGCAGCTCCACTGGAAATCGATGGCCACACCCTTGAGCGCCGGGAAGGTCTGCTCGATGCACGGACGCAGTTCCGCGGCGATGTCCCGAGAGTCCTTGCCGCTGTAGTTGGCGCCGCCACCGAACAGCAGGCGGCCGTCGGCGGTCATGCGGTAGTAGTCGAGGACGAAGCGGCAGTCGTAGACCGCCAGGTCCTCGGGGTTCAGGCGCTTGGCCAGGTCGCCCAGGGGCTCGGTGGTGACGATGCCGCCCATGGCCGGGAAGATTTTGCCCTTGAGCTGTTGCGGTTCCAGCCTGTGGTAGACGTCGCCGGCCAGCAGCACCTGCTTGGCGTTGATCCGGCCCTGGGCGGTGATCACCGCCGGGGTGTCGCCGTGCACGATCTCCAGCACCGGGCTGTGTTCGAAGATCAGCGCACCTAGGCTGGCGGCGGCGCGGGCTTCGCCAAGGCACAGGTTCAGCGGGTGCAGGTGCAGGTTGCGGGTGTTCTTGATGGCGCCGTGGTACAGCTCGCTGTCCAGCAGGCCGCGCACTTGTTGGCGGTCCAGCAGGCTGACTTCGTCGCCCAGGCCCCGGCGCACGGCTTCTTCGTAATCAGCTCGCAGGCCTGGCAGGTGGCTGGGTTTATAGGCCGCGTGCAGGTGGCCGTGCTTGAGGTCGCAGGCGATGCCGTACTTCTTCACTCGTTGTTGAATGATTTCGTGGCCGCGCCAACGCAGGTGCCAGATGAAATCGTCCACCTCGTCCCCCAGGCTGCGGCGCATCTGTTTGCGCATCGCCGCGTCGCCGGACAGGCTGCCGGTGACCTGGCCACCGTTGCGGCCGCTGGCGCCCCAGCCGATCTTGTGGCTTTCGACAATGGCCACTTTCAGGCCTTTTTCCGCCAGCTCCACGGCGCTGGCCACGCCGGTGAAACCACCGCCGATAATCACCGCATCCACCGACACCTCGCCTTGCAGGGTGGGGTAGGCGGTGGGGTCATTGAGGGTGGCGCTGTAGTAGGAAGGGCAGCGCTCGGCTGCCGCCGTCACCAGGTTAAGGGCGGCTGTCATGGGTCTCTCCTTGCACATGTAAGGGCCGGGCCGGCGCAACGCTGCGCCGGCCGCCGAAGGGGCTGTGGTGGGCCGGTATCAGGCCTGGGCCAGGTACCAGCGCCAGTCCTGTTCGCCGACTTCGGCCATGAACTGGCGGTACTCGGCACGCTTGACGGCCAGGTACACACCGAGGAATTCGGCGCCCAGGGCATCCCGCGCCCAGGCCGAATGTTCCAGGGCAGTCAGCGACGTCAGCCAGTCGGTGGGCAGCAACTCGGTGGCCTGGGCGTAGCCGTTGCCGCTCACCGGTTCCCCCGGGTCCAATTGTTCGCGCAGGCCGCGATGGATGCCGGCGAGGATTGCCGCGGCGGCCAGGTAAGGGTTGGCGTCGGCGCCGCAGATGCGGTGTTCGATGTGCCGGGTGTGGGCCGGACCGCCAGGGACCCGCAGGCTCACGGTGCGGTTGTCCACGCCCCAGGTCGGCGCCAGGGGCGCGTAGCTGTTGGCCTGGAAGCGGCGGTAGGAGTTGGCGTTGGGGCAGAACAGCAGCAGGGAATCCAGCAGCGAGGCGAGCATGCCGCCCACCGAGTGGCGCAGCAGCGGAGTGCCGGCCGGGTCTTGTGCGGCGTACAGGTTGTGGCCCTGGGCATCGGCGAGGCTCACGTGCATGTGCATGCCCGTGCCGGCCAGGTGGTCGAACGGCTTGGCCATGAAGGTGGCCTGCATCCCGTGCTTGTGGGCGATGGCCTTGACCAGGCGCTTGTAGCGCACGGCCTGGTCCATGGCTTCCAGGGCGTCGCCGTGCTCCAGGGTGATTTCCACCTGGCCCGGGGCATATTCGGAGATCGCTGTGCGCGCCGGAATGCCCTGCAGCTTGCAGTTGGCGTAGAGGTCGGCGAGGAAGGGTTCAATCTGTTCCAGCTCGCGCAGGCCATAGACCTGTGTGCTGCGGGGGCGGCCACCGTCGGCGTCCAGGGCCGGTTGCGGTCGGCCGTGGCTGTCGCGCTGGGCGTCCAGCAGGTAGAACTCCAGCTCGCAGGCCATCACCGGGTAATAACCGTCGGCCTTGAGGGCGTCGATCACCTTGATCAACAGATGACGCGGGTCGGCAATGCTGGCGGGCAGGCCCTCTTGCGGGTGCATGCTGACCTGCACCGCAGCGGTGGGAATCTGCCGCCAGGGCAGGCGCACCAGGCTGCCGGCCAGGGGGTAGGCGCGACAGTCGATGTCGCCTACGTCCCAGACCAGCCCGGAGTTTTCCACGTCGTCGCCATTGAGGGTCAGGCCGAGGATGGTACTGGGCAGCGGGCGCCCGCTTTCGTACACCGCCAGCAGTTCTTCGCGGTGCAACAGTTTGCCCCGGGGCACGCCGTTGGCGTCGAGGATAAACAGCTCGACCATGTCGATATCGGGGTTGGCGGCCAGGAAGGTACGGGCCTCGTCAAGGGCTGCAAAGTTCATCGTTCTCTCGCTTGCGCCGTTTCAGGCGCGCAGGTTCAGTTCACGCAACGGCGCCGTGCTTGGGCCGGTTGCAGGGGCAGAAGTGAATGCGGGGAAGCTGTACGCGTCTGGGCGCGCGTTCAGGCTGAGAACGAAGTATCCGGAGGGCGCGAGGAGTGACGCAGGCGGGAACGGCACAGGGCCATGGGCAGGTTGACCAGCAGTTTCATCGCTGACCCCCTGGCGCGAGGGGGTGGGTGCTGCGGCGATGAACGCGGGCCGTTTCCCTGGCCATGTCCGATCCCCTGCACGGGGCAGCGGCGACAAGCAGGCGAGGGCAGCGGGTACTCGGGGCGTTCATGGGGCCGGTTGATCTCGTTAAGGATTCACGGACTTTTTTTCAAACGAGGCACACCGTTTTACCGGGAGTGAAAGCAGATTCCAAGGGGGGGTGTCGAAAAATAATTGACAGACTGGGCGGGCATGGCGCTGCCACAGGGGTAGCGCCGGGGCTTATTTTTCGCTGAGCTGGGCCACCAGGAAATCGATAAAGGCCCGGGTTTTCTGCGGCACCCGGCGCGCCGAGGGGTACACCGCGTGGATGCTGATGGGCGGCGCCTGCCAGTCACACAGCACCGGCACTAGGCGCCCGGCGGCCAGGGCGTCCTCGACGATAAAGTTGGGCAGCAGGGCGATGCCCATGCCGGCCTCGGCGGCCTGGGCCAGGAGGTCGCCGTTGTTGGCATGCAACGGCCCGGTGACGTGCACCCGTTGGGTGTCCTTGCCATTGCTCAATTGCAGGCTGACGCCGCTTTGCAGGTAGCCGTAGTTCAGGCAGGCGTGGCTGCTCAGCTCCTTGGGCGTCTGTGGCGTTCCGGCCCGCTTCAAGTAGGCGGGGGAGGCCACCATGATTCGCGGTGCCGGCGCCAGCAAGCGCGCCACCATGGACGAATCCGCCAGGCTGGCGATGCGGATGGTCACGTCGAAGCCGCCGCGCACCGGGTCCACTTGCTGGTCGCTGAGCACCAACTGCAATTCGATGTTCGGCTGCTGTTCATGGAACAGCGGCACCAGCGGCCCCAGGCGGCGCAGGCCGAACGACATCGGCGCGTTGACCCGCAGCACCCCGCGTAACTCACTGATGCCATCGCGCGCTCGCTGCTCGGCTTCGTCCACGGCGGCCAGGACTTCCCGAACCGACTCGTAGTACTCGGCGCCGGCTTCGGTCAGGTGCAGGCTGCGGGTGGTGCGTTGCAGCAACTGCACGCCGATGGCCTCTTCCAGGGCCTGGATCTGTTTGCTGACTTTCGAGCGCGGCACATCCATCGCCCGGGCCGCCGCGGCAAAGCCATTGGCGTCGACGGTGACGACAAAGGCGCGCATGCATTCAATGCGGTCCATGATTGTCCCTGTTTTGGAATCAATGATTCTCGATTTTAGGGAATTGTCCCTTTTTGGTCCAGTCCGTAAATTAGCCACCAAGCCGGCGCACAACGCTAGACAAGGCAACCGCCCCGGACCCCAGACACTTAATCAATCTCGACATCAAAAGGAACACGCCATGTCCATCCGTGAACTGCTCAACCCAACCAATTCCGCCCTGATCCTGATCGACCACCAGCCGCAGATGTCCTTCGGTGTGCAGTCCATCGACCGCCAGACCCTGAAGAACAACACCGTGGCCCTGGCCAAGACGGCAAAGATCTTCAACGTGCCGACCATCCTCACCTCGGTGGAAACCGAAAGCTTCAGCGGCTACATCTGGCCGGAACTGCTCAGCGTGTTTCCTGATCAGCAACCCATCGAGCGCACCTCGATGAACTCCTGGGAAGACAAGCCACTGGTGGCAGCGGTCAAGGCCACCGGGCGCAAGAAACTGATCATGGCGGCGCTGTGGACCGAGGTCTGCCTCAACTTCCCGGCCCTGGAAGCCCTGGCTGAAGGTTACGAGGTGTACATCGTCACCGACGCCTCGGGCGGCACCACCAAGGAAGCCCACGACATGTCCGTGCAGCGGATGATTCAAGCCGGCGCGGTACCGGTGACCTGGCAGCAAGTGCTGCTCGAATACCAGCGTGACTGGGCCCACAAGGAAACCTACGACGCCGTGATGGACCTGGTGCGCGAGCACAGCGGCGCCTACGGCATGGGCGTGGACTACGCCTACACCATGGTGCACAAGGCCCCGCAACGTCAGGCCAAGTAAGCCGCGAGCACACAGGAGGGCGCCTGCGGGCGCCCGATCTTTTTCCCCGGGTAGGCGGAGCCTGTCATGAATATGCAATTGGCTGACGGCGTGGTGACACTGCTGGTGCGGCATCGAATCAAAGCGGGCCAGGACCAGGCCTATGAAAGTTGGCTGCGCCGGACCATTGCCCGGGCCCGCAGCTACCCGGGGCACCTGGGCATCGACGTGGTGCGCGGCCACGATGGCGGGCTGGCGCTGTTCACCAGCGTCCTGCGTTTTGCCAGTACCGAGTTGTTGCAGCAGTGGCTGGATTCCACGGAGCGCCGCGACCTGGTGCACGAGGCCCGGCATCTGCTGGCCGATGGCGACCAGACGGAAATCAACGGCGAACGGGAGTTCTGGTTTACTCCGCCCCAGGCCAATGCGCCGACCCCGCCTCCGCGCTGGAAGCAGGCTTGCGTGACCTTCATGGTGATCCTGCCGTTGAGCATGCTGATGCCCTGGCTGTGGCAGCAGGTGTTTAACCGGTTGCCATGGCTGGGCGGCTACGTGCAGTCCAATGTGCTGATTACCCTGAGCATTGTGTTGTTGGTGGTCTATGTCTTTATGCCACGGGTGACGCGTTTGTTCGCCGGCTGGTTGCGCTGAAACCTGTGGATGCAGTGGGTAAGGCGCGCCATCAATTAATCATCGCCATTAAAAAAGGCCACCCTGTACAGGGTGGCCTTTTTTTAACGGCTGCTTATTAACTTCGGTTATTTAACAAACGTTGTTTAATACCGCGTTAGTGGCTGTTTGGGAGTGGCTGAATTAACAGAAGCGATCGATAACCCGAACTTCCGACTTGTTCTGCAGTGCTTGCCATTCAGTTTTCAGGGTTTCCAGGACCTGTCCAATGAAGTCTTTGTCCGCTGCAGCCTTCTTGCCGACATAACCCTGGCCGCGACGGTACATCTTCAGTCGGGCCGCCAGGTCTTGCTGGCTTTCGTCGAACTCTTGTTCATGGGCGTGGGGCGACAGGCAGTCGATGTGCACCTGACCTGACTTGGCTATCCACAGAATATGGCTGTCCAGGCTGTCTTTCTGCTTAGCAAAGAGGTGAGCCAGTTCATCAATAGTGGGTTGGTTGTTCAGATTCATTTTATAAGCCCCTTGACCATTTATCGATCTGTCTAGTTGAGTCGTTAATTCATGCTGCTACATCGGTAAGTTGGACCCTGATACCGGAAACAGGGCGACAGAGGGTGTCTGTCGGATACAGATAAGGCCCAGAGCCTGATGCGTGTAGTTGCATTGATTAACTGCTACGCGATGCGCGTCACAACGAGGAGAAGCAGCGTAAACCTGGATGAAGCTGCCGATATTCCCGCCATCGGCCACAAGCATCTTGAAGAGTTTTCGCCAGCTTCCCGTCCTTGTACTGGACGATCTTGCCAGGTCAGTTTCATCAATCTGCCTTGTGGGCAGTACACATCCGGGTCACAGCTCGGCGGTCAGACGAGCTTGCTCATAACACCTTTGCTTGTGTCCCCCGATCGGGGAGACGTCTGCATCATGCAAGGGTGAAAACCTGCCGTCAACGGTTTTGTAGTGAAAATTTTCAGGCACTACATATTGTCTGACAAAACCTCCGGCGCTATCAGTTGAACGCCCGTTGCCGGGCAATCACGGGTAGAATCGGCGCCTTGAAACAGCTCCTTGAGGTTGCAGCGGTGGATTTACAGCAGGGCTTCGTCCTGACCCGGCACTGGCGTGATACGCCGGCAGGCACGCAAGTCGAATTCTGGCTGGCCACCGATCAGGGGCCGCGGCAGATCCGCTTGCCGCTGCAGACGTCCGTGGCCTTTGTTCCGGCCGAACAGCGCGAACACGCGACCCGTTTGCTCGCCGATGACCCGGATGCCGAACTTCGCCCCCTGGAACTCTGCGACTTCCAGCACCGCCCGGTGCTGGGCCTCTATTGCCCGCAACACAATCAATTGATTCGCCTGGACAAGACCCTGCGCCGCGCCGGTGTCGAGGTGCTCGAAGGCGATGTGCGGCCGCCGGAACGTTACTTGATGGAGCGTTTCATCACCGCGCCGGTGTGGTTTGGCGGCCAGGCGGATGAACACGGTCTGTTGCTCGAAGGGCAGATGAAGCCGGCGCCGGACTACCGGCCGAGCCTGAAGCTGGTGTCCCTGGACATTGAAACCAGCGAGCGCGGCGAGTTGTATTCCATTGCCTTGGAAGGCTGTGGCCAGCGCCAGGTGTACATGCTCGGGCGTGCCCGGGAAGACGATACGCCCGTGGATTTCGACCTGGAATTCTGCACCTCCCGCGAGCAATTGCTGGAGCGCCTCAACCAGTGGATGGCGCGCCACGACCCCGACGCCATCATTGGCTGGAACCTGGTGCAGTTCGATTTGCGCGTGCTCCACGAACACGCCCGGCGCTTGGCGGTGCCGCTGTTGCTGGGGCGGGGCGGTGAGGAGATGCAGTGGCGCGAACACGGCAGCCGCACACACTTTTTTGCCGCGGCGGCGGGGCGCTTGATCATCGACGGCATCGAGGCCCTGCGCTCGGCGACCTGGAGCTTTCCGTCCTTCAGCCTGGAAAACGTCGCCCAGACCCTGCTCGGCGAGGGCAAGGCGATCGACAACCCTTACCAGCGCATGGACGAAATCAACCGCATGTTCGCCGAGGACAAGCCGGCCCTGGCCCGCTACAACCTCAAGGACTGCGAATTGGTGACGCGGATCTTCGCCAAGACCCAATTGCTGACCTTCCTCCTGGAGCGGGCCACGGTCACCGGCCTGCCTGCCGATCGCAATGGCGGTTCAGTGGCGGCCTTCACCCACCTGTACATGCCGCTGATGCACCGCCTGGGTTTTGTCGCGCCGAACCTCGGTGAGCTGCCGCCCCAGGCCAGCCCGGGCGGTTTTGTCATGGACTCGCGCCCGGGGCTCTATGAGTCGGTGCTGGTGCTGGACTACAAGAGCCTGTACCCCTCGATCATCCGCAGTTTCCTCATCGACCCGGTGGGGCTGGTGGAAGGCTTGCGCCACCCGGCGGACAGCGACTCGGTGCCGGGCTTTCGCGGTGCACGTTTCTCGCGTCTGCGGCATTGCCTGCCGGCCATCGTCAGCCGGGTGGCCGAAGGGCGCGAGCAGGCCAAGCGCGACGGCAACCAGCCGCTGTCCCAGGCCCTGAAAATCATCATGAACGCCTTCTACGGGGTGCTGGGTTCCAGCGGCTGCCGCTTCTTCGATCCACGCCTGGCCTCGTCCATCACCTTGCGCGGCCACGAAATCATGGGCCGTACTCGGCAGTTGATCGAAGCCCAGGGGCACCAGGTGATTTACGGCGACACCGACTCCACCTTTGTCTGGCTGGGCGGCCTGCACAGCGAAGAGGACGCGAGCCGCATCGGCCGTGCCCTGGTGGAGCAGGTCAACCTGTGGTGGCGTGAGCACCTGCGGGATGAATACGGCCTGGAGAGCGCCCTGGAGCTGCAGTTCGAAACCCACTACAGCCGCTTTTTGATGCCGACCATTCGCGGCGCCGAGGAGGGCAGCAAGAAGCGTTACGCCGGGCTGGTGGCCCGTCCCGACGGCAGCCATGAAATGGTCTACAAAGGCCTGGAAACCGTGCGCACCGACTGGTCGCCCCTGGCTCGGCAGTTCCAGCAGGAGCTGTACCAGCGGATCTTCCATCGCCAGCCCTATCAGGACTACGTGCGCGACTATGTGCACCGCACCTTGAGCGGTGAGTTCGATGAGCGCCTGATCTACCGCAAGCGCCTGCGCCGCCCCCTGGACGACTACGAACGCAATGTACCGCCCCATGTGCGTGCCGCGCGGCTGGCCGACGAGTACAACCAGCGCCACGGTCGGCCCCGGCAATACCAGAACGGTGGCTGGATCAACTACGTGATCACCCTGGCCGGCCCCGAGCCTTTGGAAGTGCGCAGTGCTGCCATCGACTACGACCACTACGTGACCCGGCAATTGCAGCCGGTGGCCGATGCCATCCTGCCGTTTGTGCAGGACGACTTCAGTACCTTGATTGGCGGCCAGATGGGCTTGTTCTAGGGCGCCAGCGGTACGCCGACTTCAAGGGGCAGTGACACCCCCGAGCCTCAATCCACCACGAACAGCCGCGCCCCGACCTCGGTGAACGAGCGGTGCGGCTCGGCGTTGTCTGCCACCTGGTAACTCATGCCGGGCTTGAGCACGAATTGCCGGCCATCTTCCAGTTCGGTGTGCAATTCGCCTTCCAGGCACAGCAGGATATGCCCCTTGGAGCACCAGTGATCGGCCAGGTAGCCCGCGCTGTACTCCACCATGCGCACGCGAATGCCGGCGAAGTTCTGGGTCCGCCAGTAGGCGGTCCCGGTGATGCCGCTGTGCTCGGTGGCTTCGATCTGCGACCAGTCGGTGGTGCCAAAGGGGATGCCGGTAATGTCCATGAAAACTCGCAACGTCAGGGGAGGGGGATGGGGCGCGGCTCAGTCATCCACCGCTTCGCAAAGGCCCTTGGCGCCGTGCTTGCCGGTGTAGGTGACTTTGACCGAATCGTCGTCGGCGACGCTGATCGACAGGGTGATGTCATTGCCCTTGGCCTCGAAGCGATGCTCGTCCAGCGAGCGGGTCTTGGCTTCCTGGCCATTGATCAGCACCGGGCCGCCCGGGTCCGCGCTGACCGCGATATTGCCCGGGCAGTCGACGTTGAACAATGGGATATCGGCGGCCTGGGCGATGCCGCACAGGGGCAGGAGGACGAGCAGAGGCAGGAGGGCTTTCATCGGTGTGTTCCTTGTGCGGGCAGGGGGTGCCTTGCGCCGGCCCGTGCCAGCGCTGTCCACAGCTTAGTTCGCGTTTGGGCGCCGCGACCGGTCTTCAAGGCCTGCGTTTGGGCGCCGCTTCAATCGCCGCCGCCACCCCCGCATCCCCCGCCGCCACAGCCGCTGCTATCGCCACCGCTGTCGCTGCTGCCGAAGTCGCCGTCGGCTCGGGAACTGTCGCTGTCGAAGCTTGCGCCGCCGTCCGAACTGTCGCTGTACAACTCGCTGCCGCAATGCACCACGGTGCTGCCGGTGTGGCTGTCGCCGATCTGGCGTGGCACCTGGCAGTCGGCCACGTAGAAGAAACCCTTGGCGATTTTCAGCTTGGCATCCAGGGCGAACAGCAGGGGCAGGCGGCTGGGATTGGCCGGGTTGATGTTCTCTTCATGGCAGGCGTGCCACCAGACCCGGCGCAGGCCGATGTCACTCTGCTTCTTGGCGTTCTGCCCGAGCACGGCGGCCGGCGTGTGGTGAAGGAACTGGCCGAAGGCCTTGCGGCAGAATTCGTCGTAGTCCCGGGTGTGCAGGATGAACTCATGCCATAGGTCGTCCACCACCTGGGAGGGCATCGACACATAGCGCTGGCCGCTTTTCAGGTACGCGAGGAAGAACTGCCGCAGCCCCTGGGCCACCAGTTGGCAGTCCTTGAGGTTCAGGTGCGGGTGCTGGGCCCGCAGCGGTTCGAACAGCCGGGGCGGCAGGACGAATTCGCGGATATGGGCTTCGCGACGCAATGCGGTGAGGGCGCGCAGGCGGCGCCAGAGAATGACCGCAAGGGCCAGGCCCAGTACTCCGGGAACGATGAACAGCATGAGACGGCCCTGTCTGAGAAAAAGTGCGTCGAGACAGTGGCTCAAGCGTGAGCAATATTCAAGCGTCAGGTGGGGCCGACCACCGGATCTGTCCGCACGGAAAGGGCGGAAAAAAATCCTGCAGAGTCGTTTGACGCTTCTATCCTGTGAGCATTAACAGCGCGGCAGGAGCGGCGCTGGGCAAGGATTCCACACCACAAGGACGTTTCAGCATGAACCTCAAGCCAACCCCCATCACCTGGGCGATTGCCCTTGCCGGTCTGTCATGCCTGGGCACTGCCCAGGCCGATCAGGGCAGCGATACCGTGGCCCGCCTCAACCAGCTGTACAACGACACGCGCCAGGACTGTGGGGGGCCGTCGAAGCCGGCGTTCCTCTGTTCCGGGGTGCTGTTCCGCGCCACCTGGCCCTCGACCGATTACCAGTTCTACAGCGTCAGCCCGAAAAGCCAGGCCAGTGGCGGGGTGTCTGCCTCTTACCTGCGCAAGGACTCGAAGTTCCGCAAGCTGGCGTACGGGCTGCAGAGCGGCTTTATCTTCGACACCATTTTCGGCAACCCCAAAGACCATCAGGATTATGCGGTGCTGTGCTCGTTCCCCATCGATGCCGCCACCGACGATCGCCAGCAACAAGGCTGTACCGACTCCCGGCGCACCCCGGGCAGTGTGGAAAAATACTGCCACGAGATCGGTGTGACCACGGCCGAGCAGTGGGGCGCCAACTATCGGCAGAACGGCGGAGACCATTCGCGCCAGTGTTCCTTTGACGTGCGGGACGAACGCAACAGCGCAGCGGGGCCGGCGTTCTACCAGAGCATTCGCTCCATGGCGCAGATTTCTGCCGAGTCCTTCACCACCCAGAACGAACTGCGCCTGGCCAAATGGGAAGAGAATCCGCCGAAATCGCCCTCGATCCTTGCCTTGTTCTACGCCGAGGACCCTGGCCTGGAAGGGGCCCGCCTGAACCAGATCCAGTGGTACAAGGCGGTGCAGCAGTACTTGCCGGTGATCAATATGAAGTTGCCGCAGACGCCGCAGCAGGACGCCAGTTTTGCCTACGACAGCAAGAAGCAGGTGATCTACCCCATCACCGAAAAGAACAGCTGCGAGCGCTACGTGCAGAGTGCGACCTGGGTCGACCGGCATGACCCGGGCTTTGGGCGCAATGTCATGACCCTGGAAGTGACGCCCACTGACTGTGGGCGCAACATCAAGGACAACCAGACCAACAACTTCTTCAATGAATTGGCGGTCGACCATTACCTGGATGCCCAATGGAAGAGCAACCCGGACAACCGCGACAGCACCGTGGGCAGCATGCGCCGGCAGTTGGTCTGCCACTTCAACATTGCCCGCAACAAGCCCCAGTGGAACCTTGAACCGTCGCGGCCTTACACCTCCAACGAAGACTCCATCGCCAAAGGCTGCAACAACATCTAGGCCTTGAGACGGCTATCGCCGGCAAGCCGGCTCCTACAACAGCGCACGCCACACCCCGCGCCCACCTGTAGGAGCTGGCTTGCCAGCGATAAGCCCCCGCTTCAATTGCGATCAATATCCACGTTCTTGGTCTCACGCAGGCAGATCATCCCCACGATCAGGCTGACCCCGGTGATCACCACCGGGTACCACAGGCCGTAGAAAATATCCCCGGTGTACACCACCAAGGCAAAGGACACGGTCGGCAGGAAACCGCCAAACCAGCCGTTGCCGATGTGGTAGGGCAGGGACATTGATGTGTAGCGGATACGCGTCGGGAACAGTTCCACCATCAACGCTGCCAGTGGCCCGTAGCACATGGCGGCAATCAGGATCAGGGCGACGATCAGGACCACCACCATGGTTTTGTTGACGTTCTGCGCGTCCGCCGATTGCGGGTAGCCCGCCAGGGTCACGGCGCCACGTAGGGCGGCCTCGTCGAAGCCATCGAGTTGCACATCGCCCACGGTCACCTGCACCGCGCTGCCGGCGGGTGCGGCCTTGCTGCTGTAGGGCAGGCCTTGTTTCACCAGGAAGGTCTTGACCTTGTCGCAGGGGCTGTCGAAACGCGCCTTGCCCACCGGGTCGAACTGGAAGGTGCAGGTGGCCGGGTCGGCGATCACGGTAATCGGGGCCTGGCGGCTGGCCTGGTCGATGGCCGGGTTGGCGTAGTGGGCCAGGGCCTTGAAGATCGGGAAGTACAGCAGCGTCGCCAGCAGCAGACCGAGCATCAGCACCGGCTTGCGCCCGACCTTGTCCGAGAGCCAGCCGAACAGAATGAACAGCGGCGCGCCGATCACCACGCTGATGATCAGCAGGCTGTTGGCCAGGGCCGGGTCCATCTTGAGGAACTGGGTGAGGAAGAACAGCACATAGAACTGCGCCGCGTAGAAGGTCACCGCTTGCCCGGCGTTGATGCTGAACAGGGCGATCAGCACCACCTTGAGGTTTTCCCATTTGCCGAAGGACTCGCGGATCGGCGCCTTGCTGGTCTTGCCTTCCTCTTTCATTTTCAGGAAGGCCGGCGACTCGTGCAGGCTCATGCGGATCCAGGTGGAAATACCCAGCAGGACGATGGACAGCAGGAACGGCAGGCGCCAGCCCCAGACGTCGAACTGATCGCCGGTGAAGTAGCGGCACGCCAGCACCACCAGCAGCGAGAGCAGCAGCCCCAGTGTGGCGGTGGACTGGATCCAGCTGGTGTGAAAGCCGCGCTTGCCCATGGGCGCGTGTTCCGCCACGTAGGTGGCGGCGCCGCCGTATTCACCGCCCAGGGCCAGGCCCTGGAGCATGCGCAGCACCACCAGGATGATCGGTGCGGCGATGCCGATGCTGGCGTAGTTGGGCAACAGGCCCACGGCAAAAGTGGCCAGGCCCATCAGCACGATGGTCACCAGGAAGGTGTACTTGCGCCCGATCATGTCCCCCAGGCGGCCGAACACCAGGGCGCCGAAAGGGCGCACCACAAAACCGGCGGCGAAGGCCATCAGGGCGAAGATAAAGGCCGTGGTGTCGTTGACCCCGGCGAAGAACTGCTTGCTGATCACCGCCGCAAGGGCGCCGTAGAGGAAAAAGTCATACCACTCGAACACCGTCCCGAGGGACGAGGCGAAGATGACTTTCTGACTGTCCTTGCCGGCGGTGCCGGCCAGTGACGGGTTCAGGGGCTGGGCGTGTTCTGACATAGGGGGCTTCCTTACAGTGATTATTGTTGTTGTTCCACTGCCGACACCGTCACCGGCGCCGTTGTTGCATATCCACCGCTCACGCGGGATGAATCCTCGTTTCCGTCCTCTTTGGGTGCGGGCTTGCCAGTGATGGCGCTCTCATGGCCGCCATCGCCGGCAAGCCGGCGCCTACAAAAAACCGCGCCAGCAAGGAGGCTCACACCGTGGCTGCCGGCTCCTTGCTCTGCACCGTGCTCCTGGGTTCGCTGGCCAGGATCATCTGGGCGGCTTTCTCGGCGATCATCAGGGTCGGCGAGCAGGTGTTGCCAGAGGTGATGCGCGGCATGATCGAGGCGTCGGCGACGCGCAGCCCCGGAATGCCGTGGACCCGCAGTTGGGCATCCACCACGGCCTCGGCGTCTTGCCCCATGCGGCACGTGCCCACCGGATGGAAAATGGTAGTCCCGATACGCGCCGCTGCCTCATGCAGTTGTTCTTCGCTGCGCAATTCGTCGCCGGGCAGGTACTCCTTGGGCTTGAAACGTTGCAGGGCCGGTGCGGCAACAATGCGCCGGGTCAGGCGGATGGCGTCGGCAGCGACCCGCAGGTCCTCGGGGTGGCTCAGGTAGTTGGGCTGGATCAGCGGCGGCGCGGTCGGCTCCAGGGAGCGGATGTCCACCCGGCCGCGGCTCTGCGGGCGCAGGTCGCAGACCGACGCGGTAAACGCCGGGAAGCTGTGCAACGGCTCGCCGAAGCGCTCCAGGGACAGGGGTTGCACGTGGTATTCGAGGTTGGCCGAGGTCTGTTCCGGGCCGGACCGGGCGAACGCCCCCAACTGGCTGGGGGCCATGGACAGCGGGCCGCTGCGGTCATACAGGTAGCGCAGGCCCATGCCCATCTTGCCCCACAGGCTGCCGGCGATCTGGTTCAGGGTGCGGGCATTTTCCAGTTGGTAGATCAGGCGCAATTGCAGGTGGTCCTGAAGGTTGCCGCCGACCCCCGGCAACTCATGGGCCACGCCGATGCCCAGACGATTGAGCAAGGGCGCGGGGCCGATGCCGGAGCGTTGGAGAATGCCGGGCGAGCCGACCGAACCGGCGCAGAGGATGATTTCCCGCCGTGCCTTGAAGCTCTGCTGGCGGCCTTGATGCAGGGCGTTGACCGCACTGGCGCGGCCGTCTTCCAGCAGCACTCGTTGCACCTCGACGTCGGTCAACACGGTGAGGTTGGCGCGCTCGCGGATCGGCTTGAGAAAGGCCTTGGCGGCGTTCCAGCGCACGCCGCTTTTCTGGTTGACCTGGAAGTAGCCGCAGCCCTCGTTGTCGCCGCCGTTGAAGTCATCGATCTGGGCGATGCCGCTCTGTTCGGCGGCGTTGCGGAAGGCGTCGAGAATGGGCCAGGACAGGCGCTGGCGTTCCACCCGCCATTCCCCGGCGGCGCCGTGCAGGGGGCTGGCACCGGCAAAGTGATTTTCGCTTTTCTTGAATAGCGGCAATACGTCTTGCCAGCTCCAACCCGGGTTGCCCTGGTCGGCCCAGCCGTCATAGTCGCCGGCCTGGCCGCGCATGTAGATCATGCCGTTGATGGAGGAGCAGCCGCCCAGCACCTTGCCCCGCGGGTAGCTCAGGCTGCGCCCTTGCAGGCCGGGTTCGGCTTCGGTCTTGAAGCACCAGTCGGTCCTGGGGTTGCCGATGCAGAACAGGTAGCCGACGGGAATGTGGATCCAGGGGTAGTTGTCGCGGCCACCGGCTTCCAGCAGCAGCACCCGGTGTGCGGGGTTGGCGGACAGCCGATTGGCCAGCAGGCAGCCAGCGGGGCCGGCGCCCACCACGATGTAGTCGTAGGGTTCCAGGACAGGGAGCATCCATGACCTCCTCATTGTTGTTCTTGTTGCGGTTCATCCTAGTTGTTAGCTTTCGTTAAAAAAATGTTAGTTTTTACGCAGCAGCTGTGCGTTTTTAAACAGCGCTCGATTTCCCCCAGGACGGCTCCTCTGGTGCTTTCCCCCTGGCAAAAGGAACAGGCATGTTCGACTGGAACGATGTGCGGTTTTTTCTCGAGTTGCAGCGCAGCGGCCGCCTGCTCACTGCGGCGCAGCGGCTCAAGACCACCCACACCACGGTGGCCCGGCACATCGAAGCCATCGAAAAGAGCCTGGGCACCGCGCTGTTTGTCCAGCACGCCCAGGGCTATGAGTTGACCCCGGCCGGCGAGGCGTTGCTCAAGCACGCCGAGGCCATGGAAAACGTCGCCTTGCTGGCCCAGGAAGAAATCACCCAGTCCAGTGCCCCCCTGGGCAAGATCCGCGTGGGGGTCACCGAGGGGCTGGGGGTGAGGTTTCTCGCCGCGCGTTTTCACGGCCTGTTCCAGCGTTACCCGGGGCTGGAGGTGGAACTGGTGGCGGTACCGCGCTTTGTCAGCATCCTCAACCGCGAGGCGGAAATCAGCATCCACCTGGAACGCCCGGCGGCGGACATGCTGGTGACGCGCAAACTCTCCGACTACTCCCTGGCGCTCTACGCCAGCCCGGCCTATCTGGATCGCGCGCCGCCCTTGCACAGCCGCGAGGACCTGGGGCGGCATCACTGGATCGGCTACGTCGATGACCTGCTGTTCAGCCCGGAGCTGATGTTCCTCAACAGCTTCTGCCGCAACCCCCAGGTGGTGTTTCGCAGCACCAGCGTGATCGCCCAGCAAGAGGCGGCGCGCTCCGGCCTAGGCATCGCCGTGCTGCCGTGCTACATGGCGGCCGATGACCCCGGGCTGGTGCCCTTGCTGCCGACTGAAAGTATCCAGCGCGCCTACTGGATCAGTACCCGTCGCGAGCTGCACAAGTCGGTGCGCTTGCGCGTGGTGTGGGATTACCTGGTGGCCCTCTGCGAGGCGGAGCAAGCCCTGTTGCTGGGTGCCCGGCCCCCGGCAGTGGAAGACTCAAACGCCGCTGGATAGACGGCGCCAGAGCCTGTTTAATGGCGCCCCTGATGTTTCCCGGCTGTTGCTAAAAGGACTGGCTTGGCCCCATGAAAAAACGCACCTCCATCCTCTGGTCCCTGGCCGCCGTGTTCCTGGCTTATCAGGCCTACTACGGCTTTTACTACGGCAAAGAGTATGAAGAAAAACGCTACAGCCCCAATCACGCCTTCTACTACCAGAAGTACCGGCTGTTCAGCCTACGGGCCCTGATCCCGGAGATGGGCACGCCCGGCAATGGCGATGGCTCGCGGTACTCCATCGGCGGCTACCTGCGGGTATTCAAGGCCGACGGCACCCTGCAAGGCGAAAGCTATGACCGCTGCATTTCGGTGATGGAAATCACCTGGGCTGACGATGCGGTGATTGGCTTCGCCTGCACTGATCACTTGATTCCATTGTCCGGCAAGTCCGGTTAGGGCCAGGAGCAGTGAGCCAGGAACAGCACATCCAGCAGCGTGCATTGCAGCTGCCCGACGACGCTCTGGGCGCCTTCTGCCTGTTGGCGGCCGAGCGTTTGCAACCCATCTACCAGCGGTTTGCCGGGGCGTTCGCCCTCCCTCAGGGGCCCTTGCCGGCGCTGCTTGAACAGCTGTTCCAGCACCTGGCCGCCGGCACGCCGGTGACGCAAGCGGTATTCAGCGCCCGGGCCGAAGCCCTGATTCCGGACACCGAAGACTTCTCCGACGTCCGGGCCGACCAGGCCCAGTGCGCGGCCATCTGTACCGCCTACTGTGTGGATTTTCTCGCCACGGGTGACCGGAACTGGGCGGGCCATGCCTTGGACAAGGTGCTTGAGGCCCTGGACATTTACGGCTACGAAGGCGGCCCGGCGGACGCCGCCTTGGCCCGGGAACTGGCCTGGCAGCTGCAACTGCTGCAACACCTTGAACACCACCCCCTGAGCCCGAGCCGGCTGGTCGACCTGCGTGCCGACAACGCCCGCTATGGACTGCCCAGCGTGCCGGAACCCGGCGCCTGACGATGCCCGACGCTGTAGACAAGGAGTCACCCATGCCACCCGCACACCCCGACAGCCTCGCCGAGGAACTCAGTGCAGCCCTGACGGCCCTTGGCCTGGACAGCGCCCAGGTGACGCACAAACCCCAGGTGCTGGCGGCCATCGCCCGGACGTTCGTGAACGGTCATCCCCGCGCCTGGTGGCTAGGTTTGCGGGGCCCCGTCAGGGCGCAATTCTTTGCCGATGACAGCGGGTACCGGCATCTGCAAGACGTCGCACCGCAGGTGGGCGGTAATGTCTGGTGGGTGGTGGACGATGGTGAACAGGAGCCCTTTGTCTTCGATATCCCCTTGGCCCGGGTCGGCGAGGTCATCGCTGAGTGCCGTTATGTCGAGTATTACCTAGTGGCCAAGACACTCGATTGGTTGCTGGCGGAAAACGATCACGGGCAGTTGCTACTGGCCACTCAGGGGGCCATTGAACAGTCGCTGGCCCACCCGCAACCGGTCGAAACCTTGTGGGCGCTGATGCTGGAGTTGCATGGGTTGGGGCTGAACAAGGCGGAGCTGATCCATGCCCTGCAACGCCTCAATCAACACCTCCAACTTGATGGGTGGGAGCAGCAGGCCGCCAGCGTGGAGGCCGTGCTGGATAGGCTCGCGGGCCTGGACTGAAGTCGCGCGCGTGCCAGCTTGTTCAAGCGCGTCCCGACTCGCAACACCCTCTGCAACCTGCACAGAACAAGCATCGAAGGGTATCTATGCATCGCCCCCAAGCTGTCAAAAAAAGGCTGACCCATGACTGACCTCCATCCATTGTCGGTGTCTTTTCCCGATCTGTTGCGCGGGTTGCTGGACGGTACGTTGCCGGAGCATGCCGGCTGGGCGGGGCTGGCGGATTTTTCCCCGCAGCAGCTGGTGCGCCGGGGGTATGAGCTGGCCGGGGATCCGCAAGATGTTCACCTGTATGAACAGTCGGTGTCGCTGGCCTGTCGGCGGCGCTCACTGCCCCTGCTGTGCAAGGTCTACTACAACGGCAGTGAGCCCATGGGGGTAGGGTTCTCCGTGGGCAAAGGCTTGCGCCTGAATACCCTGCTCAAGCAGTACCAAGCCCTCAGGGGCCTGGATGATCTGGCCCGGGGGCCCTTGGAGTTGTTCTTTTTCGACGAAGAACGCCGGGATGGCGCGGTGATTCTCGAAGGGACCACCGTGGTGCGTTTTGATCAGGGTTGCAGCCGCAGTGCTTACCGGGTCGTCACCCTGGAACGGGACCCTCCCGCGTCGTGCGGCCTGCCGGTCATCGCGACCGCCACGGTGAGGCACACCATGCACCACTACCCATTGCCCCAAGGCGCCGAAAGCCCTGGGCAACGGCCGGAAAACCGTGCCTTGACCCGTTTGCTCAAGGGCCGCCCGGCCTGATCAGGCGGCCAGTGCCTGGAGGTAAAAAAACATGAACGGGCAGCAACTGGATGAGGTGGCGGCGCGCTGTGAACGGGCCGCTCCCGGGCCTTGGTTGTCTTATGTGGAAGGGCGGGATCGAACGTTATCCGCACGGGCGGACTCAACGGCGAAGACCTGAAGCTGTCAGGCGCGAGTGTGGCCGATCAGGACTTCATTGCCCACGCCCGTCAGGACCTTCCGGCCCTGATCGTCGAAGTGCGGCGGCTACGCCGTTTGCTGGGCCAATGATTGCCAGGCAAATTCTTCCTTGGTCAGGGGGCCGGCTATGGCAGGCGGCAGTGGGTGTTCAATCAATCTGCAAATCGAAATGCGTGCTGGCCAGTCGTTGTCCGTTGACCAGCAGGTGCACCTGGTGATGGCCCGGGTAGTGACGGCGGGTGGTCATGGCCTGGATCCTTTGGCTGCGGCCCAGGTGTTTGCGTTCGCCGGCGGCGAGGTCGAAGGTTTTCCATTTGAAGACCTTGGACGCGGCGACGCCCGAGGCCTTGATGTAGTCGATGGCGTAGTCCACTACCAGGCGTTGGCTCGCGGCCAAGGTGGAGTCCAGCGTGACCGCCAGTTGCAAGGACTCCCCCAGGCGCAGCCTCACCGGAGCGACGCTGAAGTCGCTGACGCTGACCTCGGCCCGGGCGCCGGCGCCAATCAGGGCCAGGGCCCGGGGCTGGCCCTGTTTGATCAGGCTGCGCAGGGCATGGCGGGCGATCCAGGCGCGGTGGGGTGCTTGCAGGTCCCAGCTTTCCAGGCAATCGAGCACCCACTCGGGGTGGTCCTTGGTGATGTCGTTGAGGTGGTTGGCCACCGACTTGCGCACGTACAGGCTGGGGTCGTTGTTCAACTGTTCGAGGATCGCTGCCGCCAGTTGCGGGTCGGCCTGCAAGCGCTCCAGGCGGAACGACCAGGGCAGGCGTGGGCGGCAGCCTTCACTGGCCAGGCGGCGCACGTGCGGGTCCGGGTCTTGGGCCCAGTCGAGCATGTGCTCCAGGGTCGCCTGCTGATGGCTGCGCAGGAACGGCCGCACAGCGAACTCCGACGAACCAAAGGCGGTGAAGAATTTCAGCGCGGCCATGGAGCGCTCGAAATCCTCAGCACCGTGGCTGGCCACGTAGTGCGGCAGAAAGATGCACACGAAACGGTTGTTCAGCCGCGGCGCCAGGGCGTAAAGCCGTTGCAGGTTATCGGCGTAGCCCTGCGGCAGCACGGCGTGCAGGCTGTCGCTGACCCGTGCCAGGCGTTGCATCAGCGACAGTTCGGCCAGGCCCTGGGTAGCGTGCCGGAGAAAGCCCGGGTGATCGAAGGCCGGGTACACCCGGCGCATTTCATCAGCGATGTGCACCAGGCGTTCGAGGTTGAAGATGTCCTTGAGGGCGGCATTTTCAGAGGGCATGGCGGCGTCCGTTGAGGGGCAGGGGCGCCTACTGTAAAGCAGGCGCCCGACAGAAACGGTCAGTAGCGCCGAGGGGGCGGCGCCGGTATGGCCCTGGCGTCAGCGCATCGGCGGCAGGGGGTTCTCGATCTGTTCATCCTGATGGTCGGCCTCGAACAGCCGGGCCAGTTCGGCCCGGGCTTCCTGGGCGGTCTGCAGGACCTTGGCGGCGTCGTCGTACACCGCGTGCTGGGCTTTGAGCAACTGTTGGTCGTGGGAGGTGAAACGCTGGATCCGCGAGTCGGCCTGGGCCTGGGTCAAGCCCAGGCCGAGCAGGGTGCGGCGGCTCATTTCCAGGCTGGAATAGAAGGTTTCGCGGATCGCCTCGGCGCCCAGGTCCACCAGGCGGTGCACGTGCTGGCGGTTACGCGCCCGGGCGATGATTTTCATGTGCGGGTACAGCCGGCGCACCACCTCGGCGGTCTTGATATTGGTTTCCGGGTCGTCGGTGGCGATGACGAAAAACTCTGCCTGGCCGACCTTGGCCGCGCTGAGGATTTCCGGGCGCATGGGGTCGCCGTAGAACACCGGCATGCCGCCGAAACTGCGGGTCAGCTCGATGGTTTCCACCGAGGTGTCGAGGGCCACGAAGGGGATTTTCTGGGCCCGCAGGATCCGCGCCACAATCTGCCCCATACGGCCCATGCCGGCGATCACCACCCGCGGTGCATCGGTGTCGATGTCGCGGTATTCGGCGGGCATCTCCACAGGCTTGGCCGGGGCGCGCAGCAGGCGTGCGCAGGCCAGCAGCAACAGCGGCGTGAGGGCCATGGACAGGGTGATGGTCAGCACCAGCAGGTCATACAGCCGGGGTTCGAACAGGCCCTGGTCGCGGCCGATCTTGAACACCACAAAGGCGAATTCACCACCGGCCGCCAGCACCACCCCCAGGCGCACCGCACTGACCCGGCCGAGGCCGCCGGCCAGGCGCCCGACCACGTACAGCAGCGGCAGTTTGAGGGCAATCAGCAGCAGGGTCAGGCCCAGCACGGTGATCGGCGCGCTGAACAGCAGGCTGATATTGGCGCCCATGCCGACGCTGATAAAAAACAGGCCCAGCAGCAGGCCCTTGAAGGGCTCGATCTGTGCTTCCAGCTCGTGGCGGTATTCGGAGTCTGCCAGCAGCAGGCCGGCGAGGAAGGCCCCGAGGGCCATGGACACGCCCACCGAATCCATCAGCCAGGCCGTGCCGATCACCACCAGCAGGGCGGTGGCGGTGGAGACTTCCGGCAGGCGGGTGCGGGCGACGATGCGAAACACCGGGCGCAGCAGGTAGCGGCCACCGACCACCACCACGGCGATGCTGCCCAGCACTTGCAGGCCGTGGCGCAGGTCTTCGGCACCGCTGGTGTTGTGGGCCGCCCCGGCCAGCACTGGGACCATGGCGATCAAGGGGATGGCGGCAATGTCCTGGAACAGCAGGATGGCAAAGGCCAGGCGCCCGTGGGGGCTGGTCAGTTCCTTGCGTTCGGCCAGGCTTTGCAGGCCGAAGGCGGTGGATGACAAGGCCAGGCCCAGGCCCAGGACAATCGCACTGTTGAGCGGCTGGCCAAACAGCCACAGCGCGACCACGCCGATGGTCACCCCGGTCAGCAGCACCTGGGCCAGGCCCACGCCGAACACCGCCTTGCGCATCACCCACAGGCGTCGAGGCGACAGCTCCAGGCCGATGATGAACAGCAGCAGGACCACCCCCAGCTCGGAAATATGGCTGACGCTCTGCGGGTTGCCGATCAGCCCCAGCACTGCCGGGCCGATGATCACCCCGGCAAACAGGTAGCCCAGCACGGCCCCCAACTGCAGGCGCTTGGCCAGGGGCACGGTGAGCACCGCAGCGCAGAGAAATACGACGGCGGCTTGTAGCAGGTTGCCTTCATGGGGCATGGGGGAACTCCTGACGCGGTGAAACGGGTAAAAAAGAAGCGCAGTTTACCGAGGTCGTTGGGGTCGCTGCTTGTATTCAGGTGTCGTGTGACGGTTTTTCAGAACAGGTCGCTGACGATGTCCAGGTCGGCGAAACGGTAGCGGACGCGGCTGGCCCGATACAGGGCGTAGTTGAGGCGATTGTTGTGCCCGCTTTGGCCGTCCTGGAAGTGCGCTTCGACAATACGCTCGAGCTGCCACAGTTGCTGGTCGTCGAGGGGCTGTTCCTGGCTGATGCCGTCGGGGCTGAGCACTGAGATTCGGCCGGCTTTCAGCAGGTTGCGAAAGCGGTTCCATTCATAGAACAGCACGCCCTGGGTCTGGTGGTAATTGAGGAAGGGCAGGTTGTGCAGGAGGATGAAATGGCTGTTGTCTTCCCGGGCACCGGCCAGGCCGTTCTGCGCCAGCTTCTGGCGAATGCTGGGGTGGTTCAGGTGCTGCTTGAGGATCAGCAACTGCTTGGCGTAGCCCCTGTGGAAGTCGTCGCGGAACATCAGTTGATACTGCTCGGACAGGTACGTGGGCTGGTCGCGCAGGCGGTATTTGACCTGGATGAAGTAGTACTGGTCGTGGGCCTGGTCGTGGAGCACCAGGTCCACATCGTAGCCTTTGACCTGGGCGTGAGTGCCCGCCTTGAGCTCGCCATACACCTTGTAGCGCTCGCTCTCCAGGGCCCGGATGTAGTTGACGATGTAGTCGCGCTCGAAGTTATTGCCCAGGGTGTTGCCGAAATCCTCTTTGCTACCGGGGTTCTTTTGCGTGATCAGCAAGTGGCCGACGACTTTCTTCAAGCCGTACTTGAGGTTCAGCGCGCCCCGCAGGTAGAAGCCGTCCTGGACCTGGATAAAGTTCTGCGGGCTGTTGAATGGCGGTGCTTCGGCGCTGCTCAGGGCCGAGGCCATCAGGCTCAGGGTGGCCGGGCTGACCTGGTGGGCAAACTCGCTGTAATGGGTTCGTTGCTGGCCGCACAGGGCGCGTATTTGCAGGTGCCCGGCGATGTACACGATGTCTCGCAGGTACTGGTACAACGGGCTGTTTTTAAGCTCGCCCTGGATGTAACGGGCATGGATGGACAGGCACTTATCCAGCAACAGGTCGACCAGGAAGGTGCTTTGTGGCGGCGGCAGATGACCGAGCTGCACCAGTGTTTGCTGCAGGGTTTGCAATTGCCGCTGGTCGGCGCTGTTGGAGTGGTACTCCGAGACTTCCGACAGCCAGTAACTTTTCAGCTCGCGCTCCAGCAGGGGCGAGAACCGCAGCACCAGGTGGCCGTTGCGAAAATGCCCGAGCATCAAGCCCTGGGCCATCAGAAACAGGCTCTCACTCAGGTAATAGGCCAGCCACAACCTGGAGTGCTGCAGGATCGAAAAATTATAGGAGGAGGGCAGCCGCAGGTTCTCGGTGATGCGGTTGCAGGTGTAGCCCAGTTTGGCCCAGAGATGACTTTCACGGTGTTCTAGCCATCGGTCCGTGAAGTGCTCGGGGGCGTCCCGAGGGGGCGCGGGCAAGTCGATGTCGAAGTAGTTGCCCAGGGTGGCGAGCCAGCGCGGTACGTCGTCCAGGCTGGGCGGTTGCGGGTCGGCCGACAACTGCTGGTCAAGGTCGACCTTGAGGCTGTCGATCTCGGCCCGCAGTCGCTGACCCAGCAGGCGGATGATGTGCCCCTGGTCGAGGGCCCGGCGCAGCAGCGGTGTGCGCGCCATCAGCCGTATGCCCCAGGACGGCGGTTTGAGTCCGTCCAGGTACTGGGTGTTGTGCAGCGGGTCGTGCAGAAAGTCCAACAGGTCCTTGGCGACCGGGCCGTAAAGCATGGCGCGTTCCTTGAGGCGAGCGCGGCCGGTTATGGCGTGCTGATGAATTGGCCGTCCCAGTGCGGGTCCAGGCGGCGGATGCGTTCGTCCAGGGGCGGGTGGGTGTCGAGCCAGCGGCCGAATCGGCTGCGCACGCCCTGGCAGAAATACATATGGCTGTACTGCGCTGCGCTGAAAGCGCCGAGTTTCGAGCCGGTCGGGCAGCCGCCGACTTTCTTCAGGGCATCGGTGATGCCCAGGGGCGAGCGGGTGAACTGCACCGCCGAGGCGTCGGCCAGGAATTCGCGCTGGCGGTTGATGGCGGCCTTGATCAGGTGGCCGAACAGGCTGCCGATGGAGCCCACGGTCAGCAACGCCAGGCCGACCACGGCGAAGACGATTTGCCAGATAAAACGATCGCGGTCGCTGGACAGGTGTTGGCGCTCGGCTTCGCGCAACACGAACACCCCGGCCAGGCTGAACACCAGCAGCCCATGGATCACCGACAGCAGCCGGGTGTTGAGGCGCATGTCACCGTTATGGATGTGGCTGAACTCGTGGGCAATCAGGCCTTGTAGCTCGTCGCGGTTGAGTCGGGTGATGGCGCCGCGGGTCACCCCGAGCACCGCGTGCTCTGGGTCCAGGCCGGCGGCGAAGGCGTTGATCCCCGCGTCTGGCAGCACATAGACCGCAGGCACGTGGCTGCCCGAGGCCAGGGCCATTTCTTCGACGATGTTCAGCAGCCGGCGTTCTGGGTTGTCTCGGGGTGAAGGGCTGATCAGGCGCCCTCCGAGTTGCTCGGCGATCACCTTGCCACCGGCCCGCAGTTGCCAGCGTTTGTACCAACTGCCCAGCAGCACCACGCTGAGAATCAGCAGGGCCACCACGCCGACGATCCGCCAATCGAGGACCTTGGGCTTGTGGTATTCCTGCATCAGTTCGCGCAGCAGCAGGCCCATGCCCAGGCTGGTCAGGGCAATCAGGCAGGTCACGGCCAGGGCCATCAGCAGCAGTAACTTGAGGGTGTGGCGCCGGGCGCGGGCCTGGTGCTGGAAAAATTTCATGCAAGCGTCCTAAGGGCGATGGTGGCAAGGGCGAGGGGGGCTTGAAGGGCGTCCGCGTGCTGGTGGTTCAAGACGTGGCCGCCATGGCCTGCGGGGGCGGTGACGGTGCCAGCAACGGCGGCATCGGGCACTCCAGCAGGTCCGCCACGGCCCGCATCAACTCGGCTTCGGCCACCGTGACCTGGCCGTCGTAGGCAATGCAGCGCGCCATGGCACTGAGCAGTGCCGGGCGTTCTTCCGGCATCAGTTGGCGCAGGCGCACCAAGGCCGCGTCGAGGTGCGCGAGGTCGATGTCCAGGCCCTGCGGCTGTTCGAAGGTCAGTTCACTCCACGCCGCGTCCAGGGCCAGGCGCGCCTGCTCCGCGCTCGACTGGCCGGCGCTGGCCAGGGCGCCGAGGAGGATCGCAACCTCTTCGCTGCGCTGGAACAGGCCCCATTTGTATTCGCTGGCCGGCAGGCCTTCGACATGACGCTGCACGATGCGCAACAGGGTCCACTCCAGCAGTTCGACTTCGCCGTCTGCATCGACTAGCCGTTGCAGGTTGGCCATAAAGGTTTTCAGGGCGTCCGGCTGCAATTGCCGGAGGGCCGGGATCGCCAGGTCCAGCAGCGGCAAGCGCAGGCCCAGGTCGAGACGGGTCAGAGGTTCGCTCAGCGCATCGATGGCGCCCAACACATCGGCCGGGGCGCTCTGGGCCAGTGGTTCGAGCTGGCGGCTGCGCACTGCGGCCACAGCCGAGAGCAGCAAGCCGTAGACCAGGGCCTGGGCCCCGACGCTGCTGCGGGCGTGCTCCCTGAGCGGCGCTTCCAGGCGGTTGAGGGTCTGTTGCGCGGCCTGCAGGTGCTGGTGTTGCGGTGCGCCGATACTGGCGATCGACTGTTGCACCGCTGCCAGGTCGAACGCCAGTTCACTGGCGGCCGGCGGCAAGCGGCTGAACACCCCCGAGCTGTCCAGTCCCTGGGACGCCGGCGGGCTGGGCAGCTCTATGGCGGCGACGCTGGGAAACTGGCCATCCCACTGCGGGTCCAGGCGGCGGATGCGCTCTTCCAGGGGCGGGTGGGTCGCCGACTTGCCATCGGCGGAAAGCTTCACGCCTTCGCTGAAGTACAGGTGGCTGAATTCGGCGCTATGGGGGGCATCGAGTTTCGAGCGGGCGGCATAACCGCCGATCTTTTTCAGCGCGCCGAGCAGGCCGTCCGGGTTACGGGTGAACTGCACCGCCGAGGCGTCGGCGAGAAACTCGCGCTCTCGGCTGATGGCGCCCTTGATCCTGTTGCCGAACATCGTGCCCACGGACCCCAGGAACACCAGGGTTATACCAATGAACACCCCGACAGCACCGACCTTGTTGCGCCCGACATTGTCATTCAGGGAGTTGGAACCGTTGGCAATGCTATCGCCCAGCAACTCGATCACCAGGATGCCGTGGACGATCGCCACCAGTTGGGTATTGAGGCGCATGTCGCCGTTGTAGATGTGGCTGAACTCGTGGGCAATGACCCCCTGTAGTTCGTCACGGCTGAGCACCATGAGTGCTCCGCGAGTGACGCCGATCACCGCGTCCTGGGGCGTCAGCCCGGCGGCGAAGGCGTTGATTCCGACATCTTCGAGGACGTACACCGAGGGCACCACGGTGCCGGACGCCAGGGCCATTTCCTCGACCACATTGAGCAGCCGCTGTTCGTCCAGGCCCTGGGGCGCCAGGTTGATCAAGCGGCCGCCGAGACGCTTGGCCACGGCCTTGCCGCCGTCCAGCAGCTCGGAGTGCTTGGCCAGGCTGGAAACGATCACCACCAGCAGCACCGCCGCGGCGATATACGGCACCCAGTGCCAGTTGACCGGTTCCTCGATCTTGAATTCCTGCTGGACCTGTTGCCAGATCAGGAGCAGCACCACGCTGGTGATCGCGATCAGCGAGATCACCGCCAGCACCATCAACAGCACCAGCGTCAGGGTGCGGCGCTTGGCGCGGGCCTGATGTTGGAAGAAGTTCATCGGGCCATCCATGGGCGCCATCGCTTAGAACGTCACCTTGGGGGCCGCCTGGATGGCCACCGTGTCAGCGAACTCCAGCAGGCTGGCATCGCTGCCATGGCCGAAGAGGCCGGCCAACATCACCGGCGGGAAGCTCTGGCGGTAGCTGTTGTAGGCCATGACGGCGTCGTTGTAGGCCTGGCGGGCGAAGGCCAGCTTGTTTTCGGTGCTGCTCAGCTCTTCGCTGAGTTGCTGCATGTTCTGCGACGACTTCAGGTCCGGGTAGGCTTCCATGGTCAGGTTCAGGCGGCTCATGGCACTGGTCAGTGCGCCTTCGGCCTGGCCCAGTTGGCTCATGCCCTGGGCGTCGCCCGGTTGTGCCGACAGCGCCTTGAGACCGGCCAGCGCGGTGTTGCGGGCGTTGGTCACGGCTTCGAGGGTTTCACGCTCGTGCTTGAGGTAGGCCTTGGCGGTTTCCACCAGGTTGGGGATCAGGTCATAGCGGCGCTTGAGCTGGACTTCGATCTGGGCGAAGGCGTTCTGCAAGCGGTTGCGACGGTTGACCAGGGTGTTGTAGATGCTGATGGCGCCAAGCACCAGTATGGCCAGGACGACCAGGGTGATAACGGTGGAAGAAGCCATGGAGATGTCCTTATCGAGGGGCGTTTTTCGGGGCGCCATGTTAACCGAATGGCCGCCCCAGGGGGCTGGAAAATTCTCAGCAGGGCCTGGTGGCCCGTGCACTCAATGGGGCCATTGCTCCAGCAGGATCGAGACGAATTTTTCCGCCGCCGGCGACAGTGACGCCCCCCGTCGATACACCAGGCCCAGGGTGCGATTGACCACCGGCTCGTGCAGCGGAATGCTCACCAGGGTCGGGTGGTCCGCCGCCGGCATGGCCAAGCTCGGCATGGCCGAAACACCGAGGCCGGCTTCCACCATGCCCAGGGATGTGGACAG
Organism: Pseudomonas chlororaphis; assembly: GCF_003731765.1. Classification (GTDB taxonomy): domain Bacteria; phylum Pseudomonadota; class Gammaproteobacteria; order Pseudomonadales; family Pseudomonadaceae; genus Aquipseudomonas; species Aquipseudomonas morbosilactucae. Next base: position 1,156,894 of record NZ_MOAL01000004.1, read on the forward strand.
GTGCTGCACCTCGTAGAACCACTGCGGGCGCCAGCTCAAGCCGGACAAAGCGTGGTCCAGCAGCATGCGGTTGCCGCTCAGGCGACCCACGCCGATCAAGCGGTAATCGCTGAGTTCGGACCACGTCACCGAGCTGCGCTTGGCCAGTTCATGGTCGCGGCGGCAGGCCAGGACAAAGGGCTCGTTGACCAGGGGCACGAACTCGATGTCGGGGTGCTGGCCGCTCATCATGTTGATGCCGAAGTCCGCCTCGCCCCGTAGCACCGCCTCCAGGCCTTCGTTGGCACTGAGGTCGAGCAGGCGGATGCGGATTTTCGGGTAGCGCTCGTTGTACAGGCGGATCACCGAGGGCAGGAAATAGAACGCCGCCGTGGGAATGCAGGCCAGAGTCACCTGGCCGATCTGCCGTTCCGCCAGCTCGCGGATGTTGAGGATCGAGTCGTCGAAATCGTCCAGCAGGCGCCGGGCCTTGGGCAGGAAGTCGCGGCCGACGCTGGTCAGGCTGACTTTGCGCGTGGTGCGGTCGAGGAGGGCGGTGCCCAGGCCCTCTTCAAGCTTCTTGATACGCCGGCTAAGGGCGGGTTGTGACAGGTGCAAGGCATCGGCAGCCTCGTGAAAACTCCCCATTTCGGCGATTTTCACGAAAGATCTTATGTCCTGGAGCTCATATTCCATGGTCTTTCCTCAACGCGGGCGACGGGTTGAACGTTGTGCGACACGATATTTAATTCATTCGTCAAACGCAATAATCGCTCTGATCTTTGCATTGGAAACACTTTTGAAACCCTGACACTCTTGTTTCCAGAACATCAATTACCCCGATTGATTAACAAGAGTCAGTGGTCATGCAACGAATTCCTTGTGTGTTGATGCGCGGCGGTACCTCCAAGGGGCCCGTGTTCCTGGCCTGGGACCTGCCGCTGGCCATCCCTGAGCGCGACGAGTTGCTGCTCAACCTGATGGGCTCCGGCCATGAATTGGAAATCGACGGCATCGGTGGCGGCAGCCCGCAAACCAGCAAGGTGGCGATTGTCAGCCCGTCCCTGCACCCGGACGCCGACGTCGACTACCTGTTTGTGCAGGTCATGGTCTCCCAGCGTCGCGTCGACACGGCGCCCAACTGCGGCAACATGCTTTGCGCGGTCGGCCCGTTCGCCATCGAGCAGGGGCTGGTCAAGGCCTCGGGCAACCTGACCCGGGTGCGGATTCGCAACCTCAACACCGGCACCTTTGTGAACGCTGAAGTGCAGACGCCAGACGGCAAGGTCAGCTACGAAGGCGACACCGCCATCGACGGCGTGCCGGGCACTGCTGCTCCGGTGGCCTTGACCTTTCTTGATGCGGCGGGCAGCAAGACTGGCCAACTGTTCCCCACCGGCCATACCCAGGATGTGATCGACGGTATTCCAGTGACCTGCATTGACATGGCCATGCCCATGGTCCTGGTGCAGGCCGCCCAGTTGGGCAAGCGTGGCGATGAAAGCCCGGCCGAACTGGACGCTGACCCATTGTTCCTCCAGCGCCTGGAAAGCCTGCGCCTGCAGGCGGGCCTGGCCATGGGCCTGGGGGACGTCAGCGACAAGGTGATTCCCAAGCCGGTGCTGGTGTCCCAGGCCCAGGCGGGCGGCACGATTTCGGTGCGCTACTTCATGCCCCACAACTGCCATCGGGCCTTGGCCATTACCGGCTCCATCGGCCTGGCCACGGCCTGCGTCACGGCCGGCAGCGTAGTCGCCGATTTGCTGGGCGGGGCCAGTGAGCCACGCCTGCAAAAGGTCCGTATCGAACACCCCAGCGGGGGTATAGATGTCGTATTGTCCTACACCGGAAAAAACGCCGAGACCATCCGCGCCTCGGTGGTGCGTACCGCTCGCCGGCTGTTCTCCGGGTTTGTCTACGCCCCGGCCTCGCAGCGCCTGGCTGGCTAGTCGGCGCTTGTAGCTCCAGTTGCTGTTGCATCAGAACAATTCTAAAAAATGGGTGATGCCATGAAAGTCGTTAAATCGCTCTACTTCCAGATCCTCTGCGCCGTGTTCCTCGGCGTGTTGGTGGGGCACTTCTGGGCCCAACAGGCCATCGCCCTGAAACCCCTGGGTGACGCCTTTATCAAGCTGATCAAAATGATGATCGCGCCGGTGGTGTTTTGCACCATCGTCACCGGCATCGCCGGCATGAGCGACAAGCGTTCCCTGGGTCGCCTGTTGAGCAAGACCATGCTGCTGTTCCTCGGCTTGACCGTGATCAGCCTGTTTATCGGCCTGGGGGCGGTGTACCTGTTCCAGCCTGGCGCGGGGATGAACATCGACCCGAGCCGGCTGAGCACCCAGGGCCTGTCCCAGTACACCGACTCGGCGGCCAAACTGGGGGTGGTGGAGTTCTTCATGCACATTATTCCCGAGACCTTTATCGGCGCCTTCAATAAAGGCGAGGTGCTGCCGGTGCTGTTTATCGCGGTGCTCTGCGGCTTTGCCCTATCGTCCCTGGGCGAGCGTGGCAAACCAGTGCTGGACGTGCTGGAGTCGGCCTCGCAGATGGTGTTCAAGATCTTCTCCTACCTGATGCGCTTCGCCCCCATCGGTGCCTTTGGCGCCCTGGCCTTTACCGTGGGCCAGTACGGGATTACGTCCCTGGGCTCGCTGGCCAAGCTGATCATGACCCTCTACATCGCCTGCGGCTTCTTTGTCTTCGTGGTCCTGGGCAGCATTTGCCGGGCCCACGGCTTCAGCCTGTGGAAGCTGCTGCGCTACTTGCGTGAAGAGTTCCTGGTGGTGCTGGGCACCTCGTCCACCGAGCCGGTCATGCCGCGCATGCTGGAAAAACTCCAGGCCCTGGGCTGCAAGAAAAGCGTGGTGGGGTTGGTCTTGCCTACTGGCTATTCGTTCAACCTCGACGGCACGGCGATCTACCTGTCCCTGGCGGCGATCTTCATTGCCCAGGCTTGCAACATCGACCTCAGTGCCGGGCAGGTCATCACCATGCTGGCGATCATGTTGCTGTCCTCCAAGGGCGCGGCGGGGGTGACCGGCAGCGGCTTTGTGGCCCTGGCCTCGACCTTGACCGTGATCCACGACATTCCCCTGGCCGGCCTGGCGCTGCTGATCGGCATCGACCGCTTCATGTCCGAAGCCCGCGCCCTCACCAGCCTGGCCAGCAACGCCGTGGCCACGGTGGTGATTTCGATCTCGGAAAACGCCTGCGACCGCCAGGTGTTGCTCGACACCCTCGACGGCCATCCCGCGCCCGTGCTGACAGCCGCTGTCGATGAAACCCGGGACGCGGTGATGGCGCCTAAGCACAGCTAAACGCCCACGCAGTCCCGCTGCACCCCAACACCTTCACTCAATGCCTGCGCCGGGCCCCGTTGATCGGATCGCCCAGCGCCCAGGGGGCCGTGCGCCTGCGCGTCGGCCACGCTGTCCATAACAACAAGAGAATCGACCTATGCTCGCTTTGCTCGGCCTCGCCATGGTGGTGGTCTTCACCTTCCTGATCATGACCAAGCGCCTGTCGCCCATCGTCGCCCTGACGGTTGTGCCCATCGTCTTCGCGGTGATCGGCGGCTTTGGCGGCACCACCGGCAAGATGATGCTCGACGGCCTGAAAATGGTCGCCCCGTCTGCCGCACTGCTGCTGTTCGCCATTCTGTTCTTCGGCCTGATGATCGACGCCGGGTTGTTCGACCCGCTGATCCGCAAGATCCTCAAACGGGTCAACGGCGACCCGGCGAAAATCGCCATCGGCACCGCCTTGCTGTCGCTGGTGGTGGCCCTGGACGGCGACGGCACCACCACCTACATGATCACTTGCGCGGCGATGCTGCCGTTGTACAAGCGCATCGGCATGAACCCGATGATCCTGGCCACCATCGCCATGCTGTCCCTGAGCATCATGAGCGGCATGACCCCCTGGGGCGGCCCGGCGACCCGAGCCATTGCCGCCCTCGGCCTGGATGCCGGCGAGTACTTCGTGCCGTTGTTGCCGACCATGATCGGTGGTGCTGTCTGGGTGGTGTTCGTCGCCTACCTGTTGGGCCGCGCCGAGCGCAAGCGCATTGGCAACACCGAGCTGCAAAGCGGCGGCGGTGACTGCTACATCAAGGCCATTCTGGAAGACACCCCGCACAAGCGGCCGAAGTTGGCCTACATCAACCTGCTGCTGGTAATCGCGGTGATGACCGCCCTGGTAATGGGGCTGATGCACTCGGCCATCCTGTTCCTGATCGGCTTCGTCCTGGCGTTGATGATCAACTACCCGCAACTGGACATTCAGAAGGAACGCATCCTGGCCCACTCGGGCAACGCCATGACCGTGGTCCTGCTGGTGTTCGCCGCCGGTATCTTTGCCGGGATTTTCTCCGGCACCAAGATGGTCGATGCCCTGGCCCAGACCCTGGTGGAATGGATCCCGCCGTCCTGGGGCCACCTGTTCCCGTTGGTGGTGGCGATCACCAGCATGCCGTTGACCTTTGTCCTGTCCAACGACGCCTACTACTTCGGCGTGGTGCCGATCCTGGCCAACGCCGCAGCCGCCTACGGCATCTCGCCCCTGGAAATCGCCCGGGCCTCGATCCTCGGCCAGCCGGTGCACCTGATGAGCCCGTTGGTGGCCTCGACCCTGCTGCTGGTGGGCATGGTCGATCGGGACATCGGCGACTTCCAGAAAGCCACGGTGAAATGGGCGGTGCTGACGTCCCTGGTGATTACCGCCCTGGCCTTGCTCACCGGTGCCCTGACCCTGTTCGTCTGATTCAACCCCAAGTCCATCGCTGTTCCATCACGCGCCTGCCGAGCCAGGCGCGGGGCGAGCTGCACCCTGAATAAAAACAATCCATAACAACAACGAGTAGTACGACATGAGCCATTTTCTGATTCGCGGGGCGCTTTTTCCATGCTTGAGCCTGCTGCCCCTGGCAGCGGCCCAGGCCAGTGACTTCATCGACGACAGCAGCCTCAAGCTGCAACTGCGCAACGTCTATTTCAACGAAAACTTCCGCGACGAACACGGCATGAGCGCCCGGGCGGCGCGCACCGCCAAGAGCGAGCGCACCGAGTGGGCCCAGGGCTTTCTGTTGGATTACCAGTCCGGCTTCACCCCGGGCACCCTTGGCTTCGGGGTCGATGCCCTGGGCCTACTGGGGGTCAAGCTGGACTCCGGTCGTGGCCGCAGCGGCACGGGCTTGATGCCGGTGCATGACGATGGCCGTGCGGCCGGCGAGTTCGCCAGCGCCGGGGCCACGGCCAAGGTGCGCCTGGCCAAGACCACCCTCAAATACGGCACCTTGCTGCCCAAGAACCCGGTGCTGATCTACAACGATGCACGCCTGCTGCCCCAGACCTACCAAGGCACCCAGGTCACCAGCAGCGACATTGAAAACCTGACCCTGACCGGCGGCTACCTGGATCGCTTCAAGCTGCGCGATTCCACCGACAGCGTGGCACTGGTGCCTGACGGTTACGGCGGCGACAAATCCGGGGACTTCCGCTATGCCGGCGCCGATTACAAATGGGGCAAGAACCTGCGCCTGAGCTACTTCCATGGCGAGCTGGAAAACTTCTACCGGCAGAACTTCGCCGGCGTGCAGCACGACCTGCCCCTGGGCAGCGGGGTATTGACCAGTGACCTGCGCTACTTCCACAGCAGCGACAGCGGATCGGCCTACGGCGGCAAGATCGACAACAACCTGCTCAGCGGCCAGCTCTCCTACGCCATTGCCGGCCACACCTTTGGCGGCGGTTACCAAAAGCTCAGCGGCGACGCCGGCCTGCCTTATATCAGCGGCGCCACGGTTTATTCCTTCAGCAACGTCGGCATCGGCAAGTTCATCGAGGAGGGCGAGAAGACCTGGATGCTCAGCTACGGCTACAACTTCGCCACCCTCGGCGTGCCGGGGCTGACGTTTTCCACCCGTTACCTGAGCGGCAACGACGGCCAGTCCGACACCGCGATCAAGGAATGGGAGCGTGATGCCGAGCTGGCCTACGTGGTGCAGCAGGGCACGTTCAAAGGGTTGGGGGTCAAGCTGCGCAACTACGTGTACCGCTCGGACTTCTCCCGTGGGCGCGACAGCAACCGCATCTACTTCACCTACGACATCGCCCTCTGGTAAGGCGCCGTCCGCTGCCTGCCGCCCGGGCGGGCAGCGCTGTTCTGATGAAGGAGTGCGGCATGTCGTTCAAACGCAAAATGCTCCTGCTGAGCCTGGTGCCGGTGCTGGTGCTGGCCGTGCTGCTGAGCCTTGGCATCAGTTTCACCCTGTTGTCCCAGGCCGAGCAGGAAGTGGGCCAGACCCGCGAGCGGCTGCTCCAGGAAAGCCGTTCGCGGCTGACGGACTACGCCGCCATCGCGCGCACCGCCGTGGCCGATCTCTATGCCTCGGCGAGCGCTGGGGACCTGGCCAGCCGCGCCCAGGCCATTGCCCGGCTGTCGCAGATCAAGTACGCCGAGGACGGTTACTTCATCGGCTACGACAGCCAAGTGGTGCGCCTGTTTCGCGGTGACAGCCGTGAAGGCGTGGGCAGCAACATGAGCGAGCGCAAGGACCGCAATGGCGTCTACCTGAACCGCGAGATGGTGGCCGCGGCGAAGAACGAGAGCCATTTCGTCGAGTACGCGGGGGCCCTGGTCAACACCGATCAGGTGGTGCCCAAGCTGGCCTACAGTTTTTACCTGGCCAAGTGGGACCTGGTGGTGGTCACCGCCATCAACCTGGACCGCATCGACGCTCAGGTCGAGCAGGTGCGTACCGACATCCACCAGCGTGTGCGGCAACTGTTGTTGGGCATTGCCCTGAGCGCCCTGGTGCTGTGGCTCGGCCTCGGAGCCCTGGCCCTGTGGCTGGTCAACGGCAGCCTGCGGCCCTTGACCCGGATTCGCCAGAGCCTCGATGAAATCGCCGCGGGCGGCGGTGACCTGACCCGGCGCCTGGTGGTGACCCGTGACGATGAGCTGGGGCAACTGGCGGCGTCGTTCAATGGTTTTGTCGACACCATCCATGGGCTGGTCAGCCAGATCGCCGATATGACCCGCCAGCTCAACGGCGCCGTGGGCCATGTGGCCGAGCAGAGCCGGCAGATGGACCAGGCCATGGCGCAGCAACGCCAGGAAACCGAACAGGTGGCGGCGGCCATCAACCAGATGTCGTCGGCGGCCCAGGAGGTGGCCGGCAGTGCCCAGAACGCCTCGGTCGCGGCATTGGCCAGTGATCGCCAGTCGCGCCAGGCGCGAAGTGTGGTGGACGCCAGTGTGGCGCGGATTCAGGTGCTCACCGCGGACCTGGGCCACAGCGGTGTGTCCCTGCAAGGGTTGCAAACCGATGTGGCGGCCATCGTCACCGTGCTTGATGTGATCCGCGCGATTGCCGAGCAGACCAACCTGTTGGCCCTCAACGCCGCCATCGAAGCCGCCCGGGCCGGGGAGGCCGGCCGCGGCTTTGCCGTGGTCGCCGATGAAGTCCGTGCCCTGGCCAGCCGTACCCAGGGCAGCACCGCGGAAATCCACGGCATGGTCGAGCGCCTCAAGCGCGCCACCGGCAGCGTGGTCGGGGCCATGGAACAATCCAGCCGGGCCGGGCAGGGCGCCAGTGTCCAGGCCGACCAGGCCGGGCAGGCGCTGGGCGAGATCGTCGAGCTGATCGCCACCATCAACGCCATGAACGCCCACATCGCCAGTGCCGCCGAGGAGCAGACTTCCGTGGCTGAGGCCATCAACCGCAGCGTGCACCAGATCGCCCGGGCCATCGACGCTGTGGCCGAACAGAGCCAGCTTGGGGTCAGGACCGTGGAAGACCTGTACGGCATCGGCCATCGCCTGGAAACCCTGGTGGGGCAGTTCAGGATCTGAGCCATGGGTTGGCGGTGAGCGACACGGATTGCCAAGCGTCGGCAATTCTGCGAAAAAGCGCTCCCCGTTCCACGGCGTGACAAGCGCCGGGAACCTCTTTTTAGCGTGCCAGGGACAGGTGATGGACAAGATCATGCTCAGGTTGGCGGTCGTCGACGACTATCCGCCGGCATCCAGTGAAGGTGTCTGGGCCGAGCTACAGCCCTCAGGGTTCTACCGCATCGCCAATATTCCGTTCTATTCCCAGGAGGTTTGCCTGGAGGATGAGGTTGAAGTGCGCGTGGAAGAAGACGGCTTGAAGTGGTTTCATCAGGTCGCCCGCAGCAGCGGCAACAGCACCTTGCGCCTGATATTCATGGCGGCCGGCAAGGCGCGGGTGGCCGAAGTCCTGGAACGGTTGGTCGACATGGGCTGCCGCTGGGAAGGGTTCAGTGCACTGTTCCATTCGGTCAATGTGCCCGCTGCCGTGTCGTTGGACCGCGTACTGGAGTACCTGTCGCAGGCCTTCGAAGAGGAATGGCTGGACTATGAAACCGGGCTGTTGCGTCAGTGACGGCCTTTACCGCCTGCCGGTCGGCCAGGGGCTGGCAGGCATGGCCCTTGGAAAGGAGTCAGTTGTCATGAGTTGGATGTTTCAGGCAACCACTTACAGTGCCTACACCGAGGACGAGGTGCAGATTCTGGGGTTCGCCGATGACGCGGCGCAGCCCGAGCACTACCTGCTGTTGCAGCGTGCCGAGGACGTTGACGAGCAGGACGTGGCCTTGGGCATGGACAGCTACTACGTGGAGCTGGGTGGGCAAGGGCTGGCCGGCTACGGCGGCATCGAGCGAGCGCTGTTGGCGCCGGGCCGCCTGACCCTGCACTTTTCCCCGGCGGTTGCCTGGTGCCAGGCGCTGCCCAGTCTGGAGGTGCAGTGGGACGTGGAACTGGCACCGGTCGAAGCCGTGCAGGCGGCGCTGACGCAGATGTTTCTCGACACCACGACCCTTCTCCAGAAACAGCCGGAGTGATTGCCAAGCGTCGGCAATTCTGCGAAAACGCTGCCCGCAGTCCCCAAGCGGGGCGATGGTTGAATGAGAGTGAGCGATGAGCGACCAATTGCAGGTGATCGATATCCAACTGGGCGATGGCAAGGAGGCGGTCAAGGGCGCCTTGATCACCACCCAGTACCGGGGTTTTTTGGAGGACGGCACGCCGTTCGACTCGTCCTATGAGCGCGGCAAGCCGTTCCAGTGCGTGATTGGTACCGGCCGAGTGATCAAGGGGTGGGACCAGGGGCTGATGGGCATGAAAGTCGGCGGCAAGCGCAAGCTGCTGGTGCCGGCGCACCTGGGCTACGGCGAACGCAGCATGGGCGCGATCCCGCCGAACGCCAACCTGGTGTTCGAGCTCGAGCTGCTGGAAGTGCTGACCCGCGACGACTGATCGCGTCCAGCTCTAGCGTTACGGGCGGCATTCCCACGCTCTGCGTGGTAACCCAGCCGGGGCCGCTCCGCGTTCCGCCCTTAGTGCGGTCAGTGGCCCAGTCGGTACTGGTTGTTGCCGCTGCGCTTGGCTTCGTACATGGCCAGGTCGGCGATGTGGATCAACTGATCCATGGTCGGCCCATGGTCGGGGAACACCGCGACCCCGAGGCTGCTGTCGATGGAGCGCAGGTCGTTGCCGATGGTCAGGGGCGGCGCCAGTTCGCTGAAGATCTTTTCACAGATGCGGTGGGCCTCGTCTTGCAGGCTGCTGCCCGGGGTCAGGCCTTCGAGGATCACCACGAATTCGTCGCCGCCGATCCGCGCCACGGTGTCGGACACCCGCAGGATATTTTTCAAACGCTCGGCAGTGGCCGTCAGCACCCGGTCACCAGCGGCGTGGCCGTACTGGTCATTGATGGCCTTGAACCCATTGAGGTCGACAAACACCAGGGCCACCCGGGTGTCGTTGCGGCGCGCCTGTTCCAGGGCATTGGCCAGGCGGCTTTCCAATACCAGGCGGTTGGGCAGGCCGGTCAGGGCATCGAAGTGCGCCAGCTGGTGCAACTGGCTGGCGGAGACTTTTTCGTCGGTGATGTCGCGCACCACGCCCATCATCTTGATGGTGGTGTCGTGGACGTTCTTCACCACGTTGCCGGTTTCCCGCAGCCAGTGGATGCTGCCGTCCGGCCAGATCACCCGGTATTCCTCATCGTGGTTCTGCCCGGTTTCCAGGCAGCGAACTTCCCCGGCGCGCACCTTGGCCCGGTCCTCGGGGTGCACGCAGGAACAGAAGAGTTGGTAGGAGGGCACCACCTCGCCGACCTTGAAGCCGAACATGCCGTAGATGGCTTCCGACCAGAACAGCTTCTCGGTGTCGACGTCCCAGTCCCAGGTGCCGATCCGCGCGAAGTACTGGCTGCGCTTGTAGCGCTCGGCGTCGTCCGGGCTGGCCGGGGCTTCCCGGGTCGGGTGCAGCAGCAACAGGCTGCCGCCGCCATCGGCGGCCGGCAGGTAAGTGATGTCTGTCGAGCGCTGTTCGCCGTCGCCGCGAACCACCAGGGTGCGTTGGCGCCCGCCATCGTGGGCGGCTTCGTCGAGCCGGGGAAACCAGCGGGCCAGCGTCGACCCTTTGAGCGATGTGTCGGCCTGGCCCAGGAGCGTGGCCGCCAGGCGATTGTGCTGGCGCACGATGCCCTTGGCGTCGGTCAGCAACAGGCCATCAGTCAGGCGCTCGGCCAATTGCCGATAGCGCCGCCGTTGCTGGCGCGCCTGATGCTCGCGCCAGAGCGCAAACAGGCCCAGCAAGACCAGGGCGAGGGCCAGCACAAGGTTGAGCAAGGCAGTGCTCATCGGGTCGGCAACAGCATGAACAGGGTGTCCTGAGGGGGTTGTGGCGCGGTGCCATATTACTCCAGGGACTTGGGGCACAGCAGCATTTTTGGCAAGGCCAGCCGGCCGTTTTCTGGGGGGGGACGGGCCGGCGCCGGCATTTTTTTGCGCCGAGGATTGTGCGCAACGCCGGGATGGGTAACGATGCTGAGCCTATAGGTATAGGGGGTATGGGTATGTCGCACACTCACGCACAGAAAGATGAGCTGCTCAAACGCGTCCGGCGCATTCTCGGCCAGGTCCAGGCGGTGGAGCGGGCCCTGGAGTCCGGCGCCGAATGCGCCAAGACCCTGCACTTGGTGGCCGCCACCCGAGGCGCCATCAATGGCCTGATGGGGGAAATCATCGAGGCCCATGCCCTGGAGCATGTGGCCAACCCCGAGCTCAGCGATGAGGAACGGGCCCAGGGCGTGGACGAACTGTTGCAAGCCATTCGCCGTTATTCCTGATTGAGGTCGAGCCCATGAGCCTTTCCGCACACGCATCGCGCTTGACCCACGAGCATCAGTTCCTCGGTGCTGGCCACGATGAAAACGCCCGGCGCACCCTGTGGGTGGTGGCGTTGACCCTGGTGATGATGGTGGGCGAGATCGCCGCCGGCTACATCACCGGCTCCATGGCCTTGCTGGCCGACGGTTTTCACATGGCGACCCACGCCGGTGCCTTGGGCATTGCCGCTGCGGCCTATGGTTTTGCCCGGCGCCATGCCAGCAGCACTCGGTTCAGCTTTGGCACCGGCAAGGTCGGTGACCTGGCGGGGTTTGCCTCGGCGATGATTCTCGCTCTGGTGGCCCTGGGCATTGGCGCCGAATCGCTGTTGCGGCTGTGGCAGCCGACCCAGGTGGCGTTCACCGAAGCGACCCTGATCGCCGTGCTGGGCTTGGCGGTGAATATCCTCAGTGCCTTCTTGTTATCGGGCAGCCATCAGCATGCCGGTCATGATCATCACGATCATCATGGCCATGCTCACGACCACCCGCACCCGCACCCGCACCCGGATCATGGCCCGGCCCACCAGCACGACAACAACCTGCGTTCGGCCTATGTGCATGTGCTGGCCGATGCCCTGACCTCGGTGCTGGCGATTGCCGCCTTGCTCGCCGGGCGTTACGTGGGCTGGGTCTGGCTGGATCCGTTGATGGGCCTGGTGGGCGCCCTGGTGATTGCGCGCTGGGCCTACAGCCTGCTCAAGTCCAGTGCCGCGGTGTTGTTGGATGCCAGCGACGAGCCCCTGGCCGCCGAGATCCGCCAGTTGGTCGAGGCCCCAGGAGATGCACGCATCACTGACCTGCATGTGTGGCAGGTCGGCCCCCAGGCGCGGGCGGCCATCGTCAGCGTGCTGGCCCCGGCCTCCCTGAGTGCCGAAGCGTTGCGCGAGCGTTTGGCAGCGGTGCATGAGTTGACGCACCTGACCCTGGAATACCGCAGCCTGTAAGCGCCTTTACGCCGCGCCCGACAACGCCAGCCCGGAATACACCGCGCCCATCAGCGCCACCGCTAGCAGCACCAGGCTCGACAGGCCGCTGAGCAGGAGTTGGTACTGGAGGGCAAAGCCCTGGCGCGCCAGGGCGATGTAGGCCGCCAGCACCGCGCAGTCGATCAGCACCCAGAATCCCAACAGGCAGGCCACGCTGCTGCCGAAGTGCGGGCTGATGCCGATGAACTGGGGGAAGAAGGCGACAAAAAACAGAATGTCCTTGGGGTTGGCGATGCCCACGGCAAAGCCCTTGCCCAGCCCGCCGCCGAGCCCCCGAGTGGCAACCGTCGCCAGTTCCCCGGGCTGCCTGGCGGCCGCCAGCCCCTGCAGCCCCAGATAGCCGATAAACCCACAACCCAACAGGCTGATGCCGTGCAGCAGGCGCGGGTCCAGGGCCAGGCCGCCACGCAGGATCAGCATCGCCAGCAGGGCCAGGATCAGGGAGGCGGCATTGCTGCCCAAGGCCGTCAGGGCAGCGCGCCGGGCGCCGTGGCGCAGGCTGGTGTTAAGGATCAGCGCCACCACCGGGCCCGGAGTGGCCACCAGGGTGAAGACGCTGAAGACGTAGAGCAGCAGTAATGAAAAATCCAGATTCATGCGGGGTTTGCCTTGCCGGGTTGAAGCCTGTCCACACCGAGTAAGGGCTCTGGTACAGGGTAGATCGGGCAAGCTTGAGGGGCGGGGACGGCATTGAAAAACGCTTTATGCTGTGAGCTACTGTGAGTATTAATCATCATGAGTCACTGCCCATGACCGAACCCCTGCCGCCGCTGTACGCCTTGCGCGCCTTTGAGGTCGCTGCCCGCAGTGGTTCTTTCACCCGCGCCGCCGAGGCGCTGTCCCTGACCCCGAGTGCGATCAGTCGCCATGTTCGGACCCTGGAGGGCCTGTTCGGCTGTCGCCTGTTCGAGCGCAACGGTCCGCACCTGGCCCTGACCGACGCCGGGCAGCGCCTGGCCCGCGAGCTCAAGGTGGGCTTCCGGATCATCGAAGACGCCAGCCTGCCCCTGCGCAGCCAGGACGGCCAATTGCGCTTGAAGGCGCCGTCGACCCTGACCATGCGCTGGTTGCTGAGGGCCCTGGACAGCCTCAAATCCCGCAGCCCGGAGCTGGCGGTGCAACTGGTCAGCGTGTGGATGGACGTGGACAGCGTGGACTTCTACGCCGAGCCCTACGACTGCGCGATCCTTCTGGGCAATGGCCATTTCGGCCCCGGGGTGGAGGCCTGCAAGTTGTTCGATGAATGGTTGGTGCCGATCTGCGCCCCAGAGCCCGAAGGCTCGCCGGCCTGGGACCTGCAACGGCTCAAGGACGCGGAGCTGATTCACCCTTCGGCCGACCGCCGTGACTGGCGCCGTTGGTTGCGGCCCCAGGGGCTGGCGGACGAGGTGCGGCTGGATCGGGGCAAGGTCTTCGACACCCTGGACCAGGCGATTTCCGCCGCCATGGGCGGTCATGGCCTGTCCATCGGCGACCTGCATCTAGTGGCCCAGGCCGTGCGTGATGGGCAGATCAGCCTGCCGTTCGACAGCGCCGTGGCCACCGGCGACAGCTATTACCTGGTGTGGCTGCGCGAGCACCCGCGCCCGCAACGCATCCACCAGTTGCGGGAGTTCCTGCTGGAGGATGTGCCGACGGTGGACGGGCTGACTGTGCGTTTACTCAACCCCGGGCCCTAGCCCGACGAGGGCTGTTCAAGGGTCGGATGCGCTTCGCCCACTCAGAGCAGGATGTAATTGTTCTGCTGGCGGATACCGTCGTGGGGCGCTTGCACCAGGTGCACGTAACGCCCTTGCACCAGGTCGATGGGCAGGCAGTCATCCACATCCAGCAGGGCGTCGGTGTGGCCTTTTTGCCAGCGCGGGAGCATCTGGCGCTTGCCCAGGGCCTTGGCTTCGGTCTTGTTGCGGGCGACCACCAGCCCGTAGTGATGGGCCTCGCCAAAGGTCGCGGCTTCGTAGCCGCCCAGGTTGATAAAGAACAGGCGCGGGGCGTCGGGCGCCGGTGCCAGGGGGCTCAGTTCGACCTTCCATTGATCGACCCCGTCGACCTGCATCCAGGCATCAATGTGCAGCCCCTTGGCGCTGCCGAACCAGCTTTCGCGCAGTTGCGGGTAGGTGGCTTGCAGGTTGTCCGCCACGGCAAAGGCCACGTCGTGGACCTCGATTCGCGCGCGTGGGTGTTTACCGCCGAGCAGCACCACAAACAGCATGGGTGTTCCTTTTTTCTGGGGGCAGGGCCGTGGCTTTTACTCCAGATGCACGGCCCACCACAAGTGCCCGGGGCCCGCAGGGTGGCTGCGGGCCCTGGATCGGGGCGGGGGTTCTAGAACTTGAAGTGGGCGCTCAGCTCGGCGGAGCGGCCGGGCGCCACGGTGGCGAACATCCCGACGTGGGAGGCGTCGTAGATAGTCTCGTCGGTCAGGTTCATGACGTTGAGCTGCAGGTCGAGGTTCTTGTTGACCTTGTAGCCGAGCATCGCGTCGTAGCGCCAGTAGTCCGGCACGCTGATGGTGTTGGCGTCGTTCATGTAGCGCGCATCCATGTAGGTGGCGCCGCCGCCGATGCTCCAGCGTGGGTCGAGGTCGTAGCGGGTCCACAAGCTGAAGCTGTTGGGGGCGATGAACTTGGCCTGGTTGCCGTCGTTGCGGGCGTCGCCACCGGACTTCACCACCTCGGCGTCGAGGTAGGTGTAGCCGGCCCAGACCGCCCATTTGTCCGTCAGGCGCCCGGTGGCGCCCAGTTCGATACCCGTCACCCGCTGGTTGCCATCCAGGGCCACCAGCCCGGTGCTGGGGTCGGTGACCCGGGCGTTGGTTTTTTCCGTGCGGAACAGCGCTGCCGTGAGGGACAGCTGTTCATTGAGCACATCCCACTTGGTGCCCAGTTCCAGGCTGCGGGTTTTCTCCGGATCGAGGTGGGCCTTGTTGTTGCCCAGGTTGCCGGCCCCGGCGCCATCGGCTCCGCCGGATTGGGTGTTTTCCCCCGACGGGTTGGACGAGGTGCCGTAGGACAGGTAGACCGAACCGTTGGGCCGGGGCTTGTAGACGATGCCGGCCTGGTAGTTCCACAGCTCGCTGGAGGAGCCGACCCCTTGCTGCAGGCGGTCCTTGACCTGGTAGTCGTCGTAGCGCAGGCCCAGGTTCAGGTCCCACTGCTCATGCAGTTTCAGGGTGTCGAAGGCATACAGCGACGCCACTTCGGTGCGGTATTGGCTGGTCACTGCACCGCTGCCCCGCCTCAGTGTCCAGCCGCTGTCGTGGGCCTCGGGGTTGTGCAAGTCGCCCAGCGGGCCGTTGCTGCCTGCGTGCTTGTCCCGTGTGGTGATGGTTTCGCGGCTCAGTTCCAGGCCCAGCGAGTAGCGGTGTTCGAGCCAGCCGGTGTGCAGCGTGCCGAACAGGTCGGTCTGGTTGATCAGGGAGTCGTTGACCACGTTGCGCGCGCGGAAGCCGCGCTGGACCCGACCGGCTTGTTCCTGGGCGGCGGTCATGATCGGCCGGCTCATCACGTAGTCCTGCATCGAGCGTCCGCTGCGCAGGGTGTTGCGCAAGGTCAGGTCGGCGCTGAAATCATGCTCCAGCCGCAAGGTGGCGATGTCGGCCGAGGTCTTGCGGAAATCCCGTTCCAGCAGGCCGTAGAAATTGTCGCGATCGACCTTGGCCGGTCGCTGGGTGACGTTGGAAATGGGGTGGCCCTGGTCCGGAATGTCATCACTTTGCAGGTGGTAGTAGCTGGCGCTGATCCGGGTCGGGCCCGACAGGCCCCAGGTCATTGTCGGGGCAATGCCCCAGCGGCTGACGTCCACCCCGTCGCGGCCCGGCGTGTCGGCTTCATGCTTCATCGCGTTGAGGCGCAAGGCCAGGTCCTGCTCGGGAAAGTACTGGTTCACGTCCAGGGTGTGGCGCCACAGGCTGTCGGAACCCAGGGTCATGCTGCCGGCGACAAAGTCTTCGTTGCCTGCCGACTTGCTCACCAGGTTCAGGCTGCCGCCGGTGGAGCCTCGGCCGGAATAGGCGGAGCCGGGGCCTTTGAGGATTTCGATGGACTCCAGGTTGAAGGCCTCGTGGGACGCCCGGCCCAGGTCGCGAACGCCGTCGATCTGGATGTCGGTGCTGGCTTCGAAGCCGCGAATGAAGGGCCGGTCCCCCAGGGGCGTCCCCCCTTCACCGGCGCCCAGGGTAATGCCCGGGGTGGTGCGCAATACGTCGGTCAGTGAAGTGGCGCCGCGTTCCTTGATCAATTGCTCATTGATGATGGTGATGGAGCGGGGCGTCTCCAGCAGCGGTTCGCCGAGTTTCGGCGAGGAGGCGTGATCGACCTTGTAGGGGGCGTGCTGTTTGCCGCTGACCTGGATCGGGTCCAGTTGCAGCGCGTTGGGGATGTGGGGCTCGGCGTCCTCGGCGGCTTGGCTGAAGGAGCTGCAGGCGGCGAGGCCGAGGGCGCTGTACAACGGCGATCTGGCGAACGCGCTACGGTATTTTTCGGTCATGAGGGCAGTGCTCGCAAAGAAGATTGAATGCGAAGCGATGCTATTTGTAAGGGTTTGGATACCGAAGGATCTTTACGAAATTTACAACAATTGCTTGAGGTTATTCTGAAATTAGTAACATTTTGTTGTTTTTAGAGGATATTTGAAACTTATTGTTGCGTAGTTGGCGAAGGTTGGCGCGTGCTCAGGGCCAACAAGTCTTGATCCAGTTCGACCATGGCCTGCTCCAGTCGGGCCAGAGCCGCTTGGACCTGAGCGATGGCGCTGCCCTGGCTGCAGGCCAGTTCCAGGGACTCACAGTGCTCGATCAGGGCCTGGGCCTTGATGATGCGTGCCGCACCGCGGACCCGGTGGGCCAGCTCGGCGATACCTTTGGGGTTATTCCCCGACTGCAACTGCCGGACCTGCGCCAAGTCCAGGCGGTTGCTGTGCAAGAGCCCTTGCAGCATGCGCTGAATGGCGGCGGGGTCGCCGCCCGTCAGGTGGTCCAGTTGCTGTATGTCGTAGCGGATCGTCGTCGGCGGTGCCTGGGCCGGTCGTGGGGGCAGGGGCGCTAGCTGGCGCAGGCAACGGTCCAGGTCGGGCAAGGCGATGGGCTTGAAGATGCAGCCGTTCATACCGGCGTCGAGGCAGCGCTGCTCCTCATCGGGGTGGACGTTGGCGGTGAAGCCGAAAATCGTCGTCGCCGGGCGTCCCTGTTCGCGCTCCGCCTGGCGGATCTTGCGGGTCAGGTCGTAACCACTCATCAGCGGCATGTTGCAGTCGCTGATGACCACGTCGAATGCCTGCTGCTGCCAGCGTTCAAAGCCCTCGACGCCGTTCTGCGCCTGGTCCAGGGAGTAGTCGAGAAAGCGCAGTTGTTCACACAGCAACTGACGGTTGGCCTGGCTGTCGTCCACCACCAGGATGTGCAGTGCTTGCTTGGCGGGAGGTTCGCTGGGCGCCTGGGCTGGCCGGGGCACCTGGGGCAGGGGGTCCAGGCGGCTCAACGGCAGTTGCACCCGCAGGGTGGTGCCGTGGCCGGGCTGGCTGTGCAGCTCCAGTTGGCCCCCCATCATTTCGCACAGGGTGCGGCAGATGGCCAGGCCCAGGCCGGTGCCGGAGCGGGCGTGTTGGTGCTGGCCGGGCACCTGGCTGAAGGGCTGGAACAACCGTTGCTGGTCTTCGGCGTTGATGCCGATGCCGCTGTCCTTGATCGACAGTTGCACCAGCAGCCGCTGCGGCCCCTCGGCCTGGGCGTCCAGGCGCACCTGAATGCCGCCCTGTTCGGTGAACTTGATGGCGTTGCTGATCAGGTTGGACAGCACCTGCTTGAAGCGCAGCGGGTCCACCAGCACATCGCTGTGGGTATCACCGGCCAGTTCCAGCTCCAGGCGCAAGCCCTTTTGCCGGGCCAGGCCGTCGAACATCCGGATCACCGACCCCACCAGCTCCTGCAGGTTGGCTCGTTCCGGGCTCAGGCTCAGGCGCCCGCTTTCAATGCGTGCGATGTCGAGGATGTCGCCGATCAGGTCCAGCAGGCCCAGGGCCGATCCATAGGCCACTTCGATCGAAGGGCGGTCGAACTGGCCCTGGTCGGCGCGCTTGAGGGCCAATTCGAGCATGCCGATCACCGCGCTCATGGGGGTGCGGATTTCGTGGCTCATGGTCGCCAGGAAGGTGGTCTTGGCCCGATTGGCCTTGTCGGCGTCGTTCTTGGCCTGGGTCAGCTCCTCCAGCAGTTGCTGGCGCTCGCTGATGTCCAGCCAGCCCCCGATGATGCCCTGGATGTCACCCTGGGCATTTCGGTACGGCAGCATCCAGTGGTAGATGTTCAGGCGCTGGCCGCGGATGTGCACTTCGCGGTCGATCAGCAGCGGTTGGCCGCCAGCGAGGATGGTCTTGAAGTCTTCGGCGAACAGCGGGGCCTCGGGCACCGCCAGTTGGTCGAGGCTGGTGCCCAGCATGCTCTGGCGATCGGCGCCCATGGCCTTGAGGTAGCTGTCGTTGCAGATCACCAGGCGGCGGTTGAGGTCGCGCACATAGATTGGGTTCGGCGTGCCGTTGATCAATGCGTCCATAAAACGCAGTTGGTCGTTGAGGGCCTGTTCGGCCCGTTCGCGCTGGCTGACTTGGCGGCGCATGGCGTAGCCCCAGGCCAGGGCGATCAACAGCAACAGCGCCGAGCCGACGCCGGCCAGGTAGAGGGTGGTGCGGTAGTCGCGCCAGGACGGTGGGGCGACCGCCGCCTTCGAGCGCCAGCGGTTGTTGAGTTCAGTGAGGGCGTCGGGGGATATGCTGCGCAGGGATTTGTCGATGATGCTGAACAGTTCCACCTGGTCGCGGCGGATGCCAAAGGTTTCGTTGAGCAGCGGCAGGTTGAGGGCCGACCTGACCTTGAGCCGGTCCTCCCTGATGCGTGGCAAGTTGAAACTGACGGCGATTTCCGCTTGCACGGCAGCGTCGGCCTGACGCTCGCGCAGCAGGGTCAGGGCTTCGAAGTTGGTCTGGGCTTCCTTGATCCGGATCTGCGGATAGCGTTGGCGCAGCAGCGGCACCAAGGCATGGCCGCTGCCAATCAGTAGGGTCTTGCCGGCCATGTCTTCCAGGCTTTTCGGCGCATCGGGTCCGTCGCGGGTAATCAGCATGTAAGGGCCCACGAGGTAGGGCCGGGTGAATTGCAGATAGGCCTCGCGTTCAGGGTTGCGCGCCCGATCGGCCACCATCTGCACCAGGCCTTCGCGCACAGCCTCGTTGAGCTCCGTGAAGCTGGGCCGAGTGTGGATTTCAAAGGTCAGCCCGGTCTTGGCCTCCAGCATGGCCAGCAGGTCGGCGGTGATCCCCAGGTAATTGCCATCGGCGTCGAAGTAGGACATCGGCGGCAGGTAACGGTGAATGCCGATGTGCACCACCGGGTTCTTTTCGATCCAGCGTTGTTCATCGGCCGTGAGGTTGGTTTTCTCCATGCTCAGCAGCAGGCGATCGCCCCAGCGATTGCGGATGCTGACGTCCTGCTCTTTGTTGATCGATTGCAGCGCCGTGTCGATCAGGCGCTGCAACCGTGGGTTGCCCGGGTTGATGGCGAAGGCAAAGCCCGAGACGCTGGCCGGGCCGCTGTAGATGATGCGCAGGTAGTCGCTGTAGTTGCGCGAGATCAGGAACTGCGCCGTGACCGCATCGCTCAGCAACACATCGGCATCACCGAAGGCCACGGCCGCCATGGCGGCATCCGCGGTGCTGTAGCTGTCGATCCGGGCCTTGGGGTACATGGCCTGGGCGACGGGCAGGGTGATGGTGTCCAGGGAAATGGCCAGCCGGCGGTCCTGCAGGCCATTTTTCAGCGACGGCGCATCCCCCAGGCGGGCCACCAGGGTCGGGCGATTGACCAGGTAGCTTTGGCTCTGCAACAGGTGGTGCTGCTGGGCGGCGCTGGCGGTGACGCGGCCCATGAAATCGATCTCGCCGTTGGCCAGGGCGTGGAAGACCTGCTCACGGGTTTCATAGGCACGGAGGCTGACCTTCACCCCCAAGGCGTCCGCCAGCAGGCCAAGGTAGTCGGCGGTGATGCCTTCGTACTCGTTGGACTCGTTGAGCATTTCCAGGGGCGCCAGTTGCTCGCGTGAGGTGCCCAGGACCAGTTCGCGCTTGTCCCGCAGCCATTGCCGGTCGTCGGCGTTCAGGCGCAGGTCGGGGTGGTGGGGCGATTCGTAGTCGAGCAGTTGCAAGGGAGTGGTGGCGTCGCCCAGGGCCGGGAGGCAGGCCAGCCACATCAGCGCCAGCAGAAGAAAACGAGGCATTGGGGCTCCTGGGCGGATCACGGCACAAGGATCGGTCGAAGGGGGGAGGACGCAGGCTGCACAAGGTCTGGCGGCCCATGCTGAGTCTCAATATAGATCAAGGGTTGGTGCCAAATCGGCTTATTTTCCTGGAGGGTCGCGCCTCGGACAAGCCCGTTGTTGTGGGCAGACCGAAGGTGTTGCCGGCGCCTTGACCGGCTTGCGGTTAGCGATACGCTTGGGTTATCCGCACAGCGTCAGCGGGGGGTGTCGGACGGTCGCCGCCAAGCCGATTCAGTGGCCGTCCAGGCGTTCAATATTGGCAGTACCGGTTACCCAGGGTGCGCGCTTGAATACCTTGAAGATACTTGTTCTGGAAGACCATCCCGTGCAGCAGATGCTGGCCGTCGAACAGTTGCTGCGCCTGGGTGCGGTCGAGCCCCTGGCAGCGTCTGACGGGGTCAGCGCCTTGAGCCTGCTGCAGGAGCACGGCGCAGTCGATATCGTACTGTGCGACTTGCAGATGCCCGGCATGGACGGCCTGGAATTCCTGCGTCGGGCCAGTGACGCCCGCCTGCTGCGAGCGGTGATCCTGTTCAGCCTGATCGAGTCCGACCTGCGGCGCGCGGTGTTACAGATGATCAGCCTGCTGGGCCTGGTGGTGCTGGGGGATGTGAGCAAGCCGGCGCCGTTATCGGCCATGCGCGGCATGCTCGAACTCTATCTGCAGCGGCATTGGCAGCAACCCGAGTCGGCGCCGCGCCCCTTGATCGGGGTCAGTCGCGAGGACTTGCACCGTGGCGTCGAGCGAGGTGAATTCATCGCCTACTACCAACCCAAGTTCGAGATGAGCAGCCGCCGTTGTTGCGGCGCCGAAGTGCTGATGCGCTGGCAGCACCCGCAGCACGGGGTGTTGGCCCCGGCGGTGTTTCTCGACGCATTGGAAGCCGAAGGCCTGTTGGATCGGGTGTTCCTGCAGCAACTGGAGCAGGGCATGGCGCTGCAACAGCGCCTGTTGCAAGCGGGCGAACCCCTGGAGCTGGCCTTCAACCTGCAGCCACGGCAACTGGCCTCGAGCGATGTGGTGAACTGGATTCGCGCGGCCATCGAGCGGCACCGCATCCCGCCGCGCCTGCTGACCTTTGAAATCACCGAGGTCGGCCTGGTGCAGGCCCCGGCCATCAGCCTGGAGAACCTGGTGCGCCTGCGCATGATGGAGTGCAACCTGGCCATCGACGATTTTGGCGCCGGTTATTCCTCCCTGCAGCGCCTGTGCGAGTTGCCCTTCAACCAGATCAAACTCGATGCCCACTTCGTTCGCGAGCTGGTGAGCCAGCCCCGTTGCCGGGCGGTGGTCGGCGCCGCCCTGGCCCTGGCCCGCAACCTGGACATGAGCCTGGTGGTGGAGGGCGTGGAGACGGCCCTGGAGTGCCGCCTCTTGCTGGAAATGGGCTGCACCCTGGGCCAGGGCTATGAATACGCCCGGCCGATGCCCGAGGCCGACCTGCTGGCCTGGCCCCGTGGCGGCATGCTCACCGGGCAGTAGACGAGCGCCTCCGCGGCTGCCAGGCTCGGCATCTTTTTAGCCAATGTGGAGCACGTCATGCTGATTGTTTTCAGCGGCTTGCCGGGCACCGGCAAGAGCACGCTGGCCCGCGCCCTGGCCGAACAGTTGCAAGCCACCTGGCTGCGCATCGACAGCATCGAGCAGGCCCTGCGCGACGAGGGCCTGGCGGCCGTGGGTACGGCCGGTTACCGGGTGGCCAATGCCTTGGCCGAGGCCAACCTGGGGTTGGGCCTGCGGGTGATTGCCGATGGCGTCAACCCGGTGGCCGAGAGTCGCCAGAACTGGCAGGCGATTGCCCAGCGCCAGGGCGTACCGTTGCTGAATATTGAAGTCATCTGTTCGGATCGCGACGAGCATCGGCGCCGGGTCGAGGGCCGCGAATCGCAGGTGCCGGGGCTGGTCTTGCCGACCTGGCAGTCGGTGCTCGAGCACGACTACCAGGCCTGGGACACGCCGCCCCTGCGCCTGGACAGTGCAGTGTTGTTACCGCACGAGGCGGTCCAGGTGATTGTGCGGCACCTTGGGTAAATCCGCGGAGATAGCGGAAAAATCTGCGATCAGGCTGGATTTCAGGGCATTACGCCCCTGGCTGGTGCGTAATGCCGAACATAAACAGTGCGCGGAGGGGGCGGTAGACGGGCAGCGTGGTGCCTGGGTTACGCCGGTGCACGCTGCCGGTTGGGTAAAAAAGTCCCGTTAACAGGGCAAAAAAAACCGTTCCCGGGCTTTCTGCACTTTTTTTGTTCGCGCCAGGGTTGTGCAGGGCCCTGGCGCGGGCCCCTGGACTTAAACGGTTCAGTGCTTCACCCCTGGCGTGTCGCCTGAATGAAATAAAATGTCGCCTTATCAATGACTTTGAGCGCTGGGCGACTTTCTTCACGGCGATCCGGGTTTTGGGCATAGCGATTGCTAACCCTCTATCAGGGCTTGGTAAATTTCTTGCCAGCCCTCCCTGGCATTCAGGCCCCAGGCGGGCCCGCCGCGATCTTTCAAATCGACGTTCCCATTCAATCCCAAGGCTGACCCCTGCCATGCACCCATGGCGGTCAGGGCGCCCAGGGCTTGCCGGAAAAAAGGCGCACACCCTGCACCTTGTCCAGGGCGCCGATTCGCGGGGATTTTTCAGGTTGGATATCGACCACGCACAGTGAGGTGCTTCATTACCGGGTAGCAGACAAGCACGTAAGGCCGAACCTATTGGAATAGAAAAGTGTGCATAAAAAGCCGTTTAAACCACGGCGAGGAGTTGGGGTATGTCCCGTGCTTTTTTTAATGAAATGTATGACGCCAGCGGGGGCTGCCGCCCGCATTATCGAGAGTTCGCCCGCTGGTTGGCGGACACCCCTCTGGAGCTGCTGGAGCAGCGTCGCCGCGAAGCCGACCTGTTGTTCCATCGCGCTGGCATCACCTTCACCCTGTACGGCGACGAGCAGGGCACCGAACGCCTGATCCCCTTCGACATCATCCCCCGCAGCATCAAGGCCAGCGAATGGCAGAGCGTGGAACGCGGCTGTATCCAGCGAGTCCAGGCCCTCAACATGTTCCTCGCGGACATCTACCACGGCCAGCGCATCCTCAAGGAAGGCATCATTCCCGCCGAACAGGTGCTGGCCAACGAGGGCTATCAGATGGCCATGCGTGGCCTGGACCTGCACCGCGGCATCTACGCACACATTGCCGGGGTCGACCTGGTGCGTGATGGCGACGGCAGTTACTACGTCCTCGAAGACAACCTGCGAACGCCCAGCGGCGTGAGCTACATGCTCGAAGACCGCAAAATGATGATGCGTCTGTTCCCCGAGCTGTTTGCCGCCCAGCGCGTGGCGCCCATCGACCACTACCCGAACCTGCTGCTGGACACCCTCAAGAGCTCCAGCCCCCTGGACAATCCCACGGTGGTGGTGCTGACCCCGGGCCGCTTCAACAGCGCCTATTTCGAACATGCGTTCCTGGCCCGGGAGATGGGCGTGGAGCTGGTGGAAGGCGCCGACCTGTTTGTGCGTGATGACCGGGTGTTCATGCGCACCACCTCCGGCGCGCAAGCGGTGGACGTGATCTATCGCCGCCTCGACGATGCCTACCTCGACCCGCTGTCGTTCAATCCCGACTCCATGCTCGGGGTGCCGGGGCTGATTGCCGCCTACCGCTCGGGCAACGTGGTGCTGGCCAACGCTGTGGGCACCGGGGTCGCCGACGACAAGTCGATTTACCCCTATGTGGACGAGATGATCCGCTTCTACCTCAGCGAAGAGCCGATCCTCAAGAACGTGCCCACCTGGCAGTGCCGCAAGCCTGCCGAACTGTCCCATGTGCTGGCCAACCTGCCAGACCTGGTGGTCAAGGAAACCCAGGGTTCCGGCGGCTACGGCATGCTCGTGGGCCCAGCGGCCACGGCGGCGGAGATCGAGGATTTCCGCGCCCGGCTCAAGGCCCGCCCCGAGGCCTACATCGCCCAACCGACCCTGTCGCTGTCCACGTGCCCGACCTTTGTCGAAAGCGGCATTGCCCCGCGGCACATCGACCTGCGCCCATTCGTACTTTCAGGCAGCGAAACCCGCCTGGTGCCCGGCGGCCTGACCCGCGTGGCCCTGCGCGAAGGCTCGCTGGTGGTGAACTCGTCCCAGGGCGGCGGCACCAAAGACACCTGGGTAGTGGAGGACTGACACATGCTTTCAAGAACCGCTGCGGACCTCTATTGGATGTCCCGTTACCTGGAGCGCGCGGAGAACCTGGCGCGCATGCTCGAGGTCAGTTATTCCCTGTCGCTGATGCCCCAGGCCGGGCGGGGCGACGGTCGCGCCGAGCTGGCCATGTCGCTGCTGGCGGCCGGCACCCTGGATGACTACAACCAGCGTTACGGTGAACTCAACACCGAGCGCATGCTGCATTTCTTCGCCCTCGACGAGACCAACCCGGGGAGCATCTATTGCTGCCTGCGCGCGGCGCGCAGCAATGCCCACGCGGTGCGCGGGCGCATCACCGCCGACATGTGGGAGAACATCAACGCCACTTGGCTGGAGATGCGCAACATCGCCAGCAACGGCCTGGGGCGCTACGGCATCAGCCAGTTCTGCGAGTGGGTCAAGGAGCGTTCGCACCTGTTCCGTGGCGCCACCTCGGGCACCATCATGCGCAACGATGCGTATTGCTTCATTCGCCTGGGGACCTTTATCGAGCGGGCCGACAACACCCTGCGCCTGCTGGATGCGCGTTATGAAATGTTCGGCGAGGAATCCGAGGAGGTCAGCGACAACTCGGCCCGTGGCTATTACCAGTGGAGCGCCTTGCTCCGCGCCTTGTCGTCGTTCGAGGCGTTCAACGAAATCTACCGCAACGCCCCGGGGGCCGAGCAGGTGTCCGAGATGCTGTTGCTGCGCGCCGATGTGCCGCGCTCCCTGCACGCCTGTGTCGAGGAGCTGGACCACATCCTCGCCAGCCTGCCGGGCAACAACGGCCGTCCGGCCCAGCGCCTGGCCGCCGAGCTGAACGCGCGGCTGCGCTACACCGGGATCGACGAGATCCTGGCCTCGGGGCTGCACCTGTGGCTCACCGAATACATTGCGCAGATCCGCCACCTGGGTCAGACCGTGCACGAATCCTATCTGGAGGTCGTATGAAACTTTCCATACGTCACGACACCACCTACAGCTACGCCGATGAAGTCTGCACCAGCATCCAGTTCCTGCGCCTGACGCCGCAGAACAGCGAGCGCCAGCGAATCCTTCAGTGGCACCTGGAGCTGCCGCGCCGGGTGCGCAGCCAGCTCGACCCTTACGGCAACATCCTCCATGTGCTGACCCTGGATGAACCCCACGGCGCGATCGTGCTGACGGCGTACGGCGAGGTGGAAATCGACCCGCTGCGGGACGTGGAGGGGGACGAGCAATCGCCGCTGCCATTCCTGCGCACCAGCCGCCTGACCCAGGCCGATGAGGCGCTGACGGCCTTTGCTGTGCAGCACTGCGGCGAGCGTCGGGACCGCCAGGCGCTGACCGAGCTGATGCAGGCCCTGGGTGCGCACATGCCCTACAGCCCGGGCGCCACCGAAGTCAGCAGCAGCGCCGCCGAGGCCTTTGCCGGCCGCGCCGGGGTCTGCCAGGACCACACCCATGTGTTCCTGGCCTGCGCCCGCAGCCTGGGGATTCCGGCGCGCTATGTGTCCGGCTACCTGTGCACCGAAGACCAGAGCCACCTGGCCAGTCACGCCTGGGCCGAAGCCTGGCTGGATGACGGCTGGTACAGCTTCGACGTGACCAACCAGCTGATTCGTCCGGAGCGCCACCTGAAGCTTGCGGTGGGTCTGGATTACCTCGACGCCTGCCCAGTACGGGGCATGCGCCGCGGCGGCGGGGCGGAGCAGATGCTGGCACGGGTCCAGGTCAGTTCCATGGTCCAGGTGCAACTGCAGTAGAACTTTGAGCGCCGCCTGCAGCCAGCACGGCGGCGCAACCCTCCACCTCGGCACTGCCGGGGTCATCAGGCGCCACAGGAGTAGCGACGATCAGCGTTCACGAACACCGCCAGCGTCTGGCATTGCAGGCCTATGTCGAGGCCCGGCCGGCTCTGCGTCAGCAGTTGGCCACACTGCCGCTGGCGCAGCACGCGGCCTACGTGCAGCAGGCCCTGGATGAGGAGGCCGCGGCGTTGCACATCGCGCCGTGGGAATTGCACTTGCAACTGCTGGCCAGCAGCCCCGAGGAACTGGCGGCCTTGCAGTTGGCCGCCCACCGCGAGATTGCCGAATTCGCCAATATGCCGTGGGCCGAGTACTGCGCCCTGACCGGGTGCAAGGCCTAGTCGCGGCTCAGCTCGCCCTGGGGTCTTGATAGTCCCGGCACCAGGAGCTGCCGTAACGGTCGAGCAAGGCTTGGCTCAACAGCTCGGTATCGGCAGCGTCGCTGAAGCGGAACAAGGTCCAGACCAGGGGCCGCACCAACTGGTCGCGCGTGCGGTACTGGGGGATATCGACAATGTGCTCGGCGTGCTGGTTGAACCACTGTTCGAGCAAGCGTTGAGAGGCGTGGTCCGCACCCAGCAGAAATACCCACAACACCCCCAGCAGGTCCAGGTCCCAACTGAGCATGGGGCGGTCGAAATCCACCGCCGCCAGAGGCACGCGATGCAGCAGGCCGGCCAGCTCGGCATGCAGCCAGGGGTCTTCGGCGAACTCGCTCTTAAGCTTGGCTTTTTTGCTTAGCATGCCTGGCTGGTGCGAGAAGCGCCTGGCCTGATTGAGCAGCGCCAGCTTGCGCGAGTACCCCGGCAACGACAGCTCGCCGTCGAACAGCAGGCGCATGACCCAGCGCTTGAGCCGGCAGCGCGGGTAGCTTTCTTGCTCCAGCACCACGGCGACCCGCGCGGCGGCCTGGGTCAGCAACGGCCAATGGAGCGGCTTGTTGATGGGCGGGGTCTGGCCATCGAGCAGCAGGTAGTAATAGAAGTCTTCCAGGGTGCTGTCAGGCAGGTCCTTGGGGGGCTTTCTGCTCAGTGGGGTGATTGCCGGGTGATGCATACAGGCGTAGTCGTTGTAGCTCAGTCCTTGCTCGAAACTGGCTTGGCCGGAGGCGATAAAGCGCTCCACGGTCTGCGTGCTGGAGGTCATGGGCCGTCCTGGGCGAGAGGGGGGCGCCAGTATAAGAAAAAACCGCCACGCCGTGGCCGCTCAATGTGGGGTCAGGTAGGCCTTGCGGTATTCGTCGGGGGTGTTGCCCATCATCTTGCGGAACATGCTGATAAAGGCCGAGGCGCTGCTGTAGCCAAGGTCCAGGCCGATGGTTTCCACGCTCTGGCCCTGTTCCAGCAGGGCCAGGGCCTGCACCACCCTTAGCCGTTGGCGCCATTCACTCAAGGACATGCCCAGGTCGCGCTGGCTGCGACGCATCAGGGTGCGCTCGGTGGTGTTGGCTGCGTGGGCCAATTGCGGCAGCGAACGCGGGTCGCCGGGGTTGGCTTTCAGGGCCTCCAGCACGGGCCCCAGCAACGGGTCCACCGAGGACGGCAGGTAGCTGCCGGCGCACGGGGTGCTGGACAGCTTGTCCACCAGTACCTGCAACAGGCGCTGGTGCTGGGGGCTTTGCGGCAGCCCTGGCGGCGCCTGGCGCAGGTCATTGAGCAGGGCCAGGATCAGCGGGCTGACGGTCAGCGCGCAATGCTTGGCCGGCAACGCATCGCACAGCTCGACGGCCAAATACAGGGAGCAATGACAGGCCTGCTGATGATTGAAGCCGATATGCTCGACATTCGGCGGCAACCAGATGCCGTATTGGGGTGGCGCCAAGTAGTGGTGGTCATCGAGCTGGATCTCCATCACGCCGCTGTAGGAATAGACGAACTCGCCCCAGGCGTGGCTGTGCCGGGGGTAGGTGGCGTGGGCCGGCAATTGCGCGCTGCGAAAGAAAATCGGCGCCGGCAAGGCATCGTTGTACGGTGCAAAGTGCAGGTAGTGGGCAAGGTTGTTCACGATGGGCACCGGCTTGGCGGATAAGTGCGATGGATTGTCGGATTGGCACTATATCTAGGAAAACTGTCAGCCTGACAATCCCCCATCACGTTCCCCCGACCAAGGACCCACCATGGCACCCCGCCAGACACTCGATGGACCCGCCTTCGGCCTTATGGTGTTGCTCTGCGCCCTTTGGGGTTTTCAGCAGGTAACGCTCAAGGCCACCGCGATGGACATTGCGCCCATCCTGCAGATTGCCCTGCGCTCCGCCGGAGCTGCGTTGCTGGTGGGGTTGCTGATGAGCGTGCGCCGCGAAACCCTCGGCCTGGCCAGCGGCCACTGGCGTCCGGGGCTGGTGGTGGGCGGCCTGTTCGCCCTGGAATTTCTGCTGGTGGGCGAGGGGCTGCGGCACACCACGGCCTCCCACATGGTGATCTTTCTCTACACCGCGCCGATCTTTGCCGCCCTGGGCCTGCACTGGAAACTGCCCTCTGAACGCCTCAAGGCGGCGCAATGGCTGGGCATCGCCGTGGCGTTTGCCGGGGTGGTGGTGGCCTTCACCCGTCCTGCCAGCGCGGCACCGTCGGCGAGCAGCCTGTTGGGCGATGGCCTGGGGATCCTCGCCGGCGCCGCCTGGGGCGCCACCACCGTGGTGGTGCGCTGCTCGCAACTGGCTACCAGCCCGACCACCCGCACCTTGCAATACCAATTGCTCGGTGCCGCCCTCTGGCTGTCCCTGGCGGCGCTGGCCACCGGACAACTCACGGTGCATTTCACGCCCGTGGTGTGGGGCAGCCTGGCGTTCCAGGTGCTGCTGGTGTCCTTTGCCAGCTTCCTGATCTGGTTCAGCCTGCTGCGCCGCTACCTGGCGTCGCGCCTCGGCGTCCTGTCATTCATGACCCCGCTGTTCGGCGTGGGGTTTGGCGTGTGGCTACTGGATGAGCCCCTGGAACCCAACTTCATCGTCGGCGCCTTGCTGGTGCTGGCAGGCATCGTCCTGGTGAGCGGCTATGAATGGCTACAGCAGCGTCTGTCCACCCGCCGCGCCAGCACCAGTGACCACGCCAGCTGCGGACTGGCCGACGATAAAGGCCGGACGGGGCGTTTGTAGGTGGGGTAGGGCGAAGACAACCCAGGCGTCACTCGCCCTGCCTGCAGTGGGCAGGCGCTTGCATGGTGCATCCCCGAGGATTGCCGTAGCCTTGCGGGCTTTGCACCGTTTGAGGGAGCTGCATGTCATCCGCTGTTGTGATTACCCCGGTCCAGCCTGACGAAATCGCCGCCACTCGGGATTTCGTCATGGCTGCCCGGGCGCAGATGTTTCCCTGGCTTGAGGCCGGGGCGCTGCCCGCCGATCTGGCGGACTTTTCCGCGCATTATCTGACGCCGGGGCAGGGGCGTTTCCTGATCGCTCGTTGCGGCGGCGAGATGGTCGCTGCGATCGGTTACCTGCCGTATGACGGTCGTTTTCCCCAGCTCGACTTTGCCGGGCGCAAGGTGGTGGAAGTGGTGCGTTTGTTCGTCAGCCCCGAGCAGCGGCGTGGGGGGCTGGCGGCGCGCTTGTACCAGGCGCTCAAGGCGTTGGCCGAGGCCGATGGGGTGCAGGTGCTGTACCTGCACACCCATCCATTTCTGCCGGGGGCCATCGCCTTCTGGCACAAGCAGGGTTTTACCACGCTGTGCGTCGATAACGACCCGCCGTGGCACACCACCCATATGCAGTGCGTGTTGGCCCAGGGCTGAAGGCCCGTCCCTTCAGTGGGGCGCCAGTGCTCGCTGGATAATTGCGCCGAGGCGCTCCCTGGCCCGTGGCGCCAAGCCCTCGGGCAGCTTAGGCAGGGCCTCTGCGGGCGTGCCCACCTGGATCAGCATCACCATGCCCATGGCCACATGGGGGCTGCACTGAATGCCGTAGAAACCGGGCACCTCGAAGGTCTGCTCCACGGGCTGGTTGAGCTGGCTTTTGAAGGCGTTGGCGCCGGGCGGCAGCAGGCCGTCCATGGAGGCGGCGTTGTGACCGTTCTGTGTGGGGATGAAACGCACGCTGTCACCGGGGGCTAGGCGCAGGAAGTCCGGCTCGTAGACCATGCTCCCGGCCGCGCCGCGATTGAGCATCTTGACCTCGTGCACGTCAGCCAGGGCCGAGGTGCCAAGGAGCAGGGCCAGCCAGGCCAGTTTGGGCTTGAGCAACATGCAGGGCTCCAGGCGTCAGTGGGAACGCAGGCGCAGGAAGCGGCTGCCATCCAGGGGGTCGGTGATGAAGTGGCCGCGCACGCCGAATACGCTGTGCAGGCGTTCCGGGGTCAGCACCTCGGTGGGGCTGCCGAGGGCCACCAGGCGGCCGCCCTGCATCAGCGCCAGGCGGTCGCAGCCCAGGGCCTGGTTGAGGTCGTGCAGGGCGATCACCGTGGTCACCGGCAGGTGCTGGACCAGTTGCAAAATGCTCAGTTGCTGCTGGATATCCAGGTGGTTGGTGGGCTCGTCCAGCAGCAGGATACGGGGCCGCTGGGCCAGGGCCCGGGCAATGTGCACCCGCTGGCGTTCGCCGCCGGACAGGCTGTGCCACCTGCGCCCTTGCAGGGGCAGCATGGCCACCGCCTCCAGGGACTCGCGGACAATCGCGTCATCCTCGGTGCTCCAGGGGGGCAGGGCCGACAGCCAGGGCGTGCGTCCCAACTCTACGGCGTCGCGCACGCTGATGGCGTCGTCGGTGCTGGCCTGCTGCTCGACCACCGCCAGCCACTGGGCGATCTGCCGCCGGCCGAGCCGGGCCAGGGGCTGCTCCATCAACCGCACTTCGCCCGCCTGGGGCCGCTGAATGCCCGACAGCAGCTTGAGCAGGGTGGATTTTCCGGAGCCGTTGGGGCCGACGATGCCCAGGGTTTCGCCGGCGCGGACGCTGAGGTCGATGTCCTGTAGCAGCGGTCGGCCCTTGATGGCATAGCTCAGGCCCGAACAGGCCAGCACCGTGGTCCGGGATTGGGGGTTCAAGGCGTTCATCGGGCGTGGCTCCCGCGGATCAGGATCAGGGCGAAGACCGGGGCGCCGATCAAGGCGGTGATCACGCCGATCGGCAACACCTGGCCCTTGATCAGGGTGCGTGACAACACGTCGGCGGCCATCAGGAACAGGGCGCCGCTGAGGGCGCTGAGTGGCAGCAGCCGGCCATGCCGCGGGCCCACCAGCAGGCGCATGGCGTGGGGGATCACCAGGCCGACAAAACCGATGGAGCCGACGATGGACACCAGCACCGCAGTCATCAGCGCGGCGCTGGCGATCAGCAGGATTTGCACCCTACGCACCGGAATACCCAGGGCCGCAGCGGAGTCGGCGCCAAAGGTGAAGGCGTCCAGCGCGCGGCGATGCCACAGGCACAGCACCAGGCCCAGCACCACCACCGGCAGCGCCAGGCTGACCGATGACCAGCGCACGCCGCTGAGGTTGCCCAGCAGCCAGAACATGATGCCCCGGGCCTGTTCCGCGCTGGCCGACTTGGTGATCAGGAAGGAAGTCAGGGCGTTGAACAACTGCGACCCGGCGATGCCGGCGAGGATGATTTGCCCGGCTGCCGCGCCACCACGAGCGCTACGGGCCAGCAGGGTGACCAGGGTAAACGCCGCCACGGCCCCGAAAAAGGCCCCGGCCGACAGTGACAGCGCGCCGGCCCCCAAGCCGAGAATCGCCACCAGCACGGCGCCGGTGGATGCTCCGGCGGAAATCCCCAACAGGTATGGGTCGGCCAGGGGGTTGCGCAGCAGGGCTTGCAGCACCACCCCGGACAGCGCCAGCCCGGTGCCGCAGGCGGCGGCCACCAGGGCCCGGGCCAGGCGGTAATTCCAGACGATGCCTTCATCGATGGGGTCCAGCACGTGGCCGGCGTCCCAGAGTTTGTTGGCCAGGACCTGCAGCACCACCTGCAGGTCGATGTGGGTTTCGCCGATGCTCACCGCCGCCAGGACTGCCAGCAGCAACACCAGGCTGACCCACAGGCCGTGCCCGAGCAGCGGCGCGCATGCCCGGGCGACGCCGAGGGCACTCATGGTTGCGACTGGAGGTGCTGGCTGGCCTGGGCCAGGGCGTCGATGCCGTCGAACAGGCGCAGGCTGGCCTGCATGGCATGGGCGTCAATGATCAGGATGCGGTCGTGCTTGACCGCCTCCATGTTGCGGGTCACTGGGTCGTTCTTGAGGAATTGCAACTTCTTCTGGTAGTCATCGGCCGGGAAGCGACGGCGGTCCATGCGGGCGATGATCAGGAAGGTCGGGTTGGCCTTGGCGATGGTTTCCCAGCCGACAGTGGGCCATTCCTCGTCGGATTCGATGACGTTGCGCATGCCCAGGGTGTTGAGCATAAAGTCGGGAATGCCCTTGCGCCCGGCCACGTAAGGGTCGATATCGAGGTCGGCGCTGGAGAACCAGAACACCGCGGAGGGCGCCTGGCCCTGAGCCGGTGCCGCTTTGGCCACGGCGGCGGCGAGGCGGGCCTTGAGCTGGCCCACCAACTGTTCGCCGCGCGCTTGCACGTCGAAGATCTGCGCCAGTTGCTCGATGCTCTTGTACAGGCTGTCGATGCGGAAGGTTTCCAGGCGCGTGCCGTCGGCGCCGCTGAGGTTGTCCTTGCCTTCGCAGTCCGACGGCATCAGGTACACCGGGATTTTCAGTTCTTCAAACTGCTCCCGGGTGCCGACCACGCCCTGGGCGCCGACCATCCATTCGAACTGCACCGCCACCAGGCCAGGGCGCTTGCCGATCACCGACTCGAAGCTCGGGTCGTTGTCCGCCAGGCGCTCCACGGCGTCGTTCTGCGTCTTGAACTCGGGCAGCACGTCGTTGAACCACAGGGAGGTGCCAGCCAGTTTCGAACCCAGCCCCAGGGCGTAGAGCATCTCGGTGCCGGACTGGCCGATGGTCACGGCGCGGGCCGGGGCCTGGTTGAAGGTCAGGCGGGCGCCGCAGTTTTCCACGGTCAAGGGGTACTGGGTCGCCGGGGCGGCGAGGGCCAGGGAGCTGAAGCCGGCAGCGGCCAGCAGGGTGGCAAGGCGGGGCAGGGACATGAAAGGCGATCTCCATTCGAACGCGTGCACAGGCGGAGCGCACAGGTTTGGAAAACACATCCCACGCCGCGGGCGAAAAAAGCCCGGGTACAGCGGATCGAGTCGTTGCAGACCGGCCGACGGATGTCCTTCCCGGACACCCCGCCGGTTAGTTGATGACGCTGGCCGGCAGGTCTCCTGACTGGCGCGTCATCACCTGGCTCCAGCCTTCCCGGGGTGACCCAGTGGCATGCTTCGGGAGCAGGCTCGGCGCCTACAGTTGCGGGGGCAGTTCCGTTTCAGCGCTCGCTTGGAGGCTGACGGATTCCCTATTATTTCCTTGCGGAAACCGGCGGGCAGCATGGTAAAGGATAGGCAGACGTCAGACCACGCTTGTTTTTGACCGGCGGCGGTTGCGCTGCCGCACCGCTGAGTGAAACGCGTTGAGAATCGCTACGAATTGCCATTGAAATGTTATAGAGTAACCGCCGCTTGCCCCTGGCCGCTCCGGCGGGGCGTCTTAATCCACCCTCTGCGCTGCGAAACCCCCATGACACACGCTGCTGTCCCTCACTCCGGCACCGCTGCCGGCCGCCTGCTTTCCATCGATGCGTTGCGCGGGCTGGTGATCGTTTTCATGCTGCTTGACCATGTCCGCGAAACCTTTTTCCTGCATCGCCAAGTGATCGACCCCATGGACGTCACCAGCACCGAGCCGTCGCTGTTTTTCAGCCGGACCCTGGCCCACCTGTGCGCGCCGGTGTTTGTCTTGCTCACGGGGCTGTCGGCGTATCTGTTCGGTGAGAAGTACGCGGGCAAGGCGGATGTCTGCGCCTTTCTGTTCAAGCGCGGCCTGTTCCTGGTGCTGCTGGAAATCACGTTGGTGAACTTTGCCTGGACCTTCCAGCTACCGCCCACGGTGATCTACCTGCAAGTGATCTGGGCCATCGGCCTGAGCATGCTGGCCCTGTCGGCCATGGTCTGGCTGCCCCGGGCACTGTTGCTGGTACTGAGTGTGGGGATCATTGCCGGGCACAACCTGCTGGACGGCCTGCACTTTCCCCTGGAGTCGGCCCTGCATGTGCCGTGGGCGGTGTTGCATGACCGCGGCTGGATCGAGTTTTCCGACACGTTGCGCCTGCGCACGTCCTACCCGGTGCTGCCGTGGATCGGCGTGATCGGCCTGGGTTATGCCCTGGGCCCGTGGTTTGCTCGCGGGGCGGACGCGGCCCTGCGTCAACGGCGTTTGTGGCTTTGCGGTGTGGCCGGCCTGCTGGGCTTTGTCGCCCTGCGCCTGGTCAACGGCTACGGCGAGAAGCCCATGGCCCAGGCGGACAGCGCGATGCAGACGCTGATGGGCTTCTTCAACATCACCAAGTACCCGCCGTCCTTGCTGTTCATCACCCTGACCCTGAGCGTCGGCCTGTTGCTGTTGCTGTGGTTCGAGCGGCGCCAGGGCAGTGCCTGGATGCGGCCGCTGACGGTGTTCGGGTCGGCACCGATGTTCTTCTACCTGCTGCACCTGTATGTGCTCAAGGTCCTGTACCTGCTGAGCGTGGCGCTGTTTGGCCTGAACCAGGGCCAGTACTTCGGCTTCGACGGCATCTGGGCCGTGTGGCTGGTCTCGGCCTTGCTGGCGGTGGTGCTGTACCCGCCAGTGCGCTGGTTCTCGGCGTTGAAGGCACGACGCCGGGACATCGCCTGGTTGAAGTACCTGTAGCACCTGACCGCCCATCGCCCTTTGGGGGGCTGGGCGGTTTTTTTTGCCGACCGAGGCAATGCTCGCTTGAACGGCCCAGTGCAACTCTTTACTGTATATAAACCCAGTATCGAGAATCGTCATGCAGCTGATCGACAAGTTGAGCATCCTCGCCGACGCGGCCAAATACGACGCCTCCTGCGCCAGCAGCGGTGCGCCAAAACGCAGCTCCGCCGGCCAGTCCGGGCTGGGCTCGACCAATGGCATGGGAATCTGCCACAGCTACACGCCAGACGGTCGTTGCGTCTCACTGCTGAAGATCCTGCTCACCAACTTCTGCCTCTACGACTGCCAATACTGCGTCAACCGTCGTTCCAGCGACGTGCCCCGGGCGCGCTTCAGCCCCGAGGAAGTGGTGACCCTGACCCTGGATTTCTACCGGCGCAATTGCGTCAGCGGGCTGTTCCTCAGCTCCGGCATCATCCGCTCGGCGGACTACACCATGGAACAGTTGGTGCGGGTCGCCAAGTTGCTGCGTGAAGAGCATGAGTTCCGCGGTTACATCCACCTGAAAACCATCCCCGAAGCCGACCCGCTGCTGATCGCCGAAGCGGGGCGTTACGCCGATCGCCTCAGCGTCAACATCGAACTGCCCACCGACCAGGGTCTGCAGAGCCTGGCCCCGGAAAAACAACTGGGCTCGATCAAGCGGGCCATGGGCACCATCTACACCGGCGAGCAAACCGTGCTCAATGAGCCGCGGGCCCCGCGTTTCGCCCCGGCGGGGCAGAGCACCCAGATGATCGTGGGCGCCGACGACACCGACGACAGCACCATCCTCCACAGCGCCGAAAGCCTGTACGGCGACTTCCGCCTGCGCCGGGTCTACTACTCGGCCTTCAGCCCCATTCCCAACAGCCCGAAAAGCGTGCCCCTGGCCGCGCCGCCGCTGATGCGCGAGCACCGCTTGTATCAGGCGGATTTCCTGCTGCGCAGTTACGGCTTCAAGGCCGACGAGCTGCTCAAGGGGCCGGGGCACCTGGCCCTGGACATGGACCCCAAGCTGGCCTGGGCCCTGGACAACCGCAGCGTCTTCCCCCTGGACCTGAACCGCGCCGAGCCGAGCCTGATCGCGCGCATCCCCGGCATCGGCCTGCGCACCACCCAGCGCCTGGTGGAACTGCGCCGGGAGCGGCGGATTCGCTACGAAGACCTGGCCCGCATGCGCTGCGTGCTGAGCAAGGCCAAGCCGTTTTTCATCACCAGCGATTACCACCCGCAACAGGCCGAAACCAGCAGCACGCTGCTCTATCAGCAATTGCGCGAGCGGCCGCAACCGCAGCAAATGGGGCTGTGGGGATGATTCGCCTGGACTGCGACGAGCTGTTCGCGACCTGGCGCCAGCAAGCGCGCTGGTTGCTCAGCCATTCCATTGACCCGAGCCGGGTCAGTTGGTCCGATGCCCAGGTGCAGGACCTGTTTGCCACCGATGAAGAATGCCCGCCCGGGATGGGGCCGTTCCAGGCGCGAATTCCCCAGGCCTTGCTCGGCCTGCTGGAGCGCGCCGCCTGTTATCGCGGCGAGCAGCGCTGGAGCCTGTTGTACGAGGTGCTGTGGCGGGTCAGCCACGGTGATCGCACGGCCATGCTCAGCGGCGATCAACTGGGCAGCGAGTTGCAGCGGCGGATCAAGCAAGTGGGGCGCGAGGCACATCACCTGCATGCGTTTGTGCGTTTTGTCGCGGTGCCGCCCTGTCCGGCAACGCTGCAGGGGGCAGAGGTCGACCTGGTGCAGCCGCACTACGTGGCCTGGCATGAGCCGGCCCATGACATCCTGGCCAGCGCCAGCGAGCACTTTATCGGGCGCATGGGCCGGCATCGCTGGATGATCGCCACGCCCCGGGACGGGGTGTATTACGACGGCCATGAACTGATTGTGCACCGCCAGTGCCCGCAGGCCTGGCAGCAGCTTGCACAAAGCGTCGAAGACCCCGGCGGCGAGATGTGGCTGGCCTACTACAGCCACATCTTCAACCCCGCACGGCTCAACCCCAAGGTCATGCAAGGGCATTTCCCGGCACGCTTCTGGAAGAACCTGCCGGAAGGGCCGCTGATTCCCGGGCTGATCAGCGAAGCCCGCCACGGCAAGCAGCGGGATGGGCAGGCCAGCCAGGTGGCCAACCGCCGTGGCAAACGTATTGGTAGCGGGCCCCAAGGGCCGATTTGAAATGGACGATCAAGGAGCGTCACGGATGGATGATGGTAAGGGCATTACCGAGGAGTTCTGGTCGAAGGCAGTGAGTGATGACGCCAAGATGCTATGGCGGGTGGGGAGTCGCGGGATGACGTTCCTGGCGGCGTTGCTGTTGCCCAAAACGGGCTTCAAGGGGGTAGATATCGCGGTCGGGGTACTGACCATGCTCATCCCGTTGCTGGTGATTGAAACGCAGCGGGCCTACTCGAAGTTTTCTCCAGGCTTTCTCGCCCGGGTGATCCGCGCCTGTGTCTTCGCCAGCGGTATCGCCATGGCTTGCCTGGGGCTGTTGATCTATTTCGGCATCGTATTGCCCCTGGTTTCGGGGATTGGCCTGCATTTTTTTCAGCAGAGCGTCAGCCTCAACGAAGATCCGCACAATAACGTGCAGCTCATGATGTTCTGGTGGATGGCCGGGTTGACCGTGGTGGCCCTGGTGTACAGCGTGGTCAGCAACTTTCGCGAGACGAAGATTTTCGAGATCGTCTATCACCTTCCACGCAACAAGGTGGAAGAGCTGATGCGCGGGCGACCCTTGCGTGCCAGCAACTGGCCGATGTTCGTCTGGTTCGAACTCTCGGTGCTGGTGGTCAGTTGTCTCTATACCTTCATGGCTGCGCAGACGGCGCTTCTGGTCGTCAATGGCTTGCAACAGGTGCTGGAGCTGCTGGAGGGTCGGTTGTAGCCTGGCAAGCCCGCCTTCGCCGGGGCGAAGGGCGGGACTGCAGTATGACCACTCAACTTGCCTGGGGCCGGGCCGGCCTCAGAAGCTGTACTTGAAACTGGTCATCAGGTTGCGCGGTGCGCCGTAGTTCCCGTAGAGGCCGGCGTTGCTGTAGTACTCGCGGTCGAACAGGTTGTTCAGGTTGAGCGAGGCACTGAGGTTGCGGCTGATGTCGTAGCGGGCCATCAGGTTGGTGACGGCGTAGCTGCCCTGGGTAAAGGTGTGCAGGTCGTTGCCGACCTTGCTCTGCCAGTTGACCCCGCCGCCCACGGTCAGCTTGTCCAGCGGCCCGTGCAGGCGGTAGCTGGTGAAGGTCTTGAAGCTGTTGCGCGGCAGGCCGGTGTTGATGCGCTGGTCGTCGGCATCGGTGGTGACCGAGTAGGTGTAGCCCGCCGAAGCTTGCCAGCCTTCGGCCAGTTCGCCGTTGAATTCCAGCTCCACCCCCTTGGAGGTGGTGTCTTGCTCGGCGCTGTAGACGTTGTCGTGTTGCCAGATCGCCAGGTTGTCCTGTTGCAGCTTGTACAGCGCCAGGCTGGAATTCAGGCGGCCGTCGAAGTGGCTGCCCTTGATCCCGAGCTCATAACCCTTGCCTTCCATCGGGTCCAGGGGCTTGTTTTCTTCGCTGCGAACCCAGGACGCCTGGGGGTTGAAGATGCTGGTGTAGCTGGCGTACACCGACCAGGTGTCGTCCAGGTCGTAGACCACCCCGGCGTAGGGAATGAACACGCCGTTCTCTTCGCGATTGACTTGGGTTTCGGTGCCGCCGTACGGGCTGTCGGTGGTGTCGCGTTTCCAGTCGATGACCCGGCTGCCGAGGATCAGGCTCAGGTCGTCGGTCAGGCGAAAGCGCGAGGTCAGGTAGGCCGCGTACTGGTTTTCATCCATCGCCGACTTGCCGCTGACGGTGAACTCCGGTTTGGGCGAGTGGCCGTCCCAGTCGTTCAGGTCGTCGATGACCCCAGCCGGGGAGCCGGCGTAGTCGTAGCGCCAGCCGCCCCAGTTGGGCGTGCGCTCCTTGTACTGGGACAGGGTCACGCCGCCGATCAGCTCGTGCTCGCGGCCGAACAGGCTGAAGGGGCCAGTGACGTACAGGTCGAGGTTGTCCTGGCGCGGGGTGCCGGAGAAGCGCACCGGCAACTGGGTGGCGCCGCTGCCGTCCTTGTTGACGTCGCCCATGGCGAAGTTGAACACCTCGTCGAACTGGTTCTCGGCGTGGGTGAACTCGATCTTGCCGCTCCAGCCGTTGCCCAGTTGCTGCTCGATGGAGGCGAAGTAACTGCTTTGCTGGTGATCGTTGTAGGACCAGGTCGGCGCGGTGTTGGTGGAGCGCTTGAAGTCGGTGCGTTCACCGGTGCTGAAGCGCGTGGGCAGGCCGGTGCGCAGCGGCGAGTCGACGTCGGTGCGCTGGTAGCTGAAGCCCAGGGTCAGCAGGGTGTCTTCGGTGAGGTCGAACTCGCTGATGCCGTACATCAGTTGGGTCTTTTGCTTGAAGCGGTCGACCCAGGCGCTTTCGGTCTTGTAGTCGGCCACCAGGCGCCCGCGCACATTGCCACTGTCGGTCAGTGGCCCGG
Organism: Pseudomonas chlororaphis; assembly: GCF_003731765.1. GTDB lineage: Bacteria > Pseudomonadota > Gammaproteobacteria > Pseudomonadales > Pseudomonadaceae > Aquipseudomonas > Aquipseudomonas morbosilactucae. Next base: position 1,196,599 of record NZ_MOAL01000004.1, read on the forward strand.
AGACGTCGACGCCGCCGCCATAACGATCCCAGGTTCCGGCCTGGCCGGTGATGCTGGCCTGGGCCTCGCTGGTGGGGCGCTTGCGGATCAGGTTGATGGTGGCCGACGGGTTGCCCATGCCGCTGATCAGGCCGCTGGCGCCGCGCACCACTTCCACCCGGTCATACATCGCCATGCTCTGGGAGTAGTTGTCCAGGCGGGTGTTGGTGGGCACGCCGTCGATCTCGTAGTTCTGGATGGCGAAGCCGCGGGACCAGTAGCTGTCGGTTTCTGCGCCCAGGCCGTCGCGGGTGACGATGATGCCCGGGGTGGCTTCCAGGGTGTCGGTCAGGGTGCTGAGGTTCTGGTCGTCGATGCGCTGGCGGGTCATCACGGTGATCGACTGTGGGGTTTCCCGGGGCGTCAGGTTGAGCCGGGTCGAGCTGCTGGAAGAGTAGGTGGTGTACTCGCCGGTGCCTTCGGTGATGGAGCCTGGTGCCTTGCCCGAGATCGACACCGGGTTCAGTTCCAGGCTGCCGTCTGCGCTGCGGGCTTCCAGGGAGTAGTTGCCATTGGCGCCGCGCACTGCTTGCAGGCCGGTGCCGGCCAGCAGCAGGGTCAGGCCGCTGTCGACTTCATACCGGCCCTTGAGGCCGGGGCTGCTGCGGCCTTCAGTCAGGGGCGCGGGGTAGGACAGCAGAATGTGCGCGGTCTGGCCGAAACGGGTCAGGGCGCCGGCCAGGTTGCCCGGCGCAATGTCGAACTCCACTTGGGCCTGTTCGGCCGCCTGGGCCCAGGCCGGCAGCAGCATGGCGGTGCTGGTGGCGGTCAGGCAGACCAGGCCCTGGGCTACGGCACCGGCGAGGTTTTGCTTGAGTGAAAAGGGCCGGTTGCGGCGTGGCTGTGCGGCGAATGACATGGGTTGCTCCCCCTGCAAATGAATGTTCTGGGGGTTAAGTCTCGCGAGCACGAAAAACAGACCACCTGTAGGCAAAAATATTTTTAACCCAGGTCGGTGCGGGGTTTCAGGGTCACCCAATAACGGGTGAATTGACGGACCTGCAGGTGCAGGGTCTCGGCCACGGCGAACAGCACGCGGTCGGTATCGCCCAAGGGGAAGGTCCCCGAAACCGGCAGCCTGGCCAGGCTCGGGTCGCAGGCCAAGTGGCCCGGGCGGTAACGCCCCAGCTCCTCGAGAAACTCCGCCAGGGGCTGCCCCTGGGCCACCAGCATGCCCAGGCTCCAGGCCGGTTGCGGGTTGTTTTGGGCCTGGCGCAGTAGCAGGCCGTGACGATTGAAACGGGCCAACTCGCCTGCTGCCAGGGACAAGCTCGCGTGCCCGGTATCCCGCGGGCGCAGGGTCAGGTTGCCCTGGTAGACCACCAGTTCGGTGTGCCCGGCTTGTTGGCGCACACTGAAGCGCGCCGACGCGCTGTCGATCCAGCCTTCGGCAGTTTCAACGCTCAGGGGCAGGGCCGAGGTTTGCCGCGTCAATGTGAGCAGCAACTCGCCGCGCAGCAGTTTGATGCGCCGCTGCTGCTGATCGAAGCGCACCGCGATTGCGGTATCCGTGTTGAGCTGCACCTGGGTCTGGTCGGCCAGGGTGAAGCGTCGTTGTTGGCCGACCTGGGTGCTGTAGTCGGCGCTCCAATCCTGTACCAGGGCGGTGTCCCGTGCGGCCCAGGCCCCGGCACCGGCCGCCAGCAGCAGGCCCAGTTGCTTGAGGGCACGGCGGCGGCCGAGGTTCGGTGCCAGGGTGGCGCGGGCCAGTTCGCTGTGGCCCTGGCTGCGCACCTGCTGCAGGCGCTGGGTCAGGGCCTCGGCCCGTTGCCAGGCTTGCTCATGCAGCGGATGGGCCTGGCGCCAGCGTTGCCAGGCGGCGAGGGTGGCGGAACTGACCTCGGGTTCTTGCAGGTCGAGCTGCCATTGCATGGCCTGCTCGGCCATATCCAGGTCGAGGGCTTGGGGCGCGGTGCTCAAGGACGGTTTCACGAGAGCCCCAGGCTGTCGTCGAAGAGGATGCACTGGGCCCCGGCCTTGACGATGTAGCGCTTGACCGTGGTGACCGAGATTTGCAGGCGCTCGGCGATCTGTTCATGGCCCAGGCCATCGAGCTGCGACCAGAGAAAGGCCTGGCGTACTGCGGGCTCCAGGCGTTCGAGCACGGCATCCAGCTGGGTCAGGGTTTCCAGGAGGATGGCCTGGGTCTCCAGGTCTGGCACGACATGGGCGGGCAACTGCTGCAACGCTTCAAGGTAGGCCCGCTCCAGCTTCTGGCGCCGGTAGTGGTTGCTCAACACGCTCTGCGCCACCTTGGCCAGGAAGCTCCGTGGCGCCTGGATCTGCACCGGCTCGGGCTTGGCCAGCAGCCGCACAAAGGTGTCCTGGGCCAGGTCGGCGGCGCTGTCGGAGCAGTTCAGGCGCAGGCGCAGCCAGTTTTTCAGCCACTGATGTTGCTGGCGATACAGCAGGGTCAGATCGCTGGCACTGGCTTGAGCAGGTGAAGGCATGGCGAAAAGATACCGGGGCAGGAAAGTCGCGAATGATAACGCTTATCATATAGATCGCTACCCTGGCTCGGCAAGATAAGTCTGATGTCGCTCAGGAATAGGTGGACGGCCAGGCTTCTCGACATAAAAAAGCCCGCCCCTGGCAAGCAGGGGCGGGCTGGGTGGAGCCGGGCGCGATCAGACCTTGACGATCCAGCCCTCTGGCGCTTCCACGTCGCCGGTCTGCACACCGGTCAGCTCTTTGTAGAGCTTCTGGGTGATCGGGCCGACTTCTTTTTCGCTGAAGAACACGTGCAGTTTTTCCTGGTACTCGATGCCGCCGATCGGCGTGATCACCGCAGCGGTACCGCAGGCACCGGCTTCCTTGAAGTCCGAGAGCTTGTCGATCAGCACGTCGCCTTCGATCACTTCCAGGCCCAGGCGGGTCTTGGCCAGCTCAATCAGCGACAGGCGGGTGATGCCCGGCAGTACCGATGGCGAGTTCGGGGTGACGAATTTGTTGTCGTGGGTGATGCCGAAGAAGTTGGCCGAACCGACTTCCTCGATCTTGGTGTGGGTCAGCGGGTCCAGGTAGATGCAGTCGGCGAAGCTGGCCTTCTTGGCCTGGGAGCCGGGCATCAGGCTGGCGGCGTAGTTGCCACCGACCTTGGCGGCGCCGGTGCCTTGCGGTGCCGCACGGTCGTAGCTGGAGATCAGGAAGTTGTGCGGGGTCAGGCCGCCCTTGAAGTAGGCGCCGACCGGGATGCAGAAGATCGAGAAGATGAACTCGGGGGCGGTGCGCACGCCGATGTTGTCACCCACGCCGATCACGAACGGACGCAGGTACAGGGCGCCGCCGGTGCCGTAAGGCGGGATGAAGCGCTCGTTGGCACGAACCACTTCCTTGCAGGCTTCGATGAACTGCTCGGTGGACACCTGGGGCATCAGCAGGCGTGCACAGCTGCGTTGCATGCGGGCGGCGTTCTGGTCCGGGCGGAACAGGTTGATCGAGCCGTCCTTGCAACGGTAGGCCTTGAGGCCTTCGAAGCATTGCTGGCCGTAGTGCAGGGCGGTGGAGCCCTCGCTGATGTGCAGCACATTGTCTTCGGTCAGGGAGCCTGAGTCCCAGGCGCCGTCACGCCAGTGCGACAGATAGCGTTTATCTGTCTTGATGTAGTCAAAACCCAACTTGTCCCAATTGATACTTTCGTTACCCATGACACCCTCTATCGCTTAACAACCGCCGCAACGGCTCAAGGCTTCTGACGTTTTTTTGGATGGGCACAACAATACTGCATTCCAGGGGTAAATCGCAGCCCGGGCGATGGGGGGAACGGCAAAAATCTTAGCCTGCTCACGATCTTTCCTCCTCCGCCACGGGATGCCAATTCACGCCGCCGGTTTTTCTGTCTACAGATGCAAGGCGTGGCCCAGTGCGCGCAGCGCCGCTTCCTGTACCGCTTCACCCAGTGTGGGGTGGGCGTGGATGGTGCCGGCGATGTCTTCCAGGCGTGCGCCCATTTCCAGGGATTGGGCAAAGGCCGTGGACAGCTCGGACACGCCGACCCCCACCGCCTGCCAACCGACAATCAGGTGATTGTCACGGCGCGCCACCACCCGCACGAAGCCGCTTTTCGACTCCAGGGTCATGGCTCGTCCGTTGGCGGCGAAGGGGAAGCTCGACACCAGGCAGTCCAGCCCGGCCGCCTTGGCCTCGTCCGGGGTCTTGCCGACCACCACCAGTTCCGGGTCGGTGAAGCACACCGCCGGGATCGCCGCCGGGTTGAACTCGCGGTGCTGGCCGGCGATCAGCTCGGCGACCATCTCGCCCTGGGCCATGGCCCGGTGCGCCAACATAGGTTCGCCGCTCAGGTCGCCGATGGCCCAGACGTTGCGCATGCTGGTCTGGCAGCGGTTGTCGATCTTGATCGCCGCGCCCTGCATGTCCAGGTTCAGGGCTTCCAGGTTCCAGCCCTGGGTGTTGGGCTTGCGGCCGACCGCCACCAGCACCTGGTCGGTTTCCAGGTTCAGGGTCTCGCCGTCGGGCGCGCTGACCTGCAGGGTGCTGCTGGCGGCATCGAACCCCTGGACGCTGTGCTTGAGGTAAAGCTTGATGCCCAGCTGTTTCACCGACTCCAGTACGGGCTGGGTCAGCTCGGCGTCATAGGCCGGAAGCATGCGTTCCTGGGCCTCGACCACACTGACGTCCGCCCCCAGCTTGCGGTAGGCGATGCCCAGCTCCAGGCCGATGTAGCCGCCGCCCACCACGATCAAACGCTTGGGCAGGGCCTTGGGCGCCAGGGCTTCGGTGGACGAGATGATCGGCCCGCCAAGGGGCAGCATCGGCAGGTTGACGCTTTTCGAACCCGTGGCCAGCAGCAGGTGCTCGCACTGGATGCGGGTGTTGGCGCTGCTGACCTCGACGGTCTTGCCATCGATCACCTGGGCCCAGCCCTGGATCACCTGGACCTTGTGTTTCTTCAGCAGGGCGGCAACGCCGGTGGTCAGGCGGTCGACGATGCCGTCTTTCCATTCCACGCTCTTGCCGATGTTCAGGGTCGGCGCTGCCACTTCGATGCCCAGGGCCGAGCCCTGGCTGTGATGGCGGGTCTGGTGGAACTGCTCGGCGACATGGATCAGCGCCTTGGACGGGATGCAGCCGATGTTCAGGCAGGTGCCGCCCAGGGACTGGCCTTCCACCAGGATCGTGGAAATGCCCAGCTGGCCGGCACGGATCGCGGCCACATAACCGCCAGGGCCGCCACCGATGATCAGCAGTTGCGTATTCAGAATCTGTTGCATGGGTGCTCCACGGATCATCAATCCACAAACAAGGTGGCGGGTTGTTCCAGCAGGCCGCGAATGGCCTGGATGAATTGCGCTGCGTCCATGCCATCAATCACCCGGTGATCGAAGGAACTGGAGAGGTTCATCATCTTGCGGATCACAATCTGGCCCTTGATCACCACGGGGCGCTCGACGATTTTATTGACCCCGACAATCGCCACTTCCGGCAGGTTGAGCACTGGGGTGCTGACGATGCCGCCCAGGGCGCCGAGGCTGGTGAGGGTGATGGTGGAGCCGGACAGTTCGTCCCGCGCTGCCTTGCCGCTGCGGGCGGCCTTGGCCAGGCGCGAGATTTCCTCGGCATTGCCCCACAGGCTGCGGGCTTCGGCGTGGCGCACCACCGGCACCATCAGGCCGACGTCGCTTTGGGTGGCGACCCCGACATGCACCGCGCCGTGGCGGGTGATGACCTGGGCTTCATCGTCGTAACGGGCGTTGATCTGCGGGAAGTCCCGCAGGGCCACGACCAGGGCCCGCACCAGAAACGGCAGCAAGGTCAGCTTGCCGCGGCTGGCGCCGTATTTTTCATTGAGCTGGGCACGCAGTTCTTCCACGGCGGTGACGTCCACTTCCTCGACGTAGCTGAAGTGGGCGGCGCGCTGGGTGGCTTCCTGCATGCGCTGGGCGATTTTACGGCGCATGCCGATCACCTGGACCTGCTCTTCATCGTGGCGCTCGGCGTAGGCCGGGCCTGCGGTCGAGTGGCTGCGCGACGGTTGGCTGCCCTGGGCCAGGTAGGCGTCCAGATCTTCGTGGAGCACGCGACCGGCGGGGCCGCTGCCTTGCACCAGGCGCAGCTGGATGCCCAGGTCCAAGGCGTGTTTGCGCACGGCCGGCGAAGCCAGGGGGCGTTCGTCGGCCTCTCGGGCCACCGGGGCCTGGGGCGCCGCGCGGCAGGAGGCGGGTTTGTTCTCGAGCGCGGTTTTTTCCACCGACGGCGTTGCAACGGCGGGTGCCGGCTGCGGCGCAGGCGCCGCTTCTTTTGCCGCCGCAGGGGCCTGGGCGGCCTCCTTGAGGTTGCCCGCGCCTTCCACTTCGATGCTGATCAGGATGCTGCCCACGGCCATCACTTCACCGGGCTCGCCGCCCAGGGAAATCACCTTGCCGTGAACCGGGGAGGGGATGTCGACCATGGCTTTGTCGGTCATCACGTCCGCCAGCACCTGGTCTTCAATCACCAGGTCGCCGACTTTCACGTGCCACTGCGCCAGTTCCACTTCTGCGATGCCTTCGCCGATGTCCGGCATCTTGATAACGTGCGTGCCCATTCAGACCTCCATGACCCGTTGCAGCGCCGCGCCCACTCGGGACGGCCCTGGGAAATACGCCCACTCCTGCGCGTGGGGGTAGGGCGTGTCCCAACCCGTGACGCGTTCGATCGGGGCTTCCAGGTGGTGGAAGCAGTGTTCCTGCACCAGCGACACCAGCTCGGCACCGAAACCGCAGGTGCGCGTGGCTTCATGCACCACCACACAGCGGCCGGTCTTTTTCACCGACTTGACGATGGTGTCCAGGTCCAGGGGCCACAGGCTGCGCAGGTCGATGACCTCGGCGTCGATGCCGGTTTCCTCGGCCGCCACTTGCGACACATAGACGGTGGTGCCGTAGGTAAGGATGGTCACGTCCTTGCCCGGACGGGTGATGGCCGCCACGTCCAGCGGCACTTTGTAGTAGCCGTCCGGCACTTGCGCCGACGGGTGTTTCGACCAGGGCGTAACCGGGCGATCGTGGTGGCCGTCGAACGGGCCGTTGTACAGGCGCTTGGGTTCGAGAAAGATCACCGGGTCATCGTTTTCGATGGAGGCGATCAGCAGGCCCTTGGCGTCGTAGGGGTTGGACGGCATGACGGTGCGCAGGCCGCAGACCTGGGTGAACATCGCCTCGATGCTCTGGCTGTGGGTCTGGCCGCCGTAGATGCCGCCGCCGCAAGGCATGCGCAGGGTCATGGGCGCGGTGAACTGACCGGCGGAGCGATAACGCAGGCGCGCGGCTTCGGAAATGATCTGGTCCGAGGCCGGGTAGACGTAGTCGGCGAATTGGATTTCCGCCACTGGCCGCAGGCCGTAGGCGCCCATGCCGATGGCTGCACCGACGATGCCGCTTTCGGAAATTGGCGCATCGAAGACCCGCGAGGTGCCGTACTTGGCCTGCAGGCCCTCGGTGCAGCGGAACACGCCGCCGAAGTAGCCGACGTCCTGGCCGAACACCACGACGTTGTCGTCACGCTCAAGCATCACATCCATGGCCGAGCGCAGGGCCTGGATCATGGTCATGGTGGTCGTGGTCATGGCGGTGTCCAACTGGATAGCGTTGTTGTGATCGTTCATGTCAGATCCCCAGCTGCTGGCGTTGACGCTTGAGGTGCTCGGGCATGTCTTTGTAGACGTCCTCGAACATGGTGGCGGCGCTAGGGATCTGGCCGCCGGCGAGGGTGCCGAACTGCTCGGCTTCCTTCTGCGCGGCAATGACTTCGGCTTCCAACTCGGCACTGACCGCCGCGTGTTCCTCTTCGGACCACTGGCCAATCTTGATCAGATGCTGCTTGAGGCGGGCAATCGGGTCGCCCAGGGGGAAGTGGCTCCAGTCGTCAGCCGGGCGGTACTTGGACGGGTCGTCCGAGGTGGAGTGCGGGCCGGCGCGGTAGGTGACCCATTCGATCAGGGCCGGGCCGAGGTTGCGTCGGGCGCGTTCGGCGGCCCAGCGCGAAGCGGCGTAGACCGCGATGAAGTCGTTGCCGTCGACCCGCAACGAGGCAATGCCGCAGCCCACGCCGCGTCCGGCGAAGGTGGTGGCTTCACCGCCAGCGATGGCCTGGAAGGTGGAAATTGCCCATTGGTTGTTGACCACGTTGAGGATCACCGGTGCGCGGTACACGTGGGCGAAGGTCAGGGCGGTGTGGAAGTCCGATTCGGCGGTGGCGCCGTCGCCGATCCAGGCCGAGGCAATCTTGGTGTCGCCCTTGATCGCCGAGGCCATGCCCCAGCCCACCCCTTGCACGAACTGGGTCGCCAGGTTGCCGGAGATGGTGAAAAAGCCCGATTCGCGGACCGAATACATGATCGGCAGCTGGCGCCCCTTGAGCGGATCACGCTCGTTGGACAGCAGTTGGCAAATCATGTCCACCAGTGGCACGTCGCGAGCGATCAGGATGCTCTGCTGACGGTAGGTGGGAAAGCACATGTCATCGATGTTCAGGGCCAGGGCCTGGGCGCTGCCGATGGCTTCTTCGCCCAGGCTCTGCATGTAGAAGGACATCTTCTTCTGGCGCTGGGCGACCACCATGCGGTTGTCGAAGATCCGCGTCTTGAGCATGGCGCGCATGCCCTTGCGCAGGATCTCAACCGGTACGTCGGCGGCCCACTCGCCCAAGGCGTTGCCCTGGTCGTCGAGCACACGGATCAGGCCGCGGGCGAGGTCGGCGGTCTCGGCGGGTTCCACATCAATGGGGGGCTTGCGCACCAGGCCGGCATCGTTCAGGTGCAGGTAGGTGAAGTCGGTCTTGCAACCGGGACGGCCCGAGGGTTCGGGAACGTGCAGGCGCAGCGGTTCGTACGCTTGGTTCATGGCTTATTACGCTCGATCTTGTGAATTCTTGTAATTGGGCGCGCTTAGCTGACCGTCATTCCCTGGGTAAGGGAAATCTTGTCCTACAAACATCATAGGCCGGGCCAAGGAGAATATTTATCTGTGTTTCATTGCGCTGGCGGTTATTTGCAGATAAAAATTCTGCATAACCACAAAAAGCAGGTTGTTTTATCTCATGCGCAAACTGGACCGTACGGACATCGGCATTCTCAACAGCCTTCAGGAGAATGCCCGCATCACCAACGCCGACCTGGCCCGTTCGGTGAACCTGTCGCCCACCCCGTGTTTCAACCGGGTCAAGGCCATGGAGGAGTTGGGGGTGATCCGCGAGCAGGTGACCCTGCTGGATGCCGAGCTGCTGGGGCTGCACGTCAACGTGTTCATTCACGTCAGCCTGGAGAAGCAGGTAGAAGAGGCCCTGCAGCACTTTGAAGAAGCCATCGCCGACCGCCCGGAAGTCATGGAGTGCTACCTGATGGCAGGTGACCCGGATTATTTGATCCGGGTGCTGGTGCCGACCATCCAGTCCTTGGAGCGCTTCATGATGGACTTCCTGACCAAGGTGCCGGGGGTGGCCAATATCCGCTCCAGCTTTGCCCTCAAGCAGGTGCGCTACAAGACCGCGCTGCCGCTGCCGGCCAACGGCCTGAGCCTGGGCAGCTAAGGCCGGACACAGGAGGCGGGCGGGGTTTTAGTGGGCGACCCCGGTCCACAGCTGTTCGAGGTAGTTGAAGTCCCAGTCCTCGGGGGCTTCACGGCCGATGATGCGTTCCTGGCCGCGCAACTTGGCCAGGTCGAGCACGCTTTGCTGGATCGGCAGGTTGGAGCGGGTCGAAAAGAACACCTTGACCTTGGGCATCAGCAGCGAGCTGGCATGTTGCTCCAGCACCACCCCCAGGCGTCCGCTTTGCAGGCGCACCAGGGAACCCACCGGGTAAATGCCGACGCTTTTGACAAAGGCCTGGAACACCCGGGTGTCAAAATGGCCGTCCCAGCCGGACATGCGATGGATCGCCTCGGCCGGGTCCCAGCCGCGGTTGTAGGGGCGGTTTGAGGTCACCGCGTCATACACGTCGCAGACTGCGCCCATCTGCGCGAACAGGCTGATCTGCTCACCTTCCAATTGGTGCGGGTAGCCGGAGCCATCGACCTTTTCGTGGTGATGCAGGCACACGTCGAGCACCAGTGCGTCCACCTCCTGGCTTTGTCGCAGAATCTCGCTGCCGGCCTGGGGGTGGTGCTTGATCTGGTCGTATTCGCTGTCCGATAGCTTGTGCGGCTTGTTGAGGATGCTGTCGGGGATGGTCAGTTTGCCGATGTCATGCAACAGCCCGGCCATCCCGGCCTGTTGCACTTGCTGGGCGGGCAGTTCCAGTTGGCGAGCGAGGGCGATCATCAGGGCACACACCGCCACCGAATGCATGTAGCTGTAGTCATCGGCGGTTTTCAGCCGCGCCAGGCTGATCAGGGCGTTGGGGTGGCGCAGCAGGGAATCGGTGATGCGCTCCACCAGGGCGCCGGCGTGCTGCATGTCCACGGCCCGGCCCAGGCGCACCTCCTGGAACATGTTCATCACGGCTTGCCGGGAGTGGGCGCACAGCGTGCGTGCCCGTTCCAGTTCCTCGCTCATGGGCACCTGGGGCGGGCGGCGCAGGGTGGGCGCGGACAGCGCCTCGTCATGCTCGGTCATAACCGGCTCGCTGGGCGCAAGGTCCAGGCCTTTGGCCGAGTCGATCCAGAGGTTGTGCATATTGGAGCGTTGCAGACGCTGGTAGTCCTGGGGGCTGTCGAGGATGAAGCCGGCTTTCCAGAACGAGTGGTCCAGCCAGGAACCGCAGAATTGATGGATGTACATGCCCATCCGCAATTGATTCAACGCGATGAGTTTCAGCATAAAGGCACCTGCAGAGGGAGTGTTGGTCGTGATCACGTCGACTCCTTGTCGCCTTGATGGCACTTTGACCTTTCTGCGCAAAAAAATGTGCGGTCGCGGAGAGAAAATATTTTCTGGCCACGGCCGAAAGCCCGTTGAAGCCACTTTTTTACCGACCTGGAACCGGCGCAAACCCGCGGGCTTGACCTTTATCAAAGGGGTCGCGGGTGTTTCCCGGCATGCTGCCGACCTTTCATCTGAATAAGGATTAGGTCCATGCCCGCCACTCAAGCACCTGCGGTCAAGGCCGGTTTACCCCTGGGATTGATGCTGGCCGTACTGGCGATGATCGGTGTGCTGCTGTTGCCCCTGCCCGCCGACTTGCCGATAGCAGGGCAGCGCATGCTGGCGATCCTCGCGTTTGCCGTGGTGGTGTGGATCAGCGAGGCAGTGTCCTACGAGGCCAGTGCCATCATGATCACCGCCCTGATGGCGGTGCTGATCGGCACCGCCCCCACCCTGCAGGACCCCAGCCAGACCTACGGCAGTTCCGCCGCCATCACCCTGGCCCTGACCGGGTTTTCCAACTCGGCCCTGGCCCTGGTCACCGGCGCCTTGTTTATCGCCGCGGCCATGACCCACACCGGGCTCGACCGGCGCATCGCCCTCATCACCCTGAGCCGGGTCGGCACCAGCACCCGGCGCATCCTGATCGGCGCCATTGCCGTGACCATTCTCCTCAGCCTGCTGGTGCCCAGCGCCACGGCCCGCAGCGCCTGCGTGGTGCCGATCATGATGGGGGTGATTGCCGCCTTTGGCGTGGATAAGCGCTCGAACATCGCCGCCGGGCTGATGATTGTGGTGGCCCAGGGCACCAGCATCTGGAACGTCGGGATCCAGACTGCCGCCGCCCAGAACCTGCTGACCCTGGGCTTTATGGACAAGATGCTCGGCCAGCGCGTGTCCTGGATCGACTGGCTGATTGCCGGCGCGCCCTGGGCCCTGATCATGTCCGTGGTGCTGCTGTGGCTGGTGCTGAAGTTGCTGCCACCGGAAAGCGACAGCATCCCCGGCGGCAAGGAGGCGGTGGCCCAGTCCCTGGCGGAGCTGGGCCCCATGAGCGGTCCGCAGAAACGCTTGCTCAGCGTGTCGGTGCTGCTGCTTCTGGCGTGGGCCACGGAAGGCAAGTTGCACGCCTTCGACACCACCACGACCACCTACGCCGGGCTGGTAGTCCTGCTGTTGCCACGGATCGGCATCATGACCTGGAAGGACGTGCAGGCGCGGATTCCCTGGGGCACGGTGATTGTCTTCGGGGTTGGCATCAGCCTCGGTTCGGCCCTGCTGACCACCCACGCCGGGCAATGGCTGGGCGGCCAGGTGGTGGGGCGCACCGGGCTGGATCAGCTAGGGCCGCTGGCGGTGTTTGCCATCCTTGGGGGCTTCCTGATCCTGATTCACCTGGGGTTTGCCAGTGCCACGGCGTTGACCTCGGCGTTGCTGCCGATCCTCATGGCGGTCCTGCAAACCCTGCCCGGGGACTTCAGTCGCCTGGGCATGACCATGCTCCTGGGGTTTGCCGTGAGCTTCGGCTTTATCCTGCCGATCAACGCCCCACAGAACATGGTCTGCCTGGGCACTGAAACCTTCACCGCTCGGCAGTTCGCCCGGGTCGGGGTGATCGTGACCCTGGTGGGCTACCTGTTACTGCTGGTGTTCGCCGCCACCTACTGGAGCTGGCTGGGCTGGCTCTAGGCCGTCTTACAGGGGCTGGTACTGCAGGCTGAACGTCAGCTCGGTGCTTTGCCCCTGTTCCAACAGCCGCAGCCCCGGGTGCCCCGGCAGATGGTGGGCATTGACCGGGTGGCTGACCGGCTCGAAGCAGAAGAACGCCTTACCCGGCGGGCAGTACAGCAGGAAGTAGTCGGCGCCGCTGGCCTGGCACAGCAACTGGTAGCCGGCGCTTGCTTCGATGATCCGGCACTGGCCGTCCCACTCGGTAAAACCGTTGTCCACCAGGGTTGGCGGCAGGTCGTTGGCCTGGCGGAAATTCCATGCTGGCGGCAATGCGCCCAGCTCGGTGGGCAGGCGCGACTCGGCGCAATGCCAGACCTGCTCGGCATGGGCCTGCAAGCGACTGTCGGCCCGCCGCGGGAAGTAAGGGTGCAGGCCCAGGCCATGCCAGGCCGGCGCCGAATCCAGGTGAGTGACCTGCAGTTCAATGCTCAGGCAACCGTCCTTCAACTGCACCCGTTGCCGGGCGCGGTAGGCGAAGGGGTAGTCGGCGTGCAACTCCAGCAGCACGCCGTCGGCCTGCTGTTCCAGCACTTCCCAGGGTTGTTGCCAGGCGCTGCCGTGAATCGGCAGCGGGTCGCCGGGGTTGTTCGGCGTCAGGGCCAGCCAGCCTTCGGGGCACTGGAAGCCGCCCTGGGCGATGCGGTTGGACCAGGGGATCAAGCCATAGCAACCCAGCTTGCCCGGCAGGCCACTTTCAATGGCCGCCGTGTCGCTGTGGCGCAACAGCGGCAGGTCGCTGCCCAGCACGCTCCAGTTGACGATGGCGGCGCCTGTCTGGGGCGCCAGGGTCAGGCGGGTGAACGAGTCTTCGAGGGTCAACAGGCGTGCAGGCATGCAACGGCACCAGGCAAAGTAAAGAGGGCCCAGGCCACCGCCTTGGCGGGGCCTGGGGGTTCAGCGGTGCGTTCAGAGCACCAGGTTCGGCAACCACAGCGACAGTGCCGGAATGTAGGTCACGGCGATCAGCACCAGGAACAGCACCGCGTAGAACGGCAGCAGGGCCTTGACCGTGCTTTCGATGCTGACCTTGCCCACTGCCGAGCCGACAAACAATACCGCGCCCACCGGCGGGGTAATCAAGCCGATCCCGAGGTTGACCAGCATGATCATGCCGAAATGCACCGGGTCCACGCCAATCCCCAGAATCACCGGCATCAGGATCGGCGTCAGGATCAGGATCAGCGGCGCCATGTCCATTACCGTGCCCAGCAACAGCAGCATGGCGTTGATGCACATCAGGATCACGTAACGGTTGTCCGACAGGGTCAGGAACATCGTGGTGATCTTCGACGGGATCTGCATCAGGGTCATGATGTAGCCGAAGCTGGCGGCGAAGCCGATGAGGATCATCACGATGGAAATGGTCCGCACCGTGCGATGCATCAGCTTGGGCAACTCGCGCCACTTGTAGTCGCGGTAGATGAACATGGTGACGAAGAACGCCCAGAGCACGGCAATCGCCGCCGACTCGGTGGCGGTGAACACCCCGGACAGGATGCCGCCGAGGATGATCACCATGGCCATCAGGCCCCAGAGCGCTTCGCCACAGATTTTCAGCGCCTGTTTCAGGGGGATGGTTTCGCCCTTGGGGTAGTTGCGCTTTTTCGCGAAGATCAGGCACAGCACCATCAGGCAAGCGCTCATCAACAGGCCCGGAACGATGCCCGCCATAAACAGCGAGGCAATCGACACCGTGCCGCCGGCTGCCAGGGAGTAGAGCACCGAGTTATGGCTGGGCGGCGTCAGCAGCGCCTGCACCGAACCGCTGACAGTCACTGCGGTGGAGAAGTCCCGGGGGTAGCCCTTGCGTTCCATTTCCGGAATCAGCACCGAGCCCACCGACGCAGTGTCGGCCACCGAGGAGCCGGAAATCGCCCCGAAAAACGTCGAGGCCATGATGTTGACCAGCGACAGGCCGCCGCGCACGAAGCCCACCAGCACCCCGGCGAAGGCCACCAGTCGGCGGGACATGCCGCCCTCGGCCATGATCGCCCCGGCCAGCACGAAGAATGGAATCGCCAGCAGGGAGAATTTGTTCACGCCGCCGGCCACCTGGATCATCAGGGCCTGGAACGGAATGTCGATCCACCAGGCGCCGATCAGCGCCGACAGGCCCAGGGCATAGGCCACCGGCATGCCAAGAAGGATCAAGGCGATAAAGCTGCCCAACAGAATCAGCGCATCCATTTACGCGGCCCCTTCGTTTTCTTCGACCAGGTCGAAACGCACCACGCGGCGCTGGCTCTGGTCGCCCAGCAAGAGTTTTTCCAGGACAAACACCAGGGTCACGGCGCCGCCCACGGGAATCGGCATGTAGGTGATGCCCACCCGCAACGTCGGCAGGGCGCTCATGAATTGGTTCCAGGTGGCCAGGCACAGCTTGGTGCCCCAGATCGTCATGAACAGGCAGATGGTCGCCATCAACAGTTGCGCCAGCAGCGCTGCAGCGGCCTTGGCCTTGGGCGGCAAGCGATCGGTGACCATGGCCACCGCCATGTGGGCGCCGGCGCGGTAGCTGGCGGCGGCGCCGATAAAGGTGAACACCATCATCAGCAGGATCGCCGTGGGCTCCGGCCAACTGGAGCCGGTGCCCAGCACGTAGCGGGCGAACACGCCCCAGGGGATGATCAGGGAGATGGCCAGGATCGACAGCCCGGCGACCCAGATGCAGGTCATGTACAGGCGGTCATTGAGGCTCAGCACGAGCTTCTTCATCGGGTTTCACCGTAACCGGGCCGAGCGCCCACGCCTGCGCGCGGTCGTTCGGCCGGGCCTGCTAGCGGAAAGAGAGGGGGTTATTCGACGGCTTCGATGCGGGTCATCAGCTCGGCGTACGGGGCACCGTACTTCTGGCGGATGCTGGCGGTGGCGTCATAGAAAGGCTTCTTGTCCACGGTGATGAACTCGACGCTGGCGGCCTTGAGTTTGGCCTCGCTGCTGGCGGACTTGATGTCCCACAGTTGACGCTCTTCCAGCTGGGCGGCCTGGGCGGCCTTTTTCACCAGGGCCTGCTGCTCGGGGGTGAGCTTGTTCCAGGTCAGCTTCGACATCACGATCGGTTCCGGCAGGATCAGGTGCCCGGTCAGGCTGTAGAACTTGGCGCTCTGGTAATGGTTGTGCTCAAGCAGGGTCGGCGGGTTGTTTTCCGCACCGTCGATGACCCCGGTCTGCAGGGCGCTGAAGATTTCCCCGGTGTCCATGGCGATGCCGTTACCGCCCATGGCGTTGATGGTCTCGATGAACATCGGGTTGCCCTGCACGCGGATTTTCATGCCCTTGAGGTCGGCCAGGGTGCGCACCGGTTTCTTGGTGTAGAGGTTGCGGGTACCGCCGTCCATCCAGGCCAGGGCCACCAGGTTGAATTCGGAGTTGGTGATCTTGTCGAGGATTTCCTGGCCGATTTCGCCGTCGATGACCTTGCGCATATGGGCCTGGTCACGGAACACGAAGGGCATGTTGAACACGTTCACGTCCGGCACCACCGGGCCGATGATGCCCAGGCTGACCCGCGCCATCTGGATCGCCCCGACCTGGGCCTGTTCCACCACTTCCTTCTCTGAACCCAGCACGCCGCCAGCAAACATCTTGAAGGTCAACTGACCGTTGCTTTCCTTGACCAGGGTTTTACCCAGGTTTTCTTCCGCCACCACGGTGGGGTAACCAGCGGGGTGGATGTCGGCGAATTTGATTTCCAGGGCCTGGGTCAGGCTTGAAAAACCAATGGCCAGCGGCAGGGCAGCCAGCAGCAGGGTGCGTTTGAAGTGCATGGTGAGTCTCCGTGTTGTTGTTCTTATTCCATGAGCGCGTCATGTTGTAGGTTGTCGTATGACTGTGCGGAGTGTTGTGGCCCACGGGGGAGTTTGTCAACGTTCATGGCTGAAAAAATGCACGGACGGAACAGGGTTTTTTGTGGTTTTGTGCCGTATTCAAGGCGATTTCTGCACAGGAAGGCGAGGCGGGACTGTA
The DNA here is from genome assembly GCF_003731765.1 of Pseudomonas chlororaphis. GTDB lineage: Bacteria > Pseudomonadota > Gammaproteobacteria > Pseudomonadales > Pseudomonadaceae > Aquipseudomonas > Aquipseudomonas morbosilactucae. The sequence goes on from NZ_MOAL01000004.1 coordinate 1,213,135, forward strand.
GGCTTGCGCTTGCGCCTATCTTTTCTAGTTGTGTGATGACATGGCTTTTTTCTGGGGGGCGGGCGTCCAGATAAGGGACTTTCGGCAGCCCGGCGGGCACCCCGCTGCGGGCAAGGGCGTGTTGGGGGCAGGGCGTGCGGGTGAAAAAAATCAGCCTCGCTTCATCCCTTGAAATACTATTTAGCGGTATCGCGCCGACAGCAGTGGTCGGCGCACCGCACAAGGTCAGGTAATGGATCATTACGCCCCGCGCCAGTGGCAGCCCCACGAAAAGCCCAGCTTGCCCGGTTCCCCGTCGACCCCTTTGCACCCCACCCACAAGCGCCTGGCCTTTGCCCTGGTAGGGCTGCTGGTGGCACTCACTGGCGGCCTGGGCAACTCGTTGGTGATCGCCAACTTGCCGTACCTGCAAGGGGCGCTGGGGGCGACCACGGCAGAGATGGCTTGGCTGCCGGCGGCCTATGTGATGACCAACGTGTCGATGAACCTGCTGCTGGTGAAGTTTCGCCAGCAGTTCGGTCTGCGGGCCTTTACCGAGGTGTTCCTGGTGCTCTACGCCCTGGTGACCTTCGGCCATCTGTTCGTCAACGACCTCAATTCGGCGATTGCCGTGCGCGCCGCCCACGGCATGGTCGGTGCGGCGCTCAGCTCCCTGGGCTTGTATTACATGGTCCAGGCCTTCCCGGCGAAATGGCGACTCAAGGCCCTGGTGCTGGGGCTGGGCACGTCCCAGTTGGCCTTGCCCCTGGCCCGACTGTTCTCCGAAGACCTGTTGCAGATCGCCGAGTGGCGCGGCCTGTACCTGTTCGAACTGGGCCTGGCGCTGACCTCTCTGGGTTGCGTGTTTATGCTCAAGCTGCCGCCGGGGGACCGCTTCAAGACCTTCGAAAAACTCGATTTCCTGACCTTTGCCCTGTTGGCCAGCGGCGTGGCGCTGCTGTGTGCGGTGCTGTCGTTGGGCCGCATCGATTGGTGGCTGGAGGCGCCGTGGATCGGCCTGGCCTCGGCCGGCTCTATCGTGCTGATCATGGCCGGCTTGTGCATCGAACATAACCGCAGCAACCCGATGCTGATGACTCGCTGGCTGGGCAGCGGGGCGATCATCCGCCTGGCCCTGGCGGTGATCCTGATTCGCATGGTGCTGTCCGAACAGTCCACGGGCGCGGTGGGGTTTCTCCAGGCGCTGAACATGAGCAGCGAGCAGATGCGCCTGCTCTATGGCGTGATGCTCCTGGGCAGCATCGCCGGGCTGGCCACCAGTGCCCTGACCATCAACCCGGCGCACCTGTTTATGCCGCTGATCATTTCCCTGGCGCTGATGGCCGTGGGCTCAGTGATGGACAGCTTCTCCAGCAACCTGACGCGCCCGGCCAACATGTACCTGAGCCAGTTCCTGCTGGCCTTCGGCGGCACGTTTTTCCTCGGCCCGACCATGGTCCTGGGCACCCGCAACGTGCTGACCAACCCGCGCAACCTGGTGAGTTTCTCGGTGCTGTTCGGCATCTGCCAGAACCTCGGCGGGCTGATCGGCGCAGCCTTGCTCGGGACCTTCCAGGTCATCCGCGAGAAGGTGCATTCCAGCCATATCGTCGAGCAATTGACCCTGCTCGACCCCCGGGTCCTGGCCCGGGTGCAGAGCGGCGGGTCAGCCTATGGTTCGCTGATCGCCGACCCGGACCTGCGCACCCTGCAGGGCATTCGCAGCCTGGCCACGGCCGCGACCCGGGAGGCCAACGTACTGGCCTATAACGACGTGTTTATGCTGATCGCGGTGATCGCCGTGCTGACCATGATCTGGATTTTCATTCGTAGCCTGTGGCTGCTGAGCACGACCCGAACGGTCGAGCCGGCGGCTGCGCCCACTCAACCCAGCGGTGCCCCTTCTTCATGAGCGAACCCACCACCACGACCACCCATGCCATTGCCGCCACCCCCGAGGGCACGGCGCCACCGTCCAGCCCGGCCACTGCGCCGCGCTCGCTGCGGGTGCGCCTGCTTTCGTCCCTGGGCTTTGCCGCGGTGGCCCTGGCCGGCGTGCTGATTGTCTTGTACGCCTGGCAGTTGCCGCCGTTCAGCAGCGCCATCGAAAGCACCGAGAACGCCCTGGTGCGCGGCCAAGTGACCATCATCGGCCCGCAGCTCAGCGGTTATGTGTTCGAGGTGCCGGTGCAGGACTTCCAGTTCGTCAAGGCGGGCGACCTGCTGGTGCGCCTCGACGACCGTATCTATCAGCAGCGCCTGGATCAGTCCCTGGCCCAATTGGCGGTGCAGAAGGCGGCGCTGGCCAATGTGCTGCAACAACGCAACAGCGCCGAAGCCACCATCAAGCTGCGCCAGGCCGCCCTGGCCGATAGCCAGGCCCAGGCGCGCAAGAGCGCGGCAGACCTGCGGCGCAATGAAGCCCTGGTCAGCGACGGTTCAGTGTCCCAGCGCGAGCTGGACGTGGCCCGCGCTGCCAACGCCCAGACCGTGGCGGCCGTGGCCCAGGCCCAGGCGTCCCTGGAAATCGCCCGGCAAGACCTGCAAACGGTGATCGTCAATCGCGGCTCCCTGGAAGCCGCCGTGGCCAATGCCGAGGCCGCGGTGCAACTGGCCCGCATCGACCTGTCCAACACCCGGATCCTGGCCCCACGGGATGGCCAACTGGGGCAGATCGGCGTGCGCCTGGGGGCCTATGTCAACTCCGGGGCGCAGTTGATGGCGCTGGTGCCTGACCAGCTGTGGGTGATCGCCAACATGAAGGAAACCCAGATGGACCAAGTGCGCATCGGCCAGCCGGTGAGCTTCACCGTGGACGCCCTGAACCACCGCAAATTCCATGGCCGAGTGCAGCGCATCTCACCGGCCACCGGCTCCGAATTCAGCCTGCTGCAAGCCGACAATGCCACCGGCAACTTCGTCAAGATCGCCCAGCGCGTGCCCGTGCGCATCAGCGTCGACCCCGACCAGGATGAAAGCCAACGCCTGCGCCCGGGCATGTCGGTGGTGGTGAGCATTGATACGGCGGGCCCAACCCCATAGCGCTGGCCGGCGCCTTGGAGGCCCAGGGCGGCCTCGATGGGGCACGTCGCGGCCGGCCTGTTTACGGCGACGGGGCCAGCAGGCCCATCAGCCGGCTGTCCCATTCCAGACAGCGAACATCGCGCCCGGCATCGTGATAGTCGCGTTGCAGTTGTGAGAGGTACTGCTTGCGGTATTCGCTGGGGGTCAGGGCGCAGTAGGTGCGAAAGGCCGCGATCAGTTGTTTGTGCTCGCTGAAGCCGCAGCTGTAGCTGATCTCGGTGATCGGCAGCGGCGTATGTTTCAGCAGGAAGCGCGCGCGGTTGATCCGTACCTGAGCCAGGTAATCCTTGAAATTGCAGCCGTTGACCTTTTTGAACAGCTTGGAAAAGTGGTGGTAGCTGAGGTGGGCCTGGGCGGCGACTTCCGCCAGGGGCAACTCCCGTTCGTAGTGGCAGTGGATGTAGTCAATACAGTGCTTTACCAGCTGTTGGTCCTTGCTGCGCAAGGGCTCCGGCGGCGGCTGGCGCGGTCCGGCGTTGGCCTGTTGCAGGCTGGACAACAGCAGGTAGATCAGCGCGATCCGCCGAAACGGATCCCGGTCGGTGCCCTGCAGTTGCTGTTCCACCAGTTGCTTGAGGGCGGCTTTGATTTCCCGGTCGCGCGCGCTGTAGTGAAGGCTGTCGGCCACCTGATAGTCGATCAGCAGGGCGGGCTGCAAATCATTGAACAGGTGGGGCGAGAACTGCACCGTGAGCAGTTGGCTATCGGGCTCCAAGGCTTGCAACTCGTGGATGCGCTCCTGGTTGATGTACAGCATGCCGCCAGGGCCCAACTCCTGGCTGTGCTGGTCGAGGCGGATGGCAAACCGGCCCTGGAGCACATGGATCAGTTCAGCGGCGGCGTGCCAGTGGGCCTCGCAGCGCTGCACCTGGGCTGCGAACAGGTTGATCTGCTGCCGATCGAACTCCACCAGTTCATGGCCGGGCAGGGGCGGCATGGGGTTGCGAGTCAGGGCGAAGGGCAGCATTTCAGGCGTCTCCAGTCAGTGGCGTCGGCTTACAGGCTTTACTGTGGCCCGGTGAGCATGGCCGAGCCACCCGCCGGTGCGCCTGCCTCGGCGTCCAGGGCGGCCGCCAGCTCCTCGCGGGAAATATCCAGTTCGAGCATTTCCGTGAGGGTGATCAGTAAACCGCAAAACAGCTCCGGGGCGATCTTGCGCAGTTTTTCCCGGGTGTGTGCTTCCGGCATGCCGCTTTTGTCCGCGACCAGCTTCGCCACCCGTTCGAACAGCGGCGGGTTGTCCAGCAGTTGCACCAGGGAGCTGTGGAGGTTGACCGGTGGGTACAGCACCGGGGCCTGCACCTGGACCCTGGCCACGAGTTCGATGTGCCGCGAAGAACCACCTACGCGCACCTGGTACTCGCCGCTGTCCACGACCCAGCGGGCGAAGGCGGGGTCGTAATAGGCGAAGTCCTGCCAATCCAGGTGCAGCTCGACGCAGCGACGTTGCCCAGGCTCCAGGGCCACCTTGGCAAAGGCCTTCAAGGCCTGGACCTCCCGGGGCAGGCGGCAGGCCGGCGGGGCCAGGTACAACTGCACCACCTCTTTGCCGAAACGTTCACCGCTGTTGCCCAGCTCCACGGTGACCGTCAGTGCTTGGCCGGGCTCCAGGGTGGCGCTGGAGGTGGCCAACGAGTGGTACTCGAAATGGGTGTAGCTGAGGCCGAAGCCGAATGGGAACAAGGGCTCCAGGCGACGTTTATCGTAGTAGCGGTAGCCGACGAACAGCCCCTCGCTGTAGCGCTGTTGCAGGTTTTCCCCGGGGTAGGTGAGGAAGGCCGGGGTGTGTTCCAGGCAGTGGGGGACGCTGACGGTGAGTTTGCCGCTGGGGTTGACCAGCCCGAACAATGCCTGGGCCACGGCGCGGCCCATGCCCTGGCCGGCAAAGAAGGTTTCCAGCACGGCCTTGGCCTGATCCAGCCAGGGCATGACCACCGCATCGCTGTTGGCCAGGACCACAACCACATTGGGCTGGACCTTGGCCACCTGGATAATCAGTTGCTCGTGGCTGGGAAGAATATCGAGGTTCTGCCGGTCGCCGTTTTCACCGTCTTCACCAATCGCGGTGCTGACGAAGAGGATCGCCACATCGGCGGTTCGCGCGGTATCCAGGGCTTGCGCCATTGCCATGGGGTCGAGCTGATGGTCATCCGGGGTGCCCACGGCATAGCGGATATCGAAGGCTTCGGCCCCCAGTTCGAAGATCTCGTCCAGGGGCCGGTCCAGCAGGTAAGGCCGAGTGGTGGCACAGCCCGAACCCTGGATCACCGGCGCCTGGGCCGGTTTGCCCAGCACGGCGATGCGTGGGGTTTTCCGTGGGCACAAGGGCAGCAGTTGATCCTGGTTTTTCAACAGCACCAGGGATTCCGCCGCCAGGCTCTGGGCCAGTTCGTGATGCTGATTGAAGTCGGCCCGGGTCTCGGGTTTGCGGCCGCGCCGAACCTTGTCGATCAGGGTCAGCATGCGCCGGCAGGACAGGTCCAGGCACTCCGGGGGCACCCGGCCTTGCTCGATGGCGGCCAGCAGTTCGCGCTGGTCGCGCTGGCTTTGCGGCATGCCCAGGTCATTGCCTGCCAGCAGCGACGCCGGCCGGTCCTTGATGCCGTACCAGTCGGACATCACCAGCCCCGGGTACTGCCATTCGTCGCGCAGCACCTGGGTCAGCAGCCAGTGATGCTGGGAGGTCTGCACGCCGTTGAGGCGGTTGTAGGAAGACATCAGCGTCCAGGGCTGGGCGCGGTCGATGGCGCGCTTGTAGCCGGCCAGGTAGATCTCGCGCAGGGCGCGTTCGTCCACCACCGAGTCCATTTCCGTGCGCCGGTACTCGGAGTTGTTGCAGGCGAAATGCTTGAGGCTGGCCCCCACGCCCTGGTCCTGCAGGCCGTTGATCAGGGCTCCGGCCAGCTCGCCACTGAGGATTGGGTCCTCGGAATAGTATTCGTAGCCGCGCCCGGCCAGGGGCGTGCGGCGGATATTGATCCCCGGCCCCAGCAGCAGGCCGACACCGAAGTGCTGGCATTCCACGCCCAGGGCCTGGCCCATGCGGTACACCAGGTCCAGGTCCCAGGAGCAGGCCAGGCTGGAACCGTTGGGAAAGCACGTAGCGGGTTTCGACGCGCTGAACAGCGCCTCGGAACCACTGGGCTGCGGGGTGTCGCCAGAGCTCTGGTTCACCACCTGGATAAAGTCCTCGAAGCTCCAGCTGGCACCGTCCTCGATCTGTTGGGTACTGTAGCGAACGCCGTAGGTGCCGTCGGTCATGATGAAGTCATCGATACCCAGGTGTTCCAACCGGGCGCTGCGCCACAAGCCTTGGCCACTGAGCAGCTTGACCTTGTCGGCGACGCTCATGCGGGCCAGCAACGGGGCGTGGGGATCGGTCATGGTGGGGAACTCCTTCGGGTCAGGGGGCCGGGGCCGGTTGCTTGCGTTGTTCGATGCGCTGCAGCAGGTTGCGGTAGCTCTGTTCGTCCAAGGGGTAGAACAGCACGAAGACAAAACCCAGGGCGAACATCAGGGCGGGCACCAAGGTCATCATCAGGGTGATGGCGTTGATGGCCTGGGCATCCACCTGGGCCGCCGAATAGCCCGACAGTTGCAGCAGCAGGCCGGCCAGGCCGCCGCCCAGGGCCATGGCGATCTTGGTCACGAAATTGAAAAAACCATAGATCGCGCCCTCGGCCCGGTGGCCGTTCTTCCATTCGGCGTATTCCACGGTGTCGGCAATCATCGACCACATGGCGACGAACCCGGCACCCAGGGTGATGCTGTACAGGCCGATGCAGACCATGGTCAGGGGCAGGTTGTGACTGGCGAAGATGTACTGGATCACCAGCCCGCCGATCCCCAGCAATAGCACGCCGAGGGTCATTTTCTTCTTGCCCAGCCTTGCAATGAGCGTCTGCGAAAGCACGGTGCCGAGGATGTAGGCAGCGGTCTGCAGGGCGAAGAACAGCGGGCTGAAACCCTCGTCGCCGATCACGTACTTGATGAAGTACACGGCGATGGCCATCCACAGGGTGTAGGCGATGTAGAAGAACAGGGTGAACAGCGACAGGTGGATCAGCGGCAGGTTGTCGAACACCGCCCGCAGCATGTCGCGCAGCGAGGGTGAGGGGCTGTCCTGGCGCGTCTCCACCCGTTCCCGAGTCATGCCGAAACAGGCGATCAGGCAGAAGGTCGCCAGCAGCGCGAACAGGCTGACGGCGAAGACGTAGCCATCCCTGGGTTCGGTAAACAACGCCACCAGGCGCTCGGCGCTGGTGGCCACGATCAGGTAGCCGATCACCGCCAGCACAAAGCGGTACACCGACAGCGAGGCCCGGGAGCCTTCGTGCTGGGTCATGCGGTTGGTGAGTGCCGAGTAGGGCGTGTTGACGGTGGTGTAGGCCAGGCAATAGAGGGTGTAGCTGATCAGTGCGTAGGTGAATTTGAGCTCGATGTTCCAGGCGCTGAAACACAGGATGCTCAAGCCGGCCAGGGGCAGGGCGCCATACAGCAGGTAGGGGCGCAGTTTGCCGTGGCGACTGTGGGTGCGGTCCACGGCATAGCCGACAAGGATGTTGAACAGGGCGTCGATCACCCGGGCGATGACGAAGATCAGGCTGGCCTTGGCGGCGGACAGTCCATAGATGTCGGTGTAGAAATACAACAGGAACAGCGAGACGAAACCGAAGGACAGGTTGCAGGCCAGATCACCCAGGCCGTAGCCGATCTTCTCTTTGGCACCCAGGACCACATAGCTCTCGGTGATCCTGGCGGTTGGCGTAGTCATTATTGTTGTCCGCAGCAAGAGGAGCGCTGATTCTAAGAACTCCGGCTGTGGGCGACTTGTCGTTATTTGTGCGAATGCTGGGGCATTTTTGTGTCGCTGCCGAAGGGGGCGAGCCACGCTCCAGGCCCGGGCTTCAGGAGGTTGCCAGGCGCATGTGGATGACTGGAAATGGCCGGCCTTCGCCGTCGGTTTCCGAGCGTGCGTACTCGACGAAGCCGTAATGACGGTAAAAGCCGTGGGCCCTGGGGTTCTGTTGGTTAACGTCGACGCTCAGGTGCTCGTGCAGGGTTTTGACATGGTCCAGTAACTGGCGGCCGATGCCCTGGCCGCGCTGGGCAGGCTCGACAAAGAGCATTTCAACTTTGTCGGCGGCCCGGGCGATAAAGCCGCCGGGGCGGCCATCGGGGTTGTCCAGCACCCACACTTCCAGGCTCGGCAGGTAGGCATCGCGCACCAGGGGGTAAAGCAACTGGATGTCCGCTTCGTCTAAAAAGTCATGCGTGGCGCGCACCGAGCGCAACCACAGCGCGGCCAGCGGCACATCGTCACTCGGGCGGCGGGGGCGAATGGGCATGGGCAGGTTCCATCGGGTCAGGGCAGGACGGGCGCTGCGCTTGAGGCGGCCCGAGGGTGTGCGGGCGTGAATGCTACCCCCGGTGTTTCCACTGGGGAAGGCATGCTCAGGAAGTTTCGTAGTTGTACGAGGCTGGATGCTAGTCTTGCCTAACGCTGTTGCCAGGGAGCCCATATGGGCAATCACAAGATCGAGATTCGTCGCAGTAATGTTGAAAAAATCCTCCTCGGCGCCGAGAAAGTCTTCGCCGAAAAAGGCTATGCCGGCACGGCCATGGCCGATATCGCCGAACAGGTCCAATTGCCGCGTTCCAACCTGCATTACTACTTCAGCACCAAGAGCGAGCTGTACAGCGCGGTGCTGTTCGATCTGCTGGAAGTGTGGAAACAGGACGCGTTGTGCTTCGAGATGTTCGATGACCCACGGGTGGTGCTCAGCAGCTACATCCGCGCCAAGATGAACCACTCCCGCAGTCGGCCTTACGGTTCGAAAGTCTGGGCCAACGAAATCATCCACGGCGCGCCAACCCTGGGCGAAGCGCTGGATGCCAGCCTGTATGACTGGGCCAAGATGAAAGAGGCGAAGATCCGGCAGTGGGTGGAGGACAAGCGCATCCTGCCGGTGGAGCCGTCGAGCCTGCTGTACATGATCTGGGCCTCGACCCAGCACTACGCCGACTTCGATCATCAGGTGATGATCCTCAACGACCACCAAGCGCTGTCGGACATGCAGTTCGAACGGGCCGTGCAGACCGTCACCAGCGTCATCCTTCGGGGTATAGGGTTGGAGCCATAGAAGCAGCGGCAAGCGACAAGCGGCAAGTGGGCTCCAGGCTTGCAGCTTGTCGCTTGTAGCTGCTCTTACTACTTACCGCTTGCAGCTGCTTCCCTGTAAGGATTGCGCGGGTCGTGCAGCCAGTCGAGGAAGGGCTTGCCCGTGTCCTGGGGCACCATCTCGATGCAGTCCTGCACGGGGCAGGTGATCTGGCACAGGTTGCAGCCCACGCACTCATCGTCGATCACTTCATAGTGATGGGTGCCGTCCGCCTGCTTGAGGCTGGCAATCGCCTGGTGCGAGGTGTCTTCGCAGGCGATGTGGCAGCGGCCGCAGCCGATGCAGGCATCCTGGTCGATCTTGGCGATGACCTGGTAGTTGATGTCCAGGTACTTCCAGTCGGTGGTGTTGCCCACCGCGCGCCCGGAGAAGTCTTGCAGGCTGTGGTAGCCCTGGCTGTCCATCCACCGCGACAAGCCGTCCTTCATCTCTTCGACGATGCGAAAACCATGGAGCATCGCCGCCGTGCACACCTGCACCGCGCCGCAGCCCAGGGCCACGAATTCCGCTGCGTCCCGCCAGCTACCGATGCCGCCGATGCCGCAGATCGGCAGGCCGTGGGTCTGCGGATCGCGGGCAATTTCCGCGACCATGTTCAGGGCAATCGGCTTGACCGCCGAGCCGCAATAACCGCCGTGGGTGCTCTGGCTGCCGACCATCGGGTGGGCCACCATGCGCTCCAGGTCGACGCTGGTGATGGAGTTGATGGTGTTGATCAGCGACACCGCGTCCGCCCCGCCGCGATGGGCGGCGCGGGCGGCGGTGCGGATGTCGGTGATGTTCGGCGTGAGCTTGACGATCACCGGCAGCGAGCAATAAGTCTTGCACCAGCGAGTCACCTGCTCCACGTATTCCGGCACCTGGCCCACCGCCGCGCCCATGCCCCGTTCCGGCATGCCGTGGGGGCAGCCGAAGTTCAGTTCGATGCCGTCGCAGCCGGTGGCTTCCACCAGGGGCAGGATGGTTTTCCAGGATTCTTCGACGCACGGCACCATCAACGAAACGATCAAGGCGCGATCCGGCCAGTCCTTTTTCACCTGGGTGATTTCCCGCAGGTTGATCTCCAGGGAACGGTCGGTGATCAGCTCGATGTTGTTGATGCCCATGACCTCGCGGTTGGGCCCGAAGTGCGCGGAGTAACGGGATGAAACGTTGACGGCCGCCGGGTCCTCACCCAGGGTTTTCCAGACCACGCCACCCCAGCCGGCCTCGAACGCGCGGACCACGTTGTAGGCCTTGTCGGTGGGCGGCGCGGAGGCCAGCCAGAATGGGTTGGGGGCTTTGATACCGGCGAAGACAATCGAGAGATCGGCCATTTACGCAGCCTCCACATTGAGCATGAGTTGGGCATGCATGGCTTCTGCGGCCAGCTTGCCGTGTTGCACCGCCTGCACGGTGAGGTCCTGGCCGAGGCTGACGCAGTCGCCGCCGGCGTACACTCCGGGCAGGCTGGTGCGCAGTTGCTCGTCGACCTGGATGCGCTCGCCGGCGCGTTTCAACTCCCGCGCCAAGGGGTCGCTCAGGGCCGCACCGTCGAAGCCCTGGCCGATGGCCTTGAAGATGGCGTCGGCTGCCAGCTCGAAGGTTTCCCCGGTGGTCTGCAGGCGGCCCTCGGTGAGGCGGGTACGGGCGAAGCGCATGCCGCGCACCTGGCCCTGGTCGTTGAGCAACACCTCCTCGGGGGCGGCCCAGGTGAGCAGTCGCACCTGATTGGCCTTGGCAATGTCTTGCTCATGTTCGGTGGCGCCCATTTCTTCGAGGCCACGGCGATACACCAGGTTCACGTCGCGGGCGCCGAGGCGGGCCATTTGCACGGCCATGTCGATGGCGGTGTTGCCGGCGCCCAGGACGATGCAACGGTCTGCCAGGGGCAGTTGGCTGAGGTCGTCAGCCTGGCGCAGTTCACGGATGTAGTCGGTGGCGGCCAGCAGGCCGGGGGCGTCCTCGTGGGCCAGGCCCAACTGCTTGCTGGCGGCCAGGCCGAGGCCGAGGAACACCGCGTCGAATTGCTGGTGCAGGTCGGTCAGGGTCAGGTTGTCGCCGAGCTTCTGGCCATGGCGGATTTCGATGCCGCCGATCTGCAGCAAAAACTCCAGCTCCTTCTGGGCGAAGTCATCCACCAGCTTGTATTTGGCGATCCCGTATTCATTCAGGCCGCCGGCTTTTTCCCGGGCTTCGAAAATCACCACGTCGTGGCCGTGCAACGCACAACGATGGGCGCAGGACAGCCCGGCCGGGCCGGCCCCGACCACGGCGATCCGCTTGCCGGTGGCCGCCGCACGCTGGAACGGGTGCTGGCTGAAGTGCGCGTTGTCCACGGCGTAGCGTTGCAGCAGGCCGATCAGCACCGGGGCGCATTCCTCGGCGTTGTTTCTGACGCAGGCTTGCTGGCACAGAATCTCGGTCGGGCAGACCCGGGCGCAACTGCCGCCGAGGATGTTGGCCGAGAGAATTTTCTGCGCCGCGCCCTGCACGTTGTCGGTGTGGATATTGCGGATAAACGACGGAATGTCGATGTCGCTGGGGCACGCATTGACGCACGGTGCGTCGTAGCAATACAGGCAGCGCGAGGCTTCCAGGTGCGCCTGGCGGGCGTTGAGCGCGGGGGCCAGGTCGGTGAAATGGCCAGCGAGGGTGGCCCCGTCCTGAGAGGGATGGGGCAAATGGTTCAGGGTCTTGATCACGGTTCAGGCCTCACGGTTTTTTATCGGCTGCCTCTGACGGGCATCTGCTTGGCGTTACACACAACATCGCTTTAGGTAGGAGCCGGCTTGCCGGCGAAGGGCCCTTGAGCAATGCGCTGTGTTTGGGGGCGCTATCGCTGGCAAGCCAGCTCCTACACAAGCCAGCGCCTACACAAGGATCAGCGTTTGACGGCGGTCGGTTTGTGCAGCTCGGCGCGTTTGCTCAGCAGGTCGAACACGGCCGGGTAGGCCGGGCGTTCGATGTAGCGCCCGGCACCGCGTTCGGCCCGCAGGTCGCCGTCGGCCCAGACCAGCTTGCCCTGGCTGATGGTGTGGCTGGGCACGCCGCGCACGGTCTTGCCTTCGAAGATGTTGAAGTCCACCTGCTGGTGGTGGGTCTTGGCGGAAATGGTCCGCGTGCCTTGCGGGTCCCAGAGCACCAGGTCGGCGTCGGCGCCCACGCGGATCGCGCCCTTGCGCGGGTAGAGGTTGAAGATCTTCGCGGTGTTGGTGGAGGTCAGGGCGACGAACTCCTGCATCGACAGGCGCCCGCTGTTCACCCCTTCATCCCAGAGCACCGCCATGCGGTCTTCGATACCGGCGGTGCCGTTGGGGATCTTGCTGAAGTCCTCACGGCCCGCGGCTTTCTGCTCGGCGCAGAAACAGCAGTGGTCGGTGGCGGTGGTGTGCAGGTTGCCCGATTGCAGGCCGTGCCACAGCGCTTCCTGGTGGCCACGGGGGCGGAAGGGCGGGCTCATCACGTAACCGGCGGCGGTCTGCCAGTCCGGGTCGCGGTACACGCTGTCGTCCAGCAGCAGGTGCCCGGCCAGCACTTCACCGTAGACCGGCTGGCCCTTGCTGCGGGCGTAGGTAATTTCGTCCAGCGCCTCTTTGGTCGAGACGTGCACCAGGTACAGCGGCGTACCCAGGGTTTCGGCAATGCGGATGGCCCGGCTGGCGGCTTCGCCCTCGACCTGGGACGGACGCGACAGCGGGTGGGCTTCCGGCCCGGTGATGCCCTGGGCCAGCAACTTGCGCTGCAGGTGGTAGACCAGTTCGCCGTTCTCCGCGTGCACCGTGGGCACGGCGCCCAGTTCCAGGCAGCGCTCGAAGCTCGCCACCAGGGTGTCGTCGGCGGCCATGATGGCGTTCTTGTAAGCCATGAAGTGCTTGAAGCTGTTGATCCCGTGCTGGCTCACCAGCTCAGCCATTTCCTCGCGGACCTGCTCGCTCCACCAGGTGATGGCGACATGAAAGCCGTAGTCGCTGGCGGATTTTTCGGCCCAGCCGCGCCACTGGTGAAAGGCCTCCAGCAACGACTGCTGCGGGTTGGGAATCACGAAGTCGATGATCGAGGTGGTGCCACCGGCAAGGCCCGCGGCGGTGCCGCTGAAAAAGTCCTCACTGGCCACGGTGCCCATAAACGGCAGTTGCATGTGGGTGTGGGGGTCGATGCCACCGGGCATCAAGTATTGGCCGCTGCCGTCGAGCACTTCGCATGCGGCGGGAATGTCCAGGTCGGTACCGATGGCCTGGATCACACCATTGGCGCACAAGACATCGGCTTTATAACTTTCATCATGGGTAATAACGGTGGCGCCACGGATCAACAAAGACATGCCGAGTTCCTCGCAGGCTTGACCGGCTTATGCCGGTTCTAAGTGTTTTGTAATGAGCATGCTGAGGGATTTTTTATTCCTGTCAGCGGTGTCAGGAATAAAAACTAGTCGCTGTTGGAAGAATGATCAAGATTATTTTTCATAAGCTTATATCGTTATTAAGTTATTGAAAAATAAAGATAAAAATACAAAATCCGCAAAATGGTGCAGCCGTTCACCATTTTGACGCACTTGACAGGATCCAAATATGGTCAAGATTTCCTATGTGAAATCAGCTGCTTGAGGGGTGCTTGCCGCCTATAGGAAAGTTTTGAAAAAAATACCTGTGCACCAGATTGAGTCCTGACTGAACGGACAACTTGCCTTGCATTCGGCCTGAGTGGAGAGGCAACTAACCGAGGGCTGCTTAGTTGCACGGATAAAACTGATTAACATCAGTTGTTTACATGGATTTCAGTGATTCGGCAGAACCGTCAAGGGGCAACCCGGCACGTTTATTGAGTGCCGCCGCTGACAGGTTGGCCGGTGGCTGAAAGTCGTAAGTTCTCCGGCCATCGTCCGGCTCGCGGTCCCCCCGCCAGCCGCCTGATGAGCAAAATAATCAAAAGAACAGTGGAGCGGCCATGCAACAGAACAGATCTCAAGTGACCGAGCGCGACGGCCTGTACGAGCTGGACGCCGGCAGTGATGTACTCGACAGCCCCCGTTACAACCACGACATCGCCCCGACCAAGGTCGCGGAACGCACCTGGAACAAATGGCACATCACCGCATTGTGGGTCGGCATGTCGATCTGCGTGCCCACCTACACCCTGGGCGGGGTGCTCACCGCCTACTTCGGGCTGTCGGTGGGGGAGGCGCTGCTGGCGATCCTCCTGGCCAACGTCGTGGTCCTGATCCCCCTGACCCTCAACGCCTTTCCCGGGACCAAGTACGGCATTCCGTTCCCGGTGCTGCTGCGTTCGTCGTTCGGCATCATCGGCTCCAACGTGCCGTGCCTGATCCGCGCCCTGGTGGCCTGTGGCTGGTTCGGCATCCAGACGATGTTCGGCGGCCTGGCCATCCACCTGTTCCTCGGCTCGGTCTTCGAAGGCTGGAAGGCCCTGGGCGGTACCGGCGAGGTGATCGGCTTCATGATCTTCTGGGCCCTCAACCTGTGGGTGGTGCTGCGCGGCGCCGAGTCGATCAAATGGCTGGAAACCCTGTCTGCACCCTTGTTGGTCCTGGTGGGCGCGGGGCTGCTGGTGTGGGCCTTGCCGAATGTCTCGCTGACCGAGTTGCTGGCCCAGCCGCCCAAGCGTCCGGAAGGCGCCAGTGTCACCAGTTACTTTATGGCCGGGCTCACGGCGATGGTGGGTTTCTGGGCCACCTTGTCGCTGAACATTCCCGACTTCAGCCGCTACGCGAAAAGCCAGAAGGCGCAGATTCTCGGGCAGATCTACGGCTTGCCCCTGACCATGTTCCTGTTCGCGGCCCTGGGCGTAGTGCTGACCGCCGCCTCGGCCAAGCTGGTGGGGGTGACCGTCTCCGACCCGGTGAGCCTGATCGGGCATATCCAGAGCCCGGGCTGGGTGGCCGTGGCCATGGCGCTGATCATCATCGCCACCCTGTCGACCAATACCGCCGCCAATATCGTCTCGCCCACCAATGACTTCCAGAACCTGGCGCCGAAGCTGATCGGGCGCACCAAGGCGGTGATCCTCACCGGCCTGGTGGGCCTGGCGCTGATGGCCCACGAACTGCTGAAAAAGCTCGGCCTGCTGGTCTCCGACGTGAGCCTGGAGACGGTCTATTCCAACTGGCTGCTGGGCTATTCGAGCCTTCTGGGGCCGATCGCCGGGATCATGGTGGTGGACTATTTCATCATCAAGAAACAGCAACTGGACCTGCCCGGGCTGTACCGCGACGACGTCTACCCGGCGTGGAACTGGAACGGCTTTATCGCCTTCGGTGTGCCGGTGGTGCTGACCCTGCTGTCCCTGGGCAGCGACCTGTTCAGTTGGTTCTACAGCTACGGCTGGTTCACCGGTTCGGCCCTGGGCGGCTTGCTCTACTACGGCCTGTGCAGCCTGCGCAGCCCACAGACTGTGGCCGTCAAAACCCCGGTATGAACCCAGCCGCCACTCGTGCAGGCCCGCTGTGATGTTCAGCATCACGGCGGGGACGGGACGCGGAGCTCGGGAACCAGAAGCCGGGGCGTCGCTGGTTCCCACGCTCGGCGTGGGAATGCCCCCGCGACGCTCCGCGTCACCGCAGAGCAGGACCAGAAAGCAATGAACACCCAGGCGCAGCCTGGGAACGATCAGAAAAAAAGCCTGAGGAGATCACCATGAACGCTGCCGTAGAGGTTCTGCAATCCAGCCATCAGCACATCAACCGCGACCGCCTGTGGCAATCGCTCATGGAACTGGCCCAGCTCGGTGCCACGGTCAAGGGCGGGGTCTGTCGCCTAGCCCTGACCGACCTCGATCGCCAGGCTCGGGATTTGTTCGTGAAGTGGTGCGAGGAGGCCGGGTGCACCGTGACCGTGGACGGCATCGGCAATATTTTCGCCCGTCGCCCCGGGCGCAATCCGCAACTGCCGCCGGTGATGACCGGCAGCCATATCGACACCCAGCCCACCGGCGGCAAGTTCGACGGCTGCTTTGGCGTGCTGGCCGGGGTGGAAGTCATGCGCACCCTCAACGACCTCAAGCTGGAAACCGAGGCGCCCCTGGAAGTGGTGGTCTGGACCAACGAAGAAGGCTCGCGCTTTCCGCCGTGCATGATGGGTTCCGGGGTCTTTGCCGAGAAGTTCACCCTGGAAGACACCCTGGCCAAGACCGATGCCGACGGCGTGACCGTGGGCGATGCGCTCAATGCCATTGGCTACGCGGGTACGCGCAACGTCAGCGGGCACGCGGTGGGGGCGTATTTCGAAGCGCATATCGAGCAGGGGCCGATCCTCGAGGATGAGCGCAAGACCATTGGCATTGTCCTCGGCGCCCTCGGCCAGAAGTGGTTCGACCTCAAGCTGCGCGGCGTCGAAGCCCATGCCGGGCCGACCCCGATGCACCTGCGCAAGGACGCCTTGGTGGGGGCCGCGGCGGTAGTGGCTGCGGTCAACCGCGCCGCCCTCGGCCATCAACCCCACGCCTGCGGCACCGTGGGTTGCCTGCAAGCCTACCCAGGTTCGCGCAACGTGATCCCCGGTGAAGTGCGCATGACCCTGGACTTCCGCCACCTGGAACCGACCCGCCTGGATTCGATGATTGCCGAGGTGCGCCAGGTGATCGACAGCACCTGCGAAGAACACGGCCTGAGTTTCGAACTGACGCCGACGGCCGACTTTCCGCCGCTGTATTTCGACCCGGTGTGCGTCGAGGCCGTGCGCGGGGCGGCGCAAGGACTTGGCCTGTCCCACATGGACATCGTCAGCGGCGCTGGCCACGACGCGATCTTCCTCGCGGAACTGGGCCCGGCGGGCATGATCTTCGTGCCGTGCGAAGGCGGCATCAGCCACAACGAAATCGAAAACGCCGACCCCGACGACCTGGCGGCCGGCTGCGCGGTGCTGCTGCGCGCCATGCTCGCCGCCTCCCAATCCATCGCCCAGCGCTGAACCGTAGGAGCCGGCTTGCCGGCGAAGGGCCCCGCAAGGCATGCGCCGCCCAGGCCGACGCCTTCGCTGGCAAGCCAGCTCCTACAAGGGCGGTGTTTCCACGAGCTCGGCCACGCCGCCATTCCCGTAGGAGCCGGCTTGCCGGCGAAGAGGCCCGCAAGACGTGCACCGCCCAGGCCGACGCCTTCGCTGGCAAGCCAGCTCCTACAAGGGCGTGCGGTGTTTCCAGGAGCCCGCCCACGCCGCCATTCCCGTAGGAGCCGGCTTGCCGGCGAAGGGGCCCGCAAGACGTGCGCCCGCCCAGGCCGACGCTTTCGCTGGCAAGCCAGCTCCTACAAGGGCGTGCGGTGTTTCCACGAGCTCGGCCACGCCGCCATTCCCGTAGGAGCCGGCTTGCCGGCGAAGGGGCCCGCAAGACGTGCACCGCCCAGGCCGACGCTTTCGCTGGCAAGCCAGCTCCTACAAGGGCGGTGTTTTCAGGAACCTGCCCACGCCGCCATTTCCGTAGGAGCCGGCTTGCCGGCGAAGGGGCCCGCAAGGCATGCACCGCCCAGGCCGACGCTTTCGCTGGCAAGCCAGCTCCTACAAGGGCGGTGTTTTCAGGAGCCTGCCCACGCCGCCATTCCCGTAGGAGCCGGCTTGCCGGCGATGGGGGCCGCCAGGCATGCGCCGCCCAGGCCGACGCTTTCGCTGGCAAGCCAGCTCCTACAAGGGCATCGTGAGCCGCTTTGCCTGGCGTACACTGGCGAACTTTTCGCACTGGATGTCGACTATGCACAGGATGGCGCTCTGTCTGGCCCTGGCGCTGAGCCTGGGGGGTTGTATCGATTACAAATGGGGCCACGACTGGAAGGCCGACAGCCTCGGCGGTTGGCAGGACGCCAGCAAGGGAAGGTATGAACAAGGCACCTCGTTCAAGCTCGCCTGCGGGCCCGAGCCGCTGTATGTGAAGGTGACATCCACGCCGTCCCACCACCTGATGTCGTTGCTGTTCATTCCCCTGGTCCCGGCGGCCACCGGCGATGACAACCATCTGAGCATCAACGCCCGCTACCCCAGCCTCTCGGCCTGCTCGTCGGCCGCGCAGAACCCCTTGGTGATCAAGCTGGACAACCGGGTAATCAGCAATATCGGCTACGTGGCCGGCAACCAGGCGGGCAGTTGCGAGCTTCGGCTGGACGAGCGCGAGTTGCAGGGCGAGCGGGTGTCGATCGAGGTCAATCAGGCCGTGCTGCCTTGCGCCGTGGCGCCGCTGACCTTGAAGAAAAACAGCTTCTTCTGCCTGCGGCAAACCCAGTACGGCGGTTCCAAGCCCTGTAACCGTTAATACCGGTCAGCCGCACGAACCTAAGCTAATTCCTAAAAAGTATTTATTTTCTGTTTGTTAGATCGATTAGCTTTTAGCGACTTTCCTGTCTCCCAGAAGGTTCGCCCCCATGCGCCTGCCCTTTGCTTTGCGTCGTAGCGTGTCGATCGCCGCCTTGGCCGCCCTGGAAACCGCCAAGGTGGATGCCCGGGCCGTGCAGTTGTGGAGCTCGAAATCGTTGTAATTGACCGTTAGATCGCTTTCGCCTGTAGGAGCCGGCTTGCCGGCGAACAGGTCCCCCCTTTTTCTTGTTCACCGTCGGCTACGCCATTCCGCGTCTGGCGTCAGGAGTTCCCGTGTCTGCCGTTCACCCCCAACAGGCTTTCGCTGTTCCGGCCCCCGCCGCCACGCCAGCGAACCACACCGACGTGGTGCTGGAGCTGCGTCAGTTGACCAAGACTTACGGCCGCCGCCGCGGCCAGAGCGCGCCGCCGGCGGTGCAGCAGGTCAGCATCAAGGTGCGCCGTGGCGAAGTGCTGTGCCTGATGGGCACGTCCGGCAGTGGTAAATCGACCCTGTTGCGCCATATCAACCGCTTGATCGAGCCCAGCAGCGGCGAGGTGCTGATCGACGGCCAAGCCATCAGCCAACTGTCGACCCAGGAATTGCGCACCCTGCGTTCGCGGCGCATCGGCATGGTCTTCCAGCATTTCGGCCTGCTGCCCCATCGCACGGTGCGCGACAACGTGGCCTTGCCCCTGGAGCTGCGCGGCGTTGCCGAAGAGCCGCGTCAGGCGGCCGCCGATGTGCAACTGCAGGCCGTGGGCCTGGATGGCTGGGGCGATCACTACCCCCATGAGTTGTCCGGCGGCATGCAGCAGCGGGTCGGCCTGGCCCGGGCGCTGGTGACCGAGCCGGACATCCTGCTGATGGATGAACCCTTCAGCGCCCTCGACCCGACCATTCGCCGTGACCTGCAGCAGCACTTTCTGCGCCTGGTGCGCGAGCGTGGCATCACCACCTTGCTGGTGACCCACGACCCGGCCGAAGCCTTGCGCCTGGCGGACCGTATCGCGGTGCTGCGCCACGGGCGGCTGATCCAGGTCGGTACGCCCGATGAGCTGCTGGAGCATCCCGCCGACGCCGAGGTGGCGGACTTCTTCCAGGAGCACGGCGCCGTGGCGGTGACGCCGACCCTGGCCACCCCGGCCAACCCGCTTCCCGCGGCCAGCCCCGACAGCTCGGCGTTCTCCCGAGGCCTGGCGCTGTTGCTGGGGCCTGCCGCGTTAGCCGCAAGAGGCCGTGGCGGCCTTTACTGGCTGGGTTTTGGCGTGGAGCTGGCGGCCTTGGCCGCGTTGGCTCATGGCCTGCTGCACAGCGCTTTTGCATGGGGCCTGTTGGGCGTGCTGGGGTTGCTGGCTAGCCGCTGGGCCAGCGTCCACCTGGCGTCGCGCCCGAGTCGCCAGGGCCGTTCCGATGCCCTGTTGCCCGCCCTGGTGCTGTTGCTCAGCCAGGGGCTGGTGCTGTGGCGGGTGCTGACCCCCGAGGCCAGTGGCCCGCTGCTGCAATTTCCTGCGGATCGCCAGGCCTTGCTGGCCACTGCCGAGGCCATCGACCAACTGATCGGCTGGTCCCAGGTGACCTTCGAGTCGAGTTTTGTCGGGGTGATTGTGGCCGTGCGCACGGTGATTGAAAGCATTGAAAACCTCCTGGGCTGGCTGCCTTGGCCGGTGGCGGCCCTGGCCCTGGTGTTCCTTGCCTGGCGTTCCGCTGGCTTGGCCCTGGCCCTGACCAGTGCGGCCGCGTTGTTTTACATCGGCCTGTTCGGCTTCTGGGAACGGACCATCGCCACCCTGGCCCTGGTGGGCGCCTCGGTGCTGATCTCGCTGCTGATCGGCGTGCCGGCAGGCATTCTCCTGGCCAAGCGGGCCCTGGCCCGGCGCCTGATCACGCCCTTGCTGGACGTCATGCAAACCCTGCCGACCTTCGTCTACCTGATCCCGGCGGTGGCGTTCTTCTCCGTGGGCAAGACCCCGGCGGTGATTGCCACGGTGATCTTCGCCCTGGCGCCGATGATCCGCCTGACCGCCCTGGGCCTGCAGGAAGTGCCGAAAAATGCCGTGGAAGCGGCGGTGGCCCACGGTGCCACGCCCTGGCAGACCCTGACCAAGGTCGAGTTGCCCCTGGCCGCCGGTTCGCTGCTGCTGGGCATCAACCAGACCATCGTCATGAGCCTGTCGATGGTGGTGGTGGCGGCGCTGATCGGCGCCGGAGGGCTGGGCTACGACGTCATGACCGCATTACGCAACATCAAGGGCGGCGAGGGCATGTTGGCCGGTGTGGCCATTGTCTTCTGCGCGCTGATTCCCGATCGCATCATCCAGTCGACCTTGCGCAAGCGAGACCAGGCGTTCAATCACAAGTGAGGTGTTTCTTGAGCAAGTCATTCTTCCGTTCCTTCGGCGTGGCCACCGCGTTGGCCAGCCTGATCGCCGTGCCAGCCCTGGCCAAAGACAAGATCGTTATCGGCGAGCAGAACTGGACCGGCGCCATCGCCATCCAGAACATCCTCGGTGAGGTGATCAAGACCCGCCTCGACGGCGACGTCTCCTACCTCGCCGGCGACGTGGCCGTGCTGTTTGCCGCGGCGTCCAAGGGCGATGGCTCGGTGGACGTGCTGACCGATATCTGGCTGCCCAACCAGTCGGCGGCCTGGGCCAAATACGTCACCGGCCCCAAGCCGACCCTGGTGCCCAACAAACGGCCCTACGTCGGTGAGCAGGGCTTCTACATCCCCGGGTACCTGCAAGACAAATACGGTGTGAAGTCGGTGTACGACCTGCAAAAGCCTGAAGTGGCCAAGCTGTTCGAGCCCCTGGGGGGCGGCAAGGCCCAGTTGCTGGTCGGCCCGGCGGGCTGGGAATCGACCTACATCGGCCAGATCAAGGCCAAGGATTTCGGCTTTGCCAATCAATTCGAATCGGTGTCCACCGAGGCTTCGGTGACCTACGCCAAGCTCGCCACCGCCTACAAGGCCCAGCGCGGCGTGGTGTTCTACGCCTACACCCCGGACTGGATCTTCTCCGCCTTTGACCTGCGCCGCCTGGAAGAGCCGGCATTCGACGGCTACGCCCAGGACAACAAGAAAGGCGACCCGCTGTACAAGGCCGAAGGTTGCTGGAAATTCATCAGCCCGACGGTGGACGCCGATTGGCTGAACAAGAGCCAGATCACTTGCGCCTACCCGGACGCCAAAGTGCATGTGCTGGCCTCCGTCGCCCTGCAGAAACGCGCGCCACGGATCGCCGCCTTCCTGGAGAACTTCAGCATCGATCCTAACGTGCTGAATGACTTGATCCTCAAGATCGAGAAAGACAAACAACCGGCCGACGTCGCGGCCAAGGCTTGGGTCCAGGCCAACCCGACGGTGGTGGATCAATGGCTGGGCGCCAGCGGTGAAAAAGTCGGGGCCATTCAGTGAGTCAGGCGTCGAACCCGATCACTGGCATTGCCACGGCAACCTTCGGCGCCGGCTGCTTCTGGGGCGCGGAAGCCGCGTTCCGGGCGCTGCCCGGGGTGCTCGAAAGCCGCGTGGGTTACGCCGCTGAAGCCGCGGACGGGGCGTTGCAGATTGAGGTGGTGCAGGTGGATTTCGACCCTCGGCGCGTGAGCTACACGGCCCTGATCGAGCACTTCTGGGGCCTGCACGATCCCACCTCGGTGGATCGCCAGGGCGAGCATGGCGGGGTGAAATATCGCTCGGCGATCTTCCACACCAACGCCGTGCAGGCCGAACAGGCGAGGGCGGCCAAGACCGCCCTGCAAGACTCCGGACGCCTCAACAAACCCGTAGCCACGGTGGTCGTGCCACTGGGGCGCTTTGAACTGGCGGATGAAGAACACCAGCGTTACCTGGAGAAGAACGGCCTGAGCAGCTGTCATATCTGATCGTTTGCAGATACGCAGGCTTCTGTAGGAGCTGGCTTGCCAGCGAAGAGGTCCGCAAGACCGCCTTCGCCGGCAAGCAGGCTCCTACGCCACCCGCCACTGAATCACTTCCAGCACCGCGCAGCCTTCTCGTGTCAGCAGGTGTACGCCACGGGTGATGCGGGTCAGGTCGCAATCGCTGATGTCTTTCAGTTTCAGGGTGGACAGGCTGTCCATCAGGTCGCGGACCACGGTGAAACGGTGGGCGGCGCTGCTGGCCAGGTCGCTCAAGGGGGCGTCGGTGTCGAGGTAGAACACCGGGTGTTCGGTGTCGTGGGTGTCGATGGTGGTGAAGCGGGGGAGGTGATGGTCAGTCATAGGTATGGCTCCTGCTCATAGAGCAATCACCTTGGTTGTCGACCGAAAGAGCTGGGGCAGTGGTACGCGAGCAGGTTGGCCGAGGAAAGGGCAACAGCACACCCTGAGGTGTCCCGCGCAGCACCGTCGTAACTCCTGATCGCGGGAACAAAAGCGACTGCCAGAATGTTTGAAAGTGGATGCGTTCCTATATTCGACCGGCCAAGGTCGCTCGCGGATTTGGCTGCAAGGGGCAGACTATAGGAAGGACGTTGCAGTGTTGCAACAGGGGGTTGGAGGAGATGTTTGAGCGCTTGTTTCGCAGTGTTTGTGGTGGATTTTGATGGGGGATATCCGGTGGTGCAGTAACGGCCGCTCAGGGTTTTGCGCTTACGGCGAGTTTTGGGTACATATCCGTTGCTGCGGGGGCGGCCACTTACGGTTCCGCTCTTACAGCGGGTCACTTTGGATGGAGCCCAAAGTAACCAAAGGCTCTCTGCCCCCGCATCCGGCGCCTCGCCTAGGCTCGGCGTTCCCTCGCTCCGGCATTGCTCCGGGGGCACGCCGCCACAGGCCATCCATGGCCTGGGGCGGCTAGTTCGGCATCCATGCCGAGCTGCCCCCTGCGCAATGCCTACGCTCGGCCGGCTGGGAAGGGGCCTGAAGATCAAAAGCAAAAGCCAAGCGCGTGTTACGCGTTTTTCGTAGGAGCCGGCTTGCCGGCGAAGGGGGCCGTGAGCCATGCAGCGCCTGGGCGGGCGCCTTCGCTGGCAAGCCAGCTCCTACACGGGGGGCGGTACACGCCGCTCCAGCTTCAGGCCGGCCGGCAGGCCGCCGTCAGATTTTGATTTTGATCTGCTGGCCCCGTTAACCACGATGGCCGAACGCAGGCATTGAGTCGTGGGTAACCCGGCAGGGATGCCGGGTTAGCCGCCATCAGGCCATGGATGGCCTGTGGCGGCGGCCCACGGATCAATGCCGGAGTGAGGGCATGCCGAGCCTAGGCGAGGCACCGAGTGGAGGGGCAGGAGCCCTTTGCTTACTTTGGGGCTTTTCCAAAGTGAGTCGCCGTAAGGGCGAAACCCTAAGCGGCCGCCCCCGCAGCAACGGATATGTACCCAGAACTCGCGGTAAGAGCGAATCACTTTGGCAAAGCCGGAATGCCGGTCCAGCCCAAAATAACCAAAGGGCTCCTGCTCCTGCTCCCGCATCCGGCGCCTCGCTCCGGTCTCCTGACGGGAGAGCAAAGCCAAAGCCTGAACCTCACCCTTTCAATCAAAACCCTCAAACGCCCTGCAAGACCCTCAACGCAGCCTGAGCCAAAAAGCCAGATCGGCTTTTCTGTTCCGGATGATGTTTCACATATTCATCAATTCGATTCAGCAAATAGCCCGGCAGCGTGATGTTGAGTTTTTCCGCCTTGCCCATGTAGCGAGTGATGTCGATATCAATCACGGCCCAAGTGCAGCCTTGATACTGGGGATTGGCGGCGTGGAGGGTCACTGTGCGCGCGGTGGGAATGGCTGCTCCTTCTTCGGCCAGTAGTTCCAGGTGGCCTTCGATGGCTTCGCGGGCCATGGCCATGGCGTCGTCGAGGTCGTCACCGGCGGAGAAGCAGCCAGGAATATCGGGTACTTCCACACCCCAGGCGTGTTGGTCGTCACCGGGGAGAATGGCAATGGGATAGAGCATGGACTGATCCTCCTTCGGACCTGGGAGCGTCGAGCCTGGGTGGTTAGAGCCGGGCTTGTTTCAATATGCTGCTTACCGTTTTGGCCAGTAGATCTTTTTTGGGATGGGGAATGGTGACCAGGCCTGGCTTGGTTGGGTGTTTGAAGTGGTGGTGACTGCCCTTGACCCTGACCAGATACCAACCATCTGCTTCGATCTGGGCGATGAGTTGCCGGCTGTTCACATCACTTTCAACTCCCTATCGTTGCGGTGGGTATGATAACTACTTTTTGGCGCTCAACACTATCAGCAACGGTTGGCGACGCATAGGGCGAGGCGGCAAACCTCACGCTTTTAGCTTGCCGCTTGCCGCTACAAACTTGACGCTGACTCTCCTCCACCCAACGCCACCACCAACCCCACACTCGCCTGCAACTCCCTGGTCTGCACCGCCTGCAACCCCCGTTGCGCCTGCAAGGCCGCGGTCTGCGCCGTCACCACATCCAGATAACTCACCGCCCCCGCCTGATAGCTGTTCATGGCCAAGGTCTGGGTATGTAGCGCCGCATTCACCGCCGCTTGCTGATCCAGCGCCTCCTGGCGCAAATCCCGCAGTTGCCCCAGGTTGTCCTCCACCTCCCGCACCGCCCGCAGCACCTGCCCACGGTAATGGGCGGCAGCTTCTTCGAACTCGGCATGGGCCTGGCGCTCATTGGCGCTCAGCCGCCCGCCATCAAAAATCGGCAGGTTCATCAACGGCCCCAAGGCCCAATAGCGATTACCCGCCGCCAGCAGGTTGCCCACGCCCTGGGTCTGCCCACCGAGCATCCCGGTCAGGCTGAAATCCGGATACCAGGCGGCGCGGGCGATGCCGATGCCGGCATTGGCGGCGTACACTCGGCGTTCGGCGGCGGCAATGTCCGGCCGGCGCTGCAGCAGGGTGCTGGGCAGTTGCTGGGGAATGCCCGGCAGGCTCAGCAGTTGCGTCGAGGGCGTCAGGCTGAACTGACTGGCCGGCTCCCCCACCAGTTCACCGATGGCGTGTTCGGTGAGGTTGCGTTGGGCCCGTACTTCGTCCAGTTCCGCTTCGGCGCTGGCCAGTTGGCTTTGGGCCCGAGTCAGGTCCAGTTGCGAGGCGATCTGCCCTTGATAACGGTCGCGGGTCAGTTGCAGCGCTTGGCCGTAATCCTCCAGGGAGCGGCTCAAGATTCGGCGCTGGGCGTCCAGGCCATTGAGTTGCACATACAGGCTTGCCAGTTGCTTTTGCAGGCTCAGGCGCGCCGCCGCCAGGTCGTCGCCGGAAGCCTGTGCCTGGGCATCACCGGCCGCCGCCTGATTGCGGATCCGCCCCCAGAGGTCGAGGTCCAAGCCCAGGGCAAAACCGGCGGTGTTGCTGTTGTAGATCGACGGTTGCGTGCTGCCGCGCAGGGGGCGGCTGTCCGACTGACGCTGGCGCAACGGCTGGGCGCTGGCACTGATCTGCGGGAATAGCCCGGCATGCAACTGGCTGGCGTAAGCCTGGGCAGCGTCGTAGTGGGCCAGGGCCGCCGCGAGGTCCGGGTTGGCCTGGAGCAGGCGCTGTTGCAGGTCGTTGAGACGCGGGTCCTGGTACAGCAGCCACCATTGCTCGGCGATCATCTGGGGCGTGGCGGCCGGGTGCCAGGGGCCATCGCTGCTCTGTTCGCGATACTGCGCCGGCAGGTCGATGGGCGGCACTTGGTAGTGGGGCGCCAGGGAGCAGCCGTGCAGGGCCAGCAACAGCAAGGCGGCGAGGGGCTTAAGCCTTGGGCGCATGCTCACCTCCGGCGTCCGCCAGTTGCACAAGGTCGCCTTCGCGCAGGGCGTCCGGCGGGTTGTCGATGACGTGATCGGTGGTGTGCAGGCCCTGGTCGATCACCAGCCGTTCGCCCAGGTCGAGGCCGATATGGATGCTGCGCAGGTGCACGCGTTTTGCACGGTCGATCACCGCCACTTGGGTGCCCTGGGCACGGAAAATCAGGGCGCTGGCGGGGATGCTCACACCGTGGGTGTCGGCGGGAATTGCCAGTGTGGCTTCGGCGTAGTCGCCGGGCATCAGCGCGCCGTCGGGGTTGGCGGCGACGAACTGCGCCAGCAGGGTGCCGGAGCGCGGGTCGATGGCGGTGGAGTCGCCCACCAGTTGCGCGCTGAAGTGCTGACCAGGGTGCTCGGGCACAGTCAGCTGCGCCACCAGGCCGGGGCGGATGACGCTGGCGTAGTTCTGCGGAATCGGCACGTAAAGCCGCAGCTTGTGGGTGTCCGCTAGGTCGAACAGCTCCGGGTCGCTGTCGTTGTCGGCCTTGATCAACTGGCCGATGTCGGTGTGGCGCGCGGTGAGGGTGCCGGCAAACGGCGCGCGAATGGTCTTGTAGTCTTCCAGCGCCGAGAGCCGTGCATAGTCGGCGGCGGCCGCCTCGGCATTGGCCTTGGCAGCAGCGGCGTTGGAGCTTTTTTCATCGGCTTCCTGGCGCGATACCGAGTGGCTGGTCAAGAGGTGCTGCCAGCGTTCGGCGGTGGTCTGGGCCAGCCGTGCATTGGCCTGTTGCTGGACCACCCGTGCCCGGGCCTGGGCCACTTGCTGGTCCAGGTCGGGGCTGTCGATATGGGCCAGCACTTGCCCGGCGGCGACCTTGGCGCCGATGTCCTGGGTCCAGTCCTTGAGGTAGCCGCTGACCCGGGCATGGATCGGCGCCTTGCTCCAGGCTTCCAGGTGCGCCGGCAGGCGCAGGGTGTCGCCCAGTACGTTGGGCTGCGGCTGGAACACCAGCACTTGGGGCACAGCGGCGGTTTCGGTCCAGGCGGCGACGGCCTGTTCATGCCGGGTGCGCGCCGCCAGGCCGCTGGCCACCAGTAGGGCAGCCAGGCTCAAGCCACCGATGCCCAGCAGCATCAGGCGTTTGCGCGAAGGGGTGTGATCAGGCGACATGGGTGTTTTCTCCAGCAACAGCGGATTGGGGAGGGCGACCGTGGACCAGGCTGAAGACCACGGGAACAAAGATCAGGGTGGCCACGGTGGCGAGGAGCAGCCCGCCGATCACCGCACGGCCCAGGGGCGCGTTCTGTTCTTCGGACAGGGCCAGGGGCAGCATGCCGATGATCATCGCCAGGGCGGTCATGCACACCGGGCGAAAGCGCGTGTAGCCGGCTTCCAGGGCGGCCTTGAGGGCATCGCCGTGTTCCGCCAGGCGCTCGCGGCAAAAACTCACCACCAGGATCGAGTTGGCAGTGGCCACCCCCATGCAGAGGATGGCCCCGGTCAGCGCCGGCACCGACAGCGAGGTGCCGCTCAAGAACAGCATCCACACGATCCCGGCCAGGGCCGCCGGCAGCGCGGTGATGATCACGAACGGATCGACCCAGGATTGGAAGTTGACCACGATCAGCAGGTAGATCAGCACCACCGCCCCCAGCAGGCCCAGGCTCAGGCCGCTGAAGGCTTCGTGCAGGGCATCGATCTGCCCGTGAAGGCTGACCGTGGCGCCCTTGGGCCGCAGGGCTGCGGCGTCGTTCAAGACCTTTTGCATGTCGTGGGCCACGGCGCCGAGGTCGCGGCCTTGCACGTTGGCGTACAGGTCCAGGGTGGGCTGGATGTTGTAGTGGCTGACCACCGCCGGGCTCTCGACCCGGGAGATGTCCGCCAGGCCACCGAGGATCTGCGACTGGCCGTTGCTGCCGGTGACCGGCAGCGCTTCCAGGGCCGGCAGGCTGTCCAGGCGATACTGCGGGGTGGCCGCGACGATGGAATAGGACACGCCGTTCTTCGGGTTGAGCCAGAAGGTCGGCGCCACCTGGGAACTGCCGGCCAAGGACGCCACCATGCTGTTGGTCACGTCACGCTCGGTGATCCCCAGGCCGTTGGCCCGCAGGCGGTCGACCTTGACCAGCAGTGACGGGTAGCCGGTGGACTGCTGGATCCGCAGGTCGGCAATGCCCGGCACATGTTGCAGGCGCCGTTGCAGTTCCAGAGCGTAGGCGCGGTTGGCCGCGTCATCGGGCCCGGAGATTTTCACGTCCAGCGGGGCCGGGGCGCCGAAGTTGAGGATCTGGCTGCTGATGTCCGCCGGCAGGAAGGCGAACTGGCTGCCGGGGAAGCTTTCCGGCAGGGCTTCGCGCAGCTGTTTCTCCAGGTCGGCGCTGGGGGCGTGGCCGGGCTTGAGGGTGATCTGGATGTCGCCGTCCTGGGGCCCGATGGTGCCGCTGTTGCTGTAGGCCATGTCGATGCCGCTCAGGGGGATGCCGATGTTGTCGATGATGCTGTCCAGTTGCTCGGCCGGGATCACTTCGCGAATCCGCCCTTCGATACGGTCGAAGGCCGCCGCGCTTTCCTCAATCCGCGTGCCCAAGGGCAGGCGCACATGCAGGGCCAGGGCGCCGGCGTCGGTGGCGGGGAAGAAGTCCTGGCCCAGGCTCGGCAACAGGGCGAAGGAGGCCAGCACACAGGCGAGGAAGCCGAGGATGAAGGTCTTGCGTCGGCCCAGGGCCAGGTGCAACAAGCCGTGGTAGGTGTCGCGCACAGTGGAGAAACGCGCCTCAAAACCCTGTTGAAAGGCCAATAGCCCGCGTACCAGGGCATTGCGCGGCTTGGCGTGCTGCTCGCCCTCGTGATGGTTGATGAAGGCATCTTCCGGGTGATGCCCCGGGCCTGCTTCCGGCGTATGGGGCTTGAGCAGGTACATGGCCAGGGTCGGCACCAGGGTCCGGGAGAGGATGAAGGAGCTGGCCATGGCGAAGATCACCGCCAGGGCCATGGGCCGGAACAGGTAGCCGGCGATGCCTTGCAACAGGAACATCGGCACGAAGACGATGCAGATGCACAGCAGCGAGACGAAGGCCGGGCCGACGATCTGCTTGGCGCCGTCAAGGATGGCCACCTTCACCGCCTTGCCCTGTTCCAGGTGCCAGTTGATGTTCTCGATGGTCACGGTGGCGTCGTCCACCAGGATCCCCACCGCCAGGGCCAGGCCGCCCAGGGTCATGACGTTGAGGGTCTGGCCGCTGAGCGCCAGCAGGGCAATGGCCGAGAGCACCGCCAGGGGAATCGACGCGGCGATGATCAGTGTGGAGCGCCAGCTACCGAGGAACAGCAGGATCATCGCGCTGGTCAGCAGGGCGGCGATGATGCCTTCCTGGGCCACGCTGCCCACCGACTGTTTGACGAACACCGAGGCATCGCCCAGCAGCGAGGTCTTCAAGGACGGCGGCAGGGTTTCATTGATCCGTGGCAGCATCTGGCGGATGCCGTCGACGATGGACAGGGTGGAGATATTGCCGTTCTTCAGGGCCGGCATCAGCACCGCCCGGCGTCCGTCGACCCGCACGATATTGGTCTGCGGCGGTGAGCCGTCGCGCACGTGGGCCACCTGGCCGATGGTGATCAGCGCGCCGTCCACGGTCTTGATCGGCAGGTCGTTGAGTTCGTCGATGGCCTTGGGGCTGTTGTTCAGCAGCACCATGTATTCATTGCTGCCGAGCTTGGCGGTACCCACCGGGATGATCTGGTTCTGCGCCGCGAGGGCATTGCCCACGTCTTGCGCCGACAGGCCTTTGGCAGCCAGGGCTTGCGGGTCCAGGTCGAGGGTGATCTGGCGCTGCTTGCCGCCCATGGGCGTGGGCATGGCCAGACCGGGCAGGGCGCTCAAAGGCAGGCGGATGTTGTTCTGCACCAGGTCGCGGATCTTCGCCTCCGACAGGGTCGGGCTGGAGAAGGCCATTTGCAGGATCGGCACCGTCGAAGCGCTGTAGTTGAGGATCAGCGGCGGGGTGATGCCCGGCGGCATCTGCTTGAGCACGGTTTGTGACACCGCCGTCACCTGGGCGTTGGCGGTGCGGATATCGACCCCGGGCTGGAAGAAGATCTTGACGATGCCCATGCCCGGCAACGACTGCGACTCGATGTGCTGGATATCATTGACCGTGGTGCTCAGGGAGCGCTCGTAGGTGTAGATCACCCGCCCGGCCATGGCGTCCGGCGACAGGCCGTTGTATTGCCAGACCACCGCCACCACCGGGATGCCGATATCCGGGAACACGTCGGTGGGGGTACGCAGGGCCGCCAGGGGCCCGATGATGCAGATGAATATCGCCAGCACGATGAACGTGTAGGGCTTGAGCAGTGCGGTCTTGACCAGCCCGAGCATGCCGAAAACCTCCGAGGGAGTGGGATTGCAAACCTCGGCAGCCTGCAGCGACCCACCTAACACGCGGCTTTCAGCCAGGTGAAGGAAGTTTTAGATAAGCCCTGTATTTCCTTTCATGTGGATTCATTTGTGCTCTGGCAAGGGGCTCGACAAGCTTTGCAGCCATCGCCTGTAGGGGCTTTTTCGATGGTCGATTTTCCTTTGTCGAGGTACTTCCCATGACACTCAAACCGCTATTGCTGATTCCCGCCCTGGGCCTGGCCTGCCTCTTGTCGGCCTGCGCCGGCCCGATGCCCCAGCCTGATCCCAGGGAAGCCTGGATCGACCTGCAGCAAGAAGCGCCCAATGACCTGATGGCCGAGCGGGTGGATGGGCAGAAGATTGATGACGGCCGCTACTTCGAGGTCCCGTCCGGTGCCCATCGCCTGGACGTGACCTTGTTCGAAGAGCCGGCCGGTGATTCCAACCAGGAGGATTGCAGCGGCCACCTGCGTTATGAGCATTTCCAGGCCGGTGAACATTACCGCCTGGTGGAGTCCAGCCTCGGCCAGGCGGTCACGGCCCAACTGCTGGACAGCCACGGCAAGCGCCTGGCCAGCGCCGAGGACTTCAACTGCCTGCCGGGTTGAGGCGGCAGGCGCTGGAGCCCGTGATCGTCCAGTGGCTCAGGCGGTGGCCGGGCGCAGGTCGGTCTTGGTCGGCGCCCCCGGTGCGCGCCACACCAAAAAGGCTGCCAGGACCGTGGTGGCCGCCAGCAGGTAGAGGCCCGCCGCTGGGGAGTCGAACCCTTGCTCGGCGGCGTTTTTCAACACCGGGGCGATGAAACCGCCGAGGGCACCGAACGAGTTGATCAGGGCGATGCCTGCTGCCGCCGCGCTGCCGGCCAGGAAGCTGGAAGGAAAGGTCCAGAACACCGGTTGCACGGCGATAAAGCCCGAGGCAGCAAAGCACAGGGCCAAGACCCCAAGCAGCGGGCTGGCGACACTCACCGAACAGGCGATCCCGGCGGCCGCCATCAGCAGGGTCAGGGCGGCGATCGGCCGGCGCTGGCCCGTGCGGTCGGCCCAGCCCGGAATCCAGTAGGCCGCCAACAGCGCGCAGATCCAGGGGATGGCGCTGACCAGCCCCACCAGCAAACCGACCTTGCTGCCCATCAAGCCGCCGATCTGGCTTGGTAGGTAGAACACCACGCCGTACACACTGGCCTGGATCAACAGGTAAACCAGGCACAGGTACAGCACCGCCGGCTGGCACAGCACCTGCAACAAGCGGTGGCCGTGTGCCTGCTTGTGCTGGTTTTCGTGGTCCAGCACCGCCTGGACCTGCTGGCGTTCTGCGGGCGTCAGCCAGCGTGCATCTGCCGGTTTGTTGTCCAGGTACCAGTAGGCCCAAACGCCCACCGCCGTGGCCATCAAGCCTTCGACGGCGAACATCCATTGCCAGCCGTGCACCCCGGCCCAGCCGTCCATTTCCAGCAACAGCCCGGACAGCGGGCTGCCGAAGATAAACGCCAGGGGCGCACCGAAGTAGAAGAAGCCCATGGCCTTGCCGCGCACCGCTTCAGGGAACCAGTAGGTCAGGTAGAGGATGACCCCGGGGAAGAACCCGGCTTCGGCCACGCCCAGCAAAAAGCGCAGCAGGTAGAACGTGGTTTCGTTATGGGCGAACACCATGGCCGCCGAGACCAGGCCCCAGGTCACCATGATCCGGCACATCCACAGCCGGGCACCGACCCGGTGCAGGATCAGGTTGCTGGGCACTTCCAGCAACGCATAACCGGCAAAAAACACCCCGGCTCCGAAGGCGAAGGCAGCGTCGCTGATGCCGGTATCGGCCTGGAAGCTGTGGCGGGCGAAGCCGACGTTGGCCCGGTCGAGAAAGGCCATGATGTACATCAACAGCAGGAACGGCAGCAGGCGCCAGGAAATCCTGGCCAACAGAGGGGCAGGTAACGTCTTCACGGCAGTTTCCTTTTTGAAGTTATGTGCACTGCGTGGCAGGGAAGAGCGAGGGAAAGCAGGCGACGCCGCTCAGGGCGCGTTGGCTTCGCGCTGGCGAACAAGTGGCAGGGGACGGGGGATGGCAATGGCGGCAGACATGGTCAATCACCTCTACACATTGTTGTTGTGCAGAGGACTCTACGAGTTTTGAATGATGCGCGACCAATCGAAATAAAGTTGCTACCAATACCCTCAAGGTATCAATAGCCAACCCCCCGATGACATCTGTAGGAGTCGGCTCGCCGGCGATAGCATCGGTATGATCGCTGCGGATGTTCCGCCAGGATTGCGCCGTGGATGGTGGCGTCAATGCAGCCTCGTGTAGGAGCCGGCTCGCCGGCGATAGCGTCAGCACGATCGCAGCCGATGTTCCGTCAGAATCGCGCCGTGGGTGGTGGCGTCAATGCAGCCTCGTGTAGGAGCCGGCTTGCCGGCGATAGCGTCAGCACGATCGCAGCCGATGTTCCGCCAGAATCGCGGCGTAGGTGAGGGCGTCATCGCTGGCAAGCCAGCTCCTACAAGGGGGATTGCTTCAGTGCAGCCATTGGAGGTGTTTTAGGTGCGGCGGTTGCGCCGAGCCTCCAGCCAATGGAACAGGCCCATGCCCACCAGCATTGCGGCCACAAACAGCCAGGCTTGCCAGTGCCCACTGGGCAGCAGCGCCAACGCGGGGCCGGGGCACAGGCCGGCAATGCCCCAGCCCACGCCGAATACCAGGCTGCCGAGGATCAGGCGCCGGTCTGGCGAGCGTTTGTCGGGGATTCTCATCGGCGCGCCGAGCAGCGCCCGTGGCTGGCGCATTGCCCAATGAAAGGGTGCCCAGGCCGCGCCGATGGCCCCCAGCATCACCAGGGCCAGGGAGGGGTCCCAGGCGCCTGCCAGGTCGAGAAAGCCCAGGACCTTGGCCGGGTTGGTCATGCCTGACAGCAGCAGGCCGAGGCCGAACAGCAGGCCGGCGATCAATGCACTGAGCTTTCTCATGGCATCAGCCCCAACAGATGGCGGATCACCCAAACCGTGGCGAAGCCGGTGCCCATAAAGCACAGGGTGGCGATGATCGAACGCGGGGACAGCCGGGAAATGCCGCATACCCCGTGGCCACTGGTGCAGCCGGCGCCATAGCGGGTGCCGATGCCCACCAGCAGACCGGCGCCGATCAGGCCCAGCAGACCGCCCTGGAACTCGGCGGCCGGCAGGGCGTGGAACAGCCCCCAAAGCAGCGGCGCCAGCAACAGGCCGAGGATGAACAGGGCCTTTTCGCCCCAACCCTCGCTGCCCGGTTGCAGCAGGCTAGCGAGCAGCCCACTGATCCCGGCGATGTGCCCATTGGCAACGATCAACAGCCCGGCCGACAGACCGATCAATGCCCCACCGGCCAAGGCCGACCAGGGCGTGAAATGCAGGTAATCCAAAAGCATGGCGGGTTCCTCCAGGAGCCGATGGGGCTGGGGTGGATGTTACGTGAGGGGCGCCGCGTGAGTGAGCAGGAAATCACCCCGTCGTGTAGGCGCCGGCACGATCGCTGCGGGTATTCCGCCAGGATTGCGCCGTGGGTGGGGGCGTCATCGCTGGCAAGCCAGCTCCCACAAGGGGGGCGTCAATGCGCCTTGTGTAGGAGCCGGCTTGCCGGCGATAGCGTCGGCAGAATCGCTGGCAAGCCAGCGCCTACAGGCCCAGGGCCTTGCAGGCCAGGAGCACGGCGGCGAGGAGGCCGGTGATGGCGAACAGTTGTTGCAGGCGCGGGCCGGCGAGGTGGCTGGCGACTTGCCGGCCTAGCAACAGCCCTAGCACGGCGCCTAGGGCAAAGGGCGCGCCAATGGCCCAATGCATCACGCCGCTGACGCTGGCCGTAACCACGCTGCCCAGGGACACCAGGGCGATGACCGCCAGGGAGGTGGCGACGATGCTGCGGCTGTCCAGGTTGGTGTAGCGGCCCAGCGCCGGAATGATCACGAAGCCGCCGCCCACCCCCAGCAGCCCGGAGAGCAGCCCCGAGAGCATGCCGGTGAAGGTCAGCGCACGGGCGCAGGGCAGGGTCCAGCGCAGGCGGCCCTGGCTCGGGTTGAGCACACAGGGCAGGAACGCCGGGCGTGGCGCGGGCCGGCCGTGTTTCAGTTCATGGCGCGCCTTGAGGAAGATCCGCCCGCAGGCATACAGCAGCACCACGGCGAACAGCAGCGCCAGGGGCGGGTTGGGCAGGCGGTGGGCCAGCCACAGGCCGACCGGGGTCATGAGCATGCCGATTCCGGCGACAAAGCCTGCCGCCCGATAACGCACGATGCCCTGGCGCAGGCCCAGCACGGCGCCAAGGCCGGCAGCCAGGCCCACGGCCAACAGGCCGACGGGCGCCGCCTCGACCATGCTCAGGCCGAGGCCGAAGACCAGCAGCGGCACCGCAAGGATGCCGCCGCCGGCTCCGGTCAGGGCCAGGATGGCGCCAACCAGCAGGCCCAGGCCGCCGCCAATGAGGGTGTGTTCGTTCATGCCGGGGGAGAGTCCTTGATCAACAGGTTGCCCAGCCGTTGGCCGTTGCTAGCCGGCGGTCGGGCGATGGGTGAGTGTGCAGCGTCAGCCCGGGGCAGCGTGGCGGGGTCAAAGGGCATTCAGGGGGATCTTCAAGTAGCGCACGCCGTTGTCTTCCGGCTCGGGGAACTGGCCGCTGCGCATATTGACCTGCACCGACGGCAGGATCAGCACTGGCATCTCCAGGGTCGCGTCGCGGGCTTCGCGCATGGCGACGAACGCGTTTTCGTCGATGCCGTCCTGGAGGTGGATGTTGTGGGCGCGCTGCTCGGCCACGGTGCTCATGTACTGTAATTCGCGGCCATTGGGCAGGTAGTCGTGGCACATGAACAGCCGGGTCTGGGCGGGCAGGGCGAGGATCTTGCCGATGGAGCGGTACAGGGTCCGGGCGTCGGCGCCGGGGAAGTCGCAGCGGGCGGTGCCATAGTCCGGCATGAACAGGGTATCGCCGACAAAGGCCACCTGTTCTTCGCCTGTTTGCACCAGGTAAGTCATGCACGCCGGGGTGTGGCCCGGGGTGTGCAGGGCACGGGCCTGGAGCTGGCCGATGGTGAAGCTCGCACCGTCCTCCAGCAGCACGTCGAACTGGCTGCCGTCCCGGGCAAAGTCCTGGCCTTCGTTGAACAGCTCGCCAAACACCTGCTGCACCCGGGTGATGTGCTTGCCGATGGCCACCCGGGCACCCAGTTGCTGCTTGAGGTACGCAGCGGCCGACAGGTGATCGGCGTGCACGTGGGTCTCGAGAATCCATTCCACCTCGGCGCCCAGCTCACGCACCCTGGCCAGCAGACGGTCGGCGGACTCGGTGCGCGTACGCCCGGATTTCGGGTCGTAGTCCAGCACGCTGTCGATCAAGGCGCAGTGGCACGTCACCGGGTCCATGACCAGGTAACTGATGGTCCAGGTGTGGGGGTCGAAAAAGGCTTCTACACGCAAGGTGTCGCTGACGATCATGGGCTTCTCCAGGCATTGCGGGGTGCCGGCCTGAGGCGGCGATCGGGGATTGACGTGTCATTCACCGCGCCAGGTTCGCAGGCTACCCGATTCGCCAACAGGGCGCGACCGCCTCCACGCGCGGTCCTGGCTTGGGGCTGTGGGTGCCTCTGGCCGTCAACCGGTTGCACTCTGGCGTTGCGTTGCGGTCGTACCTGCATCGCCCGTCCTCAGCGCCCCGCGCCGAGGTGCCCATCCGCCTGCAGCAGGAGAGCCTATGAGCCAGGCCGTACTCGCCAAAGAAACCAACCGTCGCCAATTGCAGCAGATCATCAGCGGCCTGTCCGATGGGGTGATGCTGATCGAGGTCGACCAGACCATCCTCTGGGCCAACGACGCGGCCCTGGCCATGCATGGGGTGAAGACGGTCGGCGAACTGGGGGCCAACGCCCACGAGTACGCCCAGCGCTATGCGCTGCGTTATCGCAATAACCACTCCCTACCCGAGCAGAACTACCCCATCAGCCGGGTGGCGGCGGGGGAGACGTTCAGCGATGTGGTGGTGGAAGTGCAGGCCGAGATCGAGGGCGAGGAGCGCCTGTGGGTGCACCGGGTGCGCAGCATGATCCTCACCGACCGCAGTGGCGAGCCGGAATCCCTGGTGCTGATTCTCAGCGACGCCACCGACTGGGCCAGCGCTGAACAGCGCTTCGAGAAAACCTTCAATGCCAACCCAGCGCCGGCGGTGATCTGCCGCCTCAGCGACCTGCGCTACATCAAGGTCAACCAGGGCTTTCTGGAGATGACCGGCTACACCCGCGATCAAGTCATCGGCCGCTCCGTGTATGAACTGGACGTGCTGGAGCAGGCCGAGCGCAAGGACCTGGCCATCGAGCGCCTGAATCAAGGCTCGACCATTCCGCAGATGCAGGCCGAACTGCGCCTGCCCGAGGGCGGCAGCAAGCTGGTGATCGTCGCCGGCCAGCCCCTGGACATCAACGAGGAAGACTGCATGTTGTTCTCGTTCATGGACCTGGAGCCCCGGCGCAAAGCCGAGACCGCCCTGCGCCAGAGCGAGGAGCGTTTCGCCAAATCGTTTCGCCTGAGCCCGGTGCCGACCCTGGTGTGCAGTGCCGACAGCCAGCAGATCGTCGACGTCAACGAAGCCTTCCTCAACACCACCGGCTACACCACCGAAGAGTTATTGGGCAAACCGGTGGATGACATCGGCTTTATCGCCGACCGTGCCCAGGCGGCGCGCCTGTTCGGCACGCTGGAACGGGCCGGCACGATTCAAGGCGTGGACCTCAAGGTGCGCAAGAAAGACACCCAGGTGCTCGATTGTGTGGCTTCGGCCGACACCGTGAGCATTCAGGACAGCCCCAGCTACTTGCTGGTGCTGATGGACATCAGTGAGCGCAAGCGCACCGAGCTGGAGCTGGTGGCGGCCATCGAAGAGGTGATGAAGGATGCGTCCTGGTTCAGCCAGACCCTGATCGAAAAGCTCGCCAACGTGAAAAGCGTGAAAGCCCAGGAAGGCCCCAGCGCCTCCTTTACCGACCTGACGGCCCGTGAACGCGACGTGCTGGGGCTGATCTGCGAAGGCCTGGCCGACAAGGAAATTGCCGCCCGCCTGCAACTGGCGCCCAATACCGTGCGCAACTACGTGGCCACGGTGTATTCCAAGCTCAATGTGCACAGCCGCAGCGCCGCCATTGTCTGGGCCCGTGAGCGCGGCTTGTTCGCCGGGGAGCGACGCGCCAGGGAACTTTAATCCCGTGCAAATGCACTGGTCCTGACAGTGCAAATGGGGCTTCTGCGTGCCCTAGGCTTTTCTTAGGCTGTGACTCTGGATCGGCGTCCCCGGACGCTTCCACCCTTCAATAGCCAAAGGAACGCCACGATGGGTCGCGAACAGATCAAAGGCACGCTGGATAAACTGGCCGGCCAGGCGCAAGGCGCTGCCGGTGAGTGGCTGGATGACGAGCAACTGCGTCTGCAGGGGGCCGCACGCCAAGCCGCCGGCCAGTTGCAGCAACGTTACGGGCAACTGCTGGACAACGCGGCGGCCAGCGTCCGCCGCCAGCCGCTGACCACGGTGGCCGTACTGGCCGGGGCAGGGCTGTTGCTCGGCCTGCTGTTGCGTCGTCGCTGATGGGGGGCGCCATGGGCATTCTTGCGCCGTTGCGCACCCGCCTGGAGCAGAGCTTCGCGCCGCTGGCCTGTGATTGCAGCCTGGTGGGCGACGGCTCCCTGACGGTGCGGTTGTACGACCGGGAAAGCGGCCGGGTGGACCTGGTGGTCAGCGGCCTCAACCCGCAGAAACTGCGCAGCGAGGACCAGTGGGCCGCGCTGATCGAGGAACTGCGCTACGAGCTGCAAAGCAACACCCTGGGGCGCAGCACCCACAAGGCCACTCAAGACGATAGGGCGAACTCCTGAGCCGGGCTGCGGCGCGATGCTCGGCTGCAGTGCCCGGCTGCAGTGCCCGGCTGCAGTGCCCGGCTGTCAGTGCTCGGTCATCAAGTTGGGGCGGCAATCCAGGGACAGACGTGCGCCGCCCGATTCGCTGCTGCCCACGTCGAGTTTGAAGCCGTGCAGGTTGACGATCGCCGCGACGATCGACAGGCCCAGGCCAAAGCCGCTGTGGGCATTGCTGTCATCCACCCGATAGAACCGCTGGAACACCGCCACGCGTTCTGACGCGGGAATCCCCGGGCCGTTGTCCAGCACCTCCAGGCGTGTGCTGCCGCCATCGTCGGTGCCGCGCACAATCACTTCGCCGCCCGGCGGGGTGAACTTGATTGAGTTGCTCAACAGATTGGCCAGGGCCTCGAACAGCAAGGCGCGGTCGCCGGTGAGGCGTGGCAAGTGCTCGGGCACGTCGAGGCGCAGGGTCAATTGCCCCTCTTCGGCCAGGGGCAGGTAGAAGTCGTGCAGTTCATGCAGCAAGGGCACCGGGTCGAGCAGCACAAAGCCCGAGCGCCGCTGTTGGTCCTCCAGTTCGGAAATCCGCAACAACCCGCGAAAACGCGCCATCAACATGTCCGCCTCGGCCAGCACCTGGTCCATCTGCAGCGCCTCCGGGGAACCCTCGGCGGCCTGTTGCTGGATCCGGTACAACTGCGCCCGCAGGCGGGTCAGCGGGGTGCGCAGGTCGTGGGCAATGTTGTCGCACACGCCTTTGACTTCATGCATCAGGCGCTCGATGCGTTCGAGCATGGCGTTGACGATGGCCGCCAGCATGTCCAGCTCATCACGGCGGTTGGACAGCGGCAGGCGGTGGGTCAGGTCGCCAGTGACGATGGCCTCGGCGCTGGCCTGCAACTGGCGAATCCGTCGCAACGGCCGGCGCCGGAGCAGGTGCCAGCCGGCGATCCCGGGAATGATGGTCAGGGACACGCCCCACAGCAGCGCATGCAGAATGATCCGGGTCACGGCGAACAGCGAGCCGTTGTCGCGCACCAGCAACAGCCAGCGACCGTCCTGGGTGTGGGTGGCGATGGCGTCGCAACTGTCTTGGGGCAGGTCCGGGTCGTCGGAGTCGATGCAGTTTTTCAGCTCGTGGATTTGCCCATCGAGGATCAGGCCCTCGGGGATTTCGCGGATCGGCCCGCTGAGGTGCCGGCGTTGTTCGTCGAACAGCCCGTAGGCGTCGATGCCGCGCATGTCGAAGGTCATGCTGGTGGCCAGGGCCTCCACCAGTTGCTCGCCCTGGAAGCGCGAGAACAGGTGTTGGCGTTGCATCAGCGAGTGCTTGGCCAGGGTGTCCAGGTAGCCGGAAACTTCGTAATACATGACCCCCATGAGCAGGC
Source organism: Pseudomonas chlororaphis (assembly GCF_003731765.1). GTDB lineage: Bacteria > Pseudomonadota > Gammaproteobacteria > Pseudomonadales > Pseudomonadaceae > Aquipseudomonas > Aquipseudomonas morbosilactucae. The sequence goes on from NZ_MOAL01000004.1 coordinate 1,252,971, forward strand.
CGCTCCAGGCCACGAACAGCGAACTGTAGAGCGCCAGCAGGCGGCTGCTGGACGAGCGCCAGCCCTTAGAGGGGTTCAGCAATGACATAGCCCGAGCCTCGCACGGTACGGATCAGCGGGGTCATGCCGGGCGGGTCGATCTTCTTGCGCAAGCGGCCGATGTGCACATCGATCAGGTTGGTGCCGGGGTCGAAGTGGTAGCCCCAGACTTCCTCGAAAATCATCATCCGCGAGAGGATCTGCCCAGTGTTGCGCATCAGGAATTCCAGCAGCTTGTACTCGGTGGGCAACAGGCTCAGCAGTTGTTCGGCACGGGTCGCTTCGCGGCTGATGAGGTTCAGTTCCAGGTCGGCCACCCGCAGGCAGGTTTCAAATTCCTTGACCGTGCTCTTGCGCCGCAGCAGCACCTCGACCCGGGCCGCCATCTCGTCGGACGCAAAGGGCTTGGTCAGGTAGTCGTCACCGCCGGCTCGCAGGCCGCGCACCCGCTCATCGACATCGGAGAGCGCGCTGATCATCAGGATCGGCGTGGCCACCCCAATGGTGCGCAGGGTGGTGACGATGGCCAGGCCGTCCAGCTCGGGGAGCATGCGGTCCAGGGTGATCAGGTCGTAGTCGCCGCTGACGGCACGCACCAGGCCTTCGCGACCGTTGTCCACCCAGTCCACGTCGAGGCCGTGGCTGCTCAGTTCGGCGACGATTTCCCGGGCGGTCACGGCGTCGTCTTCGATGGTCAGAATGCGGGTCATAGGATGTACCTGGTTGGGAATTCATGACTCAGGCGGGCATTTTGCCAAGAAACGCTGTGGCGGTTCCTAAAAAAACTTTCATGTTGCCGAAGAGGGGGCAGCCGGTTGACAGCGCCGCAGGCTGAGCGGGCGTTAGCAAGCGGCATGACCTGTCTCTGAACCACCGATTGAAACAACCAGCGTCACCGTGCAGAACGCCCGCCCTTGCGGGCGATGGACGGCAAAATGCACGGTGATTGATCGGGTTGTTTTTGTAACATGTTGAATTTAAAAGAGTTGTTTTATTGGCTCGGCTGGCACGGTGGCTGCAAATCTACCTTCGAGACTTGTAACACCATTTTTCTGCCTGGAGCCGAACAACAATGAATAGATCCTCTGATACCTATCTGCCTGCCGTGGATGAGTCGAGCAGCCGCTCGGGCGTGTCCTGGGGCGCGATATTCGCCGGTGCGGCGGCCGCTGCGGCCGTGTCGCTGATTTTGATCCTACTGGGCTTCGGCCTGGGCTTTTCGGCCGTGTCGCCCTGGGCCAACGAGGGCATCAGTGCCAAGGGTCTGGGGATCTCGACGATCGTCTGGCTGGCGCTGACGCAGATTCTTGCATCGGGCCTGGGCGGCTACATCGCCGGTCGCCTGCGGGTGAAGTGGGCCAACATGCACGGTGACGAGGTCTATTTCCGCGACACCGCCCACGGCTTCCTGGCCTGGGCCGTCGCGACCCTGGTTACCGCTACCCTGGTGGTCGGCTCGGTTGGCAGCCTGATCAGTGGCGGTGTGCAGGCCGGTGCCAGCGTGGCGTCCGGTGCCGCCAGTGCTGTGACCCAAGTGGCTGGCAGCGCGGCTGCCAACACCAATGGCGATCAGTACGGCTACTTCGTCGACAGCCTGTTTCGCGATGACCGCCCAGTGGCCGTCAGTGATGACGCCGCCCGCGGCACCGTGACCCGGATCTTCGTCCGCACCCTGGGCAACGACGGGCAACTGGCGCCTGAAGACCGCAGCTACCTGGCGCAACTGGTAGCACAACGTACCAACCTGACCCAGGCCGATGCCGAACGCCGGGTCGACGAGGTGTTTGCCAAGACCCGCGCCGCCGTCGAGGAAGCCAAACTGGCCGCCAAGCAAGCGGCTGACACGGCTACTAAAGTCGCCGCCTGGACCTCGCTGTGGACCTTTATCTCTCTGCTGTGCGGCGCGTTCTTCGCCAGCCTGGCAGCCACCTTTGGCGGTCGCCGCCGGGATGCCGTGGTGTATCTCGAAAGCGACGCCTACGTGACCACCCCCATTCGTTGATTAAAAAAGGAGAACGGCCATGCGCTCACTACTCTTGTGGTTCCTCGGTGTACCGATCCCGGTGATTATCCTGATCGCCATCTTCATGCACTGATGCACCGATGAACTGACCCGCCTGACACCAGGGCCGCGGCTACGCAAGTAGTCGCGGCCTTGGCGTTTCCGGGGGTGGTGATGCATCAGATTCGCAACACCGCGTCGTGGCGCAGATCAATACTTTTGCCCGTGAAACCTTCTAGATTGGCCACGCTTCAGCCCTGACTGTTCAGCGGCGACGCGTTGTCGTCCTGGCCGTAAGCCGGCCTGGGACGAGCATCGGCAAGACATGGCACGGCATGAAGCTGGCAAACCCCCCTTTAATTTTCACGGATGAACACACTCATGGGTCCAACAGACCGCACCTTCGACATTCAGCCGCTGCCCCAGGCAGACATGACCATCAGCCTCAATGGCCAGCCGGTCAGCGCGGCCATTGGCGAAACCGTACTCAGCGTGATCCAGTCGCTGGGCTTGCGCCAGGTGGCGCGCAATGACCACGGGCAACTGGCCGGTGCCTATTGCGGCATGGGCGTGTGCCATTGCTGCCTGGTGCAGATCGATGGCCGGCACAAGCGCCGCGCCTGCCAGACCCTGGTCAGGCCGGGGATGCAGGTGCAGACCGCCGTCAACCGCATCGACCAGCCGGAGCACGCCCTATGAACCTCTACCCGGTGATTGTCGGCGGTGGCCCGGCGGGGATGGCCGCCGCCATCGAGTTGGCGGAGCATGGCGTGCGCAGCCTGCTTATCGACGAGGCCTCGCGCCTGGGCGGGGTGGTCTATCGCGGCCCGCTACGGGATGGGGTGCAACTGGACTACCTGGGCCCGCGTTACTGCGAAGTACTGGCCCGGCTGCACGGCGATTTTGCCCGGCACGCATCGATGATCGAAGTCCGCCTCAACAGTCGGGTGATCGGCGCCGAAGCCACCCATTCGTTGATGGTGCTCGACGCCGACGAACAACTGCATGAAGTGGCCTATCCGCAACTGTTGCTGGCTGCCGGTTGCCATGAGCGCAGCGTGCCGTTCCCCGGCTGGACCCTGCCCGGGGTGATGTTGCTGGGCGGTTTGCAGTTGCAGATCAAAAGCGGCGTGGTCAAGCCCCAGGGGCCGGTGGTGATTGCCGGCACCGGGCCGTTGCTGCCGCTGGTGGCTTGCCAACTGCACGCCGCCGGTGTGGCGGTGGCGGGGGTCTACGAGGCCAGCGCCTTCGGCAAGATCGCTAAGCAGAGCCTGGCCCTGCTGAACAAACCGCAGCTATTCCTCGACGGCCTGAGCATGCTCGCCTACCTCAAACTGCACCGCATCAGCCTGCGCTACGGCTGGGGCGTGGTCGAGGCACAGGGCGAAGGCGGAGTGGCCTGTGTGCGGGTGGCGCCGTATTCGGCCGATTGGCAGCCGGACCTGGCCCGGGCCGAGGACGTGGCCGCCCAGACCCTGGCGGTGGGCTACGGCTTTATCCCAAGGACCCAGCTCAGCCAGCAGATGGGCCTGGAACACGGCTTCAGCGATGACGGCTACCTGCGGGCCACGGCTGATATCTGGCAGCAGAGCAGCGAGTCGCACATCCACCTGGCCGGTGACATGGGCGGGATCCGCGGGGGCGAGGCCGCCATGCTCGCCGGGCGGATTGCGGCGTTGTCGATCCTGGTCCAGCGCAATGTGCTGAGCAGCGAAAGCGCCTTGCAGCGGCGTCAGGTGTTGCTCAACAAGCTGGGAGCGATTGTGCGCTTTCGCGCCGCCGTGGACCGCTACACCGAGCGGGGCAGTGGCCAGACCAGCCTGCCGGCGGCCGATACCGTGATCTGCCGCTGCGAGCACGCCACCCGGGGCGATATCGACCTGGCGTTGTCCCAAGGCGTGCAGGACATGGCCAGCCTGAAAATGCGCACCCGAGTCAGCATGGGCGATTGCCAGGGGCGCATGTGCGTCGGCTATTGCAGCGACCGCCTGCGCCAGGCCACCGGGCGCCAGGATGTCGGCTGGCTGCGGCCGCGCTTCCCCCTGGACCCGATTCCGTTCTCGGCGTTTTCCCCACTTGGCAAGGATGCTTCGACCCATGAGTAAGTTCTACGACGTGATTATTGCTGGCGGCGGTGTGATCGGCGCCTCTTGTGCGTACCAGTTGTCCAAGCGCAAACACCTCAAGGTCGCGCTGATCGACGCCAAGCGCCCGGGCAATGCGACCCGCGCCTCGGCCGGCGGCCTGTGGGCCATCGGCGAGTCGGTGGGCCTGGGCTGCGGGGTGATTTTCTTTCGCATGATGTCGGCCAACCGCAAGCGTGAGGCCGCAGGCTCGGCGGTGGTGGTCGATGCCACCACGCCGCATATCCTGCCGCAGTCGTTCTTCGACCTCGCCCTGCAATCCAATGCCCTGTACCCGCAGTTGCACCGCGAGCTCAAGGGCTTGCACGGGATGGATTTCAAGTTCGAGGAAACCGGTCTCAAGTTTGTGATCTACGACGATGAGGACCGGCTTTATGCCGAGCACATCGTCGGCTGCATCCCGCACCTGGCTGACCAGGTGCGCTGGCTGGACCAGGCGGCGCTGCGGGCCGCCGAGCCCAATGTCAGCCAGGAGGCCCAGGGCGCCCTGGAGTTTCTCTGCGATCACCAGGTCAACCCGTTCCGCCTGGCCGATGCCTACACCGAGGGCGCGCGGCAGAACGGTGTCGACCTGTACTTCAACACCAACGTCAACGAGGTGCTGCATCAAGGCACCCGGGTCAGGGGCGTGCGCACCGACGCGGCCGGGCTGTTCAGTTGCGACACCCTGATCAACGCCACCGGGGCCTGGGCTGCGGAGCTGAGCCGGATGGCCACGGGCGTGAGCATTCCGGTGAACCCGGTCAAGGGCCAGATCCTCCTCACCGAGCGCATGCCCAAGCTGCTCAACGGCTGCCTGACCACCAGCGATTGCTACATGGCGCAAAAGGACAACGGCGAGATCCTGATCGGCAGCACCACCGAAGACAAAGGTTTCGACGTCAGCACCACCTACCCGGAAATTAACGGCCTGGTGCAGGGGGCGGTACGCTGCATTCCGCAGTTGGCCCAGGTCAACCTGAAACGCTGCTGGGCCGGCTTGCGCCCGGGCTCGCCGGATGAGCTGCCGATCCTCGGGCCGATGGCCGGGGTCCAGGGTTACCTCAATGCCTGCGGGCACTTTCGCACCGGCATCCTGACGTCGGCCATCACCGGGGTGCTGCTGGACAAACTGGTGAACGACGAGCCACTGCCGCTGGACATCACGCCCTTCCTGGCCGAGCGCTTCGGCCTGGTGTCTCATCTGCCCGAGCGGCCCGAGGCTGTCCCGGCCTAAGGCTGGCGCGGCGTTTGCGCGCCGCGAGTTTCAGCGTCTTGCACGCCGTGGGGGCGGGCTATGCTGCTGAGCATCGCCACTTGGCACAAGGAGGTGCCACATGGCGCTGAAACTCGCGGTAATCCTTATTGGGGGCCTGGCCGGCAACGCGCTGGCCGAGGTGCCCCACGACCCGCCGAACAGCCTGGAGAAGGCGTTTTCCATGACCGGGGTCGCGCCCAGCATCACCACGATGTTCACCACTGACTTGAGCAGCGAGGAAAAAATGCTCAAGTGGAGCCAGGCCCGGGAAGAGGCCTGCCTGTTCATCGCTTCGGACGGAGCGATTCGCGGGGTGTTTTTCGAGCAGGCCCTGGCCCGGGCCCGCAGTCTTTATCCAGCGGCGGCACTGAGTGACAGGCACTGGGCGTTGCAGTTCGCCAGCGCGCGCTGAAGCAGGCGCCTCAGTCGTCGAATCCCACCTGTTCGTGAATCTCGTCCACCTTCAATTCCAGGCGGTACGCCACGGCGATAAACAGCGCTTGGCACAGGCACAGGGTGGCGCTCAGGGAACGGAAGGCGAAGGAGCTGCCTTCATTGACCAGCAGCACACTGTTGGCGCGCTTGGCCAGGGGCGACAGGTTGCTGTCGGTGATGATCAGGGTCTTGGCCTGGTTGTGCTGGGCAATGCGCAGGCAGTGCTGGGTCTCTTTGCCATAGGGCGTGAAGCTGATGGCGATCACCAAGTCGTTGGGGCGGATGCTGCGCATCTGCTCGCGGTAGCTGCCGCCCAGGCCCGACACCAGGTGGATGCGCTTGTTGGTGTGCTGCAGGTTGTACACCAGGTAGTCGGCCACGGCGAAGGAGCGGCGCACCCCGACCACGTAGATGTTGTCGGCATTGACCACCAGGTCCACGGCCTTGTCGAAAGCCACGTCGTCCAGCTCCAGGCCCAGGCGCTCGATGCCCGACAGGGTGGCGTTCACGCATTCACGGGCCAGGTCGCCGCCGCTGGCTTTCTGCGACTTGTTGGCGATCATGCTGCGGATGCGCTGCTGGTAGTTCTGTACCGGCGTGGTCTTGTGGGTGTAGGCCTCGCGAAACAGCGCCTGCATTTCACTGAAACCACTGAAACCGAAACGCTGGGAAAAACGCACGATGGCCGAGGGGTGCACTTCACATTCCCGGGCGATGTCGCTGATCCGGTCAACCATGATCCGGTCGCTCTGCTGGCTCATGTAGCTGGCGATGCGCTTGAGCTGGCGGGGCAGGCTTTCATATTCATGGGTGATCAGTTGCAGCAGACGCTCGGCAGTGATCGGGGGGCTGTCGAGGTCGCTCTCTGGCGTGCTCTCGGTCATGGCCGGCTGATCGGTGCGGGACATAGAAAATCCTTCTGGCTTGTGCTTATGGGAACGGCCTGTGGACCCGTCCCCTGACAATAGGTGGGCAGCCGGCAGTCTACAGGGTAGGGGCCCATAAAATCTTGGGGCTGATGCTGGCCGGGGCTTTGCTGAAACGATGCACGGTGTCTGGTTCCGGCTTGAAAAAGTTTAATGGAAAAAATATTCCACGTAAAAAATTTATAGAAAAAATATTGATTGGCGCCGAGAGACGTTTTAGTCTGCATCCACCAAGAGTGCTCGGCGCCCCCAACGGCGGCGAGCACAGGCTGATAAAAATAACAGGAGCCAGCATGGGCCAGACTCGTTTTGCCAGTGGGCGTCAATTGGATCTGATTTGCCTCGGACGCCTGGGCGTCGATCTCTATGCACAGCAGGTCGGTGCGCGGCTGGAGGACGTCAGCAGCTTTGCCAAGTACCTCGGCGGCTCGTCGGCGAACATTGCCTTCGGCACCGCGCGCCTGGGCCTCAAGTCGGCGATGTTGAGCCGGGTTGGCGACGATCACATGGGGCGCTTCCTGGTGGAGTCCCTGGTGCGTGAAGGCTGTGACGTCAGCGCCATCAAGGTCGACCCGCAGCGTCTCACCGCCATGGTCCTGCTGGGCCTCAAGGACCGCGAAACCTTCCCCCTGGTGTTCTACCGCGAGAACTGCGCGGACATGGCGCTGCGCGCCGAAGACATCAACGAAGCCTTTATTGCCTCCAGCAAATCTTTGCTGATCACCGGCACCCATTTCTCCACCGACGGTGTGTACCAGGCCAGCATCCAGGCCCTGGACTATGCGGAAAAACACGGGGTCAAGCGGGTCCTGGACATTGACTACCGGCCGGTGCTCTGGGGCCTGGCGGGCAAGGCTGACGGCGAGACCCGGTTTGTCGCCGACCACCAGGTCAGCCAGCACGTGCAGAAGATCCTGCCGCGCTTCGACCTGATCGTTGGCACCGAAGAAGAATTCCTGATTGCCGGCGGCAGCGAAGACCTGCTGACGGCCTTGCGCACCGTGCGTTCTCTGAGTCGCGCGACCCTGGTGGTCAAGCTCGGCCCGCAAGGCTGCACGGTGATCCACGGCGAGATTCCGCCGCGCCTGGAAGACGGGGCGATCTACCCCGGTGTGCGTGTGGAGGTGCTCAACGTGCTGGGTGCCGGCGATGCCTTTATGTCTGGCTTCCTCAGTGGCTGGCTGGAAGACGCCAGCGATGAGCGCTGCTGCCAGTTGGCCAACGCCTGCGGCGGCCTGGTGGTGTCGCGCCATGCCTGTGCTCCGGCGATGCCGACCCGTGCCGAGCTGGACTACCTGTTCAGCAGCCCGGTGCCCATTACCCGTCCCGACCAGGACCCGATCCTGCAGCGCCTGCACCAGGTCACGGTGCCGCGTAAAAGCTGGAAGCAACTGTTCATTTTTGCCTTCGATCACCGTGGGCAATTGGTGGAACTGGCGCAGAAGGGCGGCCAGGACCCGGCGCGCATCAGCGCCCTCAAGCAGCTGTTTATCCAGGCGGTGGAGCGGGTCGAGCACAAGCTGGGCGAGCAGGGCGTGGAGGCCGATGTGGGCCTGCTGGCCGACCAGCGCTTTGGCCAGGACGCGCTGAACGCCGCCACCGGTCGCGGCTGGTGGGTGGCGCGCCCGGTGGAAGTCCAGGGTTCGCGGCCTCTGGCCTTCGAGCACGGGCGCTCGGTGGGCAGCAACCTGATTGCCTGGCCCAAGGAGCAGATCATCAAGTGCCTGGTGCAATTCCACCCGGACGACGAACCCTTGCTGCGCCTGGAGCAGGAGGCGCAGATCATGGGCCTGTACCAGGCGTCACAGGTCAGCGGCCATGAGCTGCTGCTGGAAATCATCCCGCCCAAGGACCTGCCCGGCGCTCATCCCGAGGTGCTCTATCGCAGCCTCAAGCGCCTGTACAACCTGGGCATCTACCCGGCGTGGTGGAAGATCGAGGCGCAGTCGGCCGAGGAGTGGAAAAAGCTCGACGAGCTGATCCAGGAGCGCGACCCGTATTGCCGTGGCGTGGTGCTGCTGGGCCTGAATGCGTCGGCCGAGTGCCTGGCCGAGGGCTTCCGGCAAGCGAGCCACAGCCAGACCTGCCGTGGTTTTGCCGTGGGCCGCACGATTTTCCAGGAGCCGAGCCGTGCGTGGCTGGCGGGTGAGATCAACGACGAAACCCTGATCCAGCAAGTCCAGGGCACCTTCGAACAACTGATCAACGCCTGGCGCAGCGCCCGCCCGCTGTAGGAGCCGGCTGGCCGGCGATCGCGGTCCGGCGCCTGGCACGACGTCATCGCTGGCAAGCCAGCTCCTACAAGTACAAGGCCGTTCTCCACGCTTTCCTGAATAACAACAAAAGGTGCAGCCATGCCCGCCATCCGAATTGGCATCAACCCGATCTCCTGGAGCAACGACGACCTGCCGGCCCTGGGCGGTGAAACGCCCCTGAGCACCGCCCTGAGCGAAGGTAAGGACATCGGTTACGAAGGCTTTGAACTCAACGGCAAGTTCCCCAAGGACGCCAAGGGCGTGGGCGATGTGCTGCGCCCTTATGACCTGGCACTGGTCTCGGGCTGGTACTCCAGCCGCCTGGCCCGGCGTTCGGTGGCGGAGGAAATCGACGCCATTGCCAGCCACGTCGAACTGCTGAAACGCAACGGCGCCTCGGTGTTGGTCTACGGCGAAGTGGCCGACTCGATCCAGGGTTCACCGGTGCGCCTGATCGAGCGCCCGCGCTTCCACAGTGAGCACGCCTGGCAGGATTACGCCGACAAACTCACGGAGCTGGCGCGCTTCACCCTGTCCCAGGGCGTACGCCTGGCGTATCACCACCATATGGGCGCCTACGTCGAGTCCCCGGCGGACATCGACAAGCTGATGAGCCTGACCGGCGAGGAAGTCGGCCTGCTCTTCGATTCGGGCCACTGCTACATGGGCGGTGGCGAACCCCTGGAGGTGCTGCGCAAGCATATCCAGCGCGTCTGCCACGTGCACTTCAAGGACGTGCGCAAGCCGGTGGTGCAACTGGCGCGCAACAACCTGTGGAGCTTCCCGGATTGCATCGTCAACGGCACCTTCACCGTGCCCGGCGATGGTGACATCGACTTTGCCGCCTTGCTCGATGTGCTGCTGGCCGCCGACTACCACGGCTGGCTGGTGGTGGAAGCCGAGCAGGACCCGGCCGTGGCGCCGAGCTACGTCTACGCGAAAAAAGGTTACGACACCCTGCGGTCCCTGCTGGACGCCGGCCTGCAACGTACGAGGACTGCCCAATGAGCCTGCTGGTTAAAAGCGCCGCCAAGGGCCGGACCATGGTCCAGCTGCAAGAGGGCGCCCTGGAGTATGTGGGGTTCAGTGCCTACCGCCTGAGCCTGGGGGAAAGCCTGCCGGTCAGCGCCGGCGACAAGGAGTTGTGCCTGGTGCTGCTCAGCGGCCGCATCGACGTACAGGGCGAAGCCCCCCAGGGCGCCTTCAAGTGGGACAACCTGGGCGACCGGCAATCGGTGTTCGAAGACAAATCACCCTTTGCCGCCTACCTGCCGCCGGGCAGCCAGGCCCAGGTCACCGCCTTGAGCGACGTGCAGATCGCCGTGTGTGCCGCCCCGGGTGATGCCGCCGCTGGCCTCGGCCCACGGCTGATCCGCCCGGAGCAGTGCAAGCGCAGCGTGCGCGGCAAGGGCGCCAATACCCGCTATGTCTGCGACATCCTGCCCGACAGCGAGCCGGCCCATTCCCTGCTGGTGGTGGAGGTGCGCACGCCGTCTGGGCATTCCTCCAGCTACCCGCCGCACAAGCACGACACCGATGACTTGCCGCACCAGAGCTTTCTGGAAGAGACCTATTACCACCAGGTCAACCCGCCCCAGGGCTTTGTCTTCCAGCGGGTCTACACCGACGACCGCAGCATCGACCAGGCCATGGCCGTGGAAAACAGCGACCTGGTGGTGGTGCCCAAGGGGTATCACCCGGTCAGCGTGCCTTACGGCTACGAGTCTTATTACCTGAACGTCATGGCCGGGCCGAAGCGGGTCTGGCAGTTCCATAACGACCCGCAGCACAGCTGGCTGCTGGATCTCTGAACCCCCGAGTTTCTGAAGCCCTGACTTGCTGGAAACTGAATTTCTGAATTGAGACTGCAACCTTTCACGGAGAACAAGAACAATGAGCGATACCCCGGTAATAGGTCATTACATCGGCGGCCAGGTGCAGGACGCCGGCGAGCGTTTCAGCCAGGTGTTCAACCCGGCAACGGGTGCGGTCCAGGCCCGTGTTGCCTTGGCCAGCCAGAAGACCGTGGACGAGGCTGTGGCCTCGGCGCTGAAGGCCTTCCCGGCCTGGTCTGAACAGTCCTCCCTGCGCCGCGCGCGGGTGATGTTCAAGTTCAAGGAACTGCTGGACCAGCACCACAAGGAACTGGCGCAGATCATCACCCGCGAGCACGGCAAGGTGCTGTCCGACGCCATGGGCGAGGTGACCCGTGGCATCGAGATCGTCGAGTACGCCTGTGGCGCGCCGAACCTTTTGAAAACCGATTTCAGCGACAACATCGGTGGCGGCATCGATAACTGGAACCTGCGCCAGCCCCTGGGCGTGTGCGCCGGGGTCACGCCGTTCAACTTCCCAGTGATGGTGCCGCTGTGGATGATCCCCATTGCTCTGATCACCGGTAACTGCTTCATCCTCAAACCGTCCGAACGCGACCCGTCCGCCAGCCTGCTGATGGCACGCCTGCTGACGGAAGCCGGGTTGCCCGAGGGGGTATTCAACGTGGTCCAGGGCGACAAGAGCGCCGTGGACGGCTTGCTCCAGCACCCGGACATCGAGGCGATTTCCTTTGTCGGTTCGACGCCGATTGCCGAGTACATCCACCAGCAGGCCAGCGCCCGAGGCAAGCGTGTGCAGGCCCTGGGTGGGGCCAAGAACCATATGATCGTGATGCCCGACGCCGACCTGGACCAGGCCGCCGACGCACTGATCGGTGCGGCCTACGGCTCGGCTGGCGAGCGCTGCATGGCGATCTCCATCGCCGTGGCAGTGGGTGACGTGGCCGACGAATTGATCGCCAAGCTGCTGCCGCGCATCGATCAGCTCAAGGTCGGCAACGGCTTGCAGGGCGACAGCGACATGGGGCCGCTGGTGACCGCCGAGCACAAGGCCAAGGTTGAAGGTTTTATCGACCAGGGCGTGGCCCAGGGTGCGGAGTTGCTGGTGGACGGTCGCGGCTTCAAGGTGCCGGGGGCGGAGCAGGGCTTTTTTGTCGGCGCCACCCTGTTCGATCACGTCACCACCGAGATGAGCATCTACCAGCAGGAAATCTTCGGGCCGGTGCTGGGCATTGTGCGGGTGCCCGACTTTGCCAGCGCAGTGGAGCTGATCAACGCCCATGAATTCGGCAATGGCGTGTCCTGCTTCACCCGCGACGGCGGCGTGGCCCGGGCCTTTGCCCGCACCATCAAGGTGGGCATGGTCGGCATCAACGTACCGATCCCGGTGCCCATGGCCTGGCACTCCTTCGGCGGCTGGAAGCGTTCGCTGTTCGGCGACCACCATGCCTACGGCGAGGAAGGTGTGCGCTTCTACAGCCGCTACAAGAGCGTGATGCAGCGCTGGCCCGACAGCATCGCCAAGGGCCCGGAATTCAGCATGCCGACGGCCAAGTAACTTTCTCAACGCGATGGATTTTGGAGAACAACAAGAATGAGCCAGCCCCTGCGTTTCGCCCTGAATCGTATGGTTGCACCGCGTTTGTCACTGCCGGAGTTTATCGACCTTGCGGTGACGCTGAAGGCCGATGCCATTGAGATCCGCAACGACCTTGCGGGCGTGGAAATCGAGGACGGCACGCCGCCGGAACGGGTCCGCGAATTGTGCGCGGCCCAGGGCATCAAGGTGTTGTCGATCAACGCCCTGTACCCCTTCGACGTGTGGAACGACGAACGTCGCCAACAGACCCTGAAACTCGCCGCCTATGCCCGTGCCTGCGGGGCCGAAGGGCTGGTGATGTGCCCGCTCAATGACCGTGCCGACCCGCGCACTGAGGCCCAGCGCATCAGCGGTTTGCGCACCGCTTTGAGCGAGCTGGCGCCGATCCTGCGGGATCACGGCCTGCTGGGGTTTATCGAGCCCCTGGGGTTTGAGGAGTGCTCGCTGCGCCGCAAACGCACGGCGGTGGATGCGATTCGCGCCATCGGCGGCCTGGATGTGTTCCGCCTGGTGCACGACACCTTCCACCACCACTTGGCCAGCGAGCATGAGTTCTTCCCCGAGCTGACCGGGCTGGTGCACATCTCCGGTGTCGAGGACCGTGAAGCGCCGCTCAACAGCATTCGCGACGGCCATCGGGTGCTGGTGGGCGAGGCGGACATCCTCGGCAATGCAGCGCAGATCGACACCCTGCTGAGCAGTGGCTACAGCGGCTACCTGTCGTTCGAACCCTTTGCCGAGAGTGTGCACGGGCTGGCGGATATCCAGCAGGCGATTGGCGCGAGCATTGCCCACCTGCAGCAATCCCTGACTTGACGCCGCCCTCGTGTAGTAGCCGGCTTGCCGGCGAAGGGACCCTTGCATGGGGCGCAAACCTTGAGGGTGCTTTCGCTGGCAAGCCAGCGCCTACAGGTCCGTTGGCCTCACATCATGAATAAGGTGCAAACCATGAGTACGACACGCTTGACCATGGCCCAGGCCCTGGTGAAATTCCTCGATAACCAATACGTCGAGGTGGATGGGGTCCAGAGCAAGTTCATCGCCGGGGTCTTCACCATTTTCGGCCACGGCAACGTGCTCGGCCTGGGCCAGGCCCTGGAACAGGACAGTGGCGACCTGGTGGTGCACCAGGGCCGCAACGAGCAGGGCATGGCCCACGCTGCCATCGGTTTCGCCAAGCAGCACCTGCGGCGCAAGATCTACGCCTGCAGCTCTTCGGTGGGCCCCGGCGCGGCCAATATGCTGACCGCGGCGGCCACCGCCACCGCCAACCGTATTCCCTTGCTGTTGCTGCCTGGGGACGTTTACGCCAGCCGCCAGCCGGACCCGGTGCTGCAACAGATCGAACAGTTCCATGACCTGAGCATCAGCACCAACGATGCCTTCAAGGCCGTGAGCAAATATTGGGACCGCATCAACCGCCCCGAGCAACTGATGAGCGCGGCGATCCACGCCATGCGTGTGCTCACCGACCCGGCGGAAACCGGCGCCGTGACCCTGGCATTGCCCCAGGATGTGCAGGGCGAAGCCTACGATTACCCGGACTACTTCCTCGCCAAGCGCGTGCATCGCATCGACCGCCGCCCTGCCACCGAGGCCATGCTCGGCGATGCTCTGGCGCTGCTCAAGGGCAAGCGCAAACCGCTGATTATCTGTGGCGGCGGGGTCAAGTATTCCGGGGCCAACCGGGCGTTGCAGGCCTTTGCCGAACGCTTCGGCATCCCCTTTGCCGAAACCCAGGCGGGCAAGAGCGCGGTGGTCTCCGAGCACCCGTTGAACGTCGGCGGGATCGGCGAGACCGGCTGCCTGGCGGCCAACCTGCTGGCCAAGGACGCCGACCTGATCATCGGCATCGGCACTCGCTACACCGACTTCACCACGTCCTCGAAGTGGCTGTTCCAGCACCCCGAGGTGGAGTTCCTCAACCTCAATATCAGCCCCTGCGACGGCCTCAAGCTGGATGGCGTGCAGTTGCTGGCCGATGCCAAGGTCGGCTTGCAGGCACTGAGCGAAGCCCTCGGCCGCAGCGGCTACCAGGCGGCCTGGGGCGGGCAGATCACTGACGCCAAGGCCCAGTTGGAAGCCGAGGTGGACCGGGTTTACCAGGTGCAGTACCAGGACGATGGTTTTGTCCCGGAGATCAACGACCACATGGACCCGGCGGTGCTGCGGGAATTCATCGAGCTGACCGGCTCCTGCCTGACCCAGAGCCGGGTGCTCGGGGTGCTCAACCAGGCCTTGCCCGAGGATGGCATCATCGTCGCCGCCGCCGGCAGCCTGCCCGGCGACCTGCAGCGCAGCTGGCGCAGCAAGGGGGTCAACACCTACCACGTGGAATACGGTTATTCGTGCATGGGCTACGAGGTCAACGCGGCCCTGGGGGTCAAGCTCGCCGAGCCGGATCGCGAGGTGTACGCCCTGGTGGGCGACGGCTCCTACCTGATGCTGCACTCGGAGCTGGCGACCTCGATCCAGGAGCGCCGCAAGATCAACGTGGTGCTGCTGGACAACATGACCTTCGGCTGTATCAACAACCTGCAGATGGAACACGGCATGGACAGCTTCGGCACCGAGTTCCGCTACCGCAACCCCGAGACCGGCAAGCTCGATGGCGGCTTTGTGCCGGTGGACTTCGCCATGAGCGCCGCGGCCTACGGCTGCAAGACCTACAAGGTCAGCACCGAGGAGCAACTGCTGGCGGCCCTGGCCGATGCCCGGACCCAGACGGTCTCGACCCTGATCGACATCAAGGTCCTGCCCAAGACCATGATCCACAAGTACCTGTCCTGGTGGCGGGTGGGCGTGGCCCAGGTGTCCACCAGCGAGCGCACCGATGCGGTAGCCAAGACCCTTAATGAACGCCTGGCCAAGGCCCGGCAGTACTGATTGCTCTGCAACGAACAACAACAGGAGTATCTGCATGTCTTTGAAACTTGGTGTTATCGGTACCGGCGCCATCGGCCAGGATCACATCCGTCGTTGCAGCCAGACCCTGCTGGGCAGCCAGGTGGTGGCGGTCACCGACATCAACCTGGAATCGGCGGCCAAGGTGGTCAGCGACCTCAAGCTCACTGCCGAGGTCTACCCGGACGGCCACGCGCTGATCAAGGCGCCGGACGTCGACGCGGTGCTGGTCACCTCCTGGGGCCCGAGCCACGAGGAGTTCGTGCTGGCGGCGATTGCCGCGGGCAAGCCGGTGTTCTGTGAAAAACCCCTGGCGGTGACCGCCGCCGGTTGCCGCCGCATCGTCGACGCCGAAGTGGCCCACGGCAAGCGCCTGGTGCAGGTGGGTTTCATGCGTCCCTACGATTCGGGTTACCAGGCCTTGAAGGCAGTGATCGACAGCGGGCAGATCGGCGAGCCGCTGATGCTGCACTGTGCCCATCGCAACCCGCGGGTGGGTGAGAACTACAAGACCGACATGGCTATCACCGACACCCTGATCCATGAGCTGGACGTGCTGCGCTGGTTGCTGGCTGACGACTACGTGTCGGTGCAAGTGGTGTTCCCGCGCAAGACCAGCAAGGCCCACGCTCATTTGAAGGACCCGCAGATCGTGCTGCTGGAAACCGCCCGTGGTACGCGCATTGACGTCGAGGTGTTCGTCAACTGCCAGTACGGCTACGACATCCAGTGCGAAGTGGTGGGGGAGAGCGGCATCGCCAAGCTGCCGGAGCCGTCCCAGGTGCAATTGCGCAGCGAAGCCAAGTTGTCCAACGCGATCCTGATGGATTGGAAGGACCGCTTTATTGCTGCCTATGACGTGGAGTTGCAGGCCTTTATCGATGGCGTGCGCGCCGGCCAGGTGGGCGGACCATCGGCCTGGGACGGCTTTGCCGCCGCCGTGGCAGCCGATGCCTGCATCGAAGCACAGGGCAGCGGCCAGATCGTCAAGATCGACCTGCCAGACCGTCCGCGTTTCTACGGCTAACCCCCACTCTGTAGGAGCCGGCTCGCCGGCGAGGGGCCTTCGGATGCTGTGCACGCTTGAAGGCGCTTTCGCTGGCAAGCAGCTCCTACGGAGGGGCACGATTGTTAATTTGGGAGGCTGTCACTGTGCGTATTGCATTAGACCCCTACATGTATCGCCATCTGCCCCTGGGCAAGATGACCGACAAGGCCGCCGAGCTGGGCTACGACTACATCGAGCTGTCGCCCCGTGAAGACTTCATGCCGTTCTACAAGGCGCCCCGGGTCGACCGGGCGCGGATCAAGGAATTTCGCAAGGCCCTGAGCGACAGCGGCGTGCAGCTCTCGTCCCTGTTGCCGATGTACCACTGGGCTAGCGCCGACGAAGGCCTGCGGGTGGCGGCGGTGCGCAACTGGAAGCGGGCGATCCAGATTGCCGTGGAGATGGACTGCGAGCTGGTCAACACCGAGTTCACCGGCCAGTCGGACAACCCGCTGGTGTGTGAAAACCAGTTCATGCGTTCCATGGACGAGTTGATGCCGGAGTTCGAGCGCGAAGGCATCAAGCTCGATATCCAGGCCCACCCCTATGATTTCTGCGAGCGCAACAACGAGTCGGTGGACATCATTCGCGGTCTGGATCGCGACTGGATCAACTACCTCTACGCCGCGCCCCACACCTTCTTCTACGACGACGGCAAAGGCGACATCGCCTCGATGCTCAAGTACGCGGGCTCCAAACTCAGCCACTTGATCATCGCCGACACCTACAACCACCGGGCGTCGTCCAACCTGCGCTACATCGTCAACCCACCGGGCGTCACCGCCACCGTGCACCAGCACCTGGACATCGGTCAGGGTGAGGTGGATTGGGACGCGTTCTTCGGCACCCTGCGCGAGATCCAGTTCGACGGCATCGCCACGGTGTCGGTGTTCGCCTGGGAAGACCGCCCGGATCAGTCCAACCTGATGATGCTGGAACGGATCAAAAGCGAATTGTGCCGGTAGCGGCTTGCTGTGTAGCAGCCGGCTTGCCGGCGAAGGGGCCTGCGGTTGGTGTGAATGCCTTGAGGACGCCTTCGCTGGCAAGCCAGCTCCTACATGGGGTGGCGTGGAAATCTCTATTGTAGGAGCCGGCTTGCCGGCGAAGGGGCCTGCGGAGGGTGTGAATGCCTTGAGTACGCTTTCGCTGGCAAGCCAGCTCCTACATGGGATGGCGTGAGGTGGGCGATGGTGGGGAATGAATGGATGGAGGCTCTATGCGTATAGGTTTGGTGGGTTACGGCCATGGCGGTCGTCATTTTCATGCGCCACTGATTGCCAGTCTGGCCGGTGCGAGTTTTGTGGGGGTGGTGACTCGCTCCGCAGAACGCCGGCGGTTGTTGGCGGCGGATCACCCGGGGGTGAGGGCATTCGACAGCATGGGCCAGTTGGCAGAGGCGGGGGTCGATGCCCTGGTGATTTCCACGCCCCTGGACGGGCGCCCGGCCCTGGTGCTGGAAGCCATTGAACGGGGCATCGCGGTGGTCAGCGACAAACCCTTCGCCGCCGATGCGGCCCAGGCCGAGGGAATGATCCAGGCCGCTACTGCGCGCCAGGTGCCGCTCAGCGTCTATATGAACCGGCGCTGGGATTCGGACTTCCTGACCTTGCGCAAACTCATCGACAGCGGCGCGCTGGGCCGGATCACCCGCTACGAGTCGCGGGTCGAGCGTTATGCCCCGCAATCCGTGGGCAATGCCAGTGGCGGTGGGTTCCTGCGGGACCTGGGCAGCCATCTGGTGGACCAGGCCCTGCAGTTATTCGGGCCGGTGGCTCGGGTCTATGCCGAGCTGCAGTACACCCCTGAAGAAGCCGTGGTTGACCACGGCTTTTTTGTTTCCCTGACCCACGCCAACGGCGTGGTTTCGCATTTATGGGGCAGTTGCCTGCAAAACAGCCAGGCCCCGCGTTTTCGGGTCAGCGGCACCGCCGGTTGTTACACGGTCGACGGCCTCGACGGCCAGGAGCAGGCGTTGGTGGCGGGTCGCTCGCCGAAAACCGAGGGCGAACGCTGGGGCGTGGAGGAGCATCGGCGCTGGGGCTGGTTCGAACAGGGGGATGAGCGCGAGCGCGTAACTTCGGAGCGAGGTGCCTGGCAGCAGTTCTATCAGCAGCTGCAACAGGCCCTGGAAGGCCAGGGCGCGCTGCCGGTCCCGGCCGCCGACGCGTTGGCCACCACCCAGGTGCTAGACGCCGCGCGCTTGAGTGCGCAGCAGTCTCGGGTGGTATCGATGACGACGTTTTCCGAGGGAAAAACAGTTTTAGAATAAAATTCTAAAATGAGTTGATATAGAAATTATTTTCCAATAAAGTCATTTCCAGGTTGCCGACTAGCTAGGTTCCAAACCCCTCAAGCACGCCTTGAGACCGGTGCGGGCCGACCAACAAAAACAAACAGGTACCGTCGATGAAAACCTTCAAATCTGTTGTACAGGCTGTACGTTCATTGTTTCGCCATCCTCACGCGCCGGCCGCCGTTTTGCCTCGGGCCAGCCGTTCTGCCGTCCTCCTGACTTGCCTCGGCTTCCTGTGCGAAGAGCGCAACGGTTCACTGGTGTGCTGCGTACCCGGTGCCCCCATCGTGCATCTGCCGCTCTGAG
This sequence comes from Pseudomonas chlororaphis, assembly GCF_003731765.1. Taxonomy (GTDB): domain Bacteria; phylum Pseudomonadota; class Gammaproteobacteria; order Pseudomonadales; family Pseudomonadaceae; genus Aquipseudomonas; species Aquipseudomonas morbosilactucae. Next base: position 1,271,995 of record NZ_MOAL01000004.1, read on the forward strand.
TTTTTTCTGCGCTTTATCCATAAAACCTACAAGAATGTGGAGAAAGACCTTTTATGAACACCAAGATCCGTTTTGCCTCGCTTGCGCTGTCGATGATGCTGGCCAGTGGCGCCGCGCTCGCCGACATCAAGATTGGCGTGAGCATGTCGCAGTTCGATGACACCTGGCTGACCTATCTGCGTGAGTCGATGGACCAGAAAGCCAAGTCCCTGCCCGATGGCGTCAAGCTGCAGTTCGAAGACGCCCGCAGCGATGTGGTCAAGCAATTGAGCCAGGTCGAGAACTTCATCAGCCAGAAAGTCGACGCGATCGTGGTCAACCCGGTGGACACTGCCGCCACCAAGAAAATTACCGAGGCCGCGGTGAAGGCCGGCATTCCCCTGGTGTACGTCAACCGCCGCCCGGATGACCTGAACCTGCCCAAGGGTGTGGTGACCGTGGCTTCCAACGACCTGGAAGCCGGGAAAATGCAGATGCAGTACCTGGCCGACAAAATGGGTGGCAAGGGTGACATCGTGATCCTGCTGGGCGACTTGGCGAACAACTCCACCACCAACCGCACCAAAGGGGTCAAGGACGTCCTGACCCAGTACCCGGGTATCAAGATCGATCAGGAACAAACCGGCATCTGGTCCCGGGACAAGGGCATGACCCTGGTCAACGACTGGCTGACCCAGGGCCGCAAGTTCGACGCGGTGGTGTCCAACAACGATGAAATGGCCATCGGTGCCTCTATGGCGCTGAAGCAGGCCGGGGTCGAGAAGGGCAGTGTGCTGATCGCCGGTGTCGACGGCACCCCGGATGGCCTGCGTGCGGTGAAGAAGGGCGACCTTGCGGTCTCGGTGTTCCAGGATGCCAAGGGCCAGGCGGACGGTTCCATCGATACCGCGGTGAAGATGATCAAGCATGAGCCGGTGGAGTCGGCGGTGTGGGTTCCGTATCGTCTGATCACCCCGGAAAACGTCGACCAGTTCAAGTAACGCCGCTCACCTTCCAGAGCTGTTCCATAACAACAATAAGTGGCAAGGCGGCCCCGGGCAGCCTTGCCGATGGAGTACCTGATCATGTTCGCTTCCGCGACTGCTTCGAGCACCCCGCTGGCGGGTATCCAGCCCGCCGCCACGTCGATTGAAGAACCGTATCTGTTGGAAGTCATCAACGTCAGCAAGGGCTTTCCCGGCGTTGTCGCCCTGTCCGATGTGCAGTTGCGGGTGCGCCCGGGAACGGTGCTGGCGCTGATGGGCGAGAACGGCGCCGGCAAGTCCACCCTGATGAAAATCATCGCCGGCATCTACCAGCCGGACGCTGGCGAGTTGCGCCTCAAGGGCCGGCCGGTGGTGTTCGAGACGCCCCTGGCGGCCCTGCAATCGGGCATCGCCATGATCCACCAGGAACTCAACCTGATGCCGCACATGAGCATCGCCGAGAACATCTGGATCGGCCGTGAGCAGCTCAATGGCCTGCACATGATCGATCACCGCGCCATGCACCGTTGCACTGCGCAGTTGCTGGAACGCCTGCGCATCAACCTCGACCCCGAGGAACTGGTGGGCAACCTGAGCATCGCCGAGCGGCAGATGGTGGAGATCGCCAAGGCGGTGTCCTATGACTCCGACGTGCTGATCATGGACGAGCCGACCTCGGCCATTACCGACAAGGAGGTGGCGCACCTGTTCTCGATCATTGCCGACCTCAAGGCCCAGGGTAAGGGCATCATCTACATCACCCACAAAATGAACGAAGTGTTCGCCATCGCCGATGAAGTGGCAGTGTTCCGCGACGGCGCCTACATCGGCCTGCAGCGGGCCGACAGCATGGACGGCGACAGCCTGATTTCGATGATGGTCGGCCGCGAGCTGAGCCAGCTGTTCCCGGAGCGCGATAAGCCCATCGGCGACTTGCTCCTGTCGGTGCGCGACCTGCGCCTGGACGGGGTGTTCGACGGCGTGTCCTTCGACCTGCATGCCGGAGAAATCCTTGGCATCGCCGGGCTGATGGGCTCGGGCCGGACCAATGTCGCGGAAACCCTGTTCGGCATCACCCCCAGCGACGCCGGGGAAATTCGCCTCGACGGCCAGGCCCTGCGCATCAGCGACCCGCACATGGCGATCGAAAAGGGCTTTGCCCTGCTGACCGAGGATCGCAAGCTCAGCGGCCTGTTCCCGTGCCTGTCGGTCCTGGAAAACATGGAAGTGGCGGTGCTGCCCCATTACGCCGGCGGCGGTTTTGTCCAGCAGAAGGCTTTGCGCGCCCTGTGCGAGGACATGTGCAAGAAGCTGCGGGTCAAGACCCCGTCCCTGGAGCAATGCATCGACACCCTGTCCGGTGGCAATCAGCAGAAGGCCCTGTTGGCGCGCTGGCTGATGACCAACCCACGGATCCTGATTCTCGACGAGCCGACCCGGGGCATCGACGTTGGTGCCAAGGTCGAGATCTACCGCTTGATCTCCTTCCTCGCCAGCGAGGGCATGGCGGTGATCATGATTTCCTCGGAGCTGCCCGAGGTGTTGGGCATGAGCGACCGGGTCATGGTCATGCACGAAGGTGAACTCATGGGCACCCTCGACCGCAGTGAGGCGACCCAGGAGCGGGTGATGCAGCTGGCGTCAGGAATGTCGGCGGTGCACTGAATTTTTCAATCGATGGCGGCCGACGGCGCAGTGCTTCGCCGCGGCCAGGCAATAACAAAGGTGAGTGGTTATGAACGTGATGTCTGAAAACAAACCTGCCGCGGCGCCCGCTAGAACACGTCGGCGCTTTCCCACCGAGCTGAGTATTTTCCTGGTCCTGATCGGCATCGGCCTGGTCTTCGAGCTGTTCGGTTGGATCGTTCGTGACCAGAGCTTCCTGATGAACTCCCAGCGCCTGGTACTGATGATCCTGCAGGTGTCGATCATCGGCCTGCTGGCCATCGGCGTGACCCAGGTGATCATCACCACGGGCATCGACCTGTCCTCGGGCTCGGTGCTGGCGCTGTCGGCGATGATTGCCGCCAGCCTGGCCCAGACCTCGGACTTTGCCCGGGCGGTGTTTCCGTCCCTGACCGACTTGCCGGTGTGGATACCGGTGGTGGCGGGGCTGGGCGTGGGCCTGCTGGCGGGGGCGATCAACGGCAGCATCATCGCCATCACCGGCATCCCACCCTTTATTGCCACCCTGGGCATGATGGTTTCGGCCCGCGGCCTGGCTCGCTACTACACCGAAGGCCAGCCGGTGAGCATGCTCTCGGATTCCTACACGGCCATCGGCCACGGGGCCATGCCGGTGATCATCTTCCTGGTGGTGGCGGTGATCTTCCACATCGCCCTGCGCTACACCAAGTACGGCAAGTACACCTACGCCATCGGCGGCAACATGCAGGCGGCGCGGACCTCGGGGATCAACGTCAAGCGTCACCTGGTGATTGTCTACAGCATCGCCGGCCTGCTGGCCGGGCTGGCCGGGGTGGTGGCGTCGGCACGGGCCGCTACCGGGCAGGCGGGGATGGGCATGTCGTATGAGCTGGACGCAATTGCCGCGGCGGTCATCGGCGGCACCAGCCTGGCGGGCGGGGTGGGGCGCATCACCGGCACGGTGATCGGCGCGCTGATCCTCGGCGTCATGGCCAGCGGCTTCACCTTTGTCGGGGTGGACGCCTACATCCAGGACATCATCAAGGGCCTGATCATTGTGGTGGCGGTGGTCATCGACCAATACCGCAACAAACGCAAACTCAAACGCTAATCTTGAGGTCTCGGTAACCGTTCTTATGTAGGGGCTGATTGGTGTAGGTGCTGGCTTGCCGGCGATAGCGCCCCCCAGGCAGCCATCGTCGGCAAGCCGGCTCCTGCAAATGAATGGATTTGAGCGGTTATCCGCCCTCTGACACTGCCGTTTGTCTTCTAATAGACCCACTGCTATGGAATTTTTTGTTATAACCACACTCCGATAAGCACCACCAAAGCCCGCATTTGCGGGCTTTGTCGGCTTTGTCGGACAGATTCGCTGTCATTTCAGTTGCTGCGCCCTCAAACCGGCCTTAGACTGCCGCCCCTCGTAAATTGAGTGCCGGGTGGCGCTTGGAAGGAATGGCGCCTTTCCGCTGGCCTGACGGGCCAATCGGAAACAGCTTGAATTCGCCTTAACGCACGTATTTTTTATAGAGAAATCAATGACAAAGGATAAGTTGCTGGCCATGCCGGCGGATGACTACATGAATGCCGAGCAACACGCTTTTTTCAGCGAGCTGTTGCAAGCCATGAAGGTGGAAACCCACGAGCGCATCGAACAGAACCGGATCGCCATTGAAAGCCTGGACACCCCGGCTGACCCGGCCGACGCCGCTTCCGTCGAAGAAGAGCGCACCTGGTTGGTCAACGCCATTGATCGCGACCAGCGCATGCTGCCGCAACTGGAGCAGGCCCTAGGCCGCATCAGCGATGATAGCTTTGGCTGGTGCGACGACAGTGGCGAGGCCATCGGCCTGAAGCGCCTGCTGATCAGCCCGACCACCAAATACTGCATCGAAGCCCAAGAGCGCCACGAGCAGATCGACAAGCACCAACGGCAGGCGTGAAGAAGAGCAGCTGAGCGCTTTAAGCTGCAAGCTGCAAGAGGGGCCGCACCGCGCGGCCCTGAAGCCGACGCCTGACTGATCTATCCCGCCTGCACCCCCTCGCTTTAACTTACCGCTCGCCACTTGCCGCTTCCCACTGCCCGTCTCCTACCAATGGCCCATAGATAATGGCCTTGTAGTCGCGTTTAATGCCTGCAAACAATTAAAACAGTGCGGGGTGTTGAACATGAACAGAGACGGATCTCTACCGCTTGCCCAATTGCCCTCTACCCAGGCCGCCAAGGCTCGCTGGTGGGCGCCGACCCTGCAGAGCATCGCCCAGGTTGGGGTGTTGTGCGGCCTGGCCCTGGGCCAATGGCCGTTGTACCTGTGCCTGCCCCTGGGGGTGTTGATTATCTGGTTGCCACGTTTGCGCAGTCGCGCCGTGGTACCGGTCAGTGCGTCGAGCGAAGGCAGCGAGATTGCCGCGCTGACCCGCGACCTGTCCTACAGCACCACCCACAATGCCCTGTCCGCCGCAGGCGTGGCCTATTCGGTCAAGCAACTGGCGGGCAAGCTGCAGTCCCAGCTGGATGCCGCCGCGCGCATCGTCGGCAGCGCCGAAGTGATGATCAAGACCGAACAGGTCACCTCCCAACTCAGCCGCCAGGCCCTCGGTGCCGCCAGTGAAGCCCATGGCAGCAGCGCCGAAGGGCGTAGCGTATTGGCCGAGTCCATCAGCCGCATGCACCAGCTCAGCCAGCGTGCCAATAACAGCCGCGAGCTGATCGAGGCCTTGAGCCAGCGCAGTGAAGAAATCCAGCGGGTGACGTTGGTGATTCAGTCCATTGCCAGCCAGACCAACCTGCTGGCCCTGAACGCCGCCATCGAGGCGGCCCGGGCCGGGGAGCACGGGCGCGGCTTTGCCGTGGTGGCCGACGAAGTGCGCGGCCTGGCCGGGCGCACCGCCACGGCCACCGACGAGGTTGGGGTGATGGTCGCCGACATCCAGCAGCGCACCGCCCAAGTGGTGGAGCAGATCCGCCAGTTGTCCGCGGACCTCAACAGCGGCCTGGAGCAGGTGGAGCACACCGGACAGAGCCTGGACACCATCGCCCGCCTGGCGGCCGGGGTTGAAGAGCAGGTCAGCGAGATCGCCCGGGGCGCCGACACCAACCGTGAGCAACTGGACAGCCTGTTCCACGCCGTGGAGCAGATGCGCAGCGACCTGGCGGTCAGTGACCAGCAGACCCGCAGCCTGGCCGAGGCCGCGGTGCAGATGGAGGGGCAGGCCGAGACCATCAGCGAGCGCCTGGCGGCGGTGGGGCTGGACGACTATCACCAGCGCATCTATGACTTGGCCCGCGAGGGCGCACGGCGGATTGCCGAGCAGTTCGAGACCGATCTGGCACAGAATCGCATCAGCACCGAAGACCTGTTCGACCGCCATTACCAATTGATCCCCAACACCACGCCGGCCAAGTACCAGACGCGCTTCGACCGCTACACCGACCAGGTGCTGCCGGCGATCCAGGAGTCCCTGCTGCCGCGCCATGATGGCCTGGTGTTCGCCATTGCCTGCACGCCCCAGGGCTACGTGCCGACCCACAACCAGGCGTTCAGTCAACCCCTGACCGGCGACGTCCAGCACGACGCCTTGCACAATCGCACCAAGCGCAAGTTCGAGGATCGCACTGGCATTCGCTGTGGCAGCCATCAGCAGCCGTTGTTGCTGCAGACCTACACCCGTGACACCGGCGAACTGATGCATGACCTGTCGGTGCCGATCATGGTCAAGGGCCAGCATTGGGGCGGTCTGCGCCTGGGCTACAAGCCGGAACGCGCCCGCTAGGTCGCGCTGCTCGGTCAGGTCATCAAGGATCGAGGGCAGGGCCTGGGGAAGCCCTGCGGGCCAGGCCTCGGGTGGGGCGGGTGCTTAATCGGCCTGGTGCAGGCGCAGGTTGAGTTCGTCCACCACCCGCGCCCAGTCGGCGTCTTCGCGCAGTTGCTCCTTGAGGAAGGCGGCTTGCTGGGCGCTCCAGAACGGCGCTTCGATCAGCTTCAGGCCTTCGGGCAAGGGCGAGTGCTGTGCGATGAAGCGGTCGATGGCCGCCGGTTCGGAATCCAGCCCCAGTTGATCGAACAGGCCTTTGAGGTCATGCGTCGGCGAATCCATGGCGATCTCCTTGCAGGTGAGCCCCGCGATTGCGGAGCGTGGCCGGTGCCACCCTGTATCTGAGGCACCGGCGGCGCCAGAGTTCGATCGAGTCTGCCGATCAGGCTTGGGTTAGGACGAGGCGGCGGCCTCGGCCTGGAACAGCGCCGTCTGCACCATGGACAGGGCATTGCTGGCGGCCAGGACCTGGGCCCGGGCGGCAGACAGCATCAGCGAACGCCCGGTGGCCGAGCCAGAGACCGCGCTGTTGGCCGAGGCTAGGCGGGCGTTGGCCCGTTGTAGTTTCTGCTGCAATTGCTGGACTTGTTTTTTCAGTTGCCTGACGCGTTTGCGCTTGGCTTCCAGGGTGGCGTCGACGCTGACGCCGCTGTTGCTGCGCAGGCCCAGGCTCAGATCCGTCGAGGTGGCTGCGCTTTCCTTGGACGCGGTGCTGTCGGCAACCGGTTGCAGAAGGGACAGGCGAGCCAGGGGATTCAAGTTAATCATCATGATGCTCTCAAATGGCACTCGCCTTTATATCGGTCGGGCAGCCCGGTCCTTGATGGCTGCGGGGATGATCAGGAGTTCAGGGCGCCCTGGTCGACCGCCAGCTTCAGGGCCTTGGCCGAGGCCCGAGCGGCGATGGCGGCTTCTTCCGGAGTCTTGAACCAGCGATCCCGTTCAACCTGGTGATAGGTGACCGTGGTCAGTGGGGGCTTGGCGCGCATGGCGATGACCGCCTGGAATTCGCCCTGGACTTCTCTGGACTCGCCACGGATAAAAAACTCGCCTATATCTAATTCCGTCACTTGCTAGCCTTCCCTTGGAAATCTTCATGGGTACGAAGCCCGGCCATGTCTGGCTGGTTTTCATTGAACGGGGGAGTATGGCAGTTGTTGCGCCATGGCGGCTGAGTTAAGTCATTGCGCGGCCGTCGACAGATTTTTCTACCGGCATTCATAGTGTTCTATTACCGGACAAAGAGAACTTGTCTTATATTCACGAGCCCAAGCCAGTGGTTAGAATCGGCCTCCAGCCCATTGACGGCTTGGGCCAGGTAACGGGATGGCCTCAGGACGGCTGAAGGGCGGGGCGATATATTTCCACCGCTGCGCATGGTCGCAAAGGGCGCAGTTGCTCTAGAATTGCCCTTGCAGCCACAGGCTGATGGTGGGGCCGGCATGTTTGACCGAGCAGTGAAGGGTTAAACAACAGGTCCCGTAAGTGCCCGGATTCCGGGTATTGATTGTCTTTCGGCTACCAGAGCCGACCCCTTCGGTGATTGATCCAGGTTGAAAACCTCAGGCACAGCCTGCGCGGTTTTCAGGACCGATGCCGAGGGTATGCCGGGTTCACGTCAAGATTTCAGGATGGCTTCATTGGGGTGATTACGCCGCTTTGGCGGTTTTTTGTGCCGTCCGTTTTTATTCGCGGAAGGCGATTTTTTCAGTTTCGGGGACTTTTCCTTGGCAGTAAGTAATCTTGAAATGCATGCCCTGTTTGTCCTGGGTGATTTGCGCGCAAAACTGGTCAAGCAGTTTCAATCTCGTTTTGTCTACGTTACCGAACAATCCGCTGAAGGCATCTACATTGCCGAGATCGACACCGCCGAAGCCATGGTGGTGGACGACAAGCCGCGTCTTGAGCTCAAGGTCGGCGATCATTTCCGCGCGGCGGTCTTGCCCAGCCGTGAAGGCGGCAAAATGGAGATCAAGTTCCGCGAGATCAAGCTGACCGTCTACGGCCTGGGCGACTACGCCTTTGTCAGCAGCCCCCAGGGCCAGGGGATTGTGTTCAAGGAAGGTCACAGCGTGGTGTTGGTGTTCGCCGCCAACGAGCAGTTGCAGGAAGGCCTGAGCAAGACCCTCAAGGCCGTAACCGCCAAGGCCGCCAAGTGGCGCAAGGGCGAGCTGGTGAGCTTCAAGGCCAGCGAGTGAACAGCCTCAGCCGCGCCGAGTTTCATCAGCAACACCTGTTGCGGGCCCAAGAAGAAGCCCAGCGCCTGTTTGCCTGCAAGGCGTCGATGCAGGGCGCGTGGCTGGCCTGGGTCGGTGCGCAGATCTACAGCTTGCGCCCGGCGGAGTTCGCCAGCATGGTGCGCCGCGAATTGCAGCGCCTGCAGGACCTCGCGGAAAAATAAGCCCCGGCGCCTGACCCGTTGGAACCTCGACTACAGTCAGTGACTCAAGTAGTCAGGGGCCGGCGCTGTCGTGCTCGATGCCCCGCCTGCCAATGTTGCGTCACGCACGGGGTGTCAACGCATGAAAGGACTACGAGCCTTACTCCTGGGTACCTGGGTTGCCTGTGCCGGAGGGCTGTCGGCAATGCCGGCCCAGGCCGCGCCGGCGCCGATTCATTTCGCCGACCTCAACTGGGAAAGCGGCAGCCTGATCACCGATATCCTGCGGGTTATCGTCGAGCGCGGTTACGACCTGCCCACCGACACGCTGCCCGGCACCACCATCACCCTGGAAACCGCCCTGGCCAACAACGATATCCAGGTGATCGGCGAGGAGTGGGCAGGGCGCAGCCCGGTGTGGGTCAAGGCCGCCGCCGAGGGCAAGGTGCTGGCCCTGGGCGACACGGTCAAGGGCGCGACCGAGGGATGGTGGGTGCCGGAGTACGTGATCAAGGGCGACCCGGCCAGGGGTCTCAAGCCCCTGGCGCCGGACTTGCGCAGCGTCAGCGACCTGGCGCGCTACAAAGACGTGTTCAAGGACCCGGAAAGCCCGGACAAGGGGCGCTTTCTCAACAGCCCCATCGGCTGGACCTCGGAAGTGGTGAACAAACAGAAGCTGCGTGCCTATGGCCTGGAAGACAGCTTTGTGAACTTTCGCAGCGGTTCCGGCGCTGCCCTGGACGCGGAAATCACCTCGTCGATTCGGCGCGGCAAGCCGGTGTTGTTCTATTACTGGTCGCCCACGCCGTTGCTGGGGCGCTTCAAGCTGATCCAGCTGGAAGAGCCGCCGTTCGATGCCGAGGCCTGGAAGACCCTGACCGACGCCGACAACCCCGCACCACGGCCTACCCGCTCCCTGGCCTCGAAGCTGTCCATTGGCGTGTCCGCGCCGTTCCACCGCGACTACCCGCAGTTGGTGGCGTTCTTCAGCAAGGTGGACTTGCCCATCGACCCCCTGAACAAGGCCCTGGCGAGCATGAGCGAAAACCACACGGCGCCCCGTGAAGCGGCCCTGGCGTTTCTGCGTGAGCACCCGGACATCTGGCAGGCCTGGGTGCCGGAAGAGGTCGCACGTAAAGTCAGCGCCGGCCTCTAGACGCTGCTAGCCTTCACCGACCTTTAGCCAGGGACGTTCCGACATGAGTTTTTTGATAGCGCGATGGATTGCCGTCACCTTCTTGTCGATCAGCCTGATTCATCTCTACTGGGCGGCCGGCGGCACCTTGGGCAGTGACGCCGTGGTGCCTCAGGTGCCGGGGCAACTGCCCGGCGAACTGCAGCCGGCGTTTCAGCCCTCGGGGCTGATCACCTTGCTGGTGGCCCTGGGTTTGCTGCTTTGCGCCATGCTGGTGTGCCTGCGGGTGGGCCTGTACCTGCCGTCGGTGTCCCATGGCTGGCTGCAATGGGTGATCAGCGCCCTGGCGGTGCTGATGTTTGCCCGGGCCATTGGCGATTCGGAATGGGTGGGGTTTTTCAAGCAGCCCAGCGCTTCGAAGTTTGCCCGCCTCGACACCCTGGTCTACTCGCCACTCTGCGTACTGCTGGGCGCCGGTTTGCTGGTGGTGGCCTGGAACTGAAGCCGCAGGCAGGTGAGATGCAGGCAGGTGAGATGCAGGCAGCGGTGGGCCGGTGCCTGCACGTGCCGTTCAATTACCGCTTTCTTGACGCTTGCTGCTGACTTCGGCCGGTACGTCGTCGCCCGCCATGCGCTTGCGGAACAACGCTGCCCGGGCCAGCAGCAGGGTGGTCACCGGCACGGTGATGGCCAGCAGGATCGGAATCAGCCAGGCATGCAGCACCGGCCCGGACTTGAGCGCCGAAAAGTACAGGATTGAGGCCAGTGCCACGCTCCAGGAGCCCAGGGTCGAGGCCAGGGCCGGAGGGTGCATGCGCTGGAAGTAGTCCTTCATGCGCAACATGCCCAGGGCCCCGATAAAGGCGAACAGGCTGCTGAGCAGCAGCAGGATCGCCACCAGTACTTCCACCCACAGGGGCAGTTCAGTGAGGCTGTTCATTCGATGACCTCGCCACGCAGGAGGAATTTCGCCAGGGCGAAGGAGCCGACGAAGCCCAGCAGGGCAATCAGCAGGGCGGCTTCGAAGTAGGTGTCACTGGCATAGCGGATGCCCAGCACCAGCATCATCAGCATGGCCAGGATGTACAGGTAGTCCAGGGCCAGTACCCGGTCCTGGGCCGAGGGGCCTTTGAACAGCCGCACCAGTGCCAAGGCCATGGCCATGGAAAAGATGAACAGGCTCGCCAGAATCGCGTTCGACAGCAGGGCGCTCATTCGAAGATCTCCATCAATGGACGTTCATAGGCCGCCTTGAAGTGCTGGATGAATTGAGCCTCGTCGTCGAGATCGAAGACGTGCAGCAACAGGATGCTGCGGTCCAGGGACAGCTCTGACCAGACCGTCCCCGGTACCACCGTGGTAATCATCGACAAGGCCGCCAGGCCGTTGGCATCACGCAGGTCCAGGGGGATCTTGACGAACGCCGAGCGCACTGGGCGCCGACCGTTGTTGAGCACGCCCCAGGCCACGATCAGGTTCGACACCAGCACATCACGCCCCACCAGCAAGAACAGGCGCAGGATGGTGCCCGGGCGGCGGATGCGGATCGGCAGCGGCCGCAGCGGGCGCATCAGCAACGGCGCGAAAAAGCCCAGCAAGGCCCCCAGCACCAGGTTGCCGGGGCTCACCGACAGGTTCAGCACCAGCCACAGCAGCCACAGCGCCAGGGACAGCCAGGGAGCAGGGAACAGACGCTTCATGGTTGCACCTCCACCAGCGCCGCACGGGCTTCGGGGCTGGGCACCACGCGAGTGCCGAGCACGGCCTGCACGTAATGCTGGGGCTGGCCGAGGGTCTCGGCGGTGGCCTGGGTGAAGCGCATCAGCGCATCAGCCTTCACCGTCAGCAGCAGGCACAGGCCCAGCAGGGTGATGATCGGGATGCACTCATAGCGCCGCAGCAGGGGCGAGGGGCGCTCCTCCGGGGTCCAGAAGCGCTGGATGCCCAGGCGCGAGAAGGCGATCAGCGAGGCCAGGCCCGAGAGGATCAGCAGCACCAGCATGGCCCAGGCCGCCGGCGAAATCGGCGGCGAACCCTCGACGCCCAGGCCCAGGGGGTTGAGCAGGGCGCTGATCAGGCCGAGCTTGCCGATGAAGCCCGACAGTGGCGGCATGCCGATGATCAACAGGGCGCACGCGATAAAGCTCAGGCCGAGAAACGCCATGGTCCAGGGAATCACCTGGCCGACCACGGCCTTCTGCTCGTCGTCAAGGTTGGTGCCGCGCTGCGGTTGCAGGGATTCCAGGGGGCGCGGCAAGACTTCGCCTTCATCCTCCAGAGGGATTTCATTGGCCGAGCGCGAGCGTTCGATCAGCTCGGCAAGGAGGAACAGCGCGCTCATGGCCAGGGTCGAGCTGACCAGGTAGAACAGCCCTGCGCCGATCAGGGCGGTCTGGGCGAAGCCGATCACCGCGATCAGGATGCCGGCCGACACCAGGATGCTCAGGCTGGCCATGCGCTCCAGGCGCTGGGCGGCGAGGATCGCCAGGGCTGCGCAGACGATGGTCGCCATGCCGCCATAGACCAGCCACGGGCCGCCGAAGTGCGCCGACTCGCCCGCCTGCTCGGAGAACAGCAGGGTCGACAAGCGCAGCAGGGTGTAGATGCCGACCTTGGTCATGATGGCGAACAGCGCGGCAACCGGTGCACTGGCCGACGAGTAGGCCGGCACCAGCCAGAAGTTCAGCGGCCACATGCCGGCCTTGGCCAGGAAAGCCACCGCCAGGATCGCCGCCCCGGCGTGCAGCAGGCCACGATCGTCGGCGCTGACCAAGGGGATCTTCTGCGCCAGGTCGGCCATGTTCAGGGTGCCGGTCACGCCGTAGATCATCGCTGCGCCGATCAGGAACAGCGACGAGGCCAACAGGTTGATGGCGATGTAATGCAGGCCCGACGACACCCGGGAGCGGCCCGAACCGTGGAGCATCAGGCCGTAGGAGGCCGCCAGCAGCACTTCGAAGAACACGAACAGGTTGAACAGGTCGGCCGTGAGGAAGGCCCCGTAGAGGCCCATCAACTGGATCTGGAACAGCGCGTGGAAGCTGGCCCCGGCGCGGTCCCAGCGGGCCATGGCGAACAGCAGGGCGCTGACGCCGATGATTCCGGTCAGCACCAGCATCAGCGCCGACAGGCGATCCACCACCAGCACGATGCCAAACGGCACCTGCCAGTTGCTTGGCAGGTACACGCCGATGGAACCGGTCAGGCCCTGGGCCTGGGTCCAGTACAGCAAGTACATGGACAAGCCCAGGCCCAGCAGGCTGGAGCAGAGGTTGATCCGGGCCTTGAGGGGGCGGTGTTTCTCCCCGAGCATCAACATGATCGCCGCCGTCAGCAGCGGCAGCAGGATGGGCGCGACAATCAGGTGCGGCAGCAAACTCATTCCTTAGGCTCCCGGCCATCCACATGGTCGGTGCCGGTCAGGCCCCGTGACGCCAGGAGCACCACGAGGAACAGCGCGGTCATGGCGAAGCTGATGACGATGGCGGTGAGCACTAGGGCCTGGGGCAGAGGGTCGGTGTAGTGCAGCAGGTCCTGGGGCACGCCGTCCTTGATGATCGGCTCCTTGCCTATAAACAGGCTGCCCATGCTGAAGATGAACAGGTTGACCCCGTAGGACAGCAGGCACAGGCCCATCACCACTTGGAAGGTCCGCGGGCGCAGCACCAGCCAGACGCCGGAGGCCGCCAATACCCCAATGGCGATTGCGATGACTTCTTCCATCAGGCGGCTCCTGTCTTGATAAGGGATTTGGACGGGTTCACGGGTTTGTGGGCCCGCACCGACTGGTGCGCTAGCGCGGTGAGGATCAACAAGGTCGCGCCCACCACCACGGCGTACACGCCGATGTCGAAGAACAGCGCGCTGGCGATGTGGATATCACCGAACAGCGGCAAATCGACGTGCAGGGTGTGGGTGGTCAGGAACGGGTAGCCGAGCACCAGCGAGCCGAGCCCGGTCAGGGTGGCGAACAGCAACCCGGTGCCCATCCAGCGCAGCGGCCGCAGGCTCATCTGGGCCTCGACCCACTGGGTGCCGGCCACCATGTACTGGAGGATAAAGGCCACCGACATCACCAGCCCGGCGACGAAACCGCCGCCCGGTAGGTTGTGCCCGCGCATGAACAGGTAGAACGACACCACCAGGGCAATCGGCAGCAGCAGGCGCACCAGCACCGCCGGCACCATCATGAAGCCCAGGGCGGTGTCGCTGGCCTGGCGCGGGTTGACCAAGTCGGTGACCACGTCCGGGGCCAGCAGGCGCTGCTGGGCCGGCAACTGCATGCTTTCTTTCGGTGGGCGGAAGCGTCGTAGCAGGGCGAACACGGCCAGGGCGACGGCCACCAGCACGGTGATCTCGCCCAGGGTGTCGAAGCTGCGGAAGTCCACCAGGGTCACGTTGACCACGTTGGTGCCGCCGCCTTCGGGCAGGGCGCGGCTGAGGTAGAACGAGGAGATGTCGTTGGGCGTCGGCCGGGTCAGCATGGCGTAGGACAGCACCGCCATGCCCAGGCCCACGGCAATCGACAGCAGCAGGTCGCGCAGGCGGCGGATGCGCGCCTTGGCCAGGCTGCTGGGCAGCGGCGAGACGTCTTCGATCCGTCGCGGCAGCCAGCGCAGGCCGAGCAGGATCAGCACCGTGGTCACCACTTCCACCACCAACTGGGTCAGGGCCAGGTCCGGCGCCGAGAACCAGACGAAGGTGATGCAGGTCATCAAGCCACAGACGCTGACCATGGTCAGGGCGGCCAGCCGGTGGTACTTGGCTTGCCAGGCGGCGCCCAGGGCGCAGGCAATGGCCAGCAGCCAGAAGGTCACGAAGACGATCGAACCCGGGATCTTCGGGCGATCGCCCCAGCTCAGGTTGTTGCTGTAGAGCATGGGGATCAGCCCGCCCAGCACCGCCACCAGCACCAGCAGGAACAACTGGGTCTGCAGGCGCCGGGTGCTCAGGCGTCGTTCAACGCGCCGTGCCAGGCGGGTCATGCTCACCAGGCTGCGCTCGAACAGGCGTTTGCCGTTGAAGCGCCCGACGCCCGGCGGGTAGGCGAAGCTGCCGCGCACCAGGGGCTTGCGCAGCAGGAGGTAGAGGACGATGCCGCCGCACATGGCCAGCAGGCTCATGATCATGGGCGCATTCAGGCCGTGCCAGATGGCCAGGCTGTACTCGGGCAGGGTTCCGCCGACCACCGGCAGGGCCGCAGCGGCCAGCAGCGGGCCGATGATCTGCGCCGGGAAGATGCCCACCAGCAGGCAGGCGAACACCAGCAGTTCCACCGGCGCGCGCATCCAGCGCGGGGGTTCGTGGGGCGTGTGGGGCAGGTCGGTGGCCGGTTCGCCGAAGAACACATCGACGGTGAAGCGCAGGGCGTAGGCGACGCTGAAGGTGCCGGCCAGGGTGGCGATCACCGGCAGGGCGATTTCCACCCAGGCGCTGGAGGAGATGAACACGGTTTCGGCGAAGAACATTTCCTTGGACAGGAAACCGTTGAGCAGCGGCACCCCGGCCATGGACGCACTGGCCACCATGGCCAGGGTCGCGGTGTAGGGCATCAGCTTGATCAGGCCGTTGAGCTTGCGGATGTCGCGGCTGCCGCTTTCGTGGTCGATGATCCCGGCGGCCATGAACAGCGAGGCCTTGAACGTGGCGTGGTTGAGAATGTGGAACACCGCAGCCACCGCCGCCAGCGGGCTGTTGAGGCCCAGCAGCAGGGTAATCAGGCCCAGGTGGCTGATGGTGGAATAGGCCAGCAGGCCCTTGAGGTCGTTCTGGAACATGGCGCAGTAGGCGCCCAGCAACAGGGTGCAGGCCCCGGCGCCGCTGACGATCCAGAACCATTCTTCAGTGCCGGACAACGACGGCCAGAGCCGTGCCAGGAGGAATACACCGGCCTTGACCATGGTCGCCGAGTGCAGGTAGGCCGAGACCGGAGTCGGTGCGGCCATGGCGTGGGGAAGCCAGAAGTGGAAGGGGAATTGTGCGCTCTTGCTCAAGGCGCCGATCAGGATCAAAGGCAGCAACACCGGATAGAGCGCGTGGGCCCTGATGGCATCGCCTGCAGCTAGAACCTGATCCAGGTCGTAGCTGCCGACCACATGGCCGAGCAGCATGACCCCCGCCAGCAGGCACAAGCCACCGGCACCAGTGACCATCAGCGCCATGTAGGCACCGCGGCGGGCATCGGAGCGGTGGTGCCAGTAGCCGATCAGCAGGAAGGAGAAGAGGCTGGTGAGTTCCCAGAAGAACACGATTTGGATCAGGTTGCCGGACAGCACCAGGCCGAGCATGGCCCCCATAAAGGCCAGGAAAAAGGCGAAGAAACGCGGCACCGGGTCTTGCGGCGACATGTAGTAGCGGGCGTACAGCGACACCAGGGTGCCGATGCCCAGGACCAGGATCGAGAACAGCCAGGCAAAGCCGTCCAGGCGCAGGACAAAGTTCAGCCCCAGGCTGGGCAGCCAGGCGAACTCTTCACGAATGACCCCACCGTCGGCGATTTGCGGGTACAGCAGGGCCACTTGAATGGTGCCCACCAGGGCAACCAGACCGGCCAGCAAGGATTCGCTGTTACGCGCGTTATGCGGCAAAAGGGCCGCCAGACAGCTGCCAATGAAAGGCAGAAGCAGTAGAACTATCAGGGACATAGGCTTCTAATCTGCGGAAAATAGTGAGGAATAATACGTGCCGGACCCCGGATCACCAACCGCCAAGCTGTGCCAGAATCCTACAAAGAATGTTACATACGCTTTCAAAGTAGGAGACAACGCCCCCTCGCGCCCGGTAAAAAGCCCGCCATTCGCCCTTTGCAAGGACTGCTTCCCGTGCCCGTGACCCCGGCTGCCTTTTTCTTTCGTTTGCTGCGCCGCCTGCTCAGCGCCTTATTGTTGATGGCCCTGGGGGCGGGGCTGATGGCGGGCTGGCTGCGGTTTTTCGACCCGTCGGGCTTTCAGATGATGCGCACCACCGAAGCGCTGCGGATCTACGGGCCGCAGGACGATGGCGTCGACTATCGGCTGCCGGCGGGCACGGTGCTGTATTTCGACCAGGCGTTTGCCGAGGGGCACGTGCGCTACCGCGCCTACTTCAACCACAAGGGGCCGATTGCCCATGAGCCGGTGGAGATGAAGCCGGAATACGGCGGCCGGCTGTTTGCGCCGTTGTGGCTGGAGACGCTGACCGACGATTCGGATGCCTCCCCAAGCGCCACCACGCCACACTAAGCGCCGCTCGCTGAGCACCGCACCCGGGCCGCACGCCCGGGCGGCGCGATTCAATCCCGGCAATCCGCCGCCTGTGTCTCGGCCTGGGCCTGGCCTTTGCCTCGGGTCTTCAGTTCGCTGACGATCACCGCCGCCACAATCAGCCCGCCACCCAGCAAGGCCAGCGCCGGCAGGCGCTCACCGGCCAGGCGCCCGACCAGGCCGGCCCACACCGGCTCCCCGGCGTAGATCAGGGTGGCGCGGGTGGGCGAGACGCTTTTCTGCGCCCAGTTCATCGCCACCTGGATCGCGGCGCTGGCCGCGCCCAGGCCCAGGGCACTGCCCAACAGCAGCCAGGAAAACCCCGGCAGGCTTTCCTGGGTCGGCACCACCATCAAAAATGCCAGCACCGAAGTCACCGCCAACTGCACGACGGTGACCCGGCGTACATCCACCTGGCCGGCGTAGCTGCTGATAAGGATGATCTCGGCGGCAATCGCCACGGTGCTGATCAAGGTGGCGATCTCACCAGGGCTGAAATCCAGGGATGCGCCGTTGGGCCCCGAAAGCAGCATCAGCCCGGTAAAGGCCAGCATGATGCCAATGCTCTGCAGCAGGCCCGGACGCTTGCCCATGAACAGCCATTGCAGCAGCGGCACGAAGGGCACGTAGAGCGCGGTGATAAAGGCCGACTGGCTGCTGGGGATGGTTTGCAGGCCCACCGTCTGCAAGCCGTAGCCGAGCATGATCGCGGTGCCGATAAAGCCCCCGGCCTTGAGTTCAAGTGGGGTCAACCCGGCCAGGTGGCGCCAGGAAAACAGGGCGACGATGGCGGCTGCGGCGGCAAAGCGCAGGCCGACGAAGAACATCGGGCCGCTGACGGTCATGGCGTGTTGCACCATGAGGAAGGTGCCGCCCCAGATCATGGTGATCAGTACCAGCACGCATTCGGCTTTGCTGAGTTTGAGCAACGGCAGGGGGGATTTACCTGGGTTCACGGGGGCATGGCCTTGCGTATGGGGAGAGTGGGACGCACAATTGGGCGCAAAATTTGGGCAGTATACTGCGCAATGCCCGGGAGCGAGCAATATAGTGCACAAAGAAACTGGTCAGCGGGCTTCGGTCCTGCAACACGTCAGCCTCAACGTACGGCGCCTGCGCCACGCGGCAAAACTCAGCCAAAGCGCCCTGGCGGAACAGTCCGGGGTCAGCCGGCGGATGCTGGTGGCCATCGAGTCGGGGGAAACCAACGTCAGCCTCGGCACCCTGGACCGGGTCGCCGCAGCCCTGGGTGTAGCGTTCAGCGACCTGATCCAGGCGCCGGACGTGCGCGATCCCAGCCGCATCAACGAATTGGCCTGGGCCGGCACCATCCCCGGGAGCAAGGCGGTGTTGCTGGCCAAGGCGGTAGCGACCCGTGAGGTGGAATTATGGGAGTGGCGCCTGGAACCGGGGGAGACCTACCACTCGGAATGCGATGCCGAGGGCTGGAGCGAGCAGCTGTATGTATTCGAAGGCTGCCTGACCCTGGTCCTGGAAGCGCACGACCAGCAGATCGGCACCGGCGAGTTCTTCATGTTCGCCAGCCATGTGCCCCACGCCTATCGCAATGACGGCCCGGTGGCCACGCGGTTTGTGCGCAACGTGGTGTTCTGAGTGTTGCTGCGGGCACTGTTGGCTGAGCAACAGTGCTTGAACACTTTGCCTGTTTTCACTTCGGTCCGTTTCTCTGAGGCTTCGCCAAGAGCCTGATAAACAAGGCTTTTAAACTTCGGCACGACTTCTGCAATACCCCTGGAAGACCGGTCCTCACGGACCCTCAGTCGTCACTTTCAGGACTCGGAGTCGGCCCATGACAGCCTCTGCCCAACCCACCCGCACTGCCCACATCATCCGCTCGGATGCCGAGGCGATCGCGGTCGCCAAGGACCTCGCCCAACGTTTCGCCGTCGAGGCCAGCGTGCGCGACCGCGAGCGTCGCCTGCCGGTCGCCGAGCTGGACGAATTCTCCGCCAGCGGCCTGTGGGGCATCACCATTCCCAAAGCCTACGGCGGCGCCGGGGTGTCCTACGTGACCGTGGCGGAGGTGATCAAGATCATCTCCGCCGTCGATTCGTCCCTGGGCCAAATCCCGCAGAACCACCTCGGCGTCCTCGACATCCTGTTGCAGACCGCCACTGAAGAGCAGAAGCATTACTACTTCGCCAAGGTCTTGCAGGGCTACCGTTTCGGCAACGCCTTCTCGGAAGCCAAGAGCAAGACCGCCGGGGCCTTTGAGACCACCATCCGCTTCGACGGCGACAGTGCGCAAATCGACGGCGAGAAGTTCTACTGCACCGGCGCCTTGTTCGCCCACATCGTGCCGGCGGTGGCGGTCAATGAGCAGAACCAGGCGTTTATCGCCTTTATCGAGCGTGACAATCCGGGGCTGACGGTGGTCGATAGCTGGGACGGCTTCGGCCAGCGCACCACCGCCAGCGGCGGTGTCACCCTCAATGCGGTCAAGGTGCCCCTGAGTGCCGTGATCCCGGCGCACCGGGCCTTTGACGAGCCCACCGCCGACGGCCCGATCTCGCAGATCATCCAGGCCGCGGTGGACACCGGCATCGCCCTCGGCGCCCTGGAAGAAACCAAGCATTACGCCCGGCAATCCCGGCCCTGGATCGACAGCGGCCTGGACCATGGCTGGCAGGACCCGTTCACCATCGCCGCGATTGGCGACCTGGAGTGGCGGGTGCACGGCACCGAGGCGATCCTCGAAAAATCCGGCCGGGCCATCGACCAGGCCTTGCTCAACCCCAATGAAGACACCGTGGCCCACGCTTCGGTGGTGGTGGCCCAGGCCAAAGTGCTGTCGGCGGAAAGCGCGTTGCTCGCCAGCAGCAAGCTGTTCGAACTGGCCGGGACCCGCTCCGTGCTGGGCAAATACAACCTCGACCGTTACTGGCGCAACGCCCGCACTCACACCCTGCATGACCCGGCCCGCTGGAAATACCACCTGATCGGCAACTTCCTGCTTAACGGCGTCAAGCCGGCCCGTCACGCCTGGAACTAAGGAATTCGCGATGAATGCATTGACTCAATCCACCGCCGCCCAGCCGTCTCTGGCCCGTAGCGGCAATGATCTGGAACGCGCCCGTCGGCTGTTGCAGCAGACCCTGGAATTCGTCCGCGAGCAGGCCCAACCCTGGCCCGGCAGCGGCCTGGCCAACGCCAGTGACGACCCCTATGTCATCAGCCGTTTCGGTGACCTGCATATCCGTATCGAAGTCGCGGCGGCCCTGCATGAGCGGGCCGACGCCTTGCGCAGCAACAGCCAGGACCCGGCAGAGATCGCCGTGGCCCAGGCCGAGGCGGCCATCGCCAGCGCCGACGCCTTGCTCGCCGCCAGTAACGCCGAGTTCGAACTCACCGGGCAACGCAGCCCACAGTTGGGCGCGTTGCAAGACCCGCTGCGCTGGAAGTACCAATTGATCGGCAACTACCGCCTCAACGGCGTGCTGCCGGCTGACCTCGGAGGCGCCCACTGATGGCCCGTGAAATCCGCCTCAACGCTTTCGACATGAACTGCGTCGGCCACCAGTCGCCGGGTCTTTGGGCTCACCCCCGGGACCGCTCCTGGCAGTACAAGGACCTGGAGTACTGGACCGACCTGGCGAAGATCCTCGAACGCGGCAAATTCGACGGCCTGTTTATCGCTGACGTGCTGGGCATCTACGACGTCTACAACGGCAACGGTGACGCGGCGATCCGCCAGGCTACCCAGGTGCCGGTCAACGACCCGCTGCAACTGATCCCGCCCATGGCCCTGGTCACTGAGCACCTGGGTTTTGGCCTGACCGCGTCCTTGTCGTTCGAGCACCCGTATCCCTTCGCCCGACGCCTGTCGACCCTGGACCATCTGACCAAGGGCCGCGCCGGCTGGAACATCGTCACCTCCTACCTGGAGAGCGGGGCGAAGAACCTGGGGCAGAAAAGCCTCACCGAGCACGACGCCCGCTACGACTTCGCCGAGGAGTACTTGGAGGTTTGCTACAAGCTCTGGGAAGGCAGTTGGGAAGACGGCGCGATCCTGCGCGACCGCGAGCGGCGGATTTTCAGCGACCCGAGCAAAATCCACGAGATCCAGCACGTCGGCAAACACTTCCAAGTGCCCGGCATCCACCTCTGCGAACCGTCGCCGCAACGCACCCCGGTGCTCTACCAGGCCGGTGCGTCCAGCCGTGGCAAGCAGTTCGCCGCCGAGCAGGCCGAGTGCGTGTTTGTCGCCGCGCCGTCGAAGGTGCTGCTGAAAAAGACCGTGGCCGACATCCGCCGGCGTGCCGCCGAGGCCGGGCGCGACCCGTCGAAAATCCTCATCTTCAACCTGCAAACGGTGATCCTCGGCGAGACCGACGCCAAGGCCAAGGCCAAGTTCGAGGAATATAAATCCTGGGTCAGCTACGAGGGCGCCATGGCCCTGATCTCTGGCTGGACCGGCATCGACTTCAGCCAGTTCAAGCCCGATGAGCCCCTCAAGCACGTGCACACCAACGCCATTCAGTCGGCGGTGGAGGCGTTCTCCACGGCCGACCCGAACAAGGTCTGGACCCCGCACGAATTGGCGGACTGGGTAGGCATCGGTGGTTTCGGGCCGTTGTTTGTCGGCAGCCCGGAGACCGTGGCCGACCTGCTTCAGGAGTGGGTGGAAGACACCGACGTCGATGGTTTCAACCTGGCCTACGCGCTGACCCACGAAACCTTTGTCGATGCCGTGGAGTTGCTGGTGCCGGAGTTGCAGAAGCGCGGCGTGTACAAGACCGAATACGCCCCCGGGACCTTGCGCGAGAAGCTGTTTGGCGAAGGGCCGCGCTTGGCGGCCAATCACCCGGGCGCCGGCTACCGTGACTTGGCGGCCTGGCGCGAGCAGGAAAAGCGCGCGGCCTCGGCCTGATTGCCGGCAGCGCCCATTCGCCGGCCCCGGCGGGGTCGGCACCGGTTTCCCAGGCAGGGGCTGAGCAGCCCCTGCCATTTCAGCCAGCGGACCACCGCACGCTTTTTGCCCACGTAAGCGAGGTACTCAATGAGCGTGCATGAACTCAAGCGTTCGCCCGTCGCGGACTCGGCAGCGGCGACCCACCTGGGGCTACCTGCGGCCCTGGAACAGTTGCAGCACTGGGCGCAGATCAGCCCGCTGCACACCGCGCTGCGCCACAAACGTCACGGCCAGTGGTACGCCTGGCGCTGGATCGACGCCCTGCGTGACGTCGAGCGCCTGGCCGATGGCCTGCGCCAGCAAGGCTTCAGTGCGCAATCCCGGCTGGCGCTCAGTGGCGCCTTCGAACCCAACCTGTTGCTGCTGGCCCTGGCGGCCCAGAGCATCGGTGCCCAGGTCCTCAGTGTCAGCGACCAATTGGGCCCCGAAGCCCTGCGCCAGGCCCTGTGGCGCCTGCAACCCAGCCATGCGTTTATCCAGAGCCGGCAACAACTGCTGCAATGGGTGAGCGTTGGCCAGAACAGCGTCGCCCCGCAGTTGCTGATTGCCAATCAACGGGCGCCGCGCCTGCCCGAAGCGCACCAGGCGGTGCTGGAGTTCTCCGAACTGCTGGGCGCCAGTGAAGCGCCCCAGCGCCAGACCCGCTGGCGCCATTCCGCTCCGGCCGCCCAGCTGTGGAGCGAGGAGGGCACCGAATGGCAAGGCGGTCTCGGGGTGCTGCTGGAGCAATGGTTGAACAGCGGCCACAGCCTGGCCTTCCCGGAAAGCCGCAGCGCGGCCAGCCGAGATCGGCGTGAAGTGGCGCCCAGCGGCCTGTTGCTGTCCGCCGAACGCCTGCAAGGGGTGGCGGACGAGATCGAGGGTCGCCTGGCGCCCCAGGGCAGTTGGCGGCGCCGGCTGTGCGAATGGGCCCTTGCCCACCCGGAACAACCCCTGCAACGCCTCCTGAAGAACCGTGTGCGCCGGCTGCTGGGTTTCCAGCGCCTGCACTTTATCTGGCAGGCCCCCAGCGCCAGCCCCGGCACGTCCTCGGCGCCGGTGTGGCTGGCTGAATTCAAACGGAATATCGCATGAGCGCAGCCGACTCCATCCTTCAAGTCAATGCCGTGTCCTTGTCGTTCAAGGGCGTCAAGGCGATCAACCAACTGTCGTTCGAAGTCCGGCGCGGCGAGATCTGCGCTCTGATCGGCCCCAACGGTGCGGGCAAGAGTTCGCTGCTCAACCTGCTCAATGGGGTCTATCGCTTCGACGAAGGCTCGATTGTCTTTGACCGCGAACCCTTCAAGCGCATCGACCCTTTGCGCGCCGCGCGCCGGGGCATTGGCCGGACGTTCCAGAACAACGCGCTGTTCAAGAAGATGAGCGTGATCGACAACATCCTCACCGGGCTGTCGCGGCACAGCCGCAGCCACTTTATCGAGCAGGCCCTGGGGCTGCCCCGGGCCCGGCGCGAGGCCGAAGCGTTTCGCGAGCAGGCCCAGGGCATTCTCGAGTTCCTCGACCTCCAGGCCCAGCGCGACGTGCTGGTGGGCAACCTGCCCTATGGCCTGCAAAAGCGCGTGGAGCTGGGCCGGGCGCTGATCGCCGGGCCGCAGTTGCTGTTGCTCGATGAGCCCATGGCCGGCATGAACGCCGAGGAGAAACAGGACATGGCGCGCTTTATCGCCGACATCAACCGCGACCTGGGCACCACCGTGGTGTTGATCGAGCACGACATGGGCGTGGTCATGGGCCTGTCCGACCACGTGGTGGTGCTGGACTACGGACGCAAAGTGGGGGACGGCACGCCCGCCGAGGTGCAGGCCAACCCCGAGGTGATCGCGGCTTACCTGGGAGCGGTGCATTAATGAATTTCTTCCTCGAAACCCTGCTCGGCGGCTTGCTTGCCGGCACCCTGTATTCCCTGGTGGCCATCGGTTTTGTGCTGATCTACAAGGCCAGCGGGGTGTTCAACTTCGCCCAGGGCGCGATGCTGCTGTTCGCCGCCCTGACCTTTGTCAGCCTGCACGAGCAAGGGGTGCCCTTTGCCCTGGCGCTGTTGTTGACGGTGCTGGTGATGATCGCCGGGGCCTGGCTGATCGAGCGCCTGGTGCTGCGGCCCCTGGTCAATCGCTCGCAGATCACCCTGTTCATGGCGACCCTCGGCCTGTCGTTCATCATCGAAGGCCTGGCCCAGGGCCTGATGGGCTCCCAGGTACGCGCCCTGGATCTGGGCATCGACGACGTGCCGCTGTTTCTCGGGCCGTTGATGGTCAGCCAGTTCGACCTGGTGGCCGCAGCGTCGGCGGTGGTGCTGGTGACGGTGCTGGCGTTGCTGTTCAACAAGACCCGGATCGGCGTGTCGCTGCGGGCGGTGGCCGATGACACCACGGCGGCGCTGTCCATCGGCATCAACCTCAACCGCATCTGGCAGATCGTCTGGGCCGTGGCCGGGGTGGTGGGGCTGGTGGCCGGGCTGCTCTGGGGCGCACGCCAGGGCGTGCAGTTCTCGCTGTCGCTGGTGGTGCTCAAGGCCTTGCCGGTGCTGATCATCGGCGGCTTCACCTCGATTGGCGGGGCGATTGTCGGCGGGCTGATTGTGGGCGCCGCGGAAAACCTCGCCGAGGTGTATATCGGCCCGTTGATCGGTGGCGGCATCACCCCTTGGTTCGCTTA
This sequence comes from Pseudomonas chlororaphis, assembly GCF_003731765.1. GTDB lineage: Bacteria > Pseudomonadota > Gammaproteobacteria > Pseudomonadales > Pseudomonadaceae > Aquipseudomonas > Aquipseudomonas morbosilactucae. The sequence goes on from NZ_MOAL01000004.1 coordinate 1,296,767, forward strand.
TGCATTGGCCTTGGCCTTCCTCTATATCCGTCCCGCCGGCCTGTTCGGCGAGCGCGCCATCGAACGAGTGTGAACCCATGTCCATTCCCTTGACCCATCCCACCGCGCCGCTGCTGCTGGTCCAGCGCCGCCTGCCTTGGGGCTTGATCGGCCTGTTGCTGCTGGCGTTCGTGCTGGTGCCGCTGCTGGGCAACGACTATTGGCTGAACGCTATTTTGATTCCGTTCCTGGTGCTGTCCCTGGCCGGCCTGGGCCTGAACCTGCTGACCGGCTACACCGGCCAGACCTCGGTGGGCGCCGCCGGCTTCATGGCGGTGGGGGCCTTCGCCACTTATGGCTTTCTCCTGCGGTTGCCGGAGTTGGGCCTGCCGGTGGCGCTGCTCGGCGGCGGCCTGATCAGCGCCCTGGTGGGCTTGCTGTTCGGCTTGCCCAGTTCGCGGATCAAAGGCTTCTACCTGATGGTCACCACCCTGGCGGCGCAGTTCTTCCTGGAGTGGCTGTTCGTCAAGTTTCCCTGGTTCTACAACTACGGTTCCTCGGGGACCATTTCCGCGCCGCGCCTGGAGCTGTTCGGCCATGACCTGAACACCCCCCAGGGCCGCTACCTGTTGACCCTGGTCACGGTGGTGCTGCTGACCTGGGTGGCGCTGAACCTGGTGAAAAGCCAGACCGGGCGCAACTGGATGGCCATCCGCGACATGGACACCGCCGCAGCGGTGATCGGCATCCCGGTGGCGCGCTACAAGCGCCTGGCGTTCGCCGTCAGCTCCTTTTACCTGGGGATTGCCGGGGCGCTGTGGGCCTTTGCCTACCTGGGCACGGCCAGCGCCGGCAGCTTCGATATCAATCGCTCGTTCCAGATCCTCTTCATCATCATTATCGGCGGCATGGGCAGCGTGGCCGGCAACTTCGTCGGTGCGGCCTTTATCAGCCTGCTGCCGATCTTCCTCAGCCACGCCGGGCAAGCATTGCTGGGCGGTTCGGTGGATGCCGGGCAATTGCAGAACCTGCAGAAAATCATTTTTGGCGTGCTGATCATCCTGTTCCTGATCAAGGAGCCGGAAGGCCTGATTCGCCTGTTGAAAAACCTGGCTCAACGTTTGGCTCAGTGGCCGCTGCGCTTCTGAATCCTTCACCCTTATTCGAGAAAACCTATGCGTGCATCCTTGAAAAAATCCCTGGCCGGCGCTGCCCTGGCCCTGACGGTGTTCGGCGCGGCGGTGCCGGCGGCCCAGGCCGCGGCCGATCAGCAATTCTTCCCCCTGGCCACCTACCGGGTGGGCGCCTACGCCTCCAGTGGCGTGCAGGTTTGGGCCGGGATGATCGACTACCTGAACTACATCAACCGGGTTGAAGGCGGGATCAACGGGGTCAAGCTGGTGTGGCAGGAATGCGAGACCGAGTGGACCGCAGAGAAGGGCATCGAATGCTACGAGCGCTTCAAGAAGGGCCTGGACGGCGCCCCGGTGGCGGTCTACCAGCCCAATGGCGCGCCGGCGGCCTATGCCCTGAGCGAGCGGGCCGAGGTGGACAAAATCCCGCTGATTACCCTGGGTTACGGGCGCACCGAAGCCACCGACGGCAAGGTGTTCCCCTACAACTTCCCGGTGATGTTGACCTTCTACAGCGAAGCGTCGGCCCTGGTGAACTACATCGCCCAGCGTGAAGGCGGGTTCGACAAGCTCAAGGGCAAGAAAATCGCCACCGTCTACCACGACTCCGCCTATGGCCGGGAAACCCTCGGGCCGCTGAAGCTGCTGGCCGAGAAGTACGGCTTCGAGAACATCCAGATCCCCGTGGCCGACCCGGGCAACGAACAGTCCGCCCAGTGGCGCCAGGTGCGCCAGCTGAACCCGGATTGGGTGTTCCTGCGGACCTGGGGCGTCTCGACTCCGGTGGCGGTGAAGACGGCGGCCCGTTTCGGCTTCCCGGTGGACCACATCGTCGGCGACATCTGGGCCAGCTCCAGCGAAGACGTGTTGCCCGCCGGCCCTGCGGCCAAAGGCTACCTGGCGTTGACCCCGTACCCGGCCGGGGCGGATTTCGAGATTCACAAGCGCCTCAAGCAATACATCCTCGACAAGGGCCTGAGCGACCTCAAGGACCAGAAGAACTTCGGCAGCGTCTACTACAACTCCGGCCTGGTGAACGCGGCCGTAGCGGTGGAAGCCATCCGTACCGCCCAGGGCAAGTTCGGCAAGCGCCCACTCAATGGCGAGGAAGGGCGCTGGGGCCTGGAACACCTGAACATCGACGATGCGCGCCTCAAGGACATGGGCTACCTGGGCCTGATGCAAAACCTCAAGCTGTCTTGCAGCGACCATGAAGGTGGCGGTTCGGCGCGGGTGCAGCAGTGGGACGGGGCCAACTGGACCCTGGTTAGCGACTGGATCGCCGCCGACCGCGCGCTGCTGCGGCCGTTGATCGACGAGAAATCCGCAGCGTTCGCCAAGGAGAAAAACCTCACGCCACGCACTTGCACCGGGGATGAATAAACCATGAACCACGCCGCCACGGCCCCCGGGGTCGATGAACTGTTGCAGGTACGGGATATCGAGGTGATCTACGACGGGGCGATCCTCGCCGTGGCCGGTGTTTCCCTGAGCGTGCCCAAGGGCGGCATCGTTGCCTTGCTGGGGGCCAACGGCGCCGGCAAGAGCACCACCCTCAAGGCCGTGTCCGGGTTGCTGCGGGCCGAACGGGCCGAGGTCAGCCGCGGCAGCATCCACTTCCAGGGCGCGGACACCGCCAGCGCCGACCCCAGCCAGCGTGTGCGCCAGGGCATGGTCCACGTGCTGGAGGGGCGCCATGTGTTCTCCCAGTTGACGGTGGAAGACAACCTGCGCAGCGGCGGTTTTGTCCGTGGCCTGGGGCGGCGGGAAATGGAGCAGGACCTGGAGCGGATCTACGCCTGGTTCCCGCGGCTCAAGACCAAGCGCAAGACCCAGGCCGGGCTGACCTCCGGCGGCGAGCAGCAGATGGTCGCCATTGGCCGGGCGCTGATGACCCGTCCTACTTTGGTACTGCTGGATGAACCGTCCATGGGTTTGGCGCCTATTATCGTCCAAGAGATTTTTCAGATCGTGGCTCAGCTCAATCGCGAGGCTCAGGTGAGCTTTCTGATTGCCGAGCAAAATATTAATGTGGCGCTCAAGTACGCCTCCCATGCCTATGTGCTCGACACCGGCCGCGTGGCCCTGTCCGGGACGGCCGAGGCCTTGTTGGCCCGGGGCGACCTGCACGATTTCTACCTAGGCAAACACTGACCGTGAGAACCCCATGAGCGAAACACAGAGCGGACAGGCGAACCCCGCCACCCGTGGCGACGAGATCCTGATCGTCGGCGGCGGCCTCAGCGGTGCCTTGCTGGCGCTGCAGTTGCTGCGCCTGCCGGGCCGGCGTCGGCTGCGGGTGATCGAACCGCGCAGCGAGTTGGGGCGCGGCGAGGCCTACAGTGCGGTGGAGCTGGGGCACACCCTCAATGGCAACGCGGCGCGCATGAGCGTCGACCCGGATAACGCCGACGACCTGACCCAGTGGTTGCAGGCCTATATCGACGCAGGCGGCTGGCCGGAGTCCCGGCAGCAGGCGGTGCCGGTCAGCGAGTTGTTTCCGCCCCGGGGGATCTTTGGCCTCTATGTCCAGCAACGCCTGGAAGAGGCGCGGCAAGTCGGCGCGCAATACGGTTCCAGCGTCGAACATGTGCAGGGCGAGGTGGTGGACCTGCAAGTGACGGAGGGCGGGACGCTGTTGAGCCTGGGCGACGGTCGGCAACTGCACGGCGCCTTGGCCGTGCTGGCCACGGGCATGTTCCCGGCGGCGCGGACCCCGCAGACCCAATCCAGCGGCTTGAACGCGGCGGCAGTGGACCCTTGGGACCTGAACGCCATGGCTCAGCTGGACCCGCAAGGCACGGTGCTGATCATCGGTTCCGGGCTGACCATGGTGGATGCGGTGGTGTCCCTGGAGCAGGCCGGGCATCGCGGGCCGATCGAGGTGTTTTCCCGTCACGGCCTGTTGCCCCATGTGCGCCGCCAGCCGCCGGCCTGGGAGGACTTTCTGGCGGCCGACCATCGCCTACGCAGCCCGCGGCAACTGGTGCGCGAACTGCGTCGGCAATGTCGCCTGGCCCAGGCACAGGGTGTGGATTGGCAAGCGCCGCTAGACACGGTGCGCGCCCATATCGGCCGTTTATGGAGCCAGGCCACGGACCTGCAACGGCGGCAGTTCGTGCGCCATGTCAGGCCCTGGTGGGAGAGTCATCACCATCGTTCGCCGCCCTTGAGTGCCGAGCTGGTGGCGCGTTTGCACGATGAGGGGCGTTTGCACATTCACGCCGCTTCGTTCAAGGGCCTGGAACCGAGCGGCGATGGGCGCCTGTCGATTGCCCTGCGTCGGCGGGGTGAAAAGGAGGTGAGTTGGGTCAGCGGGGATGCCTTGATCAACTCCAGTGGCATCGAGTACGACTGGCGGCGGGTGGCGCGGCCTTTGCCCCGGCAATTGCTGGCGCGCGGATTGATCCAGCCGGGGCCGTTGGCGTTGGGGATTGCCGCAGACCCCGGTGGCGCCGTGCGGGATGCCCAGGGGCAGGTCAGTGCGCGTTTGTTTGCCATGGGGCCGCCGTTGCGTGGCCTGTGGTGGGAGAGCACCGCGGTGACCGACGTAGCCCTCCAGGCCAAGGCCCTGGCCGCCCGGTTGGCCGCCCTGGCCTAGGCGTCGGCGGCCAGCAGGTGGTTATAGGTTGACCCAGCGTTGCTCCCGCGCGGCCACACGAATGGCCGTGGCCAGGCGCTCGACTTCCAGGGCTTCCTGGAAATCCGTGCCGCGCTGGCCTTGGCCCACTTGGGCCAGGATCAGTTCGTGCACTTCCAGGGTCTTCAATTCGTTGTACCCCAGTTGGTGCCCCGGCGCCGGGCTGAAGGCGGCGTAGCCGGGCAGGGCGGGGCCGGCCAGCAGGCGCTGGAAGCCTTCCTGGCCGACCCGGTACAGGCGCAGTTCGTTGAGCCGTTCCTGATCGAAGGCCAGGGTGCCGAGGGTGCCGCTGATCTCGAAACTCAGGTGGTTCTTGTAGCCGTGCTTGAGCCAGTTGCTGCTGAAGGTGCCCCGGGCGCCATTGGCAAAACGCAGCAGGGCGTGGGCCTGGTCATCGATGACGATGGGTTTGAGTTCGCGGCTGCCGCTGCTGGCCGGGCGTTGCCCGTGGACGGTCTGGGTATCGGCGCACACGGCTTGCACGTGGCCCATCAGGTAGCGGGCCATGGCCAGCAGGTGGCTGCCCAGGTCGGCCAGAGCGCCGCCGGCATGCTGTTCCTCACAACGCCAGGAAAACGGCGACTGGGGATCGGCCATGAAGTCTTCGCTGAACTCACCCTGGAAACTGATCAACTGCCCCAGTTGACCGCTGTCGATCAATTCCCGGGCGAGCACGATCATCGGGTTGTGCTGGTAGTTGTAGCCGACCCGGGTGACCACGCCGGCTGCCTGAGCCGCTTGCTGCATCTGCTGGGCCTGCTCGACGCTGACGGCCAGGGGCTTCTCGCAGTACACCGCCTTGCCGGCCGCCAGCGCGGCCATGGCCATGGGGAAGTGCAGGTGGTTGGGGGTGGTGATGGCCACCAGGTTGACCTTGGGGTCGTCGATCAATTGCTGCCAATCGCTGTGGGCCCGTTCGAAGCCCCAGGCGCTGGCGCAATGGCGCGCCCGCTGGCCATCGGCATCGGCCAGGGCCGCCAGGTGCAGGCGCACCGGCAGTTCGAATACCGCGCTGACATTGCGAAACGCCAAGGCGTGGGCACGGCCCATAAACCCCGTGCCGATCAAGCCGATTCCAAGTTCGCGCATAACTGCCCCCGTAGAATTATTGTTGTAGGAAAGCTTATTTATGGAATAAATATTCTTTAATTGCAATCCGTAGAATAAAAATTCATTTAATGGCTCAGGCGCCTGCATCCCCTTGTAGGCGCTGGCGTGCCAGCGATCCGCCCCACCAATCCCTCCACCCAACACAAAAAAAGGCAGCCCAAGGCTGCCTTTTTCACCTGTCTCCAGCCAACCTCAGGACAGAAAGCCCCCGTCCACATTCAACGCCACGCCGGTGGTGTAGCTCGACGCATCGCTGGCCAGGTACAGCACCGCGCCGGCCATTTCACTGGGGTCGGCCACGCGCTTGAGGGGGATCTGCGCCAGGGCGGTCTTGAGGATGGCGTCGTTCTTCACCAGGGCCGACGCGAATTTGGTGTCGGTCAGGCCCGGCAGCAGGGCGTTGCAGCGGATGCCGAACTGCGCGCATTCCTTGGCGAAGACTTTGGTCATGTTGATCACCGCCGCCTTGGTCACCGAGTAGATGCCCTGGAAGATGCCCGGGGAAATGCCATTGATCGAGGCCACGTTGATGATGCTGCCGCCGCCGTTTTCGCGCATCAGCTTGCCGGCTTCCACCGACATGAAGAAGTAGCCACGGATGTTCACGTCCACCGTCTTCTGGAAGGCTCCCAGGTCGGTGTCCAGCACGTTGCAGAACTGTGGGTTGGTGGCGGCGTTGTTGACCAGGATATCCAGGCGCCCGAACTGTTCGCGGATGCCGGCGAAAACCTGGCTGATCTGCTCCATTTCGCCAATGTGGCAGGCAATGGCCGTGGCCTTGCCGCCGTCGGCGATGATGGCGTCGGCCACGTGCTGGCAGCCGTCGAGCTTGCGGCTCGAGACGATCACGTGGGCGCCTTGCTGGGCCAGGAGTTTGGCGATGGCTTCACCGATGCCGCGGCTGGCGCCGGAAACGAAAGCGATCTTGCCGTCGAGGTCGAACAACTGAGTCTTGGACATGGTGTTTCCTTGTTGTTGTGGTCGGTCGCGGGGCGCGATCAGAGGCTGGATTGATCGATTACTTGCAGGCTCATCTGCTCCAGCAGTTTGTTCATCTGGATGAACTGCGCGAAGCGTTTGTCCTGGGTCTGGCCGTGATAGAAGCGGTAGTAAATCTGCTGCACGATGCCGGCCAGGCGGAACAGGCCGTAGATGTAATAGAAGTCGAAGTTGCCAATGGCAATGCCCGAGCGTTCGGCGTAGTAGTCGACGAACTGCCGGCGGCTGAGCATGCCCGGGGCGTTGCTCGGCTGGCGCCGCATCAGTTGCACCGGCGCCGGGTCGTCGGCTTCGATCCAGTAGGCCAGGGTGTTGCCCAGGTCCATCAGCGGGTCGCCGAGGGTGGTCAGTTCCCAGTCCAGCACGCCGATGATCTGCATCGGGTTGGCGGCGTCGAGGATCACATTGTCGAAGCGATAGTCGTTGTGCACGATGCTCGATTGCGGGTGGTCGGCGGGCATCTTGTCGTTGAGCCAGGCCTTGACCGCTTCCCACGCCGGGGCGTCCGGGGTCAGGGCTTTTTCATAGCGGTCGCTCCAGCCGCGGATCTGCCGTTGCACATAGCCTTCCGGCTTGCCCAGGTCGGCCAGGCCACAGGCCTGGTAATCCACCCGGTGCAGCTCCACCAGCTTGTCGATAAAGCTCTTGCACAGGGTTTCGGTCTGGGCCGCGTCCAGGCCCAGTTCCGGCGGCAGGTCGGAGCGCAGGATGATGCCCTTGACCCGCTCCATCACGTAGAACTCGGCGCCGATCACCGACTCGTCGGTGCAGTGCACGTAGGCCTTGGGGCAGTAGGGGAAACCGTCCTTGAGCTGGTTGAGGATGCGGTACTCGCGGCCCATGTCGTGGGCCGACTTGGCCTTGTGGCCGAAGGGCGGGCGGCGCAGGACGAACTCGTGCCCGGGGTATTCCAGCAGGTAGGTGAGGTTCGAGGCGCCGCCGGGGAACTGGCTGATCTGTGGGGTGCCGCTGAGGCCGGGAATGTGCGCCTTGAGGTACGGATCTATGAGGCTGGCGTCGAGTTCTTCGCCGGAGCGGATACGGGTGGACTGGTCTGTAAGCGCCATGCTTATCCCTTCTGCTTATTCTGGAGGCCAGAGATTATTGGCTAATCTAATGCGCCCACCGGAGCGCCACAATCGCGGTGGGCCTTTATAGGCAAGCGTGTTGCCGGGCAATCATTGCTTTTGATACAAGCGTTTGAAATCCCGTGCCTGACTCTAGTCCAGATCGGCGCCCGCCGTTCAGTTTGCCGGGGGCAGGGCGATCGGGGTCAGCAGCGGTTGGCCGCTGAAGAACGCCACCAGGTTCTTGCCGACCATTTCCACCGTGCCCTGGGTCGCCTCGGGCGAGAGGCCGGCGACGTGGGGCGTGAGCACCACATTGCCCAGGCTCTTGAGCGCATCCGGCACCTGGGGTTCGTCATCGAACACATCCAGGGCGGCGCCGGCGATGCTGCGGTGTTCCAACGCCGACAGCAGGTCGGCAGTGACCACCACGCTGGCCCGGCCGATGTTCACCAGAAAGCCGTTGGGCCCCAGGGCGTCGAGGGCCTTTTTATCGATCAGGTGGCGGGTGCCGGGGCCGCCCGGGGTGGCGATCACCAGGAAGTCCGAGGCCCGGGCCAGTTCACTGGCCGAGTGGCAATAGTGGTAAGGCACGCCCGGCCGGGGCTGGCGGCTGTGGTAGCTGACCTGCATGTCGAACCCCAGGGCGCAGCGCTTGGCGATGGCCATGCCCACCGCGCCCAGGCCGAGAACACCCAGGCGCTTGCCGGCCAGGGACGGGCGCATGACCTTGGGCCACTGGCTTTGGCGCACTGCCGCGTCGGCCCGGGGAATGTCGCGTACCAAGGACAGCAGCAGGGCCATGGCGTGGTCGGCCACGGACGAGGCGTTGACCCCGGCGCCATTGCTCACGGCGATGCCGCGGTTGCTGGCGGCTTGCAGGTCCACCTGCTCATAGCCGGCGCCGATCACGCAGATGATTTTCAGGTGCGTCAGGGTGGCGATTTCGTCGGCGCTCAGGCCCAGGGGGCCACGGGTCAGCACCGCGTCGATCTGCCCGGCATGGGCCTTGATGGCCTGGGCGCGCTCGGCGGGGGTGGGGGCGAGGATCAGGTGAAAGCCCTGGCTTTCCAGAATGGGCAGGTAATCGTTGATGGTTTCAACCAGGACCAGAACAGTGGCGGGCATCGAGGCACTCCTGAGGCGGCGGACAGGGCAGCCAGAGTGCTGGCTGACGTCGCGTTTGGCAATCCTTATGGGCGCTGCGAGGGCTCTGTATCGAGGCTTGTGACGGGGCGAGTGTTCCGCCAGCGGGGGCTGGCGGAGGGGGCGCAAAGGGTGTTTAGGCGGTGTTTTAGAACTGCACCTCGGCAGTCTTGGCCAGGCGCACGAAGGGGCCATTCAGGGTGGCGTTGTGGTGGGCGATGATGCCCTTGGCCCCCAGTACCGGTGTGTCCATGCAGGTATGGGCGTCTTCCACCAGCACCGCGGCAAAGCCCAGGTCACCGCTGGCGCGGCAGGTGCTGTCGATGCAGTACTGAGTCTTCATGCCGACAATCACCAGTTCGTTGACCTGGGCCGCGTGCAGGCGCTCGGCCAGGTCGGTGCCGGCAAAACAGCTGGGGCGGGCCTTGTTAAGCAGCACGTCCTGTTGTTCATCCAGCTCCAGGGTCGGCAGCAATTGCCACAGCGGGCTGCCGGCCGCAATCGGCGAACCCTCGGGGCCGGTGTGGCGCATGGCGAAAATCGGCGCCCCGGCCTGGTGGGCGCGGCGGATCAACTGATTGATATTGTCCAGGACGCGCTCGCGCTGGTAAGGCTTGTCCGGTCCGTTGAACAGGCCGACCTGCATGTCGACGATCAGCAAGGCAGGGCGTCGGATGAGAGCTGAAGGCATGGTGTTTCTCCTTGTGTGCCAGGTGGACGGAGAAACAAAAGGCCCCGTCCATTGCTGGCGGGGCCTTGGGTTTACTGCGCGTTATCTAGCCTGCACAGCCACCGTCCGACCCGCCGTAGGCGGTCGTGGTGGTGGAGGTTGGATTCAGCGCGTAAATATTCATAGGCGCCGATCATGCCGTTGCGCCGGGAGCCTTGTCAACGCGTCGCCGCTGTCGACTCTTGCCCCTCGGCTGTCACGCTAAGAGCAGGGGCCATGCCGCAGAGATGCACCGGGCCAGACGCGTCGCCAGAAAACCTGCCATATCCACACCGTTCCTCAGCTAAGCCTTTGCTTCTGTTGATGAATCCCGGACAATCGCGCCCCTGTTTCGGCCAGGGCACTGCCTGTCGGGTATTCCGACTCGTCCTGACCGAGTGGCAAATGACCGGAATGTGGAGATCCCACCGGATGAATGATCAGGCCAACAGCGTTGATCAACGCTTTGAAACCGCAGCCCCCGCGACGCTGAGTCGTTGGGATCGCCATGACACCACCTGGATGCTGGGCCTGTTCGGCACCGCGATCGGTGCAGGCACCTTGTTTCTGCCCATCAACGCCGGCCTGGGCGGCTTCTGGCCGCTGCTGATCCTGGCGCTGCTGGCGTTCCCCATGACCTTCTACGCCCACCGTGGCCTGACCCGTTTCGTGCTCTCGGGCCGTGACGGCGCAGACATCACGGAAGTGGTCGAGGAGCATTTCGGCATCACCGCCGGGGCGATGATCACCCTTCTGTATTTCCTGGCGATCTTCCCGATCCTGCTGATCTACAGCGTGGCCCTGACCAACACCGTGGGCAGCTTCATGCTGCACCAGCTGCACATCACGCCGCCGCCTCGGGTCGTGCTGTCGCTGGTGCTGATCCTCGGCCTGCTGGCCGTGGTGCGCTGCGGTGAGCAGTTCATCGTCAAGGCCATGAGCCTGATGGTCTATCCGTTTATCGTCGCCTTGCTGTTCCTCGCGGTGTTCCTGATCCCACACTGGAACGGCGGCATCCTCGCCACCGCGGGCGACGTGCCTACGTCGTCGTCCCTGCTGCGTACCCTGTGGCTGGCGATTCCGGTGATGGTCTTCTCGTTCAACCATTCGCCGATCATCTCGGCCTTTGCCGTGGACCAGAAGCGGCGTTACGGCCAGCACGCCGAGGCGCGCAGTTCGCAGATCCTGTCCCGGGCCCACCTGCTGATGGTGGTGATGGTGCTGTTCTTCGTCTTCAGTTGCGTGCTGACCCTGTCGCCGGCCCAACTGGCGGAGGCCAAGGAGCAGAATCTGTCGATCCTGTCCTACCTGGCCAACCACTTCGACAACCCGACCATCGCCTTCGCCGCGCCGCTGATTGCCTTTGTGGCCATTGCCAAGTCGTTCCTGGGCCACTACATCGGCGCCAGTGAAGGCCTCAAGGGCCTGATCATCAAAGGTCGCCACCGTTCGCAGTCCAAGACCCTGGACCGCGTGACCGCCGCTTTTATGCTGGTGGTCTGCTGGATCGTCGCCACCCTCAACCCGAGCATCCTGGGCATGATCGAAACCCTGGGCGGCCCGGTCATTGCGGCCATCCTGTTCCTGATGCCGATGTATGCGATCCGCAAAGTGCCGGCCATGGCGCGCTATCGCGGGCAGGCGTCCAACGTCTTCGTGACGGCGGTGGGCCTGGTGGCGATTTCGGCGCTGGTGTATTCGTTGATGGCACATTATTGGGGTTTTTAAGCGGGGGATCGCTGGCGAGCCAGCCCCTACAGGGGCGGTGCTGAGCGATCCAACCGACTGCCCAATGGCATGAAAAACGCCGCCCCGGAATGGGCGGCGTTTTTTATTGTGCGGCAGCTGATCCAGGGCACCTCTGCTGCGACATTAACGGCTAAGCTGCGGCAGCATTGGCGCGGCTGCAGCGCCTTCTATGGAGACGCTGTATGGCAGGTGCCCCTGGTGCATCGACGCAACCCCGTGTCGATCCCCCGAATCGTTGGCTGGACGTGTTGGCCGGCTTGTCGATTGCCGGTCTGTTGTTGCCCGAGGCGGTCGCCTACTCAAGCATTGCCGCGTTGCCACCCCAGGCGGGGGTGATTGCCTTGTTTGCCGGCCTGCTGTGTTACGGGTTGTTCGGCACCAGTCGTTTCGCCATTGTTTCTGCCACCTCGTCTTCGGCGGCGGTGCTCGCCGCTGCCACGGCCACCTTGGCCAACGGCGATCCGGCGTTGCGCATGACCCTGGCGGTCGGCCTGGTGCTGGTGACCGGTGGTTTCTTCCTCTTGGCCGGGCTGTTCAAGCTCGGCAGCGTCACTTCATTTATCGCCAAACCGGTGCTGCGCGGCTTTGCCTTGGGCCTGGCGTTGACCATCATCCTCAAGCAAGTGGCGAGCATCGTCGATGTGCACTTGAGCAACGGCAACCTGATCCGCTTCCTGCCGCAACTGCTGGAGCAATGGCCGCAGTGGAATAAAGTCGGGGCGCTGGTGGGCGCGGTGGCCTTGCTGGTGTTGTGGCTGTGCGCGCGCTTCAGGCGGTTGCCGGGCGGGTTGCTGGTGGTGGCGCTGGGCATCGCTGCCGGCCAATGGCTGAACCTGCCGGCGTACGGGGTCAAACTGATCGGCGTGATCGATTTGAGTCTGGAGGTGCCGCACCTGCCGGTGCTGCCATTTGCCGACTGGCTGCGCCTGGGGGAATTGGCCTTTGCCATGGTGATGATCCTGTACGCCGAGTCCTATGGCTCCATCAGCTCCTTTGCCCTCAAGCACGGCGACCGGGTGTCGTCCAACCGCGACCTGCTGGCCCTCGGCGGCGCCAACCTGTTGTCCGGGTTGTTCCATGGCATGCCCGCCGGCGCCGGCTACTCGGCGACCTCGGCCAATGAAGCGGCGGGTGCCGGTTCGCGCCTGGCCGGGCTGGTGGCGGCCGGGGTGGTGTTGCTGATTGTCTTGACGCTGTTGCCGTGGATCGCCCTGACCCCGGAGCCGGTGCTGGCGGCCATCGTCATCCATGCTCTGAGTCGCGGCCTGAGCCTTCAGCCATTGGGGCGTTATTTCATCTGGCGCCGCGACCGTTTGCTGGTGATCTGCGCGGTGGCCGCCGTTCTGGTGCTAGGGGTGCTGGACGGCTTGTTGTTGGCGGTGGCGATCAGCGTGGTGCTGATGCTCAAGCAGATGTCATCGGCGGACATCCAGGTGCTGGGGCAAATGGGCGGCGGCCACGATTTTGTCGACTTGCAACGCCATCCCGATGCCAAGGCCATCCCCGGGGTGCTGATTGTGCGTCCCAGCGAGGCGCTGTTCTTTGCCAACGTGGAACGCATTCTGGGCGGGGCCTTGCGCCTGGCGCGGCATGCAGAGCCACCGGTGCATACGATTATTCTCAGCCTTGAAGAGTCGCCCAACCTGGACGGCACCAGCATCGAAGCCCTGGAAGGGTTCTTTTTGCAGGTGCGCGCCGAGGACAAACTGCTGATTCTGGCGCGGCTCAAGCATCAGGCCAAAGCGGTGCTGTCGAAGTTGCCGGAGCAGGAACTGGAGCAGGTGATTCTCAGTGGGCTGAGCGTCGATGGAGCGGTGCAGCAGGCGCTTCAATTGAACGCATAGGCCGTTTTGTGTCGATGGTTAAAGTGCGTTCGCCGGCAAGCTGGCGCCTACAGAAGGCTGAACGGCGGGCATAAAAAAACGCCGCTCATCTCACGATGGGCGGCGTTTTTCAGAACGTTGCAGCGTTAGGCTTGAACGACCGGGATGTTGGCGTTCGCAGCAGCCTCACGGAACTCGGCGATCTGGTCAAAACTCAGGTAGCGATACACATCGCTGGCCATGGTGTTGATCTTCGCGGCGTATTCCATGTACTCCTCGACGGTCGGCAGGCGACCCAGGATGGAAGCCACCGACGCCAGCTCGGCCGAAGCCAGGTAGACGTTGGCGCCGTCACCCAGACGGTTCGGGAAGTTACGGGTCGAAGTCGACACGACAGTCGAGTTCGGCTCTACACGTGCCTGGTTACCCATGCACAGCGAGCAGCCCGGCATTTCCATGCGCGCGCCAGCCTTGCCGTAGATGCCGTAGTAGCCTTCTTCGGTCAGTTGGTGAGCGTCCATCTTGGTCGGCGGCGACAGCCACAGACGGGTTGGCAGCTGACCTTTGACCTGATCCAGCAACTTACCGGCAGCGCGGAAGTGACCGATGTTGGTCATGCACGAACCGATGAACACTTCGTCGATCTTCTCGCCTTGTACCGACGACAGCAGACGAGCGTCGTCCGGGTCGTTCGGTGCGCAGAGCACAGGCTCTTTGATCTCGGACAGGTCGATTTCGATGACTTCGGCGTATTCGGCGTCAGCATCGGCCACCATCAGCTCAGGGTTGGCGATCCAGGCTTCCATCGCTTGAGCACGACGTTCCAGGGTGCGCGCGTCGCCGTAGCCTTCGCCGATCATCCAGCGCAGCAGGGTGACGTTGGAGCTCAGGTACTCGGTGATCGACTCTTTCGACAGCTTGATGGTGCAACCGGCAGCCGAACGTTCGGCCGAGGCGTCGGACAGCTCGAAAGCCTGCTCGATGCTCAGACCGTCCAGGCCTTCGATTTCCAGGATGCGGCCGGAGAAGGCGTTCTTCTTGCCTTTCTTCTCTACGGTCAGCAGGCCAGCCTGGATCGCGTAGTAAGGAATGGCGTGAACCAGGTCACGCAGGGTGATGCCCGGTTGCATTTCGCCTTTGAAGCGCACCAGGATCGATTCCGGCATGTCCAGCGGCATAACGCCGGTGGCTGCGGCAAACGCCACCAGGCCCGAACCGGCCGGGAACGAGATGCCCATCGGGAAACGGGTGTGGGAGTCACCACCGGTGCCGACGGTGTCCGGCAGCAGCATGCGGTTCAGCCAGCTGTGGATGATGCCGTCGCCCGGACGCAGGGACACGCCGCCACGGGTCATGATGAAGTCAGGCAGGGTGTGGTGGGTGGTCACGTCGATCGGCTTTGGATAAGCCGCGGTGTGGCAGAAGGACTGCATCACCAGATCGGTGGAGAAGCCCAGGCACGCCAGGTCTTTCAGTTCGTCACGGGTCATAGGACCGGTGGTGTCCTGGGAACCGACGGTGGTCATCTTCGGTTCGCAGTAAGTGCCAGGACGAACGCCGGCTACGCCGCACGCCTTGCCGACCATTTTCTGCGCCAGGGTGAAGCCCTTGGTGCTTTCAGCCGGAGCTTCTGGCTTCTTGAACAGGTCGGACGGTGGCAGGCCCAGTTCGGCGCGAGCCTTCTCGGTCAGGCCACGGCCGATGATCAGCGGGATACGGCCGCCAGCACGGACTTCGTCCAACAGTACCGGGGTCTTCATTTCGAAGGTGGTCAGGACTTCGTCAGTGCCGTGTTTGCAGACTTTGCCAGCATGCGGGTACAGGTCGATCACGTCGCCCATGTTCATGTTGGTGACGTCGAATTCGATCGGCAGTGCGCCCGCATCTTCCATGGTGTTGTAGAAGATCGGAGCGATCTTGCTGCCGAAGCAGAAGCCGCCAGCACGCTTGTTCGGCACGTAAGGAACGTCGTCGCCGAAGAACCACAGCACCGAGTTGGTAGCGGATTTGCGCGAAGAACCGGTACCGACCACGTCACCGACGTAGGCGATCGGGAAGCCTTGGCCGCGCATTTCTTCGATCTGCTTCATCGGGCCGGTCTTGCCTTGCTCGTCCGGCACGATGCCTTCACGAGCCATTTTCAGCATGGCCAGGGCGTGCAGCGGGATGTCAGGGCGGGACCAGGCGTCCGGGGCAGGGGACAGGTCGTCGGTGTTGGTTTCGCCGGTGACCTTGAACACGCGCAGGCTGATCTTGTCGGCCAGGGTAGGTCGGTTCTTGAACCACTCGCCGTCAGCCCAGGATTGCAGCACGGCTTGAGCGTGAGTGTTGCCGTTCTTGGCTTTTTCCGCGACGTCGTGGAAGGCGTCGAACATCAGCAGGGTGTGCTTGAGTTGGGCAGCGGCCACAGGCGCCAGTTCGGCGTCGTCCAGCAGGTCAACCAGGGTCACGATGTTGTAGCCGCCTTGCATGGTGCCAAGCAGTTCAACAGCGCGTTTCTTGTCGATCAGGGGAGAGGTGGCTTCGCCTTTGGCCAAGGCGGAGAGGAAACCAGCCTTGACGTAGGCAGCTTCGTCAACGCCTGGTGGAACGCGGTTGGTGATCAGGTCTACGAGGAAGGCTTCTTCGCCAGCCGGGGGGGCTTTCAGCAGCTCGACCAGGCCTGCAGTTTGTTCGGCGTTAAGCGGCTGGGGAACGATACCCAGGGCTGCACGCTCTTCGATATGTTTGCGGTAGGCTTCAAGCACAGTTATTACCCTCATCAGTGGTCCCAAATGGGTGTCCGGGACGCTCATCCAGAAAAACTCGGAACTCATGCGCTGCTGGGCTTTTTGGGCCCCTTAGCCAGAATTACGGAGTATTCCCTACAGAAGCTGTTTTCAAAGTTTTACGCCTGCAGAACGGGGAGCTGATGAGGGTTGGCGTTGAGTATTCCCCGCTGGAAAGACTCTTCGCCAACACCGCTCTGAAGGAACGACTGTGCTCGTGACGCTTTGAAAACAGCTTCGAACGGACATTGGCGCCTAAAAAGGCTGGCTGATTCTACGGGAAAAAAAATTTAAAGGTAAGTTAGGCCTTTAAGTTTGAGGGGTGATGAATGTTAGACAAAGGGCTAACATGCCCGCCTGTTTTGCTTTTCCGCGTATTGCCTACCTATGCCCAATCAGACTATCAAGACCCCCTGCGTTGGCCTCTGCTCCACGGTTTACGGTGACCTGGTGTGCCGCGGCTGCAAGCGTTTCCACCATGAAGTGATCCATTGGAACGGCTACAACGAGGAAGAAAAACGTGCGGTCTGGCTGCGTCTGGAGCAGCTGTTGGTGCAGGTGATGACGGCCAAGCTGGAAGTTTTCGACCCTCAGCGCCTGCGTAACCAACTGGAGCAACGCAAGATCCGCTTTGTGCCGCACCAGTCGGTGTATTGCTGGGCCTACCAGCTGATCGCCCGCGGGGCGCGGGTGATCAACCAGTTGGACGCCTATGGGATGGTGCTGCTGCCGGAGTTTCGCGATTGGGAACTGCCGGAATTGCGCGACGCCATTGATCGGGAATTTTTCCTGCTGTCGGAAGCCCACTACCAACGCTACATCGCCCCCGGCTTCCTCAAGGACGCCCTGGGCGCCGCGCCGCTGTAGGCGCAAACCGGCTCCCACGGATTCCCCCACCCTGTAGGAGCTGGCTTGCCAGCGATCACGGTCTCAAAGTTTGCGCAAGGCTCAAGGGCCTCATCGCCGGCAAGCCGGCTCCTACGGATTCCCGCACCCTGTAGGAGCTGGCTTGCCAGCGATCGCAGTCGTAAGGTTTGCACAAGGCTCAATGGCCTCATCGCCGGCAAGCCGGCCCCCACGGATTCCCTCACCTTGTAGGAGCTGGCTTGCCAGCGATCACAGTCGCAAGGGTTGCGCAAGGCTCAAGGGCCTCATCGCCGGCAAGCCGGCTCCTACGGATTCCCCACCTTTGTAGGCGCTGGCTTGCCAGCGATCACGGTCGCAAGGTTTGCACAAGGCTCAATGGCCTCATCGCCGGCAAGCCGACTCCCACGGATTCCCGCACCTTGTAGGCGCTGGCTTGCCAGCGATCGCTTCAGCTTTTGGAGGCCAGTTCTTGCAGGTGGTCCATGATGTCGTCGGGCTTGAGCACCAGCACGTCGCTCTCCAGGGAATCGAGCACCACTTCCGCGGTATTGCCGATCAACGCCCCCGATAACCCGGTGCGCGCCACGGTGCCGATCACCGTCACGGCGGCCTTAAGGGTGTGGGCCAGGTGCGGGATGAGCACGTCCGCCGGGCCTTCTTCGATGTGCAGGTGGTTGTCGTCGATGTCGAACTCGGCCTGGAAGGCCTGGCATTGCTCGCGGTAGCGCGCTTCGATGGTTTCCTTGAGTTGGAACACCGGGTCGGCCGCCGATAGCATGGGCGACGGGTGGGCACTGACCACATGCAGTTGCGCCTTGGCCAGGTGGGCGATATCGAAACCGTAATCGACGATGCTGGCGTGCAGGGTGCGGTGTTCGCCATCGGTGTTGCCGACGTCGATGGCCGCCAGGATCACGCCACCGCTCCAGGGCGTGGCGGTCTTGACCAGCAGCACCGGGCTCGGGCAATAGCGCAGCAGCTTCCAGTCGGCCGGGGTCAGCAGGGCTTTTTTCAGCGGGTTGTCGGTGAAGTGTTGCTTGACCACCAGGCCGCAGCCTTCGGCTTGCTGCACTTCGATGATGGTGGTGTGCAGGCTGTCGTTCCAGGCCTGCTCGGTGGTGACGCTGTAGCCTTCGCTCACCAGGCTGCTCTTGAGCACGCTGAGCAGGGCCGAGTGCTCATGCTTTTTGTCACACACCAACAGGTGCAGGTGGGCCTGGGTGACCCCGGCGATCAACTTGGCGCGCTTGAGGGCGAGGCTCTCGTGGGGCGAAGGCTCGATGACCACCAGAATGCTGCGGATGCTTTGCATGAGGGGGATCTCCAGAAGGTAAGGGGGCGTCTTGCACAACTATAGATGCTGGCTGTCGGCGCCGACGTTGATGCACATCAAACCCCGCCGCTGGTGGTCGGCGCCGTGGCCGGTATAATCGCCGCCTTTGCCGTGAACCCTTTGCCCCGTGAGCCTCATGTTGAACATCCCTGATCGTGCCGCTTTCTTGCCTTCCGCCGTTGTTGCTGCCTTGGAAGTGCGCCCATGAACTTCCCGGAAATCCACGACTTCCTCGGTTGTCGCACCCCGCAGGGCTGGGTCCAGGCGGCGCTGGCGGATCAGGAAACCCTGCTGATCGACCACAAGAACTGCGAGTTCAAGGCCGCCAGCACGGCCCTGAGCCTGATCGCCAAGTACCACTCCCATGTCGATCTGATCAACATGATGTCGCGCCTGGCCCGCGAAGAGCTGGTGCACCACGAGCAGGTCATGCGCCTGATGAAGAAGCGCAAGGTCGAGCTGCGCCAGTTGTCCGCCGGGCGTTATGCCTCGGGCCTGCGCAAAGTGGTGCGCAGCCACGAGCCGGTAAAACTGGTGGACACCCTGGTGGTGGGGGCCTTTATCGAAGCCCGCAGTTGCGAGCGTTTCGAAGCCCTGGTGCCGCATTTGGACGAAGAACTCGGCAAGTTCTACTTCGGGCTGCTGAAAAGCGAGGCCCGGCATTATCAGGGTTACCTGAAGCTGGCCTATCAGTACGGCGACGCCAAGGACATCGCCCAGGTGATCGACAAGGTGCGCGCCGCCGAGCAGGAACTGATCGAATCCCCGGACGTCGAGTTCCGTTTCCACAGCGGCGTGCCCAGCGCCGGATACCAGGAAAGCCCGCGCTAACCGGCGGCTAAGCGCGCTGTGCCGGGGCCGTGCTGAGCCCCGGTCGGCCCCTGTTACAGCTCCAGGCTATGGATCACCTGGGTGGCGTCATCCGGGTCGATAACGCTGCTGAAGCCCAGGGTCTTGGCCAGCTTGCGCATGTTGTAGTTGATGGCGCTGTCCACCGAGAACATGCGGACAAACTCA
Source organism: Pseudomonas chlororaphis (assembly GCF_003731765.1). Classification (GTDB taxonomy): domain Bacteria; phylum Pseudomonadota; class Gammaproteobacteria; order Pseudomonadales; family Pseudomonadaceae; genus Aquipseudomonas; species Aquipseudomonas morbosilactucae. Next base: position 1,316,107 of record NZ_MOAL01000004.1, read on the forward strand.
TGGGCCCGGGCCTGATCCAGCAGGCGCCGCATCAGCAGCACCCCCAGCCCCTTGTTCTGCCACTCATCGGCCACGGTCAGTGCGCATTCGCAGCACCTGGGTGTCTCGACGGCCAGGGCGTAGCGGCTGATACCGATTTCCCGCAGGGTGCCGTTGTCATGCACCAGGGCCACAAAGGCTTGCCGCTCAGGCGTGCCGACGTCCATCAGTTGATCCAGCAACACATTGCCAACTTCCTTCACCTCACCCAGAAAACGTTGATGGCGGGTCACTGGTGAAAGGTTTTCGATAAAGGCTTTCTCCCGGTCCCGGTCCTGGGGTCGCAATGGTCGGATCAGTACGTGGCTGCCATCGTTGAGGGCCTCGATCCAGTACTGGCCTTGCTGGGTGGGGAAGTGGTGGTGGGCGAGGGTGTTCAAGGCAGGGCTGGGCATGGTCGAGGCTCCGAGGGCTTGAGGCGGTAGGCGCAAGGTTTACGCTGCTGGAACCCGGGGCGTTTGATCGATATCAATGTTCAAGGTGGGGCGGGTTGATTGTCGATCAGCGGTCATGGCCGCTGCGGCGCCTTCCAGGACTGGTTACTATCCACGCCTCAGCAACGGGAGACTGAACATGTCCAGACCAGCCAGCACCTGCCTGACCATCGCCTTGGGCGAGCGTCCGCAAGAGGCCTTTCAATGAGCACCCTTGAACGAGCCATCGCCATCGCCGCCATGGCCCATGAAGGCCAGGTCGATAAGGGCGGCGCGCCCTACATCCTCCACCCGCTGCAGGTGATGCTGCGCCTGCAAGACCCGCAAGCACGCACCGTGGCGGTGCTGCATGACGTGGTCGAGGACAGCCCCGTCAGCCTGGAAGATTTGCGCGAGCAGGGCTTCAGCGAGGGCGTATTGAGTGCCCTGGAGGCCCTGACCAAGCGTGAAGGGGAGGACTATCAGGCTTTTGTCGAGCGGGCCGGGCGGGACCCGTTGGCGCGCCAGGTGAAGTTGGCCGACCTGGCGGAAAACAGCGACCTGTCGCGCATCCCCGCTCCCAGTGCCAAGGACCTGGAGCGGGTCGCCAAGTACCGCCGGGCCATCGACTACCTGGAAGGCTTTGCCCAGCGTTAATGTCGGCCTCGGCTACAGTGCGTTGCGCGCCATCAGCGGTTGCGCCGGCTGCGCACTGCGCGCCTCCCACTTGGCGATCACCAGTGGCGCCAAGGCATTGCCCAGCACATTGAGCGCCGTGGTGGGCATCTCCATCAGCCGGTACACGCCGGCGATAAAGGCAATGCCTTCCAGGGGCAGGCCGGCGCTGGCCAGGGTGGCCGAGAGGATCACGAACATAAAGCCCGGAACCCCGGCGGCGCCCTTGGACGTCAGGACCATGGTCACCACCAGCAGTGCCTGGTCCGCCAGGCTCAGGTCGATGCCATACAACTGCGCCACGAACAGGGTGCCGATGCCGAGGAACAGCGAGGCCCCGTCCAGGTTGAACGAGTAGCCCACCGGCACCACGAAACTCACCAGGGACGGCGGCACGCCATAGGTTTCCAGTTTTTTCATCAATTGCGGCATCACCGCCGCCGAACTGGCGCTGGAGAAGGCCAGGATCAGCTCGTCCTTGATGTGCCGCATCAGCGCGAACAGGTTGACCCCCACCAGCCGGGCGATGCCGTTGAGGATCACCAGGGTGAAAAACAGGATCGCCACGTAGCTGACCAGGATCAGCTTGCCCAAGGGCAGCAGCGAGCTGAAGCCGAAGTTGGCCACGGTCACCGCGATCATGCCGAACACGCCGATGGGCGAGTAGGCCATGATCATCGAGGTGACCTTGAACATCGCTTCCGACACCGCCCGCAGCATGGCAATCAGTGGTTCCCGGCGCTCCGTGCTGAGCTTGGACACGCCGAGGCCGAACATCACCGCAAAGAACAGCACCGAGAGCAGGCTGCCTTGGGCCATGGCGTTGATCACGTTGTCGGGGATGATGCCGACGATGATCTGCCCCAGCCCGTGGGCGCCGCCATTGGCGCTGGGCAAGGTGATGGCCGCGGCCTTGAGGCTGGCCAGGTCGGTACCGGCGCCGGGCTTGAGCAGGTTGCCGATCACCAGGCCGACAATGATCGCCAGGGTGGTGATGCAGAAGAAGTAGCTCAGGGCCTTGACCCCGACCCGGCCCAGGGCCTTGCCGTCACCCTGGCCGGCAATGCCCACCACCATGCAGGAAAACACGATGGGCACCACGATCATCTTCATCAGCTTGATAAAGATGTCGCCGGCCGGTTGCAGCAGGTTGTCCACCAGCCAGGGGCGAGAGTCGGGAAAACGGTGCAGCAGGGCGCCGATGGCGATGCCGGCGAGCAGGCCGATCAGGATTTGCCAGACCAGCGCAATGCGGGGCTTATGCATGGGGATGCCTCATTTGATGACAATGATTATGAGTGTTGTTCTAGGCAGTCAATGAGCAGCCGTCCGGTGGCTGTCGGGTGTTGCGGTCAGGCCGTCAGCGCAAGTCTTGGCATGCTTTTTCCAGCCGGCGGCAGCCTTCCTCGATCACCTCCAGGGAGCTGGCGAACGACAGGCGTATGTACGGCGACATGCCGTAGGCCGCGCCCGCCACCGTGGCCAGGCCGTGGGCTTCAAGCAGGTAGTTGACCAGTTGGCTGTCGCTGTCGATCAGCAGCCCTTGTGGCGTGCGGCTGCCGATCAGTCGCGAGACATTGGCGAACACATAGAAGGCCCCGTCTGGCGCGGTGCAGTGCAGGCTCTCGATGGGCGCCAGAAGCTCCAGCATGCGTTCGCGGCGTAGCTGGTAGACCTCGCGCATGGCGGCGATCGGTGCCTGGTCGCCGGCGAAGGCGGCCACGGCGGCGGCCTGGCTGATGGAGCTGGGGCAGGTGGTGGTTTGCGACAGCAGCTTGCCGATGGCGCCGATCAACCAGGCAGGGCCGGCACCGAAGCCCAGGCGCCAGCCGGTCATGGCATAGCCCTTGGAGGCACCGTTGACGATCAGGGTGCGGGGCTTCAAGTCCGGCGCCACGTGCACCAGGGACAGGTGCTGGGCGTCGCCATAGACGAACTGTTCATAGATCTCGTCAGCCATCACCAGCAACTGCGGGTGACGCCGCAGCACTTCGGCCAGGGCCAGCAGTTCGGCTTCGGTGTAGACCGCGCCGCTGGGGTTGTTGGGGCTGTTGAGAATCAGCCATTTGCTGCGCGGGCCGATGCAGCGTTCCAGCTCTTGCGCGGTCAGCTTGAACCCGTTGATTTCGTTGCCGGCAATGATCACCGGCGTGGCGTCATTGAGCCGGGCGATATCCGGGTACGACACCCAGTACGGTGTGTGCACGATGACTTCGTCGCCGCGATTCAGGGTCGCCGCCAGGGCGTGATAGATGATGTGTTTGCCGCCGCAGCCGGCCACCACTTCATCCAGGCCGTAGCTCAGGTGGTTGTCGCGTTGCAGCTTCAGGCAGATGGCCTGGCGCAAGGCCAGGGTGCCGGTGGTGGCGGTGTAATGGGTGTCGCCACTGGCCATGGCCTGGCGCGCGGCCTCGAGGATATGCGCCGGCGTGTCGAAGTCCGGCTCGCCGACGGTGAAGTTGACGATGTCCCGGCCCTCGGCCCGCAACTGGCTGACCAGAGCGTTGGCGGCGATGCTCGGTGACGGCTGGATACCCAGCACACGATCGGAAAGAAAGGCAGTGCTCATCAGGTGTCTCCCTTAGTCGGCCAGGCCGGCTTGTGCCAGGACCTTGTCCATCCAGCTCTGGCGCACGGCGCCGGTGGCGATCTCGGCTTTGACGTGTTCCTCGTGGGCTGCGTGTTGGGCGGCGCGACGCAACACCTCTGCTGCGTCGGCCTGGGCAAAGGCCACCAGGCCGTCTTCATCGCCCACCAGCAGGTCGCCGGGCTGGATCAGCATGCCGCCGATGGACACCGGCACGTTGATTTCCCCAGGGCCGCTCTTGTAGGGGCCGCAATGCACCACGGCCTTGGCGTAGCAGGGGGTGTCGTCGAAGCTGGCGACGTCGCGGATCGCGCCATCGATGACAAACCCGACGCAGCCGCGTTGTTGGGCATAGAGCTTGACCAGTTCGCCGATCACCGCGTTGTTGGTATCGCCCTGGGCGTCCACCACCAGCACGTGGCCGGGCTGGAGCATGCTCATGGCCTTGTAGATCAGGAGGTTGTCGCCGGGGCGAGTCTTGACCGTCAGCGCCGTGCCCACCAGCTTGCCGCTGCGGTTGTAGCGGGTCAGGCCGCGGGCGCCGATGTGTCGGCCAAGGTTGTCGCTGATGTGGGGCGTGACCACCTGGGCGAAGGCTTCGAGCACTTCGGCGGCGGCCAGGGGTGGGTTGGGAAGAATGCGCGAACCAGGCAAGGACATGGCGGTGCTCCTGAAGAATGGGCTCAGCCGGTGTGGCTGTGGGCCGATCTTAGGAGGGTTCAATAAACAGTTTTAGCGATATTTTATTATGCGATACCATCGCTTTTTTTCATCAGATGCCAGGCCAATGATTACCTTCAAGCAGATCGATGCCCTGTACTGGATTGCCGAGCTGGGCAGTTTCGAGGCCGCGGCCAACCAACTGAACATGTCCCAGTCGGCCATTTCCAAACGCATTCAAGAGCTGGAAGACACCTTTGGCGTGGCGGTCTTCGACCGCAGCAAACGCAACGCCCGGCTGACCGAGAAGGGCGCCGAACTGCTGGATTACGCCAAGGATCTGCGCGAACGCCGAGACTCGCTGATGCAACGGGTCAGTGCCCGGGAAGTGCTGGTGCGGCGCTTTCGCCTGGGGGTGACCGAACTGACTGCCCTGACCTGGTTGCCGGCCCTGGTGGAGGCCATGCGCCAGGCCTATCCCAGGGTGCAGATCGAACCGTCGGTGGAGCTGAGCAGCGAGTTGTTTCGCAAGCTTGAGGACGATCAATTGGACCTGGTGATCGTGCCGGATGTGTACCACGACACGCGATTTGTCTGCACACCGCTGAAAAGCGTGGAAAACGCCTGGATGTGCGCGCCAAGCCTGATTCCCGACGCCGACCCCATCAGCCTGGAGCGCCTGGCCAGTTTCACCGTGATGACCCAGGGCTCGCAGTCCGGCACCGGTCTGATCTACGAGCGTTGGCTGGCCAGCCACAAGGTGCAGATGCCGCGCACCCTGACCAGCCACAACCTGTTGGTGCAAGTGGGCCTGACCCTGTCGGGCATGGGCGTCAGTTACCTGCCCAAGGATTGCCTGTCGCACCTGATCGAACAGGGCGCCCTGCGTGCCCTGGTGACCCAGCCGAGCCTGCCGCGGATTCGTTATGCGGCCTTGCATCGTCAGGACCGGCAATTCGGCCTGAACCCGGACGTGGCCCGTTTGAGCCAGCAGTGCTGCGACTTCTCGCGCCTGTTATTGCACGGGGCTTGAGTTTGATGGGGCGGGAGCTTCATGGAGCGTGAGCTTTATGAGGCCTGAGACGCGACGCTCTCCAGGCCCGGCTCAAGGCGCCGGCACCCGCCACAGGTACCAGGCCGCCAGCGTTCGCCAGGGGCGCCAGGCTTGGCCGATCTCGATCATCTGCCGGCGGCTCGGTGCCTGCTCCAGGCCTTTGAGGCGGCGGTAGCCCTCGCGGACGCCGAAGTCATCGGCGGGCAGGATGTCCAGGCGCTCCAGGCTGTAGATCAGCAGCATTTCCACGGTCCAGCGGCCCACCCCGCGCAAGGTGGTCAGGCGCTGGATTAGGGTTTCATCGTCCAGGGCGCGGGCGCCGGGTTCGTCCGGCACTAGGCCGTCGAGGGTGGCCTGGGCAATGCCTTGCAGGGCGGTGACCTTGCTCGCGGAAAAGCCGCAACCGCGCAACACCGCCACATCGCAGGCCAGCAGTTGCTCGGGGCGCGGAAAGTCCTGCCCCGGGAACAGCGCCAGCAGGCGTCCCAGAATCGCTTCGGCGGCCCGGGCGTGCAATTGCTGATAGGCCACCGCCCGCATCAGCGCCTGATAAGGATCGCGGGTGGGTTTGGCCTGGTGCAGGCAGGGGCCGATGGTTTGGACGTGCCGAGCCCAATCGGCGTCCAGTCGTTCGAGGAATTGGCGGGCGGCTAGGTAGGGTTCGGGCATGGTGAGGGGCTGACCGGGCAAGGGCGAGGCTGGCAGATTAGCCCGCCTCGGGCCGGGCCGCACTCGGTGGCTTGCGCTGCAATTCGGCTTTCAGGCGTCGCGCAGCAAGTCGTGGGCGTCCAGCAGGCGGTAGGCGATTTCCGGGTTGTTCTCCAGGCCCCGGCGAATCGCTGCTGGAATCGCCTGGCGGGTCTTGCGGCACAAGCCCGGCAGTTCGGCGAGGTGGATGGCGATGCCACGCATGCTCCGCACTTCATTGTTGCTGGGGGCGATTTCGACGCGGATGCCCAGTTGGTCATACAGGCGCTGTTGCAGATGCTGCAGGTCTTCCAGGCTCTTGAGCTGTTCCAGGCGCGCCAGCAGGCGTTTCTCTTCGGGGCGGGTCAGGCGCAGGATGCGCTGGTCGGCGCCGGGAACGTCCAGCAGCCGCTCGCGCTCGCAGATGCAAGCGCCGGGCGGGCAGGGTGAGCGAATCGGCAGCGTGGGGTTCATGGGGAGCAATCATAGCCATGGGCACGGGCCTTTGCCCATCGCCGTGTCGGGCCGGAAGGGGCCGGCCCGCGGCTGACCGGCCAAGGTGGGCAAGGCGCTGCTCGCGCGCGTGGCTGCTGACCTTGGACGGGCGTTGGTTTATATTGCGCGGCGCTCAGCGTCAGGCGGCCCAGACCGATGACCGACGATGAGCGCAGACCCCTTCCACGACGGTCGGGGGCAGCCGCTCCCGACCTCGAGCTACGACAAAGAAAGGAAATCAATGTCTTCTCCACTTTTGCCCCTGGCCCTCGCCTTGAGTGCCAGCGCCTTGTCCCTGAATGCCAGTGCCGCCGCCGATTTCGCCACGTGCTTCAGCCTGACCCCCAACGTGCAGTTTCGCTCCGGCGACACCACCACCCAGATTGTTGACGTGATGTTCAATGACCAGAAAGGCAGGGCGGTGGTCAATGCTGCGGGCGGCAGTAAAACCGCCGCGGTCTATGACCTCAGCGGGCGCCGGTTGCTGGGAGAGGTGCGCTACGGCATCGCGGCCCTGGGTGCCGATCCGCAAACGCCAATCATGACGGACATCTACACCCAGTCCCCGGAGTTCCCCAAGCAGGCGGTGCCGGGCGCCAAGTTCAAGGTCACCGGCAGCGGTGAACGGACCAATCATGCCCAGGGTTGGGTCGACCCCGTGAACTACGACAGTTTCACGGACTACACCTTCGTCGGCTTTGAAGATGTGCAGACCGAGGTCAACCGTGCGCCGCGGACCTTCAAGGACAGTTGCCACGTGAGCGCCAGCAGTGGCGACGAGCGCATCGAAGTCTGGTACGCCGCAGGCTATGGCCAGATCAAATTTGAACGATATTCCGGTCAGTCGCTTCTTATGCAGGATGTGATCGACACGATCATCGAAAAGTAAGGGTTGTCCAGGGGCCACCAAGTGGTTGCCGGGGTGGCGCCTGATTGTTTTTTGTCGCCTCTGCCGCGCCCTGTGCCAGGGCCCGCGCCGAGGCTAGCGGAGCAAGGAGTCCTGCTGATGAAACTGCCTGAATTTGCCTACCATCCCGACCCGGTCGCCAGCGGCTCGGTGCAAGCCAGTGACGCCACCTGCCTGTGCTGTGAACAGGCCCGTGGCTGGATATATGTCGGCCCGGTGTACGCGGTGGAGGAATACCAAGACTGTTTCTGCCCTTGGTGCATCGCCGATGGCAGTGCCCACGAGCGGTTCCAGGCGAGCTTTACCGATGAAGACGGCATCGGCCAGGACGCCGAAGAGGAATTGGACGAGGCGGTGATTGCCGAGGTCAGCCAACGCACCCCCGGCTACAGCGGTTGGCAGCAGGAGCAGTGGTGGAGCCATTGCGGCGATGCCGCGCAGTTTATCGGCAAGGCCGGTCATGACGAATTGCAGGCCCTGGGCGCCGAAGCGATCCTCGCTGTGCAGGACGCCACGGGCTTGCCCAACGGCGCCCAGTGGGACGCCTTCTTCAGTGCCCTGGACAAAGACCAGGGGCCCACGGCCTACCTGTTCCGCTGCCGGCATTGCCAGGCCATGGGCGCCTACCAGGACCATCACTGATCAGCGCACAGTTCCAGCGCGCCGACGCAGTGGGGCGTGTTCAGGAGCCCGGTTTGTCGACAAACACCACCTGGACCTCCTGGGTGATTTTCGCCGGGGTGGTTTCCAGGTCGGGTGACGAATAGCTGACCTGAGTCACCGCCAGCGCCAGCTTGCCGGCGGGTGCCGGTACGCTCAGCGCGTTGATGAACACGTCGTTGCCTTTGCAATAGACCTCCATGTCGGCCCCGCAATTGCCGCTGTTGTCCTCTTCGGCGGCGCTGTACAGGGTCTTGGCGGTCCAGCCGTCAAAGCGCACCACGGCGTAGGTTTTTTCCATGATGCCCTGGCCCGAGCTGGCCGAGCCGATCAGCACCAGGCTCTGCTCGGGGCCTTGGTCGCCCAGCAACTGGATGCCGTTGTACTGCCCGCCAAACTCTTCCAGGGCCCTGGCCTGCTTGAGCTTGGGGCGCACCAGCAGGTAGCCGGCCCAGAAGTTACGCGCGGCTTCCTCGTAGCTGACCCCGGCCAGGTAGGCCTGTTCCTTGCCGGCCAGGGTCACCGGCACCAGTGTCTCCACGGTAATGCCCATGGCTTTTTGTTCGGCCGGTGCCCAGGCCTTGACCTGTTCGTGGCTTGGCGGTGTGTCTGCCAGGGTGGGCAGGCTGGCGAGCAAAGCGACCGCTGAAATCAGGCAACGTAACAATGAACCCATGGACAACTCCCTGTATGCACTAATGACGTGACGTGCAGCCGACCCGGCTGCTCAGGGCGTCGAAGATACAAGTCGGCCGGGCAAAGAGCCAGCCGTCGCCAGTGGATTTCGCCCCCCATAAAAGCCATTCCCTGGGGTTCAGGCCTGCTGCTGGAACACCAGGGCCTTCAGGCCACCGTCCAGGCCGGCATCGGGAAATTCCGGCGGGTTATCCAGGCGTTGTTCGAAGTGCAGGCCCGGTGCTTCGCGGGTGACGCCGTCGATCAGGAACTCGGCGCCCAGGGCCGGGTCGTTCATGCAGGCCAGCACCGTGCCTTGGGCGGTCAGCAGTTCCGGCAGGCGGCGCAGCACCCGCTGGTAGTCCTTGGTCAGCACGAAGCTGCCTTTCTGGAAGGTCGGCGGGTCGATGATCACCAGGTCATAAGGGCCGTTCTGGGTCACCTTGGCCCAGGACTTGAAGAGGTCATGGCCGAGAAACGTCACCTGGTCCAGGTTGTGCTCGTTGAGCCGATGATTGTCCCGGCCGCGGCTCAGGGCCGGGCGTGACATGTCCAGGTTGACCACATGGCTGGCGCCGCCGGCCAGCGCCGCCACGGAAAAACCACAGGTGTAGGCGAACAGGTTCAGCACCCGCTTGCCCTGGGCGTTGTCGCGCACCCAGTTGCGCCCGTAGCGCATGTCGAGAAACAGCCCGGTGTTCTGTTTCTGCCCCAGGTCTATGCGGTAGCGCAGGCCGCCTTCGGTCAGGGTCCACTCTTCAATAGGCTCGCCCAGCAGCCACTCGGTAGTGCTGCGCAGCAGGTAGCGGTGTTGCAGCAGCAGGTGGTGGGCGCCGGAGCGGGCCCAGGCGGCCGACTGGGTGAGTTGCAGCAGGTGTTGCTGCAAATCTTCCAGTTGCCCAGGCTCGGGCTCCTTGAACAGCGACACCAGCAGCACGCCCTGCAGCCAGTCCACCGTCACTTGCTCCAGGCCCGGCCAGCAGCGGCCGCGGCCGTGGAACAGGCGGCGGGTTTCATCGGGCGGGGTGTCCAGGGCGGTCAACAGGTGCTGGTGCAGGGTGGCAAGGGCGTCTGGGGTCATGGAAGCGGTTCGGCCAGTTTCAAGGGGGCGGCATTCTAACCGCAAAAACACCAATTGCCGCGCCGGGCCACGGGCAATCGCCGGAGCGGTTATCATAGCGCCGCCGCGCGCCGCCTCCCGGCCGCGTCGAGTTGCCATCACCTTCAGAGTCAAAGGTTCCATGCCCACGATCAGCCTGCTGCACACCCCGCCTTCCGAACCCCTGAAAAGCCAGCTGTTGCAGATGGTGGTCGACTACGTCAGCGACATCAGCGCGGTGGCCATCGCCCCGAGCAACCCCCTGTACCCGCTCTATCAATACACCGTCGGCCTGGAAGTCCATCGCTACCTGGACGCCATGGACGGCACCCGGGGCCTGTCTGTGGAGTTGGCGCTGGCCACTGATGAGCACGACCCCGAGACGCTGATCGGCTTTGCTCTGTACCTGCCGTTGCAGGACGACCCCGACGCCTGCGCCGTGGCCTACCTGGCGGTGCGCGAAGGGCATCGGCGCCAGGGCGTGGCGCGGGCGCTGTTGGCGCCGGTACAGGCCCGCTACCCGCAGGTCGAGGTGGCGTGTGGGGTGGGCAAGGTCGCGTGTTTCGAAGCCCTGGGCTTCCAATTGATCGGTGCCCGCGGGCCGCAGGTGCTGATGAACACACGGGACCATGGCAGTGACGGGTTGCTGGCGGTGCTGGATGTGGCGCCGATCTTCAGCTCCCTGGAAGTGCGGCAGATTCATGCCTACCTGCTGCAGCAACATGGCCGCAAAGCCATGCTCGACGCCGAGAAAAAACGTGACCGCCACCTGGACCAGTTGACCCGCCAGGCCCAGGCCCTGGTGCTGGAACGGTTGGGCCCCGACGCCTTGGGCGCCCGCGGGCCTGGGCTGCGTCTGGTCTAGCCCGTCGGCCAGCGCCGAGGCCGCGGCGCCGGGCGTTTTGCGGGGCTGCACGCGCCCTGGTGCAGTGACCGGGGCGAGCTGTGAAAAAGTCTGGCCCAATCGCTTCAGCTCAGCTTTGTACCGCCGATATTAGATCGAGGGTCCAACGGTTTCTGATCGCGCTGAGGGTACGTCATGTTCAATAAAATTCTTAAAAGTGAACTGACGGCCAGGACGGCCGAAGTAGCAGGCTTCAAAGGACTGATTACAGCACTTGAACGCTCTATGGCCGTCGTCGAGTTCGACCTCGACGGTAAGGTGCTGCGGGCCAACGATAACTTTCTTCGCACCATGGGCTATCGCGCCGAGGCGCTGGTGGGCAAGTCGCACCGCGACTTCTGCCCGGCGGCCTTGGTCCGCAGCGCCCAGTACAGCGAGTTCTGGGCGCAACTGCGGGCCGGCACCTTCGTTTCCGGGACGTTCCAGCGCCTCAATGGCCAGGGGCAGGCCGTCTGGCTGGAGGCCAGTTACAACCCGGTGGTGGATGAACAGGGGCGGGTGTTCAAGGTGGTCAAGTACGCCCTGGACGTCACCGCCAAGGTCGCCCAGGAAGCCGAGACCCGCAGCAAGCTGGTGGCCCTGGACCGTGCCATGGCCGTGATCGAGTTCGACCTGGCCGGCAATATCCTGGTGGCCAACGACAACTTTCTCCAGGTCATGGGCTATTCCCTGGGCGAGATCAAAGGCAAGCAGCACCGCCTGTTCTGCGAGCCAAGCCTGATCAACAGCAGCGAGTACAGCGACTTCTGGCGTCGCCTCAATGCGGGCGAGTTTTTCAGCGGGCAGTTCAAACGCCTGGGCAAGCACGGCCGCGTGGTGTGGCTGGAGGCGACCTACAACCCGGTCTACGACGCTGAAGGCAAGCTGTACAAAATCGTCAAGTTCGCCAGCGACATCACCGAGCGGGTGGAGAAGTTCGAGGAAGACTCCCGGGGCGCCTCGCGGGCCTACCACATCTCCGCCGAGACCGAGAAAGTCGCCGAGCAGGGCGCCCAGGTGATTCAGGAAACCGCCCGGGAGATGCGCCAGATTGCCGACAACATCGGCTCTTCGGCGCGCCTGGTGGGCCAGTTGGGGGATCGCTCCGAGCAAATCACCGCCATCGTCAACACCATCCGGGGCATCGCCGACCAGACCAACCTGCTGGCGCTCAATGCGGCCATCGAAGCGGCGCGGGCCGGGGATCAGGGGCGCGGTTTTGCCGTGGTCGCCGATGAGGTGCGACAGCTGGCGGGCCGCACCAGCCGCTCGACCGCGGAAATTGCCGAGATGATCGGCAAGATCCTTGCCGAAACCCGCGAAGCAGTGGCCAGCATGAACACCACCCAGGAAGGCGCGCAACGCGGGGTCACCCTGGCCGACCAGGCGGGCTCGGTGATCCTGCAGATTCGCGCCGGCACCAGCGACGCCGTGGAGGCGGTGAGCATGTTCGCCTCGAAAATGGATGAGTCCGAGGTGATTCCCAAGTCCGCGGTCGGTTGGGTCGGGTAAGGACGCCGCTATAAGCGCCTGCCGCTAGGGCCTTTTAGGCCTCTGGCGGCGCGGGCTCGGTCAGACGCTTTCCGCCACGTCGATCTGCGGCGTCAGCATGCGTTTGTCCGTGCACGGCGCGGCGGGGTTCAGGGCACTGGCGATCATCAGTTGCAGGGCTTCCCGGGCCAAGTCGGCCACCGGGTGCGAGAGCACCGCCTGCACCAGCCCCTCCGTCAGGGCCGTGGCGGTGAGCGGAGTCAGGTCGTGGCACACCACCACCGGCAGGCGGATTTTCTGAGCCTGCAATTGGCGCAAGGCCTTGAGCACCCCAGCAATACCGCCCCCGGCCACATACAGGCCCACCAGGTCGGGCTCGCTGCTGAGCAGGTCCAGCGTGCTGGCGTAGGCGAAGTCTTCGTCTTCCAGCGTCAGGCGCGTTGCCAGCAGTTCCCAATCCCCCTGCTGTTCCGTCAGGTAGGAGCGCAGGCTCATTTCGCACAATTCCTGGCATTGAAAACGCTGGGTGCCGAGCATCACGGCCACCGCACCCGGTTGCTGCGCCAGATGACGGATAAACCAAGCGGCACTGCGCCCCATGCGGCGATTGTCGACGCCCACGTAGGCGGCGTTGGCCGCTGCTTCCAGGTCCGACACCAGGGCCACCACCGGCAAGCCCTGCGCCGCCAGTTCGGCCACCGCCTGGCGCACCAGCGGATGGTCGGCACTCACCAGCCCCAGGGCGTCGACCTCGCCGCGCAGCTGCCGAATACGTTCGGCGGTGGCCGCCGGGTCCAGGTCATCGATGTAGTGGATCAGTACCCGCACCTGGGCCCGCACCGTGCTGGCGGCCGCCTCGTTCAGGGCCTTGGCCAGCCCCTGGTAAAACGCCACGCCCCGTTTTTGCAGGAGAAAGCCCAAGCGCACCTTGGGGCGCTGCTGCAGCAGCCGTTGCTCGATCACATTGCGCCCATGGAAACCCAGGCGCGCTGCCGCCTCGGCAATCCGTTGGGCGGTGTCGGCGCGCACATTGGCCCTCAGGTTCATCACCCGGTCCACCGTGGCCAGGCTCACACCGGCCTCTCGGGCCACATCTTCCAGGGTCGGGCGCCGTGCAGGCGGCTTCGGTTGCTCTGACATGAAATGCAAGGCCGTTTCAGGTTTTTGAGGGGTTTTGCAAGGTTCTGCGAGCGGACTATAGCAGCGCCAGCACCCGGCCACTTAGGATTCCTGACAGCGCGATGTCGCTGCATAAGAACAATGAGCGGAGTGTCCTATGAGCCTGAAAATTTCCACGGCACCTTGTTGCTGGGGCGTGGATGACGTCAACAATCCCCATCTGCCGGACTGGCGCCTGGTGCTCGATGAGGCGGCCCAGGCCGGCTATCGCGGCATCGAATTGGGGCCCTATGGCTACCTGCCGCTGGACGTCGCCACCTTGGCGCCCGAGCTGCAACGGCTGAATCTTGAAGTGGTGGCCGGGACGATTTTTGACAACCTGGTGGACCCTGCCAATCTGCCCCGGTTGCTGCAACAGACCCACGACATCTGCTCCTTGCTCAAGCAACTGCCGGCCATTGCCCGCCAGCCCGGCCAGCGCTATGCCTTGCCGTGCCTGGTGGTGATCGATTGGGGCCACGAGGAGCGCGATTACGCGGCGGGCCACAGCGACCGCGCCCCTCGCCTGGAGGCCTCGGCCTGGCGCGGCATGATGGGGCATATCCGCCGCATCGCCGAGCTGGCCTGGGGCCAATACGGGGTGCGCACCGTGGTGCATCCCCACGCCGGCGGCTACATCGAGTTCGCCGATGAGCTGGCGCAGCTGGTGGCCGACATTCCCTATGAGGTGGCGGGGCTGTGCCTGGACACCGGCCACCTGTACTACGCCGGCATGGACCCGCTCAGCACCTTGCGCCAATACGCCGAACGCCTGGATTACCTGCATTTCAAGGACATCGATCAAGGGGTGTTCGAACAGGTGCTGAACCAACGCATCCGTTTTTTCGCCGCCTGCGGCCAGGGCGTGATGTGCCCCATCGGCCAGGGGGTGATCGACTACCCGGCGTTGCGTGAACTGCTCGGTGAGCTGGGCTACCAGGGCTACATCACGGTTGAGCAGGAGCGTGATCCGCGTCAGTCCGGGGGCAGCCTGAAAGACGTTGCCGCCAGCCGTGCCTACCTTTCCCGGGTCGGTTTCTGACCGGCTTTTCCCCCTTGAGGACCTCATTATGATTAACGGCAGCAAGCGTATTTCCCAGCCCCTGCGTTGGGCCATGGTCGGCGGCGGGCGTGACAGCCAGATCGGCTACATCCACCGCAGCGCCGCCTTGCGCGACCAGTCTTTCAGCCTGGTGGCCGGCGCCTTCGACCTCGACCCCGAACGTGGCCGGGCCTTTGGCGAGAGCCTGGGGCTGGACCCCGAGCGTTGCTACGCCGATTACCGCAGCCTGTTCGAGGGCGAGGCGCGGCGCCCGGACGGCATCCAGGCGGTGTCGGTGGCCACCCCCAACGGCACGCATTTCGCCATTACCCGGGCGGCCCTGGAGGCCGGGCTGCATGTGGTCTGTGAAAAGCCCCTGTGTTTCACCCTGGCCGAAGCCGAGACCCTGCGTGAGCTGGCCGTGGCGCGCAATCGCATTGTCGGCGTGACCTACGGTTATGCCGGCCACCAGTTGATCGAGCAGGCCCGGGAAATGATCGCCCAGGGTGAACTGGGGGAGATCCGCCTGGTGCAGATGCAGTTCGCCCATGGCTTCCACAGTGCCCCGGTGGAGGCCCAGAGCGCGGCCACCCAATGGCGAGTGGACCCGCGCCTGGCCGGCCCCAGCTATGTGCTGGGGGATGTGGGCACCCACCCGCTGTACCTGTCTGAAGTGATGCTGCCCGAGTTGAAAATCAAAAAACTGCTGTGCGTCCGCCAGAGTTTTGTGAAGAGTCGCGCACCCCTGGAGGACAACGCCTACACCTTGATGGAGTACGAAGGTGGGGCCATGGGCACTCTGTGGTCCAGCGCCGTGAATGCCGGTTCTATGCATGGGCAGAAAATCCGCGTGGTCGGCGCCAAGGCCAGCCTGGAGTGGTGGGACGAGCGCCCCAACCAACTGTCCTTTGAAGTTCAGGGCCGGCCGGCGCAGATCCTTGAGCGGGGCATGGGCTACCTGCATGCCAATGCCCTGATAGACGACCGCATCGGCGCAGGCCATCCAGAAGGTTTGTTCGACGCCTGGGCCAACCTCTACTACCGCTTTGCCCTGGCCATGGACGCCGCCGACCGCGATGACCAGGCCTTGCTGGCGAGCCTGCGCTACCCGGACATTCACGCCGGGGTCGAAGGGGTGCGCTGGGTCGAACGCTGCGTCAGCTCGGCCGACCAGGGCGGTGTCTGGGTGGATTACTGAGGTTCGCGGGTTGGGTCCGGCGGGGCAGTCGCACCGTTGTCGGGGTCGCCTGCAGCGAGCATCTGCGTGAGCAGGCTGCGCTGCTGGGCATTGGGTAAAACCCCGCGGGTCTGCGCCAGCAGCACCACCGTGCCCTCGGTGTTGGTGAGGGTGACTTCGGCCTCGGCCCGGCCCTGGTCATCCACGTTCTGGATGACCCAGTGCGCGGTGATGGTGTCGCCGGCATACACCGGCGCTTTGAAACTGAACGTCATGCTTGCGGCCAGCCAACCGATCTGCCCGCCAATCTCAGTCACCAGGCTGGCCGTCAACAAGCCATGGCTGACCGGGGCCCGGAACTGGCGAGCGGCGGCGTATTCGGCATGCACATGCACCGGGTTGTAGTCCCGGGATAGCTCGGCAAAACGGCGAATGTCGTCCACGCCAAAGCAGCGGGACAGGGTGAAGCGGTCGCCGGCCTGGAGCCCCTGGGCAGCGCGTTGTCTGAAGTCGATCACGGCAGGTTCCTTGGTGGCAGTCATTCCTGGGTTGCAGTGGCTCATGGCGCTGGCCATCGCGCGGATGAGGGGCGGTTTGCGGCGGATCATCAGACGGTTTTCAGCAGGCGTCAATCCACGGTTTGACCACCCACAAACGTACAAGCCAGGCATTAAATAGCGTCCTTATACTCGTGCGATTGTTCTTCGGCCTGGCCTTGTCAGTTGCAGCAAAGCGCTGGTCGTTGATGTGTTTCTACGAGTAGTCGAGTACGCCACAGCATGGATATTTTTCTTTACGCCTTCAGCGTGATGTACAGCCCCGGGCCGGTGAATTTCATCGCCTTGAATGCTGGACTGAGCGGCAAGTTCCGGCGTTCGCTGGGCTTCTTCGTCGGCGTCGGCTGCGCCTTGTTGCTGCTGTTCATGCTGTTTGGCTACACCGGCGAGGCGATTGTTTCCCAGGCCGCGCTGCCGTACATCTCGCTGCTGGGCAGCGTCTACACCCTGTACCTGGCGTATCAGGTGTATGGCGCCAGCGGCGCCGTCGTGGAGGATCAACCGGCTGTGACGGTGCCCGGCAAGCCGCTGACCTTTGCCAATGGCTTCCTGATTCAGTTGCTCAACCCCAAGGGCATCATGGTGGTGCTGCCGATCACCAGCGTCATGTTACCGGCAGCCCATATCAGCGGCGGGTCCATTGCCATGGTCTCGGTGTTACTGGCAATTGCCGGTGGCGGGGCGCCCGGGGTCTATTCGCTGTTGGGCGCACTACTCGGGCGGCGAATCACCCAGGAGTCTTACTTCCAGCTGTTCAACCGGGTGATGGGTATTGCGCTGGTGGTCTGTGCGGGCTTTATGGTTCATGGCTTCTATGTGCACATCAAGGAACTCTAGGGCAGGGGCTTCGGGACGGGGCTTTGATCATTCCAAGAGGGGCCGGTTACGCGTGTTAATCTGCCCCTCGCTCAACCCAGCCACGCCATGGGTGCGCCACTATGCAAGATCGTCATTCGCCACAGGACTGGGTCAAACATGTGCCCACCGTCTCGTCGCTGACGCGGTTCGAGGCCTTCTTCGGCGCCCATGCCTTCGACCCCCATCGTCACGACACCTACGCCATTGGCCGAACCCTGGTCGGGGTTCATCGTTTTCACTACCGGGGTGAATCCCGGCAATGCCTGCCCGGTGAAACCATGATCGTGCACCCGGATGAGCCTCACGATGGCTGCGCCGGTTCCGCATCGGGGTTTCGCTATCGCGGTGTGCACCTGCCACCGGCCGTGGTCCAGCACATTCTTCAGGGCCAGCCCTTGCCGTTTTTCAAGGCGGGCGTCACCCATGACCCCCGCCTGGCGAGTGCTGTCGATGGGTTGCTGGACGCTCTGGACGCCGGGCTCGACCCCTTGGCGGAAGATGAAGCGCTGTATCGCCTGGTGGCGCTGTTCGCCGAAGCCGCCGGCCAGCGTCCGGTATCAGCGACTCCCCATTACGCCGCCGCGGCCCGGGCCCGGGAGTACCTGGACGACAACCTGGAGCGGCCCACTACCCTGGACGACTTGGCCCTGTGCGCCGGGCGCGACCGTTGGAGCCTGTCCAAGGATTTCAGCCTGTTCTTCGGCACCAGCCCCCATCGCTACCTGACCCTGCGCCGCCTGGATCGGGTGCGGGCGTTGGTCATGTCGGGGCAGGCCCTGACAGAGGCTGCGGTGGCGGCGGGGTTCTTCGATCACAGCCACATGGCCCGGCATTTCAAGAAGGCCTTTGGCATTGCCCCTTCGCGCTGGTGCAACCCGGTGAGCCGCCCCGGCGCCTGAAACCCCGCGTCCACTTTCCCGGTTCTCGGGCCTGCCGCGCTGCCAAGCACTGCGGCGGCCTGGAGCTTGCCGTCATTCAACCCCACCCGTTGCGACCAGGAATCCGATCATGGCCACCATTACCCTGACCACCTTGCAGGCCCTTAAACAGCGGGGCGAGAAAATCGTCATGCTGACCTGCTACGACGCCACGTTTGCCGATGCCGCCAGCGCCGCGGGCGTGGAGATGCTGTTGGTGGGCGACACCCTGGGCATGGTCCTGCAAGGGCACGACAGCACCTTGCCGGTGGAGGTGGAGGACCTGGCCTACCACACCGCGTGCGTCAAGCGCGGTAACCGAGGCGCCTTTATCGTTGCCGACATGCCCTTCATGAGTTACGCCACCCTGGAACAGGCGTTGCACAACGCCGGGCGCCTGATGAAGGCGGGCGCGCACATGGTCAAGCTGGAGGGCGATATCGGCCTGGCCGAGCCCATCCGCCGCCTGACTGCCAACGGCGTGCCGGTGTGCGCGCACCTGGGGTTGACGCCGCAATCGGTGAACGTCTTCGGCGGCTTCAAGGTCCAGGGGCGCGATCCGCAGCGTGCCCGGCAGTTGCTCGACGCCGCTTTGGCCCTGGAAAAGGCTGGCGCAGCCATGTTGTTGATCGAGTGCCTGCCCAACGACCTGGCCCGCCGCCTCAGCCAGGCGGTGACCATTCCGGTGATCGGCATTGGTGCCGGGCCCGGCACCGACGGCCAGGTGCTGGTCCTGCACGACATGCTCGGCCTGTCCCTGAGTGTTCACCGCCCGCGGTTCGTGCGTAACTTCATGAGCGGGCAACCGAGCATTGCCGCGGCGTTGCAGGCTTATGTCGCGGCGGTGAAGGCGGGGGCTTTTCCTACGTTGGAAGAGGGGTATTCCAGCTGAAAACAGCACCATTGCGGTGCGTTACAAGTCTTTTTCCGCCAGCCCCTAAAGTTGGGTGCTGGCTATCCGATAGCATTGCAGGAATGTGCACTGTGGGCCGTTCTGGCGCGGGGTAGGCCAGGGGGACTCGGGGTGATGGAAGCGTTCCAATCATCTTCAAGGAGCCTGCATGCTGCGCCTGTTCTCACTGGAAAATCTGACCGTCACCCGTAAGCTCGGCCTGGGGTTCGGCCTGTTGCTGGCCCTGGCGGTGCTGTTGGCTGCCACTGGCCTGCATGGCTTGCGCAATGACGAGTCGTCTTTCGCGCGCATCAACCGCCTGGGCGGGATCTTCGATGAAACCGTGTTCGCCCGCGAAGCCAATTTCAAGTACGCGCTGAGCGCCGAGCGCGCCGAACTCAATGCCCACGACACCCACCAGCAAGCGCTGCAAAGCGCTTTGTCGGAAGTGTTTGCCGACCTCAAGGGCGGCCAGTGGCCGGCCGAGGACCAGCAACTGGTGCAGCGCCTGAGTGAAGGCCTGGACGCCTATATCAAGGCCCACCAGGCTGCGCTGAACGCCTCCACCGCCAATGCCAGCGCCATTGTCCAGGCCAACGAGCTGCTGTCTGATCTGCAGGACAGCATCAACGTGCTGTACAAAAAAGAGGAGGAGCGGGCGGCCGCCAGCGTGCGCACCGTGGTCTCGATTCTTTGGGGTGTCACGGCGGCGGCGCTGCTGTTCGGTGCGCTGATCGCCTGGGTCATCGCCCGGCAGATCATCGTGCCGTTGCAGCAAACCCTGCTGGCTGCCGAGCGCATCGCCAATGGCGACCTGACCGTGCAACTGCACAGCCAGCGTCGCGATGAATTGGGGCAACTGCTGCGGGCCATTGGCAACATGAGCCAGCGCCTGCGGGAGGTCATCACCAAGATTGGCAGCGGCTCCTCGCAACTGGCAGTGTCGGCCAGCCAACTGGCGACCATCACCACCCAGACCCAGGCCGGCACCGACAGCCAGCGCTCGGACACCGACAAGGTGGCCAGTGCCATCAATGACATGACGGTGATGGTGCAGAAGGTGGCGCGCAACTCGGAAGACGCCGCCAGTGCCGCGCGCCAGGCCGACAGCGAAGCCAGCGGCGCCTCGCACATTTCCCGCGAGGCGATCCTGCAAATCGAAGTCCTCGCCGGTGAAGTCGGGGTGTCCGCCGAATCCATGAACCGCCTGCATCAGGAAATCGAACGCATCGGCAGTGTGCTGGGGGTGATCAAGGCGGTGGCCGGGCAAACCAACCTGCTGGCCTTGAACGCGGCCATTGAAGCCGCCCGGGCCGGTGAGGCGGGCCGTGGTTTTGCCGTGGTGGCGGATGAAGTGCGCAGCCTGGCGCAGCGCACCCAGCATTCCTCGGAAGAGATCGAACAACTGATCAGCGGCTTGCAGCGCATTGCCGACGAAAGCACCCGCACCATGCAGGCCAGTGTCGAGCAGACCCAGTCAACGGTGACTGGCGTGCGCAACACCGGCGATGCCTTGGAAGCCATCACCCGCCAGGTTTCGGAGATCCAGCAGATGAGCCTGCTGATCGCCAGCGCTGCCGAGGAGCAGAGCACGGTGGTGGCGGAGATCAATCGCAGCGTGCTGCATGTGCGTGAAACCGCCGACCAGTCGGCCCAGGCCAGCGGTGAAATTGCCTCGTCCAGCATCGAGCTGGCGCGCCTGGGCAGCGAGTTGCAGAGCCTGGTGGTGCACTTCCGTACCTGAGTCGCTCAGGTACGGCGGGCCATCAGCAGCACCGAAGCTGCGGCGGACAACAGGCCGGCGCAGCAACGGTTGAACAGTCGCTTGCCGCGGGGCTCGCTGAACCAGCGGCGCATGTGCAGACCCATGTAGGCATAGGCGCCGATGGCCAGCCATTCCAGGGCCAGGAACAAGGCCCCCAGCAGCAGAAACTGCGGGCCCACGGCTTGCCCCGGGGTCACGAACTGCGGCAGGAACGCGGTAAAAATCAGGATCGCCTTGGGGTTGCCCGCCGCCACTAAAAACTCCTGCCGAGCCAGGGCCGGCAAGCCCCGGGCCGCACTGGCATCCCCAGCCTCGGCGGCCGGGTTGGCGCGCCACAGCTGCAGCGCCAGGTACAGCAGATACGCCGCCCCCAGAATCTTGATCCCGTAGAACAGCAACTCCGACGTCTGCAGCACCACCGCCAGCCCGGCGGCGGCCAGGGCGATCATCCCGGCAAACGCCAGCAACCGACCCAACCCAGCCAGGCACGCGGTGCGATAGCCGTAGCGCGTGGCGTTACTCACCGACAGCAGGTTGTTCGGCCCAGGGGCCATGTTCAAGGCAAAGCAGGCCGGGACAAACAGCATCAGCGTGGCGAGGTCCATGGAGCGCTCCTGGGCAACGAATTACAAAAGGGGGCGCTTACGATAACGCCAGGTCGGGTGCGAGCCCAAGGGTGGGGTGGGAATTTTCTGGTGCTGAACAGAAATGTCAGTCGCTGCGCGGGAGTGGCGGGGGTAGCAGAGTGAAGCCAAGATGATATCTCGGCGGAGTTCTGATCGACCGACCACTCAACTCAAGCCCAGATTCTGAATGCCCGACTCGGCTTGCGGCGGGTGGCTGAAGTCGAGCAGGGCAATAAAGCTATTCACCAGCGGTGACTGGTTGTCGCGGTGCCGGTTCATGTACAGGCCGATGGCCGGGTTGGGGGCGTCATTCACGGGCAGCAGGGGGCGAAACACGACCTTGTCGCCGTTGAATGAGTGGGCGATGGATTCGGGCACCAGGGCCACGCCGAAGCCGCAGGCCACCAGGCCGACCACGGTGTGGATCTGCGCGCTTTCCTGGACCACCTTCGGGTAAAAGCCGGCGGCTTCGCACAGGGCGATGAGGTGTTGGTGATAGCCGCTGCCCAGGGCTTCGGGGGTGAAGACGAAGGCTTCGTCGGCGAAGTCCCGCAGGTCGATCTGCTTTGCCTGCGCGTTGGCATGCTGGATGGGCAGGGCCATGAGCAGCGCTTCGTCGAGCACCAAGCGCGATTCGATGTTGTGCCCGGGCATCGGCAGTTTGCGCATAAAGGCGATATCCGCCTCGCGGGACACCATCGCCTCGGCCTGCTGGGCGGAGGGCATTTCCTTGAGGATGAGTTGGACCTTGGGAAAGCGTTCGCGGAACTGCTTGAGGGTGTTGAGCAGCGACTCGTAATGGGCGATGGACACGGTCGTGATGGTGAGTGTGCCGGCGCAGCCCTCGGCCACCTGGCGGGCGTGTTCCACCCCGTGCTCCAGGGTCTTGAGGGTGCTGTAGGCGGTTTGCAGAAAGGCGCTGCCGGCGGGCGTCAGCTTGACCTCGCGCTTGCTGCGGGTGAACAGGCTGAAACCCAGTTTGCCTTCCAATCGGCTGATCGCCTGGCTCAGGGGCGGCTGGGCCATGTGCAGGCGAAGGGCAGCCTTGTGAAAGTGCAGCTCTTCAGCCACGGCGATGAACTGCCTCAGCAGTCGGGTTTCGATCATGTCTTGGGTTCCTTCACGTGAGCTGATCCCTGCGGCCTGAGCGGCGCCTTGTTCCCTGAGTCGACCCATAGGCCTGAGCAAAAGCTTGATAGGCGCCAGGTATCAAAGGGCGTGCTGATCAGTATTAAACATCCCGTGCGGTGATTGTTAGGGTGATGGGCTTTTACGAGGGAACAGAGCATGAACTTCATCGGTAAAACGGCAGTGATCACTGGCGCAGGTCGGGGCCTGGGCTATGTCTACGCCCGGGAGTTGGCCAGGCTCGGCGCCAACGTGGTGATCAGCGATATCGGGGCGGACAAGGTCGGTGACGGTGCGGACGCCGCCATTGCCCTCGACGCCGCCCGCGCCCTGCAAGCCGAGGGTTTCAAGGTGATTGGCCACAGCGCCGACCTGGCCAGCGAACAGGCCTGCCGGCAGTTGATCGAGACGGCCGTCGAGGCGTTCGGGCAGTTGGATATCCTGATTCACAACGCCGGTTGGGTCGGTTATCAATCGATTGAGGACGCCGACTCGGCATTTATCGAGCGCGCCCTGGGTATCAGCGTCTACACCCCCATCTGGTTGTGCAAAAACGCCTGGCAGCACCTCAGGCAATCTGCCGCTGCACGGGTGGTGCTGACGACGTCGGACCGGGCGATGTATCAGCCCTACGCTCAGCCGGGCCTGGTGGCCTATGCCGCAGGCAAGATGGCGCAACTGGGCATCATGAACGCCCTGAGCATGGAGGGCGCGGCAGAGGGCATCCTGGTCAACGCAGTGTCGCCGGTCGCCAAAACCCGAATGTGGGGCGTGAGCGAAGCGCCGCATAACCTCAAGCCGGAGTGGGTGGCGCCTGGTGTGCTGTTTCTTGTCTCGGAGCAGTGCCGAGACACGGGCTACATTCTGCGGGCCAGCAATGGCCAGTTCACCGCCACCCGCTTTACCGAGAACCCGGGCGTCGACTACCCGCTGGACCTGGCCCGCGTCCCGGCGTCCAGCGCCGAGCAGGTGGCGCAACGGTGGGAGCAGATCAAGGCGTGCTGACAGCTCTTGCGGGAGCGCAGGTGCCTAGTCCGCCTGCACGGCCGCCCAGCTGAAGTCCGAGGGCTCGAAGCGATCGCGTGTGTCCATCCGAATGCCGCGCAGGCTCGCGGTTTTTTCGTGGGAGGCGTAGAGCGCCTCTGAAAAATAGCTGATCAGGATGGAGCGTCGGCGGGCGCCGACCCGGTTCAGGCTGGCCCCGTGCACCAAGTCGACATCGAACACCAGAATGTCCCCGGCCACGCCTGAAAGCTGCACCGACTGGGAGTCGTCATTGCCGTCCAAGGGCGGCGCATTCTGCTCGGGGCGATGGCTGCCGGGGACGATACGGGTCGCGCCATTGCTGGGGCCGTAGTCGTCGAAATAGGCAATGGCGATCGCGATATCGCCGGGGCGCTGGGCCGACAAGTCGCGGTGCAACAGCTGATGGCCGCCGCCTTCCAGGGGCTCGCGCCCTTCCACCTGGGAGAGGAAGAACCGCTCGCCGATCAACTCGCCTACCACTGCCAGCAGCGGCGGCAGGCGGCACAGCGCCTGAATCGTCGAATCAGTGTCCAGCTGCGAATGGCGCCAATCCATGCCACGGGGTACTGGCCATTGATCCGAGGGCTTTACGCCCGCCTCGAACGCGGCCCGCAGGTCCGGCAGCCAGGCGCTGGGGATGGCTTGGCGGAGCAGCACATAGCCGTCTCGATGAAGGTGTTCGCGGTCAGTCATTGCGTGCTCAATTCCCTTGATAGCCCGTGCATCCTGCAAAACGGCCCGGTGCGGGGGCAGAGCATCGGGCCGTCGGCGGTGCAGGGTCAAGCATCGCGTCTAGCTGTTCAGAAAATAGGGCCCATAGGCTTGAAACGCCTGGGCAGAGGCGGGGGAATTGCCCTGTGGACGCATGCTGCGCACTGGTCAAAGACCGGGCATCGGCTTTAGTCTGAACCCCCGACCCTCGTGAACCCAGCCGAGCCCCTATGAGTACAGCGCCGAATCATCCGCTTGTCCGCGCCGGAATCGTCGAGTTTCCGGTGTTTCATGCCCGTGGTGGTACCTCCACCGGGGTGATCATCGCCAAGGAGCATCTGCCCAGGGATGAACGCCTGGTGGAGGAGTTGCTCCGCCATGTGATGGGCGTGCCGTTGGCGGGGGAGTGGCCGGGCAATGGGCAGATCACCGGGTTGGGCCGGGGCATTCCCACCAGCAACAAGGTGTTTATCGTCGAGCGGCGCCCGGGGGAGACGCGGATGATCAGCACCCTGGCGCAGTTGGCGGCGAGCAAGAGCGCCATCGACTGGAGCGTCAATTGCGGCAACATGTCCGCCGCCTTGCCCCTGTATGCCTTGGAACGTGGCTGGCTGGAGCCCGCCGAGCCGGGAGCGAGCATCGAGATTTTCAACAGCAACACCCAGACCACGATGTTCGCGCGCCTGGGGTTTGCCGAGGGCCGCCTGCTCAGCGACACGCGGATTCCCGGGGTCAACGGTACCTACCCCGGGGTGGACCTGTTTCTCAAGGACCCGGTTGGGGCCAAGACCGGCGCACTGTTCCCGTCCTGGCAGCGGGTCGATGACTTGAATGGCATCGCCGCGACCTGCATCGATGTGGCGGTGCCGATGGTGATCGTCAAGGCTTCCGACCTGGGCAAGACCGGGCAGGAAAGCCCCGCGCAACTGGAAGCCGACCCCATGTTCAAGGCGGCGCTGCTGGAGTTGATGGTTGAGGGCGGCTTGCGCATGGGCTTGCGCAATCGCGCTGGGTCGTTGCTCACCGCCGCCGAGTTGCGGCGCAGCGAGACCATTCCGAAAATCTGCATCGTCAGCCCGGCCCGCGCCGGGGGCGACATCAGCACCCGCTATTTCACCCCGCAGAACGCCCATCCGTCTTTGGCGGTGTCCGGCGGCTGTTGCCTGGCGGCGGCGTGCCTGGCACCCGGCACCGTGCCGCACTCGTTGCTGCAGCGCCCCCACGTGCTGAAGGAGCAGAGCGGCGAGTACGCCCTGTCGATCGAGAACCCGGCCGGGGTGCTGGACACCCTGATCACCGCACGTGCGCAGGGCGCCGACATGCACGTGGACGCGGCGGCCTATCGGCGCAGCGCCCAGGTGTTGTTGAAGGGCACGGTGCCGCTGTACAACGTCTCGGCCGAGTTGCTCGCGTCCCTCTCCTGAGGGCCGGGGCCAACCCGGTATCGGGCGTTATTGCGGCAAGTAGCTGGGCACCCGGCGGTGCAGCAGCTCGATCAACTCCGGCGCCATGAACTCGAAGTCATCGGGGATGTTCAAGCACACCACTCGCTTGTCCCGCAGGTAGGGCTTGAACTTGGACGACAGCTTGTTGCGGTGACGGGGCTCCATCACCAGGATCAGCCCGGCCCATTCCAGCAGCTCCGGGCTCACCGGTACCTGGGCATCGTGGTTGATGCCCGCCGAGGCGGTGGCCACCCCGGGCCAGTCGGCGAATACCTGCTCGGCGGTGGGGCTGCGCAGCTTGTTCTGGCTGCAGACAAACAACACATTCAACATGGCTCGGGCTCCTGGCGGCTCAAGTGTCGGTGTTCACGTCATCCCATTCCTGGCCCATGTAGCCCATCAGCCAGTTCAGGGCGTAGTGCCGCTCGTAGGTCACGCCGGCGTCGAGGCCCGCCGCCGGTTCGGTGTTGTTCAGCCGTGCCTCGACCACGCTCCAGTGGTAGCGGTAGACGCGGTCGGTCTGGTCGAGAATCTCCGGCAACGGCCGCAGGCGGGCGTCGGCGACAAACTGCTCGGCGCTGCGTTGTTGCAGGAACGCCACGGCTTGTTGCACGTCGCAGACGCTGTCGGGTTTACCCAGTTCATCCACATAACCCAGGGCCCAGAGCAGGGTCCAGGCCGACTCGTAGCGCCAGGAAAACTGAATGCGCGCGTCTTCCGACGGCTCGGCGGTGGCGATGAACACCCGCTCCGCCGGGGAGAAGTGCTGGAGCAGGTCGTAACGGCTGACCAGTTCCTGGACCTTGTCGTGCTCCAGGCCAGCGCCCTTGGCGGCGACGATCAGCAAGGCCATGGCCCGGTAGGCGGTGGCGGCTTGGCTGCGCGGTTTGGCGTGCTCCTCGGTGGCAATGGCCGGCATGTTGACATTGAGCGGCACGCCCTCGGCGCGCAGCACGGCTTCCGAGCGTTCCTTGCGGGCCAGGCTTTCAGCCGTGACCTTATTGTCCATGACCAGAATCGCGGCTTTGCGCTGCTCAACGTCTTGTGCCTGGGCCAGGCCACAAGTAAGGCCGACCAAGGCCAGCAGCAGGTAGCGGGAGAGGGTGTTGCGAGGGGAGGTTACAGCCATTGTGGTGGGTCTTCTTCCATGGGGTTAAGTCGGTGGTGAGAGGTGTTGACGTCGGTCAGAAGGTCGGCGGGGTGATCACCCAGATCACCACCGCGTCGTCTTCACCGGGGTTGCCGTATTTGTGCCGAGAAAGTGCGGCCCCGGGGCGCTGCTGTCGGCGGCGGGCGGAAGGCTGTTGCTCATCAGGTGCTCCGAGGCGGTTGGGCGAGCGCATCCTGGCGCCCGATCCGGCAAAAAGTCCCGGAGTATAAAACAGCCTTACCGCTCACTGGCGACTTTCAGGCCTGTGTAGAAGGCTTTGCCGCCCCACAGCGCTGTCGCCGACACCCTGAAAACCGGCCAGGCAATGAGCGGCAAGCCTTGACGCCCACGCCGCGCCTCTGCACATTCCAGCCCGCGATCCCGCAGGCCGCCTCTTAAGGACGAGTACCCCATGAGCAAACTCACCGCGCTGATTGCCCAAGCCAAAGCCGGGCTTTCGGTGCAGCAAAACATTCCCCAGGCACGCTGGGAGGCTATTGCCCAACAATGCGCCGAAGAAGAAATCGCCGAAATCAGAGCGCGCATCGCCTCACTGAAAGCCGCCCGGGAAGCCGTAGAAGACTGGGACGGCGACACCCGGGACGATCTGTATTTTGCGATCGCCAACTTCACTCGCCTGTTGGAATTGGCCATGGCGAATGGGCAAGGTGAGTGAGCATGTCGACTGAATGTGCAGAGGACTATTTTGAAAGCAGCGATGGCGCCGTGCGCCTATGGATAGAGCAGGGCAGTGCAATTCATCTCAAAGCCATCAGCCCGCACAATGACCCGGTGGAACTGACGGCAGAACAGGCCCTGGAACTGGCCCAGGCACTGCAACGTTTGGCCAGCCGCCTGGCCGACTGAGTGAGCGCCACGCTTCGGCTGGCGCCCCCCTGGAGCCCGAGCCCACTCAGACAAAGTCCGCCGGCTCGAAGTGCTCGCGGGTGTCCATGCGGATAGCACGCAGGCCCAGGGTCTGCAGATGGGACTCATACAGCCCCAGGGCGCAATAGCTGACTAGCAAGCTGCGGCGGCGCGCACCACTGGGGTTCAGACTGGCCCCATGCACCAGATCGGCATCGAACAGCAGAATGTCCCCTGCCTTACCCGACAGCCGCACCACCCGGGATTCATCACTGAAATCAAAGGGCGCCAACCGCTCTCCGGGGCGATGACTGCCGGGCACGATGCGCGTCGCGCCATTGGCCGGCCCATAGTCGTCGAGATAGACCAGCGCCGTGACCCGGTCACGGAGGCGCTGATCCGACAGATCCCGGTGCAGCCCCTGATGACCGCCCCCCGCCAACGGCTCGCGGCCCTCCACCTGCGCCAGAAAAAAGCCTTCCCCGATCAACTCCCGGCCACCGCCAACACCGCCGGCAAGCGACACACCGCCTGCACCCGTGCATCCAGATCCACAAGCGCATGACGCCAGTCCGGCCCCCGAGGCACCGGCCATTGCTCGGGCGCAATCACCCCCGTCTCAAAGGTGCCCCGCAGCTCATCCAGCCAGTCGGCGGGCACCGCCTGACGCAGCAATTGGTAACCGTTTTGCTGGAGGTGTTCGCGGTCGATCATGAGGGGGCAGATGTCCTTATCCGGGGTGGGGGAGAGCATAACGGCTCGCTAATCCGAGCGACATAACCGGCTACGGTTTAGCGGTTGCCCCAGCGTGAGCAGACCGCCTAGTCTGCTGCGGTCGCTGCAAAATCAGCGACCGGGCCTGAGAACCCGGTAAGATGCAGGCGCACAAGCGCCCGCCCATGAATGCAGGCGCATTTTTGTGCCCGTCTGTTCGTGTTATGGCGGCTGTGCGTGGGAGACCTTCGGGTCTGCCGGGTTCCTGTATCTCCGGTTTCTCAGCCCGCGCACAGCGGCCACCCACTCGCCTGAGAACGAAGGTGGCAGCTCTCATTACCGATATGGGAGTTTCAATCATGTACGCCCGTAATCTGTGTGGACTTTCCCTCCGTAATACCCGTCTCCTGGCTGTTGTAGGAGGTATCCGATGAGCAGTTCAGCCTCAGTCAAGACACTGGGTTTCGTCACCTTTGGCAGTTGTGCCGATCCTGAACTAACACTGTTTCGCGTAAACGCTGATGTGCCTTTGGAGCAGGCGTTGGAGCACGCCTCGACACTGCTGTACTACGCCAAGAAACTTGCGCTGGATGCCGCTATGGAAGAGCAGGGGGAGCGCTATGCCTGGGCTTCGCACTTCTTGGCGGAGATGGGTAAGGCGGTGATTGATGATGTGTGTTTGGGGTTGGGTGGAAGAGCGGCTGAGGGAGGGGCTCTGAGTTAGGGCAACATCGCATGAGGTAGATAGAAACGCCGCTTATCGCTGCTTGATAAGCGGTGTCTCTATTGCTTGAGAGGCTGCATTCGGCCAAAAGCTGCCACTCACGAAAAGCTGCGTTCGCGGTGGCTAGCCACCACATCGGCAAACCTTCATCCACCATGCTAGCATTGTGCCCCTATTTGGTGGCCTGGCGGAGTGCTAAGTATCAAAAATAGAACTTCAAAGCTTATATAAGTTAACGGATTTAAAAATTTAAGTAGGGAGTTGAATTGTATATATCTATTGAGCAATCCCAAGAACTTGACCGAATCGTGAAAAGCACGGAGGTTGCGCTACGAAGCTTCGTGTCTGATACGCTAATTAAAAATTACAATGATGCGACATCTTTTAAGACAGCATTAAAATCAATATCTATATCAGACAAACTAATTTATTCAAAGCGATTCGATGCCAAGCTGAAAGCCTTCACCTCGAAACATAAAGAAATATTTCAACTAATTCGCGATTGCAAAGCCGCTCTTGACAGTCGGAACTACAATAATGATGTGCCTTATGTTTCAGAGATAATAGATTTACTTTTAATTTTTTTCAATGCGCACTTTTCTGATAAAGATATTGTTAAGGAATTTAGTTCGATTGAGGAGTTTCATTACTGCTGCACCCTGTACCATAAGCTTAGGAATAATCTATCTCATCCCGCGTCACACCCAACAACAATTTTGGACGCCAATAAGGTTGTCTACTTTATCGAAAATTTGTTGGCAACACTTGATCAAAAATATTTTTGGTATGCGACGAGAGAAAATATTGGAAAGGATATACAACGCTATAATGGAATAGATCTAGGCACGCTGCCGAGGCATCATAATTTAAATTTCGCGAGTTCAACGCACAAACGGCTTCTCTGTAGAGAAACCATTATTAAGAATTTGTATGAATCATTGTTAGGCGATGATATTCGTCAGAGACTAGCAGGCTCGATTGTTCTGTACGGTTACGGCGGCGTTGGTAAAACTGCGATAACCACTGAATTTTTGTATCGACTGTTGAGAGATAAGCGGGACGGCAAACACCCAGACATTGAATATCTTTTGTTTTTCTCTAGCAAAGACGAATATTTGAAGGAGAACAAAACTACGGGAGAACTCTATATTGATACTGCCAAACCCGAGTTCTCTACCCTTGCAGATCTTAAAGCATTAATATGCAAATGCCTAGGTTTACACGACATTTCTGGCATGTCCGATTATCCTGGGAGAGGCATAATCGCAATTGACAACATTGAAAATATCGACGGTGATGAAAAACTAAAAATTCTGGAATTTATAAAGTCTTTACCAAGAACGGTACAGTTCATCGTAACCTCTCGAGGGGAGGAGGCGTGTGAAGAAAAAATTCACATTGAAGAATTTAGCAACAATGACACAGGAGTCCAGTTTGTAGAAGAGATAATTGAGTCGGAAGGATTCAACTTAGAAATATCCAAGAACACCGCAGAACAGATAATTAATGCAACCAAGGGTAATGCATTAATAATCGTCCAAACTTTGAATATAATCGATCGAGGAGTCTCCACGTTCGATGAGATCACACGCTCACTTGAAAGCATGCGATCTAAAAATTCAGAAATGATTGCAAACTTTATGTACAAAAATACGTTTGATGATGCTCTGAAGCACTTATCATCCAAAGGTTATCCTGTAAATGAAATCATGCAAGTGATTTCTTTATATGACGAGAGAATCGAACTTTACTCGATAAGTAAACTTTCGAAGCTTGAGATTGCAGATGCAGAGCGAATCTGCAACTATCTTTTGGAGCGACTCGTCTTGAAAAAATCTGGCGAGTACTATGAGCTCAACGAATTTGCCAAAAGATTTGTATTTATTAAGTTGCTTCCTGATCGGATAGAGCTAAATAAATTAAGAGATAAAATAAAGAATCATAAAGAAAGGATGAAGCTCAAGCTTGCCGAGCTTGAAGACACATTAAATGCTAACTCAGCTCTTCACAGAAATGTAAACGAATGGCAACCCAAAAACTACATCGACAAAATCGTAATTGCAGAATTATTTTCGCTGTATGGCGATGCTATAAAGTGTGTAGGGCGAAATGACAAAAGAGCTTATGAAAAGTATTTGAAGGAGTTTGATGAGCATTCATTTATAACAAACCACCCTTACGTTCCGCTGCAAAAAGCGCGATTGCTAAAGGAGGGTATGTTTAAGTTTCATCGCGGCGACAACAGTATTCTCAAAGAAGTTGAGAGGCTCTACGAGGAAGCAGTGGAATCTATTGAATATGATTATCGATACTTGATCGGAAGTATTGCGCACGCATCGCTACTAATGCTATTTGGTATTTTTCTCTGTCAGCACTTAAAAGAACCTAGTCGCGCGATTCGTTTTTTGGAGGATGCAAAGAAGTTTCACGGAGGGAACAAGGGCAAGGGCTGGTTTATTGTCTGTAACTACTTGTCCTCTTCATATGAAAAAATGTATTCGCAAACTAAGGACAACGCGTATAAAGATCTTTTGAGGAAATTAGTAAAAGAAGTTTTGTCGCTGGGTGGTAGTGGTTCAAGCGGAAGTTTCAGTATTGAGACTTACAAGAAAAAATACTCAACCTGGCTAGGTTAGTTTCGTCACAGCCTATTGCCACAACTCAAGAGGGGCGTTTATTACTTGCCCCTCTCATTTCGAGCAGTCCAAGTGCATAGCGCTATTTAAGTCCCAGAATTGCGCCCGCTTCGCCCCGCGAGCGGAACTTCCCGGCGTCCGGTTCGACCCAACCTGGCTCCCAAAGCAGCGTGTCCAGGTACACAACGGGAAGGACGAGGCGCCTGCCCAAAGCGCGGGCTGGAGTGGAGGGCATTGCCAAGAATTACAATCCGTTGAATGGGGATTTCCTGTCGCAAAAAAACCGCCAATTTTTCAGGTTTTGAATGGCTAGGTAAAGTCATTGCTGTTTTGGACGTCAGCTTTTGGCCGAAAGCGACCAGTCGTGAGCGGCAGCTTTCGGCTGAATCTACAGCCGATAGTAGCCCTTCGCAAAGGCCCACTTGGGGTTGTAGCGGACGTCGATGGTGTATATAAAATAGTCTGCGTCTCAAACAAATTCGGAATAGAAAAAACAGGGAGCTTTCGCTTAATATTTGGAGGCTTTTAATGGTTTCCTTAAAGTGACTTAAGGTTTGGTTGATTTTTTGAAGTTGGGCACGGCTGTAAATTTTGACTCTTTGCTATGGTGCGGATCACCATGAATTCGATTTGGTCTTATGATGGTTTTGATGGGCGCAAAGTTATTTTTAAAAAAAATCTGCGTTTTAAAGTGCCCTGATTATAAGGGTTAATGAAATTAAAATAAAAGCTGCTGTTATGCCTATTTTTATTATGGTTTTTCTTGAATTGAGATGTCGTAGGTTAGTGAGTTCTTCCTTTAGATTTTTGATTTGAGTTTTGTGGCGTTGTGCATTAAGCAATAGACTCTGTATTTCGTCACCAATAGCCCATAATCCACTCAGGTGATCAAGTGGCTCAAGTCGAGCAGTCCATCCATTATGACTTTTCAGATTTTGAACGAGTATGGGGGCGGATAGGCCCTCCACAACTCCCTCGTTCATTGGTTTTCCAAATTCGATTCCGAAGTTTGCGTAGAATTTGTTTCTCCTAGCTTGATTCTCTTCCGTTGCGTCAACCTCGGCAACTTTTATAGTTGAGACTTTAAAGGATGGGTCTAGTTTTAGCGCCCATTTGATTATCACGTCAAACATGAAGCTTCCAATGCCTAGGCCTCGAAAATTTTTCTGTACCATTACGCTACCATTGGTAATGCTTACTAGCTTGTTATAGCTGTCAATTGAGCCCCCCATTGAGGAAATGTGCCCGGAAATCAAATTGTCACGAGAGATAGGGCCTGTTAGATAGGTTGCTTGAATGTCGATCGTGCCTATCTGGTGCTGAAGGCTATCGTCGGTATAGTAGGAGCTTTTTTCCTTGATCGTAATGAGAATGTAGTGAGGCTGTTTGCTCTTGAGTGAAGTGCGAAGGATGTAATGTTCAATTAAGTTTTCTGTTTTTTCAGTGTGCATATATTTATGTAAATAGAAGTTTCTAAATTATCGGCTATCGATCAGTTGCCTTGCCGATTACCTGACAGCTAGTTATCAGTAAGCAAAAGAGCAGTGCCCGGCGCTGCCACCCAACCCTCAAAACGTCGGCGGCGTTATCACCCACAACACCACCGCATCCTCCTCCCCAGGGTTCCCATATTTATGCGGTTCCTGGCTGGAGAAACTAAAGCTATCCCCCTCACTCAGCTGAAAATACCGTTCCCCCACCCACAGCTCAAAGCTCCCCGACAGCACATACCCGGCTTCCTCGCCTTCATGGCTGTAACTCTCCTTGCTGTACGTCCCCGGCGGAAACCGTGAGTGCAAAAACTCCAGCTGCCGGGTCGGTTGCGGGGTCAGCAGTTGATCGATAATCCCGTTCTCATAATTCACCTGCAGGCGCTGTTTCTTGCGCACGACATAGCCCTGATCCTCGGGCGCGGTCTGGGTTTCGCTGGCGAAGAACCATTGGATGGTCACGCCCAGGCTGCGGGCGATGTTGAACAGGGCGGGGATGGAGGGGTAGGCGAGGTTGCGTTCGAGTTGGCTGATGTAGCCGGCGGTGAGTTCGCTCTGCTGGGCCAGTTCGCTGAGGGTCAGGCCGCGGCGTTTGCGCAGGCCGCGGATGCGGGTGCCAAGAAACTGTGGGCCGCCGGGGGCTTGGTTGTCGCTGCCGGGCTCGGGCGCGGTGCTCGCGGGCGGCGTTTTGCTGCTTGGGTTCATGGCGGGCTCCGGACCAGTTGAACGGGCGCGTCCGGGCGCCCGTCCTGCAAAAGCCCTGGAGTATAAAGCAGCCTCAAAGTGCCCAGGCGACTTTCAAGCCTTCGTGGATAGCTTCTTCCACAGTACGCGGCGCCAGGCAGTCTCCTATACGGCGAAACTCCACCAGTCCCTTCAGTTGTTCACCCAAGTCATCCACCGATTGATGCCCCTGGCACAGCACCAAGCTGTCGACGTTTTCCAGCAGCATGGGTTCGCCGCTGGCGGTGTGTTGCAGGTAGACGGTGCTGTCGTCGCAGCCGTAGAGGCGGGCGTAGGGAATGATCGGGACCGCCAGTTTGTGCAGTTCGCCGGCCAGTTGGTCGCGCACGTACAGCGGCAGGTTTTCGCCGCAGTGGGTGCCGTTGACCGCCAGTTGCACTTGGTGCCCGGCGCGGACCAGGCGCTCGGCGATGCCGGGGCCGATCCAGTCGCAGCGCCAGTCGGCCACCACCACGCTGCGGCCCAGTTGCACTTCGTCCCGCAGTACTTGCCAGGCGTCCACCACTTGCAGCTCGCCGCCGCGTTCGAAGTTCGGCCAGTAGGGTTGGGCGCCGGTGGCGATGATCACCAGGTCCGGTTGTTCGCGCTCGACCAGGGCGCGGTCGACTCGGGTGTTGCGCACCACCTCGACGCCGGCCAGTTGCATTTCCCGTTGCAGGTTGGTGCTGGCGCCGCCGAACTCGCTGCGCCGTGGCAGCAGTTGGGCCAGCAGCACTTGGCCGCCGAGCTGGGAGGTGGCTTCGTACAGGGTGACCTGGTGGCCCCGTTGTGCGGCGACGGCGGCGGCTTTCATGCCGGCCGGGCCGCCGCCCACGACAAGGATACGTTTGCGTTGGGCGCTGGCCTTGGGTTGGCCGTAGATCAGTTCGCGGCCGGTTTCCGGGTGCTGGATGCAGGAGATCGGCAGGCCCTTGTGGAAGTGGCCGATGCACGCCTGGTTGCAGGCGATGCAGGCGCGCACGTCTTCGGCGTGGCCGCTATCGCTCTTGTTGGGCATCTCGGGGTCGCAGATCAGCGCGCGGGTCATGCCACAGACGTCGGCCTGGCCCTTGGCGATGATGGCTTCGGCTTCTTGGGGCTGGTTGATGCGCCCGGTGACGAACAGCGGGATCGACAGCCCGGCCTTGAAGGTGCCGGCTTCCCGGGCCAGATAAGCCGCTTCCACCGCCATGGGGGGGACGATGTGCACGGCGCCGCCGAGGGAGGCGGAGGTGCCAGCGACGATGTGCACGTAGTCCAGTTGCCCTTGCAGCAGTTGCACGGCGGCCAGGGATTCGTCTTCGGTGAGGCCTTCGGGGTCGCGTTCATCGGCGCTGATGCGCAGGCCGATGATGAACTCGGCATCGGTGCTGGCGCGCATGGCGTCGAGGATTTCCCGGATAAAGCGCAGGCGCTGTTGCAGTTCGCCGTTGTAGCCGTCGGTGCGGCGGTTGACCCGGGGGTTGATGAATTGCGCCGGCAGGTAGCCGTGGCTGGCCACCAGTTCCACACCGTCCAGGCCGGCCTGATGCAGGCGCCGGGCGGCGTCGGCGTAGCCCCGGATGATCTCGTCGATCATGTCCTGGTCCAGGGCCCGGGGCATGACCCGGAAGCGTTCGTTGGGCACTGCCGAAGGGGCGTAGGCCACCGCCAGCAGGCCGTCGGCGGACTCCATGATTTCCCGCCCCGGGTGGAAAATCTGCGACAGCACCACCGTGCCCTCGGCATGGCAGGCCTCGGCCAGTTGCCGATAGCCCTCGATGCAGCGGTCGTCGGTGGCCATCAGCACGTGGCTGGTGTAGCGCGCACTGTCGTGGACCCCGGCCACCTGCAGCACGATCAGGCCGACGCCGCCTTTGGCCCGGGCGCGGTGGTAGGCGATCAGTTGTTCGTTGACCAGGTTGTCGGTGGGCATCGAGGTGTCGTGGCCGCTGGACATGATGCGGTTCTTCAGGCGTTTGCCACGGATCTGCAAGGGTGCGAACAGGTGCGGGAAGGCGCTGGTCATTGCGGTGACTCCAGGCGGGCCGACGACGACGGGACGACGCTTCGGCGTTGTTATTATGTGGCTATGAAAATTTACCTGTAGTAAAAAATCAACTTGTTTTTTTACTGGCTCTTGCAGTAGTTTCGATCTGCGCCCGCTCCCGGGGCGAACCTCAAAACAATAAAAAAGGGCTGCGCACGCCTGGGCGTCGTGGCACCGCTACGAGGAACCACAGATGAAAGCGATTTCCTGCAAGCATGCGGTCTATCCCCTGGCGCTGGGCCTGGCCATGGCCTTGGGCAATGCCTGGGCGGCACCGGACATGGTGGTGGTGGGTTACGGCGGCGCCGGGCAGAAAGCCCAGGACGTGGCGTTCTTCCGGCCCTTCAGCCAGGCCGACGGCAGCCAACTGATCCAGAGCGAATACAACGGCGAGATGGCGCGGATCAAAGTCATGGTGGACACCGGCAACGTCGATTGGGACCTGGTGCAGATCGAAGGCCCGGACCTGGCGCGCGGCTGTGAAAGCGGCATGTACGAGCGCCTGGACTGGAAGGCCCTGGGCCATGCCGAGCAACTGATTGCCGATGCCGCCCAGGAGTGCGGTTCGGCGGCCCTGGTGTGGAGCGTGGCGATTGCCTATGACCGCAACAAGCTGGCCCAGGCCCCCACCTCCTGGGCGGACTTCTGGGACGTTGGCAAGATTCCCGGCAAGCGCGGCCTGCGCAAGCGTGCGGTGTACAACCTGGAGTTCGCCCTGTTGGCGGACGGGGTCAAGCCCGAAGACGTTTACCGAGTGCTGGCCACGCCTGCGGGGGTGGACCGCGCCTTTGCCAAGCTCACGGCGCTCAAGCCTTACGTTCAGTGGTGGGAGGCCGGTGCGCAGCCGGCGCAGTGGCTGAGTGCGGGGGATGTGGTGATGACCTCCACCTACAGCGGGCGCATTGCCGCGGCCGCCCAGGCGGGCGCGCCCTTGGCAGTGGTCTGGCCCGGCAGCCTGTACGGCATGGATTACTGGGCGATCATCAAGGGCTCCAAGCACGTGGACCAGGCCAAGCGCCTGATCAGCTTCACCAACCAGCCCGAGAACCAGGTTCGCTACGTGCAGCAGATCCCCTACGGCCCCACCAACACCCTGGCTGCCGCCCAGCTGGACCCCACGCTGGCCCAATGGGTGCCCACTGCTCCGCAGAACCTCAAGGGCGCCCTGGCCATGGACGTCGAGTTCTGGGTGGACCACGGCGAGGAACTGGAAGAACGCTTCAACGCCTGGGCCACGCAGTAGCCCGATGTGACGTCAGCCCCTGGATTTCGGGGCTCGCCACACGTACCCAGCAACGCCGCCGATCGGTCAGCACCGGTCGGCGGCGTTTGTGTGTCTACAGCAGTTTGAGCAACGCCTCGGCAGTGGCCTCCGACGATCCGGGGTTCTGGCCGGTGACCAGCAACCCGTCCACTTCGACATGGCTGGCCCAGTCTTCGCCGCTGGAGTAGCGCCCGCCATTGGCCTTGAGCATGTCCTCCACCAGGAACGGCACCACGTCGGTGAGTTGCACCGCCGCTTCCTCACTGTTGCTGAAACCCGTCACGGCCTTGCCGTTGACCAGCGGTTTGCCGTCCGGCCCTAGGGTGTGGCGCAGCACGCCCGGGGCGTGGCACACCGCGCCCACGGGTTTGTTCAAGGCACTGAAGCGCTCGATCAGGGCGATGGAGTGGGCGTCTTCGGCCAGGTCCCACAGCGGGCCATGGCCCCCTGGGTAGAACAGCCCATCGAAATCGTCGGCCTTGAGCGTGCCCAGGGGCAGGGTGGCCGCCAGGGCCTGCTGCGCCGCCGAGTCTTTGTAGAAGCGGTCGGTGGCCGCGGTTTGGGCGTCTGCGGCGCTGCTTTTCGGGTCGATCGGCGGTTGGCCGCCCTTGGGCGAGGCCAGGGTGATTTGTGCGCCGGCGTCCTTGAACACGTAATAAGGCGCGGCGAACTCTTCCAGCCAGAAACCGGTCTTTTGCCCGGTTTTGCCCAGCTCATCGTGGGACGTCAGGACCATCAGAATCTTCATGGGAACTCCAGTGCAATGTGCGGCGCAGGGAAAAAGGCGGAGCGCCTGGCGGCTGTCCGGGGGCAGGGCGGTGCAACGCCGCGCCCATGGATAAAGGACCCTGGGCCCGCGTCGGCGTTCCTTGGCTGTTGGGCCGCAGCGACGGGGAGGCAGCCAAGGCCCATCAACCGTCGGTCTTACTGCCTCAAGGCGCCGAATAAAAAAGATTGAATATTCACATGAAATGTTATTTAAATAACAAAACAACAACGCCGGCAGCCGCCCGGCCAAGCCGTACAAGGTGGAAAGAAATGGGCAGGATCGCAGTCATCGGCAGCAACATGGTGGACCTGATCACCTACATCGAACGCATGCCCGCCCAGGGCGAAACCCTGGAAGCCCCGAGTTTCGCCATGGGCTGTGGCGGCAAGGGCGCCAACCAGGCCGTGGCGGCCGCCAAGCTCGGTGGCCAGGTGCTGATGGTGAGCAAGGTGGGCGACGACGCCTTTGCCGACACCACCCTGGCCAACTTCCAGCGCTTTGGCATCGACACCCGCTATGTGCAGAAGGTGCCTGGGGTGTCCAGCGGCGTGGCGCCGATCTTCGTTAAGCGCGATTCCCACAACAGCATCCTCATCGTCAAGGGCGCCAACGCCCACCTGCTGCCGGCGGACATTGATGCCGCCGAGGCCGACCTGCGCCAGTGCGGGCTGATTGTCCTGCAGTTGGAAATCAACCTGGAGACGGTCTATTACGCCATCGAGTTCGGCCGTCGCCACGGCATTCCGGTGCTGCTCAACCCGGCGCCAGCGGTGCCCGATTTGAGCCCGACTCACCTGGCGCAACTGGACTTTTTGATCCCTAACGAATCCGAACTGGCACTGATCAGCGGCCAGGCCGTGGACGGGCCTGAGTCGGCACTGCTGGCGGCGCGCTCCCTGGTGGCCCGGGGCTTGCGCCACGTGATCGTCACCCTGGGCCAGCAAGGCGCGCTGTACGTGGGTGAGGAGGGCGAGTTCCAGGTGCCCGGCCTGCGGGTCGACGCGCGGGACACCACCGGCGCCGGCGACGCGTTTATCGGTTGCTTTATCAACGACTGGAGCCGCGACCGCGACATCCGCGCCGCCATGACCCGGGCCGTGGCCTATTCAGCCTGCTCGGTGACGGGGCTGGGGACCCAGAGTTCGTATGCGGATGTGCAGGAGTTTGCAGAATTTCAGCGGCAGCAAGGGGCTTGATAGGGCACTGGCTGCACGCTGCAAGCGACACGATAAAAGCGATATCCCCAAAAAAAGTACCTATTCACGGAGAACAATAATGACTAAGCCTCCGCTGCAACAGACGCCTGACGGCTTCTACCTCAACCGCACCCCCTGGTTCGCGTTTATTTTGCTGTGCAGCATTTTCGCCCTGTGGGCGGCAGCGGCGAGCATGAATGATGTGCTGATCGCCCACTTCAAGAAGGCCTTCCTGCTCAGCGATTTCCAGACGGCCTTCGTGCAGTCGGCGTTCTACCTGGGGTACTTCTTCGTGGCCATTCCCGCCGCGTTGGTGGTGCGCCGCTTCAGCTACAAGAGCACCATCCTGATCGGCCTGTTGCTGTACATGTTCGGTTGCCTGCTGTTCTTCCCGGCGGCGTCCAGCGCCAAGTACGGCATGTTCCTCCTGGCGCTGTTCGTGATTGCCGCGGGCCTGTCGTTCCTGGAGACCGCCTGCAACACCTATTCGACCCTGATGGGCCCGCGGGAAACCGGGACCCGGCGCCTGAACATCTCCCAGACCTTCCACCCGTTCGGCGCCATGGCCGGGGTGTACGTGGGCAGCTTTGTGATGTTCAAGGAAACCGACGCCACCCACGAGCAGCTCACGCAAATGAGCGCCTCGGACGCGGCCATCGCCCAGTTGCAGATGATCCAGTCCACCTTGCTGCCCTATAAGTGGATGATCGCGGTGCTGGTGCTGATGTTTATCCTCATCGCCATCACCCGCTTCCCGGCGTGCAAGGGCAATGCCCCGCGCAGCCAGAAGACCGCCAGCCTCGGCCAGAGCCTGGGTCGCCTGTGGCGCAACCCGCGCTTCACCTTTGGCGTGCTGGCGCAGTTTCTCTATGTCGGCGCCCAGGTTGGGGTGTGGAGCTTCACCATTCGCCTGGCCATGCAGATGGGCGGGATGAACGAGCGCAGCGCCTCGTGGTTCTTGCTGACCACCTTCGCCGCCTATTTCGTCGGCAAGCTGATTGCCAACCTGCTGATGCGCAAGCTGCACCCGGCCAAGGTCTTGGCGATCTACGGCGTGCTGTGCATCGTGCTGCTGGCCTACACCATCCTGGTGCCGAACATCAGTGCGGTGTACGCGGCGGTGGGGGTGAGTATTTTCCTCGGCCCGTGCTGGCCGACCATTTACGGCCTGACCATCGACGGCCTGGGTGAAGACACTGGGGTCGGCGGCTCGCTGCTGGTGATGAGCATCGTTGGTGGCGGGGTGATCCCGATCTTCCAGGGCCTGCTCTCCGACGCCACCGGCGGCAACATGCAACTGGCCTACAGCGTGCCGCTGCTGTGCTTTATCGTGATCGTCGCCTACGCCTTGCGCTGCCTGCGCCAGGCCCGGGTCGAACCGGCACCGGCCGGCGCGGCGGTGGCCTCATGAGTGCCCGCATCCCTTTGTATGGCGCGCTGTTTGGCGAGCAGGAAAAGTTGCTCCTGGAGTCTGCCGCGTTCACCGTGCGGGCCTGGACATACCCGTCCGGCGTCCGCGCCCTGAGCCTGGAAAACAGCCGGGGCCGGCTGGTGGTCCTGCCGTATCAGGGGCAGATGATCTGGTCGGCGGTGTTCGACGGCTGCGACCTGACCATGAGCCATCTGTTCAACCAGCCCCGGCCCAGCCCGACGGTGATCGGCACCTACGGTTGCTTCATGTTCCACAGCGGCCTGTTGCGCAACGGCTGCCCGAGCCCGGCGGACGACCATGCGCTGCACGGCGAACTGCCGTGTGCGCCCATGGACAGCGCCTGGCTGGAGATTGGCGAAGACGCCTCGGGGGCCTACCTGCGCCTGGGCGGGAGCTATGAATACGCCCAGGGTTTTGGCGACCGCTACCTGGCCAGCCCCAGCGTGACCCTGCGCGACGCTTCGGCCCTGTTCGAGATCGCCTTGCAGGTGCGCAACCTGGCGAGCAAGCCCATGGACCTGATGTACATGGCACATATGAACTACGCCTATGTGGAAGGCGCGCGGCTGGTGGAGCCCCTGGGCGCCGAGCGGATTCGCCTGCGCAGCAGCGTGCCGGCCCACGTCAAGCCGACCCCGGCCTGGAGTACCTACATGGAGCAATTGAGCCAGGACCCGGCGCAGTTGCAGTGCCTGGACCAGCCGCAGCTGTACGACCCGGAAATCGTCTGCTTCTTCGACGGGGTGCAGGCCGATGCCGGCGGGCGGGCGCATTTTCTGCTCAACCACCCCGATGGCGCCGGGTTCTACACCGCCTATCGGCCCGATCAGTTCGACCACGCGGCGCGCTGGATCCTGCACAACCCCGACCAGCAGGTGGCGGCCTTTGTCTTGCCCGCCACCTGCGAGCCGGAAGGCTACCTGGCGGAGTCCGCCAAGGGCCATGTGCGCTCACTGGCGGCCGGGGCCACGGCAGACTTCAGCGTGACCACCGGCTATCTGAGCCCGGCCGAGCGCCAGGCGTTGGAACAAACCCTGGTGCGTTGAGGCCGGGCCCGCTCAGAGCACCAGTTCGGCGCCCTGGGCGGCAATGGCGTCGCGGTAGGCCTTGGGGATTTTCTTGTCGCTGACCACGTACTGGAAGTCTTCCAGGCGGCCGAAGTGGGCGGTGCGCACACTGTCGAACTTGCTGTGGTCGGCCAGCAGCATGCGGTGCTGGGCCTGGCGCAGGACCTTCTGCTTGACCTCCACTTCGTGGAAGTTGAAACAGGTGACGCCGAATTCCTGGCTGACCCCGGCCGCCGAGACCAGGGCCCAGGTCAGGCGCACGCCATCGAGGATGCCTGTTTCGGCGCTGTTCT
Source organism: Pseudomonas chlororaphis (assembly GCF_003731765.1). Lineage (GTDB taxonomy): Bacteria > Pseudomonadota > Gammaproteobacteria > Pseudomonadales > Pseudomonadaceae > Aquipseudomonas > Aquipseudomonas morbosilactucae. Next base: position 1,358,088 of record NZ_MOAL01000004.1, read on the forward strand.
CGAACACTTGGTTTTTGCGGTGGAAGGTGCCGCCGCAGAGGACGATGGAGCAGTTGGGCTTTTGTTGCAGCTTGAGCAGCACGTTGAGGGAGTTGCACACGGCGGTGAACTCCAGTTCGTCCGGGATGAAGTCGACGACGAACGGAGTGGTGGTGCCGCAGTCGAAAAACACCGTGTCGCCGGGCTGGATAAAGCGCGCGGCGAGTTTGCCGATGCGGCGTTTTTCCTCGACGTGGCGGGTGTCCTGTTCGGCCACTCGGTAATCGCTGCCGTCGTTGCCGTCGAAGGCCCGGGTGATGTAGCCGCCCAGCAGGCGTAGCTGATCGCTGTAGATGCTCAGGTCGCGACGCAGGGTCATTTCGGAGACGTCCAGCAGGGCGGCCATTTCCCGCAGGTGAATGGCGTTCTGGTCCTGCAGGGCTTGGAGGATGAGCTTGAGACGTTCGGCTTTTTTACTGTCCACAGGCATTCCGGGGGTTGAATGTTGGTGTTATTTAAGTAACATTATTTGTGATAATTGTAACGTATTTGTGCAGGTGACCAGTGAATGTTGGCGCAGGCGCATCCCCATAGACAAGCTGGAGCTGACCTGATGACCGACCTGAAGACGCGTCTTGAACCCGCCGCCTTGGCCAAATACATCGATCATACCCTGTTGGCCCCCCAGGCTTCCCGGGCGCAGATTACGACCCTGTGCGACGAAGCTCGCGAGCATGGTTTTTACTCGGTGTGCGTGAACTCGGCCCAGGTGCCCTTGGCCGCCCAGTGCCTGCAAGGGCAGGACGTGGTGGTGTGCGCGGTGGTGGGCTTCCCCCTGGGGGCCGGGCTGAGCGCGGCCAAGGCGTTCGAGGCCGAGCAGGCGATTGCCGCCGGCGCCCGGGAAATCGACATGGTGTTGAACATCGGCTGGCTCAAGGAAGGTTTGCTGGCCGAGGTCAGCGACGACATCGCCCAGGTCCAGCGGGCCTGCGGTGCGGTGCCGTTGAAGGTGATCCTGGAAAACTGCCTGCTGAGCGACGCTGAAAAGGTCAGCGCCTGCGAAATCTGCCGTGAACTGGGGGTGGCCTTCGTCAAGACTTCCACCGGTTTCAGCCAGGGCGGCGCGACCCTGGAAGACGTGGCCCTGATGCGTCGCACCGTGGGCGCCGGGGTCGGGGTCAAGGCCTCCGGCGGTGTGCGCGACTACCCCACGGCCATCGCCATGATCGAAGCCGGGGCCACGCGTTTGGGCTCCAGCTCGGGCATCGCCATCATCAGCGGCGCCCAGGCGTCGGGTTCGGGTTACTGAGGCCGCGTCGGTCCCGTTAACAAAACCCAGGCTCAAAAAAGCGCCCCATGACACAGGCCGTGTCATGGGGCGCTGTTGCGTCGGGCCGGGTTCAGCTGCCGACGTGCCGGGTAATGTCCCGATAGGTGCGTTTGTCAGTGGCCGCCAGCAATTGCCGGCCATCCTTGAAGGTGCCGATAAAGGTCACCTCGGTCTCGGTGCCGGCTATCAGGTAGCCGGCCAGGGCCCCCACGGGCCCCAGGAGCATGGCCCCGGCGATGCCGAAGCTGAGGGCGTCGTTGCTGGTGACGGAATCCTCGGTGGCGATTTCCAGGGTTTTGAAGGCCGAGGCCTTGATCTCCACCCCGGGCGAGGCGTTGAAGGCGGTTTTCAACTTGAAGGTGCCTCGGCGGTATTCGCCGTCACCCTGAAGAAAATCACCGGATAGAACCTTGATCGTTGCCATGTTGAATCATCCTTGTCCAAGCATTGCCAGACCGGCCATTGGGCTCTGCCTGGGGGGGAGCGTCAATGGCGTCGCGATGAAGGGCGCTACCCTCAGTCGGATGGCGCCGCAGCCCCGAGCTTCTGCGCCTGCCCGAGGCCGCGCACTGATCCACGTCAGTGGCCGGTCAGTGTTGCAGGCTCAGGGACGCGTCCTCGATCTGTTGCGCCAGGCTTTTCAGGTTGCTGCCCAGGGCCGGGCTTTTGGCGTGGCCCAGCAGGAAGCTGAAGCTGGCCTGGTAGTCGGTGGCCGGCTTGCTGCCGTCCGCCGCCACGCTGGCGTACACATGGCAACCCAGGCAGCTCGTGTGATTGGTCTGGAGGAAGGTTTCCAGCACCGGGTTGATCAGGGTGTCGTGGTTCGGCGTGCCACTGGGCGCCGGTGCCGTGGCCCCGGGCTGACCGATGGCCTGTGGCGAAGTCGGCCATTGCACGTCCACCAACTGGTAGTACTGCAAGGCGGAGCCCGGGGCCTGCTGGGCGATCAGGTTCTGCATGTATTGGTTGATGTTCTGCGCCTCTGGCGTCGGCGGGAAGTTCTGCACCACCTGGGTCGGATTGCTGGTTTTGTCATTGGGCTGGCACTGGGCCGGCGCGCACTGCGGGTTGTTGAACGAGTAGTGCGCCCCTGGGGTGGCGCCGGCCACCGTGGGGGCGTTGTCGAGCTGCTGGAAGGTCGCCCAGAACCCCTGGTTGAAGGCGCTGGAAGGCATCTGGAACACATGCAGCCCGACCAGGCCCACGGTCACCGGCGTGCTGCTGCCGGGCAGCAACGCTTGGGCGGTGAGAAAGCGCTGGGGGTTATCCGGGGCGCTCAGCACCTTCCAGGCGGCCTTGATCTCGATGGAGTTGTTCGGCAGCACGATGCCTTTTTGCTTGGCATAGAGGTTCTGCTGGGCGGGGTTGTACAGCTGGTTGTTGTAGATGAAGTCGAAGTTGACCTCATTCACCAGCATTTCGTAGTACACCGGGCTGCCGGCCTGGTCGTAGAGCACGCCGCCGCCGACCTGCTCGATTTCCCGTAGCGCCGGGGATTCGTTGGCATTGGCGGCGCGAAAGACCTTGCTGGTGCTGTTAAGCAGGCGGATCGACGGCAACGCCCGTGCCACGCCTCGGGTCTGCAAGCGCTGCACCGACAGGAAGTTGTCGTTCCAGGCTGGCGGTTGCTGGCCATTGGGCAGGTACAGCTCGTTGTAATCCTTGTAGGTCTGCCAGACGCTGGGGCCCGGGCTGCCCAGGCTGGCGGCGGCATTCGGTACGCCCCGTTGGCCTGGGGTGGCCGGCCAGTTGAGGTAGACCATGGTTTGCCACATGAAGCAGTCCACCGCGCTGTCGCTGGCGCTGAAATTGGGGTTGGCGAGTGTCGGTTGCAGGGTTGGCGAGGGGACGAACGGGCTGCCGCATAGCGGCGCGCCCATGGCCTGGGTGGCCGGTAAGCCGAGTAGCAGGGCCAGGCCGAGTAACACCGTAGGACGACGGCGCATGATGATTCCTCCTTGAATACATGGATCAGCGGACGCCTGTAACAGGCCGTGGCGGGCAGCCCCAGGCTGCCCGCCACGGTCGATGAGGCGGGCATTACAGGTGGGCAGGGCTCAGCCGCGACCGCGACGGAAGTTCGGCTTGCTCGGGCCGGTCTGGGAGGTGACCAGGGTTGGGCCGCCGACGGTCAGCAGGCCGATCGCCGCCTGTTGGGTGCTGGCCATGCCAGGCACGCTGGCGAGAACCGTGCGATCCCCCGGGGCGGCGTTGGCGTCGGCGCTGATGCTCACCAGGTACAGGCTCATGTCCAGCCCCGGCAGGTCCTGGGTGCCGGTGATGCTGATGCTGACGCCGCCTTCGACCACGCTGAAGCTGGCGCCGTTCGGGGTCTGGCTGGTGTTGAGCAGCAAGGCAATGTTGTCCACTTGTTGCCCGGGGCGGATGGCCAGGGCCAGGATCGGAATCGACAGTGCCTGCTCGTTGCTGGCCAGTTCCTGGGCCCGGTAGGCGTTGAACACCGACAGCGGTTGCAGTGCCGATACCGACGGGCTGGGGTTGTCGCTGTCCAGGGTGCCGGCCACCGGTTGCTGGGTCACGCCGCTGTTGCCAAACACCGTGGCCATCAAGCCCATGGTGATGGTGCCGGCGATCTGCGAGGCGTACTGGATTTTTGCACCGTTGATGCTGATGTCGCTGACGGTGAAGTTTTTGCCCGCGGGCACGCTGAAGGTCGCGTGGAGGATGCGGTCGATGTCGTCCGAGGTCTGCGCCAGGTGGCCTCGGTTGATGGTCCAGCAGGCCGCCGCCGGGCTGCCGTCGGGGGTGGTGTAGCCGCTGAAGTCCGGGGTCTGGATGTACAGCCCCGGCGGGTTGGTCAGGGTCGCCCGGACTTCGGTCAGCCCGGAGGTGTAGTTGACGTACTGGTTGACGTTCTGGCCGATGGTCGGGTCGCTGTGGCGGCCGATGCGCCCGTAACGGGCGTAGCACACCAGTTGCGAGGCCGAGGTCACCGGTTCGTTGTTCAGCTCCCGGGGCATGGTCGCGGCCGCTGCCAGGTCGTACTCGGCACCCAGGGTGTTGGGCGAGCTGGTCAGGTGCATGGCGCCGCCGCTGCCGGGCAGGGTCTGGGTGCCGCTGTTCCACTTGTTCAGCGGGTTGTAGCACGGCGCTCCGGTCACCGGGTCGACCACCGTTTGGCCCTGGGCGTCCTTGAGGCTCAGGTCAGCCAGTTGCACTGCCGGGTTGATCAGTTGCTGGTAGCGCTGCAGCACTTTGCCCGGGTCCACTTGCCACAGGGTCATCCAGTACTCCGGGTTCTCACAGGTGAACATCACGCTGGTGATCTGCCCGGCGGCGTTGCGGGTCACGCTCCATTCACAGTATTCGTCCTGCCAGCCCCGGGGGCCGGTGGGCGAGTAGGGCGCCGCGGGGATGCTCTGCTGGGTGCAGAGGTTGGTGGTGACGTTGGCCGGCACGCCCTGGTCGGCCCATTGCAGCCAGTTCGCCGACTGGTTGGGGAACAGCGCGGGGATGCGCCCGGGGAAGGCGTTCCAGGTGATGGGGGCATTCACCGAAGTGCTCGGGGTGTCGGTGTCCAGGGGGTTGTAGAAGGCCGGGCGCGGGCCGTAGTTGATCAGGTCCCAGACGTCGCCCACCAGTGCCGCGTTGACCCAGCGATTGATGTTGCCGCTCCAGGCGGCGTTCATCCGCTCTTGCTGGGCGGGGCTGTCACTGAAGTCCTGGATGTCGGCGGGGGTGGAAAATTGCGTGAGTTTGGCCATGGTGCAAACACTCCTTGTTTGTCTTGTGTCGATCGCCTCCCACTGCATGGAAAGCGGGGGAGTGCTGAACGCTAGCCGAGGTTGGGGAGGATTCAAGGGGCGGGTTAAATCGGTTGGCAATATCAAACAGCCATTACCCGCTGCTTTGGCTATTGAAAGGCTCAGGTGCCGGGTGTGACGGATCACGGGGGCAATGTTAAAAAATGTTAGATTGAAAAATAACTTCACATAATCCGTTCATTGGTGGATGATCTGCCACAACCTGTAAAGCACCCTGATAACAACACAAACAGGATGGCCACCATGTTCGACAAGGCCCTTTTACCTCTGCCGAGTGACCCCGTTACTCTGCCTGCGCCGGCTGCTCTTTGCGGTGCGTCCTTGCCTGCCGGCTACGCTGAATGCCTGCTGGCCGCCGCCTTCGGCGTGCCCCTGGCAGTCCTCGATCAAGCCCTGCTGCACCTCGAATCTTCCGCCTTGAATGCTGCCGCGAGCCCTGTGCCGGCCAGCGTCTCGGCGCCGAACAACGTCTATTCCCTCAATGCGGCCCGCCGCCTGCGCCTGGCTGGGCAGAACCGGTCGCAGCTTTCCACTGGAGTCCCCCATGAATAACAAGAATGTCGGTGTTGTCGGTCTGGGCGCGATGGGCCTGGGCATTGCCCGCTCGCTGTTGCGCAGTGGCTTCAATGTGCATGCCTGTGACGTCCGCGCTGCGGTCACCGAGCAGTTCGCCGCTGAAGGTGGCGTGGCCTGCGCTTCGCCGGCCGCCATGGCCGCTGAATGCGATGTGATCATCACCGTGGTGGTCAACGCCGATCAGACTGAAAGCGTGTTGTTCGGTGATAACGGTGCGGTCGCCGCCCTGCGTCCCGGCAGCCTGCTGATCGGTTGCGCCACCGTGGCCCCGACCTACGCCGTCGAACTGGGCCAGCGCCTGAGCGATCTGGGCCTGCTGTACCTCGACGCGCCGATCTCCGGTGGCGCCGCCAAGGCCGCCGCCGGCGAGATGACCATGATGACCTCCGGCCCGGCCGACGCTTACGCCAAGGCCGAGGCGATCCTCGCCGGCATGGCGGGCAAGGTGTATCGCCTGGGCGACGCCCATGGCCTGGGCTCCAAGGTGAAAATCATCAACCAATTGCTGGCCGGGGTGCACATCGCCGCGTCCGCCGAAGCCATGGCCCTAGGCCTGCGTGAAGGCGTGGATGCCGATGCGCTGTATGAAGTCATCACCCACAGCGCTGGCAATTCCTGGATGTTCGAAAACCGCGTTCCGCACATCCTCAAGGCCGATTACACGCCGCTGTCCGCCGTGGACATTTTCGTCAAGGACCTGGGCCTGGTGCTCGATACCGCCCGCGCCAGCAAATTCCCGTTGCCGCTGTCGGCCACCGCCCACCAGATGTTCATGCAGGCCTCCAGCGCCGGTTTTGGCCGCGAGGACGACTCGGCAGTGATCAAGATTTTCCCGGGCATCGAATTGCCGACCGCCAAGCCTGAGTCTGTTTGAGGAACGCCCCATGAGCACATCCACCGCACGCCCGTTGCTGGGCTGCATCGCCGACGACTTCACCGGTGCCACCGACCTGGCCAACATGCTGGTGCGCGGCGGCATGCGCACGGTGCAAAGCATCGGTATTCCGAGCCGCGAAACCGCTGCCGGGCTTGATGCCGACGCCATTGTCATCGCCCTGAAATCCCGCACCACGCCGGTCCAGGACGCGGTGGCGGAATCCCTCGCGGCCCTGGCGTGGCTGCGTGAACAAGGCTGCGAGCAGATCTTCTTCAAGTACTGCTCGACCTTCGACTCCACCGCCGCCGGCAACATCGGCCAGGTCAGCGAGGCCTTGCTCAAGGCCCTGGGCAGCGACTTCACCCTGGCGTGCCCGGCCTTCCCGGAAAACGGCCGGACCATTTTCCGCGGCCACCTGTTCGTCCAGGACCAGTTGCTCAGCGAATCCGGCATGCAGCATCACCCGCTGACGCCGATGACCGACGCCAACCTGGTGCGGGTGCTGCAAGCCCAGACCCAGCTGAAAGTCGGCCTGCTGCGCTACGACAGCATTGCCCAAGGTGCCGAAGCGGTGCAGGCGAAGATCGCCGAACTGCGCGGCCAGGGCATTGGCATGGCGGTTGCCGACGCCTTGTCCGACGCCGACCTCTATACCCTGGGTGCCGCCTGCGCCGACTTGCCGCTGCTGACGGGCGGTTCCGGCCTGGCCCTGGGCCTGCCGGAGAACTTCCGTCGCGCCGGCAAACTGCGCGACTTCGATGCCTCGACCCTGCCGTCGGTGTTCGGCGGTGAAGTGGTGTTGGCCGGCAGCGCCTCGGTGGCCACCATTGGCCAGGTCGCGGCCTGGCTGGAAGCCGATCGCCCGGCCTTGCGCATCAACCCGCTGGCCCTGGCCGCCGGTGAGCCGGTGGTGCAACAGGCCCTGGCCTTTGCCCGGGACCATGCAGAAACCGTCTTGATCTACGCCACCAGCACGCCGGATGAAGTCAAGGCCGTGCAACAGCAACTGGGCGTCGAACGCGCCGGGGCCCTGGTGGAAAACGCCTTGGGCGAGATTGCCCAGGGCCTGCGCCAGAGCGGCGTGCGGCGCTTTGTGATTGCCGGTGGCGAAACCTCCGGCGCCGTGGTCAAGGCCCTGGGCGTCAATCTGCTGCAGATCGGTGCACAGATCGACCCGGGCGTGCCGGCCACCGTCAGCAACAGCGACGAACCCCTGGCCCTGGCCCTGAAATCCGGCAACTTCGGTGGCCGCGACTTCTTCGACAAAGCCCTCAAGCAACTGGCCGGAGGCGCTCAATGAGCCGCGAAAGCGAACTGCGCGAAGAAATCTGCGACGTCGGTCGCAGCCTCTACCAGCGCGGCTACACCGTGGGCAGCGCCGGCAACATCAGCGCGCGCCTCGACGATGGCTGGCTGATTACTCCCACCGATGTCTGCCTCGGTCGTCTTGATCCGGCGGCCATCGCCAAGGTAAACCTGGCGGGGGAGTGGGTGTCCGGGGACAAGCCGTCCAAGACCCTGGCCCTGCATCGCCAGGTCTACGACCGCAACCCGGGTGTCGGCGGCGTGGTGCACACCCACTCCACCCACCTGGTGGCGCTGACCCTGGCCGGCGTGTGGCAAGCCGATGACATCCTGCCGCCGCTGACCCCGTACCAGGTGATGAAGGTCGGGCACATCCCGCTGATCGGCTACCAGCGCCCGGGTTCGCCCAAGGTCGCCGAGCAGGTCGCTCGCCTGGCCAACAGCGTGCGCGGCGTGATGCTCGAACGCCTGGGCCCGGTGGTCTGGGAAAGCTCGGTATCCAAGGCCAGCTACGCCCTGGAGGAGTTGGAAGAAACCGCGCGCCTGTGGTTGATGAGCAACCCCAAACCGGCGCCCCTGGACCAGGCGGCCCTGGACGAGTTGCGCGAAACCTTCGGCGCCCACTGGTAAAAAAGTTTACGCAAGTTTGGCCCGGGAGGCGGTGTTTTGGCTGTTTCCCCAGGGCCCGGCTTGCCCGTAAAAAACAATAACAACAGGACATCCCAGCATGAAAGACATCGACTGCGGTAGTTTCGGATCCACCGGCAACACGGCTTCACCGACCCGTTGTGGGGGGCTGACGCAATGAGCCCACTTCTGCTTATGCTCACCGCCGGCGCAGGCATCGCCCTGTTGTTGTTCTTGGTGCTCAAGTACAAATTCCAACCCTTTGTGGCGCTGATGCTGGTCAGCATCGTGGTGGCGCTGGTGGCCGGGGTGAAACCCGCCGACCTGGTGGCCACCATTGAAGGCGGCATGGGCAAGACCCTGGGGCACATCGCGATCATCATTGCTCTGGGCGCGATGATCGGACGAATCATCGAGCTGTCCGGCGGCGCCGAGGCGCTGGCCAAGACCTTGATCGAACGCTTCGGCAACCGCCGCACGCCCCTGGCGCTGACCATTGCCGGCTTCATCATCGGCGTGCCGGTGTTCTTCGAAGTGGGTGTGATCATCCTGATGCCGTTGGCCTATGGCGTGGCCCGCAGTGCGCGCAAGCCGCTGCTGGTGTTCGCCTTGCCGATGTGCGCCGCGCTGCTCACCGTGCACGCCTTCCTGCCGCCGCACCCGGGTGCCGTGGCCGCTGCCAGCCAACTGGGCGCCGACCTGGGTCGGGTGCTGATGTTCGGCCTGCCGTTGACCGCGTTCCTGTGCTACGTCGGCTACCGTGTGGCCGGGCGCATGACCCGTCGCTTCTACCCGATGACCGACGACATCCGCGCTGAAGTCTATGGCCCGCACGTCACCAACCAGGACCTGGAAGCCTGGAACAACGGTTCCAACCAGGCGTCGGTACAGGCCACCGCGGCGGTTTCGCACATGGGCCTGGAAGAGTCCACCAGCGCCATCGTGTCCAAGCTGCCACCGGCGCCACCACCGGGTTTCGGCCTGATCGTCAGCCTGATTCTGCTGCCGATTATCCTGATTCTCCTCGGCACCCTGGCCACTTCGCTGTTGCCGCCTGAGTCCACCCTGCGTGGGGTCATGACCGTGCTCGGCGCGCCCCTGGTGGCGCTGCTGATCGACACCTTGCTCTGCGCCTGGCTGCTGGGTTCGCGCCGCGGCTGGAGCCGTAGCCAGGTGTCCGATGTGATCGGTTCGGCCTTGCCGGGCGTGGCCATGGTGATCCTGATCGCCGGTGCCGGCGGTGTGTTCGGCAAAGTGCTGGTCGACACCGGGATCGGTGCCGTGGTCTCCGACATGCTGCGCACCACCGGCCTGCCGGTACTGGCCTTGGGCTTCCTGCTGACCATGTTGCTGCGTGCGGTACAAGGCTCCACCACCGTGGCCCTGGTAACCACCGCCGGCATCATCGCGCCGCTGATCGCCACCCTGAACCTGACCCCCAACCACATGGCCCTGCTGTGCCTGGCCATGGGCGGTGGCGGGTTGGCCATGTCCCACATCAACGACGCCGGCTACTGGATCTTCACCAAGCTGGCCGGACTCAACGTGGCGGACGGCCTGCGCACCTGGACCGTGATCACCACCTTGCTCGGTACCTTGGGCTTCTTTATAACCCTGTTGATCTGGCCTTTTGTCTGACCCTTTGCCTCAGGAGTTTACATGCCTCGTTTTGCTGCCAACCTCAGCATGCTCTACCCGGAACACGAGTTTCTGGAGCGTTTCGCCGCCGCAGCGGCGGACGGTTTCGAAGCGGTGGAGTATCTGTTTCCGTACGACTACAGCGCCCAGGAGCTCAAGCAGCGCCTGACGGACAACGGCCTGGAACAGGCCCTGTTCAATGCGCCGCCGGGTGACTGGGCGGCGGGGGAGCGGGGCATTGTCAGCTTGCCGGGGCGTGAGGCTGAGTTCCGCGCCGGTTTCGAGCGTGCCCTGGAGTACGCCGCCGTATTGGGCAACTCGCGGATCCACGTGATGGCCGGCTTGCTGCTCTCGGAAAACGACCGCGCCCGGCATCACGCCGTGTACCTGGAAAACCTGGCCCACGCCACGGCCCAGGCGGCTAAGTCGGGGATCACCGTGTTGCTGGAACCGATCAACACCCGCGACATGCCGGGCTTCTTCCTCAACCGTCAGGACCAGGCCCAGGCCATCTGCCAGGAAGTCGGTGCCAGCAACCTCAAGGTGCAGTTCGACTGCTACCACTGCCAGATCGTCGAAGGCGACCTGGCGGTCAAGCTGCGTCGGGATTTCGCCGGCATCGGCCATATCCAGATCGCCGGCGTGCCGGACCGTCATGAACCGGACCTGGGGGAGCTCAACTACCCCTACCTGTTCGAACTGATGGACCAGCTGGGTTACGACGGTTGGGTGGGCTGTGAGTACCGGCCACGGGGCAACACCTCGGCCGGCCTGCAATGGCTGCGGGACTGGAAAGCCCGCTGATCCAGGCAAGGTTGATCGCAATACCCCCTGCGCAGGCCTGCGCGGGGGTTCTTATAAAAACAACAACAGGACTCATCCCATGCAGCGTTTCGCTTCCAGGCCCGCTATCGGGCTACTGTGTTCCCTGCTTTTTACCGGTTCGGCTGTCAGCGCCGCACCGCTGCCGGCCGCCACCGAGGGCGACTGGGTCGCTCCCGAGTTCACCTTTCACAACGGTGAAAAACTCGCCAACCTGAAACTGCACTACGTCACCCTGGGCAACCCGAAGAACCCGGCCATCCTCTACCTGCACGGCACCTATCGGCCAGGCAGCGATGTGCTGAGCAAGGATTTCGGCGGTGAGTTGTTCGGCCCGGGCCAGCCCCTGGATGCCAGCAAGTACTACATCATTTCCACCGACGGCATTGGCGTCGGCCAGTCGAGCAAGCCGTCCGATGGCTTGCGCAGCCGGTTCCCGGCGTACAACTACACGGACATGGTCCAGGCCCAGTATCGGCTGGTCACTGAGGGGCTGGGGGTCAAGCACCTGCGGCTGATCATCGGCAATTCCATGGGCGGCATGCAGACCTGGATGTGGGGCCAGACCTGGCCGCAGATGATGGACGCCCTGGTGCCCATGGCGTCCCAGCCCACCGAGATGTCGTCGCGCAACTGGATGATGCGGCGCTTGCTGGTGGAGTCGATCAAGCAGGACCCGGCCTACAACAACGGCAATTACACGGCTCAGCCGCCGTCCCTGCGCCTGGCCAATGCGCTGTTCAGCGTCGGCACCAGCGGCGGGACCCTGGCCTATCAGGCGGCAGCGCCGACCCGGGCCCAGGCCGACAAACTGGTGGACGAGCGCCTTAACGCGCCACAGACCGCCGATGCCAACGACTTTATCTACCAGTGGCAATCCTCGGCGGACTACAACGCCGCGCCGGGGCTGGGCAAGATCCAGGCCCCGGTGTTGGCCATCAACTCGGCGGACGACGAGCGTAACCCGCCGGAAACCGGCACCCTGCAAGCCTCGCTGGGCCAACTGAAAAATGCCCGCCTGTTACTGATCCCCGCCAGCCCCGACACCCGTGGCCACGGCACCACCAGCATGGCGAAGTTCTACGTCAAGGAACTGGGCCAGTTCATGCAGCAAACCGAAAAAAGCCACTGAGCACCCCTCGTTGTAGGCGCTGGCTCGCCAGCGATCACGTCCTTGAATCGGTAGCGGATTCAAGGGCCCCATCGCCGGCAAGCCGGCTCCTACAAGGGGGGCAGGGTGGCGCAGAGCGTGGGAACGGTCACTAAGGCCGCCTGCTCGTTCCCACGGTCCGTGGGAATGTCGCCGCAGACGCTCCGCGTCCCGTCCAGCCAAGCCCAGGTAGGAGCTGGCTCGCCAGCGATCACGCCCGCAAGAACGATACAAAATTCACGGGCCCCATCGCCGGCAAGCCGGCTCCTACAGGGGGAGCAGCAATTCCACGCCTTGTTTGCGAATTCCGTCCGCCGCCGCTGGGGCCAGGGCGGCGTCGCTGATGATGATGTCGAACTGCTCCAGGCCGGCGATTTTGTACATGCTGAAGGTGCCGTATTTGGAGCTGCTGGCCACCAGCACCACCTGGGACGCCGACTGCATCGCCACCTGCTTGACTTCGACCTTCAACGCCGACGGCGTGGTGATACCGCGCAGCAGGTCCCAGGAGCTGGTGGACATAAAGGCGATGTCCGTCACCACCTGGCGCAAGGTCGCCACGGCCAGCCCGCCGACGCAGGAATGGTTGGAATGATCCAACTGCCCGCCGGTGTGGATCACCGTCACCTGGGGCGCTTCCATCAGCGCCTGGACCACACCGAAATCGTTGGTCACCACGGTCATGCCCGACAACGCCTTGATGTAGGGCACGATCTCCAGTGTGCTGGTGCCGGCGTCCAGGTACACCGTCATGTCCGGGTGCAACAGGCCGGCGGCCAGCTTGGCCATGGCCTGCTTCTGCGGCAGCTCCACCACCGCCTTGGACTGGTGGCTGGGCTCGCTGTGCAACTGGCTGGCGATGCGCACCCCGCCGGTCACCGAATAGGCTCGGCCCTCTTGCTCCAGCAGGGCGATATCGCGGCGCACGGTCATGTGCGAACAGTCGAACATCTCCATCAACTGATGCACGCTCAACACCTGGTGCTTGCGCAATTGACGCAGGATCTGCTCGCGGCGCTGCTCAGGAATCATCGGGGCGCCGCTGTCGGTGGCGATGTCCTTGGGAGTGGGCATTCGGGCTCCAGATTGGCTTGGCTGTACAGGCAGGAAAGAGGGAAGACATAGTAGCGAATCCGGCCGTTGGGGACGAGTTCTTGTACCGCTAGGGCCTGAGGAAAATCGTCACAGCAGGTTATGATCCGCGCCCTCGACCCGCGTCAAGGAATGCCCCATGACCGATGTGAACACCTACCACGATGGCCGCCTGGAAATCCGCCTGACCCCCCGGGAAATGCGCATGAGCCATTGGGTCCACGCACCCACGGTCACCGACCTGGAAACCGGCCGCGTGCTGCTGGACCTGAGCGATGGGTTGTGGGACTTGATGGCAGTGCATGAGGCTGAGTATCGGCTTGATCTGCACCTGCGTCGTTATCCGGGTGACCGTGCAGCTTTAACCTTGAGTATTACGCTTGGTGACAATCGTTTGTGGATGGGACCTCAAGAGGTATCGCCCGAGCATCTGGAAGCAGTGCTGGATGCCGCAGTTCTCTGATGACCAAGGACTTGAATCGGGCGCCGGCATGACGGCGCCCATAGAAAGGGTTACATCGGAGCGTTGATTGTTTCCAAGTAAAAGTCATCGGGAGCGTTGGCCGATAGCTTCGCTTTGTAAAGACGGATGGAGTTGTTGTCGCTGATGGCTGACGAGACAAAAGCACACTTCATATAAGCTATTTCTTTCGGGTCAACCGTATCATCCACCGCTTTTTGTGCTGCACTGTAAAGTTCGGAAAGTTTGAAGTAATAGTGCTGTGGATTTTCAGTTCTCTTGTTGTAAAGCCGATATTTCCAATCCGGTATGCTTAGCGACTGAGCAAAGCATTGGTTAAGGGGTTGGCTGTGGCAGATGCTTTTTTTATCAGAGCTCAAGTATTTTTCCAGCCTCGCCTTGTATCCAGGGAGGTCGTTCATGGTCTGTATGATGCTGGTCTTTGCGTAATTCAGGTCATTCAGCTTGTCTTCGTAAAGAAGGTTTTTTGAGGTTGAACTGTTTTTGTCAAATGCATATTCGAGACTGAATAACGCTAGGTTTAATATTGATTGACCATTGTAGCGATGAGAGATGGCGATTTTTGAATGGGCATCGAAAGAGTTTTGCGATATCGCTCCGGTGCCTACGCACGCGGTTTCCCATCTTTTTGACAGTCTGTTGTTATTAGGCTTTTTTTCAGCTAGGGAATCTAGCTTGATGGTTGAGTTAATACGAATGATTGATTGGTCGTCAGCGATGTCTAGGGACATCTCACGAAGACTGATTGGCCAGTCGGCAAGTGAGTTGGTGTTGACCTCAGTCAAGGTTCTACCACTGCTGAGAGCATGGTTTTTCATAAAGCCTGTATGAGTGTGTGCCGAGAAATAGATCAACGGATGTGTGTTGCGCTTAGAAAATATATCGCTTAGAGCTTTTTGCGATTCGGCGTTCAGTTTTTTCCAATCGTGATGTCCTGCGAAAAGCAATATCTGGTTTGCGGGTGTCTCAGCGACCAGTCGTGCTATTTCAGCGATCTGATCGCTTTTCAAATGGCCCATCGTGCCGGGGTTTTCCTTGTAAATCGTCACAACGTTCTGTTTCTCGCCATTGCTTGATCTGCCTAAACGAGGCCATTCAATCAAAGCGTTGCCATCGTACTGACTGGTGTCGAGAATCAGCATTTTTACTGCTTTTTTTTGACCCGTAGCAGGCAGCCTGATTTTTTGAAGAATGAAGGAGTTGGTGTATTTGCTGCATTCCTGCTCTGTAGAGCAATCCTTTTCGGGCTCAAGTCTTCCGACAATTTCTTCAATCTGACCGTCTGTTTTATAAATAAATTTTTGTCGGTAAGGAAGTGTCTTCAGACCAGTTTTGTATTGAGTGTATTTTTCGATGAAGTCGCTGGATGTGAAGATGTCAGCAGGGCCAGTCTGTGATGCATGGCCTCTTATAGGAGTCAATCCACTGTAAGTGAACGGTTTGAAGCATTCATATGACCAGCCTTTTACCGAGTATACATAAGGTTTTTTTTCGTTGCCGCCTTTGACGTCGTTGAAGATGCCATGAGCAATGCCGTCATGATTGCCATGGGCCATTACTATGGTGGGCTTCATCATCATTGGCGAAATTCTATTCCATTCTTCTTGGCAGGATACATCCAGCAAATCACCTAGGTGAATAAGAGGCGTATTGGGGTTTTTAAGTGTGATTGACTCCATTAGTTTTCGTCCGAATAAGGACTGTTGTGGTGGGCGTATAGTTACATCAATTGCCTTGTCTATCGGTGCGTTGACGATGCTGGCTACGGGTAAGCCGCCAATATGATGCTCTTGTGTATCACCCACTAAAATGACTGGGTTGGTCAGTGAGTGAAATAATGGTTTGGATGCTTTCTGACCTTTATCTTCCTGTGGTGAGGTAGAACATGCTGTTAGAAAACCAAGTGCGACCAATGTTGTAGTTTTATAATTCATGATCTTCGCTCCATGAAATTCTCTTATCACTTGATGGACTTAAACTTGGTTGCGGCTGGTCGCAATGTTAGTGAAAGCCTGCTTGGCAAGTCATTGAACGGCTTCACCCGCAAGCAGTTAAGTGACCTCCGCTTGATCCAACACTAGTTCGGGCAGTGGCATTGCGCCACTTGGCTGATGGGTAATTATTTTAGAGCTGATGACGCTGCTTGAATCCCCCACCGAACTGCAACTCTGCCTGCGCCGTTACCCCGGCGATCGCCCGGCACTGACTCTGGTTGTCCGCCTGGCGGACCGCAGCCTCTGGCTTGACGGTCGGCAACTGGCGGGGCACAGCCTGGACGCGGCGCTGAATAACGCGGGGGCCTGATTCAGCGTGGGTTTTCGATCAACTGCGCATAGGCCTCGGCTTCCAGTTCACCGTTGCCGCTGATGGCGTCGCCGTCTTCATTGAGCAGGCGAAAATCATGTTGCTCATCACCGATGCAGGCGGCGCCGTCCAGGCCCAGGAGCAGGCCGTAGAGCTGGTCGGTCAAGACGCCGTCGAGCAGGGCGAGGACTTCATGCCGTTGCTCGGTCGTCAGGTTCATGGCCCGCAACCGCGCACCGACCTGGCACTGGTCGAGGTTTTCCAGGTAGCGATCCTTGTCCAGCTTGCAGTGGGCGACCAGGGTCTTGGCGTCCATGTTCGGGGTTCTCCTCAAGGGGCTATGGGGGTTGAAACACGCAGTGGGTCAGCTCAGCAATCGGCTCAGTTGGCGGGCCACGGCCGGGCGGGCCTTGCGGGTTTTGAACAGGGTCGGCACATGCCGCAGAAACCTGGCCCAGCGGTAATGATCCGGTCGCCGGCTGTCCGAGAGCAGGTAGTCCAGCAGGTCGTTTGCCGCTTCGCGGTTGTAGGCCCAGAGCAACTGGCCTTTGTAGGTCAGGGAAAAGTACGCTTCCACTGGCCATTGCAACAGGTGGCGGGCTCGGAACCCGCAATGCTCGCACGTCACCGACCCGAGGCACTCGGTCATGTGGGCGTCGGGGAGGTAGGTATTGCCCCAGTCCTCACCCTGATAGCCCTGCGGCAGGCTGTGCAGCGAGCGGCGTGGGTCGCCGTGCAGGCCGGGAAAGTAGCGCGCCCCATGCCAGTTTTGCCCTGATTGGCTGGTAAACAAGCCGTATTCAAGGGTTGGGTGCTGCTGGAAGAACGCGACGTCCTGCTTGAGGGAAATGGCCCTGATCGTCGCGGCGTCAAAGCGCGCCAGGCCTCGGCAATCCGGGCAGCTCACGTCAAGGTGGTGGGCACTGGGTCGGCTGCCGCAGTGCGTACTCATCGGTGGGGCCTCCGAGTGGGCGCGCAGGTGGCGAGGTGGAAAAATGCGTGTCGCATGGGGGGACAGTCCTTTGCTTTACGGTGCCCGGCGCCTCGGGTTTTGCTGCATTGGGCGGGTTCCTTGTGGCATCCCTGTGTCGGCGGTTCGGGGTAAAAAATAAGTCGAGCGATGGAACCAAAATGCCACTTTGCAATCTGCAAGGAGGCCTCGGGGATTTCGGGGCTTTTCCATGGCAAAACAGGATGATCAGCATGTTGATGAAAAGGAACGGGTTGGCGCTGCTTTTGGGTCTGTGCCTGAGCGCTTCGGCGCTGGCGGCGACCGACAACGACCGCCCGCCAGTGGCCGATAAGATGGTGGCCTTCAGCGGCGAGCAGGGTATCAAAGTCTCGACCCTGAGGTTCGGTGAGCGCGCCGCCAATGAAGCGCTGGTGATGGTCGACGGCATCGACCACGACTGGCAGCGCAAGATCCAGAAAATGCACGTGGAAAAAACCAGCCGCGACACCCGCTATTCGACCCAGGTCAACGGTAAGCCCTACGTGGTGCTGATCGTCAACGGCAACTACGGCGAACTCTACCTGCCGGGTGAAACCCGTGAGCTGCGCGTCGGCTATGACGCCAGCCTGTCCGAGCAGACGCCGCCCCAGCACTTCCTCACCGACTACCTGGAACAGGCCGCCAAGCCCTGATTTCCCGGTGATGGGCAAGGCCCCGATGGACGACAGCTGTCGTCTGTCCGGGGCACTGCGGCTCGGGCCTGCCTGTTGTCCAAGTGACGCTGGTGGGCAGGGCTGAAAAATCGGCGCCGGCCCGGCATACTGGCGCCGCCCATTTGCAATGGAATTGCCCCCATGCCCGTTATTTCTCCGTCCGCCGTCCTGGCGGGCGTTCTGTTGTTCGCCGCCAGTGCCGCCCAGGCCAGCAGTTTCGATTGCACCAAGGCCGCCAGCCCCAGTGAAAAAGCCATTTGCAACGACCCCTACACCGCCATGCTCGACGGTGAGTTGGGTGAGCGCTGGCGCGTGGCCCTGGCCCAGGTCGGCGACCCCAAGGCCCTCAAACTCGATCAGCGCCAGTGGCTCAAGACCCGCGACCAGTGCGCGGCCGACGTGGGCTGCCTGCGCCGGCGCTACCTGATGCGCATCACTGAACTGGGCTATGTGGCTGTGCCCTTCAACTGGACCGCGACCTGGCAGCGGGTGCCCGCCAGCGAGTCCGACGGTGCCGAGTTGCAAACCCGGCAGCGTGGGGCAGGGACGTTGGACTTCGATCTGAGCGCTGCCAGCGGCGGCAACTCCGGCGACCTGCAGGGCCAGGCCCGGCTGCAAGGCGGCACGGCGAGTTTTGCCGAGGCCGATTGCCAGCTGAAGTTCGTGCCCCTTAACGGGGTGCTGCAAGTGGAGCAGGCCGGCGGCGATTGCGGCGCCGGCATGGGGGTCTACTATGCCGGCCGCTACGTGGCCTCGAAGACGCCGTTGAAGGTGAATTACAACCTGCTGGACCTGGGCCTGCTGGACACGCCGCAGCAGGATCGGGCGCTGCGCCAGTTGCTCAAGGACGATTACTCGGTTCTGGTGCAGAACGCCGGCTCCATCACCAGCCCCGAGCCGGCCGCAGAGATGCCCGGGGCCAAGGTGCAGGAGATGTGGCTGCGGGGCCTGGCCAGCAGCAATGCGGCGATCCTCATGACGGGCCCGAAGGAGCAGTTCTGGCTGGTGCTGCTGGTGTTCGACGCCCAGGGCCAGTCCCGGGCCCGCTATTACAGCAACGTACCGGCGTGGAAAGGGCGTATGCCCGCGACCTTGCAGCGCTGGTACGAGGAACGCGCCGCCCAGGCTGCGCTGCCCCTGGATGTGATGCCTTGACCCCGGGTGGCAGGTGTTCGCCGTCGACAAAGGTATGCTGCGAGCGCGGGTAATGCTGTAATAGCCGCCGCTTATTCTGATGCCGGTGTTCGGCCCCGGCGAGAAGCGCGCCACCCCCCGGTCCATGGGCGGTTGGCCAATTGCGTGACGCGCGGGCATTCCGAGCGTCTATGACTTGAACAAGTGACGCTGCTGGCGCCTGAACAGGCGCCTGGCATATTGAAATTGGGAGATTGTGTATGGTCATCAAACCCCGCGTTCGCGGCTTTATCTGTGTGACGACCCACCCGGTTGGCTGCGAAGCCAACGTCAAGCAACAGATCGAATACGTCACCCAGCAAGGCGCCATCGACGCCGGCCCGAAGAACGTGCTGGTGCTCGGTGCCTCCACCGGATACGGCCTGGCTGCGCGCATCACCGCGGCCTTCGGCTGCGGCGCCAACACCCTGGGCGTGTTCTTCGAACGCGGCAGCTCTGAAGGCAAGCTCGGCACCGCCGGCTGGTACAACAGCGCAGCCTTCCACAAGTTCGCCGAAGAGAAAGGCCTGTACGCCAAGAGCATCAACGGCGACGCCTTCTCCGATGCGGTCAAGGCCGAGACCATCGCCACCATCAAGCGCGACCTGGGCAAGATCGACCTGGTGGTCTACAGCCTGGCGGCGCCGCGTCGCACCCACCCGAAAACCGGTGAAGTGCTGAGCTCGACCCTCAAGCCCCTGGGCAAGTCCGTGACCCTGCGCGGTGTCGACACCGACAAGGAAATCGTCAAGGAAACCACCCTGCAGCCGGCCACCCAGGAAGAGATCGACGGCACCGTCGCGGTCATGGGCGGCGAAGACTGGCAGATGTGGATCGACGCCCTGCACGAAGCAGGCGTTCTGGCTGAAGGCGCGAAAACCACCGCCTTCACCTACCTGGGCGAGAAGCTGACCCACGACATCTACTGGAACGGTTCCATTGGCGAAGCCAAGAAGGACCTGGACCACAAGGTCATCGGCATGCGCGAGCAGCTGTCCGACCTGCACGGCGACGCACGCGTCTCGGTGCTCAAGGCCGTGGTCACCCAGGCCAGCTCGGCGATCCC
Source organism: Pseudomonas chlororaphis (assembly GCF_003731765.1). Classification (GTDB taxonomy): domain Bacteria; phylum Pseudomonadota; class Gammaproteobacteria; order Pseudomonadales; family Pseudomonadaceae; genus Aquipseudomonas; species Aquipseudomonas morbosilactucae. The sequence goes on from NZ_MOAL01000004.1 coordinate 1,377,958, forward strand.
GATCATGCCGCTGTACCTGTCGTTGCTGTTCAAAGTGATGAAAGAGCAAGGCAGCCACGAAGGTTGCATCGAGCAGGTCTACGGCCTGTACAAAGACAGCCTGTACAACCCGAAGCCGATCATCGACGAAGAAGGCCGCCTGCGCGCCGACTACAAGGAACTGCAACCGGAAGTGCAGGACCGGGTGAAAGCCTTGTGGGACCAGGTCACCAGCGAAAACCTTTACGAGATGACCGACTTTGCCGGTTACAAGCAGGAATTCCTGCGCCTGTTCGGTTTTGAAATCGCTGGCGTTGACTATGAAGCCGATGTCGAGCCGGACGTGAAGATCAGCAACCTGATCCAGCTCTAAGCCCGTACAGCGTCACCCCCAACGCCCCTCCTTCGTGAGGGGCGTTGTCGTTTTACCCGGCTACTCCTTAGGAGCCGGCTTGCCGACGATGAGGCCTGCAAGATTGACGCAGGCCTCAGGCCCGCCATCGCTGGCAAGCCAGCTCCTACATAGCCCGGTCGACCCACCCCCTTGTAGGAGCCGGCTCACCGGCGATGAGGCCCGCAAGATTTGCGCAGGCCTCAGGCCCGCCATCGCTGGCAAGCCAGCTCCTACATAGCCTGGCGACCCACCCCCTTGTAGGAGCCGGCTTGCCGGCGATGAGGCCCGCAAGATTTGCGCAGGGCCCAGATCCGCTATCGCTGGCGAGCCAGCTCCTACATTGCCCGGTCTATCCCCCCCCTTTGTAGGAGCCGGCTTGCCGGCGATGAGGCCCGCAAGATTTGCGCAGGGCTCAGGTCCGCGCCAGCGCCCACACAAGCCTTTGCTGGCGGTGGGTTTGAAAGTGCGCAAGATTGTTCAAGCCAGGCGCGGCGGTGGGTGGCACAGTCTCGGTCCGTTCTCTGTGTGCAGGGTGTTATGTCCAGCGTTCTCTTACCGCGTGCCGCGTTCTTGCGGGGCGCCATTGCAATCATGCCGCTGTCCCTGGCCACTGCGCCCTGGGGGCTGCTGGCCGGTTCCATGGCCATCGAGGCCAACCTCACGCCGCTGCAAGGCCAGGGGCTGTCGAGCATTGTCTTTGCCGGCGCCGCGCAACTGGTGGCCATCGGCATGCTCAAGGGCGGTGCGGGGATTTTTTCGATCCTGTTGACCACCTTGCTCCTGACCTCTCAGCACCTGCTCTACGGCATGAGCATGCGCTCGGTGATTTCACCGCTGCCGGGGCGGTGGCGCGTGGGTCTGGGCTTTCTGTTGACCGACGAACTGTTCGCCCTGGTCAGCACCCATGACCGGCAGCAGTTCGACCGCTGGTACGCCCTGGGCGTGGGCCTGACCTTCTACGTCGCCTGGAACCTCTTCACCCTGGCCGGCATTCTGCTGGGCAGCAGCATTCCCGGCCTGGAACACCTGGGGTTGGACTTTTCCATCGCCGCCACCTTTATCGCCTTGATCACGCCCCTGGTGCGCAACGTGCCCACGGTGGTCTGTGTGGCGGTGTCGTTGTTTTGTTCGGTGCTGTTCAGTTACTGGCAATGGGGTTCGGCCCTGGTGCTGTCGGGGCTGGCGGGCATGACCGCGGGCTTTATCTGCAACAAGCTGTATCGGGGGCGCACATGATGGTTTGGGCCGTGATTATTGGCATGGGGTTGCTGGTGTTTCTCAACCGCTACGTGTTCCTCGAGCCACGTTTACCGCTGCGCCTGAGCAGCAATGCCCGGCAGTTCCTGGGGTTTGCCGTGCCGGGCATGTTGACTGCGATCTGCGGGCCGATCGTGTTCATGCCGGACCACCAGCTCAACCTGAGCCCGGGCAACCCTTATTTGCTCAGCTCGCTGGTGGCCATCGCCCTGGTGATTTACACGCGCAATACCTTGCTCAGCATGCTCCTGAGCATGGGTGTTTTTTTCCTTCTGCGGTGGTGGTTCTAGGGCGTCGCTGGGTTAGGCTGTGCGCCTGATTTTCAACGGCAATGGATGCTTGGCATGCGCGACTTTCCCCACGATATCGACCTGGCAGCGTTCTGGGACTCGGAACCTGGTGACGACATTCACGATGAGCCGGCCAGCGCTGCCCTGATCGCCGAGATCGAGGCCGACCTGGGCTACCGCCTGCCGCCGTCCTACGTGGCGTTTATGCAGCGCCACAATGGCGGCCGGCCGACCCTCAGTTGCTGCCCGGTGGACGATGGCACCAGTTGGTCCGAGGACCATTGCGCGATCGACTGTTTCCTCAGCATCGGTCGGCGCCGCACCTACTCCCTGGGCGGCGAGTTCGGCAGCCGCTTCATGATCGAAGAGTGGGGCTACCCGGACCTCGGCGTGTACATCTGCAGTTGCCCGTCGGCGGGCCACGACATGATCGCCCTCGACTACCGGGCCTGTGGCACCGAGGGCGAGCCGCAGGTGGTTCACGTCGACCAGGAAGGCGACTATCGGGTGACCTTCCTGGCCCAGGACTTTGCCAGCTTTGTCCGCAGCCTGGTGTCCCCCGAGGTCTACGACACCTCCGAGCAGGACTTCCTCGATGACCAGGCGATGATTGCCGACGCGCCGTTCTCCGAACCCCTGGCCGAGTTGCTGGAGCACTTTGCCCCGGTCCCCGACCTTGGCGCGCGCATCCGTGTGATTTCGCAGCAGATCCTCGAAGACAAACGCTACTTCGCCCTGCACGCCGACCCGCTGTCGCACCTGCTCTACGACCTGCAGTTCTGGCTCTACCAGAACCGCCACGGCGCCACCCGAGGCGAGGATTATCTGGCCGCCTACAGCGCCTTGATCGCCTTCGGCCAAGGCTTTGGCACCGGCGGTTATGCCCCCGGGTTCATCACCGACTGGTTCCAGGCCCGGGTCGATGCCGGCCAGTTGCAGGAGCAGGACGGCGCCTTTGTTTTCAACCCCGCCTTCACTGCGCAACTGCTGGAACGGCTCAAGGATTTTCCACCCGCCACGGCCTTGAATGAGGAGCGTCCATGAGTGCCAGCCCGGTCCGCATCACTGCTGAAGAAACCCTCTCGACCAACTGGTACATCCTGAAGAAATACAGCTTCGACCTGCGCCGTCGCGATGGCCGCTGGCAGGCCCAGCAGCGCGAGGTCTACGACCGCGGCAACGGCGCCACCATCCTGCTCTACAACCTGGAGCAGCGTACGGTGTTGCTGACCCGGCAATTCCGCATGCCAGCCTTCGTCAACGACCACAGCGGCTACCTGATCGAGGCCGCCGCCGGCCTGCTGGACAACGCCGGCCCCGAGCAGCGCATTCGCCAGGAAGCCGAAGAAGAGACCGGCTACCGGGTGGGTGAGGTTCGGCAGATCTATGCCGCGTTCATGAGCCCGGGCTCGGTCACCGAGCGCATCCACTTCTTTATCGGCCAATACCGGCCCGGCGATCGCATCGGCAGCGGCGGTGGCCTGGAAGAAGAGGGCGAGGACATCGAAGTGCTGGAGCTGGGGTTCGAACAGGCCCTGGCCATGGTCGAGGCCGGGGAGATTGTCGATGGCAAGACCATCATGCTCCTGCAATACCTGGCGCTGAACCTGCTGCCACGCAGCCGTCTGCTGCTGTTGCTGGGCCCTGAAGTGTCGACGCTGGCGTCGTGGACGGCCGGGCTGTTCGCGGCCGGGCATGTGGCACTGAGTGCGCCGTCGTTACCGGACGCGGCATTCCAGGCCAATGCCCAGCGCCTGCTGCAACGCTGCGATGGCCTGCTGCGCAGCGACGGACCGTGTGCCCAGGCCGATGCGTTGGTGGCCATGGCCCTGCGCCTGGGGGTGCCGGTCTACCGCAGCCTGGCCGAGGTGCCGCCAGCGCCTTAGGGCCACTCGGTTACGCGAAGTTGAACCCCTCAGGGCAGGTGATCGGCGGCGAAGTCAGCCTCTGATCGCGCCTTCAGGCGCCCCTTGCGACAGGCGTATTGGAAGCGTTCGAAATCCTGCTCATTTTGCTGGGCACAGGCTTGGGCGTACTTCCATAGCGCGTCGGCCAGGGTCTGGCTTTTGCCGATGTAGCCACTGATCTGCGCCGCATTCCCCGAGGCCTTGGCATGGGCGCGGGCCAAGGCTCGGCCGCAAACCCGGGCGTAGGCGGCAAAGGTGTCGGCGTCGAAGGTTTCCAGCTCCGCCGAGACTTTCATGTCGCGCAGTTGGCGCACATAGAAGTGCCGGCCGCTGGGGCCGGTGGTCCAGCCGAGGAACAGGTCGCTGGCGGCTTGCATCAGGCGCTGGCCCTCCACCACGCGCTGGCCGTTGTGACGCAGGCGTGACTTGCCGCGCACGTAGTCGGCGAGCACCGAACGCCGGGCTTCCTTGAACTGCAGGAACAGCGGGCGTTCCTGGCTGTCGGTCAGCAGCGCCACCAGGCAGCGGGTGCCGACGCTGCCCACGCCCACCACCTTGAACGCCAGGTCCTGGGCCTCGAAGCGCGCCAGCAGGGCTCGGCGATCGGCCTGCAAGGTGTTGCGGTAGTCGCCCATCAAGGTGTCGTACAGCGGCCGCCAGTCTTCCAGGCGCATCCAGTCGTCATCGGCGTCGAGCAGGCTGGTGGTGGTGTGCAGGTGGAAGATTTCCGGCAGGTCGTCGCGAATCAGCAAGTTGCCCCGAGCATCGCGTTCGCTGATCTTGGGCAGCAGTTCGGCGTGGGTGCGACGTGCTGCTTTGTCCATGGCGCGCTGCACGTGTTCAACGATGTTGCTGTTGTTTTGCGCCTGCTCCAGCAGGTCCTCGTAGGTCAGGGCGTCGTACCAGATATCCAGGGCGCTCTGTTCGGCGCAGTGGGCCATGCTGCGCTGATAGGCGCCCACCAACTGGCGGCACACCTCTTCTTCGACGCTGGCGCCGTGGCGCAGGTCGCGGGTGGCCACCAGGAAGCTCGCCACCAGGCGTTTCAGGTCCCACTCCCAAGGGCCGGGGTGGACCTCGTCGAAGTCATTGACGCTGAACAGCAGGTTGCGTTCCGGGGTGGCAAAGCCACCGAAGTTCATCAGGTGGCAATCGCCGCAAATGGTCGAGACCAGGCCCATGTTCGGGGTGCCGGCCAGGTCGTGGGCCTGGAGCAGGGCATTGCCGCGGTAGAAGGTGAAGGGCGACACCAGCATGCGCCCGTAGCGCAGTTCCACCAGGGCCCGGACCCGCCCCTGGCTGGAGGCTTCGATCAAGGGCAAGGGATCGCGCCGGGTCTGACCGACCTCGGCCTGAGTGCTGCGGGGGCAATGCTTGCGGGCATCCTTGCCCTGTTTGAGGCGTTCTTTGACGGTGCTCATCAGGTCTCTTCGGTGGTGGTAGAGGGCGGCGACGGCAGCCTTTGAGCAGGGCGCTCGCGGTGCTGAAACGCTAGCAGGGATTGGTGCATTCGCCAGCGCGCCGCAAGGGGCCGAGGACGCGTCGTTCAGGGCTGGCGTTCCAGGCTGTCGGTGATCAACTCGGCGAGCAACTCGACCACGGCCGGCGGTTGCTCCAGCCCTCGGTGCAGCACGTAACCCAGGCTCGGCAAGGGCGGCAGGTGTTCGAGTACCTGCAGGTGCGCGGGCAGGCCGATGCGGCTGCGCAAGGTCACGCCCAGGCCCGCAGCCACGGCGGCCCATAACCCGCCGACACTGGGGCTGGTCAGAGCGATACGCCACGGCTGCTGCGCCTGGTCCAAGGCGTGCAAGGCCAAGGTGCGCAGCACGCAGGGCGCTTCGAACAGCACCAGCGGCAGTGGCTGGTCAGTCGGCGCGCCGGGCTGCTCGCGGCTGCCGATCCAGTGCAGGGCGGTGCGGCCGATGGCTGTTGAATAGGCGGTGTTCACACCGCTGTCCCAGGCCAGGGCCAGGTCCAGGCGGTTGCCCTCGATCAGGCTCAACAGTTCGCCATTGCGGGCAATCCGCACCTCCAGGTTGACCAACGGGTGGATCCGCGTGAAGCGCCGCAGAATGTCGCTCAGCAGGTGCTCGGCAAAGTCCTCCTGCAGGCCCAGGCGCACTGTGCCCTGTTGCCGGGTCTGTTGCAGGCTGGCGAAGACCTCGTCATTCAGCGCCAGCAATCGCCGGGCGTGGCTCAACAGGGCCTCGCCCAGGGCGGTCAGCACCAGGCCGCGTCCGGCCTTGACCAGTAACGGATGGCCCACGTGTTCCTCCAGCTTTTTCAACTGCGCACTGACCGCCGAGGTGGAGCGCCCCAGGCGCTCGGCGGCCTTGGCAAAACTGTTGTATTCGACACCGGTGACAAAGGTGCGCAAGACGTCGAGGTCAAAGGTCGGGCGGCGCATGGGAATCGTCCACTTATTCGGGATTAATGGCGGAGGATTATCTGATATTCGGGAACGTATGCGCTTGTTAGTTTTGCCAGGCCCTTAACCGATGCCGGAGCCTTGCCATGCCTTTTGCCCGTATTTCCCTGCACCGCGGCCAGTCCGATGATTACCTTGCACGCCTGTCCCGGGGCGTCCACGAGGCCCTGGTGGAGGCCTTTGAAGTGCCGCCCGATGATTGCTTCCAGGTGATTCACCAGCACGCGCCCGGGGAGTTGATCTACCACCGGCACTACCTGGGCGGGCCGAGGAGCGATGACTTTGTGCTGATCGCCATTACCGCCGGCCGGCCACGCAGCCATGCCACTCGCCAGCGTTTTTACCAGCAGTTGGTGCAACGTCTGCAGCAGGCCCTGAACCTCGATCCGGAGGACGTGATGATCGTGATCAATACCACCGAGGCCCAGGAGTGGTCCTTTGGCGGCGGGCGCGCAAACCTGTGAAGTGGCGAGGGCCCAGGTCGGGCATCCCGGAAGTACCCTGAAATAATTTGGAACCTTAAGGAAAATCCTTAAAAAATCCGGTTTTTTCCAGTCAGATCGATTCTTTTAAAGCCACCATTTTGTCGGGTGACCGTCGGATTAAATTGACTCATTGGTTAGCTTTGTCGTGCTAATGGACTGTGTGTTTTGAGTCTGACTGGGCGGTCGGATTAAGGGTTTTCCTTATATTGATCGCAAAATGCCATCGGTAGTATCGCGCCCTTCGAGTAAGGCAGCGGATGCAGGCAATGGGGATCTATCTAGGAGTTTGGTCGGGACTTGCGCTCTGTGTGGCGGGGCTGTTGCTGGGCTCGGACACTCTGATGATAGTCGCGTTACTTCTGGTCGCCACCTTGCTGATTGGCCTGCGCCCACGCCAAGCCCAGCGCTCCGAGCCCGCCCTCAGTTCCCCGGCCGCCGCCCGTGCCGAGCAGGACCCGGCGTTGCAGAACCTGTTGCAAGCCGTGGCACCGAACTGGAGCGACAGCCTGGGCCGTACCCGGGAGTTGCTGCAAGGCAACATCGCTGCGCTGTTCGAGAGTTTCCAGCGCATCACCACTCGCCTGGACGGCACCCTCAGCAACTCCGAAGGCATTCTGGGCAGCAACGGCGTCGGCGAGAGCCTGCGTGATGCCAACCAGCGCCTGCATGATGTCAGCCAATCCTTCCAGACCAGCAGCCAGCGCCAGCAAGAGCTGCTGGGCACCATCAGCCACCTCGACAGCTACACCAGCCAGTTGCAGCAGATGGCCAAGCGGGTCCAGGACATCGCCAGCCAGACCAACCTGCTGGCCCTCAACGCCGCCATCGAGGCCGCCCGCGCCGGAGAATACGGCCGCGGCTTTTCCGTGGTCGCCGACGAAGTGCGCAAGCTCTCCAGCCTCTCGGCGGAAACCGGGCAGGGCATGGACGCCAAGGTCAGCGAGATCAACCACGCGATCCAGAGCACCATCGCCGCCGCGGCGGAACTGGGCAGCAGCGAGCAGAACAACCTGGATTTCCTCAACCAGTCGGTGACCGAAGTCATGGCCCGCCTGGGGGACAACCTCAATCAATTGTCCGCCGCGTCCGGCGCCTTGCAGCGCGACGCCCGCGACACCCAGCAAGACATTCAGGCGGTGATGGTCAGCCTGCAGTTCCAGGACCGTACCGACCAGATGCTCGACCACGTTCAGGTGGACCTGCAGCAGTTGCTCGATGCCATGGCCGAACAGGCGCCGAGCCTGCAGGACCCCAAGGCCTGGCTCGAGCGTCTGCGCCAACGCTTTACCACCGATGAAGAACGCCACGGCCAGGCCCCCAGTGCGGCGGCCAGCGAAGTGACGTTTTTCTGAGGCCCGGATTCAACCTTCAGTTCCAGGGAGTGACACATGGCCAAGACCATTCTGATCGTCGACGACTCAATGTCGATGCGCCAACTCGTGAAAATGACCCTGACCGGCGCCGGTCACCAAGTGATCGAGGCCTGCGACGGCCGCGATGCCCTGGCCAAGCTCGACGGGCGCAAGGTCAACCTGATCATCAGCGACGTCAACATGCCCAACCTCGATGGCATCGGCCTGGTGAAAGCGGTCAAGGCGCGCAACGAATACCGCTTCACGCCGATCGTCATGCTCACCACTGAAAGCGAACAATCGAAAAAGGCCGAAGGCCAGGCCGCCGGTGCCCGGGCCTGGATCGTCAAGCCGTTCCAGCCCCAGCAGTTGCTGGCGGCGGTCGAAAAGCTGCTGGGCTAGGCCCGTGTTCACCCTCACGCCTTCGGCGTTCGACGGCCCGGCGCGGTTGCAGGTGACGGGCGACTTGACCATTTACCAGGTGGCCGAGGCCCGGGCCGAGCTGCTGCAGTGGCTGCCGTTCGACGCCCCGGCGTGGCAACTGGACCTGAGCGCGGTGGAGGAATTCGACAGCGCCGGTGCCCAGTTGCTGCTGGCCTTGCAGCGCGCCCTGGGGCAGAGCGGCAGCCCGGTGCGGGTGGTCGCTTGCGCGGCCAACGTGGCCGAGCTGATCGAGCTGCTGCGCCTGGAATCCTTGTACCCCGAAGTACCAACCGAGGATTGAGCGATGCTCAGTGGCGATCAGTGGAATCAGTTGCTCCAGGGGTTTCTCAGCGAAGGCCGTGACCTGCTCAAAGAGGCCGAAGACAGCCTGCTGTGCCTGGAGCGCGCGCCCGACGACCAGCCAGCGATCAATGGCCTGTTTCGCGCCGTGCACACCCTCAAGGGCTCGGCGGGGATCTTCTCCCTGACGCCCCTGGTCAACCTGACCCATCACCTGGAAAGCCTGCTGATGTCGGTGCGCGACGGCCAGCGCCCGCTGACCCCGGCCCTGACCTCGCTGATGCTCAGCTGCATGGACGAGCTCAGCGCGATGATCGAGCGGGTGGACCCTGACAGCGGCTTGCTGGAAGTCGATGAGGGGCCGCAAGGCGTGCTGCTGGCCGCCTTGATGGAAGCCCAGGGGCAGACGGTTGACACTCCGTTGCCCAGTGATACAGCGGCGCCTGGGCAGGCGGTCGAAACGACCATTGAACCCGCACGCCTCTGGCAGATCTCCATTGCCTTCGCCGAAGACCTGTTGCGCAACGGCTTCGACCCTGCGGCCTTTGTCCGTTACCTCAAACGCCTGGGGGATATCGTCAACCTGCAGACCCTGAGCCAGGGCTTGCCGCCCCTCGACAGCCTCGATCCCGAAGCCTGCTACCTGGGCCTGGAACTGACCCTGCGCAGCGCCGCCGACGAAGCCGAGATCGCCGATGTGTTCCAGTTTATCGACGACTTCTGCCAACTGAGCATCGTCTGCCTTGAGCCCGAGCCCGAGGCGCAGTGGCAGCCTGCTCAACCCGTCCCGGCAACCGACGCAGCCGCACCCAACCCCCTGGCGTCGGCCTTGTCCCAGGCGGTGTCTTCCCTGGCAAGCCCGGCCCCGAGCCCGTCTACCAGCCGCGAACGGCGACCCCAGGACACCGCACTGGTCAAGGTGGCGGCGCACAAGCTCGACGAGCTGATCAACCTGGTGGGGGAACTGGTGATCAGCACCGCCGGGGCGCAGATGCAGGCGCGGCGCAACGGCGACCCCGCCTGCATCGAAAGCACCCTGGCAGTGCACCAGCACGTGGAGCAGATCCGCGAAAGCGCCTTGAAGCTGCGCATGGTGGAAGTCGGCGAGACCTTCAACCGCTTCCACCGGGTGGTGCGCGACGTCAGCCAGGAGCTGAACAAGAACATCCAGTTGAGCATCCGTGGCGGCGAGACCGAACTCGACAAATCGGTGATCGACAAGATCGCCGATCCGCTGACCCACTTGGTGCGCAACGCCATCGACCACGGCATCGAACCGGCCAGCGAACGCCTGGCCCTGGGCAAGCCCGCCGCCGGCAACCTGAACCTCAACGCCTACCACGACTCCGGCATGATCGTGCTGGAAATCAGCGACGACGGGCGCGGTTTGAACACCGCGCGGATCCTCGAAAAAGCCATGGCCAAAGGCATGGTCGAGGCCGACGCGGTGCTCAGTGACCAGGCCATTCACCTGCTGATTTTCGAGCCTGGGTTTTCCACCGCCGAGCAAGTCTCCAACCTCTCCGGGCGGGGTGTCGGCATGGACGTGGTGCGCAGCGCCATCGACCAGTTGCGCGGGGTCATCGAGATCGACTCCAGCCCGGGGCAGGGCTGCACCTTCCGCATTCGCCTGCCCCTGACCCTGGCAATCATCGACGGCTTTCTGGTGGGGGTGGGCCAAGACCATTTCGTCATCCCCCTGGACATGGTCACTGAGTGCATGGAAGCCGGTGCCGAACCTCTGGAACAGGGTTACGGCTACCTCAACCTGCGGGGCCAGCCCTTGCCGTGCATCGCCCTGGACCGGCACTTCGGCCTCCAGGGCCAGCCGGCGCGGCGACGCAATATCGTGGTGGTCAGCCAGGGCCGGCAACAGGCCGGGCTGATCGTCGACCACTTGCAGGGGGAGTTGCAGACCGTGATCAAGCCCCTGGGCCAGATGTTCCAGCACCTGCGGGGCATCAGCGGCTCGACCATCCTCGGCTCTGGCCAGGTGGCGCTGATCCTCGACATCCCCAGCCTGTTTCGCCATCTGCAAGCCCTGCTCGACCAACCGACCCGCAACGGCCTCGCCGAATCCCTTGCCTAGCCTTTCAGGAGATACATCATGCAGTTCATTCGCAATATGAAAATAGGCATCCGGCTGACCGCGGGGTTTCTGCTGGTGGTGGCCCTGACCGCAATCATCGGCCTGATCGGCATTCGCAACCTGGACCAGGTCGATCAGCTGTCGGACCGCATGTACGACATCGATGTCACCGGCTTGAGCCAGATGCAGGAAGCCAATATCCAATTGATCGTCGCCGGCCGCGCCATGCGCCAGAGCCTGCTGTCCACCAGCGTGACCGCTCGTGAACAGTCCGCCCTGCAGGCCAATGACGCCCTGGAGCGCACCCGCCAGTTGATCACCAAGGCTCGGGCCAGCTTCCTGACCAAGGAGGGCCTGGCCCAGATCGACCTGCTGGACGCGCCGCTCAAGGAATACACCGGCCTGGTGCAGCAGATCCTCAGCCTGCACCAGCAGTCCGGCGATCTGCAGGAAACCAGCGACATCACCAACCTGTTGCCCAAGGCGATTGCCAGCAGCGATCAGGTGGACCGCCTGCTGGGCGACGTCACCAACCGCAAGCAGGAGCGGGCCAGCGAAGCCAATCAGCAAATCAGTGAAATCGCGGCCAATTCCCGGGTGCAGATGATCACCCTGGTGCTGGTGGCCAGCTTGATGGGCATGCTGATCGGCATCCTCGTGACCCGCAGTATCACCCGGCCGCTGAACGGCGCCGTGGCCGCTGCCAACCGCATGGCCGCCGGCGACCTGAGCCAGGATTTGGTGGCCAGCAGCCGCGATGAAACCGGGCAGTTGCTGAGCGCCATGCAGAACATGACCCAGCGCCTGCGCAGCATCCTCGGCGATGTCCGCAGCGCTGCCGATTCCCTGTCCTCGGCGTCGGAGCAGGTCAGTTCGACTTCCCAGTCCCTGAGCCAGGCCGCCAACGAACAGGCGGCCAGCGTAGAGCAGACCAGTGCCTCGGTGGAGCAGATGTCCGCCTCCATCACCCAGAACACCGAAAGCGCCAAGATCACCGACGGCATCGCCGGCAAGGCTGCCAACGACGCGGTCCAGGGCGGCGGTGCGGTGAGCGACACCGTGCTGGCGATGAAGCAGATTGCCGACAAGATCAGCATCATCGACGACATCGCTTACCAGACCAATTTGCTGGCCCTCAACGCCGCCATTGAAGCGGCCCGTGCCGGCGACCATGGCAAGGGCTTCGCGGTGGTGGCTGCCGAAGTGCGCAAGCTGGCCGAGCGTAGCCAGGTGGCGGCCCAGGAGATCGGCCAGGTGGCGTCCAGCAGCGTGAACCTGGCGGAACAGGCCGGGCGCCTGTTGGGCGATATCGTGCCCAACATCCAGAAAACCTCGGACCTGGTGCAGGAAATCACTGCCGCATCCCAGGAGCAGAGCGGTGCGGCCGGGCAGATCAACATCGCCATGGGCCAGATGAACCAGATCACCCAGCAGAACGCTGCGGCCTCCGAAGAGTTGGCCGCCACTGCCGAGGAAATGAACGCCCAGGCCGGGCAACTGCAGGAGCTGATCGGCTTCTTCCGCTTCGAACAGGACAGCGCCCCGCGTTCCCCGTCGCGCCCCACGGAGGTGTTCGCCAACTCGACGCCGGCCTGGAACAAAGGCCGCGCGACGGCGGATGAAGGCCAATTCGTCAGCTTCAATTGAGGGAGGCGAACATGACCCAATCTCAAGCCCTGGTGGTGCTGCCCGAACTGGACACCACGCGCATCCAGCACCTGTCGTTCCGGGTGCGCCAGGCGGCCTACGCGCTGCCCATCGAACTGGTGCGGGAAATCATCGAATACGCCGAAGTCACGGCGGTGCCGATGATGCCGACCTTTATCCACGGGGTGATCAACCTGCGGGGCAATGTGGTGCCGGTGCTCGACCTGGCGGCGCGCTTCGGTTTCGAACTGACCCGCCCGGACAAGCGCACCTGCATCGTGATCATCGAACTGGCCCTGGGCGACAGCGTGCAGCCCATCGGCCTGGTGGTGGATGCGGTGGACGCGGTACTGGACATCGATCCCCAGCAAGTGGTGCCGCCTCCGCCGTTCGGGGTGGGCATCCGTACCGACTTCATTGCCGGCATGGCCCGCAGCGAGCAGGCCTTCACCATCATCCTGGCGATTGCCCAGGTGCTGTCCCTGGATGATATCCAGCAGCTCAGCCTTGCAGTGATGAATGGCCGCTGAGATGCCCGCGGTCTTTAAGTTGCCGGAACTGGGCGACCATGAGTTCCGACGCCTGCAAGGCCTGATGCTGGAGGCGTCAGGGATTGCCCTGGCGGCCAACAAGCGGCCGCTGGTGGCCGGGCGGCTGATGAAGCGCCTGCGTCACCATGGCCTGCAGAGTTACAGCCAGTACCTGCAGATGCTCGACCAGCCGGCCTGCCTCGACGAGCGCCGGCTGGTGGTGGATCTGTTGACCACCAATGAAACCTACTTCTTTCGCGAGCCGGTGCATTTCACCTTCCTGGCCCAGTGGCTGGCCCGCCGCAAAGGCCCGGTGCGGATCTGGAGCGCGGCCTGTTCCTCCGGCGAAGAGCCTTACAGCCTGGCCATGGTGGCCAAGGACAGCGCCCTGACCCAGGACTGGTCGATCGTCGCCAGCGACCTCAGCCTGAGCATGCTCGAACGGGCCCGCAGCGGGATCTACGACCTGAGCCAGGCCAAGTACTTTCCCGAAGGCTGGTTGCCGCGTTTCTGCCTCAAGGGCATCGGTGACATGAGCGGGCGCTTTCGCGTGCAGCCGGCGTTGCGCGAGCGGGTCAGCCTGCGCGAGGTCAACCTGGTGCAGCCGTTGCCGGAGGGACTCGGGCCTTTCGACGTGATCTTCCTGCGTAACGTGTTGATCTATTTCAACCAGGACGAGAAGCAGCGCATCGTCCAGCGCCTGATTCGCCAGTTGGTGCCCGGGGGGCTGTTGTTTATCGGCCACGCCGAGAGCGTCCACGGCTTCGATCTGCCTCTGCGTCTGCTCAGCCCTTCTGTGTACCAACTCTTATGAAATCGCCCCTGTTCCTGCACCCTGGTGAGTATTTTTTTGGCCGCCATGAAGGCACGGTCTCGACCCTGCTGGGCAGTTGCGTGGCGGTGGTGCTGTGGCACCCGCGCTGGCGCTTGCTGGCGTTGTCCCATTACCTGCTGCCCAACGATCCCCAGGCCCGCAATGGCCTCGACACCCGCTACGGCGAGGGCGTGTTCAAGCGCATCCACGCCGACATGCTGCGCCACGGCACGCGCCCCAGCGAATACCGCAAGGGCCTGTTCGGTGGCGCCAGCCTGCTGCGCCTGCAACAGACGGCGCGCACCATCGGCCCCAACAACAGCGCCTTTGCCCGGGAGCAGTTCAGCCTGCGCAATTGGCCGGTGGATTACTGCGACCTCAACGGCCAGCACTACCGACGCTTGCAGGTCGACGGCCGCAGCGGCCGGGTGGCCTGCCTGCGCAATCGGGTGACGCTGCCGGCCGAGGGGGACGCGTGAGCGAGATCAAGGTCTTTATCGTCGACGATTCGGCGCTGGTGCGGCAGGTCCTCAGCACTTGCCTGGAGAACCATCCGCGGATCCGGGTGATCGGCATGGCCGCCGACCCGTTGTACGCCATCGACAAAATGCGCCGCGACTGGCCGGACGTGTTGATCCTCGACGTCGAGATGCCACGCATGGACGGCCTGACCTTCCTGCGCCAGATCATGAGCGAGCGACCCACCCCGACCATCATCTGCTCGACCCTCACCGAGCAGGGCAACAACGTGGCCGTGGAGGCCCTGGCGGCGGGGGCGGTGGGGGTGTTCACCAAGGCCAAGCTGGGGCTCAAGCAGAGCCTGGAGCAGATGGCCGCCGACCTGATTCGCAAGGTGGAGGAGGGCGCCCGCTCGCGGCCCCGGGCGTTGCAGGCGACACCGTTGGCGGCTCAGGAAAGCAACGTCGCGCCGGCGCCGAGCCTGCTGCAAACCACGGAGCGGGTGGTGGCCCTGGGCTGTTCCACTGGCGGCACCCAGGCCCTGGAATTCGTTTTGCGGCAACTGCCCCGTGACTGCCCGGGCATTGTGATCGTTCAACACATGCCGGAGAAATTTACCGCCGATTTTGCCCGCCGGCTCAACAGCCTGTGTCAGATCGAAGTGCGTGAAGCCAGGCATCTGGATCGCGTGCACAGCGGCCTGGCCCTGCTGGCACCTGGGGGCTTGCACATGCAGTTAAAGCGCAGTGGCGCACATTATCAGGTCGAGGTGATTGACGGGCCGCCGGTCAACCGGCACAAGCCCTCGGTGGATGTGCTGTTTCGTTCGGTCGCCCGGCAAGGTGCGACCAATACCCTGGGCATCATCATGACCGGCATGGGGGACGACGGTGCCCGCGGCTTGTTGGCGATGCGTGAAAGCGGTGCCCAGACCGTCGCCCAGGACGAGGCCAGTTGCGTGGTCTTCGGCATGCCCCGGGAAGCCATCCGCCTGGGCGCGGCGCAGCAGGTCGAGCCTCTGGCCAAAGTGGCCCGATTGATCCAGCAGTTCGCCTGCGGCCCTCGTCACGGCTGAACGTCGCTTGCCTGCCCGATGGACGTCGCAGCGCGGCGGCTCATCGGTCTTGTGCCAACGCCCCACGGGCCGGTGTCGCTCTCGCGACGCCGGGCCCGGCTTGTTTAGTTCCACTCCGGGCTTGCCCGGCTGGCCCATTGCCAAGCACGGATTTTGGCAGGGTAGCCCCCATCCAGGCGACGACGCCCGCAATAAAACACTGCAACGCCTTGGCGTTGTGCCCGTATTTCTATGACTGGGCTGAAGCCTATGCTGTGTCGAATTTTGCTTGCCAATGATTACCCACTGGTCCGTGCCGGTATCAGGGCATTGCTGGAGAAAAAGCCGGAATACCAAGTGATCGCTGAAGCCAGCGATGGCCTGAGTGCTATCGAACAGGCTTCGCGCCTGCTGCCGGAAATCGTCCTGCTGGACCTGGCCCTGGAGCGCCTGGCCTGCATCGAGACGCTCAAGACCTTGTCCCTGAGTTCGCCCAACAGTCGGGTGCTGATGCTGTCGATGTACACCGACAGCACCTTTGTCATGCAATGCCTGCAAGCCGGTGCCCAGGGCTACCTGCTCAGGAGCGCCAGCGTGGTGGAGCTGGAACTGGCCCTGCAAGCCCTCAGCCAGCAAGGCCAGTACCTGTCATCGGCGGTGGTGCCGCTGGTGATCAACCACGCCATCAAGCACCACCATGAACCCAGCCTCAAGGCGCCGAGCAAGGTGCTCACGGCGCGCCAACTGGAAATCCTGCGCTTGATCGCCCGAGGCGAAAGCACGCGCAACATCGCCCTGGGGCTGGGTTTGAGTGTGAAGACGGTGGAGGCCCACCGTTCGCAGATGATGCACCGCCTGCGTATTCACGACATCGCCGGGCTGGTGATGTTTGCCGTGCGCAAGGGCATTGTGCAGCTCAATGACTAGCCGGGGCGGGCGGGTCGGGGACCCGTCCGCCGGCGTGTTTCAAGGCAGGTGTACGTCGTTGCCGTAAGGCGTTTGCAGGTCCCGCTCGGGGATTTCCCAGACAATCAGCTTGGGTGGCGTCTGCTTGAACGCCGGGCTGTCGAAGTAGGCTTTGGCGGCCCCGGAGAACTCGCCGCCGTCCTTGGCGAAGTTGCCCATGGGGGCGCCGAGGGCCAGTTCGAGGAAGCCGAGGAAGTTCGAATTGCGCGAGAACGAGGTGCCGATCACCGCGGTGTTCGGCAGGTTGCTGTCGCCGAACAGGTCGTCGAGGCTCTCGGCATCACCGCTGGTTTCCACGGCGCTGGCCTTGACCTCGGAAGCAGCGACGTCTTCCCCGGCAGGTTGCAAGCCCAGGGGCAGCCAGTCGATCCCCGCCAGGCGCACCAGGTCCCCGGGACGGCGGGCGCTGGCGTGCTGGGTCAGGTCGAAGGCCTGTTGCGGCGTCGGGCTGAACTTCAACTCGGCCACCGCCTGGGCGATGCGTTGGGCACCGGCCTTGGCCCCGGCTTCGCTCCAGTGGGTGTCGGTGCGCAGGTAGGCCTGTGCTGCCAGGGGTTGCAGGGCCGGCGCCAGGTCCACACTCGGTACGCCAGCGCCGCGCAGCAGGCTCAGCCACTGCTCGGTGCGCGGTGCCAGTTGCGCCGGCCGGGACAGCGCGCAGAGCTCGGACGCGGCGATCCGGCTCTTGTCCGGCACCACCGCCACCAGCAGTTGAATGCCGCGCTTGGCCAAGCCTTGTTGCAGCTCGATCACCGCCTGGGCCTTGGCCTGGGCGTTGTTCTCGGCATGCCGGTTCAGGCGCAGCTCATCGGTGAGGAACAGCCAGCCTGGGCAGCCCTGGCGTACCCGTGGGCCGAGGTCGTCGAACACCAGCCAGCTGCCGCCCCGTTCCAGGTCGGCGACCTGCTTGGGCAGCGGCGCGTCGGACAGCTCCTTGGCAAAGCGATGGGTCACGTCGCCGTGCAGCAGCATGTCCTGGGTCACCACCTTGGGCACGAATTCGATCGGTCCCTTGATCATCAGCCACAGGCACGACAACAGCCCGCCAGCGAGGAACAGGGCGAAGATCACGCCGGCCAGCGGACTGACGCGCAGCGCCAGGTCGGAGGGCGCCGTGGGCGCGGTAGACGGAGATTGCGTTGGCTTGGTCATCAGAACTGAAAGTACAGAAAGGGCACGGCTTCACGGCTGGCGATCAGAGCGAACGACAGGAGGAAACCAGCCACAGGCCAAAGGGCCGCTGACAGCGCGAACAGCGGGTTGTCGGCGAAGCGTCTTTCACAACGGGTTTGCAGCAGCGGGGCGAGGATGCACACCACCCCCAGCAACGCGGCCAGGCCGTGCACCGGGCGCAGGGTCACCGCCAGGGCGTCGCCCAGGGCGAAGCCGTGCTGGCCGAACTGGCCGCCGTACATGCTCAGGGCCGTGGCGAAGTCCGGCGAGCGGAACAGGGTCCAGGCCAGGCACACGAACAGCAGGGTCGCGATGTGGCTGGCCCACAGCGGAATGCTCGGCAGGCTGGAGCGCGACCAGGCGCGGTCGACGCACAGGGCGATGCCGTGGGCCGAACCCCAGAGCAGGTAGTTCCAGCTGTCGCCACCGTGCCACAGGCCGGCGATGGCCATGGTCAGGAACAGGTTGCGGTAGGTCTTCCAGGTGCCTTTGCGGTTGCCGCCCAGGGCGATGTACAGGTAGTCCCGCAGCCAGCTGGACAACGACAGGTGCCAGCGCCGCCAGAAGTCCTGGATGCTGTAGGCCAGGTACGGCCGGTTGAAGTTTTCCGGGAAGTGGAAGCCCAGCATCAGGCCCAGGCCGATGGCCATGGCGCTGTAGCCGGCGAAGTCGAAGAACAGTTGCAGGGAGTAGGCCAGGCAACCGATCCAGGCATCGACGAAGGACGGGTTTTCCAGGTGGAAGGCCACATCCACCAGGGGCGACAGGGTGTCGGCCACCAGCACCTTCATGCACATGCCGATCATGAAGCGGCGGGCACCGAGGGCGAAGTTCTGCCAGTTGAAATAGCGTTGGTTGAGCTCGCGCCGCACCCAGTCATAACGAATGATCGGGCCGGCAATGGAGTGGCCGAACATCGAAATGTACGTGGCGTAGTTGATGAAGCTGCGCTCCACCGGCACCACGTGGCGATGCACGTCCACCAGGTAGGAAATCGCCTGCAGGACAATGAACGACAGCCCCGCTGGCAACGCCACCCGCTGCCATTCCAGGGGCATGGCGCCGTAGTAGGTGATCAGGTCGCTCCAGGTCCCGGCGAGAATGTTGGCGTACTTGTACCAGCACAACACCGCGGTATTGATCACGATCAGCGCCACCAGCAGGCGCATGCGACCTTTGCCGTCCTCCCGGGAGCGATCCACCAGCAACCCGCCGACCCAGGCCAGCAAGGTCAGGACCATGTGCAGGAACAGGAACAACGGGCTCAGCCAGCCGTAGAACAACCAGCTGCCGATCAGCAGAATGACGTTGCGCCAGGCCGGCCGTGCCACTGCATAGATCAGCAGGAAGGCCGGCAGGAACAGCGTCAGGAACTCCAGGGAGGCGAAGACCATGGGGGCGAAGTATTCCGATCAGTTGGCGACGGCGTCGGCGACGCTCAGGAGGTGTGGACCGCTCGCTCCGGGCACCAGCAGCAAGCTGTAGCGCTTGTTGGCTTCCAGGGCGCCGAGTTCCAGGGGCGCGCCGACGTTGGCGCCGCCACAGACCAGCTGCACAGCCAGGGCCGGGCGCGGGTTGAACTCCTGGCGCTTGGGGTTGCCCTCCGGGGCTTTCTGGAACAGGTCGGCATCACGCCCGGCCAGGTTGACCTTGGCCTCCTTGCAGCTCGGGTCGGCGTTGAACAGTGCCAGGGAGGCCTTGAGCTGGTTGGGAATGTCGAACGGCTCGTTGACCACCAGTTGGCGGATGCCCTGGGCGTCGTCGCTCAAGGCGAACACCGTGGCGAAGTCGCCGGCGGCAACTTGCACGTTCAGGGGCACGCTCTTGCCGTCGCGGCTCAGGCTGCCTTTGACCGGTTGGCCGCCGGGCACCGGGATAAAGTCGGTGGCCGCTTTACCGGCCTCCAGCTTCAAGGTCGCCTTGGAACCTTCCGGGGCCAGCTCCAGGGGGCTGGCCGAGACGTTGACGAAGCGCAGGTAGGCCGAGTCCTGGGACGGGCCGGTGGGGTAGAGGGCAATCTGCGCCCCCAGGGCGGCGCCGCTCAGCGCCAGGGCGGCCAGGCCGCCGGTCAGCAGCAGGGCGCGGCTCACTTCTTCGCCCCTTTCACGGCGTCTGCCGGGAGTTGGCCCAAGGCGCTGCCGATGGCACCGGCCCAGGATTTGTAGCCGGCGATGGTGAAGTGCTGGCCGTCGGAGGTGATCCATTGGCCCGGTTTGGAGAACTTGGTGGAGTCCACGTAGGTGCACGGCGCGACCATGTTGGCCAGGGTGCTGGCGACCAATTGGGTGCGCACCTGGTTCTTGCCGTACTGGTTTTCATTGGTGTTGCTGCCGTTGGCCTTGCCCCATGCCGGGCCGACCCACACGCACTTGGTGCCGGTGTCGGCGATCTGCTTGGTCAGGGCGGTGACGCTCTGGTAGGCCCAGACTTTCGGGAACGGCGTGGTTTTATAGGACGCCAGGGTGTCGCCGATGATCAGCACCACTAGGTCGGGTTTGTCCTTGGCGATCACGTCTTTGATCGGCTGGGTGTCCATGGTGCCGCGGCTCTGGATCTTGATCTTCTCGCCCGGTTCACGGGTGGCGCCACAGTCGAGCTTGAGCTTGGGGGTGACCCAGTCCGCCGCGTTGGCGCCACAGGCGCCGATGGCATGGACCTGGGCACCTTGCTGGGTCAGTTCGTCGTACAGCGGGTTCATCAGTGAGTCAGGGAAGCTCATGTGGCTCTCGCCAATCACAAGTAGGGTCAGACCTGCCAATACAGAAGAAGCCATGAATCATTCCTCGTTAAATCAATTCGAATAGGGGGAGCCGAAGGGGCTGACCGGGAGGTTCATCGGGCCGGTCATGTCCTCGAAGGTGTAGCGCAGGTACAGACCGCCGGCGTACTGGGTGTAGTCGCTGGCATTATCCACACCCAGGCTGGCGCCGAGGAAAAAGTTGGGTCGAACCTTGAACTCGCCGGCGGCGTTGAAACTGTAGCCGATGCCGGTTTTGCTCGAGCCTTTGTATTCGCCCAGGTTTGCGTTGCCGGCCCGGTCCTGCAGCACGTTGTCGTCCGGGAAGGCTTCGACGCTGTCTTGGCCGATGTACTGCACGCCCACAGAGCTCTTCAGGCGGTAGCTGAACCGATCGGTGCGTTGCGCCCAACTGATGGGCACGCCGATGGCGAAAAACTTCTGCGGGCTGAAGTAGCCGCCGTGGCCGTAGGTGTAGTAGCCCTGGTTCTCCGAGTAGCTCAGGGCCGAGCCGCTGACACCGAGGGTCAGGGTGCTGTCTTCGGCGTTGCGCAGGTACCAGTAAATACCGCTGCCCAGCTCCGCACGGTTGTTGGACTCAACGTTGTTGCCCAGCAGTTTGTGCGCCGAGGCATAGCCGTAGACGCCCATTTCCTGGTCGTCGTAGCTCAGCTCGCCACGCGCACCGTTGGCGGTGACGCCGCCCCATTTGACGCCTGTGCGTGGATCGCGGGAGCCGGCGAAGGAGGTCAGGCTGTCGGTGACCGAGCGCCGCGAGACATTGATGCCCCAGCGGTAGTCGGTGTCGCCCTCGAACGGCCGGTTGAGTTTGACCCCACCGATGGGCGTGCTGTAGGTGAAGCCCACCGGGCTGACCCCGGCATCGGCTTCCAGGCCCTGTTCCTTGTCCTTGTAGGCCACGGCAAAGCCGACGCCGGTATCGGTCTGGCGATCACTGAAGGTGCGCTGATTGCTCGGCCGAAGGGTGCCGTCGCTATTGAGGGCACTGGTGCCGAAGCGGTTGCTGGTGTCAGCGCTGATGCTGCCCGACGACAACCACACGGGGGTGATGCGCAGTGCCATGCTGGCGCTGTCTTCACCCAGGGGCAGGCCAAGCTCGAACGGGGTTTCGATATCCGTCAGCTTGCCCAGGCCTTTTTCGCTGTTGTTGTTACGCACGGTAAAGCCCTGGTTCACGTAACCGCTGCGGTCGGCGGCGATTTCGTTGAGGACTTTCTGCGCCGGGCTCTGGTAGCTCGAGGTGCGGCTTTCCGGGGCGTAGATGTCTTCGCCCAGGGCCATGCCTTTGCTGCCGGCCGGGTAGTTGGAGGCCAGCAGCGGCACCTGCTCGTCGCTGGCGCGGGTCTTGCCACGGCTGCGCTCGCTGGGCGAAGTCGAAACCGGTGGCGGGATCAGGCTGGCGGTGGTCAGGGCCGTGGCTTGCTTGCGTTGGCCCGGCAGGCCGACGAAGGGGTTGAACGGCTTGGGCGCGGCATTGGCGGCGGGCGCCGGGTTGCTTGCCACTTGCTGGCTGCTCTCGATCTCCAGGGCCTTGCGCAGCAGTTTGCTGGCTTCGCCGGTCTTGCCCATGCTGCGGTAGATGCGCGCAGAGTGGGTCAGGGTCTGGGGTTCGCCGGGCTCCAGGGCCAGGGCCTTTTTCACCGATTTTTCTGCCAGGCCGTAGTCCCGGCCCTGGATGCCGATGTCTGCCAGGCCCAGGTACAGGCGGGCATTGCTCGGGTCGCCCTTGAGCAAGGGCGCGTAGAGTTGCTGGGCCTTTTCCAGGTTGCCGCTGGCGGCGTACATGCGCGCCAGAGAGGTCACGCCCTGGGCGTCGTTGGGGCGCTGGGCCAAGGCCGGGGAGAGCATGTCGTAGGCGGCCACCAGGTCGTTCTTTTCCCGCAACTGGTCGGCCTGCTTGACCCGGTACAGGTACACCAGGTCGGCGTAGCGCTTGGTGGCGCTGTCGTCCATGGCCTGGCCTTGCAAGTCCCGCAGGATGTCGCTGGCTTCGGTGTCCTGGTCGGCCTTGAGCAGCACCCCGGCATACAGCAGCTTGAGGTTGGCGTCGGGGGCGGTTTCCTGGTCCAGCAGGTCGCGCATCAGGTTCACGGCCTGCTGCGGGTTGCCGGCTTCGGCGTAGGCCGAGGCCAGCACTGCGACACGCTCGGGCTTGTTGCGGGTCAACGGCGAGGCGTTTTCCAGCAGGGCCCAGGCTTCCTGGCGCTGGCCGCGACGGGCCATTTCCACGGCCTGTTCGGTCTGCACGTGGAGGCGGATGTCCAGGTCCATTTCATTCATGTCGGGGCTGCGCTGGGCCGGCGGGATTTTCGCCAGGGCGCGTTGGGCCTTGGTCCATTCCCCCAGCTCTGCCGACAGCAGGGTGCTGGCGTACAGCGCATCCGACGAGTCGGGTTGCTGCTTGAGCTGTTCGTCGATCAAGTCACGAGCGGTCTGGGCCTGACCGGAGCGCAGGTAGACCCGGGCCAGGCCGAAGCGCGTCCAGGGGTTTTTCGGGTCGTCGGCCAGGGCCTCTTTATAGGCCTTCTGCGCGGCGGGCAGGTCGCCACGGCGCTCGGCGATCTTAGCCACCTGGGTGGCACGCAGGGCGCGGATGTGCACGCTGGGTGCCAGGCGCGCCTGTTCGGCGGCCGGCAGGGAGTCGATCAGGCGCAGGGCCTCATCCGACTTGTTGGCCTGGGACAGCACGTTGATCAGCCCGCTGAGGGCATCGGCGTAGTCCGGGGTTTTTGCCAGGACCTTGCGGTAGCCGGCTTCGGCGGCGTCCAGTTGACCCATGCGCGCCTGCAGCCCGGCCAAGGCCGTGGGGCCGGCAGGGTTCTGCGGGTTCTTGGCGATGGCCTTGTCCACCGAGTCCCGGGCTTCGCTGTAGCGGCCGGCCCGTTGGGCGGTGTCGGCGGCGCCCAGAAGGATCCAATAACGCACGTCTTCCAGGGCCGTGCGCCATTGCCCGCCACCGGGCAGCTGGGTGGCTTGCACCAGGTAGTTCTCGGCTTCTGGCAGGCGGTTCTGCTGTTGACGCAGCACGCCCATGCCGCCCAGGGCATCGAAGTCCCGGGGCTGGTCGGTGAGGCGCGCCTGCAGCTCCTGCTCGGCGGTGACCAGGTCACCGGCGTCCAGGGCCTTGAGGCCTCGGGCCACATGGGGATCGCGTTGCCAGCCCGGGCCGTTACGGCCCTGGGCGATGCCTTTGTCCATCAGCGCGCGGATCTCGGTGTCATCCGGGTGCGCCTGCAGGTATTGCTGGAACAACGACACCTGGTCACGGGAGGGCGGGCCCAGCCATTGCAGGGCGAAGCGCCAGGTTTCGTCGGCGTTGCCGCCGATGTCCGGGTTGTGCGAGAGCTTGGCCAGGGCCTGGATGCCTTCGGGCCGGCTGTCCGGGTTCCGCGCCAGGTGCAAAGCCAGGAACAGCGCCAGGATCGAGTCGTCCGGGCGTTGCTTGGCCAGGCGTTCGAGGCCGACCCGGGCTTCGGGCCAGCCACCGGTGGCGAAGCCCAGGGTGTTGTAGTACTCGCGGGCAATCAGCCCTTGGGGCGGATGGCCGTCGAGCAGTTGCTTGTACACGGCCACAGCCTTGTCGCGCTCGTCGGCGTCGCTCAATTCCCGGGCCTGCTCCAGCAGCGCCTGTTTTTCCGGCGAGCTGAGGGCAATGTCTTGCTGCAATTGCAGGGCCTGCAACGGCAGTGGCTTGAGGGCCTGCAGGCGGCTCAGGTAAGCCTGGGCCTCGGCGATGTTCTTCTGCTGGACCTTGATCAGCCCGAGGCCGTAGAGGGCATCGGGTTGCTCGGGGGCCATGTTCAGCAGCTTGCTCCAGGCCTCAGCGGCGCGGTCCGGATGCTCCTTGGCCTGCCAGTAGTAACCTTGCTGGATCAGCAGGGCCTGGGGGTCGCCGGCTTCGGCGGCGAAGCTGCCATTGGCGGCGATCGCCGCCCAGACAGCCAGGGCTAGGGTTTGCTTGCGCATGTGGCCTCCCACGACAATTTAACCGTTCCATCGGTGTTGAACTGGTAGCGGTTTTCGCTCCAGCCAAGGGAGAACAGACTGAGCATCACATGGTAGTACTGATGCAGGCTGTAGGCCGGGTTGCTCTTGTCGAGGTAATTGGCGATCGACTGATTGACGATGGCCTGTTGCTGATCGGCGGCCTGGGTCAGCCCCTTGGCACGCAGCAGCGGTACCACGGCCGCGGAGAAACCGTAGAAGCCGTTGCCGTCGATGGCGCGGGTCAGCACGTGCACCTTCTCGGGTGGCACGCCTGCCGCCACGGTGGCCTTGGCCATGCCGTCCAGGCCTTCAAGCAGGCCCTTGGTCAGCGGGTCGGCGGCGGGGGTCATGCCGGCCCAGAGGTAGGTACGAATCGCGTCGTAGCTGCCCAGGTCGCTGGTGAACGGGTCGGCGCCGAAGCGGCCCTTGTTGGCGCCCGTGCCGCGATAGCCGATCCAGTCCGGGACGAAGCCGTAAGGGTTCATGCCCTTGTCGGCGATCATCTTCGCGGTGCTGTTGGCCACTTCTTTCCACGGGCTGTCGGGGCTTTCCCGGGTGAAGCGACGCATCAGCGGGATCGGCATGTAGCTGGCGTTGAAGCGCCACAGCTGGTCCGGGTGCTCGTAACCCACCGGCCCTGGCAGCAGCATCTTGCCCAGGCCCGGGATGTTCTTGACCAGGGTCTTTTCGACGTTGCTCAGGATCAGGTGCGCGTCGGCCCGGTACTCGGGCTTCTTCCACAGGCGGTCGGCTTCCAGCAGGGCGTAGGCGAACCACAGGTCGGCGTCACTGGCGGAGTTCTTGTCGAGGATGCCCCAGGCGCCCTCGGCGTTGGCGCCCCACAGCCAGCCCGGCAGGTTCTGGGCGATGTTGGCCCCGGCCATGTTGGACTTGGTCCAGCGCCAAAGGCGCTCGAAGGTCTGCGGGTCGTTGGCCACCAGGGCGAAGAACATGCCGTAGGACTGGCCTTCGGAGCTGCTCTGGTCGGGGTTCATGCTGGAGCCGAGCATGCGCCCGTCGTCCTGCACGAAGCGTTGTACATAGTCTTGCCACAGCGGCCAGGTCTGGGCGCTGCAGGAAGCTGCCTGGGCAGCGCCGGGCAGCAGCAACGCCAGCGCGGTAAGCACCGGCGCGGCTTTACGCCAGGGCAACTGCCGAAAACGCGAGAGACGTGGGGTCATGATTCTGTGTTCCATCAATAAAGACGTTTTTTAGCGCGGCTGCGCAGGCCCAGGTAAATCAGGCAGCTGACCATGGCCAGGCCCAGCACAGTCACCAGCAACATCCACTGCGGGTTCTGCGAGAGCAGCCATTGCACCCGCTTGAACAGGCCCAGGTCACCGACGTAGTACTGGTCTTCAGCGACCAGGGAGGTGATCTGCTGGTCCTTGATGACGGCCAGGCTGCCCTGGATAGTGTCCTTGAATTGGTCACCGCCAATCAGCGCTGTCGTCGCGTCGGCCAAGGCCTCGGGTTTGCCGGCGGCAATCACCACCACGCTGCGCCCGGACTTGAGCGGCGACTCGAAGCCGGTCAGGTAGGTGCTGCTGTTGGCACCGGTGTAGGTCACTTGCAGCTGCGGTTTGCGTTGGTTGGCACTTGGATCGGTGCTCAGCCAGTTGCGCACACGCAGGGTCAGGTCAGACAGCGAGAAGCGATGGTTGTCGCCGTTGTTGACGGCCGGCAGGCGATCGGCCCACTCCTTCAACAGCGGCTGGTTGTCGCCCGAGGACAGCACCAGCAGGTCGCGGTCGGCCACGCTCTGCACGTCGTTGGCGCTGACCACTTTGACCGCGGCGGCCGGGTAGCCGCTGGCCTGGCCGAAGCGGCCGAGCACGGTCAGGTAGGCGCTCCATTCCGCCGGGCCGCTGCCGTCCGGCAGGACCACGGCGCTCTGCGACAGGTCGGCCATGCGGGTGAACGGGAAGCCGCTGTCGTTGAACACGCCGAGGTTGGGCAGGGCGATGTAGTGGTTGTAGGCGCTGAGGTCCAGGCTCGATTCCGGGTCGATCATGCCGCGCATGTTGTCGATGATGATGTCCTGGCATTCGCCCTGTTTGACGTAGTCGAACATAAAGCGGAAATGCAGCTGGGACTGCGGCGTGGCCGTGCCCAGGGGAATCAGCGCGGTGGCCTCGCGTGGCAGGCTGGCGTCCTTCTTGAGCATCTCCAGCAGGTTGTCGCCGCCCTTGAGGTTGGTCACCGAGGGCAGGGGCATGGACTTGACGAAGGTGTCGTTGAAGCTGATCAGCAGCGACGAGTTGGTCGAGACCTGTTGCGGGGTGTAGCGGTACTTGAGGGTCAGCGGCACCCCGGATTCACGCCAGTTGAACAGGTCTGGCGGCAGGTTCAGCGGCACCGTGATATTGCCCGGGTTGTAGCCCGAGACATTGAGCTTGCCGGCCTCGATCAATTCGCCGATTTTCACCGGGCGATTGGTCGGCAGCCAGTTGGGCGCGTCGTACGGCTGGCGCGGGCTGATCGGGTCGAGCTTGTCGATGACCACGCTGGAGCCGTCCAGGGCCTTGCCGCCCACGGCCACGGCCTGTGCCGCGATTTTGATTTCGGCGTCATCACGGCCGCTGACGATCAGCAATTTGCCGTGGGCGTCCCGGGGGTTGCTCACCAGGGTCAGGGTCGGGCCCTTGGCTGCCGGCACTTGGATGCCGTCCAGTTGCACGGCTTCCTTGGCGTTGACCAGGACGATGCCGTTACCTTCCTTCGGCAACTGGCCGAGGCTGGTGGGGAAGGTGGCGCCACGGTAAGCGGCGAGGGCGCCGATCCACGACGACAGGGCGCCGGCGGCTTCCAGGTTGGCCTGGCTCGGGGTGCTGGCGAAGACCACCGGCAGGTCGACCTGGCGCGAGTCGCGGCGATCGAAGAACGGCAGCGGCAGGATCGACAGGTCGTCCTTGAGTTGCAGCTGGGCCACCTGGATCTTCAATTCACTGCTGTTGTTGATCTTGGCCCACAGGCTGCTGTGCTGCGGGTCTTCGCAACCCATGTTGTAGTGGCCGATGAACTGCAGGCGCAGCCGGTTGAACTCGGTGATCAACTGCGGCGGGATCTGCACCAGTTGCTGCTGGGGCGTGCCGGCACCGTCCTTGGGCAGGGCCAGGCTGGCGGCCACTTCGTCGTTGACCATGACGTTGATCTGCGACAGCTCGGCCAGCAGGGCCGGCGAATAGCTGTAGTTGAGCAACAGTTGGGCACCTGTTACCACCTGGTCGGCGCGGATGCCGAAGCTGACGCTGTCCGAGGCTTCGGTGCCTTGCAGGTTCATGGTGTCGCGCCGGCCCAACTGCTTGAGGGTCAGGCTGTATTCATTGCTGCCTACGGTCACTGGCGGCTGTTCCGCCGGGGCGCTGGCCGGGGCGACTGTGGCCGCGACAGGCGTGACGGCGGTTTCGGCCCAGGCCATGGGCGTCAGGCTGCCCAGGCACAGGACGGACGAAGCCACGAGCAGGAAAGGCCGGCGGTTGTTGCGCGGTTCGGTGCTGGCGAATGAGATCGGGTTCATGACTTGTCCATAAGAGGTTCGAGCGGTTGCGAGGAGGTTTTGGCGGCGCTGCGCTGGCGTTTGTGGATCAGCGCGGCCTTGAACAGGCCCATGATGCCCACCAGGCCGATGGCGCTGACTTCACGCAGGGCGGAGAGCGGCGTATCGAGCTTGCCGTTGCCCCAACTGGCGGCCCAGGTGTCGGCCCGCGAGAAGGTCAGGCGCACCAGTTCGCTTTGTTCGCGCAGGGTCAGCGGGTCGAACTGGGCCCCGATGAAAGGCCCGTTGCTGAACACCACGGTGGTGTTGAAATCACTGGTCTTGGCGTTGCGGAACAGCGACACCCGAATCCGCTCGCCGCGGGCGATGCTCACCCCGTCCGGCAGCTTCAGGCCCAGCCCGCTTTGCGAGAAGTCCTGGGTTTCGCCGAGCACTTCGCTGCCGTCGGCACGGGTCACCTTGACCGGCAACGCGGCGCGAACCCTTGGCTCGGCGCGCACTTGGCGGGTTTCCGAGGCCACCGCGACCGCGGCGCTGGTGATGATCAGGTTGTACACCGTCCAGGCCAGGTTGATCAGCACGGTGGTGGCGGTGCTCGGGTCGCCCCAGATCAACTGGTGGATACCGAAGCACAGGCCGGTGAGGTTCAGGGCCAGGATCACGATGTAGGGGCGGGCGAGCTTCCAGTCGAAGAACTCGCGGTCGATGATGCCGCCCTTGTCGGTGACGTTGAAGCCGCCGAACTTGGGGTTGATCAGGGCCATCAGCACCGGCGGCATGATGTACCAGGCCAGCACCGTCTCGTACACCTCGTTCCAGAACGAGTGGCGGAAGCGCCCCTGGATCTTCGAGTTGGTCATGCTGGCGTGGAACAAGTGCGGCAGCACATAGGCGGTGATCATCAGCGCCGAGGCGTGGAAGATTTCAGCACCGAAAATCAGGTACGCCAGGGGCGCGGTGAGGAACACCAGGCGCGGCAAGCCATAGAAGAAGTGCAGCATGGCGTTGGCGTAGCAGATGCGCTGGCCGAGGATCAGGCCCTTGCCGGTCAGCGGGTTGTCGGTGCGAAAGATCTGTGCCATGCCCCGGGCCCAGCGAATCCGCTGGGCGATGTGCCGCGACAGGCTTTCAGTGGCCAGGCCGGCCGCCTGGGGGATGGCCAGGTAAGCGGTGTTGTAGCCGGCGCGGTTGAGCTTGAGCGCGGTGTGGGCGTCTTCGGTCACGGTTTCCACGGCCACGCCGCCGATCTCTTCCAGGGTGGTGCGGCGCAGGATGGCGCAGGACCCACAGAAGAAGGTGGCGTTCCACAGGTCGTTGCCGTCCTGCACCAGGCCGTAGAACAGCTCGCCCTCGTTGGGCACGGCGCGGAAGGTGTTGAGGTTTTTCTCGAACGGGTCCGGGGAGAAGAAGTAGTGCGGCGTTTGCAGCATCGCCAGCTTCGGATCCTTGAGGAACCAGCCCATGCCGATCTGCAAGAAGGAGCGGGTGGGCACGTGGTCGGCGTCGAACATGGCGATGTATTCGCCGTCGGTGACCTTGAGTGCGGCGTTGAGGTTGCCCGCCTTGGCGTGGTGGTTGTTGTCGCGGGTGATGTAGTTGACGCCGATGCGCTGGCAGAAGTCGCGGAACTCGTCACGGCGACCGTCGTCGAGCACGTGGACTCGCAGCTTGTCCTTGGGCCAGTCCATTGCCTGCGCGGCGAAGATGCTCAGTTTGACGATGCTCAGGGCTTCGTTATAGGTGGGGATGAACACGTCCACCGTGGGCCAGGTGCTCGGGTCGCCTTGCAGCAATGCCGGGCGGCGGTGCAGGGGCCAGGCAGTCTGCACATAGCCGAAGACCAGCACCACCAGGGCGTAGAACTCCGCCAGCACCAGGCCATAGCCGAAGAAGGCGTCGAGCCAGGTGTCGAAACCCAGGGTCGAGGTCAGGCGCCAGTACATGTAGCGCAGCGACGCGATCAGCGACAGCACGATCAGCGCGAGAATCGGCAAGCGCCCCGGCAGGCGCTTGATCAGCAGGGCCGAGCCGAAGCACAGCAGGGCGAAGAAGCACTGGCTGTACAGGTCCAGCGGTGCGCTGATGGTGCTGATCAGCAGCAGCCCGGCAATCACCGAGCTGACAATGATCAGCGCCTGGCGCACCGGCTTGGGCCACTGGTTGATGCGGGCCAGCCAGGCGTTCACACGCACTTCGGTACGCCCCTGGATGTGGGGCGTGAGGTTGGGGTCACCGGTCATGATGGAATGGACTCTTCCGTGTCTTGCAGCATGAGCAGTTCGCTAAGCGATCCTGCGATATCGAGGATCTCTTGGCAGCCTCGGGTACTTGGGGTGTGCGCCAGCGGGTTGCGTTCGTAGGCCAGTGCCTCGCTGATGAAATGATCCTGGTGGACCACCCCCAGCAATTGGTTACCGGCTCTTTTCTTCAACACTTCGGACATGTCGACGCTGAACGCGCGGCCATCGTCCAATTGGTTGATCACGTAATGGCACTGCGGTGGAGTGTCTTTTTGCAGGTAGGGTGCCAGCAGCCGGTCCATCTGGTTGAGGCTGGTGTAGGACGCGGCGTCGGGCAAGGCCACGATCAGCACCTGGTCGGCGATTTCCAGGGCCTGACTCAGGTACGGCGTGGCGCCGGGCGGGGTGTCGATGATCACGGTGTCGTGTTCGCCCAGGCCCATGGCACTCAGATGGCGACCCAGCCAGTAAGGGTCGGCTTCCATGTTCTGTTCCAGGCTGCGCCGCTGCTGTTCAGTGGCCACGCCATAGGGCAGGCACTGGCTGCGGGCAAAACCGCTGTGGGCGATGGCGCGCCAGGTGCTGGCGTTGTCGTTGGCCTGGATCAGCCCTGGCTGGTCAGCGCTGACGCCCAGGTGCAGGCACAGGGCATTTTGTGGGTCGAGGTCGACCGCCAGGGTCTGGCCGCCGCTGCGCTTCAGGGCACTGGCCAGGGCACCGGACAGGGTGGTCTTGCCCACGCCGCCTTTGCTCGAGACCACGGCGATGACCTTGGCCTTGAGTATCGGACGTAGATGGGAAGTGGGGGACGACTGGCTGGTTTCACGCTTGTGCATGACTTCCGCCAACAGGCTGCCCAGGGCCGTGCTCGACGCGGCTGCCACCGGGGCTGCAATGGGCTCGGAAACCACCAGGGTCAGGTGCGCCGGTGCCGGCTCGACCGGGGTGGCGACAGGCTGCGGGGTGCTGGCTTGGGCTACCGCGACCACCAGCGGCTCGGGCGGCTTGACCGCGACCGGAGGCTCTTCGATGTAGTCGTAGGTGTGCTCGATTTCTCTGTAACTGTCCGCGCTGGCCCCGAACCGGCTAAACAGGTTCGTAATATCGTCCGAACGATGCATGTGATTATCCCTTGGGGTCTTGAGCAGGTTTCGTCAAAAAGAAGGGACAAATGTTTGCCCGAACGCACGCGTCCTTGTCTTTTGGTATTGCTGGTTCCATTGATGGCAATGTAATACCGTCATTATTCTGTTGTCTATTTGATTTTCTTTCAGTGGTGTTCTTTTTTTGACGTTATTTTGGCGCCTAGAATTCCCAAAACCTTTGGCTTTGCCTATATAGCTTTGAAAGCATTGATCTAAAGCGCTTGGTCGGTGGCGCTGGCGGTCGTATTGTGCCGTGAATCGTTCGTCGGAAGTTGATTTGGATCCAATCTATCGGGAGCAATCGACGCCGGAAAATGCAGTTTTCGACCCATCCTCTGATATCGGCGGCGTTTTGGCGTTGTTTAGGCGATGCCCTGATAGGCGCGAAGAAGGCATCTTCTTTGAGGCACTCTGTGTCAATCGCGACACTTTTTTATACGCATTTGTGCCGAACGGCGGGTGTGGCTCAATCCAAAGCATGGCGCAGTGCTGTGGCAGGACGCTGACAATGGCCAAGTGCTGGTTACTTGGCGTGATGACTTCCCATTATAGAGAGCCTTGATGAAGACACTGTGGAGAATGGCGCTGTTCGTCGCCTTGGCATTCAACCTGGCAGCCCCGAGCCAGGCGCGGTCGCAGACTGAGGCGGTGGCGGGGGTCTTTGACTATTACCTGCTGAGCCTGTCGTGGTCGCCGACCTTCTGTTTGAGCCAGCCGCAAAACCCCCAGTGCCTGGGCAAGGGGTATGGGTTTGTCCTGCATGGCCTGTGGCCGCAATACGCCGCCGGTGGCTGGCCCCAGTCCTGCCCGCCCTTAACCGGGTTGAGCCGAGAGGCGCGAGCCAAAGGTTTGACGTTGTTCCCCACCGCTCGTTTGTTGCAGCACGAATGGAAAAAGCACGGCACTTGCAGCGGCCTGACGCCCCTGGATTACCTGGAGGTCACCGACAAAGCCTTGGCGGTGGTGCAGATCCCCGAGGCGTTGCAGCCGTCCGACCAGGTGCGTTACCTGGAGGCCCGTGAAGTGGTGCGGTTGTTCCGTCAAAGCAACCCGCAACTGGCCGAGAATGGCCTGGCCGTGGTGTGTCGCGGGCCTGAGCTTTCCGAGGTGCGTGTGTGCCTGACCCGCGACCTGGAGTTTGGCCCGTGCGGCCGTGGTGTGAAAAACCAGTGCCGCAGCGGTCCGATTCGCTTGCCGCCAGTGCGTTGACGGTTGCCTTGAGCCTGGGTGAGGCGTGTCGGCGATGGCGTCGTTGGCTGGGGCGCCATCATCGACAAGGTAGCGCCTAAAGACTGGCGCTGGCCGGGCAGGGCATAGGTGAGGGGGTGTGCCTGTCCGGAGTGAGGTCCAGCAGTGCCTGCAGGCGTTCCACGGTGGTTGGCAGGCAGCCTTGCATCGGTGCGCGCAATTCATCGCCGATCAGGCCCTGGAGTGCCAGGGCACTTTTCACCACCGCCGGGTTGGGTTCGCTGAACAGGTGCCGAATCAGCGGCAGCAGTTCGAAGAAGGTGGCCCGCGCCGCACTCAGTTGCTGGGCCTCGACCTGGTGCTGCAAACGCACGAACAGCGCCGGGCTGACCTGGGCCGAGGCGGCAATCGCGCCAGTGGCCCCCAGGCACAAGGCGTTGAACACCTGCTGGTCTTCACCGCACAGCACGTCCACGTCGCCACTGGCCAGCAGCGCCAGGGTGTTGTCCAGATTGCCCCCGCAGTCCTTGATTGCCACGATCCGTGGGTGACGCACGATGTTCAACAGGGTGCTGATGTGGAACGTGGTGCCGGTGCGATACGGAATGTCATAGAGAATCAGCGGCACGCTGGAGGCGTCGGCCACGGTCGTGAAGAAGGTTTCCAGGGCGGCCTGGGAGGGGCGGATGTAATAGGGTGCCGGCACCAACAGCCCGGCCACCGGGCGTTCGAGGATGGCGCGTTGCATGGCCAGCAGGTCGTCCAGGTGGTTGCCGGCCAGGCCCATCACCACTTGCCGAGGTGGCGCCAGCTCCAGCACGGCGTCGAGCACTGCCAATTGTTCGGCCTTGCTCAGGGCGGCGGCCTCGCCGGTGGTGCCGCAGACCACCAACCCGGCCACGCCGCTGTCCAGCAGGTGCGCGGCCAGGCGCCGGAGCGCGGGAAAGTCGATGGCACCCGCACTGAACGGCGTGACGATAGGGACCCAGATACCTTGAAACGATGACATGCGTATTCTCCTGAAGGTTGACCGTTTGGGTCGCCGCCAGAAGAGAAGAGGGAGGTCAGCAGGGGGGAAGGGTGTCCGTCGCGCTGGTGGTCCTGTCAGCTCATCTGACGGGACACAGCGCCCCGATCACATGAGCGACTGTTTCTTCGATTTAGAGGTGCAAGCCACGCGAACCCGGGCCTTGGCAATCAAGCCAATGGCGCAAAGGTCAAGGTCGCGATCGAAGGTCATAAAGGCCGACACACTCAGAAATCAGGCGCACAGTTTTAAAAGTCGGCGGCGATTTTGTCAATCGCGAAATACCGAGAATGCCGCGCCCATGCGCCCATTGTGTTTGGCCTGGTACAGCAGCCGATCAACCTGCTCGACAAAACCCAGGGCCGAGCCGTCGGCGGTGGCCACCGTGGTGCCCACGCCGAGGCTCAGGGTCAGCAGGTTGGAGACGCTTGAGGCTTCATGGGTGATTTGTTGTTGGCGAATCAGGTGCAGGCATTTGTCCGCCACCTGGCGCGCGGCCTCGCCATCGGTTTCCGGCAGCAGCCAGACAAACTCTTCACCGCCGATGCGGGCGATAAAGTCCCGGGGCCGATTGGCCGCCTGTGCCAGCGTCTGGGCCACGCGGCGCAGGCAGTCGTCGCCCTGGATATGGCCGTAGCGGTCGTTGTACTGCTTGAAATAATCGATATCCAGCATGATCAGGCTCAGCGGCAGGCCGGTGCGTTGGGCGCTGGTCCATTCGCGCGCCAGCACGGTGTCGAACATGCGTCGGTTGGCGATGCCGGTCAGACCGTCCTGGAAGGAATACTCCTCCAGCTGTTTCTGCAGGCGCAGCAGATGTTCCTCGGTCTTCTTGCGTTCGCTGATATCGAACATGAAGCCGATCAGCGCCTGCACCTCGCCGTCCTTGCGCTCCACGTGCACCACATCGCGAATCCACACGTAGTCGCCGTCCCGGGTCAGGGCCCGGTAGTCGGCTTCGTGGTCGATGCCAGCCCGGGACTGGGACACGCAGAACTCCACCACATAGTCGCGATCGTCCGGGTGCATGCGCTCCACCCAGTCATTGACCCCGAGCCAGCTGTCCTGGGGCCAGCCCAGCAGGCGTTCGATCTGTGGGCCGATGTAGCTGAAGGTCATGGTCTTCCAGTCGATGCGCCAGGGAATCGCCTGTGTGGACTCCAGCAGGGTCTTGTAGACATCGCTGTCGGGTTCGGCAGTAGGAATGGCGGAGCTCATGACGGTCGGGGCCTCGGCGCGAAAAAAACAGCCGCAGCATGGCGGCGATGCGCCGGGCGAATCAAGGCCTATTGCCAGCGAGGCGACGGACGCACCCCGGGCTTACCTGGCGTGGTGGGCGGCGGCTTTGTGGGCGATCCAGGCGCCCCAGAACAGGCTGGAAAAAAACCGCAGCGGGGCATCGAACCCGGCGTTCTGCAGCAAGGCCTGGACCGCAGCTTCGGAGGCTGGCGGGTCGGCACCCTGGAGGATTTTGCCGAGTTTGGCCTGCACCTGATCGGCACTGGCGCCCTGTTGCCGCCAACGCTGGCCCCAGGCGGCCAGCAGCAAGGGCTGGCTGGCGTAGGCCTGGTGATTGCCGGCGAGGATCAGCGGCGCGCCGGGTTTCAGGCGCTGGCTGATGGCCTGCAGGATCTGCTGCTTGGCGTCATCGCCGGGCAAGTGATGCAGGACCCCGATCAAGGTGGCGGCGTCATAGGGCTCGCCGGGGGGCAGGCTGTCGAGGGTGCCCAGGTGCACCTCGGTGCGGTCCAGCAGCTGATGCTTGCGCAATTGCGCCACGGCGGGTTCGAGCATGGCCGCCGAAGGGTCGACGGCGGTGAATTGCCATCGCGGTTCCAGCGCCGCTGCGCAGAGAATTTCCTGGGCGGTTCCGCCCACACCCACCACCAGGACGCGTGCCTCACGCCCTGTGCCCAGGCTCGCGGCCAGCAGGCAGGCGGCCAATTCATGGCAGGCCTCGTAGCCGGCCAGGGCGATGCGGCTTTGCTGGGCGTATTCGTCGGCTCGGGCGGCGTCGAACTTTTCTGCGCTGGAGGGGGTGCTGGCTGACATGGCGAGTCCTCGGGTTAAGGTCCGATGACGGTAGCGCCAGGGAAATAATAAATAAAATTCATCTTTCGACTGCACTGCATTCCTCTGAGGAATGCAGTGCGCAGAGCGCGTGACGCCTTCAGTCGAGGATCAGGTGCGGCAGGAAGCGGCTGGAGTCCTTGGTGATCAGGCTGTCGTCCTCGCGCACGCCGATGCCGGCGGCCTGGTCGCCGATGACCCAGGAGCCAATCAGGGTGTAGCTGTCGTCAAAGCGCGGCAGTGGCGCCAGGGCCTGGAGGATGTAGGGCGCATCGGTGTAGGGACCGTCTTCCTTGACCAGCAGGTCGTCCTCGGTGCGCAACTCGATGTTGGCGCCCTCGCGGGAGAAGAACGGTTTGCGCACCCAGCCTTTGGGCACGGCCCGGGACGGATGGGTATCGAGGTGGGTTTCCAGCAGGTTGGGGTGGCCCTTATGGAACTCCCAGAGCAGCGGCAGGATGCCTTTGTTGGAAAGGATGGCCTTCCACGGCGGTTCGAAAAACTGCGTGTCGCACTGGGCGATGGCTGCGCCGAACGGCTCGTGGAAGATGAACTCCCAGGCGTGCAGCTTGAACAGGTGGGGGATCCAACGCTCCTGCAGGTCGACGAAGCGCCCCTCGGCGTTGAGGCCGATGTCTTCGACGTCGATGTGCCGCGATTCGATGCCGGCCTTTTCCGCGATCAGGCGCAGGTAATCGGTGGTGGCCTTGTCTTCCACCGACGCTTTCATCGAGGCGAAGTAGAACGGCCGCTTGATCCCCAGATGGGCAAAGGCCTGGTGCAGGCGGGTATCGATGCTGTTGAACTGGTCGGCGTGGCGGGGCAGCAGGCCGCGCTCGATGTTCTGCTCCAGCCAGCCCCATTGGAACGCGGCGGTTTCGTAGAGGCTGGTGGGGGTGTCGTAGTTCAGTTCGAGCAGCTTGGCCGGGCCTTGGCCGCTGTAGGAGAAGTCCAGGCGCCCGTACAGGTGCGGGTGCCCCTCCAGCCATGAGGTGCGGATCAGGTCGTAGAACGCTGGCGGAATGCTCAGGCGCTCGAGCAATTCCTCGCTGTGCACCACCTTGTCCACCAGGTCCATGGACATCTCGTGGATCTCGGTGGTGGGGTCTTCCAGGTCGTTCTCGATCTGCTTGAGGCTGAACTGGTAGTAGGCGCTTTCATCCCAATAGGCTTCACCGTCGATGGTGTGGAACAGGAAGCCGAGTTTCTCCGCGGTCTGGCGCCAGTCCGGGCGTTCCTTGCAGGCGATCTTCTTCATGGCCGTGGCTCCTTAACTGCTCGAACGCCCGAAGCCCTTGCTCGACCCGCCGCCCCAGCCACTGCGGGCACTGGACTGGCTGCCGAAGCCGCCGCGGGAGGTGGCCGAGGACACGGAAATCGGCCGGGTGTTCTTGAAGCTGTTGCCGCTTTGCACCTGGCGCGACTTGCTGAACGTGGTGCCGTTGTCGATGCGCTGGTTCAGGGTCGAGTTGCTGTAACCGCCGCGGTTGTCGCGGTAGCGATAGACCGGCTCGGAGTAATAGTTGCGGTTGCCGCCGCTGAGCATGTTGCCGATCAGCAGGCCGGTGAGCAGGCCGTTGACCGAGCTGCCCGAACCCGAAGCCTGGCTGCCATCGGCGACGCCTGCGGCGCGGGCGGCGTCGACTTCGGCCTGGGTGAAAGTGCCGCTGGCGGCAATTTCAAAGCCGCCCATTTTCGGGATGAACTTGCCGCTGGAATCCTGCTGGCACCAGTCCGCGACAAAGTCGGCGTCGCAGTCGGCCTGGTTGTCATACACCGGCGCCTGGCTGCGGTGCTCGGCCATGGCCCTGATGTAGGCGTCGGAACAGATGTCCACCGCGATCTTGCCGTCGACGCATTCCTGCACCGACTGGAAGTTGAATTTCTGTTGCACCGAAATGCCGTCCGGCTCACCACCGCAACCGGAGATGGCCAGGGCCACCGAGGCGGCCAGGGACAGCTGAACGTATTGACTTCGTTTCATCGAGGGTTCCGTCCAGTCGATCAGTTTTGTGCGGGGGTCATGCAGGCGGCGTTGAGCAGGCCGACGCTGATGGCCACGGCGGCGACGTAGATGCCGGCGGCGAGTTCGCCCTGGCGGATGCGTTCCGAGACGCCCTTGAGCACCAGGCTGGTCATCAGGAACGCGAGCAGTTGCACCACGGCGGCGATCACTGCCCAGACCACGAAGTCCAGCAGGCTGATGGAGTAGGCGATCACGTTGCTGGCAGGAATCGCAAAGCCAATGATGGCGCCGCCCAGGGCAATGGCGGCCGACACGTTGCCGGCACGGATCAGCTCGAATTCCTTGTGCGGGGTCATGCGCGTGTAGACGAACTGGAACAGGGCGAAAATCACCGCAGCGCCGAGGATGTAGCTGAGAAAGCCGAGCACGGCGAACTTGTTCAGGGAAATGGAGAGTGCTTCAAGCATGGTGCGGGTCCTTTTTAGAGGAGGTGCCAATCAGATCGGGTACACGTCAGATGATCTGCAAGTCGGTGCCGTACAGGGATATACCCAGGGAAGTGCTGAGGCTGATGCTGCCTTCGGCGTCTTCTTCGACGGAGAACAGCAGGAATTCACGACGGTCGGTGAGGCCGGTGTCCCGGGCATAGAGCATGGCCCGATGTTCGACCGTATACGCCTCGTCCGGGTTGCGCACCTGTTCCATAAAGGCCACCAGCTCGGTCTGCCCGGCTTCGGTGCCCCATTCGCGAGTGTATTCCACGGCGTCATGGTTGTAGCTCGGCAAGCCGATCAGGCTGTCGGGACCGGCCAGGCGACGCAGTTCGGCTTCGCTGCTGATGGTCACGTAGCTCAGGTAGTTGAACAGGATCACCGATTCGACCTGGCCATCGGCCGCGCCGCTGGTGTGCACCTGCAACCAGTAGTCCTGGTCGTTCAGGTAGTAGCGCGAAAGCCAGTTGGACTGGCCCAGCTCGACCCGGCCTTCGGCCCAGATCTGCTGGCTGTCGGGGATCACCACGGCGCTCTGGCCGTCGAGCAGCAGCTTGAGGGTCGGGTCGAAGCTCAGGCCCAGGCCCTGGCGCAGGCCAAGGGGGCCGGCGCTGGGGGCGACGGCCTGGGTTTTCGGGGCTTCAAAGCCCAGCAACTGTTTAAACCATCCCATTGGTTGAAGTCCTTGAGGCGGGTGGAGGCGATATCCGGTGCGGCGCGTGGCCGTTATCGGGCCGCATTAGACATCGGCCGGGCTCGGGATAGAAGGATTTTTGCAGCGATAAAGCCGGCGAAGGCTCCGGCCAGGTGCCCCTCGAAGGACACCCCGGCCCGTGGCAGGAAGCCGAACACCAGGCCCGAGTACAAAAACAGCGTGACCGCAGCGGCCAGCAGGCTGCGCCAACTGCGTTCGAACCAGGCCCGGGACAGAATGTAGCCCCACAAACCGAAGACCCAGCCGCTGGCGCCGACATGCACGCCGCGAAAACCGAACAGCCAGACCAGGGCGCCGCCCAGCAGGATCACGACCAGGCTGACGCTGACGAAACGCTGGCGACCTTCGGCCATGACCAGGCCGCCGAGGATCAGGAACGGCACCAGGTTGGACGCCAGGTGCGCGAAGGAACCGTGGATCCAGGGCGCCAGCACGATCCCCGGCAAGCCCTGGAGGGTGCGCGGGATCAGGCCGAAGTGGTTCAGGCTGTAGCCGCTGGCGCTGTTCAACACCTGCACCGCAAGCATCAACAGGGCCAGGCCGGCCAGGGTCTTGAAACCGTTCATGGGGGTTCCTTGAGCTAAAAAAAACGGCACGCGGCAAGCGCAGGTACCAGGCCCTGGCTTGCCGGGTGCCGCGGCCATCCTTACTGCTTGTTCTTCAAGCGCTCGAGAATGGCGTTGGCGCTGCCCTGGTCGGGAATGATGTTGGCTTCGCGCAGGCGGCGATCCAGATCATTGCCGTTGGCCGCTTCGGACAGCTCTTCATGGGCCTCCAGTTCGGCGGCGCGCTGATCCTGCTTGGCTTGCAGGCGGTTAAGGGTGCCGACGGCGGTTTCCAGCTTGCCGTTGGCGCCGCCGCTGGCGATGGACGCGCTGACCTGGGCCTTCTGCACGCTTTCCCGGGCCTTGGCCATGTCCACTTGCTGGCGCAGGCTTTTGATCCGCGCTTCGGCCTTGCTGATGTCCTTGCGCATTTTCTCGGCGTAGGCACCGAACTCGGCGGCTTGCTTCTGCTCGGCGTCGAGGCTGGTGGTCAGGCCTGAGATGGCTTCGGCCACTTCCAGGGCCAGGTCTTCACGGTTGGCCTGCAGGGCGGCCACGGCCTTGGTTTCCAGGTCGGCGATCTTGGTGTTGTACTCGGCCACGCGCTCCGAACTGAGCTTGTGCTTGGCCATGATGGTTACCAGCTCGCGCTTGGCGTTGGCCAGGGCGCCGTCGGCGTCGCGGATTTCCTGGTCGAGGATGCGCAGGGCCTGCTGGTCGACAATGGATTCGCCGACTTCGTTGGCGCCGCCGCGCAGGGCGGTAAACAGTTTGTTCCAGATGGATTGAGTCATGTGGCGTTACTCCAGGGGCTCGGCAATCAGTTGAAGAAGCTTTCGAAGGCTTCGGTGGCACGCTGCACGTTGTCCACCAGGGTTTTGATTTCGGTGACCACGTTGGTCAGGTTCGAGCCCGAACTCAGGGCGCCGAACATGTTGTAGACGGTCTGGCCGTTGGGCATGGACTCGATGCCGATGGACGACAGCGGGAACATTTCGCGGCTGCGCAACACGGCGTCGTTGAAACGGGGCACGTCGTTGATTGACTCCAGGTCCACCAGCACGGTGTCGACGATGATCTGCTCACCCACCACCGCGACGTAGATCGGCAGGCCGCCGAAATCGTTCATGTCCAGCTTGATGCTCTGCTCGGAACCCTGGATCAGGCTCAGGGTGATTTCGTTCGAGGCCACTTCGTCCAGGGCCTGCAGGGCGCTGAAGAGGCGGTCGATGGTCCAGTTTTCACCTGCGATCATGTAGTTCTCCAATACCGGTGCGCCTGCCATCAGGGGTTGGCGCAGTTTCTTTTCAAGGTGCTTGAGTACGCTGCGGTTTTCCGGGAGTACCCAAGTTTCATGTTTCACATAACCGGCGCCACTCAGGCCCGCACGCATCTGCTTCATGTAGAAGCTCGACGGTTTCTTGCCGGTGGCTTTCGAGCGCGATCCCTGGGAATTCTCGGAGGGCGCTTGCGCGGCATCGGACGGGTTGTCGGGGCTTTTCATCAGGGTGACTCCGTTGGTCACGTATCACGTGTGAGAAATCTACGCCTGATTCTTCAGGCGGTAAATATCTCACGCGTGATATTTTTCAGCCTTGGGCCGGAAGATATGTGTCGGCACGTTGCACGCTTCAGAGGGCGCGCTGGTTGACCCGGCGTGAGAGGGCGTCGGCGCTTTCCTTGCGCTCGGAATAGCGGTCCACCAGGCAGTCCGCGCGGCCGCGCAGCAACAGGGTGAACTTCATCAGTTCCTCCATGACGTCCACCACCCGATCGTAATAGGCCGAAGGGGCCATGCGCCCGGCCTCGTCGAATTCGGCGAAGGCCTTGGGCACCGAGGACTGGTTGGGCAGGGTGAACATGCGCATCCAGCGCCCCAGGATCCGCATCTGATTGACCGTGTTGAATGACTGCGAGCCGCCACAGACTTGCATCAGCGCCAGGGTCTTGCCCTGGGTCGGCCGGACAGCGCCCAAGGCCAGGGGGATCCAGTCGATCTGTGCCTTGAACACCGCCGACAGGCCGCCATGGCGTTCCGGCGAGCACCAGACCTGGCCCTCGGACCACAGCACCGCGTCACGCAGGGCCTGGACCTTGGGGTGTTCCACGGGGGCGTCGTCGGGCAGGGGCAGGCCGCTGGGGTCGAAGATTCGGGTGTCGGCGCCCAGGTAGCGCAGGATGCGCGCCGCCTCCTCGGTCAACAGGCGGCTGAATGAGCGTTCCCGGGTCGAGCCATAGAGCAGCAGGATGCGCGGCGGATGGCTGAGGCTGGCCAGGCCTTCCAGTTGATGGGGCTGGGGTGGCGTGAGCAACTGCGGGTCGAGGTTGGGCAGGTGCGGGTCAACATCCTGATGGTGATTCATCCCAGGGCTCCGATCCGGTCCAGTTGCGCCTTGAGTTCGGCGCTGGACAGGCGCGGCAGGTCAAGGGCGAAGAAGGCGGCCAGGCGTCGGCGGATGATGCCTTCGGTGTGGGCGAACGCCGCCTCGACCTGGGCTTCGCTGCCCTGCACATCGGCGGGGTCGGCCAGGCCCCAATGGCTTTTTATGGCCGCCCCGAAGTACACCGGACAGGGTTCGCCGGCGGCCTTGTCGCAGACACTGATAACGACATCGGGCGGTGCATCGGCGAAGGCGTCCGAACCTTTGCTGTACAGCCCCTCGATGGACACGCCGGCCCGGCTCAACGTCGCCAGGGCCTGGGCATTGAGTTGGCCGCTGGGGAAGCTGCCGGCGCTCACGGCGTGCAGGCCGGTGGGGGCGAGGTGATTGAACAGGGCTTCGGACAACACGCTGCGACAGCTGTTGGCGGTGCACATAAACAGAATGTTCATCGGTGGCGGCTCGCATATATGAATATTCGAATATACGCATGCCAATGCGTGCTGCCAAGTCGCTCGCCGCACCTGCGGTGCCGGGTGCTACAGCACCTTGACCGCGCGCCCAATGAATTGCACCGGCCCGGTGGGTTTGCCGATCGGCGAGCCGTTGGGGTTTTCCAGGGTCAGCTCGAACAGCTGATTGGCTTGCAGCGGTGGCAGCCGATCCAGCGGCACCCGCAGCGGTTGGCCGGGCTTGACCAGCCCGAGGGACACCGGCCCCTGCCAGTCATCGGCCTTGGTCCAGAACTCCAAGGCCTTGTCGCTCGGCACCTCGATCACCCCCAGGGGGATCAATTGCAGTTCGCGTGGGTCGCTGGCCTGCACCACCCAGCCCGGGGCCTTGTCCTGGGGCGCCACCAGCACCACCAGGTAGTTGGGGGCCGGGGGCGCACGGGTCAGCAACAGGCTACCGAGCACCAGGCTCGCCGCCAGGCCGGCAGCCGCCAGACCGCGCCACAGGGCCAGCAGGTTCCACCAGGGCGTGGCGACCTGGGCGGGGCGCCGATCCTGCTGCAGGCTGCGTTCGATGCGACGCCAGAGTTGCGGCGAAGGCTGCTGGGGCGGCACCAGGGCCGTCAGCGGATGAAGGCGTTGCTCCCAGGCATCCACCGCGGCGCGCAGGGCCGGCTCATAGGGCAGGCGTTGCTCGACCTGATCGCGCTGCTCCGCCGGCAGGCTGCCCAATACGTACTCGCCAGCCAGGGCCTGGAGTGCATCGTGGTCGTCATCTGCTGCACCGTTGTTCATCCCATGCACTCCCGCAATGCCGCCAGGCTGCGTTTGATCCAGGCTTTGACCGTGCCCAGGGGCGTGCCGGTCTTCTGTGAAATCTCCCCGTGGGAGTAACCGTCCACGTAGGCGTGGAGGATGCACTGGCGCCGCTCGGGTTGCAGTTGCTCCAGGCAGCGGTGGATGCGCTGCTCATCGGCCATGGCGGATGGCGCGCCATAGACGTCCGGTTCCTGCGCCTCGGCCAGGGCTTGCAGGGCGCTTTCCTCACCGACGTGAACTTCCCGGCCGTTACGGCGGATTAGGTTCAGGGCCAGGTGCCGGGTCACGCTGAAAATCCAGCCCCGGGCGTCGCCCCGGGTCGGGTCGAAGCTGCCGGCGCCGTTCCAGATGCGGATAAAGGCGTCGTGGACGATGTCTTCGGCCAAGGCGCCGTCGCCCACCAGGCGTTTGGCCACCCCCAGCAGGCGTGGGCCTTCCTGGCGGTACAGGGCCTCCAGGGCGGGGCGCTCGCCACGGGCGCAGGCCGCCAGGCAGGCCGGGTAATCGAATAGGGCTTCAGGCAGGGACAAGGGTGGGGGCCGTCCAGGAAGAGCAGTAACCCCGGCCGAATGGCCGGGGCATCTGCACAGCAGCGTAGATCAGTTTTTCCACGGCTTGTCCGGCCTTTTGTTGCGGTTTATTTAGCGGCCCAGAACAGGTAGTCGGCCTGGTACTTGACCTGCTGGCTTTGGCCTTTCTCGGCGGCGGTGCACGGCGTGCTCGGGGCCACGCCACCCTTGAGGGCCACGCGCTGCACATAGGTCACGCCGCTCATGGCGCCCTTGCCTTCGGCGGGGTTGGCCTTGACCAACTGGTACGGCAGGTTGCCGGCGCTGGAGGGGGCCACGGCCACTTGGGTGCCGGTGATCTTCGAACCGTCCTTGGCTTGCCAAGTGGCCGGCGGGCCGAAGTAGTCGCCGACGGCCTTGCCGCTGCGGTCGTTGAGCACCGCCTTGGGACCGACGAAGGTCCATTCGGTCTGGCCGGGGGCGTTGGCTTTGTCGCGGCATTCGTAGGTGATCTCGCCGACGCCGACGGTTTCCAGGGCGATCTTGTGCCCGTCCGGCACCTTGATGCTGTCGGGCAGGTCGGCTTGGGCCTGGGCGGCGCTTAGCCAGCCGGTGGCGGCGAGGGAGAGGGTCAGGCTGAGCAGGGATGTGCGGTTCATGGACAGTGCTCCAGAAAAGGGGGATCGACTGCGCAGCCATTGGGCTGCTGACAGTACTACCCGCGGGGCACAGGGTTTGGATGCAGTCGGTTGAACATATTTTTTCACTCAGGTTGTCGACGAGCTCGGGAGGCCCGGGCACAGGTACAGGGTGGCCGGGTAGCCGTCGGCCTCGCAGGGCTGG
This sequence comes from Pseudomonas chlororaphis, assembly GCF_003731765.1. Taxonomy (GTDB): domain Bacteria; phylum Pseudomonadota; class Gammaproteobacteria; order Pseudomonadales; family Pseudomonadaceae; genus Aquipseudomonas; species Aquipseudomonas morbosilactucae. Next base: position 1,422,140 of record NZ_MOAL01000004.1, read on the forward strand.
CCAAGGCAGGGCTGACCGCTCAGTTGTTCAAGCACCTGGCTCCAGAACAGCCGGGCTGGGCGATTGGCCTCCAGGTGTAGCACCTGCCATGGGCCGCTGTAGCGTTCCAGTAGCTGCTTGACCACGGCGCGGCCAAGCCCCTGGCGACGCCAGCCCCGGCAGATAAACAGGTAACCGAGGTTGTACTGCGCGCCGGCCACGCGCAGTTGCTGATCCTGGGTGACGAAACCGACCAGTTGCCCGTCGACGCGGATCAGCCAGGGGAGGGTGCCGGCCGCTCGCCAATACGGCTCCATCGACTGCATGGCAAACAGCCCATGGGCCCCCAGAGGCAGGGGCAGCCACTGGCTCAGGTCATGGAGGTAGAACTGCAGCAGGTTGTCCAGGCAGGGCCAGTCGTCGCGTTGGGCAGCGTGCAGCTCGAAGGTGGGCATGACGAACTCCGACACAGAGTGGGTTGGGCAGTTTTCTTCAATACGCCGAGGGGGCGCCGCGCCTAAGGTCGGCCCGGTCTTTCCTTGATTCTGTGAGCGTGAATGATGAGCGTAGTGTTTTCCATGGCGGCCTTTGCCCTGGCCGCATCCATTACCCCGGGGCCGGTGAACATCGTGGCCCTGGGTTCCGGGGCACGCTTCGGTTTTCGTGCGAGCCTGCGGCATGTGGGTGGCGCCACCCTGGGCTTTGTCCTGTTGCTGCTGTTGATTGGCCTGGGTCTGCATGAACTGCTGTTGCGCTGGCCGTTCCTGACCCGGGGCATCCAGCTGTTTGGCGTGGCCTTTGTGTTGTACATGGCCTGGAAGCTGGCCGTCGATGACGGTCGCCTGGGCTCGGGCGATCAGGCCCGGGCGCCTTCGGCCTGGTACGGCGCATTGATGCAATGGCTCAACCCCAAGGCCTGGCTGGCTTGCGTGGCGGGCATGGGGGCCTTTGCCGCGGATGGCGAGCCGCGGCTGGTGTGGCAGTTCGTGCTGGTGTACCTGGTGATCTGCTACCTGTCGATCGGCTGCTGGGCCTACGCCGGGACCTTTTTGCGCCAGTACCTCAGCCATCCTGCCGGGGTGCGCCTGTTCAATCGCTGCATGGCCTTGCTGCTGGTGGCCTGTGCCCTGTACCTGCTGCTGGCCTGAGACGCCGGCTCAGCCGCGGTATTGCCCCGGGGTCGCGGCCAGGTGCTGTTTGAACGCCCGCTGAAAATGCGCCTGGTCGGCAAAACCCGCTTCCAGGGCCACCTCGGCAATCGCCTGGCCCTGGCGCAGCCGGGCACGGGCGAACTGCACCCGCTGGTCCACCAGAAAGGCGTGGGGCGTCATGCCGTATTGCTGCTTGAAGGCGCGGATCAGGTACGACGGCGACAGGCCGCAGGCGTGGCAGATGGTGTCCAGGCTCAGGGCCTGGGTGCAGTGCTCGCGGATGAAGCGTGCCGCCTGTTGCAGCTTGGCGTTACTGTGCCGTGGCGCGGTCGCGGCGGGGTTCAGGCGCTGCTGCAGGTCGCTGAAAAAGCTCAGTGCGGTGCTGTGTTTGTGCAGGGTGTCGGCCTGTTCATCCACCAGCACCTCATACAGTTGGTTGAGCCCGGCGAACAAAGCCGGGTCGTCACTGTAGGGCTGGGCGAAGGGGCGGTAGTCCTGGTCCGGGCTGAACCCCAGTTCATGCTGGAGCGCAGTCAGCCAGGGCGTATCCACATACAGCATGCGATAGGACCATGGCTGGTCGTCGATGGGGTTGCAGGCGTGGACCACGCCGGGGTTCATCAGCACCACCGTGCCCGCCGCCACCCGGTACTGCGCCTGTTCATGCACATAAGTGCTTTGCCCAGCGGTGATGACGCCGATGGAGAACTGCTCGTGGGAGTGCCGTGAATAGCAGGCCAGGCGCCCGTCAGCGATGGACCGCGCCTCGATAAAAGGCAGGGCGGCATCACGCCAGAAACGCGGGGCCTGATCGGAATGCTGGGCGCCGGACGACGTCATCGCGGGGCTTCCTGAAACGGACGGAGGGCAGGCAGTGTAAAACGCGCCGCGCCAGCGGATCGAATGTTTTCAGGGCATATTGCGAATGGGCCCTGTAGGAGCCGGCTTGCCGGCGATGGGGGCTTTGAGTCGAGCGCAAGGCTTACCGACGCCATCGCTGGCAAGCCAGCTCCTACAACCCATCCCGGATCACCCGCTTTTGTAGGAGCCGGCTTGCCGGCGATGGGGCCTTCGAATCAAGCGCAAGGCTTACCGACGCCATCGCTGGCAAGCCAGCTCCTACAACCCATCCCGGATCCCCCGCTTCTGTAGGAGCCGGCTTGCCGGCGATGGGGCCTTCGAGTCAAACGCAAGGCTTACCGATGCTATCGCTGGCAAGCCAGCTCCTACAACCCGTCACGGATAACCTTGCTTCTGTAGGAGCCGGCTTGCCGGCGATGGGGCCTTCGAATCAAGCGCAAGGCTTACCGATGCTATCGCTGGCAAGCCAGCTCCTACAACCCATCCCGGATCCCCCGCATCTGTAGGAGCCGGCTTACGTGGCCTAGAAGTCCCACTTGGTGGTGAGTTGCAGGCTGCGGGGCTCGCCGTAGAAGCCGGTGCCGAAGTTGCCCATGCCGGTGTAGTACTGCTTGTCGAAGAGGTTTTTCACGTTGAGGGTCGAGCTTAGGTGCTGGTTGAACTGGTAGCGGGCCATGGCATCCACCAGGAAGTAGCTGTCCTGGGTGATGCGCGTGTACTGGCCGAAGTTGACCGTGTCATCGGGGTTGGGCTGGAACACGTTGCCGTAGAACTCGCTTTGCCAGTTGACCCCACCGCCCACCGTCAGCTTGTCCAGGTCGCCGCGCAGGCGGTAGGTGCTGAACAGCCGGGCCACTTGCTGGGGCGCGGTGGTTTGCAGCACCGAACCGTAGACGTAGTCGTTGTTGGCGTCGCGGGTGTGGTTGTAGGTGTAGCCGGCACTGAGGTTCCAGCCTTCCAGCAGTTCGCCGGCCACTTCGAATTCAAAGCCCTTGGTGGTGGCGCCCTGGATCGCCCGGTAGATGGCGTCGGCATCCTCACCGCTGATTTTCTGCGCCAGGTTGTCCTGCTCGATGCGGAACACGGCGAAGCTGGCATTGACCCGGCCACCCAGGTATTCGGCCTTGATGCCGGCCTCGTAGGCGTCGCCTTCCGTGGGGTCGAGCAGCTTGCGTTGGGCGTCCTTGCTCATTTGCGGCTGATAGATGTTGGTGTAGCTGGTGTACACCGAGTAGGTCTCATTGAGGTCGTAGATCACCCCGGCGTAGGGCGTGACCACCCCGGTCTGGTGGTAGTCGGTGCGGATGTCGGCCTTGGCTGGGTCGAAGAAATCGGTGTGGTCCGAAGCCTTGAAGTTGCTGACCCGGGTGCCGAGGATCACGGCCAGGTCGTCGGTGGGCTTCAGGCGGGTGGCCAGGTAGGCGCCGGTCTGGCGCTCGACAATCGCGTCGGTGCCGGACTGGGGAATGTTCGGCTTGGCGAAGTGGCCGTTCCAGTCGTAGATGCTGCTGCCCAGCATCGGGTACACCGAGCCGTAGACCGGGTCATCCTGGCGCGCGTGCATCGCCGTGAAACCGGCCATCAGCTCATGTTCGCGGCCCAGCAGGGTGAAGGGGCCGCTGAGGTTGAGGTCGATATTGTCCTGGGTCTGGTCGCCGACGAACTTGCCCATGTACATGAACATGCCGTTGCCGGTGGCCGCGTCCGGGGCGCCGCCGCTGGCCGAGCCGAGCAGGGTGTCGTGCTCGCGGTGCTTGCGGTCGTAGCTGACCTTGAGCGTCCAGTCATTGGCCAGTTTCTGTTCCAGCGAGGCGAACAGGGTCTGGGTCTGGAAATCGCGGCGGCTCCAGTCGGTGGCCGGGTTGAACGAGCGTGAGAAATGGGTGCGCGAGCCGTCGCTGTTGTACATCGGGAAACCGGTCCAGCTGGCGCCCCGGGAGCGGGTGTTCTGCTGGTCCATGCCGAAGGTCAGTAGGGTGTCCGGGGTCAGGTCCATCTCCAGGATGCCGTAGGCGATGTCCTTGGTGTTCTGGTAGTGCTCCAGGTTGGATTTGCGCTCCTGATAGACCCCGACAAAGCGCCCGCGCACGTTGCCGCTGTCGGTCAGCGGGCCGGAGATGTCGCCTTCGCTGCGGTAGCTGTCCCAGGAGCCGACGGTGCCGGTGACCGAGGCCTTGAAATCCTTGGTTGGGCGTTTGCGGATCAGGTTGACCGTGGCCGACGGGTCGCCGGCGCCGGTCATCAGGCCGCTGGCGCCCTTGATGATTTCCACCCGGTCGAAGGTCGCCATGTCGGTGCTGGTGGTGCCGTAGTCGTAGACCCCGTCGTAGGTCGAGTTGACCCCGTCGTACTGGAAGTTGGTGATCGGCAGGCCGCGGGCCGAGAACTCCCAGCGCTCGCTGTCGTAGTTCTGCACGCTGATGCCGGGGGCCCGGCGCAGGGTGTCGGCGATGCTGGTGGAGCCCTGGTCGTCCATCTGCTGGCGGGTGATCACGGTCACCGATTGCGGGGTTTCCCGCAGCGACAGCGCCAGGCCGGTGGCCGACGAGGTGGCGCCGGTGGTGTAGGACTGGGTGCCTTCGGTGGTGGCGCCCAGGGTCTGGGCCGAGATGCTGGTGGCGCCCAGTTCCAGGGGGCCGTTGCTGCTCGGTGCGCTTTGCAGCACGTAGCCGCCGCTGCTCAGGGGCTGGGCTTGCAGGCCGGAACCCTGGAGCAGGCGCTGCAAGGCCTGTTCGACGCTGTAGTCACCGCTCAGCCCCGGGCTGCGCTTGTCGGCCGCCAGGTCGTTGTGCCCGGCGAGGAAGATTCCGGCCTGCTCAGAGAAGCTGTTGAGGGCGGCGATCAGGCTGCCGGGGTCGATCTCGTAGTGGCGCAGCGGTTGGCTGCCTTGCTGGCTTGGGGCTTCGGTGGCGTTCACCGACGGCGCGCCGAGGCACAGCAGGGCGGCGGGAATGGCCAGGGCCAGAGGACGCAAAGGCAAGCGCAGGCGAGAGAAGCGGGGTGACGGCATGGAAGTCCCTTGGGATCGGATCGATCGGCAATGTGAGTGCTGTTACCGGGTTAACCGAACCAGAAAACGAAAAGGGAACTGCCCCTGGAAATTTTTTTCAGGGGCCTGTCACGGCGGCTCAACACAGCGGTTCAACCCGCGGATGTAGGGCTGGCCGTTCAAGCCCGGGGTTCGAGGCTGACCCACCAATCCGTCAGGCGCTTGACCCGCACCGGCAGCGCCGCTTGCAGCAACGCCAGGGCCTGGTCTGAATCTTTCAGGGGGAAGGTGCCCATCACCGGCAGGTGCGCGATGGCCGGGTCGCAGCCCAGGTGCCCGGGGCGGTAGCGCCCGAGCTCGTCGAGCAACTGCCCCAGGGGCAGGTTGTCGGCCAGCAGCAGCCCACGGCTCCAAGCCTCGCGGGCGGCACTGGCGGGTTGCAGCGGCATCAGGCTGGAGCGGTCGAAGGCCAGTTGCTGGCCGGCGTTGACCACCTGCACCTGACCACCGTCGGCGCAGCGCACTTCCACTGCGCCCTGGTAGACATTGAGCAGGCTGTGCTGGGGTTCCTGGCGCACGCTGAAGCGGGTGCCCAGGGCCCGCAGTCGGCCGTGCTCGGTCTGCAGCAGAAACGGCCGTTGCGGGTCCTTGGCGGTGTCGATCAGCACTTCCCCCAGGTGCAGCAGCAACAGGCGCTCCACCGGGCTGTAGCGCACGTCCAGGGCACTCAGGGCATTGAGCCAGATGCGGCTGCCATCGCTGAGCCGGGCTTCGTGGGTTTCCCCGGTGCCGGTGGCGTAGTCCGCGCGCCAGCGGCTTAGGGCCTGGGGCAGCGGGGTGCCGCGCCAGGTGCCCCAACCCAGTAGGCTGCCGGCCCCCAGCAGCAACAGGCTGCCCAGCACCTGGCGGCGCCCCGGGGCACTGCGACCGGCGCTGCGCAGGGCCTGGCTCGCGGCCTGTTGCCCGGCGCCGTCATGCAGGGGCGCAAAACGCTGGCTGATCCGCTCCACATAGCCCCAGGCCAGGCGGTGCTCCGGGCTCTGTTCGACCCAGTTGCGCCAGTGCTGGCGCTGTTGCTCGGTGACCTGCTGGTCGTGCAACTGCACGTACCACTGGGCGGCCTGTTCCAGGCTGGCATGGCTGAGTTTGCTGGGCTGGGCGTCATTCATCGGGGTCATTCCAGCAACAGGCCGTCGAGCTCGGCCTCGAGGATCGCGCAATGCATCAGCGCCTGGGCCAGGTACTTCTTGACCATGCGTTCGCCGACGCCAAGCCGTTCGCCAATGACCTTGTAGGGCAGGTCATGGAGCTGGGCCAGGAGAAAGGCTTCGCGCACCTTGGACGGCAGGCGCGCCAGCATGGCGTCCACCTCGTACAGGGTCTCGACGATGATCGCCTGGTGTTCCGGCGAGGGTTGCAGGGATTCGGGCCGGGCGGCCAAGGCCTGGAGCCAGGCTTGTTCCAGCTGCCGCCGGCGCCAATGGTCGACGCACAGGCCACGGGCGATGGTCGCCAGGTACGACCGCTGGTGTACGTCGCCGCTCAGGGCAGGCGGCCGCTTGAGCACCCGGACAAAGATGTCATGGGCCAGGTCGGCGGCATCGCAGGCGTTGTTCAGGCGCCGCCGCAGCAGCTCGTAGAGCCAGCGGTGGTGGGCGTGATATAGGCTCTGGACCAGGGTGGAAGCGGGAGGTGGCGTCGAAAACACAGTGTCCATCCGGCGCCGGGCGCCTAGGGTGCAAATGGGAATTGATCGCGATTAAAGCAAAAAGCCCACTTGCCCTGCAAATGATATTGGTTTGCTTTTACGGAGCCGTGTCGGTGACCCCGGCTTGCCGCTAAACTGCGCGCCCCTGATGGTTTTGCAAGGATGCCGCGTCCCATGTTGATCCGCCCTGCGCTGGTGCTTGCCAGCCTGCTCTTGGCCACCTCGGCCGTTGCCGAGCCACTGGTGTACCGCCTCACGGACCCGGCGCAGAAATACGCCATCGAGCTGCGATTTGCCCAGGCACCGGCCACCAGTTATGACCCGGCGCCGGCCACCGTCAGCCTGCGTGACAAGGCCAGCGGCGAACTGCTGCAAACCCTGGTCTCGCCCGAGGCCTATGCCACCCTCAAGACCGACGGCAGCCTGTCCACGGGCCAGGCGCCGATGTACGGCGACCAGAGCGTGCTGTTCTTCGACGATTTCAACTTTGACGGCGAGCAAGACCTGGCCCTGCGCAATGGCAGCGAAGGCGGCTACGGCGGGCCGTCCTACGATGTCTACCTGTTCGACCCGGCCACCCGGCGCCTGCAATTGAGCCAGGCATTTTCCGACCTGACCCGCGACGGGCAACTGGGCATGTTCGAGACCGATGGGCAGCGCCGACGCTTGCACACCTGGACCAAAAGCGGCTGCTGCTGGCACCAGGACGCCAGTTGGGAGGTGCACAACAACCTGCCGGTGATGGTCGAAGAGCGCACGGAAGAACTTTACAACCCTCCCGAGCAAGAGGCCTTCATGCCTCGGGATTACTTCAACGTCAGCGTCCGCACCTTGGTCAACGGCCAGTGGCAGGAACATTCGCACCTTGAGGGGCCCTACAACGAAGCGCCCGAGGTGTTCAGCGGCACCCTCAATGGCAAGATCCCGGTGGAACTCTGGTGGCAGCGCCAGGGCGAAGTGTTGGTGGGTGAAGTGCGCTACCCCCGTGGCGGCAGCGGCAAGCCGATCCGCGTGGTGGGGGGCGACTATGAGACCGGCAGCGTGACCCTGGTGGAGTCCGGCGCAAACGGCGAGGTCAGCGGCACCTGGTATGTGCACACCGAAGACGATGCCCAGGGCAACCGCGGCGCGGTCTGGACCCACGGCGGCAAACGCTTCAACGGCAGCCTGCGACGCGTCAGCGTCGAGGTCGCGCCGGACAAGCTCGGCTCGGTGGCCGACAACCAGCGCAGCGGTCGCTACCTGATGCGCGACGACGCGACCCAGCGCCGCGCCGAGTTGACCGTGAAGATCATTCCCGGCCCCAACCCCCACGACCTGGGCAGCGTCGATCTGCAATTGCGCCTGGAGCAGCCCGGGGCCGTCCCCTTGGTGATGCAGCAGCGTGTGCCCTTGACCGCCAGCAACCTGGCCATCGCCTGGGACCCTCAGGCCCGGCGCGGTTACCGGGTGCAGTTCCTCAGGGGGGCGCTGCTGGTGTCGGGCAACCATGAGGGCCGCGATATCGCTGGCACCTACGTCAAACAGCCGTGAACGCCTGTTAGCCCTCTTCCGAGGGGGCGCCAAAGTACAGGCTTTGCGGGCGTTGCACGGCCTGCCAGGCGCTGAGGTGGGTCAGCTCGGCCCTGTCCAGCCACAACCCCTGTTGCTCAATCAGCGGTGTGCCCGGCAGGCTCAACAGCTCGCTGAGGTTCAGCTTCAGCAGGCGGCCGCGGTCGTCGTCATCGTCGGCTTGCCAGTCGCGGGTGAACAGGCGCAGGCGCAGGCTGTCGCCGCTGAAGGCTTCGAACTGCGGCCGATGGTGCAGGCGCTGGGGCCAGGTGCGCAGGCAGTGGTCACGCACATCCAAGAGCAGCACTTGCCAGCCATAGCGGTCCTCCTGCCGATCATCGCGCTCACTGCAATAGCGGGTCAGCGCCAGGTAGCGGGCGGCGGGGGACCAGATCATCGACGGCGCCAGGTCGCTCAGGGCACAGCCGGACGCGGTCAGCAGATGCCCGCCCAGGCGCGGGCTGCCGGGGCGCAGCCAACTGTCGGCGTAATCGGTTTCGCTGCCGAACAGCCAGGCGGCGTCCTCACCGTTTGCCGCCGGCTGGATAAAGTCGCCATCGGCGGTGGCCGACTGGGGCCGGTCCACCAGGCGCCAGCGGGGCAGCAGGCGCAATGATTGATCGCCGACCTGCAAACTGAGTGCTTCATACAGCAGCCGTGAATCGCTGCGATCCTGGCAGAAGGTTGCCGCCTCCTCGGCGGGCGGGGCCGGTTGATTGGCCCGTTGCAGCGGCCGGCTGTGGCGCGGGTTGTCGAGGCGTCCGGTGATGGCGGCCAGGCTCAGGCGGCCGTCGCGAAAGTCCAGCAGGCGCGCGGGCAGCATCGGCGGCCCGGCCAGCAGACGGCGCTGCTGCAGATCGGCCACCTGGACCTGACCGCAGACGGCCGGGGCCTCGACAAAAGGCAACAGCGCCAGGTAGCGGCCGCAGTCCGAGACCCGATGATCCAACTGCCAGCTCCCCGGCAGTTGCCAGTCGCCGATGCAGCAGCGATAGGCACCCAGGCCATCGAGGTTGTCCGCCAGCCAGCTCAGGCGGGCGCGCTGGCCGTCCAACAGCGGCGCGGACTCCAGGTCGCTGGCGCCGCGCTGGCCCAGGCTGTCCAGGGGCATGACCAGTTGGGTGCGGGCCAGGGGCAGGTCGGCGATCAGCATGCGGCCTTGCGGGTCGTGGCCGACTTGGGTGTCGGTGTTGCTGTGGATGCTGTGCAAGCGGTAGCCGTAGGTGCCGTGGTCCGGCTGGGCGCAGTCCAGGTAGGCGTCGATGCGCAGGTGCTGCTCGTCTAGGCTCAGCAGTTGATGCCAGTAGAAGGACGGCTCCGCAGGGCTGGCCACCCAGGGTTCGGGCAGCCGACGCCAGCCCTGGTCCTGTTGCCACAGCCAGTAACCGCTGGCGTGCGGGTCGTGTTCCTGGCGGGCAAGACACGCCAGGGCACGGCCGTCGGCGCTCCATACGCGGCTGTCCTCGGCGCCGATCAGCAGGCCCGAGGCCTGGCCATTCAGGCTCAGTCGATAGGGCGGCGCGCGCAGCGGTTCCAGGGGCTGGGGCAACGAGGCGAGGCTGGCGGGCAGGGCCATCTGGCCATGCAGGCGCTGGGCGCCATCGGGGGATGTCTCTTCAAGTGGCGCCCCGGTCAGGCGCTCGTGCCAGGCGCCGGGCTCCAGCCACAGGTCGGCGACCGGCACCAGGTCCACGGCCTTGGCCCCTTGCAGCAGTTGTTCAAGGTCGTGCTGGCGCGGGCTGTTGTCCACCAGCGGGCTGTGGCGGCCGTCCAGAGTGTCGTCAGCGAAGCTGTCCAGTTCCCAGAACTCGCTGTAGTCGCAGTGGTACAGGCGCCGCTGTGGGCGGTCGAGAATCAGCAGGCCCCATTGCTGGCGCGACGGCAGCGTCGCAGCGAAGTAGCGGCCATCGTTGGAGAAGCGCGCCGAGGAACCGACCCCTTGCAGCAACACGCCATCGGGAAACAGGTAATCGCAATAAGTGGGGCCGCCCATGGCGATTTCACCGTGGTTGAACACGCGGATCGGCTGGCCTTCGGGGGTGTGCTGGGGTTCGTCGCCGCCCCAGGCGCTGGGCCCGCCGCTGGCGCCGGCCTGGGAGGGTTTTGCGGGGCTCAGGCCCAGGCGACGCTCCAGGCTGGCGACGCAGGCCAATGCGGCGAACATGCCGATGGCCGCGCCGGCGATGTCCCAGTACGCCGGCAGGGCCCGGCCCAGGCTGAAACCGAAGCCGAAGGCCGCGCCGCTCATCACTCGCGCCAGGCCGCGGGCGCCCCGGGGCCAGCCCAGCCGCGCTGCCAGGGTCATCAGTGCGGCGCATACCAGCAACGTCGCCAGCGCCAGCAGGGGCGGGAGCACGGTGACCAGGAAGATCGGCACCAGCAGCACCGCCAATTGCCACAACAGCTCCAGCATCAGGCGCGACAGGCTTTTTTCGGGACGGGAATCGGCGGGGCTGGCCACGGAGGCATCCTTGTACGTGGAGAAGGAACAGGGCGCGCTCAATCTACGCGTTTGGCCAATAAAAAGGCAGCGTGGCAGGGGGCTGTAACAGGGGCCTTCCGTCGTCTTGTCCTGGGGCTTGAGCGTCTCGGTCGCAGGCCGCTGAGGGGATCGGTGCCGCGCAGGTCCAGGCTGAACTACGCTATTGCCCACCGCTACTTATGGAGAGTGTGATGCTAGCGCCCAGCAAACCCGCCAACGAAGCCGAACGCATCAAGACCTTGCAGGGCTTGAACGTACTGGACACCCCGGCCGAGGAACGTTTCGACCGTGTGGCACGCCTGGCCAAGCGCTTGTTCAACGTGCCGATTGCCCTGGTCAGCCTGGTGGACAGTGATCGGCAGTGGTTCAAATCGTGCTTTGGCCTGTGTGCCAGTGAAACCTCCCGGGACCTGTCGTTTTGCGGGCACGCGATTCTGGGGGACCAGATCCTGTTGATCCACGACGCCACCCTGGACTTGCGTTTCCATGACAACCCCTTGGTGATCGGCGAGCCAGGCATTCGTTTTTACGCCGGCTACCCGTTGACCGTGGGTCACGGCGCCAAGCTCGGCACCCTGTGCCTGATCGACGTCAGGCCGCGGGACCTGGACGACGAAGAGCGGGACCTGTTGCGGGACCTGGCGCGCATGGCCGAGCAAGAGCTGGCGGCGGTGCAGATGGCGAGCATGGACGAGCTGACCCTGCTCTCCAATCGGCGCGGCTTCGAGGCCCTGGCGCGGCATGCCCTGGCGGCCTGCCGACGCCTGGACCGACCCGCAACCCTGCTGTTTTTCGACCTGAATGAGTTCAAGCACATCAACGACACCTTCGGCCACGCCGAGGGCGATGCAGCGTTGAAAACCTTTGCCGATGTGTTGCGCATCGCCTTCCGCGAAAGCGACGTGATCGGCCGTCTGGGCGGTGATGAGTTCGTGGCCTTGCTGACCGGCTCCAACCACGTGGAAACCACGGCGATCATGGCGCGCCTGCAAGAGATCCTCGACGAGCGCAATGCCACCCTGCAGCGCGGTTATGACATCCGCTTCAGCGTCGGTCAGATCGAATTCGAGGCTGATCGCCACCTGGGTATCGAAGAACTGCTGGCGGATGCCGACAAGGCCATGTATTTGCACAAACACGCTGGCAAGCGCAGGCGCTGACGGCGCGGGGGCGGCGTTGGCCAGCCCCCGTGTCGGCGGTTTTACTCGGCGCTGGCCGGCACCAGAAAGGCGGCTTCCAGCAGTTGCTGGGTATAGGCGTGTTGCGGGGCGGCAAAGATCTGCTGCGCGTCGCCTTGCTCCACCACCCGGCCTTGCTTGACCACCATCAACTGGTGGCTCAGGGCTTTGACCACCGCCAGGTCGTGGCTGATAAACAGGTACGTCAGGTTGTACTTGCTTTGCAGCTTGCGCAGCAGTTCCACCACTTGGCGTTGCACGGTGCGGTCCAGCGCTGACGTCGGCTCGTCCAGCAGGATCAGCCGGGGCTTGAGCACCAGGGCCCGGGCAATGGCGATGCGCTGGCGTTGTCCGCCGGAAAACTCGTGGGGGTAGCGGTGACGGGTTTCCGGGTCCAGGCCGACTTCCTTCAGGGCCTCGATGATCGCCAGCTCCTGTTCGGCCTCGCTGCCGATCTTATGGATGCGCAAACCCTCGCCAACGATCTGGCTCACGCTCATGCGCGGGCTGAGGCTGCCGAACGGGTCCTGGAACACCACCTGCATTTCCCGGCGCAGCGGCCGTACCTGTTGCTGGGACAAGGCGTCGAGCTGCTGGCCTTCGAAGCGGATCGAGCCCTGGCTGCCAATCAGGCGCAGGATCGCCAGGCCCAGGGTGGACTTGCCCGAGCCGCTTTCGCCGACGATGCCCAGGGTCTGGCCCTGGGGCAGGCTGAAGTGGATGCCGTCCACCGCTTTGACGTGGTCGACGGTGCTGCGCAACAGGCCTTTCTTGATCGGGAACCAGACTTTCAGGTCCTCGACTTCCAGCATCGGCGGGCCCACCGGGTTGCTGGCGGGGCCACCGCTGGGCTCGGCGCTCAGCAGTTCACAGGTGTAGGGGTGCTGGGGGGCGCTGAACAGCTGCTCGCACGACGCCTCCTCGACAATTTTCCCGCGCTGCATCACGCACACACGATGGGCGATGCGCCGCACCAGGTTCAGGTCGTGGCTGATCAACAGCAAGGCCATGCCCAGCCGCGCCTGCAGCTCCTTGAGCAGTTCGAGAATCTTCAACTGCACGGTGACGTCCAGAGCGGTGGTCGGCTCGTCGGCGATCAGCAGCTCCGGCTCGTTGGCCAGGGCCATGGCGATCATCACCCGTTGCCGCTGGCCGCCGGAGAGTTCGTGGGGCAGGGCCTTGAGGCGTTTGTGCGGCTCGGGGATGCCCACCAGCTCCAGCAGTTCCAGGGTGCGTTGGGTGGCGACCTTGCCGGTCAGCCCTTTGTGCAGGCCGAGCACTTCGTTGATCTGCTTTTCGATGCTGTGCAGCGGGTTCAGCGAGGTCATGGGCTCCTGGAAAATCATGGCGATCCGGTTGCCGCGGATATGGCGCAGGGTTTTCTCTTTCAGGGTCAGCAGGTCCTGGCCGGAATAGTTGATGGTGCCGGACGGGTGCCGGGCCAGCGGGTAGGGCAGCAGGCGCAGGATCGAGTGGGCGGTGACCGATTTGCCCGAGCCGCTTTCGCCCACCAGGGCCAGGGTTTCGCCCCGCTTGATGTCGAAGCTGATGCCTTCGACCACGCGCTGCTGTTGTTCGCCGACGACAAACTCGACAGCAAGGTCGCGGACTTCGATCAGATTGTCCTGATTCATCTCATTTCCTCGGGTCGAAGGCATCGCGGGCGGACTCGCCGATAAACACCAGCAAGCTCAACATGATCGCCAGCACGGCAAAGGCGCTGATGCCCAGCCAGGGTGCTTGCAGGTTGGATTTACCCTGGGCCACCAGTTCGCCCAGGGACGGCGCGCCCGGGGGCAGGCCGAAACCGAGGAAGTCCAGGGCGGTCAGGGTACCGATGGCGCCGGTGAGGATGAACGGCATGAAGGTCATGGTCGAGACCATGGCGTTGGGCAGTATGTGGCGGAACATGATTGCGCCGTTCTGCATGCCCAGAGCCCTGGCGGCCCGCACGTATTCCAGGTTGCGCCCGCGCAGGAACTCGGCGCGCACCACATCCACCAGGCTCATCCAGGAAAACAGCAGCATGATCCCCAGCAACCACCAGAAGTTGGGCTGGACGAAACTGGCGAGGATGATCAGCAGGTAGAGCACCGGCAACCCGGACCAGATCTCCAGGAAACGCTGCCCGGCCAGGTCCACCCAGCCGCCATAGAAGCCCTGCAAGGCCCCGGCGATGACGCCGATGATCGAGCTGAGGAGGGTCAGGGTCAGGGCGAACAGCACGGAAATGCGGAAGCCGTAGATCACCCGGGCCAGCACGTCGCGGCCCTGGTCATCGGTGCCCAGCAGGTTGTCCGCCGAGGGCGGTGCCGGGGCCGGTACGCGCAGGTCGTAGTTGATGCTCTGGTAACTGAAGGGGATCGGTGCCCACAAGACCCAGGCGTCCTTGGCCGCCAGCAGTTCGCGGATGTAGGGGCTCTTGTAGTTGGCTTCCAGGGGGAATTCACCGCCAAAGGTGGTTTCCGGGTAGCGCTTGAGGGCCGGGAAATACCAGCCGTCGTCGTAGTGCACCACCAAGGGTTTGTCATTGGCGATCAGCTCGGCACCCAGGCTCAGGCCGAACAGCACCAGGAACAGCCAGAGTGACCACCAGCCGCGTTTGTTGGCCTTGAAGCGCTCGAAGCGCCGACGATTGAGGGGGGACAATTTCATCTCAATGCTCCCGGCTGTCGAAGTCGATGCGCGGATCGACCAGGGTGTAGGTGAGGTCGCCGATCAGTTTCACCACCAGCCCCAGCAGGGTGAAGATGAACAGGGTGCCGAACACCACCGGGTAATCGCGGTTGATCGCCGCTTCAAAACTCATCAGGCCCAGGCCGTCGAGGGAGAAGATCACTTCCACCAGCAGCGAGCCGGTGAAGAAGATGCCGATAAAGGCCGAGGGGAAGCCGGCGATCACCAGCAGCATGGCGTTGCGGAACACGTGGCCGTACAGCACCTTGCGTTGGGTCAGGCCCTTGGCTTTGGCGGTGACCACGTATTGCTTGTTGATTTCGTCGAGGAAGCTGTTCTTGGTCAGCAGGGTCATGGTGGCGAAGTTGCCGATCACCAGGGCGGTCACCGGCAGTGCCAGGTGCCAGAAGTAATCGAGAATCTTGCCGCCCCAGCTCAACTGGTCGAAGTTGTTGGAGGTCAGGCCGCGCAGGGGGAACCAGTCGAAGTAACTGCCGCCGGCGAACACCACGATCAGCAGGATGGCGAACAGGAACGCCGGGATGGCGTAGCCGACGATGATCGCCGAGCTGGTCCAGACGTCGAAGTGGCTGCCGTGGCGGGTGGCTTTGGCGATCCCCAAAGGGATCGACACCAGGTACATGATCAGGGTGCTCCACAGCCCGAGGGAGATGGACACCGGCATCTTCTCCTTGATCAGGTCCACCACCTTGGCGTCACGGAAGAAGCTGTCGCCGAAGTCCAGGCTGGCGTAGTTCTTGATCATGATCCACAGGCGTTCCGGCGCCGACTTGTCGAAGCCGTACATCTTCTCGATTTCCTTGACCAGGGCCGGGTCCAGGCCCTGGGCGCCGCGGTAGCTGGAACCGGCCACCGAGACTTCGGCACCGCCGCCGGCAATCCGGCTGGTGGCGCCTTCGAACCCTTCGAGCTTGGCGATCATCTGCTCCACCGGCCCGCCCGGCGCGGCCTGGATAATCACGAAGTTGATCAGCAGGATGCCCAGCAGGGTGGGGATGATCAGCAGCAATCGGCGAACGATATAGGCCAGCATCTTATTGCTCCGCGCCGGCTGCAGCGGCCGGCTCCTGAGGGCTCGGTTCGACCGCCGGCTTGGCATCGGGCTTGATCCACCAAGTGGCGGTGCCGACGTCGTACTTGGGCGAGACGCTCGGGTGGCCGATGTGGTTCCAGTAGGCCACGCGCCAGGTCTTGATGTGCCAGTTGGGGATCACGTAGTAGCCCCATTGCAGCACCCGGTCCAGGGCTCGGGCATGGGCCACCAGACTGCTGCGCGAGTCGGCGTTGATCAGGTCTTCCACCAGGGCGTCGATGGTCGGGTCCTTGAGGCCGATGAAGTTGCGGCTGCCGGGGTTGTCGGCGCTGGAGGTCTTCCAGTATTCACGCTGTTCGTTGCCCGGCGAATTGGACTGGGGGAAGCTGCCCACCACCATGTCGAAGTCCCGCGAACGCAGGCGGGTGATGTATTGCGAGACATCGACCCGGCGGATCACCAGGTCGATCCCCAGGTCGCTGAGGTTGCGTTTGAACGGCAGCAACACCCGCTCGAATTCGGTCTGGGCCAGGAGGAATTCGATCACCACCGGCTTGCCCTGGGCGTCGACCATCTTGTCGTCGACGATGCGCCAGCCGGCCTCCTGCAGCAGTTGGTAGGCCTGGCGCTGCTGGTTGCGGATCATGCCGCTGCCATCGGACACCGACGGCGCATAGGCCTCGCTGAAGACCTGGGCCGGCAGCTTGTCGCGCAGCGGCGCAAGGATTTTCAGTTCGTCAGGGCCGGGCAGGCCGGTGGCGGCCATTTCCGAGTTTTCGAAGTAGCTGCGGGTGCGGGTGTAGGCGCCGTTGAACAGCTGCTTGTTGCTCCACTCGAAGTCCAGCAGCAGGCTCAGGGCCTCACGCACGCGCACGTCCTGGAATACCGGGCGCCGGGTGTTGAAGACAAAGCCCTGCATGCCGGTGGGGTTGCCGTTGACGATCTGCTCCTTGATCAGGCGGCCCTGGGCCACGGCCGGGGTGTTGTAGGCGGTGGCCCAGTTTTTCGCGCTCATCTCCAGCCAGAAGTCGAACTGCCCGGCCTTGAGGGCCTCCAGGGCCACGGTGTTGTCGCGGTAGTAGTCGGTGGCCATGACGTCGAAGTTGTAGAAGCCGCGGTTGATCGGCAGGTCCTTGGCCCAGTAGTCCTTGACCCGCTGGTAGCGGATCGAACGCCCGGCCTTGACCTCCGAAACCTGGTACGGGCCACTGCCCAGGGGGATCTCCAGGTTGCCTTTGTTGAAGTCACGGGTGGCCCACCAGTGCTTGGGCAGCACCGGCAACTGGCCGAGGATCAGCGGCAGCTCGCGGTTGTTGCTGTGCTTGAACTTGAACAGCACCCGCAGCGGGTCTTCGGCAATCACTTCGGCAACGTCGGCGTAGTAGGTGCGGTACAGCGGCGCGCCGGACTGGGTCAGGGTATTGAAACTGAACACCACGTCTTCGGCGCGGATGGGCTGGCCGTCATGGAAGCGCGCTTGCGGGCGCAGGTAGAAGCGCACCCAGCTGTTGTCCGGGGCTTTCTCGATCTGCCCGGCCACCAGGCCGTACTCGGTGAAGGGCTCGTCCAGGCTCTGGCGCATCAGGGTGTCGTAGATCAGGCTGATATTGTCCGCCGGCACGCCCTTGTTGATGAACGGGTTGAGGCTGTCGAAGCCGCCGAAGCCGGCCTCGCGGAAGGTGCCGCCCTTGGGCGCGTCGGGGTTGACGAAGTCGAAGTGCTTGAAATTGGCCGGGTACTTCGGCGGCTCGCTGTACAGGGTCAGGGCGTGTTGCGGGGCGGCCTGGGCGATGCAGGCGACCCCCATCAGCAACAGGCCGCTGGTGCGCAGGAGCAGGTTACGCAAAGGCATCATTGGGCTTTCTCCGAAGCTTTCAGCCACCAGGCATTGAGGCCCAGGTTATAGGGCGGCGTGGTGACGAAGGCGAACCGGTTACGGTACGCCAGGCGGTGATAGTTGATGTACCAGTTGGGGATCATGTAGTGCTGCCACAGCAGGACCCGGTCCAGGGCCCGGCCGGCGGCCAGTTGTTCGTCGCGGCTCTGGGCGGCCAGCAACTGTTCCAGCAGGTGATCGACGATAGGGTTGTTGATGCCTGCGTAGTTCTTGCTGCCCTTGACTCCGACCTGGCTGGAGTGGAAGTACTGCCACTGCTCCAGGCCCGGGCTCAGGGTCTGGTTCATCGTCATGAGGATCATGTCGAAATCGAACTGGTCCAGGCGCTGCTTGTACTGGGCCCGGTCCACGGTGCGCAGGCGCGCGTCGATGCCGATGCTGGCCAGGTTCTCGATGTAGGGCTGGAGGATGCGTTCCAGGTTGGGGTTGACCAGCAGCACCTCGAAGCGCAACGGCTGCCCGGCGCTGTTCACCAGGCGCTGGCCGTTGAGGGTCCAGCCGGCCTCGCCAAGCAGGCCCAGGGCACGACGCAAGGTTTCCCGGGGGATGCCGCGGCCGTCGGTCTGGGGCAGCGTGAAGGGCTGGGTGAAGAGCTTGGCCGGCAGTTGCTCGCGGTAGGGCGACAGCAGCAGCCATTCGTGGCCCAGGGGTAGGCCGCTGGCGGCGAACTCGCTGTTGGGGTAGTAGCTGGTGGCGCGTTTGTAGGCGCCGCTGAACAGGGTGCGGTTGGTCCACTCGAAATCGAACATCAGCCCCAGGGCTTCACGAACCTTGGCGTCGGCAAAGGTGCTGCGCCGGGTGTTCATGAACAGGCCCTGGGTCTGGGTGGGAATCTGGTGCGCCACCTCGGCCTTGATCACGTCGCCGCGATTGACCGCCGGGAAGTGGTAGCCGTTGGCCCAGTTCTTCGCCTGGTGCTCGATGTAGATGTCGAACTCGCCGGCCTTGAAGGCTTCGAAGGCCACATCGCTGTCGCGGTAGAACTCCACCTCGACCTTGTCGAAATTACTGAAGCCGCGGTTCACCGCCAGGTCCTGGCCCCAGTAGTCCTTGACCCGCTCGAACACCAGTTGGCGCCCCGGCTGCACCTGGGTGATGCGGTAGGGCCCGCTGCCCAGGGGCGGCTCGAAAGTGGTGGCCTTGAAGTCACGACCCTTCCAGTAATGCTGAGGCAGCACCGGCAACTCGCCCAGGCGCAGGATCAGCAGCGGATTGCCGCTGCGCTTGAACACAAAGCGGATGCGCTGCGGGCCGAGGATGTCGACCCGTGCCACTTCCTGCAGGTTGGTGCGGTATTGCGGGTGGCCTTCCTTGAGCAGCAGGCGATAGGAAAACGCCACGTCATAGGCGGTGATCGGCGTGCCGTCGTGGAAGCGTGCTTCGGGGCGCAGATTGAACACCACCCAGCTGCGGTCCTCGCTGTATTCCACGGAGCGCGCGATCAGGCCGTAGCTGGACGTGGGCTCGTCGCCGGAGGGGGCGTAGATACCGGTGCCCACCATCAGCGGCTCATTCAGCTCATTGACCCCGTACTGCAGGAAATTGGCCGTGGTGACCGGGCTGGTGCCCTTGAAGGTGTAGGGGTTGAGGGTATCGAAGGTGCCAAATGCCATGACCCGCAAGGTGCCGCCTTTCGGCGCTGCGGGGTTGACCCAGTCGTAGTGGGTGAATTTGGCTGGGTACTTGAGCGTGCCGAACTGCGCATAACCATGACTTTCGGTAATTGTCGCGCTTGCGGGAAAGCTCAAGGCCAGACTGATTAGTAGCGGGAGCAGGGGACGCATCAAGTCAGGGATCCGGTCCAGGCGGCTTGGGCTTTGTGGGCCGTACAGTAACAGCTTGTCTGGGCAGGAAAAAGGCCATCCCGGGTCGCCGGGTGCTGGTGTGTCAGCGAGGGGGGCAGGGCGGGGGTGGAATGCGGGGGAACGGGGGTAGAACGCAATCGCCGGCGAGCCGGCTCCTACAGGAGCGGGCTCGCCGGCGATCAGCTTAATGCGGTAGGTAGACCGTCAGCATCTGGCCCGGCTTCAGGGCCTGGCCGGCGCGTGGGTTCCAGCGCTTGAGGTGTTGCATTTCGACGTTGAAGCGCTTGGCAACCATGTACAGCGAGTCGCCTTGCTTGACCTTGTACTGGGTCGACTTCTTGTTGTTGGCCGCGACCACCGTGGTGCTGCGGCCCGAAATGCGCTTGCTTTTGTCCTGCATGACCAGGGTCTGGCCGACCTTGAGGTTCTTGCCGGTCAACTGGTTCCAGCGTTGCAGGTCCTTGACGTCGACCTTGTTGGCCTTGGCAATGGTGCCCAGGTTGTCGCCGCGCTTGACCCGGTAGGTGCGCTTGGCGCCTGCGATCTCGGTGCGGGTCGCGCCTTCGAACACCGGCTTGAGCGGACGCTGGCTGATGAGTTCTTCGGGGCGCATGGTCGACAGGCTGGTGGTCAGCAACTGCGCCTTGGAGGTTGGCACCAGTAGGTGCTGCGGGCCGTCGATGGTGGTGCGTTGCTTGAACGCCGGGTTGAGCTGGAACAGCTCGTCCTCGTCGATGTTGGCCACCGCCGCGACTTTGGACAGGTCCATGCGCTGGTTGATCTCGACCACCTGGAAGTACGGCTCGTTGGCAATCGGGTTGAGGTTGACGCCGTAGGCTTCCGGCGCCAGTACCACTTGCGACAGGGCCAGCAGCTTGGGCACGTAGGCCTGGGTTTCCGCCGGCAGCGGCAGGTTCCAGTAGTCAGTGGGCAGGCCGAGCTTTTCGTTGCGCTCGATGGCCCGGCTGACCGTGCCTTCGCCGGCGTTGTAGGCGGCCAGCGCCAGCAACCAGTCACCGTTGAACATGTCGTGCAGGCGGGTCAGGTAGTCCATGGCTGCGGTGGTCGAGGCGGTGATGTCGCGTCGGCCATCGTAGAAACGGGTCTGGCGCAGGTTGAAGTAGCGGCCGGTGGAAGGAATGAATTGCCAGAGACCCACCGCGTCGGCCCGGGAATAGGCCATCGGGTTGTAGGCGCTTTCAATCACTGGCAACAGGGCCAGTTCCAGCGGCATGTTGCGCTCTTCAAGACGCTCGACGATGTAGTGGATGTAGAGGCTGCCGCGTTCTCCAGCGTTTTCCAGAAAGGAAGGGTTGCTGGCGAACCACAGGCGTTGTTGTTCAATACGCGGGTTGACGCCCAACCCTTCTTGCAACTGGAAGCCCTGGCGCATGCGTTCCCAGACGTCCTGGGGGATTTGCGGGCTTGGCTGCTGGGTGCTCAACCAGATCGGTTTCTGCTTGATGCGGGCGTTGAAATTCTGAGTGTGCGTCGCTTCGCTCTGCGGGGCCGGGCCGGTGCTTTGGCACCCCGCGAGCGTAGCCGACACAGCCACGGCGATGGCCTGGGCCAAGCGCGTCAATGCGTCTGAACTGATGGAATTACGAATAGATGACGACATTGGCTGGAAGTAAGTTCCGGGCAAAAATGTCGGGCGATTCTAGGAAGCACCTCGGGTGCGGTCAACCATTCAGAATTTTTGTACCAATAGATAGCCTGCTTAGAACTTATCTTTCCAAGCCCGCAAGGCCGCAAAAACCGCAGTCTGCGACGGGTTATCCTGGCCATTCCGTTCGTCCGCTTTTTGTTTAACGGATGTTTCGGCGGTGCGCAGGAATGGGTTGGTGCGCTTCTCCAGGGCCAGGGTCGAGGGCAGGGTCATTTGCCCTTGTTCCCGACGTTCGATGACTTCTTGCAGGCGCGCCGCGATGTCTGCGTTGTCGGGTTCCACGGCCTGGGCGAAGCGCAGGTTGCTCAGGGTGTACTCGTGGGTGCAATAGACCCGAGTGTCGTCGGGCAGGGCGGCCAGGCGGGTAAGGGAATGGTGCATTTGCTCCGGGGTGCCCTCGAACAAGCGGCCGCAACCGGCGGCGAACAGCGTGTCGCCGCAGAACAGCAGGTCGCTGTGGTAATAGGCGATGTGCCCCAGGGTGTGGCCGGGCACGGCGATGACCTCGAACTCCAGGCCGAGCACGTTGACCCGGTCCTGGTCGCCCAGGGCCGCGTCGCGCCCGGGGATCGGCTCGTTGGCCGGGCCGTGGACCCGCGCCCCGCTGATTTTTTTCAGGGCTTCGACGCCCCCCACGTGGTCGTGGTGATGGTGGGTGATGAGGATGTCGCTCAGGACCCAGCCCGGGTGCTGTTGCAGCCAGGCCTGGACCGGTGCGGCGTCACCCGGATCGACCACCGCGCAACGCTGGAGGGTGGGATCTTGTAACAACCAGATGTAGTTGTCGGTGAACGCGGGCAGGGCACTGATCTGTATCATCGTCGGATTCGCCAAGGTGAAAACTATGGCGCATCTTAGAGCTTCTTGGCCCGTTGGAGAACGCAATGACCGATAAAGCCTTTGCTCAGGCCGATCCTGACTGGCTGGCGTTGATCAGCTCGGCCCGGGATTGGTTGTCCGGGCCTCTGGGGCAATTTTTGCTCGACGAAGAACGGCGCATGCTCGATGAAGAGCTGGGGCGTTTTTTTGGTGGCTACCTGGTGCATTACGGCCCCTCGGCGGATGCCCCGCCCGTGGCGCCCCAGGTGCAGCGCAACGTGCGCCTGGGCGCGCCGTTGCCCGGGGTGGACATTGTCTGCGAAGAGCAGGCCTGGCCCCTCAGCGAACACGCTGCCGATGTGGTGGTGCTGCAACACGGCCTGGATTTCTGCCTGTCGCCCCACGGCCTGCTGCGGGAAGCGGCGAGCAGCGTGCGCCCGGGTGGCCATTTGCTGATCGTCGGCATTAACCCCTGGAGCAGTTGGGGTTTGCGCCATGTATTCGCCCATGACGCCTTGCGCCAGGCGCGCTGTATTTCGCCGTCGCGGCTCAGCGACTGGCTGAACCTGCTGGGCTTCGCGCTGGAGAAACGCCGCTTCGGGTGCTATCGTCCGCCGCTTGCGTCGTCCGCCTGGCAAGCACGGCTGGCCGGCTGGGAACGGGTGGCCGGCAACTGGCAACTGTCCGGCGGCGGCTTCTATCTATTGGTGGCGCGCAAGATTGCGGTCGGCCTGCGGCCGGTGCGCCAGGTCCGGCGCGAGCCTATGGGCAAGCTGGTCCCGCTGCCGATGGCCAAGGTCAACCGGCGTCACAGTGAGTCTTGACCCCCCACGGTTAATTTTTTAGCAGCGGCTGAGCGTGCTCAGCCCAGGCATCGCCGATCCTGGTCGGCGAGCCGCGTATTTTTGATGGAAGGCTTGGATGAGCGATAGCGTAGAAATCTTCACCGACGGCGCCTGCAAGGGCAATCCCGGCCCTGGCGGCTGGGGCGCACTGCTGGTGTGCAAGGGCGTGGAGAAGGAACTCTGGGGCGGCGAAGCCAATACCACCAACAACCGCATGGAACTGCTGGCGGCGATTCGCGGGCTCGAAGAGCTCAAGCGCGAGTGCGACGTGCTGCTGGTCACCGACTCCCAGTACGTGATGAAGGGCATCAACGAGTGGATGGCCAACTGGAAGAAGCGTGGTTGGAAAACCGCCGCCAAGGAGCCGGTGAAGAACGCCGACCTGTGGCAGCAGCTCGACGCCCAGGTCAACCGCCACAAGGTCACCTGGAAGTGGGTTCGCGGCCACACCGGCCACCACGGCAACGAGCGTGCCGACCAACTGGCCAACCGTGGCGTTGACGAAGTGCGCGGTTACAAGCAGAGCTGAACCCGCGCGGGAGCCGCTCTTCGGACGAGCGCCCGCAGCGCCTTTAGCGTGTTAAAATCCCGTCTTTTTGAAGCACTGAGAACCGATTCCTGATGGCCAACAGATCTGTTGTACTCGATACCGAAACCACCGGCATGCCGGTGACCGACGGCCACCGGATCATTGAAATCGGTTGCGTCGAGTTGATCGGTCGGCGCCTCACCGGGCGCCATTTCCATGTGTACCTGCAGCCGGACCGTGAGAGTGACGAAGGCGCCATCGGCGTCCACGGTATTACCAACGAGTTCCTGGTGGGCAAGCCGCGTTTCGCTGAAGTGGCCGATGAATTTTTCGAGTTCATCAAGGGCGCACAGCTGATCATCCACAACGCGCCGTTCGACGTGGGGTTCATCAACAACGAATTCGCCTTGATGGGCCGCAAGGACCTTGCGGACATCACCCAGCACTGCACCATCCTCGACACCTTGGTCATGGCCCGGGAACGCCACCCCGGCCAGCGCAACAGCCTCGACGCCTTGTGCAAACGCTACGACGTCGACAACTCGGGCCGCGAACTCCACGGCGCCTTGCTCGACTCGGAGATCCTCGCCGACGTCTTCCTGACCATGACCGGTGGCCAGACCAGCCTGTCCCTGGCCGGCAACGCCTCCGATGGCAATGGCGGTACCGACGGCGGGCGTGGCAGTGAAATCCGCCGCTTGCCGGCTGATCGCCAGCCCACCCGCATCATCCGGGCCACCGAGGCCGAGCTGACCGAACACCAGGTGCGCCTCGACTTGATCGCCAAGTCTAGCGGTGGCCCTTCGCTCTGGACCCAAATGGCTGAAGCCAAGGCCCAGCAGCAGTAAGTGTCCAGGGGCGATCTTTTGTTACCGCGCGGGTGACACACCACGCCGGGAGCTTCTACCCTGAGTTCATTGGCAGGCTGCGGCCTGCCGCCTCAGGATGCGTGACCCCATGTACAAAGACCTGAAATTCCCGATCCTGATCGTGCACCGCGACATCAAGGCCGACACCGTGGCCGGCGACCGGGTTCGTGGTATTGCCCGCGAGCTGGAGCAGGAAAGCTTCAGTGTGTTTTGTGCCGTGGACTACGCCGAAGGCCGGCTGGTGGCCTCGACCCATCACGGCCTGGCCTGCATGTTGATCGCCGCCGAAGGGGCTGGGGAAAACACCCATTTGCTGCAAAACATGGTGGGGCTGATCCGCCTGGCCCGGGTGCGTGCGCCGGCGCTGCCGATCTTTGCCCTGGGCGAGCAGGTGACCCTGGAAAACGCCCCGGCCGACGCCATGAGCGAGCTCAATCAGCTGCGTGGCATTCTTTACCTGTTCGAAGACACCGTGCCCTTTCTGGCCCGGCAAGTGGCCCGCGCCGCACGCAATTACCTGGATGGCCTGTTGCCGCCTTTCTTCAAGGCCCTGGTGCAGCACACCGCCGACTCCAACTATTCCTGGCACACCCCCGGCCATGGCGGCGGCGTGGCCTATCGCAAGAGCCCGGTGGGGCAGGCGTTCCATCAGTTCTTCGGGGAAAACACCCTGCGTTCGGACTTGTCGGTCTCGGTGCCGGAGCTGGGTTCGCTGCTCGATCACACCGGCCCCCTGGCCGAAGCCGAGGCTCGTGCGGCGCGCAATTTCGGCGCCGACCATACCTTCTTCGTGATCAATGGCACCTCCACTGCCAACAAGATCGTCTGGCACTCCATGGTCGCCCGCGATGACCTGGTGCTGGTGGACCGCAACTGCCACAAGTCGGTGCTGCACTCGATCATCATGACCGGCGCCATCCCCCTGTACCTGTGCCCGGAGCGCAACGAACTGGGGATTATCGGCCCGATCCCGCTCAGCGAATTCAGCCGCGAATCGATCCAGGCCAAGATCGACGCCAGCCCCCTGACGCGGGGTCGGGCGCCCAAGGTCAAGCTGGCGGTGGTCACCAACTCCACGTACGACGGCCTGTGCTACAACGCCGAGCTGATCAAGCAGAGCCTGGGCAACAGCGTCGAGGTGCTGCATTTCGATGAAGCCTGGTACGCCTACGCGGCGTTCCACGAATTTTTCGCCGGGCGTTATGGCATGGGCACCTCGCGCTCGCCTGACAGCCCGCTGGTGTTCACCACCCATTCCACCCACAAACTGCTGGCGGCCTTCAGCCAGGCGTCGATGATCCATGTGCAGGACGGCGGCGCGCGGCAGTTGGATCGGGATCGCTTCAACGAAGCCTTCATGATGCACATCTCCACTTCGCCGCAGTACAGCATCATCGCCTCCCTGGACGTGGCCTCGGCCATGATGGAAGGGCCGGCGGGGCGCTCGCTGCTGCAAGAGATGTTCGATGAAGCCCTGAGTTTTCGCCGGGCCCTGGCCAATCTGCGCCAGCACATTGCTGCCGAGGATTGGTGGTTCTCCATCTGGCAGCCGCCGCAGGTGGCCGGCATCGATCAGGTCAACACCGTCGACTGGTTGTTGGAGCCGGAAGGGGAGTGGCACGGCTTTGCCGGGGTCACCGATGACTATGTGCTGCTGGACCCGATCAAGGTCACCCTGGTCATGCCCGGCCTGACCGCCGGTGGCGCCTTGAGCGAGCGGGGGATTCCGGCGGCGGTGGTCAGCAAGTTCCTTTGGGAGCGTGGGCTGGTGGTGGAAAAAACCGGCCTGTATTCCTTTCTGGTGTTGTTCTCCATGGGCATCACCAAGGGCAAGTGGAGCACCTTGCTCACCGAGTTGCTGGAGTTCAAGCGCAACTACGACGCCAACGTCAGCCTCGGCGCCTGCTTGCCCAGCGTCGCCCAGCAAAGCCCGGCGCGCTACCAGGGCATGGGCTTGCGCGACCTGTGCGACCAGCTGCACGCCTGTTACCGCAGCAACGCCACGGCCAAGCACTTGAAACGCATGTACACGGTGCTGCCTGAGGTGGCGATGAAACCCGCCGACGCCTATGACCACCTGGTGCGTGGCGAAGTCGAAGCGGTGTCCATCGATGCCCTGCAAGGGCGCATCGCCGCGGTGATGCTGGTGCCTTATCCGCCGGGCATCCCGCTGATCATGCCGGGCGAGCGCTTTACCGAGTCCACCCGCTCGATCATCGATTACCTGGCGTTTGCCCGGGCCTTCGACAGTAGCTTTCCCGGTTTTGTGGCCGATGTGCATGGGCTGCAACATGAAGAACAAGGCGATGGGCGGGTCTACACCGTCGATTGCATCAACCTGTGAGTGCCCAAGGTTTGAGGACGTTTCCTGCCATGCAGCCTGCTGTTAACCCGAAATACCCCGGCCTGTCGGTGCGGGTGGCCGAGGCGAGCTTTGCCGAGTACGTCTGGTGCAGCGACTTCAGCTTCGAGGTCAGTGCCTACGCCGAGGCCCAGCGCGGCATGGCCGTGGCGCAGTGGCCGTTGCGACCGATCCAGCCCTATCGAAAGTGCTACGGCATCGACCCCGAGGAGTTCGGCAGCTACCGCGGCGCCGCCGACAGCGAGATCTTCATGGCCTTTCTCGACGACCAGCCGGTGGGCCACATCGTGGTCAGCACCAATTGGAACGGCTACGCCCATATCGACGAACTGGCGGTGCATGCCCCGGCCCGGCGCCATGGCGTGGCCAAGGCGTTGCTCGATGTGGCGCAGTTCTGGAGCCGTAAAAAGCGCTTGCCGGGGATCATGCTGGAAACCCAGAACAACAACCTGGGGGCCTGTCGCCTGTACGAGCGTTGCGGGTATGTGGTGGGCGGTGTGGATGAGTTGCGCTATCGCGGCATCGATCCGCAGACCGCCGAAGTGGCGATTTTCTGGTATCGACTGTTTGCCGACGAAGGCCTTGGGGCGCTGCCCGCCTAGCCGGCGAGCAGGGCTTCGGCTCGTTCCGTGAGCAGTTCCAGCAGGGCGCCAATGGCTGGCGTCGGCTCGCTGTGGCGCAGGCTCAAGGCATACAGAGTGACCAGGATCGGCGGCGACAGCGGGCACACGTCCAGCCCGCCAGCCCGGGCACCCAGGGCGGTGAACGGGTCAACGATGGCCAGGCCTTCACCGGCCTCGACCATGCTGCGCATCATCTGGTGGGTCTGCACCCGGGTCTGGATCAGCGGTGCGGGGCGTACATTCTGCAGCTTGCTGTCCAGGGTCACACTCAGCGGGTCCTGGCCTTCCAGGCCGATCATGGCCTGGCCGGCGAGGTCCTGCAGGGCGATGTATTTCTGTTTCGGCTGCAGCCAGCCATGGGGCGCCAACAGTTGCAGCTTGCCCTGGGCCAGGGGCCGGCACTCAATGTCGGGGTGATCGGGGTCGTGCAGGCCGAGGCCCAGGTCGCACTCGCGCAATAGCAGGCTGCGGACCATTTCCCGGGTGCTTTGGCTGGCCAGGTTGCAGGGGGTATCGGGGAAACGTCGGCGCAAGGCCGCGAGGCCCTGGGGCAGCAATTGCTGGGCCACGGGCGGGGTGCCGACCACCCGCAGTGGCGGCGCCTGGTACTGTTTGAGGCTGTTGGCCAGGCGCAGCAGGGGTTCGAACGCGTCGTAGACCTGGGTGATGCCGGCTTGCAGCTCCCGCGCTTCGCGGGTCGCCTGCAAGCGTCCCCGCACGCTGGCGAAGAGCATGAAGCCCAGTTGGCTTTCGGCGTCACGCA
This sequence comes from Pseudomonas chlororaphis, assembly GCF_003731765.1. GTDB lineage: Bacteria > Pseudomonadota > Gammaproteobacteria > Pseudomonadales > Pseudomonadaceae > Aquipseudomonas > Aquipseudomonas morbosilactucae. Next base: position 1,449,950 of record NZ_MOAL01000004.1, read on the forward strand.
GCAAACCTTCGACCTCGGCCACCGGCAACTGCAGCAACTCGGCTGCGGTGCCCAGGTGGCCGGTTTGCAGGAGCGCCTGAATCACTTCGATATGGCGTAAACGCATGCGTGAAGTCCATGTCCAGCGGGGGAGGGATTCAAGAGCTGAATCCTAACCCAAGTCCGTGCATATGACTTCTGCTCATAAGGCCGGGTTATGAGGCAATGAAGGTCTCGGGTTCACGGGTGAGGGTGATGTCCGATTGCACCAGCAGAAACTGGTTGTCATCGAGTTTTTTGACGCGGTCGCCAATGGCCAGGCGATAGGTGGTGACAGGCTCCGAGCCAGCCAGGCCGTCTTGCGAAGGCGTGGATTCCTGGAACTCATGCACGGAATAGACACGGCCTTCCGCGTCCCGGGCATGGAATTGTCCAACGAGTACTGCTGCCATTTGCTTAGAACCTCTGGAGATAAACACTCAAATTTCGCTGCTGTAGACCCTGCTGGGGCAGGGTTAGTTTTGCGTCTTCAAAAAAATAGTCTGCGCCCCGGTGGAGGCGGGTGTTGCCTGGGTTATTTAGCGCTGCGAGGTGGCGAGACCGGGTCTGGCTCATCTATAACTAGTCACTTCTTCAAGCACAGAGTCGGGAATCAACCATGAGCAAGGTCTACACGATCGCCGTACTGGTGGGCAGTCTGCGCAAAGCCTCGATCAACCGCAAAGTGGCGCTGGCCCTGGCCGAGCTGGCCCCGGCCAACCTCAAGTTGAGCATTGTCGAGATTGGCGACTTGCCGCTCTACAACGAAGACATCGATGTAACACCGCCGGCAGCCTACAGTACTTTCCGCCAGCAAGTGAGCGCAGCCGACGCAGTGTTGTTCGTCACCCCGGAATACAACCGCTCGGTGCCTGCGCCTTTGAAGAACGCCATCGACGTGGGTTCGCGGCCTTATGGCCAGAGCGCCTGGAGCGGCAAGCCGGGGGCGGTGATCAGCGTTTCGCCGGGAGCCATCGGCGGTTTTGGCGCCAACCATCATCTGCGCCAGTCCCTGGTGTTCCTCAACGTGCCGTGCATGCAGCAGCCCGAGGCCTACCTGGGTGGCGCCGGCTCGGCCTTTGACGAGTCGGGCGCCTTGTCCGACGCCACGCGGCCGTTCCTGCAGAGCTTTATCAATGCCTACGCGCAATGGGTCGAACGTCACGTCTAGAGCCCTTGCCCCACACCTTGAGCGCCCGACTGCCGGCGCTTGAGGTGATGCCGATCAAACAGCCCTTTACTGAATATATGAATTTCCATATATTCGACGTTCCATTTACCCAGGGCTGTTCCCGTGTCCGCTTCGCTCAACCCCGCCGAACTGTTCAAAGCCCTTGCCGACGAGACCCGTAGCCGCATCGCCTTGTTGATCGCCCGTGAAGGCGAGTTGTGCGTCTGCGAGTTGACCGCCGCCCTCGATCAGAGCCAGCCAAAAATCTCCCGTCACCTGGCCTTGCTGCGCAGCAGCGGGTTGCTCGCCGATCGCCGTCAGGGACAGTGGATTTATTATCGCCTGCACCCGGAATTATCCCCCTGGGTCGGCACTCTGTTGCAGGGCACCCTGGACGCCAACCGTCCGTGGCTGGCCGCTGACCTGCAACGCTTGCAGGGCATGGCGGACCGTCCGGTGCGCTGCTGCTGATCCCCGACCTTTTCGTTCCTTGTTGAAGGCTGTTGCCAATGCTGACTGCTGCGTTGATTTTCCTGCTGACCATCACCCTGGTGATCTGGCAGCCCAAGGGCCTGGGCGTAGGCTGGAGCGCCGTGTTCGGCGCGGTATTGGCCTTGCTCTTCGGGGTCGTGCACTTCAGTGACATTCCGGTGGTCTGGCAGATCATCTGGAACGCCACCGGCACCTTCGTCGCCCTGATCATCATCAGCCTGCTGTTGGACGAGGCCGGCTTCTTTGCCTGGGCAGCCTTGCACGTGGCGCGTTGGGGCCGTGGCCGGGGGCGCAAGCTGTTCGCTTTCATGGTGCTGCTGGGCGCCCTGGTGTCGGCGCTGTTCGCCAACGATGGCGCGGCGCTGATTCTCACCCCGATCGTGATCTCGATGTTGCTGGCCCTGCGCTTTTCCAAGGCCACCACCCTGGCCTTTGTCATGGGCGCGGGCTTTATCGCCGACACCGCAAGCCTGCCGCTGGTGGTGTCGAATCTGGTGAACATCGTCTCCGCAGACTTCTTCAAGATCGGCTTCAACCGTTATGCCGCGGTGATGGTGCCGGTCAACCTGGTGAGCGTGGCGGCGACCCTGGCCGTGCTGCTGTGGTTTTTCCGACGGGACATTCCCGAGACCTACGACCCGGCGCAACTGGCCGAGCCGAAGACCGCGATCCACGACCGGGCGACCTTTATCGCCGGTTGGTGGGTGCTCGGTATCCTGTTGCTGGGCTGCTTTGCCCTGGAGCCCCTGGGGATTCCCATCAGCGCCATTTCGGCGGTTTGCGCTGCGTTGCTCTGGGGGATTGCCGCCCGTGGCCGGCATATCGCCACGCGCAAGGTGCTCAAGGAAGCGCCCTGGCAGATCGTGATTTTCTCCCTGGGCATGTACATGGTGGTCTACGGCCTGCGCAACGCCGGGCTCACCGATCACCTGGCCGGCTGGCTGGACGGGTTCGCCCACTACGGCATCTGGGGCGCGGCCATGGGCACCGGGCTGCTCACGGCGCTGCTGTCATCGATCATGAACAACCTGCCGACCGTATTGATTGGCGCGCTGTCCATCGATGCCAGCCAAGCCACGGGGGTGATCAAGGAAGCGATGATCTACGCCAACGTGATTGGCAGCGACCTGGGGCCGAAAATCACCCCGATCGGCAGCCTGGCCACCTTGCTCTGGCTGCACGTGCTGGACCGCAAGGGCATCCATATCGGTTGGGGTTATTACTTCAAGGTCGGCATTGTGCTGACGCTGCCCGTGCTGTTGCTGACCCTGGCAGCGCTGGCGGTGCGCCTGTCGCTGTGACCGCCGCTACCCGCCGCGGGCCGGCGTAGGCAAGGTGGCCAGGCCTGTTTCGGCCTGCCAGCCGCCGCCCAGGGCGGTGTACAGGTTGACCTCGGCAATCAGTTGCGCCAGCCGGTCGTTGATCAAGTCCTGCTGCGCGCTGAACAGCGAACGCTGGGCGTCGAGGAACACCAGGTTGCTGTCCAGGCCCATGCGGTAGCGGTGCTCGGCCATGTTGTAGTAGTCCTGGCTGGCGTCCACCAGGTTGCGCTGGGCATTGAGCTGCTGTTGGTAGGTCTGGCGCGCCGCCAGGCCGTTGGCCACTTCCTGGAAGGCGCTCTGGATCGACTTTTCATACTGGGCCACCAGCATGTCTTTTTGCAGCCGGGAGTAATCCAGGCTGGCCCGCAGGCTGCCGGCGTTGAAAATCGGCAGGTTGATCTGCGGCTGGAAGGTCCAGCCCCCGGAACCCCCTCTGAACAACCCTGACAGTTCCAGGCTGGAAGAGCCGGCGTTGGCCGTCAGGCTGACACTGGGAAAGAACGCTGCCCGGGCCGCGCCGATATTGGCGTTGGCCGCCATCAGTTTGTATTCCGCTTGCTGAATGTCCGGGCGCCGCTGCAACAAGTCGGAGGGCAGGCCGGCGGGCAGGGCGACAATCAGCTCGCTGGCCAGGGGCTGGCCGGGCAGGGTGGGCGAGACGTCGGCCCCCACCAGCAGGCTCAGGCTGTTGAGGTCCTGGGCCACCTGGCGTTGATAACGGGCCAGGCTGGCGCGGGCGCTTTCGACACTGGTGCGGGCTTGCAGCACATCCAGGTTGGACAGTTTGCCGGCGCCGCTGCCACGGGTGGTCAGGCGCAGGCTTTCCAGGTTGGCGTCCAGGGTCTTGCGGCTCAGCACCAGCAACTCCTGATCGGCGCGCCAGGTCAGGTAGGCGTTCGCCACGTTCGCCACCAGGCTCAGCTGGGCACTGCGCCGGGCTTCCTCGGTGGCCAGGTAGGCGAATTTCGCCTGTTCACCAAGGCTGCGCACACGGCCGAAAAAGTCCAGCTCATAGGCGCTGATGCCCAGGGTCGCTGAATAGGTCGACTGGATCACTCGTTCGCCGGTGCCGGTGACACTGGGCGGCATGCGCTGGCGCGAGCCGCTGGCGTTGGCGCTGACCGCCGGGAACAGGTCGGCGCGCTGGATTCGGTACTGGGCCTGGAAGGCCTCGACGTTCAAGGCCGCCACCCGCAGGTCGCGGTTGTTGGCCAGGGCGTTGTGAATCAGCTGCTGCAAGGTCGGGTCGCGGAACAGTTGCTGCCAGTCCGTGGTGGCCACGGGTGTGGCCTGGGTTGTGTCCTGGTAACCCGGCCCCTGGGGGTAGTGGGCCGGGGCTGGCGATTCGGGCTGTTGGTAGTCCGGGATCAGCGTGCATCCGCCCAGGGTCCACGCCAGGATCGCCAGGCACAGCGCCGATTTGTTGATGAGGGGCCTTGGCCGCAGGCGCTGCGAAGCCTGACGCGAACTGGAAAAAAACACGGTCATGCCCCGACCATCCACTTGGCCAGCCCATGGCGGCCACTCACTCCCAGTTTGGTCGCGGCGCGCTTGAGGTAGGTTTCCACGGAACTGGTCTTGACGTTGAGCCGCTGCGCCATCTGCGGCACGGTGCCGCCGGTCAGCAGCCCCAGGCAGACTTCTTTTTCCCGCGCCGAAAGGAGCGTCGCGCTGCGCGCCAGGCGCTCGTCGAACTCGCGATGCAACAAGGCCTGCTCGGGCACGCTCGGCACACTGGGGGCCCAGGGTTTGTTCGTGGTGTATTGGCGGCTGGCCTGAGCATGCCGCTCGATCAGCGGCAACAGGGTTTGCGAGAGGCTCTTGAGAAACGACAGTTCAAACAGGGAAAACACCCGCTGATGGTGAGGGCGGTAAAAGGAGATGACACAGCGCCGATTGGATTTGCGCGACACCAGGCTGCACTGGTGGGACGGCTCCCGGGCCGGTTGGCTGGCTGGGTCGGCGGTGCGCGCGTTCATCTGGATCAACAGCGAGTCGTCCATCTCGATCATTTTCTTCAGCAGCGGCTGTTCCTCGCGGTGCCAGGGCGCGCTGCAGGGGGAGACATCCTGCAGGGCGGCGCTGCCCAGGGGCGTGATGTCCAGCAGGCAGGCCTGGTGTTCATCGAGGGTCCACTCGCCGAGTTCGACCCGGTTCACGGGGACGCGTTTGCCCACCAGGTGCAGCATGTTGGCGGCAAAACCTTGGTTGCCGGTGCTGGCGATCAATTCGCCGAGTTCAGAGTAAAAATGTGGGGTTTCCAGGGTGCTGATGCTGCAGGCCAAACTCATATTCATCATCCTTGATGTAGACAGATCGTCGAACAGGGGGCAGAGGCGATCCGGTGTTGATCAGTTCTCCATGAATCTGATCCATCGTCGGAAATATCATTAAATCCCATGGACTTACCGGGTGTATGCCGTGGAACACCGGGACAAAACTGCCATGAAAATAGCGGGATTATTTTGACGCTTATCCCCGGCGCCCTTGGCTGGCGTCTAAAAACACCCTCTAACTAACTGATTATTAATGATTTATTTTTATCTCTTGGTGCCGATTGGGCGAGCGGCCTGCCTGTTCTATGGTGGATTTCCTACAGGCTTATAAGTCTTCCTTCAGGAACTTTCAGATAGATCCCGTTTTAGTCGTCAGTGAAACCCCGGCTCCAGGCTCGGGCTTGTCAAGTCGGGGGCGTGATAGCGCGGCGGGTTGTCCGGGTTTCGGGTGTCATGCTGGCACCGGGGCCGGTGCTTAAATTCCGCGATACCGCCCTTAGCAGGCGCATTACATGAGAAGGATCTTATGACGCTTTTTTCTGCCGCCGCCCCGGACGTCCGTGTATGAATCCCCATCCCAGGACTGCACAGGTGTTCCCCCTGACCGCTGCCCAGAGCGATATCTGGCTCGACCAACTGAGCCGGGCCGACTCGCCGCGCTACAACATTGGTGGCTACGTCGAGCTGCAAGGCCCCGTGGACGCTGAGTTGATGCAGCGGGCCATTGAAGCCCTGGTGCACAAGCACGATGCCCTGCGCACCGAGTTGCTGGCCGACGCCGGCCCCGACGGCCTGCCGTTGCAGCGCTTTGCCCGCGAGATGCCGGTGCCGATGCCGCTGTATGACCTGTCCCAGGAGGCCGAGCCGACGGTCCGGGCCCAGAGCCTGATGCAGCAGCACATGGCCCGGGTCTATGCCCTGTACGGCGAGCCCCTGTTCCGCTTTTTCCTGGTCAAGCTCGGGCCTGAGCACTACTGGCTGGGCACCCAGGCCCACCACCTGATTCTCGACGGCTGGGGCTTCGGCCAGATGCTGCACTCCCTCGGCGGCATCTACAGCGCCCTGGTGCAGGGCCAGTCGCCGGAGCTTGAGGCCGCGTCCTACATCGACTTTATTCACGACGATGCCCGCTATCACGGTTCGCCGCGCTACGCCCGCGACCGCGCCTACTGGCTGGACAAATTCCGCAGCCTGCCCGAGCCGCTGCTGGTGCCCCGTCATCGCGATCGCTACCCGAACCAGGCCGCGCCGGGTGCCAACCTGGTGCGGCCGTTTCCCGCCGCGCTGCACGAGCGGATGAAGGCGTGCGGCAGCACCTGGGGGGCGTCGGCGTTCCATGTGTGGCTGGCGGCGCTGTACGTGTATTTCACCTGCACCAGCGAGCGCGACGAGTGGGTAGTCGGCTTGCCGATTCTCAACCGCTCCAACGCCCGATTCAGGTCGACCCTGGGCCTGTTCACCCAGGTCAGCGCGGTGCGCCTGGGGTTTGCCCGCGAGCTGAGTTTTGCCGAACTGGTGGCGGCGATCCGTGACGCGCTGAGGCAGGATTTCCGTCATCAGCGGTTTCCCCTGAGCGAGATGAATCGCGAGCTCGGCTTGTGGCGCGAAGGCCGTGGCCAGCTGTTCGACCTGTCGCTGTCCTACGAGCAGGACGACCACGACTACTGTTACGGCGAGGCGCAGGCCCAGACCATCAAGGTGCCGAACAACCACGAGCCGATGCCGCTGGTGATCCACCTGCGCAGCAACTGTCACAACGATCAGGCCTGGATTCACTACGTCTACAACCAGGCCTATTTCCAGCCGGACGAGGTCGAGGCCCTGGCCGAGCGCTTGACCCATGTGCTTGAGCAAGGGCTGGCGCAAGGCGAACGGACGATCGGCGATTTCTCCCTGATGACCGCCCGCGAAGCGGCGCGGATACACGCGTGGAACGCCACGACGCGCCGCTATCCGCAGGCCCAGACCCTGCACAGCCTGTTCGAGCAACAGGTGCTGCTGGCCCCGGAGGCACCTGCGGCGGTGCATGGCGCGCAGTCCCTGAGCTACGACGCACTCAACCGCCGGGCCAACCAACTGGCCCGGCACCTGATGCAACTCGGGGTCAAGCCGGGCGACAACGTGGCGATCCTGCTACCGCGCTCCGAGGCCCTGCTGGTCAGCCAACTGGCCATCAGTAAATGTGCCGCGGTTTATGTGCCCCTGGACATCAATGCCCCGGCCGAGCGTCAGCTGTTTATGGTCAGCGACAGCCAGGCCCGGGTGCTGCTGACCCTTAGCCGCGAAACCCTGGCGTGCCCGGCGCAGCGCATCGAGCTGGACCGCCTGGCGCTGGACCACCAGCCCGCGCACAACCCCGACCTGGCGCAGTCGTCCGAAAGCGTGGCCTACATCATGTACACCTCCGGTTCCACCGGCAGCCCGAAAGGCGTGCTGGTGCCTCACCGGGCTGTGAGCCGCCTGGTGTTGAACAACGGCTATGCCGAGTTCAATCGCCATGACCGGGTGGCCTTCGCCTCCAACCCGGCATTCGACGCCAGCACCCTGGAAGTCTGGGCGCCGCTGCTCAATGGCGGCTGCGTGGTGCTGGTCGATCAGGACGTTGTGCTGTCCAGTGCCGCCCTGGGCGCGCTGCTGCTGGAGCAGCGGGTCAGCGTGTTGTGGATGACCGCCGGGCTGTTCCACCAGCACGCCGATGGCCTGCTGGCGGCGTTCCGGAGCTTGCGTTACCTGATCGTGGGCGGTGATGTGCTGGACCCGGCGGTGATCGCCCGGGTGCTGGAGCAGGGCGCACCGCAGCACTTGCTCAATGGCTACGGCCCGACCGAGGCCACGACCTTTTCCACCACCTTTGAAATCCACTCTGTCAGCCCGGGGAGCATTCCCATCGGCCGCCCCATCGGCAACAGCCGCGCCTACGTGCTGGATGCCCGGCAGCGCCAGGTCGCGGTGGGGGTGGTCGGCGAGTTGTACGTCGGCGGCGCGGGGGTGGCCCTGGGTTACCTCAACCAGCCGCAACTGACCGCGGAAAAGTTTATCGCCGATCCGTTTATGGGCAGCCTACCGGGCGAGCCGTCGCCCGGCCTGATGTATCGCACCGGCGACCTGGCCTGCTGGCGCGAAGATGGCGTGCTGCTGTACCAGGGACGCAACGATCAGCAGGTCAAGCTGCGGGGCTTTCGCATCGAGCTGGGGGAAATCGAAACCCGCCTGGCCCACTGCGCCGGGGTCAAGGACAGCGCGCTGCTGCTGCGTGAAGACAGCCCGGGGGACAAGCGCCTGGTGGCCTACTTCACGCCCCAGGACGCGGCTGCGCATATCGACATCAAGCACTTGCACGAGGTCCTGCAAGGCCAGTTGCCGGACTACATGCTGCCGGCCGCTTATGTGCAGTTGCCGGCGTTGCCGCTGACCGCCAATGGCAAGCTCGACCGCAAGGCCCTGCCGGCGCCGGACGCTGCGGCGCTGCTGCGTCGTGACTATGAAGCGCCCCGGGGCGAGGTCGAAGTGGCCCTGGCGCAGATCTGGGCCGAGCTGCTGCAGGTCGAGCAGGTCGGGCGCCAGGATCACTTCTTCGAGCTGGGCGGGCACTCGCTGTTGGCGGTGGGCTTGATCGAGCGCATGCGCCAACTCGGGTTCGGCGCCGATGTGCGGGTGCTGTTCAGCCAGCCGACCCTGGCGGCGCTGGCCGCGGCGGTGGGCAACAGCCAGGAAGTCCAGGTGCCGGCCAACCGCATTGCCCCGGGCTGCACCCACATCACCCCGCAACTGCTGCCCCTGGCCAGCCTGGACCAGCCGACCATCGACCGCATCGTCGCCGGCATCCCCGGCGGCGCGGCCAATGTCCAGGACATCTACCCCCTGGCGCCCTTGCAAGAGGGCCTGCTGTATCACCACATTAGTGCCGAACGCGGCGACCCCTACCAGCAACACGCGATGTTTGCCTTCAGCAGTCGTGAACGCCTGGACGCCTTTGCCCGGGCCTTGCAACAGGTGATCGAGCGCCATGACATCCTGCGCACCAGCCTGGCCTGGGACGGGTTGGAGCAACCCATGCAAGTGGTCTGGCGCCAGGCGCAACTGGGGCTTGAGCAAGTGCAACTGGAGCCGCAGTCAGGGGACATCCTCGGCCAGTTGGCCGCGCGCTTCGACCCCGGCCTGCGCCCGCTGGATATCCGCCAGGCGCCGATGATGGCCCTGGCCTGGGCCGAAGACCCGTTGCAGCAGCGCTGGGTCGGTATGTTGCGCTTCCATCACCTGGTCAACGACGCCACGTCCACGGCGGTGCTGATCGGCGAAATCCAGGCCCACCTGAATGGCCAGCAAGCCCAGTTGCCGCCGGCCGTCGCCTACCGCAACGTGGTGGCGCAAGCCCGCCAGGCCCATCGGCAGGCCGAGCACCAAGGGTTTTTCAGGCAGATGCTCGGTGACGTCGATGAGCCGACCCTGGCCTTCGGTTTGCAGGCGTACCAGGTCGATCGTGACGACCAGCAGCAGGCCCATGGCCTGCTCGACGCCGGGCTCGGCCAGCGCCTGCGGGCGCAGGCACGGCAGCTGGGGGTGAGTGCCGCCAGCCTTTATCACCTGGCCTGGGCCCAGGTGTTGGGCAGCCTGGCGGGGCGCGACGATGTGGTGTTCGGCACCGTGTTGCTGGGGCGTCTGCAAGCCGGCGAGGGGGCCGATCGAGCCCTGGGCATGTTTATCAATACCTTGCCGTTACGGGTGCGCCTGGCCGGTTGCAGTGTCGCCCAGGCGATTCGCGATACCCATGCCGGTTTGAGCGATTTGCTGGCCCACGAGCATGCCGCGCTGGCCCTGGCCCAACGTTGCAGCGCGGTGGCTGCACCGACGCCGCTGTTCAATACCTTGCTCAACTACCGGCACGCGGCGCCGCCCGAGGACCAGGTGCAACTGCCGGGCATCGAGCTGGTGAGCAGCGAAGAGATCGTCAGCTACCCGCTGAGCATTGCCGTGGATGACCTGCAATCCGGGTTCCGCCTGTCGGCCCGGGCCCCGGGCAAGGTCGGCGCGCAGCGGCTGCTGGATTACCTGCAAACGGCCCTGGGCGCTCTGGTCCAGGCCTTGGAGCAGGCACCGCACAGGCCCCTGGCACAGCTGTCGATCTTGCCGCCGGCCGAGCGTCAGCACCTGCTGATCGACCTCAACGCCACGGCTGAAATTTACGCCCATGACCAGACCCTGCATGCCCTGATCGAGGCTCAGGTGCGGCGCACCCCGGACGCCGTGGCCCTGGTGGCCGGTGAGCAGCAACTGAGCTACGGCGAACTCAATGCGCGGGCCAACCAACTGGCCCATCACCTGCGCGAACAGGGTGTGCAACCCGATTCCCGGGTGGCGATCTGCGTCGAGCGCGGCCTGGAGTTGCTGGTCGGCCTGCTGGGCATCCTCAAGGCCGGCGGTGCCTATGTGCCCCTGGACCCGAGTTACCCGCCGGAGCGCCTCGCCTACATGGTGCAGGACAGCGCGCCGGTGGCGGTGCTGGTGCACGGCCCGACCCGCGAGCTGATGCAGCAGGCTGGGGTGCCGCTGATCGACTTCGATGCCAGCACCTGGCAGCACCAGCCCCTGAGCGATCCCCAGGTGCCGGGCCTCGGGGTGTCGAACCTGGCCTATGTGATCTACACCTCGGGCTCCACCGGCACGCCCAAGGGGGTGATGGTGGAACACCGTGGCCTGGGCAACCTGATGCACTGGAGTTCGGGGCTGTGCCCGGCGGCCGCCAGCGGCAGCCTGTTGCAGAAGGCCCCGTTCAGTTTCGACGGCTCGGTGTGGGAGCTGTTCTGGCCGCTGAGCATCGGCATGCGCATGGTTCTGGCGCGCCCCGACGGCCATCGCGACCCGGCCTACCTGGCGCAGTTGATCCGCGAGCAGCAGATCACCGTGGTCAAGTTTGTGCCGGCCATGCTCCAGCAGTTCCTGGAGCTGGAAGAGGTTCGCCAGTGCCACAGCCTGACCGACGTGTTTGCCGGCGGCGGCGAGCTGACCGAGGTCATGGCCCGGCGCTTCCAGCAGCAGTTGCCCCAGGCCCGCTTGCACAACGTCTATGGCCCCACTGAAACCACGGTGGACAGCAGCGCCTGGACCCTGGAACCGGGGGCCGAGGTGCCGTCGATCCAGTTGCCCATCGGTAGGCCCATCAGCAACACCCGCCTGTATGTGCTGGATGCCCATGACGCGCCGGTGCCCATGGGCGTCAGCGGCCAATTGCACATTGGCGGGGTCGGCGTGGCCCGGGGTTACCTGGGGCTGCCCGGGCTGATGGCCGAGCGCTTTATCGACAGCCCGTTCGTGGCGGGCGATCGCCTGTACCGCACCGGTGACCTGGTGCGTTACCGCGCTGACGGTAACCTGGAGTTCCTCGGGCGCAACGACTTCCAGGTCAAGCTCCACGGGCTGCGGGTCGAGCTGGGGGAAATCGAGGCGCGGCTGGCCAGCCACCCGGCGCTGCGGGAAGTGGTGGTGCTGATGCGCGACGGGCGCCTGGTGAGTTACTTCACCGTGCGCCAGGGGGAGCCGGTCCCGGCCATTGAGGCGTTGCGTGACCATGTGCTGGCGCAATTGCCGGAGTACATGGTGCCCTCGGCGTTCGTCCAGTTGCCGGTCTGGCCCCTGAGCCCCAATGGCAAGCTGGATCGCCAGGCGCTGCCGGCGCCGGGCCAGGACGCGGTGCTCAGCCGGGGGTACGAGGCGCCCCAGGGCGAGGTGGAAATCGCCCTGGCGCAGATCTGGGCCGAGGTGCTGAAGATCGAGCGGGTGGGGCGCCATGACCACTTCTTCGAACTGGGCGGCCACTCGCTGTTGGCCGTGAGCCTGGTGGCGCGCATGCGCCAGGCGGGGCTCAACGCCGATGCGCGGTTGCTGTTCAGCCAGCCGACCCTGGCCGCGCTCGCTGCCAAGGCCCTGGCCCCGGTGCAGCAGATCGACGTGCCGCAGACCACCATCCCGCAGCTCACCCGCAAGCGCCGTCTCTGAGCGGTGTGTACCCGGGCCCGGCCGTCCTGGCCGGCCCGGGCCTTGTCCCGGCTTCCCATGTCATGCCCACGGGCGTCGATGGTTTAGTTTTTCCAGCCTGCGGGGAACCCCGTCGGGCCCTATGTCCCTGTCACTTTTACAGGCCACGGCGCACACGGTCCGCACACCAGCATTGAGCGCTGGGTGCCCCGGCACGGTGAATGCCGTGGGGGCACAAGGTTGCAGCTGAACATGGATTTTCTCGACAACCGATTTTCGAATTCACAAGCAGGTTACCCAATGCACTTCAGCGAATTGATGGCAGTTCTTTCCACCCTGGCGATCCGTCTTCAAATGGAGGAGGGCGACCTGGTCATCCTCGGCGATGACCAGGCCCTGGACGATGAGCTGTGGGACAACCTGATCCAGCACAAGGCACAACTGCTCGAACTGGTGGCGGGCCATGACGGCGACTGGTCGAGCCCGGCCTTGCGCATCACCCCCGACATGCTGCCCCTGGTCAGCCTGGACCAGGCCGGCATCGATCGCATCGTCGCCGGCATTCCGGGCGGCGCGGCCAACGTGCAGGACATCTACCCGTTGGCGCCCCTGCAAGAAGGCATGCTCTACCACCACCTGTCGGCACAGCAGGGCGACCCCTACGTGCTGCAGACCCGCTTCGCCTTTGATAGCCGAGCGCGCTTCGAGGCCTTTGCCCAGGCCCTGCAATGGACCATCGACCGCCACGACATTCTGCGCACCTCCCTGGTCTGGCAGAGCCTGGACACGCCGCTGCAGGTGGTCTGGCGCCAGGCGCCGCTGGTTTGCGAAGAGGTGCCTTGCGACCCTCGCAACGGTGATGTGCTGAGCCAACTGCAGGCGCGCTATGACACCCGGCATTACCGCCTCGACCTGCAACAGGCGCCTCTGCTGCGCCTGGTGTTTGCCGTCGATGAAGCTCAACAGCGGGTGGTAGCGCTGCTGCTGTCGCACCACACCATCCTCGACCACAGCGCCCTGGACGTGGTGCGCGAAGAGATCCTCGCCCACATGCAAGGCCGGGCCGGGCAAGTGCCGGCCGCGATTCCTTTCCGCAACTACCTGGCCAAGGCGCGCATGGGCCAGAGCGACCAGGTGCACGAGACGTTCTTCCGCGACATGCTTGGCGACATCGACGCGCCGACCTTGCCCTTCGGCGTGCAGGACGTGCAGGGCGACAGCCTGGTCATCGAGCAATTGCGGGCGCCCCTGGACAGCGCCCTGAGCCTGCGCCTGCGCAATCAGGCGCGGCAGCTCGGGGTCAGCGCGGCGAGCCTGATGCACCTGGCCTGGGCGATGGTGCTGGGCCAGGTCTGCGGGCGTGACGCCGTGGTTTTCGGCACCGTGCTGCTCGGCCGCATGCAGGCCGGCGAGGGCGCCGACCGGGCCCTGGGCATGTTTATCAATACCTTGCCGTTGCGGGTCGACCTGGGTTCGCTGGACGTGCGCAGCGGGGTGCGCGCCACCCACACACGCCTGAGCGCGTTGCTCGGCCATGAACATGCATCCCTGGCGCTGGCCCAGCGGTGCAGCGGGGTCAACGCCTCGACGCCGTTGTTCAGTGCGATCCTCAACTACCGCCACAGTGCCGCCGCCGACCTGGCCGAAATCATCGAGTTGGCCGAAGGCGTGCAGGTGCTGGGCGCCGATGAGCGCACCAACTACCCCTTCACCTTCAACGTCGACGACCTGGGCGAGGGTTTTACCCTGACCCTGATGATCGACCGCTCGATTGGCGTGCAACGCATTGCCGACTACCTGCAATGCGCCCTGTACAGCCTGGTGGATGCCCTGGAGCAGAGCCCCACCATGGCCTTGCGCGAGCTGTCGATTTTGCCGGCGGCCGAGCGGCAAACCCTGTTGCAGGGTTTCAATGCCCACCAAGTTGAATTCCCCCGGGGCCAGGCCGTGCACCGTCTGTTCGAAGCACAGGTGGCGCAGCGGCCTGCGGCCGTGGCGCTGCGTCAGGGCGAGTTGGCGCTGAGCTATGGCGAACTCAATGCCCAGGCCAATCAACTGGCGCAGCACCTGCTGGAATTGGGGGTGCAGCCGGATGATCGGGTGGCGATCTGCGTGCAGCGCGGGCCGGCGATGCTGGTGGGCCTGCTGGGGATTCTCAAGGCCGGTGCCGGCTATGTGCCGGTGGACCCGGCGCTGCCGGCCGAACGTCGAGCCTACCTGCTGGAAGACAGTGCGCCCCGGGCGTTGCTGACCCAGGCCGCGCTGCTGGGGCAATTGCCGGCGCTGTCGGTGCCGGTCATCGACCTCGACCAGCCGCACTGGCGTGAGCACCCGGCCACTGACCTGGCGCTGCCCAACCTGACCTCGGCGCACCTGGCCTATGTGATCTACACCTCGGGTTCCACCGGCCAGCCCAAGGGGGTGATGGTCGAGCACCGGACCCTGGAAAACCTGGTGCATTGGCACAACCGGGCCTTTGCCCAGCAACCGGGCAGCCAGGTCTCCAGCGTCGCCGGTTTCGGCTTTGATGCCATGGCCTGGGAGGTCTGGCCGACCTTGTGCGCGGGGGCCACCCTGCACCTGCCGCCCAAGGACATCAGCAATGAAAACATCGAACAACTGCTGGCCTGGTGGCAGGCGCAACCGCTGGATGTGAGCTTTTTGCCGACCCCAGTGGCCGAATACGCCTTCAGCCAGCAGTTGCAGCACCCGACCCTGAAAACCCTGCTGATCGGCGGCGACCGCCTGCGCCAGTTCAGCCAGGCCCAGACTTTTGCCGTGGTCAACAACTACGGTCCGACCGAAGCCACAGTGGTCGCCACCTCGGGTGTGGTGCAGGTGGGGCAGGTGCTGCACATCGGCACGCCGATCGCCAATGCCCGGGTCTATGTGCTGGATGAGCAATTGCGCCCGGTGCCGCTGGGGGTAACTGGGGAGCTGTACATCGGTGGCGCCGGTGTTGCTCGCGGCTACCTGAACCGCCTGAAGATGAGCGCTGAACGCTTTCTCGACGACCCTTTCAGCCACCAGCCCGACGCACGCATGTACCGCAGTGGCGACCTGGTGCGCTGGCTGGCGGACGGCAACCTGGAGTACCTGGGGCGCAATGACGACCAGGTGAAAATCCGCGGCATGCGCATCGAACTGGCCGAGATCGAAGCACGGCTGGTCTTGCACCCCGAGGTCGAGAGCGCGGTGATCCTGGCCCGCGAGGATGGCCCGGGGGTCAAGCGCCTGGTGGCTTACTACCGGCCCCAGGTCGCGGGCCAGAGCCTGGACAACGAAGGGCTGCGCAACTGGCTGCACAGCCAACTGCCGGAATACATGCTGCCGGTGGCCTATGTGGCGCTCAGCCAATGGCCGCTGACCGCTAACGGCAAGCTGGACCGCAAGGCGCTGCCGGCGCCGGGGCTGGAGGCGTTTATCAGCCACGGTTTCGAAGCGCCCCAGGGGGCGGTGGAAACCACCCTGGCGCAGATTTGGGGCGAGGTGCTCAAGGTCGAGCAGGTCGGCCGGCATGACAATTTCTTCGAGCTGGGCGGCCATTCGCTGCTGGCGGTGAGCCTGATCGAGCGCATGCGCCAGGTCGGCCTGAGCGCCGATGTGCGCATCCTCTTCAGCCAGCCGACCCTGGCCGCCCTGGCGGCGGCCGTGGGCAGCGGGCGTGAAATCGAAGTCCCGGCCAACCGCATTCCGGCCGACAGCCAGCGCATCACCCCGGACATGCTGCCCTTGCTGACGTTGAGCCAGGAAGCCATCGACCAGGTGGTCGCCAGCGTGCCGGGCGGCGCCGCCAATGTGCAGGACATCTACCCCCTGGCGCCGCTGCAGGAAGGCATTCTCTATCACCACATCGCCGCCGAGCAGGGCGACCCGTACCTGTTGCAAACCCGCCTGGCGTTCGACAGCCGCGAGCGCTTGCAGGTGTTTGCCGGGGTCTTGCAACAGGTCATTGCGCGCCACGATATCTTGCGCACCAGCGTGCTCTGGGAAGGCCTGGAACAGCCCCTGCAAGTGGTCTGGCGCCACGCCGAACTGGTGCTCCAAGAGCTGACTCCGGACCCGGCTGCCGGCGACGTCATGGCCCAGTTGCAGCAAGGCTTCGACGCCCGTCATTACCGCCTGGACATCACCCGCGCACCGCTGATTCGCCTGGTGCACGCCTGGGACCCGGCACAGCAACGGGTGCTGGCGATTTTGCTGTTCCATCACCTGGCCATGGACCACACCGCGCTGGAGGTGGTGAGCCAGGAAATGCAGGCGCTGATCGCCGGCCAGGGCGCGAGCCTGGGGGCCGCGGCGCCGTACCGCAACTACGTGGCCCAGGCGCGCCTGGGTGTCAGCCAGGCCGAGCACGAGGTGTTCTTCCGCGAGATGCTTGGCGACATTGACGAGCCGACCCTGCCGTTCGGTTTGCAGGATGTGCAGGGTGACGGCCGCGATATCGAAGAGGCGGCGCGGCCCCTTGACCCGGTGCTGAACCGCCGTCTGCGGGAACAGGCGCGGGTCCTGGGGGTCAGTGCCGCGAGCCTGATGCACCTGGCCTGGGCCCAGGTGGTGGGGCAACTCAGCAACCGCCGGGACGTGGTGTTCGGCACCGTGCTCCTGGGCCGCCTGCAAGGCGGCGAGGGCGCCGACCGCGCCCTGGGCATGTACATCAACACCTTGCCGCTGCGGGTCGATGTCGGCGCCGTGGCCCCGCGGGCCGCGGTCAAGGCGACCCACGCCCGCTTGAGCGCCTTGCTCGGCCATGAACACGCCTCCCTGGCCCTGGCCCAGCGTTGCAGCGGCGTGGCCGCGTCCGGGCCGCTGTTCAGTGCCCTGCTCAACTACCGCCACAGCAATGCCAGCGCCCAGCCTCAGGCCGGGCCGCAACTGTGGGACGGGATCGAGGTGCTGGGCGCCGAAGAACGCAGCAACTACCCGCTGACCCTGAGCGTCGACGACCGTGGCGACGGCTTTGTCCTCAGTGTCTTGAGCCTGGCGTCGATTGGCGCCGCGCGCATCGGCGGCTACATGCAGGCCGCGCTGGAACAACTGGTGCAGGCCCTGGAACACGGCTCCAGCGTGCACCTTGAGCAGCTGTCGATTCTGCCGGTCGATGAGCGCCAACAGCTGTTGCAACAGTTCAACCCCAACCCTGTGGATTACCCCCAGGGGCACACCGTGCATGGCCTGTTTGAAGCACGGGCCGCTGAGGCCCCGGACGCGGTCGCAGTGATCCAGGGCGGGCAACGCCTGAGCTACGGCCAGCTCAACCAGCAGGCCAATCAGTTGGCCCATCACCTGTTGGCCCTGGGCGTACAGCCCGATGATCGGGTGGCGATCAGTGTGCGCCGTGGCCCGGACATGCTCCTGGGCCTGCTGGCGATCCTCAAGGCTGGCGCGGCCTATGTGCCGATCGACCCGGCGCTGCCGGCCGAGCGCCTGCGCTACTTGCTGCAAGACAGTGCCCCGGTGGCGTTGCTGAGCCAGGGTGAGCTGCTGCAGCAGTGGGCCAGCGCGGAGTTGCCATTGATCGACCTGGATCAGCGCGACTGGCTGGCGCAGCCGACGAGCAATCCGAGCGGTACCGGGCTGACCCCGGCGCACTTGGCCTATGTGATCTACACCTCGGGTTCCACTGGCTTGCCCAAGGGCGTGATGGTCGAGCACCGGACCCTGGAAAACCTGGTGCACTGGCACAACCAGACCTTCGACCAACACCCGGGCAGCCAGGTGTCCAGCGTCGCCGGCTTCGGTTTCGACGCCATGGCCTGGGAGGTCTGGCCGACCCTGTGCGCAGGGGCGACCTTGCACCTGCCGCCGGCCGAGGTCGGCAACGACAACCTCGAACAACTGCTGGCCTGGTGGCAGGCGCAGCCGCTGGAGGTGAGCTTCCTGCCGACCCCGGTGGCTGAATACGCCTTTGGCCGCCAGATGCAACACCCAACCCTGAAAACCTTGTTGATCGGCGGTGATCGCCTGCGGCAGTTCAACCAGGCCCAGACCTTTGCCGTGGTCAACAACTACGGCCCGACCGAGGCCACGGTGGTTGCCACCTCGGGGCCGGTGGCGGTGGGGCAGGTGCTGCACATCGGCAAGCCGATGGGCAATGCGCGCATCTACTTGCTGGATGAACAGCAGCGGCTGGTGCCGATGGGCGTCGCCGGCGAGCTGTACGTGGCGGGCGCCGGGGTGGCGCGGGGTTACCTGAACCGCCCGCAAATGAGTGCCGAGCGCTTCCTGGCCGACCCTTTCAGCCCCGAGCCCGAGGCGCGCATGTACCGCAGCGGCGACCTGGCGCGCTGGCTGGCCGATGGCAGCCTTGAGTACCTAGGCCGCAACGACGACCAGGTCAAGGTGCGCGGAGTGCGCATCGAACTGGGGGAAATCGAAACCGCCCTGGCCGCCCATGCCGGGGTCAAGGACGCCGTGGTGCTGGTGCGCGAGGGGCGTCTGGTGGCGTACTTCACCGAGCAGGCGGGCCCTCTCGACATCGAGTCGTTGCGCACACAGGTGCAGGGCAGCCTGCCCGACGCCATGGTGCCGGCGGCCTACGTGCGGCTCGAGGCGCTGCCACTGACGGCCAACGGCAAGCTCGACCGCCAGGCCCTGCCGGAGCCGGGGGCGGACGCGGTGCTCAGCCGTGGCTATGAGGCGCCGATGGGCGCGGTGGAAATCGCCCTGGCGCAGATCTGGGCCGAAGTGCTCAAGGTCGAACAGGTCGGGCGCCACGACCACTTCTTTGAACTGGGCGGGCATTCGCTGCTGGCGGTGAGCCTGATCGAGCGCATGCGCCAGGCGGGCATGAGCGCCGACGTGCGCATCCTGTTCAGCCGGCCGACCCTGGCCGACCTGGCCGCCGCCGTGGGCAGCGGGCGCGAGGTCGAGGTGCCGGCCAACCGCATTCCTGCCGGTTGCCAGCGCATCACCCCGGACCTGCTGCCCTTGGTGGCGCTGGACCAGGCGGCCATCGACCGGATTGTCGCCAGCGTCCCCGGGGGCGTGGCCAATGTGCAAGACATCTACCCCCTGGCGCCGTTGCAGGAAGGCATTCTCTACCACCACATCACCGCGGAGCAGGGCGACCCCTACCTGCTGCAGACGCGCCTGGCCTTCGACAGCCTGGCGCGTCTGCAGGCGTTTGCGGGGGCCCTGCAACAGGTGGTGGAGCGCCACGACATTCTGCGCAGCGCCGTGCTCTGGGAAGGCCTGGACGCACCGGTGCAGGTGGTCTTGCGTGAGGCCGACCTGGTGGTGCAAGAGGTGCTGCTCGACCCTGCGGCCGGGGATGTATTGGCGCAACTGGGCGCGCGTTTCGACGCCCGCCATTACCGCCTGGACCTGACCCGTGCCCCGCTGATCCGCCTGGCCTATGCCCAGGACCCGGTGCAGCAACGGGTGGTGGTGCTGTTGATGTTCCACCACATCGTCCTCGACCACACCGCGTTCGAGGTGGTGCGCCAGGAAATGCAGGCCTGCCTTGTGGGCCAGGCCCGGGACCTGGGCCCGGCCATGCCGTATCGCAACTACGTGGCCCAGGCGCGCCTGGGTGTCAGCGAGCAGGAACACGAGGCGTTCTTCCGCGAAATGCTTGGCGACATTGACCAGCCGACGCTGCCGTTTGGCTTGCAGGATGTGCAGGGCGATGGCCATGCCATTGAAGAGGCCCGGCAGTGGCTGCCTGCCGGCCTGAGCCAGGGCCTGCGCGATCAGGCGCGGCTGTTGGGCGTCAGCGTCGCCAGCCTGGTGCACCTGGCCTGGGCCCGGGTGCTGGCAGTGGCCACCGGCACCGACCAAGTGGTGTTCGGCACCGTGCTGGTCGGGCGCATGCAGGGCGGCGAGGGCGCCGACCGGGCGCTGGGGATCTTTATCAACACCTTGCCGTTGCGGGTCGATGTCGGCGTGCTCGACGCCCGTGCCGGTGTGCGGGCGCTGCACCAGCGGCTGAGCGCCTTGCTCGGCCATGAGCACGCGTCCCTGGCCCTGGCCCAGCGTTGCAGCGGGGTGGCGGCGCCGCTGCCGCTGTTCAGCGCCATGCTCAACTATCGCCACAGTGCTGCCGGCGCGGCCCAGCCCGAGGCGCACCCGGCCTGGCAAGGCATGCAGACCCTGGCCCACGACGGGCGCACCAACTACCCGTTGAGCCTGAACGTCGACGACCTCGGCGACGGCTTCAAACTGACCGCCATGACCCTGCAGCAGATCGGCGCGCAACGGGTGTGCGGTTACATGCAGACCGCCCTGGAATCCCTGGTCCAGGCTCTGGAACAGCGCTCGCCGCTGGCCCTCAATCGCCTGCCGATCCTCGCGCCGAACGAGCGTGAGCGCTTGCTGCAGGCGCTGACTAGCAGCGACCTCGACGGCGGCCTTGAAGGCGACCTGCAGCAGACCCTGGCGCAACGCTTCCAGGCCCAGGTCGAACGCACCCCGGACGCCGTGGCGCTGCAATTCGAGCAACAGTCCCTGAGCTATGCCCAGCTCAATGCCCGGGCCAACCAGTTGGCCCATCACCTGCGCGAGCAAGGGGTCGGCCCGGATGTGCGGGTGGCGATCTGCATCGAGCGCAGCCTGGAACTGGTGATCGGCCTGCTGGCCATTCTCAAGGCCGGCGGCGCCTATGTGCCGCTGGACCCGGCCTACCCGCCGGAGCGCCTGGCTTACATGCTGGAGGACAGCGCGCCGGCCGCATTGCTGGTGCACGGCGCCACCCGTGACCTGCCGGGCCGGGCCCCGGGGCCGCTGATTGACCTCGACCTTTTCGACGGCCACCCGTACTCGACGGACAACCCCCGGGTGCCGGGCCTGACGGCGCGGCATTTGGCTTATGTGATCTACACCTCGGGTTCCACCGGCACGCCCAAGGGGGTGATGGTCGAGCAACGGGGCCTGGTCAACCTGCTGCACTGGAGTGCCCAGTTGTGCCCGGCAGCGGCGGGCGACAGCCTGTTGCAGAAAACCCCGCTGAGCTTCGATGCCTCGGTCTGGGAGCTGTTCTGGCCACTGACGGCGGGCTTGCGCCTGGTGCTGGCCCGCCCCGACGGGCATCGCGAACCGCGCTACCTGGCGCAGTTGATCCGCGAGCAACAGATCACGGTGATTCAGTTCGTGCCGGCCATGTTGCAGTTGTTCCTGGAGCTGGATGAGGTTCGCCAGTGCACCAGCCTCAAGGAGGTGTTCTGCGGCGGTGGCGAACTGGGTGCGGGCCTGGCTCGGCGCTTCCAGGCGCTGCTGCCCCAGGCGCGCTTGCACAACGTCTATGGCCCGACCGAGGCCACGGTGGACAGCACGGTCTGGACCCTGGAACCCGGGGCGCCGGTGCCCGAGGTGCAACTGCCGATCGGCCGACCGATTGCCAACACCCGGCTGTATGTCCTGGACGCCGAGGGTGAGCCGGTGCCGGTGGGCGCCAGTGGCCATCTGCATATCGGTGGCGCGGGCGTGGCCCGGGGTTATCTGGGCCTGCCCAAACTGATGGCCGAGAGCTTTATCGACAGCCCGTTCGTGGCCGGTGACCGCCTGTACCGCAGTGGCGACCTGGTGCGTTACCAGGCCGATGGCAACCTGCAGTTCCTCGGGCGCAACGACTTGCAGGTCAAGCTGTATGGCCTGCGCATCGAACCGGGGGACATCCAGCAACACCTGGAGCACTTCCCGGGGATTTCCGAGGCGGTGGTGCTGGTGCGCGAAGACGTGCCGGGCGACCCGCGCCTGGTGGCCTACTACAGCACCCGCGCCGACAGCCCCGTGCCCGAGGCCGAGGCCTTGCGCGAGCACCTGTTGCAGCACCTGCCGGAGTACATGGTGCCGGCGCTGTTCGTGGCGTTGCCGGCGTTGCCCCTGACCCCCAACGGCAAACTCGACCGCAAGGCCCTGCCGGCCCCGGATCAGTCGGCACTGTTGCAGCGTGCCTATGCCGCCCCGGTGGGCGAAGTGGAAACCACCCTGGCGCGGATCTGGGCCGAGGTGCTCAAGGTCGAGCAGGTGGGGCGTCATGACCACTTCTTCGAACTGGGCGGGCATTCGCTGCTGGCGGTGAGCCTGATCGAGCGGATGCGCCAGGTCGGCCTCAGCGCTGACGTGCGCGTGCTGTTCAGCCAGCCGACCCTGGCTGCGCTGGCGGCGGCCGTGGGCAGCGGGCGTGAAATCGAGGTGCCGGCCAACCGGATCGGCGCCGATTGCCGGCACATCACGCCAGAGTTGCTGCCGTTGCTGGACCTGAGCCAGGAGGCCATCGACCGTATCGTTGCCAGCGTCCCGGGCGGCGCGGCCAACGTGCAGGACATCTACCCCCTGGCGCCGCTCCAGGAAGGCATTCTCTATCACCACTTGATGGCGGAGCAGGGCGACCCCTACCTGTTGCAGTCGCAGATGGCCTTTGACAGCCGGCAGCGCTTGCAGGTGTTTACCGACGCCTTGCAGCAGGTCATCGAGCGTCACGACATCCTGCGCACCAGCGTGCTGTGGCAAGGCCTGGAGCAACCGGTGCAGGTGGTCTGGCGCCACGCCGAACTGCAGGTGCAGGAGGTGGTGCTGGACGCCGCCGACGGCGATGTCCTGGGCCAGTTGCAGCAGCGCTACGACGCCCGGCATTACCGCCTGGACATGACCCGTGCGCCGCTGATCCAGCTGTTGCACGCCAAGGACCCGGTGCAGCAGCGGGTGGTCGCGATCCTGTTGTTCCATCACCTGGCCATGGACCACACCGCGCTGGAAGTGGTGGGCCATGAACTGAGTGCCTTCCTCGGCGGCCAGGGCGCGAGCCTGGGGGCGCCGGTGCCGTATCGCAATTACGTGGCCCAGGCGTTGCTGGGGGCCAGCGAGCAGGAACACGAGGTGTTCTTTCGCGACATGCTCGGCGATATCGAACAGCCGACCCTGGCGTTCGGCTTGCAGGACGTGCAGGGCGATGGCCGCGACATCGAAGAGGTCAGCCAGGTTCTGGCGGGCGAACTCAGCGGGCGTATCCGTCGCCAGGCCCGTGGCCTGGGGGTCAGCGCCGCGAGCCTGTTCCACCTGGCCTGGGCCCGGGTCCTGAGCGCCACCAGCGGCCAGCCCAACACGGTGTTCGGCACCGTGCTGATGGGCCGGATGCAGGGCGGCGAGGGGGCCGATCGGGCCCTGGGGATGTTTATCAACACCTTGCCGTTGCGGGTGGATATCGACGCCACCTCGGTGCGCGACGGGGTACGGGCGACCCATGCCCGGCTCACGGCGTTGCTCGGCCACGAACACGCCTCCCTGGCCCTGGCCCAGCGCTGCAGCCAGGTGGCGGCGCCGCTGCCGTTGTTCAGCGCCATGCTCAACTATCGCCACAGTGCCCAGGCGCAGGTGCAGCCGGCGACCCAGGCGCTGTGGCAGGGCATCCAGACCCTGGCCAGCGAGGAGCGCAGCAACTACCCGCTGAGCCTCAACGTGGATGACTTGGGTGAAGACTTCCGCCTGAACGTCATGACCCCGGCGCGGATTGGCGCCGAGCGGGTGTGCGGCTACATGCGCACGGCCCTCGAAAGCCTGGTGCAGGCCCTGGAAACGGCGCCGCACACCACCCTGGAACGCCTGGCGATCCTGCCCGCGGCCGAGCGCCAGCAGTTGCTCGGCGACGGTCAGGGCACCGGGGAGGCCTATGCGGTCGAGCAGACCTTGCATGGCCTGTTCGAGGCCCAGGTGCAGCGCACGCCGCAGGCCGTGGCCGTGCTCATCGACGATCAATCCCTGAGCTATGCCCAGCTCAATGCCCAGGCCAACCAGGTGGCCCATCGCCTGCTGGCCCTGGGCGTGCGCCCGGATGATCGGGTGGCGATCTGTGTCGAGCGTGGCTTGTCGATGCTGGTCGGCCTGCTGGGCATCCTCAAGGCCGGCGCCGGTTACGTGCCCATCGACCCGAGCTACCCCGCTGAACGCATTGCGTTCACCCTGCAAGACAGCGCCCCGGTGGCCCTGCTGCTGCACACCGATACCCTGCAACTGGCGGCTGAATGGCCGCTGGCGCAGATCGACCTCGACAGCCCGGCCTTGGCCGACGAAGCAACGGACAACCCCCAAGTGCCTGGGCTCAAGGTCTCGCACCTGGCCTACGTGATCTACACCTCGGGCTCCACTGGGCTGCCCAAAGGGGTGATGGTCGAACATCGCCAGGTCACCCGGTTGTTCTCGGCGACCCAGGGCTGGTTCGACTTCAACCGCCGCGATGTGTGGGCGCTGTTCCACTCCTTCGCCTTCGACTTCTCGGTCTGGGAAATCTGGGGCGCGCTGCTGCACGGCGGCCAGTTGCTGGTGGTGCCGCAACTGGTCAGCCGTTCGCCGGACGAGTGTTATGCCCTGTTGTGCCGGGCCGGGGTGAGCATCCTCAACCAGACCCCGAGCGCGTTCCGCCAGTTGATTGCGGCCCAGGGCCGCAGCGACCTCAAGCACTCCCTGCGCCAGGTGATATTCGGCGGCGAAGCCCTGGACCCGGGCATCCTCAAGCCCTGGTACGAGCGCGTCGGCAACGCCGGCACGCGGCTGGTGAACATGTATGGCATCACCGAAACCACGGTGCATGTGACCTACCGCGCCCTGGAGGCGGCCGATGCCCGCGTGCCGGGTGTCAGCCCGATTGGCGGGCCGATTCCCGACCTGCAGCTGTACCTGCTGGACTCGCAGCACGAACCGGTGCCGGTGGGGGTGGTGGGTGAACTCTACGTCGGCGGCGCCGGGGTGGCCCGGGGTTACCTGAACCGTGACGCCTTGAACGCCGAGCGCTTTATTGCCGACCCGTTCAGCACCCAGGCCGCAGGCCGGCTGTACAAGACCGGCGACCTGGGTCGCTGGTTGGCGGCGGGCAACCTGGAATACCTGGGGCGCAACGACGACCAGGTGAAAATCCGTGGTTTCCGTATCGAGCTCGGCGAAGTCCAGGCCCGCCTGGCCGCGTGCGATGGGGTGCGCGAAGCCGTGGTGATTGCCCGCGAAGACGAGCCCGGCGACCAGCGCCTGGTGGCCTACCTGGTGGCCGAGGACGGCCAGCAACCAAGCGCCGCCGAGTTGCGTGAGCAGATGCTCGTGTCCCTGGCCGAGTACATGCTGCCCAGCGCCTTTGTGTTGCTGCAAGCGTTGCCCCTGACCGGCAACGGCAAGCTGGATCGCAAAGCCTTGCCGGCCCCCGACGGCGCTGCGCTGGCCCGGGGCGGCTATGTCGCCCCGGTGGGCGAGGTCGAACAGCGGATCGCCACCTTGTGGCAAGAGTTGCTGAAGGTCGAGCAGGTCGGGCGCCATGACAACTTCTTCGAGCTGGGCGGGCATTCGCTGCTGGCGGTCAAGCTGATGGAGCGCATGCGTCAGCTGGATCTGCGGGCGGATGTGCGGGTGCTGTTCGGCCAGCCGACCCTGGCGGCCCTGGCCGCTGCGGTGGGCGGCACCGACGAAGTACGGGTGCCGGCCAATCTGATCGGTGCCCGGTGCACGGCGATCACCCCGAACATGCTGCCCCTGGTCAAACTCGACCAGGCCGCCATCGACCGGGTTGTGGCCACGGTGCCGGGAGGCGCCGGCAATGTGCAGGACATCTACGGCCTGGCGCCGTTGCAGGCGGGGATTCTCTATCACCACCTGAGTAGCCCGGCGGGCGACCCGTACCTGTTGCAGATGCACCTGGGCTTTAGCGGCCTGGCCCAGGTGAAAGCCTTTGTCAGCGCCCTGCAAGGGGTGATTGCGCGCCACGACATCCTGCGCACCAGCCTGGTCTGGGACAGCCTCGACGAGCCGGTGCAAGTGGTCTGGCGCGAGGCACCGCTGGCCCTGGAACGGGTCGATGACGACCTGCTGGACGGTGACGTGCTGGAACAGATGCAACAGCGTTTCGACCCGCGGCACTATCGCCTGGACCTGGGCCAGGCCTCGATCATGCGCTTTGCCTACACCCGTGACGAAGCCAATGACCGCTGGCTGGGCGTGTTGCTGCTGCACCACATCTTGTTGGACCACACCTCCCTGGCCGTGCTGGTGGAGGAAATGAGCGCCAGCCTCGGTGGCCTTGCCGAGGGCCTGGCCGCGCCGGTGCAATACCGCAACTACGTGGCCCAGGCGCGCCTGGGGATCAGCGAAGAGGCCCATGAAGGGTTCTTCCGCGAGATGCTCGGTGATGTCGAGGAGCCGACCTTGCCGTTCGGCCTGCAAGACGTGCAGGGCGATGGCAGTGGCATCCAGGAGTCGCACCTGGCGCTGGACCCGGCCCTGTGCCGGGCCGTGCGTGAGCAGGCACGGCAGCTTGGGGTCAGCGCCGCGAGCCTGATGCACCTGGCCTGGGCGCAAGTGCTGGGCCAGGTTTCGGGCCAGGATGACGTGGTGTTCGGCACTGTGTTGCTGGGGCGGATGCAGGGCGGCGAGGGTGCCGATCGGGCCCTGGGCATGTTTATCAATACCTTGCCGCTGCGGGTAGCAGTCGGCGCCATGACCGTGCTCGACGGGGTGCGTGCGACCCATGCGCGGCTGGCGCAATTGCTTGGCCATGAACACGCGCCGCTGTCGCTGGCCCAGCGTTGCAGTGGGGTGCCGGCGGCCACGCCGCTGTTCAGCAGCTTGCTCAACTATCGCCACAATGCGCCGGACGCCGAGGCCGGTAACCCGGCGTCGGTGTGGGACGGGATCGAAGTGCTCAACGCCCGCGAGCGCAGCAACTACCCGCTGGTGCTCAACGTCAATGACCTGGGGCACGCCTTTGAACTGACGGTCCAGGCCCTGGCCGAGGTGGACGGGGCACGGGTCGGCGAGTACATGCGCTGTGCCTTGGACAACCTGGTGCGCGCCCTGGAGGAGGCACCGAACACGCCGTTGCAGCAGTTGTCGATCCTGGCACCGGCCGAACGCGAGCGGGTGCTGCACGGCTTCAACGCCACGGCCCGGGCCTACCCGGACCAGCAGGCGCTGCATCGGCTGTTCGAAGCCCAGGTGCAGGCCAACCCCCATGCGGTGGCGGCGGTGCATGGCGAGCACCTGCTCAGCTATGAACAGCTGAACCAGCGTGCCAACCGCCTGGCCCATGCCTTGCTGGGCCTGGGCGTGCAGCCGGGGGACAGCGTCGCGACTCTGTTGCCCCGTTCCCTGGACTTGCTGACCAGCCAACTGGCGATCAGCAAGTGCGCGGCGGCCTATGTGCCGCTGGACATCAACGCCCCGGCGGAGCGCCAGTTGTTCATGCTGGCCGACAGCCAGGCACGGCTGCTGCTGACCCACAGCGGTGAACTGCTGGCGTGCCCGAGCCAACGCATCGAATTGGACCGCCTGGACCTCGACCCGCAGCCCACCCGCAACCCTGACCTGGCGCCGTCGTCCGAAAGCGTGGCGTACATCATGTACACCTCCGGTTCCACCGGCACGCCGAAAGGTGTGCGGGTGCCGCACCGTGCGGTCAGCCGCCTGGTGCTGAACAACGGCTACGCCGATTTCACGGCCCGGGACCGGGTGGCCTTTGCCTCCAACCCGGCGTTCGACGCCAGCACCCTGGAAGTCTGGGCGCCGCTGCTCAATGGCGGGCGCGTGGTGGTGGTCGACCAGGACGTGGTGCTGTCCAGCCAGGCCCTGGGGGCGCTGTTGCTCGCCCAGGAAGTCAGCGTGCTGTGGATGACCGCCGGGTTGTTCCAGCAGCATGCCGACGGCTTGTTGCCGGCGTTCCGCCAACTGCGTTACCTGATGGTCGGCGGCGATGTGCTGGACCCGGCCGTGATCGGCCGGGTGCTGGCGCACGGCGCGCCCAAGCACCTGCTCAATGGCTACGGCCCGACCGAAGCCACGACCTTTTCCACCACGTTCGAGATCAAGGCGGTGGAGAGCGGGAGCATTCCCATCGGCCGGCCAATCGGCAACAGCCGGGCCTATGTGCTGGATGCCCGGCAACAGCCGGTGGCCGTGGGTGTGGTCGGCGAGTTGTACATCGGCGGCGCCGGGGTGGCCCTGGGTTACCTCAACCAGCCTCAACTGACGGCGGCAATGTTTATCGCCGATCCGTTTATCACCGAGGGCTCTGGCGATGATGCGCAAGGCTTGATGTACCGCACCGGCGACCTGGCCTGCTGGCGTGAAGACGGCGTGCTGCTATACCAGGGGCGCAATGACCAGCAGGTCAAATTGCGCGGCTTCCGCATCGAGCTGGGGGAGATTGAAACCCGGGTCGCGGCTTGCGCCGGGGTCAAGGATGTGGCCGTGCTGGTACGCGAAGATGCCCCGGGGGACAAGCGCCTGGTGGCGTACTGCACCCCGCTGGTGGCCGGCGAAACCCTGGACATCGAAGGGCTGCACAGCACCTTGCAAGGCCAGTTGCCGGATTACATGGTGCCGGCGGCCTACGTGCAGTTGCCGGTGCTGCCGCTGACCGCCAACGGCAAGCTCGACCGCAAGGCCCTGCCAGCACCGGACGCCTCGGCGCTGCTCAGTCGTGCGTACGAAGCGCCCCTGGGTGAGGTGGAAATCACCCTGGCGCGGATCTGGGCCGAGGTGCTCAAGGTCGAGCAAGTGGGGCGTCACGACCACTTCTTCGAACTGGGCGGGCACTCCCTGCTGGCGGTGAGCCTGATCGAGCGCATGCGCCAGGTTGGCCTCAGCGCCGACGTGCGCGTGCTGTTCAACCAGCCGACCCTGGCCGCCCTGGCGGCGGCGGTGGGCAGCGGGCGTGAGATCGAAGTCCCGGCCAACCGGATCGGCGCTGATTGCCGGCACATTACGCCAG
The DNA here is from genome assembly GCF_003731765.1 of Pseudomonas chlororaphis. Classification (GTDB taxonomy): domain Bacteria; phylum Pseudomonadota; class Gammaproteobacteria; order Pseudomonadales; family Pseudomonadaceae; genus Aquipseudomonas; species Aquipseudomonas morbosilactucae. The sequence goes on from NZ_MOAL01000004.1 coordinate 1,478,885, forward strand.
CGCTGCTGCCGTTGCTGGACCTGAGCCAGGAGGCCATCGACCTGATCGTCGCCCAAGTCCCGGGCGGCGCGGCCAACGTGCAGGACATCTACCCCTTGGCGCCGTTGCAGGCGGGGATTCTCTACCACCACATCAGCGCCGCCCAGGGCGACCCGTACCTGCTGCAATCGCGCCTGAGCTTCGACAGCCTGGAGCGCCTGCAGGCCTTTGCCGAGGCCTTGCAGCAGGTGATTGCGCGCCACGATATTTTGCGCACCAGCGTGCATTGGCAAGGCCTGGAACAGCCGGTGCAGGTGGTTTGGCGTCACGCCGAACTGCAGGTACAAGGGCTGCAACTGGACCCGGCGGCGGGGGACATCGTCGAGCAATTGCAGGCGCGTTTCGACGCCCGTCACCACCGTGTGGAACTGACCCAGGCACCGCTGATGCGCCTGATCCATGCCCCAGACCCACAACACGGGCGAGTGGTCAGCCTGCTGTTGTTCCACCACCTGGCCCTGGACCATACAGCCATGGAAGTGGTGGGCGCCGAGATGCGTGCGCTGCTGCTGAAACAGCCCGGCCCGTTGGGGACACCGGTGCCGTACCGCAACTACGTGGCCCAGGCCCTGTTGGGGGCGGGTGAAGAGGAACACGAGGCGTTCTTCCGCGACATGCTCGGGGATGTCGAGGAGCCGACCTTGCCCTTTGGCCTGCAGGACGTGCAGGGCGATGGGCAGAACATCGACGAGGCGCACTTGCCGTTGCCGCCGGCCCTGAGCCAGCGTCTGCGGGAGCAGGCGCGTCAACTGGGGGTGAGTGCCGCCAGCCTGATGCACTTGGCCTGGGCCCAGGTACTGGGCCAGGTGTCCGACCGTGAAGACGTGGTGTTTGGCACCGTGCTGATGGGGCGGATGCAAGGCGGCGAGGGTGCCGACCGTGCCCTGGGGGTGTTTATCAACACCTTGCCGCTGCGCGTGGCGCTGGGTGAAACCGGCGTGCGCGAAGGCGTGCGGGCGGTGCACCGGCGCTTGAGTGCGCTGCTCGGTCACGAGCACGCGTCCCTGGCGTTGGCCCAGCGTTGCAGCCAGGTGGCGGTCAGTGCGCCGCTGTTCAGTGCCTTGCTCAACTATCGCCACAGCGCCCACGAAGGGCTGCATGACGAGCAAACACCGTGGGCCGGCATCGAACTGCTGGGGGGCGAGGAACGCAGCAACTACCCGCTGAGCCTGAGCGTCGATGACCTGGGCCAGGGGTTTGCCTTGAGCGTGTTGGCCGTGGCGCACCTGGGGGCCCAGCGCATCTGCGGTTACATGCACACCGCCCTGGAGCACCTGGTCCAGGCCCTGGAGCAGAGCCCAGGCGTGGCGTTGAACCGCCTGCCGATCCTGCCCGAGGCCGAACGCCAGCATCTGCTGGAAACCTTCAACGCCAGCACTCGGCACTACCCGCGCGGGCAGACCATTCATGGCCTGTTCGAAGCCCGGGCCGCCGAGAGCCCCGACGCGCTGGCAATGGTCCAGGGCTCGCAGCGCTTGAGCTATGGCGAACTCAACGCCCAGGCCAACCAACTGGCGCAGCACCTGCTGGCATTGGGGGTGCAGCCGGACGAGCGGATCGCCATCTGCGTGCAGCGCGGTCCGGCGATGCTGGTGGGCCTGCTAGGGATCCTCAAGGCCGGCGCTGCCTATGTGCCGGTGGACCCGGCGCTGCCGAGCGAGCGCCTGCGTTACTTGCTGGAAGACAGCGCACCCCTGGCGCTTTTGAGCCAAGGGCACCTGCTCGGGCAACTGCCGGCCCTGGCGCTGCCGGTCATCGATCTGGACGCTACGGCCTGGCATAACGCTGCGCTGGCCAACCCGTCAGGTGCCGGGCTGACCCCGGCGCACTTGGCCTATGTCATCTACACCTCGGGTTCCACCGGCCTGCCCAAAGGGGTGATGGTCGAGCACCGGACCTTGGAGAACCTGGTGCACTGGCATAACCAGGCGTTTGCCCAGCAGGCCGGCAGCCAGGTCTCCAGCGTTGCCGGCTTTGGCTTCGACGCCATGGCCTGGGAAGTCTGGCCGGCCTTGTGCGTGGGGGCGACCCTGCACCTACCGCCACGGGACATCGGCAATGAAAACATCGAGCAGTTGCTGGCCTGGTGGCAGGCCCAGCCGCTGGAGGTGAGCTTCTTGCCGACACCGGTGGCCGAATACGCTTTCCACCAGCAGTTGCAGCACCCGAGCCTGAAGACCCTGCTGATTGGCGGCGATCGCCTGCGCCAGTTCACCCGGGCCCAGGGCTTTGCGGTGATCAACAACTACGGGCCGACCGAAGCCACGGTGGTCGCCACCTCGGGCGCGGTGCAGGTGGGGCAGGTGCTGCACATCGGCACACCCATGGCCAATGCCCGGGTCTACCTGCTGGATCGGCAGATGCGTCCGGTGCCGGTGGGCGTGGCGGGTGAGTTGTACGTGGGCGGCGCCGGGGTCGCCCGGGGTTACCTGAACCGCTCGCAAATGACCGCCGAACGGTTCCTCGCCGACCCGTTCAGCCAGAACCCTGAGGCGCGCATGTACCGCAGTGGTGACCTGGCGCGCTGGCTGGCCGATGGTTCCATCGAGTACTTGGGGCGTAACGACGACCAGGTGAAAATCCGTGGCATGCGCATTGAGCTGGGGGAAATCGAAACCGCCCTGGCGCGCTTCCCCGGCTTGAGCGAGGCCGTGGTCCTGGCCCGCGAGGACGGAGCGGGGCACACGCGCCTGGTGGCGTACTTCACCGCTGCCGAGCACGTGCAGATCGAGGCGCTGCGGGCCGAGCTGCAGGCCAGCCTGCCCGGGCATATGGTGCCGTCGGCCTATGTGCAATTGCCGGCGCTGCCGCTGACGGCCAACGGCAAGCTGGACCGCAAGGCCTTGCCGGAACCGGCGGCCGAGGACTTGATCAGCCGCGAATACCAGGCCCCCGAGGGGGCGGTGGAAGTCGCCTTGGCGCAGATCTGGCAGGAGGTGCTCAAGGTCGAGCAGGTGGGGCGTCATGACCACTTCTTCGAGCTGGGCGGGCATTCGCTGTTGGCCGTCAACCTGATCGAACGCATGCGCCAGGCGGGCATGAGCGCGGATGTGCGCATCCTGTTCAGCCAGCCGACCCTGGCCGCCCTGGCGGCGGCCGTGGGCAGCGGGCGTGAAGTCCAGGTGCCGGACAACCGCATTCCGGCCGATTGCCAGCGCATCACCCCGGACATGCTGCCCCTGGTGCAACTCGACCAAGTGACCCTCGACGCGGTACTGGCGCGGGTTCCCGGTGGTGCGGCCAATGTGCAGGACATCTACCCCCTGGCACCGCTGCAGGAGGGCATCCTCTATCACCACATCACCGCGCGACAGGGCGACCCGTACCTGCTGCAATCCCACATGGCCTTTGCCGACCGTTCGGTGTTCGCGGCCTTCACCGAGGCCTTGCAACAGGTCATCGCGCGGCACGACATCCTGCGCACCGGCGTGCTCTGGGAAGGCTTGCAGCAACCGCTGCAAGTGGTGTTGCGCAACGCTCCGCTGGTGGTGCGCGAGGAACTGCTGGACCCGGCGGCCGGGGACATTCTCGGCCAGCTTCATGCCCTGTACGACGCCCGTCATCACCGCCTGGATATCAGCCAGGCGCCACTGATGCGCGTGCATTTCGCCCATGACCCGGCCAATGCGCGGATCGTCGCCGTGGTGCTGTTCCATCACCTGGCCCTGGACCACACCGCCATGGACGTGGTCGGCCACGAGCTGCGGGCGTTCCTCCTCGGCGAGGGGGGCAACCTGGGGGCGCCGGTGCCGTACCGCAATTACGTGGCCCAGGCGCGCCTGGGTGTCAGCGAGCAGGAGCATGAGGCGTTTTTCCGCGACATGCTCGGCGACATTGACGAACCGACGCTGCCGTTCGACCTGCAAGACGTGCAGGGCGACGGCGGGGACATCGAGGAACGCAGCCAGGCCTTGCCGAGTACCCTGAGCGCCCGTTTGCGCCATCAGGCTCGCTTGCAGGGAGTGAGTGCCGCGAGCCTGTTCCACCTGGCCTGGGCCCGGGTGCTGGCCGGCACCTCGGGCAAGCCGGCGGTGGTCTTCGGCACCGTGCTGCTGGGGCGGATGCAGGGCGGCGAGGGCGCGGATCGGGCCCTGGGCATGTTTATCAATACCTTGCCGTTGCGGGTCAACGTCGACCAGGTTTCGGTGCGCGAGGGGCTGCGGGCCACCCACGGGCGGCTCAGTGCCTTGCTCGGCCATGAACATGCGTCCCTGGCCCTGGCCCAGCGTTGCAGCGGGGTGGCGGCGCCGTTGCCGCTGTTCAGTGCCATGCTCAACTACCGCCACAGCCAGGACACGCAGCAGCCGGAAGCGGTGCACGCCTCGGCCCATGGCATCCAGACCCTGGCCGGCGAGGAACGCACCAACTACCCGTTGAGCTTGAACGTGGACGATCGCGGCGAAGGCTTCAGCCTGACCGCCATGACCCCGGCACGGATCGGCGCGCAGCGCATCTGCGGCTACATGCAGACCGCCCTGGAGTCCCTGGTGGACGCCCTGGAACGGGCGCCGGACATGGCCCTGAATCGCTTGCCGATCCTCCCCGGCGCCGAGCGCCAGCACCTGCTGCTGGACCTCAACGCCACCGCGGTCGGCTATGACCTCGAGCAGACCTTGCATGGCCTGTTCGAGGCCCAGGTGGAGCGCACGCCAGAGGCGCCGGCACTGCTGGCCGGTGGGCAGCAACTGAGCTACCGCCAGCTCAACCAGCGGGCCAATCAGTTGGCCCACCACCTGCGGCGCCAGGGCGTGAGTGCCGACAGCCGGGTGGCGATCTGTGTCGAGCGCGGGCTGGAGATGGTCGTCGGCCTGCTGGCGATCCTCAAGGCCGGCGGCGGTTATGTGCCGATCGACCCGAGCTACCCGGCAGAGCGCATCGCCTACATGCTTGAAGACAGCGCGCCGGTAGCGGTGCTGGTGCAGGGCGCGACGCAGCACCTGGTGGACCTCGGGCTGGCCCCGCTGATCAGCCTCGACGCGCCGCTGTGGCCGGCCGAGCCACTGGACAATCCGCAGTGGCCCGAGCTGCACGCCGGGCACCTGGCCTACGTGATCTACACCTCGGGTTCCACCGGGCAGCCCAAGGGCGTGATGAACGAGCACGGTGCGGTGGTCAACCGCCTGCTGTGGATGCAGGACGCCTATGGCCTGACGGCTGCGGACGCGGTGTTGCAGAAGACCCCGTTCAGCTTCGACGTCTCGGTGTGGGAGTTCTTTTGGCCGCTGATGACCGGTGCGCGCCTGGTGATGGCGCGCCCGGAAGGGCACAAGGACCCGGCCTACCTGAGCCAGGTGATCCAGGCCGAGGGCATCAGCACCGTGCATTTTGTGCCATCGATGCTCGATGTGTTCCTGGCCCACGGCGCCGATGCGGCCTGCGGCGCCCTGGTACGGGTGATCTGCAGTGGCGAAGCGCTGCCGGGGAGCCTGGTACGGCGCTTCAAGCAGCAACTGCCGGGCAGCGAGCTGCACAACCTCTATGGCCCGACCGAGGCCGCAGTGGATGTCACGGCCTGGAACTGCGCCGGGCCGGTGGAGCAGACCCCGGACAACACGCCGATCGGCAAGCCCATCGCCAACACCCGCATGTACCTGCTCGACGAGCAGCTGCAGCCGGTGCCCCAGGGCGTGGTGGGTGAGCTGTACATCGGCGGGGTGCAGGTGGCGCGGGGTTACCTGAACCGCGCGCAACTGAACGCCGAACGCTTCCTGGTGGACCCGTTCAGCCCCCTGGCCAACGCGCGGATGTACCGCACCGGCGACGTTGCCCGCTACCGCGCCGACGGCCATATCGAGTACCTGGGGCGCAACGATGACCAGGTCAAGCTGCGCGGCCTGCGCATCGAACTGGGGGAAATCCAGGCACGCCTGACCCAGTTGCCGGAGGTCAAGGAAGCGGTGGTCCTGGCCCGTGAAGACGTGCCGGGGGACATGCGCCTGGTGGCTTACTACAGCACCCGGGAGGCCGGCCAGCGCCTGGCGGTGGAGGCCCTGCGCGGGCACTTGCTGCAGCACTTGCCGGAGTACATGGTGCCGACGCTGTTTGTGCACTTGGAGGCGCTGCCCCTGAGCCCCAACGGCAAGCTGGACCGCAAGGCCCTGCCGGCCCCGGGGCTGGAGGCGGCCATCGTGCGTGAATACGAAGCGCCGCAAGGGGAGACGGAAATCCTCCTGGCCCGACTCTGGGCCGAACTGCTCAACGTGGAACGCGTTGGGCGCCACGACAACTTCTTCGAGTTGGGCGGGCACTCGCTATTGGCCGTGAGCCTGATCGGCCGGCTGCATCAGGAAGGCATGGAAGCCGATGTCAGGGCCTTGTTCGAACAACCGACCCTGGCCGGGTACGCGGCAATTACAGAAAGAATGGAGATCGTCCTGTGAGCGTGATTGAACTGTTGGCAACCCTGAAGGCAAAAGACATCCAACTGGCGTTGCGCGATGAGCAACTGATTGTCCAGGGCAACCGCCAGGCCCTGACCGAGCCTGCGGTGATCGCCCAGTTGCGCGAGTACAAGCCGGTGCTGATCGAGATGATCCGCTCGGGGCAGTACTCGGCGCCCAAGTCCGGCCAGGTGGCGGTGCCGGTCAACGGCATCCTGCCCGGCTGCACCCGGATCACGCCGTCGATGCTGACCCTGGTGCAACTGGACCAGGAGGCCATCGACCGCCTCGTCGCCAGCGTCCCGGGGGGCGCCGCCAACGTGCAGGACATCTACCCCCTGGCGCCGTTGCAGGAGGGCATCCTCTACCACCACGCCAGTGCCGGGCAGGGCGACCCCTATGTGATGCAGGCGCATTTCGCCTTTGACCATCGGCCCCGCCTGGAGGCCTTTGCCCAGGCCTTGCAGGCGGTGATCGAACGCCATGACATCCTGCGCACCGCAGTGCTCTGGGAAGGCCTGGAGACGCCGCTGCAAGTGGTCTGGCGCCAGGCCACCCTGGCCTTGCAGGAGGTGCCGCTGGCGCCGGCCGACGGCGATATTCTTGAGCAGTTGCACCAGCGTTTCGACGCCCGCCACTACCGCCTGGACGTGACCCAGGCGCCGCTGATCCGCCTGGCCTATGCCGAGGACCCGGCCAACCAGCGCCTCGTCGCCGTGCTGCTGTTTCACCACATGGCCCTGGACCACAGCGCCCTGGACGTGGTGCGCCAGGAAATGTGCGCCTTGCTCCTGGGCCAGGGCCATCTGCTGGGCCCGGCCGTACCGTTTCGCAACTACGTGGCCCAGGCCCGGTTGGGCATGGGCGAGGAGGAGCACGAGGCGTTCTTCCGCCAGATGCTCGGCGACATCGACGAACCGACCCTGCCGTTCGGCCTGCATGACGTGCAGGGCGACGGCAGCGCCATCGACGAATTCAGCCTGCCCCTGGACCCGCAGCTGTGCCAGGGCCTGCGGGCCCAGGCGCGACAATTGGGGGTGAGCGCCGCGAGCCTGTTCCACAGCGCCTGGGCCCAGGTGCTGGGCGCGCTGTCGGGCAAGCGCAAGGTGGTGTTCGGCACGGTGCTGATGGGGCGCATGCAGGGCGGCGGTGACAACGACCGGGCCCTGGGCATGTTTATCAATACCTTGCCGTTTCGGGTCGACCTCAACGGCTGCACGGTGCAGGACGGGGTCAAGGCGGCCCACGCCCGGCTCACCACCTTGCTGCGCCATGAACACGCACCGCTGGCCCTGGCCCAGCGCTGCAGCGGTGTCTCCGCACCGGCACCGCTGTTCAGCAGCTTGCTTAACTACCGGCACAGCGCGCCGGCCAGCGGCAACTTGATCACGGCCTGGCAGGGCATCTCCAGCCTGAACTCCGAAGAACGCACCAACTACCCGCTGACCATGAGCGTGGATGACCTGGGCCAGGGCTTTGTCCTGACCTTGCTGGCCTGCCGCGAGGTCGACCCGCAGCGGGTTTGCGACTACCTGCGCTGTGCCCTGGAAAACCTCGTGCACGCCCTGGAACAGGCACCGCAGCAGGCCCTGGAGCAAGTGTCGGTGCTGCCGCCTGCCGAGCGCGAGCAGCTGCTGGCCCTTAACTCGCCCCGGGTCGACTACCCGCAAGGGTTGACCATCGGCCAGCGCGTGGCGGCCCGGGCGGCGACTCAACCGGACGCCGTGGCGGCGATTCATGAGGGGCAACAACTGACCTACGCCGAGCTCAATCGCCGGGCCAACGGCCTAGCCCGGCGCCTGCTGGACCTGGGGGTACAGCCCGATGACCGGGTGGCGGTGATTGCCCGTCGCGGCCTCGACACCCTGGCCGGCCTGCTGGCGGTGCTCAAGGCCGGTGCCTGTTATGTGCCGATTGACCCGGCCCATCCCTTTGAACGTCTGAGCTACCTGCTGGCCGACAGCGCCCCGGTGGCGCTGCTGACCCAGGCCGACCTGCGCGGCCGCCTGCCGGTGTTTTCGGGGCCGCTGATCGAGCTGGAGGAGGGCGCCGGGAGCGACGCAGCCTGCGATGATCCGCAATTGCTGCAACTGACCGCGCAGCATTTGGCCTATGTGATTTACACCTCCGGTTCCACCGGCCTGCCCAAGGGCGTGATGGTCGAGCACCAGACCCTGGGCAACCTGGTGGACTGGCACAACCAGGCCTTTGACCTGGGGCCGGGGCGCCATACCTCGAGCCTGGCCGGTTTCGGGTTTGATGCCATGGCCTGGGAAATCTGGCCGGCGCTGTGTGCCGGGGCGACCCTGCATTTGCCGCCTGTCCAGGACGGCACTGAAGACCTCGACGCGCTGCTGGCCTGGTGGCGCGCCCAGCCCCTGGACGTGAGTTTTTTGCCGACCCCGGTGGCCGAGTACGCCTTCAGCCAGCACCTTGAGCACCCGACCCTGCGCACCCTGTTGATCGGCGGTGATCGCCTGCGGCACTTCTCCAGGGCCCAGGCATTCGAGGTGATCAACAACTACGGCCCCACCGAGGCCACGGTGGTGGCGACCTCGGGCCGGGTCGAGGCCGGGCAGGTGCTGCACATCGGCAAGCCGATGGCCAATGCCCGTGTCTACCTGCTGGACGAGCAGCAACGCCCGGTGCCCCTGGGGGTGGCGGGGGAGCTGTACGTGGGCGGCGCCGGGGTGGCTCGGGGCTACCTCAACCGTGCCGATTTGACCGCCGAGCGTTTTCTGCACGACCCGTTCAGCGATCAGCTCCAGGCGCGCATGTACCGCAGCGGCGACCTGGCGCGCTGGCTCGCCGACGGCAGCCTGGAATACCTGGGGCGCAACGACGACCAGGTGAAAATCCGTGGCCTGCGCATTGAATTGGGGGAAATCGAAAACCGCCTCAACCAACTGGCCGGCATTCGCGAAGCCGTGGTGGTGGCCCGTGAGGATGAACCGGGCCAGCCCCGGCTGGTGGCCTATTTCACCGAACAGGCAGAGGTCGAACCCTTGGCCCCGGCCGAGCTGCGCCAGCAACTGCTGGCCCACCTGCCGGACTACATGGTGCCGGTGGCCTACGTGAAACTCGACGGCTTGCCGCTGACTGCCAACGGCAAGCTGGACCAGCGCGCCCTGCCCAAACCCGACCGGGCGGCGACCTTCAGCCGCGCCTACGAGGCGCCCCTGGGCGAACTCGAAACCACCCTGGCGCAGATCTGGGCCGAGGTGCTGCAGGTCGAGCGCGTGGGGCGTGGCGATCACTTTTTCGAGCTGGGCGGGCATTCCCTGCTGGCGATGCGCATGGTCTCCCAGGTGCGCCTGCAGCTGGGGGTGGAGCTGGCCCTGGGCGAGCTGTTTGCCAACCCCGAACTGGCCGCCGTGGCCCAGGTGCTGGCCCAGGCGGGGCGCAGCGCCTTGCCACCGATCCTGGCGGTGCCGCGGGACGAGCCGTTGCCCCTGTCGTTTGCCCAGCAACGGCTGTGGTTTATCGCCCAGTTGAAAGGGGTGGAAAGCGCCTACAACATTCCCATCGCGCTCGGCCTGCGGGGTCGCCTGGATACCGTGGCCCTGCAACGGGCCCTGGCGCGGATCGTCGAACGCCATGACAGTCTGCGTAGCCGCTTCACCCTGGACAACGACGAGCCCTGGGTGCAGATCACCCCGGCCGAGGCCGGCTTCCCATTGCCGTGCGAGGACTTGGCCGGCCAGCCCCTGGACCTGCTGCAGGAACAGGTGCGGGCCTACAGCGCCCAGGCCTTCGACCTGCAACAGGGGCCGCTGATTCGAGGGCAACTGCTGCGCCTGGCGGATGAGCACCATGTGCTGCTGCTGGCCTTGCACCATATCGTTGCCGACGGCTGGTCGATGGGCGTGCTGACCCGGGAACTGGTGGCGCTGTACCAGGCCTTCAGCCAGGGCCAGGACGACCCGCTGCCGGCGCTGGCCTTGCAGTACGGCGATTTTGCCGTGTGGCAACGGCGCTGGCTCAGCGGCGAGTTGCTGCTCAAGCAAAGTGCCTACTGGCAACAAGCCCTGGCCGGCGCCCCGGCCGTGTTGTCGCTGCCCAGTGACCGGCCACGCCCGGCCCAGCAGGATTACGCCGGTGGCTGTGTCGAGCTGTGCCTGGATGAACGCCTGAGTGCCGGGCTCCAAGCCCTGAGCCAGCGCCATGGCAGCACCGTGTTCATGACCCTGCTGGCGGGCTGGAGCCTGCTGCTGAGCAAGCTCAGCGGCCAGCCTGACCTGATGATCGGCTCGCCGGTGGCCAACCGCACCCGGGCCGAGGTTGAAGGCTTGATCGGCCTGTTCGTCAACACCCTGGCCCTGCGCATCGATGTTTCGGCGGCGCACACCGTCGAAGCCCTGCTGGCCCAGGTCAAGGCCGTGACCCTGCAAGCCCAGGCCCATCAGGACTTGCCGTTCGAGCAGGTGGTGGAAGTCACCCGGCCCCAGCGCAGCCTGTCCCACAGCCCGTTGTTCCAGCACATGCTGGCCTGGGACAGCGGCTCGGGATCGGCCCTGGTGCTGGGCGACCTGCAACTGGAGGCGGTCAGTGGCGGCGAGCATTTCGCCAAGTTCGACCTGAGCCTGACCCTGGGTCAGAGCGAAGGGCGGATCGGCGGGTCCCTGGTGTACGCCACGGCCTTGTTCGATCACGCCACGGTCGAGCGTTACCTGGGGTACTTCGAGGCGGTGTTGCAGGCCATGGTCGCCAATGACCAGCAGGCCCCGGAGCACATCAGCCTGCTTGACCCGCAGGCCCGGGAGCAGGTGCTGCACGGCTTCAACCCGGCGCCGGCGGACTTCGCCCGGGGGCAGACCCTGCATGGCCGCTTCGAGGCCCAGGCGCGGCTCACCCCCCATGCCCTGGCCGTGCAAGCCGGCGACCAGCGCCTGAGTTATCGCGAACTCAACGAGCGCGCCAACCAACTGGCCCATCACCTGCGCGAGCAGGGTGTGGGGGTGGATTCGCGGGTGGCTATCTGCGTTGAACGCGGGCCGGGCATGGTCATCGGCCTGCTGGCGATCCTCAAGGCCGGTGGCGCCTATGTGCCCCTGGACCCGAATCACCCAGCGCAGCGTCTGGCCTGGCTGCTGGAGGATTGCGCGCCGGTGGCGGTGCTGGTCGAGGACGCCACCCGCGGCCTGCTCGGCGCTGTGGAGACGCCGCTGATCAGTGTTGACCAGCGCTGGCTGCAGCCGTCGAACAACCCCGACGTGCCGGAGTTGAACGCCCAGCACCTGGTGTATGTGGTCTACACCTCCGGCTCCACCGGCCTGCCCAAAGGGGTGATGCTGGAGCACCACAACCTGCTCAATCTGGTGGATTGGCATAACCAGGCCTTCGCCCAAGGGCCGGGCAGCCAGACCAGCAGCGTTGCCGGTTTCGGCTTTGACGCCATGGCCTGGGAAATCTGGCCGGCCTTGTGCGTCGGCGCCACGGTGCACCTGCCGCCGGCCGGCGTGGGCAGTGCCAACCTCGATGCGTTGCTGGACTGGTGGCGCGCCCAGCCCCTGGACCTGAGCTTCCTGCCGACCCCGGTGGCCGAATACGCCTTTGCCCAGCAGTTGGGTCACCCGACCTTGCGCACCCTGTTGATCGGCGGTGACCGCCTACGGCAGTTCGCCGAGGAACAGCGCTTCAGCGTGGTCAACAACTACGGGCCGACCGAAGCCGCCGTCGTGGCGACCTCGGGTCGTATCGAGGCCGGGCAGGCCCTGCACATCGGTACGCCCATCGCCAACACCCGGATCTATTTGCTGGACGAACAGCTGCGGCCAGTGCCGATCGGTGTGGCCGGTGAGCTGTACATCGGCGGTGCCGGGGTGGCGCGGGGTTACCTGCACCGCCCGGACCTGACTGCCGAACGCTTCCTCGACGACCCCTTCGTCGAGACGCCGGGCGCCCGTATGTACCGCAGCGGCGACCTGGCCCGCTGGCTGGCCGACGGCCGTATCGACTACCTGGGACGCAATGACGACCAGGTGAAAATCCGCGGCGTGCGCATCGAGCTGGGCGAGATCGAAACCCGCCTCAACGGTTACCCCGGGGTCCAGGAGGCGGTGCTGCTGGCCCGTGAGGACGAACCGGGGCAGACCCGGCTGGTGGCTTATTTCACCCTGGCCGAGGCGGGCGTCGAGGTGGCGGCCGCCGAGTTGCGCGCCCACCTGCTGACCCAGTTGCCGGACTACATGGTGCCGGTGGCGTATGTACGGATGGACGCGTTGCCCTTGACCGCCAACGGCAAGCTCGACCGCCGGGCCTTGCCCAAACCGGACCTGACGGCGTTGCTCAGCCGCGACTATGAAGCGCCCCAAGGCCCCGTCGAAATCCGCCTGGCGCAGATCTGGGCACCGCTGCTGCAGGTGGAGCGGGTGGGGCGTCACGATCACTTCTTTGAACTCGGCGGCCACTCGCTGCTGGCCATGCGCATGGTGTCCCAGGTGCGGGCGCAACTGGGCCTGGAACTGGCCCTGGGCGAGCTGTTCGCCAACCCGGAACTGGCCGCCGTGGCCCGGGCCCTGGAGCAGGCCCAGGCGGACAGCCTGCCGCCGATCCTGGCGGCCACCGGGGAACCGAAATTACCGCTGTCGTTTGCCCAGCAGCGGCTGTGGTTCCTGGCGCAGATAGAGGGCGTCGGCAGTGCCTACAACATCCCCTTGGGCCTGGGGTTGCGCGGGCCGTTGCACGTGACAGCGCTGATCCAGGCCCTGGAGCGCATCGTCGAGCGCCATCAGGTGCTGCGCAGCCGCTTTGTGCAGATCGACGATGAACCCCAGGTGTTGATGGCGGCGGCCGAGGGCCTGTTGAACCTCGCTCGCCACGACCTGACGACCGCACCCGAAGCCTTGCAGGCCCTGGTGCAACGGGAGGCCAGCGAGCCGTTCGACCTGGCCCGCGGGCCGCTGATTCGCGGGCACTTGGCGCAACTGGGCCGCGAGCACCATGTGCTGTTGCTGACCTTGCACCACAGCGTCGCCGATGGTTGGTCGATGGGCGTGCTGACCCGTGAGTTGATGGCGCTGTATGCCGCCTTCAGCCAGGGCCAGGCCGACCCGTTGCCGCCGCTGGCGGTGCAGTACAGCGACTTTGCCCTGTGGCAGCGACGCTGGCTCAGCGGTGAACGCCTGCAACAGCAAAGCGCCTACTGGCAGCAGGCCCTGGCCGGTGCCCCGGCCTTGCTCAGCGTGCCCAGCGACCGGCCACGCCCGGCGCAGCAGGATTACACGGGGGGCAGCGTCGAGCTGCGGCTGGATGCGGACTTGAGCCTGGAGCTCAAGGCCCTGAGCCGACGTCACGGCACCACCTTGTACATGACCTTGCTGGCCGCCTGGGGCGCCTTGCTCAGTCGCCTGGCCGGGCAAACCGACGTGGTGATCGGCTCGCCGGTGGCCAACCGCATGCGCGCCGAGGTCGAAGGGCTGATCGGCCTGTTCGTCAACACCCTGGCCCTGCGCATCGAGGTGTCGGCGGGGTTGGACGTCGCCGGGCTGCTGGCCCAGGTCAAGGCCCGGGTGCTGGAAGCCCAGGATCACCAGGACCTGCCGTTCGAGCAGGTGGTGGAAATCACCCGGCCGCAGCGCAGCCTGGCCCACAGCCCGCTGTTCCAGAGCATGCTGTCCTGGGACGCGCAACCGGGCACGGCCCTGGCCCTGGATGAGTTGCAACTGGAAGTGCTGGGCGGTGGCGAGACCTTCGCCAAGTTCGACCTGGCGTTGAACCTGGGTGAGGTCCAGGGGCAGATTGCCGGCTCCCTGGTGTACGCCTCGGCCCTGTTCGACGCCGCCACCGTCCAGCGCTACGCCGGCTATTTCGAGCGCCTGCTGCGGGCCATGGTCGCCCATGACCAGGGGCTGCTGGAGCAGGTGCCGCTGCTGGATGAGCAGGAGCGCGAACAACTGTTGGTGCAGTTCAACGCGACCCACGAGGCCTTCGACCTGGAGCAAAGCATTCACGGCTTGTTCGAAGCCCAGGTGCAGCGCAGCCCGGACGCCGTGGCCCTGGTGGCGGAGGGCGAGGCCCTGACCTACCGCCAGCTCAATGCCCGGGCCAACCAGTTGGCCCGTCACCTGAGCGAGCAAGGCGTGGGGCCGGATGCCCGGGTGGCGATCTGCGTCGAGCGCAGCCAGGAGATGGTCATCGGCTTGCTGGCGATTCTCAAGGCGGGCGGCGGTTATGTGCCGATCGACCCGAGCTACCCGGCGGAACGCATCGCCTACATGCTTGACGACAGCGCGCCGGTGGCGGTGCTGCTGCATGGCGCCACCCGGCACTTGCTGGGTGCGGTGGCCGCGCCTTTGATCGACCTCGACCAGCCGGTCTGGGACGCGCAGCCATCCAGCGACCTGCCGGTTGCCGGCCTCGGCCCGCGGCACCTGGCGTACGTGATCTACACCTCCGGTTCCACCGGGCAGCCCAAAGGCGTGATGAACGAGCACCGGGCGCTGGTCAACCGCCTGCTGTGGATGCAGCAGGCTTACGGCCTGACATCGGCGGACGCGGTGTTGCAGAAAACCCCGTTCAGCTTCGACGTCTCGGTGTGGGAATTCTTCTGGCCGCTGATGACCGGTGCGCGCCTGGTGATGGCGCGCCCGGACGGGCACAAGGACCCGAGCTACCTGAGCCGGGTGATACAGGTTGCAGGCATCAGCACCCTGCATTTTGTGCCGTCGATGCTCGATGTGTTCCTGGCCCAGGGCGAGGCCGCCGACGGCCACTCGCTGGTGCGGGTGATCTGCAGCGGCGAGGCGCTGCCGGGCAGCCTGGTGCGGCGCTTCAAGCAGCAACTGCCAAGCTGCGAGTTGCACAACCTCTATGGCCCGACCGAGGCCGCAGTGGACGTTACCGCTTGGCACTGTGGCGGGCCGCTGGATGCGACCCCGGACAACACGCCGATCGGCAAGCCCATTGCCAACACGGGCATGTACCTGCTCGACGAGCAGCTGCAGCCGGTGCCGCTGGGCGTGACCGGCGAGCTGTATATCGCCGGGGTGCAAGTGGCGCGCGGTTACCTGAACCGGCCAGAGCTGAACGCCGAGCGCTTTTTGCGCGACCCGTTCAGTGCCGAACCCGGTGCGCGGATGTACCGCACCGGCGACGTTGGGCGCTACCTGGCCGATGGCAACCTGGAGTACCTGGGGCGCAACGATGACCAGGTGAAGATCCGTGGCCTGCGCATCGAACTGGGGGAAATCCAGGCGCGCCTGACCCAGCTTCCCGGGATCAAGGAGGCGGTGGTGCTGGCCCGTGAAGACGTGCCGGGAGACAAGCGCCTGGTGGCCTATTACACCGGCGACGGCAGCGGCCAGGTGCTGGACATCGAGCAACTGCGCAGCCACCTGCTGCAACACCTGCCGGAGTACATGGTGCCGGCACTGTTTGTGCACTTGGAGGCGCTGCCCCTGAGCCCCAACGGCAAGCTCGACCGCAAGGCCTTGCCGGCCCCGGGGTTGGGTTCGCTGCAGGCGCGGCCTTACGAAGCCCCCATCGGCGACACCGAAACCCTGCTGGCGGGGCTGTGGGCCGAACTGCTCAACGTGGAGCGAGTCGGGCGCCATGACCACTTCTTCGAGCTGGGCGGGCACTCGCTGCTGGCGATCAACCTGATCGGGCGCATGCGCCGCGCCGGGCTGGCGGCGGATGTGCGGGTGCTGTTCGGCCAACCGACCCTGGCGGCCCTGGCCGCTGCGGTGGGCGAGGGCCGGGAGGTGGACGTGCCGGCCAACTTGATCGACCGCGATTGCCCGCGCATTACCCCGCAATGCTTGCCGCTGCTGGACCTGGAGCAAAGCGCGATCGACCACGTCGTTGCCCAGGTGCCCGGCGGCGTGCGCAACGTGCAGGACATCTACCCCCTGGCGCCGTTGCAGGCGGGGATCCTCTATCACCACATTCTGTCCACCCAGGGCGACCCCTACCTGTTGCAGGCGCAGTTTGCCTTCTCCAGCCCTGAACGCCTGGAGGCCTTTACCCAAGCCTTGCAGGCGGTGATCGAACGCAACGACATTCTGCGCACCGCGGTGTTCTGGGACGGGCTCGAAGAACCCGTGCAGGTGGTGCTGCGCCAGGCCACGCTGCACGTTGAAGCGGTGCAGGTGCGAGCCAGTGGCGGTGATGTGCTGGAGCAGTTGCTGACCCGTTTCGACCCCCGGCATTTCCGCCTGGACCTGGCCCAGGCGCCGCTGATTCGCCTGTACCACGCCTGGGACAAGGCCCAGCAGCGGGTGGTGGCCTTGCTGCTGTTCCATCACCTGGTCATGGACCATGTCGGCCTGGAGGTGTTGCAGCAGGAGGTCCAGGCCTGCCTGCTGGACCGGGCCGACCAGTTGGCCGCGGCAGTGCCTTACCGTAACTACGTGGCCCAGACCCGCCTGGGAATGGGCGAGCAGGAACACGAGGCGTTCTTTGGCGAGATGCTCGGCGACATCGACGAGCCGACCCTGCCGTTCGGCCTGGCCCAGGTCCAGGGCGACGGTCGGGACATCGAAGAGGCCCAGCAGGCGTTGGGCGAACCGTTGAACCAGCGCTTGCGCACCCAGGCCCGGCAGTTGGGGGTGAGTGCCGCGAGCCTGGTGCACTTGGCCTGGGCCCAGGTATTGGGTGCCGTGTCGGGCCAGGATCACGCGGTGTTCGGCACCGTGCTGTTTGGCCGGATGCAAGGCGGCGAGGGCGCCGAACGGGCCCTGGGGGTGTTTATCAATACCTTGCCGCTGCGGGTCGACCTCGGCGATCAAGGGGTGCGTACCGCGTTGCTGGCCACCCATGCGCGGCTGGCCCGCCTGCTGGCCCACGAGCACGCGCCGTTGGCCCTGGCCCAGCGCTGCAGCGGGGTGGCACCGCCGACGCCGCTGTTCAGCGCCTTGCTCAACTACCGTCACAGCGCCGTCGGTAGCGCGCCTTCGACCGAGGCCAGTGGTGCCTGGCAGGGTATGCATTTACTCAAGGCCGAGGAACGCAGCAACTACCTGCTGACCCTGAGCGTGGACGACCTGGGCCATGACTTCATGCTCAGCGTGATGGCCGGCTGCGGCATCGGCGCGCAACGGGTGGCGGACTACATGCACGCGGCGCTGGAGAACCTGGTGCAGGCCCTGGAGCAGGCGCCGGAGCGGGCCATCAGCCACCTGTCGATCCTCTCGACGGCTGAGCGCCGGCAACTGTTGGTGCAATTCAACGCCAGCAGCCGCGACTTCCCCCGGGAGCAGACCGTGCACCGGCTGTTTGAGGCCCAGGCGCAGTTGCGGCCGCAAGCCGTGGCGGCGGTGCACGGCAGCGAGTCCCTGAGTTACGCCGAGCTCAACCAGCGCGCCAACCGACTGGCGCACCACCTGCTCGACCTGGGTGTGCAACCGGGGGACAACGTGGCGTTGCTGTTGCCGCGCTCCTTCGAGCTGTTGCTCGGCCAACTGGCGATCAGCAAGTGCGCGGCGGTCTATGTGCCGCTGGACATCAACGCCCCGGCTGAGCGCCTGGGCTTTATGCTCGACGATTGCCAGGCGGTGCTGTTGCTGACCCAGGGCGAGCCGACGCTGGAGCATCCGGTGCCGCGCCTTAACCTGGCGCAATCGAGCCTGATGCACGCAGGCGTTACTGCCGGGCCGAGCCATGATCCGCAACTGCCGCAGTCGTCCGAAACGGCGGCTTACATCATGTACACCTCCGGTTCCACCGGGACCCCCAAAGGCGTGTTGGTGCCGCACCGGGCCATCGTGCGGCTGGTGTGCAACAACGGCTACGCCGATTTCAACCCTCAGGATCGCCTGGCGTTTGTCTCCAACCCGGCGTTCGACGCCAGCACCATGGATGTCTGGGGCGCTTTGCTCAATGGCGGCCAAGTGCTGGTGATCGACCACCACACCTTGCTTGAACCCGAGGTGTTTGGCCGGGCCCTGGTGGACTCGGGGGCGACCGTGCTGTTTCTCACCACCTCGCTGTTCAACCAGTACGTGCAGCTGATTCCCGAGGCCCTCAAGGGCTTGCGCCTGCTGTTGTGCGGTGGTGAACGGGCCGACCCGGGGGCGTTCCGCCGCTTGTTGGAACAGGCCCCGGCGCTGCGTCTGGTGCATTGCTACGGCCCGACCGAAACCACCACCTTTGCCACCACCGGTGAAATCCGGACGCTGGCGGCGGACGCCGAGAGCGTGGTGGTGGGCGGGCCGATTGGCAATACGCGGATTTACGTGTTGGACCGGCGCCAGCAACCGGTGCCGGTGGGTGCCGTGGGCGAGATCTACATCGGCGGCGAAGGCGTGGCCCTGGGCTACCTGAACCGCCCTGAGCTGACTGCCGAGAAGTTTGTCCACGACCCCTTCGACGAGCAGCCGGGGCGCCTGATGTACCGCACTGGCGACCTGGGTCGCTGGTTGGGCGAGGGGCAGCTGGATTGCATCGGCCGCACCGACGACCAGGTGAAACTGCGCGGTTTCCGCATTGAGTTGGGGGAAATCGAAACCTGCCTGGCCGCGTGCCCGGGAGTGCGCGATGCTGCGGTGCTGGTGCGCGAGATCGGCCCGGGGGACAAGCGCCTGGTGGCGTACTACACCCGCCAGGCCACGGCCGAGGCGCCGGACAGCGAGCGCTTGCGTGCTGAGCTGCAAAGCCAGTTGCCGGACTACATGGTGCCCGCGGCCTATGTGTGCCTCGAACGCCTGCCGCTGACCGCCAACGGCAAGCTGGACCGTAAGGCCTTGCCGGCGCCGGAGCTGCAGGCCTTGGCCGGGCGCGTCTACGAGGCGCCGGCCACGGCCCTGGAACAGATCCTGGCGCGGATCTGGGCCGAAGTCTTGCAGGTGGAACAGGTGGGTCGCCACGACAGCTTTTTCGAGCTGGGCGGGCACTCGCTGTTGGCCATTCGCCTGCTGAATCGCATGCAGCAGGACGGGTTGAAAGTGACCCTGGCCGAGCTGTTCCAGCACGCCAGCATCGAGTCGCTGGCGACCTTGCTGGGCCAGCGCACCCAGCCATTGGAGGACCAGCAGAGCCTGATCGAAGTGCGCGGCACTGGCCGCCAGCCGCCGTTGTTCCTGGTGCACGAGTTCAGCGGCATGGACCTGTACTTTCCGGTGCTGGGCCGGCATATCCCGGGGGACTTCCCGATCTACGGCTTGCCGGGGATGGCCTTGCAGCATGGGCAATTGCAGACCATGGAAGGCCTGGCCGCACGCTTGGTGCGGTTGATGCGCTCGGTCCAGCCCGAGGGCCCGTACCGCCTCGCCGGGTGGTCGTTTGGCGGGGTGCTGGCCTATGAAATCGCCCTGCAATTGCAGGGGCAGGACCAGGTGGTGCAGTTCCTCGGCCTGATCGACAGCTACATGCCGCGCCTGACCGACCAGGGCAAGGCGCGCTGGAATGGTCCTCACGCCAAGAAGCGCCATTTGCTGCTGCAATGCGAGAGCTACTGGACGCTCCAGGGCCGTGACGGCGAGGCGGCCCTGGCCGGGGTTCGCCAGTTGGAACAGGAGCTGGAGCTGCACGACTTTGCCGGGCTGCTCCAGGCCTGCCGTGAACGCCAGGTGCTCAACCCGTCGTTGCTGGAGACGCCGGCCGGCGACCTGGAACGCTTCCTCGGACGGGAAGTGGCCCACGGGCACGCCATGGCCCACTACACCCTGCATCCGATTGGGTTGCCGGTGCACCTGTTCTGTGCCGAGGAGCGGCCCACCGAACTGGCGCGGCGCAGTGAGTCCCTCGGCTGGGCCGAGGTATTGGGCGCGCGCTTGCAGATTGTGAATGTGCCGGGGGATCACCTGAGCATGATGCAGGCACCCCACGTCCAGGCCCTTGGCCAGGCCATTGCGTCGGCCATGGCCGCTGCAGCGCCCGAACCCATGGCGCCGCACCAGCCGTTGTTGAACATCCAAACCGGGCGTGCCGGGCAGACCCCGATTTTCTGTGTGCCGGGGGCCGGTGACAGCGTCACCGGGTTTATCGGCCTGACCGATGCCCTGGGGCCTGACTGGCCGCTGTTCGGCTTGCAACCCCGGGGCCTGGACGGGCAATGGCCGCCCCACAGCCAAGTGGAAAGCGCCGCCGAGCATGCCTTGTCGGCGTTGCAGCAGGTGTGCCCGGAGGGGCCGGTGCACCTGGTCGGCCATTCCTTTGGCGGCTGGGTGGCCTATGCCTTGGCGGCGAGCCTGCAGGCCCGGGGGCGCAAGGTGGCGTCCCTGACCCTGATCGACAGCGAGGCGCCGGGGGGCAACGGTGGCGTGGCCAGGCCCTACACGGCAACGGCGGTCATGGAACGCTTGATCGAGGCCTTGCAACTGGCCTCGGGCAAGTCCCTGGGGATCGACCCCGTGGCCTTTGCCGCAGCCGACGATGCGAGCCAGCTGCGCTTGCTGCATGGGGGCATGGTGCGGGTCGGCCAGTTGTCGCCGCGCTCAACCCCTGAGGCGATCTACGGCACGGTGCGCACCTTTGGCGCGGCGTTGCGCACGGTCTATCAGCCACGCCAGTTGTACCGCGGGCCGGTGCGCCTGGTGCTGGCCGAGGACCCGACCCTGGACGCCGCCGGCAACCTGCGCGAGCAAGAGGCGATGCTCCATGGCTGGCGCCAGTTCGCCGACCCGTTGCAGGTGTGGCATGGCCCGGGCAACCACTTCAGCATCCTCAAGGCACCCGACGTCTTCAGCCTTGCGGCCTGGTGGCACGAAGGGCTGGCCCTGGCGGTGGGCGAGGGGGTGTCGTAAGGCGCTGTGCGGAAAGGCACTGAACGCGGTTTTATCGATCGGGAGCATCACTCATGACGGCAATAGGGTGCTCCTTACACAAGGGTCCGGCTGCGGCCGGGTCCGCTCTCAATACATGTGTGGGCATTTATGGAAAAGTCGAAATTTCGCAAGGCAGGCCTGGGGCTGGCGCTGCTGCTGGCGGTCGGGCTGGTGGTCTACACGGTGCAGGCGCCGGCCGAGGCGCCGCAGTACCTGGTGGCCAAGGTCGAGCGCGGCGATATCGAAAACGCCGTGCTGGCCACCGGGCTGCTGGAAGGCATCAAGCAAGTGGACGTCGGGGCCCAGGTCTCGGGGCAATTGAAGTCGCTCAAGGTCAAGCTCGGGGACAAGGTGAAGAAGGGCCAGTGGCTGGCGGAAATCGACCCCCTGGTGCTGCAGAACACCTTGCGCCAGGCCCAGGTCGACGAGGAAAACCTTCAGGCCCAGCGGCGAGCCACGGCGGCCCAACTCAAGCAGACCAAGTCGATCTACGAGCGCTACCAGGACTTGCAGTCCGATGCGTCGATCTCCCGGCAGGACTTCGAGACCGCCGAGTCCAACTATGAGGTGCAGCGGGCCAACCTGCTGTCCCTCGATGCGCAGATCAAGAGTGCGCATATCCAGATCGACACGGCCAAGGTCAACCTGGCCTATACCCGGATCGTCGCGCCCATCGACGGCGACGTGGTGGGCATCGTCACCCAGGAAGGCCAGACCGTGATCGCCCAGCAACTGGCGCCGGTGCTGCTCAAGCTGGCGGACCTTGACACCATGACCGTCAAGGCCCAGGTCTCGGAGGCCGATGTGATCCACATCACCCCGGGGCAGGCGGTGTATTTCACCATCCTCGGCGAAGACCGACGCTACTACGGCAAGCTGCGCGGCACTGAACCGGCACCGCAGAACTTCCTCGACACCCAGGCGGCCGGCACGTCGAAACATAGCAGCGCGGTGTTCTATAACGCGCTGTTCGACGTGCCCAACCCGGACCACCGGCTGCGCATCGCCATGACCGCCCAGGTGCGCATTGTGCTCGACACCGCCGAGGCGGTACTGATGGTGCCGGTGGCGGCCCTGGGCCCACGCAATGCCGACGGCAGCTTTCCGGTGCGGGTGCTGGACGCCAAGGGCCATGCCCAGCAACGCAGCGTGCAGGTCGGGATCAACAACAACGTCAAGGTCGAGATCAAGGACGGGTTGGTGGAGGGTGACACGGTGGTGATCGGCGATCCGGTGTCCGCTGTGGTGGGAGCCTGACCATGACCCAGCCATTGTTGGAACTCAAAGGCATCACCCGCAGTTTCATGGCCGGCGACAAGGCCTATATCGCCCTCAACGAGATCGACCTGACGATCCAGGCCGGGGAGATGGTGGCCATCACCGGCGCCTCGGGCTCGGGCAAGTCCACCCTGATGAACATCCTCGGCTGCCTGGATTACGCCACCGCCGGCAGCTACCGGGTCAACGGCCGGGAAACCCGCGACCTGGACAACCAGGAGCTGGCGGAGCTGCGGCGCGACTACTTCGGTTTTATCTTCCAGCGCTACCACCTGTTGCCGCACCTGAGTGCCATGCACAACGTCGAGATGCCGGCGATTTATGCCGGCACCGCGGAAAGCCGGCGCCACAGCCGGGCCAGTGCGTTGCTCGGGCGCCTGGGGCTGGCGGGGCACCTGGAGCATCGGCCCAACCAATTGTCCGGCGGCCAGCAGCAGCGGGTGAGTATTGCCCGGGCGCTGATGAACGGCGGCGAGGTGATCCTGGCCGACGAACCCACGGGCGCCCTCGACACCGCCAGCGGCAAGGAGGTGATGAACATCCTGCTGGAACTGCACGCCGCCGGGCACACGGTGATCATCGTGACCCACGACCCCAAGGTGGCGGCGAATGCCGAGCGCATCATCGAGGTGCGTGACGGCCAGATCATCAGCGACCGGACCAACCCACGGGATGGGGCCGCGGCCAGTATCGAGGAGCCGGTGCGGGTTGAACCGGCCGGGGCGCGGCGCCTGGTGGCCAGCCTCGGGCTGTTCAAGGAAGCCTTCGGCATGGCCTGGGTGGCCCTGGTGTCCCACCGCATGCGCACCTTGCTGACCATGCTCGGGATCATCATCGGCATCACCTCGGTGGTGTCCATCGTGGCCATCGGCGAGGGGGCCAAGCGCTACGTGCTCAAGGACATCCAGGCGATCGGCAGCAACACCATCGACGTGTTTCCCGGGGCCAGTTTCGGCGACAGCCGGGCGGCGGCCATCGAGACCCTGATGCCCGCCGACGCGACCGCCCTTAACCAGCTGTACTACGTCGACAGCGCGACCCCGGTGGTGGGGCGCAACCTGTTGCTGCGCTACCGCAACGTGGACGTCAACGCCACGGTCAACGGGGTCAGCGACAAATACTTCCAGGTTCGCGGGCTGAAAATGCAGGCGGGGATTGCCTTCAGCGAAAGCGATGCACGGCGCCAGGCCCAGGTGGTGGTGATCGACCACAACACCCGCCAGCGCCTGTTCGGCGCTGGGGTCGACCCGTTGGGCCAGGTGATCCTGGTGGGGTCGCTGCCGTGCACGGTGATCGGGGTCACGGCCGAGAGCAAGAACATCTTCTCGGCCGGCAATACCTTGAGCGTCTGGGTGCCTTACGAGACGGCGGCCGGGCGCCTGCTGGGCCAGCGCCACCTGGACAGCATCAGCGTGCGGATCAAGGACGGCCAGCCGAGCAAGGTGGTGGAGGACAACGTGACCCAGGTGATGTTGCAGCGCCATGGCACCAAGGACTTCTTCACCAACAACCTCGACAGCATCATGAAAACCGTGGACAAGACCAGCCGCTCCCTGGCCTTGCTGTTGTCGCTGATTGCCCTGATTTCGCTGCTGGTGGGGGGGATTGGGGTGATGAACATCATGCTGGTGTCGGTGACCGAGCGGACCCGGGAAATCGGCATTCGCATGGCGGTGGGTGCGCGCCAGTCGGACATTCGCCAGCAGTTCCTGGTGGAGGCGGTGATGGTCTGTCTGATTGGCGGGGCGATCGGCATCGGCCTGTCGTTCGCCATCGGCTACCTGTTTTCACTGTTCGTCAAAGAGTGGCAGATGGTGTTTTCCCTGGGCTCGATCGTCACCGCCTTTGCCTGCTCGACCCTGATCGGCATCGTCTTTGGCTTTGTCCCGGCGCGCAATGCGGCGCGCCTGGACCCGATCGAGGCCCTGGCCCGGGACTGATGACCGGGCGCCACCCGGGTGCTGTCGTGCCGGGGTGGGGCCAGGGTTGCGCGTCAGGTTGGCAGGTATGGCGCCGGTCTAGACCAGGCCGAGGAGGGAGCAGGGGGCCGTGGCGTCGTCGCTGCCATACATCCAGCGCAGCAGCGAGTGGCGGCCGCTGATGCCCAGCTTGATCGCTGCGCGCTTGAGGTAGCTTTCCACGGTGTTGGCCTTGAGCCGGAGCTGCTCGGCGAGTTCCGGCACGGTGCGCCCGGCCAGCAGGCCGACACAGACTTCCAGTTCGCGGTTCGACAGGGTCAGGGCGCACTGTTCCAGGCGTTCGACAAAGCGCTGGTGCAGGCTCTCCAGGCCCTGGGCCTTGGGCGTCTCGGGCGAGGGCTCCTTGGCGGCGGCGCTGGCCGGCTGCAGGGCGCTGATGTGCTGTTCGACCATGGGCAGCAGCAGTGACGAGAAGTCCAGGAGGAAGGTGTTTTCCTGGGGGTTGAAGCTGGCGCAGGGCTGGGCGCGGTACAGCGAAATCACGTAACGGTAGCCGTCACGGCGGCTGCTCAGGTGCATCTGCGCCCTGTTGGCATCCACCCAGGCCTGTTCGGGCGCATGGGCGGGGCGGGCGGTGGCCGGCTGCTGGGAACCCTGGTCGTACAGCACCTCGCCGGGCCAGGTGAGTTCCAGGGCGTCGATGGCGTCGTTGGCGGCGCTGCGGCTGCGTTCCTGCAAGTGCGCTTCGCACGCCACCTGCAGTTGCCGGATCTGCAGGGCGTCCACCGCCAGTTGGGTGCGGATCAGTTCGTGGAGCATACGCGGGAAGCTGCGGCTACCGGTGCTGGCAATGACCTTGCCGATCTGCGGAAAAAGCAGGTGTGAATTCATCGTGTCATCCATGAGTGCAGCGAGCGGCGTCATGCCTTTATAGCGCTGGATTATAAAACAGTGGTCTGGCCCTTCGAAGCCAACCGGTTCAACGAGAGGTCGCTCGTATCCTAGTACAGGGTGGTGATGGCTGTTTGATGTTAACGGTAATAGTAGGACGAATGGTCGGGGCCAGAGGTTAGTCCCTTGTAGCCATTGGCCGGGCATGGGTTGCCGGGCAACGGCGGCGGGGCGGCCTCAACCGCTGCCCGGCAGGTTCGGCCACAGGTCGGCCACCAGGAACAGCCGTTCGGCTTCCTCCCAATGGCCGCAGGCTTTTTCCGTCAGGCGGACCATCAACTGCGCCGGTGCGTGAGGGTCCAGTTCGGCCAGCCATTGTTCCAACTGGGTGGGGGTCCAAGTCTGTTCTTCGGGGTAGTGAGCCGGCGCCAGCCAGGCGTGGCGGGGCAGGGGTTGCCAGCGGCCGGGGCGGCTCTGGGCAAAAAACGCCGGCCAGGCGTGCTGGTGCAGCCAGCCACCGTGCAAGTGTTGCGGGTGCGCGCCCAAGGGCGGTTGGGCGTGGCCGGGCCAGGGGTAGAGCAGGTAACCGCCCAGCCACAGGTGGGCATTGAATGCCTCGATGCCCAGGGCAGCCAGGGCGTCGCGGCTTTCCGGGCGGGCCGAGATCGGCAATTGGTGTTGGTGCAGGTGGTCCAGCTTGCGGTCCAGGCGGTCATGGCAGCCGGGGCCCAGCCACTGGGCACTGTCGGCGCCGTTGCCCTGCTGCGGCCCGAGGTACAGCTTGATCGCCAGTTCCAAGTGATGCACGCCGTCGCGGTCGCGCAGCAGCATGTCCAGTTCGCCCAGGGTGTGCCCGTCGCGGCGGATCGGCAGGTTGGCGGCGAGCAACTCGACGCCGGGGGCGTGGCGCACGGCGAATTGCCACAGGCGTTCGTAATAGAGGCCCAGGCGTCGGGTGGTGGCCAGGGCCAGCCAGTGTTGCAGGGCGCGGCTGTCGTGATCCAGTTGGCGCAACCAGTGGCCCAGCAGTTGCGGGGCCTGCACCCAATCGCTGCCGGCCAGGGGGTGGCGCTGGGGCCAGGGTGTCTGTTCGAGCATGGGCGGCGCGAGGATGACCCAGGCCAGGTCGCGCACTTCGGGGTGGCGCAACTGGCGGGGGAGGTCGAGCAATTCGGGGAACAGGATCATGCTGCGAGCATAGCTCCTTGGCCCGTGGCTGAAAGGATTTTGTCTAACGCCGGGTTTCGCCCATAATCCCCCCTTTGTTTGTGCCAGAACCCCGCAGGAGCCCCATGGAGCAATTTCGTAATATCGGCATTATCGGTCGCCTGGGCAGTTCCCAGGTGCTGGACACAGTGCGCCGACTGAAAAAGTTTCTCCTCGCCCGCCACCTGCACGTGATCCTCGAGGACACCATCGCCGAAGTCTTGCCGGGCCACGGCCTGCAGACCTCGTCGCGCAAACTGCTCGGTGAAGTCTGCGACATGGTGATTGTGGTCGGCGGCGACGGCAGCCTGTTGGGCGCCGCCCGGGCCCTGGCCCGGCACAATATCCCAGTGCTGGGCATCAACCGTGGCAGCCTGGGCTTTCTTACCGACATCCGCCCCGACGAGCTGGAAGTCAAGGTCGCCGAAGTGCTCGACGGTCACTACCTGGTGGAAAACCGCTTCCTGCTGCAGGCCGAAGTTCGCCGCCACGCCGAGGCCATCGGCCAGGGCGATGCGCTGAACGATGTGGTGCTGCACCCGGGCAAGTCGACGCGGATGATCGAGTTCGAAATCTACATCGACGGTCAGTTCGTCTGCAGCCAGAAGGCCGACGGCCTGATCGTCGCCACGCCCACCGGTTCCACGGCCTACGCGCTGTCCGCCGGCGGGCCGATCATGCATCCCAAGCTCGATGCCATTGTGATTGTGCCGATGTACCCCCATACCTTGTCCGGAAGGCCGATTGTGGTCGATGGCAACAGTGAGCTGAAAATCGTCGTGTCCAAAGATATGCAGATCTATCCGCAAGTCTCCTGTGACGGGCAGAACCACTTTACCTGCGCCCCCGGCGACACCATCACGGTGAGCAAGAAGGCGCAGAAGCTGCGCCTGATCCACCCCCTGGACCACAACTACTACGAGGTCTGTCGGACCAAGCTTGGCTGGGGCAGCCGGCTGGGCGGTGGAGGCGACTGATGCTCGATCCCGCGCGTAGCTACGACCTGATCGGTGACGTGCACGGTTGCGCCCAGACCCTTGAGCACTTGCTGGACCGGCTCGGTTACCACAAACAGGGCGGCGTCTGGCGGCACCCGTCGCGCATGGCGGTGTTCCTCGGTGACATCATCGACCGCGGCCCGCGCATTCGCGAGGCCCTGCACATCGTCCACGACATGGTCGAGGCCGGTCAGGCCCTGTGCATCATGGGCAACCACGAGTTCAACGCCTTGGGCTGGAGCACTCCGGCGCCGCCCGGCAGTGGCCGCCAGTTCGTGCGTGAGCACACCCCGCGCCACGCTCGCCTGCTCAAGGAAACCCTGGCCCAGTTCGAACAGCACCCGGGGGACTGGCACGACTTTCTGGCCTGGTTCTACGACCTGCCGCTGTTCGTCGACGCCGGGCGCTTCCGGGTGGTGCATGCCTGCTGGGATGCCGGGCTGATCGCGCCATTGCGCGCCCAGTACCCCAATGGCTGCATCGACGAGGCGTTCCTCAAGGCCTCGGCCTTGCCCGACAGCTTCGCCAGCACCGCCTTCGACCGCCTGTTGCGCGGCACCG
Organism: Pseudomonas chlororaphis; assembly: GCF_003731765.1. GTDB lineage: Bacteria > Pseudomonadota > Gammaproteobacteria > Pseudomonadales > Pseudomonadaceae > Aquipseudomonas > Aquipseudomonas morbosilactucae. The sequence goes on from NZ_MOAL01000004.1 coordinate 1,506,862, forward strand.
ACATGCGCTTGCCCCATGGTCAGACCATGACCAGCGGCGACGGCCTGATCCGTTCGTTCTTCCGCACCAAGTTCTGGGAAGACGACCCGCAAACCTACGGCGATATCGTCTTCCAGCCCGACGCGCTGCCGGAGCCGGTGGCCCGCACGCCGCTGTCCGTGGCCGAGAAAAACAACCTGCTGCGCTATGGCAGCGACGAGCCGTTGCTGTTTGTCGGCCATTACTGGCGCAGCGGCAAGCCGGCGCCGATCCGCCCCAACCTGGCCTGCCTGGACTACAGCGCCGTGCTTTACGGCAAGTTGGTGGCCTATCGCCTGGACCAGGAAACCCGCCTGGATCCGCATAAATTCGTCTGGGTCGATGTCGAGCGGCCGGAGGCTGTGCAATGAGCGCGGTAGCGGTATTACGCCTGCCCCTGGCGGTGGACCTGAGCGGTTTCGTCAAGCTGCTGCAACGCATGCAGGTGCCCCATCGGGTCAGCGAAGAAGCCGGCGAACAGGTGCTTTGGGTGCCTGGCGACATCAGCGAGCAGGTGCGTTCGCTGTATGCGCAGTTCCCGGCAGGTGACCCCGAGCAGCAACTGGACATCCCGGCGCAACCGCCCGAGGCCCGTGCGGGGTTTGTCGAGCAGTTGCGCCGCAGCCCGATGACCGCGTTGGTGCTGGTGCTGAGCCTGATCGTCTGCGCCGTGACCTGGCTGGGCGAAAACCTTGAAACCCTGCGCTGGCTGACCTTCCTCGACTTCCATGTGGTGGGCGAGTACATCCGCTTCGTCCCCCTGGAAGACAGCCTGGCGGCGGGGCAGTGGTGGCGCCTGGTGACGCCGATGCTGATCCACTTCGGCTTCCTGCACATCGCCATGAACGGCATGTGGTACTGGGAACTGGGGCGGCGCATCGAGTTGCGCCAGGGCAGCATCAACCTGCTGGGCCTGACCCTGCTGTTCAGCCTGGTGTCCAACTACGCCCAGTACCTGTTCAGCGGCCCGACCCTGTTCGGCGGCTTGTCCGGGGTCTTGTACGGCCTGCTCGGGCATTGCTGGATCTATCAATGGCTGTCGCCCAACCCGGTCTATCGGCTGCCCCGTGGCGTGCTGGTGATGATGCTGGTGTGGCTGCTGATCTGTATGTCGGGGCTGATCTCGATGATCGGCTTCGGTGAAATCGCCAACGCCGCCCACGTCGGCGGGTTGCTCGTCGGATGCTTCACAGGTTTGTTGGGCGGCCTCTATAGCCGCCGTAAACTGGCCCTCTAATACGCTGGAGAGTTGTATGTCGTCTTTTGTCGAAATGATCGAAAACATCACCCCCGAGATCTACCAGAGCCTGAAACTGGCGGTAGAGATCGGCAAATGGTCCGATGGCCGCAAACTCACCGCCGAGCAGCGTGAGCTGTCCCTGCAGGCGATGATCGCCTGGGAGCTGCAGAACCTGCCCGAGGAAGAACGGACCGGTTACATGGGCCCGCAAGAGTGCGCCTCGAAGTCGGCCCCGGTGCCGAACATTCTGTTCAAGTCGGATGCCATCCATTGATCGAGATTGGCCGTGGCTCCATCAGCAAAATGTCGGCTCGCCTTGACGGGTCGGATGTTCAGTACGCTTTTCGCCTGGGCGACACCGAAGTGCCGGTCAATCCATTGATCGGCACCCAGATACGCCTGGAATACCTGGGGGCGATCCACTGCTCCCATTGTGGGCGCAAGACCAAGACCAGCTTCAGCCAGGGCTACTGCTACCCGTGCATGACCAAGCTGGCCCAGTGCGATATCTGCATCATGAGCCCGGAACGCTGCCACTACGACGCCGGCACCTGCCGCGAGCCGTCGTGGGGTGAGCAGTTCTGCATGACCGACCACGTGGTCTACCTGGCCAACTCCTCGGGGATCAAGGTCGGCATCACCCGCGCCACCCAACTGCCTACCCGCTGGCTGGACCAGGGCGCCAGCCAGGCGCTGCCGATCATGCGCGTGGCGACCCGCCAGCAATCGGGCTTCGTCGAAGACCTGTTCCGTTCCCAGGTGGCCGACAAGACCAACTGGCGCGCCTTGCTCAAGGGCGACGCGGTGGCGGTGGATCTGGCCCAGGTGCGCGAGCAGTTGTTCGAGTCCTGCGCCGAGGGCCTGCTGGCCCTGCAGGAGCGTTTCGGCCTGCAAGCGATCCAGCCGGTGCGTGACCTCGAGCCCCTGGAGATTCGTTACCCGGTGCGCCAGTACCCGGCCAAGATCGTCAGCTTCAACCTGGACAAGAACCCGATTGCCGAAGGCACGCTGCTGGGGATCAAGGGCCAGTACCTGATCTTCGACAGTGGCGTGATCAACATTCGTAAATACACGGCCTACCAGCTCGCCGTGCATCAGTAGAAGGACTCCAGCATGGGCACCGCACAACCGCAGATGATCTACCTGAAGGACTATCAGGCGCCTGAGTACCTGATCGACGAAACCCACCTGACCTTCGAGTTGTTCGAGGACCATAGCCTGGTCCACGCGCAACTGGTGATGCGTCGCAACCCGGCGCGCGGTGCCGGCCTGCCGCCGCTGGTGCTGGACGGCCAGCAGTTGGAACTGTTGTCGGTGAGCCTGGGGGATCGCGAGCTGAGCGCCGCCGATTACCAGCTCGACGACAGCCACCTGACCCTGCAGCCGACGGCACAGAGCTTCACTGTCGACACCAGCGTGCGCATCCACCCGGAAAGCAACACCGCCCTGGAAGGCCTGTACAAATCCAGCGGAATGTTCTGCACCCAGTGCGAGGCCGAAGGCTTCCGCAAGATCACCTACTACCTCGACCGCCCGGACGTGATGAGCAAGTTCACCACCACCGTGGTGGCCGAGCAGCACCGCTACCCGGTGCTGCTGTCCAACGGCAACCCGATTGCCAGCGGCCCCGGCGAAGACGGTCGGCACTGGGCGACCTGGGAAGACCCGTTCATGAAGCCGGCCTACCTGTTCGCCCTGGTGGCCGGCGACCTGTGGTGCGTCGAGGACAGCTTCACCACCATGAACCAGCGCGACGTGGCGCTGCGCATCTACGTCGAGCCGGAAAACATCGACAAATGCCAGCACGCCATGAACAGCCTGAAGAAATCCATGCGCTGGGACGAAGAAACCTACGGCCGTGAGTACGACCTGGACATCTTCATGATTGTTGCGGTCAACGACTTCAACATGGGCGCCATGGAGAACAAGGGCCTCAATATCTTCAACTCCAGCGCCGTGCTGGCCCGGGCCGAAACCGCCACCGACGCCGCGCACCAGCGGGTCGAGGCCATCGTGGCCCACGAATACTTCCACAACTGGTCGGGCAACCGCGTGACCTGCCGCGACTGGTTCCAGCTATCGCTCAAGGAAGGCTTCACGGTGTTCCGCGACGCCGGTTTCTCCTCGGACATGAACTCGGCCACGGTCAAGCGCATCCAGGACGTGGCCTATCTGCGCACCCACCAGTTCGCCGAAGATGCCGGCCCCATGGCCCATGCCGTGCGCCCGGAAAGCTTTATCGAGATTTCCAACTTCTACACCCTGACCGTGTACGAAAAGGGTTCGGAAGTGGTGGGCATGATCCGCACCCTGGTGGGCGCCGAAGGCTTCCGCAAGGGCAGCGACCTGTACTTTGAACGCCACGACGGCCAGGCCGTGACCTGCGACGATTTCGTCAAGGCCATGGAAGACGCCAACGGCGTCGACCTGACCCAGTTCAAGCGCTGGTACAGCCAGGCCGGCACCCCACGCCTGGCGGTCAGCGAGGCCTATGACGCCGCGGCCAAGACCTACAGCCTGACCTTCCGCCAGAGCTGCCCGGACACTCCGGACAAGGTCGAGAAACGGCCGTTTGTGATTCCGGTGGAACTGGGCCTGCTGGATTCGCAAGGGCAGGGCATTGCCCTGCGCCTGTCGGGTGAAAGCGCTGCCCAGGGCACATCCCGGGTGATCTCGGTGACCGAAGCCGAGCAGACCTTCACCTTTGTCGACATCGCCGAACAGCCGCTGCCTTCGCTGCTGCGCGGTTTCTCGGCGCCGGTGAAGCTGAGCTTCCCCTACAACCGCGACCAACTGATGTTCCTCATGCAGCACGACAGCGACGGCTTCAACCGTTGGGAAGCCGGCCAGCAATTGTCGGTGCAGGTGTTGCAGGAACTGATCGGCCAATACCAGAAGGGCGAGGCCCTGGTGATGGATGCGCGCCTGGTCACCGCGCTGCGCAGCGTGCTGGCCGACGACAGCCTGGACCAGGCCATGGTCGCGGAAATGCTCTCCCTGCCGGGTGAAGCCTACCTCACGGAAATCAGTGAAGTGGCGGACGTCGATGCCATTCACGGTGCCCGTGAGTTCGCCCGCCGGCAATTGGCCGAGCAACTGTTCGAGCCGCTGTGGGCCCGTTACCAGGCCAACCGCGAGGTGTCGAAAGTCACTGCTTATGTGGCCGAGTCCGAGCACTTCGCCCGCCGTGCGCTGCAGAACATTGCGCTGTCGTACCTGATGCTCAGCGAGCAACCGGCGGTGCTGGCGGCAACCATCGAGCAGTTCGACAGCGCCGACAACATGACTGAGCGCCTGACGGCCCTGGCGGTGCTGGTCAACTCGCCGTTCGAAGCCGAGAAGGCCCAGGCCCTGGCGGTGTTTGCCGAGAACTTCAAGGACAACGCCCTGGTCATGGATCAGTGGTTCAGCGTCCAGGCCGGCAGCGGCTTGCCGGGCGCCCTGGAGCGGGTCAAGGCGCTGATGCAGCACCCAGCGTTTAACCTCAAGAACCCGAACAAGGTGCGGGCGCTGATCGGTGCCTTTGCCGGGCAGAACCTGATCAACTTCCACGCCGCCGACGGCTCGGGCTACCGCTTCCTCGCGGACCTGGTGATCCAGCTCAACGCCTTCAACCCGCAGATTGCCTCGCGGCAACTGGCGCCGCTGACCCGCTGGCGCAAATACGACAGCGCCCGCCAGGCGCTGATGAAAGGTGAGCTGGAACGCATCCGTGCTTCCGGCGAGCTGTCCAGCGACGTCTACGAAGTCGTCAGCAAAAGCCTCGCCTAAACCCATCGTTCGCCCGCCAGCTCCTTGTAGGCGCTGGCGGGCCAGCGATAGCGTCCTCAAGCCTTGCGCTCATCCCAAGACCGCCATCGCCGGCAAGCCGGGCTCCTACACAAAAACACACCCCATCCCGTTGTAGGAGCTGGCTTGCCAGCGATAGCGTCTTCAAGCCTTGCGCTCATCCCAAGACCGCCATCGCCGGCAAGCCGGGCTCCTACACAAAGCACACCCCCCATCCCGTTGTAGGAGCTGGCTTGCCAGCGATAGCGTCTTCAAGCCTTGCGCTCATCCCAAGACCGCCATCGCCGGCAAGCCGGGCTCCTACACAAAAGCACCCCCCCCATCCCGTTGTAGGAGCTGGCTTGCCAGCGATAGCGTCTTCAAGCCTTGCGCTCATCCCAAGACCGCCATCGCCGGCAAGCCGGGCTCCTACACAAAAGCCCACCCCCCACCTTGTAGGAGCTGGCTTGCCAGCGATAGCGTCTTCAAGCCTTGCACTCATCCCAAGACCGCCATCGCCGGCAAGCCGGGCTCCTACAAAGCACACACCCCATCCCGTTGTAGGAGCTGGCTTGCCAGCGATGACGTCCTCGAGTCTTGCGCTACGCTCAAGCGCGTCATCGTCGGTAAGCCAGGGTGGGCTTTGTTCATCAGGCCGCCGAATGCCCGTGTATTCAGGTGGCCGCGCTTTACCCCGGGTTAACAAAAGATAACGTGGTGTCGATTGTCAGACCTTTCGAAAGCCCGATAGGATAGCCATGCATCCGAAGTGGCTCTAGATTGCAGGTTTCAGGACAGTTAACCGATATCAGCCGACGTCTCGGAGCGCCTTCCACAGCGACCCGACAGCTTGGATGAACGAACAATAATAATGGGGGAAAGGTCTATGAGTGAGCCTGTCATGGGTGTGGTTGTTTGCCGCCCGCCGGCCTTGCGCAAACTTGCGTTGCTGGCTACAGCGCTCTCGCTGGTGGGCGTGGTCATGTGTTCGGCTTCCGTCCAGGCCGCTGCCAGCGCAGCGGACACTGTCTATTCCACTGAGTCGGCCAAGGCCGCGAAAAGCCTGATGCTCGATGTGGTCCATGCCGGCAAGCGCCTGGTGGCCGTCGGCGATCGTGGGCACATTCTCTATTCCGATGACCAGGGCAGCACCTGGACCCAGGCCAAGGTGCCAACCCGGCAGTTGCTCACCGCCGTGTACTTCGTCGATGAGACCCACGGCTGGGCTGTGGGCCACGATGCACAGATCCTCGCCAGCACCGACGGCGGCCTGACCTGGACCAAGCAATTCGAAGACCTCAAGCGCGAAGCCCCCTTGCTCGACGTGTACTTCAAGGACGCCAGCCACGGTTTTGCCGTCGGGGCCTACGGTGCCTTGTTGGAAACCACGGACGGCGGCCAGGCCTGGGAAGACGTCAGCGACCGCCTGGACAACGAAGACCAGTACCACCTCAACGCCATTGCGGCGGTGAAGGATTCCGGCCTATTTATCGTCGGTGAGCAGGGCAGCATGTTCCGCTCCGCCGATTGGGGGCAGACCTGGGAACGCCTCGAAGGCCCGTATGAAGGCTCGTTGTTCGGGGTGATCGGCACCGGCGAGCCGGCCACGCTGCTGGCTTACGGATTGCGCGGCAACCTGTATCGCTCCACGGATTTTGGTGACAGCTGGGAGCCGGTGGAACTCAAGGCCACCCGTGGCGCCCTGGAGTTCGGCCTGTCCGGCGCGACGTTGCTGGACGACGGCACCCTGGTGATCGTCGGCAACGGCGGCAGCGTGGTGCAAAGCCACGACCAGGGCCTGACCTTCAGCGTATTCAACCGTCCCGATCGCATCTCCTTATCGGCGGTGACGGCGGCCGGCAACGGCAATCTGGTTCTGGTGGGGCAGGGCGGCGTACGCGCCACGGCACCGACAGGCGCTGACCTGGGCAAATAGGCCGGGCACATAATAAGAAGGCGGGGACATCCATGAGCAGTCATCACCAAGACAAGGCGACGTTTCTCGAGCGCCTGATTTTCAACAACCGCCCGGCAGTGATCCTGATCTGCCTGCTGGTGAGCATTTTCCTGTTCTGGCAGGCCACGTTGATCCGGCCGTCCACCAGCTTCGAGAAAATGATCCCGCTGAAGCACCCCTTCATCGAAAAAATGATGGAGCACCGCAACGACCTGGCCAACCTGGGTAACACCGTGCGCATCTCGGTGGAAGCCAAGGACGGCGACATCTTCACCAAGGAGTACATGGAGACCCTGCGGCAGATCAACGACGAGGTGTTCTACATCTCCGGCGTCGACCGCTCGGGCCTCAAGTCCCTGTGGAGCCCCAGCGTGCGCTGGACCGAGGTGACCGAGGAAGGCTTTGCCGGCGGCGAAGTGATCCCCCAGAGCTACAACGGCTCGGCCGATAGCCTCGACCAGTTGCGCAACAACGTGCTCAAGTCCGGCCAGGTCGGGCGCCTGGTGGCCAACGACTTCAAGTCGAGCATTGTCGACATCCCACTGCTGGAGTCCTACCCGGACCCCAAGGACCAGGGCAAATTGCTGGCCCTGGACTACCAGAAGTTCTCCCATGAACTGGAAGACAAGATCCGCGACAAGTTCGAGGCGCAGAACCCCAATGTGAAAATCCACATTGTCGGCTTCGCCAAGAAGGTCGGTGACCTGATCGACGGCCTGATCATGGTGGTGATGTTCTTCGGTGTGGCCTTCATCATCACCCTGGTGCTGCTCTATTGGTTCACCTGGTGCATCCGCAGCACCATCGCTGTGTTGATCACCACCCTGGTGGCGGTGGTCTGGCAACTGGGCCTGATGCACGCCTTCGGTTTCGGCCTGGACCCGTACTCCATGCTGGTGCCGTTCCTGATCTTCGCCATCGGCATTTCCCACGGGGTGCAGAAGATCAACGGCATCGCCTTGCAGTCCAGCGAGGCCGACAACGCCCTGACCGCGGCGCGGCGCACCTTCCGCCAGTTGTTCCTGCCGGGCATGATCGCCATCCTCGCCGACGCCGTGGGCTTTATCACCTTGCTGATCATCGACATCGGGGTGATCCGCGAGCTGGCCATCGGCGCCTCCATCGGGGTGGCGGTGATCGTGTTCACCAACCTGATCCTGCTGCCGGTGGCGATTTCCTATGTCGGCATCAGCAAGCGCGCCATCGAACGCAGCAAGAAGGACGCTAACCGCGAACACCGTTTCTGGCGGCTGCTGTCCAACTTCGCCAGCCCGAAAGTCGCCCCGATCTCCATCGCCCTGGCCCTGGTGGCCTTCGGTGGCGGCCTTTGGTACAGCCAGAACCTGAAGATCGGCGACCTCGACCAAGGTGCCCCGGAACTGCGCCCCGACTCGCGCTACAACAAGGACAACAACTTCATCATCAGCAATTACTCCACCAGTTCCGACGTGCTGGTGGTGATGGTCAAGACTGCCTCCGAAGGCTGTTCGCGCTATGAAGCCATGGCGCCCATCGACGAGTTGATGTGGAAGATGCAAAACACCGAGGGCGTGCAGTCGGCGATCTCCCTGGTGACTGTGTCCAAGCAGATGATCAAGGGCATGAACGAGGGCAACCTGAAATGGGAAACCCTGTCGCGCAACCCTGACGTGCTCAACAACTCCATCGCCCGGGCCGACGGCCTGTACAACAACAATTGCTCCCTGGCGCCGGTGCTGGTGTTCCTCAACGACCACAAGGCGGCAACCCTGGACCGGGCGGTGCATGCCGTGCAGGAGTTCGCCAACGAGCACAACCGCGATGGCCTGGAATTCATCCTCGCCGCCGGTAACGCCGGGATCGAGGCGGCCACCAACGAAGTGATCAAGGAGTCGGAGCTGACCATCCTGATCCTGGTCTACATCTGCGTGGCGGGCATGTGCATGATCACCTTCCGCTCCTGGGCGGCGACCCTGTGCATCGTCCTGCCGCTGGTGCTGACCTCGGTGCTGGGCAACGCCCTGATGGCCTTCATGGGGATCGGCGTCAAGGTTGCGACCTTGCCGGTGGTGGCCCTGGGGGTGGGCATCGGCGTGGACTACGGCATCTACATCTACAGCCGCCTGGAAAGCTTCCTGCGAGCCGGGCTGCCGTTGCAAGAGGCCTACTACCAAACCTTGCGTTCTACCGGTAAGGCGGTGCTGTTCACCGGCCTGTGCCTGGCGATTGGCGTCTGCACCTGGATTTTCTCGGCCATCAAGTTCCAGGCCGACATGGGCCTGATGCTGACCTTCATGCTGCTGTGGAACATGTTCGGGGCCCTGTGGCTGCTGCCGGCCCTGGCGCGCTTCCTGATCAAACCGGAGAAACTGGCGGGGCAGAAGGGCAACTCGCTGTTCGCCCACTAAGCCTGCCGTTGATGAAGATTGTTCCCGCACGGCGCGGGAACAATCCATCCGCATGCTGGCCCTGATCCCCTCCTGCAATCAGCTATCATGGCGCCTTTCCCCTGTGATGATTGATCGCTATGACTGCCGCTACCCACTTGCTCACTGCCCTCGAGTCCTGCGACATGCTGGAAATCGACGGGCTGCACGCTTTCGATTTCAGCCTCGATGAGCAGCAACTGCTGATCGAGTGCATGGACGGCCGCGCCGCCAAGCGCTGGACCTTCAGCCTGGCCCAGGTCCAGGCCGCGACCTTCGACGACACCCTGCAAAGCTGGACCATCAGCGGCGACTCTGGCGAGCACCGCCTGGTGTGCATGAGCGCCTTCAGCGCCCGCAACGACGAGGAGCCGACCGATGAAGATGCGTAACTTCTGGCCCCTGCTGATGGCCGGCAGCGTCGGCGCCATGTCGGTCCAGGCCGCCGCACCGGTGACCACCCAAGAGCTGCTGGTGGGGTCCTACACCCAAGGCCAGAGCCAGGGCTTGTACCGCCTGCAGTTCAACAGCCAGACCGGGATGATCGCCGCCAAGCCGCTGCAAGTGGTGAAGAGCGCCAACCCGTCCTGGTTGACCTTGTCCAAGGACCAGAAGTACCTGTTCGCGGTGAATGAAAACGGCCCGGGCCAGGCCGACACGGTTGGTCGGGTGAGCAGCTTCAGCATCGCCGCCAAGACCCGCCAGTTGGCGCCGATCAACCAGGTGCAGAGCCTGGGCAACGAGCCGACCCATTCCAGCCTCAGCCTCGATGGCCGCTACCTGTTCGTCAGCAACTACGGCGTGGCCGCCGACCCTGCCGGCAGCCTGGCCGTGGTACCGGTGAGCGCGGACGGCAAACTGTCGCCGGTGGTGCAGATCAGCAGCCACCCAGCCAGCGGCATCAACCCTGAGCGCCAGCTCTCGGCCCATGTGCATTCCACGGTGCCGTCCCCGGATGGGCGCTTTGTGTTTGCCAGCGACCTGGGTGCCGACAAGGTGTTTGCCTATCGCTACGACCCCAAGGCCAACGCCGAGCAGCCGTTGAGCGCCGCCGAGCCGGCCTTTGTCGAACTGCCCAAGGGCAGCGGGCCGCGCCACTTGCTGTTCAGTGCTGACGGCAAGCACGCCTACCTGACCTTGGAGATGAGCGCCCAAGTGGTGGTCTTCGACTACCAGGACGGCAAGCTGACCCAGCAGCAGATCCTCGACCTGGCCGCCAGCGGTGGCAAAGAGAAGAAGGCGGCTGGGGCCCTGCACGCGTCCAAGGACGGGCAGTACCTGTACGTCAGCAACCGCGGCACCGCCAACCAGTTGCTAGTGTTCGCCATCGACCCGGCCAACGGCCAGCTCAAGGAGATTCAGCGCCGCTCTGTCGAAGGCGATCACCCTCGGGAATTCACCCTCGACCCAAGCAACAAGTACGTGCTGATCGGCAACCAGAAAAGTAACCAGATCGTGGTGATCGAACGCGACGCCAAGACCGGATTCCTGGGCAAGACCGTGCAAAAACTCGACTTCGATGCCCCCAGCGATATCAAGTTCCTGGTGCGTCAATAGACCGCAGGCCCCGTTATCCGGGGCCTGACTCCTTCTATCAATGACGCTGATATTCGCTACGCCTGCAATGAATTTCTACGCGCACACCCTCGGGCGTAACTTGGCTCCACGGCCCACACAGCCAAACCAGCCAACCGCAACGAGGGTTAACGCCATGAACTTCAATCTGTTTTCCGTAATCGCCGCTTCCGCCATTTCCGCCTCTGTCGTCCTGCCTGCCAGCGCCAGTGTCGAGATCAGCCAGAAGAAATCTTCCATCAACAGCTACACCCAGAAATACCTGCAACAAAGCGCCAACTTCTACGCCGCCCTGGACCACAAAATCCAGCACTGAGCCTTTGCTATATCCCCCACACACAGCACGTATGCAGGCGCGAAGTCATTGCTGCCCTCGGTGAAGTTCACCCCAAGAGGCAGCAGTGATGTCGCGCCTGCATCACGTCTTTGCGACACGTGCCACGAGACACGTAAAAAACCATGGTGATGGCGCATAGCCATATGTTTAAATTTGACGCGGTTTTATTGACACGTTCGCGGCGAGGATAGACAGCATGGTGATACGTCTGGCAGTGGTACTCCTGTTTTTATATTCCACCCCGATTCTTTCTGCGGCCGAGCCGGCGGAAGGCGAGCCGGACGCGGCCCATGAGCGTTGGCAGAGCCTTCAGCTGGAATGAGGAGCCTTCAGCTGGAATGAAGAGCCTTCAGCAGGAATGAAAGGCCTTCAGATGGGCGCGTGAGCCGTCCGTTGGACTGAGCTCACAGCAAGCCTGAAGCAGGTATCAATCCAAATAATGAGGGTTATGGGAAAAAGCGACTGTCTATCGTCGCTTTTTTGCGTGAAGCTGTGGACCTTGCCAGCCAGTCCACGGAGGTCCCCATGGCTCACTCGATTCTTCACAGCGCTCGACGCGGCGCCTATCTGGCCATTGCCATTTATTTGGCCGTGGTGCTGCTGCTAAGCCTGGGCGCCGCCTCGTGGCCCGAAGCCCCGGTGCAGGCGGCTTACCCGGCCAGCGCTCCGGAGCATGGCAGCGCAGGCCCATTGGCCGCCCCCAGTCCACACGGCGATGTCGCCGGGGCCTGAACGGACGCTGTCAGGGGCTGACACTGGGTTCGGCGGCGGGCTTGGCCATGATGCCGACAAACAGTGCTGAGGCCAGAAAGCGTTCCAGCCAATCCTGCAGGGCGGTGTAAGGCGTGGTCGCAAACCACGCCCGGTCAACATGGGCGAACTGTCGCACAAAGGGCGCCAGGGCCACGTCGGCCAAGCTCAGGTGATCGGCCAGCAAGTAACGCCGCTGTTGCAGCAACTGGTCGAGGCGGCGCAGAAACACCTCGCCCTGGTCGCGGTAATAGGTCATGGGCTGCTCGGGGTAACGCTCGGCGTACTTGTAGCGATTCAGGTACAGCTTGAACACCTGGTCGTTATCGCTGATCAGCGCCGCCATGGCCTCCCGGGCCGCAGGGTCGGTCCGCAGTTGCCAATCCTCGGGGTCGTTGCACCCCAGCGCCCATTCCATGATCTCCAGGCTTTCGTCAATCACCCGGCCGTCCACGCTGAGCACCGGCACCGTGCCCTTGCTCGACAGCGCGAGCATCTGCGCCGGTTTAGCCTTGAGGCTGACCTCGACAATCTCCAGCGCCACCCCGGCGTAACGCAGGGCCATGCGTGCGCGCATGGCGTAGGGGCAGCGGCGGAAGGAGTAGAGCAGGGCGCCGCTCATTTCACCTCCAGGGTGCTCAGGCCGTTGCCTTGGCGGCGGACCTGGATCTGCACCGGAATCCGTTCGTGCATGTCTTGCACGTGGGAAATCACCGCCACCTTGCGCCCCTGGGCCTGCAAACCATCCAGGGCGTCCATGGCCAGTTGCAGGGACTCGGGGTCAAGGCTGCCGAAACCTTCGTCGATAAACAGCGACTCGATCTTCAGCGTGCTGGACGCCATGGACGCCAGCCCCAAGGCCAGGGCCAGGGACACCAGGAAGGTTTCGCCACCGGACAGCGAGTGCACCGAGCGCAGTTCGTCACCCATCTCGGTGTCCAGCACCAGCAGGCCAAGCATGCTGCCGCCACGCTTGAGGCGGTAGCGCCGCACCAGTTGGCGCAACTGGGCGTTGGCGTGGTGCACCAGCAGGTCGAGGTTGTAGGCCTGGGCGATCTTGCGGAACTTGCCACCTTCGGCCGAGCCGATCAGGGCACTCAGGCGCGCCCAGCGTTGCCACTCGTTGTAGGCGTCGCTGATGCGCTGGCCCAGGGCCTGGTTGGCGTCCTGGCGGCGCTGGTCGTCGGCCTGTTGCGCCCGCAGTTCGGCGCTCAGTTGTTCGCTGGCGCTGCACTGTTGCTGGATTTCTTCGAGGGCGGTCACCAGCACGGCGGCATCGAGGTCGCCGTTATGCTGGGCCTGGTGCTGCTCAAGGTGCGCCTGGCGTTCCTGCAACCGCACCTGAGCCTGCTCAATGGCTTTCTCGTTGTTTTGCAATTGCTGGCGCAATTGGCTGACCCGGGGCTCGTCGTACTCCAGCAGTTGCGCCAGCCCCTGGTCGTCCAGCTGTGGATGCTGCAAGCGCCATTCGGCGATCTTGGCGCCCAGGGCCTGTTGTTCGCTGTCCATGGCCTGCACGCGTTCCTGCTGGGCCTTGAGTTCGGCGCTCAGGCTAATCAACTGGTTGCCCAGTGCCTGCAGTTCCTGGCCCAGCGCGGCCTCGGCCTGACGCGCCTGTTCAACGTCCTGCTCCAGTTGGTGCTGCCACGCTTCGGCGCTGAGGTGTGTACCCAGCAAGTCGGCCAGGGCCTGCTGGCTGGCCTGTTGCTGTTCGCTCAGGCTGGCCAGCTGTTGCTGCGCGGCCTCCAGCTGTTGCTGGCGGTTGAGCTGGCTGTGCTGTTCCTTGTCCAGGGTCAGTTGGCGTTGCTGCTGTTCTTGCTGTTGCTCGTGCTGCTGTTCCAGTTGTTCGCGGCGTTGCAGCACCTGCTGGTCAAGCTGCATAAAGGTCGCCGCGGGCTCACTGCGTAACCCCTCAAGCACGGCGGCCGGTAGCAGTTGGCTGAAGCTTGCGAGCTCTTCGTCCAGGCGCTGGCGATCGGCGTCCAACTGCCGTTGCTGGTGCTCCAGTTGCTGGCTGGCCTGCTGGTCGGCGGTTTCGGCCGCACGCAGTTGTTGCTGCAAACGCGCCGCGTCCTGTTGCAGGGTGAGCAAGGCGTTTTGCCGCTGCTCATCCTGCTCGATGCTCTGGTTCAACTGGCTGGTTTGCTGCTCCAGCCAGGCCTCGCGCTGGGCGGCGTCCTGGGTCAGCAATGCGGCGCTGAGGCTGTGTTCATCCAGCAGCGGGCTCAGGGCCTGCTGCTGTGCCTGCAGTTGTTCCTGTTGCTGCTTGAGGTCTTTTTGCTGGGCGATCAAGCCACTGAACTGGCCGCGCAGGTCGATGACTTTTTCATGCAACTGGTCGACGGTTTTCTGCGCCGCCGCCTGTTCCTGTTCATCGTGGCGCCCGAGGCTTTGCAGCAAGGCTTCGGGCTGATGATAGGGGTGCTCGGCGCTGCCGCACACGGGGCAGGGCTGGCCGTCCTGCAACTGCTCGCGCAATTGCTCGACGCTGGCGCTGCGTGCCAGGCGTTGGCGTTCCAGCAGCTCGCGGGTGACGCTCAGGGTCTGTTCGGCGACGGTCAGCTCGGCCTTGGCTTCCGAGCCTTCGCGGGTCAGCCGCTCACGTTCTTGCAGGGCGGCGAGGTGGCGCTGCTGCAATTCTTCGCTGCGCAGGTCCAGGGCTTGCTGCTGGCTCCACAGGCGGCTGAGTGCTTCGATGGCGCGCAGGTGCTTGCGATTGTCTTGCAGCAGGCTGCCGAGAATCTGGATCTGCTCGGCCACCGCTTCGGGTTCGGCGCCGGCTTCGCTGTAGAGCAATTGCAGCTGGCTGCGTTGTTGCGCCAGGAGGGCGGCGGCGTTGCTGGCGGCCTGTTCCAGGCCGGGCAATTCGGTCTGGCCCTGGTTCAGGCGATTGCCAATCAGCATCAGTTGCTGCAAGCGTTCCCGGTAAGCGTTCCAGGCTTCGCTCAGGGGCGCGAGGTCGGCGCTGTGTTGCAGTTGCAGGGCGATCTGCGCCAGGCCCTCGGCCACTCGCTGCTGGTGTTCGAGCAGGGTTTGAATCGCCTGTTGACCGTCGCGGCTGGCCTGTTCGGCTTGCTGTTGTTGCTCGCTGGCCTGGCTCAGGGCTTGGTTCAGGCGGGTCAGGTTGTGCTGTTCAGCGAAGGCTTGCCGCAGTAGCGGGGCGCTGTCGCTGTATCGGGCCTGGGCCTGGCTCAAAGCGCTGCTGGCGTCGAGCAGGGCCTGTTGCTGCTGTTGCTGGCGTTGCTCCAGGTCGCTCTGCTGTTGCAGCTGTTGCTGGATTTGCAGCGCCAGCGGCGGCAGCGACTGCCGAAGCTCGGCCTCCCGGGCAAACTGGTGACGCTGTGGCGCCAGCTGTTCCAGCAGCACCAGGCGGCCGCGCTCAGGGGCCAGGGCGTCGCCGTCGGCTTGGGCCTGTTGCAGTTGTTCCGCCGCCGCCTCGCGAGCGTCCTGCCACTGGCGCAACTCCTTGAGCCAGGTGTGCTGCTGCTCCAGCTGCTTGAGCTGGGCCTGCTGGGTCTTGAGCTGTTGCTGGGCGTCGTTGAAGCGTTGATTCAGTTCGGCCCGGGCCTCGGGTTCCAGGGGCACGATGCCGCTGGCCTGGGCCTTGAGTTCCTTATGGGCCTCTTCGGCCTCCTTGCTCTTGCTGTAGGCGCGGCGCCCCAGGTGGCTGTAGATCGCCGTGTTGGTGAGCTTTTCCAGCAGCTCGCTGCGCTCTTTGTCGTCGGCCTTGAGGAAGGCGCTGAACTCGCTTTGCGCCAGCATCACCGCGCGGGTGAATTGCTCGAAGTTGAGGCCCAGCTTGGCCTCGATCAGTTGCTTGTATTCACTTTTGCTCTGGTTGCTCAGCAGTTGTTCGCTGTCCAGGTCCAGCAGGCTCTGGCGGCTGGCTTGCAGCTTGCCCGTGGCCTTGTCGCGGGCGCGGTTGGCTTCCCAGCGGGCGCGGTAGCGGCGCCCGTCAATGCCGACAAAATCCACTTCGGCGAAGCCGCTGCCGGTGCCACGGCGCAGCAGGGTGCGCGGGTCGCCGGTGGAGATATCGCTGTCGACCTCGGGAACCTTGTTTTCCTTGGCGATGTTATTCAGCCGCGGCACCGCGCCGAACAGCGCCAGGCACAGGGCGTCGAGCAGGGTGCTTTTGCCCGCGCCGGTGGGCCCGGTGATGGCGAACAGGCCGGCGCTGGCCAGGGGCTCGGCGGTGAAGTCGATCTCGCAGGGGCCGGCCAGGGAGGCCAGGTTTTTCAGGCGGATGGCGAGGATTTTCATGGCTGTTCACCTTCCAGTTGCACGTCCTGCAACAACAGGGCGAAGTCCTTGAGGGTCTGTTCGTCGACTTCGCTGCCGTAGCTGTCGCGCCAGGCGCGGCTGAACAGCTCCTGGGGGCTGAGCTGGTCCAGTTCGATCAACTCGGCGCCGTCGTCGCGGCCCTCCCGCGAGCCTTGGCCGGCGTATTCGGCGGCGATCCGCACCAGGCGCACGGCCTTGCCTTGCAGGGCGCTTTCCACTTGCTGGCGCAAATCGGGTTGGGGTTCGTCCAGGCACACCCGCACTTCCAGCCACGGCTGACGCTGGGTTTCGGCCAGCAGGTCGATGTCGGGCAACTGAGCGAGTTGAGTCAGCACCTCGACCAGGGGCGCCGGGCCCAGGCGTTGCAGGTTGACCGCCCGAGGAATCAGGCGCGGCTTGACGCTGACCAGGGTCTCGCCGTCCAGGCGGATGTCGAGGATCTGGTGCTGATAGTTGATTTCGGAAAACGACAAGGGGATGGGCGAGCCGCTGTAGCGAATGCGCTCCTCGCCATTGACCTTCTGGGGTTTGTGCAAATGGCCCAGGGCGACGTAGCTGATGCTCGGGCCGAACAGGCTGGCGGGCAGGGCTTCGGCGTTGCCGATGATCAGGCTGCGCTCGGAGTCTTCCGAGACCGAACCGCCGGCCATGTGCGCGTGGCTGATGGCGATCAGCGCCTGGCCTGGCTGGCGCTTGGCCTCGGCCGCGGCGATCAGCCATTCATGTACCTGGCCAATGCCGCGCAGGTAGTTGTCCCCGAGCTGGGCACCGGTGACCTCCGCCGGGCGCAGAAAGGGCAGGGCCAGGCACCAGCCGGCAATCGCGCCGCTGGCATCGGGCAATGGCAGCAACAGGCGTTCGGCGTCCAAGTGGCCGTCGTCCAGCCACAGCACCCGGCCCAGGGCGTGGGTGCGCAAACGCCGCATCAGCGGCGCGGGCAGTTCGATGCGCGAGCCGGAGTCGTGGTTGCCGGCAATCATCACAATGGTCAGCGTCGACTGCTGCTCATGGGCGCTGACGATGAAGTCGTACAGGCGTTCCTGGGCTTTGACCGGCGGGTTCACGGTGTCGAAGATATCGCCGGCAATCAGCAGCACGTCGGGTTGCTCGTGCTTGAGTTGGCGCAGCAGCCAGTCGAGGAAACAGGCGTGTTCGAAATCGCGTTCCTGGCCGTGGAGGTTTTGTCCAAGGTGCCAGTCGGAGGTGTGAAACAGACGCAAGGCAAGCTCCAAGAAAAGCAGCTACAAGCGGCAAGCCTAAGCGAATCTTGCCGCTTGAGGCTTGCCGCTTGCGGCTGCTGTTATTTAGGGTACAGCGGCGGCAGGCTGCTGGTGTCGGCCACCGGGTCTTGGACCCGTTCGGCCATGGGGATGGCGCGGATCGCTCGCCACAGTTCGTCGCCTTGCCAGTACTGGCCAGACTCGCTGTAGAGGGCGCCGTTGAGGCCGTCGAGGGCATCGGACAGGGGCACGAAGCGCGCCGCCATCTCGGCCAGGGTTTCCGGTTGCTGGCGCGCCCAGGCGTCCAGCGCCTGGCGGGTGGCTTGTGGGTCGTTGGCCTGGCAGGCGCGTTTCAGGTCGTCGAGCAGGGTCCGCGGGCTGGGCCCGGTCTGCGCCGCCTTGAGGATGGCCGGCTGCGAACGGGCGCGCCACCACAGGCCGAACCCCAGCAGCGTGGTGCAAGTCAGCAACAGGGTGCTGAGCTGCCACAGCCACAGGTGGCCCGGGTCGCCAGCGGCGGCGGGCGGCGGGTTGCCGGCCGGGGTGTCGACCACCAGGCTCGGGTTGTTCGCCACTTGCAGGGTGCGCGCCGGCAGGCTGCTGCGCTCCAAGTGGTCTTCAAAGGTGTTCCACCAGACCACTTCCAGGGCCGGCAATTCGACGCTGCCGCTGCGGGTCGGCACCAGGGCCTGGCGCTCTTCGCGACTGCCCACCAGCCCGCGTTCGCCGTTCTGATTGCTCAACTGCGCCTGGTCGGGGTAGCTGCGCAGGCCGTTGACTTCACTGCTGGGCAGCGGCGGCAACTGGGCACTGGACAGGCCTTCGGCGCGCAGGGTCAGGGTGCGGGTCAGGGAATCGCCGACTTGCGGGTGCTCGGGCTCCGGGTTCCAGCTTTCCGCCAGGCTCAGGCTGCGGGCCGGCAGCCAGGGGGCGTCGGCCGGGTAGGCTGCGGGCCGGGCCTTGACGGTCAGGCTCATCTGCGCCGAGCTGACGTGGATCAGCTTGCCCGGCTTCGGCCCTTGGGGCGTGGCGTCCTGGCTCGGCGCGTTGAGCACCATGGTGGCGCTGAAGGTCTGGCCAGGAATGCGCAACTCACCGCTGTGCTGCGGGTACAAGGCGTAGCGGGTTTCGATCACCCCGTGGCGCACGCCATTGATGACTTTTTCGTAGGTGCGCGGCTCGCCCAATTGCTCGACCCGGGCGTCGCTGATCTGCAGCGGCGTCAGGTTGCTGTCGTCGTACAGCGACACCGAATGGTAGACGTGCAGGGTCAACAGCGCCTGGGCCTGCACATAGACACTGTCCTGATCCAGGCTGGCGTCGATGAACACCGGCTCCAGGCGGCTGTCGCTGTCCTGGGCGGTCTCGGCCAGCACTTGCAAGCTGATGGCCTGGCTTTTGGCCTCGCCCAGTTGCAGCGGGGCAATCTCCAGGCTGCCGGCCTGGCGCGGCAGCAAGGTGATGATCCAGCGGGTGGAGGCGCGCTGATCGTCGCCCAGGCTGGTGAGTTGGTTGACCTGGCGTGTGCCACGGACCTCGAACAGCAGCTCCAGGGGCGCCAGGTCGGGCTTGCCGAACAGGGTGGCGTCGGTGGATTCCAGGGTCAGCTCGACGGTTTCCCCGAGGTTCACGCGGCTGCGATCAATGCTGGCGACCAGCCCGGCAGCCTGGGCCTGAAAGGACCAGAGAACAAGGGTGAGCAAAGGGGCGGTGAAGCGGGTCATCGAGTTTTTCCCTGATCCTGATGTTGTTGCTGTTCGTACCAGAATTTGCGTCGCAACAGTTCGCCCGGGTCGTCGGGGATCTTGCGCAGCCACTGTTCCAGGGCCTGTCGGCGTTCGTCGTCAAAACCTGCGGCGCTGCCACGGATCGGCGGCGTGGTGGTGCGTTCATCGTCCAGTTCGCTGCCCGGAACGTCGCTGTGGCCGTCCTGGCTGTCATCGCTCTGGTGCGGCTCACCGTTGGCGCTGGGGTCCTGGGCCTCGGGGGGCGTTTCGCCGGGGGGCGGCGGGTCCTGGGTGGCGGCACCGGCCTGGGCATCCCGGGTGGTTTCGTCGCTTTCGCCGGCGGCGTTCTGGCCGGCGTCTTCGTTGGCCGGCGGGGCCGTTTCCTGCAACAGGCTTTCCACCAGGGCCTTGTTCAACTGCGCGGCCTGCAAGTCCGGTTGCAGCTCCAGGGCCTGTTCGTAAGCGTCGATGGCGGCCTCCAGCTCGCCGCTCCTGGCCAGGGCGTTGCCCCGATTGTAGTGGGCGCGGGCATCGTTGCCTTCGGCAAAGCGCTGAGCGGCGCCGGCATAGTCGCCGGCTTCATACAGGGCCACGCCTTGCCATTGCGGGTCCTGGAAGTGCCGGGCGGCTTCGCTGGGGCGCTGCTGTTCCAGCAAGCGTTGGCCTTGCTGGTCGGGGCGCAGCCACAGGTCGCCGAACTCGAAGGCCTGGCTCGGTTGCGGCAGGCAGAACAACAGCGGCAGGCAGAACAGCCAGCCCCGGCGCCCGGCGCAGGCCGCCAGCAATAGCAGGGGCAGCAGCAACCAGTAACCCTGGTCGGCCCAGCTGTCCAGGAGCAGGGTCTGGCCGTCGTTGCGCACCTCTTGCGGGCCGTTGAGCAAGCCCAGGCCACGCAGGTCGCTGTCGTCCAGGCGGGCCTGGCGATAACGCCCGCCCAGCTCGCTGAAAAAGCTTTTCAGGCCCGGGCTGTCGAGGCGCGAAACCAGGATGCCGCCGTGTTCATCCTTGAGCAGGCTGCCGTCGTCCTGCACCACCGGCGCGCCGTCGCGGCTGCCGATGCCGAGCATCAGCACCTGCGGCGCCTGGCCGCTCAGGGCGCGGCGCATGCCTTGGCGTTCCTGCTCGCTGAGGGTCGAGCCGATCAGCAGCACCCGGCCGCGACCGAGGGCGGCCTGGTCCAGCAGCTTGAGTGCCTTGTCCAGGGCCAGGTCGGCGCGATGCCCGGCCTGGGGCATGATCGATGGCTTGAGGGCCTCCAGCAGGTTGCGGCTGGTGGCCAGGTCATCGGACAGCGGCACCAGGGTGTGGGCGCTGCCGGCATAGACGACGATGGCGGTCTGGGCGTCGCTGCGCAGTTGCAACAGGTCCAGCAGCTTGTGCCGGGCCTGCTCCAGGCGGTTGGGCGAGACGTCGGCGGCCAGCATTTCCGGGGTCAGCTCCAGCAGCACCACCAGCGGGTCGGCGGGTTTCTGGCTGAGTTGTTCCACTCGCTGCCAACTGGGGCCCAGCAGGGCCAGCACGGCAATCAGCCAGGCCAGGCCCAGGGCCACCCACGGCAGTTTGCTTTCGCGGCCATTGCCGCCGCTGAGCAGGGCGGCGTGAAAGGCCGGGGGCAAGATCACCTGCCAGCGCCCGGCGCGTTTCTGCCGGTGCCACAGCTGCCAGAGCAAGAGCACCAGCAGCGGCACCAGCAGCAGCCAGGCGGGACGGAACCAATGGGGCCAGAGGCTGATCATCGACGCCTCCGCAGGCGCAGGCGCTTGAGGCGCTGGCGCCAGTCGTGGCTCGGTTGCAGGAACTTCGATTGGCTGAAAAACCGCTGCAGGGGGTTCTCCGGCCAGCGTTCACGCACCACCAGCAGCATGCTCCAGAGCAGCGCCAGGGCCAGGGGCCAGCTGTACAGCGCCTGGGCCGGGCGGGCCTGGGTCGGTTGCTGGGCCACGGGTTCCAGTTGGTCTAGGGTGTCCTTGATGGTCAGCAGCTCCTGGCCGTCCCGGGCCCGGAAGTAGCGACCGCCACTGAGGTCGGCGATTTCCTTGAGGGTGGGTTCGTCCAGGTCCAGGCTCGGGTTGAGGCCGAGCAGGCCCAGGGTGCCGCTTTGTTCCGGGTCGGCGCCGATGCCGATGGGGTAGATTTTCACCCCTTCATCGGCGGCCAGGCGCGCGGCGGTGACCGGGTCGATTTCCCCGCCATTGTTGGCGCCGTCGGTGACCAGAATCAGCACCCGGCTTTGTGCCGGGCGTTGGCGCAGGCGCTTGAGGGCCAGGCCGATGGCGTCGCCAATGGCGGTGTTCTTGCCGGCAATGCCGATCTTCGCTTCATCCAGCCACACCCGCACGGTGCGCCGGTCGAAGGTCAGCGGCGCTTGCAGGTAGGCCTTGCTGCCAAACAGAATCAGGCCGACCCGGTCGCCTTCGCGCTGTTCGAGGAAGTCGCCGAGCAGGTGCTGCACCAGGCTCAGGCGGCTGACATCCTCGTCCTGCCACTGCATATCGGGAAAGTCCATGGAGCCGGAAACGTCCACCGCCACCAGCAAGTCGCGGCCACTGGCGGCCACCGGCAGCGGTTGGCCCAGCCATTGCGGGCGGGCGGCGGCCAGCAGCAGCAACAGCCACAGCAGGATAAACGGCGCTTGCTGGCGCCAGGCGGGCAGGTTGGCCCGGGCCCGACGTTTGGCCAGGCCTTCCAGGTCCGCGAGAAAACTCACCTTGAGCGCCGGTTCGCCGCTGTCTGCCGCCGGCAGCAAGACCCGCAGCAGCCAGGGCAGGGGCAGCAGGGCAAAGACCCAGGGCCAGGCGAACTCAAACATGCTTGCGAATCCAGGTGTCGACCGCTTGGGTCAGGCCGGCAATGGCTTTGTCATCGAGCTTGCACTCGGGTTTGTAGGCGCCTTCCACCAGCACCATCCAGCGGGTCAGGCCCGCAGCGGGGCAGCGGTTGTCGAGAAAGGCCAGCCATTTGCGGCCATTGAGGGTGTGGCTCTGGCTGTAGGGATAGTGGTTGCGACACAGGCGCTTGAGCAGCCCGTTGAGTTGCTGCAGCCAGGCACCGGCCGGGGCGCCATCGTAGGGCTTGGGCAATAGCGCCAGTTCGGCCAGGGCCGCCAGGCGGAGCGGGTCCAGAGGTTGTTCGGCACGGCGCACCTTGCGCTTGCCGGGCCACAAGGCCTTGAGGCGCCACAGGCCATAGCCGGCCAGGGGCAGCAGCACCAGCAGCAGCCACCAGCCCGGCGCCGGCGGCCACCAGCCGATGGCCGGCGGGGCGATCAGCGGTTGCAGTTGCTCCAGGCTGCTCATCGGCTTTTCCCCGGGCGCTGGGGGTTCAGGTATTCGCGCAGTTGCTCGACCATTTCACTCTGGGTGCTCAGGGGCATGAGCAGCACCCGGAGCTTTTGCGCCAGGCGTTCCCAACGGGCGATGCGTGCCTCGCTCATGGCCCGGTAGGCCTGGCGCAGGTCGTAATTCAGGGTGTCCAGCTCCAGCTGCGCGCCGCGTTCGGCAAAGCGCAACAGCCCAGCGGCGGGCAGGGCGTGGTCCAACGGGTCGGAGAGCGGCATCAGCAGCAGGTCGCAATGGCGCGACAACAGGCTCAGCTGTTGCTCGGCGGCATCCGACAGGGCGCGCTCGTCGCAGATCACGATCACCAGGCTGCCCGGGCGCAACACTTCGCGGCCCCGAAGCAGGGCGGTGCCCAGGCTGTCGCGTTCCGGCTGGGCCTCGGCGTGCAGCGACTGGTTGACCCGCACCAGGCGGTTCAGCAGTTGCAGCAGGCTTTGCTTGCTGCGCCGGGGCTTGATTTCGTAGTGCTGGTCATCGCCGAACACCAGGCCGCCAACCCGGTCGTTGTGGCCCAGTGCCGCCCAGCCGATCAGGCTTGCGGCCTGGGCCGCGAGCACCGACTTGAACATCAGGCCGGAGCCGAAGAACAGCCGGCGGCTTTGCTCGACCATGATGAAAATCGGCCGTTCGCGCTCTTCGTGGAACAACTTGGTGTGGGGCTCCTGGGTGCGCGCCGTGACCCGCCAGTCGATGGTGCGCACGTCGTCGCCGGCCTGGTAGACCCGCACCTGGTCGAAGTCCACGCCGCGCCCGCGCAGCTTGGAGTGGTGGAGGCCAATCAGCGGGCTGCGCTGGCTCGGCGTGGAGAACAGTTGCACTTCTCGTACGCGATGGCGCATCTCGATCAGCTCGCTGAGGCTGATGCGGATGCCGGGCTCGGCCACAGGGCTGGCGTTCATGGGGGTCAAGCGACGGCTACGACATCGAGGATGCGCTGAACCACACGGTCCTGGTCGATGCCTGCTGCTTCCGCTTCGAAGGACAGGATGATGCGGTGGCGCAGCACGTCGAACAGCACGGCCTGGATGTCTTCAGGGCTGACAAAGTCGCGCCCGGCCAGCCAGGCGTGGGCCCGGGCGCAGCGGTCCAGGGCAATGGAACCGCGCGGGCTGGCGCCGTAGGCGATCCACTCGGCCATTTCCGGGTCGAACTTGGCCGGGGTACGCGTGGCCATCACCAACTGCACCAGGTATTCCTCCACGGCATCGGCCATGTACAGGCCGAGGATTTCCTTGCGCGCGGCGAAAATTGCCTGCTGGCTGACCCGGCGCTCGGGCTTGGTCTCGCCGTTCAAGGCTTCGCCCCGGGCCTGCTGGAGAATACGGCGCTCCACGGCGGCGTCGGGAAAGCCGATCTTGACGTGCATCAGGAAACGGTCGAGCTGGGCTTCGGGCAGCGGGTAGGTGCCTTCCTGCTCGATGGGGTTCTGGGTCGCCATCACCAGGAACAGCGGCGACAGGTCATAGGTGCTGCGGCCGACGCTGACCTGGCGCTCGGCCATGGCTTCCAGCAGGGCCGACTGGACCTTGGCCGGGGCGCGGTTGATTTCGTCCGCCAGCACCAGGTTGTGGAAGATCGGGCCTTGCTGGAACACGAAGCTGCCGGTTTCCGGGCGATAGATCTCGGTGCCGGTGATGTCGGCGGGCAACAGGTCAGGGGTGAACTGGATGCGATGGAACTGCGCTTCGATGCCTTCGGCCAGCTCTTTGATGGCCTTGGTCTTGGCCAGGCCAGGTGCGCCCTCGACCAGCATATGGCCGTCGGCAAGCAAGGCAATGAGCAAGCGCTCGATGAGTTTTTCCTGGCCGAGAATCTGCGTTGAAAGAAAGGTTCGCAGCGCCAGCAGCGCTTCACGATGTTCCATCGATGACTGTTCCTGGAGAGGGTGAGCAGAGGCGTCGAATGAACGCCAGGGCCGGGGGCGTTACTTTAATCCATCGCGGGGGGTGGCGACTAACGGGGAAACCCTGATTTAGCCAATTAGTCGAAAAAGTCCGCGTTTTTCCACGTGCCGACATCCTGTAGGAACCGGCTCGCCGGTGATTGTGCCTTGAGGCTTGGAGCGTGCAGCGCTGTTGCAACCGCCATCGCTGGCAAGCCAGTTCCTACAGGTTGGGTTTTGGGGGTTATGCCAGTTGGCTGATGTAGGTGCCGGTGCCCTTGAGGATGTTTTGCAGGGTCAGCTCGACTTCGGCCAGGTCGGCGGTGGCGGTGTTGTGGTGGATTTCCAGGTGGTCGGCGCCGTTCAGGGCGTCGGTGTCGCCAGCGGCAATTTCGATCAGCAGCAGGGTTGGGCTCAGGGTGACTTTCACGCCGTCCAGGGTCGAGGGCTCGCCATCCAGGGTGATTTCCAGTTCGTCTTCGTCCGGGTAACGGGTCATCAGGAACATCTCGCCCTGCTGGCTGTGGCAGCACAGCATGGCCATGTTGTCTTCTTCGTCGTCGCAGGGGTTGGCGATCAAATGGGCGGTGGTCATGCGCATGGCGGTGGGTCCTGAGTCTGGGCTCCGGCCGGGGGAGCAGGGCAAGCAAAGGGCAATTCTGCCAGCCCGAGGGAATTTCTGCTGGTTTGTCTGTCAGAGAACAGGTTGGGTCGGCCCGGCGCTCAAGGCGCATTTCTGGCACGAAAGTACCGGAAAGCAGGGCCAAACCGGCCGTTTTGCCTCGTGGCTGCTAGTGTTGATCCTGGCGCCGGCCATCAACTGCCAGCCAATGTCCGAATATGTCGCAGCATCGCAAGCAGCGGCCTTGTTGCACTCGTTAAGCTGCGCACGCAATAGGATAAGTCCGATGGGGGATGGACACCTGTAAAGGCATTGTCGACAGTCGTTTTTGCAGATGCCCATCCTTGAACGTGAATGTGACCCCAGTGTCTTGTCCAGCTTCACCCACCTGTCATCCTGCCACCTCTGCCCGAGACCAGGAGCAGGGTGACCGACCACCCCCGCAAGGGGTTTGCACGCGACGCTTCCATCAATAACAAGCCCAAGCGGAGTACCACAGATGGCGTTCTTCACCGCAGCCAGCAAAGCCGACTTCCAGCACCAACTGCAAGCGGCACTGGCGCAGCACATCAGTGAACAGGCACTGCCACAAGTGGCGCTGTTCGCTGAACAATTCTTCGGCATCATTTCCCTGGACGAACTCACCCAGCGTCGCTTGTCCGACCTGGCGGGCTGCACCTTGTCAGCCTGGCGCCTGCTTGAGCGCTTCGATCACGCGCAACCGCAAGTGCGCGTCTACAACCCCGATTACGAACGTCATGGCTGGCAGTCGACCCACACCGCGGTCGAAGTGCTGCACCACGACCTGCCGTTCCTGGTGGACTCGGTCCGCACCGAGCTCAACCGTCGCGGCTACAGCATCCACACCCTGCAAACCACCGTGCTCAGCGTGCGTCGTGGCAGCAAGGGCGAGTTGCTGGAAGTCCTGCCCAAGGGCACCCAGGGCGACGGCATCCTGCAAGAATCCCTGATGTACCTGGAGATCGACCGTTGCGCCAACCCGGCCGAGCTCAATGTCCTGAGCAAGGAACTGGAGCAGGTGCTGGGCGAAGTGCGCGTGGCCGTGGCCGATTTCGAGCCGATGAAGGCCAAGGTCCAGGAACTGATCGACGGCATCGACAACAGCCCGTTCGCCATCGCTGACGATGAAAGGAGCGAGATCAAGAGCTTCCTCGAATGGCTGGTGGGCAACCACTTCACCTTCCTCGGCTATGAAGAATTCGTGGTCGGTGCCGACCAGGACGGCGGTCATCTCGAATATGACCCAAGCTCCTTCCTCGGCCTGACCAAGCTGCTGCGCGCCGGCCTCACCGCCGAAGACCTGCGCATCGAAGACTACGCCGTGAACTACCTGCGCGAACCGACCCCGCTGTCGTTCGCCAAGGCCGCGCACCCAAGCCGTGTGCACCGTCCGGCCTACCCGGACTACGTGTCGATCCGCCAGATCGACGCTGACGGCAAAGTGGTCAAGGAATGCCGCTTCATGGGCCTGTACACCTCGTCGGTGTATGGCGAAAGCGTGCGTGTCATCCCTTACATCCGCCGCAAGGTGGAAATCGTCGAGCAGCGCTCGGGCTTCCAGTCCAAGGCCCACTTGGGCAAGGAACTGGCCCAGGTCCTCGAAGTGCTGCCGCGTGACGACCTGTTCCAGACCCCGGTGGACGAGCTGTTCAGCACCGTGATGTCGATCGTGCAGATCCAGGAACGCAACAAGATCCGCGTCTTCCTGCGTAAAGACCCGTACGGCCGCTTCTGCTACTGCCTGGCCTACGTGCCGCGTGACATCTATTCCACCGAAGTGCGGCAGAAGATCCAGCAAGTGCTGATGGATCGCCTGCAAGCCACGGATTGCGAGTTCTGGACCTTCTTCTCCGAGTCGGTACTGGCTCGCGTGCAACTGATCCTGCGGGTCGACCCGAAGAACCGCATCGACATCGACCCGCTGCTGCTGGAAAAAGAAGTGGTGCAGGCCTGCCGCAGCTGGCAGGACGACTACGCCAGCCTGGTGGTCGAAAGCTTCGGCGAAGCCCAGGGCACCAACGTGCTGGCGGACTTCCCGAAAGGCTTCCCGGCCGGCTACCGCGAGCGTTTTGCCGCGCACTCGGCGGTGGTGGACATGCAGCACCTGCTGAGCCTGTCCGAAGCCAACCCGCTGGTGATGAGCTTCTACCAGCCTCTGGGCCAGGTCTCCGGCCAGCGCGAGCTGCACTGCAAGCTGTACCACGCCGACACCCCGCTGGCGCTGTCCGACGTGCTGCCGATCCTGGAAAACCTCGGCCTGCGGGTGCTGGGTGAATTCCCCTATCGCCTGCGCCACAACAACGGCCGCGAGTTCTGGATCCACGACTTCGCCTTCACCGCCGCTGAAGGCCTGGACCTGGACATTCAGCAGCTCAACGACACGCTGCAGGACGCCTTCGTCCACATCGTGCGTGGCGATGCCGAGAACGATGCCTTCAACCGCCTGGTGCTGACCGCCGGCTTGCCATGGCGCGACGTCGCGCTGCTGCGTGCCTACGCCCGTTACCTGAAGCAGATCCGCCTGGGCTTCGACCTGGGTTACATCGCCAGCACCCTGAACAACCACACCGACATCGCTCGCGAGTTGACCCGGTTGTTCAAGACCCGCTTCTACCTGGCGCGCAAGCTCACCAGCGACGACCTGGAAGACAAGCAGCAGCGTCTGGAACAAGCGATTCTGACGGCCCTGGACGATGTTCAGGTGCTCAACGAAGACCGCATCCTGCGTCGCTACCTGGACCTGATCAAGGCCACCCTGCGGACCAACTTCTACCAGACCGACGCCAACGGCCAGAACAAGTCCTACTTCAGCTTCAAGTTCAACCCGCACGCGATTCCAGAACTGCCGAAACCGGTGCCGAAGTTCGAAATCTTCGTCTACTCGCCACGGGTTGAAGGCGTGCACCTGCGCTTCGGCAACGTTGCGCGTGGCGGCCTGCGCTGGTCCGACCGTGAAGAAGACTTCCGTACTGAAGTCCTGGGCCTGGTAAAAGCCCAGCAAGTGAAGAACTCGGTGATTGTGCCGGTGGGTGCCAAGGGCGGCTTCCTGCCGCGTCGCCTGCCACTGGGCGGCAGCCGGGACGAGATCGCGGCCGAGGGCATCGCCTGCTACCGCATCTTCATTTCCGGCCTGTTGGACATCACCGACAACCTGAAAGACGGCGCCCTGGTGCCTCCGGCCAACGTGGTGCGCCACGACAACGATGACCCGTACCTGGTGGTGGCGGCCGACAAAGGCACCGCAACCTTCTCCGACATCGCCAACGGCATTGCCATCGACTACGGCTTCTGGCTGGGCGATGCGTTCGCTTCCGGCGGCTCGGCCGGTTACGACCACAAGAAAATGGGCATCACCGCCAAGGGCGCGTGGGTCGGCGTGCAGCGCCACTTCCGCGAGCGCGGCATCAACGTCCAGCAAGACAGCATCACCGTGGTTGGTGTCGGCGACATGGCCGGCGACGTGTTCGGTAACGGCCTGTTGATGTCCGACAAGCTGCAACTGGTGGCCGCGTTCAACCACCTGCACATCTTTATCGATCCAAACCCTGAGCCGGCCAACAGCTTCGCCGAGCGTCAGCGCCTGTTCGACCTGCCGCGTTCGGCCTGGACCGACTACGACACCAGCATCATGTCCGAAGGCGGCGGCATCTTCTCGCGCAGCGCGAAGAGCATCGCCATCTCGCCACAGATGAAAGAACGCTTCGACATCTCGGCCGACAAGCTGACCCCGACCGAACTGCTGAACGCCTTGCTCAAGGCGCCGGTGGACCTGTTGTGGAACGGCGGCATCGGGACCTACGTCAAGGCCAGCACCGAAAGCCATGCCGACGTGGGCGACAAGGCCAACGACGCGCTGCGGGTCAACGGTAACGAGCTGCGCTGCAAGGTGGTGGGCGAGGGCGGCAACCTCGGCATGACCCAGCTGGGTCGTGTGGAGTTCGGCCTGAATGGCGGCGGTTCCAACACCGACTTCATCGACAACGCCGGTGGCGTGGACTGCTCCGACCACGAAGTGAACATCAAGATCCTGCTCAACGAAGTGGTGCAGGCAGGTGACATGACCGACAAGCAGCGTAACCAGCTGCTGGCGAGCATGACCGACGAAGTCGGCGGCCTGGTGTTGGGCAACAACTACAAGCAGACCCAGGCCCTGTCCCTGGCGGCGCGCCGTGCCTACGAGCGTGCTGCCGAGTACAAGCGCCTGATGAGCGACCTGGAAGGCCGTGGCAAGCTGGACCGCGCCATCGAGTACCTGCCGACCGAGGAGCAGCTCGTCGAGCGCGCCGCGACCGGCAAGGGCCTGACCCGTCCGGAGCTGTCGGTGCTGATCTCGTACAGCAAGATCGACCTCAAGGAAGCCCTGCTCAAATCCCTGGTACCGGATGACGACTACCTGACCCGTGACATGGAAACCGCGTTCCCGCCGACCCTGGTCAGCAAGTTCGCCGAAGCCATGCGCCGTCACCGCCTGAAGCGCGAAATCGTCAGCACCCAGATCGCCAACGACCTAGTCAACCACATGGGCATCACCTTCGTGCAGCGCTTGAAGGAGTCCACGGGGATGAGCCCGGCCAACGTGGCGGGTGCGTACGTGATCGTGCGGGACATCTTCCACCTCCCGCACTGGTTCCGTCAGATCGAAGCCCTGGATCACCAGGTGTCGGCCCAGGTTCAACTGGAACTGATGGACGAACTGATGCGTCTGGGCCGTCGCGCCACGCGCTGGTTCCTGCGCAGCCGTCGCAACGAGCAGGATGCAGCGCGCGACGTCGCGCACTTCGGTCCGCACCTGGCGGCGTTGGGTCTCAAGCTCGACGAACTGCTGGAAGGCCCGACCCGTGAAGGCTGGCAGACCCGCTACCAGGCGTACGTCGAAGCCGGCGTGCCGGAGTTGCTGGCGCGCATGGTTGCAGGCACGACGCACCTGTACACCTTGCTGCCGATCATCGAAGCGGCGGATGTGACCGGTCAGAGCGCGGCCGATGTGGCCAAGGCCTACTTCGCCGTAGGCAGCGCCCTGGACTTGCCGTGGTACCTGCAGCAGATCAGTGATCTGCC
This sequence comes from Pseudomonas chlororaphis, assembly GCF_003731765.1. Lineage (GTDB taxonomy): Bacteria > Pseudomonadota > Gammaproteobacteria > Pseudomonadales > Pseudomonadaceae > Aquipseudomonas > Aquipseudomonas morbosilactucae. The sequence continues at coordinate 1,537,064 of NZ_MOAL01000004.1, forward strand.
GGTGGGCAATAACTGGCAGGCCCAGGCCCGCGAAGCCTTCCGCGACGACGTGGACTGGCAGCAACGGGCGATCACCATCTCGGTTCTGAAAATGGCCGACGCGCCAGAAGACATGGAGGCCCGCGTGGCCCTGTGGCTTGAACAGAACGCGAGCATGGCTGATCGCTGGCGCGCCATGATGGTGGAAATCCGTGCTGCGGTAGGTACGGACTACGCCATGTACGCGGTGGCCAACCGTGAACTGCTGGACCTGGCCATGAGCGGCCAGACAGGGCTGTAACTGCCTGAACCCGTGGTAAAAAAAGCCCCGTATCGCAAGATACGGGGCTTTTTTATTGCGCGTTCACCAACACCCAGATTCCTCTGTGATCTTGCCGACGCCATCGCCGGCAAGCCGGCTCCTACACGGGACGCTCTGCGTCCCAGGGCGTATCACTGATACTCGTCCGCCTTGGTTTCAATGAATTTCTGGAGCCAGTTGGCAATGTGTTGAATGTCGATTTCTTCACCCTGTTCAGCCCGCTTCAGCAGCAGGGTGAGCACGCCAATCTGCAAGCTGGTTTGCCGGTAACGCAGCACTGGGTCGACGCCGAACTCATCGCTCACCTGGACCCAGGCCAGCCCGGGCACTTCGGTGACCAGGGCGTCGCCCAGTGCGATGCCCATGGCCTCCCAGGCCGGTTCATCGGTCGCGGCCAGGGTCTGGCTATCGACCATCTGCTGCAACAGCGGGAAGTCGGCCCCGGTGCCGGTGAGTACTGCCCCGGGAAACAGGCTGGCAATCAGTTCGCCGAGCGCTGCTCGCAAGCCGTGCATCTGGGCCAGCAGGTCGGTCGGGATGGGTTCGAAGGTCGCAGCCGCAGGTTGGGAATCAGACATCAACACGCTCCATGAAAAAAACACCCTTCGCGAGAACTCCAGCCCTCGCGGGTCGCTACTATCGGGTTTTTCTCCAGCGCTTTCCAGCCCCCTGATGCCTCTAGACAGGACGCAGCAGGGCAGAAGACAAGGCCTGGCCGATCGGATTTCAAATGAGGGTAGGGAGTGGCCAGACGCATTTAACCGCCATCGGCAGAGGGCTGCGGACGGTTTTTGATGGATAAAGATAAGAAAAATGGCAGGGGCGGCTGGATTCGAACCAACGCATGGCAGGATCAAAACCTGCTGCCTTACCGCTTGGCGACGCCCCTGTAGCTGTTGCGACGTTACTTGCGTGTGCTGCAGCCCGGGGAGGGCCTGTGCAAGAACGGGCGGAAATTTATCAATTTTTACGCCGCCTGGGAAGCCCCTGCGAATAAAAAATAGCTTTGAAAACAGCTGTTTAGTCCGGGGCAGGGTAGCGGAGGGGCAGTTCGACGACGTTTTCGCCCCTGTAGCGCTTCAAATGGCCAGGTAGCAGGGCTGGGAATCCTTCAGCGTTTCGGCGGTTTTCAGCGCCTGGCGGATAGCCCGCAGCTCGTCGCCCAGCAGCCTGCGCCGACCCAGGTCGTGGAAGTGGCCTCCCGGGTCAAGGTGCACCGACAACAGCCCGAACACCGCGTCGTCCGTCACCTCAAGGATCAACTCCATCATGCTTTCCCCGCCGCCACTGCCCGTCAGGTAGGTCAGCCCCTGCACCTCGGCACGCCTGCAGCCACGCAATCTATCCCAGCTCAGGTGCGAGCCGTGCGCAGTGCCGACGCTTTGCAACTGCCAGGCCCCCGGGTCTTCACGCTGTGCCCGAAGGGCCGGCAATAACGGCTCACAGGCCAACACCTCAAGCGGGTATTGCTGTAGCCCTTGATGGATCGGGTGCGCCGGCAACGAGGGCGCCAGTGCCGGGCCGATCACCTTGACCTGCAACAGCTGGCTCTGGCCTATTTCCGACGGCTGTTCATCCCAGCCGTTAAGGTCGGAAACCGGTGGGCACCAGATCAGTTGCAGGGGTTGGCCCGGCAACAGGCGCTCCTGGTTATCGAAGAACGCCGAGGTGGCTTGGCCCACTGCCGGTAGCAGGTCGTTCAACAGCAATGGCGTTGCGCTGTAGTCGATGCCTTGCTCGGCGGACCAGAACAGCGGGCGTAGGGTTTTTATCGTGGCAGGCATGGGGGCGTAGGGGGTGGTGATTGAGGTCGCCGATTCTTCGGTATTGCGCCGTGATTGTCACGCTGGGATGGCCGGGGCAGAGGGGCTGCCGCGCTCTAGGCAAAGGGTGGCGTTGAGTGGGTGCGCGCGAATGTGGGGCGGAGTGTGGATTTATAAAATCATATTCAGTGAAAATGCCGCCTGCTGCCGATGCCCGCGCCCTTGACCAGGACGCCGCAGCTTCACCGAGTGTGATGGGGATCCACACCATTCATTGATCAGGAGGATCAGTTTCCCATGCACCGACTTGAGCATAACGTCGACAACCAGTGGCTGCCGTACAGTCATCCGCCCATTTTTCAGGTGGCCGCGATTGGCCAGGGCCAGCGCATTGTTGCAGCTGTGCCGGGCTCCGATCCGGAGGTGGTGACCCGGCTGGTTCGCTGCCTCAGCGAGCCCTTTATCCTGCTGTACATCCTCCACACGCCTCGCGGAGGAGAGGGGGAAGCCGGTCGTTATCAGAGCCCGGAGCTGACGCGCCAGGAGTTTGAAGCCTTCATCAACGAGTTCACTCCCTTGCTCTCCAGAGACAGTCGCTTTGATCTGTGGGTCTATGCGCCCGAGGAGAACGCCACCGTGGTCTGGGACCGGCATGACTTGCTTTACGCCTATGGCCCTCTTGATGCCTACACACGCGAGCTGCGGGCCCTGGGCTTCAGCCATGGCCAGCCGGAAATGCCCGTGCCCCACGCGCACAACTATCATGCAAAACTCGATGACCTTTCCAGGCAGCTGATCAACCGGTTCGAATGGCGCCACTCGCCGTTGCGTCCGGAAGATGAGCAGTAACGGCCCGGCGGCGGGGCGATTGGCTGCTTTGGCAACCGGCAACGACGCGTGTGAGCAACAGCAGGCCAAGGGTTTTATGCCGGAGGCTCATCCGTTGAATTCCCCCAGATAATCCAGGGTGGCGGTGTTCTCGGGCTGACGCTGATTAGGGCCGGAGGTCGCTGAGCGCTTGTCACCGTAAATCGACTGGCTACCCACCAGGATGAAGTGGCTGAACGCTTTTGTGGCTCGGGAGCGCAGCAGGGCTTTTTGTGCCTCGCTGCGGACCAGGGAGTCGAGGTAGTCGACGCAGGTGCACAGTTCGACGAAGTCCGAGTCCATGTAAAAGCCCAGTTCCTGATTCAAGCGCCAGCTCGGGTTGCGCGCTTCCCAGGCGCTGAACTCGGCATCGCTGGCGTCCGCCGCGGGTGCCGGTTCCCACTGTTCGAAGGCAAAGCGTTCGGCCTCGGCGTCATCCGCGAAGCGGGCGGCGAACAGGTGGAAAGCGAAGTAGACGTCGTGTTCTTGCATAGCGTGATGGGCTCCTTTCCATGGCCGCAGTCGGATGTGGGGCCGAGGTCAGACAACGCTGGCCCGTTGCAGGTGGCTGACGTGGCCAAAGCCGGCGGCGTTGAGGCGTTCCACCAAGTCGTGCCGCGCGGCGGCGCCGCCACTGCGCACGTAATCCAGTTCCGACGCGGTAATCAGCACCACCGGCACCAGGGTCACGGGGGACAGGGGCATGTCTTCCAGGCGGGTGGGGAAGTCCGGTGCGGGGCCGCCGATCAGCACCCCGGCGCAATCGTCGGCGCTGACAAACTGCGCCGGCAGTTGCTCGCTCATGGCGTGGGACTGGCTGAAGCCTGGCAGTTCCAGGGACAGCACGGCGTATTGTTCCAGCTGGTGGTTGATGCCGCCGGCGTCGGCCACGGTATTGGCCACGTGCTTGAGCAGCTCGAAGGTCCAGCTCTGGGCAAACGGACTGATATCGCCCAGGGGGCCTTGGGCGTGGGCGGGGATGTCCGGGGTTTCGACAAACAGTTCCATCTCGAAGCCGTTGCCCAGGTCGTCGCCTTCGACGCCGTCGAACGGATCGCTGAGGCCTTCGGTGGCGAGAATGATGCGGTTGTCGCGGCGCACGATGCGATAGGCCTGGCGGGTCGAGGGCCAGTCGGGGCCGCCCATGAAACTGGGGCTGATGGCAAAGCCCAGCACGTCCGTCTCGCAGGTGCCGACGGCTTGCCAGTGACGGTCGAGGCAGGCACCACTGGCTTCGCGGGCGGCCAGGTTGGCCTGTTCGGCCGGGCTCAAATCGAAGGGCTGGGTGCTGTGGCTGGAGGTTTCAGGTTCGCGGGCCACCGTTGGCGGCAAGCTGGGTTCAGCGGTGGCTGGCGAGGTTTTTTTAAAGGCGTTGAGCAGTTTGTCGAGGAAACTCATCGGGCGATCCTTGCGCAGGTGTGGCGTCGCCAGGGGGCAACAGGGGGTGTTGGGAGCGAGACGCATTGTGACGGCTCGGGCTAGGTGAGAAAACACCCAGGCGTTTTGGTTCCACGATGGGGGTTGTCCGAGTGGCAGATTCAGCGGGCGCCAGCCTTTGCTCCTGGACTGCGGCTTGCCTTTCAAAGGCCCACCCGTTGAAAATCCGCGCCTGCCCACGGTTTAGGAGAGGTGATCACCATGCGGTACCCGAAGACGTTGAGCCCGGAGTTTTCCGGAGCGCTGCGGACATTCAGCTTTTGGATCGCCAACGGCAGCGTGGGTTATCCGCTGCTGGAAGGCATCGACTATCGAAGCTGCCTGGGGGAGGAGCCGAGCATGTTGGAAATGGCCTACGCGATCTTTGCCAATGTGCTGGAGATGGATGAGCAGGGTGTGCCGGTCAATGCCAAGTACGCGGAGCACAGGGCGGCGCAATACATTCGGCAATATTGTGATCCGGGTTACAGCGCGCTGCCCGAGTTCGAAGCGTGGGAACAAGAGCTGTATGGGCCGCCGGACAGGGAAGATGTGAAACCCTGGCCTGCGGGTAGCAGCGTTTGACCGGTCTGGCTTCTGTGCCGGACCTGCCCTCGTTAAGGACGATGACATGCCATTGATTTCGCAACGTGTAGCGCTGGCCCGCCAGGGTGCCAACGATAAAGTGATTTGCCGCATGGCCTCGGGTTGGGCGGTCATGGGCGATGTGCAATTTCTGCCGGGCTACTGCCTGTTGTTGCCCGACCCGGTGGTGGCCAGCCTCAATGATCTGGACGCCGAAGCCCGAGCCACTTACCTGCTGGACATGGCACGCATCGGCGATGCCGTGCTACAGGCCACTGGGGCCTTGCGCATGAACTACGAAATTCTCGGCAATTCCGAGCCGGAGTTGCATTGCCATATCTTTGCGCGCTACGCCTCGGAGCCGGAAGGGAAACGCACGATGCCGGTCTGGTTCTACGACTGGAAAAACGCGCCGCCCTACGTCGAGGAAGAGCATGGCGCCTTGCGCAAGAAGATAGCCCGCCTATTGGCGGGCTCAGCGTAGCCGCACGGTGTATCAGCGGGCTGCTGTCGTCCACTTGGCCCGTGCGGTGTGCAGCTTTTTATAGCTGTCGATCAGCCGCTGGTGACGGTCCAGGCCTTCCAGTTGCAGGCTGGTCGGGGTCAGGCCGTAGAAGCGCATGCTGCCGTTTACCGAACCGATCACCGCGTCCATCCGCTCATTGCCGAACATGCGGCGGAAGTTGACCTCGTAGTGCGCCAGGTCCAGATCGCTGTCCAGCTCCACTTCCAGCACCGCGTTCATGGCCTGGTAGAACAGGCCGCGTTCGACGGTGTTGTCGTTGTATTGCAGGAACATTTCCACCAGTTCCTTGGCCGGGTCGAACTGCCCCAGGGCGACGTGGATTAGCAGCTTCAGCTCGAGGACTGTCAACTGGCCCCAGGGCGTATTGTCGTCGAACTCGATGCCGATCAGGGTGGTGATGTCGGTGTATTCGTCCAGCTCGCTTTCTTCCAGGCGCTGCACCAGTGACCGCAGGCCGTCTTCGTCGAGGCTGTGCAGGTTGAGGATGTCGTCGCGGAAAAACAGCGCTTTATTGGTGTTGTCCCAGATCAGGTCGTCCACCGGGTAGATTTCCGAGTAGTCCGGCACCAGGATGCGGCAGGCTGTAGCGCCCAGGTGCTCGTACACCGCCATGTAGACTTCCTTGCCCAGGCCTTCGAGGATGCCGAACAGGGTGGCGGCTTCCTCGGCGCTGGCTTTTTCCCTTTCGCTGAAGCCGCTCTGGCTGGTGAAGTCCCATTCGACGAATTCGAAGTCCGCCTTGGCACTGAAGAAGCGCCACGACACCACGCCGCTGGAGTCGATGAAGTGCTCGACAAAGTTGTTCGGCTCCATCAGCGCCTGGCTTTCGAAGGTCGGCTGGGGCAGGTCGTTGAGGCCCTCAAAGCTGCGGCCCTGGAGCAGTTCGGTGAGGCTGCGCTCCAGCGCCACTTCCAGGCTGGGGTGCGCGCCGAACGAGGCGAACACACCGCCAGTGCGCGGGTTCATCAGGGTCACGCACATCACCGGGAACTCACCGCCCAGGGATGCATCCTTGACCAGCACCGGGAAGCCTTGTTCTTCCAGGCCCTGGATGCCCGCGAGAATGCTCGGGTACTTGGCCAGCACCTCTTGGGGCACGTCCGGCAGGGCCAGCTCGCCTTCGAGAATCTCGCGCTTGACCGCACGCTCGAAGATTTCCGACAGGCACTGCACCTGGGCTTCGGCCAAGGTGTTGCCGGCGCTCATGCCGTTGCTGAGGAACAGGTTCTCGATCAGGTTGGAGGGGAAGTACACCACCTCGCCGTCCGACTGGCGCACATAGGGCAGGGAGCAGATACCGCGCTCGATATTGCCCGAGTTGGTGTCGTACAGGTGGGAACCCAGCAGCTCGCCATCGGGGTTGTAGATGCCCAGGCAGTACTCGTCGAGCAGTTCCTTGGGCAGCGCATCCTTGCGGCCCGGCTTGAACCAGCGCTCGTCCGGGTAATGCACAAAGGCCGCGTTGGCGATCTCTTCACCCCAGAACTGGTCGTTGTAGAAGAAGTTGCAGTTGAGGCGCTCGATAAACTCGCCCAGCGCCGAGGCCAGGGCGCCTTCCTTGGTCGCGCCCTTGCCGTTGGTGAAACACATCGGCGACTGCGCGTCGCGGATGTGCAGCGACCAGACGTTGGGCACGATATTGCGCCACGAGGCGATCTCGATCTTCATCCCCAGGCCGGCGAGAATCCCCGACATATTGGCGATGGTCTGCTCCAGGGGCAGGTCCTTGCCGGCAATGTAGGTGCCTTCGCTGGAGGTCGATTGTGGCATCAGCAGCGCCTGGGCATCGGCGTCGAGGTTTTCCACTTCCTCGATCACGAACTCAGGGCCGGTCTGCACCACCTTCTTTACGGTGCAACGGTCGATGGAGCGCAAGATGCCCTGGCGGTCCTTGGCGGAGATGTCCGCCGGCAACTCCACCTGGATCTTGAAGATCTGGTTGTAGCGGTTTTCCGGATCGACAATGTTGTTTTGCGACAGGCGAATATTGTCGGTGGGGATGTTGCGGGTCTGGCAGTACAACTTGACGAAGTACGCCGCGCACAAGGCCGAAGACGCCAGGAAATAGTCGAACGGGCCCGGCGCCGAGCCGTCACCCTTGTAGCGGATAGGTTGGTCGGCCACCACCGTGAAGTCGTCGAACTTGGCTTCAAGTCGAAGGTTATCGAGAAAATTGACTTTGATTTCCATGGGGGTACCGACGTGACGAGGCAAAAAATTGGTCGGCATTATCCGGTTTTTTGCCGGCGAAGTGTTGTGGTTTTCGGCACGGAGCGCCGGCCGGGCCTGGAGGGGTGCCGGGGCAGGGGCTTTGCAGGGCAGACGACCGCCCCTCGATAGAAGGCTTAGGCGCCGGGGTTGTGGCTGCGAACCTTCTTGAGCACCTGTGCTGCGAGCTCCTGAACGCCTTCTTCTCGGTCCTCAGGTGTTGGCTCATACGCCAGGCGCTCAAGCTCCGGCTCCAGGGCACGTGCCAGTGCCGGGCATTCGCCGACCACACCTTGAATGACCCAGTATTTCCACAGGCTGTCGCCCGAGGCGAAAACGGTGCGGATAGGCGGCGCCAGCGGGGCTCCGATGCCCGCCAGAAACGGCTGAACAACCCGCGCGACCGGCCAGTTCATGTCTTGCAGCCACTCCAGCAGCGCTGGCAACACCGGCTCGACCGCTGGAAATCCAAGGGCCACGAGCTTCGAGGCGGCGTCAGTATCCAGTTTGTGCGCAGGAAGAAGAGGGGGGAGGTGCATGGGCTCGATGCCTGATGTTTGCGTTGTGCGGCATCATCAAGCGACTAGATGCCCCGTGGGACGCAGAGTATGCACAGAGATAGCCCAACGGCCTATCAAAGGCATCGGGTTGAATATTGTTAGCTGATATCATCCGCGCATTAAAAAATGCCGAGTACCGCACCATGAACCGCCGTAAAAAACTCAATCAGATATTGAAAGCCAACGCCAAAAAAGCCAGCGCCAAACTGGCCCCCAAAAGCAAGCCCAAGTACATCAGCAAAGCCGACCGACTGAAACTCGAAGCTGAAGCCAGCGTGGACCCAAGCACTGCCACGCAGAGCTGACCCACCGACCCCAAGCCGCGACGCCCGTTTGGCAGGAGAGCCTCAATGGACCTGAAGTTCAGCCACGTCGATGTACTGGTCAACAACCTCGAAGAAGCCTGCGCCTACTACGCGCACATCCTCCAAGCCCGAATCTCCCAAACCCTGGTCTGGGAGCGTGGCGGCCTGCACGTGCGTTACGCCATCGCCCTGATCGGCCAAGAGCGCTTCATGCTGGTACAGCCCCTGGCCGGCAACCTGAAAGACCTGCTGGACGCCTCGGGCGAGGGCATGATCTACCGCCATTGCTATTCGACGCCGGATATCGAAGTGGCTTACGACGAACTGATCGCCGCCGGGGTGCAGCCCGAGGATGAAAACGGCAAGCCATTGGCGCGTGACAGCCTGCAATCCCCGTCTGGCGGGCGGATTATCTGGCTGCCGAAGCGCTTTGGGCACTTTTCGATTGAGATATTGGAGGAGGGGGCGTTGGAAGCGTTTGTGCAGGGGGCGTTTGTTTGAGGGGGATGGATAAGAGGCGGATTACCGCCCGTAGCCGCCGCTCACGTTCTGATAGATCCGGGGTGATTCACTGATAGTCGTAACGGGCGATCACCGCTTTGATTTCGCTGATACGGGCTACCTGCCCCCGCAGTCTCCATCGTGCTCAGGGTGCTTGACCCTGAAGGGGCTATAACCCTCACGCTAGTAGCCCGTTCGTCCCTACTAGGAATTCATCATGGACAACCGCATCCCTCCGCCGCTGGTTGCTATCCTGTTCGGCCTGTTGGCGTGGTTCGCTGCTCGACACTTGCCGGGCACCTTGGAGCTGACCATCGAGTGGCGCATTGGCCTGGCGCTGGGGGTGTTGCTAGCGGGCGTAGCTATTTGCCTGGCCGGCGTGCTTTCCTTCCGCCACGCACGTACCACGGTCAACCCGCTGAAGCCGGAAACGGCCTCGGCTCTGGTCAGCTCGGGCGTCTACAGATATACACGCAACCCCATGTACTTAGGCTTCGCCACGGCCCTGATCGCCTGGTCAATCTTTCTCGCCTGGCCGCCAGCCCTCCTGGGCGTGCTGGGCTTCGTGATCTACATGAACCTCTTCCAGATCGGCCCGGAAGAGCGGGCCCTCGCCAGCCTTTTCGGGAGTGAGTTCACGCAATACTGCAGCCAGGTCAGGCGTTGGCTCTAGAAAAGGCAACGTCTGCCATGGGCCGATGGACGCCATTGGCAAGCGAGTCAGGGATAAGACATGACACAGAGGGTGCGGTCGTGAACGTTAACAATCTGCAACTCCCCGAGGCGTACACCGCCCTCGCATCAAAGCATCAGGCCTCAGGTGGGTTTTGCAACTTAAGGCTTGCAGGCGAGCACGACGCCTTCGGCAACTTTTTAGAAACTGAATTGGCTCAGATTTATATTGATGAGTTTGAACTGGCCGCCAAAACAAAACAGCTCAACGAGTACTTTGCACTCGATGGGTGCTACGGTGAATCCGCGATTGAAAGTAGTCATCCGGGAGCAATTGCCGACATTACCGACTTCACAAAGATTGTGTGCTTCGGCATGGCTGCCGATGGAAGTCAGTTTTGCTTTGACTTCAGGGAAGATAAGGCGGCGCCGTCCGTTATCTGGTGGGATGATGATTGCTGGCGCAAGATTTCAAATGATTTTGAAGAGTTTATTTCTCTGTTTTTATAAAAATATTTTTATGTGCTGGGTGAGTTTTTGGGTTGGTGGGGGGTGATTTCCACTGTTTGAGTCGTTCCGAATTTCTTCGAGCTCGGGGCACTGCTTTTGGTCGGTAGGTGCAGCTCATGAACGATCGCTTTCGGCCAAAAGCAGACAAAGGGCAAAAAATAAGCTGCCCGTTATTCCTATGCGTACGACAGAATGTGACCTTCCCATAGACTCTTAGGCCTTGCACTCCATGGACGACTCTCGTTTCACCCCGCAGCAGGTGGCGTCGCGATCTGGTAATGCTCAGGTGGATAAGGATGTGAGGCAATGGTTAGTGGGCCTTCCAATCGCTGAGAGACTCGCTTTTTTAAAGCAACTTTGGCCACTGAACTTCCGGTATTCACTCAGACTGCTCCAAGCAGCACAGCTACCGAGGCAAGAAAACGAATACATGTTCAGGCACTGGCTGCGTGCTGGCCATCACAATACGGCGCAGGAACTCATCAAGCGGTTACAGCCGGTTCTTGGGGAAAGAAAATTCTGGCAGATTGCTTCACAAGAGACGCTTTCACCGACTATGCGCGAATTCATGAATTACTACGGCCTTGGACGCCTGGACTCACAACCCGAAGGAAAATAAACCTTTAGCCTTCTAGAAAATCTGTTTTCGGCGCCCCGTATGCTACGGCCGTTGGTGGCGACTGTTATCCGCTGGGTTGATTTATGCTCTTGGTGATAGGCAAAAAAAACGACCATCAGCAATCGGGGGGAAGATGAACGAAGAGTTCAGCTATGTGTGGCTATTGCCGCTGCTTGAGAAACCTTTCGAAACGGCAGCACTCGATTTGCCAGATGCGGTAAGCGCTCTTAGTAAAAAATATAAGCTACCTGCCGACATTGCGTTGCAGCCGCTGGTGATCACAGCCTTGACGTCGCATTCCGAATATTGGTCAGGACTGGCGCTTAAATGGCTGGAGGATGGCTTTCCTTTAGACATTGCGCTGACCGCGATCTTGGCTCAGTGCGCCGAGGACAAAACGCTGTCTCAGTCCCGCCGTCATAGAGCGCGTAGGCTTGTTGGCCGGTAAAAATCATGGGGCTAAATCCTATGTCTGGCTGTTACCGGCCATTAGCGGACTTTCCGCACTGACTATCTCCTAAGGGCATAAACATGGTGTTTTGGCGATCGGCGATACATGGGAGAGAGAAATACTTTGTGTATCGCCTGAGAAGTCAGCGTTCTGGTCTCGCCAGAAACATATTCTTTAGCTGTCGAGAAAGGCCCGGACACCCTGAATGGAATGTTCCGGGCCTTTGCAAGCATGCTTACTCGCCGAAGGCTTCCATAAGCACTTGAACCAGTTCGCCGCCTTCCGGTGTTGCCCAACTGCCAGCCAGTTCAGCAATCAACTGGTTGGTGGTGGTCAGTGTTACACCAGCTTTGTCCATGCGGCGTAGAGCGATATCATCGGCCATGGCGGTGGGCGAAGCCCCGCCATCTGCTACGACTTGGACTTCATAGCCATCACGGACCAGTGAGAGCGCAGGGTATACGGTGCACACATCATTGGTTACACCCGCAATGATCAGTTTCTTGCGGCCTGTCGCTTTCACTGCTGCGGCGAAGTTCTCATCGTCCATGGCGTTGACGATGCCCATACGTTTGATTCGACCGGCAAACTCAGTTGGAAGAATCTCTTCCAGTTCGCTCAACAGCGGGCCTTGGGCATACTCTTCCATGCTGGAGGTCAGTACCACGGGGAGCTTCAGGATGCGGGCTGCTTTGGCCAGCATCAAAGCGTTGCGCTTCAGTTCTTCAAAGGGCATGGATTTAGCCCAGCCCATGGTTCCGACTTGGTGGTCAATCAGCAGCAGAGCAGCATTATCAGCATTGAAGTTTTCGAATGACATGGTGATTCTCCTGGTAACTACGATGGGGCACTTACCCCGTTTTTTTGGGTATATAAATCGCTTAACGCGTTTGCAGTGTTCCGAACTCACCGCGCCGGTAGCCATCGACTGCTGCGGCCAGCGCGTCCATCGAAGCGAGGGCCATGGGCCCTTGCCAATACACGGGTTGATTTAACGGAGTACCGGAGAACAGCACGGCCTTGGCATCTCCATTCTTCGCTTGCAGGGTGACAACTCGATCCGCGCCCTGAGGAAGATTGACTGGTGCCTTCGGGTCGATCAGGTTGAAGGCCCGACCGTCGACGTAGACCTCGCCGTCAATTGGCATAACGAATGCCACGTGTCCTTCTGGCACTGGAATTTTCACTTCGCTTGCGGCTTCAAGGGATATGTCCAGAAGCCTTACGTCCGTAGGCAGTAATAGCGGAGAGGCCAGTCCTTCGAAGTTGCCCAAGGGGACTCTGATTTTTACCCCCGCCAAATAAACAGTAGGGACATCCTGAGCCTCCACACTGAAGACAAAGGGTGCATCAGCTTGCTTGTCTTCGGGCAAGTTGATGAAGATTTGCAGCATATGAACGGTCTTGCCTGGCTGGGCTGGAACCTCTTCATGAACGATGCCTTCACCCGCCGCCGTCCAGTGCAAGCCACCGGGTTGAATCACGTTGCGGTTGCCCAGAGAGTCACGGTTGTCGATGCCTGTTTCCGAATCCAGAAACAGATAAGAGACTGCTGAAAAACCTGCATGAGGATGAGGGGGAAACGTCGGTCCGCTGATCCAGGCATGGTCTATGCCGAGAAACGGGTCGATGGGTTTCGCATTCTGATCACCACGCAGGCTGAATGCCCGAAACTGGCTGCCGTGGTTCATGCGCTGTAAGCGTGCGGTGGGTTGCATGACGAAGCTCCTCAGGCCCCTTGGGACATAGTTGGGTAATCGATATAGCCTTCTGCACCTGGGGCGTAAAAAGTGTCCTTATTCGGCGTATTCAACTCTGCGTCGGCGCGGAACCGCTCAAGCAGATCAGGGTTGGCCAGGAAGGTGCTGCCAAACACTGCGGCGTCTGCTTTGCCTTCATTGATCAGTGACTCGGCGCTGTTTTTGGTCTGGCCGCTGCCGATCAGGTAGCTACCGTCGAACAGTGGGCGCAACGCCGCGTGGTAATCGAACTTAGCCCCGAAAAGCGCGACGTGCAGGTAAGCGAGCTTGAGGTCGTGAAGCTGCTTGACTAGGTACGTGTAGGTTTCCTGCGGATTGGCATCGACGATGTCGTTGAAGTTCATCTCCGGGGAAATCTTGATGCCGACACGGTCATTGCCCACTTCACTCACCATGGCGGCGAGCACTTCCTGTACGAAGCGAGTGCGGTTTTCAACCGAGCCACCGTACTGGTCGTTGCGCTGGTTGCTGCCGGTGGAGAGAAACTGCTCAGGCAGATAGCCCGAGGCAGCGTGCAATTCAACGCCGTCGAAACCGGCTTCAATGGCCCGGCGAGCAGACTGACGATAGCCTTCAACCACTTCGGCGATTTCAGAGACGGTCAGGGCGTGCGGTGTCACGAAATCCTGCAAGCCGGTGGCGGTGTAGGTCTGGCCAGCGGCCTTGATTGCAGAAGGTGCTTGTGGCTGTGCGCCCTCGGGTAGCAAAGAAGGGTGAGACACTCGTCCGCAATGCATCAGTTGCATGAAGATGCGACCACCACGAGCATGCACGGCATCAGTGACTTTCTTCCAGGCCGCGACTTGTTCGGCGGTTTCAATACCTGGGGTGCGGACGTAACCTTTACCTAGCGCAACCGGAAACACGCCCTCGCTGATGATCAGCCCGGCAGTGGCGCGCTGTGCGTAGTAGGTGGCAACCAGCTCGCTGGGCACACCAGCATCATCGGAGCGCGAGCGGGTCATCGGTGCCATGACCATACGGTTGGACAGGGTGTAGCGGCCTACCTGGACTTCGGAAAAAAGAGAGTTCATTTCGGTGCTCCTCAGAAGTGATGTGGCTATGATTCATCAATCCGAATTCGGGATAAATGCAGTAAAATAGAAATAACTAATCCATTAATGGGATAATTCTGTGGATTTTCTCAACGACATGGCGCTGTTTGTCGAGGTGGTGAAGGCGCGCAGTTTCACGCGTGCGGCGGAAACGCTGGGGATACCCAACTCGACGTTGTCGCGACGTATCAGTGAGCTGGAGAAAGGGATTGGCTTGCGGTTGCTGCACCGCACGACTCGCAAGATTGAGCCGACCGAAGCGGGCCAGTTGTACTTTGAACGCTGCAAACGACTCGTCGATGAAGCCCGTCTGGCGCATGAACAGCTGGGGGAAATGCTGGCCCGGCCCAGCGGGCTGTTGCGCGCTTCGCTACCGGTCGACTTCGCAACGGTTTATCTGGCCCCACTGATTGCAGACTTCGCCAGGCTCTATCCCGGTATCAGTTTCGAGTTTGACCTGAGCCCGCGTCAGGTCGATCTGATCAGCGATCCGGTGGATGTAGTAATCCGTATGGGCGAGCCGCCAAACTCGAACCTGATCGCTCGCAAACTCGCGAGTTTAGGGCGCGGGCTGTATGCATCTCCACGATACCTGGAGGTTTCCGGCGAGCCTGAGCACCCAGCCGACCTGGTTAATCATGAATGCCTGCGAATGCGTAGCGCAGGTGCCGACCGTTGGACGCTGTCACGCGCCTCCGAGAGCGTGGATATCGATGTTGGAGGGCGGTTCGAACTCAATAGCGTAGGGATGCTCAGGCGTTTGGCGTCGTTGGATCTTGGTATTGCATTGTTGCCTGAAGGCATCGCGGGACAGGACGTCGCAGACGGAAAGCTTTGCAAAGTCCTGTCGCAATGGCAGGCATCACCAGTGTCAGTCTATGCACTGACCGAAACGCGCCTGCTTCCGGCGAAAACCCAAAGGTTTATTGAGTTTCTAAGAGATAAGCTAGAAGGTGCGTAGTGTCGGTGCAAATGGTCGCTTTTGGCCGGTTGCTGCCCGTCGTGAAGGGCAGCAACCGACCCAGAGCGGACCTCAGCATCCTGTTGTAGCGCTTTACGGCGCGTAGATATTCAGACTCAGCTCTATCCCCCTGCAAGACAGGGCGCTGAGACTCTCCACTGATAAAGATGCGCCTTGATTGCCTTGTTCCATGAAAAGTCCGCAAAACAGATCAACGTGGAATCGGCGGCCTATCGAAGCCCAGACCTCAAGGTCCTGAGTGAGCTTGTCTAGCAATTCCATGATTTGTCCGTTCAGGTCTTCAGGGCTCGACTCGTTAGCTTGAAGGATCCATCCCCCGGTAGGGAAAAGAGTGTTTGAGCCTGGTTTGACGGGTAGTCCCTTGGTTCTCGCGAACGTGGGCTCGCACCCCAAAAGCTTGGTTATCTCTCCGGCAGCAAAATCCGAACCGCTGATACGAAGAGACGCTTTTGAGCGTGTCACTGGTCCCATGGCTTATCGCCTCCAGTAAAAAGTGCAACGATAGCAGTCTTTGCGAAGGGCTTGATATTGGGGCTGCGTGCTGGCGTGGTTTGAAAGCGATGATTTGAATGACTGCTATTGGCCAGTTAGCGACCGCTGCTCTGGTTAGTCATCCTTGTCCTTCCACGCGTGCAGGACATGTGATGAACATCATCGCTACCCGCAACCGTCAGCCCTGGAACAAAGGAAAACTGGTCGGGTAGAACCCCCCGCTACGGTTGAGAGATATCTGGGGATTGAGGTTGATGATGCTTTGGCGATGGTGGAACAGACAGAGGTTTGACGATGTATAGCAACGGTCGAATTCGGGCCGTCGCTAACCGACCCTCTAGCTGACGTTGGCGCCAAGCAGAAATCAACACCGGACGGCCAATCAGAGTCAGAACTAAGGCCGGGGCGATTCACGCCGCATAGACATCGCGTTCTTCCGGCTACCACACCGAGATTGGAAATATATCGCGCCGCGTATTCACGACATAAGACTCGAACCCATTTTTTTCCGGAAAGATTTTCAAGGTCATTTTCGTACTGAAGGTGATGGTGAAAACCCCAGAATCATCAATTGAAAAAGCTACTACATCGAGGTTTAGAAAGTCGAAAAGTAAAGGGCTGGTGGCAGGGTCTTCACCATGCCCCCACTTGCAAACCCTATTGATGTCACAAACGAATGGGCACTGAATCAACACGCTAGCCGTATCACCAAAAAGCAGGGTCTGCGAGCCGATCCCAACCGTTACACCTGTTAGCGCGGAAGGAATCAGTTCGGCCAAATCTGAATCATTTATCATCATGTCGTGCTCAGTTCAAACAGGTGATGATTTAAGAATCATAGGCCTGAAGTGGCGATCATTTGGTGGGTAGATCATAGGTCCATCTGTTAGGGCGGTCACCTGGGTTGACCGTCCGCTTCTGACCGAATGCAGTCATTTGTAAGCCTCTTTCTTCGCTCATAAATGGCTGACGTTGAGTTATCAAGAAGACACTCAAAAACTCCGCGCCATCTCTGGCGCGGAGCGCAACACTCAAGCCTGCAACCGCCAACTCATTACATCCAACAGGTCGCAACTATCCCGCAGGAGGATCGAGGTGACGTTGGCGATATGTCGAAGGTCCGTATCGTCGGCGTTTTTCAGTTCGCCGCGGGACAAGGTTTCCAGCAGTTGGGTGACGGCCTGTAGGCGGGCTGTTCCGTTGGCGTGAAGGACGTCCAGTGGTGCGGTCTGGTCGATAAATAGGCAGGGGATCAGACAGTCGATGCTGGTGAGGGGGATGTATCGCTGGGTCATGGTGAGGCTCCGTATTAACCACTATTAGGCAGGCTGACCTTGGCGGTCGTCCTGGGTCGTCACGTTGTTAAGGCGGTCGTTAGCAGGGGCTGGACGATGAACGCGTGACGGGTTGTTGGTTAATTTCAGGTCGCCAAACCTGATCACGGGGTAGGTGAGTGGAGACCATAACGGTTAGCGGTTTGAGCTGATATCGGACGTTTCTGCAAGTTTTCTAGGACTGCGTTGTTGGACTTGGCGGCCTTCGCTCCGGTGTCTCTCAGGGGCATCGCTATTGTCGATGCCCTCGACTGCGTCGAGGGGCGTGGCGCGCGATTCCCCTGATCAACACCTACGCTCGGCCTGCGGGGGCGGGCGGCTGAAGCAAGAGCCCGATCAAAAACCAAGGCAATCGATCAATCACTCACCCCTCGAACTCAGCACCGCCCTTAACAACGCCTGCGCTTCGCGGGTCACGCCTTTGCTGATCATTTTTGCCGGCAGGCCTGAGTGGTCGAGGAACAGGTCGCGCAGGTGGTTAAAGGGGGCGGGGACGCCGTGGTACAGACGGCCGAGGAAGCGGGCGAAGGCGGTGGTCTGGTTGGTGTAGTCGACTCGTTGGTCGTCGTAGCGTTGCAGCCCGACCTGCAGGGCGTTGGGGTCGCTGAGGTCGCGGCCTTTGAGGTAGCTGGCCAGGAAGTGCGCGTCTTCAATGGCCATGCCTGCGCCGTAGGCGGCGTAGGGCGAGGTGGGGTGGGCGGCGTCGCCCAGGATACTGGCGCGGCCTTTGGACCATTGTTTGAGCGGCTTGCGGTATTTCACGACCCAGCGGAACAGGTTGTGAGAGGTGTCGGTGGCTTCCAGGATCTGTGGCACGGGGTAGGCAAAGTCGCTGATGCGTTCGCGCACGTAGCGGGCCGGGTCGGCGGGTTCGGCTTGGTGTTCGGTGCATTTTTCGACGAACCACCATTCAAAGCAGTCTTTGCCTTTGTAGCGAAGGGGGGCGTAGCCCATTTGGTAGGCGTGGTTGTGCTGGATGACGATTTTCTTGCGTTCGGGCCCTTGCAGTTCGCACCAGCCCAGCCACACGGCGATGCCCAGGTGTTTAAGTGCCGAGGGACCCCACAGTTGTTCGCGGACCTTTGACTGCAGGCCGTCGGCGCCAATCACCAGGTCTGCTTCGTAGCTCTGGCCCTGGGTGAAGTGCAGCCTGACGCCGGCCTCATGTTCGCTGTAATGGCTGAACTCGTGGTTGGCCACCACCATGTCGGCCGGCGCCGCCGCCAGCAGGCGTTCATAGAGTTCCGAGCGCATCATGCCCGACTGCCAGCCGCTGACGCCGGCCTGTTGCATCAGCTCCATATCGATGTCGAAGTTGACGCGAACCCGGCCGTCATAACGCCGAAACTCGGGCAGGCCGGCGGCGAAGATGTCGTCCACCTGCACGCCCAGGTTGCGCAGGATGACGATGCCCGTGGCGTTGAGGATGATGGCGCCGCCCAATGGGCGCAGTTCGGGGTGGCGTTCGAACACCTTCACGTCAAAGCCGGCTTTATGCAGGGCCACGCCCGCCGCGAGGCCGCCGGGGCCGGCGCCGATAACGGCCACGCGCTTGCCCTTTGTGCCCAGGCTGATGGGGGTGTCGAGGTTGGATGCACTCATCTGTTGGTACCTTTTTTGTTGTTATGTCCGTCGTTGGCGCTTCAGCGCAACGCGGGGTCAACCTTAGCGACGCCGGGCCAGCGTGCGCCAATCGCTTCCTGCGTTATCAGGTATCGCCAAGCGCGATCCCAGGTATCTGGATTATTCGTTTGAACTGTGAACACGCACGCCGTTTTGCCCGCGTGGCTGCAACGACGTTTCTGGTGGCTAGGTTCCCCGTGGGAATGCCGCCGGGGGCGTTCCACCCCCGTCACCCCGCAACCGCTTACTCCCCCAAGGCAAACGCCACCGCCGCGCGGGCGTGCAGTTCGGTGGTGTCGAGCAGGGGCAGGGGGCTGTGTTCGGGTTTGACCAGCAGGCTGATTTCGGTGCAGCCGAGTATCACGGCCTGGGCGCCGCGGGCTTGCAGGGCGGCGATCACCGCTTGGTAGCGCTGGCGTGAGTCGGGGTTGATGACGCCCACGCACAGTTCGTCGTAGATGATCCGGTGCACGGCTTGGCGCTCCTCCGGCTCGGGCACCAGGACCTTGAGGCCTTGGGCGGCCAGGCGTTGTTTGAGGAAGTCCTGCTCCATGGTGAAGGCGGTGCCCAGCAGGCCGACGGTGGTCAGTTGCAGGTCCAGTGCGGCTTGGCCGGCCGGGTCGGCGATGTGCAGGAACGGCAGGCTGACGGCCGCCTGTATGTGCTCGGCCACGCGGTGCATGGTGTTGGTGCAAAGCACGATGCACTCGGCGCCCCCGGCCTGGAGGCGCTGCGCGGCGTCCACCAGGATCTGCGCCGCGTCGTCCCAGCGCCCAGCGTGCTGGGCCTGTTCGACCGGCCCAAAGTCGACGCTGTACATCAGCAACTGCGCCGAACGCAGCGGTCCCAGGCGGTCGCGCACCTGCTGGTTGATCAATCGATAGTATTCGGCGCTGGATTCCCAGCTCATGCCGCCAATCAGGCCAATAGTGCGCATGGGGTGTGGCTCCTGTTGTTGACTGTTTGTGGTGGGGCCGAAGGCGGTTCTTCCAGATGTGCCTGTGGCCACGAAATCAGGGCGTTTTCATGGTTTTCTGGCCGCGTATGTCTCGCCAGTCAGCCGGATGACGCCTTCTTTTGAGTCGACGCGGGTGATGCTGTTTATCACCACTTTAAGGTCGCTGGCGTTCGGGAACAGGGAAAAGAACAACTCGAAATACAGGTAGTCCTGGACCAGGCGCGCGGCCAGGTCGGGGTGGTGTTTCAGGAGTTCCCTGAAGCTTGGGTAGTTCAGCGCTGCAAGCTCCGGGATGTCGATAGAACCTTGGGCCTGATCGTCGGTTTTGCATTCGGCAGTAAAGGTGTCGGCGCATTCCAGAAAGCTGTGCGGCAGATCGCTGTGGTTGATGCACAGCTCATAGGGCGTTGCCGGGACTGTTGGTGTTTCGCCGAAGCCCAGGCTGCGATAGCTGACGGTTCGTGGGTCGATGACGTGACCGGCTGAGGTGAACTTCATGATGGGCTTCCGGGTTGCGGCATCCATTCGACAGCCGTGCGGAGGCCGGCTTGGTAGTCGGAAATAAGCTGGGCGAGGTGCGGGTTCATGGGGATGGGCGTTGTGGTCAAGGGGACAGACGATTTCAGAGATGGCGGCGCGATACAAGTTGTGAGTGCGCTTGCTGCGGGATTTTTACCGCGTCATCGGCATCACGCCCGCGCCTGGGTCGTCGAAACCCGGGTGCAGACTGTGCGCCAGGTCCTCGCCCTGACCCCGGTCCCGTACCGTTCGCGGTATTAAGCCAACGTCGGGCGGGCGCATCTGCCATGATCGGTCCCTGCGACCGGCAGTATCTGAAGGTCGAGGTTGAGGAATCGCGCAATGGACGATGTACAGCAACTGGGCGAAATGCTCAGGCACTACGCGCAAAGCGAAGCCCACAAGAAGCAAGTATTCGATACCCAGTTCCAGGCCTGGGGCACCCGCATCGGCGAGCTGTTCGGGCTGAGCGAACAATGGCTGGCACCGGTGCGCATGCCCGGCCTGCTGGAGTTCAGCCGCGACCCCTATGTGGCGTGCAGTGTCGGTTCGGCGCCGGAGGCCTCGATCTTCAAGACCGAGAAGCTGACCATCCAGATTGCCGGCAAAACCGTGGAAATCGTCCCGGAAGTGATGGGCACCAACGGCCAGATCGCACTGGCGGTGATGGGCCTGACCGCCGCCCGTTATGGCAGCGTGTCCCTGGTGTTCGACGCCACCGGCATCTGGCAATGGCGCAAGACCAACGGCCTGCAGCCGCCGGACACCTTTGTCTTTGATGCCAATTTCCTGGCCTCGCAACTGCAAAGCCTGATCCCCCGCGAACGCAGCTAGCCCGGTCTGGCGTTCTCAGTCAGGCGTCAACACACGCAGTGGGTAGTGGCGCTCGGCAACCTGCCCGGTGCATTGGGTGCCGGCCGTCATGCCATACACCGTGAAGGCATAGTCGCCGGCTGTGGTCGGGCGGCCGCTGAGCTCGGCATCCCCTTCATCGGGCCGATAGGTCAGCGTCAGGCCAGGGGGCAAGGGCGTCTTCGGGTCGACGTAGAGGCCGGTCGGCCGCCCCCCCGTTAGCGTCAAGCGAATGGCCAGCGCTTGCCCCTGGAGCACCGGGGGCAGTTGCGCGGGTTCGAGTGTCGGGCTGCTGCGCAGATAGCAGCCGGGCAGAAAGGCCAACGCACAGCCATTGAGGCTCAGGGCCAGGCCGGTGATGGCAAGCGCCGTCAGCAAGGTACGCATGGCACAGAACTCAGCAGGGGTGGGCGCGGCATGCTAAAGCACGGGCCTCGGGCTGACCAGGGTTGCCGCGCCACCCAGCGTTCCCGCTTGTGCCTCAGGCCTCGATCTCACCCCAGCCCGGACGGGGCGCGGGCGGTGCCACGGCCTGGACCTTGCGCCCGGTGGCCAGCTCGACCCGGCGCGCCACGTCCGGGTCGTCGGCAAAGGGCAGCAGGCTGGCCTCTTCCAGGTGTTGCGGGCTGTGCCGGGCCAGGCAGTACTCGACGATCAGGTACAGGCTGGCCACCCCCAGCAGGTTGAGTAACGCGTCCATGTGCTTCGTTCCTCCAGGGTCGGTTCAGGCGATCTGCGCTTCGCTGGCGGCCAGCCGTGGGTCGGCCACGCGCACGGTGCGCCAGGTGTTGTAGGCCATCAGCAGCATGCCGCCGAGGAAGAACACGCCGCCGGTAAAGCGCACCACAAACCCCGGGTGGCTGGCCTGCAAGGCTTCGACAAAGGAGTAGGTGAGGGTGCCGTCCTCGTTGATCGCGCGCCACATCAGGCCCTGGGTGATGCCGTTGACCCACATCGATGCGATGTAGAGCACGGTGCCGATGGTTGCCAGCCAGAAGTGCAGGTTGATCAGCGCGGTGCTGTGCATCTGCGCGCGGCCGAAGACTTTGGGAATCATGTGGTAGGTGGCGCCAAAGGTGATCATCGCCACCCAGCCCAGGGCGCCCGCGTGCACGTGGCCGATGGTCCAGTCGGTGTAGTGGGACAGGGCGTTGACCGTCTTGATTGCCATCATCGGCCCCTCGAAGGTCGACATGCCATAGAAGGCCAGGGACAGCACCAGAAAGCGCAGGATCGGGTCGGTGCGCAATTTATGCCACGCGCCGGAGAGGGTCATCATGCCGTTGATCATCCCGCCCCAACTCGGCGCCAGCAGGATCAGTGACATGGCCATGCCCAGGGACTGGGCCCAGTCCGGCAGCGCGGTGTAGTGCAAATGGTGCGGGCCGGCCCAGATGTACAGCGTAATCAGCGCCCAGAAGTGCACGATCGACAGCCGATAGGAATACACCGGGCGCCCGACCTGCTTGGGCACGAAGTAATACATCATGCCGAGGAAGCCGGTGGTGAGAAAAAAACCCACCGCGTTGTGCCCGTACCACCACTGCACCATGGCGTCGGTGGCCCCGGAATACACCGGGTAGGACTTGAACCAGTCCACCGGGATCGACAGGTGATTGACCACGTGCAGCATGGCGATCACCAGGATAAAGGCGCCGAAGAACCAGTTGCCGACGTAGATGTGCTTGGTCTTGCGCTGCACCACGGTGGTGAAGAACACCACGGCGTAGGCCACCCAGACCACGGCCATCCACACCGCGCCGGTGAATTCGATCTCGGCGTATTCCTTGGTGGTGGTGTAGCCCAGGGGCAGGCTGACCAGCATGATCACGATCACCGACTGCCAGCCCCAGAAGGTGAAGGCCGCCAGGGTGTCGCTGTACAGCCGAACCTGGCAGGTGCGCTGCACCGCGTAGTAGCTGGCGGCGAACTGGGCGCTGCCGGCAAAGCCGAAAATCACCAGGCTGGTGTGCAGCGGGCGCAAGCGGCCGAAGGTGGTCCAGGGCAGGTCCAGGTTCATCTCGGGCCACACCAGTTGCGAGGCGATCCATACGCCCATGGCCATGCCGATCACGCCCCAGACCACGGTGGCCACGACGAATTGGCGCACCACCTTGTAGTTGTAGGCCTGTCCGATTGTTGCTGTGTTCATGGTCAATGCTTCCACGGTTGCGAAGTCTTGCCAGGCCACCCGGTCTGGCACGAGGCGCACTGTAGAAAGCCGGGCAAAAACAAAACAGGCTCAGAAAAACGGCATTAATGCGGATCAGATCCGTGGCCTGTCCACAGCTATGGGGCAGTGTCTGATATGGTTTTTTCGTCTTTACCTGAATCTGTAACCACCTGAGCCGCAGGTGCATAGTCGCCCCCTCGTACAACGCGCCGCAGAGCACGATCAGCACTGATGAGGTAGGCCCATGTATCAATACGACGACTATGACCGCGCCCTGGTCTTTGAACGGGTGGCGCAGTTTCGCGATCAGGTCGAACGCTTCCAGGCGGGGCAACTGAGTGAGGAAGAGTTCTTGCCGCTGCGCCTGCAGAACGGCCTGTACATGCAAAAGCATGCCTACATGCTGCGGGTGGCGATCCCCTACGGCACCCTGAGCGCCACGCAGATGCGCACCCTGGCCGGCATCGCTCGGGACTACGACCGTGGCTACGGGCACTTCACCACCCGGCAGAACCTGCAGTTCAACTGGATCGAGCTGGACCAGGTGCCGGACATCCTCGAGCGCCTGGCCCAGGTGCAGATGCACGCCATCCAGACCTCCGGCAACTGCGTGCGCAACATCACCACTGAAGCCTTCGCCGGGGTCGCCGCCGATGAGTTGCTGGACCCGCGCCCCCTGGCCGAGATCCTGCGCCAGTGGTCGACCATCAACCCGGAATTTCTCTTCCTGCCACGCAAATTCAAGATCGCCATCTGCTCCGCCGAGCAGGACCGGGCGGCGATCATGATGCACGACATCGGCCTCTATCTTTACCGAGACGCCGAGGGCCAGATGCTGCTGCGGATGATGGTCGGCGGCGGCCTGGGGCGCACGCCGATCCTCGGTTTGCAGATCCGTGAAGGCTTGCCCTGGCAGCACTTGCTGTCCTACGTCGAGGCGGTGTTGCGGGTCTACAACCGCCACGGCCGGCGCGACAACAAGTACAAGGCGCGGATCAAGATTCTGGTCAAAGCCCTGGGCATCGAGGCCTTTGCCGCAGAAGTGGAGGAGGAGTGGCAGCACCTCAAGGACGGCCCGGCCCAACTCACCGACGACGAGTACCGGCGCGTGGCCGATGCCTTTGTGATGCCGGCCTACCAACGCCTGTCCGACACTGACCTGGAGTACGGCAGCCGCCTGGCTGAGCACCCGGACTTTGCCCGCTGGGTGGCGCGCAACGTGCAGTCGCACAAGGTGCCGGGCTACGTCAGCGTGGTGCTGTCCACCAAGCCCGGCATCAGCGCGCCACCGGGGGACGTCAGCGCCGAGCAGATGGACGCGGTGGCCGACTGGTCCGAGCAGTTCGGTTTTGGCGAAATCCGCATCGCCCATGAGCAGAACATCGTCTTGCCCGACGTGCCCAAGTCGAGGCTGTTCGCCTTGTGGCAACAGGCTTGCGAACAGGGCCTGGGCAGCGCCAATGTCGGCTTGCTGACCGACATCATCGCTTGCCCCGGCGGCGACTTCTGCGCCCTGGCCAACGCCAAGTCGATCCCCATCGCCCAGGCCATCCAGCAGCGCTTTGACAACCTGGATTACCTCCACGACCTGGGGGACATCAGCTTGAACATCTCCGGCTGCATCAACGCCTGCGGCCATCATCACATCGGCAATATCGGTATCCTTGGCGTCGATAAAAACGGCAGCGAGTGGTACCAGGTCACCCTCGGCGGCGCCCAGGGCAAGGCCAGCAGCCTGGGCAAAGTGATAGGGCCGTCTTTCAGCGCGGCGCAAATCCCCCAGGTGATCGAGCGCATCATCGGCACCTTTGTCCGCTACCGGGAAAGCGACGAGCTGTTTATCGACACCCTGCAGCGCATCGGCCTGGAGCCGTTCAAGGAGCGGGTCTACCCCAAGGCGCTGGAGGCTTCGGCATGAACAACCTGTTGCGCATACAGGACGGCGCCGCCACGCGGGTCGAGGATGACCCCTGGACCCTGGTTCGCGAGCGGCCAAACGATGAGCAGAGCGAGCTGCCGGGTGAACTGCCCGGGGGCCCGCTGATCCTGCCCCTGGCCCTGTGGCTGCAGCGCCGCATCGAGCAGCATCCGGCACGGGACGGTGTGTGGCTGGGGCCCGACGATGAGGTGGAACGCCTCACGCCCTGGTTCGAGCAGGCGGCGCTGATCGCCCTGGACTTCCCCAGCTTTCGCGACGGCCGCGCCTACAGCCAGGCCTATCTGCTGCGTACGCGCCTGGGCTGGAGCGGCGAGCTGCGGGCCATTGGTGATGTGCTGCGGGACCAACTCAGCCATATGCGCCAATGCGGTTTCGACAGTTTTGCGGTGCGCGCCGACAAGTGCGCCGACGACGCTCTCAAGGGCCTGGCCGGCATGAGCGTGCTTTACGGCCGTTCGGTGATCGAACCCAGGCCGTTGTTCCGCCGGCGTTGAGCCCGCGTCACAGCCCATACCCCGCAATGATGTCATTTTGCTATATTGGCGCCCGGCCGAAGGACGGCCGCGTGCAAGACACATAGGGAAATGAGGGATGGCTGTGACGTTCGGTAAAAAAATACTCTGCTTGCTATCGCTCTCGGTGCTGCTGGCGCTGTGGGGCGGCTACTTCTACCTCTACAGCGAAGTCGAAGACGGTCGCCTGGGGAGCTTTTTTGACAGTGGCGCGTCCTGCGGTCACCCGTTGCCCAGTGACCAGCAGTTTTTCAAGAAGGACCACCTGGCATTGTTCCTGAGCAACACCGCCCAAGGCACCTTCTCGCTGTCGGGCGTGGTCAATGTCTCCGAACGCACCTTCAACCGCTACGAGCTGGGCAAATATGAATTGCGCCTGCGGCTCGAGCGTCTGCAAACCTCAGCGTCCGACGTGCTGCTGATCCCGGAAGAGGTCAGGCTCAAGCCGCTGATCCGCAACTTCGCCGGCCCCAACCGCAACGCCAGCAGCGAACTGGAACCGCGGGCGATCCGCTTGGCCGGTAAGGCCACGGCCTTTCCCTTCGACACCTATCAATACGGCTACCGCCCGGTGCTGTACATCCTCAAGGGCAACGAGCAGATCGACCTGAAGTTCCGCCACGTGACCACCACCACGGACCTGTCGAACAGCTTCACCGCCACCCAGAAGCACTCGCCGCTGGCCTATTTCAACGGCAACCACAGCGGCCTGGCCGAAAGCGACTATCCGCCCTACAGCAACCAGGAATGCGCCCTGACCATCGAGCGTAAAAGCTCGATCAAGTGGATGGTGTTCTTGCTGCTGTTGGTGATCTGCCTGCCGCTGCTGCATGCCTGCTATCGCGACGAGCCGGCCATCGACTTCCTCGCGACCCTGCTCGGTGTAGCGGCCATCCGCGTGTTCCTGGTGGGGCCGCTGGACGACTTCCAGCTGTATGGCATCGACTTCGCGTTTGGCGCGGTGCTGATCCTGGTGGGCACTGTGTCCCTGCTCAAGGCCATGCGCATCAGCACCCTGCGTGATCGGGCGGCACGAACGGGGTCGACGTGGTGAGTGGGTCGCCGCGTGGGAGCAGGGCGCTTTACTGCAATGCCGGGTCCCCTGGATTGAGCTGCTTCCAGCCTTGCAGCAGCACCTGGGCCTTGGGTTCCTGGCCGCTCTCCAGGTAGTACTGGATCAGGGTCAAGCGCGCGTCGCGTTGGGTCGGGTGTTGTTGCAGCAGCTGTTCCAGTTGGCGGCAGGCGGCGTCCACCTGGCCATTGCCGTGCAAGGCCACGGCCAGTACGTAGGCGTATTGCGGGTTTTGCGGTTCCAGCTCCACGGCCCGGGTCAGGGCGGTCATGGCCTGGGCGGTGTGGCCGGCGCGCACCAGGGCCAGCCCTTGGGTGTGTTGCAGTAGGGCGGAATCACCGTGGGCCTTGAGCGCTTCGGCCAGCAGTTGCTGCGCCTCGCCCTGGCGGCCTTGGCCCTCCAGCCATTGCCCCAGGGTCACCAGGGCCGGGAAGAAGTTCGGGTCGCGCAGCAGCGCCGCCCGTAGCAGCGGTTCGACGTCGGCGCTGCGCCCGTTGGCTTGGTACAGCATGGCCAGGTTGAGGTTGGCCTCGGCCCGTTCCAGCAGGCTGGATTGCACGGTCTCGTATTCGCCAATCGCTCGCTTCCAGGGCTCCTGGGCCGGGCCCAGGCCGTTGCGTGCGGCGCCGAGCAAATCCCGAGCGGCGGCGATGCGCACTGCCTTGACCGGGTCGTCCAGCAACGGGGTGAGCAGGGCGGTGCGCTCCGGTGGTGGCAGCAGTGCACTGATGGCGCGCGCGGCGCTTTCCCGCACTTGCGGTTCACCATGGCCCAGGTCCTTGCGGGCCAGGCTCAGGGCTTGGGCACTGGGGTAACCCGGCAGTTCGCCGAGCAGGGTGGCGCGCTGAATGGCTGGCAGGTTACTGCGTTGCAGCTGTTCATACAGGGCCTGGGCCGCGCCCGGGCGACCGCCGCGGATCAGCCACAGGCTTTCGTCGTAGCGCGGGGCTTGGGGCGTGTCGTGCTGGCTCCAGAGCTTGAATTGCTCGCTGATCTTGTCGCCCTCGCGGCCCTGGTGGCAGCTCAGGCAGGCGTCCGGGGTGCCGAGCTTTTTCGCCCGCAGCGGGTTGGGCAAGCTGAAGCTGTGGTCATGGCGATAGTCGTTGCCCATGTAGACCTTGCCGGGCATGTGGCAATCCACGCACTGCGACCCCGGCTGGCCCTGGACGTGGCGATGGTGCTCGGGGGCGTCATAGTTCTTGGCTTGCAGGCCCTTGCCGTCGATGCCGTCCACAGTGCTTTTGCCGGCGCTGTTGTGGCATTGCAGGCAAACGCCGTTGCCAGGAGCCTTGAGCTGGGTGCTGTGGGGGTTGTGGCAGTTGCTGCAACGCACGCCCT
The DNA here is from genome assembly GCF_003731765.1 of Pseudomonas chlororaphis. Taxonomy (GTDB): domain Bacteria; phylum Pseudomonadota; class Gammaproteobacteria; order Pseudomonadales; family Pseudomonadaceae; genus Aquipseudomonas; species Aquipseudomonas morbosilactucae. Next base: position 1,564,957 of record NZ_MOAL01000004.1, read on the forward strand.
TGTCGAACATTTTGCTTTGCAGAAAGGAGCCGTGCTCGAACACCTCTTCCTGGATCTTGCCGTCCAGGGCATAGAGTTCCCGGGTCAGGGGGCTGGGCAGGTAGTCGTCCATCAGGCGCTTGCCGACCGTGAAGCCGTCCCCCAGGGGCGCGCGCCGGGCGTGGCAGCGAGCGCAGGTTTCGATCTCGGTGGTGGCGTTGCGGTCCTTGAGGTCCACGGCGAAACCGGCGTGGGGCAGCGTTTTTTTTGCCGCGCTCCAGGCCAGGTGATTGGAGGCCGGCCCGTGGCAGGCCTGGCAGCCGACCCCGAGGCTGTTCCACTGGCTATCGAAGCGGTTGGTGGTGGCGTCGAAATGGCGCTGGTAGCCGGTGGTGTGACATTCCACGCACATGAAGTTGGCGTTCTGGTTCGGCTGGCTCCAGTGCAGCGGGTCCTTGAAGTTCACGCCCTGGCCCGGGTAGAGGTGGAACCAGCGGTTTTTCTCGGTATCCCAGGCGATGCCAAGGGCCTGCAAACGGCCGTCGCCGACGTCGATCAGGTACTGCTGCAACGGCGCGATGCCAAAGGCATAGGCCACTTTGAAGTCGGCGTTGCGGCCATCTTTGCCCGGGGTGTTGACCCAGAACTCATCGCCCCGGCGCAGGAAGCGCGTGGTCTCGCCTTCAGCCTTGAAGGTCTGGTCGTTGAAGTTCGCCAGCACGCTCTGGGGACTGGCTTCTTGCATCGCCAGTTGGTGGTGCGAGCCTTGCCAATCCTTCACCGGCTGGCTGTGACAGCCCTGGCATTGTTGTTCATCGACCATCTGCGCCGCTGGCAAGGCTGGTGCGAGGGGCGGGCTGGGTTTGGCCGGCAGGCTGGCCTGCACCGGCGCCGGGGGCGGCAGGGTGCTCGGCAACGGTGCGCTGCGGGTGAGGAACCAGCCCAGTGCGGCAAGGGCCAGCACCAGCAGCGCGGCGCTCAAGGGAAAGGCAAAACGGGTGAAAAATCCAGGAACGGCATCAGGTGTCGGGGGGATGGTTGGGCTGTTCTTTCTGCGCATTAAGGCATCCGTATCCAAGGGCAGCAGGCTGCCAACTACGCCATCCGGCTGGGTGCAGCTTTGACGTGGTCTGCGGGTCTGTCAAATCACCGAGTGTGAGTGGCTTCCCGAAGCGCGACAAAGATTGCCGGCGAGGGCGGCAAACCGTCGAGCTTTGGCTATACCTGTAACTCCCATTAGCCAGTCTTTGGCGGCGTCACCGACAGGAGTTACCTATGAAGCTTGCATTGACGTTAAGCGCGCTGTGCCTCGCCACCCTCGGGGTCGCCGGGTGCTCCAGCAACGTGACTCAACCAGACGAGTATTCCGGTTTTCTAAAGGACTACAGCCGGCTCAAGGAGGCCAAGTCGCCTTCCGGGGTGGAAGTGATGCGTTGGGTCGACCCCAAGCTCAACGTCAAGCAGTTCACCAGCGTGTACATCGAGCCCACCCAGTTCTATCCGCAACCCCAGCCCACCGCCAAGATCCCTCAAACCACCTTGTCCAACATCACCCGTTACTACGACCAGGCGCTGCAACGCGAGCTGAGCAAATCCTTGCCGCTGGCCACGGGCCCCGGGCCGGGCGTGATTGTGGTGCGGGCGGCGATCACGGCGGTCAGCAGCAAGACTGAAGGCCTCAAGCCCTATGAAGTGATTCCCATCGCCCTGGTGGCCGCGGCAGTGAGCACCGCCAGCGGCATTCGCGACCAGGAAACCACCCTGGCCACCGAAGCGGTGTTTCTCAATGGCGGCAGTAACGCCGTAGTGGCCCAAGTGGTGCGCAAAGGCACCGGCAAACCCCTGGAGAACGACACCCAGGTGCTCAAGGCCGATGACGTGAAAGGCGTGATCGATGGCTGGGCCTCGGACTTGCACCAGTCCTACCTCAAGCTCAAGGGCAACTAAGCTCGGCCCGGTTCCGGGCCGAGATCTTCCAGGGCAGCGGCTACATCGCTGCCCTGGTCATTGGCCGACAAACCAGCGGTAGTAGGGGTTGGCCCCATCGCCTTGCAACACCTCGCGAATATCCCGGGCCCAGGCTTCGCGGTCGCCGTCGTAGGCGTGCAGGCTGGCGCGGTAGAACTGCATCAGGCGCTGGCCATGGGTGTTCATGCGCTGGGTGAAGTCGGCGCTGGCATTGAGCAGCGGTGCTGGCTGGCGCAGGTCCAGCAGGGCCGGCAGCACGCGGCTGATTTCCCGGGAGCGGACCCACGGCGCGTACTCGATGCGCGGCCGGTCGTCGGTCACCGCAGGTGCATCCCCGGCAAAGCGTTGCAGCCCCTGGCGGTCGGTGACCCAGGTGGCCAGCAGGGCGGCCGCCGAACTGACCCCGACGTCTTGCAGGGCCGTGCGCACGCTGTCCTGGCGGAAGCGCTGTTCGATGCGCGTGGCGTCCAGTTCGATGGGCGCCAGGGAGCCCACCAGAAGCATCTCGTGAAACTCGCTGGTCCACAGGCTGGCGTAGGGGAACACCTCAAGAAAGCTCTGCACCAGGGCGCGCGAGTCGTCGATGTTCTGGGTCGGCAGGGGCAGCCATTGGGCCACCAGGCCCTGGTGCTCCAGGCGGCGTGCGGCCAGTTGGTAGAAGTCCGTGGAATACAGGTTGACCACCCCGGCCGCAGAAGGCGGAGGCGGTTCCAGGGTGATCAGGTCATAGCGTTGCGGGCTGCGCAGCAGTTCCTGGCGACCGTCCCGCAGGCGCAGGTCCAGGCGCGGGTCGGCTGCCGCCTGGTAGTTGCCCTTGAACAGCGGCGCCGCCTTGATCACCGACGGTAGCAACTCTGCCACCACCCGCTGTTCCAGTTCGGGGTAGCGCAGCAGGGCGCCGGCGGTGATCCCGGTGCCAAAGCCGATGACCAGGGCCGAGCGCGGCTGGCCGTTGTGGATCAGCAGCGGCAGCAGGGCCTGGATGCGCATGTAGCGCAGGGATGGCATGGCGTCGCCGGTGTTCGACACCCCCTGGATGTACAGACGCTGGAACGCTCGGCTGCCTTGGCCTTGGGTGACCACGGCGACGGTGCCGCCACGGCCTTCTTCGTAGAACGCCAACGGCGCATTGCGCGCCCCGGGCAGCAACTGCGCCAGGCGCTCCACTGGGGTCAGCCAGGCCACGGCCAGGGACAGCAGGGCCACGGCAATCACCCCCTGGCGCCGCCCGCGCGTCACGCCCTGGCCATGGCGCACGGCCAGGTAACCGACCCCGGCCGCCACCAGGGCCAGGAGGCCGAGGGTGCGCACCAGCCCCAGCAGGGGTATCAGCAGGAAGCCGCACAGGGCCACGCCGAGGATGCCCCCCAGGGTGTTCACCGCCACCACCGCGCCCACATCCTGGCCGACCCGCTGCGGGCCTACGCACAGGCGCAAGGCCAGGGGGAAGGCGGCGCCCAGCAGCAGGGTTGGCACAAACACCATACACAGGGCCGCCACGGCAAAGCGTGCGCTCATGCCCAGCAACGGGCTGCCACCCAGGGCCAGCAGCGCGGCTTCGGCCTGGGTCTGGGCGAGGATCAGCCAGCGCCCCAGCAAGGCCACTTCGAGCAAGGCGAGCAAACCCGCGCCGGCGATCAACAGGCCGAACAGGCCCCAGGGATCACGCACCCGGTCGGCGCGGCGGGCCATCAGGCCGCTGCCGATAAACAGCCCGGCCAGGTAAGTGGCCAGCACCACCGCAAAGGCGTAGGTGCGGGTGCTCATGAACTGCACGATGGATTGGCTCCAGACCACCTCGTAGCCCAGGGCCACGCCGCCGGCAACGGCGTAGAGCATCAGCGCCAGGCGCGCGGGCGCGGCGTCGCCCCGAGGCTTGGCCGTGGGCGGCGGCGCCAGGAGCGGTTGACAACCGAGGGCGCCGAGGGCCGCCAGCAGGTTGAGCAGGGCGGCAAACAGTGCACTGCCGCGCACCCCCAGGGTGGCGATCAGGACAAAGGCACTGAGCAGGGTGCCGACAATCGCGCCGGCGGTGTTGGCCGCATACAGGCGGCCACCGGCCTGGCCCAGTTGCCCGGGGTCGGCCGCCAGAGCGCGGACCAGCACCGGCAGGGTGCCGCCCATCAAGGTTGCCGGCAGGCCCACCAGCACCAGGGGCAGGGCCCAGGCCAGCAGGCCGACCTGTTGCTGCAAGGTGGCGAACAGCTCGGCGGCCTGACCCAGGCCCAGGGTCGCGCCGACCCCGAACAGGGCCACCAGCAATTCCAGCCCGGCGTACAGGCGCAGCGGATTGGCCACCCGGTCGGCAACCCGGCCCAGCCACCAACCGCCCAATGCCAGCCCGGCAAAGAACGCGCTGATGCCGAGGGTGATGGCATACACCTCGACCCCGACCACCAGCGACAGTTGCTTGATCCACAGCACCTGGTAAATCAGCGCCGCGGTGCCGGAAACGAACAACAGTAATGCCGGAAACAATCGCGCGCGGGTGCCCAGCACGTGGCTGGCAAACTGTGGCCTTAAGAGGGGTGAACTCATGTTCCATGGCCTTATGCAGAAGTCGAAACAATCGATGGCCGCCCAAGGTTAGTACACAGCGGCCCTTAGCGTTGTAGGCGCTGGCTTGCCAGCGATGGCGATCTCAAAGTATGCACAAACCCCAAGGGCCCCATCGCCGGCAAGCCGGCTCCTACGGGAAACAGGCGATGCCAAATAGAGAGTCCGCCCCGGCCGTTGTAGGAGCTGGCTTGCCAGCGATGGCGGTCTCAAAGCATGCACAAACCCCAAGGGCCCCATCGCCGGCAAGCCGGCTCCTACGGGAAACAGGCGATGCCACATCGAGAGCCCACCCCGGCCGTTGTAGGCGCTGGCTTGCCAGCGATGGCGATCTCAAAGCATGCACAAACCCCAAGGGCCCTATCGCCGGCAAGCCGGCTCCTACGGGAAACAGGCGATGCCCACATCGAGAGCCCGCCCCGGCCGTTGTAGGAGCTGGCTTGCCAGCGATGGCGCTCTTAAGCCGTGCTCAAACCCAAGGGCCCCATCGCCGGCAAGCCGGCTCCTACGGGAAACAGGCGATGCCAAATAGAGAGTCCGCCCCGGCCCTTGTAGGAGCTGGCTTGCCAGCGATGGCGGTCTCAAATCGTGCTCAAACCAGAGGGCCGCTTCGCCAGCAAGCCACCCTTGAAAAGGGCACCGCCCGGTGGTCCGGGCGGTGGGTTTACTGGGCCGGTTGGGCCTTCATTTTTTCGGCAATCTTGGCATCCACCGCTTCGCGGATCTGGTCGATGCTGAAGCTCGCCGGTTTCTGGCTGGGCGGGTACTCGATAAAGGTCTGCAGGAACTTAGCCGCTTTGGTGGTGGCCACGGCGACCAGGTACACGTTCTTGGTCGACCAGTCGTAATACTGGTCGGAAACCACGTCGGCACGTTCATAGGGGTCCATGCGCAGGTTGAAGATCTTCGGCACCCGCAGCGGTGTGAACGGGTTGCTCCACACCGCAAAACCGCCCGGCGCACGCTGTTCGGCGAACACCGCTTTCCAGTTGCCGAAGCGCATCGAGACCAGCATGCCGTCGTCGTTGAAGTAGTAGAACTCCTTGCGCTCGCCGGCAGGCTGTTGCCCGGTCAGGTAGGGCAGTTGGTTATAGCCGTCCAGGTGCACCTTGAAGTTGGCCCCGCCCGTGCTGGGCGCCCAGCCTTTGAGCAGCTTGTCCTTGACCTCGGTGTCACCCGCCGCCGCGAGCAGGGTGGGGAACCAGTCGAGGCCGGAGAACATTTCATTGGAGACCTCCCCGGGCTTGATCTTGCCCGGCCAGCGAATCATCGCCGGCACCCGGTAGGCGCCTTCCCAGTTGGAGTTCTTCTCGTTGCGGAACGGTGTGGTCGCCGCGTCCGGCCAGGAGAACTGGTTGGGGCCGTTGTCGGTGGTGTAGACCACGATGGTGTTGTCGGTGATCTTCAGGTCGTCGAGGGTCTTCAACAGTTTGCCGACGTCGCCGTCATGCTCGACCATGCCGTCCGCGTACTCGTTGCCGGGCATGCCGCTCTGGCCCTTCATCGAGTCGCGCACATGGGTGAACAGGTGCATGCGCGTGGTGTTCATCCAGACGAAGAACGGCTTGTCGGCCTTGGCCTGTTTCTCGATAAAGGCCTGGGCCGCGGCAGTGGTTTCGTCGTCGATGGTTTCCATGCGCTTGGTGGTCAGGGCGCCGGTGTCTTCGACCTTGCCGTCGGCGAAGCTGTGGATCACCCCGCGTGGCGAGTTGGCCTTGACGAAGTCGGGGTCATCCTTGGGCCAGTAGGGGCGCTCGGGTTCCTCTTCGGCGTTGAGGTGGTAGAGGTTGCCGAAGAACTCGTCGAAGCCGTGCTGGGTGGGCAGGTATTCATCCTTGTCGCCCAGGTGGTTCTTGCCGAACTGGCCGGTGGCATAGCCCTGGGACTTGAGCGCCTGGGCGATGGTGATGTCGCGTTTTTGCAGGCCCACGGTGGCGCCGGGCGCACCCACCTTGGACAGGCCCGTGCGCAGCGGCGTCTGCCCAGTGATAAAGGACGAACGCCCGGCGGTGCAGCTGTTCTCCGCGTAATAGTCGGTGAACAACATACCTTCCTTGGCAATCCGGTCGATGTTCGGCGTCTTGTAGCCGACCACACCCATGGAATAGGCGCTGATGTTGGTCTGGCCGATGTCGTCGCCGAAAATCACCAGGATGTTGGGCTTTTCAGCCGCCCCGGCGGTTGCCGAGAGGGCCATCACCGAGGCCGCCAGCAGCGCGGCCTGAGGTAACCACTTGCGTATGCGAGTCATCTGACTTGCTCCTTTTTGCTTGAGTCGCGTTCGGCGACCAACGTTGAGTGCGGTCCTGCGTTACGTTTCTGGTTACTGCACTTGCTCGGGAGAGGCGCTCTCGAAGGGGTAGATCCGGCGCCATTCGGACGCCATGTCGACGATAGTCCAGCCTCGTTGTTTGGCTTCATCCAGGGCCTTGTCCAGGCGCCCGATTTGGGATTGACGGTCATAGGCCCACTCGCGCTTGGCGTCGGTGTGGTGCACCAGCCCCATAAAGCGCTTGCCACTGCCGGCGGCGGTCCACTGCAGCATTTGCAGGTCGCCGTCGGAGTTGCCGAAGGCCAGCAGCGGGCGCCGGCCGATCACTGCGTCGATGCTTTCCGGCTTGCCCGGGCCGTCGTCGTTGTGGGCCAGCTTGGGCGTGCGCAGGATCGACGGCTGGCCGTCCCTGAGCTGCCACTGGGTGACGAAGGTGGTGCCGATCACCTGTTCCGGGGGGATGCCGTACACCGTTTCGGCAAAGGCCCGCATAAAGGCCGTGTCGCCGCCAGAGACGATGTAGGTCTTGAAGTCCTGGCTGCGCAGGTAATCGAGCATCTCCAGCATCGGCTGGTAAATCATGTCGGTGTAGGGCTTGCCGGTTTTCGGGTGACGGGCCAGGCCGAGCCAGGCCTTGGCGTTGCCGATAAACGCCTCGGTGCTGATCCCGGTATGGGTCGCGGCGATGATCTGCAGCAGGCCGTTCATGCCGCTGGCGGCCAGGGCCTGATGGTCGTTTTCCAGCACCGCCTTGAACGGCTGGGTGGTTTTCCATTCCGGGTGCTGGGGCGCCAGACGCTTGACTTCGTCGAAGGCGAACAGCACCTGGAAGTAGGCCGGCTGCTCGCTCCACAGGGTGCCGTCGTTATCGAATACGGCAATGCGTTCCTGGGGTTTGACGTAGTCCTTGCCGCCCTGGGTGGTGACCGCCTGGACGAATTCGATGATCCCGCGCTTGGTCGGTCCGTCGTTCCAGGAGGGCAAGGGGTCGTTAGCCTGGGCCAGTATCGGCAGGAGCAGAAGCAGCAGGCAGGCCAGGGCCTGGCGGGGGCGCAGTGGGTTGAATGGCGTCATGGGAAGTCCTTCTCTTGACCGGGGTTGAGGGGGCGCAAGGCGTGGGCGGTGCTGCGGTGGTGAGGGGTGGCTTGCCGGGCCAGACTGGGCAGGGCCTGGCGCAGTTGGCGCAAGGCGTCGGCGCGGTTGTCCTGGCGGCCGTAGCAGGCGCGCAACAGCCCTTGCAGGCGCGGGCCGAGGCTGGCCAGGTCGAGGCGGTGCTGCAGGCGTTTGCGCCACAGGTACAGGGCGCCGAACTGGCCCTGTTCGAGTTGCCCTGGAACCTGCCGCCAGGCGTACCCGGGGGATTGCTCCCAGGTGGCCCGGCGCGTGTGGCGCCAGCGCTGCAAGGCCTGCCGGGCGCGCTGCCACCACGGCCGGGCCAGGTAACCGCCGAGGCCCAGCAGCGCGCACAAGGCCAACAGGCCCAGCAGGTGCTGGGACAGCTGCAAACGGGTCGGCTGCCCCAGGCGCTTGAGGTCTTCGGTGATGGAGAAGACTGGCCGGTAGCCGCTGTTGGCCAGGGCCTCGAAGGTGTAGCCGGGCACTTGGGCCACCTGCAGTTGCTGCTGGCCGCTGTTCCACCATTTGACCTGGATCGGCGGCAGGCTGTGGTGGCCTTCGCGGTCGATGCGGTAGGTGACGCTGTCGATGCGTTGCCCGCCGCTGACGCCCCCGCGGCCGTCATCCAGGTTGCTGATGCGCGGTGGATGGGGGTAACGCCCCAGACCCGGGCTGTCGGCCAAGACCGGCGCTGGCAGGGACAGGCCTAGGGGCCCATCGGCTTGCAGGATCAGCCCCCGGGTCAGGCTGTCGCCGACCTTGAGCGGGGTGGCCGAGGCGCTGATCTTCTGGCTCAGACGCACCCCCTGGGCCACCAGCACCGTTTCCCCGGGGGCAACGCCCGGCACGGGGCGCGCGTTGAAGCGCAGGGGCTGGGTCTGGGCGCTGAGTTCGGTGCTGGCCTGGCCCGGGGTGGCGCGCACGGTGATGGCCGGGATCTCGAAGCTTTGCGCCTGCTGCGCGGTGATGCGGTAGGTGTAGCGCAAGCCGGTGAGGGTTTGGCCGTGCAGGTCTTGGGTCATGTGCTGGGCTTCGCTGCTTGGGGGCATGACCAGGGCTCCCTCAAGCTGCAGGGCCGGCAGTTGGGCGGCGCCGGTAAACCAGCTGTTGGTCAGCACATCCACTTGCAGTTGCAGGGTTTGTCCGACCACCACGCTGTCGCCCGGGTCAAGATGGCTGTGCACCCACAGCTGAGGTTCATCCGCCAGGGCCACGCCGCTGAGCCAGATCCCCAGAACCAAGGTGGCGTATCGAAGGGCATTCATGGCGTCACCGGCTGGGCGTCGAGGTCTTGCAGGCTGAACTTGTGCCGCAAAAACTGCGCCGGCGAGGTGCTGAGGTTCTGCAGCCACAGGTCGTCGTTGCTCGCCTGCTGGGTTTGCACGGCCTTGCTCTGGCCCTTGCCGGGCGCCTTGTCGAATTTGATGGCGTCAGGCTTGACCTCAGGGGCGTTCTGCTCGGCGCTCTCGGTGTCTTTTTTCAAGGCGATGGCCAGGGCCAGGTTGGTGCTGGCTTCGGGGAACTGGGGCTGCACCTTCAGGGCCTGTTGGTAGGCGGCGATGGCCTGGTCGAACTTGAAGCGCCGCACATGGATATTGCCCAGGTAGAAATACGCCGGCGCGCTGTCCAGCCGGGCAAAGCTGGCCAGGGCCAGGTCGTAGTCGGCGGCCTGGTAGGCGGCGATGCCTTTCCAGTAGGGGTCGACAAACAGCGCGGCCGCTGCCGGGTAGTGCCCGTGTTCGAAGGCCCAGCGGCCCTGCTGGTCAGGGGTGAAAAACGCATCGCTCAAAGCATTGGCTTCGGCGCTCGCCGGTGGCAGGCCCAGGCCCAGCGCCAGGATCAGGCTCGCCAGCCAGTTCAGGCTCCAGCCCCGGCGCACGCACACGCCGGCAATCAGCAGCAAGGGCCAGCACAGCCAGTAACCGGCGTCTTGCCATTGCAGTGTGTGCTCGGGGTCGCTGGCGGCTTCAAAGTGCTGCTGGGCGTGGCCTTCGATCCAGTCCAGGTCGTCGTCGTTGAGGGTCAGGCTGCCCAGAGGCGCATCCAGGGCCGAGGCCAGTTGCTTGAGGGCGGCACCGTCGAACGGCCCCAGGGCCGGGCGGCCGCTGCTGTCGGTGCGCGGTTGGCCGCTGGCGTCGCGGATGACCCCGCCGTCCTGACTGCCGGCGGCCAGGACCAGCACCTGTAACGGGCTGCCCTTGAGCCGTGCCGGCAGCCCGGCGAGCTGGGTGGTGTCAGCGCCGTCGGTGATCAGCAGCAGGCTGGCTGGGGTCGGTGGTGCCCCCAGCAGGCGCTTGGCCTGATCGATCACTGCGGCCACGTCCTTGCCGGGGCGTTCGATCAGGTCGCTGCTCAGGGCCTGGATAAAGCTGTCCAGCAGGGCCGGGTCGTCGGTGGCGGGCAGTACAAGATGGGCGCTGCCGGCATAGGCGATCAACGCGGTGCGGGCGCCGCTGCGGCGTTGGATCAGCTCATGCAGCTTGTGCTTGGCCGCCTCCAGGCGGGTCGGCGCCAGGTCGCTGGCGTCCATGCTCGGCGACAGGTCGAGGGCGATGATCAGCGGCGCGCGGTTTTCCAGGAAGTCGGGGCGGTCCTGCTGCCAGGTCGGCCCGGCGGTCGCCAGCCCGCCCAGCACCAGCAAGGCGCAGGCCAGGTGCACCGGACGCAGGCGCTGGTGGTCCTCGGGGGTGATCAGCAAATGGGGCAGCAGGTGCGGGGCGATGTTGCCCCGCAGGCGCCGGCGCAGGTCGTGGTTGTGGCGCCAGAGCAGGGGCAGCAGGGCGCCGAACAGGCTCAGCAGCAGCCAGCCGGGGCGCAGGAAGTGCAGGGCGCTGAGGTTGATGTCCATTCAGGCCTCCTGCCGCTGGCGCGCGAGGGCCAGGTGCGGCCACAGCAGGGCCAGCAGGTGATACAGGGCCAGCAGGCCGATGGCCGCGCCCAGGGGCCAGAAGAACAGGTCGCGCTTGGGCTGATGGCTGAGGGTCTGTACCTGGTGCGGTGTGATGCGGTCCAGGGTGGCGTAGACCTGGTCCAGGGCGTTGCGGTCCTCGGCACGGAAATAGCGGCCGCCGGTGCTGCTGGCGATCTGTTGCAGGGCGCCGAGGTTGACCTTGGCCTCGCCGTCGGCATTCGGGTCGCCGATGCCGATGGTGTGGATCACCACCCCTTTGGCGGCGGCCATGGCGGCGGCGCGCTCGGGGGGGATGGCGCTGCTGGTGTCGTTGCCGTCGGTGAGCAGGATCAGCACTTTTTCCCGTTCATGGGCCTGGTCCAGCAGCTTCAGGGCCACGCCAATGGCATCGCCGATGGCAGTGTTGGGGCCGGCCATGCCGATGCCGGTGTCGTCCAGCAGCAGGTCGAGGCTGGCGTGGTCCAGGGTCAGGGGCGCCTGGGGATAGGCGCCGCTGCCGAACACGATCAGCCCCAGGCGGTCGTCCTTGCGCTGCTGGATAAAGCCGTGGACCACTTGCTTGACCGCGGCCAGGCGGTTGATTTTCTGGCCGTTGGCGTCGTTGAAGTCGGTGGTTTCCATGGACTGGGAAATGTCGATGGCCAGCATCAGGTCACGCACCGGTTGCTGGTGCACGATGGGTTTCTCCACCCACACCGGCCGTGCCGCCGCCAGCAGCACCAGGGCCCAGACCAGCAGGTTGAGCAGCCATTGCCCACGGTTTTCGCGGCTGCCAGCCTGTTGCGGGGCCTGGCCGATGGCCCGGCTCATGGCCCCAAAAAACGGCACCCGCACCGCACTGCGCGCTTCGCGGTAAGCCGGCAAATAGTGGTAGCCAAGCCAGGGCAGGGGCAGCAAGAGCAACAGCCAGGGGTAGTCAAACTGCCACATGACGTTGCTCCCGCCGAACATCGGTCAGTACCGCCCTCTTAGAAGCCGGCTTGCCGGCGATAGCGATTTCGAGGGCGCCATCGCTGGCAAGCCAACTCCTACAGGTGTGGGACAGGACGGGATCGCTCGGGTAAACCACGGCCTTTGTAGGAGCCGGCTTGCCGGCGATAGCGATTTCGAGGGCGCCATCGCTGGCAAGCCAGCTCCTACAGGTGTGGGACAGGACGGGATCGCTCGGGTAAGCCACGGCCTTTGTAGGAGCCGGCTTGCCGGCGATAGCGATTGTGAGGACGCCATCGCTGGCAAGCCAGCTCCTACGGGTGTGGGGCAGGACGGGATCGCTCGGGTAAGCCACGGCCTTTGTAGGAGCCGGCTTGCCGGCGATAGCGATTTCGAGGGCGCCATCGCTGGCAAGCCAGCGCCTACAGGTGTGGGGCAGGTCGGGATCGCTCGGGTAAGCCACGGCCTTTGTAGGAGCCGGCTTGCCGGCGATAGCGATTTCGAGGACGCCATCGCTGGCAAGCCAGCGCCTACGGGTGTGGGGCAGGACGGGATCGCTCGGGTAAGCCACGGCCTTTGTAGGAGCCGGCTTGCCGGCGATAGCGATTGTGAGGACGCCATCGCTGGCAAGCCAGCTCCTACGGGTGTGGGGCAGGACGGGATCGCTCGGGTAAGCCACGGCCTCTGTAGGAGCCGGCTTGCCGGCGATAGGGGCGAGGGGGAATTTAGGCGGCCACATGATGGTGCTCCACCCAATGTGTGCAGGTGTCGAACAGCTGCTGGCGTTGCGTGGCGGTCAGTTGTGCCAGTTGGGCGTCTGGGGCGTAGGCCAGGCGGGCCAGTTGCTGGCTGAAATCGGCCGGCAAGGGCTGGGCGCTGTGTTGTTCGAGAAAGGCTTGCCAGGCCGCGCCGCTCAATGGCCCCGTGCGGGCCGGCCGGGAGGTATCGGCACCGTGCTGGCCGGGCATGGACAGGGCCACGCGCTTGAGCAGTTCGGGCAGTTCGCGCAGGGCGGCGATCGGATCGCTGTCGCCTTGCAAAGCGGCCAGGCGCTGCAAGGCTTCGCGCCGATAGCGATCGCGGCGCCATTGCCGGTAGCGCCGGGCGCTCCAGGCCAGCAGGCCCGCCAGCAGCAGGCCGAGCAGCAGCCACCAGCCCCAGGTCTGCGGCGCGTAGCTGACCGGCGCGGGCAGGCCCAACTCTTGGAGTTGCTCGATGCTCGGCACTTGGGCGCTCATCGGCGAGCCATCCCGAATTTGCCCAACTCGGCGCGCAGTTGGCTGTGGGCGTCCTCGGCGGTGCTGAACATCATCAACGGCACCTGGCTGCGCCGCAGCAGGCTGGCCACATCCTTGAGTCGGCCGCTGAGAAAGTCGCCCAGGGGCTGATGCACCTGGCGCCGCTCCACCGCCAGTTCCACCTGTAACTGGCCCTGGGTCACCAGCAGCCGACCCTGTTGCGGCAGGTTCAGGGCCAGGGGGTCGTAGACCTGCAAGGCGATCACGTCGTTATGGGTCGCCAGTTGCCGCAGCAGTTGCAAGGTCTGGGGGCCGGCCCCGGCAAAGTCACTGACGATGCAGATCAGGTGGTCGTGGCCGGCCAGGGCCAGGCATTGGCGCAACACCTTGTCCAACTGGTCCAGGTCTTCGCTGTCCGGGTTGCCGGCGTGCAGCGCCTGGTTGTGCTGGACCACCAGGCTGCACAGGGCCTCGACCCGCTTGCGGCTGCGCAGTGGGGCGACGCTGTCGATGCGCTGGTCGTTGAACACCAGGCCGCCCACCCGGTCGCCGGCGTTGAACACCATCCACGCCGCCAGGGCGGCCAGTTCGGCGGCCAGGGCCGATTTGAAGCTGACCCGGGAGCCGAAGAACATCGACATGCGCTGGTCCACCAGGATCAGCGCCGGGCGGTCGCGCTCTTCGGTGAAGGTGCGCACCACCGGTTTGCCGGTACGCAGCGAGGCCCGCCAGTCCAAGTGACGCAGGTCATCGCCGGGCTGATAGCGGCGCAGCTCATCGAAGTTCAGGCCGCGCCCGCGCAAGCGCGAGGCATGTTGGCCGGCGAGGATGCTGCCCCGCGGCTGACGGGTCAGAAAGCTCAAGGCTCGGGCCTGGAACGCCAGGGCCATCAACTGCCCCAGGGACACGTAGACCCGTCCATCCGCACTGTCTTGTCGAGCGTGCATCGCTGTCCTCCTCAAGCCGGGATGGCGACCTTGTCCAGCAGCCGGTCCAGCACCTGGTCAGCGCTGACCCCATCCGCCACCGCGTCGTAGCTCAGTTGCAGGCGATGGCGCAGCACCGGGTGGAGCATGGCCCGCACGTTGTCCGGCGAGACAAAGTCCTGGCCTTGCAGCCAGGCATCGGCCCGGGCGCAGCGGTCCAGGCCGATGCCGCCCCGGGGGCTGGCGCCAATGGCGATCCAGCGGCCCAGGTCGGGGTCATAGTCGGCGGGGTGGCGAGTGGCGTTGATCAGGTCGATCAGGTAGCGGTCGATGGCCGGCGCCACGTGGACCGCCGCGACTTCCTGGCGGGCGGCGAAGATCACCGGCTGCGCCAGGGTGAAACCGGCGACGGCCGAAGCCCCGGCGCCCTGGGCCTGCTCTTCTTCCCGCAGCATGCGCAGTACCTGGCCTTCGTGGTCGGGGCTGGGGTAGTCCAGAAGCAGCTTCATCAGGAACCGGTCCATCTGGGCTTCCGGCAGCGGGTAGGTGCCTTCTTGCTCGATGGGGTTCTGGGTGGCCAGGACGATAAACAGCTCGGGCAGGGTGTGGCTGGCGCCGGCCACGGTGATCTGGCGTTCTTCCATGGCCTCCAGCAGCGCCGCCTGAACCTTGGCCGGGGCACGGTTGATTTCGTCGGCGAGGATCAGGTTGCCGAACAGCGGGCCGGGCTGGAAACGGATCTGGTTCTGCCCGTCTACCTGGTGCAGCACCTCGGCGCCGGTGATGTCCGAAGGCAACAGGTCCGGGGTGAACTGGATGCGACTCATCTTCGCTTCCAGGTGTTTGGCCAGGGCCTTGACCGTGCGGGTCTTGGCCAGGCCGGGCAGGCTTTCCAGCAGCAGGTGTCCGTTGGCCAACAGGCCGACGAGGATCTGCCGGATCACCTGGTCCTGGCCGAGCACCGCCTCGGCGATGCTGGCTTGCAGGGCATTCAGATCATTGAGTGCGGTCATGGGCATTCCTTGTCTGGGGGCGATTTACCATGGGGCGGCGACCACGATGTAGTGCACGCTGCCGCCGACGTATTGCGGCTGGTACCAGGTCGGCCCGCAGTGCTGGTAGGCCACACCATTGGCGACCACCGACACACAGTCAGGCGGCACGCTGGCCACCTGGGTGCCGATGGCGATCACTGCCGCGGTGGTGACGCCAATGGCGGCGGCCGTGGCCCAGGGGTGGTACCAGTCATCGCCCTGGGGCGGTGGCGGTGGCGGAGGTGGCATGGGGTGCGGTGCCGGGCCAGGCGGATTGGGGCCAGGGCCGGGCCCCGGGTACGGCCGGGGTTCAGGGCGTGGTTCGGGATGGGGCCCGGGGTAAGGCTGTGGGTGCGGCTGTGGATGCGGTTGCGGAGAGGGTCTTGGCTCCGGGTGCGGATAAGGATGGGGCGCCGGTTGCGGCATGGGGCGGTAGGCCGGCAGCGCATGGCCGCCACCACCATGGGGCACGACAAAGGTTCGCGCTCCACCGCCGCCCCGGACTTGCCAGGCCTGAGCCGTGGCGACGTGCAACAGGCTCAAACTCAGGGCCGCACACAGCAGCCAGGGGCCGGGTTTCAAGGTTGCGCCTGTGCTCATGGTTGCTGCTCCTGGCGGACGGCGGCCGGGGCCATTTGCTGCAAAGGCACGGCCCGGGCGCCGGCGGGCGGGTCGAAGCTGAAGCTTTTGGCCGTCATCGGTGCTGCCAGTTGCCACTGGAAGTCGACGCTGTGCCGGGGGCGCTCGGCGGTGTCGCGGCGGCTGATCACCAGGCGGCACGGCAGTGGCTGGTCGCCCTGGCGCAGCCACAGCTGCCAGTCGATCTCGGCCTGGCGGAAGGCGTAGTGCTCGCAGCGCTGGCCGTCCAGGGTCTCACTGCCAATCACCAGGGCCGAGCTGAGGCCCACCTGGCGCGCGGTGTCGGCGTTCCAGCGGAACAGATCGGCCAGGGGCAACTCGATGCCATAGCGTTCGCTCAATTGATCCAGCAACTGCTCGATGCTGGCCGGTGCCGGGGCACGGGTGAAGTAACCGCTGCGGCTTTCGTACAGGGTGAAATACGTGCCGTCGTAGTACAGGCTGCGTCGCGCGCCCTGGGCCTCGACGCTGACCCGCAGCTTGTCCGGCCGTTGCGCCAGGAGTTCGGTACGGTGGCGAAACTCCAGGGTCTGGCCGTCCTCCAGCACCTGGTCGGTGCTGCTCTGGGCCTCGATGCCGAACTGACGCAGGCTGCGTAGGTAACGGCCCATCTGGTCCAGTGCCTGCAACGCCTTGGGCTCGAGCTCGGCCTTGGCCTCGTCGGCGGCCGCTAGCGGGACCAACAGGGTCAGCGCGCAGAGCAGGGCGAGGGTCGGGTGAAGCCAACGTTGACTGGGCATGGCAGGCCTCGCTCAGAACATAAAGGTCGGGATGACCGGGATAAACGACAGGCGGAAATTCCAGCGGCTGCTGATCTGGTCATCGGGGTGGATCACCGAGTACTGCACTTCGCCGGAGATGCGCACCGGCAACTTGCCGAAATTGAAGATGCGCCCAGCGCCGAGGCCGATGGGAAAGGTCACCTTGTTGCCGCTCTCGGCCTTCCAGTTGACGGTGACGTTGGGGGTCATGCCGACGCGCCACTGGGCGGCGCCGGGGATCACGCGCTGGATGAAGTACTGCACGTTGGTCAGGCTGACGTCCTTGCGCTGGCTGTCGCCGGCCACCGACCACCAGTGCTGGGGGAAGACCCCCAGGGTCCAGTCTTCCCCCAGGTAGGCGGCGACGAACGCCGGTCCCAGGGCGTATTTGCCGGTGCCGAGCACATCGTGCTCGGCGGTGGGGAACATCACCGTCGGGCCCAGGCCCCAGACCAGTTTCCCGCCACCGTCGAAGCGGATCGGCTGCTTGGGCGAGAACACCCCGACATAGGCCAGGTCGCCGAAGCCGCTGGTACGGTCGAACGGGTCCTGCACCACCGAGGCAAAGTCGCTGCGATCGTGGAGCAGCTCGTTGGGGCCCATGCCGATCAGATTGCCGGCCTTGCGGTTGACCGGCGCACTGACGTAGCTGATGGGCAGGCGGTTGATCAGGTTCCAGTCCTCGCCCAGGGAAATGGGGAAGGTCGGCATAAAGCTGTATTTGCCCAGGTAACGGGTGCCGTTGCTGCGGGGGCCCTTGAGGGCGGTGTAGTCGAACTGGTTGAACAGCAGCACCAGGTTGCCCACCGGGTTGTCCATCAGCTTGGAGATCTGCTCGGTGGACGGCTCGCAACCGGCCTTGACCACTTCCTTGAGGTCAATGTCGAAGTTCTGCTGCAGCTGGCGACAGGTCTCGGGATCACCCTTGGACGTGGCTGGCTTGCCGTCGCTGCCCAGCCCCGGAAGATCATTGCCGGCGTTGGCGACGCCGCTGAGCAAAAGGCCACACAGGGCGAATCGGGAGCTGATGATCATCCGTGCGATCTCCTAGAAAAACGCCAGGGTCAGGTTGAGGCTGACGCCGTTGCCTTCGGGGCGATTCTTGGTGTCGAACTCGGGGATCCAGCGCGCGCTGATGTTGGCCTGGGCATCAGCGAATTTGCCGCTCCAGCCGACCGTGGGCCCGGCGCCCACCGAGCGCCCGCGAAAGCCGTTGAGGGCGTCGGCGGTGTCGCCCCGGTCATCGCTGATCTGCTGGATGTAACCGGCCACCAGCCCGGCGCTCCAGCCATTGCCGAAGCCGTGGGTCCACAGGGCGTCGAGCCGGAAGTTGTTGCCGCTGCGGTAATCCGTGGCGTCGTTGCGGGTGTAGAACTCCAGGGCGCTCATCAGGCTGAACTCGCCGCCATGGCCATCCAGGTGGGTGAAGGCCAGGGTGGGCATGAAGGTGTAGTTGTTCTGCCCGGGGTTGGCCAGGCGGTTGTCGTTGTAGGCGCCGCTGGGCACGTAGATCGGCAGGGAGAGAGCGATGTGGTCCTTTTCGTTGAAGTGATAGCCGGCGGCGATGGGGGTCAGCAGCATGTCGGCGAACTGGGTGCCGCTGTCTTGGGTGCCCACGGTTCGCCCGCGGGGGCCGCTGAGGCTGGCCTCGACATCGGTGTATTGCACCGGCACGCCGATCGCCGAGGCGAAGTTCCAGCGGCCCTTGCCGGTGTTCCAGACTCGGGTGAAGTTGCCCATGGTGTAGGAGACTTTCATTTTCAGCCCGGCGCTGAGGCCGCCGATGATCGGCACCTGGCGGCTGCCCTTGAGTTCACCGTCGTAATAGATGCTGGTCAGGGACATGACCCAGCCCGGTTCCGGCGGAATGATCCCGGCGTTGGAGTAGATCTGCTGCCCGGTGATGGGCCGGCCCACGCCGCCTTCACTGGCCAAAAGCGCGGAGCTGGCGCCGAGCAGGCACAGGGTAATCAGGGGGCGAAGCATCTGAGGTTTATCCATGGCGGGCTCCGCTTATTGTGGTGTGGGGGCGGCGGGGGTCAGTAACGGCATCTTCCACTGGCCGTTGTTGACTTGCGGTTTGGGCAGGTACAGCCGCAGCACGCCGTAGAAGGGCCCGTCAGGCGCCGGTAGCCAGTTGCTTTGCAAGGCCTGGGCGGGTGCCTGGTGCTGCACATAGAGGGTCAGGCCGCCGTCGGCGTCGAGCTTGAGCTGCGGCAGCATTCGCGAGTTGATCAGGTAGCGCTTGAGCGGGTTGGCCACCAGTAACTGGCTTTTGCCGTCGTACATCGTCAGCGACCAGAAGGCTTCGGCGGGCGGCAGTTGGCCCTTGGCGAAGTGCAGGGTGTAGCGGTGTTTCGAAGCGTCGGCCGGCTGCCCCTGGTTGTCCACGAAGTAGCCGATGTAATTCGCCTCTTCGGCGGAGTTGCCGAAGATCCCGATTCGGGCCCCGACATAGCGGTACAGGTAGTGGTTGTTCAGGTGCTCGCGGGTGCCAAAGAAATCGCCGCTGGTGACCTGGTGGGTATCGATCTTGTCCTTCTTGAACGTGGCGAATTCGGCCTTGGCATCGGCGATCCCGTCTTCCAGGGCCTTGCGTTGTTCGGCGCTCAGGGCGCTGGGGTTGAACCCTTGGCCGGCGCCAACGCCGATCTTGGCGAAGCGTGCCAGCAGGTCCCGTTCCACGTCCTGGGCCGGAGCGAAGGCCAGCATGAAGTTCAGGTAGCGAAACACATCGGGGCTGTCGCTCATGCCCGCCGTGGGCTTGGGCCAGTCGATTACGGGTGGCGCCGGGGGCGCTGGCTGCTTGAGGTACTGGCTCAAGGGCTGGACCTGATAGCCCTGCTGGATCTGCTTGACCTTGGCCAAGTCCTGCTCATCGAACAGTTGGGTGCGGTACAGGGCATAGGCGATGTTGCTTTCACTGCGCACCAGGCGGTCGATGGTGGGCGGCTGCGAGCCCTGCCAGTCGGGCCCGGCGAGCAGGAAGTGGCCGCCTTTGTTGCCGCTGCTGCGGGTGCCCAGGTAGGCGAAGTTCTGGGTGTAGAGGTCGATCAACTGCACTGAGTAGTAACGGCCGTCGTCGATTGGCGGCAGGCTCAGGACCACCGGCTCGCGGCGCAGGTCGAGCCAGACGAAGGAGTAGGGCGTGTCGGAGTTGGGGGTGACGAAGGCGCTGTCCTCGGGGGTGAAGACCTTGGCGGTGTTCCCGATCTGGTTGAACGGTGCCTTGAAGTTGGCGCCGTCCTTATCCACCGCTTGGGTGTAGAGGGTCTTGTACATCTCCACCACCGGGAAGCCGTACAGGTAGGCCTCCTTGGCAATGGCTCGGGCCTCGTTGGGGCTGGCGCTGAAGTCCGCCCAGACGTTGCCGGCAAGCGCCAGGCTCAACGCGCTGAACAACAGGAGGGCGGGGTGCTTGAGGGGCATGGTCAGGTCCTTTTGCCAGAGTCATGGGGCGGTTGGCTGTTACTGCACCAAGGTGATGTCGTCGAGCTTCCAGCTTTTGTCGAAGTAGGCTTCGGTTGGCGCGTACAGGCGGAAGTAGCTGAACCAGTGTTTGCCCGGCAGGGTCTGTACCCAGTTGCTTTCCCAGCCCTTGGGCGCCTCGGGGCCGAAGTACAGGTCGATGGAGCCGTCAGGGTTCTTTTTCAGGTCCTGGCGCGACGACAGGTCGGCCTTGCGCTGGGGGTTGTCGATCAGGCAGCGGCTGGCGATGTCGTAGACGGTCATCGACCAGAACTGCTTGGCCGGCGGGTTGGCCGCGAGGTGCAAGCGGTATGGCTTGCCGCCATCAAGCCACTGACCCTGTTGGTCGGTGTAGGCGCCGAGGTAGGTCTGGCCCAGGCCGGGGGTCTTGGAGACCATGCCCTTGGTGTTGGTCACAGCCTCGTAGAACCAGGCGCTGCGCTCCCAGAGCTGGTCGTAATAGGCCACCCGTTGCGAGGGATCGTCGATGTTCAGCACTTTGTCCCACTGGCGGTCGGGCCAGTACTGAGCCTCGGGCAAGCGCTTGGCGAAGGTGTTGGCCTGGGCGATCAGCTCGCCCACCCGGGCCCCTTGCTCAAGGGCCTGGCGCTGCTGAGTGTTGGGGTTGAAGGGCCGGTCTTTTTCGATCCCCAGGCTGGCAAGCATGGCCATGTAGAAGCGGTCCCGCTCATTGACCGGTTCTTTCTGGATGATCTGGTGCAAGCGCTGCCAATATTCCATGCCCTGGGGCTGGGTGCCGGACCAGGCCTTGCCACCGGGGGACAGCAGCCGGGTGGGGCCGGGTTTGGCGCGCTGGGCATAGGGGTACATCTTGAAACGCTCGACCAACGCCTTGCCTTTGGCCGGGTCCGGGTCAAGCACCCGAAAGCCCACCAGTACGTTCATGGTCTGCGACTTGGCCAGGTAATACTGCCCGGCGTCCTTGGGTGGCTCTTGGCCCGGTGGCAGCACCAGGTACTTGCCGCCTTTGCCCTGGTCCGGGCCGGTCTGGCCCATGTCGATGATTGCCCGCTGCCAGAAGTCACCGATACCGCCGGCAGTGGGCCCCGGTGGCAGCTCGATCACCAGCGGCCCAGTGGCATTGAGGTCGACAAAACCGAGGATATAGGGGGTGGTAGCGTTGGCGGTGATCACGCCGAGCTTGTCTTCGTAACTGTTGAGTACCATCAGGTCGCCGTTTTGCGCGCCAAGTTTTTCCTGGAACTCTTTTTGCCATTGGGCGTAGGACACCAGGGGCAGGGCCCAGAGGTAGCTTTGGGTGGCCTGCTGGAAGTCCAGTTCGGCATAGAGCCCGGCGATGGCGTCCCGTGCCGGCAGTTCGCCTTGCAGGGTGATGGCCTCCAGGCGGGCGGGCACGCCGCTTTCCTGGGCGCCGACCCCGCAACTGGCAGACAGGGCGAAAAGGCTGTAGCCGGCGCGGCGCAAGAGAGGGTGCATAGAGGTTCCTTACTTTCCGAAGGTGACGTTGATCCCGGCGAACAGGGTGAACTGGGGCAGACCGTCGCCTTTGCGCTCCACGGTCCATTGCGGCTCGACAAAGGCGTTGACGATGTTGCTGCCGGCTTTCCAGGCCTTGCCGGTGCCGAGGCCGATGGGGATGTAGTGGGTGTTGTTCTTCAGGTCGAAGGTCCAGGTGCCGGTGGAGCGCAGGTACCAGCCCCGGGGCAGGTTATGGATCAGGAAGGGCTGGAAGGTGGCGCTTTCAACGTGGGCGCGGTCGTGGTCGCCGGCAAAGGAGCTTTGGTACTGCACCAGGGCACCGAGCAGGCCCCGGGGCGAGCTGTCGATGGCGATGGCGGCCAGGCCGGCCTGCCACTTGCCGGTGCCCAATTCATCCTCGGCGGCGGTGGGGGCGGTGATCTGCGGGCCGATGCCCAACTGCACGCCCTCGGTCTTGAGCAGGAAGATATCGAACAGGTTGAGGTCACCGATGCCGGTGCTGTAGCCGTGATGGGGGTCGGGGCGGGTGCTGATGGGCAGGGTGGCCCGCAGCAGTTGCGGCACGCCGATCACGTCCCCGGGCGCCACCGGCAGGGTGCCGCGCAGCAGGGTGTCGTTGGTGTGGGCGTTGCTGTCGTAGAGCCGGGGCGTGTAGTAATCCTGCAGGTTGAGCCCGGGTGAGAGGTTCAACGGGTTGTTGCTTTTGTTCGCCGTGTCGGCGTTGTCGGCCCAAACCTGACAGGCAGGAGCCAGCGTTGCCGCGATAACCAGCCACGGCGCAAAAAGTGCTCTGGACATGTTTCCCCAATCCTTTGTTGGCAGTGTCACCGGGCGGCACTTCTTGAGCCGTTCGCTAACTGATAATGTTTCTCTCTAATTGGTAGGACTTGTCTGATGAAGCTAGCAGCAGAGTCCGACTTATCCAGCCGTAGGCATTAATTCTTTGGTTTTTTGTGCACCGGATCACTGGCCGTTGTGGACAAAAAAACGCTGGGGGGAGGCGTTCGAGGCGGATCTGGAACACGCCAGGGATGAGGTTGCTTATGATCATTTCATGGTGTTTTGTGTGGTTTAGTTAATGTCATTTCTAGAATATAAAAAATCTTTATAAAACAGTCAGATATTGATTGTTTATAAAGTTATTTATTGAATTTGATGGCCGATTTTTACGGCTGGATCAAGGAGGACGGCTGTTCATGCCCGTTGTCGAGCGCACCACTTTCATTGCCAATCGCAGCCCCGAGCAGGTGCTGGACTTCTGTCTGGAGGGGGTCAACTTTCCGAAGATTTTTCCGGAGCGGGTCACGCCATTGGGTGACTTGGATTTGAACAATTTGCGCATCAGCGCCGGGCGCGAGTTTCGCTTTCGGCACTGGATGTTCGGTTGCATCCCGGCCAACTGGACGGTGGTGATTCGTGAGGTCAGCGGCAGCCATTTCGTCGACGAGATGCTCAAGGGGCCGTTGCGGGCCTTTCGCCATGAGCATCGGGTGGCCCCAGCCGAAGGCGGCGCCCTGTACACCGATCGGGTGACCTATGCGGCCCTGGGCGGTGCGCCGCTGGAGTGGTTGCTGGTTGACCGCTACATGGCGCGTATCTTCGATGCCCGCCATCGCAACATGTTGCGCCTGCTTGGCTGAGTGGCCTGGCGGCGTGTGGTGGTCCAGGGGGTTGCGCCCGAGCGCTCTAGACGGTGGCTGTGGGCGCGACAATCCTGGCGCCTTGGTTGTATGACAATTTGCGTTTGACCGTAGGTCGGCAGGCCGTTTCGTGTTTAACTTCGGCCTCTGGAAAATTCTTCATTGCTGTTCAATAACAACCGCTTAAAAGGACTCCGTTCATGGCTCAAGTCACTCTTAAAGGCAACCCGGTACAAGTCAACGGCCAACTGCCACAAGCCGGTGCCCAGGCGCCTGCTTTCTCCCTGGTGGGCGCTGGCCTGGCCGACGTTACCCTGGGCAGCTTTGCCGGCAAGCGCAAAGTGCTGAACATTTTCCCAAGCGTCGACACCCCGACCTGCGCCACCTCGGTACGCAAGTTCAACGCCCAGGCCAATGAACTGGCCAACACCGTGGTGCTTTGCATCTCGGCTGACCTGCCGTTCGCCCAGGCCCGTTTCTGCGGCGCCGAAGGCCTGGAAAACGTCCTCAACCTGTCCACCCTGCGTGGCCGTGAGTTCATCGAAAACTACGGCGTGGCCATTGCCGACGGCCCACTGGCCGGCCTGACCGCTCGTGCCGTGGTTGTCCTGGACGAAAACGACAAGGTCCTGCACAGCGAACTGGTCAAGGAAATTGCCGAGGAGCCGAACTACGACGCGGCCCTGGCCGTCCTCAAGTAATAGCGCTGCCTGCATCGACGGCCTGGCCCTGCCCAGGCCGTTTTTATTTGTGCCTCAGTGGTTTAGCTGGGGATGTAAAACGTCAGTCGAAGGTAAATTGCCGGTAAAGGCGCTTTGCTAATGCGTCGCCGTTGCTTATCTTTCAGCCTTCCTAAAAGAAGACCCCCACGCGCCCAATGGTTGATCATCCCATGCAATCTTCTGCCTCCCGCAACCCTCGTCGCTGGCTGTTCGGCCTGCTTGTCCTGTTGGTCATCGCTGGCCTGTGCTGGAAATTCTGGCCGGCATCGAGCAGTCACAACCAGGCCGCAGAGCAGAAGGCCAGTGCCGGGCACACCGGTCGCAGCGGCATGATGCGCCCCGGGTTCGGCGGGTCTTCGGGGCCGATCCCGGTGCGGGTGGCCGCCGTCACCCAAGGCGACTTCCCGCTGTATTACAAGGCCCTGGGCACCGTGACGGCCTTGAACACCATCAATGTGCGCAGCCGGGTGGGCGGCGAGCTGGTCAAGGTCAATTTCGAAGAAGGGCAGATGGTCAAGGCCGGTGACTTGCTGGCGCAGATCGACCCGCGCCCTTACCAGAACGCCTTGCTCCAGGCCGAAGGCACCCTGCTGCAAAACCAGGCCCAACTGAAAAACGCCCAGGTCGACCTTGAGCGCTATCGCGGCCTGTACGCCCAGGACAGCATCGCCAAACAGACCCTGGACACCGCCGCCGCGCTGGTGGGCCAGTACCAGGGCACGGTCAAGACCAACCAGGCGGCGGTCAATGACGCCAAGCTCAACCTGGAATTCACCCAGATTCGCGCACCGATCGCCGGGCGCCTGGGCCTGCGGCAACTGGACGTGGGCAACCTGGTGTCGGCCAACGACACCACGGCCCTGGTGATCATCACCCAGACCCAGCCCATCAGCGTGGCCTTCACCCTGCCGGAAAACAGCCTGAACCGAGTGCTGGAACGCTACCGCAGCGGCGCCAAATTGCCGGTGCAAGCCTGGGACCGTGGCGATACCCAGTTGCAGGCCACCGGCGTGCTGCAGAGCCTGGATAACCAGATCGATATCACCACCGGCACCCTGAAGTTCAAGGCGCGCTACGAGAACCGTGACCAGAGCCTGTTCCCCAACCAGTTCGTCAATGTGCGGCTGCTGGCCGACACCCTGAAAGGGGTGGTCCTGGCGCCGTCGGCGGCGATCCAGTTCGGCACCAACGGCACCTTTGTGTACGCCGTGGACAGCGCCAACAAGGCGCAGATCCGTGCGCTCAAGGTGGGCGCCAGCGACGGCGACCTGACCGTGATCGAAGACGGCCTGGCCGTGGGCGACCGCGTGGTGCTCGAAGGCACCGACCGCCTCAAGGAAGGCAGCGACGTGGAAGTGGTCAACGACAGCAGTGAAGTGCCGACCACCCCGACCGAACACCTGCAAGGCAAACCGGCCAGCACCATGGCGGCGCCGGCCGCTGACGGCAAGGCCCGCAAGGTCGGCCCATGAATCTGTCGCGGCTGTTCATCCTCCGCCCGGTCGCCACCACCCTGAGCATGCTGGCCATTGTCCTGGCCGGCCTGATCGCCTATCGCTTGCTGCCGGTGTCCGCCTTGCCCCAGGTGGATTACCCGACCATCCGCGTCATGACCCTGTACCCCGGGGCCAGCCCGGATGTGATGACCAGCGCGGTCACCGCGCCCCTGGAACGCCAGTTCGGGCAGATGCCCGGCCTGACCCAGATGGCCTCCACCAGCTCCGGCGGCGCCTCGGTGCTGACCTTGCGTTTCAGCCTCGACATCAATATGGACGTGGCCGAGCAGCAGGTGCAGGCAGCGATCAACGCCGCCAGCAACCTGCTGCCCAACGACCTGCCGGCGCCCCCGGTGTACAACAAGGTCAACCCGGCGGACACCCCGGTGCTGACCCTGGCGATCACCTCCAAGACCATGCTGTTGCCCAAGCTCAATGACTTGGTGGACACGCGCATGGCGCAGAAAATCGCCCAGATCAGCGGCGTCGGCATGGTCAGCATTGCCGGTGGCCAGCGCCAGGCGGTGCGGATCAAGGTCAACCCCGAGGCCCTGGCGGCCAACGGTCTCAACCTGGCGGACGTGCGCACCCTGATCAGCGCTTCCAACGTTAACCAGCCCAAGGGCAACTTCGACGGCCCGACCCGGGTCTCGATGCTCGATGCCAATGACCAGCTGACCTCGCCCAAGGAGTACGCCGAGCTGATCCTGGCCTACAACAACGGCGCACCGCTGCGCTTGAAGGACGTGGCACAGATCGTCGATGGCGCCGAGAACGAGCGCCTGGCGGCCTGGGCCAACGAGAACCAGGCGGTGCTGCTGAACATCCAGCGCCAGCCCGGGGCCAACGTGATCGAGGTGGTGGACCGGATCAAGGCGCTGCTGCCGAGCATCACCGACAACCTGCCGGCCGGCCTGGATGTCACGGTGCTCACCGACCGGACCCAGACCATTCGGGCCTCGGTAACGGATGTGCAACACGAACTGCTGATCGCCATTGCCCTGGTGGTGATGGTGACCTTCCTCTTCCTGCGTCGCGCCAGCGCCACCCTGATTCCGTCGATTGCCGTGCCGCTGTCGTTGATCGGCACCTTCGGCGTGATGTACCTGGCCGGGTTCTCGGTGAACAACCTGACCCTGATGGCCCTGACCATCGCCACCGGTTTTGTGGTGGACGACGCTATCGTCATGCTGGAAAACATCTCGCGCTACATCGAGGAGGGCGACAGCCCCATGCAGGCGGCGCTCAAGGGCGCCAAACAGATCGGCTTTACCCTGATCTCCCTGACCCTGTCGCTGATCGCGGTGCTGATCCCGCTGCTGTTTATGGGCGACGTGGTCGGCCGGCTGTTCCGCGAGTTCGCCATCACCCTGGCGGTGGCGATCCTGATTTCCCTGGTGGTGTCCCTGACCCTGACACCGATGATGTGCGCACGGCTGCTCAAGCCCGAGCCCAAGGAGCACGAGCAGGGGCGTTTCTATCGTGCCAGCGGGGCCTGGATCGACTGGCTGATCGCCGGTTACGGGCGCCAGTTGCAATGGGTGCTCAAGCATCAGTTCCTGACCCTGCTGGTGGCCGTCGGCACCCTGGGCCTGACGGTCGTGCTTTACCTGGCGGTGCCCAAGGGTTTCTTCCCGGTGCAGGACACCGGGGTCATCCAGGGTATTTCCGAGGCGCCGCAGTCGGTGTCCTTCGCCGCCATGAGCGAGCGCCAGCAAGCCCTGGCCAAGATCATCCTGGAAGACCCGGCGGTGCAAAGCCTGTCGTCCTACATCGGCGTGGACGGCGACAACGCCACCCTCAACAGCGGCCGCCTGCTGATCAACCTCAAGCCCCATCGCGATCGCGATTTGAGCGCTGCCGAGGTCATTGCGCGGATCCAGCCCGAGGTCGACAAACTGATCGGCATTCGTCTGTATATGCAGCCCGTGCAGGACCTGACCATCGAAGACCGGGTCAGCCGCACCCAGTACCAATTCAGCATGTCCTCGCCGGATGCCGACCTGCTGAGCCTGTGGAGCGGGCGCCTGGTTGAGGCGCTGGCCCAGCGCCCGGAACTCACCGACGTGGCCAGCGACCTGCAGGACAAGGGCCTGCAAGTGTTCCTGGTGATCGACCGCGATGCCGCTTCACGGGTCGGCGTGTCGGTGGCGAACATCACCGATGCCCTGTATGACGCCTTTGGCCAGCGGCAGATTTCCACCATCTACACCCAGGCCAGCCAGTACCGGGTAGTGCTCCAGGCCCAGGCCGGCGAGCGCATCGGGCCCCAGGCGCTGGAGCAGATCCACGTCAAGACCACCGACGGCGGCCAGGTGCGGCTGTCGAGCCTGGCCCATGTGGAAGAGCGCCAGGCGCAATTGGCGATTGCCCATATCGGCCAGTTCCCGGCGGTGATGATGTCCTTCAACCTGGCTCCAGGCGTGGCCCTGGGGCACGCGGTCGAGGTGATCGAACAGGTGCAGCAGGAGATCGGCATGCCGCTGGGCGTGCAGACCCAGTTCCAGGGCGCGGCACAGGCGTTCCAGGCGTCGCTGTCGAGCACCTTGCTGCTGATCCTGGCGGCGGTGGTGACCATGTACATCGTGCTCGGCGTGCTCTACGAGAGCTACATCCACCCGATCACCATCCTCTCCACCTTGCCCTCGGCCGCGGTGGGGGCCTTGCTGGCGCTGATTCTCAGCGGCAACGACCTGGGCATGATCGCCATCATCGGCATCATCCTGCTGATCGGCATCGTCAAGAAAAACGCGATCATGATGATCGACTTCGCCCTCGACGCCGAACGCAACCAGGGCATGGAACCGGAGAAAGCCATCTACCAGGCGGCGCTGCTGCGCTTCCGGCCAATCCTCATGACCACCCTGGCAGCCCTGTTCGGCGCCGTGCCCCTGATGCTCGCCACCGGCTCCGGCGCCGAACTGCGCCAGCCCCTGGGCCTGGTGATGGTCGGTGGGCTGCTCGTGAGCCAGGTGCTGACATTGTTTACAACGCCCGTCATCTACCTGGCGTTTGATCGGTTGGGCCGCCGCTTCGGCAAACGCGAAGTCGTCCAGGAGGAGGGGGTATGAGGGGGGGCAGTGGTGAGCGGCAAGCGGCAAGCGGCAAGTTAAAGCAGCCGCCAGAGCGCGCGCCGATCCCGCCTCTCTCTTGCCGCTTGCCGCTTGCAGCTCGGAGCCGTCGCCCATGAACCTCTCCGGCCCGTTCATCAAACGCCCCGTGGCGACCATGCTGCTTTCCTTGGCAATCATGTTGCTGGGCGGGGTCAGCTTCGGCTTGCTGCCGGTGGCGCCGCTGCCGCAGATGGATTTCCCGGTGATTGTGGTCCAGGCCAGTTTGCCCGGGGCCAGCCCCGAGGTGATGGCGTCCACCGTGGCCACGCCCCTGGAGCGCTCGTTTGGGGCGATTGCCGGGGTCAACACCATGAGCAGCCGTTCCAGCCAGGGGTCGACCCGGGTGATTTTGCAGTTCGACATGGACCGCGACATCAATGGCGCGGCGCGGGAGGTGCAGGCGGCGATCAACGCCTCGCGCAACCTGCTGCCCAGCGGTATGCGCAGCATGCCGACCTATAAGAAGGTCAACCCGTCCCAGGCACCGATCATGGTTTTGTCCCTGACCTCGGACGTGCTGGAGAAGGGCCAGCTCTACGATTTGGCCTCGACCATCCTGTCCCAGAGCCTGTCCCAGGTGCAGGGCGTGGGTGAGGTACAGATTGGCGGCAGCTCCCTGCCGGCGGTGCGCATCGAGCTGGAGCCGCAGTTGCTCAACCAGTACGGCGTGGCCCTGGATGACGTGCGCAACACCATCGCCGCCGCCAACCAGCGTCGGCCCAAGGGCTCGGTGGAAGACGACCAGCGCCTGTGGCAGATCCAGGCCAATGACCAGTTGGAAAAGGCCAAGGACTACGAACCGCTGATTATCCGTTACCAGGACGGCGCGACCCTGCGCCTGAAGGACGTGGCCAAGGTCACCGACGGTGTGGAAGACCGCTACAACAGCGGCTTCTTCAACGACGACGCGGCAGTGCTGCTGGTGATCAACCGCCAGGCCGGTGCCAACATCATCGAGACGGTGAACGAGATCAAGGCCCAGTTGCCGGCGCTGCAGGCGGTGTTGCCGGCCAGCGTCAAGCTCAACCTGGCCATGGACCGTTCGCCGGTGATCAAGGCCACTCTGCATGAAGCCGAGATGACCCTGCTGATCGCCGTGGGCCTGGTGATCCTGGTGGTGTACCTGTTCCTCGGCAACTTCCGC
Organism: Pseudomonas chlororaphis; assembly: GCF_003731765.1. Lineage (GTDB taxonomy): Bacteria > Pseudomonadota > Gammaproteobacteria > Pseudomonadales > Pseudomonadaceae > Aquipseudomonas > Aquipseudomonas morbosilactucae. The sequence goes on from NZ_MOAL01000004.1 coordinate 1,594,331, forward strand.
GCCTCGCTGATTCCCACCCTGGCGGTGCCGGTGTCCCTGGTGGGCACCTTTGCGGTGATGTACCTGTATGGCTTTTCCCTGAACAACCTGTCGCTGATGGCGCTGATCCTCGCCACCGGCCTGGTGGTGGACGACGCCATCGTGGTGCTGGAGAACATTTCCCGGCACATCGACGAAGGCGTGGCGCCGATGAAGGCGGCGTACCTGGGGGCCAAGGAAGTGGGTTTCACCTTGCTCTCGATGAACGTGTCGCTGGTGGCGGTGTTCCTTTCGATCCTGTTTATGGGCGGGTTGATCGAGAGCCTGTTCCGCGAGTTCTCCATCACCCTGGCGGCGGCCATCGTCGTCTCGCTGGTGGTGTCCCTGACCCTGACCCCGATGCTCTGCGCGCGCTGGCTCAAGCCGCAGACCCCCGGGGTGGAAAACGCCCTGCAACGGCGCAGTCGCCAGGCCAATGACTGGATGGTGGCCAAGTACGCCAGCAGCCTGGACTGGGTGCTGCGCCATCGGCGCCTGACCCTGCTCAGTCTGTTGCTGACGGTGGGCGTCAATGTGGCGCTGTACGTGGTGGTGCCCAAGACCTTCCTGCCGCAGCAGGACACCGGCCAGCTCACGGGCTTTATCCGCGGCGACGACGGCCTGTCGTTCAGCGTCATGCAGCCGAAGATGGAAACCTTCCGCCGCGCCGTGCTCAAGGACCCGGCGGTGGAAAGCGTGGCCGGCTTTATCGGCGGCAGCAACGGCACCAACAACGCCTTTATGCTGGTGCGCCTGAAGCCGATCAAGGAACGCAACCTGTCGGCGCAGAAGGTCATCGAGCGCCTGCGCAAGAACATGCCCAAGGTCCCCGGGGCCCAGTTGATGCTGATGGCCGACCAGGACCTGCAGTTCGGCGGCGGCCGCGAGCAGACCACTTCGCAGTACTCCTACATCCTGCAAAGCGGTGACCTGGGCTCGTTGCGCGAGTGGTACCCGAAAGTGGTCGCGGCCCTGAAAGCCTTGCCCGAGCTGACCGCCATCGATGCGCGGGAAGGCAGCGGCGCCCAGCAAGTGACCCTGGTGGTGGACCGCGACCAGGCCAAGCGCCTGGGGGTGGACATGAACATGGTCACCGCGGTGCTGAACAACGCCTACAGCCAGCGGCAGATCTCCACCATCTACGACAGCCTGAACCAGTATCAGGTGGTGATGGAGGTCAACCCCAAATACGCCCGGGACCCGATCACCCTGAAACAGGTGCAAGTGATCACCTCGGCCGGGGCGCGGATTCCGCTGTCGACCTTTGCCCACTATGAAAACAGCCTGGAAGACGACCGGGTCAGCCACGAGGGGCAGTTCGCCTCGGAGAGCATTTCCTTCGACATGGCCGAAGGGGTGACGGTGGAGCAGGGCACGGCCGCCATCGAGCGGGCGATTGCCAAGCTGGGCATGCCCGAAGACGTGATCGTCAAAATGGCCGGCACCGCCGACGCCTTCGCCGCCACCCAGAAAAGCCAGCCGTTCATGATCCTGGGTGCGCTGTTGGCGGTGTACCTGGTGCTGGGGGTGCTGTACGAAAGCTACATCCACCCGCTGACCATTCTTTCCACCTTGCCGTCGGCCGGTGTCGGCGCCTTGCTCTCGATCTACGCCTTGGGCGGCGAGTTCAGCCTGATTTCCCTGCTCGGGCTGTTCCTGCTGATCGGCGTGGTGAAGAAAAACGCCATCTTGATGATCGACCTGGCCCTGCAACTGGAACGGCACCAGGGCCTGAGCCCGCTGGATTCGATCCGCAGCGCCTGCCTGCAGCGTCTGCGACCGATCCTCATGACCACCCTGGCGGCGATCCTCGGGGCCTTGCCCCTGTTGCTGAGCAGCGCCGAAGGCGCGGAAATGCGCCAGCCCCTGGGCCTGACCATTATTGGCGGCCTGGTGTTCAGCCAGATCCTGACCCTCTACACCACCCCGGTGGTCTACCTCTATCTCGATCGCCTGCGCCACAGTTTCAACCACTGGCGTGGGGTCCGTACCGATGCTGCTCTGGAAACGCCGCTATGACTGACCGTTCCCCCCGCAACCTTCCCGCGCCGTCCGTGCTGACCCTGGCCATGAGCCGTGGTTCGCGGTTGTTGAGCCTGAGTCTGAGCCTGCTGTTGCTCAGTGCTTGCGCCATCGGCCCGGATTATCAGCGGCCCGGCGTGGCTGAACCGGCCCAGTACAAGGAAGCCCAGGGCTGGCGCCAGGCCAACCCCAGCGATTCCCTGGCCCGTGGCGCCTGGTGGGAGCTGTATGGCGACCAGCAGCTCAACGGCCTGATCGACAAACTCAACAGTGCCAACCAGACCGTGGCCCAGTCCGAAGCCCAGTACCGCCAGGCGCGGGCGCTGGTGCGCAGTGCCCGGGGCGCGTTCCTGCCCTCGGTGGACCTGAGCGCCGGGAAAACCCGGGCCAGCCAAGGCACCGGCAGCAGCAGTTCGGGGCTGAGCAGCTCCAGCAGTGGCATTCGCGACACCTACAACGCCCAGTTGGGCGTGAGTTGGGAAGCGGACATCTGGGGCAAGCTGCGCCGGGGCCTGGAGGCTGATGAAGCCAGTGCCGAGGCGAGCTTTGCCGACCTAGCGGCCATGCGCCTGAGCCAGCAGTCGGAGTTGGTGCAGAACTACCTGCAACTGCGGGTCATCGATGAGCAAAAGCGCTTGCTGGACGCCACAGTAGCGGCCTACCAGCGTTCCCTGACCATGACCCAGAACCAGTACCAGGCCGGGGTCTCCGGCAAGGACGCGGTGGCCCAGGCGCAAACCCAACTGAAAAGCACCCAGGCCGACTTGATCGACCTGATCTGGCAGCGCGCCCAACTGGAGAATGCCATCGCCGTGCTGATCGGCCTGCCGCCGGCGGAGTTCAGCCTGGCCGAGGTGCAGAGCATCCCGGCCCTGCCGCCTGTGCCCCTGAGCCTGCCGTCGCAACTGCTGGAGCGGCGCCCGGACATCGCCTCGGCGGAGCGCTCGGTGATCGCCGCCAACGCCAACATCGGCGTGGCCAAGGCCGCCTATTACCCCGATTTGAGCCTGAGCCTGGCCGGTGGCTACAGCAGCAGCACCTACGCCGACTGGATCAGCCTGCCGAACCGTTTCTGGTCGGTGGGACCCAAGCTCGCCATGACCCTGTTTGACGGCGGCCAGCGCTCGGCGGAAGTCGATCGCAGCGAGGCGGCCTACGACCAGACCGTGGCCAAGTACCGGCAGACCGTGCTCGACGGTTTCCGTGAGGTGGAGAACTACATGGTCCAGCTCAAGGTCCTGGAGGACGAAGCCGGGGTGCGCCAGGAGGCGCTGGAAGCGGCTCGGGAATCCCTGCGCCTGACCGAAAACCAGTACAAGGCCGGGCTGATCGCCTACCTGGACGTGGTCAATGTGCAGGCCACGGCCCTGAGCAACGAGCGCAGCGTCTTGAGCCTGCTGCAAAGCCGGCTGCTGGCCAGCGTGCAGTTGATCGCCGCCCTGGGCGGTGGCTGGGATGGTCAGTTGCAGCCCCCCGAGCAGCCTTGAAGTATTAGCGACGGGCGGTTCGTGCCCTGTTCCCGGGGGTTGCAGGAAGGGAGTGGGGGGCGAATCCAGCCCTTTTTATTGAATGATGGCTTTTTGCTAATTTTCTGAGTGCGTTCTTTGTGGCAATCAGTACAATCGTCCCATTTTTACGCCACGCTGGGATGCTGGCCTTACGCTAGAGATTTCCCATGCTCCTCGGCAGTTACTCCCCCTCGCTGGTGCTGATTTCGCTGTTTGTAGCGATCCTCGCGTCATACACCGCCCTTGATCTCACCGGTCGCATTGCCACCGCCAAAGGCCGCGCCGTGCCTCTGTGGACCGCTGGCGGCGCCCTGGCCATGGGCGTCGGCGTGTGGTCCATGCACTTTATCGGCATGCTGGCCTTCGACCTGCCCATCGAGCTGGCCTACGACGTGACGCTCACCGGCCTGTCGTTGCTGATCTCGATTCTTTCCTGCGGTTTTGCCCTGTGGCTGGTCAGCCAGGCCCAACTGCCCCTGTGGCAACTGGCCTTTGGGGCGCTGATCATGGGCACCGGCATCAGCGGCATGCACTACACCGGCATGGCGGCCATGCGCATGCAGCCGGGCATCGACTATGACCCCACGCTGTTCAGCGCCTCCCTGCTGATTGCCGTCAGCGCTTCGGCCGCGGCCCTGTGGATCGCCTTCCGCCTGCGTCAGAACACCCCCTATGTGCGCCTGGTCCGTGGCGGTGCAGCGGTCATCATGGGCTTCGCCATCGTCGGCATGCATTACACCGGCATGGCCGCTGCGCGCTTTGCCGACGACAGTTTCTGCGGCGCCCTGGGCAATGGCCTGAACGGCAAGGGCCTGGATAACCTGGTGCTGATCACCACCCTGGCGGTGCTGATCATCGCCTTGCTGACCTCGGTGCTCGACGCGCGCCTGGAAGCCCGCACCGCGGTGCTGGCCCAGTCCCTCACCGAGGCCAACAAAGAACTGACCCAACTGGCCCTGCACGACACCCTGACCGGCTTGCCGAATCGGGTGCTGCTGGCCGAGCGCATCGACCAGGCCATGCAGCGGGTTGCCGGGCAGAGCGGTTGTTTTGCCTTGATGTTTATCGACCTGGACGGCTTCAAACCGGTCAACGATGCCTTTGGCCATCACATGGGCGACCTGTTGCTGCGGGAAGTGGCCTTGCGCCTGCGTGAAGACCTGCGCAGCGAAGACACCCTGGCGCGGATCGGCGGCGATGAGTTCGTGTTGCTGGTGCAACTGGCCGAGCCGGACGATGCCCAGCGCCTGGCCTCGCGCCAGGTGGCCCTGGTGTCACGCTCGTTCCGTGTGGCCGAGCATGAGCTGCAGATCAGCGCCAGCATTGGCATCGCCCTGTACCCGGGCAACGGCCACAGCGCCCATGAGTTGCTGATGAACGCTGACGCGGCGATGTACCACGCCAAGGGCGCAGGGAAGAACGGCTACCGGTTTTTCGATGCAACGATGAACAACAATGCCCGGCGCCAGTTGCAGCTGTTGCAGGATTTGCGCAATGCCGTGGAACACAACGAGTTCCAGCTGTACTACCAACCCAAGTTCGCCGCCGGCAACGGCCAGCCGGTGGGCGCCGAGGCGTTGCTGCGCTGGCAGCACCCGCAACACGGCCTGCTGTTGCCGGACAAGTTCATTGAGCTGGCGGAGAAGACCGGGCTGATCATCCCTATCGGCGAGTGGGTGCTCAATGAGGCCTGCCGGCAGATGCGCGAATGGTACGTCCTGGGCTACACCGACTGGCGCATCGCGGTGAACCTCTCGGCCCTGCAGTTCTGCCATGCCGGCCTGGTCGACAGCGTGGCCACGGCCCTGGAGCGCTACAAGTTGCCGGCCAACAACCTGACCCTGGAAATCACCGAAACCACCGCCATGAGCGACGCCGATGCAAGCATGACGGTGCTGCAGCAGTTGGCCGACATGGGGGTGGACTTGTCCATTGACGACTTCGGCACCGGTTATTCGAGCCTGATGTACCTCAAGCGCCTGCCGGCCAACGAACTGAAGATCGACCGTGGCTTTGTCCGTGACCTGGAACACGACAGCGACGACGCGGCCATCGTCTCGGCCATCGTCGCCCTGGGCCAGGCCCTGGGCTTGCGCATTGTTGCCGAGGGCGTGGAGACCGGCATGCAGCAGAGTTTCCTCACCCAGTTGGGCTGTGATTCGCTGCAGGGCTATTTCCTCGGCCATCCATTGCCGGCCGAGCGTTTCATGCAGGATATCCATCAGCTCAAAGCGCTCGGCTAAGCTACGCCCACAGTATTCATCCCTGGCCGCAGCGTGTTTAATGGCTGGCGTTCACATGATCAGCAAGGGAGTGGGCAGTATGGACAAAGTCATCGTTATCACCGGTGGCGGGCGGGGTATCGGCGCGGCGACGGCGTTGCTGGCGGCGCAGCAGGGCTACCGTGTTTGTATCAACTATCAGGCTGACGAAGCGTCGGCGCTCAAGGTCCTCGGCCAGGTGCGCGAGCTGGGCGCCCAGGGCATTGCCGTGCGCGCCGACGTGAGCATCGAGGATGAGGTGATCGGCCTGTTCAACGAGGTCGATGCCGAACTGGGGCGGGTCACGGCCCTGGTCAACAATGCCGGGACCGTGGGGCATAAGTCGCGGCTCGATGAAATGTCCGAATTCCGGATCCAGAAAATCCTCAAGACCAACGTGCTCGGCCCGATCCTCTGTGCCAAGCATGCGGTGCTGCGCATGTCGCCGCGCCACGGCGGGCAGGGCGGCAGCATCGTCAACGTGTCTTCGGTGGCGGCACGCCTGGGTTCGCCGGGTGAGTACGTCGACTACGCCGCTTCCAAGGGGGCCTTGGACACTTTCACCATCGGCCTGTCCAAGGAACTGGCCGGTGAAGGCATCCGCGTCAACGGCGTGCGCCCGGGCTACATCTACACCGACTTCCACGCCCTGAGCGGCGACGCCGACCGCGTCAGCAAGCTGGAAGGCGCCATCCCCATGGGCCGCGGCGGTCGCCCCGATGAAGTGGCCGAAGCGATCATCTGGCTGCTCTCCGACAAAGCCTCCTATTCCACCGGCAGCTTTATCGACCTTGGCGGTGGCCGCTAATCCACCGCACTCGCCACCTTGTAGGAGCCGGCTCGCCGGCGATGAGGCCCTGAGCCCGGCGCCGATCTTGCGACCGCAATCGCTGGCAAGCCAGCTCCTGCAACCCGCCCAGGCTCACCGCGACCCTTTGTAGGAGCCGGCTTGCCGGCGATGAGGCCTTGAGCTCGGCGCCGACCTTGCGACCGCGATCGCTGGCAAGCCAGCTCCTACAACCCGCCAGGCTCACCGCGCCCTTTTGTAGGAGCCGGCTCGCCGGCGATGAGGCCCTCGAGCCCGGCACCAACCTTGCGACCGCGATCGCTGGCAAGCCAGCTCCTACATCCCCCCCCAGGCTCACCGCGACCCTTTGTAGGAGCCGGCTCGCCGGCGATGAAGCCCTTGAGCCCTGCGCCGATCTTGCGACCGCAATCGCTGGCAAGCCAGCTCCTACAACCCGCCCAGGCTCACCGCGACCTTTTGTAGGAGCCGGCTTGCCGGCGATTGGGCCCTTGAGGCTTGCAGCTTGCGGCGCTGTTGCTCCTACAGCCCTATCTTGCTGTGCGCCGACGCGGGGTCACCAGCAGGCCCAGCAACACCCCCAGCAAACAGACGGCAATGTCCGATGCCAGACTCAGCACATAGTCCGCGGCCCGATCCGGGCTTATGCAGGTGTAGTTGTAACCGTAGCCTTGCTCATCCTGGGTGACGCCCGGCGCATTGCTCAGGTCCACCTTGACCGGTGGCGGCACTACCGCGTACGGATTGCCGATGTTCGAGTGGCTGTCCATCTGGCGTGAGAGTGTGTCGATAGCCGTCAGTTGGTCAGCGTTACAGCGGTTCTGTGCCCAGCCGCCCAGCACCATCAGGCTGAACACCAGGGCCAGCAATGGCAGCACGTAATATTTTCGCTCCGTCAACAGGCGTGCCGCCAACAGACCGACGAGTACACCGGCGATGACGCCATTGGCCCAGAACAGCCAACTGCCGCTCCAACTCGGCGGCAGCCACTGCATGACGACGGACAACACCGGTGGCAGCAAACGCACCAGCAGCATGCTCAAGGCGGCAGCCAATACGGCGACCAGAAGGGGTTTGATCAGGGATTTCATGGGTGTTTACAGCCTGTTAAGTGACAGCAGAAAGGGGATGTCAGTGCTGGTCGATGGACGCAGGGATCAGCGGCGGGGTGAAGCGCCGGGCGTATTCGAGCATTTCCCGGGGGAAGATCATGTGGCGCACGGCACTGTCGTCCAGGCCGTACAGGTAGGCTACAGCTGCGGCCTCGAAGGCCCAGTAGCCGAAGTAACAACCGTCGTCGTCATCCAGGTGGCTGTCGTGCCATGAGGCGTGTTCGAAGGCCAGGTACCACTGGTTGCAATACTCCACCAGCAGCTCCCGGGCGTCGTTCGGGTCTTCGCTGTAGATGGCCTTGACCAGCGGCGTGTAGACGTCGTGGTACCACTCATCAATGTCTAGGCGATCCGGCAGGTAGGCCTTGAGCAGGTCTTCGACCAGGGTGTCTTCGCCGTGGTAGCCAGCGCGGTCCTGCAACCGCGCCAGGCGCGGCAGCAGGTCGCTGCGTTGCAGCAGGATGCACAGGCTGATGACCTGCACGTATTCCTCGTAGTCGTGGGGGTAATCCTCGAGGTTGATCGGCGCGATGTCGGGCATGTCCTCATAGCGCGCCAACGTGCGCTGGTAGTCCTCGTAGCTCTCGATCACCCCGTCCAGGGCCTGGGCCAGTTCCTCCATGGGCGCACCGCCGGTGTAGCTCAGGATCAGGTGGTGCAGGCGTGCCTGCTGGACCTGCCAAGCCTTGAGGGACGCTTCCTGCAAAGGGCAGTCGGCCATCATGGAGTGGGTTTGCCAGTGGGCCTCTTCGCCGGCCAGGCTTTTGAGGTGGCGGTGGTATTGGCTGTGGCTGAGAAACACTTGTCTGCGGTTCATGTCGGGGCCCGGGCTCAGTAAACGGGGATCAAGGTGAAGGGCGCTTTGCGCTGGGAGGTTTCCAGCAGCAGGGTTGCCAGGTCGACATCGGCCGGCTCCAGCGCCAACGCCTCCAACTCTTCTTCCAGTTGCTGCGGGTCGATCGTCAGGGCGCGGATCGGCAGGCGCTGGTAGGGCCGCGGGTCTTCGCCGTAATACACCTTGGCCGGGCCCGGTGGGATGCCTTCCAGGCGGGCATAGCCTTCTTCGTCGAGCCGGCCTTCGGCTTGCGAACCGTCGCTGAAGATCACCCGGTAGGCAGCGCCGGACACCGGTTCCAGATTGGGGTAATGCAGGTTCAGCTCCAGCCAGTGGCCGTCACCGGTGAGGTGTTCCAGGCCTTGGTCAATGTCCCGGGTGATACGGGCGGCGTCGCGGGCCTCGGGCGCTGGGGCGCTGGCGAGCGGGTCGAGGCTCGATTGCGGCTTGGGCAGCAGGGCCGGGCCACGGCTATGGGCCGACGCCGAGTTGTTGCGCTGCACGGCGATCCAAGGGGCGATGCGGTCGCGCACGGATTCCATGAGAAATTCGCTGTGTTCCCGGGCTTCGTCGAGGTTGTGCATCACCAGGCGCTGTTGCTGGGGCGCGAGGCCGTTGAAGGTGGAGGAGGCGCGTACGCCGTTGACGATTTCGGGCAGCTCCTCGGCCAGGCGCTGGGCGTCCAGGCACTTTTCCAGCAGTTGTTCAGGGCTGGTTTTCAGGCGGCAGGCCATGAGGCTGTGGCGGATCAGGTCGAAGAGTTTTTCGTCGTGGCGCTGGGGCGCACGGTTGATGGCGCGCAGGATCAGTTTGAGGTCTTGGCCGGGGCCGGGGATCCAGCCGATCAGGGCCAGGGCCAGGTCGAAGAAGGCGTCTTCTTCGTCTTGGGGGTTGTTGATGGCGTCCAGTTCGAAAATGGCCTGGATGCAGTCGTAGGCGTTGAGTTCCTGGGTCAGGAGGGGGAGGCGGCCGCGGTGGATGGCCTTGATGAAGTCGTCTTTGGCCTCGGGATAGTCGTCGTAATACAGGTCTTCGACCATGGAGGGCTCCTTCCCTGGAAAATTGAGCGGGGCATGCTGCATGAAGTGGGAGTGGGGGGCAAGTGGGATGGGGGGCATATCCGTTGCTGCGGTACTGGCTGATTACGCTTGCGCTCTTCCAGCGGGTGACTTTGGAACCCGGCATCCCTGCCGGGGTTACCCGCGGATTTTTGCGTTTCTGTAGGAGCCGGCTTGCCGGCGATGGGGCCTTGAAGCTTGCCGCGCTCTTAAAACCGCCATCGCTGGCAAGCCAGCTCCTACCATCAACTCTTTTCGGCAGATGTCGCTCAGAAGGAGCGGATGATTCGTCCGAGGGTTTCCATGGCTTTTTCGGCGGTTTCGTTCCAGGGGGTGCCGTAGTTCAGGCGGATGCAGTTGCGGAAGCGTTGGGTCGGGGAAAAGATTGGTCCGGGGGCGATGCTGATGCCTTGGGCCAGGGCCATTTGGAAGAGTTTCAGGGAGTCCATCTGTGCGGGCAGCTCCAGCCACAGGAAGTAGCCGCCAGCGGGTTGGCTGACTCGGGTCTGGGGTGGGAAATAGCGGGCAATGGCGGCGAGCATGGCGCTTTGCTGTTCTTCCAGGGCGTAGCGCAGTTTGCGCAGGTGGCGGTCGTAGCCGCCGTGTTGCAGGTAGTCGGCAATGGCCGCCTGGGCCGGCATTGAGGCGCAGAGGGAGGTCATCAGTTTCAGGCGCTCGATTTTCTGCGCATAGCGTCCGGCGGCGACCCAGCCGATGCGGTAGCCGGGGGCCAGGCTTTTGGCGAAGGAGCCGCAGTGCATCACCAGCCCTTCGGTGTCGAAGGCCTTGGCCGGTTTCGGCGCTTGCTGGCCGTAATACAGTTCGGCGTAGACGTCGTCCTCGATCAGCGGCACCTGGTGTTGGCGCAGCAGTTCCACCAGTTCCTGCTTCTTGGCCTCGGGCATGCTCGCGCCCATGGGGTTCTGGAAGCTGGTCATGCACCAGCAGGCCTTGATCGGGTGGCGTTCCAGGGTTTGGGCCAACACCCCCAGGTCGATGCCGTCCCGAGGGTGCACGGGGATTTCCACAGCCTTGAGCTTGAGTCGCTCCAGCACTTGCAGACTGGCATAGAAGGCCGGGGCTTCGATGGCCACCAGGTCGCCGGGCTCGGTCACGGCTTGCAGGCACAGGTTCAGCGCTTCCAGGGCGCCATTGGTGATCAGCAATTCCTCCATGGGCAGCATCAGCCCGGCCACCATGTAGCGCAGAGCGATCTGCCGGCGCAGTTGCGGGTTGCCCGGGGACATGTCGGTGACCACCATGCGCGGGTCCATTTCCCGCGCGGCGCTGGCCAGGGAGCGGGACAGACGTTGCAGGGGGAACAGGGTCGGACTGGGGAAGGCCGAGCCGAAGGGCACGGTGCTTGGGTCCTTGATCGAATCCAGCACCGAGAACACCAGTTCGCTGACGTCGACTTCGGTGGACTCGTTGACCTGGCTGCTGATCACCGGCTCGGAGAACGGGCTGGGCGCGTGGGTGTTGACGAAATAGCCGGAGCGCGGCCGGGCACGGATCAGGCCGCGGCGTTCCAGCAGGTAATAGGCCTGGAACACCGTGGACGGGCTGACCCCGTAGGTCTGGCTGGCGTAGCGCACCGAAGGCACGCGCTGGCCGGGGCCGAGGACTCCGGACCGGATCAGTTCGGCGATGTCGTCGGCGAATTTTTCGTAGCGTTTCATTGAACGGCTCGCGTCTGGGGGTTGGCGCTGGGCTAGACAGTGGAGGGCGCAGACGGCCGCCACGCGGCCGTCAATATAAGGCAATCAGCGGTTCATGGGCGCAACAAAGCGGCTTTCGGCCACGCTGCGTACGGCGGGGTCGTCACGGTCGCTGACCTTGAAGGCGATGGTTTGCGAGCTTTGCGCCGGGCGCTCGTCAAGCATCGCCACCGACACCGGCAGGTCGACGATCTCGCCGGGGGCCAGGCTCAGATCGGTCTTGCCCTGGAGCTGGAAGCCGTCGCCGTTCACCAGGCTCAGTTGGTAATCCTGGCGCTCCTGGGTCTTGTTGATGATCTTCAGGCTGTAGATGTTCTCGATCTGCCCCTGGCTGTTTTCGCGGAACAGGCCACGGTCCTTGCTCACGTCCAGGGACACCATCGGCCGTTCGACCAGGGCCACCACCAGGGCGCCGATCATCACCAGCAGCACGGCGCTGTAGCCCAGCAGGCGCGGGCGCAGCAGGTGGGTCTTGCCCCCTTGCAACTGGTGCTCCGAGGTGTAGCTCACCAGGCCGCGGGCGTAGCCCATCTTGTCCATGATCGAGTCGCAGGCGTCGATGCACGCCGCGCAGCCGATGCATTCCATTTGCAGGCCATCGCGGATATCGATGCCGGTTGGGCAGACCTGGACGCACAACTGGCAGTCGATGCAGTCACCGAGGCCAACATCGGCAGGCTTCACCTCCCGTTTACGGGCGCCGCGACTTTCGCCCCGGGCGGCGTCGTACGAAATGGTCAGGGTGTCTTTGTCGAACATCACGCTCTGGAAGCGTGCATAGGGGCACATGTGCATGCACACGGCTTCGCGCAGCCAGCCGGCGTTGAGGTAGGTGGCGCCGGTGAAAAACAGCACCCAGAACAGGCTGACGCCGCCGATCTGCAGGGTCAGCAGTTCTTCGGCCAGCGGCCGGATCGGGGTGAAATAGCCGACGAAGGTCAGGCCGGTAAGCAGGCTGATGGCCAGCCACAGGCTGTGTTTGGCCGAGCGCCGCAGCAGTTTGTTCAGGCCCCAGGGCGCGGCTTGCAGCTTGATCCGCTGGTTGCGCTCGCCCTCGGTGAGTTTTTCGCACCACATAAACAGCCAGGTCCAGGAGCTCTGGGGGCAGGTGTAGCCGCACCAGACCCGGCCGGCGAACACGGTGATGGCGAACAGGCCGAAGGCGCAGATGATCAACAGCGCCGAGAGCAGGATGAAATCCTGGGGCCAGAAGGTCGCGCCGAAGATGTGGAATTTGCTTTCCGCCAGGTCCCAGAGCACGGCCTGGCGGCCGCCCCAGTCCAACCACACGGTGCCGAAGAACAGCAGGAACAGAAACCCCGCACCGCTCATGCGCAAGGTGCGGAACAGGCCGCTGAAGCTGCGGGTGTGGATCAGGTTGTCGCTGGATTTGGCCTTCATCCGGGGCGGTGAAGGCTCGAAGTTTTCTACTAATCGGACGGGGATATGTTCGCTCATGGTCGTTCGCTCATCAGCCTCCATCAGGCCGGGGCACTATGAGCGTCGATCTGTTTGCATAACAGACTCAGGTATTGGATTAAAAAGCGGATCAGATAGGCCCTGGATCAACCCGTGCGACAACTTGCCTCAGCCGCCCCGGGCCCCGGGGCCGGCCTCTGCAGCCCTCTGGCACAGGCCTCGTGCCGCGGCCTTGATATGCATCAGTCAAATCACCGAATCACTGTCGCTGGCCTTGAGGTGCTTACGCCCGTCGGTGGCCCCGGCGACGGTCAGGGCGTCGGCTTCGGCCTCGGTGATGTAGATGCGCTGGCCTCGCAGTTCCACCGCCGACATGGCTTTTTCGCTGTCGGTGATCACGGTCAGAGCGCTGGCGGGCAGGCGTTCGCTCAGCTCGTCGGTCTCGAAATAGCACAGTTGTTGTTCGATGCGCAGGCTCATGGCGAGCTCCTTTTTTTGGCGGGGCGATACAGGTTAGGGCGCTGCTGGCGGCCAGGGTTCGCGGCAACCGATTAATGGTCATGGCGATGGGCTGCACCTTTGTGCCTGGCGCGCTGTCCACCCTTTGGCAGCGTCCGTTGGCCGACGCCTGCCCCCTCAACAGGAACCCACCCGTGGGTTGGCACAGGAGCCGAGCATGAACGCCTGGTGGCATGAAGTCTGGGTCACGCTACAAACGGAGTTTGCCGACATCGGCGACGCCAAGCAGGTCACGCAGATCACCGTGCGCTTGCTGATTGCCGCGATGCTGGGGGGCATCCTGGGGTTTGAGCGCGAGCACAAGGGCAAGGCCGCCGGAGTGCGCACCCATATGCTGGTGGCCATGGGGGCGGCCCTGTTTGTGCTGGTGCCGCAAATGTCCGGGGCTCAGGCCGATGCCATGAGCCGGGTGCTGCAAGGGGTGATCGCCGGCATCGGTTTCTTGGGCGCTGGGACCATTCTCAAAGGCCGAGAAGAAGAGACCGAGCAACACGTCAAAGGCCTGACCACCGCTGCCGGGCTGTGGATGACCGCCGCCATCGGCGTGGCGGCCGGCATGGGGCGCGAGGCCACGGCCGTGCTCAGTACCTTGCTGGCGCTGGGCGTGTTCAGCCTGATGCCGCGCATCGTGCGCCTGCTGGAAAAAGACTGAGCCCATGCACCGCACCACCCATCAACACACAGGCCCTTCCATGGGAAGGGCCTTGTCTATGCTTCAGAGCTTGGGTGTCTCGGCGGGGTTCAGCGCAGGCTGCTGACCACCACCGGGGGCTGGGTGCTGGGCGGGTCGCCCTTGGGCGGCGGGGTGCTGCCGGGAGGGTCCTGTTCCGGGACCGGCTGCGGTTCGCTGGGGGGCAGGGTCGGTTGATCGATATTGGGATCGGGTGTCTCTGCTGGAATCGGAATACTCATGCTAGGTGGCCTCCTTTGTGCTTGGGCTTTGCCCAGGCTCTTGAGGTGGACCTGCGTCAGGCCGATTTGATTCCCATGGGTTGCTCGACGGCCAATTTGTCTGAACTTTCTCGGACGGCATGGGCTCGGAACATGAGTGTCTCGGAACATGAGTGTCTTGGAACAAGAGCGTCCACGGGGCGTAAAGGGGTGATGCTCGATGACTGCTGATAAACCGACTGACCTGCACTACAACCCGCACTTGCCACTGTCCCAAGCGTTGCTGCTACCGCGCATCGCCATCGAGAACACCCGCCCGGTGCTCGACGGCGGCCAGTTTGCGGTCAAGGCCCTGGAAGGCCAGACCGTCGAGGTCGCCAGCAAGGTGTTCGCCGACGGCCATGACGTGTTGGCGGTGCTCATCCGCTGGCGTGGCGGTGCCGACCTGGACTGGCACAGCGAGGTCATGCAGGACGTAGGCAACAACGGCTGGGAAGGGCACTTCACGGTGACCACCCCGGGGCGCTACCTGTATTGCATCGAGGCCTGGATCGATCAGTTCGCCAGTTTCTGCTACGAACTGGGGAAAAAACACCGGGCCGCAGTGCCTGTCAGCCTGGAACTGCAGGAAGGCCGGACCCAGGTGCAGCAGGCTGCCGAGCGCAGCGACGGCGAACTCAAGCAGCAGTTGCTGGACCTGCATCAGCGACTCTCGGGCTTGCTGGAGGCGGAACAGGTGGCACTGTTTCTCAGTGACGAGAGTGCCCGGTTGATGGCCCTGGCCGACCACCGACCCTACCTCAGCCTGAGCCCTGAATACCCCTTGGACGTGGAACGCGAACGCGCCGGCTTTGCCAGCTGGTACGAGCTGTTTCCGCGCTCGATCACCGATGATCCGGCCCGTCACGGCACCTTTAACGACGTGCATTCTCGCCTGGGCATGATCCATGACATGGGCTTTGACGTGCTGTATTTCCCGCCGATCCACCCCATCGGCCGCAGCCATCGCAAGGGCCGCAACAACGCCCTGACCGCCGGCCCCGATGACCCGGGCAGCCCCTACGCCATCGGCAGTGAAGACGGCGGCCACGAGGCCATCCACCCGCAGCTCGGCAGCCGCGACGACTTCCGGCGCCTGGTGGCGGCCGCGGCCGATCATGGCCTGGAAATCGCCCTGGATTTCGCCATCCAGTGCTCCCAGGATCACCCCTGGCTCAAGCAGCACCCGGGCTGGTTCAACTGGCGCCCGGACGGCACCATCAAATACGCCGAGAACCCGCCGAAGAAATACCAGGACATCGTCAACGTCGATTTCTACGCCGCCGACGCCATCCCCAGCCTCTGGCTGGAACTGCGGGATGTGGTGCTGGGTTGGGTCGAGGAGGGGGTCAAGACCTTCCGCGTCGACAACCCCCACACCAAGCCGCTGCCGTTCTGGCAATGGCTGATCGGCGATGTGCGCGAGCGTCACCCGGAGGTGATTTTCCTGGCGGAGGCTTTCACCACCCCGGCAATGATGGCGCGCCTGGGCAAGGTCGGTTACTCCCAGAGCTACACCTACTTCACCTGGCGCAACACCAAGAGCGAGCTGGCGACCTACTTCAGCGAGCTGAACCAGGCGCCGTGGCGCGACTGTTACCGGCCGAATTTCTTCGTCAACACCCCGGACATCAACCCGGCCTTCCTGCATGAGTCGGGGCGCCCGGGGTTTCTGATCCGGGCGGTGCTGGCGACCATGGGCTCCGGGCTGTGGGGCATGTATTCGGGCTTCGAACTGTGCGAGGCGGCGCCGGTGCCAGGCAAGGAGGAGTACCTGGATTCGGAGAAGTACGAAATCCGCCCACGGGACTTTGGCGCGCCGGGCAACATCATTGCCGAAATCGCCCAGCTCAACCGCATCCGCCGGCAGAACCCGGCGCTGCACAGCCACCTGGGGCTCAAGCTGTACAACGCCTGGAACGACCAGATCCTGTACTTCGGCAAGCGCAGCGCCGACGGAGACAACTTTGTGCTGGTGGCGGTCAACCTCGACCCGTTCAACGCCCAGGAGGCGCATTTCGAGTTGCCGCTGTGGGAGTTGGGCCTGCCGGACGATGCCCAGACCGAGGGTGAAGACCTGATGAGCGGCCACCGCTGGACCTGGTACGGCAAGACTCAATTCATGCGCCTGGACCCGGCTCAGCCCTTCGGCATCTGGCGCATCACTACCTTGTAGGCGCCGGCTTGCCGGCGATGGCGATGGGGATTGGGCCTCGCGCGAATTCATTTTTTTCAGGAGTCAAACATGGCCAAGAAAGCCCGCTCAGCCACCTTTATCCAAGACCCGCTCTGGTACAAGGACGCGGTGATTTACCAAGTGCATGTGAAGTCCTATTTCGACTCCAACAACGACGGCATCGGTGACTTTCCCGGGCTGATCGCCAAGCTTGACTACATCAAGGACTTGGGGGTCAACACCATCTGGCTGTTGCCGTTCTACCCCTCGCCACGCCGCGACGACGGTTACGACATTGCCGAATACCGCGGCGTGCACAGCGACTACGGGACCATGGCCGATGCCAAGCGCTTTATCGCCGAGGCCCACAAACGCGGCTTGCGGGTCATCACCGAACTGGTGATCAACCACACCTCCGACCAGCACCCCTGGTTCCAGCGGGCGCGCAAGGCCAAGCCCGGCTCGGCGGCGCGGGACTTCTACGTGTGGTCCGATGACGATCAGAAATACGACGGCACACGGATCATCTTTCTCGACACCGAGAAGTCCAACTGGACCTGGGACCCGGTCGCTGGCCAGTACTTCTGGCACCGCTTTTATTCCCACCAGCCGGACCTCAACTTCGACAACCCCCAGGTGATGAAGGCGGTGCTGTCGGTGATGCGTTACTGGCTGGACATGGGCATCGATGGCCTGCGCCTGGACGCTATTCCCTACCTGATCGAGCGCGACGGCACCAACAACGAGAACCTCCCGGAAACCCACGATGTGCTCAAGCAGATCCGTGCCGAGATCGACGCCAACTACCCGGACCGCATGCTCCTGGCCGAGGCCAACCAGTGGCCGGAAGACACCCAGCTGTATTTCGGCGACAAGAAGGGCGACAACGGCGACGAGTGCCACATGGCCTTTCACTTCCCGCTGATGCCACGCATGTACATGGCCCTGGCCCAGGAAGACCGCTTCCCGATCACCGACATCCTGCGCCAGACCCCGGAAATCCCCGCCAACTGCCAATGGGCGATCTTCCTG
This sequence comes from Pseudomonas chlororaphis, assembly GCF_003731765.1. GTDB lineage: Bacteria > Pseudomonadota > Gammaproteobacteria > Pseudomonadales > Pseudomonadaceae > Aquipseudomonas > Aquipseudomonas morbosilactucae. The sequence continues at coordinate 1,611,744 of NZ_MOAL01000004.1, forward strand.
CGCAACCACGATGAGCTGACCCTGGAGATGGTCACCGACAAGGAGCGCGACTACCTGTGGAACTACTACGCCGCCGACCGTCGGGCGCGGATCAACCTGGGGATTCGTCGGCGCCTGGCGCCCCTGATGGAGCGTGACCGCCGCCGCATCGAGTTGCTCAACAGCCTGCTGCTGTCCATGCCCGGCACCCCGACCCTGTATTACGGCGACGAAATCGGCATGGGCGACAACATCTACCTCGGCGACCGCGACGGCGTGCGCACGCCGATGCAGTGGTCCATCGACCGCAACGGCGGTTTCTCCCGGGCCGACCCGGCAAGCCTGGTGCTGCCGCCGATCATGGACCCGCTCTACGGCTACCCCTCGGTCAACGTCGAGACCCAGGCCGGCGACCCCCATTCGCTGCTTAACTGGACCCGGCGCATGCTCGCCACTCGCCAACAGTCCAAGGCCTTCGGGCGCGGCACGCTGAAGATGCTGTCGCCGAGCAACCGGCGGATTCTGGCCTACACCCGGGAATACACCGGGCCCGATGGCAAGCACGAGATCATTCTCTGCGTGGCCAATGTGTCGCGCAGTGCCCAAGCCGCGGAGCTGGACCTGTCGGCATTCGCCGGCATGGTGCCGGTGGAGATGCTCGGCGGGAACGCCTTTCCGCCCATTGGCCAGTTGAATTTCCTTCTGACCCTGGCGCCCTACGGCTTCTACTGGTTTGTCCTGGCGGCGGAAAACCAGATGCCCAGCTGGCACGTGGAGCCGGCGCAAAGCCTGCCGGACTTCACCACCCTGGTGCTGAAAAAACGCCTTGAAGAGCTGCTCGAAGAGCCGGCGCGCACCAGCCTGGAGCAGGGCGCACTGCCTACTTGGCTGGCCAACCGGCGCTGGTTCGCCGGCAAGGGCGCGGCCATCGACCAGGTGCGCATTGCCTACGGTGTGCGCATCGGTGACCCGCAGCACCCGGTGCTGCTCAGCGAACTGGAAGTCACCAGCGGCGGCCAGACCAGCCGTTACCAATTGCCGTTCGGCCTGCTGGGTGAAGAGCAGATCGGTGCCGCCTTGCCCCAGCAACTGGCCCTGGCCCGAGTACGCCGTGGACGCCAAGTGGGCTTGATCACCGATGCCTTTGCCCTGGAGAGTTTTGTCACCACGGTGCTGCAGGCGATCCAGGCCGGGACGGTGCTTGCCAGCAGCGACGGCGAGATCCGCTTCGAGGCCACTCCAGAGCTAGCCAAGCTGGGCCTGGGTGCCGACGCCGAGGTGCGCTACCTGTCGGCCGAGCAGTCCAATAGCTCGGTGGTGGTGGGCGGCAGCCTGGTGCTCAAGCTGATTCGCAAAGTGGCTTCGGGGGTTCACCCCGAGCTGGAAATGGGCGCCTACCTGACCCGCGCCGGCTTCGCCCACATCTCGCCGTTGCTCGGCTCGGTGATCCGCCGTGATGCCCAGGGCGAGGACAACCTGCTGATGATCGCCCAGGGTTACCTGAGCAATCAGGGGGATGCCTGGGAGTGGACCCAGAACAACCTGGAACGCGCGCTGCGCGACGAAATGGCCGAGGCCATGTCCGAGCAGGAACAGCACTACAACGCCCTGGGCGAGCTGCGGGACTTTGCCGGCATGCTTGGCCAGCGCCTCGGGGAAATGCACCAGATTCTGGCAGCCGCCGACGCCGATACGGATTTCTGCCCGGAACCGAGCACGGCCAAGGACACTCAAGCCTGGGGCAAGCAGATTGGCGCGCAACTGGAGCACAGCCTGCAATTGCTCAAGGCCCATCAAGGGCAGCTGTCGGCGCCCGATCAGCGTCGGGTCGCACACTTGCTGCAACACAAAAAAGCCATCCTCGAACACGTCCGCGCCCTGGCCGGTCAGCTCCAGGGCGGCTTGCGCATCCGCGTGCATGGCGACCTGCACCTGGGCCAGGTGCTGGTGATCAAGGGTGATGCCTATTTGATCGACTTCGAAGGCGAGCCGGCCCGGCCGCTGCACGAACGGCGCGGCAAGCACAGCCCGTACAAGGACGTCAGCGGCGTGCTGCGTTCCTTCGACTACGCCGCAGCGATGGCGCTGAATATGCAAGGTGTGGATGGCTCGGCCGAGGCTCAGGCGGCCCGGCAGCGGGTGGCCACGCGGTACTTGGAGGAGGCCAGTGAAGCCTTTATCCAGGCATATCGGCTGGCGACGGCTAGTCTTGCCCATGGCTGGCAGCAACCGGGCGCGCAGGATGCCGCCCTGGCGCTGTTCAGCCTGGAGAAGGCCGCTTATGAAGTGGCCTATGAAGCAGAAAACCGTCCTGCCTGGCTGCCCGTGCCGTTACGTGGCCTGGTGGGGTTGTTGAACGAACTGAAACCCTTTTCCGATATTGAGAGTGGTGGAGCGCAGTCATGAGTTTCTCGAACAAGGAACAGGGAAAAAACCAACCGACATTGCTCCCCGCCGCCCAGGACATCGAGGCATTGGTGCGAGCCGAGCATCAAGATCCGTTTGCCATTCTCGGGCCCCACGGTGACTTGGCCGGCGGCCAGTTTATCCGTGCGTTCCTGCCGGGTGCCCTGAGTGCCCAGGTGTTGGCGCGGGGTGATGAGCAGGTGCTGGGCAGCCTGGAAGCCAGCGCGGTGCCGGGCTTGTTTGTCGGCCATTTCAACGACCCCCGGCCGTACCTGTTACGCATCCAGTGGGCCGGTGGCGAGCAGATCAGCGAAGACCCTTATAGCTTTGGCCCGTTGCTCGGAGAGATGGACCTCTACCTGTTTGCCGAAGGCAATCACCGCGACCTCAGCGCGTGCCTTGGGGCCCAGTTGACCAACGTCGAGGGCATCGACGGTGTGCGCTTTGCGGTCTGGGCGCCGAACGCCCGACGGGTCTCGGTGGTGGGGGATTTCAACGTCTGGGACGGCCGTCGTCACCCTATGCGCCTGCGTCATCCGTCCGGGGTCTGGGAGTTGTTCATTCCACGCCTCAAGGCCGGTGAGGCCTACAAGTACGAGATTCTCGGCGCCGACGGCATCCTGCCGCTCAAGGCCGACCCCATGGCCCTGGCCACCCAGTTGCCGCCGGACACCGCGTCGAAAGTCGCCGAGCCGTTGCGCATCGACTGGCAAGACCAGGCCTGGATGCAGGCCCGGGGCGAGGCCCATCGGCCCAGCGCGCCGTTGTCGATCTACGAGCTGCACGCCGGCTCCTGGCAGTGCGAGGAAAACGACCTGGGCGAGGTGGAGCGCTTCTACAACTGGCACGAACTGGCCGAGCGTCTGATCCCCTACGTCAAAGACCTGGGCTTCACCCACATCGAGCTGATGCCGATCATGGAGCACCCGTTTGGCGGCTCCTGGGGCTACCAGCCGCTGTCACAGTTCGCGCCCAGTGCACGCTACGGTTCGCCGGCGGATTTCGCCGCCTTTGTCGACGCCTGCCACCAGGCCGGGATCGGTGTGATCCTCGACTGGGTGCCGGCGCATTTCCCCACCGATACCCACGGCCTGGCCCAGTTCGACGGCACCGCGCTGTATGAATACGGCAACCCCCTGGAAGGTTTTCACCAGGATTGGGACACCCTGATCTACAACCTGGGGCGCACCGAGGTCCACGGGTTCATGCTGGCGTCGGCCCTGCACTGGCTCAAGCACTTCCACATCGATGGCCTGCGGGTGGATGCGGTGGCCTCGATGCTCTACCGCGACTATTCGCGCAAGGCCGGGGAGTGGGTGCCCAACCGCCATGGCGGGCGCGAGAACCTGGAGGCCATCGACTTCCTGCGCCACCTCAACGACGTGGTGGCCCTGGAAGCCCCCGGGGCCCTGGTGATCGCCGAGGAGTCCACCGCCTGGCCGGGGGTCAGCCAGAGCACCCAGCAGGGCGGCCTGGGCTTTGCCTACAAATGGAACATGGGCTGGATGCACGACTCCCTGCACTACATCCAGCAGGACCCGGTGTACCGCGCTCACCATCACAACGAACTGAGTTTCGGCCTGGTGTATGCCTGGTCCGAGCGTTTCATCCTGCCGATCTCCCACGACGAAGTGGTGCACGGCAAGCACTCGCTGATCGACAAGATGCCCGGCGATCGCTGGCAGAAATTCGCCAACCTGCGTTCCTACCTGAGCTTTATGTGGGCCCACCCGGGTAAGAAACTGCTGTTCATGGGCTGTGAGTTCGGCCAGTGGCGCGAGTGGAACCACGACCAGCAACTGGACTGGTACCTGCTGCAATACCCCGAGCACCGGGGCGTGCAGAAGCTGGTGAGCGACCTTAACCGCCTGTACCGCGAAGAGCCGGCGCTGCATGAGCAGGACGACGCGCCCCAGGGCTTCCAGTGGCTGATTGGCGACGACGCGATCAACAGCGTCTACGCCTGGCTGCGTTGGAGCAAGGACGGCAAGCCCTTGCTGGTGGTGGCCAATTTCACCCCGGTGCCGCGCCAGGGTTACCGGGTCGGCGTGCCGGTGGCGGGGCGCTGGAGCGAGCTGCTCAACAGCGACTCGCAACTCTACGCCGGTTCCAACTATGGCAACGGCGGCGAAGCCTTCACTGAAGAGCAGCCCAGCCACGGCCAGGCCCTGTCCTTGATGCTCAACCTGCCGCCGTTGGCGGTGTTGATCCTGCGTCCCGAAGGTTGACGGTGTGCCGGTGCGGGGCCCCCCAAGGCCCTGCGCCGGACTCGTCGCACCACCAACGCCCACCAGCGACGGCTTCACCGACCGTCGCGGCGCGGCGCTTACCAACGCATGCGGATGCCCAGGCTGCCGATCAGGCCGTTGAGGTCGTTGTCGTCCACGTCGCTGCTGTAGTCGGCGCTGACGTACAGGCTCACCGCCGGGGTTACCCGTGCCACCAGGCCTAGGCCCACTTCCACGGTGGAGGCGTTGCGGCTGCTGCTGATCTTGTCCACCTGATCCAGGCTGATGGTGTCGCCGCTGTAGACGGTGTGCCAGAGGTTGGTGCGCACATAGGGTTCCACCGGCAGGCCGCTGATGTCGTAGCGGCCTTGCAAGCGTGCGCCGACCCGGCCGCTCCAACTGCTCAGGTCGCTGCCGGAGTCGGCGCCGACATGGGCGGTGTCGAGGCTGATGCGCTGGTTGATCAACTGCGCCTGGGGTTCGATCACCCAGTTGTCTCCCAGGCCAATGGCGATCCCGCCTTGCACCGACAAGGTCACGGCGCTGCCTTCGCTGATTTGCCGCTGCCCCTGCTGATCACGACTCAAGCCGCTGACCCGGGCACCGCTGGCCGACAGGTCCAGGTGCCAGCCCTGGGCGCCGCTCAGGCTCCAGAAGGCGCCGAGGCCGTTGCCCTGCAGATTGTCGACGCTGAGTGTGCGAGGGTCGTTGAAGCCGCCCGGTACGGCGGCGCCCTGGGCCTGGACCACGTTGCGTCCGCCGATCAGGCCGATGCGCTGGGTGGCGCCGCCGCTGTGCTGGATGCTGTAAAGCACGGTGCCCTGGCGCAACTCGTTGCTGCTGCCGGGAAGGCGTGATCCCAGGTAGCCGACTTCCAGCACCGGGTCAGCCAGGCGTGAGGCTTGCAGGGCGGAAGGGCTGGGCTCGCGGGTGGGGTCGGGCAGTACGGTGTCGAGGGGCGTCTGGGCAAACTGCAGGCTGCTCAGGCTCGGCTCCTGGCGATACCAGGCGTTGTCGGCGTCCGTGGCGGGGGCCGCCAGGACCTCAAGGGAAGAACACAGCAGTACCGATGCGGACAGGCTGCAGAGGGTCAGTTGAATCTCGTGTGAGGTGAGGGAGGTATTCATGGGGGTCTACCTTGCAATCGCATGCTTTATCTCGTCGTGGCGCCACTCCTACCGCCGATTGAGAGGCAGCCGAATTTAATGAGGCGAGGCCGCTCGACCCGCTTTAAAGCAGGGGTTTGCGGCCTCGCCCCAGGTCGTAATACCGGGGGTAGTAATCTGTAGCTAAGGAGAGCGAAGGGGCAGCGTCAAGAAAAGTACCGACCAAAGGCAGGCTTATTTCAGGGCGTTCAAGTCGCTGAAATCACGGGTTTATCTAAGTGATTGTTTGTGCGCAACATCGACCGCCAGAGGGGTTGGAAAGGTTTTTATATAGCCTGCTACGCAACCTTTCCAGCGCGCCGAAAACCGCCCTACAAATGCACTTCCACGGCCAGTGGCAGGTGGTCCGACAGGTGCGTCCAAGGCTTGTTGCCAAGGATCCGTGGTTCATGGCTGCTGGCGTTGCGCAGGTAGACCCGGTCCAGGCGCAGCAGCGGCCAGCGCGCCGGGTAGGTTTTTGCCGGGCGCCCGGTGTGTCGCTCGAAGGCTTCGTGCAGGTAGTCGCGGCGGGCGAGGGTGGCATTGCCGTGCAACTGCCAGTCGTTGAAGTCCCCGGCGATGATCACCGGCGCGTCCTCAGGCAAGGATTCGAGCAACTGGCACAGCAACTCCAACTGCAATTGGCGATGGCTTTCCAGCAGGCTCAGGTGCACACAGATGGCGTGAACTTCGGCGTGCCCGGGCACTTCCAGCACGCAATGCAGCAGCCCACGGCGTTCGGGGCCGGTGATGGAAACGTCGAGGTTGCGGTACTGGCGGATCGGGTATTTGGACAGCAGGGCGTTGCCGTGATGGCCGTCGGGGTACACCGCGTTGCGGCCGTAGGCGAAGTCGCTCCACATGCTGTCGGCGAGGAATTCGTACTGGGATTGCTGCGGCCAATTGTCGAAGCGCGAGGCATGGCGGTCATGCTCGCCCAGCACTTCCTGGAGAAACACCAAGTCGGCCGCCGTGCTGCGTACCGCTTCGCGCAGTTCGGGCAGGATGAAACGTCGGTTCAGGGCGGTGAAGCCCTTGTGGGTGTTGACCGTCAGAATCCGCAGTCGGTGGATGTTGCCCACCTCTTGCGTCGTCGCGGTGGGGGAATCGCTGCTCACGTTCGCTCCTCTGTGGCCGGGCCTGTCTGGGGCCGGGATCAAACCGGTTACCAGATGCGACCTGCCGCCGGGGCCGTCGGTTCCGGTTTTTTACATCAGGATGATTTCGTAGGGGCTGCGCAGGCGTTCCAGCAGCACCGGCGACAGCGGCGCCTGCAGGCCAATCTGCGGGTCGCCTTGCAACTGGCTGGCGTAGGCATGGGTGGCGTGGCGCTTGCGAGCCACGGTCCAGGTGTCCAGGCGCAGTTTGCGCGCGCGGTGCCAGGGAATGTGTTGCTCATCGCGCTGCGGCCAGTGCCAGGCCCACACCGGCAGTTCATGGAACTGCGCCCCGACCTGGGCGGCGGCGTGGGCACTGGCGCGGCCCACGGCCTGGTGGTCGGCGTTGTCGTCCTTGCTCCAGGTGCTGAACACCACATCGTCGGGGCGCAGGTAGCGGCTGATGAAGTGGCTGATCTGTTGTTCGCGCTCGGCCAGGAAGCGGTCACTGAACCCGCCGCGAATCCACTTCAGGCTGTGCAGGGGCAGGCCCAGGCGGCGCAGGGCTTCGGCGCTTTCCTGGGGCCGGAAGACACTCAGCCGGCGTTGCGACCACAAGGCCGAGCCGGGGTGGCTGGCGCTGCCGTCGGTAATGGAGATCAATTGCAGGGGGTAACCGTGGTGGGCCAGGACTTGCAGCAGGCCGCCGCTGGCCACGACTTCATCGCCGGGGTGGGCGGCAATCATCACAGCCCGGGAGCCCGCGGGCACCAGGGTGGCGATGTTCACCGTGGCCAGGCCGGGCAAGGCACGAGCACTGTTCCAGATCTGGCTGGGCCAGGGGCTATCTACAACGCGTATGGGTTTCATCGAGTGTCACATCCCTGTTGCCAGTCGGTCTGCGGCGATGGCCTCAAGTCTCGGGGGCCGTGCTGCATCCTGGGTTTACCCGCACGCCCGTGAGGCAGCCTGCGTGGAAGGCGCTCCATACCTTGGATTGCCGATTTACCGGGGGCCAATCATACACAGCCGCGGCGGGCCAGACAGGCCGGCCGTGGCTTTTTTTCCGGTGTTGATAATGGATCTTGAGGGTAGTCGGCAAAACCCATAGGCGCCATCATCCTGCCTGCATCGATCGAAGCCGGTGTGCCGCGCGGGCTCCCGCGTCGGCAAACCGGCCTTCATCGCTGCCTGAGCGGGTCAGTCTTCCTCTTCGCGCTGCAATTCAAAGAACAGCAGCGAGCGACCGGTGACCGAGTATTCATGGCCGAACTCGAAGCGCTCCTGGCCTCGCACCGCCGGTTGGTTGGTGTCGATCATGCAGGTCCAGAACTCACCCTCGGGCACTTCCGGCAGGCGGAAGTTGACGATGTCGTGGTGGGCATTGACCACCAGCAGCACCGTGGCGTCGGCCCCCGGGCGACGGATGCCGGTTTCCTGGGCACGGCCGTCCAACAGCATGCCCAGGCAGCGGCCGTGGGCGTCCTGCCAGTGGTCGGTGGTCATCTCCACGCCATCCGGCGCCAGCCAGGTGACGTCCTTGACCCCGATGTCTTCGTTGTAATTGCCCACCAGAAAGCGCCCGCGCCGCAGGATCGGGTAGGCCTGGCGCAATTTGATCAGGCGCTTGACGAACTTGAGCAGGGCCTTGCCGTCGGCGTCCAGGTTCCAGTTGACCCAGCCGATGTCGCTGTCCTGGCAATAGGCGTTGTTGTTGCCGTGCTGGGTGCGGGCGAACTCGTCGCCGGCCACCAGCATCGGCGTGCCCTGGGCCAGCAGCAGGGTGGCGAAGAAATTGCGCATCTGGCGCAGGCGCAGGGCGCGGATTTCCGGGTCGTCGGTGGGGCCTTCGACGCCATGGTTCCAGGACAGGTTGTTGTTGCTGCCGTCCTGGTTGTTCTCGTCGTTGGCTTCGTTGTGCTTGTCGTTGTAGGACACCAGGTCGTGCAGGGTAAAACCGTCGTGGGCGGTGATGAAGTTCACCGAGGCGTAAGGGCGGCGCCCGCGCTCGTTGAACATTTCGCCCGAGGCGGTCATGCGCCCGGCAAAGTCGGCCAGTTGCCCGTCATCGCCTTTCCAGAAGGCCCGGGCGGTGTCGCGGAACTTGTCGTTCCACTCCACCCAGCCCGGCGGGAAACGCCCCACCTGGTAGCCGCCGGGGCCACAGTCCCAGGGCTCGGCGATCAGTTTCACCTGGCGCAGCACCGGGTCCTGGCGGCAGGCCACGAGGAAGCTGTGGCGCTCGTCGAAACCGTCGTGGTAGCGCCCGAGGATGGTCGCCAGGTCGAAACGGAAGCCATCCACGTGCATTTCCGTGGCCCAGTAGCGCAGGGAGTCGGTGACCATTTGCAGCACGCAGGGGTGGCTCAGGTCGAGGGTGTTGCCGGTGCCGGAATCGTTGATGTAGAAGCGCTTGTCGTCGGGCATCAGCCGGTAGTAGGAGGCGTTGTCGATGCCGCGCATGGACAGTGTCGGCCCTTGCTCGTTGCCCTCGGCGGTGTGGTTGTAGACCACGTCGAGGATCACCTCCAGGTTGGCCTCGTGCAGGTGGGCGACCATCTCCTTGAACTCGGCGATCTTGCCGCTGGCCAGGTAGCGCGGGTCCGGGGCGAAGAAGGCGATGCTGTTGTAGCCCCAGTAGTTGGTCATGCCCTTGTGCAGCAGGTGCTGGTCATTGACGAACGCATGGATCGGCAGCAGCTCCACCGAAGACACGCCGAGCTTGCGTATGTGCTCCAGCACGTCGTCCACCATCAGCCCGGCGCAGGTGCCGCGCACCGCCTCCGGCACGCTCGGGTGGGCCATGGTGAAGCCGCGCAGGTGGGTTTCGTAGATGATGGTCTTGTCCCAAGGCACGCTGACGCGTTGGTCGTTGCCCCAGGTGTGGGCGGGGTCGATGACCTTGCTCTTGGGCACGAAGGGTGCGCTGTCGCGCTCATCGAAACTCAGGTCGGCATCGGGGTGACCGATGGTGTAGCCGAACAGCGCCTCGGACCACTTGAGTTCGCCCACCAGCTGTTTGGCATAGGGGTCGATCAGCAGCTTGTGGTGGTTGAAGCGATGGCCGTTGGCCGGGTCGTAGGGCCCGTACACGCGGTAGCCATAGATCAGCCCCGGGTGCGCATCGGGCAGGTAGCCGTGGTAGATCTCGTCGGTGTATTCCGGCAGCTCGATGCGCTCCAGCTCGACCTCGCCGCTGGCATCGAACAGGCACAGTTCGACTTTTGTGGCATTGGCCGAGAACAACGCGAAGTTGACCCCCAGGCCGTCCCAGGTGGCGCCGAGGGGGAACGGCAGGCCCTCACGAATGCGTGACGCCTCGAACTCAGCGGTGGCTTTTTTTGGCGTGGTCATAGGTGCTCCTGCAATGGTCGTTTAGGGCGGCAAAAAAAATCTCGGGCGCACAGGCTCCTTGTGGCGTTCAGGCACGCCACAGTGTCAATCGAAGGGGGAGGCCGCGGGTCGTCAGTTGGCCGGCGGCTTACGCGGCGCTCGCGGTTTTTTCACGGGGGCGGCTTTCTCGCCCGGTGGCACCACCAGCGCAGCGGCCGCGGACGGCTTGGCCTTGGGCTTGGCGGGCGGCTTGGTTTTCGCCGCCTTGGCCGGCTTGCTCGGCGCCAGGGCTTCGGCCTCGGCCAGCTTGCGGGCCATTTCCCAATGTCGAGCTTCATGGCCTTCAGGCTTACCTTCTGATTCCCAGATCTGATAGGCGAACTCGCGGATACGTTTGTCGTCGGTACTCATCGCAATGCTCCTGAACTGAACTCAAGTGAGGATGAAGAGGTTGACCGGAAAGTCCTCCAGCGCAGCACTGATCAGCAGCTCCTTGGTGTCTGTGACTGCCTGGGTGGAAAAAAGTCCCTTCAGGTTTTGTTGCGAGGCGGTGAACGGTAAAACTACCCGCGTATCGCCCCAATCCGGCGCGCAAACCCAGGGTATTGCACGCTCTTTCAGCAGGGGCGTCGCCAGCCTGGGAACGATCACCAAGGCCCGCTGGCCCTGGTGTTCGCGCACAAAGGCGAGCACCCGATGCGCTTGCTTGCCGGTGACCTGCACCGGCTGATAAACGCCCCGGCCAAATAGCGCCGGGTACTCGGCTCGACGGGCCAGCACTTGAGCGATCAACTGCTGTTTGACTCGCCCGTCACGCCAATGCTCTAGCCACTCCTGCGGGTTTTCGGCGGTGCCCAAGGCCTGTTGCCGGGCCTGGAAATCCACCGCTCGACGGTTGTCCGGGTCCACCAGGCTGAAGTCCCAGAACTCATTGCCCTGGTACAGGTCCGGCACCCCCGGCACGCTCATGCGCAGCAAGGATTGCGCCAGGCTGTTCAGGGCGCCGGCCGGGGCGATGGCATTGACGGCGGCGCGCAGGGCGCTGCGCAGGGGCAAACCTTCGGGCGTCAGCAACAGGGCCTCGATGAACGCCTTTACACCCCGTTCGACGCTGTCATTGGGGGCCGCCCAACTGCTTTGCAGCTTGGCTTCGCGCAGGGCCTTTTCCTGCCATTGCCAGAGGCGGCGGGCGTACTCGGCCAAGCCGTCGGTGTCGTCCGCGGCCAGCTCCAAGGGCCAACTGCCGATCAGCGCCTGGTACAGAATCAACTCGTCGGCAGCACTGGGGGCTTCGGGGTCGTGGCGCAGGGGCTGGGCCAACTGGCGCCAGCGGGCGACCTGTTCGGCGTACCAGGCGGCGCGTTCGCTGAGCACCGCCAGGCGCGCGCGGCTGTCTTCGCCACGCTTGTGGTCGTGGGTGGCGGTGGTCAGCAAGTTGTCGGGGAAGGCTTCCTGGCGCTGCAGGCACACGGCATGAAAGTCCGCGGGTGGGGCGCTGAACTGCTCGGTGGAAAAGCCCACGTCATTGCGCGACAGCAGCACTGCCGAACGGTAGAACGCGGTGTCTTCCACGGCCTTGGCGGCGGCGGGCGAGGTCAGTTGCTGGAAGCGCACGCAGGCATGTTTGAGCAGTTTGCGTTCCCGGCCGCGAGGGCGTTGGCGCCAGCCTTGGCCACCAAGCCAGCGTGCCAGGTAATCCAGCACCGGCCAGTCGGCCTCGCCCAGGGTGCCCCGGGCGCCGTCCAGGGCCTGTTGGAAAAACACCTCATCGCTGGCCGGGCGTCCGCAGGCACTGAGGTAGGTGCGATACACCGGGAAGTGCACGATCAGCTCCTGCAAGGCGCGGCGGATGGCACCCAGGGTCAGGTCGCGGCTCATCACGTCCAGGCGTGCCACTTGCAACAGGGCCTGGGCCACGCTTTCGAAGTCGCCGGCCAGGGAACCGTTGAGGATCTGCTGGCGGGCCAGCCGAGCCTCTTCAGCGAACTCGGCGGGGCGCCCACTGTGTTCATGCCAGAGCTCGGCCAAGGGCGCCAGGCCCTCGGGGTCGTGTTGCAGCAAAGACAGCTGGTTCATGAATTCGTAGCCGGTGCTGCCGTCCACGCACCAGTCGCGGTGCAGGGTTTCGCCCTGGCCGAGGATTTTCTCGACGAAGATCGGCAGGTGCCGCCCGGGTGCCAGGGCGTCCACCCGGCGTCGCAGTTTGCGGCAGTAGCCCCGAGGGTCGGCCAGGCCGTCGATGTGGTCGATGCGCAGGCCGTCCACCAGCCCGGCGTCGATCAGTTCGAAGATCTTGCCGTGGGTGGCTTCGAACACCGCCGGGCGCTCGACCCGCAGCCCGCCCAGTTCGTTGACGTCGAAGAAGCGCCGCCAGTTGATGTCATCGGCGGCGGTGCGCCAACTGGCCAGGCGGTAGCTCTGTTGTTCCAGCAAGGCGTGCAGGCGGGCAAAACCGGCCTCCTGGCGCGAGTCGTAGAACGCCAGGTTGCGCTCGATGGCCGCGCGGATTCCCGGTTCAGCCACCAGGCGCGCCAAGGCCTCGGCCAGGGGCACGGCCTGGGCATGGGCGTCGTTCTGGTAGCGCAGGGCGCTGAAGGCGTCGGCCAGGGCCTTGAGCTCCGTGGCTGCCGGGCCGTCGAGGGCATCGTCGGGCCGGAGCAACTCGCCGTAGTCACCGGGGCAGATGGGGAAGTGATGCTCGTAATGCTCGACGTGGAAGGCGCCGTGTTCGGCGTCCAGGTGCAGCGTCAGGGTGCCGTCTTGCAGGGCCACGCCGTAGTCGCTGCCGAGGAACGGCAGCAACAGTTGGCCTTCCATCAACGGGTCGGGGGAGTGCCACTGGATATCGAAGAATTCGCCGTAGGGGCTTAGCCGGCCCCAGCGCAGCAGGTCCAGCCACCAGGGGTTGTCGGCACCGCCCACGGCCATGTGGTTGGACACGATGTCCAGTATCAGGCCCATGCCGTGGGCACGCAGGGCCGCCACCAGACGCTTGAGCGCAGCTTCACCGCCCAGCTCCGGATTGACCCGGGTCGGGTCCACCACGTCGTAGCCGTGCATGGAACCGGCCCGGGCGCAAAGCAGGGGCGAGGCGTACACATGGCTGATGCCCAGGCGGGCCAAATAACCCACCAGCGGCACCGCATCATCCAGGCTGAAGCCCTTGTGGAATTGCAGGCGCAGGGTGGCGCGCAAGGCCGTCTCGATCGGCGCGTTCATCGGTCACGCTCAAAGGCCTGTTGCCGGGCACAGGCCAGCAATTCCAGGCGTCGTGCCGCGTCTTCGTCGTCCAGCAACTCGCTGCTGGGCCGGGCCAGGCGCCGCCGCCAATTGGGGTGGCTGTCGATGGTGCCGGGCAGGTTGGGCTGTTCATCCACGCCAAGGGCGTCTTCCAGGGGCAGCAGCACCAAGGGCGCCCGGGTGTGGCCGAGGAAACGCACGCTGGCGTCCAGCACCTGGTCGGTTTCAGTGGCCTGGGTGCTGAAGTTCTGCGGGTCCTGGTCCAGCGCCTGGCGCAGGCCGTCGCGTTCGCGCTGGCGGTGTTCGCGCCACTGGGCGGCGCCGGGTTCGTCCACCAGGCCCAGGCGCTGGTTCCACTCGATGTCACGGCCGTGCCACCAACCATTGAGGGTCGGCAGGTCGTGGGTGCTGGTGGTGGCCAGGGCGTTGTCCGGCCAGTCGAGGATGGGCCGGAAGCGGGTGCCGTGGTCCTGTTCGAACAGCAGCACACGCATGCCGAGCATGGCTCGGGCGCTGAGCTTTTCCCGCAGGCCGTCGGGCACCGTGCCCAGGTCTTCGCCGAGGACAATGGCCTGGTGCCGATGGGACTCCAGCGTCAGCAGGCGCAACAGGTCGTCCACCGGGTAATACAGGTAGGCGCCGTCACAGGGCGGCGCGTCCAGGGGAATCACCCACAGCCGTTGCAGGCCCATCACATGGTCGATGCGCAAGCCGCCGGCGTGGGCGAAGTTGGCCCGGAGCATTTCGATAAAGGCATGGAAACCGTTGCGTATCAGGCCCTCGGGGGAGAACGCGGAGATGCCCCAGCCCTGGCCCTGGCGATTGAGAATGTCGGGCGGCGCGCCCACGGTCAGCTCTGCCAACAGTTCGTCCTGGCGACTCCAGGCCTGGCTGCCGCCGCCGTCGGCGCCCACCGCCAGGTCGGCGATCAGACCGATGCCCATGCCGCTGCTGCGGGCGGCGTTTTGCGCCCGTTGCAGGCTGCGGTCGATCAGCCATTGGCAGAAGGCGTAGTAACCGATCTCGCCGGCATGCTCTTCGGCAAAACGGGCCAGGGCCGGGCTGCGTGGGGTGCGCCAGGCCTCGGGCCAGTGGCGCCAGTCGAGGGATTCGCCGCGGGCCGCGCGTTCGGCCTGGATGGCTTCGAAGCGGCAGTGGTTTTCCAGGGCCTCGCCGCCGGCATGGCGAAAGCTGGCGAAGTCCTCGTGCAGCGGATGGGCGCCGTGGCAGAACCCTTCATAGAGCGCCCGCAGCACCTGCTGCTTGGCCTGGGCCGCTTCGGGCCAGTCGATCAGGGGTTGCTGCTCCAGCTCATTGAGCCGGGCACCGAGGCCTGCGGCATCGATTGCACTGCGCCAGGCGTGCTCACCGAGAATGGCCCCGGGGGCGGCGTACAGGCTGTTGAGAAACAGTCGGCTGGAGGGCGAGTAGGGGCTGTAGCGCTGGGTGTCGCTGCTGAACATGGCGTGCAAGGGGCTGATGGCCAGGGCATCGGCACCTCGTTCGCCGGCCCGCCGCGCCAGTTCTTCCAAGGCCAGGGTGTCGCCGAAGCCGCCGTCGCCGGCGCGGCGCAGGGCATAGAGTTGCACGCTCAGGCCCCAGGCCCGGGCGGTGCACTGGTCCACGGCGTCGGCGACGCTGAAGCAGCGCTCCGGGGCCACGGCCAGGGTGAAGTGTTGGTCGGCGATGCTCACGGCCTGGTAACCCACGGGGATCAACCCGGGCAGTACGCCTTCGGCGTCCAGCTTGAGGTTGAGGATGGCGCCGTCTTCCAGGTGGATTTCGCAGGGCGACAGCGGCTCGAAGTAGCGCGCCAGGTCCAGGCCCTGGCCGACGTCCACGGTGAGCAGGGGCGGCAGCTCCTTGGTCTGTTGCACCAGTTGCAATTGCAGCAGGCTGGTCTCGATGTCCTGGGCGCTTTCGGCAGGGTGGCCGAGGCCGGCCAGCACGGCCCGCAGGACCCGTGGCTCGACCTTTTGCGGGCGGCCGTTGGCGTCGATCCAGTCCACGGCCAGGCCGGCGCGGCTGGCGAGGATTTCCAGTTGTGCATCGCTCATGGGCGCTCTCCTTCAGGGGTGGGGGTGGCCGCGCTGAGGCGGACCACTGCGCTGTAGGCGGGGAGACTGCCCTGTTGCATCAGAGCCGCGGCTTGCGCCGGGGTTTCAAATAAAAGTTCGCCATCGTCGGGTGCGTCCAGCGCCACCTTGTGAGCGCTGAGGTTGAGGTCAATGCGCAGCAGGCTGCCGTCCCCCAGGCACCAGCGGGCGCTGACCGCGCCTTCGGCCAGGACCTCGGCGCCCAGGGAACGGGCACCGGGCAGGCGCGGCACCAGGACCTGCCGACGTATCGCCAGCAGGTTGCGGTACAGGGCGCGGGTGGCGCCAGTGGGGTCTTCGCTGGCCCGGGGGCGCGAGGCTTGGAAGGTGGCCAGGGCGTTGGGGTCGGGAATGCGCCCGCGTTGCTCCGGGTCGGCAAAGGCATCGAAGGCGGCGAACTCGTTGCGTCGACCTTCACGCACGGCTTCGGCCAACTCGCCGTGGTGGCTGGTGAAAAACAGAAAGGGTTCCACCGCGCCGTCTTCGTCGCCCATGAACAGCAAGGGGATCATCGGCGACAACAACAGCAGTGCGGTTGCCGCACGCAGGGCCTGGGGCGGCGCCAGCTGGTTGAGGCGCTCGCCAAAGGCGCGGTTGCCGATCTGGTCATGGTTTTGCAGGAACAGCACGAACGCCGTGGGCGGCAGGTGGCCGCTGGGTTCACCCCGGGCGACGCCGTGGCGGTTGGGGTGGCCCTGGTAGACGAAGCCCTGGCTCAGGCAGCGGGCCAGCTTATCGCTGGTGTCCTCGGAAAAGTCGGCGTAATAGGCTTCGCTCTCGCCGGTGAGCAGCACGTGCAGGGCGTTGTGCCCGTCATCGTTCCACTGCGCGTCGAAGCCGCGCTGCAACAGGCTGGCCTGGTTCAGCTCGTTTTCCAGGTTGAGCCACACGTGGCGCTGCGCTGGGATCTGCTGGCGGACCCGCTGGGCCAGCTCTTCGAGGAAGTCCGGGTCGTCGATGGCGTGCACAGCATCCAGGCGCAGGCCGTCGAAGCGGTAGTCCTGGAGCCACATCAGGGCGTTGTCGATAAAGAAGTCGCGCACCGCACGCTGGCGAAAGTCGATGGCGGCGCCCCAGGGCGTGTGCAGGTCCTCGCGAAAGAAGCTCGGCGCGTAAGCGTGCAGGTAGTTGCCGTCGGGGCCGAAGTGGTTGTAGACCACGTCCAGCACCACACACAAGCCCAGGCCGTGGGCGGTGTCGATCAGTTGCTTGAGGTCGTCGGGGGAGCCGTAGGAGGCTTCCGGAGCATAGGGCAGCACACCGTCGTAGCCCCAATTGCGGCTGCCGGGGAATTCCGCCAGGGGCATCAGTTCGATGGCCGTGACCCCCAGTTCCACCAGGCGCGGCAGCTCCTTGGCCACGGCGGCATACCCCCCCAGCACGCCCACGTGCAGCTCGTAGATCACCGCGCTGTGCCAGGGGCGGCCGGCCCAGCCTGGGTGTTGCCAGGCATAGGCGCCGGGGTCCACCACCACGCTGGGTGAGTGCACGTCGCTGGCTTGGGCCCGGGACGCGGGGTCGGGGACTTCGAGGTCGCCGTCGATCTTGAAACGGTAGGCCGTGCCGGCGCCGCAGGGTGCCTGGATCATGAACCAGCCCTGACCCTGGGGGTGCATGGGCAGTGACTGCCCTTCGCCCAGTTCCAGGCTGACGTGCCGGGCACTGGGCGCCCACAGGGTGAAGCGGGTGTGCTGCGCGTCGAGCAAGACCGCGCCATGGGAAAAACCTGATGGAGTCCTTGTCGGCATCTATTGCCCCTTAAATAGCCCCTTACTGTTTTGCCGATTTCCCCAGGGACTTCGCCACCAATTGTTCGTAGAGCTCTGCGTAGGGTTCCACCGCCTTGCACCAGTTGAACGGCGCGGCCATGGCCCGGCAGCGCATGGCGTTGAGCAGGGCCGGGTAGGCGAACACTTTGAAGGCTCGGCTCAGGGCCGCTTCGTAGCTGGCCACGGTGGACTCGTCGAAGAGGAAGCCGGTGACGCCGTCCTCGATGGTGTCGGCCAGGCCGCCCGTGTTGCGGGCCACCGGCAGCGAGCCGAAGCGTTGGGCGTACATCTGGCTCAGGCCGCAAGGCTCGTAGCGCGAGGGCATGAGTAAAAAGTCGCTGCCGGCGAACATCTGCCGGGCGTCGGTTTCATTAAAACCAATGTTCACCCCGATGCGCCCCGGGAAGCGCTGGGCGAGGATGCGCATGGACTGTTCTTCTTCCGGCTCGCCGCGGCCGATAATGGCGATCTGGCCGCCGGCGTTGACGATGAATTCAGACACGGCTTCGGTGAGGTCCAGGCCCTTCTGGTAGACCAGGCGCGAGACCACGGCGAACAGCGGGCCGGTGGATGGGTCGAGGCCGAACATTTCCCGGACGTGGCGGGCGTTGGCGGCCTTGCCTTCCCAGTCGCCGATGGCGAAGGGCGTGGACAGGTGCGGGTCGGTGGCCGCGTCCCAGCTTTCATCGATGCCATTGGGGATGCCGCTGAGCAGGCCCTGCTGGGTTTTGCTGGCGAGGAAGCCGTCCAGCCCGCAGCCAAACGCCGGGGTGGTGATTTCCTGAGCGTAGGTGGCGCTCACGGTGGTGATGTGGCTGGCGTAGGCCATGCCGGCCTTGAGGAATGACAACTTGCCGTAGAACTCCATGCCTTCCTGTTGCAGGGCATGCTCGGGAATCCCCAGCTCGGGGCAGGAGGCCAGGCTGACCACGCCCTGATAGGCCAGGTTGTGGATGGTGAACAGGGTCGGTGTGCGCTGCCCACGCCAGTGCATATAAGCCGGGGCCAGGCCGGCGGGCCAGTCATGGGCGTGCACCAGATCCGGGCACCAGTGGATCTGGGCCAGGTTCGCCGCGATGTCGGCGGCGGCGAGCCCCAGGCGGGCAAAACGGATGTGGTTGTCGGGCCAGTCGCGACCGTTGTTGGCGCCGTAGGGCGAGCCATCGCGCTCATAGAGTTCGGGGCAGATCAGCACATAAATGACCAGGCCGTCGGGCATGTCCATGCGCCCGATCTTGCAGGCGGGCAAGGCGGCGTGGCCGCCCAGCTCGCCGATGATGTGGATTGGGTTCTCGCTGTTGAGCACCTGACGGTAGCCGGGGATCAGCACCCTGACATCGTGCAGTTGCGCCATGGCGCGAGGCAGGGCCGCGGAGACGTCGCCCAGGCCGCCGGTTTTCACCAGGTCAGCGATTTCCGAGGTCACGAACAGAACCCGCTTGCGATTGGGGTTCTGCCGAGCGACCGGTAGTGCCATTTTGCCACCGGGCACGGGGGTCGACTTGAGGGCCGATTCACCGGTCTGAGGCTGCGAATGCTCTCCCTGAGTTTCCAATACGGCACTGATCATAGGTCTCTCCCGTCTTATTGATCTGTTCCTGGCATCGCACCAGCGGTGTCATGGCCAATTCCTTCGGCCGGGCGCAAACGCGCAACGCAACGGGGGCAAGCGCGCCCGATGCGGCGAGGCAGAAAGGCTGAAAGGGGTGTTGCAAGGATTGCACCAGTCGTGGCGACCCTCCCTTTAACCTGACCTGACGCGTGCGCCGAAAGTTTCGACTTTTTTTGTGAAAAAGTGACTGGTGGGTCACTTCGCGAAAATCAGTCTAGGACAGAAGTTAGAGCGGGGCAGGCGAGATGGGGCAATTCATTTGAGGGAGACCGGTGACGGTGGAAATCCATCCGACGAAAGGTCAAGCCTGCACCGCTCAGGGGCGAGGCTGTGCAGTCGGTAGCGCGAAAACGGTGAGGGCACGCAAGGTCTGGGTGCAGAGGGAAAAAGCCTGCGCTCAAACATGGTGCAGGCTTTTTTCGCCGCCGCCCTATCATCAACACTGGCGTTACGGGCGGCGAACGTCAGGGGTCAGTTGAGCAGGCGCAACGCTTGCCCGGCGGCCCAGGCTTGCAGGTCTTCGATCATCTGGCCGTAGAACTGCTGATAGTTCTGCCGGCTGACATAGCCGACATGGGGTGTGGCCAGCACATTGGGCAGGCGCCGGAAGGGGTGGTCGGCGGGCAGCGGTTCCTCGGCGAACACGTCGAGGGCCGCGCCGCCCAGACGACCATTTTGCAGGGCATCGATCAGCGCCGCCTCATCGACGATCGGCCCACGGGCGGTGTTCACCAGCAGCGCCTCGGGCTTCATCCAGCCCAGGGCCTGGGCGTCCACCAGGCCGCGGCTGCGCTCACTGAGCACCAGGTGCACCGAGAGCACGTCGGCCTGCTGGAACAGCTGCTGCTTGCTGACATAAGTCACCCCGGCCTCGGCGGCGCGCTCGGGCGTGAGGTGTTCACTCCAGGCGATGACCGGCATGCCGAACACCTGGCCAAACTGCGCCACACGCTTGCCGATGTTGCCCAGGCCGAGGATGCCCAGGGTCTTGCCATGCAGGTCGCCGCCCAGGCCTTGCTGCCAGCCGCCGTTGCGCAGGGCGTTGGCCTCGTGCAGCAGGTTGCGGGTCAGGGCCATCAGCAGCGCCCAGGTCAGCTCCGGGGCGGCGTGCTTGTAGCTGTCGGTGCCGCGCACCTGGATCCCCAGCTCGGCGGCGGTTGCCAGGTCGATGGCGGCGTTGCGCATGCCGCCGGTGAGCAGCAGCTTGAGGCGCGGTAGGCCGCGCAGCAGGGCGGCGTCGAAGGGGGTGCGTTCGCGCATCAGGCAGATGACTTCAAAGGCTTGCAGGCGCTGGATCAGGGTCGCGGTGTCGGCGGGGTAGTCATGCAGGAAGCTGACCTGGCCAATGCTCTGCAGCGCTGACCAGTCCACCACGTCCTCGGCCACCTGCTGCCAATCATCGATTACTGCAATCTGCACACTCATGGAGGCTCCTGGTTTGGCGGGCGTTGTCTGGGGCGGCAGGGCGCTGCACAGCGCCGCTGCGGGTTGCCGGCGAATACTGCGACAGGGCGCCCAGGCGCCGCAAGGGCGAGTGGCGGTTCAGCCCAACCAGCCCAGGGTCATCCAGGCCAGCACGGCATAGCGGGCACCCTTGGCCAGGGTGACGATCAGCAGGAAGCGTTTCAACGGTTCGCCCATCACGCCCGCCACCAGGGTCAAGGGGTCGCCAATGATCGGCAGCCAGCTGAGCAGCAACGACCAGTGGCCGTAGCGCTGGTAATGCCGGCGGGCGGTGTCCAGGTGCCGGGGGCTGACCGGGAACCAGCGCCGGTCCTTGAAGTGTTCCAGACGCTGGCCCAGCCACCAGTTGACCAGCGAGCCGAGCACATTGCCCAGGGTCGCCACTAGCAGCAGGAGCCACGGCAGGTAGCTGCCATTGAGCAGCAGGCCCACCAGCACGGCTTCCGATTGCAGCGGCAGCAGGGTGGCGGCGCCGAAGGCCGCCAGGAACAGGCCGAAGTAAGCGCCGAAGATCAACGGGCCGGATAGTCCGCGACCACCACATCCTGGCCGTCGCGGGTCAGGCCGATGACTTGGTAGGCATCGGCGCCCATGCCGTCCATCTCCATGCCCGGCGAGCCCATGGGCATGCCCGGTGCGGCCACGCCCAGCAGGTCATCGCGCTTGCTCAGGGCCAGCACCTGGTCGGCGGGCACATGGCCCTCGACGAATTTGCCGTTGATCACGGCGGTGTGGCACGAGGCCAGGCGCGGTGCCACGCCCAGGCGCTGCTTGACCGCACTCATGTTGCTTTCGACGTGGTCGTTGACCTGGAAACCGTTGGCCTCCAGGTGTTTGACCCACTGCTTGCAGCAGCCGCAGTTGGCGTCACGGTGGACGTCGATGGGGATCAACTCGGCGGCCTGGACCAGGGAGCTGAGGAACAGGGCAGACAAGGCTGCCAGACGCAGTGCGGGTTTCATCAGGGTGGCTCTCGTGGTGGGGGTTCGATGATGCAGAACAGTGGCGCAGACCAGTCGACCTGGGGCCAGCGCTGGGGCCGGGCGCGGGGTATTTTGCCTGTTTTTTCCGCCGCGTCAGGCCCTGTGTATTGCAAAGTGATGCTGCTGCCTGCCCAAGGTTAATTTGCCCTGGCTGTCAGTTGGCTGAGGGCCGGATGACAGTTTTGTCAGCTATCGGGGTGTTCCAGGCGTTGCTTGAGGTTGTTCAAGGCGCGTTC
This sequence comes from Pseudomonas chlororaphis, assembly GCF_003731765.1. Classification (GTDB taxonomy): domain Bacteria; phylum Pseudomonadota; class Gammaproteobacteria; order Pseudomonadales; family Pseudomonadaceae; genus Aquipseudomonas; species Aquipseudomonas morbosilactucae. Next base: position 1,633,332 of record NZ_MOAL01000004.1, read on the forward strand.
GGACAGCAGCGCCATGCGCGGACGCAGGCCGCCCAGGTTGAGGTCGGTGTGATAGTGCAGGGTGCGGCGGAACAGGGTGCCGTCGCCCTGGCGGCGCAACTGGTAGTGGATCGAGCCGTCCACCGGCGCCGAACTGAACAGGGTCTTGAACTCTTTGGGGAACACCGCCACCAGCACCCGGTAGCTCATGTCGATTCGCACCCCCAGCAGGTCGACGACCTCGCTGAAGCGGTGCCCGGCGGGCAGGGAGCCGCTGTGGCCGGTGTCGGCACGTAACGAGCAGGGGTGCCATTCGTGCCAGCGGTCCGGCTGGGTCACGTAGTAGTAGACCGTGTCGATGCTGGCGCCGATGTACAGCTCATTGACGATGCGCTCGCCCATCAGATGCGGTTGGCGTTGGCCCATGATGCACCTCCTTGTGACCGGAGCATGCAATATAGCTCCACTCCCGCCAGGCGGCGGGCGTGGAGTTGACCGTTCAGCGGACCTTGAAGCGGCCCATCAGCGCACTGACCCGGTTGTTGGCCTGGAGCAGGCTCTGGGTGTTGTTCTGGCTGGCCTGGCCGGTCTGCACCAGGGCGTCGACCATCTGCCGGATGCTGACCATGCTGCGGTTGATTTCCTCGGTCACCGCGCTTTGTTGCTCGGCGGCCGTGGCGATCTGGGTGCTCAGGCTGTTGATCTGGCTCACCGAACCGGCCATTTCATCAAGGCCGCTGTTGACCCGCGCCGTGGCATCCGCCGCCGACTGGCAGCTGGCCTGGGTGTTTTCCATGGCGCTGACCGAGGAACTGACGCCCTGGGTCAGGCGGGTGAGCATCTCGTTGATTTCCGAGGTGCTGGCCTGGGTGCGGGCGGCCAAGGCCCTGACTTCGTCCGCTACCACGGCAAACCCGCGGCCTTGTTCCCCAGCCCGCGCGGCTTCAATGGCAGCGTTGAGGGCCAAGAGGTTGGTTTGCCCCGCAATGGCGCCGATCACCCCGAGGATTTCCGTGATGCGCTGGGCGTCTTGCTGCATGGCCTCGACCTTGTGGGTGGCGCTGGCCACTTCGTCGATCAGGGCCACCACGCTGCCGGACGCCTCGCCCACCACCACCCGCGAACGCTCGGCGTGTTCGTTGGCGCGCTGGGTAAAGGCTGCGGTTTGCGCTGCGTTGGCCGCCACGCTGTCGGCGGTGGCGCTCATCTGGGTGATGGCGGTGACGGTCTGATCGGTTTCCGAGGCATGGCGCACCAGGATCTGCTGGCTCTGCTGCGAAGTCTGTTGCAACTGCTCCAGGCTGCCGGCCATGGCCTCGGTGGCCTGGGTCACTTCGCCGATCATGTTTTGCAGGTAGGCGATGAAGTGGTTGACCGAGTGGCCGATGGCCCCCAGTTCGTCCTCGGCGCGGATGGTGATGCGTCGGGTCAGGTCGGCGTCGCCGGTTGACAGGGCGTCGATGTTGCCTTTGAGGGCCTTCATGCGTTGCACCAGTTGGCGGATCGCATAGACCTGCAGCAGCACCAGCAGCACGATCATCGGGATCTGCAACAGGCTCAGGGTGCTCAGCACATCGTCGCGCTGGGCGGTGATCAACTGGGTCGGCAGGGCGGTGGCGAGGAACCAGGGCGAGCCCTCGATGGGCCGCATAAAGAAGGTGCTGGCCACCCCGGCGTTGTCGAACTCGACGCGCTGGTGGCCGCTGTCACGGCGCTCCAGGGCGGCCTTGATCTGGGCGACAAAGGGCGAGCCAGCGGCCAGTTCGCTGATGTTTTTCAACACCACCGGGCCGTTGATCCGCGAGCTGTTGCTGATGATCTTGCCGTCCGCCTCGACGATCAGCATCTCGGCTTGCAGGTCTTTTTCCTGGCGGGCCACCAGTTCGTTGAAGAAGCCCAGGGTCACGTCAATGGTGGCCACGCCATAGGGCACGCCGTCGCGGCTGATGGCCATGGCGCAGTTGGTGCGTGGCTCGGCGCTGGCGTCGTCTTTATAGGCGGCAGCCCAAGCGCATTGGCCGCGGGGGCTTTGCAGGCCGCCCTTGTACCAGGACTGGTCGTAATAGTTGGGCGCCGCGTCGCTGTTCCAGAAGGTGTTGACCACCAGCTTGCCGGAGGCGTCGCGGTGCCAGAAGGTGCTGTGTTTGTTGCGCCCCGGGGTGCGTTGGCCGGGCAGGGGCCAGATGCCGCCACCGAAGACTTTCAGCTCGCCGTACTGGTCCACCAGGCCGGGCAGCACCCGGTCGATGCTGTCGCTGTCGAGCAGCGCAATGGTCTGGGTGATGCTGCGCTGCTGGGCCTGAACCTTGTTCAGCTCGCCCTGGATCCGTTGCGCCACTTCGGCGATGCGGTTGAGGGCCACCTGTTCTTCGGTGTGACGCAGCTTGGGGGCGACCAATTGGCTGATGCCGACCACCGTCAGCACCAGCATCAAGAGTACGAACAGGACCAGAAAGAGGGTGTAGCGGGCTTGAATGGAGCGAAATGCGGGCATGGGACCTGTCCTTACCGAGCGTTTTTATTGTTCGAGGCGCGGAGCCTTGTCAGGGCTGCAACAGGTTGTCGGCGTGGTGGCAGGCGACTTTAGTACGATCGTGCAAGAAAGTGCTCAAGGGCTTAGGCCTTGCGAGCGCCAGCGTATCGGCGCCCGCAAGGGTTGGCTCAGATGTCCAGCAGGGCCATCACTTCCTTGGGGTAACGCTGGCCGGCGGTGGTCTGCGGGGTAAAAATCTGCTCCAGGCTGCACAGCTCATCAGGGCTGAGGCTGACGTCCAGGGCCGCGACGTTTTCTTCCAGGTATTTGCGTTGCTTGGTGCCGGGGATCGGAATCAGGTCGTCACCTTGGGCCAGCACCCAGGCCAGGGCCAGTTGCCCGGCGGTGATGCCTTTGTCGGCCGCCAGCTTTTGCACCTGCTGCACCAGCAACAGGTTCTTGTTGAAGTTCTCGCCCTGGAAGCGCGGGCTGAAACGCCGGTAATCATCGTCGGCAAAGTCCTCCGGGCGTTGCAGGGCGCCGGTCAGGAAGCCGCGCCCCAGTGGGCTGTAGGGCACAAAGGCGATGCCCAGACGGCGGCAGGTGGCCAGGCAGCCGTTGTCTTCCTGATCGCGGCTCCACAGCGAATATTCACTTTGCAAGGCGCTGATGGGGTGCACCCGGTGGGCCCGTTCCAGAGTGGCGGCCGAGGCTTCGCTGAGGCCCAGGTAGCGCACCTTGCCGGCCTGCACCAGTTCGGCCATGGCGCCGACGGTTTCCTCGATGGCCACCTCCGGGTCGATGCGGTGCTGGTAGTAGAGGTCCAGGGTTTCTACGCCCAGGCGGAGCAGGGTGCCATCGATGGAGGCGCGCACGTATTCCGGGCGGCCGTTGACGCCCCGGGCCGCGACATCAGTGGTGTCGCGGACAATGCCGAACTTGCTGGCCAGGAACACTTGGTCGCGCTTGCCGCGAATCGCCTGGCCGATCAGTTCTTCGTTGCTGTGGGGGCCGTACATGTCGGCGGTGTCCAGCAGGTTGATGCCCAGTTCCAGGGCCCGGTGCAGGGTCGCGGTGGCTTCCCGGGTGTCGCCGCCGGTGGTGTAGAAATCGCTCATGCCCATGCAGCCAAGGCCGATGGCGGAAACGCGGGGGCCGTTCTTGCCGAGTGTGCGGGTGTGCATTGTGTGAACTCCGGGGGGTTAAGGTGAGCCCATTGTTCTACTCGACAAAAACAAGATAAACCGGCTAAAAGCACTATCACTGTTCGTTATTTCTAAATAATCCCAAGGCCAGCCGTTATGGACCGTTTCAACGCCATGCGCGTGTTCACCCGGATCGTCGAGCTGGGCGGCTTTGCCCGGGCCGCCGACAGCCTGCAAATGCCCCGTGCTTCAGTGAGCATCCTGATCAAGCAACTGGAGGCGCACCTGGGGGTGCAACTCTTGCTGCGCACCACCCGCCAAGTGAGCCTGACCCTGGACGGCGACGCTTATTACCAGCGCTGCGTGCGCCTGCTGGCGGACCTGGAAGAAACCGAAGCGGCGTTTTCCGTGGCCCGGCACAACCCCCGTGGCACCTTGCGCGTGGACATGCCGGCGGGCATCGGCCGGTTGCTGGTGATTCCGGCGCTGCCGGCGTTTTCTGCCCGCTACCCGCTGATCGAGCTGGAAATCGGTTTGAACGATCGGCCTGTGGAGCTGATTCGCGAAGGGGTGGATTGTGTGCTGCGGGCCGGCCCGCCACTGGATGATTCATTGGTCGCCCGACCCCTGGCGCTGATGCAGCAGGTGACCTGTGCCAGCCCGGCCTACCTGGCGCGCCACGGCACGCCGCAGCACCTGGACGAGTTGGCCGGGCATCAGATCGTGGAGTTCTTCTCCAGCGTCACCGGCAAGCGCTATGGGCTGGAGTTCATGGTGGACGGCGAGGTGCGCGAGATGCCGCTGCCCAAGGGCTTGGCGGTCAACAGCGCGGATGCCTACCTGGCCGCCAGCGAGGCGGGTTATGGGCTGGTGCAGGCGCCTTATTACCACGTCGCCCGGGCGCTGCGTGACGGCCTGCTGTGCGAGGTGCTGGAGCGGGTGGAGGCACCGCCTCTGGCGCTGAGTGCCTTGTATCCGCCGCACCGGCATCTGTCGACCCGGGTGCGGGTGTTCATCGATTGGCTGGTGGAACTGTTTGCCCGGACGGACACGCCGATGCAGCGGCCATTGGGCTAAGGCCCGAGGATATGTTTATCGCCCACAGCAAAACGCCCGCAAGGTGCGGGCGTCGTAAGCGTGGTGCCGATTAGCCTGGTCATGAAGGGAGGAGAGGGCCCCAGGCGGGCGCTCACTCAGCGCCGGTAGTCACCCCGGCCGCCACCGTTGTAATAACCTGGGCCACCGCCGTTGTAATAGCCCGGGCCGCCGCCGTCATAATAACGATGGCCGCCGTGCCCGCCACCGTGAGGGAAAATAATGCAGCCGGACAGGGACAGCATGACCAATACGGGAATCAGCAGTGTGATTCGACGGAACATTTCTCAATCCTCAAAGACTCGGGGGTTACTGCAGGTCGCGATGCAGCGAAAAGTCGTTCGCGCCTGTACCATGTGACCCCGTTTGCCCCGGCTCATCCCCGAATCTCGGTAAGTGCTTGGCATCGTTCTTGATACAAAGCGGATACAATTTCAGGTCCAGGAACCCCGTAATGACCCAGTCACAACGCTTGAAATACTCGATTCTGATCTCCCTGCTGGTGCTGGGGATCATGCTTGGCCTTTCTTACTTGCAGAACCACGGCGTCATCAGCGAACAGCTCTTCCAGTACATCGCCATCGGCGTGGCGGTGGTCGTGGTGGTGATCAATGGCGTGATGCGCCGCAAGGTCAAGCCCTGAGCTGACCCTCCGCGGCCTCAGGCGCGGCCGTCGAGTACGGCTGCGGCCTGTTGATGCAGGCTGTAGCTCTTGTCGGAGTTGAGGGTGATCACGCCCTCGCTGCACAGGCGCTTCAAGACTTCGCGCACGCTCAGGAACGACAGCGGGATATCCAGTTCCAGCAATTGGCTGTGGATGCCGCGTACCCCGAGGGAGCGTTCGCCTTGTTCGGCCGTGAGCAGGGCGTCGATGACTTTCAGGCGGATCAGGCTGGTGCGCAGGCCGAAGCTCTTGAGCAAATGCTTGATCCGTTCGTTGCTGGCGCGCTCGGCAGTCTTGCCGAAGACGCTGGAACCGTTGTTCAAGGAGGGCGTGGATTGCACGCCTTGGCCATCCGATGGCAGTTGCTGGTTGTACATGCAAAAACTCCTTTTCAGAGCCTGATCAGGAAAATGATGATGGGTGCTCTAGTTATTAGACGAACGAGCACGCCAAATCATGAAGCCGCCGATGTAGAAATTTTGTCGGTTTGATGTCATTGGCAGGTCAGGGCCAAGTTTTTCAGGGCCCATGGGCGCTAATTTTTTTTCGTTCAGTTCGTCTCTTTGTGCAGGCACGCCCTGGATGAAGCCAGGTGCGACCGCTTCTCCAGACTGGCGGTAGCGCCCCCCTTGGTCTTCGCCAGTCCTGGTTCGATTTTTTCATCAGGAGTCGGCGTGATTATTTCCAGACCATTACCGTATTTTTGCTGCGCAGCGCTGTGGCTGGGCCTGAGCATGGGTGCCCAGGCCCGCGAGTCGGCCGAGCAGCCCCGGGCCGAGATCCGTCGCACCACCTTTGGCGTGCCCCATATCCGGGCCACGGATGAGCGCGGCCTGGGCTACGGCATCGGTTACGCCTACGCCCAGGACAACCTGTGCCTGATGGCCAACGAGGTGCTGACCGTCAACGGCGAGCGCTCCAAGTACCTGGGGGCGACCGAGCAGACCCTGGAACGGCGCTCGAACCTGGACAGCGACCTGTTTTTCACCTGGCTCAACACGCCCCAGGCGGTCGCAGGCTTCTGGCAGGCGCAAAGCCCCGAAGTGCAAGCGCTGATCACGGGCTACGTTGCCGGTTACAACCGCCAACTGGCGGAGCGCCAGGCCAGTGGCCTGCCGGCCCAGTGCGACGCGGCTTGGGTGCGGCCGATCAGCGCCGAGGACCTGGTCAAGGTCACCCGGCGATTGCTGGTGGAAGGCGGCTCCGGCCAATTCGTCGAGGCCCTGGTGGGCGCGACGCCACCGACCCTCGGCGCGCAAGCGTCGGTCAATGCCCAGGCCCTGCAACTGGCCGAGGCACGCCAACAGCGCTTTGCCCTGGACCGGGGCAGCAATGCCGTGGCCATCGGCCGCGACCGTTCCTTTAATGGCCGTGGTCTGTTGCTGGCCAACCCGCACTTCCCTTGGGTCGGCGGCATGCGCTTCTACCAGATGCACCTGACCATCCCCGGGCGCCTGGACGTGATGGGCGCCGCCTTGCCCGGCCTGCCGCTGATCAACATCGGTTTCAACCAGCACCTGGCCTGGACCCACACCGTCGACACCTCCAAGCACTTCACCCTGTATCGCCTGCAACTGGACCCCAAGGACCCGACGCGCTACTTGCTCGACGGCCAGTCGCGACCGCTGGAAAAACAGACCCTGAGCGTGCAAGTCAAAGGCGCCGACGGCCAATTGCAGACCCAGACCCGCACCCAGTACAGCTCGGTGTTCGGCCCGATCGTGCAATGGCCCGGCAAACTCGACTGGAACCAGCAGTTCGCCTACAGCCTGCGTGATGCCAACCTGGACAACGATCGCGTGCTGCAACAGTGGTACTCGATGAACCAGGCCACCAGCCTCGACGCCTTGCAGGCTTCGGTGCATCGCATCCAGGGCATTCCCTGGGTCAACACCCTGGCCGCGGACGACCAGGGCCGGACCCTGTACATGAACCAGTCGGTGGTGCCCAACGTCAGTGCCGCCAAGCTGGCTTTGTGCAGCGATCCACGGGCCGGTACCCAGCTGATCTTGCTGGACGGCTCGCGCAGCGCCTGTGCCTGGGACATCGACCCTTCGGCCGCGCAGAAAGGCATTGTCGCGGCAGACAAGCTGCCGCAACTGTCGCGCACCGATTACCTGCAGAACTCCAACGACTCGGCCTGGATGGTCAACCCGGCGGCGCCTCTGGAGGGTTTCTCGCCGGTCATCAGCCAGCAGGACGTGCCGCTCAAGGCCCGGGCGCGATTTGCCCTGGAGCGCCTGAACCGCAACGACGCCGCGTTGGGCGTGGCGGATTTGCAGCACATGGTGATGGACGATCAGGTGTACATGGCCGGCCAGGTGATGCCTGACCTGCTGCAATTCTGTGCCGGTGATCTGGGCGCCGACGGAGCGCAACTGGCACCGTTGTGCGCCAGCCTCAAGGCCTGGGACCGCAGCGCCAACTTGAACGCCGGGATCGGCTTCGTGCACTTCCAGAATGTCATGGCCCAACTGCAACAGAACCCGGCGGTCTGGCGCGTGGCCTTTGATCCCAAGGACCCTCAGCACACCCCCCGTGGCTTGGCGCTGGACCGCGCCGAGGTACGCGAGGCGTTGCAGCAGGCGATGCTGGCGTCAGTGGCGGGCGTAGCCAAGGCCGGGCTTGGCGCTGAACCGGTGTGGGGCGATATCCAGGTGGTCAGCAGCGGTGGCCAGCAAACGCCGATCCACGGCGGCCCGGAAAGCCTGGGGGTGTACAACGCCATCCAGAGCGTGCCGGCGGCCGATGGCAAGCGTGAGGTGGTCAGTGGCACCAGCTATCTGCAAGTGGTCAGCTTCGACGAGCACGGGCCACGTGCCCAAGGGTTGCTGGCGTTCTCCCTGTCCAGCGATCCGCAGTCCGCGTACTCCCGCGACCAGACCGAAGCCTTTTCGCAGAAGCGCTGGAGCCTGTTGCCCTTTACCGAAGCGCAGATCAAGGCCGATCCGCAGTATCAGGTGAAGGTGATCGACGCCGCGTCGTCGGTGCTGGTCAAGCAGCCGTAAGCGCAACCAAGCCGGCACCCTGGGGTGCCGGCTTGTCGGTGAGGGTGCTTTATCGGGAAGGGTATTGGCCTGAAGCGCATCGCCGGCAAGCCGGCGTCTACCGAGGGGGCGTCAGCCTTTGGCCGGTTTCTGCGGGATGGAGTTGATCACCGGGTTGCCGTCCTTGTTGCGGGTCAGGTACACCGGCAACACCTTGGGCAGCGAGGCAATCAGGCTGCTGACATCCTGGGTGTTGTAGATCCCGCCCACCTTGATGCTGCCGGTGGCGTTGTCCGCCAACATGACCGGCGCTTGCAGGTAACGGTTGATCAGCGGCAGAGCCTCGCTCAGGGGCAGGTTGTCGAGGATCAGCTTGCCGTTGCGCCAGGCCAGGGAGCTGTCATTGCTGTAGACATCGCTGACCTGGGGCGTCTCGTCGCCGGCCTTGTAGCGGGCCTGCATGCCTGGGTCCAGGCGCCAGCCTTCACTGGGCTGTGCACGGTTGCTGTTCACCAGCACCGAACCTTCCAGCAGGGTCACGCGAACCTGGTCTTCATACATCCACACATTGAACTGGGTGCCGGTCACGGTGATCTGGCCATCGGCTGCCTTGACCACAAAGGGGTGGCTGCGGTCGTGGCTGACTTTGAAGAAGGCTTCGCCCTTGTTCAGGGTGACCCGGCGCTGATCCTTGTAGTTGCTGTAGGTCAGTTCGCTGTTGAGGTTCAATTCCACCTGGCTGCCATCGGCCAGGGTCAACTGGCGCACGCCGTTGCCGGTTTCGTAGTGTTGGTAAGAGGAGGGCACCCAGCCCAGGTGCCAGCCGCCGTATGCCAACAGGGGCAGGGCGACGGCGGCCAGGGCGGCGGCGCTGGCGTAGCGGCGCCACGCTGGCGGGGTCACGGCGCGGGGGATTTGCACCGGCACAGCCGCTTGGGGCAGGTGGTCGGCGACCTCCCAGATTTCGCGCATCGCCTCGTATTCGAAGGCGTGCAAGGGGTTGGCATCATGCCAGTGCTGAAAGGCCAAGCGCTCGGCGGCGGTGCAATCCGGCGCGTGCAGACGCATGCACCACTCGGCCGCAGCTTCGGTGATGGCATCGTATTCGGCTTCTGAGAGGGTGTTTTCGCTCATTGACGCTCCTGATTTCGCGCATTCTACCCTTGGCGCGGAGCCTTGTAGAACAGCCGTCATGGCTATTGCCCATCAAAGTGGAACTTATTTTTTCTGTCGCGGCCCTAAAAACAGGACTTGTGTACACCAGTATCCACAAATGGAGTGAAAAAATGATCAAAAAAACCCTCACCGCCGTACTCGCCTCCTGCACCCTGTTGGGTGCTGGGGCCGCCCTCGCTGACCGTCCGGGCGCGGGCTGGATCACTATCGAAAAAGCCATCGAGACGGCCAAGAGCAAAGCCGGTTATGTAGAAGTCTACAAGGTCGAAGCGGACAACGACGGCTACTGGGAAGGTGAAGGCCGCAAGGCCGACGGCATTGTCTATGAGTTCCGCATCGACGGCGCCTCGGGCAATGTGCTGCGCGACCAGAAAGACTGATACCCCTCGGCACCGGCGTCCTGTCGGTGCCTTTGCGCTACCTTGTGGTCGCCCATGCGGCCACAACCCCTTCGCCAGCCGGCCCCGGTTTGGCACCCTCTGTGCAGACAAACGCGACGGTTGACAGGTCGCGGGCAAAGCGTTGTTAAATCGGCGGTCGGACCTTCGTACGCTGTTGCCCCCTCCAATAATTACTCTGGAGCTTCAGATGTCTGCATCGCCTCTGGTTGAAACATCTTGTGAGCACCTGTCCCTGACGGAACTGGTGAGCCTGTTGGAAAGCATTTTCCTGCGTCACGGCACCAGCGCCACGGTGGCCCGTTGCCTGGCCGAGAACTGCGCCAGCGCCGAACGCGATGGTGCCCACAGCCACGGTGTGTTCCGTATTCCCGGTTACCTCTCGACCCTGGCCAGCGGCTGGGTCAACGGTCAGGCGCAGCCCTTGGTGGAGGACGTGGCATCGGGCTTCGTGCGGGTGGACGCCGGCAACGGCTTTGCCCAGCCGGCCCTGGCAGCGGCCCGAGCCTTGTTGGTGGACAAGGCTCGGGCGGCCGGGATTGCGGTGTTGGCAATTCGCAACTCCCATCACTTCGCTGCGCTCTGGCCCGACGTCGAACCCTTTGCCCACGAAGGCCTGGTGGCCTTGAGCGTGGTCAACAGCATGACCTGCGTGGTGCCCCACGGCGCCGACCGGCCCCTGTTCGGCACCAACCCGATCGCCTTTGCTGCACCCCGGGCCGATGGCGAGCCGATTGTCTTCGACCTGGCCACCAGCGCCATTGCCCATGGTGATGTGCAGATTGCCGCGCGCAAGGGTGAGCGTCTGCCTTTGGGCATCGGCGTCGATAGCCTGGGCCAGCCGACCCAGGACCCCAAGGCGATCCTCGAAGGCGGGGCCTTGCTGCCCTTTGGCGGGCACAAGGGCTCGGCGTTGTCGATGATGGTCGAGCTGCTCGCGGCGGCATTGACGGGGGGTAATTTTTCCTTTGAGTTCGACTGGTCCAATCACCCGGGGGCCAAGACGCCATGGACCGGGCAATTGCTGATCGTTATCGACCCGAGCAAGGCCGCCGGGCAGAGCTTCGCCGAGCGCAGCAAGGAACTGGTGCGGCAGATGCACAGTGTGGGGCTCAAGCGTTTGCCGGGGGATCGTCGGCATATCCAACGGTTGAAGTCGGAACGTGACGGCATTGCCATCGACGCCGCCGAATTGCGCCAGTTGCGGGAGTGGGCGGGGCTGTAGGCGGTTTGCGGGGGGAGCTTGCAGGGAAAAAACACGATCTATCAAAGAAATCAGGCGCGCCGGGCGGCTCGCCTGATTCAGTCGCGTCCAACAGGGCTCAGGAACGGCGCCCCAGCAACAGGCCGACCACCAGGCCGAAGCCGGCAGAAATGGCCACGGTCTGCCACGGATGGCCACCGATGTACTGCTCGGTGGCGTCCACCACCGGCTTGCTGCGCTCACGCACATGGGTCACCGACTCCAAGGCCTGCTTGAGCTTGATGCCGACTTGCTGGCGCAGGTTCTCGCCTTCCTCGCCCACCAGCGAGGCACTGCCCTTGAGCAGTTTTTCCGACTCTTCGATCAGCGCCTGAAGCTCGCTGAATGCCTGGTCCTTGATTTGTTCTTCGGCCGCCTGGGCGGCAGTTTTACGGGCCATTGAGTGACTCCTTGCAGGTCAGTTGTGCGATGAACAATGGAGTGGGGGCTGAGGCAAAAAGTTGCAGCTAATTTCTTCTTGCTCGTCAGGCCGAGGGGAAAACCCCAGCGCCTACAGTGTAAGATGTCGCCTATTTTACGCAGCAGGAAATTCCCATGAGCTTCAATCTGGCCAACAAGCCCCTGACCGAGCGGGCTGCCATCGAAGATGAAAAGTCCCGGTTGTTCGACCTCTGGCAGAGCAACCTGGGCAAGGCCAAAGGCGAGGCCGCGCGCCTGTTTGGCGAGCGCGGCAAGCGCAAGGGCAAGTGGGCCGAGTGGGTCCGCTCTGAACTGGACGGCATGTCCCCGCCGGAATACGCCAACATGGTGCGCAGTGAAGTCAATCGCCTGATGGCGGCGAACAAGTAAGCGCAAAGCTTTCGATAATCGCCTCACGCACCTTCAGCACCACCGGGTCGATCTGCGCGCTGGTGCGCCAGCCCAGTTCGATGGGGTAGCGCGGCAGCTCCAGGGGGCAGGGCAGCAGCGCCAGCCCGGTCAGGCGTGCAATGCCCTCGGCGGCGTGGGCCGGAATGGTCGCCACCGCCTGGCTGCCCTTGAGCAAGTAGGGCAAGGCGGCAAAGTGCGTCGTCGAGGCGCACACCTGGCGACTCAAGCCCTTGGCCGCCAAACCTTCGTCGGTGATCCCGATAAACCCCTGTGACGACACCAGCACATGCTCGCGACGGATGAACTCGTCGAGGTCGATCTGCTGTTGGCCGGGCTGCAGGCTGGCCGGGTCCACCAGGCACAGGTAAGCGCCTTCCCCCAGCACCTGGCGGCTGAGCATGCGCTCGGCAAAACCGCCGGCGGTGATCGCCAGGTCAATGCTGCGCTGCAACAGCGCCTCGGCGACGATCTGGCTGTGGGTCTGGCGGAAAATCAGCCGCAACTTCGGCGCACGCCGCGCCACCGCCTCGATCAAGCGCCGGCCATAGGCAATCTCGAAATCATCCGACAAGCCCACGGCCACCGAGCGGCCCTGATAGTCGCCGGCGTTGGGGTCGACCATGGCCAGGCTTTGCCGGCATTTGTTCAGCGCGTCACTGACCACCGGCTTGAGTTGGTTGGCCTTCAAGGTCGGCGCCAGGCCGCGCCCGGTGCGCACGAACAGCGGGTCGCCATAGAGGTCGCGCAGGCGCCGCAGGGCTGCGCTCATGGCCGATTGGGTGACGCCCAGGCGCAGGGCGGCGCGGCTGGCGCTGGACTCGTCATGCAGGGCTTCGAAGGCTTTGAGCAGGTTGAGGTCGACGCTGGCGATATTCATCTGGTTCATATCATTAAGCACTGAGCTGGGGTTTATTGATGATCCCTGAGGGCCGGACAATGGGCAACACCTCAGCTTTCAAGGAGTACCCAGATGCCCCAGTCCATTGTTGCCGCCCTGCAGATCGGATCCTTGCCGGGAGGCAAGGCCGAAACCCTGGAGCAGATCCTGTCCTACGAGTCGGCCATCATCGACAGCGGCGCGCAGTTGGTGGTCATGCCCGAAGCCTTGCTGGGCGGTTACCCCAAAGGCGAGGGGTTCGGCACCCAGTTGGGCTATCGGCTGGCGGAAGGCCGTGAAGCCTTTGCCCGTTACTTTGCCAATGCCATTGAGGTGCCCGGTGTTGAAACCCAAGCCCTGGCCGGCTTGTCGGCGCGCACTGGGGCCAACCTGGTGCTGGGGGTGATCGAGCGCAGCGGCAGCACCCTGTATTGCACCGCGCTGTATTTCGACCCGCAGCAGGGCCTGCTGGGCAAGCACCGCAAGTTGATGCCCACCGGTACTGAACGCCTGATCTGGGGCCAGGGCGACGGCTCCACCTTGCCGGTGCTGGACACCCCGGTCGGCCGTCTGGGGGCGGTGATCTGCTGGGAAAACATGATGCCTCTGCTGCGCACGGCGATGTACGCCAAGGGCGTGGAAGTCTGGTGCGCGCCCACGGTGGATGAGCGCGAGATGTGGCAAGTGAGCATGCGCCATATCGCTCACGAGGGCCGCTGCTTTGTGGTCAGCGCCTGCCAGGTGCAGGACTCGCCCCAGGCCCTGGGCCTGGAGATCGCCAACTGGCCGGCAGAGCGGCCGTTGATCGCCGGTGGCAGCGTGATTGTCGGGCCCATGGGGGATGTACTGGCCGGGCCGCTGGTGGGGCGCGCCGGCTTGATCAGCGCGAGCATCGACACCGACGACCTGGTGCGCGCCCGTTATGACTACGACGTGGTCGGCCACTATGCGCGCCCTGATGTGTTTGAACTCAGCGTCGATCAGCGGGCCAAGCCCGGGGTGCGTTTTACCTGAGGCGCAACCATTCTTCGCGGGTGATTTCCCAGATGTCCACGGGGAAGGACCCGCTGACGAATTGCCCCTCTTCGGAACGGATCAAACGCATCCCGCTGCGTTCCGACAGGCGCCGCGAGGCCAGGTTCGGCGCCGCCTTGGGCACCCGCAGCAGTGGCCGCTGCAACACCTCGAACCAGTACTTGGTCACCGCTGCGCTGGCTTCCCCCATGTAACCCTGGCCCTGCCAGGCCGGCGCCAGCCAGAAGCCACGATGGTTGTCGGTCTGGTCCATCAGGCTGACGCTGCCGATCACCTGCTGCGGTGCGCTGCTCAGGCGCAGGGTCCAGTGCCATTCCTCACCCCGGGCCATGGCCGGCAAGGCGATGTCGCGCAAGTAGCTCAGGGCGCCATCGTCCGGGTACGGCCAGGGCACCTGGGCGTTGAGGTAGCGCACCACCTCCCATTGCGCAAACAGCGGCTGGATCGCCGGAGCGTCGGCCAGTTCCAGGGGCTGCAGGATCAGGCGTGGGGTCAGCAGGGTGGGGATTTTCGGAGTCATGGTCCGGCGTCGTCCTGACAAAATATACCCGGCCATCTTCTGCGCAGGGCCGGGCTTGAATCAAGCCGTCGATAGATTTGACGCGCCTCGGGCGCTGCCGTTGAATAGCGCCCTCGGTTCACCCCTGGCCACTGTTGAGAAACGCCTGTGCTTAGAAACGTCACCGACATGGACCTGCGCCTGCTGCGGATTTTCGCCGTGGTGGTGAAGTGTGGCGGCTTCACCGCTGCCCAGGCCGAACTGAACATGGGCCAGTCGAACATCAGCACGCACATTTCCAGCCTTGAGAAACGCCTGGGCTACCGCCTGTGTGAGCGTGGCAAGGGCGGCTTTCGCCTGACGGAAAAGGGCCAGCGCATTCTCCAGGCGGCCCATTCGCTGTTCGGCGCCGTGGAGCTGTTTCGTGACGAGGCCCAGGCCCTCTCCGGGCGCCTGGTGGGCGACCTGTACCTGGGCCTGGCCGACAACATTGCCACGTTGCCGGCGGCGCGGATCGACGCGGCCATCGCCCGTTTCTACCGGCGCGACCACGACCTGCACCTGCATGTGTTCGTCAACTCACCCACCGAGCTTGAGCGCGAAGTCATTGACGGCCAACTGGACCTGGCGATCTCCTATTTCAGCCGCAGCTTGCCGACCCTGGCCTACCAGCCCCTGTACAGCGAAGCGATCCAGCTGTTTTGCGGCGCCGAGCATCCATTGTTCAACGTGACGCAGCCGGACCTGGAGCAGATCAAGGCCAGCGACTGGATCCAGCACGGGTTTCTCCCGGCCAACCAAGTGTTGCCGGTGACGCCGGCCCGGGCCTCCGCCACTGCCTACCACATGGAAGCCGTGGTTCATGGGGTGCTGGCCGGCACCCACCTGGGTTACCTGCCCAGCCATTACGCCCAGCCCTGGCTGCACAGCGGACAG
The DNA here is from genome assembly GCF_003731765.1 of Pseudomonas chlororaphis. Lineage (GTDB taxonomy): Bacteria > Pseudomonadota > Gammaproteobacteria > Pseudomonadales > Pseudomonadaceae > Aquipseudomonas > Aquipseudomonas morbosilactucae. Next base: position 1,648,670 of record NZ_MOAL01000004.1, read on the forward strand.
ATGCGTGCCCTGCACCCCGAGACCCTGTGCTACGAGGTGCAGCACAGCATGATCACCCACGTCGGCCATCCCCACAGCGAAGCGCTGCGGGCCTTTATCGACGATCTGCTGACCGAGCACCGGGGCTGAGCCCGGCCCTCAGCCCGCAGTTCTCAGCCCAGGCAACGGGTCACGTGCTTCACCGATTGATAGGCCGCCAGCCCCCAGGGCCCCAGCTCACGGCCGATGCCGCTGGCCTTGGTGCCGCCCCATGAGGTTTCGACGAACACCGCCTGCAAGGAGTTGATCCAGACGTGGCCGACTTCCAGGGCTGCTGCGACTTCCTGCGCCCGCTGCAGGTCCTGGCTGATGACCGTCGCCACCAGGCCGAAGGCACTGGCGTTGGCCTGTGCCAGGGCTTGCTCGCGGCTGTTGAAGCGCTGAGCGCAGAGCACCGGGCCGAAGATTTCCTCGTTCCACAACCGGCTGCCGGAGGGCACGTCGGCGTACAGGGTCGGGCTGACAAACCACCCCGGGCCGGGCAAGGCCTGGCCGCCGCTGAGGCAGTGCAGGCCTTCTTCGCGGGCCACAGCGAAGTACTCCTGGACTTTGTGCCACTGCGCCGCGCTGGTCAGCGGGCCCATGTCCACCTCCTGCTGCGCCGGGTTGCCGACGCGCAGATCGCCCAGGGCTTCGGCCAGCCGCGCCAGCAAGGGCTCGGCGATGCTGTCCTCCACCAGCAGGCGCGAGGTGGCGGAGCACATCTGCCCGGCGTTCCAGCAGATGCCGCCGATGATCCATTGCACCGCCTGCTCCAGGTCGGCATCGGCAAACACGATGATCGGCGACTTTCCGCCCAGCTCCAGGGTCAGCGGCCGGCAGTACGCGGCGGAGCTGTTCATCACCCGCTGGCCGATGGCGTTACTGCCGGTGAACGACAGCTTGTCCAGGCCCGGGTGGGCGCTCAACGCTGCGCCGGTCTGGCTGCTCCCGGCCACGATGTTCAGCACACCCGGCGGCAGCCCCAGAGTGCTGGCGATCTCGCCGTAGACCTGCTCGATCAGGGGCGTGACTTCCGAGGGTTTGAGCACCAGGGTGCAGCCGGCGGCGAGGGCCGGGGCCAGCTTCCACGCGCTGGTGACCAGGGGGAAGTTCCACGGCACGATCAGCCCGACCACGCCCAGGGCTTCGAAGCGCAATTTCGCGCTGAAACCCTCGGCCTGTAGGGGCACGTTCTGTTCCTGGCTAGCGTCCAGTTGCCGGGCCAGCCCCGCGTAATAGTCGAAGGTGGCGATGGCGTCGTCGAGGTCAACCTCAGCCTCGTGCCGAGGCTTGCCGTTATTGCGCATTTGCAGGGCAATCAGGCTGTCGCGCCGCAGTTGCAGTTGGCGGGCAAAACCGTCGAGGAACGCCGCACGCTGGGCACCGCTCAGGGCGCGCCACTGGGGCAGGGCACGGCGCGCCGCCGCCACCGCCTGATCGACCTGCGCCGGGCTGGCGGCCGCCACCTGGGCAATCACTTCTCCCAGGCAAGGGTCGTAGACGTGCATCGGCTGCGGGTCTTCGCCCAGGGTCGGACGACCGTCGATGTACAGGGCAGGGATCATGGGCGGGCTCCTGGCAGTACGCCGCTGACGGCGTGACGGAAAATCTGGCTGTAGTCCTCGGCCGTCAACGGCCGGGCATTGGTGTCGGAGGACGAGATATCGGCCAGGGCCTGGGCGCCGACCCAATCTGCGTCCTGGCTATCGAGGCCGATCTCGCTCAGGGAGTGGGGAATGCCCAGGTCGCGGCGCAGCTCGAGGACCCAGTCGAGGAAACCCTCGAAGTCGGCCCGGGGCAGCTCCAGGTAGCGCGCCAGGCGGGCGATGTCGGCGCTGATCACCGGCTGGTTGGCCTGCAACACGTAGGGCAGGAGGATCGCGTTGAGCAAGCCGTGGTGCTTGTGATAGCGCGCACCCAGGGGGTGGGCCAGGGCATGCACCCCGCCCAGGCCTTTCTGGAAGGCCACTGCGGCCATGGCCGAGGCCACCAGCATGCCTTCGCGGGCGGCCAGGTCCTGGCCGTCGCGGCAGGCCTGGCGCAGGTGCTGGGCCACCAGGCGAATGCCTTCCACGGCGATGCCGCTGGACATCGGGTGGTACAGGGGCGAGCAGAACGCCTCGATGTGGTGGGTCAGGGCGTCCATGCCGGTGGCGGCGGTCAGGGCGGCGGGCAGGCTGCGGGTCAGCCGGGGTTCGAGGATGACGCACGCGGGCAGCAGTTCCGGGTGGCTGATAACCCGTTTGACCTGCAGTCGGGTGTCGGTCAGTACCGCTTCGCGGCCCAGTTCCGAGCCGGTGCCGGCGGTGGTCGGCAGGGCGATCAACTTGGGCAGGCCGAGGGCCGGGAAGTCGCTGAGGCTGGGGTAGTGCTCGATGATCTGCGCCCACTCGAAGCGTTGCAGGCCTTCAGGGTCCCGGGCCAGCAGGCTGATGCCCTTGGCCGCGTCCATGGCGCTGCCGCCGCCCAGGGCGATCAGCGAGTCGTGGCCACCAGCGCTGAACACGCTGGCGCCTCGCTGCACATCTTCAAGGCTTGGGTTGGCACTCAATTCGCTGAACACCGCGAACTTCACACCGGCTTGTTTCAGGTGCGCGGTCAGCAGGGCGAAGGGTTCCAGGCCGAGCATGCCCGGGTCGGTGACCAGCAGGGGCTTGCCCATGCCCAGCAGGGCGCAGCGGTGGGCCAGGCCTTCCAGGGCGCCGGTGCCGCAAAAAATCTCGGTGGGGTAGTTCCAGTAATGCACGGAAGGGGACATCGACAGCTCCAAAAGCAGTGGCTTCAACACGACAAGGGGGAGGGGCGGCCGTGGCGGCCGCCGCTACACAGAGGAGGGCGCTGTGGACCACAGCGCCGGGTGGATCACGGCGCCTGTCGGCCCCGTTGCTCGGGCTTGGCCAGGAACAGGTACAGCAGCCCCAGCACGGCCAGGCTGGAAAACACCAGGATCACCGCCCACACCTGGAACCAGGGGGCGCCGGGTGGGGCCAGGGATTCCCGCGGCCAGGCGACGTTGATGCTTTCGAACACCAGCCAGAAGAACGCCATGAGATTGATCGGCAAGCCCCAACGACCCAGGTTGAACACCCCGGGCTCAGGCTGCCAGCGCCCACGCAGGCGGTTGATCAGGGCGCAGGCGGTGACGATCAGGAACACCAGGAAGAAGCCGCCGCTGCCGAAGGCGATCAGGGTGCCCACGGCGGTGGCATTCAGGCCCAGGGCCAAGCCGAAGCTGGCCAGCAGCGTGCTCAGGACCATGGCGGCAAACGGTACTTTGCGTTTGTCCACCCGGCGCAGCAGGGCCGAGGCCGGCAGGATCGAGTCCCGGGCCATGCCGAACACCGCCCGGCCGATGTAGGTCTGCACCGACACCACGCAGGCAATAAAGGCCACCAGCACCACGCCGACAAACGGCCGCTCGGCCCAGGCACCGAAGGCCTCGACCACCGCCGGGGTCACGGGGTCGATGACCTGGCCCGAAACCATGCCCGCGGTATCGCTGAAGGACAGGGTGACGGCAAAGGCGGTGAGCATCACCGTCAGGCCCACCAGGATCATCGAGCGCAGGATGGCCCGGGGCGTCGAGGTGCGCGCATCGGCGGTTTCTTCCGAGACTTGGGAGCAGGCATCAAAGCCCAGGAAGGCCCAGCCGCCGACGGCCATGGCCGTGACGAACCCGCTGAGGTAGCTGCCGTCGCCGCTGGCCTGGGTGCTCAGGCCCTCGAACAGCAGGGACCAGGAATGGTTGCGGAAAAACACCAGCAGCAACAGGCCGATGCCGATCGAAGCGATGGCTTCGGCGATGATGCCGGCGTTGACGAAGTACTTCAGCGGGTTGATGCCCAGCAGGTTTACCCCCAACCCGAGCAACAGCAGCACGCCGCCGCTGAGCACTTGGGCATTGGGGCTCGGTGGCTGGCCGGTGACGAACAGCCAGAGCCAGAAACCGCCGAGGTAGGCCACGGTGGTCAGGGATGCGAGGGCTGAGGCCAGGTACATGAACCCGGTGAACCAGGCCCAGCGATCACCGGCCAGGCGCTTGACCCATTGGTAGCAGCCGCCGGCCAACGGGTATTGGGAGGCGAGTTCGGCATACACCAGGGCCACCAGCAATTGCAGGGCCAGGCACAGGGGCACGATCCAGACCCAGGAGGGGCCGACGCTCATGGCGCCCAGGGCCATGACCGAATAGATCCCCACCACCGGGGACACGGTGGCGAAACCCACGGAGAACGAGGACCAGAGTGACAGGCCGCGGTGCAGTTCCTGGCGGTAGCCCTGGCGTTGCAGGAGGTGTTCGTCGGTGCTGTGCGGGGTGACGGAGTCAGTCATGGCTGAGCCTCCGTGGCGCGTGGGCGTCGACGGTCATGCCGCGCCCGTCTGGGGCACGTCGAAGGGTAGGTGACATAGGGATTCCTGGAGTCGGCAGATCAAATTGTTATTGGGGTGGCCTGTTGCTTTTGTTCTAGGCGTACCGACGTTGCCTGCCCTGCAAGGGCAGGGACGGGTCGAGCTTACGGGGGCTAAACATCAGCTTAAATACCCATGTTCGGAAGCTGACATCTTGAATTGTTGATGTATGGCGCCGCGCCCCAGAGCGATCGGCGCCGGGCCGGGATCAAGCCGACGGCGGCCGGCGTCCCAGCACCAGGCGTTCGCCGAGGAAGTCGACGAACACCCGCAGCTTGGGCAGCAGGTGCCGGCTGCTGGGCCAGAGGATGGAAAACTTGCCGCTGTCGATCTGGTAGTCGTCCAGCACCGACACCAGGCTGCCCTCGGCCAGGGCGCTGCGCACCACGAAGTCCGGGACGAAGGCGATGCCCAGGCCCTGGCCGGCGGCGAAGATCAGCGACTCCAGATTGTTGCTGGTCAAGGCGCTGCGCAGCAGCAACGGCGGGGCGTCGGCGGGCAGGGCCAGGGTCCACTCCTGGAGTTGGGTGCTGCCGGGGAATTTGTAGCGCAGACAGGCGTGCTGCTCCAGGTCCCGGGGCGTCTGCGGAATGCCGTGGCGGGCGAAGTAGTGGGGCGCGCCGATCAGCACAAAGGCAAAGGGCCCGAGGGTTCGCGACTTGAGTTGGGAGTCTGCCAGTTCGCCGCTGCGGATTACCGCGTCCACGCCTTCGGCAATCACGTCGATCAGGCGGTCGTTGAAGTCTAGGTCCAGCTCGATCTCCGGGTAGCGCTCGCTGAACTCCGGGAGGATCGGCAGCAGCATGCGGTAACCGATGGCCGGCAGGCTGACCCGCAGCTTGCCCCGGGGCGTGTCGCTGATGCGCGCCAGTTCCGCCTCGGCCTCTTGCACCTCCGCGACGATGCGCTGGCAGCGTTCGAAAAACAGTGTGCCCTCATCGGTCAGGCTGATGCGCCGGGTGCTGCGGTTAAGCAGGCGCACCCCGAGTTTTTCCTCCAGGCGCGCCAGGCTTTTACCCACCGCCGAGGCGGACAGGCCCAGGCGTTTGCCGGCACCGACGAAGCTGCCACTTTCCACCACCCGCACAAACGCCAGCATGCCGTTGAGGTTGTCCATGGTGCTTCCCTGATTGCAGCGTAAATGTCCGTAAAGCGCGGACTCTCGGCCTGTTTTTTCGCGATTGCGGCGAATTTACCATCCAATTCTCAGCCCTGTCTGCTGACTCACTCGCTTTCGAGGTTCCGATGAATTCGCCAATCGACCTGCCGGCCAGCGCCGCCCCGACCACCCACAACGCGTCCGCCTACGGGGTGTTGGCGGCGGTGTGCCTGGCCGCCCTGATCCTGCCGTTGACCTTTGTCGGGGTCGCCGTGGCCACCCCGGCCATCGGCCGCGAGCTGGGGGGCAGCCCCCTGGCCCTGAGCTGGATCACCAATGCCTTTATGTTGAGTTTCGGCAGCGCCCTGATGGCCGCCGGCACCCTGGCCGACGAGTACGGACGCAAGCGTGTGTTCAGCCTCGGTGTCGGCCTGTTCGCATTGACCTCTCTGGCCCTGGCCTTTGCGCCGTCGGTGTTGTGGCTGGATGCCTTGCGGGCGGTGCAGGGGCTGGCCGGCGCCGGAGCCTTGGCCGGTGGTTCGGCGGCCCTGGCGCAGACCTTTGAAGGCCGCGCCCGGACGCGCGCCTTCAGCCTGTTGGGCACCACCTTTGGCCTGGGCCTGGCGTTCGGGCCGATCCTCGCCGGGGTGTTGATCGAGCACTTTGGCTGGCGCTCGATTTTTCTCTCCGCCACGCTGATCGGCGGCTTGGCCCTGTTGTTTGGCGTGCCGCGCATGGAGGAATCCCGGGACCCGGACGCCGCCGGCGTTGACTGGCCCGGCACCGTGAGTTTCACCTTGGCCCTGGCGCTGTTTACCTGGGCCGTCATCCAGGCCCCGCACAGTGGCTGGAGCAGCCCCTGGGTCCTGGGGCTGCTGTTGGCGGCGCTGCTGTCCCTGCTGCTGTTCATCCTGAACGAGGCTCGGGTCAAACGGCCGATGCTCGACCTGTCGCTGTTTCGCTACCCGCGTTTTGTCGGCGTGCAATTGTTGCCGATCGCCACCTGCTATTGCTTTGTGGTGCTGCTGATCCTGTTGCCGATCCGCTTTATCGGCGTAGAGGGTTACAGCGAGGTGGAGGCCGGGCTGATGATGGTCGCGTTGTCGGCTCCGATGTTGGTGGTGCCGTTGCTGGCGGCCTGGCTGACCCGCTGGTTCAGCGCCGGTGCCTTGTCGAGCCTGGGCCTGCTGGTGGCCGCCGTGGGCCTCTACCTGCTCAGCCGTGTGGCGCCGGGGCAACCGCCGGCGACCACGGTCGGGCCCTTGCTGTTGATCGGCCTGGGCGCCGGGGTGCCTTGGGGCTTGATGGATGCGCTGTCGGTCAGCGTGGTGCCCAAGGAGCGTGCAGGCATGGCCAGCGGCATTTTCAGCACCACCCGCGTGGCGGGCGAAGGCATCGCCCTGGCGCTGGTGGTGGCGATGCTCGCGGGGCTGCTGCAACACTCCCTGGGGGAGGCGCTGCCGGGCTCCGAGCAGCTGTCCCTGGCGGCCCAGCAACTGGCCAATGGCAATCTGGCGGCCAGCACCGAGTTGCTGCCGGCGCTGGGGCGCGGGGTGTTGCTGAAGCTTTACGGCGAGGCCTTCAGCAGCCTGTTGTACGTGCTGATCGGCATTACCTTGGCCTCCGCGCTGGTGGTTCGCCTGGCCTTGCGCGAGCGTCATTGAGGGCGCCGGTCCGGGCTGCCGACCCCAGCTCGCCTGCGCCGCGAGTAAAAATACGCGGGCGCAGGCCTTGGCACTGTGTTCCGCAGGCGCTGGCGTGCGTCTAGCAGCCATGGCCCCGCAGCCGTTCGGGGACCCCGACCATGAGCCAGAACATGCAAGCCCTGCTGAACCAGATTCTTGATGAAGTCCGCCCGCTGATCGGCCAGGGCAAGGTGGCCAATTACATCCCGGCCCTGGGGGACGTGCCCGCCAATCAGTTGGGCATCGCCGTGTATGGCAACGATGGCCAGGTGTTCAGCGCCGGCGACGCTGAAACGCCGTTTTCGGTGCAGAGTATTTCCAAGGTCTTCAGCCTGGTGCAGGCCATCAACCACTCCGGTGAGGCGATCTGGGAACGCCTGGGCCACGAGCCTTCCGGCCAGCCGTTCAACTCGCTGGTGCAGCTGGAGTTCGAGCGCGGTCGGCCACGCAATCCCTTTATCAACGCCGGGGCCCTGGTGATCTGCGACATCAACCAGTCGCGTTTTGCCGCGCCGGCCTTGTCGATGCGCGATTTTGTGCGGCGCCTGTCGGGCAACATGCAGATCATGGTGGATGGTCGGGTGGCCGAGTCGGAGTATCAACACCGCGCCCGCAACGCGGCCATGGCCTACCTGATGCAGTCTTTCGGCAACTTCCACAACGACGTCGAGGCGGTGCTGCGCAGCTACTTCAGCCACTGCGCCTTGCGCATGAACTGCGTGGACCTGGCCCGGGCCTTCTGTTTTCTAGCCAACGACGGCTTTTGCAAGCACAGCGGCGAACAAGTGCTCAGCGCGCGCCAGACCCAGCAAGTGAACTCGATCATGGCCACCAGCGGCTTGTACGACGAAGCCGGCAACTTCGCCTATCGGGTCGGCTTGCCGGGCAAGAGCGGGGTCGGTGGCGGCATCCTCGCCGTGGTGCCGGGGCAGTTCACCGTCTGTGTGTGGTCGCCGGAACTCAATGCCGCAGGCAACTCCCTGGTGGGCATGGCGGCCCTGGAGCTGCTGAGCCAACGCATCGGCTGGTCGGTGTTCTAAGCGGCGAACCACAACGCAGCGGGCAGGGCGGCGGCGCCTCAAACCGGGGCAGGGCCGGGGCTTTTGGCGGTCTTGGGCCGGCCTCGGGTGGTTGCCGAAGCCCGTGATTCCGTGGGTTCGGTGCCTTGGCCCGGGCTTTGCTTGGGTGGGATTCAAACTTGGATACAAGATGGAGTCCCCCATGCAAAACGAGCAGCGTCCCTCTTTTGGCTGGACTGTCGGTGAGTGGCAGGCGGCCTATCGCCAGGGCGATCTGCGCCCGGATGCCTTGGTCAGCCTGCTGGCCCAATTGGCCGCCGATGACCCGGCCTGGATCAGCCTGGCCAGCCCCGAGCAACTGGCTGAGCAACTGGCCCAGTTGGACGAGTGCCTGCAAGCGGCCCAGGGCAACCTCAGCCGTTTGCCGCTGTACGGCGTGCCGTTCGCCATCAAGGACAATATCGACGCGGCCGGCTGGGCTACGACGGCCGCCTGTCCGGCGTTCAGTTACCCGGCTTCGGCGGATGCCACGGTGGTGGCGCGTCTGCGAGCGGCGGGGGCGATTCTGGTGGGCAAGACCAACCTCGATCAGTTCGCCACCGGCCTGGTGGGCACGCGGTCGCCGTACGGCGCGGTGCCCAACAGCTTCAACCCGGACTACGTCAGCGGCGGCTCCAGCTCCGGCTCGGCCTCGGTGGTGGCCCGGGGGCTGGTGGCCTTCGCCCTGGGCACCGACACCGCCGGCTCGGGGCGGGTGCCGGCCGGGTTCAACAACATCGTCGGCCTCAAGCCGACCAAAGGCCGCCTGTCCAACACGGGCCTGGTGCCGGCGTGCCGCAGCCTGGACTGCATTTCGGTGTTCGCCCTGACCGTGGAAGATGCTGAGCAGGTGGCCGGGATCGCCGAGGGTTATGACCCCGACGACGCCTATTCACGGCGCAACCCGCAACAGGCCCCGGTGGCCATGGGCAAGGCGCCCAGGTTGGCGGTGCCGGTGGATCCGGAGTTTTTTGGCGACAGCCAGAACCAGGCAGTGTTCGAGCAGGCGGTGGCGCATTTGGCTAGCCTGGGCGCGCAGGTCTGCCCCATCGACTTCAGCGATTTCAAGCAACTGGCCGACCAGTTGTACTTCGGCCCTTGGGTGGCGGAGCGCACGGTGGCCCTGGAAGACCTGCTGCGCAGCCAGCCTGAGGCGATCAACCCAGTGGTGCGCGGCATTGTCGAAAACGGCCACGGCTACAACGCCTGCGACGTCTACAAGGCCGAGTACCTGCGGGCCGAACTGAGCCGGCGGATCAATCGCACCCTGGCCGGTTTCGATGCCCTGGTCGTGCCCACTTCGCCCACCCTGCGCACCCTGGCAGAAATGGCCGAGGAGCCGGTGCGCTACAACTCGCAATTCGGTTACTACACCAACTTCACCAACCTGGCCGACCTTTCGGCCCTGGCGTTGCCGGCCGGCTTGCGCAATGACGGCTTGCCGGCGGGCATCACCCTGATCGCCCCGGCCTGGCATGACTTTGCCCTGGCGGATTTCGGCAAGCGCTGGCAAGCCAGCCTGAAGCTGCCCTTGGGCACCACCGAACGCAGCTTGCCCACCCCGGCGAACCCAACCCAGGCCCCGGGCAGTGTGCGTGTGGCGGTGGTGGGTGCGCACCTGAGCGGCATGCCGCTGAACTTCCAGCTCACCCGCCGTGACGCGGTGCTGGTGGAACAGACCCTGACCAGCGACAACTACCGCCTGTACGCGCTGCCCGGCACCGTGCCGCCCAAACCCGGGCTGGCCCAGGGTGAAGGCGGGCGCTCGATCATCGTTGAACTCTGGGACCTGCCGGTGGGACGTTTTGGCGAATTTGTCGCCGAGATCCCCGCGCCGTTGGGGATCGGCAACCTGACCCTGGCCGACGGGCGCAGCGTCAAGGGCTTTATCTGCGAGCCCTGGGCCCTGAACGACGCCAAGGACATCAGCGCCTTCGGTGGCTGGCGTGCCTACATCGCCAGCCTGAAACACAACGGATGAGCGCCCTCGACCCGGCAGGCCCGACGCAGCAACGGGCCACTCCCGTCGCCCAGGAGCGCCCGGACAACCTGGCCGAGCGCATTTACCGCCAGCTCAAGGAGGACATTTTCGAGTTCCGCCTGCTGCCCGGCGACCGCTTCAGCGAAAGCGAGATCGCCGAGCGCATGGCGGCCAGCCGCACCCCGGTGCGCCAGGCGTTGTACCGCCTGGAGCGCGAGGCTTATGTGCAGGTGTATTTCCGCAGTGGCTGGCAAGTGCGGCCCTTCGACTTCCAGTATTTCGAAGAGCTGTACGACCTGCGTATCGTCCTTGAACAGGCGGCGGTGGCGCGGTTGTGTGCCCAGGTCCCGGCGGACAACCCGGTGTTGCAGGGGCTCAAGGCGGTGTGGCTGGTGGAGGCGGCGGAGCGCCTGGAGGACGGCCCGCAGGTGTCGGCTTTGGACGAGGCGTTTCACTGTGCCCTGGTGGCGGCCACCGGCAACAGCGAAATGGCCCGGGTGCACCTGGATGTGACGGAAAAGATCCGCATCATCCGCCGCCTGGACTTTACCCAGGCGCGGCGGATTGCTGCGACCTACGCCGAGCATGGGCAGATTCTCCAGGCCATCCTCCAGGGGCAGACCGAGGTGGCGCAGCAACTGCTCCAGGCCCACATCCACATCAGCAAGCAGGAGGTGCGCAACATCACCCTGCATCGGCTGTACAGCGCCCGCCAGGCTCCGCTGCTGTAGGCGTCTTGGGCCGGGCCCTGACAGCGTTTACCAGTCGCCGTTGGCGGCGTTGGGCAGGCTTAGGTGGCCGCGCTCGACGAAGCGCAAGGTGCCGAACAGGCCGCCGGCCAGCTTGCCCCGCAACACATAGGGCAGGTTGTCGAAGCCCTGGGTCTGGCCCAGGCCGAGGGTCTGGCGCAACACGGAAAACGCCGAAACACTCACCGGCACCACCAGCACGCCTTCGGAGAAACGGCCGATGCGCCCGTGCTGGTCACTGACCCCCGACGCCAGGGGCCGGCCGTTGACTTCCAGGTCCAGGGCCGCGCCGTTGTAGTCGATGGCGCTGTCATTGGGGTTCTGCAAGCGCAGGGTCACGGCAAAGCGCATTTCCAGGTCTTCGCTGGGCAACGGCTCGATGCCCACCACATTGATGTTCAGCGGGTCGCGCTGGGGGAACAGGGCACAGGCGCTGAGGCTGGCCAGGAGCAGGCACAGGGTCAAACCGAAAATCTTGCGCATCAGGCACACCTGTCAAGTCGTGAAGGGAGGGCGTCGGCAGCGGCCACGCAGCATAGACGCCCGAGAACCTCACGAGTTCGTTTTACCGCCCATGTCCGGGTCTTGCATGACCTTGAGGGTGGCCGCCTCCGGGTCGAACTCGTCTTCCTCCAGCTCGATGAACTCTTCCGGCAGGAAGATGTTCAGGAAGATCGCGCAGAACGCGCCCACGGTGATCGGCGATTCGAAGATGTTGTGCAGCGCCTTGGGCAGGTCCCGCAGCACTTCCGGCACCGCCGCGACGCCCAGGCCCATGCCCAGGGAAATCGCCACGATCAGCACGTTGCGCCGATGCAGCCCGGCCTCGGCGAGGATCTTGATGCCGGCCACCGCCACGGTGCCGAACATGATCAGGGTGGCGCCGCCCAATACCGGCTTGGGCATCAGTTGCAGCACGGCGCCAATCATCGGGAACAGCCCCAGCAGCACCAGCAGGCCGGCGATGAAGTAGGCCACGTAGCGGCTGGCCACGCCGGTGAGCTGAATCACCCCGTTGTTCTGGGCGAAGGTGACCATGGGCAGGCTGTTGAACACCGCCGCCACCATGGAGTTGAAACCGTCGGCCAGCAGGCCGGACTTGATGCGCTTGATGTACAGCGGGCCCTTGACCGGCTGTTGGGAAATCATCGAGTTGGCGGTCAGGTCGCCGGCGGCTTCCAGGGGCGAGATCAGGAAAATCACCGCCACCGGGATAAAGGCCACCCAGTCAAAGGAAAAACCGTACTTGAACGGCACGGGCACGCTCATCAGCGGCACGTCGGGCAGGGCGCCCATGTCCACCCGGCCCAGCAGCCAGGCGACGAAAAAGCCCAGGGTCAGGCCGATGACGATCGAGCCCAGCCGCAGCATCGGGTGGTTGAAGCGGTTGAGCATCACGATGGTCAGCAGCACCAGGGCCGCCAGCCCCAGGTTGCTGGCCGCGCCCAGGTCGCTGGCGCCGTAGCCGCCGGCCATGTCAGTGACCGCCACCTTGATCAGCGATAGGCCCATCAGGGTGATGATGGTGCCCGTGACCACCGGGGTGATCAGCTTGCGCAGCTTGCCGATGAACTGGCTGAGGAACATCTCGATAAAGGCGGCGAAAAAGCAGATGCCGAAAATCGTCGAGAGGATCTCATCGGTGCCGCCGCCCCGGGCCTTGACCATAAACCCGGCGCTGAGCAGCACGCTGATAAACGAGAAGCTGGTGCCTTGCACGCACAGCAGGCCAGAGCCGATGGGCCCCAGGCGCCGAGCCTGGACAAAGGTGCCCAGGCCCGAGACGAACAACGCCATGCTGATCAAGTAAGGCACCTGGTCCTGCAGCCCCAGGACCCCGCCGAAGATCAGGGTCGGGGAAATGATCCCGACGAAACTCGCCAGCACGTGCTGCAGCGCGGCAAAAATCGCCGCGCTGAAATGGGGTCGGTCGTCGAGGCCGTAGATCAGGTCGGAGGTGTAGCGCGGCGTGGATTTATCAGCGGCGGTCATGGAAAAAAGCCCGGCAAGCCTGTGTCGAGGCGCTGCTCGACAGATAGCGAAATGAAGGAAATCGGGGCCTCAGGCGCACGGCAATCGGCAGAACCTGGGAACCCGGTCAGAAAAAAGGAGGCGCAGGATGCCAGAAACCTGCGGCGGCCAGAAGGGCCACGCGGTGCCTGGAGCGTTGGGCCAATCATTCCCGGGACTGCTGGCACAGCTCGTGCTTAGGCCATAACAGACTATCCACGCGGGCAGGGTTTCTTGCCTGGCAAATAGATAACATGTTAATGATATCGCCATAACAACAAAGGCGGTCTCAACCGGCTTCTGGAGGTGCACAGTGCTTGCTTCCCATAGTTTTGGTTCCTGGATAGGGGCGTTGCAGGGTGTCTGCGGCCGCTTCGACGCGCGCCCGGCGCTGAATTCGGCGTTATTTATCGGCGAGGTTGGGTTACTCGATTACGCCGGCCTGGAAGTGGCGCGGATCCGCACCAATGCCGGGCTGATCTCACGGCAGAGCACCAGCGTCGATCAGGAAGACGATCGCCACTGCTTCCTGATCGTCCAGCGCAGCGGCCACGCGCAACTCAAGCAGGGTGGGGAGAGCATCGAACTGGCCCCCGGTGACATGGCCCTGCTGGATTCGGCCGGTGCCTGCGAGATCGTGCCCCACGGCCTGATCGAACATGCGTCATTCCACTTGTCCCGCGATGAGGTGTATCGCCACCTGCCGGCCCAGCAACGCAAGTTCGGCAAACTGTCCCAGCACTGCGCCAGCGGTCGGTTGATGCGCTTGCTGGTGGAGCAGATCTGCAGCGGCGACCTCCAGGGGTGCGCGGCGCAGCAGGAAGGCCAGGCCCTGCAGGAAGCCCTGATTGCGCTGCTGGCGCCGACCTTGCGCCAGACCCTCAGCAGCACCCTCGACGGTTACGACAGCTTGCATGGCGGTTGCCTGCGCAGCCAGGCCCAGCAATTGATCAGCCAGTCCCTGAATGAACCCGGGTTGACCCCGGTGGCCCTGGCTCAGCAGTTGAATATTTCGGTGCGTCAGTTGTACCGACTGTTTGAAGAGCAGGGCGACAGCGTCTGCCGGTTTATCCAGCGTTCGCGGCTCAAACGCAGCGCCGCCGACTTGAGTAACCCGGGCTTGCGCCACGAATCGATCACCGACATCGCCTTCAAATGGGGGTTTACCGATTCGGCCCATTTCAGCCGCACCTTCAAGAAGCATTTCGAGCAGTCACCGCGGGATTACCGCTCCAGCTCTTTGAACGCCTGAGGGACTGCCGCCGCCTCAGGGGTTGTCCAAGTCGTGCCCCAGGGACTGGATGAACAACGAAAACAGCTCCGGCTGGGAGGAAATGTCCAGCTTGGCGTACAGGTGCCGGCGGTGAACCTTGATGGTTTCCGGCGAGATTTTCAGGCGCTCGGCCATGGCCTTGGATGAAAAGCCCCGCAGGATCAGGCGGGCGATTTCCAGCTCGCGGTCAGACAGCACGCCACTGCCAAAATGGCTCAGGGCATCACGGATCTGGCTGGCCATTTCCTCGGCGGCCGCCGGTTTGCGCGCCTCCTGCGGGAGCCCCTGCTGCAAGCCTTGTTGAAACCCTTGCTGCTGCCAGTGTTGCTGCATCAGAGGCAGGACCCAGGCGGCGAAGGTGGTGAGTTGGCCGACATCCTGGGCCGTGAACAGGCGCTGCATGCCCAACGACAACGACAGGGTGCCGGACCCCGGCAACTGGAGGATGAATTGCAGCTCATCCTCCAGCACGTTGTCGTGGAAGTAGTTGAGGAAATACTCGCTCTGGCGGAAGTGGTCGGGGGCGACTTCCTCCAGGCGGTACAAGCCGCTCGGGTAGCCCTCGCGGCACGCCTGGAAGAACGGGTCCAGCAGGTACAGGCCGTTGAGGTAGGTGAGCATCGACGCTGGCTTGCTCGAAGGCTCGGCGTCGTATTCCTCCAAGGCCTGGGGCGGGCCCTCGGCGGGGTAGAAGATCGCCAGGGCGTTATCGAAGGGTGACGCCTGGTGCAGCAGCAGAATCAACTGCTTCCAGAACCGAGGAGTGCCGACCTGGGACAGGGTCCGGCCCAACCCGGCGTGCATGCCGACTTCCCTGAACAACGTACTCAAATACCGTGCTCCCGCAAAACCGTGACGAGGGTGTCGCTGCACGGTTTCGACCATTTGCGCGCCAGCGTCAAGGGGGAGTACTCCAATAGGGGAATGGGCCGCGCCCGTTTGGCTGATTAGAGTGACGGCCATCCAGTGCGACGCCAAGAACGCACCCGCTTGACTGACTTCGTTTCTGCCTCAGACCAAAAACAACCACGAGGATAACGACATGAGCTCTTCCACCGTGCCCGACGGCGCGCTGAAACCCACCCTGAGTGTGTTCGACGTAGTGGCAATCACCGTGTCCGGGGTGACCCCCGCCAGCTCGGTGTTCGTGATTGCGCCCTTTGCCATCCACCAGGCCGGCAGCGGGGTGTTCCTGGCCTTTGTCATGGCGGGGCTGCTGGCCCTGATGTTCGCCTTTTGCTACGCCGAGCTGGGCCGGGCCCACAACAGCGCCGGGGGCGAATACGTCTACGCCAAGCGGGTGTTTGGCGGCCTGGCCGGTTACGCGACCTTTCTCACTGTGCTGGTGATGTTGCTGTTTATCCCGCCGGTGCTGGCCACCGGTGCGTCGACCTACCTGAACAATGCCCTGGGCACCCAGTACGATTCCCAGACCGTGGCCCTGGTCATCGTGGTCGGCAGTTACTTGCTGGGCATCCTCAATATCAAACTCAACGCCTGGATCACCGGCACCTGCCTGCTGCTGGAAATCGCCGCGCTGCTGGTGATCGTCTGCCTGGGCTTCGGTCATGCCTCGCAGCCGCTGAGCGTGTTGTTGCAACCGCAGATGGTCAACGACGGGGTGCTGCACCTGGCGCCCTGGGCCCTGGTGATCGGTGCGGTGGGCATTGGCCTGTTTTCCTACAACGGTTATGGCCCGGCCGTGTTGCTGGCCGAGGACATGAAGTGCCAGGGCCGCGGCGTGCACAAGGCGGTGCTCTGGTCCCTGGCGCTGGTGGTGATTATCGAACTGGTGCCGCTTACCGCGTTGCTGATCGGTGCGCCGTCCCTCAGCGAACTGCTGGCCAGCCCGGACCCCATCGGTTACCTGTTGACCAGCCACGGCAACCCGACCCTGGCGCGGGTGGTCAGTGCCGGGATCTTCCTGTCGGTGTTCAACGCCATTGTCGCCATCGTCATCCAGATCGGCCGGGTGGTGTTCAGCAGTGGTCGCGATGCGCTGTGGACGCCGGGCATCAATCGCCTGTTCACCCGCATCCACCCGCGCTGGGATTCGCCGTGGCTGGCTACGCTGTTCCTGGCGATCCCCTCGGCGGTGCTCAGCTTCAGTTCCAATCTGGCGGACCTGACGTCCTTCAGCGTGCTGCTGATCATGCTGGTGTACCTGATCGTGGCCCTGTGTGCCTTGATGAGCCGGGTGTTGCTGCGGGACCGGGCCCATCCCTATCGCATGCCGCTGTGGCCGTTGCCGGCACTGGTGGCGGTGCTGGGTGCGGGGTATTTGCTGGTCAATCTGTTCCTTGAGGCCTCGGCCCGGGACATCCTGGTGATTGTCGGGCTGCTGGCGCTGTCGGCGCTGCTGTACGGCACCAACGGCCGGTTCAGCCCGGCGTTTCAGAAACTCTAAGGAGCTGTTATGCGTGCACGTGAATTGGGTATCCGCCTGGGGCTGGGAGCGCCGGGCCCCGACAACGGGATTACCGACGTTCCCGGGGTGCGGGTCGGCCACAGCACCCTCAAGGCCGAGGTCAATGGCCAGCAGGTACGCACCGGCGTGACCCTGATCCAGCCGCGGGAAGGCTCGGCGCGCGAGCAACCCTGTTTTGCCGGTTGCCATGTGCTCAACGGCAACGGTGACGCCACGGGCCTGGAGTGGATTCGCGAGGCGGGCTTCCTGGCCACGCCCCTGGCCATCACCAACACCCACAGCGTGGGGGTGGTGCGCGACAGCCTGATTGCCCTGGAACGGGAGCAACGGGCCGACCCGGCGGTGTATTGGTGCATGCCGGTGGTGATGGAAACCTACGATGGCCTGCTCAACGACATCTGGGGCCAGCACGTGGGCCCGCAACAGGTGCGTGAAGCCATGGCCCGGGCGCGGTCCGGGCCGGTGGAAGAGGGCGCGGTGGGCGGCGGCACGGGGATGATCTGCCACGAGTTCAAGGGCGGCATCGGCACCGCTTCTCGGCGTTTGCCGACGGCCCAGGGCGGCTACACCGTGGGCGCCCTGGTCCAGGCCAACCATGGCAAGCGCGAGGAATTGCGGGTCGACGGCTACCCGGTGGGGCGGCAATTGGGCGACATTGCTTCGCCGTTCGCCGAGCGCGGCACCCCGGGCATGGGTTCGATTGTGGTGATCCTGGCCACCGATGCGCCCTTGCTGCCGCACCAGTGCCAGCGCCTGGCCCAGCGTGCGTCCATCGGCATCGCCCGCACCGGCGGCGGCACCGAAGACTCCAGCGGCGATATCTTCCTGGCGTTCGCCACCGGCAACCGCGACCTGCCACCGGCGGACTATGGCCGCAAGGACCTGCCTTTGAGCACGGCCCTGGCGATGCTCAACAACGACCACATCTCGCCGTTGTTCAGCGCGGCCGCCGAAGCCGTGGAAGAGGCCATCGTCAATGCGTTGCTGGCCGGTGAAAGCATGAGCACGGCCAGCGGGGTGCAAGTGCCGGCCCTGGAACCCGAGCGGCTGTTGCAGGCCCTGGCCGCGACGGGGTGGCGTACCCGGCAATAGCGGGCCGGCCCCTGCGCCCTTGGTAAGCTGCCCACCCTGGGCGGCTTCAGGGGGCGGGCCCGGTGCTGTCGTTGGCGCCAGACAATCATCGCCACCATTTATCCAAATCTCGTTGCCAGGCCAGGGGGCAGCTGTTATCTGTACGCATAACCAGTATTCCTCTGCCGTGGCGCCTCAAGTTCTGTGACTTCAAATCCCCTGGAAAACCCCTTTTATTACTTGCACAACTTCCAGCAAGTGCTCGATTGGCTCGCTCAGCGTTATGCCGACGTGCTGTCGCCGGCCGAGCAGGGTTTTATCGACGACTTCCGTGCGTTACCCCAGCCGGCCCAGGCCTTGCTGGTGCGCATGGTCATGCGCAAGGGCCGGCATTTTCGCGCCAGTCGCTTGCACTACGTGGAGATCGGCGACAGCGCCGAGGCCGTGGCGCCGTTGCTACGCCTGGGTTGGGTGGATGAGCAGGCGTTATTGAGCCTGGAAGAGCTGTTCGGGCTGTTGCAGAAGGCCGAACTGCTCCAGGCGTTCAAGCCCCATATCCAGCAGCCCAAGGGGCGCAAGGGTGACTGGCTGGCGGAATTGGCGCCGCTGTTCGAGGCCCCGCTGACCCTGGCCCAATGGTGCCCGGCGCTGCCGGAGCGGCTGTTCAGCCTGACCCTGATGGACCTCTGCGATCGCCTGCGGCTGATGTTCTTCGGCAACCTCTATCAGGACTGGTCGGAATTCGTGCTGGCGGACCTGGGCATCTACACCTATGAAAAGGTCGAGATCGGCGCCGACTCCCGTGGCCTGCGCAGCCGAGAGGATGTGGACGGCTTTTTCACCCTGCACGGCTGCCAGGAAGACTTCGAGGCCGGGGCCGATCTGGACTCGGTGTTGACCCGGATTCGTGAGTTCCACAGTGCCAACCCCTGGTTGCAGCGGCGCCGCGCCAAGTTGCTGTTTCAGCTGGGCCAGCATTGCGAGCGCCTGGCCGACTGGCCGGCGGCGCTCAAGGTGTATGGCGATTGTGTCTATCCGGGCGCGCGCATGCGCCTGATCCGCGTGCTGGAGCGCAGCGCCGATTACCCCCAGGCCCTGGAACTGGCCTGTGCTGCGCAAGAGGCCCCGGAGAGTGCGGCCGAGGCCCAGCAGCTGTTGCGCATGTTGCCGCGCTTGCGTCGCAAACTCGGCGGCCCGCCCGCACCCCGTGGCGCCGCTTCGCGGCAGATCGAGCGCCTGGACCTGGCGCTGCCCCGGGGCGAAGAGGGGCTGTCGGTGGAGTTCCTGGTGCAGGCTCATTTGCACGAAGAGCAGGCACCGGTGCATTACGTGGAGAACAGCCTGATCAATTCGCTGTTCGGCCTGCTGTGCTGGCCGGCGATCTTCGCACCTTTGCCGGGGGCCTTTTTCCACCCGTTCCAGCGCGGGCCGGTGGACCTCTTCAATGAAGACTTCCATGAGCGCCGGGCCGACTTGTTCCAGGCCTGCCTGGCGGAGTTGGAGGATGGCCGCTACCGCGAAACCATCACCCGGCGCTACGCCAGCAAATGGGGGGTGCAGTCGCCGTTCGTGTTCTGGGGGGCGCTGAACGAGGCGCTGCTGGAACAGGCCCTGGACTGCTTGCCGGCCCAGCACCTGCTGCACTGGTTCCAGCGGTTGCTCCTGGACATCAAGGCCAACCGCGCCGGGATGCCGGACCTGATCCAGTTTTGGCCGGAGCACAAGACCTACCGCATGATCGAAGTCAAAGGCCCGGGTGACCGCCTGCAAGACAACCAGTTGCGCTGGCTGGAGTTCTGCCAGGAGCAGCGCATGCCGATCGCCGTGTGCTACGTGCAATGGCAGGAGCTGGAGGCTTGAGCTACAGCGTTGCGGTGCGCGCCTTGTGCGAGTTCAGCGCCAAGGTCGGTGACCTGGACCTGCGTTTCACCCCTTCGCCCACGGCCCTGGAGGGCATGGCCGGGCATCGCACCGTAGCCGCTCGGCGCAACCCCGACTACCAGCAGGAGGTGGCGCTGGAAGGGCAGTATGGGCCGTTGCGGGTGCGCGGTCGGGCCGATGGTTATGACCCCCGGCAACAACTGCTGGAAGAGGTGAAGACCTTTCGCGGCGACCTCAGCCGGCAGCCGGTCAACCACCGTCAACTGCACTGGGCCCAGGCCAAAGTCTATGCCTGGCTGATGTGCCAGAGCCTGCAACTGCCGAGCCTGCGGGTGGCGCTGGTGTACTTCGACATCGTCAGCGAGGAAGAAACCTCGCTGGTGGAGACGTTCTCGGCAGCGCAACTGGAAACCTTCTTCAACCAGCAGTGCATGTGCTTCCTGGAGTGGGCCGAACAGGAAATGGCCCACCGCCAGGCCCGGGACCAGGCGACCCAGGCCCTGGTGTTTCCCCATGCGCAGTTTCGCAGCGGCCAGCGTAGCCTGGCCGAGGCGGTGTACAAGGCGGTCAGCACCGGGCGCTGCCTGATGGCCCAGGCGCCTACGGGCATCGGCAAGACTTTGGGAACGATTTTCCCGTTGCTCAAGGCCATGGCCGGGCAGGCCCTGGACAAGGTGCTGTTTCTCACCGCCAAGACCCCGGGCCGGCAGTTGGCCCTGGATGCCGCCCGGGTGCTGCAGGACAGCCATGCCGGGCTGCCGTTGCGGGTGCTGGAACTGGTGGCCCGGGACAAGGCCTGTGAACACCTGGACAAAGCCTGCCATGGCGATTCCTGCCCCTTGGCCCGTGGCTTCTACGACCGCCTGCCGGGTGCGCGCCAGGCCGCCAGCGAGCAAACCCTGCTGGACCAGCAGAACCTGCGGCGCATCGCCCTGGAACATCAGGTGTGCCCCTATTACCTGAGCCAGGAAATGGCCCGCTGGAGTGATCTGGTGGTGGCCGACTACAACTATTACTTCGACTTCAGCGCCTTGCTGTTCGGCCTGGCCCAGGCCAATCAGTGGCAGGTCGCGGTGTTGGTGGATGAGGCCCACAACCTGGTAGAGCGAGGCCGGGCGATGTACAGCGCCAGCCTCGACCAGTACCAGTTGGGCAGCGTGCGCCAGGCCGCCCCCGAGGTGTTGAAGAAGCCTCTGCAACGGCTCAACCGTGAATGGAACGCCCTGCACAAGGAGCAAGTCGCCGCCTATCAGGCCTACGACCAGCCGCCGAGTGCACTGCTCAAGGCCTTGGCCTTGTGCGTGTCGGCCATTGGCGATTACCTCAACGATCCGCCCCAGGGCCTGGATTCCGGATTGCAGGGGTTTTACTTCGAGCTGCTGCAGTTCGCCCGGGTCGCCGAGCTGTTTGACGGGCATTTCCTCTTCGACATCAGCAAGCGTGAGGCGGGCGGGCGCCGCAGCCAGTCCCAGCTGTGCCTGCGCAATGTGGTGCCTGCCCCGTTGCTGCGTCCCCGGCTGAGCGCGGCACGCAGCACGGTGCTGTTTTCGGCGACCTTGAGCCCGCGGCATTACTACGCCGACCTGCTGGGCCTGCCGGACAACAGCGTGTGGATGGACGTGGAGTCACCGTTCCAGGCTGAGCAGTTGCAGGTTCAAGTGGTCAGCCGGATCTCCACGCGCTTCGCCCGGCGCCAGGCCTCCCTGGAGCCCATCGTCGAGTTGATGGCGCGCCAGTTCCAGCAGCGCCCGGGCAACTATCTGGCGTTTTTCAGCAGCTTCGATTACTTGCAGCAGGTGGCTGAGCTGTTGGCCCAGCGCTACCCGGCGATCCCCCTGTGGTTGCAGTCACGGGGCATGGACGAGGGGCAACGCCAGGCATTTCTCCAGCAGTTTCGCCCAGATGGCCAGGGCATAGGCTTTGCCGTGCTGGGCGGGGCGTTTGGCGAAGGCATCGACCTGCCCGGGTCGAAGCTGATCGGCGCCTTTGTCGCGACCCTGGGCCTGGCCCAGTTGAACCCGGTGAACGAGCAATTGAAGCAGCGCATGGCGGCGATCTTTGGCGCCGGGTACGACTACACCTACCTCTACCCGGGTTTGCAGAAAGTGGTGCAGGCAGCGGGGCGGGTCATCCGTAGTCAGGAGGATCGTGGGGTGGTGGTGCTGATTGACGATCGCTTTGCCGAAGCGCGGGTCCAGCAGTTGTTGCCTCGTTGGTGGGTGCTGGAGGGCGAGCCGGCGTTGTAGCGGGTGGCCTACGGGTTTCTCTTTCCGTCCAGGCCGGGGCACCGAGGTTCAGTTGAAAATATTGCGGCCAATGCAGTAGGCCAGCAGGTCCTGGTCGCTTTGCACCTCCAGCTTGCGCATGGCCGAGATCTTTTGCGCGCTGATGGTTTTTGCGCTGCGATGCTGGGTGCGGGCAATGTCGCTGACGCTTTTGCCGGAGACGAACAGCCGGAGTATTTCAAACTCCTTGGGCGACAGGGTGGAGAAGCGGGCGTCGATGTCCATGTTGGACTCCATCACCGAGTTGGCTGCCGGTTCCAGGCTGCGGTAGGTGCCTTTCTGGGCAATGGTCTTGAGGGCGGTCTGGATTTCCTCGTGCAGTTGGCTTTTCTGGATCACCCCAACCACCCCCAGTTCGTGCAGGCGGGTGAGGATCAATTGATTGGAAATCATGGTCAGGATCAGGATCTGCAGCCGCGGGTAGTTGCGCTTGAGGTATTCCACCAGCTTCAAGCCATCGCCGTAGGGCGAGTCCCCGGGCATGTTGTAGTCGGTGATGAGGATGTCCACTGGCTGGCTTTCCAGCAGTTCGATCACGCCTTTGGAGCAGACCGCCTCACCCACGATCTCAAAACGATCGTCGCGCTCCATCAACTCCCGAACCCCCAGCAGCACAATGGGGTGATCGTCGGCGATGACAACTTTCATTTTTTTCATGAGACACACACCCGTGTATTACGTTGATTGGTAAAAAAATACGCAAACTGTCGGTACATTAACCCCTGCGTTTCATTATTCAAGCGCCACCATCAGCTCGTCGATCCGCCCCAGCAAATGCTGCACTTCAAGGCTCAAGGCCGCGCTCAGCGGCGTCTCCTGCAACCGGCATTCGAGCTCGGCACCGATCCTCGCCATGTCCGTGGCCCGAACTGCGCCCATGGCTCCGGCGATCCTGTGCAAGCACTCGGCGGCGACCTGGCTGTTGCCTTGGTCGAGGGCGGCGACGACTTGGCGCATGTCCTCGCGCATGGTGCGCACGAACAGGTCGCGCATCCTCGGCGGGACCTGCAGGCTGTCTTGCTCCGGCTCCGGCTCCGGCTCCGGCACGGGCGCCAGCGGAGTCGACGTGGCGTGTTCCAGCAGGGGCGTGTCCAGGGGCTGGCCGCGTTGCGCCAGGGACACCGCCCGGGCGATGGCGCGTATGTCGTAGGCGTCCACGTCCCGGCCCGTATCGAGGCCGCTGAGCGCACGGCCCGGGCTTAGCGCTCGGATGCAGGGGCCCGGCCAGGGGCGCAGGTTGGGATCGGGCAGCAAGTCCACCAGCACCGTGCGCTGGGCCGGCGGATCCCAGGTGGGCGGGAGCGGGTGGGCGGTGACGCCCAGCCGCTTGAGCCAGTCGCAAGTGCTTTGCATCAGCTCCGGCACCGGGGCGCGAACGTAGACCCCCTGGCTGGCAGGCGGCAGCTGGGCGTCGGGCAACGGGCCGGGGAGGGCGCTCAGGCTCAGGCGCAGGGAAAAACTGCTGCCCAGGCCGGGGTCGCTGGTCAGGCTCATGGTCCCGCCCATCATCGTGCTCAGGCTGCGGCCGATGGCCAGGCCGAGCCCGGCACCGGCCTCGCGGCTGGGCTCGCGCACCTGGTAAAACGGGTCGAAGACTTTCGGCTGCTCGCTGCCGGCAATACCGATGCCGGTGTCGGTGACCTGCCATTCGAGGCGCACTTGCGTGTCCTGGTGTTCCAGCACCCTGGCCCGGAGCACCACCCGCCCGGCGTCGGTGAACTTGATGGCATTGCTCAGCAGATGATCGAGGATCTGCCGCAGCCGAGTGGCGTCGCCGTGCAACAGGTTGGGCAGGCGCGGGTCGAGGCAGGCATACAGCCGCAGGCCTTTGCGCTCGGCGCAGGCGGCGTAGCGGTGCAGGCAGTCTTCGATCAGGTCCAG
Source organism: Pseudomonas chlororaphis (assembly GCF_003731765.1). Taxonomy (GTDB): domain Bacteria; phylum Pseudomonadota; class Gammaproteobacteria; order Pseudomonadales; family Pseudomonadaceae; genus Aquipseudomonas; species Aquipseudomonas morbosilactucae. Next base: position 1,672,502 of record NZ_MOAL01000004.1, read on the forward strand.
GGGGCAGAATGGCGCCGGCTCGAGGGCCATCTGTCCAGCGTCGATCTTCGCCACATCCAGCACGTCGCTGATCAACTGGAACAGGGTGCTGGAGGAGCGCTGAATGGTGTGTAGGTAATCCTGCTGGCGACGGTCCAGGAGCGTCAGGTCGATCAGCTCCAGGGTGTCCAGGACGCTGTGCAGCGGGGTGCGTATTTCATGGCTCATGGTGGTCAGGAACAGGGCCTTGGCCTCGCTGGCCGCGCCTGCCGAACGCTGGGCCTGTGCCTGCAGGGCCGCGTCTTCGAGGCGCGGAGTCATGTCGTTGAAGGCGCACAGCAGCACCTCCTGGCCCTGGTAGCGAGTGGTCACAAAGCCCACCTGCAGCGGGCGGCCGTCGATTTCAACCTGGGTTTCGCCGGCGTCGGCCCGTTGCGGATCGCGGTGGAGCAACGCCACCAGTTTTGCCGTGCTTTGCCACGCTTGGGCCTGGCGATTTTCCAGCAGCACCTTGCGGTCGCGTCGGCGCACCACGCACAGGCCGGTGGGCGCGGTGTCGATCAGCACCTGGCTGAAGGCCTCGCTGTCGGCGATGCATTGCTGGGCCTGTCGCGTCGGGACGAGGATCCGCTTGCGGTACCAGCGGCTGGCCCGCCAACCGCCGATCAAGGCGATCAACCCCAAGCCCCCCAGGCCTACGCAGGCCCACAGTGCATAACCGAGGTCGTTGCCGTGGTTGAGGCTGTACAGCGCGACCCAAGGGTTGGCGGTGTCGCTGGAGATTTGGTATGTCAGGCCGTGCAGCCCCAGGTTCAGGCCTTCGTGCAGGCCCACGGCGGCCGGGCCAGGGCCCACCAGGACCTTGCCGGAGGGGGCGATCAGGGTGAAGTGGTTGTACACCGAACGGGCCATCAATCCCTCGATGTGATTGGCGTGATCCAGGTTCAGCAGCGACGCCAGCACCATCCGCCGAGTGTCGCCCAGGGTGTGCAGGTGCTCGTCCTTCAGGTGCAGTTGGACGTACGCCAGCACGTTGAACCCGGTGTGTTCGCCTGCCGCTGGTGCGTAGGTTTCCCAGTGCACCGGGTTGCCCGCGGCGCCATTGCCCATCACCAGCCGATGGCGCAGCCGCCGCTCCAGCACCTCGGGATCGGGTTCGTCTGCCGGGCCAGGATGGCCCTGTGGTGGGCCGGCCACCGGCACGCTGAAGTAGAAGCGGCCGTAGCTGTTGAACAACACACTGCGTGGCGCCGGGTACGGGGAAGCCGACCAGAAGGCCCGGTACAGGGTCGACAAGTGCAGGCCGGTGGCGAAGACCTTGGGCAACTCGCTGGCCGTTGGCTGCTGCGGGTTGACGTGCAGGCTGAAGGGGTTGGCGTAGGGCGGTGGCGAGTCTTGCCCTGTGCTCGGCCCTTGTCGGGGGGGCGGGCCTTGTGGGTTAAGAGCCTGCTCGTCGTTCCCGCCTGTGGTGTGGGCGGCCTGCTGCGCGGCGGCGTGCCGGAGGAAACGCTCCTGTTCATGGATGTTTTCCATCAGGTGGGTGAAGTGCAGCCGGGCGCGGCTGTGTTGTTCGTCGAGCAGGCGCTGGGTGCTCCCGTAGAGGACGGCGAAGAGCGACAGCGCCAGCCCCAGCACGGCCAGCAAGCCCCTGTTCAGGTGCATTGAACGGCGAGTCAGGTGCTCCAGGAGGGTGTTGCTGTCTGACATGACGGGGTTCCAAAACACATGAAGGGGCGCGACCTGCAGAACCTGACGGAAGCCGAGGTTTGCAGCGGGGAGTGGGTGGGGATCGGGGGTTGGGCTAATACAGCGTGGCGGGCCCGTCATGGTTCAGCAGTTGCTGGAACTGTTGTGCCGAGACCGCTTGGGAAATCAGGAAACCCTGGACCTGGGTGCACTCGATCTTGCGCAACAGGGCCAGTTCCTCAGCGGTCTCCACACCTTCGGCGACCACGGTCAGGCCCAGTTGGCGCCCGAGGGTGATGATGCTGGTCAAGGCCTGGGCCAGTTCTTCGTTGTGGTTGCAGCCCTGGACCAGGCAGCGGTCGATCTTCAGTTCGGTGAAGGGCGCGGACACCAGGTTCAGGTAGGAGCTGTAGCCCTTGCCGAAGTCGTCCTGGGACAAGCCAAAGCCCTTGATCCGCAGGCGGCAGGCGCCGGCGTAGAAGTGGCTGATGTCATCGGGAATCGAACACTCCATCAGTTCGAAGCACAGCTTGCCGGGCACCCCGCGCCGCTCAATGACGAAGTCGTACAGGCGATCGGCCAGGTCGTGGCTGCTGAGCAAATGGGTGGGCAGATTGATCGACACCGGCACCTCGTAGCCCTCCAGGCGCCAGGCTTGCTGTGCCTGGAGGGCGTGCTCGAGCATCAGCCACAGCAGTTGCTCCTCCAGGCCGTGCTCGATCAACGCCGGCAGAAAGTGTTGTGGCAGCAGCGGGCCGTGTTGCGGATGGACCCAGCGCACCAGCGCTTCGGCAGCGACGATACGCCCGTTGGCCAAGGCTTTCTTCGGCTGGAACCAGGCTTGCAGCTGCTGGCTGTGCAGGGCCCCGAGCAGTTTTTCGCGGCTGATCTCCAGGCGGATCGGCGCCGCGCTATCGTCGGGCTCCAGGCGCTTCAACTGGGCGGTCAGGTTGCTCAGGGCCGCCAGGTTCACCGGCTTGGAAATGAGCCCGATCACCGTGACCCCGAGGTTGCGCGCCACCAGGCTGGCGCCCATCAGCATGCGCCGCGAGGACGCGCTCATGATCGCCAGGGCCGGCTTTGAATGCTGGGTGGCCAGGCCCTGAATAAATTGCACGCCGTCCATGCCCGGCATCAGCAGGTCGGTGAGCACCAGGTCGAAGTGCCGCCGCTTGATGCATTTGAGCGCCTCTTCACCGTTGTGGGCGACCTCCAGCTGATAGCTCCCCAGTTCATTGAACAGGTGCTGCAGGTACATGAATTGGAATGGCTGGTCTTCAACAATCAAAATGCTAGAGGGTTTCATGGGAGGCTCGTTCATAGGGCGCCAGGTAATTGAACAGCGCGCGCAAGGCAAAAGGTTTGACCAGGCAGTGGTCCATTCCGGCGGCCAGGCACTGCTCTTCCTCTCCGCGCATGGCATTGGCTGTGGCGCCGATGATCGGGGTCGTGCAGCCTTGGCGGCGCAGTTCGACGGTCAGTTCGTAGCCGTTGAGCCGGGGCATGTTGACGTCGGTCAAAATCACGTCGAACTGGCCGGTTTGCCAGATGGACAAGGCCTCTGCACCGTTGGACGCCAGTTCTACCGAGCAGCCCAGTTCTTCCAATTGGTCCTTGAGAATCAGCTGGTTGATGACGTTGTCTTCGGCTACCAGCACATGCAGGTTGAGTTTCCTCAGCTCGCGAGCGTCGCTGTGTTCCTCGCTCTTGGCCACCCACACACCCTGGGCCTGGCTGACGGCCTGGTGGATGGCCCGCAGGTTATTGGTGTTGACCTGCCAGCAGTTGTCCTGAACCTGGGGTTCGTTGTGGCCATCGCCGCTGGCGAGGATCCGCGGTCCGCTCCAGCCAGGCTGCAAGGGATGCTCCAGCATGCCCGGGTGCAGCTCGATCAGCACGTTGCCCTGGCTGCGATCGGCCGGGCTTGGCAGGCTGAGCTGGGCCCGGGCCCCCCAGCGCCGCAGCCAGCCGGCCACCGACTCGGCCAGCTCGCGCACCGCTGAGACCACGTAGATCATCTCCGGCTGCAAACGGCCCAGGCCGTGGGGCTGGGGTTTTGGCGGCGAGGCTTCGAGGGGCAGGGTCAGGGTGAAACTGCTGCCCAGGCCGAGCTCGCTGACCATGCGGATATCGCCATTCATCAATTGGGTCAGGCGCTGGCAGATCGGCAGGCCCAGGCCGGTGCCGGCGATCACGTTGGTATTGCCCTCGGTCTGGTAGAAGGGTTGGAAAATCAGCGCCTGGTCATCCTGGTTGATGCCGCGACCGGTGTCGGACACCTGCCAGAGGATGCTCAAGCGTTCGCCGTCGCGATCCTCGACCCGAACCCGCAAGACAATGCGCCCTGAGTCGGTGAACTTCACCGCGTTGTTCAACAGGTTGCTGAGGATCTGCCGGATGCGTGTCAGGTCGCCGATCAGGGTCTCGGGCAGTTGTGGTTCGATGCAGGCATAGAACTGCAGGCCCTTGGCCTGGGCCGCCGCGGCGTAGCCTTGGATGATCTCGTGGACCAGGTCCAGGGATGAAAATTCGCTGAGTTCCAGAGCCAGTTGTCCGGCCTCGATCTTGGAGACGTCCAGCACGTCGCAGATCAACTGCAGCAAGGTCGCCGATGAACCCTCGATGGCCCGCAAGTAGTCCCGCTGCTGATTGTCCAGTTCGGTGCGCGAGAGCAGCTCTAGGGTGCCCAGCACGCCATACAGCGGCGTGCGGATTTCATGGCTCATGGTGGCCAGGAACAGGGTCTTGGCTTCGTTGGCGGTGTCGGCCAGGCGCTTGGCCTCTTCCAGGGCCGCCTCGATTTCCTTGCGCGTGCTGATGTCGCTGAAGGCACAGAACAGCACGTCCTCGCCTTTGTAGCGGGTGGGCGCGGAACTCAGGTAGAGGTGGCGCCCGGCGGCGGTTTCAAAGTAATCCGAACGGTTGGGACGGCCGGGGTCGAAGGCTTGCTCGATCCAGGCGGCGCAGAGCGGGTCACGTTCCGCACCGCTGCCCAGCCACTGTTGCGAAAGAGTGTTCTCCAGCACCACACGGCCATCGCTGCGACGCAGCACACACAGGGCCACCGGGGCGATCTGGATCACGTCACGGCTGAAGGCTTCGCTTTCGATCAGCGCCTGCAGGCGGTGCATGGCGGGGGCAATCAGGCGTTGCTCGACCCGGCGGGTCAGCAGCACGATCAGGCTGATGCTCAGCAGGCTGAACAGCAGCGCGCCCAGGCACTTCGGCCACAGGGCCTGGAGCAGGTGGCTCAGGTCAAAGGCATAGACCAGTTGCCAGTCCGAGGTGCCGAGCTGCTTGCGAATCACCAGGTGATCGGGCCAGCCGTGGTCGCCGACGAAACCGAAAAAGCTGCTGCCTTCGATCTGTTGCACCGCCTGGCTCAGGGCGTCGCCCGGGGTGCTGGTGAAAATCAGCGCGCCCTGGGCGTTGAACATCATGAAATCCCCGGCGCTTTGATCGCTCAGGGCGCTGGAGACGTTGTGGCTGTCCATCTCCAGGCCGAGCCAGCCAGAGTCCGGAAAGCGCTCGTCAAGGGGGGTGAAGATGTACAGCGGGGAGGAGGGCACAGACGGATCCATCAGCCAGCGTTCATCGCTGCTGGGCGGGGCCCCGGGTGTCAGGGCGCCCAGGCTGTTCAGCAACACCGGGGACAAGGCCTTGGGCCCCGGTGTGGCACTGAACAGGTACTGCACCGACGGGGTCTCGCCCGGGCGCACATAGAGCAGGTTGAGTTGTTGGTCTTTCAGGTAGTCGCGCATGCGCTGGGTCAGCCACAGGCCCCATTGCTTGCCGCGTGCCTCCCCCAGTCGCAGGTGGATTTCCTCGCTGGAGCCGGTGTAGCTGGTGCTGCTGTCCTTGGCGGATTGGTGGACGGCCGACAGGCTCAGGCTTTCCAACAGGGCTTCGCGGCTGGTGAAAAAAGCCTGGGCTTCGGCAATCGCGCTGCTCATGTAGCTACGGCGCTGGGACAGGTCGGTGTTGATGGTCGAGCGCAGAAAGTTGTAGACCGCGCCGAGGATGCCCATCAGAAAAATCAACGCAACGAGCCGAAGCAGCCTGCGGGCTGCTTCGGGACTGGAAAAGAGAGGATTGATCTGAGGTAGGTAGCTTTTTAATCTCATGCGCCAACTTTACTGGCGAGCATGCCCAACACGGGATCAGACAATTCTTAAAACTTCAGTATTCTCAGGGGGTTGATGAACTTTTTTGTGAATGGGTGTCAGCGAATCTTCGCTGACCCGCTTTGAAGTTTCACCGCCGCCCCAAGGCCTTGGCCCGGTTTTATCGGTGATCGGTCCAGCGGGCCAATCGGCAAGTTCTGAGCGGCCTAGACCATTTCCAGGCGTTGCTTGCGTTGTGGGGCCTTGAACACCTGATCCAGGGCCAGGCAATCCTCGGGGGCCAGTTGCAGGTCGGCGGCTGCGGCATTCAGGGCAACGTGGGCCGGTTGGGTGGCCTTGGGAATGGCGATCACACCGTCCTGGCGCAGCAGCCAGGCCAGGGCGACCTGGGCCGGGGTGGCGCCATGGCGCGTGGCGATCTGCTGCATCAGTGGCTCGGCCAGCAGCGCACCGCCCTGGCCGATCGGACAGTAGGCCATCAACGGCATTGCTTGTTGCTGGCACCAGGGCAGCAGGTCGAACTCGATCCCGCGGGCTTCCAGGTTGTACAACACCTGATTGGTCGCGCAGGCGGGGGCGTCGAGTTCCTCCAGGTCGGCGACGTCGAAGTTGGACACGCCCCAACGGCCGATCTTGCCTTGTTCGCGCAGGCGCTCGAAGGCGTCGACGGTTTCAGCCAGCGGGTACTGCCCGCGCCAGTGCAGCAGGTAGAGGTCGATGTAGTCGGTGCCGAGACGGCGCAGGCTGCCTTCGCACGCCTTTGGAATGCCGCCGCGGCTGGCGTTGTGCGGGTACACCTTGCTCACCAGGAATACCCGCTCACGCAGGCCGGCGATGGCTTCGCCCACCACCTGTTCGGCGCCGCCTTCGCCATACATCTCGGCGCTGTCGATCAGGGTCATGCCCAAGTCGATGCCGCTGCGCAAGGCCGCGACTTCCCGGGGGCGTTGCCGGCGGTCCTCGCCCATGCGCCAGGTGCCCTGGCCCAGCACGGGGACCTGGGCCCCGGCCAATTGCAGCGTTCGCATCACCGTTCTCCCATCTGCGCTTCAAGGCCCTCAGGGAAACAAAGGCCCGGCATCCGGTCAAGCGTTGCTGAGCGATGCCCGACCGAGGCGTCAAGGGCCTTGGACAGCACCTTGAATACCCCCTTGAATAGCCGCTGGCCGGCGGCAGGCAGGGCAGGCCAAGGCTGATCCGACGGGCAAAATCTTGGCTCTTGTTATTCTTTTATGGAATAAAATACTAATTATTTATTCCTTTAAAATCGAGCGGCAAGGGTGCACCTTTAGCACCAGAGGCTTCTAGCCCACCGGTACTCAACTCCACACAGGAATGCCCGACATGACCATCAAAGCCATCAACGTACGCAACCAGTTCAAAGGCGTGATCAAGGAAATCCACCAGGGCGAAGTGGTGTCCGAAATCGACGTGCAGACCGCTTCCGGCATCGTCACCTCGGTGATCACCACCCGCTCGGTGCGCGACCTGGAGCTGAAGATCGGCAGCGAAGTCATCGCCTTCGTCAAATCCACCGAAGTGTCCATCGCCAAACTCTGAAGGCGGCTGCTCTCAAGGACGCCTGCAACTCACAGTGGAGTGAAACATGCCGCAGTCACTGGACATCACCGCCTTGCCTGTACTGGACCTCGCCTTGCTCGATGGCACGGCGACGCAGCGCCAGGCGTTCCTCGACGAGCTGCGCCATGCGGCGCGGGATGTCGGTTTCTTCTACCTCACCGGCCACGGTATCGACGCGGGCCTGCTGAGCCAGGTGCAGGATCAGGCCCGGCAATTCTTCGCCCTGCCGGACAGCGAGAAAAACGCCGTGGCCATGGTCAACTCGGCGCACTTTCGCGGCTACAACCGCCCGGCCTCGGAGATCACCCGCGGTCGCCCGGATTTGCGTGAACAGTTCGACCTCGGTGCCGAACGCCCGGCCCTCGAACTGACCCCTGAAAGCCCCCATTGGGCTCGCTTGCAGGGCCCCAACCAATGGCCCGAGGCGCTGCCTCAACTCAAGCCGCTGCTGCTGGCCTGGCAACAGGCAATGACCGCCATGTCGCTGCGCCTGCTGCGGGCGTTCGCCGAGGCCCTGGCACTGCCCGCCGACGCTTTCGACCCGCTGTACGGCGAGCGCCCCAACGAACACATCAAGCTGATGCGCTACCCGGGGCAGGCCGACGACGCCAGTCACCAGGGCGTCGGCGCCCACAAGGATTCAGGGTTCCTGAGTTTCCTGCTGCAAGACCGGCAGGCCGGGCTGCAGGTCGAGATCGAAGAGGGCCGCTGGATCGACGCGCTGCCCCGGGACAACGCCCTGGTGGTGAACATCGGCGAACTGCTGGAACTGGCCACCAACGGCTACCTGCGGGCCACGGTGCACCGGGTGCTGTCGCCGGCCCTGGGCCAGGAGCGTTTGTCGATTGCGTTTTTCCTGGGCGCCCAACTGGATGCCGTGGTGCCGCTGTACCCGCTGCCCACCGCCTTGCTGCGCGAAGCCCGGGGCCCGGCCAGCGACCCTGACAACCCGTTGTTTCGCGACGTGGGCTGGAACTACCTCAAAGGCCGCCTGCGTTCCCACCCCGATGTGGCCCAACGTTTTTATGCCGATGCCCTGGTGCCCAACGCCCAGACCGCCTGACCCCTCATTTGATCAAGGACTATTCCCATGCTGAAAAAAACCGCATTGACCCTGGCGGTGGTGGCCGGGCTGTTGACTTCGTTTGCCGCCAGCGCCAGTGAACCGCTGCGTGTGGCCGCCGACCCGGTGCCCCACGCGCAGATCCTGGCTTACGTGCAGAAGCTCGACCCGCAGCTCAACCTCAAGGTCATCGAGATTCCCAACGGCGTGAACTCCAACGAGCTGTTGGTCCATGGCGACGTGGACGCCAACTACTTCCAGCACCTGCCGTACCTCAAGTCTCAGGAGCAGGCCCTGGGTCAGAAACTGGCCGTCGCGGCGACCGTGCACATCGAGCCCCTGGGCATTTATTCCCATCGCCATAAAAGCTTCGACCAGGTGCCGCAAAAAGGCACAGTGGCGGTGCCCAACAACGTCACCAACCTCAGCCGCGCCCTGTACCTGCTGCAGGACAATGGCCTGATCAAGCTCAAGGCCGGTTTCAACGATCCCTCTACCGACCAGGCCACCCCCAAGGACATTGCCGAGAACCCCAAGCAACTGAAGATCCTCGAAATCGAGTCGCCGCAGATTCCCCGGGCCCTGGATGACGTGGACCTGGCGGTGATCAACGGCAACTACGCCCTGGAAGCCGGGCTGGTGCCGGCCAAGGACGCCTTGGGCCTGGAGAAGGCGAAGAACAACCCGTACGCCAATATCCTGGTGACCACGCCCAAGCTGCAGGACGATCCGCGCATCAAACAGTTGGCCAAGGACCTCAATTCGCCCCAGGTCGCCCAGTTCATCACCGAGCACTACTCAGGTTCGGTGATCCCGGTGGTGAGCAGCCAGCCATGATCCAGATCGAGCAGTTGAGCAAACGCTATGGCCCGGGGCAGCCCGCTGCCCTGGACCAGGTGTCCCTGAGCATCCCCGACGGCGCCGTGTACGGCATTCTCGGGCGCAGCGGCGCCGGCAAGTCGACCTTGCTGCGTTGCCTCAACCTGCTCGAGCGCCCCGACAGCGGGCGCATCCTGCTCGATGGGCAGGACCTCACGGCCCTGTCCGACTCGGCCCTGCGCTTGCAGCGCCAGCGTATCGGCATGATTTTCCAGGGCTTCAACCTGCTGCACTCGCGCAACGTGTTCGACAACATCGCCGTGCCCCTGGAAATCGCCGGCCTCGGCAAGCCCCAGCGGCGGGCGCGGGTTCTGGAATTGCTGGACCTGGTGGGCCTGGCCGACAAGGCCGAGGCCTTTCCTTCCCAGCTGTCCGGGGGCCAGAAGCAACGGGTCGGCATTGCCCGGGCCCTGGCGGCGCGCCCGGCCTATTTATTGTCGGACGAGGCCACCAGCGCCCTGGACCCGGAAACCACGGCATCGATTCTTCAACTGCTGCGGGACATCAACCGCCAGCTCGGCCTGACCATCGTGCTGATCACCCACGAACTGGACGTGGTCAAGTCGATCTGTGACCACGTGGCCGCCCTGGCCAATGGCCGTTTGCTCGAGGCCGGGCCCATCGGCGAACTGCTGGCCGACCCCGACTCCAGCCTCGGTCGTTCCTTGTTGCCGGGCTACACCCGGCCCCTGGGGGGCGAGCAGGCGGTGGCGGAGCTGACCTTTTTCGACCAGCAACGGGCGGCACCGGTGTTCCAGGAGCTGGCCAGCCAGGGCCTGGAGCTGGACTTGCTCGGCAGCGGCGTCGAAGTCATCGGCGGGCGCCAGGTCGGGCGTCTGCGCGTGGCCCTGCGCGAGCCGGGTGACGGGCGCAAGCTGGCCCAGGTGGTGGCCTTTCTCAAGCAGCGCGGCGTGCGCGCGGAGCGTCTATGAATCGCACCATCGACTGGAATGAAATTCTCCAACTGCTACTCAATGCCACCGGCGAAACCCTGTACATGGTGTTGCTGGCCGGGCTCTTCACCTTGCTGATCGGCCTGCCCCTGGGGGTGTTGCTGTTTATCAGCCGGCGTGGCGGCCTGTACCCGCTGCCCCGGCTCAACGCGAGCCTCGGCAGCCTGGTCAACCTGGGCCGTTCCCTGCCTTTTGTGGTGCTGTTGATTGCCCTGATTCCCCTGACTCGGCTGGTGGTGGGCACCACCCTGGGCAGCACGGCGGCGGTGGTGCCGATCACCATCGGGGCCTTTCCGTTTTTTGCCCGGATCGTCGAAAACGCCCTGGACGAAGTGGACAAGGGCCGCATCGAAGCAATCCTCGCCATGGGCGGCGACATTCGCCACGTGATCCTCAAGGTACTGCTGCCCGAAGCCTTGCCGGCGCTGTTGGCGGGGTTGACCCTGACCCTGGTGATGCTGATCGGCTTTTCCTCCATGGCCGGGGTTATCGGTGGCGGCGGCCTCGGCGACCTGGCGATCCGCTACGGCTATCAGCGCTTCAACAATGAAGTGATGGTGGCCACGGTGGTGGTCCTGGTGTTGCTGGTCCAGGGCGTGCAAAGCCTGGGGGACCGCCTGGTGCGTTCCCTGGCTCATCGCCGCTGAAAGGGTCGGCCTAGAGGCGTTTCTGGTCTTTTCGTAGCGCTGCCCGGCGAGATCGAGGAAAAACGTCGGCCGGGTTAGATCGATTATTTCTTTGGGTTATGTGCATAGCGTGCAAAGGCATATCCATAGCGCCGGAATATCGGTCACAAACACCGCTTTCTCCGTCATGAAGGAGAATTGCGCGTTATAGCGGATATTCTCGCCACCGCCACACCGATTACCCCCGCCGCAACATCCATCGACGTCGCTGGACCGCCATCTTGCTGCTCTCGGGCCAGTCCCTAGAATCGGCTCCATTCGCTTGATCCGACTATCCAAGCTTCAGGGAGCCACACCATGATGAACGCCATGCAAATGCCAATGCCGATGAACAACACCATGCCGATGATGCCGATGATGGGCATGCCGATGATGATGGCGACCATGACCTGCGAAATGATGGACGACGGCATGCAGTGCAAGATGATGCCGGCCGCTGGCATGGACATGGCGATGTTCAAGAACAGCGCTGAAATGATGCAGATGATGATGAACTGCGGCATGCCGATGATGATGCACTGCGGCAACATGAGCATGATGTGCATGTCCCAGTCGGCCATGAGCATGCCGATGATGAACATGATGATGCCAATGCCGATGATGGGCATGCCCATGCCGTCGATGAAGTGCGTGATGGAATGCACCATGATGGCCGACGGCATGATGTGCAAAATCATGCCGATGGCCGGCATGAACATGGACATGATGAAGAACTGCTGCACCCTGATGATGAAAATGATGAACGACTGCAGCATGCCGATGATGATGAGCTGCAACGGCATGCCGATGATGTGCTGCACCTGCTGATACATCGCAGCGGCTGAAAGCACAAAGCCCGGCTGGGGTTATCCCGCCGGGCTTTTTCGTGTCTGTGATTTACGGCGGCGGGCTCAGTCCAGGCGTTCCGGGTGGGTCACCACCAGGTAGGCCACGGCTTCGCTGTCGGCCGGGTTGCGGTAGCGGTGGGGCTGGTCGGCGTAGAACAGGATCGAGTCGCCGGTGGACAGCAGGTAGCGTTCGTCGTTGACGCTGATCTCCAGCACCCCCTGGGACACCACCAGGTTCTCCTGGACCCCGGGGCCGTGGCCTTCGGAGAACTCCTCGCCCAGGGGGCTGAGGCGCAATTCGTAGAATTCCGATTGCCGTGCGGTATCGAACGGGAACAGGGCGCGGCTGACAAAGGCGCCGTTGGCACTCACCAGACGCTTGCTCTGGCTCGCCGAGAGCAGGGCCACACCATCGAACGAACGCTGTTCAAGAAAGGCTGCCACGGACACCTTTAGGGCCTTGGCAATCTTGCACAGCACTTTGATCGACGGCACGCTGCGCCCGGATTCGATCTGCGCCAGCATCGCCCGGCTGACCCCGGACTGGCGGGCCAGGGCGTCCAGGGACAACTGGCGCTTGCCCCGCAGGCGCTGCAGGTTCTGCGCAACCCGGGCGCTGATCGGGTCTTCTTCCTGGGCTTCCAAGGCCTTCAACTCCAGGGCGGGCTCATCGACGCTGGCCAGAAAGCGCGACGGGTCTTGGGCGTTCACCCGAGACGGGTCTCGATGGTGCGGCTGGCCTGGACCCACTGCATGACCTGGAAACCGGCGTTGCGTGCATACATTTCCCACATGGCCCGTGCCTGTTGCTGCGCCTGCTTGCGTTTGCGGAATTGGGCGAGGTCGATAACCTTGTCAGTCGATTTCATAAGGCACTTCACTGTGGTGACCAATGGACGGGATGAACTGAGAGTACGTGGATATTTTTATAACGATAAATACTGATTTTTTATTTATTAATTCCTTTTGGGTCTTAGTGCGGCCGCGCCTCAAATCACTTGGGCGCGGTGCAATTCGGTCAGCGCCAGGGCCTTGAGATTGGCCAGCAAAGGGTCGCGCCGATCCCGGGGGTGAGCCAGGTCCACCGCCAGGTCGCGGCGAATGGTGCTGGGGCGATTGTCCATCACCAGCACCCGGTCGCTCAGGTACAGCGCCTCGTCGACGTCATGGGTCACCAGCAGCAGGGCGATAGCGTGGTGGTCGGCCAATTGCAGCAGCAGGTCCTGGAGTTTCATTCGGGTAAAGGCATCCACGGCGCTGAAGGGCTCGTCCAGCAGCAGCACCTGGGGCCGTGAGTACAGGCCGCGGGCAATCGCCACACGCTGCGCCATGCCCCCCGAGAGCGCCTTGGGCAGGGCCTGGGCAAAACCGCCGAGGCCGACTTCTTCGATCAGTTGCGCGACCCAGGCGCGGTCGTAATCGCGATCGGCACTGAAGCCGATGTTCTGTTCCACCGTCAGCCAGGGCATCAGCCGAGGCTCCTGGAACACGAAGGCCACTTGCGTGGCGTGGCTCTGCAGTTGGCCCTGAAAATCCTGCTCCAGGCCGGCGACGATGCGCAGCAGGGTGCTTTTGCCGCAACCGCTGGGGCCCAGCAGGCTCACGGACTCCCGGGGGCGCAGTTGCAGGTGGATGTTGTTCAGCACCGTGGTCGTGGCGAAGGTCTTGCGCTCGACCCGGATGTCCAGCAGGTGTTCACTCATGGCTCATTCCTTGGCGTTGTGGCCGTTGAAGGTGTCGCGCCAGGCCAGGCAGCGTTTTTCCAGGCTGGCGAGCAGGCCGTCGCTGACTTTGCCCAAAAGCGCCAGGACGATGATCGCGGCCAGCACAATGTCCGGGCGCGACGTCTCGCGACCGTCGCTGAGCAGGTAGCCCAGGCCCTTGGTGGCGGCAATCAGTTCCGCCGCCACCAGGAACATCCAGGCCAGGCTCATGCCGGCGCGCAAGCCAGTGAACAGGCCGGGCAGGGCCGCCGGCAGGAGAATCCGGCGCACCAGCCGCAGGCGACTGAAGCCGTACATTTGCCCGACCTCCACCAGCTTGCGGTCGATGTTGCGGATCGCCGCCACGCCATTGAGGTACACCGGGAAAAACGCGCCGATGGCAATCAGCACGATCTTCGAGGTTTCGTCGATCCCCAGCCACAGCAGCAACAGCGGGACCCAGGCCAGGCTCGGGATCGAGCGCAGGCCGGCGAAGGTCGGTTCCAGCCAGGCTTCGGCTTCCCGGCTCAGGCCGACCCAGGCGGCGAACACCAGGGCCAGGCTGGCACCGATGGCAAAGCCCAGCAGCACCCGCAACAGGCTGGCGCTGATGTGTTTCCACAAGGCGCCCTGGGCCAGGTCGCCGAGGGTGACGGCAATCTCGCTGGGGGCGGGCATCTGGTAGGCGGGCAGCCAGCCGATGCGCACGATGATTTCCAGCACCAGGATAATCAGCACGGGCAGGGCCAGGCCCTTTAGGCGCAGGCGCCAGGCCGGGCTCAGGGACGAGGGCAGGGCGCGGGTTGCGGGCAGGGCCAGGCGTGCGGGCGGGTCGTTGCTTTTGCTGGTCATGGGGTTCTCCGATGACGGCGGGTGGTGGCGACCACGGCGAATCCGCGACGGGCGCGGATTCGGCGGCTGCAGACGGCGAGGGTTATTGGCGAGCGACGCTGTCCTTGGCGCCGGTGTCGAGCAACTGGTCGATCACCTGATCGACATTCACCCCACGGCGTACCAGCTCTTCAGAGACCAGGATCGGCGCGGCGGCCTTGGAGGCAATCACATCCTGGGCGCTCAATTGCGGACTATTAAGGTCAGTGCGCGACAGTTGCAGCTTGGCCACGTCCAGGGGCAGGCCGGATTCACTGGCCAGCAGTTGCGCCAGCTCGGCCGGGTTTTTCAGCGCCCATTCCCGGGCTTGTTCATAAGCGCCGATCACGGTCTGGATGGTCTGTGGGTGCTCCTTGGCGTATTTTTCGGTGACGCTGACCACGCCGTAGCTATTGAAGTGGCTGTTGCGGTAGAGCAGGCGCGAACCGGCCTGTACCTGGCTGGCGGCCATGTGCGGGTCGAGGCCGGCCCAGGCGTCTACGTCGCCTTTCTCCAGGGCGGTGCGGCCATCCGGGTGCTGCAGGTGCACCAGCTCCACGTCGTCCTTGCTCAGGCCGGCCTGTTGCAGGCTGCGCAAGGTAAACAGGTAAGGATCGGTGCCTTTGGTGGCGGCGATCTTCTTGCCCTTGAGGTCGGCGATGCTCTGGTACGGCGAGTCCTTGCGCACCACCAGGGCGGTCCATTCGGCGCGGCTGTAGACGTACACCGACTTGATCGGGCTGCCATTGGCCCGGCTCAACACCGCCGCCAGGCTGGCCGATGAGGCGAAATCCACACCGCCGCTGTTGAGGTACTCCAGGGAGCGGTTACTGCCCTGGCTCAGTACCCAACTGACCTTGGTCTGGGGCAGGGCCTTTTCCAGGTAGCCGAAATGCTTGAGCACCAGGCTGACCGGCGAATAGTAGGCGTAGTCCAGGTGCACCTCGGCCGGCGCGGTTTCCGCCGCCTGGGCCAGGGGTTGCAGGCTGAGGGCCAGGGCACAGGCGCTGATCAGGTACTTGGCGCTGGCGAGGGAAAAGCGAAATGTGGTTTTCATGGGGCGGCTCCAGGCAAGGCAACGATAGGGCGATATTCTTATTTCCGAAAAGTCGGATAGAAGGAGTTAATCCTGCTTAAAAGGAATATTGCAGGCTCTGTGCCATTTACCCCAAAGCGCCGCCCACGGGCCCCGCGCAAGCCTCCCAAACCCAGGCAACTGTTGCTCGCCAAACAGTCTGTTGGCCCGCTGTTGCTCCATCAACATCTCCGTCTTGACCCTCATCGCCACCCAACTGAGCGCCCACTGAACCCCGATAAAACCGGCTATGTGCTTATGCATAAAACGTATTTCAGAATCTGATTCTAAGAGCGTTATGGTCTATGCAAATCGTCCCTCCCTTTCAAGGAATCACCCCATGAACCTCTCTCGACACCTGCGCGGGTTGCTTGCCAGTGCCTTGCTTGCGGCGCCTCTGGCGCAGGCCGCGGCCCCGGTGGTGCTGAATATCGGCGACCAGAACTACTACAACATCCGCGCCTCGGTGGAGGCCTCCGGGGTGCTGGAGGGCGCGCCTTATCGCGTCGAATGGAAACACTTCCAGGCCGCTGCGCCCCTGGCCGAAGCCCTGAATACCGGTGCGCTGGACGTTGGCTTCCTCGGTGATTCGGGCTTCCTGTTCCTGGCGGCCAAACAGGCGCCGGTCAAGCTGATCGGCGTCTCGCGGCAAAACCCCGACACCATCGCCTTGCTGGTGCCCAAGGACTCCACGGTGAAAACCATCGCCGACCTCAAGGGCAAGAAAGTCGCCTACTGGCCGGGTGCCTGGAGCCAGCAACTGACCTTGCGTGCTCTGGAGAAAGCCGGCTTGCCGGAGGACTACGTCGAGTTCGTCAAGCTGATGCCGATCGATGCGGCCGCTGCCTTGCCTCAAGGCAGCATCGACGCGTTTCCGGTCTGGGAACCCTACATCTCCCAGCAGATCGTGTTTTCCGGAGCGCGGCCGATCTTCACCGCCAAGGACCTGATGCCCGGGCTGAGCGCCATTGCCGCCTCGACCCCGGCCATTGAGAGTAAGCACGAAGCCATCGCCGACTTTCTGCAGCGCCTGAAAAAGGCCCGGGCCTGGGTCGACAACCACACCGATGAATACGCTGACCTGTGGGCGAAAAAAGCCAACCTTGATCAGAATGTCTCGCGCCATTGGTTGCGCCAGGCCCACCTGAGCATCGGCCCGGTGGACGCGCAGGCGGCCAGCGACCTGCAGAGCACGGCGGATTTCCTGTTCAAGGTCAAAGCCTTGCCCGCACCCCTGGCCACCGCCCCGATCATCGACCCTTCGTTCGCCCAGGCCCTGGCGCAATAACCCCAAACAATCCGCTCGCCTCGAAACCGCCATCGTCGGCAAGCCGGCTCCCACAGAAGCGGGGCGCCGACGTGATCGTTCCCATGCTCCGCGTGGGAATGCCGCCCATGACGCTTGCACCCTTGTTACCGCCATCGCCGGCAAGCCGGGCTCCTACGGGTTTTGTTGCATCCCGGTGGTGGTGTTGCTCCGGCAACAGTGGCGGAACAGATTGCCGTGGGGGATACAGCGTTTACGCCGGCGCCGCGCGGTGCAGCCCCAGTAAAACGGGGTTCGAGCGGGGTTGGCCTGGCCTGTGCAATGACCGATGCAGCACCTTTGAATCAGCCTCACGGAGTAGGCCCAATGCCCGCAGTCGCTTTATCGCCGAACCTCAATCACCGCGCTCCCCGTCGTCTCTTCCCCCGCAAAGGCTGGCAGGCCCTGGCGTTGGCCATCCTGGCCGCGACCTTTGGGGTGACGGCCCAGGCCGATGACGCCGACGTGCCGTCCCTGGCCGGCAAACGCATTGCCATCAGCATGACCGGTACCAGTCACTACTTCGATATCAAGGCGTTCCAGGCCCAGGTCGATGAGGTCAAGCGCCTCGGTGGCACGCCCATTACCCTGGACGCGGGGCGCAATGACAAAAACCTGGTGACTCAACTGCAGACCGTGGTCACCCAGAAACCCGACGCGGTGATCCAGACCCTGGGCACCCTCAGCGTGATCGACCCCTGGCTTAAGCGCATCAACAAGGCCGGGATTCCCTTGTTCACCATCGATGCACCGTCCCAATACAGCATTAACAACACCACGTCCGACAACGTCGCCACCGGCAAGGCCCTGGCCGATCAGTTGATCAAGGACAGCGGCGGCAAGGGCCAGATCCTGGTGTTCAACGGTTTTTACGGGGTGCCGGTGTGCGCCATCCGTTATGACCAGTTGAAGCTGGCCCTCAAGGATCACCCGCAGTTGCAGATCATCGAGCCCGAGCTGCGGGACGTGATCCCCAACACCGTGCAGGACGCCTATTCCCAGGTGTCGGCCCTGCTCAACAAGTACCCCAAGGGCAGCGTCGCAGCGATCTGGTCGGCTTGGGACATTCCCCAACTGGGCGCCAGCAAGGCCCTGGTGGACGCCGGCCGTACCGAAATCAAGACCTACGGCGTGGACGGCACGCCGGAAGTGCTGGAGCTGCTCAAGCACGACAACTCGCCCATCGGCGCGGTGGTGGCCCAGCAGCCGGCGCTGATCGGCAAGACCGCGGTGCAGAATGTGGCCCGCTACCTGGCCGGGCAGCATGACCTGCCGAAGGAAACCCAAGTGCCGACCTTGCTGACCACGGCGGCCAATCTGCCCGAGGTCCAGCAACTGCGTGGCGACCAATAAACGCGGGTTTTATCAAGCGCTCAAGCCACAGGCCGATGCCTGAACGGCCATCGCATCACGCCACGGTCTTGAGGGTTAACTCCAAAAGAACTGGCTAACTAACGGAACACTTCGGTGTTCCGTTTTTTTTGCCAATAAAAACTCAGTCTGGAACTTAAGTGCCAACTTTCTGGTGTTTACCAAACAACACTTCAGTGACAGTTTGTTGCGTTATCGCTGTTTTTATAAAGAGCGATTAGTTTAATAACTATCTGAAAAATATAGATTTAATGACATGGCATGAATTTCGGATAGGGCAGGGGGTGCACAGATCCACTCCCTACTTTCCATCACTAAAGAGTCTGCCATGCGTAAAGTTGCTGCCTTGTCTGTATTGGTCGCGGCCACCCCGGTTACTGTCTGGGCTGCCGATGAACAAGGTTTTATCGAAGACAGTCATTTGAACATCCTCAACCGGGATTTCTACTTCAGCCAGGACTTCCGCAACGGAAGCAGTGCCACCAACCCTCATACCGGCGAGCGCCAGAGTCGTCGTGCGGAGTGGGCCCACGCCATCATCGGGCGCTTCGAGTCTGGCTTTACCCAGGGCACGGTGGGCTTTGGGGTCGACGCCTATGGCCAGGTCGGGATCAAGCTCGACGGCGGCGATGGCGTGGTGGGCAACGGTGTCGGTGGCCCGGGGCTGATCCCCCGTGAAGGCGACAACAATGGCGAGCCCAAGGACCAGTGGGGCAAGGCCGGTGGCGCGGTCAAGCTGCGGGCCTTCGACACCGTGGTCAAGTACGGCGACGTTTCGCCCACCAGCCCGGTGGTGCACGCCAGTGATATCCGCCTGCTGCCGCAAACCCTGCGCGGGCTGATGTTCGACAACACCTCGATCGACGGCCTCAAGGTCGAAGGCGGCAAACTCACGGCCTCCAGCGACCGCACCGGGGTCAACCACAGCGGCGACCTGGGCACCGTGTACGGTGGGCGCCTGAAGGGGGCGGACGACGTGCAGTACCTGGGCGCCGACTACCGCTTGAACGACAACTGGAGCTTCAAGTTGCACACCAGCCGCCTGGACAACGTCTGGGACCAGTCCTTCGCCCGGGTCGACTTCCGCCAGAAACTCAGCGACACCCTGGCCTGGGACACCGGCCTGAACTACTACCGCACCCGGGACAGCGGCAGCGCCTTGCTGGGGGCCATCGACAACGATGCCTGGAGCACTCACCTGGGCCTGGACGTGGGCTTCCACCGTTTCCTGGTGGCCTATGAACAGGTGCGCGGCGACTCACCCTTCGACTACGTGTGGAACACCTACGACCTGGAGCTGGACAACGCCTCCCAGTGGTCGGACTTCAACAACCCCAACGAACGTTCGTGGCAGGCCAGCTACACCTACAACTTCGCCGGCCTCGGCATCCCCGGCTTGAGCATCACCGGGCGCTACCTGCGCGGCGACAACATCGACGGCACCAAGGCCCAGGGCGGCTACAGCTACTTCAACAGCGTCAGCGACGGCAAGCACTGGGAGCGCAACCTGTGGGCCACCTACGTGGTGCAGAGCGGGCCGGCCAAGGACTTCAAGGTCAATGTGTTACAGGCCACCCACCGGGTCGGCGGCGACTTCGGCAACTACGAGTCGAATGTCGATGAGTTGCGGGTGATCCTCGAATACCCCCTGGACCTGCGCATGCTCTGAGCCTGCCGGCTGTTGCTCAGTCAACAGTGCCCCAACACTTTGCCTGCCCGCTGACAGCCGTCGCCCGCCCAGCCCTCGACCGATGCGCCGCGTGGCGCCTGGCTGCGCGGGCGGTGCGTCCCGGCACGAAGCGTGCTGAGGCAAGGTGATTGGATTGCCAACAAGGACATAGCCATGGACCCGATTCACACCGCCGCCCAGGCGCCGCCCGCGGCCCTGGAAATGCGCGACATCCATAAACGCTTCGGCGCCACCCAAGCCCTGGCCGGGGTCAACCTGCGCCTGGCGCGAGGCTCGATCCACGGGCTGGTGGGGGAGAACGGCGCCGGCAAGTCGACCCTGATCAAGGTCCTGGCCGGGATCCATCGGGCCGACAGCGGCAGCCTGAGCATCGACGGCCAGGATTTTGCCGCCCTCAAGCCTGGCCAGCTGGAAGGCCTGGGCTTGCAGTTCATCCATCAGGAACGGCTGCTGCCCGCCAGTTTCACCGTGGGCGAAGCGCTGTTTTTCGGCCGCGAACTGCGCCGTGGTCCCTGGCTCGACCGCCGCGCCCAGGACCGTGAGGCGGCGCGCTTGCTGCAGGAGTATTTCAACCTGACGTTCCCCGCCGGCGCCCTGGTCAGCGAGCTGGACAGTGCCCAGCGGCAGATTTTACAGATCACCCGGGCCTTGCTGGCCAAGCCGAAGATTCTGGTGTTCGACGAACCCAGCGTGTCACTGGTCAAGCGTGAGGTGGACCAGTTGCTGGCGATCATCCGGCGCCTGCGGGACGACGGTTTGTCGATCCTCTACATCTCCCACTACCTGCAGGAAATCGAAAGCTTGTGCGACGAGGTCACGGTGCTGCGTAACGGCCGCGACGTGGCCCGGGTCGACCCGCGCAGCACCTCGACGGCGCAGATCGCCCGGCTCATGGTCAACCGCGATGTGGGCGAGATGTACCCGCGCAGGCAGCGGGTGCCGGGGCCGGTGCTGCTGGAGTTGAAGGGCCTGGGCCTGACCGGCTCCGGCGCCGCCTCGGCGTACCGGGGCATTGACCTGAGGCTGCGCCGTGGCGAAGTCCTCGGCCTCACCGGGCTGGTGGGCTCGGGGGCCAAGGAATTGCTCAAAAGCCTGTTCGGCCTGGTGCAGCCCGACCAGGGTGAGGTGCATTGGCAGGGTCGCCTGATCCGCCTCAAGTCCCCTCGCGACGCGGTGCGCCAAGGCATTGCCTTGGTGCCGGAAGAGCGCCGCAGCCACGGCATCGCCCCGGTGCTTTCGGTGCTGGAAAACCTGACCCTGGCCAGCCTGGAGCGCTTCAGCCGCTGGGGCTGGCTCAAGGCCCCGGCCGAGCGCCGAGAGAGCCAACGGCTGATCGACGAACTGGCCGTCAAGACTCCGGGCCCTGACGCGGCCCTGCAGCACCTCAGTGGCGGCAACCAGCAGAAGGTGGCCCTGGGCAAGTGGCTCAGCCGGGACTCGGCCCTGTACCTGCTGGATGAGCCCAGCGTCGGCATCGACATCGGCGCCAAGGTGGAAATCTACCGGCTGATCGGGCGCCTGGCCGAGGAGGGCGCGGCGGTGCTGGTACTGTCCTCGGACCTGCCCGAGCTGATCGGCATCACCGACCGCATCCTGGTCATGCACCGTGGCGCCATCGCCGGCGAGTTCGATGCCCGCCAGGTCGACAGCGACCGCTTGCTGGCCTGTGCCACCGGCGCCAGCGAAACCCTCCCCAGCCCTGTGCCCGTGCTTCGGAAGCCTGAACATGCCCTTATCTGAAACCCTGGTTCCACCCCGCGCCGACCTGTCCCGGCGCCTTGGCCTACTGCTGGTGCGCCGAGGTTCGCTGCTGGCGTTCCTGGCGATTCTCGTGGGCTTTTCCCTGAGTGCGCCGAACTTCCTCAGCTACGGCAACATCGCCAACGTCTTTGCCCAGTCGGCCATCCTCGGCATCCTGGCCTTCGGCCTGACCTGCGTGGTGATTGGCGGTGGCTCCAACGTGCTGTCCGGTGGCCTCGACCTGTCCCTGGCGGCCAACCTGGGCTTGTGCGCGGCGGTCTACAGCAGCCTCAACAACGCTGAATTCGGCCCAGTGCCTGCGGTCGGCCTGACCTTGCTGTGCGGTCTGACCGTGGGCGCGCTGAACGGCATCAGCGTGGTGCTGCTGCGCCTGCCGCCGCTGTTGGCAACACTGGCCAGCATGAACCTGATCGCCGGGCTGGAACTGGTGCTGACCCAGAACAGCGTGCTGCCCACCGATTCGTCCCTGCTCGACACCCTGGCCAGCGGCGTCTGGCTGCAGGTGCCGGCCCTGGCCTGGGTGCTGCTGGCGGTGGCCGGGTTGCTGACCTTGCTGATTCAGCACAGCCCCTACGGCCTGCGCCTGTACGCCGTGGGTGAATACCCGGAAGCGGCGCGTGCAGCGGGCCTGGGCCTGGGGCGCTACGGCTTTTCCAGCTATCTGCTGGCGGGCCTGTGCGCGGCGCTGGCGGCCTTTTGCTCGGCGGCGTTCTTCAGCGGCAGCACCACCGGCTCCGGGGACATGCTGCTGTCGGTGGTGGCCATTGCCTTTCTTGGCGTGGTGTTTTCCCGGCGCCTGGTGGCGAATATCCCCGGGACCCTGCTGGCGACGCTGTTGCTGGGCTTTCTGATCAATGGCTTCCAACTGCTGAACATCTCCAGCTTCTGGGTCAATGGCGTGCAAGGTGTGTTGATCTTGCTGGTGGTGGCGCTGTCCAGCGCCCTGGGCAAACAGGAGGGCGCCGTATGAGCACGTCAATCGTCGTGACTTCGGGCAATGCCCTGGGTCTGCGCCTGCTACGCGGCATCCTGCCGTTGCTGATCGGCCTGATCCTGGTGTTCTTCGCCCTCACGGCGCCGGGGTTTCTCACCCTCGGCAACCTGTCGAGCCTGGTGCTGAACAATTTCGTGCTGCTGGCGATCATCGCCGTGGCCATGACCTGGGCGGTGGCGGCGGGCGGCATCGACCTGTCGGTGGGCACCTCGGTGGACTTTGCCAGCCTGGCCTTTGTGGTCCTGCTCAATGGCGGCTACGGCGTGCCCCTGGCGATTGCCGGCGCCTTGCTGGCCGGGGCGGCAGCGGGGCTGTTCAACGGCGTGCTGATTGCCGGGCTGCGCATTACCCCATTCCTGGCCACCCTGGGCACGCTGTTTATCGGCACCAGCGTGCAGCAACTGCTGTCCGACGGCGGCCAACCGATCTACATCCAGCAGGGCGTGTTGCCGGGCCTGGGCAGCCAGACCCTGCTCGGGGTGCCGCTGCCTTTGTGGCTGGTGCTGCTGGTGGCGCTGGTGTACGGCCTGATCCTCGCGCGCGGGCGCCTGGGCCGGGAAATCCTCGCCCTCGGCACCCAGCCACAGTTGGCCCGTTACTCCGGGTTGTCAGTGCGCGGGATTGCCTGGCGGGTGTTCCTCGGCAGCGCCCTGGCCTGTGCAGTGGCCGGGGTGCTGCTCAGCTCCACGGTCAATGCCTATGTGCCGATGTCCGGCAATGCCTACCTGATCAACGCCATCGGCGCGGTGTTCATGGGCACCACCCTGAGCCGTACTGGGCGCGCCAATGTGCCCGGGACTTTGCTGGGGGTGCTGTTTATCAACGTGATCGCCAATGGCCTGCTGCTGATCGGCTGGAATTTCTATTGGCAGCAAGTCGCCACCGGCGCGCTGATCCTGCTGGTGCTGGCCGCCAGTTTTGCCACTCGGCGCCTGGCCCAGGGCTGAGTCGAAGGGTGCCTCTGGCCCTGGTCAATGCCCCTGCCAGCCCTGGCAGGGGCACCCGGCTATATGTCTCTAACCTGCAGGGCTTGGGGGCTTATTTTGCTTCTAATCCTATTTGTTTGAATTGTTTTATAAGTCTATGAATATTAATGATTTATTTATTTTTTACGTGGATTGGCAAGCCAACCTCGGCGGCGCAGCTATTCCCGGCTTTCAGGGGCCAAGCCCCCGGGTTCCGGGGGCCAAGTGTTGGTGGGGCAACAGAGGTTAAGCAGGCTGTGCGTCGGCGATACACCAGATCAAATTAAGAGTGTGTTTCAAGTGATTGAAATATAAGGGTTAGTTGTTTGGCATGGAGGCTGCAATAGGGGTTTCAGAGCGAATCTCCAAGGACAGCCCCATGACCCGAACATTGCCCCAGGCCTTGCAACAGCAGGCCGCCGAACGCGGCCCGGCCCTGGCCCTGCGCTACAAACAGTTGGGCATCTGGCAGACCCGCCGTTGGGCACAGGTGCTGGAGGACGTGCGGCGCCTTGCCGGGGCCTTGCAGCAGTTGGGGTTTGAGGCCCACGACGAGTTGCTGATCATCAGCCAGGCCCGGGTCGAGGCGTTGCTCCTGGCCCTGGCGGCCCAATGGCTGGGGGGACGGGTCGGCTTGCTGGACCCGCGCCTGGACCATCGTCCGCGCCTGGCGCTGTTGCAGCCACGCTTTGCCCTGGCCGAAGACCAGGCGGCGGTGGCCCAGTTAAACGCGGCGCCCCAGCCGCCCCGGGCGTTGCTCTATCTGGATGGGCGCGGCCTCAACCCGCCGCAGCCGGGCAACCTGCGGCGCTACGACGATCTGCTGAGCGAAGCCTCCCTGGAGTCGGCGCCACCTCAGGCCGAGCCCCACAACACCGCCTTTGTGTTTTACCCCGACACCGATCAGACCGCCTTGCGCCTGAGCCACGGGCAATTGCTTGAAGGCGCCCGGCAGTTGGTGGCGCGCGAGGCCTTGAGCGCCGACGAAGAGGCCCTGGCCGCCCGGGTGTTCGCCGCCAGCGGCCAGGCCCGTTATCTGCTGGCGCCCTGGCTGGTGGCCGGTTTTTGCCTGAATTTCCCTGAAGCCCTGGAAACCCGCGACACCGACCGCCGTGAACTGGGCCCGAGCCTGGTGCTGGGCACCCGCGAATCCTATGGGCGCCTGGCACAGTGGGCCGAGGAGCGGCTGCCGTTACCGGGCAGCTTCAGCCATGGCCTGTACCGCTGGGCCCTGGTGCCGGGGCGTGGGGCCCTGGGCACCTGGCTCGGCCATTGGCTGATCCGCCGGCCGCTGCTGGATGTGCTGGGCATGAGCCGCTTGCGTGTGCCGCTGCTGGTGGGGCCGGCCCTGACCGAGGACAGCGCGGCGTTTTTTGCCGCCCTGGGCATTCGTCCCCGGCACTGGCACGAGCCGTCGTCCCTGGCCCAGCCGGACCCGAACCCTGAACCCCTGATCCGCCAATCCGCCTGACGAGCCCTTTATGAGCGCAACCGCTGCAACTCCATTACTTCGGCTCGATGACATCTCCCTGTCGTTCAAGGGGGTCAAGGCCATCACCGCCATCAGCTTTGCCGTGGCCCCCGGGGAAATCTGCGGGCTGATCGGCCCCAACGGCGCCGGCAAAAGCTCGTTGCTGAACGTGATCAACGGCGTGTACCAGGCCCAGAGCGGGCATATCCACTACGCCGGGCAGGTGCGCCGGCGCATGCGTCCGCACCAGGCCGCCGAGGGCGGCATCGCCCGGACCTTTCAGAACATCGCCTTGTTCAAGGGCATGAGCGTGCTCGACAACGTGCTCACCGGGCGCAACCTCAAGCGCCGCAGTTCCTGGCTGGAACAGATGTTCGGCCTTGGCCGGGCGCCCCGAGAGGACGACCAGCAACGCCTGCACGCGGAGCGGGTGATTGCCTTCCTGCACATCCACCCGTGGCGCGACGCGCTGGTGGGCAAGCTGCCCTATGGCCTGCAAAAACGCGTGGAGCTGGCCCGGGCCCTGGCTGCCGAGCCGCAGTTGCTGCTGCTGGATGAGCCCATGGCCGGGATGAACGCCGAGGAGAAGGGCGAAATGAGCCAGTTCATCCGCGAAATCAACCGCGAATTCGGCACCACCGTGGTGTTGATCGAGCACGACATCGGCGTGGTCATGGGCCTGTGCGACCACGTGGTGGTGCTCGACTACGGCCGCAAGATCGGCGACGGCACCCCGGAGCAGGTGCGCGCCAACCCTGAAGTGATCGCCGCCTACCTGGGCTCGCGACGTCCCCAGCGAGCGAGGAACTGAGCATGGAGTTTTTCTTTGAAGTGCTGATCGGCGGCCTGCTGGCGGGGGTCATGTACTCCCTGGTGGCCATCGGGTTTGTGCTGATCTACAAGGCCAGTGGCGTGTTCAATTTCGCCCAGGGCGCCATGGTGCTGTTTGCCGCCCTGACCTTTGTCAGCCTGCTGGAGCGCGGGCTGCCGTTCTGGGTGGCGTTCGCCGTGACCCTGGCCAGCCTTGTGGCCCTGGCCCTGGCCATCGAGAAGGTGGTGCTGCGGCCCCTGGTCAATCGCCCGCCGATCATCCTGTTCATGGCCACCCTGGGCCTGTCGTACCTGATCGAAGGCCTGGCCCAGTTTCTCTGGGGCGCCCAGGTCCACGGCCTGGAGCTGGGCATCCCCGACGAGCCCCTGGAAATCCGCGGCATGTTGCTCTCCCAGTTCGACCTGTTCGCGGCCGGCACCGCGGCGGCGCTGGTGCTGGCCCTGTCCCTGTTGTTCAACAAGACCCGGGTCGGCCTGTCTTTGCGGGCGGTGGCCGACGATCCCCTGGCGTCCCTGGCGGTGGGCATTCGCCTGCCGCGGATCTGGGCCCTGGTGTGGGCGGTGGCCGGGTTTGTCGGGCTGGTGGCCGGGCTGCTCTGGGGCGCACGCCTGGGGGTGCAGTTCTCCCTGTCGCTGGTGGTGCTCAAGGCCTTGCCGGTGCTGATCATCGGCGGCTTCTCCTCGATTGGCGGGGCGATTGTCGGCGGCTTGATCATCGGCGCCGCAGAAAAGCTCGCGGAGATCTACCTCGGCCCGATTATCGGCAGCGGCATCGAGAACTGGGTGCCGTACGTGCTCGCCCTGGTGTTTTTGCTGGTGCGTCCCGCCGGGTTGTTCGGCGAGCGGACCATCGAGCGGGTCTGACTTTCTTTCAAGGAATGCCTTCATGCTGTATCGCGAAGCCGGTCAATTGAGCACCACCTACAGCGCCCAGCGCCGTACTTTCCGCCTGCGTCAGGACCGCCTCGGCCTGGGGCTGCTGCTGGCCTTTGCCTTTGTCGCCGTGCCCTGGCTGGGCAACGACTATTGGTTCAGCGCCATCCTGATTCCGTTGCTGGTGCTGTCCCTGGCCGGGCTGGGCCTGAACCTGTTGACCGGCTACGCCGGCCAGCTGTCCCTGGGGTCGGCGGCCTTTATGGCGGTGGGCGCCTTTGCCGCCTACAACCTGCAACTGCGGGTGCCGGGGCTGCCGCTGTTGCTGAGCTTTTTCCTCGGTGGGGTGATCGCCGCCCTGGTGGCGGTGCTGTTCGGCTTGCCGAGCCTGCGGATCAAAGGCTTCTACCTACTGGTCTCGACCCTGGCCGCGCAGTTCGTGGTGGAGTGGGTGCTGACGCGCTTCAGTTGGTTCACCAACGACAACGCCTCCGGGGTCATCACTTCGCCGCCGTTGCTGATCGCCGGCCTCGACTTCAGCTCGCCCCGGGGCCGTTACCTGCTGACCCTGAGCCTGGTGGTGCTGCTGTTCTGGCTGGGCAAGAACCTGGTGCGCAGCGAGCTGGGGCGCAACTGGATGGCGGTGCGCGACATGGACACCGCCGCCGCGGTGATCGGCATCCGCCTGTTCAAGGCCAAGCTGCTGGCGTTTGCCCTCAGCGGCTTCTACCTGGGCATCGCCGGCTCGCTGTGGGCCTTCGCCTACCTGGGCACGGTGGAACCTCACGGTTTCGACCTGAACCGTTCGTTCCAGGTGCTGTTCATCATCATTATCGGCGGCCTGGGCAGCGTGCTCGGCAACCTGCTGGGTGCGGCCTTCATCGTGCTGTTCCCGATTCTCCTGGCCAACCTGTTCGGCCTGCTGCCCAGCGGCCTGATGGACTCCGGGCAACTGGAAAACCTGCAAAAGATGCTGTTCGGCGCCCTGATCATCGCTTTTCTGATCAAGGAGCCCGAAGGCCTGGCCCGGCTCTGGCAACGCCTGCGCCTGCGGGCTCGGGTCTGGCCCCTGCGTTACTGATGCCTGTCGCTTTCTCAACCCCACACTGATCCGCCACAAGGAACTGCCTTTATGACTCACCGCAAACCGCTGCGCCGCCTGGCATTGGGCCTGGCCTTGCTGACCGCCGGCCTGACGGCCCAGGTCCAGGCTGCCGACGAACAGTACTTCCCCTTGCAGAGCTACCGGGTCGGCCCTTACGCCGCCGGCGGCACCGGCTTCTTCGGCGGCTTTATCGATTACCTGCAATACATCAACGCCCAGGGCGGGGTGAACGGGGTCAAGCTGACCTGGAGCGAATGCGAGACCGAGTACGTGGTGGAGAAGGGCGTGGAGTGCTACGAGCGTCTCAAGGGCGGCCTCAACGGGGCCCCAGCAGCGGCCACCAACCCGCTGTCGGTGGGCATCGCCTACGCGACCCTGGAACGCTCAACCGCCGACAAGCTGCCGCTGATTACCATCAACCACGGGCGCACCGATTCCACTGACGGCAGCGTGTTCCCCTATGTGTTCCCGTTGCAGCTCAACCCGTATTCCGAGGTCTCGGCGATCATCAATTACATCGGCCAGCGCGAAGGCGGGGCCGAGCACCTCAAGGGCAAGAAAATTGCCGTGCTCTACCACGGCTCGCCCTACGGCAAGGAAACCAACGGGGTACTGGAAACCCTGGCGAAGAACGCCGGTTTCGAGCTGACCCTGCTGGAGGTGCCGCACCCGGGCAACGAGCAGCAATCCCAGTGGCTGAACATCCGCCGCTTGAAACCCGATTGGGTGATCCTGCGGGGCTGGGGGGTAATGAACCCGGTGGCCCTGAAGTCGGCGCAAAAGGTCGGTTACCCGGCAGACCACATCATCGGCAACATCTGGAGCAACTCTGAAGAAGACGTGGTGCCGGCCGGCGCCGCTGCCAAGGGCTTTATCTCCATCACCACTCACCCGTCGGGCACGGATTTCCCGGTGCTGCAGGGCATCAAGGGCAAGGTGGTGGACGCTGGCAAGGGCAACCTGGCCGACCCGAAACGCTTTGGCACCGTGTACTACAACCTCGGTGTGGTGAACGGCATCCTCAACGTCGAGGCCCTGCGCCTGGCCCAGGAGAAATACGGCAACAAACCCCTGACCGGCGAGCAGGTGCGCTGGGGCTTCGAGCACTTGAACCTCGATGACGCGCGTTTGCAGGCCCTGGGCGCCAAAGGCCTGGTGCAACCGCTGAAACTGTCCTGCTCGGACCATGAAGGTGGCGGTGCGGTGCGCTTCCAGCAGTGGGACGGCCAGCGCTGGAACCTGATCAGCGATTGGGTGCAGGCCGACCGTGCCTTGCTGCGGCCGTTGATCGAGGCTTCGGCCGCGCAATACGCCAAGGAAAAAGGCATCACCCCGCGCAATTGCAGCCAGGAGCAATAAACCCCATGAGCCAGCGCCCGGAAAGCGACCCGCCGTTGCTGCAGGTCGAACAGGTGGAAGTCTTCTACGAGCAGTCGATCCTTGCCTTGCGCGGTGTGTCGCTGCAGGTGGCGGCGGGGCAGATGGTGGCGTTGCTGGGGGCCAATGGCGCCGGCAAGAGCACCACCCTCAAGGCCATTTCCAGCCTGGTTCGCGCCGAACGCGGCGAAGTGGTCAAGGGCCGGGTGCTGTATCAGGGCCGCGACATCACCCACGCCGACCCTGCCAGCCTGGTGCTGGCGGGGCTGGCCCAGGTGCTTGAAGGGCGGCATTGCTTCACCCATCTGAATGTCGAGCAGAACCTGTTGCTCGGCGGTTTTGCCGGACGGCCGTCGCGCCAGGTGCTGAACCAGCGCCTGGAGCGCATCTACGGCTACTTCCCCCGTTTGCGTCTGCTGCGCAAGCGCCTGACCGGCTACACCTCCGGCGGCGAGCAGCAGATGGTCGCCATTGGCCGGGCGCTGATGTCCGAGCCCCGGTTGCTGTTGTTGGATGAACCGTCCATGGGCCTGGCCCCCCAGGTCGTGGAGGAGATTTTCGAGACCTTGGGCCGGCTCAACCGCGAACAAGGGTTGAGCCTGCTGGTGGCCGAGCAGAACATCAACATCGCCCTGGACTACGCCGACTACGCCTATGTGCTGGAGAACGGGCGCGTGGTGGACGCCGGGGCGGCGTCTGAACTGGCCGCCAGCGACGACCTGCAGAATTACTACCTGGGGGCGCTGGCCGGCTGATTCAGGCCACTACTTCCACCCGGTCGCGCTGTTGCTTGGCCCGGTACAGGGCCTTGTCGACTTCGCCCAGCAGGGCTTCGAAACTCCACTGCGCCGGTAAGGCGCAGACATCGGCCAGCCCGGCACTGAAGGTCATCTGCAGCGGTGGCTGCTGGCCCTGACGCTGCAACTCCTCGCGCAACCGCTGAAGAAATTGCCGGGCCTGGTGCACATCGGTTCCGGGCAGCATCAGCAGGAATTCCTCGCCCCCCCAACGCACGAACACATCCCCCTGGCGCTTGAGGCGGAACACGCTGGCAGCAAAGCGTTGCAGGGCCGCATCGCCAGTGGCGTGGCCGTGGTGGTCGTTGATGCGTTTGAAGTTGTCCAGGTCGATCATCGCCAGGGTCAGGGGCGTGCGCAGCTGCCGGGCGCGGCTCCACTGGTCATTGATGATCGGCGCCGCGCCCCGACGGTTGAGGGCCCCGGTCAGGGTGTCGGTGATGCTCAACTGGAAGGCCTGTTGGCGCAGTTGCTCCTGAAGCATCAGGGCGAAACTCAGGGTGAATAGGAACGACACCATGAAATCCATCACCAGGGCGCCGATGCTCGGCAGGTCCGGGCTGTCGAACGCCAGCGGCGGCACGGGATCGACCAGGGTGCTGAACAGCGACGAGGCGTGGAACAGGATCAGCGCGGTGTGCCCGGCGATCAGGCCCCAGGCCCCGCGATAACGTTGCTTGAGGGCCCAGGCCGCGCGCAATTGCTGGCCGATGCTCAGCAGCACGATAAAAAAGAACCAGGGCAGCAGGTAGGAACTGTGCAGTAGTGCCACCGCGCCGACGGTATAGACCAGCGGCAGGAGCAGCACCCGATCCAGGGGCCAGCCATGGCCGCCACGGCGCCCGAATAGCTGCTCCAGGGCCAGGGTGTGGGCACCGATGGCCGCCAGCAGCAGGGCGATGCCCGACACCAGTTCCTGGGGTGGGGTCAGCAGCCCGAGCCAGGCATAGCCGTCGCCCAGTACACCGGGTTGCAGCAGCACCACGCCGCGGTAGGCGGTCAGCAACAGGTCCCCGGCCAGCCACCAGCGCAACGCGCCGCCGGACGTGCCAAGGCCGAAATACGACAGGCACAGCACCAGGGCGGTGAGCAGGCCGAAGGGAATAAGGATCAGCGACAGGGTGACGGGATCGTTCAGCAGCATGGTCGTGCGATTCGAAAGCAAGGGGGGCAGGGAGTGTGGAGTGCCTTACCGCGGGCTTGTGCTCGCACGCTGGTGGGAAAACCGCGCCATTATGGCAGAGCCGCGCGGTATGCAAACCTGTGCTGATGCGCCGTCTGGCGCCTGGTTGAAACGGGCCCGCCCCAGGTGCCGTTGATTCCCTGGGGCGGGCACCGCTTACGGGGCGAAGCGGAACGAGGCGCCGTAGGCCGAGGCTGGCAGGTGGCTGGCACCGTCGGCACGCAAGCGTGAGCGAAAGGTCCCGCGCTGCGGCTGGGTGCGATACAGCCCGCGCTTTTGCAGTTCGGGAATCACCAGTTCGACGAAGTCTTCAAGGCTGCTCGGGCTGATCAGCGGGTTGAGCATGTAGCCACTGGTGCCGGAGATCCGCGCATGTTCCTCGATGCGCTGGGCCACCTGCTGCGGGGTGCCCACCAGAATCAGGTCGCTGCCGCGGGTGACCTGGGCGAAACGCTGTTTGACGTCGCCGGCGGTCAACGGCTTGCCGCTGCCATCGGGGCGCATGACGTAAGAGGTCAGGCCCTCAGTGTGGGTGGACAGGGCTTCGTTGTCGGCATAGCGGCTGATGTCGATGCCGGTGTCGCCGGCGTAGCTCACCAGTTGCGCCTGCAAGTGGTAGTTGCTTTGCAGCTCGGCGTATTTGCGCTGGGCTTCGATCTCGGTCTTGGCGGTGACGATGCGCAACACGGTCAGGGATTTCACATCCTCGGCCTGGCGCCCGCGCGCCCGTGCTTGGGCCCAGATGTCCTCCAGGCCCTGGCGGATGTCCACCGGGTTGGATTTGGCGATAAAGATCAGCTCGGCATGCTTGGCTGCGAATTCCCGGCCACGGCCCGACCAGCCGGCCTGGATCAGCAGCGGCGTGCGTTGCGGCGAAGGCGAGCACAGGTGCGGCCCGGCCACTCGGTAATGCTCGCCCACATGGTTGATCGGGCGTACCCGGTCGCCGCGGGCATAGGTTTGCCGGGATTTGTCGGCCAGCACCGCGTCATCGGCCCAACTGCCTTCCCAGAGCTTGTAGGCCACATCGAGAAACTCCTCGGCGCGCTCATAGCGGTCATCGTGCTTGATCATCTGCTCCAGGCCGAAGTTGCGTGCGGCGCTGGACAGGTAGGAGGTGACGATGTTCCAGCCCACACGGCCATTGGTCAGGTGGTCCAGGGTGCTGAAGCGCCGGGCGTGCGTGAACGGGTGTTCATAGCTGGTGCTGACCGTGACCCCGAAGGCCAGGTTTTCGGTGATCGCCGCCAGCGCCGGGATCAGCAGCAAAGGATCATTGGCCGGCGCTTCCACGGCCCATTTCAAGGCGGCGTCGGCGTTGCCGCCCAACACGTCGTAGAACCCCAGTACGTCGCCGAAAAACAGCATGTCCAGGTGGGCCTGATCGGCG
The DNA here is from genome assembly GCF_003731765.1 of Pseudomonas chlororaphis. GTDB lineage: Bacteria > Pseudomonadota > Gammaproteobacteria > Pseudomonadales > Pseudomonadaceae > Aquipseudomonas > Aquipseudomonas morbosilactucae. The sequence goes on from NZ_MOAL01000004.1 coordinate 1,705,042, forward strand.
ATTCGCGCCAGGTTCGACCAGTAACTCAGGGAGTTGATGCTCAGGCGTTCATCGGCGGGGTGGGTCCACAGGCTCGGCGCGCCGCCGCAGCCGACACTGGCTTGCTCGTAGAGGGCAAACAACAAAGGGGTTGGATCGGACATCGAGGGTTCCTGAAAAGTCGCTGGGGGCAGGGGCGCGGGCGGGTGTTGAGGCACCCGCCACGCACGCATTCATATATTTAAACGCACTATAAAAATGCCTTGTACGACTTTTATGGAATAAAAGCCGAGCTTCGAGCTATATCGCCCCCCGGCGCAAACGGCCCTCAGTGGCCCACCAGTTCCTCCAGCAATTGCTCCTTGTAACCCTGTAGGACGGGCGAGGAGCGTTCCCGGGGATGGGGCAGGTCCACGCGGATTTCATGCTTGATCCGTCCCGGGTGGGCGTCCATGACAATGACTCGGTCGCCCAGGTACAGGGCTTCCTCGATGTCGTGGGTGACCATGATCACCGTGCAGCGCTGCTGCACCCAGATGCGCTGCAGCTCGTGCTGCAGGCGCACCCGGGTCAAGGCGTCGAGGGCCCCCAGGGGCTCGTCCAGCAGCAACACCTTGGGTTTATTGATCAGCGCCCGAGCAATCGCCGCGCGCTGCGCCATGCCGCCGGACAGTTGGTGCGGGTAGGCGTCTTCAAAGCCCTCGAGGTTGACCAGGGCGATGTGCTCGGCCACCAGGCGCTGCTTTTCGGCGGCCGACAACGGGTGGTTCTTCAGCGCCAGGGCAATGTTCTGGCGCAAGGTCATCCAGGGAAACAACCGGTGGTCCTGGAACACGATGCCGCGCTCCAGGCTGGCGCCGACCACGGGTTGGCCATCGAGCAGGATCTGCCCCTGATAATCGCGCTCCAGGCCGACCATCAGCCGCAGCAGGGTGGATTTGCCGCAACCGCTGGCGCCGACAATGCTAACGAACTCCCCGGGGCGCACCTGCAGGTCGATGTTCTCCAGCACCGGCAGGGCCTGGCCCTGGATCCGGTAGGTTTTGCTCAGGCTGCGGACTTCCAGGGCACCAGTGGCTTGGGTCAGGCTCGCCTGGGGCGGGTGTTGGGCGATTGCATTCATGTCTTGGCCTTCAGCGGGTAGGGCGCCAGCGCAGCAGGCGGCGGCTCAGCAGGGAAAACAGCAGGTTCATCAGGTAGCCACACAGGCCGATGCACAGCACGCAGAGGACGATCACCTCCATGCGTGAACCGGCCTCGGCATTCATCATCAGGTTGCCCAGGCCGGCGCCGGACGACAGGAACAGCTCGCTGCCCACCGTGGTCACCCAGGCAAAGGCCAGGGCCTGCAAGGCGCCGGTGGCGATGCTCGGCAAGGCCGCGGGAAACAGCACATGGCGCAGTTGCTGCCAGCGACCCAGCACCAGCACCTGGCCCACTTCGCGGTAGCGCTGCTCCACCTGGCTGAAGCCCAGGTAGGTGTTGAGCACCATGGGGTAGAAGGCGGCGAGGCTGACAATCAGCACCTTGGAAAACTCGCCGTTGCCGAACCACATGGCGATCAGCGGGATCCAGCCGAGCATCGGCACCTGGCGGATCGAATGGAACAACGGCCCCACCAGCCGATTGGCCACCGCCGAAAAGGCCATCAGCGCGCCCAGCAACACCCCGAACAGGATCCCCAGCAGCAGGCCGCCGCTGGTGCGGGCCAGGCTGGCCAGGAGGTTGACCAGCAGTTCACCGTTGCCCAGCAATTCGACCAGGGCGCTGCCGATGGTCGACAACGGCACGAACGCATAGGCCCCGGCGGCGTCCTGGCGGGACAGGTATTCCCAGAGCGCGAGCAACAGCAGGGGCAGCAGCGCGCCGCGGGTTTTTTTCAACAAAGCGATCATTCGAGGGGGCTCCTAGCGGGTCTGCCAGCGCAGCAGTCGCCGCTCCAGGCGGCGGAAGGAAAAGTCCAGGGCAAAGCCGATCAACCCAGTGACGATCACCCCGACCATCACCACGTCGATGCGCAGCATCTGCCGGCTCATTTCAATCATCTGCCCCAGGCCGCTGTCGGCGGCCAGCAGCTCGGTGGCCACCAACACCACCCAGGCTCGGGTCAGGCTGATGCGAAAGCCGGTAATGATCGGCGGGGCGGCGGCGGGCAGGGCGATTTCGCGGACCAGGGTCGGCCAGCGCAACTGATAGACGTCGGCCACTTCGAAGTAGCTGCGGGGGATGGCCTTGACCCCCTCGCTGGCCGCCAGGGCCACCGGGAAAAACGCGGTTTTGGCGACGATGACGATCTTGAAGGTTTCATCGATGCCCAACAGCAGCACGAACATCGGGATCAGGGCGATGCTGGGGATCTGCCGCAGGCTGTGGAACAGCGGCGCGCAGTAAGCCTCGACGTTTTTCGACAGGGCCATCAGCACGCCAAAGGCCAGCCCGCTGAACGCACCGATGGCGAACCCCAGGCCCAGGCGCGACAGGCTGTTATCCAAGTGCTCCAGCAGTTCCCCGCTGGCCAGCAAGGCTTCGAAGGTTTGCCATACCTGGGCCGGCGGAACCAGCAAGTTGCGCGGAAAAATCCCCGCATTGGCCACCAGGTGCCAGAGCAACAGCAAGGCAACGGGCGAGATCACCCAAGTCAAGGCATTGAAGACAGGACGAACAAAACGAGCCATGGCAATTCTTACTTCAGCGAAATACCCCTGACCCATCGCAAGACCTGTGCCACCTGCACGGCAAGATTGTGCGACGTTATTGGGGGGGCTGTTGTGTATGAGCTGGCTTGCCAGCGATGGCGGGTTTAAGGGCGCTGCAAGCGTCAAGTTGCAAGCTTCAAGGGCCCTATCGCCGGCAAGCCGGCTCCTACAGGTGGGGGCGTCGGGGAGGATGTTGTGTAGGAGCTGGCTTGCCAGCGATGGCGGTTTTAAGGGGGCTGCAAGCGTCAAGTTGCAAGCTTCAAGGGCCCTATCGCCGGCAAGCCGGCTCCTACAGGTGGGGGGGCGTCGGTGAGACGGGGTTGGGTCTGACGTGTTGGGGAGGATGTCGTGTAGGAGCTGGCTTGCCAGCGATGGCGGGTTTAAGGGCGCTGCAAGCGTCAAGTTGCGAGCTTCAAGGGGCCCATCGCCGGCAAGCCGGCTCCTACAGGTGGGGGGCGTCGGTGAGACGGGGTTGGGTCTGACGTGTTGGGGAGGATGTCGTGTAGGAGCTGGCTTGCCAGCGATGGCGGGTTTAAGGGCGCTGCAAGCGTCAAGTTGCGAGCTTCAAGGGGCCCATCGCCGGCAAGCCGGCTCCTACAGGTGGGACGGTGTTGGGTGATGCTCAGGCAGCAATGGCTGCTGCCTGGGCAACACCGAAGCAGCAATCAGAAGTCGTAGCTGACGCTGGTGTAGTAGAACGCGCCTTGTGCGCCTTCCGGGCTGGTGGTGGAGTATTTGGGCACGCCGTACAGCTGGGTGCCGGCGGATTTGTCCGGGCGGCTGTCGAGCAGGTTGATCGCGCCCACCGAAACTTTCAGGTGCTTGTCAAAGGTGTAGGACAGGTCCACATCGGTCACCCATTGCGCGCTGTAGGTCTGGTCCAGGTTGGGGTTCACGGCGTTCAGGCTTTTCCACTGGCCATAGCGACGCTGGGCCACGGTCACGCCCCAGCCCTCATACAGCCAGTTGGCGCTCAGGGTCAGTTTGTTCTTCGGCGTGCCGTCCTCGATCAGGCCTTGGGTGGTGCGGCCGACAATCTGCGAACCCTTGATGCTGCCCACGTCCCGCAGTTCGGTGATCTGGGTGTTGTTCTGGCTGAAGCCTGTGCTCAGGTTCAAGCGCCCCCATTGCTGCAGGTCCCACTGGTAGTTGCCGGTCAGTTCGACGCCATCGGTACGGGTATCGGCGACGTTGGTGTAGAAGGCCGCGCTCTGGATGTTGGCGTAAGGCGTGCCGGCAAAGATCGGCGCGACCACCGCCGACGGCAGCTGGTCGGAGAGGGTGATGCGGTTATCGATGTTGATCCGGTACGCATCCAGGGTCACCGAGGCATTGGGCAGCGGACGCCAGACCAGGCCCAGGGAGTAGTTGGTGGATTCCTCGGGCTTGAGCGCCTTGCCGCCCAGCAACGCGGCTTCCGGGCTGTCGGCGCGCAGGGTGCGTTGTTGCACCTCGACGAAATTACCGCTGCCCGGCGGTTGCTCCACCACCTGCACGCTGAACGAGGACAGCCCGCTCTGCACCAAGGATGGTGCCCGGTAGCCGGTGCTGGCGGTGGCGCGGGCGGCGATTTGCGGGGTGAAGTCGTAACGCAGCGAGAGCTTGCCGTTGGTGGTGTCGCCAAAGTCCGAGTAATGCTCGGTGCGCACCGCCACCCCGGCCTGGAATTTCTCGGTGACCTGGCCTTCCACATCGAAGTAGGCCCCCAGCACCTTGCGGTCCAGGGACGCGGCGTCCACCTGGGTGATGCCCGAGTAGTAGCCCGGGATCCTGCGGCCGGTCACCGGGTCGATGGTGTTGAACAACGGGCCGTTCTGCCAGCCGGCGGCTTCACCGGCACTCAGTTCGTAGTTCTCCTGGCGCCAGGCCAGGCCGGCGGACAGGGTCAGGGGCTTGAACAACAGGTCGGTGGGGAAGTCGCGGACCCAGTCCAGGGTCAGGTTGGTCTGGTCGGCTTCGCGCTTGCCGGTGTAGATCTTCGACGGACTGGCATCGCCCCAGCTGGGGTTGATGGCGTTGCGATCGACCGATTCCAGGCGGTTGATGCCGTGGTTCAGGGCCAGGTCGAACTTGCCCAGTTGCTCGTCCTCGTACCGCAGGCCCCCGGTGGCGGCATAGTCTTGCAGGGTGTAGCGGGTGATCGGCACACGCCCGTCAGGGTAGCGTTGCAGGGCATCGCTGCCGTAGTTGTTGCGCAGGGTGGTGGGCGGGTCGAAGAAGTTCTCGGCGTCGGTGTTCTTGTGGGCGTAGGTGGCAAAACCGTAGGCGGTGAGCCCCTCGCTGAGGCCGAACTCGCTGTTGGCGACGACGTTGTATTGGTCCGAGACATTGCCCGAGCCCCAGCGCCAGGTGCGGTAGCGGTTGTTCTGCTCGCGGGGCGTGTTGATGCTGGTGGAGCCGGGGTAGAAGATCCGGTTGTCCGGGTTGGTGTCGCTGGCCGGGTCCTGGCTGCCCGCATCGAAGCTCAGGGTCAGGAAGCCGTCGTTGGGCAGGGCAAAGCCTTTCCAGCCGCTGAGTTTGCGCTGGATGCCGTCGCCCTTGTCGTAGCCGCCGAAGCGGTAGCCCAGGTTGCCGCCGTCGTCCTTTTCCTTGAGCACGATATTGATCACCCCGGCGATGGCGTCGGAACCGTACTGGGCGGCGGCGCCGTCACGGAGGATTTCCACCCGCTGGATGGCACTCAGGGGGATCAGGCTCAGGTCCACGGCAGCGGCACCACGGCCGTTGACCAGGCTTTGGCGGGTGACGTTGGCGCTGGTGTGGCGGCGTTTGCCGTTGACCAGCACCAGTACCTGGTCGGAGGCCAGGCCGCGCAGCGAGGCACCCTGGGCGATGGACCCGGCGAAGGCGCCCTGGGGCGACTGGGGGAAGCTGAAGGAGGGCGACAGCGCCGCCAGGGCGCCGGACAAGTCACTGGCCCCGGTGTGCTGCAACTGCTCGCCGGAGAGCACGTCCACCGGGGCGGCGCTTTCCAGGGCGGTGACATCACTGCGGCGGGTGCCGAGCACCACCACGGTGTCCAGGTGATCGCTGGTGGCAGAAGGGGACGAGGTTGAGCTTTCGGCAGCGAACGCAGGCACGGCAAGGCTGCCGATGACCAGCGCCACGGCGCCGGCCAACGGATTGCGATGGAACATAAGGTGAATTCCTTTCTAATAAAAATGCCGATCAACGCGTTGGTGCGGTAGGTCGGGTTGCGGTAGGAGCTGGCTTGCCAGCGATGGTGGTCTTGAGACCTGCCCAGGGCCTGGGGGCCCTATCGCCGGCAAGCCGGCGCCTACAGGGGGTATGGGTTAGAAGCGGCTGGTCACGCTCAGGCCGACGGTGCGTGGGTCGCCGTAGGTGATGACGTATTGGCCCAGGCCACCATTGGGTCGGCCATGCACCTGGTAGCGACGGTCGGTGAGGTTGTTGACGAAGCCGGTGACGCTGAGTTTTTCATCCGGGCTGAACCAGGTCAGGCGGCTGTTGGCCAGGGTGTAGTGGGGCTGGCTCAGGGTCTTGTCGGGGCTGCTCTGGCGGTCGGCGAGGAAGTATTCCTTGTCACGGAAGCTCACGTCGCCACCGGCCACCAGCTTGCCGCCGATCTCCAGCGGGAAGGTGTAGTCGGCCCCCAGAGACACCACGTTACGTGGCGAGCGCACGAAGCTGTTGCCGCTGTAGTCGCCGGTCACCTCACCGGTGGTGGGGTTGGTGTTCTTGAATTCGGTGTACTGGCTGTCGAGGAAAGACACCGCCGCCCGCAGGTGCAGGTAGTCGGTGGGCTGGCCTTCGATTTCCAGCTCGGCGCCCTTGACCTTGCCCTTGGCGCCGTTGGTCAAGGCGGTGGTCAGCACGCCGTTGTTGACCGTCAACAGGTTCACCTGGATGTCCGAATAGTCGTAGTAGAAAACGTTGGCGTTGACCGTCAGCCGGCGGTTGAACCACTCGGACTTGAGGCCGACTTCATAGGCGTCCAGCTGTTCCGGATCGACCGTGGTCAGTTGCGACAGGCTGGTGGACAGGCCGGTGTTGAAACCGCCGGAACGGAAGCCATGGGCATAACGCATAAACACCCGCAGGTTGTCGTTGATGCGGTATTCCGGGGTCAGGTCGTAGGTCCAGGCTTCCCAGGTCTTGTCCTTCTCGCTGCTGCCGTTGCTGCCGGCTGCCGCCAGGGGAATCAGCGGGCCGTTGGCGGTGGCGCGGGTCAACTGGGTCAGGTCGAGGTCGATGTCTTTCTTTTCCTGGGTCCAGCGCAGGCCGCCGGTGACGCTGAAGTCATCGGTGAAGTCGTAGGTCAGGTTGCCGAACAGCGCATAGCTGTCGGTGGTGTGGGTGTAGTCGAGGTTGCGAAAGGCCGTGGTGCCGACCTGGTTCGAACCCGTGCCGTTGGGGCGCGCGCCCGGGGTGATGATGCGCTTGGCCGAACTGTCCAGGTCTTCATGGAAGTAGTGGGCGCCCAGCAGCCAGCGCAGGGTTTCCTGTTGCGGCGAGGCCAGGCGCAGCTCCTGGGAGTACTGGGTGTATTTGTTGTCGCTGATGGCCGCGCCGTTGACTTCGTACGGGGTGTAGTCGGCGTCGCTGGTGGACTGCCCGCGAATCCAGTCATAGGCACTGATGGACGTCAGGGTGTAGTCGCCCAGGTGCCAGTTCAGGGTCAGGGAGGTGCCATCGTGATCGAGCTTGGCGTCTTCGTTGACATTGAGGTTGGTGTTGCGCCCATGGGGTCGCTCATAGCCGACGTTGTAATAGGTGCCCACCGGCAACGAGCCGTTGCTGCCATCGCCCTTGAACTCGCGGCTGTGCAGCTTCAACAGGGCGTCCAGGTCCGGGTTGAGCTGGGCCAGGAACTGCAGGCGCACGGCCTTCTTGTTGACGTCGCCGTAGGTGTGGTCGTCGTTGAGGTTTTTCTGGAAGCCGTCGCGTTCCTCGGAGTACAGGGAAACCCGCGCCGCCAGCTTCTCATCCACCAGGGCGCCGCCAATGGCGCCGCTGACGATGCGTTCGTTCTTGCTGCCAAAACCCAGGGTGCCAAAACCGTCGGTGTCGAAGCTGGGCTTCTTGGAAATGATGTTCACCGCACCGGCCGTGGTGTTCTTGCCGTACAGGGTGCCCTGGGGCCCGCGCAGGACCTCGATGCGCTCCAGGTCGAACAGCGGGCCGCCGCCGGCAATGGGCGCGTTGAGGTAGACGTCGTCGGCATAGATGCCCACCGGGAAAACCGTGGCGGCACCGGTGTCACCGGTGCCCAGGCCGCGGATGTACCAGCGGGGGCGGCCGTCACCATCGGGGTTCTTGGCCGAGGCGTTGGGAATAAAGGTGGTGATGTCGCCCATGGCGCGCACGCCGTCGGCGGTGATGCTGGTGCCCTGGACTGCCGATACCGCCACCGGAACCTCTTGCAGGGTTTCTTCCCGGTGCTGGGCAGTGACGGTCACGGTTTTCAGTGCCGGTTCATTGCGGGTCTGTTCGCTGTCGGTGGTGTCGGCTTCAGCGGCCAATGCCGCCTCACCGAGGGTGCCTCCCGCTAGAAGCAGGGCCAGCCAGATACTCTTGGTAATCGGATTAAGCTTATGCATTTAAATCTCCCCCTTGAAAGTTTCTCTATCTGGGCTAGAGCAGAGATCGTGCCAAGAGGATTTTTTCGCTCTTTAGTTTTGATAAGTGATTGAAATAAAACGATTTAAATCATTAAAAAGACGCGGTTCAAGTTGTTTTAAAAAGCCGTGGTTAGTTGGATCCAACACGCTATAAAGAGCCTGTCGGTTATTCAGCAGAAGTTGCGTGAAGGGTGCTGCTGGAGCAGCAGGCGTGACCGGCAAAAGTGCTGCCCAACCAACACCCTGCACCCAGGGTGATTACAGGTTTTTTTGTAGGAGCCGGCTTGCCGGCGATAGCACAGGGGAGGTGGGAGTCGCCAGCGCCTGCCACAGGCGCTGGCCGAGGATCAAACAGCGACGCGGGAGGTGGAACCGATGACTTTTTCCAGCACGCTGAAGTCGATCCAGTCGCGTACATCGAAGCGCCGTGGGATGAAGTTCCAGCGATGGAGAAAGTCGGTGAAGTCTTGCAGGGCTTCGATGGAGCGGGCATCCAGGGTGGTGCGCAGGCGGCGGTGGGCGTCTTCGCCATAGGCCGCCGCCACCCAGTACTCGCTGGTGTTGAGTTCGCGGGCGAGAAAACGCCGGGTTTCCTCGGGGTTGGCCCAGGCCCACTGCTCGGTGCGCAGCACGGTGTCGACGATTTTCACACTGGCGTCGAAGTGTTCCTGCAGCAGGTGAGTGTCCACGGTCAGGGTCCGCGGCGTGCCGTTGTTGGAGCGGATCAGCGGGTCCGGGTGGGAGCCGGTGTCCACCACCACGTGCAGGCCGAATTCGTTGGCCAGGTGCACGGCGTGGGCGCCCTTGAGGAAGATCGCATCGATGTCGCCCCGCAGCAGGCCGATCAGTTCGTTGTTGCGCCGGCTGAAACGGGTCACCCCGAGGCTGACTTCCGAGCCGTACAGGTGTTGCTTCTGCTCGTCGCTGTAGGTGCCGCCGTAGGGGTAGTCCACCAGCTCTACATCGCTGACGGCCAGGCCTTCGAGCTTGAGGGCATTTTCCAGGCCGCGCAGGGCCTGGGCGCGGGTGAAGTCGATCTGCACATTGGCCCATTTCGGCAAGCCGAAACGACGGTTTTTCAAGTCGCGGATGCTCTTCACGCCGCTTTCCGCGGTGGTCAGGATCAACTGCACCTCGTCACTCCAGGACAGGCCCAGGACCCGGGTCTGCACGCCGCTGGCGTAGGCCCAGATGGCCGGAATGTTGCCGCCGTGGCGCACCGAGTTCTGCAAGTGGTGGTCGTAGTGGGCCTCGCGCACTTCACGCTCGCTGGATTCGCGCAGGGACTGGATATTGGTGCCGAACGGCAGGAAGGCTTCCGCCAGGCGACCGGACTGCACGGCGATGCCCAGCCCGGTGGGCACTGGGCTGTGGGTGTACCAAAGGGTATCGAGTGGTTTGCTCATAAGGGTCTTCAATTCGAATCCATGAAACCTGGCGGGTTAGCCGGGCAGGGCAATGGGGGTGTCCAGCAGGGCGTGCAAGGGCCGGTGATCGATCCACTGGCGTACATCGAAACTCTGCGCAATGAAGCGCCAGCGGTGCAGGAACTGGACAAAGTCCTGCAGGGCGGAGATGGCCTGTTCGTCGAGTGCGGTGCGCAGGCGCAGGTGGGCGTCATTGCCATAGGCGGCGCTGACCCAGTATTCGCTGCTGTTGGTTTCCCGGGCCAGGTAGCGTCGGGTGTCTTCGGGGTGGGTGTGGGCCCAGCGCTCGGCGCGCAGCACCGAATCGAGAATGCCGCTGGCCACGTCGAAATGCTCCTGCAGCAGGTGCAGGTCGACGGTCAGGGTGCGCGGCGTGCCGTTGTTGCTACGGATCAGCGCGTCCGGGTGGGCGCCGGTATCGATCACCGTGTGCAGGCCAAAATCGTGGGCGTATTGGGCGGCGCTGGCGCCCTTGAGGAAAATCGCATCGACTTCGCCGCGCAGCAGGCCTTGCAGCTCCAGGTTGCGGCCCTGGCGGGTGGCTGCCAGCACCGGGGTGTCGGCCACGGTGTGCACGGGCTGGTCGCTGAAGGTGCCGCCGTAGCGAAAGTTCAGCAGTTGCATATCGCCGACCTGCAGGCCTTCGAGCTTGAGGGCGTTTTCCAGGCCGCGCAGGGCCTGGGCGCGGGTGAAGTCGATCTGTGCGCCGGCCCAGTCCGGCAGGCCGAAGCGCCGCCCCTTGAGGTCCTTGACGGTGCGGATGCCGCTGTCCGGGCGGGTCAGGATCAGTTGCGCCTCATCGGCCCAGGACAGGCCGATGACCCGGGTTTCCCGGCCTTGGGCGCGGGCCCAGATCGCCGGGATATTGCCGCCGTGGCGCACCGAGTTGCGCAGGCTGTGATCAAAATGCGATTCGCGCACAGCCTGGTCGTTGGACTCACGCAGGGACTGCACCCGGGTGCCCAGGGCGCCGACCCGGTCCTGCAGCCAGCCTTGCTGCACGGCGATGCCCAGGCCGGTGGGAACCGGGCAGCGGGTGTACCACAGTGAATCGAGGGGTTGGCTCATTTCAGGTGTTCTCCATCAGCGTTCAGGCGCTGGCCTGCAAAGGGTGGGGCGTTTCGGCAACCGGGCGCTGGTGCACCAGCGGCAGGACTTCCTGGCCAATGCGCAGGGCCTCTTCCAGGTGTGGGTTGCCGGCGAGAATAAAGGTCGAGAAGCCGGCGTCGCGGTATTCCACCAGGCGTTCGGCGATGTTCTGGTGGCTGCCCACCAGGCCCACGGTGGGGCCCGGCTTGGCCTTGGCGAAGCCGGCCCAGAGGTTGGGGCCGATGATCAAGTCGTCGAAGCGGGAAATGTTCTGGTGATAGGCACTCTGTCGGGCGCCGCCCACCGAGTCGGAACCGCTGCTGAAGCCTTTGGCGACCACGCTGCTCTTGCCTTCGAGCTTGTCGAACTGGCGGCGCAGGTCGGCCCAGGCCTGTTCCTCGGTTTCCCGGGCGAACAGGTCGACCCGCAAGCCGAAGCGCACGCTGCGCCCCTGTTTGTCCGCCAGCTCGCGCACCCGCTCGATGTGGGGCTTGAGCTGGTCGATGGGCTCGGCCCAGTTCAGGTAGACGTCGGCGTGCTTGGCGGCCACATCCAGAGCCGCATCGGAGAAACCGGAGAAGTACACGCCGGGCTTGCGTTCATGTTGCAGGCCGGGGGGCAGGGCGCCGTTTTCAAGTTGGTAGATATCGCCGTCGTAGGAGAACCGCTCGTGTTCCCACAGGCCCTGGATGATGTCGAGGAATTCGCCGGTGCGCTGGTAGCGCCGGTCGTGGTCGAGAAAGTCGCCGTTGGCCCGCTGGCTGGCGGGGTTGCCGCCGGTGATGATGTTCCACTCCAGGCGGCCACGGCTGAGGTTCTGCAGGATCGCCGCTTGCTGGGCGGCGTAGGCCGGCAGGGTCCAGGTGGCCTGGAAGGCGATCAGGAACTTGATGCGCCGGGTTTCCCGAGCCAGGGCCGCGGCGGCGATCCAGGGCTCGGGGCCGGTGGGCAGCAGGGCCCCTTCGAAACCGGCGATTTCAGCCGCCTTGGCCACTTGGGCGATGTAGTCGATGTAGGTGAAGTCGTCCGGTTCACCGTTGGGCAGGCGTCCCGGGGCAATGTGCCCGGGGCGGTAATCCGGGTTGCCACGGTTGTGTTTGTCGGTGGTCAACTGCGGACCGTCGGTTCCCAGCGGCAGGCGCCAGAAAAATTCAGTGCTCATGGGTGCTCCTGATTCAGTAACGCATTGCGCCCGCAGGTGCGAAGACGCCTTTGCACAGGAACTGCAACGGCCATGCCATGCACCGCCCGAAGCGGTTTCAGCCAGCAGGGGCGGGGCTTTGCCAATAATCCCTACGAGCAACCCCGGCCGGGGTGCGTCTGTAGCAACACCCCGTCAGCAACCGCTGCTGAGCGCGCAGCACGTCCGCACGGCTGACACGCGTAGGAGCCGGCTTGCCGGCGATGAGGCCCTTGAGATGCAGGCTAGGCTTGGGGACGCCCTCGCTGGCAAGCCAGCTCCTACAACGGGAGCCGTGGTTGACGTGCCCTGTAGGAGCCCGGCTTGCCGGCGATGAGGCCCTTGAGATGCAGGCTAGGCTTGGGGACGCCATCGCTGGCAAGCCAGCTCCTACAACGGGAGCTGTGGTTGATGTGCCCTGTAGGAGCCGGCTTGCCGGCGATGAGGCCCTTGAGATGCAGGCTAGGTTTGGGGACGCCATCGCTGGCAAGCCAGCTCCTACAACGGGAGCCGTGGTTGACGTGTCCTGTAGGAGCCGGCTTGCCGGCGATAGGGCCCTTGAGGCGGATTTACGCGGTTTCAGCCGTTTCGGCGCTGCGCAGGTAAGTCTGGTACAGCGCTGCATAGGCACCACCCTGGTCGATCAACCGATGGTGCGGACCTTGCTCCACCAGGCGCCCGTGACGAATCACGGCGATCCGATCGGCATCGCGGATGGTTGCCAGGCGGTGGGCGATGATGATCGCCGTGCGCCCTTCGCACAGTCGGCGCAAGGCCCGCTGGATGCGCCGCTCGGTATGGATATCGACCGCCGAAGTGGCTTCGTCCAGCACCAGCACCGCCGGGTCCGCCAGGTACGCACGCACCAGGCACACCAGCTGCCGCTGGCCGTGGCTCAGGTGCCCGCCCAACGGCCCGACCTCGGTCTGGTACTGATGGGGCAGGCGCTCCAGCACTTCATCCGCCCCCAGTTCCCGGGCGGCGGCAATCAAGGCCGCATCGTCGGCCTGGGGCGCGGCCAGGCGCAGGTTGTCGAGGATGCTGCCACTGAACAGCACGTTGTCTTGCAGCACCACGCCGACATTGCGCCGCAGGTCATGCTGGGTCAGCTGGCGAATATCCACGCCATCCAGTTGCACCGCGCCGGCCTGCACCTCGTAGAACCGCGTCAACAGCTGCACCAGGGTGCTTTTGCCATGGCCCGAGGGGCCCACGATGGCTAGCACTTCACCGGCACGAATGTGCAGGTCCAGGTCATGGATCACCGGTGTCGGGCTCTTGGTGTCGTAGGCAAAGCGCACCTGCTGGAAATTCACCTCCCCGCGAGCTCGCCCCAGGCGCTGGGGCGTGGCGCTGTCGACGATCTGTGGCCGGGTGTCGAGCAACAGGAAGATGCGCTGGGCCGAGGCCGAGCCGGTGGCGTAGCGCTCGAAGAGGTCCGACAGTTCTTGCAGGGGGCCGAGGAACAGGAACACATAGAACAGGCTTTCCGCCACCTGGCCGACGCTGATGTCCGTCGTGGCCAGGCCGAAGGCGCCCACCAGCAACAGCCCGGCCATGCCTGCCGAACTGAGCAGCGCGGTGAACGGGGCGAACCAGCTGGAGCGCAGGCTGCCACCAATCAGTGCCTGGTTGAAGTCGTCCAGCAAGCCACGGTAACGCTTGAGGTTCGGCGCTTGCTGGGTGCATTGCTGCAGCATCCGCGCGCCGCTGACACTTTCCACCAGGTGGGCGGTGAAGCGGCTGCGGTTCTCCGCCACCTTGGCCCAGTTGCGCTGGGAAATACGCTTGAACCCCCAGGTCGCCAGCACCAGCAAGGGCACCGTGGCCGCCAGGGCGAGGAAGAATCGCGGGTCGATGCGCCACAGCATCAGCGACGCCAGCCCACAGCGCAGCAAGGCCCCCAGCAGTTCCGGCGGGCCCTGGATCAGCAAGGGTTCCAGGCTGTCGACGTCGCGGTCGGCACGGGAAATGATCCGCCCGGCGCGGGTCTGGTCGAAGTAGCTGACGCTCAGCGCCTGGACATGGGCGAACACCTGCACCCGCAGGTCGTTGAGCACCCGGATCGCCGCGCTGCCGGCAATCAACTGGGACACCCCGGCGAGCACAAAACGCCCCAGCCAACTGGCCGCCAGCCCGAGGCCGAGCCACAGCACCAGGCGCTCGTCCAGCAGCCAGTGGTCGCCGTCGCGGATCAGCCCGCTGTCCAGCAGTTCGCGGACGAACCAAGGGCGCAGGAACACCGTGAACACCAGCAGCACCTCGATGCCGATCACCGCCAGTATCGGCCCGCGAATCGGCTTCAGCAGCGGCAGCAGGCGGCTGAACATGCTGCGGTCCAAGGCCTTTTTCGCCAGCATTTCTTCAATTTCGATGTCGCTCAGCGCCTTGCCGGCGCTTGGGTTAGCCATGGTCGATCCCCAGCAGGTCGCGGTAGTCCGCATTGGCCGTCAACAGTTCAGCGTGGGTGCCGCTGGCGGCGATCTTGCCGTCCTGGAGCATCAGCACCCGGTCGGCCAGAAGAATGGTCGAGAGCTTGCTGGAGATCACCAGCAAGGTGGTGGCCCGGCCCTGGTCGCGGCGCAATTGACGGATGTTGTTCAGCACCTGGCGTTCGCTGATGGCATCCAGGGCGCTGGTGGCGTCGTCGAGGCAGAGGATGTCCGGCTCACCGAGCAGCGCCCGGGCCAGGCTCAGGCGCTGGCGCTGGCCGCCGGACAGGGTCACGCCGCGGTCGCCCAGGGGCGTGTTCAAGCCTTGGGGCAGGCGCTCCAGCACGTCTTCGGCGGCCGCCAGGGCCAGGCCGTGGCGCAGTTGCGCGTCGCTGGCGCCGGGGGCGGTCAGGCGCAGGTTGGCTGCCAGGGTGTCGGAAAACAGAAAGCTTTCCTGGGGCACCACGTGCACCCGGCGCCGCAGTTGCTGCAAGTCCAGGTCGCGGATGTCTTGCCAGCCGGCGCTGTCCGAGCCCAGCAGCAGGCGCCCGCAACTGACGTCGCTAAGACGCGGCAGCAGGCTGGCCAACAGGCTTTTGCCCGTGCCGGTGGCGCCCACCAGGGCGACGATTTCCCCCGGCTGCAAGGTCAGGGAACAGTCATGGAGGATGTCCAGGCCGCCGCCGGGGGCGCTGACACTGACCCGTTCCAGCTTCAGGCCCAGCGGGCTGTCGGGCAGGCGAGCGTCGGCGCTACGGATGGCCGCCGGTTCGTCGAGCAATTGCCAGATGCGCTCGGCGCTGGAGCGGGCGTCGGCAAAGGTCTGCATCACCCGGCCAATGCCTTCGATGCGAAACACCAGGGTGGTGGCGATCAGCAGCGAGGTCACCAGCTCACCGATGCCCAGTTGCCCGGCGGCCACCAGATGGGCGCCGTAGACCAGGATCCACACGTGGCCCAGGGCGACCACGGCCTGGGGCAGGGGGATGCGTGAGCTGGAGTAGGCCAGGGCCTGGCGCGCGTGGTGGGCAAACAACGCCACCTGGGCGGCGAAGCCCTGGATGCGGTGCTGTTCGAGGCCGAAGGACTTGATCACCCGGACCCCGCCAATGCCCTCGCTGAGGTCCTGGTTGACCCGGTCATAGGCCGCCCCCACGGCCCGGTCGAGGCTCACCAGGCGCTCGGTCTGGCGCACGAAAATCCACAGGCCGAACGCCGTCAGTAACAGCGGCACCAGCCCCAGCAGCGGGTTGTACACACTCAACAGGCCCACCGTGGCCAAGACCACCAGGGGCGTTTCCACCACTTGGCGCCAGAAGCTGATCAAGGCATCGCGGACCTTGTCGGCGTCGCGGGTGGTGCGGGTGATCATTTCCCCCATGCCGTGCTGCCAGTGGTAGCCCAGGTGCAGGTTCTGCACCTGCTGCAGGATGCGTTCACGCAGGCGGGTCAGCAGTTCCTGGCTGAGCACCAGGGACAGCACGCTGGCCGCGTATTGCAGCACGCCACGGCCGAGGGCCACCGCCAGCATCAGCCACAGCCAGTACCAACCGAGGCTGGCGTCCAGGCTGCCGTCGGCCTGGCGCACCACCGCACGCTCGGCGCTGACATCGTTGACCGCATGGCCGATAAGCCATTGCTGCCAGACCAGCCCGAGGTTGACGGCGATATACAGCCCGGCCACCAGGGCAAAACGCCAAGGCATTTCCCGGTAAATCGCCAGGCAGCGCAAAAGAGGGTGTTTTTCGCTCATGCAGGACTCATTCAAAAATCGGAGCATCTGGGGGAGGCCTTCAAGTCTTGTATCGACCTTGCGGGCGCTATCGCTGGCAAGCCAGCTCCTACACATGTGAGGTGTCGCCACCCTTGTAGGAGCCCGGCTTGCCGGCGATGGGGCCTTCAAGCCTGGTGTTGGCCTTGAGGGTGCTATCGCTGGCAAGCCAGCTCCTACACATGTGGGGTGTGGCCATCCTTGTAGGAGCCCGGCTTGCCGGCGATGGGGCCTTCAAGCCAGGTGTTGGCTTTGAGGACGCTATCGCTGGCGAGCCAGCTCCTACACATGTGGGGTGTGGCCACCCTTGTAGGAGCCCGGCTTGTCGGCGATGGGGCCTTCAAGCCTGGTGTTGGCCTTGCGGGCGCTATCGCTGGCGAGCCAGCTCCTACACATGCGGGGTGTGGCCACCCTTGTAGGAGTCCGGCTTGCCGGCGATGGGGCCTTCAAGCCTGGTGTTGGCCTTGAGGGTGCTATCGCTGGCAAGCCAGCTCCTACAGAAGCCGGCTTGTGTAACGGGTTCAGGTCGCCGGGCGGGTGGCGCCTTGTTTTTCCTTGGCGTTGAGGATGGCGGTGTATTCGCCCGGGTCGATGCCGTTGAGGTAGTAGTTGCCCACGTGGTGCAGGCGCCAGCGGATCGGGTCGTGGGTGGTGTGCACCCGGGCGTTGCGCCAGAAGCGGTCGAGGTTCCATTTACTCAGGGACGAACTGGCCCCCAGCAGCGAGAAGATGTCGCTGGAAATCTTCAGCGAGGCCCCGTCGGAATGGGCCCGGGCGGTGGCCACCGAGAGGATCAGTTCGTCCTGCAGTTCCTTGTTGTCCGGGTCCAGTTCGTGCTGGTCGAACACCCGCGCGGCATCGCGCAGCAGGGATTCGGCGGCCCGCAGCGCCACCGCGTATTCGCCGATCTGCTTGATGATGTGCGGTTCTTCATTGGCATGGTCGACGCCGCTCTCCACCCAGGGCCGGGCGTTGTGCTTGAGGTAATCGACTGCCGCCGACAAGGCGCCGGCGGCAATCCCGGTGTCGATGGCCGCGTGCAGAATCTGTGGGAAGGTCAGGCCGGTGCGTTTCATCGGGCCCTTGCGCTGGGACACAAAACGCTCGTCGAGCTCAATGTTGTCGAAGATCACCGTGCCGCTCACCGAGTTCTTCTGGCCGAAGGCGTCCCAGTCGTCCACCAGGGTCAGGCCCGGGGTGTCGCGGTTGAGCAGGACCCCGGCGCCGCCGTCTTCGCTGGCGGCGGTCAGGGAAATCCATTCGGCGAGGTAAGAGCCGGTGGAGTAGAACTTGCTGCCGTTAAGGATCAGCTTGCCATCGGCCCGGCGCTCGACCCGGGTCTTGAGGGCGAACTTGTTCTTGCCGCCGATCTCCGCCAGGGCGTTGCCGAAGCGCTTGCCGGCCAGCACGTCGCTGACCAGGCGATCGCGGATTTCATCGGGGTAACCGTTGAAGATCCCCCGCAGCATCACGTTGTGGATCTGCAGCAATTGGCCGACGCCGCCATCGGCCACGGAAATCAGGCGCACGGTTTCGACGATGGTTTCAACCGAGGCCCCCAGACCGCCGAATGACTTGGGCACGCCGATCGAGGTCAGGCCGCTCTCTGACAAGAGTTGCGCCTGGCGCCTGGGCAGCTGGCCGTTTTGTCGGCTGTCGGCGGCGATTTCGGCAATCTCCCGGGCAATCTCTTTGGCCACGGCAATGGCCTGGGCCTCGCTTTGCAACAGGCGGATCGGTGCTTGCTCGTGTAGCGGTGTCGCGGGGTTACGTTCGACCGTAGTCATTGCTGTACCTCGGGTAATTAAAACGATGGCCGGGCGCCGTGTTGGCCTAAAGCCCTCGCAGGACTTAAGGCAGCCCGTGTTGAAAAACCCTTGAGCAAGTTCTGCGCCAGAGCGTTTTTGTGCGTCTGAATATGCGCTGCAGGCCTTGAACGGCGTGGCTTGCACAGGTGCGGGCGAAACCCTGAAAACCTCCGGTTGTTGCTGGAGCAGCAACGCCCCATGGCCTGCTGCTCCAACAGCAGCAGTCGCCGCGCAATGCTGCTGGCAGGCCAGCAATCGGCTGTGGCTATTTTTTGCGGGCAGGGCGCAAGGCCTTGTAAACCGGGGCTTTGCGCTTTTGGCACGGGCGCTGCAATAGCCCTCTCAACCGACGCTATTGCTCATCCATTCCAAGGAGCTTCCATGACGCTTGCCGCCACCCAGCCCAAGCCCGCTGTCCAGGCTGAACTGGACCAGATCTGGTTTACCCGCTGCCCGGTCCCGACCGCTTCGGGAATCGCCTACAAACTCGGCTGGCTCAGCGAGGAATTCGCGGCCGATGGCCTGCCGGTCTCGACCTTGCAAGAGGCCCGGCAGTTGGGTCATCACCATTACGATCACCAGTTGCCCGGGCTGTTTCGCGAAGGCGGCAACGTGCCGGCCCTGGCTGCCCGCGCCGCTGGTTCGCCAAGCCGCTTGATCGGCCTGACCTGGATCGAGGAGTGGCAGACTATTTTGGTTCGCCCGGATTCCGGTATCCGTCGCCCCGAAGACCTCAAGGGCAAGCGCCTGGCCCTGCCGGCCTGGGGCGACAGCCGTCCCGGCAGCATCGCCCGGGCCATGAGCCTGCACGGTTACAAGGGCGCGTTAAGCCTGGCGGGCCTGGGTTTTGACGACGTTGAGCTGGTGGAGGTGGCGCTGCAGAACCAGGAACTGGCGAGCAATCCCCAGGAAGGTTTGCAGCGCCTGTGGTCGGGCCTGGACTACCTGGTGCGCGGCGACGTGGACGCGGTGTATGTCAAGGGTGCGTCCGCTGCCGATGCCGCCCGCCGCCTGGGCCTGGTGGTGGGCATCGACCTGGACCTGATCGCCGAGCCGCGCCACCGCATCAACAACGGCACGCCGCGTCCGATCACCGTGCACCAGAGCCTGCTGGACAACCACTTTGACCTGGTGGTGCGTTTCCTCGCGCAAACCCTGCGCGCCGCGGATTGGGCGGCCAATAACCGCCAGGCCCTGAACGCCATTCTCGAAGAGGAAACCCGTGCCGGCAGCGCCGGTGTGGCCGAGGCCTACCGCGGCGAATTCCACACCACCCTGGCTCCGGACCTGTCGCCTCAGCGCCTGGAGTTCCTCGATATCCAAAAGAACTTTCTTTACCTGCACGGCTTCCTGGAAGGGGATTTCGCCATCGCCGACTGGGTCGATCCGCGTCCGTTGCAAGCTGCCCATGAACTGTTGGCCAAGCGCCGCGCCTGAATCCGGAGAACTGCCATGACCGTACTGATCAACGAACAACCCGTCAGCCAAGAGCTGCAGGGCTTTATCAACCAGGTGCTGGTGGAGGCCGAAGAGGCGTTTACCGTGTTCCGTGAAACCAACACCATCACCGCCAACGGCACCGTGGGCTTTATCGAGCGGGTGCCGGGCGAGGAGCTGCTGGTGTCGGTCAACTACGGCGGGCCCTGGAACTACCGCAAGCCGCTGACGGCCACCGTCACCGACTTCGCCGGCAAGGTGATTGTCGGCAAGGGCAAGGGCGGCTTTGGGCGTTACACCAAGCTGTTCCAGGAGCACGCCGACATCACCACCGTGTCCCACGTGCACTCGCCGTACCTCGGCGCCTGGGCCCAAACCCAGCGCACGCTGCCGTTCCACTATGTGCCGGTGCAGCGTTACCAGTTGGCCCGTGAGCTGCCGGTGTACATCGACCGGCGTCAGCAGGAGGTGGATTTCATCCTCGACAAGATTGCCGAGAACCCCTTCAACCTGGCGATCCTGGAAGCCAACGGCGGCTCCACCGTGTGGGGCAAGCAGGGGTTGCGGGCCACGGCTGAATTCATCCTGTTGCTGGAGGAGGGCGCGCAACTGCAACTGCTGGCCGATGCCCTCGGCGGCTCCCGGCCCTACGGCCCCGGGGTGCTGACCCAGCAATGGAAGATGAGCGGCCTTTACGAGCGCGCCACCGAACTGGGCCTGGTCCCCGCCATCGACCGCCGGGACTGACCAGGCACCGAAGGAGTAGCCCCATCGCCGGCAAGCCGGCTCCTACAGGTGGGATGGCGGCCGTGGGGCGTTGTTGGGTTCGAGGGCACGTCTCTGCATAGGAGCTGGCTTGCCAGCGATAGCGGTCCTGAGCGCGACGCAAGGCTTGAGGCCTATCGCCGGCAAGCCGGCTCCTACAGGTGGGATGGCGGCCGTGGGGCGTGTTGGGTTCGAGGGCACGTCTCTGCGTAGGAGCTGGCTTGCCAGCGATAGCGATCTTGAGCGCGACACAAGGCTTGAGCCCTATCGCCGGCAAGCCGGCTCCTACAGGTGGGATGGCGGCCGTGGGGCGAGTTGGTTTCGAGGGCATGTCGCCTTGTAGGAGCTGGCTTGCCAGCGATAGCGGTCCTGAGCGCGACGCAAGGCTTGAGGCCTATCGCCCGCAGGACCTGGGTTTTTCAGGGCATTTATTTATTCAAGGAACAGGCACATGGCAGTCAAGATTCTCTGGTACCTCACCACTCCGGACGGGCCCTATCCATGGGAGCCGGAGGGGCGTTGGAAGACCGATTTCGAACACCTCAAGCAGTTGGCCGTGGCCAGCGATCGCCTGGGGTATTACGGCTCGTTGCTGGGCTCGAGCCCCAATGAAAGCCTGGTGGTGGCCGCGTCGTTGATCGACGCCACCCAGCGCCTGCGTTTCCTGGTAGCGCAGCACCCTGGCGAACTGTCGCCGGCGGTCCTGGCCAAATGGGCGCTGACGTTCGACCAGTTCTCCAACGGTCGCCTGCTGTTCAACGTGGTCAACGGCAATGACGCCGGCCTGGCCACTTTGGGGGTGCATTACCCCCACGACGAACGTTATGACTTCAGCCTCGAATACTGGCGCGCCTTCCAGGGCTTCTACGCCGGCGATACCGCGGGTTATGACGGCCGCTACGTCAAGCTGGCCCCGCGTGCTGCGGGCGCCGCTAGCCATCCCCTGGGCGGTTGGCACCCGCCGAAGCAGAAGCCCGGCATCCCGCTGTGGGGCGCCGGCACCTCGGGCCCTGGCGTCGCTCACTCGGTGCAGTTGCTGGATGTGTACCTGAGCTTTGCCAACACCCCGCCGAAACTCGGCGAAAAATTCCGCAAGGTGGCCGCCGAAGCTGCCAAGGTCGGGCGCGAACTGACCTTCGGCACCCGCCTGCAAATCATCGTCCGTGAAACCGAGGAAGAAGCCTGGGCCCACGCCGAGAAGCTGCTGCAGCGCACTTCGTTGCAGACGGCACGCAACGCCATCGAGCGCCAGCTGCCGGCCGGTGAAACCCTGGACAGCTTCCACAGCGACGACCCGCAAACCCAGCGCAATGTCGAGGCCATCCGCGCCGGGCGCCTGCCCAAGGCCCGGGACCTGGAGATCTACCCCAATGTCTGGCTTGGCCCGAGCCTGTTCGGCTTCAACATTCTCGGTCCGGCCGCCGGCACCTACCTGGTGGGCAGCGCCGAGCAGGTCGCCGAGCGCATTCGCGAGTACGAAGCCCAGGGCACCTCGGCGTTCATCCTGTCCGGCTTCCCGCTGATCGATGAAGCCCACCGTGTGGCCGATTTGCTGTTCCCGTTGCTCGACCTGGACCACGGTTTCGACGTACCGCGCCTGGGCGTGACCACCAAGGTCGCGCAGCGTGCAGACCGCCTTGAGCAGGCATGAGGAGAAGGGCATGAGCGAGGCATTTTCCCGGCGGATCTTCCTGGGCAACAGTCTGGCCGTTGGTGGCGGCCTGTTGCTTGGCAGCAGCCTGCTCAGCGGTTGCGACAGCGGTGCGGCGGTCAGTGGCGCGGCCGCCTTGTCCAGCACCCCGGTGCGTGGCGGGCGCTTGCGGGTGGGCATTATCGATGGCGACCAGTCCGGCAACCTCGACGCCCACAAACCCGTGGGCGGCGGGATCATTCGCGGCTGGGCGCTGTACAGCAAATTCTGGGAATGGAACCCGGACGTCAGCACCCGACTGGCCCTGGCCGAGTTCGCCGAGCCCAATGCCGATGCCAGCGCCTGGACCATCCGCATCAAACCGGGCCTGGAGTTTCACCACGGCAAGAGCATCGGTGCCGACGACATGCTGTTCTCGATCCTGCGCCTGACCGACCCGCAATTGGCCTCGCCCTTTGCTGGGCTGGTGGGGGCTATCGACCGCCAGGCCCTGCGCAAGCTGGACGAGCGCACCATCGAGATTCGCTTCAAGGAGGGCCAGAGCTTCTTCCCCCTGGATGAAACCCTGATCAGCTTCGGTGGCATCGTGCCCACCGATTACCACCCCGTCACCAACCCGGTGGGCGCCGGGCCCTACAAGCTCAAGAGCTTTATTCCCGGGCAGCGCTCGCTCTACACCCGTTTTGATAACTACTACAAACCCGGCCAACCCTACGCCGATGAGCTGGAGATCATCGAGTTCAAGGACCAGGTGTCCCGTGCTGCGGCCCTGCGTGCCGGGCAGATCGATGTCGCCAGCGGGGTCCAGGCCGAGCACAGCGCGCTGCTCAAGGCCGACACGCGGCTGCGGGTCTATGCCTCGCCGAGCACCTCGTTTACCGGCTTCAACCTGAACCTGGCCAAGGCGCCGTTCCAGGACCTGCGGGTACGCCAGGCCTTTCGTTTGCTGGCCGACCGCCAGGAACTGGTGGACCGTGGCCTCAATGGTTTCGGGCGCATCGCCAACGACCTGTATTCGCCCCACGACCCGACCTACAACCACAGCATCGCCCAGCGGCCTTATGACCTGGAGCAGGCGCGCGCGCTGTTGCGCCAGGCCGGGCAGAGCGATCTGCGGGTGGAGCTGACCACCCCCTCGGGGCCCGGGGTCAACGCGGCCCTGGTGTTTGCCCAACAAGCGAAAAAGGCCGGGGTCGAGGTCAAGGTCACCCAGGTCGATGGCTCGGTATTCAACGGACCCCAGCGGGAAAACTGGCTGCTGTCCCCCGGTTCGACGCCGGCTCGGGGCTTTCTCGCCTCGGCGCTGCACAACGACGCGCCCCAGGCGATCTACAACCGCAGCAATTTCCACGACCCGCGGTTCACCGAGCTCTACCAGCAAGCCCTGGCCCAGCCCGACCTGGAACGGCGCAAGCAACTGGTGCATGAAGCCCAGGGCATCCAGCATGAGCGCGGCGGCCTGCTGATCTGGGGCTTCAACGATGTGCTGGACGCGGCCTCGATCCGCGTCGGCGGTTTGCAGCCGGAACAGACCACCTTCGCCTCCTGGCGCTTTGACGAGTTGTGGTTGAACCATGTCTGAACCTTGTGCCAAACCGTCACGTACCCCAGCCTGGCTGTCGTGGTTTATCGGGCGCCTGGGCTACGGCCTGCTCACCGCCTGGGTCATCAGCCTGGTGGTGTTCGTCGCCACCCAGGCGCTGCCGTCGGACCCGGCCCGGGTGATCCTCGGCCCCGAAGCGCCCCTGGAGAGCATCCTCACCCTGCAACGCCAGTTGGGGCTGGACCGGCCGATTTTCGAGCAGTACCTGCGCTGGCTGGGCCATGCCCTGACCGGCGAGTTGGGGGTCTCCCTGGACTCCAATGCCCCCGTGAGCAGCATCCTCTTCGGGCGCTTCGGCTACACCCTGGCGCTGCTGGCCGGGGTCATCGCGCTGGTGGTGCCCCTGGCCTTGGTGCTGGGGGTGTCCCTGGCCCTGCGTCGCGACAGCCGCCTGGATCGCTGGAGCCTGTCGCTGCTGATCTTCCTCAAGGCGACGCCGGGGTTTCTCCTGGCCATCGGCCTGGTGCTGCTGTTTTCCATGCCGCACATGGACCTGCTGCCGGCGGTGTCGATCCTCGACCCGGACCAGTCGCTGTGGCGCCAGTTGAAGTTCCTGGTGTTGCCGGTGGTGGCCCTGAGCCTGTCGGCGTTGCCGTATCTGACGCGCATGGTGCGGGCGGCGATGATCGAAGCGCTGGAGTCCGATTACGTGATTGCCGCGCGCCTGCGGGGCATTCCCGAGTGGCGCATCGTTTGGCGCCACACCTTGCCCAATGCCCTGATCCCGGCGATCCAGGGCGTGGCCCTGACCCTGCGCACGCTGATCGGCGGCGCGCTGCTGGCCGAGGTGATTTTCAGCTACCCGGGTATCGGCACGTCGTTGAACTCGGCGATCCAGATGCGCGACCTGCCGATGATCCAGGGCATCGTGCTGGTGATTACCCTGGCGGTGGTGCTGATCAACCTGCTGGCGGACCTGCTGACCGTGCTGCTCACCCCGAAACTGCGTACTGCGCGCCGGGTGACCCTGATTCGCCGTAACCGCCGGGGCATCCAGCCCTGGTGGCGGCGCTCGCCATCCAAGGCGCCATGAGAGGCCAACCATGAGCATTTCCCGTTCTACTCGCTGGCGTCTGTGGCTGGCCGAACCGCAAACCCGCAAGGGCGCACTGATTACCCTGCTGGTGGTGGCGCTGGCGTTGTTCGGCCCGTGGCTGGCGCCCCATGCGCCCACCGACATGCTCGGCCCGGTGTACGGCGCGCCCTCGGCGGCGGCCTGGCTGGGCTACGACTTTCTCGGCCACGACGTGCTGTCGCGTTTGCTCAGTGGCGGCTTGTCGGTGCTGTGGATGTCGGTCGCTGCGGCGTCGATCGCCTTGCTGGTCGGCAGCAGCCTGGGCCTGTTGGCGGGGTTTTCCCGACGTCGCCTGGACCAGTTGATCACCTGGCTGGCGGACGTGTCCCTGGCCTTTCCCGACCTGATCCTGGTGCTGCTGATTGTCTCCATGCTCGGGCGTGCGCCCTGGCTGATCGTGCTCACCGTGGCCATTGCCTTTACCCCCGGGGTGATTCGCCTGGCCCGGGGCAGCGCGGTGGCGGTGGCGGGGCAGGAGTTTGTCGAGGCCGCGCAGATGATGGGCTACTCGCGGCGGCGGATTCTGTTTCGCGAGATCCTGCCGAACATCCTCACGCCGCTGCTGGTGCACTTCGGCAACATGCTGACCTGGGGCGTGGGCATGCTCTCGGGCTTGAGCTTCCTGGGCTACGGGGTGGCACCGCCCACCGCCGACTGGGGCTTGATGATCAATGAAAACCAGGCCGGCCTGCTGGTGCAGCCCTGGGCGGTGCTGGCGCCAGCGGTGCTGATCGGGATCTTTGCCTATGGCACCAATATTCTCGCTGAAGGCATTGGCCGCAGCAGTTCGCGGATCGGAGACAAACAACCATGAACGCCCTTGCCGGGATCGAATCCCCAGCCCCGCTGAATGCCCGGGGTTCTCATCCGACCCCTGATCAGGATCACCAGCGGGTGCTGCAGGTCAGTGAATTGCGAGTGGAATTGAAGGGCCAGGTGGATGTGCTCTCGGGGGTGTCGTTCAGCCTCGACGCCGGGGAGATTCTGGGCCTGGTGGGGGAGTCCGGCTCGGGCAAGACCACCCTGGCCACGGCCTTGCTAGCCCATGCCCGACGCGGTGCGCGGATTGTTTCCGGGCGCATCGAAGTGGCCGGGCAGGCCTTGCTGGAATTGCAGGGTGAGGCCTTGCGCCGGGCCCGGGGCAGCCTGATCGGCTACGTCGCCCAGGACCCGGCCACCGCTTTGAACCCGGCGTTGCGCATTGGCGGGCTGCTGCGCGAAACCCTGGCGGTGCATCAGGTGCGCCTGGACCGCGCGGCGCAGCAGCAACGCATCCTCGACACCCTGCGCGATGTCGGCCTGCCGTCCGATCCGGACTTTCTGCGGCGCTTTCCCCACCAACTCTCCGGTGGCCAGCAACAGCGAGTGATGCTGGCCCTGGCATTTGTCCTGCGGCCACGGCTGATCGTTCTCGATGAGCCGACCACCGCCCTGGATGTGACCACCCAGGCGCATATCCTCGACACCCTGCGCAGGCTGTGCAAAAGCCTCGGGGTGGCGGCGGTGTATGTGTCCCACGACCTGGCGGTGATCAAGGACCTGGTGGACCGGGTGATGGTTATGTACGCCGGGCGCCTGGTGGAAACCGCGACCCGCGAGGTGCTGTTCCGGCAGCCGGGCCACCCTTATACCCGTGGCTTGCTGGCGGCGATTCCAGACGTGGCCCAGCGGCGCGACCTGCAGGCGATCCCCGGCCATGCACCGGCCCCGGGGCAGCGGCCTTCTGGCTGCGCCTTTGCGCCCCGTTGCCCACGCAGCCGCGCCGAATGCTCCCAGGCCGAGCCGCCCTTGCGCGGGGTGCAAGCGGGGCAGCAGGTGGCCTGCATCGACCCCCATCACCAGGAACTGCAATGGGTGGCGCAGGCCCCCGTGGCCCTTGGCGAGGCACGGGATCAGGGCGCGCCGCTCCTGGAAATCAACGGCTTGAACGTGGCCTATGACCGACAGGTGCTGTTCGACATCTCGCTGCGCCTGGCCCCGGGAGAATGCCTGGCGCTGGTGGGCGAGTCCGGCTCCGGTAAAACCAGCCTGGCCCGGGCTGTGGCCGGGTTGGGGGAAAATACCGAGGGTGAGCTGCGCTATGCCGGCCAAGCCTTGCCACTGGCGGCGCGGCAACGGGACGCCGGGTTGCGGCACCAGATCCAGTACATATTCCAGAACCCGTATCGCGCCTTGAACCCTCGGCAGACGGTGTTTCAAACCCTGAGCACGCCCTTGCAGCACTTCTTCGGAATCAAGGGGGGCGCAGCCCGGGAGCGGGTCGCGGCGGTGCTCAAGCGCGTTTCGTTGCCAGCGTCGGTGGGCGATCTCTATCCCCATAGCCTGTCGGGCGGTGAGCGCCAGCGGGTAGCGATTGCCCGAGCCCTGGTGTGCGAGCCGAAGTTGTTGATCTGCGATGAAATCACCTCGGCCCTGGATGTGTCGGTCCAGGCTTCGATCCTGGGGTTGCTGCGGCAATTGCAGGGGGAAGGGCTGACCTTGCTGTTTGTCACCCATGACCTCGGGGTGGTGCGCGCCATTGCCGACCGGGTGCTGGTGCTCAAACACGGGCGGGTGGTGGAGCAGGGGGCTGTGGACAGGGTGCTCGACCAGCCCCAGGCGGCCTACACCCGCACCCTGCTGGAAAACTCACCAACCTTGGGACGTTGATACGCCAGGCGTTACCAACGCTGATCGCCGGCAAGCCGGCTCCTACAGGGCGTGCGTGGTCGTTGTAGGAGCTGGCTTGCCAGCGATTACGTCCTCCTGGACACCTCTAGAACAACTCTTCAGCACCGCCAGTGCATTCCCCGCATTAGCCTTGTTCTTGTCATGGACACAACAGGGCAATGGAATGACCACCTGGCCTCACGCCAAGCGCTTGCGCGCCGGGCGCTATTCCCAATCGGGGCAGCTTTACCTGTTGACCGCCGTTACCCTGGATCGCCAGCCTCTATTTGCGGACTGGCGCTGCGGGCGGCTGTTGGTGGCGCAGTTTCTGCAGGCTCAGGATCAGGGTCTGGCGGATTCTCTCGCCTGGGTGGTGATGCCGGATCATTTTCATTGGTTGGTCGAACTCAAGCGCAGCAGCCTGTCGGCGTTGATGCTCGCCACTAAATCCCGCAGCGCCCGGGAGATCAATGCCCGGTTAGGTCGTAGCGGGCGCCTGTGGCAGAAAGGCTTCCACGACCGGGCCATCCGCCGGGAAGAAAACGTGCAGGCGGTGGCCCGGTACATCATTGCCAACCCGATTCGTGCGGGCCTGGTCAGCAGGGTGCAGGACTACCCGTTATGGGACGCGATCTGGGTGTGAAACGGCGTGCACCAGCGTCGCCTTTTTGTAGGAGCCGGCTTGCCGGCGATTGGGGCCTTATGTCCTGCGCCCTGTTCGGCGGCGTTATCGCTGGCAAGCCAGCTCCTACAGGGGGTGGACGGTGGGTTCAGGCCACCCGGGCTTTGCGGCGACGGGCTTCTTCGCGGACGGCGGGGATGATCCAGCGGCCGTAGTCGACGGTGTCGTAGAACGGGTCGTAACCGCGGTTGAGGAAGGTGGTGACGCCCAAGTCAACGTAATCCAGCAGGGCTTGGGCCACGGTTTCCGGGGTGCCGACCAGGGCGGTGGTGTCGCCGTAGGCACCGACGGCGGTGGCGGTGGGCATCCATAGGGCGCGGTCGTGGCGGTCACCCTGGGCGGCAGCGGCCAACAGGCGTTCGGAGCCGGTGCCCTTGAGGCGTTTTTGCCAGGGGCTGCCGGCGGCGAACTGCGGGTTGGCCTTGATCTGCGCCAGGATCTGCTCGGCCCGTTGCCAGGCCAGCTCCTCGGTGGCGCCGAGGATCAGGCGCACCGACAGGCTGACCTTGGGCGCTGCCACGCCCGCCGCGCTGGCGGCTGCGCGCAGTTTGCCGATCTGCTCGGCGACGCCGCTCAGGGGCTCGCCCCATAAGGCGTAAAGGTCGGCGTGTTTCACCGCAATCTGGTAGGCGATGTCGGAAGAACCGCCGAAGGAAATCGGGATGTGCGGTTGCTGCAGGGGTTTGACCGGGGAGAAGGCGCCCTTGATGTTGAAGTACTGCCCCTCGAAGTCGAAGGGTTCTTCAGCGGTCCAGGTGCGGCGGACGATTTCCAGGTATTCGTCAGTGCGTTTGTAGCGTTCGGTCTTGTCCAGCAAGGTGTCGCCTTCCTGGGGTTCGGCGGTGATGCCGGTGATGGCGTGCAAGCGAATTCGCCCGCCGCCGGTGGTGTGGTCCAGGGTGGCGAATGCCCGGGCCGCCACGGTGGGGGCGGTCAGCGCCGGGCGGTGGGCGATCATGAAACCCAGGCGCTCGGTGTGGGCAGCGGCGTAGGCGGCGATTTGCAGGCTGTCGGCGCTGCCGGGGCCGCTGGCGATCAGCACCCGGTCGAAGCCGGCGTGTTCGTGGCTACGGGCGTGGTGACGGATAAATTCCAGGTCGAAGTCCGGGCTACGGGCGCCACGGGTTTCCGACCATTGGCGGGGGAAGATCATGCCGACAAATTCAATGGACATGGGCGGTTCCTATAAAGGGCAGATAAGGGCAGGTCAACGCAGCGTGTGGCTCACGCACGGTCGTTGAGCCAGAGGTTTTCAAAGCGCCAGGTGCTGAACAGCGATTCTTCGGCCGCCGCGCCACCGACGCGGGTGGCCACGCTGTCCAGCAGGTCGGCGTACCCCCAGATCAACAGGCCGCCGCGCTGGTACTGGATCTGCTGGGCCTGGTGCACCAAGGCCTTGCGTTGCTCCAGGTCGGGCTGGGCCATGGCGGCCAGAAACAGCCGGCTGAACTCGGGGTCGTTGAAATGGGTTTTGTTCGACACGGCAAACGGTGCATCGGTGTGCATGGCGCTGGCCAGGAATGGCGCACCGATGCTGCCACCGGTGCTCAGGGTCCAGTCGTTGTGCTGCGGCCCGTCGAAGGTTGCCAGGTCCACCTGGCGAACCTTGAGGGTCACGCCAATGCGCTTGGCCTGTTCCGCCAGCACCAGGGCCGATGCCAGGCCCGGCCCCGGGGTGGTCACCAGCTCCACTTCGAGGTTTTCCTGGCCGGCCTCCTTGAGCAATTGCGCCGCCCGCTGCGGGTCGTGGGCCCGAGGGCCAAGGTCGTGGTTGAAGGTCGGGTCGCTGGGGGCATACAGGTCGTTGGCCACCCGGCCCTGGCCATTGAGGGCGCGGCGCACCAGTTCCTCGCGGTCGGCCAGCAGGCGAAAGGCTTCCCGCACCCGGGGGTCGTTGAAGGGGGGCTTGTCCAGGTTCATGTCGAACGACAGCCAGTTGCCGGTCACCGATTTCAGCAGCCGTACCCGAGGGTCGCGACGCAGCACCTCCAGTTGTTCGGTGGGCATCACGTTGGCCATGTCGATCTGCCCAGAACGCAGGGCGGCCAGGCGTGACACCTGGTCCTTGAAGTCGATGATTTCCAGCTCGTCGGCGTAGGGCTTGCCGTCCTTGTAGTAATTCTCGAAACGGGTGAATAGCGAGCGCTGGCCCGGGGTGAAACTCTTGAGCTTGTAGGGCCCGGCACCCACCGGGTTGGTCACGGGGTGGTAGTCCACCGGGACGATGCCGCCGAAGTTGACCCAGGTTTCCGCCAGGGGCAGGTAGCTGCGACCCTCGCGAAAGCCCAGGCGCACGGTGCGATTGTCGAGCTTGACCAGGTTGTCGCGGTCCACCCAGTGCAGCAGCGCGGCATAGGGCGAGGCCAGTTGTGGGTCGGTCAGGCGGCGGATGGAGAAGATCAGGTCGTCGGCGTCGATGGTCTTGCCGTGGTGGAATTCCAGGCCCGGGCGCAGGCGCAAGGTCCAGCTGCTGGCGTCGGCATTGGGTTCGGCGAACTCGGCCAGGGCCAGGCGCGGCTGCATGTGCTCGTCCCATTCCCAGAGTTTGCTGTACAGGGCGAAGCCGCGAATGATCCCGCTGCCGATGGGCTTGTGGGCATCCAGGTTGCCGCTCTGGTTGCCGTCGAGAATGCCCAGGCGCAGGCGCCCGCCGTACTGCGGCTGAGTGCTGGCGCCGAGGGTGGCGGCCGGTTGCTCGCCGTTCGGGCCACACCCGGCGAGCAGGCTGCTGCCCAACAGCAACCCGCCACCGAACAGGGCGCTGTGGCTGAGAAAGTCCCGGCGGCTGATCAAGGAACGAGGGTCCTGGCTCATGGCGTCAGGCTCCTGCCGGGCCGTTGGCGGAGCGCAGTTCCAGGGCAGGCTCCTCGGGGCGGCTCAGTTCGGCGCGCTCGGCGCGAAAGTGCGGGAGGATGTGTTCCCCGAGGCGGTAGGCCTCTTCCAGGTGCGGGTAGCCGGCGAGAAAGAACAGGTCGATGCCCAGGGCGTTGTATTCGCGAATCCGCTCGACCACGTTGGCGTAGCTGCCCACCAGGGCGCAGCCCGGCGGAATGCCGATGTAACCGAAGCCGGTCCAGACATTGGGGTGGATAAAAAAGTCCTCGAAGCCCTGGGCTTCGGTCTTTTCGGCGAACTGCTCCTCGTAGCTGAGCTTGCGCGCGGTGCGCAGCCCGGCATGGGCGGCCACGGCCTTGACCGCGCCCTTGGCGATGCCTTCGTCGAAGAAGCGCCGAGCCTCGGTGCGCGCCAGTTCCTCGGTTTCCCGGGTGATGACGTCGATCGACAGGCCAAAGCGGATCTGACTGCGCCCGTACTTCAAGGCGCGTTGGCGAATATCGGCAATCAGAGCGGCAATTTCGTCCGGGTGTTCGGCCCGCATCAGGTAGAAATCGGCGTGTTTGGCAGCGAACTCCCGGGCCGGGATCGATGAGCCAGCGGTGCAGATCAGCGGCAGCTCGGCTTTTTTCAGCGGCCCGCGCAGGCCACCGCCCTCAGCCTGGTAGAAGCGCCCGCTGTAGTGGAAGTTCTCGTTGTGCCAGTAGCCCTTGACCACGTCCATGAACTCGGTGGCCCGCTCGTAGCGTTCATCGTGGTCGCTGAAATCCCCGACCTGGCGCTGCATGGCGTCGGAGCCGCCGTTGATGATGTTCCACACCAGGCGGTTGCCGGTGGCGCGCTGGTAGGTGGCGGCCTGCTGCACCGCGACCCAGGGCGTGTAGTGATAGGGCTGGAAAGCGGTGACGAATTTCAGGCTGCGGGTTTCCCGGGCCAGCAGCGAGCACACGGTCCAGGGCTCTTCGCCGGACGGCGCGTTGACCATCAGTGCGCCGCCGAAGCCGTTGATTTCCGCGGCCTTGGCAATCTGCCCCAGGTAGTCGATGTAGGTGAAATGGTCACCGACGCTGAAGGCCGATACCGCGCCAGTGCTGGGCCCGCCACGGTGCCAGTCGCCACGGTTGCGCGGGTCGCCAGGGAGGAATTGGGTTTCGCCGTGCAGGGGCAGGCGGGTGAAGAATTCAATGCTCATTCAAGGGGCTCCGGGTCACTGCACGCTAGGGCTGCAGATCGGGGTGATGGGTTGGCCGTTGATGACCTTGTGGGCGAAGGGCACGGAATCCTTGAGCGAGGCGTTGACCGTTTCGCTGTGGCCCAGGCCTTTGTAGAGGTGGCCCTCGACCACCGAGCCGGCCTTGCAGGCGTCCTGCATCAGGGCCACTTGGGTGGTGGCGGCCGGGGTTTTGTCTTCGGCACCGGTGCCGATGAAGATCGGCTGTGGCGCCTTCAGGGTCGGGTACGAGACCTGCTTCTGCCAGGCTGCCAGTTGGTTACCCTGGTAGTCCTTCTTGGCGTTGGCCGGGGTCAGGCCGACCCCCACCACGTCGCTGACCAGGGCGGCCAGGCAGCTGGTGCGGGCCTGTTCGAATAGGGGCAGGGCCTTGTCGGTATAGAAGTCGCGAGGGTCGATGCTCGGGTCGTACTGCTGGGCCGCAAGCAGGGTGTAGAAACCGTAGGCCAGGGCCGCGTCGACTTTGTTCGGGTCCTGTTCGCCGACGTTTTTTGCGCCCACGGTGTAGATCACCCCGGTGCCGATGCTGCCCTTGAGCCCCAGGTCTGGGGCGTAGGTCGGTGCGTAGGCGGCCGAGGCGAAGGCCCCGGCACCGCCCTGGGACTGGCCGATCACCAGCACTTTGTTGGCCAGGCCCGGAACCCCGGCGACCACCGCCTTGGCCGCATCGAGGATGCCGTAGGCGGCCATACGGTTGTTCAGCAGCGGATGGCCGCCGGGCACGCCCAGGCCCTGGTAGTCGGTGGCGACAATGGCGAAACCTTCGTCCAGCCAGCGGCTCAGGTACTGCACGTCACGGTAGGAACGACCTTGCCACGAGGGCGCGCAGACATCCGCCACGCCCACGGTGCCGTGGCCCCAGGTGGCGACCGGCCAACCGCCGGCCGGGGCCTTGCCTTTGGGCAGGAACAGGGTGCCGGAGACCACGATCGGGGTCTTGTTGTCGATGCCATCGGTGGAGCTGTAGAGAATCCGTTGGGCGCTGGCGGCGTTGGGCAGGCTCAGGGTCTTTTCCAGGGGCTCGCTGCGCAGCAGTTTGCCCGGGCTGGCGGGGATGGCGTCGGCCCAGGTGTAGAAGGCCGAGACACGCCCGTCGCCCTGTTGCGGGTCGGGCTTGGGGGCGTAGGTGCCGGCGGCCAGGGCCGACATGGACAAGGCCAGGACACTCAGGCCGAAAACGAATTTGGCAGGCAGTTTCATCAAGAGAACTCGCGGTCAGGATTCAAGGATGGGCGGTGACTTGGCCACGCAGGGCGGGCCAGTAATCGGTGAGTTGCAGGTCGATCAGCGCCTGGTTGGTGAAGCCGGTGGCCAGGGCCGGGCTGATGTCGTAGGGCGTGCGGATCAATTGGTTGGCCAGGGCGTAGGCGCTCAGGGCCTGGTAGTGGGCCTTGAGCTGCTGATCGCTCTTGGGCGCCCAGCGTTCTTTCCAGGCCACCGGGTCGCCTTGATCGTCGCGGCGCAGCACGCTTTCAGCGGTGCCGGCGCGGGACGAGAGTTGGTAATAGGCGTCCTGGTTCTGTTCCTGGGACAGCCACCACGCGGCCTTGACCCAGGCAGTGGCCAGCAGTTGGGTGAGCTCCGGGTGCTGGTCAATGAAGCGGTCGGTGCCCCAGAGGTCGGAGATCAGGCGCCAGTCATTGGCGCCTTGCTTGGTCGACCAGATGATCTTGCCCACGCCTTTGTCTTCCAGGGCGTAGGCCTCATTGAGCAGCACGGCCGCGTCGACCTTGCCGGCGGACACCGCTGCGGCACCGACCTGCGGGTTGAGGTTGGCGATCTTGAAGTCATCGAGCGTCAGGCCCTTGCTGGCCAGGAAGTTACTGAAGGCGAACTCCCAGGGACGGCCACGGTGCAGGGCTACACGCTGGCCCTTGAGGTCCTCGATGCTCTTGGCCGTGGAGTTGGCGGGGACCACCAGGTAGATATTGTTGCCGCTGCCACCAGGCACGATCAGCTTGCCGGGCACGCCGCCGGCGCCAGCGATCACCGAGGGCAGGTCGCCGCGTACGGCGAAGTCGATGCTGTTGTTGCTGAAACCTTCGTTGATCTGCGGACCGGCGCCGGCGTGGGGCAGGGCGATCCATTCCAGCTTGACCCCGCGCTGCTGGAGTTGCTGTTCCAGCCAGCCGTCCTCGATGACCCGCCCGGCAATGCCGCCGAACACGGGCTTGCCGCCCTGGGTAAAGGCGACGATGGCGATCTTCACCGAGGCCGGCGCCGATTCGGCCAGGGCCGTGACACTGAACAACAGTGCGGCCAGTGCGGCCAGCGTATTGCGCCATAAAGCTTGCATTGCACTCTCCCTAAAAAAAATTACCCAACAACACCGACGTTCCCCTGTAGGAGCCGGCGTGCCGGCGAGGGGCCCTTGAGCCTTGCATGGCCCTGGCGGACGCCATCGCTGGCGAGCCAGCTCCTACAACAGCAGGTGGGGCGGTGTTTCTGTGAAGGGTGTTGGCAGGGAGAGAGCAGATTGCATGCCATGGGCCGAAAAAATCGCTGCAGCCCTTGTGATGCGTGGCGTTCAGCGTTTGTGCAAGGGACGCTTGCAGCCATGGGCTGCTGATCTGCGAACAGCCGGGTGCTTACCCGTTGCTGCTCCAGCAGCAGGTCGGATGCAATAAAACTGCATATGCACTTAAGGAATATTTAAAGATTAATTAATAATTTTTTAGTCTAAATATCTTCGTGCACTATTGAGCCCGCGCTTTTACTGCCAGGAATGCACCATGTCGCTGATCACCCATCCAAACGCTCGCGAGTTGACCAAGTCGGTGCGGGCCACCGTCCTGGTGTTCAAGGACCCGCGCTCCCAGGAATTGCTCAGCCGCATCGAGCGCCTGGCCCCCAGTGAGGCCAACACCTTGATCATTGGCGAAACCGGTACCGGCAAGGAGTTGGTGGCGCGGCATATCCATCACCTCAGTCGGCGTGGGCGCGAACCCTTTGTCGCCGTGAACTGCGGTGCCTTCGCTGAAACCCTGGTGGAAAGCGAGTTGTTCGGTCATGAAAAGGGCGCCTTCACCGGTGCCACCACCCACAAGGCCGGCTGGTTCGAGGCGGCCAATGGCGGCACCTTGTTCCTCGATGAAATCGGCGACTTGCCGTTGAACATGCAGGTCAAGTTGCTGCGGGTGTTGCAGGAGCGGGAAGTGGTGCGTCTGGGGTCGCGAACGCCGATCCCGATCAATGTGCGGCTGGTGGCGGCGACCAACGTCAACCTGGCGGACGCCGTGGTGGCCGGGCACTTTCGCGAAGACCTGTTCTACCGCCTGCATGTGGCCACCATCCGCCTGCCGCCCCTGCGCGAGCGGCCGGGGGACATCCTGCCGCTGGCGGAATTCTTTCTGGAGGAACACTGCCAGCGCCTGGGTTACAACCGTGCCTCGCTGAGCATCGAGGCCGAGCGCAAGCTGCTGGAGCACAGCTGGCCCGGCAACATCCGCGAGCTGGAAAACGCCATTCACCACGCCTTGCTGGTGTGCCGCAATCAGCGGGTGGCCCCGGCCGACCTGCACTTGGTGGACATGCGCTCATCCGGCATTCGCCAGGACGAGGCGGCCCATGCCGGCCACGCGTCTGTGGGCGCTGCCCCGGCGGATCTGGAAAACGCGCTCAACGCGTTGTTCGAACAGAACATCCCCGACCTCTATGAGCACATCGAAGAAACCATCTTTCGTGCGGCGTATCGCTACTGCCACGGCAACCAATTGCAGACCGGGCGCTTGCTGAACATCAGCCGCAACATCGTGCGGGCGCGCCTGGAAAAAATCGGCGAGCTCAATCGCCAAGCCAGCGTCGAGTAACGCGAGCCCGGCCCTGGCGCCGTGCCCAGGCTTGGCCGTTTTTTGACCCAGGGTGATTGACGAATGGAAGGGCGTCCTTTAACTTGTGGAACGCTCATTCCAGTACAGGTGATTACCGTGCGCCCCAAGGAGTTCGACCCCGACCAGATTGCCGACGCCGCGATGCAGGTGTTCTGGCAACGCGGTTACGCCGCGACCTCGATCCAGGACCTGGTGGAAGGCACCGGCCTGAGCCGCAGCAGCCTGTACAACGCCTTCGACAGCAAGCACGGGTTGTACACCTGCGCCCTCAAGCGCTACCAGGAGCGGAGCAACGCCAACATCGTCCTGCTGGCCCAGGACGCCCCGGCCAAGGAGCTGGTGCGCCAGTTGCTGCTGCGTATCGTCGACGATGAACTCGACGACACCCAGCGCCTGGGGTGCCTGGCGGCCAATGCCGCGCTGGAGGTGGCGGGGCAGGACCCGGTGGTGGCCGAGCTTGTGGCGCAGAACTTTCGGCGGGTCGAAGCTGCATTGGAGCGGCTCTTGCGCCGGGGCCAGGCGGAAGGCGATATCGACCCCGACAAAAACCCAGCAGCCTTGGCCAGTTTTGTGGTCTGCACCGTCCAGGGTTTGCGCGTGCTGGGCAAAGGCAGCGCCCCTGACGAGCGCCACAAACGTTTATTGAATGTGCTTGAGGTTGCGCTGCAAAGCCTTTGATTTATAAAACAATCGACTTCGATACGGACTAAGGTTTGTGCGTCGTTGCGGGAAAAATTCGCCTAGTTCTGGAATGTTCATTCCAGTAATCAAAAGCCCATTGCTGGTGCTCATCGAGCCTGGCGAGTGGCCTTTTATCACCCAAGAGAAGGAGTGTTTTCGATGCCTGATTCGATACCCAACCCCATCCCCAAGGACCGCTTGCCGATCTGGCGTTTGCTGGCGTTCACCGTGGCCGGCTTTATGACCATCATGACCGAGACCCTGCCCGCCGGCCTGTTGCCCCAGATCAGCCAGGGTCTGGGTATCTCCCAGGCCATGGCCGGGCAGTTGATCAGCCTGTACGCCCTGGGATCGGTGGCGGCGGCGATTCCGCTGGTGGCCGCCACTCGCAGTTGGCGCAGAAGGCCGTTGCTGTTGCTGGCCATCGCCGGCTTGCTGGTGTTCAACAGCCTGACCGCACTGTCGACCTCGTTGCCGCTGACCTTGGCCGCACGTTTTGTCGCCGGCATGGCGGCCGGGTTGATCTGGGGCCTGCTGGCCGGCTATGCCCGGCGCATGGTGCCGGAGCACCTGCAAGGCCGGGCCCTGGCGGTGGTCGGTGTGGGCCAGCCCTTGGCGCTGTGCCTGGGGGTGCCGCTGGGCGCGTGGTTGGGCAGCTTGATCGAGTGGCGCAGCATCTTCTGGATCATGTCGGCGCTGGCGGCGCTGTTGTTGTTCTGGGTGCGCTTCGGGGTGCCGGATTATGCCGGCCAGGCCGCGGACCAGCGCCAACCGGTAGCGCGAATCTTCCTGACCCGGGGCATTCCTGCGGCGCTGCTGGTGATCTTTGTCTGGATTCTCGCCCACAACATTTTGTACACCTACATCGCGCCGTTCCTGGCCACGGTGGGGCTGGGCGAGCGTCTGGACCTGGTGCTGTTGCTGTTCGGCCTGGCGTCGATTGTCGGCATCTGGTTCACCGGCCTGCTGGTCGACCGCTGGCTGCGGGGGCTGACCCTGTGCAGCCTGGCGGCTTTTGCCTTGGCGGCGCTGGTGCTGGGCATCGGTGCTGGCCAGCCACTGGTGATCTACGTCGGGGTGGCCGCCTGGGGCCTGACTTTCGGTGGCGCGCCGACCCTGCTGCAGACCGCCGTGGCCGACGCTGCGGGTGAGGGCGCGGATGTCGCGCAGTCGATGCTGGTGACCATCTTCAACCTGGCGATTGCCGGCGGCGGCCTGGTGGGCGGCCTGTTGTTGAGCAGTGCCGGCGCCCAGGCCTTCCCCTGGGCCATGGCCGCCCTGGCAATGGTCGGCCTGGCCACGGTGTGGGTCGCCAGCAGCCACGCCTTCAAGCCTGGGCAGCGCCTGGCAAACTGCGGCTGATACGCCACGCTGTTCAGCACTGGGGGCCAGCACCGACGGCTATTGGCCGCGGGCGCCGGCCTTGCTCAGGGCGATGGCGTCGACCAGGCCATCGATGCCCTGCAGCAGTTCGCGGTTGTCGTGGTCCCAGGGGTGGAAACCCGGCTTGAAGAACTGTAACCAGGGCAGGGCGATGTTCGGGAACACGCCGCGCCGGCCGTAGAGGTATTTGACCACCCGCCACAGGCCGCGCAGATGGCCGCCGTGCTTGCGGTCGGCGATCAGCAGGCGCACATGGAAGTCGAACACCACCAGCCAGAACATCAGGCTGGTGAACAGCATGCTTGAGGTGCGGATCAGGTAGCGCTTGGGCCCGGGCTTGAGCACGGCGTTCCAGACGTCGTAGGACACGGCTTTGTGTTCGGTTTCCTCCAGGGCATGCCACCTCCACATCTGCCGGTAGCCGGCCACCGAGTCGCCGAAACGGCTGGGGTCGCGCAGCAGCAGGTCGGCGAGGATCGCGGTGTAGTGCTCCAAGGCCACGGTAATGGCCAGGTTGAAGGCCGGCGGGAAGTGTTTTTTCTGGAACTCGAGGATCGCGCTCAGGCGTCGGTGCAGCAGGTGCGCCGGCAGCCCGGCCGCTTGCAGCAGGTCGTTGTAGCGCAGGTGCTCGCGGCTGTGCATGGCCTCCTGGCCGATAAACCCCTGGATCTGTTTTTTCAACTGCGGGTCGTCAACCCGGTCGCGGTAGTGCCGCACGCTGTCCATGAAGAACAGCTCACCGGCGGGAAACAGCAGGGACAGGGCATTGAAGAAGTGGCTGACGTGGCGGCCTTGTTCGTGCCAGTCGCAGATGCGCTCGGCAGGCAGGTCGGGGCGGATGTCTCGGCGGATGGGCAGCATGGCTGGCGCTCCTCTAAACAGTCGGTTGCAGGCTCACAGGCCGCGTTCGTTGTTGGCCTGGTACACCGGGGCCTTGTTTTTGTGCGCCCGCAGGCGGCGCGTGGCGAACACCACCAGGGCCTGGTAGACGCTGGGCAGCAGACGCACGAACAGGTCCAGGGCGTGGGCGTCGCGGCCGATCAGCACCCGGCGCTTGTTCTTGCGCACGCCGTGGAGGATCACCTTGGCCGCTTGCTCGGCCGAGGTGATAAAGAGCTTTTCGAAGTCCTCGCGGGCCTGCTGCTCGCTGTCGATCAGCAAGCCCTTGAGGTTGTCGTCGATGCGGCTGGTGCGGGCGATGTCGGTGCGAATGCCGCCGGGGTGAACGCAGGTGGCGGACACACCGACCCCCAGCAAGTCGAGTTCCTGGCGCAGGGATTCGGTGTAGCCGCGCACGGCGAATTTGGTGGCGTTGTAGGCGCTCATGCCCGGTTGGGAGAACAGCCCGAACACACTGGAGGTGTTGATCACATGGCCGTCGCCGCTCAGTTTGAGGTACGGCAGGAAGGCTTGGGTACCGTGCACCACCCCCCAGAAATTCACGTCGACGATCCATTCCAGGTCGGCCAGGCTGGTGCCTTCGACTGTGCTCGACAGGGCCACTCCGGCGTTGTTGAAAATCAGGTTGACCTGGCCGTGCTCGTCCGCCGTGGCGGCGGCCCAGTCGAACACCGCCTCGCGGTCGCCGACGTCCAGTTCCCTAGAGGTGATACGCAGCGGCAGCAGGGTGGCGGCCTGGGCCAGCGCCACGGTCTGTTGCAGGCCCTGGAGGTTCTTGTCGGCCAGGGCCAGGTGGCAGCCTTCACGCGCCAGGGCGATGGCCAGGGCCCGGCCCATGCCGGAGGCGGCGCCGGTGATGGCCGCGACTTTTCCGTTAAAGCTGTTCATCGGTGGCGGCCTCGTGCGGTGTCAGGGAGGGCGTTGCAGCGGCAA
This sequence comes from Pseudomonas chlororaphis, assembly GCF_003731765.1. Taxonomy (GTDB): domain Bacteria; phylum Pseudomonadota; class Gammaproteobacteria; order Pseudomonadales; family Pseudomonadaceae; genus Aquipseudomonas; species Aquipseudomonas morbosilactucae. Next base: position 1,744,661 of record NZ_MOAL01000004.1, read on the forward strand.
CCGGCGGGGCGTTAACGCTGGAGTTGGAGCGGGCGCCCAGGTAGTCCTGCAAGTCGAAACGTCGGGTCTGGCGGCGAAAGCTCCAGGTGGAGCCGGGCCACAGGGTGGTGTTCTTGCCGCTGCGCGGGTCCAGGTACCAACTGCGGCAGCCGCCGGTGGACCAGATGGCGCCGTCGAGGCGTCGTTGCAACTGGAGGTTGTAGTCGCGCTCGACCCGGGTCTTGACCTCCAGGCTGCCGAGGTCGTGGCGGCGCATCTGTTCCAGGGCCTTGAGGATGTAGTCCACCTGGGCCTCGATCATCAGGATCATCGAGTTGTGCCCCAGGCCGGTGTTGGGGCCGATGATCATGAACAGGTTGGGAAAGCCCGGCAGGCAAGTACCCAGGTAGGCGTGTGCGCCCTGGGCCCAGGCGTCGTGCAGGTCGCAACCGTTACGCCCCAGCAGCAGACCGCGGGGCAGGGGCTCGGTGGCCTGGAAACCGGTGCCGAAGATCAGGCAATCGGTGGGGTGCCGACGCCCGTCGACGGTGACCACGGCGTCGGCTTCTATGCGCAGGATGGCCTCGCTAACCACCTGCACCTGAGGGCGAGCCAGGGCCGGGTAATAGTCGTTGGAGATCAGGATGCGTTTGCAGCCGATGGTGTAGTCGGGGGTCAGGGTGCGGCGCAAGGCCGGGTCCGGCACTTGCCGATGCAGATGGCGCAGGGCAACCCGTTGCACCAGCTTCATCCATTGGGGCCGGTGGGCGAAGGCAATGACCCGGCTTTCCAGGGCCCAGTAAAGGGCCGAGCGCGCCAGCTTCTGGGTCAGCGGCAGGTGCTTGAACAACCAGCGCTCGACCCGGCTCACCGGCCGGTCGGGTTTGGGCAGAATCCACGGCGGCGTGCGCTGGAACAGGTCGAGGTGGGCCACCTGTTCGGCGATCTGCGGCACGAACTGAATGGCACTGGCGCCAGTGCCGATCACCGCCACGCGTTTGCCTTGCAGGGGGTAATCGTGGTCCCAGTGCTGGGAGTGGAAGCGCTTGCCGGTGAAGCTCTCAAGCCCTGGCAGTGCCGGGATGGCCGGGCGCGACAGGCCGCCCATGCCTGACACCAGCACCCGGGCAGACACCTGCCGGCCATTGCTGAAACTCAGTTGCCAGCGTTGGCTGGCTTCATCGAAGCGCGCCTGCTCCAGGCCCATGCCGAAACGCAGGAAGGGCCCGAGGGCAAAACGCTGTGCGCAGTCTTCCAGGTAGGCACGGATTTCCGCCTGGGGCGCGAACTGGCGGCTCCAGTTCGGGTTGGGCGCAAAGGAAAACGAATACACGTGGGACTGCACATCGCAGGCGCAGCCCGGGTAATGGTTGTCGCGCCAGGTGCCGCCGAGGGCGTCGGCCTGTTCCGCGACGAAAAAATCCTGGAGCCCGGCCTGCTTGAGCTGGATGGCCATGCACAGCCCGGCGAAACCGGCGCCAATGATGGCGATGTCGATGCTGTCCTGCGGTCCGGGCGGCGAGTACGCATTCATGGTGTGTACCTCGATTGGGGGTGACGCGGGTGGATGACGTTGGTCAGTGAGTGAATATTCAGGATTGCACAATTTAAAAATATGTTTTAAAAAATTATTTAAATAAATTACCTGAAACAGTCATCCACGCCAGCACTCAGTGCCACCCAAGGCCCGCAAGACGACGAACGGGGCTCGCGGCACACCGGCAGGACGGCTCGCCGCAACCGGGATCAATCCCGATCCGGGAAGGTGGCGCAGGGATGGGGAGGGCCGCGATATGCAATGGATGGTGGTGATGGGAGGGTTGCTGGTGGGCTCGCTGGCCCTGGGGTTAGTGAGTTTTCGCCTGACCCGGCGGATTGAACAGGCGGTGCCGATCAACGGCCGCTTTATCGAGGTGGGCGGCGAGCGCATCCACTATGTGGATGAAGGCAAGGGCCCGGCCCTGGTGATGATTCACGGGTTGATGGGCAGCAGCCGCAACTTGACCCACTCCCTGGCGCCCGCGCTGCGCGAGCAGTTCCGGGTGATCACCCTGGACCGTCCGGGCTCCGGTTATTCCACCCGGGCTCGGGGCGCTGCCGCTGACTTGCCGGCCCAGGCCCGCTTGATCGCCCAGTTGATCCGCACCCTGGACCTGGGCCAGCCGCTGGTGCTCGGGCACTCCCTGGGCGGCGCGGTGGCCCTGACCCTGGCGGTGGAGCATCCGCAGTCGCTGTCCGGCCTGGTGCTGGTGGCGCCGCTGACCCATCCCCAGCGCATGCTGCCCCTGGTGTTTCTGTCATTGGCGGTGCGCCCCGGCTTTTTAAGGCGCTGGGTGGCCCTGACCCTGGCTACGCCCCTGGGCATGCTCAGCCGGCACCAGGCGGTCCGGCAGGTGTTCGCCCCGGACCCGCCACCAGCGGATTTTGCCGAGCGTGGCGGCGGGCTGCTGGGCATGCGTCCGAACAACTTTTATGCGGCCTCCACGGAGATCGCCCTGGTCAATCGCACCTTGCCCGACTTGGTCAAGCACTACCCCGGCCTCAAGCTGCCGGTGGGGTTGATCTATGGCGCCGAGGATCGGGTGCTCGACTACCGCAAGCATGGGCAGGCCATGGCTGGCAAGGTGCCGGGACTGATCCTGGAGGTGCTGGCAGGGCGCGGGCACATGTTGCCGATCACCGCCGTGGAACCGGTGGTGGCAATGGTGCAGCGCATCGCCGCCGAGGCTCGACCGCAACCCAGTGCGACCCTGTTGTACCCGCCGTTCGCGGCGTCCAAGGCCTGCTAGGGCGGACTGCAACGGCCGCTTCATGGCCGTTGCCGACGGCCCTGGCACACCCGGCAACACCCAGCAAAACCGCTTCATCGGTGACATTCAAAACCCCAAGAAAAATAGTTGACGAGCTAACGAAAGCGAGCTATTTATTTAAAAAAATGTTTTGAATGTTTTTTTTGAAAGTGCAATTGAGCGATTAAAATAATGAAAATAACGCCTTTTGACTTACCTGCTTGTTCTGCTGTTTCTGACCCTGCCCACCGCCTCGAAGCGCTGGCCTGCACCGTGATTTTGCGGAGGCTGCCATGAGCGTTTCTGTGGCAGTACCCAGCACCTGGGCCGACGGCAAGCGCCATCTGTGGTGGCTCGGCACCCTCCCCATGATTACCCCGATTCTCGCCGGGCTGTTCGCCCTCAGCGTTGGCATTCCGGCGCTCTGGTGGAGCGGGGTGGTGGTGATCTTCGGACTGATCCCGCTGATTGACGGCCTGCTCGGCGAAGACACCAGCAACCCACCGGAAACTGTGGTGCCCGACCTGGAAAAACAGACCTATTACCGCTGGATCGTCTACAGCTGTGCGGTGCTGGCCTGTGTGTCCATGGTGGTCACTGCGTGGATGGCGGTCAGCGGCGTTGACTGGCTGATCGGTGGCGGCCTGCTGCGACTGGTCGAACAAGGCTCCCTGCACGGCAGCCTGGGCCAAGTGGCCGTGTTCTTTACCGAACAGGCGCAGCATCACGGCCAGGTCGGCCCCTTCACTTACCTGGGCATGGCCATGTCCACCGGCGCGGCCACCGGCATCGCCATCAACATCGCCCACGAGCTGGGGCACAAACCACGGCCGCTGGAGCAATTCCTCGCCAAGCTGGCCCTGGCGCCCACCTTTTACGGGCATTTCTTTGTCGAGCACAACCGCGGGCACCACGTGCGCGTGGCCACCCCGGAAGACCCCGCCAGTTCGCGCCTGGGGGAGAGCTTCTGGCGTTTCCTGCCGCGTTCCACCTGGTTCAGCCTGCGCTCGGCCTGGCACCTGGAGCGCGAGCGCCTGCACAAACTCGGCCTGCCGACCCTGCATTGGAAGAACAGCGTGCTCGGCGCCTGGATGTTCAGTGTGGTGCTGTGGGGCGCGCTGATTCTCTGGCTGGGGGGGGCGGTGATTCCCTTCCTGCTGATCCAGGGCATCTACGGTTTCTCCCTGCTGGAGGTGGTGAACTACGTCGAGCACTACGGCCTGTTGCGCCAGAAGCTGCCCAATGGCCGTTATGAACGCTGCTCGCCGCGCCACTCCTGGAACAGCAACCGCATCGTCACCAACATCTTCCTGTTCCAGTTGCAGCGTCACTCCGATCACCACGCTTACCCGACCCGCAGCTACCAGGCCCTGCGCCATTTCGACGAGTCGCCGCAACTGCCTTATGGCTACGCCAGCATGATCGTCTGGGCCTACGTGCCGTTCCTCTGGCGGCGGCTGATGGACCATCGGGTGCTGGCGCATTACGCCGGTGATGTGCGCCTGGCCAATCTGCAACCTTCGCAGCGCGCCGCTTTGCTCAAGCGTTACGGCGCCGGCGACGGCCACTGAAACAACACTGGTTTCCAGGCACGACGGCCACGGCCGGTTGACCCACAACAACAATAAGCACCTGCAAGGAAGTCAACGATGTCCATTTCCAGCAAGTTCGCGGTAGTGCTCACCGCCGCCCTGATTGGCGGCCTGGCGGCTGACTTCGCCCAGGCTGCGACGATCGAGCCGGCCAACACCGAGTTCACCGCCAAGGGCCCGATCAGCTTTGCCAAAAGCATCATCAACGCCGATTGCACCATCGAACTCAGCGGCAAGGTCAGCCCCGACGGCAGCTTTGCCAGCGTCGACAAGGTGGGCTTCAGCGGCGGCTTCAAATGCGGCCAGGTCGAAGCCACCCATCTGCCCTGGAAGCTGGTGGCCACCAACGAAAGCAGCGGCGCCATGTCGGGCATCCAGGTCACGGTGAACGCGCCCCTGGTGGGGGGCGATTGCGGGCCGACGACTGCCGAGGGCAGTTGGAACAACAGCACCGGCAAGCTGCAGGCGTCCCAAGTCGCCCTGGCGGGTGGCTGCACCATCAAGACCGTATCGATCCAGATGCCACCGAGCTTTCGCGTGGTGCCCTGATCTGACGTCACTTTTTCCATGGAGGGAAGCCGATGCAACGTCGTATCCGCGGTGACGGGACGCTGATGCCCGGGCGCTCTCCAGCCCTGAATTCGGTCGAGCTGGAGCACCGATGAGGTCATCGATTCGCTGGCAAGGCTGATAACCCCCTGGCAACTGTCGGTTGCCGAATCTTGAGGAAAACAACAATGCAAAGCATCAAGACTTTCGCTTCTGTAGCTTCCTTCGCCCTCTGCCTCGGCGCGGCCTCCCTGGCCAACGCCGCGACCATTGCCCCGGCCGGCACCGCGTTTTCGGCGCCGGGCACCATCTCGGTGTCGTCGCCGGCGTCGTTCGGCGTTCCGGTCAATTGCAACATCACCTTTACCGGCACCGTCGCCGCCGATGGCAGCAACGCCTCGATCACCGGTGCCACGGTCAGCGGCAGCAACGCCCTGTGCGGTGTGCCGGTGTTGCAGAACCTGCCTTGGACCCTGACCGCCACCAGCGCCACCACCGGCACGGTGTCGGGGGTCAGTTTCAAGATCGTTTCCAATTGCAGCAGCACCCCGACCACCATCAATGCGTCCTGGAGCAACTCGGCCAACACCCTGAGTGTGCCGTCCGCGCAGACCGTGGGCAGTTGCAAAATTACCGCGCTGAGCGTCAAGCCCAGCCCGGCCTTCACCGTTACACCCTGATCGTGTTGTGAATTCAGCCTGTTGATCACGCGCTGAAAAACAGGCGTCCCGGCAGGGGCGCCTGTTGCAGAAAGACCGTTCGGTGGTCACCGAACGGCCCCGATAATAATAAGGAGTGGGGCATGAACAATAAGAAACAACCCATACCCGCGTTGCTCGGCATGGTTTTGATCGGTGGTTTGATCGGCACGGGATCGGTGCAGGCGGGCGGCTTTTCCACGCCCACCTACGGTGCCCCGGGCTGGGGCCGCGCGTTTGGCGGCGGCTCGCTGTTCAAGAATGACCCCAGCGCTGCGTACAACAACCCTGCGGCCATGGCCTTTATCGACCAGAACGTGGCGCAGATGACCGTGGATTACGCGCGCATCAAGCTCAAGTACAAAGGCACGGCCACCGATTACCAGGGCAACCCGGCTTCGCAGACGCCGATCGGCCCCGACGGTTTGCCCAGCGGGCCGGCCACTCAACTCAACGGTGATGGCGGCGAGGGTGGTTTCACTGCCTGGCTGCCCACCGGCTTCCTGGTGATGCCGATCAATGATCGCTTTGCCTTCGGCCTCAGCCAGGTGGTGCCCCAGGGCATGCGCAGTACCTGGGATCAGGACTGGAAGGGGCGTGACTTTGCCGTGGACACCAAGATCGAAACCGTCGGCCTGACCGGTTCACTGTCGTTCAAAGTCAATGACCAGTTCGCCATCGGTGGCGGTGTGATCATCCAGAACAGCAAGGGCTTCGTCAGCCAGAACCTCAACCTGACCGGTGCGGCGGGCATGTCGGTGCTGCCCGGTGCCCCTTCGGGATACGGCGCCAACCTGATGCGGGTGAAGGTGGATAACACCTCGGTCGGCTGGTTCACCGGGATCGCCTGGAAACCCACCGAGCGCGACACCCTGGGCCTGAGCTACCACGCCAAGATCAAGAACAAGATGGAGGGCAAGTACAACATCTACGCCGACGCCCTGGGCCGCAGCATGATGACCCAGCAGGTCGGGCCCAACGGCGAGACCCTGGTGGAGCTGGCGTACCCGGGCCTGAAGCTGTTTCCGGACGGCGCCAACGCCACCACCCAGCTGGACATTCCTGCCACCGCCGGCCTGGACTGGGTGCATGTGTTCAATGACCGTTTCACCCTGGGGGTCAGCGCTACCTGGACCCAGTGGTCGTCGTTCAAGGACCTGACCCTCAAGTCCGACGGCAACACCATTGTCGCCATCCCTTACAACTACAAGGATTCGATGATGTATTCGGTGGGCGGCGACTATCGCTTCACCGACAACCTGACCCTGCGTGCCGGCCTGGCCCTGGACAAGACCCCGACCCGCGACTCCACCCGTGACCCGCGGATCCCGGACAACGATCGGCTGTTCACCTCTATCGGCTTTGGTTACGACCTGCGCGCAGTGCCTGGCCTGACCATCGATGGCGCCTACTCGCGGCAGTTCGTCAAGGAAGCCAAGTTGAAAACCCAGAACCAGGACCGTCTCGGCGGCTCCAGCCTGGATGGCAAGGTCGATGCGAAGGGCGAGGTGGTCAGCCTCTCGGCGACCTATCACTTCTGACCCAGCGGGCATCGGCCTGGCGGTGGTGCAGGGTGCCTGCATTGCCGTCCGGCAGCCGGTGCGTCGGGCGAGGAAAAAGGAACAAGGCAGGGCAAAAAATTTTGCCCTGCAATTAAATAAATATTTGAAAATAAAATTTGAAACATTCATTCAGGCTTGTAGGGTGGTGATCGAGGACCGGCATGATGCCCAGGGTCCCGGTGCTGATCTTCGGCGTCACAAGAGAGGTATTGCATGATGTTTTGGTTATTGATGGGACTCGCGGCGGCCCTGGTGCTGGCGTATCGGCAGGCCCCGGCGGCCTTGTGGCTTGGCGTGGGCCTGGGCTGGACGGCCCTGGGTCAGGTGTTTGGCCTGTTGGGCCCGGTGGGGCTGGCCCTGGCGGCGGTGCTGGTGCTGTTGCCGGCGACGCTGCTGAGTATCAAGCCCCTACGCCGGGCCTTGCTCAGCGCCCGGGCCCTGGCGCTGTTCCGGCAGATCATGCCGGCCATGTCCGACACCGAGCGGGCGGCCATCGAGTCCGGCAGCGTGTGGTGGGACGCCGAGCTGTTCAGCGGCACGCCACGCTGGTCGCGCTTGTTGCAGGCCGCGCCGGCCAGCCTCAGCGCCGAGGAGCAAGCCTTTCTCGAGCAGGAGGTGGAGCAGCTCTGCGACATGGCCAACGACTGGGAAACCACGCAGATCTGGCAGGACCTGTCGCCCAAGGCCTGGCAATTCACCAAGGACGCCGGTTTCCTGGGGATGATCATTCCCAAGCAATACGGCGGCAAAGGTTTCTCCCATTACGCCCACTCCCAAGTGGTGATGAAGCTGTCCACCCGCTGCTCGGCGGCGGCGATCTCGGTGATGGTCCCCAACTCCCTGGGCCCGGCCGAGTTGCTGCTGCACTACGGCACCGAAGCCCAGCGCGAGCATTACCTGCCGCGCCTGGCCCGGGGCGAGGACATTCCCTGTTTCGCCCTGACCAGCCCTTATGCCGGTTCCGACGCCGGGGCCATTCCCGATGTCGGGGTGGTCTGCAAGGGGCTGCATGAAGGCCGTGAAGTCTTGGGTTTCAGCGTCACCTGGGATAAGCGCTACATCACCTTGGGCCCTATTGCCACGGTGCTGGGCCTGGCCTTTCGCGCTGAGGATCCGGACGGCCTGCTGGGCGGTAACAAGGGCAGCCTGGGCATTACCTGCGCGTTGATCCCCACCAGCCATCCTGGGGTTCAGAGCGGGCGCCGGCACTGGCCGTTGAACGCGGTGTTCCAGAACGGCCCGACCACCGGCAAGGACGTGTTCATCCCCCTGGAATGGGTGATTGGCGGCGCCGAGCAGGTGGGCAATGGCTGGCGCATGCTGATGGAATGCCTGGCGGCCGGGCGGGCGATTTCCCTGCCGTCGGCCAACGTCGGCCTGGGCAAGGTCGCGGTGCGGGGCACCAGTGCCTACGCGGCGATGCGCAAGCAGTTCGGCCTGCCCATCGGCAAGTTCGAAGGCGTGCAGGCCCCCCTGGCGCGCATGGCCGGGCACCTTTACACCTGCGATGCGGTGCGCAAGGTTTCGGTGGCGTCCCTGGATGCCGGGGAAAAACCCTCGGTGATTTCGGCCATCGCCAAGTACCACGTCACCGAACGGGCCCGGGCCATCGTCAATGACGGCATGGACATCGTTGCCGGCAAGGGCATCTGCATGGGGCCCAACAACTTCCTGGCCCGGGCCTACCAGCAGAGCCCGATCGCCATCACCGTGGAAGGCGCGAACATCATGACCCGCTGCCTGATCATCTACGGCCAGGGGCTGATCCGTTGCCATCCTTATGTGTTCCGCGAAATGGAAGCCGCCCGGGACACTGGCCGCAAAGGCCTGGAGGCGTTCGACAGGGCCATGTTCGGCCATATCAGCTTCTTCCTGGCCAACAGCGTGCGCGCCACGGTGCACGGGCTGACCGGCGGCCGCCTGCTCAAGGCCCCGGCCAATACCGACAAGGCCCTGGCTCCTTACTACCGCCAGATCAATCGGCTGTCGGTGGTACTGGCCCTGGTTTCGGACGTGTCCATGGGGGTGTTGGGCGGCGCCCTCAAACGCAAGGAAAGCATCACCGGGCGCCTGGGGGACATCCTGTCCCAGCTGTATATCCTGTCGTGCGTGCTCAAGCGTTTCGAGGATGACGGCCGCCCTCAGGCCGACTTGCCTCTGGTCCACTGGTCGGCCCAGGACGCCTTGTTGCGGGCCCACGAGGCCTTGGCCGAAGTGCTCGACAACTACCCCTCGACGCTCGCCGCGCGGGTCCTTCGCGGCCTCAGCTTTCCTCTGGGTATCGCCTTGCGCAAACCTTCCGACCGGTTGCTAGCCGAGGTCGCCGACCTGGTGCAGACCCCGGGCGCCAGTCGTGACCGGTTGTTGGGGGATTCCTATATCCCGCAGCCGCACATCGACAAGCTGGCCTACGGCGAACTGGCGTTCGGCCTGCTGCCCCAAGTGGAGTTGATCGAAGCCCGGCTCAAACCGGCGATCAAGCAGGGCCTGCTGGCAGCGTTGCCGATCTCCGGCACGGCCTTTTCGGCCTGGCGTACCCAGGCCCTGGAACAGCAGTTGATCAGCCACGAAGAGGACCAGTTGCTGGGGCGTTACGTCGAATACGCCGATCACGCGATCCAGGTCGACGACTTTCCCCAGGACTTCGGCCTGCTGGAGGCCCTGCAACAACGTCAGGCCCACATCGAGCAGGCGGGCAAAAACAGCGGCCGGCGGCGTGCCACCCATTCGGCGGACACCGCCGTGGCCAGCGATCCGGCCTATTGACCTCAGTGTGTTTGCCATCGGGAACTGTCTATGTCTGACTCTTATCTTGCCTTCGTCAATTCCCCCTGGGGCCGTCGCCTGGCCCAGGGGGCCGGCTTGCCCCAACCCTTGCCCCTGCAACGTGGCGGGCAGGGCGCCCTGGTCAATCCGGTGATTCTCGGGGCCGGGCCCCAGGGCCGGCTGCTGGGGGAACTGCAACGCATCTTCGCCGCCACCGACACGGTGGCGGCCCAACCGGCGAGCATCGAGGCGCCGTCCACGGTCAAGGCCCAGGGCTTGGTGTTTGACGCCACGGGCCTGGCGGACATTGCCCAACTGGATGAGCTGTACCGGTTTTTCCACGCCAATGTGCGGCGCTTGGGCCAACACAGTCGGGTGCTGGTCTTGGGCACCGCGCCCGAACACTGCCCGGCCTTGGCCCAGGCGGTGGTGCAGCGGGCCCTGGAAGGGTTTGTGCGTTCCCTGGGCAAGGAGCTGCGGCGGGCCATCACCGTGCAGCTGATTTACGTCGAGCCCGGTGCCGAGACCGAGCTGGACAGCAGCCTGCGCTTCTTTCTGTCGCCCCGTTCGGCCTACGTCTCGGGCCAGGTGGTGCGCATCGCTGAATCGGTGGATGTGCCTAAAGACCTGCGCTGGCAGCAGCCGCTGACGGGGCGCCGAGCCCTGGTCACCGGCGCCTGCCGGGGCATCGGCCTGGCAATTGCCCAGGTCCTGGCCCGGGACGGCGCCCAGGTGGTGTGCCTGGATATTCCGCAGAACGCCCAGGCCCTGGAGCAGGCCGCCGCCTCTGTGGGCGGCAGTGCTTTCAGCCTGGACATCACCGCGGCCGACGCCGGGCAACGGTTGCTGGCGTTCGTCGGTGAGCACGGTGCCTTCGATATCGTGGTGCACAACGCCGGCATCACCCAGGACAAGACCTTGGCGAAAATGAGCGAAGCCGCTTGGCGCCAGGTCATGGCGGTCAACCTGGAAGCGCCGTTGCTGCTGAGCCAGGCGCTGCTGGAGGGCCAGGGCCTGAACCCGGGGGGGCGGATTGTCTGCGTCTCGTCGATTTCCGGGATTGCCGGCAACCTCGGGCAAAGTAACTACGCCACGTCCAAGGCCGGGGTCATCGGCCTGGTGCAGAGCCTCGCGCCCTTGGCGGCGCGCCAGCAGATCACGGTCAACGGCGTGGCCCCGGGCTTTATCGAGACCCAGATGACCGCGAAAATCCCGCTGATGATTCGTGAGGCCGGGCGCCGCATGAATTCCTTGTCCCAGGGCGGGCAGGCGGTGGACGTTGCACACACCATCGCCTGGCTGGCCCACCCGGCCTCCGGTGGCATCAACGGGCAGGTGGTCCGCGTCTGCGGGCAAAGCCTGCTGGGAGCCTGAACCATGACTGCCGATGCTTCGATTCGCATCATCGAGCCGCCACCGTCCCGTGGCCAATTGCTCTACGACGGTATTCGCAGCCTGCGCAAGCCCGCGCTGGACGTACCGCCCACGCTGCCGACGGAGCGCCTGGTGCGCCCGGCGGTGGAATTGCAGGCCGGGGAGATCGCCCGTTACGCCCAGGCTTGCGGTTTTCGCCGGGAGCACGGGGTGCCGCTGGCCTTTCCCCATGTCTTGGCGTTCCCCCTGCACCTGTTGCTGCTCACCCGGCGCAGCTTTCCCTATCCGGCCAGCGGCATGGTCCATTTGGCCAATCGCATCCGCCAGTACCAACGCTTGGAAGAGGGCCAGGCCCTGCGTCTGGAAGTGTGCGCCGAACGTTGGCTGGCCCACCCCAAGGGCCAGGCCCTGTCGATTGCCACCCGGGCCCACAGCGGCGGCGGCCTGGTCTGGGAAAGCGCCAGCCTGTATTTGCGCCGTGGCGTGAGCCAGCCCATCGGTGAGCCGTGGCAAGGCTCGCTGCCGATGGACGAGCAGACGTTGGTGCGCACGCAGCGCTGGAGCCTGGGCGGCGATCTGGGGCGACGTTTTGCCCACGTCAGTGGCGACTTCAACCCGATCCACACCTCGTTGCTCGGTGCGCGCCTGTTCGGTTTTCGCCGGCCCATCGCCCACGGCATGTGGACCCTGGGCCGGGCCCTGGCGGCCCAGCAACCGCCCCATCCCTTGGCGGCGGCCGAGCTGGACTGCGAGTTCAAACTGCCGATTTTCCTGCCGGCAGCCGTGACCTTGTGGAACCGCTTGCCCGACGGCCCGCGCCATGAATTTGAAGTGCGCAACCACACAGGGGACCAACCCCATATGCGCGGCTTATTGATCTGGGGAGCTCGCTGATGACCGAGTACAGCTTCAATCCGGCGCCGGTGCGTCGGGTGGCGATCCTGGGCGGCAACCGGATTCCGTTTGCCCGTTCCAATACCCAATACGCCCATGACAGCAACCAGGACCTGCTGGTGGCGGCGCTGCAAGGCCTGGTGGACCGTTTCGGCCTGTCGGGCCAGCGCCTGGGGGAGTTTGCCGCGGGGGCGGTGATCAAGCATTCCCGGGATTTCAACCTGGCCCGGGAAAGCCTGCTGTCCACCACCTTGTCGCCGCAGACCCCAGCCTACGATGTGCAGCAGGCTTGCGGCACCGGGCTTGAGGCGGCGCTGCTGGTGGCCAACAAGATCGCCCTGGGGCAGATCGACGTCGGGATTGCCGGCGGGGCCGATACCACCTCCGACGCGCCCATCGGCATCAACGAGGGCCTGCGTCGCGCCTTGCTCCAGGCCAACCGCGCCAAGGGCACCGGCAACAAGCTGCGCAGCCTGCTCAAGGTGCGCCCGGGGATGTTGTTCAAACCCCTGTTGCCGCGCAATGGCGAACCGCGCACCGGCCTGTCCATGGGCGAGCACTGCGAAGCCATGGCCCAGCGCTGGCAGATCAAGCGCCTGGCCCAGGACGAGTTGGCCCTCAATAGCCATCGTCGCCTGGACGCGGCTTACCGGCGCGGGTTTTTCGACGACCTGATCAGCCCCTATCGCGGCCTCAGTCGCGACAACAATCTGCGCGCCGATGCCAGCCTGGAAAAACTCGCTGGCCTGGGCCCGGCCTACGACCGCCAGCACGGCACCCTGACCGCCGGCAATTCGACGCCGCTCACCGATGGTGCCTCGGTGGTGCTGCTGGCCAGCGAAGAGTGGGCAGCGGCCCACCAGTTGCCGGTGCTGGCGTACCTGCGCACCGGGGAAACCGCCGCAGTGAACTTTGTCGATGGCAGCGAAGGGCTGTTGATGGCCCCGGCCTATGCGGTGCCACGGATGCTCGCCCGGGAAGGCCTGGGCCTCAAGGATTTTGATTTCTACGAGATCCACGAAGCCTTTGCCGCCCAGGTGCTGTGCACCCTCAAGGCCTGGGAAGACCCCGATTACTGCCGCGAGCGCCTGGGCCTGGAGGGCGCGCTGGGCAGCCTCGACCGCGACAAACTCAACGTCAACGGCGGCTCCCTGGGCTGTGGGCACCCGTTTGCTGCCACCGGTGGGCGCTTGCTCGCGAGCCTGGCCAAGGTGATCCATGAGCGTGGCGGCGGGCGCGGGCTGATTTCAGTCTGTGCAGCCGGCGGGCTGGGCATCACCGCCATTGTCGAAAAATAAAAACCACAAGGAGACTGCCATGAGTGTCGTGAGCCTGCACCCCGCTGAGCGCATCTGGCTGAAGGCCTACCGGGCCGGCGTGCCCACGGATATTGAAGCCGATATCGATCGTTATCCGTCGCTGCGCGAGGTGTTTCTCGAACACGTGGACAAGTACCGCCAGCGCGTGGCTTACGTCAGCATTGGCACCGAGATGGGCTACGACCAGTGGCAGAGCCGGGCCTTCGCGTTCGCGGCCTGGCTGCAATCCAAAGGGGTGAAGAAGGGCGATCGGGTGGCGTTGATGATGCCCAACTGCCTGCAATACCCAATCTGCCTGTTCGGCACCCTGTTGATCGGCGCGGTGGTGGTCAACGTCAACCCGCTGTACACCGCCCACGAACTGCGGCACCTGCTCAAGGACAGCGGCGCGCAGACCGTGGTGATCTTCGAGAACTTCGCCCACACCCTGGAACAGGCACTGCCCGGCAGCGCCCTGAAGAACATCGTGGTGGCGGCCATTGGTGACCTGCTGGGGCCCTTCAAGGGCGCGGCGCTGAATTTTGTGCTGCGCCATGTGCAGAAACAGGTGCCGCGTTTCAAACTGCCTGGGGCCATTCGCTTTCCGGCGATGCTCAAGCAGGCCGGGGTGCTGGAGTACCGCCAGGTCGAGTTGAAACACGACGACATCGCCTTCCTGCAATACACCGGCGGCACCACCGGCGACGCCAAGGGCGCCATGCTCACTCACCGCAACATCCTCGCCAACCTGATGCAGGCCAAGGCCTGGGTCGGCGATCAACTGGACGAGAACCGGCAGGAAACCAACGTCACCTTGCTGCCGCTGTACCACGTGCTGTCGCTGACGGTGAACTGCCTGATGTTTATGTGCCTGGGCGGACGCAACATCCTGATCGCCAACCCCCGGGACGTGAAGCGGGTGCAGATGATCCTGCGCAAGGAAAAATTCAGCGGCATCGTCGGGGTCAACACCCTGTTCAACGGCTTGCTGGAGAACGAGGCGTTTCGTAACCGGGATTTTTCCGACCTGAAACTGGCCATCGCTGGCGGCATGGCCACCCACACGGCGGTGGCCCGACGCTGGAAGGAGGTGACCGGGTTGCCGATCGTCGAGGGCTATGGCCTGACTGAATGCTCACCGGTGGTGAGCATCAGCCCGATCGACATTTCCCGCCTGCGGGACACGGACTTCACTGGCACCATCGGTGTGCCGCTGCCTTCGACCTGGGTGCGCTTTGTGCGTGAGGACGGCGAGCTGGCCGAGTTGGGGGAGGAAGGGGAGTTGCAGGTGCGCGGGCCTCAGGTGATGAAGGGCTACTGGCAGCGGCCGGATGAGACGGCACAAGTGCTGGACCGCCACGGTTGGCTCTCCACCGGGGATATTGGGGTCATGAACGAACAGGGTTTCATTCGCTTGGTGGACCGCAAGAAAGACATGATCCTGGTCTCGGGTTTCAACGTGTACCCGAACGAGATCGAAGATGTAGTGGCCTTGCACCCTGGCGTGGCCGAAGTGGCGGCGATTGGCGTGGAAGATGGGGTCAGCGGCGAGAAAGTGAAGATTTTCGTGGTGCGCAAAGACCCCTCGCTGACCCAGGAGCAACTGCTGGCCCACTGCCGTGAATACCTCACGGGCTACAAGGTGCCGCGCTACGTGGAATTCCGCAGCGAAGAGCTGCCCAAGACCACCGTGGGCAAGGTCCTGCGCCGCGCCCTGCGCTGAACCGATGCCGCCGCCGGCCCGTGCCGGCGGCGTGTTGCGGTCACTCGGGGCGTTTCACCACCAGGGTCAGGATGTCGTAGCTGGCCACCAGTTCGCCCAATTGGTTGCTGACTTCCACGTCCCAGGCCACCACGCCCTGGGGAACCCCTTGTGGGCTCTTTTTGCCCTGGTCGATCTTGCGCTTGCAGGTCAGGCGCGCCTGGATGGTGTCGCCGATGCCCACCGGGTTGATAAAGCGCAGGGTGTCCAGGCCGTAGTTGGCCAGCACTGGGCCTGGCGCCGGGGAGACGAACAGCCCGGCCGCTGCCGACAGCACAAAGTAACCGTGAGCGATGCGCTTGCCGAATTGCGATTCTTTGGCGGCAATCTCGTCGAAGTGCATGTAGAAGTGGTCGCCGGACAGGCAGCCGAAGTTCACCAGGTCTGCCTCGGTCACGGTGCGCCGATGGGTCAGCAGGGACTCGCCGATCTGCAGGTCCTGGAAGTGCCGACGGAACGGGTGGACCTCGGTTTCAATCACCTGGGCGCCGCGTACGTATTCCCCGGTCACCGCCGCCAGCATGCTTGGCGAGCCCTGGACCGCGGCCCGTTGCAGGTAGTGCTTGACCGCCCGCAGGCCGCCCAGCTCTTCGCCGCCGCCGGCGCGGCCCGGGCCGCCGTGTTTCAGTTGCGGCAGGGGCGAGCCGTGGCCGGTGGATTCGGCGGCGCACTCGCGGTCCAGCACCAGCAAGCGCCCGTGCCAGGCCGCCGCTTGCGGGATGGCGCGGGCGGCAATCCGTGGGTCCTTGGTCACCAGGCTCGCCACCAGGCTGCCTTTGCCGCGGGCGGCCAGGGCCAGGGCTTCGTCCAGGTCGCCGTAAGCCATCAGGGTGCTGACCGGGCCAAACGCCTCGATGTCGTGGGCACCGCCCTCGGCATGGGGGTCGCGGGCGAGGAGCAAGGTCGGGGCGAAGAAGGCGCCCTGGTCGACATGCTCACCACGGGGTTCGAAACCGTCCCGCGCCCCCAGCAGTAAGTCACTGCTGTGCAGCAGGCTTTCCAGGCGCTCGGCAACGTCGCGCTGTTGCTCGTGGGACGCCAGCGGGCCCATGCGCACGCCTTCAATCGACGGGTCGCCCACCACCACCTTGGCCAGGCGCGCACGCAGGCGTTCGGCCACGGTGTCGATGTGCTGAGCGGGGACGATGGCGCGGCGGATCGCCGTGCATTTCTGCCCGGCCTTGACCGTCATTTCCCGGGCCACTTCCTTGATGAACAGCTCGAACTCTTCGTCGTCCGGGGTAACGTCCGGGGCCAGGATCGCGCAGTTCAGCGAATCGGCCTCGGCGTTGAACGGCACCGAGTTGCGGATCAGGTTGGGGTTGACCCGCAGTTTGGCGGCGGTGTCGGCGGAGCCGGTAAAGGTCACTACGTCCTGGCCTTGCAGGCGATCCAGCAGGTCGCCGGTGCTGCCGATCACCAGTTGCAGGCTGCCGGCCGGCAGCAGGCCCGACTCATCCATCAGGCGCACCACGGCTTCGGTCAAGTAGCTGGTGGCGCTGGCCGGCTTGACGATGCACGGCATGCCAGCGAGGAAGCTGGGGGCGAACTTTTCCAACATGCCCCAGATCGGGAAGTTGAAGGCGTTGATGTGCACCGCCAAGCCGCCCCGGGGCACCAGGATATGGGTGCCGGCGAAGCTGCCGGCTTTGCTCAGGGGCAGTGCCGGGCCTTCGTGGACGATATTGCCCGACGGCAATTCCCGGGAGCCCAGGCTGGCGTAGGTGAACAGGGTGCTGTTGCCGCCTTCGATGTCGATCCAACTGTCAGCTCGGGTCGCGCCGCTGTGGTGGGACAGGGCGTAAAGCTGTTCCTTGCGTTCGCTCAGGTACAGGGCCAGGGCCTTGAGGCGCTGGGCCCGTTGCTGGAAGTCCAGGGCCATCAGCGCCGCGACGCCCTGGCGCCGGCCATGCTCGACGGCTTCGGCGAAGTCCGGGCGCTCTTCGT
Organism: Pseudomonas chlororaphis; assembly: GCF_003731765.1. Lineage (GTDB taxonomy): Bacteria > Pseudomonadota > Gammaproteobacteria > Pseudomonadales > Pseudomonadaceae > Aquipseudomonas > Aquipseudomonas morbosilactucae. The sequence continues at coordinate 1,761,871 of NZ_MOAL01000004.1, forward strand.
GGGTGCGGGTCAATGCATGGCCGTCAATGGCGCTGCGCAGGACCTGGGCACCGTGTTGGCCGATCCAGCGGCCGGCGATAAAGCTTTGCAGGGTAGGGGCTTGGGTCATCGGGGTACTCCGGAAAATAAGGGCGGCGCCGCCCGACAGGCGACGCCGGTCGAGGGTTACCAAAGGGCCAGGGTGTAGCCGAGGATCAGGCGGTTTTCGTCAATCGCGGTGTTCAAACCGTTGCCGGAACGGAAGGTCAGGTTGCGCCAGCGGATGCTCACGTCCTTGAACACGCCGCTCTGGATCACGTAGGTAATATCGGTGTCGCGTTCCCGTTCACGGCCGTTGTCCACGGTGCCGGCCTTGACGTGGCGGCCGTCGGTGTAGCGGGTCATGAAGGTCAGGCCGGGAACGCCCTGGGCGGCGAAGTCGTAGTCGTAACGCAGTTGCCAGGAGTCTTCGTCGGTGCGGGTGTATGTGTTGTAGGTCACCAGGTTGACCACGTACGGGTCGCCGCCGTTGAGGAATGGAAAGGCGCTGTCGCCTGACAGTTGTTGCCAGGTGGCGCTGACTTTGTGGGCGCCGTGGGCCAGGGTGAACAGGCTGTTGAAGTTGCGGTTGTCGATGCGCCCGGCACGTTCGGCGCCGTCGCCCCGGCTGTCGAAGTAGCGCAGGTCGCTGCGCAGACTGAAGCCGTTGCCCAGGGGCTGGGTGTGCACCAGGCCGACAAATTGTTGGCGATAGATCTGGTCGAGCTTGCCGTAGTAGTAGCTCAGGCTCAGTTGCGGGGTGAAGGCGTAGCTGCCACCGGCGAAGTCGAAGTGATCGCTGCGGGCGGCGCCGTAGCCGATGTCGTCATTGCTGGAGGAGTCCCGCAGGTTGGCCTCGGTCAGGCGCCCGGCGTTCACGGTCAGGCCGCTGATGTCCTGGCTGGTCAGCAGGCCGCCCTGGAAGGTCGAGCCCAGCAGGCGGGTGTCGTTGTAGGTGGCCACCGGCAGCAGGGGTTGCAGGGTGCCGAGCTTGAGCACGCTCTTGCCGAGACGGACTTTGCCGGTCAGGCCCAGTTCGCTGAATTCGTCCGCCGGCTCATGGCTGTTGGGGCCGTAGGGCAGCAGGCCGGTGCCGCGCCGGTCCGGGCTGGAGTCGAGCTTGAGGCCCAGTTCGCCGAGGGCGTCCAGGCCAAAGCCCAGGGTGCCTTCGGTGAAGCCGGAAGTGAGGCGGGCGGTAAAGCCCTGGGCCCATTCTTCGGCCTTGGACTGGGGGGCGTTGTCCTGGCGAAAATCGCGATTGAGGTAGTGGTTGCGCAGTTCCAGGCGCGCGCTGCTGTCGCTGATGAAGTCGGCCTGGGCACTGCCGGCCAGCAACGGCAGGCCGGAGGCGGTGAGCAGCGAAAGCAGTGTTTTACAGGTGGTCGGGTTCATTGTTGTTATTCCCTGTCTTGCAATCAGTGTTTGCTGGCGCTGGAAGCGCCGATGCCGGTCATCGAACGGATGAACTGCGCCAGGTAGCGTCCGCGCTCCAGGGCGGCCCGGGGCGAGGTGTCGGTGACCGAGAACAGCCAGGCACAGAAAAACGCCAGGCTCATGGAGAACAGCGCTGGGTTGGAGTAGGGGAACAGGGCTTTGTCGTGGTGCAGCACGTTGACCCAGACCGCCGGGCTCAGCACCAGCAAGACGATGGCCGAGACCAGCCCGGCCATGCTGCCGCTGACCGCGCCACGGGTGGTCAGGCCTTTCCAGAACATCGACAGGAACAGCACCGGGAAGTTGACCGAGGCGGCAATCGCCAGCACCAGCCCGGAGAGGAAGGCGATGTTCTGCGACTCGAACAGCAAGCCGAGGATGATCGCCAGTACGCCGATGCACAGGGTGGCGATCCGCGACACGCGCATTTCCTGTTGCTCGCTGGCCTGGCCTTTGCGGATCACGCAGGCATACAGGTCGTGGGACACCGCCGAGGCGCCGGACAGCGCCAGCCCGGCCACCACTGCAAGGATGGTGGCGAAGGCCACTGCCGAGATAAAGCCGAGGAACAGGTTGCCGCCCACGGCCTGGGCCAGGTGCACGGCGATCATGTTGCCGCCGCCGATGATCGCGCCGCTGGCATCGCGGAAGCTCGGGTCGGTGCCGACCATGACGATGGCGCCAAAGCCGACGATGATCAGCAGCAGGTAGAAGTAGCCGATAAAGCCAGTGGCGTAGAACACGCTTTTACGGGCTTCCTTGGCGTCGCTGACGGTGAAGAAACGCATCAGGATATGGGGCAGGCCGGCGGTGCCGAACATCATGCCCAACCCCAGGGAAATGGCGTCGATGGGGTTCGACAGCAAACCGCCGGGGGCCATGATCGCGTTGCCTTTGGCGTGCACGGCAGCGGCCCCGGCGAACATTGCCTCGGTGCTGAAGCCGAAATGCTTGAGCACCATGAACGCCATGAAGCTGGTGCCGAACAGCAGCATCACCGCCTTGATGATCTGCACCCAGGTGGTGGCGAGCATGCCGCCGAAGGTCACGTAAAACACCATCAGCACGCCCACCAGCATCACGGCGTAGAGGTAGCTGATGCCGAACAGCAGCTCGATCAGCTTGCCGGCGCCGACCATCTGCGCCACCAGGTACATCAGGGCCACGGTCAAGGTGCCGAAGGCCGAGGTCAGGCGCACCGGGGTCTGTTCCAGGCGGTAGGACACCACGTCGGCAAAGGTGTACTTACCCAGGTTGCGCAGGCGCTCGGCGATCAGGAACAGGATGATCGGCCAGCCGGCCAGCACCCCCAGTGCATACAGCAGGCCGTCGTAGCCGTTGAGGAACATCATCGCCGAGATGCCGAGGAAGGACGCCGCGGAAATCATGTCGCCGGCAATCGCCAGGCCGTTCTGGAAGCCGGTCATGCCGCCGCCGGCGGTATAGAAATCACTGGCCGAGCGGGTGCGCAAGGCGGCCCAGCGGGTGACGCCGAGGGTAAACAGCACGAACACCAGGAACATGCCGATGGCGTTCCAGTTCAAGGGTCGGCTGCTGCCTTCGGCGGCCATGGCCAGGTCGGTGGCCAACAGGCCGGGCAGGAGGAACCACGCGCTCAGGGCTTTCATTGGGCGCACTCCTGCTTGAGCTTTTCGTTCAGCGGGTCGATCACGTGGTTGGCGCGGTACACATAGAAGCCGGTGAGGGCAAAGGCCAGCAGCACGATCACCACGCCCACCAGCATGCCGACCGTGGTCACGCCACCACTCAGGGACTGGCCCAGGGTGCTGGGGGAGAAGGCCACCAGCAGCACAAAGCCGTAGTAGATCACCAGCATGGCCAGGGTCAGGGACCAATAGAGGTTCTGTTTGCGGCGCACCAGCTGGACGAAGTCCGGGTGCTGACTGATCTGTTGTATGTCTTGCGGGGTCATGGCGGCGCTCTCTGGGTGTTGTTTTTGTTGTGGGGCGTAGAACGTTGCAGGTGTTGCTGCGGTGCACGTGGGGCGTTGAGTGACGGGTAAAACGCTGGCAAGCCAGCGCCTGCGCAGGGCTTAGAGTTGGTCGAAGTCGAGGACGACTTTGTCGCTGACCGGGTAGGCCTGGCACGACAGCACATAGCCGGCGGCCACTTCGTAGTCTTCCAGGGCGTGGTTGCTGTCCATGTCCACTTCGCCCTCGATGACTTTGCATTTGCAGGTGGAACAGACCCCGGCCTTGCACGAGTAGGGCAGCTCGGCGCCCTGGGCATTGCCGGCATCGAGGATGCTGCTGGTGTTGCGCGGCAGGTCGAAGGCCAGGGCCCGACCGTCGCTGATCACGGTGATCTGGCTGACCGCTGCGTCCAGTTGCCGTGCGGCTTCCCGGGCCTCGCGCTTGTGTTCGCTGCCAGCGGCGGCAAACAGCTCGAAGTGGATGCGTTCGGCGGGCATGCCGCTGGCCTTGAGGCTGTCGCGCACGCTTTCGGTCATCGCCTGCGGCCCGCAGATAAAGGCCGCGTCCAGGGCCTTGACGTCGAGCCAGCGGGAGAACAGCTGCTGGCATTTCTCGGCGTTGATCCGGCCGTTGTAGAGGTCGATGTCCTGTTGCTCGCGGCTGAACACAAAGATCAGGTTGAGGCGTTGCAGGTAGCGGTTCTTCAGGTCTTCCAGCTGTTCGCGAAACAGCGCGCTGGAGCTGGAGCGGTTGCCGTAAAGCAGGGTCACGCGGCTGTTGGGCTCGGTTTGCAGGGTGGTCTTGATGATCGACAGGATCGGCGTGATGCCGCTGCCCGCGGCCACGGCCAGGTAGTGGCCGTGACGGCTCGGGTCCAGCTCGACATGGAAGTGCCCGGCAGGGGGCATCACCTCCAGTTGGTGGCCAGGCTTGAGCTGTTCGTTGGCAAAGGCCGAGAAACGCCCACCGGCCACGCGCTTGATCGCGATGCGCAATTCGCCGTCGTTGACCCCGGTGCAGATGGAGTAGGAGCGGCGCACTTCTTCGCCGTCCATCAGGGTGCGCATCACCAGGTGCTGGCCTTGGGTGAAATGAAAACGTTGTTGCAGGTGCTCGGGAATCTCGAAGGCGATCGATACCGCGTCACGGGTTTCGCTGCGCACATCCTTGATGGTCAGGCTGTGGAATTGGCTCATTGTGGTTCTCCCTCCAACACGGCAGATGGCCGGTCAGATGCACTTGAAATAGTCGAACGGTTCCAGGCAGTCGCGGCAGCGGTACAGGGCCTTGCAGGCGGTGGAACCGAACTCACTGAGGCGTTCGGTGTGGGCGCTGCCGCACTGCGGGCACAGCACCTGCGGGCTTTCGCCCAACAGGCTGCGCTTGCTGCTACTGGCGGCCGGCGGCGCGATGCCATAGGCCCGCAGGCGTTCACGGCCGGTGTCGGTGATCCAGTCGGTGCTCCAGGCCGGGGTGAGGGTGCGCTGCAGGTGCGGCGCGCAGAACCCGGCCAGCTCCAGGGCGGCGCGAATGTCGCTTTCGATCACCTCGGTGGCCGGGCAGCCGGAATAGGTCGGGGTCACCACCACGTGCAGGTGGCCGTCGCGCCAGTCGAGGTCGCGGACGATGCCCAAGTCGACCACGCTGACCACCGGCACTTCCGGGTCCATGACCTGGTTCAGGGTCGCCCAGGCGGCGTCCAGGTCGCCGGGCTGTGGGGCCCGGGCGCCCTGGTCGCTGGCGATCAGCTCACCAGGTCGCATCGGGGTAGGCTCGCGACAGGGACTGCATTTCCGCCAGCACGATGCCCAAGTGTTCACTGTGCAGGCCGCGCCGGGCATCCAGGTAGAAGTACTCCGCGGCTGCCGGCACCGGCAGGGTGGCGCTGGCAAACACCTCGGCCACCCGGGCTTGCCAGCCCTGGGCAACGCTGGCGATGTCCGGCACCAGGCCAGCGTGGTGCAGGCGCGCCTCGCTGTCGTCGGCACGGTTCAGCTCCACGGTAAAGCGCCACAGCAACGGGATGGCGTCGAGCATGCGCTGGTGGCTTTCCTCGGTGCCGTCGCCCAGGCGTTCGACCCATTCGCTGGAGCGGCGCAGGTGGTAGGTGACTTCCTTGACTGCCTTGGCGGCGACCCCGGCGATGCGTTCGTCGCTGGACTGGCTGAGCCCCTTGAGGGTTTCCAGGTGCCAGGCGTCGTACAGGAATTGCTTGAGCATGGTCACTGCGAAGTCGCCGTTGGGCTGCTCCACCAGCAACAGGTTGCGGTAGGCGCGCTCGTCACGGCGGAAAGCCAGGTGGTCGGCGTCGCGGCCGTCGTCCAGCAGCTCGGCGGCGTAGTCCAGCCAGTTGCGCGCCTGGCCCACCAGGTCGAGGCCGACGTTCATCAGCCCCAGTTCTTCTTCCAGGGCCGGTGCGCGGCCGCACCATTGGCACAGGCGCTGGCCCTGGATCAGGGCGCTGTCGCCCAGGCGCAGCAGGTATTGGATCAGATCGTCTTGAGTGGTCATGGTCAGCCTCACATGTGCCCGACTTCAGGGGGCAGTTGGTAGAAGCTGGCGTGGCGATAGACCTTGTCGTCGGCCGGGTCGAACAGCGGGTCTTTTTCATCCGGCGACGAGGCGACGATCAGCGCCGACGGCACCACCCACAGGCTGACGCCTTCGCTGCGCCGGGTGTAGAGGTCACGGGCATTCTCGATGGCCATGGTGCTGTCGGCGGCGTGCACGCTGCCCACGTGTTTGTGGTTGAGGCCGTGCTTGCTGCGCACGAAGACTTCGAAGAGGGTCCATTCAGACATCAGGGTGACTCCACATCAGGCGTTGGGTCGCGGGTTAGGCGAATCAAGCGGCGTTTTTATTGGCTTTCTTGTGGGCGTGAGCAACAGCGGCGGCCCGTACCCAGGCGCCGTCTTCAATGGCTTTGCGGCGGGTGGCGACCCGTTCCTGGTTGCACGGGCCGTTGCCCTTGAGGACTTCGTAGAACTCGTCCCACTGGATGTCGCCGAAGTCGTAGTGACCGCGCTCGGCGTTCCACTTCAGGTCAGGGTCCGGGCAGGTGCAGCCCAGCAGTTCCAGTTGCGGGATGGTCTGGTCGATAAAACGCTGGCGCAGCTCGTCGTTGCTCTGGCGCTTGATCTTCCAGGCCATGGACTGGGCGCTGTTGGGGGAGTGTTCGTCGCTTGGGCCGAACATCATCAGGGCTGGCCACCACAGGCGGTTGATGGCGTCCTGGACCATGTCTTTTTGCGCCTGGTTGCCCTCGCGCATCATGGTCAGGAGGATTTCGTAGCCCTGGCGCTGGTGGAAGCTCTCTTCCTTGCAGATGCGCACCATGGCCCGGGAGTAGGGGCCGTAGGAGGTGCGCTGCAGCACCACCTGGTTGACGATGGCCGCGCCGTCCACCAGCCAGCCCACGGCGCCCATGTCGGCCCAGTTCAGGGTCGGGTAGTTGAAGATGCTCGAATACTTGGCGCGGCCGCTGTGTAGCTTGGCGATCTCTTCGTCGCGGTCGGCGCCCAGGGTTTCCATGGCGCTGTAGAGGTAGAGGCCGTGGCCGGCTTCGTCCTGGATCTTGGCCATCAGTTGCAGTTTGCGTTTGAGGGTCGGGGCGCGGGTGACCCAGTTGCCTTCGGGCAGCATGCCGACGATTTCCGAGTGGGCGTGCTGGGAGATCTGCCGGATCAGCGTTTGCCGGTAGGCATCGGGCATCCAGTTCTTGGCCTCGATTTTGATTTCCCCATCGATCTTTTCCTGGAAGGCGCGCTCCTGCTCGGACATCTCCGAAAGGCTCTTGAGGCGCTTGACCCCGGTTTCAACCAGCTGTGCGTACATGATGTGTCTCCCGCCGTGAGGGTGTGCGTGGGCATGGAGACTTTATAAGTGATACAAAATAAAATATCAAACACAAAACAACGTGTCGTATTTGTTTTTGTATCGCTTGATGGCTTTCACTTTTCGGTTGCCCATAAAAAAAGCCCCGGTGGGGCGGGGCTTGTTGGCTTTAAGTAGGGGTTATTGGCGTTTGTCGAGCACGTGACAGGCTTTGCCTTCGGAACGCTTGATGCTGAAGGCTGGCTGTAAAACGATACGCGAACTGATTCCTATGTGGTTCTTGATGTGTTTACTTAGTTCGCCGCAGATGGCTTTCTGCTGCTCGTCGCCCAGGTGCTGGTACTCGGCCTTGAGTTCGACGTGCACATCCACGCTGTCGAGGTTGCCGTGGCGGTACAGGTGGATCTCGTAGCATTCGCACAGTTGCTTGACCTTGAGCACCTGCTCTTCGACCTGGGTCGGGAACACGTTGACCCCGCGGATGATCAGCATGTCGTCGCTGCGCCCGGTGATCTTGTCGATGCGCCGCATGGGCCGCGCCGTACCCGGCAGCAGGCGGGTCAGGTCGCGGGTGCGGTAGCGGATCATCGGCAGCGCCTCCTTGCTCAGGGAGGTGAACACCAGTTCGCCCATCTGCCCGTCGGGCAGCACCGCACCGGTCACCGGGTCGATGATCTCGGGGTAGAAGTGGTCTTCCCAGATGGTCGGCCCGTCTTTGGTCTCCGCGCATTCCATGGCGACGCCTGGCCCCATGATTTCCGAGAGGCCGTAGATGTCCAGGGCGGTGATCCCCAGGCGTTGCTCGATGGCACTGCGCAGCTCGGCGGTCCAGGGTTCGGCGCCGAAGATCCCCAGGCGCAGGGCGAGTTTTTGCGGGTCCAGGCCCTGGCGCTCGATTTCGTCAGCGATGTTGAGCATGTAGGAGGGCGTGACCATGATGATGTCCGGCTGGAAATCCTTGATCAGTTGCACCTGCTTCTCGGTCTGGCCGCCGGACATGGGGATTACTGTGCAGCCCAGGCGCTCGGCACCGTAATGGGCACCCAGGCCGCCGGTGAACAGCCCGTAGCCATAGGAAATGTGCACCTTGTCGCCGCGTCGGCCGCCGGCGGCGCGGATCGAGCGCGCCACCACATTGGCCCAGGTGTCGATGTCGTTCTGGGTGTAGCCGACCACGGTCGGTTTGCCGGTGGTGCCGCTGGAGGCGTGCAGGCGTACCACCTGGTCCATGGGCACGGCGAACAGGCCGTAGGGGTAGTTGTCGCGCAGGTCGGACTTGGTGGTGAACGGTAGCTTGGCCAGGTCCGCCAGGTCGCGGATGTCGTCGGGGTGCACGCCTGCCGCATCGAAGCGCTGACGGTACAGCGGTACGTTGTTGTAGGCGTGTTTCAGGCTCCAGCGCAGGCGTTCCAGCTGATGCTGGCGCAGGTGGTCGATGCTGGCGGTTTCCATCGGGTCCAGCAGGCTGTCGGGCACGGCTTTGGCTAAGGGCATGTTCATGACTTCACTCGAATTGTTTTTATGTTGCGACCCGCTGGCTGGCGGGCCTTGAGTGCAGATGCCAAGAATACCTGGCGGCTCCGCAGGCATTGTTTTTTTATCGGTTACTCAAGCCGCTCGATGATCAGGGCGATGCCCTGGCCGACGCCGATGCACATGGTGCACAGGGCGTAGCGCCCCTGGCGCGCTTCCAGTTCGTGCAGGGCGGTGGTTACCAGGCGCGCGCCGCTCATGCCCAGGGGGTGGCCCAGGGCGATGGCGCCGCCGTTGGGGTTGACCCGTGGGTCGTCATCGGCCAGCCCCAGTTCCCGCAGCACCGCCAGGCCCTGGGCCGCGAAGGCTTCGTTGAGCTCGATAACGTCCATGTCCGCCAGCTCGAGCCGGGCCAGCGCCAGCACCTTGCGAGTGGCGGGTACCGGGCCGATGCCCATGATTCGCGGTTCGACCCCGGCGCTGGCCATGGCCAGTACCCGGCCCCGGGCTTTGAGGCCGTGGCGCTGGGCCTGGGCCGGGCTGGCCAGGAGCAGGGCGCAGGCGCCGTCGTTGACCCCGGACGCATTGCCGGCCGTGACACTGCCGCCCTGGCGAAACGGCGTGCCGAGCTTTTGCAACTGCGCCAAGGTGGTGTCGCCCCGCGGGTGTTCGTCGTGTTCCACCACCCGGTCCGGGCCTTTGCGCTGGGGCAGGTGCACCGGGACGATTTCTTCGGCCAGGCGCCCACGGGCCTGGGCTGCCGCGGCGCGCTGTTGGCTGCGCAGGGCAAAGGCGTCCTGGTCTTCCCGGGAAATATTGAACTGCTCGGCGACGTTTTCGGCGGTTTCCGGCATCGAGTCGATGCCGTATTGCCGCGCCATCAACGGGTTGACGAAGCGCCAGCCGATGGTGGTGTCGAACAGTTGCGCCTCGCGGGAGAACGCGGTCTGCGCCTTGGGCATCACCAGCGGGGCGCGGGACATGGATTCAACCCCGCCCACCAGCATCAGCCCGGCTTCACCACAGCGGATGGCCCGGGCCGCGCTGCCGATGGCGTCGAGCCCGGAGCCGCAGAGGCGGTTGAGGGTGGTGCCGGGCACGCTGACCGGCAGCCCGGCCAATAGCGCTGACATGCGGGCAACGTTGCGGTTGTCTTCGCCGGCCTGGTTGGCGCAGCCGTAGATCACATCGTCCACCTGGTTCCAGTCAACCTGGGGGTGGCGCGCCATCAGGGCCCGCAGCGGCACGGCGCCGAGGTCGTCGGCGCGCACCGCACTCAGGGCGCCGGCGTAGCGGCCGATGGGCGTGCGGATCGCATCGATGATCAATGCGTCAGTCATGGGAAGCCTCCTGCGCCAGCACCGGGCCGCGCACTTTGTAGGATTTGCCTTGGAACAGGGCAATCAACTGCCCCTGTTGGTTTTCGATGCGAACGTGGTAGTTGCCGGTGCGGCCACTGCGGCTTTGCTCCGTGCAATCGGCGGTCAGGGTGTCCCCCAGTCGCGCCGGGGCGACGTAGTCGATGCTGCAGCCCATGGCCACGGTGGCCTCGTTGTAGCTGTTGCAGGCCAGGGCGAACGCTGAGTCGGCCAGGGCGAACAGGAATCCGCCGTGGCAGGTGCCGTGGCCCTGAAGCATGTCGGCGCGCACGCTCATGCCCAGGCGTGCGCTGCCGGGGCCGGCCGAGAGCAGGCGCAGGCCCATGCCCTGGCTGGCGGCGTCGCGCTCGAACAGGGCCCGGGCGCATTGGCTGGCGAGGTTGATGGCGTCGGAATCAGTCATGCAGGGTCCTCCCTTCGGCCACTCGACGCCGTAGCAACAGCGAGGGGCGATAACGTTCTTCGCCATAGGCGGCCTGGAGGTTGTCCAGCACCTTGAGCAAGTAGCCCAGCCCCAGGCGGTCGGCCCAGGCCAAGGGGCCTTGGGGGTAATTGACCCCGGCACGCATCGCCAGGTCGATGTCGGCCGCCGAGGCCACGCCGTGCAGCAGGGCGTCGGCGGCTTCGTTGGCGAGCATGGCCACGGTGCGCAGCACCACCAGTGCCGGGGTGTCGCTGAGCCGGCTGACCTTGAGGCCAGCGCGCTGCAACAGGGCCACGGCCTGATCCAGGGCGAGCGGCGTGGTGTCGGCGGAGCAACTGATGGCGATGCGCGTGGCTTGGCGGTAATCGGCCGCCAGGTCCAGCAACACCAGGTTGCGCAGGCCGTCGTCTTGCGCCCGCTGGCTGGCCAGGCGCCCGTCGCTCAAGGCCAGCACTGCGTCGCCGACCCGCAGCAGGCCGCTGCCGTCCCGGACGATGACCTGGACCCCGGCGTCGCGCAGGCGTTGCACCAGGCCATCGAGCGCTCCCAGGTCACCCTCAATGACGCAGTGCTCGACGTCTTGCTCGCTGCTTATTTGTTGCGCGGGCGGGCGTTCGGCGCCAGGGCTGTAGTGATAGAAGCCCTGGCCGCTCTTGCGCCCCAGGCGCCCGGCGTCCACCAGTTCCTGCTGGATCAGCGAGGGCAGGAAGCGAGTGTCGTGGTAATAGGCGTCGAACACCGAACGGGTCACGGCGTAGTTGACGTCGTGGCCGATCAGGTCAGTGAGTTCGAAGGCGCCCATGGCAAAACCGCCGGCCTCGCGCAGCAGGGCGTCCAGGGTTGGGCTATCGGCGGCACCTTCTTGCAGCAGGCGCAGGCTCTCGGCATAAAACGGCCGGGCCACGCGGTTGACGATAAAACCGGGGGTGGAACGGGTATGCACCGGCTGTTTGCCCCAGTTGCGCGCGGTGGCGTACAGGCATTCGGCCAGGGCCGGGTCGCTGGCCAGCCCGGAGACCACTTCCACTAGGGGCATGACCGGCGCCGGGTTGAAAAAGTGCAGGCCCAGCAGCCGTTCCGGGTGTTGCAGGCCGGCGGCGAGGCGGGTGATCGACAGCGACGAGGTGTTGCTGGCCAGCAGGCAATCGCTGCGACACAGGCCTTCGAGTTGCTGGAACAGTTGCTGCTTGACCTCCAGGTTCTCGACGATGGCTTCGATGATCAGGTCGCTGTCGGCCAGGCTGTCCAGGGCTTCGGCCGGCTGCAGGCGGGCCAGGGTGGCCTGGTGCGCCTGGGCGTCGAGCTTGCCGTTCTGCACTCGCTTGGCCAATTGCTGGTCGATGCCGGCAATGGCCTGGGCGGCCGCGCCGGGACGCTTGTCCAGCAGGCACACCGCATGGCCGGCCTGGGCGGCGACTTGGGCAATGCCCGCGCCCATGGCACCGGCGCCGATCACCGCGATACGCGCGTGTTTATCCAGGGCCTGCATATCAGCGTCCTTTAAAGGTAGGGGTGCGTTTTTCCATAAAGGCGGCGACGCCTTCGCGGTAGTCCTCGCTGCGCCCGGCCAGGCGTTGCAGGTCGCGCTCCAGTTCCAGCTGTTCATCGAAGCGGTTGTGCAGGCTGGCGTTCAGGGCACGCTTGATCAGGGCCAGGCCGTAGGTGGGCTGGGTGGCCAGGTGGCGAGCAAGCTTGAGGGCTTCATCCCGCAGTTGGGCGTCGTCCACGCATTGGTAGATCAGCCCCCAGTCCTCGGCCTGTTCCGCGCTCAAGCGGTTGCCCAACAGGGCCAGGGCCTTGGCGCGGGCCATGCCCACCAGGCGTGGCAGGGTCCAGGTGCCGCCGGAATCGGGGATCAGGCCAATCTTGCAGAACGCCTGGATAAAACTCGCGGAACGGGCCGCCAGCACCAAATCGCAGGCCAGGGGAATGTTGGCCCCGGCGCCAGCGGCCACGCCGTTCACCGCGCAGATCACCGGCAGTGGCAGGTCGCGCAGGGTGCGGATCAGCGGGTTGTAGAAGCGCTCGATGGAGTCGCCCAGGTCGGGAACGGCGCTGCCGGGGGCCACGTTGCGGTCGCTGAGGTCCTGGCCGGCACAGAAGCCCCGGCCTTCGCCGGTCAGCAGCAGCACCCGCACCTCGGGGTTGCTGCGTACCTGTTTCAGGGCTTCTTTGACCTCGCCGTGCATCTGGGTGTTGAAGCTGTTGAGTCGCTCGGGACGGTTGAGGCTGAGCAGGGCAACCCCTGCCTCGACGGAAAACAGAATGTGTTCGAAGTTCATGGTCTTGGCGCTCTCTGGGCGGTCGTTCGAATGCAGGGGGGCGGGCTCAGCGCCCGGTGAAACTGGGGCTGCGTTTGTCCTGGAAGGCGCGAATGCCTTCGTCCCGGTCCCGGGTGCCGGCCAGCACGGTGAAGGCCTGGCGCTCGAAACGCAGGCCGCTGGCCAGGTCGGTGTCCATTGCCTTGAGCAGGGCTTCCTTGGCCAGGCGCACGGCCAGCGGGGCTTTGCCGGCGATCAACCGGGCCAGGTGCAGGGCGCGCTCAACGGTGAATTCCGGCGCGGTGATTTCACTGACCAGGCCCGCACGCAGGGCGTGGCGGGCATCGATGGCTTCGCCGGTGAGGACCATCTGCATCGCCAGGGACTTGCCCACGGCGCGCAGCAGGCGTTGGGTGCCGCCGGCGCCGGGCATGATCCCGAGGTTGATTTCCGGCTGGCCGAAACGTGCGTCTTCACCGGCGATGATGATGTCGGCGTGCATGGCCAGTTCGCAGCCGCCGCCCAGGGCAAAGCCGTTGACGGCGGCCAGCAGCGGTTTGTTGAAGGCGGTGATGCGCTGCCAGGAGGCCTGGCGCGGGTCATTGAGGATGCCCACCAGGTCGCGCTCAGCCATCTCCTTGATATCCGCGCCGGCGGCAAAAGCCCTGGCACTGCCGGTCAGGACCACCGCGCCGGTGTCGGGGTCTTCCTGGGCCTCGCTCAAGGCGCTGGCCAGCTCCTCGAGGAGTTGGGTGGTGAGGGCATTGAGCGCCTGGGGGCGCTGCAAGGTGATCAGGCGAACGCCGCCGGGCAGGCTTTCGACGGCAAGGTGTTGAGGCATGGCGGATGCCCTCGGAGTGCACGCTCGGCCAGGGGCCGGCTCATTATTGGATCGGCTGGGTGCCGGTTTTCGCCGAGTATATCGCCAACGTGATACGTAAATGCAATATCAAAGTTAATTTAATGTGTCCTTTTTATCGTTGATTGGTCTGACTGACGACCTGAAAGCTGGCCGGTGTTCCGCAGATTGATCTTGGTTTCATTGAGATTGAAGCGGCTTGTCAACGGTGCTCGAATTTTTGTGTGGAATTTTCAAGTGATACCGTTTGTTGTCTTTGCTGTGGATTAATCATGTGATACACAATGTGCGCTCGGCGGCATCGCTTTGTTCTGCTTCAGTTGCCGCCATCCACAAGGAGCGCATTCATGACCTGTTACAGCCTCGATGGGCTGACCCCGGTGGTCGACCCCAGTGCCTATGTCCACCCTTCGGCGGTGCTGATCGGTGATGTGATCATTGGCCCTCATTGCTATGTCGGACCGCTGGCCAGCCTGCGTGGGGATTTCGGGCGGATCATCCTGGAGGAGGGCGCCAACCTGCAGGACACTTGCGTCATGCATGGCTTTCCCGAGAGCGACACGGTGGTCGAGCGCAATGGCCACATTGGCCACGGCGCGGTGCTGCATGGCTGCCGTATCGGCGCCGATGCCCTGGTGGGCATGAACGCGGTGGTGATGGACAACGCGCACATTGCCCCGCGTTCATTCGTCTCGGCGGCGGCCTTTGTCAAAGCCGGCTTCGAGTGCCCGGCCCAATCCCTGGTGATGGGCGCACCGGCCAGCGTCAAACGGGTCTTGAGTGATGAAGAGGTGGCCTGGAAACTGGCCGGCACCCGGGAGTACCAGGCGCTGACGCTGCGTTGCTTGAACCAGATGCAGGAGTGCCAGCCCTTGAGTGCCCCGCAAGCCGACCGCCCACGGATCAGCGCCAGCACTTTGCGCCCCAAGGGCACCTTATAAGCAGCGGGGCTGGGTACGGCTTGATGAAACCCGGTATATTTCTTCCTTTTTTCTCGGTACGTCCATGTCGTCCCTAGCGCCGTTGAACCTTCTTATCAAACGCTTCCAGGAGCAGACACCGATCCGCGCCAGTTCGCTGATCATCACCCTCTACGGTGATGCCATCGAACCCCATGGCGGCACGGTCTGGCTGGGCAGCCTGATTCAGTTGCTGGAGCCCATCGGCATCAACGAACGGCTGATCCGTACCTCGATCTTCCGTTTGAGCAAAGAGGGTTGGCTGACCGCCGAGAAGGTCGGACGTCGCAGCTACTACAGCCTCACCGGCACCGGTCGGCGACGTTTCGACAAGGCCTTCAAGCGCGTCTACAACGCCAGCGTGCCAGCCTGGGACGGTTCCTGGTGCCTGGTGATGCTCTCGCAAGTCAGCCAGGACCAGCGCAAGCAGGTGCGTGAGGAGCTGGAGTGGCAGGGCTTTGGCGCGATCTCTCCGGTGTTGCTGGCGTGCCCGCGCAGCGATCGGGCAGACGTCAACGCCACCCTGACCGATCTGGGCGTGCAGGAAGAAACCATCGTCTTTGAAACCACCGCCCAGGATGTGCTCGGCTCCAAGGCCTTGCGCCTGCAAGTGCGCGAAAGCTGGAACATCGACGAGCTGGCCGCGCATTACAGCGAATTCATCCAGCTGTTCCGCCCGCTGTGGCAAGCCTTGCGCGAGCAGGAACACTTGCAGCCGGAGGATTGCTTCCTGGCGCGCTTGCTGCTGATTCATGAGTATCGGAAATTGCTGCTGCGGGACCCGCAGTTGCCGGACGAGTTGCTGCCCGGTGATTGGGAAGGGCGCGCGGCGCGCCAGTTGTGCCGCAACATTTACCGCTTGATTCACGCCAAGGCCGAAGAATGGCTGGGCAGCGCCCTGGAAAATGCCGATGGCCCGTTGCCGGACGTGGGTGAGAGTTTCTACCGGCGTTTTGGCGGTTTGCGTTAAGTCGCCACTGCTGCTTGTCGCGACGAGCAACTTAGGTTGTTAAAGCCAGGGCTGTAGTAGAACTAAGGGTGCAATAACCCAGTGCTGCACCCGGCAACTAAAAGTGCCCGGCACGGGCACTTTAGTGGCAACGGATCACCTTGCAACGAGGCGATCTTTGGATAAATAACTTACTTGGGCATGGCCCAGGATTGCAGCAGGTAACCGTCCTGGCTCAGTTCGGCGCGGGCTTGTTTCAGCACGTTCTCCAACTGGGCGGGATCGCTGTAGGCGCTGCAGGAAATCTGAGTCTTGCCAATGCGGGTACTGGTCCGGTCGATAACGGTCAGGCTCAGCTCGCCATTGCCATCTTGAGGGGCCCAGGCCACACACTGGAAGGGCTGGAAGGCGCGGTCGGCGATCAAAAGTGCTTCGTTGATACGGAGCGGGGCGTTCATGGGGTCTTCTCTCTATGTGCCCAATCAGATGATGCGCCGTCGGTTGGGCAGACCGTTCGGCGGTTACTTGTACTGATGCCTGCACAGGGGGGGTAGGTCACATTGAAAAATAACTTTTTACAAACTCGACGTGAAACACTGGCATCAAGCCCCTTAGTTGAACCCTTGTCGTCAGCGGTTGTCGCGCCTGCGCGCAGGTTGCTAGTGCAATCACCAGATTCTTAGTTCCATTGGTAATTAGCGCTATAAGCAAACGATACAAGTGGGCGTCAAGTTCTTGCTAGTGTTACAGCCAGGCTCGCCAAACGACTGTTTCTAATAACTTTTCTACTATTTGGCGCCAAGGAACAGTCATGCTCGAAGCGCCTGTGCAACGTCGCCTGCTGGTGGTCGATCCCTGTGATGACTGCCACCGTTTGTTACCGGGTTTACGCACCGTCGGCTGGAACGTCGACAGTTGTGACCTGGAGTCTGCGCTGGACCGCTCCTGTGACATTGGGTTGTTGCGTTTACAGCCCTTTCACCTGGAACGCCCCGAGGCGGTCAAGGAGTTGATCAGCCGCAGCGGCACCGAATGGATTGCCGTGCTCAGCCCGGAAGTCCTGCGGATGCAGAAGGTTGGCGACTTCGTTTGCGAATGGTTTTTCGATTTTCATACCTTGCCGTTCGATGTGTCCCGGGTCCAGGTGACCCTGGGCCGGGCCTTCGGCATGGCGCGTCTGCGGGGCCAGGGTTCGGTGCATGTCGACCAGCCTGAACACGAACTGCTGGGCGACAGCCGGCCGATCCGTGACCTGCGCAAACTGCTGAGCAAGCTGGCGCCCACCGAATCGCCGGTGTTGATCCGCGGGGAAAGCGGCACCGGCAAAGAGCTGGTGGCCAGGACCCTGCATCGCCAGTCCCAGCGCCACAGCAAGCCGTTCGTGGCCATCAACTGCGGGGCGATCCCTGAACACCTGATCCAGTCCGAGCTGTTTGGCCATGAAAAAGGCGCCTTTACCGGGGCCCACCAACGCAAGGTCGGACGCATTGAAGCGGCCCACGGCGGCACGCTGTTCCTCGATGAAATCGGTGACCTGCCCCTGGAGCTGCAAGCCAACCTCCTGCGTTTCCTCCAGGAAAAACACATCGAGCGGGTTGGCGGCAGTCAGCCGATTCCGGTGGATGTGCGGGTGTTGGCGGCGACCCACGTGGATTTGGAGGCGGCCATTGGCAATGGGCGTTTCCGTGAGGACCTGTATTACCGCCTGAACGTGTTGCAGGTGGTCACCGCACCGTTGCGCGAGCGCCATGGCGACCTGGGCATGCTGGCCAACCACTTTTCCCATTTCTACAGCCAGGAAACCGGGCGCCGGCCGCGCAGTTTCAGCGAGGACGCCCTGGTTGCCATGGGCAAGCACGAATGGCCGGGTAATGTTCGTGAGCTGGCCAACCGCGTGCGCCGTGGCCTGGTGCTGGCCGAGGGGCGGCAGATCGAGGCCCGTGACCTGGGCTTGCAGGGGCAGCAGGGCAGCAGCGCGCCCATGGGCACCCTGGAAGACTACAAGCACCGGGCCGAGCGCCAGGCCCTGTGTGACGTGCTCAACCGTCACAGCGACAACCTTAGCGTCGCCGCGCGGGTGCTTGGGGTGTCGCGCCCGACGTTCTACCGGCTGCTGCACAAGCATCAGATTCGCTAGTTTCGCCCAGGCCAACGCACAAGGCCCGCCGCGAGGGTGATCGCGGCGGGCCTTGTGCGTTGTAGCGCGAGCGTTGGAACCGTGCAGCGGCAACGTTAGAAGTAGTAAGGGAATTTCAGGCTGAAGGTGAAGTCCGGGGCATCCTCGGTGAGCCCGATGGACAGGTTGGGCACGATGGTCAGGTTGTCGCTGGCAGCGATGGTCATGCCGACGTTGAAATAGCCGGCGTTGGCGTCGCTGGACACCACCGATTGCCAGTCGCCACCGTCTGGCTTGAGCTTGCTGCGGCGCTGGATCAGGTCGGACACCGAGAACGACATACTCATCTTCTCGTTGAGGGCGAAGGCTACGCCGGCGCCGATCTGATAGCTGTCGCCCAGTTGCACCTTGCCGCCGACCTTCTGGTCAACCCGGGAGCTGATGTCGTCGAAGGATTCTTCGAGGTTGTGGGTGTAGGACAAGGTCCCGAAGAGCACCGCCGGGTCGAAGGTCTTGACCAGGGAAATGCCCGGCGTGATGGACCAGACGCCATTGCCGGTGGGCAAGCTTTCCGGCACGAAGAGGTTGGTGTTGGCGGACGACTGCACCAGCTTGATGCCGAACGGTTCTTTGCCTGTCGGTGCCTTGATGCGCAGGGTGACCACGGCATCCGGCAGGTACGGGGTTTCGTCGAGGAACTTGTAGGCCACCCCGAAGTTGACGTCGCCCAGGGTCGGATCGCGGGTCACGGTTTCTTCGGTGGTGGCGCCATTAGCTCCGCCGCTGGATTGATAGGTCGACTCGCGGTAGATCACCGGCGCGTTGATGTCGAACTGCCAACGGTTGTCGAGGTTGTAGCGACCGGTCAGGTCCAGAGTCCAGTTGTCCGCCTTGATGCGGTCCAGGTTGATGCTGCCGAGGAAGATCGAGTCCAGGGCCAGGAAGCCGTTGACCGTCAACTGGCGAGCGTCGTAGCGGGCGTAGGTAATCCCGGTTTCAAAGCTGAACTTGCCGCCGCCGAAGAAACCGCTGGCCTCGTCATAGAGGTTGCTGACGCTCTGCGCTGGTTCGGAGTCCTCTTTGAGCGACTGGCCGTAGCCGCCACCCCCAGCAGCGCCCCCGGAGGCCGCAGCGGCGCCGGTGCCGGCGACCGGCTGATAGCCTTTCATGTCCGCTGGCGACTTGGCCAGGCGCTTGGGCGGCGGCGCGGCGGGCTGATCTTCGACCTGACGAACCCGTTGTTCCAGTACCGCGAGGGCCTTCTGTTGTACTTCGTAGCGTTGCTTCAACTCCAGAAGTTCCTGTTTCAGGGTCTCCACGTCCGGGTCAGTGGCGGCTTGCAGCGCTACTGCCGGAAAAAGAGTGCTCAAACACACGACTGCGCGTAGTGAAACAGATCGATACATGAAATAAACCGTCCCTTGTGAACCCAATGGTCGAGAGTCAGCGTAGTTCAATATCCCAGGTTGCGAAGGCCCTTGAGGCTGGTCAGATTGCAGTCCAAAGCGCCGGTGCTGGGGCCGTTATTGCCGAGCACTACATTGAGCTGGGTGATGTTGTTCACCATATTGCTGTTGCCCAGCAGGCTGGTGTTCTGCATCAGGTTGCCCTGGGCGACTTGCTGCAGGGTCTGGCCCTGGTTGTTGTTGGCCAGGATGGCCATCTGGATCCCGCCGTTGACCGCCGAGACTGCAACGCTGCCCGCGGCACTGGTGCCGGTGACGGTGCCGCCGTTGAGCAGGACCTGACCCACTTGCGGCCCTTGCACTGGTGCGTGGTTGCTTTCCGTGACGTTGATGGCGATGTCGTTGTAGGCGCTGTTGCCGTCACCGGCCGCACGCACCGTCTGGGTAATGCCCTGGGTGGTGCCCAGGCCTGCGCCACCCACCACGTTGCCGGTGCCGGTCGTTGGTGTGTTGCCGTTACCGGTCTGGCTGAAGGTGGTGACGTAGAATTGCGGCTTGACCGTGGATTGCTGCACCTGCAGGGAGGTGCTGGCACCGATCACGTCGCCGCTGGCGTTGCGCCAGGTGCTGCTCATGACGATGCCGAAACTGATGATGCGTCCCGGCATGACGTAACGGCCGCGAAGTTGCGACAGTTCCTGATCCTGAACTTCGATGGGGTTGAAACCAGCATGGGCTGGAAGAGCTGCTGCCAGGCAGGCGGCTGCCAGCCAGTATGAGGTTTTCATCTGCTGCTCCCGGGGCATCCAGCCCCATTATCATTGTTTGGCTGCTAGAAAAAGTCGCTCTGGATAAATCCAAAGTCCAACAGTTCTGCGTCCTGGACCGGGCTGAAGGAATCCAGCTTGTTGCGCGCGGTCAGGGGATCTGGCGGGGCGAGCAAGGCGTTGGTCTTGTCGTAGCCAGGGCCGATGATGGCAAACACGATGCCGTTCCAGCCTTTGATAAATTCATCGTGGGTGTAGCGTTTGTGGCCCAGTACCGGGTCTGCGATGTAGACCCAGTCTTTCTTGGCGCGCTGCATGACCACGAAGTGCTTGTAGCCGCGAATTTCCATCAGAACCACCACCGGAATGGTCACCGCGTCCAGTTTTTCCGCTGGAATTCGATAACCCCGGGCCCGCATGCCGATACTTTCGATGTAGCGCTTCATGTCGAGCATGGAGAAACCCTGGGTGCGGACCAGATTGTGGTCGGCGTTAACCAGCATGCCCTTGATGACGTGGTCCTCATCGACATCCAGCCAATAGGCTTGGCGCAGCACCGTGGCCAGTGCGGCGGCGCCGCAGCTGAAATCGGTTTTCTGCTCGACGATGTCGCTGAACTTGCGCTCGCGCACGCTTTGCACCTTTTTGTAGATCAGGTTGCCGCCTGGAAGGCCGGCGACCGCCATCTGAGCCGCTTGGGCCTGGCCGGTGAAGCCGGGCAGGCCAAAGAGGCACAACAGTAGGGTGTAGAGAGCGATACGCATGATCGAGACGCCTGGTGAGCCTGTGGAAAAGCCCCGTTTCCGGGGCTTTCGTTTCGATCGCGATTACATGCAGACTTTGCAGCCGGCAGCGATGGACAGCGAGTTGCTTTGTTGGTTGCCCACACCTGCCGAGACGTTGGCTCCGCCGTTGCCGGAGAAGTTGTTCATGGAGCTGCTCATGGTGGCGTTGTTCACCACTGGGTTTTTCCAGCCGTCTTTGGTCAGCACTTGCTGGGTCCAGTAGCCGGCCAGTTGGACGGTGCCTTGTTCGGTGAAGGTGAAGCTTTGGTCGTCGTTGCCGCCGCCATTGCCACCACCGTTGCCGCCGCCATGACCGCCACCGTTGTTGCCACCGCCGTTACCGCCGAAGCTGTTGCCGTGGTTGTTGCCGCCGCCGCTGTGGCCGCCACCGCCATGACCTTCATCGCCTTCGATGGTGCCTTGGCCACTGCCGCTGTAGCTGCCGTAGGCTACGAAGCCGCCCGACAGGGTGTCTTTTTTGTAGGCCTGCACGCCTTTGTTTTGCACGTTCAGGTTGGTGGTGCTTTGGTTGGCCGACGCGGCAGCGGTGGCTACACGGCCCCCGGAGACAGCGATTGCCAGGTTGTTTTTCTGTTGGTTGAAGTTGCCGGCGGTGACGTTGATCCCCATGTTGCCGGAACCGTTGTTACCCGAGTTGTTGAGGGTGGCGTTGTTCTGGGTCGAGTAGTTTTTAACGGTGTTGTTGGCGTTCACTTGGGTGGCGCTGGACGCGGCCACGGCGCTGCCGAAGATGAAGCTTTCGTCGGCGGTGGCCAGGGCGGCGGCGTTGTCTTGTTGGTTGCCGTCACCGGCAGCCACGTTGGCGCCCATGTTGCCGTTGGAGCCGTTCAGCGAGTTGTCAGCCTTGGCATTGTTGTTGGTGCCTTGGTTTTTCACGTAGTTGCCGGTGTTGGTCTGGACGTCGATCACTGCAGCACCGGCCCCAGCGGTGATTTGCAGCAGAGTACCGAGGTCTGGGCCTTGCTGGTGGCCGCCATTGCCGCCGCCATGGCCGTTACCGTTGCCGTGACCATTGCCATTGCCATGGTCGTTATCGTTGCCATTAGCCTGTGCAGCCATTGCCATTACGGCGGCCAGGGCGAAAACCAGTGGTTTGAGAGCCATTGTAGGTTTCATGGTGTTTCTCCGGTGCTTATTAGTTGGTTAAGTGTTGGTACTTTCTAATCGCACTACGTGTTCGGGTCAGTCTGCGACCCGGATGCTCAGGGTGTTAGCCATGCGGTTCCCCACCCCAGCACTCTGGTTCACCTGAATCACTCCCCGGCTGCCGGTGAAGGCCTGGTCGCTGGTAACGACCTGGCGGCTGCCTTGCTGAGCGTCAGTTGCTCCTGAGCTTGGTACCAGCGTCACGTTCTGTTGGGACAGGACGCTGTCGTCGATGCTTTGCGGTTTGGCACTGATGCTGATCCGCATGGCATTGACCATTTGATTGTTGGCCCCGGAGGACTGGTTGACGCCCAGGACTCCATTGCCGTTGCTGAACGAGTTGCCGCCGATGGTGCTGCTGGCGTTGACCGAGCGGTCGGCGGGTGTGTCGAGTTTCTGGGTCACGCGGGTCACGGCCTTGGCTTCAGTGCCGATGGCAATGGCGCGAACGTTGGTTTGCTGTTGTTGGTCGCCGGCTGCCTGGTTGAGGTTCAAGCCACCGGTGTAGCCGGCGCCGGAGTTGACGATGGTCGAGGTGTCGGTCACGGGGCCGGCGCTGTCGGCCATGGCCGAGGAGCAAGCGAGCAGGGCGAGCAGCAACAGGGAAGGTTTCATCTCACTGGCCCCCAATGTTATTCAGTGGCGCCAGGCCGGTGCTCAGCGAGCGATTGATCGAGCCGGAGATCGAGCCGCCCGAGCCACCGCCGTGACCGCTGGCCATGCCGGGCAAGCCATTGGGATTGGTCACCACATTCAGGCCTGCACTGGAACCGCCTGGAATCACTTGGTTGCGGATCAGCGCGCCGCTGCTCACCCCGGCAATGTCGCCGTCGCTCAGTTCATTGCCGGTGCTACCGGTGATCCGGCTGGAGGGGTTGGCGTTGACAGTGATCGGATTGGGGTCGGGTTGCAGCGCTGAGCGGCCGTAGGGGTGAGCTTGCACGGTACGGTTGAGGACAATCACACCGTTGCCTTCGGCCTGGGCCGTCAGGCTGTACATCGCGCTGACGGCACAGCCGATCAGCAGGAGGCGGGTCAAACCTTGATTGATGTTCCCCACGGCGTTGTTCCTTATTCTGTTCGTTGGCCCTAGCCAGCGATGAACAGGAGAGAGCAGAAGCCGTGCCGCTTTTTGTTTTCATTTTGAATTCAACACGTTGCAGAAATAGATCGGAGGGCAGGGGGGCGAACTGTTTCAAATCTGAGACGCGGTTCGCGGGTGGCAACCGGGGGAAGGCGAGCGAATGCTTTAAGTCATGGGCTTGCGGCAAGCTGTATCAGCCGCGTAACAGATTGCCGACCAGGGCCGATCACCCCGGTAGCTAGAGCGTTTTGAGCGTCAATTAGTGTTTCAGAAATGGACAGTTTTGCCCCGGAACCGGGTTAAAGCGGGGCAAATGGCCCATCAGCGATCAAGCAGCGCTGTCACCTGGGCGAAGGCCAGTTGCCGACGTTGCGACCAATCGCCGGTGACCACCTGAAACGGCTGGTGGTGAGCTTCCAGCCACTGCCGGGTGGCGCTGAAGAATGCCTGGCGTTCGCTCAGGTCCGGCTGGCAACGCTGGCCATCGTCGCACCAGCCCACGCCTTCGGGCGCCAACAGCAGGTGCAGGTCGTAATGACGGGCCAGCAACGCCTGTTCGATCCAGGCCGGGCAGGCGCCAAACAGGGTCTGGCTCCAGAGGATATTGCTCAGCAAGTGAGTGTCGAGGATCAGCAGTGGCGGCTGCTGCGCCCGGGCAGCGTCTTCCCAGGCCAGTTGCCCCTGGGCGATCTCGGGGATGTCCGCCAGGGTGGTGTCGCGGGGGTTCTGCTCGATGAAGTGACGCACGTATTCGCCGACCTGCACGCCACCAAAGTGCGCTTGCAACTCGCCGGCCAGCCAGCTTTTACCGCTGGACTCGGGGCCGGTCAGGACCAGGACCTTCATGCCCGCAACGCCGGGTCGGCGCGCCATTGGCGCCAGCCCTGGATCGCCAACAGGGTGAACAGGGCATACAGCGCGGCGGTCAGGTGCAGGTCTTTATAGATAAACAGGCCGACGTAGATCACATCCACGGCGATCCACAGCGGCCAGCATTGCACGCGTTTTTGCGCCATCCACCATTGGGCCACCAGGCTGAAGCCCGTGAGTGCCGCGTCCAGCCAGGGTTGCGCGGCGTCGGTCCAATGGGCCATGGCGGCGCCGAGCAACAGGCTGCCAAGGGCCCCCAGGCTGAGGCCCTTGAGGATTGCCGGCAGCGGCAAGTGGCTGACTGTGCGGCCCTGATGCTGGGCGCCGCCCCGGGTCCATTGCCACCAGCCATAGACTTGCAGGCCGGCGTAGATCACCTGGAGCAGCATGTCTGAATAGAGTTTGACCTCCAGGAAGACCCAGATGTAGAGCACCACCATCACCAGGCCGATGGGCCAGCACCAGGGGTTCTGCTTGACGGTCAGCCACACGGCGATCACGCCGAGGGCGGCGGCGAACAGTTCAAGCCCGGACATGGAGAATCCTTGGGGAAGCACAAAAGGGCGCCGATTGTACCCACAGTGGCGCGCCGCGCGTTAGTCCGCGGCGAGCCGTGGCCGGGGCTTGGAACCCCGGCTCGGCACGGGTTTAGACGCGGAACTGACGCAGCAGGCTGTTGAGTTGCTCGCTCAGTTGTTTCAGGTGGCGGCTGGCGACGCTGGACTGCTCGGCCGCCAGGGCCGTGCTGTGGGAAAGGCCGGCGGCCTGGGTGACGTTCTGGTTGATGTCTTCCACCACGTGAGCCTGTTGCAGGGTGGCGCTGGCGATGGAGGCGTTGAGGCCATTGAGGTTGCGCAGGGCCTGGCCGATGGCATTCAGGCTTTCTCCGGCCAGGCCGGCCTGTTCGATGGTCAGTTGGGAAGCGCGGCTGCTGTCGCCGATGACTTTTACGGCGGCTTCGGAGTGGGTTTGCAGGCGTTCGATCATCGACTGGATTTCCGCAGTCGATTGCTGGGTGCGCTGGGCCAGCAGCCGCACTTCATCGGCGACCACGGCAAAGCCTCGGCCTTGCTCGCCGGCTCGGGCGGCTTCAATCGCGGCGTTGAGGGCCAGCAGGTTGGTCTGTTCGGCAATCGAACGGATCACTTCCAGCACGCTGCCGATCTGGGTGCTTTCGGCGGCCAGGGTGCGGATCACTTCCACGGCCTGGTCGATGGTCCCGGAGAGCCGGTCGATCTGTTGCAGGCTGCCGTCGATGTTGACCTGGCCCTGTTCGGCTTGGCTCTGTGCGTCGCGCATTTCACTGGCGGCGTGTTCGGCGTTTTTCGCCACGTCCTGCACGCCGTAGGTGACTTCATTGATGGCGGTGGCCACCAGTTCCATCTGTTGCGATTGCTGCTGGCTACGCTCCTGGGCCTGGCTGGCATTGTTGCCCAGGTCCGCCGAGGACTGTTCGAGGGCCGTGGCGCTGGCCTGCAACTGGCCGACCACGCCGCGCAGTTTGGCGCTGAAGGCATTGAAATGCCGGGCCAGCTCGGTGACTTCGTCCTGGCCGTGGGTATCCAGGGCGCGGGTCAGGTCACTTTCACCGCTGGCGATATTGGCCATGGCGTGCACGGTCTCGCGCAGCGGGCCGACGATGCTGCGGGCAATCAACACCACCAGCAGGGCCATGACCACGGCAATCACCAGGCCGAAAGACGAGGCCTTGATCACCTGGCCGCGGAATTCGGCCTGCAGGTCGTCGATGTAAACCCCTGACCCGATGATCCAGCCCCAGGGCTGGAACAGTTGCACGTAGGAGGTCTTCTGCACCGGTGCTTCGGCGCCCGGCTTGGGCCAGCGGTAGTCGACCATGCCGGCACCCTTGCTTTTGGCCAGGGCAACGAATTCGTTGAAGATCTGGAAGCCGTCGGGGTCCTTGATCGCAGAGAGGTTCTGCCCGTCCAGCTTGGGGTTGGTCGGGTGCATGATCATCACGGGCGTCAGGTCATTGATCCAGAAATAGTCGTCCTTGTCGTAACGCAGGCCGCGGATAACGCTCATGGCCTGGGTTTGCGCGGCTTCGCGGCTCAGGGTGCCGGCGGTTTCCAGGCCGTGGTAGTACTTCAGCACCCCGGCGGCGGCCTGTACCACGTGCTGGGTTTTCTGCGCCTTGGCGTGATAGAGGTCTTCATGAATCTGCTTGAGCATCAACACGCCCAAGGTCAGGAGCATCAGCACAGCCACTATCAGGATGAGCCACAGACGACGGCTGATCGACACATTGCGCAAGCTGTTCATAACCCGTCACTCCGATTCTTGTTCTTTTTAAGCGCCGTTGCCGGCGTGCAGCCTGCTGATCCCTGGCGGCCCAATGGCCTGTCACCAAT
Organism: Pseudomonas chlororaphis; assembly: GCF_003731765.1. Lineage (GTDB taxonomy): Bacteria > Pseudomonadota > Gammaproteobacteria > Pseudomonadales > Pseudomonadaceae > Aquipseudomonas > Aquipseudomonas morbosilactucae. The sequence continues at coordinate 1,787,962 of NZ_MOAL01000004.1, forward strand.
AACGCAGGGCGTTATCCGGGACTGTCTGATAGGATTTCGGCCCGGTCAGGGAAAACCTGAGTCGAAGTTGAAATTTCACAGAATTTTCATCGGTTTGTGTTGATCTTATGGGCGCTGAAATTTCAGTTGTGCTCGTTGCAGCGAATAAAAAATAGTCAATAAGGCATGCCCGGCGCATGGCTTTATGGGGGATTGATGGATCTTTGGACCGCCGCTCAGGCATTGATACTTGGCGTTGTGGAAGGGCTGACAGAGTTTTTGCCCATCAGCAGCACCGGGCACCAGATTATTGTGGCCGACCTGCTGGACTTCGGTGGTGAACGGGCGATGGCCTTCAATATCATCATCCAGTTGGGGGCGATCCTGGCGGTGGTCTGGGAGTTTCGCCGGAAGATTTTTGATGTGGTCGTGGGCTTGCCGACCCAGCCTGGCGCCCGGCGCTTCACCGCCAACCTGTTGATCGCCTTTCTGCCGGCCGTGGTGCTGGGGGTGATTTTTGCCGACCTGATTCATGCCTACCTGTTCAACCCGATCACCGTGGCCACAGCGCTGGTGGTGGGCGGGATCATCATGCTCTGGGCCGAGCGCCGCGAGCATGTGGTGCACGCCGAAAGCGTCGATGACATCACTTGGAAGGACGCGCTGAAGATCGGTTTTGCCCAGTGCCTGGCGATGATCCCCGGCACGTCCCGCTCCGGCTCGACGATTATCGGCGGCCTGTTGTTCGGCCTGTCGCGCAAGACAGCCACCGAGTTTTCATTCTTCCTGGCGATGCCGACCATGGTCGGCGCAGCGGTGTATTCCGGCTACAAGTACCGTCACCTGTTCCAGCCTGATGACTTGCCGGTATTTGCCCTGGGGTTCGTCACGGCCTTTATCTTCGCGATGATCGCGGTCAAGGGCTTGCTCAAGTTCATCGCCAGCCACAGCTACGCGGCGTTCGCCTGGTACCGCATTGCTTTTGGCCTGTTGATCCTCGCCACCTGGCAGTTTGGCTGGGTGGATTGGGCGGCTGCCCAGTCGTGAGGGCGACGCGGGGCAAGCCGGAGGCCACAGGCCAAACCGGCGGTGGCGTGCGTCACCTGCGCTTGAAGCTGGTGCTGTGGCTGCTGCTGTGCAGCGTGCCGCTGTACGGTGCACTGTCCATGGGCTGGCAGGGCATTTCGCTGATTCCCCTGGCGGCCTATGGCGCAGTCAGCCTGTTGACCCTGCTGCTGTACTGGCACGACAAGCGCCAGGCCCGCAATGGCGGGCAGCGCATTCCGGAAAAGGTCCTGCACGCCCTGGAGCTGGCCGGCGGCTGGCCCGGGGCACTGTTGGCGCAGCAGGGGTTTCGCCACAAGACCCGCAAGGTGTCCTACCAGGCCCTGTTCTGGCTGATTGTGGTTCTGCACCAGGTGTTCTGGATCGACCGGCTGTTTCTGCAGGGCAGTCTGTTGGCGCTGGTTTAAAGCAGCAGGCCGACTTGCGTGCGTTTCGGCAGCTTGCTCACCACCAGTTGGTGGGAGCGCTGCAGCAAGCCCCGAAGCTCGTCGGCGGCCAGCGGGTAGGGCACCTGCACGATGACCCAGTGGGCCCGGGCCAGGTAGGGCGCAGGGCCGATGCCCGGGCGGTCGACATGACCTAGAAACAGCTCCTTGTCGACCTTGAACGCCAGGGAGTCGCCCCGCAGCCCCTGCAAGGCGAACATCTTGTTGCCGGCGATGGAGAACACCCGCACACCGCCCCATTTGTAGTCTTCCCGGGCCCCGGGCAGGGCCAGGCAGAATTGCGCCACATCATCTTCGCTCAAGGTCTTGGGGTTCACAGCAGTCGGTCTCCACAACGATTGAAAGATTCGGTCAGGTGTTCGATCCAGGCCCGCACTGCCGGCAACACGCCGCGCCGGTGAGGGTAGACCGCTTGCAGCCAACCACCGGGCAGTGACCACTCGGGCAACAGTTGAAGCAGTTGGCCGTTGGCCAGCTCTTCCTCGCAATACATCATCGGCAGCACGGTAAAGCCCAGGCCCGCGAGGGCGCAGGCGCGACGCACGATAAAATCGTCGATGCCCAGGCGCGCTTCCAGGCTCATTTCAATGGCGTTGCCGTCGCCGTCGAGCATGCGCAAATGAACCAGGCGATCAGCCTCCAGGGCCCCCAATACCGGCACTTGGCGCAAGTCTTCGGGGTGCTGGATATTGCGCTCGGCAAGGAACCCCGGGCTGGCGACGATCACCGTTTGCGCTTGGCGCAGGCGGCGGGTGACCAGCAACGGGTCCTCGTCCCCCAGCTCGCGAACCCGCAACGCCACGTCAATGCCCTCGGTAATCACGTCCACGCGGCGGTTGAGCAGTTGCAGGTCCAGCTGCACCTGGGGGTACTTTTCCAGGAAGCGGCTGATCACTTCCGGCAGCATTTGGTGGGCCAGCCCCACCGGACACGAGACCCGTAAGCGGCCCCGAGGCTCGCTGGACATGCTGGCCACGGCTTCGTCGGCCATTTCCGCCTCCAGCAGCATGGCTTGGCAGTGGCGCAGGTAGCGTTCGCCCACCGCCGTCAGCTTCAACTGCCGGGTGGTGCGTTGCAGCAAGCGGGTATTGAGGCGTTCCTCCAGCTCGGCAATACGCCGCGACAGGCGCGACTTGGGAATGCCCAGCAAGCGCCCGGCCGCCGCAAAACCGCCGGCTTCCACCACCTTGGCAAAGTAATAAAGATCGTTGAGGTCCTGCATGAGTTGACTCGATTGTTCTACTGGTGGGACGAACTATCGCATTTATGCCGACTAATCAGCTATTGATTTCATCGGTAGGATTGCACCCACTTGATCGCCTGGTGGCGGTCCTCACTTGGAGATCCCCCCATGAAGCTTTTGCACATCGATTCCAGCATCCTCGGCGACAACTCGGCTTCCCGTCAGTTGAGCCACAGCGTGGTTGAAGCCTGGAAAGCCGCCGAGCCGGAAGCCGTGGTGACTTACCGCGACCTGGCCAGCGACGCCATCAGCCACTTCTCCGCCGCGACCCTGGTGGCCGCCGGCACCGCCGCCGACCTGCGCAACGCCGCGCAACAGCACGAAGCCGACCTCAGCGCATCGACCCTGGCCGAGTTCCTCGCTGCCGACGCCGTGGTGATCGCCGCGCCGATGTACAACTTCACCATCCCGACTCAGCTCAAGGCCTGGATCGACCGCATCGCCGTGGCCGGCCAGACCTTCCGCTACACCGAAGCCGGCCCCGAAGGCCTGTGCGGCAACAAGAAAGTGGTGGTGGTCTCCACCGCCGGCGGCCTGCACGCTGGCCAGGCCAGCGGCGTGGCCCACGAAGATTACCTGAAGCTGCTGTTCGGCTTCCTTGGCATCACCGACATCGAGTTCGTCCGTGCCCAGGGCCTGGCCTACGGCGAAGAAGTGCGCAACAAAGCCATGAACGATGCTCAGGTACAGATCAGCGAGCAGTTGTTCAGCGCCGCGTAATACTTATGTAAAGACGCCGCGCAAGCACCGTCAGCGCTTCTAAACTCTGTATTCTGTTCACCGTTAAAGGTGAGTGGAATACGGAGTTTTTTGTTGTTGTCTTTCAATGTTCTGGCCCGGGTTATGCAGAGACACGAGCACTGCTCTGATTCTGTGCGCCCTGCAATGCGTGGCCAGAGGTGCTTCAAGGCCTTGGTGGCAAGGGATGGCAGGTATCAAGGGCTTTGCCGATCCAGCCGCAAAGGTGGGCGTGTCATGAAACGTCTCTGTGCACTGTTACTGATTTGCCTGCTCAGCAGCCTGATTTCAGTGCACGCCGCGCCTGGGCCACACCCTCACTGGAGTGTCGGCTTTCATGAACTGAGCTTTCTCGATCCCCTGGATTTGCAGCCGATGCACGCCATCGCCTTTTATCCTTCAACGGGCATCGAACACAGCAGCAAACTCGAGGGTTACCAGATTGCCGCGTCCAAGGATGCGAAGGTCGCCATCGGTCGTTTCCCCATGCTGATGCTGTCCCACGGCAACACCGGCACGCCCCTGGCCCTGCACGACCTAGCCACGTCCCTGGCCCGCCAGGGGTTTGTCGTGGTGGCGGTGATTCACCCCGGCGACAACTACAAAGACCACAGCCGCCTCGGCACCTTGAGCAACCTCTACGGGCGGCCGATCCAGATTTCCGAAGCCATTACCGCGACCTTGAGCGACCCGATGCTCTCGCCCTTTGTCAATGCCGAACAGGTGGGGGTGATCGGCTATTCCGCTGGCGGCGAGACCGCGCTGATTCTCTCGGGGGCCACCCCGGACCTGGATCGCCTGAGGCGTTATTGCCAGGAGCGGCCCGATGACCATGACGCCTGCAACACCCAGGGTGAACTGGTGGTGGACCGTGACGACCTGCAGCCGGTGCCCGATCCCCGGGTGCATGCGCTGATGCTGATGGCACCCCTGAGCCTCAAGTTCGGCCGTCAGACCCTGGCCGATGTGCATGTGCCCGTGCTGCTGTACAGCGGTGACGGCGATCAGTTGGTGGCGGTGGACAAAAATGCCGCCGCCCTGGCGCGCAAGTTGCCGGTGGCGCCGAACTTCAAGCTGTTGGCGGGGGCCGGGCACTTCGTGTTCCTGGCGCCGTGCAGCCCTGAACAACTGACGGCGATGCCCGCACTGTGCACCGATGCCGACGGCGTGGACCGCGCCGACATCCATCGCACCCTGATTTCCGAAGCCGGCAAGTTCTTCGCCAGCACCCTGGGCAAGCCGAGCCGCGCCGGCATGCAGACCGCCGACCAGTGACTCAGGCGCCGGCCCGCTGCTTGAGCAGCAGGGTCAGGCCCAGGCCGGTGATCGACAGCAAGGCCGCGCAGAAGAAAATCCACGCATAACCCAGGTTCAGCGCCACGGCGCCCATCAAGGGCCCGGCAATCGCCAGGGCCAGGTCGAAGAACACCGCATAGGCACTCAAGCCGGCACCGCGACTGCTGCTGGGCACCTGTTTGATCGCCTCCACGCCCAGGGCCGGGTACACCAGGGACAGGCCGACACCGGTCAGCCCGGCACCGAGCAGGGCGAAAGCGGTGGAGGGCGCCAGCCACAGCAGGGCCAGCCCCAGGGTTTCGATGACCATGCAGGCGATGGCCGCGCGAAAACCTCCAAAGCGGCTGATGCTGGAGATAAACAGCAGGCGAGCGCAGATAAAACACACGCCGAACATCGTCAGGCAGTACGCCGCACCGACCCAGCCGCGGTCCAGGTAGAACAGGGTAATAAAGGTGGTCAGGGTGCCGTAGCCGATGGAGGCCAGGCTCAGGCTCACGCCGAAGGGCGCGATACGCCCGAACACTGCCCAGAACGGCAGGCGCTCGCCGCGCACCACCGGCACCGAGGGCTTGTTGCGGATCAACAACAACGCCAGGGCCGCCAGCAGCGACAAGGCCAGGCCCAGGCTGGCAAACCCCAGCGTATCGACCATCACCACACCCAGCGGTGCGCCGATGGCAATGGCGCCGTAGGAGGCGATGCCGTTCCAGGAAATCGACCGAGCCGTGTGCTCGGCACCCACCTGACCCATGCACCAACTGATGGTGCCCACCCCGATCAGGCCCTGGGCCACGCCCAGCAACAGGCGGCCGCCGATCAGCACCGTCAGGCTCAACAGCGGCAGGCTGTCGAGCAGGGTGGAGAGCAGGGTAAGCAGCCCGCTGAGGAGGATGCCCAGCAGCCCGTAGATGATGGCGCGCTTGGTGCCGACGTTATCCGACATGCGCCCGGCCATGGGTCGGCTGAGCAAGGTCGCCAGGTATTGGGAACCGATGACCAGCCCGGCCACCACCGCGCTGAAGCCCAGTTGCTCATGCACATAACCGGGCAGCACGGCGATCGGCAGGCCGATGCAGATAAAGGCAATAAAGGTATAGAAGACGATAGAGACGATCTGCAGGGTGATCGTCATGGAGTTGGGCACGGGCTGTTCTTGCGCAGACATGGGGGCTCGTTCGCGGGCGGGCGGTCCCGCATCATGGCGCGCCCGGAAAACAAAAGAAAGCAGGCTAACTATTTATCTGCGGCCTTGTTTCATTCCTTGGCAGCCCCCGCACCTGGCTACCCGTACGGCATAAAAAAGCCCCGTCACCAGGACAGGGCTTTTACTTACCGCTTGCCGCTAACCGCTCGCAACGCCCTTAAAACACCACGCCTTGACTGCGCAGGTAGTCGTCATAGGTGCCGCTGAAGTCGATCACACCGGTCGGGCTCAGCTCGATGATGCGCGTGGCCAGGGAGGATACGAACTCACGGTCGTGGCTGACGAAGATCAGCGTGCCCGGGTAGTTCTCCAGGGCCAGGTTCAGCGCTTCGATGGATTCCATGTCCAAGTGGTTGGTCGGTTCGTCCATGATCAGCACGTTGGGCTTTTGCAGGATCAGCTTGCCGAACAGCATGCGGCCTTGCTCACCACCGGAGATCACCTTGACCGACTTGAGAATCTCGTCGTTGGAGAACAGCATCCGGCCCAACGTGCCGCGGATCATTTGCTCGCCCTGGGTCCACTGACCCATCCAGTCGAACAGCGTGACGTCGTCTTCGAAGTCGTGGGCGTGATCCTGAGCGTAGTAGCCCAGCTCAGCGGCGTCGGTCCACTTGACGCTACCGGCATCCGGGGTCAGTTCGTTGACCAGGGTGCGCAGCAGGGTGGTCTTGCCGATGCCGTTCGGGCCGATGATCGCTACGCGCTCGCCCGCTTCAACCTGGAAGCTGAAGTCCTTGAACAGCGGCTTGCCGTCGAAGCCTTTGGCCATGCGCTCGACGATGACGGCCTGGCGGTGCAGCTTCTTGTTCTGTTCGAAACGGATGAACGGGCTCACACGGCTCGAAGGCTTGACCTCGGCCAGTTGGATCTTGTCGATCGCCTTGGCGCGGGACGTGGCCTGCTTGGCTTTCGAGGCGTTGGCCGAGAAGCGGCTGACGAAGGATTGCAGTTCCGAGATCTGCGCTTTCTTCTTGGCGTTGTCCGACAGCAGTTGCTCGCGGGACTGGGTCGCCACGGTCATGTACTCGTCGTAGTTGCCCGGGAACAGGCGCAGCTCGCCGTAGTCCAGGTCAGCCATGTGGGTGCACACGCTGTTCAGGAAGTGACGGTCGTGGGAGATGATGATCATCAGGCTGGAGCGCTGGGTCAGAATGTTTTCCAGCCAGCGGATGGTGTTGATGTCCAAGTGGTTGGTCGGTTCGTCGAGCAACAGCACTTCAGGATCGGAAAACAGTGCCTGGGCCAGCAATACACGCAGTTTCCAGCCTGGCGACACTTCGCTCATCGGGCCGAAATGCTGTTCCAGGGGAATACCCAGGCCCAGCAGCAGCTCACCGGCGCGGGATTCGGCGGTGTAGCCGTCCATCTCGGCGAACTCGGTTTCCAACTCGGCCACGGCCATGCCGTCTTCTTCGGTCATTTCTGGCAGCGAGTAGATACGGTCGCGCTCAGCCTTGACCTTCCACAGCTCCTCGTGGCCCATGATCACGGTGTCGAGCACAGTGAATTCTTCGTAGGCGAACTGGTCCTGGCGCAGCTTACCCAGACGCACATTCGGCTCCAGCATGACCTGGCCGCCGGACGGATCGAGGTCGCCACCGAGGATTTTCATGAAGGTCGACTTGCCGCAACCGTTGGCACCGATCAAACCATAACGGTTGCCTGCGCCGAACTTGACCGAGACGTTCTCGAAGAGCGGCTTGGCGCCGAACTGCATGGTGATGTTAGCTGTGGAGATCAATTACGTTACCTATCAATAGCTTAGAGTGCGCGTATTTCGGCTGGGATCCGTTTTTGGCCCATTTGAAGCGTTTCGATTTCGCTCCAACCTGAGCTTGAGCTGATCCATCGCGCATAATTCGAGAGCAGCATCTGCACGCTATGGCCGAGCTGCTGGGAGATGAATGCGGGGGTTCATGCCAGAACTGGCGCGTATTGTCGCATAGGTGTGACGACAGTTGTATGGCGGACGGTGATGGATACCCAGCTTTCGCAGGGGCGGACCTCAATGTTTATGCATGCCTGACGTCTGTTTGATGCGATCGATCATCGGGGTAGGAGGGGATGTGCAGATCTTCGCGGTCCCACGGTTCTGCGTTTTTCGGCCCTGACCTCGTTCTTGGCCGCTGCCGTGTTGGTCTTCATGATTAAATGGGCGTCATTTTTAAAAGGAGTGTTCGTGTCATGGAAAACACATTCAAACAGCCCCTGTTTGTAGTAGGCATGCCTCTGTTTGTTGTAGGCATTTGCATTGCAAGCCCTGGCTTCTGGATCCCAGGGCTGGTCTTTATGGTGATCGGTTTTTCGCAACGCTCGAAGGGTTGAGGGTTGCTTCCACGGCGACATATCAGTGGCTGATTCCTGGTTTCTGACTGTTCCGGGCCTGCGCCGTTAGAGTCGAAGTGCGTTAAAGGTGGGCAATCAGTCGCTGGCGATATCCGCTTTCTTCCATCAGGGTCGGGTATCTGCTGTCATCGATCAGTGAGCGCAATTGCTGTGAGTGACTGGATTGTCGAAATGCGACCTGGCATTCGGCGGCATCAAAAAAACGCCTCAGGTGCGGCAGAGCCAGCGGGAGTAGGCCGGGCTCAACTTTCAACGAGGCGGTCACAATATCCAGTTGATCGTCCAGGTCTCTGTACAGATTGATCACCAGGAAACTTTCATTTTCTGCCGACGCGTAGAGGTGTACATCACCCTCGCCGACGGGCGTGTCGTCGAAGTAGGTGTTGTACAGCTCGGTAATATCGAGCGCGATTCCCATGGCGTTCAACGCCGCTTCCAGATCAGCATTGGGTGTGTGTTGGTCTTCTACCCATTCGACGAAGTCAGGCATTGAGACGCAGATGTCGAACTCATTGGCGCAGATGATAGGCGTCACTGAAAAGAGATCCTCGCGGTGTCAGTTGGATGTGGGTGTGTATCACTCAAAGGTTTGTTGCATGGCGGTGCGCACAAGTTCAATGCAGCGTTTTAGTTCGGCGGCTCTCGCCAATTCTTATCCGGTCCAGGGCTCGATTGAGCGCGTCCAAGGCGCTGAGCAAGGCCTGGGCCTCCGCTTCACGGCCCTCTCCCCAAAGACGTTCAGCCATCTTGTTCAAGGCCAGGATGGATTGCTCGATATCAGCAGCCGTTGCCGTCTTGGTATCCGCTGGCTGTTTCTTGGTCATTGAATCTCACTTTCGCAGCGTATTGGTTGGATGCTGGGCGATCAGGTCGTTGTCGTCGGCATGATCTCAGGTATCAAACAGCGTGGTCTCGATTGATTCAGTACGCCGACAAAATGCTTCAAAGCCTGGGGCCAGGCAGCGGGCGTCCTCAAAGCCGAGGTTGCCAGCGGCGGCACCGACAATCGGGTACTCACCGCCTTGCAACGGCTGGCGAACGTCGAGCAGGGCGAAGTTACCGGCGCCATCCAGCCCCAGCGGGATGGCCAGGGGCATGTATTCGGGAATCTGGTAGGCCAGCAGGAACTCCCGGATATCAGCCGCGCCAAAAAAGCAGAATTCCATTTCACCGTTCGTCACCAGGCCGCCGTTGGACCACGCCAGGAACTCCAGCCAGCGGGGTGGCAGTGTTACGCCGGGCATGGGCCAGGCCGTGGGGTCGATGGGTGACCAGCTTGCGTGAAGCGTGTGCTGGGTTGGCCAGGGGTTGCTTTGCGAGTCGATGATCGAGCGGCATTCGCTGGCCTGTACGGGCCGTGACAAATCCTCGATCAAGCGTTCGATGTCATCGCGAGTCGCCGGGGCCTGACGTTCGCAGTGGGCAAATAGGGTGTTCCAGTCGATTGTCATGGGGGGCTAAACCTGAGGTCGGTTAATCAAGGGGGGCGTTACTGTTCAGCCTAGGGCTGCGGGCGCCTCAGGTAACTGACTGCACAAAACGCAGCAACTGGTGCGCCGCCTCGTTCGGGGCCGCCTGCAGCAGGCAGTGTGGGCCGTCGAGGGTGACGACTTGTGCATCTGGTCTAAGCCTTGCCACCTGTTCGCCGGCACTGGCTGGCACCAGCACGTCCTGGCGGGCTCGCAGGTACAGCAGGGGCATGCGGCTGGCGCGCAGTGGCTGGCTGACGTCCACGGCGACCACCGCCTTGAGCCGGGCCTGCATGACCCGCGGGGCGACTTGGCGCACCGCATGGGCCAGGGATTGGCGCAGGGCCGGTGTGGCAAAGGTGCCGAGCAAGGCTTTGCTGATCGGGCCCAGTGGCGGTCGGGCCAAAGGCAGCAGGTTGAGTAGAAAGCTCAGGCGCCCCAAGCGGGGCCGTGGATTGCGTACAAAGCTGCAGCACAGCACCAGGCCCTTGAGCTGTGCAGGGTTGGCGGCGGCGATGGCCACCGCAATCGGCCCGGAGAACGACTCGCCCAGTAGCACAAACGGCCGCTCGGCGGGCAGCGCCTGATGCACCAGGGACTCCAGCGCCTCATAGCCCAGCGGCCGGTCTGTCGGGTAGCGCAGCACGACCAGGTCCAAGCGCCCGTCCAGGGCGGCAATCAGCGGTTGGAAAAGCTCACCGGTGCCGTCCATTCCGGGCAGCAGGACCATTACCGGCGCGGTTGTTTGACTCATGGGTTTTGCTGTCCTTGGCAGGTGCTCGATGCTTGGCTCGGGTGCGGACCTCGATCGCGCGCAGCATAGCAGCCCGAAAAGCCCGAGGGGCGAGGAGGCTGACCTCCGGCAACGACTGGGCCAGAGCCTTGGCGTCTCGTGCAGGGGCGCCGCTGATTGGCACACGATGAGCACAGGAATTCACAATTTTGAGTTAACTTTTGGTTACAAACTGTGGCTAAAATGCCATCCAACGGCCAGATGCCGAAAAGCGGGCCGCCCAGGGACGTGCCATCCAGGTTCCGCTGTGACGAATTTGAAACGCTGCCATTTGCTGCCGGGCCCTCGGGTCTTCGACGGCGCAGCCTGTTTTTTACTGACCTGTGACGATTTCCGTGAAACTCATCATTGCTGCTGTGTACCTGCTGTCCATTGCCTACGTGCATCTGCGTGGGCGCGTACGCCACAAGTTGGGTCGTCAACTGAGTGACCACTCGACCTTCCTGGCGCCGATCAACTGCTTCCTCTATCTGTTCTCCAAACAACCCAATCGCCCCTACCTGGACCCGGCCCAGTTTGCCGAGCTGAGCACGCTGCAAGAGCACTGGCAGGAAATTCGCGCGGAAGGGCAGAACCTGATGCGTGCGGGCGCCATCAAGCGCTCCGAGCAATACAACGACGTGGGTTTCAACTCCTTTTTCAAAAGCGGCTGGAAGCGCTTTTACCTGAAGTGGTACGGCGACAGCCATCCTTCGGCGATGAAGCTCTGCCCGCGTACCACCGAACTGGTGCAGGGCATCGGTTCGATCAAGGCGGCGATGTTCGCCGAGCTGCCGCCAGGCTCCAAGCTGGTACGCCACCGCGACCCGTACGCGGGCTCCTATCGCTATCACCTGGGGTTGGATACGCCCAACAGCGAAGGCTGTTACATCGAGGTGGACGGTGAGCGTTACTTCTGGCGCGACGGCGAGGCGGTGATGTTCGACGAGACTTACATCCACTACGCGGAAAACACCACGGAGCAGAACCGCATCATTCTGTTCTGCGACGTCGAGCGGCCGATGAAGTACCGCTGGGCCACGGCGTTCAACCGTTGGTTCAGTCGCCACGTGATGGCGGCGGCCGGTTCGCCGAACGAGGCGGGCGACAAGACCGGTGGCCTGAACCGCGCATTCAACAAGCTGTACAAGATCCGTTTGCGTGGCAAGGAGCTGAAGAAGCGCAATCGTGCACGCTACTACCTGGAAAAGTGGGCGATCTTTGCGGCTTTGCTGTTGCTGTTCATCCTTATCTGACGCCTCCGATTTAACCTCCCGACGGCGATGACGGCACCCGTGCCCGTCATCGCCGCTGCGCTGCCAAAACCGGCCTTTCCTCGCTGCCCACCGCCCGTTCCAGGCCGTCCTACGCGCCTTGCCGATAACTCGTGTTACATGTTCCGACTGATAATTTAATTAACAAAGCCGAACCCTGGGCGTAGCGTGAACTCGAATTCGATATCCCGTTGCCACCCATAGAGGATCGTCATGAACAGTCTGGCTCGCGGCTTTGCCACGTTCGCGCTACTGGGGGCCGTTGCCATCGGTGCCCAGGCCACGCCTGTCGACCTCGACGCCGGCGCGCCGGGCTCGCCCGTGCTGCTGGCGCAGAACCTGCCCAACAGCAACAACAACCCCTATAACAGCCCGACGCGCCGGGCCAACCCCAACAGCATGCAGGGCACCCAGCCCAGCACGCCGCCAGTGCGTGGCCCTACGACGGCGCCGACGCCGCGGCCGCCGACCCTGGAAAACGGCGGCATCGGCAATGGCTACCCGCGCAACACCACGCCGCCCAAGGCGATCGACCCACGCCCAGTCACTCCGCCCCGGGACTCAAACACCCGCTGAGTCACCTTTTAACCGACAGAAGGATTGATGCATGTTGCGTAAAACCCTCCTGGCCACCCTGTGTGCCAGCGCTTTCCTGAGCAGCCCGCTGTATGCCGCCCCACAGTCGTTGCAGAGCGAGCAGGGGCGTCTGAGTGTGACCCCGATTACCCAAGGCCTGGATCACCCCTGGGCCCTGGCCTTCCTGCCGGATAGCCGGGGCATGCTGGTTACCGAGCGTCCAGGCAACCTGCGCCTGGTCGGCGCTGACGGCAAACTCTCGGCGCCCTTGAGCGGGGTGCCGAAGGTCTGGGCCAAGGGGCAGGGCGGCTTGCTGGATGTGGTGCTGTCGCCCGACTTCAAGCAGGACCGCATGGTCTACCTGTCCTACGCCGAGGGCGGTGGCGAAGGCGGCACGGCCGGCACCGTGGTCGGGCGCGGACGCCTGGCGGATGACTTGAGCGGGCTCAAGGATTTCAAGGTGATTTTCCGTCAGGAACCCAAGCTGTCCACCGGCAATCACTTCGGCTCGCGCCTGGTCTTCGACCGTGACGGTTACCTGTTCATCACCCTGGGGGAAAATAACGACCGCGCCACCGCCCAGGACCTGGACAAGCTGCAAGGCAAGATCGTGCGCCTTTACCCGGACGGCCGAGTACCCGACGACAACCCCTTTGTCGGCCAGTCCGGCGTTCGCCCGGAAATCTGGTCCTACGGCCATCGCAGCCCCCAGGGCGCGGCGCTGAACCCCTGGAGCGGCACCCTCTGGGAGAACGAACACGGGCCCAAGGGCGGTGACGAGATCAATATCGTCGAGCGCGGCAAGAACTACGGCTGGCCCCTGGCAACCCACGGCATCAACTACTCCGGGGCGCCGATTCCCGAAGCGGTGGGCCAAACCGCCCCGGGCACCGTGCAACCGCACCATGTGTGGGAAAAGTCCCCCGGGATCAGCGGCATGGCCTTCTATGACGGCGACCGTTTCAAAGCCTGGCAGCACAACGTGTTTATCGGTGCCCTGGCCACCAAGGAACTGATCCGCCTGCAGTTCGACGGCGACAAGGTGGTGCACGAAGAGCGCCTGATGGGTGAACTCAAGGAACGCATCCGTGATGTGCGCCAAGGCCCCGACGGTTACCTGTACGTGCTGACCGACGAGGACAAGGGCTCGCTGTACAAGGTGGGCTTGGAATAACCCGCGCGCGGCTCCGCACCGGACGAATAGGTGCGGGGGCCGACCGTCCAGCTGCGGGCGGTCAATGGCTGCCGGCCGCTGGATACAGGATCACCGCCGCCCGCAACTTGCTGCTGCCAAAACTGCACATTTTGTCGAAGGCTCCGTGGCTGACCGGCAAGTGCTGGCAATCCATGGGCTGACGGTGCTGGCTGTGATCCACATCCGGGTCGTGCAGGTAGACAAAGTCCTCGTCGCAATCGGTGACCATCACCCAATGGGGCGCCTTGGAGCGGGTCAGGCGGTAACTGCTGATCAGCACCAGTGGTCGCCCCCCGTCATTCAACAAGCGCTGCAGGTGCAGCGGCCCGCCAAGTACTTGCTGCACATCCGACGCATCCAACTCGCGACAGAACTCTTCATGGACCAAACGCATGACGTCTTTTTTATGCTCGTCACGCACGCCGTTGAGCAAAAGCGGCCCGCTGCTGTTGACCTGTAAACGCACCTTGTAGCCTCTGCGCCACGCCGCCAGTGCCAGGCCCTGGGGGCTACAGCCACCGTGGCCCGAGGTCATGAACACGGTGGTCGCTTCACGCCAGATCTGCAGCTCTTCGCGCCGCTCCAGCCGCCGTCCGGGGTGCAGGGCGCCCATGGCCATCAGCAGGCAGGCCGGGCCACAAGTGAACGCCGTGGTCTGCGGGTAATAGGGCACATGGACACTGCGTTGTTCCCGGTGCTGGAGAATGCGCTTCTCCAGGCGCAGGGCCTCGGCGTGGTCCTCGTAGTAGTCGTGGATCCGCGCAAAACGCCGGTAGCCGTTGCGTTCGTAGAGGTGGATGGCCGCAGGATTGTCGCTGCGCACTTCCAGGCGCAGGTACGCACAATCATGCTCCAGGGCGCATTGCTCGACCTGTTCCAGCAAGCGCTGGCCCAGCCCCAGGCCGCGCGCTTCAACAGCGATGGCGATCGAATACAGGCGTGCCAGGCTGGTGCCTCGGTGGAACAGCACCAGGGCGTAGCCCAGTACCTGTTGTTGGCGCTGCACCAGGATCAGGCGCCCATGGGCGCGGCTGATCATCCATTGAAAGCTGCGGGGCGTCAGCCGGTCGGTGGTGAAACATTGCTGTTCCAGGGCCACCAGGGCCGGCAAGTCATCAGGTGTCGCTGTGCGAAAGACAAGGTCCATATAACCGCCGTAAAAGTTGCGTAATGAAACGGGACTTTTAAAAAACACAGTGCTTAATAGAAGAGGTCTAGTTCTTCAACGGATCAAACACTATGTCAGCGGTACAAGGTCATTGGCGCGAAGTATCAGAGCAAATTGTCTCGGAAACAATCACTACCCGCGACTATTTTTCCACGCCGGGAAGTGCCTCCAATCAGTGGTTGATTATTGTCGAGCGAAAGGAAGATTGGGCGTCTTACTTTCCTAGCGACAGCATGCTCAGTGCTCAGGAATACCTGGAGAATCCCCCGGGTAACGTTGCCGGCAAACGGGTCCAAGTGATTAACCTGTGCCGCAGCTACAAGTACCTGGGCCACGGCTATTACTGCTCGCTGCTGGCCGAAGCCCGTGGGCACAAGGTGATTCCTTCGGTGCGGACCATCAGCGAACTGACCCGCAAAGCCCTCTACGGGCTGGTACTGGATGACCTTGATAAAACCCTGGAAAGTGCGTTGAGCCATCACCTTTACAGCGACACTGAAGGTTTCACCCTAACCCTGTATTTTGGCAAGACCCATATTGAACCCCTGCAAGATCTGGCTCGCCAGTTGTTCGAACTGTTTCCCTGTCCGATTTTGTTAGTTGATTTCAAACGCACTAACGGTTGGCACATCGACGGGGTGAAGTCCGGGGCCTTGCATAAGTTGCGTGAAGATCAGGAAGATCAATTCGCCCACTCCCTGGACAGTTTCAGTCGCAAGATCTGGCGCCAGCCGCGTTCCCGGCGCTTGGCCCGTTATGACCTGGCGATTCTTCATGACCCCCAGGAAAAGTTTCCGCCGTCCAACCCCAGGGCGCTGGAGGGGTTTATCCGTGTGGGGCAGCGCCTGGGCATCGATGTCGAACTGATCGAGAAAAAAGACTACTCGCGCCTGGCCGAATACGACGCCTTGCTGATCCGCGAAACCACCAGCGTCGACAACCACACCTACCGCTTTGCCAAGAAGGCCGAGAGCGAGGGCCTGGTGGTGATGGACGACTCCACCTCGATCCTGCGTTGCACCAACAAGGTCTACCTGGCGGACCTACTCAACAGCCATCAACTGGGCATGCCCGCCACCGAGATCCTCTACAAGGAACGACCGGAGGATTTTGAGCGAGTGGGTGAGCGCCTGGGTTTCCCCCTGGTGCTGAAAATCCCCGATGGTTGTTTCTCCCGCGGGGTGATCAAGGTGGAAAGCCAGGAGGCGTTGCTGCAGGCCACTGCCGAGTTGTTCGAACATTCGGTGCTGTTGCTTGCCCAGGAGTTTTTCTACACCGAGTACGACTGGCGCATCGGTGTGCTCAATCGCAAGCCGATCTTTGCCTGCCAGTACTTTATGTCCAAAGGCCATTGGCAGATCTACAACCACAAGGCCCAAGGCCAGGACATCAACGGTGAATGCCGCACGCTGGCGGTCCACGAGGCGCCGCGGGCAGTGGTGGAGTTGGCGGTGAAAACCGCCAACCTGATTGGCGACGGCCTGTACGGCGTAGACCTCAAACAGTCCGGCGAGCAGGTGGTGGTCATAGAGGTCAATGACAACCCCAACCTCGACGCTGGTATTGAAGATGCCTACCTGCAAGACGATTTGTATGCCCTGATCCTCGAAGAATTTGTCCGTCGCCTGGAACTCAAGCGCCGCGGGCAAGCCTGGTGAACCGCCCATGATCCAGAGCTATCAACTGCGTCATGGCGCCTTGCAACCGGCACCGCAGCAGGACGCCGAGGTGTTGTTGTTCAGTGCCCCGGACGCCGCCGAGCGCGATCTGCTGCGCAGCGATTTCAAGCTCGACGAGCACGCCCTGGCATCGGCCCTGGACCCGGACGAGGTATCGCGCATCGAGTTTCACCCGGACAACCTGTTCCTGATCTGGAAGCGGCCGGAGAATTATTCCGGCGGCGGCAGCCTCTCATTTGAAGTGGCGTCCTGCGGTTTGCTGTTCTCGCCCCAGCGCCTGTTGGTGATCGCCACCGATGACAACCAACTGCGTGGCCTCGGCGCGCGTCAGGCCCTGAATACGCCGCTGGATGTGTTGCTCGACTTGCTGCTCAACAACATTCACCACTACCTGGGGCACCTCAAGGTGATCAAGCTGGTCGCCCGGGAGTTGCAGCAGCAATTCAACGCCTCGATGGAAAATCGCCACCTGGTGCAGATGTTCAACCTCAGCGAGAGCCTGATCTATTACCTCAATGCCCTGCACAGCAACGGCGCGGTCTTGAGCCGCCTGCGCAATCATGCCGAAAAAGAGCATTTCGGCAGCGAAGCCCTGGGCCTGATCGACGACCTGATCATTGAAAACAACCAGTGCTACAAACAGGCGGAAATCTACTCCACGGTGTTTTCCGGGCTGATCGACGCCCGGGGGAACTTGATGAACAACAACATGAACAAGCTGCTGCGCAAACTGACGCTGATCAACGTGGTGTTCCTGCCGCTGAACCTGATCGCCAGCATCGGCGGCATGTCGGAGTTCAGCATGATGACGGCGGGCATCCCGTGGTGGGTGTCTTACCCGCTGTTTCTGCTGACGATGCTGGTGGGGGCAGGGGGGATGGTTCTCGGTCTGCGGCGCCTGGCCGGTGCCAGTGCCAAGGCCGGCTGAGGGTCACGGCGTCTGCAAAGTGAGCACTTCGAAGCCATCGCGGGTCACGGCAACGGTGTGCTCCCACTGGGCCGAGAGGCTGTTGTCGCGAGTGACCACGGTCCAGCCGTCCTTGAGGCCACGGGTACGCGCCGAACCCTGGTTGAGCATCGGCTCGATGGTGAAGACCATGCCTTCACGCAGTTCCAGGCCGGTGCCGGGGCGACCGAAGTGCAGAATCTGCGGTTCTTCGTGCATCTGCCGGCCGATGCCGTGGCCGCAGTACTCGCGCACCACGCTGTAGCCGTTGCTCTGCGCCAGGCTCTGGATGGCATGGCCGATATCCCCCAGGCGCGCACCGGGCCTGACCACCTTGATCCCGGCCCACATGGCCTCGAAGGTGATCTCCACCAGGCGCTGGGCCTTGGGGGCGACCGGGCCGATCAGGTACATCTTGCTGGAGTCGGCGATAAAGCCGTTCTTCTCCAGGGTGATGTCGATATTGACGATGTCGCCCTCCTTGAGGATCGCCTGGGCATCGGGCATGCCGTGGCACACCACTTCATTGATCGAGGTGTTGATGCAGTAGGGGTAGTCGTACTGGCCTTTGCTCGCCGGGCGTGCGGCCAGGTCCTGGCGGATCAAGCGTTCCACCGCGGTGTCCAGTTCCAGGGTCGATTGCCCGGCGGCGACAAAACCGTCGAGAAAGTCGAACACTTTGCCCAGCAGGCGCCCTGATTCACGCATCAGCGCCAGTTGTTCGGGGGTCTTGATCAGCGCCTGGCTCATGCGGTGTGCCCTCTGATGAGGTCGCTCTTGTTCAGCAACAGTTTGTGGATCAGGTCGTTGTAGGCCAGGTGCGGATTGAGCTCGGCCAGCAGGCCGATCTTGATCCAGAACTCGGCCTGGGCGTTGATCGAGCGATCCATGGTGGCGCTGGCCATGCGGATCTGCTCATGCAATTGGTCTGAAATCTTGACGATACCCATGGAGCGGCCCTTGGTTGGAAATATACGAATCATATATGTTTCGTATATTGATCGCCAAGAGCCTCCGTGTTGCACGCGGTCTTGACGCCTCGGGGGCGACGCGGTTAATTTCGCCCCATGACTTCCCCCGCATTCCGTTCCCAGCCAAGCATTATTACCGCCATGACTCATTGGCGGGCTTGCTGACGACTGCACCCAACCCGCCCTGGAGGCGGGTTTTTTCTCTCTGTCTCCCGGGCACCGAACACCGCCAGGAGAGACCCATGCCCACCGCCAGCCACTGTACTTCCTCCGCGCCCGATCTGGGGTTGCTGGAGCACTACGTGAAAAAAATCCTCGCGGCACCGGTCTATGACCTGGCCGTGCACACACCGTTGCAGGGCGCGCCGGGCCTTTCGGCGGCCCTAGGCAATCAGGTGTTGCTCAAGCGCGAAGACCTGCAGCCGACCTTTTCCTTCAAGGTGCGCGGCGCCTATAACCGATTGGTACAGCTCAGTGAAGCGCAGCGGCAACGCGGGGTGATCACGGCGTCTGCGGGCAACCACGCCCAGGGGGTCGCCCTGGCCGCCCGCGAGTTGGGCATCAAGGCAACCATCGTCATGCCCCGCAGCACGCCTGAGCTCAAGGTTCAGGGCGTGCGCAGCCGGGACGCCGAAGTGCTGCTGCATGGCGAGAGCTTCCCCTTTGCCCTGGCCCATGCCCTGGCGTTGGCCCAGCACAATGGCCAGACCTTCGTCTCACCGTTTGACGACCCCGAGGTGATTGCCGGGCAAGGCACCGTGGCCATGGAAATCCTGCGTCAGCAACCGGGGCGCCTGGACGCGATCTTCGTGCCGGTGGGCGGTGGCGGGCTGATCGCCGGTATCGCCGCCTACGTCAAATACCTGCGTCCGGAGGTGCGCATCATCGGTGTCGAATCCGAACACTCCAACTGCCTGCAGCAAGCCCTGAAAGCCGGCGAGCGGGTGCTGCTGCCGGAGGTCGGGACCTTTGCCGATGGGGTCGCAGTGGCTCAGGTCGGCGCCCATTGTTTTGAGATCTGTCGCCATCACGTGGATCAGGTGCTGACGGTCAGCAACGACGACCTGTGCATGGCCATCAAGGCGATCTACGACGACACCCGCTCCATCACCGAGCCTTCGGGGGCGTTGGCGGTGGCGGGCATTCAGCAATATGTGGCCAGCACCGGCGCCCGGGGGCAAACCCTGGTGGCGATCGACTCTGGCGCCAATATCAATTTCGCCACCTTGGCCGAGGTTGCCAAACGCCTCGAGCCGAGTCTCTAAGTGCTGGCCGGTTGGCACCGGCCAATACCTCAGGGCAGCAGGGGGCGCAGGAAGCTGCGTTCGTAGCTGAGGATGAATTTCTTCTCCACTACCGCGGCCACCAGGGCCACGCTTTGCGGGTCGCTCAAGGCTAGACGACGGTAGTTTTCGTAGTCCGCCAATGAGGGAAAGCTGAACAGGCAGTAGGCGATATTGCTGGCGCCTTCCGAAGGCAGGAAATACCCATGGTGCAGGCCGCCCAGGCGCTGGACCACTTCGATCCACTCCAGGGAGTAGGCCTCGAACGCGGCCAGTTGATAGGGATCGATCACATATTTGACGTGGCAGGTAATCATTCGGGTCTTCCGTTGAGGTGTGCGGCGCATTCTTGCCGGGGCGTTTGCACATTGCAAACCGGCGGCCTTGCGTCGGGTGTTTTGCAAGGCGGGTGGTGCGGCTTTTTGCAAGTTGCACGACCGCGCCGAGGCCAGGTCTCGATTTGCCTGGGCCAAACGTCCGTCGCCTGTGGGCACAGTTAATGCTCAGTGAACAGTGGAGCCCTGCATTTCGCAGCGTCGCGCAAAGCCCTTCAAGCGTCCAGCGAGCGGACAGGCCCAGCCCGTAACGGCCATCGATCAGTCACGACAAAAAGTGCGCAGCTCAGTGCGAAAAAGAATTTAGCGGCAGCGGGAAAGGGGCCTAGTCTTAGAGGTGGCCCGGTCTCCATGGAAGAAGCGAACCGGAGCCACCCGCTTTCGAACGCGCCCGTTCTCTAACTGAAAATCTGCACCGCACTGTTGTCGATTTGCCTTGAACGATTGGCCGCCTCAAATAAAAGGAGAGAGTCGCCATGTTTTTATCTGCCCTGGAACTACGCAACATCATTGAAAGCAGTTTTCTACCCAAACGTTGCCAATGCACCTTGAGCCCGGATTTGTCGATGACTGTGAAAGTCTTTGGCGACCATCAAACCGACCGGCTGGACCTCATGGTCACCGGTATTGACGCGTCCCGCCTCAGCGGCAGCCGCGCCATCAATGAACTGATTGCCGAATTGCGTTACGACCTGGCCCACAACCCCAGCCAGGACGTGCCCTTGAAACGGGCGTACTAGTCGCAGCGGGCGGTTCAGTCCCGCGCCGTCGCCCATTCGTCCCGCGTTCCCTTGGCCCGCAGAAACCCCAGGCCAAGGGCCGCTTCGACCACCACAGCCAGCAAAATGCCTGGCCCGGCATTGCCGTTCAGCCATTCCCCCAGGCCCAGCAGGGCCAAGCCGAAACACCCCACCATAAAACCACTGCTCAAGGCATTCCGGGCCACCCCGGCGGGTGCCGAGCGAGCGCTGAAGAACATCACCCCCAAGCCCAGGAACAGCACCGCACTGCGCCGTGCGACAAAACCGGTGGAGGCATAGAAGTCCACGCTGCAGAACGCCAGCAACCAGCGTGGCGCCAGCCCCCAGGCCAGGGCGAGGGCGAAACACAGCAGGGCGGTGAAGGTCGACAGGCGCCGAAACGATACGTGCATGGCCAATCCCTATGGCAGTTCGAGACAAGCGCCAGAGCATACGCCGGGCTCTGGCACAGGCATACCGCTGGATTGTCACAGCCTTGTCAGGAAATGGCGACGCAACGGCGCCGTCGCGCCGTTGGCGTTTTTTCCGGGTCAATCCTGGGTGGAGCAAGCATCCGAAAGCTTGCTGTAGTTGATGGTTTCCAGCCGGCCGGTCGGATCGACGAAGGCCATTTGCGCCGTGACCACTTTGCATTCCTGGGTTGCCGGTTCGCTCATCGATACCACTCGGACTACGTGCAACGGCATGCCGTAGTGATAAGGCACGGGGGCTGCCGAAGGGCTTTGGGCCAAGGCCAGGGTGCTGAAGGCGAGCAGGGCGCAGGCGCTGCCGATCAGTTTGATATACAGGTTCATGAGGGTTCTCCGGTAGGCAACGATCAACCGGGCCCATCGGGGCCCGGCCCGCCGCGGAGGTCATCAGAATATTCTGAGCGAGCGCGGTCCATCACACTCTTGGACGCAGGCATTAACCGACGATTAAGCACGGGTTGATGATGCCCACTGGACGACGAAGTGGCGGCTGGCCGGGCGCAATAGGCTCGTGTTGGCCATCGGTCAGCCGTCCGCGAAGCGATTTCAGTTTTGCTGGAGACAGGCGTCGGCCAGCTTGCGATAGGAAATGTGTTGGCGATCGCCCTCCGTGTCGATGTATTCCATGTGAGCGGTGATCACCTCGCAGTGGCGGGTGTCCTGCTCGCTCATGGAAATCACTTTGTCGATCTGCAACGGCATGCCGTAGTGATAAGGCACTGGCTCCAGCGGCTGGACATCCGCCAGGGCCAGTTGGCTGAAGCTGGTGAGGGCCATGGCCCCCGTGATCATGATGTGGCGCAGTTTCATACGTACTCTCCGATACCGATTGAATCCGGCCCAGTCGCTGACGGGGCCGAGCGGCCAGCACCGTCGTCGAGACAGTGAGTGGCGCGGTCCGGGGCACTATTGGTTTTTTCGATTAACCGATGATTAATGGTTGATTCGCTGTATGAGGGGCCAGGGAACGGTCGAAATTGGCTTGGGGAAGAGGCCTGGTGGTTCGCTGAGAGCCCCGTTTTTCCGGGGCTGCGCAAGACAAAGAGCTGATGTTGATTGCCTTCAATACAGCGGATTTCCCGAGGTTGGGACCCACCCCGGGTCATGCAGCGTTACAACTTCGCGGTTATTTTTGCTGTTCAGCGTAACTGCTGACGATAGGGCAAGTCCGGCCCGGTCTTGCCGCAGGTCAGCGCGGCGGCGGCCACGGCGAACTGCAGTTGGGCGTCGATCTGTTCCCGGCTCAAGCTCTGCAGGCCCTCGATGGAGTCCAGACCCTGCTCGGTGAGCCAGGCGATCAGCGCGGCCTGGAAGGTGTCGCCCGCGCCCACGGTGTCGGCAATGGTTACCTTGCGTGCTGGCACCGACCAACTGCCATGGGCCCGGCTGAACACCGTGGCGCCCTGGCCACCCCGGGTCAGGAACACCAATTGGCAACGCTGCTGCAACCAGCCGCCAATCACGCTTTCGACCGCTTGCCCGGGGTAGAGCAGGCCCAGGTCCTCATCGCTGACCTTGATCAGGTCGGCATAGGCCACCAGTTCGCCGATTCGTTGCCGCCACAGGTGGATATCCGGTTGCGGGTTGAGCCGCACATTGGGGTCGAGGCTGATCAGGCGCTGCCCAGCCTCGCGCTGGACCAGGGCCAGCAAGGTGTCGGCGATGGGTTGCACCACCAGGGAAAACGAGCCGACATGCAGCCCGCGGACCTCAGGGCCCAGGGTCGGCAGATGCTCTCGTTGCAGTTGCCGGTCGGCGCAGCCTTCGCCGCGGAAACTGTAATGGGGCGATCCGTCGGCACCCACGGCCACCATGGCCAGGGTGGTGGGCGCGCTGAAGGTCCACAGGTAGTCATTGCGCACGCCTTCGTCCTGCAACACCTGGCGCAGGCGAGCGCCGAGAAAGTCTTCGGACAGCCCGGCGAACAGGCCCGCGTCCACCCCCAGGCGCCGCAGGCCCACGGCCACGTTGAACGGCGAACCGCCGGCAATCGCCCGGTAATTAACCTTGGCCGCCTGGGGGATTGCCTCTTCACTGCTGAAAAAATCGAACAGCGCCTCACCACACACCAGATACATAGTCATTCGCTCTTCAAAGGGTTGCGACATGTTGTCGATAACGTTCATACGCCGTTTGATAGGCCGCCACATTGGCCGCGATCGGCCGGGTCAGGCTGGCCGGGTCGAGGCTGACGCAGCGCTCGCACAGGGTTTCCAGGCTCAAGGCCTGTCCGCTGTGGCGGGCCTGGCACCAGGCGGCCTGGATCGCCGCGCCGAGGGCGGCGGCCTCGCTGTGTTCGGTGCAGACCACCTCGGTGTGCATGATATCGGCGACCATCTGTCGCCACAGCGGACTTTTCGAGCCGCCGCCGATCAAGCGGATGCTGCGGCTCTGCAAACCGTTTTCCCGAAGCAGGTCCAGGCCGTAACGCAGGCCGAAGGTGGTACCCTCGACCGCCGCCCGGCACAGGTTGGCCCGGGTCAGGTTGTCCAGGGTCAGGCCCAGCAGACTGCCGGTGGCATGGGGCAGGGCGGGCACCCGTTCGCCATTGAGGAAGGGCAGCATGCACACGCCGTCGGCGCCGATGGGGGCGGTGGCCAACAGTTGATTGAAGGCCGCCAGGTCGAGGTCGAACAGCTCGCGCACCAGGGTCGTGACATTGGTCAGGTTCATGGTGCAGATCAGTGGCAGCCAGCCGCCGCTGGACGAGCAGAACGTCGCCACCGCGCCCTGGGCACTGACCCGGGGCGCAGTGTCGAAGGCATAGACCGTGCCCGAGGACCCCAGGCTCATGGTGATCACCCCCGGTTGGATATTGCCGGTGCCGATGGCCCCCATCATGTTGTCGCCGCCCCCACTGGCCACCAGCGCCTGGGGGTTGAGGCCCAGCAGTTGGGCGATTTCGGGCCGCACCGTACCCACCGCCTGATCGGCTTCCAGCAACGGCGGCAGCGCTGCCACCAGGCGGCCGCTGGGGTCGATGTGTTGCAGCAGCGCCAGGTCCCACTGCCGGCTGCGCACATTGAAATAACCGCTGCCCGAGGCGTCGCCGTATTCGCTGTAGGCGCGGCCCGTGAGCCAGAAATTCAAATAGTCATGGGGCAGCAGGATGTGCGCGATACGCGCGAAGACCTCGGGGTGCTGCTCCCGGGTCCACAGCAGTTTCGACAGGGTATAGCCCGGCGCGATCACCACCCCAAGGCGCTCCAGGGAGCCGGGCTCGCCCCCTAGGTCATCCAGCAACCGCTGGTTCTGTTCGCTGGACTCGGTGTCACACCAGAGCTTGGCCGGGCGCAGCACCTGGCCTTGTTCGTCCAGCAGCACCAGGCCGTGCTGCTGCCCGGAGACGCCGATGCCGAGGATCTCCTGGCCGCTGACGCCGGCGGCTTGCAGGGCCTGGGCCGTGGCGCTGGCAAAGGCCTGCAGCCACTCTTCTGTGTCCTGTTCGCGACGGCCATTGGCGCCGCTGATCAGGCTGTGGGGCGCCGCGCCCTGGCCCAGCACCCGGCCATTGGCGGGGTCGAGGATCAGCGCCTTGGTGCCTTGAGTGCCGCAGTCGATACCAAGAAACAACCCGTGTGTACTCATGGCACCTCCTGCCCACAATGCCCGTGCCGGCCGCTCACTGGGGGCGCGCCAGCAGCCGCTCCAGGGTCCCGCTCACGCCATGCTCGCGCAGGCTGGCCAGGCAGCGCTCGAACGCGGCGACAAATGCAGGCGACTGCACAAGGGCGGTGCCGAAAATCTCTTCCACCCCCAGCAGGCGCTGGGTCAGCAGTTGATCGTCGGCCACCAGCGCCTGGCAGAACTCGGCCCGCGGGTCAGGGATGCTGTAGTGCTGGCCTTGTTCGTCCACGCCCTTGAGGTACAGGGCCCAGGCCGCCACGACGAGAGCTGCGCGCTCGGTGTCGCGGCCGTCGGCAATCAGGCGGTTGAGGGTCGGCACGGTGAACTTGGGAAACTTCGACGAACCGTCGGAACAGACCCGCTCCAACTGGTCGGCAATCGCCTGGTTGGAAAAACGCTGGACCAGGGTGTTCTTGTAGTCCGTCAGGTCGATGCCCGGCACCGGCGCCAGTTGCGGGGTCACGTCGAGGTCCATGTAGGCGCGCATATAGGCGACAAACAGCGGGTCGTTCATGGTCTCGTGGACAAACCGGTAGCCCTTGAGAAACCCCAGGTAGGTCAGGGCCAGGTGGCTGCCGTTGAGCAGTTTGATCTTCATCTCTTCATAGGGCGTGACGTCATCGGTGAACTGCACGCCGACTCGCTCCCAGGCCGGGCGACCGCTGACGAATTTGTCCTCCAGTACCCATTGCACAAAGGGTTCGCAGACCACCGGCCAGGCGTCGTCGATGCTGTGCTGGTCGTGCAGTTGCAGGCGATGGGCGCCACTGGTCATAGGGGTGATGCGGTCGACCATGGCATTGGGAAAGCTCACATGGGCGGCGATCCAATCGTGCAGGTCGGCGTCGCGCCGGGCAGCGAAAGCCAGCAGCGCCTTGCGGGTCACCGCGCCGTTGTGCGGCAGGTTATCGCAGGACATCAGGGTAAAGGCCGGGGTCCCGGCGGCCCGGCGTTTAGCCAGTGCCGCGCAGAGAAAGCCGAACACCGTCTGCGGCTGGTTGGGGTGGGCCAGGTCATGCTGGATCTGCGGCAGGTGGGCCATGAACTCGCCCGTGCTGTCGTCGATGCAGTAGCCACCCTCGGTGATGGTCAGGGAGACGATGCGGATCTGCGGGCTGGCCAGCTTGTCGATCAGCGCCTGGGCGCCGTCGGCCGCCAGCAGCATGTCGCGGATTGCGCCGATCACCCGAACCTCGGTGTCATCGCCGTCGCCCAGTTCAAACAGGGTGAACAGGTGGTCCTGGCCGGCCAGGTCGTCCCGGGCGCGGCGGTCCTCGGCGCGCAGGCCGATGCCGCAGATGCTCCAGTCCAGGCCTTCGCCGGTGTTCATCAGCGCGTCGGTGTAATAGGCCTGGTGCGCCCGGTGGAACCCGCCGACGCCGATGTGGGCGATGCCTTGTCGGGTATCGGCCAGGGCGTAGGCGGGCACTTTGACTTCTGGGGCCAGGTGGCTGAGGGTGCGTTGGTTCAATTTCATCGTCAGGGCTCTCGACAATCAGGCTGCGGCGCGCAGGGGCCGAGCCACCGCCACGCCGTCGGCATCGAATAAATGGCAGTGGGCGGCGTCCAGGTGCAGGTTCAACTGTTCGCCGTAGCGGCTGGCCAGATCACCGCGGATCCGCAGGGTCAGGGCCTCGCCGGAGGCGGTGCGCACGTGGCAGAAGGTGTCGCTGCCCAGGCGCTCGCTGACGTCCGCGGTGACCGCCAGGGTGCATTGCCCGGGCGTGGCCAGTTCCAGGTGTTCGGGGCGGATGCCCAGGGTCACTGGGCTGCCGACACTCAGGCTGGCGCCGCTTTGTTCCAGGCGGATACGGGTGCCGGCATCCAGCTCCACTTCGCAGCCCTGGCTGTCCACCCGGCTGACCTTGCCGCTGAGGAAGCCCATTTTCGGCGTACCGAGAAAGCCTGCGACAAACAGGTTGGCCGGGCGGTGGTAAAGCTCCAGCGGCGAGCCCACTTGCTCCACCCGGCCGCCGTTGAGCACCACCACCTTGTCCGCCAGGGTCATGGCCTCCACCTGATCGTGGGTCACGTAGATCATGGTGGCCTGCAGCTCCTTGTGCAGGCGTGCCAGCTCCAGGCGCATCTGCACCCGCAAGGCGGCGTCGAGGTTGGACAGCGGTTCGTCGAAGAGGAAGATTTTCGGGTTGCGCACAATGGCCCGGCCGATGGCCACGCGCTGGCGCTGGCCGCCGGACAATTGCTTGGGCTTGCGCTCCAGCATGGGCCCCAGCTCGAGGATCCGTGCCGCCTCGTTGACCTTCTTCTCCACCTCGGCCTTGACCACGCCGGCCAGGTCCAGGGCAAAGGACATGTTCTTGCGCACACTCATATGCGGGTACAGGGCGTAGGTCTGGAACACCATCGCCAGGTCGCGCTTGGCCGGGCTGACTTCGGTGATGTCGCGGCCGTCCAGCTCGATGGTGCCACCGCTGACTTCTTCCAGCCCGGCAATCAGCCGCAGCAGGGTCGACTTGCCGCAGCCCGAAGGGCCGACGAACACCACGAACTCTTTGTCATTCACCTCAAGGTCGATGCCCTTGATGATGGAAAAACCCTCGAAGCCTTTTTGCAGATTCTTGATTTTCAGGTTGGCCATGATGAGCCTCCACTTGTCTTATTCAGGTTTAACCCGGCGGGTTCACTTCACCGCGCCAAACGACAGCCCGCGCACCAGCTGTTTCTGGCTGATCCAGCCAAAAATCAGGATCGGCGCGCAGGCCAGGGTCGAGACCGCCGACAACTTGGCCCAGAACAGCCCCTCGGGGCTGGAGTAGGACGCCACCAGGGCGGTCAACGGCGCGGCATTGGCCGACGTCAGGTTCAGCGACCAGAAGGCCTCGTTCCAGCACAGGATCAGCGACAGCAGCACGGTGGAGGCCAGCCCGCCCTTGGCGATCGGCAGCAGCACCCGAACCATTTCCTGCCACAGGGTGGCGCCGTCCAGGCGCGCGGCCTCGAGGATGTCCCGGGGGATGTCCTTGAAGTAGGTGTAAATCATCCACACCACGATGGGCAGGTTGATCAGGGTGTAAATCACGATCAGCGCCAGGCGCGTGTCCAGCAGGCCGAAGCTCTTGGCCAGCAGGTAGATGGGCATCAGTACCCCCACCGGCGGCAGCATCTTGGTGGAGAGCATCCACAGCAGGGTGCGCTTGGTGTTGCGGGTTTCATAAAAGGCCATGGAGTAGGCCGCCGGCACCGCAATCAGCAGGCTCAGGGCGGTGGCGCTGAACGAGATCACCACCGAGTTCCAGGCAAAGCTGGTGTAGTTACTGCGCTCGTTGATGTGCAGGTAGTTCTCCAGGGTCGGGCTGAAGATGAACTGCGGCGGTGTGGCGAAGGCGTCGATTTCGCTCTTGAAGCTGGTCAGCACCATCCAGAAGATCGGGAAGAAAATCAGGATCGCGATGGCCCAGGCCAGGGTGCCCAGCAGCAGGCTCTGCAGGCGTCGGGATTGTTGAAGCGTCATGGGGCGCACCTCAAGGCTGGTCAGTCAGGTTTTTGCCGATCATCCGCACCAGGATGATTGCCGCGATGTTGGCGATCACCACGGCGATCAACCCGCCGGCCGAAGCCATGCCGACGTCGAACTGCACCAGCGCCTGGTTGTAGATCAGGTAGGCGAGGTTGGTCGAGGCGTAGCCGGGGCCGCCGTTGGTGGTGGTGAAAATCTCGGCGAACACCGACAGCAGGAAGATGGTTTCAATCATCACCACCACGGCGATGGGGCGGGCCAGGTGGGGCAGGGTCAGGTGCCAGAAGATCGCTATGGGCCCGGCACCGTCCAGGCGCGCGGCTTCCTTCTGTTCCTGGTCCAGGGACTGCATGGCGGTCATCAGGATCAGGATCGCGAAGGGCAGCCATTGCCAGGACACAATGATGATGATCGACAGCAGCGGGTAATGTGCCAGCCAGTCCACCGGCTCGGCGCCAAAGAGCTTCCACACGGCGGCGAGAATCCCCGACACCGGATGGAAAATCAGGTTCTTCCAGATCAGCGCGCCCACCGTGGGCATGATGAAAAACGGCGAGATCAGCAGCACCCGCACGATGCCCCGACCGAGGAATTCGCTGGCCTCCAGCAAGGCACTGATCAGCACCCCGAACACCACGCTGATCAGCAGCACGCTGCCCACCAGCAACAGGGTGTTGGTGGCGCCGGGGAGGAACCCGGAGTCGGTGAGGAAGTAACTGAAGTTCTCCAGGCCGACGAATTCATTTTCACCGGGGTAGAGCAGGTTGTAGCGGATCAGCGAGAAGTACAGGGTCATGCCCAGGGGCACGATCATCCACAGCAGCAACAGGGCCACCGAGGGGCTGACCAGGAACCAGCCGGGGTTGGCCAGGCGACTTTTACGCGCCTTCTCCGGGGCAGTTGTTTGCACATGGGCAGTGGAAGTATTCATGGTGATCAGGACCATTCAGAGACAAGTTCGAGCGCGACAAGCCCACCCGTTAGGGCCGGTTGGCCGGCGATAAGCCCCGGGGTTTCAATGCAAGGTTTGGGGACCGATCGCCGGCAAGCCAGCGCCTGCAACAGCAGGGTTACTTGGGGTAGCCCGCGCGCTTCATTTCACGCTCGGTGGTGGTCTGGGCGGCGGTCAGGGCCTGGTCCACCGTCTGCTGGCCGGTCAAGGCGCCGGAGAAGAACTTGCCCACCTGGGTGCCGATGGCCTGGAACTCGGGAATGGTCACCAACTGGATACCGATGTAAGGCACCGGCTTGAGGGTGGGTTGGGTCGGGTCTGCGACTTTCAGTGATTCCAGGGTCACCTTGGCGAAGGGCGCGGCCTTCATGTACTCATCGCTGTAGGTGGATGTGCGGGTGCCGGGCGGCACGTTGGCGATACCGTCGGTCTTGGCCACCAACTGGCTGTATTCCTTGGAGGTTGCCCAACTGGTGAAGACCTTGGCCGCGTCTTTGGCCTTGGAGCTGGTGGGGATGGCCAGGCTCCAGGAGTACAACCACGAGGTGCCTTTGTCGGTCTTCTCGTGGGGGGCGAAGGTGAAGCCCACGTGGTCGGCGACCTTGCTCTGGGTCTTGTCGGTGACGAACGAGCCGGCCACGCTGGCATCGACCCAGATCGCGCACTTGCCGCTGTTGAACAGCGCTAGGTTTTCGTTGAAACCGTTGCTGGAGGCACCCGGCGGGCCGGATTTCTTCATGTTGTCGACGTAGAAGGTCAGCGCTTCTTTCCACTCGGGGCCGTTGAATTCCGGCTGCCACTTCTCATCGAACCAGCGCGCACCGTAGCCGTTGGCCAAGGTGGTGATCAGCGCCATGTTCTCGCCCCAGCCGGCCTTGCCGCGCAGGCACAGGCCGTATTGCTCTTTGCTCTTGTCGGTGAGTTTTTCCGCGAATTCGCCAATCTGGCTCCAGGTCGGGTGCTCGGGCATGCTCAGCCCGGCGTTCTTGAACAGGTCGCTGCGGTAATAGGTGATGGAGCTTTCAGCGTAGAACGGCAGGGCATACAGCGAGCCCTTCACAGACAGCCCGTCACGCACCGAGGGAAACACATCCTCCAGGTCGTAGGACGCCGGCAAGTCCTTCATCGGTTCCAGCCAGCCCTTGGCGCCCCAGAGTGCGGCTTCGTACATGCCGATGGTGAGCACGTCGAACTGCCCGCCCTGGGTGGCGATGTCGGTGGTCAGGCGTTGGCGCAGGACGTTTTCTTCCAGTACCACCCAATTCAGCTTGATGTCCGGGTGCTCGGCCTCGAAGGTCTTCGAGAGCTTTTGCATGCGGATCATGTCGCTGTTGTTGACGGTGGCGATGGTCAGGGTTTGCGCGCCGAGGCTGACGCCGCTGAAGGTGATGCAGGTGGTGACGAGCAGGGCTTTTACGCTGGGTTTCATCGTGCACTCCTCTTCCGGGCCCAGGGGGCGACAGAAGGACGGTTATTGTTTTTGTGTCTTCCGGAGGTAGGAAGAATGTGCGCTGATTACAGACCTCAAAACGCGGTCTGACAAATCATCCGTGACACTTGATCCGATACTTTTTTGCACTCATGGCGCCGCGGCCCATTCCGAAGATTGTCTGTCTGAAGCGGCTTGGCCAGAGAAAACCCGGGCGTGGGGGCGAAAAATCCGTATTGGTTTAGGTCCGATTCCTTGAGCCAATAGGACAGGGGAAAAAGCCCACTGGATTTTTCCCCGGCACTGCCTAAGATGGCCCACCAGACCACTGATGCGCAGGACGTACTGAACCTCGATGTCGGAAAAAGACACCATCTCCATGCACCTGGTGCGCGAAGCACTGCTGCAAAGCTGTGCCCCGGGCGCGGCCAGCGATGAAGTGCTGCACAAGGTCGGGATCGACCCGGCCTGGCTGCAGCAGGGCGACGTGCGGGTGCCGGCCACGGCCTATGCGCGGCTCTGGCGGCTGCTGGCTCGGCGCCTGGACGACGAGTTTTTCGGCATGGACCCGCGCCGCCTGAAGTCCGGCAGCCTGGCGTTTCTGTGTCGTTCGTCCATGGCCCAACCGGACGTGGCGTCAGCCCTGGAGTCGGGGTTGGGGTTTCTCTCGCTGATGTTCGAGCGCCTGCCGGCACAGCTGGTGCGCCAGCAGAGCCTGGCGGAAATTGTCTTGCTGGAAGAACACCCCGAGCCCTGCCGGGCGTTTACCTACTTCACCTACTGGATGATCGTCCACGGCGTGGCCTGTTGGCTGGCGGGGCGGCGCATTCCGATCCTGGCCATCGAGCTGCGCGGGCCCCAGCCGGACTTCTGCGACGATTACCGGGTGATGTTTTCCGAGAACCTGCGCTTTGACCGGCCGCGCACCCGGATGATCATCGCCGCCGATTGCCTGGACGTGCCGGTCAAGCGCAGCCCGGAAGAGCTCAAACGCTTCCTGGCCCAGGCCCCGGCCAATATCCTGGTCAAATACCGCGACCCGGAAAGCCTGGCCAGCCGCATCAAACACGACCTGCGCCAATTGCCGGCCGAGCACTGGCCGGAATCCGAGAGCCTGGCCCAGCGCCTGTGCATGTCGGCCTCGACCCTGCGCCGGCGCCTGGCGGAGGAGGGCCAGAGCTACCAGGGCCTCAAGGACAGCGTGCGCAAGGAGCTGGCGATCGTCTGGCTGGCGGAACCGCACATCAGTTTTGCCGAGATCGCCACGCGCCTGGGGTTTGCCGATACCAGCTCGTTCTACAAAGCCTTTCGCAAGTGGTCGGGCTCCAACCCCGGGCATTACCGCAGCCTGATCCTCAACGACCCTGAATAGGCCCTAGGCCCAGCGCCGGCCAGCCGGCGTACGTAGGCGAGTAGCGACGTGCAGGTTGCGTGACCATGGCCAAACCGGTCACGCAACTTGAAAACTTTGACCATTGCCGCGCCAGGCGTCTAGCGCCAGTATTTCCCCGGTTTCATGAGGTTCCCATCCTAATAAGAACAGTGAGGGATTCTGGCGATGCGCGACTATCTGTCTGCTACCACCCAGTTCGATTTTCAACACACCGTCGACGCCGCCCTGAGTGGCAACCTGTCGGCGCTCAATGCCTGTGTCGAATGCTGTGACCGTCATGCCTTGCCAGGGCGCATCGCGCTGTTCTGGGAAGGCCGCGACGGCAGCAGCGCCACCTACACCTTCAGTGAACTCCAGGATAAAGCCGCGCGCTTTGCCAACTTCCTGCTGGCCCAAGGGGTGCAAAAGGGCGACAAGGTTGCCGGCCTGTTGCCACGCAACGTCGAACTGTTGATCACCGTACTCGCCACCTGGCGCATCGGCGCGGTCTACCAGCCGCTGTTTACCGCTTTCGGCCCCAAGGCCATCGAGCACCGCCTGGGCAGCTCCGGGGCCAAGGTGGTGGTCAGCGATGCGGTCAACCGGCCGAAACTCAATGAAGTGGCCGACTGCCCGGTCATCGTCACCGTCGGTGGCGCCAAGGGCCAGGGCATCGTCCGTGGCGACTTCAGTTTCTGGGCCGAACTGGCCAACCATTCCAACGACTGTGAACCGGTGCTGCTCAGCGGCGAAGACCCGTTCCTGTTGATGTTCACTTCGGGCACCACCGGCCCTTCGAAAGCCCTGGCAGTGCCCCTCAAGGCCGTGGTGGCCTTCCAGAGTTACACCCGTGACGCCGTGGACCTGCGCCCCGAAGACGCGTTCTGGAACGTCGCGGACCCGGGCTGGGCCTACGGCATCTACTTCGGCGTCACCGGGCCCCTGGGCCTGGGCCACCCGATCACCTTCTACGATGGCCCTTTCACCCTGGAAAGCACCTGCCGGGTGATCAACAAATACGGGATCAGCAACCTCACCGGTTCGCCCACTGCCTACCGCCTGCTGATTGCCGGTGGCGATGAATTCGCCCGCTCGATCAAGGGCAAGCTGCGCATTGTCAGCAGCGCCGGCGAGCCGCTTAACCCGGAAGTGATCCGCTGGTTCGCTGACAACCTGGGCGTGGTCATTCACGACCATTACGGCCAGACCGAGCTGGGCATGGTGCTGTGCAACCACCACGGCCTGGAGCATCCGGTGCACGTGGGCAGCGCCGGCTTTGCCTCGCCGGGCCATCGCATTGTGGTGCTGGATGAGCAGTACCAGGAACTGCCGGCCGGGCAGCCGGGGATCCTCGCCATCGACCGCAAGCAGTCGCCGATGTGCTGGTTCAATGGCTACGAGGGCGCACCGACCAAAGCCTTCGTCGGTGACTACTACCTCAGCGGCGACACCGTGGAATTGAACCCTGACGGCAGCATCAGCTTTGTCGGCCGCAGCGACGACGTGATCACCACCTCCGGCTACCGCGTGGGGCCGTTCGACGTCGAAAGTGCGCTGATCGAACACCCCGCGGTGATCGAGACGGCGGTGATCGGCAAGCCCGACCCGGAGCGTACCGAACTGGTGAAAGCCTTTGTCGTGCTCAGCGCTCAGTACCGTGCCTCGCCGGAACTGGCCGAAGAGCTGCGCCAGCACGTGCGCAAGCGCTTGGCGGCACACTCGTACCCCCGTGAAATCGAATTTGTCAGTGAATTGCCGAAAACCCCTAGCGGCAAATTGCAGCGCTTTATCTTGCGTAACCAGGAAATCGCCAAGGCTCAAGAGGCCGCGGCGCACAAGGCTTCAGCTTGAATCCAAGGAATCCGTGATGCAGATCGAAAACAAGGTATTTATCGTCAGTGGCGGTGCGTCGGGCCTGGGCGCCGCCAGCGCTGAAATGCTCGTGGCGGCCGGCGCTAAGGTGATGCTGGTGGACCTCAATGCCGAGGCCGTGGCGGCCAAGGCGCAACAGTTGGGTTGCCAGAGTGTGGTGGCTGATATCAGCCAGGAAGCGGCGGCCGAAGCGGCGGTGCAGGCGACGCTCACGGCTTTTGGCGGCCTGCACGGGCTGGTCAACTGCGCGGGCATCGTGCGCGGCGAGAAAATCCTCGGCAAACAGGGCCCCCACGGCCTGGCCAGCTTCAGCCAGGTGATCAACGTCAACCTGATCGGCAGCTTCAACCTGCTGCGCCTGGCCGCCGCGGCCATTGCCGAGGGCCAGGCCGATGCCGGTGGCGAGCGCGGGGTAATCATCAATACCGCCTCGGCTGCCGCCTTCGACGGGCAGATCGGTCAGGCGGCCTATGCGGCCTCCAAAGGTGCCATCGCCAGCCTGACCTTGCCCGCTGCCCGGGAACTGGCGCGCTTCGGCATCCGGGTGATGACCATCGCCCCGGGCATTTTCGAAACCCCGATGATGGCCGGCATGACCGATGACGTTCGCGCCGGTCTGGCCGCTGGCGTGCCGTTCCCGCCGCGCCTTGGCAAACCTGCCGAGTACGCGTCGCTGGTGCGGCATATCATCGAAAACAGCATGCTCAACGGCGAGGTGATCCGTCTCGACGGCGCCTTGCGCATGGCCGCCAAGTAAGGAGGATTCATCATGTCCATTGCCCACGATCCGATTGTTATCGTCAGCGCCGTCCGCACCCCCATGGGCGGTTTCCAGGGTGACCTGAAAAGCCTCAGCGCCCCGCAATTGGGGGCCGAAGCCATTCGCGCCGCCGTGCAGCGTGCCGGGATCAGCGCCGACGGCGTGCAAGAAGTACTGTTTGGCTGCGTGCTGTCCGCCGGTCTCGGCCAGGCCCCGGCCCGTCAGGCGGCCCTGGGCGCCGGGCTGGACAAAGGCACCCGTTGCACCACCCTGAACAAAATGTGCGGCTCAGGAATGGAAGCCACCATCCTGGCCCACGACATGCTTCTGGCCGGCAGCGCCGAGGTGGTGGTGGCCGGTGGCATGGAAAGCATGTCCAACGCCCCGTATCTGCTGGACCGCGCCCGCGGCGGCTACCGCATGGGCCATGGCAGGGTCCTGGACCACATGTTCCTCGACGGCCTGGAAGACGCCTACGACAAGGGCCGTCTGATGGGCACCTTTGCCGAGGATTGCGCCGAAGCCCATGGCTTTACCCGGGACGCCCAGGATGCCTTTGCCGTGGCCTCCCTGACCCGCGCCCAACAGGCGATCAAGGACGGTCTGTTCAAGGACGAGATCGTCCCGCTGCAGGTGACGGTCGGCAAGGAATCCCGGCTGATCAGCGACGATGAGCAGCCGCCCAAGGCCAAGCTGGACAAGATCGCCAGCCTCAAGCCGGCGTTCCGCGAAGGCGGCACGGTGACGGCGGCCAACTCCAGTTCCATTTCCGATGGCGCCGCAGCCTTGGTGCTGATGCGCCGCAGTGAAGCGCAAAAGCGCGGCCTCAAGCCCTTGGCGGTGATCCACGGTCACGCGGCGTTCGCCGATACTCCAGGGCTGTTCCCGGTGGCCCCGGTGGGCGCCGTACAAAAATTGCTGAGTAAAACCGGTTGGTCCCTGGACGAAGTGGACCTGTTTGAAATCAACGAAGCCTTTGCCGTGGTCAGCCTGGTGAGCATGAGCAAGCTGGAAATCCCCCACGCCAAGGTTAACGTTCACGGCGGTGCCTGCGCCTTGGGCCACCCGATTGGCGCGTCCGGCGCACGAATTCTGGTGACCTTGCTCTCGGCCTTGCGCCAACGCGGCGAAAAACGCGGCATCGCTGCCATCTGCATCGGTGGCGGCGAAGCCACTGCCGTGGCTGTTGAATGCCTGTACTGAGGAGTTGCCATGCTGCCCAATGACGAACAATTGCAGATCAGCGACGCCGCCCGGCAGTTTGCCCAGGAGCGGTTGAAGCCCTTTGCCGCCGAGTGGGACCGGGAACACCGGTTTCCCAAGGAAGCCATCGCCGAGATGGCCGAAATGGGCTTCTTCGGCATGTTGGTGCCGGAGCAGTGGGGCGGTTGCGACACCGGTTACCTGGCCTATGCCATGGCTCTGGAGGAAGTGGCAGCGGGTGACGGGGCCTGCTCCACCATCATGAGCGTGCACAACTCGGTGGGTTGTGTGCCGATCCTCACGTTCGGCAACGACGCGCAGAAAGAACGCTTTCTCACGCCCCTGGCCAGCGGCGCCATGCTCGGCGCCTTTGCCCTCACCGAACCCCAGGCCGGCTCCGACGCCAGCAGCCTGAGCACCCGGGCCCGTCGGGACGGCGATCACTACGTGCTCAATGGCTGCAAGCAGTTCATCACCTCCGGGCAGAACGCCGGGGTGGTGATTGTGTTCGCGGTGACCGACCCGAGTGCCGGCAAGCGCGGCATCAGCGCCTTTATCGTGCCCACCGACTCACCGGGCTACAGCGTGGCCCGGGTCGAGGACAAGCTCGGCCAGCATGCGTCCGACACCTGCCAGATCCTTTTTCAAGACCTGCGGGTGCCGGTCGCCAATCGTCTGGGCGAGGAGGGCGAAGGCTACAAGATCGCCCTGGCCAACCTTGAAGGCGGCCGCGTCGGTATCGCCTCGCAGTCGGTGGGCATGGCCCGTGCGGCGTTCGAGGCGGCCCGGGATTACGCCCGGGAGCGGCAAAGCTTCGGCAAACCGATCATCGAACACCAGGCCGTGGCGTTCCGTCTGGCCGACATGGCCACCCAGATCGCCGTGGCCCGGCAGATGGTGCACTATGCGGCGGCGCTGCGTGACAGCGGCAAGCCGGCACTGGTGGAAGCTTCCATGGCCAAGCTGTTCGCTTCGGAAATGGCCGAGAAAGTCTGTTCCGCAGCATTGCAAACCCTGGGTGGTTACGGTTACCTGAGCGACTTTCCCGTGGAGCGCATCTATCGCGATGTGCGGGTTTGCCAGATCTACGAAGGCACCAGCGACATTCAACGGCTGGTCATTTCGCGCAATCTTTGAGAAGGAGCTGCTACATGAGTTACGAAACCATCGTGCTGGAGATCAAGGACCGAGTCGGCCTGATCACCCTCAATCGCCCTCAGGCCTTGAACGCCCTCAACGCGCAGATCGTCAGCGAGTTGAACCAGGCCCTGGACCGCCTGGAAGCCGACCCGAAAATCGGCTGCATCGTCCTCACCGGTTCGAAAAAAGCCTTTGCCGCCGGCGCCGACATCAAGGAAATGGCCGAGCTGACCTACCCGCAGATCTACCTCGACGACCTGTTCAGCGACAGCGACCGTGTGGCCAACCGCCGCAAGCCGATCATTGCTGCGGTCAACGGTTTTGCCTTGGGTGGCGGCTGCGAACTGGCGCTGATGTGCGACTTCATCCTGGCCGGTGACAACGCCAAGTTCGGCCAGCCGGAAATCAACCTCGGCGTGCTGCCGGGCATGGGCGGCACCCAACGGCTGACCCGCGCCGTGGGCAAGGCCAAAGCCATGGAAATGTGCCTGACCGGGCGTTTTATCGATGCCGTGGAAGCGGAACGTTGCGGCATCGTCGCACGCATCGTGCCGGCCGATGAGCTGCTGGACGAAGCCCTGAAGGTCGCCACCCTGATCGCCGGCAAGTCGATCCCGGTGAGCATGATGATCAAGGAAAGCGTGAACCGCGCCTTTGAAGTCAGCCTGTCGGAAGGTGTGCGCTTCGAGCGCCGGGTATTCCACGCGGCTTTCGCCACCCACGATCAGAAAGAAGGCATGGCCGCTTTTATCGCCAAACGCGACGCCCACTTCAAAGACCAATAAACCCATGCCCACGGTAGGCGCTGGCGTGCCAGCGATCGCCATTTCAAGGGCGCCGTCCAGCCTGTTCCTGCAGAGACAAAAAATCGCAGCGTGAGCTGCGATTTTTTTTGCCTCGGCTGCACCTATGGCCGCACGGAGCCCTGTAGTCTGGGCACCTTTTATGGCTGATCTGTAACGGCAACTGACTGCCGTCGTGTCGAAGACCCGAGTCAAAGGGAGTGGACTGTTCTGATGCACCGCATACTGTTGTTTATTGGCTGCTTGCCGCTACTCAGCCACTGGGTTCAGGCCGCTGAGCCGCCCCTGAATTCGGGTCGTTGCTTTGCCAGTGCCGCCACGCCCGTGACGGCCTATACCTCAGCCAGGAAGGCGTCCGCCATGACCGTTGACCCTCGCTACCGAGCACCCACTGCTTCGCCTCGATTGGAAACCCTGGATGTGCTCAGTATCGGCCTGAGCCTGGATGTCTTTCGGCAGGGGCAGGTTTGGCAGGCGTTGCAGGAACAGAGTGGCAAGCAGGCACAAGCCCGGCAGGTAGGCAGCATCCTGCCCATGGACCCGCAGAAATACCCTCAGACCGCTGATGACAAGGACATGGCCTATGAAAAACGCCAAGCAGACGCATTGGAGTTGGGGTTAAGGGACTTTCTGGAGAAGTGGCCGATTCCCACGATAACGGTGGTTCGAGGGTGGGACCCTCAAGCCCCGAACCTGCGCTTTGCGCCTGAAAGAACGCGAAACAGTTTGTCTGTCATGGTCAATCACCTACGACCAACTGCCGGGCTCCATTGGCATCGTATTCGTAATCTTCAGGACGGCATCCTGTGCACCGACACCCCCGAAGGCTTGATAGAAAACCTGTTCCAGCTGTTCGAACGTCACCCTGACCTGCCGGCTGTTTTGGTGTACGTCAAAGAAGGCTTCAGCATGTCGTACGCACTCTCCGCCAGAGGGGCTCCTCTGATCGGGGGGCCAGGGCCGCGTAAACCAGGCGAACTCACCGACTCGATGGTCGCCCTGATCGTAGGCCGTCCCGAGCGTGTCGAGTGGCTGCGCTATTACGCCCCCTTCACCCAGGTCAACAAGAACAAAATCGATCCCGAATTCACCGGTTGGGGCTGGCGCAAACCTGCTGTCGAGTTTCAGCCGTCGGAGTTCATCCCGCAGCCCTGGACCGAGCGCGCCTTTGAGCAATGGGACGCCTTGCCGGTACTGGCCAGGATTCATCGCCCGGTCACGGTTTCCCTGCTGCGACCCGACAACGGCGAGCGCCTGAAACACGAAGCCGTGACCGCACAACTGGCCGCTGGTTGGAAAAAAGCCACTGAAGCCGTTGCGCCGGCACCGGCCCGGGTGTTTTACGACGGCGGCCCGAACAGCACGCCACTGGCCGAGTTGGTTCCCGCTCTCGGCGTCGCCCATGTCTCCCTGGACCTGCTCAATTCCGGCCAGAGCTACGACCTCAGCCAACGCCTGGGCGATACCGGCGCCGCTTCACCGTTCGTGGGCATTGCGCTGGCCACCATGGCCAGCTACCAGAATGCCGACACCAGTGTGGTGATGCCCCTGCGTCGCAAGAGCCAAGCGACGATCATCAGCGTGACCTCGCCAACCCCGGGTAAAAAGCCCGTGGGCAGTCAGCACTTTGCGGTGAAGTTACAGCCATAAATCGCCGCTCCCTGCCAAACGGGGCTGTGTAGGAGCTGGCTTGCCAGCGATGGCGTCCCTAAGTGCAACATCAGGCTCAGGGGCTTCATCGCCGGCAAGCCGGCTCCTACGGGTAGCTGTACGCAAATAAAGCGATCTTCATCACAGCTGGTAATGCTTCAACTCGCGGGCAATCAGCAGGCGCTGAATTTCGCTCGACCCTTCATAGATCTGGGTAATCCGTGCGTCGCGGTAGTAACGCTCCACCGGATAGTCTTCCAGGTAGCCATAACCCCCATGGATCTGCATCGCTGAGGAGCAGACCTTCTCGGCCATTTCCGAGGCGAACAGCTTGGCCTGGGAGGCTTCCGACAGGCACGGTTTGCCGGCGCTGCGCAGGCGGGCGGCGTGGAGGATCAGTAAGCGCGCGGCGTTGAGCCGGGTGTGCATGTCCGCCAGCAGGTTGGCGATGCTCTGGTGCTCGATGATTGGCTTGTCGAACTGCACTCGCTCGCGAGAGTAGGCCAGGGCCGCTTCAAAGGCCGCGCGGGCGATGCCCAGGGCCTGGGCGGCGATGCCGATACGCCCGCCCTCCAGGTTGGACAGGGCAATGGCCAGGCCCTTGCCGCGCTCACCCAGCAGGTTGGCCTCGGGAATGCTGCACTGGTTGAGGGTCACGGCGCAGGTGTCGGAGGCGCGAATGCCCATCTTGTGTTCAGTACGGTCGACGATAAACCCGGGCGTGTCGGTGGGCACCAGGAACGCCGACAGGCCTTTCTTGCCCAGCTCCGGGTCGGTCACGGCGAATACTATGGCCAGCTTGGCGCGCTTGCCGTTGCTTACAAACTGTTTGGCGCCGTTGAGCACCCAATGACCGTCCCGCAACTCGGCGCGGGTGCGTAGGTTGTGGGCTTCGGAGCCCGCCTGGGGTTCGGTCAGGCAGAAGCAGCCGATGGCGGCGCCGCTGGCCAATTGCGGCAGCCATTCCTGCTTTTGCGCCTCGGTGCCGTAGTTGAGGATCGGCCCGCAGCCCACGGAGTTGTGGATGCTCATCAAGGCCCCGGTGGCACCGTCACCGGCGGAGATTTCCTCCACCGCCAGGGCGTAGGCGACGTAATCCATGTAGGTGCCGCCCCATTCCTCGGGCACCACCATGCCCAGCAGGCCCAATTCACCCATCTTTGCCACCAGGCCATCGTCGATCCAGCCGGCTTTTTCCCAGGCCTGGGCGTGGGGGGCGATTTCGCCCCGGGCAAAATCCCGGGCCATGTCGCGGATCATTACCTGTTCTTCGGTCAACTCGATATCGTGCATGGCTCAGCTCCCGCTGTGGTCGAAGCCGCTGAAGAAACTCGCCACGTGCCCGGCATCCAGGGCCGGCAACGTGGGCGGATTCCAGCGCGGGGTCTTGTCTTTGTCGATGATCAGGGCGCGCACGCCCTCCATCAGGTCGCCGCGCTCGAACCATTGGCGGTCCAGGTGCAGCTCCAGGGCGAAGCATTGTTCCAGGCTCAACTGGCGGCCGCGCCGCAGCATTTCCAGGGTCACGGCCATGGCCAGGGGCGAGCGGGTCAGCAGCAGGTCGGCGGTGCTGATGGCCCACTCACGGCTGTCGCCCAGGCTCACGGCACGCAATTGCTCAACGATGCTTGGCACATCGGGCAGCGCGAAGAAGTGATCGATGGCCGGGCGCAGCTCGGCAAGGGGCGCGTCGGGCAGGTGTTGCACACCCAGCTTGGCCAAGACGCCCTGCAGATCCTTGAGGGGCGCATCGCCCCATTTCAGGCCGTCCAGGCGCTGGTCCAGCAAGGCCAGTTTGTTGCTGTCCAAGTACCAGTCGGCGAGGCCGCAGTAGAGGGCGTCGGCGGCGCGGATCTGCACGCCGCTGACCCCCAGGTAAATGCCCAGCTCGCCAGGCACCCGGGGCAGAAAGTAACTGCCGCCCACATCCGGGAAATAACCGATGGCCACTTCCGGCATCGCCAGGCGACTGCGTTCGGTGACCACCCGCAGGTCGGCGCCTTGCACCAGGCCCATGCCGCCGCCAAGGACAAAACCGTCCATCAGCGCCAGCACCGGTTTGCGGTAATGGTGCAGGGTCAGGTCGAGGGCGTATTCCTCGACGAAGAAGTCTTCGTGCAGGGTCTGGCCGTTCTTGAAACTGTCGTACAGCGAGCGAATGTCGCCACCGGCGCAAAACGCCTTCTCGCCGGCGCCGCGCAGCACCACGGCATGCACGTGCGGGTCCAGGGCCCAGGCGTCGAGCTGGCGTTGCAAGCTGCGCACCATGGGCAGGGTAATGGCATTGAGACCGGCGGGGCGGTTGAGGGTCAGGTGACCGATGTGGTTGCGGACCTCCACCAGCACATCGTCGTCGGCGGTGCGGGTGGCTGTCGCTGGGGATGAAACCTGAGCAGTCATCACTAACTCCCTGCTTTTATTGTTCTTTATGGAAAAGCTCGCGCGCGAACCTGGCCGGATCGTAACAGTGCAAATTTGTCCCTTACAACCCCGAAACCTGCAGGTCGGCTGTGCATTTTTGCATGGTCGGCACGGGTAAAGCGTAGCGCTTGCTCGCTCCAGGCCCTGTTTCAGACGCCTGACGACAGAATCGGCTGCCGAGGAGCCGTTATCAGCCGATCCGGGCT
The DNA here is from genome assembly GCF_003731765.1 of Pseudomonas chlororaphis. GTDB lineage: Bacteria > Pseudomonadota > Gammaproteobacteria > Pseudomonadales > Pseudomonadaceae > Aquipseudomonas > Aquipseudomonas morbosilactucae. The sequence continues at coordinate 1,830,097 of NZ_MOAL01000004.1, forward strand.
GTTTCGGCGGCTGCTTACGACACCTGAGGGGGGGCGTCTGTTGGCATTCTGGCACCGCGTTGCAAGGCGCATGCAACGTGCTCTGAACCTAACAAGAACCCTGTTGCGGCCAAAGCCGCATGAACTCTCTGCCCCTGTCAAAAGTGCGGTCGGGCCCTTGGGCCAGTCGCTATAACTCCAAATAATCCGGGACTCTGAAGATGAATAATAAATGGCTGGCTTTGCCGGTACTGGCGTTGGCGTTGTGCTCCCAAGGCGCTGTCGCCAAGGAGTGGAAGGAAATCCGTTTTGGCGTCAACCCCAGCTACCCGCCTTTTGAATCCACCACCGCCGATGGTGGCGTGCAAGGGTTTGGCGTGGATTTGGGCAATGCCATCTGCGCCGAGCTCAAGGTCAAGTGCGTGTGGGTCAGCAATGACTTCGACGGCCTGATCCCTGCACTCAAGGCCGGCAAGTTCGACGCCATCGAATCCTCGATGACCGTCACCGAAGCGCGCAAAAAACAGATCGACTTCACCGACCGCCTTTACGCCGGCCCGACCGCCATCGTCACTCGCAAGGATTCGGGCCTGCAGCCTACCGGCGAGTCCCTCAAGGGCAAGACCATCGGCTACATGCAAGGCACCATCCAGGAAACCTACGCCAAGGCCAAACTGGGTCCGGCCGGGGTCAAGCTGCGGGCCTACCAGAACCAGGATCAGGTTTACGCTGACCTGGTCTACGGGCGCCTTGACGCCTCGATCCAGGACAAGCTGCAAGCGCAGATGAGCTTCCTCACTTCGCCACAAGGTGCGGATTTCCAGAACAGCCAGGGCATCAGTGACCCGCTGGTACCGTCGGAAATCGCCATTGGCATCCGCAAGGACCAGGACGAGCTCAAAGGCATGCTCAATGCCGCCATCAAGGCCCTGCACGAGAAGGGCATCTACGCACAGATCCAGCAGAAACACTTCGGCGATCTGGACCTCTACAACAACTGATGCCCGACGCCGCCCCTGGATCGCTCGACGATCCAGGGTTTGGTGTGCGGCGCATTCAAGGTGATTGGCGTGAATACCTTCCTCAATTTTATCGGCCTGGACCTCTCGGTCTTGCAAGGCTATGGCCCGCTGTTGCTGCACGGAACCTGGGTCACCCTGAAACTCTCGGCCCTGTCACTGGTGGTGAGCATGCTCCTGGGCCTGCTGGGGGCGGCTGCCAAGCTGTCGCCGTTGCGCCTGCTGAACCTGCCCGCGGCCTTCTACACCACGCTGATTCGCGGGGTGCCGGACCTGGTGCTGATGCTGCTGATTTTCTACAGCCTGCAAGGCTGGCTGAGCAGCCTCACCGAGTTCATGGGCTGGCCCTTCATGGAAATCGACCCTTTTGTGGCGGGGGTCATCACCCTGGGTTTTATCTACGGTGCCTATTTCACCGAAACCTTCCGTGGCGCCATCCTCAGTGTGCCCCGGGGTCAGCAGGAAGCCGCGGCGGCCTTCGGCCTCAATCGCTGGCAGCGCTTTCGCTTCGTGGTCTTCCCGCAAATGATGCGCTTTGCCTTGCCGAGCCTGGGCAACAACTGGCTGGTGCTGCTCAAGGCCACGGCGCTGGTGTCGATCATCGGCCTGTCGGACCTGGTCAAAGTGGCCCAGGAAGCCGGCAAGAGCACCTTCAACATGCTGGATTTCCTGCTGCTGGCCGGCGCCCTGTACCTGCTGATTACCAGTGCGTCGAACTACGGGCTGCGACGGCTTGAACGGCGTTACAACCAAGGTGTGCGAGGACTGTCGCGATGATCGAATTGATTCAGGAATACTGGCGTCCCTTTCTGTTCAGCGACGGCGAAAGCCTGACTGGGCTGGCCATGACCTTGTGGCTGCTGGTGGCGAGCATCGTCCTGGGGTTCTTCCTCTCGTTGCCCCTGGCGATCATGCGCACCTCGCGCTGTGCCCTGGTGCGCTGGCCGGTGCAACTGTTCACCTACGTGTTTCGTGGCACGCCGCTGTATATCCAGTTGCTGATTTGCTACAGCGGCCTCTACGGCATGGCGGCGATCCGTTCTCAGCCGCTGCTGGAAGCCTTTTTCCGCGATGCGATGAACTGCACCTTGCTGGCCTTCACCCTCAATACCTGCGCTTACACGGTGGAGATTTTTGCCGGGGCCATCCGCAGTATTCCCTACGGTGAAATCGAAGCCGCCCATGCCTACGGTCTGAGTGGCTGGCGCCTGTACTGGCGGTTGATCCTGCCGTCGGCCTTGCGCCGGGCGCTGCCGTTCTACAGCAATGAAGTGATCCTCATGCTGCACGCCACCTCCGTGGCCTTCACCGCAACCATTCCCGACATCCTCAAGGTGGCGCGGGACGCCAATGCCGCTACCTTCATGACCTTCCAGGCGTTCGGCATCGCCGGGCTGCTCTACCTCGGGCTGTCCTTCGCCCTGGTCGGCGGCTTTCGTCTGGCGGAGCGGCGCTGGCTGAGCTTCCTCGGGCCTGCCCACTGAGTGCGTTCCACTTCCCTTATGTCTATCCAGAGCGCCGCCGTGGCCGGTGAAGCGCCAGGAGTGTTGCATGTACAAATTGACCGTTGAAAATCTCTACAAGCGCTTTGGTGACAACGAGGTGCTCAAGGGCGTCTCGCTAAAGGCGCGGGCCGGCGACGTGGTGAGCATGATCGGCGCCAGTGGTTCGGGTAAGAGCACCATGTTGCGTTGCATCAACTTTCTCGAACGGGCCGATGAGGGCTTGATCGAACTGGACGGTGAGCGCATCGCCACCGGTTCCGCGCCCGGCGGCATGCGGGTCGCCAGCCCGGCGCAACTGCAGCGCCTGCGCACGCGCCTGGCCATGGTGTTCCAGCATTTCAACCTGTGGAGCCATCTGACGGTGCTGGAAAACATTATCCTCGCGCCGTGCCGGGTCCTGGGTGTCAGCCGCAAGGCGGCCGAGGAGAGTGCCCGGGCCTACCTGGACAAAGTCGGCTTGCCGCAGCGGGTGGCCGAGCAGTACCCGGCGTTCCTTTCCGGCGGCCAGCAACAGCGGGTAGCGATTGCCCGGGCGCTGGCGGTGGAACCGGAGATCCTGCTGTTCGACGAACCGACCTCGGCCCTGGACCCGGAACTGGTGGGCGAAGTGCTCAAGGTGATCCAGGCGCTGGCGGAGGAGGGGCGTACCATGCTGATGGTCACCCACGAAATGGGTTTTGCCCGCCAGGTGTCGAGCCAGGTGCTGTTTTTGCACCAGGGGCGTGTCGAGGAACAGGGCGACGCACGCATACTTGACCAGCCACAAAGTGAACGTTTGCAGCAATTTTTATCTGGCCGTTTGAAGTAAAGGAAGGCATCCATGGCGGACATCCGCGACCTGTCGATTGTGCTTGATCGGATCGATCAAGCGATCATCGAGGTGTTGCGCCACGAAGGGCGCATCACCTACCAGAAACTCTCCGAGCGCGTGCACCTGACCCCCAGGCCCTGCCTGGAGCGGGTGCGCAAGCTCGAGCAGCTCGGGGTGATCCGCGGATATGGCGCGATCCTCGATGAAAAAAAGCTCACCCCGGGCCTGTCGTTGCTGGTGCTGGTGGCCTTGTCCAACCAAAGCGGGCGCGCGGCGCAAAAGGCCTTCGAGGCCAAGGTTCGTGGCTGCCCGCAAGTACTGGAGTGCCGCCTGATCAGCGGCGCCTTCGACTACAGCCTGCGCATGCGCTGCCGGGACATGGAGCATTACCGCGTGCTCACTGAAGTCTGGTTCGACGACCCTGACCTGCACATCGACAAGCTGGTCAGCCATCCGGAACTGGCGATGGTCAAGACCACCATGGAATAACCCGCCCCCAGGCCCTGCTCCTACAAGATGAAATCGTTTGTAGGAGCCGGCTTGCCGGCGATAGGTCCGCCGAGTTTTGCATTGCCCTCAGGATTGCAATCGCTGGCAAGCCAGCGCCTACCGTTATCAAGGCCCTAATCACCCGCAAGGCTGTGTTCCCTGAAGACGCCTGCGTGCACGCCCGAAGTGGGCAACCTTCGTCGGCAACGCCGAGCGGCCCGTTGATCGAATGCGCCACGGGGGAGAACCGTGCGGTGTGCGCAGTCAGCCTGGCGGTGCCGTCACGGCAAATGCATGCCGCCTAGGCGCGCAGCGGGGCGGGCGCCGCTACAATGGCGCTCGACTTTTGCTCCCGAGGCAGTATGGACATCGAACTGGCCCGCACCTTCCTGGAAATCGTCCGCAGCGGCAGCCTGATTGCCGCCGCCGAACGCCTGCACCTGACCCAGACCGCCATCAGCGCCCGGGTGCAGAACCTCGAAGGCCAGCTCAACTGCAAACTCCTGGTGCGCAACCGCGCCGGCGCCCGGCTCACGGCCGACGGCGAGGCCTTCATCGTCTATGCCAACCAGTTGGTGCAGACCTGGGAGGCCGCGCAACGGGATTTGCCGCTGTTGCAGGGCTATCACAACGTGTTGCGCATTGGCGGTGAAGTCAGCCTGTGCAACCCCCTCATGCTCAATTGGGTGCGCTGCCTGCGCCAAGTCATGCCCGGCCACGCCATCCGTACCGAGATCGCCGACGGCGCCAACCTGCAACGTCAGCTGGAACTAGGGGTGCTGGATGCGGCACTGGTCTACCAGCCGGTGTATTGGCCGGGGCTGCAGGTTGAGCAATTGCTGGAAGAAAAGCTGATTCACGTGCGCCTGGCCGACAACCCGGAGCCTTACGTGTACATCGATTGGGGCGAGGATTTTCGCCGCCAGCACGATGCCGCCTTGCCGGATCAGGCCCGGGCGGCGGTGAGTTTCAACCTCGGGCCCCTGGCCTTGCAGTTCATCCTCGACAGCGGCGGCAGCGGCTACTTTCGTACCCGGGTGGTGCAGAGCTACCTGGACAGCGGTGTGCTGGAGCGGGTGGAGAAGGCCCCGGAGTTCAGCTTTCCCACCTACCTGCTGTATGCCCGTGAGCGCGATTCGGCAGCCTTGCAACAGGCCTGCGCCGTCTTGCGCGAGGTGATCGCCAGTGACAACGATTGGTCCCAGCGTTGGGACCCGCTGCTCTGAAGCCGGCCTTGGCTATCGCGATGGGTGACCCGCGATCACACGGCAATCAGAGACGTGGCTCCAGCACCTGGCCGATGCTACGCCGCCGTGCATGGGTTTCGCTGGCGTGAATCAGTTGCTCCAGGTCCTGGGGCGTGACATCGAAGAACGCTTCCATCTCGGCCAGGGCCTCCTTCAGGTCTTCGGCGGTGATGCCCAGGCTGTCCGTCGTGCGCGGTTCGGTCGGCACCGCCACTACGGGCTCACTGGCGCCCCTGGGGTAACGAATCCGCGTCAGGTTGTTGTACGCCAGGGCGCTGCACAACAAGCCTGTGGCCCCGAGCATGACCGGGCCCAGGGCTTGCCAGTCCAGGGCGATGGTCGCCGGGTCGGCCAACACCAGGGTCAGGGCCAGGGCGCCGGCTGGCGGGTGCAGGCAACGCAGCCAACACATCAGGATCAGCGCCATGCCCGCCGCCAGGCAGGCGCTGCCCAGGGTCCGCCCGAGCACATGGGCCACCAGCAAGGCAACCACGGACGCACACAGGTAGCCGCCGAGAATCGACCAGGGTTGGGCCAGCGCCCCCGACGACACGGCAAACAGCAAGACGGCGGAGGCGCCGAGGGGGCCGATCAGGTGCAAGGCCACAGCGGTACCGAACACTTGGCCACACAGCCAGACACTGAACAGGGTGCCCAGGGCCATGCCGATGGCGGCGCGGCTCCATTCCGAAGGGCGGGTATTGACGACAGCGGGTTTCCAGCGAGCAAACATGAGCAACAGGATCCGGGACAAAAGGCAGGCAAAAAGAAGGGCTTGCCTGGATCACCAGAAAGCCCTTTAACGTTCCAACATTTGGGGGAAGGAACGGCCACAGTGTGCCGTTCGAATGGGGTGCTGACAAATTCATAATAATGCTGGTTAAGTGCATTATTTTTGCAGTTAAACCCGAACCCTCCGTTCAAGGCGGATGACCGGCGTCAAGCGGCGGCCTTCAGTCGGCGCCCGGCACGGAGGCGGGCAGGCGCAGCAGCAGGTAATCGTTATTGTCGAAACGACCGCTCAAGGCCGGGGTAACGTGTTCCAGGGGCGTGCCTCGTACTGCGCTTTGATCGAGCATCAGCCAGGCCGGTTCCGGCGAGGCCAGCAACGACGGTAGCTGCTCGCTGAACCGCGGTTGCAGGTCCTGATCGAGGTTGACCATGAACTTGATCGCCTTGGCGTCCTTGCCCATGCCGTACAGCACCAGAGGCGCGGGGTCGGTCTGGATTCGTTGCAGCACGGCATGGCTGAACGCCTGGGTGTCATACAACTGCCGTTGCACTGGCTCGAAGACCCCGATGTAACAGGTCCACACCGCAAGCACGGCGCTGTAGGCCAGGCCCACCGCTCGCCAGCGAGCTCGCAACAGGCACAGGGCCAGTAGTTGCAGCCCGCCGAGGATCGCCAAGACCGTTGGCAGCGCCACCCCTTGCTGGGGAAACCGGCGCTGCAACAGCACCAGGGCCACCAAGAGGGCCCCTGGCAACAGCAGCCACAGGCCCTGCATCAATACTCGCAACGCGGTGAAGAGCGATCCGCGCTGAGCCTGAAATGGATAGGCCGCAATAATCGCCGCCATGGGCAGCATCGGCAGCAGGTAACGGGCCTTCTTCGCCTGGGGAATCGACAGGCCGATCATCACCACCAAACCGGCGGCGGTGCACAGGCGCAGCAACCTGAAGGCCGGGCCTTGATCACCGCGCCCGGCCAGTAACACACCCACCCAGGTCAACAGGGACAGAGGGTAGGCCAAGGCGTAGTTGCCCAGGGAGCTGGTGAAGTAGAAGAACAGGCCACTGGAGCCTTCGCTGCCGTCCATGCGCCCCATGAACTGCATGCGGATCACGTCCTGGACAAAACCCGGGCCGCCACTGAGCTGGGCCAGCCACAGCAACAGCGCCACACCGGCCATGAGCAATAGCAGGGCGCTACAGCCAAAACCCAGCAGGCGCCGCCATTGGCCGTTCAACAGGTAATAGCTGCACAGCATGCCGGTGGGAATCACCAGGCCAATGGGCCCGCGAATGGCAAACCCCAGCGCCAGCAACAGCAGGATCAGCCAGGTCCGGCGCGGCGCGGCGAAGTGCTCATGGGCGTACCCCAGGTAGAACACCGCCAGGGCCACAGCGGCGAGCATCTGGTCCAGGGACACCGCACGGGTTTCGCTTATAAAGGTGTTGCTCAGCAGCAGCAAGGCCACGCTGAGCAGGGCCCAGGGGCGGGAGTAGGGCGCCACCAGGCGATACATCAGGCTGACGATCAGGGCGGCAGACAGGGCGCTGGGCAGCCAGGCGCTGAGGGTGGTGACCTGGCCCAGGGGCAGCGACAGCAGGTACACCAGCCAGGTGGATGCCGCACTGTAGTCCGCGTAGGGCTCCCCGTAGGTGGTGGGGAAAAAACCCGGCCCGTGGCGCAGCATTTCCTTGGCGAACAGCACGAATCGAGAGTCGAAGCCGATCACCGGCTGCTGATAGACGCCCGCGCTAAACAGCAGCAAGGCCAGCAACCCCAGCCCCAGCGCTTGCCAATAAAGGCGTTTGGACGGGGCGATGGGGTCGATGTCCATTCAGGCTTGGGCGGCGTTGCTGAGGACGGTTTGCCGGGCGATCGGCAAGTGGCGGGATTCACCACGGCCCATGGGGAAGTAGGTGAAACCGGCGCGGGCCAGGCGTTCGGCGTCGTACAGGTTGCGACCGTCGAAGATCACTGGGGCCTTGAGGCGTTTTTCGATCAGCTCGAAATCCGGGGCCTTGAACTGCTGCCACTCGGTGCAGATGATCAGGGCGTCGGCACCGTTGAGCACCGATTCCGGGGTGCCCATCAGCATCAACTGCGACTCGTTGGGGTACAGGCGCTGGGTTTCCTGCATGGCTTCGGGATCGAAGGCCCGCACTTCGGCCCCTGCGGCGAACAGTGCTTCCAGCAACACCCGGCTCGGCGCGTCGCGCATGTCGTCGGTGTTGGGCTTGAAGGCCAGGCCCCAGAGGGCAAAGGTTTTGCCGCGCAGCTCACCCTTGTAGAACGCATGGATGCGCTGGAACAGCTTGTGTTTCTGCCGCTCGTTGATGGCTTCCACCGCTTGCAGCAGGTCGCTGGAGCAGTGGGCTTGCTCAGCACTGTGGATCAGCGCGCGCATGTCCTTGGGGAAGCACGAGCCGCCGTAGCCGCAGCCGGGGTAGATAAAGTGATAGCCGATGCGCGAGTCGGCGCCGATGCCCAGGCGCACCGATTCAATGTCGGCCCCCAGGTGCTCGGCCAGCTCGGCGATCTGGTTGATAAAGCTGATCTTGGTCGCCAGCATGCAGTTGGCCGCGTACTTGGTCAGCTCGGCGCTGCGCAGGTCCATGAACATGATGCGGTCGTGGTTGCGGTTGAACGGTGCGTACAGCTCGCGCATCACCTCGCGCACCTCTTCACGCTCGCAGCCGACGATGATCCGGTCCGGGCGTCGGCAATCGGCCACGGCCGATCCTTCCTTGAGAAATTCCGGGTTGGAGACGATATCGAATTCCAGGCCCCGGCCTTCCAGGGCCGCGTCGATATGGGCCTTCAGCGTGTCGCCGGTGCCCACTGGCACGGTGGATTTCTCCACCAGGATCACTGGCTGCTCGCGGTGCCGGGCCACGGCGTCGCCCACCGACAGCACATAACGCAAGTCCGCCGAGCCGTCTTCGCTAGACGGCGTGCCCACGGCAATGAACAGCACCTGGCCATGCTGCACCGCCAGTTGCTCATCGTTGGTGAAGCTCAGGCGCTTGGCTTCCAGGTTTTCCCGCACCAGGCTGGCCAGCCCCGGCTCGAAGATACTCACGAGCCCTTGTTGCAGTTGCTTGACCTTGTGCTCGTCGATGTCCATGCAGATGACATCGTGGCCGACTTCAGCCAATACGGCGGCTTGTACCAGCCCGACATAACCACTTCCAAATACGCTGATTTTCATGGGGTATTCCTGGGACTTGTCGCGGGAGCAGGTCGAGAGTTGATAACGATCACGCCGAGGATGACCAAGGCCACCCCCAGGCTTTTGGAGAGGCTGAAGGGTTCGTTGAACGCCGGCAGGGCGGCGGCCAGCAGGTAGACCAGGGCATAACTGATGCTCAGCAGCGAATAGGCGCGGCCCAGGGGCACGTCGCGCAGGGCCAGCAGCCAGCAGAGCATGGACAGGGCGTAGGCGCCGATGGCCGCCAGCACCAGCCCCAGGGCCGCCAGGTCCAGGCTGCCGCCGCTGAGGGCCTCGAGCCATTGGGCCGGGGCGGGCAGGCGGGTCATGCTCCAGCGCATGCCCAGTTGGGCGGCGCTGACCAGGGCCACGCTGCCCAGGGCAAAGGTAAAACCGCGGAGCCGGCTCATGCGTGTTGACTCAACAACGCCACGCCGCCGATCACCAGGGCGACGCCCAGCCAGTGACGGCGGTCGATGTGTTCATGAAAGACGAAGCGGGCAATCAGGGTGATGAGTACGAAGTTCAGGCTGAGCATCGGGTAGGCCACGCCTACCTCCATGCGTTGCAGCACCAGCAGCCACACCAGCAGGCCCAAGCCCAGGCTGGCCAATGCCAACCACAGCCAGGGCGAGCGCAGTTTGTCGCGCAGCGCGGACGGCCGGTCGCGCCAGCTTTCCACGGCGAACTTCTGCGCCACCTGGCCCAGACAGGTCAGCAGGCAGGCCAGAAGCAAGAGCAACAGGCTCATGGCTGTACCTGGGGGATGATGAAAATCACGATATTGCCGCGCTGGTAACGCTGGGCGTCCTTGGGCAGCAAGTCGACTTCGTGCAGCTCGTCATCACTCTTGACCCGCATCACCACGCCCACCGAACCGGTTTTTCGGGCCTCGCTGATCCAGCCTTGGACCTGGTTCAGGTCGACCTTGCGCGCGGTGCTGTCCGCGTAGCCCAGGCCGTACTTCACTTCGCCTTCGGTGTTGTACAGGGCCACATCGGGCCGACGCAGGCGCCAGGCCAGGGCCGACGCTGCCCCCAGGTCATTGCTCAGCAGCGCCTTGGCCTGGCCCAGTGCCTCCTGGTGCTCGAGGATGAACTGGTCGGGCATCTTGTTATCGACCACGGAGTGGGGCAGGCCGGCCGGTACCAGGGCCACCAGCAGCCAACTGCCAAGCGCCGGCGCCGCCCACAGCTGCAGAGGGCGGAAGGCTTGCAGCAGGTTGGCCATGATCCAGCCGATCAGGGCGACGAATACCAGCACCAGATGCTGGGGTTCGCCCATGTACAGCGGCTTTTTCATCTGGAAGTACACCAGGGTCAGCAACCCCAGCAGGCCGCAGATCAGGTTGAGCAGACCGTTGAGGCTGACGGTGCGGGTTTTTCCGGCGGCCAGTGTGTCCATCAGGCTGCTGCCCATCAGCAGGGCCAGGGGCAGCAGGCACGGCAAGATATAGGCCGGCAGCTTGCCCTTGCTCAGGCTGAAAAAAGCCAGGGGCAATACCAGCCACAGGATCAGGAAACCGCTGCTGGCCTGGCGCCGCGACTGCCAGGCGTGCTTGAAGGTGGCCGGCAGCAGCAGCACCCAAGGCACGCTGTAAGCCACGAGCAACGGCAGGTAGTACCACCACGGCGAGGCATGTTGGGCGTCTTCACCGGCAAAGCGACGGATGTGCTCGTGCCAGAAGAAGAACCGCCAGTAGTCCGGCTCCTGGGCGTGCACCGCCAGGGCCCAGGGCAGGCTGACCAGCAGTGCCACCAGCACGCCGACCCCGCCATAGATCAGCAACTCACGGAAGCGCTTCTGCCAGAGGGCATAGGGCAGGGCGACCAGCACCGGCAACAACCAGGCGAGAAAGCCTTTGGTCATGAAGCCCATGCCACAGGCCAGGCCGAGCAGGGCCCAGGCGCCGAGGCGCCCGGCCGGGGTCTGATTGTCGAAGGCGAACCACAGGGCCACCAGACTCAGGTTGACCCAGAAGGTGAATTGCGGGTCCAGGTTGGCGTAGCCGGCCGACGCGGCGATGACCGTGAAGCTCATGTAGAGCAGAGCGCTGGCCAGGCTCTTGCGCGGATCGTTCCACAGGCGTCGGGCGATCACATAGGCCAGCAGCACGCTCAGACCGCTGCTCAAGGCCGAGGCCACGCGTACGCCGAACAGGTTGTCGCCGAACAGGGCCTGGCCGAGGGCGATCATCCAGTAACCGGCCACGGGTTTTTCAAAGTAGCGGATGCCCATGAAGTGCGGCGACGCCCAATGGCCGCTCAGGAGCATTTCCTGGCTGATCTGGGCATAGCGGGTTTCATCGGGAATCCACAAACCGTGGGTGCCCAGCGGCAGCAGGTAGAACAGGCCGAAGGCGATCAATAGCAGGGGCAGGGCCCAACGTCTGGTCATGCGCCTTGCACTCCCAGCCAGCCTTCCCGACCGGGCAGGGCACCGCGTACCACCTGGCCCGAGGGCAGGCTGGCGGTGTCTGCGGGGAGCAATTGACCCAGGGGGTGGAACTGAATGTCGCGTTGCTGGGCACTGGCCAGCAACTGACGGAAATCATTGGCCATGAGAATCCCTTCCACTTCGGCGTGTACGGTGTAGACGTTGAGTTTCGCCGGGCTGAACCGGTCGAGGATAAAACCGTTGAAATCCTCGGCGCTGACCAGCGGCCCGACCACCTCATCAAAGGTGGGCAGGTCCACCGGGATCTGCGTGGCGCCCAAGCGGCCATCTGCGAGGCGCGGCCGGAACAGGCTCTGGCCCCGGCAATCGCTGTTGTAGCGGAAGCCGAAGGCCTGCTTGGCTTCGATCACACGCTCGTCGGCGCGCCAGCCGGCGGACGCCGAACAGCTCACCGCCTGGCCGAGAATGTCGTTGAGGCTGTCGACGCCTTGGCGAATCTGCTCGATCAGTTGGGCCTGGCTCCAGCGCCCGGCATTGGCCTGCCAGCCGTGGTGGTCCCAGGCGTGCAGGCCGACTTCATGGCCGGCGGCCAGGGCCTGGCGCATCAGGTGCCCCAGGTCGCGACCGATGGGTTTACCCGGCCAGGCAGTGCCAGCCAGCAGGATGTCCCAGCCGTAGAGGCCGGCGGCGTTGGAACGGAGCATCTTCCACAGGAATTGCGGACGAATCAGGCGCCATAAATGGCGCCCCATGTTGTCCGGCCCGACACTGAAGAAGAAGGTCGCCTTGACCCCGGCTTCCTCCAGGGAGTCGAGCAACCGTGGCACGCCTTCACGGGTGCCGCGGTAGGTGTCGACATCAATGCGCAGACCCGCCTGCATCAGCGTGCTTCTTCTTTTGTGCGCTCCGCGATTTCGAGCATGGCCTCGCGCAGGAAGAAGTCCAGGGTATTGCCGATGGTCTCGCTCATTTCCACGGTCGGTTCCCAGTTCAACAGGCGCTTGGCGTTGGCGATGCTCGGTTTGCGGTGCTCCACGTCCTGGTAGCCGGCGCCGTAGAAGGCCTTGCTTTCCACGTCGCGGAAACCCGCGAACGGTGGGAAGTTGCTGCGCAGCGGGTGGGCTTCGAACTGGCGCAGCAATTCTTCGCCCAGTTGACGGATGCTGGCTTCGTTGTCGGGGTTGCCTATGTTGATGATCTGGCCGTTGCAGGCGTCATGGTCGTTGTCGATGATCCGCGCCAGGGCTTCGATGCCGTCGGCGATGTCGGTGAAGCAGCGTTTTTGCTCGCCACCGTCGAACAGGCGGATCGGCGTGCCCTCCACCAGGTTGAGAATCAACTGGGTGATGGCCCGGGAGCTGCCGATGCGGGCCGAGTCGAGGCGGTCCAGGCGCGGGCCCATCCAGTTGAAGGGGCGGAACAGGGTGAAATTCAGGCCCTTGGCGCCGTAGGCCCAGATCACCCGGTCCAGCAACTGCTTGGACACCGAGTAGATCCAGCGCTGCTTGTTGATCGGGCCGACGATCAGGTTGGAGTGGTCTTCGTCGAAGTTCTGGTCCTGGCACATGCCATAGACTTCGGAGGTCGAGGGGAAGATCACCCGCTTGTTGTACTTGACGCAGTAGCGCACCAACTTGAGGTTTTCCTCGAAGTCCAGTTCGAACACGCGCAACGGGTTGCGGGTGTATTCGATCGGCGTGGCGATGGCCACCAGGGGCAGGACCACGTCGCATTTCTTGATGTGGTACTCAATCCACTCCGAGTGAATGCTGATGTCGCCTTCGACAAAGTGGAAGTTGGGGTGGCTGCGCAGGCGCTCGATGGCGTCGGAGCCGATGTCCAGGCCGTAGACCTCGTAGCGGTCGTCACGCAGCAGGCGCTCGGACAGGTGGTTGCCGATAAAGCCGTTGACCCCGAGGATCAGCACCCGGGTGCGGCGCGCCTTGCGTCCGGATTCGGCGCCGCGCAGCAGCGAACCGTCCACCAGGCCCAGTTCATTGGCCAGTTGCGGACCCGCCAGGTACAGGCCGTTGGCGTTGCGCTGGCCCGAGGTGATGACTAGGGAGTCTTCGCCACAGGCGATGCGCAGCGGGTCGACGCTGATGACCCGGCCCGGGGCCTGGCCGTCGTTGCCCTTAACGACTTCGGCGCTCCAGACGATCAGCTTGTGCTCGCCCACCGCGCAGAAGGCGCCCGGGTAAGGCTGGGTCACGGCGCGCACCAGGTTGAACAGTTCTTCGGCGGGGCGTTTCCATTCGATCTTGCCGTCGGCAGCGCTACGACGACCGAAGTAGCTGGCTTGGGATTCGTCCTGAGCGGTTTCACTGACCTTGCCCTGGGCCAGTTGCGGCAGGGTGTCGCGCAGCAGGCTAGAGGCCGCATCACGCAGCTTGGCGTGCAGGCTCAGGGCGGTGTCGCTGCGTTCGATGGCCACACGTTCCTGGGCAATGATGGCGCCGGCGTCGGCGCGCTTGACCATGCGGTGCAGGGTGACGCCGGTTTCGGTTTCACCTTTGACCAGCACCCAGTTGGCCGGGGCCCGGCCACGGTAGCGCGGCAGCAGGGAACCGTGCAGGTTGAACGCGCCCTTGCGTGCGGTGGCCAGCAGCGGCTCGCTCAGCAGGTTGCGGTAGTAGAACGAGAACAGGTAGTCGGGGTTGAGCTTGCTGACGCGCTCGATCCACAGCGGATGGTTGGCGTCTTCTGGCGCGTGCACGGCAATGCCCCGGCGTGCGCAGAGTTGTGCGACCGAACCGTAGAAGGTGTTTTCCCTGGGGTCATCGGCATGGGTGAACACCGCGGCAATCTCGTAGCCGGCGTTGAGCAGGGCTTCGATGCCTGCGCAGCCAATATCGTGGTAGGCGAAGACGACAGCTTTATTGCTCATGGCGAAACCTGATCAGTATGGGTGGAAGTTAAACCGTCGACAGTCACGCTGCGGACCGGGGCCGCGGGCTGGCTGCGCAAGACTTTCTCGATAAAAAAGCGCGGACGCGCCCGCACATCGCTGTACATGCGCCCCAGGTATTCCCCCAGCAGGCCCATGCCGATGAACTGGCCACCGGTGAACACGAACAGCACGGCGAACAACACAAAGGTGCCGTCACCGGCCCAGGTGGCGCCGAAAATCAACCGCAGGACGATCAGCATCAGGGCGAACAGACCGCCGAGGCCGGCCATGCCGAAACCGATGATGCTCAGCAGCCGTAGGGGCGTGGTGGTCATGCAGGTGATCAGGTCGAACATCAGGTTGATCAGGCGCATCGGGCTGTACTTGGAGTCGCCGTGCTCGCGCTCGGCGTGCTCCACCAGCACCTCGGTGGTGTGCCGGGCAAAGCTGTTGGCGAGGATCGGGATAAAGGTACTGCGCTCGGTGCAGGCCAGCATCGCGTCGATGATGGTCCGGCGATAGGCCCGCAGCATGCAGCCGTAATCGCTCATGGCGACCCCGGTGGAACGCTGCACGGCCAGGTTGATCAGCTTCGACGGCCAGCGGCGCAGGGCCGAATCCTGGCGGTTGTTGCGCACCGTGCCGACCACGTCGTAACCCAGCTCGGCCTGGGCCACCAGGCGTGGAATTTCTTCCGGCGGGTTCTGCAGGTCGGCATCCAGGGTGATCACCACGTCGCCGCGGCACTGTTCGAAGCCGGCCATGATTGCCGCGTGCTGGCCGTAGTTGCGGTTGAGAATCACCGCCACCACAGGGCTGCCTTCGCGTTCGGCGGCGGCTTGCAGGATGTTCGCCGACTCGTCGCGGCTGCCGTCGTCCACCAGTACGATTTCAAAGTCGTAGGTCAGTTGGCGGCAGGCCGCTTCGGTGCGGCGCAACAGCTCGGGCAAGCTTTGTTCTTCGTTGTAGACCGGGATGACGATCGACACGAACTGAATGGGATAGGGTTTCAAAGGCTTCAGTCCAGGAGGGTTGCAATGGCACCGGTGACCCGCTCGACGTCGTCGAGGGTCATGTCCGGGAACAGTGGGATCGAACAGAGGCGTGCGGAGTTCCACTCGGTGTTGGGCAATTGCACCTGAGGGAAGCGCTGGCGGTAATAGGTGTGCAGATGGGTGGCAATAAAATGGATGCCGGTGCCGATGTTCTGCGCCTGCAGGCCTTGCATAAAGGCCTCGCGGTCAAGGCCGCAGCGCTCGGCGTCGATGCGCAGGATAAACAGGTGCCAGGCGTGTTGCTGAGGGTAGGCGGGCAGTGCCAGGGGTTGGACCGGCAGGTCCTTGAGGCGCTCCAGGTAGGCCTGGGCCAGGTGTTCACGCTTGGCGTTGATTTCGTCCAGGCGCTGCAATTGCACCAGGGCGATGGCCGCGTTGATGTCGGCCAGGTTGTACTTGAAGCCCGGTTCGATCACCTGGGCCTGGGGTTTGCGGCCGTGGGTCAGGCGGTCGTAGGCGTCCACCCCCAAACCGTGGAACTTGAGCATGCGCACCCGATCGGCCAGGGCCTGGTCGTCGCTGACGAACATCGCGCCTTCGGCACAGGTCATGTTCTTGATCGCATGGAAGGAAAAGATCGCCGTGCCCTGGGCACCAATCGCCCGGCCGCGATAGAAGGTACCGGCGGCGTGGGCAGCGTCTTCGATCACCGGGATGCCGTGGCGCTCGGCCAAGGCATACAGCGGGTCGAGGTCAAAAGCCGCGCCGGCGTAGTGCACCGGAATGATGGCTTTGGTTCGTGGGGTGATGGCGGCTTCGATGGCCGCGACATCGCTCATCAGGGTGTCGAGGTCGACATCGACAAACACTGGGGTCGCCCCCAGCAGGCAGATCATGTTCGCGGTGGAGACCCAGGTCTGGGACGGGGTGATGACTTCATCCCCCGGGCCGATGCCCAGGGCCAGCAGGGTAATGTGCATGGCACCGGTGGCCGAGGACAGGGCCACGGCATGGCGGGCACCGACCCGTTCGGCGAATTGCTGTTCCAGCTCCTGGTTTTTCGGCCCGGTGGTGATCCAGCCGGAACGTAGAACCTGCTCTACAGCGGCGATCTCTTCATCGCCAATGCTCGGCCGTGAAAAGGGAAGGAAAGCCTGGTTCATAGGGACCTCGGAAAAAAACTTATCGCAAGACTGGGGAGTCAGAAAAAATAGAAAAAAGGATGGAGATTTCAGAGGCTATTGAGGCGACATGTTTTCATCGTCAGCGACATCCGATTGTTGGGCCACCGTAGCGTTCCGTGCAAACCCTGATTAAAGACCATGTTGGCGAAAAGTAAATGTGGATCAACATGTTATCTTCGCTCGACGAGAATCGCATGCATTCAAATTTGGCTGATTTCGGTGGCTGAGATTAAGCGGGAAAATGTGAAACGAATATGAAAATTAGCGTAAAACGGCGTTTATCTTCGAGGCAGACAGCCAGTGTTCAGTTTGTGGGTCTCGAGGCTTGAATCAGTGAAAGAAACAGGTGGGCGCAGGGCATTCCGTGGCCACAAAACCGTACAAAAAGTGCAGGCGCTTATGACTCAGGTCAAACCGTGGCAAGAACCCGAGCGAGGACGCTGTGACTGACGCCGTCGATTCCGCCCCTGACAAGCACGGCCAGCCCTCGAGGACGGTACCCAACCCGTTGCGACTGTACCTGGCGCGCCTGGCCCCATCGAGCCAGTCGACCATGCGCTACGTGCTGCAGGATGCGGCGGACCGCCTGGGGTTCGACGAGCTGGACATCGAGGACATCCCCTGGCACGGGTTGCAGCCCCAGGACGTCAGCGCCCTGGTGGCGGCCCTGCGTGAAGACGGTTATGCGCCCAATACCTCGTCGCTGTACGTCAACGCCTTGCGTGGGGTGATGAACGAGGCCTGGCGGGTCAGCCTGATCAGCCAGGAGCACCTGCTGAAGATGCGCTCGGTCAAGCCCATGGCCGGGACGCGCCTGTCCCAGGGGCGCAACCTGCGACGCAACCTGATCCAGGAACTGATGGCCGTCTGCGCCGCCGACCCGCGCCCGCAGGGTGTGCGTGACGCGGCAATCATTGCCGTGCTGTACGGCTCGGGAATGCGCAAATCGGAGTCGGTGAACATCGACCTCGATCAGGTGGACTTCGCCGAGCGCAGCCTGCGGGTCACCGGCAAGGGCAACAAGCAATTGATCAAATACGCGCCGACCTGGGCCTTTGCCAAGCTCCAGGCCTGGCTTGAACTGCGGCGTTCGCAACTGGGGGCCGGTGAGGCGGACGACGCATTCCTGTTCAACCGTATCCGTCGTGGCGGGCATATCACCCGCGAGCGCATCAGCAAACACGCGATCTACTACATTGCCCGCCAGCGTGGCGCGCAGATCGGTGTGCCGATCATGCCCCACGATTTTCGCCGTTCCTTCATCACCCGGGTGATCGAGGAATACGACCTGTCCATCGCCCAGAAACTGGCCCACCACACCAATATCCAGACCACCGCCAACTACGATGTGCGCGATGACAACGAACGGCGCCGGGCCATCGACCGTTTTGACCTTTGACGGGGGCTCGCATGGCGTGCGCACCCGGTGAATTTTTTGCGACATCCGCGTAAGTGCCTTCGGCACTCGGCCACAATCAGGCTGTCCAAACCCACAGCCAATCCACACAGGAGTATCGACGATGGATGAGATGGAACTGCCCGACGCGCTGCACGAACAGATCAGCGACCTTTGCGAGCAAGGTGATGAGCTGGCCGAGTCGGGCGACTACCCGGCGGCGCTGGTTGAATACCGCCAGGCCTGGCAGCTGATCCCGCAGCCCAAGGAAAACTGGGAAGCGGCGACCTGGGTCCTGGCGGCCATCGCCGATGCCTTGTATCTCAGCGGTGACCTGGCCGGGGCCCGCGACACACTGGAACACGCCATGCATTGCCCTGATGCCCTGGGCAACCCATTCCTGCATTTGCGGCTGGGCCAGGTGCTGTTCGACAGCGGTGCACCGGACCAGGCCGCCGACCAGTTGATGCGTGCCTACATGGGCGCGGGTGCGGCGATTTTCGCCGAGGAAGACCCTCGCTACCTGGCGTTCCTTGGCACCCGGGCCCAGCTCTAGCCGGAAAACTGTGAGCCATTGCACAGTCTTGCCAGCCCTCGGCGAACCCGCTGAACAGTCGCTGAGGGCCGGCCTATACTGCGCCGCTTCAACGATCCACCCACGGAATCGAATCGTCCATTGAGGGAGCAAGCGTGAGCCTGTGTAATAACGTCAGTGCAGTGACCTTTGTCAGCAAGCACAAGGCTGTGTGCCAGCCGATAGCCGACCAGTTGAATGTCCCGGTGGAGAACATCCTCGGTCTCGCCGCCCAGGAGAGCCAATACGGCACCGGGCGCATTGCCCGGGAGATGAACAACTACTTTTCCCTGCACGCCCCGGCGCCCCTGCAGATCGGCGCTGAGGCGCCCCAGGGCAATGCACGGATCAAAGTGGCGAAGTTTTCTTCATTCCAGCAATGCGCCCAGTCGTTCGCCACCCGCTACGGCTCGGCGGTGCGTGGCAAGCAGGACCCCATGGAGTTTGCCCTGGCCCTGGTGCAGATCGGTTTTAACACCGGTGACGCCGCCACTGGCGGGCGCAATGGCTTCGCCAAGTACCTGGCGGACATCATCAAGTCAGTCAAAGGACGCATGGCGTGCTGAACAGAACATTGACCCGCCTCGCCCTGGGCCTGTTGCTCAGCGCCGAGGCCCTGGCGGCCGGTCAGGCGGCGAGCCTGCAACCGGCGCAGATCACCCCCAGCGGCCTGAACCAAGAGCAGGCGCAGCAAGTGTTGCGCCTGGCCCTCAAGCACCAGCGCCATGACCTGAACCGCCCCGGGGTGTTTATCGACGGTGACCTGCGGGATGACCAGGGGCGGCCGCCGCATCCGGGTTACTTCGATTTCAGCCTGGGCTACAACGACCCCAAGGCCGGCGCGACCGAGTACTGGGGCCTGTATGCGGTCAGTGTGCTGACCGGTGATGTCTGGGAAATCAACCGTTGCGAGCGCCTGGTGTTCGTTGAACTCAAGCACCTGCAGGGGCAGATCATGGCTCGGACGGGCAAGACCCAGGCCGATGAAGAGGCGCAGCGCCAGGGCCTGGGATGTGAGGACGAGAACTGAGGCCTGAGCAGGCGGCGCTTGAGAGCGCCGCCTTGGGTTTCAAGCCACGGCCAGCCAGTGGATGGCTGCGAAGTAGGCGGCGGTGCCGATGGCGGCAGCGCCGATCAGGCCCAGCACATTGCTCAGGGCAATGGCCCCGACGATGAGCAGGGACAGGCTGGCCGCCAGAGGCTCCTTGCTCATTTCGCTGTAGGCGATGTACACCGCGAAATTGATGAACACGGCCACTGGCAGCACTCGCTCCATCCCGCGTTGCAGGCCCGCCGGCAGGCGAACATTGACGAAGGCCGGAATGATTCGTACCAGGCAACTGGTGGCGAACAGGGCGGCGATGGTGATCCAGGTCGAGGTGGTCATAGGTTGGCCTTGCTCAATACGGCGGTGGCCAGCAACACGCTGGGGATCCAGAAATACACGGGGCCCATCCACAGGATCAGCAGCAGGGCCAGGCCCACGCACACGGCCACCAGGGCCAGCATCCCCACCAATCGGTTGCGCTCGACACTCAGCCGGCTGCGCAGTTGTGACAGCGACAGGTACATCAGCACCACGCTGGCCGGATAGCCCAGGTTGACCTCGTTACCGATCCACTCCGGGGGCAACAGCTTGCCCAGCAGGGCACCCAGCACCCCGGACACCACCCAGGCAAAAAAGATCGTCGCGCGGATCAACAGCACCGTCGCCGGGCTGTCTTCCTCATGCTCGGTGGCATAGGCTTCGTCGCCGAGCATGTGCGCCACGCTGGCTTTTTGCAGCGTGGGCCGTGGCAGGCGAGCGGACGAGGTGAAGGCAATCGGCAAGTAACGACTGTTGATCGAAGCGGTCACCAGCAACAGGGTAAAGAAGCCGGCCCCGGACTGAGCCAGAGGCAGCACCGCGAACTGGCCGCTGCCGGTGAATCCCAGCAGGCCCACCAGGGCGACCTCCAACAGTGACCAGTCGGCCCGTGCCGCGAGCACCCCGAACAGCATGCTCACCGGCACAATGGCCAATGCCGCCGGGGCAACCCGGCGCAAGGCACTGGGCCGACTTTCCACCAACTCAAGTTCTTGACCGACTTCCATATCGCCTCCCTGGGCAATTTATTATGTGAGGCCTGTGACTCAGGCCTTCAGTGCTTCACGCTCGTGGGCAATGCCGTAGGCGCGGGTTTCCCAGCGGTTGATCTCGATCACCCAGATATCGCGGTAGCCAGTGGTGCCAGACTCGGCTTCGATCTCGCTGGCGTAATGGATGTAGCGCTGGTCATCGATGAGAATCGCCTGATTTTCTTCGAGGACGTCACGGTAAACCACCTCCATGGTTTTTGGATCGATGACTTGGGTTTCGCCGCCGCGGACATTTTCCCGCTTGGCGATGGCGATGACACTGTATTCGTGACCGTCGCGGTGCGGACCTTCGGGCACGGTGACACCACGGAACTCGTCGTTGACCACCACGCGGATCTGGTTGACGTTGATCTGGAACAGATCACGGCGGTCGATCGGCAGGTTGTCCAGCACCCGGGCGATCAGCGGCGAGGGATCGACTTCCATGCGCTCACGGTGGCGAGCCACGCCGCCGGCTTCCTTGAGCTTGATGTAGCGCGCCGATTGCACGTATTTACGCTGGGGCAGCAGGGCGAAGACCCATTCACTTTCATCCCAGTAGCCGAAGAACTGCGACAGGCGGATTTCCCGCAGGCGGCTGAGGCTGTGGCCGTCCCGCGGCATGTTGGCGAAGGACGCCTCGACTTCGGCGGACATTTTCGGCATCTCGATCACGCAGTAGCCTTGGCGTTCGTAGTCACTGTTGGCCGACACGGTTTGGAGTTGCGGTTGGGTTGCGATAGCGCTGAGCATGGATTGGCTTCCTTGGCTGGCCGAAAAGATCAGAGGTCGACCGATTGCAGGTCGAACGTGGCGATTTCGTAAGGTTTGAGCGATTCGATGTGCTTGCGGGTAATGCCCCGGTAGAAGTCGCAGGCCGAGGGCTCGACCACATTCACCGTGGCGTATTTCTTCTCCAGCGGGCCGAGGCACAGGCCACCGCAGAAACCCTCTATTTCACAACCTTTGCAGAACTCCGGATTGTCCCGGCGCAGCCGGGCGTGGGCCTGATAGGGTTCGGCGTCGAGCAGTTGCTCGCCGTCGCGGATATTGCCCAGCAGGGTGGAGCCGGCCTTGCAGGCGAACACCGAGCCGTTGGGTTCGATGCTGAACTGCGCGCCCTTGGCCGAGCAGTTCTTGAAACCCCGGTAACTGACGCTGTCGAAACCCAGCATGACCTGGAAGATCTGGTGCCAGTAGCCGGTCAGTACCACGCCCCGTGAGCGGCCGTACTCAATCACCTTCCACAGGCGTTCGACGATGTTCTGGGTGCCGAAGGTGGAGTAGAAGGTCGGATCGAAATCCACCACCACGCCGATTTCCCGGGCACCGACATCCACCGCCAGGTCGACGATCGACTCGTCGAACTCGTACCAGGTGGCCGAGGTCAGCGCCGAGTTGATGGCCACGCGGTTGCCGTATTTTTGCAGCATGCGCAGGCCGGCGATCACCACCGGGGTGCTGTCGTCGCCATTTTTCAGCGGACGGCTGGGGCTGGTGGGGGAGTCGAAACTCACGCACACCGCCACTTGATGACGGGCAAAGTTCTCGGCGACTTCTTCGGTGATCAGCGAGCCGTTGGTGACCGTGGAGTAGGCGATGCGGATGCCGTCTTGCTGGCCGTTGCCGAAACGGTCGAGCACCGCCTTGATGGTGCGCCAGTTGAGCAGCGGTTCGCCGCCAAAGAACTGCACCATGACCTCTTCGACCCCGGCGGACTTGGCCACGGCCAGCGCCGATTCGACGTAAGCGACGCCATCGGCGGGTTTCATCGAGCGGTTCTTGGGGTCGTACTGGTGGTCGAAGCGCTCCTTGGAGGCGTAGATGGAGTCTTCGATATTGACCTTGATGCCTTCGCGGGCGATCAGTCGGGATTCGTCCACCCGGTTGATTTCGTCCTCGGCGGACATTTCCTTGCCTTGCACCCCTTCAAAGCAGTAGGTGCAGCCAAAATTGCAGGCGTTGGCCAGGATCAACTGGATGATGTTGACCTTTTTGTGCACTTCGCCTTCGGGAAACGGCGACACGCCCTGTTGCTCGGGACGCACCAGCACGCGGCGCGCGATCAGTTGCTGGATCAGTTCTTCCTGGCGGGTCTCGGCCTCGCTTTCCAACAGCTCCGGGTCCAGCAATTGCGGCCTGATAAAACTCTGCAACACCTGGGCACCGGCGGTATCAAGGAAAAACAACCCGCCCAGGTGGCGGTGATAGACGGCAAGTCGCTGGCCAACCTGCGTCTGGATAACATCACTGGAAAGAACGTAGGTGTCTTTATTAACGACTGTCATGGACTGCATGCTCCGTTTACCCCATACCGAATCAGGGAACAGGCGCTGTTCAGCACCTGTTCCCTGGTACTGCCTTACTTGCTCAGTCGCGACTTCAGCTGGACGCCGCCGAAGGAAGCAAAGGTGCCGCCCACGGTTCCGCCGACTGTTCCACCTACGGTGCCGCCTACCGTGCCTCCAACGGTCCCACCTACCGTGCCACCGACGGTACCGCCTACGGTGCCGCCCACTGTTCCGCCAATCACGGAGACGTTGATCATGGAGTTCATCCTGACTTCCTCGCTCAAAAGGGTTGATTGGGTGCCGGGGAAACCGCACACCCTGACCGCCGCCCTCAGGTTGAGGGTCGGCAGCGACGGCGCCGTTGACCGCCCGGGATCAGGCGGCTAGCTGCTGCAAAAAAAGGTGTTGGCTAAAAATTTAACTTCAATGAAATCAAATAATTAGCACAACAACCTGAAGTTGCATGAAGCATCGTTGCCGTGCGTTGAGGAGTGTAAGAAGGGGGCTGATGAGCGTCTTGTAAGATCGTGCAAGTTGCACAGTCGAGAGACGCCCCGACTGTCAGGCGGGGCGGATCATGCGCAGCCAGCGCGCAGGGGGCAGGCCGTAGGTGCGGGTGAAGTGCTGGGTCATGTGGCTTTGGTCAGTGAAACCGGCGATCAGCGCGGCGTCGGCGATGGATACGCCAGACACCATCAACACTCGCACGTGGTCCAGGCGGCGCATGGTCAGGTAGCGGTAGGGGCTGGTGCCGTACAGGGCGCGGAAGTCACGGGACAGGCTCCAGCGATCGCGGCCGCTGGCTTGCTCCAGTTCATCCAGGGTCACCACCCGTTCCAGGGCACTGTGGATGTATTCCCGGGCCCGTTCTGCGGCGATGAAGTCCAGGGACTTGCGCCCGCGCTGCATGCCCGCCACCGCCGCCAGGGCCTGGGCCAGGTCGTACAGGGCATCGTCTTCCTCCAGGGGGTCGATCAGGGTGTCCATGCCCTGCATCAGCACCTGGGTAGCCTGGTACAGGCGCGGGTCGCGGGACAAGCCATCGGTGATAAAGGGCAGGGGTTTGCCGCCCAGGGCCTGTTGCAGCAGGGCCGGCTCGATATAGACGATGCGGTACTGGAAACCGTCCTCGGTGCCGGCTTCACCGTCGTGCAATTCATCGGGGTGCAGCACGATGGTGCCCCCCGGCAGGTTGTGCCGCATGCTCTTGCGGTAGTTGAAGTTGTGCACCCCGGCCAGGGTGCGGCCCACCGCATAGGTATCGTGGCGGTGGGGCTCGAACCCGTACCCGCTGAAATAGGCCTCGAAACGCTCGATGCGTCGCAATGTATGGCCACGTTTCGCCCAATCCTTTACGCCCGACATGTACCACTCCCACGTACTGCTATCGACCTGGCGTTCCCGATCCCCTTGCAGGACCGGGCACTGCCCAGGTTCATCTGTGTTTGAAAAAAAGCTGCCCGAATAGTGCAAGACACCGGCCGTCGACCCGCCAGTTGCGGTTCGCATATCGTCCGGAAACTGTCCGGGCAATCAGAATAAACGGCGTCGAGGGGCGATGTCTTGTGCTTCAGGCACGATAGTTGCGATTTGCCATCAATGCAGCCGTGCACCCGCGTTAATGCCGATGAACGGCAGCCTCCGGGCCAGGCACAGCGCTTATGGCCTGGCCCCGTTGCCGGTCGGCGTCGACGCTATTGCGTCGTCGATGCGTTGCAGCAGATACGGATAGAACGGATTAGAGGTCAGGCGCTGTAGGTCATCCAGAGGGATTTGTAACACCCCTCGTTCGCCCCGTGCGGCCAGGCGCCCCAGTTGGATGCCGAAATCCTCACCGGCCTTGGGCCTTGGGCCGTACAACGCGTCATCTTCGGGGAAGGGCAAGGCCACATGGGACAGGGAGAACACCCCCTGGGGATAGCTCAGGCCCAGGGGCTGCTCGATGGCCTGCACGCTGTCGGCTTCGGTGCTGGTGATCTGCATCTGCGCCTGCCCAGGGCCGGCATTGGTGATCAGCCGTGTGCGGTAGTGGCGGGGCGGTGCCGGCAACAGGTGGGCCAGGGCATCACTGGCTGCCGGGTCCAACAGGCCGCCAAAGTCCATGGCGCGGTTGAGGTCGAACAGCACCAGTTCGCTGCCGTTCTCCGGCAAGTGGCGATACAGGCCGCTGATCAGCGCCGGGGTACTGACGGTGGCGTCGGCCACGGACTGAAAACTCAGGATCGGTGGCAGGGTCGCCAGTTGCCGCTGCTGGGCCAGTCGCGCCACCTGGCTCTGCAGCGCGTCGGTGAGCAGCCAGGACTGGCGCACCGCATTGGCCGGGAAAGAGTTGTACTTGAACGGGTTGTATTCCGGAAGGCGCAGCAACCAGGCGCTTTTGCTGAAGGCCGGGAACACCGCGGGCCAACTGATCAGCCCGGCAAAACGCGCGGACTGGGCCACGCCAATCATCGGCGACAGCAGCACCAGGCGGTCTGCCTGGGGCAGTTGCGGGTCTTGCACGGCATCCAGGGAGTATTTCACCGCCAGGGCGCCGCCATTGGAGTAACCCACCAGGTGCAGCGGCAAGGGCGCCGGCACCCGTTCCCGAGCGGTGCGCAGAGCCAGGCGCGTGGCCGCCAGCCAGTCTTGCCAATCCACCGCGGTGAGTGCCGCAGGCACGCTGCCGTGGCCCGGCAGGCGCAGGCCGATGGCCAGGTAACCCTGTTCGCGGTAACGCTGGGCGATATGCCGCAGGCTGTAGGGCGAGTCGGTCAGGCCATGGAGCAACACCACCACGCCCTTGGGCGGGCCGTCCGGTTCCAGCACGTAGGAGCGGTTCCAGTCCTGGCTGAAGCGCGGCGGGTACACCGGGCTGTCAAGGCGATAGCGGTTCAAGGCCGGCACCTGTGTCAGGTCGAGCTGTTCGCTGACGTGCTGGCGGACCTCGCTGAACACCCGGTCCTCGGCTTTTAGCCAGCCCGACCAGTTGCTCCGGTCCAGCTCTTCGGCGTCCAGTTCATGGGGTACTTGCAGGTGCCAGGGTTGCAGGGCCGGCCCGCGCTCACTGTCATAAATGCGCCAGGCCAGCACCGCCACCAGGCTGACGCCGAGAATCAGCGCCGTTCGCTTGAGCAGGGGGATGAAGGTTACGCCCATGAATTGATCTCTCCTGACCCGACATCGTCCTTTAAAGGCGCTCACGATATCGTCACCCGCCAGATCAAACCAGCGCCGTAGAGCGGCTACCCCTCTGTCGCTTGCCGATGGCCACACCGGGTGGTGAAAGCCCGTGCGATTCCATGCTGTCCAACAGCCGTTCATCGCCTATATTGCAGTGCATGATGATCCCCAGGCTGCCGCCGGAGGTCCAAACCCACTGAAACCCACTGCCCAGCGCGTTTATGGAACCGTACTCTGGGCCGCTACCCCTGAAAACGACTGCCTGAAAACGACCGCCAAGAGATCGAGCCGGTGATTCAAACCCCACAGCGCCTATGCCGACTGTTGTTGTACCCCGGATGCCTATTCGGATGGCTGTTCACCGCCCAGGCCCAGGCCGTGCCTGCGCAGGTCGAGCTGTACCTGCCGGATGCGCCGCCCTTGACCATCATCAGCGAGGAACAGCGCCACGGCATTATCGGCGACCTCACCCTCAGCGCCTTGGCCAAGGCCGGTGTGGCTGTGCAACTGCGCGCCTTGCCCTGGGCCCGGGCGCAAAAGTATGTGCAAGAGAAAGACAACGCCCTGATCATTCCCCTGAGCCGCACCCCCGAGCGGGAGTCGCGCTACACCTGGATTGCGCCGGTCATGTCCATGGGCCGGGCGTTTTTCAGCCTCAAGTGGCAAGTCAAGGATTTCGAGGAGGCGCGTCAGCGTTTCCGGACCGTGGCCGTGGGGCTGGGCAGCGCCCAGGAAGAGATTCTTCGGGCCAACGGCTTCAGCAACGAACAGATCTACGCCGTGAAGATCGGTGAAAATCCGGCCCAGTTGCTGTTGATGGGCCGGGTCGATGCCTGGTTCAACGGCATTCCGGAAACCACCTACATCTGGTCCAAACTGTCCCAGCGACGATTGTTCCGTAGCCCAGAGCTGAGCACCCTGGACCTGTACCTGGCCTGTTCCCTGCAATGCGACCCGGAGTTGGTAGGCTCGTTGCGCCAGGCAGTGGAACAACTGCGGCGCGACGGCACCCTGGAGGCGCTCAAACAGGAATACGCCCCCAGCCCCCGCGCCGCGCATTGAGCGCCAGGCCAGCGTGTCGGCCCGGGCTGAGGCTGGAAACGGGATGCGTTATTCCAGCAAGCGAACCTGCCCCGCAGAAAGCCCCAGGACTTCCACGCCCTCGGGTGTGGCCTGGCCGGTGCTGATGGGGATGCGTTGCGCGGGTTGGTCCGCCGCCGGGCGGTAGTCCAGGCTCAAGCTCGCCCCCTCGCGGTGGATTGCCGAAGGCGGCACGATCAGCGCCTGGTCGTTGCGGTAGGTGACGATGGTCAGCCGTGCGCTCATGCCCAGGCGCACCTGTTGCAGTTGCTCGGTGCTCAGTTCAGGGATCGACAGGGTCACCGGGAACTGCGCGCCGCCGCCCGAGCTGTCGCCCGCCAGGGCTAGGCTGCTGACAATCTCCACGGTGCCTTTCAGGCGTTCGCCGGCAAAACCATCGCCGAGAATCTCCACGCTTTGCCCTGGGTGCAGTTGGTTGATGTCCAGCTCCGAGACCTTGCTGACAATCTTCAGCCGCTCGATGTTGGCCAGGCCGAACAGCACCTGGCCCTGGCTGACTTTACTGCCGCTCTGCACCGGGCCACTGGCCTGGGCCGACGCCGCTTGGGACAGGTTAAGGCCGGGGGCGGGCACCACGATTCCGGCAAAGGGCGCGAGCACGTGCTGGCCTGCCAGCAGGCTGCGCAGGGCCTCGTATTTTACCGTGGCGTTGGTCAGTTCCATCTCGGCGATCTGCCGGTATTCGCCTTGGCCTTGGGCCAGCGCTTGCTGCAATTCGCCCTGGGCCGCGACCTGGTCCAGACGCTGGGCCTGCACCTGCTGCTGCAGGTCGTCCAGTTCGTTGCGCGGAATGATGCCTCGGGCAAACAGGGTCTGGCTTTCCCGCAGTTTGCGCTCGGAGCTGGCCAGGGCCATTTCCGAAGAGCGCAGGGCGCGCCGGGCTCGGGCCACCTGGGCGCCATTGTTCCAGTCCTGCAATTCCTGCACGGCGCGCCGGGCCTTGAGTTGGGCCGACAGGGCGTCGCGCAGTTGGATCTGCAGCAGGCTGGGGTCCATTTCCAGCAGCACCTGGCCGGCCTCGACCCGTTGCCCCTGTTCCACCCGATTGGCCAGGACATTGCCCTCGAACGGCGCGCTAAGGGTGATGGTCTGCTGCGGCTCGATCTTGCCCACCAAGCCAATCTGATGCACCAGTGGTGTGGGCTGGACATCGATCCAGCGGCCCTCGGCCACCGGGCCCGCCGTGCTGCTGCGATCGCCGAGCGCGAGGGCACCTGCCAGCACCAGCACGCCCAGCAGCGCCACGCCGTACAGGCGGCGTTTTTTATTCGGGTCAGTAGTCATTGAGGGCAATGTCCCAGCTCTCCAGCGTCATGCCCAGGGTCAGATCCAACTGGGTCTGGGCGTTGAGGTAGGCAATCAATGCGTTCAGCCGCGCATTTTGCGCATTGCGTAGGTCGCCCTCATAACTCAGCACCTGGAAGTTGCTGGAGCGTCCGGCGCCGAGCTTCTCCCGCTCGATCTCCAGCTTGCGCTGGGACAGGTCCACCGCGCGCTGGGCAATTTCGTACTGCCGCCAGCGGGTGCCGAGGTCGCGCACCACATCCGTGACACTGCGTTCCAGGGCCTGGCGAGCATCGGCCAGGAGGATTTCCTGGTTCTCCACATCGACCCGGGCGTGCACTTCGGCTTGGCGGGTGCTGAGGTCGCCAATGGGAATCTGCACCTGGACCCCGGCGTAACTGTCCCAGCGCCGCCCCGCGCCATTGCTGTCGTTGTTGTCGTAGCGGTCGCGGACCTGATTGGCCCCCGCCACCAGCGACACGTCCCAGCGGCCCTGGTCCTTGGCAATCACCAGGTTCAGGTCGGCCTGCTGGCTGCCCAGCAGCGTCGCCAGGTATTCCGGTTGTTGGACCTGGGCCAGGCGCAACGCCTGCTGCGGGTCGATGCTGACTCGGCTGGCTTCCAGGGCCTCACTGGCGCGGATCGGCGTCGACAGGTCCAGGGCCAGCAGGCGCAGCAGGCTCAAGCGATTGATGTCCACCTGGTTCTGCGCCTCTTCCACCCCCAGCTCCTGGGTGGCGATGTCGGCTTCGGTCTGGACGATTTCGAACTCGGCCATGCGCCCGGCGTCAATCAGCGCCCGGTTGACGTCCAGCAGGGCGCGAGCGCGTTTCAGCGCTTGCTGGACGATGCTCAATTGTTCCTGGGAACGCAGCAGTTCGCGGTAGGCGCTGATGATGTCGGTGATGGTCTGGCTCACCGTGGACTTGAGGTTAAGGCGGTTGGCCTGCTCGGTGATCCGCGCCAGGCGCAGGGGCGCGGTGGTCACGTCCCAGCCGGCACCGCGCAGCAGCGGCTGGATGATCGCCAAGTCGAGGCCGTCGCTGCGGTAACGCCCGGCGCGGTCGGCGCGGCTCAGTTCCTGGGTCCAAGCCATGCTCAGGCGGGTGCCGTATTGCCCCAGCAGGCTGGTGGTGGGGGACAGCCGCGCATCGCGCCCACGGTCATCGCTGCCCTGGTTGCTCAGGTAGCTGCCATTGATCAGCAGCTTGGGGTTGAAGGCGTCTTCAGAGACCCGCAAGTCGAACTTTTGCGCCACCCGTTGCAGGTAGGCACTGCGGATCCCCCGGTTATTGCGCAGCCCCAGGTACACCGCGTCGCCCAGGGTCAACTGGGTCAGTTGCTGGCTCAACAGCACACTGCGCGGCTGGGCGCTGGCCAGGGACGGCGCCGACACCGGCGCGGTGAGGGGCTTGGCGGCGAGGCACATCGGGCTCAGCAGCAATAACAGCAGCAAGCTGTGGCGGCGATTATTCATCACGCAAGGCCTCCACCGGTTGCAGGCGCGAGGCGGCAACGGCCGGGTAGAGGCCGAAGAACAGGCCGATCAGCAACGTGCTGCCCACCCCAAGGGGCAAGGCCAGCGGCGCCAGGCTGAAGGGCCAGCCCGAGAGCCGCGCATAGCTGTAGGCAGCCAGCAGCCCCAGCACCGCGCCGCACAGGGCGCCGAGGGCGGTGAGGGTGACGGCCTCCAGCAGAAACAGGTTGCGAATGTCTCGACGGCGGGCGCCGAGGGCCATGCGGATGCCGATCTCCCGACGTCGTTCGGCAACGTTCATCAACATCACGTTCATCACCCCAACACCGCCGCCCACCAGGGAAATGCCCCCCAGGGCCAGCAACAGGTAACCGAAGGTGCGGCTCTGGCGGGTCATGCCGTCGATGATCTGCTGGGGGATCTGCACCTCGACGTCCCGCCCCGGCAGTTGCCTCTGCAAGGCCTCGCGCAGCGCTCCGGCCACCGTAACCATGTCCTGTCCCGGGGCGGCCCGGGCAATCAGGTTGCTGACCTGGGCCGTGGTGCTGATGCGGCCCATGCCTTCCAGGGGCAGGAACAGCGAGTCGTCGGCCTGTACCGGCACCAGAACAGCACCCGGCTGGTGCTGCAGGATGCCGATCACCAGGAACAGGTAATCGTTGATGCGGATCCGGTCCCCCAGGGTCAGTGGGTCGCCTGGTGCGCCCAACGCCAGGGCGAGCTGGGCACCGACCACCGCGTAGGTTTCATGACGGTCGTAGGCCGAGATAAAACGCCCAGCCTCTACACGCAGGCGCAGGGCATCGGGCAACTGTTCGGTGCTGCCCACCAGGTTGGCGTTGACGGTGCGGCCATGGAACAGCACCGGGCCGCTGAACAGCATCACCGGCGCCAGGTAGCGGACCCCGGGCAGGGCCTGCTGCAGGGCTGGGATATCCAGACGGATCGGCGCGCCGCTGCGCACGCCGCCAGACTCGGGAAACTGCACCGCCAGGGTGTCGGTGCCCATGTCCTGGAAGATCGCCGCGGCGTCGGCGGCGGCGTTGTGGCCGATATTGATCAGGGCCACCACCGACGAACTGCCGATGACGATCCCCAACAGGGCCAGGACCGAGCGCTTGCCCAGGGTCCGCAGGCTGATCCAGGCTTCGTGGCACAACTGGCTGGCGCTGGGCTCGACCTTGAGGTTCATGCCGGGCAGGCCTCCCGCACGCGGCCTTGGTGCACGCGGATCTGCCGCGTCAGGCGCTGGGCGATCTGGGCATCGTGGGTGACGATGATCAGGGTCACCCGGCGCTCGCGGTTCAAGGTCAGGAGCAGGTCCATGATGTCTTGAGCGGTATGGCTGTCGAGGTTGCCGGTGGGTTCGTCGGCGAGGATCAGCGAGGGTTCGCCCACCAGCGCCCGGGCAATGGCCACGCGTTGGCGCTGGCCGCCGGAAAGGTCGGCCGGGCGATGCTCGGCACGCTCCGCCAGGCCGACCCGTTCCAGCAAATGCCGGGCCCGTTGCAGCGACTCGCCCCGGGGCACCCCGCGGTAGCTCAGGGGCAGGGCGACATTGTCCAGGGCGCTGAGGCGCGGCAGTAGGTTGAAGCTCTGGAAGACAAAGCCGATCTGTTGATTGCGCAGGGCCGCCAGTTGGTCCGGGCTGGCTTTGAGAATGTCGTTGCCGGCAAAGCGGTAGTGGCCGCTGTCGGGCAGGTCGAGCAGGCCGAGGATGTTCAGCAGGGTGCTTTTGCCGGAACCGGAGGCGCCGAGGATGGCGCAGCTTTCGCCGGCTTCGATGCGCAGGCAGACGTCTTGCAGGATGTGCAGCGGTTGCTCCGCCAGCCGATAGCTTTTGCCGATGCTTTGCAGGGAGATGAAACCCGGATCAACCATGGTGTCTGTCATTGCCTGGCGCGCCATCCGGCTCGACGCACTGCGGCAACGGGGCCCTCCAGGGTGCAGCCGCAGGAGGGGCGAAGGCAGGCTCAAGCTTGGTTTTATTTATTATTTTTAAAAAATTGTTTTGAATAGTAGCGGCGATCAACGGCCTGCGCCAGCCATCCGGGGCCCAGGAAAACGGGTTTTTCTGCACCCTGGTGCGGGCAAAACCGGCCAGTCAGAAAAAACCCTGGCTGGCCCCAGGCGTCTGGCAAACGCTTGCTTTTAGGGGACTTGACCGGTATAAAAAATCAAATTTTTTTTTAAAACACTGTTCGCTCGGTCAGTTTTTTACCCAGCCAAAGGTTAGCCTCCATGGTCGCAAAGAAGCTCAGTGCCCCCAACCTCACCAAGACCCGACTGCTGGAAGCCACCGAAGCACTGTTTATCAAATACGGTTATGACGCGGTGCTGCTGCGGCAGATTACCGAGCGCGCCCAGGTCAACCTGGCGGCGGTGAACTATCACTTCGGCGACAAGGATTCGCTGATGAAGGCCCTGCTGATGCAGCGCCTCGGTCCCCTCAACGATCAACGTCTGGAACTGCTGGCCAAGTGTGAAGAACAGGCCAGCGGCCCCCTGGATTGCGAAACCCTGTTGGGGGTGCTGTTTGCCCCGGCCATGGGCCTGGAGCGCAGCGACGAGTCCGGCGGCCAGGAAGGGCGTTCGTTTATCCGCTTTCTGGGCCGGGTCTACAGCGACACCTCGCCGTTTATCCAGGAATACCTCAAGGAGCACTATCAGCCGGTATTCGAGCGCTTCTTCAAGGCGTTCGCCCTGGCCTTGCCGGACCTGCCGCGCAACGAACTGGGGGTGCGCCTGCAATTTGCCCTCAAGGCGATTTCCGGGGTCATGGCCGGCACCGAGCTGCGCCTGTTGATGCAGGCCATGAGCCTGGGCCGGCCGGCCACCGACGCGGAAGTCATGGCCAAGCTGATCAGCCTGGTGTCCGCGGCCATCCGCGCGCCCATGCAAGACCCGGAATCCGAACAGGCCCTGGAGCAGGTGCTGGCCACCCAACGCTTGTTGCGTCAGCAGACCCTGGGCGCACTCGCCGGCAGCTGATGGCTGCTTTACACTCGCCGCCATCCAGCGCAGGGGGAGCACAGATGGTCAACGGAATGTGGCGGGTATGGTCGGCGGTGGCGGTGTTGTGCCTGGCGTCATTCACCATGGTCACCAGTGAGTTCGCCCCCATCGGCCTGCTGTCGCTGATGGCCGCGGACCTGGGCCAGGACCCGGCCACCCTTGGGCTGACGGTGACCCTCTATGCCTGGATCGGCGCTGCCAGCGGCTTGCTGGCCCATTGGTTCAGTCGTCGGGTGCCACGCAAAGTCCTGCTGATTGCGCTGATGTTGATCCTTGCTGCGGCCAATGCCTTGTCGGCGCTGTCGGCAAACTTTCTTTCCTTGTTGGCGGCCCGTGCTCTGGGCGCGTTGGCCCATGGCGTGTTCTGGGCCACCGTGGCGGCCACCGCCGCCAGCATTGCGCCGCCTCGGCGCCTGGGCCTGGCCACCTCGATCGTGCTTGGCGGCATCACCCTGGCCACTGTCCTGGGGGTGCCCCTGGTCAACCTGATCGGCCAATACAACGGTTGGCGCCAGGCCTTCCTCGGGCTGGGGCTGATGTGTTTGCTCAGTGCCGTGGCGATGTTCGCCAGCCTGCCATCCATGGCCTTGCAAGCCGCGACCGAGAGCGGCGGTTATGGCGCCGTGCTGCGGCGTCGGGACCTGCTGCTGACCTACCTGATCACCGGGCTGACCGCCGCTGCGCACTTTGCCGCCTACACCTTTATCGAACCCTATATCAGCCAGGTGCCGGGCATCACGCCGTACCTGATTGCCAGCCTGTTGTTCACCTTTGGCGCCGCAGGGTTTATCGGCAACCTGTTGAGCGCGCTGCTGCTGGATCGCTACCTCAAGGGGTTTATCCTCGTCACCTTGCTGGGGCTGGCCACAGCCCTGATGCTGCTGGGCGCTTATGGCCCGGCCTTGGGCCTGCCGATGGTGGTGGGCTTGTTGGGCCTGTGGGGCGTTTCCATTGCCGCGTTGTTCACGGCCTTGCAGACCTGGGTGCTGCGCATTGCCGGGCCCGACACCGTGCCGGCCGCCGCGCTGCACACCGCAGTGCTGAATGCTGCCATCGGGGTTGGGGTGATTGCCGGTGGGCACAGCCTGGCCAGCAGCGGCGTGGCCTCGGCCATGATGACCGCGAGCCTGGTGATTGTGCCGGCCCTGTTGTTGATGCTGTTTTTGCAGCTACGGGCCAGGACGCAGCCGTTGCCGGCTGCGTAAGGGGCTTCAGGCCGCGGTCACGGCCCGTACCTGGCGGCGCTGCCAGAACGGTGCCTGTTGCCAGCGTTGTTCCTGCTGGTACCAGGCGCCCAAATGCGCCGTGTAGGCCTGTTCGATGCGGTTCAGCTCGGCCGCGTAATCCGTCAGCGCCGAAGGCTGCCCTTGCAGGCAGCGATAGGCCGTTTCAGCACCGGCCAAACCGGTGTACAGCGCATTGAACAAACCCTGGGCCGACAGTGGATCGAACGCCAGTGCCGCATCGCCCACCGCCAGCCAGCCGGGGCCGCAACAGCGGTCGAGGCGGGCACTGTGGGCCGCGCAAAAACCACTGCGCGGCGCCTGTCCGGGGTCAAGGAGATGGGGCAGGGCGCTGTCCGCCAGCCGAGCCAGTAACGACTGCCCGGAGTGGGCGCTGGCGGCGGCCGGCAGGTCCGCGTCGGTGTAGAAATTCACCAGGCGCTGCCCGCCGGGCAACGCTGCGCTGTACCACCAACCTTGCGTTTCCGCCCACAGGTCGCTGATGCCATCGCTGTCCGCCCGGTCCTTGCCCAGCAGCCAGCCACACACCAGCTTGTCGCTGACCCGGCGCTGGGCGCCCAAGTGCCGAGCCAGCCAACTGCCGCGTCCGCTGGCATCCACCAACACCCGACACTGCACCTCGAAGGTTCGCCCCTGGCGCTGCAACGCCACGCACCAGGGATGTTCCTCGTCAGGGCGCGGGTGCACCCTAAGAATCCGGGTCTGCTGCAACAAGGCGGCCCCGCGGGCCTGGGCCACCGTCGCCAGCCAGGCATCAAAGCGTGGCCGGTCCAGGTGCCAGCCCGGACCGTCAAGGTTGCGCAACGCGTCCTGCTGCATCGGCTGGTCCGTACCCCAGGTGCTGCGGGTGCTGTAGCAGGGCGGGTGGCCCTGCTGCAAAAACGCCTGCTGCAGGCCCATGTCCCGCAGCAGCCGCCCGGCAGCCGCCGGCAGCGATTCACCCAACCCGGCGACGGGCTCCAGCGCTTTGTCCACCAGCAACACCCTGGCCTGGGGCGCCAGGTTCAAGGCCAGCGTGCACGCCGCCGGCCCCGCGCCCAGCACCAGCACATCGGCGTTCAGCCGATTGCTGGCGGCCATCAGCCGGGCAGCCCGCGTGGGAAGCGCCGGACTTTCTCGATGGTCATGATGTCCACCGATTCTGCTCGGGTGCCGGTGATCGCCCCGACCTGCAAGGCCGTGTGCTCCTCGGACGTGGTGTGGGGCTTGGCACTCGGGTTGGGCTGATCGGGGATCGGCAGGTGCTGGTCCTCGACCTCGATCACAGCCGGGAAATGCTCGCGATCACTGGGCCCCGGGTGCACCTCCACCACGCCCAGGTGATCGAAGTGGTGAATCATGTTGTTGATCTGGTCGGTGTAGCTGGTGCTGCCCAGCGGGTCGATCCAGGCCGCGCGGTTGGCGAAGGCGGCAAGGCGTTCGCCGAGGGGTTTTTCCTGGTCCATGACGATGCTGTAGTTGTGTTTGGTCAGCACCTCGTTGGGCACCCGCGCCGGCCAGAAGCTCGGCACATAGGGGTCGTAGTTCTTGTCGTAGCCGGAGCGACAACTGGCCGAGTCCGTCTGCCAGGGCACCGCCATCCAGCGTGTCAGGCCACCGGCTTGTTGGCCGTACAACGGGCCGTTGGGAATGGTCAGCCAGTCGCTGGTAAACACTTCTCCCAGGCCCGGGGCGACCCAGCCGTCGAGGGCGTGGGCCAGGCGGAACGGGGCCATGTACATCGTGCTGCTGCGCACCGGCCAGGTGATTTCGCAACCGGGGTGGAAGGCATCCGCCAGGCAGAACTCCAGGGCGGCGCGGGTCAGGGTGTCGCCTCGTTCGGCCAGGGGCACGTTGTCGATGTCTTGGGGCCATTGGCGCTTGGGGTCGTAGTCTTCAACAAAGTTGCCCGCCGCCCACTCCCATAGCAGGGCCATCTGGGTCTTGCCCAGGGTGCTGTTCTGCCGCGGCGTGTGGGCCGCCGGCACAGCCATGGCGTCGCCGTAGATCCACGGCCAGGGCTTGGGTGACCAGCTGTCCACCTCGTAGTTGCGGAACTGGTTGGCGATGCTGTGGCGCCAGTCGTGGTTGGCGGTGCTGCCATCGGCCAGGCGCGCCAGGGTTTCCGGGCTGCTCAGGTCGTTCACGCCTTTCCAGCCGAAGCCTGCGGCAAAGCCAGCGTTGACCCATTGCAAACCGGCCATGCGCTCGAAGATCGGCAGGATCTCCAGGGTGAAACTCGGCCGGCTCGGGCACGCCAGGGTGCCGGCGTCGATGGCTACGTCGCGCATCAGGTCCCACATGGTGCGCACTGATTTGCGCTGGGGCCCGAAGTTGGGCGGGCCGACGATGATCCAGGCCGGGTCCACCAGCAACGCCTTGCCGTCCAGGGTCACCTGGGCTGTTACCGGGCCATCGGAGACATCGTCGTGCCAGCCTTCGTTGTTGGCGAAGGTGATGGCCCGGCTGTCGTCCCAGGACGCAGACACGCCATGGCCGCCAAGCACCACCAGCCGCCCCTGTTTGTCGGTGAAGATTTCCCCCAGGTACACCGGGGTGCCCATGAATTGGCCGTCGTCGAAACGTTGCACCTTGGAATCCTTGCCCGTGACGCTGCGCGCCTTGGGGGTGATGGCCAGGCGAGTACGGTCGGCCACGGCGGCGTTGCGCAGGGTGCTGGGCGGCGCCGAGGCGGCTTCGGGAATGTCCAGGGCCAGCTGGAAGCCGTACCAGGCGGCCTTGGTGTTGGCCAGTTGCACCTGCCATTGGATCTTGGCGTTATCCGGGGTCAGTTCGCGGACGATCTCGCCCTTGGCATTGACCCCGTACACGCGAAAGCGCGCGGCCTGGCGTTTCAGGGCCTTCTTGGCGTCACGGTAGAAACCTGGTTTTTCCGGGGCCGGGTTGGGCACTTCGGGGCCGATGAACCATTCTGTCTGGCTATTGCCCACCCGGGCCACGCCGATTGCCGGGTAAATCACCGCCTTGACGATGCACTGATCCTTGACCTCGGGCTCGGGCCCATCCACCCGGGTGTCCGCGGCCGGGGCAAAGGGGCAGCGTGCCGGGCGCGGCTGGGGCGGGTCCTGCAGGCTCTGGCCGTTGGCTTCATGGCGCAGGTGTGCACCTGCGGCGTAGGCCATTTTGCGCGCCTCAGCGATGGAACCCACCGGGGTCTGCTCCAGGGGCAGGCGCCAGATGTTGAACCCCAGGCCCTGGCCGTATTCGGCCTGGCCGCGCTCGCTGACGTCCTGTTGCGCCAGGGTCAGGGTCGCCACTTGGACGAAGGGGCTCTCGGCTTCCGGCCACTCCACAGTGGCCTGGTCCAGGGGCATGCTGGCGTCGTTGGTGCGCAACTGCACCATGAAGCGGAAGCGGTATTCCCGCTGCGACAGGCGCTGGCCCAGGTCCACCGCCAGGTAGTCGAGCTGGTTGTTGGCGACGTTCTCCGGTGGGGTCTCGGGGTCCAGGCGGAACTTGACATAGCGCTGCTCGCCGGAATGGAACGGCAGGATCGCCCAGTACTGGGTGGTCAGCACGCTGCCTTCGATGGTGCGGCCCATGCGGTTGAGGATGTCGTTGGTCTTGGGGTGTTTCTTCAGGTAACCGGGGTAATCCTGGGCGACCACGCCGGCGTAGGTGAACTCGACCATTTCCTGGGCGTTGTCGACAAAGAACACCGGGAAGTTCTGCATGATGAAATCGGCGGTGTCGCCGTCATCCCCCAGGGCCTTGGGGCCGGGCACGCCGAACAGCTTGATGCCGATGCCCAGGGTGCTGCCCAGGTCGGGGGACGTGGGCGTGGTGTCGCTGGAAAACCGTACCCAGGCTTGCAGGCTTTGATGGGCGAAGACCCCGACTTTCAGTTCATCGGGAATGTCCTTGCACATCTCCAGGCGCCCGTGGGCGACGCCGTGCAGCTTGCGAAACACCGCTCGTTCGGCGGGGTGTTGCCCCAGGTCGATGCGTTTTTTCTGCACGATATCGACGAACATTTCCGTCAGGCGTTCGGGGGCTTGTTCAGGCTGATCAAAACACGGGGGTGGCAGATAGGTGTCCTTGCTCATGGCATCGCTCCTTGCTGTGGTTCGAGCCGTCTGTCGGCTCAGCCAAAGCACTATAGCTGCCTAATGTCATTGCGCCATTTCCGCGTAAATCTTGTTGATACCGAGCGCGGGCAAGGGCCGGGCTGAGTCATTCGACAGGTGAATACTGCTCGGGAGCCGGCCGGGGTTCTGCTAGGGTTCGGCGCGTGCGCAGGGCTTTAAGGGAGACCGCGATGGACCCGTACCAACCGCATGTTCTGAACGTCAACGGCATCCGCTTGAGTGTGCAAGTGGCCGGCCCCGAGCACGGTCGCCCCGTGTGGCTGCTGCATGGCTTTCCCGAGTGCTGGTACTCCTGGCGGCGTCAGGTGCCGGCACTGGTGGCCGCCGGTTACCGGGTGTTTGTCCCGGAACTGCGCGGCTACGGTGCCAGCGATGCGCCCGACGCGGTGGAGGATTACGACCTGCTGACCCTGTGCGCTGACATCCAGGGCGCCATGGACGCCTTCGGCCAGCGCCAGGTGGCGATGGTCGGGCACGACTGGGGCGCCATGCTGGCCTGGTACCTGGCCCTGCTGGAACCGGAGCGCATCCAGGCCCTGGTGACCTTGTCGGTGCCTTTTGCCGGGCGTCCAAGACGCCCGGCCACCGAGATCATGCGCGAACTGCATGGCGAGCGTTTCAACTACATCCTCTATTTCCAGACGCCGGGGGTGGCAGAGGCCGAGATGGACGCGGACCTCGACGCCTCATTGCGCCTGTTTATGGGCAATGCCGGGGCGCTGCTGCAACCACGCCCGGCTGACGCCCGCCTGTTCGACGGGATCCAGGTGCCGAGCGGGTTGCCGGCCTGGTGCAGCGAGGCGGACTTTGCCCGCTATCGCCAGAGCTTTGCCGGTCGGGGTTTTCGCGGGGCCCTGAACTGGTACCGCAACTTTGAACGCAACTGGCAGCGCAGCGAGTTTCTGGCCGGGGCCCAGGTGACGCAGCCGACTTTGTTCCTGATCGGCGACCAGGACCCGGTCGGCGTGCTTGAAGCCCACACCCTGAAGCGCATGCCAGACAGCGTGCCGGATCTGGAAACCCAGGTGCTGGCGGACTGCGGGCACTGGATCCAGAGCGAGCAGGGGGACGAGGTGAATCGCCACCTGCTGGCGTTCCTCGGCCGTACCTATCTGCCCCGCTGACACGCCGGCCTTAGCCGAGGGTTTCCCGCAGGCGATGCCACAGCATGCCCAGGGCCAGCAACGGCGCGCGCAAGGCCGGGCCGCCGGGGAAGGTCATGTGCGGCACTGCGCTGAAAATATCCAGGCCCTGGCTGTGCCCGGCATGGATGGCTTCGGCCAGCAGTCGGGCGCTCCAGTGGGTCACGTTCAAACCGTGCCCGGAATAGCCCTGGGCATAGAACACGTTGGGGTACTGGCGCAGCCGGCCGACCTGGGGGAAACGATTGGCGGTGATGCCGATCTTGCCGCCCCATTGGTAGTCGATGGCCACGTCCGCCAGTTGCGGGAATACCTTGAGCATCTTCGGCCGCATATAACCGGCGATGTCCGTCGGGTCCCGCCCGGAGTAGTGGCAGGCGCCGCCGAACAGCAAGCGCCGGTCGGCCGAAAGCCGGTAGTAGTCGAGGCCGACTTTCTGGTCGCACAGCGCCAGGTTCTGCGGAATCAGTTGCGCCGCCAGGGCCTCGGGCAAGGGGGCAGTGGCGATGATGTAGCTGCCCGCCGGCAGCACCTTGCCACTCAGGCGCGGTTCCAGATCGTCCAGGTGCGCGTTGCAGGCCAGCACCAGGCTGCCGGCACGCACCGTGCCCGTCGCGCACCGCACCTGCACGGTTTCGCCGTGGACCAGCTCCAGCACCGGGCTGTGTTCAAACACTTTGACCCCCAGCGCAGCGGCCACCCGCGCCTCGCCCTGCACCAGGTCCAACGGGTGCAGGTGGCCGGAGCCCATGTCCACCAGCCCTCCGGCGTAGGCCGAAGAACCCACCACTTGGGCCATGTCGGCACGGTTCACCAGGCGGGTTTCGTGGGCGTAACCCAGGGCGGCCAGGCTCGCTTGCTCGGCCTTGAACGCCGTGAACTGGGCCGGGGTATTGGCCAACTCGCAAAAGCCCCAGCGCAGGTCACAGTCGATACCGTGGCGGGCGATGCGTTCGGCCACCAGGGCCACCGAATCGATCCCCGCCCGTTGCAGGTACTGCACCCCCTGTTCGCCGACGTAGCGGGCAAAACCACTGACGTCGTGGCCGATGCCACGGATCAGTTGCCCGCCGTTGCGCCCGCTGGCGCCCCAGCCGATGCGCTGGCCTTCGAGCAGCACCACCGAAAGCCCGCGCTCGGCCAGTTCAATGGCCGCGTTGACCCCGGTAAAGCCGCCGCCGACCACACACACGTCGGCCTGCAGGTCGCCGCCCAGTGCCGGGTAATCGGCCATGGAGCGGGCCGAGGCCGCGTAGTAGGAGCGGGCGTGTTCCAGGTTGGGCCTGCTCATTTGTTGGACTTCACTTTGCTCCAGGAGCGGGTCATCACACGCATGATGGCCGGGCTCGGGGTGCTGGAGATGTAGAGCTTGTCCAGCACCTCTTGCGGCGGATAGACCTCGGGGTTGTTCACCAGCTCAGGGTCCATGAACGGTTTGGCCGCCGGGTTGGGGTTGGCGTAGCCGACGTAGGCGCTGACCTTGGCGATCACTTGCGGGTCCAGCAGGTAGTTGATGAAGGCGTGGGCCTCCTTGACGTTGCCGGCGTCGGCAGGAATGGCCAGCAGGTCGAACCACAGGTTGCTGCCTTCCTTGGGAATGGAGTAGGCCACGTTCACCCCGTTCTTGGCTTCCTTGGCCCGGTTGGCGGCCTGGAACACGTCACCGGAGTAGCCGAAGGCCACGCAGATATTGCCGTTGGCCAGGTCGCTGACGTACTTGGAGGAGTGGAAGTAGGTGATGTAAGGGCGGATCGCCAGGAGCTTGGCCTCGGCCTTTTGGTAGTCCGCGGTTTTCTCACTGCGCGGGTCCAGGCCCAGGTAGTTGAGCACCGCCGGGAAGACTTCGTCCGGCGAGTCCATCATCGACACCCCGCACTGGCTGAGCTTTTTCAGGTTTTCCGGTTCGAACAGCACCGCCCAGGAGTCGATCTTGTCGATGCCCAGCACCTGTTTGACCTTGTCGACGTTGTAGCCGATGCCGTTGGTGCCCCACAGGTAAGGCACCGAGTGCAGGTTGCCCGGGTCGTTTTTCTCCAGCAGGGCCAGGAGTTTCGGGTCCAGGTTCTGCCAGTTGGGCAACTGCGCGCGGTCCAGCTTGAGGAAGGCCCCGGCCTTGACCTGGCGCGCCAGGAAGTGGTTGGACGGCACCACCACGTCGTAGCCGGTGCGCCCGGCCAGCAACTTGCCCTCCAGGGTTTCGTTGGAGTCGAAGACGTCGTAGACCACCTTGATCCCGGTCTTGGCCTGGAAGTCGGCGAGGGTGGTCTCGCCGATGTAATCGGTCCAGTTGTACACGCTGACGCTGGGCGCGGCCTGGGCCAGGCCGCTGCACAGAACGGCCAGGGCCGCCGGAACCACTGCTTTGAATAGACGCATATCGACACCTCTTCGGGTTGTTTGCAGGTTATGGAGTGCTTACACGCTGAGCAGCAGGAACTCGCGTTCCCAGGAGCTGATCACGCGCTTGAAGTTCTCGTGTTCGGCACGCTTGACCGCCACATAGCCACGCACGAACTTGCGCCCCAGGTAGCGTTCGATGGTCGGGCACTCTTCCATGTGGGCCAGGGCGTCCTCGATGGTGATCGGCAAGCGCAGGTTGCGCCGTTCGTAGGCGCGGCCTTCCACCGGGGCACTGGGCTCGATGCCTTCGATCATGCCCAGGTAGCCGCACAACAAGCTGGCGGCAATCGCCAGGTACGGGTTGGCGTCGGCGCCGGGCAGGCGGTTTTCCACGCGCATCGCCTCGGGGCTGGCGGTGGGTACGCGCAGGCCGACGGTGCGGTTTTCCTCGCCCCATTCCACGTTCACCGGCGCCGAGGTGTCGGGCAGGAAGCGGCGGAACGAGTTGACGTTGGGGGCGAACATCGGCAGCACCTTGGGGATGTACTTCTGCAGGCCGCCGATGTGGTGCAGGAACAGTTGGCTTTTCTCGCCGTTGGCGTCGACGAAAATCGGCTTGCCGGTGCCGATCTCCACCACGCTCTGGTGCAGGTGCATGGCGCTGCCGGGCTCGTCGGCAATCGGCTTGGCCATAAAGGTCGCGGTGACGTTGTGCTTGAGCGCCGCCTCGCGCAGGGTGCGCTTGAACACGGTGATCTGGTCGGCCAGGTCGAGGGCGTCGCCGTGGCGGAAGTTGATCTCCATCTGCGCCGGGCCGTCTTCGTGGATCAGCGTGTCGAGGTCCAGGCCCTGGGCTTCGCACCAGTCGTAGACGTCTTCGAACAGCGGGTCGAATTCGTTGGCGGCGTCGATGGAGAACGACTGCCGGCCACTTTCGGCGCGGCCCGAACGGCCCAGGGGCGCCTTGAGAGGCAGGTCCGGATCTTCGCAGCGCTGGGTCAGGTAGAACTCCATTTCCGGGGCAACGATGGGCTGCCAGCCTTGGTCGGTGTACAGCTGCAGGACTTTTTTCAGCACGTTGCGCGGCGACAGCTCCACCGGGTTGCCGAACTTGTCGAAGGTGTCGTGGATCACGATGGCGGTGGGTTCGATGGCCCAGGGCACCACGTACATTCCTGCGGCGTCGGGGCGGCAGACCATGTCGATGTCGGCCGGGTCGAGCAGTTCGTAGTACAGGTCGTCGTCGACAAAATCCCCGGTTACCGTTTGCAGCAAGACACTTTCCGGCAGGCGCATGCCGCGCTCATGGAGGAACTTGTTGGTGGGGGCGATCTTGCCGCGGGCGATGCCGGTCAAGTCGCTGACCACGCACTCTACTTCGGTAATCTTGTGATCTTTCAGCCAGGAGGAAAGCTGATCGAAAGGGGCGTTCATAAAGACCTCGTCAATGGGTTCGGCTGCGTCGGGGGAGGTCGACAATGCTTCCCCTGCGGCGCATTGGCGACTATCTTGGGCGACCCTTGTGTGTTCCATCTATCCACTTTAAGCAGCACCAAAACGCACCAAACGAGTGCGTAAGGTCTCCCATGACAGCGTCCAGTGCGTTCCAGGTCCAAGCCTTCAAGACCGTCGATGTGGCCGAGCAAATCCGCGCCACCCCAGGTTGGGTCCAGCAATACCAGCAGATGTCCCCCGGGCATTTTGCCGGGCAGGTGCGCTACCTCGACCTGCAAGGCGTGGAGATCTACGAGGAGTGCATGAACACCCGGGTCGAGCAGAATTTCAGCGCGCCCCAGGGCGCCTTGGCGTTTTGTTTCGACCGCAGCGACAACGCCCTCTACCTGCTCAAT
The DNA here is from genome assembly GCF_003731765.1 of Pseudomonas chlororaphis. Taxonomy (GTDB): domain Bacteria; phylum Pseudomonadota; class Gammaproteobacteria; order Pseudomonadales; family Pseudomonadaceae; genus Aquipseudomonas; species Aquipseudomonas morbosilactucae. Next base: position 1,873,636 of record NZ_MOAL01000004.1, read on the forward strand.
GGCGAGAGCCGCAACATCTGGATCACCCCCGAGAACTACCAGGAAGTGGCGGTGGTGTTCGGCCCTGAATTCGTCCAGCGCCAGGGCCTGGGCATGGAACGCCTCAACGGCTTGTTCATGTCCCCCCTCAATGGCCAGCAGAACGCGCTGTTCGGCCGCTGGCTCAGCAGCACCCTGACCCAACTCTCGCAAACCTTCGACCCGCCCAGCCGCGACGCCTTGACCCAGCAACTGCTGGAAGACTGCCTGTACCTGCTCGACAGTGCCTGCGTGGGCCTGGAGCGTGGCGCCTTGCAGCGCCGCAGCGAGGAGCGGGCGATCATGCAGCGGGTTGGGGAATGGGCCGCAGACGCGGCGGAAGACAGCGTCAACCTGCTGCAACTGGCCGACGTTGCCGGGGTGTCCCTGCGCCAGCTGCAAAGTGCCTTCAAAGCCTTTACCGGCCTGGCCCCGGCCCACTGGCTGCGCCTGCGCCGACTCAATGGCGCGCGCCGCGAACTGCTGCGCCGCAACGCCGAGGACACCACCGTGGCCGAAGTGGCCATGCACTGGTCGTTCTGGCACCTGGGGCGCTTCTCCAGCAGCTACCGGGCGCTGTTCAAAGAGCTGCCCAGCGAAACCCTGAAGCGCCGCAGCGCCTGAGTGCCAGGCGCTGTTTCGGTTCAGCTTCAGTCGCCCCAGCACCTTCAGATAGTCGGTCTAAGCTAAGGCTCACCGGTGTCGATAGCCTGACAACGCAGTGACTCTTTCCCACACCACTGTCTGCAATGGGTGCCTTATGTTTAACAATGGACTGAAAAAAGACCTGCTGGCGAAAGATGCTGAACTCCTGTCCCTGCGACAGCTGCTGGCGGGGCTGAGTGAAGAAATGATTTCACTGACCATCGACACGGAATTTCGCATCCTGGCTTTCAACCCGTTATTCAGCAAAGCCCTGGGCTACCGCGACGACCAATTGATCGGTCGGCCGATGATGGACATCGTGCCCGGTTACGTTAAAAACCTGCCGTGTTTTCGCAACTTCCAGGACGCCGTCGCCCGCGGCACCTCGGTCAGCGACGACTACCGCTACCTGCGGGCGGACGGCAGCCTGGCCTGGTTTCGCGCGGCCTGGCAGCCCATCCGCGACATCAACGGCACGCTCCTGCATGTGCAATGCCTGGCCACCGACGTCACCGCCAGCGTCGAACAGGCCCGGGAAAACGAATCCTTCATCAACGCCCTGTTGCGCTCCACGGCGGTGATCGAATTCGACCTGAGCGGCAAGATCCTCAAGGCCAACGACCAGTTCCTCAACGCCGTGGGCTACAGCCTGCCGCAGATCCTCGGCAAACATCACAGCATCTTCTGCGAACCCCAGGAAGCGGCCAGCCCGGCCTATGCCGAGTTCTGGAAAAAGCTCAACCGCGGTGAGTTCGTTGCCGACCGCTTCAAGCGCATCGACAGCGCCGGCCGCGTGGTCTGGCTGGAAGCCACCTACAACCCGGTCTACGACACCGAAGACAACCTGTGCAAAGTGGTGAAGTTCGCCACCGTAGTCAGTGACGAAGTGGCGCGCCAGGAAGAGGTGAACAGCGCCGCCAGCACCGCCTTCGATATCTCGCAAAAAACCGACCTCAGCGCGCAACGCGGGGCCACGGTGGTCAAGGACACGGTGCAGACCATGAGCCAGATCGCCGAGGAAATGCAGGCCGCGTCCGAAGGCATCGAAGCCCTGGGCAAGCAGTCGCTGTTGATCAGCTCCATCGTCCAGACCATCGGCAGCATCGCCCAGCAAACCAACCTGCTGGCCCTCAACGCTGCCATCGAGGCAGCCCGCGCCGGCGAACAGGGCCGTGGTTTTGCCGTGGTCGCCGACGAAGTCCGGCAACTGGCCGGGCGCACCAGTTCGGCCACCGAAGAGATTGTCGCCGTGGTCCAGCAGAACCAGAAGCTGGTGGACGAGGCCGTGCGGGGTATGGCCAACAGCAAGGACAAAGCCGTGGAAGGCCTGGGGCTGGCTGCTCAGGCCGGGGACGTGATCGTCGAAATCCAGGAAGGCGCCCGGCAAGTGGTGGGGGCGGTAGGGCGCTTTGCCAAACAGTTGAACTGAGCCATGAGGGGAAGGCCGGGCAGTGTGCAAGCGCATGCACATTGCCCGGCATGGTCAAGCGGCGTGCCCGTCAGGTGCAGGAAACTTCAAGCTGAACACCGTGACTTGGCCCGGCGAACTCTGCACCTCGGCGCTGCCCTGGTGCAGGTTCATGATCGAACGCACGATGGCCAGGCCCAGGCCGGTGCCGCCCTGGGCCCGGGCGCGGCTGTGATCCACCCGGTAGAAACGCTCGAACAGGTGAGGCAGGTGCTGCGCCTCGATGCCGGGGCCTGGGTTGCTCACCCGCAGCATGACCTGAGCGGGCGCCTGCTCGATCTCGATGGCCACGACCAGGCCCGTTGGGCAGTGGCGTAGGGCGTTGGACAGCAGGTTGGAAATCGCCCGCTGGATCATCAAGCGATCCCCCTGTACCTGGCCGCTGCCGATCACCTTCAGGCGAATCTGTCGGTCTTCGGCCGCCAGTGAAAACAGATCGACCACCTTCAAGGCCTCATCCTCCAGAGCAATGCCGCGAAATGGCACCAGCGCCGCCGGGTGGCTGACCTGGGCCAGGAACAGCATGTCGCTGACAATCCGATTGACCCGTTCCAACTCCTCGATGCACGACTCCAGCACCGCCTTGTACGCTTCGGGCGGGCGCTCACGGGACAGGGTCACCTGGGCCTTGCCCATCAGGTTGGTGATGGGCGAGCGCAGTTCATGGGCCAGGTCATCGGAGAACTGCGACAGCTGCTGCACGCCATCATCGAGCCGGTGCAGCATGAAGTTGATGCCCTGGGCCAGTTCGCTGAGTTCCTGGGGCATCTGCACCACCGACAGGCGATGACCCAGGTCCTGGGCCGAGATCATCGCTGCCACCTGGCGAAACTGCCGCAGTGGCGCCAGGCCGCGTTGCACCACGGCCCAGGCGCTGAAGCCGATCAAGATCAACAGCAGCGGCAAGGCCATCAACGTCGAGCGCAGGTAGGCGCTGAGCAAAGCTTCATCGTGGCTGCCATCCATCGACAGCAGCACCGTGAGTGGCGCGCCGCTGGACAGGACAAAGACCTTGGACAGGGTCAGCACCTGGCGGTCTTGCTCATCGATATGCCGGGCGTAAGCCGGGTTGGCTGTGGCCCGGCTGGCGATCCTGGAAAGCTGGCGTGGGTCGCTGCCACCGTTGCCGAACTGCAACAGGGGCCGGCCTGGCTGTTGCGGGTCGAGGATGCTCAGGCTCAGGTTGTCATGCCCGGTGACCTGATCCAGCAGCATGTGCGGCTGCGAGGTGATCTCGGCGCTGCTGGCGTACAGCGACAGGCTGTGTTCGACCTGCTGCATTTTCTTTTCCAGGCTGCTGCGGGACAGGCTGTCCAGCTCATGGCTCAGGGCAAAAAACGCCAGCACGGCCAGCAACACCACCAGCAATGCGCCCAGCAGGCTGACGGTCAGGCCCAGGCGCAGCGACAGGCTGGCAGGCTTCATTCCCGAGCCTCCAGCACATAACCGACGCCGCGTAGGGTATGGATCAGTTTGCTGTCGAAAGGGTCGTCGATCTTGGCCCGCAGGCGCCGGATCGAGACCTCGACCACGTTGGTGTCGCAATCAAAGTTCATGTCCCAGACCAGGGAGATGATCTGGGTCCGCGACAACACCTCGCCGGATTGGCGCATCAGCAGGTGCAGCAGGGCGAATTCCTTGGTGGTCAGGTCAATGCGCTGCGCACCGCGAAACGCTCGGTGCCGGCCTGGGTCCAGCTCCAGGTCGGCGACCTTGAGCACCTCGGGCACGGCCCGTTGTTCGCTGCGTCGCAACAGGCTGCGCACCCGGGCCAGCAGCTCGGGAAATTCGAAGGGCTTGACCAGGTAGTCGTCGGCGCCCAGGTCCAGGCCGCGGATCTTGTCGGCCAGGCGCCCCCGGGCGGTGAGCATCATCACCCGGGTGTTGCTGCTTTGCCGCAGGTGCTCAAGCACCCCCCAACCGTCCATGTGCGGCAGGTTGACGTCGAGGATCACCAAGTCATAGATCTGCTGGCGGGCCAAGTGCAGGCCGTCGGTGCCGGAGTTGGCACGGTCCACCACATAACCACTTTCCGTCAGGCCCTGATGCAAGTATTCGGCAGTTTTAAGCTCGTCCTCAACGACAAGGATTCGCATGGTGTTTTACCTTTTAAAGAGTGGGGATATTCAATAAGGCAGAAGGCTAAGTTGTTATTGTCGTGGGCTGCCGATGGATGTTGATAAACAGTGCTTAAGGATCTTTCGAGGTTTTAAGTGATGGACTCCATCGAGGCGGTATGCACCGCAGGCTAAAGCCTGTAGTCGCTACAGGGTCAATCGGTGGCGTGATTTAAGTGCCGATAAATCAATGTCTTGTGACAATTCGCCGCAGCCTTTCAGGTTCGTTCAAAGCGCTGCATGGATGCCCTGAGACGACAAGTGCTGCCGGGCGGATATCTGTCCTGTATATGTTTCTACATATTGCCAATTAATGGGGTGAAGTCCCTTAGTTGGGCGGATATTAATCCACAACCCCTGTTCCTGACGGTGGATTACGGATTTGTAATAGTGCAGTCACCTTGCTGATAAGTGCCGACTTCTACATTCACGCCACAGAAGTCTGAGCACCACAGGAAGTTTGAAATTGCCTCGATATAAGCCGTTAGTGATTGTTTCGAAATTAACCGGCGCCTTGTTCGGCATGGCTGCGTGGAGCCTGCTGCTGGGCAGCGCCAGCGCCGACCCCGGCGATGCCGCGCTGACCGTGGACCAGGCCCTGGCGGCGGCCTTTGCCCACAACCCCGAACTGGCGGCGGCGCAATGGGAGCGGGGAATTGCCGAGGGCGACCGGCAACAGGCCGGGTTACGCCCCAACCCCGAGCTGAGCTGGGAGGCCGAGGACACCCGGCGCAACTCCCGGACCACCACCCTGACCCTCAGCCAGCCCCTGGAGTTGGGCGGCAAGCGCGGGGCGCGAATCGAGGTGGCCAGCCGCGCCCAGGAGATTGCCGCGATCGAGTGGGAGCAACAGCGCAACGCCCTGCGCGCCGAGGTGCTCCTGGCGTTTTACAGCGCATCCACGGCCCAGCAGCGGGTGGCCCTGGCCCGCCAGTCCCTGGCGCTCGCCGAGCGCGGGCTGCAGGTGGCCGATGGGCAGATTCGCGCCGGCAAGTCTTCGCCGGTGGAGGGCACCCGGGCCCAGGTACAGCACGCCCAGGTGCGCCTGGAGTTGCAGCGGGCCGAACGCGATGCCGCCAACGCCTATCTGCAACTGGCGACAGTCACCGGATCGGCCCGGCCCGGCTTCAACCGTGTGCAAGAGTCCGCGGGGTCGCTGCCGACGGTGCCGTCCGAGGCATCGCTGCTGCAACGGATCGACGACACCGCCGAACTGCGCTTGGCGGTGCTGCGCATCGACCAGCGCGAAGCGTCCCTGGGCCTGGAAAAGGCCCAGCACATCCCCGACCTGACCCTGAGCCTAGGCAGCCAATACAGCGAACTGGAGCGCGAGCGCGTCAACGTCGTGGGCGTGTCCATGCCGCTCCCGCTGTTCAACCGCAACCAGGGCAACGTGCTGGCTGCCGCTCGCCGCGCGGACCAAGCCCGGGACCAACGCAATGCCACCGCCCTGCGGGTACGCAGCGAGGTGCAAAACGCCCTGCAACAGTGGCAAGCCGCCGAGGCCGAAGTCAGCGCGTTCCAGCAACGCATCCTGCCGGCCGCGCAAAGCGCCGTGGACACCGCCACCCGGGGCTTTGAAATGGGCAAGTTCAACTTTCTCGACGTCCTGGACGCGCAGCGCACCTTGATCGGTGCCCGTGGCCAGTACCTGCAGGCCATCGCTGACAACACCGAGGCCTGGGTGCGTATCGAACGGATTTTCGGCGACTTGGGCCCGCCCGGGCGCCTGCCTTGAGCGGCTTCTAACCGATTTTTTTGTGCTCGCCGCGCCCTCCCTGAACAGGGCAGGCGTGGCTTAGGGAGTTTTCATGAATAACACACAGATTCTGTCCCGGGCCTGGGTTCTGGCCTTGGGCATCGGCTTGGGCGGCTTGGGCGCTTTCGGCGCCAGCAGTTGGCTGGGCAGTTCCGCCGGAGCGGCCCATGCCGAGCAGTCGGCAGCCTCGGAAGACGGTCATGGTCACGAAGAGGAGGCCGGCGCCGAACATGACGAAGCGCCGGCCGAGGAGGGTCTCTTGACCCTTAGCGAGGCGCAGATCCAGGCGGCAGGCATCCAACTGGTGGCGGCCGCGCCCCAGGCAATCGGCCGTTCACTGGTGTTTCCCGCGCAGGTGGGGTTCGACGAAGATCGCACCAGCCATGTGGTGCCCCGGGTGCCCGGGGTGGTGGAGGCGGTGCGAGTGGACCTTGGCCAATGGGTGAAAAAGGGCCAGGTATTGGCGGTGATTGCCAGCCAGCAAATCTCTGACCAGCGCAGCGAACAGGCGGCCGCCCAACGCCGATTGGAATTGGCCCGCAGCACCTATGAACGTGAGCGGCAGTTATGGCAGGAGCGGATTTCCGCCGAGCAGGATTTCCTCCAGGCGCGCCAGGCCCTGCAAGACGCGGAAATCGCCCTGGACAATGCCCGGCAAAAAGTCAGCGCCGTGAGTGGCAATGCCCAGGCCAGCGGGGGCAACCGCTATGAACTACGGGCCCCCTTCGACGGCGTGGTGGTGGAAAAACACCTGGCCCTGGGGGAGGTGGTCAGCGAAAGCAGCAATGCCTTTACCTTGTCCGACCTGTCACGGGTCTGGGTGACTTTTGGTGTAGCGCCCAAGGACCTGGAGCAGGTTCGGGTGGGCAGGGCGGTCACCGTCAGCGCCACCGAACTGAATAGCGAAGCCAGTGGCAGTGTGGCCTACGTCGGCAGCTTGCTCGGCGAGCAGACCCGCGCGGCCACCGTCCGCGTGGCCCTGGACAACCCCCAGGGTGCGTGGCGTCCCGGCCTGTTCGTTAGCGTCAAGGTGGCCATCGACCGCCAGCAGGTCGCGGTCAGCGTGCCCGAAGCGGCGCTGCACAGCGTCGAGGACCGACCCACGGTGTTCGTGCGCAGCGCCGAGGGGTTTCGCGCCACGCCGGTGCAGACCGGGCGCCGCGCCGACGGCCTGGTGGAAATCACCCAGGGCTTGCCGGCCGGCACCCAAATCGCCAGCGCCGGCAGCTTCATCCTCAAGTCGGAACTGGGCAAAGCCTCGGCCCAACACGCCCATTGATTTGCCCTTCGCGAGACGTCCCTCATGTTCGAACGATTGATTCAATTTGCCATCGAGCAGCGCATCATTGTGCTGCTGGCGGTGTTGCTGATGGCCGGGCTGGGGATCGCCAGCTACCAGAAGCTGCCGATCGATGCCGTGCCCGACATCACCAACGTCCAGGTGCAGATCAACACCGGCGCCGCCGGTTTCTCACCCCTGGAAACCGAGCAACGCATCACCTTTGCGATCGAGACCGCCATGGCCGGCCTGCCGGCGCTGGAGCAGACCCGCTCACTGTCGCGCTCCGGGTTGTCCCAGGTGACGGTGATCTTCAAGGAAGGCACCGACCTGTTCTTCGCCCGCCAGTTGGTCAATGAACGGTTGCAGAGCGCCAAGTCGCAATTGCCGCCCGGGATCGAGCCCAGCCTGGGGCCGATTTCCACCGGCCTGGGGGAAATTTTCCTCTGGACCGTGGAAGCCAGCGACGGCGCCCTCAAGGACAACGGCCAGCCCTACAACGCCACCGACCTGCGGGAGATCCAGGACTGGATCATCAAGCCGCAGTTGCGCAACGTGCCGGGGGTCGCGGAGATCAACACCATTGGCGGTTTTGCCAAGGAGTACCAGATTGCCCCCGATCCCAAGCGCCTGGCGGCCTACAAGCTGACCCTGGCCGACCTGATCACCGCGCTAGAACGCAACAACGCCAACATCGGCGCCGGTTACATCGAGCGCAACGGCGAACAACTGCTGATCCGTGCCCCCGGCCAACTGGCCAGCCCCGAGGACATCGCCAATATCGTCATGGCCAATGTCGACGGCACGCCGATCCGGGTGAAAAACGTCGCCAGCGTCGACATCGGCCGTGAACTGCGCACCGGCGCCGCCACCGAGAACGGTCGCGAAGTGGTGTTGGGCACGGTGTTCATGCTGATTGGCGAGAACAGCCGCACGGTCTCGCTGGCCGTGGCCAACAAGCTGGAACAGATCAACCGCACGCTGCCCAACGGGGTGACGGCGGTGACGGTGTATGACCGTACCCACCTGGTGGACAAGGCCATCGCCACGGTGAAGAAAAACCTGGTGGAGGGGGCGATCCTGGTGATCGTCATTCTCTTCCTGTTCCTGGGCAACATCCGCGCGGCGCTGATTACCGCCATGGTCATTCCGCTGTCCATGCTGTTCACCTTCACCGGCATGTTCAGCAACAAGGTCAGTGCCAACCTGATGAGCCTGGGTGCCCTGGACTTCGGGATCATCGTCGACGGCGCGGTGGTGATCGTGGAAAACGCCATCCGCCGCCTGGCCCATGCCCAGAAGCATCACGGGCGCATGCTCAGCCGCTCGGAACGCCTGCACGAAGTCTTTGCCGCCGCCCGGGAAGCCCGGCGGCCGCTGATCTTTGGCCAGTTGATCATCATGGTGGTGTACCTGCCGATCTTTGCCCTCACCGGGGTCGAGGGCAAAATGTTCCACCCCATGGCCTTCACCGTGGTCATCGCCTTGCTCGGCGCCATGCTGCTGTCGGTAACCTTCGTGCCGGCCGCCCTGGCGCTGTTTGTCACCGGCAAGGTCAAGGAAGAAGAGGGGCGGGTCATGGGCGCAGCACGGCGCTGCTATGCCCCGGCGCTGGGCTGGGTCATGGGCCATCGGGCCCTGGCGTTTGTCGGCGCATTGCTGATGATCGGCGCCAGCCTCGGCGTGGCCGGGCGCATGGGCAGCGAGTTTGTGCCCAGCCTCAGTGAAGGGGACTTTGCCTTGCAGGCCCTGCGCGTGCCGGGCACCAGCCTGAGCCAGTCGGTGGACATGCAACAGCGCCTGGAACAGCAACTGCTGCAACAGGTGCCGGAAGTGCAGCGGGTGTTTGCCCGCACCGGCACCGCGGAAATCGCCTCCGACCCGATGCCGCCCAATGCCTCTGACAGCTACGTGATGCTCAAACCCCGGGAGCAGTGGCCGGACCCGGATAAATCCCGTGAAACCCTGATGGCCAATATCCAGCAGGCCACCGCACAGTTGCCAGGCAGCAACTACGAACTGTCGCAACCCATCCAACTGCGCTTCAACGAGCTGATTTCCGGAGTGCGCAGCGACGTTGCGGTCAAGGTCTTTGGCGATGACATGGCGGTGCTCAACCGCACGGCGCAGAGCATTGCCAGCACCTTGCAGGGCGTCAACGGCGCGACGGAGGTCAAGGTCGAGCAAACCACCGGGCTGCCGGTGCTGACCATCAACATCGATCGCGACCAGGCGGCCCGTTACGGGCTGAACGTCGGTGATGTGCAAGACACCATCGCTGTGGCCCTGGGCGGACGCCAGGCCGGCACCCTGTACGAAGGGGACCGGCGCTTCGCCATGGTGGTGCGCCTGCCCGAGGCCATGCGCCAGGACGTCGAGGGCTTGGGGCAGCTGCTGATACCGGTGCCGGCCCTGGCCGGTGGCGACGCCGGGCAGATCGGCTTTATCCCTCTGGCCACCGTGGCCAGCCTCGACCTGGTCATGGGCCCCAATCAGGTCAGCCGGGAAAACGGCAAGCGCCTGGTGATCGTCAGCGCCAACGTGCGCGGGCGCGATATCGGCTCCTTCGTCGAAGAGGCCAGCCAGCGCCTCGACAGTCAGGTACAGATCCCCGCCGGTTACTGGACCCTTTGGGGCGGCCAGTTCGAACAACTGCAATCGGCGGCCAAGCGCCTGCAGATCGTGGTGCCGGTGGCCTTGCTGCTGGTGTTCGCCTTGCTGTTCATGATGTTCAACAACCTCAAGGATGGTCTGCTGGTGTTTACCGGCATTCCCTTCGCCTTGACCGGCGGGGTCATGGCCCTGTGGCTGCGGGACATCCCCTTGTCGATCTCCGCGGGGGTCGGCTTTATTGCCCTGTCCGGCGTGGCGGTGCTCAACGGCCTGGTGATGATTGCCTTTATCCGCAACCTGCGTGAACAAGGGCGCAGCCTGGACGTGGCGATCCATGAAGGCGCCTTGACCCGCCTGCGGCCGGTACTGATGACCGCGCTGGTGGCGTCCCTGGGCTTTGTGCCCATGGCCCTGGCCACCGGCACCGGCGCCGAAGTGCAACGGCCCCTGGCCACCGTGGTGATTGGCGGCATCCTGTCGTCCACGGCCCTGACCCTGTTGATCCTGCCGGCGCTGTATCACTGGGCCCACCGACGCGAAGAGGAGCCCCTGGCGCAGACTGCCGATTAAGGCTGACACCGCTGCACCCGGAGCCCGCTGGCGAAGCTGCCAGCGGGCTTTTTTGTGCCTGGGTTTCACCTTGCTGATCGCCGTGGTCAGCGGGTACTGCCGGTGAAGGCCCTGCGCTCTGAGGCCATGCAACGTGAAGTTCTAGGTGCAGTGCTCGGGCTGGCCGATCACCACGACCGACAAATCCCGGGCAAAAAAAGGCGCCCCACAGGGCGCCCTAAAAATTCACCTTTTTCCAAAGGAGCCAATCAGCTACCAAAGGTGAATGACGACAGCTCGGTAAGGCCTCAACCCTCGGACTTGTTACCGGACTGGATCGACTCGTCGTTCTCGGCCTGGGCCGTGGCTTCAATGCCGGGCGCGGTCTGTTCGGCGCCATGAATCTGTGCCTGGCGAAGTTGGAACTGGGCCAGGTATTCCTGAGCGCGTTCGCTGCCACCCTCGGCCAGGGCGGTGTTGGCGGTGAAGATAAAAAGGCCGGCAAAAACAAGTTTGGAAAGTTTCATAAGGGCAGTCTCTTTTAATCGGAGAGGGCGTTTCAGTTATTTAACTAACTGCAACTTTCGAGTACCGGCCAATTATAAAAAACCGAAACTAACGCGAGGATGATGGGCTTATTACATTCCTGACATTATTCAGCGCCAGGCAAAAAAAAGAGCCGGGGCACACAGGTGCTCCGGCTCTTTTTTGTCAGCGGGTCAAAGCAGGCTCAGGGGGTATTCGACAATCAGCCGCACTTCGTCCAGGTCCGACTCGAACGCCGTGGCCCGGGTGGTGGCCTGGCGCACGCGCAACGACAGGTCCTTGAGGGAGCCGGCCTGCACCACGTACTTGGCCTCGATATTGCGCTCCCAGCGGTGCTGGCCGGTCAACGGATTGCCGGCGGCATCACGGCGCATGTACACGCTGTTGGCGTTGGAGTAATCGGCACCGCTGCCGCGGCCATAGCGGGTCATGAACGACAGCCCCGGCACGCCGAAACTGGCCATGTCGAGGTCATAGCGCAGCATCCATGAGCGCTCCTTGGGGGAGTTGAAGTCGCTGTACTGGATCGAGTTGTCGAGGAAGATCGAGTCTGACTGGCGCAAGTAATCGAAGTCATCGTCGCCATTGTTGCGCTGGTGAGAAAGGGCCAGGCTGTGGGCGCCGAACTTGACCCCGGCCTTGCCGCTCCAGATCGAGTTATTGAAACTTCCCAGCAACTGTTTGCCTTCGTCCACGGCCTTGTAATAGTTCAGGCCGCCAAACAGCGACAGGCCTTCCGAGAGTGGGTAGGTCCAGGTATTGCCGGCGTAGTACTGGTTCCAGGCGTCTTTCAAACGGCTGCTGTAGAGGCTGAACCCGAGGTTGTCGTTAAGGCTGTAGTCGCCACCGAAGTAGCCGATCCACGGCGAGTTGACCGGGCCACCGTAGAACGTCACGAAGTTGTCCCGTGGGTTGCTCGACACCGGCTGGCTCATGGCGTGCAAGCGGCCGCCCTGGAGGCTCAGGCCGCTGATGCTGGTGTTGGTGGCCGTGACCCCGCGAAAACTTTCCGGCAACAGCCGCGAATCGCCCGCGGCCACCACCGGCGTGGCGGGGAACACATCCCCGACCTTGACCACGGTGTCCAGGGCACGGACTTTCACCGCGCCACCGGCCTTGCTGTACTCATCCCGGGCTTCGCCGTCGCGATTGACCGGTAGCACGTCGAATGAGCTGCGACCGCCATTGCGGCCATCGCCGGTGTCGAGTTTCAGCCCGAGCATGGCGAAGGCGTCCACCCCGACGCCGACGCTGCCCTGGGTGAAACCGGACTCGAACTTGCCGATCAAGCCGTGGGCCCAGGCTTCCGAGTAACCATTGCCGGTGGGGCTGGATTCGCCATTGCGGTGATCGCGGTTGAAGTAAAAGTTCCGGTTGAGCAAGGTCAGGCTGCTGCCCTCGATAAAGCCCTCGGCGGCTTCTTGCGCCACCCCCAGGGAGGGCCCGGAACTGACCAGCGTGGCCAGGGCGGCCAAGGTGAGTTTTTTGTGTTTGATCATCAATCGCTCCTTAAGGTCGGCAGAACGGAACAGCGTCTTCGGCTTGGGTCTTATTGTTCCCAGGCAGGGCAAAGCCCGCCTCGGTGCCGAGCGACATCGTTGCAACCTGGAGATAACGCGAGGGTGATCAGCTCATTACAATTCTGCAAGAAAGCCCCTGTCGGCAGGGGCGATCGGAGGGGTTACGACGGTGCCGGCGTGTCGGCCAGCAACCCTTGCTTGATCCACTCGTACAGGCCATGCCCGGCCGCCGAGAGTTCGCTGCCGACCCGACGGCACAGGTAGTACTGGCGGCCATCGTCCACCGGCAGGTCGAACAGCTTGACCAACTCGCCACTGGCCACGTGGGGCGCGACCAGGGGCTCGCGCAGCAGCGAGCAGCCGAGGCCGGTGAGGGTGGCGGTCAGGGCCAGTTGGCCATCTTCCAGCAGCAACCCGTTGAGGGCGCCGCCGTGCTGCACGTCGGCCGCCTGGAACCATTGGCCCCAGGTGCCGCGCTCTTCATCGTGGAGCAGGGGCAGGTCAGCCAGCGCCTGGGGTGAATCGATGGGCCCGTGGCGCTCCAGAAAGGCCCGGCTGCAATAGGGGCGGACGGCGCCGGACATCAGCGGCTCGCTGTGGTAGCCAGGCCAGTGCCCGGTGCCGAAACGGATCGACAGTTCCGCCGCGTCGCTGGGGTAGCTGCGGTGGTTGGCGTAGGTGATGTTGATGTCCAGCTCCGGCTGGTCGCGCAAGAACTCGGCGAGCCGGGGGATAAACAGGTTGATCCCGAACAGCGGGATCAGGCTGATGGTGATTTGCCGCGTGGCACTCTTTTCCCGCACGTGCTCGGTGGCGCTGCGCAGCACCGCAAAGGCCGAGCGAATGGCGCGGTAATACTCGCGGCCTTCCTCGGTGAGAATCAGGTTGCGGCCCTGGCGCAAGGTCAGGGGTTGCTGCAGAAAGCTCTCCAGCAGGTGCAATTGATGACTCACCGCCGAAGGCGATACATCCAACTCGCGAGCGGCCGCATTGACACCGCCATGGCGGGCAAAGGCTTCGAAGGTGCGCACGGCACGCAGGGGAGGGTCATTGGCTAACTGTTCTAAATTATTCATGTGTTGAATTAAACACTAAGCAAAAACACAAATAAAGCGCGGTAAATGCCGGATTTAAGGCATTTATGCCCTGTTTATTATTTCGAATAACCATATGAAATTCTGATATTTGATAAAAACAGAATAAAAACTTAGTGTGCCGCGTTCTTCAGGTCCGGCCGGCGCCTTGTGCAGTCCGGCCCTTTGTACGCGGGGTCGATGGTCTTCCATGGATGTGTTTATCCAGCAACTGCTCAACGGCTTGATGTCGGGCAGTCTCTACGCCTTGGTGGCCTTGGGTTACACCATGGTCTACGGCATTTTGCGGATCATCAATTTCGCCCACGGCGATGTGTTGATGGTCGGCGCCCTGGTGGGGCTGTCGGCGATTCGCCTGTTGCAGGTGGCCTTTCCCCAATTACCCGAGATGGCGGTGTTGCTGCTCGCTACCTTGATCGCCATGGCCCTGTGCGCGGCGCTGGCCATGCTGATCGAGCGCGTGGCCTATCGCCGCCTGCGCCAGGCGCCGCGCCTGGCACCACTGATCAGCGGCATCGGCGTGTCCCTGCTGTTGCAGACCATCGCCATGCTGATCTGGAGCCGCAACCCGCAAATGTTTCCCCAGTTGCTGCCCCTGGACCCGATCGAAGTGCTGCCCAGCGGCGACGGCCATGCGGCTATTACCCACGCCACGGCCTTGACCTCCATCGGTGTGGCCCTGGCGGTGATGCTGGCCCTGGTGCTGCTGGTGGAGCGCACGCGTTTTGGCCGGGCCATGCGCGCCGTGGCGGAAAACCCGCAAGTGGCCAGCCTGATGGGCATCAACCCCAACCGCGTCATCGTTATCACCTTCGCCATCGGCGGTGCCTTGGCCGCCCTGGCCGGAATCATGATGGCCAGCAATTACGGCAGCGCGCACTTCTACATGGGTTTCCTGCCAGGGATCAAAGCCTTCACCGCTGCGGTGCTGGGCGGCATCGGCAACCTCAAGGGCGCCATGCTCGGCGGCCTGCTGCTGGGGCTGATTGAAGCCCTGGGCACCGGCTACCTGGGCGCCGCCACAGGCGGGGTGTTCGGCAGCAATTATCAGGATGTGTTCGCCTTTATCGTGTTGATCGCGGTGCTGGTGTTGCGTCCTTCGGGGATTCTTGGCGAACGACTGGCGACCCGGGCATGAGTATTTCCAGCGCAATCAGCGCACCTTCCCGCCAGCGTGCCCATTTCGGCCTGCTGCTGTTCACCCTGGCGCTGGTCCTGGCGCCGTGGATCGTCGGCCATGCCGGTGGCAACACCTGGGTCCGCACCCTGGATTTCGCCTTGCTCTACATCATGCTGGCCCTGGGGCTGAACATCGTGGTGGGCTACGCCGGGTTGCTGGACATGGGGTTTATCGCCTTCTACGCGGTGGGCGCCTACCTGGCGGCGTTGTTGTCGTCGCCCCATCTGCTGACCCAATTCCCGGCCCTGGTGGCCTGGCTGCCGGACGGGTTGCACACCTCGCTCTGGCTGATCCTGCCCCTGGCGGCGCTGCTGGCGGCCGGTTTTGGCGTGCTGCTGGGGGCCCCGACCCTGCGCTTGCGGGGAGATTACCTGGCCATCGTGACCCTGGGCTTTGGCGAGATCATCCGCATCCTGCTGCGCAACCTCGACCGTCCGGTCAACCTGACCAATGGCGCCAAAGGCATCGCTCAGGTCGACCCCGTGCAGTTGCTGGGCGTTAACCTGGGGCGTACCCAAGAGTTGTTTGGCCTGCGCCTGCCCTCGGTCTACCTGTACTACTACCTGTTCGCTGCCCTGGTGCTGTTGATTCTCCTGGCCTGCATGCGCCTGCAGGACTCGCGCATCGGCCGCGCCTGGATGGCGGTGCGTGAAGACGAGGAGGCGGCCCAGGCCATGGGCCTCAATACCCGGCGCCTGAAGTTACTGGCCTTCGCCATCGGCGCGGCGTTTGGCGGCATCAGCGGGGCCTTGTTCGCCTCGTTCCAGGGCTTTGTCTCGCCGGAGTCCTTCACCCTTAACGAATCCATTGCCGTGCTGGCCATGGTGGTGTTGGGCGGCATGGGGCACATCCCCGGGGTGATCCTCGGCTGTGTGCTGCTGGCGGCCTTGCCCGAAGCCCTGCGCGCGAGCATGGGCCCGCTGCAGCAGGCGCTGTTTGGCCAGGTGCTGCTGGACCCGGAAGTGATCCGCCAACTCTTCTATGGCCTGGCACTGATCCTGGCCATGCTCTATCGCCCGGCCGGGCTGTGGCCGGCCCGTACTGGAGGCCTGCGATGAGCCTGCCGCTGCTGCAAATCGACCGGGTGCACAAGCGCTTTGGCGGGGTCGCGGCGCTGACGGATGTCAGCCTGCGCATCCAACCGGGGGAAATCTACGGGCTGATCGGCCCCAACGGTGCCGGCAAAACCACCTTCTTTAACGTCATGACCGGGCTCTACACCCCGGATTCCGGGCGCTTCCAGCTCGATGGCGAGGCCTATCGGCCGACCGCCGTGCATCAGGTGGCCCAGGCCGGTATTGCCCGGACCTTCCAGAACATTCGCCTGTTCAACGCCATGAGCGCCCTGGAGAACGTCATGGTCGGGCGCCATGTGCGCACCCGCAACGGCCTGTGGGCGGCCCTGAGCCGGCATCGGCGGGCCCGGGAGGAGGAGGCCCGCACCCGCGAGCAGGCTCAGCAGTTGCTGGCCTATGTGGGCTTAACCGAGTTCGCTGATTACCGCGCCGACTCTCTGTCCTACGGCCACCAGCGGCGCCTGGAAATTGCCCGTGCCCTGGCCACCCAGCCGCGCCTGCTGGCCCTGGACGAGCCGGCGGCCGGCATGAATGCCAGTGAAAAAGTGCAGCTGCGCGGCCTGCTGGAAAAAATCCGTGGCGACGGCCACACCTTGTTGCTGATCGAACACGACGTGAAGCTGGTGATGGGCGTGTGCGACCGCATCAGCGTGCTGGATTACGGCCAGGTGATTGCCGTGGGCGCGCCGGCCGAGGTGCGTCGCGATCCGGCGGTGATCCGCGCCTACCTGGGAGCCAGCGCCAATGCCTGAGCCACTGCTGCATATCGAAGGCCTCAAGGTGCGATACGGCGCCATCGAGGCGGTCAAGTCCGTTGACCTGCACATTGCCGAGGGCGAGCGGGTGACCCTGATCGGCGCCAACGGTGCCGGCAAGAGCTCCAGCCTCAAGGCCCTGACCGGCTTGCTGCCGGCCGCTGCGGGGCAGATCCGTTTCGCCGGGCGCTCGATCCTTGGCCAGGCGCCCCATGACCTGTTGCGTGCCGGGATCGCCATGGTCCCGGAAGGCCGCGGCATCTTTGCCCGCATGAGTGTGCTGGAAAACCTCCAGGCCGGGGCCTACCTGCGCCGCGACAAGGCCCAGGTGCAGGCGGATATCCGCCAACTGTTCGAACACTTCCCGCGCCTGGAAGAGCGCTTGCAGCAATCGGCGGGGCTGCTGTCCGGCGGCGAGCAGCAAATGCTCGCCCTGGCCCGGGCACTGTTGTCGCGGCCGCGCCTGCTGGTACTGGACGAGCCGTCCATGGGCCTGGCGCCGATCATGGTGGAGACGCTGTTCCAGGTGATCGATGACGTCTGCCGCCAGGGCATAACCCTGCTGCTGGTGGAGCAGAACGCCCGCCTGGCCCTGCAGGTCACCGACCGCGCCTATGTGATGGACACCGGCCGCATCAGCCTGAGTGGCGCTTCCCTGGATTTGCTCGACGACCCCGAGGTGCGCGCCGCCTACCTCGGCGAATGAATTGCATCACCGACCGACGCTACCGGACGCCCGGCGTGTTCCGACAAGCCCGTGCAGGCCATGTGAGGCCTGCCTGTTAAGGAAAGACCCATGAACGCTTCAGCCCCTAAACAATCCGCTCCATTCAAACGCGCCGCCTTGTTCGGACTGGCGCTTAGCAGCCTGGCCAGCACCCTGGCCCAGGCCGACCAGACCGTATTGATCGGCCTGGCCGGCCCCTTGACCGGGCCCTCGGCACGGATCGGCAAAGACCTGGAAAACGGCGCACAACTGGCCATCGACCAGGCCAACGCCCGCCAGCCGAAAATCCATGGCGAAGCGGTGACCTACAAGCTGCTCTCCGAAGACGACCAGTCCGACCCGCGCACCGCGGTGGCCGTGGCCCAGCGCCTGGTGGACGCCGAAGTGGTGGGCGTGGTCGGCCACTGGAACACCGGCACCAGCATTCCCGCTGCCCGGGTCTACCACGACGCTGGCATTGCCCAGGTGGCGCCGGTGGCCACCGGCCACGCGTACACCCAGCAAGGTTTCGACACCAGCTTCCGGATCATGGGCCACGACGATGACGGCGGTCAGGTCGCCGGCCGCTACGCCTTGCAGACCCTCAAGGCCAAGCGCATCGCTGTGATCGACGACCGCACCGCCTTTGGCCAGGGCCTGGCCGACCAGTTCGCCAAAGCCATCGAAGCCGGCGGCGCCCAGGTGGTGGCGCGGGAGTACGTGGACGACAAGACCATCGACTTCAGCGCGGTGTTGACCAATATCCGTAGCCAGAACCCTGACCTGATCTTCTTTGGCGGCGTGGACTCCCAGGCCGCGCCATTGGCCCGCCGCATCAAGCAGTTGGGCATCAAGGCCCCGCTGATGGGCGCCGGCGGTTTTGTCAGCCAGACGTTCCTGCAATTGGTGAAGAACGATGGCGAAGGGGTGATCGCCCTGGAGCCGGGCCTGGCCGTGGCGCAGATGCCGGGTGGCAAAGCCTTCGAGCAGGCCTATCAGCAGCGCTTCAAGACCTCCATTGAACTGCACGCGCCGTTTGCCTATGACGGCGTCGGGGTGCTGATCGCGGCCATTGAAAAAGCCGATTCCACCGACCCGCGCCAGTACCTGCCGGTGCTGCGTGCCATCAACTACCCGGGCGTCACCGGCACCATCGCCTTCGACGCCCAGGGGAACCTGAAGAACCCGTCGTTCACCGTGTACCAGGTCAAGGCCAATCAATGGCAGCCGGTCAGCGTGGCGGGCGGCGCGGCGCAATAAGCCAGCACGCGTCACTGAAACAACCCACCGGGCGGGCGCAGATCCGTCCGGTTCCGTGGAGCTGATGGAGGCACACAATGAGCAAGTTGCAAGGTGAACTGGGCATCCTCGCCCGGCGGCGCATCGAGGCCGAAATCATCAAACCGATTTACGACATCCTGGTGCGCGAACACGGCCAGGCCCACGCCGCAGCGGTGATTGGCGAGGCCGTGGGTAACGCCGCGATCCAGGCCGGCAAGCATTTCGCCGGCCTTGAAGAGCAGGGCGCCGACCTCAAGAGTTTTGTCGAGCTGCAAGTGCTCTGGGAAGCGGACGACGCGCTGAAGGTGGAAATCATCGCCAGCGACGCCGAGCACTATGACTACGACGTCAAGCGTTGCCGCTACGCCGAGATGTACCACGAGATGGGCCTGGGCGAGATCGGCCATCTGTTGTCGTGCAACCGCGACGAGCTGTTCATCGTTGGCTACAACCCGGACATCCAGTTGACCCGCACCCAGACCATCATGGGCGGTGCGCCGCGCTGCGATTTCCGCTACCGGGCCAAGCCCCAGGAACCGCGCTCATGAGCGCCCTGGCGCGGGTCAATGGCGAGCGCCTGTGGGCCTCGCTGATGGAGATGGCGCAGATCGGCGCCACGGCCAAGGGCGGCGTTTCGCGGCTGGCCCTGACGGAAGAGGACCGGCGTGGTCGCGACCTGTTTGTAGCCTGGGCCGAAGCCGCGGGCTGCACGGTGCGGGTCGATGCCATGGGCAATATCTTTGCCCGCCGTGCCGGGCGCCAGGAACACCTGGCGCCGGTGCTCACGGGTTCCCACGGTGATTCGCAGCCGGCGGGTGGCAAGTTCGACGGCATCTACGGGGTACTCGCCGGCCTGGAAGTGATTCGCACCCTGAACGATTTGCAGATCGTCACCGAACGGCCGATCGAGGTGGTCAACTGGACCAACGAAGAAGGTTCGCGCTTCGCTCCGGCGATGATCGCCTCCGGGGTGTACGCCGGGGTCTTCGACCTGGCCTACGGGCTGTCGCGCAGCGATGCCGAGGGCGTGAGCATTGGCCAGGCCCTGGAACAGATCGGCTATGCCGGCCCCGAAGCGGTGGGTGGCCAGGCGCTGCATGCGGCCTTTGAGCTGCACATCGAGCAGGGGCCGATTCTGGAAGCCCAGGGCTTGACCATTGGTGTGGTCAGCGGCGCCCAGGGCCAGCGCTGGTATGAAGTGGAACTGAACGGGCGCAGCGCCCATGCCGGCACCACGCCCATGGACCATCGCCTGGACGCCTTGCTGGGGTTTGCCCGGGTGGTGGAGGCGGTCAATCGATTGGGGCTGGAGCAGGGCGCCGAAGGCCGGGCCACGGTGGGCATGGCGCAGATCCACCCCAACTCGCGCAATGTGGTGCCTGGGCGGGTGTTTTTCAGCGTGGAATTCCGTCACCCGGACGAAGCCGTGCTGGCCCTTCAAGACCAGCAGTTGCGCGAGGCCGTGGCCGCCATCGCCGGGCAGATCGGCTTGCAGCACCGCGTGCAGCAGATCTTCCAGTACGCGCCGATTGCCTTTGATAGGGACTGTGTCGAGGTGGTGCGGGCGGCCAGCGAAGCCCTGGGCTATAGCCATCGACCGATGATCTCCGGCGCCGGGCATGACGCCTGCTACCTGAACCGGGTGGCGCCGACGGCGATGATTTTTGTGCCCTGCGTCGATGGCTTGAGCCATAACGAAGCCGAGCACATTCACCCCCATTGGTCCGAGGCCGGGGCCAATGTGCTGCTGCACGCCATGCTGGCCAAGGCGCAGTAACCAGCGGTTGCAGGCCCGGCGGCCGCCTCAGCCGCGCAGTTTCTTGTACAGCGTGGTGCGGGAAATCCCCAGTTGGCTGGCGGTGGCGGTGATGTTGCCGCCGTTGGCCGCCAGCGCGGCCGCGACGGTGCGGCGTACGCTGTGGTGCAGCTCGCCGGGTGTTGGCGACTCAAGGTCGGCGCCCATGGCCGCCGGCAGATGCTCGACACGAATCAGCGCCTCATCGCCCGCCAGGGCGGCGGCCAGGCGCAGGGTTTGTTCCAGTTGGCGGATGTTGCCCGGCCAGGGTTGGCGCAGCAGCACCTGCAAGGCCTGGGCGTCCAGGGGCGGGGCACCGTAGCGCAGGCGCAGGCGTTCGATCAGGGGGCCCAGGTCTTGGCGCTGGGCCAGGCTGGGCAAGCGGACGCACAGGCCGTTGAGGCGGTAATACAGGTCTTCGCGAAAGCTCTGTTGCTGCAGGCGTTGCTGCAGGTCGCAATGGGTGGCGCTGATCAGCCGTACTTGCAACGGGCGCCGGGTGCTGCTGCCGAGGCGGGTGATCTCGCGCTCTTGCAGCACCCGCAGCAGGCGGGTTTGCAGGGCGGCCGGCATGTCGCCGATCTCGTCCAGCAAGAGGGTGCCGCCGTGGGCGGCTTCCAGTTGGCCCTGGGCCCCACCTTTGCGGGCGCCGGTAAAGGTGCCTTCCTCATAACCGAACAGCTCGGCCTCGATCAGGCTTTCGGGGATGGCCGCGCAATTGATGGCGACAAAGGGCGCCTGGGGGTTCCAGTGTTCGTGCAGGGCTCGGGCAAACACCTCTTTGCCGGTGCCGGTGTCACCTTGCAGCAGGATCGGCACCCCGGCGGCGAAGGCTTTGTGGGCCTGCTGCAACTGCTGGTTGAGCTGCGGGTCGGCACCCAGGGCCGAGGTGGACGCCACCGGGAACGCCAGTGGCGGGCTGTCGCGGCGTTGCTCCAGCACCTGGGCGTAGAGCCGGGAGCCGTCGCTGAGGGTCAATTGTTGCGGGGCACGGTGCAGGTCCAACTGGCTGCTTTCTTCAAACAGGTGGTCCAGGCGCTGGCCCACGGGCCGATAGTGCTCCAGCCCGAGCAGGCGCTGGGCGGCCCGATTGGCATTCTGGATGCGCCCGCTGCTGTCCACCGCGAGCAAACCTTGCAAGGGCGTGCCGAGCAGGCGCGGGTCGTGTTGCAGGGACAGCACGCGGCAATCGCCCAGGCTGTTGAACAGACGGTTTTCCGCCGCCATGGCCGCGTGGCTCAGTTGCTCCAGCACGGCCCCGGCCTGACGGTCGCCGATGCCGGTGATGTCCAGGGCGCCGATGACTTCACCGTGCAGGCCGCGGATCGGCACGCTGACGCAGAAAAACTGGGCGAAATCGCTGAGGTAATGCTGGTTGCCGATCAGCACCATCGGCACGCCTTCGGCCAAGGTGCAGCTGGGGGCGGTGGTGCCGATATCGGCCTCCTGAATCCGCCGCCCGGCCTGCAACGGCTGCAGCGGCCCGTGCAGGTTCCGAGCCTGGCGGGCATGCACGATCATGCCCTGGGGGTTGACGCAGAAAATCGTCCAGGAGGCGCCGCCGATCTGTTGCCACAGGCGGTCGATTTCCGGGCTGACGCAGGCGGCCAACCGTTGGTCCTGTTCATCCAGGGGCAGCAGGCCGACGTCCTGGCGCGGGCGCCAGGACTGGTCGGGCAACAGGCCTGTGGCCCGGGAGCGAACCCAGGATTGTGCGACGCTGCTGGGCAGCAGGTCGGCCGGCAAGGCACCGCCTTCGACGAAACGCTGGCGAGCGATCACCAGGCGCTGCTGGGCCTGCAGGGCGTGGGCATCCATGGAGAGACCTTTTTATTGTGAGAGGGGCCGCCGGGGGCGGCACCCACTGATCTATACCTCGACCGGCGCGCCGTCAAGATCAGGCCCACGCCATCAGAACAACAGCAGTGCCCGCAGGTTGAGCCCCAGGTCTTCCTGGAAACCGCCCACCACCTTGATGTCTTGGGTCAGCTGGGCGCTGAGCTGGACCCGGCTGCCGACCATCTGCTGGAACTCAGCCCGCACTTGCTGCACCTCGGTTTTCTGGCCGTTGTAATCACCGTCCACGTACTGCTTGCCGCCTGTGCTGGTGCTGTAGCCCAGGGCCAGGCGTTGGGCCGGGTTGAAGTCGTAGCGCAGGTTGCCCTGCAACTGGTAGGTGGTGTCCTGCTTGAGGGTCTGGCTGGCGGCGCCGGCATCATTGTTGCGCCCGTAGAACACCGCGTCGGCGTAGAGCTCCATGGAGAACTTGCCCCACAGCGGCTCGACCCAGCCCAGTTGCAGGTCGCCCTTGAAGCGGTTTTCGCCCAGGTTCAACCCGTCGTTGCGGTCGTAGCGGCCCCAAGGCAGGTAGATCAGCGGGGTGATGCCCAGGTAACGCCCACTGGCCCCGGCGGCCGGTTGGTTGACCAGCCAGAAGGTGGCGCCGAGGATCGGGTCGGCCATGCCGCTGGCACTGCCCAGGGACTGGCCGGCAATGCGCGCGTCGTAAATATGGCCGAAGGGCAGGAGGATCTGCGGGTCGACGGTCATGCCGCCGATCTCCATGAAGTGGATCAACCGCAGGATGCTGATGTTGGATTTAAGGCCGGTGGCGTGGGTGCTGTCGGGGCCGCCGTCGGCGTTGAAGCGCTCGGCGCGGCCGTATTGCTGGTACCAGGCCGCGACGTTGGTGCCGGCGGGCAGGGCGGTGTAGTCACCGGCATTCACA
The DNA here is from genome assembly GCF_003731765.1 of Pseudomonas chlororaphis. GTDB lineage: Bacteria > Pseudomonadota > Gammaproteobacteria > Pseudomonadales > Pseudomonadaceae > Aquipseudomonas > Aquipseudomonas morbosilactucae. The sequence goes on from NZ_MOAL01000004.1 coordinate 1,896,765, forward strand.
TCCACCGCCAGGGCGGGGGTCGAACTCAGGGCGAGCGCCAGCAGGCCCAGAGCATTGCGGGAAAGATTCGGCACGGGGGCATTCCTGTTTCTTGTTGTTATGGGGGGGTTATAGGGGGTGTTGGTGATGGGCCTCGGTGTCAGGGGCCAGTGCCGGAGCGCAGGGCGCTCCGGCGCGATCATTCAGCCGTTGATGCGGATGATGGGTTTGAGGGTCAGGCCTTTTTCACTGTCTTCGGCGGCCTGGTTGATCTGGTCGAAGCTGTAGAACTTCACCAGCTTGTCGAAGGGGAAGCGCCCTTGCAGGTAAAGCTCCACCAGCTCCGGGATGAACTTCTGCGGCACGCTGTCGCCTTCGACGATGCCGCGGATGCTCTTGCCCCCCAGTAGCAGGTCATTGACGTCGAACTCGGCCGTAGTGCCCAGGGCCGGCGCACCCACCACCCCCAGGGCGCCGCGGCTGCCCAGGGCGTCCACGGCCTGGCGCAGCACCGCCGGACGGCCAGTGGACTCCAGGGCGAAGTTGACCCCGCCGCCGGTGATCTCGCGGATCGCCGCCACTGGGTCACTGTCGCGGCTGTTGATCACGTGGGTGGCCCCCAGCTCGCTGGCCAACTGCAGGCGCGACGGCACCACGTCCACGGCAATGATGATGCTGGCCCCGGCGACCCGCGCCGCGAGCACCGCACTCAGGCCCACCGCGCCGCCACCAAAGGCGGCGAAGCTGCTGCCCGGGGTGACCTTGAGCGAGTTGATCACCGCCCCGGCGCCGGTCTGGATTCCGCAGCCCAGCGGGCCGAGCAGTTCCAGGGGCGCGTCGCGGCTGACCTTGACCGCGTTGTTCTCCCGGCTCAGAGCCAGGGTGGCGAACGATGACTGGGCGAAAAAGTGGTCGTGCAGGCGTTCCCCGGCACTGTCTTGCAGGGCGTTTTCACCCTGGGGGTCGGCGCCACTGAAATTGCGCCCGAAGAATTCCTGGCAATAGGCGGTGTGGCCGCTGCCGCACGACAGGCAATGGCCGCAGTAGCCGTAGCTCATGACCACGTGATCGCCCACTTGCAGGCCCTTGACCAGCGGGCCGACGGCTTCCACTACGCCGGCGCCTTCATGGCCCAGCACCGCAGGCAGCGGCACCGGGTAGTACTGGTCGCGAACAATCATGTCGGTGTGGCACATGCCGGTGGCGACGATCCGCACCAGCACTTCATCGCCACGGGGGTTGCGGATCTGCGCGGCTTCGAGCACGAAGGGCGCGCCTTTGCCACGGGTAACGGCGGCAGTGATAGGACGGTAGACAGGGCTGCTCATTATTATTGTTCTCCAGGTTTTACAGGGGGTAGGCCGGGGCTTCACCTTTGACGGTGAGCCATTGCCATTGCGTGAATTCTTCCCAGTTGGCGGGGCCGCCGATGCTGGTGCCATTGCCCGAGGCGCCGACACCGCCGAACGGGTTGATGACCTCGTCGTTGACCGTCTGGTCGTTGATGTGCAACAGGCCGACCCGCAGCTGTTCGCCAAGCTTCAGGGCACGACCGACGTCTTTCGACAGCACCGCTGCGGACAAGCCGTAATCGGTGGCATTGGCCAGGGCCACGGCGTCGGCGTCGCTGTCGAAGGGGATGACCACCGCCACCGGGCCGAAGATTTCTTCGTCGAAGGCCGGGTTGTCCCGCGTCACGCCGCTGAGCACCGTGGGCTGGAAGAACAAACCCTCGTAGCCGCCGCCGGTTTCCAGGGTGGCGCCGGCCTGTTGTGCGGCCTGCACGGCCTGATAAGCGTGGTCGCGCTGGGCGGCGTTGATCAGCGGACCCAGGTGCACCTCGCCCTGGGCCGGGTCACCTACCGTCAGGCTGCGGGCCTTGGTCACCAGGCGCTCAAGAAAGCGTTCATAGATCCCGCGTTGCACCAGCAGGCGCCCGGTTGACATGCAGATTTGCCCCTGGTGCAGGTACACACCCCAGGTGGCGTTGGCCAGGGCCAAGTCGAGGTCGGCGTCATCGAGGATGATCAGCGAGTTCTTGCCGCCCAGCTCCAGGGAGACTTTTTTCAAGTGACGCCCGGCGGCTTCACCGACTTTGCGCCCGGCACCGGTGGAGCCGGTGAACTGGATCATCGCCACATGGCGGTCGCTGGTCAGTGCCGCCCCGGCTTCGGCGCCACCGGGCAACACCTGGAACACACCGGCCGGCAGCCCGGCCAGCTCAAACAGCCGAGCCAGCACCAGGCCGCCGCAAACCGCGGTGCGCGGATCGGGCTTGAGCACCACCGCGTTGCCCGTGGCCAGGGCCGGGGCCACGGCGCGCATTGCCAGGTACAGCGGGAAGTTGAACGGCGAAATCACCCCAACCACCCCCAGCGGACGGCGCCGCGCCAAGCTCAGGCGCCCAGGCACCGAGGGCAGCACTTCGCCCTGGCTGCGCGACGGCAGGCCGGCACTTTCGTGCAGCGACTTGATGCTCAGGCTGACTTCAAAAGCGGCCTTGGGCCGGGTGGAGCCGCTTTCCCGCACCAGCCAGTCCACCAGGGTGTCGAAGTGCTGGGTGGCGATCTGGGCGGCGTTGCGGAAGATCGCCGCGCGCTCATCGTAGGGCTGTTGATACCAGGCGTGTTGGGCCGCCGCAGCGCGTTGCGTCGCAGCCGCCACCTGGGCCGCATCGGCATTGGCCACATGGCCCAGCAGATTGCCGGTGGCCGGCTCCAGCACCGCGGACACGGCGGCTGCGCCGGTGTCCCAGGTGCCGGTGAACAGGCGTTCGCTCCACAACTCGGTGGGCAGGAAGGGGGCAGGCAAGGTGTCGCGAGTCATCGGGTGTCTCCCTGTGTTCTTGGTCTTGTGTGTCGGGGGCCGCACGCGGCATCGATAGACAGGACATAGCAGGGGACGTGCCAGCTTTGCGACAGGCTGCAAACCGCGTATTTGCTGGGGGATGGCCGCAAGGGCGAGGGCGACTGTGCAGTTTCTGAACGCTTGTGCGGTGAACACTGTTCAGTGGCTGCACATATCAGCCTGGGTCGGCCCCAGGCCCGGGGGTCAGCGGCGGAAACGCCGCGTGGTCGAGGGCGCCTCGCCATAGCGCTTCTTGTACTCCTGGGCAAAACGTCCCAGGTGGGCAAACCCCCATTTGAAGGCGATCTCGGTGACCGAGGCTTCAGGGCCCAGCTGGCTCAGTTCCAGGTGCACCTGCTCCAGGCGCAGGTTGCGCAGGTAGGCCATGGGCGTGGTGTCGCAGAAATCACGAAACCCGGCAAACAGGGTGCGTACGCTGACGCCCGCGTGTTCGGCCAACTGCTCGATGCTCAGCGGTTCGCCGGCATGGGCACGCATGTACTCCTCGGTGCGCTTGACGAAATAAGGCAGCAGCGCCTTGGGTTTGCCGGCGCATTCCAGCTGCGGCTGCAGGTTGTTGGGCTGGCCGTAGATCAGGGCATTGATCAGCACCGATTCGAACTGCTTGAGCACCAGGCTGTGGTGCAGCGGGTGCTGCGCCTGGGTGATGGCGTCCGCCAGCAGGGTGATCAATTGCAAGAAGTAGCCGCCACTGGCCTGGGTCAGGTCCAGTTCGGGGTGAAATTCCAGGGGGCTGTCCAGGACATGACCCAGGTGCTGGGCACAGTGATGCTCGACTTCACTGCGTTCGATACGCAGGGCCAGTTGCGGCGCGTCGGCCTCCCAGCACATGGACAGTGGCAGGTTGGGTGAAATCAGCGAGGCCTTGCTCGGGGAGGAAATGAAGTCCTGGCCGTTGCAGACAATCCGCGCCCGCCCGGCAATCGGCACCTGGATCAGGAAAAAGTCCTCCAGGCGGCCGGGATCGATGGTCACCCGCGTGCCGTACTCCAGGCGGTTCAGGGACAGCCGGCCACGATGGATATGGTGCATGCGTGCGCTGATCTCCGCTGTGCTGCCGACGCAGCGCAACTCATGGATCTTGAACACGCTGCTGACCCCTTCACGGATCGCACTCAGGTCATTGAGCAGAAACAGCTGGTTGTCAGGGCGGAACAGCGACGCGCGCTCGAACGGGCTGTCGCCCAGCCCGGGGTTAAGAATCTGGCCCATGGTGACCTCTCTTGCATGCACGGTTTCAAGGCATGGCGCACCGCAGCGTTACCGCCTATTTGCAGGATCCGGATAGTCACTGCAGGTGGCGGATAGTCCCGGTGGCTGTGCGTTTCTTTTTGTGCCCTCAACGGGGCCTTGAACCTGATAAAGCAATCGCTGTGCCAGCGCCCGCCCCCCTGTTTACAAGGGGTTGGCGCCGCCAGGAGGGGATCTTCCCACGTTTGCCACAACTTCCTGCATCGCCCGGACAGACGTCGCATTCAGCGGATAGTCCGCCACGCTGAAGCTGCCCACTATCTGTCCCACGTTAGCCAAGCAGTGGAGAAGGGATATGAAAGGCCAGTATGTCAGCGTGCCAGATGGGTCCGGCGGTCAGTTCCAGGCGTACCTGGCGACCTCGGTGGACGGTAGCGGGCCGGGCGTGGTGCTTTGCCAGGAAATTTTCGGCGTCAACCTGGCCATGCGTGAGGTCGCCGACCTGCTGGCCGAGGAAGGCTACAGCGTGCTGGTGCCGGACCTGTACTGGCGCCAGGAGCCGGGCGTGCAACTGGGCTACACCGAAGCCGACTTCGCCCGCGCCTATGCGCTGTATCAAGGCTTCGACGAAGCCCTGGGCGTGGCTGACATCCGTGCCAGCCTCAAGGCCCTGGCGCAACTGCCCCAGTGCAGCGGTGGTGCGCAAGGGGTGGTGGGTTACTGCCTGGGGGGCAAGCTGGCCTACCTGGCGGCTTGCCGCCTGCCGGAAGTGGCTTGTGCGGTCGGTTATTACGGGGTGGGCATCGAGCAGGCCCTGGAGGAAAGTGCTGGGGTGCAGGGACGTCTGATCCTGCACCTGGCCGAGCACGACCAGTTCTGCCCGGCCGAAGCCCGCAGCGCGATCCAGCAGGCCCTCGGCGACCGTCCCGGTGTCGAGCTGTACGTCTACCCCGGTGTCGACCATGCATTTGCCCGCCCCCAGGGGCACCACTACCACAAACCTTCGGCGTTGCTGGCCCACGAGCGCACCGTGGCCGGCCTGCGCCGGGTGCTGGGGCCGGACTACAACCTCTCGGCGCTGTGGGATGAGCATGTAAGGCACGAGTTCGACACCCGGGACGTGCCCGCGACCATGGCCACCATGGTCGCCGAGCCCTACGTCAACCATATCCCGACCATGACCGGCGGAGTCGGCGCCCGCGAGCTGAGCCGCTTCTACCAGCACCATTTTGTCCACGGCAACCCCAAGGACATGGCCCTGACGCCGCTGTCGCGCACCGTCGGCGCCTCGCAGATCGTCGATGAATTCATCATGAGCTTCACCCACGACTGCGAAATCGACTGGATGCTGCCGGGCGTGGCCCCGACCGGACGCCAGGTGCAGATCCCCATGCTCGGGGTGGTCAAGTTTCGCGGGCCCAAGCTCTACCACGAACACATCTACTGGGATCAGGCCAGCGTGCTGGTGCAGATCGGCCTGCTGGACCCCACCGGGTTGCCAGTGGCTGGGGTGCAGACCGCGCACAAGCTGCTGGATGAAAGCCTGCCGTCCAACACCTTGATGCCCCGTTGGGCCAGCAGCGCCGAGCCTTCGGCCTAAGGGGATGACCATGACTGCTTTGCACAACACCGTGCTGCACAACAAAGTCGCGGTGATCAGCGGCGGCGCGACCCTGATCGGCACCGCCGTGGCCCAGGCCTTGATCGACGCTGGGGCCTGGGTGGCCTTGCTCGACATCGACCGTGAAGCCGGGGTGGAAGCGGCGGCGCGACTCGGTGAACGGGCGGCGTTCTTTCACGTCGACCTCACCGATGACGGGCGCATCGCCCAGGCCCTGCAGGCGGTGCGCGCCGGGTTTGGCGGCGTCGACCTGTTGATCAACCTGGCCTGTACCTACAACGACCAGGGCCTGGCTTCCAGCCGTCAGGACTGGCTGCAAGCCCTGGACGTCAATCTGTTGTCGGCTGTGGCCCTGACCCAGGCGGTACATGACGACCTCAAGGCGCGCCGTGGTGCGATCGTCAACTTCACCTCGATTTCCGCCAAGTGCGCCCAGACCGGGCGTTGGCTGTACCCGGTGTCCAAGGCGGCGATGCTCCAGCTGACCCGCTGCATGGCCATGGACCTGGCACCGGACGGCATTCGCGTCAACTCGGTGTCGCCGGGCTGGACCTGGTCCCGGGTGATTGCCCAGGCCAGTGGCGACAACCGAGAAAAGGCCGATGCGGTGGCCGCGTCCTACCACTTGCTGGGACGCCTGGGCGACCCCGCCGAAGTGGCCAATGTGGTGCTGTTTCTCTGCTCGCCGGCCGCCAGCTTTGTCACCGGCGCCGATTACGCCGTGGATGGCGGCTACTCGGTGATGGGCCCGGAACAGAACCTGCCGGCCATTGCGCGGCTGGCCGAATAACCCGTTTCATCATTCGGCAAGGCCCTGGGGCCTTGCCGGCGGCTGCATCGCTTATCGTCGCTTATCAGGAGAACAATCATGCGTCGTATCGCTATCGTCGGAGCCGGCCAGGCCGGTTTGCAACTCGCCCTGGGCCTGTTGGCCAAGGGCTACCAGGTAACACTGGCGACCAACCGCACCGGCGAAGACATTCGCCAGGGCAAGGTCATGTCCAGCCAGTGCATGTTCAACACCGCGCTGCAAAGCGAGCGCGACCTGGGGCTGAACTTCTGGGAAGACGCTTGCCCGGCGGTGGAAGGCATCGGCCTTTGCGTGCCCAACCCCGAGCAACCGGGGCAGCCGCTGTTCAGTTGGAGTACGCGCCTGGATCGCTACGCGCAATCGGTGGACCAGCGCCTGAAGATGCCGGCGTGGATGGAGGAGGTTACCCGGCGTGGCGGCGAGGTGATTATCCAGGACGTCGGCGTTGCCGAGCTGGAACAACTGGCCGCCGGGCATGACCTGGTGCTGCTGGCAGCGGGCAAGGGCGAGATCGTCAACCTGTTCGCCAAGGACCCGGAGCGCACGCAGTTCCAGCAACCTCAACGGGCCCTGGCCCTGACGTACGTCAAGGGCATGCGGCCGTCGACGCCGTTTTCCAGGGTCAGCTTCAACCTGATCCCCGGGGTCGGCGAGTACTTCGTTTTCCCCAGCCTGACCACCAGTGGCCCCTGCGAAATCATGGTTTTCGAAGGCGTGCCCGGCGGGCCGATGGACTGCTGGCAGGGCATCACCTCGCCTGAGCAGCACCTGGAAAAAAGCCTGGAACTGGTGCGCCGCTACACCCCGTGGGAAGCCGAACGCTGCGATGCGTTGAGCCTGACCGACCCCCAGGGTTTCCTCTCCGGGCGCTTCACCCCAATGGTGCGCAAGCCGGTGCTGACCCTGCCGTCGGGCCGCCCGGTGTTCGGCATGGCCGACGCCCTGGTGGTCAACGACCCGATCACCGGCCAGGGTTCGAACAACGCCGCCAAGTGCAGCAAGGTCTACCTCGACGCGATCCTCGCCCGGGGCAGCCAGGCCTTCAGCCCTGACTGGATGCACGCCACCTTTGAGCAGTACTGGAGTTACGCCGGGCACGTGGTCAAGTGGACCAACACCCTGCTGACGCCGCCGCCCCAGCACCTGCTCGAACTGCTGGGCGCCGCCAGCCAGTCGCGGCCCCTGGCCTCGGCCATTGCCAACGGCTTCGACGACCCGCGCACCTTCGCCCCCTGGTGGTTCGACGCCCAGGCGTGCCAGGCGTTTATCCAGGAAAAAACCCGCCAGGCCGCTTGAGCCCTGGACGTTTGAGGAAATCATCATGAATGCATTGACTACCGGATCCCTCCAGCCAGCGCTGGTCAAGGCCGAAGACGGCGACCCCCGTGAACTGCGCAACCTGCTGGGGCAGTTCGCCACCGGCGTCACGGTGATCACCACCCGCACCGCCGACGGGCGCAACGTGGGCATGACCGCCAACTCGTTTTCCTCGGTATCCCTGGACCCGCCACTGGTGCTCTGGAGCCTGTCGCGCACGGCACCGAGCCTGGGCGATTACCTGGCCGCCAGCCATTTTGCGATCAACGTGCTGGGGGCCGAACAGCATGATTTGTCGGGGCGTTTTGCGCGGCCGGCGGCGGACAAGTTTGCGGGGGTCGATTTCACCCCAGGCCAGGCCGGCGTGCCGCTGCTGGACGGGGTGATTGCCACCCTGGTGTGCCGCAATGTGACCCAGTACGACGGCGGCGACCACTTGATTTTCCTCGGCCAGATCGAGCATTACCGGCACGGCCCGGGCGAGCCCCTGGTGTTCCATCGCGGCCAGTACCGGGTGGCCACCGCGCACCCCGCGCTGGCCGGTTGAGGGCCGTTTCGAGTCGTTGAGCCTTCGGCCTTCGGGCCCTGGCAGTCGCCCCGTGCAGGGGCCCTGCGACCAGCGAAGCCACCAATCTTCGCTGGGCGTGGGGCACCGGCCCGGGGCGCTGTCGTTATGGGCTTCAGAGCACCCGCCGCACACAACTAATCGCGCCGCGCGGATAGCCGCCGCAGTGCGCGGATAGTGCCGTTTTCAGCGATTAAACATGATGAATCCGCCGTTGCGCAGCCTGCGCAATGGGCGATCCCTCGTGGGGAGGGCAGGGCGATCAGCCGTGCGAGACCCGCGCTGTTCAACAGCGTGTTCATAGGCCTTGGAGCAAGTGGAGAGCGTGATGAAAACGAAAACAAGCAGGTTGTCGTTGTGGGTGCTCGGCAGTGGTCTATTGGCCACGCAAGCAGCCCAGGCCTACGACCTTCCGGTGGTCAACCTGGGGCTCACCAGTTTCCTCGACGGTGGCTTGCCGGCCGGACCCGGCTGGTACTTGCAGGAGTATTTCCAGGACTATCGCGCCGATCACCTGCGTGACAAGGACGGTAAGGCCTTGCCTTTGCCCAAGCAGAGCCTGGACTACCAGGTGGCCGTGACCCAGTTGAGTTACCTGTCGAACCTGCGCGTGGGCAACGCCAGCCTGGGGCTCAATGCGGTGCTGCCGATCGTCACCCAGATGGACCTCAACGACGGCTTGGATAACGCCGCGCTGAAGGCCCAGAGCGGGGTCGGCGATCTGCTGATCGGTCCGTTCATCCAGTTCGACCCGGTGATGGGCCCTGACGGACCACGCTTCGTGCAGCGCATCGAACTGCAGGTCAACCTGCCCACCGGCAAGTACGACAACCGCCATGACGTCAACCCCGGGGCCAACGCCTGGTCGTTCAACCCCTATTGGGCCGCCACCTACTGGTTCACCCCGAAATGGACCGCCTCGGTGCGCGCCCACTACCTGTACAACGGCAAGAATTCCGACCCGGGCCCTGGCGCTGGCGGGGCGGATGAATTGCAGGCCGGCCAGGCCCTGCACGCCAACTTCGCCACCGATTACGCCATCACCCCGCAGCTGCGCCTGGGCATCAACGGCTACTGGCTCAAGCAGTTCACCGATAGCCGCCTGGACGGCCACGCCGTGTCCGGGCGTCGCGAGCAGGTCTGGGCGGTGGGCCCGGGGGCGATGTACAGCTTCTCCAAGGATGACCACCTGGTGCTCAACGCCTACTTCGAACAGGAGGTGGAAAACCGCCCTGACGGCAGCCGTTTGCAGGTGCGTTACATCCATCACTTTTAACCCCGGGGCTTGAACCCGCGGATTCAGGCAATGCCTTTGGTTTTGGCCCGCTCCCGAGCGGGCATTTTTTATTCCACCCAAGAGGGATCCCGATGCGTCCACAGCCTGCCTCGGCAGATCAAGCGGTACTGATCTGCCGGACCGACCTTCGCGGTCGGATCACCCATTGCAGCGAGGCCTTTGCCAAGGCCAGCGGCTACAGCGGCACCGAGTTGTTGCAGCAACCGGCCAGCCTGCTCAAGCACCCCGACATGCCGGCGCTGGTGTTCAGCCACCTGTGGCAGACCTTGCAACAGGGCCGACCCTGGATGGGCCTGCTGAAAAACCGCGCCCGGGACGGCTCCGGCTATTGGCTGAATGTCTACATCAAACCGGTGTATGGCGCCGAGGGCATACACGCCTATGGCGCAGTGTTCAGCCCAGCCAGCGCCACCCAGCAGGCCCGTGGGCAGCAGCTGTACCAAGGTTTGCACGGCGGCAGCGGCCTGTTGCGCTGGCGGCGGCGCCTGGCTCACCTGGTAGACGTCGGCTGGCCTGCCTTGCCCCTGGGGCTGCTGCTGACGACGGCACTGGGCCAGATGGCGCCGGGGGCCGCCCAAGGCGCCTTGGCGGTGACGGCATTGGCGGCTGTGGCCTGGGCCCGCGACTGGCAGGTGCAACGGCGCCTGCGGCTGGTATTGGCCGGGCACCCGAAAGCTTTCGCCGAGCCGCTGACCGCCACGCTCTACAGCCAGGCCTCGGGCGCCGCCGCGTTGCTGGACATGGCCCTGGTGGCTGAGGAACGCCGCTTGTACAGCGCGCTGTCGCGGATCGGCAGCACCGGCGGGGTGATCCAGCAGCGGGTCCAGGAACTGGTGCAGTTGATTGGTACCGAGGCGGTGCGCCTGGAGCGGCAACGGGACGAAACCGACCTATCGGTGACGGCCCTCAGCGAGCTGGCGGCAACCATCCAGGAAGTGGCGGGCAACCTGCAGACCAGTAACCAGGCCACGCAACAGGCCCTGGGCCTGGCCGGGCAAGGGCAAGCACTGTCCAGCCAAAGCCTGGCCGGCATGCAGCGCCTGGGCCACTCGGTGGCGGACATCGCCCTGGCGGTCCAGCAACTGGCCACTGCTACCGAGGCCATTGGTTCGATCACCGAGATCATCAGTGCGATTGCCGGGCAGACCAACTTGCTGGCATTGAACGCAGCAATCGAGGCCGCCCGGGCCGGTGAGGCTGGGCGCGGGTTCAGCGTGGTGGCCGATGAAGTCCGTCAGTTGGCCACCCGCACCCAGGAAGCCACCTTGCAGATCCAGCCGCTGTTGCTGCAATTGCGCAACGCCACCGAGCGCACCGTGCAGCTCACCGAGGAAGGCCGAACCCTGGCCCGCCACAGCACCGATGAAGTGCAGTCGGTGCAGGGCAACCTGGCCGGGGTCAACGATGCCCTGAGCCAGATCGCCGGCATGAGCCAGCAGATCGCCGCGGCCATGGAGCAGCAATCCCAGGTGGTGGAAAGCCTGTCGCAGCAGGTGCTGCAGGTGGCCGAGCTGTCGGCCCAGAGCGCCGACAAGGCATTGACCGGCAAAGTCATCAGCCAGGACCTGCAAGCCCAGGCCCAGGCCCTGCGTGATCTGGCCGAACGTTTCGACCGCTGACGGGACCCGGGACCCGGGGCCGGTGTCGGCCCCGGGCAAGGTCAATGGTTGCTGTCGATAAACTTTTCGGCGTACAGCTGGAAGTTGTCGATCCCTTGTTCGCTGAACCAGGACTTGACCGCCTCGACCATCGGTGGCGGGCCGCACAGGTAGAGGTCAAAGGCCTCTGCGGCCAGGCGTGCGGGCTCGAAGTGCTGGGGTATCCAGCCGGTCTTGCCGTGCCAGTGCGCCGACGGCCGCGACACCACCAAGTGGTAGTCGAAACCCGGGATGCGCTCGCGGTACGCCTCCAGGCGTTGCAGCTCACACAGGTCCGCGTCGTCGGTGACGCCGTAGAACAGCTGCACCGGCTGTGCACCGTGGCCCTGTTCGGCGAGGGTGTCGAGCATGCCGAGGAACGCCGACAAACCCGTGCCCCCGGCCACCAGCAGCAAGGGCCGGTGAACCTGGCGCAAATAGAAACTGCCCAGGGGCGCCTCCAGTTCCAACGGCTCGCCCGGCTGGCAACGTTCGCGGATAAAGTCGCTCATCGCTCCCTGGGGCAGCAGGCGGATCAGAAACTGCAGCTGGTTGTCGGCGTTGGGCCGGTGGGCAAAGGAGTAGGAGCGCCACTGCTCGGTGCCTGGCACCCGCAGCCGGGCGTATTGCCCCGGCAGGAAGTCCAGTTGCCCGTGGGCGGCGCTGGCGTCCAGGTGCAGGATCGCGGTGCTGGCCGAGACCCTTTGCACCCGGTTGACCCGGGCCTGCACGCGCTGGCTGGCGCCGGCGTTGCACAGGCTGGAGTCGAAGTCGAAGTAAAACGCCGCGTCCGACTGCACCCGGGTCTGGCAGGACAGCATCTTGCGCTGCGCCAGGTCCTGGGCCGACAAGGCCTCGTCATCGACATAGTCCTGGGTGTAGCGGCCGGATTCGCAGCGCCCCTGGCAGGTGCCGCACACGCCTTCACGGCAGTCCAGCGGCAGGTTGACACCATTGCGCAGCGCGGCGTCGAGTAACAGTTCGTTGGCCTTGACCTCGAAGAACGCGGTCTTGCCGTCGGCGAAGCTGAAAGCGACTTTATGGTTCATGACAGTGGGCTCCCGCTCACAGGTGATAGAAGTCCAACACCGAATTGATGGTGTCGTTGAGCAGGAGCACGTGCTTGCGGGTGATCGTCCAACTGTCGCCGGCCGCCTTCAGGTGGTAAGTCACCTGACCGTAGAACTGCTCGGACAGGCCCTGGCGGGTGAACAGCGTGACCCAGCCGGCCTTGACCTGCAGTTGGCCATCGTCCAGTGCGGCGATGCGCACGTTGCTGATCTGGTGCAAGGTGCGCGGCAATGGCGTGGAGGCCGCGGACTTTCCGGTACGCAGGCGAAACACCCGGTCTTCCAGGCCCGAGCGGTTGGGGTAGTAGATCAACGACATGCCGCGCTTGGGGTCGGTGGTGTAGACGTGCTCGGAATCCCATTGCGGCAGGTGGAATTCGCTCTGTTCATCAAACAGGGCGAGGTAGGCGTCCCAGTCCTGCTGGTCACAGAGCTCGGACTTGCGGTACAGAAACTGTTCGACGGCATGCTGCAGTGCGCTCATGTCACACCTCCTTGAGGGTCAGGGCGTGGGGGGCCAGGTTTTCCTGGTTCTGGTTTTCCAGCGCCCGGGCCTGCTGCTCCAGGCCTTGCAGGAGGAAGCGCTGCCAGGCGCCGTGCTGGTTGATGTAGAGCCCTTCGTGGGTGAATTCGGTGCCGGTCAGCAGCGGCTCGATGCCCAGCACCCGGCTGTTGGCGGTCGGCCCCTGGACCCACTTGTGGCTGCCCCGGGAGATTTCGTTCCAGCGTTCCAGGCGTGCCTGGAAGCCGCGCTGGGCCTCGCGAAACTCCACCAGGTCGTCGGGGGTGCCCATGCCGGAGACGTTGAAGAAGTCCTCGAACTGGCGGATGCGGTTTTCCCGGTCGGCATCCGACTCGCCCTTGACCCCGATGCACTGGCTGATGATTTCGGTCTTGTTCCAGGCCACCGGGCGCACGATGCGCAACTGTGAGCTGATCTGGTCCATGAAAAACAGGCTGGGGTAAATGTTCAGGTTGCGCAGGCGGTGCATCATCCACTCGGCCTGGTCCTGCCCGTATTCCTCCACCAGGCGCGGCATGACCGTGGCGTAGCCGGCGCGCACCGAAGGGTTGGGCATGTCGCTGAACAGCAGGCTGTGGCCGTTGTTGAAGGAGAACCAGCCATCGTCGGTCTGCGCGTCGCCGGCCCCCAGCTTGCTGTAGTCCAGGGTGCTGGCGCCGCCGCCCCTGGCCGCGTTGACCTGCTGGCGATGCTGCACGGTGCTGACGTAGTTGTAGTGCACGGTGCTGACGTGATAACCGTCCAGGCCGTTTTCGTGTTGCAGCTTCCAGTTGCCGTCGTAGCTGTAGGTGGACTTGCCGGGCAGGATCTCCAGCTCGCCGGTGGGGGACTGGGCCACCATCATGTCGAAGAACAGCTTGGCGTCGCCCAGGTAGTCTTGCAGCGAGTCCCGCCCATTGACGTCGAGGCTGACAAACACAAAGCCCTTGTAGCTTTCGATGCGGGCCTTTTTCAGGCCGCGGGTGGCCTTGTCGAAACCCTCGGGGTATTCCCCTGGTGCCTTGACCTTGACCAGGCGGCCATCGCTTTTGTAGCACCAGGCATGGAACGGACAGGTGAAGGTCGACTGGTTGCCCTTGCTGACCCGGGTCAGGGTTGCGCCACGGTGCTGGCAGGCGTTGATCAGGGCATTGAGCCGACCCTCGCCGTCACGGGTGATGATCATCGGCTGGCGCCCGGCGCGCATTGTCACGAAGTCATGGTTATTGGCCAACTCGCTTTCGTGACAGGCGTAGATCCAGTTCTTCTCGAAGATCAGTTCCATCTCCAGGTCGAACAGTTCGGGCTCGGTGAACATGTCCCGGGCAACCCGGTACACGCCGTCCAGCGGGCGAAAGTCGAGGCAGCCACGAATGTAGTCCTGCCATTGCGCAATGCTTCTTGTGCTGTTCATCAGGGCACCTTTTTTCTGGTTAGGGTTGGCACTGATTGGAAGCCAATGCCGGCGGCCCCTCTATCCGCATTTGCGGCGATGTTTGTCCGTTTTTCAGCCCTGTCGCCAGGCCCCGGGATCGCGGCTTTTTTTACGCGTTTTACTGATGTTTTCTGCACTTTGCGGATAGCTGCGCCACGGCCCTCGGCCCTAGGCTGAGGGGCAGCGGGTCAGTGAAGGAGAGGCGGTGATGAATCAGTACGGGGGGCTGGACAACGGGGTAGAACGCCGGGGCCTGCATGCGCTGCGCCAGGACCTGGGCAGCGCGCAGGATTGGATGGCGCGGATCTGCGGCCCTCATGAACTCAAGGCCGCGACGCCCCAGCGCTTGCGCTTTGAGCACGAGGGCAATGTCATGGGTGGCCTGGCCACGGTGCTGGGGCGGATCGAGTACGGCACCGACGTGACCATCGACATCGAACCCTGCGCCTTGAACAGCTACAGCATCAGCCTGCCGCTGGAGGGCCGGCAGGAATTGCAGACCGCTAGCGGACGCCTGCTGTCCGATTCCGCCAGCGGCCTGATCGTTTCGCCCCAGGAACGCCAGGCCCTGGCGATCGACGGCAATTGCCGGAAAATCCAGGTGGCGATCAAGGCCAGTGCCATGGCCGCGGTGCTTGAAGACATGCTGCTCCAGCCCCTGCACGAACCGCTGTTGTTCGCCCCACAAATCAGCGCCACCGAGGGCGCTGCCGGTGCCTGGTGGCGAATGGTCGGTTACTTGCTGGGGGAGTTGGAGCAGGGCGCGGAGCTGTTCGCCGATGGCGCCGTGTCACGGGACCTGGAACGGGCCTTGATCAAGGGACTGATCCTCGCCCAACCGAATAATTACTCGGCGCAATTGGCCCGGCTGAACCAGGCGCGCTGCCCGCAGTACGTGCTCAAGGCCCAGGAATTCATGCATCAGCACGCCCGCGAAGAGCTCAACCTGGAAACCATTGAACGGGTGGCTGGGGTCTCGCGTTTTACCCTGTACGAGGGGTTCAAGAAGCACTTGGGCCTGTCGCCCACTCTGTACCTCAAGCGTTATCGCCTGACAGCGGTTCGCCAGGCGTTGTTGGCCGGGCAGGGCGAATACAACATCTCGGCGGTGGCCATGGACTGGGGCTTCAATCACCTGGGGCGTTTTTCATCGGACTACAAAAAGCTGTTCCAGGAAATGCCTTCCACCACCGTGGAAAGGCGACGCAACGCCTTCTAGTCCAGTACGCGGGCAACTGAGTCAGGACGAAAAAAGGGCGAACACCCGGGCGCCGCCGGCACAGGCGATGCGCACCTGCTTTCCGGCGGCGTCCGGGGCCGCCCGCAACAGAACAGCTTCAAGCCGGAACCAGGTAGCCACCAAACAAGTCCACCACCACCGTGCCCGCGTCGGCGGCGTCGCCCCACAGCTCCTCGGTGGTGAATTGCACGTGGTAGGTGGGTTCGCTGGCACTGGGCTGGCCGTGGCCGACCGCGTCGGGGAACGGCCATTGGTGGGTGGTGCGGTGCAGCACCCGACCCTGTTTGCCGCGCACGTAGCCGGGGGCGCGGATATGGCCGTTGACCCATTCATCGCGCACCCGCACCTGTTGCCCGACCTCGAAGGGCTGGGCCGGCGCCTGGGCGGCCCGACCCGGGCCCAGGGGCAAGGCCAGGGGATAGGCGCCCCCGGCCAGCTGCGCCAGGCGCTCCTGGCTCAGGGCGCCTTTTTCCACGAACAGGCTGGCGACCCCCAGCACGATGCGCTCGTAGTAGCTGGAGGTCAGGTAATGCCGGGGCTCCATGCGCTCGATGGCATGGCGCAATTCATCGACGTTGAACAGCCCCAGTTCCGCGGCGCCGAGAAACAGCAGGCTGTAGCCCAGGTGTTCCCAGTCTTCATGGAACACCGGGGTGTAGCTCAGGCTGTTGGCCTGGTGTTGCATCGGGCCGAAACCTTGCAGCCCGCCCAAATCATGTATGCCGTCCATTGTTCGGTTCTCGCTGGAAAAGGGGGAATGCCTGCGGGCCGCTCAGCGCGGCGTGCTGGCCACTTGGGGCCGGGCAATGCCGATCAGCACGTCCTTGGTCACCAGGGTCGCCAGTTGCGCCTCACTCCAGCCTTCGGTGCCGTCGGGCCGGCAGGGCAGGACCATGTAGCGGGTTTCTGCACTCGTATCCCAGACGCGGATTTCCACTTGCAGAGGCAGATCGAGGCCCATTTCCCGCAGGACCGTACGCGACTCGCGGACCACCCGGGCGCGGTATTCGAAGCTCTTGTACCAGTCGGGCGGCAGGCCGAGCACCGGCCAGGCGGTGCAGGAGCAGAGGGTGCAGACGATGACGTTTTGCAGGGTCGGGGTGTTTTCCAGTGCCACGATGTACTCGCCCTGGACCCCGGTATAGCCGAACAGGTCGCAGGCCGCCGTGCCGTCGCGCAACAACAGTGCGCGGTATTCCGGATCGACCCAGGCCCGGGCCACCACCCGCGCGCCATTGGCCGGGTCGAAGTCGTTTTCCATGACCTCGGTGAAATGCTGCACGTAGCCTTCGGGCACCAGGCCTTGTTCTTCCAGGGCCTGGTTCAGGGCAAAGGCCCGGGCCGCAGCCGAAGCCATGGGGTTGCTCGGGTGATGGTTCATGGAGGCGTTCCTCTGGGCAATGACCGGGTGCTGGCAGGCAGGCGTCGGGCTCGGCCCGCGTCTGGCGCTGGCTGAAGGATGCCGCGAAGAGGCGCTGGCGTGCTTGGCTGTGGCGGAACAAAAACTTGGCCCAGGCGGCCCTTTCGTCCAGGCCTCTGGCAATCGCCCCGGCCCTTGAGGTAATAAGGACAACGGGGCGTGGGATCACGCCCGCTGTCTTGCGCCCAACAGCCCTGTTGTTCGCCCCTGCAAGCCGCATCCGGATGTGCAATCACCAAGGAAGACCCTGTACCGCGTTTGCAGGTGCCTGGCGTAAGTCTGTGCATCCCCATAAGAACAGCGCGTGTGATCAGAGGTCAGGGCATGGCGATTCAAGTCGAAAAAGGGGTTCAGCAAGGCCTGGCCAACCTGGGGAATTTCACCGCCGGGCAGCGCTTGCCGGCAACCGATTGGGCCAGCGAAAGCATCGACGTGGCCACAGCCAGCCATTTAGCCAGCGACCGAGTGGACTATTGGCGGGAAATGATTCTGCGGCTGTTTGCCGATGTCGAGATCGGGGCGATCCCAAACCCTGAGTTCTTCGGCAAGGTGCGCTCGCAGAAGTGCGAATTGCTCCGGGTCAGCGACGTCAGCGCGGCGGCCCAGGCAGTCAACCGCCGGCACCTGCAGCCCAGGGACCGGGAAGAAGACAAATACTTTGCCGTGCTGATGCTTGAAGGCAGCGAGTGCCTGGAGCAGGACGGCAACCGCACGGTGATCGGCCCGGGGGAGTTCGCCATCTATGACGCCACCCGGCCCCATCACCTGACGTTCCCCACGGACTGGCGGCAGATCATCGTCAGCGTGCCCCGCAGCAGCCTCGATCAAAGGGTGGTGGGCATGGAGCGGCGCACCGCCACCCGGGTCTCCACCGATACGCCGGTGGGTCGGGTGATGCGGATGTTCCTGGAGGGCCTGACCTCGCAGATCAGCCAGTTCACGCCGACCGAAATGCTCACGCTTTCAGAGTCGGCCACCAGCCTGATCGCCCTGGCGCTGGGCAACGTGCAGCCTCTGGACCCGGAACATTCTCGCGGTCGGGCCCTGACCCTGATGCGGGTCAAGGTGTTTGTGAACGACCACCTGAGCGATCCGGCCCTGGGCACCCAAGCAGTGGCCGTGGCCACGGGGCTGTCGGCGCGTTACATCAACAAGCTATTCGAGCAGGAGGATTCATCCTTGATGCGTTACATCCTGCGCCGACGCCTGGAGCGGTGCAGCGCCGACCTGCTGAACCCGGCCCAGGGCCGGTTGCGCATTTCCGATATTGCCTTTCGCTGGGGCTTCAATGACCTGTCGCACTTCAGCCGGGCTTTCCGCGAGTGCTATGGCCGCTCGCCCCGGGCCTGGCGCGAGGAGCAAACGCCGGGTTGACCGCGACCTTGGGCCGCCATCGCGGCGGCCCAAAGCGGTGCCTCACCAGTTGTAGCTCACCGACCCCACCAGGTTGCGTTCATCACCGTAACGGCAGGAATTGGCGCAGTAGAGGTAGCGCTCGTTGGTCAGGTTCTGCGCCCGGGCGCTGAGCTGCCAGTGCTCATCCAGCTCGTAGGTGATGCGTGCATCGAACAGCGCATAGGCCGGGATCTTGCGGTCGCTGATGCTCGGCAAGGTGTGGGTGGTGCCGTTGTAACGCACGCCGCTGCCCACCGTGACCTTGTGCAAGCCCAGCGCTGCCAGGCGGTAATCCAGCCACAGGGACGCGCTGTGGTACGGCGTGCCTTCGATGCGCGAGCCTTCCAGCTGTTTGTCGTTGTCGGCAATTACATGGGCGTCGGTGTAGGCATAGGAGGCACTCATCGCCAGCAGCGGGGTCAGTTGGGCCTTGGCTTCCAATTCAAAACCGGTGCTGCGCTCCTTGCCGGTCTGCTCGTCGAAGTCGGAGCCGGGCACCGAACTCAGCACGTTGCTCTGGGTGAGCTGATAGAGCGCGGCGCTGAGCATGATCTCGCGACCCGGAGGCTGGTAGCGCAGGCCGATTTCATACTGCTCGCCTTCAGTGGGCTGGAACGCCTGGCCATCGGCACCGGTTCCGGCGGCGGGCAGGAATGACTGGCTGTAGCTGATGTACGGCGCCAGGCCGTTGTCGGCCAGGTAAACCAGGCCGACGCGCCCGGTGCTCTTGCTGTCGCGGGTGCCGGTGCGCGACTCGTCGCGGTAGGTCAGGGTGCTGTTGTCGGCCCAGTCGTGGCGCAGGCCGAGCACGGCCACCCAATGCTCATCGAACTTGGCTTGTTCTTGCAGGTACAGGCCCAACTGGTGGCTGTGCAGGTCTGAGCCACGGTCGATGCTGCGGTTGACCTGGGGCAGGTTGCCGTACACCGGGTTGGCCAGGTCGAGGGTCGGCGCATTGCCGCTGAAACGGTGGCTGTCGTAGGTCTTGCGGTAGTAATCCACGCCGCCGAGCAGGGTGTGCTGCCAGCGCCCGGCCTCCAGGTCCCATTGCAGGCTGCTGTCGCTGGTCCAGCCGGTGGCCACGTCTTCGCGGGAGTTGTAGGCACGGGTCAGGTTGTTCAGGTTGGCCCCGTTGACTCGGCTGTTGTTGAGGGTGATGTAGTCGTAATCGGCGCGGGATTCGAAATAACGCGCGGCGTGGCGCAGTTGCAGTTGATCGTTCAGGCGCCGCTCCAGCAGATAGCCGAAGGTTTGCAGGGTGCCATCGTAATCGTCGTAGTCCGGCTCGCCGGGGAACAGGCCGTACGGCACCTTGTAGCCAGGGCTGGCGCTGTAGGTGGTCAGGTCGTAGCGGATGGGCGGGGTCAGGGTGGTCTGGGTGCGCTGATGGCTGGCCAGCAGTGTCAGTCGGGTGTCGTCGTCAATCTGCCAGGTCAGGGCCGGGGCGATGTACTGCTTGTCGTCGTCGATGGCGTCGAACTGGGTGCCGCTGTCACGCCACAGGGCGGTCAGGCGGTAGCTGAAACGCCCCTCGTCATCCAGGGCGCCGCTGTGGTCGGTGGAGAATTGCCGACGTTGGTAATTGCCGTATTCCAGGTTGACCTGATGCAGCGGTTCCAGGGTCGGGCGCTTGCTCACGGTATTGATCAGGCCGCCGGGGGCCAACTGCCCGTACAACACCGAGGACGCGCCCTTGAGTACCTCGACCCGCTCCAGGCCATAGGGCTCCTGGCCGCCTTCGAACTGGGTGCTTTGCATCTTCATGCCGTCACGCAGCACGCCACCGGTGCGAGGGCCGATATCGAAGCCGCGCAAACGGTAGTCGTCGGCCACCCGGCTGTAGCCGTTGGGCTGGCTGACCACCCCGGCGGTGTAGTTGAGCACGTCGGCCAGGCTGTCGTGCTGGCGGGCTTCGAACTCTTCACGGGTGACCACGGAAATCGCCTGGGGGATTTCTGTGATAGCGGTGTCGGTCTTGCTGGCACTGGCGCTGCGTTGGGCCACGCGGCTGTGGGCCGGGCCCCAGGCGTCCTGGCTGTAGGCCTGGCCGGTGATGGCGGTGGTCGACAGCTGCAAGGTGCCGTCGCTGCGCGGCTCGACACTCAGGGTGCCGCTGGCGGTGACGCTGGGTTGCAACGGCGAGCCTTGCAGCACCTGGTGCAAGGCTTGCTCGGCACTGTAGCGGCCGCGCAGGGCAGGGGCCTGGAGGTCGCGGGTCAGGCCGGCATTAAAGGCGATGCCGCGGCCACTGAGGCGGGCGATGGCGGTCAGGGTCTGTTCCAGGGGGCCGGCGGGCAGATCGAAATCCACCACCTGTTGCCGGGCGTCCGCCGGGGCACTGGGGTCGGCCAGGCTTGGCAGGGCGATCAGAGGCAGGACAAACGCCAGGGGCGTCAGGGCGAAGCGAAGTGGGCGGTGCATGGCAACGTTTCCCGTGAGGAGGGTCGATGCCAGCTATGTGACGCAAGCACGGCAAATATTAAGGGGCCGGTAAAAAAATAATCAGCGCAGGCTGATTTGGGTCCACCAGCCCAGGTGTTGTTCGACCTGGATCGGCAGCACTTCCTGCAGCGAACGCAGGGCCTGGGCGCTGTTATCCAGGGGAAAGACCCCGGACACCCGCAGCCTGGAGGCCTCCCCATTGACCCGCAGGACGCCACGGCGATAGGGCCGCAGCGCGTCGATGACCTCGCCCAGGGGCTGATCGTGAACCACCAGTTGCCCGCTTTCCCAGGCACTGGCCTGGCTCGCCGGCAGGCGGTCGATGCGCCGGCCATCAAAGGCTGCGCCCTGGCCCACGCCGAAGGTGTGCGGGGCCTGCCCGGGAACGCTGAGTTGAACCTGGGATTCCTGTACCCACAGGCGGGCCTCGCTGGCCCCCAGGCTGACGCTGAAGCGGGTGCCCAGGGCCCGGGCCTCGCCAAACGCAGTACGCACCACCAGGGGCCGCGTCGGGTCGTGGGCCACCTGAATATTCAGTGCGCCTTCGCGCAGGATCAGGGTCCGTTGTTGCCTATCGAAGGCCAGGTCAACCCGGCTTTGCGCGTTGAGCAGCACGCGGCTGCCGTCTTCAAGGGTGAACGGCTTGCGCTGGGCCACGCCGGTGCTCAGGTCATTGCCCATCAGCGACAGCCAACCCTGGCCCTGCAGCCACCCAATGCTCAAGCCGACACCGGCCAGGCCCAGGGCGCCGCGCAGCAGGTGACGACGGCTATGGCCCGGGCGGCTCAGCACCTGCCTCGACACCGCTGGCAGCGCTTCAAAGGCTTGGCCGAGGCGTTGTTCCAGGCGGGCCCAGGCCTGCTGGTTGTCCGGGCTGGCGTGCAGCCACAGGCTGAAACGCTGGCGATCGGCATCACTCATGCTGCCCGAGCGCTGCAAGGCCATCCATTCCACGGCTTGTTCCACCGGCGCTGGCAAGCGATTGGCGTTCATGGACGTTCCAGCGCCAGGTAGCACAGGCCCAAGGCCTTGACCACGTACTGGTGCACCCGCGGCGCGGAGATCCCCAGGCGCCGGCCGATCTCGGCGTACGTCAGGCCATCGAGCTGGCTATAGAGGAAAGCGCTGCGGCCCATGGGCGACAGGCCGTCAAGTATCCGGTCCAGGGCCAGCAGGGCGTCCAGCGCCTGGGCCTGCTCTTCGGCGGAGGGTTCGTAGTCCAGGGGTTGCAGCGCCAAGGCTTCCAGGTAGGCGCGCTCCAGGTCGCGGCGTCGCCAACTGGCGAAGATCAGCCGCTTGGCGATGGTGGTGAGCAGCGCCCGGGGCTCGCGGATGCCTTGGGGGTCGGGCAGGGCGACCACTTGGGCAAAGGTTTCGGCGGCCATGTCCGCGGCGTCATGCCGGCAGCCCAAGCGCGCCTGCAAACGCTCACGCAGCCAGCCGTGGTGGGCGCCGAACAGTTGCTGCAACACCTGATTACGGGCACGCAGACGCTGGGGGTCGAGAAGGGAGGAGGGCATGGAAATAAAAGGCAATGAAAATTATTATCAAATGATGCCCGAAGCCGGGGGCGCTGCGCAATATCTCCCGGAGGCCGGAGCAGGCCGCCACAGCGCCTCGATGCAGTTGCAAGCGGCTTGGGCGGTCGGCAAGCTGGCGGCCTTAATAATCAGGGAGGCCCCCGTGACGGCTCATCCGCAGAAACTCCACAACCTGTTGCAGATGGCGCCTGAGGCCAGGCTTGATTATTTCATCCGCAAGATCGCCGACTTCGAGGTGGTCTGGGCCCTGGTGGACGCCCAGGGGCACCTGGCTCGCGGCCTCGACCGTTCAAGCGTGCCGTTCTGGCCCGAAGAAGCGTTTGCCACCTTGTGCGCCTGCGAACCTTGGCAGGGTTTCAGTGCCCAGCCCATGGTCGTGACGGACTTCCTGGCGCGGTGCCCGGGCCTCCAGGTGGAGGTGTTTCCCGTACCCGATCAACCCGGCCTGCGGCCCGACATGGCTGAGCTGGTGCAGCAGATCCGCGAGGAGCTTGCGCAGTATGAATAGAAGGCGTCGGTCACCGAGTCAGGGGCGGATTCTGGGCTTTTGTTTGTGGCGTTCATAGCGGGCCAACAATGGCTGGGTGCTCAAGCCGTGCAGGAGAATGCTCAGGGCCACCACCGACAGGGTCAGGTTGCTGCACAGCAGTGCGGTTTCAGCGGGCAGGCCATGGTTGAGGGCATAGAACAGGTAATAGAAGCTGCCGATGCCACGGATGCCGAACCAGCCGATCAACAGGCGCTGGGGCGGCTGGAGCAAGCGCCCCCAAGGCATCAGCCACACCGTCAACGGCCGCAGGGCAAAGAACAGCACGCCGCCGAGCAACAGCGCTCGCCAGTCCCAGTGGGCCATCAGCACCACGCCGAGCAAGGTCACGAGGAACACCTCCATGGCCCGTTCCACCAGGCTGCCGAAGGCCAGCATGTCGCCCATCATGATCCCGGCCACGACCTGGCTGTCAGGCAATTCATCGGTGGCGGTGGCTACAGACGGGTGCGGTTCGACATGCTGCTGGCCCAGTGTCGGCGACACCAAGTGCTCGGCGGGCACTTGGGGGTTGTCGGTGGACTTGACCTCGGCCCGACGCAGCCCCAGGCCCGCGGCGAACACTGAGAGAAAGCCGTAGCCGTGCAGCGCCTCGGCTGCCACATAGGCCAGGGCAATCAAAGCCAGGGCCAGGTAATCATTGGGCGACAAGCTGTTCTGCGAGGCGCTGGTGTGCAAGGTCAAGCGGCCGATGCCACGGCCCATGGCGTAACCGGTGAGCAGGCCGACCGGCACAGCCCAAAGCAGGTCCTGACCAAGCCAGTGCAGCCAGTCGGCTTCAGTACCGTCCTGGCGCAAAAACAGCAGGCCGAGAATCACAAAGGGGAAGGCCACGCCGTCGTTGAGCCCGGCCTCGCCGGACAGGCCGAAGCGCACCCGGTCAGCGTCCCGGGCGTCGGTCACCTGCACCAGGGACGCCAGCACCGGATCGGTGGGGGCAAGAATGGCGCCGATCAACAACGACGCTCCCCAGGACAACTGCAGCAGGTAATGCAACAGCAGGCAGATGCCGACGATGCACAGCACCATCACCGGCCCGGCCAGCACCAAGGCCACGCGCCAGGTCGGGTTTCTCAGGGGCAAGCGCAGCTTGAGGCCGCAGACAAACAGGGAAAACAGCACCGCCACTTCGCACAGGTGCTCCATCCACGGCGCGGCCTGCTTAAGGTCCAGGTGCAGCAACGACAGTCCGGATGGACCAATGGCGATACCCAGCCCCAGGCACACGACGGAGGTGGTGACTGGCAGCCAGCGCAGGTAGGACGAGGTCAGCGCCAGGAGCAGCAAGACCGCCCCCAGCACCGCCATCCACAGAATAAAATCCATCGCTTGATCCGCCCGTGATTCGCCCGACCCTCATGTTCATCAGAGGGTCGCCGCCGGCGCCGGGTTCAAACTGATCCGGCCACGGCGAAGGCTCTGTTTCAAGGGCTTGGCACGGGCCCAGGAAAAAAATAAATGAACCCTCGGCGCCATGGCCTTCCTAACCTCCTACAGACCGGGAGGTGAATCATGCAAATCGAATACATCTGGATCGCCCTGGCGGTGATCCTCCTGCTGGTGGAGTTGTGGGCCATCCGCCGTGTGCTCAGAAGCACCAGCCGCTCGGAAACCAAGGGCCTATGGATGGTGGTGATTGTCTTTGTGCCACTGCTGGAGCTGCTGGTTTGGGCCTTTGTCGGGCCCAAGGAAGAGCGCGAAACCGCCCCAGCCCCTGGCAAAGGTTGAGTCGGCCCGGGCCGGAGTGGCGTCGAAGTTTAAAAAATAGTCAGGAAAAGTCCAGCAACACCTGTTGCTGACCGACACCGCACATCTGCGCCAGCACCTGGACCACCAGGACGTGGTCCTCGCGCTGGGGCAACCCGGAAACCGTCACCGCGCCGACACAGCCCAGGCCCTTGACGTTGATCGGGAAGCTGCCGCCGTGATCGGCATAGTCACGCAACGGCAAGCCCATCAAACCCTCCAGCGTCGCGCCCTGTTGCTCCAAAGAGCGGCCGACCCGATATGAACTCTGTTCCAGCAACTCCACCACATTGCGCTTGCGCCGGGCCCAGTCGGCATTGACCGCTGCGGTGCCCGGCATTGCATAGAAAAACACCGTTTCACGCACCAGCCGCACCTCGATGGTCAGCGCCACCCCGAGCCCCTCGCAGGCGGCTTTCAAACGCGTGCCCAAGTCCCAGGCCGTGCGCTTGTCAAAGTGCTCGAACTTCAGCAATTGCTCCTGGAGTTCCAAACGTTGCAGATCGTTTTGCGAGTCCATGGTGGCTCTCCGTGGTGCGTCCATTGATAGGCGGATGAATCAAGACTGGCGTTGATCAAACAGGATGCGTGCGGCTTTGTCGATACGGCCGGGCGATGGCCTGGAAAGATATTAAATCAGGACGCCGAGTCGGCCCATGCGCACCGTG
This sequence comes from Pseudomonas chlororaphis, assembly GCF_003731765.1. Classification (GTDB taxonomy): domain Bacteria; phylum Pseudomonadota; class Gammaproteobacteria; order Pseudomonadales; family Pseudomonadaceae; genus Aquipseudomonas; species Aquipseudomonas morbosilactucae. Next base: position 1,922,057 of record NZ_MOAL01000004.1, read on the forward strand.
ACGGTCGATAAAACTTTTGGAGAACATGCCAGGTCGGGGGATGGCGGAAGGGAGAGGGGGGGCGTGGTGCGTGCCGATCAGAATCTGTTAGGTTGTGCACCGACCATGACGTTGCACGCCCCCTGCAACGCCCGTTACCTCAAGGACGAACCACGCACATGACGCCGGATGAATTGCACCGATACCTGAGCGGAACCGCGCATCAGCGCGTTTTCGATCACCCATTGCTCTATCAGTTGATGACCTACGGCGATGGCGCCAAAGCGCCTTACCGCATCACAAATTGGAATGCTTATGGGCTCGTCGCACGGGGTCTGCTGACTTGGTTGGCTCAGCGCACATTCAATCAACACCGTTTTCCTTGGCACCCCGACACCTGCTTCACTGAGATGCCCGATAAGGATCAGGAGGAACTCGAACAGTTGCGTAAACTTCTGGCGGACTGGAGCGCTGAGCGGTTTTTGTTGGAGGATGCCTGTCGGGTACTCAGAGAGATCTACGTGCACACGCAATGCGTGCTCGCCAGTTCCGGCTGCACAACCATTGAGTTGGGCCGTGGGCTGAACGATATCGACGCCAACGGCCGGTTAAATCACGAGTCTGGATACGCGACTCGCATGGCGCGCTCAGCGCTGGCAGCCGAACGGCTTAACGAGGATTCGTTTCTCTTCCCCACCAACGTGCTCAGCTCTTGGAGCCAGGGTGGTTATGGCCATTACCCAGTGATCCTGACGATGCAACTGCCTATTGAGAGTGTCCTCTGGGGCAGCGCCACCGTTGGTTCCAAAGACCCAAGCATCTCGTCGAGCGCGGTGGAGCCCAGTGAGTGGGTCGTGGCGAATTTTGCGCCGGATGCACTGCTGAAAATTCCCGTCACCGCTGTTAACAGCAAGATGTTAGTCAAGGATTTTAAAAGTGACGACGAGGCAGGGACGTTTCTGAAGCTGCAGCAGAATACGCTAGGCAAACAAACCTCAATGTTTAAAGACCTCGTATTGCGTCCCCTCGGCCACCCGAGGCTGGGTGTCAAAGACCGCCTAAGAAAAGCCTGGTGGGCTATTTATCACGGGCGTTAACAGTTCTCGGAAATTTCCTACAAATCACAGGGAAATATCCACTCCAAGGCATCTGCGGGTGGGGCGCACCATGCGCGTTCAGGGGCGGCGAACGGGGGGATGACGATTGACCGGGCCTGGCGTGCCGAAAGGGCGGGGCAAGGCCGAGCACCAGAGCGGCCAGCTCAGGTAAAAGTCGTCAAAAAGCCTCAGAAATTTCCTACACTGCCTTTACGCTCGTGTACTTTTGACGACGCACGACGGCGGGCCAATGCCTTCGTGGTCAGGCAGGGATGATCTTGTCACCGTTGTGGTTCGGTGCGTCTTACAGGGGTTCTTATGTACAAAGCGTTGGTTGTGGACGATCACCCGTTTATTCGCTCGGCGGTGAAGATGCTGCTCAAGCAGGAGCAGTTCGACGTCGTGGCCGAGGCCGACAACGGGGCCGATGCGGTGCAATTGGCCCGTGAGCATGCGCCGGACCTGATCATCCTCGACATCGCCATGCCCAAGCTCGATGGGCTGGAAGTCATCAGCCGCCTCAGCACCCTGGGCCTGCCGAGCAAGATTCTGGTGCTGACCTCGCAGCCGGCGTTGCTCTATTCCATGCGCTGCATGAAAGCCGGCGCTGCCGGTTACATTTCCAAGACCAATGACCTGGATGAACTGGCCAAGGCCATCACCGCGATCATGTCCGGCTACACCTTCTTTCCCAACCTGGCCACCAGCTCGGTGCGCCGCAGTGATGTCGAGGCCACCGACCTTGAGCTGATCCAGCGCCTGTCCGACCGCGAGCTGACGATTTTGCAGCAGTTGTCCAACGGATTGAGCAACAAGGAAATCGGCGACGCCATGCTGATCAGCAACAAGACCGTCAGCACCTACAAGACCCGCTTGATCGAAAAGCTCAACGTGAAGTCCGTGGTCTACCTGGCCGATTTCGCCAAGCGCAACAACCTCATCTGAATGACTACTTTTCTCCGTCGCCGTTTTCTACGCGCCTGTTTCTCCCCCGCATGCGCCCTGGCCGCGTGCCTGTTGGCCATGGGCACGAGCGCCGAGGCCGCTTCGCCCCCCGAAACCCTGAACCTGCTGGGGCGTTCCCAGGTCGAGGAATACCAGGTCGGCCTGGATGAACAAGACTGGAGCTGGCTGCGGCGCAAGGGCCGCCTGGTGCTCGGGGCCTCGGCGCCGGACTATTCGCCCTTTGGCATCAGCAGCAATGGCAGCGACTACGAAGGCTTGACTGCCGACTACGCCAAGCTGATCGGCCAACTGCTGCACGTCGAGGTCGAGGTGCGGCGCTACGCCTCGCGGTCCGAGGTGATCAATGCCCTGAAAAGCGGCGACATCGACCTGCTGGGTACGGCGAACGGCTATGAAGCGGCCGACCCGGACCTGGTGATGTCCCAACCCTATGCCCAGGACCAGCCGACGCTGGTGACCCGCATCGGCGACAGCCAGGGACTGGCGCCGGACCTGGCAGGCAAGACAGTGGCGATGCTCTATCACTACCTGCCCCCGGCTGCCGTGGAGCAGTTTTACCCCAAGGCCAAGGTGCGCCTGTACCCCTCGACCCTCAGCGCCATTGGCGCCGTGGCATTCGGACAGGCCGATGTCTACCTTGGCGACGCCATCAGTGCCCATTACCTGATCAGCAAGAACTACCTGAACAACGTGCAACTGGTGGACTTTTCGCGCATGGAAGTGCAGCCGTTCGCCTTTGCCCTGGCCCGCGACAACCTACGCGTGCTGAACGTGGTCAACCAGGCCCTGGGGGCCATTCCCGTCAGTGAACGCATGACAATTTTGCGGCGCTGGGGGGCCGGGGGCAGCAGCATGCCGGGGCAGCAGACCCTGCATTTCAGTGTTCGCGAACAACGCTGGCTGGACCAGCACCCGCGCATTCGGGTGGCGATCAACGAGAACTTCCTGCCCCTGAGTTTCATGGACAAGCAAGGCCATTTTCGTGGCATCAGCGCCGATGTGCTGGCCAAGATCAGCCTGCGCACCGGCTTGAAGTTCGACATCCAGCGCGGTGACTCGGTGCCGGACCTGATCGCCCGGGTCGCCAGCGGCAAGGCCGATATGCTGGCGGCCATCACCCCCAGTTCCGAGCGCGAAGGCCAATTGCGCTTTACCCGGCCGTACCTGACCAACCCCTTTGTCTTGGTGACCGCCAGCGGGCCTCGGCAACCGGCGACCCTGGACGAAATGGCCGGCAAACGCCTGGCGCTGATTCGCGGCAATGTGTTGCGCGAATACCTGATCGAGCACTACCCACGGGTCGAACTGGTGGCCGCGGACAACGCCGCCGACGCCATGGCCATGGTGGCCGACGGCAAGGCACAGGGGGCGATCAACTCGCTGGTCAGCGCCCACTACATGATTTCCCGCCAATACGGCGACCGTTTGCAGGTGACCAGCACCGTGGGCACGATGCCGGCGCGGGTGGCCTTTGCCACCGATCGCGGGGCGCTGGAGCTGTATTCGATCCTCGACAAGGCGTTGCTGAGCATTGCCCCTGATGAAATGGACGAACTGACCAACCGCTGGCGCAATGAAGTGCTGGTGGAGGACAGCTACTGGCTGCGCTATCGCACCACGATCCTCCAGGGGTTTGCCATCGCTACGTTGCTGTTGCTCCTGGCCGGCGGCTGGATTGCCTACCTGCGTCTGTTGATGCGTAAGCGCGAGCAGGCTGAGCGCGCCCTCAACGACCAGTTGGAATTCATGCGGGTGCTGATCGACGGCACGCCCCATCCGATTTATGTGCGCGACCGCGAAGGCCGCTTGCTGACGTGCAATGCCGGCTACTTGCAGGTCTTTGGCGTCGAGCGCGAAGCGGTGATCGGCCGGACGGTGGTCGAGGGCGTGTTGAGCGATGGGAATGAAGCCAAGGGCTATCACCAGGATTACCTGCGGGTCATGGCCGAGGGCGCACCCCAGGTCCAGGACCGTCGCCTGAGCATGCCGGACGGCCGAGTCCTGACCATCTACCACTGGATGCTGCCGTACCGCGGCAGCGACGGCGCGGTCAACGGCATGATTGCCGGCTGGATTGATGTCAGCGAGCGCCTGCACCTGTTGCAGGAGCTGCGTGAAGCCAAGCAAAGCGCCGATGACGCCAACCGCGCCAAGACCACCTTCCTGGCAACCATGAGCCACGAGATCCGCACGCCGATGAACGCGGTGATCGGCATGCTGGAACTGGCGCTGAACAAGGCCGATCAAGGGGTGATGGACCGCTTTGCGATTGAGGTGGCCTCCGGGGCGGCGCGGGGTTTGCTGGACTTGATCGGCGACATTCTCGACATCGCACGGATCGAATCCGGGCGCCTGTCCCTGGCGCCGGAGCGGGCCAACCTGCGGGAATTGCTGGAGTCGGTGGTGCGGATCTTCGATGGGCTGGCGCGGCAGAAACACTTGTCCCTGGTGCTGGACCTGGATGCTCGGGCCCACTGCGATGTGTTGATTGACCCGCTGCGTTTCAAGCAGATCGTTTCCAACCTGCTGAGCAATGCCATCAAATTTACCGCCCACGGCCAGGTGCGCCTGAGTGTGCGCATTCAAGCAAACGCGGATGGCCAGCGCCTGGGCGTGGTACTGCGGGTCGAGGACTCCGGCATTGGCATTTCGGCTGAAGACCAGCGGCGTCTGTTCAGCCCCTTTACCCAGGCCAGCAACCAGCAGCAGTCGGCTCGCAGCGGTTCCGGGCTGGGCCTGGTGATCAGTCGCACCCTGTGCGAAATGATGGGCGGCCGACTGACCCTCGATAGCGAATTGGGCCACGGCACGCAGATCGAGGTGAGCCTGGACCTGCCGACCCTGGAACCCCTCAGCCCGGCGGCGCCGCTGGAAGAGCCGCTGGGCGCTCCGGGCCGGGCCCTGAACATTCTGGTGATTGACGATTACCCGGCCAACCGCCTGTTGCTGTCCCAGCAACTGAGCTATCTGGGGCACCGGATCGAAGACGCCGAAGACGGCGCCCACGGTTTGCGCGCCTGGCGCAACGGCCATTTCGATGTGGTGATCACCGATTGCAACATGCCGATCATGACGGGCTATGAACTGGCCCGGGCGATTCGCGATGAAGAGCGTGCGCGCGGTCTGGCGCCCAAGCTGATCCTGGGCTTTACCGCCAACGCCCAACCGGAAGAAAAGGCCCGTTGCCTGGCTGCCGGCATGGACGACTGCCTGTTCAAGCCCATCAGCCTCAAGGACTTGCATGCACGCCTGCTCGCTGTGGCGGGGTCGGGCAGGGCGCTGCCCGATGAAGAACCGCCGGCTGCGGGCAGCGAGGCAATCGACCTGAGCAGCCTGGAACAACTGACTCGGGGCGACCCGGCGTCGATCAACAGCCTCTTGGGGGACCTGGCCCGCAGCAATGACGAGGACCTGGCGCGCCTGATGCAGCTGTTCATTCGTCACGATCTGCCGGGGTTGGCCGACCTGGCCCACCGGGTCAAGGGCGGCGCGCGGATCATCAAGGCCCGCGGGCTGGTTGAATGCTGCGAGAACCTGGAAGCCGCCTGCAACGGGCAGGACTGCGCCCCACTCACCGCGGCGGTGGACGCTTTGCAGCAAACCATGGAACGCCTGGCCGAGCAGTTGGAGCGCCGCCTGGCCTAGGGCGTCCGGAAGTTTCATCCGAATACGCGGAAAACGTCCTACATAGGGCCTTTGGGGCAGTGATTAATCTGTTGAACAGTTGATGTTCAATCGATGGCTGCCCCAAGCCCGTTCCGCCAGCGTCCAGCCCCATTCGCGGCTGGCCAGGAAACAGCTGAAGCGCACGCGGCACTGATCCGCAATCCCCGGCTGAGCAGCCCGCGTTCCTGCGAGAGGACGCGCGGGATGGCTCTGGGGCCGGTTTTCTCGCTTGAACGGCCCGCTGGCACAGCTTGGGAAACTTCCTACAAACGCATGGAATTTTCCTACTTCTTTACGGTTTGCCGATCTCTACATTCGTTACCTCATCTGAGCCTCTGACCACGTGTCAGCCCCCGCTCAGCCTGGATGCCCATGGCATTTGCATCGTCCCATCGGCGGTATGACTGAGGTACTGAAAATGAGCCCCCTTCACTTGAAAAACTCCTCGCCACTGGTGCTGTCGCCCCTGGCGTTGGCCATCACCATGCTGCTGCCGGTGCAGGCCCAGGCGTTCACCGCGACGGTCAATAATGGCGCGGTCATCGACGGCGAGACCGTCTCGGCCGGCCAGCAGAACATCGGCACCCACGGCACCACCACTAACATCCTGATCGAGGCGAGCGGCACCCAGGAAGTGTTCAGGCAGGGGGTTTCGAACGACACGACGGTCAATGGCCTCCAGGAGATAAAAGGCGGTACCTCGAATCGCTCCATCATCAATGCCGGAGGCACACACAATGTGTTCAGCGAGGGCACGGCCAACGACACGGTGCTGAACGGCGGGCGGCAGACGGTGCAAAACCCCAACGCCTGGGCCAATCGCAGCGTCATCAACCAGGACGGGGTGCAGATCATTTCCCTCGCCGGGTCTGCGGCTGACACGGTAATCAATCAGGGCGGCCTGCAAACCCTGACCGACATGGGCACGGCCACCAACACCCTGATGCTCAGCGGTGGCGAGCAACGCCTGCAGCGCGACGCTTTTGGCGCTGCCGTGGCCAATGGCACGCGGATTGACGGCGGTTTGCAGAGCGTCTATGACACCGGCATCGCCAACAACAGCAGCGTCAGCAACGGTGGCCGGGTCAACCTTTACAACGGTGCCCAGGCCAGCGGCCTGGTGGCGGAGGCGGGCGGCACGGTGAATGTCATGGAAAGCGGCGTGAAAACCGTCGATTCGCTGACCCTCAATGGCGGTAGCCTGGCCTTCGTCCCAACGGCGGACGGCAGCTTCAAGACCTTTACCCTGGACGCCCTGTCGGGCAGTGGCCGGATTCTGATGAACACCGACCTGGCCGGCGGGCAGGGCGATTTGCTGGTGGTGCAGGGTGCCGGCCAGGCTTCGGGCAATCACACTCTGGTGGTGGCCGATTCCGGGCATGACCCCCTCGCTGCCGACGGGCGCCTGATGCTGGTGGACACCCAAGGAGGCGATGCGCGATTTGCCCTGCTGGGTGGGCATGTCGACGCCGGGGCGTTCCGTTATCAGTTGCAGCAGCAAGGGGATGACTGGGTCCTGGCCAGCAGCGGCAAGGCATCGGGCGATCCGGCCCCAGACCAGTTGTCCAAGGGCGCCAACGCGGCGATTGCCGCGCAGACGGCCGGGGCCACCTTGTGGAGCGCGCAGATGAACGCCTTGGTCAAGCGCCTCGGTGAGTTGCGTATGGGCCAGGACGAAGGCGGGGTGTGGACCCGGGGCATTGGCAAGCGCTTCGACATCAACGACAAATCCAGCCGTTCCTACACCCAGAACATTACGGGGGTCGAGGTCGGGGCCGACAAGGCGTTCGCCCTGGACAGCGGCAAAGTCTATGTCGGTGCCATGCTGGGCAGTGCCCGCTCCGACCTGGACTTCGGCGAAGGCGCATCCGGCAACATCGACAGCCGGATGCTCGGCGTCTACGCCACCTACCTCCACGACAGCGGCGTGTATGTGGACAGCGTGGTGAAGTACAGCCGCTTCGACAACGACATCAAGACCCCCAGCAACCTGGGCGGGGCGGTCAAAGGTTCGTACTCCAGCAACGGGGTCGGCACCGACATCGAAATCGGCAAGCACATCAGCCTCAAGGACGGCTGGTTCGTCGAGCCGCAACTGGAGATCACCGCCACCCGGACCCAGGGCGCCCAATACACCGCGAGCAACGGCCTGCGGGTCAAGTCCGATGACATGGATTCCCTGCAAAGCCGTGTAGGTTCGTTGTTCGGCCGCAGCCTGCAACTGGCCAACGGCATGCACGCCCAACCTTACGCCAAGGCTTCCTACATCACGGAGCATGCCGGTAGCAGCCAGGTCCGGATCAACGACAACCGGCTGGACGCCGAGCTGCCGGGGGATCGGGTCGAACTGGGCCTGGGCGGGGTGCTGCAGGTCAGCCAGAAGAGCAAGATTTCCCTGGATGCGGAGTACTCCAAGGGCCACGACATCGAGCAACCCTGGGGCATCAACCTGGGTTATCGCTACCTCTGGTAAAAGCGGCAGCCTTGTGTAGGAGCCGGCTTGCCGGTGACAGGGCCTTGAGCCTTGCGTGGTGTTGCGATCGCGATCGCTGGCAAGCCAGCGCTTACGGGGGGCGGGTGTCTTGGAATGGTTGTTTGTTGGCGCCGGCTTGTTGGGAAATTTCCTACAAGTCAGCGGGGCTTTTCCTACTCAGTAGTGCGGCAACTTTGCCGACAATAGCCACTCATCTCCACAGACGAGCCGCCCGCCATGACGAGTCTCCCGCTACGTGTACTGGTGCTTGAAGACCATGCCTTTCAACGCGCTGTTGCGGTCAGCCTGCTGCGCCAGCTGGGCTGCCGCGAGGTTTTCGAAGCGGCGGACGGCGAGCAGGCACTGGCGATCCTGCACCAAGTGGGAGCGGTGGATATCGCCCTGTGTGACCTGTGCATGGAGGGCATGGACGGCTTGGCGTTCTTGCAGCAGGTCGGGCACTCGGGGCGGGTGGGCTCGGTGATTATCAGCAGTTCGTTATCCGCCGACCTGCGCCGCGCGACGCAGCAGATGGTCTCGCTGCTGGGCCTGGAAATGCTCGGAGACGTGGGCAAGCCCTTGCAGATCACGGCCTTGGAAGCACTGCTGAAAAAGCCCAGGCGTGGCCCTGGTGCCGCGCCGTCGAGCCGCGCGCCCACGGAACTTGCCAGTGAACAAGAAGTGCGCCAGGCCCTGGACGAACATCAGTTGCAGGCCTGGTACCAGCCCAAGCTCAACCTGCGCACCGGGGAGCTGTGCGGGGTGGAAGTCTTGACCCGCTGGCAGCACCCCCGACGCGGCATCCTCTCTCCGGCGGTGTTCATGCCGGTGCTGGAGCGCTGCGGGTTACTCGATCGCTTGTTGTTCGGGCAGTTGAACGAGGCACTGGCGCTGTACCAACAGGCGCGTCGCGAAGGCTTTACGCTGGGGTTGGCGTTCAACCTGCAGGCCACGCAGTTGCACAACCGTGACCTGGCTTCGCTGATCAAGGGCCTGCTGGCCCGGCATGGCGTCCCCGGTTCCAGTGTGACCTTCGAACTCACCGAAAGCGGCTTGCTGGAAGCACCGGCCACCAGCCTGGAAACCCTGGTGCGCTTGCGGATGATGGGCTGCCGACTGTCGATCGATGACTTCGGTGCCGGGTTTTCGTCGCTGCAGCGCCTGTGCCAGTTGCCATTCAATGAAATCAAGCTCGACGGCGAGTTCGTCCGCACGCTGCAGCATGAACCGCGCTGCCGGGCGGTGATCACCAGCACCCTGGCCCTGGGCGAAAGCCTGGGCATGTCGGTGGTGATCGAGGGCATTGAAACCGCCGAGCAGCATCAGCAACTGTTGGCGCTGGGCTGCACCCAGGGCCAGGGCTACCTGTATGCCCGGCCCATGAGCGGTGCCGATCTGCTGCGCTGGTTGCCCAAGGCTGCCGCGCTCAAGCAGAGCTGCTGAACGTTGATTTGAGACCTGCCGCAAGGAGACCCCATGCCGAATAAAACCCTGAGAATCCTGATTGCCGATGCCCAGCATTTCTACCGGTTGAAGATCGAGCGAGTCCTCAACCACCTGGGTTACTACCGCGTGGCACCGATGCACCGGCTGGAAGAAGTGTTGAACGTGGTGGAGTACGGCTGCGAGCCGCTGGATCTGCTGATTATCAATGCTTCGTTGGCCAACGATCCGCGGCTGGATCTGCCGTCGTTCTGCATGCAAAACCCGCAGATTCGCCATGCGCTGATCTATAACCAGGACCCCACCGACTGCGAGTCGCTGCCTTCGCGCCGTTCGCCCAGGGTCCAACTCAGCGGCCAGGCATTGCCGGACCCCGAAACCCTCAGCGCCCTGATGGCCGCGCTCGACCCCGGTGAGGCGAGCACCTGGCAAGGGTTGAAATGGGGATGAGCCGCTGGCTTTAATCCACGCCAGCCCAACGATTCGCGGTCGCAACGCTCACTTGCCGGCCCACTGTTCAAAGGTAACGACCATGACCAAGCACGACTTGCTAGTGACCCAAGCCGACGACACCGACCTTGATGGAATACTCGACCTGCAAGCCCTGAATCAGGTCGCCCGTGGCGGCGCGCTGTCGGCCAGCCTGCCACGGGACCGAGTGCGGGCGATGCTGAACCACATGCCACTGATTGTGGCGCGTCGGGATGGCCGGATCAGCGGCTTTCTGATGACCACCTCTCGCGAAATGAACGCCGACTTGCCCATCGTCCAGGCCATGTTTGCAGCCTATCAGGGCTCGCCCGACGCCTATGTGTACGGGCCGATCTGCGTCAATGCAGACGAACGCGGCCAGGGGCTGGCCCAACAAATGTTCGCCAACCTGTGCCGCCTTCAGCCGGGGCGCGAAGGCGTGCTGTTTATCCGCCAGGACAATCAACCGTCCCTGCGCGCCCATTTGAAAATGGGCATGCAGGAGGTGGCTGCCTTCCCCTTCAATGGTCACGACTACTCGGTGTTTTCCTTTACCGGTTAACCGTTCCCAGCTCCCAGGCGGGCCTGGGCACCCCCATCAAACCCCACGTTTTTCTCAATTGGAGTTCCCGTGAAACTGATCTCTTCGTTGTTCGCAACAAGCCTCTACCTGCTGCTGGTCGGCCCTGTGCAAGCAGCAACTGAACCGACTGAAACCCGGGGCTGCGCCGCCAAGCAGCAGGCCATTCGCCAGCAGATCGACCAGGCCACCGCCCATGGAAACGCCAGGCAGTTGGCCGGTTTGCAAACCGCGCTGAAGGCCTCGCAGGCCCACTGCACCGACGCTTCGCTGCGCAAGGAGCGTGAAGCCAAGGTGCGTGCTGCCGCCAGTGAAGTGGAGCAGCGTGAAGCGCAACTGGACAGCGCACGCCAGAAAGGCGACCCCGACAAAATCCACAAGCGCAACGCCAAACTGGCCGAGGCCCGCCAGGAACACCAACAGGCGCTGGACGAACTGCAACGCTAAGGAGGTGGGCCGGCGGAGGACATCAACGGATGCCCAGGCGTCGATCCAGCGAAAAGGCCCCGGCGCCCCGCGCCACGATCAGCAGCAACAGTCCGGCCCAGGAAAGGTGAGTGGGCCAGGCGTCGGGGTAGACAAAAACTTCGATGACGAGGGTCATGCCGAGCAAGGCCAATGCGGACAAGCGGCTGAACAGCCCCAGTATCAGCAACAGCGAAAACAGGTGCTCACTGTAAGTGGCCAGGTGTGCCGCCAGTTCCGGCGAGATCAGGGGCAGTGCGTATTCGCTGCGAAACAGCTCATAGGTGCTGGGGGTGATTGTCAGGAACCCGCTGACTTTGGTGCGCCCGGACAGTAAGAATATGGCCGCGATGGACACGCGTGCCACCAGCACCAGGAACGAGTCGCCAATCAAGGCGTCGATACGCTGTGCCAGGCGGTTCCAGAGGCCGCGCAAGGAGTGGTCGGGGACGGCTGAGGGACGGTGGGTAAGGTCCATGATGGGCTCCGTGGATGAGCTGAACAGGCATGTCCAGCAGGTTTACGGCTCGACAGCGGTGAATGCTTCGGCACACACCAGGCGAATGATGAGCGGCTCCAGGTTCAAGGTCGGTTCCACCTCGAGGGCCAGGTTGGCAGCCAGATCGATGGGGAGGTGAGCGGCACAGGCCTCGAGAAAGGCACAGTCGCCGGCGCTGGCGGCCTGCCAGTGCACCTGCCCGTTGCGGCGGGTCAGCAGCGCACCTTCACTTCGCCAATCGAGTGATTCGGGCATGTCCCGTTGCTCGCGGTTAAGCCGCCACAGGGTGTAGGCCGGACAATCCGGCGCCCAGTGCCAGCGCGCCGCCGCCCTTGGCTTGAGCCGGGCCGAGACCAGTTGCAAGGGGCTCAGACGCGCCAAGGCACTGAGCTCAAGGACCGGCTCGTCCTCGGCACCGTGCACCTGGGTCCACAGCCAATCCAGGCGAGCCACGTCGCCCAGGTAGGGCAGCTCGCGGGCCGGTTCAAAACCGTCTAAAAACCGCGCAAAGTCTTCCCCGTAGTACAGCAGCCGGGCATCCACGGGGGGCGAGGTGCGGGCGTGGATGGCCGCTGCGCTGCGCAGCCAGTCGCTGCCGACCAGGCGCTCCAGAGTCGGGAAGTTGGCGAGCAAGGCGTCGGTGGTGCCCTTGAGCACCGTATTGCGATACACCGCGAAGCCCGGGTGCTGGGCCAGCAGCTTCAGCTCGGCGGACGGGTGGCCGTACAGGGCAGCGACAAACGCATCTTGAAAGTCTGTGAGGGATGCTTTCATCGCGCCAACCTCCGATGTAGCGGCTGCGCAGGGCTCAACAAGGCCTGTGCCCAGTCGCGCTCGGCGAGCAACACCTCAAACGGCGGGATTTGGTCATCTCGTTCGATCAGGGTCGGGCGCGCACCGATCCGCTGGATCAGGCGGTCGTACAACGACCAGACCTCGTCAGCGATAGGGGCGGCGTGGCTGTCGATCAGCAATCGCGAACCGCCGGGATCCTGGGTAAACCCTGCCAAGTGAATTTCCATGATGGCCGCCGCCGGCACCGCGTCGATGTAGTCGGCCGCCGAAAAACCAAGGTTGTGGGCGCTGATGTGGACGTTATTGACGTCCAGCAAGAGGCCGCAGCCGGTGCTCAGGGTCAACTCGGTGAGAAAATCCAGCTCGCTGTAGTCATGGCCATCAAGGGGTAAATAATGGGTGGGGTTTTCAATCGCGATCCGCCGTCCAAGGGTTTCTTGGGTGCGCTGGATATTCGCGCTGATGCGGCGCAATGCCTCGCGAGTACGGGGAAACGGCAGCAAGTCCGGGTGGTACTCCCCCCGCCAGGCTGACCAGGCCAGGTGCTCGGAAACCAACGCCGGCTGCACGCGCTCTACCAGACGCTTCAGACGCTGCAAGTGCACCTCGTCTGGCGCGCAATCGGCCGCCAGTGACAGGGACACACCGTGCAGCGACAGCGGGTGCCGGCAGGCAATCGCTTCCAGCCAGGCCAAACGGGGACCGCCACCGACCATGTAGTTTTCCGGATGAACTTCGAACCAGAGGCCCTCGGCGTTGCAGTCAAAGGCTGCTTGATAGTGGTCTGGCTTGAGGCCGAGTCCGGCCCCCATCTGGCTGGGTGTCTGCATGATCGGTGCGTCTCCTGGCAGGGTGGTGATTACATCGGGGCGAGGGTGCCCATGCCTTTGGGGGTCTTGATGCTGGTGCAGGTGCCCACCGGAACGTTTTTCCAGGCGTTGGCCTGGTAGTCCATCTTCGCGGTGCCCGCGCAAGTGGTTCCCGCCCCAGCCTTGCAATCGTTTTTACCCGCCATGGCGACGCCGTAGCATTTCTCCATGGCGGGAGCGGCGGTCGAGTCCTGTGCGGCAAGGGCGCCGGCAGCGAAGGACGAAAGGGCAACAGCGAGGGCGGCGATTTTCAGAGTGCTCATGGTGCTATCTCCAGGATCATTGCCGCAGTGCAGGAGTGCACTGGGCTTGGGATCCGAGAGGTAATTCGCTGGCACAGCCGTGTGGGTTACAGCGACCGACTATTATTTTTCAGTCAGGTGAAATCATTCCGGCAAGCCTTGCACTCTTGAGCCAAAACAGGCTCTGCTGCCGAGCTTTTTGGCGCAGGCGTGAATGTTTTATCCCTTCGTGTAACCCGAGCGGCCGATCGAACGAATTACACATATGGAACGAACTACAGATAACGATGCATTGCGAAACAGGGAGGTGCAGCTCCAGACGCTGTTCCTCGCGGGTTTGACGGGGGACGAGCGGGCTTATCGGGCCTTTCTCGGTGAATTGAGTGGCCACCTGCGCGGTTTTTTGCGCACCCGGCTGCAGCGCCAACCGGGCGACGTCGAAGATGTACTGCAAGAGGTGTTGCTGGCCGTGCATAACGCGCGTCACACCTACCGAGTGGAGCAGCCACTGACGGCCTGGGTGTTTGCCATTACCCGCTACAAGCTCACGGACTTTTACCGGGCGCGAGCACGCCATGAAGGGCTGAACGAGCCCATTTATGACAGCAGTGAGTTGTTTGCCAAGCCGATGCTCGAACCGGCGCAGGCTTCTCGTGATTTGAACAAGTTGCTTGAGCAACTGCCTGATCGACAGCGTCTGCCGATCGTGCATGTGAAGGTTGAAGGGTTGTCGGTCACCGAAACCGCGCAGATGACCGGCTTGTCGGAGTCCGCGGTCAAGGTTGGGGTGCACCGAGGACTCAAGGCGTTGGCGGCAAAGATCAGGGGTTTAGTATGAAGACTGACGATTTTATCGGTTTGCTCGCCACCGGGGTTGCCCCCGTGGACCGCCATGCACTGGCGAAGCGTTTTGGTCTCGCGGTGCTGGTGGCGTTGTTGCTGTCCACGTTGCTGATGATGGCTGTATTCGGCATCCGTTCGGACCTGGGTGAGGTCATGCAGACGCCCATTTTCTGGACCAAGGTTGCGCTTGCGCTGTGCCTGGCGATCGGCGCATGGAGGGTGCTGTCGCGCCTGGCACGCCCCGGCGTCAGCCCGGGCGCCGGAACGCTGCTGCTCGTGGCCGCCGTCGCCGCGGTTTGGGCCGGCGCGGTGGATGTGCTCATAAGCGCGGCGCCCGGGCAGCGTGGCGCGATCATCCTGGGCAAGACCTGGAAGACCTGCGCGCTGAACATCGGCCTGCTGTCGATTCCCGGTTTTATCGCGCTGTTCTGGGCCCTGCGGGGCCTGGCACCCACGCGTTTGAGACTGACCGGTGCCTGTGGCGGATTACTCGCAGGGGCCTTGGCGACACTGGTGTATTGCCTGCATTGCCCGGAGATGGACATTCCCTTTTGGGGCGTCTGGTACCTGCTGGGCATGCTGGTGCCGAGCGCCATCGGCGCCTTGCTTGGCCCGCACTGGCTTCGCTGGTAGTGAGTCAGCCACGGTGGCGACGTATGTGCCCGGAGGAGGGCTGTACTGGACTTAGACCGCCTCGGGATCGGGCGTCAGCTGTTCCAGGCGCGGGCAGGCCCAGTCGACGAACGCTCGCACCCGAGGCGAGAGTTGCAGGGAGTGGGGGTAAACCAGTTGGATCGGCAGGTCCAGGGGTTCGAAGTCCCGCAGAACCCTGATCAAGCGTCCGTCCGCCAGTTCGTCCGCCACCTGGTAGTGCATCAAGCGGGTGATCCCCAGGCCCTGGACGCAGGCCAGGCTGGCGGCGCGAATCTGGTTGCACACCAGCCGTGGGGCGATGTCTTCAGCCCGCTCCTTATCCGGGTGCCGGTAGTACCACTGCCGGCCCTGGGAGGCGAGGGTGATGCAGCGGTGCGCGTGCAGCGATCCCGGGTCGTGCAGGGCGGGGGCTGCTTCCAGATAGTGCGGGCTGGCACAGGTGACCAGCCGCGTGGCACCGACCTGGCGCGCCACCATGGCTGAGTCAGGCAGGTGGCCGATGCGCAGCGCCAGATCAAGACGGTCCTCCAGCAAGGGCACGACCTGATCGTTGAGGATCAACTCGGCGGTCATGGCCTCATGCTCGTTGAGAAATCCGTTGACCAGCGGCGCCAGGTAACGCTGGC
The DNA here is from genome assembly GCF_003731765.1 of Pseudomonas chlororaphis. Lineage (GTDB taxonomy): Bacteria > Pseudomonadota > Gammaproteobacteria > Pseudomonadales > Pseudomonadaceae > Aquipseudomonas > Aquipseudomonas morbosilactucae. The sequence goes on from NZ_MOAL01000004.1 coordinate 1,937,725, forward strand.
CGAACTCCACCGGGGCGGTGATCCGCAGCAAGCCGCGAACGCGGCCATCGCGAGCCTCCAGCCGTTGTTCCATCTGCGCGAAGTCCACCAACATGCGCCGGCTCCAGGCCAGGTATTCCTCGCCCTCGGCGGTCAGGGCCATGCGCCGTGTGGTGCGGTTCAACAAGCGCACCCCGAGATAACGCTCCAGTGCCGCCAGCGAGCGCACCAGGGACGCCACGGATTGCCCGGTCGCATCGGCCGCCGAACTCAAACTGCCGCTGTCGACGATGCGCACGAAATTGGCCATTGCCTTGAGCCTGTCCATTACCACCCTTTGATTTGTGCGATGACTGCATAGGTCTTGTCAGGTTCGCAGCCTAGGTGAAACCCGCCCTCTGGATGACACTTCAACCACTGACGTCCACTGGAGCTTCATCCCATGAGCCAACGACCCAACCCCGCGCGGATTCTCGCATACGACCACATCGGCATTCGCGTCAGCGAGCAATCCCGCGCCCTGTCTTTTTACCAGGCCCTGGGCTTTGAAGAGAGCGCGCGTTTTACCCAGCACGAAGCCAACGAAATGCTCAGCGCCGATGGCGTGCGGATCAACCTGATCTTCAATGCGGCCCGGGTGCCTGAGGCTCACAACGTGCTGTTGGATGCCCCAGTGAAACTGCCCGGCATCACTCACCCGGCCTTTGTGGTCGATGACCTGGAAGCCTTGCAGGCCTGGTTGGGCGAGCAGGGCATCCGCATCACCCAGGGCCCCCACGCCATCGGCCCGCGAAGGGTTGCGCTGTTTATTCGCGACCCGGATGGCAATGTCCTGGAATTCAATCAACTCGTCGATGGAGGTGGGAAATGAAGCTCTACGATCTGCACGCGTCCGGCAATTGCTACAAAGTCAGACTGTTTGCGTCCCTGGCGCACATTGAATTGGAAACCGTTGCGGTGGACTTTCTGGCGGGGGCCCACAAACAGCCACCGCTTTCTGAGCTGAACCCTTTGGGCCAGCTACCTATTCTGGAGGACGGCCCGGTGGTGCTGCGCGACTCCCAGGCGATCCTGGTTTACCTCGCCGGGCAATACGCCGGCCTGGCCTGGTGGCCGGGGCACGCGCAGGGCCAGGGGGAGATTGCTCAGTGGCTGTCATTCGCCAGCAACGAGGTTCAGCACAGCCTGTGTGCGGCGCGACTGGTGAAGAAGTTCGGCTACCCGCTGGACCTGGCCCAGGCCCAGGCCAAATCGACGCAGACGCTGGCGCTGCTCGACCAGCACCTGGAACACCACGACTGGCTGGCCATCGGCCGCCCCTCGATTGCCGATTGCGCGGTCTACCCCTACGTAGCCCTGGCCCCGGAAGGCGACGTGGACCTCACGCCGTATCGCCACGTTGCCCGCTGGATCGAAAGGATCGAGGCCTTGCCCGGTTACCTGGCCAAACCCTGAACGGGGGCTAAGAGAACGGCTTGACCGGCGCGGATGCCGGCCAAGCCCGTCAGCGCGCTAGAGGTATTCCCACAAGGCCTCGGACACGGCGGTCGACTGGCCGGCGCCAAACAGCGTCTGGCCGATTTGCAGGCCCAGTTGCCGGTAGCTTTCGAACTGCGCCTCGTCGAAGAACTGGTTGGCGGTGCTTTCGTTGGGGAAGGTCGGATGGGCGTTGGCGTAGTTGAGCACGTCCACCGGCAACCCGGCGATCAAGCGCGGTTTGAGGACCAGGATCCGTGCAGTGCGCTGGCCCTGACGGTTGACCACGTTGAACAGCATGGCGCAACGCAGGCTGTCATCCGGCCCAGGGGTGGTGAAGTTATGGGTATGGCCGAAGTAGGGCGCCAGTGCCTTCACATTGTGTACGCCCTGGTCTTCTTCGATCTCCAGGGCCTGGTCGATGCGGGCCAGGCGAATCAGGTTGGCCAGGTCGTCGAACTGGTAGGTCGGGTCGGCGCCGCAATCGCACATCACGATCAGTTCAATCTGACGCCCGTCGCGGATCAGCTCGTAGGTGGCGGTGTTTTCAAAGTGGCCGCCATCGGACAAGTACTGGTAGTCGCGGCGCACCCCGTGGAAGTGCGCGGTGAGTTCATAGAACAGGTAGGCCTGGGTCGGGAAGACCGTGGCCCAGAACTTGTCCCGCCAGTGTCGGCCAGTGTCGGCCTGTTCGCCCGGCTCCAGGAAGTTGCTCGGCCACCAGGTGCCCAGGCGCAGGTTGGTCAGGCCAAAAGACAGCGAGGTGCCCAGTGTGGTGGCCCGGCCGAGGCCCGTGGAGATGGCTGCACCGGAGGTGGCCACCCAGTGGGCCAGGCCCAGGGGCTGGTAGATCTCACTGAGCCACTTGTGCTGGGTCGAGCGCTGGCGCGGTTCGCCGTCGAGGATGTAGCTGACGCTGGCGGCACCACCGCTGCCATTGGGGGCCAGGCACAACGGCTTGCCCTTGCGGTCGCGTTGCACCAGTTGTTCGGCCGGGTCGACCGTGAGGTTCAGGGTGACGTTGATCAAATGCACCGGCGCGCAGGTGGTCGCGGCGTAGTACTGCTCGATGGGGACGTCATCACCGGGCAGGGCTTCGGCGACGCTCAGCCGCTGCTTGCGGATCTTGCGGGTCTTGCCGCTGAAGCGCAGGCCGTTGGAGGCCCCAAGGTAAGCGCGGGCCAGGCGGCTGCTGTAGAACGACTGCAGTGAGGACTGGTTGAGAAAGCCGATAAAGCGTCCCGCCCCCAAGCTCAACAGCAACGCCACCAGCACCAGGACGCCGAGGCGGGTCTGGCTGTCGGTTTCAAGGCCTTGGTAGCGCACGAACTGCACCAGCAGCCCCCAAATCAAGGCCACCAGCATAAAGATCGCGATGCCGGCCACACCGGCGATCACGCTCAACGGCAGACGGCTTAGCCAACTGGGCAGGGCTTTGTCGTCAAGCAGGGTGGAAAGGGTACGGATGGCACCGACCAGCAGCGGCAAGGCCACCGCTGACGACATCAGTTGGGCGCGTTGCTCGCTGAGGTAGATCCATTCGGTCAGCCACGGCACCAGGGCGAAGAAGCCCAGCACCAGGGTAGCGATCAGCGCCTGGCCGAGGTAGCGGGTGACCCGCACCCGATAGGTGCGCACGCAGTTGTTGCAGGCCAGGGCCTCGTCGGCGTTGGACTGGCCGCGCAAGTGCAGGGCCACACCGATACAGGTCAAGACTCCCAGCCAATTGATCAGCCCACAGGCCAGGAGTATGGCCCGCAGTTCCTCGTCCATTCCCCAGGGTGCAAAAGCCAGGCCGATAAACAGGGCTCCGGCGGCGCTGTACAGCAGCGTCGCCCAATTCCAGGGGCGCACGGCCTCGTCCTGATTCTTGCGCGAGTAGACCATCCAGAACGCCATCATCAGCGGCACCACCCACAGCAGGATCAACGCCCCCGGCAGCCACCAGAGCGAGCCGCACAGCGCCGTCACCAGGCCCATGGGCAGCAGGGCGGCCACCGGAGAGCACAGATCGCTGTTGTAGATGAACACCTGCAACCAGGTGGCCAGGGCCAGGGTACAGAGCAACGGAATGCCGATCACGAAGTGCACCGCCAGCAGATTGCGCAGCGACAGGCCCAGCACATAGAACAGATCGCCGGAGCCGCCCGGGGTCAGGTAGCGGCCGTTTTCCCGCAACCAGGCCAATGGCGCTTCGCCCACCGGGGCGCTGGCGTAGTCGGTGCTGGTGTGGATGCGCCCCGGGGGCTCGAAATCCAGCACTTCATAGGCTTCTTCGGCGGCCTTGACCTCGGGGCTGGTCACGACTTGGGCGTTCTCTTGTTGGCGCAGGCGCCCGGGCAGGAACAGGCTGCCGAAGAACGAGCCCAGGTAACCGCCACCGCTGACAGTGGAGAGGTAGTCGAACTGCGCCAGCAGGCGCTTGCCAATGCCGGGAGCTGGGTTATCGGTGTTCGGCGCCTTGGCCCGGGCCATGGCTTGCAGCACCCCGAGGCAGAAGGTGGCGCTGCGGATGCCGCCACCGGACAGGGCCACGGCCCAGTGTCCGCTGGGTTTGGGCGCCAGGCCCAGGAGCTCCCGGCGTTGATTGATACGGGCATGTTCGGCGTTGAATTGAGCGTCCTGTGCCGAAGAAGCGGACGGTTCCTTGTCCATGTGTCGTCCTCGTGAGGGGCCGGGGAAGGGTCCTCGACACCTAAGTCAAAGCAGCAAAATAACCAGTTGCCAGCCCCCGGATCAAGGCCTGGACTGCGATAGTGGCAAAAAGACACTTTTCGCGATTAGCCGACGTTTTTGATCGCGAAATGGAATCATGGCCCCCTGTACAGATGGCCTAGTATTGGCGCTTGTAAGGAGTTGTAACGTGACTGGCGCGCCGTGGTTCACCGGCCCGGAGCGCAGGTAGTCGGTTATTCGGCCAGCAGAAAAAGGACCGGCCGCATATAACGTGTCCCCAAGGACAGAGGGGACGGTCTGCACACGTGCAAGGAGCAGCGCATGAAACCTGTGAAGCTGATGTTGAGTCTTTTCCTTCCTTTGGTGCTGTTACAGGGCTGTAACAGCGAAACGAAAAACCCCTGCGGCGACAAACCCGGCGAGCGCCTGGACGAAGCCAAATGCGTCGGCCGTGATGCCGCCAGCCTCAAGGGCGCCGACGAGGACTACTACGCCGACATGGACTACGGCGTCTCCAAACAACCTCCGCTGCTGGTGGAGCGCCTGTCCCCCTTCATCCCCGGGATTACCGAACAGCAGGCCGTCGAGGCCGTCGCCCGTGGGCGCAACAACTGGATTGTCTGGACCGCCGGTAACGATGCCCTGTGGGACAAACTCTCGCGGGACAGTGTCGGTAACCTCGACCTGCTCAAGACCATTTCCAACCACCCCAGCCTGGCCTTCAATCGCGACAAACGCTGGGAAGTGCTGGGCGTGGTCAACGAGCCCTGCTACGTCAAGGGCGACGGCCCCCGGCAAGACCGCTTCGGTTTGTGGCTCGACAGCCGCGAGCCGTCCTGCGCCGCCGACCCCTTTGAAGACGAAAGCAAATACCCGGGCGTCAAGATCGGCGCGCGGGGCAAGAACCTGCCAGTGGGCTCCTATTACGGCTACGGCACTGGGATCGTTGGCTTGCGGCTGTTCCCCAACCCGAACTTTGACGAGCACGCGCAGAAAAAATGGGACCCCAAGCGCTATTACGAAGACCCCAGCTATTACAACGACAGCAAGCTGGTGAAACCCTATCGGGTGGGCATGTCCTGCGGCTTCTGCCATGTGGGGCCCAACCCCACCAACCCGCCGCAGGATTACGAACGCCCGGCCTGGGCCAACCTCAACTCCAACCCGGGGGCGCAGTATTTCTGGGTGGACCGGATCTTTATGTGGAACCAGGACCCCAGCAGCTTCCCGTACCAGTTGTTCCACACCTCGCGGCCGGGGGCGCTGGACACCTCGTTCGTCTCCACCGACTACATCAACAACCCGCGCACCATGAACGCGGTCTACAACCTCAAGGCGCGCATCGAGGTGGCGGCGCACCTGGGCAAGGAAAAACTCGCCGGTGGCGGGCTCAACAACAGACAGTTCAACGAGGTGCCCGGCGTCACGCCGGACAGCGCACTGGCGCAGTTCTACAAGCAACCGGACACGGTGTTCACCCCGCGAGTGCTCAAGGACGGTGCCGATTCGGTGGGCGCACTGGGTGCGTTGAACCGGGTGTTCATCAATATCGGCCTGTACAGCGAGGAGTGGACCACACACTTCCGGCCATTGATTGGCGGCAAGCCGATCACCCCGTTCCGCATCGACGTGGCACGCAAGAACTCCTCCTACTGGAACGCCAACGAGGCGCAGACGCCGGACCTGGCACTGTTCTTCCTGGCTTCGGCCACGCCGGACTACCTGAAAGACGCCCCCGGCGGCGCGGCGCACCTGAGTGAGCCGGCGGCGGTACTGGAGCGCGGCAAGGAAGTCTTTGCCGACACCTGCGCCCGCTGCCACTCCAGCAAGCTGCCGGAAAAAGCCTGGAGCTTCTTCCCCGACAACGGCTGCGTGAACAACGGCTACCTGCAGTGCTGGAACAACTACTGGCGCTGGAGCGAGACCGCGGAGTTCAAGGACGCCATGCGCGCCATCGTCAAGGACGACAAGTTCCTCACCGACAATTACCTGTCCACCGAACTGCGGGTGCCGGTCACCTTGCTGGAAACCAACGCCTGCAGCCCGCTGGCGACCAACGCCCTGGGCGGCAATATCTGGGACAACTTCTCTTCGCAGTCCTACAAGCAACTGCCGGGGGTGGGCTCGATCCTGGTGCAGAACCCCTACACGGGTGAGCCTCGGGAATACTCGATGCCGGCCGGCGGGCGCGGTTACACGCGGCCTGCCTCGCTGATCAGCCTGTGGTCCACCGCGCCGCTCTTGCTCAACAACAGCCTGGGTAAATTCGAATGGAAGGGCGGGGTCGAGGAGCGCATGGCGTCCTTCGACAGTGCCATCGAGATGCTGCTGTGGCCGGAAAAACGCCAAGGCAACTTCCAGGTCATGACCCGTTCCGGCAAGACCCACCCGGGCACCATCGACGTCACCAGTGAAACCAGCTACCTGCGGGTCAACAGCGGCTACCTGCCGAAATTCCTGCAAGACCTGGAAGGGCTGGTCAGCCGCTGGCTGCCGTGGCTGTTCGACGATGACGGCGTGCAACTGGGGCCGATCCCGCAAGGTACGCCGGTGGGCCTGCTGTCCAACATCGACCTGGAAAAACGCGCCCAGGTGCTGGAGCTGCTGCTGAAGATCAAGCATGACCTCAAGCAGTTGCCGGCCGGCGCCACCGACGAAGAAGCCCGCAAGGTCTTCGCGCGCCTGGTGCAGCCGCTGCTGGCGGTGAGCAAGTGCCCGGACTACGTGGTGGACAAGGGCCATTACTTCGGCACCGGCTTCCTCAAGGGTGAGCAAGGCCTGAGTGACGAAGACAAACGGGCATTGATCGCCCTGTTGAAAACCTTCTAAGGATGGACGGCGATGAACAACGACATGGAATACGAGTACATCGTGGTGGGCTCCGGGGCCGGGGGCGGCACGGTTGCCGCGCGCCTGGCCGAACAGGGGCGCAAGGTGCTGGTGCTGGAGTCGGGCAGCGACCCGGTGGCGTCGGGCACGGCCCCGCGATTGCCGGAGGAGTACCAGGTGCCGGCGTTTCACCCCCGTTCCACCGAAAACGACGCCATGCGCTGGGACTTTTTCGTCCGCCACTACAGCAATGACGCCCGCCAGCTGCAGGACCCCAAGTTCACCCGGACCTTCCAGGGTGAAACCGTCGACGGGGTGCTGTACCCGCGGGCCAGTTGCCTGGGGGGCTGCACCGCGCACAACGCGATGATCACCGTCTACCCGCACAACCAGGACTGGGACCACATTGCCCAGATCACCGGCGACCCGTCGTGGAAGGCCAGCGCCATGCGCGAGCATTTCCAGCGCCTGGAGAACTGCCGTCACCGGCCGGTGCAGCGCTTTCTTTCCTGGTTTGGCATCAACCCGTCGCGGCATGGTTTCAAGGGCTGGTTGCATGTGGAGAAGACCGTGCCGGAGGCGGTGATCGACGACCTGTCGCTGGTGCGTTCCATCGTCAAGTCCGCCGAGCAGGCGTTCAAGACCCTGGGTGAAACCTTCAAACGCATCGGCTGGCAATTGCAGGGCGTGGGCGATCCCAACGACTGGCGGCTGGTGCGCGACGACGCCATCGGCCTGCGCTATCCGCCGCTGGCCACCCGCAAGCACCATCGCAACGGCACCCGCGAGCGCCTGCTTGACGTGCAACAGCGTTTCCCGAACAACCTGCACATCGAATTGGATGCGCTGGTGACCCGGGTGTTGCTCGATGACCAGCAGCGCGCCTACGGCGTGGAGTACATCAAGGGCGCGCGGCTGTACCGCGCCTGTACCTTGCCGCGTAACCCTGGCGGCGAATTGCGCCAGGTGCGTGCCAGCCGTGAAGTGATCCTCGCCGGTGGGGCCTTCAACACCCCGCAACTGCTGATGCTCTCGGGCATCGGCCCGCGTGACACCCTGGAGGCCATGGAGATTCCGCTGCGGGTCGAGTTGCCGGGGGTGGGGCGCAACCTGCAGGACCGCTACGAGGTGGGGGTGGTCAATCGGATGAACTTCGAACACTGGGGGGTGCTGAAAGGTGCGCGCTACGCCAAGGGCGACCCGCAGTACGAGGAGTGGGCCAAGGGCAAGGTCGGGGTTTATGCCACCAACGGCGCGGTGCTGGCGATCATCAAGAAGTCGTTGAAGCAGCGGCCGTTGCCCGACCTGTTCTGCTTCTCCTTGCTGGCACTGTTTCGCGGCTATTTCCCCGGTTATTCAAAGCTGATTGTCGACCACCTGAACTACCTGACCTGGGCCGTGCTCAAGGCCCATACCAACAACAGCGCCGGCTACGTCACCCTGCGCTCAAAAGACCCGGCCGACACGCCGCTGATCAACTTCCGTTACTTCGAGGAGGGCAATGACACCCAGGGTGAGGACCTGCAATCGGTGGTGGAAGCCATCAAGTTTGTGCGCAACCTGGCCCAGCCGTTGAAAGACGCGGGGCTGATCGCCTGTGAAGAATTGCCCGGGGAGGCGGTGCAAACCGATGAGCAACTCAAGGAGTTCGTGATGAACCAGGCCTGGGGGCATCATGCCTCCTGCACCTGCCCCATAGGGGCGGCGGACGACCCGATGGCGGTGCTCGACAGTCAATTCCGGGTGCGCGGCGTGGGCAACCTGCGGGTGGTGGATGCCTCGATTTTTCCGAAAATCCCGGGGTTCTTTATTGTCACCTCGATCTATGTCGCCGCCGAAAAAGCCGCTCAGGTGATCTTGCAGGATGCGTCGAGGCCCAGGCCGCAGGCGGCACGGACCAGCAGCCCGGCCGCTGCCAGCACGGACAGCCGATCGACCACGGTGGAGGCGATGGTCGGGCCCAGGCGCTGAGCCCGGAGAAAAAAGGCCGAGCGGTTATGCCGCTCGGCCTTTTTATGAATCGCTCGATTCGTCAGAACCGGTGGGCCAGCCTGAAGGAGATCGAATCCGAACGGGAGGAGTCGCCAAATGCCCGCGTGCCTTGGTAGCCGATCCCGGTACTCAGCCCGGACAGCCAGAGAAAGTCCACGCCCAGCGAAGCAGACAGGGTGTCCTGGCTCAGCCCTTCGGTGCGCAGGGAGTAGGCCAGGTCGCCGATATCGGCGTACCCCATGCGGGCGGTGCTGTCCGTATTGAAGGTGTGGCTGTATTCCAGGCGCGAACGCAGGTTCAGGTAGGACCAGCCCAGGGGAATACCGTACTGCCCGCGCAAGCCGGCGACACTCGATAGCAGGGACAGGCGCTGGTCGGCGTACTCCAGGTTGTCGGCCCCGGCATCGGCCTCGCTGAATGCCCGCAGCCAAGTAGTGGAGGCGTCGAGGCGAGCGTAGGGCGACAGCAGCCAATGTTGCCCGCGGGCCTCGTAACCGGAACTCAAGGAACCGAACAGTTGATCGCCCCGACGATTGCCCTGGGCGTAACGGCCGCTGTCCGTCACATAGCGATCGCTGTCGAAGCTCAGCCAGCTGTAACCGAGCAGTGCATCGAGGAACACCGGGCCAGGGTGGTAACTGCCGTACAGCGCGGCGCTGTAGGCGTCGCCGCGACTGGTGGTGCCGGATGAGCCGATGTCACTCTTGTCTTTGCCCAAGCCAATGCCTGCGCCGACCGTCAGCGATGGAGACAGCCGATAGTCCATGCCACCGCTGATGCCGATCAGCGTATTGCTGACTTTGGCACCGCTGCGCTGGCTCTTGCCGAAGTCCACATAACCACCGGTCCAGAGCGAGAGGTCTTGGCTTGGCGCGGGGTCTGCCGCCGGGGCTGCGGCGGCGCGCTGCAGGGCCCATTGGTCATCCTTGGCCTGCAACGCCGACAGCGAGCGGAAAATCCCCAGGCCATCGTCAGGCTGTGGCTGTGCGGACTCCGCCGGCGAGAGCGCAAAGCGCAGGTTGAAGGCGTTGCGGTGGCCATCCATGCCGTGCAACTGCTCCAGGCGGTCGTTGAAGTTGCTGATCTGGGCCTTGGCAAACTGCGCCGCGCTCTGGGCCTGGGCGTTCACCATGCCGGCCACTTCCGCGTTCTGGCTGGGGTCTTTGCGCGGGGTGATTTGAATGGTCAGGGTTGCCGTCACCGACTGGCCCTGACCGTTGATCAAGGAGTAGCGCAGGGTCAGGGTCCCGCTGGCGTTAGCCGCCGGGGTGAAGCTTAACTTCAGGCCATTGAGCCGCGCGGTGCCCATGCTCGACGGCGGCACATCAAGCAATGTCGCCAAGACAAAGGGCCCGCCGGTGGCACCGGCCCCCAGGTCCACATTGACGCTCTGACCGGCGCCCAGGCTGACCGTACTGTCCACCGCCTGCGGTGCGCTGCCGTTGATGACCAGGCTGTAGGCGGCACTCACCGGCACACCGTTGGCATCGGTCGCGACGATTGAAAAACTCACGTTTGCTGCGGTGGTCGGGGTGCCGGTCAGGCTTCCGGAGGTCGGGTCCAGGCTAAGGCCCGCCGGCAGTCCTGAAGCACTGAATCGATAAGGGCTCGCGCCACCAGAGGCGCTGAACACTTGGCTGTAGGCTGTGCCGACCGTCGCTGCCGGCAGTGAACCCGCGGCGGGCGACAGGCCCAGTGAGGGCGCGGTAACGCTGATACTGACGGTGGCCGGCGCGGAGGTGCCCGAGGCATTGCTGGCGCTGTAGGTGAAGCTGTCGGCCCCCGAGTAACCGGCGTTGGGGCTGTAGCGGATGCTGGTGCCGCTGGCCGTGGCCTGGCCGTGAGCGGGCGCGGAGACCACCGTGACGGCGGTCGCCGTTCCGCCTGACAGCACCAGGGTCAGCGCATTGTTCGAGGTATTGGCCGCCACCGTGGCTGACACCGCCCCGGCAACCGGCAACGGCTCAGAGATGTCCAGGGTGTAGCTGGCCGAGCCAGAGCCGCCCGCGTTATCGCTGACGCTCAGCGCCACACTGAAGTGGCCGGCTGAGGTTGCGACGCCGCTGATCAGCCCGCTCGACGGGTCAAGGTTGAGGCCGTTGGGCAGGCCCGTGGCGCTGTAGTGGTAGGGCGCAACGCCTCCGGTTGCACTGATTGATTCGTTGTAGGCCACGCCCACTTGGCCATTGGGTAATGGGCCGCTGGCCGGGCTCAGGACCAGCGCCGAGGCGGTGACCGTTATGCTGATGGTCGCGGGCGCCGAGGTGCCGGAGGCATTGGTGGCGGTGTAGCTCACGCTGTCCGCCCCGGAGAAACCAGGTGTGGGCGTATAGAGGATGGACAAGCCCGAGACCGTCGCCTGGCCATGGCTCGGGGGCGCGGCGATAGCGACTGAGTTTGCCGCACCGCCGGACAGGTTGAGGGTGATCGACTGACTGCTGCTGTTGGCGGCCACAGTCGCCGACACCGCCCCCGCAACCGGTGGCGCCGGGGCAATGGCCAAGGTGTAGCTGGCCGATCCGGTGGCGCCGTTGGCATCCGTGGCCAGGATCGACAGGTTGTAGTTGCCGGTGGCTGTCGGCGTTCCGCTCAGGGCACCGCTGGACGGGTTCACGCTGATGCCTGCTGGCAAACCGGTCACCGAATAGCTGTAGGGCGCGGTGCCCCCCGAGCTGCTGAGCGCCTGACTGTAGCTCGCACCCACTTGCCCACCCGGCAAGGCCCCGGAGGAGGGGGTGAGGACCAGGGTAGGGCGCGACACGGTGATGCTGACGGTGGCGGCAGAAGAGGTGCCTGCCCCGTTGGACGCGGTGTAGGTGAACGAGTCCGCGCCCGAGTAACCGGCGGCGGGGGTGTAGCTGATCGACGTGCCGGACGCCGTCGCGGTGCCGTGGGCCGCCGCGGAAGCGACGGCCACGGCAGTGGCTGTACCGGTGATGGCCAAGGTGATCGGGTTGTTTGAACTGTTGGCGGCCACAGTGGCCGTCGCCGCGCCGGCCACCGGGGTGACCTCGGCCACGGCCCCGGTGCAACTGATGGTGACCGGCCCTATATAGGTCCCGGCGACAATCTGCAGGTACAGCCCACCCGCCGCCAACTGGCTGGCCGAGACGGTCGGGGTCTGGATGCCCAAGGTTCGGGTGGAACTCCGGTAATCGGAATAAACAGTGCCCAGGTTGCGCGACCTGATGTTCACGAGGTTGGAGTTGGTCGGATTTGTTCCGGGGTCTTGCCCGTTGTCCTCGTAGGAAAAACTGATGCTTTCACCCGCCGCAAAGTCCGTACTCGCAAACCTGACGACATACGAGGTGGTGCCACTGGTCGAATTGAGGGTTGAGCACGCGGTCGATAACGCATGAGCCGCACCGGCATTCAGCATAAGCAACAAAGCCAGGACCGACCGCCACGGCCATCCTCCGTACTTGCTGCTCACGCCCAGGGTTGGTTTGCCGCTGAAAGAAAATGAAAAACTCAAGATGAATTCCACAATGCCGGGTTGCCAGGCGCCCCTTTGAACAGCTTCGAACGAAGCCAAAAACGCCTTTTTTGCCGAGTCAGGGTTGAAAACGAGGGTCCGGAGCATGACCGGAAAGTGATGGCATTATGCCTGTTCTTGTGGGCGTGATGCACCTGTCTGAGGGGATGTCATTGAGACGGTGTGAAGGGGGCTGAACGGTGTATTCAGAAAAAGTTTTTTATGAAAAAAAGCTCCACCCGATTTATGAGATGGAGCTTTTCTGTGGTTCAGGCTCGATGCCTTTGGGTAATGCTAGGCGAGGCCGGTCAGAGCCAGGCTTTGATCTGGGCACAGACCATCGACGTGGAGATGCCGTAGCGATCATGCAGCGTGGGTAATGCGCCGGCATCGAGGAAGGCATCGGGCAAGGCGATCTGCCTGAAGGTGGGCGTTACGCCGTTGCGCAGCAATACCGTCGCAACCGCCTCACCCAGCCCCCCGATCACCGAACTGTTTTCTGCAGTCACCACCAGCCGGCCGGGCTTCCTGGCTTCCGCCAGGATGCTTTGCTCATCCAGTGGCTTGATTGTCGGCACGTGCAGCACGGCGACATCGATACCGTCTGCCTGCAATTGCTTGGCCGCTTCCAGGGCGCGCATCGTCATTAAGCCGGTGGCGATGATCAACACATCGTTGCCAGTGCGCAGCGTCTTGGCCTTGCCAATCTCGAATTGATAGCCGTACTCGTCCAGTACCAGGGGGACATTGCCGCGCAACAAACGCATGTACACCGGACCTTGGTGCGCCGCGATGGCGGGCACGGCCTGTTCGATTTCCAGGGCGTCGCATGGGTCGACAATCATCAGGTTGGGCATGGCGCGGAAGATCGCCAGATCATCTGTGGCCTGGTGGCTTGGGCCATAGCCGGTGGTGAGGCCCGGCAAGCCGCAAACGATTTTGACGTTGAGGTTTTCCTCGGCAATGGCCATGCAGATAAAGTCATAGGCGCGACGAGAAGCAAACACGGCATAAGTGGTGGCGAAAGGAACAAAGCCTTCACGGGCCATTCCCGCGGCCGCGCTCATCAGCAGTTGCTCTGCCATGCCCATTTGATAAAAGCGATCGGGATGAGCCTTCGCGAAAATGTGCAGGTCGGTGTATTTGGACAGGTCGGCGGACAGGCCTACGATGTCTGGACGTTGTTCCGCCAGGGCCGCCAGGGCGTGCCCAAAGGGCGCGGATTTCGTGGCTTGGCCTTCAGCGGCAATCGACGCAATCATGGCCGAGGTGGTCAGGCGCTTTTTAGCCGGTTCGCCCGTTGAAGTCGGAGTGTCAGCGGCGTTGCTCATTGGTTGTTTCCTTCTTCAAGGTTGTTCAGTGCCTGATCCCATTCGTGTTCTTCCACGCGGATAAAATGCGTTTTCTCCCGAGTTTCCAGGAAGGGCACGCCTTTGCCCATTTTGGTATCGCAAATGATCACCCGGGGTTGCTGGCCGGGATGATTGCGTGCGGCGTCGAATGCGGTGACCAGCGCGTCCAGGTCGTTGCCATCCACACGCTGCGTGAACCAGCCAAACGCTTGCCAGCGATCGACGATGGGCTCGAACGACAGGATTTCACTGGAGTGGCCGTCGGCCTGCTGGTTGTTGACGTCGACAATGGCGATCAGGTTGTCCAGCTTCCAATGGGAGGCTGACATCACGGCTTCCCAGGTCGAACCCTCGTTCAGTTCGCCGTCCGACAGTAGGTTGTAGACGAAGGAGGGCGAGGCTTTGCGCTTCAGACCCAGGCACGCGCCGACGGCAATGCCCAACCCCTGGCCGAGCGAGCCGCCGGTGATTTCCATGCCCGGGGTGTAGGCCGCCATGCCTGACATCGGCAAGCGGCTGTCGTCCGCGCCGTAGGTTTCCAGTTCATCCAGCGGAATGATCTCGGCTTCGATCAGGGCGGCGTACAGTGCGATCGCGTAATGGCCGATGGACAGGTAAAAACGATCACGCTGTTCCCATTCAGGGTCTTCGGGCCGATAGCTCAGCCCATGGAAATACGCCACGGCCAGCAGGTCAGCGGCCCCGAGTGCCTGGCCGACATAGCCCTGGCCCTGAACCTGGCCCATGCGCAAGGCGTGGCGGCGGATGTTGTGAGCGCGCTGTGCCAGGGTTTTGGCTGAAGCGGATGAGGGTTTAGTCGTCATGCTGAAAACTCCTATAAATCAACGATTGACCAGGGCCGCGGGAATGCGCAGTACCAGCAAGGCGCCGCCAATCAGCACGGCGGTGATCAAATACATGCCGATCGCGCTGGAACCGGTTTGCGTGGTGATCCAGCCAATCAGGTAGGGCGAGCAGAAGCCGGCGAGGTTGGCGAAACTGTTGACTGCCGCGATGCCTGCGGCGGCGGAAACACCTCCCAGCAGGGTGGTAGGCAGCATCCAGAACATGGAAGAGGCAGACAGGATGCCGGACGCCGCCAGGCACAGACTCAGGATGGACAGCACCACATTGCCCCCGAGCAGCGCGGCCAAGGTCAAACCCAAGGCGCCGGCAATCATCGGGCCGATCAGATGCCAGCGCCGTTCACGGTGTTTGTCACCGCTGCGCCCCACCAGCAGCATCGCCGCAATGGCACAGAGGTAGGGCAGGCTGGTGAGGAACCCGATGTGCAGCGGATCGGAGACGCCGGCGTTGCGCACCAGGGTCGGTAGCCAAAAGGTGATGGCGTACTGGCCCATGACCACACAGAAGTAAATCGAGGCCAGCAGCCAAAGACGGCGGTCACGAATGAACTCCCCCACAGAGGCATGGGTGACTTTCTGTTGGTTGTCCTCGGCCAGCTCTTTGGCGATGAGCGCTTTTTCATCGTCGTCCAGCCAAGTGGCTTGATGCACACCGTCCTTCAGGTAGCTCAACACCAGCAGCCCGACCACGACCGTTGGTATCGCTTCCAGGACAAACATCCACTGCCAGCCGGCCCAGCCGTGTACCCCAGCAAAGTGAGTCATGATCCAGCCGGACAGCGGGCCGCCGACCATGCCCGACAGCGGGATGGCGATAAACCACAGCACCGTCATGCGGGCGCGTCGGTAGGAAGGGAACCAGTAGGTCAGATACAGCAACAGGCCAGGTGCCAGACCGGCTTCGGCGATGCCGAGCAGAAAACGCAGCACGTAAAACTGCCAGGCGGTTTCGACAAAGGCGAACAGCGCGGAAATGATGCCCCAGGTGATCATGATGCGCGCGATCCAGACCCGCGCACCGACCTTGTGCAGGATGATGTTGCTCGGCACTTCGCACAGGAAATAGCCGATAAAGAACATGCCGGCACCCAGTCCGTAGACCGTTTCGCTGAGTGCCAAGTCGTTCATCATTTGCAGCTTGGCAAAACCGACGTTAACCCGGTCTAGATAAGCGCACAGGTAGCACAGCATCAAGAAAGGCATCAGGCGCCAGGCGGTTTTACGGTAGGCATTGGAGCGCACGGTCGAAACCGCTTCGAGTGACAGGGTTGTCATGATGGTCTGATCTCTTGTTTTTATTGACCGCCAGGCCCGTAGGCCTGGCTGCGTCGTCGATCCAGATCCGCACGGGCCGTGGGGCCCGCCAGGTGTCATCAGTGAATCAGCATGCCGCCGTTCACATCCAGCGTGATGCCGGTGAGGTAGGACGATAAGTCGCTGGCCAGGAACAACGCAGCATTCGCCACATCCTGGGCTTCACCCAGGCGCCCCAGGGGGATGCCATCGATGATCGCGTGGCGGCGCTCGTCCTGCATCAGGCCGCCGGTGATGTCGGTGTGAATCAAGCCCGGTGCGATGGAGTTGACGCGAACCTTGTCCGGCCCCAGCTCCCGGGCCATGGCTTTGGCCAAGCCCAATACGCCCGCCTTGGCAGCGCTGTAATGTGGGCCGCCAAAAATGCCGCCGCCCCGTTGGGCGGAAACCGAGGACATGCACACGATGCTGCCGCAGGTTTGTTGGCGCATGAGCGGGATCACCGCCTGCGACATCAGCAAGGTGCCACGCAGACTGACGTCCAGCACTTTGTCGTAGTCGGAAGGCCGGATATCCAGGGTCTTGAGCGGTTGGGTAATACCGGCATTGTTGACCAGAACATCAATGCGGCCGTAGTGCTGGATGATGTGGGCGACGGCGCGCTGTACCTGCGCTTCGTCCGCGACGTTGGCCGCCAGGCCCAGATGGCCCTCGCCCAGGGACGCGGCGGCATCACGTGCGGCGGCCTCGTCCAGATCCAGGATGACGACACGAGCACCGTGTTGCGCGAAGGTGGTGGCGGTAGCCCGGCCAATGCCGCGAGCGGATGCGGCGCCGGTGATGATGGCGACTTTGCCTTGAAGAAGCATGGAAGGAGCACCTCAGATTGTTTTTATTGGTTCGACTCGTTACGAATCGATGGCTCAGCTTGTCTTCCGGGCCCACCTTGAGCAATGACGTGGGTTTCATTGGGTGCTGAAAAAAATTCAGCACTCGCCATGTCTTTGCTCGAATGCTTGAATAGCCAGATGCCCGGCCCATGCCACTTGCAGCGGAGTCACTGTCATCATGCGTTATTCCAGCGATGCTCCTGCGTTACTGCCTCCCCTGAAAGCTATTCAGGCCTTTGAACAGACAGCACGCTTTGGCAATGTCGCTCGGGCGGCCGAATTGCTCGACCTGACCCCCTCGGCGGTCAGCCATCAGTTGGCCAAACTGGAAGCGATGATCGGCCGGCAGCTGTTTTTCAGAACCGCCCGCGGCGTGACACTGACACCGGTAGGTGAGCAGTACCTCAAGGAGGTTTCGGGCATCCTGCACAGCCTGGCCGTAGCGACTGAACGCGCCACCAGTGACGTCAGCCTGGATTGTCTGCGCCTGCATTCATCACCCAGTTTTGGGCTGCTGTGGCTGATGCCACGCCTGGAACAGTTTCGCCTGACGCACCCCGATATTCAGCTCAATCTGTCGTGCTCCTATGAGTCGTTGCACTTCAGCCGAGACAAGATTGATGTCGACATCCGCCATGGCATGCCCAACTGGCCCAGTTACGAAGTGCGGACCATAGGCGATGAAAACATTGCGGTGATGGCCTCGCCCAAACTATTGGAAAAGCGCCCGATCGGGGGGATTGCGGACTTGCTGGACAGCAATCTGATTCTGTCGGAAGCGACATTGGTCAAGTGGCCGCAGTTGTTTGCCCAGCACGGTATGTCACGCCCGGAAAAACCCTACACCCTCAGCTTTGACCGCTCGTACATGACGCTGGAGGCCGCCAGCCACGGGCTCGGTTTCGCGCTTGAAAGCACGCTGCTGGCGCAAGACTATCTGGCGCGGGGGGCGTTGGTGGAAGTGCTGCCGCACTTGAGCGCCGCCATCACCGCCCACCACTTGGTATTCCCCCGGGCCCACTCCAACTTTCCACGGGTCAGGCGATTTCTGGAGTGGATGCAGAAAGAGTTGGGGCATGATTTTGCTTATTAGGCGCCGCGCAGTCGCTCGATGATTCTGCGGGCACGGTTGGCACCGACGTCGACATGAATATCGATCATCGGCCGTGTGCCGAAGCGGCACATGTTCTGGTACTGCGCCTCGATCACCAGCTTGTCTTCGTCGAACGTCAGCATGGTCTGCTCGACCACCTTGGCTTTGACGGCCTCAGGATCCGTTTCTGGATTGGTGGCCATGGTCCAGAAGTAGTGGCTGGTGGTTTCCGTTTCCGGGGTCACCCCGTGAAAACCACGCATATGGAAACCGGCGCGATCGGGGTTGTTCAGGTCGTCAGTGCCCACGTCCACCGCGCCGGTCCAGATGCGCAGGTGATTGATGTGGAACTCGATCTCTTGCCAGCGATCGACGTGGCCCTTGAACGGGTAGGCCGCGGTGTAGGTCGGCGGCGGAACGGAGTCGGGCATATGGCGAACCACGCGGACCATCGACTCGTCACCGTCCACCCTCATCTGCGCGTTCATGTGGATGCTGGCGTTACCGCCGATGGTGCGCAAATGGACGTAGCCCAGGTGGCTAAGGTCCATGAGGTTGTCGTGGATGAGTTGATAGGGCGCGTCGTAGTGATAGACATCCCCGTCGAACAAGTATTTACCGCTGCTGTGGACGTCATAGGTCGGCGGTGCGAATGTCGGCTGCGGATGATCGGCGCTGCCAAACCAGATCCAGATGATCTGGTCCTGCTCCCGGACGTGGTAAGCGGGCACCTTGGCTTTGCTCGGAATCTTGTCCTGGCCGGGGATTTCAATGCATTGCCCCCCTTGGTTGAATAGCAGGCCGTGATAGCCACAGCGCAAGCCTCGCTCTTCCAGCGTGCCGTTGGACAGTGGCAGGGCCCGGTGACAGCAACGGTCCTCCAGTGCGGCAACCTGGTTATCGGCGGTGCGAAAGAGCACCACCGGTTTGTTCAGCAACGTGCGGCCAATGGGCTGGTCCTTCAGCTCCCAGCCGAGCGCCGCGACGTACCACTGATCGAGGGGGAAACTCGGCAAGGCGGCCGGGGCAATGTCATGGGCAAGGGGCAGGGTAGACGTCGTCATAGGGTTCTCCGGCGAGCGATCTTTGCTCGGGTCAGGGTCAAAGGTCCAATACCAGGCGCGGCGATTTGGCACGTGAGCAGCACGGCGTGAAGCGGTCATTGGCGGCGTGTTCTGCGGCGGTCATGAACTGGTCGCGATGATCACCCACGCCGTCGAGCAGACGGGTGACACAGGTGCCGCAAACGCCTTGCTCACACGAGGACTCGATGTCAATTCCGGCCTCATCGAGCACCTCGAAAACCGTGCGGTCGGCGGGTATGTAGAAAACCTGCCCGCTGCTGGCTATCTGAACTTCGAAGGGCGTGTCGCCCCCTGGGTCGACAGGGGCGGCGGCGAAAAACTCCCTGTGCACCTGGTCTTCGGGCCAGCCAGCTTCCTGGGCCGTGTCGAGGATGAACTTCATAAACCCCGTCGGTCCGCAGACATACAGGTGGCGTGTGCTGTCCGGCGCGGCCAGTAGCGCGCAGGCATCGAGCTTCTGTTCGGGCGAGCCGCTGTCGTCATGCAAATGCACGCGACTGGCGAACGGCGCTTGCCCGAGCCATGGGATAAACGCGGCGCGTTCGCTGGATCGAAAGCTGTAGTGCAGCTCGAAATCCGCACCTTGATGGTGAAGCTCGTGGGCCATCGCCAGCATCGGCGTGATGCCAATGCCGCCGCCGAACAGCAGGTGACGTTTGGCTGAACGAGATAGGGCAAAGAGGTTGCGCGGCGCGCTGATGCTGAGGGTCTGCCCTGGGACGACGTGCTCGTGCATGGCGCTGGAGCCGCCCCGCGAGGCCGGGTCCTTGAGCACACCGATCACATAGCGATGACGCTCTTGGGGGGCATTGCACAGCGAATATTGGCGGGTGAGGCCGCTGGCAAGGTGAATGTCGATATGTGCACCGGCTTCGAAAGGCGGCAGTGCGCTGCCGTTTGCGGCGCACAGCTCGAAGCTGCAGATGCCTTCGGCTTCAACGGCTTTGCGGGTGACCTTGACTTGAAGCATGACTTCTCCCTCCACACTGAAGTGGCTGCTGAAAAATAGGGGGGCGAAAAGACCGAGTGCTGGAAAAACTCAGCCGGGAGAGAAGGCGCAGGGAAGGGGGGAAGTGGCGGGCACCAGGGTTGGGCACAGTCGGCAAGGGTTCATAAGCAAGACCTGATAATTATTTTTTGAGGTTGTGCTACGGCGTATCATGCGGGCCATTGCCCGCACTGCTTGGCGGAGTAAATCCTCAGGCGAATTGGTTGCGGTGTCAACTAATTTCAAAGCTGCTCGACCTACGGTGTTTTCTTGATGCCTACCGATACACAGTTGAACCTGTCTCGCTATGTCCCTGGTCTATTGACGTTCCTGGCCAACAAGCTCGCCACTGGCGCATCCCAGTGTTATCGCAAGCACTTCGGCATTGGCGTGGTGGAATGGCGGATGCTGTCGATGCTGGCCGTCGAGACAGACATCACCGCCAATCGCATCTGCCAGGCTATCGGGCTCGACAAGAGTGCGGTCAGTCGTTCGTTGCAGACGCTGGAAGCGGCGGGGCACATCACCAGTCAGTTGGATCCCAAGGATGCACGGCGTTACACCGTCCGATTGACCGCCAGCGGTCAAGAACTGCATGACCGCGTGATTAAAGTGGCGCTCGAGCGAGAGTCCCGTCTGCTCAGCGGGCTCTCTGCAGCCGAGGTCGACACCCTGGTTGACTTGCTCGGTCGCCTGCATCTGCAAGTGCCGAACGTAAACAGCTATGAGCCCACGGATGAATGAACCAGGACCGAGCCCGCGCCAGGCTAGGGCTGATCAAGAGTACCCAACGAGCGATACCAGTCTGCATAGGGTGTGTTCACCACCTGACGCCTGTTGAAGTCCGGGGCTCCATCGTCCCACCAGACAGGCCCGCGCTCCCCGAGGGCAACCTTGGCCGTATCAACCCGCGCCCTTGCTGTCATTAACTGCTCAGGATCGCCAGAAGCCTTCGCGGCCTTTACCTCACGGCGAGCTGCCATCAAGTCATTGACCCATCGCTGCCGCACATCCTCACTCAGCGAGGGGTTGCTGCACCGCCACAGCTGCCCTTTGACCACAAAGTATCGATTATCAGGCGTTGTCGGATGCATCACTGAAGCTCCATGGCGTGGGCGCGCGGCCCTTGATGTGCAGGCACAGCGCAGATAGGCAAAACATTTAGCAACCGTAAAGCTACCATGCAGGCCAATGACGCCCAGGCGGCTTTGGTTTGATCTGCTCACAAGGACCCTCTACTCGATTCGCTCAGCCGCGCCCAGCGGTTCCAGCGAACGAACAGGGTAAAAAAACTGCATCTCATCGTTATGTGAAGAATGAATCGTCCGCTGTTTGTATCGCTAGATGGCCCCAAGGGTGCCGGCAAAACCACATTGTTGGAGGCCATCACGACAGTACTGAGGGCGGACCACAAAAAGGTGATCCGACTGTGCGAGAAAAAAAGCGATCCCTTTAGGGGGGAAACCATGAGCCTGGTAAACACACTGGTCAGAAATCCCAGCCGGGATTTGGAGTGGGCGGTTTGTGAGCGCTTTGCTGAAAGCCGGGCCTGGATTTCCCAGCAGGTGCTGCCTAAACAGCCACCCGGCAGCATCATCTTGATCGATCGCTGGTACCCATCTGACGCGGCGTTTCGCCGGATAATCCCGTTCGCAGAGATTTTGCAGCTGAATATGGATCGAAACGTACAAGTGCCCGACCTGCATGTCGGCGTCGTCACTGACCCTGATATTTCATGGGCGAGGGCAGCGGCAAGAGGGCGTGGGCTGAGCAGTACCGTGATGCATCGGCTGGAAGAACACATCGCCTGTACCCAGTCGTTCGAGCAGGCGATTGCAGATCACGACTGGGTGTTATGCCGCAATGAAGGAACGATTGAAGCGGCAACGATGCAGGTGGTTTCTGAGATTTATAGCGTTCTTTGATGTTTGGACGGGGTTGTCGAAACCATAGGAACCTGATGGGGTTTTTTATCAAACCCAGGGGGAGGGGAGACGCCGAGTAACGGCCAACGCCCTCATCCCAGATCATCGAGCCCGTTCTTTCCTGGGCTATTGATGCCCGCCATCGCTGCTGCGAATATCTGCAAATGGGCTTAAATCATGAGTACCCAAAAGCCTTGATGGGGCTAAGCGTCAGCAACCAGCGGCTTGTTTTATTCCACAACTGCAGAAGGCTTAACTATGTCAATAAAACTGCGTCTGTTGTTGCTGGTCGGTACCAGTGTGTTCACGGCCCTGATCATTAGCCTGACGAACTACTTGGGCAATAGCCGAATGGAAGCCGCGATGATTGGCAATGAGGTCAGCATGAGCGCGCTGAGCAATCATCTGGAGGCTGACATGATGCACGATGCGCTTCGCGCCGATGCACTGGCAGCGATGCTGGTCGGCCTGGGCAAAGGTGTCAGCAGCCGAGAGGAGGTCCTTGAGTCACTTAATGAACATGCTGCGAATTTTCGCAAGGCGCTAGGGGATAACCTTGAGCTTCCCCTCGACGATAATCTCAAGGCAGCACTGAACAGCATCAAGCCGAGCCTCGACAATTACATAGCCTCCGGTGAACGGATTGTCAGTGTGGCAATGAACGATCCGGTAGGAGCGCAAGAGGAACTGGGTACATTTATCAGCGCCTTTACCCAGTTGGAAGGCAAAATGTCGAATCTGAGTGAGTTGATCGAGAACAACTCCAAAGTGAGTGGAGAGCACACTCGACAGGCTATCCGCAGCGCCAATCTCACCCTCTGCGTTGTGCTGGTACTTGGCTTGTTGCTGCTGGTCGCCCAAGGCTACTGGGTGACAAGAAGCATCATGAAGCCCTTGCACGTTGCCCGGCAGATTGCCGATAGCATTGCTCATGGCAACCTCAGCGAATCGATCCCCGAACCGGCTAATCGCGACGAGGCCGGCATGCTGATTCGCAGCCTGGCGGTCATGCAGCGTGACTTGCGCGGCATGATTGAGGTCGTGCGCAACAATGCTCAGGGCGTCACCCGTATGAGCCAGCAGTTGAGCCAGGGCTGTCATGAAGTTGCCACCAGCAGTCAACAGCAGAGTTCCGCGGCAGGCACGATGTCGGCTGCCACCAGTGAAATGACGGCGAGCATCGAAGAGATTACCCGGCATGCCGGGCATGCGCTGGAAATGGCCAGTGGAGCCGAGGCACTGGCCAAGAACGGCGGCCGTGTTATTCATCAAGTGGTGAGCGATATGGACGAGATTGCTCGTTCAGCTCAACAGTCAGCGCAGGTGATTCGCACGCTGGACAAGGAATCCGAAGGGATCTTCAGCATTATTCAAGTCATCAAGGGTATTGCTGACCAGACCAACCTGCTGGCGCTCAATGCGGCTATCGAAGCGGCCCGCGCCGGTGAGCAAGGGCGAGGCTTTGCCGTTGTAGCCGACGAAGTACGGAGTTTGGCGGGACGTACCAGCGCATCCACTCAGGAAATAGCCAGCATGGTTGCACGCATCCAGCAAAACACTCGCGAAGCCGTGACCAGCATGGAAGCCGGTGTCGCCCAGGTCGATAAAGGCATGGCCGTCACTGCCGATGTGGAGCGTGCGATCCGGGAGATTCTTGATGCGACGCTGAGCACCACCCAGTTGGTCAACGACATTACCCGCACCATCGGTGAGCAGGGCCTGGCCAGTAACGAAATTGCCCATCAGGTGGAAATGATTGCCGGCATGTCTGCCACGAACACCCGGATTATTGGCCAGACCGCAGGTGCCACCGATGAACTGACGGCGCTTGCAAATCAGCTCACGCAATCGGTGGATCGTTTTCGGCTTTGATTGAATAGGCTGGGGCTAAGAGACTTAGCGACGCTCCGGCCGAATCGGGTTTATGACTTGCAGCACCCTATGAGCGCCAGGTGTTTTTTTTCATGACAAAAGCTCGGGTGTTTCGCGTAAACAGGGACGCTGGAGTCTCGCCCTTTCGGGACTTGACCTGATGCCGCTATCTGCTGTTGAATGCGCGCCCTGAAGCCTCCAACCTTTTCTCCAAGTGGTGAAGCCAGTGCCCTACGCCAGCCAACACGCCTGATACCGACGACGGTCCATCCTGCCTGATGGCTGCCCGTGCCTGTACGCGGCGGCGTTTCATTGCTATGCCTGCCTGATCCTGTCGTTGGTTTTTCTCTATTTTCGAGGACAAACCCATGCACATGGATATTCGTGCCACCGCGCACAACCTGGAACTGCTCAAATACCCCCGCACGCCCCACCTGCAAGGCTCGCGCCTGCAGGATGGCGACACTGATACTGGCCAGGTGCGCTATGCCGCCCTGGCCGGGCAGTGGCTGGTGGTGGAAGAAAAACTCGATGGCGCCAACGCCGGCATCAGCTTTACCGCAGGCGGCGAGTTGCGCCTGCAGTCACGCGGTCACTACCTCACCGGCGGTGGGCGCGAGCGCCAGTTCAATCTATTCAAGCAGTGGGCCTCGGCCCATGAGCACTGGTTGCTGGAGCGCCTGGAAGACCGCTTCGTGCTGTATGGCGAATGGCTGCACAAGAAGCACTCGGTGTTCTACGACCGCTTGCCACATTACTTCTGCGAGTTCGATGTGTGGGACCGCGCCACAGGGCTGTTCCTCTCCACCGCGGCGCGCCGGTGCCTGCTTGAGGGGGGGCCGGTGCTTGCGGTGCCGGTGCTGTACGAAGGCCCGGCGCCGCGCCGGCATGCCGAGCTGATGGCGCTGGTGAGCGATTCGCTGGCCAAGACCGCGCGCTGGCGCGAGGTGTTCGAGCAGGTGGTACGCCGTGAGGGCCTCGATCTGGCCCGTGCGTGGCGCCAGTGTGACCGCTCCAGCCGCATGGAAGGCCTGTACCTGAAGCTCGAGGATGAGCAGCAGACCCTTGGCCGGCTCAAGTGGGTACGGCAGGACTTCGTCCAAGCCATCCTCGATGCCGACCAGCACCATGCCAATCAACCCTTTATCCCCAATCAACTGGCCGACGGCGTCGATCTCTATGCGCCGCGCCTGTCCATGGACTGGCAGGGCCCACGCCACGGCTACTGAAGGAGCATCCCGAAATGGATATTCGACAACTGCAACAACTGGTCCCCGAGCCAGGGTGCGATATGGACGCCGCCGCCTGCCTGGTGGCTATTCCGGCTCTAGCGCGCCTGGCCGACACACCGCAAGACCCGACCTACCACGCCGAGGGCGATGTGTGGATTCATACCCGCCTGGTGGTCGAAGCATTGCTGACGCAATCCGCCTACCAGCAGGCCAGCGCCGAGCAGCGTTTTGTGCTGTTCTTCGCTGCCCTGTTGCACGACATCGCCAAGCCTGACACTACGGTGATCGACCCGGATACCGGGCGTATCGGCCAGCCCGGTCACTCACGCCGGGGCGCGGTGGATGCGCGGCTGCTGTTGTGGCGCGCCGGCGTGCCTTTCGAGCTTCGCGAGCAGATCTGCCGCATCATCGCCGTGCACCAGGTTCCGTTCTTCGCCCTGCTGGGTGATCGCAGCGGCCGCAGCGCTGAGTTCTTGTTGCACAAACTGTCCTGGGAACTGCCGTTGTGGATGCTCTGTGCCGTGGCCGAGGCCGATATGCAGGGCCGCGATTACGCCGGCAAGGCCGATGTGCTGAGTGCCATCGAACTGTGGCGCGAACTGGCGGAGGAGGAGGGCTGCCTGCAAGGGCCGCGGGCCTTTGCCGACGACTACACACGCATTCAGTACCTGCGTGGCGCCCGGGTGCATCCCGACTACCCGTTGCATGCGCCGCAGGGTTCGTCGGTGGTGATGCTCTCGGGCCTGCCGGCCAGCGGCAAGGACACCTGGACCGCACAGCACTACCCGGATCTGCCTGTGGTGTCGTTCGACGACGCTCGCCAGGCACTTGGCCTGCGCCATGGACAGAACGAGGGCGCCGCTGCGCATTACGCCATCGACCGGGCCAAGGCCCTGTTGCGCGAGCACAAACCCTTTGTGTGGAACTCGACGCACCTGTCGACGCAGATGCGCAACCGCACTCTGGACTTGCTCTACGGCTACGGCGCGCAGGTGGAGATTCTTTACCTGGAGCGCCCCGAGGACGAGATCATGCGGCGCAACCAGAAGCGCGACACCTCGCTGCGCAACGATGATATCCGCCGCATGCTGTTCAAGTGGGAAGTGCCGCTGCCGACCGAGGCTCACCGGGTTGTTTATCAGGCAGTGACGGGATGAGCGGTCCTTATGGAGAGTCAAAGAAAATAAATTACTGCGGGGTAAAAACTGCTTTTGATTTTTATGAAAGTAGATTTCATGACGCCATTTGCGCTGAGGAAATTGTGAGGGTCTTTGCTGTTCCCAGGACTTGCAGCTAATCAATGCCGATACAATCTGTAATTTAACATAATATACATTATGTGAACCCTCATATACGCCCACGGGGATGTCTGCCGGTCAGATTCAAAGCCAGGCCACTCCCTTTTGAGTCTCAACAATCACCAGGTCCAGTTACCTGCTTGGCTTGCCAATGTCGCTCAAGGTGAATACCTCCTGTGCACACACCGCCGCGTCCAGTGCATCCTGCATCCGTTAATGCCGAACGCGCGCTGATCCGGATCGATTCAGAAAACTTCGTGACGTGATGCTGCCGCCAGTCTCATGCAGCTAACGATTGCAGGTAATCGCTTTGCGCGAGCTCTCGTGCAGTCTGAGCAATTTTCTTGCCCATCCGGTGCCAAGCTGAACTGTGTTTGTTTGGAGATGACTTGAAGCAACGGCCACAGATAATCCCCGGCAACGCTGAGCTGAATCGTGCGCGCTGAATCTTGGATGCCTTTGTGATGCTGTCTTAGCCAGGCCTTTATAAAGTCCGTAATTTCATCGGTGGCGCCTGAGGTTTGCTCAGGCATGGCAATCACATCATTCAGCGAGCGCGCTTGCATCAAGCCTCAGATATTCAGGCGTTTTAACCGTATTTTGGGGGATTCATTCAGGCCAATCCCTCGAGGGTTCAGCCTCAATCTGGCGGAAACTCGTAGCGGCCCTAACCTCTCTGTTAGCCTTGATAAATAACCAAAAAACATAACTAAACTAAATGACTATTTAGTTGAGTTATATTAATTCCCCCGCATTTCTCATCACCACACTCCTCCTCCCATCCCGCTTTCACTTCACCAACCGCACTTCCTTCGAAGGCCTGTAGCCAAAATACGCGCTGTAGCACTTGCTGAAGTGGCTCGGTGAAACAAAGCCGCAGGCGACGAGTACGTCGACTTGGGACAGTTCGGTGTGTTGCAGCAGTCGGCGGGCTTCGGTGATGCGCAGTTCCAGGTAGTAGCGTTGTGGTGTGGTGCCCAACTGCTCCTTGAACAGGCGTTCGAGTTGTCGGCGTGAGCGCCCTACGTAGGTGGCGAGTTGGGTCAGTTCCAGGGGTTCTTCGAGGTTGGCGTCCATGAGTTTCACGACTTCGCGCAAGGGTGCGCTCAGGCAGATGTTTTCAGTGGGTTTGATGCGCCGGTAGCGGGACTCTTCGAAGGCCAGGATGTCTTCGATGCCTTCGACCAGGGCCTTGTCGTGCAGGGTTTTGATCCAGTCCAGGGCCATGTGGAAGGCGCCGGAGGGGCTGGATGCGGTCAGTCGGTCACGATCGATGACGTAGGGCTCGCTGCTGACCTGGGTGGCTTTGCAGAACTCTGCCAGCGCCGGGCGATGCTCGGGGTGGATGGCGCAGCGGTAGCCTTCCAGCACCCCGGCCCGACCGAGGAACCAGGCGCCGTTCCATAAGCCGGCGAGGCTGATGCCTAGGTCGGCAGCGGTTTTCAGCAACTGGATAAACAATTCCGAGGCCTTGAGTTCAGTGCGGTAGCCGCCGCAGATGACCAACAGGTCCAGGTCTTTGATGGTCGCGCCATCGATGCACGCGTCCGGCCGGATGACCAGGCCCAGGTCGCTGATGACTTCGCCCTCATCCAGGCCGAAGGTGCGCGCAGCGAACAGTTGGGGCCGCAGCAGATTGGCCGTGACTATCGTGTCCAGCATCTGGGTAAACGCCGGCAGGGAGAAATGCTCCAGCAGCACGAAACCGGCCTGAAGGGTTTGACGAGCGTTGCCAGGCTGCTCATTCAGGTAGCGCAGGTTTTTACCCTTCATGCCGCCGCTAAATTGGCGTCGTTGGATCACGGTTCAAGCACTCTATTGCGTTGACGAGCCTGCAGTTTGATACGTTTTCCATGCTCACTACCAGCGATGAACAGCCCTCTGCTGCAGTTCCCCCACAGATACAGTTGCACGCCTTCGAGAAAGACCTGGGCACCGCCCTCCTCGGTCGCAACACTAAACACTTAGCGTGGGAACCTCCCCCAAATCCTGACCGTCGCCCCGGCGGATAGCCCAAACCGCCCCGCGCAATGCGGGGCGCGTTGCAGGAAAATAGTTTTATCCGGAAAAATAATTTAACCGGACAAGTATTTTTGCCCGACAGCCAATGCGCTATTCTTGCGGCCTTTCCCCTCCTCCCACGTGCCCAAGGATCTTCAGTGAGCGGACTACGCGAACGCCAGAAAGCCCAACGCCGCCAGGCCATCAGCCAGGCCGCCATCGAACTGTTCGAACGCCAGGGTTTCCAGAGCACCACCATCGAGCAGATCGCCGGCCAGGCCGGGGTTTCCGCGCCCACGGTGTTCAAGTACTTCGGCAACAAACAGGAAATCCTCCTGGAGATCCTCCGCGAAGCCGATCAGCGTGCCCTGCGCGACACCCGCAGCCTGATTCCGCAACTGGACGACCCGGTCGACACCCTGTGCTACCTGGAGAAGCTGCTCACCGGTTATGCCCTAGATGTGATGCAACCGGCGCTGTGGCGCGAGTTGCTGCCGCTGATCCTGTTTGGCGGCGACAGCGAACTGCCGGAAGGCTACCGGGCGATGAACGAGGCCCTGCGTGCGGAAATCAGTGGTTTGCTGCGCGAACTGCAACAGGCCGGCAAGCTGCGCGCCGACCTTGACGTCGACCTGGCGGCCTACCTGCTCAACGACTACTCCCACCTGCAACTGTTGCGCCTGGTCAGCCAGGACCCGCCGGACGTCGAGTCTCACTCCAGCCAGGTGCGGCGCATCACTGCCCTGCTGTTCCAGGGCATGCGCGCCTGACCCCGATTCAATAGAAGCGGTAGCAGCGAATCAGCACCTCGCTGGCGCTGGGGTAATGCACCAGGCCGATAAAGCTGGTGCGCACCAGCCACTCCAGGCGCCCCTTGGGCACCTGGAAACGCGGGGTGCAGGTGCAGTGATACTGATCCTCGGGCAGCGGCCACTGACCTTGTCGCTCCAGTTGTCGGCCACGCTCGGTGAGGGTCAGCAGCCCCAGGTTATGAAGATTGATCAGCTCGCCCTGGGTGGTGAGCAAGCTGTAGCGGGCATCCAGCTCCCCTGTGCCGTCCGGGCGCTGCAGATAAAAGTCGGCGCCGCCCGGCAGGACCTGCCCCTCCAGGTCAAGCCCGGAAAACTCACCGCCAATGATCGAGTAGTTGCTGCGCAGGCCGCCCTGGCTGTCGCCCAGCCTTTGTTCGGGGCCGATCTCGACGCGCAGGCTCAGGACCCGTTGCAGGTTCGGCGCCACGCCCATGGCCCGGGATTGTCTGTTCATGGCATTCACTCCTGAGGGCCCCGGCCAGTGCCGGGGCCCGCGGTTTCAACGGCTGGTCTTGATCGTGGTCCAGGTACGGGTGCGGATGCGTTCCACCGCCGCCGGCACCGGCTCCAGAGGGAACAGGGTCTTGAGTGCCGCCTCCGGGACATACATGTTCGGGTTGTTGCGGATCGCCGCATCCACCAGCGCGGTGGAGTCCTTGTTGGGGTTGGGGTAGCCGATGCGGTTACTGATCAGGGCGATCACGTCCGGGCGCAGGATGTAGTTGATAAAGGCATGGGCCTGCTCGGCATGGGGCGCGTTGACCGGCACCACCATCACGTCCGACCACATGGGCGCGCCTTCCCTGGGCAAGGCCATTTCCACGTTCACCCCTTTGCCGGCGGCATCCGCCAGTTGCTTGGCCAGGGCCACCCCGCCGGACCAGCCCACCGCCACGCAGATTTCGCCGTTGGCCAGGTCCATGCCGTAGCGCGAGGAATTGAAATAGGTGATGTAGGGACGGATCTTGGCCATGGCGGCCTGGGCCTTGGGGTAGTCCTCGCGCTTCTGGCTGTTGGGGGCCAGGCCCTGGTAATGCAAGGCAATGGGCACGATCTCGTTGGCAGCATCGAGGAAACCGACGCCACAACCGGCCAGTTTCGACAGGTTTTCTTCCTTGAAGATCATGTCCCAGGTGTTCATCTGCACGTCCTTGCCAAACACCTGCTGGACCTTGTCGACGTTGTAGCCGATCAAGGTGGTGCCCCACAGATAAGGCACGGCGTAGCGGTTGCCCGCATCGCCCACGGCTTCCAGGGAGGTCATGAACTGTGGGTCCAGGTGCGGCCAGTTGGGCAACTGCTGGCGGTCCAGGGGCTGGATCGCCTTGGCCGCGATCAAGTGGCTGATGTTGGAGCTGCTGGGGAACACCACGTCGTAGCCGGAGTTGCCGGTCAGCAGCTTGGATTCCAGGGTCTCGACACTGTCGAAGACGTCGTACACCGGGCGGATGCCGGTCTCTTGCTCAAAGCTCTTGAGCACTTCGGCGGGCAGGTACTCGATCCAGTTGTAGATCCGCACCGTGGGTTGCTCGGCCAGGGCCGGAGCAGCCCCCAGCAAACCCAGGGCTACGCCCAACAGGGTGTTACGCAAATGCTTGTTCATGGTGCAGGACTCCTACGCGGCCGCGTTGGCACGCGACATCAGTAGCGGTAGGTGAAATAGAGTTCAAGGGCGCTGAAGGTCTGGTCATCGCCAAACACTTGCTTGGCGGCGGCCAGGGGCTTGACCCAGTTATAGGACAGCGAGGTGTAGAACGATGGCGTCGGGGTCCAGTCGAGGAACACCACACTCTCGTCGGCAAAACGCCGATCGCTGACCGGCACGCCCTGGTAGTTTTTTTCGTCGAGCCAGAACTGGTAGTGGATCGCGCCCAGGGTCAGGGTCTCGCTGACGTGGGTCTTCAGGGAAAACTGCTGGACGTTCTCGTTGCTGTTGAACAACAGGTAGTTGCCCACCACATCCCCCACCAGCCAGGTGCCCCAGTCGGTAAAGCCCTTGCTCAGCGGGTCCCAGGATGTCTGCCGGTTGTCCGCCAGGTTGTCGTCACCGGAGAAGCTGGCGTAGCGGTAGCCGAGGATCGGCGTCAGCGGCAGGCCGTTGAAGGCGTAGTCGGCTTGGGCGTACCAGGCCTTGGCGTCGTACTCGGTGCCCTCGCCGCTGCCCCGCTCCAAGGCGTATTCGCCATTCAGGGTCAGCGCCGGCAGGCCCGGCATCACGGCTTTCAAGGCCCGCAGGTTGTACACCCGCATGCCGTCGCGGCGGGAAATCGTGCTGCCACGGGGCGCCAAAGAGTCCACCTGCAAGGCCATGGCCCCCAGGGTCACCTGGTCGTCGAGGTTGTAGTCGAGGTTGACCCCGCTCAGGCGGAAATCCCCCAGGTCGTCGTCGGTGCGCAAGGTGAAGCCCTGGGCCTTGAGCGGGCCGTGGTCCCAGGCGAGGATCGCCGAATCCTTGAACGCGGTGCGCGGGCCCAGCCAGTAGGCGCCGTCCTTGAGCTGGTCGAGGTTGCCGTCCATGACGATGAAGCCATTGCCCACCAGGTAGTTCTGCCGGCCGGCGGTGAACTTCCACTCGCCGGCGCGGAACCCGGCGAACAGTTCTTCGGCCGCCACCTTGCCATCTGAGCTGCGGGTGTAGCCGCCGGCATCGCCGTCGCCCAGGGTGGTCGCGGCCACCAGGGAACCACCGGCCAGCAGGCTGAAGTCCGGTTGCAGGGCGTAATCCAGGGTGATGCCGGGCTTGACGTAGAACTCTTGCCAACTGATGCGGCTGCCACCGTTTTCACGGCTGCGCTGATCGACTCGGCCGCTGCCGAAGTTCACCTGGCGGGTGGTGAGGGTGGCGCCGCCGACGGTGAGGTTGACCTCGCCCTTGAGGTCGCCGTCTTCGAAGCTGTAGCCGGCCAGCGCCGTCTGGGCGGCCAGGGGCAAGCCAAGGGCCAGCAGCCCCCGGGCAATACGGGTCGTGGGAAACATGGTGGAGCTCCTGTCTGATTTTTGTTGTTACAGGGCAGTGAAAGGCGACGCAGGACGCCGCCAAGACCGGGCCAGGCCCGCTCGGGTGCAACGCAAAATTCTTATGGTGGGTGGGCTTCAGCGCCCGAGATGCTCGGCGATGGCCCGCAGCATGCGCACGCTGTCGGCATCGACCTCGCTCACGGCATCGGGCAGTGACGACTGCTTGACGATCACCACCTTGGAGGCGCGGTCGATAAACAGGTATTGGCCGTGAATGCCGCCGGCCATGAGGGCCTGGCGCGAGTCGTTGAACACGTACCACTGGCTGCGGTAGGAGGCGCCCGGGGTCCACTGGGAAAACTCGGCGTTGGCCGCGTAGATCACCGGGTCGGCGCCGGCGGCAATGCGCTCGACGGTGTCCCGGGCCAAGAGTTGCTGGCCGTCGTGGCGCCCCTCGTTGGCCAGCAGACGGCCAAAGCGCCCCATGTCCCGCAGGGTCGCGTTGAAACCGGCACCGGCCACGCTACGGCCCCAGGGGTCGGCCATGAAATAGCCGTCGCGCTCGCAGCCCAGGCGGCTCCAGATGTTTTGCAGCAGGGCCTCGCAGGGTTGCCCCGAGGCCCGCTCCATGACCCAGGCCAGGGCCTCGGTGGTGGCGGTGACGTAATGGAAAAAGCCGCCGTGCTCGACGTTTTTCTGCAGGGACGGCAGGTACTGGTAAAGCGACTCGAAGCGCGCATATTCCGCTGGCGCCGGCTGGAAGCCACAGGCATAGCCGTATTGCGAACTTTCCGAATCGGGGTCGTCGTAGACCTCGCTGTAGCCCACGCCCACGGCCATGTCGAACAGCTGGCGCAGGTTGGCGTCGGCAAAGGCGCTGCCGGCCAGTTCCGGCACGTAATGCACGGCGGTCAATTGCGGGTCCAGCAGGCCCTCGCTTACCAGTTGTTCGCCCAGGGTGCCGATCAGCGACTTGGTCACCGAGAACATCACATGCCGGTCCCGGGGGCCTTGGCCATTGAAGTACCGCTCGAACAGCACGTCATCGTCGCGCAGCACCAGGAAACCGTCGGTGTGGCTGGCGTGCAAGTGCTCCAGCACGCTGATGTCCTGGCCGCTTGTGCTGCGAAAGTGCACCTGATCGAGGCCCTGGGGCGCCGCGCGCAGCGGGCTTTGTGCGGCGCGCCCGGCTTGCACCTCAATGCTCGGGCGCAGCCGCGCCAGGTTGCGAAAGCCCCACTGGTTGTACGGCGGGCGCATCCAGTTGTGCCAGGTCACCCGCTGTTCCCGGGGCGCGGGAAAGCCCTGCATCAACAAGGATGCCGAGGAAACCGGAGTGGATGCCGCGTGGGCCTGGAGGGGGTGGCTGACAGGGGTGGACGAGGTGTGCTGACTCATCGGGTTGAACTCGGAAAATGACTCTGCGTGACAGCAGATGCGCAGAAATAATTAACCAAGACAAATTGTTTAGTCAATAAAATATTTTACATGCGAACGAATTCTTCACCCATTGCGACACAAGTACACCTCTGAAAAGACCCGCCAGCGCCCTGCCCCGGATTGCCCGGGGCCAGGCGCGGCCTTTGTCAGCGCGGCTTGGCGCCCATCAGGAACATGTCCACGGCACGCTCCACCATCCCTTGCACCTGGAGCAGATCCAGCGGTGCGGGGGCCTGCTGAAACACCCGAGCGTCGTTTTCCGCGGTCAGCAGGGCAAGGAACTGCTGCGCACACAGGTGCGGGTCGGCCTGGCGCAGCGTCCCCTGCTGCATGGCCTCAGCCATCAGGGTGGCCAGGCGGTTGACGCATTCGCTGGGCCCCGACTCGTAGAACAAGTGGCCAATCTCGGAGCGCCCGGCTTCGGCGATCACCATGCGATACACCGCCAGGGCGGTGCCATCGTTGGTCAGCACCATCAGCATGCGTTCGCCAAAACGGCTCAGGACCTGCGCCAGTGAGCGATCACTGTCCTGCACCAGGTCCGCCACGGCTTCGGACAAATGGGCGGTGGCGTACACCCGGACCACCGCGCCAAACAACTCTTCCTTGGACGGGAAATAGCCGTAAAGCGTTGTTTTAGAACCCCCACAACGCTTCGAGACTTCATTCATGGACGCCCGTTCGTAACCCATTTCGAGGAAAACGCTGGCGGCGGCCTCGATGATGGCCACCCGACGCGCCTCGGTTCGCATCTTCATTGCGACTCCTAAAGTAAACCGACCTGTACACTTTTTCTTGACAAGACCGGTCGGTAAATTAAAACTGCACCGCACTGTACGCTTTAGTCGATAACGACCGCCCGCCATTGTAAAGGGATGTCGCGGCAGAAGCGCCCTCAGTGCACCCCATAGCCCAGCACCCCACGCCGGCACCCGGCCAGAGGAGTGAACCCCATGCCCACCGCCCAGCTGCGCAAGGTCTTGACCCTGATTGTGCGCATCGACAAGGCGCGCCTGCTGGGCCCGTGTCGCGACGGTTTACGCAGCAACAACACAATCCTCGGTGGTGAGTTCCATGGCCACGACCTGCGCGGCGAGGTGCTGCCCGGCGGCGCGGACTTTTTTGTCGAGCGTGGCGACGGCCTCGCCCACTTGAGCACGCGCTACAGCCTGCTGACCGACGACGGCACCCTGATCAACCTGCTCAACGACGGCTTGCTGGTGCTGGACGCCACGGGCCAGGCGTTGCTTCAGGACGGTTGCTGGCCCCTCCCGCCCCAGCATTATCGCTGCCGTTGCAGCCCGCGTTTCCAAGTGCCCCGGGGGCGTTACGAGTGGCTGGAGCAGGACCTGTTTATTGGCCATATCGAATACCTGGAAGCCGATGATCTGTTGATCAATGTCTACGCCCTGGATGGCTGAACCCTGGCGGCCTTAGCGCCGGCCCGCCGTGCATTCCCTGCTCCCTTCTAGCGTCCGAGGATCAACCCCATGCGTCACGCCCTCCCCTTGCTGCTGTGCGCCACCCTGGCCGGCTGCGCCGGTACCCAGCCCCATCCGTATGCCGACCTGCCGGCGAGCCGCGAGTTGCGCCTGAACACCCAGGACCCTTCCGGGCGGATTCCCTACCGCTACTCGGCGTACGTGGACTGGAAAACCTACCGCAACGTGATCCTCGACCCGGTGGTGATCTACCAGGGTGCCGACCATCAGTTCAACGCGATCAATGCCAATGAGCGGCTGATCCTGGCGCGCTACATGGACCAGCAATTCGCCGACACCCTGCAAGGGCGGTTCAAGCCGGTGCAGCGCCCTGCCCCGCGGACCCTGAGGATTCGCCTGACCCTTACCGGCGCCGAACGCACCACGCCCTACCTGGGCACCTTTTCGCGCTTCGACCTGGCGGGCGGCCCCTACAACCTGGTGCAGACTCTGCGTGGCAACAAGGGTTCGTTCACCGGTTCGGTGAGTTATTCGGTGGAGGTCTACAACGCCTACACCAACCGCCTGCTGGACAGCTACGTGACCAAGCAATACCCCAGCCCCCTGGACATCGGCGCCACCCACGGCGACCTGACCGCGGCCAAGGCCGGCATCGACAAGGGCGCGCAGATGATGCTTGCGCAGTTCAAGTAACACGGGTTCAAGGCAGGAGTCGCACCCTCAGTTCCAGCCGCCCCCCAGTACCTTGTACAGGGTCACCCGGTTGCTCTGTTCCGCCAGGCGCAGGGTGATCAGGTCTTGCTCGGCGCTGTACAGCGAGCGCTGGGCGTCCAGGGCTTCGAGGTAGCTTTGCGAGCCGCCGCGGTACAGGGCATCGGCCAGTTCGAAGCTCTTGCGGCTGGCGTCGGTCAGGGTCTGCTGGGCCGCCAGGCGCTGGTCCAGGGTGCTGCGCACGGCCAGGGCGTCGGCCACTTCCCTGAAGGCGGTCTCCAAGGTCTGCTGGTACGTCTGGGCCTGGATCTCGCGCTCGACCTTGGCCGCATCCAAGGTGGCGCGGTTGGCCCCGGCATCGAAAATCGGCAGGCTGACGCTGGGGGCGAAGGTCCAGGCGCCGCTGCCGGCCTTGAACAAGCCGGACAAGGCCGAGCTGGCACTGCCGGCCTTGAACAAGCCGGACAAGGCCGAGCTGGCACTGCCGGCGTTGGCGGTCAGGCTGATGCTGGGAAAGAACGCTGCCCGGGCGGCGCCGATGTCGATGTTGGCGGACTTCAGGCTGTGTTCCGCCGCCAACACATCGGGCCGCCGCTGCAACAGGCTGGACGGCAGTTGCGCCGGCACCTGCACCAGCAGCGCCACCGATTGCAGGTCGGCGCCAGGCAGCAGCTCCGCGGGCAGTTCGGCCCCAACCAACAGACGCAGGGCGTTCTGGTCCTGAAGGATCTGGCTGGCGTACACCGCCACCTCGCCCCGGGCCGATTCCACCGTGGTTTGCGCCTGGGCCAGGGCCAGCCCGGAAGACCCGCCCAAGGCGTGGCTGCGCTGGGTCAGCTCGTAGGTGGCTTGCTGGCTGCGCAAGGTGCTCTCGGCCAGTTGCAGGCGCTGGTTGTCGGCGGCCAGGGTCAGCCAGGCACTGGCCACTTCGGCCACCAGGCTGATCTGTGTGCTGCGGCGGGTTTCACCCAGGGCCAGGTAGTCCTCCAGGGCTTCGTCCTGGAGGTTCTGCACCCGGCCAAACACATCCAGTTCATAGCTGCTCAGGCCCAACTGGGCGCTGTAGTCGTGGCTGGTGACCGCCGAACCACTGCTGGACACCGACGCCGGGCTGCGGCTATGGCTGCCACTGAGGCCGGCGTCAATGCTCGGCAACGCTGCGGCCCGTTGGATGCGGTACTGGGCCTGGGCCTTCTCGATGTTCAGGCTGGCCAGGCGCAGGTCGCGGTTGTTGGCCAGGGCCAGGCTTTGCAAACGTGCCAGGCGTGAGTCGGTGAAAAACTGCTGCCACTGGATATCGGCGGCCGCGTCGCCCGCCGGGGTTTGCCCGGTGGGCAGCCACTGCTCGGCAACCGGCGCGTCGGGGCGCTGGTACTCGGGGGCCAGGTTGATGCAACCGCCCAACAGGGCGAAGGCGGCCAGCAGCGGCCAATGCGACTTGATCATGCGTCACCTTCGGTGGCGTTGGATTGAGGGCCGGACACGCGGCTGAAGCGCCGGCGAATCAGCACGAAGAACAGCGGCACAAAGAAGATCCCCAGCAGCGTGGCGCTGAACATGCCCCCCAGCACCCCTGTGCCGATGGCCTGGCGCCCGGCGGAACCGGCACCGGAACTCAAGGCCAGGGGCAGCACGCCGAACATAAAGGCCAGGGAGGTCATGAGAATCGGCCGCAGGCGTTGACGCACGGCAATCAGGGTCGCCTCGCGCAGGCTGTTGCCCTGCTCTTGCAGGTGCTTGGCGAACTCGACGATCAAAATCGCGTTTTTTGCCGCCAGGCCCACTGTGGTGAGCAACCCGACCTGGAAATACACGTCGTTGCTCAGGCCGCTGAACCGGGTGGCGAGCACCGCGCCGATCACCCCCAGGGGCACCACCAGCATCACCGAGAACGGCACCGACCAGCTCTCATACAAGGCCGCCAGGCAGAGAAACACGAACAGCACCGAAATGCCGTACAGCAACGGCGCCTGGGAGCCGGAGAGCCGCAGCTGATAGGACTGACCAGTCCACTCGTAGCCAATGCCTTCGGGCAATTGCCGGATGATTGCCTCCACGGCGTCCATGGCCACTCCGGAGCTGACGCCCGGTGCCGGGTCGCCCACCACTTCCAGGGATGCGTTGCCGTTGTAGCGTTCCAGCAGCGGCGAACCCTGGGTCCAGGCGCTGCTGGCAAAGGACGAGAATGGGACCATTTCGTCGTTGCTGTTGCGCACGAACCAGTGGTCGAGGTCGGCCGCTTGCATCCGCGCCTCAGCCTCGCCTTGCACATACACCTTCTTCACCCGGCCCTGGTTGAGGAAGTCGTTGACGTAGCTGCCGCCCAGGGCGGTGGACAAGGTGGCGTTGATGTCACTGGTACTCAGGCTCAGGGCCCCGGCCTTGCGGTCGTCGATGCTGACCTTGAGTTGGGGCGTGTCGTCCAGGCCGTTGCTGCGCACCCCGATCAGCCGCGGGTCCTGTTTCGCCAGTTCGATAAAGCGCTCCCGGGCCGCCACCAGGGCCTCATGGCCCAGGCCGCCCAGGTCCTTGAGCTGCAGGTCGAACCCTGAACTCTGGCCCAGGCCACGCACCGCCGGCGGCTGCATCACAAACACATTGGCGTCACCGATGCTGGCCAGGGCCTGGGTCGCTCGTTGGGCGATGCTCGCGGCGTCCTGGCCCTGGCCGGTGCGCAGGCTCCAGTCCTTGAGTTTGATAAAGGCCCGGCCGGTGTTCTGGCTGTTACCGCCCATGCCCAGGCCAGTGATGCTGATCAGCGCCTCGACTTCCGGCTGCTCCAGCAGGTACTGCTCGAATTGCCGGGTCACCGCCTGGGTGCGGCTGTCGGTGGCGCCCACCGGCAACTGGATCTGCGCCATGAGCATGCCCTGGTCTTCATCGGGCAGGAACGAGGTCGGCAAGTTGAGGTAGCCCACGCCCATTACCAGAAGGATCACCCCGTACAGCAGCAAGCTGCGGCCGCCGCGCTGGAGAATGCGATCGACCAGGCCCTGGTAGCGCCCGGCGCTGCGTTCGAAGCTGCGGTTGAACCAGCCAAAGAAGCCACCCCGAGTGCCGTGGCCCTGGGCGTCGCTGGTTTTGAGCAAGGTTGCGCACAGCGCCGGGGTCAAGGTCATGGCCACCAGCACCGAGAGCACCATGGCCGAGACGATGGTCACCGAGAACTGGCGGTAGATGATCCCCGTGGAACCGGCGAAAAACGCCATGGGGATGAACACTGCGCTGAGCACCAAAGCAATGCCGATCAGCGCGCTGGTGATCTCGGCCATGGACTGGCGCGTGGCCTCCAGCGGCGACAGGCCCTGCTCGCTCATCACCCGCTCAACGTTTTCCACCACCACAATGGCGTCGTCCACCAGCAGGCCGATGGCCAAGACCATGGCAAACAGGGTCAGGGTGTTGATGGAGTACCCGCACAGCGCCAGCACGCCAAAGGTGCCCAGCAGCACCACCGGCACGGTGATCGCCGGAATCAGCGTGGCCCGCAGGTTCTGCAGGAACAGGTACATGATCAGCACCACCAGGACGATGGCCTCACCTAGGGATTTGACCACCTCCTCGATGGACAGGCTGACAAAGGGCGTGGTGTCGTAGGCGATCACGTTTTTCAGCTGCATTTCCGAGGGGTAGAAGGGTTCCAGCTCCTTGAGCTTGGCCTTCACCGCCTCCCCCACGCTCAGGGCATTGGCCCCGGCCGCCAGTTGCACCCCCATGGCCGCGGCGGGCTTGCCGTTGAGGGCCGATGTGACGTCGTAGCTTTCGCTGCCAAGTTCCACCCGGGCCACGTCCCCCAGCAGCACCACGGCGCCGTCACTGGAGGACTTGACCACCACGTTGCGAAATTCCTCGGCGCTCTGCAGTTTGCTGCGGGCGCTGATGGTGGCGTTGAGTTGCTGCCCCGCCACCGCTGGCAAGGCGCCGAGCTGGCCGGCGGAAACCTCGGTGTTCTGCGCCTCCAGGGCACTGCTGATGTCGGACGGCATCAGCGCGTACTTTTCCAGCTTGGCCGGGTCCAGCCAGATGCGCATGGCGTAGCCCGAGCCCAGGGTCTGCACGTCGCCCACACCGTCGATGCGGCTGATGGAGTCCAGCAGCGTGCTGGAGATGTAGTCACCGATCTGGGTTGCGGTGACGCTCTCATTGTCCGAGGCCAGGGCCGCGATCATCAGGAAGTCCGAGCCGCCCTTGGTCACCGTCAGGCCTTGGCTCTGCACCGATTGGGGCAGCCGCGACTCGGCCTGTTGCAGCTTGTTCTGCACCTGCATCTGGGCCACGTCCGGGTCGGTGCCGGCGGCAAAGGTCAGGCTGATGCTGGCGCTGCCCGCCGAACTGCTGGACGCGGACATGTAGGTCAGGTTGTCCAGGCCCTTCATCTGCTGCTCGATGACCTGGGTCACCGAGTCTTCCACGGTCTTGGCCGAGGCGCCGGTGTAGGTGGCGGAAATACGCACCGTGGGCGGGGCGATGTCCGGGTACTGTTCCAGGGGCAACTGGCTGATGGACAAAGCGCCGCCAAGCATGATGACGATGGCGATGACCCAGGCGAAGATCGGCCGGTCGATAAAGAAACGCGCCATGCT
This sequence comes from Pseudomonas chlororaphis, assembly GCF_003731765.1. Taxonomy (GTDB): domain Bacteria; phylum Pseudomonadota; class Gammaproteobacteria; order Pseudomonadales; family Pseudomonadaceae; genus Aquipseudomonas; species Aquipseudomonas morbosilactucae. The sequence continues at coordinate 1,977,954 of NZ_MOAL01000004.1, forward strand.
CAACCCTCCTGGGCAATGGCAGTGGCCGGCACTTTCAGGCTCGGGCTGCGGCTGCCACCGTTCTGCGCCACCACCGGGTTGCCGACCCGGACTTTCTGCCCGCCCTCGATGATCAACTGATCACCGGCCTGCAGCCCCGACGTCACCCACCACTGGTTGCCCACGGCACGGTCGATGGTCAGCACCCGCTGCTCGACCTTGCCATTGACCACCAGCAACACCGAGGTCACGCCACTGGCGCTGCGGGTCACCGCTTGCTGGGGAATCAGGATCGCCTGGTCGTCCCGGGCCTGCTCCAGCACCGCACGCACGTACATGCCCGGCAGCAACAGCCGCTCCGGGTTGGGGAATTCGGCGCGCAGGGTCACGGTGCCAGTGCCTTGGTTGACGCTGACCCCGCTGAATTGCAGGCGGCCCGGGTGCTCGTAGGTGCTGCCGTCCTCAAGCTTGAGGCTGACCTGGGCGCTGCCGGCGTCGGTACCTTGCAAGGCACCGCTGGCCAGGTCGCGCTTGAGGCGCAGCAGCTCGCTGGTGGACTGGGTGACGTCGACGTAGATCGGGTCCAGTTGCTGCACCGTGGTCAAGGCGCTGTCCTGGTTGGCCACCACCAGGGCGCCGGGGGTCACGGTGGAGGTTTCAATGCGCCCGCTGATGGGCGAACTGATCAGGGTGTAGGCCAGGTTGATGCGAGCACTGTCCACCCCGGCCTGGGCCACTTGCACTTCGGCAGCAGCCGTCAGCAGGCTGGCCTGGGCGTCTTCGTTATCCTGCTGGCTGATGGCGTCGATCTTCGCCAGTTGGGCATTGCGCTTGGCGGTGGCCTGGGCCGACTTCAAGGTGGCGCGGGCTTTGGCCAGTGTCGCCTGGGCCTCCGCCAGGGCCGCCTTGTAACTGGCCGGGTCCAGTTGGTAAAGGGACTGCCCGGCCTTGACCTCGGCGCCTTCGACAAACAGGCGCTTCTGCACAATGCCGCCGACTTGGGGGCGGATTTCGGCACTGAGCAAGGCGCTGGTGCGCCCGGCCAGCTCGCTGGTCAGGGCCTGGCTCTGGGGCTTGACGGTCAGCACCTTGACCTTGGGCACCTCGGCCACCGGGGCCTCGGTGCTCGGCGAGCAGCCGCTCAACAGACTGAGCAAGACCATGGCCAGGATAAAGGCCGCGGTCACCATGAATTTGGCGAAGAGTTTGGTCGACATAAATGCCTCTGCAAGACGGAATGGCGGGAGCCAGGCGTTCATGCTGGAAGGCAAATGTGCAGGAAAATTGAAGATTGCCCCGCGACCTTGAATCTTCGCGTCACCAAGGCCTAAATGTGCGGGCCTTTCCCCCTGTACGGCGAGCCGATGAAACTGAGTATCTCCACCAAATTGTTCAGCGCGGTCCTGGCCAGCGTCCTGTTGGTCATCCTCAGCATGGGCCTGGCCAACGGCTGGAGCTTCGGCCGCGGGTTTCTCGACTACCTCAACGAGCAGGCCCTGCAACGCATGAGCCCGGTGCTGCCGCGCCTGGCCAACGCGTACCGCGATGAAGGCAACTGGGAGTTCCTGCGCAACCAGCCGGACCGCTGGTTCGAGATGTTGCGCCCGGACCCCAGCGAAGACTTTGCCTACCAGGAGCGGCCGCAGGTATCCACTTCGGACCTGACCGGCGCGGTGTTCCGCATCGCCTTGCTCGACGGCCAGAAACAACTGGTGATGGGCTACGCGGCGATCGGCGATGACGCCTTGCAGCGACCGATTGTGGTGGACGGCCAGACCGTCGGCTGGCTGGCCGTGACGCCGTTCCAGACCGTCACCGAGGCCGGTGGTGATCGCTTTCGCCTCTACCAATTGCGCACCAGCCTGGCCATGGGCGTGGTCTCGCTGCTGCTGGCGATGCTGATTGCCTGGTGGATTGCCCGGGTGCTGCTGGACCCGGTCAAGCGCGTGGCCGCGGCCACCCACCGCCTGGCGGCGGGTGAATACAGCAGCCGGGTGGCGGTGTCGTCCAATGATGAAGTGGGCCAGTTGGCCCGGGACTTCAACCAGTTGGCCTACACCCTGGAACGCAACGAACGCATGCGCCGGGATTTCATGGCGGATGTCTCCCACGAACTGCGCACCCCGCTGTCGGTGTTGCGTGGCGAGCTGGAAGCCATCGAGGACGGGGTACGGCGCCTGGACCAGGCATCGATGAAGTCCCTACAGGGCGAGGTGACCATGCTCAGCCAACTGGTGGATGACCTGTATGAACTGTCCCTGGCAGATGTCGGCGCCCTCACCTATCGCAAGAGCGAATGCGCCGTGGATCAGTTGCTGCACGACTGCGTGGCGATGTTCAGCGAACGCTGTGCGGCCCACCCGCTGCGGCTGGAGTTGCAACTGCCGGAGCAACCGCTGCGGGCCCAGGCCGATGACAAGCGCCTGACCCAGCTGTTCAGCAACCTGCTGGAAAACGCCTTGCGCTACACCGATGCCGGTGGCGTGCTGCGGGTGACAGCGGCGCTGGAAGGCGAACAACTGCGCATCGACTTTCTCGACTCCGGTCCTGGGGTGGAGCCGGAGCAACTGCCTCGGCTGTTCGAGCGGTTCTACCGTGGCGAGGCCTCGCGCAACCGCGCCAGCGGCGGCGCCGGCCTGGGCCTGGCGATCTGTCACAGCATCGCCCTGGCCCATGGCGGCAGCCTCAGCGCCGAGCATTCACCCCTAGGCGGCCTGTGGCTGACCCTGCGCCTGCCGCGGAGCGCCTGAACCATGGACGACGCACCGATCCTGATCGTTGAAGACGAACCCAAACTGGCGGCGCTGATGCGCGACTACCTGAACGCCGCCGGCTACCCGACCCTGTGCCTGGACAATGGCTTGGATGTGCTGCCCAGTGTGCGCGCCCAGGCGCCGCGGCTGATCTTGTTGGACCTGATGTTGCCGGGCCGCGACGGCCTGGAAGTGTGCAGGGACTTGAGGGCGTTCAGTGGCGTGCCGATCATCATGATCACCGCTCGGGTCGAGGAAGTGGACCGCCTGCTGGGGCTGGACCTGGGGGCCGACGACTACATCTGCAAACCCTTCAGCCCACGAGAAATGGTGGCCCGGGTCAAGGCTATCCTGCGCCGTGGGCCCGCACTCGAAACGCCCAGTGTGGCGCGCTTGCAGATCGACGAGGCGCTCTACCGCGCCACCTTCGACGGTGTGCAGCTGGACCTGACCCCAGTGGAACTGCGCCTGCTCAACACCCTGGCCAAGGCGCCGGGCCGGGTGTTTTCCCGGGATCAACTGCTGGACCGCCTGTACTCCGACCACCGCGTGGTCACCGACCGCACCGTGGACAGCCATATCCGCAACCTGCGACGCAAACTGCAGCAGGCCTGCCCGGGTGAAGACATCATTCAGTCGTTGTATGGCGTGGGTTACAAGCTGCAGCTCTAGGCCGTGCGAGTGAGGCGATGATCGTTCCCACGCTCTGCACGGGCATGCAGCCCATGACGCGCTGCGTCACGCCTCAGAAGGCATTCCCACGGGGACCGTGGGAACGAGGGGTGGATGTCACTCGGTGAGCAAGAGACCGGTCAGGCTTTGCGCAGCAGATCCAGGGCGACGTCGACGATCATGTCTTCCTGGCCGCCGACCATGCGCCGCTTGCCCAGCTCAACGAGGATGTCCACGGTCTTCAGGCCGTAGCGCGCGGCGGCGATTTCGGCGTGGCGCAGGAAGCTCGAATACACCCCGGCATACCCCAGCGCCAGGGACTCGCGGTCCACCCGCACCGGGCGGTCCTGCAACGGCCGAACAATGTCATCCGCCGCGTCCATCAAGGTGTAGAGGTCGGTGCCGTGGTTCCAGCCCAGACGATCCGCCGCAGCGATAAACACTTCCAGCGGGGCGTTGCCGGCCCCGGCGCCCATGCCCGCCAGGCTGGCGTCGATACGGTCACAGCCCTCTTCCACCGCGGTGATGGAGTTGGCCACTCCCAGGGACAGGTTGTGGTGAGCGTGCATGCCGGTCTCGGTTTCCGGCTTGAGCACAGCCTTGAAGGCACGGAAACGGTCACGCACGTCCTGCATGTTCATGGCACCGCCGGAGTCGGCCATGTACACGCACGTCGCACCGTAGCTTTCCATCAGCTTGGCCTGGGCAGCCAACTGCTCGGCCGGGATCATGTGGCTCATCATCAAGAAGCCCACGGTGTCCATGCCCAGCTCCCGGGCGAATTCGATGTGCTGTTTCGACACATCGGCCTCGGTGCAGTGGGTGGCCACCCGAACCACCCGGGCGCCGGCGTCGTAGGCGGCCTTGAGGTCGTGCACCGTGCCAATGCCGGGCAGCAGCAAGGTGGTGATTTTCGCGTGGCTGATCACGTCGGCCGCCGCTTCGATCCACTCCAGGTCTGTGTGCGCAGCAAAGCCGTAGTTGAAACTGGAGCCTTGCAGGCCGTCGCCGTGGGCCACTTCGATGGAGTCGACCTTGGCCGCATCCAGGGCGCGGGCGATGTCCTGCACGTTCTGGATCGAATACTGGTGGCGCACCGCGTGGCTGCCGTCGCGCAGGGTCACATCGGAGATGTAGAGCTTTTTAGCGGGATTGAAGGTCATGACGGGGTTCCTCAGGCCTTGAGCAGCGACTGGGCCATGCGCTCGGCCGTGGCCAGGGCCGCCGAGGTCATGATGTCGAGGTTGCCGGCGTAGGCCGGCAGGTAATGGGCGGCGCCTTCGACCTCGAGGAACACCGAGGTCTTGAGCCCGCAGAAACGCCCCAGGCCCGGGATGTTCAGGGGCGCGTCCTCGGGGATCACCTCGAACTGCACCTGCTGCTTCAAGCGATAGCCCGGCACATAGGCTTGCACGGCGGCGGCCATTTCAATGATCGAGGCTTCCACCAGCGCCTGGTCGGCCGCCTCCGATAGCACAAACACCGTGTCGCGCATCATCGGTGGCGGCTCGGCCGGGTTCATCACGATGATTGCCTTGCCCTTGCCGGCGCCGCCGATCACTTCAATGGCCTTGGAGGTGGTTTCGGTGAATTCGTCGATGTTGGCCCGGGTGCCGGGGCCGGCGGATTTGCTGGCGATCGAGGCGACGATTTCCGCGTAGTGGACCTTGGCCACCCGCGACACCGCCGCCACCATCGGAATGGTCGCCTGGCCGCCGCAGGTGACCATGTTGACGTTCAACTGGTCGAGGTTCTGCTCCAGGTTGACCACCGGTACGCAATACGGGCCGATGGCCGCCGGGGTCAGGTCGATCAGGCGAATGCCGGGTTTTACCGAACGCAGAAAGGCGTCGTTCTTGACGTGGGCGCCGGCGCTGGTGGCGTCGAACACGAAGTCGATGTCGGCGAACTCCGGCAGCCGGGTCAGGCCCTCGATACCCTCGTGGGTGGTCGCCACGCCCAGGCGTGCTGCCCGGGCCAGGCCGTCGGAAGCCGGGTCGATACCGACCATGGCGCCCATTTCCAGGTACTTGGCGTTGCGCATCACTTTGATCATCAGGTCGGTGCCGATGTTGCCGGGCCCGACGATGGCCACTTTGAGTTTTCTAGTCATGCAGGGACTCCAGGACGGCGGGCATCCCTGCCCGCCGGAACGATCAGGATGGCTGGCTCAACGCGGTGTTACGCGCCGCCGAGGCCTTCTTTTCCAGTTGGGTGTAAACGATGTAGGTCAGCACCACGCCGCTGAGCATGACCGCCGCCAGGAAGTACAGGCCCGAGGACAGGGTCCCGGTGTATTCCTTGAGGGCGCCGATGCCGAACGGGCCGATGTAGCCGCCCAGGTTGCCGAAGGAGTTGATCAGGGCAATGCCCGCCGCTGCGGTGGCACCGGAGAGGAAGCGCCCCGGCAGCACCCAGAAGATCGCCGTCACCGAGAACAGGCTGAACGCGGTCAGGCACAGGGCCGCCAGTTGCAGGGCCGGCATGCTCAGCCAGGCACTCAGGAACAGGCCCAGGGCGCCCAACACGTAAAGCACGCAAAGGTGGCCGTAACGGTCATTCAAACGGTCGGAACTGCGAGGGATGATCAGCAGGCCGATGACCCCGAAGATGTAGGGAATCGACGAGATAAAGCCGGTGGTCAAGTCGCTGCCGCCGAACTGGTGCACCAGGGTCGGCAGCCACAGGCTCAGGCCATAGGTACTCAAGGTGCTCGGCAGGTACAGCAGCGCGAGGATCAGCACCCGACGGTCGGTCAGGGCCCGCAGGGGGTTGGTGTGCTCGGTCTGGCCATATTCCTTGCGGTCCTTGTCCAGCTCGTTGAGCAGCCATTGACGATCGCTTTCCGCCAGCCAGCGGGCATCTTTCGGGGTGTCGGGAAGGATTTTCAGGGTCGGCCAGGCGAGGATGATCGCCGGCAGGCCAATGGTGATGAACAGCCACTGCCAGCCGGCCAGGCCGGCGATCCCGTTCATGCCCAGCAAGCCGCCGGCCAGGGGGCCGGTGACCATCAGAGCGATGGGTTGAGACAGGATAAAGAAGCCCAGCACCTTGCCCCGGTTACGCACCGGGAACCAGCGGGTGATGTAGTACAGCACCCCGGGGAAGAACCCCGCCTCTGCCGCGCCCAGCAAAAAGCGCATGACGTAGAAGCTGTAGGAGCCCTGGACAAAGGCCATGCCGACAGTGATTGCGCCCCAGGTAATCAGAATGCGAGCGAACCAGCGGCGGGCACCGTAGCGTTCCAGCAGCAGGTTGCTCGGCACTTCAAAGATGAAGTAACCGATAAAGAACAGCCCCGCGCCAAAGCCGTATGCCATATCGCTGAGGCCGATGTCGGCGTTCATGTGCAATTTGGCGAAGCCCACCGCGGAACGGTCGATAAAGGCCACGAGGTACAACAGGATCAGGAAGGGAATCAACCTGAGCGTGAGCGTGCGAATGATCCGAGCTTCCGGATTCATAGTCTTCTCCAAATTGTTTTTGTTATGGATGTGCCGGGCCTGATCGGGGGCGTGTCGAGCGCATACCCTCTCGATCAGGTCGGCAGACAATATAGTAATACGATTTAACGTTCAACGATTTCAAAATGGCTTTTTATGGGGTAGATTCAGTGCCACACCCCGTAACTAGTCATACAATAAGAGTTATCCGCGCCATGACAGACAAAAAAGTTCCCCTGCGCTCCGCCCAATGGTTCGGCACGGCCGACAAGAACGGCTTCATGTACCGCAGCTGGATGAAGAACCAGGGCATCCCGGACCACGAGTTCCAGGGCAAGCCGATCATTGGCATCTGCAACACCTGGTCTGAACTGACCCCATGCAATGCCCACTTCCGCAAGATCGCCGAGCACGTGAAGAAAGGCGTACTGGAGGCCGGCGGCTTCCCGGTGGAGTTCCCGGTGTTCTCCAGCGGCGAATCCAACCTGCGCCCCACCGCCATGCTCACCCGCAACCTGGCCAGCATGGACGTGGAAGAAGCCATTCGCGGCAATCCAGTGGACGCCGTGGTGCTGCTGACCGGCTGCGACAAGACCACCCCGGCCCTGCTGATGGGCGCCGCCAGCTGCGACGTGCCGGCCATTGTGGTGACCGGTGGGCCGATGCTCAACGGCAAGCACAAAGGCAAGGACATCGGCTCCGGCACCGTGGTCTGGCAGATGCACGAAGCCTATAAAGGCGGGCAAATCAGCCTCGACGAATTCCTCTCCGCCGAAGCCGGCATGTCGCGCTCGGCCGGTACCTGCAACACCATGGGCACCGCCTCGACCATGGCCTGCATGGCCGAAGCCCTGGGCACTTCGCTGCCGCACAACGCCGCGATCCCCGCCGTGGACTCGCGCCGCTATGTGCTGGCCCACCTGTCGGGCATGCGCATTGTCGACATGGTCCGCGAAGACCTGCGCCTGTCGAAGATCCTCACCAAGGCGGCGTTCGAGAACGCGATCAAGGTCAACGCCGCCATCGGCGGTTCCACCAACGCGGTGATCCACCTCAAGGCGATTGCCGGGCGCATCGGCGTCGAGCTGGACCTGGAAGACTGGACCCGGGTCGGCCGCGGCACCCCGACCATCGTCGACATGCAGCCGTCGGGGCGCTTCCTGATGGAAGAGTTCTACTACGCCGGCGGCCTGCCCGCGGTGATCCGCCGTTTGGGCGAATCGGGCCTGCTGCCCAACCCGGACGCCCTGACCGCCAACGGCCAGAGCATCTGGAACAACTGCCAGAACTCGCCGCAGTACAACGACGAAGTGATCCGCCCGATCGACAAACCGCTGGTGGCCGACGGCGGCCTGTGCATCCTGCGCGGCAACCTGTCGCCACGGGGTGCGGTGCTCAAGCCCTCCGCTGCCACTCCGGCACTGATGCAGCACCGTGGCCGCGCCGTGGTGTTCGAGAACTTCGACGACTACAAGGCACGCATCGCCGACCCGGACCTGGACGTCGACGAAACCTGCGTGCTGGTGCTGAAGAACGCCGGGCCCAAGGGTTACCCGGGCATGGCCGAAGTCGGCAACATGGGCCTGCCGCCCAAGGTCCTGGCCAAGGGCGTCACCGACATGGTGCGCATTTCCGATGCCCGCATGAGCGGCACCGCCTACGGCACCGTGGTTCTCCACGTGGCCCCGGAAGCGGCGGCCGGCGGGCCGTTGGCTGCGGTGCGCAACGGTGACTTCATCGAACTGGACTGCGCCGGTGGTCGCCTGCACCTGGACATCAGCGACGAGGAACTGCAAGCCCGCCTCAGCGACCTGAAGCCGGACACCAGCGCGAAGATCTTCTCCAGTGGCTACAGCCGCCTGTACGTGGACCATGTGCTGCAAGCCGACGAAGGTTGCGACTTCGACTTCCTGGTCGGCTGCCGTGGCTCCGAGGTCCCGCGTCACTCCCACTGATGGGCTGCGACCGTGGTTCGTCGGCGTGCCGGCGACCACGGTGGTCGGGCCGTCATCCCCCAAGGCAATACGTGGCAGGAGGTACCGGTGCTGCCTAAACCACAGCCCGGCGGTGCTATGATGCACGCCATTTGGCCAGAGCAATCCCCCTGTTATGGACTACCAGACACCCAAGCCGCGCAAAAGCATGCACGCCCAGATCGTTCAGGAACTGGGCATGCACATCGTTTCCGGACGCTTCAAGCAAGAGGAAAAGCTGCCCCCGGAAGCCAACCTCTGCGAGCAGTACCAGGTCAGCCGCCCGGTCCTGCGCGAAGCCACCCGGGTGCTCAGCGCCAAGGGCCTGGTGTACTCCAAGCCACGGGTCGGCACGGTGGTGCGGCCACGAGTCGAATGGCACCTGCTGGACCCGGACGTGCTGTTCTGGCTGATGCAATCCACGCCCCACAGCGAATTCTTCAACACCCTGGCCGGGGTCCGGCGGATTCTCGAACCGGAGATCGCCGCGATGGCGGCGGCCACCGCCACCGAGGACGATATCGCACGGATCGAGGACGCTTACCGGCGCATGGAAGCGGCCAGCAGCCCCAAAGACCTGTTGCAACCGGACCTGGACTTCCACCGGGCCATCGCCGAGGCGACCCACAACGACTTGCTGGCCTACATGTGCAACATGCTGTCGTTGCCCCTGCGCGAATCCATCAACGTCACCAACCTGCGCCCCAATACCCAGCAGCTCAGCTTGCCGCGGCACAAGGCGATCCTCACCGCGATCAAGAACCGCGACGCCCTCGGCGCGCGCCATGCATCGCTGGTGCAACTCGACGACACCCGCGTCGCCCTCGACACCGTGATGAATGTTCTGACCCCGCTCTAAGCCGGGGACGACGGATCGCGGCGCGAGACAGCGAAGCGATCCGACCCGCAAGGAGCTTGTCATGACCCACTCTTCTGCCCTGCCCCAAGCCTTTCTGGCCGCTATGCACGCCTGCCTTGGCGAACGCTTCAGCACCGTGCTGGCGGTGCGCGAGCACCATGGCCGCGATGAATCCCTGTACGACCCGGTGCTGCCCGATGCGGTGGCCTACGCCACGAGCGTGGAGGACATCAGTGCGGTGCTCGCCCTCTGCCATGCACACCGGGTGCCGGTGATTGCCTACGGCAGCGGCTCGTCCCTGGAGGGTCATTTGTTGGCGGTCCAGGGCGGCATCAGCCTCGACCTGTCGTTGATGGACCAGGTGCTGGCCTTTGAACCGGCGGACCTGTCGATCACCGTGCAGCCTGGCATCACCCGCAAGGCCCTGAACGACTACCTGCGGGCCAGCGGGCTGTTTTTCCCCATCGACCCGGGGGCCGACGCGAGCATTGGCGGCATGTGCGCCACCCGTGCTTCGGGCACCAATGCCGTGCGCTATGGCACCATGCGCGAGAACGTGCTGGGCCTGAACGCGGTGCTGGCCGACGGACGCGTGCTGCGCTCGGGCTCCAAGGCCAAGAAGTCGTCTGCCGGTTATGACCTGGCCCGGTTGTTTATCGGCAGCGAAGGCACCCTGGGGGTCATCAGTGAGATCACCCTGAAGCTGCACCCGCAGCCGGAAGCCATCAGCGCCGCGGTGTGCAGCTTCGACTCGGTGGAGGGTGCGGTACAAACGGTGATCGAAACCATCCAGATGGGCATTCCCGTGGCCCGCGCCGAACTGGTGGACCGCTTGGCCATCCAGGCCTTGAACCAGTACGCAAAGCTCGGCCTGCGGGAAGCCCCGACGCTGTTCCTGGAGTTTCACGGCAACGCCGCCAGCGTGGCGGAACAGGCCCAGGCAGTGCAGGAACTGGCGGACGGCAATCAGGGCAGCGGCTTTCAATGGGCCACCGCCCAGGAAGAACGCAACCGCCTGTGGAGTGCCCGGCACAACGCGCTGTTCGCCTTCTTGCAGCTCAAGCCCGGCTGCCGGGCGCTGTCCACCGACGTGTGCGTGCCCCTGTCGAAGCTCGCGGAATGCGTGGTGGGCAGTGAGCAAGACCTGAGCCAGTCGAGCATTCCCGCACCAATCTTCGGCCATGTGGGCGACGGCAACTTTCATGTCTGCCTGCTGCTGGACCCGAGCAAACCAGAAGAGCTGGAGGAAGCCGAGCGCCTCAACCACGCCATCGTCCACCGCGCCCTGGCGGCGGGCGGCACTTGCACCGGCGAACATGGAGTGGGCCTGCACAAGATCGACTTCATGGTCCAGGAACACGGCCAGGTGGCCATCGACACCATGGTCGCCATCAAGCAGGCCTTGGACCCGCTGAACCTGATGAACCCGGGGAAAATCTTCCGCATTCCGGCCTGAGGCGTTTGCCGGCCCGCTGCTGAGACCGGCCAGCAGCGGGCCCTCCGAGAATTTGTGGCAAAAGATTTCATCGTTTCTTGATCTTGTACAAGGCTTGCGGCAAGTTGCGCGCTTCTCAATCCAAGGAGCAGCCAATGTCCGGTTCAATGGCCCAGGCGTTCGCGCACAATTTTCTCGGCCACTCGCCCCGCTGGTACAAGGCCTGCGTGGTCGCCTTTCTGGTCCTCAACCCGCTGCTGCTGTTCACGGTCGGCCCGGTCGCTGCCGGTTGGCTGCTGGTGGTGGAGTTCATCTTCACCCTGGCCATGGCCCTCAAGTGCTACCCGCTGATCCCCGGCGGCCTGCTGCTGGTCGAGGCCCTGCTTATGGGCATGACCACGCCTCAGGCGCTGTACGAGGAACTGCTGCACAACTTCCCGGTGATCCTGCTGCTGATGTTTATGGTGGCCGGCATCTACTTTATGAAGGAGCTGCTGCTGTTCCTGTTTTCCCGCCTGCTGCTGGGGGTGCGCTCCAAGGCCCTGCTGGGGCTGATGTTCTGCTTCCTTTCGGCGTTCCTCTCGGCCTTTCTCGATGCCTTGACCGTTACGGCGGTGATCATCAGCGCGGCGGTGGGCTTCTATTCGGTGTACCACCGGGTGGCCAGCGGCAACGACCCGCGCCAGGACAGCGCATTCAGCGACGACCAGCACCTGCCCGCGCTGCACCACGAAGACCTGGAGCAGTTCCGTGCCTTTTTGCGCAGCCTGCTGATGCACGGTGCGGTCGGCACCGCCCTGGGTGGCGTCTGCACCCTGGTGGGCGAGCCACAGAACCTGCTGATCGGCCATGAAATGGGCTGGCACTTCGCCGACTTTTTCACCAAGGTCGCGCCGGTTTCCCTGCCAGTGCTGGTGGCCGGCCTGGTGACTTGCGTGCTCTTGGAGAAACTGCGCTGGTTCGGCTATGGCACCCTGCTGCCGGACAATGTACGCGCCGTCCTGGCCGCCTACGCCGCTGAAGACAACGCCCAGCGCACCCCACGGCAACGGGCGGCGTTACTGGTCCAGGGCCTGGCGGCGCTGATCCTGATTGCCGGCCTGGCCCTGCACATCGCCGAAGTCGGCCTGATCGGCCTGATGGTGATTGTGCTGATCACCGCCTTTACCGGAATCACTGAGGAACACCGCATCGGCAATGCGTTCAAGGACGCCATGCCGTTCACCGCCTTGCTGGTGGTGTTTTTCGCGGTGGTCGCGGTGATCCACGACCAGCAGCTGTTCACCCCGCTGATCCAGTGGGTGCTGGCCCTGCCGGCGGAGCAACAGCCGGGCATGCTGTTTATCGCCAACGGCCTACTGTCGGCCATCAGCGACAACGTGTTCGTGGCCACCATCTACATCACCGAGGTCAAGCAGGCCTTCGTGTCCGGGCACATGAGCCGCGAGCATTTCGAAACCCTGGCGATCGCCATCAATACCGGGACCAACCTGCCAAGCGTAGCCACACCCAACGGCCAGGCGGCGTTCCTGTTTCTGCTGACGTCGGCGATTGCCCCGCTGGTGCGCCTGTCCTACGGGCGCATGGTGTGGATGGCGCTGCCGTATACGGTGGTGATGGGGGTGTTGGGCTGGTACGCGGTGAGCCACTGGCTGTAACAGCGGGCGCCCTGATGGGCGCCCACGTGGTTCAAGCCCGGGACTGGGCGCGGGGAGACAGGATGAAACGTTCGATGGCCTGGGCCGCGCCATCCTCGACGTTGCTGGCGGTGACCACATCGGCCTGATCCTTGATGGCCTGTTCCGCCTGGCCCATGGCAATCGACAATCCGGCCTGGTGAAACATCGCCGGGTCATTGCCGCCATCGCCGATGGCCGCGGTGCGCTCGATGGCTACCCCCAGATATTCCGCCAGGGTGCGCAAGGCATCGCCCTTGTTCGCCTGGAGCGCAGTCACGTCCAGGTACACCGGCTGCGAACGCGACACTTGGGCCTGCTCACCCATCTGCGCTTGCAACTGAGCCTCCAACTCCACCAGTAGCCCGGTGTTGTTGCTGGCGGCGACGATCTTGTCGACCCGTGGCAGGTAGGCCTCGAAGCTGTCCACCACCTGCGGCGGATAACCCAGGCCCTGCTGCTCACGGGGCACCATGGGCCGCTCAGAGTCACGGAGCAGCCACAAGTCATCGGCAAACACCCAGACTTCGACGTCCGCGTGAGGCGTGAACAGGGCCAGGGTGGCCAGCACCGCGGGCAATGGCAGGTGATGGCGCGCCAGGAAGCGCCCATCCGGATGAACAATGGTTCCGCCATTGAACGCCGCCGTGGGCACATCCACGCCCAGGGCTTCGATCTGCTGGCGCATGGCCCGGGGTGGGCGCCCCGTGGCCAGGCTGAAGGCCACGCCGGCCTCGCGCAAGGCCCTGACTGCCGCCAGGGTGCGGGGGCTGATGCTGTGATCGGGAAGTAACAAGGTGCCGTCCATATCACTGAGAAGAAACTCGATGGGCTGCTGCACGTGATCACTCATCCCAGTTGGCACCATTCACGGCCGTCACGGCGCAACAACTCATCGGCATCCGCCGGACCTGTACCGCCAGCGGCATAAGGCTGGACGGTGGCGTCCTGTTTCCACGCATCGAGGAAGGGCTGCACTGCTCGCCAGCCGTTTTCGATGTTGTCGGCACGCTGGAACAGGGTCTGGTCACCCGTGAGGCAGTCGTAGATCAGGGTCTCGTAGCCGGTGGAAGGCTGCATCTCGAAGAAATCCTTGTAGGCAAAGCCCAACTCGATGTTGGCCATGTCCAGGGTCGGCCCGGGCTTTTTCGCCAACAGGTCGAACCACATGCCTTCATTGGGCTGGATCTGGATCCGCAGGTACGTCGGCTGCAGGCTGTCGACCTCGGTGTCGCGGAACTGCGCATAGGGCGCCGGCTTGAAGCAGATGGCGATCTCGGTGTCGCGCACACTCAGGCGCTTGCCGGTGCGCAGGTAGAACGGTACGCCGACCCAGCGCCAGTTATCGATCATCACCTTGAGGGCGACGTAGGTTTCCGTACTGCTGTCGGCGGCAACCTTGTCTTCCTCGCGGTAGCCCGGCACGGCCTTGCCACCCAGTTCGCCGGCCACATACTGGCCGCGCACCGAGTTGGCCCGCGCGTCGTCCACCGACCAGGGACGGATCGCCCCCACCACCTTGGCCTTCTCGCCCCGCACTGCGTCGGCACCAAAGGCCGCGGGCGGCTCCATGGCGACCATGGCCAGCAACTGGAACAGGTGATTGGGCACCATGTCGCGCAAGGCGCCGGTGTGTTCATAAAAACTGCCACGGGTTTCCACCCCGACGGTTTCCGCCGCGGTGATCTGCACGTGGTCGATGTAGTGGTTGTTCCAGAACGCCTCGAACAGGCTGTTGGAGAAACGGCTGACCAGAATGTTCTGTACCGTTTCCTTGCCCAGGTAATGGTCGATGCGATAGATCTGCTTCTCGCTCATGACTTTGAGCAGGCAGGCGTTCAACGCCTCGGCGGTTTGCAGGTCGGAACCGAAAGGCTTTTCGATCACCACGCGGCGGAAGGCATCGCTGCCCTCCTCCAGCAACCCGGCAGCGCCCAGGCGCTGCACCACTTCAGCAAAAAAACGCGGCGCGGTGGCCAGGTAGAACACCGCATTGCCGCTGCCGCTGGCGGCAATCTTGGCCGCCAGCGCTTGATAGGTGTTGTCGTCGAGGAAATCCCCTTCAACGTAGCTGATGCCTTTGGCCAGCTGGGCCCACAGCGCCGGGTCGAGGCTGGCGCCATTGCCGACTTTGCTGGCGACCTCGGTGCGCAGGAAGTCCTCGAGCTTCTTGGCGAAATCCACATCGCTGATGGCGTTGTGGTCGACCCCGACAATCCGCACGCCCTCGTTCAGCAAGCCATCGCGGCTGAGGTTGTACAGCGCCGGCATCAGCAGGCGCTTGACCAGGTCGCCATGGGCGCCGAACAGGAACAGGGTGGTGGGCGGAGCGGGTTGAGCCTTGGACTTCTTGCGCATTTCGGTCATTTTTTCGAAGTCTCCACGTGGCCGCCGAAGCCGAAGCGCATGGCCGACAACAGTTTGTCGCCGTAGGTGCTTTGCTGGCGCGAACGGAAGCGCGCGAACAGCGAGTTGGACAGCACCGGCACCGGCACCGATTGCTCCATGGCGGCTTCGATGGTCCAGCGGCCTTCACCGCTGTCGGCCACGGAGCCCGAGTAACCGTCGAGTTTCGGGTCGCTGGCCAGGGCGTCGGCGGTCAGGTCCAGGAGCCAGGACGACACCACGCTGCCACGCCGCCAGACTTCGGCGATGTCCGCCACATTGAGGTCGAAACGCTGGTCTTCCGGGAGGTTTTCCGAAGCCTTGGTCTTGAGAATGTCGAAGCCTTCGGCGAAGGCCTGCATCATCCCGTACTCGATGCCGTTGTGGATCATCTTGACGAAGTGCCCGGAGCCAGCCGGGCCAGCGTGGATGTAACCGCGCTCGGCACGGTCGTCCTCGGCGACCCGGTCGCGGGTCCGCGGAATGTCGCCGTAGCCGGGTGCCAGGGCCGCGAACAACGGGTCCAGGCGCAGCACTTCATCAGCGTCGCCGCCGATCATCATGCAGTAGCCGCGTTCCAGGCCCCAGACACCGCCGGAGGTGCCGACGTCGATGTATTTCAAGCCTTTTTCCGCCAGGCTGCGGGCGCGACGGATGTCGTCCTTGTAGTAGGTGTTGCCGCCGTCGATGATCACATCACCGGCTTCCAGCAGTTGGCTCAGGGCCTCGATGGTGTCTTCGGTCGGCGCACCGGCCGGCAGCATCACCCACACGGCCCGAGGGGCCTGTAGGCCCGCCACCAGGGCTTGCAGGTCGGCGACGCCTTGGGCGCCTTCAGCAGCCAGGGTGCTGACAAAGTCCACATTGCGGTCGAACACCACGGTTTCATGCCCGTTGAGCATCAGGCGCCGTGCAATGTTGCCGCCCATGCGGCCCAGTCCAATAATCCCGAGTTGCATGTGCTGATGCTCCTTACTACCAATAGATTTGTGTCAAAAGGTTATAGCCCAAGGGGGCCAATGAGGGTTAGTCCAGAGCGTCCGGCCTAAGTTTCCCGTTCAGACAGTGGATAACGACGGTAAACGACTAGAAGACACAACGACCGTTAAAAATAAAAAAGTTCCCTTTGTCCCTAAAAGAAATCAAACTTGCAGCCGATAGTGTGGTGTCGCCGCTCAGCGCGGGGCAACACACAGTTGAAACACGCCATTTGCGAGGTGAGCAATGGGCACAGTACTACCAGCACGGCCTGCACAAACCCTGTACGTCACCATCCGTCGTGACGAATTGCGCCAACTCAAGGAAGAACGCGAGCAGTTGCAACGGGAACTCACCCAGTTGCGCCAGCTTATGTTGAGTCAAGGCCAGTCCCAGCCGTTGCAGCTACCCGCCGCCCATTGATCCCCCACGGTTGAACGCAGGGCCCTGCCCTGCGTTGCTGTTCTCCCCGGCCCTGCGCCGTCGCTTGTACGCTCCGTCCTCTGCCGCCCCGGCTCACAAAGTTTTCACATCCGCTTGTCGATACTCCCTGCCTTTATAGCCGCCAAACTTGCGGTGGCCGCCATTGTCGTGACCCTGCGCGCGCGATGGCCGAGATCAACTGGCTGGAGCGCTGAATGGCATTGTTCAAACGTGGCGGCACCGCTGCCAAGGGTTTCGACTGGGCTGCAATGGCCTGGATGTTCCTGTTCTTCTGGTATTTCTCGGGGATCACCCAACTGCTGATCCAGTTGACCGACACCTCGGGCTTTACCGGTTTCCGCCAGGCCTTCTTCATGAGCGCCATCTGGCTCGCGCCGATGCTGCTGTTTCCGGCCCGCGCGCGCCTGCTGGCGGGGCTGATTGGCGTGGTGCTGTGGGCCTGCTCCCTGGCCAGCCTGGGCTACTTCTTCATCTACCAGCAGGAGTTCTCGCAAAGCGTCATCTTCATCATGTTCGAGTCCAACCCCTCGGAAGCCGGTGAATACCTGACCCAATACTTTGCCTGGTGGATGGTCCTGGCGTTTCTCGCCCATACCGCAGTGGCGTTTTTCCTTTGGACCCGGGTGCGCCCCGTGTACCTGCCCCGGGCCCAGGCGGCCGTGGCAGCCGTGGCCATCCTGGTGGTGATTGTCGGCTACCCCCTGATCAAGCAGACCGCACGCACCGGCAGCCTGGCCGGGGGCCTGGAGAAACTCGAAACCCGCATCGAACCGGCCGTGCCATGGCAGATGCTGGTGGCCTACCGGCGCTATCGCGAGCAGTTGAACAACATGCAGGGCATGCTCGACAACGTCAGCAAGATCCCTCCCCTGGGCAACCTCAAGGACAGCGGGGCCAACCTGCCGGCCACCCTAGTGCTGGTGATCGGCGAATCCACCAACCGCCAGCGCATGAGCCTGTACGGCTACCCACGGCAAACCACCCCGGAACTGGACAAGCTCAAGGACCAGTTGGCGGTGTTCGACAACGTCATCACCCCCCGCCCCTACACCATTGAAGCGCTGCAGCAGGTGCTGACCTTCGCCGATGAAGAAAACCCCGACCTGTACCTCAAGACCCCGTCCCTGGTCAGCGTGATGAAGCAGGCGGGCTACAAGACCTACTGGATCACCAACCAGCAGACCATGACCAAGCGCAACACCATGCTCACCACCTTCTCCGAGCAGGCCGACGAGCAGGTGTACCTGAACAACAATCGCAACCAGAACGCCCGCCAGTACGACGGCGACGTGCTCGCCCCCTTCAGCAAGGCCCTGGCCGAGAGCGCACCGCGCAAATTCATCGTGGTCCACCTGCTGGGCACCCACATGAGTTACCAGTACCGCTACCCGCCGAGCTTCGATAAATTCACCGACCGCCAGGGCGTGCCGCCCGGCGTGCGCGACGACCAGGTGCCAACCTACAACAGCTACGACAATGCGGTGCTGTACAACGACTTCGTGGTGTCGAGCCTGATCAAGGATTACGCCAAGACCGATCCCAATGGCTTCTTGCTGTACCTGTCGGACCATGGCGAAGATGTCTTCGACTCGGCGGGTCACGACATGCTGGGGCGCAATGAGTCGAAGCCCACGGCACCGATGTACACCATTCCCTTTATGGCCTGGGCCTCGCCGAAATGGCGGGAAACCCACGACTGGAGCTTTGCCGGTGACTTGGGCCGGCCTTACAGCAGCTCGAACCTGATCCACACCTGGGCCGACCTGGCCGGTTTGAGCTTCGATGAGCTGGACCGCAGCAAGAGCCTGGTCAGCGACAGCTTCAAACCCCGCCCCCTGCTGATTGGCGACCCTTACGCCAAACAGAACAAGGCACTGATCGACTTCAGCCTGATGAAGCCCAAGGCACCGGCAGCGACGGCCAGCGAACTGGTGCAGCAATAAGCCTGGCGCTGCGTTGAAACAATGCCCCTTACGGGGCATTTTTTATTGCGGCCTATAAAAGCCTTGCCTGGCGCCCCTATGAACGCCCTCGCGTGAAACAAACAATTACAACAACTTCACGCCTGTACCCAAAGTGAATTAATTCCCACTTAATCAATCGTCCCCACACTCCTTCCATGCCTTTATTTCAGGGATGAAGTGGAGAACGAACACTATTAAGCAGGAACTGATCCATGAAACGTTCAAACAAACTTTCGACTGTTGTGATGACCGCTCTGCTGGGCATGGGCTCGACCCTGGCCTTCGCCGAAGACGGCGCCGAACGCGCCCATCAGGCACGGCAGGACTTCCTCGCCACCCAGCAGCAAATCCATGGCCAAACCGACAATATCGCCCACAGCGACGCGGCTAAGAAGCCGGTGCAGACCTCAAGCACCAGCGTCTCTGGGCAACAGCCCGATGCCTGATTGAACGTTAACCCCAGCACTCGATCCTGATACTCCGCTCCGTTATCAGGATTGAACATTTGGCGCCTGACACGGGCGCCTTTTTTATTGGGGTGTCTTTATGGGTTTGAACTCGTTAGTTTCTAAAACCCGGCACAAGAACAACTTTCTTATTGTTTAAAACTGTTTACCAAGTGCTACCAATAGGGGTGGCAATTTCAGGCAAAACGCTGCAATTGCATCTCGCGCAAGCGGCTCAGGGTGCGGCGAAAGGCAAACGCCAGGTAACCCTCGGTGTACAGCTGTTCCATCGGCACCAAGGCCTCGATATAGAGCGGCACCTTGCGGTCGTAGCATTCGTCCACCAGCGCAATAAAGCGCCGCACGCTGTCGTCGTGCACTGACAACTGGGGCAGCTCCCGATCCCCGGCCTCGACCCGCGTTGCGCCGTCCTCGGTGCCACGAGCAATCCTCCCTGGGCGCTGGCTGGCGCTGAGGTTGGGCACATCACTCAACAGAATGGCCTGGAAGCGGTCGCACAGGGCCATAAAGTCCATGGCCGCGAACGGTTGCTCGCACAGTTCGGCGTAACGGCACCAGATCACCCGCTCGCTGGCCTGGATCACATTGATCTGGCGGTAGCCCAGGGCAATGCTGCCACTGACCCGCGCCTGCCCTGCCGTCATCTGCTCAAACGCTGCACTCAAGGCGCACTGGCCATCGGCCTGGCGGACCCAGTAACGCTGAGTGGCGACGCCAGGGTGCAGACGGTGGTCTTCGCTGCCGTCCACCGCCACCACCTGCATATGGGCCTCGATTGCCGCAATGGCCGGCAGGAAGCGCTCGCGGTTAAAGCCATCGGCATAAAGTTGCTGCGGTGGCTGGTTGGAGGTGCTGACCACCACCACACCCTGCTCGAACATCACCTGGAACAGGCGCCCAAGGATGATCGCGTCGCCGATGTCGTTGACGAACAGCTCGTCAAAACACAGCACCCGCACGTCCTGGCTCAACTCATGGGCCAGGGCATGCAAGGGATCGGCGGTGCCGGTGAGTTGGAAGGAACGCTGGTGCACCCAGCCCATGAAGTGGTGAAAGTGCTGACGCCGGGCCGGGACCTTGAGGCTTTGGTAAAACGCGTCCATCAGCCAGGTCTTGCCGCGCCCCACCGGGCCCCAGAGGTACACCCCGCGCGGTGCATCGTGCCCCTGGTGCAGAGCCTCGTGACACTGCTGCAAGGCCTGCACCGCCCGCAGTTGTGCCGGATCGGCGACAAAACCTCGGGCCTGCACAGCATCCTGATAAGCGCTGAGGGGAGAGTCGAAAGGCATCGGGCAGGGACTTCCTGGCAAAGGGCCCGCAGTATGCCACGGCCGCCTGGCACTGAGCCTGCGCGGGGCCAGCGCGCCGCGACTGATGGGCGGCCAGGCCTAGCTTCGGCGCTTGTGCGGGGTGAAGCGCCCCGCTTCCTCTTCCTGCATCTGCTTGCGCCAGGCCCGCAGCCAATCGCTGCGTCGTCCTGGATAAGGCTCGCCCGGCTCCGTGGCAGCGGCCACCCGATCCGTGCGAAAGGTCCGATAGGCCCCACGCAACTCGCACCAGGCGACGATCACCCGGACCTCGTCCATAAACCCCAGGGCCAACGGCCAGATCAGCCGCTGGCTGGGGCTTTTGTTGGCGTCGGCGTAATCGATGTGCAGCTTGGCTTGCTGGCGAATGGCCTGGCGAAAGACATTCAGCGGCACCGGGTTGTCCGGGTAGGTGCCGGTGGGTGGCCCAGCGAGGATGGTTGGGTTGCGCAAGGCGTCCTGGGCCGCCGGGGCCAGCACCGCGGCGATCTTGGCCAGCGCATCGGCCGCCGCCTTGCCCAGCACCTCGTCGCCACGTTGGTCGACGTAGCGCAGGCCAAGAACGATGGCTTCGATTTCCTCGGTGTTGAACATCAGCGGTGGCAGGAACAGCCCGCTGCGCAGCACATAACCGATCCCGGCTTCGCCGTAGACCGGCGCACCCAGGGCGCTGAGTTCGGCAATGTCCCGATACACCGTGCGCTCGGAAACCTCCAGCTCCCGGGCCAGGGCGCTGGCGGTCACGGGCCGGCTTTTGCCCCGCAACACTTGCAGCAAGGTGAGTAAACGACTGGTACGCGACACGCTGGGCCACTCCACGGGCTGGAGCGCAGAAGATTACCAGAGGCCCCTGTCAGAAACTGTCAGGAGCCGCTGCCCAGGCGTACAGGTTTCAGCTGCCGGTGCGGATCTTGTTCCACAAGCGCGTGCGGATGCGGTCGATGTTCAGCGGCATGGCTTCCAGGGCGAACAGCTTGTCCATCATCTGCGGGCTGGGGTAGACCTTGGTGTCGTTCTTGATCGCCGGGTCGATCAGCCCGTCGGCTTGCTGGTTGCCATTGGCGTAATGCACATGGTTGCTGATGCCGGCCATCACCTCGGGGCGCAACAGGTAGTTCATAAAGGCGTAACCGGCCTTTTCATCCGGCGCGTCGGCGGGCATGGCCACCATGTCGAACCAGATCGCCGCGCCCTCCTTGGGAATCGAATAGCCGATTTCCACGCCGTTGTTCGCTTCCCTGGCCCGGCTTTCGGCCTGCAGGATGTCCCCCGAGAACCCCACCGCCACGCAAATATCGCCATTGGCCAAGTCACTGGTGTACTTGGAGGAATGGAAGTAGCTGACATAAGGCCGGACCTTCATCAACAGCGCCTCGGCCTTTTTGTAATCGGCCGGGTCCTTGCTGTGGTGCGGCAGGCCCAGATAATTCAAGGCCGCAGGCAGCAGTTCAGGACCGTTGTCGAGGATCGCCACCCCACACTTCTTCAGCTTCTCCATGTTCTCGGGCTTGAAGATCAGGTCCCAGGAATCCACCGGCGCGTTGTCCCCCAGCACCGCCTTGACCTTGGCCAGGTTGTAGCCGATGCCGGTGCTGCCCCACAGATAAGGAAAGCCGTGTTCGTTGCCCGGGTCGTTGCCCTGCAGGGCCTTGAGCAACACCGGGTTGAGGTTCTTCCAGTTGGGCAACTGGCTCTTGTCGAGTTTTTTCAGGGCGCCGCCCTGGATCTGCCGGGCCATGAAGTGGTTGGACGGAAACACCACGTCGTAGCCGGATTTACCCGTCATCAACTTGCCGTCCAGGGTCTCGTTGCTGTCGTACACGTCATAGCTGGCCAGGATGCCGGTGTCTTTCTCGAAGTTCTTCAGGGTGTCGGGGGCAATGTAGTCCGACCAGTTGTAGATCTTCACCGTCTCGGCGGCCTGGCTGATGGCGGCCACCAGCATCAAAGGGGCAAACCACACACTTGCTGGAGTCTTGCGGATCATGGGATCGATTCCTGTAGGGGTTGTTGTTATTGGCAGGCAATCAAAGGATCGAAAAGTCAGAAAATCAGCACGTAGGTCTTGCGGACGGTCTCGTGGATGTCCCAGATCCCGGTGCTGTTGGCCGGCAACATCAGTGCGTCGCCGGCTTGTATGTGCAGGGGCTCGCCATGGTCCGGGGTAAAGGTGCAACGGCCCTGGATGAAGTGGCAGAACTCCTGGGCGGTGATCTGCCGCCGCCAGCGGCCCGGGGTGCATTCCCAGATGCCGGTTTCGACGCCATCGTCGCGTTCGACACAGGTCACCGAGGTAACCGCCACTGGCGTGCCCAGGGGCACGGCCACCGGAGTCGAATCATCGAGGGCAACCGTGGCGGTGTTCTTGAATTGAGTGATGCTCATGGGGCTACCTTGGGTTGAGGGTGTTCAGTGCATGAAGCCTTCCATGAACGCCGCCAGCCGAGTGGCCAGGGAGCGCCGCCAGGGGGCCGTGGCCGGGTTGGCCAGGGTCTGGTCCTCATGGACAAAGCTGCGAATGATCGCGTTGTAGCCCAGCCAGCGGCACGGTTCCGGCTCCCAGGCCCGCAAGGCGTCGATGCCGCGCTCGGCCAGGACCCAGGGCTGTTGCACCAGCGGGGTGTCGCGCTGCAGGATCAAGTCGGCCAGGGTCCGCCCGCCGAGGTTGCTGGCGCCCACCCCTTCACCGCCGTAGCCGCCGGACAAGGCAATGCCCTGGCGCCGGTCACACAGCATGTGCGGCTTGAAGGCCCGGGACATGCCCAGGTTGCCGCCCCAGGAATGGCTGATGCGCACGTGTTTGAGCTGGGGGAACAGTTCGCTGAACAGATAGCGGCGCAATTCGACCTCTTGCTCGGTGAGGGCGAAGTCATGGCGCAGTCGACCGGCGAAGCGGTAACCGCCACGGGCACCGAACACCAGGCGATTATCGGCGCTGCGCTGGCCGTAGGTGACCTGCCGGCTGCTCTCGCTGAAGGCCTGGCCCTGGCTCAGGCCAATCTCGTCCCAGGTGGCGTCCGACAGTGGCTCGGTGGCCACCAACAGGCTCTGCACCGGCAATTGATAACGCCCCAGGGGCGGCAGGGTCACCGAATAGCCCTCCACCGCCGGCACTACCCAGTGGCTGCGCACTTGGGCCTTGGCCGTGCGCAGGTGGCCGGGCTGCCAGTCGGTCACCGGGCTGTTTTCATAGATCGTCACCCCCAGGCGCTCCACCGCCCGGGCCAGGCCACGCACCAGCTTGGCCGGCTGCAGGGTTGCGCAATGGGGGGAATGGATGCCGCCATAGGGCTTGGCCACGCGAATCTGTTGCGCCAGTTGCTCGGGGCTGAGCCAGCGGTAATCGTTTTCGTCGAGCCCCTGGGCATAGAGGTGGTCTAGGTAGGCACGCAGGCTGGCTTCCTGCTCGGGGTAACGGGCGGCACAGTACAGCACCCCGCTTTTCCGGTAATCGCAGTCGATGCCCTCACGCTCGAGGACTGTGGCCACTTCATCGGGAATGCCATGCAACAAGTCGAAAGACGCTCGGCGCTGCTCGGGCGGCAGGCCGGCCAGCAGCCGATCCTCCCCCAGCAGGTTGCCCATCAGCCAACCGCCATTACGCCCCGACGCACCAAAACCGGCAGTCTGGGCCTCGATGATCGCCACCTTGAGCTGGGGCGCCTGGCGTTTGAGGTAGTAAGCGGTCCACAGCCCGGTGTAACCGGCACCGATGATCGCCACGTCGACTTCGAGATCCTGCTCCAGGGACGGCCGCGCCAGCAGCGGCTCGTCGAGCTGATCCATCCACAAACTGATAGTGCGCCACGCTGGCATGCCAAGACTCCGCCATCCGAACTTCGATGAGGGCGATCCTAGTGGCTGGGCTCAGGCGCTGTCTTGCGCGCGTGCCCGCAAAGAAATTTGTTTGGCGTAGGCCCGGGGCGACAGGCCGGTGTGCTGGCGAAAACAGCTGTAGAACGCCGACAGGGAGTTGAAACCGGCGGCAAAGGCCAGCTCGTCGACCTTTACCGGGGGCACGGCCTGGTCCAGGGCCGCCAGCAAATGCTGCAGGCGCGCCTGATTGACGTAGCGGTAGAAGCTCTGCCCCAGCACTTGGTTGAGCAGGTAGGAAATCTGATTGCGGCTGTAGCCGCACTCCCTGGCCACCCGCTGCAAGTCCAGTTGCGGGTCGAGGTAGGGTTGCTGGCGCTGGAAGTACTGCTGCAGGTCCTCGGCCATAAAGCTCAACTGCCGAGGCGACAGCCCCAGGCGACTGGCCGCCGGGCGCAGGCTCTGGCCACCCTGGCTGGCCGGGGTTTCACGCACCAGGGAGGCATATTCATTGACCCGCCAGATCAGCCCATCACGCACGGTTATGGCTTCACTGGCGCGAAACGACACCAGCCCCTGTCCGCCGCGCAGGGTGACCTGGTACTGGATAAAGGCCGTGTCGCCGTCCACCCGGATACGGTCGCTGTGCTCCAGGGCCTCTTCCGGGTCCCGGGGCATGCTGTTGGCCACGTAGTCACGCAGCTCATCCAGGCCCAGGACGCGGTTCTGGAAGAAGTCGTGGTACTGGATCTCGGGGTGGTACAGCGCCATAACCCCATCCAGGTCACGGTGCTTCCAGCACAGGTGATAACGCAGCACCGTCTCGCCGGTGGCCTGGGTTTGCAGCGGGCCATCATCTGGGGCAGGCATAGGGTTCTCAAACGAAGAAAAACAAAGCTTGCCGCAAGTGACGGGGCCGCTTCAATGCTCAACACCGGGCGTGGGGGCAGCGGATTGAGCCTTGCAGGAAACCAAGCCATGACCTGCGTCATAAATCGGCAAAAGAACCGCCGGACGGTGCAAAAAAAACCACTGCCTGTCACACGCCGATGCTACTTTTAAAAACTCAACAGGTTGGGTCAGCGAGGGCCCTTCCGTACCTACCGCGAGCAAAAGGAAGCGCTCAATGAACCAGGTGGGCCAGCCGATGAACCGATTCTCCGCCAGCAAAGTCACCTTTCCCAACGCCTGCCAGTTAATGCGCTGGCATTTTCACCCGATGGGCTTCGAAGCCAGCATGGACGCGCCCGGCAGCATGATTGCCCGGCTCTTCGACCGCGCCAGTGGTGAAACCATGATTGCCATTGCCGGCATTCCCTGCGCCACGGTGATGAACGCCAGTGACGTGGAGCGCATCATCGAAGCCGTAGAAGACGAGCTGGAATCCTTGATGCCGTCCTCGGCACTCAAAGCCTAGTAACCCTTCCCCTCGCCGGTTCGCCGGCGCCCGCTGTTGACTGGCTAACCCTTGGGTTCATGCCCGCCGATCGACAAAAAATGCCTTGCCCTTGGGCACTCGCTCCGAGGCCCGTGGGCCATTTGCGGCCTGGGGCTCCTGAGGCTCCACATACCAGTAGCAATGGGTGACTGCCCGGGTGATGCCCACATAGGCCAACCGCAGGATCTCGTCCTTCTGCGCCGCATCATAGGGCTCGGCGTCGCCGTCCTTGCCCAGGCCCGCCATGCGGTAGACCTGGTTTTTATAGGGCGAACGGGTCAGGTGCTGGCAATCCCCCAGCAGGAACACCGCGTCCGCCTGCAGGCCCTTGGCGCTGTGAAAGGTCAGTTGCTTGAGCCGTCGCTGGCCAAATGGCAAGCTAGAATCAACATTAACTATTTGTGAAATATTGTTTTCAATCAATAACTTATCGACACTTTTTCGATAGAGAATCAAGATTGAATCGCCGCGACGATAGTGCTCTTCCAGGCGCTGGGCCAGGTCTTGCTCATCACGATTCAAAACCTGCACCGGCACCGGCTCACGCGGTTCACCGGCCGCCTTGGCCTTCTTCCCGGCAATCGCCGGGGCCGCGCGGACGATATGTTCCGCCGCGTCGATGATGTGCTGATGGCTGCGGTAGTTGTCGCTGAGCATGACCCGGGTGGTGGCCGGCGACGGGAATTCCTGATTGAACTCCATGAAGTACTTCGGCGAACTGCCCCGCCAGCCATAGATCGACTGCCAGTCGTCGCCCACGCAGAGCAAGGACGAATGCTGGGCCCGATGCCCCACGTGCAGGGCTGGGCCGCGCCGGCGGATTTCCCCCAGGCACGCGCGGATCCAGGAGACGATCTGCGGCGAAACATCTTGAAATTCGTCGATCATCAGGTGCGACAGCGGCCGCAGGCGCTCATCGCTGAGCAGCCTGAGGTTCTCCGGCGAGTGCTCGCTGAACAGAGCGAACATGCGGTTGTAAGTCATGATCGGTGGCGACTGGTCCAGCAGATGGTCTTCCAGGGCCCGCCAGAACAGGCTCAGGGCCTCGAAGAAAAACCGGTCCGGGTCATCCTTGGCGAAACTCATGCGCCCGACCGCATCACAGACATCCAGGCCCAGGTTCTCGATAAACCCGGCAGCCGCCACAAAAGCATCCAGCAACGGCACCGACGCCAACTCGCCCTTGACCTTGTAGTCAAAGCCCGGCCCGGCACTGGCGTCGCCCGCCATAGAGGCCAGAACGCGCTTGGATGACTCGTAACTATCCAGCCAAATCAATGGCTTATGACAGAAAGCTTGAAATAGGGTGCGCTTTACAGCCCATTCCGCCCGGACCGTCAGCTTGGCATTGGGTCGGCTGACCTGGGGGTTTTCTCGCGGGTCGAACCCGAGCACCACCCAGGCGTCCAACTCCGGGGCGTAGCCGTGGCAATGAAAGCGTGCGCCGTTGATTTCCAAAGGCTGGCGATTAGGCTCAATGCCCTTGATCGGCCAGGCACCGGCGCGAAACCACAGGTCCTCGACCGCATCGCACAGTTCTTCGTCGCGCTTGGCGGCCAGTTCGGTGACGGCCATGCGCTTCTGCACATCCGGGTGATCGCGCTCCAACTCTTTAAGCAGCAAGGCCTGGCGCAACAGCGGCTTGATCGCCTCGCGAAAACGCGGGTCGCGGCCCTGCAACGCGTGATAGCAGGCGTTCAGGTGCTTGCGCTGGGCGTCATTGATGCGCAGGTCGAACGGGTTGCTGCCCACCTCCTCATCACCGGACGCTGCACGCTCACTGAGGTTCTCGAACGCCTGCAAACGTTCGAAGCCCGGCAGGCTGCGGACCATGGGCAAGATCCGCGAATGGAAGGTGCGCACCACGTCGCGAGCGTCCTTGAGGCTCAATGCCCGACCCCAGAGGCCAAACACCTCCAGCAGCTTATTGATGAAGTCCTTGCGCGACTCGCGGGTGAAGGTCACCACCGTCAGGCAGTCGAGCTCAAAACCCAGGTAATGGGTCAGCAACAGGATGCGCAGCACCAGAGAGGTAGACTTCCCTGCCCCGGCCCCGGCGATCACCGAGGTTGACGGCGTATCGCTGAAGATCATCTTCCATTGCGCGGTGCTGGGTTGAGCATGGGCCGGCAGCAGCCGCGCGACATCGGCCTTGATGCGTTTTTTCAGCTCCGGCGTCAGAGGCAGGCGCCAGTCGTCGAACAGTTTGTCGTCCACCCCCGGTGGGCGATGCTCGGTGTTGCGGCTGTCACGGATCAACAGCACCTGGCGGCCTTCCTCCAGCCCCTCGAGCTTGCCTTCCTTATAGCCGTAGTCCACCCCGGCGGTGTGCCCGCTGCGAAAGCCATCGGCCTGGCCATGCAGCCAGGACGCCCGGTGCTGGGCCCGCAGGCGGTTGAGGCCATGGCCAAAAAAACGTGCGGCCAGACGCTTGAACAGCGGCATCTCGGCCAGGGGCAGAAGTTCGGGCGGAAGATCGGGGGTGTGTTGCGGCACGCTGACTCCAGGGTGTGAGGCGGTGTGGGCTATGGTCGCGGCATTTTCCGTCGATATCCAGCCAATTGCTTACAGGTCATTAACTTAAGGGATGAAGTGAAGGTTGCACAGTAGGAAATCACTGGCAAAAACATCCAATTATTTGATTGAAATCCAGCATTTTTTGCGCTTTTTATCGATAGGTGATCCGAGGAAGATGCACGCCATCAACCGGGGTTATGCAGTGGGCGGCCCGTATATCGCGCCCCCTCTGACAACCCCTCAAGAGGATACGATCATGCTTGAACTCAGACCTTTCGCCTCGCTGGGCGGCGCTCACCACGGCTGGTTGGATGCCCATCACCACTTTTCGTTCGCCGAGTACCACGACCCCAAACGCATGAACTGGGGCAACCTGCGGGTCTGGAACGATGACGTGATCGCCCCCGGCAGCGGGTTCCCCCAACACCCCCACCGGGACATGGAAATCATCACGTATGTCCGTGAAGGGGCCATTACCCACCGCGACAACCTGGGCAACGAGGGCCGCACCGAAGCCGGCGATGTGCAGGTGATGAGCGCCGGCACCGGGATCGCCCACAGCGAATACAACCTGGAAAGCGCGGCGACCAAGATCTTCCAGATCTGGATCATCCCCAACCAGGCCGGTTCATCGCCGTCTTGGGGCGCCAAGCCTTTCCCCAAAGGCCAGCGCGAGGGTTTTGTGACGCTGGCCAGCGGCAAGGACGGCGACGACCAGAGCCTGCGCATCCGTGCTGACGCACGGCTGGTGGCGGCCAACCTGAAGGCCGGCGAGTCGGCTGAGTACTCACTGGACAGCGGGCGCCGCGCGTACCTGGTGCCGGCCACCGGGGCGATTGAAGTCAATGGCTTGCGTGCACAAGCTCGAGACGGCATTGCCGTGGCGGATGAGCGCGTGTTGCGGGTCACGGCCCTGGAAGACAGTGAAATCGTCCTGGTAGACCTGGCCTAACGCCTGGACACCGGCGCAAAAAAAGGGGCGACCACTTGGTCGCCCCTTTTTCATGCCTTGTGGATCAACTGATGGCGCCATCCACCAAGGTCTGGGCTTCCTGCACCAGTTGCTTGAGATGGTCATCACCGATAAAGCTTTCGGCGTAAATCTTGTAGATGTCCTCGGTACCCGAAGGACGCGCCGCGAACCAACCGTTCTGGGTCATGACTTTAAGGCCGCCAATCGCCTGGTCGTTGCCCGGTGCGTGGCTGAGGATGGCCTCGATCTTCTCGCCGGCCAACTGAGTCGAAGTCACTTGATCCGGCGACAGTTTGCTGAGCAGGGCTTTCTGCTGCGGGTTGGCCTTGGCATCCACCCGTACCGAGAACGGCTCGCCCAGTTCGTCACACAGGCCGCGATAGGCCTGGCTTGGGTCGCGACCGGTGCGCGCGGTCATTTCTGCCGCCAGCAAGGCCGGGATCAAGCCATCCTTATCGGTGCTCCAGACGCCGCCGTCCTTGCGCAGGAAGGACGCGCCGGCGCTTTCTTCACCGCCAAAGCCCAGGGAGCCGTCGAACAGACCGTCGGCAAACCACTTGAAGCCCACCGGCACTTCGTACAGGCGACGACCCAGGCGCGCTGCCACCCGATCGATCAGGCCGCTGCTGACCACGGTCTTGCCGACGGCCGCGTCCGCGCGCCACTGCGGACGGTTCTGGAACAGGTAATCGATGGACACGGCCAGGTAATTGTTCGGTGCCAACAGGCCACCGGACGGCGTGACGATGCCGTGGCGGTCATGGTCCGGGTCGCAGGCAAAGGCAACGTCGAAACGCTGCTTCAGGCCGATCAGGCCCTGCATGGCGTAGCTGGAGGATGGGTCCATGCGGATCTGCCCATCCCAATCCACGGACATGAAGCGGAAGGTCGCATCGACCTCCTTGTTGACCACTTCCAGGTCCAGGCGGTAATGCTCGGCAATTGCCGACCAGTAGCGCACACCCGCGCCACCCAGCGGGTCCACGCCCAGGCGAAGCTTGGCGTTACGAATGGCGTCCAGATCGATCACGTTGATCAGGTCGGCCACGTAGGTGTTGAGGTAGTCATGACGGTGAGTGGTGTCGGCTTTCAGCGCTTGCTCGTAGCTGATGCGCTTGACCCCGGCCAGCTTGGCCGCCAGCAGTTCGTTGGCCTTGGCCTCGATCCACTTAGTGATATGGGTGTCGGCCGGACCGCCGTTGGTGGGGTTGTACTTGTAGCCGCCGCTTTGTGGCGGGTTGTGGGACGGGGTAATGACAATCCCGTCCGCCAGGCCCGACGTGCGTCCGCGGTTGTAGCCAATAATGGCGTGGGAGATAGCCGGCGTCGGGGTGTATTCATCACCGGTGGCGATCATCACCGTCACGCCATTGGCCGCCAGCACTTCCAGGGCGCTGGCGCCCGCCGGGGTAGACAGTGCATGGGTGTCGATGCCGACAAACAACGGGCCGTTTATACCCTGGGATTCGCGATACAGGCAGATGGCCTGGCTGATGGCCAGGACGTGCCATTCGTTGAAACTCAGATCGAACGAGCTGCCACGGTGCCCGGAGGTGCCAAAGGCGACGCGCTGGGTCGACACCGAGGCGTCGGGTTGGCCAGTGTAATAGGCCGTCACCAGTCGCGGGATATCGACCAACAATTCAGCCGGTGCCGGTTTGCCCGCAAAAGGACTGAGAGTCATGCAAAACCTCTGGAGAAAGGATGGTTCGGGAATGCTGCGCAGTTTACTGGCACTTTGACCGCAGCGCGATGGGATCTATCCGCCCTCCTCCAAGAGAATTACTGCATGCGAAAAGGCTGATCTGCAGACACGTCTCAACCGCCAGGCGGGTGCTGCGCGGCAGGTCGATGCTGATGGAAAAGACAGGAACAGAATAACGGCAGGTATAAACAAAAAAGCCAGGGTTCGTGGGGAACGAACCCTGGCTCTGGGGTCAGGCCGGATCGACCAGCAACGCCACCCGCTCACGGCACGGACACTCGTCCATGTAGCGGTGGGCTTCGACAAATTCGCCGAAGGGGAAGACCCGAGTCTTCAGCGGCACCAGCACACGATCGGCGGTCAACTGGTTGATGTCGCGCAGGGCCCGTTGCAGCGCCACCTGGTCCTGGATGATGCCCAGTTCCGGCTTGCCGGTGAAGTTGCCGATGCAGTGCACGAAGAACTGGATGTTCTTCTGGAACGCTGCACAGGCCGGAAACGGCGTCTGGTTGCCACCCTGCAGGCCATACAGCACCAGGCTGCCACGGGGCGCCAGCACATCGCCGAGCATGGACATCTGCGGGCCGCCCAGGCCGTCGAACACCACGTCCACGCCACGGTTGTCAGTGAGCTTGTTGATTTGCATCAGCAAGTCCTGCTCCTCGGTGACGATGACCTTCTCGGCCCCCAGGGACAGCAGATACTCACGCTCTTCAGCAGTCTTGGTGGCCGCAATCACCCGCACACCCAAAGCCTTGCCCAACTGGACAAACGACGGGCCGGCGCAATGGCTGGCGTCGGTGACCAGGGCAAACTGCCCGGGCTTGACCCGCGCCAGATCGACGTAAGCGAAGTAAGCAATCAGCAGCGGCGTGTAATGCACGCTGGCTTCGATGGGGCTGAGGACGTCTGGGTAACGAGTCAATGCCGAACGGGGCAGGAGAATCTGCTCGCCATAGACTGGGTAATCATTGGGGCTCTCAGCCGGAAAACTGGCGACCTTGTCACCCACGGCCAAATCTTCGATACCGTCACCTACCGCGGTGACCACACCGGCCATTTCATGCCCAAGGCCTGACGGCAAACGTGCATGGGACGACGCCAGGTTCTGACGCCAGAGCACGTCGTACCAACTGATGCCAATCGCTTCGACTCGTACCTGCACTTCGCCTGGCGCAGGCAAAGCGGCCGCATGCTCTTCGCATTTGAGCACCTCGGCCGGACCAAACTTGTGAAAACGGATCGTGCGGGACATCGCAAACCTCGTCAAAGTAACCTCTAATGCGCTGAACTCTATCTGGGGTTTCTGAGCAAGACCATCAGTGGCTATTAATAGTCGACATGCCTGTCATTGATTCCGCTGGCCTTGAACGCCCGCTTATATAAGGGCTAGAGCAAAGCAGCGGGCTCAGGAAAAATAATTAGCCGGTGCAGAGTACCAGCCTTTGCCCGTAAGATTCACGCCGGCCATTGTTCCCATATGGTCGTTCCCGTCAAGTTCGCTGACTCTGCCAGGACTCCAGATGAATCGTAATGACCTGCGTCGTGTCGACCTGAATCTGCTGATCGTGTTCGAAACGCTGATGCATGAGCGCAGTGTGACCCGCGCCGCCGAAAAATTGTTCCTCGGCCAGCCGGCCATCAGTGCGGCGCTGTCACGCCTGCGCAACCTGTTCGACGACCCGTTGTTCGTGCGTACCGGGCGCAGCATGGAGCCCTCGGCCCGGGCGGTGGAAATCTTCGCCCTGCTCTCCCCGGCCCTGGATTCGATTTCCACCGCCGTGAGCCGCGCCGCTGAATTCGACCCGGCCACCAGCACCGCCGTGTTCCGCATCGGCCTGTCCGATGATGTCGAGTTCGCCCTGCTGCCCATGCTGCTCAAGCGCCTGCGAGCCGAAGCACCGGGCATCGTCCTGGTGATACGCCGGGCCAACTACCTGTTGATGCCGGCTCTGCTGGCCTCGGGTGAGATCTCCATTGGCGTCAGCTACACCGCCGACCTGCCGGCCAATGCCAAGCGCAAACTGCTGCGCATGAGCCAGCCCAAACTGCTGCGCGCCGACACCGTACCCGGCGCCCTGAGCCTGGACGACTTCTGCGCCCGCCCCCATGCCCTAGTGTCGTTCGCCGGGGACTTGAGCGGGTTTATCGACGAGGAACTGGAAAAACTCGGACGCAAGCGCCACGTGGTCCTGGCAGTGCCCCAGTTCAACGGCTTGAGCACCCTGCTCGCAGGCACCGACATCCTCGCCACCGTCCCGGACTACACCGCCGACGCCCTCACCGCCGCCGGCGGCGTCCGCGCCGAAGACCCGCCATTGCCAGTGCGCAGTTTCGAGCTGCACATGGCCTGGCGCGGTTCTCAGGATAATGACCCAGGGGAGCGTTGGTTGCGGTCGCGGATTCAGATGTTTTTTGGGGACCCCGATAGCTTGTAATGGAGCCTCACTAAAACCCATAAAACTGTTTAATAACAATGACTTACTAACACTTTTCAGTCTACTGGCGCCTATCTAAACCCAATGGACTCCAGAGCTTATGGGGTGTAATTGCGGGCAAATTTCGGTTCCTTAAAAAGAATGCCCCCACAGGAAGGTCTGCGGACCTGGGTAGGTTTCTTCTGCGCCTGGATGACTGCAACGACGGCAGCGTTGCCACCGCGATATGCCAGGTGCGCTAGGGGCTGTGTATGCGCGCGCAACTGTTAGCGCAACGCCGGGAAGCGGCTCAACAATGGGCTGACTGTGCGGCGCCCCGCACGGCGTACCACAAAACACCTGCAGCCGCGTTTCGGTGACTCGGTCCACCAAGCCCCAATCGCAACTACTGTTTAGTATCAGCACCCGTTTATGGTTCTAGCTTGTTTGAGGTGCCCATCCAGGGACGGCTAGCCCGTCACGACGCTACAAACGAAAAGTCGCGATTGACCGCACTGCGCTCATATTCCAGAAGGCACTCATAGTCAGCCTCACTGGCCGGCAGGACCTCCTTGATCGCGAGGTCACGGGAAACCTCAGGAAGCTGGCCCAAAGCTTCGTTCATTGCGTTCCTGATTGAAGCGGCGTCCGCAGCCGTTTGACCAATCGAGGTTATGTAAGGCAGGCAGGGACTGCGCGCACTCCGCACGAGGATCCTGAGGCCTTCGATTTCGGTACTGTTATCTCTCGCAAGATAATCGTAAGTGACGCTGTCGATGGAGGCCAAATCACCCTCGCCCTCTTTCAGCCTTCGCATGCTCTCCCTGTGGGATCCGGTGAAGGTGAGTTTCGAGAAGAAACCGCGGTCGCTGATCCCGGCCAGCGTGTGGCGCAATAAATTCATTCCAGAGTTGGAATCCCGGGCGTTGATCAGACCATGGCTGCCCCGGAAACCCGCCAGGTCAGTCACGGCCGAATCCGCTCTACAGAGCAGCAGACTGCAATGGTCACCCCCCGAGCTATGAGCAAGCTCATAGCTCGGGCGCCCTATCAGCCTCACCTTTCCCCGCAATGACGTGACGAATGGATAGCCGCAGGTCTGGGATAACAACAGATCCGGGGAAAGCCAGTGCGCCGCGAGATCAACGATCTGTTTTTGCCCTCGGCGCTCACCGAGAATCTCCAGGATGCGCTCAAGCCAGGCTTGCTGTGCCTGTAAAACCCTGGCGGGAGCGAGGTACATGGATAGATCGCTGGTCATATGAAATCCATTCAGAGGGTGCGATTGCCGCTGATCACAGCAGGATAGAGTTGGCAGGCGTCTTCAAGCCCAAGCGATCCCTCAGTGTCCCGGGTTCATATTCCTGGCGGAACACCCCTTTGGCTTGCAGCAAGGGCACCACGCCACGGGTAAATGTTTCAAAGTCAGTGGGCAAAAACGGAAACATGAGGTTGTAGCCATCGACGGCATTCGACTCGTATAACGCTGAAAGCTTATCGGCAATATGCTCCGCCGTTCCGATCAGTAGCCAGGTACTTGAACTCTTGACCAACCGGCGTCCTATTTCGCGGATGGACAAGGAGGTGTCGTACTGCTTGAGCAGGGCCAGCTCAGTTCGAATGCCATCAAACTCGGACTCATCCGGCAACGCTGGCAATGGGCCGTCCGGCGATAGACCTGTCAAGTCCAGGCGTGTGTAGCTGGACACCAGGTCAATCGCCACCGCATCGATAATAAGGCTGTCCTCCAGGTGCCGACGTCGTTCCTCCTCAGTCTCATCGCCGAGCACCACCGGAAGCACGCCGGTGATGATTTTCAGATCACTGGAATGCCTGCCCTTCAACTCGAGTCGGCGATTCAAATCGGCCCTGTACGCCAACCCCTCTTCGACCGAATTGATAAAACAGAAGTGCACGTCCGCATGCGCAGCGGCCAGGTTCTTGCCCGCTTCAGAAGACCCCGCCTGGGCAAGGACCGGATGGCCCTGGGGTGGACGCGGCACGTTAAGCGGCCCACGTACGTTGAAATGTGCGCCTTTGTGATTGATCGGGTGAATTTTCGATGGGTCGGCAAAGTTGCCGGCACCCTTGTCAAACTCTAGCGCACCCTCCTCCCAGGAGTCCCAGAGCTGCTTGACGACATGGATGAATTCCTCGGCCCGCAGATAACGATCGCCGTGTTTCGTTACGCCTGACAATCCGAAATTCGAGGCCTCCTCTTCCAGCCAGGACGTCACGATATTCCAGCTGGCTCGCCCTGCGCTGAGGTAGTCCAGCGAAGCAAAATAGCGCGCGAGGTTGAAGGGCTCGTTATAGGAAGTCGAAGCCGTGCCCATCAGCCCGATGTGCTCGGTAACCGCAGCCAGTGCGGACAACAGCGTAATCGGTTCCAGGCGGGCGTTGGCATAGTGCCTCAACCCGCTGGCCACGGAGTCCCAGACTGCGACGTGATCCGCGACAAAAACCGCATCAAACTTCGCCGCCTCCGCCGCCTGCACGAGTTTTACGTAGTAACCCAGCGTCAATATCTCTTGGGTCGGTGACAGCGGATGGCGCCAGGAAAAACGATGATCCCCCTGGGGGTTAAAAAAGAACAAATTCAAAATCATACTTTTATTCGACATAACGCCTCCGCGACCTTGCCCACGTCGCATTCATTTTCACTGGGCCGTCTTGACGGTATGTTCGGCGACCCACTGCGCCGCGACTTTCGCGGGATCCTTGTGATCGATATCAACCAGTCGATTGAGTTGCTTGAGGTCGTCATCGGTCAGTCTTGCAGAGACCTCGTTGAGCACCTTGGTGACTTCCGGGGTCAGCAACGCCTTGCGCCCCAGTGGCGTGATGTTTTGCAGGGGCTGTTGGTGCTTGTCGTCCTCGAGGACAACCCAAGGCTCTTTCGCCAGGATGCCTTGTGTGGAGACCACCGTGGCCACGTCGATAGCGCCGGAGTTCAACGCCAGCCGCGACAAGGGCCCGCCCATGTCCAGCGACTTGATGCTCTTGAAGTTGATGCCGTAGACCGCCTTCAACCCGGGCAGGCCTAACGCAGCTGTGGCGACCTCGGGAGGCCCACCCAGGGTGAAATTACCCGAGACGGGCGCCAGGTCGGACAAGGTGCGCAGGTTGTACTTTTCTGCGGTCTTTTTGGTGACGGCCCAAGCAGTAATGGAGCCCGCGGACGAAGGTTCAAGCAGCTGGAGGTCCGCCGGCAACTTCTGTTGCAAAGCGCTGAGGATCTCCTTTTGGCTGGTCAGGGCGGTCTTGTCGTCATAGAAACTCAACAGTGACCCTATGTATTCGGGTACGACGTCTACATCGCCGTTTTCCAGGGCCTGGGCGATGATCTGGCGGTTGCCCAGATTGAGGCGGGTCTTGACGTCTATCCCTTGATTTTTCAAGGCTGACGCATAGATGTTGGCGAGAATCGTCTGCTCGGAAAAATTGGCCCCTCCAATGGTGATGGACTGAGCGCTGGCAAACGCACTGTTCACCAGCAAGCCTAACCCCAGCAGCAATGAAATCGAGTACGCTGAGCGAGCCTTCGAACGTTGTTTGTTTTTCATGTGGGTTTGCACCTCTGTAGAGTTAATACACACTTTCAAATGCCTCAGGTCATGTAGCGCTTAGTTCGATTTTCCCCGCCCGCCATTTTCTAACCATGAATGTTTCTATCATTGAACAAACCCACTCACTGACAATCGCCAGTGCCGACACCATCAGTGCGCCGCCAATAATTTGCGGCGTATCATTTCGGCCCAGTCCATCAATAAGAAACCTGCCCAGGCCGCCGAAGCCGGCATACGCAGCGATGGTGGCCGTGGCGATAAGTTGCACTAGGGCTGATCGGAACCCTGAAAAGATCAGCGGAAAAGCCAGCGGCAACTCGAGCTGAAAAAACATCTGCCCTCTGCGCATGCCCATCGATCTGGCAGCCTGCTTCAGAGATGAATCCACCTGATCGATGCCAACATAGGTATTGGTTAATATCGGCGGGATGCTCATGGTCACCAACGCGATAATCACCGTGCTGGTTTCATAGCCAATGAGCATGATTGCAACTATCACAATACCCAGAGAAGGTAATGCTCGCCCAATATTGAACAGCCCTATCGCCACCTGCGCGCCTTTGCGGTAGTTAGCCAAAAGTACGCCGAGCGGCAACGCTATTGCACAAGCGATAACCAGGCTTAAGGACACATAATAAATATGCTCTGCCAGCCGAGTCAGTATGCCGCTTTCACCCAACCAATTATCAGAAAGAGAAAACCAAAGGTAGACACTTGCGATCATGTTCATCAGCGCACCCAAGGCACCAGCCATTTATTGATTGAATAAAACAGAAAATCAAAACATAACGCCAACATCACCGTCAGGACCAGGCTGACCGCCACAGGCGTAGTGAAACTTTGAGCCAGCCCGGTAATGAACAACTGACCCAGTCCGCCTTGCCCAATCAACGCAGTAACAGTCACCAGCCCCACCAAAGTAACCGAAGTTGTTCGTAAGCCTGCCAATAACGCAGGCAGCGCCAGTGGAAGTTCAACCCCGAAGAATCTTTGCAAGCGCGTATACCCCAGCGCACGGGCTTCCTCCAATACGTCCGCAGGGTTACTCGCAAGTCCCGCCAAGGTGTTCTGTAATACGATAAGCAAGGAATACAGGCTCAAACCAATGACCGCCGTGGTCTTGGATAAGCCGGTAAAAGGCATTATCAAAATAAACAGTGCCAGGGACGGAATAGTAAAGAGTATGCCGCAGACATAAATCATCGGCCGCGCCAATCCTGGCTGCCACAACGTCAAGAGCACCATTACACCCGCTAACAGCATCCCTATACACAGGCCCAAGGTCACCAGTTGAATATGATCAACTAACAGCTGGCCGATCTGCTGCCAGTTTTCAACAATCCAGGACCAGTCAATCATTGCGCACTTCCGAAGCGGCGCTCATTGAGTGCGCTGTGAAGGCTGGCAATCGAGAGGCAACCTTCGTAACCGCCGGCCTCGTCCACGCGAACAACCACACCGATCGGCGCCGTTAGAATTTTAACCAGTGCGTGATGCAATGAGTCGTTACTCGACACCGTTGTCAGCTCCGGAACAGGCACGTCCGATTCACTGACCCACTTCAACGGGTTGGACTTGTCATCCAGTAGAAGTTTGAATTCACAACTGACCTCATCCACCGGAAGATCAGAAACCTTCATCAGCGAAAGTCTTTTTAACAGCGGATCTTTGCCAATAAAGTTCTTCACAAACTCGCTGACAGGATGGGCAAGGATGTTGTGAGGTGTGTCGAACTGAACAAGTTTCCCTTCGCCCTCGAAGATGGCAATCCGATCGCCAATTTTGATGGCCTCCTCCATATCATGGGTCACCAGGATAATGGTTTTATGCAAACGTCTCTGAAGTGCAACCAGTTCATCCTGCAGTCGCTCGCGTATCACCGGATCAAGCGCGGCAAAGGGTTCGTCCATCAATACAACCGGTGGGTCCGAGGCCAATGCCCTCGCCAGAGCGACACGGCTTTGCTGCCCCCCCGATAGCTGATTAGGGTAGCGGTCCAGAAATTCCGGCTGAAGCCCAACCAGGGAGATGAGTTCGCTCACGCGCTGGCGAATTTTACGTTTGCTCCAGCCCAGCAGCCGCGGGACGGCGCCAATATTTTCGGCAACCGTCTGGTGAGGAAATAAGGCTGCGCTCTGCATCATGAAACCAATGCCGCGGCGTAGCGTAACGACGTCAAGTTCATCGGTCGCGGCGCCATTGACACAGATGCGGCCACTGTCCTGGGTATCCAGCCTGTTGATCATGCGCAAAATGGTGGTTTTGCCGCACCCACTCGGCCCGACAAATACACAGATCTCACCCTCCCGGACGTGAAGCGTTAAATCGCTCACGGCCATTCGCGGGCTGCCTTTATGAGTTTTCTTGATGGCTTCAAAACGTATCATTTTCCGACGCCCACATTAGCTTGCCTATTGTTAGTGCTCAGCAGGATGGCGAGGACAATCCACGGGACTGACCAGATGTTTCTGCAATAACTGGAAGTAACCATGAATGACATAGCCATTGTTTCGCGCGATCCATTGTTCACGCCTGGCTCTATACACCCTGGGTAAGTAAAACCAGGGCAAACCGGGAAGATCGTGATGAACCAGGTGAAGATTGAGGTTGAGAAACAGCCAACTCAACAGCCCCGACGATTCATTGATAACCGTGCGGTGTTGCGGAAGCGTTGACGGCCGATGCTCGTAAAACGACCTGATCATGGCAATTGACAAGGCCGGCAGCGACACCAGGAATAGGTACTGTATGGCGCTGATGGCGCTGTATTGCTCAACCAAGGCCAGCACTACGCCAACACTTAGTAGATGAGCAACCCACATCCGCCAAGCGATTCGCCCGGTGTGAAACAGCCCTCCGATCTCACTGCCCACGAGGGTTATCACCGCCAAAGGCGCGCCCATAAGCAAACGACCACCCAAGGTCTTGTTTACCCACAACAGCGTTCTGATATACCGAGGCGAGCGAAACCAAACAGCACCGGTGACATAACGACTTTCCGGATCTTGACCCGGCACCGTCAGCACCTCGTCGTTGTGATGCGTCAGATGGGTGTCCCTATAAATATCGTAGGGGTACCACACGGCAAACGGCAGAAATCCCAAGGCTTTATTTATGGCGGGCCAACGGGTTGGATGACCGTGGATAAGCTCATGCTGAATCGACATCCACAACACAACCAGTGGAATCAACAGGACAAGGCTAAGTACTTCGCCAAGTACGCTCCCACAAAAAATAATAAACGCCCAAGCCAGATAGAACCCGACTAACAAAAGCCAGGTGGGCCACTCAGTTTTACTCGTTACGGTAGTGCTCAGCTTAGCGATTTCAGCTCGATGAGCTTCATCCAGATAGTTTGGCATTGTTGTCAGTCGTGATAGATCTTGCTCGGAACACGCGCCCAGTCACTCACACTTCAGGCTGCAACCCCATAGACGGGGGATTACCGGAAGATGATTGGCTGGACTGACGGTATGGAAGTGCCCAACAACGATGATTCACATGGCGTAGAGAAGAAACGCCAAGCCTTCGCTGATTGCACTGCAGGCTTCGCTGTTGGCCTGACAAGGGAGGGGTTTGCCGGTCACGAATGGAACAGCAATGGAGGAAAAGGAACTGATGCGGATATTGCCGGCGTGATAAATCGCTGCATGGGCGCCGTCATGCGACAGAGCCTCAAGGCAGATTTGGAAGATTCGGGCGCCGGACATAGTCGTACCATAACAATAGGATTGAACATATCCGGCGGTCCGGTGACAGCAAGGTAGCACGATGACTAACATGCTCAAGGAATATATTTTATTATGCTTATTCCTAAATCGAATAACGAACAAATAGCGTGCATCTCCTGTTCTGTATTCTCAGGATTCGGGATTCTTGACATCGCGTATGACGACGACACCGGTGATCAGACTCATCAGGGCAATGGAGATCATGCCCACGTAAGTGGAGCCGGACAGATAAGAGATTGCAACTTATCCCCAGCGCAGCTCAAAAACTCACTTACAAACAAAAACATCCCTTATAAGCGGTGCTTATGTAAGTCTAGATGGGGACGTCACGCTTACCAACCATCGACTCGGACTAAAAACCAGAAAAATCTATTATATCGAGTGAAAGATATATTCAGTCTCTGCACGAAGATCCAGCTCAATACCTGCCCCATGCAGACGCGTGTGAAGGTCAGCATCATCGACCCGTACTTTCCATTGCACATTTTCCGGAACATCGCCACTCTCGCGAACGAGACTGATGGCCTGTTGCAATTGCGCACGGTCGGCTAAGTAAACAGCCAGCGCGTTGCCTTTCCACGCAGCAACACTCATACCCATCGCAGCGCATACTAAAACTTTAGCTTTGGCATCTTCGCGGTCAGCCTGTCGGGAGCGTTGAATCTGATCTTCCAAGACAGGATCGACTATACGGTCAGAACATATCACCTCTCCCACCTCCCAGACTTCCGGTGGACACACCTTTTCCTCTGGGCGCAGCATTAGAAATGGATTGATTTCCATCGGATAGATTCGACAGACCAGTGGTCGATCTTCATAGATCGTGCAGTGGTTATCTTCTCCTAAACTAGGACACTGTATCAGTGCGTTACCCGCAAAAATGGCTATTACCTGGATACGTGCATCTCCACTAGCTACATCTACCGCGCGTTGCACACTGTGGTTGTAGTGCGCTGGCAAAGAGAAGACTGACGTGTCAAAAGCTTCGAGTATGACTGCGACGTTACCACCGCGATTTAACCATGCCTCGGTCTCTTGAAGAGTTAGAGGGATAAGACGTTCTTTACAGCAAGTTCCGCACCCGTTGCAGGCAAACCGCGTGACGTTATTTTTTGTGAGCCTCACTGATTGACTAATAGATGTCATGATCGATCCTGTTGCTCACCTCTACTTTTCAACTGGAGGCGATGGCTAAAGAAATCAATG
This sequence comes from Pseudomonas chlororaphis, assembly GCF_003731765.1. Taxonomy (GTDB): domain Bacteria; phylum Pseudomonadota; class Gammaproteobacteria; order Pseudomonadales; family Pseudomonadaceae; genus Aquipseudomonas; species Aquipseudomonas morbosilactucae. Next base: position 2,019,658 of record NZ_MOAL01000004.1, read on the forward strand.
ATATACAGTGTATATCTGGTTTCAATTAGGCACTAAATTCCTACTAGGTATACTTGGATACACTGAATCGCCCCGGATTCTCTAGACACCTTGCAAGCTCATTGCGTAACGCTTTTCAAACTCTACCGGTGACAGTTGATTGTTGAAACCATGGCGGCGTTTCGCGTTGTAGAACATCTCGATGTAATCAAACACATCACTACGAGCATCTTGCCGCGAGGTGTAGATTTTCCGCTTGATCCGTTCCCGTTTCAGAAGCTGGAAAAAGCTCTCAGCCACAGCGTTGTCATGACAGTTGCCTCGGCGACTCATGCTGGCAATCAAATTGTTTGCCTTCAAAAAGCTGCGCCAATCGGAGCTGCTGTACTGGCTGCCTTGGTCGGAATGAACCATCACCTCTTGCTTTGGCTTACGCCTCCATACCGCCATCAATAATGCATCAATGGCTAAATCGCTGGTCATCTGCGACTTCATTGACCAGCCAACAACCTGACGAGAAAACAGATCCAGCACCACAGCCAAATATAGCCAGCCTTCATACGTACGAATGTAGGTGATATCGGTGACCCAAACTTTGTTGGGTTCTACGACATCGAACTGGCGCTTCAGCAAATTGGGCGAGGCGACCGCTGGCTTACCGCCGTACTTTCCTGGGCGACGTCGATAACCTGTCTGAGAGCGCAGACCTTCAAGACGCATCAGCCTCGCTACACGATGGCGGCCGCAATCTTCACCGACCTCGCGCAGATCGTCATGGATTTTGCGATAGCCATAAACGCCGCCGCTCTCCAGCCAGGAATGCTTGATCAAACCCACCAGTCGCTGGTCGTCTTTGGCGCGTATAGATTGCGGCTCAGACAGCCAGGCGTAATAACCGCTGGGAAGGACTTTCAGCGTCAGGCAAAGCCGTCGAATCGAATAGTCGCCCGCGCGCTGCTTGATAAAGGCGTACTTCAGCCGCACTCCTTGGCAAAGTACGCGGCGGCCTTTTTTAATATGTCTCGCTCTTCAGTGACGCGCTTGAGTTCCGCTCGCAGACGACGCAGTTCAGCGTGCTGATCATCATCCTGCTGCCGTTCTTCTTGAGGTTTGCTGTAGCGCTTTATCCAGGCATAGAGGCTATGCGTCGACACGCCAAGACGTGCTGCCACATCGGCGACGGGCAGCTTCTTTTCGATCACTTGATTGACCGCTTGGATTTTGAATTCTTCGGGGTAACGCGGGTTGCTCGTGGCACCTCCTAATTGGCCTCAGTTTAAGGCAAAGAGGTGTCTACGAAATCCGGGGCGATTCAACTGATCGGGCGAAGGGAGAGCGCTGGTGCTCAGAGGCTCAAGAACCCCACTGAAGCCTGGGACCTCAGAAGGCATTTTGATGGGCAACCAAATCCGCATCGGCGCCATTGCTCTCACTCTCCAAACGGGACAGCAGGCTACAAAGAAATAAAGAAACGCATAGACAAATATGTCTCATAAAGTCAAATATGACCAGTTAATCAACTCAACAAAAATATGAATATCTTTATAAATCATCATATTAGATAGATATCACGCTTAGGCACATCGCTTGCAATGGAGTTTGCTGACATTCACCCACAGGAATTGACCGATGGCATTGCTTTACTATCAAAACCTTGAGCGCCACCGTCCCGACATTCTCATGAGTCGGGCTTTTTATGGCCTCAAGGACTTCAGCGACTTTCTTCAGCAAACCGAAAAGCACCTCAACAGCGACCACGCCGTTAAGCGGCTGGCCTGGACAGCCGCTTCTCGACCTGAGGGCGATGAAGACAACGCACTGGGCGCTTGGATCAGTCTGGAGGCTCCCGAAGATCGGCCAGGCGAGCCGGAAGCGACCTTCCGTGCATTTCTAGACGAAGACGCTCGTGAGGTATACGAGCAAGGCGCACCAGAAGGCCGCCGCGTGGAATTCAGGTTTGGTCGCCAGCATTCAATCCGCATCCTTGATCGGGATCCCGCCGGCCAGCGCCTGCTGCTGGAACGGCAACCCACCGAGAGTCAGTTGTTGCTGCGCCCCAACACCAACATGCTCAAACGGCAGTTGGAAGCCATCGCCTGCCTGCAAGACACCCCCTCAGCTGAGCACCGGCCCTTGCTGCGCTTGCTGGAGGCCAACGACCATGCATGCTGGCCAGCGTTTGCCGCGCCACCACTGGCTGTCGACGCCTGGAAACTGTTGCTAGACCTTGAGCGCCCCGGCACCGACGAACAGCGTCGCTTCGTCGAGCAGGCCTTGCACACCACGGACTTCATGTTGTTGGAAGGCCCCCCGGGCTCCGGCAAAACCACCGCTATCTGCGAGCTGATCCTGCAAATGGCCGAACAAGGCAAGCGGGTACTGCTTTGTGCCTCGACCCACGTGGCCGTCGACAACGTCCTGGAAAAACTCATGGACGTCCGTAACGAGCATCGCGACCAGATCATTCCCATACGTATTGGCGATAAACGAAACGTCTCCGAAAAAGCCCGCGAATGGCAGTTGGAGAGCTTTCGTACAACCGAACGCAAGCGCCTGCAAGCGGCATTAAGCCGTCAGCGAGACTTGAGCCGGGCTCAACAGACATTGTTGAGCGCTTTGCGTCAGGACGAGCACGTCATAACACAACTGGTGCTCAGTACGGCCAACCTAACCTGCGGAACAACCACAGGCATCCTGCAGCATCCGGATCTGAAAAACCGGCGCAGCAACCACCCACCGTACGACATGCTGATTCTAGACGAGGCCTCCAAGACCACGTTCCAGGAATTTCTTGTCCCCGCAGTGCTAGCAAAACGCTGGATCATCGTCGGCGATCCGTTGCAGCTGTCACCTTATGTCGATGAACAGGCCATGGCGGCAAACCTTGACGCTTGCCTGCCCCAGGCATGGCTGCGCAACGCCTGTGTCGATACGTTCATGGCCCGTACCCGGCGACGCACCTCAGTGATTGCCAGCCCCGACAAGAATGCTCGGCAGGCCTACAAGGCTCAAGCCGAGGCACTGGGAGTCAACCTTGCACAAGCTGAGGACGGCACTTCGCTGTGGGATGCCTCGATCGTACTGGGAGCCAGCGAAACCCTGAGCGCACGCCTGGATGAACTGCCTCTGGACACGACCACCGTACGGGGCGAAGCACCTGTAATACTTGAGCGTCGTGCAGCAGCAGCCCGCCAGCGGAACCGGCAACTGAGGACAGCGGAGCCCCTACCCGATTGGAGCACCGAGTTGGCGTGGCGTATCAATGCCCACTACGAGCAACGCCAGGGTAGCAACGACGCCGGCTCCGAACAGACGCGCAAGTCCCAGCAGATCGAACAGTTGATGCCGGTCGAAGGAACGGGAGCAACGCTTGATCACGTTCAAAGGAACGTGGAACGGGTCCGTAAGGTTGCCCTGCCTTCTATCCTTGAATCCCTACAGGAAGGCTTTGGCCGTAACGCTTGGGAAAAGGCCGGCAACGCACTGAGTGATGGCCTGCCCTCCGACGTCATGGCTTCACGACACATACGGCTGAGTCATCAGCACCGTATGCACCCTGATATTGCTGCTTTCTCGCACCATCACATCTATAAAGGCCAAGCGCTGTTCACCCCTGAGCGGATGACGACAGACCGTACCTGGAGCTACGACAGGCAAGCGGCCTCCTGGCGCCATGTCAAGGCACGCTTCGATGCTCAATCGAACAGCAACACGGCTGAAGTCGATGAAGTCATCGCAGAACTCAAGCGCTTCGAGCGTTGGGCCAGAAAAAACCGCAGGAAGGACGGTCACCCCTGGGAGATCGCGGTGCTCACCTACTACCGCGGACAGGAACGCGCACTGCGTAAAGCCCTGCGTAGCTGGTCCGGAAATGGCTATGCCCAGCGCCACTTTAGCAAGGGCACGAAAGGCAACCCCTACATCACGCTGGATCTGTGTACGGTCGATCGCTTCCAAGGGCACGAAGCCGACCTGGTGCTGCTATCGCTGGTGCGTAATCACATGACGGCATTTCTACAGAGTCCAAATCGCCTGAACGTTGCACTGACTAGGGCACGCTACTGCCGAATCATCGTGGGCGATCGCCATCGCCTGGGCAAATACAAGGACAGCCTGCTCAGCAAGCTGGCGGATGAAAAGAACTGGGAGACATCGCTGTATGACAAGCACTAAAACCGAACGCGGCGATATCGTACTGACTCGCGAGGTATCCATTTCCTGCTGGCACGTGCTAGGTGAGGTCGCCCGGGCTACCCAACGCCCGGAGTTGCTGCCGCTTCTGCAACGTGCCGGCATGAAGAGCGCCATCGACGCCCTAGACATCGCCATTCACCTTTTTTGCGAGCCCTCCCGCCAAACTGCGGCCCGGCGCCTGCTGGAGATCGCCTGCGGGTTGGGCCTACTGCAACTGCTGCCAGAGTTCAGCGGATCGGGAGCCAACCGTGGAGCCTACGGCCTGACCGAACTAGGCCGGGAAGCCTTGCAACGCGAGGAGGTGTTCGTGCCCGAACACGCCTGTTGGCGGCTGTGGGCCAGCGATGATCCTTTGCTGGAGTGCCCGGTGCTGCTGATCGAACCGATCAAGGAGCCTCGTGCCAAGCAGGAAGTCCATAAAAAAGAGCAACCCGTCCCGGAAAAAATCCCTTCCTGGCTGAACCAGGTCCTACGCAAGACCATCACGCCCCCTGGCAACAAGGAAGCGTTGCGCATCGAGCAGTTGGAGAAAAACCTGCAGCCTCAGGAAGTACAGGCGACGCTTATGGCCACCTGGGACGTTGACAACACCCGCTTGCAATTGCACGGTAAGCTCGATGAAACGCTCATCGACACGCCCTCCTGCGCACCAAAAGTAACGGCACAGGCCGTCTGGCAAGGGTTGTTGCAGTCGGCGGGGCTGCACGAGGACTGGGACACCGAGACACTCGCATTAAAAAGGTCCTTCGACGCCAGCAACGCTGCTGAGCGCAATAGCCTGCGTGCCGACCTGCATGTGTCCACACCGCAGCTTCCGAAGTTGGGCCGTTTCGATGATCTCAGCATCGGTCGTGTGGCACTGACCCCGTGTTCGCCTGACGATGCACAACGCTGGGCACAATGGCGCCTGCTCGAACACATCAATCACTATGCCAGCACCGAACAGTTCGAAACCTGGACTACGCAGGCCCACGCCCCTTTCCACACCTTCAAGCTGACCACACCACAGCGTAAAGAGCTCGCCGAACAGACCTGGCAACGGCGGGAAAACAGCCGCGCCACCACCACTTGGCACCTAGTTGCCGCTGAAGATTGGGGACTGTAATGACTACGAACACAACCAACCCCTGGGTGCGCACTCACACCGAGGTGCTCGACCAGCGTGCCTTGCCCATGCCAGCTGCCTGGCAAGCGACTCAAGTGAACCGCCTGCCAACACTGGAAGTCGGCCGTTCGATCCACATCTCCGGCAATCAGGGAGCCTTGCGCGACGAACTGATTACACTGCTGAACCAGGCAGTGGACATGGCAGTGGTCTGCAGTTTCCTGATCGCCGATCCGGCCATTGAGGCAGCGCTGAAGGTCACTGCCGAGCGTGGCGTGCGGGTGTATGTGATGCTGGCTTCGGAGGCCCGGCTAGGCAGTGAACCGAATCAGGGCGAGTTCGACCAGAAGACGCACGCGCAACACAAGGCAATGCTCAAGACATTAGGCAAGTCCGTCCTTTTCCGCACGGCGGCACATTTCCATGCCAAGGTAGTCCTGGTCGACCCATATACCCGGCCAGCAGGCGTCCTGCTCACCGCCAACCTCACCCAGGAAGCCCTCACGCGCAACGAAGAGCTCGCTGTCCGCCTGAGCCCGACACAAGTCGAAGGCATCGCCGGTTACCTGCGTTGGGCCATGTGGCAAACCGCGGAACATGAACTGCTTGATGGTCACGACTTCAAGGCCGCCAAACTCGTCAGCAGCGTGCAGCACCCGACGCCCCAGGGTGAAATCTGCGCCACCACGATGAAGCATAGGGGCATCGCCAAACAGTTGCAGCAGGCCCTGAAGAACGCGTCATCCCACATCATCGTCAGCAGCTTTGGCTGGGACGTGCAGCATCCTGTGGTCCAGCAGCTCTGCCAACGCGCCCGCGAGGGCCTCAAGGTGACGGTGCTGGCTCGAGTACGCACGGCGGCCATGCCGGCACTGTTGGCGCTGGCAGAGAGTGGTGCACAGGTTTACGGCTTCAAGTGGTTGCATGCCAAGGCGCTGTGGACCGATGCCGGAGACGCCATGGTGATGTCGGCGAATCTGGAGGCGCACGGTCTGGACGATAGCTTCGAGCTGGGCGCGTTGCTGGATGTGCGGCAAGCTGAAGAACTCAAGGTACGCCTGGAGCACTGGCAAAATATTGCACCCTGGCACCTGTTGCCAGCCCCGACGCTGGGGGATCTGAGTGGCGAGGTGCAATTGTGGCGCAACGGCCAGTTGAATCGGGTGCAGGTACTGACTGAAGCTGAAGTCAACCTGGGCGAGGTGGTTGCCCAGTCCGCCCACCAGTTGGAGACACCCCGTCCGGGAGTCTCCAACCCCTCGCAGAGCGATGATCCGGCCCACCAGTTGAAATGCTGCTGGACAGCAACAGCACCATACAGCCATCCAAAGGCGAGCCCTCAAATGCGTCCTGCGCAAGGCAACGAAAAACCCCAACCCTACTCCCCCAAAGTGCTTCGGGAACCTGACGGCCGCCTCACGATAGCCATTACCCAGCCGAGCGAGCTCAACGCTGCAGTACAGTTGCTCGGTGAAATGGGCGCCGCCGCGATCGTCATCGACAGGGGGCAACGCCCATGAGCGATACGCTGCTTTGCTGGCACGCGGAAAGAGCCGGCCTGGACGTACTGGAAGGAGCGCTCGGTAAACTTGCCGAGCGCGGCATTCAGATCAGCCGAGTGATGTATCTGATCCAGGCGCAGAGCCATGCACGCATCCCACCCAGCATCAACGATGCGCGAGTGGAACCGATCAGGATCGATCTGGTCGATCCGACTCGGCATCAGCTCATCTATGAAGCGATCCAGGAGCAGGTACTACCCAGGCTGAACACCGTCGCTGGTCGCCTGCACCTGAACCTCTCGCCGGGTACTCCTGCCATGCACAGCGTCTGGCTGATCCTGCATGCTGGCGGGGTGTTTGCCCCTGGCACCCGCCTGTGGTCATCCCAGCCCGACCGGCTTGATCCCGTGCAATTTGAGGTCAGCACCTACCTCGCCGAGATTCGTCGGCAACAGCGGCTGGATCCGAAGGTGCCTTCCTACAATCCGGAAGCCCGCTCAGCAGCACGCCGCGAGGCAATGAACAGCCTGTTTCGCTACGCCCGGGTGACGGGTGCTCCGTTGCTGATACTGGGAGAGCGCGGTACCGGCAAGAGCCGTCTGGTGGAGACCCAGGTGGCCACGCTCAAGCAGCGACCGAACAAGGTGGTCACCCTTGCTTGCGGCGGCCTGGAGTCGACGCTGGCCGAAAGCCTGTTGTTTGGCCACGTCAAGGGGGCCTTCACGGGTGCAGCACAAGAGCGCAAAGGCCTTCTTGCGCAGGCGAATGGCGGCATTCTGTTTCTTGATGAAATCCAGGATCTACCACGGCCAGTACAGCGCCAGTTGGTGCGGGTGTTCCAGGATCGCCAGCGGCGCTACCGCCCCATCGGCAGTGACAAGGAGATTAGTGTCGACTTCGAACTGGTCTGCGCCTCTAACCTTCCCATGGGGCAACTGCGCGAACGCCTGGACGAGGACCTCTGTGATCGCTTGAGCCACCTTTGCGTGTCGCTACCAGCCTTGCGCGATTGCCGCGAGGATTTGCATGAAGACTGGCAACGGGTTTGGGGAGATTGCCGTGTAGATGCAGACCTTCCCGTAACAGCCCCCTGGTCAAATGCCCTAGCGAAACGGTTGGCAGAGCACCCCCTGACCGGCAACCTGCGCGACCTGCAGCGTCTTGCGGCGCTGTGCATGGCCTGGTTCGAACCCGGCAACGAGGCCCATTGGCTGGACAAGGCTCTTCAGCAGTGGTCCGGTGCAGCCCATGACTCATCAACTGCCGAGCTTATAAGAATGGGCAGCCGCGAGGAGCAAACCAAGTATTTCCATGCAGAATTGGCACTACGAACCAAAGCAACTGAAGGGAGCTGGAAGGCTGCTGCCAAGGCGTTGGATTGCAGCGTAAAAACACTGCAACGCGACGCCGAGGGATACTGAGGCCTGCCAGAAGAACTAAATACTAATTTAAGGGAATACATTGAAAGCCATACGAATCCATCTTGGTCTCTGTCAGAAATCGCAACTCGCGATTGCTCGTAAACCTGATGCAACTGGGGGCAAAATTGGGGGCATATTTGAACTTTTTCTGCCTGAAAATATTGTTCCAGAGCCTAGTCAAAATTTTTTCGGCGACCCCGATAGCCTGTAATGGAATTCCACTAGATCCCATAAAACCGTTTTATAACAATCACTTATTGATAATTTCAGTTTACGGCAGCCTGTCTAAATCCAATGGACTCCAAGACTTTCCGCTCGCTGACTGAACCCGGCAAACACGCTGACGGCGAAGTCCCTGGCCTCTACTTGGAGGTGAGGGCGTCGAGCAAGGCCGGCAAAGCTCCTTCCAAGTCCTTGCATTTGAAGTATCGGCTGCATGGCAAGGAAAACCGCTTCTCCATCGGCGCCTACCCCGACATCGGTCTGAAGGAGGCGCGCGACATTGCCCGCGGCGCACGCCGCGACGTGACTAACCACACCGCCCCGCTCAAGGCCAAGAGCGCAAAAATCGAGGCGAAACGCCTCAACGAGGTGCGCACCTTCGAGTACGTGGCCAAGCAATGGTTGGCATTCAAGTCTGCCGAACTGGTAACCAAGTCCATCCCGGGGTTGAGCGGAGCGCTGAACAATCACATCTTGCCTGCCATTGGCAAAAAAGCCGTCAAGGCATATGGGCTGTTGTTTTCGTGCCCCGAGTACGCTCGAGGTATTCCCGGCGCATTCAAAAACATGCTCGATTGGCTCGTGATCCCAGGCAAGCCTGTCGTGCTTTTCAACGCTTCACCCAGAGCCAGTCACGCGCAAGCCGCATTGCGGTTGGTCCTGGTTAGGATGACTGATTGGTAGTGCGCTCGATGCGTTTAAACGGCACCTAGACAACCAAAACCTTTGATGCTCCCACATCGCTTGCCGAGTGGTTACAGTGATTTCCGGCGCAAACCCTGGCAGCCAGAGCATCTACTGGACGGCTCTTGCATGAACCCACTTGTTTATCGTTTGAAGGGCGCCTGGTGCGTAGGCATGACGACTTTCCATCAGGAACCTTATCGTGGTGAACCAGGACCATTCGCTGGTGAGTTGCGTGTTGTAAGATGCGGCCCTCAGTAGCCCATGAGTTGCATCCGGTATGACTTCAATCCGGTTGGCGGGATGGTTGCCCCCAACTGTCTTTCGGTAGAGGGTTGAGTTGACTTCGGGATCCACATTCAGATCGTCCGCCCCCCACAACGCGAGTAGCGGAATATCGAGCTTTTTTAGGGCGCTGGTCGCATCTTCGTGAAGGTTGCGCCGCACAAAAGCCCATCGTTCCGGGCTTATACCGTCCAGAAGGGTAACCGGCGGCACCTGCGAAGAGGCAAACAAGCGCTCATCGGCGGCGGCCATCTCAGCCATCGTTGTGTCAATGTCACGCTCGGACATCCCTGTGCGTTGCAACCGCGTCCGAGTGTAATAGTCACCTTGCCGTTGCCAGGACACAGCACCTCCGACAAGCACAAGAAAGTCCGCTTCACCCGACGCAAAGCGGGGCAGTACCCAGCCTGCTTGTGAAAACCCAAGCGCACCGACAGGAATTCCTTGCAGCTTACTGCGCAGAGCGGACAACGCGCTGCGCGCGTTCACATAGCGATCAGCCATGGACTGGCTGAGCCAATTCCCCGGCGAGTCCCCAACGCCTGGTTTATCCCACGAAACCACCGCAATACCTGCATCGAGAAGCGCATTGATGAGGGGATCGTAACCTTGCTGCGACGTGCGATCCTGGGGGCCATCTCCGTGAACCAGAACGACTGCCGCTGTTGCACGTTGGTCAGGAAGCCAGAGCGTGCCGGCCAGGTGCAGCCCATTTGCGTCGAATGCAAAAGGCTCACTGGTTCTGCGATCCAGACCATAACTGTCAAGCCGTGCGAGAACGACCAAAGCGATAACCACGATGAGACAGACGACGGAAATCAACCTTACGCGGTAACGCTTCATCCAGATGACGTTATGCATAGTCACTACTTTTTTCCTTTCAAGAGTCCCGGCTAACAGGCTCGAATCTCAGTCTCAGTACCAATCCCTGAAGCGACCTTTTCAACGCAGAGGACTTCGAGCATTACCTGCTCCAAGACGTCAAAGAAACACCTGATATGCGCCTGCTTCAACGCCTGAGGCCGGGTTACCAGATAGACCTCCATATCAGGAAGTTCAAGTTCCTGGAACAATTCGGTCAGGTTCTTCGCCAGAATACGCGGCAGCACAGCCACGCCCATCCCCTTCTTCACCGACTCCAGTTGTACAGCGAACGAGTTCACGCTGATTTGAGCACGGTCCAGACCTGCAGCTTTTGCGGCACGCATCTGAGGCAACATATCCAGCGGCGGAAGTAAGGCGATGTTGAGCGCTGTAGCCGGGGTCACCCCTGGAGACCGCTTCAAATACCCTGCCTCTGCGAAGACGCCGTAAGCAATCTTGCCTATAGGTCTATAAATCAGCGATGGCTCGCCCAGATGCGCTGTGCGTATCGCGATATCCGCCACACCGCGAACGATCTTGTGAAAGTCGGCGGTGACCAGTAACTCCACGGAGCAGCGCGGATGCAGCGAAGTAAAACGACTCGCGGCCTCCAACACACAAGAAGAGAAGCCCTCGCCGGTACTGACCAGGACACTGCCATATAACTCTGTTTGCGCCTCGGACAGGTCCGCCGCCGTTTGACGTCTCAAGCCCGATTCCGCAGCAAGTGCAACTTCCACCAGAGATTGACCCCGCGAGGTCAACCAGCAGCCCTCAACGCCTCGCTCAACGAGCAACTCACCCAGGGCAGCTTCCAGTTGGGTCAAGCGACGGGACACAGTAGACGCCGCGATACCTAGCAGTTGCCCAGCTTGAAGAAAACTGCCGCGCCGCGAGACCGCCAACAGCAGACGAAGATCATCCCAGTTTGCCTGCAACGCCATACCTCCCATCCTCCGGGGTGTGCATATATGCAAACCTATTATGCAGTAGTCGCTGTTTTTCAGCCGAGGTCTCAACGGTATATCTACAGCCCCTCGAAACGACTGGAATGGAATGTATGACTACAGGCCCCAACGACTACGCAGAACGCGCCGCTCGTGCCTTCAATCGCCGTGATGTGGAGTCGATGCTTTCGCTGGTTTGCGAAGACCTCATCTACCTCGATGGCATGGGAATGCAACGCGGTCGCGAATCCATGCGCAAGCGGGAGACCGCGCTTTTCGAAGCGTTCCCTGATGCCGAAGTGACCTTCACTCCCTTCATCGTCGCTGACGACCGCTTGGCGCTGACGGCCATGTTAACCGGCACCTTCGCCGCCCCATTGGTACTCCCTGGCCGGGTGATCCTGCCTCATGGGCAGCCAATTACCGTGCACTACAGTGCACACTTCACCTTCAGAGACGGTTTGGTCAGCCGGGAAGAGGTCTTTTTCGATAGCGCGATGTTGATGCCGTCAGCCGAACAGCAAGAGGGTTAAGCCATGCGCAACGCATTCGTTACTGGCGCAACCGGCTTGCTGGGAAATAACTTGGTGCGGGAACTGGTCGCACGTGGTTACGCCGTCAAAGCTCTCGTCCGCTCAAGAGACAAAGGTGAACAGCAGTTCAACGACCTCCCAAGTGTGGAACTGGTCGTTGGCGACCTGGCCGACATCGACGCGTTCGCAACCTCACTGCAAGGCAGCGATACGGTGTTTCATACAGCGGCGTTCTTTCGCGACAACTACAAAGGTGGCAGCCATTGGGAAGAGCTCGAAAAGATCAATGTCGCCGGTACGCGAGACCTGCTTCACCAGGCCTACCGCGCGGGGATACGTCGGTTTGTCCATACCTCTTCGATTGCCGTGCTCGACGGCGACCCAGGCACCTCTATCGATGAGACATGCCTGCGGGCCGAAGCCGATGCGGATGACTATTACCGCAGCAAGATCCTCGCCGACCGTGTCGTCTTGACGTTTCTTGAAACTCATCCCCAGATGCATGCCTGCATGGTTCTGCCCGGCTGGATGTGGGGACCGGGCGATATGGGCCCGACCTCCTCGGGACAATTGGTCAAGGATGTCGTCAACGGCAAGTTGCCCGGGCTGATCCCCGGCACCTTCTCCGTGGTCGATGCCCGTGATGTGGCATGGGCTGAGATTGCCGCAGCCAAACATGGACGACGAGGGGAGCGCTATCTCGCGGCAGGTCGAAACTTAACCATGCGCCAGTTGGTACCGGTCCTGGGACGTATAGCGGGCGTCAAAACTCCGGCCAGGCAACTGCCACTGCCAGCGCTATACCTTTTGGCGGCGGTGCAGGAGGTCTACGCGCGCGTTACCGGCAAGCCCATTTTGCTGAGCATGGCGACATTGCGCCTATTGATACGGGAGGAGCACCGTACCAGCTTTAACCACCGCAAGAGTGAACAAGAGCTTGGCCTGAGTTTTCGAGTACTGGAGCAGACAATTTCTGACACGGTGGCGTGGTATCGGCAACATGGCTGGTTTAAGAAAAACAAGGACGAAAACAAACCGTGAACAAGACAATAATCCCGATGCGTCACGGCCAGCCCAATATGGTTCCGACCGAAAAAATCTCAATGCTCGGGATGAAAGACTGGATTGAGCAATACAACCGATCCGAAATCATCCGCCATACCGCTCCGAACGCCAGCCTGCAACTCGTCGCAACCGCCAAGGTGATAGTTTCAAGCAACGCGCCGCGCGCACTGACTGAATCGCCCCGCATTCTTTAAACATCTGCAAGCTCATTTGTGCCTTTTCACAGACCATGGAGCCCCATCCACGTCTAGTGGATCGCCACACGCGAGTCATATCCGAGTTCATGCTTTGCATGGCTTGAAAAGGATGCCCCCAGCCTAAGGCCAGTGGGCTATTGATGAGGAAAGCTCCGACCGGACTCTCTGCGATTCGATAGACCGGCCTGAAGCGTTCAGTGGAACGGTGGAAGCGATAAAAAACGGCGTAGGTAGACCAGCCGAGTGAAAGCGGTGAGGGCTCACCGTTTTCATTCGGGCAGGGATGCTAATAGTTGAAACGACCCACCAGGCCTTTGAGCTGACCAGAAATCTCTATCAATCGACCCGAGCCAATCTGTGAAGACTGGGCAAAGCCTTCGACCAGTTGGGCATCGGCATGGATCTGCGCGATGTGCCGATTGATCTCTTCGGCCACCTGGTGCTGCTCCTCGGCGGCTGTGGCGATCTGGGTGTTCTGGTCGCGGATCGAGTCCACCGAGCCACGGATCTTGTCAAAGCTGTCACGGGCCTGCTGAATGCGTTCCACACTGGCGTGGGACACCTGCAGGCTGCCTTGCATCTGCTGCGTGACTTCCTGGGTGCGGCGGGCGAGATTGCCCAGCAAGCTGTCGATCTCGCCGGTGGAATCGGCTGTCCGACGAGCCAGGGCGCGGACTTCGTCGGCGACCACGGCGAAACCTCGGCCTTGGTCACCGGCGCGCGCCGCTTCAATCGCTGCGTTGAGCGCCAGCAGGTTGGTCTGCTCGGCAATCGAGCGGATGGTGTCGAGAATGGTGTTGATGTTCTGGCTGTCCTGCTCCAGCAACTGCATGGTCTGGGTCGACTTTTGCAGGTCTTCGCTGAGCTTGAGCACGCTGCCGGTGGCTTCGCCGATGTGCTGCTGGCCGTCATGTACGTCGCGGTAGCCTTCGTCGGCACTCGACGCGGCGGCACTGCATGAACGCGCGACTTCGTTGGCAGTAGCGACCATTTCGTTGAACGCCGTGCTCACCAGCTCCACGGCTTCACGCTGGCGACCTGCGGCCTGGTTCATGTTGTTGGCCACTTCGCTGGAGTCGGCGGCGGCGGTCTGCAGGTCAGATGAGGCGTTGCCGATGCGCTGCACCAATTGGGCGATCATGCCCAGGAACTGGTTGAACCAGCCCGCCAGGCTGGCGGTTTCGTCCTTGCCCTGCACCTTGAGCTGGCGCGTCAGGTCGCCCTCTCCTTCGGCGATTTCTTGCAGGCCGTCGGCCACGCCGCGAATCGGACGCACGATGACGCTGGCAAAGCTGGCGCCTACAATCGCGAACACCAACGCCAATGCCGCTGCAATGGCGGCGATCAACCAGGTCAGGCGGGTGGCGTCGGCCATCACTTCATCACGCTTGATCAGGCCGATAAAGCGCCAGCCCAGGTCTTTGGAACTGACCACGTTGGCCATGTAGGGCACGCCATCAATCTCGATCTGGGTCACGCCGTCGCCTCGCTTGGCGAGTTCGGCGTAGTTGGGACCCAGCTCGGCCAGGGGTTTGAAGTTGTGCTTGGCGTCGCTGGGGTCTACCAGCACGTTGCCGTTGGCTTCCACCAGCATCAGGTAGCCGCTGTCGCCCAGCTTGATGTTGCGCACCAGTTCGGTGAGCTGTTTGAGCGACACATCCAGGCCAACCACTCCCAGGATATTCCCGGCGGCGTCGGCAACAGTGTGCACGGTGCCGATCAGCGTCACATCGTCCGGCGCCCAATAGTAGGCCCCGGTGCGCACGGTGGCGCCTGGCGCGGCGATAGCCGCTTTGTACCAGGGACGTACGCGTGGGTCGTAGTTGTTCAGTTTGGTGTCGTCCGGCCAACTGGCGTAACCGCCGTCGCTTAGGCCCAGGGACAGGTAAGCAGTGCTCGGATGGCTTTTGGCGAACTGGTCGAATATCGCCAGCAGTTCTTTGTTGGTCTGAGTGAGGGGGATTTGCGCGGCTTCGGCGCCAGCGTAGCTCTTGAGGTCTTTGGCCGCGACCACCCGCGGGTCCTTGGCTACGTAGTCGACGTTTTGGCTGATGCCATCGAAAAACTGCTTCATGCCATTGTCGATCTGGCGGATCTCGCGACCGCTGCTGTCGAGGAAATTGGCCTGGGCCCCCTCTCGCAGATTCAGCACCACCAAAACGGCGACCAGGATGACCGGGACGCACGCGATAGCCGCGAACGCCCAGGTCAGCTTCTGCTTGATATTCATGACTTCACCTGCGGGTATTTATAGTTTTGGCAAGGGGAAACGCTAGCGCTGAACGTCGCATGTGTTGTTATGAGGAGATAGAGCCCATGCGTACTCTGAATTATCGACCGCGACGGTGCGCACTTTAGAACGATACCGGGCGCTTTTGCACGGCGAACTGGACTGCCCCCGCCCCCATAGACATTTTCCAGCCTCAAAGCGAGGCACTTTCGAAGGCCTCAGGACTGGCTTGCCTCACGCGCAGCCTTGACCAACCCCTCCAGCCAATCCTGATGCCCGTTGATCATCGGATTGGGCCGGGCCAGCGCCAGTTCTGCGGCAGGCTTACCCTTCTGGGTTTCCTGGGTGAGGATGCGCACACGACTGCCCGGCAAATCCTCGATCAGCCAGGCATGGTGCACATCAAGGCGACTATCGCCCTCGCCCGCCCAACCGTGCCAGGCAATCCGTGCTGGCTGGCCATCGGCGGGGGCTACGAATTCGTTGCACTGCGCCTCAACCGGAAAGCCGAAGGTTTCGAAATAGAAGCGCACACCCTTCTTCAATTCAGGACCCGTGCCGTCATGAAACCTTACGTTCGCCGAATTGGCGTAGTAGCTCGGCCACTGCGGCGCATGGCTCAGTAACGGCCAGATATCAGCCGTGCCGAGGCCCGCGACGATGAGTTCATTGGAGACAAAGTTTTCGGTGAAGCCAGGCAGATAGCCTTCCGGCCAGAGGATTTCATTCATGATCAGCACTCACAGTTGTTGGACTGACGTCATGCTGGGTGCTAGCGTGAAATAACGCCAATCGCCATCTTTTATCCTGAACATCATGAATTCTGATATCAGACACCTCGACTTCAACCTGCTTAAAACCCTCGACGCGCTGCTCGATGAACGCAGCGTCACCCGCGCTGCTGAACGTTTATCGCTCACCCAGCCCGCCGTCAGCGGCATGCTCACCCGCCTGCGTGAAAGCTTTGGCGACCCGCTGTTCGTACGCGCGCAACGCGGCATGGTGCCCACCCTGCGCGCCGAGCAGTTGGCGGCGCCGGTCAAGCAACTGCTCAGTGACATCGAACAGATGCTGCAACCCCAAGCCTTCGATCCAGCCACTGCGCAGATGATCGTCTCGATGGCGTCCACCGATTACGCGTTACGGGCCGTGGTGGTGCCATTCCTCAGCGCCTTACGCCTGCAGGCGCCGAATATCCGGGTGGCCGTGCAGCCGGTCGATGTTCAACACCTGGCGGGCCAACTGGACCGTGGCGATATTGACCTGGCGCTGATCACGCCAGACAGCACTGCGCCGGGCTTGCACGCGGCGGAGTTGTTCGATGAGCGCTACGTGTGCGTGATGCGCGCCGGGCATCCTGACGCGGCTGCAAAAACATGGTCGCTGGAGCGCTTCTGCAGCCTTGATCATGTGCTGGTCTCACCTTCCGGCGGCTCATTTCAGGGCGTGACCGACCAGGCGCTGGCACGCATCGGCCGATCACGTCGTGTGACCCTCTCGGTGACCAGCTTTTTGGTGCTCCCAGAGATCCTGCGTACCAGCGATCTGATCGCCGTGGTGCCGCGTCGCCTGGCGTTGCATGCCGATGGCCTGGTGATGCTTGAACCGCCGGTGGAGGTTCCGGGGTTCAGCAAGACCCTGGCCTGGCATGAACGAACCCATCACGACCCAGGCCAGCAGTGGCTACGCACGCTGTTGATCGATACCTGCCGGAGGCTGGATTGAGGGCGGTTCACCCCATTGATCCAGGGCCCTGGCGACATATTCTTTGGCGACCCTGAGGGTCGTTGAAACAGGGTCATGTCCATGACCCCAGCGTTGTCTATTTGATCCTGATCACCACTTTGCCTTTGGCGCGGCCTTGGGCCAGGTAGTCGAGTGCATCCTTGGCTTGTTCGAACGCAAAGACCTTGTCGATCACCGGCCGAATGCGCTCGGACTCGAGCAGTTGGCCAATTTCATTGAGTTGGTCGCCATCGGGGCGAGCAAAGAGGAATGAATACTCCACGTCTTTTTTCCGCGCCAGCCGCACGATTTTTCGGCTCATCAGCCCGAAGACAAAACCGAGAAAAACGTTCAGCCCACGAGCGCGGGCAAACGCTTTATCCAGCGGCCCGACCAGGGAGACGATCTTGCCGCCAGGCTTGAGGATGTCGACGGACTTCTCGATCGCGTCCCCTCTGATTGTGCCGAGCACCAGATCGTAGCCGCGCAGCAGTTTCTCGAACCCGTACTTCTTGTAGTCAATCACCTCATCCGCACCCAGGCTGCTCACCCACTGGACATTGGCGGTACTGGTGTTGGTTGCCACCTTGGCCCCCAGGTATTTAGCCAACTGGATTGCAAAGGTCCCGATGCCCCCGGAGCCCGCCGGAATGAATACTTTCTGGCCAGGCCGGAGGTCAGCGCGCTCCTTTAATGCTTGCCAGGAGGTCAGGCCCACCATCGGAATGGAGGCCGCTTGCACAAAGTCCAGATTGGCCGGCTTCGGCGCGGCCAGGTGTTCAGGAACAACCGCATATTCGGCAATTGCCCCATTGCCAAGGTCGAACACATTGGCAAAAACCGCATCGCCCTTCTTGAAGCGGGTGACGCTGCTTCCAACCTCACTCACGACGCCCGCCAGGTCGCTGCCGATGATGGCTGGCAATTGAAACGTCAACACGGCCTTGAAGATTCCCGTGGGGATCATGTTGTCGATGGGGTTTATGCCAGCGGCATGCACCTCGACCAAAATGTCGTTGGGCTGCAGTTGTGGGCGAGGAAGGTCGGCAAAGCCGATTCCAGGCGATTTTCCGTAGCGTTTGAACGTAAGCGCTTTCATCGTGCGGTGATTCCGATGGAGTTGTGTGAGGTGTCGGTGAGGCTTGGGTTTGACACGATCCGCTCCAGGCCCCTGCTCTGCCGGGCTATGGAACTGGTTGTTTGCCTGGCGCCCAAGCGAACGTCTACGCCAGAAAGTCCAGAGCCTTGGAAACGAACTCTGCGTGGTACTGGAAAACGCCGCCGTGCCCAGCGTCCTGATAGATCACGAGCTGCGCCTGGGGGATGCGCCGGGCCATGTCGTGACTCAGCGCCGTCGGCACCATGATGTCGTGGTCTCCGTTGACGATCAGGACAGGCATGCTTAAGCGGCCAAGATCCTGCGCCGCCTGCCGGCCCCAGGCTTTGATAGCCCTGAGCTGGCGAAGAAACGCCCGAGGCGTCGGCCCTTTGTCGCGCGCTGATGTGCGCTCCTTCAGCCGCGTCAGAAAGGCGCGGGCTGCTTGCCGACCCTTGTTCGTGGCGGTGAAGAACAGATAAGTCTTGGGATCGCGCAGCGTCAACAAACCCTTGAGCATCAGCGGCCAGGACAACGCACCGACACGGTCGATGCCTTGCCCGCCCGCAGGGCCAGTGCCCGCCAGAATGAGTTTGCGCACCAGGCCTGGCGCCTTCAGCGCCAGATCCTGCGCCACGAAACCACCCAGCGAAAAGCCCAGCACATCGACTTGCTCAAAGCCCAGGGTACGAATCAATGCGAGGGTGTCGCGGGCCATCTCGTCCACCGTCACCGGGGCAACGCCGCCGGATAAGCCGATGCCTCGGTAATCAATGGCAATGACTCGGTGATGACGGGCAAGCCCCTCGGCGATGCGCGGGTCGACGTTATCCAGCACGGCCCCCCAATGATTCAGCAGAAAAACAGGGATGCCGGTACGCACACCCAACTCGCGGTATGCAAAAGCGGTCCCCCCCACCACAACCAGGTTGTTGGGTGCCTGGACGTAAGAAGGTGTCAGTTGGGCAACCGGCATCGAACGGCTCATCAGCGATTCCTCAGATTTGGGCAAGCGCGTGCGGAAGGTCAGGCCTGATCTCGATAACGCTCGGCGGCCCGGGCTTGGCGAATGTCGGACAGCAAGCCCTGACGAGCCTGGTCCAACGCCTCCCAACGGCCCTCTGCGTGCAGCGGCGGGATGGTCACGAGCTCGCGGCGGTCGAACCCGACCAGGGCGGCATCGACCAACTCTTCAACATCCATGACTTCGGAAATGGTGTTGAGGTCGATCCCGGCACGCTCCCAGATTTCAGTGCGGGTTGCTGCCGGCAGTACGGCCTGGACGTAAACCCCTTTCGGCGACAATTCCAGGTTCAACCCTTGGGACAGGAACAGCACGTAGGCCTTGGTGGCGCCATAGACCGTCATGCCGAACTCGGGCGCAAAACCCACCACAGATCCCAGATTGACAATGGAACCCGCACCCGACTGCGCAAAACGCGGAGCGACGGCTGCCGCGAGACGGGTCAACGCCGTGATGTTAAGCGCGATAAGCCGATCAATGGACTCAGCGCCCTGCTGGGCGAAACCGCCGGACTGAGCAATCCCGGCGTTGTTGATCAAGATGCCGATGTCAGCGTCGTCGCGCAAACGCGTTTCGACCGCGGCGAGATCCGCCGGCTGGGTCAAATCGGCCTGGAGCACTTCGACAGCCACACCGCTGTCTGCTCGCAGGCGTGTGGCCAGGGCATCGAGGCGTGCCTTGTCCCGTGCAACAAGCACCAGGTCATGGCCACGGCGGGCGAAGCGTTGGGCGTAGATGGCGCCGATACCGCTGGAGGCACCGGTGATGAGAACGGTCGCAGGCTTTGTCATGGGGTCATTCCTTCGCAAGGGGTTTTGATGTGAGTCACACAGATAGAGCTTCAGCCGGCGATCGTCGGGTAGTCGGTATAGCCGACAGCGCCGCCGCCGTAGAGCGTGGCCGGGTTGAGCGGCGCCAGGGGCGCTGCGGTTTTCAAGCGATCAACCAGATCGGGGTTGCTGATGAACGGGCGACCGAAGGCAAAGAGGTCTGCCTTGCCGGCGTTGAGGGCGGTCGTGGCGAGCTCCAGGTCGTAGCCGTTGTTGGCCAGGTAGGCCTGTTTGAAGCGCTGGCGCAGTGCGTCGTAATCGAACTCGGCCGCATCCCGCGGGCCTCCGGTCGCCCCTTCCACGACATGCAGATAGGCGACGGACAGCGCGTCGAGTTGCTCGGCGATGTAGGCGTATTGGGGTTGCGGAGCGCTGCAGGAAATTCCGTTGGCCGGAGACACTGGCGAGATGCGCACCCCGGTGCGACCGGCACCGATTTCTTTCGCCACGGCGCTGACCACCTCCAGCAGCAAGCGTGCGCGGTTCTCTATCGAGCCACCGTAGGCATCCGTGCGCTGGTTGGCCCCGTCCTTGATGAACTGCTCCAGCAGATAGCCGTTTGCGCCGTGAATCTCCACACCGTCGAAGCCTGCCGCAATGGCGTTGGCCGCCGCTTGGCGAAAGTCGTTGACGATGCCTGGCAGCTCGCCCAGCGCCAGGGCGCGTGGCTCGGAAACGTCGACAAATGCGTTATTGACGAAGGTCTTGGTCTGCGCCCGGATCGCCGAAGGCGCGACCGGCGCAGCGCCGCCCGGTTGCACGTCAACGTGAGAAACGCGACCGACATGCCAAAGCTGAACAAAGATGCGTCCCCCCTCGGCATGCACGGCATCCGTGACCTTGCGCCAGCCGGCTATCTGCTCGGGCGTGTAGAGGCCGGGCGTGTCCTGATAACCCTGGGCCTGGGCGGAGACTTGGGTCGCCTCGGTGATGATCAAGCCGGCCGAAGCACGCTGGGCGTAGTAGGTCGCGGTCAGTTCGCCAGGGACTAACCCGGCACCGGCGCGGTTGCGGGTCAGCGGCGCCATTACGATGCGATTGGCGAGCGTCAGGTCGCCCAGGACGTAGGGCTGGAACAGGGTTTTCTCGGTCATTTTGGTTAACTTCAGCGAGTGGGATGACGCCAATGATTACGACCGAACTCTAAAATGTCAACGGTTTGATGTCGATCAACATCAATGTATAGTGGCGCGATCACAGCTGGATAAACGTTGTTGGGTGAGCGATGAAAGTCACTAAAAAACAGGCGCAGGCCAATCGGGCGCATATCGTGGAAACTGCGTCCGCGCTTTTTCGCGAGCGTGGCTATGACGGGGTGGGCATCGCCGACCTGATGGCGGCGGCTGGCTTCACTCAAGGCGGCTTCTACAAACACTTCCGCTCCAAAGCCGACCTGATGGCGGAGTCGGCAAGCTGCGGCCTGCTGCAATCCGCCGAGCTGACCGTGGGGTCTTCAGCGTCTGAATTCGTAAAGGTCTATCTCTCTCGCGAGCATCGCGACAATCGCGCCTCAGGCTGCACGATGGCCGCGCTGTGCGGGGATGCGGCCCGCAAAGAGGACGATGTCCGAGCCACCTTTGCTGCCGGCATCGAGGCCCAACTCGCGGTCTTGCAAGACAAGCACAACAGTGCGGACTCGACCCAGGCACGGGCCAAACGCCTCGCCTTGATGGCGCAGGTAGTGGGCGCCATCGTCCTGTCACGCGCCTGCCCTGACGACTCGCGGCTTGCTGATGAGATTCTCGCGGCCTGCCGCGACACCCTCCTCCCATCGTTGATGCCTTCAGGGGACGAACCGGACGGGCCTTTGTCCGAAGGCAATGCTGGTTAATAAAACCGTTGGCACTTCATAACGGGCCATTCGGCAAAGCAATGGCCCCCTCGCAGAGCGTCGCCCCTTTACACAAGGGTGAATCGCTCAATCACCGCTTCCAGCGGTGCCTCGCTTAAGTGCCTCCAACCAAATTCATAAGGCGCAACGGCGCCAGTCACAAACAGCGAGCCCGGTTTTATCCGGCTGGTCAGCCATGAAATCCTGCTGGGCATCGACGATGCAATTATCCAAAATCAACATTCAGGGTGGTCGATTGGATGACGGCTTGCTGTCCATGTCCGAGTAGTAATGGTCGGCATCAACGCACTTCCTGAGGCTTGGCCCTGCCCAGCGACCCACCGAAGTTCATGCCGGCCGCCGCCAACAGGATGGCGCTCGCGCCCACCATTTGCAGAACGCCGAGTGGGTGGGCGAACGCCAGCCAATCCACCAGGATGGCAACGATCGGATAGATGAACGACAGCGCCCCTACCAGTGCCGTGGGGATTTTCTGGATGGCGCTGTACAGCAGGGTCGACATCAGCCCGGTGTGCACCACGCCGATAATGATCAGGTAAGTCCAGGCCTCTGTGCGGGACCCGACCGCCGAGAAGTCCACAAAAGGCGCCAGGACCAGAACCCCCACCAGCATTTGGATCAGCACGATCAGGTGCGCAGGCAGCTCCTTGAGACGCTTGGTTATCGCTGCCGCCAGCGCATAGAAAAAGGCCGACGCCAAGGCCAGGCCGACCCCCAACAAGTAATCGGAACCGTTAGCCTGCCCACTGCCCTTGGCCGACACGATCAACAGCAGGCCGGAGAAAGCCAGCAGCAACCAACCCACCTTGACCGCGCTCAAGCGCTCGGCGAAAAACAGTACGCCCAGGCCGACCAGCATAAAGGGCTGGACGTGGTAGACCACAGTGGCGATGGCAATCGTGGAATGGCGGTAGGCACTGAACAGCAGCACCCAGTTGAGGATCAACGCGACCCCGCCCAGGCAGGCCAACAGGAGTTGCCGGGGGCTGATCAACGAGCGACGCAGCACGCCGAGTGCCAGGCATGCCACCAGCATCGCCATGGCGCCAAACACGCAGCGCCAGAACACCACCGCCTCCGGGCTCTGGCCCGACATAACGACGAACCAGCCCACCGTGCCAGAGATCACCATGGCCGAAATCATTTCCACTGTCCCACGGGTTTGCGGCTGCATCAGGTACGGCTTCCTTGCGGCTGGCATTGCCCTGACCGCCGCCCTCTTTCGTTGGCTGGCACCGGGCAACACGAATTTTATAATGAACAATTAGTCACTATACTGAACACGCCGTATCAGAGCGTCAACCCAGAATCGGATGATTTAACAAACAAATGACCGATATAACGAACAACCAGGCAAGCAACAACCCCAGCCGAATTGACCTGCTGGCCCTGTCGATCAAGCACGAGCGCCTGTCAGCCGGGCTTTCGTTGACTGAATTGGCGAAACGCGCCGGGGTGGCGAAATCAACCTTGTCCCAGTTGGAGTCGGGGATCGGTAATCCCAGTATCGAAACCTTGTGGTCGCTGGCCACCGCCATGGGCTTGCAGGTCACTCGGTTCTTCGAGCAACCCCAGCAGCCCCTGCGGGTGATCCGCGCCAACGAAGGCCTGACCCGCTATTCCGAAACCGCCCGTTATGCCGCGACGCTGCTTGCGGACTGCCCGGTTGGGATCCAGCGCGATATTTACCGACTCAAGGTGCAGCCCGGCGAAGTGCGCCTGTCTCAGCCCCACCCACCCGGCACGGTGGAGCACGTGGTGCTGTGCACCGGCAGCGCCCATATCGGCCCGGCCAGCGGGCCTGTGCTGCTGCACGCGGGCGACTACATCAGCTACCTGGCGAACGTGCCCCACGTGTTCGAGGCCCTTGAGGCAGACACCACGGCGGTGATGGTGATCGAGCATTCCTGAGCGGATCGAGCACCGCCCTCCCCTGACATCACTGACCCGACAACGGCAACAGCGCCCTTACTTCGCTGGGTGTCTGGCGGTAATGGGCCTTGAACGCCCTGGCAAAGTGAGCCTGGCTGGTGAAGCCATGGCGGTAGGCGATTTCGCCGATATCCAGGCCCAGGCCCCGTGGGCTGCTCAGCAGGTCATGGGCCTGTTGCAGGCGTTTTTCCAGGATAAAGCGGCTGGGCTGGGTATCTTCCAGGGCGAACAGACGGCTCAGGTGCCGAGGTGAAATCCCGGTTTGCGCGGCCACCCGCTCGCAGCTCAGGTCCGGGTCGGCCAACTGCTCGTTGATGCACTGCTTGGCCGCCAACAGGTAAGAGGCGCTCAAGGCATTGATCCGTCGCTCGCCCACCTGCCCAGCGATCAGGCTGCCCAACAGCTCGAACGACTGGTTTTGATAACACTCCGCGTCCTGGCTCAACGGCTGCTGGAAAAACCCACGGGTGCGCTCGCCCAGTGTGCGCAGCAACAAACGCTGCACACCGCTTTGCCCACCAATCTTCAACGGACGATCGAAACGCTTGAGGCAGCGCTCGGCGAACAACGCCTGGGGAATGTCGAAAATGAACTGGCGCATCGGCCCGGAGAAACCGAACAGGTAAGGCTTGTCGGTGCGGTAGACAATCACCTCGCCGGGCTCGAGCAACTGGCAGCCGCCATCCTGATAGAAAAACGAAGCGCTGCCGGTGACAAAGGACACGAACACCGACTCCTTGGGCACCGTGCGGATCATCGAGCTGTCCCGCTCGACCACGTGTTCGTTACCCTGGATATGCGCCAGGCGCATGCCCTCCAGTTGCAGGTTGTCCTGGCTGGCAGCAAAACCGCTTTCACAAAATGAGCTGCATTTGAGGCCGACCAGCGTGGAGGCGTTGTAGTCCTCCCAGAAGGCCAGCCGTTGATCCGGGGCGATGCTTTGGGTGCAGGCATGCCGGGTTTCAAGCAAGGCGCATGGAGACATTTTTATTCTTCTCATGGGCTGGAAGTTCCCGGTCAGCAAGGCCCTGACCGGGTACCGAGGCCGCGCCACAGGGCGGCCGGAGCGATTCATTAACATATGAATATTAGGCCCTGTCAACTTGAAACGTTGCCGCTCCGGGCCGCTCGTCTGGGTAAGAATCGTGCCAGACGCCTGTAGAAAAAACCTCGTCCGATCCAGTCAACAATCCCGTCCGATTCGATAAAACCCCGCCCCCTCGCCACGCCTAAAGTCGCCTCGACTCCCCCCACAACAAAGAGGCCGACCATGCCCGAAGCCCCCCGCCGTGAATTCTGGAAAGACCTGCAACCGATTGCCAACTGCTTCAAGCCGGACGCCAAGCCCGAGGTCTACCTGCCCAATGCCGCCAGCGACGACCTGAAGCTGTACGTGCCCTTCACCGACACCGTGTCCTCGCGGCCGCTGTGGATCTCGCCCAGCGAGAACCGCTGGTGCGACATCTTGATGGCCAGCAGCGCGGGGCTGGTGAACCGCCATTACCACCCCCACGAAGTGTTCGCCTACACCCTGTCCGGCAAGTGGGGCTACCTGGAGCATGACTGGACCGCCACCGCCGGCGACTTCGTCTACGAGACCCCGGGCGAAGGCCACACCCTGGTGGCCTACGAGCACGAGCAACCGATGCGCGCGTTTTTCATCGTCAAGGGCCCGCTGATCTGGCTCGACGAGCAAGGCGAGCCAGAGGGTTATTTCGACGTGCATTCCTACATCGCCCTGTGCCGCGCGCACTACGAAAAGGTCGGCCTCGGTGCGGCCTACATCGACACCCTGTTTCGCTGAGTTTGCGACTTTCACCTGCCCCTCTCGCGGAGAACGACCATGGCTTACAACAACAATAAAGCCGGTTACGAGAACATCCTGCTGGGCGTGCTGTTCCTGACGTTCGGCTTCGTCTTTTTCGATCGCCTGGCCCTGTCCTTCCTGTTTCCGTTCATGGCTGACGAGCTGCAACTGAGCAACAGCCACCTGGGCATGCTGTCGTCGGTCCTGGCCCTGGCCTGGGCAGTGTCCGGTGCGCTGGTCGGGGCCTGGTCGGACCGGCGCGGCAAACGCAAGCCGCTGCTGATCATCGCGGTGATCCTGTTTTCCCTGTGCTCGGCGCTGTCGGGGCTGGTCACCGGGTTTCTCAGCCTGCTGCTGTTCCGCGGCATCATGGGCCTGGCCGAAGGGCCGATCCTGCCGCTCTCGCAATCCTTGATGGTGGAAGCCTCATCGCCCCATCGCCGAGGCCTGAACATGGGCTTGCTGCAAGGGTCGGCGGCCGGGCTGCTGGGGGCGGTGATCGGGCCGCCGGTGTTGATCGCCCTGGCCGAAGCCTATGGTTGGCGCCACGCCTTTATCGTCTCCCTGATCCCCGGGCTGCTGATTGCCCTGCTGATCTGGCGCTATGTGCGCAACGATGCACCGCTGGCCCCCGCCACCACTGACCGCAGCCAACCCCCAGTGAATCGCCTGGCGCTGCTAAAGAGCCGCAACATCGTGCTCTGCACCCTGATCAGCTGCGTGTTCCTCACCTGGTTCGTGATCCTGATCTCTTTCACCCCGACCTTTCTGGTCAAGGTCCGCGGTTACAGCCCGGCGAGCATGGGCACGGTGATGAGTTGCCTGGGCGGCGCCTGGGTGCTGTGGGGCTTCGGCGTGGCGACGATCTCCGACCGCTTCGGCCGGCGTCCGACCCTGGTGCTGTTTTCGCTGATTGCCGCCTGCTGCCCGATCGCCCTGCTCTACGCCGACAGCCCGATGCTGATGGGCGCGCTGATGCTGCTGACCTATACGGGCCTGGGTTGCTTCACCCTGTTTATGGCGACCATTCCCGCGGAGACCGTGCCCCGGGAAGTCATGGCCACCGCCCTGGGCATGATCATGGGCATCGGCGAACTGGTGGGCGGCTTTGTCTCGCCGACCATCGCCGGGTTTGCCGCCGACCGCTTCGGCCTGTCCATCGTCATGTGGATCGCCTGCGGCGGCGCCTTGCTGGCCGCGCTGCTGGCCCTGTTCCTCAAGGAAACCGCCCCGGCAGTACTCGCTCGTGGCCGCCGTGCCGAACCCTCCGCGTCTTGCGCCCTGCAAGGAAACCAGCCATGAAAGCACTGCGTTGGCATGCCGCCCGCGACCTGCGCCTGACCGATCTGCAACTGCCGGAGCCCGGCCCGGGCGAGGTGTTGCTTCAGGTTGCCTATTGCGGCATCTGTGGCAGCGACCTGCACGAATACGCCGACGGCCCGCACTCGATTCCGCAACAGGTGGCGCACCCGCTGTCCGGTTGCCGTGCGCCCCTGACCCTCGGCCATGAATTCTGTGGCCAGGTCCTGGCCCTGGGCCCAGGCGTCGACCAGGTGCAGGTGGGCAGCCGGGTGGCGGTAGAGCCCGAGTATCGCTGCGGCGATTGCCAGTACTGCCGAGCCGGCCAGTACAACCTCTGCCAGTCCATGGGTTTTATCGGCCTGATGGGCGATGGCGGTTTCGCCGAGCAGGTGCTGGTGCCGGCCTACATGCTGCACCTGCTGCCGGACTCGGTGAGCTTCAAGCAGGCCGCGGTGCTGGAACCGGCGGCAGTGGCCTTTCACGCGCTGAACCAAAGCAGCCTCAAGGCCGGTGACAGTTGCGTGGTGTTCGGCCTCGGCCCTATCGGCCTGCTGTTGATCCTGTTGGCACGCCTGCGCGGCGTGGAACGGATCTACGCCGTGGACATCAGCCCGGAACGGCGGCAACTGGCCCGCGACTTCGGCGCCCTGGAGGTGCTCGATGGCCATGCCGAAGACCTGCCGCAACGCCTGCATCACCTCAGCGGCGGCGGCTTCGACACCGCCTTCGAAGCCGCTGGCAGCCAGTCGACCCTGAGCCTCGCCCTGCAGGCACTGCGCAAGGGCGGCGAGGTGGTGCTGGTGGGGTTGATGGGCCAGGTCAGCATCGACGCTTTCCACCTGGTCAACAACGAACTGCGCCTGCTCGGCAGCGTGGGCTATCGCCATGCCTATCCGCCCCTGATCGAACTGCTGGCCAGCGGCCAACTCGACCTGACGCGCGTCATCACCCGCTGCGTCACCCTTGACCAAGCCGTAGCGCAGGGCTTCGAAGCGCTGTTGCAGGACAAAAGCCAGATCAAGGTGATTGTGGGTGGGGAGCGCTGAGCCTCAAGCGTTGAGCTTCAAGCCTCAAGCTCGCCACTTGAGGCTTGAAGCTCGCAACTACCACCGACCCAACAACAATAAAAACGAGTAACGCCCATGAACACCCTTCCCCTGCTGTGCCCGCTGCTTGCAGCGCTTGTGTTCACTCCGCTGTGCCAGGCCGATGTACCGAGCCGTGAAGGCCCGTTAGCCGGGCTCGGTGAGCAATTGGCCGCTTACGGCATTCAACCCCATGTGCAGTTCTGGAACCTGTCGATGAAGAATTTCGACACCGGGCCGCGGGAGCACAGCGTCGGCAACAGCGGCGACCTGTTCGTCGGCGCCGATGTCGACCTGAACACCCTCGCTGGCCTCGAAGGCGCGAGTGTTCATTTCGAGGAAACCCTGTTCATCCTCGACACCGCCACCGGTCAGCCGACTTCACGTAACTGGCAAGGCGCCGCCGGCAGTTATTTTGCCGGGGCGCCGATCCACAACGACATCACCAGCAACCAACTGAGCCTGCTGACCTACCAGCAGACCTGGCTCGACGGCCAGCTCGACATGAGCCTGGGGCGCACCAATGCCCGGCGCTATTTCTATATCTACAACTGCGAAACGGTGGTCACCTGCAACGACCCGATCATTGATTCGTCCACCGGCATCCTGCCGCCGCCCTATGGCAGTTGGGGCGGCTACCTGAAGTACCAGCCGACACCCGGTTTCTATGTGCACGCCGGTGCCTTCGAGTCGAACCCGGCGGACTACCTGAAAAAGCGCAAGGGCCTGGACTTCAGCACCGACGACGCCAGCGGCACCAGCCTGCTGCTGGGCATCGGCAGCAAGAATGACGGGGCCTACAGCGCCCACTACGAACTCAACGGCTACTACAACACCGCCAACCAGCAAGACCCGCTGACCGGCGCCAGCGAGCACGGCACCCACGGTGCCTTCTTCAAGTTCCAGCAAGGCTTCTGGCGGGCCGACGGCGGCCGGGGCACCGCCCCCCAGGCGCTGTTGGCATTTGGTTCGCTGTCGGTGGCCGCCGATGACAAACAGCCCTTCAGCCATTTCGCCGAGGCCGGCCTGACCTACCTCGCGCCCTTCGACCGCCCCCAGGACAAGCTCAACCTCAAGGCCAGTTACCTGCGCATCAACGACCACCAGTTGCGCTTCCAGCAACAGGCACGGATCGCCAACGGCGGCGACACCCGCCTGGGCGAGCGCAATGTCTACGCCATCGAGGCCAACGGCCACTTCGCCCTGACTCGGCACCTGGCGCTGGAGCCCAGCGTCCAGTACCTGATCAACCCGGACAACTTCTACAACCCAGAAGCTCGCGAGCTGAGCGGCAACGGCTTTGTCGTCGGCCTGCAAGTCATGTTCGACGTCGGCGCGGCCCTGGGCCTGTAAACCTGCTTCCTACTGCCAACGAGGTATCTACCATGACTGATTCTGCGCCACGTTCATTCGACTACATCGTGGTCGGTGCCGGCTCGGCCGGTTGCGTGCTGGCCAATCGTCTGTCGGCCGATCCGCAGACCAGCGTCTGCCTGATCGAGGCCGGCCCCAGCGACCGCAGCCTGTTTCCTGGCGCCTATGTGCGCACCCCGGCGGGCATCATCCGCCTGATCGCCAACCCGAAGTGGAACTGGATGCATCAGTTCAGTGCCCAGGCGGAGAGCGGCAACCGCCCGATCCCCTGCCCCCGCGGCCGGCTCTGGGGCGGCTCCAGCGCCATCAACGGGATGATTTACATCCGCGGCCACCGCAACGACTACGACCGCTGGGCGGCGGCCGGCAACCCGGGCTGGAGCTACGACGAACTGCTGCCGTACTTCCTGCGCTCGGAACACTTCGAGCCCGGCGCCTCACCCTGGCATGGGCAAGGCGGCGAACTCAACGTCGCCGCGCAGCGCAGCCCCAGCCCGATCAACCCGGTGTTCTATCAGGCCGCCAAGGAACTGGGCTGGCACTACAACCCGGACTTCAACGGCGAGGAACAGGAAGGCTACGGCCCCTTTCACGTCACCCAGATCAACGGTGAACGCTGCAGCGCCGCGCGGGCCTTCCTGCACCCGGTGCTGTCGCGTCCCAACCTCTGCGTCTTGAGCTCGACCCTGACCCACCGCGTGCTGCTGGACGGCGATCGTGCCTGCGGCGTCGAGGTCAGCCAGGAGGGCACCGTGTTCCAGTTACAGGCCCGACGCGAAGTGATCCTCAGCGCTGGCGCCATCAACTCACCGCAAATACTGCTGCTCTCCGGCATCGGCGCCACCGCCGAACTGCAGCGCCATGGCATCGCCCAGCGCCACGAACTGCCGGGGGTCGGCCACAACCTGCAAGACCATCAAGACGTGGTGCTGATGTACCGCTGCGACAGCGAGCTGACCTACGGGGTGTCGGCCAAAGGCCTGCTGCCCCTGGCCCGCTCGCCCTGGCAATACCTGAGCCGACGCCGCGGCCCCATGACCTCCAACACCGTGGAATCCGGCGCGTTCCTGCGCCTGCAACCCGAGGATGCCGCGCCGGAACTGGGCCTGATCGTCGCCCCGGCGCTGAAGAACCAGCCACAGCGCCTGGTGCCATTCGGCCATGGCGTCAGCCTGCACATCGCCGTGATGCACCCGCAAAGTCGCGGCCAGGTCCGGCTGCACTCCGCCGATCCCCATGACAGGCCCGTCATCGACAGTCACTTCCTCAGCCACCCGGAGGACCTGCGCAAACTGGTAGAAGGCGTGCGCCTGGTGCGCAAGCTGACGGCGAGCAAGGCATTCGCCCAGCGTCTCAAGGGCGAATTGATACCCGGCCCCCAGGTCGAGAGCCAGGCGCAGATCGAACAGTGGGTTCGCGACAACCTCGGCACCGTGTTCCACCCCGTCGGCACCTGCAAAATGGGCCACGACGCGCTGGCGGTGGTCGACGACCAACTGCGGGTCCACGGCCTGCAAGGCCTGCGCGTGGCCGACGCCTCGATCATGCCCAGCCTGACCACCGGCAACACCAACGCCGCAGCCATCATGATCGGCGAAAAAGCCGCGGACCTGGTGCTGGGTAAAACACCGCCCACCACTCGCCCACTCGCTCGTCTAGAGCAACAGGTGCCTTCGTTGGCTGTGGGGTAAAAAGCGCAGGTGCTCGTCAGGGGTGGGTCTTGGGGTCAGTGGATTTGGTGCGCCCGATAGGGCGCATCAAACCGACAGCCAGGGTGTTGGGCGACGGCAAATCTACGCGACCGAGGCCATGGCCTCGGCGGCGCCTACGGCAGGATCTAATCGTGTTCGTGCCCGATGTTATCGACCGGAATGATCTGCACATTGCCATGCCGGACGCCGCGCTCAGCCATGACATGTTGCGCTAACTCCGTGACCTGCCCGGTAGGCCCTTTCAATACAGACACCTCAAGACAATTGCCGTGGTCAAGGTGCACGTGCAGGGTGGACATCGTCAGGTCATGGTGCGCATGGAACGTAGTATTCAAGCGCTTGGAAAGCTCACGGGTGTGGTGGTCGTAGACATAACTCAAGGTGGCCACACAGTCAGCCTCGGGGTCTCCAGCCTCGGTGTCCGCTAACCCGGCTCGCAGCAAATCGCGAACAGCTTCAGAGCGGCCCTGATACCCGTGGGTGTCCACACGCCGGTCAATGGCGGCCAAGAGGTCCTCGTCCAATGTGATGGTTACTCGTTGCATTAATACCTTCCGCCAGTATGAGCTTTACCAATAGACATCATACTTATCGATGAATACTCTATGCCCGCCATCATTTGGGGGGACATGAGTGTGAAGCAGAGAAGGACGAAACAAAAGATCGGTCGATGGATCCAGGCGGCGTGTCTTGCAGCAGGTCTCTTGAACATTGCCAGTGCCCATGCCGAATCGTCACGCGCAACGCTCACTTACAGCTGGCCCACCAACGCTGGCCCGCTAGATCCCAGAGGCTATTCGCCCAACCAAATGTACGCCCAGGCCATGGTCTATGAACCCTTGGTGCGCTACACCGCAGCAGGCTCGCTGGAGCCGTGGTTAGCCAAAAGTTGGAGCATTTCACCGGACGGTAAAACCTACACCTTCGAACTTCGTGAGGGTGTGACGTTCAGCGACGGAACCCCGTTCGACGCGGCTGCCGCCAAGGCCAACCTGGACGCCGTGCTGGCCAACAGCAAAAGACACCAATGGATGGAGCTGGTCACAACCCTTGAGCGCGTGGAAGCACCCGATCCCCAGACCTTGGTACTGGTCCTCAAACACCCCTATTACCCCACCCTGCTTGAACTGGCCCAAGTCCGCCCCCTGCGCTTTGCGACCCCCCATGCGAAACAGGGAAGCCCTATCGGTACAGGGCCATGGAAACTTGTCGAGACCCGCCGTGGCGAGTACGACCGTTTCCAGCGAAACGAGCATTACTGGGGGGCAAAACCTGCGTACGAAGCAGTGCTGGTCAAAGTGATCTCCGACCCGGACAGCCGCGCCATCGCCCTGCAGACCGGGGAGCTGGACCTGATCCAAGGCGCGGAAGGCGAAATATCGCCGGGCACCTTCGTACGGCTTCGTGAAGCCGGTTTCCGCGCCGCCCTCTCAGCACCCTTGGCAACGCGCACGCTGGCAATGAACACTGGCCGGGCACCCACCAATGACCTGGCGGTACGTCGGGCCATCAATCAGGCCGTAGACAAAGACACGATCATCGCCAAGGTGCTGCATGGCCTGGAACCGCGCGCTGATGCCTTGTTCTCCAACAACATGCCGTACACCGACATTGGTCTCAAAGCCCTGCCCTTCGACCCGGCTGCCGCGCGCAGGACCCTTGAGGAGGCCGGCTGGAAGCCGTCTTCGGCCAAAGGGCCTTTGCGGAAGGACGGCCAGCCACTGAGCATCGAACTGTGTTTCCTGGGCACCAGCGCGTTGCAAAAAAGCCTGGCTGAGGTCATCCAGGGCGAGTTGGCGAAAATCGGTATTGAGGTGCAACTGCGTGCCGAAGAAGAAGGCGCGTTGGTACAACGTCAGCGTGAAGGCCGCTTCGGCATGATCTTCGCCGACACCTGGGGTGCTCCCTACGATCCCCATTCATTCATCAGTTCCATGCGCTACGCCGGACACGCTGATTACATGGCCCAGCGCGGCTTGCCGATGAAAGACGCCATCGACCGCAAGATTGCCGACGTATTGGCCAGCACCCAAGAGCAGGCGCGCGCCGAAGGTTACCGGGAAATTCTAACCACCCTGCAAGAGCAGGCTGTGTACCTGCCAATTTCCCACCTCACAGCCATCAGCGTCAGTCGCCCAGTTGTTGAAGGCGTCGAATTCGGCAGTACGCTATTCGATGTACCTTTCGAACGTATGCGTCCCGTCAGCGGGAAGCCTTAAGCCATGTTGCGTTATGTACTCCTGCGTCTGGTCCTACTGATTCCCGTGCTGCTTGGGGTTTCGCTGATCGTTTTCACACTGTTGCACCTGGGCAATGGCGACCCAGCACTGGATTATCTGCGGCTTTCGCAGATCCCGCCCACCGATGCAGCGTTGCAGGAAGCACGACATGCACTCGGCCTGGACCGACCGTTGCCCGAGCAATATCTGACCTGGCTGTGGAATGCGTTGCACTTGGATTTCGGTACGTCCTACATCACGGGACGACCGGTGCTGGATGATCTGTTGTACTACCTGCCTGCCACCCTGCAACTGGGTGGACTGGCTCTGGCATCGACCCTGCTGATGAGTATCCCGCTAGGCCTGGCGGCGGCACGCTGGCGCGGACGCTGGCCTGATCAGTTGGTACGTCTGGTCACCTTCATCGGTGTGTCGATGCCCAATTTCTGGCTGGCCTTCCTGCTGATCGCGCTGTTCTCCCTGTGGCTCGGCTGGTTACCGCCCTTGGGCCGGGGCGACGCCGCGCACCTGGTGATGCCTGTCCTGGCGATCGCCTTGATGTCCATGTCGATCAATGCCCGGTTGTTGCGGGCCAGCCTGCTGGACGTCAGCCAACAGCGCCATGTGCTTTATGCGCGAGCACGGGGCCTGGACGAGCGGCGCGTCTGGCGCAGTCATATCCTGCGTAATGCCTGGATGCCACTGGTGACAGCCACCGGCATGCACATCGGCGAACTGCTCGGCGGCGCATTGGTGATTGAAACCATTTTTGCCTGGCCAGGTGTGGGGCGTTTCGCCGTCGGTGCCGTGCTCAATCGCGACTTCCCAGTCATGCAGTGTTTTACCCTGCTGCTGACCGCGCTGTTGGTGGTGTGCAATCTGATCGTGGACATCTGCTATGCCTGGCTTGATCCGCGCACACGACTGGCCGGGGTATCGGCATGAAAACTCTTGCATCGTCAACGTCCACAGCGAATTGGGGACTGCGCCTGGGTTGCCTGATGGTCGGTGTCCTGGTCCTGTTGGCAGTCCTGGGACCTTGGCTCGCGCCTTATGACCCGACGCTGGTCGATCTCAGCGAACGCTTGCTGCCTTCCAGCAGTCACCACTGGCTCGGTACTGACCATCTTGGACGGGATGTACTGTCCCGACTGATTGTCGGCGCCCAGCTATCGTTGGGCAGCGTCCTGATGACGCTCACACTGGTGTTGGCGCTGGGCATCGGAATAGGTGGCTTGGCTGGGTTTGTCGGCGGCCGAATCGACATGTTGCTGATGCGTCTGTGCGATATGTTCCTGACCTTCCCTACGCTGGTATTGGCGTTTTTCCTGATTGCTTTGCTCGGCACCGGCTTGACCAACGTAATCATCGCCATCGCTCTCTCCCATTGGGCCTGGTACGCACGCATGGTGCGCGGCATGGTCATCGCCCAGCGCGGGCGTGATTACGTCATTGCCTCGCGCCTTGCCGGGGCTTCGCGCATTACCCGAGTTCGCCAGCACATCCTGCCCAATGTGGCGGGTCAGTTGCTGGTCCTCGCCTCGATGGACATCGGCCATATGATGCTGCACGTGTCCGGGCTGTCATTTCTCGGGCTGGGTGTCAGCCCACCGACACCGGAATGGGGGGTGATGATCAACGACGCCAAAGAGTTCATATGGACCCAGCCCCAACTGCTGCTGTGGCCGGGGCTGATGATTTTCTTTTCGGTGATGGCCTTCAACCTGCTGGGCGATGCACTGCGAGACCGCCTCGATCCGGCCCTGCGCACGGAGGTTAAATGATGCACGGGCAACTCCAGCTCCGAAACTTGCGCATCGAGCATCGTCGCCACACCCTGGTCGACGGCATCGACCTCACCCTCGACACCGGGCAGATCTGCGCCCTGGTGGGGGCCAGCGGCTCGGGAAAATCCCTGACCTGCCTGGGCATCCTCGATCTATTGCCGGATGGCTTGCAGCGGGTCTCCGGTGACCTGTTGATTGATGATCGCAGCGTGTTCGCCAATGAACTGCGCGGGCGGGAAATCGCGCTGGTATTGCAGAACCCACGCAGTGCCTTCAACCCGGTACGCAACCTGCGTCAACACGCGCTTGAAACCCTTCGCGTGCGTGGCGTCAAGGGGGCATCAGCCCAGACGCAGATGCGCGAGGCCATCAACGAAGTAGGCCTGGACGACGTTGATCGAGTGCTCGATTCGTTCGCCTTTCAACTGAGCGGCGGCATGCTGCAACGCATGATGATTGCCCTGGCACTTATGGCCCAAAGTCGCTTTTTGTTGGCCGACGAACCCACCAGCGACCTGGATGTGGTTGCCCAGGCACGGTTTCTTGGCCTGCTTGAACGACTGGCAGCGCAGCGCAATCTTGGCGTCCTGCTGGTCACCCATGACATGGGGGTCGTGGCGCGCTGTTGCCACCGAGTCGCCGTGATGCAGAACGGCCGCATCGTTGAACAGGCCGACGTGCATAGCCTGTTCGCATCGCCACAAAGTGCCGCTGCTCGGGCACTCCTGCATGCCCACCGCACATTGACCCGGGAGCATCCGTACCCATGAGCCTATTGCACGCAAAAAATCTGAGCCATGGCTATACCAGCGGCGGCTTTCTGACCCGCAAGCACCGCATACAAGTGCTTCGCGGACTGAGCCTCGAGCTTCATGAGGGCCAAAGCCTGGGGCTGCTGGGTGGCAGTGGCAGCGGTAAAAGCACGCTAGCTCGGTTACTGATGGGCATCGAAAAGCCGGAGCAAGGCAGCATTGCCTTCAACGGTGATCCGTTAGAGCCGGGCAACCCACACTTCTTGCAATCCGTGCAGATGGTTTTTCAAGATGCTCCCAGTGCGTTCAACCCGCAGCGCACCATCGGCTGGAGCATTGCCGAACCTCTGCGCCACCTTCGAGGCCTGAACACCAGCGACTGCCAAGCGCGTGTTGCCGCATTGCTGCAACAGGTGCAACTGGCGCCCAGTAACGCCGGAAAACTGCCTTCGCAGCTAAGCGGAGGTCAACTGCAGCGCGCGGGCATTGCCAGGGCCCTCGCAGTAGAGCCAAAGCTCATCATCCTGGATGAAGCGCTTTCCAACCTTGATCGTGTGCTGCAAGTGCAGATGCTTGAGTTGCTCGCGACCCTACGCAACCGACTCGGCACCGCATTTGTCCTCATCACCCACGACTTGAGCCTGGTGCAACACTTTTGCCAGCGCGTCATCGTGCTGGCCGACGGCACCGTCGTCGAAGATCGTCCGGTAGAACCGGGTATGCTATTCACTCATCCTTGCGCTCGGCGCCTTCAGGATTCCGTACTGCCGCCTGAACCTCAGCCCTCCCTTAACGCCTCCGCCAGCCACTCAACCAGCGCGCGCACTTCAATCCGAGTCTCTGCGCCGTAGTGTGTAAAAACCGATATCGCCTGCGGTAACGGCACGCTTTCCAGGCAAGGTCGCACCAGCGCACCGCTTTCAATCAGCCGGCCGGCGGTTCGGCGCCAACCCATTGCGATGCCATGGCCTTCGACGGCGGCCTGGAGCATCAAGGGGTAACTGTCAAACACCGAGCGTTGAGGGCAATCCTCCAATGTCTGCCCAAAGACTTGCAGCCAGGTGTCCCATTCCATCAAGTGCGGGGGCGTGGCGCTGTGGTGCAAAAGGGTGTGGCGGCGAAGGTCGGCAAGGGCGAGTGGCTGCCGGGCCGTCAGGTAATGGGGACTGCACACGGGAAACACTTCATCCGCGGCGGTGAATGCCAAACCATGCAGGCCGCTGGGGCGGCCGCTGCTTTGCAGGGCCACATCGAAAGGGTCATTGAATTCGGCCAACGGCCGGGTGGTGGTCGCGAGTTGAATCTCGATTTCCGGGTGCTGCTGGTGGAACGTCGACAGGCGCGGCATCAGCCAATAGAAGGCTTCACACAACTGGCAGAGCAACACCACGCGGTTTTTACGCGGTGCTTCACGCAGGACCACGGCGCTGTTGCGGATGCTTTGCAGTGCGCTGCTGACCACGCGCCCGAGTTCACGCCCTTCTTGGGTCAAGAAGACCGCGCGGTTACGGCGGCAGAACAGCTTCAGCCCCAGGTTGTCTTCCAGCCCACGGATCTGGCGGCTGACCGCCGCTTGGGTGATGTGCAACTCTTCGGCGGCTTTTGAAAAGCTTTCCAGTCGAGCAGCGGCCTCAAAGGGCAGCAAACTGGCCAGCGGCGGCAATGATTTTCCAAGGCTATTCATAATCAGAGGTTATGCATCCAGGGCCGAGAACTCGTTTGTAGCACAGCTGCATGGCTGTGCAACATGCGCTGAATCCCTCACGGACCTTTCTGATGCCCACTGCTCACTCAAACATCCTGATTGGCGTGGCCCTGGCCGTGGTCGCGACCCTAAGCTGGGCCCTGAACTTCGTGGCGCCCTATGTCACCGGCGCTTACAGCCTCTACGATTTGATGGCCATCCGCTTTCTGATCGCCGGTGGGCTGGGTGCGGCAGTCGTGCTGTTCTGTCGCGCCCAGCTAAGGCTCTTGCGTCGCCATCAACAATGTCTCGCCGCAGGCCTGGGCGTCATCGGTTACCTCGCCTACAGCAACTGTATTGCTGCCGGGGTGATTTTCGGCGGGCCGGTGCTGACGCCTGCGTTTATCGGCCTGGTGCCGGTGTTGCTGGCCCTGCTTGGCAACGCCCGGAATAAAACCCTTCCCTGGCGCCGGCTGGCGATGCCGCTGGCGTTTTTGACGGCTGGGCTGCTGCTGTCAAACATCAGCAGCGCCCATCAACCTGCCGCAGACGGACATTCGTGGCTGATGGGGTTGGGTTTTTCCATCGGCGCCGTTGCCCTGTGGCTGGTCTTCAGCGTGCTGAATCAGAGCGCCCTGGGCAGGCTCCCGGCCCATGCATCAGCCCTCTGGACCGGCCTGATGATGACGGGCGCCGGCATCGGCACCCTGTGTCTGTTACCGCTGGTACAGGCCCTCGGCCTGCTCAACCTGCCGAGCCTGGGTTTCGGCCTATCCCAGGCAGGACAGCTGTACGGCTGGGGTTTACTGATTGCGCTGATGTCCTCCTTGGTCGGGGCCTGGGCGTGGAACGCCGCGTCCCGCCGCCTGCCCATGGTGCTTTCCGGGCAACTGATCGCCCTTGAATCGCTGTTCGCCACCCTGCTCGGCTTGGTGTTTCATGGCCGCCTGCCAACACTGTTGGAAGCGTCAGGCCTGGCGGCGGTGCTCGTCGGCGTGGTCATGGCCGTTCGCATCATCCTGACGTTGCGCCGATCAACTGCCGTTGCCTGATCTAAAGTCCCTCCCCAGGGTGCCGATATCTGCTTTGAATCATTGGCTCCACAACCTCCTGAACCGCTGCTGCACTCCCCGCCTGCGTAACGTCCCGTCACGGCGCATGGCCGCTTTGTTCCTGGCTCAAAGACATGGAGTAAGAGTGAATGCCTGCCCACCCGCGCTTTCTTGAGCATTACCGCAAAGCCGACCGCATCATGCTGGCGCTGGTCTGGCTGATGTTTGTGTTTTCACTGGGTTTGGCGTTCTGGCACGACACGTTGATCCAGGCGCTGGTGGTGGGGGGTGGCACCTGTGTGCTGCTGACCGTGCTGTATCGCGCCATCGGCGGCACACGCTGGATGCGTTGCGGCCTGGGCGTTGGCTTGATGGTCATGGCGGCCTTGCACATCAACCAGGCCCAGGGGGTCATCGAGTCGCACTTCGGCATTTTCGCCTTGCTGGCGGTGCTGACCTTTTATCGCGACTGGTTGCCGATCCTGGTGGCGGCGTTGACCATCGCGGTGCATCACGTGGTGTTCCACGTCCTGCAACATCAAGGTTTTCCAGTGTTCGTCATGGAGCATCACGGCGGCTGGACGATGATTTTCGTCCACGCGTTCTACGTGGTCATGGAGACCGTCGCCCTGCTCTATCTGGCGGTGCACAGCCAGGCGGAAGCGGTCGAGAGCCAGGACATGCTGGAGAAAATGCTCACCGTCACCACACAGCTCACCGCCGACCCGGGCAAGGGCGACAACGAGCGGGTGCACGTTTCGCTGGCTGATCGCTTCGACCGATTCCTGATGCAGGTCACGGCCTTGGTCGACGGGGTGGTCCACGACTCCCAGGGCCTGGGTGAGCTGGGTCAGGAGTTGGCCAAGGCCAGCGATACCCTGGAGAAAGGCGCCAAGCACCAACTGGCGGAAATCGCCCAGATGACCGGCTCGATGCAGCGCATGGGGGACGCCATGGGGCACATTGTGGTTCACGTCGAGCACGCCGTTGAACACACCGGCCAAGCCAGCCTGCAAATCACCCGCGGGCAGGAAAGCGTGAGCCGGGCCCAGCATGAAATAACCCAACTGGCCTCGCGCCTGAAAGGCACCCATGAAACGGTGCAGGTCCTGGCGGTACAGGCCGAGCAAATCGGCAGTGTGCTGGAGGTCATCAGCAGCATTGCCGAACAAACCAACCTGCTGGCCCTCAACGCCGCCATCGAGGCCGCCCGCGCCGGCGAGCAAGGCCGAGGCTTTGCGGTGGTGGCCGATGAGGTGCGAAGCCTGGCGCAGCGCACCGCCGTTTCCACCCATGAAATCAGAACCATCATCGAAGCCCTGCAACAAGGAAGCCGCAAAGCTGTCGAGGCCATGCACGAAAGCCACGAAGGCGTAGAGCGTTGCGTCGAGGACAGCCAACTGGCAGTGGCGATGTTGCGGGCCGTGGGCAGTGATATCTCGCAGATCGATCAACTCAATGGGCGTATCGTCACCACCACCCGCGAACAATCCACGGCGAGCGTCGAGATTGTCGGGCGTCTGCAATCGGTGCAAAGCATTGCGCAAAACACCGCCGACGATGTCGAAACCCTCGCCCTGAGCAGCCAGCGCCTACCCCCTATCGCGGTTCGCCTGGACACCCTGGGTCGCAAGTTCCACCAGTAACGACCGACAAAGGATGCGACATGCTGATTGCCCATCTATCCGACCTGCACATTAGGCCCCCAGGCGTGCTGTACCAGGGGCTGGTGGATTCGAACCGCCACTGCCAGCAAGCCATCGAACATTTGAATGGGCTGCGTCCGCGCCCGGACGTGGTCATCATCACCGGCGACTTGGTGGATGAAGGCTTGCCGGCCGAATACGAAATGGCAAAACAGTTGCTCGCCGGTATTCAACAGCCGCTGTTGATGATTCCGGGCAATCACGATGACCGCGAGCGATTCAGGGCGGCGTTCCCTCAGGCCATGCCAGGCGCCAGCCAAGGCCCCGTGCACTTCGTGGCGGCGGATCTGGGGCCGGTTCGCCTCATTGGCCTGGACATCACCGTGCCCGGGGAGCATCACGGCGACGTCGACGAGGCGGCGCAGGCGTGGCTCGAACAGGCCCTGGCCCAAGAGCCGGATCGACCGACCCTGATCATGCTGCACCAGCCGCCCTTCCTCAGCGGTATTCCTTACATCGACACCTACGCCTGCCTCAACGGGCATCGTCTGGCCCAGGTCGTCGCGCGCTACCCAACAGTCGAGCGCATCGTCTGCGGGCACATTCACCGCTCCATGCAGTTGCGCTTCGGTGGCTCCTTGCTGTGCACCGCGCCCAGCACCACCACGGCCATCGCCCTGGCCCTGGACGAAAACGCCCAGGAGGCCTCCTACCTGGAGCCCCCCGCCCTGCTGCTGCATCACTGGAAACCCGACACCGGGCTTATCACCCACTGGGTCCCCATCGGCACCTTCCCAGGACCAATGCCCTTCGCCTGAACAACCCGCGCTTTGCACCGGCCTACAACACACATCAAGCTCGACGGTGCTCCTGTAGGAGCCGGCTTGCCGGCGATGCCCCCCTGCCCTGAAGCCCCTGATTGCTGGCAAGCCAGCTCCAACACATCCAGACCGACAACGTCGACGTGCGGGGAAATGGGTTTACAGCGCCAGGTGCGCGGCGCCCAACACCAGCATGGCACCGCCAAGGACGAGCCAGGCACGGAGCACACTGCGAAGGCTGAAGACCCCAATGACGATGGCGCTGTACAGCCCGAAGCTCAGCAGCGTGGTGATCAACACCCCATCGGCCGGATTGACGCCCGGTGTGCGGGACAACAGCACTGCCAATAACGACAGGGCTGACGAGGACACCCCATAACCGCCCAGGCCGGCGGCCAACACCCGACTCAAGACCCGCCAACGGTAACCCTTCGGTGATTCGCGTTTATGGGTGGCGGCCATCTCAATTCACCTGGGCCGGTTTGGCGGAACGACGCCCGCGCTCAGTGGCGCTGTCGGGCTTACGATGCAGCTTGCGCAGGGCAACCACCAGCAGCACACCGAAGGTCAACGCGACGCCCTCGACACTTGCCCGTTGCCAGTCGTCGGCGGCGATGTAGCGGCCGATATGCTGCCCCGTGGTCAACAGGTTGAGCAGCGGCAGGCCAAAGCACAGCAACGCGGCACACAACAGCTGTTCGCTCCAGGCCTTGTGGGAAGGCCTGGCCAGGGCATGAACCAGCGCCGCCAGCCAGACCAACAGAAAGCTACGGATTTCCCAAAGCGCCCGCCCCGGCATTTCAATGGGTAGCAGCCGGTTGGCGTAGAAATAAGCGATACAGGCCACGCCCATGCCCGCCACACAGGCCACGTTGAGGGCATCGACCACCCGGTACACCCCAGCAGTCGCGGCGCCGAACTCTCGCTGGCTCTTGATCCGCCGCTTGATCGTAAACAGCAGGGTGCCGGCAGCCATCATCAGCATGCCCAGCAGGCCGCTGATGAAGTACAGCCACTTCATGCTCCAGCCGCCAAAGTCGGCGAAATGCAGTGACTTGATCACCCCATAAATCCGTTCGCCAATCGCCAGCGTCGCCGCCTCCGGCAACTGGACCTGCAACACGGCGCCGCTCACGCCATCGAACAGGACGCTGGCCTGGGGGGTGAACAGCGCCTGTGACGGCCGTGCCGTATCCGCCAGGCCCAACACCCGCACGCTCATCCCGGGTGCACCAGGCCGGTCGATCAACAGCAGGCGCGCGGGCTGCCCGAGCAACACTTGCGCCCGCTGCATCAGCTCGGACCATTGGGACGTGACGGTCTGCCCTTCAGGCCCCAAGGGGCTCAATGGCAACTGCGCCGAGTTCGACAAGTCGGATTGAAACCGGCTGTAGGCGTCCGGCTCGGCCCCATAGACCGCTCGCAGCGGACCAGGCACGTAGCTGGTGTAGAAAATGGACAAGCCCGTGTAAGCGATCATCAGCAGAAAAGGCAGAGTCATGACCGCCGCGGCGTTGTGCGCATCCAGCCAGGAACGCGGCCCCCTGCCCGGCCGAAAGGTAAAAAAATCGAGGAAGATCCGCCGGTGCACCACCACCCCGGAAATCAGCGCCACCAGCAGGCCCAGGGTCAACCCGCCGACCAGCCAGAAGCCCAGGACCGGCAGGTGCAGCATGTAGTGGAAGGACATGAAATGCCGGCCACCTTCGGTTTTACGTGCCAGCCCCTGTGTCAGGGGCGCACCGTTATCCGCGGACAA
The DNA here is from genome assembly GCF_003731765.1 of Pseudomonas chlororaphis. Taxonomy (GTDB): domain Bacteria; phylum Pseudomonadota; class Gammaproteobacteria; order Pseudomonadales; family Pseudomonadaceae; genus Aquipseudomonas; species Aquipseudomonas morbosilactucae. The sequence goes on from NZ_MOAL01000004.1 coordinate 2,062,345, forward strand.
CGCCACTTGCCGAGTGCCATCCCCAAGCCGCCAGGTCAAGGTCATGGCCTCGCCCGGATGCTGCGGCAACTGCACCCTCCAGAACCGCGCACCGGCGGCATGCTCACCCAGGTAGCGCGCCGCATGGTCAACGGCGCGGGCAGTATCAAGGCTCTCCCCCTGCGCAACGGTGGCCAGGGGCTGGGCCTCCATCCAGCGGGTAATGGGGTCGCGAAACACGCTCAAGCTGCCTGTCAGGAAAATCGCGCACAGCAGCCAGCCGCACGCCAGCCCGCACCAGGTGTGCAGCCAGGCCATCGACTGGCGAAAGCTGTCCTTCATGACGGCTTGCCCGCTACGCCCGCAACAGCTTCAGCACTCAAAAATCCCCTCGCAGGGTCAACAGGTAGCTGCGCGGTTCACCAAACAGGTTGGACCGGTCGGTGGCCACGGCGGTGGTGTAGTAGCGACGATCAAACAGGTTCTCGGCATTGAGCGACACCTTCCAATGCTCGTCGAGCTTCCAACTGGCGCGAGCATCCCAGATCGCATAGCCCTTGCTGCCGAATTCCAGCCCGGTGGTCGAGGCCGCTTCGTAACCCGATTGCGCCGACACACCGCCGCCCAAGGTCAGGCGATTCCACTGGCCCGGCAGGTTGTAGCTGGTTTGCAGGCGCAGCATGTGCTTGGGCGTTTCGTACGCCACTTCGACCGCCTCGGTGTTGTTGCGCAAAAGGTTGAAGGTGTAGCCGCCGAATACCTGCAAGCCCGGCAACACCTCACCGCTGGCTTCGATATCGATGCCCTTGCTGCGTTTGATCGTGCCGTTGACGTAGCAAGTGCCGCTGCTGTCGTTGGAAAAACAGTCGACGTTGGCGGTGTCCACCAGGGCGACATCGGTTTGCTTAATATAGAACAGCGCCATCGACAGGTTCAGGCGACTGTCGAACAGCGCGCCTTTGATCCCCGTCTCATAATTGTCACCCGATGACGGCGACAACGGGCTGCCGCTGGCGTCCACATAGTTGCCCTGGGCGTTGAAGATTTGCGCGTAGCTGGTGTACCAGGACCATTGGTCGTTGATGTCATAAATCAGCCCCACGTACGGCGTGACTTCCCGGGTCACCTTGGACTCATAAGGCAGCGCCGAACCACGCTGGACGTCATAGGTGTAGTCATACCAACTGGCTCGCCCCCCCAGCACCAGGCTCAAGGGCTCGCTCAGACGCAGACGGGTGTTGGCGTACAGGCCCGAGCGTTCTTCAGTCATATCGATATCGGTGGCCCAGGCTGGCCTCGCCGGTTTGGCCAGACTGTGGTGGTCGACGTCGAAGATATTGATCGGCAGTCTGTTGGCGGACACCTGCACCTGTTTGGTGTTGGCTTCCTGCCGCGACCAGGTGGCGCCAACGGTAACGTCATGGGTCAGGCCAAAGGCATCGAAATGGCCATTGATATGGCTGTCCAGGCCGGTGCTGGCGACTTCATCACGGCGAAACAGCACGTTCTGAAAGACCGAGCCGGCGTTGGTCTGCGGGTTGATCGCGCCGCGCGCATAAGCAATCTGTTGATCAAAACCGCCTTCGGAGTAAGTCAAGGAGGTGGTACTGGCCCAGTCGTCGTTGAAGCGATGCTCGACTTCGGCAAAGACCTCACTCATGTCGCTTTCATGGCGGTTCCAGTCCTGCACCAGGGACGTGGAGCGGGAAATGTCCAAGGCGTTGCCGTTGCTGTACCTCGGCAGCCCGTAGATCGAATAACCGTTGATGACGTTTTCCTGGCGACGCAGGCTCAGGGTCAGGGTGGTGCTGTCATTCACGTCGGCCTCGACAATCCCGTACAACAACGGCGTGCGGGTGTTGAGTTGGTCGAGGTAGGAGCCATTGTCCTCGTAGGCCGTGACCAAGCGGCCGCGCACGCTGCCGGAATCGTTGAGCTTGCCGCTGGCGTCGAGATCAACGCGGTATTGATCCCAGGAGCCGGCCCGGGTGGTGATCGAGAATTTGTTTTCTGCAGTGGGTCGCTTGCGCACCAGGTTCACGGCGCCACCCGGCTCCCCTGCGCCGACCAGCAGACCGGAAGCCCCGCGCAAAACCTCGACCCGGTCGTAGATGGCAGTATCGGGTTTCATCCAGCCGGTGATCTGATAACCCTGGCCCGGCACACCGTCGATCAGGAAGCTTTCAGCCAGCAGCGAGAAGCCACGGGAGGTGTACACGTGGCCACCGAAGTTACGGTACTGAAAGGTGATGCCCGGGGTTTCTTCCAGCACCTTGTCCAGGCTGGTCAGGTTCTTGTCGTCCATCAACTGGCGGGTGACCACGCTGACCGACTGCGGTGTTTCTCGCGGAGTGAGGTTCAACCGGGTGGCTGTGCTGCTGACGCCAGTGGTGTAGGAGCCGGTGCCTTCGGTGGTCGCGCCCAGCGGGTTATCGATGGCGCTGACCGTGGTGGCCCCCAGTACCATGGCATCGCCGGCTTTGGGCAAAGGCTCCAGGACCAGGGTTCGCTCGTCGAGCAAACGCCAGGTGTAGCCACTGCCCCGCAACAGCATGTCCATGGCCTGGGCCAGGGTGTAGGGGCCACTCAGGGCCGGCGCGTTCTGCCCGCGCACATCGTTGGAATTGAAGATAAGCCGCAAGTTGGTCTGGTCAGCCAGTTGGGTCAACGCCTGGTCCAGCGACTGCGCGGCCATCTGCAACTGGATGCGGGTCGAGGTATCTGCCGCCTGCACCGTCAAAGGCACCAGGGGCAGGCTGCCGCCCAGGGTCAGCATCAACGTCAGGGTCAGCGTCTGGCCGCTGACAGGAGCAAAAAAGTTCGAAGGTGCCGGCATTTGAATCGTCCGTAAGTGGTATCACGACATGAGAATTATTCGCGCTCACACCCACGACGAATCATCCCCACCCACCTTGCCGTCGAAAGTCATATTTTTTTTGCCGACCTGCAAAATCCTGCCGATGGCGGTGCAAAACGACAGTCATGGAGAGGCGGTTTCAGAAACAGTGATGATAACTGTTCTCAGTTGAGATAGGATGCGCGCCTCACCAGCCGGGGCAGTACGCATGTCCGTGTCACCCAACTCAAATCATTTGCTGACAGCCTTTCAGGAGCACTATGCCGACCTGCTGGCTTTTCTGGCGCGACGATTGGGCAATGTGGAAAAAGCCGCAGACGTGGCGCAGGACACTTACCTGCGCCTGGCCGGGCTCGGCGATACGGCGCAGATCCTCGAACCGCGGGCGTTTGTCTTCAGGGTGGCCGGCAACCTAGCCATCGACCGGTTGCGCCAGGAACAACGGCACGCCGCCTGGCAGGTGGACGCCGGCCCCGACGATGAAGCCTGCGACCCGATGGCCTCGCCGGAACGCTCGTTTCTCGCGGCCGAAGCCATCGAACAACTGGACAAAGCCCTGCACCTGTTGCCCAGCAATGCGCGCCTGGCGCTGTTGCTCAATCGCGTCGAAGGTTTGACCCACGCGCAAATCGCCGTGCGCCTCGGGGTGTCGGAAAGCATGGTGGGCAAATACATCGTTCAAGCCATGCGCCACTGCCGGGATTGGCTACGCCAGTCGGAGTGCCTTTAGAATGCGCGGCATGCCCCTCCTTCCGACTGCTTCATTGAGCCCTTCACCATGGCTGAGCGTATGAACCACAACCTGTCCAGCCTTGAGCTGGAGAATCAGGCCATCGAGCAATGGGTGCACCTGACGTCCGGGCGGGCCAGCGACGCCGACCATGCCGCATTTACCCACTGGCGGGGCCAAAGCCCGCGCCATGAAGCAGCGGCGGCCTTGGCCGAGCAAATGTGGCAAGCCTTGCCACAAACCACCAGCGCCACGACCTTTGTAGCCCCCGCCCCCGCTCCCAGGCAACGTCGCACCCTGCGCTGGGCAGCGTTGGCGGCCGGCCTGGCGGCGCTGGCCATCAGCGGTTTCAATGAGCCGTTGCAGGTGTATTTTGCCGACCACACCACCGCCGTTGGCGAACGCAAGCTGCTGACGCTCGAGGATGGCAGCCAGGTCTGGTTGAACAGTGCAACGGCGCTGTCCGTGCATTACACCGCCCAACGCCGCGAGATCAGCCTGCTCAAAGGTGAAGCGCTGTTTCAGGTGAGCAAGGACCCTGCCCGGCCGTTCGTGGTCCAGGCCTCCGGCGGCAGCGTGCAAGCCGTGGGCACGCGTTTTGATGTGGATCGCCAAGGCCATCGCGTACGGGTCGGCGTGACCGAAGGCGAGGTGAAAGTCTCATCCGGCGGTGACGCCGTACCGCTCAAATCCGCCCAGCAACTCGACTTTGTGGACGGTTCGCCGCCCTCGCCCACCCATCCGCTGGACATCAGCACCGCCGCAGCCTGGCAACGCGGCAAGCTGATCTTCAATCGCCGCCCGCTGGCGGAAGTGTTTGCCGACCTTGAACGGCATATGCCGGGTTCCCTGCTCGTAGCAGGCAACCTGCCGGACACCGCCGTGAGCGGCGTATTCAGCCTCGACGACGTGCCCGGCATGCTCGACGTCCTGGCCCGCACCCAGCCCGTGCGCATCTACCAATTACCCTGGCTGACCCTGGTGATGAATGCCGACCAATGATCAACCCCCGCCCCCTACCGCCCTCCATCTTGTGTAGGAGCCGGCTCGCCGGCGATCAGCCCTCAAGCCCTGCACCGCCCTGAAGATCGCCATCGCTGGCAAGCCAGCTCCTACAGCACCCCGCAAAATCCCCCTTCTGTAGGAGCCGGCTTGCCGGCGATCAGTCCTCAAGCCCTGCACTGCTTTGAAGATCGCCATCGCTGGCAAGCCAGCTCCTACGGCACCCCGCAAAATCCCCCCCTGTAGGAGCCGGCTCGCCGGCGATCAACCCTTGAAGCTTGAAGCTCGCCGCTTGAGGCTCCCCCCCCACCTACCACGTCAGGTAAAAATCGCTACGGTCTGACGGGCCCAAAGTACCCTTCGGCCGCTTTCATCCCAGATTTCCATGTCCTGCAAGGAATACCCTTCCAGTGCCTGCTGGCTAAAGGAGTTGATGAGGAACCATTCGCCGGCAACGGCCGGCTGCGGCAAGTCAATCATCCAGGAGGCCGAACTGATCGCCGCCGGTTCGGTGAAGCAGGTCATGGCAGCTGGCGGCAGACTGTCAGCCAGGGCAATCAGGGCGACCGCCGGGTCGACCCCTTGTGCATCCAGATGGCGGACCCACATCAGTAACTCGGGGTTGTCCGCTGCCGAAATCGGTAGCGATCCGCCCGCAGGACGCATTTCAAAGTTGAAGGCGCAAGCCGGGGCTACAGCGGGGTCCAACTCCAGTGTTGCGTACTCGCAAGGACCGCCCACGGGTGGACGACACCACGAGTCGTGGACAATGCGACTGGCCCGCGGCCGCACAAACGACAGGGTTGTGCGCAACGCCAATTCGTCGCCCGACAGGCAATCGACCGCCACAGAGGTCGCTGATCGCCCCTCGCGCAAGACGCTGGAGTTGAAGGTCTGAGGCTGCGTGACAGGCCCGATGAACGACACCTGCGCGGACTTGAACGGCGGTAAGTCGACTGTTTCATTGCGCAGGATGGTCTCGAGGGAAAGCGCCGCGGACAACCCGCCAAAAACAGTGCGCCCCTGTCGCCAATTGGCCGGTGAATCGAACGGCCGCGACGGATCGAATTGCTTGATTAGCTGGGCAAACGAGCTCATGTCACGGCTCCGCCATCCGACGCATCAGTCCAGCGGCGAAACAGCACGCTGGCATTCACCCCACCGAAGCCAAAGCCATTGGACATGGCGTGCTGGATTGCCATGGGCCTGGATTGAAGGGCGACCAGGTTCAAGCCCATAGCCGCTTCATCCGGGTTGAGCAAGTTGAGCGTCGGCGGAACGATTTGGTCGCGCAGTGCCAGAACGGTGAATACGGCTTCCAGGCCGCCAGCCGCCCCCAGCAAGTGACCGGTGGCGGACTTGGTCGACGTAATCGCAACGTGCGAGGAAGAGCCGAACAACCCACGAATCGCCGCCAACTCACCTTTATCACCAATGGGCGTTGATGTGGCATGGGCGTTGATGTGCTGAATGTCTTCGGGGTTGAGCCCGGCCTGATCCAGCGCCTGCTGCATTGCACGGCGGGCACCATTACCGTCCTCAGGGCCTGCGGTCAGATGATGGGCGTCCGCGCTGGTGCCATACCCGATCAACTCGGCGATCGGCTGCGCTCCCCGTGCCAAGGCATGTTCAAGGGACTCGATCACCAGTAACCCGGCGCCCTCGCCCATGACGAAACCGTCCCGATCCTGATCGAAGGGGCGAGAGGCTTGCTCGGGGCGATCGTTAAAATGGCTGGACAGTGCTCGAGCGGCAGCGAACCCAGCGAGGCTGACGCGATGAATGGCCGCCTCAGCCCCGCCGCACAACGCGATGTCGGCTTCACCCGAGCGGATTAACCGAGCCGCGTCGCCAATGGCTTGCACCCCGGCGGCGCAGGCAGTGACCGGAGCCCCCAGCGGCCCCTTGAAGTGATATTTGATCGAGACATGACCCGCCGCCAGGTTGGCAAGAAACGACGGGATGGTGAAGGGTGAGAGCCGACCGGGCCCGCGCTCGTCAGTGGTGCGAACCGCATTGGCTATCGCGGTGAAGCCGCCAATCCCCGTGCCAATGATCGTCGCCGTCCGCTCCTGCTCAGTGCCCTGCCCGGGTGACCACTGGGCTTGCGCCAAGGCCTCGCCTGCCGCCAGAAGGGCAAATTCGATAAACCGGTCGATTTTCTTCCGGTCCTTTGCCGAGGCGGCCAACTCCGGATCAAAACCCGCAACAGGGTCCTGCTCCAGTGAAGGCACCCGGCCTCCTACCGCGCATCCGACCCCCTCACTCAATTCATCCGGCAAGGCGGTGATACCGGACTGCCCCTCCAACAAACGGCGCCAGACTTCCTCCACACCACAACCCAAGGGAGAAACGACTCCCATACCAGTGACTACGATACGTTTGCTTTCCAATGACATTGATTCACCTCATGCGATCTTCGTCAGGGCCCGGTTAATCGGGGCCCTGATTAGCTACTGTCTTCGGCGGCCTTGAGAAAGAAGCTCGCCCGCCTCCGCGGGCGCTTGCTCTCTCATTCAGGCTGGGTGTGGGTGGGTCGAGGGTTCCTGAGCGGTTTCGGGCCTGATCTTGAACCACAGGGCATACATCGCCGGCAGGAACACCAGGGTCAGCACGGTGCCGGCAAAGGTGCCGCCAATCAGGGTGTAGGCCAGCGTTCCCCAGAACACCGAATGGGTCAGCGGAATGAACGCCAGCATGGCCGCCAGCGCGGTGAGGATCACCGGCCGTGCACGCTGCACAGTGGCTTCGACCACCGCGTTGTAGGGCGACAAGCCGGCTTGCTCGTTGGAATGAATCTGGCCAATCAGGATCAGCGTGTTGCGCATCAGAATGCCGGACAACGCAATCAGCCCCACCAAGGCGTTGATCCCGAATGGTTGCTGGAACAGCAGCAGAATCGGCACCACACCAATCAGGCCCAGGGGCGCGGTGGCAAACACCATCCACATGGCCGACATCGAGCGCACCTGAATGATTATGGTCAGCAACATCAGCGCGATCATGATCGGGAACAACGGCAGCAAGGCCTTGTTGGCTTTACCCGACTCCTCGATCGCGCCGGCGAGCTCGATGCGGTACCCCTTGGGCAGCGTTTCGATGAGGGGCTGCAACTGCGTGATCAGGGCATTGGAGACATCCGGCGGCTGGAGACCTTCAGCCACGTCACCGCGCACGGTGATGGTCGGCGTGCGATCACGACGCCGCAGGATGGGTTCCTCCATGCGCACCTCCACCGTCCCCACCTGGGACAGCGACACGCGCTGGCCTTGGGCACCGGTCAGGGTGAAGGCCGCCAGTTTCGACGGATCCAGGCGCGTCTCTCCCGCCGAGCGAGCCACCACCTGGACCGAACGAATGTCCTCACGCACCTCAGTGACGGGCACCCCCGTCAGCAGGAACTGCAACTGTTGCGCAACGTCGCTCGAGGTCAAGCCGAATGCCTGCAGGCGGTCCTGATCCAGGGCGAGGTGAAGTGCCGGTGCGCGCTCGCCCAAGTCAGTGTTGACGGTCCTCATCAGCGGGCTGGCGCTCATGACTCCACGCACCTGCTCGGCGATACCGCGCAACACGGCAGGGTCGGCGCCCATGACCCGGAAGGCCACCGGATAGGGTGAATAAGGACCAAACACCAGCTGCGTGACTCGCACTCGGGCTTCAGGCGCCAAGCCATCGGCCGCCGCTTGCCTGAGGCGCAGCTTGAGTGCCTCGCGCTCCTGCTGGCTGGCGGTCAGCACAACGATTTTGGCGAAGGAGGGATCGGGTAACTCCGGGGCCATGGCCAAGTAAAAGCGCGGCGCGCCCTGGCCAATGTAGGCAGTGACAATCTTCGCTTCCGGCTGCTGGGCCAACCAGGCTTCAACCTTGGCCGCCGCAGCATCCGTCTGTTCGATCGAAGTGCCGTGGGGCATCTGCACTTCAACCAGCACCTCTGGCCGATCGGACGTTGGGAAGAACTGTTTGTTGACCACCCCCATGCCCAGGATCGCCACCACAAACAATCCGACGACGGAGGTCGCCACCAGGCCTTTGCGACGTATCACACTGCCCAGCAGGCGCCTGAAACGCTGGTAGTTCGGGGTGCCGTATATCGCCCCATGCCCGCCCTCCGGCACCTTGATCGGTGGCAGCAGTTTGACCCCGAGGTAGGGAGTAAACACCACCGCCACCACCCAGGATGTAATCAGCGCAATGCCGACGATCCAGAACATGTTCGCGGTGTACTCACCGGCCGTGGATTTGGCAAAGCCATTGGGCATAAAGCCGATCGCCGTCACCAGCGTCCCCGACAACATCGGTGCGGCCGTGTGGCTCCAGGCATAAGCCGAGGCCTTGATGCGGTCGTAGCCCTCTTCCATCTTCACCACCATCATCTCAATGGCAATGATGGCGTCGTCCACCAGCAGTCCCAGCGCCAGAATCAACGACCCCAAGGTAATCCGGTCAAAGTCCTTGCCCGTGGCGGCCATGACAATGAACACCGCGGCGAGGGTCAGCGGCACTGCCGCCGCTACCACGACGCCGACACGCCAGCCCATGCTGATAAAACACACCAGCAACACCACGCCCAGGGCGGCAAAAAACTTCACCATGAACTCGTTGACCGAGGCGTCGATGTTCACCGCCTGATCAGTGACCTTGGTCAGGCTCATGCCCAAAGGCATCTGCTCATTGATTGCAGTGGCCTCGGCCTCCAGCGACTTGCCCAGATCCAGGCCGTTCCAGCCGTCGCGCATGACCACGCCGAGCAACAAGGCTGGCTCGCCGTTGTTGCGCACCAGGAATGTCGCCGGGTCCTCATAACCGCGCGTGACCTGCGCCACATCAGCCAATTTCAGGGTTCTGCCCTGGAGAGTCAGCGGGGTGTCGCGAATTTTCTGCAAGTCATCAAACGCGCCATCCAGGCGAATGAACACCTCGGGACCGTGCGCTTCCACTGAACCGGCAGGGGTCATCATGTTCTGCGCATTCAACGCACTGAAGATCTCTCGTGCGGAAATGCCCAGTGTCGCCAGGCGCTCGTAGGACAGCTCGACAAAAATGCGCTCGGCCTGTTCGCCGATGATGTTGACCTTCTTCACACCCGCCACATGCAGCAGGCGCTGGCGCAAGCTCTCGGCTTCGCGCACCAGCAAACGCTGCGGCTCACCTTTGGCTTTGAGCGCATAGAGCGCGAAGGTGACATCGGCATATTCATCATTGACCATCGGCCCAATCACCCCAGGCGGCAGGCCCTTCTGCTCATCGAGGATTTTCTTGCGTGCCTGGTAAAACTCCTCCTGGACCGCTGAAGGCGGCGTGCTGTCGAGCAGGTACACCGTGGTGAAGGCCAAACCGGGCCGGGTAAACGTTTCGGTGCGGTCATACCACCGCAGCTCCTGCATGCGTTTTTCCAGCTTTTCTACCACCTGGTCTTGCATCTCCTGGGCCGAGGCCCCGGGCCAGGCGGTGACCACGGTCATTTGTTTGATCGTGAAGGCAGGGTCTTCGGCACGCCCCAGTTTGAAGAAGGCGTACAAGCCGCCCACGGAAATCAGCAGGATCAAAAACAGGGTGATCGAGCGCTCGCGAACCGCCAGTGCGGAAAGATTGAAGCCGCTCATCGACTCACCTCGACCACTGGATGTTGATCGAGACCGGCACGTTCAGTCCGGACCTTCTCCCCTTCGCGTAACAAGTGCGCCCCCAACGCGACCACGCGCTCACCCACCTGCAGGTCACCCGTGACGCGTACGCTGGCCTGGTCGTTCAGGCTGCGAACCTGGATCGGGCGCCATGTCACCTGTTCAGGGTCACCGCCCACGACCCAGACCCCTGGCCCTTTGCCGGCGTCGTAGAGCGCTCCCATCGGCACCTGCAAGGCCTGGACCTCGGCCCCCTGCGCCGCTGCGATCACTACCGAAACGGTCGAACCCAGGGTGGCGTTGGCCAGCGAACCCTCCAGCACATAACGCGCCTCGAAGGTTCGCGTCTGTCGATCAGCCGCATCGGACAACTGGCGTAGACGCGCACTGCCCCCAGGCTGGCTCTGCCCGTAGAGCTCAACCGCCGCCACCGAACCCAACGCAGGACGCAGGGTTTCGGGCAGCTGGATGACGGCTTCGCGCTGCCCTGAATGAGCGACCCGTACCACCACTTGCCCGGCACCCACCACCTGCCCCGGTTCCGCCAGGGTGTCCACCACCACCCCGTCAGCATCCGCTAGCAACGTCGAATAGCCGGTCGCGTTTTTTGCCACATCCGCCTGGGCCTGGGCCGCATTGAGCTGCGCTTTTGCCGAGTCGGCAGCCGCTTTGATCCCGGCGTAGGCCGAGGCCGATACCGCGCCGACGGACACCAAGTCACGGTAGCGAAGCTCGTCATCGGAGGTCTGCCGGGCTCGTGCCATGGCCGCCAGCACCGCTTCCTGTTGCGCCCGTGCGGCCAGCGTCAGGTCGTTGGCATCGATGCGCATCAGGGGCTGACCACGTTTGACGCGCTGGCCTGCATCCACCAGGCGCTCCAGGACTTTCCCCGGTACCCGAAACCCCAGGTCGCTCTGCACCCGAGCCGCGACGATGCCGCTGAATACACGTTGCGCAGGCGCGGAGGCTTGAACCGTAACCACGCGTACCAAGGGCACTTGCAGGCGAGGATCGGCAGGCGTGGCCTCGTTGCAGGCCGTCAGGGCAAACGGCAACAAGGCAATGAACATGAATGACGGAGAGTGGCGCTGGATCATAGAGACCTCTGGGTAGCGAATGCGCCATGCTTATTCAAGTGACCAATTCTGTCAATAGTCACAAAGCGAGCGAACAAAGGTCAACCCGCTGACCAGAACGCCGCAGAGAAGCTGAGGATTGGTTTTTCCAGGCGCACGCCGGCGCGGATGCAGGACGCATCCGCCCGTCTGGGTGCTTAAGGCATCAGACTGCGCAGGACCAGGTTGGAGATCAGCGCAGGGGCGTCTTCAACAAAATCGAGGTTGTGCTGCAAGAGCAAAGGATTGATGAACGGTCGCAAGGCAAGGTGAATCGCATCGACGGTTTCATCCAGCGGCGTCTTGCGCTCGAACTCACCGAGTTCTCGCCCCTCACGCACGATTTGCAAGACGAAGTGCTTGATCTGAGCGTCATAGACTTGCGAACTGGGCCAGCGCTCCGACGCCGAGAACGCTGCAATGTCATAGAGTTTACGGTCGTTGAAGAACAGGCTAACGCCGGTTGCGATCAGGGTTTTGACCAGGCGCCGAAAACGCTCGGTCGGCGAGATGCCCTCGACATTGATGGCCTGTTCCACCGCTGCAATCATTTGCGACAGGCAGTGGCTACAGATGGCTTCACCTATGGCCTGCTTGGAATCAAAGAACTTGTAGATATAAGCCTTGGAAAAACCAATGGCCTTGGCGAGGTCCGAGACGGTTGTCTTAGCGTAACCGTACTGACTGAAATGTTCGTTGGCCGCCGCGACAATCTGGTCTCGAATGTCGTGATCGGCGGGGCCTCGGAGGCTGGGCGAAGAAACGGATAGCTGATTCATGGGAGCAGCTTACGCATCCCCAAGGTGGTTGACAACTTGTGACCAAATTGTAATATCGTCACAAATCAACCTTTTTGCAGGCACCCCATGCACCCTCCTCCTCGTTTTGCCGTGCTGCTGTGTATGGGCATGATTTCAGGCTGTGCCGTGGGCCCTGACTATTCAGCCCCTTCTGTGGAGTTGCCCGCGTCTTTCTCGGCGCCAACCGCAACGGCATCACAAACCGTCGCCGCCCCTGCCGAGCTCGCCGCGTGGTGGAACGCATTCAATGACCCACTACTCAGCCAGTTGATCAACAGTGCGCTCGCGCAGAACCTCGATTTAGCCCAAGCCGCCGCACGGATCGAGCAGGCTCGTTCCGGCTTGGGGGCTGCTGATGCGGCCCTGCTGCCCTCCGCCACCGTCAACGGCCAAGCAGCCCGAGCCCGGCAGTCATTGGAAACGCCATTGGGCCAAGTGCTCAACTCAACCCCATCCTATGATCGCTACGGCAGTGCTTATGAAATGAACTTGAATGCCGGCTGGGAGCTGGATGTGTTCGGCGGCCTACGCCGAGGCCAAGAAGCCGCCCTCGCCGATTACCAGGCCTCGCAAGCCGGGGCGATGGCCACACGACTGGCAGTGGTCGCACAAACCGCCGACCTTTACATCAGCATCCGAGGCCTGCAAGCGCGCTTGGACATTGCCCGGCAGCAAGTGGGCACACGACAGCAACTGCTCGGCACCCTCGAACACCTTTATGCAAAAGGTCTGGCTGCCGAACTGCAGCTAAACCAGGCCCAAGGCGCGCTGAGTCAAGCCCAGGCCAGCGTGCCGGTCCTGCAAGCTGGTCTGGATGCAACCCTGAACGCGCTGGACGTGATGCTCGGCAAACCACCGGGTACTTACCGCGCATCGCTGAGTGAGCCCGCGCCCATCCCGGATGTCCCACGTCTTGCCGCCATGGGGACGCCCGCCGACCTGCTGCGGCGGCGCCCAGACCTGATCGTTGCCGAGCGCCGCCTTGCGGCCTCCAACGCCCGCATCGGCGAAGCCATGGCCGAGTACTACCCCAAACTGTCCGTGGCGGCGCTGCTCGGCAGTGCCACCTCGGTCTCCAGTGCAAACCTGTTCAGCAACGGCGCCAGCCAGGCCTCGGCGGCACTGGGGTTACGCTGGAGACTGTTCGATTTTGGCCGCATCAACGCCCAGATCGACTTGGCAAAAGGCCAGGAAGCTGAAGACTTGGCGGCTTACCGACAGTCCGTCCTGCGGGCCTGCGAAGAGGTGGAAAACGCGGTGTCGGCACGGATCAATCGCGAGCAGCAATCGACCCGGCTTGCCCAGGGTGAGTCGGCGTATGCGAAGGCCCGAGCGACCTCGTTTAGCGCCTATGAAAAAGGCGTGGTCAGCCTGATCGAAGTCCTGGATGCCGATGAGCATCTCCTGGCGGCATCGGACGGCAGGGCCCAGGCCCAAACCGAATCGGCTCGCGCTGCGGTGGCCACGTTCAAAGCACTGGGCGGCGGCTGGCAGGACACCCTCGCTGGCAAGCCAGCGCCCACAGCCCCCCGCAAAACCATCCCCCTGTAGGAACCGGCTTGCCGGCGATCGGCCCTCAAGCCCTGCACCGCCCTGAAGATCGTCATCGCTGGCAAGCCAGCTCCTACAGCACCCCGTAAAATCCCCCCTCTGTAGGAGCCGGCTTGCCGGCGATCGGTCCTCAAGTCCTGCATCGCCCTGAAGATCGCCATCGCTGGCAAGCCAGCTCCTACAGCGCCGTCGGGCAGCGTTTTTTGGGGGCGTGTTGCGGCAAAAAAAGCAAAATCGCCATGTGTTCCCTTCGTTCTTTCTTACGTCGCACTCTTCACTGTTCGTTTCTCTATGCCTGGAGTTTTCTCGATGCCTTCGCCCAAATCCCTGCCCACTGCGCTGCTGGGGCTGGCCCTTGCCTGCCCGACCCTGGCCGAGGCTCAGAACATGGAACTGGGGCAGGTGCTGATTGAGGCCCCGGCGCAGGGTGGCGAAGATCAGGCAGTCGAGGACGCCAAGGCCCGCTTGGCCCAGGTCCCTGGCGGGACCAATGTGGTCGATTTGCGCCGGCCGCTGCAGGGACGCGTAGCCAGTAACCAGGATGTGCTGGCGTATCAACCGGGGGTCTATGCCCAGTCCGCAGGCAACGAAGGGGTGAAAATCTCGATCCGCGGTTCGGGGATCAATCGCGCGCCCGGCGCCCATGCCTCGGGGGTGTACGCGATGCTCGACGGCCTGCCGCTGACCGGCCCTGGCGGCACGCCCTATGAATTGCTGGAGCCGCTGTGGCTCGACCACGTGGAGGTGCTACGCGGCGCCAATGGCTTCGACCGTGGCGGCCTGGCCCTGGGCGGCGCCATCGACTACGTGAGCCACACCGGTTACGACGCGCCGCTATTGCAGGTGCGCTATGCCACCGGCAGCCACGGCTACCGCCAGCGCCAGGTCAGCTCCGGGCAGGTGCTGGGGGATTTCGACTATTACCTGGCCGTGACCGACGCCCGCTCCGACGGCTACCAGGACCACACCGCCAGCGCCAGCCAGGGGGTAATCGCCAACTTCGGCTATCGCTTCAACCCCAACCTGGAAACCCGCTTCTACCTGCGTCACCGCGAGGCCGACAACGAGCTGGCCGGCCGTGTGACCAAGCGTTCCATCGAGCACGATGCGCGGGCGGCCAACCCGGTCTACCAGGCGCGGGATTACAACCGCGACCAGCCGGGCAGCACCTTTATCGGCAACAAGACCACCTATTACATCGATGACGATTCAAGCATCCAGACCGGCCTGGTCTACCACGATTACCCCATGGACCTGCGCGAAGGCCCCAACCGCCTGAGGGTGGCGTACAGCGATGTCAGCGGCACCTTCGACTACAAGCGCCGCGACACCCTTTGGGGCCTGGAAAGCCGCAGCAACCTGGGCCTGCGCGTGACCAAGCACCTGCCCAATGCCGGCGCCAGCGAGTTTGTGCGCATCCCCACAGGCAACACTGCCGGCTACGCGCCGGGCACGCGGATTCGCGACTTTACCTACCAGGGTTCGGACAGCGTGCTGCATCTGGGCAATGACCTGGAGATTGCTGATGACCTGTGGCTGACCACCGGCCTGGCGGCCATCTACACCCGCCGTGAAAGCGCCGTGACCTACCCCGAAGGCGGCGGCAAGACCAGCCTCGGCGACTGGGACTACGCCCCGCGTGTGGGCCTGCGCTACCAGCTGACGCCCCAGGTGCAGCTGTTCAGCAACCTCAGCCGCTCGGTGGAAGCGCCCCACCCCTGGTCGCTGATCTACAGTGCCAACCAGCGCTTCCCGGTAGGCAGCGGCGTTGCCACCGGCGCCCAGCGTGACCCGATCGAGCTGCGTAACCAGACCGCGACCACCCTGGAGCTGGGCGGCCGTGGCGACAGCGCCCTGGGCCAATGGAGCCTGGCCTGGTACTACGCCCAGGTGCGTCATGAACTGCTGTCGGTGTTGCCGGACGCCAGCGCCACCACGCCCTACGAACTGAACGCCAGCCCCACCGTGCACCAGGGTGTGGAGGCCAGCCTGCAGAGCACCCTGTGGGCGCCGGACCAGGGCGGCCAGTTGAGCCTGCGCCAGGCCTACACCTTCAGCGACTTCCATTACCGTGACGACCCGCGCTTCGGCGGCAACCGCCTGCCGGGCCTGCCGATGCACTACTACCAGGGCGAACTGCGCTACGACTGGCCCCTGGGCTTCTTCGCTGCGCTCAACACCCAACTGGTGTCCAAGGTCGCGGTGGATTACGCCAACAGTTACGAAGCCGATCCTTACGCGCTGTTCGGTGCCACCCTGGGTTACAACGCGCCGAAGAACGACTGGCAGACCTGGCTCGACCTGCGCAACCTGACCAACCAGCACTACGCCGCCACGGTGACGCCGGGTTACGACGACAAAGGCCTGGACGCGGCACGCTCCACGCCAGGCGAGGGCTTGGCGATGTACCTCGGGGTCTCGTGGAGCCTGCGCTAAGGCCGGGGCAGATTCAGAAGCGCCGGGTGCTGATCAACTCATCCAGCACCCGGGTCGGCACCCGAAACGGCACCGACATGTGATCCTCCCCCGGCTCGACCTGGAAGTCGCTGCGCAAACCGTACTGCGACAGGTCCTGCAAGCGGAGTTGCAAGGCTCGGGCATCCTGGATTTCCTGGACCATGTCCCGCTCGCCCATCAACAGGGTCAGGCTGCGGTGGGTCAGGTCCACTTGCCCGGCACGGGCCCGTTGGCTGAAGGCACGCTCGGGCTCCATCAGGTAGCGATCGCGCCACCACAGGCTCGGGCTGACCGCCACCACATGCTGGAACAGTGCCGGCCGGGTGAACAGCGCATAGACCCCGAACATGCCGCCAAAGGAATGCCCCACCAGACTGCGCTGATCCTGATCGACCTTGAAGCGCTCGCTGACTTTCGGCATCAGGCGCTTTTCGATGAACTCAAGAAACAGGTCCTGCCCCCCTTGCGGCGGCTCATTGCGTTCCTGGGGCACCGGCGGTGACAGATCGAAGGCACGACGCACAAAGTCCAGCGGCGTGTCGCTCGGGTAACCGATGGCCACGATGATTGAGGCGCGCAGTCGGTCCTGGGCGCGCTTGGCGGCGTGGAAGGCCGGGAAGTAGGCGTTGCCATCCAGTAAATAGATCACCGGATAGCCGCCGGTGTAAGGCACCTCCCCCTCCGGCAGGCTGATCATGATCCGATACTCGCGGCCCTCGGCGCTGTGCATCGTCCACTGTTCGGTACCGTCCAGGGTCACAGGTTCTGCCTGGGCGGCGGCAAAACTGCCCAGGAGCATGGCGCCCAGGCCCATCAATAAATGGCGCATCATCGTCCCCCTCCTCACCAGCGATAGCTCAGGCTGGTGACGACGCTGCGCGCCTCACCCCGGTAGCAATAGCCTTCCTGACAATTGATGTAGCGCTTGTCGAACAGGTTGCGCGCGTTCAACGCCAGGCGTACGCCGTCCAGGCCGCCACCGAAGTCGTAGTGCACGCCGCTGTCGATCAGGGTGTAACCCTCGTTCTTCACGGTGTTGGCCTTGTCCCCGTAGTTGCTGCCGGTGTAGCGCGCGCCGGCAGACAGGCCCAAGCCCATGGGCAGGCGGTAGTCCAGCCACAGCGAGGCCAGGTGCCGCGGCACATTGATCGGGTCCTTGCCTTCGTTGCCTTCCGTGCTGCGGGTCACCTCGGCATCGTTAAAGCTGTAGCTGGCGGTCATGCGCAGGCGGTCGCTCAGGTCGGACACCGCCTCCAGTTCCAGGCCGCGGGAGGATTGCTCACCGGTCTGGGTGCTGTAGAGGGTATTGATCGGGTCCCGGGTGCGCACGTTGGTTTGCGTCAGTTGGTAGAGGGACGCGGTCAACAGGGTGCTACTGCCCGGTGGCTGGTACTTGAGGCCCACCTCGTACTGCTCGCCCTGAGTCGGTTTGTAGGGTTGGTGATTGGCGTCGGTGCCGCTCTCCGGCAGGAAGGACGTGGCGTAGCTGGCATAGGGCGCCAGGCCATTGTCGAACAGGTAGAGCACGCCGAGCTGGCCGGTGGTGGCCGCATCCCGAGTGCGGGTGTCGGCGCCGAACAGATGGTCGGAGCGACGCACCTTGACCGAATCACGGCGCAACCCGGCCGACAGGCGCCACTGGTCAAGATCGATCTGGTCCTGCAAGTACAGGCCGCTGCGATGCTCCAGGCCGTCCTCGTCAGCCAGCGCCGTGGTGGGGCGATTCACCGGCTGGTGATAGTTCGGTGCATAGCGGTCGATGGAGGGGCCGGGGCCGGTGGCGTACAGCAACGAGGTGTCGACCCACGCGTAATCCACGCCGGTGATCAAGGTGTGTTGCAGAGGCCCGGTGGCGAAACGGCTGATCAGGCGGGTGTCGGTGGACAGCGACGACATGTCCTCATAGACCCCGACCGCCGTGCGGTCCAGGGTGTGGCCGTCGCTGGAGCCGGTGGGTTGCAGGTACTGATTGGTGGTGTCGACTTGGCCGTAACGCAGGTTCTGTTGCAGGCTGAAGGTGTCGTTGAACGCGTGCTCGAACTCATAGCCGAGGGTCCACTGGCGTTGTTCGAGCTTGTCGAAATACTCGTCGCCCTGCCAGAAGTGGGTCAGGTGGTCGCCCTCCTGATAGAGCATCGGCGAAGCCCCGGTCTCACGCTCCTGATACTGCGCCAGCACCGTCAGGCGGGTGTCGGGGTCGATCTGCCAGCTCAACGAAGGCGCCAGCAGGCGGGTGTCGTTGTTCAACTGGGGGATGTAGTTCTCCGCATCGCGGTACACGCCCACGGCGCGGAACAGCACATCCCCCTCTTCATCCAGGCGGCCGCCGACGTCGAACTGCGCCTGTTGGTGGTTGTAATTGCCGGATTGCACTTGCACTTCGTTTTTCGCCAGCAGGCTCGGGCGCTTGCTCACCCGGTTGACCATGCCGCCGGGGTTGACCTGGCCATAGAGCACCGAGGCCGGCCCCTTGAGCACTTCGACGCGCTCCATGTTGTAGGCCTCGGTGGAGTACAGGGACAGCCAGCCACTGCCCGGCTGGCGCAAGCCATCGAGAAAGTCGGCAGCGATGGTGGTCTCGAAACCGCGCACGCTGATCATGTCGAAACGCGGGTCCAACCCGGAACTGCCCACCCGCACACCGGCGCTGTAGGCCACGGCATCTTCGATGCGGTCGACCTTGCGGTCGGCGATCTGCTCGGCCGTCACCACGCTGACGCTCTGGGCGGTTTCCAGGATCGGCTTGTCGGTCTTGGTGGCACTGCTGGCGTTACTGGCGAAGTAGCCTTCCACCGGAGCGAAGGCGCTCTGCGATGCGCTGGCATTGATGTTGGTGGCTTCCAGCTGGACGCTGGCCTCGCTCTTGGCCGGCAACACCACGTAGCCGGACGAGGTCTTTTGCGCCACCAGGCCACTGCCGCCCAGCAACGTTGCCAGGCCGTCGTCCAGCGAACCGCCGCCGGCCAGCCCCGGGCTGCTTAGGCCACGCACGGCTTCCGGGGAATAGGACAAGGTAATCCCGGCGCGCTCGGCAAAGGTGCTCAGGGCCTGTGGCAAAGGCCCGGCCGGAATGCTTGGCGCCGTTTGCCCACTGGTCGCCGCGACCGCTTGGAGGGGCAGGCTCGCCGTGCCTCCGAGCAAGGCCAGCGCCAGGCACACAGCGCCTGGCAAGGTACGGGATGGGAGCGGCACAACGGCGCGCAGAGGCAGTCTGGCAAGCAACATGACGGTTTCCATTCAGGGAGTGATCATCCCTAACCGGATGAACCGCGAAAGTCCGACAAATTATTTACACCAGCGGCATGACGCGTACCCACCAACGGGTGCGCTCGACGATGCGGACTGGCAGCAGGTAGGTGATGTTGCTCAGCATGGCCGCGGGTTCATCCAGGCGGAACACCCCAGACAGGCGTAGGTCCGCCACGCTGTTGTCGCAGCCCAGCCAGCCCTGGCGATAACGTCCGGCCTCGGCCAGGAAGTCCCCCAGGCGCATGTCGTTGACCAGCAACAGGCCGCGGGCCCAGGCAAACGGGTCCAGCGGCCCCGGGCCCAGCGCGGTCATCTGGGTGGCGTGAACCCCCAGCCCCTGACCGGCCAGCAGGCGACGCTGGCCGAACGGGGTGGAGATCAGCACCTCGCCGCGCTCGACATGGATTTCGCTGTAGCCCTCACGCTCGCGCAGCACCGCCCTGGCCTGTCGGCCCTCGCACTCGGCAAAACGGCAGCGCACCCGCCAGTCGGCGCCGTCCACCAGCAGTTCGCCCGAACGCAGCAACAACTCGCGCCCCTGCACATCCACGGCACTGCCGGTGTTGAGCAGCAACTCAGCCCCCGCCCCCAAGTCGACCCGACGGCGCTCGCCGGTGGCCGTGGCAAAGTCGCTGCGCCAGGCCGGTGACACGGTGCCAACCAGCAGCGTGGCGCTGCCGGCGGCCAAACCAAGGCCCAGCAGCTTCAAGGTGCGACGGCGGCTCAGGTCGGCTTCGGCACGGCGCAACAGCGGAATGGTGCGCGCAGCATCGGGCAGATGGCTGGCCTGGAACAGCCCACCCATCTGCTGCAACCGTTGCCACGCCAGTTCATGGCGTACGTCGTGACGGCGCCAGTCGTGCAGTTGTTTGTGCAGCTCGCTGTTCTGGGCGTTGGCGCGCAAGCGCATCTGCCACTCGATGGCGGTGCGCACGATGTCCTCCGGCAGGCGCTCGGCAGCCGCGCTCACGCGGGCGTCTCGAAGCACACCCGGTAGCAGTGCAACAGCGCGCTTGCCACATGCCGCTCCACGGTCCGGCTGGACAGGCCCAGTTCCTGAGCCACCTGTGCGTGGCTCAAGTCACCGAGCTGGTACAGCAGGAAAGCCTCACGCACGGCCGGCTTGAGGCCATCGAGCAATTGAGCGATGCGCTCCAGGCATTGCAGCGCTTCATGCCGCACCTCGGGTGACGGATGGCTGGCCTCCGGCAACTGGGCCAAGGCCTCCAGGTAGGCGCGCTCCAGGGCGTCGCGACGCCAGTGGTCGATCACCAGACCACGGGCAATCCGCACCAGCAGTGCCCGCGGAGCACGGGCGCTGATCGGTTGGCCGCGCACCAGCAACCGCACAAAGGTGTCCTGGACCAGGTCCGCTGCCTGCTGCGAGCACCCCAACGAGCGCCATAGCCAGCCCTGCAACCAGCCACGCTGGGTGCCGTACAAGACATCGAGGGAAACGATCGAATCCGTTTCAGGGAGCGACATGGAGCGCCTCAGGCAGACAAACACGAAAACGCCAGGCAGGAGCCTGGCAGACGCGCGCACCTTAAACGCGAATTGTTCCCATTACAATCTTTTCAAACGCCGGGCTCGACCGCTCATCCAGGATCTGTGCTAGGTGCCTGGCGCTACCGTCTAGCTCAACCCGGTAGCTCCGCCGTATAGATCACAGTTTGTGCACTGTTGGCTGTGGCCGTCGGCCGGGTGAAGTAGGTGTCGCCTTCGTCCGTCTGGATCTCGTATTCCACCTTGCTGGCGGCACGGTCCGCGGCCTGGGCGTGCTTGATGATCTTGGTGACCCGCTGGAATTTCACGCTTTGGGTGCCGTTCTGGTTGGGGCCGGTGAGCACGTTGACGCTCTGCAGCCAGCCGGCGTTTTTTCGGTTGGCCACCAGCGCGCCGTTCATGGCTTCAAACCGTTCCAGCCGGGTGAAGCCCCACAGGGTCTGCTCCTCCACCGCCTGGCCACGGGCGGCCGAACCGGTAAACACGAACAGGTTGATCGCCGGGCTGTCTTCGCAAAAGAAGTCATAGGGCACCAGCCCGTCGACCATTTTCCTGCCGGAAACGAATCCTTTTTTATGCACCTGAAACATCGCCACCTCCACTCAATGGCCTGCCGAAAACACGCGCAACCGCTGCGCAAGCATGAGTGGAAAGTCTAAAGAGCGGCGGCGTACAGGGCCGTCAAGGCTATGTAATATCGTGTAAAGATCCGCTGCGCGGCAGGCGGATGTCCACGCTCAATCCGCCGCCCTGACGGTTGCGCGCAAGGATGCTGCCGCCATGCATTTCCACGGCCCGGGAGGCGATCGCCAAGCCCAGGCCAAAGCCCACGCTGGCATCGCCCAGGCCCCGCTCGAAGGGCTGGAAAATACTCTGCAAGCGTGGCGCTTCCACCCCCGGCCCCTGGTCGCTGATATGTACGGTCAGGCTGTCGCCATCGATTTCGGCGCTGACCTGCACCGTGGTGCCGACCGGGCTGTAGCGCACGGCGTTGCGAATCACGTTCTCGAAGCAGCGGTACAGCAGTTCACCGTTGACCTGGGCGACAAAGGGCGCGCCCGCCTCCAGGCTGACCCGGCAGCCTTTCATCTGCGCCTCGAACTGGGCGTCTTCGACGATCACCGCCAGCCACTCGATGATGTCCAGTGACTCGCGCTCGATGCTCTCGGGTCGGCCCTGCAGGCGGGCCAGGGTCAGTAGCGCTTCGATCAGGGTGTCCATGCGCTCGGATTCACGCTCGATGCGTTCGAGCATGTCCAGGCGTGCCTCGTCCTGCCGCAACAGGCCAATGGCCGCCTGCATGCGGGTCAAGGGCGAGCGCAACTCGTGGGAGATGTCGTGCAGCAGGTGCTGCTGAGCCTCCACCAGCAGCCGCAGCTGGTTGGCCATGCGGTCGCAGTCCTCGGCCAGGTCGACGATTTCATCCCGGCGCCCGCCCATCATCGGCTTGACCCGGGTGCCGAAGCGGCCCTGGGCAACGTCGCTCATGGCCCGGCGCAAATAGGCCAGGGGCCACGCCAGGTAATAAGCCAGGTAGCCGCTGAACAGGGCGCTCATCACCGTGCCGATGATCAACGGCACCAGGCGCCCTGGCCCGCCCTCATGGCCATCGTCTGCGGGATGGGTGGAACGCAGCGACAGGCTCAAGCCCTCATGGCTGAGTACCGTGCGCTCATAAACGGGATGGGGCACGGGCGAGCCGGCCAGCAGTTGCCCGGTTGCGTCATACACGCCCAGGGCCTGGTCCGGCGGGTGCTCCCACACCGCCAGTAACTGGCGCCCCGATTCGACCCCGAACTGGCGCAGCAACTGTTCTTCGCTGGCCAGGATCGCCTCCAGGTGCGGGTCGCCGGGGCGCATGCTGCCCAGCAGCAAAATGCACAGCCCCACCAGAAAGGTCAGGCTGGTGGCCAGCCAAAAGGCCAGGAACAGTTTCCAGAACAGCCGGCTGGGTTTCATCATTCGACGATCAACAGGTAGCCGAGGCCGCGCACGCTCTGGATCCAGGCCTTGGCATCGGGGCGCGGCCCGAGTTTCTGGCGGATGCTGCTGATGTGCACGTCGATGCGCCGGTCGTAACGGGTCAAGGGGCAGCCCAGGGCGTTGAGGGACAGGTCCTTTTTACTCACCACCTGCCCGGCCGAGCGGGCCAGTTCTTCGAGCAGGCTGAATTCGGTGCTGGTCACCCCCAGTTCGCGGCCCTGCCAGAGGGCCTGGCGCTTGCCGGGCCAGAGTTCCAGGGGGCCGGTCCTGATCACTTCCGAGGTGCGCGGTTCCACTGGCTGCACCCGACGCATGATGGCCCGCAACCGCGCCACCAATTCACCCGGCGAACTGGGCTTGGGCACATAGTCATCGGCCCCCAGTTCCAGGCCGGTGATCTTATCGATGTTGTCGCCCCGGGCGGTCAGCAGCACCACCGGCACCTGGCTGCTGGCGCGGATACGCCGCAGCACCTCGATCCCCGAGAGGCGCGGCAGCATCACGTCGAGCACCACAATGCTGTAGCGCCCCGACAGCGCATGGGTCTCGCCCTCCTCCCCGGTGTGCACCGCAGTGGCCGCAAAACCTTCGCGCTGCAGGTACTGGCTGAGCATTTCGGTCAGTTCCTGGTCATCGTCGACGAGCAATACGGAGATCATGGCGGACTCTTGAATGGGCAGGCGGCCATTATCGCCGCCGCACCGGGCAGCGTCATCGCTTCAGGCCAACCTTTACCTAACTTGACATTGGGTTAACCGCACCAAACGCCGCGCACTCTTAAGCTGGCTGTCCACCTGTCTGGCCGCTGGCGAAGACCGCCTGCGGCGAGTTGCCTGAGCGCGCCTGCGCTGCTTGTCGATGTGTCCTGGAAAAGATCTTGATGAATTTTTCGCGCCTGCTCTGCTCGGTTGCGCTGTTGCTCAATACCACCCTGGCCCACGCCCAAGGCTTCAAAATCACCGATATTCGGATCAACGGCCTGCAGCGGGTGTCCGCCGGCAGCGTGTTCGGCGCCCTGCCGCTGAACGTCGGCGACGAAGCCGATGACCGGCGCCTGGTGGAGTCCACCCGCGCCCTGTTCAAGACCGGTTTTTTCCAGGACATCCAATTGGGCCGTGACGGCGATGTGCTGGTCATCAATGTGGTGGAACGACCTTCGGTGGCCAGCATCGAGTTCGAAGGCAACAAGGCCATCAGCACCGACGACCTGATGAAAGGCATGAAGCAGTCCGGCCTCACCGAGGGCGAGATTTTCCAGCGCGCCACCCTCGAAGGCGTACGCAATGAACTGCAACGCCAATACGTTGCCCAGGGTCGCTACTCGGCCTCGGTGGACACCGAAGTGGTGGCCCAGCCGCGCAACCGCGTGGGCCTGAAGATCAAGATCGATGAAGGCAGCGTGGCAGCGATCCAGCACATCAACGTGGTGGGCAACACCGTGTTCAGCGACAGCGAGCTGCAAGAGTCATTCACCCTGAAGACCAGTAACTGGCTGTCGTTCTTCAAGAACGACGACAAGTACGCCCGGGAAAAGCTCTCCGGCGACCTGGAGCGCTTGCGTTCCTATTACCTGGACCGTGGCTACATCAACATGGACATCGTCTCGACCCAGGTGTCCATCACCCCGGACAAGAAACACGTCTACATCACCGTCAACATCCACGAAGGGCAAAAGTACCAGGTGCGTGAGGTCAAGCTCAGCGGCGAGTTGAAAGTTCCCGAGGAGCAGGTCAAGTCCCTGCTGCTGGTGCAGAAGGGCCAGGTGTTCTCACGCAAGCTGATGACCAGCACCTCGGACCTGATCACTCGGCGCCTGGGCAACGAGGGTTACACCTTCGCCAACGTCAGCGGCGTACCCACGCCCAACGATGAGCAACACACAGTGGATATCACCTTTGTGGTGGACCCGGGCAAGCGGGCCTACGTCAACCGCATCAACTTTCGTGGCAACACCAAGACCGAAGACCAGGTGCTGCGCCGGGAGATGCGCCAGATGGAAGGCGGCTGGGCCTCGACCTACCTGATCGACCAGTCCAAGGTGCGCCTCGAACGCCTGGGCTTCTTCAAGGAGGTCAACGTGGAGACCCCGGCGGTGGCCGGGACCGACGACCAGGTCGACGTCAACTACGCGGTGGAAGAACAGGCCTCGGGCTCAATCACTGCCAGCGTTGGCTTTGCCCAGAGCGCCGGGCTGATCCTCGGCGGCTCGATCACCCAGAACAACTTCCTCGGCACCGGCAACTACGCCAGCCTGGGCCTGACCCGCTCGGAGTACCAGAGCAAGTACAACCTGGGCTACACCAATCCCTACTTCACCCCGGACGGGGTCAGCCTGGGCTACAACCTGTTCTACAGCACCACCGACTACAGCGATTACTACGATGACGGCGTGTCCTACTACGCCATCAACAGCTACGGCGCCGGCACCACCTTCGGCTACCCGATCAATGAAACCTCGCGCCTGAGCCTGGGCCTTACGGTGCAGCACGACAGCATCGAGCCCGGCACCTACAGCGCCGACGAGATTTATGACTTCGTCGAGCGTGAGGGCAAGGAATTCAACAACCTCAAGGCCAACCTCGGCTGGTCGGAATCGACCCTCAATCGCGGGGTACTGGCGACCCGCGGGCACTCCCAGAGCCTCAATCTGATGGTCACCGTGCCCGGCAGCGACTTGAGCTTCTACAAGCTCGACTACTCCGGGCAGACCTTCCTGCCGGTCAGTGACGCCACCTCCCTGCGCTTCCACACCAAGCTCGGCTACGGCAACAGCTACGGCTCTACCGACGGTTTGCCTTTCTATGAGAACTACACCGCCGGCGGCGAAGGCTCGGTGCGCGGCTTCGAAAGCGGCACCCTGGGCCCACGCAACACCCCGGCCACGGGCACCTACGCCAGCGCCGGCCAGGCCTACTACTCCGACCGCGACACCGATGCCCTGGGGGGCAATATCCTGATCACCGGCGGCGTCGAGTACCTGTTCCCGCTGCCCTTTGTCAAAGACAGCAAATCCCTGCGCACCTCGGTGTTCTGGGACGTGGGCAGTGTTTATTCGAACAAGTGCTACCTGAGCACCACCCAGGGTTGCGACGGCGTCGATCTCAACCAGATGGCCAGCTCCGTGGGCGTTGGCGTCACCTGGTACAGCCCCATGGGCCCCTTGAGCTTCAACCTCGCCTACCCCATCAAAAAGCCCGAAGACGCCGACACCCAAGTGTTCCAATTCTCCATGGGGCAGACATTTTGAGGGAGAAGCTCGAAACTCCAAGCTCCAAGCTCCAAGCTCCAAGCTTGAAGCTTGAAGCTGACGACTTACAGCTGGCCCTCATATCGATAGCCCCCTAACGAAACCCCCGTTCCAGAGGGCTCGCGGGGGGCTTATATCATTCGCGATGATAGTTACCTTTGCTTCATTCGATTCGTGACATACCCCCTCGCCGCTCATCATCCGCACCATCTCAAATTACCTTGGCGGATGAACCATGGACCAGTCACTCAAACTCTTGCGTTTCCCACTTGCGGCCCTGGCCGTGATCGTGATGAGCGCCTGCGGCAAAGCCCCCGAAAACGCCGCCGCCCCTGCTGCTGCCAGCGTCAGCGTGGCCAAAGTGCTGGAGCAGCCCGTCAACGAGTGGGATGAATTCACCGGTCGCCTGGAAGCCCCGGAAACCGTGGAAATCCGCCCACGGGTGTCCGGTCAGATCGATCAGGTGGCCTTCACCGAAGGCGCCTTGGTGAAAAAAGGCGACCTGCTGTTCCAGATCGACCCCCGCCCGTTCCAGGCTGAAGTTCGTCGCCTCGAAGCCCAACTGCAACAAGCCCGCGCCACCGCCACCCGCAGCGCCAACGAAGCCCAGCGCGGCCAGCGCCTGTTGACCAGCAATGCGATCTCCGCCGAGCTGGCCGACACCCGCACCAGCGCCGCCCAGGAAGCCCGTGCCGGTGTGGACGCGATCCAGGCCCAGCTGGACCTGGCCAAACTCAACCTGAGCTTCACCCGGGTGGTCGCGCCCATCAGCGGTCGCGTCAGCCGTGCCCAGATCACTGCCGGCAACCTGGTGACCGCCGATGTCACCCCGCTCACCAGCCTGGTGTCCACCGGCAAGGTGTACGCCTACTTCGACGCCGACGAGCGTGTGTACCTCAAGTACACCCAACTGGCGCGCCAGGGCCAACGCGGCCAAACCACTCCGGTCTACCTCGGCCTGTCCAATGAAGACGGCCACCCGCACCTGGGCCAGATGGACTTCGTCGACAACCAAGTCAACCCGAAAACCGGCACCATCCGTGGCCGCGCGGTGTTCGACAACCGCGATGGCAGCTACACCCCGGGCCTTTATGCACGCCTGAAACTGGTGGGCAGCGGCACCTATTCCGCGGTGCTGATCACCGATGAAGCCGTGGGCACCGACCTGGGCAAGAAGTTCGTACTGGTGATGGACGCTGACAACAAGACGGCCTACCGCTCCGTCGAACTGGGGCCGAAGATCGAAGGCCTGCGCATTGTCCGCAGCGGCCTGAACAAAGACGACACCATCATCGTCAAGGGCCTGCAGCGGGTTCGCCCGGGCTCGCCGGTCAGCCCGGAAGTGGTGCCCATGGCCAGCCAGGAAACCCTCGCCGCTCTGGCGCAACAACGACAAGCACTGGAAGCCAGCAACCTGCCGCAAGTGGCGCCCGCGAAAAGCGCGCCCGCCCCGGCAGTGAAGCTCGCCAGCGCTGCGACTCCACGCGGTTAAGGGACGACTAATCCGATGAATTTCTCCCAGTTCTTCATTTCCCGGCCGATCTTCGCAGCGGTGCTTTCGCTGCTGATCCTGATCGCCGGGGCCATCTCACTGTTCCAACTGCCCATCAGCGAATACCCGGAAGTGGTACCGCCGACCGTGGTGGTGCGCGCCAACTTCCCGGGGGCCAACCCCAAGGTCATTGGCGAAACCGTCGCTGCGCCCCTGGAACAGGCGATCACCGGGGTCGAGAACATGCTCTACATGTCCTCGCAATCCACCGCTGACGGCAAGATCACCCTGACCATCACCTTCGCCCTGGGCACCGACCTGGACAACGCCCAGGTGCAGGTGCAGAACCGCGTGACCCGCACCGAGCCCAAGCTGCCCGAAGAAGTGACGCGTATCGGCATCACCGTCGACAAGGCCTCGCCCGACCTGACCATGGTTGTGCACTTGACCTCGCCGGACAAACGCTACGACATGCTCTACCTGTCCAACTACGCCCTGCTCAACATCAAGGATGAGCTGGCGCGCCTGGGCGGTGTCGGTGACGTGCAACTGTTCGGCATGGGCGACTACTCGCTGCGGGTCTGGCTCGATCCAAACAAGACCGCGTCGCGCAACCTGACCGCCACCGATGTGGTCACCGCCATTCGTGAACAGAACCGCCAGGTCGCTGCCGGTGCCCTGGGCGCACCACCGGCGCCCAACGCCACCAGCTTCCAGCTGTCGGTGAACACCCAAGGCCGCCTGGTCTCCGAGGAAGAGTTCGAAAACATCATCATCCGCGCTGGCGATGACGGTGAAATCACGCGCCTCAAAGACATCGCCCGGGTCGAATTAGGCTCCAGCCAGTACGCGCTGCGCTCCCTGCTCAACAATCAGCCGGCGGTGGCGATCCCGATCTTCCAGCGCCCCGGCTCCAACGCCATCCAGATCTCCAATGATGTGCGCGAGAAGATGGCCGAGCTGAAGAAGAACTTCCCGCAAGGCATGGACTTCAGCATCGTCTACGACCCGACCATCTTCGTGCGTGGATCCATCGAGGCGGTGGTGCACACCCTGTTCGAAGCGCTGATCCTGGTGGTGCTGGTGGTGATCCTGTTCCTGCAGACCTGGCGCGCCTCGATCATTCCATTGGTGGCGGTACCGGTGTCGCTGATCGGCACCTTTGCGGTCATGCACCTGTTCGGCTTCTCGCTCAATGCCCTGTCGCTGTTCGGCCTGGTGCTGGCCATCGGCATCGTGGTGGACGACGCCATCGTGGTGGTGGAGAACGTCGAGCGGAACATCGGCCTGGGCCTGAACCCGGTGGAAGCCACCAAACGCGCCATGCGTGAAGTGACCGGCCCGATCATCGCCACGGCCCTGGTGCTGTGTGCGGTGTTTATCCCGGCGGCGTTCATCTCCGGCCTGACTGGACAGTTCTATAAGCAGTTCGCCTTGACCATTGCCATCTCCACGGTGATCTCGGCCTTCAACTCCCTGACCCTGTCGCCGGCCCTGGCTGCCGTCTTGCTGAAAAGCCATGACGCGCCCAAGGACCGTTTCTCCAAGGTCCTGGACAAGCTGTTCGGCGGCTGGCTGTTCCGTCCGTTCAACCGCTTCTTCGATCGCGCCAGCCATGGTTACGTCGGCACCGTAAGCCGAGTGATCCGCAGCAGCGGCATCGCCCTGCTGCTCTACGCCGGCCTGATGGTGCTGACCTTCTTCGGCTTCTCCAACACCCCGACCGGTTTCGTACCCGGCCAGGACAAGCAATACCTGGTGGCCTTCGCTCAACTGCCGGACGCCGCGAGCCTGGACCGCACCGAAGACGTGATCAAGCGCATGTCCGACCTGGCGCTGAAACAGCCGGGCGTGGAAGCGGCCGTGGCCTTCCCGGGCCTGTCGATCAACGGTTTCACCAACAGCCCGAACGCCGGCATCGTGTTTGTCACCCTCAAGCCGTTTGACCAGCGCAAGGATCCAAGCCAGTCCGCCGGCGCCATTGCCGGGGCCCTGAACGGCCAATTCGCCGGGATCCAGGAAGCCTACATGGCGATCTTCCCTCCGCCGCCGGTACAAGGCCTGGGCACCATCGGTGGTTTCCGCCTGCAGATCGAAGACCGGGGCAACCTGGGCTACGACGAGCTGTACAAAGAAACCATGAACATCATCAATAAAAGCCACAACGTGCCAGAGCTGGCCGGGTTGTTCACCAGCTACACCGTGAACGTGCCCCAAGTCGATGCCGCCATCGACCGGGAAAAAGCCAAGACCCACGGCGTGGCCGTCAGCGACATCTTCGACACCCTGCAGATCTACCTGGGTTCGCTGTATGCCAACGACTTCAACCGCTTTGGTCGCACCTACCAGGTCAACGTCCAGGCCGAGCAACAGTTCCGCCTCGAAGCCGAACAGATCGGCCAGTTGAAAGTGCGCAACAACAAAGGCGAGATGATCCCCCTGGCGACCTTTATCAAGGTCAGCGACACCTCGGGCCCGGACCGCGTGATGCACTACAACGGCTTTATCACGGCTGAGATCAACGGCGCTGCCGCCCCTGGCTACAGTTCCGGCCAGGCCGAGAAAGCCATCGAGAAACTGCTCAAGGAAGAACTGCCCAACGGCATGACCTACGAGTGGACCGACCTGACCTACCAGCAAATCCTCTCGGGCAACACCGCGCTGTTCGTGTTCCCGCTCTGCGTATTGCTGGCGTTCCTGGTGCTGGCCGCCCAGTACGAAAGCTGGAGCCTGCCACTGGCGGTGATCCTGATCGTGCCGATGACCCTGCTGTCGGCCATTACCGGGGTGATTCTGTCTGGCGGCGACAACAACATCTTCACCCAGATCGGACTCATCGTGCTGGTGGGCCTGGCCTGTAAGAACGCGATCCTGATCGTCGAGTTCGCCAAGGACAAGCAAGAGGAAGGCCTGGACCCGCTCGCCGCGGTACTGGAAGCCTGCCGCCTGCGTCTGCGGCCGATCCTGATGACCTCGTTCGCCTTCATCATGGGTGTGGTGCCCTTGGTGTTCTCCAGCGGTGCCGGTGCGGAAATGCGTCACGCCATGGGTGTGGCGGTGTTCTCCGGGATGCTCGGGGTCACCTTCTTCGGCCTGCTGCTGACGCCTGTGTTCTACGTCCTGATCCGTAACTATGTGGAACGCAGCGAAGCCCGCAAAGCCGCCCGTGCCCTGCAACTGGAGGCGCAACCATGAGCCTGAAAGTCTTCCTTCCGAGCCTGCTGGTGCTGGCCCTCAGCGCCTGCGCCGTGGGCCCTGACTACCAGGCCCCGAACACCGAGGCGGCCCATATCACGGCCGCCACCGATGGCGCCGCCGGCCAGAAGAACTTCGACCGTGCGCGTTTCGAAGGTGTCTGGTGGCAACAGTTCGACGACCCGACCCTGAACCAGTTGGTCAGCCGTTCGTTGCAGGGCAACCGTGAGCTGCGGGTGGCCTTTGCCCGCCTGCGGGCTGCCCGGGCGATCCGCGATGACGCCAGCAACGATGTAATGCCGACCATCACCAGCCGCGCCAGCAGTGACCTGGCCAAGGGTCAGATCCCTGGCCAGACCACCCGCCGGGTCAGCAGCGAGCGCTACGACCTGGGCCTGGACATGGCCTGGGAGCTGGACCTGTTCGGCCGCATCCAGCGCAACCTGGAAGCCACCGACGCCGACCAGCAAGCGGCCGAAGCCGATCTTTATCAGTTGCAGGTGACGATGATTGCCGAATTGGTGGACGCCTACGGACAACTGCGCGGTGCGCAACTGCGGGAAAAGATCGCCCTGGCCAACCTGAACAACCAGCAGGAGTCGCGCAAAATCACCGAAAGCCTGCGCGATGCCGGGGTCGGCGACCAGCTCGACGTGGTCCGCGCCGACGCGCGCCTGGCCTCGGTCGAAGCCAGCGTGCCGCAGTTGCAGGCTGAACAGGTACGCCAGCGCAATCGCATTGCCACCTTGTTGGGTGAACGCCCGGACGCCCTCAGCGTCGACCTGTCGCCGGCGCAGTTGCCGGCGATTGCCAAGGCCCTGCCAATCGGCGACCCGGGTGAGCTGCTGCAACGGCGCCCGGACATTCTCAGCGCCGAACGGCAACTGGCGGCGGCTACCGCGCGCATTGGCGTGGCCAAGGCCGACCTGTTCCCTCGGGTCAGCCTCAGCGGCTTCCTCGGCTTTACCGCCGGCCGCGGCTCGCAGATCGGCTCGTCGGCGGCCAACGCCTGGGCCCTGGGCCCGAGCATCACGTGGGCGGCCTTCGACCTGGGCAGCGTCCGTGCCCGTCTGCGGGGTGCCGACGCCCAGGCCGATGGCGCCCTGGCCAACTATGAACAGCAAGTGCTGCTGGCCCTGGAAGAATCGGAGAACGCCTTCAGCGACTACGGCAAACGCCAGCAACGGCTGATCGCGCTGATCCGCCAGAGCGAGTCGAGCCGCGCAGCGGCGGATTTGGCGCAGATTCGCTACCGCGAAGGCACCGTGGACTTCCTGGTGCTGCTGGACGCCCAGCGCGAGCGCCTGGCGGCAGAAGACGCCCAGGCCCTGGCCGAGGTCGACCTGTACCGCGGCATCGTCGCCATTTACAAAGCCTTGGGTGGCGGCTGGCAACCACAAACCGTAGCCAGCAACTAAGCTTCAACGTGCTCCTTTGGTTGGCCGCAACCAACCAATTTTTTGCCCCGCGCCCTATTCGGTCGCGGGGCTTTTTTTTGCCGCCTCCGACCGATCGTTCCCACGCTCCGCGTGGTAATGCAGCCCATGACGCTCCGCGTCACTGCGCGCACAAGGCGGGACGCGGAGCGTCCCAGGAGGCATTCCAACAGGGACCGTGGGAACGAAGGGAACTGGCTGATAAAGCCGGTCGATGGGGCGGTCGACGATTGCGATTGGACAGCCTGCCACCGCGCTCCTACTCTCCACTCGCCGCGTATTCGCCTTGGCCCTCCCCGATGATTGTCCGCCCCAAACCCAACCTGATCGGCATTCTGTTTTCCTTGAAAGGCTCCATCGCCCGGCGCATTGCCCTGCGCAGTCTGTTGGTGACGCTGCTGGCCTCGGTGATCGTGCTGGTGGAAACCTGGCACCCGGCGTATTTCTCCAAGGTCAATGCCACGCCCTTCACCTTGCTCGGGCTGTCGCTGTCGATTTTCATGAGTTTTCGCAACAACGCCTGCTACGACCGCTGGTGGGAAGGCCGCAAACAGTTGGGGCAGTTGGTGATCGAGGTGCGCTCACTGATCCGCGAAACCCTGGTCATCGGCGCCAGCGCTGAACGCACCGCCCTGCTGCGCGAACTCTGCGGCTTCGCCCACAGCCTGATCGCCCGCCTGCGGCAAGAAGATGAAAGCCGCGCGCAACAACCCTGGACCGCCGAACCCATTGACCCTCGACACCCCAACCCCAGCGACGCCTTGCTGCAACGCATCGGCGGGCGCTGTTCGGCCCTGGCCACCCAGGGCCTGATCAGCGAATGGCGTTACACCCAGCTGGAAACCCGCCTGGTCAGCCTGAGCCAGGTGCAGGCGGCCTGCGAGCGGATCAAGAGCACGCCGCTGCCCTTTCCTTACACCTTGCTGCTGCACCGCACCATTTACCTGTTCTGCATCCTCTTGCCGTTTGCCATGGCCGAACCCCTGGGCTGGATGACGCCCCTGTTCACCGCCATCGTCAGCTACACCTTTTTCGGCCTCGACGAAATCGGCGACGACCTGGAGGACCCCTTCGGCTTCGACGAGAACGACCTGCCGTGCAACGCTCTGCTGCGCACCCTGGAACGCGAAATTCTCGCGGCGCTGGGGCACAGCGACCTGCCACCGCCTCTCGAACCGGAGGAGTACGTACTCAACTGAGTAGGGGTTTGACTCGGCACGGTTCCTGACCGAAGCTTGCGCCTCCAAAAAGTCGCCAGTTCCCGGATGCCCGCATGACCAAACCTCGCCGCTACCTGCTGCTCAGCCTGCTCATCGTCGCGGCCTTGGGCCTCGCCTGGGCCAGCTTGCGCAGCAGCCCGCCAGTCGTGCCCGAGGCCATCAAGCACGGTTACAACAAGGCCCTGGAGCAAGCGCGCAACGGTATGCCGGGGGCGGCTCGGGTGCTGTACCAGCAATTGGCGCGGCCGGATTTGACCGACACCCGGCGTATTCGCCTGCTCGCCGAACTACCCAACTACCCCAGCCCCCAGGCCCTGAAACTGGCGGACAACGATCTGCAGCACCCCTCACCAGAAGTGCGCGAAGCGGCCATCCAGGCGGTGCTTGGCCTGGTGCCCAGTGGCCAGCGCAGCCTGCTGCTGGGGCCTCTGCTGAGCGACAGCGAACAAAGCGTACGCTTTGCGGCAGTCAACGCGCTGCTCGGGCTGTCGCCGGATGATCAGGGCCTGTACTTCGGCCCGCTGCAACAAGTGATCGACGAATACACCCAAGTGCTCAAGGACCAGCCCGACGACGTCGAGGCGCAGCACCAACTGGCGCGCCTGTACCTGCACAACGCCAACCTGATCAAGGCCCAGCAAACCCTGGAACGGGCCCTGGCCCTGCAACCGGACAACCTGCAGGCCGTGGTGCTGCAAATCGAAGTGCTCGATAAACAGGGCCGGAGCGAAGCAGCCCGTGCCCTGCTGGCCAAGCAGTTGCAGGCACAGCAGGACTCGGCCTACCTGCAACACGCCCTGGGCATGTGGTTGCTGCACCATGGCCAGGGTGAATTCGCCCTCTTGGGCTTGTCCCGCGCCGTGGAACTGGAACCCAACCAGGCCGATTACCGCTATGACCTGGCCACCACCCTGCACAGCCAGGAAGAATTGCAGGCCGCGCAGAAACAGCTGGAGGAAATCGTCCAGCGCCAGCCAGCCAATCGCAAAGCCCGGGTGCTGTTGATCAACTACTGGAAGGAAAGCGGCCAATTGCAGAACGTCCAAGTGCTGCTGGCCCAGCTGGAGCAGCAAAACCCCGATGACCCGGCCTTGCAACAAGGCCTCTGAGGCGGTTCAGCCAACGGGGCAACAGACAAATCCCTCACCACCGTGGAACCGTCGGTGTGTCGCCAAGGTCAAGTGATCAGGCAGTGTTTCAAGGCCAGAGGCCAGCACTGTCGACTTACCCTAGCCACGTGAGGGCATTTTTTGTCTAACGCCAATGAGTTGATCAGCGCCAAAGCCGCCACCGGCATCGAAGGTCTGGATGACATTCTGTCCGGCGGTCTTTCCCGCAGCCACGTGTTCCTGGTGGAAGGCGAACCCGGCACCGGCAAGACCACGATCGCGCTGCACTTTCTGCGAGCCGGCGCCCAGGCCGGCGAGCGTTCGCTGTACATCACCCTGTCGGAGACCGAGCACGAATTGCGCCAGGGCGCCCAGTCCCACGGGTGGGAACTGGACGACAACATCCATATTTTCGAACTGACCCCGCCGGAAAGCCTGCTTAACGCCGAGCACCAGCAAAGCCTGCTGTATTCCTCGGACCTGGAGCTGGGTGAAGCCACCCGGCAGATCTTCGAAGTGGTGGAACGGGTCAAGCCAACCCGGGTGGTGCTCGACAGCCTGTCGGAGATCCGCCTGCTGGCCCAAAGCTCGCTGCGCTACCGCCGGCAAATCCTCGCCATCAAACACTACTTTGTGCGCTACGACGCCACGGTCCTGCTGCTGGACGACCTGACCACCGAATCCCTGGACAAGACCGTGCACAGCGTGGCCCACGGCGTGATCCGCCTGGAAGAGCTGACCCCCAACTACGGCGCCGAACGGCGACGGGTCCGGGTGGTGAAGTACCGCGGGCAGAAATACCGCGGCGGCTTCCATGACTTCACCATCATGGGCGACGGCATCCACGTCTTCCCACGCCTGGTGGCGGCCGAACACCGCGGCCGCTACGAGCGTCTGCAATTGACCAGCGGCATCCGCGAGATGGACGCCCTGCTGGGCGGTGGTATCGAGACCGGCTCCAGCACCCTGATCCTCGGCCCGGCCGGTACCGGCAAATCCCTGATCTCCATGATCTTCGCGGCGGCAGCCGTGGCCCGTGGCGAGAAAGCCGCGCTGTTTATCTTCGACGAAGAACTGGGCCTGCTGATCGAGCGCATGAAAAACATGGGCATCGATCTGGAAGCCTTGAAGGCCACCGGCAACCTGATGATCGAACAGGTGGACGCCGCCGAGCTGTCCCCCGGCGAGTTGTCCCACCGAGTGCGGCGCTGCGTCGACAAAGACCAGATCAAGACCGTGGTCATCGACAGCATCAACGGCTATCAGGCAGCGATGCCTGAGGAAAACGCCCTGGTGCTGCACATGCACGAGCTGCTGCTGTACCTCAACCGCAAAGGCGCGGCGACCTTCATGACCGTGGCCCAGCATGGCCTGGTGGGGGACATGCAGGCGCCGGTGGACATCACTTACCTGGCCGACACGGTGATCCTGCTCCGCTACTTCGAAGCCCTGGGCAAGGTGCGCCGGGCCATTTCCATCATCAAGAAACGCACCGGCAGCCACGAATCGACCATCCGCGAATACCGCATCAGCAACCGCGGCATCACCATCGGCGAACCCCTGGAAGCCTTCCAGGGCGTGTTGCGCGGCGTGCCTACGT
The DNA here is from genome assembly GCF_003731765.1 of Pseudomonas chlororaphis. GTDB lineage: Bacteria > Pseudomonadota > Gammaproteobacteria > Pseudomonadales > Pseudomonadaceae > Aquipseudomonas > Aquipseudomonas morbosilactucae. The sequence continues at coordinate 2,098,497 of NZ_MOAL01000004.1, forward strand.
ACCTCGGCGAAAGCAAGCCGTTGCTTGAAGACAAGCGGCTTGAGGACAAACACCCGTGAGCCGCGGCGAACCGCTCTCCGAACGGGCCCTGGTGCTCACGCCCCTGGGCCGGGACAGCCAACTGGCGCAGATGATGCTCAAGGAAGCCGGCTTCGAGGGGGTAATTACCCCGAACCTGCCGGCCCTGTGTGACGAGTTGGAACGTGGCGCCGGGTTGCTGATCATTGCCGCCGAGGCGCTGCGCGGGGCCGACCTGGCGCCACTGCTGGCGTACCTGGAGCAACAACCCACCTGGTCCGACTTGCCCATCGTGCTGCTGACCCACCACGGCGGACCGGAACAGAACCCCTCCTCGGCCCTGGGTGCACCGTTGGGCAACGTGACCTTCCTGGAGCGGCCCTTCCACCCCGCCACCCTGATCAGCCTGGTCAGTACCGCCTTGCGCGGCCGACGACGGCAGTACGATGCCCGGGACCGACTGATCGACCTGAGCCAGAGCGAACTGCGCCTGCAGCGCACCCTGGAAACCCTTGAGCAACAGGTCGAGGAGCGCACGGCGCAACTGCGTCACAACGAAGAAGCCTTGCGCCAGTCGCAGAAAATGGAAGCCGTCGGCCAACTCACCGGCGGTATCGCCCATGACTTCAACAACATGCTCACCGGCATCATCGGCAGCCTGGAGTTGCTGCGCCGACGCCTGGCCCGTGGCCGCACCGAGGACCTGGACAGCCTGATTGACCTGGGCGTGACCTCGGCCAACCGCGCTGCGGGCCTGACCCACCGCCTACTGGCTTTTTCGCGTCGCCAATCCCTGGACTCCAAGCCCGTGGCGATGAACACCCTGGTCACCTCCATGGGCGAGCTGCTGCAGCGCAGCCTGAGTGAAAGCATCCAGTTGGAGATGCAGCTCAGCGACCAGCTGTGGGTGGCCGAGGCCGACCCCAACCAACTGGAAAGCGCCCTGCTCAACCTGGTGCTCAATGCCCGCGACGCCATGCCCCACGGCGGGCGGCTGCGGGTGGAAACCTTCAACCGTCAGCTCGACCGGGCCTTTACCCAGGCCCACGACAACCTGGAGCCCGGCGACTATGTGGTGCTGCGGGTCAGCGATAACGGTTGCGGCATGCCAGAAGCCATCCTCAGCCGGGTCTTCGACCCCTTCTTCACCACCAAACCCATCGGCCAGGGCACCGGGCTCGGCCTGTCGATGATCTACGGTTTCACCAAGCAGTCCCACGGCCACGTAACCCTGGACAGCGAGCTGGGCCGCGGCACCGAGGTCAGCCTGTACCTGCCGCGTTTTGCCGGCGACATGCAAGCGGAACACCCCGGCGACCCGCAACAACAGGCGGTGGCGCGCAATGGCGAAACCGTGCTGATTGTCGAGGACGATCCGGCGGTGCGGGTGTTGGTCAGCGAGGTGCTCAGCGAACTGGGCTATGCCTTTCTCGAAGCCGGCGATGCGCGCAGCGCGATGCCGATCCTCGACTCCCCGCAACGCATCGACCTGTTGATCAGCGATGTAGGGCTGCCGGGCATGAACGGCCGGCAACTGGCGGAAATCGGGCGGCAGATCCGCCCGGAGTTGAAAGTGTTGTTTATCACCGGCTACGCAGAGCACGCAGCGGCGCGCGGCGGGTTCCTCGATCCGGGCATGCAGTTGATCACCAAACCCTTCACCTTTGACCTCCTGACCAATACGGTCAGGGAGATGATCAAGGCCTGAAGCGGCGGCGCCTCAGGCCAGCAGTTCCTGGATCTGTTCCTGCAAGGTGTTGAGGTCGAAGGGCTTGGCCAGGATCGGCGCGGTGCGGGTGATGGGGCTGCCGCACTCGACAATCTCGGTGGGGTAGCCGCTGATGAAAATCACCTTGAGGTCCGGGCGCAGTTTTACCGCGGGCTCGGCAATCATCACTCCGGTAATGCCGCCAGGCAGTCGATAGTCGGTAATCATCACGTCCAGGTGCGGCTTGCTGGCCAGAATCTCGAAGGCCTGTTCGCCGTTTTCGGCCTGCAACACGCGATAGCCCAGGCCTGACAGGTAGTCGGCCAGAAGCATCAAAATCACCGGTTCATCTTCGACGATCAATACGACGTCTTGTGCATCTTCGCTCATGGGAAGCCTTTGTTCGGTCAATAGCTGCTGATACGACCATTCGGTCACGCAGAGGTTGCGTTATTTTTCAGGGTTTTGTACCAGCGGCAACGACACGCAAAACAACGCGCCCTCGCCTATCCGGCTGTCCACGCTGATGCTGCCGCCGTGGGCCGCGACAATCTGCTCGGAAATAAACAGCCCCAGGCCCAAACCCGCCGCCACATGGCTGGCGGACACCCGCTCGAACTGCTGGAAAATGCGTTTCTGGTTGTCTTCGCTGATGCCGATCCCGTGGTCGCGGACCTCCACCCGCGCCTGGCCGTCCTGGCTGTAGACCCGTACTTCGATCGGGCTCTTGGCGCCATAACGCAGGGCGTTGGTCAGCAGGTTGGAGATCACCTGTTCAATGCGGAACTCGTCCCAGTGCCCGTGTACCGGCTGCTCACCCTGAAAGCTCAGGGACGAGTTGGCGGCCTCGACCTGGGGCGCGAAGTTGTCGAGTAAGCCGCGTACCAGTTGGGTCAGGTCAAAATGTGAAGGCCGGATCGACAGCTTGCCGGTGCGGATCCGCGAGATGTCGAGCATGTCCTCGATCAGGCGGATCAGGCTTTTGATCTGGCGCTCGTCGCGATCGACCATGGCGTGCATCTTGTCCAGGGAAAACGCGGCGGCGTTCTCCCGGGCCAGGTGCATCTTGCGCAACTGGGTTTCCAGGATCAGGCCGTTGAGGGGCGTGCGCACCTCATGGGCGACGATGGACATGAAGTCATCGCGCATGCGCACCGCCTGCTGCAGGTCGTCCTGGGCGGCCTGCAACTGCTGGAGCAACGCCTCCTGTTCACGACGACTGCGCTCCAAGGCCTCGACCTGCTGCTTCATGGCCTTGCTCTGGCGGTAGAGCTCGACGAACACATTGACCTTGCTCTTGACCGCGTGGATATCCAGGGGCTTGTAGAGAAAGTCCACTGCGCCGCTTTCATAGCCCTTGAAGGCGTAGTTCAGCTCGCGCCCGGCGGCGCTGACAAAGACGATGGGGATGTTCTTGGTCTTCTCGGTGCCGCGCATCAGTTCGGCCAGCTCGAAACCGTTCATGCCCGGCATCTGCACGTCGAGGATCGCCAGGGCGAATTCGTGCTGCAGCAACAGCGACAGCGCTTCGTCGGCCGACAGCGCCTTGTACACCTGGCGGTCCTCGCGCTTGATCAGCGCCTCGAGGGCCAGCAGGTTTTCCGGCAGATCATCGACGATCAGCAGCTTGGCTTGGATGTGACTTAACATGCGATTCGTTCCAGCTCGACAAGCAGACGGCTGATGCCGTGCAAAGGGAGAATGTAGTCCGGACGGTGCAGCGCCAGGGCGGCTTGCGGCATGGTCGACACCTGGGCCTCCTTAGGGTCCTGGACAATGGTCAGGCCGCCCAGGCGCTTGACCTGGGCCAGGCCCGCAGCTCCGTCCTGATTGGCCCCGGTCAGCAGCACCGCGGCCAGCCCCGGACCATAGGCATCGGCAGCGGACTCGAACAGGTAGTCGATGGCTGGGCGCGAATGGTGCACCCGCGCCTCCAGGCTCAGGGACAGACTGCGGTCCTGCTCGACCGACAGGTGATAACCCGGGGCGGCAAAGTACAGGGTGCCCGGAACAATGGTTTGCTTGTCCTCGGCCTCTTTGACCGGCAGCGCCACGCGCCTGGCAAAGACCTCGGCCAACTGGCTGCGGCGCTCGTCAGGCAGGTGCAGGACCACGATCACCGGCAGGCAAAAGCCCGCGGAAAATTCGCTGAACACTCGCAACAGGGCCTCGACCCCACCGGCCGAGGCTCCGACGACAATGGCCTCGATTCGAGGCAGGGCACTGGGCCCGACGCTGCCCTGGCTCATGACTTGCGGTAGATCCGTTCTTGTTTGACCAAGGGCTCGAACTGCTTGCCGTAGGCGGAAAAATCCAGGGTTTCCTTACTGCCCAGCACCAGGAAACCCCGGTGGCAGAGGGACTCATGGAACAGACCAAAGGCTCGATCCTGCAATTTTTTATTGAAGTAAATCAATACATTACGACACGAAATTAACTGAGTTTCTGAGAAGACACTGTCCGTCGCCAAGCTGTGGTCGGCAAAGGTCACGTTGTCCCGCAGGCTCTTGTCGAAGATCGCGTAGTCGTAGGCCGCCGTGTAGTAGTCGGCGAAGGACGCCTTGCCGCCGGCCTGCTGGTAATTGCGGGTGTAGGCGCGGATGTTTTCCAGGGAAAAGATGCCTTGCTTGGCCTTTTCCAGGGAGTGGGGGTTGATGTCCGTGGCGTAGATGATGGTGCGTTCCAGCAAGCCTTCCTCACGCAACAGGATGGCCATGGAGTACACCTCTTCCCCGGTGCTGCAGCCGGCGATCCAGATCTTGATCGAAGGGTAGGTCTTGAGCAGCGGCACCACCTCCTGGCGGATGGCCAGGAAGTGCGAGGGGTCGCGAAACATCTCGCTCACCGGAATGGTCAGGAATTGCAGCAACTGCATGAACGCCGCCGGGTCGTGCAGCACCCGCTCCTGCAACGCGGAGATGGTCTTGCACTCGAACTGGCGCAACGCGTGGTTGACCCGGCGCTTGATCGACGCGCCGGAGTAATCACGAAAATCGTAGCTGTACTTGAGGTAGATCGCTTCAATCAGCAACCGCAGTTCGATCTCGGTATTGCGTTCCACTAGATTCTTTCCATCTTCGGCAACCAGACGCGGATAAGGGAAAACAGGCGGTCAAGGTCGATCGGCTTGGCCAGGTAATCGTTGGAGCCGGCCTGCAGGCAGCGCTCCTGATCGTCCTTCATGGCCTTGGCCGTCACCGCAATGATCGGCAGCTTGCGCCAGCGCGGGTCTTTGCGGATTTCGATCGTGGCCTCGTAGCCGTCCATCTCCGGCATCATCACGTCCATCAGCACCAGGTCGATGTCTTCGACCTCATTGAGTTTGGCAATCGCTTCGTGCCCGTTGCGACCGATGATCACCACCGCGCCCTTGTGCTCCAGGGCGCTGGTGAGGGCAAAGATGTTGCGCACGTCGTCATCCACCAGAAGGATCTTGCGCCCCTCGAACACCTTGTCGCGGCTGCGAGCGGTCTTGAGCATCTTCTGCCGTTCATGGGACAGCTTGGATTCGACTTTGTGCAGAAATAACGTCACCTCATCCAGCAGCCGCTCCGGCGAGCGCGCGCCCTTGATGATGATCGAGCGCGAGTACTTGCGCAGCTCAGCCTCTTCGTCCCGGGTCAGGTTGCGCCCGGTATAGACGATCACCGGCGGGAAGGAGCAGATGTCTTCGGTGGACATGCGCTTGAGCAGATCGTTGCCGAGCATGTCCGGCAACTTGAGGTCGATGACCATGCAGTCGTAGATGTTCTCGCGCAGCAGGTCCAGAGCGTCCTGGGCCAGGCCGACGGCGGTGATCTCGATGTCATCGTCGCCGATCAACCGGGCGATGCTGTCGCGTTGCAGGTCGTCGTCTTCCACCAGCAGCACGCGCTTGACCTTCTGCGTCAGCTTGGCTTCCAGGCGGGCGAACACGTCCTTGAGTTCTTCGCGGGTGGTGGGCTTGACCGCATAACCCACGGCGCCCATGTGCATGGCGGCCTCGACCCGGTCTTCCACGGAAATCACGTGCACCGGGATGTGCCGGGTGCCGGCGTGCTCCTTGAGGCGTTGCAGTACCGTCAGCCCGGAGTGGTCCGGCAGGCGCATGTCCAACAGGATCGCATCCGGCACAAAGCGTTCGGCCAGGCTGTAGCCCTCGTCGGCGCCATGGGCCACCAGGCAGTGGTAGCCCAGTTCATGGGCCAGGTCGAAGAGGATATGGGCGAAATTCGGCTCGTCTTCCACCACCAGGATGCAGCGGCCGCTGAAGGGTGCCTTGTCACGGTCATCGGCAAAACGCGGAATCTCCACCGGCGCGGCGTCCACTGGCGCGGGTGCAACACTGACGGCGACCGGTGCCACCAATGCCACCGGCGCTGCGGCCAGGGGTTGCGGCTCGGCGGCTTCGCTGTACTGCTCCGGCAGCACCAGGGTGAACACACTGCCCTGCCCCGGCTCGCTGCTGACGCTGATGGAACCGCCCAGTAAGGCCGCCAGGTCACGGGAAATCGACAGGCCCAGGCCGGTGCCGCCGTAACGCCGGTTGGTGGTGCCATCGGCCTGGCGGAAGGCCTCGAAGATGCTCTGCTGCTGGTCCGCGGCGATGCCGATGCCAGAGTCGCGCACCACAAAGGCAATGCCGGCACCGGGGTTGCGCGCCACGGTCAGGCTGACCTGGCCGTGCTCGGTGAACTTCACTGCGTTGGACAGCAGGTTCTTGAGGATCTGCTCGACGCGCTGGCGGTCGGTGAACAAAGTGGCCGGCGACCCCGGCTGCAATTCCACCTGGAAACCCAGGCCCTTATTGCTGGTCAGCGGCTGGAACAGCCCGCGCAGGCCCTCCACCAGGCGTGGCACGCTGGTGTTTTCCGGGCGCACTTCCAGCTTGCCGGCCTCGACCTTGGAAATATCGAGGATGTCGTTGATCAGGTTCAGCAGGTCATTGCCGGCGCTGTAGATCGACTCGGCAAACTTGACCTGCTCGGCGCTGAGGTTGTCGTGGGGGTTCTCGGCCAGCAACTTGGCCAGGATCAACGAGCTGTTGAGGGGGGTGCGCAGCTCGTGGGACATGTTGGCGAGGAATTCCGACTTGTACTTGCTCGAACGCTGCAGCTCCGCGGCGCGCTCCTCAAGCAGGCCCTGGGCGTCGCTGAGTTCGCGGTTCTTGGTGTCCAGGGCGTCACGTTGCTCGGCCAAGGCATCGGCCTGTTCCGCCAGTTGTTCGTTGGTCTGCTCCAACTCGGCCTGCTGGGTTTCCAAGTGCGCCTGGGACTCCTTGAGAATCCGCGATTGCTCTTCCAGCTCTTCGTTGGCGGTTTTAAGTTCTTCCTGCTGCACTTGCAGCTCTTCATTGAGTTGTTGGGTTTCCGCCAACACCTCTTGCAGGCGCTGCCGGTAGCGCGCGGCCTCGATGGAGGTGCCGATGTTGCCGGCAATCAGCTCCAGCAATTCCACGTCCCGGTCGTCCAGGGCCCGCAGGAAGCCCAGTTCGATCACCCCATTGACCCGATCGTCATCGGTGGTGGGCACCACCAGCACGCTGCGAGGCGAACCATCGCCGAGGCCCGAGCTGACCTTGAAATAATCCCCCGGCACCTCATCCAGGCGGATCAGCCGTTGCTCCTGGGCCGACTGGCCGACAATGCCTTCGCCGTTGTAAATCGTCTGGTCCTGTTGCTCCTGCTCTCGGGAGAAACCATACGCGGCTACCCGGCGCAGACCGCCATGCTCTTCGCGGACGTACAGCGCCGCCACGGGCGAGCCAAGGTATTGGGCGCAGAACTTCAAGATGTTGCGCCCCAACAGGTTCAGCGACAGCTGCCCCAGCACCTGCTCGGCCAATTCAGTCTGGCCATTGCGCAACCAGGCCTGTTGTTCCAGGCGCCGGGCGCTCTTTTGCTGGGTGTCGAGGGTGTCGCTGTAACTGGTGGACAGGGCCAGCAGGTCGCGCCGCCCGATGTAGGCCAGCAAGGCACTGAGGCCGATCACAAAGATCAGGTACAGGCTCACGCTGAACACCGTGGTGCGGCTGACCCCTTGGTTGCGGTCGATGCGCAACTGCTGCTCCATGGCCACCGCAGCGTCGTACTCCTTGCGGATTTCATCGGTCAGGCGCTTGCCGCGCCCGGCCTGGATCGCCCCTCGGTAGTCGCCGTTCTGCCGCCGCAGCTCAATCATTTCCTGGGCGTAGTTATTCCACTCCACCTGCAAGGCCTCCAGGCGCCGGAGGCGGTCAACCTGTTGCGGGTTGTCCTCCACCAGCTCCTGCAAGCCGCGCAAGTCGTTGAGGATTCGCGGCTTGGCCACTTCATAGGGGTCGAGGAAGTGCTCGTCGCCAGTGATCAGGAAACCGCGCATGCCGGTTTCCAGGTCGATGGTCAGGCGCGCCGACTCGTTGAGGTTGTTGATCACTCGGTCAGTGTGTTGCACCCACTGGATCACCGAAAGCAGGTAGGTGATCAGCGAGACGAAAAACACCGCACTGAGCACGCCCACGCCAAGGGGCAGGCCGATGTTGCGGCTCAGCAGCTTGCGGAAACTCTGTTCATCAACCGAAGACGGACGGATCATTTGAAGGCCTTGGCGCGGAGTCAAAAAGAAGCGAAGTTTGCCCCACAATCGACAGGTTCGGCCATTTTTTATAACAAAACTCGCGCAACCTGATGTTTCACCCTGCCGCGAGCCCAAGGAAGCGGTTATTCTTGCCGCCACTTGTACAAGGCGGTTTTTTTGTACAGCTTCGGGAACTTGTCATGGGCCGCGGCTTACTCATGCAAAAGGTCCTACGCTCAAGCGCAGCCCATTGATTTCATCTTTTTTCGAGAGCTTTCCTATGTCCGCCAGCCCGTCCACCATTCTTGTCGTCGAAGACGACGCCATCGTGCGTATGTTGATTGTCGATGTGCTCGAAGAGCTGGGCTTCGCGGTGCTGGAAGCCGACGGCAGCGAGGCCGCCCTGGCGCAGCTGGAAAACCCCGGAAACACCATCGACCTGCTGATGACCGACGTCGGCCTGCCCGGCATGAATGGCCAGGAACTGGCCCTGCGTGCCCGAGAGCTGCGCCCGCAACTGCCAGTGCTGTTCGCCAGCGGCTACGCCGAAAGCATCGAAGTGCCGGCGGGCATGGCGGTGATCGGCAAACCCTTCTCTATCGATCAACTGCGGGACAAGGTGCGAGGCATCCTCGGCTAGGGATTGATCCAGGGGCACACCACTGGCGCCGAGGTCGCGGTGCTGTGGTTTAATGGCGCCCCTTTTTTTCAGCCCTCCGCCCGTTTCCAGGAATGCCTGCCATGAGCCCGACCGCCGCAACCAAAGTACTGATCATTGGTTACGTCTGGCCCGAACCCCGCTCTTCCGCCGCCGGCGGGCACATGATGCAAATTCTCGAAACCTTTCTCGCCCAAGGCTGGGACCTGACGTTCAGCAGCCCGGCCAATGAGGGCGAGCACAAGGCGGACCTCGCGGCCCTGGGCATCGACGAACAGCCCATCGAACTCAACAACAGCAGCTTCGACCACTTTGTCGCCGAACTGGCCCCGGATATCGTGCTGTTCGACCAGTTCATGATGGAGGAGCAGTTCGGCTGGCGCGTCGAGCAGCATTGCCCCACGGCCCTGCGAGTGCTGGAGACGTCGGACCTGCAATGCTTGCGGCACGCCCGCCATCAGCGCCTCAAGGACCGTTTGAAGGCCAGCGACGACAGCGACGATTTCAGCGAGCTGTTTGCCCCGGCGCTGGCGGATGAATTCCAGCAGATGGCCGACACCGACCTGGCCAAACGGGAAATAGCGGCGATTTACCGCTGCGACCTGAACCTGATGATCTCCGAGTTCGAAATCCAGCTGCTGGAGCAACAGTTCAAGTTGCCCGCGGCCTTGCTGCACTGGTGCCCGCTGATGCTGGACCCGCTGCCACAGACCTTTACCCCTTTTGCCGAACGCGCCCACTTCCTGAGCATCGGTAATTTCCGCCATGCGCCGAACTGGGACGCGGTGCTGTGGATGAAGAACAGTGTGTGGCCGCTGATCCGCCAGCAACTGCCCGGGGCACAACTGCATCTCTATGGTGCCTACACACCGCCCAAGGCCGCGGCGCTGCACAACCCGGCCCAGGGCTTTCACATCATGAACTGGGCCGAAGACGCCCTGCAGGTGATGTCTGCGGCGCGCATCTGCCTGGCACCGCTGCGCTTTGGCGCGGGGATCAAGGGCAAGCTGCTGGACGCCATGCTCTGCGGCACCCCCAGCGTCACCACGCCGATCGGCAGTGAATCCATGTCCCAGGATGGGCTGCCCTGGCCGGGCGCGGTGGCCGAGTCGGCCGGCGACCTGGCGGCCGCGGCAGTGCGCCTGTATCAGGACCAACAGGTGTGGGAACAGGCCCAGACAGATGGCCGGCGGTTGCTTGAGGCGCGCTACCGCCAGCAAGTCCACGGCCCGGCGCTGATCCAGCGCCTGCAAGACTGCCGCCAGCACCTGGAGCAGTTGCGCCGGGACAACTTCACCGGCGCCATGCTGCGACACCACCATCACAAGAGCACCCAATACATGGCGCAATGGATCGAAGCGAAAAACCGCCCCGCCCCATAACCCCCGCTCCTACGGGGCGAGACACGCAAACGCCATGTAGGAACCGGCTTGCCGGCGAAGAGGCCCACAAGCCTTGCATCGCTCTCGAAGACGCCTTCGCTGGCAAGCCAGCTGCTACGGGGCAGACAGACGAATTCCATGTAGGAGCCGGCTCGCCGGCGAAGAGGCCCACAAGCCTTGCATCGCCCTCGAAGACGCCTTCGCTGGCAAGCCAGCTCCTACTGGTGCATGGGCGGGGCACGAGGCATTATCAGCGGGGCCAACAACAAGAACAGACCCGCACCATGAGTCGAACCGGCAAGATCACTGACCCCTCCTACGAGTTGATGGACGACCACAACGGCCTGTCGATCATCTATCGCCAACACGGCTTTCCCTGCCCGTTGGTGCGCTGGCACTTCCATAAGGAATACGAACTGCACCTGATCGTCGCCAGCTCGGGCAAGGTGTTTATTGGCGACTACATCGGCAACTTCTACCCCCAGACCCTGTTCCTCACCGGCCCCAACCTGCCCCACAACTGGATCAGCCAGGTGGCCGAGGATGAAGTGGTGCCCAAGCGCGACATGCTGGTGAACTTCACCGACGAGCTGTTCGACAGCGGTGCGCAAGTCTTTGCCGAACTGAAGAACCTCGTGCCGCTGCTGGAACGCGCCCAATACGGCATCGAGTTCCGCTGCCCGCGCACCATCGCCCAGGCCATGCCGCTGATGCAGCGCATTGCCGAATCCAGCGGCGTGACCCGCCTTGGGCACTTTTTCATCCTGCTGGAGTTGTTGGCGAGCTGCGATGACTACCAGTTGCTGTCCGGGGCGACCACCGCGCAACTGTCCGACGACCACAACGTCGACCGCACCAACCGCGCGGTGGACTACATCTTTGCCCACTACGCCCGGGAACTGCCCCTGGAAGAAGTGGCCGATTACCTGGGCATGAAACCCACCTACTTTTCCCGGGTGTTCAAGCAGGCCACGGGGCGTTGTTTTATCGAATTCGTCAATCGCCTGCGAATCAGCAAATCCTGCGAACTGCTGGCCGACGGCGACAAGCCGGTGACGGATGTGTGCTTCGAGTCGGGCTTCAACAACATTTCCAACTTCAATCGGCGCTTCCAGCAACTCAAAGGCATGACCCCCTCCCACTACCGCCGCCTGGCCGTCCAGCGCCTCACGGAACAAAACCGCGTCTAACCCCGCCTGTAGGCGCTGGCTTGCCAGCGATGGCGTCCTCAAAGCCCAGCACAAGGGGCGAAGCCCAAATCGCCGGCAAGCCGGCTCCTACAAAAAAACATGCTCGCACCGCCCCTGTAGGAGCTGGCTTGCCAGCGATAGCGTCCTCAAGCCCACCATAAGACTCGAAGCCCCATCGCCGGCAAGCCGGCTCCTACAAAAAACATGCCCGCACCGCCCCTGTAGGAGCTGGCTTGCCAGCGATAGCGTCCTCAAGCCCAGCACAAGGCTCGAAGCCCATCGCCGGCAAGCCGGCTCCTACGGGTTTGCGGTGGGTGTTGGGGTAAATAAAACCCGTTCAGCTTTCGTTCAGCGAATGTCAATAATATCCATTTGGCAATGAGTATCATTATGTTACAACTTAGCACCCTATCTATCTGCCTAGCGGTGCTGAATGCTCGTTCCCTTTCTGATCATGCTGCGCGAGGGCATTGAAGCCGCGCTTATCGTTGGCATCATCGCCAGTTACCTGCAACAGACCGGCCGCGGCCAATGGATGCCGGCGGTGTGGATCGGTGTATTTCTCGCAGCAGCCCTGGCGCTGCTGGTGGGGGGCGGCCTGGAGCTGATGAGCGCGGAGTTCCCGCAGAAGCAGCAGGAATTGTTCGAAGGCCTGGTGGGTCTGGTGGCGGTGGCGATTCTCAGCTCCATGGTGTTCTGGATGCGCAAGGTGGCGCGCTCCATCAAGCACTCCCTGCAGGCGTCCCTCGACCAGGCCCTGACCGGTTCGAAACACCAGGTCACGGCGCTGATCGCCATGGTGTTCTTCGCCGTCGCCCGGGAAGGCCTGGAAACCGTGTTCTTCCTGCTGGCGGTGTTCCAGCAGAGCGAAGGCCCGGCCGCCCCCATCGGCGCCCTCCTCGGCTTGGTGCTGGCCATCGTTGTCGGTTTCCTGATCTACAGCGGCAGCATGCGCCTCAACCTGGGGGCCTTTTTCCGCTGGACCGGGCTGTTCATCCTGGTGGTGGCCGCCGGCATCCTTGCCAACTCGGTGCAAGCCCTGCATGAAGCCGGGGTGTGGAACCACTTGCAGACCGTGCTTTTCGACTTCAGCGCCAGCCTGCCCATGGACGGCCCGCTGGGCTCGGTCCTGGCCGGCATGTTCGGTTACCAGGACGCGCCCACCGTCAGCACCCTCGGTGCCTATGTGCTGTACCTGGCGGTGACCCTAGTGCTGTTCTTCCTGCCCAGCCGGCCCGCCGCCCAGGCCGCCGGCCCATCGTCTTCCGTTTCCAGTCAGTAAGGCTCCCCATGACCCAGCAAGCCTCACCCCAGGCCTCGCCACCCCGCGCTCTGCGCTGGGCGCTAGCCGGTTCGGTGATCGTGATGATCGCCGCCGGCGGGCTGTTCTATTACGCCTCGCAACTGGCCGCCAGCAAACGCCAGGCCCACACCGGTGAAATCACCGTGACCATCCACCCCCACAGCTGCGAACCGAATGCCCTGACCGTACCCGCCGGCCACGCCAGCTTCCGCATCGTCAACCGTTCCCAGCGTGCGGTGGAGTGGGAAATTCTCGACGGCGTGCTGGTGGTCGAGGAGCGGGAAAACATCGCCCCCGGGCTGAGCCAGGTGATCAACGCCAACCTGCAACCCGGCGACTACGCCATCACCTGCGGCCTGTTGAGCAACCCGCGAGGCACCTTGAAAGTCACGCCCACTGCCGAGTCCGACGCCCAAGCCAAGGCGCGGCCGTCGATGGTGGCCTTTATTGGCCCGCTGTCGGAGTTCCGGGTTTACCTGAGCAGCCAGAGCACCGCCCTGATCAAGGCCGTGGCCGCCCTGCAACAGGCCATCGCGGCCGGCGACCTGCAGCAGGCCCAGGCGCTTTACCTGCCGGCTCGCGTCGCCTACCAGCACGTGGCGCCTGCTGCCCAGCGCCTGGCCGAGCTGGACAACGCCATCAACGCCCGCGCCGACTATTTCGAGCAGCGCGAACAGGACCCGGCCTTCAGCGGTTTCCATCGCCTGGAGTACGCCCTGTTCCAGCAACGCGACCTGAACGGCCTGACGCCGCTGGCCCAGCGCCTGCTGACGGATGTCACCACCCTCAAGACCCAGTTGCTGGCCCAGTCGTTGCCGCCCGAGCAGTTGGTCAATGTGGTGTCCCGCAGCCTGCGCAGCATCGCCGAGGTACGTGCCGGGAGCGGTGAAGAAGAGCGTTACAGCCACATCGACCTCAACGGCTTTGCCGCCAACCTGGACACCACGCGCAAGGTCATCGACCTGTTGCGCCCATTGCTGGCCAAGTCCGCTGCCGAGCTTTTGCCCCAGGTCGACGCCGCCATCGGCGCCCTGGATACCCAACTACAGAGCCTGCGCGATGCCAATGGCTACCTGTCGTACGACCGCGTCAGCAGCCCGCAGCGCCAACAGATTGCCCAACAGGCCAAGGCCCTGGCCGATGCACTGGTTGGAATCGATCCCGCCCTTGGCCTGTCCGGCCTTTAAGCAGAAGACCCACGTTAAATGAACGACTCAGATCAATCCTCACCGAGCTTCAATCCACAACGTCGTCGCGTGCTGCTGGGCATGGGCGCCGCCGGCGTCGCCCTGGCCGGATCAGCCCTGAGCGGCCCGGCCCTGGCCGCCCCCCAGGCCCAGGTCACGGAGGCACCCAGCAGCGACAAGACCCAGGAACGCAATGACTTCCACGGCCAGCACCAAAGCGGCATCGTCACCCCGCGCCCGGCCTCGGGCATGCTGGTGTCCTTCGATGTGCTGGCCAGCGACCGCGACGACCTGGAGCGCCTGTTCCGCACCCTCAACGAGCGCATCGCCTTCCTCATGACCGGCGGCCCGGTGCCTCAGGTCGACCCCAAGCTGCCGCCCGTGGATTCGGGCATCCTCGGCCCGGTGGTGACCCCGGACAACCTGACCATCACCGTGTCAGTGGGCGAGTCGCTGTTCGACGAGCGCTTCGGCCTGGCATCCGCCAAACCCAAGCGCCTGACGCGCATGGTGGGGTTCCCCAATGACGCCCTTGAAGCCGATTGCTGCCACGGCGACCTGAGCCTGCAGTTCTGCGCCAACACCGCCGACAGCAACATCCACGCCCTGCGCGACATCGTAAAAAACCTTCCGGACCTGCTGCTGGTGCGCTGGAAGCAGGAAGGCAGCGTACCGCCCCAGGCGCCGACCCAACCCGGGCAACCGGCCCAGAGCGCACGCAACTTCCTGGGCTTTCGCGATGGCTCGGCCAACCCCGACTCCAACGACCGCCAGGCCATGGAGCAGATCGTCTGGGTCCAGCCCGGCAGCGACGAGCCGGCCTGGGCCGCCCATGGCAGCTACCAGGCGGTGCGGATCATCCGCAACTTCGTCGAACGCTGGGACCGCACGCCGCTGCAGGAACAGGAAAGCATCATCGGCCGGGTCAAGACCACCGGCGCGCCCATGGACGGCCACCAGGAACACCAGGTGCCGGACTACGCCAAGGACCCCCACGGCAAGCTGACCAAGCTCGACGCCCACATCCGCCTGGCCAACCCGCGCACTGCCGCGACCCAGGCCAACCTGATCCTGCGTCGGCCGTTCAACTACTCCAACGGGGTCAACAAGAACGGCCAACTGGACATGGGCCTGCTGTTTATCTGCTACCAGGCCGACCTGGAAAAAGGCTTTATCACCGTGCAGACCCGCCTCAACGGTGAGCCGCTGGAGGAATACCTCAAGCCGGTGGGCGGCGGTTACTTCTTTACCTTGCCGGGGGTCACCGGTGGCCAGGACTTCATTGGCCGTTCGCTGCTCGATGCCACACACCCCAGAACCACTGCCTGACACCACAACCCCCACGGAAAAGCCCCATGAAAAAGTCGCCTCTCGCTGTGTTGCTGACCCTTGGCCTGCTCCAGGCTCCCCTTTCGGCCTTCGCCGCCACCGCCCCCCTGGAGCTGGTGGGGCCGATCTCGGACTACAAGATCTACGTGACCGAGCAGCTCGATGAGCTGGCCAGCCACACCCAACAGTTCACCGACGCAGTGAAGAAAGGCGACCTGGCCACCGCCAAGAAGCTCTACGCGCCGACCCGGGTCTACTACGAGTCGATCGAGCCGATCGCCGAACTGTTCAGTGACCTCGACGCCTCCATCGACTCCCGGGTCGACGACCATGAAAAAGGCGTCAAGGCCGAAGATTTCACCGGTTTCCACCGCATCGAGTACTCGCTGTTCTCGGAAAACACCACCCAAGGCCTGGGCGCCCTGGCCGATGGCCTGGATAAGGACGTCAAGGACCTGCAGGCCCGCGTGGCCGGCCTGACCTTCCCGCCGGAAAAAGTCGTGGGCGGCGCCGCAGCCCTGCTGGAAGAAGTCGCCGCCACCAAGATCTCCGGTGAAGAAGACCGCTACAGCCACACCGACCTGTATGACTTCCAGGGCAACATCGACGGGGCGAAGAAAATCGTCGACCTGTTCCGTCCGCAGATCGAGAAGCAGGACAAAGCCTTTGTCGCCAAGGTGGACAAGAACTTCGCCACGGTGAACACCATCCTGGCCAAGTACAAGACCGCCGACGGCGGCTTCCAGACCTACGACAAGGTCAAGGACAAAGATCGCAAAGCCCTGGTAGGCCCGGTCAACACCCTGGCTGAAGACCTCTCCACACTGCGCGGCAAGCTCGGCCTGAACTGACCCCGCAGCGCAACACCTGGCTAGCTGGCCCGGCAGCTCCTGACCCAACGACCGCGTTGTGCTGGAGCTGCCGGGCCGCTATCGAGCCCTGGCTCGCCTCACACAAGCCCTCATACAACCCTTCACACTCCCAGGCCCCCCGAGCTCACCCGACTGAGCTACTATCACCGACGCTAATAAACCTGGGCCGCCCTTCGTTCCCTCTATAACGTCGGGATATCCCGCCTGTCATGGAAGATCCATATGCCCAGTTCAACGGCCACCACCACTCAGCCGCTGACCGCCCCGCCGTTCAAACTCTACCCACTGATGGCCGCCTACATGGCCTGCACCATGGCCTTAATGGCCTTCGTCTCGATGATCGGCCCTATTTCCCGGGTGCTAGGCCTGGCGACCTGGCAAGCCGGCGCCGCGGTCACCGTATCGGGGATGATCTGGGTTTTGTTGGCCCGCCCCTGGGGCCGGGCCAGCGACCGCTTCGGCCGCCGCCGAGTGCTGCTGGTTGGCACCGCGGGCTTCACCCTGGCCTATTGGGCACTCTGTGTGTTTATCGACTTGTCCCTGCAATGGCTGCCCAGTGTGGCGCTGTCCTTTATTGGCATCATGCTCGGGCGCGGCCTGGTGGGCGTGTTCTATGCGGCGGTGCCGGTGGGCGGTTTCGCCCTGATTGCCGATAACGTCGTACCCCAACACCGGGCCCGGGCCATGGCCACCCTGGGCGCCGCCAACGCCTGCGGCCTGGTCCTGGGGCCGGCAATCGCCGCGCTGCTGGCGCGCTACAGCATGAGCCTGCCGTTCTACGCCATGGCCATCCTGCCGTTGCTGGCCTTTGTTGTGCTGTGGTTCAAGCTGCCCCAGCAAGAGTTGCACCTGAGGCAACCGCCGCAAGCGGTGCGCCTGGGCGATCCGCGCCTGCGCCGGCCGATGACCGTGGCCTTTGTCGCCATGCTGTGCGTGTCCATCGCCCAGATCACCGTCAGCTTCTATGCCCTGGACCGCCTGGGCATGGGCCCCGCCGAAGCCGCGCAAACCGCAGGCATCGCCCTGACCATGGTCGGTGTGGCACTGATTTGCGCACAACTGGTGGTGCGCAAGCTGGAATGGCCGCCGCTGCGCATGATCCGCGTCGGCGCCCTGGTGGCCGCCAGCGGTTATGCCGGGAGCATCCTCGCAGACCAGGCCTGGGGCCTGTGGCTGGCGTTCTTTGTTTCGGCGGCGGGCATGGGCGGTATCTTCCCGTCCTTCTCGGCCCTGGCGGCCAACGCTGTGGAAGCCTCGGAGCAAGGGGCGACTGCCGGCTCCATCGGCGCCGCCCAAGGCCTGGGCACAGTGATTGGCCCACTGGCCGGGACCCTGATCTACGCCATCGAACCGCGCCTGCCCTACCTGATCGCCGCCGTGCTGCTGTTGCTGGTGGCGGCCTGGCCAATCCCCCAGGACACCCCCCAGCCAAAGGTCAACGGATGACCTGATGCAAAAAAAACGGCGCCCTGTGGCGCCGTTTTTTGTTTCAGAGAATGCGGTAGAGCAAACGCTCGATCCGCACCCGACTGACCCGCCGCAGGAACTTGCCCACGGCCTCTGGGTAGTCCACCAGGGTCTCCAGGTTCTGGAAATGCTCGATGCGCCGGGTGTGCTCGAAGATCTCTGTCAGCTCACGCTGGCGCGGTTCCAGCAACTCACCCTTGGGGTCGTCGAGCAGCAAGGCGTTTTCCAGGTCCAGGCGGAACGCCCGCGGGTTGAGGTTGTTGCCGGTGAGTAAGGTGTAGCGCTGATCGACCCACATGCCCTTGAGGTGGTAGGTGTTGTCGCCGTCGCGCCACAGGTGCAGGTTCAACTGGCCACTGTCGATCATCCGCTGATGACGCTTGGCAAAGCGCCGCAGGCTGATCTCGTACAGGTAAGGCAGCGCAGCGATCACCTTGAACGGCTCGCTGGGCGGAATGTAGAAGTCGTTGGCGGTCTTGTCACCGACGATGATGTCGATCTTCACCCCACGGGCCAGGGCACGGTTGACCTCACGGGTCACCGGCAGCGGCAGGTTGAAGTAAGGGGTGCAGATGGTCAGTTGCTGCTGGGCGCTGGCAATCAGCTCGCAGATCACCCGGCTCAGGGGGTTGTTCTTGCCCACGCCAAGCAGCGGGCTGACCGACAGCTCGCCCTTGAGCACGCCACCGGCGCTGGTGTCATAGGCCGCGTGCTTCAAGCGGCTGCGCAAGTCACCGATGTCATTGCGCAGGCTGCGGGTGCTGGGCAGGTTCGGCAGGTCCAGGCGATGCACCGCCCGGGACTCCACCAGGCCGTGCTGAATCAGGTGCTGCATGGAGTCGGCCAGGGCCTGGTTGTGCAACAGGTGATAGCGGTCGTACCGGTACTTGTCGAACTTGTGCAGGTACACGTTATTCAGGCTGGCGCCGCTGTAGATCACACAGTCATCGATCACAAAGCCCTTGAGGTGCAATACCCCGAACAGCTCCCGGGTCTGCACCGGTACGCCGTACACCGGCACTTCGCTGGCGTGGGTGCGGGTCATCTCCTGGTACCAGGCCGAGTTGCCCGGCTGCTTGCCGGCGCCAATCAGGCCCCGCTGGGCCCGCAGCCAGTCCACCACCACCACAATGTCCAACTCGGGGCGTGCAGCCTTCGCGGCGTGCAGGGCATCGAGGATTTCCTGGCCGGCTTCATCCTGCTGCAGGTACAGGGCGACAATATAGATGCGCTGCGTGGCCTGAGGGATCTTCTCCAGCAGGCAGCGGCGGAACTCGGCGGCACCGGAGAGGATGGACAAGGCGTCGGCAGCCAGGGGAAAGCTGCGCAGTTTGGGCAACAGAGAGCGTTTGAAAAGCGACGGCATAGGGCTCGCAGTGGGTCGAATCCAAAGAGCGCAAGAGCTTACACCATGGACCGGCATTCATAACCCACCCACCCCCTCTTTTTGTATCTTGTAGCTTGAAGCTTGAGACTTGCAGCGCCCTTAAAATCGCCATCGCTGGCAAGCCAGCTCCTACGGAGGCATGTATCAGCACCACGGTATTTTGTAGGACCGGTTTGCCGGCGATTGGGCCTTGAGGCTTATCGCTACCGCTGGCAAACACGCGGCATTATCCTCGACGTCAGCGAGAAGCTGATCGACATTAAAGAGGCGTTGCCGCCACCGGGATGGACCGTCGGGTGAACACCGCCGGGGTACTACCCTTGCCCGGGGCTTGGGCGATCAGCATGCTGCCGATAATGCACTAGCCGTCGCGCGCAAGTTATTGCGTTAAACACGCGTTCCTTTTTTCAACGACACCCTCGATTGGAGACTGCCCATGTCAACGCCCACCCAAGCTCGCCCACCTCTGCCCCCCTTCACCCGTGAATCGGCCATTGAAAAGGTGCGTCTGGCCGAAGACGGCTGGAACTCCCGTGACCCGCAGCGCGTGGCCCTGGCCTATACCGAAGACACTCAATGGCGCAATCGCGCCGAGTTTATCCATAACCGCGAGCAGGCCCAGGCCTTCCTGGCGCGTAAATGGGCCAAGGAGCTGGATTACCGATTGATCAAGGAGTTGTGGGCTTTCAGCGATAACCGGATTGCCGTGCGTTATGCCTACGAATGGCACGACGACTCGGGCAACTGGTTTCGCTCATACGGCAATGAGAATTGGGAATTCGACGAGCAGGGGCTGATGGCTCGGCGTTTTGCCTGCATCAACGACCTGCCGATCAAGGCCAGCGAACGTCTGTTCCACTGGCCCCTCGGCCGCCGCCCGGACGACCACCCTGGCCTCTCCGACCTGGGCCTGTAGCCGCCGGCCTGCCAGCGATTGAGGCTTGCAGCGCCCTTAAAATCGCCATCGTTGGCAAGCCAGCTCCTAAAAGAGACATGTCACAGCATCACAGTATTTTTTTAGGAACCGGCTTCTTGTAGCTTGAGGCTTGAGGCTTGAGGCTTGCAGCGCCGTTGAAATCGCCATCGCTGGCAAGCCAGCTCCTACATGGATTTAGCGTGCAGGGTCAGGCGGCGACTTCTTGGGCCTTGGCCTGGGCCTTGGCTTCCAGTTCACGCACCAGCGGCAGCACGCGTTTGCCGAAGTACTCCACTTCTTCCTGGAAGTGCAGGAAGCCCGCCAGCACCAGGTCCACGCCCACGGCTTTCAAGGCGACGATGCGCTCGGCGATCTGCTGAGGCGTGCCGATCAGGTTGGTCTTGAAGCCGTCGTTGTATTGCACCAGGTCCTCAAAGGTCGATTTGGCCCAGTTGCCCTCGCCTTCCGGTGACGCCTTGCCGGCTTGCTTGGCGGCGTCGCCAAAGGCATTCACCGCCTCGGGGTCGGCCTGGTCGATGATCTGCGCCAGCACGGCGCGCGCTTCCTCTTCGGTGTCGCGGGCGATGACAAAGGCGTTGACCCCCACTTTGACCGAGTGGTTATTGGCCGCAGCCTTGGTACGAATGTCATCGACCTGGGCCTTGATGCCTTCCGGGGTGTTGCCGTTGGTGAAGTACCAGTCCGATACCCGCGCCGCCATGTCCCGGGCTGCGCGGGAGCTGCCGCCCTGGAAGATTTCCGGCTGGCCCAGGGGCTTGGGTTTCAGGCTGTAGTTGTCGAAGCGGTAGAAGTCGCCCTTGAAGGTGAAGTTGTCCTGGCTCCAGACGCCCCGCAGGGAGCGAATGAACTCTTCGGAACGGCGATAGCGCTCATCGTGCTCCAGCCAGTGTTCGCCGATGGCCTGGAACTCGCCCTTGAACCAGCCGCTGACAATGTTCACGGCGATGCGGCCATTGGTCAGTTGATCGATGGTCGCCAGTTGCTTGGCCGCCAGGGCCGGTTGCCAAGGGCCGGGCAGGATCGCGGCAATCACTTTCAGTTTGCTGGTGGCGGCCAGCAAGGCGTGGCTGAAAGCCACCGACTCATGCTGGAACTCGGCGCCGTAGCCGGCGGTGAAGCGGATCTGGGTCAGGGCGTACTCGAAGCCGGCCTCTTCAGCCAGTTGCGCCAGCTTGCGGTTGTAGTCGATGCCCCAGTGGGTGCGCTGCTCGATCTTGCTCACCACCAGCCCGCCGCTGACGTTGGGCACCCAGTAGGCAAATTTGACGGCTTGCTGACTCATTGTTAGGTCCTCGGGACTTGGGGAAGGTGGGAGTAGCAGAGCAGCAAGCGTGCCAGCCTGCCTAAGACGCCCCGTCCGCCAGCGTCCAGTGCGCTGCAAGGCCTGTTCTAAAGGGCTGCGAAGCGGTTTACCCAGAGCGGCCGGGCCAGGCCCTGAATAACGATCGAACCTGGACGGCAAATCCAGGAATCCAGCGATTTGTTGAACAACTGTTGACCCACCAACAGTTGCCCCGCCCACAATCACTGTCGCACCCCGTAAAACCGGCACTGGGCGCTTCGGCATGGACTGTGCAATCCCCCTCGGCACCTGCAACGTTTTTTACTGCCGACTCGAGGAGCTGTTTCATGACCGAACACCAGGTAATCAACCCACTGTCCGTGGGCGTCGACTACGAGACGCTGGCCGAGGGTTTCCGCCCGATCTTCAAGCGCATCGCCGCCGGTGCAGTGCAGCGCGAACAAAGCCGCAGCCTGCCCTACGAGCCGATCCAGTGGCTCAAGGACGCGGGCTTTGGTGCCGTGCGCATTCCCGTGGAATACGGCGGTGGCGGCGCCTCCCTGCCCCAGCTGTTCCAGTTGCTGATCGAGCTGGCCGAGGCCGACTCCAATGTGCCGCAAGCCTTGCGCGGGCACTTCGCTTTTGCCGAGGACCGGCTCAACGCTGCCCCGGGGCCGGCGCGGGATGTCTGGTTCAAACGTTTTGTCGGCGGTGACATCGTCGGGTGCGCCTGGACCGAAATCGGCAGCGTGGCCATTGGCGACGTGATCACCAAGGTGTCGCCGGACGGTGACAAGTGGAAACTCAATGGCGAGAAGTTCTACAGCACAGGGAGCATTTTCTCCGATTGGATCGACGTTTACGCTCAACGCAGCGACACCGGCGGCGACGTGATCGCTGCCGTGCGCACCCGCCAGCCGGGCATCGTGCAGAGCGACGATTGGGACGGTTTCGGCCAACGCACCACCGGCAGCGGCACCTCGCGCTTTACCGACGCCGAAGTGGACGCCGAGAACGTCATCGACTTCGCCACCCGCTTCAAATACCAAACGGCCTTCTACCAACTGGTGTTGCTGGCCAGCCTGGCCGGTATCGGTCGCGCTGCGCTGAATGACGTGGCCCGGGAAGTGCGCGAGCGCAAACGCATCTACAGTCACGGCAACGCGCCGCGGGTCAGCGAAGACGCCCAGGTGCAACAAGTGGTCGGGGAAGTCGCGGCCCTGGTGTACGCCGCCGAAGCCGCCGCCGTGCGCGCGGCACAACCGGCGCAACGGGCCTATGTGGCGCGCTTTTCCGGGGATGCGGCAGTGGAGCACGCGGCGAATGTGGACGCCGAGCTGGAGTCGGCCACCGCCCAAGTGGTGGTGACCGAGCTGATTCAGCGTGCCACCACCGAGCTGTTCAATGCCTTGGGCGCTTCGGACATTCGCCAAGGCAAATCCCTGGACCGCCATTGGCGCAACGCGCGCACCGTGTCGTCCCACAACCCGGTGATCTACAAGGCACGGATTGTCGGCGACTGGACAATCAACGGCACCGAACCGCCATTCGTCTGGCAGATCGGCAACGGTCCGCAACGTTAACCGCACTGACGGTGATCTCCGTAGGCGCTGGCTTGCCAGCGATAGCGGCATCAAGCCTGGCGCACGTCTTGGGGGCCTTATCGCCGGCAAGCCGGCTCCTACATAAAGAGCGGCGGTGGTTCCATAGGCTGCGGTGATCTCCGTAGGAGCTGGCTCGCCAGCGATCGCGGTCTCAAGCCTGGCGCACGTCTTGGGGGCCTTATCGCCGGCAAGCCGGCTCCTACATAAAGAGCGGCGGTGGTTCCATAGTCTGCGGCGGCCTCCGTAGGAGCTGGCTTGCCAGCGATCGCGGTCTCAAGCCTGGCGCACGTCTTGGGGGCCTTATCGCCGGCAAGCCGGCTCCTACACAAAGAGCGGCGGTGGTTCCATAGTCTGCGGCGGCCTCCGTAGGCGCTGGCTTGCCAGCGATCGCTGGTCTCAAGCCTGGCGCACGTCTTGGGGGCCTCATCGCCGGCAAGCCGGCTCCTACATAGGGGCGGGCCGGGGCACGTATCAAGGGCGCAGGAAAAAGCGCGGGGTCTGTTTTTTGATGGGGTTGCGACGGTCGCACAGGGGGCGGGGTTGCGGGTAATATGTCGGCCTTTCGCGCAGCCCGTCCTGCGCCCTCGCCGATATAAGCCGACCCCATGCCTTTTGAACTCAGCGTAGACCTGACCACCCTCGCCATCCTCGCCCTTGTGGCTTTTGTTGCCGGTTTCATCGACGCCATTGCCGGCGGCGGTGGCTTGCTCACCACCCCAGCCCTGCTCACTGCCGGGCTGCCACCGCACTTGGTGCTGGGCACCAACAAACTCAGTTCGACCTTCGGCTCGGCCACCGCCAGCTTCACCTTCTACCGACGCAAGCTGTTCCACCCCCGACAGTGGATGCACGCGATTGTCGGCACTCTGGTGGGCGCGCTGACCGGCGCCGTGGTTGCCCATTACCTGCCTGCCGAGTGGCTGAACAAGATGCTCCCAGTGATCGTTTTCGCCTGCGGCCTGTACCTGTTGTTCGGCGGCACGCCCAAGGCGCCCCTGGACAGCGACGCCCCGATCAAGAAGAAGTGGCAATCCACCCAGGGCTTCAGCCTGGGCTTCTATGACGGCGTGGCCGGCCCCGGCACCGGTGCGTTCTGGACCGTCAGCAGCCTGCTGCTCTACCCCATCGACCTGGTCAAGGCCAGCGGTGTGGCGCGCAGCATGAACTTCGTCAGCAACATCGCGGCGCTGTCGGTGTTTGTGTTTTCCGGGCAAGTGGACTGGATTATCGGCCTGAGCATGGGCCTGTCGGTGATGGTCGGCGCGTTCTTCGGTGCTCGCACCGCCATCAGCGGCGGTGCGAAGTTCATCCGACCGGTGTTTATCACTGTGGTCCTGGGCCTGACGGTGCGCTTAGCCTGGCAGCACTGGTTCAGCGTGGCCTAAACGACGGGCCACGTAGAGGTCGATCAGGTAGCGGGCAATCGAGCGTGACGCCGGCAACGGCGGCAACTGGTGGATGTTGAACCACTGGGCGTCCTCGATCTCGTCCTCCTGGGGCACGATCTCGCCGCTGGCGTACTCGGCGTGAAACCCCAGCATCATCGAGTGCGGGAACGGCCAGCACTGGCTGCCCACGTACTGGATGTTGCGCACCTCGACACTCACTTCCTCACGCACTTCGCGGACCAGGCAGTCCTCGGCAGACTCCCCCGGCTCGGCAAAACCGGCCAGGGTGCTGTAGACCCCGCTGACAAAGCGTGGCGAACGGGCCAGGAGGATCTCGTCGCCCCGGGTCACCAGCACGATCATGCTCGGCGAAATCCTTGGGTAACTGCGCAGGTCGCAGGGTTCGCAGTACATGGCGCGCTCCCGCGGCACCTGGACCATGGCCTGGCCGCAACTGCCACAGAACCGATGCTCCCGGGCCCAGGTGCCAATCTGCGCGGCGTAGCCCAGGACTTTGTACAGGGTGTGGTCGCCTTCGAGCATAAAGGCCCGCAGGCCCTTCCAGCCGCAACCGGGCACTTCCCCGGGGCTCTTGAGTTCCAGCAAATACACCGGCTCACCGTCCAGATGGCCGATGCCATGCTCGGCCAGGACCGACAGGTCCTGGCGCTTGAGCCACTCGCGGGGAAACAGCGCGCCGTTGTCGTCGAACAGAAAACCTTCGCGGCTGCGGGCTACAGCCCAGCCGCCCGGTGTTGCGGTGTCCAGTACTGCGGTGGTCCAGCGTGAAGTCATAGTCAATCAATCCAGAAATTCGGGTTTCTGTTTGCTCATATGGGCGGCCATGGCCACGCGCAAGTCGTTGGATTGCAGCATGGCGGCGTTCCAGGTGGCGACGTATTCCAGGCCGTCGTCGATCCGGTGGTCGCGCATGTAGCTGAGCATTTCCTTGGTGCCGGCGATGGCGATCGGCGATTTGGCGGCGATCTCTCGGGCAATGCCCATGACCCCTTCCAGCAACTGGGCGGCGTCGTCGTAGGTGGCATTGACCAAGCCGATGCGCTGCGCTTCAGCGGCGTCGAAGGTGCGGCCAGTGTAAGCCAGTTCACGCAGGATGCCGTCGCCGATGATACGCGGCAAACGTTGCAGTGTGCCGACGTCGGCGGCCATGCCGATATCGATTTCCTTGATCGAGAACTGCGCGTCGGCAGCGGCATAACGCATGTCGCAGGCGCTGATCAGGTCAATGGCGCCGCCCAGGCAGTAACCCTGGATGGCCGCCAAGACCGGCTTGCGGCAGTTGTCTACGGCGTTGAACGAAGCCTGCAGTTGCAGGATTTTGCGGCGCAGCAGGCGAGCGTTACGGCCCACGTCCTTGCCCAGTTCATTGGCCACGCCGGCCAGCAGCATCAGGTCGATACCGGAAGAAAAATGTTTGCCGGCGCCACTGAGCACCACCACCCGGACTTCGTCGGTGTCGTCGATCCAGCGAAAAATATCGACGATCTCGCTCCAGAACGCCGCGTTCATGGCGTTGATTTTGTCCGGACGATTGATCTGCACATGGGCGATTTTATCGGCGAGTTCAACGCGAAAAGCTTGATATTCGGACATGGCAGCGATCCTTGACGGGGTAAAAAGAAGGCCCGAACTATAGCAAGCAGCAGCCCGAGGCAGTAAGGCAGCGCATCCGCCAAATGCGGGACTGACGGGGCTCCAGCCGGTGACGAGCCTGCCGCGCGCCCCCGCCACGTAACGGCTTACAGGGCTGGCAGCCACAGGCGGAAACGCGCGCCGCCCAGTGGCGAGGTCAACACGGTGAGGCTGCCGCCCTGGGCTTCCAGGGCGCGACGGCTGATGGCCAGGCCCAGGCCGAAACCGCCGGTGGAGCGGTCACGGCTGCGGTCCAGGCGGTAGAACGGCTCGAACACCCGCTCCCGCTGGTCATCAGGAATGCCGATGCCATCGTCATCGACCCAGATTTCACAGCCGTCATCCCCCACCTGCACCCCCACCTGGATGCGCTTGTCGCAATAGCGGGTGGCGTTGCGCAGCAGGTTCTGCAAGGCCCGGGCGGTCAGCCGCGGGTCCAGGGTGAAGCGTTCCAGGGCGCCGTGCAGCAGCACGTCGATGACGATGTCCGGCGAAGCCAGTTCATCGTCGACGCTGCCCAGAATGCTGTCGATAAACTCGTCCAGGGCCACCGGCACCTGCTCCGGCAGGCACACCGGGTTCTGCAGACGGCTGTAGGACAGCAACTCCAGCACCAGTTCGTCGAGTTCGCGAATATGCGCCACCAGCCCCTGCAGGCGTTCACGACTGGCTTCGGGCAACTCTTCGGACAAGGCCAGGGCCAGGCCGAAATCGAGTCGGGTCAGGGGCGTGCGCAGTTCATGGGAAACCGCGTTGAGCAGGTCCCGCTGCTGGTTGAGGAGTTTTTCGATGTCCCCGGCCATGGTGTCGAACACGTGGGCCAGGCTGCCGATGTTGGAACGGGCGGGAAGCTGGGTGCGTTCGCTCAAATGCCCCTTGCCGAAGCGCTGGGCGGTGGCCTTCAAGCGTTCCAGGTCGCGCCAGTGCGGGCGCAGCCAGAGCAGCAGGCAGCCGAGCAAGGCGGCGACGATCAATACGTTGATGCCCCAATACAGCAGGTTCATGTCCAGCGGGTCCGGGGGCACGGTGATTTTCACCGCCCGGCGCTGATCCAGGGGCGAAGCGGCCAACGTCCGCCAACCCCAGTCCCCGAGGCGCACCACCTGCTCGCCACGAGCCAGTCGCGCACGTTCGTCGAGGCTGAAACCCTCGTCGTCGATGGCCACCAGGCTGACGTGCAGCGGTTGGAAATCCTCGTCCAGTTGCCTCGCCAGGGTCGACCACTGCTCCACCGGCACGCCGTGAAATTGCTTGACCACCAAGGTCTGCAAGCCCCGGGAGTGGTCCAGGTTGTAGTTGAGAAACCGCTCGTGGAAGACCTTGATCACCAGGTCCGGGATCAGGTAGATCGCCGCGCTGAAGGTGACGATGGTGATCAGGTACAGCCGGACCAGGACCCGCAGCATCTCAGCACTCCCATTCGGAACGGCTGAACAGGTAGCCCTTGCCCCACACGGTCTTGATCTTGCGCGCTTCGCCAGCATGATCGTCGAACTTACGCCGCAACTTGGAGATCGCCACGTCCACGGACCGGTCGGTGCCGTTGAATTCAATGCCCCGCAGGCGCTGGAGGATCTGGTCACGGCTCAGCACTTCGCCGGCATGCCGGGCCATGACCACCAACAGGTTGTACTCACCGCTGGACAGTTCCACCAACTGCCCGCGCCAGTGCACCGTGCGTTCGGAGAGGTCGATGCACAGGTTGCCCATCAGGATGCGGTCACTGGCGGTCTGCGGGTCGCTGAGGCTGCTGCGGCGCAACAGGGTGCGCACCCGGGCCAGAAGCACCCGCGGCTCGCAGGGTTTGGTCACGTAGTCGTCGGCGCCCATCTCCAGGCCCAGCACCTGGTCGTGGCTATCGTCCCGGGCAGTGAGCATGAGGATCGGCAAGGTCGCCGAATCGGCACGTAACAGGCGGCAGACTTGCAACCCGTCCAGGCCCGGCAGCATCAGGTCGAGAATCACCAGGTCCGGCGGGGTCGCCCGCGCGCGATCGCGCACCTGGTCGCCCCGGCTGATCACATTGACCTGATAGCCGTTGCGCTCCAGGTAACTGGCAATCAGTTCGGAGAGCGCGCTGTCGTCTTCGACCAGGAGGATGTTGGGCATGGGGGCAAGTCCGGGCAATACGTGGGTGAACGATGGATCGTGATCGCCAGCAAGCCGGCGCTTAAGGTGGCGCGCTACAACCTGCGCCAATCAAGCCGCAAAGGATATACAACCGAAGCCCCCACGGCGTATTCGCTTCACACTTTTTCACACAGCACCTACACAGCTTCACAACGGCCGGCGCCATCGCCCCTTAGCATGCCGGGGTCATTATTGGGGGATCCGCATGTCGAAGAAACTGTTTGCGCCACTCTGTCTGCTCGCCCTGGCGCTGGCGGCCTGCGACAAGCCTGCGGTGCCCCCGGAGCAGCCGTTGGCCCAGGTCCGCATCGAAACCCTGGAGAGCCGGCCGCTGTCCATCAGCAGCGAACTGAGCGGGCGCATCGCCGCGCCGCGCAGTGCCGAAGTGCGCGCCCGGGTCGCCGGGGTGGTGCTGCAACAGGCCTTCCGCGAAGGCTCGGACGTCAAGCAGGGCCAGGTGTTGTTTCGCATCGACCCGGCGCCGTTCCAGGCCGACCTGGACAGCGCCGTGGCCAGCCTGCGCAAGGCCGAGGCCACTGCGTTCCAGGCGCGCCTGCAAGAGCAGCGCTACACCCAGTTGATCGACGACCAGGCCATCAGCGGCCAGGAATACGACAACGCCCGAGCCAATGCACGACAGACCGCCGCTGAAGTCGCCGCCGCCCAGGCCGCCGTGCAACGGGCCCGGCTCAACCTGGGGTACGCCACGGTCACCGCACCGATTGCCGGGCGCATCGGCCGCGCCCTGGTCACCGAGGGCGCCCTCGTGGGCCAGAACGAAAGCACACCCCTGGCGCTGATCCAGCAACTGGACCCGGTGCACGCCGACCTGACCCAATCCACCCGAGAACTCAATGAACTGCGCCGCGCCCTGCGCGCCGGGCACCTGCAGCAGGTCGGCCCGGACCAGGCCAAGGCCACCCTGATCCAGGACGACGGCAGCCTGTACCCGCTGCCCGGCAAGTTGCTGTTCGCCGACATCAGCGTCGACCCCAGCACCGGGCAGATCCGCCTGCGCAGTGAGTTCCCCAACCCGGACTTGGACCTGCTGCCCGGCAGCTTTGTCCGGGTGCGCCTGGAGCAGGCGGTCAACCAGAACGGTTTGAGCGTGCCGCAGCAGGCGATCCTGCGTGACAGCGCCGGTGTGGCCCAGGTGCTGCTGCTCGACGCCGAACAACGAGTGAGCCTGCAAAGCGTGCAACTGGGCGCCGTGCAGGACGATCGCTGGATCGTCAGCGCTGGCCTCAAGCCCGGTGACCGCATCGTCGTCGAAGGCCTGCAACACGCTCGCCCGGGTGAGCAGGTCGAGATCGACTCGCGCCCTCTTCCCCTCGCCCAGAACCCCGGCCAGTAGGTAACCCAGCCATGCCGCACTTCTTTATCGACCGCCCGGTGTTTGCCTGGGTGGTGGCGCTGTTCATCCTGCTGGCCGGCGCCCTGGCCATCCCCCAGTTGCCGGTGGCCCAGTACCCGGACGTCGCGCCGCCGTCGATCGAAATCTACGCCACCTACCCCGGCGCCTCGGCCCAGACCCTGGACGAAAGCGTGGTCAGCCTGATCGAGCAAGAGCTCAATGGTGCCGACCACCTGCTGTATTTCGAGTCCAAGAGCAGCCTGGGCAGCGCCACCATCACCGCCACCTTCGCCCCCGGCACCGTGCCGGAACTGGCCCAGGTCGATGTACAGAACCGCCTCAAGGCGGTGGAACCGCGCTTGCCCCAGGCCGTGACCCAACAGGGCCTGCAGGTGGAGAAAGTGTCCTCGGGCTTCCTGCTGCTGATCACCCTGACCTCCAGCGACGGACGCCTGGACACCGTGGCCCTCAGCGACTACATGGCGCGCAACGTGATGAACGAAGTGCGGCGCATCGACGGCGTGGGCAAGGCCCAGCTGTATGGCGCCGAACGCGCCATGCGGGTCTGGCTGGATCCGCAGAAGCTGCTGGCCTTCAACCTCACCCCGGCCGACGTGAATGCCGCCATCGTGGCGCAGAACGCCCAGGTGGCCGCTGGCAGCATCGGCGACCTGCCGACCCGAAGCACCCAGCAAATCACCGCCACGGTGCTGGTCAAGGGCCAGTTGTCGACCCCGGAAGAGTTCGCCGAGATCGTCCTGCGGGCCAACCCCGACGGCTCCACCGTGCGCCTGGCCGACGTGGCTCGGGTCGAAGTCGGCAGCCAGGAATACCAGTTCTCCACCCGCCTCAACGGCAAGCCGTCCACCGCAGTCGGCGTGCAGCTGGCGCCGGGGGCCAATGCCCTGAACACCGCCACCCTGTTGCGGGCCAAGATGGATGAACTGGCGCGTTACTTCCCGGAAGGCGTGGAATACAAAATCCCTTACGACACCTCGCCCTTCGTCAAGGTTTCGATCACCAAGGTGGTCTACACCCTGGGCGAGGCGATGCTGCTGGTGTTTGCAGTGATGTTCCTGTTCCTGCAGAACATCCGCTACACCCTAATCCCGACCCTGGTGGTGCCGGTGGCCCTGATGGGCACCTTCGCCACCATGCTGGCCCTGGGTTTTTCGATCAACGTGCTGACCATGTTCGGCATGGTGCTGGCCATCGGCATCCTGGTGGATGACGCCATCGTCGTGGTGGAGAACGTTGAACGCATCATGGCCAGCGAAGGCCTGTCGCCCAAGGAGGCGACGCGCAAGGCCATGGCGCAGATCAGCGGGGCGATTGTCGGCATCACCCTGGTGCTGGTGGCGGTGTTTATCCCCATGGCCTTTATGCCCGGCTCGGTGGGGGTGATTTACCAACAGTTCTCCCTGTCCATGGCCACCTCGATTCTGTTCTCGGCCTTCCTCGCCCTGACCTTGACCCCAGCCTTGTGCGCCACCCTGCTCAAACCCGTGGCGGCGGGTGAAGTCCATGCCCAGGGCGGTTTCTTTGGCGCCTTCAACCGGCGCTTCGAACAGCTCGGCGCCGGTTATGAGCGCAGCGTGGTCCACGGGCTCAAACGCAGCGGCCGCTACCTGCTGGTCTACGGCCTGCTGCTAGCGGTCATGGCCCTGCTGTTCAGCCGCCTGCCGTCGTCGTTCCTGCCGGTGGAAGACCAGGGCTACACCATCACCGATATCCAGTTGCCGCCCGGCGCCAGCCAGAACCGCACGGTGCGCGTGGTGGAGCAGTTGGAGGCCCACAACGCCGGCGAGCCTGGGGTTGGCGACAGCACGGTGATCCTCGGCTTCAGTTTCTCCGGCAGCGGGCAAAACGCCGCGCTGGCCTTTACCACCCTCAAGGATTGGTCCGAGCGTGGCAATGAGGACTCGGCGGCGGCCATTGCCGATCGTGCCAACGGCGCCCTGAGCCAGATCAAGGACGCCGTGGCCTATGCGGTGTTGCCACCGCCGGTGGACGGCCTGGGCACGTCCAGCGGTTTCGAGTTCCGCCTGCAGGACCGCGGCGGCCTCGGCCATGCCGCGCTGATGCAGGCCCGCAGCGAGCTGCTGCTGGCAGCGGAGCGCAGCCCGATCCTCGCCAACGTCCGGGAAAGCGCCCTGGCCGAGGCACCGCAGGTACAACTGCAGGTGGACCGGCAACAGGCCAATGCCCTCGGCGTGTCGTTCGCCGACATCGGCAGCCTGCTGTCCACGGCGCTGGGTTCGGCCTATATCAATGACTTCCCCAACCAGGGGCGGATGCAGCGGGTGGTGGTCCAGGCCGAAGGCGACCAGCGCAACCAGGTGGCCGACCTGTTGCAGCTCCAGGTGCGCAACAACCTCGGCAAGATGGTGCCGCTGTCGGCGTTCGTCAGCGCCACCTGGACCCAGGGCCCGGCCCAGTTGACCCGCTACAACGGCTACCCGGCCATCGCCATTTCCGGCGAGCCGGCCCCGGGCCACAGCACCGGCGAAGCCATGCAGGAAGTCGAGCGCCTGGTGGCCGGCCTGCCCACCGGCCTGGGCCAGGAATGGACCGGCCTGTCGTTGCAGGAGCGCCTGTCCGGCAGCCAGGCGCCGATTCTTTTGGGCCTGTCCCTGCTGATCGTGTTCCTGTGCCTGGCGGCGCTGTATGAAAGCTGGTCGATCCCCACCTCGGTGCTGCTGGTGGTGCCCCTCGGCGTGCTCGGCGCGGTGCTTGCGGTGTCCCTGCGCGG
The DNA here is from genome assembly GCF_003731765.1 of Pseudomonas chlororaphis. Lineage (GTDB taxonomy): Bacteria > Pseudomonadota > Gammaproteobacteria > Pseudomonadales > Pseudomonadaceae > Aquipseudomonas > Aquipseudomonas morbosilactucae. The sequence goes on from NZ_MOAL01000004.1 coordinate 2,130,632, forward strand.
CCTGCCCAACGATGTGTTCTTCAAGGTCGGGCTGATCACCATCATCGGTTTGTCGGCGAAGAACGCGATCCTGATCATCGAGTTTGCCAAGAGCCTGTACGACCAGGGGCACGACCTGATCGACGCCACTGTACAGGCGGCGCGTTTGCGCCTGCGGCCGATCGTCATGACCTCGCTGGCGTTTATCCTTGGCGTGGTGCCCCTGGCCATTGCCACCGGCGCCAGCTCGGCGAGCCAGCAAGCGATCGGCACCGGGGTGATCGGCGGCATGATCACCGCCACTCTGGCGGTGATCTTTGTGCCGGTGTTTTTTGTCCTGGTGATGAAGCTCACCCGCCGCTCCAAGGGCTAGTCGTTCAGGCCACAAGGGCCAAGCGCAACGCGGCAAGTGCAGTCAGCTTGCCGCGTGCTAAGGTTCGCCAGAACCCATCGCCGGCCCTTCTTCATGCCCCATCCCTTGCGCACCCATCCCCGCCTCAGCAGCGCCGCCCTGATCGGCATCGCCGTGGGCAGCCTGGTACCGGCCGACTCCCTGGTCAGCAAGATCCTGATCGGCTGGAACGCCGGGGTCTGGACCTACCTGGCGCTGATGATCTGGCTCACCGCCCGGGCCAAGGCCGAGGACGTGAAGCGCATTGCCGAAGTCGAGGACGAAAATGCCGGCCTGGTGTTGCTCACGGTGTGCATCGCCGCCATCGCCAGTCTGGCCACCATCACCTTCGAACTCAGCGGCAGCAAAGACCTGGACAGCCACCAGCGCCTGCTGCACTACGCCTTTACCGGGCTGACCGTGATCGGTTCATGGCTGCTGATCGGGGTGATTTTCAGCGTGCATTACGCGCGCCTCTACTACACCTGGAACGGCAAGGAACCGGCCTTGCGCTTCGCCGAAGGCCTGACCACCCCCAACTACTGGGACTTCCTGTACTTCTCTTTCACCATTGGCGTTGCGGTGCAGACCTCCGACGTGGGCGTCGCCACCCGCAGCCTGCGCAAGATTGTCCTGGCCCAATCGCTGATCGGCTTTTTATTCAACACGGCGATTCTCGGTTTCTCGATCAATATCGCCGCCGGGCTGTTCAGTTGATGGCGCACAAATCTTCTAGACCTGCGCCCTGCCCCGGGCGCTAACTGCCTGGGTTGTACCTCATGCCCACGGATACCCCATGACCACCGCGCACAACTGGATCGATCTGGCCCAGGATGCCGACACCGGCATCGAGACCCTGCGTGCCCATTTCACCGGCCACGCCTATGACCCCCACTGGCACGACAGCTACCTGGTGGGCGTGACCGAACAAGGGGTGCAGCAGTTCAACTGCCGCCGGGCCCGGCACCGGAGCACTCCGGGCCAGGTGTTCCTCCTCGAGCCCGGGGAAATCCACGACGGCGACGCCCCCACGGCCGGTGGCTTCACCTACCGCATGCTGTACCTCGACCCGCAGTGGCTGGAGCGGGAACTGAGTGCGGTGTTCGCCGAGGCGCCGATCGGCAGTCAACTGAGTTTTGCCAGCACCCTGGCCAGCGCCCCCCGCTTGGCCCGGGCCACCAGCGCCGCGTTCCACAGCCTGCATCAGGGCGAATTGCGCATCGTCCGGCAAAGCGCCCTGGACCAATTGCTGGACCAACTCACCGGCCATTTGCACTGGCGCCAGCGTTATCGCGAAGACCCGCGCCTGCCCCTGGTGGCCCAGCGCGCCCGGGACTACCTGCATGCCCACGTGCAACACGACCTCAACCTGCAAGACCTGAGCGCCGCCTGCGACATCGACCGCTTCCGCCTGACCCGGGCCTTCAAGGCCGCCTTCGGTTTGCCGCCCCACGCGTACCTGGTGCAGTTGCGCCTGGCCAAGGCACGACGCCTGTTGGCCCGAGGCGAACCTCCAGCCGAGGTGGCCATGGCCCTGGGCTTTGCCGACCAGAGCCACATGGGGCGCTGGTTCGTGCGCGCCTACGGCCTGACGCCCGCGGCTTATCGCAAGCGCTGCACAAAGCTTCCAGACGCCTGAGCGGCCAGGGCTGAAGATCACCCTCCTTGATCTTCAACGGAGCCTGCCTGCCATGTTGTCCAGCGTCCCCAGCCTACTGCCCTTTGTGCTGTTCGCCTTTGTCGCCTCCATCACCCCGGGGCCGACCAATATCCTGATTCTCAGCAACAGCGCCCGCTACGGCTTCAGGGCCGCACTGCCGATCATCCTCGGTGCCGGGGTCGCCGCGACCGGCATTGTCTGGCTGGTGGGCAGCGGCTTCGGCCAGGCCCTGACCCGTCACCCGGCCCTGCACAGCGTCATGCAATGGGTCGGGATCCTGTGGCTCAGCCACCTGGCGTGGCAGATCTTCCGCGCCCCGACCGGCCCCCTCGACCCGCGCGCGGCCGAGACCGGCCAACGGCGCCTGGGCCTGCTGGGCGCGGCTGCGCTGCAATGGATCAATCCCAAGACCTGGATGATGGCCCTGGCCGTGGCCAGTGTGTTTGCCGGCGAAGGCAGCGAGCGCCAGGGGCAGGTGCTGAGCCTGTCCCTGGCGTTTCTCTTGGTGTCCTTGCCGTGCCTGGCCGCCTGGGCCGTGCTTGGCGCCGGCTCTAGCCGTTTGCTGCGCTCAAGCCAGGCCATGCAGCGTTTCAACCGGGGCATGGCCCTGTTGCTGCTGGCCTCGGCCTGGTTGAGCCTGTGGGCCTGAACAGCCTGTCAGCACGGGCCTGCGGTCAGACCACGAACCGCGCGACCATGGCATTCAGGTTCACCGCCAGGCGCGACAGCTCATGGCTGGCGGCGCTGGTCTGGTTGGCACCGGCGGCCGACTGGGTGGCCAGGTCGCGGATGTTCACCAGGTTGCGATCCACCTCGCGGGACACCTGGGCCTGCTCTTCCGAAGCGCTGGCAATTACCAGGTTGCGCTCGTTGATGCGATGGATGGACTCGGTGATCTGTTCCAGGGCCACCCCGGCGGCACGGGCCATTTCCAGGGTGCTCTGGGTACGCTGATTGCTTTGCTGCATCGATTGCACCGCTTCGCCGGTGCCGTTCTGGATGCCGGCGACCATTTTTTCGATTTCCTGGGTCGATTGGGCAGTGCGATGGGCCAGGGCCCGAACCTCGTCCGCTACCACGGCAAAACCACGCCCGGCCTCGCCGGCCCGCGCCGCCTCGATCGCTGCGTTGAGGGCCAGCAGGTTGGTCTGTTCGGCGATGGCGCGGATCACGTCCAGCACCTTGCCGATGTCCCGCCCCTGAGTGGCCAGGCCTTCGATCATCAACGAGGTGTTTTGCACGTCGTGGGTCATGGTCTGGATCGCGTCGACGGTATCGACCACCCGATCGCGGCCTTCACGGGCCGCCTGGGTGGACTGTTGGGACGCCTCTGAGGTGGACACCGCGTTGCGCGCCACTTCTTCCACGGCCGCGGTCATCTCGTTGACGGCGGTGGCCGCCTGCTCGATTTCATTGTTCTGTTGTTGCAACCTGCGGGAGGCCTCTTCGGTCACGGCGCTGAGCTCTTCAGAGGCCGAAGCCAACTGGGTGGCCGAGCCGGCGATCTGCTCGATGGTGCTGCGCAAGCTGGCCTGCATCTCGGCCAGGGCCTTGAGCAAGCGGGTCGCTTCATCATTGCCGTCGACTTCAATGGTTTGCGTCAGGTTGCCACTGGCAATCGCCTGGGCCGCCACCAATGCCTTGTTCAGCGGCGTGACGATGCTGCGGGTCAGCATCAGGGCCAGCAACACCGTGAGCAGCGCGGCGATCACCACCACCACGATGATCCCGGTAATGGCGCTGTCGTAGTGCTGGCCGGCGGCATCGGACGCCTGCTTGGCCCCGGCGGTATTGAACGCCACCAGTTTGTTCAACTGTTCGCCCATTTTGTCCGTGCCGTCCTTGATCCGGGTGTTGATCAGGTTGCGCATCTCATCCAGCTTGTTCTGCCGCGACAGCTCCAGCATCTGGTTCTGCGCCTGCAGGTAGTCGCTCAAGGTCTGGGCAAACACGCTGTACAGCGCCGCCTCATCGGCACCGGCCGGCAACGCGGCGTAGCTCGCCTGGGCGATTTTCAGCTTGTCCACCAGGGCGCCGATGCGCGCCTCGGCCTCTTGCAGGGCGGCGGGATCACGGTTGACCAGGACCCGGAACGAAAGAATGCGCATGCGCAGGACGTTCTCCGTCACATTGCCCAGAAAGCCCACACTGGGCAGTTGGTTGCTCTCCATATCCAGGGAAGCCTCACGAATCAGGCCCATGCGATTGACCGCGAACATGCCAAGGATGATCACCAACAGGGCGATGAAGGCAAAACCCAGGAAAGCGCGAGGTGCGATATTCATGTGACGTAGGGACATAGGATGACTCTCGACAATGGAGGGACTGCGAGCATCCATGCAGTAGGCTCTGTCGCCCAACAGCACAGGGTCCGACAGCTGGGCACCACCGTTGTTATTGATCTGTGGGCCTATCCGAGGTATCGGCCGAAGTTGAGCTTTTATGTGGCTGTTTATGAAATATATTTTTACCGACGACACCTGTCTCAGCCTTGAAACACGTGGCCTCCGGCTGAATCGTTAAAGCTGGAACGGGCGTTCTGCATTGACGGCAGGCAAACGCCCTTTGCCCAGGTTTTAGTACGGCATGGGGCCATCATCCCGACAGGGTTTTCACGGCTGGGGGGGCACCACCTCAATCTGCCCCTGGCGCGTCCGGTACTCGCCGGGGGTGATCTTCGCGTAGCGCAAGAAGAAGCGGCTGAAATACGCCGGGTCCTTGAAGCCCAGGCGGTAGCAGATTTCGTTTACCGAACTGCCAGTGAACAGCAGCAGACGCTTGGCCTCTTGCATCAACCGTTCGTACACCAGGCGCTTGGACGGCAGATCGGCGATGCGCCGGCAGACGTCGTTGAGCCGCGCCTCGGTGACGCCGATCTGCGCCGCATAGCGGGTCAGCGGCCAGTGCTCCAGGTACTGGGCTTCGATCAGTTCATTGAAACGGTGGAAAATCTGCAGGTCTTCGTGCCGCGCCGGGCGGGCCTCCAGGGAATTGGCCGACAGCCTGAGCAGGCTGATGACGATCAAGCGCGTCAAGGCTTCCAGGGCCGGCTCTCGCCCGGGCTCGCGGCCGGAGAACTCGCGCTGCAATTCACTGAACAGCCGCTCCAGGCGTTGCACCTCTGCTTCGAATTCCGTGCCCAGGCGCGCCAAGGCGACACAGGCCGGCGGCACCACCGGGCCCGGCGCCAACCTGGGGTCGGCTTCGATCAGTTCCCAGACCAGTTGCTGACGCACGGTGAGCACGTGACCTTCGCTGTCGGCTTCGGTGACAAAGGAATGGGGAATGGTCGGCGGCGTGAGGAAAAACATCGGTCCCGACTCCAGATATTGCTGGTCGTCGAGGTACACCCGCACCGCCCCGCTCTGCACGTAGTGCACCTGGAAAAACCGGTCATGGCGATGCACCGGCATGTTGCGCCCGAAGAACCCGGCCAGGTTGCTGAGCTTGTCGTAATGCACCTGGGAGTCTGCGTAACGCTGGTCGTAGACCTGACCGATATTGATATTGGGGATCGGCTGGCGATCACTCATGGCAGCGTTCTCTTTTTATTTTCAAGCCCTTGGGGCCGTCCCATCCTGCGTGATCCGCCGCGTGTAAACCAGCCCGCAAATGAACACAGGGCTTCAGCCCTTGACGATCGTTAACATATTAAATATAACGTTAACACATTAACGAATTCACCTCGCGGCCAACCCCCTGTTCCGCGATGCAGAGGAGATAACAACAATGAGCCGTGCACTGCATGACGTCGCCACCGGCACCCTGTTCGGCGTGGCCCTGAACTATCAGGGGCTGTTGCAGCAGCACCTGCAAAGCTTCACTCAGCCGCCGTACCAGAAGCCCCCGGTGAAACCGGTGCTGTTTATCAAGACCCCCAACACCCGCAACCGGCATGACGCGCCCGTGGTCTACCCGAACGGCGTCGAACGCCTGCAGCCGGGCCCGGCGCTGGGGGTGGTGATCGGCAAGGACGCCAGCCGCGTGAGCCTGGAAAACGCCATGCAGTACGTGGCCGGCTACACCATCGTCAACGAATTCAGCCTGCCTGAAGACAGCTACTACCGACCCGCCGTCAAGGCCAAGTGCCGGGACGGTTTCTGCGCCCTGGGCCCGACCCTGGTGCCTGCCAACGAGGTGGCCGACCCACACGCCCTGGACCTTGAGTTGTTCGTCAACGGCGAACGGGTGCAACACAACAGCACCGCGAACCTGGTGCGCAGCATCCCGCAATTGATTGTCGAGCTCAGCGAGTTCATGACCCTGCATGCCGGCGACGTGCTGATCACCGGGACCCCGGAAGGTCGCGTGGATGTGCGCCCCGGCGACCGCGTCGAAGTGCAGATCAGCGGCCTGGGTCGCCTCGCCAACTCCATCGTTGCTGAATAAGGAATCGACATGAAACACGCCCGTATCCGTTTTCAAGGTCAGGTCCACGAGGTGTCGGTCAACGAGCACAACGCCGTGACCCTGGCCGATGGCCGCACCCTCACCGAAGACCAGGTGCAATGGCTGCCGCCAGCCACCGGCAGCATGTTCGCCCTGGGCCTGAACTACGCCGACCACGCCGCCGAGCTGGCCTTCACGCCGCCGACCGAGCCCTTGGCCTTTATCAAGTCCCCCGGCACTTACACCGGCCATCACCAAGTGACCTGGCGCCCGGACAACGTCGCCTACATGCACTACGAGTGCGAACTGGTGGCGGTGATCGGCAAGACCGCACGCAACGTCAAACGCGAGGATGCCCTGGAGTACCTGGCCGGCTACACGCTGTGCAACGACTACGCAATCCGCGACTACCTGGAAAACTACTACCGGCCCAACCTACGGGTGAAGAACCGCGATGCCACGACCCCGGTCGGGCCGTGGATCGTCGACGTCGCCGATGTGCCGGACCCCGGCAACCTGACGCTGCGCACCTGGGTCAACGGTGAGCTGCGCCAGGAAGGCAGCACCCGGGACATGATTTTCGACATCCCCTACCTGATCGAATACCTGTCCAGTTTCATGACCCTGCAACCCGGCGACATGATCGCCACCGGCACACCGGAAGGCTTGGCCGATGTGGTTCCGGGGGATGAAGTGGTGGTGGAAGTGGAAGGCGTGGGTCGCTTGGTTAACCGAATTGTCAGCGAAGCGGAGTTCTTCTCCGCCCGGAAAGAGGCTTGAGCAGCATGATCAAACATTGGATCAACGGCCGTGAGGTCGAAAGCAAAGACGTCTTCACCAACTACAACCCCGCCACTGGCGAGGCCATCGGTGAAGTGGCCAGCGGCGGCGCCGAAGAAATCGCCCTGGCCGTGGCGGCGGCCAAGGAGGCCTTTCCGAAATGGGCCAACACACCGGCCAAGGAGCGTGCGCGGCTGATGCGCAAGCTCGGCGAACTGATCGAGCAGAACGTGCCGAACCTGGCCGAACTGGAAACCCTGGACACCGGTTTGCCGATCCACCAGACCAAGAACGTGCTGATCCCCCGGGCCTCGCATAACTTCGACTTCTTCGCCGAGGTCTGCACCCGCATGGACGGCCACAGCTACCCGGTGGACGATCAGATGCTCAACTACACCCTGTACCAGCCGGTGGGCGTCTGTGCCCTGGTGTCACCGTGGAACGTGCCGTTCATGACCGCCACCTGGAAGACCGCGCCGTGCCTGGCCCTGGGCAACACCGCCGTGTTGAAGATGAGCGAACTGTCGCCGCTGACCGCCAATGAACTGGGGCGCCTGGCCGTGGAAGCGGGCATTCCGGCCGGGGTGCTGAACATCGTCCAAGGCTACGGCGCCACCGCTGGCGACGCCCTGGTGCGCCACCCGGATGTGCGGGCGATTTCCTTCACCGGCGGCACCGCCACCGGCAAGAAAATCATGCAGACCGCGGGCCTGAAGAAGTACTCCATGGAACTGGGCGGCAAGTCGCCGGTGCTGGTCTTCGAGGACGCCGACCTGGAACGGGCCCTGGACGCCGCGCTGTTCACCATCTTTTCCCTGAACGGCGAACGCTGCACCGCCGGCAGCCGGATTTTCATCCAGGAAAGCGTCTACCCGCAGTTCGTCAAGGAATTCGCCGCCCGCGCCAAGCGGCTGATTGTCGGTGACCCCACGGACCTGAAAACCCAAGTCGGCTCGATGATTACCCAGGCCCACTACGACAAGGTCACTGGCTATATCAAGATCGGTATCGAAGAAGGCGCCACCCTGCTCGCTGGTGGCCTGGAACGCCCGGCCAACTTGCCGGCGCACCTGAGCAAGGGTCAGTTCATCCAACCCACGGTGTTCGCCGATGTGAACAACAAAATGCGCATCGCCCAGGAGGAAATCTTCGGCCCAGTGGTCTGCCTGATTCCGTTCAAGGACGAAGCCGAGGCCCTGCAACTGGCCAACGACACCGAGTACGGCCTGGCGTCCTACATCTGGACCCAGGACATCGGCAAGGCCCATCGCCTGGCCCGTGGCATCGAAGCCGGCATGGTGTTTATCAACAGCCAGAACGTGCGCGACCTGCGCCAGCCCTTCGGCGGGGTCAAGGGCTCGGGCACCGGCCGTGAAGGCGGCGAATACAGCTTCGAGGTGTTTGCCGAGATCAAGAACGTCTGCCTTTCCATGGGCAGCCACCACATCCCGCGCTGGGGCGTGTAAGGTCTGTAACCGTCCCGGATCACGCCAACAATAAGATGTTTCAGGAGAAGCACCATGGGCGAAGTCGTCATGGCCGCCAAGGTCTGCCACGTTCCATCGATGTACCTGTCCGAACTGCCGGGCAAACACCACGGCTGCCGCGCTGCAGCCATTGCCGGGCACAAGGAGATTGCCCGCCGCGCCCGGGCGCTGGGGGCCGACACCGCGGTGGTGTTCGATGTGCACTGGCTGGTCAACAGCGGTTACCACATCAACTGCGGTGAAGCCTTCAATGGCACCTACACCAGCAACGAGCTGCCGCACTTCATCAAGAACATGACCTACGACTATCAAGGCTGCCCGGAGCTGGGCGAGTTGATTGCCGCCGAGGCCAATGCCGCCGATGTGCGCACCCTGGCCCACAACATCCCCAGCCTGGAGCTGGAATACGGAACCCTGGTGCCCATGCGCTACATGCACATGGACGTGCCGCCGGAGGAGCACTTCAAGGTGATTTCGATCGCCGCCTGGTGCGCCTGGCATCGCCTGGAAGACAGCTTCACCTTTGGTGCCGCCGTCCGCAGGGCCATCGAAAAGAGCGATCGCAAGGTCCTGGTGCTGGCGTCCGGCTCCCTGTCCCATCGCTTCTCCGATGACCGCCTGGCCGAAGCCAACATCCATAACTGGACCCGGGAATTCGACAAGCAGATGGACCTGCGGGTGGTGGAGCTGTGGCAGCAAGGCCGCTTCCGCGAGTTCTGCGCCATGCTGCCGGACTACGCCGAGCACTGTTACGGCGAAGGCAAGATGCATGACACAGCCATGCTCCTGGGGCTGCTGGGCGGGCCGGACTACAACCGACCGGCCGAGATCATCACCCCGCCGTTCGGCAGCTCGGGCACCGGCCAGATTAATGCGGTCTTTGAGCTTTGAAGGCAGTGGTGAACGGCAAGCTGTGAGCCGCAAGCTGCAAGCTGAAAGCACTTAACAACGTCAATTGAACCTGCGAGGCGCGGGCTACCAGCGCAAGAGCACTGCTCTTGCCGCTTGTAGCTTGCCGCTCCCCCCTGCGCCAAAGGAGCCCCCCATGCCCCATTTCATCGCTGAATACACCGACAACATCGAGGCCGAAGCCGATCTGCCCGGGCTCTTCGTCAAGGTCCATGACTGCCTGGGCGCCAGTGGCGTGTTCCCCCTGGGCGGTATTCGCAGCCGGGGCCAGCGCCTGGATACCTGGCGCATGGCCGACGGCAAGCATGACTACGCCTTTGTCCACATGCGCCTGCAAGTGGGCGCCGGACGGGACCTGGCCACGCGACGCCAGGTCGCCGAGGCGCTGTTCGAGGTGATCAAGGCGCACTTTGCCGAGCTGCAGGCCCGACGCCTGCTGGCCTTGTCATTCGAGATGACCGAGCTGGATGCCGAGCTCAACTTCAAACACAACAACGTGCATGCGTTTTTAAGCGGACAGGCCTGATCGCCGGCAAGCCGGCATCTACAAGGCGGTGTTCCGCTGGTACCCACAACAACAATAACGAGGTCATTGACATGTCCCATCCAGCCATCGCCGAAGCACCGGTCGCCGAGGTCAACGACACCTATCGCACCATCACTTGGCGTCTGATGCCGCTGCTGTTCACCTGCTACATTTTTGCCCACCTGGACCGGATCAATATCGGCTTCGCCAAGCTGCAGATGACCCAGGACCTGGGCTTCAGTGACAGCGTCTACGGCCTGGGCGCCGGGCTGTTTTTCATTGCCTATGCGCTGTTCGGCGTGCCCAGCAACCTGGCCCTGGACAGGGTCGGCCCGCGCCGCTGGATCGCCACCCTGATGGTCACCTGGGGCCTGTTGTCCAGCGCCCTGCTGCTGGTGGACAACGCGGCGGGCTTCTACACCTTGCGCTTTCTCCTGGGGGTGGCCGAAGCCGGCTTCTTCCCCGGCATCCTGGTGCTGCTCAACCGCTGGTTCCCGGCAGGTCGGCGGGGCCAGGTCACGGCGCTGTTCGCCATTGCCGTGCCCATGGCCGGGGTGGTGGGCGGGCCGTTGTCGGGCTGGATCCTTGAAGGTTTTCACGACCTCGGCGGCCTGCGCGGCTGGCAGTGGATGTTCCTGATCGAAGGCCTGCCCGTGGTACTGCTCGGGCTGGTGGTGCTCAGGGTCCTGCCGGAAAGCCTGGAGCAGGTGGACTGGCTGAGCGACGCGCAAAAAGCCCAGGTGCAGGCAGCGCTGGCCCGCGAGGAACAACACAAATCCATCAGCCGCTTCAGCGACCTGCTGGGCAACCGGCACATCTGGCTGCTGGTGAGCATCTACTGCGCGGTGATGCTGGCGGTGAACACCATTGCCTTCTGGATGCCGACCCTGATCCACCACGCCGGCATCGGCCGCGACAGCAGCGTGGGCATGCTCAGCGCCCTGCCTTACCTGGCAGGCTGCCTGTTCATGATCGGCATCGGCCGCTCTTCCGACCGCCAGCGCGAACGCCGCTGGCACCTGGGCGTGCCGCTGTTGATGGCCAGCGCCGGGCTGATCATCACCGGGCTGGCCCCGGAAAACCCTTGGCAGGTGATGTTCGGCTTGCTGATGGCGGGCATGGGCGCCAGTGCCGCATTGCCGATGTTCTGGCAACTGCCACCGGCGTTCCTGGCCAGCAATACCCAGGCGGCGGGCATCGGCCTGATCAGTTCCCTGGGCAGCATCGCCTCGTTCCTCGCCCCTTACCTGATCGGCGTGGTGCGTGACGCCACCCAGAGCGCCAGCCTGGCGCTGTATGCCCTGGCCCTGCTGATCGCCGTCGGCGCCTGGCTGGTGCTGCGGGTGCCGGCCCATATCGTCAATCCACGAGAGAAATAACCATGCTGACTACCGCACAGATCCAACAGGCCGCGGCCCGCCTCGATGGCGCCGAACGCTCCCGGGAACAGATCGGCCAACTGTCCCTGGCCTACCCCGACATCAGCGTTGAAGACGCCTACGCCATCCAGCGCTGCTGGGTGGAACAGAAAATCCGCGATGGCCGCAAGCTGGTGGGGCACAAGATCGGCCTGACCTCCCGGGCCATGCAGGTGTCGTCGAACATCAGCGAACCGGATTTCGGTGCCCTGCTCGACGACATGTTCTTCGACGAAGGCAGCGACATCCCATTCCACCGTTTTATCGTGCCGCGGGTCGAGGTGGAGCTGGCGTTTATCCTCGGCAAGCCGCTCAAGGGCCCCAACTGCACCCTGTTCGACGTGCTGGAAGCCACTGAATGGGTGATCCCGGCCTTGGAAATCATCGACGCGCGCATCCAGCAACTGGACCCGCAGACCCAGGTCACCCGCAAGGTGTTCGACACCATTTCCGACAACGCCGCCAACGCCGGGGTGGTGATGGGCGGTCGAGCCGTGCGCCCGGGGGACATTGACCTGCGCAAGGTGCCGGCGGTGCTGTACCGCAACGGTGTGATCGAGGAGTCCGGGGTCTCGGCAGCGGTGCTCAACCACCCGGCCAAGGGCGTGGCCTGGCTGGCCAACAAACTGGCGGCCTATGACGTCGGCCTGGAGGCCGGGCAGATCATTCTCGGCGGTTCCTTTACCCGCCCGGTGGCGGCCAATCCGGGGGACGTGTTCCACGTCGACTACGACCAACTGGGCTCCATCGCCTGCCGTTTTGTCTGAGGAAACTGCCATGCAGCTGCCGATCAACCGCTTCAAACAACGCCTGCAAGACGCCGAGCCACAGATCGGCCTGTGGGTCGGCCTGGCCAATGCCTATTGCGCCGAACTCGCGGCCAATGCCGGTTTTGACTGGCTGCTGCTGGACGGCGAACACGCACCGAATGACCTGCGCGGCTTGCTCGGCCAGTTGCAGGCGATTGCCCCCTACCCGGTGCACGGCATCATCCGCCCGCCCATTGGCGACACCGCGCTGATCAAGCAATTGCTGGACATCGGTGCCCAGACCTTGCTGGTGCCCATGGTCGAAAGCGCCGAGCAGGCCCGGCAACTGGTGCGCGCCATGCGTTATCCACCCGAAGGCATTCGCGGGGTGGGCAGTGCCCTGGCCCGGGCGTCGCGCTGGAACAGCGTGCCGGGTTACCTGGACCAGGCCGACGCACAAATGTGCCTGCTGGTGCAGATCGAAAACCTCGCCGGCCTGGCCAACCTCGACCAGATTGCTGCCGTGGACGGTGTGGACGGGGTGTTTATCGGGCCGGCGGACTTGTCGGCGTCCATGGGCCATCGCGGCAACCCCGGGCACCCCGAAGTGGCGGCGGCGATCGAGGACGCCATTCTGCGGATTCGCCGCGCCGGCAAGGCCGCCGGGATCCTTAGCGCTGACCAGACCCTGGCACGGCGGGCGATTGAGTTGGGGGCGAATTTCGTTGCGGTTGGGGTCGATACCACGGTGCTGATGAAAGGCCTGCAAACCCTCGCCGGCCAGTACAAGACCCTGGAGACCCCCAGCACCAGCGGCGGCGGGGTTTATTGACGCCCCCCGTACCTTGCAGGAGCCGGCTTGCCGACGATCGCAGTGTCAAGACAGGCGCAGTGCTTGAGGGCGCTATCGCTGGCAAGCCAGCGCCCACACAGGGTTGATGTTCACCCCGCCCCTGCAGGAGCCCGGCTTGCCGGCGATGGCGGGGTTTATCGGGTGCTGCTGGCCAGGCGCCAGACTCGGGCGATGTCGGCGACGCGGGCCCGCAGCAGGCGCGGTGCTTCGCTGCAGGCCTGTTCCAGGCTCATGGGCCCGGATGCCAGAGCAAACGCTGCGTCCACCCCGTGTTGGTACATCTGCTCGTAGCCGTCGCCCAGGGTGCCGGCCAGCACAATCACCGGTACGCCGTGCTGGCGGGCGATGCGGGCGACGCCAAAGGGGGTCTTGCCGCGCAAGGTCTGGGCGTCGAAGCGCCCTTCCCCGGTGATCACCAAATCAGCGCCAATCACGGCCTGCTCCAACCCCACCAACTCGGCCACCACTTCCACGCCTGGGCGGAACTGCGCCCCGAGGAACGCCTTGGCGGCAAACCCCAGGCCGCCGGCCGCGCCGCTGCCGGGTTCGTCGCGCACATCCTTGGGCAGGACCTGGGCACACAGGTCGGCAAAATGCCCAAGGGCCTGGTCCAGCGCCCGCACTTGCTGTGGTGACGCGCCCTTCTGCGGACCGAAAATCGCCGATGCACCGTGGTCGCCGCACAACGGGTTGTTAACGTCGGCGGCGATCTCGAAGCGCACCCGGTCCAGGCGCGGGTCCAGGCCGTCGAGTTCGATACGGGCCAAGTCCGCCAGGGCCAGGCCGCCCCGGGGCAGGATCCGGCCCTGCGGGTCCAGAAGCTTCAAACCCAAAGCCTGCAAGGCTCCGGCGCCGCCGTCGTTGGTGGCGCTGCCACCAATGGCCAGGATGATGCGCTCGGCCCCGGCCTCCAGCGCCGCCAGAATCAACTCGCCAGTGCCAAAGGTGCTGCTGACACAGGCATCGCGTTGCCCCAGCGGCACCAACTGCAAGCCGCTGGCCTCGGCCATTTCAATGATTGCCGTACGGCTCTCCGGCAGCCAGCCCCAACGGGCCTCGACCGGGCTGCCCAAGGGGCCCTGGACCACAGTGCTGCGATGCTCGCCGGCGCAGGCGGCCAGCACCGACTCCACCGTACCTTCACCGCCGTCGGCCATCGGGCACTGGAGCAACTGTGCATCCGGCCAGATGTCCGCTAGGCCGAGGGCAATGGCTTGGGCGACGCCTTCGGCACTCAGGCTGTCCTTGAAGGAGTCGGGGGCGATGATGATTTTCATGGGCTATCTCCGGTTCTTATGCCATGCATGCTGCCAGTTGCCATCGAGGCTGACGCCTGTCGACTGCACAAGTGCGCGACGGCTTTATTGTTCATTGCTACAAGAACCGCGACCAAACCTCGCCTTGGCGTGGCCCGGCCATTCACAAACCTCAGTGGGCCTCGCTGCCTTGGGGCAGCAATTGCACGCCCAGATACAGGGCTAGCATGCCATCGAGCCGCAACGGGTCGACGCCGCTCAGCTCAGCAATGCGCTCCATGCGGTAACGCAGGCTGTTGCGGTGAATGCCCAGGGCGTCGGCACAGGCCTGGCTTTGCCCATCGTGCTCGCACCAACTGCGCAGGGTCGCGAGCAACTGGCCGTTGCTGTCCTTGGCGATCACCTTGCGCAACGGGCTGAGCAACTCGTCCAAGGCGTCATCATTGCGATGGCGCCAGAGCATCACTGGCAGGCGATAACGGTTCAGGGTCAGCAAGCGTGAATGGCCCAATACGTCACGACCGTAGGCCAGCAAGTCGCCAACCCGGCGATAGCAGCGGCGCAACCCGGCCAGGCCGTCAGCCTGCCCGCCAATGGCGATGCGCAGGATGTTCCAGCCCAGGCCGTCGAGCTTCTCCAGCAACCGTGGGTTGTCGACGGTGGTCGCTGCCGGTCGGCACCACAGCAACGAGGTCTTGGAGGCGCTGACGCACCAGCTGTCCGGATAGCGCGACATCAACCAGCCGCTCAGGGCTTCGGCGGTCTGCCCGGCGCTGTGTTCCAGGCCCAGTTCGAACAGGTACGGGGTGCGCGGCAACTGCGGCTTGAGGCCCATCTGCTGCGCCTCGTCCACCAGCCGCGGTGAGTCACCGTCATCGCTGAGCAGCAAGGCCAGCAAGTCGTCGCCACGCTGACGGCGCCATTGTTGTTCGGCCTGCTGATGGCGCTGGCCCACCAGCATCTCGGCGGTCATGCGCACCAGTTCGGCGTAGGTGCGCAACTGCTCCGGGTCGCCGGTGATGCCCAGCACGCCGATCAGCCGCTGGTCATGCAGCAACGGCAGGTTGATCCCCGGCTGCACGCCCTTGAGGTGCTTGGCGGTCTGCACGTCGATCTCCACCACACGACCGTTGGCCAGCACCAGTTGCGCGCCCTCGTGGCGAGTGTTGACGCGCTCCGGTTCGCCACTGCCGAGGATCAGGCCCTGGCTGTCCATGACGTTGACGTTGTAGGGCAAGATGGCCATCGTCCGGTCGACGATATCCTGGGCCAGGTCATGATCCAGTTCGAACATAGCAGCGTGATCCTTGAAGGCGGATTCTTGTGAAAAGCCGGAAACTTGGTCGCCAGCACGGACGAAGCGTGCAATCGCTGTGCGCAAGCACAAAGACAGCCGCCTTGACCTGACCGAGACTCTCAGGGCGGTCAACGTTACCCTTGCACCGCAAAAAATCATAATAAAGAGAGACCCGCCATGTCACAGAGCGCCGCTGCCGTCCTGGCCACAGCTGACGAAAAGAACACCGTCTACAAGCGCATCACCCTGCGCTTGATCCCCTTCATCTTCATTTGCTACCTGTTCAACTACCTGGACCGGGTCAACGTTGGCTTCGCCAAGTTGCAAATGCTCGATGCGCTGAAATTCAGTGAAACCGTGTACGGCCTCGGGGCCGGCATCTTCTTTATCGGTTACGTGCTGTGCGGCGTGCCGAGCAACCTGGCATTGAACAAGTTCGGCCCTCGGCGCTGGATTGCGTTGATGATGATCACCTGGGGCACCCTGTCCACCTGCCTGCTGTTCGTCACCACACCGACCCAGTTCTACACCCTGCGCCTGTTCACCGGGGCCGCCGAAGCCGGCTTCTTCCCCGGCGTGGTGCTGTACCTCTCGCAGTGGTTCCCGAGCTTCCGTCGCGGCCGCATCATGGCCCTGTTCATGTCGGCGATCCCGGTGTCCGGCCTGCTCGGCAGCCCCTTCTCCGGCTGGATCCTCAACCACTTCGCCGCCGGC
The DNA here is from genome assembly GCF_003731765.1 of Pseudomonas chlororaphis. Taxonomy (GTDB): domain Bacteria; phylum Pseudomonadota; class Gammaproteobacteria; order Pseudomonadales; family Pseudomonadaceae; genus Aquipseudomonas; species Aquipseudomonas morbosilactucae. Next base: position 2,147,040 of record NZ_MOAL01000004.1, read on the forward strand.
CAGGGTGGCCTTGCGGGCTGGCAGTGGATGTTCCTGCTGCAGGGCATTCCGACAGTCGTGCTGGGTGGCCTGGCGTTTTTCCTGCTTAGCGACAGCTTCGCCAACGCCACGTGGCTGACGCCCAAGGAGCGTGCGGTGCTCGAAGCCGACCAGGCCGAAGACGCCGCCAACAAGCCCAAGACCACCGGCGACTCCCTGGCCGCGGTGTTCAAGAACCCGGCGATCTGGGCCTTTGGCCTGATCTACTTCTGCATCCAGAGCGGCGTCTACGCCATCAACTTCTGGTTGCCGTCGATCATCAAGAACCTGGGCTTCAGCGACAACCTGGTGATCGGTTGGCTGAGCGCCATTCCCTACTTGCTGGCGGCGGTGTTCATGCTGCTGGTGGGCCGTTCCGCCGACCTGCGCAAGGAGCGCCGCTGGCACTTGGTGGTGCCGATGCTGATGGGCGCCGTGGGCTTGCTGATCGCGGTCAACTTCGCCACCCAGCCGGCCATCGCCATCCTCGGCCTGACCATCGCCACCATGGGCGCCCTCACCGGTCTGCCAATGTTCTGGCCGGTGCCCACAGCGCTGCTCAGTGCCGGTGCCGCTGCCGGTGGCCTGGCGTTGATCAACTCCATGGGCCAGATGGCCGGTTTTCTCAGCCCGTACATCGTCGGCTGGGTCAAGGACACCACCGGCTCCACCGATGCCGCCCTGTACCTGTTGGCCGGGGTGATCGTCGCCGGCAGCCTGCTGGCCCTGCGCATGACCCGCAGCCTGCGTAACCAGTAAGCCCTCCCCCAAGCCCGCGTCGGACTGCCCCGCCGCCGACGCGGCGCCTCGCTCCTGATACCGCCCCTCACTTGTGCATCCAGACAGCACGGCCAGCGCCCTCGGGCGTCGCATTTTCCCTTGATTGAGATTGCTCCCGGCCGGGGTTCTGGTATTTGATGTGTGCCCGACGCCTCGTCTGCGACGCTGCGGTCGCTTCCTCAACGCACAAGGATTTCGTTCATGAGCCATCGCCTCCTCGGCCATTCCGGCCTCAAGGTCTCCGCCCTGACCCTGGGCACCATGATGTTCGGCGAGCAGACCCAAACCGACGACGCCCTGCGCATCATCGACAAGGCCTGGGACCAGGGCATCAACTTTATCGACACCGCCGACGTCTACACAGGCGGGCGCTCCGAGGAGATCGTCGGTGAAGCCATTGCCCGCCGTCGCCATGACTGGGTGGTGGCGTCCAAGGTCGGCTTCGGCCCGGCCGACGGCGTGCCCAACCGCGCCGGACTGAGCCGCAAGCATATTTTCAACGCCATCGACGCCAGCCTGACCCGCCTGGGCAGCGACTACCTGGACATCTATTACCTGCACCGCGAAGACCACAACACGCCACTGGAGGTGAGCATCCGCGCCATCGGCGACCTGCTGCGCCAGGGCAAGATCCGTTACTGGGGGCTGTCTAACTACCGCGGCTGGCGGATCGCCGAAGCGGTGCGCATCGCTGACCAACTGGGGATCGAGCGCCCGGTGATCAGCCAACCGCTGTACAACATCGTCAACCGCCAGGCCGAGGCCGAGCAGATCACCGCCGCCCGCGCCTACGGCCTTGGCGTGGTGCCTTACAGCCCGTTGGCCCGGGGCGTGCTCAGTGGCAAGTACGCCCCTGATGTGGCACCGGACAGCAGCAGCCGCGCCGGGCGCCAGGACAAGCGCATCCTGGAAACCGAATGGCGGGTCGAATCCCTGCGCATCGCCCAGCAGATCCAGGAGTACTGCCAGGGCCGAGGTGTGGGGATCGTGCCCTTCGCCATCGCCTGGGTGCTGAACAATCAGGCGGTCAGTTCGGCCATCGTCGGCCCGCGTACCGAGCAGCAGTGGGATGCCTACACCGAGGCGTTGAGCGTGCGCATCAGCGCCGAAGACGAAGCCTTTATCGACGCTCTGGTCACCCCCGGTCATGCCTCCACCCCCGGCTTCAATGACGTCAGTCATTTCGTTTCCGGGCGCACGCCATTCTCGGCCTGAGGTCCGCACCTGGCCGCCCAGCGCGGGCGGCCACTGCTCAATCGGCGGGATTAATCGGCGGTTTTGGCCAAAACGAGAAATTCCTCCACAAAACACCCGGATTCAGCGCAAATTTCTCGCTGTAAACCCTCTATATTCCCCTCGACGTACATCCCCCCTATTTCATCAAGCCTGCGGTGCAGGTCACACGAGGACAGCGTGTCTAAAGGTATTGTTTTATCGGTTCTGGCGTCGGTGCTGTTTGCCGTCATGTACTACTACACCTCGCTACTGGCGCCGCTCTCCGGGCTGGAGATCTTTGGCTGGCGGATGCTGCTGACCCTGCCCTGCATGACCCTGTTCATGATCCTGGCCGGCGAATGGCCGCGAGTGGTCGGCCTGGGCCGACGGGTGCTGGCCACGCCGGCCCTGCTTCTGGCGCTGATGCTGTCCTCGGCCCTGGTGGGCGCGCAACTCTGGCTGTTTATGTGGGCGCCACTCAACGGCCATAGCCTGGATGTGTCCCTGGGGTATTTCCTCCTGCCGCTGACCATGGTGCTGACCGGGCGCATTGCCTATGGCGAACGCCTGTCACGGCTGCAGAAAATCGCCACCCTGTTCGCCGGCGTCGGGGTGTTCAATGAGCTGTATCAAATGGGTGGGGTGTCGTGGCCGACCTTGCTGGTGGTGCTGGGTTACCCGCTGTACTTCGTGCTGCGCAAACGCCTGGGCACCGATCACCTGGGCGGCCTGTGGTTCGACATGGCGCTGCTGATCCCCGTGGCCCTGTGGTTCGCCCAGGACTTCAACGTACTGGAGCGCAACCCGGGCCTGTACCTGCTGATTCCATTGCTCGGGGTGATCAGCGCCTCGGCCTTGCTTTGCTACATCATCGCCAGCCGGCTGCTGGCCTTCAGCCTGTTCGGCCTGCTGAGTTACGTTGAACCCGTGCTGTTGCTGGCCGTGGCCCTGCTGCTGGGGGAAAGCATCGGGCCGGGGGAATGGTTGACCTACGGGCCGATCTGGCTGGCGGTGCTGGTGTTGGTGCTGGAAGGTTTCAGGCACCTGCTGCGCCAGCGTCGCCGTCGGCACTCATGAGCCACCTCAGGGCTTGATCTGTTTCAGCTCGTTGAGCAGGCCCAGCAAGGCCTGGAGCTTTTCTTCCCCGAACTGCTGCTGGATCTTCTGGTAGTTGATTTCCATGTCGCCGCTCATGGACTCGAAACAGGCTTCGCCACGCTCGGTCAGGGTGATAAACAGACGGCGCTGGTCTTCCGGGGATTTGCGCCGGCTGACGTATTCATCACGCTCCAGCCGGGTCAGCACACCGGTCATGCTGGGCGGCAGGATGCAGGCCATCTTCGCCAGTTGATGGCTTTCCAGCTCGCCGTTCTGGCGCAGGATACGAATCACCCGCCACTGCTGTTCGGTGAGGTCGTGCTGGTTCAAAGAGGGGCGAAAAAAAGCCATGGCGGCTTCACGGGCCTGGAGCAAGGTCAGGGTCAGCGAGGGTCTGGGTGTCTTCATCGAGGGCCGTCGGTCAGGGGGTCGGGTAGGCAGGCGAGAAACATTAACACATTCACTATCGGCAACCGACAGGCAAAATAAAGCCCGACCCGGCACACGCCGAATCGGGCTCTGTTATCAATGCGGCCTGGCCTTAATCAGTGGCGAGCACACCACGACGCACCTGGTCACGCTCGATCGATTCGAACAGTGCCTTGAAGTTGCCCTCACCGAAACCATCGTCGCCCTTGCGCTGGATGAATTCGAAGAACACCGGGCCCATCAGGGTCTCCGAGAAAATCTGCAACAACAGGCGCTTGTCGCCGGCTTCCGACGAGCCGTCCAGCAAGATGCCCCGTGATTGCAGCTCGTTGACCGGCTCACCGTGGTTCGGCAGGCGACCTTCAAGCATCTCGTAATAGGTTTCCGGCGGCGCGGTCATAAAGCGCATGCCGATCTTTTTCAACGCATCCCAAGTCTTCACCAAGTCATCGGTGAGGAACGCCACGTGCTGGATGCCCTCGCCGTTGAACTGCATCAGGAACTCTTCGATCTGCCCGGCGCCCTTGGACGATTCCTCGTTCAGCGGGATGCGGATCATGCCGTCCGGAGCGGTCATGGCCTTGGAGGTCAGGCCGGTGTATTCGCCCTTGATGTCGAAGTAGCGGATCTCGCGGAAGTTGAACAGTTTCTCGTAGAAGCCGGCCCAGTAAGCCATGCGTCCGCGGTACACGTTGTGGGTCAGGTGGTCGATGATCTTCAGGCCCGCGCCCTCGGGATGGCGGTCTACGCCGTCGAGGAACACGAAGTCGATGTCATAGATCGAGCTGCCTTCACCATAACGATCGATCAGGTACAGCGGCGCGCCGCCGATGCCTTTGATCGCCGGCAGGTTCAGCTCCATGGGGCCGGTGGCGATGTGGATCGGCTGGGCACCCAGCTCCAGGGCACGGGAATAGGCCTGCTGGGCGTTCTGCACGCGGAACGCCATGCCGCACACCGACGGGCCGTGCTCGGCGGCAAAGTACGAGGCCACGCTGTGAGGTTCGTTGTTGAGGATCAGGTTGATCGCGCCCTGACGGTACAGGTGCACGTCTTTGGAACGGTGGGTCGCGACCTTGGTAAAGCCCATGATCTGGAAGATCGGCTCAAGGGTATTGGCGGTAGGCGATGCGAATTCGATGAATTCAAAGCCCATCAGGCCCATTGGGTTTTCGAAGATATCTGCCATGGTTGGCGCCTCATCATTTTTAGAATTAACCGCCGCGATACGCGGAGGGTCAGTGCTTATGAATGCTGAGGAGCGAGGGTGGCGCGCAGGAGATACCGCGCACGCTGCGGGCGAGGAAATCACCGTAGATCAGTTGGAAACCGAATATCTTCATGTCGACCCTGTCTTGCTTGCAGGCTGGCGAGGCTTCTGCTGCCAGAAGACTTTATTATTGTATGCGTAACCGGATTCTACACAGCGTAAATATGTTTGTCCGTAATCTCTATAAAATCCGCTTTTTTGCCGGCGTCGCAAGGCCTTTGTTGCACAAATAAAGGCCGACGAGAATCAGCGCCCCGCCCAGGCCCATGCTCAGGGTCAGCGGCTCCGCCAGTAACAGGGCACCGAGCAGCACCGCGGTCAGCGGGTTGAGTGCGATGAAGGCTCCGGCGCGGGTGGCACCGATGCGCTGCACGCCATCGTAATAGAGGATGTAGGCCAGAGCCGAACCGAGCACGCCGAGGTACAGCAGCCCTAGGCCTTGTCCGAGGTTGAGCTGGGCGATCGCCGCCAGGTCCACGTCGCCCATGGCCAGGGTCACCGCCCACAGCATCAGCGTGCCCAGCCCAATGGAGTAGGTCACGGTTTGCAACGGGCCGAGGCTGCTGTTGAGGTTCCTGGCGCCCAAGGAATAGAGGCCCCACCCCAGTACGCAGCCAAAAATCAGCAGATCCCCACGCCAACTGGCCGCCCCAGCCTGCAAAGCCGAAGGGTCGCGACTGAGGATTACCGTGCCGGCGCCGACCAGGCACAGGGCGATGCCCATGACCTTGGTCCGGCCCAAGCGCTCCTTGAACAGCCACCACGACGCCAAGGCAATCACCGCCGGGTTCAGCGCCACAATCAATGAGGCGCGGGAGGCGCCGATGAGTTGCAGGCCGTTGAAGAAGCACAGGTTGTAGAAAAAGATGCCGAAAAAGCCCAGCACGGTCAGTTGCACAAACTGACCCCGGGTGGGGCGCGCCAGAGGGATCCGTGCCAGGACCATGAACAGCATCAATGCCAGGCTAGCCAGGAGAAAACGCACGCTGGCGGCCAATAGCGGCGCCAGGGTCCCGGCTAGCAGACGCCCGGCGACAAAGGTGCCGCCCCAGATCATGCTCACCGCTGCCAACTTGGCGTACACCGGCATAAATCCGGCGTAACGGCCGGTTCGATCAGAAAATGACATAAGACTCCAACGTCGAGGATTGAGGGCGTTGGGGTATTCTTTTGCTAATAGCCGATCATCGTAAAATGAGCTTTCATTCATGACCCTGACCCAACTCGAGATCTTTTCCCTAGTGGCCGAACTGCGCGGGTTCACCCTCGCGGCCCATCGCCTGGGCATCTCGCAATCGGCGGTGTCCCACGCCATCAAGTCCCTGGAACAGGAACTGGGGGTGGACCTATTCCGCCGTCATCAAGCCCAGGTGGAACTCAGCGACATCGGCCAACAACTGCTGCTGCGGGCTCGAGCCATGTTGGGCCTGGCCGCGACCCTGGAGCAGGAAGCCGCCGATGCCCGCGGCATGAAACGCGGCACCCTGCGGATCGGCTCCTTCGGGCCCACGGCGTCGATGCGCCTGCTGCCGGAGATTCTCCAGGGTTATCGCCTGCAGCATCCCGGGATCGAGGTGCACATCGATGAAGGACCGGATCGCCAGGTGCTGCAATGGCTGGAGCAACGCCGCATTGACCTGGGTTTCGTGGTGCTGCCCCAGGAGCGTTTCGACACCTTTGCCCTGGCGGAGGATCAACTGGTGGCCCTGCTGCCAAGCCAACACCCGCTGGCGGCCAAAAGCACGCTGACCCTGAAAGCGCTTTGCGATGATCCGTTCGTACTCACCGAAGCCGGTTCGGCAGAGCTGGTATCACGCCTGTTCGCCAACGCCGGGCTCACGCCGAAGGTGCGTTATCGCTGCTCGCAATTGCTCAGCACCCTGGAAACCGTCAGCCGCGGCGATGCCCTGAGCATTGTCGCCCAACTGTCCCTACCGCCCTCCCCGGACCCGCGCTACGTGACCCGAGAGCTGTTGCCAGCAGCCCGCCGCAACGTGGGGATTGCCGTGCTCGATCAACGCCAGGCGTCGCCCGCAACCCTGGCCTTTATCCAGCACGCGCAAATCCTGTATCGCCGCTGAAAGCCATCTATCCTGCTGCTTACCACGCCGGCGCCAGACTCTAGGGCGCTGCCCTCCCCTGCCAAAGGTTCGCTCGCTAGCAGCCCGTTGCAGCGCTCGACCCGATCCTTGCGCCCGCTGCTGATGGCGTTGCTGCCCATTGGGCTTGGGCTGTTCATCCTCCATCTGCAAGCCGAACGAGCGCTGCAACAGAGCAGCCTGGAAACCGCCCAGGAGGCCGTGCGCCAATTCGACCTGATGCTGGACAACAGCCATATCGCCGCTCAGGCCTTGCTGCCGCTGGCGGGGCAAGCCTGTGACGAGCAGCAACAATTGGCCCTGCGCGATCAAGTGGTGCGCCGACCTTTTGTACGCTCAACCAACCTGGTGTGGCGCAAGAGCAACTATTGCAGCTCGCTGCTGGGCAATGTCACGGTGCCGCTTGATCCCGAGGACTACATCGAGGGCAAACTTTGGCTCATGAACGGCAACCCGGTGACCCCGAACAGCTCACTGCTGGTCTACCGGCTCAGCGAAGGCGAGCGAGCAGCGTTGGCCACGATTGACGGTTACCACCTGGCCAATGTGCTGCGCCTGATCAGTCGCTTTGCTGAGCTGCAATTGCAAGTGGGGCCCCATTGGATATCGGCCAAAGGCCAGGTGCATGACACGCCCCCGCCACGCGCCGCCGTAGCCGCCGAAGAACTGGCCTCGTTCCGTTATCCCTATCACGTCAGCGTGGGGTTCCCTGCCGGGGCAGTCTGGCGCTACATGAAGGCCCAGTATCCGGCGCTGTTCAGCCTTCTGGTCTTCCTCGGAGCGCTGGCGGGCATCGCTGGCCACCGCCTGCAAAAGCGCTCGTCCTCCCCCAGCCGGGAACTGCAACGGGCCCTGAAGGCGGGAGAATTCATCCCCTATTTCCAGCCGGTGGTGCGCGGCGACACGCTGCAATGGGCCGGCGTGGAAGTGCTGATGCGCTGGCAGCACCCCCAGGAGGGCCTGGTGCGTCCCGACCTGTTTATCCCCTTCGCCGAACACTCGGGCCTGATCGTGCCCATGACCCGCTCCCTGATGGAACAGACCGCACAGGCACTGGTGCCCCATGCCGCAGACTTCACCGAGGGTTTCCATATCGGCATCAACATCACCGCCCGCCATTGCCAGGACATGGCGCTGCTTGAAGAGTGCCGCACCTTTCTCGCGGCGTTCCCACCGGGCAAGGTGATCCTGGTGCTGGAACTGACGGAGCGCGAATTGATATAGCCCAGTGCGACCACCCAGCAATTGTTTGAAGCCCTGCGCCAATTGGGGGTGTTGATCGCCATCGATGACTTCGGCACCGGGCATTCCAGCCTGGCTTACCTGCGCCAGTTCAACGTCGATTATTTGAAAATCGATCAGAGCTTCGTGGCGATGATCGGGGCTGATGCACTCTCCGGCCATATCCTGGACAGCATCATCGAACTCTCGGGCAAGCTGGATTTGGGTATTGTCGCCGAAGGCATCGAAACAGCTGAACAACGGGATTACCTGGCGCAACGCGGTGTGGACTTCCTCCAGGGTTATTTATTTGCCCGCCCCATGCCCCAGGAGAAACTGCTGGAAGCACTGCAAGGCCATTAAATTGCCACTTCAGTAAAAGTGGCATATTCGGGCGCATTGCCAACGTGCACCAAGATGAATCATTTGACAGTAACTCCCAGTAACAAGAACAACCTGATTTACTCCAACGGCATTAACTACTACAATTTTTCTTGCCTGTTCAAGCATCACAGGAAGGCCGTTTAATCAAACCCTTCCCAGGCGCCTGGCTAATAGCTTTGTTTGTGCCAGGTATCAGCAAAAATACATTATTGGAGTAAAGATATTGTCCAGACTCGCTGAATTCCGCGCAGCAGAAAAGGCGCTTCAAGAACAGCTCGCGCAACTGGAATCCCTGAAGAACGATGCCGGGCTCAAGAAGGAAATCGAGTTCGAAGAAAAACTCCAGGGCCTGATGAAGACCTACGGCAAGAGCCTGCGCGACATCATCGCCATCCTCGACCCAGCCCTGGGCAAAACCGTGCTGCCATCGGCCAACGCCCCTAAACAGCGCCGTGCACGCGTGGTCAAGGTCTATCAGAACCCGCACACCGGCGAGCTGATTGAAACCAAAGGCGGCAACCACCGCGGCCTGAAAGCCTGGAAAGAACAGTACGGCGCCGCCACTGTAGATGCTTGGCTGCGCGGTTAAGGCAGACGGCATATTTCAAGGGCCCCGCGTAGGCGGGGCCTTTAGATCAGTAAGAATATTCTTATCGCAATTCGAGTTAATTATCCCTCGCGTTCAGACTCATCCTTCACACAAAGGCACTAACTAGTGCACCCTTTTGCGCGCCAATAGCAAACGTACAACAGCACCCCCTGCAACTTTAGGGTTAATGCCTTTTCCATAACCCTCCGCGCACAAATCGAACAGAAACGAAGAGATTCATTTAGAGTTTCAAGCTGTTTCTGGCGGCGAGTATTTCTTCTTGGCTATCGGCATAGGCCGCTGCTTGCCCGGCGTATGAAAGTACATAGGCCTTATCAACATCCACGGCCGCCACCAATGTTTGTGACAACACATGACGCCCGTTCTGAGTAATGGTGCAGGTCGTTTCCAGGGCCGACAGGCGACTCAGCCGCGCTTCATGAATTTTGTTACACACACTTTGGTAACCGCCTTGGGCGAAGTCCTTCTGGATCGACTTGCGCATCTCCAGCAAAACCCCTTGAAGGTTCACCACGTGGCCACTTTCGACCTGGGTCATGGTCAATTCCATAACCAATTGCGGCGTACCTGCCGCATCATTTTTTACCGCACGCTGGCGGGAAACCTTGCCCGTTTGTTCGGCGGACGCTTCAGGAACGGCTTCGACTTCCCAACCATTGGGCCAGGTCAATTGCGGTTCCTGTGCCTGCACGATATCGCTCAGCAACAGGCCGCACAGGCTCAATGCCAGGGTTTTGGGGAACTTGATCATGCTCATGCACACATCGGGGGCCAGCCGCAAAGTCTGAGCCCGACGCGAGGATTGGGCAATAGATCAGGAGCATTGGGTTTGGCGCCGCTCTGCCCTCTTGCGTATCATTGCGTGATCGCAAGGACGCCTGATTATCGCAAGCCAAGGGATTGCTCGTGAGCGCGAGCGCCGTTTGCCCCACTTTTATTCCGGAGGGCCCATGAGCCTGCACGAACTCGACACTTTCCCCGGCGTCACCGCCCAACCTGATAGCGCCACCGCACAATTCGTGTTCAACCACACCATGTTGCGGGTCAAGGACATTACCCAGTCCCTGGACTTTTACACCCGGATCATGGGCTTCTCCTTGGTGGAAAAACGCGACTTCCCTGAAGCCGAATTCAGCCTGTACTTCCTGGCCCTGGTGGACAAGGCGCAGATCCCGGCCGACGCCGCGGCACGCACCCAATGGATGAAGTCCATCCCTGGCATTCTCGAACTGACCCACAACCACGGCACCGAGAACGACCCGGACTTCGCCTACCACAACGGCAACACCGACCCTCGCGGTTTTGGCCACATCTGCATTTCAGTACCGGACATCGTTGCCGCCTGCGAACGCTTCGAAGCCCTGGGTTGCGACTTCCAGAAACGCCTGAACGATGGCCGCATGAAGAGCCTGGCGTTTATCAAGGACCCGGACGGCTACTGGGTCGAAATCATCCAGCCCGCCCCGCTGTAACCGACGTTGTAGGAGCGGGCGCTGTAGGACTTGGCTTGCCAGCGATAGCGCCCTCCTATCCTGTACCTGACGCGAAGCCCTATCAGCGACAAGCCGGCTCCCACACAGATGGTTGCAAAGCGGCAATAAAAAACCCCATGAGCCAGGCTCATGGGGTTTTGTTTTTTCAGTGGGCGATCAAGCCGGTGCTGAGGTACGGATCAAGTGGTCGAAGGCGCTGAGGGATGCCTTGGCGCCCTCGCCCACCGCAATCACAATCTGCTTGTACGGCACAGTGGTCACGTCACCGGCGGCGAACACACCTGGCAGGGATGTCTCGCCACGTGCATCGACAATGATCTCGCCCCGCGGCGACAATTCGACGGTGCCCTTGAGCCAATCGGTGTTAGGCAACAGGCCGATCTGCACGAAGATGCCTTCCAGGTCGACGGTGTGGAACTCACCCGAATCCCGGTCCTTGTAGACCAGCCCGGTGACTTTCTGCCCATCGCCTTTCACTTCGCTGGTCAGTGCACTGGTGATGACCTTGACGTTCGGCAGGCTGTGCAGCTTGCGTTGCAATACAGCGTCGGCGCGCAGCTTGCCGTCAAACTCCAGCAGGGTTACGTGGCTGACGATACCCGCCAGGTCAATGGCCGCTTCAACGCCGGAGTTGCCACCGCCGATCACCGCCACGCGCTTGCCCTTGAACAGCGGGCCATCGCAGTGCGGGCAGAAGCACACGCCTTTGGCCTTGTATTCCTGCTCGCCCGGCACGCCCATTTCACGCCAGCGGGCACCGGTGGCCAGGATCAGCGACTTGGCCTTGAGGCTCGCACCGCTTTCAAAACGCACCTCATGCAAACCGCCCACTTCTTTGGCCGGAATCAGGGCACTGGCGCGCTGCAGATTCATGATGTCGACATCGTATTGGCGAACGTGCGCTTCCAGGGCACCGGCCAGTTTCGGCCCCTCGGTCTCTTGCACCGAGATGAAGTTCTCGATGGCCATGGTATCCAGCACCTGGCCGCCAAAACGCTCTGCCGCCACGCCGGTACGAATGCCTTTACGGGCCGCGTAGATAGCCGCCGATGCACCGGCTGGGCCACCGCCCACGACCAGCACGTCAAAGGCGTCCTTGGCGTTGAGCTTCTCGGCCTGGCGCTCCACGGCGCTGGTGTCGAGCTTGGCGAGGATTTCTTCCAGGCCCATACGGCCCTGGCCAAAGTTGACCCCATTCAGGTAGACGCTGGGCACGGCCATGACCTTGCGCTCGTCGACTTCAGCCTGGAACAGCGCGCCGTCGATGGCCACGTGACGAATGCTCGGGTTGAGCACCGCCATCAGGTTCAGGGCCTGGACCACGTCCGGGCAGTTCTGGCAGGACAGCGAGAAGTACGTCTCGAAGTTGAACTCGCCTTTAAGGGAGCGGATTTGTTCGATGACTTCAGCACTGGCTTTCGATGGGTGACCGCCGACTTGCAACAGGGCCAGCACCAGCGAGGTGAATTCGTGGCCCATGGGAATGCCGGCGAAACGCAGGCTGATATCACTACCCGGGCGGTTCAGCGAGAACGACGGCTTACGCGCATCGGTCCCTTGGTCATGCAGGGTAATCAGGCTGGAAAGGCTGCTGATTTCCTTGAGTAATTCGAGCATTTCCTGGGATTTCGCACCGTCGTCGAGGGATGCGACGATCTCGATCGGCTGGGTGACCCGTTCCAGGTATGACTTCAACTGAGCTTTAAGATTGGCGTCCAACATACGGGCGATTTCCATGTTCTGAATAAAGAGATGATTCGGTAAAAAAAACGCCCGAGCGAATCTCGCCCGGGCGTTTTGGGGGCGGTGCAGCTTACTTAGGTGCGGATCACCGCCCTGGAGTCAAACATGGACTTAGATCTTGCCGACCAGGTCCAGGGACGGAGCCAGGGTGGCCTCGCCTTCTTTCCATTTGGCTGGGCAGACTTCGCCTGGGTGAGCAGCGACGTACTGAGCGGCCTTGATTTTGCGCAGCAGCTCGGAAGCATCGCGACCTACGCCGCCGTCGTTGATTTCAACGATTTTGATCTGGCCTTCTGGGTTGATCACGAAGGTGCCACGGTCAGCCAGACCGGCTTCTTCGATCAGCACGTCGAAGTTGCGGGAAATGGTCAGGGTCGGGTCGCCGATCATGGTGTACTGGATCTTGCCGATGGCTGGCGAAGTGTTGTGCCAGGCAGCGTGGGCAAAGTGGGTGTCGGTCGACACGCTGTAGATTTCGACGCCCAGTTTTTGGAATTCGGCGTAGTTGTCAGCCAGGTCTTCCAGCTCGGTTGGGCAAACGAAGGTGAAGTCAGCCGGGTAGAAGAAGACGACAGACCATTTGCCTTTCAGATCGGCGTCCGACACATCGACGAATGCGCCGTTTTTGAATGCGGTTGCTTTGAAGGGTTTAACTTGGCTGTTGATGATAGGCATCGTTGACTCTCCGTCATTGGTTGAAAACGTTGTGTGGAAACTTGATGGGGAGAATCCTAACCAATGATCCGGCTGATGGCTCATTGGCAAACCTGATGCTGCCGATTGGTTTTGGCTATCAGCCGAGCTTATTAATAGAAGAAACCTTTAGCGCCTGCTCGACGGGCTTTTCGCTGATCCGCGCCATGCCCATAAAGGGGCTGGCCTCGATGTAGCGCATGGCCGACTTCATGTCCTTCCAGCCGACGTAGCTCATCAGCGATTTCAAGTCCCAGCCGCTGCGGTGAGCCCAGGTGGCAAAGCCGCGACGCAATGAGTGGCTGGTGTAACGCTCGGCGGGAATGCCGGCCCGCTCCAGCGCCTGACGCAACAACGGGATCACGCTGTTGGCGTGCAAGCCCTCCTCGCTCAAATGCCCCCAGCGATCAATGCCGCGAAACACCGGCCCACGGACCAGCGCCGCAACGCCGAGCCAATCGCTGTAGGCCTGAACCGGGCATAGGCGCTGCAAAGCCGGCGTTTGGTAAGTTTTGCCGAGGTTGTCCCTGTCGCCCTTGCTGCGCGGCAGGTACAGGCTGATACCGGAACCGGCCACCGCCTGCACATGCTCGACCTGCAGGCGACACAGCTCATCACTGCGAAAGCCGCGCCAGAAGCCCAAGAGGATTAAGGCGCTGTCGCGCCGAGCCCGCAGCAGATCAGCCTGATTGCCTTCAGCAATCGCCGTCTGGGCTTCTTGCTCCAGCCAGGCAATGACCTGTTCCAGGTCTTGCAACTGCAGCGGTTCGGCTTGTTTCTCCTGGGCCGGGTGCAAGGCGCGAATGCCCTTGAACACCTGGCGCACCACCGGAGCCTTGGTCGGGTCGGGAAAGCCCTGGCTGTTGTGCCATTGCGCCAGCGCCGACAAGCGCAACTTCAAGGTGTTGATCGACAACTCCCCGGCATAGGCCACCAGGTAGCGGGCCACGGCCTCGCTGGTGGCTGGCAGGAAGCCGCCCCACGCCACTTCGAAATGCTCAATGGCCGCGCGATAGCTACGCCGCGTGTTATCGCGGGTGGCGGCGAGCAGGTAACGATCCAGTTCACTCATGGGTTCAACTCTGTCGGGTGTAGCGAAAACCGCTGTTTATGGGGGCCGAATGCGCCTCACAAGGGGTAATACCACTATATCCCATGTCATTATTTCTATGCTTAATCTAATTTCATCGCGTACAATTATGCGTAATTACATACTACGTAACACAGTACAAAATCGTAGGAGGAATCATGGCTCGCGGCGGCATAAATAAGGCAGTGGTGCAAAAGGCGCGCTTGGCGATCCTCGCCCGCGGCGAACACCCCAGCATCGACGCAGTGCGCGTTGAAATGGGCAATACCGGCTCAAAAACCACCATCCACCGCTATCTGAAGGAGCTGGATAACGGCCGCGGCCGTGCCGAAGCGCCGGAAGAGCCCCTGGAAGGTGAATTGGCCGATTTAGTGGCGCGCATTGCCCGGCGCCTGGAAGAGCAGGCCCAGGAGCCTCTGGAGCAGGCTCAGGCCGCGTTCGATGAGCGCGTGCAGGCGCTGGAAACAGCGTTGCTGGCAGCCCAGCAGAACCAGGCCGGCCTGGAGCAGCAACTGGAGATCCAGGCGGCTGCCCTGGCCGAGGAAAGCGCCGCCCTGCAGAGCACCCGCTCCACCCTGCAAAGCGAGCAGACCCGCAACGCCGGGCTTAATCAGGCGGTGGGAGATTTCGAACTACGCCTGCAAGACAAAGATGAGCAGATTCGCTCGCTGGAAGAAAAGCACCTGCACGCCCGCGACGCCCTTGAGCACTACCGCAACGCAGTCAAAGAGCAACGCGAACAAGAACAGCGGCGCCACGAAGGGCAGTTGCAACAGGTGCAGATGGAATTGCGCCAGGTACAGCAAAACGCTCTGGTCCGCCAAGACGAAATCACCCAACTGCACCGCGACAATGAGCGCCTGCTCAGTGAAAACCGCGCCACAGTGAAAGAGTTGAGGCAGGCCCAGGACCTGGCGCAAAAAAGCGAGGCCCTGCGCGAGCAATTGCAGGAACAGTCAAATCGCGCCCAGGGCGAAGCCACCCTCCTCCAGGAACGCCTGCGCGTCGCGCTGCTGGAAAGCCAGACGCTCAAGCACAGCCTGGAAGAGCAAGGCCAGATCGGCAAAGAATTGGAGTTGAGAGCCGCCAAGGCCGAGGCCGGCCTTGAGGCATTGCAACTGGCCACCGCCGCGAAGGCGGCGCCAGCAACCAAGGAACGGCCACCACGGCCGAAGAGGACTTAATCCGCGACCGGGGTGCGCATGGTGACGAACTCTTCGGCGGCCGTTGGGTGCACGCCGATGGTTTCGTCGAAGTCGCGCTTGGTGGCGCCTGCTTTCAAGGCGATCGCCAGACCCTGGACAATCTCCCCAGCGTCCGGCCCGACCATGTGGCAACCCAGTACCTTGTCGGTGTCGGCATCCACTACTAGCTTCATCAGGGTGCGCTCCTGGCAGTCGGTCAGGGTCAACTTCATCGGCCGGAAACGGCTTTCGAAAACCTGCACCTTGTGCCCGTCTTCACGCGCTTGCTCCTCGGTCAAGCCAACCGTGCCAATGTTCGGCAGGCTGAACACCGCCGTAGGGATCATGCGGTAATCCACCGGGCGATATTGCTCAGGCTTGAACAGGCGTCGCGCCACGGCCATGCCCTCGGCCAGGGCCACTGGAGTCAGTTGCACCCGACCGATCACATCGCCAATCGCAAGAATCGACGGCTCGGCGCTCTGGTACTGCTCATCCACCTCGACAAAGCCACGCTTGTCGAGCTTGACCCCGGTATTTTCCAGGCCCAGGTTGTCGAGCATCGGCCGCCGACCCGTGGCATAAAACACGCAATCCGTCTCCAGTTCACGCCCATCCTTCAAGCGCACTTTGAGGCTGCCATCGCCCTGCTTGTCGATCCGCTCAATGTCGGCATTGAATTGCAGGTCCAGGCCGCGCTTGGTCAACTCTTCTTGCAGGTGCTTGCGCACCGCGCCATCG
This sequence comes from Pseudomonas chlororaphis, assembly GCF_003731765.1. GTDB lineage: Bacteria > Pseudomonadota > Gammaproteobacteria > Pseudomonadales > Pseudomonadaceae > Aquipseudomonas > Aquipseudomonas morbosilactucae. The sequence goes on from NZ_MOAL01000004.1 coordinate 2,163,108, forward strand.
AAGCCACGCAGGAATAGGTCGCCGCGATACAGCAACTGGGTTTCAGCACCCAGCCCGTGGAAAATCCCGGCGAACTCCACCGCGATGTAACCACCGCCCACCACCAGCACACGCTTGGGCAGTTGCTTGAGGAAGAAGGCTTCGTTGGAACTGATGGCGTGCTCACGCCCGGGAATGTCCGGGATCTGCGGCCAGCCACCCGTGGCAATCAGGATGTGCTTGGCGCTGTAGCGCTGGCCATTGACCTCCACCTGGTGCGGGTCGATCAGCTTGGCGTGGCCTTCATGCAGGGTCACGCCACTGTTGACCAGTAGATTGCGGTAGATGCCATTGAGACGATTGATCTCGCGATCCTTGTTGGCGATCAGGGTCGACCAATCGAAGTTCGCCTCACCCAACGTCCAGCCAAAACCTGCGGACTGCTCGAAGTCCTCGGCAAAGTGCGCGCCGTACACCAGCAGCTTTTTCGGCACGCAACCGACGTTGACGCAGGTACCGCCCAGATAGCGGCTCTCGGCCACGGCGACTTTCGCCCCAAACCCCGCGGCAAACCGCGCACAACGCACGCCGCCGGAACCGGCGCCAATTACATAAAGATCAAAATCGTAGGCCATTTCACTCTCCCAGGCAGGCCGACAGCATAACCGCAGATGGCGGAAGGGTCAGCGCAGAGGATGGACATAAGGGCAGAAAATGAAAAAGCCACCCGAAGGTGGCTTTTTCGTACAGAAACCTGCGCAGCTATCAGTAAGCCTTGCCGGTCTTGTAGAAGTTCTCGAAGCAGAAGTTGGTCGCGTCGATGTAGCCTTCGGCGCCACCGCAGTCGAAACGCTTGCCTTTGAACTTGTAGGCCATGACGCAGCCGTTTTGCGCTTGCTTCATCAGGGCGTCGGTGATCTGGATTTCACCGCCTTTGCCCGGCTCGGTCTGTTCGATCAGGTCGAAGATGTCCGGAGTCAGGATGTAACGACCGATGATGGCCAGGTTGGACGGCGCATCTTCCGGCTTTGGCTTCTCAACCATGCTGTGCACACGGTAGATGTCGTCACGGATCATCTCACCGGCGATCACGCCGTATTTGTTGGTTTCCTGTGGATCGACTTCCTGGATCGCCACGATCGAGCAGCGGAACTGCTTGTACAGCTTGACCATCTGGGTCAGCACGCCGTCGCCATCGAGGTTGACACACAGGTCGTCCGCCAGCACCACAGCGAACGGTTCGTCGCCGATCAGCGGGCGACCGGTGAGGATCGCGTGGCCCAGGCCTTTCATTTCAGTCTGGCGAGTGTAGGAGAAAGAGCACTCGTCCAACAGCTTGCGGATACCGACGAGATACTTCTCTTTGTCGGTGCCCTTGATCTGGTTTTCCAACTCGTAGCTGATGTCGAAGTGGTCTTCGAGGGCGCGCTTGCCGCGACCCGTCACAATGGAGATTTCGGTCAAACCGGCGTCCAGCGCTTCTTCAACGCCGTACTGGATCAGTGGCTTGTTCACCACCGGCAGCATTTCTTTAGGCATGGCTTTAGTCGCTGGCAGGAAGCGAGTACCGTAACCGGCTGCTGGGAACAAGCATTTCTTGATCATATGAGTCCTTAAAAAGGCTGTGCTTACGAGTTCGGCGCAGTCTAATCAGGCGGCGTGCACCTTACAATGCCCCGCGCTGGCTAACCGCTGCCATCATAGAGAAATATTCTGTCTGATAGTTCCGCAGCATCCCCGAGATAACCCTCGGCGTAAACCTGCAATGCGCTGGCAAGCCCGCGTTCTAACCTGCAGAGTCGAGCCAGCAGGCCTATATAAGGCTATGATTGCGCCCTTGATCCAGCCAACGAGAGCTCTTGATGTCGGCAGCAAAAAGCGTAAACGGTTACCTGATCACCCCAGCCAAAGACGGACAATGGTGGGTCGCCACGACCGGCGGTGAAAACATCGCCGGCCCATTCCCTTCGGAAGCCATGGCCATCGAAGTCGCCGCAGTCCTTCAAGACCAGCCGCCGCCTCCTTCGCGCCGGCGTACCAGCAAGCCCTGAGCGGTGCTGCGAGCATAGGACAAGCCCTGCAACGCAGGGCTTTTTTGTGATTGTCTGTACCGCAATGGCCGTTCGCTATAGCATCTCGCTTCAAATGCTCGGCAGTGCTGCCCGGCCCTTGCCCCACCACTCTTTCGACGACCTTTGCCACCATGAACAAATTACTGGCTTTGAGCGCGGTACTGGCCCTGAGCGGCTGCGCCACCGCATCCAACACCTACCTGGCAAACGGCGAACAAGGCCTGAGCATCGATTGCTCCGGCGAAGCCAGCTCTTGGGCGAGTTGCTATGAAAAAGCCGATGCATCCTGCGCCGGGACCGGCTACCGCATCGTCGGCACCGAAGGCACCCCGTCCCTGAAGGAAAGCGAAAAGACCCTGGGCGCGGATGTGGGCAACTACAAGAGCCGCAGTGTCGTCGTCGTGTGTAAATAAATAGCGGGGCGCAACTCAAGTAGCGGGCAAATAACGGGGTGTTCAAATAAACCGGGATGCCAGCCGTTGCGGCTACATATGAATCTCGGCGAACTTGATGCCCAGGCCGCGGATGGTTTCGATCAGGTCATCGAGCCGGCCGAATGATTCGACTTCATCATTGTCATCCACCAAGAAGTAGCTGCGCCCTGCGCTTTTCTTGAAAAACACGATCCACTCCCCGGAATTGGCCGGATTCTGGATCACGTGGGTCGCCGAAATACACCCTTCCGCATGCCTTTCCCTGATTTGTTCGCGCTTCATGCCGTCTCCCGAAAAGACCCTGCCGCCCAAGTCAGGCTTCGGCGGCATGGTCGAAATGTGAGCGCAGTTTATCGGATGACCTAGCCGAACCGCACGCCGACAAGAGGGTTTTTCCAGGATTTTTCGCCGCCCAGCCCTTGTACAGCGAAATAGCCTCTCCCCCACGCGCCTCATCAATACCAGGCCGTCATCCGGAAATGCAGGCTTCTCCAGCCTTGCGTACATCTTGGGGGCGCAATGGGTTGTTCGACATCTGTTCATGCAGCTTGATGCTGCTGCCACCGGAGCGCTCTTCGATATCAAACACCGCGGCCGGCCCTTCTGCGAGTTTCTGCGGAACCACCACCCGCAGCCCCTCCTTGTGCGGTTCGATCTGCAATGCCTCACGACTGTCGGCCAGCTTCTCGCTCAAGCAGGCGGCGTAATCCTGGGGCTTCTTGCCAGAGATCACACTGAGCGTCGGCGGCGTCTGATTGATATCCGCAACCGTCGCACATCCGCCAATCGCCAACGCCAGGCCCAACACACACCACTTCATACAAAACCTCCACTAAAGCCCCTCCGACAGCACAACCGCTGTTTTTCTCCGGGGCATAGCGCTTTATCGCGCATAAAATTCCAAATAAGCGTTTTAATTTGCCATAGCGCATGACGGCGGCCCGCTCATCCCCGGTCGGGCCTGATAAACTGCGCCATCTTTGATGCAATCGTTTTGATTTTTGTAGAGAAAAGCCCTTCTGGAGGCGCCATGAAATTTATCCACCAGCGCGAGCACCTGAATGAAGATGACATCGTCATCATCGAATGCTCCCAGGTCTGCAATATCCGCCTGATGAACGACGCCAACTTCCGCAGCTTCAAGAACGGCGGTCGCCACACTTACCACGGCGGCGCCTTCGACAAGTTCCCGGCCAAGATCACCGCGCCCAGCACCGGTTTCTGGAACATCACCATCGATACCGTCACCAACCGCGCCATCAGTGTGACGCGCAAGCCGACCCTGACCCACTCGATCCGCATTGTCCGCCGCTCCAGCTCCAAACTGCGCTGAGCCAGCCTCCCACATCGCAATACACAGGTACCACCGTGGCCCAAACAACCAAGTACGTCATCAAATACAAGCTCAATGGCGAGCGCCGTTTCGAGTTCGCGCAACTGGAAACCGGCACCCAGGAAGAAGCCCAAGCGGCCCTGCAAGCCTTGCACGGCCAATCCGATGATGTCATCAGCGACGTCAGCGTAAGCAAGGCCTTGTAACCCGGCCGGCGCTGCCCTGGAGGGAGGTTCGACGATGCTCCATCCGCCACCGCCCGGCACCGCCGATCTGTTCGCCGAGGCGGACCTGCAACAAGCCCCCCGGGTCGACGTCATCGGCCCGCAATCCCGGGTACTGCGTGGTTTCGCCCTGCCTTGGATCGAGCCGTTGCTGCCGGCGTTGCGAACGGTGCTGCAGGGCGCGCCTTTACGGCGCATGGTCACGCCGGGCGGTTTCACCATGTCGGTTGGCCTGAGCAGTTGCGGGGAGCTGGGCTGGACCACTGACACCCGGGCTTACCGTTACAGCGACCTCGACCCCAAGACCGGCCAACCCTGGCCACCGATGCCCGATATCTTCCGGCAACTGGCCCAGGCCGCAGCCTTAGAGGCCGGGTTCGCCGACTTCAATCCCGACGCCTGCCTGATCAACTGCTACCGCCCCGGCGCCAAGATGTCCCTGCATCAGGACAAGAACGAGCAGGACTTCAGCGCGCCAATCGTGTCCCTGTCCCTGGGGCTGCCGGCAATCTTCCTGTTTGGCGGCGACCAACGCAGCGATCGACCGCTGCGGGTGCCGTTGCTGCACGGCGATGTCGCGGTCTGGGGCGGCGTCGACCGGCTGCGTTATCACGGCATACTGCCGCTCAAGGAAGGCACCCACCCGCGCCTGGGCAGCCAGCGTTTCAACCTGACCTTTCGCCGCGCTGGCTAAACGGCGCCGGCGGTCCGAGTTCCAGCGCAAGACCCGGAGTGCGGCAGCCTGCAACCCTGGGTAATCTGGCCCGGCCCCGTCATCGAGTAGAGCCCATGAAGCATCCCATCGAACACGATCCCCGCTGGCAGTCGGTGCTGGCCCGCGATGCCAGCGCCGACGGGCAATTTGTCTACGCCGTGAAAACCACCGGGGTCTATTGCCGCCCCAGCAGCCTGTCGCGCCTGCCACGGCCGCAGAACGTCGAGTTCTTCGACAGCGCCGCCGCAGCTGAAGCAGCAGGCTACCGCCCAAGCAAACGCGCCGCGGGGGATCAGACTCAACTGGCGACCCAGCATGCAGCCCTGGTAGCCGCCGCATGCCGACAGATCGAGGACGCCGAAACCGCGCCCACACTCAATCAACTGGCCCAGGGTGCCGGCATCAGTGCGTTTCATTTTCATCGGGTGTTCAAAGCGGCCACCGGTTTGACCCCCAAGGGCTACGCCAACGCCCATCGCGCGCTCAAGGTCCGCCAACACTTGCACAGCGGCCAGTCGGTGACCGACGCCCTGTACGACGCGGGCTTCAACTCCAATAGCCGCTTCTACGAAACCGCCGACCAGGTACTGGGTATGAAACCCAGCGACTATCGCGCCGGCGGGGCCAACAGCGACATCCGCTTTGCCGTCGGCCAATGCTCCCTGGGCGCGATTCTGGTGGCGCAAAGCAGCCGAGGGGTGTGCGCCATTTTGCTCGGCGACGACCCCAACGACCTGGTGCACGAGCTGCAGGACAAATTCCCGAGGGCCAACCTGCAAGGCGCCGAGCCTGACTTCGAGCAACTGATCGCCCATGTGGTGGGGTTTATCGAAGCGCCGGGGATTGGCCTGAACCTGCCCCTGGACCTGCGCGGCACAGCCTTTCAAGAACGCGTGTGGCAGGCCCTGCAAAGCATTCCGGTCGGCACCACCGCCAGCTACGCCGAAATTGCCCAGCGCATCGGCGCGCCCAAGGCGACACGCGCCGTGGCCCAGGCCTGCGGGGCCAACTGCCTGGCGGTGGCGATTCCCTGCCACCGCGTGGTGCGCAGCGACGGCCAGCTTTCGGGCTATCGCTGGGGCGTGGAGCGCAAGCGTCAGTTGCTGGAACGCGAAGGCGCATCCGGGGACTGAATGCCGATGTAGATCGCCACCGAGTCGGGGCCGGTGTACACCTCGAAATCGCTGACAAACCGGCGGCGAACCTGAGGGTGGTCCTGGAAGTAAGCCCAGATCAGGCCCCAGGTCTGAATCACCACGTCGGGCATGGCGCCCCGGGCACTGAACACCAGGTATTCTCCGCCCTCGATCTCCACCTCCGGGTAATCACTGCCGGGTGCCGCCAGCGCCACGCCGGCCGTTACATCGAACAGCCCGGAAGCGTCGGATTCATAGTTGGAGTACACACCGTAGACAAAGGAGTCCGGCTGTTTGGGGCTGACTTTATCGAATAGGTCCTCAAGATAAAAACGCTGCCACATCGGGCCGATCTGCGCAGTCTGCGCCTGTTGCTCGTCGGCGTTACGGGTGCGGACCTGCAAACCCGCCACGCGAAAAGGCAGGACTTCGCGCTGTTTTACATCCATGGTCAATCTTCCTGTATGGAGCAGTAATCGAGTCAACATCGCCTGGCCTTGTACCAGCAACTCCTGATACAAACCCCGCGCTGCCGTCGTTAATTTTTCTGCCGGAGAATATGCCTCATGAGCCAGTGGCCCGATACCCGCATTCTCGATCTGTTAGGCATCGAACTGCCGATCATTCAAGCCCCCATGGCCGGTGCCACCGGCTCGGCCATGGTCATCGCCGCCGCAAAGGCCGGCGCATTGGGCTCCCTGCCCTGCGCCATGCTCACCCCGGAGCAGATTCGCCAGGAAGTCCAAGCCATTCGCCTGGCGACCCAGGCCCCGCTGAACCTGAACTTTTTCTGCCACCAGACGCCTGCCCCCGACGCCCAGCGCGATGCCCGCTGGAAAAGCGCCCTGGAACCCTATTATCGCGAGCTGGGCGCCGACTTCGACGCCCCCACGCCGGTCAGCAGCCGTGCGCCATTTGATCGGGTCAGTTGTGAGCTGGTGGAAGAGCTGCGCCCGGAAATCGTCAGCTTCCACTTTGGCCTGCCCGAGGCTGGCCTGCTGCAACGGGTCAAGGCCACCGGGGCCAAGATCCTCTCTTCGGCCAGCACCGTGGATGAAGCCCTGTGGCTAGAGCAACACGGCTGCGACGCGATCATCGCCATGGGCTACGAAGCCGGCGGCCACCGCGCCCTATTCCTCACCGACGACCTCAATACCCAGGTCGGCACCCTGGCCCTGGTGCCGCAAATCGTCGATGCCGTGAATCTACCGGTGATTGCCGCCGGCGGTATTGGTGACGCCCGGGGCATCGTTGCAGCCCTGGCCCTGGGCGCCTCGGCGGTGCAACTGGGTACCGCCTACCTGTTCACCCCGGAAGCCAAGATCAGTGCGGCCCACCACAAGGCCCTGCGCAGTGCCAAGGAAAGCCAGACCGCCCTGACCAACCTGTTCACCGGGCGACCGGCCCGGGGCATCGTCAACCGAGTGATGCGTGAAATCGGCCCCATCAACCCATTGGCACCGGCGTTCCCCCTGGCTGGCGGAGCCTTGATGCCACTGCGAGCCAAGGATGACGCGGATTTCGCCAACCTCTGGTCCGGGCAGGCCCTGCGCCTGGGCATCGAACTGCCCACCGGTGAACTGACCCGCCACCTGGCCGAGAAAGCTCTGGCGCAACTCCAGCGACGCTGACGCCGCGTCGCGGCCGCGACATCGGTCGCGGCCGGCCTGACGCTTCCCCCCCAGACACCCGCAGTTCCGTTCGTCGGTCATTCGCTATATATTCCGCTATACAGCGCTTTAACCGACCGTCGGTGCAGTCCCCCTCTCACCCTCTGCGCCACGCCCTTGCCCTCAACGGAGCTGCTTCATGACCCTTCGCGCCTCAAGTTTTGCCCCGACGTGCCTCGCCACCCTGCTCGCCGCATTCGCCATGGGCTCGGTCCAGGCCGATGAAGTCCAGGTGGCGGTCGCTGCCAACTTCACCGCGCCGATCCAGGCCATCGCCGCCGACTTTGAAAAAGACACCGGCCACAAACTGGTAGCCGCCTATGGCGCCACAGGGCAGTTCTATACCCAGATCAAGAATGGCGCGCCGTTCGAAGTGTTCCTCTCCGCCGACGACACCACGCCGCAAAAACTTGAAAGCGAAGGCGACACGGTCAAGGGCTCGCGCTTTACCTACGCCATCGGCACCCTGGCGCTGTGGTCGGCCAAGGAAGGTTATGTCGACGCCAAGGGCCAAGTCCTCAAGGACAACCAGTACAAGCACCTGTCCATCGCCAACCCGAAAACCGCGCCGTATGGCCTGGCCGCCACTCAAGTCCTGGCCAAGCTGGACCTGACCGACAAGGTCAAGGACAAGCTCGTCGAAGGCCAGAACATCACCCAGGCCTATCAGTTCGTCTCCACCGGCAACGCCGAGTTGGGCTTTGTTGCCTTGTCGCAGATCTACAAAGACGGCAAAGTCAGCAGCGGCTCGGCCTGGATCGTGCCCGAGCAGATGCACGATGCAATCAAGCAGGACGCGGTGATCCTCAACAAAGGCAAAGACAACCCAGCCGCCAAGGCGCTGGTTGACTACCTCAAGGGGCCAAAAGCCGCGGCCGTCATCAAGTCCTACGGTTACCAACTCTAAATGCCGCTATCGAGTGCCGATTTCGCCGCCATCTGGCTGACCCTGAAACTGGCGTCCCTGACGACCCTGATTCTGCTGATTATCGGCACTCCCATCGCCCTGTGGCTGTCGCGCACCCGCTCCCGGCTGCGCGGCCCCATCGGCGCGATTGTGGCCCTGCCCCTGGTGCTGCCGCCGACGGTGATCGGCTTCTACCTGCTGTTGGCGCTGGGGCCCAACGGGGTGATTGGCCAGTTCACCCAGTCCCTGGGGCTGGACACTCTGACCTTCAGTTTCAGCGGGCTGGTGATCGGATCGGTGATCTATTCCATGCCCTTTGTGGTGCAACCCCTGCAGAACGCTTTCTCGGCGATCGGCAGCCGTCCCCTGGAAGTGGCCGCGACCTTGCGTGCCAATCCCTGGGACACCTTTTTCAGCGTGATTCTGCCCCTGGCCCGGCCGGGGTTTATCACCGCGTCGATTCTCGGCTTTGCCCACACCGTCGGTGAGTTCGGTGTGGTGCTGATGATCGGCGGCAATATTCCCGACAAGACCCGAGTGGTCTCGGTGCAGATCTACGACCACGTCGAAGCCATGGAATACCTGCAAGCCCATTGGCTGGCGGGCGCCATGCTGGTGTTCTCATTCCTGGTGCTGCTGGCCCTGTACTCCAGCCGCCAGACCAAGGCCGGCTGGAGCTGACCCATGACCTCGACCATTGATGTGCGCCTCAAGCTCGACTATCCGGCGTTCAGCCTAGACCTGGACCTGCACCTGCCCGGGCGTGGCGTCACCGCGCTGTACGGCCATTCCGGCTCCGGCAAGACCAGTTGCCTGCGCTGCATCGCCGGTCTTGAACGCGCGCCCGAGGGCTTGGTGCGGATCAATGACGAGGTCTGGCAGGACAGCCACAAAGGCCTGTTTTTGCCGCCGCACAAACGCGCGCTGGGTTATGTATTCCAGGAAGCCAGCCTGTTCCCCCACCTGTCGGTGCGCGGCAACCTGGAGTTCGGCCTGCGACGCATTGCCCGCCATCAGCGCCGAGTGGACATGGCCCACGCCACCGAACTGCTCGGCATCGGCCATCTGCTGGAACGCCATCCGCAACATCTGTCCGGCGGCGAGCGCCAGCGCGTCGGCATTGCCCGCGCCCTGCTCACCAGCCCCCGGTTACTGCTGATGGACGAACCCCTGGCGGCCCTCGATGCCAAGCGTAAAAGCGAGATCCTGCCGTACCTCGAACGCCTGCACGACGAGCTGGATATTCCGCTGCTGTATGTCAGCCACGCCCAGGATGAAGTGGCGCGCCTGGCCGACCACATCGTCCTGCTCAACGAGGGCAAAGCCCTGGCCAGCGGACCGATCGGCGAAACCCTGGCACGTCTCGATCTGCCCCTGGCCTTGGGAGACGAGGCTGGCGTGGTGATCGAGGGCCAAGTCATCCACTACGACTCCCACTACCAACTGTTGACCCTGCAGTTACCGGGCAGCCAGCTCAATGTGCGGGTGGCTCACGCGCCCCTCGCCGTGGGCAAGCACTTGAGGTTCAAGGTCCAGGCCCGAGACGTCAGCCTGAGCCTGCAGGCCGGGGAGCACAGCAGCATCCTCAATCGCTTGCCGGTCAGCGTCAGCAGTGAAATCGCTGCCGACAACAGCGCCCACGTGCTGGTGCGCCTGGACGCAGCGGGCACCCCGCTGCTGGCGCGGATCACCCGTTTCTCCCGGGACCAGTTGGCTGTGCACCCGGGCCAGGCGCTCTGGGCACAGATCAAGGCCGTGGCAGTGCTGGCCTGAATCACCGCCAACGCTGGGGCACCAACGGGCAGGGCCTGCGGTCAATCTGCAAAGAGGCCCCACCCTTTGCCAAGGAACCCCGCCATGCCCGACCGCGCCCCGTCCGAACCGCCGGTTCCCGCCGGCCTGCATTACGTCGATGACCGTCAGCCGGGCATCCGGCGCAAAAAGCGTCGGGGCGGTTTCAGCTACGTCGATGCCCTGGGCGGCGTCATCAAGGACCCGGACGAGCTGCAACGGATCAACGCCCTGGCTGTCCCTCCGGCGTACAGCGACGTGTGGATCTGCGCCGACCCGCGAGGCCATCTGCAAGCCACTGGGCGCGATGCCCGGGGACGCAAGCAATACCGCTATCACCCGCGCTGGCGCGAAGTGCGCGATGCCGACAAATACTCGCGCCTGCTGCAGTTCGGCAGAGCCCTGCCCAAGTTGCGGCAGCACCTGGACGACCTACTGAGCGAACCCGGGTTCAGCCGCACCAAGGTCCTGGCTACGGTCATCAGCCTGCTGGATGCCACCCTGATCCGGGTCGGTAACCGCGAGTACGCGCGGGACAACCGCTCCTATGGCTTGACCACCTTGCGCAGCAAGCATGTGGCGATCAAAGGCCCGGACATCCTCTTCCAGTTTCGTGGCAAGAGCGGCATCGAGCACCAGATCACCGTCAAGGACCGCCGCCTGGCGCGCATCGTCAAGCGCTGCATGGAGCTGCCGGGGCAAGACCTGTTCCAGTACCTGGACGAGGACGGCCAGCGGCGCAGCATCAGCTCCTCGGACGTCAATGCGTACCTGCATGAACTCACCGGCGCCGACTTCACCGCCAAGGATTACCGAACCTGGGCCGGTAGCAGCCAGGCCCTGGCCCAGCTACGGGAACTGCATTGGGAGCCGGAAACGCAAGCGAAGAAGCACATCGTCGAAGCCGTGAAAAATGTGGCCAAACAGTTGGGCAACACACCCGCAGTGTGCCGGCGTTGCTATATCCACCCGGCACTGCTGGACAGCTTTTTGCTCGGCGAACTGGCGACGCTGCCCAAGCCTCGAGTGCGCAAGGGCTTGAAAGCCGAGGAAGTCGGCCTGGCGATGTTTCTCGAACGTTTGCTTAAAACCTGACCGGGCAGACGGGGTTGTCACGCCTGCTTATTGCGCGCTAGGCTACGCCCCTCCCTACCGTCCCAGGACGATTGCCGACGTGAATCACTAAGCCTTCCAGAATGCCCTCGCGACAAGCCAGTCCCTGCGCTTGTTGGTTTCACCTGCATTTTTTGGAGATGCTGATGACTCAGGTCACACGGCAACCTGCGCTGATTTCCCTGAATCAGCTGACTTATCGCTTCGCCCATGGCGAAATCCTGTTCGACTCACTGAACCTCAGCTTCGACCGTCGCCCCACGGCCATTATCGGACGCAACGGCAGCGGCAAGTCGGTGCTCGCCCGCCTGCTCGCCGGGGAACTGCAGCCGTCGTCGGGCAGCATCAGCCGCCACGGCAGCCTGGCCTATGTCGCCCAGGATCTCGCCATCACCGCGGCCCACAGCGTGGCCGAACTCGCCGGAGTTGCGCCGACCTTGCAAGCGCTAAAGCGCTTGGCAGCAGGCGAGGCATCGTTGATGGATTTGCAGCAGGTGGACGAGCGCTGGGACCTGGCCGAGCGCATGACGCAGATGCTCGATGGCGCCGGCCTCGGCCACCTGCGCGCCGAGGCCTCGGCCGCCAGCCTCAGCGGTGGGCAGCGGGCTCGGGTAGCGATGATCGGCGCCCTGCTCAGCGATGCCGACCTTTTGCTGCTGGACGAACCCAGCAATCACCTGGACCGTGCCGGGCGGCACTGGTTGACCCAGCAATTGCAAGCCTGGCGCGGCGGGCTGATTGTGATCAGCCATGATCGCCCACTGCTCGACACCGTGCAGTGCATCGTCGAAATCAGCGCCCAGGGCGTGCAACGCCACAGCGGCAGCCATGCTGAATTCCTGACCAGGCGCCAAGCACAAGACAGCGCCAGCCAGGCCGCGCTGGAACAGGCGCGCGGCCAACGTAGCCGCGAGCGCAAACGCCTGCAACAGGAGCACGACAGCATCCAGCGACACGCCGCCCAGTCCCGCAAGCAGGCGATGACGGCCAATGTCGCGGGTTTTGAACGGGCCCAGCTCAAAGCCGCGGCGCGGGACATCATGGGCAAGGTGCGCCACGCCCATCAGGACCACAAATCGAACCTCGACGCCCAGGTGCGTACGGCCTATGAACGGGTCTTGGCCGATGCCCCGGTGCTGCTCAACCTTCCGGCCAGCGCCGTGCCCAGCGGGCAGCAGGTGCTCTCCCTGGAGCGCGCGCAACTGCCCTGGTTGCCGCCGACAGCGCCCTCAAGCTACCTGACCTGCCACATCAAAGGCCCGGCCCGGGTCATCCTCAGCGGGCCCAATGGCTGTGGCAAATCCACCTTGTTGAAGATGCTCGCCGGCGAATGCGTGCCGCTGAGCGGGCGGTGCACGGTGTCTGTCAGTTGCGCCTACCTCGATCAGTCGCTGGCGCAACTAGCCCCCCAACGCTCAGTGCTCGAACAACTGCTGACCGCCAACGGCCCCGGGGATGAAAGCGCCTTGCGCAATCACCTGGCCCACCTGCAACTCTCACCCCGGCAGGTGACACGACCCAGTGGTTTATTGAGTGGCGGCGAGCGCCTGAAAGCCGCACTGACCAGCGCCGTGTGGCGCCCTCTTCCAGCCAAGCTGCTGTTGTTGGATGAGCCTACCAACCATCTGGACCTGGCATCGGTACAGGCCTTCGAAACGGCCTTGCGGGACTTTCCCGGAGCGCTGCTGGTGGCCTCCCACGATCAAGCGTTTATCGATGCGCTCGAACCCACCCATCACCTGTTGTGGACGCCTGAAGGGTGGTACTTGCACGAGGCCGCGCCATGAACTCTCCGCCACCGCACCGACTCAGCGGTATTGGGCGTGATAATCTTCGCGCCCCGATAATCGACACGGATCGTTACCCATGAAGTTCGGATACACCATCGTTTATGTGCCTGACGTCGAGGCGTCGCTGCAGTTTTTCGAACAAGCCTTTGGCTTCAGCCGGCGCTTCCTGCATGAGTCCGGCACCTATGGCGAATTGGAGAGCGGCGAAACCACCCTCGCCTTCGCCGACCACCAACTGGCCGAGATGAATTTCCGCAGCGGCCATGTGGCGGCTCATTCATCGCCACAACCGCTGGGCATGGAACTGGGCATGGTGACCGACGAGGTTCAAGCCGCCCATGCCAAGGCCCTGGCCCAGGGCGCCAGCGAACTCTCGCCCCCAAGCCTCAAGCCTTGGGGCCAGACCGTGTCCTACCTGCGCTGCCCGGACGGCACCCTGGTGGAGCTCTGTACACCCATCGCGGGGTAACCGCCGCAGGGCATCGCAGGTTCAACTCACTTGAGCTTGACCGCGGTGCCCGTGACAAACACCGTCACCATGCCCTTGCCACCGCCACCCATGCTGATCTCAAAATCCAGCCCCAGCACCGCGTCCGCCTGTAACTGGCGAGCCCGCTCCTTGATCTCGTCGGTGGCCTGAATCCGAGCCTCCTTCAATGCACGCTCCAGGGTCTGTGAGCGACCGCCGAAGACGTCCCGCACCGCGCTGAACAAATCACGCACCAGGTTGACCCCCTGCACCGATTCTGCGCTGACGATGTCCAGGTACGCGGCAATTTCCCGACCCTCGATGTGCTGTGTGGTGGTGACAATCATCGGCAACTCCCTTGCCCTTGGCGGGCTTGCAAAAAGCCGCCATCTTAGCGTGAAGCCTGGCGAAGATCGTTGTTCACAACGGCGTTTTTTCGTTTGCCTCATCCAGGCACAACAACATTGTGGGCAATTCGCCTGGCCCCAAAAACACCGAACGTTGAACCACCCTGGAGGTCCTAAAACTATGGGATCGCCACCGACCAACAGGCCCAGGACCTGCGTCACTCAGGATAGACAGGGATAGTCTTCGGCCAATCGGCCAGTGCGGCTCCATGGACAGCAAACGCCTAAACAGGCACCGCCGTCCCGCAGTCCAGGTGGGCATGGCAGGCTGTTTCCCATGCCCCGCACTTATCAGGAAGGAGACGCACTATGGTCATTCACTTCAAGGTTGCCGGGCATCTTGCCTGCGGCCATCACGGTTCCCACCTCAGTTCCACCACTGAACTGACACGGGTCAAATGCCGCACCTGCCGAGGCACCGAAGCCTTCAAGGAAGCCCGCCGCACTCAACGCAACGCCGCCCGCAGAGCCGCACGTAAAAACAAGGCAACCACCACCGCCAATGACTGGCGCAGCGCCTGGATCCAGCGCTTGAGCGCGATGTCCGGCAGGCAGCGCCTGCCACGCGGCTTTACCAACCAGCCTTTTGTCTAGGCGAGCACTGTGCTCGCTTAACGATGCACCCGACGCGCCGGCCAAGATGAAATTTCTTTCACCCACCGTTAAAAAAGCGCTGTGTATAGTCGCCCTGCTCATTCAAGCAACTACGTTCGCCCGCACTCTCCCGCGGGCTTTTTTTTGCCTTGAAAAAAGTGAGCCGCGGTCACCACAAGAGGGGCTGAAGGCTGGCGTCGATCAGTAGCGAAATGCCGGCTTTCCATTCGATCGAATGCCGTAGCCCAATGATTTATAGAGCTTTTTCAGCTTCCAAAAAAATCACCACAAGGCCTTCAATTACACTCACTGACCTTGCTTCATGGGTGCGGGGTGTATATATTCCTCACCCTGCTGCAAGGCACTGGCATCGCTTGACGCTGATCAAGACATCCCAGGCCGCTTTATCGCGCTACCGCCCGAATGGCGAAACTGGTAGACGCATGGGACTTAAAATCCCCCGCTCGTAAGGGCGTGCCGGTTCGATTCCGGCTTCGGGCACCATTTATATCAAGGGCTTGCGTGATTAACCTCATGCAGGCCCTTGTTGTTTCTGTTCCCTCGGCGTCCTGCCGAATGCCCCACTCCGGATACAGCACCTCGCCTCAACTGGCGCTGAGAGCACACGTCAATAACTGCTAGCAATCCGATGCCTCCAGCACCGAAGCCGTTTGTCCGCCGAAAAGTTGAAGTGACTCCTCTGCCCTCGTCTCCGCTTAATCAGCGCCCGGAAAAGCGAATAAGGAATGCCGAGCGAGCGCAATAGAGGGGCTCTACCGCTTTGGTCTCAGGGTGATACTAAAATCCACCATCGCCGCTAAACGATGCGTGAAAACGCCGAAATGAGTCGCTGAATGGACGTGCTTCGTTCATTTATCCAGATTCAATAGTTCGTGCATCCGTTCGCCTATTATTCCTCGCAACCACGCAGCATGAAACTCCATGTCTTCCAGAGAAGTACCCTCAGCCAATCGATATTCAAGCTCTTTGTCCCTCGGCCCCTGACACACGACGCTAAAATAGCCATGACGGTCATAACTGGCTAACACGTAAGGGCTGATACAAATAATGTCGCTAAATGGCACCTGCACCTCGGTGGGCTTACGACCGCGACGGGTGACCGTGAGGGTCAGCAGTTGCTGGTTTTCGTCGAACGTGAAGGCCAGCACTCTAGCAGCAGAGGACATCCACGCGAAGACCAGCCCCATGAGCACAACAGAACCACACAGGAACTGGATGAGCGACGACGTTGTGAGGCTAGACCCATCGCTGCTCGGTTCACCTGGTATCGCTTCGAACCCGAGAAGGAGCAGTATCGTCAGCACTAAGCCGGGCAACAACCAAAGCACCACAAAGCTGAAACCAAAAATGGCCGCCCCCGTGCTGCCAACGGTCAGTAAGTCCGGGCCGCGATGCCAAATAGGGGGGTGGGCGGCTGGGCTTTCAGTGCTTGACGCGACTTGAGGCGTTGCGACGCGGTGAGGTGGACTTTGACGATTCATCTAGCAGGCTCCAGGGGTGCTGCTTAGACAGTACCACTACTGCCAGACAGTCTGGCCCAAGGGCATCAGGCTTTTTCACGCCGCCTCGGTGCCCACCTGCCAACGCGAGCCAATAAGGGTGATGACAAATAGACGCACACAGTGGACTAGAAAAGGTAGGCCATGGCTACCGAACAGAAAGAACGCACGGCCAGACTTGCCGGGA
Organism: Pseudomonas chlororaphis; assembly: GCF_003731765.1. Classification (GTDB taxonomy): domain Bacteria; phylum Pseudomonadota; class Gammaproteobacteria; order Pseudomonadales; family Pseudomonadaceae; genus Aquipseudomonas; species Aquipseudomonas morbosilactucae. The sequence goes on from NZ_MOAL01000004.1 coordinate 2,179,449, forward strand.
ATACTTGCGCAACCCTGCAGGCCCAACGTCACCGCGACCGTAAAACCGCCTACCACCATCCGTTTCTCCATCACGTGCTTCCATGTTGTTTGGCCGTCAATGGCCTGGCCGCGATGGGGTCGGCGCGAGTCTATAGAAATGATGGTAATTAGGCACAATCCCTTTCGAGCCCTACGCGGCTACGCAGCCCTGTCTCAGAAATGACAGCTCTGGAACAGATCCCCCAAACACCGTCCTGCCAGCAACGCCGTAAAAACCCACCGGCGGACAATTGAGTATTGATAATAATTCTTATTGGCGATTAGGATATGTTATTACATCTCAATCCAAGCAGGAGTCTCACCATGAAAGTGCTGTCATCGCTCAAGGAAGCCAAAAACCGCCATCGGGACTGCCAGATCGTCAAGCGTCGAGGGCGGATTTATGTGATTTGCAAATCCAACCCGCGCTTCAAGGCCAGGCAAGGGGGCGCCAAGAACAAAAACAAAGGCTGAAGATCGGTAGGAGGATCGGCGAGGCCGGTGCCGATGAAACACATCTGGCCTCGCCCTTGATGAACGAGTCAAACGTCTTGGGTGCCCTCCGCACCCGAGCAAGCGATCCGGAAACGTCAGCCCTGGGCTAACGCCCTGTCAACCGGCATAACTGCTGAAACCACCGGCGAAAGCTCTGCGCCCTGCCTTGATTTCGGTGCGTAATTCGCCGATCAGATTGGAGATTGACCTGATGCTGGTGAGGTCGCTGGTCGACACGCCAGGGAGTAACAACTCGACGCGCCCCGACTCTGAGTCGAAGATCTTGATCGTCAGGGAGCCATTGGCGTTGACCGTGCAATGGCAAGACAGGGGAAGAAAGCCGGATTCCACAATGTGGCAAAGCTCAACAATGGCAAGCATGGCGTCCTCCGGCAGCACCGGCGTTTGAGATTCAACCGATTCAGCGTAGGTCAGCCCTAGCAGACTCGCTTTGGCCACCCCCGGGAAATATGCCAACTGGCTCGCAGTTCAGGCAGTTTAAGAGAGCCCGAGCCAATCCATCGCCCTTTGGTCGCTCTGACATGGCGTGATCCTAGGATTTTTTAACCTCAGCCCTATGAATCGGTAATCGACCTTTGCTAGGTTGAGCGACATGAACGCTCACCGCCTAGCAACTCGCACCGCAATGATTAGCCCCATCGACGCCGTGGTGGGCTAGCGCTGTTCAACGAACACCCAACCCGCCTCAGAGGCGGGTTTTTATTCCCGGCGCTCTGAGGTTTCGCCCCCAGGAGACCGACCATGCACCACCCTTCCCCCGCAGTACTGCACTTGCTCTGCGGCAAGATTGCCTCGGGCAAATCCACCCTGGCACACCAGCTCGCCCAGGCACCGAGCACAGTCTTGGTCTGTGAGGATCAATGGCTGGCGCAGTTATACCCTGACGCCATCGCCACCCTCGCCGACTACCAGCTCCATGCACAACGTCTGCGCGCCGCCATGGAACCATTGGTCATTGCATTGCTGAGAGCGGGAACCAGCGTAGTCATGGATTTTCCAGCCAACACCGTGGCGCAACGTGCCTGGCTCAGGGGATTGGCGGACAACGCTCAGGCTGAGCATGCGTTGCATGTGCTGGCCATCGACGACGAGATCTGCCTGGCGCGGCTGCGGGAAAGAAACCAGCGTGGCGATCATCCTTTCGCCACCGATGAGGCGGCATTTCGACTGATTTCCAGTTACTTCGTCGAGCCCCATGCCGATGAGCATTTGCATGAGGTTCGTTATTAGCAGGCCTGGGCCTCATCAGCGACGCTGAGGGGCCAAAAAGGCAAATTTCAGGCAAAAAAAAGCCCAAGTAGCTGATGGAAACTTGGGGCTTAAAAATGCATAAACCGTGGTAGGTGAACGCGACGCAATCTTATCTCAGCCCAACACCTGTAACAATATATTTTCGTAGAAAAAACGCAGAAAAAATCATCTAAGTCATTCAATAACCACACTTTTTTCGCGGAAACGATAAAATATTCCCGCACAATTTAAAGGGTTTCCACGTTCTTTCTTGCGTTCTGCTGCGCAAACTACAGCCCGTGCCTCCAGCGGTAAAATGGCAGCAAACGGCACGCACCTGCTGCCTGGGCCTGATGCTCATCAGAAGGTGATGGCAGTGCCTGGATAAAACAGCGTGTTCAACACGATCAGGGCCAGCCAGAGACCGATTTCCAGGGTCTCGGAAAGGGGCTGGATTTTCCTGATCGCGCCATAGATATGCACGACGGCCATCAACAAAAACACCAGATACAACACATCAAAGGCGTAACTATCACGAATACCGTTCATGACGGAGTACAACATGATGACTTCCACCACCAGAATAAAAGCGCCCAAACATCGACCGAAATAAATAGCCAAGTGCCGCTCTTGGGGTATCGCCCAGCCCATTAACTTGGCCCATTGCAAGGGCGCCACAAAGATAGGCAAAGCAAAAAACAAGGTTGTCACGATCATTAATGTGGCGAGGTACTCTTTACTGTATATCGAGAAAAAACCCAACATGCTCTATTCCCTGTTTTTATTATCAATAAATCTACGGGGCAATAGTTGCAGCTCCTTATTGAATTTTCCAATCAGAAAACCAAAAACAGGACTAAAGAGAGTTCAGTAATTAGAAAACTGTACTAAGGATTGAGCCGGTCATGGGCATCCTTGCTACAGGCATCCCGAGCAGACACTCACGCACTCGAACGGAGCGCTGAACCGCTCTGCTATTCCCCTCGCCACTTGGGTGCCGTCAACGATTAACGCTTGCTGCTCAAAAATTGACGAACAGTTTTTAACTCCATGCTTAAGCTTCGCTGTATAAGACGTGGCGAAACGGTCAATACAGAAGCCGATGTTAGTTCCAGGGAGATTGTTACAGTGAATAGGGAAATTATTTTAATGCGTCATGGCCAACCGAACCTGGATGAGGTCAAGCCGATTTCAGCGCGGGATATGAAGCACTGGATTGAGCAATACGACCTCTCGGAAATCACTGCCCAACCCGCACCACAAACCAGTGTGGAACTGGCCGTTAATGCCAGCGTCATCGTATCCAGCACCGCGCCGCGGGCACTGACATCCGTTCGGGCCCTGGGCCTTCAACCGAGCATCGTGGATGAAGTTTTCTGCGAGGCGAAATTGCCCTATGGACGCTGGACCCGACCGCGACTTTCGCCGTTTACCTGGGCCTTTATTCTTCGAATTTTATGGCTGTGCGGTTTCTCAGGGAACGTCGAGTCCGCCCAGAAGGCAAAGTTGCGAGCCAAAGAGGCTGCCGAACACCTGGCATCCGTGAGCGGCGAAGGCTCGGTTCTTTTGCTCGGTCATGGGTTCATGAATCGAATGATTGCCAAACAATTGGAAGCTGCCGGATGGACGCGCCATCACAGCAGCGGTAGCCGGTACTGGAGCGCGACAACCTATCGAACCGGTAAGCATTGAAACGCCGGCGCGCACGGTCCAAATGCGGAGGTGGTCATGATTAACCGGGCTGCCGATGACGCAACCTCAACTAAGCGTCATGCAGCATGCGGTCCGAGATAACCCCCGAGAAGGTTTTCTGCACCGGGCCGCTCAGAAACACCGCCCCCACGCCGTCCCATTGCACCGCCACCGTGCCGCCATCACATTCAACGTCGACGCGGTGGTCCAGCAGGCCACGACGAATGCCATTGACCACCGCACCGCAGGAGCAGGAACCAGAACCCAGAGGAATAGCGCCGCCCCGCTCCCAAATACGCAGGCGAATGTGCTGGCGGTCAATGACCTGGACAAAATGCACGTTGGCCCGGAGCGGGAACAGAGGGTGGTTTTCGATGGTCGGCCCGATTGTCGCGATATCAACGTCGCTCAGGTCATCGACAAAATAAGTGCAATGGGGATTGCCCATGCTGCAAGCCGCCGGGTCGCCCGCCAGAGGCAACAACGCCGTGTTCAGTTCTTGCGCCAGGGGAATCTCCGACCAGGCCAAAAACGGCTCCCCCATGTTGACCGAAATAGCACCGGTTGACGTTCGCTCGCAGGTCAGCAGCCCACGCTGGGTGCGCAGGATGACCGACGCCTGGGTTGACTCACGCATCAATAAATCGGCAACACCGCGCGTCGCACTGCCACACACATCCAGCGTCGAGCCATCGGCATTCCAGAACATCACCCGCGCTGCGGCATCTTCACAATCGAGCACTACTGCGATCTGGTTGAAGCCAATACCTCGGTTTCGATCCCCCAACCGCCGAGCCAGAGCGCTGGTCATGGGGTTGGCTGAATCTCTCGAATCGACAACGACGAAGTCATCGCCATTGGCGTGCATTTTAAGAAACCTCAGCGGCATAGATAGACAGACCTTAAGCGGCGGGACAGGCCGTGAATTGACGGTTGACGACGATCTAACCGTCATTCGCATAACCTTTGCAAGCACAGGGTCGCCCCACCTCTCCACCCGACCGCCCCAGACCATCATCCGCGCCCTTCGCCGAACACCTGGAAACAACCTCTTGATTGCCAAGCCATGAGGCGTCTGTTTGCATGCCAGCCCCAACGTTCAGCAAACAGGTCAAGGAGACGATTAATGAAAACGATGGTGATCGGCGCAAGCAAAGGGTTAGGCAGAGCCTTGATCGACGGCTTGGGTGAACCGGGGGACACCTTGATAGGTGTGTCTCGGACCCGCCCCGAAAACCTGATAGCTCAAGCGGGTGTCGAGGTGCAGTGGCTGGAAGCCAACCTTGGCGAACCGGCAAAGGCTGCGCAGATCATCGAGCAGGCGGTGGTGGACGGCGGGCTGGATACGCTGATCTACAACCTCGGCATCTGGGAAGCGTTTGCCTTTGACCCGGCGTACGACTTCCTGGAGGACCACGACGACCAGGTGGAAAACATCGTCAACTGCAACATCACGTCGACCATTATTTTGATCAAGCGCCTGCTTCCGGTGCTGCTCAAAAGCGCGAACCCCAAGATCATATTGACCGGGTCGACTTCCGGTTTGCCGCAAAGTGGACGACCCGAAGTCACCTTTGGCGCCTCCAAGTTCGCGTTGCAAGGTATCGCCGATGCGCTGCGTGAAGGGTACCGGCAGCAACGCCTGGGGGTGACCTGCTTGAACCTCGGCTACCTGAATACCGAAGACCCGCTGAACACGCCAAGAGCGCTCGCCGAGCAGCGCGGTGAAGGTCATTCAATTCCCGTGCACGACGTCGTCCAGGTGGTACGCATGGCCTTGAGCCTGTCTTCAGCAAGCTTCGTCAAAGAAATCACCTTGCCAGCAATATTCGATGAGCGCTTCTGATAGCGGGATCCCCCCACCAGAAAATGCCTGGGTCGGCTGCTGCGGTTGATGACCATCAGCAATCGACCCAAGGCAGCGACCCTACTCCCCTGCCTCTACAGGTCCCTCCTACCCGGCTTTCGAATAAAAACGGACCACGCGTAAGCCTGTAAAAACGCCAAGGATCGGTGCGATCGCGAACACGCCAAATAGCCAGCCCGCAGCGCTGGCCGTGCCGACAACGCCTCCAGGGCTAGAGAGGCCGGCAACGTTGGCCACCATGCCTGCCAGGGCCGCGCCAAGGGCGGTGGCGAACAACTGCACGGTGGTAATCGACGCTGCTGCCAGGTCCTGCTCGCCCGCCGAGGCGACCTGAAACACCCGAGTCAACAGGTGCGGCCAGGCCAGCCCCACACCCAAGCCAATGGCAACGAGCGCCAGGCAGATCGGCGAGAGAGCCCACCAGTCCCCCTCGCTTTCGACTCGCATCAGAACGGCAAGCGCCACCATGCCGGCCAGTCCAAGAACCGGGCCTGCAAGGATCGCACGCCCGATATTTTTGCCGCTCGCTCCGGCGCTTGCGATGGACCCCAGGGTCCATCCGGCCGCCATGAGCGCTGCGAGATAGCCAGCGACTAGTGGGGATTGGTGGTGAAGGACCTGGAGGAACAGCGGCACGAATATTTCACCACTGGTAATGGCCACCGCCAGCAGTGACATCGTTGCATACAGCGCCCCCAGTGTTGTGGTGATGCGAAATGCACCCGTTGGCAGCAGCCTATGGCGGGCACGGTTTTCTGTGCCTATCAGTAGGACCGTCAGAATGGCGGCGACTGCAATGCCCCCGATGTTCCAGGAAAGGATTGAGGAGACGCTGGCCGCCGAAACCACGAGGACTGCCGACGTCAAGAGAACCAGTTGGGCCATTGGGACCGCTGGGCGTTGAGCTTTATTGGCACTGCGTTTAGGCAGCGTGGCAACAGCCAGCAAGGCGAACAATGCGGCAACCGGAATGAGCAACCAGAACGCCATTCGCCATACACCGAGCTCAGCAAAAATCCCGCCTACCGCCGGACCAACCAGCGTTGCCACCCCCCACATGCCGGAGACCAATGCCATTGCGCGCGGCCATAAGGCCTCCTCGAAAACCAGCCGGATCATCGCGTAAGACAGTGCAAACAGAAAACCGCCGCCCAGCCCCTGAACAAAACGTCCAGCCAGCATAACGGGCATTGATGGGGCAAACGCACAGACGAACGTGCCGAGGGCAAACACCAAGGTGGCAATGATGTACGCGCCGCGCTGACCAGCAACCGCGCCGACAGCGCTGAACCGAGGATCGAGGCCGCAACGAACAGCGTGGTGTTCCACGCGTAATAGTCGATGCCACCAAGGTCCCTGACAACAGAAGGCAGAATGGTGGTGGCGATATACACATTGATCGCATGAAGGACGACGCCTCCCGCCAGCGCAAGCGAGCGCACGCCATTCCTGCCAGACAGCAAGGCGGCCCAAGCGTTTTTTGGAGGACAGTCCTCCCTCAAGGCACTGGCCTCTACAGTCGATTGTGAATAGTGATCAGCTGGCACATCAGGCTTTTCCATATGGACTCCACGTCGAGATTTCACTCGCAGCGGCGAATGAAGGCTTGCAAAGGCAAACCGACACTCTTTATAAAACCTCATGTATAGATGAGGTCAACACGGAGTAGGCATTTATGATCGATGTGCGCGTGCCACTATCGGTAGGAGAGCTCGCCCGCCGATGCGGCGTCACCATCGCGACCGTGCACTTCTACGAAGCCAAGGGTCTCATCCACGGACAACGAAGCGCAGGTAACCAGCGTCGTTATGCCCGGGATACTCTTCGCCGAATTGCCATTATCAAGATCGCGAAACGCGCGGGCATTCCCTTGGCCACGATCAAGGACGCCCTGGATGGGCTTCCCTCGGGACGCCCCCTGACAACCAGAGATTGGACGCACCTCTCCACACTCTGGAGAGACATGCTGACTGAACGGATCCACAGCCTCACCCAGCTTCGTGATCAACTCGACGGTTGTATCGGCTGCGGCTGCCTATCCATGGACGACTGCCCTCTTCGCAATCCCGGTGATCGTTTGAGCCAGCTAGGGGAAGGAGCCGTCTTGCTGGAGAAAGACTCTGTGCCCACGGAGTGATTGATCGGTTGAGTCCATAGGACTGTCAGGATTGCCCGCCGAATGCCTAAATTACTTCAGGCACTTTTCAAAACGAACATCACCCTCTGGCAAGTGCTCCACAGGCCGCCAGCCGAGGTTCCGGTAAAAGCCATTCGCGCGGCTTGCCTCGGCGGTTTCTAGCCAGATGGTCTGGTGGTGCTGAAACAGAAAAGCCTCCGCTCTCTCCATCAGGCTACGCCCCAACCCGAGCCCTTCGAATTCGGGCAGAACGAAGGCCGCAAACACACACCCCTCCTCGACATCCGCCATGGAAAAACCTACGGGGACGCCATCGACTTCCGCGACCCAGGCGCATGGCGCTTCAAGAATTGCCTGCCCGATAGCCTCGGGAGTGATGCCCATTTCCGCTAACTGATCACGGGATAAATGGTTTTCCTGAACACTGGTTCGAATATCAAAAATGGCATTGATATCGCCTTGGTTAGCAAGCCTGATTGCTTTTTTCATGAGGTCCTCTTTTGTACCCTGTCCTTGGGATGGAAACTTGACTTACAGACCTGACGCATTCCACGAAGGCCGTCTGCGTGCCGGGAAAGGTCATTTTGGATAGCTGAGTTTTTCAAAAAAACCGATGGCTTCTTCAACGAATGCCCGAAGATTAGCGGTCCTCTGCCGATCCGCTCTATAGACCAGGCTCAATGGCAGCGAGGGGCCCTCGTAGTCGCGTAGCACCGGCACTAGCAAGCCGCTTGCAATAGCATCTGCCAGGGTATCTTCATCACCAAGAACGATCCCGAAACTGTTCACTCCAGCCGTGATCAACGCCCGCATATCGTTAACCGATAAGCGACTCTTGAAACGTGCCTCATGGGGTTCGCCATCTTTCGAGAAGCGCCAACACTCTTCAGAAGTTCGATCTGAAAACATGTAGGAAACACAGTTGTGATGGGCTAAATCCTCAGGGGTTTCAGGTACGCCAAATTTCTCAATGTAGGTTGGTGATGCACAAGCCAACAACTGATATTTCTTTAGTTTTCGCCTGACCAATGAATCAGATTCAAGTCCAATACCGCCTACGCGTATAGCGGCTTCATAACCCTCGTTGGTCAGGTCAACGAAACGTTCTGTCAGTGTCAATGAGATTTCTATTTTGGGGTAGCGCTCAAGAAACAGCTGGATGAACGTCATAAAACTACCCGCCCCGAAATTGATCGGGGCACTTATGCGTAATCGACCGCTCGGCTCATGTAGAGCCTCATTCGCCATCGACTCAGCCGCTTCCGTCTCAGCGAGGATGAGCCTGCATCTTTCCAGATAGCGCGTACCAAATTCCGTGACACTTTGGCGCCGCGTAGTTCGATTTAAAAGACGAACCCCCAGGCGACTTTCCAACGCTTGCACATGCTTCGCGACCATTTGCGGCGATATCGCAAGTTTCTCTCCTGCCGCTGCGTAGGACCCCGCATCCGCCGCCGCCACGAACGCCTCCATCGCTTTTAACCTATCCACATTAACAACCTGGTTGAGCGAATGATGCTCACAATCCTATGTTTATCTCCCATTCTTGTGCAATTAAGATTTAAACGCGTGCTCTGACTGCCAGGTGATCAGCGCCACCACGAATGAGCAAGCGTCTTGCGCCGTGTTGATGCCCCTCACCCAAGTGGCCGTCGCCGCCGGCTCCAGCAGCCTCATCGTCGACCGCCTCGGTCTTTCAAGCGTTTCCCGAATGGGAGGACATTTTTGAAGGGGTGTTTGTTTTTTAGCGACGACCCAGTGCCTGCACGTCATCCATCAACGCCAAATTTCACTAGAGAACAGAGAACTGAACCCCATGAACGCAACAAAGGACCTCACACTAAGGTTGCTGTTCCCGCAATGGCAGGGCGGCAACAATCCCCCCTACTACTTTGGCGCTCAACTCCTCTCCTGGCTTGCACCCAACCCATCCGGCCCGGTCGCCGAAGTTAAAGTCGAAGTGCCCACTAATGATCCACTGCCGCTGGAAGATGGCATCTTGGGGCGTAGCGCATTGCTCAAACAAATGCACAACGCCCGAACATTGATTGATCAATATGCACCGGACAGGATTGTTGTTTTGGGCGGTGACTGCCTCGTGGATTTGGCGCCGTTCGCTTACTTGAATGAGCGATATGACGGAGACCTTGCGGTGCTTTGGGTGGACGCCCACCCCGATGTTTTGACGCCCAAGGACTTTTCAAACGCACACGCCATGGTCTTGGGCAATTTGCTCGGTGAAGGTGATGCGGACTTTGTGGGCGCCGTGAAGCGACCACTCAAGCCTCAAAATGTAATGTACGCCGGACTGCAGGAAACGATGCCCGTAGAAACAGCCCTGATCGAGCGACTGGGCCTAAGCAAAGCGAGTGCAGCGCAACTGTCGGTTAGCAGCGCACCCGTTCTGAAGTGGTTCAGATCAACCGGCGCAAAACATTTGGCGATCCACTTGGATCTCGATGTGCTTGACCCTGTTTTTTTCCGTTCGCTCTTGTTCGCCAATCCGCGAACACCTGAAGGCACCTATGACGGCGTTGCCCAAGGAAAAATGCCCATCAGCGATGTAGTGCGAGTGCTGTCAGACGTTGCGGCTATCGCCGATGTCGTTGGAATCGGCATTGCCGAACATCTGCCCTGGGATGCGTTGGCCCTGAAGAACATGCTGGCACATCTTCCGTTGATTGGCCCTGGGGCCAATAACCTTCAAAACCTGAGCCATTGAAATGCTCTGGAGCCGCAAAAACAAACGTCATCAGCAATTGCTGTAACTCATGTCCGTGCAACTACAAAAAAATACAAAATCGATACATGTTGCCTACAGCGAAGCGTTGCCCTTGCCGATAGCATCACTTAAGTGAACGTCGCAAACGCCCTGAAATTGGAGCATCAATGAAAATCGCCTCATCCGACAATACGCTCGCGATGCAACTGCGGGTTACGACCTCCTCGCCAGCCTCTGTGCCCGAAAGCTCCGCCAACGCCAGCACTCAAACCACGACCACCAAGGTCGAGATATCAAAAGAAGGCCATGAAAAATTAGAGAGTGAAAAGTACGCAGACATTGACAACGCGCCCTTGCCAGAAGACGTCAAAGAAGTCCTGAAAAACATTCGTAAGCTGCAGGAAAAAATTGCTCAAAAAAACCAGGAACTCATGGAATTGATGAGCGACAAGACGTTGTCCGAGGACGAGATCAAGCGGCAGCGAGAGGTTTTGACGACCGAGATAAGAAGCATGCAATCGGCGTTGGGAACGGCAACAAACGCTCTGAATAATGCAATGTCCACTCACAACATGGACTCCAAAGGCCGAAGCTTGGCGAAGGGCCTGATAGGGATGAAATAAGCAACACGACGGGTATGGCCGCACAACGTCTTCGTTTACCCAAAGGCTTTATTACTTTGCTCAGAACCATCCATTGACGGTATTAGCGGCCGGCCATCCAAGACCGCCTCCCGTACAGAAGAACTGAATACGACTACGTTCAGGAAACCTGAACGTAGTCGTCATGGTTTATGAGTGTCGAATTCTTTTCTATTGCATCGTTAGGACCTTCGAGCACATCTCAATAAAAGCTCGCAATTTCGGCTATTTTTTGGCTGCTTTTGAAAATAAAGGAACAACCCATCATTGCCTGGAGAACAGTCCAGCAATGCCGGTTCAAGCGTCCCGTTCGCCAGTTCCCGCGATGTGTGAAACGTTGAAGAGTAAATGAGTCCCCCCCCTTGAACAGCCAGGCTGCGCATCAACTCCCCATCGATTAACCGTGAGCGGGCCGTTGGGTTCGTTCAATGAACTCCCAGCGATAAATACTAGGATCGGCGGCAGCACCTTTAGGCCAAATGACAGGGGGGCGTTGACCCGCAAACGGCCGCTGGGCGCGCTAGCGCCGACTGGGGTAGCACGTTCCAGAGCGTCCTGCTCATCGAGCAGGTGTCAGCCATTCGCTGAAGTACGTCCGGCCAGCCTCCGACAGGCTCATGCGACGGGTGGTACGTAATAGCAGCAAGCTTTCCAAGCGGTCGCACAAAAAAGAAGTGGCCAGCTAAGCCTTTAGTAGTGATGCCTTAATGCAGGTCATTTCTGACGCCATTAGCCAGCCAGGGCAATATCTGTGGAACTTCTGACTAAAATCAATCGCAACGGCTATCGAAAGCATAAAAAGCACACCTTGTATTTCTCCAACGACTACACTTATAAATTAAGCAACGTTAATTAGCTGTGTTATCTAAATATTATATCCCTAAAGCGGTACGCCTCCATTCAATCCTACTAACGGAACTTTCATGAAGATTGAAATTCTTAAACAGGCAGTTATGGACTCGCGAGATGGCATCACCATCTCCGATAATCTCATTGACGACAATCCGCTGATTTTTGTAAATCCTGCTTTTGAACGCATGACCGGCTACTCGTTCGAGGAAACAACCAACATTAACTGCCGATACTTACAAAGAAACGATCAAGAGCAGCCTGAACTTGAAATTGTTCACAACGCCATTAAATCAGGTGAATACTGCCTCGTAACCTTGCGAAACTATCGCAAGGATGGAACGATGTTTTGGAATGAGCTAAGCATATCTCCAATTCATAATGAAAACGGAGTTATAACCAATTTTTTAGGCATACAAAAAGATGTAACATCCCGCATGCTAATACAGCAGCAACTGCGCGATGAGCACCAGTCCCTCGAGCAAATGAAAGCGCACTTCGAACAATTATCTATAAAAGATGGGCTGACAGGCATTTACAATCGTCGTTTTTTCGATACACAGTTCGAAATCCAATGTAAAATTGCATGTCGCAACGGAGGCTCATTGACTCTCGCCATGATTGATGTTGATCACTTCAAGTCTTTCAATGATATTTATGGGCATCAAGCTGGCGACGAAGCATTAATACATGTCGCTGATAGCTTGAATACGTTTTTTCAGCGTGGTTCTGATTTTGCAGCCAGGTATGGCGGTGAGGAGTTTGTAATTCTTTCCAACGGCATGACGAAAGATCAATCAGCTCGGCACGTCGAAACTCTATGCCAACTAGTGCGAGACTTGAAAATACCGCACTCCGCTTCCAGCACAGGATACTTAACTATAAGCGTTGGTTTTTCAGTACATACATTTGGCCCACTGCACTCTTACAACTCGCTACTTGCCCGAGCCGACAAAGCGCTCTACATAGCTAAAGAACGGGGTAGAAACCAATTTTTTAACCTTTAGGTCCTTTCAACATCATGCAGCGCCCTAAAGGGCATCAATCGGCCAACAACTGCCGCTCGGGAACGTCTCCTAGAGCAGAGACAGCTCGCCCATCGCGAAACCATCCGCCGCAGCCGGCATCAGCAAGTACAAGCTGCCAAAGAACAACAATTGTCGGGTGAGGTGCAGCCCTCCCGCCCCCCCATACGCTTCATCGCAACCGAAAAGGCCCCATAACCGGAGCCGGCCACGAAGGCGAGCGCAGCACCTTGCAGGGTAAAGCCCTGCTGCAGGTCGCCGCCGAAAATCACCGAGATCCCAGCGATAGCCAGGGCGGCACCAACGGTGGCGTTCGCGGTGATGGCATCCTTGAGGAAAATGCGCCCCAGAATGATTGAGGAAATTGAGGCACTGGCCATCAGTACCACTACCACACCTGCCGCAGCGTAGTGTCGATAGGCGGACGTTTCGAAATGGAACAGCACAAAGATGCCAAGGAATGCGCAGATAGCCGCCTGTGTCCATTTCGTCGACGCCGCCGGGCGCTTGAGGAAAAACAATAAGATCGAGAGAAGCACACAACCAAGTACGGTCTTGATGACAGCGACACTGCTAGCGGTGAAACCATTACTCATGAGCACTTTGCTGAGGACACCGATTGTTGCGTTCAGTGCCGCAGCGGAGAGTGCAAATATGACGCCTTTGCTGAAAGTAGATTGTATTGATGACGATCCCTGTCGCTGAATGGTCGTTCGATAGAATGCCGCCCTACATCGGCGGCGCAAAGTTTGAGGATACGAAGATCCCATCAACCCCAGTATTTATTGTGGCTTAAGCGCTGGATCGCCCAGTAGGATGCTATTTGCCTTCTTGTCACCGCCAAGGGAGAAGTCAGTGGACCTTGCTCTTGGTTATGTAATATGAGTTGACGAACATTGCCGTGTGCTGCAAAGACTGACGTATATCCGGTTTGGCTATTTCATGCCTGTTGGCAAATTGCTCGACCGCCGCGGTATCGAAACGAGTGGTCTGGATAAAGTCCAAAGCCTCAGGTTTTGTATTCAAAAACCGCGCGATGGGAGGAATGCTCAGTAGCCACTTCAGCAAACGGAGTGAAATGTGATGCTTGGGAGGCTTTAAGCCCAAAGGTTCTGCCACCTGTATCAGGAGTTCTCGCAAGTTGGGAGTTTGGTCATCAAGCGCCAGCAGTTCCTGGCCCACCATGGCAGGATCAAAAGCACAAACTGCCACCAGCTCAACCAGGTAGTCCACGGTGACCAGTGGCAGCCAGTGCTCGGCGGTACCGGGCACCGCAGTAAGCTTTCCCTGCACAAGGTTGCGTATCAACTCCACCAGCGGCTGACTTTCAACGATATGCCCGGTACGGCTGTGGCCACAAACCGTCGCGGGGTGAACAACAGTCATCTCCCCGCCCTTGGCGGACATAATCTCTAGAGTCGCAAAGTGCGCCTCCAGCTTGCTCCCCTCGTAACCACCGACATGCCGGTAGACGGCAGGCCAATTCGTCCGCTCCGGATAACGAGGATCAATTCCGATGCGTTGCAGATGTTCATGATTTTTCAACATGTAGCCGCCGATCATCATTAACCGACTTTTTTGCTCAGCCGCCAGCAGCGCCACGCGCTTTGCCCCTTCTACGTTCACCGCACGAGACTGCTCCACTGACAGCCCCCAAGCGAAGTGCGCGCCCAGGTGGAATATAACGCTGGCGCGCCTTAGCACTTCTCGGTCAGTAAGATTCAGCCCGAGGTTGTCCCGCTCCAGATCACCAGCTAGGGCAAACACCCGGGTCGCGCACCCTCCCAAATTATCGATTTGCTCGCGCAACGCAGCTAGTCGCTCCGGGCGACGCATCAACACCCAAACGGTGTGACCTTTAGCACTCAGGTACGCCACCAAATGTTGACCGACGAAGCCAGTCCCGCCTGTGACAAAGCACTCCACGCTCATTTCCCTGTTCCTTGTTGAAGGTGAGAAATAAAGCGTAAACTATCGACCTAACTCTATAGTCAAGCGGTGTTTTTATGAAAATCGGCGAACTCGAAGCCCGCAGCGGCGCCAGCCGCCATACCCTGCGCTACTACGAGCAAATCGGCCTGATCTCACCGGTGCGGCAAACCAACAACTATCGCGTTTATACCGAGCAAACTCTGCAGGATCTGGACTTTATCCAGCGCGCGCAAAGCATGGGTTTTTCTCTGGGGGAAATAGGCGAGATTCTGGATGCGCAGCGTAACAAGCTGATCGATTGTGCTGACGGCGCGAAGCTTATTGAAAAGAAGATGGCAGAAATCAAACAGAAAATCGCCAACCTCCAAAGCATTTATCGATACCTGGATGAAGAGCGTGCAACCCTCGAAGCCAGTGCTGCCAAGCAACTTGAGCTTCAGCAACTGAGCAACTCTTCCAACTGAACTATCAGCATCGGGGAAACGGAAGCTGCGGCCCGCCTCCATTTTCAAACCCATCGCTTACGTATTTTCTAGAGCCTTGTAGCCAGCCCCTGGACGGTAAGCTGAATCGCCCCGGATTCTCTAGACACCTTGCAAGCTCAGTGGACTGCCCCCGACACCGTAGACATCTCCAGCCTATGCTTGGACTGCCCCGGTTTTCGCAATGCGGCTTGGCCGCACTGAATTTTAACACTCCCTATCCAGAGCAGTTTGTTGACTGGCGCCCATCTTAAAGCAGCGAGGAGCGCTGAGCCGAGGAAGGGGAATGGGCCGAAAATCGATTCCAAAACTGAAATGGCGACCTAGGCAGCATGCCGCTTGTAGCTGTGCGACTTGCCTTTGTTTTGGAATCGGTTACGGCGTAGGCACCGCGTAAATCGGGCGGTTGTACCACGGCCTGAAGAACCGTTGATCAATACGAAGCGCACAGCGGCTTTCAAGGCGGTTGCAACGCTCCGCTGAGGTCAGCTAAGCCGGCACGGGACACGTGCGACTGACCGCTATCGCCCCATGACGCCCCTTCATGAGGCCAACAAACAGCCAGAAGCGGACGTCAAAAACAGTTAACCAGGTATGCTCCTTTAGCGCTCCAAGCAAGTTTCAGGCATGAAGAAAAGCTGTCGAAAGGCGGCTTGCTACCCTTAATTGGCTCACGTTTCGTAAGCAATGGCGTAGCTGCTACCGGAGCGCTTGATATGAGCAAAGCCAAGCGAGCCCAAGTGCATGCCAGCAACCATCAAGTTGTCTGAACTAGCAACATCCAGCAATCTCGTTCGCGTGGCCGCCGATAGCAGCGGGTCTTGGTCGAAGGCAATCGTGACATCAGGGCGCCCAATCTGAATCTGAGGAAAGTGAACGATATCGCCCCACACCAGCAGGCTGCCCACCCCGGATTCGAAACAGTATCCGCAGTGCCCGACGGTATGCCCAGGCAACGGCATCGCGCTGATGCCTGGCAATACGTCATTGCCGGTGAACGGGCGCAGATTTTTCCGGTACCGCTCGAACACCCTTCGTGCAAACAGAAAGTTTCCACGGGCGCGTTCACTGGCCTGGCCAAGATGGCCATCATCCTCCCAGAACATTAGCTCTCGCTCGTGCACAACCAACTCAGCATTGACGAATGCCATTTCTCCCACTGCGCTTAACAAGCCACCGATGTGGTCGGGGTGCGCGTGGGTCAGCAGAATCGTGTCTATTTCGCCGGGCTTCACGCCAGCCAATGCAAGATTGGCTGGTAACTCGCCGCCCCATTGCTTAAAGCCACCGGCCCCGGCGTCGATCAGAATCGTGCGGCCACGCCCACGTACCAGATAACAGTTGATATGGATTGAGGCTGGGTTGCTGATCCCGGCGGCTAACTGAAGTCGGGCCGCCTCCATTGGCGTGATGTTGGCTAGAAAATCCAGGCTAGCACCCAAGTAGCCGTCGCTGATGGCGGTGATTGAATAATCGCCAATGTGCTGGCTGGGGAGTATCCCGCTATGTATGTCCAGGCTACTCATGACAGTAACTGCACAGTCATTGCACGATATACATTCAGTCCCGGCAGATCGATGGCCCTGGCCTGAGCGTCATCCAGTTTGGCCAGCCAGCGGTGCGCTGGGGTGCTGTCCAAAGCAACGGCGTGTAGCGCTATAGCTGTAAGGCCTAACTCAATCAGTGGTTGAGGGCCTTGTTCACTGACCAACAGGAGTTCGTCCGCGCCCACGGCAACTGCCCGGTCCAGGCCAGCGTAGAGGTTGCGTCTCCAGTGAGTGATGTGCGGCTGCCAACGGGAAAAGTTGCCGCCCCCTTTTTCGCGGTACTCGTCGCTCTGCAATACGGCAAGCGTGTCGACTGAATGTAGGGCCAAGTAGGCCGGACAATCGCCCCTCAAAGCTTTGAATCGCTGCGAGGAGCCAAATCCGCTCACCGAGATCAACGCGGGCAGTTTTTCCTGGCTGTAAAACGCATTCCACTCGGCTTCGCTGGCGGGATCAGCGTAGTTGCATTCGACTGTGTAAATCATCATGGCACTTCATTGATTGATGTTTCATCATGCTAGCGTCACACCAAGCAGCCATAAAACGACTTTTCGGCACCCATCAGTGACTAAACATCAAGGTTGTTGCTTTGATTTGAACCAGGAAAGCCCATGCGTCGAAAGCTCCCTAGTAACGCTGCCCTGATAGCCTTTGAAACAGCAGCCCGCCATGGCAGTTTTGCCCGTGCCGCAAACGAATTGGCCTTGACCGAGGGTGCCATCAGTCGGCAGATAGGCCGCCTGGAAGCCTTTCTCGGCGTTACGCTATTCGAGCGCGTTGGTAACCGCGTACGGCTCTTACCTAATGGTGAGCGCTACGCTGCCCAAGTGCGCGAACTACTCGACCGACTCGACAGGGATAGCCAGTATTTGATGGGGCAGCCCAGCGACGGCGCAAGCCTTGATATCGCCGTCAGCCCAACCTTTGCCCTGCGCTGGCTAATTCCCAGGCTGTCTGGCTTTGGCGAGCAACACCCGAGTATCTGCGTGCACCTATCGGAACGTATGGAACCATTCGTGCTTGCCGGTAGTGGCTTCGATGCCGCCATCCATTTTGAGCACCCGGCCTGGACAGGCATGCACACGCACCGCCTGTTAAACGAAGTGTTAATTCCGGTTTGCCACCCTTCCCTACTGAACCCCGGCGAGCAGACAACGACTCTGGATTCACTGCCGCGATTACACCGACGACAGAACCCGGATGCGTGGCAGCGCTATGCCCAGGAAACCGGGATTGTACTGAGCAACGCAGCGATGGGCGCGCGCTACGATTTGCACGCGATGTTGATCGAGGCGGCACTGGCGGGGCTCGGCGTGGCACTCGTACCGCGCCTGTACGTGGAAGCAGAATTGGCGCAAGGCCGGCTGGTTGCGCCATGGCCCCAGGAGAAGAATATCGCCAAGACGTTTTGCCTCGTGTTACCCGAACCCCTTGAGCTAAGCCGCGCGCCCATCCAGGCATTTGCGCATTGGCTGTTGGAGGAAGCGCAGGTGAAGTAGGGGCATGCAGTGGTGCCCTTTCCGGATCGGTTTCGTAGGCCACACGAATGCTAATCCCCCAGGGTAAACGTGTCGGTGCGCGACCGGTTATTCAGTGGGTAAGTGATGAAAATGTTGCGGCTGCTTTTGGCCGCTACCTGCTAGACAAGACTGGCCGCTATGGGATCGGTTGCCGACTGGTATCACAATCATCACCGGCCTCTAATCGTTCGCAGTTGCGGAACATTTGCTGAAAATGGCGGAACACTTCACTTTCCAGCAAGCAATAAAAAACCCCGTAGATCGTTGATCTACGGGGCTTTCAAGGGTGGAGGCCGAGGTCGGCATCGAACCGGCGCAGGTGGATTTACAATCCAATAACATTTTCAATTATTACAGTGACTTAGCTTATTTTTGTTTCCGCAATTTCACTTTTTAGCAGACCTACAGCCAAGGCGGGCCAAGGGTCGCGATTCAAGTTGCGGAACGGATTTGCCCCATCCTGTTTGATAGAATTCGCCGAGGACTGGAAATTTCCTGCCCTCGGTAGGATGCCAAACTCCTTACTGTAAAACTGGCATCCCGACTTGTGCTTAGATCTTCGGTTTCACGGCCTTGGCTTGTTCGTCGGCCAGTTTCTGTTTGCGCACGGCTTCTGCGTTCGCATCCTGTGAGGCCAGCTCATCGAACATCACTTTGGCGTCGGTGATGGAGAGCGTATAGGACGCCACCATCTGATCTTTTTCTTTTGCCGCTCTAACCGTGATGATTTTCCCGCAGTTCGGGCTGAATGAGCGCGGAGCGGTGACCGAAACGCCAGGAATAGGAGTGATTGTTCCGTTACCCTGACATGGAGCCAGGCCCGATCCAGTCCATTGTTTGCCGTTGCGGTCGTATTGCCAATTGAGGCCCATTGCTCCGATTACCATGGTGTCGGAAGGTTGACCGAACTTCTCGGTGAGGGCGCTCTTGAACGTGTTGACGTCGATGCGGCCTCCTTTATCGAAGCGTTGAACACGCGCCACGAACCATACCTTGCCAGCATCGTTCAGCAATGCCGCAAACTCGTCCGAAGGTCCACCCGGGTGGTTGGTGCCTGTGCTCATCATGAGATCACTGGTTTTCGCCGTGACACCGGCTGCTTTTCCATTAGTCAGCATCAGCGGCGTAACTGTGAAGTCGGGATTGGCCTTGGCAATGGCTTCTTGAGCTTGCGCCAACGAAGAACCGATGGTCACGCCCGAAATGTCATCTGCTGCCAAAGAGGCTGTGCTCGCGAGTGCTACGAAAGTTGCAGTGGCCAGAACACTTAGCCCCTTGAGGCGAGTGCGCTTGCAAGTCTGTTTAACTGCTTGGGCTTCGTTGAACTCGTTTGCAACAAAGGGGAATTGCATGAGACCTCTTCCTGAAGTCGATTGAAGGGCGGGCAAAGTATCACAATGGGTCCATTTGCAAAAAGCAGCAGCGCCCATAGGCCGCATGTTTGCCGAGGTCTGGCTGGAACAGTAGCGCAGCGTAGAACGCCTAAGCGTCCATGAAGACACAAGCGCCACCTCCATTTTCTGGGACTAATGAGCAAACCTCATGAAGCCTTGCCGATTTACCCGTCTAGTCCTCATTCGTTAGCCCGCTTACTGTTCCCCAACGCCATATTCGGGAGAACGAAATGCACAAGCGCACACTCGGCAACAGCTCACTTGAAGTATCGGCACTCGGCTTCGGCTGCATGGGCCTGAGCCATGGCTACGGGCCAGCGACAGAGACGCAGCAAGCGATCTCGCTGATTCGCACGGCAGTTGATCGAGGCGTCACGTTCTTCGATACCGCCGAGTTCTACGGCCCCTATCTCAATGAGCAAGTAGTCGGCGAGGCGCTGTCCCCGGTTCGTGACCAGGTCGTGATCGCCACGAAATTCGGCTTCGCCGTCGGTGCCGACAACACAAAGCAGACTCTGGACAGCCGGCCCGAACGTATTCGGGTAGCCGTCGAGGGGTCGCTGCGCCGACTGAGAACCGATTACATCGATTTGCTCTACCAGCACCGCGTCGATCCGGACGTGCCGATTGAGGACGTCGCTGGGGCGGTGAAAGACCTGATTAGCGAAGGCAAGGTCAAGCATTTCGGCCTGTCGGAGGCCGGTGCAAAGACCATTCGCCGTGCGCACGCGGTGCAGCCGGTCACGGCGCTGCAAAGCGAATACTCGCTGTGGTGGCGCGAGCCTGAGCAGGAAATCCTGCCGATGCTTTGGGAACTGGGCATCGGCTTCGTGCCATTCAGCCCTTTGGGCAAAGGTTTTCTCACCGGCACGGTATCGGCGGAGGCCACTTATGGCAGCGACGATTTCCGCAGCATCGTCCCTCGTTTCAGTCAGTCGGCGCTGCGGGCCAATCAGGGCCTGGTGGTGTTGATCCGTCAGATCGCTGCGCAGAAACAAGCGACACCGGCACAGATCGCGCTGGCCTGGCTGCTCGCGCAGGCACCGTGGATCGTGCCGATTCCGGGAACGACCAAGCTGCATCGCCTGGAAGAAAACCTCGGCGGCGCGGACATCACGCTCGATGCAGCCGAGCTGAAGGCGATTGATGCTGCGCTGGCGCAGATCCGCATCGAAGGCGAGCGCTATCCCGAAGCCCTCAAGGCGCGTGTCGGCCGATGAGCAGCGATCACGATCCACTGCGGCGCACGGTGATCGCTGCGCTGGCGAGTGCCCCGCTGCTATCACTCGCCGACACGCAAAGCCCCCATGAAACCCCACGTTCCGGTTCGCGGATTCTGGTTGCGTACTTCTCGCGCTCGGGCAATACCCGCGTAGTTGCCGGGCTGATCCAGCGTGGACTGAGTGCCGATCTGTTCGAGATTCGCCCGGCCCACGCCTACCCCGAGGACTATCTGCAAACCGTGGAGCAGGCGCGCCAGGAGCGTGACAGCGGCTTCGAACCCGAACTGCAAAGCAAGGTTCACGCCCTCAGCGATTACAACACGATCTATCTGGGCTTTCCGATCTGGGGTGAAACCGCCCCGCCGATCGTGCGCGCCTTCCTCAGCGCCCACGACCTGACCGGCAAGACCCTCATCCCCTTCAACACCCACGGCGGTTATGGCTTGGGCAGCAGCCGCAGCGTACTCGTCAAGCACGCGCCGAAGACTAAGGTTCTGGAAGGGTTTGTGATGGAGGGTGAGCAGGAGCGCAAGACCATGGAACGCGTGAACGGCTGGCTGAGCGATCACCCCCTCACGCGTTAATCGAATTCTGTACGGAGTGACATCATGAAAAACCGCACATTGGGCAATGGCCTGGAAGTGTCCGCTCTGGGCCTTGGCTGCATGAGCATGACTTCGGCCTACGGGCCGGCTGCCGAGAAGGCCAGCATGATCAAGCTGATTCGTTCGGCCCACGAACAAGGCGTCACCTTGTTCGACACCGCTGAAGCGTATGGCCCGTTCGCCAATGAAGAACTGCTGGGCGAGGCCTTGATGCCGATCCGCGAGCAAGTCGTCATCGCCACCAAGTTCGGCTTCGATATCGACCTGATCACCGGCGCACGCGGCGGCGGCACCAACAGCCGTCCGGAGCATATCCGCGCCGTGGCCGAAGCGTCGTTGAAGCGTCTGCGCACCGATTGCATCGACCTGTTTTATCAGCACCGCGTTGATCCGCAGGTGCCCATCGAAGACGTCGCCGGCACCGTCAAGGATCTGATCGCCGAGGGCAAGGTCAAGCATTTCGGCCTGTCTGAGGCGGGCGTGGAAACCATTCGCCGGGCGCACGCGGTACAACCGGTCACGGCCGTGCAGAGCGAATATTCGCTGTTCTGGCGCGGCCCGGAGCTGGAACTGCTGACGGTACTGGAAGAACTGGGGATCGGCTTCGTACCGTTCAGCCCGCTGGGCGCCGGTTTCCTCACCGGTCAGATCGACGAGCACACGCAGTTCGACGCCAGCGACTTCCGCAACTTCGTCCCGCGTTTTTCTCCTGAAGCGCGCAAGGCCAATCTGGCGTTGGTCGACGTGGTGAAAGCCGTCGCGCAACGCAAACACGCTACGCCAGCGCAAGTGGCACTGGCCTGGTTGCTCGCACAGAAAGCGTGGATCGTGCCGATCCCGGGCACCACCAACCCCCATCGACTGGAAGAGAACCTGGGCGCGGTCGGGCTGCAATTGATCGACGATGATCTGCGCGTGATCAACGAGCAAATGGCGCAGATTCAGGTGCACGGTGAACGCCTGCCGGAATCGGCACTGAAAATGACCGGACTCTGAGTCTGCCCAACGCGGCGCCACGTACAGCGCCGCTTTCACGTCTGACCGGAGTTGATCCGATGAACCGATTGATCGCACCACTCGTTGCTTTGTCATTCATGGCGGCAGAGTCCCAGGCCGCCAGCGAAATCCGCGTTACGCCGAACGGATCGCAGCCCTCGGTCAAGGGCGCGGCGCAAAACTTTACCGGCACGGTGCGCGTTGATGGCCTGTTCAAAGGTGATGCGCCCGCGCGCATCGGCGGCGGCACGGTAACCTTCGAACCCGGCGCACGCACGGCGTGGCACACCCATCCGCTGGGGCAAACGCTGATCGTCACTGCAGGTGTCGGCTATGTGCAGCAAGAGGGTGGCCCGCGACAGGAAATCCGTCCGGGCGATACTGTCTGGATTCCGCCGCACGTCCGTCATTGGCATGGCGCCACGGCCAGCAATGGCATGACCCACATCGCGATTGCTGAAGCCGCGGACGGCAAGACCGTCACCTGGGCGGAGCAGGTCTCGGAGGCGCAGTACGCCGGCCAATGAAGTTACGGAATGTGTCGAAGCTGCTCGCCCGGCACCTTTGACGCAAACCATCATCCGCTCCCCAGGCCCCGCAACAGCGGGGTCGCGCCGGGATTTAGGCGATTATCGCAACACCGACTCATGAGTTCTGCTCAGGAGTCCATGCGCCTTTTCGGGGTTAATCGCCCCAACCATCCTCCGTACGATCCAGCAACACCGCAGAGACCTGCAATGGACGGAGCCTTTCATGATGACCACTGACGAACGCAACCGCACTGCCCTCCCCGCACTCATCGTGCTTTGTCTGGGCGTTGCGACGATCTTCAGCGTTACCACCCAAGCAGCCGAGGCATCGCAGACCATGACCAGCACACCCGCCAGCGCAACTACATTGTCGAGCCAACAACAAACGATTCCACTGATCGCGGCATTCATGGCGACCAGCGACATGCCTCACCTCAACGCGGCGCTCAACCAGGGACTCGATGCCGGCCTGACCATCAGCGAAACCCGCGAAATTCTGGTGCAGCTCTACGCCTATGTCGGCTTCCCGCGCAGCCTCAACGCCTTGAACGAGCTGATGACGGTGGTGCAGGCGCGCAAACAGCGCGGCATTGAAGATGCGCCGGGGCGTGAGCCGAGCCGGGTGATTCCGGTGGGGGCTGAGTTGTTAGCGACGGGTACGGCGAATCAAACCAAGATCTCCGGCGCCCCGGTCAAAGGCCCGGTGTTCGAGTTCGCTCCGGTGATCAACCGGTTCCTGCAAACGCACTTGTTCGGCGACATCTTCGAGCGCGACAACCTCGACTGGCAAAGCCGCGAACTGGCGACCGTTGGCGCGCTGGCAGCGACGCCGGGGGTGGAATCGCAGCTGCGCTCGCACATGGCGGCGAGCCTGCGCGTTGGTCTCAGCGCGGCACAGTTGCGCCAAGCCACCGAGCTGCTGAAAAAACACGGCGATGCGCAGACGGCTGAACGGGCCAGCGCAGCGCTGAACCAAGCCCTCTCGGCTTCGGGGAAATGACATGAAAGCTGCAAAGCATTTGCTGTGCATCTCGCTGTTGAGCCTGTTGGCGGCCTGCGCGAACCATTCCGAAGGCCCGCTGCTGATCCAGAAGCAAGGCAGCTTCGCTGCCGGCGGAACGATGACCACGGCACCGGGCACCTTCAACCCGCGCCAACCGATGGCGCCCAACGGCCAGACTTACCACGGTGACCACGCCTACGCGTTCTATCAGATCCCGGTCAATGCGCGAAAACTGCCCATCGTCATGTGGCACGGCGCGGGTCAATTTTCCAAGACGTGGGAAACCACCGCCGATGGCCGCGAGGGATTTCAGAACATCTTTCTGCGCCGCCACTACGGCGTCTATCTGATCGATCAGCCTCGGCGTGGTGATGCCGGACGCAGCATGGTCGAGACCACAATCAAGCCTGTGCCTGACGAACAACTGTGGTTCAACCAGTTCCGCATCGGCCTGTGGCCCAACTACTTCAACGGCGTGCAAGTGGCACAGGACGCACAAACCCGCGAGCAGTTTTTCCGGGCGATGACGCCAAACACCGGGCCATTCGACATGGGCGTGGTCTCCGATGGCGTGTCGGCGCTGTTCGACAAAATCGGCCCGGGGATTTTGTTCACCCATTCGCAAGGTGGCGGGCCGGGCTGGTTGACGGCGATCAAGAACGGCAATGTCAAAGCCATCGTGGCGTTCGAACCGGGCAGCAGTTTCGTGTTTGCTGACGGTGAAGTGCCGGCGCCGATTCCCAGCGCGTTTGACACGGTGCAAGGCGCAGCGGTGCCGATGGAGCAATTCATGGCACTGACGCGCATTCCGATTCTGATCCTCTACGGCGACAACATCCCGGAACAGGCCGTCGACCTGCCCGCGCAGGACAGTTGGCGCGCACGCCTGAAGATGGCCCGCCTGTGGCGTGATGCAGTCAATCGCCACGGCGGTGACGTGCGGCTGATCCACCTGCCGGAAATCGGCATCCACGGCAATACCCACTTCCCCATGTCGGATCTGAACAACGTGCAGATCGCTGATCTGGTCGCGCAATTTCTCAAAGAAAAACAGCTGGACTGACCCAAACATTTTTGAAACTGCCGCCCTTTTGATTGCTCAGGAGCTTCACGTGAAGAACACTCTCAAAGCCACGCTCATGTCGGCATTGGTCGGCCTCTCGACGGGCGAAGCCTTGGCCGCCGACTACAAAAAGAACCCGTTCACCCTCGCCTACGACGGCGCGATCAGCAAGAACGAAGCGGGCAAGGTCAATATCCACCCGGTCATCTACAAGCTCAATGGTCTGGACATCGCCGCCAACGTTTACACCCCGGCCAACTACGACGCGAAGAAGACCTACCCGACCGTGGTCGTTGCACACCCCAATGGCGGCGTGAAAGAACAGGTTGCCGGTCTGTATGCCCAGCGCCTGGCGGAACAGGGCTACATCACCATCACGGCCGATGCGGCGTATCAGGGCGCCAGTGGTGGTCAGCCACGCAGCATCGATAAACCGGCGTATCGCATTGAAGACATCCACGGCATGGCCGACTTCATCAGCCAGTTTGCCGGTGTCGATGACAAGCGTCTGGGCCTGCTCGGCATCTGCGGCGGTGGCGGCTATTCGTTGGCGGCGGCGCAAACCGATAAACGCTTCAAATCGCTGGCGACGGTAAGCATGTTCAACTCAGGCCGGGTACGCCGCAACGGCTACAACGACTCGCAAATGGACAGTATCCAGCAACGTCTGCAGCAGGCATCAGCAGCTCGCGCGCAAGAAGCCGCGGGTGGCGCGGTGCTGTATTCGGGGGATGCCAACCTCACCGACGAGCAAATCGCCAAACTGCCTTTCGAGCTGTATCGCCAGGGCTACGAGTACTACTGGAAGACCCACGCACACCCCAACTCGACCTTCAAATACACCACCAGCAGCCTGATCGACTTGATGCGTTTCGACGCCACTGACCCTATCGAATTGATCAATCAACCGTTGCTGATGATCGCCGGCAGCAAGGCCGACAGTCTGTACATGACTCAGGATGCCTTCCCCAAAGCAACCGGTACCACGGACAAGGAAGTGTTCATTCTCGATGGCGCGACGCACATCGAAACCTACTGGGTGCCGCGTTATGTTGATGCGGCGATTGGCAAGCTGACCGAATTTTACGCACGAACCCTGTGATGAGCGCCTTGAGGGTCGCGCATCCATGCGCAACCTGCTTTCATGGAATAATCCCGCGTCCCTCATGAGAGGCCCTCATCAATGTCCCGCGCCAACCTCAACGACCTGCAAGCCTTCGTGGTGATCGCCCGCGAAGGCAGTTTTACCCGCGCAGCCGCACAGCTGGGCGTCTCGCAGTCAGCGCTGAGTCACACCATGCGCGCCCTTGAAACTCGGCTGGGCGTGCGCCTGTTGACGCGAACCACACGCAGCGTTTCGCCGACCGAGGCCGGTCAGCGCTTGTATCGGTCGATGGCGCCGCGCTTCGATGAGATCGAACTGGAATTGGCCGCCGTCAGCGAATTTCGCGACACCCCTGCCGGCAATGTGCGCATCCAGGCGTCGGAACACGCGGCGAACAATATTCTGTGGCCGAAGCTGCTGAAGGTGCTGCCCGACTACCCGGACATCAAAGTCGAAATCACCGTTGACTACGCCCTCTCCGACATCGTTGCACAGCGTTATGACGCAGGTGTGCGCCTGGGTGATCAGGTGGCCAAGGACATGATCGCAGTGCCGATCGGGCCATCGTTACGCATCGCCGTTGTCGGCTCGCCGCAGTATTTCCGGCATCGGCCTTACCCGATGGAACCGGGAGATCTGGCGGCGCACAACTGCATCAACCTGCGCCTGCCGACTCACGGCAGCCTGATGCAATGGGATTTCGAAAAGGATGGCCACGAACTCAAGGCCCGCGTCGAAGGCCAATGGACATTCAACAGCAGCGTGCCAATTCTGCGTGCGGCCGTGGCGGGATGTGGCTTGGGCTTCCTGCCAGAGGACATGGTGGCGAAGGAGCTTGCTGACGGTAGCCTTGTGCGGGTCTTGGAAGATTGGTGCCAGCCCTTTGCCGGTTATCATCTCTACTACCCCAATCGCCGTGAACACTCATCAGCGTTTGGCGTTGTAGTCGAAGCGTTACTCTACAAGCGCTGAGTCATCGACCTTCAAGGCGCATGAGTTTCATCCGTCCCCACAAACCCGTGAATGAGCAAATGCTTTTGATCGATTGCAGTAGGACCCGATCGGCTGCAATGGGTCGATTTCTGCTGATTATGAATGGCAGCTATCGGCTGTGGATTCAACCGGTCGATGCAACAGATTGGCTAAATCGTTCAGCGGGTGTTTCGTAGTCTAGTGTTTTCCGAGGGCGGCTATTCGCCAACGACTTCTCGGAGCAAGCGGACTGAGAATGCACTGAATGTCGACGTGGGGACCAGTGTCAGCAGGCCGCGCCTCGACCAATTAAGCAGCCTCTCTGAGAGCTCAGCGAGGGCTATGAGTTTTAGAGGGGCAGGAGCTGGGTGCAGGACTTTTCGATGATATTGCAGTCGAGCGCGGGCTGAACCGAAATGCCCGATTCAGCGAACCAAGATGGCCTTGGTTTGCTGAAGATGCGTGCGGAACCGGGACGCATAATCTTCGGCAACTGCAGCTTGAACACTCGCGCGGTTTGCTAGCGCATGGCGCCACTCTGCAATGCGACCAAGTCCATCGAACAATGGATGACTGGGTTCGAATCCTAGTATGTTGAAGTAGCGGAAAACTGGAGCAACGGCTATATCCACCATGCTGAGCTTCGCACCAGCGAAGTAATCGCCGTCCGATTTTTCAAGTTCGAATCGCTCTAGTTTGCCTCTCAACGCTGCTGATTTACTTAGCGCTGTCTGCTGATCCGCTGCATTCAAATATCCCCACGCATCCGCGAGCATGGCAGTGGCGAATTCGATCCAGGCACGGTGTTGAGCACGGGTGATTGCATCTTCCGGGTGCAAAGCGGGCTCCGGATACACCTCTTCGATGAATTCACAGATTGCCACGCTCTCGAAGAGCACGTTCGTACCCTCGCCGCCTTTTTGCACCTTTAGAAGTGGGACTTTGCCCGTTGGAGACATGGCCAGAAACCAGTCGGGCCTGACCTTCAGATCCACATCAATGCGCTGAAATGGAACCTGCTTTTCGAGGAGTAAAATTGCCACTCGCTGAACAAACGGACAAAGCTCGTGGCTAACGAGCGTGTGCTGTGATTGCGACATTTGAATACCCACTGTTATTTCGACAACTCCCACCTCCGGGCAGGAAGCGGGATGTACAGACTTGAAGGCGTGCTTATCTCGTTAAAGCGAGCGACCACCATCAACAATAATTTCCGTTCCCACCGTCCAACGAGACTCGTCTGACGCGAGGTACAGCACCGCCTTAGCTACTTCTTCAGGCGTACCAAAACGGCCAAATGGGATAGTCGCAGCAATATCTTTGTTGACCTGCTCGCGGTAGGCATCGGGGATACCCGCCTTGTCGTACAGCGGCGTGTCGATCGGACCAGGGCTGACCGCATTTACCCGAACACCACGCGGTAGAAGCTCGCTAGAAAGCGTTTTCGACATGTTCAGAAAGGCAGCCTTTGTTGCGGCATAAATGGATGAGCGCGCGGCGCCCAGGTGCGCACTG
Organism: Pseudomonas chlororaphis; assembly: GCF_003731765.1. Lineage (GTDB taxonomy): Bacteria > Pseudomonadota > Gammaproteobacteria > Pseudomonadales > Pseudomonadaceae > Aquipseudomonas > Aquipseudomonas morbosilactucae. The sequence goes on from NZ_MOAL01000004.1 coordinate 2,208,035, forward strand.
ACCGAGGTGTTAAGAACCACCGATGCTGGGTTGGAGAAGACCGGCAGCAGTGCTTGCAGGAGGAAGTAAGGGCCTTTGACATTAATGTCAAAGGAGCGGTCAAACATCTCTTCGTTCCAGTCTTCGATTGGCATCCAGACGGATACGCCAGCATTGAGGAAGGCAACGTCGAGCTGCCCGTAATGAGACTGAACAGCGTGGGCCAGCTCCTTCTGGGCTGTGACACTGGCGGAGTCGGCTCGTAGCACCAGAACCTCGCTGCCTAAGACAGCTTTGGCGTTTGCAATTGACTCAGGATTAACACCAGTGACGATCACCCGAGCGCCTTCTGTGAGGAATTGTTTTGCGGTCTCCAGACCAATGCCACTTGTGCCGCCAGTGATGAGCGTACGCTTGCCTTGTAAACGGGACATGTAAATTTCCTCTCATTTGTGACGACCAGTCGAACGACTGACCTTCTGAGAGCAACTATGTATTCATGCTGGAGCGCTGATAAGATAGCCAAATAGAATAAATCTCATGCGAAATCCGCATGAAAGAGGACATGTGATGGATCGGTTGTTACTGATGAGCTGTTTTGTACGCGCCGTCGAGACCGGCAGTTTTTCAGCTGCGGGGCGTGATCTTGGACTCGGACAACCGAACGTCAGCCGTTATGTCGCCGCACTCGAAGATCATCTGCAAACCAGGCTGCTTCACCGATCGACAAGAAAGCTGACGCTCACACCGGAAGGTGAGCAGTACTACGCAGATGCGCGGCGTATTTTGGGCTCAGTAGAAGAGTCAGAGTCCTCTCTGAGAGGGAACGTGGCACCGTCCGGGTTACTGCGCGTCGCATGCCCGACTGCATTGGCGCACACCTTTATCGTGCCCCATGTGGCTAGATTTCTGGAGCTCTATCCAGAAGTGTCGCTCGATCTCCAGATCAACGATCGCTACGTCAATCTGGTCGACGAGGGAGCCGAGCTCGCGATTCGCATTGGCCACCTTGAGGACAGCGCAATGCGTGCCCGGCCACTAGCGTGGTTCGAGCGTGTGTGTGTGGCCAGCCGCGAGTACTTGGCGAAACGTGGTTCTCCCTCTTCGCCTGATGACCTGAAGGAACACGACTGCCTTATTTACACTCTGCTATCTACCGGTACTAACTGGCGGTTTAAAGACATTGATGTCCCGGTCTCCGGTCGCCTGCGGGTCAATTCACCCGAGGCGATACGTGAGTACGTCAATGCAGGATTAGGAATCGCGCAAGGCCCTCAATGGCTTTATGAGGAAGGGCTAAGAAGTGGCAATCTTCAGCTGCTGCTTAGCGACTACGTAGCACCACAGGTGCCGATCCAGGTCGTTTACCTAGCGAATCGGCTGCAGCCCAAGCGAGCCATCGTTTTCATGGACTTCATGGCGGATGTGTTTGCAAAAAGCTCTGCATTCCATGAACGCCTAAAGTAGCCTCAACCCCATGACCAGCGTGCGAACGGATAACCAGAACTACGGAGGCGATTCAGTGCGGTGCAGAGGACGGCCTAGATATAGATGCCGTCCGCTGGTGATGGGCGCCCTTTTGAGCGAAAGGGAAACGACCCGCCCCAATCAATGCCCGGGTCGAGACCGTTACAACGGGAAAATTCTTCAAGCAGCTTTGGCCCAAAGGCCGGGCCATTGTGCCGAGCGAAGGCTGGTATGAGTGGGTGAAGGCCCCCGATGATCCCAAGAAGAAACAGCCCTACTTCATTCGGCTGAAAAGTCAGCGGCCTATCTTCTTCGGTGCTCTGGCCCAGGTTCATCCGGGTCTACAGCCCCACGACGGGGACGGGTTCGTGATCATCACCGCAGCGAGCAATTCAGGGATGGTCGATATTCACGACCGCAGGCCCCTGGTGCTTACCGCAGACATCGCCAATGAATGGCTTGATCCAGAGCTTTCAACAAAACGAGCAGAAGAGATAGCCAAGAACCTTTGCCAGCCAACCGAAGTGTTTGAATGGTATCCGGTCGGGAAGGCTGTGGGCAGCGTCAAGAACCAGGGGTCTGAACTAATAGAGCCTGATCAATCTGACAAGTAAATCCAGAACACGAGGGCCACCGCGCTGACCCACGCCAAAGTCAGCAAGAACGACAGGCCTGCAAGCCGTTTATCCATAAAAATTCTTTCTCGTTTTGAACCTGCAATTATAAAAATAAATTCTTGCTAGTAGCAAAACAGTGGCTACGCTAATGAGCGCGTCACCCTCTCCGACTGGAAACCCTAACAACGTTGCGTGCAACCATATACTGCCTGCAATGATTGGAAAGGACTAGGTAACCGAGTCGTATAACTCTCAGTCTAAAAAGGAATATAGACATGGGCATTAACGTTACAAATAAATCCTCAAATAAAATTGAAGTCGCCATTAACCAATGGGGCAACGACGGCGACACCAGTTTTTTTCCGATAGACAGAGAAAAAAAGGAAAGCTGGAACAGGGCTGACAGCCGCGGCTTTGTGCTCTCTTTGAAAAGGGGAGGCACGCAGAAGCCATACTATGTCCAGGCTGACAGTTCAATTGTGGTTGGAAACACAGAAGTAAAAGATGGCGATCGTGTTCTTGAGCCAATCAGCAATTAGTTCGAGAAGGTCATTCAAGGTGCCTCTCGGGCACCTTGTCTTTATAGAAGTACCGAAGAACAAGTGTTAACAATCGACGCTATTGTTGATAGCTCTCATGCACATACTTCTGACATGCACGCAAAGCGATTAGTCCTTGGTCCCCGTCACCGGTGATAGCGACAATTCGTTGAGCAACCGCTGGGGCAAGTTCGGCTCTCGCAACTCCATGAACCACGCTGCCGACGCCGGCGGCGGTTGACAGCCCACCGCCACCACTCGGGGCAGCGGCGAGTAGGACTGACAGCCGTACATCAGCAGTAGCCAGTTGGTCACGCAGGCGAGTCTGATAGGTTTGAGCATCGCGCCGCCCCTTGTAATGGGTTTGATCATTCGTCTGCAGGCGATCCTCCAGCGCCCGGCGCTCGACCTGCTGGCGTTCCTGCCAGTCGATCACCGCCGCCGCGGCCTGCTCGCGATCACGTCCATAGGACTCGGCCTGCTCGGCCAGTGGTTTGCCGTAGTGGATGGCTTGCCAGGACCAGGGCGGCAATCAGCCCGTGCACGCCCAACGCACTCAAGGCAGCACCTTCAGCGCACGCTCATACAGCGCCTCGCGGTCGGCCATACCGTTGGTACCGCCGTTGATGCGCTTGGTGATGGTGAGAACGTCGCCCTTGACCAAAGGCACGCAGGATAACTATCGGAAAGGTCTGCGACAGATCCGCAAGGCATTCACTGGCGCTCCAATCGACGCTCTGACGCCCCAAGTAATCGCTCAGTACCGCGATGCCAGAAAGGCCAAAGTACGCGCCAACCGGGAGATAACTCTGCTCCATGTTCACATTCGCACGTGAAAGAACCCCCTCGGGACTTCCACGCCGGCGAAATTGTGTGGAATGCCGTCTATACCCAAGCCCCGCAGGAACTCAAAGATGCAATGGATCTGGCATACCTGATCGCCCAGCGCCCGGCCGATGTACTGAAGGCGTCTGCAACTGACATCAACAAAGGATCCTTGATGGTCGGCCAGGGGAAAACCCAGAAACGCCTACGCATTCTTTTGCGTGATGGTGTAACAGCTTCCGACCTCAGTGCCTTCCTGGATGATCTGCTCGACCGCAAAGCCATAGCCGGGATCAAAAGCAGCAACCTGATTACCAATCAGGCTGGACTGCGCATGAGTTACGCCATGCTGCGCAATCGCTGGGACGAGGCACGTGACGCTGCGGCGACAAAGGCGGCTGCCGAGGGCGACCCCGAGTTGGCGGCAACAATCCGGAAGTTTCAGTTCCGCGACATCCGACCAAATTCGCGACATCGCCGATGCCTGCGCCCTGCTTGGGCACTCAACTCAGGAGATGACAAAAAAAGGTTTATCGCCGCGTGGGCGCCATCGTCAAACCAACAAAATAATCCGCACATGCGGAACACATTCCAAAAGATGCGGAACACTTTGCTTTTTTGAGGGCATAAAAAACCCCGTAGATCGTTGATCTACGGGGTTTTTAAGGGTGGAGGCCGAGGTCGGAATCGAACCGGCGTAGGTGGATTTGCAATCCACTGCATAACCATTTTGCTACTCGGCCCCAAGTGTCAAATGCTGCTGTAACACAGCGCTTAACACAAACAAACTTTAACGCTACCAAGATCGCTTCGATCTCGTAACTCTTTGTTTTCTAAAGAGTTTTTGCGTTTTCCGTTTCAGGAATGGACGCAATTATGGACGCGTTTTACAGTCCTGGCAACTCCTATTCGAATTTTTTTCCAGTAACGCTGCGAGCCCCCAAGAATACGGGCGTTCGAGCGGGCCTTGGGGCCCTGTATCGGGGCCGGATGATTGCACAATCTCGGGCAGATAGCTCGCCTCGTTGACGCGCCTAGGCCATTGCCCTCCCCCCAGATGGTCGGCGGATTGTGCCGACTGCCTGGCACAGCCCTCCTTAATCGCTCCCCCGGCGCTTTCGGCAAGCGCTAGAATCCGGCCAGCCGCCGGATGGTTGCCGGCTTTTTCCCCGACTCGACGAGACGCGTTTGATGAGCCTGAATTTCGACACCCTGTACCCGCGCCACGGCACTGGCAGCACCAAATGGAGCCGTTACCCGGAGGATGTGCTGCCGATGTGGGTGGCCGATATGGACTTCGCCGTGGCCGAGGAGATTATCCAGGCCCTGCGCCAGCGCCTGGAGCATCCGTTGCTCGGCTACAGCGTGCCCCAGGACGAACTGCGGGAAGCCATCGTCGCCGACCTGTGGCACAAGTACGCGTGGCGCGTGCAGGCCGATGAGTTGGTGTTTCTGCCGGGGGTGGAGCCGGGCTTCAACATGGCCCTGCACGGTTTTGTCCAGCCAGGGCAAACGGTGGTGGTGCAGACCCCGAACTACCGGCCGCTGCGCATGGCCCCGGACAACTGGCAGTTGCCCAAGACCGAATTGGCTTTCGAGGTCGACGCCGAGGGCACCTACCACACCCCCATCGAGAAACTGCGCCACGCCTTGCAAGGGGCCGGCGCCCTGCTCCTGAGCAACCCGCACAACCCCCTGGGCAAGGTCTTCCCCCGCGAGGAACTGCTGGCGGTGGCGCAAGCCTGCCTGGACCAGGGGGCGCTGATCATCTCTGACGAGATTCACGCCGAGCTGTGCTTCGACGGTCGCCGGCATATTCCCACCGCGTCCCTCAGCCCGGAGATTGCCCGCCGCACCATCACCCTGATGTCGGCGACCAAGGCCTACAACATTGCGGGGATGAAAACCTGCTTTGCGGTGATCCAGGACCCGGCCACCCGCCTGCGCTTCAATAACGCTCGGGCGGGGATGGTCGACAGCGTCAGCCCCCTGGGCCTGGAAGCGACCCTCGCCGCGATCACCCTGGGCGGCCCCTGGCAGGCGGCGCTGATGGAGTACCTGCAAGGCAACCGTGATTACCTGGTGCAGGCGGTGGCGACTCGGCTGCCGGGCATTCGTATGCACGCGCCCCAGGGCACCTACCTCGCCTGGCTGGATTGCAGTGCGTTGGGGCTGGCCGACCCCCACGACTTTTTCCTCAAGCAGGCCAAGGTAGGGCTTAGCGCGGGCCTTGAGTTTGGCGATGACTGCGGACAGTTCGTGCGTTTGAATTTCGGTTGCCCGCGGGCGCTGCTCGAAGAAGGCATCCAGCGCCTGCAGGACAGCCTGAGCAAACGCTGAACGCAAGGCGCGCCGCCGTTCCAGGCTGCGCGCCCTGGCCTTAAAAGCCCACCGTGGCCGACACCAGCCAAGTGCGCGGGGTCGACAGGGTCAGGCCGGCAGCGCTGTCGGCCGAAGTCGCGGCCGATGCCCAGTAGGTGGTATCGAGCACGTTTTCCACGCTGGCACGCAGGGTGATGTCGGTCTCATCCAGCTTGAAGGCGTAGCGCGCACCGAGGTCGTAGCGTTCCCAGTTGTCGATTTTCTGCTGGTTGGCCGCGTCCAGGTACTGGGCACCGGTGTGAATGGCCCGGGCCGTCAGCGTCAGGCCTTCTAGGCGGTCGATGTCCCACTCCGCCCCCAGGTTGGCATTGAGCACCGGCGAACCGGTGCCACGGTTGCCATCAAACTGGCCGTTGGCCGTTTTGGTCTGCTCGCTGTCCAGCACCATGACCCCGCCCAGCAGGCGCACCCCGGGGGTCGGCTCGCCGAACAGGTTCAGTTCCAGGCCCTGGTTACGCAACTCGCCATCGGGCTTGAAGGTGTTGTTGGTGGTGACGTAGGACGGTTGTTCGATACGAAACAGGCTCGCGCTGATGGCAAAACTGCCCAGGTCGTACTTGGTGCCCACTTCCACTTGCTTGGTCTGGGTCGGCGGGAAGATCTCGCCCGCGTTGGTCAGCGTCGAACTGCTGGTGGGCGCCGTCTGCCCTTCGCTCAAGCCTTCCATGTAGTTGCTGTACAGCGACCACTGGTCCGTGACCTTGACCACCAGCCCCACGGCCGGTGACAACGCCTGCTCGTCATAGGCCGGCTCGTCACGCACGTCGTCGCTCCAGGAGGTCACCGCCACCCGTTGCAGGCGCGCGCCGAGGGTCAGCAATACCCGGTCCTCGGCAAAGCTCAGGGTGTCGGCCAGGGCCAGGCTGGTGAAGCGGTTTTCCGTGTGGGTGTTGGTATCGATGCGGTTAGGCGTCCCTGGGTAAGGCAGGACCACCGGGTCATAGAGATTGCTAGTGCCCCGCAGGTAGCGCTCGCCGGCGTTGTCGAAGTCCATGTTGAAGCGGTTCAGGCTGAGGTTCAGCTCGTGGCCCACCGGCCCGGTGTGAAACCAGCTGCGCAGACCGACCGTGGCGGTCTTGACGTCTTCGTCGCGACGGAAGGTCCGCGGCGTCACCGTGAAGTTGCCCTGGGCGTCCACCGCCGCCACCGTGTGCCGCAGGAAGTCATAGTTGCCTTTGCGCGCACCGGCGGCGGCATACACCATCAACGAATCGCTGAGGTCGTACTCGCCGCGCACCGCGCCGAAGCTGTCCTTGGAATGGGAGTACGTCCAGGGCTGGGCGAAGTTGTGGCGAATGTCCTCGGCCTTGGGCATCTGGGTCACCCCAGAGGCCATCTCCACCCGCTCGATCGGCGCGTCGGCATGACGCTCCTGGCGCCCCACGTCCAGGGACAGGCGCAAGCGTTCATCACGCAGATCCAGGCCAAGCACCGACAGCTCGCGCTTGACCTCCTGGTGATCCCACTCGGTGTCGCCCGACTGGCGCACGCCGTTGAAGCGCACGCCAAAACGCTGGTTGTCGCCAAAGCGCCGGCCAATGTCCACCGCGCCACCAAACTGCCCAGCGGAAGCATAACTGCCGGTGAATTCGGTCAGGGGTTTGTCACCGGCGCGCTTGGGCTCCAGGTTGATCCCGCCGCCGACGCTGCCACGGGGGGCCAACCCACCCAGCAAGGCACCCGGCCCTTTGAGGATGTCCACCCGCTCGACCATTTCCATGTCGATGGCATAGGTGGGCAGCAGCCCATACAAACCGCCGTAGGACACGTCACTGTTGAACAGGCTGAAACCGCGAATGGAGAACTGCTCGAAACGCCCACCGGCCGGGTTAGTGGTGCGCACCGACGGGTCGCTGGCCACCAGGTCGCCCAAGGTCCGGGCCTGCTGGTTCTTCACCGTGGTGCTGGTGTAGGAGGTCAGGTTGAACGGCGTGTCCATAAAGTCATGCTCGCCCAGCAGCCCCTGGGCACCGCGCCGGGCGACCTGACCGCCAGCGTAAGCGGTGTCTGCCTGAGTGGTGGTGGCCCCCACCACCGAGGTCGCCGGCAACTGGTAGGCCGCGCCCTGCTCCGGCTGCGGGATCAGCATGTAAGCCTGCTCACCCACCGCCTGCAATTGCAGGCCCGAGCCCTGCAGCAACCGGGCAAAACCTTCCTCCACCGCAAACTCGCCGGACAGCCCGGCACTGTTGCGACCGTTCACCAGCGCCGGGTCCACCGACAGGCTGACCCCGGCCAAGCCGGCGAAACGGGTCAGGGCTGCGCTCAAGCTGCCAGCCGGCACTTGGTAGCTGCGCCGCGGCGCTTCCTCGGCCCAACTGCTGGCCATGAATAACGGACTGGTCCCCAGGCTCAGCATCAGGCTCAGCTGCAACAAGGGGCGTAAACGACTAGGACGAACTGCGGGCATGGGAAGAAGCTCTCGTTTTTCGGTTCACTGACCTGGAATGACCAGCGACTTGAAAAAAAGGGACAGCCTTCAACCGATATTTTTTTTCGGCACCAGGGTGATCCAGAATCGGGTGCGCGCTTGCACCTCCAGCGGCAGGCTGGCCGCCAGCAGGTTCAACACCCGATCGGTGTCATCCAGGCGGAAACTGCCAGTCACCCGCAGCGCTTCCAGCTCCGGCGCCCAACGCAACACGCCGGGGCGATAACGCCCCAACTCTTGAAGAAATTCGGCCAACGGCTGGTTCTGGGCCAGCAACACCCCTTCACGCCAACCCGGCTGCTGGCTGTCGAACGGCTGCACCGCCCCGGCTCCAGCGGCCCGCAAGCGCACCTGGCGCCCGGCTTCCAGCGGCCAGGCCGGCCCCTGCAGCGGCTGCACCTGCACCACGCCGCTGACCACTGCCACCTGACAGTCATCGGCATCCAGGCGCAGGCAGACTTCAGCCTGACTGATGCTCAGGCGCCCATAACGCGAGTCGAGGAACAACGGCGTGGTGCCCGGCACCTTGAGGGCCATCTCTCCACGGATCAGGGTCAGGCGCCGGGCTGCCAGGTCCACGTCCACCGCACTGGCGGTGTTCAATTGCAGGCTGCTGCCATCGACCAGGGGCAATTGCCGACGCTCGCCGGTGCCGGTGTGCAAATCGGCACGCCAGGCTTCCAGGGGCATTTGCCGAGCCAGCAACCAGGTCCCCGGCACCAGCGCCGACACCACCAAGGCCCGTTTGAGCAATTGCCGACGCTGCGGGTCAGGGCGGTCGAGGCTGGCCAGCGCCAGGTCCGAGGGCAACTGGGCAAAGCGCTGGCGCAACAACTGGGCTTTCTGCCAGGCCTGCTCGTGGCTGCTGCTGCCCTCGCGCCACTGTTGCAGTCGGGCCAGGTCTGCAGCGTCAGCCTCGCCGGATTCCACCAACGTCAGCCACTGGGCGGCGGCCCGCGCCACTTCCCGGGCCTGGGCCGACGGCGCCGTAGCGCTCACAGTTCCACCAACAGGCAGTGTTCATAGGCCTGGGCCATGTAGCGTTTGACTGTGCGCTCCGAGACCTGCAAACGCTCGGCAATCTGCTGGTAACCCAAGCCTTCCAGCTGGCTCCAGAGAAACGCCCGGCGCACGGGTCGGGGCAAGCCATCGAGCACTTCATCCAGGGCTTGCAGGGTTTCCAACAGCAGCCAGCGCTGCTCGGGGGACGGCACACTGGCCTCGGGCAAGCGGGCCAGGGCTTCGAGGTAAGCCTGTTCGAGGCTGCGACGGCTGTAGAAGGTGCTGAGCAAGCGCTTGCCCACCGTCAGCAAATAGGCCCGGGGTTCGCGCAGGTCGGCCAGTTGCTGGGAGCTGGCCAGCACCCGCAGGAAGGTGTCCTGGCTCAAGTCCGCCGCATCCCAGGCGTTGCCCATGCGCCGCCGCAGCCAGCACTCCAGCCAGCCACGATGATCGCGATAGAGGGCGTGCAAGGATTGCTCCGGCGGCGTCACGGCGTCATTCATGGCATGGGCTCGGGGGGAAGAAACAATTCAAATGAGACTCATTCTATTTAATGTCGTTGGCGACACCAAGGCTTTTCCGCGCAGGCCCACCCTTCATTTCTGCGCGTCACTCGCTCGGCGGGCCTGTGCCCTCCCCCCTGAGGCCGGCCGCCGCTGCCCATGGCCCCACCCAGGCCGAGGCGAAATAGGCGCGCCGTGCTGCCAGCTGACCAGCGTTCAAAACCTTCGACGGCAATCGCCCTTACCGAAGGTCCAGTTGCGCCGAACCTTGGGGTAACATGGCCACCCACCTGTTCTGGAAGCTGTCTGGATGAGTAAGCCCGGTCAAACGGTTCTGGTCGCACTGCGCAAAATGATCGCCTCGGGCGAACTGGCGGCGGGCGAGCGCCTGATGGAGATCCCCACCGCGGAACTGTTCGGCGTGTCACGGATGCCGGTGCGCATGGCCTTTCGCACCCTGGAACAGGAAGGCTTGCTGGTGCGGTTTGGCGGGCGTGGGTTCCAGGTGCGCTCGGTCAGCGCCGATGACATTGCCGGCGCCGTGGAAGTGCGCGGCGTGCTGGAAGGCCTGGCGGCGCGGCAGACCGCTGAGCGCGGTTTGTCCAACGAAGGCCGGGCGATCCTCGAGCGTTGCCTGATCCAGGGCGATACCCTGTTCGACAAGGGCTACGTGACCGAAGAAGACCTGGAGGCCTACCACGATCTCAATATGCGTTTTCACCAGGTGATCGTCGACGGCAGCCATAACCCGGCCATCGCCGACGCCCTGGCCCGCAACGATCACCTGCCCTTTGCCTCGGTCACCGCCCTGGCCGTGGACCGCGAAGACATGGCCCGGGAATACCGGCGCTTCAACTACGCCCACATGCAGCATCACTCGGTGTTCGATGCCCTGGTCAACCGCCAGGGTGCCCGCGCCGAAGCCATCATGCGCGAGCACGCCAACGCCACCTTGCGCTACGCCGAAATCTTCGGCTCGGCCCTGGCCAATGAGCGCATGAAGGTCATCCTGCCCTCGGAATAACCCGAGCCCCTCAGGCCAGCCCTGGCTTCAGATATCCAGCACCAGCAACGGGGTTTTCGAGCGTGAGCAGCAGGGCGTGAACTGGTCGTTGGCGGCCTGTTCGTCCTCGGTGAGGAACAGGTCGCGATGCTCCGGCACGCCCTCCAGCACCCGGGTCAAGCAGGTGCCGCAAATCCCCTGCTCACAGGACATCGGCACCTCGATACCGTGGCTTTGCAACACCTGGATCACGCTGCGATCGGCCGGCACTTCAAACACCTGGCCACTGCTGCCGAGCTTGACCGAAAAACTGCCGTCGTCGCGGGTGTCCACGGGCGCGGCAGCGAAGTATTCCCGGTGCAGGTTGGCGTCCTTCCAGCCCTGGGCCCGGGCACTGTCCAACACGTGCTGCATAAAGCCCCCGGGGCCGCAGACGTACAGGTGCAGGTCCTCCCCGGGCTCGGCCAGCACCCGGGCGGCATCCAGTGCGGTCTGCGGCTGCTCATCGAAATGCAGAAACACCCGATCAGCAAATGACGACTGGCGCAGGCGCTGGACAAAGGCCGCCCGCGCTTCGCTGCGAGCACAGTAATGCAGCTCGAAATCCGCACCGCTGTGGGCCAGGCGCTCGGCCATGCAGAGGATCGGCGTAATGCCGATGCCACCGGCAAACAGCAGGCTGCGCCGGGCCTCGTGAACCAGGGGGAACAGGTTGCGCGGCTCGCTGATGTGCAAGCGGTCACCCGGTTTGATCAACTCATGCATGGCCTGGGAGCCGCCCCGCGACGCCGGGTCCTTGAGTACGCCAATCAGGTAGCGATGGCGCTCTTCAGGGTGGTTGCACAGGGAATATTGACGGACCAGGCCACCAGGCAGGTGCACGTCGATATGGGCCCCGGCACTGAAAGCGGGCAAGGGGCGCTCATCGACACAGGCCAGCTCGTAGCTGCAAATGTCCTGGGCTTCGTGATGGCGGGCAAGCACCGTTACTTCGATCATGGTCGGTCCTTTGAGTGTCGCCGCCTGGGGCGGTCACTTCTGCTTGTGGGGGTAAAAATCGCGCACGGCAAAGGCTTGCGGGACGACTAATGGGCGCTGGCGATCAACGGCGATGACGGTGCCTGCTCCTCTGCGATCAAGCGCTCCAGCACCCGTCGCGACTGCACGCCGCCGGCATCGATGTTGAGCTTGAGCAGGTTGCGTTCGGGATGGGCCAAGAGGTTCTGCTGCTGGCGTTCGAGCATCTCCAGGTCTTCGCTGAAAATCTTGCCCTGGCCTTCGCGAATGGTTGCGGTCAGCGTTTCGTCCTGGGGGTTGAAGTTGCGCGCCATGCCCCAGAAGTACCAGATCGAGGTCTCGGTTTCCGGGGTGATGAAGTCCACCACGATGCTCGCCGCCTTGTGCTGCGGCTCGGCGTGGTAACCGCCTTTGCCGGCATGGGCCACACCGACTTCGATCAGCACGTGGCTGGGCGGGGTAAAGCGGCAGATCTGCCAGCGATCCACTGGCACGTCATCGGCCAGGTTGTTGCCGCGCAGGGCCATGCGCCAGAACGGCGGGGCCATGATGTTTTCCATGTGCCGGGCCGTGACCACCTCGTCGCCTTCGACCGTGGTCTTGGGCGCGGCCTCGTCGATTTCCTTCTGCCCGATGCTGGAGGCGTGCACGTAGGTTTCGTGGGTCAGGTCCATCAGGTTGTCGATCATCAAGCGGTAGTCGCAAGCGATGTGGAACAGCCCGCCGCCATAGGCCCACTCATCGCTGACCGCCCATTCCAAGTGGTGGATCAGCGCCGGGTCGGCCTGCTGCTGATCGCCTGGCCAAACCCAGATAAAGCCGTAGCGTTCCACCACCGCGTAAGTCTTGTTGCAGGGAAAACCCCGCACCCGCTGGCCGGGCATTTCCACGGTCTTGCCGTCGCAGCCCATGACCAGGCCGTGATAGCCGCACACCAGGTTGCCGTTTTCCACATAGCCCAGAGACAGCGGTGCGCCGCGATGAGGGCAGAAGTCCTCGACCGCGGCGACCTTGCCTTCCAGCCCGCGGTAAAAAACCATTTTCTCGCCACAGATCTGCCGCCCCAGGGGCTTATCGGCAATTTCATCGGGGGTGCAGGCGACATACCAGGTGTTCTTTGGATACATGAGGACTCTCCAGGCGGCTGTTGTTTTTATTTAATGGATCCATTAAATGTTTACACGCCGGATCAAGTCAATATAAATGCGTACAAATCTGACAAATAACAGTCAATGGATCCACTAGCACTGAACCAATGGATCCACAGCAAGCACCTTCCGTCTCGCTAAAAGCCCCCTGCACCCCCCTTGCGCGCCCTGAAAAACCAGCGCTTGCCAGGCGCAGCACGTGCATTGAGCCGCACCAGAGGCCCCGGCAGGCGCACGTCAAGCCGCCACCTAGAGCTCCCCCGCCGCCGTGACCCGGCAAAAAAATGATTTACTCGGGAACCAAACCCAACTGATAATGATTATCAATCTTCTTAAATTAATAATTCTTAACCCCTGCATCCCCCCGATGCTTGGTACAAGAAACGCCCTCCCCCTGCCTCTCCCCACACTAGAAAGGAGTTCTTTATGCGTGTTCTGGTGGTCGAAGATGACAACTCGGTCAGCCATTGGCTAGGAAGCAAGCTACATGCCTGCGGGCATAATTGCCGCCTGGTGGACAATGGCGAAGGTGCCCTGCAAATCCTCAAGGACGAAGCCTTCGATGTGGTCATCCTCGACCGCATCCTGCCGCGCATGGATGGCATCGAAGTGCTCAACCGCCTGAATGGCCAGGCCCATCCGCCGATCCTCATCCTGTCCGCCAACGACCAGTCCAGCGACCGGGTCGAGGGGTTGCGCGCCGGAGCCGACGACTACCTGGGCAAGCCTTTCGATTTCACCGAGCTGTTGCTGCGCCTGGAGTTACTGGCGCGCCGACACAACCAGACCGCCCAGGAGGAACGGATCCAGGTCGAGGACATGCAGATCGACCTGGCCCGCCGCGAAGTGACCCGCGCCGGGCGCCGCATCGACCTCACCGACAAGGAATTCAAGCTGCTCCAGGTACTGGCCGAGCACGTCGGCCAGACCGTGACCCGGGGCATGCTGCTGGAGAAAGTCTGGGGTTATCACTTCGACCCGCAGACCAACCTGATCGACGTTCACCTGTCCAAGCTGCGCAACAAGCTCGACAAGGGTTTCGAGCGCGCGATGATTAGGACCGTGCGGGCGATCGGTTATGTATTTGGCTGATCGCAACCTCAAGCACCTGCTCAACACCAGCAACTTCCGCCAAGCCACCACCATTGCCTTTATCTGCCTGTTGGTGGCCCTGGCCTCGATCATCCTCAGCAACCAACTGCTGGCGGTGGTGATGCGCAGCCATGTACGGGACATGATCCTCACCGACGTGCGCACCCAGCAATTCCACGGCCGCTTGAATGACGCCGCAGCCGCTGCCAGGGCCCTGCGCGACGGCCAGCCCCTGGAGGTGCGCAAGGACCGTCACTCCATCGTCTTCGACGAGCGCGGCAATGCCCTGTTTGGCGATGCCCTGCTGCTGCCCCAGGTCGACTGCCCGGCGCCGTGCAACACCAACTGGCGCCACGGCACCCTGCGCAGCGCCAAGGGTCGCGAATCGGAGATCCTTGGCCTGTTGATGCCGCTGCCCGGTGGCGGCCAGTACTTCAGCGCCTACGACCTGCGCCCCATGCTCGAACGGACGCGGATGATCCCGCTGATCGCCGGAGCCGGGCTGCTGGTGATCCTACTGTCCATTGTGCTGATCAGCCTGCCCTTCAGCCTGCGCAACCTGTACCGCATCAACAGCATCCGCGATGCCCTGGTGCGCTATTCCAGCGGCGACCACAGCGTGCGCGTGCCCTACGCCTTGCACGGCGACGAGTTCGACCAATTGGGCATCGAGATCAACCAGGGCCTGCAACGCATCAACAAGCTGATGGACGAGGTGAAGAACATCAGCACCCACATCGCCCACGAACTGCGCACCCCGCTGACCCGCCTACAAAGCCGCCTGCTGAATGCGGTGGACATGGTCGACGGCGATGCCCGGGATGAATTGCTGCGGGCGGTGCAAGACAGTGAACGCATCCAGAACCTGTTCCGCGCAGTGATGCGCGTGGCCGAAGTCGAGACCGGGCGCCTGGCCTACCAGTTCGAGGCGATCCAGGCCCACACCCTGCTGGAAGACATCATCGAGTACTACCTGCCCCTGGCTGAGGAGCGGCACTGTGAACTGCGGATCAGCGCCCGCCAGGATTGCTGGCTCTACGGCGACAAGGCGCTGCTGTTCCAGGCCCTGGCCAACCTGATCGACAACGCCTTGAAGTACGCCCCCGCCGGCTTGCCGATCACCCTGCGGGCCTACAACCGCCAGGGCTTCAGCTACCTCGCCGTGGAAGACCGCGGCGCCGGGATTCCGGCCCAGCTCAGTGCCAAGGCCATCGAGCGCTTCCAGCGCCTGGACACCAGCGGCAACACCCCCGGCAACGGCCTGGGCCTGACCATGATCCAGGCCATTGCCGAGCTGCACGGCGGGCAGTTGATGCTGGAAGACAACCACCCCGGGCTCAGCGCGATCATCCAGCTCAAGGACCGCCCCAGAGCCTGAACGTGCGTCGTTCCTTAAGCATTCTTAATAATCCCGTTGTTGCTTGCCAATTGAGAATAAATCTTAATATCACCACCCGCCGGAAGGGCCTTTTCCTTCCGGTTTTTCATAGTGTTCCACCCTTCAGGAGCCCCCCCATGGCCAACCGTCTTAAAGCCTTCCTTGCCGACGAAAGCGGCGTGACCGCCATCGAATACGGCATTCTCGCTGCCGCCATGGCCGCTGCTATCGGCGTGATCTTCGGCTCTGAAGGGGTGTTCGTGACTGCCCTCAAGGAACGCTTCGCCACCATCGCCGACCAGATCACCAACACCAACAACCCCGGCAGCACCAAGTAAGCGCAGCACGGCGGAGATCAGTCATGCCTTCGACCCTCGCCATGCTCGTGCTGGTGCCTGCCCTGAGCTGGGTCATCTGCAGCGACCTGCTGTACCGGCGCATTCACAACACCCTGATCCTGACCCTGATCGCGCTGTGGCTGGCATTGCCGCTGATGGCGATGCTGGGCCAGGGCCCTTGGGCGCCGTTGCAGCAGGGGCAGATTGTCCATGAAGTGTCCGGTTCCCTGACTGGCGCCGTGCTGGTGCTGCTGGTGGGCTACGGCCTGTTCAGCCTGGGCCGGGTCGGTGCCGGCGACGTCAAGCTGATGGCCGTGATGTGCCTGTGGATCGACTGCGACGACCTGATGGCGTTCCTGATCGTCACCGCCCTGGCCGGCGGCATGCTGGCCCTGGCGCTGCCCGCCCTGACCCTGGTGGAAAACGCCTGCGCCCAGGGCTGGTTGAAACTCGGCCTGCGCTACCCGCGGCTGAACATTCCAGTGCCCACCGTGCTGACAGCGGAGCGCCCACAAGGCATTCCCTACGGCCTGGCCATCGCCAGCGGCGCCTTCTACACCCTGCTCTTCCCTATTCACTCCTGACCCAGGGCCGACCCCATGAAAACCCCTTCCATTCTTCTGCTCGCCGGTGCCCTGGTAGTGGCCGGCGGTGCCGCGCTGCTGGCCCGGGCCCTGCTGGCCACGCCGCCGGCCCCGGTGGTGGTGCAGGTCGCGCCGCCCGTCGAAGTCGCCCCGCCCAAGCAGGCGATCCTGGTGACCTCGCGAGACCTCAAGCCTGGCGAATTCCTCGACTACAGCGCCGTGCAGTGGCTTGAAGTCGACACCCAGCATTCGCCGCTGCTGTACTTCCTGCGGGACCAGGACAGCGTGGACTTGGTGCTCGGGGCCACCGTGCGCCAGCCCATCGCCCAGGGCCAGCCCCTGCTCAACAACCTGGTGGTCCACGCCGGCGAGCCCGGTTTCGTCGCCGCGGTGCTCAAGCCCGGCATGCGCGCCATTGCCGTGCCGACCAACGCCGTGGCCAGCAACTCCGGCCTGGTGTCCGCCGGCGACCGGGTCGATGTGATCCTCAGCCTCAACCGCTCCCAGGAAGAAAACCGCGGCGGCGTGTCGTCCGGCAGCTTGCCGCCGGTGGCCTCCCAGACCTTGCTCCGTGATGTGCGGGTGCTGGCCTTGAACAACGTGGCCCGCAGTGACTTGCGCCTGCGCGAAAGCGCCGCTGACCAGGCGGCGAAAAAGAAGCAGCGCCGCGATAACGAGTTCTACGAAACCGTGACCCTCGAAGTGCCGCCGCAACAGGCTGAACGCCTGGCCGTCGCCCGCGAGATCGGCACCTTGCAACTGGTCTTGCGCGGCCTGGCCGAACCCAGCAGCGGCCACCCCCTGGATGGCAACCGCCAAGCCACCACCCTGCATGACGCCACCAGCATCTACAACTCGCTGGGCCGACCGGTACACACCTACCAAGGCAAGGACATGCAAGTGGTCAAGGTCAAACAGTAACGCTTTCACCCCTATTCACCGCCAGCACAGAACTGGCCGCACTCGCCCACTCGGAACCCAACACAATGAAGTTCGCCTCGAAGACTCCGGCGTTGACGCTGGCGTGCGCCCTGAGCGCCAGTACGGCCTGGCCGCTGATCGCCCTTGCTGAAGAACCCGTCCAGGATTACCCCGAAGACCAGATCATCGGCCCGGTCCATGAAGACGCCGCCCCCACCCCGGAAGTGGAGTTCTACAGCCCGCCGGTCAAACGCCCGAACCTGCCGGCCAAGCTGACCCAGGTCAAAGAGACCGAAGACATTCAATTGCTGGTCAAGCAAGGTCGCCTGCTGCAACTGCCCCGTGCCGCTGCCAAGGTGCTGGTTGCCGATCCTCGGGTTGCCAGCTTCCAGATGCCGTCCAGCAGCAGCGTGTTCCTGTTTGCCGAAGGCGCTGGCACCACCACCCTGTACGCCCTCGACGACAACGACGACGTGATCGTGGCGATCCGCCTGGTAGCCAACCATGACCTGGCGGCCCTGAGCCAACAGATCAACAACGAAATCCCCGGGGCCCACGTGGAATTTGGCCCCTCCTCGGGCAACGGCCTGATCGTGCGTGGCCAGGTGCGGACCCCGCAACAGGCCAAGCAAGTGATCAGCAGCGTCCAGGCCTACCTGGGTTCCAGCGACGACAAGAACGGCGGCCAGGGCGGTGGTGGTGGCGGTGCGGGCGGCGGTGACGCGCCTCCGCCACGGGTGATCAACCAGCTCAAGGTCGAGCTCTCGGCCCAGGTCAACATCAGCGTGCGCATCGTCGAGGTGTCCCGCAGCCTGAGCAGCGAACTGGGCATGAACTGGGAAGCCACCCTGAAGAACAACAACTACTTCTTCAGCAATGCCAGCAGCCTGTTCACCGCCACCAACACCGGCATCACCCCGCTGCGCACCGCCACCAATGCGGTGGCCGGCGGCTCCCATACCCGGGGCTCGACCAGCGTCGCCGGCTTGCTCACCGCGCTGTCCGAAGACGGCCTGGCCACGGTCCTGGCCGAACCCAACCTGACCGCCATGTCCGGTGAGACCGCCGGTTTCGCCGCCGGCGGCGAGGTGCCGATCGTGATCATCACCAACAACAACGTGAGCATCGAATACAAGCAATACGGGGTCATCATGCGCATGACCCCCACCCTGCTCTCGCCCAACCGCATCAGCCTGCACGTGGCCCCGGAAGTCAGCGACCTCTCCGACGAGGGCGCCGTGACCCTGGAAGGCAACGTGATCCCGGCGTTCAAAGTGCGCCGCGCCGACACCACCGTGGAACTGGCCAGCGGCCAGAGTTTCGCCCTGGCCGGCATGCTGCGCAGCAACATCAACCAGAGCATCAGCGGGGTTCCCGGGCTCAAGGACATCCCCGGCCTGGGCCGCCTGTTCGAGACCGAGAAAAACGATCAGGCCGACACCGAGCTGGTGATCATCGCCACCGCCTACGTGGTCGAGCCCACCAGCCCTGGCGACTTGCAGGTCCCTGGCCGCGGCATTCGCGCCCTGGACACCCAACTGCCAAGCCAGGCATCCGCCGGCTACCTGTACTGAGTCACGGAGAGATGCCCATGCCTGCGATCAAATCCCTTCTGCCCCTGCTGGCCGCCACCCTGTTGCTCGGCGGCTGCGACCACCAGGTGCACAACCTCCGCGAAAGCCGTTTCGCCCCGTACGTCCAGGCCCAGGACGCGGTGGTCAAACCCTCGGCGCTGATGGCCGCGTTGCACGCCAGCGACAGCGGCAGCCTGACCCCGGACTCCCTGGCCAACCTCAACACCTTGCTGCGCAGCCAGGGCCGCCTGCGTAACCAGACCCTGACCCTGCGCCCCTTCACCCCCGCCGGGGAAACCCTGGCCCGGCGCCTGGCCAGTGTGCTGCAGGAACTCGGCACCCCGGCCCACCAGGTGATCCTGGCGCCGGTGCAACTGAGCGCCGCCGGGGGCAACAACGAAGACCTGCAGGTGGTCTCCGAAGCCATGGTGGTCAGCGTGCCCGACTGCGCGGTCGCCGATGGCGGCAACTGGACGGTCAAGCCGTTCCAGGCCACCGGCACCCTGGGCTGCGCCAACCGCGCCAACATCGCGCGCATGGTCGCCGACCCACGCGACCTGACCCGGGCCCAGGCCCTGGACAGCGGCGACGGCACCGCCGCGGTCAACAGCGTGACCCGCTACTACGACGACGAGCCGCGCGAGCTGCTCGACATCGACTTCAGCAAAAACTGACCCCCGGGAGCCTCGCCATGAACGACCATTCGGTACCCCTGTCGAAGACCCCCGGCCAGCTGCCGGAACTGATGCTGTTCGCCTCCACCGTCGAGCAAGCCAAGCTCTACGGCGAGCACCTGGCGCGCCTCGGCTACCTGGCCGAACGAGCCCTGCCCGGTGGCATTGCCGCGGCCATCCAGTGGACCCGCACGCACCCGGTGCCGGCGCTGTTGCTGGTGGATCTGGACGGCGAAGCCCTGCCCTTGCAGGCCATCAACGAGCTCAACCAGAGCTGTGATCCGGCGTGCCAGATCATTGCCCTGGGCAGCCGCCAGGACGTCAACCTGTACCGCGCCCTGCTGCACCACGGCCTGTTCGACTACCTGATCAAGCCCGTACCTCTGGATCAATTGGCCGACACCCTGACCCGTGCCGCCGGCAGCGAACAGGAAATGCCCGCGCGCACCGGGCGCACCATCGCCGTCACCGGCGCCGCTGGCGGCAGCGGCACCAGCACCGTGGTCAGCGGCCTGGCCCGGCTGCTCTCGGAACAGCGCCACACCCATTGCGCGGTGGTGGACTTCGACCGGGGCAACGGCGACCAGGCCTTGCTTCTGGGCTACGAAGGCGAAGCCGGCCTGGCCGCGGTGCTGGGCAGCGAGGAAATCGACACGCGCTTCCTGCAACGCTCCATGGGCCAGATCAACGAACGCCTGTTCCTGCTGGCCCAGGAAGCCCAACTGCACGCCCAGCCGGAACTGTCCATCGAGCAGTTGCTGAACCTGGGGGGCAACCTCTGCCACATGTTCAACCAGGTGCTCTGGGACTTGCCCGCCGGGCGCCCGCAAGGTGCCCTGGAAGTGCTGGCCAATGCCCAGACGCGGATCATCCTCACCGACCTCAACGTGCAGGACGCGCGCAACACCCTGCGCCTGCTGCGGGAGATCGGCGACGAGAGTTCCGGCCAGCAATTGCTGCTGGTGGCCAACCCGTCGCGTCAGCCCCAGGCCGGCATCGTCGAGCGTCGGCAATTCGAAGACTTCGTCGGCCGCCCCTTCGACCTGGTCCTGCCCCATGCGGGCAACGCCTTGAGCCAGAGCCTGCTGCGCGGGCCCTTGCGCCTGGACAGCACGCCGGGGTTCCAGGTCGCCCTGCTGGAGCTGGCCGACCTGGCCTGCGGGCGCCAGCCCGACAAGCGGGGCACCGCGCCCCTGAGCATCATCAACCGCTTGAAGCACGCCCTGGGGCGCAGCCGTTCAGCGGCCTGAGTCAAGGAAACCAGCATGCTCATCCGTCAACCGAAAAAGCCCCAGGCACGGCCCGCGCCAAGCCCGGCGGCACAAGCCCCAAGCCAGCAGGAAGTGCGCGCCACCAGCGTCCAGCGCAACCCGACGAGCAAGGCCATGGACCCCGCCGCCGCGCACAATCGGCGGCTGATCCGCAGCCAGTTGTACGATCAGATCGACCCGCTGAAAGCCGCCAGCCTGGGCCGCGACAAACTGCGGATACAGATCGAGTCGGTGATCCGCCGCATCTGCGACGACAGCCGCCTGCAGCTGTCGCGCCAGGAAGAAGAAAGCATCGCCGAGGAGATGCTCAACGAAATGGTCGGCATCGGGCCGATCCAGCCGCTGTTGGCCGACGACTCGGTGAACGACATCCTGGTCAACGGTGCAGGCCAGGTGTTCGTCGAGCGCTTCGGCAAGTTGGAGCTGTCACCGATCACCTTTATCGATGAAGAGCATGTGTTCAACACCGCCCAGCGCATTGCAGCGGCCGTGGGCCGGCGCATCGACGAAAGCCACCCAATGGTCGATGCGCGCCTGGCCGACGGCAGCCGGGTCAACGTCATCACCTACCCGCTGGCCATCGACGGCACCACCATCTCGATCCGTAAGTTCATGCGCCGCAACATGTCCCTGGAAATCCTCGCCGAGCGCGGGGCCATGTCCATGGAAATGGCCGAGGTGCTGCAACGGGCCATGCTGGCCAAGCTCAACATCATCGTGTCCGGCGGCACCGGCGCGGGCAAGACCACCCTGCTCAACGCCCTGTCGCAAAAGATCAGCGACGCCGACCGCATCATCACCATCGAAGACGCCGCCGAACTGCAACTGCAACAAGTCCACGTGGTACGCCTGGAAACCCGACCGGTCAGCGCCGAAGGCACCGGCAAGGTCGACCAGCGCGACCTGGTGCGCAACGCCCTGCGGATGCGCCCGGACCGCATCATCCTCGGCGAGGTGCGGGGCGGTGAAAGCTTCGACATGCTCCAGGCCATGAACACCGGCCACGACGGTTCCCTGTGCACCGTGCACTCCAACACCCCGCGCGACGCCATCATGCGGATGGAGAACATGGTGATGATGGCCAGCATGCAACTGCCCCTGGAAGCCATCCGCCGACAGATCGCCAGTGCGGTGAACCTCATCGTGCAGATCGAGCGGATGCGCGACGGCGCCCGGCGCGTGGTCTCCATCACCGAGATCTGCGGCATGGAAAACGACGTGATCCAGACCCAGGAACTGTTCGGTTTCAAGACCAGCAGCGTCGACGCCAAGGGCCACCTGATCGGCCAGTTCGTCGCCAGCGGCCAGCGCCCGCAGTTCTACACCAGCCACGCTCACCTGTTCGAAGGGCAGCACTGATGGACGCCCTTCTCGATCTGTTCACCCTGCTGGTGTTTGCCCTGGTGCTGCTGGTGTTCTTCATCGCCCGCAGCCTCAACGGCCGGCGCCGACGCGAGCAGGACACGGCGCTGCGCATGAGCCAGCTCAAGACCCTGCTGGAAAACCGCGACACCACCAGCGCCAAGCCGAGCGGCGCGCTGGGCGACGCCCAGGACGTGCTGCGCCAACTGGAAAACCCGCCCCTGGGCACGCTGCCGCTGGTGGGCCCGGCCTTTGCCCGTCTGTGGCTCAACCTGCGGGTGCTGGGCTGGCACAAGACCCTGCGCATGCGCCTGACCCTGCTGGTCATGGCCAGCCTGATGATTGCCGTGCTGCTGGGCCGCGACACGCCGATGCCGTTGCTGTTCGGCAGCCTGTTCGGTCTGCTGGCGTTCTTCGGCATCGGCAACCTGCTGTACCGCAGTGCCCTGGCCAAGCACCTCAAGGAGCTCAAGCTGAGCCTGCCCCAGGCCATCGATGCCATCACCCGCACCGCACGTGCCGGGGTGCCCATCAGTAACGCCTTTACCCTGGTGGCGGAAAACATTCCCGGGCCCCTGGCCGTGGAGTTCGCCCTGATCGACAACTGGCTGCGCCTGGGGGTGCCGCTGCGCCAGGTGATGCAGGACTCGACCCTGCGCGTACCGCTCAACGAGTACCGCTTCTTCGCGGTGATCCTGATCATCAACCAGGAAGCCGGTGGGCGCCTCGGGGAAACCCTCGACCGCTTGTCCGCAACCCTGCGTGAGCGCCACGAGCTGCAACTGAAGATCCAGGCCAAGACCTCGGAAGCCCGCGCCTCGGCGAAAATCGTCGGTGCCCTGGTGCCGCTGTCCCTGGGCTACATGTACCTCAACTCGCCCAAGGACTTTCACTTCCTGCTCAACGATCCCACCGGCAACAGCGTGCTGTTCTACGCCTTTGGCAGCGTCACTCTGGGCCTGCTGATCACCCACCTGATGGTAAGGAGAGTGCTATGAGCCTGCTGGACGATCCCCTGGCCCAGGCCGCCCTCGGCCTGCTGTTGTGCGGCCTGGGCATAGCCCTGATCGGCCTGTACCAGCGCCAGCGCCCGGCGGGCCTGGCCCTGCGCCTGGGCGGCAAACCCGCCGCCGAAGCCCAGGCCAAGGGCGACGACAACATCCTCCGCGGCCAGGGCTTGCAACTCTCGCCGCGCCTGCAAGCGCTGCTGCTGCCCATCGCCCAACTGGGCAATGGCCTGGCCGGCACCGCCAGCGACCGTGCGCAGTTGCAGCGCCTGCTGTCCATGGCCGGCTTTCGCAGCCGCGAAGCCCTCGGCCTGCTGATGAGCGGCAAGTACGCCCTGGGCCTGTCGTTGCTGCTGGGGGTGCTGTTCGGGGTCCTGGAGCCGGGTTCGCGCATGAGCCTCAACGGCATTGCCGGCGGCCTGATCGCATTGTTTGTCGGCACCACCCTGCCGGAGCTCTGGCTCAAGGTGCGTGCCGCCAAGCGCGGCGGCCGCCTGGACCGTAGCCTGCCGGACGCCCTCGACCTGATGGTGATCTGCGCCGAGGCCGGCCTGCCACTGGGCCGGGTGCTGCAAGTGGTGGCCAAGGAAATGAGCCTGTCCGCCGTGGAGATGGCCGACGAGCTGCGCTACACCCAGGCCGAATTGCAGATCCTCAGCGACCGTCCCAAGGCCCTGCTCAACCTGGCTGAGCGCACCGGGGTGCGCAGCATTGAAACCATGGTCGCGACCCTGATCCAGGCCGAGCGCTACGGTACGCCCCTGTCCCAGGCCCTGCGCACCATCGCGGATGAAAGCCGCAAGACCCTGATCCTCAATCTCGAAGAAAAGGCCGGCAAGCTGCCGGCCCAACTCAGCGTGCCGCTGATGACCCTGATCCTGCCGCCGATCATCGCGATGATGGGCGCCCCGGCCATGGTGCGGATTGTCCGCCTGCTGGGCAGTTGACCCCCTTTTTTTCCTTTTTCGGAGCCCGAATACCATGCCTCGTTACCTGCCCTCCCTGCTCTTGCTTGGCCTGCTCACCCTCGGCGGTTGCAGCAGCCTGCCGGCCCTCGGCCCAGCGGACAATGGCGTTGCCGCCCTCACCGGCAAAGAAGCCAAGGAAGCCCTGCGCCTGGCCCGGGTCCTGCGGGACAACGGGCGCCTCAGCGGGGCTTATGAAATCTACGAGCGCATGGACCAGCGTCAGCAACTCAAGGGCGTGTACCTGATTGAGTTCGCCAGCGTCGCGGCCCAGGTCCGCTCGCCCCGGGAAACCTTCGCCCTGTACAACCGCGCCCGCGAAGAACTGGGCGGCAACCTGCAAGCCATGGCCGCCCCCCAGCGCCTGGCCCTGTGCAGCGGCCTGGCCCGATCACGCCTGGCCATGGGCGGCGCGGAACTGGCCGCGCGGGACTTCCAGTGCGCCCTGGACGTCGAGCCGAACAACCCGCAGAACCTGAACGGCCTGGGGGTTGCCCTGAACATCCAGGGGCAGAACCAGGCCGCCCGCGAAGCCTTTGAAAAAGCCCTGGCCATCGACCCGGCCAATGCCGCCGCCACCAACAACCTGGCCTTGAGCTGGCTGGCCAGCGGCGACAGCGCCCGGGCCATCGGCCTGCTCAACCAGCCCCGGGAAGACCGCGAAGCCTCGCTGCAGTTGAACCTGGCCCTGGCCTACGTGCTCGACGGCCACGACGACACCGCGCGCCGGGTGCTCCTGCAAACCCTCGACCCGAGCTACGCCGAGCCGATCCTGCGGGACTTCCAGGCCACCCGTGAACGCATTGCCAACGGCGCGCCCCTGGCCAGTGAGCTGCTGGCCGCCAGCCAGCGCCCGCTGGCCCTGGCCGAGCACAACTGAGCCCCGCCCATGCCCGCAACTTCAAGCCTTTCACCCCTGCGTCGCCTGTGTCGCGACCAGCAGGCCGTCACCGCCACCGAAACCGCGTTCATCCTGCCGGTGCTGCTGTTCGCGGTGATGATCCTTTTCGAGCTGGCGCGCATCGCCATGATGATCGGTATCGGCAGCCTGGCCCTGGAACACGCGGTGCAGGATTTTCGCCGTGAAAAAAGCTTCTACCAGAAGAGTCCCGACCTCCTGCAGGCCGACATCGAGACCCGCATGCTGGAGTACAGCTACGGCTTTCTGACCGAGGACAACCTGGAGATCGATGTCCTGCCGTTCGACAACCTGCACCTGTTCGGCCAGGACCGTAAAGAGGCCACGCCCGCGGAGAAGGAGCAGCAAGCCCAGAGTTTCAAGTCGCCGCCGATCCTCAGCGTGACCGTGGACCTGACCCAGACCTTTATCACCCCGTTGCCAGCCCTGTTCGGCCTGGGCAACGGCTTCCAGTACCAATACCGCCACCTGCTCGGCAACCTGCCCAGCGAAGACCCCAGCGAGGACGACGCCTGATGCGCAACCTGCCCCGCCGCCAACGCGGCAACGCCCTGCTGGAAACGGCGCTGGTCATGCCCCTGCTGGTGGGCACCGCCCTGGTCAGCGCCGACCTGTACAACGTCAGTCAGGCCCGGGCCTACATGGAGCAGTCGGCCCACAACGTCGCCTCGGTGCTGGCCGCCCAGCCGACCCTGGACGCCGACGGCCTCGACGCCCTGGTGCGCCAGGCCGCTTCGCCCAAGGTCCTGGGGGACTACGAGATGGTCATCAGCAAGGTCTCCCTGGACCGCAGCATGACCTGGAAGCCCCTGCAACGGGGCAGCGTCACCGGCATCTGTCCCAGCTACAGCCAGGGCCGGCAGTACGTCGGCGGCCTGCCCGAGGAAGAGACCCAGGACGCCGACAAAGACGAAGACGGCGTCAGCCAGCGTTCGGTGATCGTCGTGCAACTGTGCCGCAACAGCAGCGCGCTGCTGCTGGGCAGCGCCTTGCTGATGGATAAAGAGATGGAGGCCCTGGCCTTCAGCCGCATGCTCTATGACGAGCCCGAACTGGATAAACAGCTGTCCCGGGAAGCCGGCATTGAGGCCGAAGAAAAGGACGACGCCGGTTAAGGCCTTTATTAAGGCTTCTTAACTGGTGCGCGGGCGGCATCTGACTTTTACTGCGGACCCTCGCCGCCGTTGCCGCCAGAGCCTGTCATGCCCGCCAAACCCGTGGTTGCCCCTGTCCCCGCCGAACCCCTGCCCGCCGCCCCCAGTCGCGGCCTGAAACGCCTGGCCTATGTCGTGCTGGCCTACGCCAGCCTGGGCTGCGGCATCCTCGGGCTGTTCGTCCCGGGGCTGCCCACCACCGAATTCATCCTGCTCAGCGCCTGGGCCGCCAGTCGCGGTTCACCGCGCCTGAATCGCTGGCTGCTGCAACACCGGGTGTTCGGCACATTGCTGCGCAACTGGCGCGACGGCGGGGTCATCGAGCGCAAGAACAAACTCTACGCCAGCCTCAGCATGCTGCTGTGCCTCGGCCTGCTGCTGTGGCACGCACCGCCTTTGTGGCTGTTGCTCCTGGCCGGCAGCGGCATGGCGGTGGGTGCGGGCTGGATCTGGTCGCGCCCGGAGCGCCGGGCCGGCTGCTGAGGCGTATTAAGCATTCTTAATGAACCGGCGATTGCCTGATATTGGGAATTATTCTTATCTTTGCCGCCACCTGCCGAGCAGCGGATGCCCCTCCCGCTCGGCCTGATCCCCCGGCAACGATGAGCCCCGTCATGACATTCCCGCTTTCCCGGTTACCCGTCCAACTGCTGCGCCAGCTGCACGCCTGCGCCGGCCAGCAACGGGTGCCGCTGCTGCTGTTGCTGGTCAACGCGGGCCTGGCCTACGAGGGCCTGTACATCCCCTACGACACGCTGCTGCCGAGCAAACAGCCATGACGCGCCGCTACCAGCGTCTGGTGGCCGGCCTGCGCCGCCAGGCCGCGCGCCTGGCGGTCGAAGAGCACGGCGGCGTGGCACCGTTCATGGTCCTGGCCATTGGCGGCGCCCTGCTCGCCACCGCCTACGCCATCGACCTGGCGCGCATGACCAACAATGCTGCGCAAATCAAGCGTGCCACCGACGCCGCCGCCATCGCCATCGGCAACCAATTGCTGATGGACAGCCGCAGCACCCCCGAGCAACTGAGCAAAATGGCCTGGGGTTATGTGCAGAACAACCTGGGCATGGACAGCGACCTGTTTGAACAGATCACCTACGACTCGATGAAAGTCACCCGCGGTGGTGGCGGTGACAGCCCGGTGACTCTGCGCGTGGACATCAACCTCCAGGCCCAAGCCGCGCTGATCGGCGGCGGTGCCGTGCAACAGCAGGTGCATTCGACCTCTGAAGTGCTGTCACGGCCCACCGAAGTGGCGCTGATCCTGCCCACCACCCTCTCCGAAACCGAACCCGACCTCGCCGCCCTGCGCCGCCTGGGCAAGTCCCTGGCGGACAACCTGCTGGGGGAAGACGGCGAGCAGGACGAGAGCAACAAAGTCTGGCTGTCACTGATCCCCTACAGCCAGGCGGTGAATGTCTACGACGCCAAGGACCCGCAGCGGATCAACCGCTGGGCCGCCCCCGGGGCGTTGAACCCGGTGGAACTGCGCAGCCTGTTCCGTACCGGCTACGCCAGCCTGGCCGACCGGCGCATACCCGATCGCCGGGCCAACCTGCTGTGCATGTACCGCGGCCTGGGCCTGGGTCAGAACTACTACTGGGACCAACCGCCCGAAGGCCAATTCAAGGTCTACTACCGCCACGACCTGCCAGAGAACGGCAGCCCCGGTGCGCCGGCCATTTCCTGGCGCGGGCCCAATCCGGACTTCGGCCAGGCCGACGGCGTGGTGGACACCCGCTGGATGGTCGCCGACAAAGGTTGCCCGAATGCCGCCCTGCTGCCCCTGACCCAGGACCGGGAGAAAATCGACCAGCGCCTGGATCAACTCTCCACCCGCTTCAACACCAACTACGCGATCGCCATGGGCTGGGCCGCCATGTCCCTGTCACCGAACATGCGCGGCCTCAATGGCTGGGGCGACAGCGAGCGCCCCCTGGATTTCAACCAGGACGGCAACGCCGACAACGTCAAGATCATTGTCATGCTGGCCAACACCACCGGTAACTGGTTCGACACCGACGCGTACAACAGCGAAGTCGGCCAGGCGATCGACGGCCAGAGCAACACCACCTCGGCCAACGATGTGGCCGGTCGGCGCTTCCAGCGGCTGTGCGACAGCTTTCGCGCGCGCAACCTGAAGTTCTATTTCATCGGCGTGCGCCCCGGCGACCCCAAGGATTTCGGCCGCCAGCTGTTCGACAAGGTCGCCAGCCCCGGCCTGCGCATCTGCACCAACGGTGAACAGAACATGGTCTTCGCCGACGCCGAGAACTTCGCCGACGGCGAACGCGAGATCAACGGTTTGCTCCAGGACATCGCCGACAAGATCAAACACGAGCGCTACGCCCGCCTGATCGAGTGATTGCCCCGCTTCTTCCATTCGCCTGCC
This sequence comes from Pseudomonas chlororaphis, assembly GCF_003731765.1. Classification (GTDB taxonomy): domain Bacteria; phylum Pseudomonadota; class Gammaproteobacteria; order Pseudomonadales; family Pseudomonadaceae; genus Aquipseudomonas; species Aquipseudomonas morbosilactucae. The sequence continues at coordinate 2,236,579 of NZ_MOAL01000004.1, forward strand.
CGCCCCCTTCAACAAAGGATTCCGCCATGACTGCGCCCACTCGCTCCAACCGCCCGCGTCTTTCGACCCTGGCCCTGGCCCTCGAACCACGGATGATGTTCGATGCGGCGGCAGTCGCCACCGGCGCCGAAACCGCGGCCCAGGCCGAAGCCCAGCAAACCGGCAACCAGGCGCCGACCCTCAGCGCCGACGCCAGCCACGCCACCTATACGGTGGGCCAGTCGGACGCCACCGGGGTCGAGGTGTTCAAGAACACCAGCGCCTCGACCGTGGACAGCGGCCAGGCCTTCGACACCCTGGTGATCACCGTGGACAGCAGCAACAGCCAGGAAGCCCTGGTGATTGATGGCAAGACCATCCAGCTGACCAGCGAACTCAGTGGCGTCACCGAAAATAACGCTTACTCCTATCAGGTCAGCACGTCGGGCGGCCAGACCACGGTGTCGCTCTTCCTCTCCTCGTCCGACGCCAACAGCGCCGCCGACCTCAAGACGCTGGTCGACGGCATCCGCTACAAGGCCCTGGACACCAGCATCGACAGCGGCGCGCGGACCATCACCCTGAGCAGCCTCAAGGACGACGGCGGCACCGCCGATGGCGGTACAGACACCACCGCGCTCAACCTCAGCTCCAGCATCAACCTGGTCAACGACACCAACCGCCCGCCGGTGCTGGTGGACGCCGGGGTGCCCGACCTGGCCCAGGCGCAAAACATCAAGGACCTGGGCACCAGCAAGGAAGTGGTGTACTCCGCCGACGGCAAGCACCTGTATGCCGCCGGCGCCAACGGCACCCTGGTGACCTTCGCTGTGGACGAACACGGCAACCTGACCACCGAACAGGTGCTGAAGAACGTCACCGACCTGGGCACCCTCAACGACCTGACCCTGAGCGCCGATGGCAAGTCGCTGTACGCCTTGTCCGGCAGCAAGATCATCACCCTCAATGTCGCCGGCGACGGCCAGCTCAGCTACGCCGCCAGCACCTCCGCCGGTGGCAACCTGATCAGCCTGGCACTGTCCGAGGACGGCAAGCAGCTCTATGTCACCAACCAGTACGACGGCCTGGCGGTGTTCGAACGCAACACCGAGACCGGGGCCCTGGGCACCACCGCCGTGCAGCGTCTCAATGAAGGCGCCCTGGGCGGGGGCCGTTCGCGCACCGTGCTCAGTGTGGGCGACTACGTGTACGTGGTCTCCAACACCAGCGTGGTGACCCTGGAACGGGGCAGCGACGGCAAGCTCACCAAGCTCCTCGACGGCACCCTCAGCGTGGGCATCAGCAGCAGTACGCCGACCACCCTGACCGCCTCCGCCGACGGCCGTTTCGTCTACCTCAGTGACGCCAGCAACGGCGTGATCAAGGTGCTCGAATTGCGTGACAGCAGCGACGGCAAGGAACTGGTGCTGGTGGACAGCACCCAGCTCGGCGGGGTCAGCAGCCTGGCCCTGTCCAGCGACGGCCAGCGCTTGTTCGCCACGTCCAGCAGCGGCGGCACCCTGAGCGTGTACCGGGTCGGCAGCGACGGCCGCCTGACCCTCACCGGCACCCTCAGCGACGTGCCCGGCGCCGTCACCGTCAGTACCTCCCCCGATGGCCAGTCGGTGGTGGTAGGCGGCACCGGCCTGAACCGCTTCAGCGACGTGCAGACCTACATCAGCGGCAGTGACAGCACAGTCGCCAGCGGCGTGACCCTGAGCGACGTCAACCTCGACAAACTCAACGCCGGTCAGGGCAACTACCAGGGCGCCAGCGTCACCCTCGAACGTACCGGTGGTGCCTCCAGCGACGACAGTTTCGGTTTCAAGACCGGCAGCGGCCTGAGCCTGTCCGGCGACAAGGTGCTGAAGAACGGCGTGGAAATCGGCACCTTCAACCAGAGTGGCGGCACCCTCACGATCACCTTCAGCACCCAGCTCACCAGCGCCGAGGCCAATGCCGTGCTGCACCAGGTGACCTACCACAACAGCACCTCGCCCGACGGCACCCTGATCAGCCTGAACCTGGTGGCCAACGACGGCGAACTGAACAGCCGGGCCCTGGTCCTGACCTTGCTGCTGAGCAATAACAGTGCGCCGACCCTGACCACCACCGTGGTCAGCCACACCCCCTACGACACCGCCACGGTGCAGACCCCACTGTTCAGCGACACCGCGGTGAACACCGGTGAAGTCGGGCAAACCATCCTGTCCCTGGACCTCAAGGTCAGCGGCCTGGTAAACCCGGCCAACGAATTCCTGATGGTCGACGGCACCCGCATCGACCTGTCCCAGTCCGGCAGCGGCACCACGGCCAGCGGCTACAGCTACAGCTATGTGCGCAACGGCAGCACTGCCACCCTGCACATCAGTCGCGACAGCGGCATCAGCAGCACCGCCGTGCAGAACCTGGTCAACGGCATCGCCTACGTCAATGACAGCGCCAGCGCGGTCAGCGGCAGCCGCACCTTCACCCTGGCCACCCTGCGCGACGACGGCGGCACCGCCAACGGCAGCAGCGACAGCCGCGACCTGAACATCAGCACCACCCTGGCCATCGCCGTGAACAACGCGCCCCAGGCCCAGGTCGACGTCAGCGTGGACACCAACCTCTACTACTTCAACGGCAGCCTCAGCGGCTACACCGACTACGTCAGCGGCGTGACCCTGTCCAGCGACGGCAAGACCCTGCTGGTGATCGGCAACAGCGGCAGCAACACCAGCGGCATCAGCTACCTGCGGGTCTACAGCCGCGACCCGCTGACCGGCGCCCTGAGCCTGACCCAGAGTTTTACCCAAGGCAGCGTGGACAACCCGGACACGGTGGCCATCGAAGTCAACGGCCTGAACACCATCAGCACCGTCACGGTTTCCGCGGACGGCAGCCTGGTCTACGTGGCCGGCTACAGCACCGCCAACTCGGTGACCAGCGCCAGCCTGCTGCTGTTCAAGCGTGACGCCAACGGCACCCTGACCTTCGATTCGGTGGCGGCCAGCGGCACCAGCGGCCTCAATGCACCGATCAGCGAAATCGTGCTGTCCGCCGACGGTCAATCGCTGTACACCATCAACGGCGTCAACCCCCACGACGTCAGCACCGGCAAGAGCGAAGTGGCGATGTTCAGCCGCGACCCGAACAGCGGCGCCCTGACCTTTATCGGCTCCTATGTCGGCGGCAGCGCGGCCCTGGGGCTCAACGTGCCCACCGGCATCGTGGTGTCCGGCGATGGCCGGTCGGTGTACATCAGCAACGCCAGCAGCGCCATGATCACCGTGCTCTCCCGGGACCCGGCCAGCGGCGTCCTGACCTACGTCAGCGCGATCACCCAGGCCAGCATCGCCGCCAGCGCCGACGCGGCCAACCAGCCCACCGACCTGCGCTACCTGCAGAACCTGCAAGACATCGTGATTTCGCCCGACAACAACTTCGTCTACGTGTCCTCGGGCAGCTACGCCTTTGTCTCGATCTTCCAACGCCAGGCCGACGGCAGCCTCAGCTACGTCGGCTCGGTGGACACCTACAACACTAAATACTCCAACTCCCTGGCCCTGCGGGAAATGGCCCTGTCTGCCGACGGTAAGACCCTGTACGTCAGCACCTACGGCGGCCAGTCGCTGTTGGTGTTCAGCCGCGACCTCAGCACCGGCAAGCTGACCTTCGTCGAGAACCTCAAGGGCAACAAGAACTACAACCACCTGACGGTCAGCAGCGACGGCCTCAACCTGTACACCGGCACCTCCAGCTTCATCAGCGGCCTGGACATCTTCTCGGCCAAGGCCAACGGCGACTACAGCGAACAACAGCCGACGGTCTTCGCCGAACACCTGGACTTTTCCGACATCGACCTCGATGCCCTCGACAACTACCAGGGCGCGAGCATCACCGTGGTGCGCAACGGCGGCGCCAACAGCGACGACCTGTTCGGCTTCAGCACCGGCAATGGCCTGAGCCTGGAAGGCGGCCAGATCCTCCTCGACAACCAGCCGATCGCCGAGGTCAGCAACAGCGGCGGCACCCTCAAGGTGACCTTCAGCGCCGAGGTCACACAGGAGCAGGTCAACCAGGTCCTGCATCAGCTCACCTACGCCAACGGCGCCGACAGCCAGCCGGCCCGGGTCGACCTGCAAATCAGCTTCAGCGACGGCAGCAAAAGCGTCAGCAGCGGTCTGACCCTGCTGCTCAACCAAGCCCCGGAGGTTGGCAACCCGGGCTACGGCCTGCCGGCCGCCACCGGCAACAGCCCCTACACCGTGACCCTGCCCAGCGACCTGTTCAGCGACGCCGAGGGCGACAGCCTGACCTGGGACCTCAGCGGCCTGCCGGCCGGGATGAGCTTCGACGCCGCCACCCTGACCCTGTCCGGCACCCCATCAGGGTTGGGTGTGGGCGAGCATCTGCTGACCCTGAGCGTGGTCGACAGCCTGGGCAATGCCACCGAACGACAGATCAGCCTGCAGGTCACCGCCGACCCCAGCCAGGTGCCGAGCCTGGGTGGCGACTCCAGTTCCCTGGAGTACGGCGGCAACACCGATGGCAACGTCCCCGGCAGCGACGGCAGCGTGCTGGCCGGGGCCAAGGACACGGTGGTGTCCGGGGACGGCAAGTACCTCTACGTGGTGAGCATTTCGCCGGACGGCCCGTCCTCGGTGAGCGTCTTCAGCCGCGCCGCCGACGGCAGCCTGACCTGGGTCCAGAGCCTGTCCGACAGTGCCATCGCCGGCCTGGCCGGCGCCCTGAAAGTCGTGGTCAGCGCCGACCAGAAATCCCTCTATGTGATCGGCAGCGACGCCAACAGCCTGCTGGTATTCAGCCGTGACAGCGACAGCGGCCAACTGACCCTGCGCTCGACACTGGCCGGCCCGGCCGACAGCAGCATCACCGCCGTCGCCAGCCACGGCGACCAGGTCTATGTGGCCAGCGGCGACAGCGTGCGGGTCTACCAGCAACAGAGCGACGGCCAACTGACCCTGCTGCGCACTTATCAGGATGGCGTCGGCGGCATCGACGGCCTGCAAGGGGTGCAGCACCTGCTGGTGTCCGCCGACGGCCGCTTCCTGTTTATCGGCGCCTCGGGCGACAACAGCATCGCCACGGCCATGGCCATCAACAGCGACGGCAGCCTGACCCTGATCAACACCCTGGTGGGCGGCAGCGCCGACAGCACTTTCTTCATCCAGGCCTTGAGCGTATCGGCCGACGGCAAGACCCTCTACGCCCTGAACAACGACACCCAGCAGACCCTGGAAATCCTCGCCATCGGCGCCGACGGGCGCTTAAGCCTGGTCAGCAGCCTGGCGCTGGACGGCAGCGTCACCGACATCCAGGTCGCCGCCGACGGCAGCGCACTATTCGTGATCGGCAGCGAGATTCAGGTGTTCAAACGCGACAGCGGCGGCCAACTGACCCTGCAAGGCAGCTTCGACCGCTGGGACAACCCCTGGGGCATCGGCTTTGCCGACCTCACCAGCGTGTCCCTGAGCCCGGACGGCAAGCAGCTGTACATCAGCGGCTCGGTGGACTGGAACGAAACCTTGCTGGTGCTCAATATCGGCCTGCCGGAAGTCACCTACACCGAAGGCGACGCCGCCATCGCCCTGTTGCCCAGCGGCACCCTGAGCGACCCGCAACTGGATGCGGCCGGCGACTACAACGGCGCCAGCCTGACCATCGGTCGCGACGGCGGCAGCAACGCTGCCGACACCTACGAGTTCATCGCCGACAACGGCCTGACCCTGAGCAACGGGCAGATCTTCAAGAACGGTGTGGCGATCGCCGACTTCGTGGACAACAACGGTGTGCTGACGGTGACCTTTATTGCCGCCACCAGCCCGGCGGATGCGCGCAACGTGCTGCGCCAGATCGCTTACCGCAACAGCAGCCAGGACCCCACCGCCCAGGGCGCCGGGCCGAAGTTCGCGATCCAGCTCAACGACGGCGACAACAACAGCGCCAGCGTGCGGGTCAAGGTCAACCTGGTGGGGGTCAACGATCCGGCGATCCTCGACAGCACCGTGCTCGACCCGACCCTGGCCGAGGACAACGAGTTCGTCAGCCTGTTCAAGGACACGCAGATCGACACCATCGAGGCCGAGCAGAAAATCTGGCACGTGGTGCTGACCCTGGACGCCGCCAACGCCCACGACTTGCTGCGGGTCGGCGGCGACAAGATCGTCCTCGACAGTGCCACCAGCGGCACCGCCCAGACCGCCAGCGGCCTGAGCTACAGCGTGTCCATCAGCGGCGGCGTGACCACCGTGACCCTGTACCTGATGCGTTCCGCCGAGCAGACCGCGGCCCTGATCGACGGCATCGGCTACAACAACAGCGGCAGCGGCCTGAGCGGCACCCGCACCATCGGCCTGAGCATCAATGAATACACCGATGGCCAGAGCGGCGAGACCCGCACCACCCTGGCCGAGTCGGTCAAGGTCACCCTGACCGGCCCCAGCGAGCCCAACAGCCCACCGGTGCTGGACGGCGGCGCCACTGTGGACTACACCGAGCGCAGCGAACCGGTGCTGATCGCCCCGGGCGTCGTGGTCCAGGACGCGCAGATGGACCGTTTCAACAACGGCCTGGGCAACTACAACGGCGCCACCCTGACCATCACCCTGGGCAGCGGCAGCACCCACCTCGACCACCTGGGCTTCAACGCCGGCAACGGCCTGACCCTCAATGGCACCGCGCTACAGAAAGACGGCGTGACCATCGGCCAGTTGAGCAACGCCGACGGCGTGCTGAGCATTCGCTTCAACGACGACGCCGGGACCATTCCCACCACCGCCGACGTGCAGAACGCCCTGCGCCAGATCACCTACGCCAACGACAGCCACACCCCGGTGGCCAGCGTCGCCATCAGCGTGATCCTCGCCGACCGCAGCCTGGCCTCCAGCACCCTCAACCTGACCATCGCCATCACCGCGATCAACGATCTGCCTGTGCTGACCCAGGACCCACTGCTGTCCCAGGGCGACCTGGCGATCCTGCAGAACCTGACCCAGGTCCCGGGGCTGGGAGCCCTGACCCAGGTCAGCTTCTCCACGGACGGGCGCAGCGTCTACGTCAGCGATGGCAGCGGCGCCATCGCCCAACTGTCCCGGGACCCGCTGACCGGCCAACTGAGCTACGTGAAAACCCTGGCTGCCACCGGCCTGGAGTCGATCCAGCAACTGCTGGTGTCCCAGGACGGCAGCCAGGTCTACGCGGTAGGCGGCAGTGGCGAGAACGTCATTGTGGTGCTGCAGCGCGACCCGGCCACCGGAGCCTTGAGTGTCGGCCAGAGCCTGGTCAACGAGGACAGCAACAACTATTCGCTGTTCAACCCCATCAGCCTGCAGGAGTCGGCAGACGGCAAGCACCTGTACCTGCTCACCGACAACGGCATCACCGTGCTCAACCGCAGCAACGGCCAGTTGAGCTACCTGGAGAACCTGGGCAACGACGCCTGGTCCGCGCCTTACCAGCACCAACCGGTGGCCCTGGTGGTGGCCGGCGACTATGTGTTCGTGGTCACCGACCCAGCCTCGAGCAACTTCGCCAACACCCTGATCGCCTACAAGCGCGGGGCTGATGGCAGCCTGAGCGTGGCCGGCTATGTGCGCGACACGCAAACCGACAGCGGCGGCAAGACCGTGTCCATGGCCGATCCGAAACACCTGGCGGCCTCCGCCGACGGGCAACTGATCTACGTGGCCGGGACGAATTCGGTGCAGGTGCTGCGCTTCAACGCTGCCGACGGCAGCTTCACCGACCTGGGGATCCTCGCCAGCGGCCTGGGCAACGTCAGCGACATGGCCCTGTCGGCCGACGGCCAGTTGCTCTACGTCAGCAGCAGCGACGGCAGCTTGCAGCGCTACAGCACCGCCAACCAGCAACTGACCCTGGTGGACACCCTGCGCGGCAGCGATGCCGCGGCCCTGGTCAACGCCGGGCAGATCAGCCTCAGCAACGACGGCGGCGTGGTGGTGCTGGGCAGCGGCCTGGCCGTGCTGCAAGCCGAGGCCATGGACCCGGTGCAGTACGAATTGGGCGCCGAGCCGGTGCCCTTTGCCGACCACCTGACCCTGTCCGACGCCGAGTTGGACGCGGCCAACAACGGCGCCGGCGACTATCAGGGGGCGAGCATCAGCGTCAGCCGCAGCCCGGTGCCGTCCAGCGACGACCACTTCGGTTTTGTCGATGGCAACGGCATTCGCCTGGTGGACGGCCAGTTGCTGCGCGGCAATGAGGTGATCGGCACCTTCGTCGACAACGGCGGCCAACTGACCCTGACCTTCAGCGCCAGCGTCAGCACCCTGGAAGCCCGCACGATCCTGCGCCAACTGACCTACGCCAACAGCGCCGAGGATGTACCCAGCGTCAGCCTGAGCCTGAGCGTGGTGCTCAATGACGGCCAGGCCGACAGCCCGGCCCAGGCCGTGGCCCTGGACGTGCGCGGCGTCGAACCCAACCTGCCACCGGTGGTCAACCCCGGCAGCTATGTGCCGCCGAGCGCGGTGGTCGGCCAGCCGTATCAGGTGGTACTGCCGGCCAACCTGTTCAGCGACCCCAATGGCGACCCGCTGACCCTGAGCCTGGACAACCTGCCCGACGGCCTGAGCTTCGACCCGGCCACCCGCACCCTGTCCGGCACCCTGGAGAGCGTCGGCCGCCTGACCCTGACCCTTGTGGCCACGGACCCGTCGGGGGACAGCGTGTCCCGCGAGCTAACCCTCAACGTCAAGGCTGTCGCCGTGACCAGCAGCGCTGTCGACAGCACCACCCCGGTGGTACCGCGCGACGGCCAGGGTTGGAGCGCCCCAGCCCCTGTGGCCGGGCGCGACCAACCGATGGGCGGCTTTGCCCCGACCCCGGTGTGGAGCAGCCCGCTGTCCAGCAGCAGCGCCAGTACCAGCGCCAACTGGCTGGGCCTGGGCAGCCTCAATGGCCTGCCGGACGATCAGGACCTGAGCGGCCTCAATCGCGGCCTGTCGTCACTGGAGGACTACAGCGGTCGCCTGGTGCGCCTGAGCGATGATTCAAGCAGTGGCCTGAGCGCCACCCGCAGCAGCCTCGGCGCCCTGCTGAGCGTCGAGCAAGGCAGCCTGCTGACCCGTTTCCAGTTGCCCGACGGCTTGTTCAGCCACGCCGGCGGACCACTGGAAATCAGCCTGCACCAGGCCAACGGCCAGCCCCTGCCCGGCTGGATTCGCTTCGATGGGCGCAGTGGCCTGATCCAGGTCGAAAGCCGGCAACTGGCGGAACTGCAACGCTTGCAGCTGCGGCTGGTGGCCCGTGACGCCGCCGGGCATCGGGTGGAAATCCCGGTGCGCCTGCAGGTCAGCGAGGATGGCGCCGCCACCCTCCAGGCCAGCCCCGCCGAAGCGCCGGCCAGCGAGAGCCAGGCCGCGAGCCAGGCGGCCCTCGACAGCCATCTGCAAGCCAGTGGCCAGAGCGGCGTGTTGGCGCGCGGCCAGGCACTGTTGCAAGCACTGTTCGGCACGGCCCCGGGCGACGATAAAAACGCCGCCTGAGCCCCCGCCCCGCCTACGCCCGGGTTCATTAAGGATTCTTAATGAACCCGGGATTGCCCGATAGTGAGAATTATTCTTATCTTTGCCGCCAATCGGCCCAGCCACGCCAAGAGGGCGGCCCGCTCCAGCCTTTTTTCAGGGGAATACATGTGATCAAGCAGCAACCGCCCGCCACCGCCAAACGCCTGCCGCTGCGCCTTGCCGTCGGCCTGGCCGCGTTCACCTTGAGTGCCTGCGCGGTGAAGCCGGAACCGGTGAGCCTGGACCAGCAGATGGCCCAGGCCAGCGCCGACCGGGCCTCGATGTTCGACGGCCAGGAGCCGGTGACCCGCCCCATCAGCCTCGAAGAAGCCATGGCCCGGGCGGTCAAGTACAACCTGCAACAACGCCTGGGGCTGATGGAACGCGCCCTGGAAGATAACCTGTTGGACGTACAGAACCTCGACATGCTGCCCAAGCTCGCCGCCCGCGCCGGCTGGCGTGGCCGGGACAACATCTCGGCTTCCTCCAGCCAGTCGATCCGCACCGGCAACCAGTCCCTGGAGCCGTCCACCAGCCAGGACCGCGGCACCCGCAGCGCCGACCTGCAAATGTCCTGGAACGTGCTGGACTTCGGTCTCGGCTACTTCAGTGCCAAGGCCCAGGCCAACAAGAGCCTGGCCGCCGAGGAACGTCGGCGGCGGATCGTCGCCGACATCATTGCCCAGGTACGCAGCGCCTACTGGGAAGCCGCCACCGCCGAACGCCTGAAGCCCGACGTGCAACGGGCCCTGGTGGAAGCCCGTGGGGCCCTGGCCCATGCCCGGCAGACCGAGCAGCAACGCCTGCTGGCGCCGCTGGACGCCCTGCGTTTCCAGAAAGGCCTGCTGGAAATGGTCCGCCAACTGGAGGCCGTGGACGGTGAACTGGCCAATGCCAAATCCCGCCTGGCGGCGCTGATGAACCTGCCACCGGCCAGCGACTATCGCCTGGTCCTGCCCAGCGAGCAGCAGTTGAACCAGCCGACCCTGGCTTACCGCCTGGATGACCTGGAAGCCATGGCCATGGTCAAGCGCCCGGAAGTGCGTGAAGAGAGTTACCTGGCGCGCAACGCCGTGCTGGAAACCCGCTCCGCCCTGCTGCGCCTGTTGCCCGGGGCTTCGCTGTTCGTCGGCACCAATTACGACAGCAACAGCTACACGGTGAACAACCACTGGGCCGACGCCGGGGTCCAGGTCAGCTGGAACCTGATGAGCGTGCTCTCCTACCCGGCCATCGTCCGCGCTGGCGAAGCCCGCTCGGCCGTCGCCGATGTGCGCCGCCAGGCCCTGCGTATGGCGGTGCTGACCCAGGTCAACGTGGCCTGGCAGCAGTACCAACAAGCCAGCGTGCTGTTCGACCGTTCCAATGAGTTGCAACGCATCCAGCGCGGCATCCTGACCCAGACCGAAAGCGCGGTGCAAAGCGACGCCCAAACCCTGGTGGAACGGGTGCGTACGCGCACCGAGACCGTGCTCGCCACACGCATTCGCGACCGCAGCTATGCCCAACTGCAAAGCGCCTACGGCGCGGTGTACCAGGCCGCCGGCCTCGACCCGCTGCCCGAGCGCCTGAGTGGCGACAGCATCGCCAGCCTGAGCCAGGCGATCCTCGACAACAGCCTGGCCCTGGCCCAAGGCAAGGCACCGGTGCCGTCCCTGCCCGCCAGCCAGCCGAGCCCTGTCGCCAGTGTGTTCCCCGTGGCCCAGCCGTCGCGTCCGGTGAGCGCCCCGGTGCAACAGGTGGACCTGTGGAACAGCCTCGGTTCCCTGCAAGGCGCGCCTCTGCTGCCGGTGGCTGCACCGACCCGCCAACGTTGACCTTCACCCCGGCCGGCCCTGAACGGCCGGGGTTCTGCCGTTATTCCCGAGATCCACTCCAGCATGCCTAGCCTTCGCCTTATCGCCCCGCCCCTGTGCCTGTTGCTGGCCGTCGCCAGCGCCACGGCCCGGGCCGAAGAACCCGCGCCCCTGGCGCCACCGCCCAGCCTGGGCAGCAGCCTGGTGGACAGCCAGCCGCAACTGCGGGTGCAGCTCAGCGCCAGCCGGCGCACGGTGCTGTCCAGCGAACTGTCGGGGAAGATTCTCGAACTTAACGTCAAGGAAGGCGCGAGCTTCACCAAGGGGCAGCGCCTGGTGACCTTCGACTGCGCCGTGCACCGCGCGCAATTGACCCACTCGGTGGCCGCCGAAGCCGCCGCGAGCAAAAAGCTCGAGGTCGCCAAGCGCCTCGACAAGCTGCAATCGATCAGCGTTTCCGACCTGTCCCAGGCCCAGGCCGAAGCCAACATGGCCCGGGCCCAAAGTGGCGTGGGCCAGGTCATGGTGCAGCGCTGCGCGATCAACGCACCGTTTTCCGGGCGGGTGGCCGAACGCAAGGCGCAGCCCGGGGAATACGTGGCCGAAGGCAAGGAGCTGCTGGCGATCTATGACGACAGCGCCTTTGAAGTGGAACTGATCGTGCCCTCGCGCTGGATGGCCTGGCTCAAGCCCGGCCACCCGTTCAAGGTGCGCCTGGAAGAAACCGCCGGTGAATACCCCGCCGAAGTCACCCGCCTGGGCTCGGTGATCGACCCCATCAGCCAGTCGATCAAGGTCTTCGCGCGCATCACCAACAACAACCCGCACCTGCTGCCGGGCATGAGCGGCAACGCCCTGTTGACGCCACCCGACGCCCCCCAATCATGAGTGCCGCCCAGCCCCTGCCGACCAACAATGTGCTGGCCGAGCTGCTGCAACTGGAGCAGCGCCTGCGGGCCGCCGCCAGCTTCGAAGAGCTGGGTTTTATCCTGGTCAACGACAGCCGCCTGCTGCTGGACTATCGCCAGGCGCTGCTCTGGCGCTGCGACGAACAGCGCCTGCAAGCCCTGTCCGGCCTGGCCCTGGTGGAGCGCGATGCGCCCTTCAGCACCTGGCTCAACGGCCTGTGCCGGCAATGGCAGGCGGCGGATAACGCGCAGTCGATCCACGCCATCGACAGCCGCGACCTGGCCGCCGCCGACGCGCCGCTGTGGGCCGAACACTTCCCCCGGCTGCTGCTGTGGCTACCGATCAAGGGCCGCGACGGCCAATTGCTGGGGGCCTTGCTGCTGGCCCGGGAGCAACCCCTGAGCAATGCCCAGCAGCAGTTGCTGACGTTGTGGCTGGACGCTGCCGGGCATGCCTGGCAGGCCTTGCTCAAACCGGCCAGCGGCGGCCTGGGGCGACCGACCCTGAACCGGCGCAACCTGCTGATCGGCCTGGGCCTGCTCCTGGCCCTGCTGCTGGTGCCGATTCGCCAGTCGGTGCTGGCCCCGGCGGAGATCGTCGCCCTGCACCCCAGCGTGCTGCGCGCACCCATGCAAGGGGTGGTGGAGCGCATCCTGGTGCAGCCCAACCAGGCGGTCAGCGCCGGCCAGGCCCTGGTGCAACTGGACGCCCGCGAACTGCAAAGCCGCCTGGAGGCCTCGCGCCAGGCGTTGTCCATCAGCGACGCCGAGTTCCGCCAGGCCCAGCAGCAAGCCCTCAGCGACGAGCGCAGCAAGGCCAGCCTGGCGGTGTTGCAAGGCCGTCGCGAACAGGCCCTGAGCGACGTCGCCTACCTGCAGGAAAACCTCAAACGCACCCTGATCACGGCACCCCGCGCCGGGGTCGCGGTGTTCGACGACCCCAGCGATTGGATCGGCCGCCCGGTGTCCCTGGGCGAGCGCATCATGTCGGTGGCCGAACCGCAGCAGGCGCAGCTGGAAATCCAATTGCCGGTGGGCGACGCCATCGAGCTGGCGCCCGGTGCCCAGACTTTGCTGTTTCTCAACACCGACCCTTCGGCGCCGCTGCCGGCGACCTTGCAGCGCCTGTCCTATCGCGCCAGCCCCAGCGCCGACGGCAGCATGGCCTATCGCCTCAAGGCCGAGTTCGATGAAACCGACCCACGGATCCGCGTCGGCCTCAAGGGCACGGCCAAGGTCTATGCCGGTCGCGCCAGCCTGATCTACTACCTGCTGCGCCGGCCCCTGGCCACCGCGCGCATCTGGCTGGCCCTGTGAGCGCAGCGCCAAGCCTGCCGGCCCTGCGCCAGGAACTGCTGCTGCACGACGGCCCGCAACACCGCGACGGCTCGCCCTCCTGGACCCTGGAAGACCCGGCCCGGGGGCAGTTCTTTCGCCTGGGCTGGGTCGAGGTGGAGATCCTCGGCCGCTGGGGCCTGGGCCAGCCCGAGGCGATTGCCCAGGCCATCAGCCAGTCCACCACCCTGGAGGTGGAGAAGGACGACGTCGAGCAGTTCAAGGGCTTCCTGCACAGCAACCAGCTGTTGCAGTGCCAGGGCCAGGAGGACAACGCCCGACTGGCGCGGATCGCCGCCGGGCAGAAAACCGGCTGGGGCCGCTGGCTACTGAAAAACTACCTGTTCGTGCGCATCCCACTGCTGCGCCCAGACCGTTTTCTGGAGCGCAGCCTGCCCTGGGTCGAGCCCTTCTACAGCCGGCGCTTTCTCCAGCTGACCCTGGGCGCCGGCCTGCTGGGCCTGTTCCTGGTGGCCCGGCAATGGGACAGTTTCCTGCACACTTTCCTGCACTTCTTCACCCTGGAAGGCGCGGCCCTGGCCGGCCTGACCCTGTTTCTGACCAAGGTCCTGCACGAGCTGGGGCACGCCTACACCTGCAAGCGTTTTGGCGGACGGGTGGCGACCATGGGCGTGGCCCTGCTGGTGATGTGGCCCGTGCTCTACACCGACACTTCGGGGGCCTGGCGCCTGCGCCGACAGCAGCAGCGCCTGGCCATCGGCGCCGCCGGCATGCTCACCGAACTGGCACTGGCGGCCTGGGCCACCCTGCTCTGGAGTTTCTTGCCGGACGGCATGTTGCGCAGCGCAGCGTTCATGCTCGCCACCACCACCTGGATCCTCACCCTGGCGATCAACCTCAGCCCCTTCATGCGCTTTGACGGCTACTTCCTGCTGTCGGACCTGCTGGAGGTGCCGAACCTGCAACAACGGGCCTTCCGCCTGACCCGCTGGCGCGTGCGCGAATGGCTGTTCGCCTTTGACGAGCCGCGCCCGGAGCGCTTCGAACCCTGGCTGGAACGGACATTGGTGGCGTACTCCATCGGCACCTGGATCTACCGCTTCTTCCTGTTCCTGGGGATCGCCCTGCTGGTCTACCACTTCGCCTTCAAGCTGCTGGGCATCGCCCTGTTCGTGGTGGAAATCCTCTACTTCCTGCTGATGCCCATCGTCAACGAACTGCGCGAGTGGTACGCCCGGCGCAAGGACTACCGAATGAATCGCCATAGCCTGAGCACCCTGCTCGTCGTCGCCGGCCTGCTGTTGCTGGCGTGCATTCCCTGGAGCGGCAGCGTGCATGCCCCGGCGTTGCTGCGGGCCGAACAGCAGGCCGTGCTGTATGTGCCGGTGGCGGCGCGCCTGGAGCGCATCGAGGTGACGCCAGGGCAATCGGTCAAGGCCGGCCAGGCGTTGTTCCGCCTCGACGCCCCGGACCTGCGCCAGGAACTGCAAAGCCTCGACCGGCGGATCCTGACCCTGCAATGGCAGAACAGCTTCCAGGTGCTCAACCGGGAAACCGCCGCCAACCTGCTGGTGGTGCGCCAGGAACTGGCCGCCGCCCAGGAACGCCAGCGCCTGTTGCGCCAGCAGATGCAGCAACTCACGGTGTACGCGGCCTTCGACGGGGTGCTGGCGGACCTGGCCGAACCCCTGGAGCCCGGCGAATGGCTGGCCGCCGGTGAATGGCTGGGCACCTTGGTCGGCACGCAAGGAGCGCGGGTCGAAGCCTTTGTCGAAGAGCAGGACCTGGCGCGTCTAGAGCCCGGCAGCCGCGCGCGCTTCTACCCGGAAAGCCTGTCCCGCGCGCCCGTCGACCTGCACCTGGAAAGCCTCGGGCAAACCGCCGTGCGACGCCTGACCTCGACCCCGGAGCTGGCGTCGGTGTACCAGGGGGCGATTGCCGCGACCCTGGATCACGAACGGGTGCCGCAACCGGAGAAAGCCCTGTACCGTGCTCTGCTACGCCCGGACCCGAACACCCCGAGCCCGACCCTCAGCCTGCGCGGCACCGTGCTGCTGGAGGGGCAGGCACAAAGCCTGGCGATGCGCGTCTGGCGCAGTGTGCTGGCCATCCTGATTCGCGAATCGGCGTTTTGAGCGGCGCGACCCTCACGCCAACATGAAGCCTTCTTAATGGTTTGGCGATTGTCCGCAAGGCGCGGCTGTCGCCATCATGAACCCCTCTTTTTGATCAGCGCTGCGGAGCCGTTTTCCATGACCACGCCCACCCTTGAGGCCCCTGAACTGTCCCGGGCCAAACGCCTGAAAGCCGCCACCCGTCGCGACCACGACAGCGTCGACAGCCTGGTGATGCAAGCCCGGCCCTTTGAAAGCCGTGAACGCTACGCCCAGTTCCTGCGTTTGCAGCACGGTTTCCATGGCGCCATCGATGCCCTGTACCACGACCCCGAGCTGAACCGCCGACTGCCCGGCCTGGCACAACTGCCGCGCTTCGAAGCGGTCAAGCGCGACCTCGGCGACCTCGGCCTCGAGGTGCCGGCCAACCCGGCTCCGGCACCGGTCAACGGCCCCTTCGAAGCCCTTGGCTGGCTGTACTGCAGCGAAGGCTCGAACCTCGGTGCGGCCTTCCTGTTCAAGGAAACCCAGCAACTGGGCCTGGACCAGGACCAGGGCGCCAGCCACCTCGCCGCCCACCCGGACGGCCGTGGCCTGCACTGGCGGCAATTCGTCGCCCTGCTCGACAGCCAGGAGCTGAACGAACAGCAGGAACGCCAGGCCATCCAGGGCGCCATCGACGCCTTCGATTTCTACCGTGACACCCTGCGTCGGATCTTCTACTGACGCCTGTCAGTCGACAAAGGCCAGGCTCGCCCGGGCTCCGCGCACGCCCTGCAAGGCCTGCCCGGCCCGGGGCAGCAGGTAGCTGAAGAAGAACCCTGCCGTTTCCCGCTTCAGCGACCGTTGCGGATCATCCGCCGCCAGCGCCCCGGCCACCCGCGCACTGCGGGCCCAGGCAAAGGCGAGCAAGGCCTGGGCACACAGGCCGAGAAAATCGCCCGCCGCCCGATAGGGGTACTCGGGGTCTTGCCGGGTGTATTCGGCGACCTCGGCGTACAGCGGCCGCAACTGCCCACAAAGCTCCGCCAACTGCCCGGCAAAGCCTGCACACTCGGGCCAGTCACTGCCCTCCACAGCTTCCTGCTGCAACACCTCCAGCAACAGCCCAAAGGCCCGGCCCTGGTCCCCCAAAACCTTGCGCAGCAGCAAGTCATTGGCCTGAATTTCGTTGCTGCCTTCGTAAATCATGGCGATGCGGCTATCACGCAAGGTCTGTTCGATGGCGAACTCGCTGACGTAGCCGTAACCGCCAAAGACCTGCAAGGCCTTGCTCGCCAGGACAAAGCCCTGCTCGGTGAAAAACGCCTTGATCACCGGAGTCAGCAGTTCACTCAACTGCCCGGCACGCTCACGGGCTTGCGCCTCGGCACCGTGCTCGGCCTCATCCAGCAGGTGCGCGGCCCAATAGCCGATGGCGCGCATGCCTTCGCTGAGGGCGCGCAACTCCAGCAAGGTGCGGCGCATGGCCGGGTGAAAGTGGATCGGGTCGACCGCCTCGGCCGCCACCCCTGAAGGACGGAGCGGCGCAC
Source organism: Pseudomonas chlororaphis (assembly GCF_003731765.1). Taxonomy (GTDB): domain Bacteria; phylum Pseudomonadota; class Gammaproteobacteria; order Pseudomonadales; family Pseudomonadaceae; genus Aquipseudomonas; species Aquipseudomonas morbosilactucae. The sequence goes on from NZ_MOAL01000004.1 coordinate 2,253,737, forward strand.
GCATCTGCCGGCGTTCCCGGGCATAGCTGGCAGCGTTTTGCCAAGCCGCCTCGGCATGCCCCAGGCCTTGTAGGCCGACATGCAAACGCGCCGAATTCATCATCACGAACATCGCCGCCAAACCGCGATTGACCTCGCCGATCAACCAGCCTCGGGCCCCTTCGAACACCAGGGAACAGGTGGCGCTGCCCTTGATCCCCAGCTTGTGTTCGAGGCCGTCGCAGGTCACGCCGTTGGCCTCGCCCTGCTCCCCGAGCTTGGGCACCAGGAACAGGGAAATACCCCGGCTGCCAGCGGGCGCCCCCGGCACCCGAGCCAGCACCAGATGGACAATATTCGCCGTCAGGTCGTGCTCGCCGCCGGAGATAAACAGCTTGTTGCCCGTAAGCCGATAACTGCCATCGTCCCGGGGTTCGGCACGGCAACGCAGCAGGCCGACATCACTGCCGGCCTGGGGCTCGGTCAGGCACATGGTGGGCAGGGTTTCGCCACTGACGATCCCCGGCAGATAACGCGCTTGCAGCCACGGCGCACCGTGGCTCTTGAGGCACAGGTAGGCGCCGTGGGCGATGCCGGTGTACATGGCCCAGCCGTGGTTGCTGGCGTAGAGCATTTCTTGCAGCGCCGCGTCCAGCACCTGGGGCAGGCCCTGGCCACCCAGGGCTTCGGCACAGGCCAGGGCCGGCCAGCCGCCCTCTACATAGGCCCGATAGGCCTCGGCAAAACCGTCCGGGGTGCTGACCCGGCCCTCGCTCAAGCGGCAACCCTGGCGGTCGCCGCTAGCGTTCAAGGGCGCCAGCACGCCGCTGCTGAAACGCCCGGCCTCGTCCAGCACCTGCAGCGCCAGGGGCAGGTCCAGGCTCTCGAAGGCCGGGCTGCGGCCCCAGGCCTCGGGGGCCTGCAACCAGTGTTCAAGGACAAATTGCATATCGCGCAGGGGCGCCTGATAGCTCCACATGGGCAACCTCATCGACGGGTAGATAGGGAATGAAACAGCACCGGGCCCGCCACTTGGGACGGGCCCGAACCGTCAGCCGCGCCAGGCCGGGTTCTCGATCAACAGGGCCATGCCCTGGCCGCCGCCGACACAGGCAGCGGCGATGCCGTAGCGCAGGTTGTCCTCGCGCAACTGCCGGGCCAGGGTCAGCACCAGGCGCAAGCCGCTGGCGGCCAAGGGATGGCCGAGGGCGATGGAACCGCCACGCGAGTTAAGCCGGTCGAGGTCCAGTTCCAGGGCCTGGGCCACGGCCAGCACCTGGGCGGATTGCGCCTCGTTGATTTCCACCCGGCCGATATCGCCCAGGCTCAGGCCGCTGCGCTGCAACAGCAACTGGATCGCCGGGGCCGGGCCGATGCCCATGAACTCCGGCGCCACGCCCACTACTGCGCTGGCCAGCAGATGCGCCAACACCGGGCGGCGGGCTGAAGACGCGCGCCCGACCAGGGCCGCCGCCGCACCATCGACCACTGCGCAGCTGTTGCCGGCGGTCTGCACCCCGCCCTCATGCACCGCCCGCAGGCGCGCCAGGGCGGCCATGTCCGTGGGCCGTGGGTGGCTGTCGACACTCACCGCGTCCACGCCCCGTGGCAGGCGAATGCCCCGCGAGGCATAGCCCGGCAACTCGAACGTCTGCGCCTTGACCGTCACCAGTTCCGGGACGAACCAGCCGTCGGCCTGGGCCTTGAGGGCCCGCTGATGACTGTCCAGGGCGTATTGGTCCACCGCCTCGCGGCTCAGGCCGTGGCGCCGCGCCAGGTTGTCGGCGGTGGTGATCATGTCCACGGCAGGCGCCGGATCGTAGAGCGCCTCCCAGAGAAAGTCCTTGAACTCCACACCCGCCCCCAGGCGAAAACCGCAGCGGTGGGTGTAGGCGGCAATCGGGTTGCGTGACATCGACTCAGCAGCCACACACAGCGCCAGTTGCACACCGTCATCCAGTTGCCTGGCGGCCTGGCGCAAGAGTTCGAAACCGGTGGCGCAGATGCGCTGCACCCCCAATGCCGGAACCTCTTGCGCCACGCCACTGTAAAGGCCGATATGCCGCGGTAGCAGGTAAGCGTCGAAACTGGCCTGGGCCATGGAGCCGGCGAGCACGCTGTCCACGCCGGCCGGGTCCAGGGCAGCCCGGGCCAGGACCTCGCGCCCGACCTTGATCCCCAGGTCGATGGGCGACACCTGGGCCAGCGCCCCGCCCAGGTCGACCCAGGGCGTGCGCACGGCGTCCAGCAGTGCGGCATCGGCGAAGGCCGAGTACTGGCCGCCCGGGTTCATGGCCGTGGCCCGGCACGCAGGATCGACGGCTCCAGGCCGCGATACAACGCCTCGACTTTGTCCGCGCGCCACTGCAACACCGCCCGCTGGTTGATCGATCCCTTGTCGGTGATCTCGCCACGGTCGATGGACGCCGGCTCGTCGAGCAAGGCAATCCATTCCAGGCGGCTGGCGTTGCCATTGGCATCGCGATTCAGGCGTTGCAGCCACTCGGCGAACCACTGGCGCACCGGCACGCTGGCCAGAACCTGGGCATCGCTGGCCTCGGCTCCAAGGCCCGACAGGCGTCGGCACTCGAACAGCCGTGGGAACACCAGGGCGCCCAGGCATTCACGGTCCGGCGCCGCGACCACCAGGTCCTGCACATAGGGCGAGCCTTCCAGCACCGCGCGATTACGCAGCGGGCCGACACTGACAAACACCCCGGAAGACAGTTTGAAGTCCTCGGCAATGCGCCCGTCGAACATCAGGCCCAGCTGTGGGTCCCGGGGGTCAGCGAGCTTCAGGGCATCGCCGGAGCAGTAGAAACCCTGCTCGTCGAACACCTCTGCGGTCTGCTGCGGCGCACGCCAGTAGCCGGGCATGATGTGCGGCCCGCGAAAACGCCCTTCGAGCTTGCCGTCCACCGGCACCAGGCGCACTTCACAGCCCGGTGCAGGCAGACCGATGTAACCGGCCATGGACAACGGCCCGGTGGTGAAGGTGCACGACGGCGAGGCTTCGGTCATGCCCAGCCCGGCCATCATGCGGATGCGTTCACCACAGTGCTGTTCGGCGACCCGATCGAGGCGGTCCCAGATGCTCTGGGACAGGCCGGCGGCAGCGAAAAAGAACAGGCTGATCCGGGCGAAAAAGCGCTCCCGCAGATCCGCATCCTGCTCCAAGGCATTGACCAACTCTTCCCAGCCCTTGGGCACGGTGAGGTACGCGGTGGGCGACACCTCCTTGAGGTTGCGCAGGGTTTCGGCGAAGCCCTGGGCCGTGGGCTTGCCGTCGTCCAGGTAAAAGGTCCCGCCGTTGTAGAGCACGATGCCGACGTTGTGGCTGCCGCCAAAGGTGTGGTTCCACGGCAGCCAGTCCACCAGCACCGGGGGTTCTTCACCGAACACCGGGAAGGTCTGCAACAGCATCTGCTGGTTGGCGCAGAGCATGCGCTGGGTGGTGACCACCGCCTTGGGCAGCTTGGTCGAGCCCGAGGTGAAGAGGAACTTGGCGATGCTGTCCGGGCCGGTGGCGGCAAAGGCCGCTTCCGCCTCGGCCGCACCGGGTTGTTCGAGCAGGCTGGCGAAACTGGCCTGGGTGCGCCCGGCGATCTGCCCGCGCAGGGTAATCAACGGCGTCTCGGGCGGCAGCACTGCGTTGATCGCACGCTCGAAGGCTGCCGCCTCGCTGACGTAGACCAGCCCCGGCTGCAACAGATCGCAGACATGGCGCAGCTTGGCGAAATCCTGGGACAGCAGCGAATAGGCCGGCGACACCGGGCAATAGGGAATCCCGGCGTACATGGCGCCCAGGGCCATCTGCAGGTGTTCGATGTCATTGCCCGAGAGCAAGGCCAGGGGCCGTTCTGCGGACAAGCCGTAACTCAACAGGCTTTGGGCAATGGCGCGGACACTGTCGAGCATCTCGGCGTAACTGACCCGGCGCCAGTCACCGTCGGCCTGGCGGGCAGCGATAAAAGTCTGTTGCGGGCGCACCTGGGCCCAATGCAGCAAGCGGTCCAGCAGGCGCTTGGGCAATTCGCCCAAGGCTTCCTGAGAGCGCATGTGCAGCACGCCCTGCTCTTCGGTGACCTCGACCGCCGCGCGACCGATGGACACCTGGCGATAGCGCGGGGCGCTGGCCGGGGTGTGGGATGGCGATCTGAATTCGGAACTCACGTGCTTGTCCTCCATCAAGGCACGCCGGCGCCAAGCCGCACGGGGCGACGGGCTGTCCTGGCGTGGCAGCCGGTGGCTGCAGCCTTGTTATTGTTATTTCTGCCTTGCACGGGGGCGACGGGCTATTTAGCCAGCCCGCGCCCAACGCGGCGACGCCTGCTCAGATCGGGTAATGCCGTGGGCCGTTCTGCAACGTCACCCAGCGCAACTGAGTGAAGTGCTCGATGGACGCCTTGCCGCCAAAACTGCCGTAACCACTGGACTTGACGCCGCCAAAAGGCATTTGCGCCTCGTCGTGCACGGTGGGGCCGTTGATGTGGCAGATGCCCGACTCGACCCGCTGCGCCAACGCCAGGGCCCGCCCGGTGTCACGGCTGAAGATCGCCGCCGACAGGCCGAACTCGGAATCGTTGGCCAGGCGCAGCAGCTCTTCATCACCCTCGCCACGCAGCACCACTGCCACCGGGCCGAAGGACTCTTCGCGGTACAGGCGCATCTCTGGGGTCACGCCGTCCAGCAGGGTCGCTTGCAGGATGCTGCCGGCCAACTGCCCGCCAGCCACCAGGGTTGCGCCTTTGCCGACGGCATCGTCGATCAGCAACTTGATCCGCTCACCGGCGTGGCTGTCCACCAGGGAGCCGAGCACCGAGCCTTCGGCGTTGGGGTTACCGGCGGGCAAGGTGGCGATCTTCGCCGTCAGCTTGGCGACAAAGGCATCGGCCACTTGGGCATCGACGATCAGGCGCTCGGTGGACATGCAAATCTGCCCCTGGTTGAAGTAGGCGCCAAAGGCCGCGGCCTCCACTGCCGCGTCCAGGTCGGCGTCCGCCAGCACCAGGAACGGCGCCTTGCCCCCCAGCTCCAGCAGCGCCGGTTTCAGGTGGCGGGCCGAGAGTTCACCGACAATCCGCCCGACATGGGTCGAGCCGGTGAAGTTGACCCGGCGCACTGCCGGGTTGGCGATCAGTCGCTCGACAATCGCCGGGGCGTCCTTGGGGTCGTTGCTGATGACGTTGACCACGCCGTCACCCAGGCCGGCGTCTTGCAGCACCTGGCCGATCAAGCGGTGCACCGCCGGGCTCAATTCCGACGCCTTGAGCACCACCGTATTGCCACAGGCCAGGGGCATGGCGATGGCACGGGTGGCAAGGATCACCGGGGCGTTCCACGGGGCGATACCCAGCACCACGCCGCAGGGTTGGCGCAGGGCCATGGCAAAGCTGCCCGGCACATCGGAAGGAATGACTTCGCCATTGATCTGGGTGGTCATGGAGGCCGCTTCACGCAGCATGTTGGCCGCCAAATGCACGTTGAAGCCATACCAGTTGGCCATGGCGCCGGTCTCCCCGGCGGCGGCGATGAATTCGCCGCTGCGGGCCTGCAATTGTTCGGCGGCACGCAACAAACGGGTGCGCCGCTCATTGGGCGCCAAGGCGGCCCAGGCGGGGAACGCCGCTTGCGCAGCGGCCACGGCGGCGTCGGCATCGTCCAGGGTGGCCGCGGCGACCCGCGACACCACTTCACCGGTCACCGGGTTACGCCGTTCAAAGGTTCGACCGTCGCGGGCGGGGCACGACTGGCCGCCGATCAACAGGGGCACGTCCAGCATGGTGATTCCTCTTTATTGTCTTTATCGGGAATTCGTTCGAGGGGCTCACAGTAGCGCCAAGGCACGGGGGCGAACAGCCGGCGCCCCTCGAGGTTCACCGGCGCGCCCCGCTCGGTCTCAGCGCTTGTAGGCCTGCAAGCCGGGCTTGATGCTCTTGTCGTCGAGGAACTGCTTCATGCCCTGTTCACGACCGCCTTCGGTGTCCAGCAGACGCGACTGATCGAGCTTGGCGTACAGGTAGTCTTCGTTCTGCTCCCAGGTCAGCTCGCGGCAGCGCTTGAAGCCGTGCTTGGCAGCACGCAGCACCACCGGGTTTTTCTCCAGCAGGTTGCGCGCCAGGTCGATGGTCACTTCCCGCAGTTGGGCCAGGGGCACGCTTTCGTTGACCAGGCCCATCTCGGCGGCTTTCTGCCCGCCGAAGGTTTTGCCGGTCATGATGTAGTACAGCGACTGGCGGTGGCCCACGGTGTCGGCCATGGCCTTGCTCACCAGGTTGCCCGGCGGGATGCCCCAGTTGATTTCCGACAGGCCGAAGGTGGCCTCGTCGGCGCAGATCGCCAGGTCGCAAGCCACCAGCGGGCTGAAACCGCCACCAAAGCACCAGCCGTTGACCATGGCGATGGTGGGCTTGGCGTACATGCGCAGCAGTTTCCACTGCCATTGGGAGGCTTCGCGGCGGATTTTTTCCTGGAGGATTTCCGGGCCGGCGTCGACTTCACGGAAGTATTCCTTGAGGTCCATGCCCGCGGTCCAGGATTCACCGGCACCGGTCAGCACCAGCACGCCGGCGTCCGCGTCCTGCTCCAGGGTTTCCAGCACGTCGATCATTTCCCGGTTCAGGGTCGGGCTCATGGCGTTGCGTTTTTCCGGGCGATTGAGGATCACCCAGGCAATGCCTTCCTCGAGTTCGACTTTGACGGTGCTCCAGCGGCCTTCGTATTTGCTCATGGTGTGTGCTCTCTTGTTCTTGGCTTGACGATGGGTAAAAACTAAACCGGCGAATTAGTTATGTCAATTAACTATTAATCAAATTAACCAAATATTTTCAGCACCCGGATCACGGCAAGGGCAGATGGATGTGCGACAAGCCGTAGCTATCGCCGAGCAACCTCGGCAAACTAGATAGCCTTGTTAACCGCCCACCTGAGGATTACCCCCGCAATGGCCAAGTCGTCCAAGCTCGTCGCCCCCACCGAAGCCCTCGCCGTCGCCGCCGACACCCAGGCGCCGCTGGACTCCGCGCTGGACGACCTGATCGGCTACGCCATGCGCCGGGCCCAGTTGAAGCTGTTCCAGAACCTCATCAGCCGCCTGTCTGCCCACGACCTGCGCCCCGCACAGTTCTCGGCCCTGGCGATCATCGAGCAGAACCCGGGGCTGATGCAGGCGGACCTGGCCCGGGCGCTGGCCATCGAGCCGCCCCAGGTGGTGCCGCTGCTGAACAAACTGGAAGAACGGGCGCTGGCGGTCCGCGTGCGCTGCAAGCCGGACAAACGCTCCTACGGGATTTTTCTCAGCAAGACCGGCGAGACCCTGCTCAAGGAACTCAAACAGATCGCCGCCCAGAGCGACCTGGACGCCACGGCCGCCCTCGACGAGCAAGAGCGCGAGCAACTGCTGCGGCTGTTGAAGAAGGTTTATCAGGACTGAAGCGCGAGGCCGGCACGCCCCTGACGGAGCGGCCGGCCCCCTGCCTTACCAGATCGGCAGGCTGTAGGTCACCAGGAAACGGGTCTGGTTTTCATCGCGAAAGGCCGCACCGGCCGGGAAGTCATTGCGGTAGATCGATTTGCGCGCCACCAGCCCGACGTTTTTCAGCGGGCCACTCTGCACCACATACCCCAACTCCATCTGGAACTCCCGTTCCTTGCGGTCCTCGGCGTTCAACGACGCCAGCTCGATGTGGTCGCCGCGCACATAGCGCAGGCGGCTCTTGAGCCCGGGCACCCCGGCGGCGGCAAAGTCGTAGTCGTAGATGGCCTGCCAGGTGCGCTCCTTGGCGTTGAGAAAGTCCGAACTCATGGTCAGTTCGCTCATGCCCATCAACTCGGTGCCGGACACATAAGGCGTGGCCGTGTCACCGCTGGCGTGCATGTAGCCCAGGCTCAGCCGATGGCCGCCGAAGCGGTAGCCGAACAGCGCCGAGAGGTTGCGGTTGTCCACCTTGCCGGCCTTGGCGCTGCCGTCCTCGTCACTGAAAAAGCTGCGCAGGTCGGTGGTCAGCACGCCGTCGCCGAGCTTGAGGTTGTGCAGCAGGGCCAGGGTGTCCTGCTGGTACAGGTCCGCCACTTCAGCGTGGTAGGCGCGCAGGCTGAGGTCCGGATTGACCTGGTAATCACCCCCCAGGTAGGCCATGTGCGAGGTGGTCGCCGTGGCTTTGAAACGCCCGTTGGGCGAGGCAATGCTCATGGGCTGGTAGTCGGTGGAATCGCGCTTGTTGATGCGGTCGATGTAGCCGGCGTTGAGGGTCAGCCCTTCGATGTCCTTGGAGCTGAGGATGGTCCCGCGAAAGGTCTGGGGCAGCAGGCGTGACGGGCTGGCAAAGGCAAACGGCAGGAAGATCGACACGTCGCCGGTCTTTACCGTGGTCTGGGCCAGGCGCACCTTGGCGGTCAGGCCCAGGCGCGAGTATTCGTCGGCGGCGCGCTTGTCGCTCTTGCCCACCGGCAGCAACTCGGTGCCGCTGCGGTCCGGCGAGGAGTCCAGCTTGAGCCCCATCAGCCCCCGGGCGTCAAGACCGAACCCCAGGGTGCCCTCGGTGTAGCCCGATTCCATGTTGAAGATAAAACCCTGGGCCCATTCCCGGGCGGCGGTCTTGGCGCCATCGTCCTTGTAGTCACGGTCCAGGTAGTAATTGCGCAGCGTCAGGGTGCCGTGGCTGTCATCGATAAAGCCGGCGGCCAGCAACTGCGGGGAACACAGGCTCAAGCCGAGCAAGGCCAGGCAAGGGGCGCGTAGAGGGATGGCGAAGGGCGCCGCGGGGGCGTCCAGAGGGAGTCTTGGCATGTTCGATGTCCATTTATTGTTGTTGTTTTTCGCTCGGTCCCGGCCTGGGTCGGGCCGGTCCGTGGACAGAGAATGGAAACAGCCGGGGGATGTCGTCAATCGCCAGTAGCCGATAATCGAACATTAATATTGTTATCTATTTAACAAATACATTTCAGACAGATGTTCAACCTACTGATTTTAATAGGTTTAACACGCACAAACAGGCATCAAATAGATTCTGTTCTTTTTTTAGTTATCTTTGTTAATCTTAATTTCGACCTGTCACGGCGCCCGTTCGCCCCAGGCCCAGCACCACAACAAAAACAATAACGAGGTTCCGCCATGGATCACCCATCACGTCGTACGACGCTGACTATCGCTTTGTGTTTTATCGTCGCGCTGATCGAAGGTTTTGACCTGCAAGCCGCCGGCACGGCCGCCGCGGGCCTGCGCCAGACCTTTGCCCTGGACCCGAAAATGATGGGCTGGGTGTTCAGCGCCGGGATCATCGGCCTGCTCCCCGGGGCCTTCTTCGGCGGCTGGATCGCCGACCGTATCGGACGCAAGAAAATCCTTGTGGGCGCGGTACTGCTGTTCGGCGTGTTCTCGCTGTGCACCGCCTATGTCGGCAGTTACTCGGGCCTATTGCTGGTGCGCTTCATGACCGGCCTGGGCCTGGGCGCCGCCCTGCCTAACCTGATCGCCCTGTGCGCCGAAGCGGTGGGCGAGCAACGCCGCGGCACTGCCATCAGCATCATGTACGCCGGGGTGCCCCTGGGCGGTGCCCTGGCGGCCGTGGTGGCCATGTTGTTCACCGATCATTGGCAAGCGACCTTCATCATCGGCGGCCTCGCACCCCTGCTGGTGGCGCCGCTGATGATCCTGCTGCTGCCCGAGTCAAGCGCCTTTCGCCAGCAACAGGGCAACCCCGGCGTGGCCCGCAGCTCCACCGGCCAGGCGCTGTTCGGCGAAGGCCGGGCGCGCACCACCCTGGCGTTGTGGATGAGCTACTTCTTCACCCTGACCGTGATGTACATGCTGCTCAACTGGCTGCCGTCGCTGCTCCTGGAGCAAGGCTTCAGCAAGCCCCAGGCGGGCATGGTGCAGATGCTGTTCAACATCGGCGGCACCCTGGGCTCATTGCTGGGCGGCCTGCTGCTGGACCGCTGCAACGCCATCAAGGTGGTGCTGTTCGTCTACGCCGGCCTGCTCGCCGCCCTGGCCGGGGTCGGGCTGTCGGTGGGCATTGTGCCGATGGCCAGCGCAGGCTTTGCCGCCGGCCTGTTCGTCATGGCCGCGCAACTGGTGCTGTACGCCCTGGCACCGCCGTCCTACCCCACCGCTGTGCGGGCTACCGGGGTGGGCGCGGCAGTGGCCATCGGTCGCCTGGGTTCGGTGGCCGGGCCCCTGGCGGCCGGGCAAATCCTCGCGGCGGGCGCCGGCACCACCGGCGTGCTGCTGGCCACCTCCCCCGGCCTGGTCATCGCCGCCCTGGCCGTGATCACCGTGATTGCCCAGCCACAGGCCAGTCGTCCGGCCAGCGCCAACACCACCGGCTGATCCTCTGCCGGGTGCCAGCACCGCTGCCGGCGAGGGCTGAGCGGCGGTGTCCCCGGCGGTAACGAGGAGCAACGGTGGCGTTATGCAAGGGCGGGTTACGGGGAATCACCCGCCCACAGCCAATTCCACAGCCCCGGTAGGTGCACGCTTTGCCCGCTGTTGCGCACGGTGCGGGCCATGGCGGCGCGTTGCAGTTGGGCGGTGTCGTCGTAGAAGGGCATGGCGGCGGTGGTCACGCCGGTGGCGCGGGCACTGTCCATGAGGATCTGCAAATACTCCTGCAGATGCCGGGCGGTGTAGCGGTTCAGGTCATGAAAGGTCACCACCACTGGAATCACCCCGTCCACCTCCGGCAAGGCGCCGACAGCGATCTGCTCGCGCACCTCGGACAACTGCCGCAGCAGGTTGGCGCGGCGGCGCGGGCTGGCGGTGATGCCCCAGACCTTGCCGTCATTGGCACTCAAGTCGGTCAGCAACACGTGCAGCCCATGGCGCTGGTAGGCGGCAAAGGTGCGCTTGTCGTAATTCCAGAACGGCGGGCGCAGCAGGCTCGGCGGCGCGCCGGTGATCGCTGCAAGGTCGCCAGTGCCATCGCTCAGCGACTGTTCGAGTTGCTGCGGGTTCAGGGAGCGGTGGTTGCTGTGCCACGGGGTGGCGGTGTGGAACCCCAACAGGTGCCCGTCCGCATGTTCCCGGGCCATCAGTGCCCGCCCGATTTCGCTGCCACCGGCACGCGGGGCGCGGGTCTGGAGGAAAAACACCGCCTTGATCCCCGGCAACAAGGGGTTGTGCGCCAGGTCGTTGAGAACCGACTCGGTCGGGTTGAACAGGCTGGAGGCGCTGGGGCCATCATCGAAGGTCAGCAAAAAACGGATCGGCGGTTGCGCCTGCAAGCGTTGCTGGGTTTGCGCGGTCAACTCGATCGGCGCGCTGATGCAACCGCCCAGGCCCACGGCGATGGCCAATGCCCCTAACAGGGCGACAAGGTGTTTCATGGTGGTGGCGTCAATCCGGAGCGAGTACGACACCCGATGCAACGCCGGCGTGGCGTTGTGGCCCGGACGGGTGCCAGGTCGGCACCCTGCTCCGTCGCTCGCGACGGTCACTCAAGGTGCGGTATCACTCTCTCCTTGAGCGGGGCCAACAGTGTATGTGTGCAATGACGCTTGAGCCCCAGGGCCCAATGAGCAAGCCCTGCGCGAGCGATAGGACTGGCGCCCGGGCCCGGAGTTCAACGGGCCCGGGCACTCATTCAAACCCGGCCGGCAGGCCCTGCTGCATAAATTTCCTACAAAGCTTACAGAATCGTCTGACTTGCCTCTCCAGCCCCTCAACGACATAGTCTCGCGGGCCTCAATGGCGGCTGTACGCGGGGGATCCTCAGATCTGCCCAGGTGGCTAGGCGAGGCGGTTCGCCTACCTGCGTACAGCGCCACCCTACAGCTTCACCACACCGCGATATGGGAGTCCGCCCGCGGTTCGGTGCCGCCGCACAGCACACCGCTGACTGGGTCGCGCAGGATGATCTGCCCGCGGCCATAGTCGGTCAAGTCGCTGGCGATTTCCACGTGGTGCCCACGCCGCGCCAGGGCGTTGGCCAAGTCCCGGGAAGCCCCCTGCTCGATCCCGACTTTCATCCCCCCCAGCCATTGCCAGCGTGGCGCATCCAGCGCCGCTTGCGGGTTGAGGCCGAAGTCCACCAGGTTCATCACCATCTGCACGTGGCCCTGGGGCTGCATGTAGCCGCCCATGACCCCGAACGGCCCCAGGGGCTCGCCGCCTTGGCTGAGGAAGCCGGGGATGATGGTATGGAAGGTCTTTTTCCCCGGGGCCAGGCAGTTGGCGTGGGCCGGGTCGAGGCTGAATTCCTGGCCGCGGTTCTGCAAGGCGATGCCGCTGTCGGGCAGCACCACGCCGGAACCGAAACCGTGATAGTTGCTCTGGATAAACGACACCATATTGCCCTCGGCGTCGGCGGTGGCCAGGTACACCGTGCCGCTGGCGTGGGGGTCGCCGGGTTGCGGCGCTTGCGCCTGTTCACCGATCTGCTCGCGACGCCGGGTGCTGTAGGCCTCGCTGAGCAAGTCGGCCACGGCCACCCGCATGTGCTGCGGGTCGGTGATGTGGTGCAGGCCGTCGCTGTAGGCCAGCTTCATGGCCTCCAATTGGCGGTGCCAGGTCTGTTGGCTTTCGCGGTGATCGAAGTCGAAGCCCTGGAGAATCTGCAAGGTCATCAGCGCCACCAGCCCCTGCCCGCTCGGGGGAATTTCCCAGACGTCGTAGCCCCGGTAATTGATGCTGATGGGGTCCACCCACTGGGCGCGATAATCCTGCAAATCGCTGGCCCGCAGGTAACCGCCAGTGGCTCGGGAGTGGGCGTCCAGGCGCTGGGCCAGGGCGCCGCGATACAGGCTTTCGCAAGCGGTGGCGGCCAGTTCTTCCAGGGTCCGGGCCTGGGCCGGGTTGCGAAACAGCTCACCGGCCTTGGGCGCACGGCCGTCGATCAGAAAGGTCTCGAACCAGGCCTCCAGCACCGGGTCACGGTGGGGGCTGAATTCATCCAGGGCGATCTGCCATTGATGGGCGACCACCGGCGACAGCGGAAAACCGTCCCGGGCCAGGCTGATGGCCGGTTGCAGCAGGTCGGCAAACGGCAACTTGCCAAAGCGCCGGGACAACTCGGCCCAGGCCGATGGACAGCCCGGCACGGTGACCGGGGTCCAACCGTAGAGCGGCATCTGTTCATGCCCGGCAGCCTTGACCGCCTCGATGCTCAGGGCCGCCGGCGCCTGGCCATTGGCGTTCAAACCGTGCAAACGGCCTTGGCTCCAGACCAGGGCAAAGGCGTCACCGCCCAGGCCGCAGCCAGTGGGTTCGACCACGGTCAGGGCCGCCGCCGTGGCAATTGCCGCGTCGATGGCATTGCCGCCCTGGCGCATGATTTCAATGCCGGCCTCGGCCGCCAGGGGCTGGGACGCGGCGACCATGCCACGGCGCGCGAACACGCTCTGGCGCTGGGACGGATAGGGGTATTCGTGGGCAGAAAATTTCAACATGGCAAACACTCGTCCATTCATTGGCCAGATTTAATGCGATTCCACTCGCGGGTGATCAGGCGCTGGATGTTGTCCGGCAAATCGGCGGACACAAAGGTGTGGCTGATCACCTCGTCGCTGGGGTAGATGCCCGGGTTGCCGCTGACCTTGGGGTCCATCAGCGCGGTGGCATCCTTGTTCGGGTTGGCGTAGCCCACGTAGTCGCTGACCGGGGCAATCACCTCGGGGCGCAGCAGGTAGTCGATCAGCTTATGGGCATTGGCCGCGTTGCCGGCATCCTTGGGGATGGCCAGCATGTCGAACCACAGGTTCACCCCCTCCTTGGGAATCAGGTAGCGGATGTCGATGTTCTTTCCGGCTTCCCGCGCCCGGGTCTGGGCCTGCATCACGTCGCCGGAATAACCGATGGCCACGCAGATATCACCGTTGGCCAGGTCGGCGGTGTATTTCGACGAGTTGAAGTAGGTCACCGAAGGCTTGAGCTGGGTCAGCAGCGCCGAGGCTTTTTTATAGTCCTCGGGGCGGGTGCTGTTGGGGTCCAGCCCGAGGTAGAGCAAGGCCTGGGGAATGATCTTCACCGGCGCATCGAGGAAGGCCACGCCGCAGCCCTTGAGCTTGGCCAGGTTGGCCGGGTCGAAGACCATGGACCAGGAATCGAGCAGCGCATCCTTGCCCAGCACCGCGCGGACTTTGGCTTCGTTGTAGCCGATGCCCACGGTGCCCCACATGTAGGGCACGGCGTACCGATTGCCCGGGTCGGCGGCTTCCAGGCGCTGCATCAGGCGCGGGTCCAGGTGCTGCCAGTTGCCCAGTAGGTTGCGCTGCAACGGTTGGTAGGCGCCGGCGCGGATCTGCTTCGACAGAAACTGGCTAGAGGGCACCACCAGGTCATACCCCGAGTGCCCGGAGAGCAACTTGGCCTCAAGCATTTCATTGGTGTCGAAGATGTCGTACTGGACCTTGATCGCGCTGTCTTGCTCGAAGTTTTTCAAGGTGTCCGGGGCGATGTAGTCGGACCAGTTGTACATTTTCACCACCGCGTCGGCGGCCTGCACCTGGGGCAACACGGCGGCCATGCACAAGGCCGCGGCAAGACTGGATACACGCATGGTCAACTCCCTGATAAAGATCACAGCACGCGGCTGAGAAAGGCTTGGGTACGGGGATGGCTGGGGCGGCTGAAGATCTGCTCCGGCGGCCCCTGTTCGATCAACTCGCCCTGGTCGAGCACCACCACGCGGTCCGCCACTTCCCGGGCAAAGCCCATTTCGTGGGTGACCACGACCATGGTCATGCCCTCCTCGGCCAGCTCTTTCATGACCTGCAGCACCTCGCCCACGGTTTCCGGGTCCAGGGCGCTGGTGGGTTCGTCGAACAACATGGCTTGCGGCTTCATCGCCAACGCCCGGGCAATCGCCACCCGTTGCTGCTGGCCGCCGGAAAGCATCGACGGGTAATGCCCGGCCTTGTCCGCCAGACCCACCCGCGCCAGCAAGCCACGGGCCTGTTCCAGGGCCTCGGCCCGAGGGACGCCGAGCACTTGGATCGGCGCTTCGATGATGTTTTCCAGGGCGGTCATGTGGGGGAACAGGTTGAAGCGCTGGAACACCATGCCGATGTCCCGGCGCTGGCGGGCGATGTTGCGTTCCGAGTCGCGCACCAGGCGACCGTCGGCGCGCTCGCGGTAGCCCATGGCCCGGCCGTTGACGCGGATGCGTCCGCCCTGGATGTCTTCCAGCAGGTTGATGCAGCGGATAAAGGTGGTCTTGCCCGAGCCCGAGGCACCGATCAGCACCACCACTTCACCGCGCCGCACTTGCAGGGAGATGCCCTTGAGAATCTGCAAGTCGCCGAAGGACTTGTGAATGTCCTGGGCATCAATGATCAGCTCTTCACTCTTGTGCGCCATGCTTAGCGTCCCCGCAGCAGTTTCAGGGTGTGGCGGCCGAACATGCGGCTGCTGGCCGGCGGTGGAGTGGGCCGGTCCGATTGGCCGAAGCGCTGTTCCAACCAGCGCTGGAAGAAGCCCCAGAGCGTGGTCAGCAGCAGGAAGTAGAGCGCCACCACCAGGTACAGCTCGAACACACGGAAGGTTGCCGAGGTCACCATCTGTGTGCTCAGCAGCAACTCCTGCACGCCGATCACGCTGACCAGGGTGGTGTTCTTGAGCATCACGTTGAATTCATTGCCCAGGGGCGGAACGATCACACGCAACGCCTGGGGCAGTACGATGCGCCGCATCAGCTTGCCGAAGGTCATGCCCAGGGAACGCCCAGCCTCGTACTGGCCCTTGTCCACGGCGCCAATGCCGGCGCGGATAATCTCCGACATGTAGGCGCCTTCATTCAGGCCCAGGGCGATGATCGCCGCCTGGATATTGCCCGGCACCACCAGCCCGAACAGCTCCAGGTCTTCGAAGCGGAAAATCCCCCCGGCCGCCAGGGCGGTGTAGAGAAAGACGATCTGCACCAGCAGCGGCGTGCCGCGCATCAGCCACACGTAAAAACGCACCGGCCAGTTGAGCAAAGGGTTGCGCGACAGGCGCATAAGCGCCGCCGCCAGACCCAGGGCACAGCCCATCAACATCGCCAGCACACTGATCAGGCAGGTCAGCCAGAGCCCGGTGAGGTACACGCCGCTGGGCTGCAACAGGTACTGCCAAAACACATCCCAATTGAAGTTCATCAGGGGCCCGCCTCAGTCGAGTGTGTCGCTGGCCACGTGCCATTTGGCGAGCAACTGGGCATAGCTGCCGTCGCCGCGCATGTCGCTGACAATCTGCTGCACCGCCGCCGTCAGTTGTCGGTCGTCCTTGCGAATGCCCAGCCCGGTGAGAATCCGACTGAAGGCTGGCACCCCTTCTTCGAACAACTCGGGGGCCATGGCCGCGTAATAGCCGGCGGTTTCCACCGTGGTGCCGTAGGCGTCGACCTGGCTGATGCGCAGGGCCTGGAAGGCGTCGGTGTCGGTGTTGTAGACCACCAGCTTCATGGGGGGCTTGCCGGCTTTGGCCAGGGTTTCGTTTTGCGCGTCGAGCAAGGTTTTGATGGTCGAACCGTTGAGCACCGCGACCTTGTGCCCGGAGAGGCTGTCCAGGGTCTTGATGCCTTTCGGGTTGCCCTTGGGCACCACCACCGACTGGCTGGAATACATGTAATTGACGATGTCGATCACCTCGCGGCGCTCGGGCTTGTCAAACAGTTGGTCGACGATCATGTCGCACTGCTGGGCGAGCAACGCCGGCAGCAACCCGGAGAACGGAATCACCCGCCACTGCACCTGTTTGTTGCCCAGGCGCTTGGCGATTTCCAGGCCCAGGTCGACGGTCAGGCCCTTGGGTTTCTGCGCCTCGTCAAAGGACACCAGGGGCGGTGAATCCATGCCCGAGCAATAGGTGAGCTTGTCGACCTTTTGCAGCCGCTCCGGCACCACGGGCGCGGCAAGCGCCCACTGTGCGCAAAGGCCTAGGGATAGCGCAGCCAGCAAGGCGCTTGGTTTATGCATGACCAGACACTCCAGTTCGTTGATTAACGGGGGCAGTACTCAAAGTCACAACACCGTCGGGCTCGGGCCCGCTTCTGGGTCTACTTTTTTTCGCTTTGCAGAAACTTGATCAGCTCCGGCACCGTGCCTTCGATGTGCTCACGCACCACCGCCTCGGCCCGCTCGGCATGGCCGGCGCGGATCGCGTCGAGGATCACCGCGTGCTCCTGGCGCGCGCTCATGGGCTTGTCGACGTGTTGCAGCCACAGGCGCATGGGCGCCTCGATCAGCGAGTACAGGGCCGAGATCTGCTTGAGCAACCGTGGCCGGCCGCTGAGGCTGCACAGGTATTCGTGGAACTTGCGGTGACGGCTGACCCACTCGGCGCTTTCGTCGCGGTAGTCATCCATTTCGTCGAGCAAGCGCTCCAGGGCCGCCAACTGGCGCTCGCCGATATGCGCCACCGCCACCCGCACCGCCAGCCCTTCCAGGGCGCTGCGCATCTCGAACACTTCGTGCAATTCGTCGATGTCCAAGCCACTGACAATCGCCCCGCGGTTGGGCCGCAGCGTCACTAGGCCCTGGGCATCAAGACGGCGAAAGGCTTCACGCACCGGCATCCGGCTCATGCCGATTTCCCCGGCAATATCTTCGGCAATCAGCCGATCGCCCTTGCAATAACGGCCGCAGCAAATGGCTTCCAACAGAAAGTTGTAAGCCTCCTCCTCGGCCGTCAGGGGCTGACGTTCAACATAAGCGGGAGCGAATTGCATGGGCAGCACCTTTTGAATTTTTGTATCCAATTATCCATAAATTCAAAAATGCAGAAGCCGTGCCAGGTTTGCGCACTCACACTCAAGTGATTGATTCAGAACGAACAACCACTCAAACCCAGGCGAGGTCGCCTGAAAGCAGGTGCGCGAAGGCTGGGGGGGACTGCTACCAAATGGCTCAGTGGAAGGCCCATAACGGTGCAGCATGGGGGTTGGGTAACAGTGAGTGATCACAGGGACTCGCCGTAAGGCCGACACCCTGGGCAGCGATTACCGCAGCAATGGATAGGGACACCCGCCCTTATTGTCAGCGCAGGTGCCAGGGTGATCGCTGGCAAGCCAGCGCCTACAGAAGCCAGCGCCTATGGGGGGCAACGGGGTGATAGGCGCCGCAGTCGGCGGCGCCTGGGTGGGGAGCTAGAGGTGGGAAGGTAGACAAGCATTCACCGGGGGCAGCCGGTGGCGCCAGGGCCGGGCTTGCTCCAGTTGCGCGGCCAGGGCCAGCAACGTGTGCTCCTCACCAAACCGCCCGGCAAAGTGCGCGCCCATGGGCAAGCCGTTATCGCTCCAATACAGAGGCACAGACATCGCCGGTTGGCCGCTGGCGTTGAACAAGGCGGTAAAGGGCGAGTAGCTGTGAAAGCACTCAATCAGTTGCTCAAGGCTCAGGCTGTCGTCTTGCAGGTCCAGTTCGCCGATGGCCACCGGCTCGCGGGCCAGGGTGGGGCTCAGGATCAGGTCGTAATCCTGCATAAACACCGCCAGTTGACGACCCAGGGCATGGATCCACTCCACCGCCGCCGCGTACTGCGCGCCACTGACCTGGCCCTTGTCGCGCAGGATGATACGGGTACGGGCTTCCAGCTCCTCGGGCTGCACCGCAACACCGCGCATCTGCCCCAGCAAGTCCAGGTAGTTGCGTGTACTGGCGCCGATGATGGTGAACACCTGGTCGAGAAACGCCGGCAAGTGCACCGGCAACTGCGCCGGCTCGACCCGGTGCCCCAGGCTTTCGCACAGCCGGGCGGCATCGCGCACCGACTCCAGGGCTTGCCCGGAGGTGGGCCAAGGGCCCAGTTGCTCCACCAGGGCGATGCGCAGGGGTTTGGGCGGGCGTTGCACAGCGCTGCTGTAAGACGTGGCCGCCAGCGGCGCGGCATACGGCGCGCCGAGGTCGATGCCGGCGGTGGCGTCGAGCAAGGCGGCGCTGTCACGCACCGACAAGGTGATGGCGTGAGGCGTGCCCATGCCGGCCCAGCCCTCGCCCACCATCGGCCCGGACGGCAACAGGCCACGGCTGGGCTTGAGACCGAACACTCCGCAGCAGGACGCCGGCACTCGCAACGAGCCGCCGCCGTCATTGCCGTGGGCAAAGGGCGTCACTCGCGCCGCCACCAGGGATGCCGCGCCACCGCTGGAACCGCCGGCGCTGTGCGCGGTGTTCCAAGGGTTACGGGTGGCGCCGAAACGTCGCGACTCGGTGGAGTACGAGGTGCCGAACTCCGGCGACGTGCTGGTGCCGAGAATCAGGCAGCCGGCGCGGCGCAGGCGGCTCACCACTTCGCATTCAAAATCCGCGCGGAACGGTCCCAGGGCCAACGAACCATTGGTCATGGCCGCGCCCTGGACCGGGGAAAACAGATCCTTGATCAGGGTCGGCACCCCGGCAAACACGCCGCTGCGCGCCTGCGGATCGAGGGCGGCTGCGCGGGCCGGTGCATACAGGCGCTCGGCCAGCGCATTGAGTTGCGGTTCGACCTGTTCCAGGCGAGCGATGACCCCGTCCAGCAGTTCCACCGGCTGCACCTCGCCCCGGCGGACAAACCCGGCCAGGCCGGTGGCGTCTTGTTGATCCAACAGGTGCTGGATGTCTTGCATGGCGATTACTCCAACGCTACTTCAACGACGAATAAGGGGATGGCGCAACGGGTTTGAACCGACGCTGCACCGCGGCCAGGACCCACAGCAGCCCGGCACCGACACTGGCCAGGGCCAGCCAGGCAATGGCGTGGCGCAAGTCACCGGCCAGCGCGGTGGCGGCGGCCACCACCAAGGGGCTGACGAACTGGCCGAAATACAGGCAGGCGGTAAACCCACCCAGGCCGCGACCCCGGGTGCGGGCGGTCAAGGCCTCCATCACCGGGGCCATGACGTTGGGCACCAGCAGCCCGGCGCCCAGGCCGTGGATCAGCACCGCGGGCAATACCTCGGAGTAGCTCTGCCCGCGCATCAGCAACCACAGGCCCAGGCCCAGCAGGAACAACAGCAGCGCGTTGGTGCCGGCACCGCCCAGGCGTCGGCGCAACAAGGGCCAGGCCAGGGAGCCGCCCAGTGTCGCCAGCAGGCTGAGGCCGGCGGACAAGCCGATCAGGGTACTGGAGGTGACGCCCAGGCTGACCAGCAGGATCGGCGTCTGCACCGGCACCACAAAGCTCAAAACCATGCCGCCGAGGATCAAGCCATAGCCCAGCAGCAAGGGCAGCAGCGCCACCCGCTCCGGGCGCTGTTCAGACACCTGTTCCGCGACCTGGAGTGGGTCGCGCTGGGGCTCCCACAGCACCTTGACCATCGCCGGCACCAACAGCAGCGGCAGCAGGTAGAGGAAGAATGGCAAGCGCCAGGAGTGCTCGCCCAGGGCCCCGCCAATGATGAAAAACAACGCGCCCACCAGGCCGATGGTCACCACCTGCCGGTTGATGTAGCGCAAGCGTTCCTCGCCCTGCCAGTAGTCGGCGATCAAGGTGGCGCAGCAGGTCATCACCGCCGCCTCCGCCACCCCGAACAGCAAACGCACCAAGACGATCGACGACAAATCACCCAGCAGCGCCGGCACCGCGCCGAGCAAGGCATACAGCACCGTGGCGATCACCAGCAGCGCCTTACGCCCGACCCGGTCGGCCAGCCAGCCGGCCAACGGTGCGCACAGGGCAATGGCCAGGGCCGGGCCGGTGACCGCCAGGGGCACCAGCAGGTCGGCCTGGGGCGTGATCGGGCCGAACTCGGCGCCGAGCTTGGGCAGGATCGGCGCGATCATCACCGAGCCCATGATGGTCAGGCTGCTGCCCAGCATCAGCACCAGCCCCTCTCGACGCCCGGTCGCCTGGCGCGCAGCCGCCGGCGCCACATGGGCAGTGGAATGCACAGAAGTCATGGTGAGTTCCTCAGAAACTTTGCGAGACGCGCAAGGCCACGGTGTAGCCCTCGGCCCGGTTACTGGCGTCGGTCTCTTTGTAGGCATGCAGCCAGATCGGTGGCAGCCCCGGCTTGAAGTAGCTCAGGGCCGGGCCCACCGCCAACACCCGGGCGCGGTTGCCGCTGGTCAGCCCCGGCGCGTCATCGTCACTGAACTGGCGGTAGTAGTAGCCACCGATGCCCGCCGTCCAGGGGCCGAAGTGCTGGCCCACGGCGAACTCGTGGCGATACTCCACGCCATTCTTGTAGTCGGTGTCCGGGTTGCGGGTGTTGATGTCCACTTCAAAGCTCGACGACACCTCGAAACCGCTGTCGCTGATCCAGGTGGCGTTGAAGATGGGCGAGAAGGTCCAGTGGTTGAGCCCCGGGGAAATCAACCGGTTCTTGTCGTAGTCGCCGGTTGGCGCCTGGATCTGCAACTGGGTGTTGACGAACAAGTTGGGCGACAGCGTCCATTGCAGGATCACCGGCAACAACTGCACGTCGGCCAGGCGGAACGGGTCGGCCTCCAGCTTGAGCGGCCCACCCGGGGTCGGCACCTCCACCGAGGCGTCCATCTTGAAGAACGGCACCACGGTGCCGAAGCCGTACTTGGCGCCGAAGATTTCGTGATCGGTCATGCGCATGTAGGCCAGGCCGATGGACAGCACGTCCAGGGAGAAATGGTTGTCCAGGGACCGCCCGTGGCGGTCCTTCTGCACGTTGGCCGAGTAGAACGCCGTGCGCAGGCCCAGGGTGCCGAATGGCGTGGCCGGCGGCATCATCCCGGCGCCGAAGTCGTAGACCCCGACGGCGGTGGTCGGCGCGCCATTTTCAGTGGCCTGCGCCGTGGCGCACAGGCCCAGGCATAGCAGGCTGAAACAGCCGATGCGGCTCAGGTTGGAATTATTCTTGTCGTTCATCGAAGGCCCCTCCCAATCAAATGGTGTGGGCCATCCTAGTAACGCCCCCGGTCGGCGGGTTATCCGTTTTCAGCACAGTTAGCGACGGTGCAGGGTCTGCGACGGGGTCTCGCCAAACAGGGTGCGGTAATCGCTGGCAAAACGGCTCAAATGCCAGAACCCCCAGCGTGCCGCCACCTCTTGCACCCCGTGTTCGCGGGTACTGTCGCGCAGTTCGCGACGCACTGCATTGAGGCGCAGCGCCCGCAAATACGCCACCGGGTTGATGCCCAGGGTTTCCTGGAAGCAGTACTGGAGTTTGCGTCGGCTGGCGCCGATGTGGTTGCACAGGTCAAGGATCGACAGCGGCTGGTCCAGGTGCCCCAAGGCGTATTCCCGGGCACGGTCGACCATGCGTTTGCGCGCCGTAGGGTTCAGCGGCGGCGCCTGGTCCGGCGCCACCAGTTCCAGCAACTGCACCATCACCGCATCACGAATGCCGTGGCGGATCGCCTCGTAACCCAGGAGGTTGGTCCGGTCCTGGTCGGCGCCGGCCAGTTCATCGAACAGCGCGCTCAGCTCGGCTTGCACCGAAGAACCCGCGAGGCGGTAACACTTGGGAAGATCGGTAATTCGAAACGCCGCGCCCTGGCGCTCCAACAAATGGACCAGGGCCTGTTCCTCCACTGCCACACCCAGCAAGTCCAGGTGCTCGGGCGTGCGCAGGTCCGGCAGGTTATTGCCATGAGCTACGAGCAGGCTGGGCTCATGAATCGGGTGCCCGGAACAGAACACCGGGCCCTGGGCGCTAAAGGGCACGCTGAAGGTAATGGCGCCCTCCCAGGCGGCGCCACTCTTGAGCATGGCCTGATTAGAGCGGTCGCGGACCAATTGCATCCAGTCGGCCCGCAGTTCGATCAGCTCACCGTCGAAACGCCCGGGGCTGAGTTGGTCATAACGCACCTGCCAGCCACCCATGTTCTGCGCGTGCTGGTCGATGTCGCTGGTGTGGAAACGCTGCAACGGCGCGGTCATCAACGCCGCGCCGACGGGCGCCGCAACGGCGCAAAAAGAACGGTTCATCAAGCTGTCCTGTAAGGCCCGCAAGGCTGACTGGGGCTGCAAGACGCAAATTCCATTCCGCCGCACCCGCTGTCGGCACAATTGTGCCGAAAACGGCTAGCCGGGCAGCCATGCCGCGCCGCCCGACCGTTGCGCCCTAGAACTTGTGTAACAGGTTAAACACCAGCTTGTTGCCCTCGGTGCGGTTCTCGGCCTGCTGTTCAAAGTAGGCGTTGACCGACAGTACGTTTTCCTTGCTGAAGGCGTAGAGCACGCCCGGGCCGATGGCCCAGACTTTTTCCCGGCGGCCGCTGACGGTGTGGCCGTCGACTTCGGTGTCGGTGATCTGCTTGAGCCAGTAGCCGTTGAGCCCGGCGCTGAATTGCTCGCTGAAGGCGTATTGCAGCGTCAGGTTGGCGTGCAGGGCCTGGCCGGCCTGGGTGTCGCTGACGTCGCCAAAACCGGCTGCCGGGTCGTCGTTCTTGCCATTCCACAGGTACATGAAGCGGCCGCTGGCCGACCACTTCGGGCTGAACCAATAGGTGGCGGCGTAATAAGGGTTGAACGACCAGAAGTTGCTGCCGGGGTTGATCGAACGGTTGCGGTCGTAGGCGCCGACCGGCACCGAGACATCGGCCTCGACGCGCTGGGTCAGCAGCGGGCTGCCATCGGCGCGGATCAGGGTTGGCAGTTGCAGAAAGGCGCCAAGGATCACGTCGCCAAACCCGGCGCGTGAACTCAAGGCGGCGTTGTTCAGGCCATCGTCGACATCGACATGGGCCAGGGAGGTGTTGATCAGGGTGAAGCCGGGCATGGCGCCATTGGCCAGGGGCTGGCCGACGTAAATGATCTGGGTGGTGGGCGCCACCACTTCCAGTTGCTGCTTGGGCAACGCCAGCTTGTTGCCGTTGGCGTCGTTGAAGCGGTTGGCCCGGGAATAGGTCAGGTATTCCTCCAGGTACCAGCCCGGCCCGGCCGGTGCCGGTGAGCCGTCGTAGAAACTGGTACTGCCCAGGTTCAGGCCCGGCAGGTCATAGGCCTGGGCGTTGGCGCACAGGGCAACGGAAATCGCGGCCGCAGCGGTCCGCAAGCATGGCTTGAGCATCGTGAAAGTCCTGTATTTTTGTTGTTGTTCAAGACCCCCGGCGCGGTGAGCCCGCGACCGGGGTTTAACGCCAGTGCGACCTTTACACGTAGGTCGCGGCCAGGCCGCCGTCCACCGGCAGGTTGACGCCGTTGACCCAGCGCGCTGCATCCGAGCAGAGGAAGGCAATCACCGCCGCCACCTCGTCGGCCAGGGCCGGACGCTTCATGCGCACGCTGTCGCGGGCCACCCGCTCCTCCCCCAGCATGCTCACGAAATCCCCGAGGATCGGCGTCAGCACCGGCCCCGGTGCCACGCAGTTGACCCGCACCGAATGGTCACGGAACCAACAGTGGGATTGCTGATAACTCCAGACGATCAGCGCTTCCTTGAAGTACTGGTAGCAACTGCCCTGGGGCACCGGGTTGGCCGCCAGCCACTGTTGCCCCGCCGCATAGGATTCAGTGGCCGCCAGGGCCTTGTGCAGCGCCAGGCGTTCCGGCCACTGGGCGCCCAGGATCGAGGCGACGTTGACGATGCTGCCCCCCGGGGTCATGCGCGGCAGCAATCCCTCGCTGAGGTGGCGCAGGCCCAGGTAATTGACTTGGGCCACCGCCTGCACCGGCGCGGTGCCGGGTACGCCGGCGACGTTGCACAGGGCGTCGATACGTTCCGGCAGGCGTGCCACCAAATCATCGATGCTGGCCGGATCGCCCAGGTCAGCCTGGAAGAAGCCATCCAGGGTCAGTTGCGGTTCGTGGCGATCGATGCCGATCACCCTCGCCCCCTGGAACTGCGCCAGGCGCGCCAGTTCAGCGCCGATACCGGAAGCGGCACCGGTGACCACCAGGGTTTTGTTATGCAGGTTCATGTTCAAGCCCTCTTATTCTTGTCTAGGCAGGGTTGTGGTGCAGGCATGCGCGATGGTGAACGTCAGAACGGATAGGCCGGCGGAGTGTTTTTCACCGTGACCCATTGCCATTGGCTGTACTCGTCCCAGTCCGCCGGGCCGCCGACGCTGCCGCCATTGCCCGAGGCGCCACGCCCGCCGAAGGGGTTGACGCACTCGTCGGCCACGGTCTGGTCGTTGATGTGCAGCAACCCGCACTGCAGGCGTTCGCCGATGGCCATGGCGCGGCCCACCGACGGCGAAATCACCGCGGCAGCCAGGCCGTATTCAGTGCGGTTGGCCAACTCGATGGCTTCTTCATCGCTGGCAAAACTCACCACCGTGGCCACCGGGCCGAACACTTCGTCTTCGAAGGCGCGCATGCCCGGGCGCACACCGCTGAGCACCGTCGGCTGATAGAACAGGCCGTGGGACTCGCCCCCCGCTTCCAGGCGCGCGCCGGCGTCCAGGGTGTCCCTGACAATCTGCTCCACCCGCTGCAACTGCCGGGCGTTGATCAACGGCCCCAGGGCGGCCTCGCCCCGTGCGGCATTGCCCACGGTCAGGGCCCGGGCCTTATCCACCAGCTTGCGCGTCAGGGCGGCGGCGATAGATTCATGCACCAGGATCAAGCCACTGGCCATGCAGATCTGCCCCTGGTGCAGCCAGGCGCCCCAGGCGGCATTGCTGGCGGCCAGGTCCAGATCGGCGTCTTCAAGAATGATCAGCGGGTTCTTGCCGCCCAACTCCAGGGCGACCTTTTTCAGATGCCGCCCGGCCACCTCGGCCACTTTGCGCCCGGCGCCGGTGGAGCCGGTAAAGGCGATCATCCGCACATTGGGGTCACGACACAGCGCCTCGCCGGCATCCGCCGCCCCCGGCAACACCTGCAACAGGCCCTTGGGCAAGCCGGCGGCCTCGAACAAACGGGCAATCAGCAAGCCGCCGCTGATGGGGGTCTGCGGGTCGGGTTTGAGCACCACTGCATTACCCGCCGCCAGGGCCGGGGCCACCGAACGCAAGGACAGGATCAGCGGGAAATTGAACGGCGAGATCACCCCGACCACGCCGTGGGGCTGGCGCCGCGCATAGGACAAGCGCCCCGCTTCGCTGGGCAACACCAAGCCGTGGGGCTGGGACAGCAACCCTGCCGCCTGGTGCAGCAACACAATGGCTTCGCGCACTTCATGCTCACCCTTGAACAGCGCGCCGCCGGTTTCCCGAGCGACGTACAGGGCCAGTTCGTCGAAAGATTGCTGGGCCCAGCCAGCCGCTTTGCGGAATACCTCGGCACGCTGGCGTGGTCCCAGGGCCGCCCAGGCCGGCTGAGCCAGGGACGCTGCACGGCAAGCGGCAGCAATATCGGCCGGGTCGGCCATAGCGCTGTGCATCAGCACCTCGCCGGTCGCCGGCTCGATCACCGCTTGCACCGGGGCCGACCCGGGCACCCAGTCGCCATTGAACAGGCATTGGGACTCAAGGGCCCGCCGCAGAAATTGAGGGGTTTCAGACACAGACATTGCACACTCCCGGTTCTTGTAATTGTCTTCGTCGTCGCGGCCCCAAGGGCTCACACAACGCCGTACCAGGCCTTGAGCAAGGGCTGTGCCGGTTTCGCCACGGCGCTTGCAGATGACACGCCGACCGCTCTACCTCAAGCCTTTGCACGATGGAACCAGTGACTCATCGCCCGTCCCGGGTGACCCCTGCGACGGCCGCGCTTGTTCAATTGATAAAGTTATGTTTAATAACTATCTCACCAATTGCTCATATCGATCACTGCGTTCCAGGGGCATCACAATGACAACTCCCCACTGCCCGCTGCCCGACCACCAGGTGGCCAGCGAACCCTACCGCCCACGGGGCGACAGCAGCGAACTCAGCGCCAGCAGCTCACCGACACCGGCCGAACTCAATGACTGCCTGTTTTTCTCCCCCGACGACGGGCGCATCTGGCTCAACGACCAGCGCATGCTGTTGCTGCACAGCTCATCCTTTGGTGCCCTGCGCCGAGAGATCATCGAACGCCAGGGCCTGGAGCAGGCGCGCGGGCTGTTCACCCGCACCGGCTATGCCTCCGGGGCGCGGGATGCGCGGCTGATCCGTGAGCGCTGGCCCCAGGCCGATGCGGCGGCGGTGTTTCGCGCCGGCACCCACCTGCACAGCCTGGAAGGCATGACCAAGGTCGAGCCGCTGCACTTCAAGTTCGACGCCGACTCGGGCTTCTACGAAGGCGAGTTCCTCTGGCACCACTCCTGCGAAGCCGACGAACACGTGGCCGCCTACGGCATCGGCCAGGACCCGGTGTGCTGGACCGAGCTGGGCTACGCCATCGGTTTCGTCAGTTGCCTGTTTGGCCAGATGGTGATTTTCCGCGAGGTGGAATGCCGCGGCATGGGCCACGCCAACTGCCGGGTGCTGGGCAAGACCGCCGCCCAGTGGGGCGATGTCGAGCAGGACCTCAGCTACCTGAATGTCTCGCCGCTGCCGGCGCTGGCCGCCCCGGTCCCAGCGGCCAAACCATCCGCCGTCATCGCCCCGGCCTCCAGCCAGCAGCCGCTGATCGGCACCAGCGCAGCGTTCAATGCCGCCACCCAAGCCCTGCAGCGCGTGGCGGCGACCCCGGCCACGGTGCTGATCAGCGGCGAATCCGGCGTGGGCAAGGAACTCTTCGCCCGCCAACTGCACCAACTCAGTCAGCGCCGGGCCGGGCCCTTTATCGCCCTTAACTGTGCGGCGATCCCCGACAACCTGATGGAGGCCGAACTGTTCGGCGTCGAGCGCGGCGCCTTCACCGGCGCCACCCACTCGCGGCCCGGGCGCTTTGAGCGGGCCCAGGGCGGCACCTTGTTCCTGGATGAAATCACCTGCCTGAGCCTGGCCGGTCAAGGCAAGCTGCTGCGTGCCCTGCAAGAGCGGGAAATCGAACGGGTCGGCGGCGGCCACGGGATTGCCGTGGACGTGCGGGTGGTGGCGGCCACCAACATTGATTTGCGTAAAGCGGTGGCCGACGGCGAGTTTCGCGCCGACCTGTTCTACCGCCTCAACGTCTACCCCATCGCCCTGCCGCCCCTGCGCGAGCGCCGCGATGACATTCCGCTGCTGATCAACGCCTTTCTCCAGCGCTATTGCCACGAGTACGCGCGCACCCCGGCCGGGCTGACCATGCGTGCCCTGAAGGTGCTGCTGCGTTATGACTTTGCCGGCAACGTGCGGGAACTGCAGAACCTGATCGAACGGGGCCTGATCGCCAGCGAAGACGGCCAGGCGATTGACCTGGTGCACCTGTTTCGCAATGAACCTTTACCCGAAGAGGCTTACTCCCTGGATGATCATGGCAGCCTGTCCCTGGCCCAAGGGGCAAGCGATCAGGCCCAGGCGACGCTGCTCGACAGCCTGAATCAGCGCGACCCGGACTTCTCCATCGACGGCCTGGAGTCACGGCTGATCAACGAGGCCCTGGAAAAAAGCGCCGGCAACCTGGCCGCCGCCGCCCGTTTGCTGGGTCTGAGCCGGGCGCAGTTTGCCTACCGCTTGAAGAAGCACCAGCGCGCCGAGGCCTGAAGCGTTGGCCGGGCCTGGCGCCCGGCCATGAGGCAGGGTTTAGAAGCTCAGGCAGATTTTCCCCAGGTGCGCCCCCGAGGCTTCATGGGCGAAGGCCTTGGCGATGTCGTCGAGGGCAAAGGTGCTGTCGATCACCGGCTTGATGCCGGTGGCTTCCAGGCCACGAATCATCTCCAACTGGTGCTGGCGGCTGCCGACAATCAGCCCTTGCAGGCGTTGTTGCTTGGCCATCAGCGCTGCGGTGGGCACCGGACCGGCCCAGCCGGTGAGCACGCCAATCAGGGCAATGTGCCCGCCGATGCGGCACGCCGTGATGGACTGCGGCAAGGTGCCCGGGCCACCGACCTCCACCACATGATCGACGCCTCGACCACCTGTGAGTTTCAGCACTTCGGCGCCCCACTCCGGCTGCTGGCGATAGTTGATCGTGTGGTCAGCCCCCAACTCACGCACCCGCGCCAGCTTCTCATCGGAGGATGAGGTCGCGATCACCGTCGCCCCCATGGCCTTGGCCAATTGCAGGGCGAAGATCGACACCCCACCGGTGCCCAGTACCAGTACGCTGTCCCCGGCCTTGAGGCCGCCGTCCACCACCAGAGCACGCCAAGCGGTGAGCCCGGCGGTGGTCAGGGTCGCGGCCTCGGCGTGGCTGTAGCCGGCCGGCGCGCGGGTGAACCAGTGGCTGGCCTGCACCACCACTTCCCGGGCGTAACCGTCAACGCCGTCGCCCGGGGTGGTGCTGAAGTCGGCAATGGCCGCACCGCCGTCATGCCAATGCGGGAAGAAACACGACACCACGTGGTCACCCACCTGAAACTCGCTGACACCCGCGCCCACGGCTTCCACCACCCCGGCGCCGTCCGCCATGGGAATGCGGCCATCAGCGGTGGGCAGGGCCCCGGTTACCACCGCGTAATCGTGGAAGTTCAGCGAACAGGCATGCAGGCGCACACGGATCTGCCCGGCACCGGGTTGGCCCGGGTCGGGCAGCTCGACGCTGTGCAGGTTGTCCAGGGTCGCGGGCAAGCTGAGCTTGATGGCTTTCATAAGAAGGGTCTCCGGCAGGCTGAAATAAAACCGGCGTCCAGCATAAGAGCGCGTCCGCTCCAGTGCAAAGACGCCGGCCTTGAAGGCGGGTCAGGCCATCAACCGCGCAGGGCGACGGCCACCGCGTCGGCGATCGGTGTGGTCGCACGACCGATCAAGCGGCTCAGTTGCCGGCCTTCATCGAACAAGGCGCCATGGGCGGCAGCGGCATCCGAATCGGCCAGCAACTCGGCCACGAACCCCGGCAATCCTAGGCCCAGCAGCGCCGCCTGGAAATCATCCTTTGGCAGGTCCTGGTAAACCACCGGCCGGCCTGATTGACGGGCCACTTCGGCGGCGAGTTCGCTGAGGGTGTAGGCGCTGTCACCGGCCAACTCATGGACCTGGCCGGCCTGGTCGTCGCGGGTCAGAACCACGGCGGCGGCCTCGGCGTAATCGGCGCGGCTGGCCGAAGCAATGCGCCCATTGCCGGCACTGCCCATCAGCGCCCCATGCTCCACCGCCGGGCCTACCCCCGCGGTGTAGTTCTCGTGGTACCAGCCATTGCGCAGCAGCACGTAATCCAGGCCCGACGCCGCCAGGGCCTGTTCGGTCTGCACGTGTTCGGCGGCCAGGCCCAGGCTCGAGGTGTCGGCGCGCAGCACGCTGGTGTAGGCCAGCAGTTGCACCCCGGCCGCCTTGGCGGCGTCGATCACCACCTGGTGCTGGGCCAAGCGCTGGCCGATGGCATTGGAGGAAATCAGCAGCAAGCGCTCAACCCCCTGCAAGGCACTGGCCCAACTCTGTGGCTGGTCGTAATCGGCCTGGCGCACGGTCACGCCTTTGGCTTGCAGGTCCTGGGCCTTCAACGGGTCACGCACCAGGGCCAACAGCTCACTGGCCGGCACCCGTTGCAGCAGCGCCTCGACCACCAGACGGCCCAATTGGCCGGTTGCACCTGTTATCGCAATCATCGGAAAAATCCTTGCCTGTAAAAGAATGAGCGCTCACCCTAGCGCTCTAACTAACTTTTAGTAAGTACGTACAAAAAGGTAAGTGTCATGACCCTCCCCCAAGCCCCTGCCTCGCCCTTGTCCGCCAAATTGCGCCGCGGCGAGCTGCTGGATGCGCACTGCCCCTCCCGTGAAGTGCTCAAGCACATGACCAATCGCTGGGGCGTGCTGGTGCTGGTCATCCTCATCAGCGGCACCCAGCGTTTCAGCGACCTGCGGCGCAAGATCGGCGGCGTCAGCGAGAAAATGCTCGCCCAGACCCTGCAAGGCCTGGAGGGGGATGGGCTGATCCATCGCGAGTCGCTGCCGGTGGTGCCGCCCCACGTGCAGTACAGCCTCACGCCCCTGGGCCGGGAAGCCGCGGTGCGGGTCGAAGCCCTGGTGGACTGGATCGAAGAACAACTGCCGGCCATCATGCAGATCCGCCGCGACAAGGCCCTGGTTCAGTCGTAGGCACCGCGCCAAGGGCTCAAACACCGGCTTTACAGAGACCGGCGCCTGGGCCAAAGTTCGCCACCGCGCGCGACGCAGCGCCTGCCCCCTGCTTGCCAAGGATGCCCCCATGGACTGGAACGACCTGCAAAACGCCCTGTTCGACAGCGCCCGAGCGGCCCTCGACACCCTGCTGGAGCAGGGCATCCCCGCGCCCTACGCCGTAGCGTTCCATGCCAGCTACCGCGAAGAAGAGCGGGTGATCGACCTGCCCTCCCTCGCCGTCAGCAGCGCCGCGACCCTGGAGGACGATCACGGCCCGGAACAGCCCGGGGACATCAGCGGCGTACGCTGGAACCCTGCCGATTGGCGCTGGGACTGGGAACTGGATGACTACGCCAACCCGGCGCTACAGGCCTGGGACTTGCCTTTGCAGAACGAGGCCAACCGCGCCGGCCCGCAGCATTGGCAGGCGGTCGAAGCGCAGTTCGTCGATTGCGTGGTCCAGGCCGCACGGGCCTTGCGCGAGCACTACAAGGACGATCCCCGGGTGGATCCACACTTTGTGGCCTTGTTCCATGACTTCAATGATGAGGTGGGCCTGGCCCGGGCCAGCCTGACCGCTGAACTCTTTGCCTGGCACTTCCCCGAAGAAGTCGCCAAAGACCGCCTGCGCGAAGAGATCGCCGCCTTGCCCCACGCCGAGCAGGTGAGCTTTTACCTGGACCGCCTGCAGCGTGTGCACAGCATCAGCTCCGAAGAGGCCCAAGCCTGGTTGATCGCCCAAGGCGCCCGAGCCAGCAGCGCCTTGATCGAACGGCTGCACACGGTCAAGGACGCCTACGCTATCGCACGCATCCTCGGCCTGGCCGGGCATGCCGACGCAGCAGTGATCGAGGCGCTGCGCCAGCGCCTGGGCAACGCCAAGGAACAACCGACCCGCCATTGGTGCGCCCGGGCCCTGGCCTGTCTGGGTGATGTGGCGTGGTTGCTGGAGCAAGCCGATGACATCGCGGTCGAAGGGCTGTGTGCGCCCCTGAGCGCCCTCAGTGATCAGCGTGCCCAGCCGGCGCCCCTGGACTACTCCGCGCTGATCACCCTGCTCGAACAACGCCCGGGCCTCACCGCTGACGTGGAGGAAGCACTCAAGCCCGGCCGTTCGTTCATCACCCTCAACGATCAGGACCTGCCCCAGGCCCTGCTCGGCCTGACGTCACCGCACCGGGTGATCCGGCGCCACGCCGCCTGCGTGCTGGATAACCGCTGGCTCAGCGAGGCTGCCCAGGCCGAGGCCATCCAGGGCTTGCTACGGGCCTTGCAGGATCAAGACGTGCGGGTTCGCGAACTGGCGCAGTTGAGCCTCGAAGGCTTGCGTCACTGCTGAACGGCTGCTCAAACGGGGCCGGGGCGCACAAAGCACTGCTCGATCACCGGTGCGCCCCACTGCTCCCCGGGCTGTTCCTGCACCAGGCTGAAGCCATTGGCTTCATACAGCCGACGCGCCACGTCCAGGCCCTTGAAGGTCCACAAACGCGTTGTCACAAAACCCTGTTGGTCGCAGAACGCCAGTGCCTCGGCCAACAGACGCTTGCCCAGGCCCCGGCCGTGGGCCGACTCATCGAGAATAAAGAAGCGCAGCGTCGCCTCCCCACCCTCGCCTTCACCGTCAATGGCAATCGAACCCAGCACCTGCTCGCCGTCCAAGGCCAACCACACCTGGTTGCGCGGGTTGTCGAGGCGCCCCGTCAATTGCGCCAGGCCTGTTGCCACCAGGCTTTCAAAAGGCTGTCCGAAACCGGCCTTGTGGGCGTAGTACGCGGCATGCATCTGGGTGATGTGGCCGACGATGCCCGGTCGATAACCGGCGACGATCTGCGCCGTCTCGGTAACCGGCAGGCCTTGCCCCAGGCGCTGGGCCTGCAACGCTCCGGCGTAATCGGCGATGCCCGTGCGCACCCGGTGTTGTTGCTCAGTGGTCAGGTGTTCCAGGGCGGCGCCGACCTGGGCCCGGGCAAAAGCCTGGATCCCGTCCAGGGTGCCACGACCACTCGGCGTCAGGCGCAAGGTCTTGGAGCGGGCGTCATCCGGGTGGGGGATTTCCTCGATTTCACCGGCCTCCACCAGCTTGCGCAACAGGCGACTGACGCTGGATTTTTCCAGCCCCAGCAACTGCGCCAACTCGCCGCCCGTCAAGGTGCCGCGCTCGCCTATCTCCACCAGGGCATGCACCACCGACGGCGGGTAGTCGGTGGCCGCCAGGGTGCTGCGCATAAACCCCAGCTCGCGCACCATCAAACGCGACGCCGAACGCAGTTGGTCGATCACAGCGTAAGGATGACTGGGCATGGCGGACACCTCGTAAAAATGATGATTAGTTGTACCGTGCAACCATATAGCCGTCAACCGCCCAGCATTTTGTAAAACATCCGCGCCCGCCCGCCGACGAAATCCATACGCGCGACCCTGACAGTTCTGTTAAAACGCGACATTGATCCCTCGGCGGTGACCCTCTTCATGACTGCACCTTCATGACTGCATCCCTGCTCAAGCGCGCCGGTCGGCGCTGGCTTTCCCTGTTGTGCATGGCCGCCCTGCTGGTCGGCCTGCCCGTGGGTTGCGCGGTGCTGCAACACAAGGAACGCGAACTGCTGTTTCGCATCGAGCCCGGCACCGCCGGCTGGTATCGCGGCCTGCCCAAGAGCGTCCAGGAACTGGAGCTGACGCCGAAAAGCCTCAAGGCCGGGCAGAACATTCACGCCTGGTGGTGGCCCGCCGCCCGCGCCGACGCACCGGCCATCCTCTACTTGCACGGGGTGCGCTGGAACCTCACCGGGCAGCTGTTTCGCATCGAACAACTGCATGCCCTGGGCTACTCGGTGCTGGCCATCGATTACCGCGGCTTTGGCAAAAGCCACGGCGACCTGCCCTCGGAACGCACCGTTTACGAAGACGCACGCATCGCCTGGGAACGCTTCCAGCAACTGCAGCCCAACCCGGAGAAACGCCTGATCTACGGCCACTCCCTGGGCGGCGCCGTGGCCGTGGACCTGGCCGCCGAACTGGGCAACAAGGCGCGCCAGCAAGGCACGCCCATCCCAGCTCGCGGGCTGATCATCGAGTCCACCTTCACCTCCCTGGGGGACGCCGCCGCAGCCGTGGCCAAAACGTCGCTGCCAGTTCGCTGGCTGCTGTCGCAGAAATTCGACTCCCTGGACAAGATCCGCGACATCGGCATGCCGCTGCTGGTGGTCCACGGCCTGGACGACCGCTACGTACCCTCGCGCTTCAGCCAGCAACTGTTCAACGCCGCCCTGGAACCGAAAAAACTCCTGCTGGTGCCCGGCGCCACCCACAACAACAGCATGAACCTGGCGGGCAGCAGTTATCGACAGGCCATCGACGCTCTGTTGCGAGCACGCCCCGCTAAAGTCGCGGGGCCCTCTGCGGTGCTGGCTCCAACCGGCTAAGGCGTCAGCCGCCCCGACGCCATCCCACCCAGGCGCCTCGCCCCGGTCACGCGACCGGGCGCGCGCTTAAGCGTTCGTACCTTCGCACAAGCCACCCCGGCGGATTCTGCGCTAAGCACAATTGCCCGGCCGCGCCCTGCCCGCGCACAGTCAGCCTTCGATCAACAGCAATGGGCACGACGATGAAGCGGTCACTCTGGCTCCAGGAAATAGCCGATGAACTGACGCCGGCACCGGCACTTGAGGGTCGGCACTCGGTCGACATCGCCATTCTCGGCGGCGGTTTTGTCGGGCTGTGGACCGCCTTGCGCATCCGTGAACTGGCCCCGGAAAAGACTGTGGCGATCCTCGAACAGGACATCTGCGGTGGCGGCGCCTCGGGGCGCAACGGCGGCTTTGTCATGTCCTGGTGGCCGAAGATCAGCTCCCTCACGGCCCTCTGCGGGCGCGAAGAAGCCCTGCGCCTGGCCCGGGCGTCGGTGCAGGCGATCGATGAGATCGAAGGGTTTTGCCAGGCCCATGGCATCGACGCGCACTTTCGCCGCGCCGGTTGGCTCTGGACCGCCACCAGCGAGGCCCAGCGCGGCGCCTGGGAAGGTGTGCGGCGCACCTGCGGGCAACTGGGTGAACAGGTGTTCAGCCCCCTGGACAGCGCCGACGTGGCTCGCCGCAGCGGTTCGTCCCGGCATCTGGAGGGGGTGCTGGAAGCCAGCAACGCCACGGTGCAGCCGGCGCGCCTGGTCCGCGGCCTGCGGCGAGTGGCCCTGGAACAAGGGGTTCGGATTTTCGAGAACAGCCAAGTCAGCAAAATGGAACCCGGCCAACCCACTCGGCTGCACACCGAGCACGGCCAGTTACAGGCGCAGCGCGTGGTCCTGGCCACCAACGCCTGGGCCGCCGAGCTGCCGGAACTGCGCCGCAGCCTGTTGCCGGTGAGCAGCACCATCATTGCCACGGCCCCCATCCCCCAGCGGCTGCAAGAGATTGGCTGGACCGGTGGCGAGGCGATCACCGACTCGCAACTGATGGTCGACTATTACCGCACCACCCGCGACGGGCGCATCGTCTTCGGCAAGGGCACCGGGCTGATGTCCTTTGCCAGCCGGGTCGGCCAGCGCTATGACCAGTTGCCGCAACTGCACGCCGAGGTCGAAGCCGACTTTCGCCGCACCTACCCACAACTGGCGGACGTGGCCATCGAGCACAGCTGGTCGGGGCCGATCGACCGCACCTACGACAGCCTGCCGATCTTCGGCCAGTTGAAAAGCTGCCCGGGGGTGGTCTACGGCCTGGGCTGGAGTGGCAACGGTGTCGGCCCCAGCCGCCTCGGCGGGCGCATTCTGGCCAGCCTGGCCCTGGGCCTGGACGATGCCTGGAGCCACTGCGGCCTGGTCAATCGCCGGGTGCGCCACTTCCCCCCGGAGCCCCTGCGCTACTGCGGCGGGCAACTGGTGCGCAACGCAGTGCAACGCAAGGAGCGGGCCGAAGCCCAAGGCCGCGCGCCCTCGTGGCTCGACCGCAGCCTGGCGAGCCTGGCCCCCTCGGGCCTCGAAGACAAAGCCATCTGACCCCGGAGAAACACCATGCCCTCACCCATTCTGTTCAGCGACACCGCGCACCTGCCCCTGGGCCGGCCCGAACCGGTCAAGGTGCCCCTCGGCACGCCCGTTGCCGAAACCCGACTGTTGGCCCAAGACGCCGGCCAGTCACTGCTGACCGGGGTCTGGGAGTGCTCCCCCGGACGCTGGCGCCGCCAAGTGCTGGAGCGCGAGTTCAGCCACATCATCGCCGGTCATTGCCGGTTCATTCCCGATGACGGCCCGGCCCTGGAACTGCGCGCCGGGGACGCGGTGCTGTTTCCGGCCAACTGCCAGGGCATCTGGGAGGTGCGGGAAACCCTGCGCAAGAGCTTTGTGATCATTCCTTGAGTGTCACGGCGCCCGGCTCGATGCCCGCGACCTCGGCGCTGCGCAGGGCGAACCAGAGAATCGCCACGTCCTCGGTGGCGTCCAGGGAGCGCCCGGTGATTTCTTCGATGCGGCGGATGCGATAAACCAGGGTCTGCTTGTGCACGTGCAGCTCCCGGGCCGCGCTCAACCAGGAGCGGTTGTGCTCCAGGAACACCCGCAGGGTGCGCAATAGCGGCGCGCCTTGCTGCTGGTCGTAATCCGCCAGGCGCCCCAGGACCCGGCGAAAAGTCTGCACCGCGCCGTCCAGGCTTTGGGCCAGCCACGGCGCCGTGGCGCCCATGTGTTCGTAACGTGCCAGGGGCTGCTCGGCACAGGCATGGGCCAACGCCAGACGCGCCTCACGCAGGGCCTCCAGGCAACGTTCGGCATGCCCCAGGGGATTGCTCAGCCCCAGCCAGCTCTGCAACCGCGCCTGGACCTGGGCCGGGGCCGATTCCTGCCAGAGCAAGACCATCAATTCTTCACCCTGGACCCGCAACAACGCCTGCACACCGTCGCGGCACAGGCCATCATCCAATTCGCTAAGCTCGCGCCCGGCCCGCGGCGCCACCGCCACCCGCAGGTTCTGCAGATCGGCGCCAAAGGGCGCCAGGCGCTCGCTCACCTGGCGCGCCGACAAGCGTTGCTGGAACAGGTCATCGAGCAACTCCGAAGCAAGGCGCAGATGACGTTCGCGTTCCACCTGCAAACGCGCCAACTCCATGCCCAGTACCGCCACCACATGGTGCAACAGGCCGTAATCCGGCAGGTCCGCGCCCTGGGCCACCAGCACACAGGGACGGCGGCTGGGCACCGCCATCGACAAACCTTCAGCCTCGGCACCGCGCCAGCGTTGCACCACCGGCACGCTGCCCGGCGTGTCCAGGCGCCCGCGCAAGGCCTCGCGATCAGCCGTGGCCAATCCTTCCAGGCCGGGCAACCAGGGTTCCAGGGTCAGCGGATCGAGCAGTGTCAGCCGCGCCCGCAGGTCTTTTTCCAGGCGTTGCAACAGTGCTTCCAGGCCCAGCCCCTGAATGCCCATGCGCGCCGTTTCATACACCCGGCTGATGGCTTGCCGACGCTCAGCTTCCTGCTGCTGGTTGGCCTCGATGATGGCCCGGGTCACCGAAGAAAACGGCACGCCGTACTCGGTCATCAGCAAGGGAAAGCCCAAGGCCTCGGCCGCCTCCTGCAAGCCCTGCAAGTCGGCCGGGGCCTGCATGCCCTCGCCGATCATCAACCCGGCCAGCCCCGCTTCCTGCAGGTCGCGCACATAACGGCGCTGCTCCTCGAGCGCCACCGGGATACCGATACCGGTGCTCATCAGTAAATCCCCCGGGCCGAGCCACTGGGCCGGGTCCGCCAACTCGCAGACATGGGCCCAGCGCGCAGTACGCCCGCGCCCCTCAGCGCCGCTGATCAGCCGCGTGCGCAATTCGGGGGTTTCGACAAGGTCGCTGATGGTCAGGGGCATGGGCTGTTTCCAGGGTGGCCAGGGTACCGGGGCGAGCAGAATGCCACCGCCGCAGCGGCCCGCACAGCCCCTCATACGGAGGTACTAAGGCCGCCTGCGGAATCTTAACTTGGTCTGATTGCCGCCCCAGCCCCACACCCCGGAGACTCCAAGCCGCAGGACCACACTGCCTGCCAGGCCTGCGTCGCGCCCTTCTGGAGATCTCAATAATGAATAAGAAACTGACTCTGCCCCTCATGCTGTTGGCCTCGGCCCTCGGCTGCACCTCGGCCCTGGCCGACCTCACCGTGGTGTCCCATGGCGGCGCCAACAAGGACGCCCAGGTGGCGGCCTTCTACAAGAGCTACGAAGCCGAGCATGGCACCCGGATCATCGCCGGTGAATTCAACGGCGAGCTGGCCAAGATCAAGGTCATGGTCGACACCGCCAGCGTCTCCTGGGACGTGGTGGAAATGGAGCTGCCGGAACTGGCCCGGGCCTGCGACGAAGGCTTGCTGGAAGAATTCAGTGTCGACCCGCAACTGGCCGCCCAGTTGCTGCCCGGCGCGGCCCAGACCTGCGGCGTGGGCTTCTTCGTCTGGTCCACGGTGCTGGCCTACAACGCCGACAAACTGCAGGGCACGCCCCAGGGCTGGGCGGATTTCTGGGACCTGAAGAAATTCCCCGGCAAACGCGGCCTGCGCAAAGGCGCGATGTACACGATGGAGTTCGCCCTGTTGGCCGACGGCGTACCCAGCCAGGAGGTGTACCAGGTGCTGGGCACCCCCGAGGGCCAGGACCGGGCCTTTCGCAAGCTGGACCAGATCAAGTCGAGCATCCAGTGGTGGGAAGCCGGCGCCCAGCCGCCGCAATACCTGGCCTCCGGGGACGTGGTCATGAGCTCCGCCTACAGCGGCCGGATCAGCGCGGTGCAAGCCCAGAGCAACCTGCGCATCGTCTGGGACGGCGGCCTGTATGACATGGACGCCTGGGCCATTCCCCGGGGCGCGAAGAACCGCGCCGAGAGCCTGAAATTCATCACCCACAGCCTGCAGCCGCAACAGCAGAAAGCCTACGCCGAGCACATCGCCTACGCCCCGGTGAACCAGCAGGCCAACGCCCTGTTGGGCGAACAACGGCTAAACGTACTGCCCGACCTGACCCACCAACTGGCAATGAACCCCGGCTTCTGGGCCGACCATGGCGAACAATTGGAACAGCGCTTCAACGCCTGGGCGGCCCGCTAGGAACCGGCTTGCCAGCGCCTACGAGCAGCAAGATGCCGCGTGAAATCCTGTAGGAGCCGGCTTGCCGGCGATGGCGGTCTTGCAGGCCTCACCGCTGGCACGCCAGCGCCTAGGGAACGGTGGTGCGATTCAAGGCGCCGTCACCCGCCGTACCGTGCGAAAGCCCACGTGGGCGGTGGCCATATCGGCCTCCTGGCGTTCCCGCGCAGCGACTCGGTAACGTTGGCAGTAATTGGCCGCGCAGAGGAACGAGCCGCCTTTGATCACCTGCCGTGGCGGGCCCTGGATCGGCAGGCGGCGCAGCAGGCCCGGGTCGCCGTTGGCGTGGTTCTGCAGCGGACCGCTGTACTGGTCGCCGGTCCATTCCCAGAGGTTGCCGATCATGTCGAACAGGCCGTAGCCGTTGGCGGCGAAACACCCCACCGGGGCCACGCCGGCGTACCCGTCCTCGGCACTGTCGACCAACGGAAACACCCCTTGCCAATAATTGGCGGTCGGCCGGCCCTGGTCATCCACCGGGGTTTCGTCCAGGGCCTGGCCCTGGCGCCCGCCCCGTGCGGCGTATTCCCATTCGGCTTCGCTGGGCAGGTCGTTGCCGCGCCATTGGGCGTAGGCCCGGGCATCGGCCAGGGTCACCAGGGCCACCGGCAGATTGCCAGCGACGCGTGCAGAACCTGGCCCTTGGGGCTGGCGCCAGTTGGCCCCGGCGACGAGGTGCCACCAGGCCAGAGGCAGGCTGCTGAGCGCGTCCTGGCTCGGCACCTGGAACAGCGCTGCACCGCCCTCACGTTCGGCGTCGGTGAGGTAACCGGTGGCGGCAACAAAAGCAGCGAACTGGGCCTGGGTCACCTCGGTACGGTCGATCCAGAAATCCCCCACCTGCACCGGGCCCATCGGCCGCTCATCCGGGTAGCCCCGCTCACTGCCGGGGGTGTACTGCCCGCCCGTGATGCGCAGCATGCCCGCCAGCGGGTCCGCGCCCCAATTCGGTGGCAAGCCGCCATAGACGGCGCAACCCCGGGCATCCCCGAGGCGCGCCAGGGCCGGCGCGGGCTGCCAACGGGCCAGGCCCACGCCCCAGGCGAGCAACAGCACGCCACCCAGCAGCAGCGCCAGGTGCCCACGCCTCATGGTTGCCGCGGCGCCGGCGGTGCGACCACCCCCACTTGCCGCGCATAGCCCTGCCAGGCCTGGCGCAGGCGCTCCACCGTGGCCGGTTGGCTGGCGGCCAGGTCATGGCCTTCGCCACGATCCCGAGCCAGGTCGAACAGTTGCCAGTTCAGCGGCTGCGGCCCATCGCCAAAGCCCACCTGCCCGCGCATGCCCAGCAACTTCAGGTTGCCCTCGCGGTAGTAGAGGTTGCCGAACAGCTCACCGGCCAACACCGGCTGCGCGCCATGAATCGCCGCTCCCTGTTGCAACAGCGGCAGCATCGACTGCCCGGTGATCGGGTGCTTGGGCTGGCCGGCATAACGATCCCCCGGGTCAGGGATAGCCGCCAGAGCGAGAAAGGTCGGCGCCAGATCGTCGACCCGTGCCACACCCCGTTCCAGGCCCTGGCGCCGTAACGCCTGGGGCAGTTGGACCAGCGCCGGGACGCTGATCCCGCCTTCCGCCGGGGTGCCCTTGAACAGGCGGAACGGTGCCGCGCTGACCTCGGCCCAACGGGCGCCGTAGTCAATCTGCGAGCCACGCTTGCCGAGGTTGGCCAGGCGGTTATCGGTGTTCGGGCCCTTGGGGTAGAACTGCTCATGACGCTCGCCGGCCGCGCCGTTGTCGGACATGAACACCACCAGGGTGTTGTCCAGTTGCCCGCTGGCCTTGAGGTACTCCAGCAGGCGCCCGACGTTGTGGTCGAGGTTGTCGACCATGGCCGCGTAGATTTCCATCTTGCGCGCTTCATAGGCGCGGCCCTCGGCGTCGAGTTGGTCCCAGGACGGCAATTGCGGATTGGCCGGCAAGGTGGCTGCCGGGACAAAATCGGCGCTGATCAGCCCGCGCTGCTTGAGCCGCTCGATGCGCGCCAAACGTACCGCGTCGTAGCCCTGGTCATAGCGCCCACGGTACTTGTCCAGGTAGGCCGCCGGTGCCTGCAACGGCCAATGGGGCGACGTGAAGGCGGCGTAGGCAAAAAACGGCTGCCCCGCGGCCCGCGGCTGGCTGAGGTAGCTGATCAGCTTGTCGGTATAGAAATCCGTGGAGTAGAAGTCCTCGGGCAAGGTCACCGGCTGGCCGTTCTCCCGGTAATGCACTTGCTCGATCTTGGTCGGCTCGACGTCGGCAGGCTTGAAGTGCGAGGCGCCGCCCTCCAGCAGGGTAAAAGACTGCTGGAAGCCGCGGCGATCCGGGCCCTGGTCCGGCTCCAGGCCCAAGTGCCATTTGCCCACCATGCTGGTGCGGTAACCGCCATCCTGAAGCAACTGGGCGATGGAGTGCACCTGCTGGTTGAGGTAGCCCTCGTACCCCGGCTTGCCACGCTGGAAGGGTTGCAAGCCTTCGGCCATGCTGCCCAGCCCCGCCAGGTGGTTGTCGGTGCCCGACATCAGCATCGAGCGGGTCGGCGAACAGGTGGGCGCCGCATACATGTTGGTCAGTTGCAGGCCGTTGGCCGCCAACTGGTCGAGGTTGGGCGTGTGAATCTCGCCCCCGAACGCACCGAGGTCGGAATAGCCCAGGTCATCGGCAACGATCAGCAGGATATTCGGCCGCGGCGCCTCGGCGGCCAACACACCCTGGCTGGCCAGGGCCAGCATGGCCCACAGCGGGGCCACAACAGACAAGCACTTGAACACGGCTCACTCCTCGAAAATTGCCACGGCCCGCACGAACCCCGCCGAGGCCCGGCGGATCTTGTAGGGAAAGCACGACACGGTGAACCCGGTGGCCGGCAGGCTTTCCAGGTTGGCCAGTTTCTCCATCTGGCCGTAGCCGATATCGCGCCCGGCCTTGTGCCCTTCCCAGATGATCGAGGCATCGCCGCTGGCATTGAAGCGCTCGCGGGTGTACTTGAACGGCGCGTCCCAGCTCCAGGCATCGGTGCCCACCACCCGCACCCCACGTTCCAGCAGGTACATCGTCGCCTCGCGGCCCATGCCGATGCCGGCGTCGAGGTAGCCCGGCTGGCCGAACAGGGCCCCGGCCCGGGTGTTGACCAGGACGATGTCCAACGGCTGCAGCTCATGTTCGATGCGCGCCAGTTCGTCGGCGACTTGCTGCGCGGTCACCACGTGGCCGTCGGGCAGGTGGCGGAAGTCCAGCTTGACCCCCGCTTGCAGGCACCACTCCAGCGGCAGTTCATCGATGCCGAAGGCCGGCTGGCCGCCGTCGGTGGTGGATGCGTAATGCCAAGGGGCATCCATGTG
The DNA here is from genome assembly GCF_003731765.1 of Pseudomonas chlororaphis. Taxonomy (GTDB): domain Bacteria; phylum Pseudomonadota; class Gammaproteobacteria; order Pseudomonadales; family Pseudomonadaceae; genus Aquipseudomonas; species Aquipseudomonas morbosilactucae. The sequence continues at coordinate 2,295,979 of NZ_MOAL01000004.1, forward strand.
AGTGCCGCTGTGGGTGGTGATCTGCAAGCGCTCGGCGGCCCAGGATTCGTCCCCCGGCAAGTCGGACTTGTTCAGCCCGGGGAACATCGCGGCCATCTCCGGCCAGCCTTGCTGGTGGTCGCTGTATTCGATCTTCGGCAGCAACGGCGGCGGATCGGTGTAGGGGTTGTTTTCCAGGGTGACGGACAGGTCCACCAGGCGGCGTTTAGTCGATTTCATGGGCAGGCACTCGGGCAGCGCGGCGACGCCGCGAAGGAGAAGACAGTGGCAAGGCGTGGCGGATCAGGGCCGCCGCCGAGCCGTCATGACGAAACCCCAGGGCACGGGCCTGGGGCGTGTGCATGGGCGGGAAACGGCCAAACAAGGCTTCCAGCTCAGGCTCGGCGGCAAAGCTGATCAGCCCGCGCCGGTCCTCGCCGTACACCCCGGCCAGGGCATCGATGACCTGGGCGATGGACAGCCGCAGCAGGGGCAACTGCCAGGTCCGTTGCGCGCCCAACGCCGCGCCGTCCAATTCGGCGGCGTGCAGCAGGTTGGCGACGCAGCAGTCCAGGGACATCCACCAGGCCGTGGCTTCGGCCGACACCGGGCAGCAATAGGCCTGCCCCCCGGCAAAGGCGTGCAGCAGGTCACTCATAAAGGCCGAGCGCAGGCCGTTGGGTTCGCTGGGGCGGGCGACAATGCCCGGCAGGCGCAGTGCACGGCCGTCGACCTCGCCACGCCGGGCCAGGTCGTCGAGGGCCACTTCCACCATGCGCTTGTGGGCGCCGTAGGACAGTTGCGGCCGCGGGCTGCGGGACTCGTCCAGCCGCGCCGGCAAGTCGCCGCCGTACACCGCCACGCTACTGGCGTACACCAGCACCGGCGCGCCGGGCAGCTCCCGCAGTTGGTTGAGCAACTCCAGGCTGGCCAGCAAATTGACCTGATAGCCCAGTTCGTAGCGTTGTTCGGCAGCCCCCCCGGCAATGCTCACCAGGTGAAACACCACGTCGATGCCATCGGCCAATACCCGGCGCAACAAGGCCGCATCGGTGACGCTGCCGCGCTGGCGGCGCAACCGTGGGTCCTCGGGAAAACCCTGCAGGTCCTGGTCCAGCAGAATCAGCGCGCTGATCGGCCGGCCGCGCAACCGGCCCTCGGTCAGCAAGCGCTGAACCAGCGCCCGGCCGACAAACCCGTTGGCCCCGGTAATCATCACGCGCATGGCAGCACCTGCTGGTCGATGCCGCCGAACAGCGATTGACCGTCCAGGCCCAACACCTCCATGCGCACCCGGTCGCCGAACTGCATAAACCCGGTGCGCGGTGCGCCGTGTTCGATCATCTCGATGGCCCGGCGCTCGGAAATACACGCCGAACCCACACTGCGATCGGCATTGGAGACGGTGCCGGAACCGATCAAGGTGCCGGCGCTCAGGCGCCGGGTCAGGGCCGCGTGGGCAATCAACTGGTCAAAGCCGAAATGCATGGCGCCGCCCTGGGGCGCGCCGAACCACTGGCCGTTCCACTCCACCTGCAACGGCAGGTGCACCCGGCAGTCGTGCCAGGCCGCTCCCAGTTCATCCGGGGTAATGGCCACAGCGGCGAAGCTCGACGAAGGCTTGGCCTGCAGGAAGCCGAAACCGGTCTTCATCTCCCTAGGGGCCAAGGCCCGCAGGCTGACGTCGTTGAGTTGCAGGATCAGCTTGATATGCCCCGCCGCTTGCTGCGCCGGGCAGCCCAGCGGCACATCGTCCAACAGCACCGCGAACTCGCCTTCAAAGTCGATACCGTGCTGTTCACTGGGCAGGCGCAGCGGGTCGCGACCGCCCTGGAAATCATCACCAGCACCCTGGTAGATCAACGGAATGCGCTCGGCGTCGTCGATGGGGTCCAGGGCAAAGGCTTTCTGCATCAACGCGCCGTGGCTCAGGAATGCCGAGCCATCCAGCCATTGCCAGGCCCGAGGCAAGGGCGCGGCGGCCTGGGCCGGGTCGAAGGCAAAGGCGCCCTCGGCACGACCGGCGTTCAACTCGTCAGACAAGGCCTGCAACGCGGGTTCGACCCGGGGCCAGTCCTCGATGGCCTGCTGCAGGGTCGGGGCAATCGCTGCCACGTCCAGGGCCTGACGCAAGTCGCGGGACACCAGCACCAGGCGGCCGTCGCGCTGGGTGTTTTTCAGGGTGGCCAGTTTCATACCTGCACCCCCTGCACAGCTTCGGCGTAACGCCCGTCAAGGAGGATAAAGACCATGCGCGCCATCTGTTCGGTGCGGTTGCTCCAGGCGTGATTGGTGCCGCGTTGCACCACCACGTCGCCGCGTTTGAGGTGCACTTCTTCCTGGTCCAGCACCAGCCACACCTCGCCCTCGGTAACGATGCCGTAGTCCAGGGTCTGGGTGCGGTGCATGAGTTTGTGCCGCGACTCAGTGTTACCAGTGCCGGCGTGGGCCTGGCCGATTTCGGCGAAGGCCGCGGCGGCATCGGCGGCGCTGACCTGGTTCTGCACGCTGTCCGGTGGAATGTCCACCACCCGGATCACGCTGCCCTGGGCGCCGGGGCTCAGTTGCAACGGCTGGTCGGTGGGGTCGGCGCCGTTGTCCAGCACGGCCGGGCTGCCGAGGCTGTTCCAAACCTCATAAAACACCGTGCCGGGGACCGCCTTGAGCGGGAAAACATTCGGCGTCGGGCCCGCCGAGGCGACCTGCGCCTGGCCGTGTGCGTCATGGCCGGTGACCACTCGCTTGAAACCGGGAAGTGCTTGCATGTGTGACTCCTTGCTCAATTGCCGTCGCCGATGGTGGTGCCACCGTCGACGATCAGATTCTGTCCGCTGATAAAACCGCCGCCCGCTGCTGCCAAAAGCAGGGCCAGGGCCGCCACCTCGTCGGCCGTGCCGACCCGGCGCAGGGGCGTGAGGGCCAGGCGCCGTTGCATGACCTCGGGTTGCTCGGTGAGGGGCCGGGCAAATTCGGTGTGGATCACCCCGGGGCTGATGGCGTTGACCGTAATGTTCGACGGCCCCCACTCCACCGCCAGGTTGCGCGCCAGTTGCGCCAGGGCCGCCTTGGACAGGCCGTACAGGCCCAGCCCGCGATTGCCCCGGACCCCGGCGATGCTGGCCATCAACAGCACCCGGCCGCCGCCCCGGGCGGCCATGGCCGGCAGCAGGCGGTTGCTCAGCCACACCGCGCTGTGCAGGTTGAGATCGAAAGTCAGTTGCCACTGTTCGGCGCTGGCGCTGGCCAGGGGGCCCATGTGCGGGGCCACGCCGGCGTTGCACACCAGCACGTCCACTGCGCCGAACTGTTGCAGCACATCATCGGCCAGGGCCTCGACCTGGGCCTGCTGGCTCAAGTCGGCGGCGGCCGCCACGGCATCATGGCCCGCCTCCCGCAGTTGGCTCGCCACCCGCTCGCAGTCCTCGCCGTTCTCGCTGCAGATCAACACCCGGGCGCCGGCCTCGCCGTAGAGCCGGGCAATCGCCAGGCCGATGCCGCGGGTGGCACCGGTCACCAGCGCCACCTTGCCGGACAGGTCGAACAAGGGCCCGTTCATGAGCCGCTGCTCGCGACTGCCGGCGTGGCGGCGAGTGCCCGCCCCGCCAGGCGCTGCAGCCCCAGGCAGGACAGGGCCACCAGCAGTTGCAGGCCGGCCACCACCCCCAGGGCCAGGGGCAAGGTGCCGCCCAGGGCGCCGCTGATACCCAACACCACCAGCGGGCTGATGAATTCACCGGCGAAGATCGCCGCAGTGAAACCACCGGCGGCACGGCCCCGCTGGGTCACGTCCACCTGGGCCATGATCCAAGTGATCAAGGTCGGCAACATCAAGCCGATCCCCAAACCATTGAGGGACACCGCCAGCACCACCTGAGCGTGACTGTCGGCGCCGGCCATCAACGCCCCGCCGCCACCGGCCAAGACAAAGGCCAGGGCCAGCAGGTAATGCCGACGCCAGCCACTGAGCAGACGAAAGCCCAACGCCCCGGCCAGCACCCCCAGTTGATTGGCGCCCATGGTCATGCCGATCTGTTGCGGCCCGTCGATGTGCAGCAGGTTAAGCAAGTAACCGGCCTGCACCGGCACCACGAACAGGCTCAACCCCGCCAGCAGCGCCAGGGCGTACAACGGCATCAGGCTGGCCCAGGGAAAACCCGCGTTCAGCGGTGCCTCGACGTCGGGCTGACGCTGGGCCAGGGGTTCCCACAGACAGCGCGCCATCAATGGCAGGAACACCAGGCCGACCACGTACAGGGCAAAGGGCGTGCGCCAGCCGCTTTCCCCCAGGGCCCCACCCACCGCCATGAACAGCGCGGCCGACAGCGAAGTGGCGACCATCTGCAGGGCGAACAGGCGTTCACGGCGGGCGCCTTGGTAGTAGTCGCCCATCAGGGTCGTGCAGCAGGTCATGATCGCCGCCTCGGCCAGGCCGATCCCGGCGCGGCTGAGGACGATCGCCGGCAACGACTCCAGCCACAGCGGCAAGACCCCGCACAGGCTGTAGAGCAACATTGCCCACAACAACAGGGCCTTGCGCCCTACCCGGTCGGCGATGATCCCGGCGAACGGCGCCAACAGGGCGATCACCAGCGCCGGCAACGTCAGGGCAATGGGCACCAGCACCGTGGCGCCCGGGGTCTCGGCGAAGTGCTGCTGCATGCGCGGCAGCACCGGCGCCAGCAGCACCGCACCGAGTACCGGCAGGCAACTGCCGAACAACAGCAACAGCGATTGCGGCAAGCCCGCCTGGCGCTCAAGGCTCATGGCGCGACTCCTGGACGGGCAACGAACACAAGGCTTCGCCGTAGGCGCTCAAGCCCTGCAGCAGGCCCAGCCAGATCGGTTGGAAAAACACAAAGGCGGCATTCATGGAGCGGTCCTCTCTTATTGTTCTGGCAAGGGCTGTTTCAATGGCGGTAGCTGGCACTCAAGGCTGGGGTCCGGGCGCTGCGCCGCAGCTCGGCATCGGCGCCCTGCTCGCGAGTGGCCGGCACGCTCGGAGCCAGGGCTTCGGGCACACCCTGGCGGCTGACCGGCAACAGGAAGTAGGCCAGGGCCGGCAGCAGCACCAGGGCACCGACCATGTTCCAGACGAACATGAAGGCCAGCAGCACGCCCATGTCGGCCTGGAACTTGATGGGCGAGAAGATCCAGGTGGCCACGCCGATGGCCAGGGTGATGCCGGTGAGCATCACCACCTTGCCGGTGGACACCAGGGCCCGGTAATAGGCCTCGGACAGGCTGCTGCCCTGGCGCAGGTGGCCGAGCATGATGCTCATCACGTACAGCGCGTAATCCACGCCGATGCCGACGCCCAGGGCGATCACCGGCAAGGTGGCGACCTTGACCCCGATGTCCAGCCCGACCATCAGCGCCTCGCAAAGGATCGAGGTGAGCATCAGCGGGATCACTGCGCACAGGGTCGCGCGCCAGGAACGGAAGGTAATCAGGCACAACAGGATCACCGCGCCATAGACCCAGAACAGCATCTCGTGGCTGGCCTGCTTGACCACGATATTGGTCGCGGCCTCGATCCCGGCGTTGCCGGCGGCGAGGAGGAATTGCACCTCATCGTTATTGTTGGCAGCGGCAAACTGCTCCACATGCTGCACCAGGCGGTTGAGGGTCGCAGCCTTGTGGTCAGTGAGGTAGGCGTAGAGGGTCAGCAGGCTGCAGTTTTCGTTGTACAGGCCGCGGGGCGCACCGGCGGTGATCATGTTGAGCATGGCCTGGTTGTTCTGCAGCTCGTACCACTTGGGGTTGCCTTCGCTGAGGCCCACCAGCATGCGCCGGTTGAGCAGCGCCAGGGAGTTGGTCGAATCCACCCCCGGCAGGCCCCGCAGTTCCCAGTCCAGGGCATCCACCTTGCGCAGGATGTCGTAGCGCGCACAGGCCCCGGCCGGGGTCTTGATCATCACCGCGAACAGGTCGCTGCTGGCACCGTAGTGCCGAGTCATAAAGCCGTCGTCACGGTTGTAGCGCGAGTCGGCGCGCAGCTCCGGGGCGCCGGCATCAAGGTCACCGATGTTCAATTGCAGGCTGACGATAAACCCCAGCACCGCCAGGGCCAGGCTCACGGCGATGCACAGCGCGGCCCAGCGACGGCGGGTGAACAGGTCGAGAAAGCGCCAGAAACCGTGACGCCGCTGCCCGGTCAAGTCGGCGCGCTCGCTCTTCAAGCTCAGTTGTGCCGCGCGACCACTGACGCCCACGTAGGACAGCAGCACCGGCAGCAGAATCAGGTTGGTGAAAATCAGCACCGCCACACCGATGCTGGCGATCACCGCCAGGTCTTGGATCACCTGGATCTGGATAATCATCAGCACCGCGAACCCCACCGCATCGCAGAGCAAGGCGGTGAGCCCGGCGAGGAACAGCCGGCGGAAGGTGAAGCGCGCCGCCACCGTGCGATGCATGCCACGGCCGATGTCCTGCATGATGCCGTTCATCTTTTGCGCGCCGTGGCTCATGCCGATGGCGAACACCAGGAACGGCACCAGCACCGAATACGGGTCCAGTTGATAGTCGAGCAACGGCAGCAGCCCCAGTTGCCAGACCACCGCCACCAGGGAGCAAAACACCACCAGCAAGGTGCTGCGCACGCAGCGGGTGTACCAGTAGAGCACCAACGTGGTGATCAGGATTGCCACGGCAAAGAACAGCAGGATCTGCTTCAGGCCGGCAATCAGGTCGCCCATTTTCTTGGCGAAACCGGTGATGTGGATGTCGATCTTGTCGCTTTGGTACTGGCTGCGCAGGGCCTCCAGTTGCTCGGACAATTGGCTGTAGTCCAGGGCTTTGCCATCGGCGGTACGGGCCAGCAACGGCACCTGGATGATGCTCGATTGCTGGTCGAAGGCCACCAGTTGGCCGATCTCGTTGGACAGCTGCACGTTGCGCCGCAACTGGGCCAGGCTATTGGCATCGCCGTTGTAGTCGTCGGGGATCACCGGGCCGCCGTCCAGGCCCTCCTCGGTCACCGCCACCCAGCGCGTGGCCGGGGTCCACAGGGACTTCATAAAGGCCCGGTCCACCCCCGGCAGCAGGTAGATGCGGTCACTCAGGGCCTGCAGGGTATTGAGGTAATCGGCGTCGTAGATATCGCCCTGGCGCTGGCTCACAGCGATGCGCACGGCGTTGCCCAGGCCCGAAACTTCCTGCTGGTGAGCCAGGTAGTTGGCGATGTAGGGATGCTGGGTGGGGATCATCTTTTCAAAACTGGCGTTGAGCTCCACGCGGCTCGATTGCGCGCCCAGGAACAGGGTCAGCGCCAGGCACACCAGCAGTACCCATAGCCGGTGGTTGAACAACAGGCGCTCGATCAGCGAGCCCGAACGCGGGTCGAACGGCGCCGAGGCCTGCCCGGCCGCGCCGGAAAAATGCTCAGAGGACTTCATAACCTCACTCCGCTTGTGCAGGGGAAGGTTGCGGCAAGCGCAGCAACCCGGTGAATCCGGCCAGCACCAGGCTGCCGTCCGCGGCCTGGATCAACCCGGCGACGGGACGCCCCAGGGGCTGGGCAAACGGCTGCAGAGGTGCCCCGCCGGGGCCGTCGCCGAGGAACAGCGCACCGCCCTGGTTGACCAGCAAGGCGCGGCCATCGGCCAGTCGCGTGGCGGCGCTGAACGACACTGGTTGCGCCACCGGTAGCGGCTGGAAGCTGTCGCCGCCGTCGCTGGAAACAAAGGCGTGGCCCTTGAGCCCGGCCACCAGCAAGGCGCCGTCGGCCCGCAGTTGCAGGGCGAAGAAGCTGCCGGCATAGGGGCTGTCGAGGGCGACAAAGGACTGGCCGTCATCCTCGGAACGGGCCAGGTAGCCTTGCTCGCCGCCGAGGAACCAGCGCGGGCCCTGATGGGCGATGGCGTACAAATGGGCACCGCCGGGGTTGTCGACCTGCCCCATCAGCGACTGCCACGTGGCGCCGCCGTCCAGGGTCTGCAAGGCCAGGCCATAGGCCCCCACCACCAGGCCGCGGCGGGCGTCGACAAACTGCAGCGCCAGCAGCGGCTTGTCGGCGCCTTCGGCCAGCAAGCGTTCGGCGCTCTGTACCCGGGCCTGGGCGCTGTCGGCATCCGCCGCGTAGTCCAGGGCCTGGCGTGCAGCGGCCAGTTCGATCTGCGCGGCCTGATGCCCGTCCAGTTGCAGGGTCCAGTGTTCACCGCCGTCCACCGACTTGAGCACCACCCCGGCGTGCCCCACCGCCCAGCCCTGGCGCGAGTCGACAAACTGCACCGCAGTCAGGCTCACCGACACCGGCACTTGGGCCTGGCGCCAGTGTTGGCCATTGTCGTCGGAGAGCAGCACCAGACCGCGCTCCCCGACCGCCACCAGGCGTTCTCCGGCGCGAGCCAGGGCGGTCATGACCGCTTGCTCGGCGCGGGCCACCTGCAACGCCGGGGTGTCCAGCACCTCCCCCACCGGCGCCGGTTGGGCCTGGCACAAGCCGGCGCTGACGGGCAAGGCCAGGGCCATTAACCAACGGCCGGCCTGATGAATTCTGTTCATTGCGTACCTCGGCAAATCCTGCGTTACCCATGGCTGGCCACGGCGTGGCCAGCCCTGCCCGAAGGCGACTCAGCGCACCCCTTGACCGGCCATGGCCGCCGGCGAGAACTCGGACTTCTTGTAGCGATCCACCACCCCGTATTGCTCAGGCAGGCCGGTGTAGACGTTCTGGATAAACCAGGCGCCGGAAGTCAGGTCGTAGAACCCCGACGACAAGGTGGCGTGGGCCGGCAAGTCAGGCATCACCGCTGGCAGCGCCCACAGGGTCTTGGCCAGTTGGCCGTTGGCGTCCCAGCGATCGCCCAGCAGCGCTTGCCAGGTGTCTTCGTCGAAGTAGTAACGGCCCTTGGGCAACTGATGGCGCTTGCCCGGTGCCAGGTCGGCTTCCACCACCCACACGCGGTGCAGTTCCCAACGCAGGTAGTCGGGGTTCATGTGGTGCTTGGCGAACAAGTCCTCGGGCTTGCCGGCGGTCAGCAGTTTGTTGGTGTTGTAGGGCACGTAGATTTCCTGCTTGCCCACCAGCTTCCAGTTGAAGCGGTCCATACGGCCCTGGAACACGCTGAGTTCGTCGAAGCTCATGACCCCGGCGGTGGCCGGTGTCGGCGTGTCGCAGCAAGCGTTGGGCAACTTGCGCACGCGGCGCTGGCCGGTCAGGTAGACATGGGCCTGGGAGGTGTCGCCGTTGTAGTTGGTGCGGCCCATGATCTGCTCGCCGGCACGCAGCGGCGGGCCAACGTTGAGCAGGCGGAACAGCCAGTAGTCACCGTCGAAACCGGCCGCGCTGCCCTCGGGGTAGTAATAGGGCATTTCCTGGATCGCCTTGCCGTCGGTGGTCATCACTTGGCTGCCGTCGGCGGTCATCAGGTAGTGCCGGAAATGCATGGCCACCGAAGTGCCGCGCCAGTTCAGCAGGTGGTTCCACATCACCTCGGCGCCGTTCTGCGGCAAGGGGAATGGAATGCCGCCGTAGGCGCCTTCCGGCACCGGCCCGGCCGTGCTTTCCACCAGCTTGGCGTTGACCGCGTTTTTCGCCGTGTTGTCGTACACCCATTGCGGCGCCGCGGCGCTGCGACGGGTCGGGTAGATGTCCAGGCGGTAGGTCTCGGGGTAGCGCTTGAACATGGCCTTGGTGCCGTCGCTGAGCTTGTCGGCGTACTGCGCCAGGTTCTTGCTGGTGATGCTGAACAACGGCTTGTCGCTGGCGAACGGGTCACCCCGCTTGCCGCCGGCCTTGTAGGCCGGGTCGACCTGGGTGTAGCCGCCGGTCCAGGCCGGGATGCTGCCGTCGGCATTGCCGGCGCGCTCGCCACCCAGCGGGGTCAGGCTCTTGCCGAGTTTGGCGGCGTCTTCGGCGCTGGCGGCCTGGGCCAGGCCGCTGGTCAGGGCAACGGCGGCCAACAGGGCACAGCACAGGGTCTTGAGTGCAAATGGGCGCTTCATGGGCATGTCCTCTTAGAAGGTGCTCTTGACGGAGAAGGCCAGGTAATCCCGATCTTTCAGCGACTGCTTGTAGGTGAACTGGGAAGCCGCGTTGAGGTTGGTGTCTTCGGGGCCGTAGTAGTGGGTGTACGTCAGGCCGAGGGTGACCCGGTCCTTGTAGGTGGCGCTGACGCCAATGTTCATGTCGCCGCCCTTGTCCGGACCGAAGGAGCCGATGGCCGCCGACTTGCCCAGGGGGAAGTAGCTGATGCCCAGGGGCACGCTGAGGTCGACGCCGGCGAACACCTGGCGATAGGTCGGGGTGTACACCAGCTTCATGCCCAGGCCGTCGTCAGTGGCGCCGGGGTCCAGGGCCTCGCGGTTCTTGGTGACGTTGAGCACGCGGTTCCACGCGACCTCGGCGGCCAGGCTGGCCTCGCGGGCGACAAAGGACGGGCCGAACGAAGCCAGGGTGTTGAGGTTGATGTGCGCCGTGCGGCCCACCGCGTACAGCGGGTGGTTGTCGTTGTCGGCATCGACCCCGGCGAGCACCGTCTGGCCGTTGGACACCAGGGGCATGTTCCAGCGCATCGAGGCTTCGCCGGCGAAGTTGTAGGCGCCCACGGTGGTGGAGAAACTGGCGCCCAGGGCGCGGATGTCCTCGGGGTAGACCCAGTAGTAATCGCCGATCTGCCCGGTGCTGAAGTTGGGCTGGCCGGCCACCGGTTTCAGGTACAGCTTGCCGACCTTGTCGTGGTACTGGATGGCGTACAGGCCGTAGTCGGCCTCGGCCCCCGAGTAGCGCAGCTGCAAGCCGCCCTGCCCCGAGTCGCGGGCTTTCTTGTCCTTGCCGTGGAAAAACGCCGCCGGGCTGTCGGCATTGCCGCCGAGGAACGCCGGGAATGGCGCGCCGACGATCAGCCGCTCGTTGCCCTCGCCGATGGTGTCGCTGACCGAGAAATAACTGCCCACGCCCGGCAGGCGCGTCTCTTCCCACTCCAACTGGTAGAAGGCCCCAAGGGACAGGTCCTGGGTGAGTTGATAGGTGGCCGACAGCTGATTGACCGGGCGGGTGATTTCCTTGAACTGGGTGTTGGGCACCGACTGCGCCTTGACCACGTCCACCGGGGCCATGCCGCCGGCGATACCGTTGCCACCGAAGAACAGGCTTTCGCCCCAGATCAGGCCATGGCGACCCAGGCGCACGGACATCGAGCGCTCCGCCAGTTCACCGTTCCAGTAGACAAAGGCGTCCAGCAGTTCGCCGTCGCCGCCGTGCAGGTGCCGGGTGTCGTCGGTGAACTCGTCGTAGGCCACCGAGCGTTGGTTGGCCCGGGTCGGGTTGTTGTCGTTGCTGCGCTGGTACTGGGTGTCGTACCAGGCGGCGCCGCTGACCCGGGCACCGACGTTCTGGTAGCCGATGTCCATCTCCGAGAGGATGTCCAGGCGGTTGGAGATCAGGCCCTTTTCGAAGTTGCGGTCACCGTCGTCCTGGTTGCGCGAGGTGGTGCCGTCGCTGAGCTTGCTGCTGCGGTCCTTGAGGCGCCAGGCCGAGCTGTATTTCAGGGTGTTGTCCCAGCGCAGGCTGAGGTCGGGCACGCCGGTGTCGATATCGAAGGCCTGGACCGCCGGGGCCCCCAGGGCCATGGCCACCGCCAGGGACAGCGGTACGCGGCGCGATGGGGAAGACTTGCGAGTAGTCATCAATGCAACCCTCTTTATTATTGTTGTGTGTCAGTAGCGGTTGAAAACGTGGTGCTGGAGTCCGTCGCTCTTGCACAAGCCCCCCGTCCTCAAGCAAGGCACGCTGTGACGGGAGTGGGTCGTGCGGTGATCGGGCGCACCGGCCGGGCCTGGGCCGAGCCGGTGGCGCCGGGGTCAGATCGGCTGCGCGGTCCGCTGCAGCATCTGCCGTACCAGGCCGATGCGGTCGAAGCTGTGGTCGCGCTGCATTTCCTTGTCGCCGGCCAGCACCGAGCTTTCGCTGATGAACTGGCAGCGGTCGAAACGCCGGGCCATAAAGCGCTGCAGTTGTTCGTGCAGGCTGCCGCCGGCGGTGAGTTCTTCGCCCAGGACCACGGCGTCTTCGATGGCCATGCCAGCGCCCTGCCCCAGGTGCGGGGTGGTGGCGTGGGCGGCATCGCCGATCAGCAGCACCCGGCCGTTGAACCAGGGCTCATCGACGAACACCACTTCCATGGGCTTGTAGACCACCTGGCTGCTGTCGGTGATTTGCTCGCGCAGCTCGCCGATCAGCCCGGTGAAACCTTGCAGGCGTTCGCGCATCGTGGCGGCCAGGGACGCTGGATCCATCCACGGATTGCTCGGTTCATGGGAGGTCAGGAACAGGTACATCAGGTCACCGGCCAGGGGCACCAGGCCGGCATTGCCGTCGGGGCCCTGGAAGTTGGCTAGGTGATCGATGCCGGGGTGACGGGGGAAGTTGTAGCGCCACACGGCCTGGCCGGTGAAGCGCGGCTGATAGGCGTCGCCAAACAGCAGGCTGCGGACTTTCGAATACAGGCCGTCGGCCCCCACCACCAGGTCGTAGCGTGCCCGGGTGGCGTCGGTGAACAGCACGTCAACGCCGTCGACGTCCTGATCCAGGTTGTCCACGCTGAGCCCCAGGCGCACCTGGGTGCCCAGTTCGATGGCGGTTTCACTCAGGACCTGGTGCAGGGCGAGCCTCGAGATGCCGACGTTGGCCGGGTACTCCGGGCCAGCCAGGCGCTGGCCGGGGATCCGCGCCAGTTGGGTGCCTTGCAGGTCGTAGATGGCCACGTCCTCAAAGGCGTAGGCGGCGTCCAGATAGCCATCGAGCACGCCTAGCTTGGCCATCTCGCGCACCACATTGCTCTGCTGGATGATGCCCACGCCATAGACCGTCCATTGCGCCTTGAGCTCCACCAGATCCACTGCAATACCGCGGCGTCGCAGGGCAATGGCGGCACACAGGCCACCGATACCACCGCCGACGATTAACACCTTGTTGACTGCGCTCATTTCAAGCCTCACTTCTTATTGTTATTCGCGAGTGCCGAGGGCTGAACCCGGATGCCTTGCAGCTTCTCGCCTAACGATGGATTTGACTAATTGCATGATCAGATGCGACCTATCACGCCACGCGATACCTCGTTCAACCGCCCGCGCCCTGCAACAGCGCAGCCTCGACCCACAGCCAACCGTCCCGTTCCTGCCACGCCACGGCGCTCAAGTGCTGCCCCAGACAGGGGCCGTACACGCACTCGCCGCTGTCGGCGAGGAACTGCGCGCCGTGGGCGTAACAGATGATTCGCTGGCCGTCGGCGCTCAAGTAGCGGTCCTTGCGATACGGCAAGGGCACGTCCAGGTGCGGGCAACGGTTGCGGTAGAGCCGCACCTGCCCCTGGTGGCGCAGACCGAACAGGCTGTCGGCGCCGCCATGCAGCGGGTCGAAGCCCTTTGACTGGCCTTCCAGCAGCTCGTCGGGGCGGCACAGCTTGAGCCAGGGCTCCACGCTTGCCACCCGGCTCACGCCTGCTTTGGCGGTGGTCCGCCGGGGGCCCATTTGTCCCGGGAGTTGAACAGGAACAGCTGCGAGTTATCCGCCGACATCGGCGCCTGGCGTGCGGCCCAAGCGTCGTCATGCTTGTCCATGTCGGCGTCGTATTCGATGTGGCAACCCAGCGGGCTGTTGAAGTACCAGAACCAGTTGGAACCGAACAGATGACGGCCCGGGCCCCAGAAGCTGGTCCAGCCGTTCTGCTCGAACCGCCGCCCTGCCAGCAGCACTTCGGTGCCGCTGCCCATGTGGAACGTGAAGTGCTCGCAGCCCTTCATGTGCGGCGGGGTCTGGATCATGAACAGGCAGTGGTGATCGTCCGAACCGCTGGGGCGCATAAAGGGCCCGACGCCGATAAAGGTGTCGGTGGTCTTGAAGCCCAGGCGCTCGGCGTAGAAGGCTTCGGCCTTGGCCGAGTCGGGCACGAAATACACCACGTGGGACAGGGTGCGCGGCACGGCTGCCATATCGAGGCTGATGCCGGCCTGGTTCAGTGGCCGCTGGGGCGCGCTGCCCGGGGCGTTGGTCAGGTCCGCCGGGGCGCTGTAGGGGCGGCGCACGCTGACCTGGAAGGCGATGGCAAAACCCATGTCGTCGACACTGTGCAAGGCGCCCTGCTCGTCCCAGGTCACGGCACGGTCACGGGCCAGTTCCTGACCGATGGCGTCGAGGGTCGCGGCGTCGGCCACGCCGTACACGGTCTCACGCAGGGACGGTGCCGGGCCGATGGCCGGCGGCAACTGCGGATGGTCGGCCGGACGGATGATGATCGCCGTGCCGTCGAGGGCTTCGAAACGCCCGCCCTGCGGGTCCAGCGCTACCGGCGTCAAGCCGTAGTCCCGCAGGCAATCGCTGCAGGCCTGGATGTCATCGACGCCAAACACCAGCGCGTCAAGGCCAAGGATATTCATGGCAAACCACTCCATTGTCATTATGTGACGCAGGCCGCGCGCTTCTGGACGAAACCGGGGCGCCGGGCTGCGCTGGTGGTGCCGGACAGCGCAAATGTCTGGTCGGCTGGCGCCAGAGATTGCCGCCGGCCCGCGGCCCTGACTAATCGCTTGTGGGGATGTGACGTATCGGCAAACGCAATACGTGGTGCAAACATCCAGCGCTCCGGGCGATGGCTGCTTCAGCCCGTCGTCCGAGCAATAAGGGGATTGACGCGGCGATGCCAACGCCGGAAGGTATCGACAAAATAAATACAACAAGCGATGAGCCTGCCATGCGTTTCAATCACCTCGACCTGAACCTCCTGGTGGCCCTGGATGTGCTGCTCGAAGAGCAAAACATCACCCGCGCCGCCGAACGCCTGCACCTGACCCAATCCGCCACCAGCGGTGTATTGGGCCGCCTGCGCACCTATTTCGAAGACGAGCTGCTGGTCCAGGTGGGGCGCAAGATGCAGCCCACGCCCTACGCCCTGGAGCTGGCCAAGCCGGTGCGCGAGGTGCTGCTGACGATCCAGTCGTCGATCACCGCCAAGCCGGTGTTCGACCCCGCCACTAGCAAACGGCACTTTCGCCTGATCACCTCGGACTACCTGATCAGCGTGCTGTTTGCCCGGGTCATCCAGAAGATCCACCACCTGGCGCCCCTGATCACCTTCGAGATGCTCGGCCCCGGCGACAACTCCGGCGACCTGCTGGTGCGCGGCGAGGTGGACCTGATGATCGTGCCCGAGCGCTACATCATCGAAGGCCACCCGGCGCAATTGCTGTTCGAGGAAGAACAGGTGTGCGTGGTGTGGAAGGACCACCCCCACGTCGGCGCCAGCCTGACCCTGGAGCAGTACATGGACATGGGGCATATCTCGGTGGGTTTCGGCCGCAACCGGCACCTGAGCATCGAGGACTGGTTCATGAACCAGTACGGCTTCAACCGCCGCCTGGAAGTCATCACCAACGACTTCAACACCCTGCCGCAACTGATCGTCGGCACCCAGCGCATCGCCACCATGCACCGGCGCCTGGCCGAGCTGTACGCTGAACACCTGCCGCTGCGCCTGCTGCCGGCACCGGTGAAGCTGCCGGTGATGCGCGAGCACATGCTCTGGCACCGCAGCATGGACGGCGACCCGATGCACCGCTGGCTGCGCGAGCGCATCAGCGAATTCACCCAGAGCCTGGACCAGCGCGTCGCCGCATGAGTGAGGGCCGGGGCCGACAGGGTCCCGGCCTCGCCGTGTTCAGTCCGCGCAGCGGGTGGCGTGGAACGAGGCAATCTGCCAACCCTGCCGGCCCCGTACCCAGACCTGGGTGGCAAACCCCTCGGCCCTGATGCTCTGCTCGCCGCCGCGCTTGCACAGGGTGTTGCTCTGGGGGCCGGTCATCAGTGCCAGGTCCTCGCCATACAAGCGCACCTGCAAGTCGCCACGCTCGATAGCCAGGTAGCGCACAGCGCTGCGGGCGTACTCCAGGTAGTCGGCCTTGCCCTGCACCAGGCCGGTGGTGTGCACGTAGACCAGGTCATCGGCAAAAATTTCGGCGGCCAGGGCGTGGTCTTCTTCCACCAGCGCCCGGCGGCGCGCCTGTTCCCGCTCCAGCAGTTGTTGTTCGATCAGTTGAATGCTCATGGCAGGTTCCTTTTCGGGGCACCGTCGGACTGACGGCGGCACACCCTAGACAAGCCGCCCCCGCCAGGAACAGTGACTAATCCCGATGCCTGGCATTGACCATCACGATGCCTGGGCCCAGCCCTTCCCCGTCCCTGTCCGCACGGGCCTTGGCCCCAGGTATCGACGCCGTCGATGGCCGGCCATCGATGCAATCTGCTGGTCGCCCCCCGCCCTTGCGCCCTAGCCTCGTGCCCCATTGCCCACAACAAGAAGTCCGACCATGAGTAGCCTGCACCTGCACTGCCAGACCCTGTACGACGGCACCGGCCTGGACACCCGCCAGCAACAGACCCTGGTGATCGAGAATGGCCTGATCCGCCATGTCGGCCCCCGAGCCCAGGCCCCGGCGCCCCAACCCGGCGACCAGGTGATCGACAGCGGCGATGGCTTTGTCATGCCCGGCCTGGTGGACGTGCACACCCACCTGGCCTTCGGCAACGCCCAGAGCGAAGAAGACATCGACCTGTGGACCAGCGACGAATTCCGCGCCTTGCGCGGCATGTTTTTCGCCCGCCATGTGCTGTCCGCCGGGGTCACCAGCATGGTCTGCCCCGGCGACAGCGGCCAGCTCAGCATCTCGGTACGCAACGCCATCGCCGCCGGTATGTTCGAAGGCCCGCGCATCGCCGCCAGCAGCCGGGTCATCACCAACCGCCAGAGCCTCAACGACTGGTTTCCCAGTCGCATCGGCACCCCGGAGTACTTCACGGCACGCCTGGTCACCAGCCGCAGCGAAGCCCTGGCGGAAATTCGCACCCAGGCCAAGGACGGCGTGGACCTGATCAAGATCGCCATGGACGGTACCCACCGTCGGCCCAACGGCGAAATCATCGCCGCCTTCACCGCCGACGAAACCCGGGAAATGGTCGAGGAAGCCCACCGCCTGGGCTGCAAGGTGGCCACCCACGCCTACGGTCGCGAAGCGGTGATGTACGCCGCCCAGGCCGGGGTCGACCTGCTGTTCCATGGGTTCTACATGGACGATGCGTGCATCGAAGCCTTGCTGGAGGCCGGCACCATCCTCGCGCCCACCATGACCTTTCCGCAGAACACCGTGGACTTCTGCCAGCCCCATGACCCGGCCATCAGCACCGGTTACGCCGGCTACTGCGCGCGCACGCTGGAAGTGGGCTCGGTGGTGCTCAAACGGGCCAAGGCCGCCGGCGTGCCCTTTGCCTGCGGCAGCGACAGCGGCTTTGCCGTGACCCCTTACGGCGAATGGCACGCCCGGGAGCTGGAACTGCTGGTCAGCCGCCTCGGCTTCACCCCGGCCGAAGCCCTGTACGCCGCCACCGCCGTGGGTGCGCGCTGCATGCCCCGGGGCGAAACCCTGGGCAGCCTGGAAGTGGGCAAGCAGGCCGACTTGCTGATCCTCGACGGCTCGCCCCTGGACGACATCCGCCTGCTTCAGGACCGCAGCAAGTTCAAGGCGGTGTACAAGGCCGGGCAACCGGTGAACCTGGAGCGCCAAGCCTACAACCCGAAACAGGTGTCGGACTTCAACAGCCTGAAATGGACCGACCTCTACACCCGCGACCGGGTCGCGGCCCTTGGCAAATGGAGCCTTTGAACATGACCTTGTATGCACTTGACCTGGACACCGCCACCCGCATCGCCCGCACCGCCATCACCAGCGCCCGGGACCTGGGCTTTCGCCCCCTGGCCGCCGCGGTGCTGGACCCGGCCGGCCATCCCCTGGCAGTGCTGCGCGACCCCGAGGCCAGCTTCCTGCGGCCACAGATCGCCACCGGCAAGGCCCGTGGCTGCCTGGGCATGGGCCTGGGTGGTCGTGAATTGGCGCGTCGGGCCCAGGCCATGCCGGCGTTTTTTTCAGCGATTAACAGCCTGACCGCAGGCGAAGTGATTCCGGTGGCCGGCGGCGTGCTGATCCGCAATCAGGCGGGCGAGTTGCTGGGGGCCATCGGCATCAGCGGCGACACCTCGGACAATGACGAGCGCTGCGCCTTGCTGGCGATTGGCGAAGCCGGGCTGCTGGCCGACACTGGCGACCCTCAGGCGCCGGCGTGATCCAGACCCGCTGCCTGCTCCAGGAGCAACTGGCGGAACCAGACCAGGGCCGGATCGCGGTCCTGGTACGGGTGCCACTGCAGCACCTGCACAGCCTCGGGAAAGGCCAGGGGCGTCGGATGGATGCGCAGGCGATAACGCTGGGCCAGGGACTCGGCCTGACGCCGAAACAGCGTGGCCACCCGACCACTGCCGACAATAAACGCCGGCATCAGGGCAAAGCTTTCCAAGGCCACCGCCACCTGCCGTTCGATGCCCAGCTCGGCCAGGTGGGCGGCGTCCAGGGCCAGGTTGCGGCCGTCGCTGAACTCGCGCACCACGTGCTCGGCCTGGCAATAGTCGGCCAGGCTCAAGGCCTCGGCGTAGGGCGAATGCTCGGCGCAGACCACGCAGCAGAGCCGGTCGCGCAGCAGCGGCAATTGCGGGTACGCCGGATTGAGCCGGCCCTGGGGCACGATCACGCAATCGCTGCGCCGGTACTCCAGGGCTTCGCTGACCACATCGCCGTCCCGGGGCATGGGCAAGTCGCGCAGGCTCAGGCGCATGCCCGGGGCACGCCGTGCCAGCTCACGACTGACCGCCGGCATCAGCACCGCAGCGATGTAGTCGGAAGCCACCAGGGTCAGACGCCGCTCGCAGGAGGCCGGGTCAAAACCGGCGGGGGCATCGACAATCTCGCGGGTCAAGGCCAGGGCCTCGCGCACCTTGGGCAACAGCGCCAGGCCCAGGGCCGTGGGCTGCAATTGGCGACCCACCGGGGCCAGCAGCGGGTCATTGAAATGCTCCCGCAGGCGACCCAGGGCGGCGCTGGTCGCGGATTGCCCCAGGTGCAGGCGCTCGGCGGCGCGGCTGACGCTGCGCTCGCCCAGCAGCGCTTCCAGGGCCACCAACAGATTCAGATCCAGACGACGGTAACGCATGCACGGCTCCTGTCAGCACGGCGCCTGGCGCGCACGTGACGCTGGCGAGGGTAAGCCCGGCAACAGGCCGCGACCAATCGCCTTGGGCGCTGCCTGGTATCGGGAAAAACCATGGCTGGCCAGCCGCCGGCCTATCGCCCGGCGCGATACCTGGCATCCGGACTCACGATTGGCTAAATGCCTGGGCGCTGCTTAACGTTCCCAGCATCACGCCTTCTGCCCTAATAAAAACCACAGGAAGAGAGAAACCATGTTCCGTTACTTCCCCACCAACTACGTCTGGAACCTGTCCGTCGACCTGGCCATTGAAATGGGCGCCAGGATGGGCGAAATCGAATCCATGTGCGCGCCCCTGCAAGAGGCCGCCAAGCAACCGGACGCCGCCGGCACCCAAGCCTTCCGGGAAACCTGGGAGAAGATGGCCGACAAACTCTGCGGCCTCGCCGAAGAGGACGAAAGCGCCGGCCGGCTGTTTTCCGCTGGCGAAAAATACAACCGCGCCGCCACCTACTACCTGACTTGCGAACGCCTCCAGGCCCACGGCGCCGCCGGACGCCTGGCGCTGTACCAACGCTTTTTGCAGACATTCGCCCGGGGCCTCGAACTGACCGGGGAAAATTGCCAGCGGGTGGAAATCCCCTACGCCGGCAAAGTCATCAGCGGCCTCTATGTGCGGGCCGAAGGCGTCGAAGGCCCGGCGCCGATCCTGGTCCAGGTCAACGGCCTGGATTCCACCAAGGAAATGAAATACCGGGTCGGCCTGCCGATGTGGCTGGCCAAGCGGGGCGTGGCCTCGCTGATCATCGACCAGCCAGGCACTGGCGAGGCCTTGCGCCTGCACGGCCTGACCGCGCGCTTTGACAGCGAGCACTGGGCCAGCGTGGTGGTGGACTGGCTGGAAACCCGCAGCGACATCGATGCCAAGCGCATCGGCCTGGAAGGCGTGTCCCTGGGTGGCTACTACTGCCCACGGGCGGTGGCCTTCGAACCGCGCTTCGCCTGCGGCGTGGTGTGGGGCGCCAACCACGACTGGCGTGACGTGCAAAAGCGTCGCCTGGAAAAGGAAGGCAGCTTCCCGGTGCCCCATTACTGGTCCCACGTGTGCTGGGTCTGGGGCGCCAAGGACATCGACGATTTCATGGCCCTGGCCGAGCAGGTGCACCTGGACGGCGTGCTGGATCGCATCCGCGTGCCCTTCCTGGTGACCCACGGCGAGCAGGATTCACAGATCCCGCTGAAGTGGGCCCATCGCACTTACGAACAATTGGTCAACAGCCCGCGGCGTGAGCTGAAAATCTTCACTGAACGTGAAGGCGGCGTGCAGCACTCCAGCTTCGACAACAGCATCAATGCCGGCCATTACATCGCCGACTGGGTCGCCGAAGCCCTGGGCGGCGAGACCGCCTGATCGCCCGTCCCGGCGCCCAGCGCGGCGCCGGGGCAGGCCCCTTTCAATCGCCATGCCGCTCCACCGCCATGGGCATTAGCGCCCCATCGCCCTCGTGCCCTTCCTGGGGGCGCATTAGATGCCGTCACCCCCCGCCAATACGAAACAATGCGCTTTGCCGCGGTGCATTTGTGCGCCCTTGCTTTGGCGGCACGACGGTACATTGGAAAGACTCAGGTCCCGCAGAATGACCGGTATCACACGACCCTGGTTGCCCTGTCCCTCTGCCAACCATCAGGAGTTTTTCCATGACCCAAGCGTCTATCCGCACCCTGCAATTGGCCGGTTTCATGTTGCTGGGGCTAAGCGCTGCCAGTGCGCTGGCCGAAGACATTACCTTCGTCTCCCAAGGCGGTGCCTATCAGGAAGCCCAGAGCAAGGCGATCCTTGAACCGGCGGCGAAGAAGCTCGGCTTGACCTTGAAACAGGACAGTTCGCCCAAGGCTTACCCCATCATCAAGACCCAGGTGGAAAGCGGCAAAGTCAGCTGGGACGTGGTGGATTTGCCCACGGGCGATTGCATCCGTGGTGAGCAGGAAGGCCTGTTCGAGAAGCTCGACCTGGCGCTGATTCCCAATGCGGCCCAGTTACCCGCCGAGTTGAAGGACGACTACAGCGTCGGCTACATCAGTTACTCCACAGTGATGGCTTATCGCACCGACGCCTTCAAGGGCGACAAGGTGCCGAAGACCTGGGCCGACTTCTGGGACACGGAGACGTTTCCCGGCCAGCGCTCCCTGCGCAACCTGCCGCGCCCGACCCTGGAAATTGCCCTGATGGCCGACGGCGTGCCACCCGACCAGTTGTACCCGCTGGACGTCGAGCGGGCGTTCAAGAAGCTGGAACAAATCAAGCCCCATATCGCCACCTGGTGGACCTCCGGCGGCCAGTCCGCGCAGTTGATCAGCGACGGTGAGGTGGACCTGATCCAGGCCTGGAACGGTCGCATCAGCGCGGTCCAGGCCGACGGTGCGCCGGTGGCGTTCGACTACAACCAGGGGGTGCTGGAAACCAATTCGCTGTGCGTGCTCAAGGGCTCGGCGCACAAGGTCGCGGCGATGAAGTTCGTCAACGAGGCGATCGACGCCAAGCTGCAGGCCGCCCTGCCGCTGATCATCGACTACGGCCCACTCAACCCAGAAGCGTTCAAGGTTGGCATGATCCCCGCCGAACGTGGGGCCAAGCTGCCGTCTTCCCCCGAGAACATCAGCCGTCAGGCGCTGCTGTCGTCCAAGTGGTGGGCCTCCGCCGAGGGCGTGAAAGCCGAAGAACGCTGGCTGGCCTTCGTGCAGAAGAAATAACCCGGCTACCGCCCCGGCCCGCCCTTGGACACAAGGCCGCGCGCCGGGCGCAGGACATGCCGCCGGCCCTGGCAAATTCGCAATAAAGCACTTTGCCGCCGCCTATTTGTAGGCGCTTGCTCCGTTGCCCTGGCCGTACATTAGAAACATCGCCGGCCAAGGTGCTCCCTGAACAGCAACCCCCGAACAATAACGACCGGCTGCAACACGAACTCAGCACCTGCCCCTCTTTGCCAGCCCCTCTTTGGGAGTCCTCGCATGACCCGATTCCAGTACCCCACACGGCGGCCCACCGCAATCGTTCAAGCTCAGCGGACCGGCCCAGCCGGCCACGGAGGCCAGCATGTCTAACGCCTACCTGGCCAAATCCATGCCCGACGCCGGCGACGGCCCGCAACCCTCCGCCAGCAGCCTGCAAGCCATTGCCCGCGAGGAGCGCAAGGAAAACACCTCGATGCTGCTCCTGCTGGCCCCGGCCCTGGTGATGGTGGTGGTGTTGCTGATCCTGCCGCTGTGCTGGCTGGCCCTGCAGTCGGTGCAGACCGAGGAAGGCTTCTCCCTGGCCAACTACCTGCGGATCTTCCAGGAACGCATCTACTGGGACACCTTCAGCCTGACGTTCAAGATCAGTTTCATGGTCACCGTGCTGTCGATTTTCCTCGGTTTCCCCATTGCCTACGCCGCCTCGCGGCTCCAGGGATTCTGGGCCAACCTGATCCTGATCTGCGTGATCATCCCGTTCTGGACCAGCGTGCTGGTGCGCTCCTACGCCTGGCTGGTGCTGTTGCAGCGTCGCGGGCTGGTCAACCAGACCCTGCTGGACCTGGGGATCATCGACCAGCCGCTGAACCTGATGCACAACACCACCGGCACGGTGATCGGCACCCTGCACGTGATGCTGCCGTTCATGGTCCTGCCCCTGTACTCGGTGATGCGCAAGATCCCCCAGGACCTGCTACAAGCCTCCGAAAGCCTCGGCGCCAAGCCGTTCTACACCTTCCGCCGAGTGTTCCTGCCCATGGCGGCGCCCGGGGTCATGGCCGGGTCGATCCTGGTGTTCGTGATCTGCCTGGGCTTCTTCATCACCCCGGAACTGCTGGGCGGCGGGCGCACCATCCTGGTGTCGATGCTGGTGCAACGCAACGTCGAGCTGTACCACGCCTGGGGCGCGGCCAGTGCCGTGGGCCTGGTGTTGCTGCTGGTGGTGTTCCTGATCTTCTGGGGCATCAACCGCTTTATTCCCATCGAACGCATTCTGGGAGCGCGCTGAATGAACTGGCTAGCCAACTTGCGGCGCGTGCGCCTGTCCCACCTGGCCTTCACCGTGCTGGTGGCAGCGATCCTGCTGTACCTGATCCTGCCGGTGCTGATCGTGGTGCCGATGTCGTTTTCCGAAGCGCGCTTCTTGCAGTTCCCGCCCAAGGAATGGTCCCTGCGCTGGTACGAGGCGTTCTTCACCAGTGCCGAGTGGATGTCGGCGGCGCGGGTCAGCCTGATCACCGCGCTGGTGACCACCCTGGTCAGCCTGCCGGTGGGCATGGCCGCGGCCTACGCCATCAACAGTTCCAGCCTGCGGGTGGTGCGCACCCTGCAAATCATCCTGCTGTTGCCGATGATGGTGCCGATCATCCTGATCGCCGCCGGGGTGTTTTTCGTCTACGCCCGGGTCGGCCTGATCAGCACCCTCAGCGGCCTGATCCTGGCGCACATCATGCTGGCCCTGCCCTACGTGATCATCGCCTTGCTGGCGGGCCTGCGGAACTTCGACATGTCTCAGGAAATGGTCGCCCGCAGCCTGGGCATGAACCGCTTCCGCGCCTTTATGGCGGTGACCCTGCCGCAGATCAAACCGAGCCTGGTCTCGGCCACCCTGTTCGCCTTTATCACCTCCCTGGATGAAACCGTGGTGGCGCTGTTTATCTCCGGCGGCGACAACCAGACCCTGACCAAGCGCATGTTCACCGCCTTGCGCGACGAGATCGACCCGACCATCGCCGCCATCAGTTCCCTGCTGATCCTGGCGTCCTTGCTGCTGGTGGTGATTGCCGGCCGCAACAAGCCTTCCTGAGTCGGCGGCCGTCACCGCGAGCACTGTTCGCGGTGACGGCAGATCCTGCCGGCAAACGGCGCAATTGAGCAGCAACCACCCATTCCACAGGCCAGCTCGGCATCGGCCGCCGGCCGGCCTTTTTTACAATCGGTCCTATCGTCCAGACCTTCAAAAGCACTTTTTATTCAAGGGCAATTGCCATGTTAAAAAACACCCTGCGTGACCCTTCCCTGCTCGTCGAGCGCGCCTACGTCAACGGTGCCTGGATCGAGGCCGACGACGGCGCCACCCTCGCCGTGACCAACCCCGCCGACGGTAGCCTGATCGCCCGGGTACCGGCCCTGCAAGCCACCGAAACCCGGCGCGCCATTGAAGCCGCCGAGCAGCGCTTCGAGACCTGGCGCGAAGTGCCCGCAGCGGAGCGTGCACGGCTGCTGGAAACCTGGCACCGGCTGATCCTGGAGAACCAGGAAGACCTGGCCCTGATCATGACCGCCGAGCAAGGCAAACCCCTGAGTGAATCCCGTGGCGAGATCGGCTACGGCGCCACCTTCGTCAAATGGTTCGCTGAAGAAGCCCGGCGCATCTACGGCGACACCATCCCGGCACCCACTGCTGACCGCCGCATCCTGGTGATCAAGCAACCGGTGGGCGTGGTGGCGGCCATCACCCCGTGGAACTTCCCCAATGCCATGATCACCCGCAAGTGCGCACCGGCCCTGGCCGCCGGGTGCACGGTGCTGGTCAAACCCTCGGAGCTGACCCCGCTGTCGGCCCTGGCGTTGGCGGTGCTGGCCGAACGCGCCGGTATTCCGGCCGGGGTGTTCAACGTGCTCACCGGCTTGCCGGCCGGCGTCGGGGGCGAGATGACCGGCAACCCCTCGGTGCGCAAACTGTCGTTCACCGGCTCGACTCGGGTCGGCCAGTTGTTGATGAGCCAGTGCGCCAGCAGCATCAAGCGCCTGAGCCTGGAACTGGGGGGCAACGCGCCCTTTATCGTGTTCGACGACGCCGACCTCGACCTGGCGATCACTGGGGTCATGTTGAGCAAATTCCGCAACGCCGGGCAGACCTGCGTCTGCGCCAACCGGATCCTGGTCCAGGACGGCATCTACGAGCGTTTTGCCGAGCGCCTGGCCGCTGCCGTCGCCCAGTTGAACGTTGGCGATGGCCTGGCCGACGGCGTGACCATCGGCCCGCTGATCAATGCCGCCGCCGTTGACAAGGTGGCCCTGCACATCGGCGACGCCCTGGAAAAAGGCGCCACCATCGCCATCGGCGGTGCGCCCCAGGGCGAAGGCCTGTTTGTGCAACCCACGGTGCTGCTGAACGCCACCACGGACATGCTGCTGGCCAGCGAAGAAACCTTCGGCCCGGTGGCACCGCTGTTCCGCTTCCAGGACGAAGCCGAGGCGCTGGCCATCGCCAATGCCACCCCCTATGGCCTGGCCGCTTATTACTTCACCCAAGACCTGCGCCGGGCCTTCCGCGTCGGCGAGCGCCTGGAGTTCGGCATGGTCGGTCTGAACACCGGCGTGGTGTCCATGGAAGTCGCGCCGTTTGGCGGCATGAAGCAATCGGGCACCGGCCGTGAAGGCTCGAAATACGGCCTCGACGAGTTCCTCGAAATCAAGGCCTGGCACATCGGCGGCCTGGACTGACAGCAAGGGTGCCGGGCGGCAGATTCTGTTGCCCGGGCACGGGAAAACGGCACGAACCAGGCCAGTGCCTGTGTTCAGATGACAGACAGATACTCCGGGCAATCCCCGCGCTCTGCATAGGAGAACGCTGCATGAAGTTCACTGAAGGTTTCGAGTCGGTCAGCGTCAATCAAGTCTGCAAGCACTACGGTTCCCTCAAGGCCCTGAACAACGTCAACCTCAAGGTCGAAGCCGGCGAGTTCATGTCGCTGCTGGGGCCATCCGGCTCGGGCAAGACCACCTTGCTGAGCATTCTCGGCGGGTTTATCCGGGTCAGTTCGGGGAGCATTCTGTTCGGTGAGCGCGACGTGACCCTGATGCCGCCGCACAAGCGCGAGATCGGCGTGGTGTTCCAGAACTACGCCCTGTTCCCCCACATGACCGTGGGCGAGAACGTTGCCTTCCCGCTGCGCGCCCGGGGTGAAAACGCCGCCAAGAGCCGCGACCGGGTCAAGCAGGCCCTGGCCACCGTGGAACTGACCGGTTATGAAAACCGCTCCATTGCCGCCCTGTCCGGCGGCCAGCGGCAGCGGGTGGCCCTGGCCCGGGCGATTGTCTTCGAACCCAAGCTGATCCTCATGGACGAGCCGCTGTCGGCCCTCGACAAGCAACTGCGCGAAACCATGCAGATCGAACTGCGGGCCCTGCACAAGCGCCTCGGCGCCACCATGATTTATGTCACCCATGATCAGCGCGAAGCCCTGACCATGAGCGACCGCATCGCTATCATGCGCGGCGGCCAACTGGTGCAGGTGGACACACCACGACGCCTGCACGATCACCCGTCAGACGATTTCGTCGCCAGCTTTATCGGCGAGAGCACCCTGGTGCCCTTGCAGCGTGGCAGCGGCAATGACCTGACCCTGGGCGCCACCGCGCTGCGCACCACCCGACCGATCCCGGCCACGGGGGACCTGTTCCTGGCCCTGCAATCCGAGAAGCTGCTGCTGGACAACGACAGCGCCGGCCCGGAATGGAACCGCCTGCGCGGACGGGTTTCGGACATCGTGTTCCAGGGCGAAAGCCTCAAGGTGTTTGTCGACCTGGACGGCGGCCCCACCGTCAGCCTGCGTCAGCCCAGCCACCACGAAGGCAACCTCAGCCTGCCGCCGATCGGCGCGCCGATGCTGATGCGCCTGCACCCCGAAGACACCATCGTCGTACCCCGGGCCGGCGCCTGAGGCCCGCCCCACAGGGCTTCCAGGCAGCACGCTGGAGGCCCTGCTTCCCCGCCCCGCACGGGCACAGTCAAATGTTTCGCCAGCCCCCTGAAAAACAGTCGATCACAGCGCCGGGCCCGGCAAATTCAGTGCGTGGCGCGCCGGCCAATCCTTATCCTGATCACAGACCACCCGCCAAGCACGGCGTTTATGGAGATCGAGATGAATTCTGCACTGACTGAAAATCAACGCCTTCTGGCCCTGCGCGAGCAGCACGTTCCCCGCGGCATCGCCACCGCTCACCCGGTGGTGGTCAGCCACGCCCAAGGCAGTGAAGTCTGGGATGTGGACGGCAAGCGCTACCTGGATTTCGTCGGCGGCATCGGGGTGCTCAACGTTGGCCACAACCACCCGAAAGTGGTGGAAGCGGTGCGCCGCCAGGTCGGCGAAATCTCCCACGCCAGCTTCCAGGTGGTGGCTTATGAGTCGTACATCCAGGTGGCCGCGCGACTGAACAAAATGATCGGCGGCGACCAGCACTACAAAAGCGTGCTCTTCACTTCCGGCGCCGAAGCCGTGGAAAACGCGATCAAGATCGCCCGTGGCCACACTAACCGTCCGGCGGTGATTTCGTTCCGTGGCGGCTTCCACGGCCGCACCTTGCTCGGCGTGACCCTGACCGGCATGAGCCAGCCCTACAAGCAGAACTTCGGGCCCTTCCCGGCCGAGATTTACCACGCCACCTACCCCAACGAGTACCGCGGCATCAGCGGCGACGACGCCCTGGCGGAGCTCGACACCCTGTTCGCCACCGACGTCGCGCCGGACCGGGTGGCCGCGATCATCATCGAACCGGTGCAAGGCGACGGCGGTTTCCTCGCAGCGCCCAAGGCCTTCCTCCAGGCCTTGCGTCAGCGCTGCACCGAACACGGCATCGTGCTGATTCTTGACGAAATCCAGGCCGGTTTCGGCCGCACCGGGACCCTGTTCGGCTTCCAGCACGCGGACATCCAGCCAGACTTGGTGACCGTGGCCAAGAGCCTCGCCGGCGGCATGCCGCTGTCGGGCGTGGTCGGTCGCGCCGAGATCATGGATGCGCCCACCCCCGGCGGCCTCGGCGGCACCTACGGCGGCAATGCCGTGGCCTGCGCCGCAGCCCTGGCGGTGATGGACCTGTTCGAAGAAGAAGACCTGCTGGGCCAGGGCGAGCAACTGGCGGCGCAACTGCGCGAAGGCCTGCTGGCCCTGCAGCAACGCTACCCGCGAATCGGCGACGTGCGCGGCCTGGGCTTTATGCAGGCCATCGAAATCGTCGCCGACGACGCGGCCAAGAGCCCGGACGCGGCCCTGGCGCAGAAGATCATCGACGAGGCGCGCAACGCCGGTTTGCTGGTGATCAAGTGCGGCGTCTACCGCAACGTGGTGCGCTTCCTCGCGCCGCTGGTGACCACCCCGGCGCAGCTGGCAGAAGCCTTGCAGATGCTGGACCAGGCCCTGGCCGCCGCCGGTGCCTGACCTGCGCCCGCGACACCCCAGGTAAAGGCCAGGCCCGACCCGCTCACCCCGGGTCGGGCTTTTGCCTGATGACTCAGGAAGCGCATTCGCTAGACCCAGGAGCGGCACATGAAAGTCACCCAGTACAAAGCGTTGGGCCTGTCCTTCGGCACCCTGGTCGACCGCGAACGGGGCATCCTCGAAGGGTTGCGGCCGTTGTCGGTGCAAACCGAGGCGCTGCACAGCGACGAGCAGGTGCTCAGTGCCTATCGGCGCACGGCCCAGGAGCTCGCCGCCCAGGGGCAAGCCGCCAGCGCCGCGGCGTTCCATGGCCAGCTCTACCAACGCCTGGCGCATCAATTGCATGTAGTACCGGGCTGGGACGAAAGTGTTGCCTTTAGTACCGCGTCTGGCCAATGGCCGATTTTCGAAGACGCGCCCGGCGCCCTGCAGTACCTCAGTAAATTTTATCGACTGGTGCTGATCGCTCCGCCCCATGGCATGGACATCGATGCCCTGACCCGTCGCCTGCCCATCGCGTTCGACGCGATCATCGAGCCCCAGGCCAATGACTGGCACGCCAGCCTGGAACACGCTCTCGATCGACTGGGCTTGCAACGGAGCGAAATGCTACCGGTCCGCAGCACAGAGGCGGATGATCCATGGAACCTGCGGGTGGACTTCCCGGTGTGCACCTTGCGCCGCGACCAGCGCCAGCCTTGGAACCACTCGGAGCAGGCCCTGGACGGCAAGCGCTGCGAGTACGCCAGCCTGGCTGACCTGGTGCATGCACACCAGAAGGCCCTGCACGCCTGACCCAGTATTCAAGACTGACATTGCGAGGAGTCAACGATGGAAGCGGTAACCAAACTCGATCGTATCGACATCAACATCCTGGTCCAGCTGCAAAAAGACGGACGCATGACCAACGTCAGCCTCGCCGAAGCCGTCGGACTGTCCCCCAGCCCCTGCCTGCAACGGGTCAAGCGCCTGGAAGCGGCGGGCTACATCAGCGGCTATGAAGCCCACGTCAACCTGGCCAAGTTCGCCAACTCGGTGACGGTGTTCACCGAAGTCACCCTCTCCGACCACAAGCGTTCCGACTTCGCCAAGTTCGAGTCGAGCATCCGCAATATCGACGAAGTCCTGGAGTGCCATTTGATCAGCGGTGGCTATGACTACCTGGTGCGTTTTCTCACCAGCAGCATCCAGCACTACCAGGAGCTGATGGAGTCGATCCTGGACAAGAACATCGGCATCGAGAAGTACTTCAGCTACATCGTCATCAAGTCGCCGGTGGTCAAGAGCACCGTGCCCCTGCGCAGCCTGCTGCGCTCGGCCTGATCGATAGAATGAACGGGGCCGAACGGCCCCAGGCGGGTGTCAGGAAAGGATGCAGAAAATCTTGCGGACGGTCTCGGTGCTGGTCCAGGCATTGCTCGCCCCCACCGGCACCACCACGGTCTCCCCGGCCTTGATGGTGCAAGGCGCAGCGCCCTCGGGGCTGAGGGTGATGGCCCCCTTGAGGACGTGCATCAACTCGCAGTAGCCCGGCTCAACGGTCTTGCGCTCATAGGCTTCACACTCCCAGAGACCGATCCGCAGGTTGGCGACGCTGAACAGGGTCTGGCTCCAGGCCTGGGGCGTCTGGCTGAGCAACACCTCGACAGCCGGCGGATCGCACGGCTGCAACGCCAGGCACGGATCAATCTTCAGCGGCAGGCGCGGCATCGGCGCGGTGCGCGACAGGCCGGGAAAGACCATGCACAGGTAACGCAACTCGCCGGGCTGGTGCCAGTCCAGGGTGATGCCCCGGGGAATCACAAAACAGTCCCCCGGGTGCAGGCCGATCCTGAAGCCTTCGCCCTGCAGAATCAGGGTGCCGGACTCGACGATGCCCAGTTCCACCCAAGGAAAGTTTTCGATCACCCGTTGCGTGCCAGGGCTCTGGTACATGCCCACGGCGTAGCCTTGGGCAGAGTCATGCCAGTTCAGGGCGCGGCCATTGGCGAGGGGGTCGTCGACCCAGGTCAGGTTGTCGCTGGGCAAGCGCCGGGCGCTGGCCGGATGGGAGTAATGCAACATCGCAGGCATGTCTTCAGACTCTCGGCTTAGCGACCAATAAGGTCGAGGAACTGCTGCCAGCCTGCGGCCAGGCGAACGCCCGGGGCGCGGAAGGCATGCAGGGGAATGGGCTGGAATTTTTCGCCGGCCAGCAGGCCAAGGTCAACCTTTTCGCCTGCGGTCATGCGCGCCAGTTGCCCGCCCATGTAGGTGGACATTGCCACCCCGCCACCGTTATAGCCAATGGCATAGAAGCTTTGCTCGTCAAGCTGACCGGCATGGGGCAGGTAGTCCAGGGTCATGGCCACCAGGCCTGACCAGCGATAGGCGATGGGCTGGTCACGCAACACCGGGAACACCTCCCCCATACTGCGCTGCAAGGCACGGAACGCCGTCTCGGAATCGTTTTTGCCGAAGGCCCCGCGACCGCCAAAGATCAACCGGTCACCCACCACCCGGAACCAGCGCAGCATACGCTTGGTGTCGCCGCAGACCTGGCCGCCGGGCATCAGCGTGGCCAGCACCGCAGGCGCCAGGGGCTCGGTGGCGATGATCGCGCTGCGAAAGGGAATCAGCCGTCGGTGCAGCGTATCGGTGACCGGGGTCAGGTCCGAATAGCCGTTGGTGGCGTAGATCACCTGCCGCGCACTGATCCGTCCCTGGGGCGTTTCGATGATCATCCGTTGGCCATCGCGATGGACCTTTTGCGCCGGGCTGTTGATGTAAATCTTGACCCCATTGCCGGTGAGGCTGCGGGCCATGCCCCGGGCGTAGTTCAGCGGGTGGATGCCGCCCGCCTTGGGGGTCAGCAGGCCGCCGTGAAACAGGTTGGAGCCGGTGTATTCCGCGACTTCGGCAGCACTGAGCATAAAGGAGGAGGCGCCGCCGGTTTCGCGCTTGATCCACTCGGCAGTGGCTTGCAGCCCGGCCAGGGCATGAGGGTTGTGGGCCGCGGCGATGTGCCCGCCCAAGTGCAGCCGGGCTTCGTCGAGACCCAGGGCTTCGACGGTTTCCACCAGGCTGTCCACGGCGTCATAGCCGGTGCGGTACATGCGCAAGGCGGTGTCACGGCCAAAGCGCGCCATCAGCGCGGCGAAGCCCACACGAAACTTGGGCGACACCACCCCGCCGTTGCGCCCGCTGGCACCCCAAGCCAGGGTCTTGGCGTCGATCAGCAACGGCTCGCGGCCGCTCAGGGCGATATGCCGGGCGGCGCTCAAGCCGGTGTAGCCGGCGCCGATGATCGCCACGTCGCACTGGCGCTCACCTTCAAGGGATTGCAGCGCGGGGCCGGGTTCGGCGGTGGCCGCCCATAAGGTCTGAAGAGTCATTGCCGGCTTCCGAGAAAAAAGGGGCGCCGGCACGATGGCTGCAGCGCCCGGGGGCTCAACCCAGTTCCTGCTCTACCGCGTCGGCCAGCTGGGCCAGGGAATGGTAGTGGTAGTGGGGCTTGGTGTGCTCGGATTCCAGGGTGCCGCCGCTGCCCTTCTGGGCGTGCCGGCGTTCGATCCAGCACACCTGGTAGCCCAGGCGCACGGCCACGCCGATGTCGTGGTATTGGCTCTGGGCCACGTGCAGGATTTCTTCAAAAACAATGCCCTGGGTCGCCAGCACGCCACGGGTGTAGGCAAAGAACTGCGGGTCGGGCTTCTCGAAGCGCACGTCGTCCACCGTGACCTTGACGTCGAACGGCTCATCCAGGGTCTTGGCCATGTAGTCCAGGGCCCAGATCTGCGAGTTGGTGGTGGCCACCAGCTTGAAGTGCTTGCGCAGGCGCTTGAGGGCGGCCACCGAATCCGGGAAGGCCGGGAAGTTCTGCACCGCCAGGGCCAGGCCGCGCGCATAGTCATCGTTGTCCGGCAGGCCGAGCTTGGCGGCGATCAGGTGATAGCAACGCTCCAGGTCATCGGGCCACCAGCCGGAATCCGGCAACGCCCGGGCTTCGCGATAGGCCTTGAGAATCTCGTCATCGCTACGGGCCTGGCCGGCCTCCCCCGCCACTTCACGGACATGGGCCAGAATCCCGGCTTCGAAATCGATCAGGGTGCCGACAACATCAAACGTCAGGGCTTTGAACTGCTTGAATGACATAAAGCGCTCCGCAAGGTAGGTCAGGGGGGATCGGAAAATCCGTCTGGATGGATTATCGACCTCGCCGCGGCAAGCAATATTCCGTTTTCAGCCACCCCTGAGGCATAACCTACTGTTTTTTTACTTGCGGCGGCACAGCCCCCTTATAGCGTCGATCGAATGACCTCGGCCAGGCGCAAATGTGGGTAGGCGGCATCGATTTGCGCCAGGTCATTGTGCATTTCGGTAACGATCCAGTCCCTCACTGCCGCCACCAAGGGACGCAACGGCCGATTGCCCGGCGACACCAGGCAACAACGTCGCGCACTGACCCGAACCTGGTCCGCCGCCGGCAGCAACTCGCCCTTGGCCAGGCAATGGGAAACCACATTCAACCAGCCCAATGCCATGCCCTGGCCGAGCAAGGCGGCTTGTACCACCACCGCATAATCGGAGAACACCAGGCTGTTGTCGGCCACCCCCGGACGCTGGCCCAGGGTGTCGAAATGCTCGACCCAACCGCGCTCCTGGCTGTCCATGCTGATCAGGGTCCGGGGCTGTTTACGCGCGCCCTGCTGGAGCAGGTCAGCGTGGTACTGGCGGTTGCACAGGGGAATGGTGATTTCTGGCAACACCAGAATATCCGTGGCTTTCAGGCTTCCGACCTCGAGGTAGCGCATGCCCAGGTCGACGTCCACCAACGGCCCGCCGATCTTCCCCGACATCAGCTGGAAGCGCAGGTCGACACTGGGAAAGGCTTCGCTGAAGCGACTCATGCGCGGC
Source organism: Pseudomonas chlororaphis (assembly GCF_003731765.1). Taxonomy (GTDB): domain Bacteria; phylum Pseudomonadota; class Gammaproteobacteria; order Pseudomonadales; family Pseudomonadaceae; genus Aquipseudomonas; species Aquipseudomonas morbosilactucae. The sequence goes on from NZ_MOAL01000004.1 coordinate 2,329,060, forward strand.
ATCAACCAATGGGTGGTGAAGGCCGTGGACACCGACAAGGTAATGGTCTCCAGGCCCGTGGCCCGGGACTCGATTTCGCTGATGGCGGCCTCGATGGTGGCGAACCCTTCCTGGACCCGGCGATAGAGAATGCTGCCGCTTTCAGTGAGCCGGGCGCCGCCCCGCACACGCTCGAACAACTGCACCCCGAGGTGTTCTTCGAGGCGCGCCAGCATGCGACTGACCGCCGGCTGACTGACACAAAGTTCTTCCGCCGCCCGGGTAAAGCTGCCACAGCGGGCGGCTGCCTCGAAAACGAACAGGGAACTGGAGCTGGGGAGTTTACGACGGAGATTTGACATGACTTGATATTATGCCTGGCCCAACTATTAGTAAATTGCCGTCGCACAAAAGCCGCGACTAATCTTGCGACGCCAGACGCCCCGCCCGCCCCGTTCCTGTGCCCGGCTCGCGGCGTACTTTTCAAGACCAGCAAGAGGCGCCAACTTCATGGAACACGCTCTGCAGTTCTACATCGACGGTCGCTGGGTCGAGCCCCACGGTCGCGAACGCCTGGCGGTGATCGACCCGGCCACTGAAACCGCCTTCAGCGAGATCGCCCTGGGCGGCCGCAACGACGTCGAGGCCGCCGTGCAGGCGGCGAAAAAAGCCTTTCCGGATTTTTCCGCCACCTCCCCCGCCGAACGCAAGGCCTTGCTGCAGGATGTGCTGCAGGCGTACCTGCAACGCTACGACGAGATTGCCGATGCCATCACCCGCGAGGTCGGCGCACCCCGCGCACTGTCCCACGCCTGGCAGGCCGGGATCGGCCGTATGCACCTGGAACAGTTGATCCGCAGCCTGGAGCACTTCGACTTTCAACTGCAACGGGGCACCACCCTGATCAACCAGGAAGCGGTGGGCGTGGTGGCGCTGATTACCCCGTGGAACTGGCCGATCAACCAGATCGTGTGCAAGGTCGCGCCGGCCCTGGCCGCCGGCTGCACCATGGTGCTCAAACCCAGTGAAATCGCCCCGCTCAACGCGCTGATTTTCGCCGAGGTGCTGCACAGCGCCGGGGTGCCGCCCGGGGTCTTCAACCTGATCAATGGCGACGGCCCCACGGTCGGCGCCGCCCTGGCCGCCCATCCGGACATCGACATGGTGTCGTTCACCGGTTCAACCCGGGCTGGGGTGGAAATCGCCCGACTGGCAGCGCCCACGGTCAAGCGCGTGCACCAGGAACTGGGGGGCAAGTCAGCGAATATCCTGCTCGACGACGTGGCCCTGGAGGCCGCGGTGACCCAAGGGGTGAATGCCTGCTTCAACAACAGCGGCCAATCCTGCAACGCGCCGACACGCATGCTGGTGCCCGAGGCCCTGCACGACCAGGTGGTGGCGATTGCCGCCCGCGCGGCCCAGGCCCATCGCCCGGGCCCGCCGGATGCCGACGACACCACCCTGGGCCCGGTGATCAGCGAACGGCAGTACCTGGCCATCCAGCGCATGATCGGCATCGGCCTGGAACAGGGCGCGCAATTGGTGGCCGGTGGTTTGGGGCGCCCCCAGGGCCTGGAGCGCGGTTACTACGTGCAGCCCACGGTGTTTGCCGGAGTGACCCCGCAAATGACCATCGCCCGCGAGGAAATCTTCGGCCCGGTGCTGGTGATCCTGCCCTACAGCGATGAGGCGCACGCCATTGCCATGGCCAACGACAGCGTGTTCGGCCTGGCCGCCTACGTGCAATCGGCGGACCTGCAACGGGCGCGCAAAGTGGCCCTGCAATTGCGTGCCGGCAGCGTCTACCTCAACTACCCGGACTGGGACAGCGCCGCGCCCTTTGGCGGCTACAAGCAGTCGGGCAATGGCCGGGAATACGCCGAATGGGGTTTGGAGGCCTTTCTTGAAACCAAGGGCATCGTCGGCTACGGCCACTGACCTTGCAGCAGTAAAACCGCGACCGCCCCTCAGGCGGTCGCGGCCTTCCGGGCCTCCTGTGCCGCGTCAGCCTTGATCAGGTCTGCGATACGTTCGGCCAGCATGAGGGTCGGCACGTTGGTGTTGGCACAGGGGATCGATGGCATCAGCGAGGCGTCACACACCCGCAACTGACTGACGCCGATCACTCGGCCATCGCTCAGGGTCACCGCCTGCGGATCATCGACGCGGCCCATGCGGCAGGTGCCGGACGGGTGCCAGGTGCCACCGACCTGGCTACGCACAAACGCCCCCAGCGCCGCGTCGTCGGCCAGCAACCCTTGCAGGGTCACGCCCTGGGTCACCAGGCGCCGGATCAGCCAGCCACGCAGCGGCCCGGCCAGGTCCAGCAAGCCGCTCAAGGTGCCACGCAACAGCCCGTTGATCCCTCCCGGGCGCGCCACCTTGGCCACCCGAGGCGAATAGCTGGAAGGGAACACCACGCTGCGTTGCGCATCCAGGGAGGCGGCCCCCAGGGTGCGAGCGCCAAAGCGCAAGGCGTCTTTCAGGCGTTGAAAATCCCGCGGGTCGGAGAGCATGTCGAACTGCACATCGGGCTCTTGCAACGGGTCCGCTGAGACCAGCCGCACCCGCCCACGGGAATAGGATTTGTTGACCCAGAAAAACATCGACCCCAGGCGATAGCCGATGGAGTGCCAGCCCGAACGGGACAGGATGGCGCCGTGCATATCGCCACTGGGCGTCTGTGCCAGGCCGGAAGAGAAGCGCACGATCGCCTGCTCGTGGTGTTCGTTGGCAAAGGGCGTGCGGCCCTCGCGGGTCAAGAGTGCCGACACCGCAATCGACGGGTGCTCCATCAGGTTGCCCCCCACACCAGGGCGGTCCGCCACCAGCTCGATGCCCAGGTCCAGCAATTCATTCAACGGGCCGACCCCGCTGCGCATCAGCAACGCCGGGCTGTGGATCGCCCCAGCGCAAATGATCACCTCACGGGCCTCCAGCTCCAGGGTTTGCCCATCGGCCAGGCGCAGGCATGCGCCCACCGCACGCTTGTGCTTGAACAGCACGCGTTCCACCAGGCAATCGGTGCGGATGCTCAGGTTACTGCGCCGGCGCACCTCATCGGTCAGGTAGCACACCGAGGTGGGAATGCGTTCGCCCGCCTCGCTGACGCCAATCGCACCGACGTACACCCCGTCTTCCCAGGGGCCGTTCTGGTCCGGTTTGCGCGGCAGGCCCTGCTCGCCCAAGACGCCAATCACCCCTTTGACAAAGGGTGAGAGGGCCGCGTCCGGGGTCCGACGAATGCGCAGCGGGCCGTCCTGGCCATGCAGCGGGCCGTTGAAATCCGTGTCGTTTTCCAGCTTGCGAAAGTACGGCAGGCAGTTGTCCCAGCCCCAGCCTTCGGCGCCCAGTTGCTGCCATTCGTCATAGTCGGCGGGAGCACCGCGATTGGTCATCAGGGCATTGATCGCCGAGCCGCCGCCAAGGATTCGTGCCTGCTCGTAACGCCGCTGCTGACGCGCGCCAGTGCCCATCAAGGCGTTGAGGCGCTGCCAGATATTGCCCAGGTCCAGGTAGGCCCGGCCTGGGTAGCGACTGCGAATCTCCGGCGGCATGCTCGCCGCCGAAATATCGCGCCCGGCCTCCACCAGGCACACCTGTTTGTCCGGGTCCTCGGAGAGCCGGGCCGCCAGTACGCAACCGGCAGAACCGCCCCCGAGGATGAGGTAGTCGATCATCGTGCTCATGGCATTCCCTGTGGACGACCCATCGAATCAGCAACCCCGGCCGGCACCGCCACACGGCAGCTCGCCGCCGGGTACGGCATGGCGTTACTGAACGAACTTCAGCCAGCGGTCCTTGGCGGCGATACCGGCCGGCGATGCCCACCACTCTTCGGACAGCAACGCTTGCTTGGCGGCGTTATCCGGGGCGCTAGGGAGCTCCTTGGCGCGTTCCGCGGTGATCTTGCCGGTGCTGAACGCCGCCGGGTTGCCCGGGCCGTAATCGATGTGCAGCGGCAGGTTGGCCTGCAGGTCCGGGGACATGGCCTCGTTAATGAATTGCAAGGCGGTGGCGTAGTTCGGGGCGTTTTTCAGCACGCACAACTGGGTGTTCTGCAACAGCCCGTCGTTGTAAGTGAACTCGACCTCCGGCTTGTCCTTGCGCACCGCGCTGGCGCGGCCGTTCCAGATCATCAGCATGTCCACTTCGCCGTCGCTGAGCAGCTGCGCCGACTGCCCACCGGAACTCCACCACACGGCAATGTCCGGTTTGATCTGTTCCAGGCGCTTGTAGGCCCGGTCCACATCCAGGGGGTAAAGCTTGTCCCGGGGCACGCCGTCGGACAGCAGCGCGGCTTCCAGGGTGCCCATGGGGTCGTTGCGCAAGGCGCGCACGCCGGGGAAGTCTTTGACGTTCCAGAAGTCGGCCCAGCTCTGGGGCACTTTTTTCAGGGCCTTGGTGTTGTAGGCCAGCACCGAGGAGTAGAACTCGTAGGCCACCGAATACGGGGTGCGATAGGCCTCGGGCATGCTCTGCACGTTCGGCAGCTTGCTCAGCTCCAGGGGTTCGATCAGCCCTTCGCGACCGCCGCGCAGGCAGTTCGAAGGCGGGGTGTCGATCACGTCCCACAGCGGCTTGCCGGCCTCGCCCTGGGCTTTGACCATGGGCCAGGCATCGGGAACGCTGTCTTGTTTGATGGTGATATTGAGGCGTTTGGCGGCGGGGTCGAGGATGGCCTTAGTCTGCGCCTCCTGGTAAGTGCCGCCCTGGGAAACAAAGGTGATCTGTGCCGCCAGCGCCGGCAATGCGGCCCCGGCAGTCAGGCACATCACGGAGAAAACTGAACCGAGCGACAAGACTTTCATGGCAATCATCCTATTAAGTCATTTGATTCGGCAGACTCAAAAAATGCGACTGAACACCTTGGAACCTTGTGGCGGCTTCGGCCTGTTTTTTTGTTTTTACCGAGCGGGCCCCACCGACGTTACAAGAGTGTGCCGTGCCGGACAACTCACCAATAGTCAGGACCAGCATAGCTTCAAGTTATGCAAAAACCCTCGCAACCCTGACCGGTCATGGATGCACCGCATAAGGCAGGCGTTTGGCCAGCTGCTGAACCAGGTACTGGCTGAACACCGAGATGCGCTGGGGAATATGACGGCGATGCTGGTACACCGCGAAGATGTCCGCCCGCGGTGCCTGGTGATCCAGCAACAACCCACGCAGACGCCCATCCTCCAAGTATTGCTGGACATCCCAGCGGGATCGCAGGATCAATCCATGCCCCTCCAGGGCCAGGCTCAGGGCCACTTCACCGTCGTTGCTGGACAGGGTGCCGCTGACTTTATGGGCGTACTCGCGGCCGTCCTTGTGGAAGCGCCAGATCGCGTAATCCCCGGCAAACTGCCGCAGCACGATGCAATTGTGCTGGGCCAGGTCCGCCACCACGTTCGGCTCAGGCATGTTTTCAAGGTATCCAGGCGCTGCACATAATAGCCGCGGATTTTCCAGCAGCCGCACGCTGATCAAACGCGAATCCGGCGGCTCGCCCATGCACACCGCAATGTCGAACTGATCGTCCAGCAGGGCCAGGGGCTGGCTGCTCAGCTCCAGGGAAATCTCCAGTTGCGGGTGCAAGCGGGCGAAGCTGGAAACGATGGGCGCCAGGTGGCGGCGACCAAAACCCAGGGTGCCATTGATCCGCAGCCGCCCGTGCAAGGTCGGCTGACGCTGGTTCAAGGCGCTCTCCAATTCTTCCAGTTGCCGCAGGATCGGCCGACCGCCTTCCAGGTACAACACGCCCTCCGGGGTCAGGGCCAGCTTGCGCGTGGTGCGTTGCAGCAACTGCACCCCCAGGCGCTGTTCCAGCTGGCTCAGGCGCTTGCTCACCGCCGGCAGCGACAGGCCCAGGTGGCGCGCCACTTCGGTGAGGCTGGCGCGGCTGGCCACCTGCTGGAAGAAACTCAAGTCGTCGATGGTGCTCATGGATTCTTTCCAAAAATCTAAGAATGGCTTTCGTTTCAGGCTAATTATTTATTCCGCGACCATACATACACTCAGTGCCGCTACCCAACAATCCCTGGAGTCGAACCATGAGCAAGTCCAGCTACAAAATCGCCGTGATCCCTGGTGACGGCATCGGCAAGGAAGTGATGCCCGAAGGTGTGCGCGTACTCGATGCCGTGGCCCGCCGCCACGACCTGGAACTGCAGTGGGACTGGTTCGACTTCGCCAGTGCCGATTACTACCTGGCCCACGGCAAGATGATGCCCGACGACTGGTTCGAGATGCTCAAGGGTTACGACGCCATCTACTTCGGCGCGGTGGGCTGGCCCGACGTGGTGCCGGACCACATCTCACTGTGGGATTCGCTGTTGCAGTTCCGCCGCGAATTCGACCAGTACGTCAATCTGCGCCCCTGCCGGCTGATGCCCGGGGTCAAGGCGCCACTGGCCAACCGCAAGCCCGGCGACATCGATTTCTGGGTGGTGCGCGAGAACACCGAGGGCGAGTACTCCAGTGTCGGCGGCAAGATGTTCCCTGGCACCGAGCGCGAGATCGTGCTGCAGGAAACCGTGATGACCCGGGTCGGGGTCGACCGCATTCTCAAGTTCGCCTACGACCTGGCCCAGAGCCGGCCGAAGAAGCACCTGACCTCGGCCACCAAGTCCAATGGCATCGCGATCACCATGCCCTACTGGGATGAACGCGTGGTGGAGATGGGCAAGCGCTACCCCGAGGTCAAGGTGGACAAGTACCACATCGATATCCTCACCGCGAACTTCGTCCTGCACCCGGACTGGTTCGACGTGGTGGTGGCCAGCAACCTGTTCGGCGACATCCTCTCCGACCTCGGCCCAGCCTGCACCGGCACCATCGGCATCGCCCCTTCGGCCAACATCAACCCGGAGCGCAACTTCCCCAGCCTGTTTGAACCGGTGCACGGTTCGGCCCCGGACATCGCCGGCAAAGGCATCGCCAACCCCATCGGGCAGATCTGGTGCGGGGCGATGATGCTTGAGCACCTGGGCCACCCCGAAGCCGGTGCCGCCGTGGTCAAGGCCATCGAAGCCGTACTCGAACAAGGACCGGAGGTGGCGCCGCTGACTGCCGACATCGGCGGCAAAGGCACCACCGAAGCCTTGGGCAAGGCCATCGCCGCCCTCTGCTGAGCCCCGAGTGGCCGCCCATTCGGGCGGCTGCTGCGGCCGGTGGAATAAAATTCAAAAGCTGCCGTCGCGGCGCAGCGATTCAAAAGAATCTACTGTCGGCGCTGGGATAGGCTGAGCACAGTCCTTCAGGCGGAGCCTTCCATGGCCCTTCTCTACAAAGCCGATTCCGAGCGTGGCCAGCAGTGGCAGGCCTTGTTCGCCGAGCACGCCCCGGACATCGAAGTCAGGCTCTGGCCGGACGTCGGCAACCCTGCGGACATCCGTTACTTGATGGCCTGGCAGCCGCCGGAAAACCTGCGGGACTTTCCCAACCTTGAAGTGGTGTTCGCCACCTCGGCGGGGGTCGATCAGTTCGACCTGCGGCAGTTGCCCGAGCAGGTGCCGGTGGTGCGCATGCAAGACCCGGGCATTGTCCAGGGGATTGTCGAATACGCCTGCATGGCGGTGCTCAGCCTGCATCGGCAATTGCCCTTGTACCTGCACCAGCAACGCCAGGGGCAATGGCAGGAACAGCCCTGGGTCCCGGCCCGGCAACGCCGCGTGGGGGTCATGGGCCTGGGCATGCTGGGCAAGGCGGCGCTGCAACACTTGCGGCCGTTCGGCTTCAACCTGCGGGGCTGGTCGCGTTCGCGGCAACCACTGGACGGCGTCGAGTGTTTTGCCGGCGTCGAGCAGTTGCCGGCCTTCCTCAGCCAGTGCGACACCCTGCTCTGCCTGCTGCCCCTGACCGAGCACACCCGTGGCCTGCTCAACGCCCGCACCCTGGGCTTGCTGCCCCGGGGCGCGAGCCTGATCAACCTGGGCCGTGGCGCGCACCTGGTGGAGCAGGATCTGCTGCAAGCCCTGGACAGCGGGCAACTGAGCCACGCGATTGTCGATGTGGTGCAAGAAGAACCGGCCCCCGAGCAGCACCCGTTCTGGCAACACCCGAACATCTGGCTGACCCCGCACATCGGCGCAGTGACCCTGCCCGAGTCGGCGTTCGCTCCATTGCTGGACAACCTGCGCCGCCACCAACGGGGCCAGGCCATGTCCGGTGTCATCGAAAAACACCAAGGCTACTGAAGAGGGACCATCCCGACACTGACGCTCTGCATAACAACAAATCAGCCCGGAACTTCGAATGTCCGGTAGAGCAACCGGCGCGGCGCCGATTCGTTCCCGCCCCGTCGAGCTGACACTGCCCTTAGCACTCCATTGCGGTACTACTTTTTTTGGGAGTTTCACCATGTCGAAAACACTGAAGTTTGTGCTGCTCAGCGGTTGCCTGAGCCTGGCTGTGGGCCAGGCCATGGCCAAGGATCTGACCGTGATTTCCTACGGCGGCGCGAGCAAGGACGCCCAAGTGGCGGGCTTCTACAAACCCTACGAAAAAGCCACTGGGACCAAGATCATCGCCGGCGAATGGAACGGCGAGATGGCCAAGGTCAAGGCCATGGTCGACACCAAGAGCGTCAACTGGGACGTGCTCGACATCGAAGACAACGACCTCAGCCGTGGTTGCGACGATGGCCTGTTCGAGAAAATCGACATGAGCCGCATCGGGCCGGTGGAAGACTTTATCGACGGCACCGTGCAGACCTGCGGCGTGGGGATTTTCGTCTGGTCCAACGTACTGGCCTACAACACCGAGAAGCTCAAGACCGCGCCCCAGGGCTGGAAAGATTTCTGGGACGTGAAGAAATTCCCCGGCAAGCGCAGCCTGCGCAAATCCGCCCGCGGCGCCCTGGAATTCGCCCTGATGGCCGACGGCGTGGCGCCCAAGGACGTGTACAAGGAACTGTCCACCGACGCCGGCGTGAGCCGCGCCTTCGCCAAGCTCGACGAACTCAAGCCCTACATTCAGTGGTGGGAAGCCGGCGCCCAGCCGCCGCAGTACCTGATTTCCGGCGACGTGGTCATGAGCTCGGCCTACAACGGCCGGATCTATGCCGCCAAGCAATCCGGCGCACCGCTGAAAATCGTCTGGGACGGCAACCTCTACCAGTTCGATGAGTGGGCCATTCCCAAGGGCACGCCGAACCTGGACGAGGCCTACAAGTTCATCAAGTTCGCCATGCAGCCGGCGCAGCAGAAAATCTACACCGAGCACATGGCGTACGGCCCTTCGAACAAAGGCACCATCAGCCTGCTGAGCCCGGAACTGGCCGCCGACCTGCCGACGGCGCCGCAGAACATGCAGAACGCCCTGCAGATGGACGTGGACTTCTGGACCGAGCATGGCGAAAGCCTGGAACAGCGCTTTATTGCCTGGTCGAGCAAATAACCCCCGACGCCTGACAACCGGCCAGGGCGACTATTGCCCTGGCCCGTCGGCAACGCCCCTCTCCACCGATTGCTGCGCCGCAACCGCCCTCCTTCCCCGCCCAGGCAGCCCCTGCCCCGCCACACCCGCCGCCGCTTGTGCGCCACAGAGAATCCTTGCGCAGGGACTTCGCCCTACACTAGCATTGGGAATACTTCTCAATTGCAAACTCCGACCTGCCATGAGCGATAGCCCCGCCGCGATCCACGCCCAGCACCTGCGTACCGTCGAAGCCCTGTACAGCGGCCACCATGGCTGGCTCTACGCGCGCCTGCGGAAAAAGCTCGGCAACGCCCTGGACGCCGCAGACCTGGCCCATGACACCTTCACCCGGATCCTCGCCTCCGGGGTCGCGGTGATCGACGAACCCCGGGCCTACCTGAGCTGCGTGGCCAAGGGCATCCTGGTCAACTGGTATCAGCGCCAGGCTCTGGAGCGCGCCTACCTGCAAGCCCTGGCGCAGATGCCGGAAGCCGAGGCGCCCTCGCCCCAGGCGCGCTACCTGATCCTGGAAACCCTGCACGAAATCGACGCCATGCTCGACACCTTGCCGGCCCCGGTGAAACGCACCTTCCTGCTGTCGCAGATCGCCGGCCTCAAGTACGCCGAAATCGCCGAGCAACTGGGGGTCTCGCTGATCACCGTCAAGCGCTACATGAAGCAGGCCTTTATCCAGTGCCTGGCGTTGGTGCACTAAGTGCCCGCCCAGCCGACTGTGCCGCTGGCCGAGCAAGCCCTGGACGAAGCCGCCGACTGGTTGCTGCGCTTCAGCGAAGGCGATGTCAGCGCCGACGAGCATGAGCAATGGCAGCACTGGCGAGGCAGCAGCCCGGAACGCCAACAGGCCTGGGAGCGGGCGCAGGTGCTGCTGGGCAAACTCGGCGGCCTGCCCCCGGCCCTGGCCATGTCGGCCCTGGATCGCCCGGCCAACCCGGGCCGACGCGCCGCCGTGGCCAAGCTGGCGGCATTGCTGGCCCTGCTGCCCGGCAGCTTCGGCGCCTGGAAGCTCCTGGAAACCCAGCAATGGACCGCCGACTTCCGCTCGGCCGTGGGCGAACGCCGGGAGCTGCAGTTGGCGGACGGTTCGCAGATCACCTTGAACACCGACTCGGCGATCGACGTGCGCTTCGACAGCCAGCAACGCCGGGTGCACCTGCGCCAGGGCGAGATCCTGGTACAGACCGCCCGCGACCCTGGCGACCGGCCGTTCCTGGTGACCACCGAGGCCGGCTGGATGCAGGCCCTGGGCACCCGTTTCACCGTGCGCGAGCAGGCCGGCAGCACCCGCCTGGTGGTGCTCGAAGGCGCGGTGCGGGTGCAACTGGCCGAGGCCGGCGGTGCCCAGCAGGTGATCAACGCCGGCCAGCGCACCACCTTCAGCGCCAGCCAGCTGGCCCCGCCGGAAACCGCCAACCCCGCTGCCAGTGCCTGGACCCAGGGCATGCTGTTGGCCGACAACCTGCGCCTGGCGGACTTCCTCGTGGAACTGGCGCGCTACCGCAAGGGCTTCGTGCGCTGCGACCCGGCCATCGCCGACCTGCGCATTTCCGGTGCCTTCCCCATCAGCGACAGCCAGCGCACCCTGGACATGCTGCAGCAGACCTATCCGTTGGTTATCCGTCAGCATTGGCAGGGTTACTGGGTGATGCTTTCCGCCGCCTGAAAAAAAACAGCCTGGGGGGTGATACTTTTTCCGCGCTCGGCTGGCTAGGGAAGGAAGCACTTCTCAACCTTGTCGAATAGGTCCTCCCCCATGTTCGTTAACCGCCCTCCGCGTCCGGCCCGCCCCCTCCGCCCCGCCCTGCGCAATGCCCTGCTGTGCCTGAGCCTGGGCACCGCTTGCAGCACAGCGGCCTGGGCCGCCGCCACACCGGCCCTGGACAGCACACCGCGCAGCTACGAGATCCCGGCCGGCCCCCTGGGCCCGACCCTGTCTGGCTTTGCCCTGGCCACCGGCCTTCCCCTGTCGTTCCAGCCCAACCTCACCGACGGCCTGGAAAGCCCCGGGCTGTCAGGCCGCTACAGCCCCCGGGAAGCCCTGGAACAATTGCTCGCCGACAGCGGCCTGGAACTGGTGGCGCGCACCGACGGCACCTACACCCTGGCCCGGCGCCCAGCCGCCGCAGACACCGGGCTGACCCTCGACGCCACCACCATCAGCGCCAACACCCCGTCCCAGGACAGCCTGCCGCCGGTGTATGCCGGCGGCCAGGTGGCCCGTGGTGGCCGCCTCGGCCTGATGGGCAACAAAGACCTGATGGACGTGCCCTTCAGCGTCAGCAACTACACCTCCACCCTGATCAAGGACCAGCAGGCGATCACCGTCGCCGACGTGCTGGAGCGTGACTCCTCGGTGCGTTCCACCGGGCAGACCGGCGGCGTGGTGGACTCGTTCTTTATCCGCGGTTTTCCCATAGGCGAAGGCAACCTCGGGGAACTGGCTTTCGACGGCGTCTACGGCGTGGCCCCCAACTACCGAGTGTTCACCGAGTACGCCGAGCGCGTGGAGGTGATCAAGGGGCCCGGCGCGCTGCTGTACGGCATGTCGCCCAACAGCGGGGTCGGTGGGGTGATCAATATTGTGCCCAAGCGCTCCCTGGACGAAGACCTGACCCGCTTCACCGCCAGCTACGCCAGCGACAGCCAGGTCGGCGGCCATCTGGACCTGAGCCGGCGCTTCGGTGACCAGCGCCAGTTTGGTGTGCGCATCAACGGCAGCGTGCAGCAAGGCGACACCGCTATCGACAAACAATCGCGGGAGATCAACCTCGGCGCCGTGGCCTTCGATTACCAGGGCGAGCGCCTGCGTGCCAGCCTCGACATGATCAGCCAGGAAGAACAGTTCGACGCTCCATCCCGGCCCTTCCTGATCAGCCGTGGCCTGGACATTCCCTCGGCCGCCAACGGCCGGCGCAACGTCACCCAGGAATGGTCCTGGGCCAAGACCCGCGACCGCGCCACCCTGCTGAGCGGTGAATACGAGGTGAACGACGCACTGACCCTGTTCGCCCACGCCGGCGGTGGGCGCTCGCAAGTGTCGCGGCTTTCCGACCAGACCCCGACCCTGCTCAACAGCGCCGGCGACACCTCGTCGATTCCCGGCTATTACAAGTTCGAGGTCGAGCGCTACACCGTCGATGCCGGTGCCCGGGTGCGCTTCGACACCGGCCCGGTGAGCCATAACACCAGCCTGCAAGTCACCCGCTATCGCGATGAGTTGTCCCGGGCGATCATTTCCGGGCCGGCGATCCTGTCCAACATTTACCACCCGGTGCAGCGCCCGGAGCCCGAGATCGCCACCCCTGACCCGCTCAAGGTCTCGGCCAGCGAACTGTCCGGCGTGGCCCTGGCCGACACCTTGTCGGTGCTCGATGAACGCTTGCAGCTGACCCTCGGCCTGCGCCAGCAAAGCATCGAGTCGCACAACTACAACACTGCAGGCGCAGTCACCACCACCTACGACAAAACCGCCACCACACCACTGTTCGGCCTGGTGATCAAACCCTGGGAGCACGTGTCGCTCTACTACAACTACATCGAAGGCTTGAGCAAGGGCGACTCCGCACCGGCCACCGCCGACAACTCCGGCGAGGTGTTCGCGCCCTACATCTCCCGCCAGCAGGAAGTCGGGGTCAAGGTCGACTACGGGACCTTCACCTCAACCCTGAGCCTGTTTCAGATCAAGAAGCCAGCGGGCGAACTGGTGGCCCAGAGCAATAACCGACAGATTTTTTCGGTGCAGGGCGAGCAACGTAACCGCGGCCTGGAACTCAACCTGTTCGGCGAACTCAGCGAAGGCACCCGCCTGCTCGGCGGCGTGACCCTGCTCGACGCCGAATTGACCCAGAGCGGCACCCCGGCCTACCGCGGCAACAAACCGGTGGGCGTGCCCGAGGTCCAGGCCAACCTCTGGGCGGAATGGGACACGCCGTGGATCGAGGGCCTGACCCTGACCAGCGGCGCCATCTACACCGGCAGCCAGTACATCAATCAGGCCAACACCCAGGAACTCGACCCCTGGACCCGGATCGACGCCGGCGCCCGCTTCAGCACCCACATCGACGGCCGCCCCACCACCCTGCGGGCCACGGTACAAAACCTTTTCGACCGCAGCTACTGGTCGGGGGTGGCGTCCTATGGCGCCTTCTCCCAGGCCTCGCCACGCACCTTGCAACTGTCGGCCACGGTGGATTTCTAGGCCCACGCGAGGAGCAAGGCAAGCCAGGCACCAGCACCCTGGTGCTGGACACCATGATCAAGGTGCAGTCCCTGGCCTACCCAGTCTTCAACTTGCCCAAGCAGCTACTGGAGTTCATGACCGAAAAGGTGGCGCACTAGAGGGCCTCACGAGCCAGGCAAGCGGGGTTTTGTCTATTTATTGACCGTGCCCCGTATCACCTGTGCTGTCGGCCTCCTGCGCAGTTATCCACAGAGATACCCACGGTTTTAGTGAATAACTTCAGGCGTTTGCGCGCGCGGTGCAGGCCCCAGGCCCGGGGCTCGGCCTGCGCCGCCCCATAGCAAAATCCCCCAGGCCCCAGGCGCTTTACGCACCGGGAACTGGGGGATTGCAGACGCTTGGCGGCTGTCGGGTTTACAGGGTGTAGGCGATGCCCAGTTGCACGGTGCGCGGTGCGCCCGGGTAGGCATAGACGTTGCCGAAAGCGCCTTCCTCGTAGTCTTCGTTGAACAAGTTTTTCACGTCCAGGTTCAGACGCACGTGCTCGTTGAGCTTGTAGTAGCTCAACAGATCAAAGACCTGGTAGCTGCTCATGTCGAAGGCGGTGCTGGAGGTTTGCCCGGCGCGGTTGTCTACGTACTTGGCACCCAACCCCAGGCCCAGTCCCTTGAGGCCGCCGTCCTGGAACTCGTAGACGTTCAACAGGCTGAAGCTGTTGCGCGGAATGTTCATCAGGCGCGTGCCGGTCGGGATCGCCGTGTCCTTGGTGACCTCGGCGTCCACATAGGCGTAGCCGCCGATCATCCGCCACTCGGGGGTGAGGTTGCCGGCCACGTTGATGTCCAGGCCACGGCTGCGCACTTCACCGGCGGCCACTTTGAGCACACCGCTCGGGTCCGTCGGATCGTTGGTCAGCACGTTCTGCTTGTCGATCTGGTAGATCGCCGCGTCCACGCTCAACTGGCGCTCCAGGGCTTCCCACTTCACCCCCACCTCATAGGACTTGCCTTCTTCCGGCTTGAAGCCATTGCCCGTGCGGTCGGCACCCGAGTTGGGCTTGAACGAGCGCGCCGCGTCGGCATACAGCGCCACAGTCGGCGTCAGGTTGTAGACCAGGCCAGCCCGCGGGGTGACGGCGTTGTCGCTCTTCTCCCAGGAGGTGTTGTTGAGGTAGTTGTCGTACTGGTGCTCGAAGCGCTCCAGGCGCGCACCCAACAGAACCTTGAGGTCGTCGGTCAGGCTGACCTGATCCTGGACAAAGGCCGCGTAGGTCTTGAGGTTTTCCTTGTCATCGGTGGTGGTGCGGGTCAAGGCCGGACGTGGCTGGCCGTAGACCGGGTTGAAGATATCGATGGGGTAGTTGATGCCGGCCGCCGAGCGCTTGATGATCGACTGGTAGTCGTAGTCTTCGTACTCGACACCGGTGAGCAAGGTGTGCTCGAAACCGCCGGTGGAAAAGTGCCCGGTGAGGTTCAACTGGTAGTCGCGATCACGCCATTCCAGTTTGCGGTAGTTGAAGTTGCGCCCCAGGGTGCGACCGTCGGGCGCAATGCCGTTGGCCTCGATGCCATTGCCGGCCAGGGTGCCATCGAGGATTTGCGCGCCGCCGCCCAGGGTCCAGTTGTCATTGAGGAAGTGCTCGAAACGCACCTGGCCCATGTTGTTGTCGTTGTGCAGTTTGCCGACGTCCTTCTCGCCGAAGAAGGTGTCCCGCGAGGCCACGCCACGCTGTGTCGGGTAGCGGGTCAGGCCACGATCCAAAGGCGCGTTGTTGCGCATGAAGTCGCCTTCGAAGGTGATTTTGGTGCGGTCGTTGACCTGCCAGCTGAGCACCGGGGTCACGCCGTAGCGTTCGGTTTCCACGTGGTCGCGGAAGGTGTCGCCGCCCTCGCCGATTACGTTCAGGCGATAGGCGAAGCGGCCGTCATCATCCAATGGGCCCGAGGTGTCCAGAGTGCCGCGACGCATGCCCTGGTCGCTGATCTGGCTGCCCAGGGTGGTGCGGCTTTCGGCCAGGGGCTGCTTGGACACCACGTTGAAGGTGCCGCCCGGGTCGCCACGGCCGTAGAGCATGGTGGCCGGGCCGCGCAGCACTTCCAGGCGCTCGATGGTGTTGGCATCGGGCATGTTCGGGTAGCCGCGGTTGATGGGGAAACCGTTGCGGTAGAACTCGCCGGTGGTGAAGCCGCGCACGGTGAAGGTGGTCAGCCCCTGGCCACCAAAGTTGTTGGCTCGGCCCACGCCGCCAGCGTAGTCGAGGGCGTCTTGCAAACGGGTCGCGCTGAGGTCTTCCACGGCGTCGCGGGTGACCACGCTGATGGACTGCGGGGTTTCATGAATCGAGGTGTCGGTGCGCGTGGCGCTGGCGGAACGGGTGGCACGATAACCCTGTACCGGCCCCTGGGCCTGTTCTTCGGCGGTGCCGTTGATGTCGATGGCTTGCAGCTCGATCGAGGCCGGGTCCACCGGTACCGATTCAGCCCAGGCAGTCTGGGAAATAGCTTGGATGACACACAGGGAAACAAGAGTTCGACGCATCGACGTAACGGCCTTTTTGGAGAACCCCGGGCACTGCGGTAGCCCGGCAAGATTGTGCCGCGAATCATATAGATACAGATTCTCATTTGATAGGCTTTCTCAGTCACGTGTAGCAAAAATAATACAAAAGGGCCGCCTCCTTGCAGCCCATCGCCGACGCGGGTTTCGCGCCCTGCCCTTCAGTCCGGCGTCGGCAAGCCCGCGTCGATAATCCCCTGGGCAATCGCCTCCATGCTGATGCGCCGGGCCATGGCGTCTCGCTGGATGCGCCGGTGGGCTTCGCTTTCGGCAATCCGATAGCGGGCCATCAACAGGGCCTTGGCCATGGAGATTTTCGACACCGCCGGTTGCCGGGTCTGCAACTTGCGGATCTGCGCCAGCATGTCGATCCGCGCGCGCCAGGCGGCCCGGGCCATCAACAACTGGGTCAGCAGGCCGAACGGTCGCAGGGGCCGTTCGATCACCGCCGCCGGTTGGGTTTCCAGCACCAGTTGCAGCATCGAGGGGTTTTCGTAGCCGACCACGGCAATGATCGGCGGCGCCTGCTCGTCGAGGCTCTCCACCAATGCCTGGGTGTTGGCGCGCTGGTTGAGTTCGACCGCCAGCAGCACCGCGTCGAACGCCGCCGGCAGGCAGGTGGGCACCGGCCAACACTGTTCGACGATGCAGCCGATGCGTTGCAACTGGCTCAGCACCACCCGGGCCTCGGCGTCCTCGGGGTGGATGACCAACACCCGCAGGCCCTTGAGCTCGCGCAGCAGCGAAGGTGCAGTGTTCATCTCGCCCTCCTCCGCCTCACGCTTCGGCGTCCAGTTGGTACTCGACCATGTACGGGCTGGGCCGCACCGCCTCGCGGCTTTCCAGCACCAGTTGGAACTGACGCTGGGCATCGACCCGGGCAATCCGTGGCCAGAGCCAGGTGTGCTGAGTGTCGGCATCGATACTCACACGGCCTTGAGGGGCGTCGAAGTGGGCACCGGCCAAGGCTTCGCGCAGGGCCTCCAGGGAATCGTCCGCGGCCTGGCGTGCGGCCTGGGCGAACAGGTGCACCTGAAAATACGCGGCCTCGGCCCCCGAGGTGATCGGCGCCTGCTCGCCAAACCGCGCCCGGTAGCGGGCGACAAAGGCCCGGCTTTGGGCGTTGTCCAGGGTCGAGAACCAGGGCGCCGCGCACACATGCCCTTCGGCCTCCTCGGCGGTCATGGCGAGCACATCCACTTCATTGGTGGCCAGGCTGACGATCGGCGTGCGCGCCGGGTCCAGCCCGGCACGGCGGTAGGCCCGGTGCAGAGCCGGGATGTCGCTGCCGACAATGGTTGAATAGATGGCGTCCGGGGCAGTGTCCGCCACCCGCTGCATGACCCGCTGGAAGTCCTCCTCACAGGCATGGAACGGCAGGTAGATCTCGTCCACCACCTCGCCCCCGGCCTGCTCGAACAGCTCGCGCATGATGCGGTTGGACTCGTACGGGTAGACATAGGGCCCACCGACAAACAGCACCCGCCCGCCGTAGGTTTCCAGCACATAACGCGCCAGTTGCACAGAGTTCTGGTTGGGGGCCGAGCCGGTATAGAAGCAGTACGGCGAATACTCGAAGCCTTCATAGAGGGTCGGGTAGAACAGCAGGCGACGACGGCTTTCCACCACCGGCAAGACCAGCTTGCGGGTGCTCGACATGTGGGTGCCGAACAGCACCCGCACCTGTTCCTGATCACAGAGTTGCAGGGCGCTGTCGCGGTAGCTGGACGGCTCGGCACCGGGGTGGGCAACCACCGGCACCAGGGGCACACCGTTGATGCCCCCCGCCTCGTTGACCTCGGCAATCGCCAGTTGGCTGGCATTGGCCTGGGTGGTCTCCACCCCGGCGGTGAGGCTGTGCTCGGAGAACAACAGCCCGACCTTGTATCCCTGAGTACTCATGACGTAAGGCTTTCCCAATTGAAGTGCTGCTCGAAAGCATGGGCCAGGCGGTACAGCGTGGCCTCATCGTAGTCGCGAGCGACCAGCATCATGCCCACCGGCAGCCCGGCGGCCAAGCCGCAGGGGATGGAGATCGCCGGATGCCCGGTAACATCGAAGGGCGCGGTGTTGGCGTTCATCTCCAGGGCGCGGCTGACCCAGGTGCTGGCAGAGGCTTCAGGCTCAGGCAACCGCGGTGCCTTGAGCGGCACCGTGGGCATCAGCAGTACGTCGAAGTCTTGCAGGTGCCCGTCGTAGGCGGCGCGCAGTTGCCGCGCCGCATTCTGTGCCTTGGCGTAGTACTGCCCGGCATGGGCGCGGTAAGCGTAGTCGCCGGCCAGCAGGCAGGTTTTCAAGTCATGGGGAAAGGCCTCGGCCTTGGCCTGCCAGCCGGCCTGGGCCTGCATCAGGCTCTCCACGTAGAGCCCCTTCCAGTTGCTGGAATAGTTACAGCCGAGCATCTGCTGGGTGGTGCCTTCCACGGCAATCGGGGTCCAGATCGCATGGCCCAGGGCGTGCATCGGAATCGACACCTCCTCGACCTCGGCCCCCAGCTCACGGAACAGACCGGCGGCGTGGCGCACCGCTGCGTCCACATCGGCTTCCGAGTTGGCCAGACCGAAGCCCTCGCCCACCACGGCAATCCGCAACCCGGCGCAGCCTTGGCCCAGGGCCTGGGTGTAGCGCACCTCGGGCAACTGCCGCCCCTGGCGCGGGTCGAGGCCGTCGACCCCGGCCAACACCTCCAGGAGCAAGGCGTTGTCGGCGACATTGGCGCTCATGATGCCGGCGTGATCCAGGGTCATTTCCACCGGCATGATGCCGCTGTAGGGAATCAGCCCGTGGGTCGGTTTCAGGCCGTAGATGCCGCTGTAGGCCGCGGGAATGCGCACCGAACCGCCCTGGTCGGTGCCGATGCCCAGGTCCACCTCCCCGGCGACGATCAGCGCCGCGCAACCGGAGGACGAACCGCCGGTGGAGTGCCCGGGGTTGCGCGGGTTGTGCACCGCGCCGGTGGCATTGGTGTGGCTGCTGCCGGACACGCAGAAGTACTCGCAATGGGCCTTGCCGAGAATCTGCCCGGCGGCGTCCAGCACCCGGGTCGCCACGGTGGCGTCCAGGTCCGGCACGTAACCTTGCAGGGTCGAGGCGCCGTTCATCATCGGCACCCCGGCCAGGCAGATGTTGTCCTTGAGGGCGATGCGCTTGCCCGCCAGCTTGCCGCTGGCCGCGCCTTGCACCTGGGTCTTCACGTACCAGGCGTTGTAGGGGTTGTCGCCGGGTGCCGGTTCGTGGCCCGAGCGTTGCGGGTATTTGAGCGGTGGCAGCGTGGAACCCAGACTGTCGAGGCGGTCGTAGTCCTGCCACACCGCTTCGAGAATGCCCGCGTACTCGTTCAGCAACGACGCATCGAGCTGCAGGCCCAGGCGACCACCGGCCGCGTCGAGGTCGGCCAGGGAGGGACGTTGAATAGACATGGTGAAGTAATCCTTAAGAATGAAAATCCACAAACCGTTCGGCGATGGCCGCGGCGCTGGTGGTGGACGGGTCGATCTCTTCCACCAGTTGGCCCTTCTCGATGATCAGGATGCGATCCGACAGCGCCGCGAGGAACTCGATGTCCTGCTCCACCAGGATCAACGCCAGCCCCTGCTCGCGCCGCAGGCGTTGCAGGGTGTCGATGATCTCGTCGCAGATCGACGGCTGGATGCCCTCGGTGGGCTCGTCCAGCAACAGCAGTTTCGGGTCGCCGCACAGGCAACGGGCCAGGGCCAGCAACTGCTGTTCACCGCCGGACAGCGCGCCACCCGGCTGCTCCAGCAAACGCTCCAGGCGCGGAAAATATTCCAGCACCCGTTCCATGGTGGTGGCCGCCGTGGCGAAGTTTTTCACGCAGCCCATGCGCAGGTTTTCCCTGACCGAGAGCTGGGGGAAAATCTGCCGCCCCTGGGGCACGTAGCCGATGCCCGCCGCCGCCCGCTGGTGGGCCGCCGCGCGGGTCAAGTCCTGCCCGGCAAAATGCAGGGTCCCGGCCATGGCCGGCAGCTCACCCATCAGCGCCCGGAGCAAGGTGGTCTTGCCCATGCCATTGCGCCCCAATACCCCGACGCCACTGTTGGCGCTGGCGCTGAGCAGCACCTCGCGCAACACCGGCACCCGTCCATAACCGGCACACAGGCCTTTGACTTCAAGCATGTTTGATCTCCTGCTTGCCGAGGTAGGCCTCGCGTACTGCCGGGTCCTGGGTGACCTCGGCAAAGCTGCCCTGGGCGAGGATCGCCCCCTGGTTGAATACGGTGACGGTGCCGGCGATCAGGCGAATGAACTCCATGTCGTGCTCGACCACGATCACCGTGCTGTGGGCATTGATTTCCTTGATCAGGGCGGCGGTCTTGCGCACCTCCTGATGGGTCATGCCGGCCGCCGGTTCATCCAGCAGCACCAGGGCCGGACGGGCCGCCAGGATCATCCCCAGCTCGACCCACTGGCGCTGGCCGTGGGCCAGGTCGCCGACGTTGCGCTGGCGCAGTTCGCTCAGGCCGATCCGTTCCAGCGTCGCTTCAGCGGTGGCCTGGGCCTCGGCCGGCCCTTGCAGGCGGCTGGCGGCCAGGCGCAGGTTTTCCAACACATCGAGGCCGTCGAAGACGCTCGGGGTCTGGGTTTTCACGCCGATGCCCAGGCGCGCGATGCGGTGCAGGGGCAAGCCGGAAATGCGCCGGCTACGAAAATGGCAATCGCCACGGCTGGGCTGCAACTGACCGCTGAGCAGTTTGAAAAAGGTGCTTTTACCGGCGCCGTTGGGGCCGATCAGGCAGCGCACCTCGCCGCTGTGGACGGTGAAGTCCACCGCCTTGACTGCGTGCACGCCACCAAAGCTGACGCCCAGGCCACGGGTTTGCAAAAGGACTTCACTCATGCCGAGCGCTCCTGTGGTTGGGCGGTGGCGCGGCGTGGCCGGCGCAGTGTCGACAGCAGGCTGGCCAGGCTTGGCAGCAAGCCTCGGGGCAGGAGCATGACGAAGGTCAGGAGGATCACCCCGAGCACCAGGCCGCTGTCCAGGCTCTGCTGTTCACCCAAGCGGGCCATCAGCGCCTGGATGGCGATGCAAGCCAGGATCGGCCCGAACAGGGTGCCGCGACCGCCGACAATCACCCAGATAATGATCTGCGCCGATTGCGCCAGGCCGAACACCCCGGGGCTGACGAAGGCGCCCCAGTTGGCGAACAGGCAACCGGCCAGGCCGGCGATACCGCCACCGAGGCTGAACACCAGCAGCTTGTGCAGCCGAGTGTCATAGCCCAGCAGGCCGGCACGCTGCTCGTTCTCGCGCACCGCCACCACCACCTTGCCGAAGCGGCTGGCCAACAGCCCGCGAAGCCCCAGGTAGCAGAGGATCAAGGCGCCGCCGATGACCTGGAACAGGGTCTCGGGCTCCAGCACCCGGTCCGGGTCGAAGGGCATGTTCAGGGTCGGGATCGCCGGGATGCCGTTGAAGCCGCCAAGCAAGGCGCTGCCAATGTGGTAGGCCGAGCCAGAGGTGGAGTTCATCACGTTGAACAGAATCAGGGTCACCGCCAGGGTGATCACCCCCAGGTAAACATCACTGATGCCGCCATAGAACATGAAGTAACCCATGGCCGCGGCGAACAGCGCCGGCACCAGGACCGCCAGCAATACCGCCCAGGTGCTGTCGCCGAAGTTCAACACGCCAATGGCGTAGCCGTAGGCGCCCAGGCCGAAAAACGCCGCCTGGCCGAAGCACAGGATGCCGCCAAAACCCCAGACAAACGCCAGGCTCAGGGCGAGCAAAGCCATCACCAGGTAGATCGACAGCGACAGCAGGCTGAACAGGTCCAGCCACTGCGGCAGCAGCACCAGCAACAGCGCGGCCAGCAGGCTGCCACCCAGGGGCAGCAGGTTGGGAGAGGAAATAGTCATCAAAATGCCCTTTTGAAAAAACGCCCGGTGATGCCCTGGGGCAAGACCCGGATCAACACCACCGCCGCCAGCAACAGCGCCACTTCACCGAACACCGGGGTGCTGAGGAAGGTCACCACCTGGTTGATCGAGCCGAAGGCCACCGCCGAACTCAGGGTGCCGGTGATCACTGCACTACCGCCGCCGATCACCGTGATAAAGGCCTTGGCGATGTAGCTGGCGCCCAGGGTCGGAATCACCCCGGTCAACGGCGCCAGCACCGCGCCGCCGAGGCCGGCCAGGGCCGCACCGAGGCCAAAGGTCAGGCTGTAGATGCGCCCCGGGTTGGCCCCCAGGGCCGCGGCCATCTTGGCGTTCTGCATGGTCGCCCGGGCACATAGGCCGAAATGGGTAAAGCGCAGCAAGGCCCACATGCCGAGGACCACCGCCACCGCCACGCCAATCACAAACACCCCGTAGCCGCTGGTTTGATAGGCGCCAATGCTCAGGCCCGGCAAGGGTGAAGAAATGCCCACCGTGGTGTTGCCGAAAAACATCGTGGCGACCCCGGTCAGGGCCAGGCTCAGGCCCCAGGTGGCGAGCATGGTGTCGATCATCCGCCCGTACAGGTGGCGCACCAGCAGGCGCTCCACCAGCATGCCGAACAGGCCCACTGTCAGGGGTGCCAGGACGAGGATGGAAATCCAGATCGGCACGTGCAGTTTGTGGGTGGCGAGGATCGCCACATAACCGCCCAGCATCATGAATTCGCCATGGGCCAGGTTGATGATTTTCATCATGCCGAAGACCACCGCCAGGCCGATGCTGAGGAGCACCAAGGTGGCGATGGCGCCCAGTATTTGCAGGGAAAAAACCGCTGCCCAATCCATACCCGCCTCCTTACAGCGTCACGCTGTACTGTTTTGCATCCCGGGGGTTCTTGATCAGGTCGCACACCGACGCGGTGTCGGCCGGCGGCTGCTGGGCAAAGCTCTGCACCACCTCCAGGCGTCGATCACGGACCTCGGCAATGTGCACATCGAGAATGCAGTGGTGGGTTTGCGCATCCACCGAGACCTTGCCGCTGGGCAGCTCCAGGCTCACGCCCTGCTCCAGCGCCTCGATCACCGCCTGGCGCTCCACGGTCCCGGCCCGGCGCACGCCTTCGGCCCAGAGCTGCATGCCCTGGTAGGCGCCCATGGCCAGTTCGGTGATGTAGGGGTAATCGGCGCCGAAACGCTGGTGGAATTTGCTGACAAACGCCTGGTTGTTGGGCGTCGCCAGTTCCTGCACGTAGTTCTGGCAGATCAGGATGCCGTTGCATTCTTCCGGGGCCAGCACCACGTGCTCGTTGCCCCCGGCGAAGGTGGTGGAGGCAATCGGCAACTTGCCGGCCATGCCCGAGGCTTTCCACTGGCGGTAGAACGACATGTGGGCACCGCCCACCAGGGCCGACCAGACGAAGTCCGGCTTGGCTTCCTGGATCTTCGAGATGGTCGCGCCGAAGTTGGTCACGTCCAGCGGGAAGAACTCCACCGCCAGGGTTTCGCCCCCCGCCTCGGCCACGTACTTCTTCACGTGGGCGGAGACGATCTGCCCGTAGTTGTAGTCGGCGGCGATGATGTAGACCTTCTTGCCCCAGGCCTTGGTGACGTGCTGCACGAGCTTTTCCACGGTCTGCGCAGGGGTCACGCCGGTGCCGAAGAAGTTGCGGTCACAGACCCCGCCCTCGTACTGGTTGTCGTAGAAGTACAGGGTCTTATAGCGGTCCAGCACCGGGCGGATC
Source organism: Pseudomonas chlororaphis (assembly GCF_003731765.1). GTDB lineage: Bacteria > Pseudomonadota > Gammaproteobacteria > Pseudomonadales > Pseudomonadaceae > Aquipseudomonas > Aquipseudomonas morbosilactucae. The sequence goes on from NZ_MOAL01000004.1 coordinate 2,352,843, forward strand.
ACCTCTCGGGACGATGAGGTAATGCCGCCGTGCACCACCGCCGCCCGATCCTTGAGCGCCGCCTGCTGGGCGTACTGGGCATAGAGCTGCATGTTGGACTGGGTGTCGTACTTGATCAGGTTCAGCGGGCGGCCCAGCAAGCCGCCCAAGGCATTGATCTCTTCAGTGGCGAACGTCAAGGCGTCGACGATCGGCTTGCCATAGATGTCCAGGCCGCCGGAGCTGTCATACAGCGCGGCGACATTGATCGCGTCGTCGGCGGCAAAGGCCGACAGGCTCTTGAAACTCAGCGTCGAGAGAGCGGCCGCAGAGACAGCGGACGCGCGAAGGAACGTACGACGATTGATAGCCATGGAGGATGCTCCTGGAGGCACCCGGCCCGACCCAAGCGTCACCCGCGTTCAGCCGAACGCCCACGCCAAAGGCGTGCTGGGGATGCTTGAGGGAGGTGGGGTGAACGGGGAATGCAGGGCGAGGTTTAAGCCTGATTCCACCCGCCGACGACGCTGTCGGCTGAACGATTGAGGTGCGTTTCAGTACAGGCGACGATCTCTCCATTGAGATCGCCCAGCCCTCCGAGGGAACAACGTGGAGGGTGAAACGCGGGCCGCGTGGCGCGGCAGTCGAATGACAGCAAAAAACACGCCACAAAACATAAACAACTGATTTGTATGATTTTTTATAAAAATCAGCGCTGCCTTATCAGCCTGCTGGCGCCCGACCTGGGTAAAAACGCCCCATCGGCGAACACAGGGTGCACACCAACGATTCACCCTGGCGCAGCAGCGGTAACAGGCCGGCCACGGTGCGCAAAAACAACAACGCCACTCTCTTGGAGTGGCGTTGTTACTCAACGACGGCGGGCGCAGCGCCGGTCAGACCGACCCGGCGATGCCCTGATGCCCACCTACAACTGCTGCTTGAGCGTCTGGAAATGGGCCTGGAACGCCACGTGCCGGGCCTGTTCCTGACGCCAGAGCTTGATCAGCAACGGCACGTGCACCAGCACCAGCCCCAGGGCCAGGAGCAGCCAAAGCACATGGGCCAGGGCCGACCATGGGTTATCCAGGGTGCGCGAAGGATCCAGCACAATCTCCGGCGTGTCGCTGGCGTCGCGGCCCAGGTAGACGACCATGCCTTTGACCTTGAACGGCGTGCTCACTTCCCCCGAGATCATCCGTTGCTGCTGCTCCCAAACCTCCAGCAAGTCCTCGTCATCGGAGTAGCTGACCGCCAGGTCACCGTAGACGCCTTCTTGAATCAGCACCACGCCGCCGCGCTGGGCGAGCAAGGCCGGTTGCAGGGCCTTGCTGATCGCTTGCTGGACCAAGGGCTGCATGCTGGTCTTGGCCTGGCGCCGCAGCTCCTCGGCAAAGCGTGAAACGATCATGGCCTCATCGCTATGCCCCTTGGCTTTCAGCGCGCCGTCCTGGGCCAGTTTGAGCAGTTGCTCCCAGGTCTCGGGCTGCTCGGCCTCGCCGATCAGCAGCCGCTCGACGAAGCGCCGCTTGAAGGCCGTGCAATTGGCCGAGACGCCGTCGATCACCAGGGCGCAGGCGCTCTCGATCCGCAGCACCGTGTCGCTCAGGCCCACCAACAACTGGGCCTTGATGTCCCTCATGTTGTAGATCGCCGACGGGTCGCTCTCCATCTGCCGGTACATCTGGGTCTTGAGCATGATGTCGAGCATCGCGTTGGACTCGGTGCGCAGGAACGTCCCCGAGTACAGCTCGCGCACGGCTGGGTCCAGCGACAGGCTGGCCTGGGGCAAGGGGTCGCCGCCCCAGCGCAGGCGCTGGCAATCAAAGCCCAGGGTCACGCCATCCTGGCGGTATTGCAGGTCACAACGGCCCTGGCCCTGTTGCTCAAGGAAACCGCCCAGGCCCGGAGGGTCTTGCAGCAGCGCCGCCGCCGAAGGGTAGGAACGGGCTTCGCTGCCGCTGATCCAGGCGCCGGTCTGGGCCAGATCGGCCCCCAGGTCGTCGGCCACGGCCCACAACCCCAGGCCGGCCAGCAGCCCCACCAGGCTCAGGCTCAGTTGGCGCCCCCAAAAGGCGTGGGGGAACAGGCGCTGCTCCTCGTCCACGGAAAACTGCTGGCCCAGGCGCAGCACGCCGTAGTCCTCGACCCGCATCTCAACCTCGACCCGGCCATCGTCAGGCAGCAGCATATGGGCGGCCCAATGGGCAGGCAGGTTCACCGGCACCTTGTCGCCGAGAAACAGGTGCTCGGTCATGAACAGGCTGTTGTCCGGGTTGGCCAGTGTCACGCTGTGCAGCACGCCACGGCTACGGTTGACCTTCTGCGGCGTGCCCAGGGAGCGTTTGCGCCAGGTCAGCCACAGCGCCAGGGCGCCCAGGGCAAACGCCAGGAACAGCCAGATAAGGCTCGCGCCGTCGTCGGTCAAGGCCAGGCAGATGCACACCAGCAACCACAGCACGGAGGGCCAGAAGGCAATGCCTGGCTGGCGGCGATAGCCGATTTCGGCGGGGGTTTCATCGCGCTGGCTAAGGATCTCGACCCGCCCGAACGCCTCAGTCGGGGTCGCCTCAGCGGCGGGTTTGGCAGCGTTGCTGTCGGTGGCCGGGGCATCCCCGTCCACCACGTCCTGCAAGGCCCCGACTTGGCCGTGGGACCACTGCTGGTGTTGCTTCTGCCGACGCAGTTCGCGCTCGCGCCCGGCGCTGAGGTCGAACTGGCCATTGAGGGCGACGACGATAGCGAACTTCTCGGTCATCACCACTTCGGCTTCGTTGTGCTCGGCCTGCAGAAAACTCCTGGCGTCGTAGGGCAGTACCACATCCACGTCACCCAGAGTGTCGTGCAGGGTTGTGCCGCCCTGCCCCGTCTCCAGGCCGTGGCGGATAAACTCGCCAGTCAGGCTGAACACTTCGGGGCTGATCAGGCTTGCGGGCTTGTCCGGGTTGGCCGGGTGGAACAGGAACGGCTGCACCAGGGTCTGTTCTTCAGCGCTCAACTGGCGAAGCGATTCACCGCTTTGCTTGAGGTCGCGCAGGGCTCCCTTGTTGTCACTGCGCCGCGCCGCGTAGGTGATCAGGCTGAAGGCCGACCACACCAGCACTACCACAAACAAAATGACCTGGATGGTATTCAAATCCATTAGCTGCCTTGTCCTTGATTAAAAATCGCCGCGGATGATAACCACATTTGTGCAAAAAACCAGAAACCTCCGGCAAAACAATTAATGGCCGACGGCGGCCGACGCCGTGAACACCGCCGTAGTAAATGCCAGGCAAAAAAAACGCCACTCAATGAGTGGCGTTCTTTCACAGCGGCAACAAGCCGCCGGCGACTTCCCAGGCAACCGCAGTTGCCCAAGGCCTTGGCTTACAACGCCATGTCGGTCGCAGCGTTGCTTTCACGCTCAGCCTTGGGCTGGGCGGCGGCAGGTTGTGCCGGAGCAGCCTGGCCGTTAACGGCTGGCGGTGGTGTCAGTTGCAGGACCTGGCTGGTGTAAGCCCATTCTTGTGCAACTTTTTCCGGGCTGTCGTTCAGCTTGGTGCCGTAGCTCGGGACGATCTGGTGCAGCTTGGCTTGCCACTCAGGCGTCGCGACTTTGTCTTTGAAGACCTTTTCCAGCACGTTCAGCATGATCGGTGCAGCGGTCGAAGCGCCTGGCGATGCGCCCAACAGACCGGCGATGCTGCCGTCCTGGGAAGCCACGATCTCGGTGCCCAGTTTCAGCACGCCGCCCTTCTCTTCGTCACGCTTGATGATCTGCACGCGCTGACCGGCCTGCCACAGACGCCAGTCTTCAGCCTTGGCGTTCGGGAAGTATTCCTTCAGGGCGTTGAGGCGGTCTTCATCAGACAGCATCAGCTGGCCAGCCAGGTACTCCACCAACGGGTATTCCTTGATGCCGACTTTGGTCATCGGCCAGAAGTTGTGGGTGGTGGTGGTGGTCAGCAGGTCCAGGTACGAACCTTCCTTGAGGAACTTGGTGGAGAAGGTCGCGAATGGGCCAAACAGGATCACGCGCTTGCCATCCAGCACACGGGTGTCCAGGTGCGGAACCGACATCGGCGGTGCGCCCACCGAGGCTTTACCGTAGGCCTTGGCCAGGTGCAGGTCGGCAATGCTTGGGTTCTCGGTCACCAGGAACGAGCCGCCCACTGGGAAACCGGCGTATTCCTTGGCTTCGGCAATGCCCGACTTCTGCAGCAGGTGCAGCGCACCGCCACCGGCACCGATAAACAGGAACTTGGCGTCGGTCTGGGTTTCAGTACCGTCTTTCAGGTTCTTGTAGGTCACGCGCCACGAGCCGTCTTCATTGCGCTCGATGTCTTGCACTTCGCTCGACAGTTTCAGGGCGAAGTTCGGCTGGGCTTGCAGGTGAGCGACGAACTGACGAGTGATCTCGCCGAAGTTGACGTCGGTACCGATCGGGCTCCAGGTGGCCGCGATTTTCTGGTTCGGGTCACGCCCTTCCATCATCAGCGGAACCCACTTCTTGATCTGAACCGGGTCTTCGGAGTACTGCATGCCGCTGAACAGCGGGCTGGCTTGCAGGGCCTCGTAGCGTTTCTTGAGGAACTTGATGTTGTCGTCGCCCCACACGAAGCTCATGTGCGGTGTCGAGTTGATGAACGAGCGCGGGTTCTTCAGCACGTCGTTCTTGACCTGCCAGGACCAGAACTGACGGGAGATCTGGAAGGCTTCGTTGATTTCAACGGCCTTGGGGATCTCGACTTTGCCGTTGGCATCTTCCGGGGTGTAGTTCAACTCGGCCAGGGCGGAGTGACCGGTACCGGCGTTGTTCCAGCCGTTGGAGCTTTCCTGGGCGACGCCATCCAGGCGCTCGACCATCTCCATCGACCAGCTCGGCTCCAGCTCATTGAGCCAGACGCCCAGGGTGGAGCTCATGATGCCCCCGCCGATCAACAGCACATCGACCTTTTTTGTCTCAGCAGCGTACGAGGACGAGAACCCTATCGTCATCGCCAGGCCCAGGAGGGCCGTGTTCACTTTTTTCAACATAATTGTAATTACCTACGATAGAACGCCATCCGCCCCTGCCGCCTTGCTGATGGGGGTGTTCCCGACACATGCCGAACAACGCAATGGATCGTGGACGCCCTCACTGCACAAAACTGCACGGTGGGCACACAAGGCCGACATGACACACTCGACCTCACTTTTATGTCGCTCCTGCGCTGACTTCTTATTCGTATTGGCTTCAGCTACTTGAGTGACATGAATTCTTCTTGATACGTCGGCGACGCCGGACGTGAACCGGGCTGGCCCGGCCACTGCGGCCTTCCTCATCCTGCGCCAACGGGCGGCGCAACTGCCGTGGAAACAGTCTAGCCGGTCGTCGAGCGACTGACCGGGGACACCCGAGGAAAGCCGAAGAACACTGTTCGGTCATGCTGCGACCGTGGATTCGGCGCGCATTTTTGCACAGAAAAAGAATCGGTTCAGCAGAATAATCCGACTAAGACGCTTGGGCACTCCCCGTCCGCCCGGCAGCCGCCACCGACAGATGGCAAAAGGCCCTACCCGATTGCTGGCAGAACAGCAGGCGATCAGCACGGCACTGCTGCAACAGGCGCATACAGCAGGCGCCAACCCCCATCATTCAGGGCCCCGGGCCCGGCCACGCGGGCGCCGAACGGGTGGCATGGTTTCTGCGTTATCGCCCCTGGCCCGATCCGGGCCCTGCCGATTAACCACCGAGGCTTTGCATGAAACACTCCCCGCTCACCCTGGCGATCAGCGCCGGACTGCTGATCACCCCCTGGCTGGCGGGCAACGCCCACGCCGCCAACGTCGACCCCCAGCGCCTGCAGGTGCTGGAGCAGGACATTCAGAAAGCCACGCCGCAACTGATCGAGCTGCGCCATGACATCCACCAGCACCCGGAGCTGGGCAACCGTGAAGTGCGCACCGCCAAGCGGGTGGCCGAGCGCCTGCGCCAGTTGGGCCTGGAGGTGCAGACCGAGGTCGGGCACACCGGCGTGGTCGGCGTGCTGCGCGGTGGCAAGCCGGGGCCGGTGGTGGCAATCCGTTCCGAGTTGGACGCACTGCCGGTGACCGAGCAGACCGGCCTGCCCTACGCCTCCCGCGTAACCCAGGCCTACAGCGGCAACGACTTCAGCCAAGCGGGGAAAACCGTCGGTGTAATGCACGCCTGTGGCCACGACGCGCACATCGCCATTGTGCTGGGGGTGGCCGAGGTGCTGGCCGCGCACAAAGACAGCCTGCCGGGCACGGTGAAGTTCATTTTCCAGCCGGCCGAGGAAGGCGTACCCGTGGGGGAAACCGGTGGCGCGCGGCTGATGATCGAGCAAGGCGTGCTGGCCAACCCGGCCCCCGAGGCGATCTTCGGCCTGCACGTCGGCCCGGGCGTGTCCGGCAGCCTGTCGGTGAGTCGGCAACGCACCACCGCGGCCTCGGACAATTTTGTCGCCACCATCAAGGGCGAACAGACCCACGGTGCGTTCCCCTGGGCCGGGATCGACCCCTTCCCGCTGGCCGCGCAGATCATCCTCGGCTGGCAGACCATTGCCAGCCGCCAGATGAACCTGGTGGCCCTGCCGGCGCCGGTGATTTCCGTGGGCAAGATCGACGCCGGGGTCCGCAGCAACATCATCCCCGCCGAGGTGCGCCTGGAAGGCACCCTGAGAACCCTCAGCGACGCCCAGCGCGACGATGTGGTCGCCCGCCTGCAACGCACCGCCAGCAAGATCGCGGAAAGCGCCGGGGCCAGCGCCACGGTAGAGATCCTGCCCGGCAGCTACCCGGCCGGCTATAACAACACCGACCTGGTGGATAAGCTGTTGCCGGAGCTGCAAGCCTCGTCCAAGGGGCCGGTAAGCCTCGGCACCGGGGTCTATGCGGCCGACGATTTTGCCGAATATTCGCGACGCATTCCGGCGCTGTTCTTCGGCCTGGGCGTCACCCCCGAAGGCACCGACCCGGCCAAGGCCTGGCCCAACCATTCCCCCAAATTCCTGGTGGATGACCAGGCCCTGCCCGTGGGCGTACGCGCCTTGGCGCGGGTGACCCTGACCTACTTGGCGAACAACGGCTACAAATAGCCCCGAGCAGGCCGGCGTAGCGCACACCAGGTGCGTCACGCACGGCCTGGGGTGATCAGAAGTGCGTGGTCACGCTCATGCCATAGGTCCGTCGATCGCCCCGGGCATCCCAGGCAATGTCGAAGGGCAGCGGCACCGAGTCGGTCTTGTACTGCTTGTCGGTGAGGTTGTTGACGTAGGCGGTCAGGTCCAGGTCTTGTTGCCCACCGAAGTGGTAAGTGGCGCTGGCATTGCCCAGGGTGTAGCCGCCTTGGGACACGCTGTGATCCTCCTGCGCCGTCGGCAGGAAGAACATCCGGCTCTGGTAGCGCCAGTCAGTGCCGAAGTTGAGGCTGTCACCGCCTTGCAGGGGCACCCGGTACGCCGCGCCAACCGCCAGGGTGCGTGCCGGTGAACGGGCAATGCGGTTGCCGGAGTAATCCACGCCACCGGAGACAAAGTCCTGCAACTCGGTGTGCAGCAGGCCGAGGGAGGCGTTCAGGTGCAGGTTGGCCAAGGGCAGCGCCTCCAGTTCGAACTCCGCACCGCGAATCACCCCTTGGCCACTGTTGGTCAAGAGTGAAACCACCTGGCCGTTACGCACCGACACGGCGTTCACCTGGATGTCCGAATAGTCGTAGTAGAAGACGTTGGCGTTGGCCGTCAGGCGCTCATCGAACCACTCGCTCTTGATCCCCAGTTCATAGGCATCGACGTTCTCTGGCGCCACTACCGTGGCCTCGGCCTGGACCTGGGCACCGCCGCTGAAACCGCCGGAGCGGAAGCCCTTGGCGTAGCGGAAATACACCCGCGCGTTGTCATTGAGCTGGTACTCGGGGGTGAAGTCGTAGGTGAGCTTGTTCCAGGTGCGTTTTTCATCCTGGGCCACGGTGGTCGCTAGGGTGCCGGTGTAGTTTTTCCACCAGTCACCGCTGCTGCCGAACGACACATCCGCCGCGCTTGGCGCCGCCACCCGCTGCAGGTCGATGTCCTTGGTTTCACGGGTCCAGCGCAGCCCGGCGGTCAGGCTCAGGTTGTCGGTGGCCCGCCAGGTGCTGCTGCCGAACAGCGCGACGCTGTCGGTGCTTTGATCGATGCGGGTCTTGCCGTAATCGGCCACGCCGAATGCCTGGTTGTAGGCGGTGGGCAACAAGGCACTGCTGGACTGGCTGTCCAGTTGCTCATGGAACAAGTGGGTGCCGACGATCCAGCTCACGTCCTGGTCCTTGGACGACGATAGGCGCAACTCTTGAGAGACCTGTTGCCAGTGATCGTCGGAGTAGGAACGGCCGAATTCATAGATGCTCATGTTCGGTCCCTGGGCTCGCTCCGTGACATTGTCGAAGGCGGTGATCGAATCCAGTTGCAAGTTCCCCAGGTCCCACTTCAAGGCCAGTTGCAGGCCGTAATGCTCAATCAGGTCCTGGGCCTTGCCGGTGAACGCCGCTTCGTCAGTGTCCGGTTTGGGGGCGGGGCCGAACAGCGTGCTGCCGCCTGGCCCGGCGCCCCAAGCCCGGGTGGCGATGCCTTGGCCCTTGTAGTCACGGCCATGCAATTGCAGGGTGGCCTGCAGGTCGTCGTTGATCTTGGCCAGCAGTTGCAGGCGTACCGCCTGGTCGTGGAGATCACCTACCGTGTGCCCGTCCACCTGGTTCTTCAATTGACCGTCGCTGCTCTGGTCGATGAAGGCCACACGGGCGGCCAGGCGATCCTCCACCAGCGGCGCGCCATAGGCCCCTTCGTAAATCCGCGAGTTGTAGTTGCCGGCGTCCACCTTGAAATACCCATCGGCGCTGTCCAGGGTCGGCTTTCGCGAGACGAAGTTGATGGCGCCACCGGTGGTGTTCTTGCCCCACAGGGTGCCCTGGGGGCCGCGCAAGATCTCCACCCGCTCCATGTCATACAGCGGGAAACCGGTGGCCACATGGGGATCGATGTACACGTCATCGGTGTAGATGCCCACGGGGTAGACCGTGGTCGAGGCCATGTCGCCGGAGCCCATGCCACGGATGTACCAGCGCGGACGCTGATGCCCGGCGAACTCCGGGGCGATGGCATTGGGCACATTTCTCAAGGCCTTGCCGGCGCTGAAGCCGCCGCCGGTATTGACGATGTCGTCGGCACTGACCGCCGACACGGCGGCCGGCACATCCTGCACCGACTCTTCGCGCTTCTGCGCGGTCACCGTCACAGTGGGCAAGGCGTCGCTGCTGGCAGCCTGTTCCGGGGGCGCCTCTGCCGCCTGGGCCTGCAAGGTGATCAGGCTGGCAATGACCCAGGCCAGTTTATTAAGGGGAAGGTGGGGAGACATCAGGTTGGATTCCTCAGGCCGGCGCGAAGTGCGCTGTACCGGCCTCGGTGCAACGTCCACGCCAAAAATCCAGGTCCTTGATTTACAAGATATTTAGTCTGTTTTCCCACCTCGACCAGGCCGTACTTGCTGCACAGGCAGCAAGGCAACAACAGCCGTTGCTGCCCATCGAGCAAGCATCCTCTCGAGCACCTATACCCGGCGTCGACCAATGATTCCGGGGCTCTGGTTAGCTGCAACGCACACTTGCGTGTAAGCACAGCGAGCATTTTTTGCCAAGTTATTTAGTTTCTGATTTTTTTCATTTGGGGCCCCTTCCAGTAATGATTCTTACTACGAGAATGGATATTCTCCCCTGCAGCGGGCGCCCAACTCGCTTCAGTGGAGAAGGAACGTCCGCTTATGGAAACGCAGTATCTGCTGCGTGACCGACTCAATTTAATCTAAGGATCAGATTAATTATGGTGAAGTCTTCAAAGACCGCGTCTTGCAAAATCGCCGGTGGCCTTCTCGGTTCACTCCTGCTTGCCAGCGTCCCTGCACATGCCGCCGATATCTGGCTGGATGTAGCAACCACGGGCTGGGCCACGCAGAACGGCGGCACCAAAGGCGGCTCCCGCGCCGCGGCTAACAACATCTACACCGTTAAAAACGCCGCTGAACTGAAAACCGCCCTGGCGGCTTCGGTAGGCACCAACGGCCGCATCATCAAGATCACCGGGATCATCGACGTCAGTGAAGGCAAGGCCTACACCAACACCGCGGACATGAAAAAACGCGGCCGTCTGGACATCCCCGGCAAGACCACCATCGTGGGCACCAGCAGCACTGCAGAGATCCGCGAGGGTTTCTTCTATGCCAAGGAAAACGACGTAATCATCCGCAACCTGACCATCGAGAACCCGTGGGATCCGGAGCCTATCTGGGATGCCAACGACGGCAGCGCCGGTAACTGGAACTCGGAATACGACGGCCTGACCATCGAAGGCGCCAACAACGTGTGGGTCGACCATGTCACCTTCACCGACGGCCGCCGCACCGATGATCAGAACGGCACCGCCAACGGGCGTCCGAAACAGCACCACGACGGTGCCCTGGACGTGAAGAACGGCGCCAACTACGTGACCATTTCGTACACGGCGTTCAAGTCCCACGAGAAGAACAACCTGATCGGCTCCAGCGACAGCCGGACCACCGATGATGGCAAGCTCAAGGTCACCATCCATAACAGCTTGTTTGAAAACATCTCCGCCCGTGCGCCGCGCGTACGTTTCGGCCAGGTGCACCTGTACAACAACTACCACGTGGGCAGCACCAGCCATAAGGTCTACCCGTTCTCCTACGCCCACGGCGTGGGCAAGAGCTCGAAGATCTTCTCCGAGAAAAACGCGTTCGAGATCAGCGGCATCAGCGGCTGTGACAAGATCGCCGGCGATTACGGTGGCAGTGTTTATCTTGACAGCGGTTCGACCCTCAACGGCACGGCATTGAGCTGCAAATGGAGCACCAGCATCGGCTGGACCCCGCCTTACAGCTACAACCCATTGGCAGCCGACAAAGTCGCTGCTGACGTCAAGGCCAAGGCCGGCGCCGGCAAGATCTGATCTAGCCGCGTAACACCGTAAAACCAAAGCCCTCGGAAACGAGGGCTTTGTCGTTGTGGGAGCCGGCTTGCCGGCGATGGGGCCCTTGAAATCGTTATCGCTGGCAAGCCAGCGCCTACACCGGGTGGGGCGTCCGTGGCGGCATTCCCATACTCTGCGTCACCCTGCTCGATGGCACGGCCAACACAATCCCTTTGTAGGAAGCCGGCTTGCCGGCGATGGGGCTCTTGAAATCGCTATCGCTGGCAAGCCAGCTCCTACACGGCTTGGGGTTGGCGGAGCGTCTGTGGCGGCATTCCCGCGCTCTGCGTCACCTGCGCGATGGAGCGGCTTGCACGATCCCTCTGTAGGAGCCGGCTTGCCGGCGATGGCGTCCTTGAAATCGCTATCGCTGGCAAGCCAGCTCCTACACGGGTTGGGGTTGGCGGAGCGTCCGTGGCGGCATTCCCACGCTCTGCGTCACCTGCGCAATGGCACGGCCAACACACTCCCTCTGTAGGAGCCGGCTTGCCGGCGATGGGGCCCTTGAAATCGCTATCGCTGGCAAGCCAGCTCCTACACAGGGTGGAGCATCCGTGGCGGCATTCCCGCGCTCTGCGTCACCTTACGCAATGGCACGGCCAACACAATCCTCCTGTAGGAGCCGGCTTGCCGGCGATGGCGTCCTTAAAATCGCTATCGCTGGCAAGCCAGCTCCTACACAGGGTGGAGCGTCCGTGGCGGCATTCCCACGCTCTGCGTCACCTGCTCGATGGCACGGCCAACACACTCCCTCTGTAGGAGCCGGCTTGCCGGCGATGGGGCCCTTGAAATCGCTATCGCTGGCAAGCCAGCGCCTACACAGGGAGGGGTTTGGCGGAGCGTCCGTGAAAGATCTAGGTCACCAGTTGGTTGATTTCGATGATCGGCAACAGCACGGCCATGACGATCACCAGCACCACTCCCCCCATGACCACGATCATCAGGGGTTCGAGCAAGGCGGTCATGCCCATGGCGCGGCGTTCGATGTCGCGGGACAGGGTCAGCGCGGCACGTTCAAGCATCGGTGGCAAGGAGCCGGTCTTTTCGCCGCTGGCAATCAGGTGAATCAGCAACGGCGGGAACACTTTCTCCACCCGTAACGCCGCCGCCAGATTGGCGCCTTCGCGGACCTTGGCCGTGGCATCGCTGACGCTCTGGCTCAGGCGGTCGTTGGACAGGGTCTGGCGCGCCGCTTCCAGAGCCCGCAACAGCGGCACCCCGGCCCCACCGAGGATGGCCAGGGTCGAAGCGAAACGTGCGGTGTTCAGGCCAAGGACGAAACGCCCGATCAAGGGCAGGCGCAACACCCGGCTGTGCCAGCGCAAGCGCGCCTGGGGGTTGCGCAGGTAAAGGCGCCAGCCCCACAACCCGGTGACCAGCCCGGCAAAACACAGCGCGCCCCAGGCCCGGACAAAATCACTGGCATTGAGCATCGCCAGGGTCAGCCCAGGCAGGTCCTGGCGCGCCTGGGAAAAGGCACTGACCACCTGGGGCACCACGTAACTGAGGAGGAAGATCACGATGCCGATCGACACCAGCCCGACCACCCCAGGGTAGATAAAGGCGGTCAGAATCTTGCCCCGCAGGTTGTTGCGTTCTTCGATGTAGTCCGCCAGGCGCTCCATGACCTGGGCCAGGTCACCGGACTCTTCACCGGCGGCAATCAGCGCCCGGTAGATTTCCGGAAAGTCCCGGGGCCGTGCCGCCAGGGCATCGGCCAGGCGCAAGCCACTGCGGACATCGGCGCGCACCGCGCTCAGGGTCTGGGCAATGTGTTTGCGCTCGGCCTGCTCCACCGTGGCACTCAAAGCCGCTTCCAGCGGCAGGCTGGCTCCCAGCAGACTGGCCAACTGGCGAGTGGCCCAGGCCAGGTCATTGTCCGAGAGCCTGGGGCTGAACAGGCCTCCCGCACCACTGGCGCCCTGATTGCTGTCCAGTTGCACCTGCAAGGCGGTCAAGCCGCGGCTGCGCAGGTTGGCGAAGGCCGCCCGCTGGCTCTCGGCCTCAAGGTGGCCGGACTCGACCTTGCCCTGGGCATTGGCAGCTTCGTAGCGATAGCGATTCATCAGGCGTCCCGTGTCACACGGAGGATTTCTTCCGGCGCGGTGGCACCGCTGCGCACCCAGCGCTCGCCGTCCTCACGCATGCTCAACATCCCCACCTTGCGCGCCGCCGCTCGCAGCGCCTGCTCGTCAGCGCCCTGGTGGATCAGGCTGCGAATATCATCGTCGATGCAGAACAATTCATGGATCCCGGTGCGCCCGCTGTAACCGGTCTGGTTACACGCCGTGCAGCCCACCGGGCGCCAGGTGCCGGGCACTGCCGCGTCTTCCTGTTTGCAGTGCGGGCACAGGCGCCGCACCAGGCGCTGGGCCAGCACGCCGAGCATGGACGAGGCCAGGAGAAACGGCTCCACGCCCATATCGATCAAGCGGTTGACCGCTGACACCGCGTCGTTGGTGTGCAGCGTCGCCAGCACCAGGTGCCCGGTCAGGGACGCTTGCACAGCGATCTGCGCCGTCTCCAGGTCACGGATTTCACCGATCATGATGATGTCCGGGTCCTGACGCAGGATGGCGCGCAAGGCCAGGGCAAAGGTCATGTCGATCTTGGCGTTCACCTGGATCTGGCTGATGCCCGGCAAGTCGTATTCCACCGGGTCTTCGACGGTGAGGATATTGCTGGTGCTGGCATCGAGGCGTGCCAGGGCCGCATACAGACTGGTGGTCTTGCCGCTGCCGGTGGGCCCGGTGACCAGGACAATGCCGTGGGGCTGGCGGATCAGCCCATCGAGCCGGGCCAGCACTTGGGCGTCCATGCCCAGGGTCTCCAATTGCAAACGCCCGGCCTGTTTGTCGAGCAGGCGCATCACCACCCGTTCGCCATGGCCGGTGGGCACCGTCGACACCCGGATATCAATGGGCCGCCCGGCCACCCGCAGGGCAATGCGACCGTCCTGGGGCAGGCGTTTTTCCGCAATGTCCAACTGGGCCATGATCTTGATCCGCGACACCAGGGCCGCGTGCAACGCCTTGCGCGGCGACACCACGTCACGCAGGGTGCCATCGACCCGGTAGCGCACCACCGAATGGCTTTCATAGGGTTCGATATGAATATCGCTGGCCTCGTCCCGCGCCGCCTGGGTCAGCAAGGCGTTGATCATGCGGATCACCGGCGCGCCGTCCTGGGTGTCCAGCAGGTCGGTGATCTCCGGGATGTCTTGCATCAACCGGTCGAGGTCGACCTCGTTCTCGGCCGCGCCCACCACGGCGGCGGCACTGCCGGTGTCGGCGTAGGCGCTGTTGAGCAACCCTTCGAGCTGCTCCTCGCGGATCGACTCCAGGCGCGTCGGGCCGAACTGGCGCCGCACCTCGTTGATCGCCCAGCCCGGTGTCGACGGGCACACCAACAACAGCGTGCCCTGTTCGTCACTGCGCAACAGCACACGCTGGGCCTTGGCCCAGGCGTAAGGCAACTGGGTCACGGATGCACCTCTGGGATGAAGGGAAGTGGCAAGGGCGGCGGCCCCTCGATGTCGCCGTCAGCACAACGCCGGATCCCTAGGCCGTTCATTGCACCGGCACCGCGCGAATCGTCGCTCGCAACCCCGGTACGGGCGCCGGTGCCGAAGCCGCCCCAGGAATCGCCTTCTCCACCGATGGCAATTGCGGCGCCTGCATATCCGGCATGGCCCAACTGCGCTCGGGCTGCAACTGCCCCTGGGACCGCCGCATGAAGTCATAGCGATTGAGGGTAATGGCGCGCCCTGCCCCACTGTCACGAATGATGTAAGGCCGCAAAAACACCATCAGGTTGGTCTTGGTGATCTGCCGCTTCTCATTGCGAAACAGCGCGCCGATCCCGGGAATGCTCGACAGCCACGGCACCGCATCATTGCTCTGGCTGTAACCGTCCTGCAGCAAGCCGCCAAGCACCATGATCTGGCCGTCATCGAGCAAAATACTGGTGTCGATCGCCCGTTTGTTGGTCACCGTGCCGGCGTCCACCGAGGCCCGCACATCCACGCTGCTAACTTCCTGGTAGATGTCCAGCTTGACCGTGCCGCCCTCGGAAATCTGCGGCCGCACATTGAGTTTGAGCCCCACCTCTTCGCGCTGCACCGTCTGGAACGGGTTGTTGCTGGTGCCGCCCCCGCCCGTGACATAACTGCCGGTGACAAAGGGAATGGTCTGCCCGACAAAAATGCTCGCGGCCTCGTTGTCCAGGGTCAGCAGGTTCGGGGTCGACAACACATTGGTTCCGCCCTTGCTCTTCAAGGCCCGGGCCAGGACCTTGAGGTCCAGCACTTCACCGACGCCCGGGATGGTCACGGTGCCCTTGACCACACCAAGGTTCAAGCCCTGGGGCAACACATCGATCGCGGTGCTGCTGGCCGGGGTACTGACCAGGCCGCTGCCCCCCAGGTTGACGCCGCCGAAGCCGCCGCTGCCACCCAGGTTGCCGGCCTGCCATTGCACGCCGAACTCACTGGCATCGTCTTCGCCGACCTCGACGATCAGGCTCTCGATGACCACCTGGGCCCGGCGCTGGTCCAGTTGATCGATGACTTCGCGCAGGTTGCGGTACAGCGGCTCCGGTGCGGAAATCAGCAAGGTATTGGTGGTGGCGTCGGCCTGGATCGTGACCCCGCCGGCCGTGAATGCAGTGTTCTGGTTCGCCGATGCCTGGGCACTGCTGCCACTGCTGGCGCTGGCTTGCCCGTAACTGCTGCTGGCACTGCCGTCGACGCTGCCGGAGCTGCTGGAACTGGAGCTGGAACTGCTGCTCTGGCCACTGCTCTGACTGCCGCCGACGCTGCCGCCCATGCTGCTGAGCATGGCCCGGGCACCGTCGCTGGTGCCGCTGTCGCTTTCGCCGGTCAGCAGCCCGCGCAGGGCCTGGGCCAGCTTGCCGGCCTGGGCGTTGCGCAGGTAGACCACGTGCAGGTTGCTGGGGTTGCTCTGGGCGTTGTCCAGCTTGTAGATCAGGTTGCGCGCCAGCTCGGTGCGCTCCGGGCTGCCGGCGCGAATGATGATGGCGTTGGAACGCGGGTCGCCGACCAGGCTGATTTTTTGCGTCGGGTCGCTGCCCTGGGTATCCAGCAGCTCGGCCACCATGCTCGCGATGTCCACAGCGATGCCGTTTTCCACGGTCACCACGTCGGTGTCGATGGCGCTGGGGGTGTCGATGCCTTCGATGATCTGCGCCACCCGTTGCAGGTTTTCCGCGTAGTCGGTGACCACGATGGTGTTGTTGCCCGGGTAGGCGTTGATCGGGTTGTTGGGCGAAACGATGGGCCGCAGCACCGGAATCAGGTTCACCGCGTTTTCGTATTGCAGGCGAAAGGTCCGGGTCAGCATGCCATTGCCCCCCGGCTTGTCGGCGCTGTAGATCGGCCCGGCGAGAAGCTTGGCATCGGCTTCGGGCACCACCTGGGCGACCCCGCCCACATCCACCACGCTGAAACCTTGCATGCGCAGGGCCGCCAGCAGCATCTCGTAGGCCTGGTAGGCCGGAACCGGGCCTTCGCTGACCAGGGTCAGGTTGCCCTTGACCCGCGGGTCCACCAGGAACTGTTGCCCGGTGGCGCGGGACAAAGCGCGGATCACTGCCTGGATATCGACGTCGAGAAAATTCAATTGCACCGGCTGATCGCCCAGCGGCGAACGCGAGCCGGCGCCGCCACGCCCTGACGTGCCTCGGGCACTGGCGGTGACCGGGTGCTGGACCCGTGGCCGCGATTCTTGGCGGTTTTGCAGGCGCTGGCGATCCACCAGAGCGTCACCGCCACGCCGGGTATCGGCCAGGGGTTGGCCCAGCTCGCTGTCCACCAGCAAGGGCGGCGTGGCGGAGGGACTGGTGCTGCAGGCACCCAGTGCCAGCAACAGGATCGGCGCGGCCTTGCGACACTGACGCAGATAATTGGAACCTTGCCACTTCATGAAGCTTCCTTAGCGTTCAGCGTGTGATCCATACGAACCGTCCCGGACAGCGTGCCTGCCGAGTCCTGGGTGTCAGCGCCGGCGGCGCGTTGCAGTTGCGCCTGCACCACCCGCAGCGAAAACTGCCGGGGCCAGCCCAGCAACCAACCGACCACGGCATCGGCCGGGGCCTGGGTGAAACTCAATTGCCACGCAGGCGAGTCGTCGGCCGCAGGGGCCTGCAACTGGTAATGGTCCTTGAGCCCGGCCTCGTCCAGGGTGCGACGCAAGGCCTGTTCCAGGTCCTCGCCCTGGGCCTGGCCGGCACCGCTCTGCTCCTGTAGCAGCGCGTCCAGGGCCTGGGCTTGGGAGCGCAACTTGGGGGTCTCGGCCTGCCAGTGATCGATGGTCTGCAAGGCCGGCTGCACCCAGAGCAAACCGACCGCCAAGCCCAGCACCAAGGTCATGCTGGCGCCCAGCAAGCGCTGTTCACGCAACGACAAGCCGCGCCAAGCCACCCGGGCCTGCTGCATCAGGTCGCGGCAGCGTTGTCGATACAGGGCCAGGAGTGGCTTATTCATCGTCGTCCTCCGGGCGGGTGTCCGTGTCGCTGGCCGGCGCTTCAGCCGCCAGACGCAAGGTCCAGTTGTCCGCCTCTCGGCTGGCGTCCACTCCGGCCTGGGCCAGGGCGGCTTGCCAGGTGGCATCGGCCGGGGCGTTGGCGGCGTCGGCCAGCAGCGTCAGGTGCAACTGGCCCTGGTCGTAGTCCAGACGCTGCACATTGCCCACCATAAACGGCATGGCCGCACCGGCCTGCTGCACCAGGGCGGCAAAGGCATCCTGAGGATCAGCCTGGGCCCCGCTCTGCCGGGCTTCCAGTTGCTGACGGGCCTGCTGCAAAGGGTTGAGGATCACCGGCAGTTCCGGAAAGGCCTGCTTGACCCGTTGGCTCATGTGCGCCTTGAGTTGCTGGCCTTCGGCAGCCTCGCGGGCGGCATACAGGTTGAGGCCGAGGGTCCACACCGCCAGCGCCAGGGCGCAGCAAACCAACGCCCGCCCCCAGCCCGGCGCCGACTGCGGGGCCTGGGCAACACCGCCGTGCAGCCCCCAGGCCGGGCGCGCCCCGCTCCAGCGCTGCTGCGCCGGCAAGGCCTGGCCCACCGACGGCGGCGCGCCGTCACCGATCCATGACCAGCCCAGGCCGTCGTTCAACAAGGTTTCCAGCGGCTGACCAAGCAAAGGTTGCACGGCCGCTTGCCCAAGGTTGTGGCGCAGCAGCAAGTGCCCGTCCAACACACAGGCACTGACCTGGCCCGGCGGCGGCACCGGCAACACGTAAGGCGCCGGGTACAGGCCGCGCAGCTTCAGGCGGGCCTCAGCCAACAGGCCACCCAACGCCTGCAGGCTGGACGTGGCGAGCCAGGCCAGGTGCACCTGGCCGCTGGCCTCACGCGGGCCGTGGGCCACGTGCATCTGCTGCGGCTGGCCGAGGATCAGTGCATCAGCGGCGCAGGCCACGGCCAACTTCAACCGCGACGCCGACAAGGGCGGCAGTTCAATGCTGGCCAACAGGCTGTCCTGGGGGTGGAGAAAGCACTCCAGCGCCGGAGTTTTAGCGCCCTGGCCCAACTGCGCCAGGGTGCACTGGCCAGTGGCGCTGACCTGGCCGTTGCGGTCCAGACGAGCGTATTCACAGGCACTGTCCAGGCTCAGGCTGTGCAGCGGCGGCAAGGCCAGCAGTACCCGGCTCATACGCCCACCCGCGACCAGATGACCTGGGGCAGGCGATCTTCCGGACGGTGCAGCAACGCCTGCACGCTTACCCGGCGCCGGTCATGCCGGGCCTGGCCGCGCAGCAGGAACCAGTCACTGCTGATACCGACATTAAGGCTGTCCACGCTCAACCCGGGAATCTGCAGACGGTTGAGAAAATCCCCACGATTGATAAACCACTGCCCGGCGTCACGCTGCGCCACCAGGGCCTTGGCTTGGGGCAACGACAGCCCGGGCACGGCCACTGTCAGCACTTCCGCGCTGGCGGTGTTGGCATTGAGCCGGGTGTTGCCCGGCAACAGGCTGAGGTACGGGGTCAGGCGGGCCAGGACGGTGTCGTCAAGCCCGTCGATACCGCGCAACTCTTCCAGGCTGCGCAGCATCGGCTGGGTCGCCGGCAGCCATTGCTGGCCGCCATTGGGCGAGGTGTCGCGGCCACTGTTGAAGGTTGACGCGCTGCCCGACTGGCCAGGGGGCGTAGGCAGGCGCCGGGGATAAGACGCGATAACCCGCTGGCTGATGCGCTGGCTGATCACCGCATTGACCCCGAGCAAGGCGCACAGGCGTTCGAGGTTGCGCACCTGGCCGCCATCGACTTGCTCTTCGCTGACCAGATTGCGCAGGTTGAACTTGCCTTGCTGATCTTCCAGGCGCCCTGAAAAGCCCCCTTCTTGAGGGTTAAAGGCGGTGGTCTGGATCGGCTGGGCCCAGAGCTGGTCGAGGCGGGTCACGGCGTTCTGCTGGCGGGCCTGCCAAAGCAATTGCCGACTGGCTTCAAGCCCGCCGAGCAAGGCGCCGCTGCCCTGGACCCGGGACTGCTCGGCTTCCAGGGTACGGGTCAGCGCGGCCTGGCGCGTGAGCATGCCGCCGGCGATGACCGCGACCACGGCAGCGATCAGCAAGGCGCCAATAATCGCCATGCCACGTTGTTTCGCCATTGGCGGCGAAGCGCTGTTCACAGGCAGCCCTTAGAGCTGCCAGGACCCAATATCAGCGTTCACGCCTTCACCGTCCGGCTGCCCGTCGGCACCCAGGGAGAACACATCCACTTCGCCGTTGGCGCCTGGATTGAGGTAGTGATAAGGACGGCCCCAAGGGTCGTTGGGCAAGCGCTCCAGGTAGGAGCGCCACTGGCCGTTCTGGGCGTCGGCGGGACGTTCCACCAGCACCTTCAGGCCCTGGTTGAGCTTGGGGTAGGAGCCGTGGTCAAGACGGTAGAGCTTGAGCGCCTGCATCAGGCCGGCGATGTCTTGCTTGGCGGCGGTGGCCCGCGCCTGGTCCGGGCGGTCAAGCACCTTGGGCACCACCATGACCGCGAGAATCCCGAGAATCACCACCACCACCATGATTTCGATCAGGGTGAAACCGCGCTGGCCGCGTGGGCCTTTGGGCAGGGACTTTACACAAGCGATATCCATATCGACTTCCTTGAGTGATTCGTATTCGGCGCGCAGTGTAGCAAAACTACATGGCTGGAAAAGGGAAAATAAACATCCGTTTTTGCTCGCCATCGCGCCCTGTCCCAGTGCTATTCTGCCGACCTGTTTTTGCCGCAAAGAGTCACCCATGGAGCGGTTGCGCAAGGAGCGTGGTTTTACCCTGATCGAGGTGCTGGTGGCCTTGGCAATCGTTGCCGTGGCCATGTCGGCGGCCGTGCGTGTGGCCGGCGTGATGACCCAGAGTAACGGCCTGCTGCGAGACCGCTCCCTGGCCCAGTTGGCCGCGCAGAACCGGCTGGCGGAATTGCGCCTGGAAGAGCGTTTGCGCCCCGGACGCAAAGCCTTCGATTGCGACCAGGGCCCACTCAAGTTGCGTTGCGAGCAAGCCATCAGCCCCAGCGCCGATGAACAGTTGCTGCGAGTCAGCCTGCGGGTCTGGGACCGCAGCCGCGAAGCACCGCCCCTGGCGCGCATGGACACCCTGCTCAGCCGGCCCCTGGTGCAGCGCCTGTGAAGGTCTTCAACGGCGGATCAACGACGGCAGCGCCACGCTGTCGGGCAAGGTGCCGACCTTGAGCTGCGTGCGCTGCGAACCTTGCTCGATCACCACTCCGTCCGCCTCGATGGCGACCAGGCGCACGCCCTGGGTCAGGCGCTCGCCCGGTATGACACTGCGCGGCGGGCCGTCATTGATGCTGAGCACCGCGACCGAACCATGGGCCCCGGCCATGACCCCGGACACCTTGATCGACACCGCCGCCGGCTGGCTGGAAAACCACTGCAACGACGGGTTATCGGAACGCGGTGCCGGCATCGGCGGTACTGCTGCCGGCGCGGATGACTCGGCGCGGGTCAGCAGCAGCGAGGACCAGGTGACCACACCGGCCAGGGCCACGAACAAGGCCACGGCCTGCAGCAGGCGTGGGGCTGATAGACGAGTGGCGAATGCCATGGCGGGACCTCCTGATTGTCCGTGGGCGCAGTCTACAGGACAACGCGCGCCTGGCTATTTCCAGCGCGCGATTCTTCCCGGCAACGGCCTTGACCCTCGGCACAGGAGCCCGGTTTGATGCGCAACATCCGTCAGCGCGGCTTCACCCTGATCGAATTGATGGTGGTGTTGGTGATCATCGGCATCGCCAGCGCCGCAGTCAGCCTGAGCATCCGCCCCGACCCGGCGGCCGTGTTGCGCAAGGACGCCGAACGCCTGGCGCAACTGCTGCGGGTGGCCCAGGCCGAGGCCCGGGCCGATGGCCGCCCGATCACCTGGCAGGCCAATGCCAAGGGGTTTGCGTTCAGCCGACACCAGGAACAGGGAACCGGCATCGAACGTTTCGACAACGACCCGCAACTGCGGCCACGGCCTTGGCAGTCAGTGCCGATGCAGGTGCGCATCACCCCTCGACAAACCCTGGTGCTCACCGCCGAATGGATCAACCCGCCGTTGCGGGTGGTGCTTTCCGACGGCCAGCACCGCGTCAGCGTGGAGCGTAACGGCGCCGGCGAACTGCGCGTGGTGAACCGCCCATGAACAGTCGGCAACGCGGATTTACCCTGATCGAAGTGATGGTGGCGATTATGTTGATGGCCATTGTCAGCCTTATCGCCTGGCGTGGCCTGGACAGCGTGACCCGCGCCGACAGCCATTTGCAGGCCAGCGCCGAACAGACCGAAGCCTTGTTGCGCACCCTTAACCAGTTGGAGCGTGATGTGGCCCTGCGCGCCGGAGTCGAGTTGCGCGAACCGACCTTGAACGACAGCCCGCCAGCGGAGGCTGTCACACCGGCAGCGCTGAGCGTGCGCAGTTCCGATGCCCGGGTATTTCGCCTGGACGTGATTCGCAGCGCGGCCACCCCAGGGGATGGCTTGCAGCGGGTGCGCTGGTGGCTCCAGGGCGACACCCTGTACCGCGCGGCGGCGCCGGCCCGTGATCGTTACCCGCTGCCGGCGCCCAAGGACGCGGTGGCGGTGTTGACCCAGGTCCGTGACCTGCAGGTGCGCGTCTGGGAGCCGGACGAGGGTTGGCGACAACTGAGCGGCAACCGCAAGGACAATCCCCAGGGCCTGGAAATCATCCTGACCCGCCAGACCTCCCAGGGTGAGGAACGCTATCGCCAGGTGTTGGGGCCGCTGCCGTAGCCGCGCCCTGCCCTTTTCAGCCCCGGCGGCAGTCAGGGCTTAACACAGGGTTCGTTGCAGGGCTTTTTTCCACTCCAGGTACAGGCCGTCCAGGTTCGAGCCGGGGTCGGGTTCGAAGCGTTCACGCGGACGCTCCAGGGCTTGCAGCGCCGCATCACTGGCCCAGATGCCCAGGGCCTTGCCCGCTAGGTGCGCGGCGCCCAGGGCAGAGACTTCCGGCGACAGGCTGCGAATCACCGGGCGTTGCAGCAGGTCGGCAAGAAACTGCATCAGCCAGCGATTGCGCGTGGCGCCGCCGTCCACCCACAGCTCCTTGAGCGGGCTGCCGATGTCAGCCTGCATGGCGTCAAACACATCACGAATCTGATAACCAATGGACTCCAGCGCGGCACGCAAGATGTGCGCACCGGAGGTGCCTTCGGTCAGGCCGCAGATCAGCCCCCGGGCCTCGGCCTGCCAGTGCGGCGCGCCAAGCCCGGAAAGCGCCGGGACAAAGTACACCCCGCCATTGTCCGGCAGTTGCGCGGCGTGCTCGGTCAGTTGGTCCAGGGATTCGCCGGCCACCAGCCGTGAGGCCCACTGCACCGCTGCGCCGGTGTGCACGATATTGCCTTCCATGGCGTAGGTCGGCGCCGTGCCATCGTGCCAGGCCAGGGTGGTGGACAGCCCGTGACGGGAAGCAATCGGCCCGGCCATCGGGGTCATCAGCGACGAACCGGTGCCCAGGGTGGCCTTGACCAGCCCCGGCGCGAAACCGCCCTGACCGAACAACGCCGCATGGGAATCGCCGATCATCGACAGCACCGGAATGCCTGCCGTCAGCCGGCCCAAGGCCACGGTGTGAGCGAACAGACCGGCACTGGGCTGGATCGGCGCCAGGGCCTCGGGGGGGATCGAGAACAGTTCGAGCAATTGCCCGTCCCAGTCGCCGGTCTGCAAATTGAACAGTTGGGTACGGGCGGCGTTGGAGCCGTCGGTGGCAAAGGCCTGGCCGCCGCTGAGCTGCCACAACAGCCAGCTGTCCATGGTGCCAAGGCAAATTTCCCCGGCGGCGGCACGGGCGTGACCGTTGTCCAGGTGGTCGAGGATCCAGCGGAACTTGCCGGCGGAAAACATCGGGTCCAGAACCAACCCGGTCTTGGCCAGGATCGTCGCTTCATGGCCCTGAGCATGCAGCTCCGTGCACAACGGCAGCGAGCGCCGGCATTGCCAACTGATGCAGGGCGACAGCGGCTCGCCGCTGGCCCGGTCCCAGGCCACCACCGACTCGCGCTGGTTACTGATGGCCAGGGCGGTGATGGGTCGCTCCAGCCCCGCCAGGCACTCGTCAATGGCGGCCAGGGTGGCGTGCCAGATCTGCAACGGGTCCTGCTCCGAATAACCGGGCTGCGGGTGGCTGATGCTCAGGGGCCGCGAACCGCGGGCAATCACCTGGCCGTGCTCGTTGACCAGCACCGCCTTGGCGTTGCTGGTGCCCTCATCGATCGCCAGGATCAGCGGGGAGTGTTCATTCATGGTCTGGTTACTCGACATGGACCGCCTCAGCGCAAACGTGCAGCGGCCGCCACAATCCCAGCCGCGTCGATGCAATGCAAGGCGCGGGTGGGCTCGCGGGCGCCGGCAGCGGCGTACTCACCGTCGCCGATGCCCAGGCGGATCAGGGTAATGCCCAGCGCCCCTTCGGCCAGCACTTCCGCCACTAGGCTGCCCAACCCGCCATTGATGTTGTGTTCCTCGACGGTAATCACCCCGCCCGTGCCGCGCAGGGCCTCAAGCAACACGTCGCGCTGCAACGGGCGGATCGACGACAGGTTGATGACCTGGGCCTGGATGCCCTGCTCGGCCAGCTGCGCTGCAGCGTCCACCGCTTCGTGGACCACCGAGCCCAGGGCGACGATGGTCAGGTCCTGGCCCTGGCGCAGAATGTCCACCTGCCCGGGCACGAAACGGTAGCTGGGGTCATGCAGTTCGGGCAGGGCCTTGCCGTCGAGACGGATGTACACCGGCCCCTGGTAGCGCAAGGCGTAGTCGGCGATCTGCCGGCATTCCAGCGGGTCGGCCGGGGCAAAAATCTGCACATTGCCAAAGCCGCGCATCACCGAGATGTCGTCCAGGCTGTGGTGGGTGCTGGCCAGCGGGCCGTAGCTGGCACCGGCATTGAGGCCGAACATTTTGACGTTGGCCTGGTTGTAGCAAACGTCCACCTTGATCTGCTCGTTGGCCCGGGAAATCAGGAACGGCGCCGCGTTGCAGGTGGCGGCGATCTTGCCGCCCAGGGCCAGGCCGGCGGCCACCCCCACCAGGGATTGCTCGGCAATGCCGACGTTGATCAGGCGCTCGGGAAAACGCTGCATGAAAGGCCCGATCTTGGCGGTGGACGTGGAGTCGCTGACCACCGGCACCAGGTCCAGCCCCTCTTCGACGGCGGCGATGAACGCCTCCACCATGACACTGGCCAAATGTTCATTCGCCATGATTCAACTCCTCCAGTGCCGCGCTGATTTCATCACCCTTGGGCACCCGGTGGTGCCATTCGGGGCGGCCTTCGATAAACGACACGCCTTTGCCCTTGATGGTGTGGGCGATCAACACCTGGGGCGCGCCTTTGTGGCCCTGCATCTGCTCCAGTGTGGCCACCAGTTGGCTGACGTCATTGCCGTCGCACTCGCTGACCTGGAAGCCAAAGGCCGCCCATTTCACGTCCAAAGGGTCCAGGGGCATGATCTCGGCAGTCAGGCCGGCCAGCTGCAACTTGTTCTTGTCGACGATCACGAACAGGTTATCCAGGCCGTACTTGGCCGCCGCCATGGCCGCTTCCCAGTTCGAACCTTCAGCCAGCTCGCCGTCCCCGGTCAGCACATAAATGCGCCGCGCACTGCCGGACATCTTCGCCGCCAGCGCCAGGCCCACCGCCACCGGCAAACCGTGGCCCAGGGCGCCGGTGTTGAGTTCGATGCCCGGGGTTTTCTGGCGCACCGGGTGGCCCGGCAGATGAGAGTTGAAGTGCTGGTAAGTCGCCAGCCACTCCTTGGGGATATAGCCGGCCTGGGCCAGGCAGCAATACAAACCGCCGACACCATGGCCCTTGCTCTGGATGTAGATGTCGCGCTCTGGGTCTTCAGTGCGCTCAGGCCCGGTATTGAGAATGCGGAAATACAGGGTCGCGAGGATGTCGGTTTCCGACAGGTCGGCGCCGGTGTGCCCGCCCGCCGGCGACTCGGCATTCAGGGTAATCACATGGCGCCTGATCAGGCGGGCCTGTTCTTTGATCTGCTGGGCGTCGTACTGGAAGGCATTCATGCAGCGGCTCCTGTGGGGCTGACCACGCGGGGTAAAAGTGTCCAAGGCTGTCTTTTGAATATTTATTCAGCAGTGACAATATATTTCTATTTAGACGCCGTTCGCTCAGCAGGTCAAGGGAGCCCGGTACGGAAAAATCAAAAAACCACACCGCCAGTCGCCTCGACAGGTAGCCTGAATAGCCGGCGCGAGCGTCTGGCAAGAGGCTTACAGGGAGATTCCCGACGGTGCCGGGGACCCGCGAAGAAAATTAAACCGCTTGACTTTGCCTCGCCGGAGCCGGAATCTGAATTAACAGTCAGGCATGCATAAATATTCAAGCAGCCCGAACGAACTCCAAAAAAAATAAATCAGGAGAACAATGTGGACGCCAAAGCCTCTGTCCATCAGGCCGCTGTCAAGCCGTCCGGCCGTTCGCGGTTACTCAAACTGCTGCCCAGCAACATCGGTGGCCCGCTGATCGGCCTCGCCCTCTTGGTGCTGGTCTTCTCCTTCAGTTCCGAATTCTTCTTCTCCTTGCGCAATGGCCTGAACATCCTCGATCAGGTCACGGTGCTGGGCATCCTCGCCATCGGCATGACCGCGGTGATCGTGATCGGCGGCATCGACCTCTCGGTGGGCTCGGTGCTGGCCTTCTCGATGATGATGCTCGGCTGGCTCTACCAGGATCAGGGCTTGCCCCTGGGCCTGGCGATCCCGGTGTCGATCGCCACCGGCATGCTCGCCGGGCTGGTCTCCGGGTTGCTGATCAGCTACGCCAAGCTGCCGGCCTTTATCGCCACCCTGACCATGATGTCGGTGGCCCGGGGCCTGGCCAACATCCTCACCGAAGGCCGGCAGATCGTCGGCTACCCGGAGTGGTTCACCAGCCTGGCCACGGTGCGTCACTTCGGTTTTCTTTCGGCCACGGTCGGGCTGTTCCTGATCATGCTGGTGGCGGCCTGGGTGTTCCTGCGCTTTCGCGCCGGTGGCCGCAACCTCTATGCCATTGGCGGCAGCCCTGAAGTGGCGCGCCTGTCCGGGATCAAGGTGCGGGCCATCACCCTCTGGGTGTACGCCATCAGCGGCGCCCTGGCCGGCATTGCCGCGGTCACCATGGCCGCCCGCCTCGACTCTTCCCAACCCAGCGCCGGGCTGACCCTGGAACTGGACGCCATTGCCGCCGTAGTGATTGGCGGCGCCAGCCTCAGCGGCGGCGTCGGCAGTGTCGGCGGCACCCTGGTGGGTGTGCTGATCATTGGCGTGCTGCGCAATGGCCTGAACCTGCTCGGGGTTTCCCCCTTTATTCAACAGGTCGTGATTGGCGTGGTGATTGCCCTCGCCGTGACCATCGATACCTTGCGTCGCCGTTCCAACACTGCTCGATAAGCTGTTCCGTTGTGCGCTTGATCCTTGTTGACACCACCAAAAATAAAATCAGGAGTCACCGCCATGTTCATGACCAAAAAACTGCTGCTCGCGACGGCCTTGGCCGCTGCCACCCTCACCAGCGCCGGCTCGACCTGGGCCAAGGAGCTGACCATCGGCCTGGCCGTGGCCAACCTGCAGGCCGACTTCTTCAACCAGATCAAACAGTCGGTGGAAGCCGAGGGCAAGGCGCGCGGGGTGAAGATCATCACCGTCGATGCCCAGGGCAACTCCTCGACCCAGGTCAGCCAGATTGAAGACCTAATCACTCGGCAGATCGATGCCTTGATCTACATCCCCGCCGGGGCCACCGCCGCCGGCGTTCCGGTGAAGGCCGCCAAGGCCGCCGGGATTCCGGTGATTGCCGTGGACCGCAACGCCCCCGATGCCCCAGGCGATACCTTTATTGCCAGCGACAGCGTGGCCGGCGCCCGCACCCTGGCCGAGTACGTGGGCAAGATCACCGAAGGCAAGGGTCGCATCGCCATCCTCCAGGGCCAACTGGGCACCACCCCGGAAAATGATCGCGCCAAGGGCTTCCAGGAAGGCCTGAAAGGTTTCCCTGGCCTCAAGGTAGTGGCTGAACAACCGGCTGAGTGGGCCCAGGACAAAGGCTTTGCCGTGGCCCAGGACCTGCTGCAGCGTGACCCCAACATCACCGTGTTCTTTGGCCGTGCCGATGCCATGGCCCTGGGCGCCGCCCAGGCGGTGAAAGTCGCCAACCTGCCGCAGCCCGTGGTGGTGGTCGGTTTCGACGGTGACGTGGCCGGGCTCAAGGCCGTGGCCAGCGGCGTGCTGCAAGCGACCATGACCCAGCAGACCCAGAAAATGGGCCGCATGGCCGTGGCCTCCGCCCTGGACCTCAAGGCGGGCAAGGCCGTGCCCAAGGAACAGTTGCTGGAAACAGTGCTGACCACCAAAGACAACGTCGCGCCTTTCCTGCAACAGCACCCCTGAGCCCGGGAGTTCGGTATGCAAGCAGCTCTGGATAACCGCCAGCGCCAGGACACCACGCCGCCTGCGGTGTTGTGCCTGCGCGACATCGGCAAGTCGTACGGCACGGTGCAAGTGCTGGCGCAGATCAACGTCGACATCCGCCCCGGCGAGGTACTGGCCCTGCTCGGCGAGAACGGCGCCGGCAAATCGACTCTGTCGTCGATCATCGCCGGCGTGGTCCAACCCGAGCCGGGCGGTGCCATGACCTGGCTCGGCGAGGCCTATGCCCCCGCCTCGCCGGGGGCCGCCCTGGGCGCCGGCATCGGCCTGATCCACCAAGAGATTCGCTTGCTGCCGCAGCTGTCGATTGCCGAAAACATCTTTGTCGGTCGCCTGCCCATGCGCCATGGCCGGGTCGACCGCGAGTACATCGAGGCCCAGGCGCAGAAGCAACTGCAGCGCCTGGGGCTGAATGTGCCGGCGTCGCGCAAGGTCGAAGGCCTGAGCGTCGCCGCACAGCAATTGGTGGAAATCGCCAAGGCCCTGACCCTCAACGCCCGGCTGCTGATCCTCGACGAACCCACTGCGGCATTGGGTGGCGAGGAAACCGAGCTGCTGTTCCGGCAGGTCGAACGCCTGAAAGCCGAAGGCGTGTCGTTCATCTATATCAGCCACCGGCTGGAAGAGATCGCCCGGATCGCCGACCGTATTTTGGTGCTGCGCGACGGCCGGCAGATTGCCCTGCATGCCAACGCCCAGGTGCCGGTGCGCGAGTTGGTGGAGCAAATGGTCGGGCGCAGCCTGGAACGGATTTTCCCGACCCTGCAAGCGCCCCAGGAACGGGTGATGTTGCAGGTCAAGGACCTGACATGCCGGGAGTTCGCCTTGCACGGCATCGACTTCAGCGTGCGCGCTGGGGAAGTGTTCGGCATTGCCGGGGTGGTCGGTGCCGGTCGCACGGAACTGGTCCGGGTGATCGCCGGCGCCGCCCAGGACATTCATGGGCAGATGCAACTCGATGGCCAGCCCCGTCAGTTGCGCTCGCCTTCGGAAGCGATCCAGGCCGGTGTGGTGCTGGTGCCCGAGGACCGTAAGCAGCAAGGGGTGGTGGTCGAACACCGGATCGAAGACAACCTGGTCTACGGCAACACCGACCTGCTGCACAGCGGCAGTTGGGTGCTGCCCAAGCGCCTGCGGGAGTTCGCCCAGACCGCGGTGTCGCGCCTGGGGGTCAAGGGTGCGCCGGAGCAACGCATCGGCGCCCTGTCGGGGGGCAACCAGCAAAAGGTCATCATCGCCAAGTGGCTGGCGCGCAACCCCAAGGTGTTCATCCTCGATGAGCCGACCCGGGGCATTGATGTCGGCGCCCGGGCAGCGATCTACGAGGTGATCGCCGAACTGGCGGCCACCGGCATGGCGGTGATCGTGGTCAGTTCCGACCTCGACGAAGTGCTCGGGCTGTCCCACCGGGTCATGGTCATGAGCCGTGGCCGGCAGATGGGCATCCTCGAACGCGGCGCCGCCACCCCGGTGTCGGTCATGGAAATGGCCACGGCATAACGCTGCAAAGGCGATTAACGCCTAACTGTAGAGGCCAGCTTGCCGGCGATATGGCCGGCAAGGCTGGCATAACGATCCACTGCACACCGTCATCGCTGGCAAGCCAGCTCCTACATAAGGGGGTGGTTGCGGCGAGATGGATATCACGACTGACACGGAGCAACCCATGCAACTTTTTAGTCTTCAAGGCCAGGTAGCCTTCGTCACCGGCGCCGGCAGCGGCATCGGCCAGGCCATCGCCGTGGGCCTGGCAGAAGCCGGGGCCGATGTGGCCTGCTTTGACTTGCCCAACAGCCCGGGCATCGACAGCACCGTGGCACGCATTAACGCCCTGGGCCGTCGCGGCCTGGCCCTGGCTGGCACCGTGACCGACCGTGCGGCGCTGGATGCCGCCGTGGCCCGTACCGAAGCCGAGCTGGGGGCGCTCAGCGTGGCAGTGAACTGCGCCGGCATCGCCAATGCCCAGGCGGCCGAAGAACTGGAACTGCAACGCTGGCAAACCACCCTGGACATCAACCTCACCGGGATCTTCCTCAGTTGCCAGGCCCAGGCCGCCGTAATGCTGCCACGGGGCAAGGGGGCCATCGTCAACATCGCCTCGATGTCCGGCAGCATCGTCAACCGCGGGCTGCTGCAGGCCCACTACAACACCTCCAAGGCCGGGGTCATCCACCTGAGCAAAAGCCTGGCCATGGAATGGGCGGACAAGGGTTTGCGGGTCAACTGCATCAGCCCCGGCTACACCGCCACGCCGATGAACTCGCGCCCCGAAGTGGCGGACCAGGTGAAGATCTTTGAACAGACCACGCCCATGGGCCGCATGGCCAGCGTGGAAGAAATGGTCGGCCCGGCGATTTTCCTGGTCAGCCAGGCCTCGTCCTTCTGCACCGGCGTCGACCTGCTGGTGGACGGTGGTTTTGTCTGCTGGTAAGCCAGCCCCTGCGAACAATTGGAGCACCCCTCATGTCCCAACGTTTTAGCGGAAAAACCGTGGTCATCACCGGTGCCTGCCGAGGCATCGGCGCCGGCATTGCCGAGCGCTTCGCCCAGGAAGGCGCCCACCTGGTGCTGGCGTCCAACGACCTGGAACGGGTGACCTTCACCGCCGACCAACTGGCGCGGGAATACGGCGTCAGCAGTCTGGCCCTGGGCCTGGACGTCACCGACGAAGGCGATATCCAGCGCCTGTACCGCAGCGCCCACGAGCGTTTCGGCAGCATCGACGTGTCGGTGCAGAACGCCGGCATCATCACCATCGACCACTTCGACAGCATGCCCCGGGCCGACTTCGACAAAGTCCTGCAGGTCAACACCACCGGGGTCTGGCTCGGCTGCCGCGAGGCCGCCAAGTACATGGTCAAGCAAGGCAGCGGCCGGCTGATCAACACCTCGTCGGGACAGGGCCGCCAGGGTTTCATCTACACCCCCCACTACGCCGCGAGCAAAATGGGTGTGATCGGCATCACCCAGAGCCTGGCCCTGGAGCTGGCGCGGCATAACATCACGGTCAACGCTTTCTGCCCCGGCATCATCGAAAGCGAAATGTGGGACTACAACGACCGGGTCTGGGGCGAGATTCTCAGTACCGAGGAAAAACGCTACGCCAAGGGCGAGCTGATGGCCGAGTGGGTGAAGAACATTCCCCTGCGCCGCGCCGGCAAGCCTTCGGACGTGGCCGGGCTGGTGGCTTTCCTGGCCTCCGATGACGCCGCCTACCTGACCGGCCAGGCGATCAATATCGACGGCGGGCTGATCATGTCGTGATTTCGGCGGCGGGCACGACCCGCCGTCGGTTTGCTATCCTCGCCGGCACGTTAGGTATTGATTTCATTTATTGGGGCCTGCATGAGCCAAATCGAAGAACAACGGCTGATCACCAAGATCGCCAGCCTCTATTACGAAGAAGGGCTCAAGCAGTCCGAGATCTCCACGCAGCTCGATTTGTCCCAGTCTTTTATCAGCCGTGCCCTACGCCGTGCCCTGCAGGAAGGCGTGGTGAAAATCACCGTAATGCGCCCCCAGGGCCTGCACCTGGAGCTGGAAAACCAGTTGCAGCGCCTGTACGGCGTGCGCCGGGTGATCGTGGTCGAAGCCACCGAAGCCGGCAACGAAGAAAGCATCAAGCAGGCCATCGGCTCGGCCGCCGCCCATTACCTGGAAACCAGCCTCAGCCCTCAGGACCACATTGGTATCTCGTCCTGGAGCAGCACCATCCGCGCCATGGTCGGCCATATGCACGCCCAGCCCGGCAAGCAAGGTGCCCAGGAAGTGGTGCAACTGCTGGGGGGCGTGGGCAACAAGGGCGCCTTCGAAGCCACCTTGCTGACGCAGCGCCTGGCCACCCTGCTCAACTGCCCGGCCTTCCTGCTGCCCTCGCAAAGCATCGAGCAGTCGGTGGAAAGCAAACAGCGCATCGTCGAGATGGAAGAGGTCAAGGAGGTGCTCAACCGCTTCGACAGCATTACCCTGGCGATTGTCGGCATTGGTGAGCTGGAGCCCTCGCAACTGCTGCGCAACAGCGGCAACTACTACACCGAAGACATGCTGCGCCTGCTGGCCGAGCGCGGTGCGGTGGGCGACATCTGCCTGCGCTACTTCGATGCCCAGGGGCGCCCGGTGCTGGAAGAAGACGAAGAATTCGTGGTTTCCGTGGCCCTGCCCAAGCTGCGCTCGATCAACCGGGTGCTGGCCCTGGCCGGTGGCCAGCGCAAGGTGCAGGCCATTCGCGGCGCACTCCAGGGCGGCTACCTGGACGTGCTGATCACCGACCTGGAAACCGCCCAGGCCCTGAACCAGTAGCCCCTTATCAATCACCTGCGACGTGGATAGACCCTGCCCATGACTTCCAAACTGCAACAACTCAAGCAATTCACCACCGTCGTCTGTGACACCGGCGACCTCGACGCCATCACCCGCCTGCGCCCGGTGGACGCCACCACCAACCCGTCCCTGCTGCTCAAGGCCGCGGCCATTCCTCAATACGCCGAGCTGTTGCAGCGCGCGGTGACCCACGCCAAGGGCGATGTCGGCCTGGCCTGCGACCAGTTCGCGGTGTCGGTGGGCTGCGGCATTCTTGAGGTGATTCCGGGGCGCATTTCCACTGAAGTCGATGCACGCCTGTCCTTCGATGAAGAGGCGCTGTGGGCCAAGGCCAACCAGTTGATCGGCCTCTACGACCAGGCGGGCGTCAGCCGCGAGCGGGTGCTGATCAAACTGGCCTCGACCTGGGAAGGCATCCGTGCCGCCGAACGCCTGGAGCGCGCCGGCATCCAGACCAACCTGACCCTGCTGTTTTCCTTCGCCCAGGCCGTGGCCTGCGCCGATGCCGGGGTGTTCCTGATTTCGCCTTTTGTCGGCCGCATCTACGACTGGTACAAAAAAAATACCGGCCAGGACTACACCGGCGCCGAGGACCCGGGCGTGCAGTCGGTGACGCGGATCTACAACTACTACAAGGCCAACGCCATCCCCACCGTGGTCATGGGCGCCAGCTTCCGCACCCTCAGTCAGATCGAGCAACTGGCCGGCTGCGACCGCCTGACCATCAGCCCCGAACTGCTGCAAAAACTCGATGAAGACGTCGCCCCGCTGCAACGCAAACTGCTTCCCGGCCAGGCCGGCGAACCGCGCCAGCACCTGGATCAGGCGGCGTTCCGCTGGGCGTCCAACGAAGACGCCATGGCCACCGAAAAATTGGCCGAAGGCATTCGCCAGTTCGCCCGTGACCAGGAAAAACTCGAAGCCCTGCTGACGGCGTGCTAAGTAGCGCCGCCCCGTTCCCCCCTGGAAGTTGCCCCGCCATGGATGCAAAGACTGCCGAACTGATCGACGTGCTCGAACAACTGGCCCTGGTACTGGAAAGCGACGACGACACCCATTGGAGCCGCTGGATGCGCACCGCCCGGGGCCGCCTGCTGGAGGGCGATGACTCGGGCGTCGATTACCTGCGCCGCGCCTATGGCGGCATGGGTTCGATCAATGACCTGGTCCTCGGCCAATCCTATGCAGGCGGCGTGCTGTCCTGGAAAGCCGGCTATGGCGACCTCAACCAACGCTTCGTCGAACTGCGCGACCGCGCCGCCAGCCTCGCCGACGACCTCCTAAGCGCCCGAGCCTAACCCCCTCCCCTTGTAGGAGCTGGCTCGCCAGCGATGGCGTCCCCAAGACCCATGCAAATCTCAAGGGCCTCATCGCCGGCAAGCCGGCTCCTACAGGATTGTGCGTCACCATCGCTCACACAGCCCCCTTGTAGGAGCTGGCTCGCCAGCAATGGCACCCCCAAGCCCCACACAAATCTCAAGGGCCTGATCGCCGGCAAGCCGGCTCCTACAGGATTGTGCGTCACCATCGCTCACACAGCCCCCTTGTAGGAGCTGGCTTGCCAGCGATGGCTCCCCCAAGCCCCATGCAAATCTCAAGGGCCTGATCGCCGGCAAGCCGGCGCCCACAGGATTGTGCGTCACCGTCGCTCACACAGCCCCTTATGTAGGAGCTGGCTTGCCAGCGATAGCGCCCTCAAGCCCCACGCAAATCTCACGGGCCTGATCGCCGGCAAGCCGGCTCCTACAGGATTGTGCGTCACCGTTGCTGACGCAACCCCCTTGTAGGAGCTGGCTTGCCAGCGATGGCGCCCCAAAGCCCCATGCAAATCTCACGGGCCTGATCGCCGGCGAGCCGGCTCCTACCGGACTGTGCGTCACCGTCGCTCACACAGCCCCCTTGTAGGAGCTGGCTTGCCAGCGATAGCGCCCCCAAGACCCACACAAATCTCACCGGCCTGATCGCCGGCAAGCCGGCTCCTACAGGATTGTGGGTGCCCAAGGGTCGATAAACGTAATGCCGCTCGGGGCTGAAAAGTACCCACGGGGCAATCCGGCTGTTATTGTGCGGCCCTGCAAAAATACACCGCGAGACTCTGAGGGCATTGACGTTGAGTAATGAAGCAAAACTGACCGGGGATCTGTTCGAAGTCGATAAACGCCTGGGGCTCAAGCCTGTGGTGGACTTCAACACCTATCTACTCAAGGCCTTCGGTGACGGCCCCTGCCGCTGCAGCCGTTGTGTCGCCGGCCAGGGTGACCAAAGCGGCTACGAGTACGCACACACTTTCGATTTTGCCGGGCAAGTGGCTAACCGCCGCTTCGCCTCGACCTCCGGCAGCGATGTCCTGCAGGCGCTGAAAAAAGCCTGGCTGTCGTACACCAAGCTGGAACTGGAAACCGGCACGCCGCTGATGCTGGACACCGTCAAGGAATTCGTCGAACCGCAATGGCACAAACGCCTGCTGCCGCTGTTCCTGGCCAGCGGCCTGGTCAAGGACATCGACGGCCAACTGCAACTGCAGGCCCAGGTCGCGGCGTGACCTCAGGCAGACGGGGCGCCGCCGTCCCCGGGCAAATCAGCATTTGAATAATCCCCGGGATAATGCTGTGATTGCGCCCGCTGCCTCCCACGCGGCCCGTCGCCCATGACCGGGCCCGCGCCAGGGAATGGCCCCCACTCGACAGTCAGGATGTCAATGAACCCTCACCCAATGGAAACAGCCCGATCTCTGGCTGACGTGGCCGCCGTCTCGGCGCTGGTCCTGGAGACCAACAATCTGCGCGGCGGCAACCAGGCCCTCGCCGCCCTGACCAGCCTCAAGCGCCTGTTGCTCAAGCTGGGGCAACAGAGCGTGGCCCCGCAGACCCTGGCGCAGTGGGTGATCACCCATGACGGCCTGGATGCCCAGGCCCGCCAGGAACTGGTGGCGCTGGCCGGACGGCCGCTGGATTTCATCGAAATCGACCCACGCACCGGCTACTACGACGCGAAGAACATTGGCTTCGAAGCCGTGGACCCCAGTCGCTGCGACTACGTGGTGTTTGCCGACGCCGATTGCATCCCGGCCGATGATTGGCTGGAACAACTGCTGGTGCCTTTCACCCAACCGGCCGCCCAGGCCCCGGCAGCAGTCGCCGGCCGTACCAGTTACGCCGCCAGCGTCGCCGGCAGTGCCCTGACCGCCATCGACTTCATGTATTTCCCCAGCCCGCTGGCCGACGGCGCCACGCGCAACTTCTATGCGAACAACGTGGTGTTCCGTCACTCGGTGTTCCTGCAACATCGCTATGAGCCGCTGGAGGGCGTCTACCGCGCCCATTGCCAGGTCATGGGCCTGCGCCTGCAGGCGGCCGGTGTCGCCGTGGCCTATGCGCCCCGCGCCCACACCGAGCACCGCCTGCCCGACAGCCGTGGCGAAGTGTTCAAGCTGCGCTGGCTGAGGGGCGGCGACAGCGTCGACCTGACCCCCTACCTGGTACGTGCCTACATGCCGGGCTGGCTGCAGTGGTTGGCGCGCAGTGGCCCCATCGGCCCGTTCTGCGTCATGGCCGGGCGCCTCGGTTACAGCCTGCGCGCCTTGAACCATCAGGATTTACCGCCGCTGCAAGGCGTTCGACGCCTGGCCGGCATGGCCATGGTGGTGGCCCTGTCGCTGCTGGACACGGCAGGTGCTGTGGTCCGTGGCCTGGGCATTTCGGCCGGTCGCGGCAGTGCTCGCCACAGCGAAGCCCTGTCCTACCACCGCCCCCTGGATTGATCCCGCGCCGCACGCTTTTTTGGCCCGTACCGTTGCCTGCCGACAGGACTTACGCATGAACCTCTACGCCCTTCGCTCCCTTGCTTGCTCCATGACCTGCCTGACCCTGCTGTCTGTGAGTGCCCAGGTGCATGCCACCCCCGCCGAATTCAGCGGCCGTGGGGTGTTTCACTTCGCCTCCGGCCAAGGCTGCCCCCTGAGCAACGGCCACGACAGCCCCAACAACGACTGCAACCGCATTGCCCTGGACCTTGCCGACGCCAAGGCCAGCGTTGACCCGGACAGCCACCAGATCCTGATTGCCAGCGGCAGCGTGGCGGACAAAAAGACCGTGATCGGCGACGTGTTGCTGCACGGCAGTGGCCTGGCCGCCGATGGCCAACGCGTGCCCTTGAGCCTGCATGTGTTGCTGCGCCGTTCAGGCGAGGTGTGGAAAACCGACACCTACGTGCACGCCCCAGTGCGTGGCACGTTCAGCGACATCCAGCTCGACCCCTACCGCATCAGCGTGCGCCAGGGCGGCAGCGAGCGCGTGCTGTTCACCCCGGAACAGGCCCGTGATGTGCTCGCCCACCCGTCCCTCGCCGCCCGCCTGGCCAGCTATTTCATTGCCGTGCGCCCCAGCGACGCCAAGCAGCCCTCGGCCGACGACATCACCATCGCCCTGGGCGTGGGTCGCGTCTCCAAGTCGCTGATGCGCGCCAGCTTCAGCTCCGACCCGGCGAGCGCCAGCGACCTCCGCCAACTGACCCGCGATGGCACCTGGACCCTGAAACTGCAAGCCTTGAGCGGTCAGATTCCGTTGTGGGTGGTGCAACGCCAACTGTTTGTGTTTGCCCTCGACAACAGCCCGCTGCTAAAGGACGTGCGCCAGCGCGGCTTTAAGAAACACGACACCCTGGAACTGGGCGCGCGCAACGGCGTGGGCTTCCTGCGCTACAACGGTGTCGAGGAAGCTTTCCCTGGCGCCGCTGAGTCCGGCTACGCCTTTATGCGCGACAGCTTCATTGGCCTGATCCTCGCCTGGCCACGCAGCGCTGATGCGCCCAGCACCGCCCAGGCCGCGCAATGAGCGTGCAGCAACACGCCGCCGACGCCGTCGATTACCCCTGCCTGCAACCGCCTAAACAACAGGGCCTGAGCGCCGTGCAAGCGCGCCTGGTGGACCGCATCAAGCGTGCCGCCCTGCGCCGCCTGCACCGTAGCCCGCGGGGTGAACGCTTGCTGCTGCGCATGTACCTGGCCGGTGAGGACGCCACCGAACGGGCGCTGCTGGAACAGTTGCTGCCCCAGTCGCCGGACTGGCTCGAACGCCAGGTCGAACGCCACCTGGACGATGAGCGCCGCCATGTGGCGCTGTTCAGCGAGGCCTTGCGTGCCCTGGGTGACGAGCGCGAAGCCCGCCTGGAGCCGGACTGGCTAAGCCGACGCAAGATCCAGCGCTGGCAACGCCTGGCCCGTGACTACGCGCCCCACTTCAGCCACGGCTTGCTGGTGCCGGCCTACGCCACCGGGTTGTGCGCCGAGCAGATGGCGGAACGGGTGCTGGGCCGCCACTGCGCGGTGATCGGCCCGCAACACGGGCTCTACCCCTTGCTCTCGCGGGTGCTGGCCGATGAGCAACAGCACGTGCGCCTGTGCCAACAAACCTTGCGCCGCATCGTGACGCCCACTGAAGCGCCGCACCTGGCTCGGTTGCTGGAGGAGATTCGGCGGATTGACGCCGGCTTCGGCGTGACCGGGGCCCTGGCGATGTATGCCGCCGGCTGGATTTACGGCTCGCGGATCGGCGCGGCAGCGGTGAGCACGGCACCATGACCCGACGTATCCTCTACCTGGCCACCGCCGATGCCCGTGGCCACCTGATGCGTGCTCAATTGCTGGTGCACGCCCTGCGAGCTGCGGGGGCCGAGGTCGAGGTACTGACCACCTCGGATGAAGGCCAACGCTTCCTGGAGCGCTTCGGCATCCAGGCCGAGCTGCTGTCACGGCACTATGCGGTGCAGTTCGATGATCAACAGAACATGCTGCGCGACGCCACCAACCGCAACGTCGCCCATTACCTGTTCCACCCTGCCCGCATGCTGCGGGACATCCTGCAACTGCGGCGTCGCCTGCGCCACGCCGATCTGCTGATCAACGACTCCTTCCACCCGGCCCTGCTGTTTATCGGCTCGATCCCCGGCTGGCGACGCAAGGTGGTGCATGTCTACGGCGCCAGCCTCAAGGTGGCGCTGCTGAACAACTTCGAAGGCATGTGGCCGCGCCAGTTCGGCCGCCTGTTCGGCTGGATCGTCGGCCAGCAGATCGACGCCGCGCGGGCCTGCATCGAACATGATTTTGCCTACGCCATTGACGACACCCGGGCGCCCCGACTGTATCGCCTGCCCACTCCGGTGGCCCTGGCCGAGCCACCAGCGCTGGCAGTCGAGGCCGAAGTGGCGGTGTACCTGAACCCGCACTTTCGCGACGTCGCGCTGGCGGACGCCTTGTCCAGCGGCCTGATCGAGGCCGGGCTGAGCGCCCATCAGGTCGGTGAAGGCTATGCCGGGCGCAGTGGCTGGCTGGCGGTCGACCCGCACTGGGCCGGGCACGCCTCCCGGGCTCAGCTGCTGGTGTCGGCCCCAGGCATGGCGGCCTTGTCCATCGCCCTGGTGTATCAACGGCCGATCATCCTGGTGCTGACCGACCAGCCCGAGCAGGCCAGCAACGCCGCCCGGGCCGAGCAGTTGGGCCTGGTGCACCGTGTGGTGACCTGGCGCGGCAACACCGATGATTTTCGGCGCCAGGTCAGCGAGGCCGCACGGCAACTGACTGCTGCCGAGGCCAATGCCCCATCGCCGAAGGTCGGCCAGGACGCGGCACAGGCGCGGATCGACGCCTGGGTCAGCCGCTTGCTGGCCTTGTAATGACAGGGGATCAGCCCATGCGCCAGCGATCGTTGACCTATCTCGGCACAGGCCCCGACTGGCGACAGGCCTTGGTCGCCCTGCTGGGCCTGCTGCTGGGGTTGACGCTGTTCATTGCCCTGGAGCGTGCCGTCACCCCGCGTTACCAACTGGCCACTGCACTGGATCAGGCCATCCCGTTTATCCCCTTGTCGTGGTGGGCCTATGTGCTGTTCTTCCCCTTTGTGGTGGTGACCGCCGCTTACGCGCCAGCCCAGGCGTTCAGCGCGTTCAAGCGGGCGACCGCCCTGGCGTTCGTGATCGCCTGCGGCTGCTTTTTGCTGTTCCCGGAGTCGGTGCCACGGCCCGATCCACTGTTGATTGACGACGCCTTTCTGCGTGAGCGGTTTACCCGCCTGTGGCAGGTGGACATGGCGGCCAATGGTTTTCCCTGCTTGCACGTCGCCGTGACCTGCCTGGCCTGGCGGATGCTGTGGGGCCAACGCCTGTCATGGCTGGCAGGCACCCTGGGCCTGCTGATTTGCCTGTCCACCCTGACGGTCAAGCAACACACACTGATCGATGTGCTGGGCGGGCTGTTGCTGGCGCTGCTTTGCGGTTACTGGGCCCGACCTGCCGGAGGTGCCGAGCGTGCCAAAGCCTAATTCCCGTGCGGGGGAAAATCCCCGGCTCAAGCACTTCGCCCCGGCACCCGCGTTGTTTCAACTGCAACCCTGGCGCAGCCTGCTGGCGTTGTTGGCGGACTGGGGGCTGATCGCGCTGGCATTAGTGTGCGCGGTGATCTGGCCCCATCCCCTGATCTACCTGGCGGCGGCGATCATCATTGCCCGCAGCCAACTGGCGCTGGCGGTGATCATGCATGAAAGCGCCCATGGCGTGCTGCTGCGCCACCAGGGCCTGAATGACGGCATCGGCCAGGCGCTGGCGGCCGGCCCGCTGTTTATTTCCCTGGAAACCTATCGGGTCGGGCACCTCAAGCACCATGTCGCGCCGATGCGCCATGACGACCCGGTGGTGGCGGTGTTCGGCTTGGGGGACTTTCCCATGGCTCGGGGCAAGCTGGTCGGCAAGTTGCTGGCCGACCTGTGCGGCCTGGGCTACTGCCTCAGTGCTTGGAGGATTGCCCGGGGCGACTACCGCGAGATCATGCCCAAGGCGCAGAAGTCCCCCCGCCTGAAGGCCTGGGAAGTGCTGTCGATGCTGTTGAGCAACGGCTTGCTGTTCGGCTTGCTGGCCGCCTCCGGGCACCCGTGGCTGTACCTGGGCCTATGGTTGCTGCCGGCCATCACCCTGCTGCCGTTGATGGGGCGCATCCGCGCGATCATGGAGCACGCCGGCCTGCCCGAATGTGCGGACCAGAGCCAGAATGCGCGGAGCATCGTGCGCCCGAACTGGCAAACCTTTCTGTGTGGCCCCCACGCCATTCACTACCACATCGAACACCATCTGTTTGTGCGTCTGCCCTTCTACCACCTACGCACCGTGCATGAGCAACTGGTGGCGCAACAGCGCGTGCCCGAGGCCAACCTGTATGGCGGCTACATCGCGGTGCTGCAAGCCGTCAGCCGCCCCGGCCAGGACGCTTGAGCGCTTAGCCCTCAGCCCGCCGCCTCGGCGCGGGCGAGACGGGCGATCGTCAGGGCATAGAACAGCAGCGCCAGCCCCGCCAGCGAGCCCCCCACCAGGCCGATGTAGGCAAACCCCAGCTGGCCGCCGACCCAACTGCCAAGCAAGGCACCGCCGCCGATGCCGATGTTGTAGATCCCGGAAAACAGCGCCATCGCCACGTCGGTGGCATCCGGCGCCAGCACCAGCACCCGGGATTGCAGGGCCAGGCCAAAGCCCATGATCGCCATGCCCCAGACCACGCTGAGCACGCCCAGGTACTCCACGCCCAGGCTGGCCGGCCAGAGCAGCAGCAGGCACAGGGTGAGCAGGCCGACGGCGATCAGCAGGAAGCGCGTCGGACCGTAGCGGTGAAAACGGCTGAAGCACAGCGAACCGAGGATGCCCGCACCGCCGAACAGCAGCAGGATCAGGGTCACCGCCTGGCCGCTGAGGCCGGCGACGCTCTGCACAAAAGGCTCGATGTAGCTGTAGGCGGTGAACTGGGCGGTCACCACCACCGCTGTCAGCACGTAGATCGCCAGCAACGCCGGGCGCTTGAACAGCAGCGGCAGGCTGCGCAGGGAACCGGAGTTCTGGCTTGGCAACAGCGGCAGGCTCTTGGTCAGCCAGAACACCAGCACCGCCGCCAACAGGGCAATCACGATAAAGGTGGTGCGCCAGCCCATGGCCTCGCCCAGCAGCCGGCCCAGGGGAATGCCCAGCACCATCGCCAGGGACGTGCCGGTGGCCAGCAAGCCCAGGGCCTGGACCTGCTTGCCCGGCGGCGCCAGGCGCACGGCCAGGGA
Source organism: Pseudomonas chlororaphis (assembly GCF_003731765.1). GTDB lineage: Bacteria > Pseudomonadota > Gammaproteobacteria > Pseudomonadales > Pseudomonadaceae > Aquipseudomonas > Aquipseudomonas morbosilactucae. Next base: position 2,394,197 of record NZ_MOAL01000004.1, read on the forward strand.
CGCTGTGATCGACCAGAACAGCGCATGGGCCAGCGCTACCCCGATGCGGCTGAACAACAGCAAGCCGAAGCTGTTGGCCAGGCTGGACACCACGTGGCTGGCGATAAACAGGCCGAACAACACCAGCAACAGCTTGCGCCGCTCGACGTTCCGCGTCAGCAGCATCACCGGCAGCGAAGTCAGCGACACCACCCAGGCGTAAATGGTCAGCATCAAGCCGACCTGGGCCGTGGGCAGGTTGAAGCTGTTACCGATCGAACTCAGCAGCCCGACCGGGACGAATTCCGTGGTGTTGAACACAAAAGCGGCCAGCGCCAGTGCGATGACCGGCTGCCAATGGCCGTGGGTTGTTGCCGCAGGGTTGTTCATTTAAAGGTCGTATTACTCTATCGATGATCGAACAGGCATGGCCCCGTTCCCTGCGCCCCGTGTGAACAGGCGGTGGGCAAGCGGGTGCCAGGGCATGCCGGAGCCGGCACGCGGGGCGTCATTCTATAGGCTTCTGGGGCGGCTGTTGCGGATGATCGACGGCCGTTGAGGAAATTCCAGCCGCCGTGACGGCTCGATAAAGGTGCAATGAAGAGGCGGGGCGGTGCCTGCGGGCACTGACAAAAAAGAGGCCGAAGCCTCTCTCTTGTCACCCATCGGCGCTGGTCGCTCGAAGGAGCGCTTATTCGGCCGAGCAGTTACGCGGGGTGATGCCCTTCTCCTTGGCGTAGGCCGCGGACTTGGCTTCGATCAGCGGGCGCAGGGTGTCACGGTCGGCTTGTACCCAGTCGGTCACCAGCACCCACTTCTGCCCGTCCCACTGCTGAACACGGGCCGAGCCGCCGCCTTCATGATCTGCACAAGACAGTTTCAACGGTGCCAGTAGGCCCTCGAAGCCGATGGCCTTGAGGCGCGCTGCGTCGATGTCCAGGTGCTCGAAGGCCCAGCGGGTTTCCTCACCGTTGAGGGGACGGTTGCCGAACTTGGCCTGACCGGTGCGCAGCGCTTCCACGGCAATGGCGGCGTTGATCAGGCCAATGTTGTAGTAGACCTTGCCGAAGTAGCTCGGGTCCTTGAGGTTGCTCTTGCCGGCATCGAGGATGGCGCGCTTGAGCCGCTGGTGGATGTCAAAGCCGTCGCCACCCGGGAATGGCGCCAGGGCCTGGTAGCCCTTGGCGGCGGTGCCGGCGGGAATCACATCGGCCTCGGAACCGGCCCAGACGTCGCCGATGATGCGGTCCACGGGAATGCCGAAACGCACGGCCGTCTTGATCCCCACTGGGGTGGACACGCCCCAGGTACGCAGGAACACCCAGTCCGGGTTGATCTGGCGCACCTGGCGCCATTGGGTGGATTGCTCGTTGCCGGGATCGGCCACCGGGATCTGGATGTTCTCGAAACCGTATTTTTCCGCCAGCAGCTTCATCGGGCCCTGGGTTTCGCGACCGTAGGCCGAGTCGTGGTAGACGGTGACGATCTTCTTGCCCTTGAGCTTGTCGAAACCGCCCTCACGCTGGGCGATGTAGTTGATGCCCACCGAGGCCTGGCCGTAGTAGTTGAGCAACAGCGGGAAGGCATAGGGGAACACGCTGCCGTCGGTGGACTCGGTGCGCCCGCCGGCGCCGTCGATCAGGGGAATGCGGTCCACCGCGGCGCGCTCGATCAGCGCGTAGGATGCCGGGGTGCTGTGGGTGAAGAAGAACGCGGTCGGCGCGCCGTCGAGGCCCTTCTTGTAGCGCTCATAGCATTCGATGACACGGTCGGTGTTCCACTCGGTCTCGCACTCCTGCCAGACCAGCTTGACCCCATTCACCCCACCCTCGACCTCGTTGATGTAGCGAAAGTAGTCGATTTCCCCGGCCCACCAGGGAATGCCACTGGAGGCGTAGGCGCCGACGCGGTAGGTGGCCAGGGGAATGAACTGCTCGTTGTCCGCCGCCTGGGCGGTGGCCGGCGGCAGGCCGCTGAAAATGCCGAGGGCCAAGAGGCTGGCCAGTAGGGTGCGTTGCAAGGTCTTGTGCATGGGGGTGGCTTCTAGTGAGGTGGAGTGGCAGTCGTTTACTGATCTGCCCACCTACAACACAATCCATGCCAAGCCTATAAGCCAATAAAATCAACAACTTGGGAGCCAATAAAAAGCGCCCTCCTGTCCCTGACGTGACAGTCTATTGAACCGCTGTTGCTCCACCAACAGATCGCCGGCACCAGCCTGGGCCACCCGGCAGCGCGGCGCTCAACCCAGCACCGGAATCACCCGCGACGGCTTGACCGACTTGAAGGAAAAGCTCGAGTAGATCTCTTTGACCGCCGGCAAGGTCTGCAGCACTTCACGGGCGAATTCGCCGAAGGACTCCAGGTCCTTGGCCAGCACTTCGAGGAGGAAATCGTAGCGCCCGGAGACGTTGTGGCAGGCGACGATTTCCGGAATCTCCAGCAGCCGCTGCTCAAACGCCCTGGCGGTGTCCTGGCAATGGGATTCCATCATCACGCTGACAAAGGCGGTGACCCCGTAGCCGAGGGCCTTGGGCGAAAGGATCGCCTGGTAGCCGGTGATCACCCCGCTTTCTTCAAGAATTTTCACCCGGCGCCAGCAGGGCGAGGTGGTCAGGGCGACGCTGTCGGCCAGCTCGGCGACGGTCAGGCGGGCATTGCCTTGCAGGGCGTTCAGCAGGGCTTTGTCGGTGCGATCCAGGGCATTGGGCATTTTTTGCCTCTCCATTTTATTTTTATTTGATTTTGTTCCAATCCAGCCCTGATCAAGGGGCAAATTTGGAATTTTTGTCGCCGAACTTGAGCATAGCATTGGCACAAATACGGGAGCATTGAACATGGACAATAAAAACAATGAGCTGGGTTTTTCCACCCGTGCGATCCATCACGGCTACGACCCGCAGCAGCATCATGGCGCACTCATCCCGCCGATCTACCTGACCTCGACCTTCACCTTCGCCACCGCCGAATACGGCGCCGGTTGCTTTGCCGGGGAAGAAAGCGGCTACGTCTACACCCGGATCGCCAACCCGACCCTGGCCTTGCTGGAAGCCCGCATGGCCACCCTGGAAAACGGCGAAGCAGTGGTGGCCTTCAGTTCCGGCATGGGGGCGATTGCCGCAACCTTCTGGACCTTGCTGCGCCCCGGCGACGAGGTCATCGTCAGCCGTACCCTGTATGGCTGCACCTTCGCCCTGCTGCACCACGGCATCAGCGAATTCGGGGTCAAGGTGCGGCATGTCGACCTCAGCGACCTGGGCGAACTAAGAGCCGCCATCAGCCCGGCCACCCGCATGATCTATTGCGAATCCCCGGCCAACCCTACGCTGCAACTGGTGGACATCGCCGCGGTGGCCGAGGTCGCCCGCCAGCGCCAGGACTTGATCCTGGTGGTCGACAACACCTATTGCACCCCTTACCTGCAACGGCCCCTGGATTGGGGTGCGGATGTGGTGGTGCACTCCGCCACCAAATACCTCAGCGGCCATGGCGACATCACCGCCGGCATCGTGGTGACCCGCCAGGCACTGGCGGATCGAATTCGCCTGCAAGGGCTGAAGGACCTGACCGGTGCGGTGCTCTCGCCCCAGGATGCCTTTCTGCTGATGCGCGGCCTGAAGACCCTGGCCCTGCGCATGGATCGCCATTGCAGCAACGCCCTGGAGATTGCCCGCTTGCTGCAGGACCACCCGGCGGTGGAATGGGTGACCTACCCGGGCCTGCCCTCCTTCCCCCAGCACGCCCTGGCCAGCCGGCAGATGAAATTGCCCGGCGGCATGATCGCCTTTGAACTCAAGGGCGGCCTGGTCACCGGCCGGCGCTTCATGAATGCCCTCGGGCTGTTCAGCCGCGCCGTCAGCCTGGGGGATGCCGAATCCCTCGCCCAGCACCCGGCGAGCATGACCCACTCCACCTACACCCCGGAAGAACGTGCACACCACGGTATTTCCGAGGGGCTGGTGCGCCTGTCGGTGGGCCTGGAAGACCTGGCCGACTTGCTGGCCGACGTCGCCCAAGCCCTGGACACCTGCGCCTGAGGGCCGTTGTAGAGCGCCCGATGCAGCACACGGCGGCAGATCCCGGCATACTGCCCGACGTGATTCGTGGCGACCTGTACCTGCCTGCCGGCAACGCGCCGCCTTATCGTCGAATCACCCGCAACACCTTTTTGAATCGTTACCCACAGGAGTGGAACCCCAATGAGTCGCATCAATAACAAAGCCACCCAGCTGCTCAGCGCCATGATCCTGGCCGGCCTGGCCTGCCATTCCCTGGCCGCCGACAGCATCAAGATCGGCATCGCCGGCCCGAAAACCGGGCCGGTGGCGCAGTACGGCGACATGCAGTTCAGCGGTGCGCGCATGGCTATCGAGCAGATCAACGCCAAGGGCGGCGTCGACGGCAAGCAACTGGTGGCCGTGGAATACGATGACGCCTGCGACCCCAAGCAAGCGGTGGCCGTGGCGAACAAAGTGGTCAACGACGGGGTTAAATTCGTGGTCGGGCACCTGTGCTCCAGCTCCACCCAGCCGGCTTCGGACATCTACGAAGACGAAGGCATCATCATGATCACCCCGGCCGCCACCAGCCCTGAACTGACGGCGCGCGGCTACAAGATGATCTTCCGTACCATCGGCCTGGATAACGCCCAGGGCCCGGCTGCCGCCCGCTACATCGCCAGCTTGAAACCGGCCAACGTCGCAGTGCTGCACGACAAGCAGCAGTACGGCGAAGGCATTGCCAGCTCGGTGAAAGAGATCCTCGGCAAGGAGGGCGTCAAAGTCGCCATGTTCGAAGGGATCAACGTCGGCGAGCGCGACTACTCCTCGATCCTGGCCAAACTCAAGCAAGCCAATGTCGACTTCGTGTACTTCGGCGGCTACCACCCAGAGATGGGCCTGCTGCTGCGCCAGGCACGGGAAAAAGGCCTGACCGCACGCTTCATGGGCCCTGAAGGCGTAGGCAACGACTCTATCTCGCAGATCGCCAAGGACGCCTCCGAAGGCATGCTGGTGACCCTGCCCAAGGCCTTCGACCAGGACCCGGCCAACAAGGCCCTGGTGGAAGCCTTCGAAGCGAAGAAGGAAAGCTCCAGCGGCGCCTTTGTGTTACCGACCTACTCGGCGGTACAGGTACTGGCCGACGCCATCGCCAGCACCCACAGCGAAGATCCGGAAAAAGTCGCCGAGGCGATCCACGCCGGTACCTTCAAGACCCCGACCGGGGATTTGAGCTTCGATGAGAAAGGCGACCTCAAGGACTTCAAGTTCGTGGTCTACGAGTGGCACTACGGCAAGCCGAAGACCGCCGCCCAGGACAGCGCCGGCCTCTGATGCATCGGGCAACCTGGGCCCCCTGCGCGGGGTACCAGGTTGCCTGTCACTGAACGCAAACGCCTGCCCAGGCATCAACGGCCACCCAAAGAGCCGAATCCCCCGCACACCCCCTCCTCGAACGTCCGGCAATACGACTGTTACAACTGTGTCGAATACAATACCCGAGAGCGCTAGTTGGGAATCATGGCTGGTCAAGGTAACAACTTTAATGAGGCTGAGTAACAGTCATTAAAGTGTCCAAAAAAAAAGCCACGCTTTATTGTTTTGAGTGATAGAACTACAACGCTGGCTATATCGTTAGCGTGCTTTGTTTTATCTCGTGCAAGTTACACCCATCCGGCACGGCGCAGGTTATCGGCCAAGAGACCGCAACACTTTAATTCAGGAAAAAGCGCAGCCTAGGTGCTTAAGTACTGCTTGCAACAACGTCGATAGACGACACACCTGAGCTGGAGCCCCACGGCCATGGCCACGCACCTTGCCCCCCTTCAGCCGTCCCGCACCCAAAAGCCCGAAAGACCGGCCTTTGCCAGACAGGAAGCCGGTTGCCCCCTCTCTAATTCCCGAGCAAAAGTGTCGGTCTTTCACAAAACAAAACAACGAGACATGCGGCCTGGCCTAATGAAAAACATAATATTGACGCGCAAGCAGATGGACTTCAGCGTCCTAACGGCACACCGCTGAAATGGCAACTTTATGAGGCCCTACAAGCACTTGATTGCACCACTTTGCGGCACGTAAAAATAATATTTGCCTAATAAATTGGCTTTTGGTTATTGTGCGTTTCGCGCACTTCATGCCGTCAGGATGAACGACTTTTTGGCGCCAATTTATTTTCATGGAGGAAAGAACATGGATCCGTTTCTGGGTGAAATCCGCTTGTTCCCCTGGGGTTGGGCACCGTCCGGTTGGCTGCCCTGCGAAGGCCAGATCCTGCCCTTCAATACCTATGTCGCTTTAGCCTCCCTCCTTGGTACTCGTTTTGGCGGCAATGGCTCCACCACCTTCGGCCTGCCGGACCTGCGTGGCCGCACCGCCATCGGACAAAATCTCGTCGCATCAACAAACCCGGTCCTCGGCGTCCATGCCTTGGGCTCTGCCGGTGGCAGCGAGACCGTCGCCCTCGGCGCCAACACCCTGGCCACTCATACCCACGGCACTCACGTTTCCAATGCCGCCGGCACCACCGGCCCGGCAGGCGCCATTCCTGCCGTCAGCTCGAACTCGACTGGCGCGGTGTCCCGAGCGACTTACGTGACCGCCGCCGGGTCGGATTTGGTGGCCTTGAACAGCGCCACCGTAGCACCCACGCCAGGTACGCCGGTCGCCAATATGCAGCCCTCGATTGTCGGGGCCTTCTTCATTGCCACGAACGGCATCTACCCGCCGCGCCCATAGCCACACGATTACAGACCCTCGAGTAAGGAAACTGACATGTCTGAAGCTTACCTCGGAGAAATCCGCATGTTCGCCGGTAACTTTGCGCCGGTGAATTGGGCCATGTGCGATGGCGCGGTCCTGCCAATCAGCACCTATGAAGCCTTGTTTACGGTGCTCGGCACCACCTATGGCGGCAATGGCATCACCACCTTCGGCCTGCCCGATTACCGCGGTCGCCTGCCCATCGGGCAAGGGACCGGCCCCGGGCTCACCCCGAGGGTGCTGGCCCAGACCCTGGGCACGGAAGCCGTGACGCTGACCTCGGCGAACACGCCCGCCCACAGCCATACCTTCACCGTCAGCACCACCCCGGCTACCTCGGCGACGCCCACACCTCCCGCTCCCGCAGCGCCTTCAAGCCAGACGTTCGGTGAGTTCGTCCCGGCCGGCGTGATCAAAGGCCTGTACAGCGCAGGCACTGGCACCACCGCCCCCGTGAGCCTGAACCCCGGTTTTCTCGACCCGGCGCTAGGCACCGGCGCGGTGGCACCCCACAGCAACCTGATGGGGACCTTGGCGATTAACTACATCATCTGCCTGGCGGGCATCTACCCGACTCGGCCGTAACCCTACTTTTATTGTTCAGGAACGACCGATCATGGATGCTTTCACTGGCGAAATCAGACTGTTCCCCTTCAACTTCGCACCAATGGACTGGGCTTACTGCGACGGTTCGACTTTGTCGATTCAACAGAACACCGCGCTGTATTCGATCATCGGCAACACCTATGGCGGCACGCCGGGGCAAACCTTCCAACTGCCCAACCTCAATGGGCGTGCCGCCATGGGCGCCGGCAATGGCCCCGGGCTGACACAACGGCCACTGGGCGCCGCCGTAGGTGCCGACGTGGTCACACTGCTGCCTGGCAACATCGCACCCCATACCCATGCGTTGCAGGTCAAGGACGGCACTGACTCCACCTCCAGCCTGGACGAACCCAACACCAGCGCCTACCTGGCCCAGCCGCGCAACATACGCCTGTACAACACCACCGCGCCCGTCGCGGGCAGCCCGACCCTGGCCGTCGGCACCGTCGGTAGCACCGGGCAACTGACGCCCGGCAGCAGTGCGCCGCGCAGCACGGTGCAGCCGTTCCTGACATTGGCCTACTGCATCTGCCTCAATGGCGAATACCCATCGAGGCCTTGATGACTGTTGCCAACGCCGCCCCCCAGTCGCTGCCGCCCACCGGCAGCGACCCCGTTTTGCGCGAGCAGAACGGCGATGACCTGGGCTTCCTGCGGGAGCTGTTCGTGACCCGGCGCTGGGCCGAAGTCAGTGCCGTGCCGGGCTGGAGCGACGACCAGCGCCGAGCCTTCCTGCACGCCCAGGCAGAGCTGCAGCGCCAGCACTATGAGCGGCATTACCCCACCGCCGATTTTCTGATCATCCAGCAGGCCGGCCGCCCGATCGGCCGCCTCTGCGTGCACCGGGAGCCCAGCGAGGTGCGTATTGTCGACATCGCCCTGTTGCCGGCCTGGCACGGCCAGGGGATTGGCAGCCGTTTGCTGCACGACATTCTGGCCCAGGCCGATGCCCTGAGTCAGTCCTGCAGCCTCAGCGTCGAACACGGCAGCCCGGCCCTGCGGCTGTATCAGCGGCTCGGCTTTCAGCCCGGCACTGACAACGGGCTCTATTTACAGATGCAGCGGCCCGCCCGCTCCAATCCGGAGTAGCCCACCCCCACCAATTATTTATTCGACGAACGACACGCTTTGAAATTGATTCTTGACCTATAACTTTCTACCTTCTGTGATGGCAATATGATTTCTCACAGCAAGCCGCAGTTCTGCGTGCCTCCTGTCTGTGTCCATCAGCCAATCATCGACACTAAAGCTGGACACGAACCCAAGACGGGTCGTACGGCAGGAAGCCTCAAAATGATAACAATGCTCACCACCCGTGGTGCCCGGCTGGCACGCAGACTGGCCGCCGTCTGCCTGCTGTTTCTCACCTTGCCCCTGGCCAGCCAGGCCCTAGCGGCTCCGACGATCACCAGTCCGGCCTCAGGCAGTACTCTGCCATCCGTCGCGGTCGGCCAGTCGATGAGCATCACCATCACCTCGAGCGGTGGCGCAATGCCTCTGGATCAGTGGGCGGAATGTAACATTGATGACCCTGACTACGACGGCATCACCCCCTGCCTGCCAGCAGGCTTGACCCTAGACGCCTCCCCGGGCAGCGCCACGACGACACTGCATGGTACGCCGACCACGGCGGGTACCTACACCTTCAGTATTTCCCTCAATGACGGCTTGAACCAAGCCGGCGTTGCCACCTACACCCTGGTGGTCACCGGCTCCGCCGTACCCACCCTGACGGCAGTCGCCCCCGCCACCGGCACCACCGCAGGCGGCACTTCGGTCACCCTGACCGGCACCAACCTGACCGGCGCAACGGCCGTCAGCTTTGGCGGAACGGCAGCCACCGGCTACACCATCAACAGCGCCACCAGCATTACTGCCACCACCCCGGCCCATGCCGCAGGTATCGTGAACGTGTCGGTGACCACCCCCGGCGGTAGCGCAACACGGACCAACGCCTACACCTATGCCGTGCCAGCGCCCACCGTCGGCCCGGTCAGCGCTACGGTTGCCGCCAACAGCAGCGCCAACCCGATCACCCTGAGCCTCAGCGGCGGCGCCGCCAACAGTGTCGCCGTGGCCAGTGCAGCCAGCCATGGCACCGCCACCGCCAGCGGCACCAGCATCACCTACACGCCAACCGCCGGGTATTCCGGGCAAGACACATTCACCTACACCGCCACCAACGCCAGCGGCACCTCCAGCCCGGCCACCGTGACGGTGACCGTCAGCGCCCCGACGCTGGCCATCACCCCAACAACCGTACCCAACGGCACGGTGAGCACCGCCTACAGCCAAACCATCAGCGCCACCGGCGGCACCGCGCCCTACACCTACGCCATCAGCGCCGGCAGCCTGCCGGCCGGCCTGAGCCTGAACACATCGACCGGCACCCTGAGCGGCACACCGACAGCCTCCGGTACCTTCAACTTCACGGTGCAAGCCACCGATGCCAACAGCGCAACAGGAGCGCGCGCCTACAGCGTTCTCATCAACGTCGCACCGCCCATCGCCGGTAACGTCAATGCCATCGTCGCCGCCAACAGCAGCAATAACCCGATCACCCTGAGCCTCAGCGGCGGCGCCTCTACCAGCGTCGCTGTGACCAGCGCAGCCAGCCATGGCACCGCCACTGCCAGCGGCAACGGCATCACTTACACCCCGACCGCTGGGTATTCCGGGCAAGACACATTCACCTACACCGCCACCAACGCCAGCGGCACCTCCAGCCCGGCCACCGTGACAGTGACCGTCAACGCCCCGGCGCTGGGGATCACCCCAACAACCATACCCAACGGCACGGTGAACAGCGCCTACAACCAAACCATTAGCGCCAACAACGGTACCGCGCCCTACACCTACGCCATCAGCGCCGGCAGCCTGCCGGCCGGCCTGAGCCTGAACACATCGACCGGTACGCTGAGCGGCATACCGACAGCCTCCGGCACCTTCAACTTCACCGTGAGAGCCACCGATGCCAACAGCGCGACGGGAGCACGCGCCTATAGCGTTATCATCAGCGGCATCCCGCCCGTCGCCGGTGCCGTCAGTGTCACAGTCGCCGCCAACAGCAGCGCCAACCCGATCACCTTGAACCTCAGCGGCGGCGCCGCCACCAGCGTCGCAGTCAGCAGCGCAGCCAGCCATGGCAGCGCCACCGCCAGCGGCACTAGCATCACTTACACACCAACCGCCGGCTATTCCGGGGCGGACAGTTTTACCTACACCGCCAGCAACGGCAGCGGCACCTCCAGCCCGGCCACCATCTCCATCACCGTGTCTGCACCGACCATCAGCATCAGCCCGAGCGTCTTGTCCGCGTTCATCGCCGGCAGCGCTTACAGCCAGACCATCAGTGCCACCGGCGGTACCGCGCCCTACAGCTACGCCATCACCTCCGGCAGCCTGCCGGCCGGTTTGAGCCTTAACACCTCGACCGGTGTGATCAGCGGCACCCCCACCAACCCCGGCGCCTACAATTTCACCGTGACCGCCACCGACGACAACAGCGTGACAAGCTCGCGCAGCTACAGTGGAACCGTCGCCGCAGCAACCATCATCGTCAGCCCTACCACCCTAAGTAACCTCACGGTGGGCACGGCCTTCAGTAACACCCTCAGTGCCAGCGGCGGCACTGCGCCCTATACCTTCACGATCACCAGCGGCACCTTGCCCACTGGCGCAACGTTGAGCACAGGCGGCATCCTCAGCGGCACACCGACCAGCGCTGGCACCTACAATTTCACTGTCACCGGCACAGACGCCAACAACACAACGGGATCTCGGGCCTATAGCGTAACCGTCAGCAGCAACCCACCCGTCGCGGGCGCCGTCAGTACTACGGTCGCCGCCAACAGCAGCGCCAACCCGATCACCCTGAACCTCAGCGGTGGCGCCGCCACCAGCGTCGCCGTCAGCAGCGCACCTAGCCATGGCAGCGCCACGGCCAGCGGCACCAGCATCATTTACACGCCAACCGCCGGTTATTCCGGGGCGGACAGCTTTACCTACACCGCCACCAATGCCAGCGGCACCTCCAGCCCGGCCACCGTCAGCCTGACCGTCAGCGCTCCAACCCTGAGCGTGGCCCCGGCCACCCTGGGCGCCGGCACCTCCGGTAGCGCCTACAGCGCCACCCTCAGTGCCACCGGTGGCAGCGCGCCTTACAGCTACGCCATCACCAGCGGCAGCCTGCCGGCCGGCCTGAGCCTCAACACCTCGACCGGTGTGATCAGCGGCACCCCGACCACCGACGGCACCAGCAACCTGACCGTGACCGTCACCGACGCCAACGGTGCGACCGGCAGCCAGCCTTACTCGATCACCATCGCCGCCGTACCGATCACCGTGCCGGCCTCCAGCCAGATCATCGTGGCCGGACAGGCCACCACGGTTGACCTGACCCAAGGCGCCACCGGTGGTCCCTTCATCGACGCGCTGCTGGTGTCGGTGAGCCCGGCATCGGCCGGTACCGCGACCATGGTCGGGCCTTACTCACTGCGCTTTGTACCTGCGGCCGCCTTCGCCGGCACCGCGGTCGTCACCTTCACCCTGCGCAGCAACAGCGGCGCCAGCGCCAACGGCACCTTTGCCTTCACCGTGCAGACACGTCCCGACCCATCCAAGGACGCGGAAGTACTCGGCTTGCTCAACGCCCAGTCGCGAGCTGCCGAACGCTTTGCCAGCACCCAGATGGATAACTTCAACCGGCGCCTGGAGCAGTTGCACCGGATGTCCTGCGACCGCAACTCGTTCAATGCCAGCATCAGCAAGGACGGCAAAGACGTGCCGCTGCAGGAGATCGGCAAAGCCGTGCAGAACGAGCTGAACGGCTCGGCCAACAAAACCGCCGAAGAGAAACGCCAGGCGGCCGCCAGCGCCGCAGAAGGTTGCCAACAGGAAGCCGTGGCGTTCTGGACCGACGGTTTCGTCAACAGCGGTTCGACCCACGCCCGTGGGGCCCGGGACAACAGCTTCACCACCCTGGGCTTGAGCGCCGGCGTCGACTATCGCCTGTCGCCGAAGGCGATTGCCGGTGTCGGTATCGGCTATGGCAACGACCGCAGTGACATCGGCGACAACGACACCCGCAGCGAAGGCAATGCCATCGCCATCGCCACCTACCTGAGCGTGAACCTGGCGCCCCAGGTGTTCGTCGACGGCTTGCTGGGCTACAACCGCATCTCCTTCGACTCGCGCCGCTACGTCAGCGATGCCGCCGCCGGTGACCTGGCGCGGGGTTCGCGTGATGCCGACCAGTTGTTCGCCTCGCTCACCGGCAGCTATGAATACCGCCAGGGCCCGATCTCGCTGACACCTTACGCGCGCTTCAACGCCAGCTTCACGCGCCTGGACGCCTACCGTGAAAGCGGCGGCGGGGTGTATGGCCTGTCCTATGAAGAACAGCGCCAACAGAACTACACCTCGTTCCTCGGCGTGCGCACCGGCTACGACCTGATGACCCCGATCGGGATCGTGACACCACGGGTCGGCCTGGCCTGGGGGCACAACTTCAGCAGCAGCAGCGACTTCAAGATGCGCTACACCGACCAGGGCGATGCCGGCCAGTTGTACCGGATCAAACCCGACCCGCTGGACCGCAACTTTGCCGACCTCGACCTGGGGGTGGACTTCAACCTGGGCCCGACCTGGCAGATGGGCGTCTCCTACAAGACCGCCCTGGGCTCCGACGAGCGCAGCGACACCTTCCGCCTGGGCGTCAACGGACGCTTCTAACGCCACCGATACTGCGCCGCCGGCCCTGGGTCGGCGGCGCAGCGATCCCCCCAAGCCTCTCTCTCGCACCCCGCGAACGCCCAGCGTCCGCGGGGTGTTTTTTTTCCGCTCACCCAGGCTCACCCGGCCCTGCACCAAGGCGCAGCCCGCGCCGAGCAAAATCGCCGGTTCACGGCACGTGACTTGACCGCGCATCGACCTGTCACAGCAACAACAGCCCATCACTGCCTGCAGGCAGTGATCGCAAGCGCCAACAACAAGACCAACATGGCCCAGACCGCATGCACCCGCAAAGAACCGCCCTGCACAACGAACTCCACGCCCGCCCGTCGCTGTACTTCGACGAGCCAGCCCATGTGTTTCACCTGGCCTTCCTCGGCGGTGAGCAGGCCTGCAACGCGCTGCTGCTGGCCTGCTGCGCCGCCTTCGAGCCAAGCGCCGCCCAAGGCATCACCCAGCTCGACGGCCATCCGTTGAAATGGGAGCGCCATGGCGAGTTCTTCACCCTGACCCTGGTGATCACTGCCAGCGCCCAGCCCCTTGCCTGGACCACCCTGCCCGAGTGCCTGGCACGCCACGTTGAGGCCCATCGGCAGCAGATCATCAACAGCGTGCAGATCGTGGTGCGCGGTGAAGAAGACTTGGACCTCGCCCGCTACGGTTTCAAGGACCCTTGCGGCTCGTGCGTGGGCGGCGGTGACGCGGTGGTCTGGAGCGACTTTCGCCTGGACCAGGACGGCAGCAACCGCTTGCTGTTCGTCAATCGCCGGCTGAACGCCTATCGCCAGGGCCGGATGATCCGCCGCCTGCTGGAGATCGAGACCTATCGGATGATGGCCTCGCTGTCGTTGTCCACGGCCAAGGCGCTGAGCGCGCAGTTGGAGGGTTACGAGCAGACCCTGGTGAACCTGTCGGAACGCAATGCCGACACCGCCGGTGGCAACGCCAAAGGGTTGCTGGCGGACATTTCCAACCTGTCGGCGCAGGTGGTCAGCAGCGGCGCCAAGACCCGTCACCGCTTCAGCGCCACCCAGGCCTATGCGCAATTGGTGTTCGAGCGCCTGGGAGAACTGCGCGAAAGCCACGTCGGCGATTGCCAACGTCTGGGGGTGTTTATCGAGCGGCGCTTCAAGCCCACCGTCCGCTATTGCGCCGCCACCGAACAGCGCCTGGAACACCTGGCCAAAAACGTGGCCAACCTGGGCGACCTGCTGCAGGCCCGGGTACAAGTGGAAATGGAAGAACAGAACTCGGACATCCTCAACAGCCTCAACAGCCGCGCCGATGCCCAGATCAAGATCCAGCGCGCGGTGGAGGGCCTGTCGATCATCGCCATCACCTACTACCTGCTGAATCTGCTCAAGCTGGTGTACTCGGGCGTGCACCTGCTGGGCGTCGACATCGCTCCCCGCGTGGCCATGCTGGCCATGGCGCCGCTGGCCATCGCCATCCTGGTGCTGATTCTGATGCGCATCCGGCACGTCAAGGCGCACTGACGGCGCGCTCCGGCCGGCGTCGAGCGCGGCGGCCAACAGCCAGGCGGGGGCTGTCGGCAGGCTGCGCGGGGGGTGTTTCACGCCCTGTTGTTGTGCAGGCCCTGGGGATGACGGCAGCGGTTGCGCAATCGGTCGTTTGCCACCGCTGAACAACGTCATCCGCTGCCAGCGGCCGTTCGCACCACATAAACACCCCCGCGTTTTGCCAGAGACTTCCACGGCTGTTCGCTCGGTGCCCGATGGATCTGGCCGCGGCCCTGATCCCCGGCACGGGGCTTCCTCCCTCCCTAGAATGGAAGACTCGTTATGCCTCGTTTCATGCTCAGTGCGTTGACCCTTTCCCTGGCCATGACGGCCATCATGCCGGCCGCCAATGCCGCCCCCTTGCTGGACCTGGCGCCCGGGCAGACCCGCGCCGACAGCCTGCCGGAACAAAACAACACCTGGCTGGAAATCGATCAGGCGGCCTTTGAAAGCAATATCGCCACCTTGCAACAGCGCCTGGCGGGCAAGAGCCAGATCTGCGCGGTGATGAAAGCCGACGCCTACGGCAATGGCATCGGCTTGCTGATCCCTTCGGCGATCAAGATGGGCATCACTTGTGTCGGCATCACCAGCAACGAAGAAGCCCGCGTCGCTCGGGACAAAGGCTTCAAGGGCCGGCTGTTGCGCCTGCGCAGCACCACCTTGGGGGAAGTCGCCAGCGCCCTGCCCTACAACGTCGAAGAACTGGTGGGCAACCTGCAGGTGGCCCGCGAGCTTGACGCACTGGCCTCTCGCGAAGGCCGCAGCCTGACGATTCACCTAGCACTGAATTCAGCGGGCATGGGCCGCAACGGCCTGGAAATGAGCACCCCCGAGGGGCAACAACAGGCCCTA
This sequence comes from Pseudomonas chlororaphis, assembly GCF_003731765.1. Taxonomy (GTDB): domain Bacteria; phylum Pseudomonadota; class Gammaproteobacteria; order Pseudomonadales; family Pseudomonadaceae; genus Aquipseudomonas; species Aquipseudomonas morbosilactucae. The sequence goes on from NZ_MOAL01000004.1 coordinate 2,409,648, forward strand.
GAGCTGACCCGTCTCAAGCACCTGAACCTGGTGGGGATCATGACCCACTTCCCGGTCGAAGAACGTGAGGACGTGCTCAAGGGCCTGGCCACATTCAAGCAGCAATCGGCCTGGCTGATCGAGCACGCCAAGCTCGACCGCAGCCGCCTTACCCTGCACTGCGCCAACACCTTCACCACCCTGGAAGTGCCCGAGGGCTGGCTCGACATGGTGCGCCCGGGCGCCGCGCTGTACGGCTATCCGGTGGGCGGCCACGAGGAGTTCAAGCGAGTCATGCAGTTCAAGTCGCGGGTGGCCGCGGTGAATGCCTACCCGGCCGGTAGCACCATCAGCTATGACCGCACCTACACCCTGAGCAAGGATTCGCTGATCGCCAACGTGCCGGCCGGCTACTCCGACGGCTACCGCCGCGCCTTCTCGAACAAGGCCTCGGTGCTGATCCTCGGGCAACGGGCGCCGGTGATCGGCAAGGTCACCATGAACACCCTGATGGTCGATGTCAGCGGCATCAAAGGGGTGAAAGCCGGTGATGAGGTGGTGCTGTACGGCAAGCAGGGCCAGGAAGAAATCACCCAGGGTGAGCTGGAGACCATCAACGGCGCCCTGCTGGCCGATCTCTACACCATCTGGGGCAACTCCAACCCGAAAATCCTCAAATCCAGATAACCCTCGGTCACGCAGGCCACCCGCACCACGCCCTGGGCGCAGACATGATCAGTAGCCTTCGATCATGTCGGCCGCCTGCTGGGTGGCCTGGCTGGTGCGGGTGGCCAACTTACGCACTTCGTCAGCGACCACGGCGAAGCCTCGCCCGGCCTCTCCGGCGCGAGCGGCCTCGATGGCCGCATTGAGCGCCAGCAGGTTGGTCTGGTTGGCGATGCCCTGGATGGCGGCGACGATCTGCGTCAGCTTGGTGAGGTTGCCCTGCATGGTCTGGTGCTGGCGCTCCTGGGCTTCACGCAACTGGCCCTCCTCATGGCTCGCGTGGATGTCGGTGATGGCGCCCACCACCCGCAGCGCCGAGCCATCGGCCGCGCGCCGGGTCTGGCCACGGCCGCGAAACCAGCGGTACTCGCCGTTCTTGTGGCGCAGCCGATAGTCCACGTCAAAGGGCGTCTTGCCACTGCGGTCATCGACATGGGCGACAAAGGCAGCGATGGCCCGCTGGCGATCCTCGGGGTGCAGGCGCGAGGTCCAGGCATCCAGGGTGTTGGGGAACTCTTCGGCATTGGCATGGCCCAGCAGACGGCGCATCTGCGACGACCACCAGATGGCGTTCTGCGGATTGGCCGGGTCGCCGGCGACCACTTCAATGTCCCAAAGCCCGTCGTGGAGCATTTCCCGGGACACCTCAAAACGGGTGGCCGCCAGCACCAGCTCATCGTCTTGCAAACGTCGCTCGTGGATATCGCGCAAGGCCCCGGCGCTGGCTAGCGGCTGGCCCTGGGCGTCGCGACGGGTTTCGCCACTGAGGCTGCACCAACGGTAGTCGCCCTCGCCCAGCACCATGCGCACCTCCAGGGCAAAGGGTGTACGGCCACTGCGGTCGGCCAGGTGTCGGACCAGGGCATCGACGAAGCGCAGGCGGTCGTCGGGGTGCAGGCGCTGGCCCCAGAGGCCGAACTGCTCGGGCATCTGCGCCGGGTTCGACCACCACAGCGGCGTGGCCGCATCCGGGGCCGTGGTAGCGCCGTGCTGCAGTTCCCAGAACAACGCACCGGCGCCCTGCGCGGCCAACTGCCAACGGGCCTCCAGGCGCTGCCACTGGGCCTCACGTTCGGCGATGCGCGGGGCGAATTGTTGCAGGTCGTGGCTCAACTCCTGCACCTGCTTGCGCAGCTCGCGACGTTCGGCGAGCAGGCGCTCGACGCTGTCGAGAATGCGTTGCAGCAGCGGCTCGGTGGGCGCCATGGGCGCCTCGGCACTGTCGAGGGTGTCGGGGCGCTCCAGCCTGTTGGCCAAAGCAGCCAACAGCCGGCGAGGCCTTGCACTGAAAAACAACATACGGCACCTCTGAATCCATGAAGTTGTGATGGCTGGTCACAGTGACCGGTAAAGGGCCCATAACGCCTGGGCGCAGGGCAGCCGCTCAGGGCGCTACCTGGGGCGGCTGGAAGGCGCCCGCCCCGGGCAACCCGGACCAGGCCTGTGGGCCGGCGAGGATTTCCTCGGTGCTCAACAGGCACGCGTCGAGTTCACGCTGCAGGCGCTCCAGGTCCAGGCCCTGGCCGATAAACACCAGTTCCTGGCGGCAATCGCCAACGATGTCGTGCCATTTGGCCTGGATCCCCTGCCGGCGATACCCGTCCTGGGGCCACTGCGCCTGATCGATAAAGGCCCACCAGCGGCCGACCGACTCCCAGAAAAACTGCCCGGCACTTTGCGCCAGCAAGCCAATGTGCAGATGCTGGCTGGCCACCCAGAAATAGCCTTTGCTGCGCAGCAGTCGCCCGTTGGCCCATGGCCGTTGCAGAAAGTCCAGCAGGCGCTGGGGGTGAAACGGCGCCCGCTCGCGGTAGACCCAGGAAGCGATGCCGTAGCTGTCGGCCTCGGAGGGCGGCTCATCGATCGCCTCCAGGTGGCGCATCCAGCCCGGCGATTGGGCCAGACTCGGCAAATCGAAGCGGCGGGTGCCGAGGACCTGGGACAGGTCAACGGCGCCGTGGGCCATGGGCAGGATCTGCGCCCCCGGGTTAAGGCCCGCCAACACAGCCCGCAGCGCCAGGAAACCCTCCTCACCGATCAGGTCCAGGCGGCTGACCAGAATGGTGTTGGCGTACTCCACCTGCTCGATCAGCAAATCACACAGGGGCTTTTGCCCGTCGGCCAGGATCTCGGTGGACGCCAGCAGCGCCTGGAAGCGACTGCCGTCCACCACCGTGACCAGGGTGTCGAGCCGCGCCAGCTCGCTCAGGCTGAAGCCCTGGGGGTCGAGGAAGGCAAAGGTCTCGGCCACCGGCATCGGCTCGGAAATCCCCGTGGACTCGATCAGCAGGTAATCGAAGCGTTGCTGGCGCGCCAACTGGCTGATCTGCTCCAGCAGGTCTGCGCGCAACGTGCAGCAGATGCAGCCGTTGCTCATTTCCACCAGTTCGTCGCTGCCACGGTGCAGCGCCACGCTGCGCTGCACCTCGTCGGCATCGATGTTGACCTCGCTCATGTCGTTGACGATGACCGCCACCCGCAGCCCGGCGCGGTTGCGCAGGATGTGGTTGAGCACGGTGGTCTTGCCCGCGCCGAGGAAGCCCGAGAGCACCGTCACCGGCAGGCGGATCGGCAGCGCGTGGTTGCTCATGGGAACACCGCGTGCCCGTCCTGAACCTTGTCCAGGTAGCTTTCGAACAGGTCCACCACCACCCGACCATCGTCGGCGGCGTCACCCCACAGGTCGGTGACCTTGAACTCGACGTGGTAGGTCGGTTGCGGCACCGCGCTGAGGTCGCCATGGCCGATGGTGTCGGGGAACGGCCACTGTTCGTGGGTGCGGTGCAGGATCACCCCTTCCTTGCCCCGTACATACGCCGGCATGCGAATGTGCCCTGCCACGTATTCATCGCGGACCCGCACCCGGTCGCCGACGGCAAAGGGTGCGCGCCCGGTGATGGCCGGGCGGCCCTGGGAATGGGCCGGGTTGGCCAACTTGAACGGGCTGCCCAGGGCCTCATCGAGCTCGGCCTGGGTGATGACCCCGGTCTCCACCAGCAAGGTGGCGGTGGCAATGACGTAGCGTTCGTAATACTCGGTGCCGACGTGCTGGCGCACATCCAGGCGCTCCACGGCGTGGCGCACTTCGTCGACGCTGAATTTTTTCAACTGGTCCACGCCTATGAACATCAGGCTGTAGGCCAGGTGTTCCCAGTCCTGCTTGAACACCGGCTGGTAGCTCAGGCTGTTGATGCGATGGGGCACCGGGCCAAAGCCCTGGAAACCGCCGAGATCGTGAAAGCCGTCCATATCGAATACCTCGAAGCCAAGAAGTTTGTGGGGGGTGCGACTCAGCCTGCGCTGGGCAGGGCAACGCCAATCAGCACGTCCTTGGTGACGCATTTCTGCAGCTCTTCTTCGCTCCAGTGTTCAGTGCCGGCGGGCCTGACGGGCAACACCAGGTAGCGGGTTTCGGCGGTGGTGTCCCACACCTTGACCTGCACCTCGGCAGGCAACTCGGTGCCCAGTTCGCGCAGCACGGTGCGCCCTTCACGGACCAGTCGGGCACGGAATTCGAAGCCCTTGTACCACTCGGGCGGCAAGCCCAGGACCGGCCAGTTGGTGCAGGAACACAGGCTGCAGACGATGACGTTTTTCAGGGTCGGCGTGTCTTCCAGGGCGACGATGTATTCGCCCTGCGGGCCGGTGTAGCCGAACTGCGCGCAGGCCGCCGTGCCGTCGCGGAGCAACAGCTCGCGAAACGCCGGATCAGTCCACGCCTTGGCCACCACCCGGGCGCCGTTTTGCGGGTTCCACTGGTGTTCCATCAACTGGGTCAACTGCTCGATATAGCCATCGGGAACCAGCGCCCGGTTCTTCATCACCTGCAACAGGGCTCGCGCCCGCTCGGCAGGCGTTGAGGGGGTTGCACGGGGTGCGGAGGTGCTCATGGGTTCAATCCTCATCGGTCAATACGGTGAAAAATCCACGTGGGCGCTCGGTTTCTTGATGACCGAAGACGCCCACGGCGAATCAGAGCGTGCGCCAGTCCACGTCGGCTTCGAAGGCCGCTGCGGCCTGGTAAAGGGTGCCTTCGGCGTAGTGCTTGCCCACCAGCATCAGGCCCACGGGCAGGCCGTCCACCAGGCCGCAAGGGATCGACATGGCCGGGTGGCCGGTGATGTCCTGGGCGGCGGTATTGCCGATCATTTCCAGGGCCCGGGCCACGTATTCGCTGATCGAGCAACCGGGGGCCGGGTGGGCCTGGGCGATGATCGGCACGGTGGGCATGACCAGCAGGTCAAAGCGTTCCAGAGCCTTGTCGTACCCGGCCCGGGCAAAGCGCGCGATGTTCTGCGCCTTGGCGTAGAAGCGGCCGTTGTAGCGCTCCAGGCCAAACTGACCGACGAACATGCACAGTTTGAGTGAGGCCGACAGGCTGTCCGCCTGCTCGCGCCAACCGACCTGTTTGTCCAGCAGGCCGACGTCGTACAGGCCTTTCCAGTTAAAGCCGGCGCCGTTGCCGTGCATCATTTGCATGGTCAAGCCTTCGCAACCGATGGGGTGCCACAACGACCCGGCGAGGTTGTGCTCAGGCACCGAGACCTCCTCGACCTCGGCGCCCAGCGCCTGGAGCCGGGCGATGGCGCTGCGCACCGTATCGGCGACACGCGGGTCCTGGTTGGCCAGTTGAAACCCCTCTTGCAGGATGCCGATGCGCAACCCACTGACGCCGCGCTCCAGGTAGTCGCTGTAGGCATCGACTTGGGGCGCCGCCTGACGCGGGTCAAGCCCGTCGGCGCCGGCCATGACTTCCAGCATCAACGCGTTGTCGCGCACGTTGCGGGTGATCGGCCCAACGTGGTCGATGGTGGCTTCGATTGCCATGATCCCGGTGTAGGGCACCAGGCCGTGGGTGGGTTTCATGCCATAGGTGCCGCAGAACGCCGACGGGATGCGGATCGAGCCGCCCTGGTCGCCACCCACGGCCATGTCCACGTCACCGGCGGCCACCAGCGCGGCGCTGCCCGAGGACGAGCCGCCCGAGGCAAAACCGTGGCGATGGGGGTTGTGCACCGGTGCCGGATCGGAGGTGTGGCTGCCGCCCGAAAGGCAGTAATGCTCGCACGTGGCCTTGCCCAGCACGTTGGCCCCAGCGTCCAGCAAGCGAGTGACCACGGTGGCGTCGAACGAAGGCACAAAGCCTTCCAGCGGCGCAGCGCCGTTCATCATCGGCACGCCGGCCAGGGAGATGTTGTCCTTGAGGGCCACGCTTCTGCCCGCCAGCTTGCCGCCGGCAGCACCCTGCACGTGGGTTTTGTAGTACCAGGCGTTAAGCGGGTTTTCCGCGGGACCGGGACGGTAGCTCGGGCCGCGCTCGTAGGTCACCGCAGGGGTGAAATCCGGCAGCTCGTCGACCAGGTCGTATGCATCGAAACTCGACTGCATCAAGGCCAGGTATTCAGCGGCTTGCTCGTGGCTCAGCCGCATGTTCAGGCGGCCGGCGATGTCCAGCAGTTGATCGAGGGTGGGGCGAACGATTGCCATGGTGGGTTCCTGTCCTTATTGCGTTCAACCCCCGGAGGCCGGGGGCTTGGAAAGTGTTCGGGGTGACGGCGTGCCTGCCACTGCCAGCCCAGGCAGGCGCGCCGACGCCCGACCCGGGTTAAAACACCCGGGCGTAACGCAGGTTCATGCGGAAGTCTTCCTTGGCGCCGTTGTCCACCGACAGGTCCTTGCCCAGTTGCAACTGGATCTGGTCTTGCGCGGTGAAGAACTTGGTGGCGGTCACGCGGAAGTTGGTGGTGCCCAGTTCGTTGTCCTGGTTGACCCGCTCGACATTGGTCTCGCCGCCCCAACTACGCCCGAAGCCGATGCCAAAGGCGGTGGTTGCGTCCGGCATGTAGCGGCCCATGATTTGCGCGGCGTAGGAGACGTCTTGCTCCATGCGGTTGGCGGCCGGGCCGAAGTCATTGTTGTCGCCGTACCAGGTGGCACCGCCCACCAGGTCCATGGCCCATTTTTCCGTGAAGTGTTTGACGTAGGCGCTTTGCAGTTCGAACTTCCAGCGGTTCTCGCCGATGTTCAGCGGGTCGTTCTTGTCGTAGTCGCCGGTGGGCACGAACACGTAGGGCGCCAGGCTCAGGGTGTCGCGGGCTTCGTTGAGCCGCCACTTCAGTGGCGCGGTGAGGATCAAGTCGCCAATGCCGCTGGTGCTGCCCAGGGCCGAAGCATCGCCGCCGCTGGACACGTGGCCGAACGGCAGGAGGAACTGCGGATCGATGGTCACGGTGTCGCTCAGGGCGTAGACGTGCAGCAGACGCAAGATGCCGACATCGGACGTCAGGTTGAAGTCCGAGCTGCTCTTGTGCCCGTTGGCGTACAACGAGTCGGTGGTGGAATGCTGGTAGTAGATAGCGCCGATGGTGGCGCCCACTGGGTATTGCTCATAGTCGCCGGGGGCCACTTCTACCGCTTGCGCCTGCAAGGCAGGCAGAACGGCACTGAGCATCAGCAGACGGGTCTTGTTCATGGTGAATTCCTTGCACAGGGGCGCCTGGCCGCCTCGGCGGCAGCCGGCTCGACATAGGGGTCAATGGGCGGGCTGAGTGCAGCCCGCGGTCCTCAAGGCGCGCGGTTCAACCTTGCGCGGGCAAGGCGTCGCGCAGCATCCCGGTCTGCGGGTGGCAATTGATGTACTCGAACACCTGGCTCTTGGCGTCCGACACCGAGACTTCGTGATACAGCCGCAGCTTGGCCAGGCCGGCGGCGACCCGGAAGAAGGTGACGAAGATGCGCAAGTGGGTCGGATGGGACTCGGCCCAGCGCTCCAGCTTCTCCACCGAACGCCAGTGGCCGATGTTGTAGCTCAGGTCGAGGAAGTTGCCGTCCAGGTCGATGTTGCGCACAAAGCGGTTGCTGTAGCAGCCCAGGGGCTGGCCGTTGTCGCGCAGGAAATCCATGCCGGCCTGCAGGGTTGGAAGTATCTCGTCGAGGTACAGGGAACGCTCCTCGGCCTCGGCTTCGGCCCAATCCTGGCCGGAGCGAATCAAGGCAATGTTGTCATGCCCCACGACCACCACGCGCCCACCTTGGGCCGGGTCGCCCGCCACCACACGCAATTCGCCGTTGGGCTGCATCCAGTCGGTCTGGGACACCGGGAAGCGGTCACGCATCGACCCCCAGTAGCCGTGTTCTTCGATCTCGCCGCTGGTGTTGTCCATGATGGCGCCGACCCCGGGCAACTGGTCGCGGAAGGCGTACAGCGTCTCGAACTGTTCGGCCCGTGGCGCGACGATCTCGCGGAAATAACCCAGGCCGTCGCTGAGGCGATCCGCCGATGCCCACCAGTCGTTGACCTCGGGAGAACGCAGCCAGCGGCAGTGGGCGGCCGGGTCTTTCCAGTAGCCGACGATCATCAGGTTGTCGTAGCCGCTGTTGTCGGTGTGGTGCGTCAGGTCATGGGTCAGCGGGCCATCGGCCAGGCTGAAACTGCTGACGATCTGCCGCATGGCCTGCAGGGCCGCTGCGCGCTGCTCCTCGCCCCGATACTGCACACCCAGGTAGCCCATCACCACCTGCTTCAGTTGTTCATCCGCACGCCCGACCCACATCGGAAACGGCGGCTGGTATTCATCGGGGACGCGGCGAGACAGCGTCCGGGGGCACTTGAGGTGTTTGTCGATAGCGGATTCCATGATCACTCCTGGTGTTGTGATAATTATTGTTTGCACGGTCATTCAAAGGCGACAGAGCACACTTCGAGCATCCAGACCGGCATTGGATTCATGGGCAGAACGTCAATAAACAACTTGCATTTCTATCAAGACCCGCAACCAGGCCTTGACGTTTTTTATTATCTAACTTCATTCAATACAACAGGGGGCGCACCGCCGGTGCCTGACCGCGTCCACGTCCTCACCCGGCTTCGCAAAAACCGCTCTGATCCAGCGATCTCAAGCGTATTTCCAGCGATAACCGGTCGAAAACGGCGGGCCCTAACCCGGTTCAAACCAACGCACCCAGCGTTGTCGACACCCGCGTGAAAGTTGCCCCAGCCAACACTCAAAGTAAGTTTCAAGTACTTCGATCAAGAAGCTGGAAGACTCTTCCGGCGCAATGTCTCGACAATAAAGTGCGCGTATTTTTTCAGACAACACTTGCCGATCCGTTAAGTTCATAACCGTTCCCCACGGTGGGATAGTTGATACTTATGCCGACGTAGAGAAGTTATGCCGGGCGCGCGCCCGGTGCTTGGCTGAAAAAGACAACCTGTTGGTTGAGACGGACATCCCTTGAGCCAGCCCCCAACCCGCCGTACACGGGCGCAGGCACTGTTCCGATTTGGCACATTGACCCCGTTCCCGGGCCGCTATTGCCTCATTAAGTAGCACCGCAGCCCTGACCAAGGCGCGGATCGGCGGGGCAGCGGCTCGAACCGCACTCGGGCAACGGCGCTCCGGCACTGCGACAAGGGTCAGCCACGCGTCTGCCACGGCGTTGTGCAAGCGCAGGCGCGACGCCCCCGTCCGCGAGCGCCCGAATGGCCCGGGTTTTGCTTTTTGTTGGCGATCGACCGCCAAGGCCCAGCCATCACAGCACCCGTAACGCCATACGATCAGTAAGCGAATCTTTTAGAGGTACTCCCCATGACGACTGATTACTCGACCGAGACCGTCGCCAAACCGCACCGTTTTGAGTACTGGAAGGAAGTGGTATGCCGGCACTGCATACCGGCGGCAAGCCAGCCGATGGATGAACGGAATTTCGATGGCCAACTGCACGTCCGCGGCCTGGGAGCCCTGGACATCTGTACCATCTCTTCGTCCCTGCACCACTGGGAACGCACCCCCCAGCACCTCAAGACCGGCCCGGACGACGACCTCTGGCTGGGCTTTCTGCAACGCGGCTATGGGCAGATGGAACAAGGTGGGCGCAAAGCCGTGCTGGGCGCCGACAACCTGATGCTCTATGACGCCGCCCAGGCGTTCCGCTTCAGCCTCGGCGGGACGGACAACCACCTGGTGCGCATTCCGCGCCACTTGCTCAGCAGCCGCTTGCCCGGCGTGGAAAACCTCACCGCCGAAGTGCTCGATGACCAACGCCCCGGGGTCACGCCATTGCGCGAGATGCTGCGCCAGGCCGTCACCGCGCCGCCCAGCCTGAACAACAGCGACTTTTCCAATCGCTTCGCCATGACCCTGCTGGACCTGGTCGCCCTGAGCCTGGAAGTGCCGCAACTGGAAACCCTCAGCGACGAGCGTGACCTGTATGGCCGGGTGATGAACTACATGCACAAGCACCTGACCGACCAGGAACTGTCCATCGAACAGATCGCCAAGGCCCATCACGTGTCCACGCGCACCGTCACCCGGGCCTTCGCCCGGCATCAGAAGACGCCCATGTCCGAGTTGTGGCAGGCGCGCCTGCAAGCCAGCCGCACCGCCATCGAGCGCGGTCAGGCGCGGAGCATTTCCCAGGTCGCCCTGGACTGCGGCTTCTCCGACCTGTCCCATTTCAGCCATGCCTTTCGCAAGGCCTTCGGCGTCGCCCCGCAAACCCTGATGCGCCGCAACTGACCCCCTCCCGGTCGCCGGCCTGGCGTACCCCACTGGCACAGGAACGTGCCGCCCTGCCCTCTGCCCCGCCCCCTCAAAATGGCACCTGCGCCACCGCCCTTGCCGCTTCACAGTCGCGCCTTGAACAGCACGGGTTTCAGCCCAGGCTTGTCAGCGGGCGCTATTTCCGTAAACAATAATAAATAATCATTCTCAATTGCGATCACTCCCATGTCCGGCTCCAACTCCCCTGTGCTGCACCGGCTCTACAGCGAACACAACGGCTGGCTCAATGGCTGGCTGCGCGCACGGCTGGGTAATTCGAGCGATGCCGCGGACCTGGCCCAGGACACGTTCGTGCGGGTGTTGATGGCGCGCAATGTCGAGGCCATCCGTGAACCGCGCACGTACCTCAGCGCCATCGCCCGGGCGCTGATGATCGACAAGTTCCGCCGCCGTTCGGTGGAACAGGCCTACCTGGAAGTCCTGATGCTGCGCCCGGAGCCGCTGGACATTTCCCCGGAAACCCGCCTGCTGATCCTGGAAACCCTGACCGCCGTGGACGCCATGCTCGACGACCTGGGCGAGCGCACCCGCACCATCTTCCTCACCTTGCAACTCGAAGGCTTGAGCTATGTCGCCACCGCCGAGCGCCTGGGCGTGTCGGTGACCACGGTGAAGAAGCACATGATCCGCGCCATGACCCATTGCCTGATGCTGGTGGACGATTGAAACCGATGCCCGCCGCCCTCGACCGCCAGGTCTTGGAAGCCGCCGCCACCTGGTATGTGCAACTCAATGCCACGCCGCCCAGCGACAGCGAGCGCCAGGCCTGGCGCGCCTGGCTGGAAGAAAGCGCGGCCCATGCCCAAGCCTGGGCCCGGGTCGAGAAACTGCAGCGGCAGCTGGGCGTGCTGCCTCACGCCGTGGCCTTGCCAACCCTGGCCGGCGTGCGCGCTCGGCGTCGAGCGGTGCTCAAGACCCTGGGCCTGCTGCTGGCGGCCGGCGCCACCGGTTGGGGCGCACTGGAACTCGAACCGCTGGCGGCCAGGATGGCCCAATACCGCACCGCCAAAGGCCAGCGGCGCCACCTGCAACTGGCCGACGGCAGCCAACTGGACCTGAACACCGACAGCGCCGTGGACCTGCGCTACAGCGAGCGCGTGCGGGAGATTCAGTTGCACCACGGCGAGGTATTGGTTCAGACCGCCGCCGACCCCGCTGGCCGGCCCTTCGTCGTGCACACCCCGGAAGGCAGCGTGCGCGCCCTGGGCACGCGCTTCGCCGTGCGCAGTGACTCCGGGCATACCCAGGTGCAGGTGCTGGAGCACGCGGTAGAACTGCGGCCTCTGCAGGAAACGAATCGGGTGCTGCGCCTGGAATCCGGCCAGCAGGCCGGCTTCGACCGCCATCAACTGGACGCGCCGAGTGCCCTGCCCGCCGGCTCCGACGCCTGGGCCCAGGGCATGCTGATGGCCGTCGACTGGCGCCTGGATGACCTGCTCAAGGAAATCGCCCGCTACCGCAGCGGTGTCCTGCAGTGCAGCCCGGCCGTGGCCACCTTGCGCCTGTCCGGGGCCTTTCGCCTGGACGACAGCGACACCCTGCTGGAAAACCTCGGCACCTCGCTACCGGTGCGCGTGCGCTACCTGACACGGTATTGGGTGCGCGTTGAAGCGGCGTGAAATGTGGGTATGGGCGTACGGGTGCTGGATCTGTGTTGGCTGGACATAAGTCATCGCTGGCAAGCCAGCTCCTACAAGGGTGTGGGGTGTCGCGTTTTCTGTAGGAGCCGGCTTGCCGGCGATGGCGGCGATGACGGGTGTGGTGCAAAAAATCATGCTGGGGGTTGCCGATTTACATTCTCATCCGGCCAAGCACTGAAGCGGCGATAACTGCCGCACCTTTGCCACGCCAACCGAAGGATGTGTTCATGCCCCGTTTTTCCCTGCGAGCGGCCCGGCCCCTCGCCAGTGCTGTGCACCTGGCCCTGTTGGGCCTGACCGTCACGCCACTCGCGGTGGTGCCCGGCCACGCCAGTGCCCAGGCCGAGATGCTCAGCTACAGCATCGCCGCCGGCCCCCTGGCCAGCGCCCTGAGCCAGTTTGCCGCCACCTCGCGCGTGACCCTGTCATTTGCCAGTGAACAGACCCGTGGCCTGGAGTCCCCCGGCCTGCAAGGTGTGCATTCGGTCGAGGAAGGCTTGCGCCAACTGTTGGCGAACAGCGGCCTGCAGGCCCAGCGCCAGAGCAACGGCGGCTATGTGCTGGTGCCGGTCAAGGCGCTCGGCGACACGGCCCTGGAACTGACGGCCCTGAGCATCTCCGGCAAGGCCCCGGGCTCGACCACCGAAGGCACCGGGTCCTACACCACCGACTCGTCCAGCAGTTCGACGCGGCTCAACCTGTCCATCAAGGAAACCCCGCAGTCAGTGACGGTACTGACCCGCCAGCGCCTGGAAGACCAGAAGCTCGACAACCTCACCGACGCCCTGGACGCCACCACCGGCATCACGGTGATTCGCGAAAGCCTGGGGGCCGACAGCACCAGCTACCTGTCCCGCGGTTTCCCCATCGGCAACTTCGAGATCGATGGCGTACCGACCTCCTCGCGCATGGACAACTACACCCAGAACACCGCGATGTACGACCGCGTGGAAGTGGTGCGCGGCGCCACCGGGCTGATCAGCGGCCTGGGCAACCCATCGGCGACCATCAACCTGATCCGCAAGCGGCCCACCAGCGAACCCCAGGTGATTCTCAGCGCCGAAGCCGGTAGCTGGGACCGCTATGGCCTGGGGGTGGATGTCGGCGGCGCGCTGAACGACAGCGGCACCGTGCGTGCGCGCCTGGTGGCCGACAGCAAGGACCAGCACGCCTGGATCGATCGCTTCAGCCAGGAATTGTCCACGGTCTACGGCATCACCGAATTCGACGTCACTGACTCGACCCTGCTGACCCTGGGCCTGAGCCACCAGACCACCCACAGCAACGCGCCGATGCGCACCGGCTTCCCGCTGTTCACCACCGACGGCGGCAAGACTGACATCAAGCGATCGTTCAACACCTCGCCGGACTGGAGCTACTACGATCGCCAGCAGAGCACGGTGTTCGCCTCCGTCGAACAGCACTTCGACAACGGCTGGAGCGGCAAGCTGGAGTACAGCCACACCCGCAACGACTACGACACCGTGGTCGCCTATATGGCCGGCGAGATCGACACCCAGACCGGCGCCGGCGCGGTGATCATGCCGACCCGCTGGCAGGCCACGCCCCAACAGGACAACCTGGACGCCTACCTGACGGGCTCGTTCCCACTGCTGGGCCGGGAGCACGAGCTGATTGGCGGCGTCACCCTGTCGCGCCTCGAAGAACGCGGCACCCCCAACTACGGTGGCTGGCAACGGCCCGGCTCGGGCTACAACGGGGTGATCGGCAACATCTACGACTGGGACGGCAGCGCACCCAAGCCGACCTTCAACAAAGTCGGCGACAGCGACCTGACCGAAACCCAATACGCCGCCTACCTGACCTCGCGCTGGCACCTGACGGACGCCGCCAGCCTGATCCTTGGCAGCCGCGTGGTGGACTGGCAGCGCGACAGCACCAGCCGGCTGTACGGCGGGGCGACCACCAAGACCGACCGCACCGAGACGGGGATCTTCATTCCCTACGCCGGCTTCGTCTACGACCTGAACGACACCTGGACCGCCTACGCCAGCTACACCCAGATTTTCAATCCGCAGTCGGCCACGGTCCGCGACGTCAAGGGCACGCCCCTCGACCCGCAGGAAGGCACCGGCTACGAAGTGGGCCTCAAGGCTGGGTTCTACGAGGGCCGCCTCAACACCAGCCTGGCACTGTTTCGCGTCGAGCAAGACAACCTGGCCGTCGCCGATGGCAGCAACCTGGCGCCCAACGGCTTCCAGGCCTACCGGGCCGAGAACGGCACCACCAGCGAAGGGGTGGAGCTGGAGGTCAATGGCGAAATCAGCGAGGGCTGGCAGTTCACCGGCGGCTACTCCTACAGCGTCAGCTTCAATGATGACGACCGGCGCATCGTCACCGAGATCCCGCGCAACAGCGTCAAGCTGTTCACCACCTACCGCCTGCCCGGGGCCCTGGACAAACTCACCGTGGGCGGCGGCCTGAACTGGCAGAGCGAGGCCGGTTACGACCTGAGCTACGCCACCACCCAGAGCAGCTACGCCCTGGCCAGCGTGATGGCCAAGTACCAGATCAGCCCGTCGCTGACGGCCTCGGTCCACGTCAACAACCTGTTCGACAAGGAGTACTACACCACCACGGCGGCCGGGCTTTACGGCGCACCGCGCAACTTCATGACCACCCTGCGCTACGCCTACTGAGGCCGTGCAGCCCGCCGCTGTGCCAGGCGGCGGGCTGCAAGGGCAGCAGCGGTTTACCACGCCTCCCTGCGACAGACCGCCGCAGCCCTTTCCCTTCCTGCTTCCAACACGCCCTCCAACAGCTCGCCACCCGGCGCGGCCTTGGGCACAGGGCACCCGCGCCCGGCAGAAGCTGCGTCATCCTGTCGCGCCCCCACTGCCCCTGTAGAGGCGGGCGTTTTCGACCTCAAGCCCGGACGATTAAGGCAAAATGCCTGCACCCGAAACGGGCGTGGCCAAGGTCGGATTCGAACAGCTGCACGCCCCCCTCGCTGGACTCGTCGATGGTTTCACTCAAGCGCATCAGCCCCTGGATCGCCTGCCTGGCCTTGCTGCTCAACCTGCTGGCCATGCCCATGAGCCGAGCCACGCAAGCCCCGGACGCACAACTGATGCTGTGGGGTGGCTTCTGCTCGGCCAACGCTGCCCAGGCGCTGCCAGCCGACTTCGACACCCTGCTCGATGTGCTGCCCACCCGCCCCGATAACCGCCCGATGCAGCATGGCGAATGCTGCTGCGGCCATGGCGGTCTGGCGGCCGTACCGGGCAATTACTATCGCCACCCTTTGCCGCGCTACAGCGCCGACATCGCCCTCGCCTCCCCCATCCTGCCGACCCTGCACCCCCGAGTGCGCTGGCCCAGCCTGACGCCTCGCGCTTCACCCGGCGCCTGATTGCCACCCCGTCTTTATTCCCGGGTGTCGGGCGCGCCTGCGTGCGCGTGTCACCGCCCCGGCAACGTCATTGGTTATCAGGAAACCTGCGTCATGCCTGTGTTTACCCCCCTGCCCCACACCAAAGTTGTTCCCCTGCCTGCCCGCACATGGTCGCTGCTGACCTGCGGCCTGTTTGCCCTGACGCCGCTGTCCAGCGCCCTGGCTGAAACCGCCCGGGTCGACGACTCGGCCCTGACCCTGGGCACCGTGACCGTGCAGGGCGCCAGCCACAACGGCCCCCTGAGCAGCAGCCGGGTGTTGAGTTCGGTGGACATTCTGGGAGCCGACCTCCTGGAAAAAATGCCGGTCGACTACAGCTGGGAACTGTTCAGCCGCGCCCCGGGTGTCATGCTCACCGAGTTCAACCAGGGCACCACCTCCGGCAAAATTTCCTTTCGCGGCTTTAACGGCGAAGGCGAGGTCAACGCGGTCAAGCTGCTGATCGACGGCATCCCGAGCAACAGCAACGACGGCAACATGCCGTACATGGACATGATTTTCCCCTTGGAGCTGGACAGCATCGAGGTGGTGCGCGGCACCAGCGATGCCCGCTATGGCCTGAACAACATCGCCGGCAACGTCAACATGCTGACCCGCACCGGCGGCGACTACAGCAAGGCACGGGTCCGCTACGGCAGCTTCAATACCCGGGAAACCCAACTGGCCAAAGGCATCGAAAGCAGCAATTGGACCCAGAACTATTTCTTCGCCTACCAGAAGGCCGACGGTTACCGCGATCACGCCGAGGCGGACAAGTTTTCCATGTCCGGCAAATGGTTCTACACCCCGGACGACGACAGTTACCGCATCGGCCTGATCGCCCGTCACTACGAAACCGAGGCTCAGGAACCCGGCTACTTGAGTGAGGAGGACGCTCGCCGGCACCCCACCATGACCAACCGTTACAACGCCACCGACAAAGGCACGCGGCGGATGAACCAGGTCAGCCTGCACTTCGATACCGACCTGGCCGAGAACCTGGCGTGGTCGGCGAAAACCTACGTCAACACCTTCGACGACCGGCGCTGGACCCAGTACTGGCGCACCAGCTCGCAACAGGAACGCGACACTTACGAAACCCAGTACGGTGCCCTCACCGCCCTGACCTGGCGCCCTGAAGTCAGCTGGCTCTACGACTTCGCCCTGGAAGGCGGCGCGGATGTGCAACAGCAACAGAACAAGAGCGAGCGCTACCGCACCCGGGACCGAGCGCGACTGGCACAAACCCGCGACCAGCAGTTCGATTTCGACACCTACGGCGCCTACGTGCAGGCCGAGATCAAACCGTTCGAATCATTGAAAATCGTCCCGGCCTATCGGGTCGACAAGATCCAGGGCGACTTCACCAATGAAATGACCGGCCTGGACTACGACATCAACGACTACGGGCTGATCAAGCAACCCAAGCTCAGCGTGGTCTACTCACCCTGGGACGTGGCGAGCCTGTACGCCAACTGGGGGCGCACCTTTCAGGTCGGCACCGGGGCGGCGGCCTACAAGATCCCGCCGCGGGACACGGACCTGGCGCCGTCCATCAACGAAGGCTGGGAAACCGGGGTCAAGTTCACCCCGGCCGACTGGGTCGATGGGCGCGTCGCCTATTGGCGCCAGGAGGCCAGCGGCGAAGTCAGCCGGCGGCTCAATGACCCCAGCGGCGAATCGGACAACGTCGGTGAAACCCGGCGCTGGGGTTACGACCTGCAGATGAACCTGCACCCCACCGAGCGCACGGACCTGTGGCTGTCCTACTCTTGGCAGTACTCGAAAATCCTCAAGCCCAGCGCCACCCTGCCCAACAGCCAGGGCCAGGAAATCGACCACATCCCCCACCACCTGTACAGCGCCGGTGCCAGCTACTACGCCACCCCGGCCCTGCAGTTGACGGCCTGGATGAACGGCCAGACGAACTATTACCTGGAGCGCGAAAACACCCAAGGCACCTACGGCGGTTATGTGCTGATGAACCTGAGTGCGGCCTACCAGGTGAGCGAGTCCCTGAGTGTGGATGTGCAGCTGAAAAACCTGACCAATCGCTACTACGAATACGTCTGGTACGACCCGGACGGCGCCCAGGCTTCGCTGCATTCGCCCGGGGATGGTCGGGCACTGTACGCCGGCGTCACCCTGGACTTCTGACGCTGGCTTCGGCCCCGGCATTCGGTCACGCCAGCCTCCCTCTGGGGGCTGGCGGCTTCACCCCAAGCGCTGACAGCGAGCTATTGCCAGCGCCCAGCCATCCCCTGAACCTGCGCCCGCCTTCAGGGGATCGGTAGCCAGCGGCGAAATCCACCAGCGCCCTTGCCAGTCAACGGGCACCAGGCAAAGTCCCAGGGCACGGGCGGCAACTCCTCTTCATGCTCGGCCCCCACAGCCAGACGCGGCGCCACCTTCCAGTCGAATACCGTCAAGTCGAATGCCGGATGCGGCGCGCCTCGCCAGGCCAGCACCAAGCCCTGGGCCTGGCTGTCATCGGTGGTGATCCAGCGGGCCGCGGCGGCGCTCATGAACGCCTCGATGTGTTCCGGGCGGACCCGCGCCTTGTAGGCTGAGCCCAGCAACCAGCGGCACAGGCTCAGGTAGTAGGTCCAGTTCAAGGGCGGGTGGTGACGGTAGGCCCAGGTCATGAAGCCGCGGAAAATATTCAGGCCATCGGGCGGGTCCAGTTTGAGCAAGCCGGGGCAGACATCGAACAAGGTGTGCCAGTACGGCAGCAGTCGTGTGTCCAGGTGCACAAAGCTGCGCGCATTGCCCGGATAATCCGGAAACGGCAGGAGGAAATCCGCCCGGCCGGCCCGCGAGGCTTGAGTGCCCCGGCGCGCGCGAGCCGTTGGCGCCGTCGAATCCCCCGAACCACCCTTCGCGCCCAACGGCGCGGCCAGCCTCGGCATCGATCGCCGATCCATCTCTTGAAAACCATCAGCCATCTGCTGTTCCTTCGCGTGTCAGCGTTGACCGTGAGCACCAACGGGGCCTGACGAACAAGATCGCCAGGGCGCCGGGTCACGAGCGGCGTGCGCCGGCTCGCGCATCAGCGGCGAGGGCGAACGACCAACCAGGGCGAGCTCGCGCGCCCGGGCCATAGGGGCCAGGCGCTGAGCCAGGTCAGATCAGAGGGGATGCGCGGGGATTGGCCGAAGGCCAGGAGTATCGAGGGGGCGCCTTGCAGCGCCGTTCACGGGAGGGCCAGGTTGGTTGCCCAAGCCGCAGCCAGCCGCCCAGCACCCATAGCAAGACAACGCCCAGGGTTACCGCCGAGCAGATCGGGCAGGCAAAGCTGCCGGCCCAGCCACTGGCCGACGGGTCGCTGAAATCACTCTTGGAAGCGGGCGCCGGGTTGCCCAGGGACGAGCAGAAGGCGGAGCCTGCGCCATTGAGTTGCAGGCCAGTCATCTGGCCATGGGCCAAACCGCAGGCGAACAGATTGAACAGGACGCAAAAATACAGGGTCCAGGCAATCAGCGAGCGGTCGGAGCGGGCCAGTTTCATGGCGGCGACTTTACACCTAGGCAGCCGCAGGTTGAAGCGCCCATTGAACCGTGCAAACGGACGGTGCAGAGCGGCGCGTCAGGAGTCGGCAGGCATCGCGCGCCGTCCATCAATGCACGGCCCGGGTCACCAGGAAGCTCAGCAACTCCGGCTCGTCATCCAACTGGATGGCCTGCACCGGTCGCGGCAAACCGTCCAGTACCGTGCGCCAGAACGCCTGGGAGACTTCATCCTGGTCGTAGAAACGCACCAGCCAGTCACTGTCACCGCTGCTCAGCACCTGGGTTGCCAGGGCCCGGCCGATGCCCTGGCGACGGTAGCGTTTCAAGATAAACAAGTCCGCCAGCTCCAGGGCGTGCAGCCCCGGCAACTCGCTGCGCTCGATCAACATGAAACCGGCGATAAAGCCATTGACCAGCAGCAGGTTGGCGCTCCATTGCGGGTCCTGCCAGTAGCGCGCCAGGTGTTCCTCGTGGATGTAAAAGCGTCCGTCCACCTCCACGTCTTCCTGCTCCCAGTCCGAGGACTCGTAGGCATAAAACTGATAGAGGTTACGGATCAGCGCGGCCTGCTCCGGGCCGGTTTGCACCAGCTCAAGGGTGGTCTCACTCATGACCGTTGCTCGCACGGGAGCGAACGAGGCAGGCAGGAATCGTGGATCGAAGGCATTGGCATCTCGGTCAAAAGCAAATAACGAAGGCGCCACCCTTGGGGGCACCCTGGCAAGGGCCGCTATTGTTTACAAAAGCGCTCGCCAATGCCATCACCCCTCAACCACTGGAAGACCCCGACAGGGCTGGGCGATCCACCCATCGGCGCAAAACAGGTCGGCGTTAATCCGCGCGTAGCCGCATAAAGTCCGATACAACGCCTTGCGTTCAGGATAAATTCGCGGGGAAAAGCCCGCCCCGAAAGGCTGCGCTGCATCGAATGTTTTCTGTGAGAAGCGATTTTGAATACCCTGATGCCCTTCAGCGTGATCCCCACTGTTCTCCCTCACCCTCAGTCGTCGGCGGTAACCCCATGATTGAAGTCACCGAGCTTTCCATTGCCGAGCTGCGTGCCGCGCTCGAATCCGGCCAGACCACTGCGGTGGAACTGGTGCAGGCCTACCTCGCCAGGATCGACGCCTACGACGGCGCCGACACGCCCACCGCGCTGAATGCCGTGGTGGTACGCAACCCCGCCGCGCTCGACGAAGCCAAGGCGTCCGATGCCCGTCGCGCCAAGGGCGAACTGCTGGGGCCGCTGGACGGCATTCCCTACACGGCCAAGGACAGCTACCTGGTCAAGGGCCTCACCGCCGCCTCGGGCAGCCCGGCCTTCGCTGAACTGATGGCCTGTCGCGATGCGTTCACCATCGAGCGCTTGCGCGCCACCGGGGCGATCTGCCTGGGCAAGACCAATATGCCGCCCATGGCCAACGGCGGCATGCAACGCGGGGTCTACGGCCGTGCGGAAAGCCCATACAACGCCGACTACCTGACCGCGCCCTTCGCGTCCGGCTCCTCCAATGGCGCCGGGACTGCAACCGCCGCCAGCTTCGCGGCTTTCGGACTGGCGGAAGAAACCTGGTCGAGCGGCCGGGGGCCGGCCTCGAACAACGGCCTGTGCGCCTACACGCCCTCACGCGGGGTGATTTCGGTACGCGGCAACTGGCCGCTGACACCGACCATGGACGTGGTGGTGCCCTACGCCAGGACCATGGCCGACCTGCTGGAAGTGCTGGACGTGGTGGTAGCGGAAGATCCAGACACGCGGGGCGACCTGTGGCGGCTGCAACCTTGGGTGCCGATCCCCAGCGTGACCTCGGTCCGGCCTGCGTCCTACCCTGCGCTGGCCGCCAACGGCAGCGCCCTGGCCGGCAAACGCTTCGGCGTGCCGCGCATGTACATCAACGCCGACCCAGAAGCCGGCACCGCGCCGTCCCCAGGCATCGGCGGCCCCACTGGTCAGCAGATCCATACCCGCCCGTCGGTGATCGAGCTGTGGAAGCAGGCGCGCCAGGCCCTGGAAAGCCTGGGCGCCGAAGTACTCGAAGTGGACTTCCCGCTGGTGTCCAATTGCGAAGGCGATCGCCCCGGGGCACCCACGGTGTTTACCCGGGGCCTGGTGAGCAAAGCGTTTCTTCACCATGAACTGTGGGACCTGAGCGCCTGGGCCTTCGATGATTTTCTCCAGGCCAACGGCGACCCGAAACTGCATCGGCTGGTGGACGTCGACGGGCCGTTGATTTTCCCCCACGACCCGGGAACCCTGCCCAACCGCGAAGACGACCTGGCGGCAGGCATGGACGAGTACGTGCGGATGGCCGAGCGCGGCATCACGCCCTGGAACGAAATCCCGACCTTGCCGGACGGCCTGCGCGGACTTGAAGAAACACGCCGCATCGACCTGGAACAGTGGATGGATCGGCTGGGGCTGGATGCGGTGATCTTCCCCACGGTCGCCGACGTCGGGCCGGCGAACGCCGATGTCGACCCGCAGTCCGCGGACATTGCCTGGAGCAACGGGGTCTGGGTGGCCAACGGCAACCTCGCCATCCGCCACCTCGGCGTGCCCACGGTCACCGTGCCCATGGGCGTCATGCCGGACATCGGCATGCCGGTCGGGTTGACCTTCGCCGGTCGCGCCTATGACGACTCCAGCCTGCTGCGCCTGGCCTCGGCCTTCGAGTCCCTGGGCAGCAAACGCCAGGTCCCGCCTCGCACCCCGCCCCTGTCGGTCGGCCAACCCTGAGCCCCATGGGGTGTCGGCCGCAACGGCCGCCACCCCGTTTCATCAAGGCCTACAGACAAATACCGGTCCTGGTGGCTAAGCCCCTTGGCGCAAGGCCGCCATCAGTTGCTGCACCACCTGGGCCTCCACCGCACCTTGATCGTGGCCCTCCTGGAACACCGCACAACAAGCAGACGCCTGCCCCTCACTGGCGCGGTAAACCGCCAGGGTGCTGCCCGGCCCGCCGCCGGTGTGCCCGCACAGGATCAAACCACCCTCGACGGGCCCCTGCATCACGCCCAGGCCATAACCCGGTGCCTGCCAAGGGCGACCGGGAATGGGGCCGCCCAGGACGCGCGCACGCTGCAGGTCCTCAAGCAAGGCCGGCGGCAACAGATGACCGGCCAGCAGGCGATCAAGAAACTGAGTCGCCTGGGACAGCGGCCCAATCAGCAAGCCGTGGTACACCCAGGCCGGGTCGTAGCCCGCTGGGATGCCCAGGCTGAGGGTATGCAAATCAGCCTGCCGGGTGGCGAGGCGAACCGTCGACACACCCAAGGGGTGCAAGGCGCGCTGGTTCACCGCGTCTTCAAGCCCCAGGTCGGTCAGCCGCTGAATCAATCGGGCGACCAACAGGTAGCCCACATTCGAATAGCGCCAACCGGCCCCGGGCGGATAGCGCAAGGTCCAGGCATCAAGGCGTTGCAGCATCTCATCGGCTGGCCAGGCGGCCTCACCTGCGGCGACCGCCGCGTGGTAGTCGGCCAGCTCACCGTAATCCGCCAGCCCGGCTTCATGTTGCAACAACTGGCGCAAGGTGAACGGCCCTTCCTGCAGCCGTTCATCCAGGCCGACCCGGCCGTCACGCACCAGTGACAGCGCGGTCGCGGCCAATACCGTCTTGCTGAAGCTCCACCAGGGCAGCACGGTGCCCAGGCTGTCGGGCGTCAGAGGGTGGCCGTTGGCAACAGATGAAAAAAACATGGGAGGGCGAGCCTGCTGGTTGGGAGGGGAAGCGCCGCCGGCCCTGGGGCCAGTGCCGGTGCAAAGTAGCGTTTCCCGGCGGCCTGGGGCAACTGCCGGGCCTCTATTGCCAAGGCGCTACTGTTCCAGCATCAAGCCTCGCCACTTGATCGGGGGGTGGTCTGCAGCGGGAATCAACGGCGGGCTGGCCGGGGACTGTGGGTCGCGGCTATCGACAACCGCGCCCTGTCCCTCAAAGACCCCGGCCTGCTCTTCGTCTTCGCCCTCCGGCACCGGAGCCGGGGGCTGTTCTGGCGTTGCTGGTTCAATCACGGTTCTGACTCTTTCTCGATGCCCTGGGGCTGCGATGGCCAAGGCCAACAGGTGCCTGACCAACGGAATAACGAAGGGGTTGGCGACCTGGCTCATGGGTTGCCTGCAGGAGTCCTGCGTTGGGGGTACGGCGAGCGCGGGTTGCGCTCTGCCGCGTGCGCCCTCTCACTCGTCGAGGAACTGGATCGCGTGCTGGAGGAAACGCTCGGGGTACTGGTACTGCGCGCCGTGGCCGGCATCGGGGTAGATCAGCAACTGGGCGTTGGGCAGGTTCTGCACCAGGTGCCAGGAATTGATCGAGGCAATCATCACGTCGTGGGTGCCGTTGAGGACCAGGGTCGGTTGCTGGATCGCCTTGAGGTAGGCGTAAGGGTTCTCCCCCGCCAGCGGCACCAGGTAGGCACCGTGGGCCTCAGCCTGGGCCTGGGCAACGGCGGCCGAGCTGGGCGGGTCCTGATCGAGGCGCTGATGGCGACGCTGCCAGAAGGCCAGGCCCGCTTGCTTGGCGGCTTCAGAACGGCCGAAGAACAGGTAGAGAAAATCTTCCACGGTCGGCACCGGTGTCGGCGCCACCTCCAGCACCTTGGGCTCCATGGTCGGGTCACCGCCACGCAGGCCGGTGCCGAGCAGCAGCAGTTTGCGCACCCGCTGCGGATGACGCAGCGCCACTTCCTGCACCTGCAGGCCGCCTATGGAGAAACCCAGCAAGTCGACCTGTTCCAGGCCCAACGCCTCGATCACGGCGGCGATGTCGTCGGCCATGTCCTCGATGCGGTTGCGCGGCGTGCCGGTGGACGAGGCGACGCCGCGACCGTTGAACAAAATGACTTCCCGACCGGCGGCCAGGCCGTCGGTCAGCAGCGGGTCCCAGTGGTCCAGGCCACCACGGAAGTGCTGCACGAAGAACAGCGGCACGCCTGAGGGCTGGCCCCAGCGACGGTAGGCAAAACGCTCACCGTCTACGTCGATGAAACGGGTCGGTGCGTTCAGATGGGTATCGCTCATGGCGGAAGTCCTCAGGGTGAGTGGCGAGCCGTTATGATGTCGATCATAATCTAAACCGTCAACAGCCTTGATGACGTTCGACATCAATGTATATTCAGCGCCTTCACCCACAGGAGGCATCGAGGGATGAGGGTCACCAAGGCACAGGCACAAGCCAATCGGGCACACATCGTCGAGACCGCTTCCGAGTTGTTTCGCGAACGGGGTTATGACGGCGTGGGGGTGGCAGACCTGATGGCCGCAGCGGGCTTTACCCACGGCGGGTTCTACAAACACTTCCGCTCCAAGGCCGACCTGATGGCCGAAGCGGCAGCCTGCGGCTTTGCCCAGAGCCTGAGCAATGGCGCGGGCATGGACCTGGCCACCTTCTTCACCCTCTACCTGTCACGGGAACACCGGGATGCACGGAGCCAGGGCTGCACCATGGCCGCCCTGAGCGGTGATGCGGCGCGTCAATCGGACGAGGTCAAGGCGACCTTTGCAGAAGGCATCGAAGGCCTGCTCAAGGCGCTTGAGCAAGGGGCCAAGCCGTCGAGTGACGCGGATCGGCAAGCCACGCGCACGTCGATGATCGACCTGCTGGCCCACGCCATCGGCACCATCGTGTTGTCCCGGGCCTGCCCGGATGACTCGCCGCTGGCCGATGAAATCCTCGAGGCCGGCCGCCGCAACCTACTCCCCTCCCTGCCAGCCGCGGAGTGAACTGCCTGCAACGCCGCAGGCCCGCGCGCGGATCTTCATTCACCCTGTGCCACGCCATCTTTGCGCACGACTAACGTCAACAAATCTGCGTCATCATTCGCCACTGCAAGCCACAGCACGCCCACTCGGCGCGCTGGCGGATCGCCGCGCACGGCCCGTGGCGCCTACCTGCGCCGGCTGTGACTCGTCGAAAATACATTTCCGACCTTTCGGTCTGAGTTAACTGCGGGCACAATGCCTGCCCTTTTTTGGCTAGCCTGGCCGGAGGCCTCGAAATGATCAAAACGCCGTACTACCTCATCGACAAACAAAAGCTGCTGAGCAACATGCAGAAGATCGCCTACGTGCGCGAACAGTCGGGGGCCAAGGCCCTGCTGGCACTCAAGTGCTTCGCCACCTGGTCGGTGTTCGACCTGATGCAGCAATACATGGACGGCACCACCTCGTCCTCGCTGTACGAGCTCAAGCTCGGCCGGCAGAAGTTCGAAGGTGAAGCCCACGCCTACAGCGTGGCCTGGGCCGACGATGAAATCGAAGAGATGCTGGAGAACTGCGACAAGATCATCTTCAACTCCATCGGCCAGTTGCAGCGCTTCGCCGAACGCTCCGAGGGCAAGATCCGCGGCCTGCGCGTGAACCCGCAAGTGAGCAGCTCCGACTACCTGCTGGCCGACCCGGCGCGTCCGTTCAGCCGTCTGGGCGAGTGGGACCCGGTGAAGATCGAAGGCGTGATCGAGCAGATCTCCGGCTTCATGTTCCACAACAACTGCGAGAACGGTGACTTCGGCCTGTTCGACCAAATGCTCTGCACCATCGAAGAACGCTTCGGCGCGCTGCTGCACAAGGTCGAGTGGGTCAGCCTCGGCGGCGGCATCCACTTCACCGGTGAAGACTATGCCGTGGACGCCTTCTGCGCGCGCTTGAAGGCGTTCTCCGAGAAGTACGGCGTACAGGTCTACCTGGAACCCGGCGAAGCGGCGATCACCAACAGCGCCTCCCTGGAAGTCACCGTGCTCGACACCCTCTACAACGGCAAACACCTCGCCGTGGTAGACAGCTCCATCGAAGCTCACCTGCTGGACCTGCTGATCTACCGCCTCAACGCCAAGCTGGCGCCGAGCGACGGTGAACACACCTACATGGTGTGCGGCAAATCCTGCCTGGCCGGGGACATCTTCGGCGAATACCAATTTGATCGTCCGCTGGCCATCGGCGATCGGCTGTCGTTCATCGACACCGCGGGTTACACCATGGTCAAGAAAAACTGGTTCAACGGCCTGAAAATGCCGTCCATCGTAGTGAAACAACTCGACGGTACAGTCGAAGTGGTTCGTGAATTTGGTTACGACGACTACCTGTCCAGCCTTTCGTAAGCTGGCGGATAAAGGAGAGATAAAGCAATTGAAAAAGAACGTTCTTATCATTGGTGCAGGAGGTGTCGCCAAGGTGGTGGCCCACAAGTGCGCGCAGCACAACGACGAACTCGGTCGTATTGCTATCGCGTCGCGCAACATCTCCAAATGCCAGGCCATCATCGACAGCGTCAAGGCCAAGGGTAGCCTCAAGGTTCCCGCCGACATCCAAGCCTTCGCGCTGAACGCCCTGGACGTGGAAGCGACCAAGGCCCTGATCCGCGAGACCGACTCGCAGATCGTCATCAACGTCGGTTCCGCGTTCCTCAACATGTCGGTGCTGCGCGCCTGCATCGATACCGGCGTGGCTTACCTCGACACCGCCATCCACGAAGAGCCGGGCAAGGTCTGCGAGACCCCGCCGTGGTACGGCAACTACGAGTGGAACCACCTGGAAGAGTGCAAACAGAAGAACATCACCGCCATTCTCGGCGTGGGCTTCGACCCAGGTGTGGTCAACGCCTATGCGGCGCTGGCACAGCAACAGCATTTCGACCGCATTGATTCGATCGACATTCTCGACGTCAATGCCGGCTCCCACGGCAAATACTTCGCCACCAATTTCGACCCGGAAATCAACTTCCGCGAGTTCACCGGACAGGTGTGGAGCTGGCAGAACAGCCAGTGGACCAGCAACACCATGTTCGAAGTCAAACGCACCGACGACCTGCCGGTTGTCGGTTCGCAGAACCTGTACCTGACCGGCCACGATGAAGTGCACTCGCTGTCGAAAAACCTCGACGTGCCCAACGTGCGCTTCTGGATGAGCTTCGGCGAACACTACATCAACGTGTTCACTGTGCTGAAAAACCTTGGCCTGCTCTCCGAGCAACCGGTGAAGACCGCCGAAGGCCTGGAAGTCATCCCGTTGAAAGTGGTCAAGGCCGTACTGCCCGACCCGTCTTCGCTGGCCCCGGGCTACACCGGCAAGACCTGCATCGGCGACCTGGTCAAAGGCACCAAGAACGGCCAGCCACACGAGCTGTTCATCTACAACGTGGCCTGCCACGAAGAAGCCTTTGCCGAGACGGACAGCCAGGGCATCTCCTACACCGCCGGCGTTCCTCCAGTGGCTGCGGCCCTGTTGGTGGCCCGTGGCGAATGGGATGTGCAACGCATGGCCAACGTCGAAGAGCTGCCAGCCGAGCCGTTCCTCAAGGCCCTGGATGTGATGGGCCTGCCCACCCGCATCAAGGACGCCGCGGGCGACCGCCCTTGGGACGCTATCGCCTGATAGCCCCTGAACAGGCAGGGGGGCCCCTCACGGCGCCCCTTGCCTGCTCCCCTCCTCCCGCCCCTGCGGGGTTGCACCGATACCCTGCCATTGGCCCAGGCCGCCGCCGAACATCCTCCCCCCACCACGCAAAAACGCCCCCTGCCGTTGTACACAAAATACTTGTTAAAGATTTACACCTGTCGGGCCGAAACAAGGTTGATAGCAAATAGCCTTTTTCCGTCAGGCACCGGCCATTTGCCCCGCTTTCTCAGCTGATGGTCGTCACCATGAAAATAAAAACTAAGCTCGTGCTTGCGTTCGTATTGGTCGCCTTTATCCCGGTCAGCCTGGTTGCCGTGATCTCAGTGCTTAACACCCGCACCCAGGCGGTGGATCAGTTCATTGATGGCAGTACCCGGGAAATCCGCCAGATTGACGGCAATATCCGGCAGTTTTTCGACGGCACCCAGCAGAACGTCGATCAAATGGCCACCGATCCTGTATACACCTCGGTCGCCACGCTGAAGGATTACCAGGGCGCCGACGCCGCCAGCCAGCCCATGCCTGCGGCGGCGCAGAAGGTGATCGAGCAGTTCGCGCGCCATGGCACGACCCACCCGGCGGCAGCGATTCTGTCCATCGGCCTGGAAGACGGCACCTACGCCAAATGGCCGGATGACCCGCAACTGGCCAAGTACGACCCGCGTGCCCGCCCCTGGTACAAGGCCGCCATGGCCAGCCCGGGCAAGACCGTGCGCACCCCGGCTTATTACTACGACAAAGACGATGTGGCCCTGGTGGGTACTGCCCGGGCGATGCTCGACAACGCCGGCAAGGCCAAGGGCGTATTTGTCGTCAGTGTTTCCCTGAAGAACCTCACGGAGCTGGTCAAGAGCATCAAGTTGGGTGAAAGCGGTTACGTAATGCTGATCGAGGACGGCACCGTGCTGGTCGACCCTCGCGACGCCAAGCACAGCTTCAAGCAGCTCAAGGACCTGGGCGCGCCCTATGCCCACCTGGCCGCCACGCCCCAAGGCCCCACCGAGGTGGAGATCGACGGCGTGCGCTACATGGCCAATATCTGGACCTCCCCCGGCCTGGGCTGGCGCTACGTCGGTTTGATCGAGTACAGCGAAGTGATGGCGGCGGCGACCCGCATGACCTACCTGACCGCAATCATCGTGGTGGTGCTGGCGCTGATCTTTGCCCTGATGGCCGCAGCGTTTTCCCAAGTCATCGTCAAACCCATCGGCCAGGTCAGCACCGGCCTGCAGTCGATCGCCCAGGGCGAAGGCGACCTGCGCCGTGACCTGGAAGTCCAGGGCAAGGACGAAACCGCGGAACTGGCCGGCTGGTTCAACAAGTTCCTGGCCGCCATACGCCAGTTGATCCAACGCATCGGCGCGGCCTCGACCAACCTGCAGGACGCCTCGCGGGTCAACAGCGAAGTGGCCAACAACATGAACGAAGCCGCCGGGCGTCAGCGCGAAGCGGTGGAACTGGTCTCCACGGCGTTCAACGAGATGGTGGCGACCGCCAACGAGGTGGCCCGTTCGTGCAGCCATGCCGCGGACTCCGCCGAGAGCGGGCACCGTCGGGTGGCCGAGGGCAAGCAACAGATCGAGTTGACCACCGACAACGTCAACCGCCTGGGCAGCCGCCTGACGGAATCGTCCCAGGCCATGGTGGAACTGGAAGCCGGCAGCCGCAGCATCAACCAGATCCTCGGCACCATCCGCGCCATCGCCGAACAAACCAACCTGCTGGCCCTGAACGCGGCCATCGAAGCGGCCCGGGCCGGTGATCAAGGTCGGGGCTTTGCCGTGGTGGCGGATGAGGTACGGGCCCTGGCCAAGCGCACCTCCGACTCAACCGGTGAAATCGACCAACTGCTCAGCACCTTGGGCAACAAGACCCAGGAAGTGTCGCAGAAGATGGAAAGCTGCCTGGACCTGTCCCGCGCCAGCGTGTCGTCGATCGAGAGCGCACGGGACAGCTTCGAGGGCATCCAGTTGTCGGTGAATGAAATCCGCGACCAGAACCTGCAAATCTCGGCAGCCGCCGAGGAACAGCACAGCGTGGCCGAGGAGATCAACCGGCATATCCAGCAGATCTACGACGAGGCGCGCCTGGTGGAAAGCCTGGCTAGCTCGGCGCAAGAAGACTCCGGACGACTGTCGAACCTGTCGGATGAACTGAACGGTTTGGTGGGGCGCTTCAAGTCTTGAAACCAGGGGCCTGCAACGGGCCCTGATCAATGTCGCACCCACAAAAACGCTGCTCGGATGAGCAGCGTTTTTGTTTGCCCAGCAAACACCGGGCCTGAATTAGGGACTGTCATCCAGCGGCCGCTCGCTGACGCTGGGCGACTCGAGGCCCCAGTCGCTCTGCTGATGCCAATCCTCTCCAAACATCTCGGCCGGGTGCATTGTGCGGTCGGAGCCATTGCCACACGCCAGCGACTTGGCCGGGCAATAACGGTCGCACCCCCAGCAGATGCGCTCGGGGTGTTTGGGGTTGAGGGGGAAGTGCTTGGCCATGTCGATCACCGATCATTGAGAGGCGTTTTTGCACGCTATAACCTTCGGGTAAAACCCTCCTTGATGGATATCAAGAATCGAGACAGAGCCCCTGCCCTTGCCGCTCAGGCGCGATGTAAAAGCGGCCCGCAGCTAGCCGCGCAACACAAAGGTGGGGAACAACTCGCGCAGAGCGCCCCACAGGTCTGCCAGAGGGGCGTCGGCGCCGGCATTGGGCAGCAGGGGGTCAAGCATCTGCTCGGTACGCACCCTCTGCACGGCAAAGCGCTTGACCCCCAACCCACTCAGGCGCTGCGCCAGGGTCAACAACCGGGCCGGCTGGCACAGGTGCCAATGCACGGTGGTACGGCATTCGTAATCCACACCACTGGCCAGTAACAGCTCAAGGCTGCGCCAGTTGGCCGCGCCACTGCCGGCGACCTGGGTCAGCGCCTGGCAATCCTCGGGCAGCGCCTTGACATCAAAACCGACCCAGTCGGCACCGCGCAGGGCCCTGGCAAACGCTGTCGGCTTGATCCCGGCACTGTGCAGGCCAATACGGAAGCCCATCGCCCGCACCTCCTGCATGGCGTTGAGCAAGCCGTCCTGCAAGGTCGGTTCGCCGCCGCTGAACACCACGGCATCGAGCAGGTCCTGACGGCGCTGCAAAAACGCCAGCACCCGCGGCCAATCCACCTCCTCGGCGCCGCGAGGCGGGATCAGTTGCGGGTTATGGCAGTAGCGACAACGCCAGGCACAGCCCTGGCAAAACAGCACGCAGGCCAGCTGCCCCGGATAGTCGATGGTGGTCAGGGGCACCAGGCCCCCAACCCTGAGTATTCGACTCATGGACGCTCGGCCAGCGCCGCAGGCTCGGTGAAGTGCAGCCGCTCGCGGTGCTCGGATTGTTTACCCGGATTAAAGGCCGAAACAGGACGGTGATAACCCATCACCCGGGTCCAGACTTCGCAGCGTTGACGTTGTGCCAGGGGCAGTGTTTGCGAGGATGCCATGGTGAAACTCCTTACGCTTGGGTGGGTTGAAATCAGTTACCGCTGTCGGCTTGCGCTGTTTGCAGCAGCAGCGCTTCGTCGCATTTGGGGCAGAACTCATGCTCGCCATCGAGGTAGCCGTGCACCGGGCAGATCGAGAATGTCGGGGTCACGGTCAGGTACGGCAGGCGAAAGCGTCCAAGGGCCTTGCGCACCAGTTGCTTGCAGGCTTCGGGCGAAGAGATCCGTTCGCCCATGTACAGGTGCAGCACAGTGCCGCCGGTGTATTTGCATTGCAGTTCGTCTTGCAGCTCCAGGGCTTCGAAGGGGTCGTCGGTGTAGCCCGCCGGCAGTTGCGAAGAGTTGGTGTAGTAAGGCGCTTGCGCCGTGCCGGCCTGGAGAATGTCCGGATAGCGCTTGAGGTCTTCCTTGGCGAAGCGATAAGTCGTGCCTTCCGCCGGGGTCGCTTCCAGGTTGTAGAGGTGGCCGGTGTCTTCCTGAAAACGCAGCAAGGTGGCCCGTACGTGATCCAGCAGCTTCAAGGCGAACTGCCGGCCATCTTCGGTGTGCAGGCCCTGCGCGTCGTCGGTGAAGTTGCGCAGCATCTCGTGCACGCCGTTGAGGCCGATGGTGGAGAAGTGATTGCGCAGGGTGCCCAGGTAGCGCTTGGTGTAGGGGTACAAACCAGCGTCCATATGGTGCTGGATGACTTTGCGCTTGACCTCCAGGCTCTCCATCGCCAGCGCCATCAAGGTGTCCAGCCGCACGAGCAAGCCGCTGGTATCGCCCTTGAACAGATACCCCAGGCGCGCGCAGTTGATTGTCACCACGCCCAATGATCCGGTCTGCTCCGCCGAACCGAACAGGCCGCCGCCGCGCTTGAGCAGTTCACGCACATCCAGTTGCAGGCGACAGCACATCGAGCGCACCTGGTTGGGTTGCATATCGGAATTGAGGAAGTTCTGGAAATACGGCAAGCCATAACGCGCGGTCATCTCGAACAGGCGGTCGGCGTTCTCGCTGTCCCAGGGGAAATCGTGGGTGATGTTGTAGGTGGGGATCGGGAAGGTGAACACCCGGCCCTTGGCATCACCGGCCTGCATCACGTCGATATAGGCCCGGTTGAGCAACGCCATCTCCGCTTGCAGGTCGCCGTAGGCAAACGGCATTTCTTCACCGCCGATCACCGGCACCTGCTCGCGCAGGTCTTCTGGGCACACCCAGTCGAAGGTCAGGTTGGTAAATGGCGTCTGGGTGCCCCAGCGCGAGGGCACGTTGAGGTTGTAGATGAACTCCTGCACCGCCTGGAGCACCTCGGCGTAGCTCAGTTGGTCCTTGCGCACATAGGGCGCGAGGTAGGTGTCGAACGAGCTGAACGCCTGGGCACCGGCCCACTCGTTTTGCAGGGTGCCGAGGAAGTTGACCATCTGCCCCAGGGCGCTGCTCAAGTGTTTGGGGGGCCCGGCTTCGACGCGACCCGGCACCCCATTGAGGCCTTCATGCAGCAACGAACGCAAAGACCAGCCGGCGCAATAACCGGCGAGCATGTCCAGGTCATGGATATGCAAATCCGCCTCGCGGTGCGCGCGGCCCACTGGCTGGCTGTAGACCTCGTCGAGCCAATAGTTGGCGGTGACTTTGCCCGACACGTTCAACACCAGGCCGCCAAGGGAATAGCCCTGGTTGGCGTTGGCTTGTACGCGCCAGTCTTCGCGGTCGAGGTATTCATTCATCGAGGTGGCGACTTCCACCATCGTCTTGCGGTCACGGCGCAGGCGGCCGTGTTGTTCGCGGTAGACGATGTAGGCACGCATCGACAGGAAGTGGCCGGCGTCCATCAGCACGCGTTCGACGCTGTCCTGGATTTGCTCGACGTCCAGGTGTTCGATGCCCCTGAGGCGAGCGAGCACGGCGCCGAGTAACAGGTCGACTTCGGTGGTTCGGTATTCGCCGGTGGCGGTGCCGGCGGCGATCAGGGCGTGGCGGATTTTTTCGGCGTTGAAGGGAACTAGGCTGCCGTCGCGTTTGTGTAGGCGGGTGCTGACCAGCGGGATGAGCGTGCTTTGCATTTCCGGGCTCCAAACACTACATATAGGTGTTTTTTATTGCTTTGACACAATATGCAGTGATGCTACGGAGGATGAAGCGGATTGCCATTGATCGGGGTCAAGTTTTTCAGTGCGAGGATCTATCCGTTTTTGCGGTAACAGCTGATGGGGTTGCGCTCTTGCAGCCCTTCACCCCCCGCTCATGTTCATAAACCGCACCACCTGCACCTCCCCTGCCCCGGTAAAATCATGACGCTGCGGCTTCCCCCTCAAACCGTTGTGCAATGCCTCGATCAACGGCCCATCGTCCAACGGGTAGCGGCGCAGCAGCGCTCGAAAATCCAGCGCATTGTCTTGCCCCAGACACAACAGCAACTGGCCCTCCACGGTCATCCGCACTCGGTTGCAACTGCCACAGAAGTTATGGGAGTGGGGCGAAATAAAGCCGATGCGCGTATCGGGATGCCGCGCCAACCGCACATACCGCGCCGGCCCCCCGCTGGTCTCGGTGCTATCGAGCAACCCATGCTCCCGTGCAATCACCGCCCGCACGTCGTCACTGGCACAGAACGTTTCTCCCCGGGAACGCCCCACATCCCCCAGGGGCATTTCCTCGATAAAGCTGATGTCCACGCCCTGGTCGATGGCGTGCTGCACCAGCGCCGGCACTTCATCGAAGTTGCGCCCCTTCATCACCACGCAATTGAGCTTGACCCGTTCGAACCCGGCCTCCCGCGCCGCCTCGATACCGTCCAGCACCTGGCGCAAATCACCGTTGCGGGTGATCGCGCGAAAGCGCTCGGGGTCCAGGCTATCGAGGCTGATGTTCATGCGCTTGACCCCCGCCGCCGCCAACGGCTGCGCCAGCCGTCGCAACTGCGAGCCGTTGCTGGTCATCACCAGCTCCCTCAGCCCCGGCAGCGCAGCGATGCTGCGACACAAGCCGACGATGCCCGGGCGAATCAACGGCTCGCCGCCGGTCAAGCGGATCTTGCGCACGCCCTGGCCGACAAACAGCGCGGCCAGGCGTTGCAGTTCTTCCAGGGTCAGCACCTGCTGGCGTGGCAAGAACGTCATGTTTTTCGCCATGCAGTACACACAGCGAAAATCACAGCGGTCAGTCACCGACAGGCGCAGGTAATCGATCGGGCGCCCCACCCCATCCACCAGGCGCATGTCACTGCACCAACGGTGAGTCGGCGCCCTGCAAGCGGATGCCGCGAATGTCCGCTGCGCCGATCAGGGTTTGCAGGTATTGCACCAGAGCCTTTTGCCAGACGCCTTGCTGCAATTGGGTGCGGATCGCCGTCGCGACCACCTCGTAGGGCAACGGCAGGCCGTCGATCCGTTGATCGACGCTGATCACATGCCAGCCGTAGCGGCTTTCCAGCGGTTTGCCGGCCAGCCCCGGCGCCAGGGTGAACAACGAGCGTTCCAGCTCGGGCACCGTCTGGCCCTTGCTGATCTGCCCCAGAGAACCGCCCTGCGCCTTCGATGGGCAAGCCGAGTACTGCAAAGCCAATTCGGCGAAACTCCCGGGAACATCCGTCAGCCGCTGCAGCAGGCTGTTCGCCTGGGTCAGGGCCAGCGCACGGGCCTCGGCATCGTCCGGCGCACACTCCAGCAGGATGTGCCGCACCGCCAGCAATGGCGCGCTGTGAAAGCGCCCACGATTGCTCTGGTAATAGCGCTGGCAGGTCTCCTCGTCGCACGCCGGGACCTGCACCTCGCGCTCAAGCAACAAGCGCGTGGCCGCCTCCTCTTCGTTTTCACCGGCGCCGATGTCCAGGGCGATGCCCAGTTCGGCGATGCGTTGCTGCAACAACTCACGAATCACCAAGGCCCTGGCGGCCAGGTAAACGGCCTCCTCGCGGCTTTCAGCCGGGTGATATTGCAGTTCCTGGGCCATTGCCTGCGGGGTGATCGACACGTCATTGACGCTGATGATCGGCCATTCCTGCTCGCTGCTGGCAATCAGTTGCGCCGGGGCTTCAGCGGCCGCCGGCACCGCGTCATGCACCTCGAACGGCACCGGCCCGCCGCTCGAGTGTTCTGGCGCCTTGTGCTGAGAAGAACCGCAGCCACCGCTGCCCCCGTTACCGCCGCCACACCCACATCCACCTGCCATGATGCTCTCCTCAAAACTTCTGCCGAACGATTTGATAACGCCGTCCCAGGTACCAGATCGGTGCGCTGACCATGTGCACGAGGCGGGTGAAGGGGAACAGCACAAACAAGGTCAAGCCAAGAAACACATGCAGCTTGTAGGTCAAGCCAACCGGTGCGATGGCGGCCGCCGCGTCCATCGGACGCAACAACACGGTGTTCTGCGCCCAATCGGCGAGCCTCACCATGACCGAGCCGTCCATGTGCGCCGTGGACGCAACAATCGTCAGCAAGCCGAGCAGCAACTGTGCCAGCAGCACCAGCAGGATCACGATGTCCGAGGTACTGGAGGTGGCGCGAACCCGAGGATCGGTCAGGCGCCGCTTGACCAGCATCAACAAGCCGATCAGGCACAACAGGCCGAAGAACCCGCCGGAAACCATGGCCAGCAACTGCTTGTTCTGAGTGCTGATCACATGGTGATACACCGACGCGGGGGTCAGCAGGCCGACAAAGTGACCGGCCAGCACAAACAGCACGCCGATATGGAAGAAGTTGCTGGCCACGCGCATGCCCCGCGAGCTGAGCATCTGGCTGGAGCCGGCCTTCCAGGTGTACTGCGACAGGTCGAAACGTGC
The DNA here is from genome assembly GCF_003731765.1 of Pseudomonas chlororaphis. GTDB lineage: Bacteria > Pseudomonadota > Gammaproteobacteria > Pseudomonadales > Pseudomonadaceae > Aquipseudomonas > Aquipseudomonas morbosilactucae. Next base: position 2,445,109 of record NZ_MOAL01000004.1, read on the forward strand.
CCAACTGCCCAACAGGCAAATCGCCAGCGCCACATAGGGGTAAACCCCGAACAACAACAGATCCCACTTAGACATTGCCCACCTCCTGGGCGGGCACAGCGGCCAGCCCGTCATGCTGAAAATCGACCCAGTGCAGCGGCACGGCGCTTTCCTCCCGGGCCCGGCCCGGAGTGCTCGGCAACGAACTGCAACGGTCCTGTTGTTCGGCCTGGAGAAAGTCCACAGCCTCCTCTTCCCAGATTTTGTCGAGGGCTTCGAGCGAGTCATCCCGGGGTTCCGCGGCCACGTGCGCACGCAGCTCGGCCACCGCTTGCTGAGGCTCGGCCCCGGCAATTTGCAGCAACGCCCGGAAGCAACTGGCGTAGGCGCTTTCACGCTCTTCCAGGCGCGCGGCGAGCAAGGCCAGCAAGTGCGAGACATCCGCCAGGCCCTCCCGGGCCTCAAGGTCTTCGCGGGTGGACAGGAACTCCAGGTACAGCGGGATGTAATCGGGCAGTTCTTTAACGCCGATGGCAAAACCCGCCGCCTCGTATTGCGCCATCATGTCGACCATGGCCTGGCCCCGATCACGGGACTCACCGTGCACATGCTCGAACAACAACAACGACAGCGCGCGGCCCCGGCCAAACAGCGCACCGTAGTGCTCCTGCCCATCCATCAAGTCATGGGCGCAGATCAGTTCCAGCAACTCGAACAGCGCGCCCCGCTGCTTCCGGCTGATTTCCCGCGCCTGGATAATGGCCTGTTCCAGCTCGTCGCGACCGCCCACCAGGGTTTCGGTCGGGTAGTCGAGCAGCAACGAAATCACTTTAAGAATTTGCATGCTCACTCCTCCCACAACTGCACGGTTTTCAGAATGTCGCGCCGGTTGGCTTTCTTGGCGCCGAACAGATTGGTGTCGGAGCTGCCGCTGCAGCCACTGCCGAAGCTGAAACCACAGCCGGAACGCTCGGCAAAGGCGTCGCTCATGGCGTCCTCGCGGTGGGCGCTGGGCACCACAAAGCGGTCTTCATAGTTGGCGATGGCCAGGTAGCGATACATCTCCTCGACCTGGGTCACGCTCAAGCCCACCTCCTGGAGTACTTGCAGGTCCTGGAGGCCGTCGACTTGCTCGCTGCGTTTGTAGGCGCGCATGGCCAGCAAGCGTTTGAGTGCACGCTTGACCGGTTCTTCATCGCCTGCCGTCAGCAGGTTGGCCAGGTAACGCAGGGGGATGCGCAGGCTGTCGACGTCCGGAATGACCCCGTTCATGCCTACGGTGCCAGCGGTGGCGGCGTTCTGGATCGGTGACAGCGGCGGCACGTACCAGACCATCGGCAGGGTGCGGTATTCCGGGTGCAGCGGCAGCGCGAGCTTCCAGTCCACGGCCATTTTGTAGACCGGCGAACGCTGGGCCGAGTCAATCACCGACTGCGGCACGCCATCGGCCAGGGCCTGGCGAATCACCGCTGGGTCATTCGGGTCGAGGAAGATTTCCAGCTGCTTCTCGTAGAGGTCCTGCTCATCGGCGGTGCTCGCCACTTCGCTGATGCGGTCGGCGTCGTACAGCAGCACGCCCAGGTAACGAATGCGCCCGACACAGGTTTCAGCGCACACGGTCGGCATCCCGGCTTCGATCCGCGGGTAGCAGAAGATGCACTTCTCTGACTTGCCGCTCTTCCAGTTGAAATAGATCTTCTTGTACGGGCAGCCGCTGATGCACATGCGCCAGCCGCGGCACTTTTCCTGGTCGATCAGGACAATGCCGTCCTCTTCGCGCTTGTAGATTGCCCCGCTCGGGCACGATGCGGCGCACGTCGGGTTGAGACAGTGCTCGCACAGGCGCGGCAAATACATCATGAAGGTGTTTTCGTACTCACCGTAGATGTCCGCCTGGATCTGCTCGAAGTTCTTGTCCTTGCGCCGCTTGGCAAACTCGGTGCCGAGGATTTCTTCCCAGTTCGGGCCCCATTCGATTTTCTCCATGCGCTTGCCAGACACCAGCGAGCGCGGGCGCGCAGTCGGCTGGTGCTCGCCCAGAGGCGCGGTGTGCAGGTGCTGGTAGTCGAAATCAAAGGGTTCGTAGTAGTCGTCCAGGCTAGGCAGGTCGGGGTTGGCGAAGAGGTTCGCCAACACCCGGAACTTGCCGCCGATCCGTGGGTTGATCGAGCCATTGGCATTGCGCACCCAGCCGCCCTTCCACTTGTCCTGGTTTTCCCATTCTTTCGGGTAGCCGATACCAGGCTTTGACTCGACATTGTTGAACCAGGCGTATTCCATGCCTTCACGGCTGGTCCAGACGTTTTTGCAAGTGATGGAACAGGTGTGGCAGCCAATGCATTTGTCCAGGTTGAGGACCATGCCGATCTGTGAGCGAATCTTCATCTCAGTTCTCCTCGATACCGGTCGGCAATGGGCGGGGCAAATCATCGCCGCTGGAACCATCGAGCCAGTCGACCTTGGCCATCTTGCGCACCACGACAAACTCGTCGCGGTTGCAACCGACCGTGCCGTAATAGTTGAAACCGTAGGCCTGTTGGGCGTAGCCGCCGATCATGTGGGTCGGCTTGAGCACCACGCGGGTTACCGAGTTGTGGTGGCCGCCACGGGTTTTGGTGGTCTCGGAGCCGGGCACGTTCACGATGCGTTCCTGGGCGTGGTACATCATCACCATGCCGTCCTTGACCCGCTGGCTGACCACCGCACGGGCGGTCAGGGCGCCGTTGACGTTGAAGCACTCGATCCAGTCGTTGTCCTCGATCCCGGCGCGCTTGGCGTCGATTTCCGAGAGCCACACAATCGGGCCGCCACGGCTGAGGGTGAGCATCAGCAAGTTGTCGCTGTAGGTGCTGTGGATGCCCCATTTCTGGTGCGGGGTGATCCAGTTCAGGACGATCTCGGTCTCGCCGTTGCTGCGCTTGCCCTTGACCCCTTCGATGGTGCGGGTGTTGACCGGTGGCCGGTAGCTCATCAATTGCTCGCCGAACGCCTGCATCCACGGGTGATCCTGGTAGAACTGCTGGCGGCCGGTGATGGTGCGCCATGGGATGTTTTCATGGACGTTGGTGTAGCCGGCGTTGTAGCTCACGTGCTCGTCTTCCAGGCCCGACCAGGTGGGGCTGGAGATGATCTTGCGCGGCTGCGCCTGGATATCGCGGAAGCGGATCGCTTCGTGGGCCTTGGAAATCGCCAGGTGGCTGTGGTCGATGCCGGTGAATTCCGACAGCGCGGCCCAGGCTTTCAAGGCGACCTTGCCATTGGTTTCCGGAGCCAGGGACAGGATCACTTCAGCGGCGTCGATGGCCGTGTCGATTTTCGGCCGACCGTGGCTGATGCCCGCATCGCCTTCGTGATGATTGAGTTCACCCAGGAACTCAACTTCTTCATCGGTGTTCCAGCTGATGCCCTTGCCGCCGTTGCCGAGCTTCTCCAGCAGGGGCCCGAGGGACGAGAACTGCTTGTAGATGTTCGGGTAATCGCGTTCCACTACCGCCATGTTTGGCGCGTTCTTGCCCGGTACCGGCGCCACACCGGCGCTTTTCCAGTCGGTGCCGCCAAACGGCTGGGCCAGTTCGCCGACGCTGTCATGCATCAACGGCACGGTGACCAGGTCTTGTTCCACGCCCAAGTGGCCGACCGACATGGCCGAGAACGCCTTGGCGATGCCTTTGTAGATTTCCCAGTCCGAACGCGACTCCCACGCCGGATCGATCGCCGCCGACAATGGGTGAATGAACGGGTGCATGTCGGAGGTGTTCATGTCGTCTTTTTCGTACCAGGTTGCGGTCGGCAACACGATGTCGGAATAGACGCAGGTGGAGGACATGCGGAAGTCCAGGGTGGTCACCAGGTCCAGCTTGCCGATGGCGCCGTCTTCGACCCATTCGGCCTCGGTGGGCTTGCATTCGGTGCTGTGGCCGATGTCTTCGTTCATCACCCCGTTCTTGGTGCCCAGCAGGTACTTGAGCATGTACTCGTGGCCCTTGCCCGAGGAGCCCAGCAGGTTGGAACGCCAGATAAACATATTGCGCGGGAAGTTCGCCGGGCTGTCTGGCTGCTCGCAGGCAAAGCGCAGGGTGCCGTCCTGCCAGGACTTGACCACGTAGTCTTTCGGGTCCATGCCCGCGGCAGCAGCGTCGCGACAAATGTGCAGCGGGTTGGTGTTGAGTTGCGGTGCGCTGGGCAACCAGCCGGCGCGTTCGGCGCGGATGTTGTAGTCCAGGGCATGCTCGGGAAACTGCGACTTGTCAGCCAGCGGCGAGAGGATGTCGTGCATGCTCATCTTCTCGTGGCGCCATTGCGAGCTGTGGCCGTAGAAGAAGCTGGTGCCGTTCATTTGGCGTGGCGGACGGTTCCAGTCCAGGCCGAACGCCAGGGGCAGCCAGCCACATTGCGGGCGCAGTTTTTCCTGGCCCACGTAGTGCGCCCAACCGCCACCGGTCTGGCCGACACAACCGCAGAGCATGAGCATGTTGATCAGCCCACGGTAGTTCATGTCCATGTGGTACCAGTGGTTCATCGCCGCGCCAACGATGATCATCGAACGGCCACGGGTCTTGTCGGCGTTGTCGGCAAACTCACGGGCAATCTGGATGGCTTTCTCGCGGCTGACGCCGGTGATTGCTTCCTGCCAGGCCGGTGTACCCGGCACGCTGGCGTCGTTGTAGTCCTTGGCCACGTTGCTGCCGCCCAGGCCACGGTCGATGGCCAGGTTGGCGGCGGACAGGTCGAACACCGTCGCCACTTTGGCCACCGTGCCATCGGCCAGGGTCACGCTGTGCACCGGCACCCGACGGAACTGCACGGCATCGCCGGCCACGTGCTGGAAGTAGTCGTGGGCTTCACCAGCAAAATACGGGAACGCCACCTCGGCGACGTCATCGCCAATCAGGCTCAGTTTCAGGTCGATCTCGCGGCCTTCACCGCCTTCTTTGGCGAGGATGTTCCACTTGCCCTTCTCGCCCCAGCGATAGCCGATGGCGCCTTGTGGCGAGACCAGTTCGCCGCTCTCGTCGAGGGCGATGGTTTTCCATTCTGGGTTGTTGTCCTGGCCCAGATTGTCGACCAGGTCCGACGCGCGCAAAAAGCGGTCTGGCTGGAAGCCTGCGCCCGGGGCAAAACCGGTCATGGGCTTGAGCATCACCAGCACCGGCAAGTCGGTGTAGCGCTTGGCATAGTCGGTGAAGTACGCGCTGGGCTTGTCCAAGTGAAATTCTTTGAAGATCACATGGTTGAACGCCTGGGCCAGCGCGGCGTCGGTGCCTTGCTTGGGGTTGAGCCACAGGTCGGTGAGCTTGGCGACTTCCGAATAGTCCGGGGTGATGGCCACGGTCTTGGTGCCCTTGTAGCGCACCTCGGTGAAGAAGTGCGCGTCGGGGGTGCGGGTCTGCGGAACGTTGGAGCCCCAGGCAATGATGTAGTTGGAGTTGTACCAGTCGGCAGACTCCGGTACGTCGGTCTGCTCGCCCCAGACCATGGGCGAGGCCGGTGGCAGATCGCAGTACCAGTCGTAGAAACTCAGGCACACGCCGCCAATCAACGACAGGTAACGCGAGCCCGCGGCATAGCTGACCATGGACATGGCCGGGATCGGCGAGAAGCCGACGATGCGGTCCGGACCGTATTGCTTGATGGTGTAGACGTTGGAGGCCGCGATGATCTCGTTGACTTCATCCCAGTTGGAACGGATGAAGCCGCCCATGCCGCGTTTGCTTTTATAGGCGTCGGCCTTGGCCTTGTCCTCGACAATGCTGGCCCAGGCCTCGACCGGCGATAGGGTCAGGCGCGCCTCGCGCCACAGTTTGAGCAATGGCTTGCGGATCTTCGGGTACTTCAGGCGGTTGGCGCTGTAGATGTACCAGCTGTAGCTGGCGCCACGGGGGCAGCCGCGTGGCTCATGGTTGGGCAGGTCGTTGCGGGTGCGCGGGTAGTCGGTCTGCTGGGTCTCCCAGGTGATCAGGCCGTTCTTCACGTAGATTTTCCAGGAGCACGACCCGGTGCAGTTCACCCCGTGGGTGGAGCGCACGATCTTGTCGTACTGCCAGCGCGAACGGTAGACGTTCTCCCAGTCGCGGGACTCTTTGCGGGTCTCTCCATGGCCGTCGGAAAATTCGTTTTGCTTGCGATTGAAAAACCGCAATTGGTCCAGTAAGTGACTCACGGTGTACACCTCTCAGGCTTGCTGCGGGGTTCTGTGCCCCGCCCACGCAATGGTTGGGTTCGGCTCGACTCAGCAGGGCGTCGCGGCGCCTTTGCGCGCGTACCACCACCAGGTCACCAGGATGCAGCTCAGGTAAAAGCCCACGAACATGTAGAAGGCCGCCTCCGGGCCACCGGTCTGGGCCATCGAGGTGCCGAAGGACTTGGGAATGAAGAACGCCCCGAAGGCCCCCATGGCCGAGCTGAAGCCCAGCACCGCGGCCGACTCTTTGCCGGCATCCTTGAGCGCCTGTTCACGTACGGCCGCCGGTTTGCCGGCCGAGGCTTGCTCATGCTGGGTACGGAAAATCACCGGGATCATGCGAAAGGTGGAGCCGTTGCCCACACCGGTGGTGATGAACAGCAGCATGAACATCCCGAGAAAGCCGTAGAAGTTGCCGCCCGAGGCGCCTTGCGCCAGGGCATCGGGGCTGCTGGCCGGAAGAAAGTGCAAGACCCCAAAGACCATCACGATCATCAGCACGAAATTCCACAAGGTCACCTTGGCACCGCCGAGCTTGTCCGCCAGCCAGCCGCCCAGAGGGCGCACCAGGGCACCGACCAATGGCCCGAGGAAGGCGAACTTCAAGGCGATGACTTCCGGAAACGCCGTTTTGATCAGCAGTGGAAAGGCCGCGGAAAAGCCAATGAACGAGCCAAAGGTCGCCAGGTACAACCAGCACATCAGCCAGTTGTGCTTGCGCTTGAAGATGACCGCCTGCTCGCTGAACGAGGCGCGGGCGCTGGACAGGTCGTTCATGCCGAACCAGGCCAGCAGCGTCACCAACACAATGAACGGTACCCAGATGAAACCGGCGTTCTGCAACCACAGTTGACCACCGTCCGCGAGGCCTTGCGGTTGGCCGCCCATGACGCCGAATACGCCGAAGGTGATCACCAGCGGCACGCAAAACTGCATCACCGAGACACCCAGGTTGCCCAGGCCGGCGTTGAGGCCCAGTGCGGTGCCCTGCTGGGACTTGGGGTAGAAGAAGCTGATGTTGGACATGCTCGAGGCGAAGTTGCCGCCGCCCAAGCCACAGAGCAAGGCGATGATCACGAACACGCTGTAGGAGGTGCTCGGGTCCTGCACGGCGAAGCCCATCCAGACTGACGGCAGCAACAGCGAGGCCGTGCTCAGGGCGGTCCAGCGCCGGCCGCCGAAGATCGGCACCATGAACGAATAGAAGACCCGCAGGGTCGCACCGGACAACCCGGGCAAAGCCGCGAGCCAGAACAACTGGTCGGTGGTAAAGCTGAAGCCGATGGCATTCAAGCGCACGATCACCGTGCTCCAGACCATCCATACAGCAAAGGCCAACAGCAGCGCAGGAATGGAAATCCACAGGTTGCGGGTGGCGGTCTGTTTGCCGCTGCTTCCCCAGAATGCAGGGTCCTCGGGGCGCCAGTCATGAATGACCGGACCTTTTTCAGGCGTTTGCAGAACGGACATGTTCTTCTCCTTGGGCAATGCTGGAAAACGGGGACGATGTCGCGGGCGGCTGTTTGCCCAGCAGCGGGCGCTGGCGGACTTCACTGAGGTACATCCAAATCAGAGAGACCCAGACCACGCCGTACATCAACATGAAGCAGGAAGAGCGCACGCCGGTGAGGTCCACCAGGGCACCGAACAGGATCGGCAGCACAAAACCGCCCAGGCCGCCCGCGAGGCCGACGATGCCGGACACGGCGCCCATGCTCTGCGGGTAGTCGTTGGCGATGTACTTGAAGACCGAAGCCTTGCCGAACGCGAAGGCGATGCCCATGACGAACAGCAGCACGGTGAACAGCGCCGGGGTGAGGCCGATGTGGAAGTCCACCGGGCCGTTGACGGTCTGCACCTGCAATTGGGTCTGGGGGTAGGACAGCAGGAACAGGCAGATCCAGCTGACCCACAACACCCACCAGGTCACGCTTTGCGCGCCCCAGCGATCCGCCAGCCAGCCGCCAACGGCACGCAACACACCGCCGGGCAGGGAAAAGCAGGCCGCCAGCAGCGCGGCGCTTTGCAGGCTGAAGCCGTATTCCTGCACGTAGTACTGGGTCATCCACAACGCCAGCGCGACGTAACCGCCGAAGACGATCGAGTAGTACTGGCAGTAGCGCCACACGGCCGGGTCCTTCAGCGCGCTCAACTGTTCGGCCAGGCTGGCGCCGGCGGCACTGCGGTGGTCTTTGTTTTCGGCACTGAGAAACCAGAACAGCAGTGCGGTGATGAACAGGATCGCACTGAAGACTTTCGGCACCAGTTGCCAACTGCCAGCAGCGATCAACGCCGGTGCCAGAAACTTGGTCACCGCGGCCCCGGCGTTGCCTGCGCCGAAGAGCCCCATGGCAAAGCCCTGGTTTTCCTTGTCGAACCATTTGGCGACGTAGGCAATGCCCACGGAAAACGAGCCGCCCGCGAGGCCGACGAACAAGCCCAGCACCAGGAACTGCCAGTAGGCGGTGGCGTGGCTGATGAGGTACAGCGGTGCCACGCAGGCCAGCATCAACAGCAGGAACACGCTGCGCCCACCAAAGCGATCGGTCAGCAGGCCCAGGGGTAAACGCACCAGCGAACCGGTGAGCACCGGGGTCGCGGCCAGCAGGCCAAACTGAGTGTCGTTGAGGTGGAGCAACTCCTTGATCGGCACCCCCAGCACCGCAAACATCATCCAGACCATGAAGCAGACCGTGAAGGCCAGCGTGCTCATGCCCAGCACCAAGCCTTGTCGTACGCGGGGTTGGGTCACAGTGCTCTCCAGTCAGTTAGCCATGGCGGCAGACTAGAGAGGCGAACCCCGCAAAAACTTGACCCATATCAACGAAGCCCAGGGGGCTACAAGCCTATGCTGCGCCGTTCTACCTCTTAGGAGGTAGCCTCTACATTCCGTCAAACCCCTTGTTTATCAGCAACTTAATACTCTCAAGCAGCCATTTTGCCGCCACGGAACAGTCGGCAACTCTTTAGAGGTAGCGCGCCCAGGATCGGCAGCCAAACCACACCGGACGCTCTCCATGCCCTGTTATCCCTTTCTGAATGCAGACCTGCGCTGATGCTGCACTGGTTACGCAGCTCCCTGCCCGCGCGTGCCGGGCTGGCGGTGATCCTGATCGCCGTGCTCGCCCTCGCCAGCTCCTTGAGTGCCGGATTGATCGCCTGGTTCAGCCAGGGTGATGGGGCTGCGATCAACACCGCAGGCTCGGTGCGCATGGAGACTTACCACCTGAGCTGGAAACTCGCCGCCAACGCCCCCGCCGCCGACATCGCGAGCATCACCCAGAGCCTGCAAACCCGCCTCAATAGCCAGTCACTCAAGGCGGTGCTGGAAGATGGTCCGAACACCGCGCTGCACAGCAGCTATGGGCAAATCCAGCAGTACTGGAATGCGGACCTGCTGCCGGCACTGCAGCGCGGCGATGCTGCCGCGTACCAGGCCAAGGCGCCGGCATTCGTCGAACAACTGAATCAGTTCGTCCACTTGTTGCAGCGCCAGAGCGAACAGAAACAGGGCTGGCAGCAGATGATCCAGGGCCTGGCCCTGTTCACCACCCTGCTGGTCTTGCTACTGGGGCTCTACGAACTGCAATACGGCGTGGTCATGCCGCTGCAAGAATTGGTCGCCGCGACCCAACGCTTTCGACGGGGCGACTTCAAGGTCAGGGTCAACCACCAGTCCCACGACGAACTGGGCCAGTTGGCCACAAGCTTCAACGCCATGGCCGAGACAATCGCCGACTCCCACCGCACCCTGGAGCATCAGGTCCAGCAAAAGACCCTGAACCTGCAACAAGCTAACGCCGCCCTCGAACTGCTCTATCAAAGCAGCCAAAGCCTGGCCACGCGCCTGGCGAATGCCGAGGGGCTGGATGAGTTGATCCGGCGCTTCCAACAACGCCTGCCCGGCCTGCGCCTGTCCCTGTGCCTGCAAGGCCACTTGCAGGCACCGGCCCAGCAATTGATCGCCCTGCACGGCGCCAACAGCCGGGATGTATGCGCCAGCAGCGACTGCGCCACGTGCCAGAAGCACCATCAGCAGAGCCTGCAAACCTTCAGCATCAGCAACCAGGGCAATGAACTGGGCGAACTCAAGGCGCACTTTATCGACGGGCACGGCGCCCAAGCCTGGGAAACCCAGTTGATCCAGGCCCTGGCCAACCTGATCGGCACGTCACTTTCGCTCAAGCGTCAGCGCGAGCAGGATCATCGCCTGTTGCTGCTGGAGGAGCGCACCATCATTGCCCGCGAGCTCCACGACTCACTGGCCCAGGCCCTGTCCTACATGAAGTTGCAAGTCAGCCGCATGCAGACCCTGATGCGCCGGGGCGAACCGGTCGCCACCCTGGAGACCGTCACCGGCGAATTGCGCGAAGGGCTGAACACGGCTTACCGCCAATTGCGCGAACTGCTGACCACCTTTCGCCTGCAGATTCACGATGAAGGGCTGGTTCAGGAACTCAAGGACACCGCCGAGGAGTTCTCCCGCCGCGGGGAGTTCCAGGTGCACCTGCACGTCGATGCCTTGGCCTTCCAGCTCTCGGCCAGCGAGCAAATCCACCTCTTGCAGATCACCCGCGAGGCACTGTCCAACTGCCTGCGCCACGCCCATGCAGAAAACGCCTGGCTGCAACTGCGCCAGGACGGCGAGACCGTCAGGCTCTCGGTCGAAGACGATGGCCGTGGTTTCAGCGGCACGGTCGACCAGCGCGAGCACCATGGCTTGAACATCATGGATGAGCGCGCTCGCAGCCTGCACGGTCGGTTGCAGATCGTCTCCAGGGAGCCCCAAGGCACCCGCGTCCAATTGGCCTTCCAGCCGGAATTCCTCGGACAGCACACAGAAGGTAGCGTCACATGAAACCTGCTCTGCAACACAGCATCCTGCTGGTCGATGACCATCCGATGATGCGGCGTGGCATCCGCCAGATGCTCGAACTCGAAGACGATTTCAACATCGTCGGTGAAGCCGGCAACGGCGAAGAAACCCTCAGCCTCATCGAACCGCTGCAACCGGACCTGGTCCTGCTGGACAACAACATGCCGCAAATGAACGGCATCGAGACCCTGCGCCGCTTGAGGGCCCTGCATTACACCGGCAAAGTCTTGCTGTTCACCGTGTCGGATGACGAAGACGATATTCGTGATGCCCTGCGCCTGGATGCCGACGGCTATCTGCTCAAGGACATGGAGCCCGAACTGCTGGTGCAGTACATCCGTGATGCCCTGGGTGGCGCGCTGGTCATCAGCCCGGGGCTGACCCGGGTCATGGCCCAGGCGCTACGTGCACCGGCGCGCCAACCCGCGGTGGAACTGACCGAACGTGAGCGCCAGGTGCTGAAAACCATCGCCAGCGGCTTCAGCAACAAGGTCATCGGGCACAAACTGGGGATCACCGAAGGAACGGTCAAGGTTCACGTCAAGAACCTGCTGCACAAACTCGGCTTGCGTTCGCGGGTTGAAGCCGCCGTGTGGGCCATGGAGCATCTGCGCGGCTCCAACTGATCGCCATCCCTCCTTGGAGGTAGGCCTGCCGAGGCATAGGTTGGCGGGCCCGCGCGCTCTACTATGAGCGCCCTCGGAGGTACCCCATGCTCACCCACCCTGCCATCTTTTCAACCTTGCGCCGGCATCACTTGTTCAACCAACTGCCGGACAACGTCTTCCAGGATGTCTGCAACCTGGCCCAGCTCAAGCGCCTGAGCGTCCAGAGCACGCTGATACACCAAGGGGACCCGGCCAAGCGGTTTTTCCTGCTGGTGAGTGGCCAGGTCAAGTTGTACCGACTCACAGGCGAAGGCCAAGAGAACCTGCTGGAGATTATCCAGCCCGGGCAGACCTTCGCCGAAGCCTTGCTGTTCAGCCACACCCGGTATTACCCGGTGAGCGCCACGGCGCTGAAGGACAGCGTGCTGGTGAGCATCGAAGGCAACCACTATCGCAGCGCCCTGGAGGACCAGCCCAAGGTCTGCCTGGCCGTCCTGGCCAGCATGAGCGTGCACCTGCATCAGCGCCTGCGAGACATCGATACCCTGACCCTGGCCAGTGCCAGCCGCCGGGTGGTCAGCTTTCTACTTCAGGAGCGCGACCCGGGCAGCGATGTGGTGGTGTTGCAAATCCCCAAGCGCCTGGTGGCCTCGAAGCTGGGGATTCAACCGGAAACCTTTTCGCGCATTTTGCACCGTCTGGTGGAGAGCGGCCTGATCGCCGTCGAGCGACGCACAATCAGCATCCTCGCCGCCGACCAGCTAGCCGCTTTCCACTAGGCCGTCTCTCACCCCCTTTCCGCCACCAGGCCCTTCCCTGCCCGCTCCAGGTTGCGCCACAGCCAGGTCGGCAATACGTCGGGGTCCAGGCTGTCGATCAGGTTTTTCACCGCCAGCCCCAGTTCGGTATCGCCTTCGATAACCAGGCGCCGGCGAAAAAACAACGTGTCCGGGTCTTCCTGGCGGCTGGCCAGGAGCAAGAACTCTCGCCAGTGGCCGCTGATGGTCACGTGCGCCGCGGCGTGCTGGGCAATCTGCAACCCCTGATGGCCGAGGGTCACGTACCAGGACAGGCGCAAATCCGTAATGCGCAGGCACAGCCAACGCCCGCGCAACACCTCGAAGCCGCCTTCTCGCAGCGGCTCGGCGAGGCAGCGATTCAGCGCTTGCTGCAACGCCAGGCGCTGCACCACAAAGGGCACGCGGTGCACCAACGGCAGTAAACGGTCGGCGCCTTTCAACCACAGGGTTTGCTGTTTCAACACAGCCCGACCTCCTCCACCCGCAGCATCCCGGCCTGGCCATGCCAGTAGCCGTTACAGCCGTCGACGAACAACGGTGGGGTCTCGCCCAGGCGCACTCGATGATAGGCGTCAATCACCTCGGCCATGCCCTGGGCACGAGGGCTCAAGCGCAGCAAGTCGGCCCCGCACGCCAGCAAGCCGGCATAGTCCGCCAACAGGTTGGTGACCTCGGCCGACATTGTTTGAATGCCGTTGAGGGTGAACAACGCCTGCCCTTCCTGGCTGGTCAGCGCCAGGCCATCGGGGTAGTCGATGCAACAAAACTGGCAATCGTCCTTCGGCCGGTTCTGCGCGCGGGCGGTAAAGCAGCGGGCGGAGTAAGCCAGCGGCAAATGCCCATAGGCGAAGACTTCGACTTGCGGCACGCTGCGACCCAGATCGCGCACCTGCTCGAGCACCTCGCCAATCAGCGTGGCGGAACACTCCACCGGCGGCACCCAGCGGATCATTCCGCAGTCCAGCAGTTGCGCCAGGGTGTGGCCGTTGTACACATTCAGCGCCGGGCCACCCACGAACGGCACCTTGCGCTCGGCCAGGAGCTGCACCGCGCCTATGTCGTTGGCCTCTACCAGCAGTTGGCCGTTGTCGCAGAGCCGGCGCAGGCTGGAGAGTTCGGACGCGGCTTCGAGCAGCGTCAGGCTGGAAAGCACCAACTGTGCCTGACTGCACGCTTGCAATTCCCGGCCCAACCCCAGCCATTGATCCAGGGAAAACGCCCGGCGTTTCGAACAGACAGTTTCCCCCAGATAGATCACATCCAAGGGCATCGCCGCCATCTCGGCGTAAAAGTGGCTGAGTTGCTCTTTGTCCCAATAAAACAGAACCGGCCCCAGACTGAGCTTCATGTGTCGTCCCTCATTGCCATGATCGATGGTAAGCACCCAGGGTGGTCTGGTTGCCTTCGGACAAGCCGGCCAGCACCCGGCGCCATTCCTCCTTGACTCGAAAGCTGCCGGGCGCACTGCGGTGGGCGTCCAGTGCCGCCCGCCAGACACGCGTCACTTGCTCGACGTACGCCGGGCTGCGTTGACGACCTTCGATCTTCACCGCCTCGACACCGATGGCCGCCAGCTCCGGCAGCAGGTCCAGGGTGTCGAGGCTGGTCGGTTCTTCAAGGGCATGGAAGCGTTGGCCCGCCACCAGAAAGCGACCTTTGCACAAGGTCGGGTAACCGGCAGGCTCATCGGGGCCGTAACGGTCGATCAGCACTTCGCTGAGGCGCGCACTCAAGCCGTCGGCCTCCTCGCTCCAGCGCACGGCCTTGGCCGGCGAACAGACACCGCACAGGTTCGGTGACTCGCCGGTGATGTAGGAAGACAGATGGCAGCGCCCTTCGGCCATGATGCACAGGCTGCCGAAGCCAAACACTTCAATGGGCACCGGACTGCTGGCGGCGACCTGGCGCACCTGGGCCAACGACAGCACCCGGGGCAGCACGGCGCGACGAATAGCGTAGCGCTGGGCATAAAACTCCAGCGCGGCAGCATGGGTCGCCGAGCCCTGGACCGACAGGTGCAAGGCCAGTTGCGGATGCCGCCGGCAGGCGTAGTCGAGAACCCCGGGGTCGGCGGCTATCAGTGCATCCACGCCGACATCGGCGGCACGGTCCACCGCGCGCTGCCAGCGCTCCCAGCCCTTGGGTTGGGGGTAGGTGTTAACCGCGACATAAAGTTTGCGTTGATGCTGGCGGATATGGGCAACGGCGGCATCGAACTGTTTATCGTCCATGTTCAGGCCGGCGAAATGCCGGGCATTGGTGTCATCGCGAAAGCCGACGTAAACCGCATCGGCGCCTTGGCGCACCGCTGCTTTAAGCGCAGGCAGATTGCCTGCCGGGCAGACCAGTTGCATGGCTAATCCTCGTGAAAAAACCGGTCGGGCCTTTGCCCGGTGCCTCGGGTGCACCGCTCAAAAAAAGCCCGCGGCCAGTCTAGCCAGCACAACAGGCCCGGCCTTGACGGCAATCAATTGCCCTCACTGCATCAGGTCGGCGAAGGACAGGAACATCACCTCGTCGTGCCTGAGCACCTGCTGCTCGCACTCGATCAGCGCCAGCCCGTCGGCCCAACAGGCAGCGGTCAACATCGCCGAGCTTTGCTGAGGGTGCAATTCGACGCTCAAACGACCTTCGGCACTGGGCGCCAACCGCGCGCGCAAGTACTGCCGGCGCTTGTTGCGGCGCAGCCAGTCAAACCCGGCCGGCACCGCCAGTGGTCGCGGCAGCACGTCTGTCACGCCCAGGGCCCTGAGCAGGAAGGGGCGCACCACCAGCAACGCCGTAATCAGCGCCGCCGATGGGTTACCCGGCAGCCCGATCCAGGGCTTGCCCAGCACATCGCCAAACGCCAGCGGCTTGCCCGGCTGAATGGCCAGCCGCCACAGAGCCACATGGCCCAGTGCTTCGATGGCCGGCTTGAGGTGGTCCTCTTCACCCACCGATACCCCTCCGGAGGTCAGCAACAGATCGCACGCCGACGACGCCAGGCTCAAGGCCTGGCGGCTGGCCTGCGGTTCATCGGCCATGACCCCATAGTCGTGCACTTCAACGCCCCAGCCGCGTAACAACGCCGCGAGGCAATAACGATTGCTGTTATAGATCTGCCCCGGCGCCAAGGCCTCACCCGGTTCACGCAGTTCATTGCCACTGCTGAGCAGCCCCACCTGCAACGGTCGATAAACCTCGACCCGCGATATGCCTGCGCCGGCCAACAGGCCCAGTTCCTGGGCGCGCAGGCGCTTGCCGGCCTTGAGCAACAGGTCGCTGCGGCGCAGCTCTTCGCCCTCCCAGCGCACATGGTCACCCAGGGTGACGGGGGGCACGTGAACGCGCTTGCCCTCGACCCGGCAGCGCTCTTGGGCAACCACCGTATCGGCTCCGGGCGGCAGCGGCGCGCCAGTAAAAATCTGCACGGCGTGCTGTGGAAGCAAAGGCGAGTCAGCCCGGTCCCCCGCGGCAATTCGCCCGCCAATCGGCAAATACCCACCCTCGAGGGGCAGGTCTGCCGCCCTGAGGGCATAACCGTCCATGGCGCTGTTGTCCCAGGCCGGCAGGTTCAGCGGCGAGTGAAGGTCTGTTGCCAGCACCCGCCCCAAGGCCTGGTCCAGGGAAACCCATTGCGACAACGGCGGTGGCGGTGCCTGACTCAACAAGCGGCCAATGGCCTCGTCCACCGGCATCAGGTTGCCCAGGTCACACACTGGGGTGCTCACGAGCGTGTCTCGCAGGCATCGATCGAGCGCTGCGCCTGCACCTTCAAATGCGGGGCGAAATTGCAGGGGCCGGTACGGCTGTCCAGTTGCCCCAGGAGGATTTTGTTCCAGGCTGTGCGGCAGGCGCCCGGCGAGCCCGGCAGACAGCACAGCAGCACGCCATTGCTGATTCCGGCCAAGGCCCGCGACTGCAGGCTGGACATGCCGATTTCCTCCAGGGACACCTGCCGGAACAGCTCGCCAAAGCCATCAACGTGTTTATCCAGCAGCGGCAGCACCGCTTGCGGCGTGTTGTCACGCGCCGTAAACCCGGTGCCGCCGGTCATCAACACCACCTGTACCTGGGGGTCGGCGATCCATTGGGACACCCTGGCACGGACCTGATAGATGTCGTCCTTGACCAAGCCTCGGTCGATCAGCACATGCCCGGCGGTTTGCAGCAGATCCGCCAGGGTCTGTCCCGACGTGTCGGTGTCGATGGTGCGTGTGTCGCTGATGGTTAATACGGCAATGTTCAGAGGTTCAAAGGTGCGTTGCGTCAGGTGGGCCATATCCAGGGGTTCCCGTAAATGAGGGTATGGCCCAGCCTGAACCGGAATCGTGGCCCGGCCTATTCCTCCAAGGAGGTACCTCGACCGAACCGACAGGGGCTCAAGGCAGCGACCAGTGGAACATGGCTTTGGCCAGGACCACGATCAGCAGCATGTGCACGAGGATGCTGCGGCGCAGTCCCCTTGCGCGGGCGGTGGTCAAGCGGGCGTGGGTCAGCCAATACGCCAGCAGCAGGTAATGGCCAATGATGCTCAGGGCCAGGAGGATTTTCAGGCTAAGCAAGGTGCCGAAACTGCTGGCCAGCGGTTGGCTCAAGGCGTCTCGGTATTGCCACGCCAAGCCGATGCCGGCGCCGTACAACAGCAACACCACGGCGTGCAGGACCTTGCGCGAGCGTAATGCAATCGACTGATCCGCCGTGACTTGGGCAGCGTCCGGCAACCGTTGGCGGGCCCAGTGCCAGATCACCACCTCGAAGAACAGGGTGCCGATAAACCCAATGGCGGCCAGCAAATGAACGATCAGCAGAAACGGGTACATCAGCGACAACCTCCAACGATTTGCCGACTCACCCCGGATGCCCGTCAACCCGGGCCCGCAGCAGCATCGGCCCGTAGCGCCAGACGTAGAGGGCAAACGCCAGCGCCCAGCACACACCGGCCAGCCACAACGCCAGCAACGGGAAAAACACGATCAGCAGCACCCGGCACAGGCACGCCAAGTTGAGCAGAATAAACGCCAGGGTCATGCCGGACGGCGGTTCCAGGGCGCGACCGGTGTGCCCGAGGGTCACCCGGGCAATCATCGCCAACACCAGGCCGCCCATGGCGCCAATCGTCAGGCAATGCACGGCCAGGCTCGGGTTGATCGGCACGCCCAGATGCCACAGCGCCATGCCCAGGCACGCCAGCGCCAGCCAGCCATAGGCCAGGTGCAGGGACCACAGCAGCGGCACGCGCCAAAGCGCTCGGTCATGCCAACGCAACAGCCGCAGCAGATGTCCCGCCGCCAGTGCCGCGAACAGCACCCCGACCCAGGCACTGGGGTTGAGCGCTGGCCCCACCGCATACAGCACCGCCACCAGCAGGGAACCGACCAGCAGCAACCGGTCCAGCCAAGGCCAGGCGACGACACCTTCGGCCCGCCTCAGGCCGCGCTGGGTGAAAAAAGGAATGACCCGCCCGCCAATCAACCCCATCATCGCGGCCACCAGCCACAGGCCGGTCAGCACGCCCTGGCGCTGCCAACCTTCATGGCCCTCCACCCGCCCATACAGGGATTGGCCGTCGGCCACCGCCAACAGCAGCAACACCAACACAATCGGGTAGTTGCGCGTTTGCCGCACCTTCCACAGGGTGAACCCCATCAGCAAAGCCACCGCCAGTGGAAACGCCAACTCCAGCACAGCCAGCAACGGCCAGGGCGCATTGACCAGCCAGGCCAGGCGTGCGCTCAGCCACAGCAGCGCCAGGGCAGCCAAGGGTGTGCCGCTCAGGCCGGGGCGACCGCTCCAGGTCTGCACGGCCGTCAGCAGAAAGCCCGCGATGATCGCCAGCCCAAAGCCAAACAGCAACTCATGCCGGTGCCAGCCCAACCAACCGCCGGCCGGCTGCCAGTTGCCCATCAAGCCACTGAACGCCGCCAGCCAAAGGGGGATGGCCAGCACTGCCAACAGGCAACCCGCGAGAAAAAACGGCCGAAACGCCAACCGTAACAACGGTGGGATCGCCATCGCTTTACGGCGTTCAAGCACTTGCATAACCTCACTCCTGTACTTTTCCTGACACTTGCAAGCGGACGCTGGCAAGGAGAACCCGGATGAACTGTGGCTGACCCATCACCCGCCATGCACCGAATGCAGCGCCTCGCCATTGGCCTGTTTAAACAGGTTGCAGATGGCATCCACCTGCGGCCGACCGACCGGAAGAATGCAGATGAAACGCTCGGACAGCTCAATCAGGCCATCACGGTTCAACTGCTCCAGCACTGGCCAGGCGGAAGAAAAATACTGTCGAAAATTCATCCCGTAGCGGGTTTCGATGGCCTGGATATCCAGCTCCAAATCACACGCCAGTCGCTCCATGACCCGTTGCCGAACCTGGTGACCCGCCTCGCAACGCCAGCCACGGTGGGTCGGCAACTGATCGCGCTGCAGTTGCCGGCTGTAGCGTTCAAGCTCAGCGCTATTCTGCGTGTACAAGTCGTCGATCTGGCTGATCGCCGCCACGCCGAAGCCGATCTGATCGCAATAGCCATGACGGGTGAAGCCTTCACAGGTGCGGCGTAACCGGCCTCGCTCCTGGGCAATCGCCAGGTCGTCATCGGCCCGCACAAACTGGCCCAGGCCAATGTAGTGGTAGCCCGCACCGATCAACTGGTCAAAGCAGCTTTGGCGCATCGCGGCCTTGTCGTCCTCGGCGCACAGGGCCACCGCGTTGTCGCGGTTCAATGAACGATAGCGTTGGGGCGGCCGGGCATAGTCGAACACCAGCAGCCTGTCCGGCTCCAACTCGATCAGGGTCGCCAGTTTCAGCGCAAAGCTCTCTGGCGTCTGCCAGGCCAGGCCAAACCCCAGGTCGACGTTGACGGAGCGATAACCAAAGGTTCGTGCGGCATCGATCAGCGACTCAATGGGTGCCGGGTCCTGATAACGGGCCAACGACCCGGCACTGTCGCCCTCCCGGTCCGGAATGCCGATGCTGACATGCTTGAAGCCCAGGTCGCGCAGCACGCCCATGGTCGACCAATCGGTGGTGTTGAGGTCGACATCGATGCTGCAATCAACGCACTCATGTCCCGGGAAGTTGAAGCGACCACGCAGGTGGCTCATCAGTCGCCGCAGGTGAGCGATGGCCAGCGTCGCACCGCCCAAATGAAACTGCTCGACCCGCTGCCCGGCCCCCAAGTGACAGGCGACGATATCAATTTCATGTTCCAGGCACTGCAGGTAACGCTCGACAGTCCCCCGTTCGCCTGGGCGGTGATCGGAGGAATCGGGAACAGGGAAGGAAGCCCTCAGGTTGCCCGGCACCTGTACGTTCAGGGACAAGGGGCGGCGCTTCTGGCGACTGCTGCGCAGGGCCCGAAGCAAATCCAGAGAACCGATGCCCTCATGAAACTGCTCAGTACCGACATGCACATCGGGGTCGAGTACGCCCTGGTCACACCGAAGGCTCGGCTCGCCGGGTTGCTGAAACAGATTGAGCATGAGGGGTCTCCGAAACGGGCTGCGGAGCGACAGTGTCTGGGGCTGGAAGTACAGGCCTCTTGATGTGTGTCAAACCCAGGCAACCTGCACTCACCACGTCAGGTAAAACAGCCCCTTGGCCAGCAGCACGATGATCACCATGTGGCAAAACAGGCTGCCATGGATGAATTGCACGTATCGAGCCTGCATTCGACCACGCTTGAACAACAACATGGCCACCAGGAAATGCCCCAGTACGCTGGCCGCAACCGCTATTTTTATCATCAGCAAAGTGCCGAAAGAGGAGGACCAGGGCGCGGTAAGGGCTGGCAGATAGCGCAACCAGACCATCCCCAGGCCGGCGCCGAACAACAGCAACAGGACCCACGGCATCAGGCGGCGAGCCCGTCGGCCAACCCCCTGCTCGACCAGCACCATGACCTTGACGGGCAACTGTTTGCGGAGGCTGCCCAGGAACAGCACTTCAAAGAACACAGTGCCGATAAAGATCAGCGCGGCAAACAAATGCACGGTTAAAAACAGCGGATAGAGCATGGATTCTCGCTCTCAAGGGGTCGGCGCAATGGGTCGAGGTGGAATCACCTTCAAGGCTCAACACCGATTGCCGGAGGCTCACGGTTTTAGCCGTGACACCCACCAGCAGCGGGCTGCGCCGCAGAATATCGAGCGCACGGTTCCATGGCCTTGACGTTAATCAAGCCGGGCCCGAATCGGAAAACCCAAGGTCCTCGCCTGCCAGCCTGGCTGGCACTGACGGCCCATCGTTGGCCGCTCAGACCGCCGATACCGCCATCGAGTGAGGGCATTCAGGGTGTGCTGGCCCCGACACAGAGCTTCGCCGGCCTTACCGGTGATGCCTCTCACCGGGATGCCCGCCCACTACCCACCTATCGAGCCTCATACTCCGCCTTTAACAGCCGCTTCATCAGCTTGCCGGTGGGTTCACGCGGCAATGTCGCGCGAAAGTCGAACTGCTGGGGGCATTTGACCCCGCCCAGGCCTTCGCGCACAAAACGCCGCAGCGCTTCAGCCAGCCCGGGCCCGCTTTCGACGCCGACCCGGGGCTGGACCACGGCGACCACCCGCTCGCCCATTTCTTCGTCCGGCGCGCCGATGACCGCCACGTCCTCGACATCGGGGTGGGTGATCAACAGGTTTTCAATTTCCTGCGGGTAGATGTTCACCCCTCCGGAAATGATCATGAAACTCTTGCGATCGGTCAGGAACAGGTAGCCGTCTTCATCCAGCCAGCCGATGTCGTTGAGCGTCGCCCAGCCTTGGTGGTTGTAGGCCTGGCGGGTTTTCTCGGGGTCGTTGTGGTACTCGAACCGCGGGCCGTCGGCAAAGTAGATATCGCCCTGGGTGCCCCGCGGCAGTTCTTCACCGTCCGGCCCGACGATTTTCACCGTGCCGAGGACCGCACGCCCTACGGAACCGGGTTTACTCAGCCACTGCTGCGAGTCGAGCGCGGTGATGCCGCACATTTCGGTGCCGGAGTAATACTCGTGAATGATCGGCCCCCACCAGTCGATCATCGCCTGCTTGACCGGCACCGGGCAGGGGCCGGCAGCGTGTACCACGGCACGCAGTGAACGGTGGCTGTAGGCCAGCCGTACGGTTTCGGGGAGTTTGAGCAGGCGCACGAAGTGGGTCGGCACGAAGGTCGAGTGGGTGATGCGGTACTGCTCGATCAACTGCAGGGCCTGCTCGGCGTCGTAGCGTTCCATGATCACCACGGTGCCGCCCAAACGCTGAATCACCATGGCCCAGCGCAGCGGCGCCGCGTGGTACAGCGGCGAGGTCGACAGGTAGCGGCTGTCGGCGTCCATGCCATACAGGCTTTGGCCCATGTTCATCAGCGGCGTGACTGCATCGATCGGCCCGTCGGGTAGCTGTGGCTTGACGCCTTTGGGGCGGCCGGTCATGCCCGACGAATAGAGCATGTCGCCACCCGCCGTGGCGTCCGCGACCTCGGTGGTCGGGTAGCTTGAGCGGGCCTGGGCAAAGGGTACGCGCCCCGGCGCCGAGCTGAACAACTGCACGCCCTCGACACCGGCCAGCCCGGTCGCCTGCTCGGCAACCGCCGCCAGGGCGTCGCTGGCAATCAGTACCTTGGCCCCGGAGTTGGCGACCACATAGGCCAGGTCCGCCGCCGAGGATTTGCAGGAGATCGCCGTCAGGTACAGGCCAACGCGCTGGGTGGCCCAGGCAACGGTGAAGATGTCGAAGCCGTTTTCCAGCAGCACGGCAACGCAGTCGCCACGGACCAGGCCAAGGTCGCGCAGCAGGTGCGCCCCCTGGTTGGCCAACTGGTCCAGCTCACGGTAGGTGAGCACCTGGTTGCTGGCGGCCAAGACGCACGCCGGTTTATCCGGCCGGGTGCGCGCGTGGGTAATGGGGTGCATGGCTGTTCCTCGTTTTTATCGTTATGGGGTCGCGTGCTTCACGGTCAATCAGCGCCCGGTCCAGACCGGCTGACGCTTTTCGGCAAACGCCTGCGGGCCTTCGATGGCATCGCTGGAGGCCAGCATCGTTTGCATCTGCGGGTAGTCCCATTCATCCACCAGCGCCTGCTCGATGGGGGTGTCCAGGCCGCGCAGCACCGCCTCTTTGGTGGCCCGCACCGACAACGGGCTGCAGGCCATGATGGCCTCGGCCCAACGCCGCGCCGCCGTCAGGACGTCGCCTTCGGCCACTTCATTGACAAACCCCAGCTCGCGCCCTTCCTGCGCGCTGACACGCCGGCCGGTGAGCAGCATGCCCATGCTGTGCTTCAGGCCGATCAAACGCGGCAGGCGCTGCAGGCCACCGGCCAGCGCCGCGAGCCCGACTTTCGGCTCCGGCAGGGCGAACACGGCGTGGGGCGAGGCAATGATCAGGTCGCAAGCCAGCGCCAACTCGAAACCTCCGCCCATGGCGACGCCGTTGACCGCTGCGATCACCGGCTTGTTCAGGTCAAACCGGGCACTCAGGCCTGCAAAGCCCTTGGTCGGGGTCACCAGCCCGCCGCCATTGGCTTGCTGCTTGAGGTCATGGCCGGCGCAAAACGCCTTGCTGCCGGCACCGGTGATGATGGCCACCCATTGCTGCTCATCGTCGGCAAAGGCGTCGAACGCCTGCTGCAGTTCTTCATGGGCGGCGGCGTTCAATGCGTTATGGCTGTCGGGCCGCTGGAGGGTCACCAGCGTCAGGTGCCCTTCCCGTTCGACGCTGATGTATTGGTAAGTCATTGGCCGGCCCCCGGTGTGTGATCGAGCATGCCGGCCAGCCGCTGCTGAATGATGGCCTGGGCATCGCTGACGATGCGTTCAAGCAGCTCGGCGCAACTGGGGATGTCGCGAATCAGGCCCTGGACCTGCCCCGCCCAGACCAGGCCCGCATCCAGGTTGCCGGTTTCGAGCGCCTCTCGCCCCTTGGCGCCGGAGACATAAGCGCGAATGTCGTCGAAGCTGGCGCCGATGGCCTGTGACAGCTCCACCACCTTGTCCGAAACACTGTTGCGGGCCACCCGGCCGGTGTTGTGAAAGTTGCGGAAAATCAGGTGCGTGGCGCGCTCATCGTTGTTCACCAAAAACTGCTTGATGGCCTCATGAATCGGCGCCTCACGGGTGGCACAGAAACGCGTCCCCATGTTGATGCCCTCAGCGCCCAACGCCAGGGCCGCCGCCAGCCCCCGGCCATCGCCGAAGCCGCCGCTGGCGATCATGGGAATGTGGATCTGGTCGGCTGCCGCGGGAATCAGCACCAGCCCTGGAATGTCGTCTTCGCCGGGGTGCCCGGCGCACTCAAAACCGTCGATGGAAATGATGTCCACGCCCATGCGCTGGGCCGACAGGGCATGGCGCACCGCCGTGCACTTGTGAAT
This sequence comes from Pseudomonas chlororaphis, assembly GCF_003731765.1. GTDB lineage: Bacteria > Pseudomonadota > Gammaproteobacteria > Pseudomonadales > Pseudomonadaceae > Aquipseudomonas > Aquipseudomonas morbosilactucae. The sequence continues at coordinate 2,468,891 of NZ_MOAL01000004.1, forward strand.
CACCGTCAAGCCACTGGCCTTGAAGGCCTCCACATGTTCCTGGGGTTTGTTGCCGGCGGTTTCGACGATGCGCACACCGCTGTCGATGATGGCTTGGCGGTACTCGGCATAGGGCGGCGGATTGACCGACGGCAGAAGGGTCAGGTTCACCGCGAACGGCTTGTCTGTCAGGCTGCGGCACCGCTCGATTTCCCGACGCAGGTCGTCAGGCGTCGGTTGGGTCAGTGCGGTCAGGGTACCCAGGCCGCCGGCGTTGGACACGGCACTGGCCAGCTCCGCCCGTCCGACCCACATCATCCCGCCTTGAACGATGGGGTGGCGAATGCCAAGCATCTCGGTCACGCGATTACGAAAAGCCATCTCAGAGCACCTCCACAATAGTGACGTTGGCCATGCCGCCGCCTTCGCACATGGTCTGCAAGCCATAGCGCTGGCCACGGGCTTTCAGGGCATGGATCAGGGTGGTCAGCAATTTGCTGCCCGAGGCGCCCAGCGGGTGGCCCAGGGCAATGGCCCCGCCGTTTACATTGAGCCGCTCCGGGTCAGCCTCCAGCGCATCGAGCCAGGCCAGCGGGACCGGCGCGAAGGCCTCGTTGACTTCGTACAGGTCGATGTCGGCGATGCTCAAGCCGGCTTTCTTCAAGGCTTTGCGAGTCGCATGGATCGGCTCTTCCAGCATGATCACCGGGTTGCCGGCGGTCACCGTCATGTTGACCAGCCGGGCAATGGGGGTCAGCCCGTATTGCTTGAGGGCGCGCTCACTGACCACCAGCACGCCCGAGGCGCCGTCGCAGACCTGACTGGCATTGGCCGCCGACAACACGCTGCCCTCCAGCAACGGTTTGACCGCACTGATCGACGCCAGGCTGGCGTCGTCACGGATGCCCTCATCGCGCAGGTGCAGGCCGTTGGCGGTGGCCAGGCCGATGATTTCTTGGGCAAAGGCGCCGCTGGCGGTGGCCCGGGAGGCGCGCTGGTGGCTCTGCAGGGCGAAGCGGTCCAGGGTTTCACGGTCGTAGCCGAACTTTTTCGCGAGCATTTGCGCGCCTTCGAATTGGCTGAACGTCTGCACTCCAAAACGGCGCTGGATCCGCTCGCTGAAGGGCCCGACGCCAATCCCGGCCTGCTCGTGGAGCGACATGTTGGAGAACATCGGCACCCGGCTCATGCTTTCCGCCCCGCCGGCAATGACCACGTCCTGCATGCCCGACATCACCGCCTGGGCGGCAAACTGCACCGCCTGCTGCGAGCTGCCGCACTGGCGGTCGATGGTCACCGCCGGCACGCTTTGCGGGAGTGTCGAGGCCAGGACCACATTGCGGGCGAAAGCGAATGACTGCTCCCCAGCCTGGGTCACACAACCAAAAATCACATCCTCGACCAGGGCGGGATCGATACCCGAACGCTCGACCAGCGCATCAAGGATTTCAGCCCCCATGTCGGCGGGGTGCCAACCGGCCAATTGGCCATTGCGACGTCCCCCGGCGGTGCGGACAGCTTCAACGATATAGGCATCGGCCATGTTCAGACTCCTGAATGGAAATGGGGTGGACGTTTTTCAATGAATGCCGCCAAGCCTTCACGAGCTTGCGGGCCGTGGCTGACCGCGCTGATGCTGCGCGCCTCCTGCTCCAGATGGGCTTCAAGCTGCGCGCCATAGCTGTGCAACAACAGTTGGCGCACCCGGCCCAGGGCCGGCGTGGCCGCGGCGGCCAAAGCCTGGGCAATCTGGCGCCCCTCTGGCAGCAATTGACCGTCGTCGACCAGGCGGGTGATCAGGCCCAGGTCCTGGGCCTGCGCGGCGTCGAGTCGGCGGTTGAGCAGCAGGATTTCCTGGGCCCGGCGCAAGCCGACCAGGCGTGGCAAGTGCCAGCTCAGGCCGCCGTCGGGGCTCAAGCCGATGCCGCTATAAGCCGGGGTGAAATGGGCCGAGCCGCTGGCCAGGACGATGTCACCGAGCAGCGACAGGCTCATGCCGGCCCCCGCAGCCGGGCCATTGACCAGCACCACCAGGGGCTTGGCCATGCGCATCAAACGTGAGATGGCCAGGTGCAGCACCCCGGCCAACTCGCTGAGAAAGCCCGGCACCTCATCGCCTGAGGCGGTAAACGCCCCCAGGTCACCGCCCGCACAGAACAACCGGCCGGCCCCGGTGATGACCACGCAACGAATCGCCGGGTCCTGGTCACAGCGGATGGCGGCACGCAGGAGCGCCTGTGCCATTGGCAAGTCGATGGCGTTGCCCCGTTGCGGCCGATTCAACGTGAGGTTGGCCACCGGGCCGTCAAGGTCCAGCAGTACGCCATCGTTCATGGGCAGGCCTCCATGCAGCGACGTGCCAGTTCAGCCAGCACCGGGAAGCTTTCGGCCCGTTCGCGGGCATGGGCCGACGACGCCGTGCCGCGAATGACCCGGCCCTTGATGCCGTGAAAAATCGCCGCCATGCGGAAGAAGTTGAAGGCCATGTAAAACTCCCAGGAGGCAATGGGCCCGCGCCCTGTACGCGCGCAATACGCCGCCAGGTAGTCGGCCTGGGACGGAATGTTCAGCGCGGCCAGATCGGCGCCCGACAGACCGGCCACGATGGTTGGCGGCATCTGATACATCATCGCGTGGTAGGCGAAGTCGGCCAGCGGGTGCCCGAGGGTCGACAGCTCCCAATCCAGCACGGCGATGACCCGGGGTTCGCTGGGGTGGAAAATCATGTTGTCGCAGCGAAAATCACCGTGCACGAGGCTGGTCTCGTCGCCCGCGGGAATGTGCGCCGGCAGCCATTCGATCAGGGCGTCCATGTTGGAATCTCGCCCGGCGGCAGTGTCTTCCAGGTACTGACGGGACCAGCGACTGATTTGCCGGGCGAAGTAATTGCCCGACTTGCCGTAGTCACTCAGCCCCAGTTCGACCGGGTCCAGGCGATGCAACGCGGCGAGTGTGGCGTTCATCGCATCGAAGTAGCGTGGTCGTTCCTCGCGCTCGACCTCGGGAAAGGTTGCATCCCAGAAGATCCTGCCCTGGACCCGCTCCATCACGTAAAAGCAGCTGCCAATGATCGACTCGTCCGTACACAGCCCATGGATGCGCGGCACCGCAAAGCCGACCTTGGACAAGGCCTGCTGCACCCGCGCCTCGCGCTCCACCGAATGGGCGCCTTGCAGCAACGGCCCGGTGGGCTTGCGTCGCAGCACGTAGCTGCCCGATGGCGTGTCGAGCTGGTAGGTGGGGATCGACTGGCCGCCCTTGAACTGCAACACCGTCATCGGCCCGCGAAAGCCCTCGACATGGGCCTGCATCCAGTCGTGCAGAGCCCCCTCGTTGAACGCCATCTGCGGGCGTACCGCAACGGCACTGGTCTGTTGTGCCATGGCCTTCATGCTTGCGCCCTCGCCCAGTCCCGCTTGATTTTCTTGGCCAGCGACCATTTGTGAACCTCGGTCGGCCCGTCGTAGATCCGAAACGCGCGAATTTCCCGGTACAACTGCTCGACGATGCTGTCTTCGGTCAGCCCGCTGCCGCCCATGACCTGCACGCAACGGTCCGCGACCCGCATCAAGGCTTCGCTGACCGCCACCTTGGTCATCGAACTCTCCGCACCGCCCTGGGCGCCGCCGTCCAGGACCCCGGCACACCAGTCGATCATCAGCTCCACCTGTTTCAGCTCGATCAGGTTTTCCGCCAGCATGAACCCCGTGCCTTCGTGGTCGATCAGCAGCTTGCCGAAGGCCATACGCCGATTGGCGTAGTCGGTGGCGATTTCATTGGCCCGCAGGCAGGCGCCGTACCAGCGCATGCAGTGGGACAGCCGCGCCGGCGCCAGCCGGACCTGGGCGTAGTGAAAGCCCTCGCCCGCGTGGCCGAGCATCTGCTCGGCAGGCACCCGCAAGTGATCCAGGGTCACAATCGCGTGGCCGCCCGGCATGGAACTGTCGAGCGTGCGGGGCACTCGCTCGATGCGGATGGAGGGGTCGGGCAGCGCCACCAGGAACATGCAGGCGCCCTCCTCGGCCTTGGCCATGACAATGCCGATCTGCGCACCCTCGGCGCCGGTGATAAAGGCTTTGCGGCCATGGATGACCCAGTTGTCACCTTCACGCCAGCAGGTGGTTTGCATCATCGAAGGGTCTGAGCCGGCGCCGCCTTCGGCTGCCGGTTCGGTCATGAAAAAGGCCGAGCGGGCGCGCCCGGCGATCAGCGGCTCGAGGAATTGTTGCTTGATCGCCGGGCTCCCCACCTTGCCGAGCAAATACATGTTGCCCTCGTCCGGCGCGCAGGTATTACAGGCCAACGGGCCCAGGGGCGAGAGGCCGGTGCGCGCCAACACCACGGCGGTGCCGCGCTGACTCAAATGACGGCCGTCCGCCAGGATGTGCGGGGTCAGCACCCCTTCCTCGCGCGCTTTCTGACGCAGTTCGGCCGCCAGCTCATCAGTGGGGCAATCGTGATGATCGCGGCGCCGGTCCTGCTCGTACGGCACCACCACGTCGCGCACAAAACGCTCCACCCGTTCGGCGATGGCGGTCGCCAGTTGCATGTCGTCCGTACTCATCGGGCAGCCATCCGTATTGCGCCGTCCAGGCGAATGACTTCGCCGTTGAGCATGGGGTTTTCGACAATGGCCTGGACCAGTTGGGCAAACTCGTCCGGCTGCCCCAGGCGACTCGGGAACGGCACCTGTTGCCCCAGCGAGGCCTGCGCTTCCAGGGGCAGCGAGGCCAGCAACGGCGTGAGGAAAATCCCCGGGGCAATGGTCATGACGCGGATGCCGTAGCGGGCGAACTCCCGGGCCAGGGGCAAGGTCATGCCAACAATCCCGGCTTTCGACGCGGCGTAGGCCGGCTGGCCGACCTGGCCGTCGAAGGCGGCGACACTGGCGGTGTTGATAATCACCCCACGCTCCTCACCCAGCAGTTCGGCGCTGTGCAGGCGTGCGGCGAACTTCGACAGTACGTTGAAACTGCCATTGAGGTTGATGTTGATGATGCGCATGAAGTCCTTGAGCGGCAGCGCCGTGCCGTCCCGGTTGAGCGCCTTGGCCGGTGGCCCGATACCGGCGCAATTGACCAGGATACGGGCCTTACCGTGCAGCCCTTCGGCAGTGGCCAGGGCGTCTTCGATGGCGACCTCGTCGGTCACATCCGCCTCGATAAACACCCCGCCGATGGCCTCGGCGTGCTGCAGGCCGAGCACCGGGTTGAGGTCGATAATCGCCACTCGGGCCCCGGCGGCCGCCAATCGCGCCGCGACGGCGCCCCCCAGGCCCGACGCACCGCCGGTCACTACTGCTGCTATTGCCTTGGTCTGCATATGCATGGATCCCCTTGCTTTTTTTATGGGTGTTGCGAGCTGCGATCACAGCAACGATTTGAGCGGCACCGAGGTATCCGCGAGCACCTCGGGGGCGATACAGGCTTGAGCGAGCACCAGCCCGCGGCCCTGGACGTAATCCGCCGAGGCATTGATGCAATCCAGGGCGATGACGCGCCCGCGCTTCAGGTAGATGACCGAGAACGCTCGGCTCAACGGGTCGCCGCGCAACACCGCCTGGTCATGCCCGGTCGACAAGCCGACGGCTTGCAGGCGCAGGTCGTACTGGTTGGACCAAAACCAAGGCAAGGCGGCGTAGTCTTCGCCCTTGCCGAGGATTTCCCGGGCCACCAGCGTGGCCTGGTCGTTGGCGTTCTGGACCGATTCCAGGCGAATCGCCAAGCCGTCGGCAAAGCGGTTGAAATGGCTGGCGCAATCGCCAATGGCGAAGACGTCCGGCAACGAGCTGCGACAGCGCCCGTCCACCGACACGCCGTTGCTGATGGCCGCACCGGCGGCGATCAGCGGTTCGATGTCCGGCAGCACGCCAATGCCGACGATCACCATGTCGGCCGCCAGTTGACGCCCGTCAGACAGGCGCACGTGGGCCACCCTGCCCTGTTTGCCCAGGAGGCAGTCCACGCCCAGGCCCAGGTGCACCACCACGCCCTGGGCACGGTGTTCGGCCTCGTAAAAGCGTGACACCGCCACCCCGGCCACTCGGGCCAGCACCCGGTCCTGGGCTTCGACCACGCTGACTTCACGACCCAGCTTGCGCAGCACCGCGGCGGCTTCCAGGCCGATAAAGCCACCGCCGATCACCACCACGTGCTGCACCGCGTGCAGCTCGGCCATGATGGCGTCGACATCGGCACGGCTGCGAATGCAGTGCACCCCCTGCAACTGCGCGCCGGCCACGGCCAGCGGGCGCGGTCGGGCACCGCTGGCCCAAATCAGTCGGGAGTAGCCGATGCGCTCGCCCTGCGCGGTCTCGACCCAATGCTGCGTCGCATCGACCCGGACCACTTCGCAATCCAGCTGCAAGGCAATCCCGCGCTCCTGCCAGAAGCCCTGCGCCCGCAGCACAATGCGCTCGAACGGTTTCTCCAAGGCGAGGTATTCCTTGGACAAGGGCGGGCGCTCGTAAGGCAGATGGGGCTCTTTGCCCAGCAGCGCCAGGCTGCCCGCAAAGCCCTGTTGGCGCAGGGCGATGGCGGCTTGCGCGCCGCCATGCCCGGCACCGACGATCAACACGTCAAAGTGCTGCACAGGCGGGGCCTCATTCATCGGGGGCCACCTCGACACACAGGCCTTCGCTACTGGCGTCCAGGTTGAGCTGGCACGCCAGGCGCGAGGTGTCGCGCCGATAGAGGCTGCAATCGAGCATGTCGGCCTCGTCGCTGCCCATCGGCGCCAGATGCTCGGCACCTTGCAGGACAAACACATGGCAGGTGGCGCAGGAGCAGCACCCGCCGCACAACGCCCGGACATCGTCGACGCCGGCGTCGCGCAGGGCCTCCATCAGCGAGATACCAACGGGTGCACGGACTTGCATCTGGCCGCCATCGCGGCAGATCACGTTGATCGTGGGCATGATCGTTTCCTTTAAATGTTGGGCCGTCGCGGGTCGCACGGCCGGTAAAACACGGCGCTGGGCGCTAAGGCAGAAGCACGGCCTTGATGCACTCACCGCTGGCCTGGTCGGCGATCGCCTGATTGATCTGTTCCAGCCGATAGGTCTTGATCAACTTGTCGAACGGGAAGCGCCCGGCCTTGTAATGGGTCAGCAACTCAGGAATGAACCCGTGCAAGTCGCTGTCGCCTTCGATAATTCCCTGGAGGCGATGACCAAAGGTGATCAGCGACGCCAGGTTGATCGACACTGCGCTTTGCGGTGTCGGCGGCACCCCGGCAAGGCCGAGCAAGCCATGGCTGGCCAGCGCGGCCAGGGCCGCTTCGACCGCCGACTCTCGGCCGCTGGACTCAAAGGCAAAATCCACGCCCAAGGGCAGGATTTCACGGATGCGCGCGGCCACGTCACAGGCCGTGGGGTCAATCACGTGATGCGCGCCCAAGGTCAAGGCCAGTTCGCGACGTCCCTGCTGCGGCTCGACCAGGATCACCGTGGCACAGCCTTGAATCTTCGCTGCCATCACCGCCGCCAAGCCCACCGGGCCACCGCCGAAAATCGCCAGGGTCGAGCCTGCCGGGCACGCCATGGAGCGCATGACGGCGCCGGCCCCGGTCTGCAAACCACAGCCCAGCGGCCCGAGGATCTCCAGCGGCAGTTGCTCATCGTCGATCTTGACGACATTGCGCTCCGTGGCCAGGGCGTGACTGGCAAAGGACGATTGGCCGAAGAAGTTCGACGAAACTCGCTCATCGCCGATGTGAATCGCCGCTGAACCGTCTTCACGGGCCCCGCTGTAGTTCAGTTGAGGAAAGGTCTGGCAGTACGACGGCAACTGTTCGTGGCAACGCGGGCAGTGACCACAGTGGGCAAAGCTGATCACCACCCGGTCCCCTGGGGCCACCCGGGTAACGTGCCGCCCCACTTGCTCAACGATGCCCGCCCCTTCATGGCCCAGTACCGCCGGCAAGGCGATCGGGATGAACTGGTCACGGGCGACCAAATCGGTGTGACACAACCCGACGCCCACAATGCGGACCAGCACTTCGTCGTCCCGGGGCCCATCGAGCTGAGCCTGCTCAACGGTAAATGGCGCGTGCGCCTTACGAGCTACAGCAGCTTTTATCTGCATAGTGAGTACCTGCTAATAATTGTTATGGGGTGCGCGATGGCGGTGTTCAGGCCAGGGACATGACGATCGATTTGGGCTCCAGGTAGGCCTCCAGCACTTCCATGCCGTTTTCCCGGCCCAGCCCAGAGCGCTTCATGCCGCCAAACGGAAAACCGGGGTCGGCCAGTAACGCGCAGTTCACAAAAACGGTGCCGGCATCGAGCCTGGCGGCGGTCCGATGGCTGGTTGCCAGATCACGGCTCCAGACATGGGCGGCCAAGCCATACACGCTGTCGTTGGCCAGGGCGACGGCCTCGTCCAACTCGTCGAACGGTGCCGCGATCAGCACTGGGCCAAAGACCTCCTCGCGGGCCACCTCGGCGTCGGCCGGAACGTCGCGCAGCAAGGTCGGGGCGAAGTAGTGCCCACGTTCGGGCAGGCGCCCCGAGTGCGCCGGGTAACGCTCAATGCCCTGGGCCAGCGCTCGCTCGACAAACCCCGAGACTTTCTCGTGCTGACGGGCGCTGATCAGCGGCCCGAGCTGGCTGGCCGGATCGTGGCTGGCGCCGATGTTCAGCGACCCTGCCACGCCGGCGATGCCCTCCAGCACCTGCTCATAGACCGCGCGCTGGACGTACAGGCGAGTGCCGGCGTAGCACACCTGGCCGCTGTTGAAGAAGCACGCCATGGCGGCCTGGGGAATGGCCCGGGCAAGGTCGGCGTCCTTGCAGATAATGGTCGGCGACTTGCCCCCCAGCTCCAGGGTCACGCGCTTGATGTCCGCCACCGACGCCTGCAGCACCGATTGTCCGGTGGCGGTGGAACCGGTGAAGGCGACTTTGGCGATACCCGGATGGGCCGCCAGTGCCGCGCCCGCCGCCCCGCCGCCGGTGACCACGGACAAGACCCCCGGTGGCAGCCCGGCTTCCAGGGCGATCTGTGCCAGGCGCAAGGCGCTCAGGGAGGTTTCCGGGGCAGGCTTGAGCACCACGGTGCAGCCGGCGGCCAGGGCCGGGGCGATTTTCCACATGGCCAGTACCAGGGGAAAATTCCACGGGGTAATCGCCGCCACCACGCCCACGGGTTCGCGCCGGGTGTACACGTGAAAATCGCCCGGCGTGACGCTCAGGTTTCCGGCACGCCCGGCCAGTTTCGTCGGCCAGCCGGCAAAAACCCGCAACCAGCTGACCACGGCCGGCAGATCGACGCCGCTGGCGATGCTGATGGGCTTGCCCGTGTCCAGGGCTTCCAACTCGGCCAGACGAGTTGAGTCGGCCTCAATGGCATCGGCAAAGCGGTGCAGCAAACGCTCACGGGCCAGGGGCGTGATGCCCCGCCAGGCAGCGCTTTCGAACGCCGCGTTGGCGGCACCGACAATCGCATCGACATCCTCGACCGTGGCGTCGGCAATTTCAGTGATGGTCTGGCCGCTACACGGGTCTTCATCCACCAGTACGGCCTGGGTGATCAGGCGTTCGGAACCGGCATACAGCGCCCGCTCCGGCAGTTCGAGTTTCGGGAAAGGCAACATGATCATTCTCCTGTGCAACCACGGCGCCGAAAGTCGGTGGGGGTTTCGCCCACCTGCTGGCGGAACAATCGCGTGAAGTGCCCTTGGGTCTTGAAGCCCAGTGCGTCGGCGATCGCCATGATCGACAACCGCGAGTTGCGCAACATGTCCTCGGCCACCCGCAACTTGCTGCGAACCACGTACTGGTGCGGCGTGGTGCCCATGGCGTTGCGGAACATGCGGCAGAAGTGCGAGGGCTTCATGCCGGCGAGCATTGCCAAGGACTCCAGGCTGAAGTCCGCTTCGGGGCACTCGCGGATCTTCGTCAACACCGCGTGCAAGCGATGGGGCGACGACAGGGTGCAGGGTATCTGCGTCGTCGCGATGCCCACACCACGGCTCAAGTGCGCCTTGAACGCGGCGAACAGGGCCTCGATGTAGGTGTTGCGTTCAAGCGTCTCCTCCTCGTAGAGCTGGGTGAGAATCTGCCGGACCAGCGCGATGCCGAACGGATCGGTGTAGGCAAAGCGCAAGGGAATCTCATGCTGCGCCAATGAATGGGGACCGACGCCCACGCTGAGGGTCACCACATCCAGCTCGCCATCGACCAACCAGCGCGACCCCATGCCCTGGGGCACGACGGTGGCGTCGCTGGGTTTTGAGCACACGTCGCTCCAACTGCCGCGCTCCCACATGCGTACTTGTTGCTTGCCGCCAATGTGCGCCACGTACAAAGAGCTGGGTAAAGCCGGCAGTTGGTAATGACCGACAAATTGACGCCAGCGGGTAAGTTGCCAGCCCTGCTCGGTCGAGCGGTACGACACATCGGGCGGGCAACACAGGGCGTCGCTGATAATCGCCTCGCTGGTCCAGGTTTCTCGTGGCCTTTGCATAATCGACTACCTCGGGACCAGAACGACGTTGAGGTTTTTCAGACCATTGAGAAAGTTGGAACGAAAGCGGCGGGACGCCGAACACAATTCAAAACGCTGGACCCGTCGAGCGAGGATGCGAAACACCACCCGCAACTGCATCTCGGCCAACCGCGAGCCCACGCACACGTGCTGCCCCGAGCCGAACCCCAGATGCTGCGGCCCGGTGCGGGTCACGTCGAACTGGTCGGCATTGGCAAACACCGCTTCATCACGGTTGCCCGAGATGTACCAGAGCACCACCTTGTCGCCCTTGGCGATGGCCTGGCCGCCGATGACCGTGTCTTGCATCGCGGTCCGGCGCATGTGCATCACCGGGCTGGCGTGACGCACCATCTCGGCGGCGGCGGTTTTCAGCAGGTCGGGGTTGTCCACCAGGCGCTGCCATTGCTCGGGCTGCTGGGCAAAGGTGACGATGGTGTGGCTGATGGAGTTGCGGGTCGTCTCGTTGCCGCCGACCAGGGTCAAAATCAGGTTGGCGATAAAGTCCCGCAACGAAGCGCTGCGGCCATCGACCTGGGCATGGGCCAGCAGCGACGCGATGTCCGGGCCCGGGTTGGCCAGGCGGTCTTTGAACAGCGTCTGCGAGAACGCCATGAACTCCCCCAGGACCTTGCCCAGCGCCTCGGGCGACTGGCGAAATTCAGGGTCATCCTCCCCCACAAAGGCATTGGTCCAGTGGTACAGGTCGTGCCAGGTTTCTTCCCCCAAACCCAAAAGTTCAGCCAGGGTCAGCAGGGGCAAAGGAGCCGACAGCAAAGGCACCAGGTCCACCGGTTCGCCCAGGGGGATCTTGTCGATCAAGGCCTCGGCACGGGCCTCAATGCGTTGTTCGATATCCCCCAGGCGGGCCGGAGACAGCGCCGGCATCACCACCTTGCGGTACTGGGTGTGCACGGGTGGATCGGTGGAAATGAACGGCACGCCAATGGCCGAGTCACCGGCATTGGTGAGGCCGACTTCGTTTTCGTTGAAAATCCGGTGGCCACCGTTTTCATGGGCCGAAGAGAACAACAGCGGCTGGCGCGAGACTTCGACGATGTCGGCATGACGCAGGATCGCCCAGAACCCGGCGCCATCGGCTTCGGGGTTCCAATACACAGGCTGTTCCTGGCGCAGTCGGGCAAACACTTCGTGGGGCACCCGATTGACATAGAGGTCGGGGCTTTTCAAATCGGGGCGCTGATCAAGATCAGCGTTCACAAGGTCGGACGTGAGAACAGGCATATTCTCTGACTCCATCGGGGCCCTCGACGGGCTTTTATTATTGGGCTATGCAACAAGGTAGAGCGAAGCAGCGGCAGGGTCTATACACAGAATTACCGCCGTTTTTGTCTATTCCTGCAGTGCACTTGGAGGGCGGTTCTATCCAGTCTTTTGCTCGGTTGTCCGCTTATATCGACGCACTGCTCAGAACAACTTCGCCAGGCGCAGCTGCACGACGTAATCATTCTTGAAGCCACCCTCGACGTTGATATCTCGACCGAGCATCCCTTCGATTTGCGAGGTGGCCGATATCCACTTGCCCGCAAACAGTCGCAGTTGATCATTACGGGTCTTGGTCCCGGTGTAATCATCATCCAGGTAACGTTTACCGCCGTAGCGTCCCGAATAACCAAAGGTCAGCGAGTCCGTCGGGTTGAACTGGTAACGCAGATAGGTTTGCAACTGGGTGGCCGGATCAACCGAGTCTTTTATTCCTCGGTCAGTGCTGTCGCGACGAAAAGCCACATCCAGGTAAGCGTCCAGGTAAAAGCCGTGCCCCAACCCCTGGGTCATCCCCAACTGCGGGGTAAACACCCAGGCGCCCCCGCCGATGGAGACATCACGCACGTCGTACTGCCCCGTAGGTGCAGTGAGGAATGCCGTGATCCCCAGGGTGGTTCCGGTCGGCTCCATGGACGCCAGCGGATAGATCGTGGCCCCCACCGTCAGGTCGCCAATGCCGTTGGACGTGGTCTGATCAACCCCGCCGACACGCGCCGTACGAAACTCCCCGGCCGGCACAAAAAACTGAAAGGAGGTTTTAACGCCCCCCAGGTCCCTGAAGTACACGCCCCGCACAATCGATGTAGCCGCTTCAAGTTTCGACTTCGGCACGGTATTGCCACCATCGACCTTGAACGAGTCGGCCGATTGATACTGTCCATAAATCAGTGCGACGGCAGAGTGATCCGGGAGCCATAAGTAATCCCCTGGATGACCATCGAACGCATAACTTTTCGAGGCAACAGACAGCACTAACGTCGACATGGCAACAGCTTTTAACTTGTTCATCTGCGACTACCTTTTTTATTCTTGTAATGGGTCTACACGCGAACAGGCACAGCGGCCTGCGAGCCCATCATAAGGACGCACGGAACAGTCGACTGGTCGGAAATGACCTGTGTTTTTACCGAATCTTGCGGTGGCTATGGACGCTGGGGTGGCGCACGTAGCAATAGACGCCCGACGACCTTGTCTTCACCTCAAAGGGGTGATGTGAAAGGTTTGCCCCCCGATGACGGGCAAGTGATACGCATAAAACGGGGGACTAGCCGTGGTCGACTTGTCCACGCCTGCCTGGCCCCCCCACCTTCCTCGCGCCCCGCCATTGATGGTGCTGGCCACTTCACCCTCAACTTGACGCTCGATATCAACTCGTCGATGGACTGTCTGGCGCGTAGCCATCGGCGTGCTGCCTGCTCCACTTGGGACGCGCCCTCGCCCCACGGGTGCCGGCCATCAGGAAAATAAGCCTCAATCCATACGACAGCGTTGATAGTGGAAATCACCACAACCACATTGAACACCTACCAACTGAATGGTAGCGTAATAACAAGTTCAAAAACCGAACTAAACCCTGAATAAATCGCTCTGTGAGAATCCTATGCAAGATTGGAAGCAAACCCGCAAAGACATCAACACTCGCCTGGTGGAACTCAACGGCCTGTCTCCAGAAACCATGAAAGGCATGGCTGCGCTGGGCGCTGCCGGCAGCAAGACCCATCACCTGGACGCAAAGACCCGCGAGCTGATCTCCCTCGCCGTGGCCGTCACCACCCGTTGCGATGGCTGTATCGCCTTCCACGCCGCGGAAGCCAAGAAACTCGGCGTCACCAGTGAAGAAGTTGCCGAAGCACTGGGTGTGGCAATCAACATGAACGCTGGCGCGGCGCTGGTTTACAGCACGCACGTGCTGGACGCATTCGACAAGTCGTAACTCCGACAGCTTGGTTTTTAACCCTCAACCTCTTCGAGATTAATCATGAATAAGCTGTTCACCCCTTACGACCTGTCCGGTACTGCACTTCAGAACTGGGTCGTCATGGCTCCAATGACCCGCACTCGGACCCTGGATAACATCCCTAACGAGTTCACCGCGCTGTACTACGCACAGCGCGCCTCTGCCGGGCTGTTGATCACCGAAGGCTTACCGGTTTCCGACGAAGCCCGCGGCTACCTGTACACCCCCGGTATTTACGCCGATGAACACTTGCCAGGCTGGCGTAAGGTCACCGACGCGGTGCATGCCAAAGGCGGAAAAATCTTTGCTCAGTTGTGGCACGTTGGCCGCATGTCCCATGTTTCGGTGCATGGCCTGGTGCCGGTTTCTTCGGGCACTCAGCCGGCGGTCGATACCACCGTCTACGCCTGGGTCGAGCCCGGCGAGTCCGGCCCTGTGCAACCCAGCGTGCCCCGTGCGCTGGATACCGATGAGGTAAAGCGGGTCATCGCTGACTTTGTGAAGTCCGCGCGCATGGCGATGGAAGCCGGTTTTGACGGTGTCGAAATCATGGCCGCCAACGGCTTTCTGTTTGACCAGTTCCTCAGTAGCGCCTTGAACACCCGTACCGACCAGTACGGTGGCTCGATCGCCAATCGCCAGCGTTTCCTGCTGGAAACCATCGACGCGATTGCTGCCGAAATCGGCGGGTCAAAGATTGGCGTACGGTTCTCGCCATTTGGTCGCCTGTACGACTTTGGTGTTTACGAAGGTGAGGCAGAAACCTGGATGAGCATGGCAGCAGCGCTCAACGAGCGTGAGCTGGCCTATATCCACCTTAACTACCAACCGACCCTCGTCACCGCGCAAACGCCGCCTGGTTTCAGCGCGGCGTTCCGTGAAGCCTACAAAGGGACCTTGATGGCTGCTGGCGGATTCACCCAGGCCCTCGCTGAGTCGGAGCTGGCCAAAGGTGAACTTGACTTGATCGCCTTCGGAACCGCCTACATCGCCAACCCTGACCTGGTAGAGCGCATGCAGAACGGCTGGCCACTGGCAGAAGGCGATCGCACGACTTACTACGGTGTCAGCGATCGCATCGCCAAGGGTTACACCGACTACCCGCACTACCTTGCAGACCAAGCCTGAGGACTGACTGCTTCATCACTGGCCACTTCAGACATCAAGGAGCACACCATGCCGCTCATTACCATCAAGAGCATTGAAGGCCTTTTTACCGATCAGCAGAAAGCCGAAGTCATTCAGAAAGTGACGGACGCCATGGTGTCTGTGGAAGGTGAAAACATGCGCCCCCTCACCTGGGTCATCTTCGAAGAGGTCAAGAGCGGGGATTGGGGAATCGCGGGCAAGCCCGTGACGGCGCAAGAAGTCTTGAAATTGCAAGCGGGTCAATAAAGACGCCCCTTCCCCCAAAAAACTCCCTGATCGCTGGGCATGTACATGCCCAGCGATCAGGGAGTTTTTGCGTTCTGAAGGCAACGAATTCGCCTTCGTTGTGTTCGGCGCAGCGACCGTCGCCGACATACTGACCGACCCATGGGGTAGCTGCCTGACCCTGGCTGTGGCGTTGTCTCTGTGCGTAAAACCCCTGCTCAATCGGCTGGAACCCCACGGCAAACAAGACCATCAGGAGGCAGACCTGATCGACCAGAAAAACCACGGACGATTCGGCCAGATCGCAAGGCGCTTGCTGATGTCTTTGGGCGTTGCAGGGGGGTACTTGACCATGATTCCGACCACATCCAGACACTGCGCAAATCCGGGATCGAGGCGTTCTACGGCGATGCCCAAGCCTTGGTAATGGTCAACCCTATTGACGATCAGGGCGATAACCTGGCCCTGACCCAACTGGCCAAGATGCATTTGCCGAACTTGAAACTGATGGTGCACGCACGCGACATGGGACACCGCAGTGCTTTGCCTCAGATGGGCATGGATGCGGGCGAATGCGAGACGTTTGAAAGCGCATTGGCCTGGGGTGGCAGAGCGCTGGAGCAACTGGGCATTGGCCGTTGCGAGGCTCGGGAGCGCGCCGACAGTTTTCGACGTCTGAACCGGCAGATGCGGGAGGGAGTGGCCGTGCAACCGGTGGAAGACACCGAGTTCAAATACGACGCTTACAAGCAGGCCTACGCGCTGTTAACGAAAATGTTCAACGAAGACCTTACGCCCCCCTCGCCAGTTGGCCTGGGGCAGATCCGAGGGGTAGAAAAGAACGCCAGCCCAATCAGCCTGAGCCGTGACGAAAAGGTGCGTTAAACCACCTCTTCCAGCTCCGCGAGAATGGATTTTTTCATCACTCCAACTGAGCGAGAGCCGGGCATGACCCGCAACAGCCGCCCCTCATGAAACACAGCCAAGGATGGCACTGCCCGGATACCATACATTTGCGCAATGGTCGGAGAGACCGCCACATCAATCTTTGCAAAAGCCGCCAAGGCGTGAAGTTTTTCTTCCAGAGCATGAAACACCGGCTTCATCTCCTGACACGGCTTGCACCAAGACGCTGAAAACAGCACGACGCTGCTGCCTTTGGCCACAAATCGGGCGAACTGCGGAGCACTCAACTCAACGATACGGCTCATCAGCACCTCGTATTCAATGCAATTGAAAAGGCGGCACCCCCGGGTGCCGCGCCTCCTCTATCAATCAAACCTTGCAACCATCAATGCCACAGACTTGGCTGCTAAACGATTGCTCATCGAGCTCTGAATTGGCCCGCATCTTGTTCAGTGCCTCGAGAAACGCGGCCTCTGGCTGAGCACCGGATACTGAGAAGGAGTTATTGAATACGAACAGCGGAACGCCCGAACCCAATCGAGCGGCCACATGTTCGTCCTCCTCCATCTCTACGCGCAACTCAACGGACGACCACGCCATTTGGATTGAGGCATCCGAAACGCCAACGGCCTTGGCTATGGTCTCCAGACTGCCTCGCTCAAACAGCGACTGACCGTGGCGGGTGCTTTGCTCATACAGCGCCTCGAACAAACGTTTTTTTACAGCTTCGTCCGCAACCGCCTTGACCAGGACATGGGCATCGGCGGTATCGCCAAACAGCATGCTTTCAAACCGATAATCAAGCCCTGCATCCCGGCCATATTTACTGACGGTGTTCATCATCGCGACAGCGGAATCAGGATTGCCGAGCTTGCGCTTCAGGGCTGCAACCATCGGTTCTGGCACGTGATCCGCCGCCAGGCGATAAGCTCTTAGGTTTATTTGCACCTGATCTTTTTCTGCAAATTTATCGAGTGCCTGCTCGAAACGACGCTTGGCGACCCAGCACCAGGGGCAGACAAAATCAGACCAGATATCCACCGCGTACTTTTTTGAAGGGGGTTGCATGACTCATCCTGCGTTGAAAGAAATGAAGGTCGCGCCGCTCATGTTAAAACGCCGCCAGGAGACTCTTTTGCTCAAGCACGTACGGCCATGACGCCCGCATCCACATCCCAAATCGCGCCGGTGACCCAGGACGCTTTATCAGAGAGCAGGAACAGAATGGTATTGGCGACATCCTCAGGAAGACCGACTCGCCCCAGCGGGTGGAAGGCGTTGAGGGACTTCATCGCTTCCGGAATCGCCTCTTTGTCCATGAACCCTTCATAGATCGAGGTATGGACGATCCCTGGCGAGGCCGCATTGACTCGAATTCCGGAGTGAGCCAACTCAATGGCCAGATTGCGTGTCAACGCATGCAGGCCCGCCTTGGCCATCGAATAGGCAGAGGCCGGTGAACCCGCCAATGCTGCCTGGGCACCGATGGAGCCAACGTTGACAATCGCCCCTTCGCGCCGCGCCGCCAACATGTTCTTGACCACGGTCTGGGTAATGAAAAAAGTCGCACGGTTGAGCGATAGGTACATGTCATATTCAGCCCCGTCATGCTCAGTGAACGGCTTGGGGACAAAGATCCCAGCCGAGTTCACCATAAAGCTGATATCGCTGTGATGATCGTTGATTTCCTGGCGAACGGCGTTCATACCCTCTTCAGTCATCAGGTTAGCGACGATCACGGACACAGAGCCCAAGGCGCTCAGCTCGCGGCGTACCGCCTCGGCCTTTTCTTGTTTACTGCCGGTCAGTACCACACTACCGCCCGCCTTCAGCATCATGCGCGCGGTTTCCAGGCCCATGCCGCTGGTACCGCCGACGACCAACAGCTTCTTACCTTTGAAAAAATCACTCATTGCACGCTCCGATCAAGCAAGGTTCCGTAAAGTTAAACACCGAGGCAACCATGCCCTTGTGGGGGCATGACGACTTCAAAACACCCGGGCAGTGAGATCAGTCCTCACGAACTTCAAGGGTGGGCACCATGCGGATGGCTTTCGAGAAGTTTGCATAGTTGACAGACGTCTTGAGCACCACGTTGTGCAGTTCTTCAACACGCTCGCGGGAGGCGTCGGTATGCAGGCGAATCACCACATTCACTTCGTCGTATCCCGGGTTGACGCTTTCATCGAGCCCCAGAAAACCACGCAAATCGAGGGTGCCGTCGGTTTCGATTTCCAGGCTATGAATCTTGATACCCATCATCGAGGCGTTGGCGGCATAACCGACTGACATGCATGCGTTGAGTGCCGCCATCAACAGCTCTTGTGGGTTAGGAGCGCTGTTCTGACCCAATAACTCGTTTGGCTCATCGGCAACGATCTCGAAATCACGTGGGTAGGTTTCACCGGCCAGGCTGTAACGGCTGACCTTGGCCACCGAGCGGGTCTGATGCTCCCATTTCGTCTTTACGTTAAAGCCCGCCTGACGTTTGGACGCATCCTCAGCCACGCTTTGGGCGAACTGCTGGAGTGCAGCTACATCAATACCGTTCAGGTTATTACTCATCGATTCAATCCTTATTGAATGCAGGGGCGCTAAAGCCCGGAAGAGAAATTACTCTACCAACTGGTAGATAGGCTTTCAATTCATTTCCAATGATCGGCGTTATCACGATGAGAAATACACAAACTGTTTTGCTGCTGGCAGCAGTATTCCGCCCACACGCTTTGTTTTCGCTGGGACAGCAGGTGCAAGGCAATAGACAATCGACGCCCACAGCCGGGGCCGCTGCAAGATTCAGGGATTTGAATTGGGTGGAGACGCAGAGATGCAGGGTCCATTCATCTGGCTCTGGCCAGACTTTCGGATGACACAAAGGAAACGTATTCGGCGGACTGAAGCCGCCGGAACACTTTAAAAAAGCGAATCAAGCCTAGTTGATTGGGACAATAACAGACAAGGAAACCCCGACCTCGCGGAGGTATCAGTGGTGGGTTTTTGCAGCCCGCAGGCTATCCAGAATGAATTCGAATCCGGAAAATTGCGCGTACTGGTCATTCAAGGCCCAGGACACAAAGCTGCCTCCTTCAAGCGTATTCAAGATCACCCTGGAGATCTTGACTGCATCCAGTTCAGCCTTGATCTCTCCGTCTGCTTGACCATTGCGAACATTGTCTTGAAGCCAGTCGAGATGGATTTCGAAAAAGTCCCGAGTCATTTCCTTGAGGCTTTCCGGCAACGCCAGTAACTCAGCCGCCAAGGCGCCACACAGCGGCAACATTGCGTTCTCACTGCTTTCAGAAAACATCTGGGCGAAAGCCTCGAGTCGCTTCATGACACTGATATTTTCATCATTGATGCGTTCAAGTTGCTTCTTGAATCTGAACAGGTAGCTCTCGACAATAGCAATTGCCAGGCCTTCTTTCGTCGGGAAGTGGTGATGAATACTTGCCTTCTTTATGCCTATCTCAGTTGCCAGATCGGCATAGCTGAATGCCGCATAGCCCTTTGTGCGTAACAATAGTTCCGCACAGGTGAGAAGGTCAGAACGTGTGCTCATGATCCTGCATCCAAATTTTTCAATGCGGCATCATAAATTAGTACCTCCCTATAAGACAGCGCTCCGGCAACAGCCTCCTTAGCTCGCCTTCACAACCCGCGCAATGCACTGGCAATACCGCCCCATCATGCAAAACACCCGAGCCCGGGCGTTGCCTGACCCAACAAGCCATTGGTTTGCAACGACTTTATAAATCACGGTGGTTGGCACAGCCGATGCAGCTACCCCTGAGGCGTAGCGTTGGCCTGTTGATCGGCGCGCGTCTCACCGTGATGACCCAAGGAATCCGATATGAACGCCATTGACCTGCTGCAAGCTGATCACGAACGCGTCAAAGCCATCCTGGCCCAACTCAGCGAGTCCACCGAGCGCGGTGTCAAAAAGCGCACGGAGTTGCTGGCCAAGCTGGAGATGGAGATCACCATCCATACCCGACTTGAAGAAGAAATCCTCTACCCGGCCTTCAAGGAAGCCGGCGGCAAGGAGCAAGACGTGATGTATTACGAGGCCAAGGAAGAACACCGCACCGTGGACTCCCTGGTATTGCCGGATTTGAAGGAGACCAGCCCGGGTACCCCTGAGTTTTCCGGCCGCGTGAAAGTGGTCAAGGAGCTGCTGGAACACCACATCGAAGAAGAGGAAACCGAGATGTTTCCTCAGGCGAAAAAGCTGCTGGGCAAGGCCAAGCTGGACGAGTTGGGACAGCAGATGGAAGCGCTGAAAGCGGACTACAAAAAGACCCTTTCCGGCCCTGAACTCGCCGCCTGATCGACCCTCACCTGATCGAACGTAAAAAAGCCCCGCTCTCGCGGGGCTTTTCAGGTTCAGGTCGGCCTGTTGGTCGGTCGCAGCGTTGGCGGCCTAAAGCACCGACCCGAGTTCATGGGCGACAGTCCCCTTAATCACCGACCTTGATCACCACCTTGCCAAAGGCGCCCTTGGCCAGGTGCTTGTAGGCTTCACGGGCCTTGTCGAACGGATAGACCTGATCGATGACCGGCCGGATCTTGTGTGCGTTCAAGAACACATTCATGCGGTCGAACGACGAACGCGGCGCCACGGCAATACCGCGCAGGGTGGTTTGGCGAAAGATCAGTGGCATCAGGTTGAGCTGCACGCTCTGCCCGGTCAGAAAGCCGATCTGCGCAATGCGCCCGGCGGCTTTGGTGGCGGCGATGGACTGGTTGATGCCGTTGCCACCGGCCACATCCAGCAGCAGATCGACGCCTTTACCCTCGGTGAGCCTGAGCACTTCGGCCTCCCACTCGGAGGTGCTGCGGTAGTTGATGCCCGCCACCGCTCCCAGCTTCATCACGGCTTGCAGGTTGTGGTCGCTGCTGGAGGTGGCAATGACCTTTGCCCCCAACGCCGTGGCAATCTGCACGGCAAAAATGGAGACGCCGCCGGTGCCCTGGACCAGCACGGTCTGGCCCGGCTGCAGCTGCCCGAAATCAACCAGGGAATACCAGGCCGTCAGCGCGGCAATCGGCAACGTGGCGGCCTCTTCGTCGCTCATATTGCCTGGCGCAGCCACAGCGCTGTCTTGGTGAATGATCATGTACTCCGCCAAGCCGCCGGGCAGCGGCGAGCCAAAGCAGTAATCCGGTTCATCCGGGCCGGGCTCCCCGTCCAACCAACGGGAGTACAGGTGCGAGTTGACGCGATCGCCCACCTTGAAGCGGGTGACGCCCTCACCCACCGCTGCCACGGTGCCGGCGGCATCGCTGACGGGGATCAGGTTTTTCGGAACCTTGTGCGGTTCATAGATGCCATCGACGATGGCCTTGTCGCGAAAATTCAGCGAAACCGCACCGACCTTCACCAGCAGCTCACCGGCCTGGGGCTCGGGGACGGGGACTTCCCCCATCTGCAGGTGGTTCAGTCCGAAATCCTTCAGTAGCCAAGCCTTCATTGCGTATCTCCAAAGCGTTGTCAGGGGTGGCGACGCCAGGGGGCGGCGTGGCCATGCCGTATCTTTCGCCTTTGGCCCGGGGCAATAAATGCGTATAAAAGGACATGATTGTTCTACCCATACGCAACAATCAGCGATCCTACACTCGATGCCCCCTCGAAGGCCCCACAGGACAGATCATGGAACTGCTTCAATCGATGCGCTTGTTCGCCCGGCTCGCCGAACTCGGAAGCTTCACCAAGGCCGCCGAGTCCCTGGAGATCGGGCGGCCCCAAGTCACCCGCTACATTCAAGAGCTGGAGTCGTCGCTGGGGGTGCGTTTGTTCCAGCGCACCACCCGGAAGGTCACACTGACTGCCGAGGGCGAGCGATTCTACGAACGGGTGGTGGAGATCCTCGGCAGCATCAGCGCGGCAACCTCCATGTTCGACCCGTCCGGGGCCACCCTCAGTGGCCGGTTGCGCATCGATATCCCGACCGCCTTTGCCCAACTTGAACTCATCGAAAACCTCAAGGGCTTCACGGCGGCATTTCCAGGCATCAACCTGACCCTGGGGGTGACCGACCGGACGGTCGACCTGGTGGGCGAAGGCATTGATTGTGCGCTGCGCCTGGGCGAGTTGCCGGACTCGACCTTGATCGCCCGTCCGGTGGGCATGGCAACCATGGTGACCTGCGCCGCCCCCCGCTACCTGCTCGAACACAACGAGCCGACGCGACTGGAAGATCTGGCGGCGCATCAAGGTGTCAATTTCCTCTCGGGCCACAGCAACCGGACATTGCCCTGGCATTTCCGGGTCGACGGCCAGGACCAGGCCTATATCAGCAATGCCGGAATTACCGTCACCGAGTCCCATGCCTATGTGCAATGTGGCGTGGCCGGTTTCGGCATCATCCAGGCGCCCGGTATTGCAGTCAGCCAATACCTCGGCAGTGGCGCCCTGGTGGAGATTCTAAAACCCTATCGCCCGGCCCCGCGCCCGGTCACCCTGTTGTACCCCAGCCGGGCCCATATCGCGCCGCAGGTGCAGGTGTTCATCGAGTGGCTGCACACGCATTTTCCGCAGTTGCACGCGGCCTGGCTGGAGCCGTAACGCCTCAGCAAGCGAGCCTCATTTCCTGGGTCAGCCCGCCCCGCGCAAGGTTGCGATATCACGTTTGGGCGGCGCACCAAACAGCCGGCTGTATTCGCGGCTGAACTGCGAGGGGCTTTCATAACCGACGTTGAAGGCCGCACTGGAGACGTCCTGGTGTTCGTTGAGCATCAATCGCCGGGCCTCGTTCAAGCGCAGCCATTTCTGGTACTGCAACGGGCTCATGGCGGTGAGCTGGCGAAAATGGTGGTGAAAGGTCGCCGAACTCATCTGCACCCGAGACGCGAGTTCATCGACGCGCAGGGCCGAGGTGTAATTCAGTTTCAGCCAATCGATGGCCCTGGCGATGCGATAGCCCTGGCCATCGACCGAGGTGATTTGCCGCAACCGACCCGCCTGGTCGCTGCGTAACAGGCGGTAGTGAATTTCCCGCTGGATCAGGGGCGCGAGCACGGCAATGGCCTCGGGCTCATCGAGCAACGCCAGCAAGCGCTCGAACGATGCCAGCAAGGGGCCGGTCACGGTGCCGATGCCCACGCCCGTCACCACTGGACGGTCCCGGGTTGGCGGCAGCTCACTGTGCGCAATCAGCTCCGCCAGCATGCGCAGGTCAAGCTTGAACGTCAGCCCCAGGCAGGGCCGTTCGGGGCGTGCTGCCAGGACTTCCGAGTTGGCGGGCAAGTCCAGGGAGGTGACCAAGAAGCGCGAGGTGTCGTAGGGGTAACCCTCGCCCCCGACCCACAGCTGCTTCTCGCCTTGGGCCACCAGAATGATGCTCGGCTCCACCATGCACACCACCGGCGGCGACGGGTGTTCGCGGCGGAACAGGCCGAGGCCCGGAATCGATGTGGTGAAGTCTCCGGGGGTTGAAATCCGCGCGCCAATGCTCTGCGCAAGCGCCTCTTGCGGGGCTGCGGAATGAGCCGTGTTGGGCTGCGCCGTGTCGGGGTGGATGTTGTTCATGCTGTGCTCTTTGCCAGGTCCGCCGAAACTGTAACTCGGCAGCCCGCCAGCGTCTTGCCAATCGATCAAGACTCATAGGATCAGGCAAGTAATCCAGCGTAATGCACTACAGAACCGCTGAGTGGGTCGGGAAAATGTACCGACCAACGCCACCCAGGGTTCGCCATCTCGACCAGCAATCGACAACGCCCCTGACGGAATGAAGGCCGACGTCGAACGCCTCCGACATAACCCATTACCCCAACCCCCTCCATGACAAGGACTCTCCAATGAAAGGCATTTTTCTTGCCCTCGGGCTGCTTGTTACCTCCGTTTCTTCACTAGGTGCCGACATGTCGAACGCAGCGAGCAACTTCTACAAAAGCGATCAGGTGACCGTGGAAAAAGTCACCTTCAAGAATCAGTACGGCATGCAGGTGGCGGGCAACCTGTTCGTGCCCAAGGCCCTGGCCGCCACCGCCTATAATGCCGCGATCATCGTCGGCCACCCCATGGGCGCGGTCAAAGAGCAGAGCGCGAACCTCTACGCCACTAAAATGGCCGAGCAGGGCTTTGTCACCCTCTCCCTGGACTTGTCTTTCTGGGGCGAAAGCGCGGGCACGCCGCGCAATGCGGTCTCACCGGACATCTACGCCGAAGACTTCAGCGCCGCCGTGGACTTCCTCGGCACTTCCCCCCTGGTCGACCGTGAGCGAATCGGCGTCCTGGGTATCTGCGGCAGTGGCAGCTTCGCCATCAGCGCGGCGAAGATCGATCCGCGCCTGAAAGCCATCGCCACCGTCAGCATGTACGACATGGGCGCCGCCAACCGTAACGGCCTCAAGCACGCCGTGACCCTGGAGCAACGCCAGCAAGTCCTTCGCGACGCCGCCGAACAGCGTTACGCAGAATTCACCGGGGGGCCAATCCGCTACACCGGCGGCACGCCACTCAAGCTGACCGGCAACGCCATCGGCGATGAGTTCTTCGACTTCTACCGCACCCCACGCGGGCAAGTCACACCGGCCGGGGCCTCGCCACAACACACCACCATGCCGACCCAGACCAGCAACGTGAAGTTCATGAACTTCTACCCGTTCAATGACATCGAGACCCTCTCGCCGCGGCCTCTGCTGTTGATCACCGGCGCCGACGCCCACTCCCGGGAATTCAGCGAAGACGCCTACCAGCGCGCCGCCGAGCCCAAGGAACTGGTGATCATTCCAGGTGCCGGGCATGTGGATCTTTACGACCGGGTCAACCTCATTCCCTTCGCCAAACTGGGCAGCTTCTTTAAAAGCAACCTGAAGTAATCGAATCGGCGCCCTGCCCGGGCGCCGGCACTTTCTGCGGCCTGGTTGATCAGGCCGCGGGGCTTCAGGCATGACAGGATTCAAGCAATGACCGCTCACCCTCTTCTCCCGTCCCGGCAGGCTCGGCCCGCCTGGGGCGCGGTACTGGCCATGTCCCTGGCCGCCTTTGCCCTGGTGGCTTCTGAGTTCATGCCCGTCAGCCTGCTGACGCCGATTGCCGCCGACCTGAACATCACCGAAGGCCAGGCCGGCCAGGGTATTTCCGTCTCGGGGCTATTCGCCCTGATCACCAGCCTGCTCATCGCCTCGGTGGCGGCGCGAGTCGACCGCAAACGACTGCTGATCGCCCTGACCCTGCTGATGATCCTGTCCGGAGCGGTGGTGGCGTACGCGCCGAACTACCTGATCTTCATGCTCGGCCGGGCGCTGATTGGCGTGGCCATTGGCGGGTTCTGGTCGCTGTCGGCAGCCACCGCCATGAAGCTGGTACCCGCTGACCAGGTGCCGCGCGCCTTGGCCATCGTCAACGGTGGCAACGCCCTCGCCACCGTGATTGCCGCGCCCCTGGGGAGCTTTCTCGGGGCGTTGATCGGCTGGCGCGGGGCCTTTTTCTGCATCCTGCCGGTGGCCATGATCGCCGCCCTGTGGTTGCTGGCGAGCCTGCCCTCGATCAAGACGCCCCGGCACGCCAGCCGCGGCAATCCGTTTCGCTTGATGGCCCAGGCTCCGGTGGCCTTGGGCATGCTGGCGGTCAGCGTGTTTTTCATGGGCCAGTTCATGTTGTTCACCTACTTGCGGCCGTTCCTGGAAGGCATCACCCACGTCAGCGTCTCCATGCTCTCGCTGATGCTCCTGGTGCTGGGTGTGGCCGGGTTAGTGGGCACCTTCCTGATTGAAGCCTTGCTGAAAAAGGGCCTGTACCGAACGCTGATTGCCATCCCGATGCTGATGGCGGTGATCGCCCTGGCGCTGGTGTCTTTTGGCAGCTCGCCCGCCATCACCATGACGCTGCTTGGGCTCTGGGGCCTGCTGGCAACAGCGGCGCCAGTGGGCTGGTGGACCTGGCTGGCGAACACCCTGCCAGACGACGCAGAAGCCGGAGGCGGCTTGATGGTGGCGATCGTGCAGCTGGCGATCGCCCTGGGCGCTACCGTGGGCGGCCTGGTGTTCGACGTCAGCGGCTACCAGGCCACCTTCGAACTGAGCGCGGCGCTGTTGGTATTGGCCGCTGTACTCGCCTACCTGGCAGCACGTTCCGCCGCACACACCGCTCCGGTTACAGGCCATGCCAATGCATGACTCGGCCCGCAGCAAGGTCCGGTGATCGGTGCCTTGCTGGCAGCCCTGAGGCCCAACTTAACGGGCGCTGTCGATGATCTGACCGCCGTCCGGCGTCAAGCTATAGCCGGTGATGAACTGCGCATCCTGGCTGGCCAGAAACAGCACCACAGGGGCAATGTCATCTTCCGGCGAACCATAGCGTCCCAGGACGTTGGTCGGCGCTGGCGCATCGTAGGCCGAGCCCCAGGTGTCCGCGACGGGCAGCAGGTTATTCACGGTGATGTTGTCGGCGCCCCACTCCCGGGCGGCCGAACGCGTCAGGGCGCGCACCGCTTCCTTGGCCATGTTGTACGGGGCATAACCCTGCATCCCGATCACCCCGGCCAGGGAGCCGAAGTTGATCACCCGCCCTGCTCCGCTGGCCTTCAGATGGGGGTAGCAGGCTTGCATGGTGCGCAGATAGGCAATCGGCCCCATCTCGAAATTGCGCTGCAGTTGTTCCACCGGCAACTCCAGCACCGATGAAAATACCGCGCTGGGGTCGAAAGCGTTGTTCACCAGAATGTCGATCCGGCCGTAAGCCGACGCCACCTGGTCGACCGCCGCCTGGACCTGTCCTGGGTCCGCGATGTCGCAGACAATCCCCAGGGCGCTCCCCCCTGCCGCCTGGATATCGGCCACCACCTGATCGACGTTTGCCGCCGTGCGCGACACCACTGCGACCGTCGCGCCCTGGGCCGCAAACAGCTTGGCTGTCGCGCGGCCGATACCGCGGCCGGCACCGGTGACGATGGCTACTTTTCCGTTGAGTCGGGACATGGTGTTCTCCAATCAGTTGAGGGTTGCAAGGTTTTCCGTGGCCACCCACCCATAGGGCGACGGCCAGTCTCGGGCGCTGTTTTGAGTCAGGAAAGAAGTGGCCAGCAGCACCAGGCACAACACGGCGGGCAAGGCATCACGCGGCTTGCGCACCCCGATATGCGCTGCGGCGGACAGCAGCAGGTGATAGAACATTCCGGCGTAGGCGAGATCACTCAGCGCCACGCTGAAGCGCGACAGAATCACCGCCACGACAAGGAGTTTTACCGCGATCAGCAGCGGCACCAGGTACTCGGGATAACCGAGACCCGCAAAGACTTTGCGCACCCAGTTTCTTTTGAAGATGTACAACGTTGCGGAGACTAGATAGATCAACGACAACAGTATGGTGCTGATCCAATACCCATAAATGGCGATCATTAAGCGGCTTCCTAAGCACGTGTTTTACTTCGACTTGGGCTCACGATGTCGCCTAACATGAAAGTTCACAAGTAGGATGAAAAAGTGGTGCTTAGTATGGAAAACCAGACTGATGAAGTTCCTCACATCAACATGCACGAAGAAATGCGCCGCGCATTTGCCCTGCTTTCAGGCAAATGGAAACTGGAAATCATGTGGTTGTTGAATCAGCGGATTTATCGATTTGGCGAACTGCGCAAAGCCATCAGCGGTATTACCCAGCACATGCTGACCGCACAACTTCGCGAGCTTGAACATGACGGGTTGGTGTCACGCACGGTATTTGCCGAAGTGCCACCACGCGTCGAATATGAAATGACCGAAAAGGCCCGCGCACTGGGGCCGACGATGCAGGCACTGGCCACCTGGTGGAGTGAATACGGCAACAGCGTGCCGGTAAAACCCAGCTCACGCGGGCGCAAGCCAACCACCCACACACCGCGCTGAACCTTGCGCTCAGCCGGCGCTCGCACCCACGCCCTGCCTGGGGCCTGATCGTCTGCCGGAGCGCGGGTTCACCGGCTTCGACCCGGGCACATGCTGTTAAAAGATCTTCCGCCCCTGTTTCGCCAAACCCATGGCTGTGTATCCCGCGGTGATGGCCGCTCGCTGGACGAACGAGGCCAATGGATGACCGATGAGCGTCAGTCGAGCGGGCGGCCTGTGGGCCTCTGTATGGGGCTGCGACGCAATGGCCTGAGTGCCGCTACGGTTACAACAACTGCCCGCCCGAAATATCAAACGTGGTCCCGTTGGCCCAGGCCATGTCATCGGACAGGATGGCCGCCACCGCACCGCCGATGTCGTCCGGCAGGCCGACACGGCCCAGTGCGATGCCTTGTGCCACGTAGGCATTCACCTCCTGGTTATCGCGCACTGCACCACCGCCAAAATCGGTTGCGATGGCGCCCGGGGCAATTGCATTCACCCGAATTCGGCGCGAGCCCAGTTCCACGGCCATGTAGCGGGTCAGCACTTCGACTGCAGCTTTCACCGCCGCATAAATGCTGTACCCCGGCAACGTAAAGCGCACAAAACCGGAGGACACGTTGAGGATGCGACCGCCGTCTGCGACGAGGGGCAGCAGCGCCTGAGTGAGGAAAATCGGCCCGCGAAGGTGCGTGGCGACCAGTGAGGCAAACTGCTCTTGAGTCGCGTCAGTAAAGTTGGAAAAAAGACCATTGCCGGCATTGTTGACGAGGAAGTCGAAGCGCTCGCGGCCGAAGTTGGCCATCAGCGTATGGGTCACTGCGCTTGAGAACGCCTCATAGCTGGCGGTATCGGTGATATCGAGCGGCAGCATCGCGGCCTTGCCGCCCTGCGCTTCGATCTCCAGCTTCAGCGTCTCGGCTTCTGCTGCGCCGCTGCGGTAGGTGCCGATGATGTGGACGCCGCGCTTGGCGAGGTGCAGGGCCATGTTGCGGCCGAGGCCGCGGCTGGCACCGGTGATAAGAGCGATCTGCTGGGTCATGGTCTGTCTCTGCTGGGTTAGGTGCACCCTGGGGTGCTTTCTTGACTCGCCCAAGATAGGCAACGGACGGTTTTCAACCCACGCCTGATCAGCTCAATTCATTGCCTGATTGTCTCAATCGTCTTGCGTGCTGCCGGAGCATCGCCATAATCCGCAGATGAATAATGACCTTGCCCCCCACCTTGATATCGCCCTGCGCCATGCGCCGCCGGGTTTGACGCGCACGCCGATCCCGCGTGTAGACCTCTGCGTCGGGCAAGGCTCTACAGACGAGACACCCTGCCTGTACCGCTCGATGATCTGCTTCATCCTGCAAGGCTCGAAGCGCGTCGCGCTTAACGACCATCTTCTGAGCTACGACAGTCAGCAATACCTCATCAGCGCCCTGGACCTGCCTCTGATCGGGCAGATTCTGGATGCTGAAGAGGGGCAGCCCTACGTTGCGGTCTCGCTCGTGCTGGATCCGGCCCTGCTGGCGGAACTGGCGGCGACCCTGCCGCCGGTTCGCGAGAGCGCGGAAAACGGGATTGGCATCACCATCAACCCGATGAGCGCGGCGCTTCGCGACACGTTACTGCGCTTGTTGTCGCTGCTCGACACACCGGCCGACATCCCGGTTCTGGGCCCCCTGGTCGAACGGGAATTGCTCTATCGTCTCCTTCAGGGGCCTCAAGGCCGGCTGCTGCGCCAGATTGCCCAACCCGACGGCGCCCTCGGTAGCATCCGCCGAGCCGTGGCCTGGATCAGGGATAACTACAGTGCGCGGCTGCGTATCGAGGCGCTGTGCGATGCCAGCGGCATGAGCCGCGCCAGCCTGCATCGGCACTTCAAGTCGATGACCGGCTTGAGTCCTATCCAGTATCAGAAGCAGCTCAGGTTGCAGGAAGCTCGCCAGCTTTTACTGGCGGGCGAGCATCGCGCGTCTGATGTGGCGTTCGCCGTCGGCTATGAAAGCGCCTCCCAGTTCAGCCGCGAGTACCTCCGGCAATTCGGCGCCTCGCCGGCCCGCAACGTGCGCGAAATACGCCAGGCGATCGGTGAGCCGTTTCTCAACACGACCGCCTCAACATCGCCGCCAACCGAGCCGAGCGCCACCTCTATGCAATCGGCGATCACCGATACCCTGGCATAAAAAAGGCCGCCTCGAGTATTCGAGGCAGCCTTGGGCAAGTCAGCTAGAGATCAGATCAAACGGCGCATTCAACCCCTGCCCCAACACTGGCCTTGCCGGATCAAAACAGTTCAATGCCGGATGCAAATGGATTTGCTTTCAGTAAAAGCATCGAGCCAATCGACACCGAAATCCCGTCCTGTGCCTGACTGCTTGAAACCACCGAACGGCATGTTCGCGTCGATCAGGGTATGGCTGTTGACCCACACGGTGCCGGCCTCGATGCGTGGGGTCAGGTCCATAGCCGCCGACAGGCTATTGGTCCATAAGCTGGCGGTGAGCCCGTACTCGGTGTCGTTGGCCTTGCTCAGGGCTTCTTCAACATCGGCCACCCGGGTCAGGGTGACGACCGGCCCGAACACTTCCTCCCGGCTCAGCGACAACCTGTCATCGGGGTTGATCACCAGGGTTGGCGAGACATAAAACCCTTGATGGTCCGGCACCGGGGCGCCGCTGATCAGTTCGGCCTGGTGGCTGTGGGCGTCGGCCAGGTAAGACTGGACGTTCAGTTGATGGGGTTTGGAGGCCACCGGGTTGATCTGGGCGCTGGGGTCCATGCCCGCCCCTAAGGTCAGCCCTTTGACCGCCGACTCGAAGTCGCCCACCAGCCGGTCGAACAACGGGGCTTCGATGTAGATCCGCGAGCTGGCGGCACAAACCTGGCCCTGATTGAGAAAGCTGCCCATCATCAGGCCTTCGACCACTTGCTGCGGGTCTGCATCCTTGAGGACGATGGCCGGGTTTTTGCCGCCCAATTCCAGGGTGATGCGGGTCAGCCGGTCCACGGCGCTGCGGGCAATGCCCTTGCCGGTGGCGGTCGAGCCGGTGAAGCTGATTTTGCTGATCAACGGGTGGCGGGTCAGTACCTGACCGCACACGCTGCCGCTGCCCGTCACCAGGTTGAAGACACCCGGAGGAATGCCGGCTTCAGTGGCCAGTTCGGCCATGCGCATCAAGGTCAACGGGGTGATTTCCGAAGGCTTGATCACGATCGAGCAACCGGCCGCCAGTGCCGGCATCACTTTCCACATGCCGATCATCAACGGGAAGTTCCAGGGCACAATCCCGGCGACCACGCCAATTGGCTCTTTGCGGGTGTAGGCGGTGTAGCGCGCCCCGGCGGGTACGGGGAGCGACAGGTCGAGGGTGCGTCCGGAGATTTTTGTGGCCAGGCCTGCGGTGTAGCGCATCCAGTTCAGGGTGCAGCCCACTTCAAAGGCCCGCGACACCGCGATCGACTTGCCCTGCTCCAGGGTTTCCAACTGAGCCAGTTCTTCAGCGTGCTGTTCGAGCAAGTCGGCATAGCGCAGCAAAATACGTTCGCGCTCCGCCGGCAGGCGGCGCGACCAGACGCCCGAGACAAAAGCACCATGGGCCGACGTCACCGCACGCTCGACATCGAACGCATTGGCGTCGGCAGTCGAGGCGATCTGCAGGCCGGTTGAAGGGTCGTAGACCGGCAAGGTGGCCGTGGACTGGGCACTGACCCAACCGCCATCGATGTACAAGCCACGGCGTTGCTTCAAGAAGGCGCTGACCCTGTCCAGGGTCGCGACCTTATGACTATGATTCATGATCCTTGCCTCACGCAGACGATTGGAAATAACCACCACTGCACGCCTCAACCGCCCCACGGTCGGCGTTACAGTGCTTGGCGTCAGAGCCTAAGTCAGCGATGAGGCCTTGGACTTTTCATCTGTGCCAGAGCGGTTTCTGTCCCTGCCAATCTCGGTTCGGCGAGCCAGACAGCGCGGCGTCGGCCGCTGGGCCTTACACTGCGCGGCATCGTCTCGACGCCCCGAAAACTCCCGGGTTCGATGGGGTGCCGATCGAGAACGATTGATTTAGGCACAGAGCACAAGGTTTCTGGCAAGAATCAAAAAGAAGCGATCCACCGGCTGTAGCAAAGTGCAGGTGTGCCTGTCCCCGGCTCGTCCCAAGGAACTCAGAAATGTTCACGTCCGTAGCGTTGCTAAAAAGAAAACCGCTGGCTCGACTCGCGCTGGCAATGACCTTGGCCACCGTCAGCTTGCCGTGCTGGCTGCCCAATGCTGACGCTCACGGAGCGGCCGCCGAGATGGTGCCCCTGCAATCGACCCTCGAGGCGTTTGGCGCCACGGTCAAATGGGACAACTACGCCAACCTGTTCGTCATCGCCAAGGACGGTGCCTACGTCAAGGTCAAGCCCAACAGCAAGGTGGCTCTGCTCAACGGCAAGCGCATGGAGCTGTCCGTGCCGGTGGTGTTCAAGAACAAGACCGCGTTCATGTCCAAGGACTTCATCAACCAGGTATTCCAGTCCGGCCTGGACAAGACCTTTGTCGTCGAGACTCGCCCCAACCCGCTCAACCCGCTGAGCGCCGACGAAATCAAGGCCGCCGTGACCATCGTCAAGCAGTCCGAGCACTACAAGCCCGGCTTGCGCTTCACTGAAGTCTCCGTCAAGGAGCCGCCCAAGGAGCAAGTGTGGAACTTCGTCTACACCGGCCAGAACGTCAGCCAGCCGCGCCAGGCCAATGTGGTGGTGCTCGATGGCAAGCATGTGATCGAAGGGCTGGTGGACCTGGACAGCAAGACGCTGAAGTCCTGGAAACCCGTGGAAGGTGCCCACGGCATGGTCTTGCTGGATGATTTTGCCACCGTGCAGTCCGCCATTGAGTCGAGCCCGGAATACGCACAGGCCCTGGCCAAACGTGGCATCAACGACGTCAAGAAGGTCGTGGCCACGCCGCTGACGGTCGGCTATTTCGACGGCAAGGACGGCCTGGCCCAGGATAAACGCCTGCTGAAAATCGTCAGTTACCTGAACACCGAGGACGGCAACTACTGGGCACACCCGATCGAGGGCCTGGTGGCGATTGTCGACCTGGAGCAGAAGAAACTGATCAAGATCGAGGACGAGGCCCTGATCCCGGTGCCGATGAAACCGACCCCCTATGACGGGCGTGGGCGCCTGGGAGTGAAGGTCAAGCCGTTGGAGATCATCGAGCCCGAGGGGAAAAACTACACCATCACCGGCAACAGCATTCACTGGCAGAACTGGAACTTCCACGTCCGTCTCGATTCCCGGGTCGGCCCGGTGCTGTCCACCGTCACCTACGACGACAAGGGCAAGAAACGCAAAGTCATGTACGAAGGCTCCTTGGGCGGCATGATCGTGCCTTACGGCGACCCGGATGTGGGCTGGTATTTCAAGGCCTACCTGGACTCGGGCGACTACGGCATGGGCACCTTGACCTCGCCGATCGCCCGCGGCAAGGACGCCCCGGAAAACGCCGTGCTCCTGGACGCCACCCTGGCCGACTACACCGGCGCACCGACCTCGATCCCACGCGCCATGGCGGTGTTCGAACGCTACGCCGGCCCGGAATACAAACACCAGGAGATGGGCCAGCCCAACCTCAGCACCGAACGCCGTGAACTGGTGGTGCGTTGGATCAGCACCGTCGGCAACTACGACTACATCTTCGACTGGGTCTTCCAGCAGAACGGCACCATCGGCATCGACGCCGGCGCCACCGGCATCGAGGCGGTCAAGGGCGTGAAGTCCAAAACCATGCACGAGGCCACCGCCAAGGAAGACACCCGCTACGGCACCCTGCTGGACCACAACATCGTGGGCACCACCCACCAGCACATCTACAACTTCCGCCTGGACATGGATGTGGATGGGGAAAACAACTCCCTGGTGGAAGTGAACCCGGTGGTTGCCAAGAACGACCGCGGCGGGCCGCGCACCAGCACCATGCAGACCGAGCAGCAGGTGGTCAGCACCGAACAGCAAGCCGCGCAGAAATTCGACCCTTCGACCGTTCGCCTGCTGACCAACTTCAGCAAGGAAAACAAAGTCGGCAACCCGGTTTCCTATCAGTTGATCCCTTACGCCGGCGGCACTCACCCGGTGGCCAAGGGCGCCAACTTCGGCAAGGATGAGTGGCTCTATCACCGCTTGAGCTTTATGGACAAACAACTCTGGGTAACGCGCTACAACCCCGAGGAAAAATACCCTGAAGGCAAGTACCCGAACCGCTCGGACAAGGACGCCGGGCTGGGCCAGTTCACCCATGACAACCAGTCCATCGAGAACACCGACAATGTGGTCTGGCTGACCACCGGCACCACCCACATCGCCCGTGCCGAAGAGTGGCCGATCATGCCCACCGAGTGGGTGCATGTGCTGTTGAAACCATGGAACTTCTTCGATGAAACCCCGACGTTGAACCTCAACTCACCCCAATAAACGCATAAAAAAAGAGGCTCCCAGGAGCCTCTTTTTTGTGTTGGAGAACGCATCGGTCAAGCGTGCTGCTTGCGGTACTCCCCCGGGGAAATGCCAAAGCGCGACTTGAACGCCGTGGAGAAGTAGCTCGAATCGGAGAACCCCCACGAGTAACCCAGCGCCGACAGCTTTTGCTCGACCCCCGACTGGCGCAAGGACTCGGCACACAGGTCCAGGCGACGGTTCTTGATATAGCGCGCCACCACCAGCCCCTTCTTGGCGAACATCCGATACAGGCCGCGCATGGAGACGCCAACTTCCCGCGCCAGCCATTCAGGGCAGAGCTCTTCCGAACGGATGTGCTCGTCAATGCAGCCCAGCGTCTTGCGGAACAGGCGCTCGTGCACATCACCGCCGTCTTCGGCCTGGCTGATCGCCGGGCGCAGCAGGCTGACAATCGCTTCCAGGGTCGCTTCGCTTTCCTGCCGGCTCAGGCTGGGTTGTGACGCGGCATCCAATATCAAACGGTGGGAAAACAGGGCAATGGGGGATGTCGCGGCAATCCGTTGGCCGCACCGGACCTGACTGAAGCGCAGGGTTTGCTCGACCAACTGATAGGGAAGAATGAGCGACAACTGCCGCGAGTTTTCACTGTAGTTGAAGTCGCTGGGGCGCGAGGCATCAATCAGCGTGATGTCGCCCGCCGAGAGCAAGGCCTTGTTGTCGCCCTGGGCCATGCCGGCGGTGCCATCGAGTTGGAACACCGCGAAGTACTTGCCGCCCTCACCTGCCGCGACCTCTCGCGGCGTGCGGTACAGCCGCGCCTGGCAGGCATCGACAAAACTGAGCTCCAGTGCGCCGTTTTGGCACTCGCGGATCTGCCCGGAAAATTCGGTGCCCAGGGTTTGTGCGTTGAAGGCGCCGCATATCTGGTTGATCTGGTGGATCCACTGATCAAACCCATCACGGCGTTGTGCAAGTGTAGAAATCATCTCGGGCCTCACGCGGGCTTATTTTTATTATGTACGCCACTTCACGATAAATGGCGGCACCACTGCCGTGCTGCACGCCCTGCCCGGGCCTGGGTGACCGGCCATCGGGTTACGGCGGGGAGCGCAGCGGCACCGTTCGAAGCTCATGAAGAAGCAGGATTCGCGCCAGGAACAGCCTGAAGGCTACCGCCTCTCTGGTTCGCGAAGCGCTTTCCGGGGTGAGCGAAACGATGCCGAGACAGATTAGGCCTTTACCACTCAATTATTCAACATTTTAAAAGAAAATCCGTATCACTTAAAAAGCACCAAATGGCGTCATAAAAAACCTATAAATAAAAAAATAAATCCAATAAAAACAATTACTTAAACATAAAACACCATTTGCAAATCGTATTTATTAAAAACGAATACAAAAATACCGACACCCTAAATAACGTTAAAACCATATTTAAGGTATCTAATCCGCGCTGTTTCCTGAGAAAACCCGCTCAAGCGGCAAAGGCCGCCTTGGCCTAGATTCAGGCCCCTCGCCGTGAGCACCTGGGGCAACCCGGAAGGTGAATCATGGCAACCCTGGTCAAAAGCCACGGCACACAGAATCAAGACACCTACCGCTCGGAAGGCACTTAATAGCTTCCATCAGGAACAGCGTTGGGTGCTGGTTCTGCAGTTGGGTTCCCCTTCACTTTTTAGGCTGCGCCATGATCAATATCGAAACGCCTACCTACTATTCAGCCACCAAGAAATACAACCTGAGCTTTCCCACCCTTGAACAGGATGTGGAAGCCGATGTAGTCGTGATTGGCGGCGGCTTCTCCGGTATCAACACCGCGCTGGAATTGGCTGAAAAAGGCATCACCAATATCGTGGTGCTGGAAGCGCGTTACCTGGGGTTCGGCGGCACAGGGCGCAACGGTGGCCAGATCATGGCGGGCATCGGCCACGACCTGGAAAAGGTCAAGAAGCACGTGGGCGAGCAAGGGCTGCGGGAGATCTTTGAGATCAGCGAGCTGGGGGCCGGGATCATCAAGGACCGCATCGCCAAGTACTCGATCGACGCAGACTTCTGCAACGGCTACGGCTACATGGGCTTCAACGCCCGCCAGGAAAAGACCCTGCGTGCCTGGGAAAAGGACTTCAAGTCGATCAACACCAAGGACGAAATCCGCTTTATGGCGGGCTCCGAGGTCAAGCAGATCATTGGTTCCGACGCCTACAGCAGCGCGCTGTTGCACATGGGCGGCGGCCACGTGCACTCCCTGAACCTGCTGCTGGGTGAAGCCAAGGCGCTGAGCGAGCACGGGGTACGCATCTACGAACACAGCCCGGCCCTGGAAGTCAGCTATGGCGAGCGCATCACCGTGCGTACTGGCCGCGGCTCGGTGAGGGCGTCCAAGCTGCTGTGGGCCTGCGACAGTTTCCTCAACAAACTGGAGCCCGAGCTGCACAAGACCACCCTGAACACCTACGCCTTCCAACTGATGACCGAGCCGCTGTCGGACGAGCTGATCAACCGTATCAGCCCGATTCGCGGGGCCTACAGCGATATCCGCCCGGTGATCGACTACTACCGGGTGACGAATGAAAACCGCCTGCTGTTCGGCGCTGCCACGCCTTTTGTCGAGCACATCCCGCTGGACCTGAAGGCCTGGAACCGCAACCTGATGCTGAAGATTTTCCCCTACCTGAAGGATGTGCGCATCGACCTGGCCTGGGGCGGCCCGATGGCCACCGGCGCCAACCTGTTCCCGCAGATCGGCACCCTCAGCGGTCGGCCCAACGCCTTTTACGTACAGGGCTACGCCGGTTTTGGCGTCACCCCGAGCCACATCATCTGCAAGGTCCTGGCCGAAGGCATGAGCGAAGGCTCTTCGCGCTATGACCTGATCAGCTCGGTCAAGCACGCACAGATCCTGGGCAAGGACCACATCCGGCCGCTGCTGCTGACCGCTGGCAAAAGCCTTCACCAACTTTCGGGCTACTTCAACGGTCGCCGTTGATGCCCCCCCTTTCATACACAGGAGAACTGCCATGCCCGTTACCCCCCTCAAGCAAGACATCCAACTGTCCGAACTGGATGCCTGGGGCACTGTTGCCGACCTGGGTTCCGAGATCCTCGAAGGTGAAGTCAAAGCCTTTGGCAAAATGACCTTCGGCGCCCCCACCGACCCCGTCAGCAGCGCCTATTTCGGCACCACCCAAGGCAAGTTCCGCATGGTTTACCCCTTCGCCGAACAGGCCACCGTGGTCACCGGTGAAGTGCTGCTGACCGACGAATCCACTGGCCAGAGCACCCGCTACAAGGCCGGTGACAGCTGGTTCGTGACCAAGGGCACGCCCGTGCTCTGGGAAGTGGTCAGCGAAAGCTTTGTGAAGCATTATTTCGCCGTTGCCTGATTGATCCCGGCTGCCGGCACCCACCGGCAGCCTTTTTTGGCGAGGGTGACCCACCATGCACGCCATCCCGATCCAGGAAGTCGCCGGCCATTGCCTGCAGGCTTTCACCCAACTCGTGCCGGCCAGCCAGGCCGCGTTCTATTGTGTCGACCGCCAACTGCAAGCCCGGGACTTCAGCCTGCACCGCATGAGCGGTGACATGCACCGCGATTACCTGGACAACTACCGCCAGTTCGACCCGCTGCAACCGCGCAATTGCCTGTCCAGTGGCCTGGCGGTGGTGCCGTTGGGCCTGGCCATGGCCCGACAGCCCAGCCGTGACAGTCGTCGTTACCGAGACTTCCTGCAGCGCTACGGGGTGGTGGACGTGGTGGAGATCCTCGCGCACCGCGCCGGCCAGCCCCAGGCCGCCATCTCCCTGCTGCGCACCGCCGACCAGGGCGCCTTCACCGCCGCTCAACTGACCCAACTCACGGCCCTGCAAGCCTTGCTGCAAATGGCCGTCGCCAATATGCAGCCCTGTGAGGATGCGCTGGCCGGGCTGACCCCCAAAGAACGGCAGATCGCCCTGTTGCTGCGCCAGGGAGCGAGCAACAAGCAACTGGCCCTGGAGTTAGGCGTCGGCCTGCCCACCATCAAGACCCACCTGATCAACCTGTTCCGCAAGACCGGCGTGGCCAGCCGCACCGAGTTACTGAGCACGCTGTTTTTATAGCCCGCCTCAACCCTTTGGTTGATAGGCGGGCCCAGGTGCGGGCGGCATGATCCGGGGTGTTCACCCACTCAACCGGAGCCTTGCCATGACCACACCTTCCGACTGGATCACCGTTGGCGCCCTTGCCGACGGTTTCGCCCCTGAAGCCTTTATCCTGCCCAACCTGGCAGACCTCAGCGGCAAGACCTTCACCCTGTACTTCGCCAACGGCTGGCAGATTGAACATCGCTTTGAGGGCCAGACACTGAACTGGCACGCGGCCGACGGGCACTCCAGCGGCTCGGCCCCGTACCGCGCCACCTCGGTGCGCCCGGGCCTGTACCTGGTGGACTTCATCAAGCACGAAGCCGGCCAGGCCTGGTCGGTGAGCCTGGTGCTGGACACTCACAGCGCGTCCTTTACCGCAGTCATCGGCCGTATGCCGCCCCAGGAACAGACCCAGGAAGGGCTGTACAGCCGCGCCCTGGCCGGCAAGCCCCTGACCTCGGTCAGCGTGGATTTCCTCCACGGCAGCCTGGATCGCCCCTGGCAGGAAGGCCTGTGCCCCCACGCGCCGACCACTGAACTGAACGGGCTGCGCAACCTGTACCGCTACAGCCCGAGCGAGGTCTACGAGCACATCTACCTCAACGATCAGTTCTACTCCTGGCAGTGCCTGAAGGGCGTCGAGCAGGGCCTGTGCGACACCGACCGTTGCCACTACTACAAGATTGCCGAGCAGCTGTACCTGTTCGTCTGGCGCGAAAAAATCATCCCCACCCTCGGCCTGGTGTTGATCGACCTGCAACAGCACCGCAGCGACGGCAAGATCTTCGGTTACGCCGGCTCGTCCTTCGACGAACTCTCGAACTTCCCGGTCAGTTCCTACTGCCAGGTCCTCAACCGCACGGAGTACCCCGATGCCTGACTCACGCACCGTCGTCATCACTGGCGCCGGCACCGGCATCGGCGCCGCCTGCGCCCGGCTGTACGCTGCCGAAGGGGCCAACCTGGTGCTGATCGGCCGCCGCCGCGAGCCGCTGGAGCAGGTGGCCGCCGACACCGGCGGCCTGATCCTGGTGGGCGATGCCGCCTGCCCGGACGCCTGGGCCGGGTTCATCGCACAGATCAGCGAGTGCTACGGCCGGCTGGATGTGTTGCTGGCCTGCGCCGGCGGCCACGGTATGGGCAGCGCCACCCAGACCAGCCCGGCCACCTGGGAAACCTCGCTGCGCAGCAACCTGCACAGCGCGTTCTACAGTGCCAGGGCCTGTTTGCCGTTGCTGATCGAAGGGGCCGGCAACATTGTGCTGATCGGCTCCATCGCCTCGCTGGCCGCCGGCCCCGAAGTCTGCGGCTACACCACCGCCAAGCACGCGCTGCTGGGGCTCAACCGCTCGCTGGCCAGGGATTACGGCCCGCGCGGCGTGCGGGTCAACACGGTGTGCCCGGGCTGGGTCACCACGCCCATGGCCGATGAGGAAATGCAGCCGCTGATGAGTGCCTATGGCGACACCCTGGAGCAAGCCTATGAGCGGGTCTGCGCCGATGTGCCGTTGCGCCGCCCCGCCAGCGCCGAAGAAATCGCCAAGGTCTGCCGCTTCCTGGCCAGCGCCGACGCCTCGATCATCACTGGCGCAACGCTGGTCGCCGATGGCGGCTCAAGCATCGTCGATGTGCCGACCCTGGCTTACGCGCACCTGGAGACCGCCCATGGCTGAAGACTTCGATTTCAGCGGCAAAACAGCCCTGGTCACCGGCGGTGCGCAAGGCATTGGCCGGGCCATCGTCGAAGCCTTTGCCCGGCGCGGGGCACGGGTGATGATCGCCGACTTGCGCCTGGCACAGGCCCAGGCGCTGGCCGCCGAACTGACGGCCCAGGGCTGCCAGGTGGAGGCCACCGACCTTGACCTGGCGCAGGCCTGCGCTGTGTTTAGCTGTGTGCAGGGGCTGGAACGCGACTGGGGACGGCTGGACATTCTGATTCACAACGCCGGTTACTTCCCATTGACCCCATTCGCCGAAATCACCCCCGCCATCCTCGAACGCACCCTGGCAGTGAACCTCTCGGCACTGTTCTGGCTGACCCAGGCGGCCTTACCGATGTTCCAGCGCCAGGGCGCCGGCTGTGTGCTGGTCACCTCCTCGGTGACCGGCCCACGGGTGGCGTACCCGGGGCTTAGCCATTACGCGGCGTCTAAGGCTGGGGTCAACGGCTTTATTCGCAACGCCGCCTTGGAACTGGCGAGCCTGCAGGTGCGGGTCAACGGGGTCGAGCCCGGGATGATTGCCACCCCGGCCATGGGCAACCTTGGCGACGACCAGCTCAATCAGGACATTGCCAGCCGAGTGCCCCTGGGACGGCTCGGCCGCCCCGAAGACATTGCCGGGGCCATGCTCTTCCTCGCTTCGGACCTGGCGGCCTACATCACCGGCCAGACCCTCGTGGTCGACGGGGGTTCGACCTTGCCTGAGGTCTGAACCACCCAGAGCGTTCGCCCTCAACCACGGCTTGCACCTTCGAGCATCGACAGTGAATCACTGAAGACCCGCGACAAGGCCGCAAGCCGTTTGGCATAGCCCTCGGGCGTGGCGTAAATCAACTCCACGTGCAGGCTGTCGACGATGCCGAGGTAGGCGTCGCAGAACACCTCCAGTTGGTCAGGCTGGGCCCGCGCCCAGGCATATCGTTCCTGGGCGGCGTGCTGGAAGTACTGGCGGATCTTGGCCAGGTAGGCCTCGAACCCCTCGGTGATGACAGGGCGGATAGAGGCCGGTGGAAAGTAGGCCGTGCGCAATAAAAAGCGCAGGT
The DNA here is from genome assembly GCF_003731765.1 of Pseudomonas chlororaphis. GTDB lineage: Bacteria > Pseudomonadota > Gammaproteobacteria > Pseudomonadales > Pseudomonadaceae > Aquipseudomonas > Aquipseudomonas morbosilactucae. Next base: position 2,510,016 of record NZ_MOAL01000004.1, read on the forward strand.
GCGCCGACCCTTCATAACGCCCGATCAGCCGCTCAAGGTGCAGGTACCCGGGCACGCTGCTGCGCTCGCCCTCCTCCTCAAAACAACCGGCGATGTACTGGCGCTCATGGCCTAGGGCAATCTCGAACACTGTCTGGTACAGCGCATCCTTGCTGACAAAGTGGGCGTAAAGCGAGGCCTTGCGCATGCCCGCGCGGACCGCGATTTCATTAAGGGACGAGGCGTCATAACCCAGGTCGGCAAAATGTTCGACCGCCATCGCGCAAATATTGGCGGCTGAAGGGGTGAGTGGTTTTTTCACAGAGGATTCCCTGACTCATTGAAATAAGGCTCAGTGCCCGGCCATCGATTTGGAGGCGAGCGCAGCGTTGCGCGTCGCCCACCCGGTCAGCCCCCAGACCACCAGGGCCGACAGCAGCAAGAGTACCGCCCAATCGAGCAAACCGCTTTCCACCGCCGCACCGGCCAAGGGCGTGGCCGACGAAGAAATCATCAACTGCAAGGCCCCGAGCAATGCTGCGGTGGACCCCAGCGCCCGCTCCTGGGACGCCATGGCCAGCGCCATCAGTGTCGACTCACACAGGCCAAGCCCGAACAGGCTCAGGGCGACACCGGCCACCACGGCGCCCAGGGGCGCTGCGCTCACCGCAGACGCCAGGGTCAACGCCGCGCCCAGCAACATGCACGCCGCGCCGAGCTGGGACAGCGTGCCGAGGCCAAAACGGCTGACCAGCCGCCCCGCGCTGATGGCGCCGAGCAGGATCGCCACCCCGGAGCCACCGAACACGTAGCCGAAGCTGGACGCCGACAAACCGAAATGGGCCTGATAAATGAATGCCGCCCCGCCGATGTAAGCGAAAAGGAAGAAGAACACCGCCGACACCGCCAGGGCCGGGCGCAAAAAGCCGGGGTCGGCCGCAATGTGTTTGTAGGTGCGGGCGATGGCCCGTGGCTGGAAGGCCAGGCGCTTCTCTGGGGCCAGGGTCTCTTTCAACACCAGGAAGGAGTTGAGCAACACCGCAGCCCCCAGGGCCGCCAGCACCAGCATGATTGCGCGCCAGCCGAAGTGCACACTCAAAAAACCGCCCAGGGCGGGGGCGATCACCGGCGCCAAGCCTTCAATGGTGATCAGCAAGGCAAAAATCTGCGCTGCGCGTGCGCCTTCGGCGACATCCCGCACCATGCTCATGATCACCACCAGCGTCAGGGCGCTGCCCAGGCCCTGGACAAAACGCGCCAGCAACAGCCACTCCAGGCTCGGCGCGACTGCCGCCAGCAAGGAGCTGAGGATGAACACCAGCAGGCCCACCAGCAATGGCCGACGCCGGCCCAGGGTATCGACCACCGGCCCGAACAGCAGTTGCCCCGCGCCCATGGCCAGCAGGAACACGGTCAGGGTCAGTTGCACCTGGGTATAGGAGCGGGCGTACTCCTGGGCGATGTCCGGAAGGCTCGCCAAATACATATCGACGGCTGAAGGGCCCAGGGCGCCGATCACGGCGAGTGAGGCGGCAAAGCGCAGGTGGGATGGGGTACCGCTGGCTGAAAAAATCATGAATGTTCCTGAAGCCTGAAAAAAACAACCTACCGACAGGTAGGAAGCCAGCTAAGCTTATCTGCCGGCCTATCCCAGGTCAATTCATTAACAGGTTAACCAACCGCGCCAACCCAGAGCACAACGGCCTCAAAGCCCCCCTCAAAGCTGGCTCAACAGCCGCGGCAAGCCCGCCAGCACCGTCAACAGGTGATCACGCTGTTCGCCGCTCAAGGCGATGTAGCGCCGAAACGCCGGCATGCGGTTGACCACCTCGCTACCGCCCATGTGCTCGAGGCGCACCTGCCACTCGCACCCGCTCAACTCGATGCTCAGGCGCTTGAAGTCGAGCAGCATCAGCGCTTGATGCAGCGTGCTGTCGTGCTCCAGCCCGGCCTGGAGCCGGGTCAGCAGCGCCGGTTTCCCGGTGCGTTGCCGGTAGCCCAGCCCGGTGCGGCGAAGGGCGCCGCGGTGATGCAGTTCAAAGCGCGCGTTGCCCTCCTCCGAGGTGCTGGCCGTGACCCTGAACTCGGTCATCACCAGGTGCATCAGCAACTGCGATTCGGTGCGTTCGACCAGTTCCACCCGCACGCCAGGTGCTGGCAGAACCAACTCGGCCCGGGCCGGGCCTGTGGTGGTAAAACTCGCCAGGCCCAGGTTGCGCCGTAGGTACTCAAGCGTGACCCCGGGCCGATAGCCGGATGGGGCCCGCTGGGCGCTGAACGCTTCAGACAGTTTTTGCCGCAGCATTGAGATAACCGTGCTCAAGGTTGCCAGGCTCATGGGAAAACTCCTTGGCCAGCACTTCTTCTACCGAAGCCGGCTTGAATGGATTGACCTTCTGTACCACCAACGTCCAGAACAGCGCGTAGGTGGCGGTTATTCCGAGCATCACCCCGAACGGCACGTAGATATCGGCAGGGTTCATGCCCGGTGGGGTGATGAACCACATGCCCAGCAAGATGCCGACGCTGGACAGAATCTGCGGCAACGGGAAGAACGGTGAGCGGTAGGCCCGTGGCAGATCGGGACGGCGAATGCGCAGGATCACCACCGACAGCGTCACCAGCAGGTAGGAGAAACTCCAGGCACACACGGCGGCCAGCACCAGGTGCATGATGTTGTCGGTGTTGCCCCCCAGCCACAGCGCGTAAAGGCACGGAATCAGCATCGCCACCAGGATGCACAGCAGCGGCGTCTTGAAGCGTGGGTGCAGGTAGGTGAAGACCTTGGGCAGCGCGCCGTCCACGGCCATGCCGTAGAGAATCCGCGGCACACCGGCCATCAGCGTATTGATGGTGGCCGCCCCGGCAAACAGAAAGCCCAGGCCCAGCCACATCGGGCCGATATGCCCCATGACCTGCTCGGCAAACTTGGGAATGGCCATTGGCGTGTCGAGCAAATGCACGCCGCTGGCGGCGTCCAGCAGCACGTTCTCGACCTGGCGTTTCATCGCTGCGCCGTAGATAAACATGCAGGTGGCCACGCTCAACAGGCCGAGGATCATGGCCTTGGGCATGACCTTGGCTGAGTTGCGCAGGTCCGGCGCCAGCGGGGTGACGAACTCGCAGCCGACGAACATGAACATGGCCATGCCCACCAGCGACAGAATGGTGATCAGGTCGGTGCCCACCAGCGACACGCCGAACCAGCCTTCAAGTTCCACCGCCGGGGCCGCGATCAGCCCCAGCACGCCAAACACCATCAAGGTGGTCCACATGCCGAAGGTCAGGATGATCTCCGCCTTGCCAAAGGCGCTGACGCCAAAGGCATTGAGAATGCCGAACACCACGACAAAGCCCACCCCCAGCAGCCAGGAACCGCCGGCCGACTCCGCCAGGGTGTTCAGGTGTTCGAAGTTCACCAAGGCCATGACCCCGGAGAGGATGGTTTCCGCGGTGCCGGCAAACACGTGCACGATCAGGTACGCCGACAGGGTGCCGGTGATCGCGAAGAAACGCCCCATGCCGCAGTTGATGTAGTCGTAGACCGAACCGGTGGTCGGCAGGATCGATGCGGCTTCAGCGAAGGTGCTGGCCTGGGCCAGCATCATGACCACCGCAATCAACATGGCCACCGCGAAGGCACTGCCGCCGATGCCGAAGCCCATGGTCGCGGTCAGAATCACCGGGCTGGCCATGATCAGGCCGATGGTGCTGGCTAACGCGGTGGGAAAACCAACTGACCCCCTTTTCAAATGCTCGGTGAGACGGTCATTGATCGACATGGTGCGGATCCTCGAAAGCGGATTTCTCAGTGGATGTATCGAGCCGTTCAATGAGCCGGCAATGGCGCCGGGCCCAAGCGCTTCCTGATCGGAACGACATCGTGTTCAGGGTCACTGTGCGCCCCTGCCACCCTGAGCGTCTTGCCCATGGCTGCCGCCGGTTTTGTTACTGCCTGCCAAGTCTGCGCGTAGCGCCGGCAGGAGCAATCACTCGGCGCCCCGCAGCGGCAAGCCTAGAGCCGGTCCGGCCCGTGCTGATGCAGCATCGTCTGAATCTGCTGGGTGGCGTGGCGGGTGCTTTCCGCCAGCTTGCGCACCTCATCGGCCACCACAGAAAAGCCGCGCCCGACCTCCCCGGCCCTGGCCGCCTCGATGGCGGCGTTCAAGGCCAGCAGGTTGGTCTGGTCGGCAATGCCCTTGATCACACTGACCACGGTGGCGATCTGGCCGTAGGTCGCCTGATTCTGCTCCAGCAGTTGTTGGTGGGTGATCTTCGCGGAGTGTTCATCGCTGATGTCGCGGACCGCGCCGATCACCCGGGTCAGGCGCCCCTGCGGATCACGCACCGCCCGCCCCCGCTCCCGGCACCAGATATAGCCCCGAGTCTTGTGGCGCATCCGGTACTCGAACACGTATTCACCGCTGCCGTGGCTGGCGAGAATCTCCCGTTCAAAAATCGCCATGATCTTCGGCAAATCGTCCGGGTGGGTGATGCTGACTTGCGCGTCCCAGCCATCGGGCAGCTCATGGGCGGCATAGCCCATCAGTTGGCGGAACTGATTGAAGATGCGCATTTGGCTGGCCGGGTCTTGCAGGTCGCCGTTGACCACGGTGATGTCCCAGCAGCCTTCGGTCAGGGTCGATTGCAGCAGCGCCCAGATCTGCGCCTCCTGCTGATGCTGGTGGGACAGCGCCCGCTGCTGGCTCAACTCGACGTCCAGGGCCTGCTCACTGAGCCGACGCTGCGCCAGTTCCAGTTGCAGCGCTTGTATTGCCTGCTCGCTGCGCTGCAACTGTACGGTTTGCTCGCGGACGGCGGCCTGAGCCTCCAGGCGTTGCCGGGCGTCTTGCGCCTGCTGCTGCGCCCACTGCCGCAGGCAACCCTGCAAGGGCGGAAAAGCCTCCAGCGCTGGCGCATCCAAGGCCCCACCGGCCAGCCAGGGCTCGAGGATGGCGGCGAGTTCGTGCAGCTGTTTATTTTTCCGGAAGAACATCAGCCAGCCCTTTGTTCAGCGAGTCGAGGCCCTCGATCTGATCGCAAATCGCCAGCGAATACTTGTTCCAGGCTGCTGGGCGGCTTGCTCCTGCCTGCCAAGCTGCACCGCAAGCGGCTGTACCAGCGCGCACTGGCAGCCACAGACATGCGCCCCGGCAGCCACAGTCAAGCCGCAGCGGAGCGTGCGGCTTAACCTCGGGCTTTTCTTTGTTCGCTAACTGGAAAAGCCCATGAGCGATATTTCGTTACTGCCCAGCGTTGAAGCCTTCCTCAGCCGCCGCCACGCCTTGTTCATCGACGGCGCCTACGTCCAGAGCCATTCCAACGAAACCCTGGAGGTCATCAACCCGGCCACCGGCAAGGTCATTGCCCAGGTGGCCGACGCCGATCCGGCCGACATCGATGCGGCGGTGGAATCGGCCGGCCGCGGTTTCAAACACTGGTCCCAGGTCGCCCCCGCCGTGCGGGGCAATGTGCTGCTGAAACTGGCCGATCTGCTGGAGCAGCACCGCGAGGAACTGGCCCAGATCGAAACCTGCCAGTCGGGCAAGATCATCCAGATTTCCCGCGCCTTCGAAGTGGACCAGGCCGCCCACTTCCTGCGTTATTACGCGGGTTGGGCCACCAAGATCAGCGGCCAGACTATTACCCCATCGCTGCCGTCTTTCGCCGGCGAGCGCTACACCGCCTTCACCTTGCGCGAACCGGTCGGGGTGGTGGTGGGCATCGTGCCGTGGAATTTCTCGACCATGATCGCCATCTGGAAACTCGCCTCGGCGCTGGTGACCGGCTGCAGCATCATCATCAAGCCCAGTGAGTTCACCCCGCTGACCATCCTGCGCATCGCCGAACTGGCCATCGAAGCCGGTCTGCCGGCCGGCGCCTTGAACGTCTTGACCGGTGGCGGCGCGGTGGGCAAAGCCTTGATCGAGCACCCGGGCACCGACAAGGTCTCGTTCACCGGCTCGGTGCCCACCGGGATTGCGGTCGGCCGCAGTGCCATGGGCGCCGGCCTGACCCGCGCGACCCTGGAACTGGGCGGCAAAAACTCCGCCGGCTTCCTGCGCGATGTCGACTTGGACAAAGCGGTCAACGGCATCATCGAAGCCGGCTTCCTGCACTCCGGGCAAATCTGCGCTGCCGCCGAACGCTTCTTCGTCCACCGCTCGCAGATCGACCCGGTGATGGACACGCTCAGCCAGCGCCTGAGCACACTGAACATCGGCTCGCCACTGGATGAGCGCACCGAGTTCGGCCCGGTGACCAACCGCCAGCACCAGTTGAAGCTGGAAGGGTTCTTCGCCAAGGCCCGTGCCGAAAACAACCGCATCATCCACGGCGGCCACCTGATTGACCGCCCGGGCTGCTACGTCGAGCCCACGGTGATTCTCGCCAACAGCGTCAACGACACCCTGCTCAACGAAGAAACCTTTGGACCGATCGCCACCTTCTTCCCCTACGACAGCGAAGACGAACTGCTGGAGCTGATGAACAACACGCCCTACGGCTTGAGCGCCAGCCTCTGGACCAACGACCTGAGCAAGGCACTGCGCATGGTGCCAGCCATCAACGCCGGCACCGTGTGGGTGAACATGCACACGATGCTGGACCCGGCCGTGCCCTTCGGCGGCAATAAATCCTCGGGGGTCGGCCGCGAGTTTGGCAGTGCTTTTATCGATGACTACACCGAACTGAAGTCGGTGATGATTCGCTACTGACGAGGGAGCAACGCCAGGGGAGCGGCCCGTGATCGCCACCGGGGTATGGCGGGCATCACGAACCGGAACGCCGACTGGGCTGTCGGCAGCCGCCCCTGGCTTGGCGTGCCGCCGCAGTAACAGCCGTTACATGCGGAAGCGACCGACCAGGTGATTGAGGTTGGTCGCCAGGCGCGCCAGTTCTTCACTGGCCTCGGAGGTTTGTTGCGCGCCCGCCGTACTCTGCTCGGAGATGTCGCGGATGGCGACCAGGTTACGGTCGACCTCGCGAGCCACCTGGGCTTGTTCTTCCGCCGCACTGGCAATGACCAGGTTCATGCCGTTGATCTCGGTGATCCGTGCAGCGATCAAGGTCAGCGCTTGATCCGCCTCGCTGGCCATCGTCTGGCTGCGCGCGGCGAACTCACCGCTCTGCTGCATCTCTGTCACGCCTTCCTGAGTTGCGCTCTGGATCGCGGAAATCATTCGTTCGATTTCCTGCGTCGACACTTGGGTGCGCTGGGCCAGGTTGCGAACCTCGTCGGCGACCACCGCAAAGCCGCGGCCCGCATCGCCTGCGCGGGCGGCCTCGATGGCTGCGTTGAGGGCCAGCAGGTTGGTTTGCTCCGCGATGGAGCGGATCACATCCAGCACGCCGCCGATGTTCGACACTTCATCGGCCAGCCGCAACACCGTCGTGGTGGTCTGGTTCAGCTTGCCGCTGAGCTGGTCGATGGTGTCACGGGTGCGCACCACTTGCTGACGCCCGCCATCGGACAACTCCATGGCTTCTCGCGAGGCATTGGATGTCCGACCGGCGTTATCCGCCACCTCATCCACTGCAGCGGACATCTCGGTCACAGCGGTCGCCGCCATTTGCATCTCGTCATTTTGCCGGTGGATGCCCTGGGCCGTTCCTTCGGTGACCGCCTGGAGTTCTTCGGCGGCGGCTGCCAGTTGGGTCGCCGAACCCTGGATGCCCTGCAAGGTTTCGCGCAACGTGTTTTGCATCGTCTGCACCGACAGTTGCACGTCGGTAATCTCATCACGCCCCAGCACCTCGATGGTCTGGCTGAGATCTCCGGACGCCACCCGAGCGGCGGCGTCCTTCAACGTCGCCAACGGGCGGGTGATGCTGCGGATAAGCCGCCAGGCAAAGAGCACACCGCACGCCAGGATCATCACCAACAGCAGTGTCAACAGGGTGCGGGTGGTGTCATACAGGGCCACGGAGTCGTCGTAGACCCGCTTTGATTCGTCCAGTTGAATCTGGATCAACTGGCTGAATTCAGCCGAGATCGGATCAATGAATTGATAGAGCTCAACCTTTACGAACGTGTCCAGCGCCGTTTTGTCGCTGCGCTGCAGAATGCCTTTCAAGCGTTCTATCGGCTCCTGAGCCGCATCGACCACCCGGGCGGTCGCCACCACCAGGCTTTTTTCTTCAGGGCTCATTCGAGTGTTTTGATACGCCGCCCACAGTGTGTTGATCTGACTGTCGGCGTCCCTCACGGCTTTCTCGGCCTGGGCGTAAGTCATCTGCCCGCTGTGCACTTTGTGGCTGCTATCGACTATTTTGACGGCGAACAGATCAGCGATATTTTTCAGGTCGCGCAAAGGCACGACCCGGTCCAGATACACCGTATTGAGCCCCGCCACGCTTCGCGAAAGAGCATCGAGGCCCATCACGCCAATAATGGTGCAACTGAGTAGCATGGCGCTCACCAGCGCCAGGAGCCGAAGCCGAATCGTCATTTTGTTCATTGTTATAGTCCTATTCAGTGAAGGCAGCGGCATTGATCATCGCGGAGCTATTGTCAGTGTCTGAACGGATCAACCTTTCAATCAAAACGCGCTTACACCACACCTCGTACGAGCCTCTGGCTACCGACGTTATCGGCGTGCTGGCGGATACTTTAAAGTCGGCCGCCGAAAAAGCTTCAAGCCTGTTCCAGGCCCGTGAATAGGGCTCAACGGTTGCAGGTGAGCGCGGTCGATTCCTCGTCGCCGCCATGGGCCGAACCCTGGGTGGCCGACGGCTGACTTGCGTGTCTCCAGCGCCACGAACGCTGTATGACGTTTTGTCCGGCCATCTGTGTCTAACACTGTTTTTTTCAGCGCCCTACTATCGGCTGCGTCATCCCGTTGCAGGCCTCGGAAAGGGCAAAAACCGTTGTGCATTGATGTACCGGGGCTGGCCATTCGTTATCTGTCGCTTGAGGAGTTAGACGATGCCCGAGTTATCCACCCTGCTTGCCTACGGCCTGATCTCCCTCGGCATGGTGCTGACGCCCGGCCCGAACATGATCTATCTGATCTCGCGGTCGATCTGCCAGGGGCCCATGGCCGGGCTGATTTCCCTGGGCGGCGTGGCCTTGGGTTTTCTCATCTACATGCTGTGCGCCGCCTTGGGCATTACCGCCCTGCTCCTGGCGGTGCCCTATGCCTATGACGCCCTGCGCCTGGGCGGCGCGCTCTATCTGCTGTATCTGGCCTGGCAGGCCGTCAAGCCCGGTGCCCGTTCGGCGTTCCAGGTACGCGACTTGCCCCAGGACAGCCCGCGCAAGCTGTTCATGATGGGGTTGGTCACCAACCTGCTGAACCCCAAGGTCGCCGTTATGTACCTGTCGCTGCTGCCCCAGTTCATCACCCCCACCGGCCATGGCTCGGTGCTGGCGCAATCCCTGGTGCTGGGCTTTACCCAGATTACGATCAGCGTCAGCGTCAACGCGCTGATCGCCATCATGGCGGGTTCCATCGCCGCCTTTCTCGCCAGCCGCCCCCTGTGGCAGAGCGTGCAACGCTGGCTGATGGCTACGGTCCTCGCCGGCTTGGCGGTGCGCATGGCGTTCGAAGGGCGGCGGTGAGGCAAGTTGTTGTAAAGGATGCGCTGGATAGCCCAGCGCTTAAGCCCGGCCACAAAGGGCTCGGGCGCAGCTACACCGCCTAGAGCTTCATCCCTACCGCAAGGCGGTTAAAGGCATTCATCAAGGCGGCGGCCAAGGTCAGGTCGGAAATCTCGGCGTCGCTGAAGTGGGCTCGCAACGGCTCGTACAGCTCATCGGGTGCACCCTTTTCGCTGACGTGGGTCAGGGTCTCGGCCCAGGCCAGGGCGGCGCGCTCGCGGTCGTTGAACAGCTCGCTGATGCGCCAGCCGGCGAGGCAATCCAGCTTCTCTTGCGCCACGTCACATTCACGCAGGGTCGCGGAGTGCTTGCCCAGGCAGAAGGCGCAGCCGTTGATCTGCGAGATGCGCAGGTACACCAGCTCCAACAGCGGCAAGCCGAGCGGGCTCGACGCCAGGGCGGTGTTGCAGGCCAGCAGGCCCTGGTAGGCCGCAGGCGACAGGGAAGGAAACGGCAGTCTGAGTTGGCTCATGGTGAAACTCCTGTGTAGAAAAAGGGATCAGGCGCGAACAAGGGGGCTGAACAGCGGCTCCAGTGCCAGTCGCGTGCGGGCCGATTCGAGCGTGGCCGCGACGGCCTCTTCACCGAACACCAAGCCCTGGAGGTAGGAAAAGTGCAGGTCGAACAGCCCTAGGGTGTTCAGCACATGCCGCAGGTAGGACGTCAGAAAATCCGGCTGGCGTGCCGACTCGCCCTGATGAAAGCCGCCGGAACCGACCAGCACATACACCGGGCGGTCCCGCAGCAGGCCTGTCTTGCCCTCGGGACCGGAGCTGAAGGTGCGGTGAATGCGCAGCACGTAGTCGATCCAGAGCTTGAGCGCGGCGGGCAACGTGAAGTTGTGCATCGGGGTGGCAATCAACAGGACGTCGGCGCGCTCCAGTTCGCTGATCAGTGCTTCGGAAACGTCGAATACCGGTGCGTCGAACGGCGTGGCCGTGGTCAGGGCCCGAGCGTAGTCGCTGCCCAGTGCCGGCGGGGGCTGGGCCCCCAGGTCACGCTCCACCACCTCCAGGCGCGGATAGCGCTGGCGCAGCGAGGCCACTAACGCCAGTGCCAACTGGTTGGCATGGGAAACCTGCCCATGGGGGCTGGCGTTGATCAATAGCAGGTTATTCATGCCAGGCTCCCGGCGCGAAGGTTTTGGGTGAAGTGCATGCCCCGGGCCAGCAGCCCTTGGCGAAAATAGAAGCGCTGGGCCAAGGGCATATGCAGCCCGGTGTCCAGCACCAGGTGATCGCAGCCACGCTGCAGCGCCTCCTGGCGAACCGCAGTCAACAGCCGACCGCCCAGACCGCCGCGTTGGAGATCGGGACTGACCACCAGGTCATCGACGTAGATAAAACGACCGTAGAGCAGGTTTTCCAGCCCGCGATAACCGGCCAGGCCGACTATCCGCTCACCGCTCCAGGCAGCCAGCAAGCGGTAACCCTGTTCAGCCTGACGCTGCAGTTGGGCAACATAAGCGGCCCGGTCAGTGACATGGGGGCGCAACACGCGCATCAGCTCGAAACTGGCCGCAAAGGCCTGCTGGCCCTCAAGGTGTTGAAGTGTGTCGGTCATGAGCGTGGTCCGCTGAGAGAGTTCGCTCACCTTAAGGCGCCTATGCCTTATGCTACAGGGCCGAAAAATGCATAAACGACTAGGCCATGATGTTTTCCTTCGAATTCGACCGCAGCCAGTCAGCACCGATCTACCGTCAGCTGTATCAGCGTTTTTGTGCCTCGATTGCCGACGGCCGCCTGCGCTCGGGCGATCGGGTGCCGGCCGTTCGCGCCCTGGCCGCCGAGCTGAACCTGGCGCGCGGCACGGTGGAAGCGGCCTACCAACTGCTGATTGGCGAGGGTTACCTGATCACTCGCGGGGCCGCCGGGACCTTTGTCACGCCGTTGTTGCCACCGGTGGCTGCGCCGCCACTGCAGGCCCCAATGGCGCAGCCAGCCTCCCCCGCCACTCATTCCGGGACCTTGCCCCTGGCCCTGCAGATGGGCCTGCCGGCGCTGGATGCCTTTCCGCGCAAGCTGTGGACCCGCTTGGCCGGCCGACAGTTACGCCAGGCCGGCATCGAAGGGCTGGTCTACCCGGACCCAAGAGGTTATGCGCCGTTGCGCGCGGCCATCGCGACTTACCTGGGGATTTCACGGGGGATCACCTGCCGCCCGGAGCAGGTTTTCGTCTGCGCCGGCTATCGCGCCTGCCTGGACCTGATCAGCCACACCCTGATGCAGCACGGCGATCGTTGCTGGCTGGAAGAGCCCGGCTATTTCATGGCCAGGAATGCACTGCTGGAGGCCGGGGCCCAGTTGGTGCCGGTCCCGGTGGATGACCATGGGCTGGACGTCGCCCAAGGCATCGCCCGGGCGGCCGATGCGCGCTTTGCGGTGGTCACGCCGACCCACCAGAGCCCGCTGGGGGTGTCGCTGTCATTGCCGCGTCGGCTGGCGTTGCTGGAGTGGGCCAACCGCCAGGGCAGTTGGATCATCGAGGACGATTACGACAGCGAATACCGCTACCAGGGCAAGCCCCTGCCCGCCCTCAAGAGCCTCGACCAACAAGGCCGTGTGCTCTACACCGGGACCTTCAGCAAGGTGCTGTTTCCCGGATTGCGCCTGGCCTACCTGGTGGTGCCGGCGGAACAGAGCGAAGCCTTCGCCCAACAGGCGGACCGCCTGCATAACCACTGCCCGACGCTGCTGCAGGCGACCGTCAGCGTGTTCCTCAACGAGGGCCATTTCGCCCGGCATTTAAACAAGATGCGCAACCTCTACGCACGCCGCCGGCAATGGCTGGTGGAGGCGCTGCTGCAACACCTGGGGGAACGCCTGTTGATCAACCCCCAGGCGGGCGGCATGCACCTGGTGGCGGGCCTTCTCGAGGCTGACGATGTCCAGGTCGCCCAACGCGCCCGGGGCCTGGGCATCGCCATGGAACCGCTGTCGCAGTGGTACCTGGAAGCCGAGCCCAGGCAGGGTCTGGTCATGGGCTTCACCAACATCGCCAGTGCCGAACAAGCGGCGAGCGTGGCACGGCGATTGGCTGACATCATCCCGGGCCCCGCGTAAAGGCGGGGCACGAATAACGGCCCCCCTTTACGTCCGGCTTTTCGGCACCGTGAAGCGGAATTCCGTGCCGCAGCCCTCTTCACTCTCGGCCACGATGCGCCCGCCGTGGGCCTCGACAATGCCTTGGGTGATGTAAAGCCCGAGCCCGGTGCCCGTGGGGTTGCCTTCCTTCAAGGTCCAGTAGCGATCAAACACATGGGGCAACTGGTCCTTGGCAATCCCCTCCCCGGTATCACGCACGCTGAACACAATGTCATCGCCAGCCGCCATGGCCACCACGCCGATCTTGCCGCGACGGGGGGTGAACTTGATGGCATTGCCCACCAGGTTGGACAGCACCTGGAACAGCCGCTCGGGGTCGGCGTGAATCGTCAGCGCCGGCTCGGAATGAAAGGAAATCTCGATGTCTTTATCCAGCGCCAGGGGCGAGAGCAGCGCGTTGGCCTCTTCAAACATCTCCGCAACCTCCAGCTGCTGCGCGGTGATGGTGTAGCGCCCGGCGTCGATCTTCGAGGTGTCCAGCAAATCTTCCAGCAGCGTGTTCATACGGCCCGCCGCCTGTTGCATGGTGTCGATGGCCGTGGAGATGCGCCGAGAGGTGTGAGGGCCATCGGAGCTGAAGGCCTTCTGCATCATGCCGCAGAGCATTGAAATCACCGTCATCGGGTTGCGCAGGTCGTGGGATACCACCGCCACCAGTTCATCACGCGCCTGCACCGCACGCTGCTCACGCAGCACCTGTCGCGCCAGGTCACTTTCCAGGGCCGAACGCCGCAGGTCATTGGCGGCAAACAGGTCGCCGGGTGTCCACTGGGTGGAAATACCCGCCATCTCCACCTTCCAGATCTCGAAGGACGTGCGCGGCCGCAGGCGCAACCCCGATTCCGAGTCTTCCATATTGAGGGGTTTGCTCGGGTCGCCGCTCCAGTTGATGCTCTCTTTCACCTCTGGGCGGAACCAGATCACGCCGTTATCCACCGGCTTGGGCAAACTCATCGCCAGCACACCACTGGCGACCCGGGTGAAGGCTTCGGCAGGCGGATAGACCAGCGACAGTTGATGGCTGGAAAACACTTTTTGAGAGGACGATTGCAGCCACTTGTGCAGCGCGCGGATCTCCTCCGGCTCCGGACAGTTGCCATAGCGGTGCAGTTGTTTGTCTTCAATGATTGCCACGCCACCGGCGTGGGTCAGGGCCATCAGCAAGGCCGGTTGCTGGGCCAGGCCATCGAAGACGTTTTCCGGCGAGTCGATCATTGCTTGATTGAGCAGCGCCAGGGTGTCGACCTTTTCTTCCCGCTGCCGGCTGACTTCCAGCGCTTCCATGGCACTGATTTGCAGGGACAGCACCTGGCCAATGGTCTGGCAGGCACTGCGCAATTCATGGGGCACATGCAATGGCTGACGATGGCCACAGCTGATCAACCCCCACAGCTTGTCATCCTTGAGCAGGGAAATGCTCATGGACGACAGCACCCCCATGTTTTTCATGTACTGGCAGTGAATGGGCGAGACGCTGCGCAGGCTGGCAAAGCTCAAGTCCAGCGGCTGGCCGGTGTCTGGGCGCAGCTTCGGCACCAGCGGTACCGGCTGGTAATCCGCGTCCGGGATGATCCGCAACCAGTTGGTGCGATACAGCTCCCGGGCCTGCTCGGGGATGTCCGAGGCGGGGAAAAACAGCCCCTGGAACACCTCCATGGACGGCGACGAGGCTTCGGCGATCACCTGGCCGTGGCCTTCCTCCTCGAAGCGATAAATCAGGACCCGGTCGTACCCAGTGATCGCCTGGATTTCCTTGACGCTGACGTCATACAAGGCCTCAAGGCTTTTCGCCGCATGCAAGCGCTGGAGCATGCGACCGAGGTTGTTGAGACGACCATCAGCCCCTAGAGACTCGATCGGTTTGGCCTGGACTTCCAGCTCCAACACCAGCACCCCTTGATGCCGGTGCACAAAGCCTTCAAAGACGCCGCCATTGAGGGTGAAATACAGCTCCGGCGCATCCAGCGGATGATGCTGCTGCGCAGCCAACTGCACCTGCTGCGCGTAATCCTCACCGAGCAACAGGGCCAGCGGCGCACCCAGCACATCGTCCACGGCCTTGCCGAGCAGGGCTTGGACGTTGGCACTGACCTGCACCACACGCATCTCGGGCTCGGACAGGGTCAACAGGACCCCGTGGGGTTGAATGGCGCCCGGGGTACGAATGGGCTCGTTGGCACAGTTGGCCAACAGCTCCTCAAAGGCTTTCTTTTCAAGCGGATTCATAACAGCACCTCTGAGCGATCAAGCCAGTGTTCAAAACAGGCAAACGTATCCTGGGCCGCACTGACGGCAGTTTGCCGCTCACCCTCAGTCAGGGATGAAGTGCCCAGGGCCTGGGTAAATTCGCGCCAACGCTGGCCGGTGGCGGCGCCGTAGATATCCAGGAACGCGGCCCCGGTGCTGGCGTCCAGTTCGAGCCGGGTGGCGATTTCACGGCGCAGGATCTGCCCGCCCAGCGTCGCGCCTTCCAGCACGTACAACACCCCGAGGCACGCTGCAGCGGACGGGGTAGCGGGCAGCGACCCGCACAGCGGCAAATCGGCAATGGCCTGTTCCGTCAGCCCCAGGGCCTTGAGGTCGCGGTGCAAGGTGGCGGTCTTGAGGCGCTCGGCCAAGTCAAAGTCCTGGAAAACCACACCGCTTTCCAGCAAGCGTTGTTCCAGGGGCAGATAAAAACCGTAATAGGCTTGAATCAAGCGCAGGTAATGGGGGGTATTCAAGGCAGGCGAGAAAAACGGCAGGCGTTTCTCCAGGGCGGTGTGCAACGAGGCTGTACCTGACCTCAGGTTCTGAAGCAGCAAGGGCACAACGACGCTACGGGCATCTGATTGCATGTAAGTAAGCTCTAGCGGTCGGGCCTCATCACGGCCATGGGTCAAAGAAAAGCAGCCGGAAAGAGTACACAAGATTAGCGGAATCCGTACAACCGATCCGCCAAATGGATACAACAGCCCCAATCAGTGATTTCGAGTCACCGAGGCCGGAAAAATTCATCTATTTTCCGAGGTGTTTCGCGGGGGCTGAACATCGGCAGCCCGAGCAGGTACCGCCGCTGCAAGGCCGCAAACTCAGCCTGCGAGCACCTTTGATGAAGAAAAACCCTGTCATCCTGCATCTGTAGGATAGTGATCGCGCCGCAATCCTCCGATACTTCGAGCCAGGCCCTGCCCACGTCTGCACGACGTTCCGGTCCTTACTGACCCCGTGACGAAACCAATAAAAACAGTCGCACAGAGGTACTCACCAATGAGCCGTCAAGAACACCGTCTCGCCAGCCTTCTTGGGGCGTTCAGCACGATGACTCTGGAGCTTCAGCGCCTGGCGCAGAACAAGGATATCGAGCACTTTCACCAGCCCGCCCTGAGCTGCATCGCTCAGTTGCTGCCCTTCGACAGTGCCTGGTGGGGGCGCGCGGCGATGATTGACGGGTTGCCGGTAGAACACAGTTCCTACCTGTACAACCTGCCCCCGAGCTACCTGGCGGACTGGCAATCGATTCGCCACACCGACGTGACCATCGACCGGGTCTACGAGCAGCCCGGGCAAGCCGTCATTGTGGACATGGGCGACCCGGCCAACGGCCCAGGCCTGACCTGGCTGGGCCAGACCTACGGCATTGGCGAACTGCTCTGTGTGGTGTACGTCGACCCGCGGACCCACCTCAGCGATCACCTCACCCTGTATCGCCAGCCCGGCGCCCCAGGCTTTACCCCCCACGACTGCCTGATCGTGAACAACGCCATGCTGCACCTGGTGGCAGCGGTGTCGGCCAATCATATTCGGACCCTGGTGGCCAAGCGCGAAACCATCACCGCCTCACGCCACCTGGCCCTGGCGGTGAGTGACCCACGCGGCGCCCTGCACTGCGCGGAACGAGGTTTTGTCGACTTGCTGCTCAGCGAGTGGCCGGACTGGACGGGGCCGTTCTTGCCCGTGGCCATGGACGCCCGCGGATATGAGGGCAAGCACTTGCAGATCGAGGCGTCGGCGGTGGGTGACCTGTTCCTGCTGGCCGCCCGCAGCCGCAACGTGTTCGTGCAACTGAGCCCCCGGGAAAACGACGTCGCCCAAGGCTTTGGCGAAGGCAAGACCTACAAGGAAGTCGCCCGGGACCTGGGTATGTCGCCCAACACCGTGCGCCATCACATCCGCGCCATCTACAGCAAGCTGGGGGTCAAGGACAAAGCCCGCATCGCCCACCTGCTGCATAGCACCCCCGACTGACCCCCACCGCTGACCCACGCTGATTTTTGCGCTGTCGTTTTGACGGCCCTAGGCGCCCTTTGCCTTTTTTTTGCCACTGCACTTTTTTGACTGCCCAGCACCGGCGAACCGTTCGCCACACCACCACTCAACGAGAGGCGCTACGCCCATGAACAACACCTTCACCCGAACACTGGCTTTCACCGCCGGACTGGCCTTCAGCAACGGACTATGGAGCCTGCCGGCCAGCGCCGCCGACCTCAACGCCCGGGACTTTTTCGGCGCCCCTTCGGGCACCTCCCTGGGCGTGCTGTACCTTCCGGCCACCCGCGCCGATGACTTCCACGGCCCGGCCGACAGCAACGGCAAGGCCGAGCTGAAGGTCAACGCCGTGGCCTATCGCCAAGTGTTTTTCACCGATCTGTGCGGCACCCTGTGCACCCCGCAATTCATCGCGCCATTCGCTGATATCGATGCCCGCTTGCCCGGTTCCAGCCAGCACACCGCAGAGCGTGGCTTCGGCGACCCGCAAGTCGGCGGCACCGTGTTTTTCATCAATGATCCGGCCACACGCACCTACAGCGGGCTGCTGACCCTGGTCACCCTGCCGGTCGGCGAGTACCACGCCACCCGCCCCGACGTGTCCCCCGGGGCCAATCGCTGGGGCACCACCTTCGTTTACAACTACACCCAGGGGGTCGGCGAAAAGTGGGTGCTGGAAGCCAACCTCGAAGCCCAGCTCTACGGCAAAAACGACGACTACTTCGGCAGCGAATTGAAACAGGACCCGCTCTATCGCCTGCAAGCCTTCGCCTCCTATGACTTCACCCCCGCAACCTACGGCGCCCTGCGCCTGATCCACGCCGATGGCGGCGAACTGCGGATCAACGACCAACGCATCGATGACACCCACAAGCGCTACACCCAGGCCGGCTTCGAGGTCGGGCATTGGCTGGATAAACAGAACCAAGTGATGTTCAGCCTCTCGCAAAACCTCGCCACCGATAACGGCTACCACGGCACCGACGCCTTGCTGCGCCTGGTTCACGTGTTCTGAATCGACTTTCCCGGAGCTTGCCCATGAACGCCCAGCCTCAACCCCTGTCCGGCGACGCCCTGTTCAGCGCGTCGCAACGGGCCCTGCTGGCAGCCATCGTGCTGTTCGGCGCAATAACCCCGACCATTCTCATGACCGCCCCGGCGATCGCCGCGCAATTGGCCACGCAATGGCACCTCAGCCCGTCACAGATCGGCGACCTGTTTTCCACCGAGCTGGGCGCCATGAGCCTGGCCACCCTGCCCGCTTTCTGGTGGCTCAAGCGCATCAATTGGCGCCGCGCCGCCGCCCTGGCCGGGGTGATCTTCATCGCCGCCAACCTGCTCTCCATCTGGGCCGAGGATTACAGCACCCTGCTCGCTCTGCGCTTTTGCAGCGCCCTGGCCGGGGGATCACTGATGATCGTCTGCCTGTCCAGCGCAGCGTCCACCGCCAACCCGAGCCGGGTCTACGGTTTGTGGGTCATGGGCCAACTGGTGGTCGGCGCCATTGGTTTGAGCATCCTGCCGCGGCTGTTCGAACACTATGGGTTAGGGGCCTGCTACCTGATCCTGGCCCTGCTGATGGCGCTGTTTCTGCCACTGGCACGCTACTTTCCCCAGGGCGCGCCGGTGGCGGCAAGCAACGCCGAAAAGTCCACCCGGGCCTCTACGTGGAAGGTCAGCCTGGGCATTCTCGGCATCCTGAGTTTTTACATCAGCCTGAGTGGCGTCTGGACCTTTATCGGTGCCATCAGCGCCAACGCCGGAATTTCCGCCGAATCCAGCGGCGAGGTCCTCGCCATCGCCACCCTGATGGGGATTGTCGGTGCCGGCTGCGCCTCACTGATCGGCGACCGCCTGCCACGGCCTCTGTTGCTGTTGCTGGGTTACGGCTTGATGGCCGGCTCGGTGCTACTCCTCCTGGATCAGCCACCCCTGGCCCGCCTGGCCCTGGCAGCCCTGGCCTTCAAATTCACCTGGACCTTCATCCTGCCGCTGATCCTCGCCAGCCTGGCAGAGCTCGACCGCTCCGGAAAGCTGATGAACGCCTCCAACCTGGTGATCGGCGGCGGCCTGGCCATCGGCCCCACCGTCGCCGGGCACCTGATCGAAAACACCGGTGGTTACCAGCCGTTACTGATCGGTGCCGCCGCCATCACCCTGCTCTCCCTGGTGCTGATTCTCAGCTGCCGCACAAAAGCTTGAGTGACCCTTTTACCCTCGAAAAATGGAAAAGACATGAGCCGAAAAAGTGCATTTTTCTTCGACGAACTCAGCCTCTGGCACAGCGCCGGCCCCCACGCGCTGATCTTGCCGGTGGGTGGCTGGGTGCAACCTCCAGCCGCCGCCGGGCATGCCGAATCACCGGAAACCAAACGGCGGCTGAAGAGCCTGCTGGACGTCTCCGGCCTGACCCGACAGCTGCACGTACGCAGTGCCGAGACGGCCACAGAGGAAGACCTGCTGCGGGTGCACACGCCTGAGTACCTGCAGCGCTTCAAAGCCATGAGCGATGCCGGCGGCGGCCTGCTGGGCCCCAACGCCCCGATTGGCCCTGGCAGCTACGAGATCGCCACCCTCTCCGCCGGCCTGGCCATGGCCGCGGTCGAGGCCGTGTTGTCCGGCGAAGCCAACAATGCCTACGCCTTGTCCCGTCCGCCAGGCCACCACTGCCTGGCCGACAGCGCCATGGGCTTTTGTTTCCTGGCCAACATCCCGATCGCCATCGAAGCCGCCAAAGCACGTCTGGGCCTCGGCAAGGTCGCGGTGATCGACTGGGACGTACACCACGGCAACGGCACCCAATCGATCTTCGAAGAGCGCGGCGATGTACTGACCATTTCCCTGCACCAAGACGGCTGCTTCCCGGCCGGATACAGCGGCGACACCGATCGTGGCCGAGGGCCGGGGCTGGGGGCCAACATCAACATCCCCCTGCCCCCGGGCAGCGGTCACGAGGCGTACCTGTATGCCCTGCAGCGCATCGTCATCCCGGCACTGGAGCAATTCGAACCGGAACTGATCATCGTCGCCTGCGGTTACGACGCCAACGCCGTCGATCCCCTGGCACGCATGCTGCTGCACAGCGACTCGTTCCGCGAGATGACCCGCCTGGTGCGCACAGCCGCCGAACGCCTCTGTCACGGAAGGCTGGTTCTGGTGCATGAAGGCGGGTATTCCGAAGCCTACGTGCCGTTCTGCGGGTTGGCGACGATTGAAGAGTTGTCGGGTATCAGGACCGAAGTGATCGACCCGCTGCTGGAATTCATGCAGTTGCAGCAGCCCAAGGAGGTACTCCTGGCGTTCCAGCGACAGTTGATCGATGGCTTGATCGAGCAACGTTAAAACGACGTCCGTCTCATCTCCCTGGGATGAGACGGTCGCTGCTGCCGGACATGGGGCATTCCCGCGCCGTTGGGCTCGCCCCCTGGCCAATAAGGCGAAACAACTCACCAACGATTGACCGGCTCAACTAAACTGGCGACCAGAACTGCTTCTACCCGTGCCTGGTGAAACGCCATGATTGCCCATACCCCCACGCTGTTTGCCTGTGTTGCTTTAGTGGCGACGATCATGGCGTTCTGTCTAATCCTGGTCGGCCAGTTCAATCAGCGTGACGGTTTGCTCACCATTGGTTTTGGTTTGCTGGCCCATGCCTTGGCCTATGTGGGCTACACCTTTTACGGTCATGCGCCGCTGTGGTTTACCTATGGCGCGGCCAACTCCTTGCTGGCGGTGGCGCTGGCCTT
Source organism: Pseudomonas chlororaphis (assembly GCF_003731765.1). Classification (GTDB taxonomy): domain Bacteria; phylum Pseudomonadota; class Gammaproteobacteria; order Pseudomonadales; family Pseudomonadaceae; genus Aquipseudomonas; species Aquipseudomonas morbosilactucae. The sequence goes on from NZ_MOAL01000004.1 coordinate 2,530,694, forward strand.
TTATGGCGCCAGCCTGTTTCGGATTATCGAGAGGCCCATGTCCTGGTGGCGGGTGTTCGCGCCGGCGGCATTGATGCTGGTGTTGATGGTCAGCCTGATCGATACCCTGGAGCCACGGATGCTCGCCGCCTCTCTGGTCTTGATGCTGCAGTGCGCCTTGATCATCTACTGGACCCATCGCTACATCCCCGCCCAGGGCCGTGCGCGCATGCTGTTGATCATTGGTTCGAGCATCAGCCTGATCGGCTTGGGCATGCGGGTGGTGGCGGTGCTCGGCGGCGGTGCGGCGGAGATGCGCTATGACGTCAGCAACCTCAAGCAAACCATCTCGGTCAGCATTGGCACGTTCACTGCGATGATGATTTCCCTCGGCCTGGTGCTGCTGGCGAAAGAGCGCAGTGAATCGTTGCTTCAGCACATGGCGCTGCGCGATGTGCTGACGGGCATCCTCAACCGGCGCGCCATCCTTGAGCAGTTCTCCAGCGAGTTGGAGCGTGCGCGCCGAGACCGTTCCTGCCTGGCGGTGGCCATGGTCGACATCGACCACTTCAAACAGATCAATGACGTGCATGGCCATCTGGCCGGCGACGAAGTGATTTGCCACTGCGTCAACCACCTCACCCAGCGCCTGCGGCACTCCGACAGCATTGGTCGCTACGGGGGCGAGGAGTTCCTGCTGTTGCTGCCGGCCACCAGCCCCGATGGCGCCATTGCCGTGCTCGATGAACTGCGCGCCTCCCTGGCCGAGGCACCGGCGCACTACGCTCAGTCGAGCATTGTGCTGCACATCAGCATCGGCGTTTGCTGCGGAGTGCCCGAGGAAAGCGACACCACCGCCAGCCTGCTGGCCAGGGCGGATGCCGCGCTGTACGAGGCCAAGGGCCTGGGGCGCAATACCTTGCGCATGGCGCCATCAGGCTCCCAGCAGAGTGATGCGCCGTCCAGTGGCCTGTCACAGGCACTCAACGGCTGACCGAGCGGCGTGCAAGGACGCTCGGAGTCGGTGCCATCACCCAGACTTGAGCCTTACTCGGCCAGCTCGACGTAGCTCGATTCCCCGCCCCCCGTCGCGCCCGACAACCAGCCCCAGACGAAGGCAAGGGTGGTGCGCCCTGCGTGATCAACACCGACCGTGCCACGCGACCAGCCGGCCAGAATCTCCCCCTCTGTCGTGACGCAGTGATAAAGCAGCTCAATGCTGTCAGGCCCCGTGGCGCGCCCCACTTGATGCCCCATGCGGATCCGGCCGCCCTGGTAGGTGCTGGAAATGTCATTTCCCTCGACCTGATAATGAAACACCGTGCCGGTGCCGGAGACCCCGTGGCTGTTGCCCGCGACGGTAAATCGGCGATTGTTCAAGCGCTCGCTGATTGCAGAAAAGGGAGTGTCCATAAGTGTCGCGTCCTTGAGTCGAGAGGTTTTACCAGCCGCAACCTTGCCATGATTTCAGCCGTCCGTTGGGGTCTTTTGCATCACCACCGCCTGGAACTCAACGGGGTTTGAAAGCAGGCATCTCTTGCAGCAGCATCGTCAGCAAACGGTTGGAGCCCACGCTCAATTGGCGCCCGAGACGACTGATCAGGTGAACCCGCGGGCTGGCAAAGATTTCATTATGCAAAGGCAGTGTGCACAGGCGGCCGGCCTGCACCTCTTCATCCACCACAAAGGTCGGTAGCAGCGTCACCCCGCCTTGCATGGCATAGCGCTTGAGCATGGCAATGGTATTGCAGGTCAAGGTGGGGCTGAGCATCAGTCCCAACTGATGCTCGGCCTGGGTCAGTATCTGGCGTATACCAAATGAAACCCCCGGTAACGCCAAGCGATGGGCATCCAGGCCCGCCAGCGGAATCGGGCCAACGCTTTGGGTCAGGGGATGCTGAGGGTTCACCACCACACAGACCGGCTGGGGTTGCGAGGCATGGGAGCGGATTTTCGGGTCGGCGGCCGGGTTGAACACCAGGCCTAAATGCGCCTCATCTTCCACGACCTGGCGTATCACCTCGTTGGTTCCGCACACATTCACCTGAATCTCGATCTTGGGGTACAGCGTGGAAAAGTTGCTGAGCGGGCCCGCCAGCCCATCGATGAAACCCTCCCCCACGGCCAGGACGACAGAGCCGCTCTGCAGCCCTCTCAATGCCTGCAGCGAATCCAGCAGCAGCTCCTGGTGAGTCAGGCGTTGCCGGTAGTAACCGAGCACCCGATCACCGGCCTCCGTAGGCCTCACCCCACGTCGGTGGCGCTCCAGCAGTGGGCTGCCCAGTTCCTGTTCCAACTGCCCTATCTGGCGGCTGACAGCCGATGGCGCGACGTTGAGGACATCAGCGGCCGCTCGCACGCTGCCCAGCCTGACCGCTTCGAAAAAATAAAGAATCCGCCGATCTTGTACTTGGCTCATGGGCTGCCTGTGTTGCGTTAAAAGCAACAAAAGATTGAATTTGCGATTATTGCTGGCTCACCTGCGGCGTGTCCATACTCGGTCCATCAGTAACAGGAGATGGAAATGAGCCCTCTTTGGCAGCGCCTTCGCGACCAAGCCCAGCAGTTAAGCGAACGCAATCCCGTACTGCACGACTACGCAACCAGCCACCTGCTGGCCTATGCCTCCTTCGAGGCGGCACTCGCCGCAAACCTGGCCCGCCAGCTGCAGGCGCAAGCGAGCAACGTCGCCCTGGAGCCCTGGTTCAAGTCGATCATCGACGCCAACCCATCCATTGCCGAGGCCGCAGCCGCGGACATCCAGCACCTGGAAATCGTCAACCCGGCCTGCCCTGACCACCTCACGGCCTTTCTGACGTTCCGCGGCATTCAAGCCGTGCAGGCGCACCGCATCGCCCATGCGTTGTGGCGTGAGGGGGACGTGCAAAGCGCAGTGCTGCTGCAGAACTGGGCGGCCAATACCTGGAGCGTCGACATCCATCCCGCTGCCCGGCTGGGGCAATCGCTGTTCGTCGACCATGGCATTGGCCTGGTGATTGGTGAAACCGCCGTGGTCGAGGATGAAGTCAGCCTCTGGCACGGCGTCACGCTGGGCAGCACCCTCAGCGAGGCCGGTGACCGACACCCAAAGGTTCGCCGTGGGGCCCTGATTTGCGCAGGCGCCACGGTTCTCGGAAACATTGAAGTGGGTGCCCAAGCCATCGTCGCGGCCAACTCCGTGGTGCTCAAACCCGTGACCGCGGGGACCGTTGTTGCCGGGGCCCCAGCCAAGGTGGTCGGCAACGCCCCGGCCGCCCTTGCCACCTTCACCGCTAAATCCAAAGGCTGACCAGGAGCTACCACCATGACCGCCGTCGCTCAATTTCCGCAGGGTATCGATCACCCCTTGGTCACCGTGCGTCATCACGCCGAGGCCTTGGAGCTGTACCGCAAGATGGGGTTTTCGCCTTCGCCGGTGAGCTATCACCCCTGGGGCAGCGTCACCTCCTTGATGATGTTCCCCAGCAACTTCATCGAGCTGATCGGTGTCGACGACCCTTCGAAGTTCGGTACCAACTCGGTGAACGGCTTCTGTTTCGGGCGCCAGCTCGGGCAGTTCCTTGATCGCGGCGAGGAAGGTGTGTCGTTGGTGGCGCTGCACAGCCAGGATGCCGACGCCGATCATGCGCGGATGGTCGAGTCCGGGCTGGAAAGCCAGGGCCGCATTGATTTTCGCCGCCCTATGACCCTGCCTGATGGGCGCCCCGATGAAGCCGTGGTGTCCCTGGCGCTGTTCATCGACCCGGAGTTACCCGACGCCTCCAACTTTATCTGCCACCAACATCGCCCCGAACTGATCTGGGTTCGCGGCTGGCAGGACCACCCCAACGGGGCAGACGGGATTCTCGCCATCACGTACCTGGCAGACCCCAAGCGCCTTGAACCTCGCTGGCGAGCCCTCTACGGCGATGCCGTGAGCTACAACGGGGCGGTGCTGGAAGCCGATACCCGATGCGGCGTCTTGCGCGCCATCGACGCCGCCACCGCGGCCCTGGAGTTCCCGGGTATCGCCCTTCCCAAGCGTGCCGAGGAGCGCCCCCATGGGATTTCCATCCGCCTGCACACCCGAAGCCTGAGCGCCCTGCGCTCGATCCTCGAACACAACCAGGTTCCTCATCACGAGGTCCCGGGCCGGGTCTTGGTCGAGCCGCAAGCGGCCGGCAACGTCATCCTCGAATTCGTGCAGAACATCTAACTGAGACTGTTGAAATGACCATGAAAGTAGGCGTTATTGGATTGGGCAATATGGGCGGCGGCATGGCCGCGACCCTCGCCGGCAAAGGCTTTGATGTCAGCGGATTCGACCTGTCCGACGCGGCGCTGGCCCAGGCCAAAGGCAAAGGTGTCCAACCCGTCGGCGACCGCCATCAACTGATTCAACAGTCGGATATGTTGATTCTGTCGCTGCCAAAAGCCGAGCACGTGGAAGCCGTCTGCCTGGGCCCAGGCGGCGTCATCGAGTTTGGCCGTGAAGGCTTGATCGTGGTTGACACCACCACCTCCACCCCGGAAGCCAGCCGCAAGGTCGCTGCCGCCCTGGCAAGGATGGGCATCGCCTTTATCGACGCGCCGGTCTCCGGGGGGCCCAAAGGGGCCGCGACCGGCACCATGTCCATGGTCATCGGTGCCGAGGATGGGGACCTGCAACGCGCCATGCCGGTGCTGGAAGGCATGAGCGGCACCCGCGTCCACGTCGGCAAATGTGGCGCCGGCAACGTGGCCAAGATCGCCAACAACATGCTGGCTGCCTGTCACCTGATCAGCACCGCCGAAGCCGTGTCGATGGCCGCGAAAGCAGGCGTGGACCCGGAAAAGCTCCTGCAAGGACTCAACGCCGGCTCGGGCCGCAGCGGCGCCACCCAGATCATGTTCCCCACCTGGGTCCTGAACAAAGCCTATGACTCCGGCTTCACCATGGGGTTGATGCGTAAAGACGTCGGCCTTGCCAGCGACCTGGCCGACAGCCTGGACCTGGATCTGCCCCTGTCACGGATCGTCGCCCAGCTATGGCAAGCCAGCCGCGAATCGCTGCCCGATAACGAAGACTTTTGCGCGATTGTCCAGCGCACCGACGCCCAGCTTTTCGGCCGTGGAGAATAATCAATGAGCACGCAAAACATCCTCGACCTGATGCGCCCCTTCTGGGGTGACCGGAGCGTGATCGGCAGCTTTGTCGGTGGTGAGTTCATCGACGGTCACGGCTCGCCGGTGGACGTTCGCAACGCCCATGACGACAGTCTGCTGCTGAGTTTTCCCGACGCTGATGACGCGCTGATTGCCCACACCGACGCCGTAGCCAAGGCCGCACAGGCGCAATGGTGGGCGCTCACGGCACAGGCACGGGGTCGTGCGATGTACCAGGTCGGCGCGCTTATTCGCGAACACAGCGACAGCCTGGCCCAGGTTGAATCCCTCACCGCCAATAAACCGATCCGTGACGCCCGGGTCGAGGTGACCAAGGTCGCCGAAATGTTCGAGTACTACGCGGGCTGGGCAGACAAACTGCACGGCGAAGTGATCCCCGTGCCGACCTCACACCTGAACTACGTCACGTACGAGCCCCTGGGCACGGTCCTGCAAATCACCCCGTGGAATGCACCGATCTTTACCTGCGGCTGGCAGATCGCACCGGCGATCGCGGCGGGTAACGCGGTCATTCTCAAGCCCTCCGAGCTGACGGCCTTGTCGTCATTGATGATCGCGGTGTTGATCGAGCGCGCCGGCGTGCCCAAAGGGCTGGTCAACATCATCGCCGGCTTCGGTCACACCATCGGCCAAGGCTTCATCGCCAAGGCAGACATCCGCAAAGTGGTGTTTGTCGGCTCGCCAGCGACAGGACGGCACATCGCCGTCGCCGCCGCGCAACGTTGCATCCCTGCCGTGCTGGAGTTGGGCGGCAAATCGGCAAACATCGTGTTCGAGGACGCGGACCTGGACGTCGCCCTGCGCGGGGCGCAGGCCGCGATCTTCTCCGGGGCCGGCCAGAGTTGTGTCTCGGGCTCGCGATTGCTGGTTCAGGCGTCGATCTTTGACACGTTCACCCAGGCCCTGGCGCAAGCGGCCACGAACTTCAAGGTCGGCGACCCGAGCGACCCTGAGACTCAAATCGGCCCGATCAACAACGCCAAACAGTACAACCACGTAAAAACCATGGTCGAGGGTGCACTCAAAGACGGTGCCAGGCTGGTCGGCGCGAATGCCAACCCCATCCCGGACAGGCCGGGGTATTACATCAACCCAACGGTGTTGGCCGGCACCAACGACTTGTACTGCGCGCAAGAGGAAATCTTCGGGCCGGTGGTTGTGGCCATCCCGTTCACGGACGAAGCCGACGCGATCCGCATTGCCAATGACAGTCGCTTCGGCTTGGCCGGGGGGGTCTGGACCCGCGACGTCGGTCGAGCCCACCGAGTGGCCAGGCAGGTTCGCGCAGGGACCTTCTGGATCAACGGCTACAAGACGATTCACGTCAGCTCGCCCTTCGGTGGCTACGGCGAAAGTGGCTACGGTCGCTCTTCCGGGCTGGATGCGTTGCGCGAATACAGCGAAGTGAAAAGCGTGTGGGTCGAAACCGCCGCCACGCCCGCGGTCAATTTCGGCTACGGCGCGAGCCTGGAGTGAACGCCATGTCGATTTCCAAAGCCTTGATCGACGATGCCATCGGCTGGCGTCGGGACTTTCATGCCTCACCCGAACTCGGCTATGACGAGTTGCAGACCTCCGACCGGGTGGCACAGCTCCTGGAAAGCTTTGGGATCGAGGTGAATCGCGGGCTCGGCGGCACCGGTGTGGTGGGCACCCTGAGCCATGGACAGGGCCCGGCGATCGGCATTCGAGCCGACATGGACGCCCTGCCCATCCAAGAGTTGGGGCAGTGCCCCCACCAGTCGACGCATCAAGGCTGCATGCACGCCTGCGGTCATGACGGGCACACGGCAATCTTGCTCGCCACCGCTCGCCATTTGAGTGAGACACGGAATTTCAGCGGAACCGTCCACTTCGTCTTCCAACCCGCCGAGGAAGGTCTCGCGGGGGCGAAAAAAATGATCGAGGATGGCCTGTTCGAGCAGTTCCCCATGGACGCCATCTATGGGCTGCACAACTGGCCAGGCGCCCAGGCCGGTCAGGTGGTGATCAATCCAGGCCCGATGATGGCGTCCCTCGACACGTTCGTAATCACCCTGACGGGCCAAGGCTGCCACGCGGCGATGCCCGACAAAGGCGCGGACCCCATCATCGCCGCGGCGGAGCTGATTCTTGCCCTGCAAACCATTCCCTCTCGACGTCTCTCACCCCTCGACAGTGCGGTGATCAGCGTGACCCAGATCAACGCAGGCGAAGCAATCAACGTGATTCCCGAAACGGCGGTGCTCAAGGGAACCGTGCGTTGCTTGCAATCGCACGTCCGCGATCACGTCCAACAGTTGATCGGTCAGTTCGTCGAGCAGTTGCCTGGCGCTTTCGGCATCCGAGGGGAATTGCTCTACCAGGTCGGCTACCCGGTGACGGAAAACCATGCAGAGGCTGCGGCAAAGGTCCGCCGGGCAGCGGTAACGGCGGTGGGAGAGTCGCGCGTGCAGTGGGGTTGCAGCCCCTCCATGGCCTCGGAAGACTTCTCGTTCATGCTCAAAGCCTGCCCAGGTGCCTACCTGTGGATGGGCGCGGATGGAGAGAAACCCTCTGCGGCCTTGCACAACCCCTATTACGACTTCAATGACCAGATCATTGAACCGGCAGTCGCCGTCTGGACCCGCTTGGTCGAGCAATCTCTGCCAGCCGTTTAAGCCACAAAGAGCCGTACATTCCCGATGAATCCGGCCTCCTGGGGCCGACATAACAATAAGAGACAACCTATGCCAAACAACAAAAAGAACCACCGTCCTGGCTGGGTCCCCTGACGACCCACTCTTGTTTCTGCCCTCCAGATTTGCAGTTCAACACAGCGCCGACATTGGGTGCTCAGGCCCCCCTGCGCGTTGATTTGGCACTTACCCGCCACCCACACGAGAGCATTGCCATGAAACGAGAAAGAACGCTGTTGAAAGGGGCTTCGACCTTAGCGTGCATGACCCTCGGCACGCTGTTTACCCTGAGCGCCAACGCCGGCGCCACCCTTGAGAACGTCAAAAGCAAAGGGTTTGTGCAGTGCGGCATCAGCGACGGCCTTCCGGGGTTTTCCTATGCCGACGCCAAAGGTGACTTTCACGGGTTCGACGTCGACGTGTGTCGGGCCGTGGCCGCTGCCGTGTTCGGCGACGCAAAGAAGGTCAAGTACACCCAGTTGACCGCCAAGGAGCGCTTTACTGCCCTGCAATCGGGCGAAGTCGACATGCTGTCCCGAAGCACCACCTGGACCTCGTCCCGCGACGGCGCCATGGGTATCCAGTTCACCAGTGTCGCCTACTACGATGGCCAGGGATTCCTGGTCAATAAAAAGCTCGGGGTGAAAAGCGCCAAGGAGCTGGACGGCGCCACCTTCTGCATCCAGGCCGGCACGGTGACCGAGCTGAACCTGTCGGACTACTTCCGCAGCAACGGCATGAAGTACACCCCCATCACCTTCGACACCTCTGACGAGAGCTTCAAGGCGCTGGAATCAGGACGTTGTGATGTGCTGACCACCGACCAGTCGCAGCTGTACGGCCAGCGCCTGAAACTGGCAACGCCCGATGACTTCGTTGTGCTTCCCGAGGTGATTTCGAAGGAACCATTGACCCCCGCAGTACGCCGTGGCGATGAAGACTGGTTCACCGTGGTGCGCTGGTCCCTCGCCGCCATGCTCAACGCCGAAGAACTGGGCATCACCTCGAAAAACGTCAACGAGCAGCTCAAGTCGTCGAAGAATCCCGACATTGCGCGACTACTCGGAACGGAAGGTGCCCTCGGCAAGGACCTGAATCTGCCCAATGACTGGGCGGCGAAAATCATTGCCCAGGTCGGTAACTACGGTGAGTCCTTCGACCGCAACCTGGGCAGCGGCAGTGACATGAAGATCAAGCGCGGCCTCAACGCGCTGTGGAGCCAGGGCGGCCTGCAATACGCCCCGCCCGTTCGCTGACAAGGCGTTGCCCGGCAGCTTGCTGCCGGGCACTGACCCTTTGGGTTGATTCTTTGGAAAGACGTCACCCCCAACTCACACACCACACTCTGAAAATGCCGGATTGACAGACCCTTCACCCCGCCTCTGAAAAAACTCCCCCCTTTTGCTGTTCTAACGCCCACATTTTTCAATGCCAAGCCCGGGACGCTCTGCCGCACTCTGCAAATGCACGGCATGGCACCGAGCCGAAAACAGCGGGAATCATCTGCAGCGAAGCAGGCATCGCCCGCTGCACGCGCGCGTGCTTCTACGGGCCACCCATCAGCCTGCGTTCGTTAATCGCACGACATCGTATTCAGGACCGCCCTGTCGGGCTCAATGTTTGGCAACCTATGCGCAGCTGCCGACACGCGCTTTATGGGCTGTCGGTCCGTTGCCGGAACCTTCCCTGCGCAGCGGGTATTCAGATTGATCGACCCAATCAACAAAAATAGAGGAGCACGCCTTGATCAATAAAACTTTCGAATCCATTGCTGCCGCACTCGATGGCATTGCCGACGGCTCGGTCATCATGGTCGGAGGCTTCGGCACTGCCGGCATGCCGTCGGCGCTGGTGGATGGCGTCATTGAATCGGGCGCTCGCGACCTGACCATCATCAGCAACAATGCCGGCAACGGTGAAATCGGCCTGGCGGCGCTGCTCAAAGCCGGGCGGGTTGCCAAAGTGATTTGCTCGTTCCCGCGGCAATCCGATTCCTATGTATTCGACGAGTTGTACCTGGCGGGCAAGGTGCAACTGGAAGTGGTGCCCCAAGGCAACCTGGCCGAACGCATCCGCGCCGCGGGCTCGGGCATTGGCGCCTTCTTCTCCCCGACCGGCTACGGCACCTTGTTGGCCGAAGGCAAGGAAACCCGAGTGATCGAAGGACGCAACTATGTGCTGGAAATGCCGCTGCACGCCGACGTTGCGCTGATCAAGGCCGAACAGGGTGATCGCTGGGGCAACCTGACCTACCGCAAGGCCGCCCGCAACTTTGGGCCGATCATGGCCATGGCCGCGAAGACCACCATCGCGCAGGTCAACCGGATCGTCGAGTTGGGTGATCTGGACCCTGAACACATCATCACGCCGGGGATTTTCGTCCAGCGCGTGGTTGCTGTGCCTTCTGCCAGTTCCCTGATCGCCAACGTCAATTGAGGCCTGCCATGACCGTCATGAAAAAACTATCGCGCAACGAAATGGCCCAGCGCGTGGCCGACGATATTCTCGAAGGTTCTTATGTGAACCTGGGCATTGGCGTGCCCACCCTGGTGGCGAACTACCTGGGCGACAAGGAAATATTCCTGCATAGCGAAAATGGCGTGCTGGGCATGGGCCCGAGCCCGGCGCCCGGTGAAGAAGACGATGACCTGATCAACGCCGGCAAACAGCACGTGACGCTGCTGGCCGGTGGCGCGTATTTCCATCACGCCGACTCGTTCTCGATGATGCGCGGTGGCCACATCGATATCGCCGTACTGGGGGCCTTCCAGGTCTCGGTCAACGGCGACCTGGCCAACTGGCACACTGGCGCTGAGGGCTCGATTCCGGCAGTGGGCGGTGCAATGGACCTGGCCACCGGCGCGCGCCAGGTGTTCGTGATGATGGATCACCTGACCAAGACCGGCGAAAGCAAACTGGTGCCTGAATGCACCTACCCGCTCACCGGTATTGGCTGCGTCAGCCGGATTTACACCGACTTGGCGATTCTGGACGTCACCCCGCAAGGCCTGAAGGTGCGCGAGATCCTCGCGGATATCAGCTTTGAGGACTTGCAGACATTGAGTGGCGTGCCGTTGTTGAAGTAACGCGATTCAAGCGGCTTGCTGCGTGGGCTATGGGTCGCGCGGCAAGCTGCAAGCTGCAAGCTGCAAGCTGCAAGCTGCAAGCGAAATTGAAGCCCTGCCTCTACCCCCGCATCCCGTTATTCCCGTCCATTGAATCGTCTGTGCAGGTCACTCGCGGTAGCCCCGCGCCTGTACATCGAACAAGTCGGCATAACGTCCGCCCGCCGCCATCAATTGGCCGTGGTTGCCCTCCTCCAGAATCCGCCCCCGGTCCAGCACGATGATGTGGTCGGCGCTGCGCACACTGGAGAAACGGTGGGAAATCAACAGCGTCATGCGGCCCTTGGCATGTTCACGAAAGTGCTCGAACACGGCCGCCTCGGCCCCGGCATCCAGGGCAGCAGTGGGTTCGTCGAGGATCAGCAAATCGGCGTCCTGGCGCATATAGGCGCGCGACAAGGCAACTTTCTGCCATTGCCCGCCGGACAGTTCCTGACCACCCAGCCAGCGCCCCAACGGCGTGGCGTAGCCCTTGCTCAAGCGCTCGATGAACTCAGCGGCAACACCCTGAGTGGCAGCACGGCGCCAGCGCGCCTGATCGTCAAACGCCTCGACGTCACCGACGCCCAGGTTTTCGCCCACGCTCATCTGATAGCGGATGTAATCCTGAAAAATCACCCCGATGCGCTGGTGCAGGGTCTGTTCGTCCCACGCTTGCAGGTCGCTGCCGTCTAGCAGGATGCGACCCTCGTCCGGGGTGTACAGGCGGGTCAGCAATTTGATCAAGCTGGTCTTGCCCGAACCGTTTTCCCCCACCAGCGCCAGGCTTTGCCCCGGCGCCAGGTGCAGGTTGATGTTGCTCAGCGCCGGCGATTCGGCACCGGGATAGGTGAACCCCACCTGCTCGCAACGCAGCCCATCACCCGGGCGTGCCCCTTGAGTCAGTGTTCCGCGCCGCGCCGTGACCGGGACTTCCAGGTATTCATAAAGGTCCGAAAGGAACAAACCGTCGTCGTACAGGCCGGCGATGGCGCTGAGGCTGGCGGTGATTGCGCTCTGGCCCTGCTTGAACAGCACGATGTACATGGTCATCTGGCCCAGGGTCGTCTGCCCGCGCACTGTGTCCAGCACCACCCAGGCATAGGCCAGGTAAAACGCCGCGGTGCCCAGCAGCCCCAACGCAAAACCCCAACTGTCACGGCGCACCGTCAACTGGCGGTCTTCCGTGTAAAGACGTCGAGCGTTGTCCCGGTAGCGCTTGAGCAGCAACGGGGCCAGCCCGAACAGCTTGACCTCCTTGGCATGCGCCTCGTGGGACAGCAGGGATTCCAGGTAATTCTGCTGGCGGGTCTCCGGGGCGCGCCGGTGAAACAGGCGAAAGGCATTGCCCGAAAAATGCGTCTCGGCGAAGAACACCGGCAAGGCGCCGACCACCAGGATCAACAGGGCCCATGGAGAAAAGTGCACCAGCAGCACCGCAAAGCTGATCAGCGAAATCAGGTTCTGCACCAGGCCCAAGCCCTTTGTCACCAGGCTCAAGGGCCGGGTAGAAGCCCCCTGACGCACCCGCACAAGCTTGTCGTGGAATTGCGCATCCTCAAATTGCAGCAGTGAGAGGGTCTGGGCCTTTTCCAGGATCATCAGGTTGACCTTCACCCCCAACTGCACCCGCAGCAACGACTGCTGCATCGACAATGCCCGCTGGGCGGCCGCCAGTAACGCCAGCACGCCGGCTTCGGCCAGCACGTACTGCATGACCGGCCACACCGGCGCCTGACTGCCGGCGGCGTGAATCTGCATGGCATGGACCACACCATCCACGATGCGCTGGCCGATCCAGGCGGCCAACGCCGGCAGCAGGCCAGCGATCAGCGTCGCCAGCACCAGCCCTAGGAACAGGGGCCGCGAGGTCTCCCACACCAACCCCAGCGCCCTGCCAGCCTGGACGGAAAAAGCACGCAATCGTTTGAACAGCGCCATGAATGCCATGGACTCCTGGTTGGGTAAGATCGGCCTGGGTAGCCGCTGGTAAACGCCGCGCGCAAGTCACGGCTGCACGGATTGCCCCGCCAGCACCTTCCCGAGCCACACCTGGATAGCCAGGCGCGGGCGCGTCAGTCTGACGAGGCGAACCTACAGCAGCGCGCCTCTCCAGACGACCCTTCCGACTATTTCCAGCGCCTCCCGAGGCACTTCAAACTCGCGGTGCGTGGGGTTGTCGCACAGCGCCCGGACCCGGCCACCGGGTTCCAATTGCAGGCGCCGCACCAATAAGCTGCTGGCATCCTGAATGACGTAAATCTTGTCGTCCTGAATGTCCTTGGTGGTGACATCGATCAGCACCAAGTCTTCATCACGAATCGTCGGCGACATGCTGTCACCGCGGATATGCATGGCGGCCAGGGCCTTGCTGTCGAGCCCATGGCTGCCGAGCCAATAGCGGCAAAACGCCTGAGAGGTGAGGTTCTTCTTGCGCCCGGGAATCACCTCATCATTCGGCGACTCCAGCGCCCCGAGAAACGGCAGCATGGTCAATGAACCCGGGCGCGCCGCCTCGTTGCTCTTTTCCATAGGGCCTTCCCCGGTCGCCAGCCAGTTCAGGTTGACACCCGCCGCCAGGGCCAGGCTGACCAGCACTTTGCGCGACGGATCGCCGCCGCCCAGGTAGCGGCTGAGCCCACTGTTGGAGATACCGGCCTTCTTCGCCAGGGCGCTGGCATTGCCGGCCAGCCCGCAGATTTTCTTCAAGCGATCGACAAACTCGTCAACCGGTATTTGCGTGACGGGCAAATCACTCTTTTCGGGAACAAACTCACTCTTTAGCGAAACCATTTATCAAATGTTCTCCATCGCGAATATTGATAGATCCAAAGGTTATTTCCATTGGAAAAGAAATTCAATAAAGCTATTTAAACGTTAAAAAACGCAGTCGATGTGCAGGATCCTAGAGGATCAACCTGCAAGAGCCAAGGAAAGGCTGATAAATATTTCGCTATCGCGTACCTGTCGGCAGATCGCACTCAAACCACGCAGTACAGCGATCGAGCCAACATTATGAGAAAAGAGCCGTTCTACACCTTCGCCTTGGGTGCACTCCCCCTGTTGGGTCTCACCGAGCTGGCCTTTGCCGTCCAGCCCGGCAGCGAGACCGCCACCACCGCTCTGGACACCGTCGTGGTCACCGGCACCCGGACCACAGGCACCCGGGCCAGCGAATCACTGCAACCCATCGACATCATCACCAGCGAACAGCTGAGCAGCCAGGGCACCGCCGACCTCGCGGGGGCGCTGAACAAGTTGCTGCCCTCGATCAGCGTGCCGCGCCCCCACAACACCGTAGGCAGTGAAGCCGTGCGCCCCCTGGTGATGCGCGGTCTGGCCCCGGATCAAGTGCTGGTCCTGGTGAACGGCAAGCGCCGCAACAATGGCGCATTCCTCAACACCGGCGGTGCCCTCGGGCGCGGCACCAACCCCACGGACCTGGGCGCCATTCCGGTGTCGGCCATCGAACGGGTCGAAGTGCTTCGCGATGGCGCATCGGCCCGCTACGGCTCGGATGCGATTGCCGGGGTGATCAACATCATCCTCAAGAATCAACGCGAAGGCGGCGCGATCAACGCCACTTACGGGCGCTATGACGAGGGCGACGGTACTCGCCGCGAGCTCCAGGGCTACGCCGGCCTGGCGCTGGGCGAGCACGGCGCCTTGACAGTATCGGCCGAGGGCCAGAACAACGAGGCCACCAACCGCGCCGGCCCCGATACATCGCCCGCAGCACGTAACGATGGCCTGTATGGCCAGACCACCTACAAAGTCGGCGCTCCCGCCCTGGAAAGCGCCAAGCTGGGGTTCAACGCCCAGTTGCCCATCAACGACAACGTCGAGCTCTACAGCTTCGGCACCTTCAGCCGCCGCGACGCGCAAAGCTATTACAGCCGCCAGGGCAAGACCGCCACCGTGGTCAACCTCTACCCGGACGGCTTCCTGCCCCGCTACGACCCGGTGATCGAAGACCAGGCCCTAGTGTTTGGCGGACGGGGCGCCCTGACCAGCGACTGGCAGTACGACGCCTCCCTGGATTGGGGCCGCAACACCTACAAGCCTTACATCAAGAGCATGAACACGGCGCTGTACAACGCCACGGGCAGCTCGCCGACGCACTTCTACAACGGCACCTACGAAACCCGCCAGAGCGTGGGCAACCTCAATCTGTCCCGGGCCTTCGAGATCGGCCTGGCGTCGCCACTGTCCTTTGCCTTCGGCTTCGAGTACCAGGCCCAGGACCTGGAAATAAAGTCCGGCGACGACGCCTCCTGGTTCGGCTCCGGGGCCCTGGCCATGCCGGGCATTTCACCGCGCAGTGCCGGCGACTGGAGCCGCCACAGCCTGGCCAGCTACGTCGACCTGGAACTCAAACCGGTGGACAAGCTCAGCCTGTCAGTGGCGGCGCGCCACGAAAACTACAGCGACTTTGGCAACTCGCTGTCGGGCTCGCTGGCGGCGCGCTACGACTTCACCCCGCGCATCGCCTTGCGCGGCTCGATATCCAACGGCTTTCGCGCCCCCAGCCTGACCCAGCAGCACTATTCCAGCATCCAGACCCAGGGCCAGGACCTGGGCAACGGTGTGGTGACCGTGCAATCGGGGACCTTCGCCGTGGACTCCAACATCGCCCGCCTGCTCGGCGCCGAAGACCTGAAGGCCGAGAAGTCGGTGAGCCAGACCCTCGGCCTGATCCTGCGCCCCACCGACAACCTGAGCCTGACCCTGGATGCCTACCGGATCAGCGTGGCGGACCGCATCAACCTGTCGTCGAGCCTGCCGGTGACGTCAGCGGCAGCCCGTCAATACCTGCTGGATAACGGGGTCACCGACAGCAACTACCAAAGCGTGCGCTACATGACCAATGCGGCGGACACCCGCACCATCGGCGCCGACCTGGCGGCCGAATACCGCTACCGGCTGGGCAACGGCGACCGCTTCAAGAGCACCCTGGGTTACTCCTACAACCGCACCAAAGTCACCGACCTGGCGCCCAGCCCGAGCGTCCTCCAGCAACTGGGGATTCCGGTGACCCTGGTGGAGCGCCGCGAAGTGGGCCAACTGACGGACACCAACCCGCGGCACAAGCTGATCATCGGTGGCGACTACTCGTTCACCGCACAGGGCCTGGACCTGCATGCCGCCCTCAATCGCTACGGCGCATTCTGGATCTACAGCAACACCCGCCAAGACCTGGACCAGAAGTTCGATGCCAAGTGGACCCTGGACCTTTCCGCGTCCTACTCCTGGGCCGATCACTGGCGGCTGAGCCTGGGCGCCGACAACCTGTTCGACGTTCGCCCCGACCGCACCCGCGCCGAGAACAACACCGGCGGCTCGTTCCAATACACCAGCTACTCACCGCTGGCCGCGGATGGCGCCTTCTATTACGCCAACCTGAACTACTCCTGGTAAGGCGCCGACTATGGACTCGTTGCAACAGGCCATGACCGGCCTCGGGATCAACCTGACAATTGTCTGGGACCCGATCGATCGCCAACGCTTCTTGCTCGGGCTGGGGCTGACCCTGGCCTTGAGCCTGCTGAGCGTGCTGCTGGCGGTGACGATCGGGGTCATCGGAGCCTGGCTCAAAGGATCCCGCTGGCTGTTTGCGCGGCAACTGACCGGGCTGTACATCGAGGTCATGCGCAACACGCCCCTGCTGATCCAGCTGTTCTTTTTCTACTTCGGTCTGGGCGCCTTGTTGTCGTTCGAGTTGAACCAGGACAGCGGCCATAGCCGCCTGCTGAGCAACTTTCTGTGGGCGGTGCTGGTGCTCGGCCTGCACGGCGGCGCCTATCAGATCGAAGCCATTCGCGGCAGCCTCGATGCGGTGCCGCGATCCACCCGCGAAGCCGCGCAATCCCTGGGCCTGGCCCCGGCGCAGATCTTTCGCAAGGTGGTACTGCCTCTGGCCCTGCGCAACAGCTTGCCGGCCCTGGGCAACGGCCTGGCGCAATCGGTGAAATCAACGTCGGTGGCCTACGCCATCGCCGTGCCGGAGCTGACCTACGCCGCCAACCGGATCTGGAGTGACAACTACAACGTGCCGGAAATGATGGCGGTGCTGTTCCTGACCTATTTCCTTCTACTGGGGCTGGTGTCCATGGGCATGCGCGCCCTGGAGCGGCGCCTGACATTACCGGGGTACCACGGCGTATGAACAGTCACACCTTGAACGTTCAAGCCAGGGCTGCCTGGCACCGAGGCCTGCTGTCGCCCATGGGGGTACTGGCTCTGGCGGTACTGGCCGGCGCCGCTTACTGGTTGCTGGCCAATCGCGACGCCGTGGCGCTGTTGCTCGGCTGGCTGCCGGCGCTGTTCGACGGCTTCCGTGTGAACATCGGCATCGGCCTGGTCTCGGTGCTATTCGCCACCCTGCTCGGGGCGCTGCTGGGGGCGATGCAAGTCTCGCCACGTGCGGCCCTGGCACGGCCGGCCCGGGCCTTCACCCTGTTCTTTCGCAATGCACCGTGGCTGGTGGTGATCTTTTTCATGATGTACCTGATCCCGTTCGAGGTCCGCCTGTTCGGTGAATACCGTCAGGTGCCGGATTGGATCAAGGTCGCCCTGGGCTTGTCGCTGACCGCCTCGGGGTATGCCGCCGAAGTGGTGCGCGGCGGCATCCAGTCGATCCCCCTGGCGCAATGGGAAGCCGCTGCGACCTTGGGCCTGGATCGCCGCCAGGTGCTGCGCAAAGTGATTCTGCCCCAGGCCCTGCGCAGCATGTTGCCGGCCTGGATGAACCTGTATTGCACGGTGACCATGGCCACCGCCCTGGCCAGCCTGCTGGGCATCGAAGACCTGATGACCACCATGCAATTGCGCCTGGCCGCCGAGTCGCGACCCGAGCTGCTATTGCCCGGCTACCTGTTCGTGTTCCTGGTGTTCTTCTTCTACATCTACCCGATTTCCCGCTACTCAAAAGCCCTGGAACGTAAATGGAGCCTGCATGACTGAGCCAACCGTCCCGTCGCGCCCGCAGATCATCGTTCGCGATGCACACAAGTCCTACCAGGCCACCCGGGTCCTGAACGGCTTCTCCCTGGAAGTGGCCGCCGGCGAAATCGTCTGCCTGATCGGCCCCTCCGGTTCCGGAAAGTCGACCCTGCTGCGCACCCTCAACGGGCTGGCGCCAATCGATGCCGGTGAAATCGAAGTCTGCGGCATCCGCGTCGATGACCCGCAGGTCGACTTGCTGGCGTTGCGCCGACGCATCGGCCTGATCTTCCAGAGTTACAACCTGTTCCCGCACCTGAGCGTGCTGGACAACATCACCCTGGCCCCCACCAGCGTGCTCAAGGAGCCCTTGGAGCACGCCCGCATCCACGCTCGCGAGCTGCTGCGTAAAGTGCGCCTGGAAGACAAGGCACTGGCCTTCCCCGGCCAGCTCTCGGGCGGCCAGCAGCAGCGAGTGGCGATCGCCCGCAGCCTGGCGATGCGTCCCGACGTGATGATGTTTGATGAAGTGACCGCCGCCCTTGACCCGGAAACCGTGAAAGAGGTGCTCAACACCATCAAGGACGTGGCGGCCAGTGGCGTGACCTGCCTGATCGTGACCCACGAGATGCAGTTCGCCCGAGACATCGCCGACCGCATCTATTTCACCGACCAGGGACGCATCGTCGAGCAAGGCCCCCCCGGGCAACTGTTCGGTGCCCCACAAGATCCGCGCACCCAGCGCTTTCTCGAAAACTGCCTGTGAGAATCCCCATGACCGCACCCCGGCATATCAAGCTGTTCCTGTTTCCCGCCGCCGCTGGCGCGCATGTGGCCGGTTGGCGTCACCCCGAGGCGCGCAACAACCTGCTGGACTTCGAGGCCGATCGGCGCACCGCGCAGATTGCCGAGGCGGCGGGGTTTGACGCGCTGTTCTTCGCCGACCGGCTGTCCTTTCCCGTGCGCGGCAACGCCACCGCCGAGCGCTCCGCCGGCAGCGCAGTGCTGGAACCCCTGACCCTGCTCGCGGCACTGTCGACAGTGACCCGTCACATCGGCTTGGTGGCCACCAGCAGCACGTCCTACCACGAGCCGTTCCATGTGGCGCGGATCTTCGCCTCCCTGGACCACCTGAGCCATGGCCGCGCCGGTTGGAACCTGGTGACCTCGCTGACCGACGCCGAGGCCGCCAACTTCGGCCGCGAAGCGCATTTTGAACACAGCGCCCGCTACCGCCGTGCCGAGGAGTTTGTCGATGTGGTCAAGGGGTTGTGGGACAGCGTGGAGGACAGCGCCTTTATCCGCGACAAGCACAGCGGTCGCTTCCTTGACCTCGACCAAGTGCACGCCCTCAATCACCAGGGCGAGCACTTCAGGGTGCAGGGCCCGTTGAATGTGCCGCGCCCGCCCCAGGGCCACCCATTGCTGGTGCAGGCCGGCTCTTCGGAAGAAGGCCTGCGCCTGGCCGCGCGGGTGGCCGACGTGGTGTTCACCACCCAGCAGGAACTGGCGCCGGCCCAGGACTTCTATCGTGCCTTGAAGGCCCGGGTGGTGGGTGCCGGGCGGGCCGCCGACCAGCAATTGATCATGCCGGGCCTGTCGGCGGTGGTGGGCCGCACACGCAAGGAAGCCGAAGACAAACTGCAGGCCCTCAATGAACTGATCGACATCGATGTCGCTGTGGCGTTTCTCTCTGCGCTGTCGGGTGGCACCGACCTCTCCCGATACCCGCTGGATGGCCCTCTGCCCGACCTGGCCCTGACCAATGGCAATCGCAGCAAGCAGGCGTTGTTCCTGCGCCAGGCCCGGGAACACAACCTGAGCATTCGCCAATTGGCAATCCAGGTAGCCGGCTCCGGCGGTCATCGGGTGATTACCGGCACCGCCCAGGACGTCGCTGATGACCTGCAGCGCTGGTTCGAGTCCGGTGCCGCGGATGGCTTCAACTTCAAGCCGCTGTACCTGGACGATAACCTCCGGGAGTTTGCCGATCAGGTGCTGCCGATCCTGCGTGAGCGCGGGCTGTTCAAGCACGACTACGCCCCCGGCACCCTGCGTGAAAAGCTCGGCCTGCAGCGCCCGGCCAATCGCTTCCGGGCCGTCGCACCAGGCGGTGCGGCATGAACCGATCCCCGAATCGCCACGGTGCCGCGACGTTGGCCGGCGCCCTGCTCTCGGCCCTGCTGCTGTGGCCCTCAAGCCCGGTACACGCAGCCCAAGAGTTGGGCGATGGCCTGGCCTATATCCAGGAACGCGGACGGGTGGCGGTGTGCACCACCATGGCCTTCCCGCTGTTCGCCTACTACGACGCCCAGGACAAACCCGCCGGCCTGGTCCATGACCTGATCGTCGATGCCCATCGGCGCCTGGAAGCGCGGCTGGAGCGCAAGCTGGAACTGAGCGTGGTGCGGGTAACCCCCACCAATCGCATCGAGTTCGTGCGCCAGGGCCGCTGCGATTTCATGATCTCGACCCTCTCCAACTCGCCGGAACGCAAAGCCCTGCTGGACTTTGCCGAACCAGGTTTCTACCGCTCGGGCACCACGCTCCTGGCCTTGAAAACCAGCCATGTCGAAAGCTGGGAGTCGTTGCGCGGCAAGCCGGTGTGCTCGTCGCCGACCAACTCCTGGCTCAAGACCGGCGAACGCCGCTATGGCATCGACTTTGTCACCTACTTCGGCGGCGAAGTGGATTCGCAAAAAGCCGTGGTCGACGGTCGCTGCGTGGGCCTGGTGGCGTACGACACCTACTTCGAGATCCTCCTGCGGCGGGACGGCCAGCAGGTCTGGAACAACTTCGAGATCAAGTTGCCCAGCCAAGACTACGCCTACTGGTCCATCACCCTGCGCAACCAGCGCCCGCAATTGCGCGCCTTCCTCGATGAGGTGGTCGCGGACTGGCATCGCAGCGGCCTGATCATCGACCTGGAAAATCGCTACGGCATTCCTGCCAACGCCTGGGTCGCCCAGATGCACAGCCAATACAGCACCCCAACCCCTGATGCGGAGCACTAAGACATGTCCCTGATCCATCGACGCAGCCAAGCCATCCAGACCCTGATCAACGAAGTGCGCGCCACCAAGCGCGAAGAGCAGCCTGAAAGCCCGGCCTTTATCGCGCGCATTCGCCAGGCCCTGGACACCTTGAGCCAGCAACGCGAGCTGTTCCCCATTGCCAGCTTCCCGATCAAGCTCGATACCCACGCCGGGCTCTATCGCCTGGGGGAAGACAGCGACCTGCAAAACGCGCTGTACATCACCGGCGGCATCTACGGCAAAACCCAGACCCAGCCGCACACCCACCCGGCATGGGTGGCGATGGGCGCGGTCAAGGGCCTGGAGCGCAACCGCATTTACCAGCGCACCGACGACGCTTCGGTGGAGGGCCAGGGGCGCCTCGAACCGCTGCGCATCGACGATGTAGTACCGGGGCAAACGGCGTTTATCGGCAGTGGCCTGTTCCACACCCTGGAGGTGGAGGACGACATCCAGACCCTGCACCTGCACCTCTACGACGCCGGCCTGGACGACGACGCCAACGCCAACCTGCCGGTCTTCGAGTCCGCGGGCAGCCCGAATTACAAGAACACCCCGCCAGCCGGCCAACGCAAGGCCGTGGCCGGCGTGCACCCGGCCACCTTCGGCGAGTTCAGCGCGGCGCTGGCCAGCGGCCTGCCACTGCAAGTGATCAGCGTCGACCATCAAGACCCCTTGCTGGACAACCTGGCCAGCCCGCATCCGGTCAGACTGCAAGACTGGCCGGCCAGTATCGAGGGCCTGCAGGGGCACCCTGAAGTGCCGGTGGTGTTGCTGGGCGATGTGGCGGCCGTGGAGTTGGCGGCGCAACGCCTGGCACGCCTTGGCTACAGCTACTTCACCCACCTGCGTTGAGGGCGTCATGAGCGAATCGACCCTTGCGGTACAGCGCCCAGCGGCCGTGGTCTGCGCCCTGGAGCACCTGTTTTCCGGGCCCCAGGCCTGGGAGCAGGCCCGCGACCAATTGCAGTCGCGCTTGAAGGCCAGCCTGAGTCCGCTGGCATTGCCTGACACTGGGCCCGCGCTGCTGGTCTGGCTGGAGCGCCTGGATGAGTTGCAGCGGGAACTGGGGCGGCTGTCCACCTACGTCGGGGTGCAGGCGTTTGTCGACACCCGCAACACCCAAGTGCACACCCACGCCAGCCGCCTGCGGGAACTGACGGCAGGCATCGGCCTCCTGAACATTGCCCTGGTCAGCCACCTGGCCGCCCTGGAAGCCAGTACCTGGGACAGCTGGGAGCAGGCCACGCCAGGGCTCAAGGCCTACGGCGGCAAAGCCCGGCTGTACCGTGAGGGTCGCCCGCACTACCTGACGGCGGACACCGAACAAGCGCTGGCCGCCCTGGACTCGAGCCTGCAACTGCCGGTGCAGCTGTACCGACGAATCAAGGCCGGCGACCTGCGTTTCGAAGAGGTCATCGACCAGGCTGGCCAGCGACAGGCCTTCAGCCTGCCGCTGTTTGAAAAGCACTTCGAAACCAGTCCCGACCCGGTGCTGCGGGCCAGTGCCCAGCGCGTCTTCGCCAACACAGTCAAACCTCACCAGCATGGCTTTGCAGCGGCCTATGCCGGTGAAATCGGGCGCCAAGTGAGCCTGGCGCGTTTGCGCGGGTTCCCGCGGACCCTGGATTTTCTGTTCTGGCTGCAAGGAGTGCCCGGCACCTACTTCACGGCCCAGCGTGAGGTGTTCAACCTTGAGCTGGCACCGCTGATGCGCCGTTTTGTCGAGATCAAGCGGCGCCTTCTGGGGCTTGAGCGCCTGGCGTTTCACGACCTCAAGGCCTACCCGGCGCAACTCGCCGGCAGCGTATCCCTGGACCAGGCCCGCAACCTGATCGTGGCCGCCGGTGCCCGCCTGGGGCCGGAGTACGCTCAAGTGCTGCAGCGCGCCTTCGATGAAGGCTGGATCGAGTACGGCCAGCAGCCGAACAAGGCCGACAGCTCCGGCTGCGCCAGCTCATTGGGCCCCCACCCTTATGTGCTGATGACGTGGACCGGCACCCCGCGCGATTTGTTTCTACTGGCCCACGAACTGGGCCATGGGGTGCACTTCCATTGGTCACAGCAACATCAGTCGGCGCTGAACGCTGCGCCCCTGCGCTACTTCATCGAAGCCCCGTCCACCCTCAACGAGCTGCTGCTGGCCCAGCACCTGCTGGACACCGGTGACCCGCAACAACAACTGTCGGCGGTGTTCGAACTGCTCAACAGCTACTACCACAACTTCGTCACCCACTACCTTGAGTCGGAATTCCAGTACCGCGTCTATGACGCCGCGGACGACGGCGTACTGCCGGATGCCGCCAGCCTGCAACGCACCAAACTGGAGGTCTTGCGCAGTTTCTGGGGCGATGCCGTGGACATCGACGCCGACGCCGGCCTGACCTGGCTGCGCCAGCAGCATTACTACATGGGCCTTTACCCCTACACCTACGCGGCCGGGCAGAGCATCGCCAGCCTGGTGCTGCCACGCCTGGCCAGCGACCCGCACGCAGCCGGCCAGTGGTGCCAACTGCTGCAACAAGGCAGCAGCGTATCGGCACCCACCCTGCTGCACAGCCTGGGCCTGGACATGGGCCAGCCCGACAGCTTCCGCGAGGTGCTGCGCATCATCGATCACTGGGTCGGGCTGTTCGAACAGCTGGCCTCCCCCCTGCTCAACGTCAAGGAACCCGCATGACTCACTCTCCCGCCGCCCCCATCACCCACATCGCCAGCGGCTGCTCGTCGCTGTGGTACAGCCGCTGCCCGGTGCCGACCACCTCCGGAATTGCCCAGCATTACCGCTGGCTGCACCGTGCGTTCGCCGAACACGGCATCACCCTGGAGTCGGTGCGCGCGTCCAGCGAAGCCAGCGTGCGCGAAGCCCACTACAACCACAGCCATGACAACCTGTTCCGCGAGGGGGGCAACGTACCGCCGATCTGGGCCCGTGCCAGCGGCCAAGACACCGTCGTGGTGGGCATTACCTGGGTCGACGAGCGCCAGGTGCTGCTGGTGCGCGAGGACAGCCCGCTGCGGGTGCCGGCGGACCTGCGCGGTCAGCGCCTGGGGTTGCCACGCCACCAGACACGCAATGTCGACATCGCCCGCACCGCCCATTTGCGGGGCCTGCTGACGGCCCTGGAACTGGCCGAGGTGAGCCGCGACGAGGTGACCTTCGTCGATATCGACGGCGGTGAGTTCGACCTGCGTGAAACCGGCCAGGCGTCGCCCGGCGACGACCGCAGCGCCCTGTTGCGGGCCCTGCTCAACGGCGATGTGGCGGCCATCTACGCCAAGGGCGCCAACAGCGTGCAACTGGCCGAACAGCATGGCCTGCGCGCCCTGCTCGACATCAATCAACACCCAGACCCGCTGGTGCGGGTCAACGCTGGTACACCACGCCCGATCACCGTCAACCGCAGCCTGGTGGAGCAGGCACCGGAACTGGTGGCACGCTACTTGGCCGTGCTGATCGCCACCGCTGACTGGGCACGGCAACACCCCGACGCCGCCGTCACCGCCCTCGCCGCTGAAACCCAATCCACACCCGCCGCCATCTGGCAGGGCTATGGCGAGCACTTCCATCACCACCTGCGCCCTGGGCTCAGCACGCCCTACCTCCAGGGGCTGGAAGCGCAAAAAACCTTCCTCCTGCGCGAGGGATTCCTGCCGGCCGACTTTGAGTTTGCCAGCTGGATCGACCCGGCCCCGTTACAGGCCGCCGAGGCCCTTGTGGTGGAGTTGTCTGGGCTGTTCGAAGACCCGCAATGACCCCGCCGGCCCGTGGGTTCCTGCGGCACTTCCTGCTGCTTGCCGTGGTCAGTGGCTCGACCCTGGGCATGGCGAAAATCGTTACCACCCTGTACGCCCTGGAGTTGGGCGCCAACACGGCACAAATCGGCCTGATCAGTGCCATGGAGTCCTTGGGCATGGTGTTCCTGACCTTGCCCGCCGGCTTTCTGATCGCCCGCTTCGGCTCGCGACGGGTGTACCTGCTGGCGAGCCTGGGGCCGGCTCTGTTTAACCTGGCGATCCTGCTGGTGCCCGGCTGGGGGTGGCTGGCGGCCATGCGCTTGTTGGTAGGGACCTGCGTGCCGTTTCGGGTGGTGGCCATGAACACCTTGTTCCTTCAGCAACTGCCGAGTTTGGGCTTGAAACGGGCGGGCTGGTTTCGCGGTTCGGTGATGATCGGCCTGGGCCTGCTCGGCCCCTGGCTGGGCGCACTGCTGTACGGCGCGGCGGGTTTTGCCTGGGCCTTCGGGGTGATTGCCCTGTGTTTTACCGGCATGGCGCTGTATGGGTTGGGCTTCTGGCAGGAAAGCCACGTCGCCCCCGCCAGCGGCGGCCTGGGCGAGCAACTGCGCGGCCTGCTGGGTCAGCGCAGCTTGACCGACAGCTGCCTGATCGAGTGCGCCAGCAGCGCCACCAGCAGTGTGTTCGCGACCTTTGTCCTGGTGCTGTGCATCGAAGAACTGCACTGGCCGCAGTACCAAGCGGTGGCCCTGGTATCGGCCCAGGGCGTGGTGTCGGTGCTGGCCCTGTTCGGGCTGGGGTCGCTGATCAGTCGATGGGGGTATCGACGGGTTTACCCCGCCGCCCTGGTGATCGCCTTGCTGGCGCTCGGGCTCTTGGGCTGGGCCCGGCAATTCGCCGTGCTGTTGCTGGCAGCCCTGCTGCTGAGCCTGGCCAGCGCTGCCATCCACCTGGCCAATGTGGCGCGCTTGACACGGCTGCAACCGGACAAAAGTCGCCTGTCGGGTCTGTTCAACCTCGCCCAGACCCTGGGCATGCTACTGGGTGCCGTGCTCGCTGGGCTACTCAGTCACTTGGTCGGCCTGCAACTGTTGTTCCCGCTTTGGGGGCTCGTGCTCATCGCGGGTACCGTCGGCCTGGCCGGCATACGGATCACCCGCGAGGGACAATCGAGGCGCTAAAAGGTCGATGCAAAACGCCCCGGCTAACCGGGGCGTTTTGCATCAAGGCTCACTCGAGTTTTCTGTCTCGTCCCTCACGCTGCAGCTCTCGTTGCAGGTTGAGTTTGGAGGCGCGGATGATCGCCGCCGGGTCCTTGGGCAAGTCGTGCTCGACGATGTACAGAGGTCTGGCCTCCTCTTGCGCTACCGCGACGATTTCACCCCAAGCCAGCAGGCCCTCGCCCAGGGGCGCGAAGTTGCGTTCATCGTCGCGTACCCCGATACCGGCGTTGTCTTTGGCGTGCAGGGCAAACAGCCGATCCGGGTAGCGCTTGATCAACCGGACCGGGTCTTGCCCACCGCGTGACACCCAGGCCGCGTCTATCTCCAGCGCCAGATTATTGGGCCGGGTGGCATCCACCAGCCATTCGAGCCCCGTCTTGCCCTGGTATTTTTTCATCTCGAAATCATGGTTGTGATACGCCAGCCGCATCCCCTCCTTGCGCAAGCGGGCACCCAAAGCATTCAGCTCTTCGCCCAGCTTTTGCCAGCCCCTGGCATTGGTGGGCCGATCCGCGGGCTGCAGGTAAGGCACCACCAGCACCTTGTTGCCCACCGCACGGTTGAAGGCGATGGTTTCAGGCAACTGGCGACGCAGGGCCTCCAGTTGCACATGGGCAGAGGTCACGGCCAGGTTGTATTTTTTCAGCAGCCGGTTGAGTTCATCCCGGCTGACACCCTGGTCACCGACCAACTCGACCGCGGAAAACCCGGCGCTCTGTGCCAGGAAAAACTGCTGCTCCAGGGTGCCGACATTGCGCAGGGTGTACATCTGCAAGGCGATTTGTCGATCGACGGCGGGGGCCGCCAGCAGCGCTGTGCCATTCAGTACGCAGCCAGCGACGAGGGTGGCCAATGCCATTTTTTGCAGTAAACGCATCGCAATTTCCTTATTTGTTATTATGAATTCGTAGCGACTCAAGCCTTGGCGGGGGCCGGGTCCACCGCTCGCGCATCGCGGAAGGCAAACAGGAACACCAGCACCACGCCCAAGGAAAAACACGCCGGGAACAACCAGATGCTCTGCCACTGATGGCCCGCCGGGGTGGCGTAGTAGTCAGAGACATGGCCCGCGACCCAGAAGCCGATCAGCATGCCAAAACCGTAGGTGGCCAGGGTGATCAGGCCTTGGGCCGAGCTTCTGAAGCGCTCGGGGGTTTTCGCGTCGGTGTAGATCTGCCCAGAGACAAAGAAAAAGTCGTAGCAGATGCCGTGCAAGGCAATGCCGGTGAACAGCATAAAGGCCAGGTCGGCGTTATTGCCGTAAGCGAACAGCACGTAGCGCAAGGCCCAGGCCAGCATGCCCATGAGTAATGCGATCTTGATGCCGAAGCGGTGAATGAACAGGGGCAGCAGGAGCATGAACAGGACTTCGGAGACCTGCCCGATGGCCATCTTCGCCGTGGGATTGGTCACGCCGATTTCCGCGAGGAACGGATTGGCATTCTGGTAATAGAACGCCAGCGGAATGCAGATCAGGATCGAGGCTATGAAGAACACCAGGTAGCTGCGGTCTTTCAGCAGGCCCAGGGCATCCAGACCGAGCATCTGCTTGAGGCCGCTGCGGCGGGTCTCGGTCTTCAGCGGTGCGGTGCTCGGCAGGGTAAAGCTGTACAGGCCCAGCACCAGGGACGCCAGCGCCGCCATCAGGAAGGTGTTGCGCAGGCCGCCGCTGGCAATGGCGTCTTTCGAGTCCCAGGCGAAGACAAAACTGATCACCACACCGGCGACGATCCAGCCCACGGTGCCCCACACCCGAATACGCGAGAACTCCAGCGCTGGGTCGCGCATCTGCCGAAAGGCCACAGAGTTGACCAGTGCCAACGTCGGCATATAGATCATCATGTAGGCCAGCACGTAGGGATAGAACGCGCCGAAGTCCGGCGCCCGGTACAGCTGATAGAGCAACACCGCCCCCACCAGGTGCAGCACCGCCAGGATGCGTTCGGCATTGAAGAAACGGTCAGCGATCAGCCCGATCACGAATGGGGCAATGATCGCGCCCCAGGACTGGGTCGAGAACGCCATGCCAATCTGGCCGCCGCTGGCGCCCAACTGGCTGGACAGAAAAGTGCCCAGGGTGACGAACCAGCCACCCCAGATAAAGAACTGCAGAAACATCATGGCGCTCAAGCGCGCAGTTATCCACGTCATAACAGTCACCGTCTTATTGTTATTGAAAGAAACTGGTGAAACTCAGGCGTCAGGCAAGCCCAACAAACGCCTGTTGGAAGCCGCATCGCTGGCCACGCTGACAAAATCGTCAAAGGCCTTTTGGCTCCGAGTAATCATGTGGTCGCGGATGAACCCCGCGCCTTCGGCAGCGCCTTGGGCGGAGTCTTTCAGGCAGCACTCCCACTCCAGCACGGCCCAGCCGGTGAAGCCGTATTGGGTCAGCTTGCTGAAGATCGATTTGAAATCGATCTGGCCGTCACCCAGCGAGCGGAAGCGTCCAGGGCGCTCGACCCAACCCTGGTAACCGCCATAGACACCGGAGCGCGCATCGGGACGGAACTCCGCATCCTTGACGTGGAACATGCGGATGCGTGAGTGATAACGGTCGATAAAGCCCAGGTAATCCATTTGCTGCAGCAGCAGATGGCTGGGGTCATAGAGGATCGCCGCACGGGGGTGGTGATCGACGGCGTCGAGGAAACGCTCGAACGAGGCGCCGTCGTGCAGGTCTTCCCCAGGGTGGATTTCGTAGCACAGGTCGACACCGGCCTGATCAAAACAGTCGAGGATCGGCAGCCAGCGCTTGGCCAGTTCGGCAAAACCTTGCTCCACCAAACCGGCAGGGCGCTGCGGCCAGGGGTACATGTAGGGCCACAACAAAGCCCCGGAAAAGGTCGCGTGGGCGGTCAGGCCCAGACGCTGGCTGGCCCGCGCCGCCAGCTTCAATTGCTCGATCGCCCACTCGGTGCGTGCCTGGGGCTGGCCACGCAAATGAGCGGGCGCAAAGTCATCGAACAGCGCATCGAACGCCGGGTGCACGGCCACCAACTGCCCTTGCAGGTGGGTGGACAGTTCGCTGATTTCAACCCCGGCGCTGGCGCACACGGCCTTCAGTTCATCGCAATAGCTCTGGCTTTCGGCGGCGCGTTCAAGGTCGATGTAGCGCGTGCCCAGGGTCGGCAATTGAATGGCTGTGTAACCCTGGGACGCTGCCCATTGAGCGATATTGGCCAGAGTGTCGAACGGCGCTTCATCGGCGATGAACTGCGCCAGGAATATCCCGGGGCCACGCAGGCCTTGAGGGGCCAGGGCGTTTGGGGTCTCGGCAGGCGTCTGCGGTTTCATCGGCTGCACTCCAGGGGGGTCCACTTGGCATCGCTGCTGTGACTGGCGATGGCCGCTTCGATAAAGGCCATGCCACGCAGGCCCACCTCGATCCCCGGCACACCCGGCACGGTGTGGCCTTTGACCTCACCGCGAATGGCCTGGGCAAAATCGCCATACAGATTGGCCATGGCTTCCAGGTAGCCTTCGGGATGGCCGGCGGGCAAGCGCATACGCTGGGTCGCGGCCTCGCACAACCACGGCTGCCCGGTGCCGGAACGCAAGACGCGCATGGGTTGGTCCAATGAGCGATGAATCAGGCTGGCGGGTTGTTCCTGGCGCCACTCGAGGCCGCCCTTGTCGCCGTAGACCCGAATGCTCAGCGGGTTCTCTTCCCCCGCGCAGACCTGGCTGGCGACCAGCACGCCACTGGCGCCCTGCTCCATCTTCAGCAGCATGGCGGCGTCGTCATCCAGCTGCCGGCCTTCGATGTGCACGCCCAGGCTGGCGCACAGGTGGGTGACGGCTTGATCGGCCACGAACTCCGCCAGGGAAAAGGCATGGGTGCCGATATCGCCGATGCAGCCGCCCAACCCGGACAATGCCGGCTGCCCCCGCCACTCGGCCTGCTTGTTGCCCTGCCCGGCCACATCCTGGCTGAGCCAGCCTTGGGGATATTCCACCAGCACCTTGCGCACCGCGCCGATCACGCCACTGCGCACCATCTCCCGCGCTTGCCAGACCATGGGGTAGCCGAGGTAAGTGTGGGCCAGGCCATAGAGCCCGGTGCTGCTGTGCAAGCGGGTTTTCAGGGCCTGCAGCTCAGCCAGGTTCAAGGCCGCGGGCTTCTCGCTGAACACATGAAAACCGGCGGCCAACGCTTCGCTGGCCACCGGTGCGTGAAGATGATTGGGGGTGACAATCACCAGCAGTTCCATGCGCTGCTCGGCCGGCAGCGCGCGCTCGGCCTCCAGCATCGATCGCCACGTGCTGTAGCAGCGTGATGGCGCTAGGCCCAGGTAGCTGCCCGTGCGCAGGTTGTTCTGTGCGTCGCGGCTGAACGCACCGCAGACCAGCTCGAAGCGCCCATCGAGGCCCGCTGCCTGGCGATGCGCCTGGGCGATAAACGAGCCCTCACCCCCACCGACAAAGCCCATTCTTATTTTGGGTATCACTGTGTTCATCACTGTTTTTCTCTGTTCGGGCCGGCTGAACGACGGGTTGAAGCCGGAATGTAACCGGTTACATTTGAGCGGAAATCTATGCGCTGTGACGCAGGCTGTCAAATACTCGATCGCCCCTCGCAAGGATTTCAGCGCAGACGGACCTGCTGTAAGCTCGCCCGACCCATAGTTTGAAGATGAGGTGGTTTTGTCCAATATTCGTGAAGTCGCCCGGCTCGCCGGCGTCTCGGTGGCCACTGTATCGCGCACCCTGAAATCACCCGAATGCGTGCGCCAGGCCACTCGGGACAAGGTCAATGCCGCCGTCGAGCAAGCCGGTTATCGCCCCAACCTGATGGCGGTGCAGTTCCGCTCGCGGCGCACCGCCAACCTGGTGATCCTGGTTCCGAAAATTGCCAACACCTTTTTTGCCCGCGTGATCAGCGGTGCCCAACAGGCCGCCCAGGCCGCCGGGTACCGACTGCTGCTGTGCGACACCCAAGGCCGCGAAGACATCGAGCGTGAGTTTGCCGAACTGGTCTATGCCCACCAGGCCGATGGCGTGATCCAGTTGCGCGCCTTCGACCCCTTCCCTGCCGACAGCCTTGAGACCCCGCCCATGGTCAACGCCTGCGAAGTGATCAAGGGTGGGCGCCACCCCACCATCAGCCTCGACAACCATGCCGCCGCCCAGGCAATGACTGAACACCTGATCAGTCTGGGCCATCGGCGGATCGGCCTGATCAAGGGCCCTCAAAGCAGTCCCCTGACCCAGGATCGGGTCGCGGGTTACCAGGCCGCCCTGGATCAGGCCGGCATCCCCAGCGACCCCACGATTATTTGCCACGGCGACTTCAGTTTGCGCGCCGGCTACGACGGCGCCGCCACCCTGCTGACGATGCCGGACCGCCCGACCGCGCTGTTTTGTGAGAACGATGAGATGGCCATTGGTGCGCTCAAGCGCATCAAGGAAGCGGGCCTGCGCGTGCCCGAGGATATTTCGTTGGTGGGGTTCGATGACATTCCGCTGGCGCAGTACTGCGACCCGCCGCTGACCACCATCGCCCAGCCCGCCGAGGGCTTTGGACGCAGGGCCGTGGAGATGCTGATCGACTTGATCGAAAAGAAAACCACGCCCCCGCAGCCGGTGATACTGCCGTTTGAACTGACGATCCGTAAAAGCTCGGCGCCCCCTTCAGCTCGATAGTCGGGCGCCCAGCCTCGATACCGGCGTGTGTCAGGCGCCCTGATGCTCCAGCGCCAGCGCGCGCTTCCAGCTGTCCAGGGCCGTCAGGCGTTGCAGGTAGGCCGCCAGATGGGGGTATTGCGCCCCCGCCCCCAGTTGCTCGACCACGGTGATGGCGACAAAGGCCAACATGAAATCGGCCCCGGACAAGGTGTTGCCGACGATAAAGGTTTTGTCCGCCAGCACGCTGTCGAGGAAGCCCAGGACCTTCTCAAATTCGGTCTGGGTGTAGCCGTCGAGAAACTTCAGCTGGGTGCCGGCATTGGCTTCGAACTGGGTGAAGACCTTGAGCAGCACCGGCACCATGGCCGAGCTTTCCGCAAAGTGAATCCATTGCAGGTATTGCAGGTATTCCGGCGAGCTGAACGCCGGCTCCAACTGGGGCGCGAAACGCCGAATCAGGTACTCGACGATGGCGCCCGACTCCACCAGCACCTGCCCTTCGAATTCAATGACCGGGGATTTGCCCAGCGGGTGAATGCTTTTCAGGGAATCTGGAGCGAGATGAGTGGCCGCATCACGCTGATAGCGAACCAACGTGTAAGGCTGGTCGATCTCTTCCAGCAGCCACAGGATACGCAGGGAGCGCGACGCATTGAGATGGTGAAGTGTGATCATGGTGGGTCTCGGTAATCAGGGAGAGGGCCCGTTGTGCCTGAACCCCTGGCGGGATTCAGGCACGTCCGGCGGTTACTTCAACTGAGCGACCAGGGCCTTGGCCACGCCTTCGGAACTGGCCGGGTTCTGGCCGGTGATCAGCGTGCCATCTTCGATCACAAAGGGAGCCCAGTCCGGCCCTTTTTCGTAATGCCCACCCAGGTTCTGGAACTCATCTTCAATCAGGAACGGCACGACATCGGTCAGCTCGACGGCCGCTTCCTCGCCGTTGGTGAACCCCGTGACGCGACGGCCTTTGATCAGCGGCGCGCCGTCGGCGGCCTTCACGTGACGCAGCGCCCCCGGGGCGTGGCAGACAAAGCCAATCGGCTTGCCGGCACGTTCGAAGGACTCGATCAGGCTGATGGACGTCTTCGACTCGGCCAGGTCCCACAGAGGGCCGTGCCCACCCGGGTAGAACACCGTGTCGAAGTCTTGCTCGCTGACCGTGTCGAGCTTGACGGTGTTGGCCAAGGCCTTCTGAGCCGCCGGGTCGGCGTTGAATCGGTGAGTCATTGCAGTCTGGAAGTCGGCCAGTTCGCTCTTCGGGTCCAGCGGTGGCTGGCCGCCCGCTGGCGAGGCCAGCACCACCTCGGCGCCGGCGTCCTTGAAGACGTAGTAAGGGGCGGCGAATTCTTCAAGCCAGAAGCCGGTTTTCAAGCCGGTGTCACCCAACTGATCGTGAGACGTGAGAACCATCAGGACTTTCATTGCATATTCCTCATTGCCGGATTTTGGCCTTTGGCGACTCGTTCTGCCGTGGGCATGTTCATGGGTTTCAATAGGTGTTGCCGGCTGGTTCGACTAGCCGTTGAAGAACGCCTCCAAGGCCGGAGCCTTATCCCCGTAAGGCGCACGCAAACGCAGGTTGGAAGCACCGTCCTGGCTCTGCACCACCACCGGTTTGGCGTGGGTAAAACGCCGGAAACCGTGGATGCCGTGGTAAGCGCCCATGCCCGAAGCGCCGACCCCGCCGAACGGCAAGCTGTCGATCGAGGCGTGGGTCATGACATCGTTGATCACCAGGCCGCCAGAAGTGGTTTGACGCATGAACTGCTGCTGGCGTTCCAGGTGATCGCCGAAGTAGTACGCCGCCAGAGGACGCGGGTGGGCGTTGATGTAGGCAATCGCCTCGTCGGCCGTACGGTAGGTTTTTACCGGAAGCAGCGGCCCGAAGATCTCTTCCTGCATGATGGCCATGTCATCGGTCACATCGAGCACCAGGTGCGGGGCAATCTTGCGGGATTTCCCATCAAACGCCGGTTCGCTGCCCGGCGCCAGATTGATCAGCGTCGCGCCCTTCTGCTCGGCATCCGTCAACAGGCCGACCAGCCGATCAAAATGACGTTCACTGATGATCGAGGTGTATTCCGGGTTGCTGATCAGGGTGGGGAAGCTCTGGGCGATGAAGTCCTTGCTGAACGTCGCCAACGACGCCTGCTGCTCTGGCGTCACCATCAGGTAGTCCGGCGACAGGCAGATCTGCCCGGCATTGAAGGTTTTGATGGTGAGTGTGCGCTCGACCGCGGTGCGCAGGTCAAAATCCTCGGCCACCACCACTGGAGACTTGCCACCCAGTTCGAGCGTGACCGGCACCAGGTTCTCGGCCGCCGCCCGCATAACATGGCGACCCACGCTGGTGCTGCCGGTGAACACCAGGTGATCGAAGGGTAACTCGCTAAATGCAGCCCCCACACCGGCATCCCCCAAGACCACGGTCAGCTCGACGGGGTCGAAGTAGCCAGCGATCAGTTCGGCCAGCAGTTCGGAGGTTTTAGGCGTCAGCTCCGACGGCTTGAGCATGGCGGTATTGCCCGCGGCAAACACACCCGCCAACGGCCCGAAGGCCAAATTGATCGGAAAGTTCCAGGGGCTGATAACCCCGACCACACCCAATGGCTGCTGCTCGATCCAGGCCTGCATGCCAGGGCCGGGGCTTTCGACCGACTCAGGCTGCATCCACTGCTCCACGTGCTCGGCGGAGTCCTCCAGCATTTTTACCGTGGTGGCCATGTCGGCAAGCATCGACTGATAAACACTGCGGTTGCCGAAGTCGGCGCTGATGGCGGCACTGATCTTCGACTGGTTTTCGCGGATCAGCCGTGCGGCGCGCAACAGTCGGTCTTTTCGAACGCTCGCAGCGGCGGGCCCGGCGGCCAGGTGCGCACGCTTCATGGTGCGCAAAATAACCTGCAGATCATCGCGGGTGGGCTGGTAACTCATCTCTGTTCTCCTAAGCAACATGGCCTGGGTGAAGGGGGAGGCAGCGCGGGCGGCGCCTCGTTGGGCCACTCACCGCTGCGTTCAAAACGTGCCGCCATCTTAGGGAGCTGGCACCCGAGCGAATAGACAGGGTATTTTGGGGCTCGCATAAATAATTTTATGGGTCACACATGTCACTTGTACGACTGAGAACCTTTGTAGAGGTCTATCGGCAACGCTCGATCAGCGGCGCCGCCCGCACGCTCAACCTCACGCAACCTGCAGTGTCTCAGCATATTTCCGGTCTTGAGGCCGCCATCGGCAGGAGCTTGTTCAACCGCCAGGCCCGGGGCGTTGAGCCCACGGCTGCGGCTAAAGAACTGGCCGCGGACATAGGCGACAAGCTGGATGAAGCGGAAACCGCACTCGCCTCTGCCAGGGCCCGCTCCGTGGAACTGGCCGGGGCCTTGCAGATCATTGGCCACGGCGACTTTCTGGCTGAAGTGGTGTCCAGGCAACTCAAGCCGCTGCTGGAAGAAGGCATCCGCATACGCATGCAAAGTGGCAACCACGATTTGATTTGCCGGCTGTTGATGGATGGCGATTGCGATCTTGGGGTCTCCGCCGCCGCCCCCGACAACCCTCGCCTTCGCAGCGAACTGCTGTACACCGACGACGTCATTGCGGTGGCCGCGCCGGAAGTGGTGGCACGCTTGATTGCGGCCAAGCATTTTGTCAGCGCACTCGAGGCCGAACCCATCCTGGCCTACAGCCTTGAGCTGCCGCTGATCGACGCTTGGCTGGCCATCAACCAGATTGAAATGAAAACCTCGATGCCAGCAATGGTCGGGCAAGACCTGCGAACCTTGCGCACGCTGCTGATCGATGGCTGTGGCTGGAGCACCCTCCCCGCCTACCTGTGCCGGCCCTGCATTGCTCGGGGCGAGCTTCAGGAAATCCCTGCGCCGGTGGGCCACTCAAGCCGAGACTATCACTTGATCTGGACCCCAAGCGCCTTGCGCCAACCACGCGTGGCCCATGCCAGGCAGGCACTGCTGTGGCGACTCAGAGGCTGTCGGCGCGAGGCTGGGGCGCCGGAGTCCTAAGCACAGATTCACGCCGCGAGCGATCTTGTCTGCCCGCCTCCAGCGCAGCCTGAAACGGCAGGGTAAAAACTCTGAGGGCGGTGGCGGTCATGCAGACGACCTGGCGAACGACCGGCACTCAGCGCTTCAGTGCGGGCAGCATGCCCTTGAGGATGTCGTCCTTATCGACAACGTGGTGTTTGAGCGCCACCAGCGCATGGCCGCCCACCAAAGCGCCGCAAAACCATGCGGTCCAGGTATGCACGAGCTTGGCAAGATCATAGAGATCGGGATTGGGCACCACCAATGGCGGTAAAACAAACAGGCCGGCGACCAGAATGGGTTTATCGGCCACCGAACTCCAGTACCAGCCCGACAGCGGCAACGCCATCAGCGCCAGCGCATACAGCAGCACATGCCCCAGCGCTGCCCCGCGCTTCATCAATGGGCTCATGCTGGCCGGCAAGGCGGGTGGGCGCTTTATCAGCCGCCAGAACACCCGCAGCACAATCAGAAACAGCAAGGTACTGGCTGCCGCCTTGTGCAGAAACGTCAGCTCATGATGTGGGTTCAGTTCCTCACGCCAATGGCTGGCCAGAATGCCCACGCACCAACTGCCTATCCAAATCAAGGCCATGCCCCAATGCAACCACTTGGCAGTGCCGGTATAGCCGTCGGTTTTTGCTACCGTCATCGTTTCATCCCTACGTTCGAAATACCTGATGCGTTCCACGAGATACGCGCGCAGCGGGATGCTATAGGGCTTTTCAGCAGGGATAAACGCCGCAAAAATCGCTGCTGTGTAGAGAAAATTTCTACTGTTTTGCCTACAGCACCGGGCGCTGCGCGCGACTTATCGTTAAAGGGGAATGGTCAGCTTGACCCAGTAGGCCTCCCCTTCGGGACGATTCCTCACCTCACTCTCTTTCTGCCATTTTGCGGTCACGAACCAGCCGGAATCGCTGGCGTACTTGATCGAAGGGCCGATGGCAACTGCACGCCCCTTGTTGTCCTCCACGCGGTCACCGTCTTGACGATCATCGGTGGTCTGGCGGTAAACGTAGCCGCCGACCCCGACCACCCAACCATTGCCCAAGCCCCAGCCCAGGGAATAATCGGCATGCAGCTCCTGGCCAGAACGGTAGTCGGTGGCGTTATTGCGCAGGTTGAAGTCATACATGATCTTGATATCGGCATTCACCCCCACCGGATCGACATATGAAAACGCCGCCACCGGTTCAAACGCCCAATAATTGCGGCCGATGTTGGCCAGGTCGCCCCGATCGTATCGTCCGGTGGGGGCGAAGATGTCCAGCGCGTAGATGGCGTGGAATTTATCGCTGTAGTGATAGCCCAGTGACGGGCCAAAGATAATGTCCCCCAGGCCGGTTTTCTTCTGATGCTGGTCGTTGACCTCCACCCGCAAATCCACCAGCGGCACGTTGAGATGAAACGCCAGCGCGCCGTCGAGGATTTTTTGTTCGGTCACCCAGATCAACCGGGGAGCAATCACATCGGCGCTCAGGTGAAAGTCATCGACCGCCCGTTTGCCCTGATTATCGAGAAGACGGTCGGCGCGATAGCTTTGCGCAAACACTTGCGCATAAAAACCGGGCGGCGGCATGGCGCCGGTCATGAAGTTTTCCGCCCCCATGGGGTACGACGACCCACCGCCCTCGGTGGCGTGGACAGCGGGCAGAAACATCGCCAGCGCGCAGCCGGCGGTCAGACCGGAAATATTTCGCAGGGCATTTACAGCGGCAACGGTTTTTTTATTATTCATTGTGGCAACCATGGGTGCATTGAGAATTCGCAGGCAGCACCGGGCGCGACACCCGGAGTGCCGTGATACAGCGTTAAATATCGGGAACCGGCTCCGCAGAGCCGGCTTTAGTGCCCTGGTGTCAGAACGGGTAAGGCTGGTCGGAAGGCTCGACCGTGACCCACTTCACTTCGGTGAACTCATCGATCACGGCGCTGCCATCGAACCGGCCATAGCCACTGTTCTTCATGCCGCCGTAAGGCGCCTGAGGCTCGTTTTGCACGGTGGCGCCGTTGATGTGCACGCAACCGGCATCCAGGCGGCCGGCCAGGTCCAGGGCCAGGCTGACATTGCGGCTGAAGATCGCCGAGGACAGGCCGAACGCCGTGTCGTTAGCCACGTCCAGCGCTTGCTCGGCGCCTTTGACGCGCACCACCGTGGTCACCGGGCCGAAGGTTTCCTCATCGTAGATTTCCATCGCCGATGACACTCGATCCACCAGGGTCGGCGCCATTTGCGCCTGCTCGGCCAGCCCGCCGGCCACAATCGTCGCGCCCTTGCCAATGGCATCGTCGAGCAACTGGTTGATGCGTTGTACCGAGCCCTGGGAAATCATCGGGCCGACCACACTGCCCGGGTTGGTCACTGGGCTACCCTGCTCCAGGCCGCGGATACGCGCTGCAAACTTCGCAACGAATTCGTCTGCCACGGCGTCATCGACCACAAACCGCTCGGTCGACATGCAGATTTGCCCCTGATACAGAAACGCCCCGAAAATCGCCGCATTGACCGCGCCCTCCAGGTCGGCGTCTTCGAGCACGATAAACGGCGCCTTGCCGCCCAGCTCCAGCAGGCAGCGCTTGAGGTACTTCGCACTGGTCTGAGCAATCATCCGGCCCACTTTGGTCGAGCCGGTGAAGTTCACCCGGCGCACGGTGTCGTGGGCAATCAGCGCTTGCGTCACGGCACCGGCATCTTCGGGGGCAGAGATGATGAAGTTCACCACGCCAGGCGGAAAACCGGCCTCGTAAAAGGCCTGCGCGAGCAGTTCGTGGGTGCGCGGGCTGTTCTCCGAGCCTTTGAAAATCACGGTATTGCCACACGCCAAGGGGTAGGCAATGGCTCGAGTACCGAGGATCACCGGGCCATTCCACGGCGCGATGCTCAATACCGTACCGACGGGCTGACGCAGGGTGATCGATAAGGTGCCGGGCTTATCGGTGGCCAGGGTCTCGCCCTTGATCTGTGTGGTGAGCGCCGCAGCTTCACGCAGCAGGTTGGCCGACGCTCCCACATTGAACTGCGACCACAGCTGCGACGCGCCGATTTCTTCGGCCATGACACTGCACAACAACTCCATTTTGCCTTCCAGTGCATCGGCGGCGGCCAGCAGCAGGCGGCGGCGTTCGGTCGGGCCGACCTTCGACCAGGTCTTGAACGCTTGCTGCGAAGAGGCCGCGACACGCAGGGCGTCTTCGACGCTGCAAGCGGCGCCGGTGGTGACCACCTTGCCGCTGACCGGGTCGATACGCTGGTAGGTTTTACCGTCCGAAGCCGCTTGCGGGATATTGTCGATTACGAGCTGAACATTCATTTTGGGGTCCTTAGATGAGCCTGAAAAATCACGCCAGGTCGGCCGCTGCCGGCATGCGCAGAATCGGTTTGATCGTGAGGCCGCTTTCGCTGTCGGCCATCGCTTCGTTGACTTGGTCAAAGGCGTAGAACCGGCACAGCTTGTCAAACGGGAAGCGGCCTTGCAGGTGCAGGTCGACCAGGGTCGGAATGAAGGCGTTCGCCACCACGTCGCCCTGGACAATGCCCATGATTCGCTTGCCGGGAATCATCACGTCGTTGATGTTGAACGCCACCTCGGTGCCCATCTTGGTTGCCCCGACAATCCCGCAGGTCCCCAGGGTCGTGAGCGCGTCGATGGCCTGGCGCAACACTTCGGCACGCCCGGAGCATTCCAGGCTGTAGTTCACGCCACCGCCGGTGATCTCACGAATGCGCTGCACAGGGTCCTCTTCCCGGCTGTTGATCACGTGGGTAGCGCCCACTTCAAGCGCCAGGCTCAAGCGGCTCGGCGTCACGTCGACGGCGATAATGGTGGTAGCCCCGGCCACCTTGGCCGCCATCACCGCCGCCAGGCCTACCGCGCCGGCACCGAACGCCGCGAAACTGGCGCCCGCCTCCACTTGCAACGCCTTGAGCACCGAACCCGCGCCCGTCTGAATGCCGCATCCCAGCGGGCCGAGCAATTCGAGCGGGGCCTTTTTCGACACTTTCACCACGCTGCGCTCGCTGGCGATGACATAGGTCGAAAAAGACGACTGGCCGAAGAAGTGGTCATGTATCGGCGCCGCGTTGTCGCAGCTGCAGGTCGAGGTGCTGCCATCGAGGCGCCCACCGCCGAAGTTCAGCGGGTGCATATGGGAGCAATGCGCCGGATGCCCGGTTTCACAAGGTAGGCACAAGCCGCAGGACATGTAGGTCATGACCACGTGATCGCCAGGGGCGATGGTGGTGACCGCAGCGCCCACCGACTCGACAACCCCAGCGCCTTCATGACCCAGGACGATCGGCAGTGGCGTGGGAAACAGCTGGTCACGCACCACCATATCGGTGTGGCAAACCCCCGTCGCGACGATGCGCACACGGACTTCATCGGCGCGCGGAACCGCCAGCTCTGCACGCTCGAGCTGGAGCCTGCCACCGGCTTCACGCAATACGGCGACTTTGACTTCGATAGGGGCAAGGGTGCTTTGGGACATGTGTTTATCCTCTTGAATAGTTTCGGGGGGTGCTGCTTCGACTTACGCGGTTTGCAAGGCACGCGGACGATTGCTGCGCTGTTGCGCTTCAGGGTTGGCTGCCGGACGCAGCTGGAAATCAAAGGTCATTTGCGCAAAACGCCCAGGCACCTGATGGGCCGCGGCCAAGGCCTGGTCATCGATGAACTGCACCTCGCCGATCAATCCCTCGCGAGTGGCGTAGGCGAAGTCATCCCAGAGGTACTGGTCGTTGGACAGGTTGATCTGGGTGGTCAAATGCTCGTACCCCGGGGCGGACACGAAGAAGTGGATATGCGCCGGGCGCTGGCCATGCCGGCCCAGCTGATTCAGGCACTCCTGGGTCGGGCCCTGGGGGTCACAACCGTAGCCCGAGGGGACGATGCTCCTGACCCGGTAACGGCCGTCGGCGTCGGTCACGATGCGCCGGCGCAGATTGAATTCGGATTGGCTTTTATCGAAGTGGGAGTAATTGCCCTTACTGTCCGCTTGCCACAAGTCCACCAAGGCCCCGGCAATCGGCTGGCCTTGCAGGTTGAGGATCTGCCCCTGGACAAAAAATGCAGTGGCGACCTCGTCTTCGGCGCCATCATCCATCCGGGCATAACCCTGGCTGAGGGGGGCACCCGCTACATACAACGGCCCTTCAATCGTCCGCGGCGTGCCCCCGGTACGCCCTGCTTCGGCTTCCTTGGCATCGTTGAGCAGATCGAGAAAGTGCTCCACGCCCAGGCCTGCCGCCAGCAACCCGGCCTCGTTGCTTTTGCCGAGGCGGTTGATGTATTCGACACCGGCCCAGAACTCACCGTCACTGATCTGCAGTTCTTCAATGAGCCTGGCG
Organism: Pseudomonas chlororaphis; assembly: GCF_003731765.1. Lineage (GTDB taxonomy): Bacteria > Pseudomonadota > Gammaproteobacteria > Pseudomonadales > Pseudomonadaceae > Aquipseudomonas > Aquipseudomonas morbosilactucae. The sequence goes on from NZ_MOAL01000004.1 coordinate 2,571,538, forward strand.
GTTTCTTGCAGAATACGGAATACGATTTGTTTGTTGCGCGGGTTACCCGCCGTGTTCTTCAGCCCTGCTGCGTCCTGGAAAAACTCAAGCATTGGGGCGGTATGGGAAATGCTGACAGCCATTGAGGTTTCACCTGTTTTTTATTGTGGGTGTAGCGCGCCAGCCGCTGGGAATGGGAACTGGCGCATTGCTGGAATGCAGTCAGACCGTCTCTGACCACCCGAGCCGGGTGCGAGCCTCGGCCAGGTCCGAGTGCAGATCGTGGTCCCACAGCCAGTCGAAACGACTGGCCAGGGTGCTCGACAGAAGGGGCTCATGATCTTCGACCTGGCGATCTCGGAACTCATAGAGCTCGCCGGCTTCCCAGGAGGTTCGCTGAACACGGCAAGCGCGGGGGCGGCGGATAGCGTCGTACACCTCCAACACGTTTTGCGCATCACCCTGAAGCACCCGCGGGTCCCCCAGAAGGCGTGCAAGCAGCCAGGCATCTTCCAAGCCCTGCCCCGCCCCGGCACCTTGGTGAGGGAGCATTGCGTGGGCAGCATCACCGATCAGCCCGACACGGCCGTGGGTATAGCCTGCCAGCTCGTCCAACTCGTGAAGTGCCCAGAGGGTGGGCGCGGGAATGCATTCAAGCAGCACGCGAACCGCATCCCCCCAATGCGCGAAAGCGTCCAGCATCTGGGCCTGGCTGGTGCTCTTGACCCATGGCGTGTCTTGCGGCCATACCGGGTTGGGATCGGTGCGATCAGACACAAAGGCGACCACGTTGATCAATCGGCCCTGCTTGACCGGAAAAGTGAGGATGTGGGCGTCGAGCCCCAGGTACATTTGCGGGACGTTGATCAGGTGTTCATCCACACCTGCAGCGCGATAGGCGGCACGTAATTGCTCACTGTCGATCATGCCTCGATAGGCACAGGTGCCACTGAATCGAGGCGCGACCAAAGGCTGGCCGATGCCCTCAAGCACATAGTCACGAATCGAGGATTTGATGCCGTCGGCGGCGATCAGCAGGTCGCACTGATAATCGGAGCCATCGGTGAACTGAACGCTGACCCTGTCCTGTTCCTCGTGGACGCTGACTGCACGCTTGTCGAAGCAGGCGATACCCTCCGGAAGTTGCGTGGCCAGGGCGTCGAGAAAATCGGCGCGGTGGACGGAAGACTGGCCGACGCCCTGGGCGATACTGGCCCCGAGGTAACCGGCATCGACGCCCCGGCGCCATTCAAACCAGATGTCTTGCCAGGGTTGCGGGGTGCGGTCCGCGATGCGCTCGTAGGGCTTGCCGATCCCCAGCCCCTCGATGGCCCGGACGGCGTTCGCCCCAAAGGACACGCCCGCACCGACCTCGCCAAAGGCTGGCGCGGCTTCAAATAATTTCACGTCCAGATGCTGATGACGGCACAGATCCAGTGCCAGGGCGACGCCAGCGATACCGCCGCCGACAATGCCCACTTGCAAGACAGAATGAGGGCTACTCATGGAGAAAACCTTGTGTGTTGTTTTTGGAATGGCCCGATCATGACTATTCACAAAGCATTGATAAATGCCCTAAACCCCATACAAACTATCACCAGCCTGAATACTCATTCAGCCCTCAGAAACTGCCCCCAGCCGAGTGAAGTCGCGATGAACCTGCGAGAACTGGATCTGAATCTGTTGGTGATCTTCCACCAACTGCTTATGGATCGAAGCGTTTCAACTACGGCCGAAAACCTGGGGCTGACCCAGCCGGCCGTGAGCAACGCGCTCAAGCGCCTGCGCACCACGTTTAACGACGAGTTGTTTGTGCGCACCAATCATGGGATGCAGCCAACGCCCTATGCCGCTCAACTGGCCGACCCGATTTCTCAGGCGATCAACCTGCTGCACGGTGCGATCAATCGTCATGACGCGTTCGATCCGGCCACCAGCCAGAAGCGCTTTGTCGTGGCGATGACCGACATCGGGGAGATTTACTTTGTGCCACGGTTGATCGACGCCTTGCTCAAACAGGCACCTGGGATATCGGTCAGCACACGGCGCAGCAATGCCGAGCTGTCCGATAACCTGGCCAATGGCGAGGTGGACTTGGCCGTTGGATTGCTGCCGGATCTGCAAGCGGGGTTCTATCAGAGGCGCCTGTTCCACCATCGCTACGTGTGTTTGTGCCGCAAGGATCACCCGCTCACCAAACAGCCCATGACACGGGAGAGCTTTTGCGAGTTCGGCCATGTGAGGATCGTCGCCGCCAGCACAGGGCATGGGGAGATCGATACACACATGCAGCGGGCCGGCCTGCAACGAGACATTCGGCTGGAGGTCCCACACTTTGTCGCGGTCGGGCATATCCTGCAGAACACCGACCTGATCGCCACAGTGCCCGAGCGTTTCGCCAACAGTTGCGTCGGCCCTTTCGGATTGACCAGCCTGCCGTTGCCGTTACCGCTCCCCGAGATCGCCATCAATCTGTTCTGGCACGGTAAATACAACCGGGACCCGGCCAACAAATGGTTCCGGCAACTGATGTTTGATCTGTTCAGCGATTGAGCGGATCAAGGCTGACGATATCGCGGCGCTGATCCAACCGGGTTACTGCCAATGCTTGCAGAGCTTGACCAGTTCATCGACCACGTAGCGCACCTTCGGCCGCAGATGGGAGACCTTTGGCCAGACTGCGTGCACATCGACAGCCTCCGGCTCATAGGCTTCCAGCACCTCCACCAGCCTGCCCGCTTCAATATCGTCCCGGAACAGGCTGCGCGGCATCTGGCATAAACCGGTGCCGGCGACGGCGGCGAGAATCATCGCTTCCCCGTCACCAATCTGATGGGTCGACGGTGGCGCGTAGCGTACGGTTTGCCCCGCCTGGGCGACTCGCCACGACAAGGGTTGGCCGCGTCGATGGCCGACAATGCAACGGTGATGGCTGAGGTCCTCCAGGGTCTGTGGCACCCCGTGGCGCGCCAGGTAATCCGGGGCGGCACAAATGGCCCAACGTTGCCGGGCCAGCCGGCGCGCCACCAGGCCGCTGGTGTCTTGCAATTCGCCAAAGCGCACCAACAAATCGATCCCCTCCTCGATGGGGTCCACCAGGTGGTCGGAAAACGTCAGGTTCAGGTGCAAGGCCGGGTACTTGTTGGCGATCTCAAACAGTAACGGAGCCACGACCCGACGCCCGAAGGCCACTGGGATGTCGACTCGCAGGCGCCCGGAAGGCTCACCGCCGCCAGGGCCCAGCCCGCTCTCGGCGGCACCAATTTCCTCAAGGGCTGTCGAGCACGCCACGAAATAGGCCTCGCCATCGGCCGTCAGGGAAATCCGCCGAGTGGTTCGATGAAACAGCTGCGTACCCAGGCGTTCCTCGAGACGCGCAATGGCTTTGCCCACCGCGGATTTTGACAGGCCCAGGCGCTCGGCCGCCTGGGTGAAGCTGGTCGAGCGCGCGGCTACGACGAACGTGATAACGCCCTGGAAAGAATCGATAGGAACCATGCCCACTCGCCAATTGTAGAGTTTAAGTCTACCCAGATTATAGTTTCAGGCGGTTTATCGCCAGATCACTCAACAGTAGGATGAATTCCAGAAAGACAACGGTGCAGATCGTGACCGCACATCGTGCACCTCTCTCCAGATCAAAGCCCCAAGAGGACACCCACATGCCCGTAGTACGAGTGAGCTGGTTCGAAGGTAAAGAACACGCACAGAAAGCCGCTGTCGCCGCCGACATCACCGACAGCATCGTCAAGCACACCGGCACCGATGCCAGCTATGTCTACGTCATTTTTGAAGACGTGGCGGCGTCGGACTGGGCTGGCGCAGGAAAACTGTTCGGGGAAGCGCCCGAGAAATCCTGACCCCATCAGCACTGACTGCATCGGCTTGGTCAGCGGTGCATCCTCAACAGGCTTTCAAGAGGCCCCTGACGGAAGAACGACCCATGCATCCCCATATTTCCTGCCTGTTCTCCCTCGCGGTAAAACCCGCCGAGTTCGCCGAGTTCAAGGCGCTGATCGCCACCATCGTGGCCGCGACCCGCGCCGAGCCAGGCACCCTGGTTTACGAATACAGCGTCAACGAAGACCAGAGCACGGTTCACATTCTTGAGCGCTATAACGCCGATGCCGTCGTCAGTCACGTCGACACCACCTTTGCACCGTTCGGCAAGCGCTTCCTCGAGCTGTGCACCGTCACCAGCCTGGTGGTCTACGGCACACCGGACGCAGAAGTCCGTAAACGCCTGGACCCGTTTGGCGCGGTGTACATGACCCCCTTCGACGGTTTCAGCCGCTAAGCCCCATGACGGCGCAGGCTTGACGGCACCATCAGGGCTGCGCCCTTTTCCCTTCCCGCACAGAGATCACCATGTCCGGTATTGCTGAAGTTATTAAGTCCCGAATTTCCGCCAACAGCTACGACACTGAACGCCAACTGAGCGATCAACAAATCGCCGAGCTGATCGATCTGGCAACACACGCCCCCTCTGCCTTCAACCTTCAGAACTGGAAGTTCCTGGCCGTGCGCAGCACCGACGCCAAGGCACGCTTGCTGCCATTGGCTTTCGGCCAACAGAAGATCATGGATGCAGCCGTGACCTTTATTGTCTGTGGCACCCTCAAGCCCCATGAAACACTGCCGGCGACCCTGAAACCGACACTCGATGCCGGCATCATTGACCAGGCGATCTACGACATGTGGGTGGGCGCGGCTCAAGGCATGTACCAGGAAAACCCGCAGTTGCAACGCGACGAAGCGATCCGCTCAGGCTCACTCGCCGCCATGACCTTGATGCTGGCAGCCAAGGGCCAGGGCTTGGTTTCCACCCCCATGATCGGCTTCGATCAGGCGGCCGTGGCCAAAGAGTTTGCGCTCTCGGACGTGGAAATTCCGGTCATGTTGGTCACCGTTGGCTATCCAGGCTCGGCCAACTGGCCGCAAAAGCCCCGTAAAGCCGTCAACGACGTGCTGCTGTTCGTATAACCCCATGGCACGAACGCTGGCGAAGCCTGGCTTCGTCAGTGGCGGCTGCTCGCTTCACAACCATGACCTACCAAGGGCATTGAAAGACCACCGTTATGTCCAACTCATCCTCTTCGTTACGCGCCATCCTGATCGCTGCCTGCCTGGGGTTTCTGGTCGTTCAACTGGATGTCAGCGTAGTGAACGTCGGCCTGGGTGCCCTCAAGAGCGCGTTCGGTAGCGACCTCACAGGCTTGCAATGGGTCATCAACAGCTACGCCCTGCCCTTTTCTGCCTTGCTGATCCTTGGCGGCGCCTGGGGCGACAAGTGGGGGGCAAAATCGGTCTTCGCAGCGGGCTTCGCTGTCTTCACCCTGGCCTCCGTGGGCTGTGGCCTCGCCGACAGCATGACCCAGCTGATCACTCTGCGTGTGGTACAGGGCATCGGCGCGGCGTTGCTTATACCGACCTCACTGACCCTGATCCGCGTGTCATTTCATGACCCCAGCGCCCGTCGTTCAGCCGTGGCGCTTTGGGGCGCCTGCGGCGGTATCGCACTGGCTGCCGGGCCCGTCATCGGCGGCCTGATGATCGAGTATTTCGGCTGGCGCAGCGTATTCCTGCTTAACATTCCGATCGGCCTGCTGGCCATCGGGCTGATCCTGCGTTACACCCCCGCGTCCCCTCGGGTTGATAAGCAGGTCGATATTCCCGGACAAATCAGTATTGCCATTTGCCTGGCCTCGCTGACCTATGGCTTGACCGAATCCAGTGCCAAGGGTTGGGTCGGTGAAACACTGGCAGCCATGGCAATCGCTGTCATCTGTGCGCTGGCCTTTAGGGTGATTGAGCGTCGGGTAAAACATCCGATGCTGCCCACTCGCCTGGCGACCAACAAAGTGCTGGGGAGCATGGCGCTGGCAGGCGCGGCGATCAACCTGACCTTTTATGGAACGGTCTTCGTGTTCAGCATTTACTTTCAAACATTCCTGCACTACGACGCGTTCGAGACCGGCTTGTCGTTTATCCCGCTGACGGCGGTGCTGACACTCTCAACCATGCTCTCGGCAAGGTTCGCCAAGCGGTTCAGCGCCACGCGTATCATCACGACAGGTTTCACGGTTCAGATCATCGGGTTCATCGCCCTGTCGCAAACCACTCCACACACCTCGCTGTGGCAGCTCAACGGCGCGCTCATGCTCGTGGGTATTGGCAGCGCGATGTCTGTCCCGTCCATTACCAACTCGATGCTCTCGTCCGTCACCCAGCACGATGCAGGTATCGCCTCGGGCTTGATGGCCTCTGCCAGGCAACTGGGCGGCGTGATCGGTGTTGCCGTTTTCGGCACCCTGATCGCCCACTCTGACGAGGCATCGTTCTCCTACGGGATGTCGAAGGCCATGCTGTTCTCGGCGTTGACTTTGCTCATCTGCATCGGCGTGAACCTGTACGTTTCCCGCCAAACCCGGGTGCCGGCGCCACAGTAACAATCAGCTGGCGCTGAAGCGTGAGTATTGGCTATCTATCACCTCATCAGCCGTACGACTCCAACAGATGCAGCGATAACGGCAACCAACGCATTCAACATCATGAGAAAACCCTGAAGATCACGCACTTCCAGTCGTCAAAAAGAAACCCGATGAAGAAAGATTTCTCATCGGGTTCTTCGCGAACGTTTGACGGCTGACTACGCGATAACAACGGCTAGAACATCAGTCATCGCGCGCCCCTTTCGGCAGGTGTCACTCAGACGATATCGTCGACCACCCCGCCATCTACCCGGAGCGCCGCCCCGGTGGTGGCGGATGCCTGCGTCGAGCAAACGTAAACGATCATGTTCGCGACTTCTTCGACCGTGGAAGCGCGCTGGATGATCGAACTGGGTCGATGTTGCATGACGAATGCTGAGGCCACCGACTCGAGTGACTCTCCGGTGCGCTCCACTTCTGCGCTCAGCATTTCAGCAACGCCATCGGACAGCGTCGGTCCGGGGAGTACGCTATTCACGGTTACGCCACTTCCCGCGACGCGCTTGGCTAAACCGCGCGCCAAGGCCAATTGCGCTGTTTTCGACACGCCGTAATGGATCATGTCCGCTGGGATGTTGCGTGCCGATTCAGACGCGACAAACACCACGCGCCCCCAACCACTCTCAACCATTGCTGGCAGCAAGGCTCGGCTTAAACGCACACCTGACATCACGTTGGTTTGCCAGTAGTTGTTCCAGACCTCATCGTCCGCTTCAAAGAAATCCTGGGGCCCATAGATGCCCGCATTGTTCACCAGGATGTCGATACCACTGAGGCCCGCCAACAGCGCCTCGACCCCTTCCGAGGTGCTCAGGTCCGCAGCGACACCCGTAACAACGGCTTCAGGCACCGCAGCCATCAGACGAGCCAGCGCATCGTTTACAGAATGTTGACTCCTACCGTTGATGACGACGGCTGCGCCGGCTTGCGCGAGCCCTTTGGCCACCGCAAAACCGATACCACCGGTGGATGCGGTCACTAAGGCACGTTTCGTGTTCAGTTGGATATTCATCGTTACTCCGTCAAGAATGAGCGGGCATGTCTGCCCTTCAGTAGCCCCTACAGCGACGTAGAAAACCAAGGGGACACTCTATTGACTGATCGCACGGTGATAAATATCCATTGCGGATGGTGATTTACAACAGCCTGTTTCAAAAGGCCTCCGGCACCACCGCATCCACGCCAAAGGTCTGCGTCGCAAAGTCGAGAAAGCGACGGACTTTAGGTGTCAACCTGCGATCAGGTGCGAAGAGCACATGCAAGGGCCGACTGGGCGGCGGGTAGTCGGGCAGCAACGCGACCAGTTCACCTTGCTGCAGCGACTTGCGCACAAGCTCCACGGGTTGCAGCAATATGCCCAATCCGGCCAGCGCGGCGCACAGAAGTGGTTCGCCGTGATCAGCCATCAACCGGCTGCCCACCGGAACAATGACCTTGCCTTCAGGCCCGTCAAACGTCCAATGGGTGCGCAGCTCTGTGTGTGAAAACCCCAGGCATTCATGGGCCTGAAGGTCCCACGGTGTTTCAATCGCGGGCTTGCCTTTCAAGTAGGACGGCGCTGCACACAGAATGAGCCTGTAGGGCGCCAACGGCCTTGCAACCAGGCCGCTGTCCGAAAGCTGTCCAACCCTGAACACCACATCAAAGCCTTCGTCTATCAGATCGACGGCACGGTTGGCCAAGGTCAGTTCGACGCTGACCAACGGGTTGGCCTGCATGAACTCAGGCAGCCTGGGCGCAAGCGACTGCATACCGAAACTCACGGGCGCATTGATCCTCAGCTTGCCGCTGGGCGAGGCCTGTGTTTCGGCCGCCATATTTTCAGCCGTTTCCACTTCCGCCAGGATGAATTTGCAGCGTTCATAAAATTCGCGCCCGAAGTCCGTGAGACTCTGGCGCCGGGTGGTGCGGTTTAACAAACGCACGCCCAGGTGCTGCTCCAGATGATGAACGTGCTTGCCGATCAATTGCGCCGACATTTGCAGCGCATCGCCCGCGGCACTGAACGACCCCATCTCCACGGCTTTGACAAACGCCGCCATGCTACTCAGACGATCCATTACCAATGATCCGTTTCGAATGTTCACGCATTCTGGGTATTTATCTGACGACTGTCCAAGCTCTATTGTCCGCTCGCAGCACAATCGTGGTGCCAAGTGCGGGAGCCTGAGTGAAGTCATCAACCGCAGGTTAACGACTCGGCATTTCGAGGTAGTGATTGGTGTATTCGGCGCGCTGAGGCCATGCCTCAATAGGGCTCAAGACTTGACTTGATTGCCTAGCGCCTTTTTTTAACTGCATGGAATTGGACTGTGGAATACCCGCTGAAAAAACAATCGCTCTGCGCCCTGCTCGGCGAAGACGTTTACTTTCCCCATGAAATCATGGGCCAGGCGTTCCGCGTTTCGGACTTCGAAGGCCTGACACTCAGCAGCTTCGTCACCAGCGACCAGGTTAACCTGGGGTACTGGGAAGCCGGTTCGGGCAGGCCCCTGGTCTTCATCCCGGGCTGGTCTGCAAACGGCGCGATGTATTTCCACGTCATGCATATCCTGAGCAAGCATTACCACGTGTACGTGCTGGACGTTCGCAACCAGGGCCTCTCCGAAAGGACCGTGCTCGGCAACCGGATTTCACGCTATGCCATGGATGTGAAAGAGTTTGCAGAGCACCTGGGCCTGACCGAGGCCGACTACTGCGGCTGGTCAATGGGCGCCTCCGTGATGTGGGCCTACATCGACCTGTTCGGCACACAAGGCATTCGGACGCTGAGTATCATCGACCAGGCCCCCTCGATCTATTGCCACGCCGACTGGACAGAACAGCAGCGACTGGAAGCAGGGGCTTTCACCACCTCGCCTGAACGCATGATCGCGTCCTACGTCAACATGACGCCCACCAACCAATTGATTTCGGGAAGCCGAGTGGTCGAGCGGGCCATGGCCCTGGACTCGCCCTACTTTCACAACGTCATAAGCCTGGCGCAGGCGGTTGTGAGCGACGACATGGCGTTCACAGGGCTCGTACTTTTCGATCACGCCACCAACGATTGGCGAGACGTCATTCAATTCAAGATTGATGTTCCAACGGCGATTTTCACAGGGGAATACAGCGACTGGCTGGACAGTCAGCGATGGATGAGCTCGGTCATCGATGACGCGGTGCTGCATGTGTACAGCAAAGCCGAACAAGGCGACCACTTTCTGGCATTCAAGAATCCGGAAAAATTCGCTGCCGATCTGCAAGCCTTCCTGGACACCCCTTGACGCAAGCCCCACCCCCTCTCTCTACAAGCAGCGCGCTCGCCCGATAAGTCCGCGACAACGCCTTGTACGCCTAGAATGCGACGCTCCATTTGCCCGGCTGAAGGCTCCCCTTTGTCAGCCGGGATTTTTTTGCGCCACACCGCCTCTACCGCTCCCACTGGGGGTGACTAAACCGCTCAGCCAGGAAATTGATCAGCGCCCGAACCTTGCTCGCCAAGTGCTTGCGACTGGGATAAACCACGTAGATGCCCAACTCGACGGATCGGTACTCAGGCAAGACCTCCACCAAGGTGCCGTCCCGCAAGTCCTGCCCCACCATGAAGCTGGGTTGCAGGGCGATGCCGCCACCCGACAGGGCAATACTGCGGCAGGTATCGCCATTGTTGCAGCGCACGGTCGAGCGTGTGCGCACGCTTTCACTGCCGTCAGGGCCCTCGAACTGCCACTCATTGCCGCTGGCGAAGTGGGTGTAGGCAACCACGCCGTGCTCGCTCAAGTCGGTCAGGACGCGCAGCGGAGGATGGCTGGCCAGGTACTCGGGCGAGGCGCACAGGCACATGCGCGTACCCGCCAGGCGGCGTCCCACCAGAGAAGAGTTTTCCATGCGCGCAATGCGCACCGCGGCATCAAAGCCCTCCTCCACCAGATCCACCAGGCGGTCGTTCAAACTGATGTCCAATTCGACGTTGGGGTAGGCCCTCATGAAGTCGGCCCACAACGGCGCCAGATGCAGCACGCCAAAACTCACCGGCGCATTCACCCGCAGTACACCGCTGGGCTCAGGCGCTGACGATGAAACGGCCTCTTCTGCCTGATCCATCAACGCCAGGACCTCCCGAGCCTGGTGATAAAACTGCCGTCCCTCCTCCGTCAATGACAGGCTGCGCGTGGTGCGATGCAGCAGCCTCACCCCGAGCCGCTCTTCAAGGCTGCTCACATAACGCGAGATCGCTGCCTTGGACATCTCCAGAGGCTCGGCTGCCCCCACGAAGGTGCCCTTGTCGACCACCGTGCAGAAGACCTGCATCTCCAGCGCTCTGTCCATTATTATCTCGATTAGTGGAACTATTAATCATATTTGAGCTTATTTATCTCAAATTCACAACCTATAAACTGAGCCCATCGAAACGCAAACCAACGCAAATGAGGTCGTTATGAAAATCACCGTAATCGGTACCGGTAACATGGGCTCGGCGTTCGCCAAACAGTTGTCCAGTGCCGGGCACAGCGTTCGCATCACTGGCCGTGACATTGAAAAGGCCAACGTGCTGGCCGCCCAGTTTGCAAATGTCAGCGCCTTTCCGGCCGCTGAAGCCCTGGGTGACAGCGATGTCGTGGTCCTGGCCACGGCCTACACAGACGCCGCCGCAGCCCTGCAAAGCCTGGGTGACCTGACCGGCAAAGTGGTCATCGACATTACCAACCCACTGAGCGCCGACTACATGTCGCTGACCATCGGTCACGTGACCAGCGCCAGCGAGGAAATCGCCAAAGCCGTGCCTCAAGCCCACGTGGTCAAGGCATTCAATACCCTGTTCGCTCAAGTGCTCGCCGACGGCCCGACCTTCTCGGATGACCAGCGTGGCAGCGTGTTCGTCGCCAGTGACAGTGAGCGCGCCAAGCAGACCGCAACAGCCCTGGCACAGAGCCTGGGTTGGAACACGGTGAACGCCGGCGGCCTGATCAACGCCCGTTACCTGGAGCCGCTGGCAGGCCTGAACATCTACCTCGGCTATGGCGCCGGCCTGGGCACGTCCATCGCCCCTGCCTGGCTTAACAAGTAATCACTTCGGAGCGCTTCACCATGAACACTTCGTTTCCCCTGCTGTTTGTGTCTCATGGTGCTCCAATGTTTGCCATCGAGCCCGGTCTGGCTGGTCAACGGCTGGCCGAGCTCGGTCGCGAACTGCCGCGACCCGACGCCATCGTCATCCTCTCGCCGCACTGGATGACCCGTGGTGAAGTCAACGTCACGGCGAGCACCGCCCCTGAAACCATTCACGATTTTGGTGGGTTTCCCGATGCGCTCTACCAGTTGAACTACCCGGCACCGGGTGCTCCAGCACTGGCCGCCCACATTGTGGACCTGCTGCAGAGCGCGGGCTGGAAGTCCCGGCTCGACCCCCATCGTGGCCTGGATCACGGCGCCTGGGTGCCCCTGCTGTACCTGGCGCCCGAGGCAGACATCCCGATCGTTCAGGTCTCGATGCCCGCCAGGCTCGACACACACCAAGCCTGGAAACTGGGACAAGCGCTCAAGCCCCTGCGGGACATGAATGTACTGATCGTCGCGTCTGGCAGCCTGACCCATAACTTGTACGAGTTTCGGGGAGCGACCCGTGAGGGTGCCGGGTACGTGAAGGAGTTCGCGGCCTGGACCGCCCGGACCTTGCAGGCGGGCCATACCGATCAACTGCTGGATTACAAGGCGCACGCCCCCTCAGCCGAGCGAGCCCATCCAACCGATGAGCATTTCCTGCCGCTACTCATCGCCTTGGGCGCGGCCGGTGAAGACTATGAAACCCGAGTGCTGGAAGGCGGCGTGACCTACGGGGTGCTGGCGATGGACAGCTACCTGTTTTCCTCGAACAACCGTGATGGATCGAAATCCATTCAACTCAGTCAAGGCATTACCGACCATGCGTGATACGACTTTTTCTGAAGCGGCCCGCGAGCCGCAATCGGGCCTCTTTTTCCGCAAAGGCTGCAGTACCTCTGCCCCCAAGGGCCGCCTGCTGCTGCTACACGGCGTCGGCTCGAATGAAGCCAACCTCGGGGCCCTGGCCGAATCGCTGCCAGAGGAACTGGAAGTGATCCTGCTGCGTGCTCCGTTGCAGGTCGGCCCACAAGGTTTCGCCTGGTACCAGGTGAACTTCACCAGTAACGGCCCGTCGTTCAACAAGGAACAGGCGGAGTCCAGCCGGCAACTTTTGCAGAACTTCATCAAGGCACTGCCTGAACTTCCGACGGTCATCGCCGGCTTCAGCCAGGGCGGCATCATGAGCGCGAGCCTGGCCCTCACCGAGCCTGAACTGGTCGCCGGCTTTGCCATTCTTAGCGGCCGCATGCTGCGCGAGATAGCCCCGAAAATCGCCTCAACCGAGCGCCTTGAATCGCTTCAAGCCTTCATCGCCCATGGGCACCAGGACGGCGTCCTGCCTGTGGATTGGGCGAAAGAAGCCGACGCCTGGCTGGACCGAATCGGCGTGGCCCACGAAACCCATTTCTACAACATGGCCCACGAGATTATTGGTGAAGAACTGACCGACCTCTCTCAATGGCTGACCCAAACGCTGTCTCTCACCCCGTAAACAAAAAAGGAACCCCACCATGATTGACGCTCGTACCGCTCCCTACGCTGCTTTTGTGATGCGCCTGGCACTGGGCATCATGTTCATTGCCCACGGCCTGACCAAGGTATTCGTATTCACCCCGGCAGGCACGGCAGGCTTTTTTGAATCCATCGGCTTTCCTGGCTTCCTGGCCTACCCGGTCATGGCCTTTGAGGTCATCGGCGGCTTGATGCTGGTGCTGGGCATCTATGCACGTTGGGTCGCCGCGCTGGCCGTGGTTCAGCTGTTCGTCGCCGCGACCGTCCACTTCGGGAATGGCTGGAGCTTCACCAACGCCAATGGCGGCTGGGAATACCCTATCTACCTGTCCGTGACAGCACTGGTCGTAGCCTTGCTGGGTGACGGTGCCTTTGCGGCAAAGTCGTCCAGCAAAGCGTAAGTCACTGCCGCCACAAACACGGCCGACGCCTGGGGAACACCCGTGCATCGGCCGTTGCATTGGTCGACGGGTACAAAACAGGCAACAGCCATTTTCTGAAGCGAAACGAAACAAGGATTCAACACCTCAACACGGCCCTTAAAGACGTCCTGGAAAACCAGACGCTCAAGGGCTGATCGCGGCATCGGCTCACAGCCCTTTTGCCATCGCCGGCCGATTAGAAACAAATCGACCGGAGTCCTCAAACAAAACGGGCGTGTTTGTTTGCCGAGTGTGCGCCTAAGCTTGATGCGCTTTGGGCGGCGCTTGGGCAGGGAACAGAGTGCGAGCCCGTGTTGCAGCCAATCGCGGCCCAAGCGGTGCAGCGAATGGCTTGATGGCGGCGTTCTTGACAGCCATTTCAGGGAAGAACTCTCGAATTCAATAGACACGCTCGAGGCATGGCGCTCATTGATCGATGACGGGGTTTGTGGGTGCGTACAGCCCTTGAGCCTCCCCTTCAAACCATCTCGATTCACGCGTCCGCCTCGGTCAAGCAAGCATCCTCACCTGGAGAAAGACCTTATGAAATCTCGTGCTGCCGTTGCCTTTGAAGCCGGCAAACCACTTCAAATCGTCGAGATCGATGTGGCGCCACCCCGCGCTGGCGAAGTGCTGATCAAAATCACTGACACCGGCGTCTGCCATACCGACGCCTTCACATTGTCCGGTGATGACCCCGAGGGCCTGTTCCCGGTGGTGTTGGGCCACGAAGGTGCCGGCGTGGTGGTTGAAGTCGGTGAAGGCGTGACCAGCCTGAAACCGGGTGACCACGTCATTCCCCTCTACACCGCCGAATGCGGTGAATGCCTGTTTTGCAAATCCGGCAAGACCAACCTATGCGTCGCGGTGCGTGAGACGCAGGGCAAGGGCGTGATGCCGGATGGCACCACTCGTTTCTCCTACAACGGCCAGCCTCTGTACCACTACATGGGCTGCTCCACGTTCAGCGAGTACACGGTTGTCGCTGAAGTCTCGGTCGCGAAAATCAACCCTCAAGCCAACCATGAGCACGTGTGCCTGCTCGGCTGCGGCGTAACCACAGGGATTGGCGCAGTGCATAACACCGCCAAGGTGCAACCCGGGGACACCGTCGCAGTGTTCGGGCTGGGTGGTATCGGCCTGGCGGTGATTCAGGGTGCGCGCCAGGCCAAGGCCGGACGCATCATTGCCGTGGACACCAACCCAGGCAAATTTGAACTGGCCAAGTCGTTTGGCGCCACGGATTGCATCAACCCAAAAGACCACGAAAAGCCGATTCAGCAGGTCATCATCGAGGCCACCGGTTGGGGCGTTGACCATTCGTTCGAGTGCATCGGCAACGTGCACGTCATGCGCGCCGCACTGGAAAGCGCCCACCGTGGCTGGGGCCAGTCGATCGTCATCGGCGTCGCCGGCGCGGGCCAGGAAATCTCCACCCGCCCCTTCCAACTGGTGACCGGCCGCACCTGGAAAGGCTCTGCCTTCGGCGGCGTCAAAGGCCGCACCCAACTGCCAAAAATGGTGGAGGACGCGATGCAGGGCGAGATTGAACTGGCGCCGTTTGTGACACACACCATGCCATTGGAACGCATCAATGAAGCGTTCGACCTGATGCATGAAGGCAAGTCGATCCGTACTGTCATCAAGTACTGAAGTGTGGGCCAGAGGCCCACGGCACCTGGCGTCCCCCCTGGTTCCCTAACGATCTGGAGATTCACAGTGAGCGACATAACACTTCATCCAACACTGGATAACGGTCTATCCCCTGCTGCCTCGAACTTTACCGGCGGAACACTGCAGTGCCTGTGCACAGCCAATAAGGTCGAGGTCAAGGTTGACGCCCAGACGCTGCACAACCACGCCTGTGGCTGTAGCAAATGCTGGAAACCGGCAGGTGCGACATTCGCAGTGATCGCGGTCGTCCCACGGGAAAAAGTCAGCGTCACCGCACACGCGGAAAAACTCGCCATTGTGGACAAGAACGCGGTCATTCAGCGCCATGCTTGCACCGAGTGCCATGCACATTTGTACGGGCGTATCGAAAACAAGGATCACGCGTTCTACGGTCTGGACTTTGTGCACACTGAACTCTCACCCCAGGCCGGATGGTCGGCTCCCGGGTTCGCGGCATTTGTGTCTTCGATTATCGAAACCGGGACGCCTCCCGAAGAGATGCAAAAGATCCGCACACGCCTGCGCTCGATCGGCCTGGAACCTTATGACTGCCTGTCACCGGACTTGATGGATGTGCTGGCGACTCAGGTCGCAACGCTAAACGGCATTGCCCGATCGAAATAACCCTTGAGAACCCGACGTTTCGGCAAACTTGCCGATTACGCCGGGCTCAGCACAGGGCATACACCACCGCCGCAGGTGCTGAGGCGCTGATCTAACTGCCCCGAAAACACTCGGGGTTGACCCAGCGCTGTGTCGGGCACTGCGGCCTCAGGAAGAAAAAACTTCGGGCCGCTGTGCAGCCGCACCCTTGTGCCTGAAGGTCTGCTGCCAATCAAGCTGCGCCTGGACTTTAGCCACGGCCTCCAGGACTTTCTGCGCCCACAGTTCATCTTGCGGATTCACCACAACCACGCGGAAACCGTGGTCATGACCTTCAATCTGCACGCCTTCGGAATCATCGACATGCAGGTCGATGTCGAAGGCTGGGGGAAATTTCGAGGGGGAGTTCGACAGCCCACGGGCGGTCAGGGCCTGGTTGTGCCGAACACTGTTGACCACACCGTCGACGTGAATGCCGTAGAGCATCAGCCAACGCCGGATGTAGGACGGCGTGCGACCGGACGAGGTGTAGACCCAGATACTGCAGCCCTGGCGACGTAGCTCGCGGGTCAGGGAGCGTGTTCCGATGCGCAATGGCTCGCCCAGCCAACGATGAATCCAGGCCGGCAGCTTGCTGGGCTCCACTGCGCAGTGGTCGAGTTGGCAGGCCAGCGTGTCATCGATATCGAAGGAAATCCGTATGCGCGGGCGCCTGAAGGCGAGCATCGGGAGAGCGCATTGCATGACTTGCCAGATTCGACTACCGGCAACCCGGCATTTTTCAAGCGTTGGAAACCCGCTCATCAATGACCTCCCTTGTAGAGAGGCAAGGGCTGGTCTTGGAGAAAAAACTTCATGGGATCGGGGGCCTGTTCTTCCAGAAAAGCGGCATATTTTTTCTTGATTTTGGGAAATTCGTACAACGCCTTGACGCCATGCTTGGCTGAATTGCGGATGACGGATGATGGGTTGAAGTAGCCCTCGGCGTTCTCCAGCGTCAGTACAAACGGAGGCAAACCGGCGCGCATCAGCAAATAGCTGACGATCAGCGAGCCACTGCGGTTGTTGCCTTCAATGAACAATTGCGGCTTGCTGAGAATCCGTACATAGACGCCCGCCGCACGCTTCCAGACCGACTCGCTGCGGTAGGCGCAGTACCAATTGAACAAGTCCTTGATGCCGCCTTCAACGTTGTTGAAGAAGTGTTCCTCGGTCGCCTTCAGGTGCTGGGCATACTCCAGTCGGCGCGCCGGGTCGCGACCGCAGAGCACGGTGGCATTGATCTCCAGCATCAGGTTCAGTTGCTGAAGATTAAACAGGTCGACACCCCGGGCGACATACTCGTCAATCAGCGCATAGCCTTCAACCACATTGCTCAGCACTTCATCAGTCAAGGGATCTCGCGGCTCGGTAAAGTCCCGGCTGAGGGCGGCAAAGCGCCTCTGCACTTCACGCAGTGCACGTTCAATCGCTGGCAGATCAAGACGACGCGTTGCAGACATTGGCATTCCTGGGAAACGGCAGATAAGAAGGTAAATAGCCGGATGCCCGCCCAAGCCCAAGGGCCTCTGGGGGCATCCGGCCTTGACCGGAGGTTGTGGCTTAGCTGAACTTGCCGCTGATGTAGTCCTCGGTCATTTGTTCCCGCGGGTTGTCAAAAATCTGGGTCGTCGGGCCCATCTCCACCAGGTAGCCGGTGCGCGTGCCCTGGGAAATATCCACCGAGAAAAACGCCGTGGTGTCGGCCACGCGTATGGCCTGCTGCATGTTGTGGGTCACCAGGGCGATGGTGTAGTCCTTCTTCAACTCGACCATCAACTCCTCGACCCGGCGCGTGGCGATCGGATCGAGCGCCGAGCAGGGCTCATCCAGCAACAGCACTTCCGGCTCGGTGGCGATGGCGCGGGCGATACACAAGCGTTGCTGCTGACCACCGGACAGGGACAGGCCGCTGACCTTGAGCTTGTCCTTGACCTCATCCCAAAGGGCCGCGCCCTGCAAGGCGTGCTTGACCCGATCACCCAGGTCGCCCTTGTAGCGGTTGAGGCGCAGGCCGAAGGCGACGTTGTCGAAAATGCTCATCGAGAACGGGTTCGGTTGCTGGAAGACCATGCCGATGTAACGGCGCACGACCACCGGGTCAACGCCCTTGCCGTAGACGTCCTGCCCGAGGAAGTGCACGTGGCCTTCAAAACGGAAACCTTTGACCAGGTCGTTCATGCGGTTGAGGCTACGCAGCACGGTACTTTTGCCGCAGCCGGAAGGACCGATAAAACCGGTGATCTTGTTTTTTTCGATCGGCACATGGCTGTCACGGACCGCCATGAAGTTGCCGTAAAAAATCTTGTCCAGCTTACAGTCCATGACCACAGGTGCCTGGGTGACTGACGGAGCGGCGAGTTGTGCAGTGGATACGTTCAAAATTCAGGTGCTCCCGATCTCAATACTTGGGCTTGCCGAAAATACGGCTGACAACATTCACGACCAGCACAATCATCACCAGCACCAACGAGGCCGCCCATGCGAGCTCGAGCTGGTTGTCGAAAGGCATGCCGGAGAAGTTGTAAATCAGCACCGCCAGCGAGGCCGTGGGATTCATGACGGCCAGGCCGCCGTCGTGGTAGATCCAGTAGTTGCTGAACAACGCGGTAAACAACAAGGGCGCGGTTTCGCCTGCGGCGCGTGCCACGGCCAGCATGACGCCCGTCAGGATCGCCGGCAGGCCGGTGGGCAAGACGATTTTCCAGATAACCTGGGAGCGGGTGCAGCCCATGCCGTAGGCGGCGTCCTTCATGATTTTGGGCACCATGCGCATCGACTCTTCCGCCGTGAGCACGACGATCGGCAGCATCAGCACCGCCAGGGCCACGCCACCCGCAGGTGCCGAGTAGGTACCGGTGGTCATCACCACCAGGGCATAGGCAAAAACCCCGGCCAGAATCGACGGCAGCCCCGTGAGCATCTTGGCGGCAAAGCGTGCGGCATTGGCCAGTTTGCTGTCGGGCCCCAGCTCAGCCAGGAAGATGGCCGCCATGATGCCGACCGGAACCGCGATGGCCGCCGCGATACCGACCATGACAAAGGTGCCGGCCATCGCGTTGCCGAAGCCGCCGCCGGTTTCGAAACCGGTGGGTGGCAGCTCGGTGAACACTTCAAGGCTCAGGCGAGCGCCACCGCGCATGATCAGCATGTAGAGCACGGAAATCAGCGGCACGCTGGCCAGCAGCGCCCCACCCCAGACCAGGGTGGTCAACACCAGGCTGCGTAGGGCGCGGCCTTCGAACTTGCGCTGCAGGCTCGGCATCGCGCCGGCCGGCGACGTCAGGTCTGTTGCAACAGTGAGGTCAGTCATCACTTATTACCCCGTTGGGCATACATCATGATCATGGAGCCGAAGATGTTGACGATCAGCGTGATCAACATCAGCACCAGGGCGGCGTACATCAAGACCTCGATCTCGTTCGGCCCGGCTTCGGGGAAGTTCAGCGCCAGCAGGGCCGCCAGCGTATTGGCCGGTGCAAACAGAGACAGGGAGATGTTGTTCGCGTTGCCCACCAGCATGGCCAACGCCATGGTTTCACCCAGCGCACGGCCCAGGCCCAGGACCAGGGAACCGAAGATGCCGGTGGCGGCGGATGGCACCATCACCTTGAGAATCGCTTCCCAGTGGGTGGTGCCCATGCCATAGGCGGCCTGTTTGGTTTTCATCGGCACGCCGGTGAGGGCGTCCTGGGACACAGCGGCAATGGTCGGCAGAATCATGATCGCCAGTACCAGCGCCGCCGGCAGCAAGCCCGGCCCGCTCAAGGACGTGCTGAAAAAAGGTATCCAGCCCAGCTCAGTGTTCAACCAGGCGGTCAGTGGCCGAATCGCCGGGATCACCACATAGATCCCCCACAGGCCGTAGACCACGCTGGGGATGGCGGCGAGCAATTCGACGATGGTGCGAAAAACGGCGGCAAGCTTGGCGGGCAGAAAATCCTGAGTCAGGAAAATCGCCATGCTGACGCCAAAAAAGCCCGCGATCACCAGGGCGATCAAGGCGCTGTAGAGCGTGCCCCAAATGGCCGGCAGAATGCCGTACTTGCCCTGATTCACGTCCCAGACGGTGCCGAAGATGACGTCCAGGCCATGCTTTTCCATGCCAGGCAGCGCCTTGCGCCCCACCTCGAAGACCAGCGCGAAGACCAGCGCCAGAACGAGCACCACGCCGATGCGAGAGAGCGCACGGAAGGTGCGATCCACCATGAAGTCTTTCGCAGACGGCGGTTGGCAGGCAGAGTCCGGGTTAACCGGTACGACGAAAGGTTTGTTCATTGGCTAGTTCCGGGACAAGGGGGAAACTCTCCCGGCAGGCCTGACAGCCGCCGCCGAGAGAGGCCTCACGAGCGTTACTGGATGTTGGCGGACGCTTTGCGAACCTGGTCGATGACCGATTGCGGCAGGGGGATATAGCCCATCGAGTCGGCGATTTTCTGCCCCTCGGTCAGGCTGTACTCGACCATTTCACGCATGGCCTTGGCTTTGGCCGGGTTCTCGTTCTGCTTGCGGAAGATCATCCAGGTGTAGGACGTGATCGGGTAGGACTTGGCACCGTCCGGGTCCGGCAGCCAGGCCACCAGGCTTTCCGGCATCTTCACTGCGGCCAGGGCCTCGGCACCGCTTTCAGCGTTCGGCACTACGTACTGGCCGGCCTTGTTCTGCAACTGGGCGAAGTCAACCTTGGCCAGCTTGGCGAAGCCGTATTCGATGTAGCCAATCGCGCCCGGAGTCTGGCGGACGGTGGCGGTCACGCCATCGTTCTTCGGCGATTTGATGAATTTGTCGCTGGCCGGCCAGTTGACGGTGTTGCCTTCACCCAGCGCTTGTTTGAAGTCTGGATTGATGGCCGCCAAGTGTTTGGTGAATACCGCGGTGGTGCCGCTGGAATCAGCACGCACGACAACGGTGATCGGCGTGTCGGACAGTTTCAGGTCCGGGTTGGCCGCAACGATCTGGGGGTCGTTCCAGCGCGTGATCTTGCCCAGGAAGATGTTGGAATAGACGTCGCGTGGCAGCTTGAGGCCCTTGGGGTTGCCCGGCAGGTTATAGGCCAGCACGATTTCACCGGCGGTCATTGGCAGCAACTGCACGCCTTCGGCGACCTTGGCGATGTCTTCGTCTTTCATTGCCGAGTCACTGGCGGCGAAGTCGACGGTTTTATTCAGGAAGTCCTGTACACCCGCGCCACTGCCCTTGGATTGGTAATCCACAGTGACACCTTCGGTTTTCTTGCTGAAATCCTTGAACCAGGTGAGGTAGATCGGGGCCGGGAAGCTGGCACCGGAACCAGTCAGGCGTACGCTCTCAGCGGCAAAGGCCCCCGAGGTGGCACAAAGAGAAACCGTGATAGCGAGCGCAACAGACTTCATCAAACATTTCATTAAAAGAACTCCTTGTGGTGACGGGCTCCCGAACTCTGCCGCAGCTTTGTTACGATTTTATGAATGTGGAATGGCAAACCGCGCTTTCGCCCCCCCTTCCCCCCGCAGAAACGCCCCTTGATGTCATCGCCTCGTCACAAATTGCGACTAACACTCTGCCCTCCTCCACCACGCGAGCGGGTCCCATGTACTCGACAGAAGACGCCTTGATACAGCGCATACACCGTGAGCTGCTTGATCACAGTGACGAAGAGCTGGAACTGGAATTATCCGAAGACGGGCATGACCTGAATGCGCTGTTTGATGAGCACGTCGAGGACGGTAGCGAGAAGAACGCGCGCCGGATTTACTTCAGCGAACTGTTCCGCCTGCAAGGCGAATTGGTGAAGCTGCAAAGCTGGGTGGTCAAGACCGGACATAAAGTCGTGATCCTGTTCGAAGGCCGTGATGCCGCCGGCAAGGGCGGCGTCATCAAGCGCATTACCCAACGCCTCAACCCTCGGGTCTGCCGGGTTGCCGCCCTGCCAGCCCCCAATGACCGCGAACGCACCCAATGGTATTTCCAGCGCTACGTCTCGCATTTGCCGGCCGCGGGTGAAATCGTGCTGTTCGACCGCAGTTGGTACAACCGCGCCGGCGTCGAACAAGTCATGGGCTTTTGCAACGACGACCAGTACGAAGAGTTCTTCCGCACGGTGCCGGAGTTCGAACGCATGCTCGCCCGCTCCGGCATCCAACTCATCAAGTACTGGTTCTCCATCTCCGACCAGGAACAGCACCTGCGCTTTCTCAGTCGCATTCACGACCCGCTCAAGCAGTGGAAACTCAGCCCCATGGACCTGGAGTCCCGTCGGCGCTGGGAGGCCTACACCAAGGCCAAGGAAATCATGCTGGAACGCACCCACATCGCCGAAGCGCCCTGGTGGGTGGTGCAAGCCGATGACAAGAAGAAAGCCCGGCTCAACTGCATCCATCACCTTCTCGGGCAGATGCCCTATGAAGAAGTGGAACTACCGGTGATCGAGCTGCCGCAGCGTGTGCGCCAGGAAGATTACTCCCGCAGCCCGACGCCGCCGGAACTGATCGTGCCTCAGGTTTATTGAGCGAGGCCGAACTGGGGGCTGGGGTGCCCCCATGGTCCAGTGGCAAGAGGTGAACCCGTTGCAATGCGGGCGGGAGTGCAAAGCACTCTGCTGGGCAAATCGCAGGCGAAAAAGAGCCACTCGATTGAGTGGCTTTTTCTGTATGTCTGGTGCGGAAAACGAGGCTCACGCCTGGCGCGGCGCGGCGTTGAAATCCAAGGGATTTCTTTTATGTCTGATTTCTTTTATGTCTATTGTTAATCACGAACTCAATACGCCATCGCTCTGGGTTGCAACCTCAGGTTCTTTGATAAAAACCGTGTACTTACCGCCTTCCATCGCTTCGAAAGCGATCAGTTTTTCCACCAGCGCCGTACTCAAGACCTTGCCCGCATTCAGCAGCAGCATGCCGTTATCGGCATTCAGGTTGCGAGCCAGGACCATCCCGGCAACCAGTTCCCGGGTGCCCAGGTCCTTGACGGTCGGATCGGCCAAGGTCACGTCACTGAGGAACGTCGCGCAAACGTTGATGAAGTCTTCCACCAAACCTGGGTCGTACAATTTGCCGGCGTATTTGCGGATGAACAGCAGCGCTTCGTCGCTGTTCATTTGCCGCTCCAGGATCAACCCGCGCTGCAACTCAATAAAGTCCACAGCCAACTTCAGCCAGCGCGCGCCCAAAGGAATGGCCGTGCCCTTGAGGTGATCGGGAAAGCCGCTACCGTCCCAACGCTCCTGGTGATGCAGGATGATGCGTGCCGCATCTTTCATCGGCTCCAGGGTCATCAACAGCGACTCGCTTTGTTTCGGATAGGCCCGGTACAGCTCTCGTTCGGTGTGATACAGCTGATCGGCCGGGGCCGTCATCATGCTGTCGGTCCAGCTCAACTTGCCGATGTTGTAAAGCGCAGCGGCCATGGTCATGTCCCGGCTTTCGGCTTCATCAAGGCCATGACTGACGCAGTAGACGCGAATCAATTCGATGATCTGGCGGTTGGTCTGCTTGGCCTTGGGCAGGCGCAGGTTGGCCAGAAGTGAAAAGACCTCGGTTCCGGTCACATAGCTGCGCTTGAGCTCTTCATAGGCCAGATCGAGCATATCGGCGGTCTGTTGCAATTCGGCGGTGCGCGCCGCCACGTGTTTTTCCAGGGTCAGATTGAGGCTGCGCAGTTGTTCGTTCTGCTGCCGGGTCAACGCTTCCAGACGCTGGCGTTCGCTTTCGGAGTGCTGATAAACCAGGGCCTGGCGCAAGGTCACCAACATATCCTCGTCGTTCCATGGCTTGCTGATGTAGCGATGGATCTGCCCTTCGTTGATGGCCTTGGCGATCATCGTCATGTCGGCGTACCCAGTGAGCAGGATACGCAGCGTTGAGGGGTATAGCCGATGAATATGGGCCAGTAGCGTCGCACCGTCCATGCTCGGCATACGGGCATCGCTCATGACCACATCCACCGGCTGCTGCTCAAGGATTTCCAGGGCCCTGGCGCCGCTATCCGCCAGCAAGATCTCGTAGGGCTGGCTCCGCAGCAAGCGGCGCAGGCTGTTGAGAATCGACTCCTCGTCGTCGACCAACAGGATCGTCGGCCTGTTCTGAGTCACATTATTTTCAGGCTCTTCCATGCTTCGCCCCTTCCGTTTGACGCCAACCCGGCCCGTCTTGCGCAGGAGCTTAGATGAGTTGCGCGAGCAGCGTCTGTATTTGATAGCGGGCGTTAGCGATTAACGGGAAGCCGGACTATGCTCACGCCCTGGATGGAACCACCCTCCGGCGTTCAGGAAAGGAAGCCCGATGAACCTATACCCAAGGTCACTGTGTCGGGCAGGAGCCCGGCAATGACAGCGTCTACGGATCACCGCAACCGGCGAATCCTGATCGTTGACGACACTGCCGCGATCCATCAGGACTTTCGCAAGATCCTGGCCCCCGGCGCCCCCGTCGAAGACCCCCTGGGCAGCGCCGAAGCCGCGCTGTTCGGCTCCCCCATCAGCGTTGCGGCAGAAGACTTTGTCCTCGACTCGGCCTTCCAGGGCCAGGAGGCGCTGGAAAAAGTGCAGGCGGCGCTGGACTGCGACCAGCCTTACGCCATGGCCTTTATCGACATGCGCATGCCACCCGGCTGGGACGGGCTGGAAACCATATCGCGGCTGTGGCAGGCCGACCCCAAACTGCAAATCGCCCTGTGCACGGCCTATTCCGACTATTCCTGGGAAGACATCGCTGAGCGCCTGGAGCTAGGCGACCGCCTGCTGATCCTGAAAAAACCCTTCGATGCCATCGAAATCCGGCAGATGGCCAGTGCCCTGACCGTCAAATGGCAGATGACCGAAGCCGCAGAGCTGAAACTGGACCAACTGCAACAAGCGGTCGAGGAACGTACCCGAGAGCTGGCCGACGCCAACATCATCGTCCAGAACAGCCCCACGATTCTCTATCGGCTGCGGGGCGAGCCGTCATTCACGCTGATGTACATCTCCCACAACATCACCAAGTTCGGCCATGTGGCGGCGCAGCTGGTGGCGTCCCCCGACTGGGCCCGGTCGCTGATCCACGCCGACGACCGGGCCAAGGTCGAGCTGGCCATGCTGCGCGCCCTGGACCGGGACGTCTGCGGCGCCTCCATCGAATTTCGCATGCTTACCGGCGACGGTGCCTTTCGCTGGGTGGAAAACCGCTACATCCCTGTGCGCAACAATCTGGGCCAGTTGGTCGAGGTGGAAGGCATCATCCTCGACATCACCGAACGCCGCCTGGCCGAAGATAAAATCGCCCTGCTGGCCCACACGGACGGCCTAACTGGGCTGGCCAACCGTCCGACCCTGGTCGAACGCCTGCACCAGGCGTTTGCCGCGGCCAGACGCGGCGCGGCGCCCTTCGCGATGTTTTACCTGGACCTGGACCACTTCAAACGCATCAATGACACCCTTGGCCACCCCGTCGGCGACTTGTTGTTGCAGGAGGTGGCCAGGCGCCTGCAGTCTTGCACCCGGGAAAACGATGTGGTTGCACGCCTGGGTGGTGATGAGTTCGCAATCCTGCAACTGGAGGTCGAGGACTCCACGCAATGCGCGAGCCTGGCGGCGAAGATCCTCGATACCCTGGCGCTCCCCTATTTCCTGGACGGCAACGAGGCGCGTATCTCGGCCAGCATCGGCATCAGTCTCTACAGCCCCCATACCCTCAGCGCCGACGGGCTCATGGCGCAGTCGGACATGGCGCTGTATCGCTCCAAGGACAAGGGCCGCAACCTGTTTCACTTCCACAGCGAGGACATCAACCAGGAAGTCACCCAACGCGTGGCCCTGGCCAACCAGTTGAAACTGGCCCTGGAGCGCGACGAACTGCATCTGCAGTACCTGCCCGAAGTCGATCTCGGCACCGGCAAAGTCCTCAGCATGGCCGCCCAGGTGCGCTGGCTCCACCCTCAGCGCGGCTGGCTCGAAGCCTCGGAGTTCATGGAGGTTGCTGAAAAGACCGGGATCATCATCCCCTTGGGCCACTGGATACTGGACCAGGCCTGTCGGCAGATGCGTGCATGGCGCGACCAGGACCTGGCGCCGCCGCTGATTGCGATCCACCTATCCCTGGTCCAGCTCAAGACCGGTTCGGAACTGATTTACCAGGTACTGCGGACCACCGCGCGCTGGAACCTGTGCCCCTGGGACCTGCGATTCGACGTCACCGAGGGCACGCTGGCCCAGACCAAGTGGACCCACAACGACATACTTCCCCGGCTGTGCGAACTGGGCGTGAAGATCGCCATCGACGACTTCGGCACCGAGTATTCATCGTTCGATTACCTGAAAACCTACCGGGTCAGCCACCTCAAGCTCGCCCAACGCCTGCTCGACAGTGCCAGCAGCGACCCGGACAACGCCATGACCCTGCGCGCGATCCTCAACTTTGCCAGCGAGGCCGGGATCGGCGTCACCGCCGAAGGGGTGGAAACCCAGGAGCAGCGCATCACCCTGCTGTCCAGCGGTGTACCAATGGCGCACTCCCCGGCTCTGGCGGTGGACAGCGAACAGGCCGGTGAACTGCTCAAGGCGACGTCCGCCGTCGAAGCTGTGGATCCAACGTCGGAGGCGCTCAAATGAACCCTGCTTACGTCACCGCCAACCGGCGAATCCTGATCGTTGACGACACCGCTGCGATCCATCAGGATTTTCGCAAGATCCTCTGCCCTGACGATGACGGTCCTCTAAGCAGCACCGAAGCCCTGCTGTTCGGCACCACACACATCCCTCAGTCGCACTTCCAGCTCGATTCCGCCTACCAGGGCGAAGAAGGCCTGGAACGGGTCCAGCAGGCCCTGGCCGAAGGCAGGCCCTACGCCCTGGCCTTTATCGATATGCGCATGCCTCCAGGCTGGGATGGCTTGCAAACAATCGAACAATTATGGAAAGCCGACCCCCATCTGCAGATCGCCTTGTGCACTGCGTTCTCTGACTACTCCTGGGAGGCCATGGCCGAACGCATCGAATTCGGCGATCAGTTGCTGATCCTGAAAAAACCTTTCGACAGCCTGGAAATCCGCCAGATGGCCAGTGCTCTGACCTGGAAATGGCAACTGGCACAAGACGCCGCGATCAAGATGCGCGACCTGGAACACACCATCGAGCAACGGGTCCAGGAACTGCTGAACGTGTCCCGCCTCCTGCACTACGACCCGCTCACCGAGCTGCCCAACAGTACGCTGCTGGGCGATCGCCTGACCCAGTACCTGACCCAGTCCCGGCGCCATGACCGGCAGATCGCCGTGATGTTTATCGGTCTGGACCGCTTCAAACGGATCAACAATGCCCTCGGTCATCCCGCCGGGGACGAAATGCTCAAGCACGTCGCCCAGAGCCTGGCGAAGGCGCTGCGCGAGTCCGACTCGGTGTTCCGCTACGGTTCGGACGAGTTCGTGGTGATCCTGGGTGACATCGTGCACCCGCAGCAGACCCGGGGAGTGGCCGAAAAACTGCTGGCGGCCGTCAACACTCCACACTGGGTGGCCGGGCACGACCTGGCGGTTACTGCCAGCCTGGGCATCAGCATTTATCCCGACGATGGTTTGGATGCCGTGTCTCTGATCAAAAAAGCCGAGACCGCCATGCGCAACATCAAGGACTGCGGCCCCAATGGCTTCAGTTTTTTCATCGAAGACATGAACCTCCACGCCCAGCACCGGCAAACCCTGGAAACCGGACTGCGCCTGGCCTTGCAGCGCCAGGAGCTGGTCCTGCACTACCAGCCCAAAATGAATCTGGCCAGCGGCGCCGTGGTCGGTGCCGAAGCCCTGGTGCGCTGGGCACGGCCCGGCCATGGCCTGGTCAGTCCCTCGGTGTTCATTCCAGTGGCCGAAGACTGCGGGCTGATCGTCGCCCTCAGCCAATGGGTGCTGCGCAGCGCCTGCCTCCAGTCGCGGGCCTGGCAGGCCCAAGGTCTGTCACCCATCTGCATGTCGGTGAACGTGTCAGCCATCGATTTCCGACAACCCGACTTTGTCGAACGCTTGACCCAGACACTGGCCGAGACCGGACTCGATCCATCACACCTGGAGCTGGAGATCACCGAAAGCGTGCTGATGCAGAACGTCGAGGCCACCATCACCACGCTGCATGCGATCAAGAGGCTTGGGGTACGGCTAGCTGTAGACGACTTCGGGACCGGCTACTCCAGCCTGAGCTACTTACAGAAATTCCCAGTCGATGTGCTGAAAATCGACCAATCCTTCGTACGCGACCTGAGTATCGACAGCAACGACGCCAAATTGGTGAGCAGCATCATTGACCTGGGGAAAAGCCTCAACCTGAGTATCATCGCCGAAGGTATCGAGAACGCCGAACAGCTGGACTTTCTCAAGCGCCACCAGTGCGAGGAAGGCCAGGGTTTCTACTTCAGCAAAGCAGTGGAACCCGAAGCGTTCGCCATTTTCCTGAGCGCCCCGCGGCAGCTCCTTCTAAGCCGTTCATGAACATTCGCGGGCTAAGGATACCGACCATGTTTTCACTCCCATTGCTGCTCTCAGCCGGCTTGCTGTTCGCTGTTGGCGCCGATGCCGCGCCACTGGAGGGGCCACTCAAGCCCTTGCCGCCGCTGCCGGCCCTGGATGGCAAGCGCGTCGAACTGGGACGCCAGTTATTCAACGACCCACGCCTTTCGGTGAATAACAGCTTGTCCTGCGCCAGCTGCCATCGACTGGAGCATGGCGGCGCCGATAACAAACCACTGTCAGTGGGGTTTGACGGCAAACTCGTGGCGGTCAATACGCCGAGCGTGTTCAACGCCAGCTTGAACTTCCGTCAGTTCTGGGACGGCCGCGCCGAAACCTTGGAAGAACAAGTACACGTCGTAGTCCAGAGCCCCTCCGAGATGGGCAGTGACTGGGCCGCCGTGGTCCAGCGCATCGGCGCCGACCCGGGCTATGGCAGCGCGTTCGCCGAGGCCTACCCGGACGCCGTGACACAGGCCAATATCCGCAGCGCCCTGGCCGACTATGAACGGACCCTACTCAGCAGCAACTCGCGCTTCGACCAGTACCTGGCGGGCAATACTGAAATCCTGACCTTGGAAGAAAAATACGGCTACCAACGTTTCCAGGACTACGGCTGCATTGCTTGCCATCAGGGTGTGAACATCGGCGGCAACATGTTCCAGAAATTCGGCGTACTCGGCGACTACTTCAAGGCCCGGGGCAACCCGACCGTGGCGGACCTGGGGCGGTTCAATGTCACCGGCGAGGAGGATGATCGTAATGTATTCAAGGTGCCGAGCCTGCGTAACGTTGCAGTCACTGCGCCCTACTTTCATGACGGTTCGGAGCCGACCCTGGAGGGCGCCGTGGCGATCATGTTCAAGTACCAACTGGGACGCATTCCATCCGAGGAAGACAAGACCCTGATCGTCAAATTCCTCAAGACCCTGACCGGTGAATGGGAAGGCAAACCACTATGAAGGTGTCCCGTCGCACCAGCCTCCTCCTGCTGGCCGGGGTCGCCGTCGTGCTCGCGTCGATCCTGCTGTTTCTGTACATCAATTCGAAATCGGACCAGACCGCTGCCTACACCGAATCCCGGGACCTCATCCGCCAGATCATGCAGCAGAACGCCCAATGGGAAAACGAGATCCTCAAGGCCCGGGTCGCCATCAGTCACAACTACGACCCGCTGGTCTCGCCCTTGAGCAAAATGACCCAGCTGTGGCAAAGCTTTGACTCCATGGCCTCCCATGACCGGCGCAACCAGGCGCCTGACTGGCGCGCCACCCAGGACGCCTACCTAAACGCGATGAAGGAAAAAACCCGGCTGGTGGAGCAATTCAAGTCGCACAATGCCGTGCTGCGTAACTCTCTAGCCTTCCTGCCGACAGCCGAAGATGACATCCAAGCCCAACTAGCGCGACTGACCGATGCCGACAAACAGCAATTACAGAATATCGCCACCGACACCTATGACCTGTTGCTCAGCAGCCTGGAGTTTGCCCAGGTCACTTCCGCCGAGCACGCTGCCGATATTTTGGTGGGCCTGAACAAACTGCAAGTGAACAAGGAGCGGCTGCCACAGGACTTCCATGATTCCATCGACGTGCTCAGTAACCATATTTCGCTGATCCTGCGTGAGCAGCCCCTGGTCAACGGCCTGCTTGAACAGATCGAAATGGTTCCGGTCTCCGAGCGCCTGGACGACATCACCAACATGCTCAACCGTGACCAGCAGGAAGCCGAAATCATTGACCAGCGCTACCATTTTTACCTGCTGCTGTTTTCTGCGCTGCTGGTGTTGCTCCTGATCTGGCTGACGGTCCGCCTGATCCGCAGCTTTGCCGAAATCCACCAGATAAACCGAGCGCTGGTGGCGGTCAACGACGAGCTCGAACAGCGGGTCGAGGAACGCACTCGCCAGCTCAAGGACACCCAGAGCGAACTGCTCGACAGCGCGCGCCAGGCCGGCATGGCGGAAATTGCCACCAACGTCTTGCACAACGTCGGCAACGTGCTCAACAGCGTGAACATCTCTGCCGACTTGGTGACCCGCAAACTGCGTAACAGCAAGGCTCAGGGCCTGGGCAGGGCGATGCAGTTGATCAACCAGCACTCGGAAGACCTGGGGCGTTTTCTCAGCGAGGACGAAAAAGGCAAATTGCTCCCCGGCTACCTGAACCAGTTGGTGGAAGCCATCGACCTTGAGCAGCAAGGCATGGCCGAGGAACTGACCCAACTGAGCAAGAGCGTCGATCACATCAAGGACATCGTTTCCACCCAGCAATCCTACGCCGGAGCCAGCAGCGTGCTGGAGCCGCTGTCGATCGGCGAACTGCTCGAAGACGCGCTGCGCATGAATTCCGGCGCCCTCACCCGGCACCATGTGAAGGTGCTCAAGGAGTACGCCGATATTCCGCGCATCATGGGCGACAAGCACCGGCTGCTGCTGATCCTGATCAACCTGATCAGCAATGCCAAATACGCCATGTCCGACGTTTCCAATCACGAGCGCAACATGACCCTGGCAACCAGCATCGTAGAAGGCCAGACCCTGCAGATCAGTGTCCGCGACGAGGGCGAAGGCATCACCCCGGAAAACATGACGCGTATTTTTGTCCACGGCTTCACCACGCGCAAAGAAGGCCACGGCTTTGGCCTGCACAGCTGTGCGCTGGCAGCCATCGAGATGAACGGCCGCTTGAATGCCTACAGTGACGGTCCAGGCACCGGTGCGCTGTTCGTCCTGCAAATCCCCCTGAAAATCGCCGAAGGTGAGTCATGAGCAACCCCATCAACCGGCGCATCCTGCTGATCGACGATACTCCGGCGATCCACGTCGACTTCCGCAAGATCCTCACGCCCCAGACCGGTGACAGCGCCGAACTGGACGCCATGGAAAACGCACTGTTCGGCAGCGCACCGAAGACCGCTGCCACCGTGTTCGAACTGGATTCGGCCTACGGTGGCCAGGAAGGACTGGCCAAGCTGCTGGATGCCGCGAACCGGGAGCGGCCCTACGCACTGGCCTTTGTCGACATGCGTATGCCCGATGGCTGGGACGGCGCACAAACCATTGAGGCGCTTTGGCAACACGACCCGCGGCTGCAAGTGGTGGTGTGCACCGCCTACTCCGATTACTCCTGGGACGAGTTGCTCGATCGCCTGGACGGCCATGACCGCCTGCTGATCCTGAAAAAGCCGTTCGACAATATTGAAGTCCAGCAAATGGCCAACACCCTCACCACCAAGTGGGAAATGACCACCCGCGCCAACTTGCAGATGAGCCAGCTGGAAGCGCTGGTTGAACAACGCACCCTGGCCTTCAAACAGACCAGCGCCGAACTGCAAAAGGAGATCGACGAGCGCAAGTTGCTGGAGAGCCAGTTGGTGCAGTCAGAAAAACTTGCGTCCCTGGGTCAACTGGCCGCCGGGGTGGCTCATGAAATCAACAATCCCATTGGCTTCATTTCCTCCAACCTCGGCACCCTGGACAACTACTTCCGGCGCTTGCAGGAGATGCTCAATGCCTATGGCCATGCGGAGCAGGCCATCGCCCAGGAGCCGGCACGCGAATCCCTGGTGCAACTGCGCACGGCGATCGAGCTGGACTTCCTCCTGGAAGACATTCCGTTGCTGATCAAGGAGTCCAAGGAGGGCATTGGCCGGGTCAGCCAGATCGTCAAGGACCTCAAGGACTTCTCCCGAGTCGACTCAAGCCAGGAATGGCAATGGGCAGACTTGCAACAGGGCCTGGATTCGACCTTGAACATCGTCGCCGCCGAGATCAAGTACAAGGCCGACGTGGTCAAGTGCTACACCCCGCTGCCGGAGGTCGAGTGCCTGCCGTCGCAGATCAACCAGGTGCTGATGAACCTGATCGTCAACGCCGCCCAGGCCATGGGCCCGGAACGAGGCTCCATCACCCTGAGCAACGGCGTGGAAGGAGAACGGGTGTGGATCGAAGTCAGCGATACCGGCTCGGGGATTGCGCCAGACAGCCTGCAGAAAATCTTCGACCCCTTCTACACCACCAAACCGGTGGGCCAGGGCACGGGCCTGGGTTTATCCCTGTCCTACGGCATCATCAAGAAGCACCGTGGCGAGATCAGCGTGCGCAGCGAACTGGGGATTGGCACCACCTTTCGCGTCGAGCTGCCGATCAGACAAGCACAGCAGTATCAGTAGCGCCGCGCCGCGGGAGCGGAACAGTCGGCGAGTGCATCCCCCCTGCCCGGCCGCCCAGAAGCCGCTCAGGGTGAACCCCTGTAGCAACTGGCGCTGCGACTCCTCGGAGTACTTGCTGCGTGCCAGCAGCAGCCCGGCACCAGTCCATCAATTGCGGAGCGATGGGCAGATTGGCGATGCTTATCGTGAACCGCTGCGCAAGCCCATAACAACCATCCCCACCTGGCGAGGGCGGGGATGGGGGTCATCTCGTTGAGGTTACGTTCGAGGCGACAAGTGGATCCCCGCGATCATGCAGCGTACAGAGCCTCCGGCCATTTCAATGGTCGGAACGTCCAACGGCACCAACCGGGCCGACCGCTCGATACGTTGACGCTGCTCTGCCGAGAGGCTGTCGAAGGCTCGACGTGAGAGGGCCAGGATTCGACCGTCTCGCCCAGAGAGTTCGATTGCGTTGCCGGCAAACTCGTTGATCTGCTGGTTGGTCAGGTCGATCACGTCTCGACCTGACTCCATCAAACGCATGCGAACCTCTTCAGCACGAGCCTGTTTCGTGAAAGTGCCGAACCCCACCAGGGCGAATTCAGTCGCCACACACATCAAGACGTTGGTGTGATAGATCGGCACGCCTTTCTCGTCCGTCGTGTCGAACACCATGGGCTCGAAGTTGAAGTGGGTGCTGAACCGCTCCAGGGCAATCGGGTCAGCCCGGTTCGAGCGAGCCGTGTACGCCACACGGGACATGTGATCGAACACCATGGCTCCGGTGCCCTCAAGGAACAGCTCATCCTGTTCCAGGCCCGAGTAGTCGATCACGTCCTGAACCCGGTACTCCTGCTTGAGCATCTCGATGACATCGGCGCGCCTCTCCCGACGGCGGTTCGGCGAGTACATCGAGTAGATCGCGACGTGACCACCTGGGTGTGTCGAGAACCAGTTATTCGGGAAGACCGAGTCCGGGGTGTTTTTCTCGCCGAAGTCATCAAACAGGTGAACCCGAACACCCTCTGCCTCTAGCCGCTCGGCGGCCTGAGTGACCTCATCGCGCGCAACCTCAGAAAGGGCGTGCGCTGCGATAGAGGCATTTGAGCGCTGGAAGGCGTTATCAGCAGCCGTTTCCGGGTTGGGGGTGAAAGCGTGTGGCCTGACCATCACCACGGCAGCAGGCGCTTGAATCGAACGCGTTGGAAATGCCATCAAGAATTACCGATGTAGGGGGCTGATCTTAGAGTTATGCAACGCGTCGGATGCGTTTTTTCGCCGAGCGGCCACGGGTGTGGCTGAACAGGTCTTTCGGGTCGTCCTCGACCCACGGAACGAGATCGATCTTCGTACCCACGCCACGTTTTTCAGCCTGCTGAAGCACGTAGCGCAGCACCGAATAGTCTTCAAGAGCGAAGCCCACGGAGTCGAACACGGTGATCTGCTCTGCGCTCTGGCGACCTTCCTGATCACCCGTGAGCACACGCCACAGGTCGATGACAGGCGAGTCGGCTTCAAGCTGCTGGATATCGCCTTCGATGCGGGTCTGCGGCTCGTACTCCACAAAGACCCTGGATTGGCGCAGGACCTCGGCATGGAGCTCGGTTTTACCCGGGCAGTCACCGCCGACGGCGTTCAGGTGCATTCCCGGCTCAAGCATCTCGGGGGTGATGATGGTCGCGTAGGCCTTGTCTGCGGTGACGGTGGTGATGATGTCCGCCCCTCGTACGGCTTCGGCAACACTCTGCGCACGGGTGATTTTGAGCTCGGGGTATTCCTGGAGATTCCTGATCAGCTTCGACGTCGCGAGAGGATCGGTGTCGTACGCAACGATCTCTTGAATGCCCAGGTGCTTATGGAAGGCCAGGGCCTGGAACTCACTTTGCGCACCGTTGCCGATCAGTGCCATTTTTCGAGCGTCTGGACGGGCCAGTGCTTTGGCGGCCATCAGCGAGGTGGCGGCGGTACGCAAGGCCGTTGCAATCGTCAGCTCAGAAAGCAGCACGGGGTAGCCCGTGTTGACATCAGCCAGCACCCCGAATGCCATCACGGTATGAAGGTCTTTGAAGGTGTTGGAGGGATGGCCGTTTACATACTTGAACGCATACTGGTTGTGATCCGCCACGGGCATCAACTCAATCACCCCGACCTCTGAGTGGCTTGCCACGCGGGCAGACTTGTCGAACTCCGGCCAGCGCTTGAAGTCTTCGCGAATAACCTCGGAAAGTTCCCCCAAGAACTGCACTACGCCAATGTCATGAACCAGGTCAGACATCGTGGGTACGTCGATGAAATGCGTCATTGCTAAGCACCTGAATAAGGGCGCCCGCCTTGAAGTAGTGCTGAGCGGGCGCCAAGTAAGAGTTCTTGCCACCTGCAAAATTCTGATGAAAGACTGATACAAAATGAAGCGTACAGGTTGCCAGATTTGGCAGTTTTCTAGACACTTTGCTCACTAAAAATAGCAATCTGGATAGCGTGCGCATCATGGACAACATTGATCGGGAACTCATCGCTCTACTGCGGGACAACGCCCGCACCCCTGTTATGACATTGGCCAAGAAGCTCAAGGTCGCCCGGGCCACTGTGCAGAATCGCCTCACCAAGCTCGAAGAGAGCGGCGTCATCATGGGCTACACGATCCGCCTTCAGTCCGATGCCATAGAGCGAGGGGTCAGGGCAATCACCAGCATTGCTATCAGTGGCCACCATGCCGCCGAGGTCAAACACGCGCTACGCGGGCATCCCAGCGTAGTCGCCATCCATACCACCAACGGCCGATGGGACCTGATGGCGGAGCTTCGGGCCGAAACACTGGAGGCCTTTGACAAGGCGCTCAACACCATTCGCTCCATTCAGTACATTGACAACACTGAAACCAGCATCCTGCTGTCGACCTTCAAGATGTAGTCCGAATTGGGCCGCCCGTACCTTGCTTTGCGCGACCTATCAAAATGCAACACAGACTATGCAAAGTGATAAGCCAAGCCTTCGTGCATAACATTTTGTAGCGTTCCGGTTGGCAACTAGGGCTGGCAAAATGAGCACTTCTAGTCGACCGGGGCAGGATCCAACAACGGCAACACGCACACCGCGTCTCTAGAGTTCAATCACCTGACAGTTTGCTCAGGTCCTTGCGCTGGAATTTGCTTTCTCGTCTGCGTATTAACCAAACCCTCCGTTTTATGAGGTGCAACATTACTTATGCCCACATAAATCACCTTCCATCAGGAAGGAGGGAGAGGTTTTCTCAGAAAAAAAATAAGAGGTCAGTTATGCATCAAACCTGCAACTCGCAAGACGCGACTCACGGCGACGGACGAACACTTAAAAGACGGTTGGAAAATCGTCATATTCAGTTGATTGCCATCAGCGGCGCCATCGGCACGGGTCTCTTCATGGGGTCAGGGAAGATGATTGCGCTCTCAGGATCCTCAATCATCCTGGTCTACGCGATCATTGGGTTCTTCGTCTTTTGCATCATGCGGGCGATGGGAGAGATGCTCCTCGCCAACCTTGAAATGGGCTCGTTCGCCGAGCTTGTCCACCATTACCTCGGGCCACGCGCAGGATTCATACTGGCCTGGTCGTACTGGCTCAGTTGGGTAGTAGTCGCCGTCGGTGACGTGGTGGTGGTCGCGGGGTTCCTTCAATACTGGTATCCACACCTCCCCACATGGATTCCAGCCTTCAGCACCATGTTCCTGCTCCTGGCACTCAACATGCTGGCCGTGAAGGCTTTCGGTGAGGTGGAGTTCTGGTTCGGCCTGATCAAAATCATCGCCATCGTCGCCCTGGTCGTCACCGGGCTGGTGATGGTGGCCACGTCCTACACGTCCCCTGCCGGGGTAACCGCGTCCTTCAGCCACCTGGTAGCGCCCGGCGTCATGATGCCCCATGGCATCTTGGGTTTCCTTGCCGGCTTCCAGATCGCCATCTTCTCGTTCGTTGGCACCGAGCTTCTGGGCACCGCCGCAGCTGAAGCCCACAACCCGGAGAAAACGCTGCCCAAGGCCATCAACACCATCCCACTGCGCATCCTGCTGTTTTACGTCACGGCGCTTGCCTGCATCATCAGCGTGATCTCCTGGGCCAACGTGCCTGCAAACCGCAGCCCCTTCGTCGAACTGTTCCTGCTGGGCGGCCTGCCGGCGGCCGCGGGGATGATCAACTTCGTGGTGATGACGTCGGCAGCCTCCTCGGCCAACAGCGGCGTGTACTCGGGCTCCCGCATGCTCTACGGCCTGTCTCACAACAAGCAGGCACCGCAGGCTTTCGGACGCCTGTCGGGTTCCGGCACACCGGTCCGCGCACTGGTGTTCTCGGGCCTTTGCATGGCGATTGCGCTGACCCTGCTGTTCGCCATCCCGGACATCATGGTGATCTTCACCTTGGTGTCGACGATTTCGGCTGTCATGGTTATCGTCACCTGGTCGTTGATCCTGCTGTCGTACTTCGCCTACCGCCGCAGCAACCACGAAGCTCACCTGCGCTCGACCTTCAAGCTCCCCGGTGGCAGGTTCACGGCAGGTATTTCCCTGGCGTTCCTGATGTTCGTCCTGTGCCTTCTCGCACTGGAGCCGGATACCCGCACCGCCCTGTACGTGATGCCCATCTGGTACATCGGCTTGCTGCTTGCCTATCGCCACAATGCGAAAGCGACGGTGTACCCGGCCGCCACCACAGCCTCTTGAGATGTTGAGAAAGGAAGATGCGAGTGAGCTCATCGACGTCAGGCATCAAGCTCGACCCTTCAACCAGAAAGAGGATCAAGCAGGCCGCTGCCTCTCTGGATCGAACACCGCATTGGTTCATGAAGAAGGCCGTGCTGTATTGGCTACACCGGGTCGAACACGGCTCAAGCGCATCAGAGCTGCTGAACGAGGGGGAGATCGACGCCGATAACCGCCCCCTCAATCGGCAGAAGCTGTAGATTTCTCGAGCGAGTCATTTACCCCCCAAGCACTGCATGCAGTGCTGGATTACAGGGGTTTGCACAGAAACGAAAAAAGGACCCGAAGGTCCTTTTTTTGATCGCTGCCAGGTTCAGTAAAATCCTGCTGCCCCAGGTCTGGATGGGCGACCGCGCCCCCAAGACATGAGTCAGATCCGAAAGCTGCCCACCCATTGCTGCAAACGCACCGTCTGGCGTTCCAAATCAGCACAGGCATTGTTCACCGTCTTGCTGTTGAGGGTCTCGATGTTGGTACTGTCATGTTCATGGCCGTCTTTGAGGGAGGGAAAGCAAGGGCGGTTATGCTCCCCTTGCTCTAACAGCAGACCCGGCTGTTATCAGGCCCGGTCACGACTCCGCCAGGTAAAAATCTGCACACGACAGCTGAATTCACAGCAGATGCGGGCAAGAACAGACACAGGCGCCAGAGCGGCCTTGTGCTGATCACATCACTCGCCCGCCCACTGCTCCCGTATGAATCGCTGCGCCATCACCTGCAACAGACGATCATCGTCTCCCGCCGCGCCAATCACCTGCAGGCCCACTGGCATCCCCCTCACCTGCCCCACTGGCAGGCTGATCGCAGGTAACCCGATGAGGTTCCAGGCACTGGTGTGGCTGAGCACGGCAGCGCGCACATCAATGTCCTCCTCACCGACCCTGACCTCACGCGCATCCACCGCTGTCGCAGTGATCGGCACACTGGGCGAGACCAGGACGTCATAGCGCTCGAACACCTGCGCCATTGCGGCCTTGAGCCGTGCCTGGCTGGACTGTGCGCGGATGTATTGCCAACCCCTGACTTCACGCGACAACTCGAGGCGCTCGCGCACCTCGTCCTCGAACTTATGCGGTGCATGCTCCATGCGCTCGGCGTGTACGTCGTAGGCCTCGGCGCGCTGCAGCATCAGCAGGGTCTCTTTCATGTCGGCCGACAGGTGTTGCAGCTCGTCGACCTGTTGCAGGCCTTCGCCAAACAGCTGTTGCGCCGCCTGGTACACCTGGCGATCCACTTCCACGTCTACCGGGCCGAAGCTACCGGAAGTGATCCAGCCCACCCGCAACGGTCGGGGGTTGGCCAACGGCGCACACGTCCGCCCGGCGATGACCTCAAACAACAGGCGCGCATCCTCGACGTGGTTGGCGATCGGGCCCACGTGGTCGAGGCTCGACGCCAGCGGGAATACACCCTCGATCGGCACGCATGCAAACGACGGCTTGAAACCGACCGCGCCACACAGGGCCGAAGGAATACGGATCGACCCGCCGGTATCGGTGCCCAGCGCCAAGGGGACCATGCCGCTGGCGACCGCCGCGGCACTGCCGGCGCTGGAGCCGCCGGTGATGCAACGGGCGTCCCAAGGGTTGCGCGCAGCGCCCTGCAGTGAGCGATCGCCCGTCGGCCCGTAGGCGAATTCATGGGTTAAGGTCTTGCCGATTATCACCGCGCCCGCCTCACGCAAACGCTTCACACACAAGGCATCGTGTTCGGGTTGGAAGCCTGCGAAGTGCGCCGAACCGTACGTGGTGACGTAATCGAACGTATCGATGTTGTCTTTGACCGCCACGGGAATACCGTGCAACGGCCCCAGGTCCAGGCCCTGATCGAACAACTCATCGGCCTTGCGCGCCTGGGCCAGCGCCACAGGCGCATCGACGCAAACGAAGGCATTCAGGATCGGATTCAGGCGCTCGATGCTATCCAGGGCGGCCTGCGTCAGCTCGACACTGGTCAGGCTGCCCGCGCGAAGGCGCTGGGCCAATTCAATGACCGATTGACCGAAAAAATAACCCGCGTGGGTAGGCTTCGCCAGGCTCATACAAACAACTCCATCAAACCACTGCGGGTGTAGGGGAAAGGGCAACGTTGCGACTGCCGGGACGCACCATCAGCATCGCGCTCATACCCAGCGCAGTGGCCACCGCCGCCGCCACGAACATCGACGAGTAGCCGTAGCGCACGGTCAGGTAGCCGGTCAGCATCGGCGCGATAAACGAAGCGGTGTTGGCGATGAAGTGCGTCATGCCGCTGTAGGCGCCGACTCGGTTGGACGGCGCAGTATCGATCACCACAGCCCAGTAAACAGAGTTCGGCAGTGCATTGAGGGCGTTGGCCACGGTCATCAGGGCAATCACGCCCCAGACGGTCTGGGCCTGCGAAACCAGGATGAAACACAGCGTGGTCAACAGCAGGCAGGTCGCGGCCAGCCAGCTACGCGCCACTTTCAGGTTGCCGGTGCGGCGTAGCAGCAAGTCGGATATCTTGCCGCCCAGCAACACGGTGAAACAGGCGCCGGTCCACGGGATCATGCCCATGTACCACAGCGACGACAGGTTGTAGTGAAACTCGTCCTGCAGGTATTTGGGCGTCCAGGTGAGCAACAGGAACGTCACGTACACGAACGAGAAGTAACCGACCGCATTGAGCAACAAGTCCTTGTTCTTGAAGAAATGCCACACCGGCGTAACGCTGCTGCCAGGAGGCGAAGCGTAGGTTGCCGCGGCACGCTCCTGCCGCAGGAACTCACGTTCGGCCTTGGACATCCGCGGGTTCTCATCAGGGGTGTTGGTGAAGCGCGTCATAAAGAAAATCAGCAGTGCCAGGCTGACCACGCCCAGTACCACGAACATGCTGCGCCAGTCGCCGGTCAGGGTTTGCAGGCCCACCGCCACCGGTGCCGTCAGCAGTGCCCCGAGCGGTGTGCTCAGCAAGCCGACGGAAACCACGAAGCCGCGCTCCTTGGGCGTGGCCCAGTTGGCGACGCTCTTGTTGATCACCGAATA
The DNA here is from genome assembly GCF_003731765.1 of Pseudomonas chlororaphis. Classification (GTDB taxonomy): domain Bacteria; phylum Pseudomonadota; class Gammaproteobacteria; order Pseudomonadales; family Pseudomonadaceae; genus Aquipseudomonas; species Aquipseudomonas morbosilactucae. The sequence goes on from NZ_MOAL01000004.1 coordinate 2,611,683, forward strand.
GGCCGGGCCTTCGGCAAAACCAAACAAAACGCGAATGGTGGCGAAACCGGCCATGGCCGAGCCCCCCATGAACGCGAGCCCCAGGTCGCCTGCAAAGGCGGTGGCGATCTCGAAGATCGACCAGGTGCCACCGGCAATCAGCCAGATGCGCTTGGCGCCAAAACGATCGGCCAGGATTCCGCCGATCAGCGCCCCGAGGATGTAGCCGTAACCGAAGAAGCCCAAGACATTGCCCCAGTCAGCCTTGTCGAAGCCGTACTCCGGAAGAATGCTCGCCGAGGCATAGGAAATCGCGCCGCGGTCAATGTAGTTGAGCAACGCCATGAGCATGATCAGGAAGAAAATCTGGTAGCGGAAACGCGGGATAGCGGGACTGTTCATAGGATCTGACTCTTCAAATGATGGCAGAAGTCAAAAAATCGGCCGCGTCCGGCGTATTTTTATTGTTTTACCCAAACGTTTGGGTTGTCGAAATGTAGAGACTGAAAAAGTGTTAGTCAATCGTTTGGGTAAAGTTTTATTTCGAGGGCTGGCGCATCGATTGGGATAGAATCGCGCGCAAGAAAACAGACGGTTGGAAGCCTCTCAGACATGCCGAATCAATCTCGTCCCGCCACACTGAAGTCCATGGCGACCGCGCTCGGGGTACACGTCTCGACGGTGTCTCGGGTGCTCAACGGCGACCCGGCGGGGGTCGAAAGAGCGGCTTCGACCGAAGTGGTGGCACGTATTCGTGCGCTGGCCAAAGAGCTGGATTACCGGCCGAATACGCAGGCATCCAACCTGAAATTGCGTAAAAGCCAGGAAATCTGCGTGCTCATGCCGCGCCTCACCGACCTGGTGATGGCGACCATTTACGACAGCATCGACAGCGCGGCCGAGCAAGCGGGCTATCTCACGTTCGTCTCCAACACAGACGACCAACAGGTGCGCCAAATGGCCCGTGCCGAGCACGCCTTGCGCCGCTCGGTGGCCGGCCTGATCGTGGGTGACTCCCACGTGGGTGAGACCCAGCCACTGCTTGACCTGCTTAAACGCAAACACATTCCCTACGTCCTCGTCAGCCGCCAGATTGCCGGGCACTTGACGGCGGGCAGCGACGACGAAACGGGCGGCTGGCTGGCGGCCGAACACCTGTACCAACAGGGCTGCCGCGAGGTGGCGATATTGGCAGGCGAACGGCACGCCTCCACCGGGGCAGACCGTACCCGTGGGTTCATCCGTTATTACCGTGAGCAAGGCATCACCCTGCGCCCGGAGTGGATCCTCAATGGCCCTTTTGACAGCCTCACCGGGCACAAGCAAGGCGAGTACCTGCTGGGGCTCACCCCGGCCCCACAGGCGTTTTTCGCGGTCAACGACTTCCTGGCCATCGGCCTGATGGGCGCGGCGCGTGACAAGGGTTTGGAGCCGGGCAAGGACATTGCCGTGGTGGGTTTCAACGACATCCCGCTGGCCAAAGAACTGTTCGTGCCACTGACCAGCGTGCGCCTCCCACTGGCGCAGATGGGCCTGCATGCGGTGGAGTTGCTGCACAAGCGCATCAAGGGCGAGCCCGCCGAGTCGATCATCCTCGCCCCGCAATTGCAGGTGCGAGCGAGCTCCTCGCTGTTGCATCGCACGGCCTGAAGGGCGACTTCGCCCGAGCGCACAACGCGATGCAGTTTGTTGCAGACAGGGATATGCTAAGGCCCCATCCGCCCGGCGGGCCTGGCTTGCAAGGAATGCGTCATGGAACTCGTGGTTCATAGCTACTGCCTGAAAGGCGCGCGCCAAGAGCCTTTGCTGCCCCCTGTCACCCTCACACCCACCTCATTGACCTTGACGGTCGCCGAGCTCATTCGCCTGACCGTTGCCGAACAGATCGCCGCGCTGTCGGTCCAGCATTGGCTGGAACACCTGTCGGTGCGTGAAGTGCTCGACCGCCAATACCTGAGCGAGCGGGACGTTCTTCAGCAAGCCCGTCAAGGCGCGGTGGTCATGCCGCAGGCCATCACGCCTCCAGACCTCGATGTCGGCGTTGAGGTCGAGCGGGCCTTGAAGGGTTTTGAAACCCGGGCGTTCCGCGTTCTGCACAACGGCGTCATGCTGCAACGGCTCGATGAGTCAATCGAGTTAAGCCCCCCCTCCGCGCTCGCGTTTATCCGCCTGGTGCCGCTGATTGGCGGTTGACCCTCGTCGTTCACTTCCTCGGACCCCCTCATGCAATCACGCCGTCCTGTGCCCGAACAAGCCACACGCCTCGCTGCGCTGCGCGCATTCTGTGATAGCGCGCTGGATGCCTATCGCGAGCCCGACCGAGATGAAGAGTCCGAGCTCGATGTCTGGGACGACTCCAAGCTCCTGCGCATCGCCGATGACTGGGTCAGGCAGCATCCCGAGGATGGAGCCAAGGCACTGGCTGATGGTTTTGTGTTCCCGACCGTTTGGGACGACCTGGAAGACCACCGCGATCAACGGCGCTATGGCCTGCAATATCAACTCTGCGACGCGTGGATCACCGCTCACCCGGACGCCTATGCACTGGAGCAGATCTGCGCGCGGCTGCAGCACATGCTGCAATTTGCCTTCGAGGACAGTGACTATCCATTGCCCACTGACGACGATGGCCCGGCCTACTACCGCAGAAGCCCAGACCAGGCCTGGGCCTTCCCTGACGTTCAGGACTGCATCAATCGCCTGAGCCATTACCCACCCACCCCGGCCTGGCAGACCTTCGCCGAATGGTTGCTGGACGGCAGCTGGAACCGCGAGCAGCCCTCTTCGCTGCATGACGGAGAACGACGGAAAGTCGCCGATGCCTACATTTACGCGCACAAGGAAATCGAGCGCATCGCGCTGGGCCTGCTGGAAGCGGGCCGCCTCGATTACCCTCGCTTCGTCCGGGCGGCCAATACCTGGGGCCGCGCCATGATGTTCCATTCAGACGACACCGGGTTGGACAGCGATGACGTGGACCTGAATCGGTACGCCGAGGACGCCTTCGACGAGGACGATGCAAACGACGAGGCACCGGAAGACCAAGGCGTCGATGATGAATCGTCCCAGAGTGATGACGCCCTCACTGAAGAAGACGCTGCAGTGCCCCCTGAACTGGCGAACTTCACCGCACGTTATGTCGAGGACGCCCTGGCTGGGTTGCCCGATAACGCCGAGAAGCTGGCCGACACCTTCCGTTCGGTCGAGGTCTATCAGGCCCGCTGGTTGTTGCAGGCCCTGGCAGTCATCGAACGACTGGGCATGACGCCAGACGACTTCTTCGACCGCTTCGGGGATACGGCAGCGGTGCTCGAACGCTTCCTGTTGCTTCAGGAATTGCCCAAAGACCAATCGGCAGAACTGCTGGCGACACTGAGCGGCTTTTCCAGAAATACCCTGCTGACCGCCCTGCCCTACGCCGGACAAGCCAGCCGAGTGGTGCTCGACGCGCTCGGCTGGAGTGATCTGCAAGCCTTCCAGCGCGAGTACCTGAACATTGCCCTGGCACCTCAGTCCGGCTGGGGCACCGACCTGCCCAATACACAGGATGAAAGCGTGGGCGTGGTGGACCGCTACCTGCTGGACAAGGCGCTGGCCGAGGCCGACCCCGACCACCTGCGCGAGTACCTCGCGGCAATCGCCCCCTCGCACTGGGCGTTTCCCGAGACGCGTGTGTTGCTCGCCGCCTACCAGGGCATCGGTCGACCGGCGCTGGAAAAGAAATTGACCCGCCACGCCCAGGCAGCAATGCGCATCTATGGCGTACTGCCCGTCACGGACTCGGACGACGTGCGCCAGCGCTATCTGACGCTGAAGAAACTGCACAAAGAGGTGCGCAAATACGGCGCTGAACGACAGGCCAACTCCCACGCAGCGGTGCAGGCAGGGCTGGAAAACCTGGCGCGTGTCGCCGGTTACCCCTCGGCGATGCGCCTGGAATGGGCCATGGAATCGGAGATCGCCGAATCCGCCCTGACGGCCGCCACCATCGATGGCTATGACGTCACGCTGGTCATCGACGGCTTGTCGCCCACATTGCACATCAGCAAAGCGGGAAAGACGCTCAAAACCGTGCCGCCTGTGATTCGCAAAAACCCAGACGTTGTCGCCCTCAAAACCCAACAGACCCAACTCAAGGAACAGATCGCACGCTTCTGCCGCACCCTGGAAGCGATGATGAGCAGCGGCGAAACCCTGACGCTGGACGAGCTGAAGCCGCTGTTGAAAATGCCCGCAGTGCGCCTGCTGCTGGAACAACTGATCGTGCAGGCCGACGACGCGACGCTGGGCTGGCTCGATGCCGCAACGCTGACAGTGACAGACCTTGAAGGCCGCCAACACGTGGCGAAAAAGAACCTGCGTATTGCTCACCCATTTCATCTGTTCACGGCAGGACAACTGTCAGCCTGGCAGAAAGAAGTGGTGAGCCATCGCCGCGTGCAGCCGTTCAAACAAGCCTTTCGCGAGCTGTACCTGCTGACACCTGCCGAGCGAGACACCGGCCTGTGGTCCAACCGATTTGCCGGCCACCGCCTGAAAAGCAAAGTAGCCGCCCGCTTGCTGCAGGTCCGCAACTGGTCGACCTCAAGCGTCGAGGACATCTATTACGAAAGCAAAGAACACGGCATTTACGCCCTGTTCAACTTTCTGGATACCGGCCATTACCTCTCGGAAACAGAACACTTTACCTTCGACAGCATTGCCTTCTACCGCGACCAGAAAGCCATACCCCTTGAGCAAGTACCGCCGCTGCTGTTCTCGGAAATCATGCGTGACGCCGACCTGCTGGTCTCCGTGGCCCACGTCGCAGACGGCTACAGCACCAGCAACGAAACCCTGCAACGACGCGCCGAACTGGTCGACGAATTGATTCAGGGCCTAGGGCTGCGAAACGTACGATGTGAAGGGCATTTTCTGCACATTACCGGCCAGCGTGCCAACTACCGCATTCACCTCGGCAGTGCAGCCATCCATATCGAACCCGGCAACTACCTGTGCATCGTGCCCGCAAGCAGGAGCTTCACGGAGCTCTACCTGCCGTTCGCCGACACCGACCAGAAGATGGCCGAGGTGCTGAGCAAGATGTTTCTGCTGCTGGACGACCTGAACATCACCGACAGCCTGATACTGGAGCAGATACAGCGCGGTGGCTGATGTTGGCTTGCGCGCTGGAAAGCGTGATTTAGGCAGAAACGTAAAAAGGACCCGAAGGTCCTTTTTGCGATCGCTGCATATTTCAATTGAAATATGCAGCGCTATGTTTGGAGCGGGAAACGAGACTCGCATCTGGCGTCCGACCCATTGAAATCTAAGGGGTTTATTTTCTTGCCGAAGCAGGAAAAGACTCAATTCTGGACTTGTTTTTGAAGTGTATCAAGGACCAAGAAGGCGTGGCTTCGGACTATGAGATTTGATTCGACCCACAGCCGATCGGACGACAAGCAATCTCATGACTCCCGAGAGCACACCGACCGAGGAAGAGTTTTCCAGCATCCACCACTGCTTAAGGCAAAGAGGTGCCTACGAAACGCAGAACGACTCAGTTCCGCTCAGCAATACGTTAGAATCACCGCCCTAAAAACAAAAAGAACCAGATGCACAAAAAAATGGAAAAAGAAAGATTACATTATGGAATATCAGGAAACGCAAAATGAGCACTAATGAACAAGTACAAAGCACCGGCAAACACAGCGCCAAGTGGCAGGAACGCTTCAAATTTTTTGACACTTATGGCTCGCCGAGCGACCCACGATACAAGGCCGCAATCAAGACGCTGCCTGGCTTCAAGAAAAAAATGCTCATTAACGCCAACGTGATTGCGTTCTTCTTCGGGCCTATTTATCTATTCGTCTTGGGTCTCTGGAAGAAAAACCTGGCCATGCTGGGCATCATTCTTGCGATCAATGTCGTGGCGAGTGTCATCTTTGCGCTCTTGGGCATGGACTTCCCTAAACCGCTGAACACGGGTCTGAACGTCGCTGTCTCCATGACTTATGCGCTCATGACCAACTACTCGTACTACCTGAAAGAAGTGAAAGGCGAACAAAGCTGGAATCCGTTCCAAGGCATGCGTTTCTGATTACAGACTTAGCCAGTCAAGAGCCCGCACCTCATCATGAGGATGCGGGTTTTTTTTATTGATCGGAGCCCTCCTCTGACTGAACTCGCCGAGACTCGACAACGTCCACCGCGAACTTAGTGCTCTGGGTGGCTGAATGGGTAGTTTTCGCACAGCACAGCCGATGCAGCGATTGCCGGCTCGAACGCCGGCAGCCAGTGCATCTACTGCGCTGTTCAATCCTGCTTAGTAAATCCAGCAGATCGTGACGATTGATGTCGTAGACAGGCCGTCCACCCAGTATGGGCAGGACGTCTTTACTGAAGATTCTCAAGATTTGCGAGAGCGTGCTCTGGCGTCCTTCCTTCAGACTGAGCCTGCGGAACTCTACCCACTGATTGAACACGGCCTCGAAGGTGTGCTCCTTCGCAACATGAACAGCAAGTCGCTGTGGTTTACGGTGCTCATAGGGATTGATGCCTTGGGCAACCAAGGTACGGGCTTCATCACGACGGGTACGGGCTTCTTTAAGCCCAATTTGGGGGTAACTACCGAGGGACATGCGCTTCTGCTTGCCCGCCCAGTAATAACGGAAGAGCCAGACTTTTCCGCCTCTGGCCGTCACATTGAGCGTGAGACCATCACTGTCGCCGAGGGTGTAGTCATTACCGGTGATTCGGGCATGCCGAACTGTTATTTCTGAGAGTGCCATCGCGAGCTCCTGAACAGAGTCAGGGCCAGATGCTCATCTCGCTACACAAACTGCTCCAGCATTAAACCGATTCAGTGCTCGTCAGAATCCTGGACTCAATTCTGGACTTAAACGCACCGGATAGTGCTGGATTTCAGTGGTTCCCGCCGGAACGAAAAAAGGACCCGAAGGTCCTGATTTCAATCACTTACAGAATTCAGTGGAACTCTGCAGCGCAATATTTGGAGCGGGAAACGAGACTCGAACTCGCGACCCCGACCTTGGCAAGGTCGTGCTCTACCAACTGAGCTATTCCCGCGTCTTGGTGGTGCGCATTCTATAGAATTCAGAACCGCCGTCAACCCCTTGATTCAAAAAAGTTTTATTTCTTTTCCGTATCGGTCTTCAGGTGGGGCCAGGCAGCCCGCAGGTACTGGAGCATGGACCACAAGGTCAGGCCGGCTGCAACCAACAGCAAGGCATAACCTACCAGCACCCAGAAGCTGAAATCGGATGGGTTGGCCAGCAGGATCACCAGCGCCAGCATCTGCGCGGCGGTTTTCCATTTGCCCATGTTGGAGACCGCCACCTGTGCGCGGGCGCCCAGTTCGGCCATCCATTCGCGCAACGCCGAGACGACGATTTCACGACCGATGATCACCGCCGCCGGCAGGGTCAGCCACAGGTTGCCGTGTTCCTGCACCAGCAGGACCAGGGCCACCGCCACCATCAGCTTGTCAGCCACCGGATCGAGGAAGGCCCCGAACGGGGTGCTTTGCTCCAGGCGGCGTGCCAGGTACCCGTCCAGCCAGTCGGTGGCAGCCGCAAAGGCAAACACCGAACTGGCGGCCATATAGCTCCAGCTATAGGGCAGGTAAAACAGCAATATGAAAATCGGGATAAGCAGGACGCGTAGAACGGTGATCAGATTAGGGATATTCATCGGCACAACTGGCTACGAGGTGAGGTGGCATTCTACTCGCTGTGCAGGTTTGCATAAATCAACTCAGCAAGCTTTTTACTGATCCCCGGTGCTTTGGCGATCTCTTCGATGCTTGCACGAGACAGCTCCTGCAATCCACCAAAATGTTTAAGAAGGTCGCGACGACGCTTTGGACCGACCCCCGCCACCCCTTCCAGGGTCGAGGTGCGCCGGGTCTTGCCGCGCCGGGCGCGGTGGCCGGTGATGGCAAAACGGTGAGCTTCGTCGCGAATCTGTTGGATCAAATGCAGCGCTGGCGAATCGCCCTTCAGGGTGAATTCATGGGCAGCGTCGTTGAGGTACAGGGTTTCGAACCCCGCCTTGCGCGTTGCGCCCTTGGCCACGCCAAGCAGGATTAAGTCCGGCACCGCCAGCTCATTGAGCACATCACGGGCCATGGACAACTGGCCCTTGCCGCCGTCCACCAGGAGGATATCCGGCAGTTTGCCTTCGCCATCCTTGAGCTTGCTGAAGCGTCGGGTCAGCGCCTGGTGCATCGCCGCGTAGTCATCGCCGGCGGTCACACCTTCGATGTTGTAGCGACGGTAGTCGGATTTGATCGGCCCTTCCGGGCCGAACACCACGCAGGACGCGACCGTTGCCTCGCCGCTGGAGTGGCTGATGTCGTAGCACTCCAGGCGCTGCGGTGGCTCGTCCAGGTTCAGCACTTCGGCCAAGGCGTCGAATCGCGCAGCCACATGCTGCCGATTGGCCAGCCGAGCGTTCAGCGCCTGTTCGGCATTAGTCACCGCGAGCTGCTGCCACCGCGCCCGAGTGCCGCGCACCCGATGGCTGATGCTCAGCTCGCGACCACGCAGTTCGTGGATCGCCGCAATCAAGGTCGGGAAGTCGTCATTGACCACGTTAACGATCAATTCGCTGGGCAGGTCGCGCTCGGGGCTGCTGACAAAATACTGGCCAAGGAACGCCGACATGACTTGCGCCACCTCTTCCTCGATACCCACCTGAGGGAAGAAGTTCTTGCTGCCCAACACCCGCCCACCGCGCACGCTGATCAGGTGCACACAGGCGCCGCCCGGGTTGACGAACGCCGCGACCACATCCACGTCGCCGGTCCCGCCTTCCATGCTTTGCTGGTCCTGGACCCGGCGCAGCAGCGAGATCTGGTCGCGCAGTTCCGCAGCCCGTTCGAAATCCAGGGTGCTGGCCGCGGCCTCCATGCCGCTGGAGAGCTCGTCGGTCAGGGCATTGCTGCGCCCCTCGAGAAACATCACCGAGTGGCGCACGTCCTCGGCATACACCTCAGGTTCCACCAAGCCGACACAGGGCGCCTTGCAGCGCTTGATCTGATACTGCAGGCACGGTCGGGTGCGGTTTTTGTAATAACTGTCCTCACACTGACGGACCATAAAGGTCTTCTGCAGCAAGCTGAGGCTTTCGCGAATGGCGCCGGCGCTCGGGTAAGGACCGAAGTACTTGCCCTTCTGCTTCTTGGCCCCGCGATGAATGCTGAAACGCGGAAAGGCCCCATCCGACAGAAACACATAGGGATAGGACTTATCGTCACGCAGCAGGATGTTGTACGGCGGGCGCCACTCTTTGATCAGCGTCTGCTCCAACAGCAGCGCTTCGGTTTCGTTGGCGGTGATGGTGGTTTCGATCTGGGCGATGCGCGCCACCAGGGCAGCGGTCTTCGGCGCCTGGCCGGTCTTGCGGAAGTAACTCGCCAGACGGTTTTTCAGGTTCTTGGCTTTACCCACATAAAGCAGGCGCGCATCGCTGTCGAACATGCGATACACGCCAGGACGGCCACTGCAGGTAGAGAGAAAAGCACTGGGATCAAACAGGTCGGTCATTTCAGAGGCTGGCATCGACCATGCCGTGACGAACCGCCAGCAACGTCAGTTCGACGTCACTGCTGATCGAGAGCTTCTCGAAAATTCGATAACGGTAGGTATTCACGGTTTTCGGCGACAAGCACAACTTGTCGGAAATGATCTGCACCTTCTGGCAGCCAACGATCATCAGAGCGATTTGAATCTCCCGCTCCGACAACGCATCAAAGGGCGAATCACTGGACGGCTGGAAGGACTTGAACACCAACTGCTGGGCAATTTGCGGACTGATGTAGCGCTGTCCGGCAAAGACCAAACGAATGGCCTGAACCATTTCATTGAGCCCTGCGCCTTTGGTCAGATAGCCGGCCGCACCGGCTTGCAGCAGCCGGGTGGGGAATGGATCTTCTTCGCAGACGGTCACAGCAACGACTTTGATATCTGGATGACTGCGCAATAATTTGCGCGTGGCTTCAAGACCGCCAATCCCGGGCATCTTGACGTCCATGAGAACCACATCGGGTTTCAACTCCCGCGCCTTGAGCAGGGATTCCTCTCCCGACTCGGCCTGTCCGACTACTTGCAGGCCATCGATGTCAGCCAGCATTCGTGTAATGCCTGTACGAACGAGATCGTGATCATCGACTACTAGCACCCTAATCAAGCAGACACCTCGCGATATGGTCTTTATAGGTTGTCGGACACCTTAGCAAAAAAGCGACGTACAAACTAATCGCAAGCGCTATATAAAAGCCAACCGCCGGAGATAAGCAATAACAGGTCGCATCAGCCTCAATAAGGCCCCGGGCCCTGCTAGAGGCTCGGGCGCTCCATCATCAGGAAGCACTCGTCCTGCCCCACCACCGCCAGGCCCATCCGCTCATAAAGGCGCCGAGCCGGGTTGTCGTTGAATACGGTGAGGCGCAGCAGGCGACGCTGCTCCGCGCGCGCCATGCCCAGTACCTGTTCGATGGCCCAGGCACCCGCCCCTTGCCCGCGCCAGGCTTCCAGCACATGCAACTCGCGGATGTACAGCGCCCGCAGGTCGCGACTCAGGCTGACAAAGCCCAGTACCCCGGACGAATTGCAAATCATTAGGTTTTTCCGACCGGCCCAGGCCACATCGAAGGCCTCGTCCTGCCACAGCAAATCATGCCGAATGTAATAAGCCAGCAGGTTCGAGCGCGCCAGATCACGGGCGAACACCAGGTCGGCCTCACCCGCTGGGCGCCAGTCAAACCCGCTCATGAATGCTCCACGGTCAGTACCTGTCCGTGCCAGACGCCGGCCCGGTAGCGGGCAATCACCAGTTGGTCACCGACACCCGAGGAAGCGGCAATCAGCTCGCCGTCCTCGCCCCAGATCGCACTGCGCCCCGCCGATACCCAACCACCGGTAGGGCCACCATGGTTGGCCATCAGCACCCGCATCCCGTGCTGCCGGGCATAACCCTGCAGCACAGCACTGTCTGCGGCGTAACCCTGCTCACTGATCAACACCCCCGCCGCGTAGACACCGGCACCTGCATCCGCAGCGGCCTGGGCATGGCTGGCCTGGGCGAAGTCGGCACAAACCGCAAGGGCGATGCGATGCTCGTCGAACTGCAGGGGCGAACCGCCCGTGCCAGGGGTAAAAAACACCTCCTCGCCGCTGTGCAGATGCTGCTTGCTATAGAGCTGCAAACGGCCATCGGCGCCCAACACCAGAGCCCCGATCAACACCCCGGCATCAGCCTGCAGGCGAATCGGCAGCCCCACCACCGCCGTCACCCCCAGCTCCCGGGCCAGGTCCCGAAGCGGTTGCAGCAGCGTCGCCTCGGGCGACAAGGCCAGGCTCGCCGCCAACCCGGGTTCATAGCCCGTCAATGACAGCTCGGGAAACACCAGCAACTGCACACCCTGCCCTGCCGCGACCCGCATGAATTCGAGGTGCCGGGCGATATTGCCCGGCAGGTCACCGGCGATGGAAATGCACTGGGCGGCAGCGAGAGTCAATGGTGTCATGGGGCTTCCTGCGGGAGGGATTGGCGCAAGGCGGCGAGTGTCGCATAAAAAATCGCGCTCGCTGACCCTGCGTCCACCCATAGCCAGACCTTAGTCACATGATAGAAATTACCCATTGAATCGCCGCCCCTGCCTCTAGTAAGCTCGGCCCACTTTCACGGAGAAACACCATGTTGCCCCGCACCCTTTCCCTGCATCGCCACACCGCCAGCGCCCTGCGCTCGGTCGCGGCTGCCTGGGCAAATGGCAACAGCGCTCCAGTGAACGTTTATTTTGGGTATTGGTTTAGCCACTGGCGCGCCTGATACCCAACCGGCGCCCACTTCCACGGGTCGCCCACCAGAGAACTTCTCACCCCCGGTCGGCTTCCCGACCGGGGGTTTTGTTTTTTAGGGCTTAACGTTTTTCAAGCAACACACCGAACTCACTGAGGATTGATCACATGAACACCACTTATTACCGCAACGACACAGCCTACGCCTGGCGATTTAGCAGCCTCCGCTCGGGACAGCCTGCCGCCTCCGATCGGTCACCCACAGGTGGCAAGCCATCACTCGAAGCCAACCCGGCCAATTGTCGAACACCCCAGTAGGGCCGCGCGCGGGGAGCCACCCGCCGCCAGCCCAGGAAGCCTTGAACATGAATTCGTCCGTCTCCGCTCTGCCGCTGTCCACCCTGTCTTCTGCCAATGAAGCCCTGAGCCTGCGTCTGCCCAGCTCATTGCAACTCAAGCAACAACTGCCGCTGTCCACCGCACTGGCCCAGCAAGTAGCCGCCCATCGCCAAGCGGTGCGCGCCATCCTCGACGGTGTCGACTCCCGTCTGCTGGTGGTCGTTGGCCCCTGCTCCATCCATGATCCGCAATCCGCCCTGGAATACGCCGCCAAGCTGGCCGAACTGAGCACCGAGCTCAGCGACGACCTGCTGTTGGTGATGCGCGCCTACGTGGAAAAACCGCGCACCACCGTCGGTTGGAAAGGCCTGGCCTACGACCCGCACCTGGATGGCAGTGACGACATGGCCGGTGGCCTGACCCTGTCCCGGGAGCTGATGCGCGAGATGCTGCGCCTCGGCCTGCCGATCGCCACCGAGCTGCTGCAACCCATGGCTGCGGGTTACTTCGATGACCTGCTGAGCTGGGTGGCGATTGGTGCGCGCACCACCGAATCGCAGATCCACCGGGAAATGGCCAGTGGCCTGGACATGCCCGTGGGCTTCAAGAACGGCACCGACGGCGGCGTGGCCATCGCCTGTGACGCCATGCGCTCGGCGGCTCACCCGCACCGCCACTTCGGCGTCGACAGCCAGGGCCACCCGGCGATCATCCAGACCCCAGGCAACCCGGACACTCACTTGGTGCTGCGCGGCGGCCATCGCGGGCCGAACTACGACCGCCAGAGCGTGGCCCAGGTCCAGCGCGACCTGCACAAGCTGTCGATCCCGGCGCGGATCATGGTCGACTGCAGCCACGCCAACAGCGGCAAGGACCCTTTGCGCCAACCGGCGGTGTTCAACGACGTGCTGGAACAGCGCCTGCAAGGCGACCGTTCGCTGGTGGCGGTGATGCTCGAAAGCCATCTGTTTGAAGGCTGCCAACCGCTGAGTGCGTCCATGCGTTACGGCGTGTCCGTCACCGATGGCTGCCTGGGCTGGGACGCCACCGAGCACTTGCTGCGCAATGCCGCGCAACAGTTGCAACGCAGCCGCCTTCACCAGCCAATCCCGGCCTGACCAGCGCCCCATTTAGGAGCTGGCTCGCCAGCGATGACGCCGCCAAGATCACCACCTGATCCAAGGCCCCATCGCCGGCAAGCCGGCTCCTACAAAAATACCGCCCTACCCCCAATGTAGGAGATGGCTCGCCAGCGATAGCGCCGCCAAGATCACTACCTGATCCAAGGGCCCCATCGCCGGCAAGCCGGCTCCTACAAAAATACCGCCCTACCCCCAATGTAGGAGCTGGCTCGCCAGCGATAGCGCCGCCAAGATCACCACCTGATCCAAAGGCCCCATCGCCAGCAAGCCAGCCGCCAAAAAAATGCTCGGCGGCAATGACTTGAAGGAACTTTGGCAAGAAATAGCCACCTGAATCCGGTAGTCTCAGCACTTTCTTGAAAGGAGAAACTCCCCATGGCCAAAGCCACTGCCCGTCACATCCTGGTTGCCAGCGAAGCCAAGTGCAACGAACTCAAAGCCGAAATCGAAGCCGGCGCCGACTTTGGCGACGTTGCGAAAAAGAACTCCACCTGCCCGTCCAGCCGTGACGGCGGCAACCTGGGTTCCTTCGGCCCAGGCCAGATGGTCAAGGAATTCGACACCGTAGTCTTCAGCGCCCCGGTCAACGTCGTGCAAGGCCCAGTGAAAACCCAGTTCGGTTATCACCTGCTGGAAGTGACCAGCCGTCAGGACTGATCCTGTCGCGATTGATTCAGCCGACGGCCCGCCTTTTGGTGGGCCGTTGTGTTTGCGACAGCGGAAGCGCTGGCCTGCCACACGCAGCTAGCGTACAAATCGTGGTCATCGATCACCCGGCTCTTAAGGCTGACCATGCGCTTGCTTTTCCCTACATTGATTGTCGGCGCCCTGAGCCTGTTGCTCAGCGCCACCGCCGCCCAGGCAGCCCCGCAACACGCCCTGACCGTCTACGGCGAACCGGCCAAATACCCCGCCGGCTTCAGCCACTTCGCCTACGCCAACCCCCAGGCCCCGAAAGGCGGGATCATGCGCCGCGCCGCCCTGGAGATTGGCCGCTTCGACCATGTGCTGCCTTATATCGATAAAGGCATCGGCGTCTCCCAGCTCGACGGCATGCTCTATTCGCCCCTGGCCCAGCGCTCCCTGGATGAGCCCTACACGGTCTACGGCCTGGTGGCGGAAAAGATGGAGCGCGCCGACGATGGCCTGTGGCTGCGTTTCTACCTCAACCCCAAGGCGCGTTTCGCCGACAACACGCCGATCACCGCCGAAGACGTGCGCTACAGCTACAACCTGCTGATGACCCAGGGCAGCCTGCGCTACCGCACCCAGTTTGCCGATGTCAAGGGTGTCGAAGTGGAGTCGCCACGGGTGATCCGCTTCGACTTCAAAAGCAATGAAAACCGCACCCTGCCCCTGGATGTCGCGACCCTGCCGGTGTTCCCCGAACACTGGTGGAAGAGTCGCGACTTCGCCGGCGGCGGGGGCTATGAAGCGCCCCTGGGCAGCGGCCCCTACAAGGTCAGCAAGGTGGACTCGGGCAACAGCATCACCTTCACCCGCGACGCCGACTGGTGGGGCAAAGACCTGCCCGTGAGCCGCGGCTTGTACAACTTCGATCGTTTCAGCGTGGAGTACTTCGGCGACATCGACGTGGCCCGGCAAGTGCTGCGCGGCGGTGCCTTCGACTACAACCGCGAGTTCTCCGCCACCGGCTACTCCATCCTCTACAACAGCCCGGCCCTCGACGACGGCCGCCTGCAAAAAGCCCACCTGGCCAAGTCCGCGCCGCAACCGGCCCAGGGCTATGTGTTCAACCTCGACCGGCCGATGTTCCAGGACCGCCGAGTGCGCCAGGCCCTGGCCATGCTCTGGGACTTCGAATGGAGCAACCGGCAGATGATGCGCGACATGTACATCCGCCAGCAGAGCGTCTTCTCCAACACCGCGCTGGCCGCCAGGGCCTTGCCGGACGCCGAAGAACTGAAAATCCTCGAACCCTTGCGCGGGCAGATTCCCGATGAAGTCTTCACCCAGGTGTTCGAGGCGCCGAAGACCGACGGCAGCGGCGTGATCCGCGACAAGCAACTGCAAGCCCTGGGGCTGCTGGAGCAAGCCGGCTGGAAGCCCGAGGGCGACGTGTTGGTCAATGCCCAGGGCGAGCCCCTGAGCTTCACCTTCCTGATCACCCAAAGCTCCATCGAACGCTTGCTGCTGCCCTATAAACGCAACCTGGCGCAGATCGGCATCACCCTCAACATCCGCCGCATCGACTCCTCGCAGTACGTCAACCGCCTGATGGCCCGGGACTACGACATGATCGTCACCGGCTACCCGGTCAGCACCTCGCCAGGCATGGAGCTGGACAACTACTTCGGCTCGGCATCGGCCAACGACGCCGGTTCCAACAACTACATGGTGCTCAAGAACCCGGCGGTGGACAGCCTGGTACAGGGCTTGGTCAAGGCCACCAGCCAGGCGCAGATGCTGCGCTACGCCCACGCCCTGGACCGGGTGCTGCAATGGAACTACTACTGGATCCCCAACTACTACCCGCCGGGCACCTCCACGGTGTGGTGGAACCGCTTCGGCCGGCCAGCTGTTGCGGCCAGCAATGACGAAGCCATCGAAAGCTGGTGGGAAGTCAGCAGCAAGCCGCTGACCAACGAAGAAATGGCCGCCGAACTGATCCGTCGCGGCAAACCCGGAGGGCGCCACTGATGCTGGCTTATATCCTGCGGCGCCTGCTGCTGATCATTCCCACGCTGCTGATCATCCTTCTGGTGAACTTCGTCATCGTCCAGGCCGCCCCCGGCGGCCCGGTGGAGCAAGCCATCGCCCACCTGCAAGGCATTGGTGGCGGCCCCAGCGTCGGGGGCTCCGGCGACGGCGTCAGCAGTGGCGGCTCGCGAGCCAGCCGCGGCCTGGACCCGAAGCTGATCAAGGACATCGAGAAACAGTACGGTTTCGATAAGCCGGCCCATGAACGCCTGTGGCTGATGCTCAAGAGTTATGCCCAGCTGGACTTCGGCCAGAGCTTCTTTCGCGGCGCCACGGTCACCGACCTGATCCTGGAAAAAATGCCGGTGACCATTTCCCTCGGGCTCTGGGCGACCCTGATCACCTACCTGGTGTCGATCCCCCTGGGGATCCGCAAGGCGGTGCACCACGGCAGCCATTTCGACATCTGGAGCAGCACCGCGATCATCATCGGCTACGCCATGCCCGCGTTCCTGTTCGCCATGTTCCTGATCGTGCTGTTTGCCGGCGGCACCTCGCTCAACTGGTTCCCGGTGCGCGGGCTGGTGTCGGAGAACTTCGAACAACTGAGCACCCTGGGCAAGGTCGCCGACTACTTCTGGCACCTGGTGCTACCAGTGACGTCGCTGGTGATCGGCGGCTTCGCCACCCTGACCATCCTCACCAAAAACTCCTTCCTCAACGAAATCACCCGCCAGTACGTGGTCACCGCCCGGGCCAAGGGCCTGAGCGAGCGCCGGGTGCTCTACGGCCACGTGTTCCGCAACGCCATGCTGCTGGTGGTCTCGGGGATACCCCAGGCCTTTATCAGCGTGTTCTTCGCCGGTTCACTGTTGATCGAGGTGATTTTCTCCCTCGATGGCCTGGGCCGCATGAGCTATGAAGCCGCGGTGTCCCGGGATTATCCGGTGGTGTTCGGCTCGCTGTTTATCTTCACCCTGTTCGGCCTGCTGATAAAACTCATCGGCGACCTGTGCTACACCCTGGTCGACCCGCGCATCGACTTCGCCGCGAGGAACGCCTGATGCTCAAGCTCTCTCCTCTGGCGCGCCGGCGCTTCGACCGTTTCAAGAAAAACCGCCGCGGCTGGTGGTCGTTGTGGCTGTTTATCGGCCTGTTTATCCTGACCCTGGGCGGCGAACTGATCGCCAACGACAAGCCTCTGGTGGTCAGCTATCAAGGCTCGTTGTATTTCCCGGCCTTCAAGCGTCACACCGAGCAGGAGTTCGGCGGCCAGTTGCCGTTCCAGGCCGACTATCGCAGCAGCTACGTGCAACAACTGATTCGCCAGGACGGCGGCTGGCTGCTGTTCCCGCCGATTGCCTTCAGTGAAGACACCCCCAACTATGACCTGACCCGCCCCGCCCCCAGCCCGCCCAGCGCGGAGAACTGGCTGGGCACCGACGATCAGTCCCGGGACGTGGCCGCACGGGTGATCTACGGTGCCCGCGTGTCGATCCTGTTCGCCCTCGCCCTGACTGCCATCAGCGCCCTGATCGGCATCGCCGCCGGCGCCCTGCAAGGCTACTACGGTGGCTGGGTCGACCTGCTGGGCCAGCGCTTGCTGGAGGTGTGGTCCGGGCTGCCGGTGCTGTACCTGCTGATCATCCTCTCGGGGTTCGTCGAGCCGAACTTCTGGTGGCTGCTGGGGATCATGGCGCTGTTCTCCTGGCTGGCCCTGGTGGACGTGGTACGCGCCGAGTTCCTGCGCGGGCGCAACCTGGAGTACGTCAAGGCAGCCCGGGCCCTGGGCCTGAGCGACCGCAAGGTGATCCTGCGGCACATCCTGCCCAACGCGATGAACGCCACCCTGAGCTATCTGCCGTTCATCCTCACTGGCGCCATCTCCACCCTCACCGCCCTGGATTTCCTCGGCTTCGGCATGCCCGCCGGCAGCGCGTCACTGGGCGAGCTGATTGCCCAGGGCAAGCAGAACCTGCAGGCGCCGTGGCTGGGCTTGACCGCCTTTTTCACCCTGGCGCTGATCCTCTCGCTGCTGGTGTTTATCGGCGAGGCGTTGCGCGATGCGTTTGATCCCCGATCTTGATCCACGATTTTGTTCTTCGATCTTGATCCACGTTTATAAAGCGGACTGTAAAACATGACTGAAGCCCTGATCGAAATTCGCAACCTCAGCGTCGCCTTCAACGGCCAGGCGGTGGTGCGCGACCTGCGCCTGGACATCCGCCCTGGCGAATGCCTGGCCCTGGTGGGCGAGTCCGGCTCGGGTAAATCGGTGACCGCCCACTCGATCCTGCAGCTGCTGCCGGACACCGGCTGCCAGAGCAGTGGCAGCGTGCGCTATCGCGGCCAGGAGCTGCTGGGGGCCGACCGCGCAACCCTGCAAAAACTGCGGGGCAATCGCATCGCCATGATCTTCCAGGAGCCCATGACCTCGCTCAACCCGCTGCACAGCGTGGAAAAGCAGATCGGCGAAACCCTGCTCCTGCACCGTGGCCTGGGGGGCAAGGAGGCGCAGGCGCGGATCCTCGAACTGCTGGAACTGGTGGGTATCCAGAAGCCCAAGGAACGGCTCAAGGCCTACCCCCATCAACTCTCCGGCGGCCAGCGTCAGCGGGTAATGATCGCCATGGCCCTGGCGTGCGAGCCGGAACTGCTGATTGCCGATGAGCCCACCACTGCCCTGGACGTGACGGTGCAGCGCAAGATCCTGCTGCTGCTCAAATCCCTGCAGCAGCGCCTGGGCATGTCCCTGCTGCTGATCAGCCACGACCTGAACCTGGTGCGGCGCATCGCCCAGCGCGTGTGCGTGATGAAGGCCGGGCAAATCGTCGAACAGGCCGACTGCGAAACCCTGTTCAACGCGCCGCAGCACCCTTACAGCTGCGAACTGCTGCACGCCGAGCCCGAGGGGCAAGCCCTGCCCCGGGACGAACGCGAGGTGGTGCTGCAGGTGGACAACCTGAGTGTGCAGTTCCAGATCGGCGGCGGCCTGTTCCGCCGCAAGCAATACCTGCGGGCGGTGGACGGCATCAGCCTGAGCCTGCAACGGGGCAAGACCCTGGGCATCGTCGGCGAGTCCGGTTCGGGCAAATCAACCTTGGGCCAGGCGATCCTGCGCCTGCTGGAATCCGAGGGCAGCATCCGCTTCCAGGGTGAGTCGCTGGATGGCCTCAACCAGAAGCAACTGAGGCCCTGGCGCAAACAGATGCAGGTGGTGTTCCAGGACCCATTCGGTAGCCTCAGCCCGCGCATGTCGGTGGCACAGATCATCAGCGAAGGCCTGGAAGTCCACAGTCAGTGCGGCGCCCAGGCGTGCGAGGAGCAGGTGATCCAGGTGCTCAAGGAAGTCGGCCTGGACCCGGACAGCCGCCACCGTTACCCCCATGAATTCTCCGGGGGCCAGCGCCAGCGCATCGCTATTGCCCGGGCCCTGGTGCTCAAGCCGGCGCTGATTTTGCTGGACGAGCCCACCTCGGCCCTGGACCGCACCGTGCAGAAACAGGTGGTGGCGCTGCTGCGCCAACTGCAGGAAAAACACGGCCTGACGTACCTGTTTATCAGCCACGACCTGGCGGTGGTCCGCGCCCTGGCCCACGACATGATCGTGATCAAGGACGGCCAAGTGGTGGAACGCGGCGCCAGCGACGACGTCTTCAACACCCCCCAACACCCCTATACCCAGGAACTGCTCGCCGCCGCCCATCCCGGCTAACCCAAGGGCCCCTTCGCCGGCAAGCCGGCTCCTACATAGGCGAACACATTCACCGCCACCGTAGGAGCTGGCTTGCCAGCGAAGACGCCCGCAAGATCACCACTCCGCCCAAGACCCCATTCGCCGGCAAGCCGGCTCCTACAAATCGGGCATAATCCTTCGCGTCTATTTTCAGGGTGCGTCCATGAACAACAGCGAAAGCCTCAAGGATTACCAGCGGGTGCGGCAACTGGCGATCCGCTCGCTGTTCGAAATCATCGAGCAATCCAGCGAAGGCACGGTGATCGTCGACCGTGATGCGAATATCGTCTGGATGAATGAACGCTACGCCCGGCGCTTTGGCCTGGAGTCCGCCGAGTTCGCCATCGGCAAGGCCTGCGAAAGCGTGATCCCCGGCAGCCTGCTGCGCGAGGTGGTGCGCACCGGGCGGCCGATCCTCCTGGACATGCAAGACACCCCCAAAGAACCCCTGGTGGTCATGCGCCTACCGATCCACGACGACGCCGGCACGGTGATCGGCGCCATCGGCTTTGCCCTGTTCGATGAGCTGCGCAGCCTCTCCCCCATGCTCAAGCGCTACCTGAGCATGCAGGAAGAGCTGGCCTCGACCCGCTCCCTGCTGCGGGCCCGGCAGACCAAGTACAACTTCGCCCACTTCATCGGCACCAGCGCCGCCAGCCTGGAGGTCAAGCGCCGAGCCCGGCGCAGCGCCAGCACCGAATCCCCGGTGCTGCTGCAAGGCGAAACCGGCACCGGCAAGGAGCTGCTGGCCCAGGCCATTCACGCCGCCTCGCCCAGGGCCCACAAGGCCTTTGTCAGCGTCAACAGCGCGGCGATTCCCGAGGCCCTGCTGGAAGCCGAGTTCTTCGGCACTGCGCCCGGCGCCTTCACCGGTGCCGACCGTAAAGGCCGCGCCGGCAAGTTGCAGATCGCCCAGGGCGGCACCCTGTTTCTCGATGAAATCGGCGACATGCCCCTGCCCCTGCAGAGCAAATTGCTGCGGGTGTTGCAGGAAAAGGAGTTCGAGCCTGTGGGCTCCAATGAAGTGATCCAGAGCGACGTGCGGGTGATCGCTGCCACCTCCACCGACCTGGAGGCAGCGATTCAGCGGGGCGAGTTCCGTGCCGACCTGTATTACCGGCTCAACGTCCTGCCGATTCGGGTGCCGGCCTTGCGCGAACGCCTGGATGACCTGCCGGCCCTGAGCGAGGCGATTCTGGAAGAGCTGCGCAGCCAGCATGAACTGGACCACCCAGCCCTGGACCTGCTGGGCCAGCACGCCTGGCCGGGCAATATCCGCGAGCTGCGCAATGTGCTGGAGCGCGCGGCGCTGCTCAGCGACGACCTGATGCTCAATGCCGCGGACATTCGCGCGGCAATTGGCACCTTCAGCCCAGTGCAGCGCAGCCAGCCGGTCGAGCCGCTGCGCAACGAAACCTTCGCCGCCGCCCGCGAGCGCTTCGACCGCCACCTGATCGAAACCACCCTGGAGCAATGCCAAGGCAAGGTCGGCGCGGCGGCGGAGCGTCTGGGGCTGGGGCGGTCGACCCTGTACAAGAAAATGGCAGCACTGGGGATAGTTGAGTCTATATAAAGAGACAGCGTTCTCTTTATGGAGACAGCAGAGCCTGTATCGCTGGCAAGCCAGCTCCCACAAGGGGTCAACACTGCCCTGTAGGAGCTGGCTTGCCAGCGATGAGGCCACCCCGCCAAAAAAAGTCTCAAAAAAGAGACAAAGCGCCTGAAACCATCGCCACAAAAATAAAAATACTTATATATTTCAATAGCTTATCTAAATGGCACAGTTCTCGCTATAACCCTCTCCACACGCAACACCCCACAAAAATAACAATCCTGGAGAGACACACCATGAGTGTGATCATTGCCTTGGCAGCCCTGGCGCTGCTGATGCTCGCTGCCTACCGTGGCTACAGCGTCATCCTCTTTGCCCCCATCGCCGCCCTCGGCGCCGTCCTGCTCACTGACCCGTCCGCCGTGGCGCCCGCCTTTACCGGGGTGTTCATGGAGAAAATGGTCGGCTTTATCAAACTGTATTTCCCGGTGTTCCTGCTGGGTGCGGTGTTCGGCAAGCTGATCGAGCTGTCGGGCTTCTCACGCTCCATCGTTGCGGCGGCCATTCGCTTGCTGGGCACCCGCCAAGCGATGTTGGTGATTGTGCTGGTGTGCGCCTTGCTGACCTACGGCGGCGTCTCGCTGTTCGTGGTGGTGTTCGCGGTCTATCCGTTCGCCGCCGAAATGTTCCGCCAGAGCAATATCCCCAAGCGCCTGATCCCGGCGACGATTGCCCTGGGTGCGTTCTCGTTCACCATGGACGCCCTGCCCGGCACGCCGCAGATCCAGAACATCATCCCCAGCACCTTCTTCAACACCACCGCCTGGGCCGCGCCCTGGCTCGGGGTAATCGGCACCATTTTCGTGTTCTGCGCCGGCATGCTGTTTCTCCAGCGCCAGCGCAACAAGGCGCAGAAAGCCGGTGAAGGCTACGGCACCGAACTGCGCAATGAGCCGGAAACCGCCGAAGACATCCAACTGCCCAATCCTTGGATCGCCCTGTCGCCACTGCTGCTGGTGGGGGTGATGAACCTGCTGTTCACCCACTGGATTCCGCAGTGGTACGGCAAGACCCACAGCCTGGCGCTGCCGGGCATGAGCGCGCCCGTGACCACCGAAATCGCCAAGCTCACCGCCATCTGGGCCGTGCAGGCGGCGCTGCTGATGGGCATCCTGCTGGTCCTGGCGTTCGGCTTTAAAGCGATTCGCAGCAAGCTGGCCGAAGGCAGCAAAAGCGCGGTCAGCGGCGCTTTGCTGGCGGCCATGAACACCGCCTCGGAATACGGTTTCGGCGCAGTGATCGCGTCCCTGCCGGGCTTCCTGGTGCTGGCCGACTGGTTGAAAAGCATCCCCAACCCGCTGGTCAACGAAGCCATTACCGTGACCTTGCTGGCGGGCATCACCGGCTCGGCCTCCGGCGGCATGAGCATCGCCCTGGCGGCCATGTCGGACAGCTTTATCAGCGCCGCCCACGCCGCCAACATTCCCCTGGAAGTGCTGCACCGGGTGGCCGCCATGGCCAGCGGCGGCATGGACACCCTGCCCCACAACGGCGCGGTGATTACCCTGCTGGCGGTGACCGGGCTGACCCACCGCGAAGCCTACAAGGACATTTTCTGCATTACCCTGATCAAGACCCTGGCGGTCTTCGTGGTCATCGCGACCTTCTACGCCACTGGCATTGTGTGAGGCATTTTCCATGAACAGTCTTTCGGGCAAGACCGCCCTGGTCACCGGTTCCACCAGCGGCATCGGCTTGGGGATCGCCCTGGGCCTGGCAAAGGCCGGGGCCAACCTGATCCTCAATGGTTTTGGCGACGCCTCCAAGGTGATCGCCGAGGTCGCACAACTCAATCAACACAGCGGCGGCAAGGTCGGCCATCACCCAGCGGACGTCAGCGACCCGGCGCAGATCGCCGAGATGATCGCCTACGCCGAACGGGAGTTCGGCGGCGTCGATATCCTGGTCAACAACGCGGGCATCCAACATGTGTCCACGGTGGAAGACTTCCCCGTGGAGCGCTGGGATTCGATCATCGCCATCAACCTGTCCTCGGTGTTCCACAGCACCCGCCTGAGCTTGCCGGGCATGCGCGCCAAAGGCTGGGGGCGGATCATCAACATCGCCTCGGTGCACGGCCAGGTCGGTTCCGTGGGCAAGGCAGCCTACGTGGCGGCCAAGCATGGAGTGATCGGCCTGACCAAGGTGGTGGGCCTGGAGACCGCCACCAGCAATGTCACCTGCAATGCCATCTGCCCAGGCTGGGTGCTGACGCCTCTGGTGCAAAAGCAGATCGATGACCGGGCCGCTGCCGGGGTCGACCCGCAGCAGGCGCAACACGATCTGCTGGCCGAAAAACAGCCGTCCCTGGAGTTCGTCACCCCCGCTCACCTGGGCGAGCTGGTGCTATTTTTATGCAGTGAAGCCGGCAGCCAGGTGCGTGGCGCGGCGTGGAACATCGATGGTGGGTGGTTGGCGCAATAAGAGGCAAAGCGGTAAGCGGTAAGCGGTAAGCAGAGCGTGCTTGCCGATCAGATAATAAGAGGCCTTTATGTCCGACATACTCTGGCAACCCAGCGCCGAGCACATCAGCAGTACCCGGATGGACGCCTTTCGGCGGTTTATCAATCAGCGTCATGACTTGCAGTTGGCCGACTACCCCGCGCTGCATCAGTGGAGCATCGACCAGCGGGAAAGCTTCTGGCAGGCGATCGTCGACTTCTTTGAGGTCAGCTTTCACCAGGCGGCTGAAGGCGTGCTGCGCGAAGGTCTACAGATGCCCAGCGCGCAATGGTTTCCCGGCGCGACCCTGAACTTTGCCGAGCACCTGCTCAAGCGCCGTGACACCGCAGTGGCGGTGGTGGCGATCAACGAGAACGGCCAGCGCGAACAACTGACCTACGCCGAACTGGCGGCCCAGGTGGCAGGCCTGCAACGCAGCCTGCAGGCCGCCGGCGTTGGCCTGGGCGACCGGGTGGCGGCGTGCATGCCCAACACCTGGCAAACCCTGGTGGCCATGCTCGCAACCACCAGCCTGGGGGCGATCTGGTCGTGCTCCTCGCCCGACTTCGGTACCCAAGGGGTGATCGACCGCTTCGGTCAGATCGAACCCAAGGTGCTGATCACCTGTGCCGGCTACCGCTACGCCGGCAAAGACATCGACCAGACCGCCAAGGTCAACGAAATCCTCGAACGCCTGCCGTCCCTGGAACAGCTGGTCATCGTGCCCTACGCCCGCCCCGAAGCCCGGGCCGAGGACTTCAAGACACCCGCCAATGTCACCCTGTGGCAGCACTTCTACACCCCGGGCGGCGACCCGACCTTCGTCGCCGTACCCTTTGCCCACCCGCTGTACATCCTCTATTCCAGCGGCACCACCGGCATCCCGAAGTGCATCGTCCACAGCACCGGCGGCGTACTCCTGCAACACCTCAAGGAACACGGCCTGCACAGCAACCTGGGACCCGGCGAACGGCTGTTCTACTACACCACCTGCGGCTGGATGATGTGGAACTGGCTGGTCTCGGCCCTGGCCGTGGGCGCCAGCCTGGTGCTCTATGACGGCTCACCGTTCCACCCGGGCCCCGAGCACCTGCTGGAGCTGATCGACGCCGAGGCCATCAACGTCTTCGGCACCAGCCCCAAATACCTCGCCGCCCTGGAAAAAGCCGGCATCGAGCCGCGCCAGAGCCACCGCCTGGACAGCCTGAAGACCCTGCTCTGCACCGGCTCGCCCCTGGCGCCGCAAAGCTACGACTACGTGTACCGCGCGTTCAAGGGCGACCTGTGCCTGGCCTCGATGTC
Source organism: Pseudomonas chlororaphis (assembly GCF_003731765.1). Taxonomy (GTDB): domain Bacteria; phylum Pseudomonadota; class Gammaproteobacteria; order Pseudomonadales; family Pseudomonadaceae; genus Aquipseudomonas; species Aquipseudomonas morbosilactucae. The sequence continues at coordinate 2,636,700 of NZ_MOAL01000004.1, forward strand.
CGGCGGCACCGATATCGTCTCCTGCTTTGTCATCGGCAACCCGGTGCAGCCGGTGCGTCGCGGGCAGATGCAAGGCAAGAGCCTGGGCATGGCCATCGAGGTCTGGAACGACGCCGGGCAGCCAGTGATCGGGGAAAAGGGTGAACTGGTCTGCACCCGGCACTTTCCGGCCATGCCTATCGGCCTGTGGCACGACCCGGACGGGGAAAAACTGCGCGCGGCCTATTTCAGCCAGTTCCCCGGGGTCTGGGCCCAGGGCGACTACGCCGAGCAACTGGCCGAAGGCGGCTGGCTGATCCACGGGCGCTCCGACGCCGTACTCAACCCCGGCGGCGTGCGCATCGGCACCGCGGAAATCTATCGCCAGGTGGAAAAACTCGATGAGGTCCTGGACAGCCTGGCCATCGGCCAACACTGGGACAGCGATGTGCGGGTGGTGCTCTTTGTCCGGCTGCAAGACGGTCGGCAACTGGATGAGGCGCTGCAGGAGCGGATACGCCACGTGATCCGCGCCAACACCACGCCGCGCCATGTGCCGGCGAAAATCCTCGCGGTGACGGACATTCCCCGCACCATCAGCGGCAAGATCGTCGAACTGGCGGTGCGCAACGTGGTGCACGGCCTGCCGGTAAAAAACACCGACGCCCTGGCCAACCCCGAGGCACTGGAGCAGTTTCGTGACCGTGCGGAACTGCGCGACTGACCCTCACGATGCGGCGGCCAGGCTATTCCAGCCCTGGCCGCCCACTCACCCGGGCCACAGCCGACGTGCCCGCTCTGAACTCGCCACATCGCCCCAAGCCCTCTAGACTGCTCATCTGCTCGGCCAGATTTATCTGACCGTGCCCGTCTAAAAAGCTTCACCCGACCGACCCAGCAACAGCGCCACCCCAGGACTCAGCACTATGAATGCCCCCTCTTCAGCCAGCGCGGCCGAAACCCTGATCGCCCGTCTGGACTGGTCCACCACGTCCCTGGGCGACTCGGCCCAATGGCCGCAGAGCCTGCGCACCGCCGTGGACATCGTGATCCACTCGCCCATGCCCATGCTTTTGCTCTGGGGGCCGCAACTGGCGCAAATCTACAACGACGGCTTCGCCCTGCTCAGCGGCCCCAAACACCCTTGGGCCTTTGGCCAGCCGACGCACCGGGTCTGGCCGGAGCTGGAAGACTTCACCGCGCCCATCTACCAGGCGGTGCTGCAAGGCCAGGTGCGCAGCTTCAGCGAACAGCGTTTCACCCTGCAACGCCACGACGGTGAAGCCGACGTCTGGCTGGACCTGACCTACAGCCCGATCCGCGATGAACGCGGTGCCGTGGCCGGGGTGCTGATCACCGCCATCGAAACCAACGAGCGTCGGCGTATCGCCTTGGAGCTAAAGCAGCGCTCCGACGACAGCCTGCGCGCCCAGCACGAAACCGAAGAGCGCCTGCAACTGGCCCTGGCCGCCACCGACGCCGTGGGCACCTGGGACTGGGACATCGGCGAAGACCGCTTTATCGCCGACAGCCACTTCGCCCAACTGCACAGCGTCGACCCGCAACAAGCCGGGCAACTGCCCATTAGCGAATACCTCAAGGGCGTGCACCCGGAAGACCGCGGCATGGTGGCCCGCAGTATCAAGCACTGCATCACTCACGGCACCGAATACGCCGAGGAATACCGTCTGCAACTGGCGGACGGGCACATCCGCTGGGTGTTCGCCCGAGGCCGCTGCTACAAGGACCATCACGGCCGGCCGATGCGCTTCCTCGGCGCCGCCCTGGACCTCACCGAACGCAAGGAAATGGAACAGGCCCTGCGCCAGAGCCAGACCGAACTGCAACTAATCATCAACGCCATGCCGGTGCTGATCGGCTATGTCGACCGCGAGCAGCGCTTTCGCCTGAACAACAGCGCCTACCTCGAGTGGTACGGCCTGACCCCGCAAGAGATGTACGGCAAGACCATTCGCGAAGTGCTCGGCGACGAGGTCTACGCCACCCGCATCGACAAGATCGAAGCGGCGCTGGCCGGCAAGCCGTGCAGCTTCGAGACCAACTCGCCGCACCGCGACGGCCGCCCGCGCCATGCCCTGATGAAGTACCTGCCACGCCATGGCGGCGATGGTGCGATCAACGGTTTCTACATCTTTGTCAGCGATGAAACCGAGCGCAAGGAAACCGAAGAGGCCCTGCGCAACCTCAATGAAACCCTGGAAGAGCGGGTCAACCAGCGCACCGAAGCCCTGGCCACCGCCAACCAGCGCTTGCAAAACGAGATGTTCGAACGCGAGCGCGCCGAGGACGCCCTGCGCCACGCGCAGAAGATGGAAGCCGTGGGCCAGCTCACCGGCGGCATCGCCCATGACTTCAACAATATGCTCACCGGCATCATCGGCAGCCTGGACCTGATGCAGCGCTACATCGACAACGGCCGCAGCGCCGAGATCGGGCGTTTCACCGAGGCCGCGGTGTCTTCGGCCAAACGTGCGGCCGCCCTGACCCATCGCCTGCTGGCCTTCTCCCGTCGCCAGTCCCTGGACCGTCAGCCGTTGGAGCCCAACCAGTTGGTGCTGTCGCTGCAGGAACTGTTCAACCACACCAAGGGCGAACACATCGAACTGCAACTGCAATTGGGCGAGGGGGTGTGGCCGGTCAACACCGATGCCAGCCAACTGGAAAACGCCCTGCTCAACCTGGTGATCAACGCCCGCGACGCCATGCCCAATGGCGGCCAACTGCTGATCGAAACCGCCAACAGCTACCTCGATGGCAGCGACATCAGCACATTGGAACCGGTCAAGGCCGGGGACTACGTGATGCTCGGCGTCAGCGACAACGGCGCCGGCATGAGCCCACGCATCCTGGCCAAGGCGTTCGACCCGTTCTTCACCACCAAACCCATCGGCCAGGGCACGGGCCTGGGGTTATCGATGATCTATGGCTTCGCCCAACAGTCCGGCGGCCACGTCAGCATTACCAGCGAACCGGGCCAGGGCACCAGCGTGCGCCTGTACCTGCCGCGCCTGTACGCCAAGCCCGAACCCGCGGCCGCGCCGATCAGCAGCGAAGCCCCGTGCGCCATTGCCGGCGAGTCGGTGGTGGTGGTCGAGGACGACCCGGCGGTGCGCATGCTGGTGGTCAATGTGCTCAACGAATTGGGCTACCAGGCCCATGAAGCCGAAGATGCCCGCAGCGCCCTGCCCTTGCTTGAGTCGGAACTGCGGGTCGACCTGCTGGTGACCGACGTCGGCTTGCCGGGTATGAACGGTCGACAATTGGCCGAAATCGCCCGCCAGCAACGGCCCGACCTCAAGGTGCTGTTCATGACCGGCTACGCGGAAAAAGCCGCCGAGCGCCAAGGCTTTCTCGAAGAAGGCATGGACCTCATGGCCAAGCCGTTTTCCATCGAAGCCCTGGCCCAGAAGATCCGCCAGATGATCAGCCCGTCCCCTTGAATTCAGGCATAATCCGCGACCGCCGTCCGCACCGTTCCAAGGTAACTGCCCCATGAAAGCCCAAGCCCGCCACATCCTGGTGAAAACCGCCGAAGAGGCCGAACAGCTCAAGCAGCGCATCGCCAAAGGCGAAGCCTTCGACGTGCTGGCCAAGAAATACTCCACGTGCCCTTCCGGCAAACGCGGCGGCGACCTGGGCGAAGTCCGGCCGGGGCAAATGGTCGGCGCCATCGACCAGGTCATCTTCAAAAAGCCCCTGCGCACCGTGCACGGGCCAATCAAAAGCAAATTCGGCTACCACCTAGTGCAAGTCTTCTACCGCGACTGACCCCCTACGCTTCAGGCTCGGGGAATCAGGGCGCCGGGGTGCTGGATAACCAGGCTCGCCAGGCGGTGTCCGGCCTCTGCCGCTTGCACCGGGCTACCCCCCAGCAAACGCCTGGCCAGGTACGCCGCACTGAACGAATCCCCCGCTGCCGTGGTGTCCACGACCTTGTCCACGCGCCGTGCAGGCACCTCGGACACCACCCCGGCACACCGAACCAGGCACGGCTCGGCACCGCGTTTGAGCACCACTTCCGGGATGTTCGGGTAGGCACGCAACACCTCATCGGCATCGGCAAACCCGAACAGCGCCTGCTCGTCGTCCACCGTCAGCAACGCCAGGTCGACATAGACCAGCACCTCGCGATAAGCCCCTTGCGCCTGTTCAACCGAGGCCCACAGCCGTGGCCGGTAGTTGTTGTCAAAGACGATCTGCGCGCCGCGCCGGCGTGCTTCGCTCAAGGTGTCGATCAACCTCTTGCGACCCTGCTCGCCCAGCACGGCCAGGGTGATACCACTGAAATACAGCACGGCGTAATCCACCAGCGCTGCCAGAATCGGCTCGGCCGCCGGCGTGGTGAAGCAATCACGCACCGCCGCTTCGTTACGCCAATAAAGAAAACGTCGCTCGCCCTGGGCATCGGTCTGGATGCAATACAGGCCCGGCAAACGACCGGGCAGACGTTGCACCAACCCCAGGCCGAGGCCTTCCTCGACCCAGCTGTGGCACATGGCGTCGCTGAAACGGTCGTCGCCCAGGGCGGTGACATAGTCGACGTGGGCGCCCGCCCCCAGTTCACGGGCCAAGTACACTGCGGTATTCAGGGTGTCGCCGCCAAAGCTCTGTTGCAGGCTGCCGTCGGCGCGTTGTTGCAGTTCGATCATGCATTCGCCGATGGCAGCGATGCGTTGCTTGCGGTTCATCTTCTCGGCCTCCTCCTCAGCGCACACCCCTCCTGGTCAGAAGCAGGTTTCCAGGCTCTCGATCACCTGCAGGTGCTCATCCACCAACAGCCCCACCCGCCACTTATCGAAGGTCAGGCACGGGTGCGAGGTCCCGAAGGACATGATGTCGCCAACCCGTAATTCCACCCCGGGCGCCACGGTCAAAAATGCATGCTGATCCATCACGGCGGTCACCTTGCACGCGCTCATATCATCCCCGGCGCTAGCGTCAGCGCTGACGTTGCCGCCAACACGATAGCGGCGCAGTGGCAGCGGCAAACCGGCATCATAAGCCACGTCGCGCTTGCCCAGGGCGATCACCGCCAAGCCCGTCTCCGGCAACGACTGCACATGGGCCCAGACCTCCAGGGCCGGACGCAACCCCTCGTGCAGGTCGCTGCGCCGATCCAGCACACAGCACTGAGCGTCCTTGTAGATACCGTGGTCATGGGCCACGTAACTGCCCGGCCGCAACACGCTCAGGAAACGCCCTTGCGCGTTCTGCGCCTCGAAGGATTCGGCAATCAGGTCATACCAGGCGGAACCTGAAGCGGTGATGATCGGCTGGTCGATAGCGAACAGCCCATCGTCCTGCAGGTGCACCGCCAGGCGCACCAGGGAGGCGGCGAAGGCACGAATGCCGTTGATGGCCTGGTCGCCGTGAATCACCCCTTCGTAACCTTCGATACCGCACAGGGCCAGGGCCGGTTGCGCCTGGATGGCCCTGGCCAGTTCCAGCACCTCCTGCTCACTGCGGCAACCGCAACGGCCGCCGACTACGCCGTACTCGATCATCACCTTCAGCCTTACACCACGGGAGGCGAAGAAAGCGCCAAGGTCGGCGACGTTGTCCGGGTGATCGACCATGCAGTAGAAATCGAAATTCCCATCCGCCAACAGCTCGGCAATCAGCGCCATGTTCGGCGTGCCCACCAATTGGTTGGCCATCAGCACCCGGCGTACGCCATGGGCGTAGGCGGCACGCGTCTGCACGGCGGTGGCCAAGGTGATGCCCCAGGCGCCCGCCTCCAACTGCCGACGAAACAGTGCCGGGGTCATGCTGGTCTTACCGTGGGGCGCCAGCTCGGCGCCGCTGTTGCTGGCAAAGGCCTGCATCCAGCGAATGTTGTGCTCCAGTGCCTCGCGGTGCAGCACCAGGGCCGGCAGGCTGACATCGCGCAACAGGTGGGCGCCGGGCTGGGCTGCGCCCTTCTCCACCGCAGCGTTGGTCAAGGCAGAAGTCATGTGCACACTCCTTATCTGCGAGGCCGCCGTGGGCCATCGCTAGTCGTTGATACGCCGCGCCAGGTTGTTCGCGCTGGTGATCAGCACCTGGCGGTAGTCGTTGTAGTTTTTCTGCGCATCGGCCCGGGGCGCGACGATACACAGGGTGCAAATGCACACCCCGCGCTCATCCCGGACCGGGGCCGCGAAGCAATGGGTAAAGGTGTCGGCGACACTGTCGAAGGAAAAGAAACCGTCGACGCTGGCCTGGCGAATCTCCTTGAGAAAGGTCTCCAGGGGCAGGCGCTGGCCATCGGGCAAGGTGAAGTCCTGCGGGTCGATCAGCTCGACAATCTGCTCGTCGCTCAAATGCCCCAGCAGCAAGCGCCCGGAAGCGGTCCAGGGAATCGGCGCGTTCTCGCCGATGTCCGAGGAAATACGAAAATGCCGCTCGCCCTCCTTCATCAGCGCCACCGTGTATTTGCGCCCGTTAAGCAGGCACATCTGCGCGGTTTCATGGGTCTGGCTGACGATGTCCTGCAAGGCGTGATCGGCCTCACGGCTGAGGTCGAAATGGCGCAAGTGGGCCTGGCCGAGAAAATACAGCTGACGGCCGAGGTAAACGTGACCGTCCTTGCCCACCGGTTCCAGAATCCGCCGTTCCAGCAACGACGCCACCAACTCGTAGACCGTGGACTTGGGGCTGCCGATGCCGCTGGCAATATCGTTGGGGCGCAGCGGCTGGCCAATCTCCTTGAGGAAATCGAGAATATCGAACGCCCGATCCAACCCCTTGGCCCGACGCTTGATGTTGTCTTCAGTCATTTACCTAATCCTCCCTACACAATAGCGACGCCTGTATCGACCCGTAGGGGCTGGCTTGCCAGCGAAAAGCCCCCGCGCCATGCATCGCTCTTACGGCCGCCTTCGCTGGCAAGCCAGCTCCTACAGGCGGGCATTAGGGCTTCTTCTTGTAGGCAACGCAATCAATCTCGACCTTGCAGTCCACCATCATGCTGGCCTGCACACAGGCCCGGGCCGGCGCGTGTTCCGGGGTGAAATACTCGCCGAATACTTTGTTGAAGCTCCAGAAATCCCGTGGGTCTTCCAGCCACACGCCAACGCGCACTACATCTTCCAGGCCGTAGCCGGCCTCTTCGAGGATCGCCACCAGGTTGTTCAAGGTCTGGCGCGTCTGCTCGACGATCCCGCCAACGATGATCTCCCCATCCACCGCCGGCACCTGGCCGGACACATGCAACCAGCCATCGGCCTCTACGGCGCGGGCGAATGGCCGTGGCTGACCGCCTCCTGCGGTGCTGCCGGTGCCGTAACGAATAATGCTCATAGGTGTTTCTCCTGATGCAAAAGTGGCCGTAAAAAAATCAAAACCGGGTGTTCTTGAGGAACTCCGCCAAACGCGGCGATTGCGGGCGCTCGAACAGGTCCTTGGGCGGCCCCTGCTCTTCGATCCGGCCCTGGTTCATAAACACAATCTTGTCCGAGACCTCGAAGGCGAAGCGCATTTCGTGAGTCACCAGCAACATGGTCATGCCGTCTTCGGCCAGGCCCTTGATCACGCTCAGCACTTCGCCCACCAACTCCGGGTCCAGGGCTGAGGTCACTTCATCGAACAGCATCAAACTCGGGTTCATGGCAATTGCCCGGGCAATCGCCACCCGCTGCTGCTGGCCGCCGGACAACTGCCCGGGAAAGTGATGGCGCCGCTCCAGCAGGCCGACCCGCTCCAGCCATTTTTCCGCCAGGGCCACGGCCTCGTCCTTGCCCAGTTTCTTAACCTTGAGCAGGCCCAGGGTGACGTTCTGCAATGCCGTGAGATGGGGAAACAGGTTGAACTGCTGGAAGGCCATGCCGGTCATTGCGCGATGCTGGGCAATCACCTTCTCGGGGTGGCGCAGGCGCTTGCCGCCGTGCTCGTGATAACCGATGGATTCCCCGTCGAGGAGGATCTGCCCGCCCTGGAACTCCTCGAGCATGTTCACGCAGCGCAGCAGCGTGGTCTTGCCCGAGCCACTGGAACCGATCAGCGTCACCACATTGCCGCGCTGCATCTCCAGGTCGACGCCCTTGAGCACCTCCAGCGGGCCGTATTGCTTGTGCAGGTTGCGAATGCTCAGCAACGCTGCGTTGGCTGTGGGCGTGGAAACTTGAGTTTGAGTCATGGCAAGGCCACCCGCTTTTCAATGTGCCGGCCGAGTAATTCGATGGCGTAGTTGATGATGAAAAAGAGCAAACCGGCGAACAGGTAAAACTCCAGGGTCATGAAGGTGCGAGCGATGATCTGCTGGGTACTGAGCAGCAACTCGGCAACGCCGATCACCGACAGCAGAGTGGAGGCCTTGACGATCTCGGTGGACGAATTGACCCAGGTCGGCAGGATCTGCCGCAGCGCCTGGGGCAGCAGCACATAACCCAGGGCCTGGAAGAACGTCAGGCCAATGGCCTGGCTGGCCTCCATCTGCCCCCGGGGAATGGCCTGCAAGGCACCGCGCACAATCTCGGCCACGTGGGAGCCGCAAAACAACGTCAGCCCCAGGGCACCGGCCTGGAAAGCGCTGATCTGCCAGCCCAGGGCCGGTGCCATGTAGAAGCACGCCAGCACCAGTACAAACACCGGCGTACCGCGGATCAGGTCGACATACAGGCGAAACGGCAGGCGCATCCACCACGTGCCGTAAGTCAGCACCAACCCGGCAACAATGCCGATCAAGGTCCCGAACAGAATCGCCAGGGCCGAACAGGCCACGCTGGTCTGAAAGCCCGCCCACAGCACCTCGCGCGCAACCCACAACTCATGCAACCAACTGGGTGATTCGTACATGGGGGCCTCCTAGCGGCGAATCGCCAGACGCTGCTCGAGTTGACGCAACAGCAGGGCAATGAGGAAACACGCAGCCACATAAAGCGCTGTCGTGACCATCCAGGTTTCAATCACCCGGTAGCTCTCGACGTTGATCTTGCGGGCGTAGTAGGTCAGCTCCGGCACAGCGATCGCGGCGGCCAGGGAAGTGTCTTTGAACAGCGAAATGAAGTTATTGGACAGTGCCGGCAACACATTGCGCAGCATCACCGGCACCGTCACGTAGGCTCGCACCTGCCACTCACCCAGACCGATCGCCAGCCCCGCTTCGCGCAGACCCTTGGGAATGCTCAGCAAACCGGCACGGAACACCTCGGTCAGATAAGCCCCGGCGTACAACGACAGGGTGACGATGAACGACGGGATCTTGTCTAGGCGAATGCCCAGGCTTGGCAAGGCAAAGTAGATCAACAGAATCAGCACCAGGATCGGCGTATTGCGGATCACCGTCACATACACCGACGCCAGCACCCGCAGCGCCTGATGCTTGCTCAGCAAGGCAAAGGCCATCATCAGGCCGATCACACAACCAATGGCGATCGACACCAGCGCCAACTGCAGGCCCAACCCGAGCCCCGCCAGCAAGGCGTCGAAATCGCGCCACACGGCGGCAAAGTTCAACTGATAGTTCATGGTCGGCAATACCTTGAGCGAGGCGCTTTTGATCAGCACCCCACTCTCATCAGGTCACTTGAATTCGACGGGGAAACCGATTTCTGGCGTCGGCAGGTCCACCCCGAACCACTGTTTGAACGACGCGGCGTACGTCGGGAACTCCACCCCGGTCATCGCTTCATGCAGCGTGGTATTGACGAAATTCAACCAGTCCTGATCCCCACGCTTGACCGCACAGGCATAGGTTTGCGGGCTCCAGGCATAGGCCGGGCTGCGATAGCGTCCCGGGTTCTGCACCATCAAATACTTCACCGACGACTGATCGGTGGCCGCCGCATCGGCCCGGCCCGAATTCACCGCCTGATACATCAAGTCGACACTGTCGTACTGATCGACCTTGGCCTTGGGCAGTGCCTGGTGCACCAACTCCTCGGCATACACGTTCTGCAACACCGCCACCGTCACACCATCGCCGCCGGTAATGAGGTCATCGATCTCCTTGTACTTGCTGTTGGCCGGCAACAGCAGACCAACCCCCTCGCGGTAATACGGCAAGGTAAACGCCACCTGCTGCGCCCGACTGGCGGTGACCGTAATGAACTGACAGCTCATATCGACCTTGTCCGTCAGCAAATTGGGAATCCGCGCATCGGAGGACTGCACCACAAACTCCACCTTGCCCGGGTCATTGAACAACCCCTTGGCCACCATCCGCCCGATATCGATATCGAACCCCTGCAACTTCCCATCCGCTCCCTGGAAATGCCACGGCGCATTGGTACTGCCCGTGCCCACAATCAAATGCCCACGCTTGAGCACAGCGTCCAGCTTGCCGTCCGCCGCCTGAGCGACCCCCACAGCCGAAACCGACGCCACAGCCGCCACGAGAAAAACACACGCTTTAAACAAGGAAGGTTCGCGATGCATGACAAGCACTCCAAGGAGGGTATTTATTCCGCTATACCGGAATATGGTATGTAACAACGGAATAAACAGCAGGAAGTGTGCCACGGGACTGAAGCCGATGGCAGGGAAATCGGGAAATGTTTGGGAATCAAGGGGATGGGGATTGAACCACTTTCGGGGCCATGAATGGAGCGCGTGGAGGGTGCTACGTAAAGGTACGAAAAGTGATTCGGGGGAACATAAAATGGTGCGGCGGATCACTCATCGGACTGCCCCCGCCCCCATAGACATCTCCAGCCTATGTTTGGACTGCCCCCGTGGTTGTAGGCGATCAACATACCGCTGGGCATGTCGCTGGTGAAGCCGTCGGTACCGCCGTTGCCACTGCTGACGCTGGCGCTCGGCATCTAGCTTCTATATTCCGCCTATATTCCGCCGTACTCTTGATATCGACTACGTAATTACCCTATAGCGATCTAAATACATTAGAACCTTGCACAACTAAAAATCACCAACATAAAAAGGAAAAACCACGTATTCCCCCCGATAAACTTCAAACACCAAACGATGCATGACCTTTACATTTTCCGCACTTTTATGCAGTATAACCTGAAGCTTTAATCCATACTCAACATATAGCACGACACCCTGGCACACTTTTACCTCTTCTAAAAAAAGCTGCCCACCATAATCTAAAGAAAACAAATACACTCCTTTGCTTTTCGCTGCACAACCCACAACAATTAACCTCATAAACTACTGCCCCCAGATTGAATAACCGTTCCATGCACTTTTAAATTCTTTCATATCCATTTTGTAGCTTGTCCCTTGCCATGGATCACGAATCATCACACGTCCGCTGCTATCCAAGCCATCGACTACAATCCAATGCCCAATTTTACTGCCTCTTTCCCAAAGCTGAGCAGCCCATGCCCCTGTTGAGCTCAGCCCATAAAAAGTCCCAATATCGTCCGCATCAACACCAGATCCAATCCACTTGCGAGACCCAGAAGAGTCTAGCTTGTTCAGCACGGAGGCTAACTGCGCCTCATAAGTTGCTCCTTCACCCGCAAGTTTTGAAATAACACTTTGAGAAGCATTAATCTTGCGATCCCCAAGCATCATCTCAACACAGGCCTGCCCGCAACTAAGACTATTCACTTGCTTCACTACAGAAGAATCCACTACCTCATCTATAACTTTCCAGTTACCACCCGCACCACCTAAAATCTTCTCTGAGGTCGATAAACTATCAGCACGTCCACCCTTCACGACTATTCCGAGCATATTACTAAGCGTAGTCAGGAAGCTCGCATCTTCTACAGCTTGAAGCCCAAGACGAACCCAGTTTCCACTAGTCAAATTGACTGCCCGGGTGGCCTCCCCCACTGCCTGACCTATACCTACGCTATCGCCCGCATACGTCACCGTCGTGACAGCCATATGGGTGGCAACATTGCGCTCACAATCAGAATTTCCTTTACATAGAGGCAACACTTTCTCTGTGTAAACTGCCTGTACGAACTCTTCCCACCCTGCCTGATCCTCTTTTGTCTCCAGCCCGCCCTGCCGGTAGGAGGTTTCTTTCCATGTTTCGTAAGTTTTCAGACAGGCTTGCAACCCACCGGAATCACCACAGGATGCTTTGAGTTCGTTGCCAAACGCCGTTACTTGGTCCTTACCCAATTGATGGCCAAAAATATTGACCCCAACTCCTAAATAATTATTTTCCGCAGCATTCTTTCCAGACCCAGCCCCCGCAATTGCACCCGTGCTATCACCTTTCGCAATTCCCCCTGCAAGTCCGGCCGCCAACGTCGCTAGCGCTGACACCGTCTGTTTTTGCTCTTCGCTGAGGGTGTTTGTATCGCTGGTGCCATACAACTGCTGGGAGATCAATCGAGCAGCCAGCTCACCTCCGGCTGCTCCCACTGCGCCTGCAATCGCCGAGTTGCCTTGGGCCTGGGCAACAGCAGCGCCCAGCACCGCATGAGCCATCGTGTTGAGGGCAGGATTGTCACCCGTGGTTTTCTTGATCAACTGCGCCAGGTAGGGTGCCGAGGCTCCAGCCAGAGCAGAGCCGATATCCCCGCCAGCCAATCCTTGCAAGGCAGCGGTGACGGCCTGTGCTACTCGCTGGTAATCACCACCCGTACCGTACTTGCCCATAACCTGCTTGTAGGCATCAGTGGCTATCAGCTGCTTCTGGTAGTTCTCCACCTCCTCTTTGCTGGCATTGCTTCCAGGCCGATGAATACCTTTCTTTTCAAGTTCCTTGCTCGCTTCTTGATCGGCCTTCAACTGCCCATCGGTCCGAACAATGTCCGTCACTTGGGTGCCGATCTCGCCGATAAGCTGCACCTCCCGCAGGCGCTTCTGCTCCTTCTCCTTGTCGAAGATCGGGCTGATGTTGCCATTGGCATGTTCGACGTCGCGGCTCAGGGTGGCGACATCCTGCTTCTGCTGGCCTGGGTCACGAATCTCCAGGGCGCCGTTGGAGATTGCCGATGAGGTGGTACCGCTGGCGCTGCCGCCGAGGTTGTAGGCGATCAACATGCCGCTGGGCATGTTGCTGGTGAAGCCATCAGCACCGCCGTTGCCGCTGCTGACGCTGGCGCTCTGCATCTGGCTTTTGTATTCGGCCTCGTTCTTGAGATCGCTCCAGCCCAGGGTGCCGGTGCTCAGGCGGTTTTTGTCGGTTTCTGCGGTACTGGCGATGACGCTGCCATCAAGCTGGGTGTGCTTGCCCACTTCAACCTGATAGCCGCCCTTGCCGGCGAACAACCCGGTTTGTTCCTGCACGCTCTGGTACTTGGAGTCGATCTTGCTCTGGCTGACGCTGACCGAAGCGCTGCCCGTCATCGTGCCGAACGTGAAGCTGGCACCGCCGCTGACATTGCTCTGCTTGGACTTGTAGTCGTCGGTATCCTGCAGGCTTTGCAGCGTGAGGTCGCGCCCGACTTTGGCCGTGATCTTGTCCGCATTGACCTGCGCGCCCTTGAGCGTAGCGTCCCGCCCACTGATCAGGCTCGCTTGGTTACCGGCGTCCAGGGTGGTCTCGGTCCAGGTGGTGCCGGTGCCCTTTTCCTTGCCCACGCCCTTGTTACCGTTGGCGAAGATACTCAGGCCTGCGCCATTGGGGCCGACGCCCAAACTGACGCCAATGGCACCGCCGCTGCTGTTGTTCTTGCCATCAAGCTTTTGCCGGTTGGATGCGGCCTCAAGCTGGATGTCACGCTCAGCGGCGAGCAGTACGTTATTGCCTGCCTTGAGTTGGCTACCTTGCACGCGGATGTCGCCATCCGCCCCAGCGGTACCACTACCGGCAGCCACAATGGAGAGGTTGTTGCCACTGGTCAGGCTATTGCCCTGACTGACCGCCTGCTCTTGAGTCTGCTTCGAGCTGGACTGCTGCGAGCCCAGGGAAATGCTGATACCGACGAACTGGCCAATGTTATCGCCGGTCATTCCGCCGCCCTGTTGGACCGCTTGCCAAGCCTGGACACCCGTCAGGCCAGCCTTGATACCTAGCAGGGCAGAGAGACGGCTATCGTCTTCCTCCTTGGCTTGCTTGGTGGTCTGGTACGCGGCGTCGACGGCACTGCCGACGGTTCCAGACAATGCCAAGGTCAGGCCACTGGTCTTGGTTTTGGAAGTTTGCTCGCTCTTATTGTGACTTTCCGCCGCGAGGATGCTGACGTTCTGCCCGACAAGGCTGATGTCCTTGCCCGCGATGACGTCGGAACCTTTAAGGGTCAGGTCCTTGCCCGCCTGGATATCGACGTTGCCGAGCACGCTGCCAATGGTGCTGGCCTTGGCGTTTTCGGTGGTGCTGGAAGACGTGTTCTGAGCACTGGTAGAGCCCAGGGTGAAACCAATCCCACCACTGCTCAACAAGCCGGACTTTTTCTTCGATGTCGAATGGCTTTCTTCGCTGGTTTCGATGGCGTTGTCGATCTCGATATTGCGCCCCGCTACCAGGCTCGTGGAATGGGTGGAGACAATATCGCTAGCTGTCACGCCAATGTCCTGGCCGGCGCGTATGACCACCGTATCGCCACTGACGGAGGAGCTTTGCTGGGTGGTGGAGCTGCTGCTGTCGATCCGTGTTTTCTGGCTGCTGGACAGCCCGGAGCTGCTGGTCTTGGTCTTGTGGTAATAGCTGTAGTCACTGTTTTGCGCGGCGCTGAGATTCACGTCACCGCCCGCATAGAGATACGCCTCATCCCCCGCCGTCACTTGGCTGGCCGTCAGTTGAAGATCCTCACCGGCCTTGAGCGCCACATTACCGCCGGCAACCAAGGTGGTGGCCACCTGCTGAGCATGATCCTCCTGCCCCTTGAAGCTCCCGGTCTGGCTGAGCCAATGCCGCTCATTTGCAGCAGAAGCCAATGTCAGGTTTTCTTTGGCCAACATCGACACATCACGCTTGGCCTCAATCTGGCTGGCAATTGCCGTGATATCGCGACCAGAACTGATGGATAGGTCGCGACCCGCCTCAAGCGTCGAACCATGCTGGGTGACACTTTTGTCACGGTAATTGGCGTTCAGTTGATTGCCGACCACTTGCTCCACAGCCGTCAAGCTGACATCGCTGCCAGCAGTGATGCGGGTATCAGCGGCGCTCTTTAGGATTCCCGCGCTGTTATTGAAATCGCGCCCCGCGTTGATAGTGAGGTTATTCGCGGCCTCAACCCGTGCAGCACTGTCGACAAAATCCCGCTGCTGCGCGTAGGGCCCCTTGTTGCTTTGGTGCGAGGTCAAAGTGCGTTCGTTAACCACATCCCCTTCCGCTGCCGTCAAGGCCACATCGCGCCCAGCGATAACACCACCGGCCTTGTTCAGTAGATCCTTGCCTGCTGTCAGATTCAGGCGATTGCCCGCCTCCACCAACCCACTATTGACCAGGCTCTCCCCCGCCACCGCCAACAGGTCATTGGCCGCGCGCAGGGTGCCGACGTTGGTCAGATCCTTGCCGGCAATCAGGCTGATATCGTTGCCCGCGATCAGGGAGCCGTTGGGCGCCAGGCGTTTGTTGGCGTGGGCCAGGTACAGCACCGGCACCAGCACCTCTTCGCCATTCACTTCATGGCTTTCCAGCCAGACGATGTCGTGGGTCAGCGCCGCGATCTGTTCGGCGGTCAGGGTCAGGCCCACCGACAGGTCAAGCTGTTGCTTGCTCTGGAGGGCGTTGTCCATCAGGTATTTGAAGAGGTGTTCGTTGCTGTCCTGGCCGTCGATAAAGCGCTGGCCGGTGCGGGCCACCATGGCTTGCTGGATGAGTTTCTGTTCGTAGAAGCCGTCCCCGAGGCGTTTGGCGCTTTCCTCCGGGTTGTAGCCGAGGTGGGACAACAGGTAGTCCGAGCTCATGAACGTCTTGAGGTTGGTCAGCTCGGGGCTGGTTTCGATCAAGTACTTGTGGGGCCGGGACAGGGTTGAGGCGTCCGGCAAGCCGGCGATCTGGGCCGGGGTTGGGGCCTGGACAGCGCTGCTGCCCTGGCCGCTCAGCCGGAACAGGCCGTTGCCGCCGGTGGGCAGAGTGAAGCCCGGCAGTGCCAGGGGGTTGACCTGCTGCTGAGCCAGTTCCGGTGGCAATTGCGGGTTGATT
>NZ_MOAL01000005.1 GCF_003731765.1 Pseudomonas chlororaphis
CAGGAAGAAGTTGAGATCGTTGGTCTGCGCGATACTCAGAAAACTACCTGCACCGGCGTTGAAATGTTCCGTAAGCTGCTCGACGAAGGTCGTGCTGGTGAGAACTGCGGCGTTCTGCTGCGTGGCACCAAGCGTGACGACGTTGAGCGTGGCCAGGTTCTGGTTAAGCCGGGTACCGTTAAGCCGCACACCAAGTTCACTGCGGAAGTTTACGTTCTGAGCAAGGAAGAAGGCGGTCGTCATACTCCGTTCTTCAAAGGCTACCGTCCACAGTTTTACTTCCGTACTACTGACGTGACTGGTAACTGCGAGCTGCCAGAAGGCGTTGAAATGGTAATGCCAGGTGACAACATCCAGATGACTGTCACTCTGATCAAAACCATCGCGATGGAAGATGGTCTGCGTTTCGCTATCCGTGAAGGCGGTCGTACCGTCGGCGCTGGCGTCGTAGCCAAAGTCATCGAGTAATAGTCGATGATTTGAAAGAGCCCCCGCCTAGCGGGGGCTTTTTTATTGGGTTGACACCTATCTGGGGCGTCTATAGAATTGCGCCTCCTTTTAACGGGCGCAGTGCGCCCGGTGGGAATAGCAGCCGGAGTCTGAAATCCAATGCAAAATCAGCAAATCCGTATCAGGTTGAAGGCTTTTGACCATCGCCTGATCGACCAATCCACCCAGGAAATCGTGGAAACCGCGAAACGTACTGGTGCTCAAGTGCGTGGTCCAATTCCACTGCCTACCCGTAAAGAGCGGTTCACTGTTCTGGTCTCCCCGCACGTCAACAAAGACGCGCGTGACCAGTACGAGATCCGTACTCATAAGCGCGTACTGGACATCGTCCAGCCAACGGATAAAACCGTTGATGCTCTTATGAAGCTCGATCTTGCGGCCGGTGTGGAAGTGCAGATCAGCCTCGGCTAAGACTCGGTCTTAGTCGTGTAACGCTCTGAAATGGGCGGCCATAGCGGGTGAAAGCCCCGTACACTCATGAGGTTTACAACATGACTATTGGTGTAGTCGGTCGTAAATGCGGTATGACCCGTATTTTCACCGAAGAAGGTGTCTCCATTCCGGTCACGGTCATTGAGATCGAGCCGAATCGCGTCACCCAGTTCAAAACTGAAGAGACCGATGGCTATCGTGCAGTGCAAGTCACTGTCGGCGAGCGTCGTGCTTCGCGTGTAACAGCTGCTCAAGCCGGCCACTTCGCTAAAGCGAACGTTGCCGCTGGTCGTACCGTAATGGAATTCCGTCTTGAAGAAGGCGAGTACCAGGCCGGCGATCTGATCAAGGCTGAAATCTTCGCTGCTGGTCAACTGGTTGATGTAACCGGTCAGTCCAAAGGTAAAGGCTTCCAGGGTACGATCAAGCGCTGGAATTTCCGCGGGCAAGATAACACCCACGGTAACTCCGTATCCCACCGCGTCCCAGGCTCTATCGGCCAGTGCCAGACTCCTGGTCGTGTATTCAAGGGCAAAAAAATGTCCGGTCATATGGGCGCTGAGCGCGTGACCGTGCAGTCCCTGGAAGTAGTGCGCGTGGACGCTGAACGCAATCTGTTGTTGGTCAAGGGCGCTGTTCCTGGCGCTACTGGCGGCAACCTGGTTGTACGTCCAGCAGCCAAGGCTCGCGGTTAAGGGGAAGCTGACATGCAATTAAATGTAAATGACGCTCAAGCGATCGAAGTTTCCGAACTGACATTTGGCGGCGAGTTCAACGAGACGCTGGTTCACCAAGCAGTCGTGGCCTACATGGCTGGCGGCCGTCAAGGTAGCAAGCAGCAAAAGACCCGTTCCGACGTTCGTGGTGGCGGTAAGCGCCCATGGCGTCAGAAAGGTACTGGCCGTGCTCGTGCCGGTACTATTCGTAGCCCAATCTGGCGCGGCGGCGGTACCACTTTCGCAGCTCGTCCACAGGATCACTCCCAAAAGCTGAACAAGAAGATGTATCGCGCAGCAATGCGTTCCATCCTTGCTGAGCTGGTGCGTACTGATCGTCTGGTCGTGGTTCAGGACTTCGCTGTTGAAGCACCGAAAACCAAAGATCTGCTGAACAAGCTGAATGGCATGGGTCTGACTGATGTCCTGATCGTGTCTGATGCTGTTGATCAGAACCTGTACCTGGCTGCTCGTAACCTGCCACACGTTGATGTTCGTGACGTGCAAGGTTCCGATCCAGTTAGTCTGATCGCATACGACAAGGTGTTGATCACCGTGTCGGCCGTGAAGAAATTCGAGGAGCTGCTGGGATGAACCAGGAACGCGTATTTAAAGTTCTGCTTGGCCCGCACGTTTCCGAGAAGGCTACGGTTCTGGCAGACAAGAAAGGCCAGTTCGTTTTCAAGGTTGCTACTGACGCAACCAAGCTGGAAATCAAGAAGGCCGTCGAAAGCCTGTTCAGCGTGAAAGTAGAGCGTGTTACTACCCTGAATGTTCTGGGTAAGAGCAAGCGCACTGCTCGCGGTCTGGGCAAGCGTAATGACTGGAAGAAGGCAGTTATCTCCCTTCAGCCAGGCCAAGATCTCGATTTCAGCAGCAGTGCTGAGTAAGGAAGGGGTGCATCATGGCAATCGTTAAATGCAAACCGACTTCCCCTGGCCGCCGTTTTGTGGTCAAGGTGGTCAACCAGGAGCTGCATAAAGGCGCTCCTCACGCACCGCTGCTCGAGAAAAAATCGAAGTCTGGTGGTCGTAACAACAATGGCCGTATTACCACTCGTCACATCGGTGGTGGTCATAAGCAGCATTATCGTCTGGTCGACTTCCGTCGCAACGACAAAGATGGCATCGCTGCCACTGTCGAGCGTATCGAATACGATCCAAACCGTACTGCTCACATCGCTCTGCTGCTGTACGCAGATGGCGAGCGTCGCTACATCATTGCCCCTAAGGGCGTGAGCGCTGGCGACCAGCTGATCGCAGGTGCTTTGGCGCCGATCAAGCCGGGCAACGCTCTGCAACTGCGTAACATTCCAGTTGGTAGCACCGTACACGGCATCGAACTGAAGCCAGGTAAAGGCGCACAAATCGCTCGTTCCGCTGGTGCTTCGGCTCAGCTGGTTGCGCGTGAAGGCGTCTACGTGACCCTGCGTCTGCGCTCCGGTGAAATGCGTAAAGTCCTGGCTGAATGCCGTGCGACCCTGGGCGAAGTCTCGAACTCCGAGCACAGCCTGCGTTCGCTGGGTAAAGCTGGTGCCAAACGCTGGCGTGGCGTTCGCCCAACCGTTCGTGGTGTTGCCATGAACCCGGTTGACCACCCACACGGTGGTGGTGAAGGTCGTACCTCTGGTGGTCGTCATCCGGTATCGCCATGGGGCTTCCCGACTAAGGGCGCGAAGACTCGTGGTAATAAGCGTACCGACAAAATGATCGTCCGTCGTCGCAAGTAAATAGAGGGATACGACAGTGCCACGTTCTCTGAAAAAAGGTCCTTTTATTGATCTTCACCTACTGAAGAAGATCGAAGTGGCGGCGGAAAAGAACGATCGCAAACCAGTTAAGACCTGGTCGCGCCGTTCCATGATCCTGCCACAAATGGTCGGTCTGACCATTGCTGTGCATAACGGTCGTCAACATGTTCCAGTTCTCGTGAACGAAGACATGGTCGGCCACAAACTGGGCGAGTTTGCCGGTACCCGCACTTATCGTGGGCACGTGGCAGACAAGAAAGCCAAGCGTTAAGGGGTAAGGAACGATGGAAGTAGCCGCTAAGTTGTCGGGCGCTCGAATCTCCGCCCAGAAAGCCCGCTTGGTCGCCGACCAGATCCGCGGGAAGAAGGTGGGCGAAGCGCTCAACCTGTTGGCTTTCAGCAGTAAGAAAGCCGCCGAGATCATGAAGAAAGTGCTGGAGTCGGCCGTAGCCAACGCCGAGCATAACGAAGGCGCAGACGTTGATGACCTGAAGGTCTCCACCGTTTTCGTCAACGAAGGGCGTTCGCTGAAGCGCATCATGCCACGTGCCAAAGGCCGTGCTGATCGCATCGTCAAGCGGTCTTGCCATATCACTGTCAAGGTTGCTGACAAGTAACGGAGTCGAAGAGATGGGTCAGAAAGTACATCCCATTGGCATTCGCCTGGGAATCGTCAAGGAGCACACCTCCGTCTGGTACGCAGACGGTCGGACTTATGCGGACTATTTGCTCGCAGATCTGAATGTGCGTGAGTATCTCCAAGACAAACTAAAAAGCGCGTCCGTGAGCCGTATCGATATCCATCGTCCGGCCCAAACTGCACGCATCACCATCCACACCGCTCGTCCCGGTATCGTGATCGGCAAGAAAGGTGAAGATGTTGAGAAACTGCGTCAGGACCTGACCAAGCAAATGGGTGTGCCTGTGCACATCAATATCGAAGAGATCCGTAAGCCGGAGCTCGACGGTATGCTGGTTGCGCAGAGCGTAGCTCAGCAGCTGGAGCGTCGTGTAATGTTCCGTCGCGCTATGAAGCGCGCTGTACAGAACGCCATGCGCATTGGTGCCAAAGGCATCAAAATCCAAGTGAGCGGTCGTCTCGGCGGTGCTGAAATCGCGCGTACTGAATGGTATCGCGAAGGTCGTGTGCCATTGCACACCCTGCGTGCCGATATCGACTATGCCATCTACGAAGCTCACACCACTTATGGTGTGATCGGTGTGAAGGTTTGGATCTTCAAAGGCGAAGTAATTGGTGGTCGCCAAGAAGAACTGAAACCACAAGCACCAGCGCCTCGTAAAAAAGCTGCTAAGTAAGGGGTACGCCAAATGTTGCAACCAAAGCGTACGAAGTTCCGCAAGCAAATGACCGGCCACAACCGTGGTCTGGCATTGCGCGGTAGCAAAGTCAGCTTCGGCGAGTTCGCGCTGAAGTCTGTTGCTCGTGGTCGTCTCACCGCTCGTCAGATCGAGTCAGCGCGTCGTGCACTGACCCGTCACGTTAAGCGTGGCGGCAAGATCTGGATCCGTGTATTCCCGGACAAGCCTATCTCCAAAAAGCCCCTCGAAGTTCGGATGGGTAAAGGTAAGGGTAACGTGGAATATTGGGTTGCCCAGATTCAGCCAGGCAAAGTCCTGTATGAAATCGAGGGTGTTACTGAAGAGCTGGCGCGTGAGGCTTTCGCCCTGGCTGCTGCAAAGCTGCCGCTCGCCACCTCCTTTGTTAAACGGACGGTGATGTGATGAAAGCGAATGAACTTCGTGAAAAATCCGCACAGCAGCTGAACGAGCAACTGCTCGGCCTGCTGCGCGACCAGTTCAATCTGCGCATGCAGAAAGCAACTGGCCAGTTGGGGCAGTCTCATCTGCTCTCGCAAGTTAAGCGTGACATCGCTCGCGTGAAGACTGTGCTCAACCAGCAGGCAGGTAAGTAATCATGGCTGAAGCCGAAAAAACTGTCCGTACGCTGACTGGCCGTGTTGTCAGCGACAAGATGGACAAGACCATCACCGTTCTGATTGAGCGTCGCGTTAAGCACCCGATCTACGGTAAATACGTTAAGCGTTCGACTAAGCTGCACGCGCACGACGAAACCAACCAGTGCCACATCGGCGACAAGGTCACTATTCGTGAAACTCGTCCGATGGCCAAGACCAAATCTTGGGCCCTGGTTGATGTTCTCGAACGCGCTGTGGAAGTCTAAGGGCTAAGGGTCGGAGAAATTATATGATTCAGACTCAATCCATGCTCGATGTGGCCGATAACAGCGGCGCTCGCCGCGTTATGTGCATCAAGGTGCTGGGTGGCTCCCATCGTCGTTACGCTGGTATCGGTGACATCATCAAAGTTACCGTCAAGGAAGCAATTCCTCGCGGTAAGGTGAAAAAAGGCCAAGTGATGACTGCTGTTGTAGTCCGCACTCGCCATGGCGTTCGTCGTGCTGACGGCTCCATCATCCGCTTTGATGGCAACGCTGCTGTTCTGTTGAACAACAAGCAAGAGCCGATCGGCACCCGTATCTTTGGGCCAGTGACCCGTGAACTTCGTACTGAGAAGTTCATGAAGATCGTCTCGCTCGCCCCAGAAGTGCTGTAAGGAGATCCGACATGCAAAAGATTCGTCGTGACGACGAGATCATCGTGATCGCCGGCAAAGACAAAGGTAAGCGCGGTAAGGTGCTTAAGGTTCTGGCTGATGACCGTCTGGTCGTCGGTGGCCTGAACCTGGTCAAGCGTCATACCAAGCCTAACCCGATGTCGGGCGTACAGGGCGGTATCGTCGAGAAAGAAGCGCCACTGCACGCTTCCAACGTCGCCATTTTCAACGGCGAAACCAACAAGGCTGACCGCGTTGGTTTCAAAGTAGAAGACGGCAAGAAAATTCGTGTCTTCAAGTCGACCCAAAAAGCGGTTGATGCTTGAACACTGCTAGGTAGAAGACCATGGCACGACTAAAAGAGATTTACCGGAAGGAAATCGCTCCGAAACTTAAGGAAGAACTTAAGCTTTCGAACGTGATGGAAGTTCCGCGCGTTACCAAAATCACCCTGAACATGGGTCTGGGCGAAGCGATCGGCGACAAAAAAGTCATCGAGCACGCTGTTGCTGACCTGGAAAAGATCACCGGCCAGAAAGTCGTTGTGACCTACGCTCGGAAATCCATCGCTGGCTTTAAAGTCCGTGAAGGTTGGCCGATCGGCGTCAAAGTGACCCTGCGCCGTGAGCGTATGTACGAGTTCCTGGATCGTCTGCTGTCGATCTCCCTGCCTCGGGTTCGCGACTTCCGCGGCCTGAATGCCAAGTCCTTCGATGGTCGTGGCAACTACAGCATGGGCGTGAAAGAGCAGATCATTTTCCCGGAAATCGATTACGACAAGATCGATGCTCTCCGCGGTCTGGACATTACCCTGACCACCACTGCTAAGAACGATGATGAAGGCCGCGCTCTGCTGCGTGCTTTCAAATTCCCGTTCCGCAACTGATTGGAGTAGGAAAATGGCCAAGAAGAGCATGAAAAACCGTGAGCTGAAGCGTCAGCTCACTGTTGCCAAGTACGCCACCAAGCGTGCAGCGCTGAAAGCTATCATCGTGGATCTGAACGCAAGTCCAGAAGCTCGTTGGGAAGCTACCGTAGCTCTGCAGAAGCAGCCACGTGACGCAAGCGCTTCGCGCATGCGTAACCGCTGCCGCCTGACTGGTCGTCCGCACGGCGTTTACCGCAAGTTCGGCCTTGGCCGTAACAAGCTGCGTGAAGCTGCAATGCGTGGTGACGTACCAGGTCTGGTTAAAGCCAGCTGGTAATAGCTATCGAAGTCCCGATGTCCAGGTTCGCAAGATCCTGACCATCGGTGGCCTTGAGCATGAATCAAGCCCCTTTTGGGGCTTGATTCATTTCTGGGGTGTGTCTAGAATACCCGGCTCGCCTGAGCCCGTGTTTTTTGCCCGGAATTTCTCGGCGACAAGTAGTAGCCGCAAGGCTAATTTTTTTGTATTAGGAGCGTCTAGCCCATGAGTATGCAGGACCCGTTAGCGGACATGCTAACTCGAATCCGTAATGCCCAGATGGCTGAAAAGTCCGTCGTAAGCATGCCGTCTTCCACGTTGAAGGTGGCTGTAGCAAAAGTCCTGAAAGACGAAGGCTACATCGCGGGTTATCAGATCAGCAGCGAAATCAAACCTCTGCTGTCCATCGAGCTGAAGTACTTCGAAGGCCGTCCGGTCATCGAGGAAGTGAAGCGCGTCAGCCGTCCAGGCTTGCGTCAGTACAAGTCCGTTGAAGATCTGCCAAAAGTACGTGGCGGTCTCGGCGTGTCTATCGTCTCCACCAACAAGGGTGTGATGACTGATCGTGCTGCGCGCGCTGCCGGTGTCGGCGGCGAAGTTCTTTGCACTGTGTTCTAAGGGGGGATAAGCATGTCTCGCGTCGCTAAGAACCCCGTTAAGCTGCCAGCTGGTGTCGAAGTTAAATTCGCCGGCCAACAGCTTTCGGTGAAGGGTGCCAAGGGCACTCTCGAACTGAACGTACACTCGTCCGTTGAAGTGGTTGAGGAAGCTGGTGAGCTGCGTTTCGCTGCTCGCAATGGCGACCAACAAACTCGCGCAATGGCCGGTACCACTCGTGCGTTGGTAAACAACATGGTCCAAGGCGTAAGCCAAGGCTTCGAGCGCAAGCTCCAGCTGGTCGGTGTTGGTTACAAGGCACAAGCAAAAGGCACAGTGCTGAACCTGGCCCTCGGCTTCTCGCATCCAGTGGATTACGAACTGCCGGAAGGCATCACCGCTGAGACTCCTAGCCAGACCGATATCCTGATCCGGGGCATCGATAAGCAGCTGGTAGGTCAAGTGGCCGCTGAGATCCGCGACTTCCGTCCACCAGAGCCTTACAAAGGTAAAGGTGTGCGCTACGCGGACGAAGTCGTCCGTCGTAAAGAAGCCAAGAAGAAGTAGGGCATAGCAAATGACCGACAAAAAAGTTACTCGACTGCGTCGCGCTCGCAAAGCACGCCTGAAAATGCACGAACTCGAAGTCGTGCGTCTCTGCGTGTTCCGCTCTTCGCAGCACATCTACGCCCAGGTCATTTCGGCCGACGGCAACAAAGTCCTGGCAAGTGCCTCGACTTTGGATAAAGAACTGCGTGATGGCGCCACTGGCAACATCGACGCGGCCACTAAGGTTGGCCAGCTGGTCGCTACGCGTGCTAAAGCCGCTGGCGTCTCGCAGGTGGCTTTCGACCGCTCTGGCTTCAAGTACCACGGTCGCGTCAAGGCGCTGGCTGATGCTGCTCGTGAAGCTGGGCTGGAGTTCTAAGTTATGTCAAATAACGACCAAAAGCGCGACGAAGGCTACATTGAGAAGCTGGTTCAAGTTAACCGCGTAGCCAAAACCGTTAAAGGCGGCCGTATCTTCACCTTCACCGCGTTGACCGTGGTTGGTGATGGTAAAGGCCGTGTTGGCTTCGGCCGTGGCAAGTCGCGTGAAGTGCCTGCTGCGATCCAGAAGGCAATGGAAGCTGCTCGTCGCAACATGATCCAAGTTGATCTGAACGGCACCACTCTGCAGTACGCAATGAAGTCCGCTCACGGCGCTTCGAAGGTGTACATGCAGCCTGCTTCTGAAGGTACCGGTATCATCGCTGGCGGCGCTATGCGTGCTGTTCTCGAAGTTGCTGGCGTTCAGAACGTTCTGGCCAAGTGCTACGGCTCGACTAACCCGGTAAACGTGGTTCACGCCACTTTCAAAGGTTTGAAAGCAATGCAGTCTCCTGAGTCCATTGCTGCCAAGCGTGGCAAAAGCGTCAAGGAGATCTTCTGATCATGGCTACCGTAAAAGTAACGCTGATCAAAAGCATGACCGGCCGCATCCCTAACCACAAACTGTGCGTTAAGGGTCTGGGTCTGCGTCGCATCGGTCACACTGTAGAAGTCCAGGATACTCCCGAGAATCGCGGGATGATCAACAAGGCTTACTACATGCTGCGTGTCGAGGGTTAATCGATGAAACTCAATGATCTGAGTCCAGCGCCGGGTTCCCGTCGCGAAAAGCATCGTCCGGGCCGTGGTATCGGTAGTGGTTTGGGTAAGACTGGTGGCCGTGGCCACAAAGGTCAGACTTCCCGCTCCGGTGGCACCATTGCTCCAGGCTTTGAAGGCGGTCAACAGCCGCTGCATCGTCGCCTGCCGAAGTTCGGTTTCGTTTCCCTGAAGGCCATGGATCGCGCAGAAGTGCGTCTGTCCGAGCTGGCTAAAGTGGAAGGCGACATCGTCTCCGTGCAGTCCCTGAAAGATGCCAACGTGATCAACGTCAACGTTCAGCGTGTGAAAATCATGC
The DNA here is from genome assembly GCF_003731765.1 of Pseudomonas chlororaphis. GTDB lineage: Bacteria > Pseudomonadota > Gammaproteobacteria > Pseudomonadales > Pseudomonadaceae > Aquipseudomonas > Aquipseudomonas morbosilactucae. The sequence continues at coordinate 9,736 of NZ_MOAL01000005.1, forward strand.
TGTCCGGCGAAGTTACTCGCGCTGTCACCATCGGAAAGGGAATCGGCGCCACCAAAGGTGCGCGTGCGGCTATCGAAGCAGCTGGCGGCAAGTTCGAGGAATAAATGGCTAAGCAAGGTGCTCTCTCTGCGCTCGGCAAAGGCGGTATGTCTGAACTCTGGGCTCGTCTGCGTTTTCTGTTCCTGGCGATTATCGTCTACCGAATAGGCGCACACATCCCGGTTCCAGGTATCAACCCTGACCGACTCGCAGACCTGTTTCGACAGAATGAGGGGACCATTCTTAGCTTGTTCAACATGTTTTCCGGCGGCGCGCTGGAGCGGATGAGCATCTTTGCACTGGGGATCATGCCGTATATTTCGGCATCGATCATCATGCAGCTGATGACCGCCGTCAGTCCGCAGCTGGAGCAGTTGAAGAAGGAAGGTGAAGCTGGCCGTCGCAAGATCAGCCAGTACACCCGCTACGGCACTGTCATCCTCGCTCTGGTTCAAGCTATCGGCATGTCCGTTGGCTTGGCCGGGCAGGGTGTTGCGTTCACTGGTGACTTTGGCTTCCATTTCGTTGCGGTATCCACTTTTGTGGCTGGCGCAATGTTCATGATGTGGCTGGGTGAGCAGATTACTGAGCGTGGTGTTGGCAACGGTATCTCGATGTTGATTTTCGCAGGTATCGTCGCCGGTCTTCCGAGAGCGATTGGGCAGTCTTTCGAGTCTGCACGTCAGGGTGATATCAATATTTTCGCCTTGGTTGCCATCGGTTTGCTGGCAGTAGCGATTATCGGTTTTGTGGTGTTCATTGAGCGTGGCCAGCGTCGTATTGCTGTTCACTACGCCAAGCGTCAGCAGGGCCGTAAGGTTTTTGCTGCGCAGACTAGCCACTTGCCGCTGAAAGTGAATATGGCCGGTGTAATTCCTGCTATTTTCGCGAGCAGCATTTTGCTGTTTCCGGCTTCGTTGGGTGCCTGGTTCGGTCAGTCTGAAGGTATGGGCTGGTTGCAGGACATCTCGCAGTCGATCGCTCCTGGTCAGCCGTTGAATATTCTGCTGTTTAGTGCAGGGATTATTTTCTTCTGCTTCTTCTATACGGCGTTGATGTTCAATCCGAAAGACGTAGCGGAAAACCTGAAGAAGTCCGGTGCCTTTATTCCGGGCATCCGTCCAGGTGAGCAGTCGGCGCGCTACATTGATGGCGTTCTGACCCGCTTGACCATGTTCGGTGCTCTATATATGACGGCCGTGTGCCTGTTGCCCCAGTTCCTGGTGGTTGCAGCAAACGTTCCGTTCTACCTTGGCGGGACCTCGTTGCTGATCGTGGTCGTGGTTGTTATGGACTTTATGTCCCAAGTACAATCGCACCTCGTTTCGCACCAGTACGAATCCCTGATGAAGAAAGCCAACCTGAAGGGTTACGGCAGCGGCATGCTGCGCTGACCCATAAGGTTCGAGGAGTTGGTGATGAAAGTTCGTGCATCGGTGAAAAAGCTGTGCCGTAACTGCAAGATTATTCGCCGCGAAGGTGTTGTTCGAGTAATTTGCAGCGCGGAACCGCGTCACAAACAGCGCCAAGGCTGAGTGTGATTGTGCTTCAAGCCCGGCAGCTAGTGCGCTGCCGGGTTGATTATTTGTTATTACAGCGATATTATCTCGCGCCCTATTTCTTGGCTTCCGGGGCGTAGGTAGCTGTCAATTGGAGTCCCACTGAATGGCCCGTATTGCAGGCGTTAACATTCCAGATAACAAGCATACTGTTATCTCGCTGACCTACATCTATGGTGTTGGTCGCACTACTGCACAGAAGATCTGTGCAGTGACTGGGGTAAACCCAGCAGCAAAGATCAAAGATCTGAGCGACGAGCAAATTGAACAGCTGCGTGGCGAAGTGGCGAAGTTCACCACTGAAGGTGACCTGCGTCGCGAAATCAACATGAAAATCAAACGCTTGATGGACCTGGGCTGCTACCGCGGTCTGCGCCATCGTCGTGGTCTTCCAGTGCGCGGTCAGCGTACCAAGACCAACGCGCGTACTCGCAAAGGTCCGCGTAAGCCGATCCGCAAGTAATCGCACCAGCGAATCGACAGGAATTTAGTCATGGCAAAACCTGCTGCTCGTCCTCGTAAAAAGATTAAAAAGACAGTGGTTGATGGCATCGCCCACATCCACGCGTCTTTCAACAACACCATCGTGACCATTACCGACCGTCAAGGTAACGCTCTTTCCTGGGCTACCTCCGGTGGTTCGGGTTTCCGCGGTTCCCGCAAGTCCACCCCGTTCGCTGCTCAAGTAGCTGCTGAACGCGCTGGTCAAGCTGCGCTGGAATACGGCCTGAAAAACCTCGACGTTAACGTCAAGGGTCCAGGTCCAGGTCGTGAATCCGCAGTCCGCGCTTTGAACGGCTGTGGCTACAAGATCGCCAGCATCACCGACGTGACGCCAATCCCGCACAACGGGTGCCGTCCGCCGAAGAAGCGCCGCGTGTAATCCAGGAGATTGTAAAGAATGGCTCGTTACATTGGTCCAAAATGCAAACTGGCTCGTCGCGAAGGCACCGATCTCTTCCTGAAGAGCGGCGTGCGCGCTATCGAATCCAAGTGCAACATCGAAGCAGCACCTGGTATCCACGGCCAACGCCGCGGTCGCCAGTCCGACTACGGCACCCAACTGCGTGAAAAGCAGAAGGTCCGTCGTATCTACGGCGTTCTCGAGCGTCAATTCAGCGGCTACTACAAAGAAGCAGCTGGCAAGAAAGGCGCAACCGGCGAAAACCTGTTGCAACTGCTCGAATGCCGTCTGGACAACGTTGTATACCGTATGGGCTTTGGTTCTACTCGTGCCGAATCCCGTCAGCTGGTATCGCACAAGTCGATCAGCGTAAACGGTCAAACCGTTAACGTTCCGTCCTACCAGGTTCGTGCTGGTGACGTGGTTGCTGTTCGCGAGAAAGCAAAAAACCAACTTCGCATTGTCCAAGCTCTCGATCTGTGTGCCCAACGTGGCCGCGTAGAATGGGTAGAAGTAGACACTGAGAAGAAGTCGGGCGTTTTCAAGAACGTTCCAGCTCGCAGTGATCTGTCCGCCGACATCAACGAAAGCCTGATTGTCGAGCTCTACTCCAAGTAAGGGCTAGAAAATAGGTGCATCCATGCAGATTTCGGTAAATGAGTTTCTGACACCCCGCCATATTGATGTGCAGGTTGTCAGTCCAACCCGCGCCAAGATCACCCTCGAGCCTCTCGAGCGTGGTTTTGGCCACACCCTGGGCAACGCGCTGCGCCGCATCCTGTTGTCCTCAATGCCCGGCTGTGCAGTAGTCGAGGCCGAGATTGACGGTGTGCTCCACGAGTACAGCGCCATCGAAGGTGTACAGGAAGACGTAATTGAAATCCTGTTGAACCTTAAAGGTCTGGCTATCAAGCTGCACGGCCGTGACGAAGTTACGCTGACCTTGTCGAAGAAGGGTTCGGGGGTGGTTACCGCTGCCGATATTCAGCTGGATCATGATGTCGAGATCGTTAATCCCGATCACGTAATCGCTAACCTGGCGTCTAACGGCGCCCTGAACATGAAGCTCACCGTAGCTCGTGGTCGTGGTTATGAACCGGCCGACTCGCGTCAGAGCGATGAAGACGAAAGCCGCAGCATTGGTCGCTTGCAGCTTGACTCTTCGTTCAGCCCGGTTCGCCGTATCGCATACGTGGTGGAAAACGCCCGTGTCGAGCAGCGTACTAACCTGGACAAGCTGGTTATTGATCTGGAAACCAACGGTACCCTGGATCCTGAAGAGGCCATCCGTCGTGCTGCAACCATCCTGCAACAGCAGTTGGCTGCGTTCGTCGACCTCAAAGGTGACAGTGAGCCAGTGGTAGTCGAGCAGGAAGACGAGATCGATCCGATCCTGCTTCGCCCGGTTGACGATCTGGAACTGACTGTACGTTCGGCTAACTGCCTTAAGGCGGAAAACATTTACTACATCGGCGACCTGATTCAGCGTACCGAAGTAGAACTGTTGAAGACTCCGAACCTTGGCAAGAAATCCTTGACTGAAATCAAGGACGTTCTGGCCTCCCGCGGTCTGTCCCTCGGCATGCGCCTCGACAACTGGCCGCCTGCAAGTCTTAAGAAGGACGACAAGGCGACTGCCTGATCGTCGTAATCACCGAACGTTGTGTTTGGTAAGGAATGAACCATGCGTCATCGTAAAAGTGGGCGTCACCTGAGCCGCACCAGCTCGCACCGCAAGGCCATGTTTCAAAACATGGCGGTGTCGCTGTTCGAGCACGAGCTGATCAAAACTACACTGCCGAAAGCTAAAGAACTGCGTCGCGTTGCTGAGCCGCTGATCACTTTGGCCAAGACAGACAGCCTGGCTAACCGCCGTCTGGCTTTCGACCGTACTCGTTCGAAAGCTATCGTTGGTAAGCTCTTCAACGATCTGGGCAAGCGTTACGCTACCCGTGAGGGTGGCTACCTGCGCATCCTCAAGTGCGGTTTCCGCGCTGGCGACAACGCTCCTATGGCGTACGTCGAGTTGGTTGATCGTGCTGCCGGCGGTGAAGCTGTATCCGCTGAGTAAGACGTCAGTCTGAAACGAAAAACCGGGCCTTGTGCCCGGTTTTTTGTTGCCTGATGTATTAGCTATTTCTATCGTTAGGCAATGTGTAATGCATTGGCTGTTGTCATATTCATGGTCAATAATCCTTGTCAGCCGATTAGCCGGCAGTTTCAAGCCTGACAGAGGAAAATAGAGCATGAGCCAGACCAAAACTCTTACTACCGCCAGTGGCGCTCCTGTCGCTGATAACCAGAACTCCCGTTCCGCCGGCCCTCGTGGCCCGCTGCTGCTCGACGATTTTCACCTGATCGAGAAGCTCGCTCACTTCAACCGTGAAAACATCCCAGAGCGCCGTGTACACGCCAAAGGCTCGGGTGCTTACGGTACCTTCACGGTCACTCGCGATATCACTCAGTACACCAGCGCCAAGCTGTTCGAATCTGTGGGTAAACAAACGCCGACTTTCCTGCGCTTCTCCACTGTGGGTGGCGAGCGCGGCTCGGCTGACACTGAGCGCGATCCACGGGGTTTCGCCCTGAAGTTCTATACCGAAGAAGGTAACTGGGACATCGTCGGCAACAATACCCCGGTGTTCTTCATCCGCGATCCGCTGAAGTTCCCTGACTTTATCCACACCCAAAAGCGCCTGCCCCAGAGCAATCTGAAAAGCGCGCAGATGATGTGGGACTTCTGGTCTCATTCGCCTGAGGCGCTGCACCAGGTCACCATCCTGTTTTCGGACCGTGGCATTCCTGACGGTTACCGTCACATGCACGGCTTTGGTAGCCACACCTACAGCCTGATCAGCGCCACCGGTGAACGTCACTGGGTGAAATGGCATTACAAGACCAAGCAAGGCATCAAGAACCTCGCTCCGGCGGAAGCTGCGCGCCTGGCCGGGACTGATCCGGATTACGCCCAGCGTGACCTGTTCAACGCCATTGAGCGGGGCGACTTCCCTAAATGGAGTGTTTGCATCCAGATCATGAGCGAAGCCCAGGCTGCGGCTCATTACGAGAACCCCTTCGATGTGACCAAGACCTGGTCGCAGAAAGAGTTCCCGCTGATCGAAGTGGGTGAGTTGGAGCTTAACCGCAACCCGCTCAACTACTTTGCCGAGGTCGAGCAGGCTGCGTTCGGTCCAAGCAACATGGTTCCGGGGGTTGGTTTGTCGCCGGACCGCATGTTGCAAGGCCGCGTATTCGCTTACGCCGATGCGCACCGCTACCGTGTAGGCACCAATCACCAGCAGTTGCCGGTCAATGCACCCCTGAGCCCGGTAAACAGCTACCAGCGTGACGGTGCCATGGCTTTTGGCAGCAATGGCGGCGCAACACCTAACTATGAGCCAAACAGCTATGCGGACGCTCCTAAGCAAGCGCCACGTTACGCAGAGCCGGCCTTGGCCCTGAGCGGTGCTGCAGATCGTTACGATCACCGTGAAGACACTGACTACTACAGCCACGCTGGTGCGCTGTTCCGCCTGATGAATGACGAGCAGAAGGCGTTGTTGATCAACAACATCGCCGGTGCCATGGGCGGCGTCAGCGCTGATGTAGTTCAGCGTCAACTGCAGCACTTCTTCAAGGCAGATCCTGCTTATGGGGAAGGGATTGCTCGTGCATTGGGTGTATCGCTTAACTAACTCTAAATAAGAAGCAGAACCGCCCTCATTTGGGCGGTTTTTGCGTTATTTCGACCACTTTTCTCTGAAAATCTTCACTTTGTTAGCGTTTTTCAAGTGACCTTCCAGTCAGCTTGGTTCAAACTATCGGCTTTCAAGCAGGGAGATGTAGGGCGATGCAAGGTCACCCGGACGTAATCGATTACCTCAACACGTTGCTGACGGGCGAACTGGCAGCACGTGACCAATATTTCATCCATTCGCGGATGTACGAAGACTGGGGCTTCAGCAAGCTCTATGAGCGTATCAACCACGAAATGGAAGAAGAGGCACAACACGCCGACGCACTGATGCGTCGTATCTTGATGCTCGAGGGCACGCCGCGTATGCGTCCAGACGATCTGGACACCGGTACCACGGTCCCCGAGATGCTCGCCAGCGATCTGCGCCTGGAATACAAAGTGCGCGCTGCTCTTTGCAAGGGCATCGAGCTCTGTGAGCTGCACAAAGACTATGTCAGCCGCGACATTCTGCGTATTCAACTGGCCGACACCGAAGAAGATCACACCTACTGGCTGGAGAAGCAGTTGGGCCTGATCAAGTCGATCGGTCTGGAGAACTACCTGCAATCCCAGTTCTGATAGCCTGCCGACGTTCACTCAGGGTCGCGAGCGATCGCATCTGTTTCGTTGGCCAGTACTGTGGGTACAAAAAAGCCCCTGCCACTTCACAGTGACAGGGGCTTTTTCATGGGCTTCAGGCCTTGTCGCGCGTCAGCAGCGGCTTGAGGTAGTAGCCCGTGTGGGACTGCTCCATTTCCGCCACTTGTTCCGGTGTGCCCACTGCGATGATCTGGCCACCTTTCGAGCCCCCTTCAGGGCCCAGGTCCACCAGCCAGTCGGCGGTTTTGATCACATCCAGGTTGTGCTCGATCACCACCACGGTGTTGCCGTGGTCACGCAGGCGGTGCAGTACGTCCAGCAGTTGCTGAATGTCTGCGAAGTGCAGGCCGGTGGTCGGCTCGTCGAGGATATACAGAGTCTTACCGGTATCGCGTTTGGACAACTCGCGTGACAGCTTGACCCGCTGGGCTTCGCCGCCGGACAGGGTGGTCGCCGACTGCCCGAGCTTGATGTAGGACAGGCCCACATCCATCAGGGTTTGCAGCTTGCGCGCCAGTGCCGGCACTGCGTCGAAGAACACCCGGGCTTCCTCGATGGTCATTTCCAGGACCTCGTGGATACTCTTGCCCTTGTATTTGATCTCCAGGGTTTCGCGGTTGTAGCGCTTGCTCTTGCACACGTCGCAAGGCACGTAGATGTCCGGCAGGAAGTGCATCTCTACCTTGATCAGGCCATCGCCTTGGCAAGCCTCACAACGGCCGCCCTTAACGTTAAAAGAGAAACGCCCGGGCCCGTAGCCGCGGGAGCGTGACTCGGGAACCCCAGCGAACAATTCGCGAATCGGCGTGAACAGCCCGGTATAAGTCGCCGGGTTGGAGCGCGGGGTACGACCGATGGGGCTCTGGTCGATATCCACCACCTTATCCAAGTGCTGCAAGCCGTTGATGCTGTCGTGGGCTGCGGCTTCCAGGGTGGTTGCGCCGTTCAGTGCTGTGGCGCTGAGGGGAAACAGGGTGTTGTTGATCAGCGTCGACTTGCCCGAGCCGGACACACCGGTCACGCAGGTCAGCAGGCCAATGGGGATCTCCAGGTCGACATTGCGCAAGTTGTTGCCCCGCGCGCCCTTGAGGGACAGCGACAGCTTCTTGTTGCGCGGCGTGCGTTTGGCTGGCACTTCGATCTTGACCCGGCCGGACAAGTATTTGCCGGTCAGGGAGTCGGGGTGTGCCATGACTTCCGCCGGCGTGCCCTCGGCCACGATTTGCCCGCCGTGCACACCGGCACCTGGGCCGATATCCACCACGTAGTCCGCCAAGCGAATCGCGTCTTCGTCGTGCTCGACCACGATAACCGTGTTGCCGATATCCCGCAGGTGTTTCAGGGTTCCCAGCAAGCGGTCGTTGTCTCGCTGATGCAGGCCGATGGACGGTTCGTCGAGGATGTACATCACCCCCACCAGGCCGGCGCCGATCTGGCTGGCCAGGCGAATACGCTGGGCCTCACCGCCCGACAAGGTGTCGGCACTGCGATCCAGCGTCAGGTAATCCAGGCCGACGTTGACCAGGAACTGCAGACGCTCGCGGATCTCCTTGAGAATCTTGTCGGCAATCTCGCCGCGTCGCCCGGTCAGCTTCAGGGTGCCGAAGTAGTCGGTGGCATCGCCGATCGGCAGGTTGGTCACCGCCGGCAGGGTTTTCTCGCCCACCCACACATGGCGCGCCTCGCGACGCAGACGGGTGCCACGGCAATCGGGGCAGGGCTGGGTGCTGAGGAACTTGGCCAGCTCCTCGCGCACGGTGGCCGATTCGGTCTCCCGGTAGCGCCGCTCGAGGTTTGGCACGATGCCTTCAAATGGGTGAGAGCGCTTGACGATATCGCCACGGTCGTTGAGGTACTTGAAGTCGACATTCTGCGTGCCGCTGCCATTGAGAAGGATCTTCTGCTGATCCGCCGGCAATTGGTTGAACGGCACCTCCAGGCTGAACCCGTAATGGGACGCCAGGGAGCCGAGCATCTGGAAGTAATAGACGTTGCGCCGATCCCAGCCGCGTATCGCACCCTCGGCCAGGGTCAGTTCGCCGTTGACCAGGCGCTTGATATCGAAGAACTGCTTGACCCCCAGACCGTCACAGGTCGGGCAGGCGCCGGCCGGGTTGTTGAAGGAGAACAGCTTGGGTTCCAGCTCGCTGATGGCGTGGCCACAGATCGGGCAGGCGAAGCGCGCGGAGAAGATGATCTCTTCACCCGGCTCGTCATCCATCGGCGCGACCAGGGCAATGCCGTCTGCCAGCTTCAAGGCGGTCTCGAAGGATTCCGCCAGGCGCTGCTGCAAGTCGGCGCGGACCTTGAAGCGGTCCACTACCACATCAATGGAGTGCTTCTTCTGTTTATCCAGCTTCGGCAGTTCGTCCAGTTCGCACAGCTTGCCGTTGACCCGGGCCCGCACGAAACCCTGTGCCCGCAGCTCTTCAAACACGGACAGGTGTTCGCCTTTGCGCTCACGGATCACCGGCGCCAGCAGCATCAGCTTGCTGCCTTCGGGCTGGGCCAGCACCAGGTCGACCATTTGGCTGACGGTCTGGGCTTCCAGGGGGATGTCATGGTCCGGGCAGCGAGGAATACCGACGCGGGCATACAGCAGGCGCAGGTAATCGTAGATCTCGGTGATGGTACCGACGGTCGAGCGCGGGTTATGGGAGGTGGATTTCTGCTCGATGGAAATGGCCGGCGACAAGCCTTCGATGGTGTCGACATCGGGCTTTTCCATCATCGACAGGAACTGTCGGGCGTAGGCCGACAACGACTCGACGTAGCGGCGTTGGCCTTCGGCGTACAAGGTGTCGAAAGCCAGTGAAGACTTGCCGGAGCCGGACAGGCCGGTGATGACGATCAGTTTGTCCCGTGGCAGGGTCAGATCGATGTTCTTCAGGTTGTGGGTTCGGGCCCCACGAATCAGGATCTTGTCCAAAAGCGGCCTCGGTCGGCGGGCGTCGAAAGCGTAGGAGTATAAAGCCAAATACTGGATGGATGCACACCATCAAATGGCTACTTTGCAGTGATGTCCTGCAGCGGCGCGGCAAAGCGTCACCCTATACCCCGTCAATCGATGGGACTGGTAGAATCGCCGCCGGTTCACACGAGGTTTATCCATGCACGATCCCCACAGCGAACGCATGAGTGGCAGCGAGACCCGCGCAGCAAGCGGGCTGGCGCTGGTGTTCGCCTTCCGTATGCTTGGCATGTTTATGGTGTTGCCGGTGCTGGCGACCTATGGAATGGATCTCGCAGGAGCGACCCCGGCCCTGATCGGCCTAGCCATTGGCGCGTACGGCTTGACCCAGGCGCTGTTCCAGATTCCTTTCGGGATCATTTCCGATCGTATCGGTCGCCGCCCCGTGATCTACCTGGGCCTGATCGTCTTCGCCCTCGGCAGTGTCCTGGCCGCCAACGCCGACTCGATCTGGGGCGTGATCGCCGGGCGCATCCTGCAGGGCGCCGGGGCGATTTCTGCAGCCGTCATGGCGTTGCTCTCCGACCTGACCCGCGAACAGCACCGCACCAAAGCCATGGCCATGATCGGCATGACCATTGGCCTGTCTTTCGCGGTGGCGATGGTGGTCGGTCCGCTACTGACCAGTCGCTTCGGTCTGTCCGGGTTGTTCCTCGCCACTGGCGGCATGGCCCTGGTGGGGATCCTGATCATCGCCTTCATGGTGCCGCGCTCCACCGGTCCGTTGCAGCACCGTGAGTCGGGCGTGGCGCGACAGGCGCTGCTGCCGACCCTGAAACACCCTGACCTGCTGCGCCTGGACCTGGGCATCTTCGTGCTCCACGCCATGCTGATGTCGAGCTTCGTCGCCTTGCCCCTGGCCCTGGTAGAAAAAGCCGGCCTGCCCAAAGAGCAGCACTGGTGGGTCTACCTCACCGCCTTGTTGATTTCCTTCTTCGCCATGATCCCGTTCATCATCTACGGCGAGAAGAAACGCAAAATGAAACGAGTTTTACTCGGTGCGGTGACGACACTGATGCTCACCGAGCTATTCTTTTGGGAGTTCGGCGACAGTCTGCGGGCGCTGGTGATCGGTACCGTGGTGTTCTTCACCGCGTTCAACCTGTTGGAAGCCTCGTTGCCGTCGTTGATCAGTAAGGTTTCACCCGCGGGCGGCAAGGGCACGGCAATGGGGGTGTATTCCACCAGCCAATTCCTGGGTTCGGCACTGGGCGGCATTCTCGGCGGCTGGCTGTTCCAGCATGGCGGTTTGTCGGTTGTGTTCCTGGGATGCGCAGGTCTGGCTGCACTCTGGCTGGTCTTTGCTGTTACCATGCGCGAGCCCCCGTATGTGACGAGTCTGCGTTTGCCTTTATCGCCCGAGGCGATCCGCGAAGCCGGTCTGGTCGAGCGCCTGAAGGCCGTCGTTGGGGTAACAGATGCAGTGATGGTGGCCGAAGAGGCCGCCATTTACATCAAATTGGACACCGAATTATTGGATCGCGCGACCCTCGAGCAGCTGGTCAATCCAGCGCCGTCGGCGTGCGAAGCCTAGGAGAACGTTATGGCCCGTGGGGTTAACAAAGTCATATTGGTCGGTACTTGCGGCCAGGATCCTGAGGTTCGCTACCTGCCTAACGGTAACGCCGTGACCAACCTGAGTCTGGCGACCAGCGAACAGTGGACCGACAAGCAGACCGGCCAGAAGGTCGAGAAAACCGAATGGCACCGTGTGTCGATGTTCGGCAAGGTGGCTGAGATCGCCGGTGAATACCTGCGTAAAGGTTCGCAGGTCTACATCGAAGGCAAACTGCAGACCCGCGAGTGGGAAAAAGACGGCATCAAGCGTTACACCACTGAAATCGTGGTCGATATGCAGGGCACCATGCAACTGCTGGGCGGCCGTCCACAGGGCGACCAGCAAGGCCAGGGCGGCATGTCCAACTCGGCACCGCGTCCACAGCAGTCCCGTCCACAGCCTTCGCAGCAGCCACAGCGTGAGTCGCGTCCAGCGCCACAGCAGGCGGCTCCGCAACCGGCTCCGGATTTCGACAGCTTTGATGACGATATCCCGTTCTAAGGTCGCCCCTTTCGGTATCGACCCATAAAAAAACCGCTCCTTGAAGGGAGCGGTTTTTTTTCGTCTGCAGGTTCTGCCTCAGTACGGTGCCTGGCCGGGCGGAAGCAGTCGAATCAGCCGCGGTTGGCGAGGAACTCGTCGGTCGGCAGCACCTTGGCATAGGCGAACGCCAGGGATGCCATGGCCGCCAGGTGCACTTCCTGGGCTGGGACCACTTGACCATCGAATTCCAGTTCGCGGCAGGCGCAGGCGTCATGGATCACGGTGACCGGGTAGCCGAAGTCGGCGGCAGCACGGGTGGCGCCTTCGATGCACATGTTGCTCATGCTGCCGGCGATCACCAGTTCGTCGATGTTGTGCTGCTCCAGCAGTGCCTTGAGTTCGGTGTTGTGAAAGGCGTTGACCGCGTGCTTGAGCACCACCGGTTCCTCGGGGCGGTTCAGGACCTTGGGGTGCAGTTGTGCGCCTGCTGACCCAGGGGCGAAGAAGGGCGCGTCGGCATCGGCGAATTCATGGCGCACATGCACCACCAGCTCACCCGCCTGGCGCGCGGCAGCGATCAGGCGTGCAGCGTTGTCGGCTGCGGCTTCAACCCCGGCCAGGGGCCACTTGCCGCCCGGGAAATAGTCATTCTGGATGTCGATTACGATCAGTGCTGGTTTGGACATGAGGGCTTTCCTTGATGAGCGTGTGGGACCAGTATGGTCGCCCGCGCCGCCTCCGAGGATTGGCCGCACCGACAATAAGCGAGGGAAAACTGACAATGGTTGCGCAATCGCCCAGCGTCGAATTGGGCCTGCTGATCTACCCCGGGGCGCAGATGGCGGCTGTCCATGGGCTGACTGACCTGTTCGCCGTGGCCAACCGGCTGGCGGCCCAGCATTCGGATGCGCCGTTGCCGCTGTTGCGGGTGAGCCATTGGCAGGCCGACGGTGACGGTGCCCCGCAGCGGGTGTTCGACAGCCATCCTGGAGCCGTGGGCCCATTGCTGGCGGTACTGATTCCGCCGTCCATTGCCACATTGCCTGATGCGGCCTCGTTGTCACCGCTGATCGAGTGGCTGCGTGCCCAGCACAGCAATGGCGCGACCCTGTGCTCGGTGTGTATCGGGGTCTTTCTGCTGGCCGCCAGCGGTTTGCTCGATGGTCGGGACGTCACCACCCACTGGACCTACGCGCCCCTGCTGGCCGAGCAATACCCCGCGCTCCGGGTCAAGGCCGACTCGCCGATCATCGATGACGGCGACCTGATTACCAGCGCTGGCCTGATGGCGTGGGCCGAATTGGGCTTGCGCCTGGTCGACCGTTTGTTGGGCCCCAGCCTTGCCAGCCGCACCGCGCGCTTTCTGGCGGTGGAGCATCGGGCCAGTACCCAGCAATGCGGCAGCCATTTCGCGCCGATCCTCGGCCATGGCGATGCGGCGGTGCTCAAGGTCCAGCATTGGTTGCAAGCCAGCGGCGCGGTGGAGGTGTCGATTGGCGCCATGGCCCAGTGCGCGGGGCTTGAAGAACGCACCTTCCTTAGGCGCTTCCGTGGCGCCACCGGCCTCAAGCCCACCGAGTATTGCCAGCATGTACGGGTTGGCAAGGCCCGGGAAATGCTCGAATTCACTAACGGCACCATCGATCACATCGCCTGGACCGTGGGCTACCAGGACCCGAGTGCGTTTCGGGCGGTTTTCAAGAAAATTACCGGCCTGGCACCCAGCGCTTATCGGCTCCGTTTCGGCGCAGGCGCATCGGTGGTGGCTGCCAGCGGCGACTAGTGCTGTCGTGCAAAATACCGGGCGCTCAGAGCCGATCGTGCAAAATCAAACAGGCCCGATGCCACCTTTCCCGCCTTGGCCGCTTGATTGCTCGGGCGTCGCGGTTGGCCTGAACCCTGCAACCTTGAGTGGCATTCTCTGAACTCAAGGCCTAGGCCAAGGTGGACCGATGATTCCGGCAGACGATAAAAAGCGCGTCGTGGCTCACTCCATCCGGCCCCAGGCGCCCCAGCATGAAGTCGAGACCAACCAGGCCCTGGCGCGCTGGTTGGCGCAAATTCTCGGCCTGCGCTTCTCGCCCCGGCACGGCCCGGCGGACAAAGTGGGCCCCAGCCTTTATTGGTTGCCGACCCAGACCCTGGTGGGCCCTGAAGCCGCCCGGCGGTTGGCGGTCAAGGGCCCTGAAGACCTGTGGGGCGGTTATGTCGAGCATGACTTCATCTGCACCAAGGCCATTACCCACGGCCTGCTCAACGCCGACGCCGCGGCCCCGCCAGGTTGGTCGCCGTTGTTCGCCGAGCGGGTGCGTGCGGTGGTGTTGCAAGGGCTCAGTGTCTTTTCCCTGGCTGATGCCCGGCCTGCTGCGGCCCAGTTGCTCCGCAGCGGCGCCATACGCCTGAAGCCGATCCACGCGTGCGCCGGGCGGGGGCAACAGGTTATCGAGAGCCTGGAGGGTTTTGAGCAACTCCTGGCCCAACCCGAGATTGCCGAGCTTTTCCAATCCGGCGTGGTGCTTGAGCAGGATTTGAGCGAGGTGGTGACCCACAGCGTCGGCCAGTCCTTTATCGGCGGCTTGACGCTGAGCTACTGCGGCCAGCAATACCTCACCGAGGATGGGCATGGCGAGCAGGTCTACGGCGGTTCCGACTTGTTGGTGGTGCGCGGCGACTACGACGCCTTGCTGGCGTTGGCGCTGACGGCGGATGTACGCCTGGCGGTGCAGCAAGCCCAGGTTTTCGACGCCGCGGCGGACGAAGCCTATCCGCAGTTTTTTGCCTCCCGGCGCAATTACGACATCGCCCAGGGCCTGGATGCCCAAGGGCAACCCTGCTGCGGAGTGCTGGAGCAGTCCTGGCGCATGGGCGGCGCCAGCAGCGCGGAAATCGCGGCCCTGCAGAGCTTCGTCAATGACCCGGCGATGAAGGTGATTCGCGTCTCCTCTGTGGAGACCTATACCGATCGGCCACTGCCGGCGGACGCCATCGAGGTGTATCGCGGCCCGGCGCAAGACAGTGAATTTCTACTCAAGTACGTGAGGGTCCAATCCTATGACGGCTAGAAGTGAAAGCATTCAGATCGACATCGACGACGAACAAATGAGCGGGACCTTCCTCAGTCCCAAATCCAAGGTGCCGGGGGTGTTGTTTGTCCACGGCTGGGGAGGGAGCCAGGAGCGAGATCTGGAACGCGCCAAAGGCATTGCCGGGTTGGGCTGCGTCTGCCTGACCTTCGATCTGCGTGGCCATGCGGGCACCGGTATTCCGCTGTCTCGGGTGACCCGTGAGGACAATCTGCGGGACTTGCTCGCCGCCTATGACCGGCTGCTGTCACACCCGGCCCTGGACACCTCGGCGATTGCCGTGGTCGGCACCAGTTACGGTGGCTACCTGGCGAGCATCCTCACGTCCCTGCGCCCGGTACGCTGGCTGGCGCTGCGGGTGCCGGCGCTGTACCGGGATGAGCAATGGCACACGGCCAAGCGCGATTTGGACAAGGCCGACCTGCTGGCCTACCGCAGCCACCGGGTGCCTGCCGAGAGCAATCGTGCCCTGCATGCCTGTTCGGAATTTACCGGGGATGTGCTGTTGGTGGAGTCGGAGACCGATGACCACGTGCCCCACGCCACCATCATGAGTTACCGCGCCGCCTGCCAGCAGACCCACTCGTTGACCCATCGCATCATCGACGGGGCGGACCACGCCTTGAGTGACCCCGTGTCCCAGCAGGCTTACACCTCGATCCTTGTGGACTGGATTACCGAGATGGTGGTGGGCGAGCGCTTGAGTATCATCCAGCAACGTTGAGCCTGAATCCTGCCTGCCTGTTTGACTGACCGGGCTCGCCCGGCCAGCGATGGCAGGTGCCCGTGCCGATCAGGACGACGGTTTTTCCACCCGCAGCGCCTTGGCCTTGGCTTCCACCAGCAGGTACATCGCCAGCGCCACCAGTAACGGCAAGATGAAGTAGATGGCTCGATAGGCAATCAGCCCGGCCAGCAGGCCACCGCGGGAAACCTCGTGTTGCAGCAACGCGACAAACACCGCTTCCAGCACCCCCAGCCCCGCAGGAATATGGGTGATGGCCCCGGCAATCGCGCTGATCAGCAACACCCCCAGCACCAACGGGTACTCCAGCTTCCCCGGAAGCAGGGTAAAGATCACCGCCGCCATCAATGACCAATTGAGGGCGCCCAGGGCCAATTGCAGCAAGGCCATGCGGGGCGAGGGCAGGTTGATTTCCGTGCCGCGTATCGACCACTCGCGCCGCCGGGAAAACTGGCAGGCCAGTAGATAGCCGCCGCTGACCAGCAACAGCAGCCCCCCGACGACCTGCAAGGCGCCGCTGCTCAAGCTCCAGCCCGGGGGCATCGATACCAGGCCGCTGGCAAACACCACCCCGGCCACGGCCATGTAGCCGAACCAGTTGGTGGCCAGGCTCAGGCCGAGGATCTTGGCGATGTTGCCCTTGCTCACCCCCAGCCGCGAATAGAGCCGATAACGCATGGCGATGCCACCGACCCAGGCGCTGAGGTTGAGGTTGAAGGCGTAGCTGATGATCCCCACCGGCAGAATCTGCCGCCAACCCAGGTCCTGGCGGATGTAGGTCCGGCCGATCAGGTCGAAGCAGGCGTACACCAGGAAACTGGTCAGGGTCAGGGCCGCAGCGATCAGCAGTGTCGGCCACTTGAAGTCGGCCAGGGTGCTGAACACTTCGTGCCAGTCGATCCGCCGCGCCAGCAGGGTAAACAGTACGATCAGCGCCAGGAAGAACAGCACGGTCAAAGGCTTTTGCAGGCGGCTCCATAATGATTTTTTCTGGGGCGCTGAAGACGCGGCAGCCTGGGAGTGGCTCATGGCTGCGACTCCTGGCGGGGGTGGGTGACGGCTTGCAGTCGCGGTTTGTGCGCGGGCAGCCCGCCAGCCCAGGCCGGAAAGTGCCGCAGGCAGTGAAACACCACAAAGCCCACGGTGAGCCGCCACAGCCGGCCGCGGGGCGCAGGGTTGGCGGTGACGGCCTTGCAGTGGTCGCGGCTCAGGCAATCAAGGCGCTCGAACAACTCATGATTGAACGCCCGGTCGCGGATCAGCACATTGGCCTCCAGGTTCAGCGCCAGGCTCAAGGGGTCGAGATTGCTTGAGCCCACGGTGCTCCAATCGTCGTCCACCAGGGCCACCTTGCCGTGCAGCGGACGCTGGCAGTATTCGTGGATGCTCACCCCGTCCTTGAGCAGGTAATCGTAAAGTAGGCGTGCGGCGAACTTGGCGATAGGCATGTCCGGCTCGCCTTGCAGAATCAAACGCACCTCGACCCCGCGCCGCGCTGCGTTACGGATCTCCCGCAGCAGGCGAAAACCCGGGAAGAAGTAGGCGTTGGCGATCACCACCCGCTGCCGGGCGCCGCGCAGCACATGCAGGTAGACCTCTTCGATGTCTGAGCGATGTTCACGGTTGTCCCGGTACACCAGGCGCACCTGCCCCTGATGATCGGTCTGTGCCAACTCGGCGCGGCGCCGGGAACGACGCTGCCACCAATACCGGGCCCGGGCCGGGCGGCCGCTTTGCTGCAAGGCGAAATGATGGATGTCGATCACCGCCGGGCCTTCGATCAGCACCGCGTAATCCTGCTTGGCTTCCGGGCCGAAGTCGGCCAGGTGGTCGGCGGAAAAGTTGATCCCGCCGATGAAGGCCAGGCTGCCGTCCACCACCACGATCTTGCGGTGCAAGCGGCGGAACCAGTTGGTGCGCACGCCGAGGATGGGGCGCGCCGGGTCGAACATCTGCAGGCGCACGCCGGCCGAGCTCAAGGCACCGAG
Organism: Pseudomonas chlororaphis; assembly: GCF_003731765.1. GTDB lineage: Bacteria > Pseudomonadota > Gammaproteobacteria > Pseudomonadales > Pseudomonadaceae > Aquipseudomonas > Aquipseudomonas morbosilactucae. The sequence continues at coordinate 27,402 of NZ_MOAL01000005.1, forward strand.
GAAGCTCTGGCTCAGTTCGCCGCAGCCGAAACCGTCGAGGCTGACGCTGACCCGCACTCCACGCTGCGCGGCCTCGATAAGGATCTGCTGCAGCTCGTTGCCGACCTTGTCTTCGAAGAGGATGAAGGTCTCCAGGAGGATTTCTTCCTGTGCCTGGCGCAGGGCCTCAAACACCTTGGGAAAGTAGGCTTCGCCATTCTCCAGCAACTCGATCCGATTGTTGTTGTGCCAGCCATATTCCAGGTCGACGGCAGGTGACGGCGCGCTCGGCGCGGCCTCCGCGAGCTGATCCACAACGTTTTTTTCCAGCGGTGCGCTGTTCATAGTTCGACCTCCACCGCCAGCGGAGCATGGTCGGACAGATGGGACCAGGGGTGGGCCGCCAGCACTTTGGGCTGGTGGATTTTCAGGTTGCGGACATAAATCCGATCCAGGCGCAGCAGCGGCCAGCGCGCCGGAAAGCTGCGAGCCGGCTTGCCCTGAGTACTGACGAACACTTCCTGCAGGCCGCTGGGGGCGAGGATGATATCGGCGCGCTGGCGCCAGTCGTTGAAGTCCCCGGCGACAATCAGCGGGGCCTCCGGCGGAATTTCGGCGATCCGTTGCAGCAGCAATTGCAGTTGCTGCTGACGGTGGTTTTCGCGCAGCCCCAAGTGCACGCAAATGGCGTGGGTTTCCCGATCCTGGCCCGGCAGGCGCAACACGCAATGCAGCAGGCCACGGTTCTCGTGGCCGGAAAGGGACACATCGAGGTTGTCGTACCGCACGATCTGGAATTTCGACAGTAGGGCATTGCCATGGTCGCCCTCGGGGTACACCGCGTTGCGGCCGTAGGCGAACTGCGGCCACAGGCTGTCGGCGAGGAACTCGTACTGGGGCATGTTGGGCCAGTTGCTGTAGCGCTGGGGGTGGCCCTCATGGGTGCCGTGGATTTCCTGCAGGAACACCAAGTCGGCGGCCACGCTGCGCACCGCGTCCCGCAATTCCGGGAGGATGAAGCGGCGGTTGAGGGCGGTGAAGCCTTTGTGGGTATTGACGGTCAGCACCCGAAAGCGAGTCAGGGCCGGAGTCTGGGCGAGGCTTGGCCGCGTTGCGGAGTCGGCACTCATAGGCGCGACCTGGGCGTGGCGGGTCGAGGGGCGGTCATATCGAAGTGATTCGCTGCCATGTCTGCTCCAATGCGTGGGCCTTGGATGACCCCGGTGAGTGGATGACTGTGCTGCGAGGGAGAAAGTTTCGACGCGCCTACGGACGGTGATCCATGGACGGCCTGTCGATTTTCAGAGGGGGAGCGCTACGCTTGTCGCTCAGGCCAAAGCGAACTTGCCGGGCATTTGCCGATCAGTTCCTTACAGACCTTGCCGAAGGAGCCTTCCGTTGTGCTGAAACTCAAGACCGCAATGTTGTTGGGTGTGCTGCTGTTTATGGGCAGCAGTGAGCTGGAGGCTGCCCCCGCTACAGCGGCCGATGAGCCCGCCGAAAAAACCGAGTTGCTGGTCGAGGGCGGCTTGCTCGGTGCCATCAGTTCGAGCATTGGAGAGGTCCAGGACAAGCTCGACCTCAACGAAAACCTGATCGATGCCTGGCGCCTGCGGGCCGACCGCGCGGCGGACGAAGTCGGGCGCTTGGTCAATCCCCCCACGGACCGCTCCAACTGGAGCGTGGCCGGGGATTTCTTGATGTTGTCCGGGGTGTGGATCGGCGCCTTTGCGGTGTTGACCCTGCTGGGCGGCATCTTCGCCAGGCGCCTGGGCCAGCAACGCCTGTTGCGCGCCCGGGAACGCAGCCAGTCGGTACTCGGTTATTTACTCCCTTACACACTCCCCGCACTGATTTGCCTGCCCTTGACCCTGTATGTCAGCCACCTGGTGCCCAGCTCGGTAGGGCGGGCGCTGGCGCTGTGTTTCGCCTATGCCACCAGCAGCGGGATTTTTTCCACGTCGGTGCTGTTGTGCCTGGTGGTGCTGTTCAATCGCGGGCACAAGCGTCCCGCGGTGCGACTCATCCGCGCTTACTGCCCGAAACCGCTGTTCCTGATCGGCTTCTTTGCCGCCCTCAGTGACGCCCTGGTCAGCCCGCAGATCGCCCGGCAACTGGGTGGCAATATCACCAGCAGTGTGGCGGTGTTCACGGGCCTGGCGGCGTCCCTGACCTTTGCCATGCTGGTGATCCGTCTGCGCCGGCCGGTGGCCCATCTGATTCGCAATCGCCCCCTGGCCCAGCGTCTCAAGCAGCCGGCGTTGCAAGAATCCCTGCGGATTTTTTCCGGGCTCTGGTACTGGCCGATTCTGTTGATGGTGCTGGTGTCCGCGGTGAACCTGATCGGGATCGGTGAAGACAACCAGAAGGCCCTGCGCTGCGCCCTGCTGACCACGGTGCTGCTGATTGCCACGGTGTTTCTCAGCACGATTTTCCAGCACCTGTTCAAGTCCCGCAGCGCTCGGGCCTTGCAGCACAGCAGCGCCTACAAGGAGCGCCTGCTGAGCCTGTTGCACGCCTTGTTGCGGATTGTCATGGCCATCGCCTTTATCGAGATATTGGGGCGGATCTGGGGCCTGTCGTTGTTCGAGTTCGCCCAGCGCAACACGGTGGGCCGGGCCATCAGCGATTCGTTGAGCCGCATCGGCCTGATCTTCCTGGTCACCTGGCTGCTCTGGGTGGTGCTCGACACGGCGATCCAGGAGGCCCTCAAGCCGCCGCTCACCAAACGCTCGGCGCGCCAGCCCAGCACCCGGGTGAAAACCATCCTGCCGCTGCTGCGCAACGCGATCAAAATCATCCTGGTGGTGATCTGCGCCATCACCACCATGGCCAATCTGGGGATCAATGTCGGGCCGCTGCTGGCGGGGGCCGGGGTGGTCGGGCTGGCCATCGGCTTTGGCTCCCAACAACTGGTGCAGGACGTGATTACCGGCTTGTTCATCATCATTGAGGACACCCTGTCCATTGGCGACTGGGTGGTGCTCGACTCGGGGCACGCGGGCACGGTGGAGGGCCTGACCATTCGCACCCTGCGCCTGCGCGACGGCAAGGGCTTCGTGCATTCGGTGCCCTTTGGCCAGATCAAGGCGGTGACCAACCAATCACGGCAATTCGCCTATGCGTTCTTCTCGGTGCAGTTCACCTACGACACCGATGTCGACAAGGCCATCGAGCTGATCCGCGAGGCCGGCCGTTCCATCACCGAGGATCCGTTCCTGAAGTACAACCTGCAGGGCACGCTGGATGTGTTCGGCGTGGACAAGATGGACCTCAATGGCGTGGTGCTGACCGCGCAGTTCCGCACGGTTTCCGGTGGCCAGTACGCGGTCAACCGCGCGTTCAACCAGCGCTTGAAAAAGCTTGTGGATAACTGCCCCGAGGTGCACTTCGCCCAGACTTATCCGCAGCCGGTGGCGCTGCCCAGCCCTCCCGCCGTTTGAAGGGGCGGCTCAGTGGCGGGTCAGTTTGTTGCGCAACTGAGTCGCCGCAGCCGGGTCCAGCTCCAGCCAGATGTGCTGTTGGCCGGCGATTTCGGCGGCCGCTGGCAGGCCGTCGCGATACACCAGCCGATTGCCGGCCAGCGCCGCTACCTTGGGCCCAGGCAACAAGGTGCCGGCCAGGTTCAGCGGGTCCACGCCGCAAACGCCGATCAAGCTGCCATCGAGGGGGCGGCGCCGCACTTCACGCAACAGGGGAATGGCTTCGGGCAGGGCAAATTGTTCCCCCGCCAGGCCGCTGACAAAGCGTCCGCCACGGATCTCGCCCCGGGCTTCAAGGCGATGCAGGGTGCGCAGCAGTTCGCGCCAACTGGGCAGCCAGTCCGCCTCACGCTCCAGTAAGCGCCAGAACAGCACGCCATATCGGCGCAGCAAGGTCATCACCACATGTTCCAGAGTGGCCTCCGGCAGGGCCCCGGGACGTGCGCCGGGCTCTGGGCTGCCCGGGCGGCGCAGCAGGGCCCAGCGCCCGGCATCGTCCATGCCACCGACAAAGGCCCCACGGCCTCGTCGGCTGCTGCGATTCTGGCGTTTGCTGGCCGGTGTGATCAGCGCCCGCAGGCCGGCAAAACTGTCGGCATTCACTTGGCCGGCCGCCACCAGCTCCTGCAAGGCGCTTTCCAGCTCGCTGCGCAGCAGGTGGGCTTCGTGGAGCAATTCATCGAAGAACAGGGCGCCGTGTTCGCTCAGGGCCTGCTGCACTTTGTGCGCCTTGGGCGACAGCTCGCGAGTTTCACCTGGCGCGGTGAGTTCGCCCCACAGCGCCACTTGGCGGCGTGGCAGCAGCACGATGGGGGTGCTACGCAGGTTCGCGCCGGCAGTTTTGGGGTTGGCGCTCAGGCGGCTCCAGGCCACTTTGCCGCTGCGGCACAGCTCATCCAGCCAGCTCCCTGAGTAATCCTTGAGCCGCGCCGGCAACAGTTCGCTGTCCCAGGCACCTGCCGCCGCCGGGTAACCCTCCAACTGGCTGACGACCTCCCCTAGCATGGCGCTGCCCTGGCCCTGGGTGTGGCTGGACACGTGCTGCCAGTCGAACAGGAAACGCATGAAGTCCTGCAAGGACACCGGCTCGATTTCCCGGCGCAGGCGCTTGACCGTGTAGCGGTGAATGCGTGCCAGCAGGTGGCGTTCGCACCATTGCTCTTCAGTGCCTGCTGGGGTGAAGCGCCCGCGCAGCACGTAGCCTTCGCGCTCCAGTTGCGCCAGGGCCTGGGTCACCTGGCCGGCGGGCAACCCCAGGGGGGCGGCGATCTGCGTCAGGCTCAGGGGGGCAAAACCGCTGAGCCGGGCGCGAATCACTTCCACTGCCGCCGCCTCCGGCGTCCAGGGCTGATCGAAGCCGGGCAGGGCGCTCAGGGGCGGCTGCAGGTCAGCCTGCGGATACAGCGTTTGCAGGCAGCACAGGCGTTCCAGTGGCAGCCACAACCCGCCGCCGTCGGGGCGTTGCAAACGACTGGCCCGGCCACTGGCGGCGAGGGCGCGCAACCACTCCGGCCAGTGGGTATTGGCCTGGGCTTCGGCGTCGCTGATGCAGGCCAGGTTCATCAGTGTTTCGTGCATTTCATCCACGCCGCCCGGTGCCGGCCAGGCTTCCAGGGCCACCGCGGCAATGGCTTCGGCGTCCAGGGCGCCGAGGTCGTCGGTGCTTTGCGGGTCGCTCCAGCGGCGACTGAGCACCGCCTGGGTACGTCGTTCTTCCAGGGGGGCATCGTCGAGAAAGGTGTAGGGCTTGGCGCTGAGAATCTCCGCCGCCAGGGGCGAGGGCGCCGGCAGGTCGCGGCTGATCAGGCGTACCTGGCCTTGCTCCATGCGCCGAAGCAGGGCCAGCCAACCTTGGCTGTCCATGGCCTCGTGCAGGCAGTCGTCGAGGGTTTGCTGCACCAGCGGGTGGTCGGGAATCTCGCGTTCGCCGGCGAGGTTTTCCAGGCAGGCGATCTGGTCGGGAAACACGCTGGCAATCAGGTCTTCACTTTTCATCCGCTGGATCTGTGGCGCCACCTTGCGCCCGCCGACGAAGCGCGGCAGGGCCAGGGCGACCCCGGCATTCCAGCGCCAGCGCACGCCAAACAGGGGCGCTTCCAGCAGGGCCTGGATCAGGATGTGTTCGGCGCTGTTGCTGTGCAGGTAGCGCCAGACGTCCGCCAGTTCGAAGCTGTGGCTGGTGGACAGTGACAGTACGATCGCGTCTTCGCTGGCGGCGGCCTGCAACTCGAAATTGAAGGTGCGGCAGAAGCGCTTGCGCAGGGCCAGGCCCCAGGCGCGATTGATGCGGCTGCCGAAGGGGCTGTGGATCACCAGTTGGGTGCCGCCGGACTCGTCGAAGAAGCGCTCCATGATCAGGCAGTCCTGGGACGGCAGCGCACCCAGGGATTGGCGCGCCCGGGCCAGGTAGTCCAACAGTTGCCCGGCGCTGGCGGGGTCCAGGCCCAGCTCTCCGGTCAGCCAGTCGAGCGCGGGTTGCAGGTTGCCCGGGGTGGCTGCGAGCCGCTCGTCCAGTTGCTGCAGCAGGCGGGCCACGGCGGCGGACAATTCGGCGCTGCGGCCCGGTGCCTCGCCCAGCCAGAACGGAATATTCGGCGGCTGGCCTTGGGCATCCTCGACCCGCACTTTGCCGGTTTCCACCCGCAGGATGCGGTAAGAGACGTTGCCCAACTGGAACACATCGCCGGCGATGCTTTCGACTGCAAAGTCTTCGTTGACGCTGCCGATGTTTAGCCCCTGGGGTTCCAGCAGCACGGCGTAGTCGGCGTTGTCGGGAATGGTGCCGCCACTGGTCAGGGCTGTCAGTTGGCTGCCGCGCCGGCCACGCAAGGTACCGCTCACGGCATCGCGGTGCAGGTAGGCACTGCGCAGCCCCTGGCGCCCGTTGTAGCCTTCGGCGAGCTGGCGCAGCACCGCCTGGAATTGGTTGGGGTCGAGGTCGGCGTATGGCGTTGCCCGGCGCAGCATCTCCAGCAGCGCCGTTTCGGACCATTCCTGGCAACTGACCTCAGCGATGATCTGCTGCGCCAGTACATCCAGTGGCGCGATGGGCAGCACCAGGCTGTCCAGCTCGCCGCGCCGCACGCTGTCGAGCAGGGCGGCGCATTCGATCAGGTCGTCGCGGGTCAAGGCGAACAGGCGTCCCTTGGGCGTGCCCCTGACCTGGTGCCCGGAGCGTCCGACCCGCTGCAAAAACGCCGAGATCGAACCTGGCGAGCCGATCTGGCAGACCAGGTCGACCTCACCAATGTCGATGCCCAGCTCCAGGGACGCGGTGGCCACCAGTACCTGCAATTCACCGCGCTTGAGGCGCTGCTCGGCATTTAGCCGCTGCTCCTTGGCCAGGCTGCCGTGGTGGGCCGCCACGGCCTGCTGGCCCAGGCGCTCGCTGAGGTGGCGGGTCAGGCGTTCGGCCAGGCGCCGGGTGTTGACGAAGACCAGGGTCGTGCGATGCTCGCGGGCCAATTCTGCCAGGCGCTCGTACAGCAGATCCCAGACATCGTTGGCCATTACCGCCGACAAGGGGGTGGGCGGCACCTCGATTCCCAGGTCCCGGGGGCGAGCATGGCCGATGTCGACAATCTCGCAAGGGCGATCCCGGCCCACCAGGAAGCGCGCCACGGTAGCAATGGGTTTTTGCGTGGCCGAAAGGCCGATGCGCAGCAACGGTTCGGCACACAACGCTTGCAGTCGTTCAAGGCTCAGGGCCAGGTGGCTGCCGCGCTTGCTGGCGGCGATGGCATGGATTTCGTCGACGATTACCGTGCGGGCGGTGGACAGCATCTGGCGGCCCGAGTCCGAACCGAGCAGCACATAGAGGGATTCCGGTGTGGTCACCAGAATATGCGGCGCGCTTTTGCGCATGGCCGTGCGCTCTTTTTGCGCGGTGTCGCCGGTGCGTACGGCGGTGCTGATGGACAGTTCCGGCAGGCCGAGCACGCGCAACTGTTCGGTAATGCCGGCCAGTGGGGTTTGCAGGTTGATCTGGATGTCGTTGCTCAAGGCCTTGAGCGGCGAGACATAGATCACCAGGGTCTGGGCCGGCAGCGTGCCGCCTTGGGCCAGGCCCTGCTGCACCAAGTCGTCCAGCACCGCGAGGAAGGCGGTCAGGGTTTTGCCGGAGCCGGTGGGGGCGGCAATCAGGGTGGAGCGACGCTGGCGGATCAACGGCCACGCGCGGGCCTGGGCCGGGGTGGCTGCGGGGAAGGCGAGCTGGAACCAGGCGCTGACCGCTGGGTGAAAACCGGCCAGGGCGTTGTCCACGCAGTGGGGAAGATTCATGGAGGATTTATGCGGCCGTCCCGGCCAAGTTGCAAGCCTGGCCTGTCGGCATTCGTAGACGGCGGGATCGGGCTGCGCCAAATGGCCGGCGCCTCAACACTTTCTCAGTGACGGTTGCGCCGGAAACCCGCAAAATGCAACGATTCTGGCTACTCTCAATGACCGAGCCTCCAGGCTTGGCCACTTAAAACCATCGTTCTGAACAGATTGGGCCTGCTGACTCTATGCGAATGCGCCTTATGTTACTGGGCGGCGGAAATGCCCTTGGGCAGGCGCTGATTCGCCTCGGTGCGGAGGAAGACATCGGTTTCCTCGCCCCTCGTCCGCCGCAAGACGGCTGGGACGCCGCGAGCCTGACGCAACTGCTCGACGACACCCGTCCGGATGCCTTGATCAACCTTGCCTACTACTTCGACTGGTTCCAGGCGGAGTCTGTGCCCGAGGCGCGCCTGGCTGGCCAGGAACGGGCGGTGGAGCGTCTGGCCGAACTCTGTCAGCACCACAATATCGTCCTGCTGCAACCGTCCAGTTACCGGGTGTTCGACGGCTCGCGGGCCACGGCCTACAGCGAAAAAGACGAACCCATTCCCCTCGGCCTGCGTGGCCAGGCGCTGTGGCGGATCGAGCAGAGCGTGCGCGCCACCTGCCCGCAGCACGTGTTGCTGCGCCTGGGCTGGTTGCTCGACGACAGCGCCGACGGCATTCTCGGGCGCTTCCTGGCACGGGCCGAACAGCCGGGGGAACTGCTGATGGCCGACGACCGGCGGGGCAACCCGACGCCGGTGGACGATGCCGCACGGGTGATCATTTCCGTGCTCAAGCAACTCGACTGCGCGGCGCCGCTGTGGGGCACTTACCACTACGCCGGGCAAGAGGCGACCACCGTCCTGGCCTTGGGGCAGGCGGTGCTGACCGAAGCCCGGCAACTGCATGCCCTGGCCATCGAAGCACCCACCGCCCAGGCCCACGCTGCGAGCCCTGACGTGGCCGAAGAGCCGCAGCACGCGGTACTGGCCTGCAAGAAAATTCTTCACACCTTCGGGATCAAGCCGCGTGCCTGGCGCGCGGCGCTCCCGGCTTTACTGGATAGGTTTTATCGTCATGGCTGAAGGCCCTGTATTGATCACCGGCGGTGCCGGCTTCATCGGTTCGCATCTGGTCGACGCCTTGCTCGCCAAGGGCTACTCGGTGCGCATCCTCGATGACCTGTCCACCGGCAAGCCCGGCAACCTTCCCCTGGACAATCCACGGGTTGAATTGATCGAGGGCGATGTCGCCGATGCCGCGCTGGTGGCACGGGTCATGGCTGGCTGCCAAGGCGTGGCCCATCTGGCGGCGGTGGCTTCGGTACAGGCGTCTGTGGACGACCCGGTGCGCACCCATCAAAGCAATTTCATCGGCACCCTGAACGTCTGTGAAGCCATGCGCCAGGCCGGGGTCAAGCGGGTGTTGTTCGCTTCCAGCGCGGCGGTCTACGGCAACAATGGCGAAGGTGAGTCGATCGATGAAGAAACGCCCAAGTCGCCGCTGACGCCTTACGCGGTCGATAAGCTGGCGAGCGAGCACTACCTGGATTTCTATCGCCGCGAGCATGGGCTGGAGCCGGCGATCTTTCGCTTCTTCAACATCTTCGGGCCGCGTCAGGACCCGTCTTCGCCTTATTCCGGGGTGATCAGCATTTTCAGCGAGCGGGCCCAGAAAGGCCTGCCCATCACCGTGTTTGGCGATGGCGAGCAAACCCGGGATTTCGTCTACGTCGAAGATTTGGTCGATGTGTTGGTACAGGCCCTGGAAGCGCCGCAGTTGGAAATCGGTGCGGTCAACGTTGGCCTGAACCAGGCCACCACCCTCAAGCAGATGCTTGAAGCCCTGGGGCAAGTGGTGGGGCCGCTGCCGCCCATCAGCTATGGTCCGGCACGGGCAGGGGACATCCGTCATTCCCGGGCCAACAACCAGCGGTTGTTGCAGCGCTTCACCTTCCCGGAGCAGACCCCGATGAACGTCGGACTGGCTCGACTGATGGGCCGCTGAGGTTTTCAGCGAGACAAAAAAAGGCGCCTGTGTAGGCGCCTTTTTTGTGCGTGGGTACCTTAGAACTTGTAGCCCAGGCCCACCATGTAGACCCATGGATCAACGTCCACATTGACCTTGGCACGGGTGCCCGGCGCTACGCTGTTATTGTCCACGTAGGCGCGGGTGTCGATGTCGATATAACGGACCTGGGCGTTGATCATGACCTTGTCGGTCAGCATGTAGTCGGCACCCAGTTGCCAGGCCATGCCCCAGGAGTTCTTGGCGCGGAAGTTATCGAAACCGGCGGCGTTGGCCTCGCTGCCGACGTGCTCGTCATAGATCCAGGTGTAGTTGATGCCGGCGCCCACGTAGGGCTGGAAGGTCGACTTATTGTCCAGCGGGTAGTAGACCACGCTCAGGGTCGGCGGCAGGTGCTTGAGGGTACCGAGCTTGCCGTTGGCAGGGGCCAGGCTGGTGCCTTTGATTTTCACGTCGTGTTCGAACGGTGAGGCCGCCAGCAGTTCGATGCCCACGTGGTTGGTGAGCATGTAGGCGAAGTTCAGGCCCAGTTGGGTGTCGCTGCTCATGGTTGCCTTGCCGCCCAGGTCGGTACCTGCTGCCGGGCCGCGATCGACCTTGACGCTGGAACTGTCGGCTTTTGGATTGACGGTGATTGCACCGGCGCGAACGATGATTTCGCCGGCTTCGTGAGCGTTGGCAATCGGGGCAGAAAGGGCGAGCGCGACGAGGGAGGCGCTGAGCAAGGACTTGTGCATGGGAGGCTCCAAAGGACGTTTCAAATTGACTGGGGCCAATGTTAAGGATCGTCAACGACGAGCCTTTGACTCAGCTCAATGAAACCGTGATGCCCTGGGAGCGGGTTGAACTATTCTCTTGGGCCGGTAATTACTCCGGCAATTCGTACACGTAGATCTTCTCGGCTTCCATCTGATACCCGGCATCTGCCAGCTCGCTGGTGGACGGCTTGACCTGCATCGCGCCTTCGATCCAGTACGGTTGGTACAACTCATCCAGCTTCACCCCGACTTCGCTGGTGACGTGGACGATCTGGTTCGATGGCGGTGGCGGCACATGGATGCAGGCGCCGAAATAGGGCACCAGCAGGAACTCGGTGGTACGGCCTTCTTCGCTGACTTCCAGGGGCACGATGTACCCCGGCAAGCGTACCGCTTGGCCGTTGAGCGCCTGCACCACCGGCGCGTTGGGCAGGTCCTGCTTGGCCGCTGGAGCCGACTCGGCAGACAGGGCATCGCTCATCTGCGACAGGTCGTGCAGGGGCTGCATGTTCGGCACTTCCGGCGGGGCGTCGGCAGGGATCATCTCCGACCAGGCCAGGTCTCGCGGGGCCGCTGCCCACAAGGGCGTGGCGACCAACAGCAACAGCGCAAACAACACCCGCGACATCAACAAACTCCTCATAAGCGAATCGACAGGCCATCGGCCAGGGATTGCCGGTAGGCGCGCCAGGCCGGCACGCTGCCCATCAGCAAGGCGGCGATCAGGATACCGCCCAACAGTGCCCACTCATACTCGCTGGGCCAGGCCAGGGGCAGGTACAGGCCGTAGGTCGACTGCACGTAGCCCTGGGCCAGGGCAATGCCCAGGTACAGCAACCCAAGCCCGGCCAGCACCCCGAACAGCGCCAGGGCAAAGGCTTCCAGCACCAGCAGGGTCGCGATGTGCCACGGGCGGGCGCCCACCGAGCGCAGGATGGCCATTTCCCGACGTCGCTCGTTGAGGCTGGTGAGGATCGCCGTGAGCATGCCGATCAAGCCGGTCAGGACCACGAACAGCGACACCACAAACAGGGCTTTTTCCGCCGTCCCCATGAGGCTCCAGAGCTCCTGCAAAGCAACGCCCGGAAGAATGGCCAGCATCGGTTCGCCGCGGAATTCGTTGATCTCCCGTTGCAGGGCAAAGGTGGAGATCTTGCTGTTCAGGCCGAGCATGAAGGCGGTGATGGCCTGGGGCGTGAGGTCCATATTGCGTGCCTGGTCGGCGCTGATACGGCCTTCGCCACGGGCCGGCACGCCGTTGTGCCAGTCGATGTGGATCGCTTCCATGCCGCCCAGGCTGATGTGCAGCGTACGGTCCACCGGGGTGCCGGTGCGCTTGAGGATGCCGACCACGGTGAACGGCTTGTCATCGTGCTTGACCAGGCTGATGGCGGCCACGCCGTGGGCCAGCACCAACTGGTCCCCCAGCTTGTAGTGCAGGGCATCGGCGACTTCAGCACCCAGTACCACTTCGAATGGGTCCGTGGCGAAGGCGCGACCGACCGCCAGTTGCAGGTTCTGCTGACGGCCGTACTGGTAGTGCTCGAAGTAGGCGTCGGTGGTGCCCATCACCCGGTAGCCGCGATGGGAGTCGCCGAGGGAGATGGGGATTGCCCACTTGACCTTCGGGTTGTTGGCGAAGTGTTCGAAGCTGTCCCAGCGGATGTTGTTGGTGGCGTTGCCGATACGGAACACCGAGTACAACAGCAGGTTCACCGAGCCGGAGCGGGCACCGACAATCAGGTCGGTGCCGCTGATGGTGCTGGCGAAACTGGTCCGGGCTTCAGTGCGCACCCGTTCCACGGCCAGCAGCAGGCACACCGAGAGGGCGATGGCGAAGGCGGTGAGGAGCGCGGTAAAGCGGCGGTTAGCCAGGCTGGCCATGGCTAGACGGAACAAATACATCTCAGACCTCTGCGGGCGTGGCGGCGCGATTGAGTTCGGCGAGCGACAGGTTGCGATCGAACAGCGGTGCCAGGCTCTGGTCGTGGCTGACAAACAGCAGGCTGGCCCCGGCTTCGCGGCATTCGGCGAACAACAGCTGGAGGAAGGCTTCGCGGGCGTCGTAGTCCAAGGCCGAGGTCGGTTCGTCGGCGATCACCAGTTCCGGTTGGCCGATCAACGCCCGCGCGGCGGCGACCCGTTGCTGCTGGCCGATGGACAGTGAGTCGGCGCGACGGCTGAGCAGGTCGGGGTCCTTGAGGCCCAGGTGGGCCAGCAGGGTCGCGGCGGCCTGGTCGACGCTGCCGTGGCGCTGGATCGCCCGTGCGGCGCGCAGCTTGGAGAAGTGGCAAGGCAGCTCGACGTTTTCCCGCACCGAGAGAAAGGGCAGTAGGTTGAACTGCTGGAAAATGTAACCCGTGTGGTCGACGCGGAAGCGATCACGGGCGCCGGCGCCGAGCTCGGTCAGCTCTTGGCCCAGCAGGCGAATGCTGCCGCGGTTGGGCTTTTGCACGCCGCCCAACAGGCCCAGCAGGGTGGTCTTTCCGCTGCCGCTGGGACCTTTGAGAAACAGCGTCTCGCCCGCCTCCAGGCGAAAGGCCGGAATGTCTAGCAACTCCGGGTGCTCGGGCCAACTGAAGCCCAGGTCAGACAGTTCGATCAATGCTTGGGTCATGTGCAATCAGTATTGCCTGCTGGCGAAGTTTCAAAAGTGATGTCGCTGCCCGTAGGAGCTGGCAAGCCAGCGCCTACAGGGGCCGGGTTCTAATCAGAATTTAACGGTGGCTGACTGAGCCGTCGCTTCCACACCTTGCTGGCCGCTCGGGCCGATCAGTTGTACCTGAATTTTCTGGGTGGCGGGGAAGGTCTTGAAGACTTGCCCCAAATCCAGGTTCTTCAGTGCGGCCGGCGTGGCACAGGTGAATTGATAGTGGGCGTGGATCTCGCTGTGTTCGTGGTGATGCTCGTGGCCGTCGGCGTCTTCGTCGTGGTCGTCATCATCATCATGATCGTGGTCATCGGCATCCGGCTTGTCACCGAACAGCGGGCTTTCCAGTTCCTGCTTGGCCACGACGCAACCGGCGCCCTTGGGCAGGCTGAACAGGGCCAGGGGTTGTTCCAGCTGGACCCGTGCGGCGGCGACCTTGGCCTTGTCGGCGTCGGTGCTGGCGGCGTGTTCGAAGCCCACCAGGTTCATGGCCGGGCTTTCCAGCTCCAGTTCCAGGTTCTTGCCGTCCAGTGCTGCGTTCAGGCGCGCGACGCCGTGTTCGTGGGCGCCGAGGCTGCCATGTTCGTGCTCGTGATCATGGGTTTCGGCAGCCTGGGCAATGGCCAGCGGCAACAGGGCGAACGGCAAGGCAAGAAGCAGGCGGCGCATAGCGTGTCTCCAGGAGGAAGATGAAAATAATGTTATGTGATCTTATAACAATAAGGCGCAGAGTTTGACCGCCCGCTTGGCGTTACGCAAGACGCGTGGGAGCATGCCCGACAGAAATAACCGGGAGCAGGGCAATGGTGAGGATTCGTGGAAGCATCGGCGATTGGCCGGTGGACTTGACCCTGGAGCTGGATGCCGGGGAGTGGGCGCAACTAGGCGCGCAGTTGCAGGCGAGTACGCCGGAAATGGCTGCGGCGCCGGTGGCCAGGCCCGTGAGTCAGGATGATGCTGTGTGGCAGACAGCCAAGGACCTGCTGCGCCAGGCCGGACAACTCAGCGGCCCGGACTTGCTGGAGCAACTGGAGGGCCTGACCGGCAGCGCCGGTGCCGGTAAGCGTTTGTTGGTGCGCTTGCGTCACTGCGCTGAAGTCAAGGTGGTGAGCGGCGCCGATACGCCGCTCTACAGCTGGGTGCAGTGATCCTGTAGGAGCCAGCTTGCTGGCGAAGGCACCGAACCTGGCAAAAAACGCAGTCGCTGGCAAGCCAGCTCCTGCATGGGCTAGCGCAGGCGTACAAGGATCAGTACAGGGCGGCGAACAGTTTGCGGCGGTAGGCGGTGACCAGCGGGTGATCGTTGCCCAGCAGGTCGAAGACTTGCAGCAAGGTCTTGTGGGCGATGCCTTCGTTATAGCTGCGGTTGCGCATGAACAGTTTAAGCAGGGCTTCCAGCGCCGCTTCGTACTGCTGGCGGGCCAGTTGCTGGATCGACAGCTGGTAGGCCGCTTCGTCGTCGAGCGGGTCCTTGGCCAGGCGCGCCTTGAGGTCCGCGGCATCCGGCAGGTCGGCCGCTTGCTTGAGGAAGGTAATCTGGGCCTTGGCGCCGGCCAGGGCAGCCTTGTGTTCGTCACTCTTGACCGCATCCAGCACGGTCTGGGCTTCCCCCAGCTCACCGCGTTCGGCCAGGCAGCGGGCGTACAGAATCAGCGCCTTGGCGTTGCTGTTGTCTTCCCCCAGCAGGACTTTCAACGTGGCTTCAGCTTCGGCAATCCGCCCTTCGGCGAACAGCGCCTCAGCCTGCTCCAGGGGATCGGCCGCTGCCGGTGGTGGCATCTGTACGTGGGGTTCGAGCATGGCCCGCACTGCGGATTCCGGTTGCGCACCGGCAAAACCGTCCACCGGTTGGCCGTCCTTGAACAGCACCACGGTCGGCAGGCTGCGAATGCCGAAGCGGGCGACGATGTCTTGCTCGATGTCGCAGTTGACCTTGGCCAGCAGCAACTCGCCCTGATAGCTCTCGGCAATCTGTTGCAGCATCGGCATCAGCGCTTTGCAGGGTGCGCACCACTCGGCCCAGAAATCCACCAGGACCGGTTTGTGGAAGGAGTTTTCGATCACCGACTGATCGAAGTCGGCGGTGCTGGCGTCGAAGATGTACGGCGTGTCCTGACTCATGGGGTCTCTCGAATAAGCGGGAATGGAGCCACTATAAAGTTGCGCGGGATAGATCGCCATCGCCTGTAGGCGCCAGCGCAGCGGCAAATGGCCGTTGTGCGTGGTACAGGCTCACGTTGCGAAATTCCCAGGGCTCGGCCAGGTCCGGCAGGGTCAGGGCGTTGAGGCTTTCCAGGCGCTGATACAGCGGGTGCTGGAAATCCCTGACCCGGGAATCCGCCACCAGGGCTTGCTGCCCGCGACTGAGGAACTGGTCCAGCAGCGGCAGGTTGGCGCGGTCATAGAGCACGTCCGCCACCAGGATCAGATCAAAGCGATCGGCCTCCGCGAAGAAGTCCGTGGAGTAGTTCAGTTCCACCCCGTTGAGTTCGGCATTGGCCCGGCAAGCCGCGATGGCCAGCGGGTCAAGATCGCAGGCCACCACTTCCAGGGCCCCGGCCTTGGCCGCAGCAATGGCAGCCACCCCGGAGCCGGCACCGAAGTCCAGCACCCGCTTGCCGGCCACCCAATGGGGACGTTCGGCCAGGTAGCGGGCCAGGGCCAGGCCGCTGGCCCAGCAGAAGCACCAGTAGGGTGGCTCATGGAGGATGCGCCGGGTTTCTTCCGGAGTGAAGGCACGGTCCATGTTGTCGGCGTCGATCAGCCAGAGTTTCAGCGGGGTGTCCGGCAGCTCGCTGGGCACCAGTTGGGCGTCGCCCAGCAGCTCACTCAAGGCATCTTGCAGGTCGAGCGGCGCCTTCATGGGGCTTTGACAAACTGCAGCGAGCCCAGGGCTTGGGTGGTGGCCTGGTCGATGCGCACGGCCGGCAGGTGCAGAATCAGTTGCCCGGACTGGCTGGCGCGCCCACGCAGTTCAACCCGCGCCCCGGCCGGAAATGCCTCGGGGTCGAAGCGCAGGCGAAACGGCAGGGCCTGGTTATTGCCGGTCAAATTACTGTTGGCCAGCAAGCGTTGTGGGCGCCCGCGCTCGTCGATCACCAGCAGCGCCAGTTCAACTTCGGCACCGGCCGGGATGCCTTCCAAGGCGCCGCTGAGCTCGCGTTGATAGGCCGGCAACGGCCCCAATTCGGCGGGCGCCTGAGGTTTTTTGACCGATTGCTGGGGGCTGGGAGCCGGTGCCGGGGTAGACGGAGGGTTGCTGCTACAGGCGACCAGCAGGCTGACGAGGCTGAGCAAAACGAGCGGTCGTAGGGGCATCTGAAGCTCCAGCAAAGCGAAATTTCGTGTGCGAAACATAATAGTCGGTCTGTATACCGTAAAGGCTATGGCTTGTCTTGCCAGTGGGATGCGCTACCATGGCCCTCCCTTTTTTTGTTGCCTGCCACCATGCACTGTCCCTTCTGCGGTGCCAACGACACCAAGGTCATCGACTCGCGACTGGTCGCCGAAGGCGAGCAAGTCCGCCGCCGGCGTGAATGCCTGGCCTGTGGTGAGCGTTTCACCACGTTCGAAACCGCTGAACTGGTGTTGCCGCGCCTGATCAAGACTGACGGTAGCCGCCAGCCCTTCGACGAAGAAAAACTCCGCGCCGGCATGCAGCGCGCCCTGGAAAAACGCCCGGTGAGTGTCGAGCGTCTGGAAGCTGCTTTGGTGCATATCAAGCACAAGCTGCGAGCCACCGGCGAGCGCGAGGTCAAGTCCCTGGTGGTGGGCGAACTGGTCATGGGCGAGCTGCAAAAGCTCGATGAAGTGGCCTATATCCGTTTCGCCTCGGTCTATCGCCGCTTCCAGGACCTCAATGAATTCCGCGAAGAGATCGACCGTCTCGCCCGCGAGCCGGTTAAAGAATGACGCCCACGCCTGAGCAGTCCGTCCTCGACGCCCATTACATGGCCCGAGCCCTGGAACTGGCCCGCAAGGGTTGGTACAGCACCCATCCCAACCCACGTGTCGGCTGCGTGATCGTGCGTGACGGCCAGGTGGTTGGCGAAGGTTGGCATGTGCGCGCCGGCGAGCCCCACGCTGAGGTCCACGCCTTGCGTGCGGCCGGCGAGCTGGCCCGCGGTGCCACCGCCTACGTGACCCTCGAGCCCTGCAGCCATCACGGTCGTACCCCGCCGTGCGCCGACGCCCTGGTGAATGCCGGCGTGGCGCGGGTGGTCGCAGCCATGCAAGACCCCAACCCGGAAGTGGCTGGCCGTGGCCTGCAACGCCTGGCCCAGGCCGGTATTGAGATTGGCAGCGGCGTGCTCGAAGGCGAAGCACGGTCGCTGAATCAGGGGTTTCTCAAGCGTATGGAGCACGGCCTGCCTTATGTGCGGGTCAAGTTGGCCATGAGCCTGGACGGGCGCACCGCCATGGCCAGTGGCGAAAGCCAGTGGATCACCGGCCCGGCCGCACGCTCTGCGGTGCAGCGCTTGCGGGCCCAGGCCAGCGTGGTGCTGACCGGCGCCGACACGGTGCTGGCCGATGCCGCCCGGCTCACGGTGCGCGCGCAGGAATTGGGCTTGGACGAGGAACAGACCGCCCTGGCCCTGAGTCGCCCACCCTTGCGCGTGCTGATCGACGGCCGTCTGCGGGTGCCTCTGGACGCGCCGTTCTTCAAGGCCGGGCCGGCCCTGGTTGCCACCTGCGCAGCCGTGGAAGAGCAATACGCCAATGGCCCTGAGTGCCTGATTGTTCCGGGGGCGGACGGAATGGTTGATCTGCGTCGCCTGCTGCTTGAGCTGGCGGGGCGTGGGGTCAACGAAGTTCTGGTGGAGGCCGGCCCGCGCCTGGCGGGTGCCTTCGCGCAACAAGGCCTGGTGGATGAGTACCAGATCTTTGTGGCCGGCAAGTTCCTCGGCTCTTCGGCCCGGCCGCTGCTGGACTGGCCCCTGGCACAGATGGCGGATGCGCCGGTGCTGAAAATCATTGAAATGCGCGCTGTGGGCGATGACTGGCGAGTCACCGCCATTCCTGTGCCATCAGCGAGCGTATAATTCCCAGCTTTCGCGCCGACAAGGCCCTGTTCTCGAGGAGGACTCCATGTTCACCGGCATTATCGAATCCATCGGCAGCATCCGTGCATTGACCCCTAAAGGCGGAGATGTGCGGGTCTATGTAGAAACCGGCAAGCTTGACCTGGCCGACGTAAAACTGGGCGACAGCATCGCGGTGAACGGCGTCTGCCTGACCGCGGTCGAGTTGCCCGGTGACGGTTTCTGGGCCGACGTCAGCCGCGAGACCCTGGACTGCACCGCCTTCCATCAATTGAAAAGCGGCAGCCGGGTCAACCTGGAAAAAGCCCTGACCCCGACCACCCGCCTGGGCGGTCACCTGGTCAGCGGGCACGTCGATGGCGTCGGTGAAGTGGTGGCGCGGGAAGAAAATGCTCGGGCCATTCAGTTCCGCATCCGTGCCCCCAAGGAGCTGGCCAAGTACATCGCTCACAAAGGCTCGATCACCGTCGACGGCACCAGCCTGACGGTCAACGCGGTCAATGGCGCCGAATTCGAACTGACCATCGTTCCGCACACCCTGGCCGAAACCATCATGGACGACTACCGCCCGGGCCGGCAGGTGAACCTCGAAGTCGACCTGCTGGCGCGTTATCTGGAGCGCCTGCTGCTCGGCGACAAGGCAGCAGAGCCTTCCAGCGGCGGCATCACCGAAAGTTTTCTGGCCGCCAACGGCTACCTCAAATCCTGACTCAAGGGGGTGCCGCGTGGCGCTCAATAGCATCGAAGAACTGGTTGAAGACATCCGCCAAGGCAAGATGGTCATCCTTATGGATGACGAAGATCGCGAGAACGAAGGCGACATCATCATGGCCGCCGAGTGCTGCAAGGCCGAACACATCAACTTCATGGCCAAGCACGCCCGCGGCCTGATCTGCATGCCGATCACCCGCGAGCGCTGCGAGCTGCTCAAGCTGCCGCTGATGGCACCGCGCAACGGCTCGGGTTTCGGCACCAAGTTCACCGTGTCCATTGAAGCCACTGAAGGCGTGACCACCGGTATCTCCGCCGCTGACCGCGCGCGCACTGTACAAGCGGCGGTTGCCAAGGACGCCAAGGCCGATGACATCGTCAGCCCCGGCCACATCTTCCCGTTGATGGCCCAGCCTGGCGGTACTTTGGCCCGTGCCGGCCACACCGAAGCCGCGTGCGACCTGGCGCGCATGGCCGGGTTCGACCCGAGCGGTGTGATCTGCGAGGTGATGAACGACGACGGCACCATGTCCCGTCGCGCCGAGCTGGAAGCCTTCGCTGCCGAACATGACATCAAGATCGGCACCATTGCCGACTTGATTCACTACCGGATGATCCACGAACGTACCGTTCAGCGGATCTCCGAGCAGCCTCTGGACAGCGAATTGGGTCAGTTCAACCTGGTGACCTATCGTGATTCGGTGGAAGGCGACGTGCACATGGCCCTCACCCTGGGCGAAATCTGTGCCGAACAGCCGACCCTGGTCCGGGTGCACAACATGGACCCGCTGCGCGACCTGCTGATGGTCAAGCAACCAGGGCGCTGGAGCCTGCGGGCCGCCATGTCCGCAGTGGCCGAGGCCGGCAGCGGTGTGGTGCTGTTGCTCGGCCACCCCCTGGATGGCGACGTGGTCCTGGCGCATATTCGCGAAAGTGCCGATCACGCACCGGCCAAGACACCGACCACCTACAGCATCGTCGGTGCCGGTTCGCAGATCCTGCGGGACCTGGGCGTGCGCAAAATGCGCTTGATGAGTGCGCCAATGAAATTTAATGCGATATCCGGTTTCGACCTGGAAGTTGTAGAATACGTGCCCTCCGAATAAAAGCCGCCCGCCAAAGGCCTCTTGTTCGCGGTTAAAACATCACTGAGGGGCGCGTACTGAACGCGTCCCGGCTCTTTAAGAGATTTGTCGAATGACCCTGAAGACCATCGAAGGTACCTTCATCGCCCCCAAAGGCCGCTATGCCCTGGTGGTCGGCCGCTTCAACAGCTTCGTCGTCGAAAGCCTGGTCAGCGGCGCGGTTGACGCCCTGGTTCGCCACGGCGTGAGCGAAAGCGATATCACCCTCATCCGCGCACCTGGCGCCTTCGAGATTCCCCTGGTCGCGCAGAAAGTTGCACAGAAGGGTGAATACGCAGCGATCATCGCCCTGGGCGCAGTGATTCGCGGCGGCACCCCGCACTTCGAATACGTGGCTGGCGAATGCACCAAGGGCTTGGCCCAGGTGTCCATGGAATTCGGCGTGCCAGTGGCCTTCGGCGTGCTGACCGTTGATTCGATCGAGCAAGCCATCGAGCGTTCCGGCACCAAGGCCGGCAACAAAGGCGCTGAAGCTGCCTTGTCCGCCCTGGAAATGGTCAGTCTGCTGGCGCAGTTGGAGGCCAAGTGATTAGCGACGATAGCGATCGTTTCAACCCGCGCGATCCGAAACCTGCGGACGCTGGCAAGCCATCCAAGAGCGCCAAGCGCCGCGAAGCCCGTCAGCTCGCGACTCAGGCGCTGTACCAATGGCACATGGCCAAGCATTCGCTGAACGAGATTGAAGCGCAGTTCCGGGTCGACAACGATTTCACCGACATCGACGGTGCCTACTTCCGTGAAATCCTGCACGGGGTTCCGGCCAGCAAAGACGAGATCGACAGCGCTCTCACGCCTTGCCTGGACATCACCATCGATGAGCTGGACCCGGTTGAGCTGGCGGTGTTGCGCCTGTCCACCTGGGAACTGCTCAAGCGCGTCGACGTGCCGTACCGCGTTGTGATCAACGAAGGTATCGAACTGGCCAAGGTCTTCGGTTCCACCGACGGTCACAAGTTCGTCAACGGCGTACTCGACAAGCTGGCCCCACGTCTGCGTGAAGCTGAAGTGAAGGCGTTCAAGCGCTGATTCGCGCTTGTGGCTGCCATGGGCGAGTTTGAGCTGATCCGTAACTTCTTCGCTGCCGCGCCTTGTGCGCAGGCCGGCGAGGGTGTTGCCCTGGGGATTGGTGACGACTGCGCCTTGCTGGCAGTGCCCCCCGGCGAGCAGTTGGCGATTTCCACCGACACCCTGGTGAGCGGTGTGCACTTCGCCGATCCCTGCGAGCCCTTTCTTTTAGGTCAACGCTCCCTGGCGGTGGCCGTCAGTGATCTGGCCGCCATGGGCGCCGCCCCGCTGGCCTTTACCCTTGCCCTGACCTTGCCGACGGTGGACGCCGATTGGCTGCAAGCCTTTGCCCGTGGTTTGAATGCCATGGCGCAAGATTGCGGCGTGCGTTTGATTGGCGGCGACACCACGCGCGGCCCCCTGGCCTTGACCCTGACCGTGTTGGGTCGGGTGCCGGTTGGCCAGGCCCTGGTCCGCAGCGGTGCCCGGCCGGGGGATTTGCTCTGTGTCGGCGGTGAGCTGGGCAACGGCGCGGGCGCCCTGCCGCTGGTGCTGGGGCAACGCAGCGCCGAGCCGGCGATCGCTGAGCCGCTGCTGGCTCATTACTGGTCGCCCCAACCCCAGCTTGGCCTGGGGCAGGCACTGCGGGGCAAGGCCACTTCGGCCCTGGATATCTCCGATGGCCTGCTGGCCGATTGTGGGCACATCGCCAAAGCCTCGGCCGTGGGTCTGCAGATCGACAGTCAGCGCTTGCCGATGTCCCCGGCGCTGGTGAGTTTTCTCGGCGAGGCCGGAGCACGGGTCGCGGCCTTGAGCGGCGGTGACGACTACGTGCTGGCCTTCACCCTGCCACCTGCCGAATTGGCGCCCTTGCTGGCCGAAGGCTGGCCGGTGCATGTGGTGGGGCGGGTGGTCAGCGGGGAGGGCGTGACGCTGCTGGACGCCAGTGGGCAAGACATCACCCCGAGTCTGCGGGGCTATCAACATTTTCGGGAGACACCGTGACAGATCATCCCAAACAGGTTCCGGCTGAGTTCGTGCCGCCGTCGGTCTGGCGTAATCCCTGGCATTTCCTGGCCTTCGGCTTTGGCTCCGGCACCTTGCCCAAGGCGCCGGGCACCTGGGGGTCGCTGGTTGCACTACCCTTTATTCCGTTGTGGCAGATGCTGCCGGATTGGGGCTACTGGCTGATGCTTGGCATCACCATGCTGTTCGGCTTCTGGCTGTGCGGCAAGGTGGCCAATGACCTGCGGGTCCATGACCACGAAGGCATCGTCTGGGATGAAATGGTCGGTATGTGGATCACCCTCTGGCTGGTGCCAGAAGGCTGGTACTGGTTGCTCGCTGGGTTCCTGATGTTCCGCTTCTTCGACATTCTCAAGCCCTGGCCAATCCGCTGGATCGACCGGCATGTGCACGGCGGTGTCGGCATCATGCTCGATGATGTGCTGGCCGGGGTGTTTGCCTGGTTGGCGATGCAGGGGCTGGTGTGGTGTTTTACCTGAGGGATTGAACATGGGGTTCAGCCGCGCTCTGGTGCTGTTGCTCTGTTTCTGCGGGTATAGCGTGGCCTGGGCTGGCGAGTCGCCGGCGTCGCTCGGGCCCATTCGCCTGGCCAGTGAGGAATGGGACGACTACACCGAAGCCAACGGCCAGGGCCTGGCGTGGGACATCCTGCGGGAAGTGTTCGAGCCGCAAGGGATCAAGCTGGACATCCGCAGCGTGCCCTACACCCGCTCGGTGGGGCTGGTGCAGCGGGCTGAGGTGGATGCCCAGGTCGGGGCTTATCGTGGCGAGTCGGTGGGCCTGCTTTACCCTCGCTGGAATTACGACACCGACCATATCTACTCCCTGGGGCTGGCGAGCAATCCGCCCCTGACCCAGGACAACCTCGGTGCTTACCGGCTGGTCTGGGTGCGCGGCTACAAGTATCAGGATTACTTGCCCAATGTCCGGCGCTTCAATGAGATTCGCCGGCGTATCGGCATTCTGCCGATGCTGATGTACAACCGCGCCGACTACTACATCGATGCCTTGACCGAGGTGAATTACGTGCTCGGCCAGGCTGAAGACCCTTCGCGCTTCCGGCTCAGCCATCTGGCCGAATTGCCGCTGTACCTGGGCTTTACCGACAACGAGCGTGGTCGCGCCTTGCTCGCGGTGTTTGATCGACGCATGGAAGAGTTGGTCAAAAACGGCCACCTGCGGCCGATTTTCCAGCATTGGAAGCAGCCTTATCCCTTTGAATCCGGGCGAGCGGTGTTGACCCCTTGATCAAACTTATCGATCTTTATCTCCGATAATTCAGCCTAAGCGTCTGTCGAAAGCTGCTGTTACAATGCCGCCTCTGCGAATCTCCAGTCCCAATACAGATCAGGAGCACAACGGTGCCCGTCGTTTTTGTTGCCGCTTCCAAGTTGCCCACCCCTTTTGCGCAATTCACCATGCATGGCTTTCTCGATGAAGCCACCGGCCGTGAGCACGTGGTGCTCAGCCTGGGTGATGTCGCCGATGGTGCCCCGGTACTCGGCCGGTTGCACTCCGAATGCCTGACCGGCGATGCCCTGTTCAGCCAGCGTTGCGACTGCGGCTCGCAACTGGAAGCCGCCCTGCGGGCCATCGCCCGTGAAGGCCGTGGCGTGCTGTTGTACCTGCGCCAGGAAGGGCGTGGCATTGGCTTGCTGAACAAGATCCGTGCCTACGAACTGCAGGACGGCGGCGCCGATACCGTTGAAGCCAACGAACGCCTGGGCTTTGCCGCTGACCAGCGTGACTACGCCATGTGCCTGCCGATGCTGGAGCACTTGGGGGTCACCTCCCTGCGCCTGATGACCAATAACCCGCGCAAGGTCAAAGCCCTGACCGAGATGGGCATTCAGGTGGCCGAGCGGGTGCCGTTGCACACCGGGCATAACCCCCATAACAAGCTCTACCTGGCCACCAAGGCCAGCAAGCTCGACCACATGATGGGTAACGAGCATCAGGGTGAGGTTGATCGCGCGTGACTCGTGGCCAAGTGCGGCGGCGCCTTGCCGTCAGCTGGTGGCAGTACCTGGCGCTGGCCTTGTTGCCGCTGTTCGTGATCAATGCGCTGTTTGGCCAGGGCGAAGCCCTGTTGCCGGTGCTGGCCATGCCGTTCTTTATCGCTGGCGTGGCCTCGATGTTTGTCAGTTTGCGGTTCTTTAGTGGCTACAAGCACGCCCTGATCGCCACCCAGAAAGCCCTGGACACCCCGGAAGAACCCGCCGCCTGGATCGAGCTGGCCGCGCGCCGTCGCCTGGCCTTGCTGGTGGCCGCATTGCCGGCGTGGGTTGGCACCTTGGCGGTCTTCGTCGGCCTGGAAGCCGTGCCGCTGTTTCTTCTGGCACTGTCCACCACGGTGCTGTTCTACCTCTACCGTATTCCACGCCAGCTCGGCTGATGCGCTGCTGGCTGGCGCTCCTGCTGCTGGTCCTGTGTGGCCCGGCTTTGGCAGTGGAGCGGGTGGTCAGCCTGGCCCCTTCGCTGTCGGAAATCGTCGTCGAACTGGGGGCCAGTGAGCTGCTGGTGGGGGTGCTGGATGCCGGCGAACGCCCTCCCGAGTTGAAAGACCTGCCGTCCGTGGGCCGCTATGGCCAATTGGATGTGGAGCGTCTGCTCAGCCTCAAACCCGACCTGTTACTGCTCTGGCCTGCCAGTGTTGGCCCGGCCCAGCGTGAGCAGTTGGCTCGCCTGGGCATTGCCACCTACGTTGCTGAACCCCACAGCCTTGCGCAGCTCACCCGGCAGATTGCCGAGATCGGCGAGCGCCTGGGCCGGCCCGAAGCGGGGCATAAGCTGGCGGCGCAACTGGATGCGCGGCTTGCTGAGTTGCGCCAGCGCTATCAGCGCCCGTCCCCCTTGCCGGTGTTCTATCAGGTCTGGGATCGGCCGCTGTACACCATTGGTGGCCAGCAGATCATCAGCGATGCCTTGAGTGTGTGCGGCGCACGTAACGTGTTTGCCGACCAGGCACTGCCGGCGCCCCAGGTCAGTATCGAAGCGGTGTTGGCGCGCAATCCCCAGGCCATCCTTGCCACCCGCCAGGCACAGCTGGACGCCTGGAAAGCCTGGCCGCAGATCGCGGCGGTGGCTCAGGGGCGGTTGTTAAGGGTGATGGATAACGGCCTGGAGCGGCCCAGCGCACAGATGGTCGCGGCGACCGCCGCACTGTGTGCCTTGATTGCGCCGCAACGCTGATCGCCCCCGCGCCAAGGGGCGAACGCTGCGGCGGCTATCAGTGCCCCAGCAGTTGCAGGCGCTGACGCACCGAGGCTTCGATCCCGGCAGCGTCCAGGCCGCACTCGGCGAGCATCTGTGCCGGTTTGGCGTGCTCGACGTAAGCATCGGGCAGGCCCAGGTGCAGGATCGACTTGAGGATGTTTTCCTGGGCCAGGAACTCGCTGACCGCGCCGCCGGCGCCACCCATGATGGCGTTCTCTTCGACGGTCACCAGCAGTTCGTGGCTGCCGGCGATCTCGCGGACCAGGGCTTCATCCAGGGGTTTGACGAAACGCATGTCGACCACCGTGGCGTCCAGCTTCTCGGCCACATGCAGGGCTTCGGCCAATTGCACGCCAAACACCAGCAAAGCGACCTGTTTGCCCTGGCGACGGATCACACCCTTGCCGATCTCGATCGGTTCCAGGTCTTTGTCGATCGGCGCGTTGGGGCCGTTGCCCCGTGGGTAGCGCACAGCCGCCGGGCCGTTGTACAGATGGCCGGTGCTGAGCATCTTGCGCAACTCGTTTTCGTCGCTCGGGGTCATCACCAGCATGCCGGGGATGCAGCGCAGGTAAGAAAGGTCGAAACTGCCGGCGTGGGTCGGGCCGTCTTCGCCCACCAGGCCGGCACGGTCAATGGCGAACAGTACGTCGAGGTTCTGCACCGCGACGTCGTGGACCAGTTGGTCGTAGCCACGCTGGAGGAAGGTCGAATAGATCGCCACCACCGGCTTGGCGCCTTCGCAGGCCATGCCGGCCGCGAGGGTCACCGCGTGTTGTTCGGCAATCGCCACGTCAAAGTAGCGCAGCGGGAAGCGCTCGCTGAAGGCCACCAGGTCGGAGCCTTCCTTCATCGCCGGGGTGATGCCCACCAGGCGCGGGTCGGCGGCGGCCATGTCGCACAGCCATTCGCCAAATACGCCGGAGTACTTCGGCCCGCCGGCTTTCTTCGGCGCAGCGGCCGGAGCGTCCAGGGGTTCCAGCTTGGTGATGGCGTGGTAGCCGATCGGGTCGACTTCCGCCGGGGCGAAACCTTTGCCTTTCTTGGTCACCACGTGCAGGAATTGCGGCCCCTTGAGGTCACGCATGTTGCGCAGGGTGGCGATCAGGGTCGGCAGGTCGTGGCCGTCGATGGGGCCGATGTAGTTCCAGCCCAGTTCTTCGAACAGGGTGCCGGGGACCAGCATGCCCTTGGCGTATTCTTCGGTGCGGCGGGCGATTTCCCAGGCGCCGGGCAGGCGCGACAGGACCTTCTTGCTGCCCTCGCGCATGCTGGCGTAGGTGCGGCTGGAGAGGATCTTGGCCAGGTAGTTGGACAGCCCGCCGACATTGCGCGAGATCGACATGTCGTTGTCGTTGAGGATCACCAGCATGTTGGCGTCCACTTCCGGCGCATGGTTCAGCGCCTCGAAGGCCATGCCGGCGGTCAGCGCGCCATCACCGATCACCGCAATCGCCTTGCGCTCGCTGCCTTGCAGGCGGGCGGCAATGGCCATGCCCAGGGCGGCGCTGATGGAGGTGCTGGAGTGACCGACGCCAAAGGTGTCGTACTCGCTTTCGGAGCGTCGCGGAAAGGCGGCCAGGCCGTCCTTCTGGCGCAGGCTGGCCATGCGCTCGCGGCGTCCGGTGAGGATCTTGTGCGGATAAGCCTGATGACCCACGTCCCACACCAGCCGGTCGTCCGGGGTGTCGAAGACGTAATGCAGGGCGATGGTCAGCTCGATGACTCCGAGGCCGGCCCCGAAATGCCCACCGGTCTGACCGACCGTGTAGAGCAATTCCAGGCGCAACTCATCGGCCAGGGTTTCCAGCTCGGCTTCACCTAACCGGCGCAGGCCGTCCGGCGTGTTGGCGCGGTCGAGCAGGGGCGTGGTCGGGCGTTTGCGGGGAATCTCATGAAACGTCGTGGGCATCAGGCGAATCGTTATAGGTATAGAAGAGGCGGCAGTTTACCTTAAGCATCGCAAGCTGCCCACGCGGAGCGCCGAACTTGGCCGATATGCAGCCTGTGCAGCGCGGCCTTTCAGTTACGGCGTTCGACGATATAACGCGCCAGCTCGCGCAACGGCTCGGCCGCCGCGTCAAAGGGTCGCAGGGCATGCAGTGCCTGGTCCCGCAGCTCCAGGGCGTAGGCCTTGGCTGCTTCGAGCCCGAGCAGTGCCGGGTAGGTCGGTTTGTCCCGGGCGATGTCGGCGCCCTGGCGTTTGCCCAGGGTGGCGGTATCGCTTTCCACATCGAGGATGTCGTCCTGCACCTGGAACGCCAGGCCGATGGCCTGGGCGTAGGTCTGCAAGGACTTGAGTTCGTCTTTCTGCGCCACACCGCTGGCCAGGGCACCGAGCTTGACGCTGGCCTCGATCAGCGCGCCGGTCTTGTGCCGGTGCATGTACTCCAGGGCCTTTTGGTCCAGCTTGAGGCCCACTGAGCCGAGGTCGATGGCCTGGCCGCCGACCATGCCTGCCGGGCCTGCCGCCAGCGCCAGGGCGCTGACCATCTGCAGGCGGATCTCGGTGCTGGCCTGGCTCAGGTTCGGGTCCAGCAGGGCACTGAAGGCCAGGCTCTGCAAACCGTCGCCGGCGAGGATCGCGCAGGCTTCATCGAAGGCTTTGTGGGTGGTGGGCTGGCCGCGACGCAGGTCGTCATCGTCCATGGCTGGCAAATCGTCGTGGACCAGGGAATAGGCGTGGATCAGCTCCACCGCGCAGGCCGCGCCGTTGGCTTGCTCGGGCTTGCCGCCCAGGGCCTCGCAGGCGGCGTAGGCCAGCAATGGACGCACGCGCTTGCCGCCATTCATCACGCTGTAGCGCATGGCTTCATAAAGGCGGGCGAGTTCGGGGCTTGGAGCGATGAACAGGGATTGCAGGGCGGCGTCGACGCGGGCCTGACTGCTGGCCTGATAGGCGGCAATCATTCTGGCTGTTCCGCATCGAAAGGTTGCTCCGCCAGTTCGCCATCGCGCTCCAGCAGGACCTGCACTTTCTGCTCGGCCTGGGCCAGGGCGGCCTGGCAGTCACGGGTCAGGCCGATGCCTTGTTCAAAGGCGGTCAACGAGTCTTCCAGCGACAGCTCGCCGTTCTCCAGGCGCTCGACCAGGGTTTGCAGGTCGGCGAGGGATTGTTCGAAATCTAAGGCAGCTTTTTTGCGGGCCATGGCGGCTATCCCGGTTGACGTTAAACCGGCGCGACACTAGCAGACAGAGGGTTTTGGGGCAAATGAGAAGCGCTTGCTGGCGCCTACCTGCCAGCACTCTTCGTGGGCTGATTCAAGCCTGAATCCGGGACGTTTGATGGGGCTTGGCAAGACTCACTCTGCGCAAGCGATGGTGACGGGATTCCGGGTCGGTGATGTCGCCGTAATGGCACGTGTGGCGGGGTTTTCAGGGCATTGCCGATTCCCTCGCAAAATCCCCTTTCGCCAATTGTGTAACAGACGCCAAGTCGCTAATCTGCCGCCTTTCCAGGGCCCACTGTCGCTGGGCTCTTTTCTGAATCTTTGCAGCTGCGCCGCGGACCTGGCGCCAGGGTTTTCCCATGCATGGCAGGACGCAGTACATGCGCGCTCTATCCTCCCTTCTGCTGGCCCTGGGCGTGGCCGCGACGGCGTTCGCCGAGCCTTCCGCCGAACTGCAGGAACCGCTGGCCGGCTGGCGTTATTCCGGGTTGCTGGACCGCAGCGAAAACCCGCAAGTGGCCTACCCGACGCCACCCATCGACCGCGGCATCCAGCGCAATCGCACCATGATCGAAGGCCAGCTCAAGGCCATCGGGCACTTGCGCCAGCCCCACAGCCTGTCGGTGAACGGCAATCCGTTGAACCTGTACACCGATGAGCAGGGGCGTTTCGGTCGCCCCTATGCCTTTGGCGCCGGCTCCAACAGCGTTGAAGTGCGCAGCTCCGAGGGCAAGTCCCTCAAGCGTGTGCAGTTCTACGAAGCCAACGACTCCAAGACTCCGGCGCGTATCCGCGTGGTGCTGGGCTGGGACGACCCCAAGGCTGAGCTGGACATGCACATCATTACGCCCGACGGGCAGCATGCATTCTTCGGCCACCCGGGCCTGACCAATGGCGGTGGCCTCGACCCGGATGGCGTCGACGGCCCCGGCCCGGAAATGTTCACCATGACCGCGCCCCTGCACGGCACCTACCTGATTTACGTCAACTACTGGGGCAACTTCGGCAGTGGCGGCTATAACTTCGAGGCGGGCAGTAACCAGAACGAGATGATCACGTCGCAGATCAACCTGGTGCTCAACGAAAACACCGTCAACGAAAAACGCGAGACCTTTATTGTTCCGATGCGCGCCATTGGCGACCTGTTGCTGGTCAAGTCTTTCACCTATTGAACATCCCGCTCCACGGATGAATTGGGCTTTGTGAATCATGAGCGAAAACACTGCATCCCCGTCGGCCGGCGTGCCCGGCACAGAACAACCCGGCAAGCCGCGGCGCTGGCCGGCCCTGGTCATGGGCCTGTGCCTGGTGGCCGCGGTCGCCAGCGGCCTGGGTTGCAAGCCCAAGGCGCCGGTGGCGGAACTGGCCGGTGACAAGCTGGGCCTGAGCCGGCCCGACGGCCTGCTGGAAACCCACTCCCTGACCCAATTGCCCAAGGACCTGCTGGCAGTGCCGTTCCTCAAGGAAACGCTGACCGAGGACTTCGTTTTCTATTACGAAACCCACGCGGATCGCCTGGGCCTGATCGGCAGCCTGCGACGAATCATCTACGAGCATGACCTGAAGCTGCAGGACAGCCTGATCGAGCAGCTCTTCGACCAGCCGGCGGACGTGGCCCTGTGGCGCGGCGCCGACGGTCGCCTGAAAGACTTCCTGCTGGTGATGGACCGCGGCGGCCTGGCCAAGCTGTTGGAGCCCCTGGCCAAAGCGGCCCTGGACGACACCCAGTTGAGCAAGCTGGCGGACCTGAAAGTTTCCGGCGATGAAGTGGCGCTGTACCAGCTCAATTACAACGCCAGCCGTTCGCTGGCGTTCGCTTCCTACGGCGACAAGCTGGTGGTGCTGTCCAACCCGACCAAGCTCTACGACCCGGCCAGTGGCCCCAGTGATGAGCCGGGCAGTGTCTCCACCACCGCCCTGGAGGCCTTGCTCAAGGGCGACAAACTCTTCCCCGAAGCCTTTGGCCTGGAAGCGCGCAAGCCCGAGGTTCAGCAGCGCCTGACGGTCAACGCCAGTGTCCTGGCCATGGGTTACCAGCGGTTTATCCCGAACTTCTCCGGCCTGCGCTTCGACATGGACGACAAGGGCTGGCACAGCTATCTGGCCATGGATGAGCTGGAAGACCAGCCGGACTTTGACTTCAAGCCGATCTGGCAAGCCATGCCCATGGGCGCCAGCGCCTGCGTGGCACTGCCCCTGGCCGCCGAGCAGCAACAACCGCTGCTGGTGAAACTGGGCGCCGACGCCTCGATTGCCAAGGCCCTGACCGAGCAGATGGCCGGTGCCGCCGGCCTCTGCTGGTACGCCGACTCGCGGCTGTACACGCCGCTGCTGGTGGCCAGCCTGAAAGATCAGGACAACGCCAAGCTCGACGCTGAACTGGGCAAGCTGTTCGGCTCCATGGTCGGTTCGCTGGAAGGCAAGGTGCCCGAGAAGGTGTTCCCGGTGACCGAGCAGCAGAACGGCGACAGCCATCAGTGGCAGCGCCAGGTCAGCTCCAATTTTGGCCAGTACCCAGCCGACCAGGCCAAGGATCCGCAGGCGATTACCGGCCGTGCCTTTATGCAGGTGAGCCTGGCCCGCCATGGCTCCACCCTGTTGTTCTCCCTCGACGACAAACTGGTGGGCAAGGCCCTGGGCACCCTGGACAAACGTTTCCCGCCCCTGGCTGACGTGGTACCCAAGGACGTGCTGATGCCGGTGTACCTGGGCCCGGACTCCCTGGCCCAACTGATGCAGCAGGAAACCTTCGACAGCCTGCCCCAGGACATGGAGCCGGTGTTCAACAACGCCGCGCAAACCTACCTGGTGCCCAAGCTGCGCAAGCTCGGTGGCTACGGCAAGTACGCCCTGACCCTGCCGGAGGGCAGCGAGCCCAATGGCCATTGGCAATGGCTGCCCCTGCAATGGCGCGCACTGTGAGTGCATGGCGCAACCGCCTCGGCAGCCTCGGCCTGTTGGCTTTGCTGCTGAGCAATGCCGTGGGCGCGACCCAGGTTTCGCCGCTGGACGTGCAGCAGTCCCAGGTGTTCCGTGCCTGGTTCGTGCGCATTGCCCAGGAGCAACTGAGCCAAGGCCCGAGCCCGCGCTGGTACCAGCAGGACTGTGCGGGCCTGGTGCGCTTTGCCGCCAATGAAGCGCTTAAGGTCCACGACAACAAATGGCTGCGGGCCAATGGCCTGTCCAACCGCTACCTGCCGCCGGAGCTGCAATTGAGCGAAGGCCAGCGCCGCCTGGCCCAGCAGTGGCAGCAGGGCGGCGGCAAGGTCGGGCCCTACGTCAACGCCATCAAGCTGATCCAGTTCAACAGCCAGTTGGTGAGCCGCGACCTGGGTCAGGCGCGCCCCGGCGACTTGCTGTTCTTCGACCAGGGTGACGACCAGCACCTGATGATCTGGATGGGCCGCAACATCGCCTATCACACCGGCACCACTACCCCCACCGACAACGGCATGCGCTCGGCTAGCGTGCAGCAACTGATGACATGGAAGGACACCCGATGGATACCCGACTCAGCCAACCCCAACTTCATCGGCATCTATCGACTGAACTTCCTCACCCAATGAGCGAATCCCGTATGTCCCGTTTTCTGTTTCGCCTGACTGTGCTCCTGACCCTGGTGCTGCCGGTGTCGCTCGCCAACGCCGAAGACACGGTGCGGCCGAGCGATTACACGCCGCTTTCCGGTGAGAGCTTCTTCCTCCTGGCCGACAGCAGCTTCGCCAGTGACGAGCAGGCCATGGTGCGCCTGGAAGCCCCGGGCCGGGATTACCGGCGGTTTCGCATGGAGCCCTATGGCGGTGCGGATATCCGCGTGTATCGGATCAACCAGCCCTTGGATTTCCTCAAGCGCCAGAAGAACCTGCACCGTGTGGTCAGTGACGGTCAGTTCAAGGGCGAGGGCCTGTCCAACACCCTGTCGTACCTGTGGGACAACTGGTACCGCAAATCCCGTCGGGTGATGCAGCGTGCGTTCTCCTACGAGTCGCGCAAGCAAGTCATCGACGAAGTCCCCGAGCTGCGCATGGGCAACTCCATGCTGGCGCCGACGCCTTATGACACGCATCCGCAGTTCGCCTTGATGCCGGGCCTGCCGCTGGTCACCCAGTTCCGTTACCCGCTGTGGCAGGCCCGGCCGATCCAGCCGCCCGAGGGCGTGAACCTGGCCGGTTCGTCCAGCGAGTTTGTCAGCGTTTCCCCAGGCAACGTCTACATCCCCCTGGGCAACCTCAAGCCGGGCCTGTACCTGGTGGAGGCGCTGGTCGGCAAGTACCGCGCCACCACCATGGTCTTCGTTTCCAACACCGTGGCGGTAAGCAAGATTGCCGGTGACGAGTTGCTGGTGTGGGCCGCGCGCAAACACGAAGGCAGCTCGGTGCCCAAGGTCAATGTGCTGTGGACCGACGGCCTCGGCGTGATGAGCAGCGGCGCCACGGACGCTGAGGGCCTGCTGCGCCTCAAGCACGTCAGCCCGGAACGCTCCTACGTGATCGGTGAAGACGAGGAGGGCGGGGTCTTCGTTTCCGAGAACTTCTATTACGACAGTGAAATCTACGACACCAAGCTCTATGCCTTTACCGACCGGCCGCTGTACCGGCCGGGGGATTGGGTGTCGCTGAAGATCGTCGGTCGCGAGTTCAAGAACGCCCGGGATTCGGTGCAGCCTGGCGCCGCGGCGGTCAATGTCAGTGTGCTGGATGCCACGGGCACCGCCTTGCAGACCCTGGCCCTGAACCTGGATTCCAAGGCCGGTACCCAGGCGCGTTTCCAGTTGCCGGAAAATGCCGTGGCCGGTGGTTACGAACTGCGTTTCAGCTACAAGGATCAGGTCTACAGCAGCGCCTTCCGCGTTGCCGAGTACATCAAGCCGCACTTTGAAATTTCCCTGGCCCTGGCCAAGCAGGACTTCAAGACCAACGAGCCGGTCAAGGGCAGCCTGGTGCTGCTGTACCCGGACGGCAAACCGGTGGCCAACGCCAAGCTGCAACTGAGCCTGCGGGCCCAGCAACTGTCCATGGTGGATAACGAGCTGCAATACATGGGGCAGTTCCCGGTGGAGCTGACCAGCACTGAACTGACCACCGACGCCAAGGGCAGTGCGACCCTGGATTTGCCTGCGGCAGACAAGCCCAGCCGCTACATGCTTACGGTCTTTGCCAGCGACGGCGCGGCCTACCGGGTCAAGACCACCAAGGAAATCCTGATCGAGCGCGGCGCTGCCAGCTTCAGCCTGAAAGCCCCGCAACGCTTCAGTGCGGTGGGCGACAAGGTGCAATTCAGCTACGCCAATGAAAATACCAGCGAGCAAGCCAAGACCCTCAAGCCCAACCGCTACGGCTGGGTACGCCTGGAAGACCAGAGCACCGGCGAAGGCAAGCTGGCGGCCGGCGACAGCGGGTTCAGCCTGGCCTTCGAGCGTCCGGGGACTTACAACCTGACCCTCAAGGACGAGCATGACCGGGTATTGGGCGGCACCAGCCACTCGGTCACCGGTGACGGAGTCAAGGCGGTGCCGGGCACCGTGGAAATCGTCCTCGACAAGCAGGAGTACAAGGCCGGTGACGAAGCCCTGGCGCTGATCACTTTCCCTGAACCGGTGAGCGATGCCTTGCTGTCCCTGGAACGGGACAAGGTCGAGGCCACCGCGCTGCTGTCCAAAGGCGGCGACTGGCTGAAAGTCGAGGCCCTGAGCCCCACCCAATACCGCGTGCGGGTGCCGGTCAAAGACAGCTTCGCGCCGAACCTGACCTTCTCCGTGCTGTACACCAAGGGCGGCGAATACAGCTTCCAGAATGCTGGCATCAAGGTGGTCACGCCGCAGATCGATGTGGCCATCGCCACCGACAAGGACAGCTACCAGCCGGGCGAAACGGTGATCGTGGACCTGTCCACGCAGTTCGCCGGCAAGCCGATCCCGGCCCATTTGACGGTCAGCGTGGTGGACGAAATGGTCTACGCCCTGCAACCGGAAGTGGCCCCGAGCATCGATCAGTTCTTCTATCACCCACGGCGCAACAACGTGCGCACCAGCGCCAGCCTGTCGTTCATCAGCTACGACGTGGCCCTGCCGGGCAGCCCGACGGCCCCGGGCAAGGCCAACCGCAGCGAGCGCGGGGTCAAGGTGCTGGAGCGTCCGCGGCGTGAAGAGGTGGACACCGCCGCCTGGCAGCCGGAGTTGTTGACCGATGCCAGTGGCAAGGTCCGTTTCAGCTTCCGCATGCCTGACTCCCTGACCCGCTGGCGCATCACCGCGCGGGCGATTGCCGACGCCGGCCAAGTGGGGCAGAAGAAACAGTTCGTCCGCTCCGACAAGGCGCTGTACCTGAAGTGGAGTGGCCCAACGCGCTTCCGCTCGGGCGACAAGCCGGACCTTGGGGTCTTTGCGTTCAGCCAGTCGGAGAAGGAGGTCAAGGCCGAACTGGTGATCCATTACGCCGGTGAAACCCAGCGCCTGCCCCTGACCTTGAAACAGGGCATCAACTATGTGGCCTTGCCTGCCATCACCCTGGGTAACGGTGAGTGGACGGCCGAGCTGGTGCAGGGCGGCAAGGCCGTGGATGCCCTGGCCGTGCGTCTGGCCACCCAGGGGGCCGGCTGGCAGACCGTGCAGACCGAGCGCCTGGACGTGGTCACGGGCGACACGCCGCTGGGCCTGCCGGCCGATGCCGCGGACATTCACCTGCACCTGGACGACAGCCCGCAAGCGCTGTTCCGTTCGGCCCTGGACGATTTGCTCGAATACCCTTACGGCGGTGTCGAGCAGACGGCCAGCCAGTTGTTGCCGCTGAGCGTGGCGTATCCGGCCCTGGCCAATACCCCGCAAGTGCGCGATCGCCTGCGCCTGATGATGCAGAACAGCCGCCTGCGCCTGGTGCAGATGGCCGGCCCCGAGGCGGCCTTTACCTGGTGGGGCGAAGACGCCGAACCGGACGCCTTCCTCACCGCCTACGCCTATTACGCCGACTGGAATGCCAGCAAGGTATTGGACCTGAACCTACCGCCGGAACATTGGCAGCGGGTGCTGGAGGTCTACGCCAAGCAGGCCGGCAATACGCCGCTGTTGCAGCGTGCGCTGATCCTGTCGTTTGCCCGGGAAATGAAACTGCCGATCAACACCCTGGTCAGCGGTTTGATGGATGACCTGGCCAAGGCCGGTGAGGGCCGAGATGCCGACGTGCAGGACGATGGCGGCGCCAGCCTGGTGATGGAAGATCCGGATTCGGCCCTCGGCCTGGCCAGTGCCCGAGTGCTTGCGGCGGCCCTGGCGCGGGACGCCAAGGTTACGCCGCCGGTGGCCTTTGTTCGTCAATTGGACGCCGCACAGCAGCGCCTCGACGTCAGTTCGCAGCCTTTCGTCCAGGCCTTGAGCCTGTCCCTGAAACCTTTTGATCAAGGTACTGCTCGGGCCTTGTTGCAGCGGTTGCTGCCGTCGCAATCGACCCTGGAGCGGGCCCTGGCCCTGACCTGGTTGCAACACAGCATTGCCCAGGCCGCGCCGGCCGCGACCTTGAGTCCTGGGGCGGGTTGGCAGGCGCAGCAGGGCGCCAGCGGTGAAACTTCCTGGGTCTGGCAGGGGCCGCAGGTGCCCAGCGTGCTGACCTTGGCCAATGCCCCGGAGCGTCCGTTGCAGGCGTCCCTGAGCTACCTCAGCAAGCAAGCGCCAGCGACGCCGCTGCCGGTGACCATCAGCCGTCGCCTGCTGCGCCTGGTGCCAGGGGATGAGGCCTTCACCTTCAAGCTGGAAGCCGTGGGCAATAAGCCGATCGCCAGCGATGGCCTGTACCTGGACGAGGTGATCATCGCCAACCGTGGGGCGCGGGGCTTGGCGTACGGCATGCTCGAAGTGCCGCTGCCGCCGGGCGCCGACGTCGAGCGCACCACCTGGGGCATCAAGTTGGCCGGGCCGGCCGGTGCCGAAGCGGCATCCCTGGAGAAAGCGCGCTTCGAGCCGGGCCAGATGGCTTACGCCGTACCGCTGTACAGCCTCAACCCGAACGGTGAAGTGCGCCTGCGGCACCTGATCCGCTTCTCGCAGAAGGGGCAGTTCAACCTGCCTGCGGCGCGTTTCTTCCAGGTCTATGCCCCAGAGCATCAGGCCCTGGAGCAGCCGTCAGCGCTGGGCCAGGTCACGGTCAAATAACATGACGCGGCGTTTGGCCTGGTTGTGGTTGTGCTTGATCCCGGTGCTGGCAACAGCCCAGGACGAGCCGCTGCGCCTGGCCTGGCAAAGCGGCCAGGGCAGCGAGCTGGTGCAACTGGGCACGACCCAGGTACTGGCCCGCGAGCCCTTGCCGACCGACCTGCAAACCCCGCTGGGCAGTGTGTGGAAACTCTTCGTCTATGCCTGGCTGGTGGACACCGGCGCCCATGAGCCGGCCTACGACTGCCGGGGCCAGAGCAAGGAAGAAGTCTACTGCTGCACCGTGGGCGGCAGCATCGCCCGCGACCAGGCGCTGGTGCGCTCCTGCGGCCTGTACTTCGAACCCCGGCGCTTGAACCTTCAAGCGACCGACTGGCGCCACTACTGGCAGACGCGCCAGGCCCCTGAGTGGTTGCTGGACCTTGAGCAATTGCAGCCGCAAACCCGGGTGCCGGTGCACGAGCTGTTGCGCATGCTGGCGCTGATGCCGGCCCAGGATCAGGCGCGCCGGGTGCTGCTGGACGTGGTGCTCAATGCCGCAGACGGCAGGCTGGTCGGCGCCCTCGGTGGGCGCTTGCGGGTCAAGACCTGGAGCTGGCTGGGGGATCAGGACGTGCAATCGCGCCAGGGCGGTTTTGCCGGCTGGCTGGTGGACGGCACGCCGCTCTGGGCGGGCGGCCGGGGCACCAGCCAGCGAGTGCTGAAGGACCATGTCGAGGCCCTCGCCAGCCTGTTGCCGACCAACCTGCCTGTGGATAAAGGGCGCTGCGTGGAAGTCAGTCTGTTCGCCCGCTACCCGCTGCAACGCCTGACACAACAGGGCCGGGCGGTGCCAGCCGGTGCCTTGCAAGGCGATTACCGGGTTGAGTTTGCCAATGGCAACCAGCTGGATATCCACAGCGCCGGTGAGTTGTTCCTGCTGCAGGAGGCGGGAGCGTCGCGTCTGGTGGCCCGCCTGGACCGGGAGGAATACGTCGCCCGGGTCTTGCAGCGTGAAGCCAGCAGCGAGCCGGTCGAGGCGGCCAAGGCCCTGGCCGTGGCCATCCGCACCTACCTGCTGCAGAACGCTGGGCGCCGTGGCGAATGCCTGAGCATCGACGACAGCAGCGGCCGGCAACGGGTCGCCCCGCGCCCAGCTACGGCTGACGCCCGGCGCATCGCCGCCTGGACCAGCGACCTGGTGCTGGCGGGTACTCAAGTCACTTACCACTCTGACCTGAGCGCCCCGGACAAGCTTTCTTGGCAGCAGGCCGTGGAACAGGCTCAAGCCGGCCAGCGCTACGACAGCATCCTGCTGCATGCCTACCCGCGCGCCAGCCTCAGCCGCTGGGACAATCCGGTGGCGTCCTGCGAACCCCTGCCGGCGGCCCAGGACTGGCTGCAAAAGCAACGTCCGCGCTGGCGCCAGCCGCTGCAAAACGAAGTCGGCTACAACGAAGTCAGCCAATTCGCCGTGTGCCGCCTGGCCTTCGGCCGGCCCTATGTGGACCGCGAACGCCAGCGCATCTATGTGCGTGGCGTGCTGTCGCTGCAGGACCGCCTGGACCTGACCCACGAATACCTGCACCTGGCTTTTGAAGCCCACCCCAACGGCCAGGATGAAACCTACATCGAAGGGCTTGCCCGTCACCTTTTACTGGAATAGGCCATGAAATTTCCTGCTCCCCCGGTTCTCCTGTTCCTCTGTGGACTGTTCAGCCTGCCGTCGGCCCTGGCCGACAGCGGTATTCGACTCGACACCCCAAAGGGCGGTTGGCGCAGCGGCTCGGCCGATGGCGAGCAGTTCACCCAGACCGTCAACTACCCGGCCTCATCGGTCAACACGCCTCAGGGCCAGGCCGATACCGCGCGCATTAGCGGGCAGATCAAAGCTGCACCCAAGGATGCCCGGGAGCCCGGCAAGCTGATCGTCAACGGCATCAGCATGCCGCTGAAAATCGACAGTGCCGGTGGCTTCGATCGGCCGTTCTCCTTCCCCAATGGCAGCAACAGCG
This sequence comes from Pseudomonas chlororaphis, assembly GCF_003731765.1. Lineage (GTDB taxonomy): Bacteria > Pseudomonadota > Gammaproteobacteria > Pseudomonadales > Pseudomonadaceae > Aquipseudomonas > Aquipseudomonas morbosilactucae. Next base: position 66,053 of record NZ_MOAL01000005.1, read on the forward strand.
TAGAAGTGCGCAGCCCCGATGGCCAACAGCGCAAGCGCGTGCAGTTCCTCAACAGCGGCGGCGGGGCCACGCCGCCGAAGCTGCGCGTGCTGCTGTCCTGGGACAGCGACAACACAGACCTCGACCTGCACCTGATCACCCCGGACGGCGCCCATGTCTGGTACGGCGACCGGGTGGTGCCCAACGGTGCGACCCTGGACGTGGACGTGACCACCGGCTACGGCCCGGAAATCGCCGCCATGCCCGCGCCGCTCAAGGGTCAGTACCTGGTCTATGTGAACTACTACGGCGGAGGCTACCGCAGCGATGACGACGAGGAGGGCGGCCAGAGCAACGCGGTGCAAGCCCTGACCACCGCCCAAGTCACCGTTATTACCGAAGAAGGCACGCCGAGCGAAAAGATCGAATCCTTCATCGTCCCCATGCGCGCCCCGGGCGAGTTGACACTGGTGAAGACCTTTAACTACCCGTGAGGGTGGGCTGGGTTTCGCCCCGTTGCTTCAGGACCTGAGCTGGCCCTGAGGCAACGGCAAGCTCCATGGTCTAGGCCACGCCGTTAACGAAATTGTCCGCAGAGCGCATTGCCGTCGTAGGTGTGCATCAGCGGCCCCAAGAACATGAAAGGGCCGCAGGCGTAAAACGGGTCGGACAGGCTTTGCTGGGTGTAAAGCAGTTCTGCTTCCTGACCGTTGATGTCGTTGCCGTAGGCATACTCGGTGTAGGAATGGCACACCGGCAGTTTGAGCGGGATCGGGACGAGCAGGGCCCAGACGGTGGTGCCGCACCATTCGCGCTGCTCGGAAAAGCGCACCGTGCGGGTGATCACCGGTGTTTGCTCGCGGTAGGTGAGCTGGGTGTGGGCCGGGGTTTTGCTGGTGACTTTAATGGGCATCTCTACCCAGGCGCCGACACAACCGCTCAGGCTGATCAGCGCGAATGCCGATATCAATGTGTTTTTCATGGGGCGCCTGGAGAGAGCAAGAAGAACGGCGGAGACCTGAGTCGCCGAGGCTGGCTATTTGGCCATCAAGGTCTCGATGGCCGACGCCTGGCATTCGCTTAGCGGGCCCTGGTGCTTCTTGATCCGGTGCACCCAGTCCGAGCCGGACAGTCGTTCCCCGCGACGTACCAGGCGGCCATGGTTGTTCAGGGCCTGGCGCAGGTCCTCGACCATTTTCGGGTACGAAGGGCCCCCATCGAAACGAATGCGCAGTGAGCCGATAAGCGAGCGCTTGACCCAGTATTCGGGTCGTTGCTTGGCACTGCTGTTGCTGAATCCAGCCTGTTGCAAGGCATTTTCTGGGTAGGCGTTCATTGCATATCCATCCATTGGAGATTCATCCCGTCCTGGGGAACTGCACGTTGGCAATTCGCTGAAGGGCTCATGTTTTCATATGGCGGATCAATATGCGAAAGCTTTTCTTTCGTGAATGCTCGATTTGCCGCGCTGAACACCTGCGGGGCGGGTGAATTTGCTTCGGGCATTAAAAAGCCGGCTTGTGGCCGGCTTCTCGGGGACTGGCTTGGTTCATTTTTGGTAAACCGCACCAGCCTTCAAAACGTACATCCAGCTCTTGCGGCTGGCTGTGGGACTGGGCGAGAAAATCATCCGCTTCGTCGAGCGATCTGGCCGCAGGGCGGGTCGATGCGCAAATGTGGGGCGCAGCATACGCATATTTGCCGGGGATTCCCAGTGCGAAGCGCGCTCCAGAGGGCTTGGAGGTGGAAAAAGTGCAAGGAAGGGTGGCTGGGCCGCTTTCTGGCGCCCACAAAAAAGCCCCGAATCACCGGGGCTTTCTCTTAACGCTTATGGCTAAGCGCTAGCTACTGCTCTTAACCCTTGTAAGCCGCAACCGACTTCAGGATCTCGGCGCGGGCTGCTTCTGCGTCGCCCCAACCTTCGATCTTCACCCACTTGCCTTTTTCGAGGTCTTTGTAGTTCTCGAAGAAGTGCTTGATCTGTTCCAGCAGCAGGGCTGGCAGATCGGTGTATTCCTTCACGTCCACGTACAGCTGGGACAGCTTGTCGTGTGGAACAGCGATGACTTTGGCATCGCCGCCGCCGTCGTCGGTCATGTGCAGGATGCCGACCGGACGAGCACGGATTACCGAGCCCGGGGCCACTGGGTAAGGGGTCACGACCAGCACGTCGAGGGGGTCACCGTCGTCGGCCAGGGTGTTGGGGATAAAGCCGTAGTTGGCCGGGTAGAACATCGGGGTGGCCATGAAACGGTCAACGAACAGGCAGTCGCTGTCTTTGTCGATTTCGTATTTGATCGGCGCGTGGTTGGCCGGAATTTCGATCGCGACGTAGATGTCGTTCGGCAGGTCTTTGCCAGCCGGAATCTTGCTGTAGCTCATTGGGCTTTGCCCCCGTTAGTTGACCAAATGACTTGGCCGGATTGACCAAAAAGTGGCGGCGATTATAGACGTACTCCGCTACCGACGCCACGTACCAAGGGTCGTAGGTTCTGCACGAAAATGGCCTGCGCGTCGATCATGCTGCCCGTCGGGTGCCTTCGGCATCCAGCAGAAACAGGCTGACCTTTGCTCGACGAGTTTTCGTACCGACCTACAACACTTGATCGTGTGGCTGATAGACCGGATCGCTGGCCTGAAGTTGCCGCAGTCGGGCGAGTGGATTCTGACGGTAAAACAGCTGCAACTGTTCATAGACTTTCGGATAGGCCTGCACCAGCAGATCCGGAGCGCTGAAGAAGTATTCGCTGGTCACGGCAAAGAATTCCGCAGGGTTCTCCGCCGCGTAGGGGTCGATGGCGGTTTCGGCGTCGGGGTTGAGCTCCAACTGCTGGTCCAGGTCGTCGTAGGCCTCTTGCATCACCTGCGCCCAGTCGCTGACGCGCATGTCGCTGTGCAGCGGCGGCAAGCCGTTGGCGTCGCCGGTGAGCATGTCCAGCTTGTGCGCCAGCTCGTGGATTACCAGGTTGTAGCCTTCCCAGCCGCCGCTGGCCATGACCCCGGGCCACGCCAGGATCACCGGGCCCTGTTGCCAGGCTTCGCCGCTGTGTTCGCCGTCCCATTCGTGTTCGATGCCACTGGCATCGCGATGGCGCTGGGGGCTGAGGAAGTCGTCGGGGTACAGGATGATTTCGTGGAAGCCCTGGTACCAGTTCAGGTCGCCCAGGTACATCAACGGCAATTGGGCCTGGGCTGCGAGGAGCAGGCGTTGTTCCTGGTGCAGTTCGACGCCGGGCAAGGCCGTCAGGTGCTTGTCCGCTAGGAACAGCACGCTGGCTTCGCGCAGCCACTGGTCTTCGGCGGCGCTGATGCCGTCGAGGAAGCTCAGGTGGTCTCGCACCCGCTGCCAGGTTTCATCGGCGACCGGGTGCTTGGCCAGGGTGCGCTTGCGCCGCCAGGCGCTGAGGGACCACATGGCCGTCAGTGGCTTTCGGTTTTGGCTGGGCTGCGGCTGAAGCGGCTGCGGAACACGCCGATGATCATCGGCACCAGGGACAGCAGGATAATGGCCACCACCAGCAGCGACAGGTTCTTCTTGATAAAGGGCACGTTGCCGAAGAAGTAGCCCAGGGTTACCAGGCCACCGACCCAGAGGATGGTGCCGGCGACGCTGAAGAAGACAAAGCGCGGGTAGGGCATTTTCGCGACGCCGGCGACGAAGGGCGCGAAGGTGCGGATGATCGGCAGGAAACGCGCCAGGGTGACGGTCTTGCCGCCGTGCTTGTCATAGAAGTCGTGGGTTTTCTGCAGGTAGTCGCGGCGGAAGATTTTCGAATTGGGGTTGCTGAACAAGCGTTCGCCCGCCGTTCGGCCGATCACGTAATTGGTGCTGTCGCCGAGGATGGCGGCGAGCATCAGCAGGCCGCCCAGCAGCACCGGGTCCATGCCGCCCCCGGCCGCGACGGCGCCGGCGATAAACAGCAGGGAGTCGCCCGGCAGGAAGGGCATCACCACCAGGCCGGTTTCGCAGAAGATCACCAGAAACAGGATGGCGTAGATCCACGGCCCGTAATTGTTCACCAGCATGTCGAGGTAGACGTCGAGATGGAGGATGAGGTCGATCGGGTTGAAATCCATGCAGGCACCTGTGGTGACAGCCCGGCTCAGCGGGCCTGTGCGATAAGTCGGAGTAAGGGACTACAAGGGGGATGTAGGTTTTCTTACAGTCCGAAGAGGTCGGCATTATAAAGACTGAGATGTGAATTGCGCGTTGAGATTGTAGCGGGGGATGTCGCGGGGCGTGGGGTCCGGCGCCGAGGCAGAGAGCCCCTCGGCGCCGCTTGGGGTCAGTTTTCGCCGATGGGCAAGGTGTAGTTCTTGAACTCGGTGTCTTCACGGAAACCCATGGATTCGTAGGTTTTCTGTGCCACTTCATTGTTGCTGCTGGTGGATACCCGCAGGCGCACGGCGTTGGTTTCCTTGGCCATCTTCTTCGCGGTACGCATCAGGTTGTCGGCCACCAATTGGCGCCTGGCATCCTCGGCGACGTAGATGTCGTTGAGAATCCACACCCGCTTGAGTGAGAGGGACGAGAAACTCGGGTACAGCTGGCAGAAGCCGAGCAGTTTGTTGTCGTCATCGGACAGCGCCAGGTAAATCACCGACTCTTTGCGGCGCAGGCGCTTTTCCAGAAAGGCCCGGGACGAGTCCGGATAGGGCAGGGCGCCATAGAATTCGCGGTACTTGACGAATAACGGGGTCAACAAATCCAAGTGTTCGAGGGTTGCTTGAGTAATCCGCATGGTGGCTCTCAACTTCAAGTGGATGTGACGGCAAACGGTTCATTACTCGGTGCAGCCGTGCTCGGATGCTGCCCAAAGCGCGTAAAAAGCGCAATCGTCTTGCAAAATCACCCGGGCGGCGGGCCCAGCAGGAAGTTGCCCGTGAGCGCTGCCGATGCATCGCTGTCCAGGGTCGGCACCTGGGCTTCGTCTTTCAGGTTGACCCCCGACAGTTGCCGTCGACAGGCCTCGCGCATCAGGTACAGCAGGCGATGGGCGGCCATGCCGTAGCTCAGGCCCTCCAGGCGTACGTTGGAAATACAGTTGCGGTACGCGTCGGTGAGGCCGACTTTCGGCTGGTAGGTGAAATACAGCCCCAGACTGTCCGGCGAGCTGAGGCCCGGGCGTTCACCGATCAGAATCACCACCATCTTGGCCCCCAGCAATTCGCCGATTTCATCGGCCACGGCCACTCGGCCCTGTTCCACCAGGATCACCGGCGACAGCGACCAGCCTTCGGCGGCGGTCTGTTCTTCCAGGCGAGCGAGAAACGGCAAGGTGTGCCGATGCACGGCCAGCGCCGACAGGCCGTCCGCGACCACCACTGCCAGATCGACCCCGCCCGGATGGGCCGCGGCATGGTCGAGCAGGGTTTGTGCCGATTGATCGCTGAGTCGACGCCCCAGATCAGGGCGCTGCAAATAGGTGTGGCGATCCGTGGCGGCACTGTGCAGCAGCAGGCTGTCGCGGCCGCGCTCGGCCAATTGGCTGGCCAGTGCGCCATGTTCGAACGGCAAGTGCACGGCATCCCGGGCCTGGGCGTGGGCAAACTGGAAATCCAGTTGGGCCTGGGTTGGCAGGCTGGTGCCGGTGCGGCCTAGGGCAATGCGCGCCGGGGTCAGGCGGCGCAGTTCCAGCCACGGGTTCTGGCTGTCGGTAGGGTGCTTATCCATAAACCTGTTCCTTATCCCAGCTGTGCCAAGGCCTGGCGGAAGGCCGGCGGCAGGTTGTGGCCAAAATGTACCTTGCCGTCGGCTTGGGTAAAGATCCCGGTCTTGGCCAACCACTGTTCGAACTCAGGTGCAGGTTTCAGGCCAAGGGTCTGCCGGGCGTAGAGCGCATCGTGGAAGGACGTGGTCTGGTAGTTGAGCATGATGTCGTCGGAACCGGGGATGCCCATGATGAAGTTGATTCCGGCCACGCCCAGCAGGGTCAGCAGGGTGTCCATGTCGTCCTGGTCAGCCTCTGCGTGGTTGGTGTAGCAGATGTCACAGCCCATGGGCACGCCCAGCAGTTTGCCGCAGAAGTGGTCTTCCAGGCCGGCACGGATGATCTGCTTGCCGTTGTACAGGTACTCGGGGCCGATAAAACCGACCACGGTGTTCACCAAAAACGGCTTGAAGTGCCGGGCCACGGCATAGGCACGGGTTTCGCAGGTCTGCTGGTCGATGCCGTGGTGGGCGTTGGCCGACAGCGCGCTGCCTTGGCCGGTCTCGAAGTACATCAGGTTCTGCCCCAGGGTCCCGCGATTGAGGCTTAGGCCGGCGTCATAGCCTTCCTGCAAGACATTCAGGTTGATGCCGAAACTGGCGTTGGCCGCCTCGGTGCCGGCAATCGACTGGAACACCAGGTCCAGGGGCACCCCACGGTTGATGGCCTCGATGGAGGTGGTGACGTGGGTCAGCACGCAGGACTGGGTGGGGATTTCATAACGTTGGATGATCGCGTCGAGCATTTCCAGCAAGGCGCAGATCGAGGCAATGCTGTCGGTAGCCGGGTTGATGCCGATCATGGCGTCGCCGTTGCCGTACAGCAGGCCGTCGAGAATGCTCGCGGCGATGCCTGCCGGCTCGTCGGTAGGGTGGTTGGGTTGCAGGCGGGTGGAGAGGCGCCCGCGCAGGCCCAGGGTGCCGCGGAACTGGGTGACCACACGGATTTTCTGCGCCACCAGCACCAGGTCCTGGACGCGCATGATCTTCGACACCGCCGCGGCCATTTCCGGGGTCAGGCCCGGCGCCAGGGCCCGCAGGCTCTGCTCATCGGCGGCGTCGCTGAGCAGCCAGTCGCGAAATCCGCCGACGGTCAGGTGGCTGACGGTGGCGAAGGCCAGTGGGTCGTGGGTGTCGATGATCAGCCGGGTGACTTCGTCGGCTTCGTAGGGGATCAGCACCTCTTCAAGGAAATGCTTCAAGGGAATGTCCGCCAGGGTCATTTGCGCGGCCACCCGCTCGCCGTCATTGAGGGCGGCGACCCCGGCCAGATAATCCCCGGAGCGTGCCGGACTGGCCTTGGCCATGACGTCCTTGAGGCCATCGAAGCGATAGGTCTGGGTGCCGACGCTGTGGGAAAAACTTGCCATCTCAGTCTCCGTTCCAACGATGAAAGTGCAATGCCGAAGGCTGCAATCAGGATGCCAGCCCTGTGGCTCGGGCGCTGGCGTCAGGAATCACCGGCAGAGGCTCTGGTTTTGCCATGAGCGCCTGCCGCTGTCGAGGTCAAACCGTGGCTTTCTGGCCGACGGGCAGTGGCGCATCGGCCGCTGGCGCGCCCAAGTATTCCCCTGCGGCGATGATCCCCGCTGCCCGGTCCTGGGCCTCCAGTTGCAGGGCCTTGGGCACCGACAGCCAGTAGGCCAGGCCGACGGCGATAAAGCCGGCGCTGAGCTTGCCAATCAGCACCGGCAGGATGATGGTCGGCTGGAAGTTGGCGGTGAACGACAGGTGATCGCCCAGCAAGAACGCCGCGCACACGCCGAAGGCGATGTTGATCACTTTGTCTTTGGGCGGCATGAAGCGCACCAGGCGGAACATGGCCAGGATATTGGCAATGGTGGCCAGCATGCCGGCGCTGCCGACGGCACTGAGGCCGATCTTGCCGCCGAGGTTTTCCAAAGGCGTGCCCAGGTATTTGCGCAGCAGGTAAACCATGGGGAAGGCCCCCGCCAGCATGATGCCGATGTAGCCGGCCGTTTCCAGGGCGCGGGTCTGGTCCTCGGCGTCGGCGATGATCGGGTGGAACCCCCAGCCGCCGAACACCAGGGAGAAGAACCCAGTGAAGTACTCGACGATGGAGAACACCAGCACCAGCTTGATCGCCGCGTCCATGCCACGGCCAAAGATGATGAAGCCCTTGATCATCATGTCCGGCAGAAAGCGCAGGCCCAGGGCCAGGGCGACGACGAAGATCACGATGGGCAGCAGGTTGGCGTAAATGTGGCTCAGGCCCAAGGCCAGCTGATAAGCCGCTTCGCCATTGGTGCTGACCAGGTCCCGTACCAACGGGTTGCTGAACGCCAGGATCACGCTGGCGATCAGTACGCCGATGGGGATGGTGAGGATGCCGGACATGATGCCCAGGGCCATGTATTTGTGGTCTCGTTTGTCGAGCATGGCCAAGCCCATGGGAATCGAGAACACGATGGTGGCGCCGCCCATGAAACCGGTGATCAGGGCCATGACCAGGGCTTCCTTGCTAGCGGCCAAGGCCGAGGCCAACTGATAACCGCCCATGTCCGAGGCGATGATCATGGTCGCCGCCAGGGCCGGGTCGGCGCCCAGAGCGTTGAAAAACGGGCCGAACACACTTTCGATGACCAAGGTCAGGTAGGGGATGGAGGCCATGATCCCCGCCGCGGGCACGAAGATATGCCCGGTGGCGTGGATGCCTTCCATGAATTCTTTGCCCAGGCCTTGCTCGCTGTCGTAGATGGCGGCAAAGGCGCCCAGTACGGCGCAGAGCATGATGAGGTAGAGCACGTAGTTGCCGATCTGATCCATTGCGATCTCCCTTCTTATTTTTTTAGCAAAGCCCTCGGGGCTTTGTGCACGACGGTGTGGCGAGTGGCTGATGTTTTGCCAGCAGGTGCCCGTCCGGCGGTCTCAAGGGCGCCGGGGAGCAGGGATGGGTGAGTGGTGCGGGGAAGGCTTCCCGGCGACCGAGGTCGCCGGGAGAGCAGATCAGAAGAAGCCCAGTGGATTGATGTCGTAGCTCACCAGCAGGTTTTTGGTCTGTTGGTAGTGGTCGAGCATCATTTTGTGGGTTTCACGGCCAACGCCGGATTTCTTGTAGCCGCCGAACGCGGCGTGTGCCGGGTACAGGTGGTAGCAGTTGGTCCACACACGCCCGGCCTTGATGGCGCGGCCCATGCGGTAGGCACGGTTGATGTCGCGGGTCCAGAGGCCGGCACCCAGGCCGAACTCAGTGTCGTTGGCAATGGCCAGGGCTTCGGCTTCGTCCTTGAAAGTGGTGATGCTCACCACCGGTCCAAAGATTTCTTCCTGGAACACCCGCATTTCGTTGGTGCCCTTGAGCAGGGTTGGCTGGATGTAATAGCCGGTGGCCAGGTCGCCGGTGAGTTTCTCCACCTTGCCGCCGGTCAGCAGCTGCGCGCCTTCACCTTTGGCGATTTCCAGGTAGGAGAGGATTTTGTCGAACTGCTGCTCGGACGCCTGGGCGCCGACCATGGTGTCGGTATCCAGCGGGTCGCCACGCTTGATCGACTCGACCTTCTTCATCACCACTTTCATGAAGTCATCGTAGATCGATTCTTCCACCAGTGCGCGGGATGGGCAGGTGCACACTTCGCCCTGGTTGAAGAACGCCAGCACCAGGCCTTCGGCGGCTTTCTCGATGAACTGCGGCTCGGCTTTCATGATGTCGGCGAAGAAGATGTTCGGCGACTTGCCACCCAGTTCCACGGTGGACGGAATGATGTTGTCGGCGGCGCATTTCATGATGTGCGAGCCCACCGGTGTGGAACCGGTAAACGCGATTTTGGCGATGCGCTTGCTGGTAGCCAGGGCTTCGCCCGCTTCCTTGCCGTAACCGTGAACCACGTTCAGTACGCCCGGTGGCAGCAGGTCGCCGATCAGCTCCATCAGCACGTTGATACCCAGTGGTGTCTGCTCGGCCGGCTTGAGTACCACGCAGTTACCGGCGGCCAGGGCTGGCGCGAGTTTCCAGGCGGCCATCAGCAGCGGGAAGTTCCACGGGATGATCTGGCCGACCACGCCCAATGGCTCGTGGAAGTGATAAGCGGCGGTGTGTTCGTTGATTTCGGCGCTGCTGCCTTCCTGGGCGCGGATGCAGCCAGCGAAGTAGCGGAAGTGGTCAGCAGCCAGGGGAATATCGGCGTTGAGGGTTTCGCGGACCGCTTTGCCGTTGTCCCAGGTTTCGGTGATGGCCAGCAGTTCGAGGTTCTGTTCGATGCGGTCGGCGATTTTCAGCAGCACCAGCGAGCGGTCCTGGGCCGAGGTCTTGCCCCAGGCGTCAGCGGCGGCGTGGGCGGCGTCCAGCGCCTTGTCGATGTCTTTGGCGGTGGAGCGCGGGAAGTCGGCGATCGGCTTGCCGTTGACCGGCGAGGTGTTGGTGAAATAGTTACCATCGACCGGCGCTACAAATTCGCCGCCGATGTAATTGCCGTACTTGGCCTTGAACGAAACGATAGCGCCTTCAGTACCGGGGTGTGCGTAACGCATGGTGGGTAACTCCTGGCTTTTGTGCTTATTGGGGAGGACGCGCTGTTGCGCTTGAATAGCGTAGAGCAAAGGTCGGGCCAGTGCGTTGCGAGCCAGATGAATCAAGGGCTTAGCTGCGTTTTGGAGGACTCTGGAACGGCCCCGCGTGACGGATGTGGTACGGCCAGGGTGACACTTTGTACCGCTTGTGGCGCAGTCTGTGACTTGCCGGTCGCGCCAGCATTGCAATACCGACGGCGCAGGAGGATGCTCGTTTCCACGGGATTGCTCGATACCGATTGGCCGCCGCTGCCTCAGGTGCTTTTCGGTCCGGTCCAGGTGCGGACCCAGCAGTCGTAAACCCCCGCAAACCTGGGCGTTGTCCAGGTTTGCAGTTGTGAGTGCCGACGCCTGACGCCGGCTCCACAACCGGACCCTACGGGGAGAATAATAAGAAATGCACAGCAATCATCTGAGTCGCCACGCCCAGCAAGTGTTGACCGTGGCCCAGGGCAAAGCCCATTTACAGGGCCCGGGTCGCGACCCATCCATTGCCCGTTCCTGGCTGCGTTGCCTGGAGGACTACCACCTCGACCCGGCCCAAGCCATGGCGCCTACGGTGCTGGAACATGGCCGTTTGCTGGAAAGCCGCGAGCGCTTGCAGGCGGTGCTGCAAATCGCCGGCAACGAAATGACCAGCCTGCACCAGCAGCTCTCAGGCGCCGGTCACGCCGTGCTGCTGACCGATGCCCGGGGCGTCATCCTCAACTGCATCACCGCACCCACCGAGCGCAAGATCTTCGAGCATGCCGGCCTGTGGCTGGGCGCCAACTGGAGTGAAGCTTGCGAAGGCACTAACGGCATCGGCACCTGCCTGGTGGAGCGCCAATCCCTGACCATTCACCAGGATGAACACTTCCGCGGTCGCCACACCGGCCTCACCTGTTCCGCCAGCCCGGTGTTCGATCCCCATGGCGAACTGCTGGCGGTGCTGGACGTGTCCTCGGCGCGCCAAGACGTTTCCCGGCAGAGCCAGTTCCACACCATGGCCCTGGTCAACCTCTCGGCGAAGATGATCGAGAGCTGTTATTTCCTGCGTTACTTCGACAACCAGTGGCTGCTGCGCTTCCATTTGCAGGCCGAGTCCGTGGGCCTGTTCAGCGAGGGGCTGCTGGCGTTTGACGGCGACGGGCGGGTTTGCGCGGTCAACCAGAGCGCGTTGAACCTGTTGGGCCATGGGCGTGGCGGTCTGTTGGGCAAACCGGTGGAGTCGCTGTTCGACTGCTCCCTCGACGAACTGCTGGGGCGGGCCAGCGTCAATGCCAGCGCCAGTTGGCCGCTGCGCACCCGGGATGGGCGTGCTTTGTTCGCCTTGTTGCGCGGTCAGCCGCGGGGTGTGCCGCGGGTGGCCGCACCCCAGGTTCAGGTCGTCGATCTGGCGCCAAGCCCGGCTCCGGGTGCCCTTTGCCTGGGGGATGCGGTGTTGCAGGAAGGGTTGCGCAAGGCCTTGCGGGTCTTCGAGCGGGACGTGCCGCTGTTGATCAATGGCGAGACCGGTTCCGGCAAGGAGGCGTTCGCCAAGGCTGTGCACCAGGGTAGCCAGCGTTCGGACAAAGCCTTTGTTGCCCTCAACTGTGCGGCGATTCCGGAAAGCCTGATCGAGAGCGAGTTGTTCGGTTATCGCGGCGGCAGTTTCACCGGGGCGCGCAAGGAAGGCATGCGCGGCAAACTGCAGCAGGCCGATGGCGGCACCCTGTTCCTGGATGAGATCGGCGATATGCCCCTGGCCTTGCAGACTCGCCTGTTGCGGGTTCTGGAGGATCGCCTGGTGGTGCCCATCGGCGGCGAGCCCCAGGCGGTGGACGTGCGGATCATCAGCGCGACCCACCGCGACCTGCTGGAGCGGGTGCGCGAGGGCAGTTTCCGTGAAGACTTGTATTACCGTCTCAATGGCTTGGAAATCGCCTTGCCGGCGTTGCGCGAGCGCACCGACAAATCCCAGTTGCTGGACTTTCTCCTGGCGCAAGAAGCGGGGGAACAGCGAGTGCAGCTTGACGATGCGGCGCGCCAGGCCCTGCTGGGGTTCGATTGGCCGGGCAATGTCCGGCAATTGCGCACGGTGCTGCGAACCCTGGCCGCCCTGTGCGATGACGGGCTGATCGTGCTGGAGGATGTGCCGCTGTCCATTCGCCAAGCGCGCCCGCCGCAGCCCGCTGCCGCACCGTCCGAGTACCCGCTGGACGATGCCGAGCGCCTGACGCTGCTCGCGACCCTGGAACAGCAGCGCTGGCACATGACCCACAGCGCCGAGCAGTTGGGTGTCAGCCGCAACACCCTGTATAGAAAGCTGCGCAAGCACGGGATCGCCCGCCAGTCGGTCTAGGCGGGCGGCACCATCGGCCCGCCCCTGCCTGCGATCGTGGGCCGGCTCGCAGCGGCGGCTAATCGGCCTCCCGGTCAGCTAAAGAGTGCGATTTTCGGCCCTCTAGGCTAACCTGCCGCGATGTTTTACGAGGTCGACTATGCACATTCATATTCTGGGTATCTGCGGCACTTTCATGGGCTCGATGGCGGTTTTGGCCAAAGAGCTGGGCCATCACGTCACCGGTTCCGACGCCAATGTCTATCCGCCAATGAGCACGCAATTGCAGGCTCAGGGCATTGAGTTGACCCAGGGCTACGACCCGGCCCAGCTGGACCCGGCGCCGGATCTGGTGGTGATCGGCAACGCCATGTCCCGTGGTAACCCGGCGGTGGAATATGTGCTGAACAAGGGCCTGCCTTATGTTTCCGGCCCGCAATGGCTGGCGGACCATGTACTGCAGGGGCGTTGGGTATTGGCCGTGGCCGGCACCCACGGCAAGACCACCACCAGCAGCATGCTCGCCTGGGTGCTGGAGCACGCGGGCATGAGCCCCGGCTTCCTGATCGGTGGCGTGCCGCAGAACTTTGCCGTGTCGGCCCGCCTGGGCGGCACGCCGTTCTTTGTGATCGAGGCCGATGAGTACGACAGCGCCTTCTTCGACAAGCGCTCGAAGTTCGTCCACTACCGCCCGCGCACCGCAATCCTGAACAACCTGGAGTTCGATCACGCCGACATCTTCCCGGATCTGGCGGCAATCGAACGGCAGTTCCATCACTTGGTGCGGACCATCCCCAGTGAAGGCCTGGTGATCCATCCAACCACCGAACCGGCCCTGCAGCGGGTGATCGAGATGGGGTGCTGGACGCCAGTGCAAACCACCGGCGCCGGCGGGCAGTGGCAGGTCAAGCTGCTGCGCGAAGACGGCTCTGAGTTTGAAGTGATGTTCGACGGTGTTGCCCAGGGCGTGGTGGAGTGGTCGTTGACCGGGCAGCACAACGTCGCCAACGCCCTGGCGTGCCTGGCCGCTGCCCGCCATGTGGGCGTGGTGCCGTCCATGGGCATTGCCGCGCTGAGTGCGTTCAAGAACGTGAAGCGGCGCATGGAAAAGGTGGCCGAGGTCAACGGCATCACCATCTATGACGACTTCGCTCACCACCCGACGGCCATTGCTACCACCCTGGATGGGCTGCGCAAACGCATTGGTGACGCGCCGCTGATTGCGATCATCGAGCCGCGCTCCAACTCCATGAAGCTCGGTGCCCACCGCGATGGTTTGCCGGAGAGCGTCAGCCAGGCCGACCAGGTGATCTGGTACGCCCCCGCCAACCTCGGTTGGGACCTGGGCGCAACGGCGGCCTTGTGCTCGGTGCCGTCGATTGTCAGTGACTCCTTGGAAGGCATCATTGAGCGGGTCAAGAGCCAGGCCAAGCCCGGCACCCAAGTGGTGATCATGAGCAACGGTGGCTTCGGCGGCCTGCACGGCAAACTGGCTGAGGCCCTGAGATGAACAATGGTCCGGAACGCATCACCCTGGCCATGACCGGTGCTTCAGGCGCCCAGTACGGCTTGCGCCTGCTGGACTGCCTGGTGCGGGAAGACCGCGAGGTGCACTTTCTGATCTCCAAGGCTGCGCAGTTGGTGATGGCCACCGAGACTGATGTCTCGCTGCCGCCCAAGACCCAGATGATGCAGGCCTTCCTCACCGAGTACACCGGTGCGGCGGCGGGGCAGATTCGTGTCTACGGCAAGGAAGACTGGATGTCCCCGGTGGCGTCCGGCTCCGGTTCGCCGGCAGCGATGGTGGTGGTGCCGTGCTCCACGGGCACCTTGTCGGCCATTGCCACGGGGGCGTGTAATAACCTGATCGAACGCGCCGCCGACGTGACCTTGAAGGAGCGCCGCCAGTTGGTCCTGGTGCCTCGCGAGGCGCCGTATTCCAGCATTCACTTGGAACACATGCTCAAGCTGTCGAACCTGGGGGTGACCATCCTGCCGGCGTCGCCGGGCTTCTATCACCAGCCGCAGACCATCGACGACCTGGTGGACTTTGTGGTGGCGCGGATTCTCAATCTGCTGAACATCCCTCAAGACATGCTGCCGCGCTGGGGCGAGCACCATTTGAGCAGCGATGAATAAGGGCCTGTTGCTGGCCTTGATCGCCCTGCAACTGGGCGGTTGTGCCACGGTGCGTACGCTCGATGCGGCGCAGCCGGGCGCGCCGGTGGTGTATTCGGGAACCCGTCTGGACCTCTACGCGATGCAGGGTGGTTGCTGCGCCATGGACAGGTTTGGTGCCGAAGCGCCGAGTTATCCGGGCCTCGATCTGCCGGCCAGCGCCTTGCTCGACACGCTGCTGTTGCCGCTGTCGGTCTTGACGGTCTTGGGGGTGGGGTTTCAGGCCACGGGCGGCCTATAACGGACGACTTTAATGCGCTACTCCGACAAACCGCCCCCTCGTTGGAGCCGGCTTGCCGGCAATAGCCTCATCTCACTTTCATCACTTGCCCAGTTTGCGCAGCTCATCCGACTCGATGACCCGCACGCCGTCTTGCTCTTCCAGGGCCAGGCGCCACATGGCCCGGGCCAGTTGGCAGGCTTCGATGCCGTGGTATTTACCGGGAATCAGGCGTGACAACGGGCCGGCCAATTGCTCACTCAGGCGTGGTTCGATCCGCTCGCCCAGCAGCAACGAAGGTCGGCAAATAGTCAGTTGTGGCCAGCCCTGGGCCTTCAGCGCCTGCTCCATTTCACCTTTGACGCGGTTATAGAAAATCGACGACTTGGCATCAGCGCCCAAGGCGCTGATCACGATCAGGTGCCGTGCGCCCATTTCCCGTGCGCGTTTGCCGAAGGCTACTACCATGTCCAGGTCCACGGCGCGGAACGCCGCTTCCGAACCCGCCAGCTTGATGGTGGTGCCCAGGCAGCAGAAGGCGATGTCCACCCGGCCGCTGAGTTGTGGCAGAAAGACGGCGGGGTCGCCGACCGGGTTTTCCAGGTGCGGATGTTCGGCCAGTGGGCGCCTGCTGGGTGCCAGGACGCGGGTGACGGTGGGTTCGTTGAGCAGGCGGTCGAGCAAGTGCTCACCGGTGAGGCCGGAGGCCCCCGCGAGCAGAATGTGCTGAGGCGTCAAGTACATGATGAGTTCCCCCTTGATACAGTTTCAGCTTAGTTGCTCTTCGCTTCCGTGCTGCCTATAGAGACACTTTGTAGTGCCTTTCGTGCTTGCTGTTTGCGTAACTGTTGCCAATGGGCGATCACGCCTTTTGGGGCCCAGATTTGTGGTTCGGAGGCTTCGAAGTTGTCGGCCTGTTCACGTTCGGCGACGGTGGCCCGGGCCAGCTTGAAGGCTTGCTCCAGGTCGTCGGTCTGGTTCAGCGCCTGGGCGAACAGGGCGTCGCCGAAGTAGGTGAAGTCCGCCTCCTCGGAGCAGCCGAAGGACACTCGATCGGCCTTGGAGGCGGTCATGACCAGGGTTCGTTCGTCCTTCAGCGCGGGGATGAAACCGCCGGAATAGCAGGCAGAAATCACCACGATCTTGTCGCGGTTCTTCAGCGGGGCGAGGGCGGTGGCCAGCTCGTCCGCCGGCAGGTCGGCCAGCTCCAGGCGCGGCTGGTCGAGCACCAGTTCATGGGCGCTGGTGCCGTGGCTGGTCAGGTAGATGAACACCAGGTCTTCCGGGCCGCTGCGTTCTGCCAGGGCCTGGGCCGCACGGTGCAGGTTTTCTCGGGTGGCCATGGGCCGGTCGGCCAGGTGGTCGCGATGGTTCACCAGGCGCACCTGGCCGTAGGCGCCGAAGCGTGAGGCCAGCATGTTGCTGACGTAGTCGGCCTCACGCAGGAACACGCTTTGTTTGCCGTCACCGGCCAGGGTCAGGCTGTAGAGTTCGATGGCCGGGGTAGATGCGGGCAGGCCAGTGAGGGCCTGGTCCAGCAGGCGGCCCTGGGCCAGTAAACCGAGCTCCAGCGGGTCGGGCAGCAGCTTGCCGTCGGCGTCGCGGACCCGCAGTCCGTTGATCCAGTCACCGCTTTGCACCGAGCCGTCGCGCAGCACCAGCACGCCGTGGCCCTGATAGTTATCGCTGTCGAAGCCGCCGATGTAGAAGCTGCCGTCGGTGAGGTTCAGGCGTCCCTGGCCGCTGAAGCGCCAGTCGCTGAATTGGCCCACGTAGTGGCTGCCGTCGACACCGATCAGTTCGCCGCGACCGCTGAGGGCACCTTCCTTGAACTGCCCGATCCAGACGTCGCCGTCGGCGTTTTCATAACGGCCTTTGCCATTGAGTTGGTTTTGTTTGAAACCGCCGACGTAGATGTCGCCTTCGGCGCTGTTGAAGGTGCCTGGGCCCTCCAGTTGGCCGTTGACGAAACGGCCGCTGAACTGGTTGCCGCTGGCGTCGCTGCGTTGGCCCTCGCCGTTGGGTTTGCCCCGGGTGAACTGACCCTGGTATTGGCTGCCGTCTTCCAGTTCGAGGCGCCCGAGGCCCGAATACAGGTCGGCCTTGAACTCGCCGCGATAGGTCATGCCGCCTTCTTTGAGGGTGCCTTCGCCGTCACGCCGGCCCAGCTTGAAACCGCCGCTGTAGCTGCTGTCCTTGGTGGTCAGGCTGCCCTGGCCGTGAAACAGGCCCTGTTGGAACTGGCCGCGATAGACCTCGCCGTTGCTGCCGTGCCATTCGCCCTGGCCATGCCATTGACCGTTTTCGAACTGGCCGGCGTACCAACTGCCATTGGGGTAATCGATGCGTCCCTGGCCCTGGAGCAACCCGTTGACCAACTCGCCGCGATAGCGCCCGCCGTCCGGCAGCCGAGCATCGGGCGGCAGGAGGGATTCGCCATCGCCGCAAGCGGCAAGCAACAGGGTCAGCGTCAGGGGTACAAGTGAGCGCATAAGGGGATCCGGGTAATTAGGGGACCGAGTATGCCGCAGGCTTGTGACTTATATATAGAGAGGCGGTGCGAAACAGCGCGGGCTGTTCGCACCCAGGGGCTTCAGACAAAGCAGAGGGACAGGGGCTCGGCGATATAGGCGGGCTTTTCCTGGCCTTCGATTTCCAGGGTGGCGGTGGCCTTGAGCAGCCACTGGCCGGGTTTCTTTTCCAGGACTTCGGTCAGTTCGACCTTGAGCCGTACCTTGGAGTCGACTTTCACAGGCTGGATGAAGCGCACGCTGTCCAGGCCGTAGTTGACCACCATCTTCAGGTTTTCCGGCAGGACGAGGATGTCTTCCATCAATTTCGGAATCAGTGACAGCGAGAGGAAACCGTGGGCAATGGTGCTGCCGAATGGGGTTTGCGCGGCCTTGACCGGGTCCACGTGAATGAACTGAAAGTCCCCCGTGGCTTCGGCAAACAGGTTGATACGCTCCTGATCGATGGTGAGCCATTCGGAACGTCCAAGTTCCTTCCCGACATAATCTTTGAGCTCTGCAACAGGAACATAGGGCATTGAGACTCTCCTTGGTTCATCGGCTTTTGTAGTGTTCAAGCGGCGTGGGCCTGAGCCCCAGACATCCACTTTAGATCAACATGGCCATTGGGTCGGGTCAACCCTCCATGCTTTTGGCGAATGCCGGTGCATAGCGGGCGCGTGCTTATAATGCGCGACGGTTTTTGCGAGGGACGCGGGATGTTGTTACGAGGTCTGACATGGCTGGTGCTCTTTCAATTGCTTGGCACTGCGCTCAATCACCTGATAGTGCCCGTGCTGCCGGGGCCGATCATCGGCCTTCTGCTATTGCTGGTGTACCTGGTGGTCCGCGGTGAAGTGGGAGAGCCGCTGAACCAAGCGGCCAGCAGCTTGCTGCGTTACCTGCCATTGCTGCTGGTGCCGCCGGCAGTGGGGGTGATGGTCTATGCCCGGGACATTGCCGCGGATTTCTGGGCAATCACCGGGGCGCTGGTGTTGTCCCTGGTGATTTCCATGGGGTTTGTCGGGGTGCTGATGCAGAAACTGGTCAAGCGCCAGGTGCACAAGGAGGGCGAGCAATGACCCTCGACTGGCAAGGCGCCTGGGCTGCAGTGATTCATCACCCGCTGTTTGGCATCGGCATCACCTTGGGTGCCTATCAACTGGTGCTGGCGGCGTTCGAGAAAACCCGCTGGATCTTCCTGCAGCCGGTGCTGGTGTCCATGTTGCTGGTGATTGGCGTGTTGCTCGGCTGCGGCCTGACGTACGCCGAGTACCGCAAGAGCACCGAGATTCTGAGCATTCTCCTGGGGCCGGCCACGGTGGCCCTGGCGGTGCCGCTGTACCTCAATCTGCGACGGATTCGCCAGTTGTTCTGGCCAGTTTTTACTACGCTGGTGGTGGGTGGGGTGGTGGCCACCGGGTTGGGTGTGCTGCTGGGCTGGTGGTTCGGTGCCGAGCACATGATTTTGATGACCATGGCGCCCAAGTCGGTCACTTCGCCCATTGCCATGCTGGTGGCTGAGCAGATCGGCGGCGTGGCGGCGCTGGCGGCGGTGTTTGTGCTGATCACCGGGGTGGTGGGGGCGATTGTCGGCCCAGCGTTGCTCAATCGCCTGGGCGTCCATAGTCCGGAGGCGCGGGGCATGGCCCTGGGCATGACGGCGCACGCGGTGGGCACCTCGGTGGCCCTGCAGGAAAGTGACGAGTGCGGCGCCTTCGCGGCGCTGGCCATGAGTTTGATGGGGGTGGCCACGGCAGTGTTGCTGCCGTTGGCGGTGTCATTGGTGGTTTAAGGATGTGTGTATGAGCCTGGCGCTTTTCCCGTTGAACACGGTGCTGTTTCCCGACTGCATCCTCGATTTGCAGATCTTCGAGGCGCGCTACCTGGACATGATCGGCCGCTGCATGAAGCAGGGCGACGGCTTTGGCGTGGTCTGCATCCTGGAAGGGCAGGAAGTCGGCCTGGCCCCCGAGAGCCATGCGCTGATTGGTTGTGAAGCGCGGATCACCGATTTTCACCAGCAGGGCAACGGGCTGCTGGGGATTCGGGTCAAGGGCGGGCGGCGTTTTCGGGTGCTGAGCAGTGAGGTGCAGAAAGACCAGCTGATCCTGGCCCAGGTGCAGTGGCTGGATGAGGTGCCGGAGCGTGCGCTGCTGGATGAAGACGCCGACCTGATCGCGTTGCTCAAGGCCTTGGCCGAACACCCGATGGTCGAAGCCCTGAACATGGGCGGTGAGGCCAGCGGCCAGCAATCATTGGCCAATCAGTTGGCCTATCTGTTGCCTTTTTCGGAACTGGACAAGATCGACCTGTTGCAACTGGACGATCCCCAGCAACGCCTGAATGCGATTCAGGCATTGCTGGATCAGTTACAGGGCGAATTGTTCACCTGAGTGGCCCGCCGTTATCTGCGGTGTCCACGGCCCTCAATAGGCATAGCGCATCAGGGCGTGGGGTAAATGGCGCATCGACATGAATCCGCACAGGGCAATCATCGCCGGCAATACCAGCCACCAGGCTTTGGCCGGCATGGGCGCCAAGGGGGCTTGGCGCTGGATCAGGCTCAGGCTGGCGGCACAGATACAGGCGGCGAGCATGGTGCCCGCCAGAATGTCGCTGGGCCAGTGGGCGCCGAGGTAGACCCGCGAGAGGGCGATCGACGCCGCCGGCAGGCAGCCCAGCAGCAGCCAGGTCAGGCGCATGCGCGGCGGCTGGCCGCGCCCGGCCAGTACCGCCAAGGTTAGAAACAGAGCGAAGGCGCCGGAAGAGTGGCCGCTGGGCATGCTGTAGGTGGTCAATGGTTCGGTCAGGACTTCAGGGCGCACCCGAGCGAAGAACCATTTGCTGCCGGTGTTGGTCAGGGCGGTGAGCAGCAGGGTGGCGCCGGCGAAGAGCGCCTGGCGCCATTGCCGGGTGGCCAGCAAGAGCAGGATCAGGGCGGCACTGATGATCAGCATGGCGTGGAATTCACCGACCTGTGTCAGCAGCACCATGATCCGGTCCAGTGGCTCGCTGCGGTGTTCTTGCACCAGGGCGATCAGGCCCTGGTCGAACTGGCTGAGGTAGGGATAGCCGATAAACAGCCCCAGCAGAATCAACAGGCTCAGGCCGGCGATCATTAAGGTGGCCAGGCGATGGCGGCGCAGGGTGCCGGCGATGCCCAGTCCCAGCAAGACGGCCAGACTCGCGGCCACGACCGCCGCCTGAGGCCAGAAGCCTTCCGGCAAGGGCAGGCGAATCGCCGCCCCGGTGGCCCAGCCGGGCAGCAGGTAGGCCACCGACCAGCCCGTTGCGGCCAGGGCGCTGACCGCCAAGAAACGCATAAAAGGCATGTCGAACATGCCGGCGACCATGGGCAGCATGGGGCGCAGCGGGCCGATAAAGCGCCCCACCAGCAGGCTGGCGATGCCGTAACGCTGGAAATAAGCCTCGGCACCGCTGATCCATTCTGGGTGATGGCGCAGGCCGGGCAGTCGCCGGATGCCCTGGTGGAAGCGTCGTCCCAGCAGGTACGACACCAGATCCCCCAGCAGCCCGCCGAGCAGCCCGAGCAACAAGGTTTCCCCCAGGGGCAGGGCGCCGTTGCCGGCCAATACGGCGATGGCGAACAGCAGCACCGTACCGGGCACGATCAGCCCGGCAATCGCCAGGCATTCGATGCAGGCCACTATGAATACTGCAGCGGCCAGCCACTGCGGGTTCGCCGTCAACCAGCCGGTCAGGCCATCGAGCCATGGGCCCATAAATTCAACTCCATTGTTCTGAATACGTGGTTCTAAACGTGGGGCGGATGCCTGGGGGCGCTCAATCGATCAGGTAGTAATCGCGTCCTTCGACCTGGCCCCTGCGCAGAGGGTTCCGCGTGCAGTACGGGGCGTAGGCGGCGTCGACGAAGCGATACATCAGGTGTTCGTCGCGTCCCTTGGGAATCCCCAGGCGCGTGGTCTGGATGATCGTGCCGATCGGTTCACCGATGTCTTCGACCCAGAGCGCTTCGTGGTCGAAACGCTTGGCATCCCAGGCCGGAACCTTGAGCCCCAGGGCTTTGCACAGCAGGGTTTGCCCGGCGCACAGCTTGTGTTCGGGGCGCGGCTGGCCGCGGGCGTCCGGGTTGTTCGAGAGCATGTACGTCAGGCTGGCGGGGCCGGAAAAGGCGTCGACCCAGGGGTAGCCCGACTTGATCAGGACCGCATTGCCCGGGCCTTGGGCGCTGAAGTTCAGGGAGTCGCCACCGCGGGCGTAATACATATAGATGTGGCCGCCATCCAGAAACAAAGCCTTACGTTTTTCTGTGTAGCCGAGGGAAGCGTGGCTGCCTTTTTCCTCGCAGTAATAGGCTTCGGTCTCGATAATGCGCGCCGCCAGCCATAGATCGCCGACCTTGTGGCGGATGATCTTGCCGAGCAGTTCCCGGGCCACGCGCTGAGCATCACGGTCGAAAAAGCAGTCAGGCAGGGCTGTGGGCCGTTTCGCGGTGGTCAGATTGGGCATGGTGGTGAAGGGTTGTGGCGGAAATGGGGCGGAATCATAGCAACTCCAGGCTTAAACCACCCTTAACGCTCGGTATTTGCACTCCATTTCGACCATCCGCCTGTGACCGCTGTCCGTGGACGGGCGCGACAGCTATAATCAGCAGCTTTCCTCTTTGCCAAGACCACACCAGACCATGACTGAGTCCGTTCTTGACTACATGACCCGTTTGGGTCGCGCTGCCCGCGAAGCTTCCCGGGTGATCGCCCGTGCCACCACCGTGCAGAAAAACCGCGCGCTGCTGGCTGCTGCCGATGCATTGGACGCCGCTCGACCCGAGCTGACGGCGGCCAATGAGCTGGACCTGGCCAACGGCCGGGCCAATGGTCTGGAACCCGCTTTGCTGGATCGCCTGGCGCTGACCCCGGCGCGTATCGACGACATGATCGAGGGCCTGCGTCAGGTGGCGAAGCTGCCTGACCCCATCGGTGAAATCCGCGACATGCGTTATCTGCCTTCGGGTATCCAGGTGGGCAAGATGCGCGTGCCCCTGGGGGTGATCGGCATCATCTACGAGTCCCGTCCGAACGTGACCATCGATGCGGCTAGCCTGTGCCTGAAGTCAGGCAATGCCACCATCCTGCGTGGCGGTTCCGAGGCGATCAATTCCAACCGCGCCATTGCCCTGTGCATCCAGCAGGGCCTGGCCGTGGCCGACCTGCCGGCCGAGGTGGTGCAAGTGGTGGAAACCACTGACCGCGCCGCTGTCGGTGCACTGATCACCATGCCGGAGTTCGTCGACGTCATCGTGCCTCGTGGCGGCAAAAGCCTGATCGAGCGCGTCAGCCGCGACGCCAAGGTACCGGTGATCAAGCACCTGGATGGCGTCTGCCACGTATTTATCGACGTTGCGGCGGACTTGGACAAGGCGATTCGTATCGCCGACAACGCCAAGACCCACCGTTACGCCCCCTGCAACACCATGGAGACCCTGCTGGTTCACGCCAGCATCGCCGAGCGTGTACTGCCGCCATTGGCCGCGATTTATCGCGACAAGGGCGTGGAGTTGCGCGGCTGCCCGCAAACCCGCGCCATCCTCGGTGTTGGCGTGCTGGAGGCCACGGAAGAGGACTGGCGCACCGAGTACACGGCGCCGATCCTGTCGATCCGTGTACTGGACAGCCTCGATCAGGCGATCGAGCACATCAACACCTATGGTTCCCACCATACGGACGCCATCGTCACTGAAAACTTCAGTGATGCCCGGCGCTTCCTCAATGAAGTGGATTCCAGTTCGGTCATGGTCAATGCCTCGACCCGTTTTGCCGATGGCTTCGAATACGGCCTGGGCGCGGAAATCGGCATTTCCACCGACAAGTTGCATGCCCGTGGCCCGGTAGGCCTGGAAGGGCTGACCAGCGAGAAGTACGTGGTCTTCGGCGACGGTCACGTGCGCACTTGATGGGCAAACGCATCGGTCTGCTGGGCGGTACTTTCGATCCTGTGCACATCGGCCACTTGCGCGGTGCGCTGGAAGTCGCCGAATCCATGAATCTCGATGAGCTGCGCCTGGCACCCAGTGCCAGGCCGCCTCATCGGGATATGCCGCAGGTGTCGGCGCTGGATCGCCTGGCGATGGTCGAATGTGCGGTGGCGGGTGTGGCCCCTCTGGTGGTGGATGCCCGTGAGCTGCAGCGGGACAAGCCGTCCTACACGATCGACACCCTGGAACTGATGCGGGCCGAACTGGCCGCGGATGACCAGTTGTTCTTGTTACTGGGCTGGGACGCATTTTGCGGCCTGCCCACCTGGCATCGCTGGGAAGAGTTGCTCCAGCATTGCCACATCCTGGTGCTGCAACGCCCGGATGCCGATAGCGAACCGCCGGATGCCTTGCGCAACCTGCTGGCGGCGCGCTCGGAGAGTGATCCATTGGCCCTCAAGGGGCCGAGCGGACAGATTGCATTCGTCTGGCAGACCCCGCTTGCGGTGTCCGCCACCCAGATCCGTCAACTGCTGGCCAGCGGTAAGTCGGTACGTTTCCTGGTGCCTGACGCGGTCCTGGCCTACATCGATGCGCACGGACTTTACCGTGCGTCGAACTGAAAAGGCGCGCTTGAAAGCACGAATAGTCGTGTATTGAAGCGCCCGAACATACGAGCAAAACGAGTTTTATATGACGAACAACGACGTAAGCAAAGTTAAGCGTAAAGGCACGTTCAAGAGTGCCCCGCTGCCGGAAAAAGTCATCAGCGGCGAGCCCCTGAAGGGTGAAGCGCTGGTCAAGGTTGCTGTAGCCGCCCTGGAAGACGTCAAGGCCCAGGACGTGCTGGTGATTGATGTCCGTGAAAAGCAAAGCATCACTGATTACATGATCATCGCCACCGGTACCTCCAACCGCCAGATCGGCGCGATGCTGGACAAGGTCCGCGAAGCCGTGAAGGCCCTGGGCGTCAAGCCGTTGGGTGAAGAAGGCAAGGGCGACAGCGACTGGGTGCTGTTGGACATGGACGACGTGATCGTCCACATGATGACCTCCAACGCCCGTCAGTTCTACGACCTGGAGCGCCTGTGGGAAGGTGCCGAGCAGAGCCGTGCCGCTGATGGCAAGCACCACAGCCCTGAGGTCGGTCACGAGCATTTCAACAAGCTCAACAAAGACCAGGAATAAGGAACGGCTGTGCGCCTGCGCCTGATTGCTGTCGGTTCGCGCATGCCCAAGTGGGTGGAGGAGGGTTGGCATGAATATGCCAAGCGTCTGCCATCCGAACTGGCGTTGGAACTGGTGGAAATACCGCTCAATACCCGTGGCAAGAATGCCGACGTGGCGCGTTTCATCCGCCAGGAAGGCGAAGCCATGCTGGCCAAGGTCGGGCCCGGCGAGCGCATCGTGACCCTTGAGGTTCACGGCAAGCCCTGGAGCACCGAGCAGTTGGCGGTGGAACTGGATCGCTGGCGCCTGGATTCGCGCACGGTGAACTTCATGGTCGGTGGCCCGGAAGGGCTGGCGCCGGAAGTCTGTGCCCGGGCCGATCAGCGCTGGTCGCTGTCGCCGCTGACCCTGCCCCACCCGCTGGTGCGGATCCTGATCGGTGAACAGCTGTATCGCGCCTGGACAGTTCTGTCCGGGCACCCTTACCACAAGTAGCCCGCGCCCCTAATGTCTCAGCCGATCCGCATCAAGGACCACGAAAAAGACGCCCGTCTGGTGCGTGGCCGCGTCGTGTTCGGCGCCATTGCGGTGGTGTGCCTGATTGGGGTGCTGATCGCGCGCCTGTATTACCTGCAGGTGATCCAGTACGAGTACCACTCGACGTTGTCGGAGAACAATCGGGTGCACGTGCAGCCGATTCCGCCGACCCGTGGCCTGATCTTCGACCGTAATGGTGTGGTGATTGCGGACAACCGGCCGAGCTTCAGCCTGAGCATGACCCGAGAGCGTTCCGGCGACTGGCAGCAGGTGCTCGACGTGATTGTCGAGGTGCTGGAGCTGACGCCGGAAGACCGCGTGCTGTTCGAGAAGCGTATGAAACAGGGGCGCCGGCCGTTCGAGCCGGTGCCGATCCTGTTCGAGCTGACCGAGGAGCAGATCGCCCGCATTGCGGTGAATCAGTTCCGTCTGCCCGGTGTCGAGGTGGTGGCGCAGTTGGTGCGGCATTACCCCCAGGGTGCGCACTTTGCTCACTCGGTGGGTTACATGGGGCGGATCAACGAGAAAGAGCTGAAGACCCTCGATCCCGTCAATTACAGCGGCACCCACCACATCGGCAAGACCGGCATCGAGCGTTTCTACGAGCCGGAGCTGCACGGGCAGGTGGGTTACGAGGAAGTCGAGACCAACGCCCGTGGCCGGGTACTGCGGGTGCTCAAGCGCACCGATCCGATTCCCGGCAAGGACATTGTCCTGAGCTTGGACATCAAGCTGCAGGAAGCGGCCGAGCTGGCCCTGGGTGGGCGGCGTGGCGCGGTGGTGGCACTGGACCCGAGCACCGGTGAAGTACTGGCGATGGTCAGCCAGCCGAGTTTCGACCCCAACCTGTTCGTCACCGGCATCAGCTTCAAGGCGTATGCCGAACTGCGCGACTCCATCGACCGGCCGCTGTTCAACCGCGTGCTGCGCGGTCTGTATCCGCCAGGTTCGACCATCAAGCCGGCGGTGGCGATTGCCGGCCTGGATGCCGGGGTGGTCACGGCGTCGACGCGGGTGTACGACCCGGGCTACTACCAATTGCCCAATTACGACCACAAGTACCGAAACTGGAACCGCACCGGTGACGGCTATGTCGATCTGGACACCGCGATCATGCGCTCCAACGACACCTATTTTTATGACCTGGCCCACAAGCTGGGGATTGATCGCCTGTCGGCCTACATGAACAAGTTCGGCATCGGCCAGAAGGTTTCCCTGGATATGTTCGAAGAGTCCCCGGGGCTGATGCCGTCCCGGGAGTGGAAGCGTGCCACCCGGCGTCAGGCCTGGTTCCCGGGGGAGACGCTGATTCTCGGGATCGGCCAGGGCTACATGCAATCCACGCCGCTGCAACTGGCCCAGGCCACGGCCCTGGTGGCCAATAAAGGCAAATGGAACCGCCCGCACCTGGCCAAGACCATCGAAGGCGAGAAGCCGGTGGACCACAACCCGATTGCCGACATCATCCTGCGTGATCCGTCGGACTGGACGAAGGTCAATCATGGCATGCAGCAGGTGATGCACGGTGCCCGCGGTACCGCGCGCAAAGCGTCGATCGGTGCCCAGTACCGCATCGCCGGCAAAAGCGGTACCGCTCAGGTGGTCGCGATCAAGCAGGGCGAGAAGTACGACCGCACCAAGGTCCAGGAACGCCACCGCGACCACGCCCTGTTCGTCGGCTTCGCCCCGGCGGATAACCCGAAAATCGTGGTCTCGGTGATGGTCGAGAACGGTGAGTCGGGTTCCGGTGTGGCGGCTCCGGTGGTTCGTCAGGTCATGGATGCCTGGCTGCTCGGCCAGGACGGCCTGATCAAACCCGAGTTCGGCAGCCCTATCAGCGCGGAGGCTACGGCCCGTGAAGAGTAATTTCGATCGCATCCTCTCCAGCGAGGATGTGATGCGTCGCCGCGCGACGCTGTTGCAACGCATGCACATCGATGGACCGTTGCTGGTCCTGTTGCTGACCCTGGCGGCAGGCAGCCTGTTTGTCCTCTATTCGGCTAGTGGCAAAAGCTGGGACTTGCTGGCCAAGCAGGCCACGTCCTTCGGTATCGGCCTGGTCTCAATGGTGGTCATCGCGCAGTTCGAACCGCGCTTCATGGCGCGCTGGGTGCCCCTGGCCTACGTGTTCGGCGTGGTGTTGCTGGTGGTGGTGGACGTCATGGGCCACAACGCCATGGGCGCGACCCGCTGGATCAATATCCCCGGGGTCATTCGCTTCCAGCCGTCGGAATTCATGAAGATCATCATGCCGGCGACCATTGCCTGGTACCTGGCCAAGCGCACCTTGCCGCCCCAGCTCAAGCATGTGGGCATCAGCCTGGCGTTGATCGGTATTCCCTTTATCCTCATCGTGCGCCAGCCGGACCTCGGTACCGGCCTGCTGATTCTTGCCGGCGGCGCCTTCGTGCTGTTCATGGGTGGCCTGCGCTGGCGCTGGATCCTCAGCGTGCTGGCGGCGGCCGTGCCGGTGGCGGTGGCCATGTGGTTCTTTGTCATGCACGACTATCAGAAGCAGCGGGTGCTGACGTTCCTCGATCCGGAAAGCGATCCGCTGGGCACGGGCTGGAACATCATTCAGTCCAAGGCCGCCATCGGTTCCGGCGGTGTCTTCGGCAAAGGCTGGTTGCTGGGGACCCAGTCCCACCTGGACTTCCTGCCAGAGAGCCACACCGACTTTATTATTGCGGTCATGGGCGAGGAGTTCGGCCTGGTAGGCATTTGCGCGCTGTTGCTGATCTACCTGTTGCTGATCGGCCGTGGCCTGGTGATCACGGCCCAGGCGCAGACGTTGTTCGGCAAACTGCTCGCCGGTGCCCTGACCATGACGTTTTTTGTTTACGTTTTCGTCAACATCGGTATGGTCAGTGGCCTGTTGCCGGTTGTGGGGGTTCCGTTGCCGTTCATTAGCTACGGAGGAACTTCGTTGGTGACACTACTGTCAGCGTTTGGGGTTTTGATGTCGATCCATACCCATCGCAAGTGGATCGCGCAGGTTTGATTAAGGTGAAGAATTCAATGCAAGCAGTGCGTGGCTGGGCCGCTCGGTACACACCGTGGGTCGGTCTGGTAGGCATCCTGGGTGCAACGCAGCACGCGTTGGCCGGCGAATACGAAGGTTCGCCGCAAGTGGCCGAGTTCGTTGGCGAGATGACCCGCGACTACGGTTTCGCCGGTGAGCAGCTGATGGGGGTGTTCCGCGAGGCTGAGCGCAAACAGGCGATCCTCGATGCGATTTCCCGTCCGGCTGAGCGGGTCAAGCAGTGGAAAGAATACCGCCCGATGTTCATCACCGACGCGCGCATTGCCCGTGGGGTGGACTTCTGGCGTCAGCACGAGGCCGTATTGGCCCGTGCCGAACAGGAATACGGCGTTCCGGCCCAGGTGATTGTGTCGATCATCGGCGTTGAGACCTTTTTTGGCCGCAATACTGGCAATTATCGGGTGATCGACGCCTTGTCGACCCTGGGCTTCGATTACCCGCCGCGGGCCGAGTTCTTCCGTAAGGAACTGCGCGAGTTCCTGTTGCTGGCCCGTGAAGAGCAGGTCGACCCGCTGACCCTCAAGGGCTCGTACGCCGGTGCCATGGGCTTGCCGCAATTCATGCCGAGCAGCTTTCGCGCCTACGCGGTGGATTTCGACGGTGATGGTCACATCAATATCTGGACCAACCCGGACGATGCCATCGGCAGCGTTGCCAGTTACTTCAAGCGCCATGGCTGGGTCTCCGGGGAACCGGTGGTCAGCCGCGCCGATGTGCGAGGCGATCAAGTGGACGAAGGCCTGACCACGGGCATCGAGCCGACGAAAACCGTCGGGGAGTTGCGAGCCCTGGGCTGGTCGAGTCATGATGCGCTGCGCGATGATATGCCGGTCACCGCTTTCCGCCTGGAAGGTGACAACGGCCCGGAATACTGGATGGGCCTGAAGAATTTCTATGCGATCACTCGCTATAACCGCAGCGTGATGTACGCCATGGCCGTACATCAGTTGTCTGAACAGCTGGTCCAAGCACGGGGCGTCAAGTAATGCGGGCATCGCCAATTCACAAACCCCTGAAGCTGGTGGCTTTTGCCGCGTTGTCCTTGCTGGTGGTCAGTTGCTCGACGAGTCGGGCGCCGCAGCAGAAATCATCGACTGCGGTCCGTTCGGCCCCCGGTTTGGATATCAACCGCGCCCACAAAGACGGTGCGCCGTGGTGGGACGTCGATGTCTCGCGGATTCCCGACGCCACGCCGACCCTGCATACCGGTCCTTATAAAGCCAACCCGTATACGGTGCTGGGCAAGACCTACTTCCCGATGGCCGAGTCCAAGAGCTACGTGGCTTCGGGCACGGCGTCCTGGTACGGCACCAAGTTCCATGGCCAGAACACCGCCAATGGCGAAGTCTACGACCTGTACGGCATGAGTGCCGCGCACAAGACCCTGCCGCTGCCGAGCTATGTCCGGGTGACCAACCTGGACAACAACAAGACCGTGATTCTGCGGGTCAACGACCGTGGGCCGTTCTACTCTGACCGTATTATCGACCTGTCCTACGCCGCCGCGAAGAAGCTTGGTTATGCCGAGACCGGCACTGCCCGGGTCAAGGTCGAGGGCATCGACCCTCAGGAATGGTGGGCCCAACGTGGTCGTCCAGCGCCGTTGATGCTCAACGAACCCAAGGTGGCGCAGAACAGCGCGCCGACGGTAACGGCTTCGACCGGTACGGTTGAGCAATGGACGCCACCGCCCCAGCAGCATGCGGCCGCCGTCGTGCCGGTGCAGCTTGATACCAAGAAAAGCGCATCTGCCGCCTCTGGCCAGTATCTCCAGGTCGGCGCCTTCGCCAACCCGGACGCTGCCGAGCTGCTGCGTTCGAAACTCAGCGGGATGGTGAGCGCTCCGGTGTTTATCAGCTCGATCGTGCGCAACCAACAGACCCTGCATCGGGTGCGCCTGGGGCCGTTTGGTACGCCGGGTGAGGCTCAGCAAGCGCAGAACAGTGTGCGCCTGGCCAACCTGGGGCAACCGAGCGTGGTCACTGCTGAGTAACTACTCTGAAAATTTAGGGTTCGCCTGCAGTATTGCGGGGTGGACCCAAGTTGTTGGCTCGCCGAACAACAAAAGCCCGGCAAGGGTCTGAGTGAACAACTGAATACGTGACAGCCTTTTAGCCGGCTGTCTGAATAGTTTTGCCCGTCAGGGCAAGTTTCCATTAGCAACTTCGAGAGACGGATGAACATCACCACCTTTGCCAAACGCCTGTGCCTGCTTGTCCCGCTGATCATCACGCCCGCTGCCTGGGCGGTCGAAGCCATGCCGTCGCCACCGCAATTGGCCGCCAAGTCCTATGTGCTCATGGACGCCAGCAGCGGTAACGTGCTGGTGGAGAACAACGGTGACCAGCGCCTGCCACCGGCCAGCCTGACCAAGTTGATGACGGCTTACATCGCGACCCTGGAAATCCGTCGCGGCCAGATCGGCGAAAACGATCCGGTGACCGTCAGCGAGAACGCCTGGCGTACCGGTGGTTCGCGGATGTTCATCAAGGTGGGTTCGCAAGTTACCGTCAGCGACCTGCTGCACGGGATCATCATTCAGTCGGGCAACGACGCCAGCGTAGCGGTGTCCGAGCACATCGCCGGCAGCGAAGACGCGTTCGCCGACATGATGAACAAGACGGCCACCGACCTGGGCATGAGCAACAGTCACTTCATGAACCCGACCGGCCTGCCGAACCCGGAGCACTACTCGTCGGCCCACGACATGGCCGTGCTGGCTCGCGCGATCATCCACGAAGACCCGGCCCACTACGCGATCTACTCGCAGAAAGAGTTCTTCTGGAACGGCATCAAGCAGCCTAACCGCAACCTGCTGCTGTGGCGCGACAAGACCGTTGATGGCCTGAAAACCGGTCACACCGATGAAGCGGGCTACTGCATGGTGTCTTCGGCCGTGCGTGACGGCATGCGCTTGATCGCTGTGGTCTTCGGCACCAACAGCGAACAGGCTCGTGCTGCTGAAACCCAGAAGCTGCTGACCTACGGCTTCCGGTTCTTCGAAACCCAGACCTTCTATCAGAAGGGCACCGAACTGGCTCAAGCGCCGGTCTGGAAGGGCACCACCAACCAAGTCAAGGCCGGCCTGGCTCAAGACCTGACCATGACCCTGCCAAAAGGCCAGCTGAAAAAGCTCGCCGCCAGCATGACCATGAACCCGCAATTGGTTGCACCGATCGCCAAGGGTGACGTGATTGGTAAAGTCGAAGTCAAACTGGACGACAAGGTGGTGCACAGCGCCGACCTGATCGCTCTGGACGCGGTCGACGAAGGTGGTATCTTCCGCCGCATGTGGGATAGCATCCGTCTATTCTTCTACGGCTTGTTCAACTGATATTGTCGACCTGCATGGCCCTCGTTCTGAAGTAGAACGGGGGCCATGTCCGTCGCCACGGCTTACGAGGCCGTTACTGCCATGACAGACACTGACGTTAAGTCGCACAAGATTGAGTTCCCCGTCGATGACTACCCGATCAAGGTGATCGGCGACACGGGTGTCGGCTTCAAGGACACCGTTATCGAGATTCTTGCCAAGTACGCCACGCTGGACATCAAGTCCCTGGCCGAGCGCCAGAGCAGCAACGGCAAGTACACCACCGTACAACTGCACATTACGGCCACCGGCGAAGACCAACTGCGTGACATCAATAGTGCCCTGCGCGCTACCGGTGTCGTGCACATGGTGCTGTGATGCCGCAAACGCTGGGCTTTCGCGAGCTGGGCCAGCAGGCTTACGAGCCGGTCTGGCAGGCCATGCAGCGTTTCACCAACGAACGCGGCAGCGACGCCCCGGATGAGGTGTGGCTGGTGCAGCACCCTCCGGTCTTCACTCAAGGCCAGGCGGGCAAGGCGGAACACCTGCTGATCCCGGGCAACATTCCGGTGGTGCAGGCCGACCGTGGCGGCCAGGTGACCTATCACGGTCCCGGGCAGTTGGTGGTCTACCTGTTGCTGGATGTCCGCCGCCTGGGCTTTGGCGTGCGCGAACTGGTCAGCCGCATGGAGCAGTGCCTGATCGAGTTATTGGCCAGTTATGGCGTGAGCGCGGCGGCCAAGCCTGATGCCCCGGGTGTTTACGTCGACGGGGCAAAGATTGCCTCCTTGGGCCTGCGCATACGTCGCGGCTGTTCCTTTCATGGCCTGGCCCTGAATGTGGACATGGACCTGGAGCCGTTTCGACGGATTAACCCCTGTGGCTACGCCGGCCTGGCGATGACCCAGCTGCGCGAGCACACAGGGCCGATTGAATTTGCCGAGGTAAGTGCCCGGCTGCGTGCGCAGCTCGTCAAACACCTCGACTACGCTGAGCAGACGACCCTAACGGGCGGAATCGACTGATATGACTACTGCGCAAGACGCTGTGCAAACCATGATCCCGACGCTGGATGTTACCGAGCGCCCGGCCCCACGTGCCAAGGTTGAGGCCGGCGTCAAGCTGCGCGGCGCCGAGAAGGTTGCGCGTATTCCGGTGAAGATCATTCCGACCACCGAACTGCCGAAGAAGCCCGACTGGATTCGTGTGCGCATCCCGGTGTCTCCGGAAGTCGATCGCATCAAGCAACTGCTGCGCAAGCACAAGCTGCACAGTGTGTGCGAAGAGGCATCCTGCCCGAACCTGGGGGAATGCTTCTCCGGTGGCACCGCGACCTTCATGATCATGGGTGACATCTGCACTCGTCGCTGCCCGTTCTGCGATGTGGGCCATGGCCGTCCGAAACCCCTGGACGTCAATGAGCCGGAAAGCCTGGCGATCGCCATCGCTGACCTGCGCCTGAAGTACGTGGTGATCACCTCGGTGGACCGTGACGATTTGCGTGACGGCGGTGCCCAGCACTTTGCCGACTGCATCCGCGAAATCCGCAAGTTGTCGCCGAACGTACAGCTCGAGACTCTGGTTCCCGATTACCGCGGCCGTATGGACGTGGCTCTGGAAATCACTGCCGCCGAGCCGCCGGATGTGTTTAACCACAACCTGGAAACCGTACCGCGCCTGTACAAGGCCGCGCGTCCGGGTTCGGACTATCAGTGGTCCCTGACCCTGCTGCAGAAATTCAAGCAGATGGTGCCCCACGTTCCGACCAAATCCGGCCTGATGCTGGGCCTGGGCGAAACCGACGAGGAAGTCATCGAAGTCATGAAGCGCATGCGCGAACACGACATCGACATGCTGACCCTCGGCCAGTACCTGCAACCGTCCCGCAGCCACTTGCCGGTGCAGCGTTTTGTGCACCCGGATACCTTCGCCTGGTTCGCCGAAGAAGGTTACAAAATGGGCTTCAAAAACGTGGCTTCCGGCCCGCTGGTACGTTCCTCGTACCACGCCGATGAGCAAGCGAAGCTGGCGAAAAGCCTGCTGTCCTGATGTCGATCGCCCGCAAGGCTTTATGCCTTGCGGGCGTTTCTCATGACCTTTCTTCCCGTCCTTTCAGCGCATTCCTGCAGCGCTGCTGGCTGTCCAGCCTCTTCTGTTTAACCTCGTTCCTGTCTACTGTGCATGCTTGAAACCACACAGGGAGAACCAAGGATGACTGTCCAAACCACCGCTGCTCTTCATGGGCTGCTGCCCGTGCCGGCCTTGGCTGCTGAAGGCGTCATCGGCTTGATTGCACCCGCCGGCCCGGCCGCGCTCGACACTGAAAAGGCTGCGCAATGGATGCGCTCCCGAGGCTATCGCTTGCGGGTTTTTCCTGGCGTCAGCGAGCAGGCCGGGTACCTGGCCGGCAGTGATGACGTACGGCTCGATGATTTGCATGCGGCCTTTGCCGACCCGGAAGTCGCCACTATCTTGTGCCTGCGCGGCGGTTATGGCAGCCCGCGGTTACTGGATCGGATCGACTTTGACCTGCTGAAACGCAACCCCAAGCCGTTCGTGGGCTACAGCGACATCACGGCATTGCATGTGGCCATCAATCGCTATGCAGGGTTTGTGACCTTCCACGGGCCCATGCTCAATGCAGATTTGCTCGGGGGTAAGCAAGCGCCGACCGAAGCGTCTTTTCTCAACATGCTCCGGGGGCAGGTGAAGGCCGGAAGCGTCCTGAGCCACCCCGTGGCCTACCCGTTGACCACCCTTGAGCCAGGAATTGCCCAGGGGCCGTTGGTAGGGGGCAACCTGTCGATGATTGCAGCGACGATGGGCACGCCTTACGAAATCGACACTGCGGGCGGCATTCTGTTTATTGAAGACGTCAACGAGCCGTTGTACCGCATTGATCGGTTGCTCACCCATCTGCGTCTGGCCGGCAAGCTTGAGCCGTTACGGGGTGTGTTGGTCGGGGATGTGGCCGGTGTGGAGGCGGAGGCGCTATTCCGGCTGCTCAAGCAGACCTTTGCCGGGTTGCAGATACCGGTGCTGGCCGGTTGGCGCAGTGGTCACTGTGATCCGAACCTGACCTTGCCCCTGGGCGCGTTGGTCAGGCTGGATGCCGGGGCCAAGGAGCTGACCTTGGTACAGGACGTGGTGGTTCGCTGATGGCTCGCCTCTGCAGCGAGGGCGTACCCTCGCTGCAATGACGCTTAGCGGTTGCGCAGGCTTTCCAGGAGTTTGTGGGTCGGGTAGCCATCTGCCGGCCAGCCCTGGGATTGTTGGGCGCTGCGAATGGCCTTGCGGGTATTTGCGCCGATGATGCCGTCGGGGTTGCCGGCCTCGTAGCCATTGGCGTTGAGCAGGGTCTGCAAGTCGATCCGTTCGGAGCGGCTGAGGGGCAGGTCGTCTTTTGGCCAACTGCCATTGATCTGGCCGGAACCACTGAACCGCTCGGACAACAGGTTCACCGCCAGGGCGTAGGACGATGAGTTGTTGTACTTGAGCACTGCGCGGAAATTATCCAACAGCAGGAATGCCGGGCCGCGATAGCCCGCCGGCAACAGCAGGGTAGCCGACAGGTGCTCGGCGTCGGCGGGAACCTGTCGATCGTTGGGCAGTGTCAGGCCCAGGCGCATCCATTCCGCCACCGGCTTGCGGATCACGCCATCGGCCAGGGCGTAGTCGAAGCCGCTGGCCAGTTGCACCTCAAATCCCCAGGGCTGGCCTTTTTGCCAGCCTGAGCTTTGCAGGTAATGGGCTGTCGAGGCCAGGGCATCGGCAGGGCTGTTCCAGATATCCCGTCGGCCGTCACCGTCAAAGTCCACAGCGTGGGTGTTGTAGGTGGTGGGGATGAACTGGGTCTGGCCCATGGCGCCGGCCCAGGAACCGAGCATTTTCTCGGGCAGAATGTCGCCGTGCTGGAGGATCTGCAGGGCTGCGATCAGTTGGCTGTTGGCGAAGCCCGGGCGCCGGCCTTCGTAGGCGAGGGTGGCCAGGGAGCGAATCACCGATTTGTTGCCCTGGAACTCGCCGAAATTGCTCTCCATTCCCCAGACCGCCACCAACGCTTGGCGATCAACGCCATAACGCTGCTCGATCCGTTGCAGGATATCGGCGTATTGATTGAGCAGGGCCTGGCCTTTACGCACGCGTACGGGCGACAGGGCACCGTCCAGGTACTCCCAGACCGGGCGACTGAACTCTGGCTGACTGCGGTCGGCTTTGATCACTCCCATGTCCGGGGTAATGCCGGTGAATACGCGGTCGAACAGGTCGGCTTGAATGCCTGCATTCAGGGCTTCGACGCGAAAAGCGGCCTGCCACTCGGCGAAGGTCTGGGTCGGCTGGATATCCAGGTTGTCGACGTTGAGAGGGGCAACGGTGGCGGGAGCGACCAGGGGCGCGGCTTGAATGTTTGGCAAAGGCTGGGCATCTGCGGCGGTAGGCTTTTCCGCGCAGGCGACAAGCAGAATCAGGCTGGAGGCAGCAATCAGTTGGCGTAGGTGCCAACGACGGGAAAGACAAAAGGGCATGCACAGGTCCAGAGAATACGAATCAGGTGCAGACCTTATCACGCCAATGGGGTTCTGGGCTTCAGGCGGCCAGAAAGTAAGAAGCCTCCCAGCTTTTAGACTGGAAGGCTTCGCGGCGGTAGCTGCCTTTGCCTTTGGCCGGTTGTTCCTGGCGGCTGCGGAACAAGGGCTGGGCAATGATGGATTTGGCCTTGTTGGGGCCATGCTTGGATGGCTTGCTCATGCTGGTATCTCTCTATGGGGAGGGGAGTGCGGCGCAAATCATCGGCCAGACTGCGGTCGCTGTCCAGTCCCTTTTGGGGCCTGTCAGCAGTGGCAAGGGTGCGTCGGGATTACTCGGCTGGCAAGGCCAGGCGCTGGCCTGCCATCAACAGCGACAGGCGGCTCAGGCTGCTCCATGGCGAACCTGCGGCCTGCCCCTTGATCTGTGCATCAATACGCTGGGCATCGAGCAGCAGCAGGCCCCAACGCTGCGCCGAGTAGCGCTGCAGAGCCTTGCTCATTAGGGGTTTGCGTTTGTCCCAGACGGGTGGGCGGGCCTGGCTGAACACTTTGTCCAGTGGCACGCCCTGGCTGAATTGCAAAGAGAGGTTGGCCAATAGGCGCAATTCCCGAGACAGGGCCCAGAGAATCACTGGCGGTTCGACGCCCTCACCGCGCAAGCCTTCGAGCATGCGCAGGGCATGGGCCGCCTCGCCATTGAGGATTGCGTCCACCAGGCCGAAGACATCGAAGCGCGCACTGTCGGCCACGGCGCCCTGCACCGTCTCGACGGTGATCTGACCACCCTCGGCCATCAACTTGAGCTTTTCGATTTCCTGGGCGGCGGCCAGCAGGTTGCCTTCGACCCGGGCCGCAATCAGTTCCACCGCGTCCTGGCTGGCCGAGAGTCCGGCCTGGGACAGGCGTTGGCGAATCCACTGCGGCAGTTGGTTGGCGTCCACCGGCCAGATCTGCACGAACTGGGTTTGCGCGCCCTCGACCAGGGCCTTGCCCCATTTGGTCTTTTGCGCGCTGCCGTCGAGCTTGGGCAGACTGATCAGCAGCAAGGTGTCTTCGGCGGGGCGTGAACAGTATTCGATCAGCGCCGCAGCGCCCTTGTCCCCGGGTTTGCCGGACGGCAGGCGCAGTTCCAGCAGGCGCTTTTCGGCGAACAGCGACATGCTGGCGCCGGCTTGCAGCAGCGTGCCCCAGTCGAAACTGGCGTCGGCGCTGAACACCTGGCGTTCGTCAAAGCCCTGCTGGCGAGCGGCAGTGCGGATGGCGTCGGCGGCTTCCTGACACAGCAACGGGTCGTCGCCGCTGATCACGTAGACCGGCGCGAGGTTACCTTGCAGGTGTTTGCTGATTTGGGCGGGGGCGAGTTTCATAGAAGTTTGCGAGCGGGGCGCCTGGGCGCCCCACACGGCTTACTGATTCGGCAGTTGCATAGGCGACTGTTGCGGGGTTTCCGCTTCAGCCTTCTGTGCTGCTTCCAATGCATCGGCTTCAGCTTTGGCTTTGGCTTGGGCAACTTGCTGCATTTCTTCCAGTTGTTGCGGGGTCAGCAGTTGCAGGCGCAGGATCATCCGTTGCACTAGGTCACGACGCATTTCCTTGCGAGTTTCCGCCGATTCCTGGTCGGAGCCGGTGAGGTTGTTACCGTCGTGGAGATAGACTTTCTGCACTTGCAGTTTGTCTTGGAGCAGCAGCAGTTTGTCATGCGTGCTGATCTGGTAGGTGAGGATGCTGCTCAACTCATACTCGGCAGAGCGGCCGCCACTGGTGTAGCTCAGGCTGCGTCGAGACTCTTGCTCGCTGACCAGCGACAGCGTGTAGGGCGCGCCGGAGTGGACGCTGACACCGCTGTTTTGTAGGGCCTGGCGCAGTTGAGTCACGGTGGCGCCGTAGGTGTCACGCGCCTTGAGGTCGAGTTCCTTGATCGTCAGATCAGAGTTGCCGGTGCCGCGCAGTTGAAAGCCGCACGCGCTCAGCATCACGGCCAGGCCGATCACCAGCAGGTTACGTTTGATCATGTAATGCTCCCCTTGAAACCATGTGGGCCGACGTGGCGGCCCCGGAGGTTTTGTTCGGCGCCCGATCCCGGATCGGCCGCCTGATCCAATTAGCTAGCGACGATGTTGACCAGTTTGCCGGGTACGACAATGACCTTGCGAATGGTCAGGCCTTCGGTGAAACGCAGCACGTTTTCGTTGCTGCGTGCCGCGGTTTCGACTTCTTCACGGCTGGCGCTGGCAGGCATGTCGATCTGGCCGCGCAGCTTGCCGTTGACCTGAATCACCAGTTGCAGACTGTCCTGCACCAGCGCGCTTTCATCCAGCACCGGCCAGCCGGCGTCGATCACCGGGTCGGCGTGACCCAGGCGATTCCACAGCTCGTGGCTGATGTGCGGGGTGATCGGCGCCAGCAGCAAGGTCACGGTTTCCAGACCTTCCTGAACCAGTGCGCGATCCTGCTCGGTACCTTGCGGGGCTTTTTCCAACACGTTCATCAGCGTCATCACCTGGGCGATGGCGGTGTTGAATTTGTGGTTCTGGCCCACGTCGTGGCTGGCCTGCTTGATAGCTTGGTGGATCGAGCGGCGAATGGCTTTCTGCTCGTCGTTCAGGCCGGCGATGTCCAGTGTGCCCGGCAGGCCCTGGGTGACATGAGCTTGAGCCAGACGCCAGACGCGCTTGAGGAAACGGTGCGAGCCTTCCACGCCTGAGTCCGACCATTCGGCGCTCATGTCAGGTGGCGAGGCGAACATCATGAACAGGCGGCAGGTGTCAGCACCGAACTGGTCAATCATCGACTGTGGGTCGACGCCGTTGTTCTTCGACTTGGCCATCTTCTCGGTGCCGCCGATTTCCACCGGCAGGCCGTCCGCGATCAGCTTGGCGCTGATGACCTTGGCCTTGCTGTCGCGTTCGAGTTCGACGTCCGCCGGGTTGAACCAGGTGTAGGCACCGTTGGCTTCACGACGGTAGTAGGTCTCGGCGATCACCATGCCTTGGGTCAACAGGTTCTTGAATGGCTCGTTTGAGCTCACCAGGCCTTCGTCACGCATCAGCTTGTGGAAGAAGCGCGCGTAGAGCAGGTGCAGGATGGCGTGTTCGATACCGCCGATGTACTGGTCCACCGGGAGCCAATGGTCGGCTGCCGATTTTTCCACCAAGCCGCCTTCATAGTGCGGCGAGGCGTATCGGGCGTAGTACCACGACGATTCGACGAAGGTGTCCATGGTGTCGGTTTCACGCTTGGCCGGTGCGCCGCATTTCGGGCAACTGCACTCGTAGAACTCGGGCATGCGTGCCAGGGGCGAACCGGCGCCGTCCGGCACCACATCTTCCGGCAGCACGACGGGCAATTGGTCTTCCGGCACCGGCACATCGCCGCAGCTGTCGCAGTGGATGATCGGGATCGGGCAGCCCCAGTAACGCTGACGGCTGATGCCCCAGTCGCGCAGGCGGAACTGGGTGCGTGACTGACCGAGGTTTTTCTTCAGCAGGGCCACTTCCATGGCGTCGAAGGCGCCAGCGAAGTCCAGGCCGTCGAACTCACCGGAATTGATCAGCGTGCCGTGTTCGTTGTACGCGTCTTGCCAAGGTGCCGGGTTCTCGTCGCCAGCGCTGGTACGTACCACGGACTTGATCGGCAGGCTGTATTTGATGGCGAATTCGAAGTCGCGTTCGTCGTGGGCGGGAACCGCCATGACCGCGCCATCGCCGTAGTGCATCAATACGTAGTTGGCGACCCAGACCGGGAGTTTTTCACCGGTCAGCGGGTGCTCGACGAACAGCGACGTCGGCAGGCCTTTTTTCTCTTGGGTGGCGACGTCGGCTTCCGCCACGCTGCCGCCTTTGCATTCAGCGATAAATGCCTGCAACTCTGGGTTGTTCTGTGCGGCCAGGGTGGCCAGCGGGTGCTCGGCAGCCACCGCGACGTAGGTCGCGCCCATCAGGGTGTCCGGACGGGTGGTGAAGACTTTCAGCGCACCGGCTTCGCCAATGGAGGCCTGGTCGTAGGGGAACTGCACTTCCATGCCGCGGGATTTGCCGATCCAGTTGCGCTGCATGGTCTTGACCTGTTCAGGCCAGCCCGTCAACTCGTCGAGGCTCTCCAGCAGCTCATCCGCGTAGGCGGTGATCTTGAAGTAGTACATCGGGATTTCGCGCTTTTCGATCAGCGCGCCGGAACGCCAGCCGCGACCGTCGATCACCTGCTCGTTAGCCAATACGGTCTGGTCCACAGGGTCCCAGTTGACGGTGCCGTTCTTGCGGTAGATCACGCCTTTCTCGAACAGGCGGGTGAACAGCCACTGTTCCCAGCGGTAGTAGTCCGGCTTGCAGGTGGTCACTTCGCGGGACCAGTCTACCGCCAGGCCCAGGCTGCGCAGCTGGGACTTCATGTAGGCGATGTTTTCGTAGGTCCACTTGGCGGGCGCTACGTTGTTTTTCATCGCTGCGTTTTCCGCCGGCATGCCGAAGGCGTCCCAACCCATGGGTTGCAGGACGTTCTTGCCTTGCATGCGCTGGTAGCGAGAGATCACGTCGCCGATGGTGTAGTTACGCACGTGCCCCATGTGTAGCTTGCCGCTGGGGTA
The DNA here is from genome assembly GCF_003731765.1 of Pseudomonas chlororaphis. Classification (GTDB taxonomy): domain Bacteria; phylum Pseudomonadota; class Gammaproteobacteria; order Pseudomonadales; family Pseudomonadaceae; genus Aquipseudomonas; species Aquipseudomonas morbosilactucae. Next base: position 106,609 of record NZ_MOAL01000005.1, read on the forward strand.
AGGGAACATCGACAGGCAGTAGTAGGTTTCCTTGCCTGGCTGTTCGCTGACTTCAAAGGACTTTTGCTCATCCCAGAATGATTGGGCGGCGGCTTCGATTTCACGGGGCTGATATTGTTCGTGCATGGCTACTTATGAACTGAATAGGGGTGGCCTAATCCTCTTCAATGCAAGGTTGGGCAGTGATGACGCCAGAGACGGCGTTTTCGAGGCCCAGTCGAGCTGGAAGTGGAGTTACAGGAAGCGCCGTAGCATACATGACCGCGCTCCGCCGAGGGAAACCCTGATTGCGCGGGGCGGGCCGTTGGTCGCGGCACCCCGTTGCTTTCATCTGCACGACTAAGCTGAAAAAGGGGAGTGAGTCTTGTCTTCAGTGAGGTGAGCGGATGCCTGAGTCACAGCGAAAAGTAACAAAACCCGAGTTGTACGAAAGACTGATAGATCGACTGGCCCTGGCCCTGGATGCTGCAAAAGCGGCAAGTCGCTTGCGTGATGAGCGTCCTCTTGAGTTGGAATTGCGTGGCCTGAGTCGCGGCGAGTTTGAGTTGATCAGGGTGTATCTGGCCAGGAGTCAGCGCGAGACGCAGGCCAGTGTTCTGGAAAGCCTGAAGCAGCATGAGGCGCCCCGTTCGGCGCAGATCATCTGGTTGCAAGACCGGCAGCCCACAAGGGGCTCGGTCAAGGTCCGGTCCCGGCAGGTCTGATGCCTTCCCGCAGCCCATTCTGGCGTCTGGCCGGGTTCTTTATGATCAGGTTGATGATCGCTATCGGGCTTGGAAAATTGCGGGTTCCTGTTGTTGCATTGTCTCTATCCACTTAGGCTTCGGGCATCTTTGGAGATGCCCGATGCCCTTTCGTTACTTCATCAAGACCCTGCTTTTACCCCCCGGTGTTCTATTGCTGCTGTTGTTGCTTGCCTGGTGCTTGCGGCGCTCCCGACCGCGCTTGGCAGGGCTGTGCTTTGCCCTGGGGTTCGGGGGCTTTTGGTTGATGAGCTTGCCGGCGATGGTGCAGTGGGGGGCCGGGATGCTGGAGCAGGAGCCGCCGCTGCAGCGCAGCCAGTGGGCGACGTTGGCCGAGCACGCGGATGCCATTGTGGTACTGGGGTCGGGTCGGGAGCGGGGTGACCCGGCCTGGGGTTCCGATCAGCCGACGGGGGTTGGGCTTGAGCGCCAGCGTTATGCGGCGCGCCTGGCCAAGGCTTCCGGCTTGCCGTTGTTGACCAGTGGTGGCCTGCATTACGGCACCCCGCCCACGGAGGCGGCATTGATGGCGCAATCCTTGGCGGACGACTTTGGCGTCAGCGTGCGCTGGCAGGAAGGCCGGAGCCGTACGACCTGGGAGAACGCTCAGTTCAGTGCCGAGGAGCTGTTGCCCCAAGGCGTCAAGCGAGTGGTGGTGGTAACCCAGGCCTGGCATATGCCCCGTGCGGTCTGGAGTTTCGAGAAGGCTGGGTTCACTGTGGTGCCGGCGCCAGTGGGCTTTTTAGGCGGGGATGAGGCGTTGCCCATGGGCGGCTGGATGCCGGAGTTCAAGGCGATCTGGCAGAGTGGTCAGTTACTGAACGAGGCGGTGGGCCAGGTCGGCTACAAATTGTTCTATCGCTGATGTTTTAACGCGGATCTAAGGCAGGCCGGCACCTTGAGCTCAAGGTGCCGGCCTGCCGATCGTTGCCTCAGACGGTCTTGGCCATCCGGCTAGCCAGCAGCGCCCAGCCAAATAGCAGGCCACAGAGAATGATCAGCGGCCAGGAGCGCCATTGCAGGTATGGCGTGAGGTTGTGCATGGGCACCACTTCGCCGTAGAGAATGCCGCGTTCGAACTGTGGAATCTGTACAGTGATTTTGCCGAACGGATCGATCAGCCCGGTCACGCCGTTGTTGGTGGCGCGGATCATCCAGCGACCGGCTTCCAGGGCGCGCATCTGGGCCATCTGCAAGTGCTGCAAAGGGCCGATGGATGTACCGAACCAGGTGTCGTTGCTGATGGTCAGCAGCAGGTCGCTGCGTGCCGACAGGCTGGCGGCGAACTCGGGATACACCACTTCGTAGCAGATGAATGGCGCAATCTGATAGCCCTTGGCCTGTAGCAGCGCCTGGTCGCTTGGGCCCCGAGCGAAATCGGACATGGGCAGGTTGAAGAAATCGATCAGGCCGCGTAGCAGGTCCTGCAAAGGCACGTATTCGCCAAAGGGCACCAGCTTTTGCTTGAGGTAGGTGCCGTCGCCTTCGCCGACCACGGTGATGCCGTTGAAGTAGCGTTTTTCATGGCGTACTTCCTGGCGAATCGGTACGCCGGTGATCAGCGCGGAATGCCGGTCAGAAGCGAAGTTGCCCATCATGTTCAGGTAGCCTTCCGCCGATTCCTTGAGCACCGGTACCGCGGTTTCAGGCCAGATCAGAAGGTCCACGCGCTTGGAGCTGAAGCTCATGTCGCGGTACAGCGCCAGTTGTGCGTTGAGCTGGGCCGGGTCCCATTTCATGCTCTGTTCGATGTTGCCCTGGATGGCGGCAACGGACAGGGGCTCGCCTGAGGGGCTGGTCCAGGCGTGGCCTTTAAGGGCCAGGCCGATGACCCACGGAGCGGCGAGCAACAGGGCGCCCACGACGATAAAGGCTTTACGCCCGGCCTTGAATAGACGTGGCAGGTTGTACAGCAGGGCTGCGGTCAGGGCCAGGGAGAAGGAAATCAGCCACATTCCGCCCAGTGGAGCGAGCCCGGTCAGGGGGCCATCGAGCTGGCTGTAGCCCGAGTACAGCCAGGGGAACCCGGTCAGGAACCAGCCGCGGAATGCCTCTTGGCCGACCCACAGGGCGGCGAACGCCAGGGCGTCGGCCAGGGGCGCTTCGTTGCGCCGCAACCAGCGGGCCCAGAGCCAGGCGGGCAGGGCGAAGAACCAGGCAATGGCGGCGATAAACGCCAGCATCAGCAAACCAGCCAGCAGCGCCGAGGCGCCGCCGTAGGTGTGGATGCTGACGTAGATCCAGCTGGTGCCCGCGCCGAACAGGCCGAAACCGAAACACCAGCCGCGACCCAGGGCCTGGCGGGGTGTGAGCTCGCGCAGGCCGGCATAGAAGAAGCCCACCGCCAACAAGGCCAGGGGCCAGATGTTGTAGGGCGCCAGGGCCAGGGTGGTGATTGCACCAGCCGCCACGGCTAGCAGGTTACCGGGCCAGCCGGGGCGGGTTAAGCGCGACATGTGGATCCTTAGCGAGAGATAGGCGTCAGGCGCAGCAGGTGAATTCGACGGCTGTCGGCATTGAGGATGCGGAAGCGGTAGGCGCCGATTTCAGTGATTTCATTGCGCTTGGGCAAATGCCCGAACGCGCTCATCACCAGCCCGCCGACGGTGTCGAACTCGTCGTCGGAAAACTCGCTGTCGAAGAACTCGTTGAAGTTTTCGATCGGGGTCAGGGCCTTGATCAGGAAGTCGCCGCTGGGCAGTGGCTTGATGTAGCTGTCTTCCTCTACGTCGTGCTCGTCTTCGATGTCGCCGACAATCTGTTCCAGCACGTCTTCAATGGTCACCAGGCCGGCAACGCCGCCGTATTCGTCGATGACGATGGCCATGTGGTTGTGGTTGGCGCGGAACTCACGAAGCAGCACGTTCAGGCGCTTGGACTCGGGCACGAAGGTCGCCGGCCGCAGCAGGTCCTTGACGTTGAAGCTGTCGCCGTTCTCCTTGAGGATCAGCGGCAACAGGTCCTTGGCCAGGAGGACGCCCATCACGTCGTCGTGGCTTTCGCCGATCACCGGGTAGCGCGAGTGCGCGGAGTCGATGACGGCGGGAAGGAATTCCCGGGGTGTCTGGGTCGCCTTGATGCTGATCATCTGCGAGCGCGGGACCATGATGTCGCGCACTTGCAGGTCAGCCACCTGGATGGCGCCTTCGACGATGGCCAGCGCCTCGCTGTCCAGCAATTTGTTCTGATGGGCTTCACGCAGCAGCTCAAGAAGCTCCTGGCGGTTTTTCGGCTCATGGGCAAAAGCCTGGGTCAGTTTGCCCAGCCATGACTTTTGCCCGTTGCTCGATCGATCTTCGCTCATAGCGATTACTCTAAATCCTTGGTTGTTACAGGTGAGTGTTCTTAGGTTTCGTCGTCTGCATAAGGGTCCGGATGACCCAACTCTGCAAGCAACGTTCGTTCCAGTGCTTCCATTTCTTCGGCTTCGTCGTCATCTATATGGTCGTAACCCAGCAGATGCAAGCAGCCGTGAATGACTAGATGGGCCCAATGGGCCTGGAGTTCCTTGCCTTGTTCCGCCGCCTCGCGCTCCACCACCGGGATGCAGATCACCAGGTCGCCAAGCAGTGGGATGTCCAGCAACTCGTCCGGCACATCGGCCGGGAAGGACAGCACGTTGGTGGCGTAGTCTTTCTGACGCCAGGTGTGGTTGAGCTCGCGGCCTTCCGGCTCGTCTACCAGGCGGATGGTCAGCTCGGAGTCGGCGCTGCGCTGGCGCAGGGCCAGTTCGCACCATTGGCGGAACTGGGCTTCGCTGGGGGCCGGCTGTTCGCTGGCCAGTTGCAGATCGAGCTCAAGCATCGCGGCGATTGCCTCGTTCCGAAACAGCCTGGGCTGCCTCTTCGTCCGCACGATGCTCGAAGCGCTCGTAGGCTTCGACAATGCGCTGCACCAACGGGTGGCGTACCACGTCCTTGGGCATGAAATGGGTGAAGCTGATGCCCGGCACATCCTTGAGTACGTTGATCACCTGGGCCAGGCCGGACTTGGTGCCCTTGGGCAGGTCGACCTGGGTGATGTCACCCGTGATCACCGCCGTGGAGCCGAAGCCGATCCGGGTCAGGAACATCTTCATCTGTTCGACGGTGGTGTTCTGGCTTTCGTCGAGGATGATGAAGCTGTTGTTCAAGGTGCGGCCGCGCATGTAAGCCAGCGGGGCGATCTCGATCACCTGGCGCTCGATGAGCTTGGCCACGTACTCGAAGCCCAGCATCTCGTAGAGCGCGTCATACAGCGGGCGCAGGTAAGGGTCGATCTTCTGTGCCAGGTCGCCGGGCAGGAAACCGAGTTTCTCGCCAGCTTCCACTGCCGGGCGCACCAGCAGGATGCGTCGCACCTGCTCACGCTCCAGGGCATCCACCGCGCAGGCCACGGCCAGGTAAGTCTTGCCGGTACCGGCCGGGCCGATGCCGAAGTTGATGTCGTTGCCGAGGATTTCCTTGACGTAGCGCTGCTGATTCAAGCCGCGGGGGCGAATCATGCCTTTTTTGGTACGCAAGGCGACGGCGGCGTCGGCCACCGACGGGTTTTCCAGTTCTTCCACGGCGGATTCCTGCAGGTACAGGTGCACCAGCTCCGGCGACAGCTCGGTGGCTTTGGTTTCCCGATACAGACGGCGCAGAAGGGTTTCCGCGGAGGTGGTGTGTTTGGGGTCGCCAATCAGTTCGAATTGATTGCCGCGGTTGCGGATTTCGATGGCCAGGCGCTGTTCGATCAAGCGCAAATGCTCGTCGAATTGCCCGCACAGATTGGCGAAGCGGCGAGCCTCAAAGGGCTCGAGGATGAAACGATGAGGTTCTATGGGTGCGTTCAAGGTCGTTTATTAGCCGCCCGACGGCAATGAAAGTGAATTGAAGAATAACGCCAGTGGCGTGGGTGCGAAAGCTCTTATACGAAGCAATGTCTTTCCGCGCATTTTCTGTCGGTACCAGCGGGCCGGAGCGGGCGTTCTCATGGACGCCATCGTCAGCCCGCTGGCCCCTTCAGGTCACTGCAACAGCAACGAGCCACGCAAGGAATGGGGTTGCGCCGCGTCGATATGCACATCGGCGAACTGGCCGATCAGGGTTGGGGTGTCGCAACGGAAGTTGACGATGCGGTTGTTCTCGGTCCGCCCTTGCAGTTCGCCCGGGTCTTTCTTCGAGTAATCCGTGACCAGGATGCGCTGGATGGTGCCGACCATTTGTCGGCTGATTTCGAAACCTTGCTGGTTCAGGCGGTGCTGCAGCGCATTGAGGCGCTCTTTCTTCAGCGCTTCCGGGGTGTCGTCCGCCAGGTCGGCGGCCGGAGTGCCCGGGCGCTGGCTGTAGACGAAGGAGTAGGAGAAATCCATGCCCACGTCCTCGATCAGTTTCATGGTCTGCTGGAAGTCTTTCTCGGTTTCCCCTGGGAAACCGACGATAAAGTCCGAACTGATGCAGATGCCCGGCACCGCCGCGCGCAGTTTGCGCAACTTGGATTTGTACTCCAGGACGGTGTGGTTGCGTTTCATGGCCGCGAGAATCCGGTCCGAGCCCGACTGCACCGGCAAGTGCAGGTGTTTCACCAGTTCCGGGACTTCGGCGTGGGCCTGGATCAGGCTGTCGGAGAACTCCAGCGGGTGCGATGTGGTGTAGCGAATACGCTCGATGCCGTCGACGGCCGCGACCACGCGGATCAGTTCCGCCAGGTCCGCCAAGCGTCCATCGTGGGTCAGGCCGCGGTAGCCGTTGACGTTCTGCCCCAGCAAGGTGACCTCGCGGACACCGTTTTCTGCCAGGTGAATGATCTCGGCGATCACGTCATCGAACGGTCGGCTGACCTCTTCACCGCGGGTGTAGGGCACCACGCAGAAGGTGCAGTACTTGCTGCAGCCTTCCATGACCGAGACGTAGGCGCTGGGGCCGTCGATACGGGGTTCGGGCAGGTGGTCGAACTTTTCGATTTCCGGGAATGAGACGTCGACTTGCGGCAGCTTGGTGGCGCGTGCGGCATCAATCATTTCCGGCAGGCGGTGCAGGGTTTGAGGGCCAAAGACCACGTCCACGTAGGGCGCCCGGTCGCGGATGGCGGCGCCTTCCTGGCTGGCCACGCAGCCACCGACGGCGATGACCATTTCCGGGTTGGCCAGCTTCAGCTCGCGCCAACGGCCCAGTTGGGAGTACACCCGGTCCTGGGCGCGCTCACGGATGGAGCAGGTATTGAGCAGAATGACGTCGGCATCTTCGGCGCGAGCAGTCACTTCCAGGGCCTGATGCTCACCCAGCAGATCCACCATGCGCGAGCTGTCGTACTCGTTCATTTGGCAACCGTGGGTTTCGATATATAGCTTCTTGGCCATGGACGGGGTCATCACGTGATTCAAAGAACCGCGCATTATAGAGTCCATGTCCGCAGGTTCCTAGCGTTGCGCATCGGGTAGCTATGCTATAGTTCGCGCCCTCTTTTATATCCCGCGATGTGTTACCCGCCCACCATGACCAAACGTGAAGCTCCAATCTACAAGGTGATTTTTCTCAACCAGGGCCAGGTGTTTGAAATGTACGCCAAGCAGATCTATCAAAGCGATCTGTGGGGTTTCCTGGAAGTGGAAGAGTTCGTCTTCGGCGAGCGCACGCAGGTGGTCGTCGACCCGAGCGAAGAGAAGCTCAAGGCCCAGTTCGAAGGCGTGGTACGCAGTTTTGTGCCGATGCATTCGATCGTGCGCATCGATGAAGTCGAGCGCCTGGGTACGCCGAAGATCAGCGAAGCCCGGGGCATGAGCAACGTCATGCCATTCCCGATGCCGATGCCTGAAAAATAGGCAGCCAAGGGCAAGCACGCTCCGGTCTTTGATGCAGGAGTAGGCTTGCCGGCTTTGGCGTCAGGGGTGCTGCAATCTAAGGCAGGGGTGAGAAGGGCGAACGCCCATCGGCGCTCTGCAACTCCATCAGGTATTTGCGGAAGATCTGCCCCAGTACCTGGGTAGCGACTTCCAATTCATCACGCTGCATGTGTTCGGCGACCTCGTCGGCCGTATCCAGAGCGTCTTCGGCGCCATTGACCGCCGCCATCTTCAGCACGATATAAGCCTGGACGTTATTGGCCGGCACGCCTTCACCGTGGAAGAACATGGTGCCGAGCTTGAACTGCGCCTGGGCGTGACCCTGCAGCGACGCTTTCTCGAAATAGCTCAAGGCCTGATTGAGATCGCGCTCGGTGGTTTTGCCTTCGTAGTAGAACTCGCCCAACTCGTATTGTGCTTGTGCATCCCCTTCATCAGACGCTTTCTGGCAGGCGGCCAAGGCCTCTGCCTGATCTTGTGGCTGAGTATTGAGGGTGCAACGGCCCATCGCTGGGATCAACAACGAGTTGCCGCCTGCTTGTGCGTGCGCGAGCAGGGGCTGAAGGAGCAACAGGCAGCCCAGTGCAAGGGCGCGGCCGGTGCGGTTCATGGGAATCGACTTACCTCTGAAGGGCGCGTGGACCCATCGAGGGATCCAATAAGCGCGCATTATGAAATAAGCAGGGCCAACCTTACAAAGTCTTTACTCGTTTTTCTGCTGCGTGGGCGCTATATCCGCCGCTTTCCGGGGATTTAGCGCTGCTCGGGCAGAAAAAGTTCGAATGAGAAGGTTATAGCTGACGCCGACCAAGGCCGGCGCCAGTGGCCAGGCCGTTATTTCAGGGCGGCGAACGCGCGCTCGGCAGCGTCCAGTGTCAATTGCAGCTCGGCGTCGCCATGGGCAATCGAGGTGAAGCCCGCCTCAAAGGCGCTTGGCGCCAGGTACACGCCGCCTTCGAGCATCAGGTGGAAGAAGCGCTTGAACAGGTTGGCATCGCTGGCCATCACGTCGTCGAAGGTGACGATGTCGTCGGCGCCGCTGAAGTACAGGCCGAACATGCCCCCGGCCTGGGTGGTGACGAAGGGAATGCCCGCGGCATCGGCACGTTCCTGCAGGCCGGCGAGCAGGCGGCTGGTGTAGTCGCTCAACTCGTCGTGGAAACCCGGGCGACTGATCAGGCGCAGGGTGGTCAGGCCAGCGGCCATGGCCAGCGGGTTACCCGACAGGGTGCCGGCCTGGTAGACCGGGCCCAGTGGCGCGATGTGCTCCATGATCTTGCGCTTGCCGCCGAAGCAGCCCACCGGCATGCCGCCGCCGATGATCTTGCCGAAGGTGCTCAGGTCCGGGGTCACGCCGTAGTAGGCCTGGGCGCCACCCAGGGCGACGCGGAAACCCGTCATCACTTCGTCGAAAATCAGCACCACGCCATGTTGGTCGCACAGGCGGCGCAGGCCGTCGAGGAACCCCGGTGCGGGCGGCACACAGTTCATGTTGCCAGCCACGGGCTCGACGATGATGCAGGCCACTTCCTGGCCGACTTCACCGAGCATCTTCTCCACCGCATCGATGTCGTTGAACGGCAGGGTCAGGGTGTGTTTGGCGAACGCTGCAGGAACCCCAGCGGAGCTGGGAACGCCCTGGGTCAGCGCGCCAGAGCCGGCTTTGACCAGCAGGCTGTCAGAGTGGCCGTGGTAGCAGCCTTCGAATTTGATGATGCTGTCGCGACCAGTGAAACCGCGGGCCAGGCGAATGGCGCTCATGGTGGCCTCGGTGCCGGAGCTGACCATACGTACCATTTCCATGGACGGCACGATCGAGCAGACCAGGTCGGCCATTTCAGTTTCCATGGCGGTCGGTGCGCCATAGGACAGGCCGTGTTCCAGCTGTTTGCGTACTGCGTCCAGCACGTCAGGGTGGCTGTGGCCGAGGATCATCGGGCCCCAGGAACCGACGTAGTCGACGTAGCGCTTGTCGTCTTCATCGGTGACGTAGGCGCCTTCGGCGTGCTTGAAGAATAACGGCGTGCCGCCAACGCTCTTGAACGCCCGCACAGGCGAGTTGACGCCGCCGGGGATGTGTTTCTGGGCATTGGCAAACAGGGTTTCGGAACGAGACATGATCGGGCTCTCAGGCATCAGCTATTGAATAAGGCGTTGAAGGCGCGGGCGCGGCGCGTCACTTCCTGGGCGTTTTCGGCGCCGAACAAGCCATGGACCACCGCCAGCAGGTCGGCACCATGGGCCACCAGGGGCGCGGCGTTTTCCAGGGTGATGCCGCCAATCACGCAGATCGGCAGGTGCAGGCTGGCGCGGGCCTGGTCCAGCAGTTCAAGGCTGGCGCTCGGCGCTCCGGGCTTGGTGTTGGAATTGAAAAAGCGACCGAAGGCGACATAGCTCGCGCCTTCCTTGGCGGCCTGCTCGGCCAGGGACAATTGCGCGTGGCACGTGGAACCGATGATGGCGGTGCGGCCCAGCAGGGCTCGCGCGGGTGTCAGCGGGCCGTCGGTCTGGCCCAGGTGCACGCCGGCGCCGATACGGGCTGCCAGTTCTGCATCGTCATTGATGATCAAGCGGGTCTTGTAGCGTTCGCACAGGGTGTGCAGCGCTTCGGCTTCTCGCAGGCGACGGGCTTCGTCCGTGCTCTTGTCGCGGTATTGCAGCAGCGTCACGCCGCCTTCCAGCGCCGCCTCCACATACTGCAGAAACTTGCCGGCCAACAGTTGGCTGTCGGTAATGGCGTACAGACCACGTAGTTTCATCGAGCAGGCCTCATGGTGTTACGAACAGAAGTCCAGTGGCAGGCGGCGGGGCACGAACTGGCCTTTGCCCAGCTGTTCGGCGTCACGCAGGGTGCGCCAGGTGTAGTCGAGGGCCGACTTTACGGCACTGGCCAGGTTCTCGCCTTGGGCCAGGCGCCCGGCCAGGGCGCTGGCCAGGGTGCAGCCGGACCCGTGATAGCTGCCTGGCAAGCGTTGGCAGGTGTAGGTTTCGCGACGGCCATCGCGGCTGTAGAGGCGATTGTGCACTTCATGTTCGTCGCCATGGCCGCCGGTGATCAGCAGGTGCTTGACGAACGGCAGGAGTTTTTCAGCGCACTGGTCCGCAGTGCCCTCGGGCAGTTCGGCCAGGATGCGTGCTTCCGGAAGGTTCGGCGTGGCGATGGTGGCCAGCGGCAGGAGGCGCTCGCGCATGGCGTAACCCACCTCGTCCTTGCCCAGTCGACCGCCGCCGCCGGCGCGCAGCACCGGGTCGCAGACCAGTGGCAGGTGCGGGTGGGCCTGGAGCAGCTCGACCACGGTGTCGACCATTTCCAGGGAGCCGAGCATGCCCAGCTTGACCGCCGCCACCTCGGAATCGTTGAGCACGGCATTGGCCTGGGCCAATACCCACTCGCGATCCAGGACGCGGAAATCGCTGACGTTGACCGTGTCTTGCACGGTCAGGGCGGTGACTGCCGGAGCGGCATGGCAACCCTGAGCGAGCAGGGCTTCGATATCTGCCTGCAAGCCGGCGCCACCACTTGGGTCGTGGCCGGAGAGACAGAGGACAACGGGGCGAGAGCTATAGATATTCATGGTGCGCGAGCTTACCACCAAACGTTTTTTTTCGCGGCTGTCGGCACGCGATTGGGCGGTGCCGGTCGAGGGGCATAATCCCCTTCAGTGACGCGGCCGCTCTAGCTCAATGGATGACGCTGAAACGCTTGTTCTAGAGCCTTTAAACTAAAACTTTCAATGGTGCTCAATGGCCATCAGCGGCTATGCTAGAGTGGATCCAAACCAATAACAGGTAATGCCGGTTTTACGTCGACTCAAAGGAAATGGGGGGGCTTCCTGACACAACCGGACAGGCCACGCTGGGGCTTTATGCGCTATTTGCTGATGTTGCTGTTGAGCTTGCCGATGTTGGCCAGCGCAGTTGAATTCGACGAGTTTACTGAAAACCTGCCCCTCGGCCGGGTGATGCAGGTCTACGAAGACGTGGGCGGCACGGCGACCATCGCCGAGGTCAGTTCCCAGGCGTTGGCCGGCCATTTCAAACCCCATGACCAGGCGACCCTCAACGCCGGTTACTCGCACTCGGCGTTCTGGCTGAAGATCGACCTTGAGTACCGCCCCGGCAACCCCAATGCACAGCGTTCCTGGCTGCTGGAGCTGGCTTATCCGCCGCTGGACCACCTTGACCTTTACGTGCCCGACCCTTCTGGCGGTTTCCGCTTGGCTGGCCGTACCGGCGACGCCTTGCCCTTCGACAGTCGGCAGATTCGCCAGAACAACTACCTGTTCAACCTGAATTTTGTCCCCTATCAGCAGCAGACGCTGTTCCTGCGCCTGGCCAGCGAAGGGTCGATCCAGGCCCCGGTGACGCTCTGGTCCAGCACCGCTTACCTGGAGGCGCAACCGGTGCGCCTGTATGTGCTGGGGCTGATTTACGGCGTGCTGCTGGGGATGCTGGTCTACAACCTGTTCATCTACCTCAGCGTGCGCGACACCAGCTACCTCTATTACATCGTCTACATTGCCTCCTTCGGTCTCTACCAGCTTTCGGTCAACGGCGCTGCCGTCGAGTATTTCTGGCCCAACAACCCCTGGTGGGCCAATGCCGCGACGCCGCTGTTCATCGGCGCCGCGTCATTCTTTGGCAGCCAATTCGCCCGTCGCTTCCTGCAAACCTCCAGCCACAGCCCCTGGGTTGATCGGCTGTTGCTGCTGTTGATGGCTTGCAGTGCATTGGTCATGGCCCTGTCGCTGATGACCAGCTACGCCCTGGCTTTGCGCCTGGCCACGGCCCTGGCGCTGATCTTCACCGTGGTGATCTTTATTTCCGGCATCGTCGCCTGGTGCCGGGGGCTGCGGGTGGCGCGGTATTTCATCATTGCCTGGTCGGCGTTCCTGTTTGGTGGCGTGGTCAACACCTTGATGGTGCTCGGCTACCTGCCCAATGTATTCCTGACCATGTACGCCAGCCAGATCGGCTCTGCGATTGAGGTGGCGCTGTTGTCCCTGGCCCTGGCCGACCGCATCAACGCGATGCGCGAGCAGCAGGCCCAGACCCTGTTCGACGCCGGGCAGAAGCTGGAAGTGCTCAACCAGCAACTGGCCCACAGCAATCGGCTCAAGGACGAGTTCCTGGCCACCTTGACCCACGAGTTGCGCACGCCGATGAACGGCGTCATCGGTTCCCTGGAATTGATGCAGACCCTCGACCTCGATCCCGAACTGGAGCAGTACCAGCAGACCGCTGCCGGTTCGGCCCGGGACATGATGCGCATGGTCAACGGCATCCTCACCCTGACCGAGTTGCAGGCCGGCAAGCTTAGTGCCCAGTCTGAGTGGTTCAGCCTGCGCGGGCTGCTGGATGCGCTGCAGGTGCAGTTCTGTGCCAATGCGGCTGCCAAGTCCCTAGGCTTTGATGTCGACCTGGCCGAGGGAGTGCCGGATCGTTTGCAGGGCGATCGCAACAAGCTCAATCAGTGCCTGGAGTGCCTGCTGGACAACGCGATCAAGTTCACGCGGGTCGGCGGTGTGGTGTTGCGTATCAGTGCCAAGCCGGCGGGCCAGGGACGGGTGGCGCTGTGCTTTGCGGTGATCGACACCGGCATCGGTTTTGTCGGTCTGGACGAGGCGACGCTGTATCAGCGCTTTTTCCAACTCGATGGCTCGATGACCCGCGAATACGGCGGGCTCGGCGTGGGCCTGGCGATCTGTCGGCAATTGGTGGAGTTGCTGGGTGGGCATTTGACCCACGAGTCCGAACCAGGGCGTGGCAGCTGCTTCCGCCTGGAAGTCGAGCTGGGTGGCGAATGGATGCCGTTGTTACCGACCTCTGGCGCTCCGCGCTCGCAATCCCGGCGGGCGCCCCAGGACTGCACGGTGCTGCTGGTGGACGACGACAGCATCAACCAACTGGTGGTGCGGGGCATGTTGCTCAAGCTCGGTTATCGGGTGCGCACCGCTGACGCATTGGGCGGCGCCCTGGAGCTGTTGCGCGAGCAGCCAGTGGACGCGGTGCTGCTAGATTGCCAGGTGTCGGTGCTGGCGGCCCAGACCTTCCGCAACCAGGCCAGGTCCCTGCCGGGGTGCGCTGGGTTGCCCGTGTTGCTGGCGCTGGCCACGCCCCTGGGCGGTGAGCGCAGCCAGGCCGATGGCGGTGCTGAGTGCCTGGCCAAGCCGGTTAAATTCGAGGAGCTGCAGGCCGTGCTGTTCACCCAAGTGCTGTGCTCGGAACAGGGTGAAAGCGCCGGGGTTTAGGCGTTTATGACGCTTTTTTCAGCGGGGAGTGGGTGCTTAACTTGGGGTCTTGGTACACCCTGAAGGAGCCCCGCGATGAACTTCCATCAGTTCGCTGAAACCCACGAAGTCACCAATCAGCCGCCACCGCTGGACGGCGCCAACCTCTACCGAATCGACGTGCCTCTGCAAGAGTGGGCTCGGCGTTTCGGCGCGGGCTGGGCCGAGTCGCGGATCGATGCCTACGGTGCCCTGGCCGGCGGTCCCTTGATGGCGGCGGGGTTTCTGGCCAATCAAAACAAGCCGGAGTTTGTCAGCCACGACCGCTATGGGCATCGCCTCGACCTGGTGGAGTTCCACCCGGCTTACCACCAGTTGATGGGCACGGCGGTGGAGCATGGTTTGCACTCGCTGCCTTGGGCTCACCCCCAATCCGGCGCCCACGTGGCTCGCGCGGCCATGACCTACCTGCATAGCCAGGCGGAGGCAGGAACGGGTTGCCCGCTGACCATGACCTTTGCCTGTGTGCCAGCCTTGCAGTTGCAGCCCGAGATCGCTGGGCAGTGGTTGCCCAAGGTACTGGCCACCGAATACGACCCGCGCAATGTCGGCATGGCACACAAGGCAGGCGTGACCATCGGCATGGCCATGACCGAGAAACAGGGCGGTACCGATGTGCGGGCCAACACCACCCGGGCGTATCCGGTGGGCGCCGCCGGACCGGGGCAGGCCTATGAGCTAGTGGGCCATAAATGGTTCTGCTCGGCGCCGATGTGCGATGCCTTCCTTACTTTGGCCCAGACCGACAAGGGCTTGACCTGTTTCTTGCTGCCCCGGCATCGCCCCGACGACAGCCGTAATCAGTTCTACATCCAGCGCCTGAAGAACAAGCTCGGCAACTGCTCCAACGCCTCCAGCGAAGTGGAGTTTCGCGGGGCTCTGGCGTGGATGCTGGGGGAGGAGGGGCGTGGGGTGCCGACCATTATTGAAATGGTCGCCATGACCCGTTTCGATTGCATGGTTGGCTCCAGTGCGTTGATGCGTCAGGCCCTGACTCAGGCCAGCCATCACTGCGCCCATCGCACGGTAGGCGGCCGACTGCTCAGCGAACAGCCGCTGATGCAGAACGTGCTAGCCGACTTGGCCCTGGAAAGCGAAGCCGCGCTGGCCCTGAGCCTGCGCATGGGCCGCGCCCTGGACCATCAGGATGATCCTCAGGAAGCCCGTTTCGCCCGGCTGGTGACGGCGGTGGGCAAGTATTGGATCTGCAAGCGTGCCCCGGCAATGATCAATGAAGCGGCTGAATGCATGGGCGGTGCCGGTTACGTCGAGGAAAGCATTCTGCCGCGCCTGTACCGCGAAGCGCCGGTCAACTCGACCTGGGAAGGCTCCGGCAACGTGCAGTGCCTGGATGTGCTGCGTGCCCTGTCAAAAGAGCCGGGGGTGCTCGATGCGTTGTTCACCGAGTTGGGGGATGGCCACGGTGACCGGCGTCTGGCCAGCCACATCGAGGGGCTCAAGGCGGCCTTCAAGGACACCGGGGATATTCAGTATCGTGCTCGCCAACTGACCGAAGACATCGCCCTGGCCCTGCAGGCCAAGTTGCTGCTGGAGGCCGGCAATGCCGCGGTCAGCGATGGCTTTATCGCCAGTCGCCTGGGCGCGGCCGGGCGGGTTTACGGTGGGCTGCCGCGAGGAGTGGAGGCGGCGGCGATTGTCGCTCGCTCCAGCGTGCAAGGGTTCTGATCCGGCGGGCGCTGATTTGCCAGCGCCTGCGGCGAATCCGCTGTTTCCGTGGGACGGCGATGCAGGCAAGATGAACGCCTGCAAGATCAGAACACAGGATGCTTACCGTGACCGAAGCTTTTATTGTCGTTCAAACCGCCGAGCAAGCCGTGGACCGGCTGGCCGCGTTGCATGAGCGGGCCACCACGGCGCTGAGCCAGGCCCTCAAGCGCTACCTCAAGGATCGGGTGGAACCGGATGCCGAGCAGCGCGCGCTGTTTCGCTACCCCGAGTTGCGCCTGACCTACCTCTGCCAGGGTGAAGTCCCACAGACCACCCGGGCCTATGCCAAGGTGCAGTTGCCGGGCACCTACAGCGTAACCGTCACTCACCCCGCGGCTTTTCGTAAGTACCTGCTGGAGCAGTTGGTGCCCTTGATGCACGACTTCACGGTGACCGTGGAAGTGGGCGTCAGCGAGCAGAACATTCCTTACCCTTACGTGGTGGAACAGGGCGATGAACTGGCCGGCTCCGGCGTGACCGCTGCCGTGCTGGCCCGGGTATTCCCTAGCACTGACCTGTCGGCCGCCACCGACGGCATCGCCGATGGCCTGTACGACTGGGAAAATACCGACCCACTGCCGCTGGCACTGTTCGATGCGGCGCGGGTGGATTTCTCTCTGCGGCGCCTGGTGCACTACACCGGCAGTGACTGGCGCCATGTGCAGCCGTGGATCCTGCTGACCAACTATCACCGCTACGTCGATCAGTTCATCACCCATGGCCTGGAGCAACTGCGCAGCGACCCGCGTTTTGTGCGCATGGTTTTGCCGGGCAACGTGATCATCGAGAAAAACATGGACCACGGTGAGGCCTCGGCCATCGCCGCCGGCGTGGTCTGGCACCGTTATCAGATGCCGGCCTATCACCTGCAGGCCAGTGACGGCCACGGCGTGACCCTGGTCAATATCGGCGTCGGCCCGTCCAATGCCAAGAACATCACCGACCACCTGGCGGTGCTGCGTCCGCACTGCTGGCTGATGATCGGCCACTGTGGCGGCCTGCGGCAGTCGCAGACCATTGGCGACTATGTACTGGCTCACGCCTACATGCGCCGCGACGGCATTCTCGATCGGGTGGTGCCGCCGAACATCCCGATCCCGGCCCTGGCCGAGGTGCAGATGGCCCTGCAACAGGCGGCGGCGAACGTGACCGGGGAGAAGGGCGACGATCTGAAGAAGCGCTTGCGCACCGGCACCGTGTTGACCTACGACGACCGTAACTGGGAATTGCGCTGGGCCCAGGAACGGCCGCTGATCAACTTGTCGCGCGCCGTGGCGGTAGATATGGAAAGCGGCACCATCGCGGCCCAGGGCTATCGCCTGCGAGTGCCTTACGGCACCTTGTTGTGTGTCTCGGACAAGCCGCTGCACAGTGAAATCAAGCTGCCGGGTTCGGCCAACGCCTTCTATGAGCGTGCGGTCAGCCAGCACTTGAAGATCGGTATCGAGGCGGTAGACCTGCTGCGTACCGAGCTCAACTCCCTGCATTCGCGCAAACTGCGCAGCTTCGACGAACCGCCGTTCCGCTGATTGCGGGATGGTTATTTGGCGTTCGGGCCACTAGGATAAGTGGCCCTGAACGTTAGATTTCCCTTCGCCATGTCCCGTCCTCCGCGTCCCCCTTCTCGCCGCCCCGGCGTGAAGCCTGCGTCTTCCTCCGCTCCCCGCCGCATCGCCAAGGCGCCGCCGGCCGAGCCGAAGCTGATCCTGTTCAACAAGCCGTTTGATGTGCTGACCCAGTTCAGCGACGGTGAAGGGCGGGCGACCCTCAAGGATTTCATCGCCATCCCCGGCATCTACCCGGCAGGCCGCCTGGATCGGGACAGCGAAGGTTTGCTGCTGCTGACCAATGACGGCCAGCTGCAGGCGCGGATCGCCGACCCCAAGCACAAGCTGGCCAAGACCTATTGGGTGCAAGTCGAGGGTGAGCCCAGTGCCGAGCAGTTGCAGCGCTTGCGTGATGGCGTTGAGTTGAATGACGGCATGACCTTGCCGGCTGAGGCGCGTCAACTCGATGAGCCCGAGCTGTGGCCGCGCAACCCGCCGGTGCGTTTTCGCAAGAGTGTGCCCACCCACTGGCTGGAACTGGTGATTCGCGAGGGGCGCAACCGTCAGGTGCGGCGCATGACCGCCGCGGTGGGGTTGCCGACCCTGCGTCTGGTGCGTGTGCGCATCGGTGACTGGACCCTTGAGGGGCTCGATCAGGGCCAGTGGAAGGAAGTGCCGGCGCGCCTATAGGGCGCCCGACTCGATCAGGCCGATCACCACGCTCTTGATGATGAAGGCGGCCACACCGAGGCCAAGGACGAAGAACAGGATGAAGGAACCAAAGCGCCCGGCTTTGGATTTCTTCGCCAGGTCCCAGACGATGAAACCCATGAAAATGATCAGGATGCTGACCAGTCCGGTCATCATCCACTCTTCGAATACGGCAGGATCCATCGACTTTCTCCAGCGCAGGCAGGGCAAAAAAGGCGGGGCGAGTATACGCCAAGGGATACTGGCCAAGCATTGATCTGCGTGCGTTACGTCGCCACAGCCCACACCTCGTGCCCGGCTTATATAGGCGCTGGCTCGCCAGCGATAGCGCCCACCGGGTCAACGCCACTCTGAAGGGCCTCTTCGCCGGCAAGCTGGCTACAGGGGGAGGTGGTCAGGATTAGCTGCGCAGGTGGGTCAGGGGCAGTTCCGTGCTGTTCAGTACTTGGTTGAGCACGAAACTGGAGCGCACGCTGGTCACGCCTTCGATGCGGGTCAAGTGGCCCAGCAGCAGTTTTTGGTAGTGGTCCATGTCTGGCACCAGCACTTTGAGCTGATAGTCGGCGTCCATTCCGGTCACCAGGCTGCACTCCAGGACCTGGGGCAGGTTGCGGATCGCCGCTTCGAAGTTCTCGAAACGCTCCGGCGTGTGCCGATCCATGCCGATCAGCACGTAGGCGGTCAGGCTCAGGCCGAGCATCTTGCGGTCCAGCAGTGCGACCTGGCGGCTGATGTACCCGTCGTCTTCCAGTTGCTTGACCCGGCGCGAACAGGGGGACGGCGACAGGCCGATGCGCTCGGCCAGTTCCTGGTTGGAGATGCGCGCGTCGCGTTGCAATTCCGCCAAAATACTTAGGTCGTAGCGGTCGAGTTTGCTCATCGTTCGGGCCTTTGTCTTAAATATTGCGACAGATTATCTATCTAGGGTTAAAAATTGCGCAAGTAGTGTTTTATTGAGCAATCTTCGCAATCCGCTGTCGGCACCATAGGCCTATTCTTATCACCAGAATCACTGCCCGGACACAGAGTCCAATGCGGCCCGCCGAATCAGGCCTGCCGCGGTCGCCAACCCCACAGGGTTGAGTCGGCCCCCGGGCTACACACTGTCCAGAAGACGGCGTGAGGTGAGCCGGCGTCAAAAGCGTCGAGCACGGACAAAATCTCAAGGGGCGGCCGACGGGTCGCCCTTTTTTATTGCCTGCGAAATAAGTTGCGCGACTGATAATCTGTCGCCGAACGCGCCTGTGCTTTTCCAGTCTTATGTTCAGGCCCCCATCCGCAGTGAGGAATAGCATGAAATCGCGCATCTGGCGTTTGGCAGGTGTTGGTTTGCTGTGTGCAAGTGTGACGACCCAGCTCCTGGCAGAAGAGCATGATGAGGGCCAGCAACGGCCTCCCCACGGCGGTAATAACAATGCGGGGCAGCGTGGCCCCGAAGCGCGTCCGGCACCGAGCCAGCCGCGGGCGGAAAACAATCAACAGCGCCCTGATAACAGCCAGCGTCGCCCGGAAGGCAACCCGGGCCGCGGTGAGCAGAACCCGGGCCGTAATGAGGCGGGGCAGGGCCGTCCCCAGAACAATGCGCCGCGTCCACAGAATGAAATCATTCGGGGCGACAACAGCCAGAAGTTCGAACACAACGGCCAGAACGCCGGTGGCCAGTGGCAAAACCGTCAGCAGCAAGAACGCCCCCAGCAAGACCCGAATGGCCAGGGCCGCCCAGTGTCGCAGCCGGGCAATAACCTGCCGATCCAGGGGCGCCCCGACACCGTTCGGCAGACCCAGGAACCGCAACGGGGCTACTACCAGGACATTCCACGGCGCAACGACGGCAATCAGCATTGGCAAGCGGGCGGCCCAGGGGCGCGTCCGAGCAACGATCAGCGCTGGCCGGGTCGTCCGGATGGCCGTGGCAATGGTTGGGGCCCCGGCCCGCAACACCGGCCGGGTTACGTGGTCGATCGGTTTCCGGATCGCAACTTCCGTGTGCCTTACCGTGGGCGCGACTATTTCTTCTCCGGTGGCTATTGGTACCAGCCCCAGGGTCCGCGTTATGTCGTGGTACGGCCGCCCTACGGGATCCGCGTGGGCTACCTGCCGGACTATGCCCGTGAAGTATGGATCGGCAGCGCGCTGTTCTTCCTCGCCGCCGGCGCCTACTACACCTACGAAGCCAATACCCGAGAATATGTAGTGGTCGAGCCGCCGGTGGCGCAGCCGCAACCGGTCAACAGCGGGTATGACGTGGTGGCCTACCCCATCAACGGCCAGCCCCCGCAACAGGTCGATCAGGATCGCTACGATTGCTATCGCTGGGCAGTGCAGCAAAGCGGCTTCGACCCGGCGGCAATGACCTACCCGCCAGCGCCCCAAGTGGTGCAGACCTACCGTCAGGCCCAGGGCAATTGCCTGAGTTCGCGCGGCTACCAGGTCACTTACTGAGCCCGGGCGGCCTCAACCACTTCTTGCGGGTCGGCGTGCACCAGCACTTCGGCCCGTGGGTAGGCGGTGTGAATGGCGTCGGCAGCTTGATCGCTGATGCTGTGGGCCACCGATAGGCTCAGTTCCCCCGGCAATTCCAGGTGCAGTTGCACGAACCAGTGATTGCCGGAAATGCGCGTGCGCAAATCGTGGGCCCCCAACACTCCGGGCACACTGCAGGCCAGTTCCAGCATGTGCTGGCTGACGTCTGGCGGCAGTTCCTCATCCATCAACACGGCAACGCTTTCGCGGGCAATCTGCAGGGCGCTCCAGAGGATGTAGACGGCAATCGCCAAACCGAACCAGGCGTCCAGTTGTTGCCAGCCGAAGCTCGCCAGCACCAGTGCGACCAGGATGCTGGCATTGAGCAGCAGATCGGAGCGGTAGTGCAGCGAGTCGGCGCGCACGGCGGTGGAACCGGTTTCGCGGATCACCCGGTGCTGCACCATCAGCAACGCCACGGTCAGCGCCAGTGACAGCAGCATTACGCCGATGCCGATCCAGGGCGCTCCGAGAGGCTCGGGGTTCTTCAGGCGTTCAACGGCCTGGAAGGCAATCAGCACTGCACTGACGGCAATGAACAGGGCCTGGGCCATGCCCGACAGGGATTCCGCCTTGCCGTGGCCGTAACGGTGGTCGTCATCGGCCGGGCGCAGGGCGTAGTGCACTGCCAGCAGGTTGAGAAAGGATGCCGCGCCATCCAGTAGCGAGTCGGTCAGGCCGGCCAGCAGGCTGACCGAGCCGCTTAGCCACCAGGCGATGGCCTTGCTGACGATCAGGATGCTCGCCACCGCCAGCGAGGCCCGGGTGGCCAGGCGTAACAGGCGGGCGTGTTCCGGGCTGCTGCTCATGCGCGAGGTTCCTTCAGCGGTGCATTCAGGCAGAAGGTTTCAGGCCGTACAGCGCCAGTTGCTGCACGCTGCCTTTGTGCTGGATCAGACGTGGGTCATCCAGGGGAAAGCTGCCGCCCAGTTCGCTTTCGAGGATCGCCTGCAACTTGCGGTTGTCGACCTTGCCGTCGGCGCCGATGGCTTGCTGGAGTTTTTCCGGGGCGATCTGTGCGGTCTTGCCCGGCTCCAGGTAGATCGCGCCGGTGGCGAAGTCGATGCCGAAGGCGATCAACCCGGGAATCACGTAGAACAGCAGGCCCACGGCGTCCAGGGCCACCACCACCGGGTCGAGCTTGCCTTCGATCTGGCCGCGCCGATCCGGGAAGAAGATCGAACCGCAGGCCGTGACCTGGGTCAGCAGGCTGGCGACCAGGACGCCACCAATGACACGGAAGGGAATACGCATGGAAATCTCCTGAGCAAGCACGTGATGAAAGGTCGATAAAGCGTTGTCGGTTTGAGGTCAGACCGTGATTAACGCCAGGCAGTTCGCCGTTATACTCGCGCCTCTGTTTTGGAGCCAGCATGAATTCTCTGCCAATCGATGAAGTTTTACCTGCACTGCGTGAAGCCTTGGCGACACGCCACGAAGCGGTGCTCGAAGCGCCGCCCGGTGCCGGCAAGACCACCCGCGTGCCCTTGGCACTGTTGCAGGAAGCCTGGCTGGCCGGACAGACCATCCTGATGCTCGAACCCCGGCGCCTGGCAGCGCGTGCGGCGGCCGAGCGCCTGGCCAGTGAGCTGGGAGAAAAAGTCGGCGAGACCGTGGGTTACCGGATCCGCCTCGACAGCAAGGTCGGTCCCAAGACTCGGATCGAAGTGGTTACCGAGGGCATCCTCACCCGGCGCCTGCAGGACGACCCAGCCCTGGAAGGCGTGGGCCTGTTGATTTTCGATGAGTTCCACGAGCGCAGCCTGGACGCTGACCTGGCCCTGGCCTTGAGCCTCAACGGCCGGGAATTGTTCCGTGATGAACAGCCGCTGAAAATCCTCCTGATGTCGGCCACTCTGGAAGGCGAGCGCCTGGCCGGGCTGCTGGATGATGCGCCGATCCTGCGCAGCCAGGGCCGCATGTTCCCGGTGGTGCAGCGCTGGGGACGGCCGTTCCAGGCTGGGGAGTTCATCGAGCCCCGGGTGCTGCAAACCATTCTTGAAGCCCTCAACGACGAACACGGCAGCTTGCTGGTGTTCCTGCCGGGGCAGGCGGAAATTCGCCGGGTCCATCAACAGTTGGTCGAGGCCCTGGGCGAGGGCAGTGATGTGTTGCTCTGCCCGTTGCACGGCGAACTGGACCTGGCGGCGCAGCGGGCGGCCATCGACCCGGCCCCCGCCGGCCAGCGCAAAGTGGTGCTGGCCACCAACATTGCCGAAACCAGCCTGACCATCGACGGTGTGCGGGTGGTGATTGATGCCGGCCTGGCCCGGGTGCCGCGTTTCGATCCGGGCAGCGGCATGACCCGCCTCGACACCCAGCGTATCTCCCGGGCCAGCGCCACCCAGCGCGCCGGCCGCGCCGGGCGCCTGGAACCGGGGGTGTGTTACCGCCTGTGGTCCGAAGACCAGCACGAGCAACTGGCCGCCTACGCCAGCGCGGAAATTCTCCAGGCCGACCTCGCGGGGCTGGCCCTGCAACTGGCGCGCTGGGGCGTGACCCCGGGGCAATTGGTGTGGCTGGACGTGCCGCCCGGGGCGGCTTATGCACAGGCGCAGGATTTGCTCGAACGCCTGGGCGCTCTGAACATCACGGCTGGCGAGGACAGCAGCCTGACCCGTCATGGCCAGGCCATGGCCGAGTTGCCGGCGCACCCGCGGATCGCCCATTTGTTGCTGCGCGGCCAGGCCCTGGGCTTGGCGAACATGGCCTGTGACGTGGCGGCGTTGCTCGGCGAGCGGGACATCCTGCGCGGCGTCGGCGCTGATCTGCACAGCCGCCTGTCCTTGCTCGCCGGTGAGGCGCGTGCTGCCCGTGGCGCTCAGGGTGGCGTGCAGCGGGCGCGACAATTGGCCCGGCAATATCGCGGTTACTTGCGCGGGCCGGCGAGTGAGCCGGTGGCCGACCCTGAACATCCCCGCTGGCTCGGCGCCTTGTTGGCGCTGGCCTATCCGGATCGAGTCGCCCAGCAACGCCGTCCGGGTGGTGCTGAATATCGCCTGGCCAACGGCCGCGCGGCGTTGTTCAGTGAAGCCGACAACCTGATGAAGCAGCCGTGGCTGGTGATTGCTGATTTGGGCAGCCGCCAGGGGCAGCGCGAAGAGCGTATTTACCTGGCGGCGGATTTTGATCCGACGCTGTTCGACTCCGTGCTTGCCGAGCAGGTGCGCAGCGTCGACCAACTGGATTGGGACGAGCGAGAAGGCGTGCTGCGTGCCGAGCGCCAGCGCAAGGTGGGTGAGCTGGTGCTCAGCCGTGAACCCTTGACCGGTCTGGATGAAACGGCGCGCAGCCAGGCGCTGGTCAACCTGGTGCGGCGCAAGGGCCTGGAGCTGCTGCCCTGGACCCCGGAGCTGCGCCAGTGGCAGGCGCGGGTGGCCTTGCTGCGGCAACTTGAGCTGAGCGCCAAGGGGCAGAGCGAATGGCCGGATGTCAGCGACAGTGCCTTGCTCAAGGATCTGGAACACTGGCTGCGGCCTTACTTGGGCAAGGTTTCGCGGCTGAGCCATTTCGCCAATCTGCACTTGGCCAATATGCTCCATAACCTGCTGCCCTGGCCGCTGCCCCAGCGCCTTGAAGAGCAGGCACCGCAGCATCTGTCGGTGCCCTCGGGGTCGTCGATCCGCCTGGACTACAGCGAGCAGCCGCCGATTCTCGCGGTACGCCTGCAAGAGTTGTTCGGCCTGGCCGAGACCCCGCGCATCGCCGGTGGCCGGCAGGTGGTGAAGTTGCACCTGCTGTCGCCCGCCCGGCGTCCAGTGCAGGTGACCCAGGACCTGGCGAACTTCTGGCGCAGCACCTACGCGGAGGTGAAGAAGGACCTCAAGGGCCGCTACCCGAAACACTACTGGCCAGACGACCCGCTGGTGGCCGAAGCCACGGCCCGGGTCAAGCCGCGCAAATAGGGGCGGTCGCTACTGCGCGGCCGGCAACAGGAAGCGCGCCAGCACGGGCAAGTGGTCAGAGATGCGCAAGGTGTCGTCCTGCCTCACCCGGGCTTCCACCCGTTTGATCCGTGGGCTGTAGAACAGGTAATCGACGGTGCGGTCCGGGCCGCTGAGGCTTGGGTCGTTGGGGTAGTGAGTCAGCCAGTTGGCGCGATCGACGCCGCTGGCCTGGGTGTTGGTCGGGATCATCGGGTACTTGTCCCACAATACGTGCAGCGCGCTATCGGCGGCGTAAGGCGCCCGCTGTTCCGGGGCCAGGCGCTGGTACTGGCTCAGGGGCAGCAAGTTGAAGTCGCCGCCGATCAACCACGGTGTGCCCCGGCCTTCGAACTTGTCCAGCACCTTGGCAATCGCCGTGACTTGGGTTTTCAGGGTGTCATCAGCCCGTCGCGGACGTTCCAGGTGGGTGTTGAGAACCGCGATCTGCCCACCGTCGCTGATGGGCAGGTAACTCACCAGCAAGGCGTCCTTGGGCTGGAACTGGCGGCTGAAGAGGTTCGCCGGAGCAACCGGTAATTGCACGCGTTCGGCATGTTCGATGCGGTAGCGGCTGAGGGTTGCCAGTTGCCGGCCGACACTGCCGAACACCTGGGGCCAGGGTACGAAATCGGCTTTCCAGTCGAACGCCTGGGTGCTGCAGGGGTAGAGGTCGGTGAGGCGTTCCTGAAGCAGCTTGAGCTGGTTCTGGTAGTCGCTGGCCTTGGCGCCGTCATCCAGTTCCTGCAACAGCACCAGGTCCGGTTGTTCGTCCCGAATGACCCGGGCCACTTCATCAAGGCTGAAGGCCATGTCCTCGACGGTGGGCTGCTCATCCTCGCCATGGGCCTGGTCGTTCCAGAACACATAACGCTTGCCGGCCAGGTACTGGACGTTCCAGGTCATCACCTTGAGCGCCTGGCCCGGCACCAGCGGGCTGGCGCCGGCGCTGCAACTGACGGGTGCCGGGGCCTTGGCTTCGGGGCGCCAAGTCAGGCTGTAGGTGAGGCTGGCGAGCAGCATCATGATTAACAGCAGGGCCAACAGGATGGAGCGAAGTAGACGGGGCATCGGCTCGGCTTATGGCGATCCAGGAGTGCGCCCGAGCATAACCGAGAGCGTGGCCGCAGCCCAAGGGGCAGAGCGGCCAGCGCATTATTCAGGGGCGTTCGGCACGTTCGCTGACCAGGGTGAACAGGCGGTACAGCACCACGCAGGTGAACAACTGCAAAAAGCTGTGGGTGCTGTCGATCAGCAGCGAAAGCATGGCGTTCTGCGGCTCCGGGTAGACCTCCAGGCTGGCGCGCTTGAGCAGCCACAGCGGCACCATCACACAGAGGATGCACACCAGGATGCGCAGGAAATGCCCCCGGCTCAGGCGAAAGCTTTGCTTGATCGCCGCCAGCGGATGCAGGCCCTTGAGCACCAGCAGGTACTCGGCGAATGCCAGCATCACCATCAGCCACAGCCCGGGCAGGAAATACAGCGACAAGCCGAGCATGATCAGCAAAGTGCTGACCGCGGTCAGCAGGGCGAAGCGTGGCCACAGGCTCAGGGCCATGGCCAGCACATCGCGGGTGCGGGGCGACTCGCCGCGGCTGCGGGCGTCGAGGAACAGAATCAGCGCACCGGTGTACAGCGGGTAGAGCAGCAACCCCACCACCAGGCTGTAGCCGGGCGAAGCCTCTGGCCCCAGGGCAGTGTCCACCGCGTGTTGCAGTAGGGCCTCGAACACCACCAGCGGCAGGCACAGCTGGGCGATCTGCCCCAGGTGACGGCGGAAGAAATACAGCGAGTCGCGGAGTACATCTAATGGATTCATCGATTGGGGTCGCAGGTCGCAAAGCGGTCCGCCACTTTAACCGATGCAGCCGGGCCACGAGCAAACGTAAAGCTTGGGTAAAGGCCATTGAAAGCCCGATGGCAGGCCCCATTACTGGTGCGCACCCTGGCCACACTGGCCAAGGACCAGATTCCTACCGGCAATCTAAAGAGGTCGCCATGAACCACCAAGAGCAAACCCTGATCGATGGACTGTTTTCACGGTTGCAGCAAGCCGAAAAGGATTCAGCCCCGCGTGACGCCCAGGCCGAGGCGTTGATCAAGGAGCATCTGACCCGCCAGCCCACGGCGGGGTATTTCATGACCCAGGCGATTCTGGTGCAGGAGGCTGCACTCAAGAGTCTCGATGAACAGAACCAGCAATTGAACCAGCAGGTCCAGCAACTGCAAGACGCCCTGCAGCAAGCCAAGGCCCAGGCGCCGGCAGCGGCCCCCAGCAGTGGCGGTTTTCTTTCCAGCATCTTTGGTGGCGGGCCCCGAGAGTCGGCTCCGGCGCCGAGTGCACCGCCATCTTCAGGAGGCGGCTGGCGTGAGCCGGGCCGGCCTTCCGCTGGCGTCGCGCCGCAACAGAACTTCAATGCCCCGCCGCCAAACTACGGTTCAGGGCAGCCGGGCTATGGCGCCGGCCAGCAAAACTATGCACCACCACCCCAACAGGCTCCCGCCGCCGGCAGCGGCTTTCTCGGCGGTGCCCTGAAAACCGCAGCCGGTGTGGCGGGCGGGGTGATGCTGGCGCAGGGCATCAGTAGCCTGTTCCACAGCCAGCAGCAGCCTCAGGAAATCGTTGAGGTGATCAAGGAAGAGCCCGCACCAGCCAGTGATACGGGTGGCTGGGGCAATGACGAGCCGCGCCTGGCCAACAACGACAACTGGGGCAACAACGACAACTGGGGCAACAACGATCAGGGCGGCCTCAGCGACGCCGACTATGGCGACGACGACAGCTCGCTGTTCTCTGACGACGACTCCTTCGTCTGATCGACCCTCGATCCGCGGCGTCCCGTGCCGCGGATCGATTATTCGCGGAACACTCCTTTGCGCTGGCATACTGGGCGACTTTTCGGGCCCCGAGTCCCGACCCAGCCTATGCGCGTCAGCGCCATGAGGATTAGCGGTGAAGAAAATCGCGGTGTTCGCCGATGTCCAGAACCTCTATTACACCGTGCGTCAGGCCTATGGTTGCCACTTCAATTACGCAGCCTTGTGGGCGGATATCAGCAAGCAGGGGCAGATTGTCGAGGCCTACGCCTATGCCATCGACCGGGGTGACAGCAAGCAGCAGCAGTTCCAGCAGATCCTGCGCAACCTCGGCTTCACGGTAAAACTCAAACCCTATATCCAACGCAGCGACGGCTCGGCCAAGGGCGACTGGGACGTGGGCATCACCATCGACATCATGGATGCCGCGGCCCATGTCGACGAAGTGGTGCTGGCCTCCGGCGACGGTGATTTCGACATGCTGTTGGAGCGCATCATCCACAAGCACGGTGTACAAGCGGTGGCGTATGGCGTGCCGGGGCTCACCGCCAATTCGCTGATCCGCGCCGCCAGCCGCTACGTGCCGATTGAAGGTGCGTTACTGCTGAAGAACTGAATATCGACCCTTTGTTTACGGAGCTCCACAGGTTTGGAACGCATTGCAGTCATCGACTTTGAGACCACTGGCATTTCCCCGAGCAGCAGTTGCCGGGCCACCGAAATTGCCGTGGTGATCCTGGAGCAGGGGCGCATCGTCGAGCGTTACCAAAGCCTGATGAACGCTGGCGTGCGCGTGCCGGCGTTTATCGAGCAACTGACCGGCATCAGCAACGCCATGCTGCGCAGTGCGCCGTCGGCGGAGCAGGTGATGAACGAGGTCAACGAGTTTGTCGGCACCACGCCCCTGCTGGCCCACAACGCCGCGTTCGACCAGAAGTTCTGGGACTTCGAGCTGGGCCGGATCAAGCGCACCCGCTTGCAGAATTTTGCATGTTCGCTGTTGCTGGCCCGACGCCTGATGCCGGCGGCACCGAACCACAAGCTTGGCACCCTGACCACTTACGCCAGCCTGCCCCACACCGGTCAGGCTCACCGGGCCATGGCCGACGCCGAGATGGCCGCCAACCTCACCGCGCACCTGGCCCAGGAGCTGCGCCAAACCCACGGTTTGCGCGAGCTGTCCCATGATTTTCTGTGCAAGTTGCAGAAGGTCCCCGCAGCGAAAATCCCCGAGCACCTCAAGCGTCAGCGCGGCGTCTAGCCTCGGCCGCAGCCGCCCGCGTCAGCCTGGCTTGGTGGCGTTTTCCAGTTGCCCCAGGGGCACGCGCCGCTCGATGGCGCTCGACAGCACAATGGATGTTTTGCTGAAACCGAACTGAGCCACCCGGTTGATCAGTTCCTCCAGTTCCGGCATCGAGCCCACGGCCGCTTGCATGATTACGCAGGGGTCGCCGGTCACCCGGTGGCATTCGGTCAGTTGCGGGATGCTGATCAACTCGTCATAGGCCTTTTGGTTGCCGTGTTGCGCCAGGCGCAGTTCGATCACGCACTGGATCGGCAGCCCCAGCTTGGCCATGTCGACCTTGGCCTGATAACCAGTGATCACGCCGCTGGCCTCCAGCTTGGCCACGCGCTCGGCCACGGCCGGGGGCGACAGGTTGACCTTGCGCGCCAGGTCGGCGTAGCTCGCCCGGCCGTTTTCCAGCAGGCCGGCGAGCAGCATGCGGTCGTATTTGTCCATCCAAGGCTCCTAAAGTGGCCGGCTTTCGAAAGCACGGTATATAGCCCTTAACTCAAGGGTTTGAAAAGTGTATGGGCCTTTTAAACAGTTTTTGTAGCTTAGTTATCGTGACCGGCTTTTTTAGAATAAGGCTCTTTCTTGCCTGCCTGCGAGTGCTCCCCCATGCCTGGTTCACGCCGTTTTCCCTTGCCGCTGATCGCGGCGTTTTTTGCCTTGTATGTGATCTGGGGGTCGACCTATCTGGTGATCCGCATCGGCGTCCAGTACTGGCCGCCGCTGATGCTGGGGGGCATCCGTTTTGTGATCGCCAGCGCGCTGATGTATGGCTACCTGCGCTGGCGCGGCGTGCCGGCACCCACCTGGGCGCAGTGGAAGGCCGCCGGGATGATCGGCATCCTGCTGCTCAGTTGCGGCAACGGCGCGGTCAGTGTGGCCGAGCACACGGGCGTGACTTCCGGCGTTGCGGCCCTCGCAGTGGCCACGGTGCCGCTGTTCACCCTGCTGTGCGGTTACTTCTGGGGCGCGCGCAACACCCGCCTGGAGTGGGCCGGCATCACCCTTGGGCTGATTGGTATCGGCATGCTCAACCTGGGCTCCAACCTGCAATCGAGCCCCCTGGGCGCGGCGTTGTTGCTGTTTGCAGCGGCGGCCTGGGCCTTCGGTTCGGTCTGGAGCAAGCACTTGCCGCTGCCTCAAGGGGCAATGGCCAGCGCCGCGGAAATGCTTGTGGGCGGGGTGGTGCTGTTGATCGCCAGTGCCATGAGCGGCGAGCAATTGGACAGCATGCCGCCTTTGGAAGGTTGGGCCGCCTTGGCCTACCTGACCGGCTTCGGGTCGATCATTGCCTTCAACGCATACATGTACCTGCTGAAAAACGTGCGCCCGGCGGCCGCGACCAGCTACGCCTATGTCAATCCGGCGGTGGCGGTGTTGCTGGGCATCGTATTCGTGGGCGAGACCATCGGGATGGAGGAGGCTCTGGCGATGGTGGTCATCATCAGTGCCGTGGTGCTGATCGGCTTACCTCAGTGGCGCAAGCCCAAGGCGGTGGTCCAGCAAGAGGTGGCCTGAACAGCCAGGCGGTGAGGGGCAGGGGCGGCCGCTGAAGCAGGCTCAGCGACCGCCCGTGTTTATCAGTTGCAGGCGCCCTCGTCACGCCAGACCTTGCCGGCGCCCTCTACGCCGGTGAACGCCGGGTTGCCCGGCTCATTGCCTTTGGTCCACCAGCGAGCGGTGTAGAAGCGCCCCTTGTGGCTGACCTTGTCGTTTTCCCAGTAGGTGCCTGCCGGGCTCCATGGGCCTTGGCAGCCGACGGGCTTTTCCACGGTCTCGGCCAGGACCTTGACGTTATGCACGCGGGTTGCGCTGTGTTTGCCGTTGCTCACCGTCAGGGTGACCTTGTAGGTCGTGTCCTGGGCGACGTTCGGGGCGATGAACTTCATCAGTGAGCCCGCCGCCTGGAAGCCCACGCTGGGGCTCAGGCTCCAGTTGTAACTCAGGGCCAGCCCGGCCGGGTCCTTGGAGTCAGTGGCGTTGAGGTAGACCGTGTCACCGCCCTTGGCCTGGGTCGCGCCGCCAATAATGGCCACCGGCGGCTTGATCTCTTCCACGGGCGGTTCGCTCGGTTTATCGCCACCGCTCTGGCAGGGGCCGAGGTCACGCCAGACTTTGCCTGCGCCATCGGGCCCGGTGAACGAGGGGGTGCCCGGCTCGCTGCCGGATGTCCACCAGCGAGCCTGGTACTGACGACCTTTCCACTGCACCACATCATTGACGACGTAGGTGCCACCGACTTTCCACTCGGGTTTGCAACTGGCGGTGGCGGCTTTGCCCTTGATCAGCACGTCGTGGGTGCGGGTGCTGCTTTGCTTGCCGTTGCTCAAGGTCAGGGTGAAGGCGTAGTGGGTGTCCTCCGTCAGTTCGGGGGCGGTAAAGCTGATCTGCGCGCCAGCGAAACTGAAGTCCAGCTTGGGCGAGGCTTGCCAGGTGAAGCTCAGGGCATTGCCTTGCGGATCGCTGGAGGCAGAAGCGTCCAGCACGACCTTGTCCCCAGCGTTGGCTTGGCTCTTGCCATTGATGACCGGCACGGGGGCTTGGCCCGCATCCACAGGCTTCAGCGACGCTGCCTTGACTTGGTTGTCGGCGCTGAATTCGCCATCGGCGAGCAAGTTCCAGGTGCCGCTTGGGTTGTTGCTGCCATACACCTGGTAGCCCTTGATGTTGCCGGCCTGGCCTGCGTCCTGGCGGGGCAGGTAATGCAACTGCGAGAAGCGGCTGTCTGCACCCAGGTCAATCACGATCTCGTGGGGGTAGCGCGCACCGGCGGCGGAGCTCCAGTAGGACTTGGGGTTGCCGTCGAGGGCGTGAGCCCCTGCGGCGGAGCCGGCCACGGCGCTGCTGGTGGACAGGACACGCCAGCTGCTGCGTGGCAGCGATTGGCCCTTGGCGTCGGCCAGCAGCAATTCAGCCACGCTGGCAGTGTCCTTGCCGTCCACCGACGAGGTCGCCACCAGCTTCAGGTAACGCGCCTGGGCGGTTTCACTCGGGTTGGCGTAGCTGAAACCATCGAGCGCCAGGTCAGAGACTGCCTTGCTCTTGTTGCCACGCACGGCCAGGTACCAACGGCCGGCTTGCGGGTTGTTCACCCCCAGCGACGGCCCGGCACTTTCCTGGGAGCGATAGTCGTAATCGCTGAGGCTCGGCTGGGCGCCACGCTTGATCAGCAACTGGGTGGCTGCCGGGTGCTCGGTGCGCTCGCCGCTGGTGATCATGAACACCAGGCGCTCTGTGCCAGGGGCCACGTCAATCGGGAAGTAGCGCCACTGGTTCTGGTCCAGGCTGACCCGCTCTTCGAGGGTCCGGCTCGACTGTTCCTCGGCCAGGGGCACCACGGCAGGGGCGAAGGCGGACATTCTTGCCGCGTTTTCACGCCATACCCGCGCCATGTTGGCGGTGCGTGCATCGCCAATCGGCACCCCGCGGATGTCTTTCACATCGGGGTTGGAGAAGTAGCCGATGTTGTTGCCGCACATGATGCTGCCGACCGAGCCGTTGTTATGACCGAATTTGTAGCTGGAACCGTTGGAACAGTGATGGCCGCCGGCGTTGTGACCGATTTCATGACGGAAGACGGCGGCCGAGCCGACGTAGTTGATGGTGTAGCGGCCACCGACATAACCCCAGCCCACGGCAGTGTCTTCGCCGGGTATGCCTTTGACGAATGCCGCCACCATGTCAGGGCTGTATTGCTTCATGCCTTCGGCGAACAGGGTGCTGACCTTGCCCAGGCTGCCGGTGCCGGCAGCGGCGGTAATCGGGTAGTCACCGGGGATCACCTGAGTTCCTACCAGGCGCAGGCGCACCCCCTGGACCAGGGACTGTTTCAGGGCACGGTTGACGGCGGCGATCTGGGCCAGGGCATAGGCTTCGTGGTCGCCGATGTAGTCGACTGCTACCTGGGAGAAACCGGCAAGCACGTCGATCACGGTTTCGCCCTGGGCGTTGCGGTTGAGTTGCAGGCTGCGTTGGCCGCTCAGGGTTTCCAACACCTGCGGCGTCTCGACCACGTCGCTTTCCACGTAGTCGATGTTGCCCGGCGCCTGGGGGTGGGCGTCGAGACGGATCAACTGCTGCTCGCCGTTGGCCTGGCCGCGAATGATCGCGTGGGCGTCAGGCAGCAGGGCGATGAAGCTGCCGTCCTCACGGGCCACCAGGGTCATTTCCCCGGGCGGGCTCAGCGAGCGGGCGCGGCCTTCGAGTTGACCGGTCATGACTCGGAGGTCTTTGAAGCGGTCATTGGGCTGCGCCACCAGGTTGCGGATGCGCAGGCCGATTTCCTCCTGCAGGCGTTGGGTTCCCGCTTCGATGACTGTGCGCTGCTGTGGGTGGGCGGTCAGTGCCTGGAGGTTGATGAAGTGACCGCTGATCCGGCGTTCACTGCCTGACTGCGCGCTGGTGACGGGTTCTTCATGGGCCAGGGCCATGCCACTGAGGGGCAACAGCAGGGCGCTTCCCAGGCTGGCGATCCAGAGACGGCTGGCGCGGGACAAGGGGTTCAAGGTGAAGCTCGACATAACCATTCCTGAAAAAAACGCAGCGCGGCGCAACGCCTGGCGAACAGGCCCGCTAAAGCGTCCGCGCTGAGGGTGTGGATAAGGAGTTGTGCCGGCGGCGGGCATCATAGGCAGTGGCCTGGGTGCCGTACATCGAGAGGGGGGCTTTTAGTACCGGTCCTAAGGAACCTGCGTGGCCAGGGGCTGAAATGGCCGTTAGGCAGTGGTTTTGCCGGGTGTTGGGTTCAGCGGCCAGGCGTTGCACCGGCGCGCCATAAAAAACGCCGGGCAGTGCCCGGCGTTCTGGTTTCAGCCCTGAAGGTCACTCAAAACCGCTGAGCATCACCACGGCGATGAGTGCCACCACCACGACCAGGGAGAACAGCAGGCCGATACCCACCGCGCGCCATAACGAGAAGAAGTGCTCGTGGATCTGTAGCTGTGGGCCGAGCAACTGGCGGGCGTAGGTGTTCATCGCAAAGATCGGCGGCAGGATGAAAACGATCCCGGGGACGCTGTCCGGCAGCAGAAAGCCGGCCAGGGTCATGGCGATAAAGATGCCGATGCCCATGGCCCAGACCTTGTTGATTTCACGCTCACGTCCCAGCGCCTTGAGGTTCTGAGTGATGAAATAGGCGCCGGCCACTGAGGTGCCGACGAAGGTGCCCAGGCCGATCGCCGCGACGCTGTAGAGCCGTGGGCTCTGGGCCGGTGCCTGGTTGGCGAGCAGTTCGGCGGCGGGGGCCTGGAAGGGGTTTTGGCTGTCCATGGGGGTTGGAACTCCTTTATTGGCCCGGCAGTGGGTTGAGGGACGGGGCTGTGCGTCCTCGGGTGACCCGTGTCAGGCCATGGGGTGTGTGAGGGCGGCGAGCATACCGCATCAGGCTTGACCGTGGGCGTCTCGGGCCCTGCGGTGCGGCCCGGGAGTGCGGCCCTGAATTAAGGTAAACTGCCGCCCATTGCCTTCCTGTGCTGACTTTTTCCTACGGTACCCCCATGACATTCGCCACCCTTGGCCTGATCGAACCCTTGCTGCGCGCCCTCGAAACCCTCGGTTACCAGACCCCGACCCCAGTGCAGGCTCAGGCCGTGCCTGCGGTGCTGGCCGGTCGTGACCTGATGGCGGCGGCCCAGACCGGCACCGGCAAGACCGGTGGTTTCGCCTTGCCGCTGTTGCAGCGGCTGACCATGGAGGGGCCGAAGGTCACCAGCAACTCGGTGCGTGCGCTGATCCTGGTGCCGACCCGGGAACTGGCCGAGCAGGTACATGAGAGCGTGCGCCAGTACGCCGAACACCTGCCGCTGAGCACCTATGCGGTGTACGGCGGGGTCAGCATCAACCCACAGATGATGAAACTGCGCAAAGGCATTGACCTGCTGGTGGCCACGCCCGGCCGCCTGCTCGACCTGCACCGGCAGAACGCGGTGAAGTTCAGCCAGTTGCAGACCCTGGTCCTGGACGAGGCCGACCGCATGCTCGACCTGGGTTTCTCCGAAGAGCTCAAGGACATCTACGCCGCGCTGCCCAAGCAGCGTCAGACCCTGCTGTTTTCCGCCACCTTCTCCGACGCTATCCGCGCCTTGGCCGGGCAGATGCTCAATGACCCGCTGAGCATTGAAGTCAGCCCGCGCAACGTGGCGGCCAGCAGCGTCAAGCAATGGGTGGTGACGGTGGACAAGAAGCGCAAGCCGGAGCTGTTCAGCCACCTGCTGCGCAAGAACCGCTGGAAGCAGGTGCTGGTGTTCGCCAAGACCCGCAACGGCGTGGACGCCCTGGTGGAAAAACTTCAAGGCCAGGGCGTGAATGCCGACGGCATCCACGGCGACAAACCCCAGGCCACCCGTCAGCGCGCCCTGGACCGGTTCAAGGCCAGCGAAATCCAGATCCTGGTGGCCACCGATGTGGCAGCCCGTGGCCTGGACATTGAAGACCTGCCGCTGGTGGTGAACTTCGACCTGCCGATCGTGGCCGAGGATTACATTCACCGCATCGGCCGTACCGGCCGCGCCGGTGCCACCGGTGAGGCGATCTCCCTGGTGTGTGCCGACGAAGTGAACCTGCTGTCGGCCATCGAGACCTTGACCCGCCAGACCCTGACCCGTCACATGGAGCAGGATTTCGAACCGGAGCACCGGGTGCCGGACACCGACGCCAGTGGCCAGGTGATCAAGAAGCCGAAGAAACCCAAAAAGCCGAAAACCTCCGGGGGCGGCAAACGCAACCTGGGCAAATGGGTGGACAGCGGTGACGTGGCCGAAGCGCCAGCGGCCAAACCCGTACGCAAAGTGCCCGTATTCAACACCGGACCGCGCAAAAGGAAGCCTTAGGAGTAGTTGGGGGATTCAAGCTGCAAGCTTCAAGCGGTAAGTGAAAAGCCCCACGCTTGCAGCTTGCAGCTTGCAGCTTGCAGCTTGCAGCTTGCAGCTTGCAGCTCAACGCCTACCCCTCACCCACTCCAACATCCCCAATCCGGCCCGGCGTCCGCTGGCAAAGCAGGCCGTCAGCAGGTAGCCGCCGGTGGGGGCTTCCCAGTCGAGCATTTCCCCGGCGCAGAACACTCCGGGGCATTGCTTGAGCATCAGTTGCTCATCCAGCGCTTCGAACGGCACGCCGCCGGCGCTGCTGATGGCTTCGTCCAGTGGTCGCGTACTGACCAGCGTCAAGGGCAGCGCCTTGATCGACGCCGCCAACTGGACCGGGTCATTGAAGGTCTGCGCTGGCGTCAGTTCGCGCAACAACGCCGCTTTCACCCCGTCGATCCCCAACTGGCTGTGCAGGTGCTTGGCCATTGAGCGTGAACCGCGCGGCTTGGCCAGGGCCGCCTGGACCTTGTCCCGTGGCTTGCCGGGCAGCAGGTCGATATGAATCGTCGCCTGGCCGTGTTGCCGGATCGCCTCACGAATCGATGCCGACAGGGCATAGATCAGGCTGCCTTCGACACCGCCGGCGGTGATCACACATTCACCCAGGCGTGGCACATCGTCGTTGAGACCGATGGCGACGTTTTTCAGCGGCGCGCCGGCGAACTTGCTGCGTAACAGTTCGCTCCAGCCCGTCCCCTCGAAACCGCAGTTGCTCGGCTGCAACGGCGCCAACTCGACGCCACGTTCTGCCAGCACTGGCATCCAGGCGCCGTCGGAGCCCAGGCGTGCCCAACTGCCACCGCCCAGGGCCAGGATCACGGCATCCGCCTGTACCGCGCATTCGCCCTCGGGATGTTGGAAGCGCAGGCTGCCATCGGCCTGCCAGCCCAGCCAGCGGTGGCGAGTGTGAATCACCACGCCGGCGTCCCGCAGGCGTTTGAGCCAGGCGCGCAACAGCGGCGCGGCTTTCATGTCGGTGGGGAACACCCGGCCGGAACTGCCGACAAAGGTCTCGATGCCCAGGTCGTGAATCCATTGGCACAGGGCCTCGGCGCCAAACTCCCGCAGCAGCGGGGCCATTTGCGGCGCCCGTTCGGCGTAACGGGAAAGGAAGGCCGGGTAGGCTTCGGAGTGGGTGATGTTCATGCCGCCGACCCCGGCCAGGAGGAACTTGCGGCCCACCGATGGCATGCCGTCGTACAGTTCGACCCGAACCCCGGCCAGGCTCAGCACCTCGGCCGCCATCAAGCCTGAGGGGCCGCCACCGATAATAACGACGTGATGGGAAAGGGCAGGGCTGGATCGAGTCATGGCAAAGGGGCGGTGTCGGCGGAATAAGCCGCGCATTCTACCCGAGGATGCCCCGCTGTCGTCGCTCTACAGTGCTGATCAAAAAACAACCATGCTCCTGAAGGCCTTGATCAGCCTGGCCTGTAGGGGCTTTCGCTCAGGTTATCCACAGGCGGTTCCACAGGCATTGTGGGTAACGCCAGCACGCTTCAATGACAGCCTGATGACTGCCACACCCGTTGGGCGCTGTGGTGGAGGATGCCGTGGCGCCGCGCCAGGGCCTGGCGGTCCTTGCTGTAGCCACCGCCGATTACCCCTACCACGGGGATATCCCGGCCCAGGCAATGGCGCATGACCCGCTCGTCGCGCTCGGCCACACCGGCATCGGTGAGCTTGAGGTAACCCAGGGCGTCGTCCTGGTGCACGTCCACACCGGCGTCGTAGAGGACCAGGTCCGGTTGGTACAGCGGCAGCAGGTAGTTGAGGGCGTCGTCCACCACCTTCAGGTAATCGGCGTCGCCCATGCCCATGGGCAAGGGGATGTCCCAGTCGCTGCTGGCCTTGCGCGCGGGGAAGTTCTTTTCACAGTGCAGCGACACGGTCACCGCGTCCGGTGTGTGTTGCAGAATCCGCGCGGTACCGTCGCCCTGATGCACGTCGCAGTCGAAGATCAGCACTCGGCTGACCCGGCCGCTGGCGAGCAAGTAATGGCTGATCACCGCCAGGTCATTGAAGATGCAGAACCCCGCCGGGTAGTCGTAGTGGGCGTGGTGGGTGCCCCCCGCCAAATGGCAGGCCAGGCCGTGTTCCAAGGCTTGTTCGGCGGCCAGCAACGAGCCACCCACCGCACGCACGGTGCGTCGGGCCAGGGCTTCGCTCCAGGGCAGGCCGAGGCGCCGCTGGTCTTCCCGGGACAACTCGCCGCTCATGTAGCGTTCGATGTAACTCGGGTCGTGGGCCAGGGCCAGCACGTCGGCCGGGCACAGCTGCGGGCGCAGCAGGTCGGCGTCACGGGTCAGGCCGCTGGCCACCAGGTGATCGCGCAGCAAGCGGAACTTGTCCATGGGGAAGCGATGGTCCGCAGGGAATTCGGGGCTGTAGTCGTCGTGGTAAATCAGCGGCAAGGACATGGCATTTTCTTAGAGGAACCCGTGAAGGATCCTACCAGCGATGTAGACTGGCTCCCATGGGAACGGAGGGGGACCGATGGAGCCAATACTGCAACTCGAAAGTGCACGCCTGGTGTTGCGGCAATGGCATGACGACGATTTGGCGGAGTTTGCGGCGATGTGCGCCGATCCCCAGGTCATGCGCTATTTTCCGGCGCCGTTGAGCCGCCTGGAAAGTGCCGCGCTGATCGGCCGCGTGCGCGGGCATTTTGCCGAGCACGGCTTTGGTCTCTGGGCTCTGGAACGCAAGGACACCGGGGCCTTTATCGGCTTCACCGGCCTGGGCGTGGTGGGCTTCGAGGCGTCTTTTACCCCCGCCGTGGAAATTGGCTGGCGCCTGGCCAAGGAGCATTGGGGGCTGGGGTACGCCAGTGAGGCGGCCTGGACGGTGCTGCGTTGCGGTTTCGATCGCTTGAGCCTGCAAGAGATCGTGGCGTTCACCAGCCGCAGCAACCTGCCGTCGCAGAAAGTCATGCAGGCCATCGGCATGCAGCCGGCCCCCGAAGACGATTTCGACCACCCTGCGCTGGCGGGCGACCATCCGCTGCGCGGGCACGTGCTGTACCGCATCACCCGTGAACAATGGTTGGAAACCTTGCATGGATAGCCGGCGGGCACGTTTAGAATGTGCCGATTATTTGCAGCAGCCTACTGAATTGACCGCCGCAGCCAAGACTGCGCGGTATTGCTCTGTGTGAGGAGAGTCTGAATGAGCCATGTGTTGGATGATCTGGTCGACCTGTTGACCCTGGAAGCGATCGAAGAAAACCTGTTCCGCGGTCGTAGCCAGGACCTGGGTTTCCGCCAGCTGTTCGGTGGCCAGGTGCTCGGCCAGTCCTTGTCCGCCGCCAGCCAGACCGTTGAAGCAGCGCGGCATGTGCACTCCATGCATGGTTACTTCCTGCGCCCCGGGGACGCCGCGTTGCCGGTGGTCTACCAAGTGGACCGGGTCCGCGACGGTGGCAGCTTCAGCACGCGCCGGGTCACGGCAATCCAGAAGGGCAACCCGATCTTCACCTGCAGCGCGTCGTTCCAGTACGACGAAGAGGGCTTCGAACACCAGAGCAGCATGCCCGAGGTGGTCGGCCCGGAGAACCTGCCCTCGGAGCTGGAACTGACCCAGCAGCGTGCGCACCTGATTCCTCAGCACATGCGCGAAAAACTGCTGTGCCCCAAGCCCATCGAAGTGCGCCCGGTCACCGAAAAAGACCCCTACAACCCGCAGCCGATGGATCCGGTGAAGTACGTCTGGTTCCGCGCAGACGGCGCCCTGGCGGACATCCCGGCACTGCACAAATACCTGTTGGCCTACGCCTCGGACTTCGGCCTGCTGACCACCTCGATGCTGCCCCACGGCAAGTCGGTGTGGCAGAAAGACATGCAGGTCGCCAGCCTGGACCACGCCCTGTGGTTCCATGCCGACCTGCGTGCCGATGACTGGCTGCTGTACGCCATGGACAGCCCCTGGGCCGGCAATTCCCGCGGGTTTTCCCGGGGCAGCGTGTTCAACCGTGCCGGGCAACTGGTCGCCTCGGTGACCCAGGAAGGCCTGATTCGCCATCGCAAGGATTGGGCATGAGCCTCTCAGGCGTTCGGCATTGGGTGTTCGACATGGACGGCACCCTGACCGTGGCCGTGCATGATTTTGCGGCGATTCGCCAAGCCCTGGCGATCCCCGCGCAAGACGACATCCTCACCCACCTGGCCGCGTTGCCGGCCGATGAGTCTGCGGCCAAGCACGCCTGGCTGCTGGAGCATGAACGCGACCTGGCCCTGGGTTCGCGCCCGGCACCGGGTGCCGTGGAACTGGTGCGTGAGTTGGCGGGGCGCGGTTATCGCCTGGGCATTCTTACCCGCAATGCGCGGGAGCTGGCCCATGTGACCCTGGAGGCCATCGGCCTGGCGGACTGCTTTGCCGTGGAGGATGTGCTGGGTCGCGATGAAGCACCGCCCAAGCCTCATCCGGGCGGGCTGTTGAAGCTGGCCGAAGCCTGGCAAGTGGCGCCTGAAGCCATGGTCATGGTGGGCGACTACCGCTTTGACCTGGACTGTGGCCGCGCCGCCGGGACGCGCACGGTGCTGGTGAACCTGCCGGATAATCCGTGGCCGGAACTCACCGATTGGCATGCGCGGGATTGTGCCCAGTTGCGGGAATGGCTGTTGGCTTGAGGGCTTTCGCCGGCAAGCCGGCTCCTGCCTAGTGGAAGAGTGCTGCCTGGCCTTCGGGCGAGGTGAGCATCTTGTCGCCGTCATGCCCGACCCCGGGCACCTCCACCACGCGTTGCATCAGCCCCTGCGGGTGACGCTGCCGGAGGTAGTCGAAGTAGTTGTGCCCGCGAATCAGCCGATAGGCGCCCTGGGCCTCGGCGGCGCAGCCCTTGTCCAGTGCCGGGTGCTGCGGGTCGATGTCTTGCTGCCCTAGCAGGTAAGTGATGTCGCGCTGCACATAGCGTTGTTCCAGCTCGCGGGCGCTGTGCCCGGCTGCGTAGGCCGGAAGCTTCTGCAGGCCGTATTTCCAGTCGTTGAACCCCGGGCAGCTGTCCTTGACGATCTGCATCGGCCGCCAGGCATCGAAGTAGGCATAGGACGACGGATTGGCAATCACGTAGCGCAGACCGATCCCGGCCTGTTTCAGCTCGGCATGCTCGCCGGTGAGCAGGGCATATCGCTGCACCACTTGGGCACCACCGGAGTGCCCGGCAATCACCACCTGCTTGAGTGCCGGGTAGCGTTTGCGATCGCTGAGGCGTTGGAGGATGGCATCCAGCGCGGCGTAGGAACTCAAGGTGACGGGGCCGCTGGACGGGGCGCCGGCCATCCAGTCATTGCCCTTCCAGCGCAGTAGGGCGTCGGGCAAATGATGGCGGGCGATGTCGTCCTGATTGAGCAACTGCGGAGCGATCACCAGGGTCGTGGCGCGCTGTCCGGCCTGCTCGGCGGCGCGCTCGCCGCTGTGCAGGTAGGTCTGGGCATTGCGCAGCCGCCCGTGAACGATGATCAGCGCC
This sequence comes from Pseudomonas chlororaphis, assembly GCF_003731765.1. Lineage (GTDB taxonomy): Bacteria > Pseudomonadota > Gammaproteobacteria > Pseudomonadales > Pseudomonadaceae > Aquipseudomonas > Aquipseudomonas morbosilactucae. The sequence goes on from NZ_MOAL01000005.1 coordinate 147,320, forward strand.
CGTTGCACCTCGGGCAATGGCTGGCGCCAGTCCTGGCTCAGGCCCAGGGCCAGTTGCCCGCCGTCCACGGCCAGGCGTTCGGGGCTGATGACCTTGACCCCGTGTTCCGCAGCCTGGGCGCCGAGACAGCCCAGGCACAGCCAGGTTGCCAGTAGCCGACGCACCTACAGGCTCTTGGCGGCAAAGGTGTCGCACTGGCCGACCTGGCCCTGGGCAAAGCCGGTCTTGAACCAGCGCACCCGCTGCGCCGAGGTGCCATGGGTAAAGGAGTCGGGCACGACGCGACCTTGGCCCTGCTGTTGCAGGCGGTCGTCGCCGATGGCGTTGGCCGCGTTCAGGGCTTCTTCCACATCCCCGGGTTCCAGCCAGTTGAGGCGTTTCTGCGCGTGGTAGGCCCAGACCCCGGCCAGGCAGTCGGCCTGCAGTTCCTGGCGTACCAGCAAGCCGCCGTCGCCTTGCATCGGTCGGCCCTGTTGCCGCGCCGCCTGGACCTTGGCTGAGACACCCAGCAGGGTCTGCACGTGGTGGCCGATTTCATGGGCAATCACGTAGGCCTGGGCGAAGTCACCGGCGGCGGAAAAGCGCTGGGCCATTTCCCGGAAGAAGTCCATGTCCAGGTACACCTGCTGGTCGGCCGGGCAGTAGAAGGGGCCGGTGGCCGAACTGGCGGCGCCGCAGGCGGAGTTGACCCGGCCACGGAACAGGATGAGCTTGGGCTGCTGATACTGGCGCCCGGCCTGTTGGAAAATCTGGCCCCAGGTGTCTTCGGTGTCGCCGAGGATGGCGCGTACGAACTCCGCCTGCTCGTCGTTGGCCGGGGGAGCCTTGCGCGCCTGGGGGGTGGCCGGGGCCGAAGTCTGTTCCATCTGCCCGGCCAACTGCCCGAGGATCTGCATTGGGTCCTGGCCGGTGATCCAGCCAATGCCGACGATCAGCAGGATGGCGGTCAGGCTCAGGCCCTTGCCGCCGCCGAAACGCATGCCGCCTCCGCCCCCGCCGCTGTCATCGCGAGCATCCACCACGTTGTCGCTGCGCCGGCCTTTTTTCCAAAGCATGGGGGAATCCTCGTTTTTTGTGCTGATCAGTGTTGCTGGTGAGTGGGGGCGACGCCAGTCCGGTCGTCAGGGTTTTGCGCGCACGTTACCATTGCCCACCGCCGTATCGATTCTGTCGCGACACCTTCGGGGCTCACTATTGAACATCGACACCCGCATCAAATTCCGTCACCTCGTGTGTTTTCTTGAAATGGCCCGCCAGGGCAGCCTGGCACGGGCGGCGGACGTGCTCGCGGTGAGCCAGCCGGCCATGTCGAAAACCCTCAAGGAACTGGAGCAACTGCTGGACACGGCGCTGTTCACCCGCAGCAAGGCCGGGCTCAGCCTGACGGAGGCCGGGCGGGCCTTCATGCATTACGCCGGGCCGTCGGTGCAGGCTCTGCGCGAAGGGGTCAACACCTTGCGCGGCGGCGATTACGCCGCCGGGGTGGTACGTCTCGGGGTGCTTTCCACCGCCGAGAGTCTGCTGTTGCCCGAGGTGGTGCGGCGCCTGCATCAGCGGCATTCGGCGCTGGTGGTCAGCGTGGTCACCGGGCCCAGCGCCTACCTGCTGTCGCAACTGCGCGTGGGCGATGTGGACCTGGTGGTGGGGCGCATGACCGAAAGCCCGGAGATCCAGGGCCTGAGTTTCGAGCACCTGTACAGCGAGTCCATGACCCTGGTGGCGCGGCCTGGGCATCCGCTGTTCGACGGGCCGCTGGAGCGCGAGGCCCTGGAACGTTATCCACTGGTGCTGCCGCTCGCCGGCACCACCATTCGCAAGTTTGCCGACAGCCTTTTTGTGCAGTGCGGCATCCGTCAGCCCCAGCAGCGCCTGGAAACCTTGTCGGTGGCCCTGAGCCGGCGTTATGCCCTGTCCAGTGACGCCCTGTGGATTGCCCCGCTGGACGCGGTGCGCCTGGACCTGGGCCATGGCGACCTACGGGAGATTGACCTCGGCCTGCGGGAGCCGGGCGGCTCGGTGGGCATCTCCAGCAATGCCAGCCTGCCTTTGTCCCTGGCCGCGCAAGGCTGTGTCGAGGTACTGCGTGAGGTGGGGCAGGCCTATCGCGAGGGGCTTTATCCATAACTATTTGGTTATGGATAAAAGGCGGCTTTTCAATGTTCTACGGCGTCCTGTTGTTTGAAACTGCCCCGGCAGCTCCATAAATCCAACAACAGGAGACCGACATGTCTGATGCAGACAACAGTCGTTTCGTTATCCGTGATCGCAACTGGCACCCCAAAGCCCTGACCCCCGACTACAAGACTTCAGTGGCCCGCTCCCCGCGTCAGGCCCTGGTGAGCATTCCGCAGTCGATCAGTGAAACCACCGGCCCAGATTTTTCCCACCTCAAGACCGGGCGTTTTGACAACGACCTGCTGCTCAACTTCAACAACGGCGGTCTGCCGGTGGGCGAGCGGATCATCGTTTCCGGGCGGGTCTGCGACCAGTACGGCAAGCCGATTCCCCATACCCTGGTGGAGATGTGGCAAGCCAACGCCGGCGGCCGCTACCGGCACAAGAACGACCGTTACCTGGCGCCCCTGGACCCGAACTTCGGCGGCGTCGGCCGGGCCCTGACCGACCGTGACGGCTATTACAGCTTCCGCACCATCAAGCCCGGGCCCTATCCATGGCGCAACGGCCCGAATGACTGGCGTCCGGCCCATATCCACTTCTCCATCAGCGGCCCGTCGATTGCCACCAAGCTGATCACTCAGCTGTATTTCGAGGGCGACCCGCTGATTCCGCTGTGCCCGATCGTCAAGTCGATTGCCAACCCGGACGCGGTGCAGAGCCTGATCGCGCGCCTGGACATGGGCAGCGCCAACCCGATGGACTGCCTGGCCTATCGCTTCGACATCGTGCTGCGCGGCCAGCGCAAGACCCATTTCGAGAACTGCTGAGGAGCCTGCCATGCCTATCCAATTGCTACCTGAAACCCCTTCGCAGACGGCCGGCCCTTACGTACACATCGGCCTGGCCCTGGCGGCCGCCGGCAACCCGACCCGCGCGGACGAAATCTGGAACCAGATGGCCAAGCCTGACGCACCGGGGGAGCGCATCGTGCTGATCGGTCGGGTCTTCGACGGTAACGGCCACTTGGTGCGCGACTCGTTCCTGGAGGTCTGGCAGGCGAACCACGATGGGCTTTACGACCCGGTGTTCGATTCGGAAAAGCCCTTCAATAGCTTTGGCCGTACTGCCACCACCTTCGATGCCGGTGAGTGGACCCTGAACACGGTCAAACCGGGCGTGGTGAAAAATGCCGCAGGCGTGCCCATGGCGCCGCACATCAACCTGTCGCTGTTTGCCCGGGGGATCAATATCCACCTGCACACGCGGCTGTATTTCGCCGATGAGCCCGAGGCCAACGCCGCGTGCCCGGTGTTGAATCTGATTGAGCAGCCACAGCGTCGTGAAACCCTGCTGGCCCAGCCGTGCGAGGTGGATGGCCAGCGCGCCTACCGTTTTGATATCCGCATCCAGGGCGAAGGCGAGACGGTGTTCTTCGACTTCTGAGCCTGGCCTGTTCCCACGTCGAGCCATCGACGTGGGAGTATCGGCCACCTAGCGGTCGAAGGCATCCCAGACTGGGGCGAAGTCCGGGCTTACCAGGCGCTGATTCTTCGGCAGCGCAGCAATGACGGCCCGGTCCTCGTCATCCAGCACCAGCTCCAGGGCCGCAAGGTTAGCCAGTTGGTTGGCCTGGCTGCTGGCCTTGGGAATGGCCGAGACGTTGTCCTGATCCAGCAGCCATTTCAAGGCCACTTGGGTCGGCAGCACGCCGTGCTTGGCGGCAATCGCCTGGATTTGTGGCACCTCGGAGACTTTGTTGCGGGCCAGTGGCGAGTAGGCGGTGAGCACCAAGTCATGCTCGCGGGCGTAACCGAGCAGGGCGTTCTGCCCCAGCAGCACGTGGTACTCCACTTGAATCGCCGACAGCGGCGCCCCCAGTTCTTCCACCACCTTGCGCAGCAGCGGCAGCGGGAAGTTGGCCACGCCGATATGCCGCGCCAGCCCTTGTTCCTTGAACGACACCAGGGTCTCGATGCTGCGCTCCAGGTCCCAGCCTTGGGTCGGCCAATGGATGTGGAACAGGTCGACGTAGTCGCTGCCCAGGGCTTTCAGGCTGCGTTCCAGGGAGTGGCGCATGGCGTCGGGTTGCAGTTGGTCCCACCAGACTTTGGTGGTGACGTGGATCTGTTCCCGTGGCACGGCGGTGTTGCCGAGGGCGCGGCCCACGGCGTCTTCATTGTTGTAGGCCTGGGCGGTGTCGATGTGCCGGTAACCCAGTTCCAGGGCTTGTTCCACGGCGCGGGTGCATTCGTCGCCCAGCATGGGCCAGGTGCCGAGGCCGAGTTTCGGCATGTGCAGGCCGTGGTGAGTCAGAACCGGGCTATGAGCCGGATGGGGCATGATCGATCTCCTTCAGCGGGGGGCAGGTAACAAGACTGTTCCGGAACTTGATTCCAAAAAAATATACGGGGCGGTGTATCGCCCAGCAAGGCGAGCGGCCTTGGATAATCCTGTGTCGAGGTTTTTCTGGGCGGTAATCGAACCGGGCGCCTGAGCTATCCGATTGCGCCGGTTGCCTCTAGAATCGGCCAAATTTCGTGTGGACCCCTCCATGGCCGGCAGTCAAATCGAACGCGTGCTCAGTGTTCTCGAACACCTCACCCAGGACCCTCGCGGGCTGCCCATGCAGACCCTGGCAGAGCAGTTGGGCATCCCCAAGAGCGCGACCCATCGCTTGTTGGCCGAGCTGGTGCGCCTGGGCTATGTGCGGCAGAACCCGGACAACCTGCGTTATCAGTTGTCGACCAAGCTGGTGGCGATGGGGTTCCGTTACCTGGCCAGCAGCGGTGCCGATATCGTGCAGCCGGTACTCGACCGGCTGGCCCAGGAAACCGGTGAGCTGGTGCGCCTGGGGGTGATCGAGGGTGAGCGTCAGACCTGGATCGCCAAGTCGCAGGGCGCGCGCTCCGGCCTGCGCTACGACCCGGATATGGGGCGCGAGGCGCCGTTGTTCTACACCGCTTCCGGGCATGCCTGGCTTGCGACCCTGAGCGATGCCGAGGCCTTGTCCCTGGTGGAGCGCCAGGACGTGGCGATTGCCGAAGGCCTGGGGCCCAACGCCCCGCGTTCCAACATCGAATTGCTGGAGCGGCTGCGCCTGGCCCGGGAGCAGGGCTATGCCTGGGTCGAGGAAAGTTCGGCGGTGGGCACCTCGGCGATTGCCGCGGTGGTGCGTCATCCGTTGGATCGTCGGGTGGTGGGCGTGCTCAGCGTCGCAGGGCCCAGTGCCCGGCTGCCCCAAGCGCGCCTGCATGAGTTGGCGCCGCTGTTGCTGAGCTTCGCCGAAGAACTGTCCGCTGCCAGCCAGGCCTCCGAACTCTTTAGCTGATGACCTGACTTGGAGTGTCGATGGCCGCTCAGCGTGCAAAGTTGTGCGCTGATCGGACAGTATTTTCTTTGTCTCTTGTGGGAAATTGGAACTGGGTTCTAAATATTGGAAATCCAGCATCCTGATAACAATCACAAGAGGATTTTGCTTTGAATTCGTCACTGCGCATTGCCCTGATTGGCGCCGGTAACATGGGGCAGCAGCACTATCAACACCTCAAGACCCTTCCTGAAGCCCAACTCTGTGCCGTTGCCGACCCTGGCTCCCAAGCGGCGGAGCTGGCTGGGCAATGGGATGTTCCTTACTTTGCCGATCACTCGGCCATGCTGGCGCAGGCGCGCCCCGACGCGGTGATCATCGCCAACCCCAATACCTTGCACGTAAGCACCGCCCTGGATTGCCTGGCGGCCGGGGTGCCGGTGCTGCTGGAGAAACCGGTTGGCGTGCATCTTGACGAGGTGCGTGAGCTGGTGGGCGCCTCGAAACTCACCGGGGTGCCGGTGCTGGTGGGCCACCATCGGCGACACAACCCGCTGATTGCCCGGGCCCACGAACTGGTGCACAGCGGGGCCCTGGGTCGACTGACGACGGTCACCGCCCTCTGGCAGTTGCAGAAACCCGACAGTTATTTCGACATCCCCTGGCGCCGGGAGGCGGGGGCCGGGATGCTCCTGACCAACTTGATCCACGACCTCGACCTGCTGCGCCACTTGTGTGGCGAGGTGCGCCAGGTCCAGGCCATCACCAGCAACGCGGTGCGCGGCTTTGCCAATGAGGATTGTGCCGCGGTATTGCTGCAGTTCGACAGCGGCGCCTTGGGCAGCCTCACCGGTTCCGATGCGGTGGCGGCGCCCTGGAGTTGGGAGCTGGATTCCGGCGAGAACCCGGTGTACCCGCGGCAGGCCGATCAACCGTGCTACTTGCTGGCCGGTACGGGCGGCGCCTTGAGCATCCCTCAGCTCAAGCGCTGGCATTACGCCGAAGCGGGCGCCGGCTGGCACCAGCCGTTGCTGAATGTGCAGGAAAGTTTCAGCCGCGACGAAGCCTTGCGCTTGCAGTTGCAGCATTTCATCAAAGTGGCGCGGCGCGAGGTGCTGCCGTTGGTCAGCGCTGCCGATGCTGCCCGTACCCTGGCCCTAGTCGAAGCGATCCGCGAGGCCGCCCAGACCGGCCGCGCCTGTGCGCCGGCCCTGATTGAGTGAGAGCGATGAGCGAACGTATTTTTTCCCTGGCCAGCCTGACGGTGCTGGAGCTGTCCCCGCCGGACATGGTCGAGGTTGCCGCGCGCGCCGGTTACAGCCATGTGGGCCTGCGCTTGGTGCCGGCCACCGCGGAAGAGCATCACTTCCCCTTGGTGGCCGATGCCGAGTTGCGCCGGCAAACCATGGCGCGCCTGCGGGATACCGGCGTCCGGGTGCTGGATGTGGAAATCCTGCGCCTCAAGCCCGAGACCCGGGTGGCGGATTTCGAGGCCATCCTCGCGGTGGGTGCAGAGTTCGGCGCCAGTGAGTTGCTGGTGGCGGGCAACGATGCAGACGAGGCGCGCATGACCGACCACTTCGCTGCCCTCTGCGACCTGGCTGCCGGCTACGGTTTGCACCCGCACCTGGAGTTCATGCCCTGGACCGATGCGCCCAACCTTGAGCGAGCGCTGCGGGTGGTCAAGCATGCCGGGCGTGACAACGGCTGTGTGTTGGTGGATGCCTTTCATTTCGATCGCTCGGCGTCGAGCCTGGAGGATCTGGCCCGGGTCGACCCGGCGCGCCTGCGTTACGCCCAGTTATGCGATGTGGCCGGCCCGCGGCCTGCGGACATGCAGGAAATCCTCCGTCAGGCGCGTAACGAGCGGCGTTTCCCCGGGGACGGCGACTGCGATCTGGCGGGGCTTTTGCATTGTTTGCCAGCCGATTTGCCCCTGAGCCTGGAAATCCCCACAGTGCAATTGTTGCAACAGGGTGTGAGTGCCTTGCAGCGGGCGCAAACCGCTCTCGACAAAACACGGGCATTATTGGCAAGCATCCAGATGGCCTGATCACGTTCAAGGGTCTATCGCTGTTTGAACCGACCGAGAAACAACAAGGAAGCCCCATGACCGTCAGTACACCTCTTTCCGGTGTCAATCAGCCCTTGAAGGGCATTCTCCTGGTGGTCGTGGCGACCTTCTTGTTTTCCAGTCACGACGCGCTGTCCAAATATCTCTCGGGTTTCTACCCCATCGTCATGGTGGTCTGGGCTCGTTACCTGGTGCACACCTTGCTGATGGCCGGGATCTTCCTGCCTCAGTCCGGCTTACGGGTGTTGCGCACCAAGCGGCCGTTGCTCCAGGTGGTGCGGGCCCTGTGCTTGCTCAGCACCAGCCTGTTGTTCACCTCGGCGCTGATGTTCATTCCCCTGGCGGAGGCGACGGCGGTCAACTTCCTGGCGCCGGTGCTGGTCACGGCGCTATCGGTGCCGCTGTTGGGCGAGCAGGTGACGCGGGGCCAATGGCTGGCGGTGATCTGCGGGTTTGTCGGGGTGCTGATCGTGGTGCACCCCGGCGGTGATTTGTTCACTCCGGCGGTGCTGCTGCCGTTCTGCTCGGCGCTGTTCTTCTGTTTCTATCAACTGCTGACCCGCAAGCTGGCCGAGCATGACAGCCCGACCACCAGCAACTTTTTCGCCGGGCTGTGCAACACCCTGCTGATGAGTGCCCTGGTGCCGTTCTTCTGGCAGATTCCGAGTATTGGCCACGGGGTGTTGATGCTGGCGCTGGGAGCGTGCGGGATGACCGCCCACTTGTTCCTGACCCAGGCCTTTCGCCTGGCGGCGCCGGCCCTGCTGGCGCCTTTCGGTTATTGCCAGATTGTCTTTGCCGGGCTGCTGGGCTGGTTGCTGTTCAACCACACGCCGGATGCGATTACCCAAGTGGGCATCGCAGTGATCTGCCTCAGTGGGCTGGCGGCGGCCTGGCAGCAACGCCGCCGTTGAGACGGCTCAGAAACGGAAGCGCACCACCAGATTCTGCAGCCCCGCCGCCAAGTGCGACAGCTCCTGGCTGGTGGCGTTGGTGCGGGTGGCAGCGTCGGCGCTTTCCAGGGACAGGTCGCGGATGTTCAGCAGGTTGCGGTCCACTTCACGGGCCACTTGGGCCTGCTCTTCCGAGGCACTGGCGATCACCAGGTTGCGCTCGTGGATCTGCTCCATGGCCCGGGTGATTTCCCCCAGGGCCAGCCCGGCCTGTTCGGCGATGGACAGGGTCTGGGCCACCCGGTGACTGTTGCCGTGCATGGACTGCACCACGCTGTCGGTGTCGCCCTGGACCCGGCCGATCATCTGCTCGATTTCCTGGGTCGACTGCTGGGTGCGATGGGCCAGGGCCCGCACTTCATCGGCCACCACGGCAAAGCCACGGCCGGCTTCCCCAGCCCGCGCGGCCTCGATGGCGGCGTTCAGGGCCAGCAGGTTGGTCTGTTCGGCAATGGCGCGGATCACGTCCAGCACCTTGCCGATTTCCCGTGATTGTTCGGCCAGGGTCTGCACCTGCTGCAGGGCCGTGCCGACATCGCTGCTCATGGCCTGGATCGAATCCAGGGTCTCGATGACTCGGGCCTGCCCCTGGGTGGCCTGGGCGGTGGACTGGCGGGTGGTGTCGGAGGTGGACACGGCGTTGCGCGCCACTTCTTCGACGGCCACGGTCATCTCGTTGACCGCTGTCGCCGCTTGCTCGATTTCGTTGTGTTGCTGCTGCAGGCGGCTGGAGTCCTGATGGGTGCTCTGGCTCATCTGTTGCGCGGCGGCGGCCAGTTGGGTCGAGGTGCTGCTGATCAGTTGCAGGGTTTCGCGCAGGCTGGTCTGCATGCTGGCCAGGGCCTTGAGCAGGCGTGCGGTTTCATCACTGCCCTGGCTGTGGATCGGCTGGCTGAGATCGCCGGCGGCCACTTGCTCGGCCACGCCCACGGCCTGACGGATCGGCACGACGATGCTGCGAATCAGCAGCCAGGCCAGGCACAGGGTCAGCAGGGCGACGGCCAGCAGAGCGCCGATCACCGTGACTTTGACCTGGGTGTAAAGCGCATCGGCGTGTTGCGCCGACTGGCTGACTTCCTCGGCGGTGAGGTTCATCAGTTCGGCGAACTGGTCGCCGGTCTGGGTCGAGTAATCCTGGATCTTGCCGTTGAGCAGGGCGGTCATCTCGGCGCTGCGGTTGTCCTGGGACAGGGCTTCGTACTGGGCCAGGGCCTGTTGGTAGCTCTTCACCGTGGCGAGGAATTTCTCGTATTGCACCCGGTTGTGATCGCCCACCAGCGGCGCGAACTTGGCCAGGGCCTGGTCGAGCCAGGCTTGCACCTGGTGCAGGCGGGCAATGGTGCCTTCCAGCACTTTCGGCTCGCGGTTGAGGGCCATGCGCAGGCTCAGCACGCGGATGCTCAACACATAGTCGCGCACTTCCCCCAGGTAGCGGGTGCTGGGCAGGGAAATGTTTTCGGTGTGCTGGCCGGTGGCGCGGACCTCGGCCACTTGCTTGAGGGCGAACAGCCCCTGCAGCAGGACCAGCAGGGCAATCACGCCGAAGCTGATCACGGCGCGTTTTGCGATGCTCAGGTTACCCAGCGTCATGGGACGATCTCCGAGTGTGGAAAAACAAAAGGGGGGAGGGGGAACAGATAAAAAAACGCAGGCCCGGAGCGGGCCTGCGTGAAAGGAGCATCAGTCTTCTACGTGCGGAATCTTGCGTGGGGCCATGAAGTACATCCAGGTCAGGGCGATGAAGTACATGGCCGGGATCAGGGTGAACAACACGGTGTAGTTGTTGTTGGTGACGGTGAGGATGTGGCCGACGATCTGGGTCATGAACATGCCGCCGATGGCTGCGCACATACCGCCGAAACCGAACACCGTACTCATCATGTGCTTGGGCGTGTAGTCCATCACCAGGCTCCAGATATTGGCGGTCCAGGCCTGGTGCGCGCCGATCCCCAGGGAGATGGCGAACACTGCCAGCCACAGGCTGGAGGTACCGGCTGCCATGATCACGCCGATGATGCAGCAGGCGAACAGGAACATGGAGACCAGGCGGGCCTTGATCGGGTTGAGGCCACGGCCGATCAGGAACGACGAGAGGATGCCGCCACCGACGCTGCCGAAGTCGGCGGTCAGGTAGATGATGATCAGCGGGATGCCCATCTGGGTCACGTTGATGCCCAGGTTGTACTGCTGGTTGAGGAACGGTGGCAGCCAGTACAGGTAGAACCAGAACACCGGAGCGGTGATGGCATAGGCCAGGGCGAAGGCCCAGGTACCACGCATGCGCAGGATGCGAGAGAACGGCACGCGAGCCTGCTCAGGTTCGACTTCTTGCTGGATGTAGTCCAGTTCCGACTGTTTGACGCTTGGGTGATCTTCCGGGTTGAAGTACTTCAGGCCCCAGAACAGCAGCCAGACGGCGCCCAGGGAGGCCATGCACAGGAACGCGGCTTGCCAGCCCCAGACGTGCAGGATCAGCGGCAGCAGCATCGGCGTGAACATGGCGCCGACGTTGGTGCCGGCGTTGAAGATACCGGTAGCCACAGCGCGTTCACCGGCCGGGAACCACAGGCGTGTGGTTTTCACACAGGCCGGGTAGTTGGCCGCTTCGGTCAGCCCGAGGATGAAGCGGCAGACCATAAAGCCCACGGCTGAGGTGGCGAGGCCGTGAGCGCCGGTGGCCAGGCTCCACAGCAGCACCGCGAAGAAGAACACGCGCTTGACCCCGACCCGGTCGATCAGGCGGCCCTGCAGCACGAAGCCGATGGCGTAGCCGACCTGGAACCAGAAGTTGATGTTGGCGTAGTCCATCGCCGTCCAGCTCATTTCCTTGGCCAGGATCGGCTGCATCACGCCCAGGGCGGCGCGGTCGATGTAGTTCAGGGTGGTGGCGAAGAACACCAGGGCCAGCATGCCCCAGCGGGTCTTGCCGACAGCCATGGCGCCGCGGATCTTGTCGCCGATGCCGCCGTTTGCAGCGCCGAGGCTCGGGGCGATGCGGGAGCTTTGAGAAGGAATCATGTGTGCCATCCGTTCAATGACTGACGAGTGGTAGCTCGTCGGGACTCTAGGTCGCGTGATCAATCGTCAGGTGAGCGGTAGGTCCGCAGACAGGGCGAGGATTGATCGGCTGAGTGCTTTCGTCGGCGCAAGTACTTGCGGGGATGAAAACGGTCTGTTCAGCGAGCAGGTACGGCTCAGCCCTGGGGCTTTAGAGCGTCCTTACCGAAGGTGCCGATAGAGGCTGGGCCAGGCGCGAGGCGGATGGGTAAGCAGCAATGCGGGATGTGGAGTGCAAGCATGAGGGTGTACCCGATTTTTGAAATTTTTATGGTCTGTTCTGGGTCTTGGGTGATTGAAGCCGGTGGTTTGTGGGCCGGCTCAATGTGCTGACGATGGTGCGCAGTGGACGAAAAATCGTCAATTCGCCAATCCGCATTTTGTTCGATAATCGAACACAAAACTAACCGGTTCGTACACTATGAATTGCTGTATAGAATGGCCAGCTCAATAATTCGTCCCATCTCAATAATAAAGCGGCGCTCATTATCCTGCCGCAGGTGAGACCTGTCACCGACTTGGTCTACAGTCGTGCTGTTCAGGTCCTGCCCGACTTGTCTCCACCACCGGGAGTTGAAACATGCAGCGTTCCATTGCCACCGTCTCCTTGAGCGGTACCCTGCCGGAAAAACTCGAAGCCATTGCCGCCGCCGGTTTCGACGGCGTGGAGATTTTCGAGAACGACCTTCTCTACTACGACGGCAGCCCACGAGAAATTAAACAGATGTGCGCGGACCTGGGGATTGCGATCACCCTGTTCCAGCCGTTTCGTGATTTTGAAGGCTGCCGCCGTGACCGCCTGGCACGCAATCTGGAACGCGCGGAGCGCAAGTTCGACCTGATGCAGGAACTGGGCACCGACCTGGTGCTGGTGTGCAGCAACGCCGCCGCCGACAGCGTGGGCGACCAGCAGATCCTGGTGGACGATTTGCGCCTGCTGGCCGAACGGGCCGGGGCGCGAGGCTTGCGCATCGGTTATGAGGCCCTGGCCTGGGGTCGCCACGTGAACACTTACCAGCAAGTCTGGGACATCGTGCGGCAGGCGGATCACCCCAGCCTTGGGGTGTTGCTGGACAGCTTCCATACCCTGTCGCTCAAGGGTGACCCGGCGGCGATCGCCGACATTCCGGGCGACAAGATCTTCTTCGTGCAGATGGCCGACGCGCCGATCCTGGCCATGGACGTACTGGAGTGGAGCCGGCATTTCCGCTGCTTCCCGGGCCAGGGCGAGTTCGACTTGCCGGGCTTCCTGGCGCCGATCATCAAGAGTGGCTACACCGGCCCGCTGTCCCTGGAAATTTTCAACGACGGCTTCCGCGCCGCGCCGCCTCGGGCCAATGCTGCCGACGGCCTGCGCTCCCTGCTGTACCTGGAAGAAAAGACCCGCGAGCGCCTGCAGCAGGAAGGCCATGTGCCGGCCACCCCGGACTTGCTGTTTTCTCCGCCGCCAGCCAGCGAATACGGCGGCACCGAGTTTCTTGAATTCGCCGTGGACGAAGCCCTGGGCGCCAAGCTCGGCAGTTGGCTGGAGCGCCTGGGCTTTGCCAAGGCCGGGCAGCACCGCTCGAAAAGCGTCAGCCTGATGCGCCAAGGCGATATCAACCTGATCCTCAACTCCGAACCCTATTCCTTTGCCCACAGCTTCTTCGAATCCCATGGCCCTTCGGTGTGTGCCACGGCGATTCGGGTCAAGGACAGCGCCAAGGCCCTGGAACGTGCCGTAGCCTACAAGGGCCAGCCTTACCGTGGCCTGGTCGGCCCCAATGAGCTGGAGCTGGCGGCCGTGCGCGAGCTGGATGGCAGCCTGATCTACCTGGTGGACCAGGAAAAGGGCGGCCAGCACCTGTACGACACTGACTTCAACATGCACCCTGGCGTGGTGGCCAAGGGCGGCCTCAAGCGCATCGATCACATGGCCATGGCCCTGCCGGCCGACAGCCTCGACAGTTGGGTGCTGTTCTACAAGAGCCTGCTGGACTTCACCGCCGATGACGAAGTGGTGCTGCCCGACCCTTACGGCCTGGTGAAAAGCCGGGCCCTGCGCAGCCGCTGCAGCACCATTCGCCTGCCGCTGAACATCTCTGAAAGCCACAAGACCGCGATCTCCCACGCGCTGTCCAGCTACGGCGGCTCGGGTGTGCACCACATTGCCTTCGATTGCGATGACATCTTCGCCGAAGTCAGCCGCGCCAAAGAGGCCGGAGTGCCGCTGCTGGACATCCCGCTGAACTACTACGACGACCTGGCCGCGCGGTTTGATTTTGACGACGAGTTCCTCAGCGAACTGGCCTATTACAACGTGCTCTACGACCGTGACGCGCAAGGCGGTGAGTTGTTCCACGTCTACACCGAACCGTTCGAGGGGCGTTTCTTCTTCGAGATCATCCAGCGCAAGAATGGTTATGTGGGTTACGGCGCGGCCAACGTCGCGGTGCGCCTGGCGGCCATGGCCAAGTCCCGCAGCGGCGGCTTGCGCCACGCGAAGTTGTAGGCGGTTGCTAGGGGAGGCGGTCAAATAGCCGCCTCCCGGCTTTCTTTCGCGGGGTGACGCGGCCCATAATCGCCCGCGTATGTAGCGATGGCCGTGAGCCCATAATGACAATGACTGACCAACTCCCCATTGCGCCCGATGAGCCTGTCGTCGAGCCGCGCAAGAGCCGCAAGAACAACCCCGAAAAGACCCGCGAGAACATTCTTCAAGAGGCCATTGTCGAGTTCGTCCAGCAGGGGCTGTCCGGCGCTCGGGTGGATGCCATCGCCGAGCGCATCCATACCTCCAAGCGCATGATCTATTACTACTTCGGCAGCAAGGAACAGCTCTACGTCGAAGTGCTGGAGAAGCTCTACGGCGACATCCGCAGCACCGAGAGCCGCTTGCACCTGGCGGAACTCGAACCCCGCGAGGCCATTCGCCGGTTGGTGGAGTTCACCTTCGACCACCACGACCTCAACGTCGATTTCGTGCGGATCGTCAGCATCGAGAATATCCACAAGGGCGAGTACGTGAAGCAGTCCGGGGTGATCAAGGCGATGAACAACACCATCCTCGACGCCTTGGGTGAAATCCTCCGGCGTGGTGCTGAGGATGGGGTGTTCCGGCCAGGGCTGGACGCGCTGGATGTGCACTTGCTGATCAGCTCGTTCTGTTTCTACCGAGTCTCCAATCGCCACACCTTCGGCGAGATCTTCCAGATCGACCTGCCCGACGAGAGCATCAAGCAGCGTCATCGGGAAATGATCTGCGAATCGGTACTGCGCTACCTGCAAGCCTGACGCAACATCCGCGGTGGGGCCGGCACCTACACACATGGACGGCAATTGTAGGAGCTGGCTCGCCAGCGATAGCGCCCTCAAGCCTTGTACAAAACCTGAAGAACCCATCGCCGGCAAGCCGGCCCCGGCGGGGTCAGTGGTTCATGCTTTGGAAATGCTCGAGCATGCGCTGGGCGTCGGCGGTGACGCCGCTGAACAATTCAAACGCCTTGACCGCCTGGAACACCGCCATGTTGCCGCCATCCAGGGTCCGGCAACCGAGGGCGCGGGCGTTGCGCAGCAGTTCGGTTTCCAGCGGGAAGTAGACAATCTCGGCCACCCACAGGTCGGCGCGCAGCAACTCCACTGGCACGGGCATCCCCGGTAGCTTGGCCATGCCCATGGGCGTGGTGTTCACCAGGCCGTTGGAGGCGCCGAGGGTGGCGGGCAGGTCCACACCCGCCTTGGCCCGACCGGCACCGAAGTGCTGATTGAGGTTGTCTGCCAGGCTCTGGGCGCGGCTGCTGTCCACATCGAAAATACTCAGTTGCTGCACGCCTTCACCGAGCAGGGCGTGGGCCACGGCGGCCCCGGCACCACCGGCGCCCATTTGCACCACCCGTTCCAGGGCCACGCCTTGCAAGCCACGACGAAAACCTTCGGCAAAACCCAGGCAATCGGTGTTGTGGCCGATGCGCTTGCCGTTCTTCAGCACCACGGTGTTCACCGCGCCGATGCCCCGGGCTTCGGCAGACAGTTCATCAAGCAGAGGAATGATGCTCTGCTTGCACGGGAAGGTGATGTTCAGGCCGGTGAAGCTCATGCGCTCGGCCGCCTGCAACAAATCGGGCAGGGCACTGCTGTCGAGTTTCAACTGATCCAGGTCGATGAGCCGGTACAGGTAGCGCAAACCCTGAGCGTCGCCTTCACGCTCGTGCATGGCCGGGGTGCGGGAAGCCTGGATACCAGCGCCGATCAGGCCGGCGAGAATTGCGTTGTCAGCACTCATTGAGATCACCCTTGCAAGCGCTTGCTGAAATGTTCCAGGGCCAGGCGGTAGCCATGGCTGCCAAAGCCGCACATCACGGCCAGGGCGATGCTCGACACAAAGGAGTGATGACGGAACGGCTCGCGGGCGTGGACGTTGGACAGGTGCACTTCGATCACTGGCAACTCGCTCGCCACCAGGGCGTCGCGGATGGCCACCGAGGTATGGGTCCAGGCTGCCGGGTTGATGACGATCCCGGCGCAGCGACCGCGGGCGCCGTGGATCCAGTCCAGCAACTCGCCTTCGTGGTTGGTCTGGCGGAACTCCACGGTGAGGCCGAATTCCTCGGCGGCACGGCCGCACAGGGCAGAAATATCCGCCAGGGTTTCATGGCCGTAAGTGGCGGGTTCGCGGGTGCCGAGCAGGTTCAGGTTCGGGCCGTTAAGCACCAGAACGATAGGACGCATGGGGAGTATCTCCGTTGTTATTGTTGGCCCGGCGTGAGGAGACCGGGCTGTGGAGATAAATTGTACTAACTGGTTAATTAGGTCAATTGCGCTCGGATCAGCGAGCCCCTGGCCCGGCATTAAGTGTTCGGTGATCGAACAAAAACACGAGCCGTCTTTGCGTGGGCGTCGGCCTTGCAAGAATTGCTTACCACCTGATCGCCGTTGATCCCGCCGTCGTGGCTAGCCTTGATGGAGCTGGCTGGGGTATTGAGCGCTTCCCGTAACGGCCGTCAGAGCAGTGCGGCCAAGGCCCAGGCGGCCCGTCTCAATGGCAAGAAGGGCGGTCGCCCGCGCAAGGTGGCCGAGGTGCTTTGACGCAAAGAGGCTGCAAACGACCGCCAGCCATGGGCTTGGCGGTCGTTGGCTTTAACGACGAGTCAGCAAGACCCCGGATTCCATGTGATGGGTCCAGGGGAACTGGTCGAACAGCGCGCAGCGGGTGATGCGGTGGGTGTCGTGCAACTGGGCGATGTTGGCCGCCAGGGTTTCCGGGTTGCAGGAGATGTACAGGATGTTGTCGAAGCGCCGGGTCAGCTCGCAGGTGTCCGGGTCCATGCCGGCCCGGGGCGGGTCGACGAACACGCTGCCGAACTCGTAGCTTTTCAGGTCCACGCCTTGCAGGCGACGGAACGGACGCACTTCGTTCAGGGCTTCGGTCAGCTCTTCAGCGGACAGGCGCACCAGGGTCACGTTGTCCACGGCGTTTTCGCTGAGGTTGCTCAGGGCCGCGTTGACCGAGGTCTTGCTGATCTCGGTGGCCAGCACTTTGCGCACCCGAGTGGCCAGGGGCAGGGTGAAGTTGCCGTTGCCGCAGTACAGCTCCAGCAGGTCGTCCGGTCGATCGCCCAGGGCCTCATAGGCCCAGTTGAGCATCTTCTGGTTCACCGTTCCGTTGGGCTGGGTGAAGGCACCTTCGGGCTGGCGATAGCTGAAGGTACGACCGCCCACCTCAAGTTTTTCGACCACGTAATCCTGGCCGATCACTTCACGCTTGCCCTTGGAGCGACCGATGATGCTGACGTTCAGGTCGGCTGCGAGTTGGGTCGCGGCCGCATGCCAATGCTCATCCAGCGGGCGGTGATAACACAGGGTGATCATCGCGTCGCCGGCCAGGGTGGTAAGGAACTCCACCTGGAACAGTTTGTGGCTCAGGGGCGCGCTGGCTTGCCAGGCGGCCTTGAGGCGGGGCATCAGGTCGTTGATGTGGCGACTGGCGATGGGGAAGGCTTCGATCAGGATCGGCGTGCGCTTGTCGTCCTGGGAAAACATCGCGTAATGCCGCTCACCGGCCTCGCGCCACAGACGGAATTCCGCGCGCAGGCGGAAGTTCTGCAAGGGCGAGTCGAAGACCTGGGGCTCGGGCGCATCGAAAGGGGCCAACAGGTCACGCAGGCGCGTGACCTTGTCGTCCAGCTGTGCGGTGTAGCTTGGGGCATCAAAAGTCATGCGGCGAACCAACCCAACTTGATCACAAACAGAATCGACAGGATCACCAGCGGTGCATTCAGCTCACGGGCGCGGCCGGACAGCAACTTGATCGCGGTCCAGGCAATAAAGCCGAAGGCGATGCCGTTGGCGATGGAATAGGTGAACGGCATGGCCAGCGCGGTCACGACCACTGGTGCGGCTACGGTGATGTCGTCCCAGTCGATTTCCGCCAGGCCCGAGGTCATCAGCACCGCCACGAACAGCAGGGCTGGCGCGGTGGCGAAGGCCGGCACGCTGGCCGCCAGTGGCGAGAAGAACAGCGCCAGCAGGAACAGGATCGCCACCACGATGGCCGTCAGGCCGGTGCGGCCGCCGGCGCTGACGCCCGCTGCGGATTCGATGTAGCTGGTGGTGGTCGAGGTGCCCAGCAGGGAACCGGCCATGGCCGCGGTGCTGTCGGCGATCAAGGCCCGGCCCATTTTCGGCATGTGGCCGTCCTTGCCCATCAGGCCGGCGCGCTTGGCCACGCCGATCAGGGTGCCGGAGTTGTCGAACAGGTCGACGAACAGGAAGGCGAAAATCACGCTGACCAGGCCGATGTCCAGGGCGCCCTTGATGTCCAACTGGAGGAAGGTCGGCGCCAGGGATGGTGGCATGGACATCACCCCTTTAAAGGCAGTGAAGCCCAGGACGATGGAGGCGATGGTCACCACCAGGATGCCGATCAGCACGGCACCGCGAACCCGCAGGGCTTCCAGGGCCACGATCAGGGCAAAACCCAGAGTGGCGAGGATCGGCGCGGGTTTGCGCAGGTCGCCGAGGCCGACCATGGTCGCCTCGTTGCTGACCACGATGCCAGCGTTGTGCAGGGCGATCAGCGCCAGGAACAGGCCGATACCGGCCGCGATTGCCGAGCGCAGGGGCAGGGGGATGCTGTTGATGATCCATTCACGGATACGGAAGATCGACAGCAGGAAGAACAGCACCGCCGAGATGAACACCGCGCCCAGCGCCACTTGCCAGGTATGGCCCATGTGCAGGACCACGGTGTAGGTGAAGAAGGCGTTCAAGCCCATGCCCGGTGCCAGGGCGATCGGGTAGTTGGCGATCAGGCCCATGATGGTCGAGCCGATGGCCGCGGCCAGGCAGGTGGCGACAAACAGCGCGCCTTTGTCCATGCCCGTCTCGCCGAGGATGCTCGGGTTGACGAAGAGGATGTAGGCCATGGCCAGGAAGGTGGTGACGCCCGCAAGAATCTCGGTGCGCACGTTGGTGTTGTGTGCCTTGAGTTGAAACAGCCTTTCCAGCATGTCTGCTCCCCGTGGCGCGCCCGGCGCCGTGAATGTATCGACCTCAATAGCAAAGCACAGGCGGCCTGAGGCGTCTGTGGATTTGCGCTGGGTCGGAAAAAGCCGCGCATCATACCAGCAGCGTGGGGCAATGGCTGCGATCGTCGGCGATGTTTTGCCGGGATCGCAACTGGCGCATACTGCGCCCTGATTGATAGGGGGGACCTATGGGCAGCACGATGAAAATGACCGCTTGGGCTATTGGCCTGTTGAGCGCTGCCGGCTTGTACCTGGATGCGCTGCCGGCGCAGGCCCGTTCCGCGCCGCCCCTGAGCCGGGTCGAGGTGCTCAAGGTGCAGTCGCCCTCATGCGGGGTGGAAGATGTTTCCGGTGGCCGTGAAAGCACCTACTGCGACCACAGCGGGCCGAACATCAAGGTCTACGTGCTGGAGCTGGGCTACGGTCGCCAACCCCACGTGACCCTGGACGGCTTCGCCCTCAATGGCAGCCGTTCGGCGGTCTGCCAGGACGGCAGCAGCCTGGTGGCCTGTGGCACGGGCGCGGTCACGGTGGGCTATCTGTATACCTTTGACCTGGCGGGCAAGCAGGAAGGCACCTTCAGTTTCAGCAATACCTCGATCAATGCGCCGGGAAACACCATGAGCGCGCAGATCTATATCAAGTAACGACCTGAAAGCTGGCTAAGCTCTAAAGACCCTTTCGTGGAATTCCCCCCATGAGCTTCAGAGCCCTGATTACCCTCGCCGAGGGCATCGACGACCTGCAAAGCGTGACCCTGATTGACGTGTTGCGCCGCGCCGAAATCGAAGTGCTGGTGGCCAGTATCGAGGCGCGCCGCATGCTCACCTGTGCCCGGGGCACGCGCCTGACCGCCGATGCCATGTTAGTGGATGTGCTGGCCCAGGACTTCGACCTGATCGTGTTGCCCGGCGGCGCGGTGGGTGCACAACACCTGGCGGCGCATCAACCCCTGATGCAGCGGGTTAAGGATCAAGCGGCTGCGGGGCGGGTGTTTGCCGGTATCGCCGAAGCGCCGGCCCTGGCCTTGCAAGCCTACGGTGTGCTGCGCCAGCGACGCATGACCTGCTTGCCCAGCGTCAGCCAGCACTTGCTGGGCTGCACCTTTGTCGACCAGCCCGTGGTGGTGGATGGCAATTGCGTCACCGCCCAGGCTTCGGGAGCCGCCCTGGCGTTTGCCCTGACCCTGGTGGAGGCACTCTGTGGCCGCGGCAAGCGCGCTGCGGTGGCGGGGCAGATGCTGGTTTAGCCTGCCCCAAGGCTTCAGGCGGGTTTTTCCTCGACCGGGACGTGCATCCGATCCCGATTGGCCAGGCTCGGGAACAATTTGATCCAGACGCCAGTGATCACCAGCGTACCGACCCCGCCCATGACCACGGCCGGCACGGTGCCGAACCAGTGGGCGGTAACCCCGGATTCGAACTCCCCAAGCTGGTTCGAGGCGCCGATAAACAGCCCGTTGACCGCACTGACCCGGCCGCGCATTTCGTCCGGGGTTTCCAACTGCACGAAGGACGCACGGATCACCATGCTGATCATGTCCGCCGCCCCCAGCACCACCAGCACGGCCAGGGAAAACCAGAACGAGGTGGACAGGCCGAAGGCGATGGTGGCCACGCCAAACACCCCGACCGCAGTGAACATCACCCGGCCCACGTGGCGATCGACACTGCTGCGTGCCAGCCACAGGGACATCAACAAGGCCCCCACGGCGGGCGCTGAACGCAGCAAGCCCAGGCCCCAGGGGCCGGTGAGCAGAATGTCCTTGGCAAACACCGGCAGCAAGGCGGTGGCTCCGCCCAGCAGCACGGCGAACAGGTCCAGGGAGATGGCGCCGAGGATGTCCGGGCGGCTGCGGATAAAGCGAATCCCCGCCAGTAACGAATCCAGGGTGGCCTTGCCCTTGTTCAGCGGCGTTTGCCGCGCCGGCAGGTTGAGCATCAGGCAGCAGGCGATCACGTAGAGCAGCACCGTCGGCCCATAGACCCAGACGCTGCCGAAGGCATAGAGCAGGCCGCCAAGTGCCGGGGCCACGATGGTGGCCGATTGCTGGGCCGATTGTGCGGCCGCCACGGCCCGTGGGAACAGG
The DNA here is from genome assembly GCF_003731765.1 of Pseudomonas chlororaphis. Classification (GTDB taxonomy): domain Bacteria; phylum Pseudomonadota; class Gammaproteobacteria; order Pseudomonadales; family Pseudomonadaceae; genus Aquipseudomonas; species Aquipseudomonas morbosilactucae. The sequence goes on from NZ_MOAL01000005.1 coordinate 168,423, forward strand.
GTGCTGGGCACGATGCTCGGCAGCAGGGCCTGGGTGGTGGGCATCTCGAAGGAACGGGCGGCGCCGAGCAGGAATGCGAGGATAAAGATCATTTCCCGGGTGACGTTGTCGGTCAGGCTGCCAATGGCCAGGGACAGGGCGATCAACGCCTGCAGCGACTGACAAATAGCGGCCACGCGGCGCCGGTCATAACGGTCGGCCACGTGCCCGGTGTGTAGCATGAACAGCACCCGCGGGGCGAATTCCACCAGGCCCACCAGGCCCAGGTCGAGCACGTTGCCGGTCAGTTGGTAGAGGTTCCAGCCGATGGCCACGGTGAGCATCTGGAAGCCGCTGGCGGTGAAAATCCGGGCCAGCCAAAAGGCAACGAACGGCTGGTGATGACGTAACAGCAGAGGGGCTTGGCTGGGCATCGGAGCGTGGGTCTGAACGAGGGGAATCGCGAGATTATCACCAACATGTAACCAATAGTTGCTATGCCGGGGAAAATCGTTAGCTGCGCATCTATCGAACTTCGCGGGGTCTTTTAGCGAACACGTCGAATCGCCGCCAAACCTCGGGCTTGAGGTGGTGAGGCAAGCTGTCACGCGACAAATAACCACACAGTTGCACCGTGAAAATGGGACTACTCTTTCAACGTTGCTTGACCCAGATCAAAACCTTTTTTCAAGGCTGATGTGGTGGCCAGAGGGCCGAAATCCCTGCGTTGCGATGGTTTAAAAAAGAACGAATCAGAATTCGCCACACTCCATATCCGTGGGGGCAGTGGGTGCAGGCCCCAGGCCGGCAGCCGGTATTACCTGACTGAGGAAAACGTATGTTCGGTTTGGAGGCAATTGATCTCGCCCGAATTCAGTTCGCATTCACCATCTCGTTCCACATCCTGTTCCCGGCCATCACCATTGGTCTGGCGAGCTATCTGGCGGTGCTTGAAGGTCTGTGGCTGAAAACCCGTGACGATACCTACCGCGACCTGTACCACTTCTGGTCGAAGATCTTCGCCGTCAACTTCGGCATGGGCGTGGTGTCCGGCCTGGTCATGGCCTATCAGTTCGGCACCAACTGGAGCCGCTTCTCGGATTTTGCCGGCGCTGTCACCGGCCCGCTGCTCACCTATGAAGTCCTGACGGCCTTCTTCCTGGAGGCCGGTTTCCTCGGGGTGATGCTGTTCGGCTGGAACAAGGTCGGGCGCAACCTGCACTTCTTCTCCACGGTCATGGTGGCCATTGGCACGTTGATTTCGACCTTCTGGATCCTCTCGTCCAACAGCTGGATGCAGACCCCTCAAGGCTTTGAAATCGTCGACGGCCGGGTGATCCCGGTGGACTGGTTTGCCGTGGTGTTCAACCCCTCGTTCCCGTACCGCCTGGCTCACATGGCGACCGCAGCCTTCGTCGCCACCGCCTTCTTCGTGGGTTCCTCGGCCGCCTGGCACCTGCTGCGTGGGCGTGATAACCCGGCGATTCGGCGCATGCTGTCGATGGCCATGTGGATGGCCCTGATCGTCGCTCCGGTACAGGCAGTGATCGGCGACTTCCACGGCCTCAACACCCTCAAGCACCAGCCGGCAAAAATTGCCGCCATTGAAGGCCACTGGGAAAACGTCGGTGACGAGCCGACCCCGCTGATCCTCTTCGGCTGGCCGGACATGAAGGAAGAGAAAACCAAGTACGCGGTGGAAATTCCCTACTTGGGCAGCCTGATCCTGACCCACTCCCTGGACAAACAGGTGCCGGCGCTCAAGGAGTTCCCGCCTGAAGACCGCCCCAACTCGACCATTGTCTTCTGGTCGTTCCGGATCATGGTCGGCCTGGGCTTCCTGATGATTTTCACTGGCCTGTGGAGCCTGTGGCTGCGCAAGCGCGACCGCATTTACCACAACCGCCTGTTCCTGCATTTGGCGTTGTGGATGGGCCCGTCCGGGTTGATCGCGATCCTCGCCGGCTGGTTCACTACTGAAATCGGTCGCCAGCCGTGGGTGGTCTACGGGTTGATGCGCACGGCCGATGCGTCCTCGGGGCACAGCTTTGCCCAGATGAGCATCACCCTGGCGCTGTTTGTCGTGGTGTATTTCTCGCTGTTCGGCGTGGGCCTGGGCTACATGATGCGCCTGGTGCGCAAGGGGCCGAAAATCAACGAAGGCGCCGAGACCAGCCACGGCGGTCCCGGACAGCAACGCACACCGGCTCGTCCGCTGTCGGCTGCCGACGACGATGCTGGGGTCGACGACCACGGCACCCGCCTGAACAAGGGGAACTGAGTCATGGGTATTGATCTTCCGCTGATCTGGGCCGTGATTATCATCTTCGGCATCATGATGTACGTGGTCATGGACGGCTTCGACCTGGGCATCGGGATTCTCTTCCCGTTCGTCAAGGACGAGCGCGACCGTGACGTGATGATGAACACCGTCGCCCCGGTCTGGGACGGCAACGAAACCTGGCTGGTATTGGGCGGTGCGGCGTTGTTCGGCGCCTTCCCGCTGGCTTACTCGGTGGTGCTTTCGGCGCTCTACCTACCGCTGATCCTGATGCTGATCGGCTTGATCTTCCGTGGCGTGGCCTTTGAGTTCCGCTTCAAGGCCAAGGACGACAAGCGCCATATCTGGGACAAGGCCTTTATCTGGGGGTCGTTGGCGGCGACCTTTTTCCAGGGCGTGGCCCTGGGTGCCTTCATCGATGGCATTCCGGTGGTCAATCGCCAGTTCGCCGGCGGCTCCCTGGACTGGCTGACCCCGTTCACCCTGTTCTGCGGCCTGGCGCTGGTGGTGGCCTACGCCTTGCTCGGCTGCACCTGGCTGATCATGAAGACCGAAGGCAAGTTGCAGGAACAGATGCACAACCTGGCGCGGCCCCTGGCCTACGTGGTGCTGGCGGTGATTGGCGTTGTCAGCCTGTGGACGCCCTTGGCGCATCCGGAAATCGCTTCGCGCTGGTTCACCCTGCCCAACCTGTTCTGGTTCCTACCGGTGCCGATCCTGGTGTTGGTGACCATGTACGGCTTGCTCCGCGCCGTGGCCCGCAACGCCAACTACACGCCGTTCCTGTTGACCCTGGTGCTGATCTTCCTCGGCTACAGCGGTTTGGGCATCAGCCTGTGGCCGAACATCGTGCCGCCGTCGATCTCCATCTGGGACGCCGCCGCGCCGCCGCAAAGCCAGGGCTTCATGCTGGTGGGCACGCTGTTCATCATCCCGTTCATCCTGGGTTACACCTTCTGGAGTTACTACGTGTTCCGCGGCAAGGTCACCCACGAAGACGGTTACCACTAGGTAGGGGCCGGCTAGCCGGTGACGAGTCCCTTGAGGCTCGCGCCCGGCTTGCTGCCGCTTTCGCTGGCAAACCAGCGGCTACAGGCATTCGGGTTAAGCAGGAGTCGAGATCATGAGCGGTAAACACTCTTTGCAGGAAATCGAACAGGCGGAAAAGAAGCCGCTCTGGCAGCGGCTTGGCTGGCTGGCAATGATCTGGACCGGCAGCGTCCTGGCGCTTTTCGTGGTGGCCAGTCTGATGCGCATGTTTATGAACGCTGCGGGCCTGACCACCCACTGAAACACCACCGTCCATCCCATCCCGTTGCCTTGCGGCACGGTTTTATAGCCCTCCGTTGGAGGGTTTTTTTTGCCCGGGATTTACTTGCGTGCCTTGAGAATCACGAACTTCGGCGTGGCCGCCACTTGCTCCACGCCGCGGAAGAGGCGCGCCAGCTTGCTGTGATAGCCCAGGTGGCGGTTGCCGACTATATAGAGGGCGCCGCCCACCACCAGGGCTTCACGGGCCTGCTGGAACATGCGCCAGGCGAGAAAATCGCCCACCACTTGCTGCTGGTGGAACGGTGGGTTGCACAGCACCACGTCCAGGGACTGGGCTTCCTGGCCGGCCAGGCCGTCGCCGGCGCGCACCGTCACGTCGCGTTCACCCAGGGTGGCGCGCCAGTTCTCCAAGGCTGATTGCACCGCCATGAACGACTCGTCCACCAGGGTGTACTGGGCGTCGGGGTTGTTCAGGGCACTGGCGATGGCCAGCACGCCGTTACCGCAACCCAGGTCGGCGACCCGAGCGCTGCCGAGGTTGTTCGGCAGGTGGGGCAGGAAGGCCCGGGTGCCGATGTCCAGCCCTTCGCGGCAGAACACGTTGGCGTGGTTGAGCAGCTCGATGGCCGGCTCGTCGAGCCGGTAGCGTGTCGGGTAGGGCGACACGGCCGGGGTTTTGTCTTCTGGGGTGGCGATCAGCAAACGGGCCTTTTTCACCGCCAGGGACGCCTGGACCGGGCCGATGTAGCGCTCCAGCAAATCCCCGGCGGCGCGGGGCAGGTGCTTGACCATGGCCGCCGCGACGACTTGTGCGCCCGGGGCCAGTTGCCCTTGCAGGCGGATCAGTTGTTCTTCCAGCAGGGCCAGGGTTTTCGGCACGCGGATCAGCACCCGGTCGAAAGGCCCACTCAAGGGCTGGCTGGCCGGCACCAGGCTCACGGCGTCGAAGGCCTGGCCATTGCGCACCAGGTTCTTCTCCAGGCCCTGGGCGCCGAGAAAGGAGTCGCCACTGCTGCTGACCTGCACCCGGCCCACCAGGCTCGCGGCCAGGGCGCCGAAGCTGTCGTTGAGCACCAGCACCCGCGTCGTTGCCGCCGGCTGTTGCTCGGCGAGGTGGTTGAGCAGGTACTCGTCCGCCGCGTCGAAGGCTTGCAGGGGCTCATTCGATTGTTCGGGTTGGCGGATCAGGTCGAGCTGGGCGAAGGGACTGACGAGCAGGGGCATGGGTACAGACTCTGGGTAATCGACGAATGTCCTGCCGGCGCACGGGCCGCGATGCAGGCAGGCCCCGGCGAGCCGGTGCCGTGTGGGCGTGGCTCGAAGGGGCGTAAATGGTACGTTTTTTTGCCGGTGCTTGCCCGGAAACGATGCCATTACAAACCGCCGGTGTTTGTCCGGCACGCTTTGCGGGACACTAAGGGCCTTCGTCCCATGGAGCCCGTCATGACTGCCAGTGCAGAAAAATACACGCGCCAGACGTTGCTCGACGTCCAGCCCCTGACCCCCAGCCTGTTTACCCTGCGCACCACGCGGGATACGGGTTTTCGCTTTCGCGCCGGTCAGTTCGCCCGCCTCGGGGTGACCAAGGCCGATGGCAGCACGGTCTGGCGCGCGTACTCCATGGTGTCGTCGCCCTTTGATGACTTCCTCGAGTTTTTCTCCATCGTGGTGCCGGACGGCGAGTTCACCAGCGAGCTGAGTCGGTTGCAGGTGGGCGACAGCCTGTTGGTGGATCGCCAGGCGTTTGGTTACCTGACCCTGGATCGCTTCATCGATGGCCGCGACCTGTGGCTGTTATCCACAGGCACCGGGGTCGCGCCTTTTCTGTCGATCCTCCAGGACTTTGAAGTCTGGGAGAAATTCGAGCGCATCATCCTCGTCTACAGCGTGCGCGAGGCCAAGGAGCTGGCCTATCAACAGTTGATCGCCGAGTTGGCGCAGCGCGACTACCTGGCGGAGGTTGCCCACAAGCTGACGTTCATCAGCATCGTGACCCGGGAGCAGCATCCAGGCAGCCTGAACGGGCGCATCACGACCCTGATTGAGAATGGTGAATTGGAACGGGCTGCCGGCGTTGAACTGTGCGCCGAGCACTCGCGGGTGATGCTCTGCGGCAACCCGCAGATGATCGAGGACACGCGCGCGCTGCTCAAGCAACGCGACATGCAACTGAGCCTGAGCCGGCGCCCTGGGCAGGTGGCGGTGGAAACCTACTGGTAATAAAAACGGCGCTTCGAGGGCGCCGTTTTGCTGATCCGTTGCCAGGGTTCAGGGCTTGTCGTTCTGCGCCTTGAGCAGGTCGCGGATCTCGCCCAGCAACACTTCTTCCTTGGTCGGAACCGGAGGCGCGCTGGGGGCCACGGCTTCTTCGCGCTTCAGGCGGTTGATGGCTTTCACGCCCATGAAGATGGCGAAGGCGACGATCACGAAGTCGATCATGCTCTGGATGAATTTGCCGTAGGCCAGAACCACGGCCGGCGTGTCGCCCACTGCTGCCTTGAGGGTGATCGCCAAGTCGCTGAAGTCCACTCCCCCGATCAGCAGGCCGATCGGGGGCATGACCACATCGCCGACAAAAGACGAGACGATTTTGCCGAAGGCGGCGCCGATGATAATACCGACCGCCATGTCGACAACATTCCCTTTGACCGCGAAGGCCTTGAACTCACTGATCACGCCCATGGGGTATTCCTTATTACTGATGAGGTTGGTTTTCGCAGTGTAAATCAGCAAAAAGCATTTTGCCGAAACAACTTTTTACAGCTCAGGGGGTATCGACCCTGATAACGGCCAATAGTTTATTAAAGTGCCACTATTCGCGCGTGATACCCCTCGCTTCAATAATTAACCAGAACTTTTTTTCAATCGGGGTCTTGTTGTCTTTCTATTTAGTACTCAAACACTTAGCTACTAGCCTCTGGCAGGCGCATCACGGTGCGCCTTATATAACTAGAGGAATAAAACATGACCGCTACCTTTGGCCTTGGGGCTCTTTCCCAGCGACGCATACTGGGCATTCTTGCCGCCAGCATGCTCTCTCTTTCCGTACAGGCTGCCACCCTGACCCGTGATAACGGTGCTGCGGTGGGCGATAACCAAAACTCACAGACTGCGGGGGCCACCGGGCCGGTGCTGTTGCAGGATGTGCAGTTGATCCAGAAGCTCCAGCGCTTCGACCGCGAGCGCATTCCAGAGCGTGTGGTGCATGCCCGAGGCACTGGCGCCCATGGCGTGTTCACCGTCACCGACAACCTCAGCGACCTGACCCGGGCCAAGGTGTTTTCCAGCGGTGAAGTGACCCCGGTGTTTGTGCGTTTTTCTTCGGTGGTGCACGGCAACCACTCTCCGGAAACCCTGCGTGACCCCCGTGGTTTCGCGACCAAGTTCTATACCGCCGAAGGTAACTGGGACTTGGTGGGCAACAACTTCCCGACCTTCTTCATTCGTGACGCAATCAAGTTTCCCGATATGGTCCATGCGTTCAAACCGGACCCGCGCACCAACCTGGACGATGATTCCCGGCGTTTCGATTTCTTCTCCCATGTACCGGAAGCCACCCGGACCTTGACCGAGCTGTATTCAAACGCCGGCACTCCGGCGAGCTATCGGGAAATGGACGGCAATGGTGTGCACGCCTACAAGTTGGTCAACGCCAAGGGTGAAGTGCACTACGTGAAGTTCCACTGGAAGAGTCTGCAAGGCCTGAACAACCTTGACCCCCAGCAAGTCGCGCAGGTGCAGGGGCGTGATTACAGCCATATGACCCACGACCTAGTCAGCCACATCAACCAGGGCGACTTTCCGAAATGGGACCTGTATGTGCAGGTCTTGAAGCCCGAAGACCTGGCCAAGTTCGACTTTGACCCCTTGGATGCGACGAAAATCTGGCCGGGCATTGCCGAGCGCAAAGTCGGGCAAATGGTGCTCAATCGCAACCCAGCGAACGTCTTCCAGGAAACCGAACAAGTGGCCATGGCGCCGTCCAACCTGGTGCCGGGTATCGAGCCTTCGGAAGACCGTCTGTTACAGGGCCGAGTGTTCTCCTACGCCGACACCCAGATGTACCGCCTGGGGGCCAATGCCCTGCAACTGCCGATCAACGCGCCGAAAGTCGCGGTCAACAACGGCAATCAGGATGGTGCCCTGAATGGTGGCCAGACCAGCACCGGGGTCAACTACCAGCCCAGCCGTCTGTTGCCTCGTGAAGAGCCACAGAGCGCACGTTACAGCGCCTTGCCGCTGTCGGGCAGCACCCAGCAGGCGAAGATCCAGCGTGAGCAGAACTTCAAACAGGCAGGTGATCTGTACCGTTCTTTCAGCAAGAAAGAGCGCCAGGACCTGATCGACAGCTTCGGCGGTTCCCTGGCCACCACCGACGACGAGAGCAAGCACATCATCCTGTCGTTCCTCTACAAGGCTGACCCGGAGTACGGCACTGGTGTCACTCAAGTGGCCAAGGGCGATCTGGCCCGGGTCAAGGCCCTGGCGGCCAAACTGAGCGACTGATGCTTCACGCCTTGTAGGCGCTGGCTTGCCAGCGAGCACGGACGCCGCGCTGTCTCAGGCGGCCCCCTCGCCGGCAAGCCGGCGCCTACGGCTCTCAATTAAAACGGAGGGGCGTTATGCGCCTGTTTATTGCGTTGCTGACATCGGCCTGGGCCCTGGCTGCCCAGGCGCAGTCGCCCGACCCGGTGGCGGTCAAGGTCCAGTTGGAAAACTACTATTTCGATGCCGCTCGTCGTGGCGATGTGGAGATGCTCAACACCTTTATCGACGCCGGGTATGCCCTCAATACCCAGGATGACAAAGGCTACACGGCCTTGATCCTGGCGGCCTATCACGGCCAGGGGCCGGCTGTGGAGCGCTTGCTGGCCGCCGGTGCCGATGCCTGCGCCCAGGATAAAAGAGGCAATACGGCGCTGATGGGCGCCATCTTCAAAGGCGAATTACAGATTGCCCGGCGCTTGTTGGCTGCCGATTGCAGCCCCGACCAGCGTAACGCTGCCGGGCAGACGGCGGCGATGTATGCCGGCTTGTTCCAGCGCCAGGAATTGCTGGACGCCTTGGCGGCCAAGGGCGCCGACCTGCTGGCCGAAGACTCGTTGGGCAATAGCGCCGCGCGCCTGGCCGGCGGTGAAATCCGTACCGCCGTGCCGCACTGATCCCGCTCCAGCTGAGCTATCATCGCGGTTTTTGCCGGGGGTTCAGATGGCCAAGGCCAAGCGCATGTATGGCTGCACCGAGTGCGGCTCAACCTTTCCCAAGTGGGCCGGGCAATGCGGCGAGTGCGGGGCCTGGAACACCCTGACCGAAACCATGGTGGAAAGCGGCGGCGCTGCCGCGCCTACGGGGCGTACCGGCTGGGCCGGGCAGCAGGCGCAGATCAAGACCCTGGCTGAAGTCAGTGTTGAGGAAATCCCTCGTTTCTCCACCGCCTCCAGCGAGCTGGATCGCGTCCTCGGCGGTGGCCTGGTGGACGGTTCGGTGGTGCTGATCGGCGGTGACCCGGGCATCGGCAAGTCGACCATTTTGTTGCAAACCCTGTGCAATCTCGCCACGCGCATGCCGGCGCTCTACGTCACCGGCGAAGAGTCCCAGCAGCAGGTGGCCATGCGTGCCCGGCGTTTGGGGCTGCCCCAGGACAAGCTGCGGGTCATGACCGAAACCTGCATCGAAACCATCATCGCCACGGCCCGCCTGGAAAAGCCCAAGGTCATGGTGATCGACTCGATCCAGACGATCTTCACCGAACAGTTGCAGTCGGCGCCCGGCGGCGTGTCCCAGGTGCGCGAGAGTGCGGCGCTGCTGGTGCGTTACGCCAAGCAGAGCGGCACGGCGATTTTCCTGGTGGGCCACGTGACCAAAGAGGGCGCCTTGGCCGGGCCGCGGGTTCTGGAGCACATGGTCGACACCGTGTTGTATTTTGAGGGCGAGTCCGACGGCCGCCTGCGTTTGCTACGGGCGGTAAAAAACCGTTTCGGCGCAGTCAACGAGCTGGGTGTGTTCGGCATGACGGACAAGGGCCTGAAGGAAGTTTCCAACCCGTCGGCGATTTTCCTCACCCGAGCCCAGGAAGAAGTGCCGGGCAGCGTGGTCATGGCCACGTGGGAGGGCACTCGGCCGATGCTGGTGGAGGTCCAGGCCCTGGTGGATGACAGTCATCTGGCCAACCCGCGCCGGGTCACCCTCGGCCTGGACCAGAACCGGTTGGCCATGTTGCTGGCGGTGTTGCATCGCCACGGTGGCATCCCCACCCACGACCAGGACGTGTTCCTCAACGTGGTGGGCGGGGTCAAGGTGTTGGAAACCGCGTCTGACCTGGCGTTGATGGCGGCGGTCATGTCCAGTTTGCGCAACCGCCCGCTGCCCCACGACCTGCTGGTGTTTGGCGAGGTGGGCCTGTCGGGTGAAGTGCGCCCCGTGCCCAGCGGCCAGGAGCGCCTCAAAGAGGCGGCCAAGCATGGCTTCAAACGGGCCATCGTGCCCAAGGGCAACGCACCGAAAGAGTCGCCGCCGGGCTTGCAGATCATCGCGGTGACGCGTCTGGAACAGGCGCTGGATGCACTTTTTGAATAAATCGGATTCGGCCTCAATGAAAGGAAATCAATGATGGGCATAACACGCTGGGCAGTTTGCACGCTGGGGTTGGGCATGCTCTGCCACCTCGGCCTGGCGGTCGCGGAACCGGGCGAGCTGCCGGAAGGTTATCGGGTGGCGCAGCAGGTGCTGGTGGGCGATGGCTCGGTGCTTGAGGTGCTGGAAGACCTGCGCATCACCCCGCAATTGCATGCGGCCAGTTGGGGCAACTCGCTGGATGCGGAGGCGTTTGACGAGTCCGAAGACGGCGATCAGCCACCGGCCCTGGAGGCTCAGGCGCGCTGGCTGGCTGACTCGGGAGAGGTGCTGGCGCAGAAGGCCCTGGGTTATCCCTTGGCCACGGTAGAGAAGGCCCCGCTCAATGGCCTGCCGTCCCCGGTGTTTTTCCTGACCGTCGACCAGACCGCACCCATGGGCAGTTACAGCGGCCCGGCCACCGAGATCCTGATGCCGTTGCAACATCAGCTCGACCCGGTGCTGTTTGTCTCCGAAAGCGGTGAGAAGCATCCCCTGGTGCTGGCCCAGACCGGCAAGGCTGCCTGGCAGATCGTGGCCGCCAGCGGTGGCGCCACCGAATCGATCCAGCAGGTGTCTTCGGCCTCTTCGGCGGACAACGAGGAGTTCGTCACCACCTATCGCACCTACCGTTACCTGAACGGGCAATGGACGACCGCCGGGCGCCAGCAAGCCGGTTATTGGGACACGGAAAGCGAGTTTCCCCCGCCGGCGAATTTCCCCTGAGTGAATGCGGGGTGTTGATCAGATTTCGATCAGCGCCCCCAGTTCGCGCTCCAGCTCCTCCGGGTCCCCCAGGTTCAGCTCGATCAGGCGCCTGAGGTGTTCAATCGACGCCAGGTCGATGTGCACGCAGACGAAACCCAGTTGCCCGTGGTCGTCATGGGCCAGTTGCACTTCCATGCGCACATCGGCGTCGTTGCCCAGATGAATGTCGGCTGCGAAGCTCTGGCTGGCGTCGCCCTGCCAGGGTTCGGGGCGCTGGATCAGCAAGCCCTTGAGTGACAGGTCGAGCAGTTGTACCGACCAGCGGTTGGGCCCCTGGCTCAGTTCGGTCCTGGCATCGAAGGCGATGCGTTTGAAACGGCGGCGATCAGCGTGGTGCTCGCTCATGGTCTGGCCCTCTGCATGGTGAAATGACTATAGACCCCGGTTTCGATCAGTCGCTAGAGCCAGCGCCGCACCTTGCGACAATAGTCACGGTAGCCCTCGCCGAACTGCGCCAGCAGTTGCCTCTCATCGGGCCCGATCACGCTGAGGTTCATCAGCATCAGCAAGGGCATCAGCAGCAACCAGGGCCAAAGGCTGCCCATCAGCAAGGCAATGGCGCAATAACCCAGGGTGTCCCCCAGGTTGATCGGGTTGCGCGACACCGCAAAAGGGCCGTCGCGCAGCAGTTGCCGTGGCTGGTTGAAGTTGCTGCTGGTGGTGTGTTGCTGGCGAAAGCGCCACATGGCCCAGAACGACAACCCCTGCCCACCGACGATCAGGGCGACGGAAAGGGCTCTGATCCAGTCATTGACGAGCAGGGGCAGGGGGAGCCAGTCGGCCAGGAACAGGGCGCAGGTGATGAACAGCAAATACAGCAGGGGCGGTGGCAGTGGTGGCTGTTCGGAGGGGGCGGGCATGGCGATACCTGACAAGTTGCACTCAAGGTTGCGACCCTGTTCGCGCCCGGCTGGTTCAGCCGGGGTTGGGTGTGGGTTTCGAGAGTGGCGTATCGAGCCGCTTCCAAGGCGTTCCAACAACCCTCAAATTGGCAAAAGAAGGCTCTAGACCAACGTGGGGGGTGGTCTTTGGGACGGTTAGCGCTAAACTCCGTTTGGCTGTCTTTCTGTCCACCCTGGCTGGAATAAAAAAATGAAAAATAATAATAGCCTGCTACGCCACTTACCCTGGCTGCTGCTGGCAATCGTAGGAGCGTGCGCCCTTGGCGTAGTGGCATTGCGTCGCGGCGAGGCGATCAACGCCTTGTGGATTGTGGTCGCTGCAGTGGCCATTTATCTGGTTGCGTACCGTTACTACAGCCTGTTCATCGCTAACAACGTGATGCAACTCGATCCACGTCGGGCCACCCCCGCCGTGCTCAACAACGATGGTCTGGACTACGTCCCTACCAACAAACACATTCTTTTCGGTCACCACTTCGCGGCGATTGCCGGTGCAGGCCCCTTGGTCGGTCCGGTGTTGGCAGCGCAGATGGGCTATCTGCCCGGTACGCTCTGGCTGATTGCCGGCGTGGTGCTGGCGGGTGCGGTACAGGATTTCATGATCCTGTTCCTTTCCACGCGTCGTAACGGTCGCTCCCTGGGGGACATGGTCCGCGAAGAAATGGGCCGGATTCCCGGGACCATTGCGCTGTTTGGCTGCTTCCTGATCATGATCATCATCCTCGCGGTGCTGTCGCTGATTGTGGTCAAGGCCTTGGCCGAGAGCCCGTGGGGCATCTTCACGGTGATGGCAACTATCCCGATCGCGATGTTCATGGGCGTGTACATGCGCTACATCCGCCCGGGCCGCATCGGTGAAATCTCCATCATCGGCGTGCTGTTGCTGCTGGGTTCGATCTGGCTGGGCGGGCAGATTGCCGCTGATCCGGTATGGGCCAAAGCCTTCACGTTCACCGGGATCCAGATCACCTGGATGCTGGTCGGTTACGGTTTTGTGGCGGCGGTACTGCCGGTATGGCTGATCCTCGCCCCGCGCGACTACCTGTCGACCTTCCTCAAGATCGGTACCATCATCGCCCTGGCGATCGGCATCCTGATCACCATGCCCGACCTGAAAATGCCGGCGCTGACTCAATTTGTCGACGGCACTGGCCCGGTGTGGAAGGGCGGCCTGTTCCCGTTCCTGTTCATCACCATCGCCTGTGGTGCGGTTTCCGGCTTCCATGCGCTGATCTCCTCGGGCACCACGCCCAAGTTGCTGGCCAATGAGGCCCACTCGCGCTACATCGGCTACGGCGGCATGTTGATGGAGTCCTTCGTGGCCATCATGGCCATGGTCGCTGCATCGGTGATCGAGCCTGGCGTGTACTTCGCCATGAACAGCCCGGCTGCCGTGGTCGGTGCCGATGTGGTGTCTGTGGCACAAACCGTCAGCAGCTGGGGCTTCGCCATTACCCCGGAAGCGCTGCAAGCGGTCGCCCATGACATCGGTGAAACCACTATCCTGGCTCGCGCCGGCGGTGCGCCGACCCTGGCGGTCGGTATCGCGCAGATCCTGCACAGTGTGCTGCCGGGTGAAAACACCATGGCGTTCTGGTACCACTTTGCGATCCTGTTTGAAGCGCTGTTCATCCTGACCGCTGTCGACGCCGGTACCCGTGCCGGTCGATTCATGCTGCAGGACTTGCTCGGCTCCTTCGTCCCGGCCCTCAAGCGTACCGAGTCCTGGACCGCCAACCTGATTGCGACTGCAGGCTGTGTGGCGATGTGGGGTTACCTGCTGTATCAAGGCGTGATCGACCCGCTGGGTGGCATCAATACCTTGTGGCCGCTGTTCGGTATCTCCAACCAGATGCTCGCCGGTATCGCGCTGATGCTCGCCACCGTTGTGCTGATCAAAATGAAGCGCCAACGCTACATCTGGGTGACCATGCTGCCGGCTATCTGGCTGCTGATCTGCACCACGTCCGCAGGCTTCATCAAGCTGTTCGACGCCAACCCGGCGATCGGCTTCCTGTCGCTGGCGAAGAAATACAGCGACGCCCTGGCTAACGGGCAAATCCTGGCTCCGGCCAAGAGCATCGAGCAGATGCAGCACGTTATCTGGAACGCCTACACCAACGCCACGCTGACGGTGCTGTTCCTGCTGGTGGTCTTCAGTATCCTGTTCTATGCGCTCAAGGTCGGCGTCGCCGCCTGGGGCAATAAGCAACGGACGGATAAAGAATCGCCATTCCAGGCTGTTCCGGACGCGTAATAGAGGGTTGCGAACATGTTCAATGACTTGAGTCGCCTCGGTAAATACCTCGGTCAGGCCGCGCGCCTGATGGTCGGCATGCCCGACTACGACAACTACGTCGAGCATATGCAAACCAAGCATCCGGACAAGCCGATGATGTCGTACGAGGCGTTCTTCCGAGAACGCCAGGAGGCACGTTACGGCGGCAAGGGCGGTCCGAAGTGCTGTTGAACCGCAGCGTTTAAGCCACACCCATGTAGGAGCCCGATTTGTGGGCGATGGCGGTCTTGAGACCGTTATCGCCGGCAAGCCCGGCTCCTACATTTTTTTGCGTGGGAGATCCTGTTTTGCAAAATCCTATTCCCGTCACCGTGCTCAGCGGCTTTCTTGGCGCGGGCAAGACCACCTTGTTGCGCCATCTGCTCAAGGCCGAGCACGGCTTGAAAATCGCCGTGATCGAAAACGAATTCAGCGACGCCGGTATCGACACCCAGCTGTTGGGCGATGAGCCGGTGCAGGTGATGACGCTGTCCAACGGCTGCGTCTGCTGCACCATCCACACCGACCTCACCAAGGCCCTGTACCTGCTGCTGGAGCGCCTGGACAGCGGTGAGATCGCCTTTGACCGACTGGTGATCGAGTGCACCGGGCTGGCCGATCCGGCCCCTGTGGCCCAGACCTTTTTCATCGATGAAGAGCTGCGCGAGCGCTACATTCTCGACGGCATCATTACCTTGGTGGACGCCAAGCACGCTGAGCACCATCTGACCCAGACCATCGCCCAGGCGCAGATTGGCTTTGCCGACCGTTTGCTGGTGAGCAAGCGCGACCTGGTGGACGATGCAACCTTTGATGCCTTGTGCGAGCGCCTGACCCGGATCAACCGGCGGGCAGCGATCCGCGTGGTGGACCACGGCCGTATCGACCTGGCTGAGCTGCTGGATGTGCGCGGCTTCAACCTCAACGCCGACTTGGGCGGCGGGCTGAGCCTGCGCCCGGTGAGCAAGGCGCCCTCAGTGGACCGGATTTCCAGCCTGGTGCTGCGCACCGAGCAGCCCCTGGACCTGGACCGCCTCAGCGAATTCATGAATGAGCTGCTGGAAGATCACGGCAAGCAATTGCTGCGCTATAAAGGCGTGCTGAGCGTGATCGACGAGCCGCGGCGCATGGTGTTCCAGGGCGTGCTCAAGCTCTATGGCTTCGATTGGGACACCGAGTGGGCCGAAGGCGAGGTGCGCGAAAGCGTGATGGTGTTCATCGCCGACGACCTGCCGGAAGAGAAGATCCGGCAGGGTTTCGAGAGGATGTTGGGGCGCTGAGGTCTTCGCCGGCAAGCCGGCTCCTACAGGCTGCCTAGCAGGCGCTGTTCCAGGTGATCGAGGTGCTGATTCATCAGCGCTTCGGCCTTTTCGACATCGGCGTCCTGCACCGCATCGACAATGCTTGAGTGCTCTTGCCAGGCGCAGTAGTTGCGAGCCCGGCCCTCGAACTGGGCGATGGCCAGGGAGGTCAGCGGCACCAGGCTGCCGAGGAAGTGCGCCAAAGGAGCATTGCCGGCCACCTCGGCCAGTTGCAGATGAAACTCCCCTGACAAACGAATCGCCGGGCCGCGCTGATCACGCTCGATGGCCTCGCGTTCGCGCGCCAGCAACTGACGCAAGGGCAGCAACTGCCTTTGTGGCTGCTGGCAGGCCAGGCGCACCAGGGTGGTTTCCGTGAGCCGCCGGGCGTGCAGGATCTGCCGGGTCTGCTCGGCATCCGGCGCTGCCACCCGTGGCCGATGATTGGGCTGCAAGATCACCACCTGTTGATGGGACAGCCGCGCCAGGACCTGGCGGATGATGCTGCGGCTGACGCCGAACGCCTGGCCCAGGTTGTCTTCGGTAAAGCGGCTGCCGGGGGCGATGCGCTGCTCGAGAATGGCGTCGAAAATCTGCGGGTAGACGTCGTCCACCAGCAGGGTGCGTTCACCGTTGTGGCGCCGGGGCAGGCTGGCGGCCAGGGTGAACGGGTTGTTTTTAAAGGCGTAGCTGACCATGGCGTGGTGTCCCCTCCGGTTGCAGACGTTCAAACCATCACGGGGTTATCTGGCCCAGATGATCGTCCGGAATATTCAGTTCAATTCCCATGCGCTGGCCTTCCATCAGGATGTGCCGACGCATTTCGGCACTGGCCAGGGCGCTGTTCTTGCTGCGGATGGCACGCACCACCGCTTCGTTTTCCTGCAGCCGTTCGGCCAGGTGTTCCGGCGAGTTACGCAGGACCTGGGCGCTCTGCTTGAGGGCATTGCTGGTTTGTTGCACCACGTTCTGGAAGATCGGGTTGGAAGTCAGGGTGAACAATTCTTCGTGGAAGGCGATGTAGGCGTTCATCCCGGCTTCGCTGTCGTTGGCTTCCAGGGCTTCGCGCATGTCCATGAGGGTCAGGCGCAGTTGGCCGACTTCCTTGCTGCTGATGGATTGCGCCACCAGGCCGACGATAAAGGGCTCGAGGGTGTAGCGCAGTTGCAGCACATCCTCGAGGCTGGCGCCGGCCACGCCGCTGTCGCTGGCCGGGGTGTCATCCAGGGGCGCATCCAGTACCACCACGCCCTTGCCGGGCATGGAGCGCACCAGGCCCAGGGTTTCCAGGACCGTCACCGCTTCGCGCAGGCTAGGGCGGCTGATGCCCAGTTGTTCGGCCAGTTCGCGTTGTCCGGGCAGCATGTCGCCGGAGCGCCACTGGCCCCGGGCCAACGCGGCCCGCAGCTTTTCCACCACTGAATTTACGACTGTCGACGAGCTGATCACTGTTTACTCCATGGGTTATCGGTCATGGCGCCACGCTGGGCGCCGATGAGTGTGCCTGCCCGAGGCAGGCACGAACGGGTCAGAATTCCTGCGGCTGGGTGCCCGGCGCTGGCTTTCTTGGCTGGAAAACATAGCCTTGTTGGCCGCTCAGTACCTTGTCGGCCCGCTGCAGGTCGATGTCTTTCTCCCAGCGCGCGATGGCCACGGTGGCCACGCAGTTGCCGATCAGGTTGGTCAGGGCGCGGCCGATGCCCATGAACCAGTCCACCGCCAGCACCAGCACCAGGCCCACCACCGGAATGGCCGGGATCGCGGTCAGGGTCGCTGCCAGGATCACCAGGGCCGAACCGGGAATACCGTGTGCGCCTTTGGAGGTGATCAGCGACACCAGCAAGATGGTCAGCAGGTCGGACATCGACAACGGCGTGCCGGTGGCGTTGGCGATAAAGACGATGGCCAGGGTCAGGTAGATGGAGAAACCGTCGAGGTTGAACGAGTAGCCGGTGGGGATGACCAGGCCGACCGTGGAGCTGCCGATGCCCAGGTGTTCAAGCTTGCGCATGATCTGCGGCAGCACGGCGTCCGAAGAGGCGGTGCCGAGAACAATCATCAGCTCTTCGCGCAGGTACTTGAGGAACGGCAGCATGGGCAGGCCCGCCACACGCATCACCACGCCCAGGATCACCGCCACAAAGGCGAAGCAGGTCAGGTAGAACAGGCCCACGAGGCTGCCCAGGTGCTGCAATGAATCCACCCCGTATTTGCTGGTGGTGAAGGCGATCGCACCAAACACGCCGATGGGCGCCAGGCGCACGATCATGCCCATGATGCGGAAGATCACATGGCTGAGTTCGTTGATCAGGCGGGAGATGCCGGACGCCGCTTCACCCACCAGGTTCAGGGCGCTGCCGAACAGCACGGAGAACAGCAGTACCTGAAGGATGTTGTTATCGGCAAAGGCGCCGATGACCGAGTTCGGAATCAGGTTCATCAGGAACTGGGCGGTGCCCTGCATGTGCTGGCCGCGCTGGGCGAGGTCGCCGACGTCGGCGCTGGACAGCTGCTCCAGATGGATGTTGGCGCCGCTGCCGATGCCGGTACTGAAGGCCATGACCAGGCCCAGTACCAGGGCAACGGTGGTCAGTATTTCGAAGTAGATCACCGACTTCAGGCCGATGCGCCCAACCTTCTTCAGGTCACCGGCACCCGAGATGCCACTGACCACCACACAGAATACGATCAGGCCGATCAGCATTTTGATCAGCTTGATGAAGCCGTCGCCCAGTGGTTTGAGTTGAGAGGAGAATTCGGGGAGTGCGAGTCCGCACACAACGCCGAGGATCAGTCCGAGGACTACTTGGAGGAAAATCGAACGCGAGCACCATCTGAGCATGGGAGGGATCCTGATCGGTGTCCTGGCTGCCATGCGCGGGGCGCTATGGATTCAGGACTTAATTATTGTGGTCTTACCGGTATGTCCAGTGCAGCCGCAGTCTACGCTCGGACTTTAGGGGGTTACAAGGGGCTGTGAATAAATTGGCTTTACCGGTCTGGCCAGTGGCGATCCGGGTCAATGACAGGCGAAAAAAAGCCCGGCACTCAGGCCGGGCTTTTTCGTGCTGCGGTGTAACGGGCTGATTAAGCGCCGTATACCGGCAGTTTTTTGCAGATGGCTTTGACCTTTTCACGTACGGCATCGATCACCGCTTCGTTGTTCAGGTCGGCCAGGATGTCGCAGATCCAGCCAGCCAGTTCCTTGCACTCGGCTTCCTTGAAGCCACGAGTGGTCACAGCCGGAGTGCCGAAGCGCAGGCCGGAGGTGACGAACGGGGAGCGTGGATCGTTTGGCACGGAGTTCTTGTTCACGGTGATGAACGCTTTGCCCAGAGCGGCGTCGGCGTCTTTACCGGAGATTTCCTGCTTGATCAGCGACAGCAGGAACAGGTGGTTTTCAGTACCGCCGGACACCACGTCAAAACCGCGCTCGATGAACACGCTGGCCATGGCCTGGGCGTTTTTCACCACTTGCTGCTGGTAAGTCTTGAACTCAGGCTGCAGGGCTTCCTTGAAGCAGATCGCTTTGGCGGCGATCACGTGCTCCAGCGGGCCACCTTGGGCGCCTGGGAATACAGCAGAGTTCAGCTTCTTCTCGATGTCGGCGTTGGCGCGAGCCAGGATCAGGCCGCCACGAGGACCGCGCAGGGTCTTGTGAGTGGTGGTGGTGACCACGTCAGCGAAAGGCACCGGGTTCGGGTAGACGCCAGCGGCGACCAGACCGGCCACGTGGGCCATGTCGACGAACAGGTACGCGCCGACTTTGTCAGCGATTTCGCGGAAGCGCGGGAAGTCGAGGATCTGCGAGTAGGCAGAGAAACCGGCCACGATCATTTTCGGCTTGTGCTCGACGGCCAGGCGCTCGACTTCGTCGTAGTCGATCAGACCGTTGGCGTCGATGCCGTATTGAATGGCGTTGTACAACTTGCCGGAGGAAGAAACGCTGGCGCCGTGGGTCAGGTGACCACCGTGGGCCAGGCTCATGCCCAAGATGGTGTCGCCAGCCGACAGCAGAGCCAGGTAAACGGCGCTGTTGGCTTGGGAGCCGGCGTGCGGCTGGACGTTGGCGTAATCGGCGCCGAACAGTTCCTTGGCACGGTCGATGGCCAACTGCTCAACCACGTCGACGTACTCGCAGCCGCCGTAGTAGCGCTTGCCTGGGTAACCTTCGGCGTATTTGTTGGTCAGCACCGAGCCTTGAGCTTCCATCACCGCTGGGCTGGTGTAGTTTTCCGAAGCGATCAGCTCGATGTGCTCTTCCTGGCGCTGAGCTTCTTGCTCCATGGCGGCAAAGAGATCGGCGTCGTACTTGGCAATAGTCAAATCACGGCTGAACATGGCGGTCCTCAAGGATCGGGGGGCAGAAAAGGGAGGCATTCTAACCCAATGGCTTTTAGAAGGCATATGAAAGGACATCATGTCGCAGAGAAGCAGGGTTCAAGTGACGAGCTGCAAGCGGCCATTCAAAGCGAACCGCTCCTCTCTCGCCGCTTGAAGCTTGAAACGTGCCGCTGCGACCCATCAATCAAACATGAATAACGCGTCATTGCTGAACTGCGCTTCAAACCGATTGGCCGGCATCGGGCGGCCGAACAGGTAGCCTTGCACTTCGTCGCAGCCGTGCTCACGCAGGAAGTCCAATTGCTCGTGGGTTTCCACGCCCTCGGCGATCACCGCCAGGTTCAGGCTGTGGGCCATGGCGATGATGGCTCGGGCAATCTGTGCATCCTGTTCGCCGGACGGCAGTCCGTCTACGAAGGTGCGGTCGATTTTCAGCACGTCGATGGGGAACTGCTTGAGGTAGTTCAGGGATGAATAGCCAGTGCCGAAGTCGTCCACCGCGATGCTCAGGCCGAGGTTTTTCAGGCCGTCGAGGATCTGCATCGCTTCGCTGACTTCGCGCATCAGGATACTTTCGGTCAGTTCCAGCTCCAGGCACGCCGGCGGCAGGCCGGTGTCCCTGAGAATGGTGGCGATCCGCGTGCCCAGTTGGCCGTCGGAGAACTGCCGCGCCGAGATGTTCACCGACACTTTCGGCACTCGCACCTTGGCCTGGTGCCAGGCCTTGAGCTGGCGGCAGGCTTCGCTGATGACCCAGTCGCCCACGTCCACCACCAGACCCAGCTCTTCGAGTACCGGAATGAAATCCCCCGGCGGCACCAGCCCGCGACGCGGATGGCGCCAGCGCAGCAGGGCCTCGGCGCCGGTCAGGCGTTTGCCGTCGCCGCTGAACTGCGGCTGGTAATAGAGCACGAACTCTTCCTGCTCCAGGGCGTGGCGCAGGTCGCTTTCCAGCTCCAGGCGCTCCAGGGCGCTGGCGTTCATGTCCGCCTGGTAGAACTGGAAGTTGTTCTTGCCGCGTTCCTTGGCGTGGTACATCGCGGTGTCGGCGTTCTTCATCAACTGGCTCAGCTCGTTACCGTCCTGAGGGCTCAGGGCGATGCCGATACTGGCGGTGACGAAGAACTCCCGGCCTTCGAGGACGAAGGGTTTGACCAGGCTGGCGAGGATCTGCTCGGCCACGTGGATCGCCCGGTTCAGGGCCATCTCGCGGCTGGCGCGCGGTTGCAGCAGCAGGGTGAATTCGTCGCCGCCCATGCGAGCCACGGTGTCGTCATCGTCGACGCAGCCCAGCAGGCGCGTGGCCATTTCCTTGAGCATGCGGTCGCCGGCGGCGTGGCCAAGGGAGTCGTTGATCGGTTTGAAACGATCGAGGTCGAGGAACATCAGCACCACCCAGGACTTCTGCCGCTCCGCCGATTGCAGCGCGGTGTGCAGGCGGTCCTGGAACAGGGTGCGGTTGGGCAGGTGGGTCAGGGCGTCGTAGTAGGCGAGGCGGTGAATGCGCTGCTCACTGGCTTTGCGCTCACTGATGTCGCTGAAGAAGCACACGTAGCTGGCCAGGTCGCCTTCGTCGTCGAGTACCGCGGTAATGCCGACCCAGGCCGGGTAGTGCTCGCCGTTGCGCCGCTTGAGCCAGACTTCGCCTTCCCAGGTGCTGTGCTGGTGCAGTTGTTTGAGCACGTAGCGCAGGTGGGCTTCCTGCTGGTTGTCGACGGTGAGCATGTTGGGCAACTGGTCCAGTACCTGGGACACGGCGTAGCCGCTGACCCGGCTGAACGCTTCGTTGGCCTGGACGATGTAGCCCGCAGGGTCGGTGATGAGGATCGCCGACGTCGAGTGCTCGAATACCGTGGCGGCCATGCGCAGGTCTTTTTCCGCGCGGCGCTGTTGGCTGATGTCGCGGCCGACGCCGAGCACGCCTTCGAAGCCCCCTTGTTCATCCCAGACCAGTACCAGACGCAGCTCGATGGGGATCTTGCGCCCATCGCCACGCAGGCAGTCGAAGAGGAACAGCTGGGTCTGCACCTGGCTGCGCAGCTCGGCCAGTTGCTCGGGTTTGTCCAGGGCCTTGCTGACCCGGTCCATCAAGGTATAGATGCCGGTCAGTTGCTGGGGGTTGGCGATGGTCGATTGCCAGCCGTTCTGGAAGATCCAGTCCACGTCGTAACCCAGCACGGCTTGCACCGACGGGCTGACGTAGTTGAGGGACAGTTGGCTGTCGGTGGAGAAGATCACGTCGCTGATGCTTTCGGCGAGCATGCGGTAGCGCTGCTCGCTATCACGCAGGGACTCGCTGGCCTCGATCTGATCGGTGATGTCCTTGGCCACGCCGATGATGCGTGTGACCTGGTCGTACTTGTCCCGGGCCAGGGCCTGTTCGCGGATCTCGAAGCGTCGCCACTGGCCGCTGCGGTGGCGGAAACGCAACTGGCATTGCAGCAGTTGCGCGTAGCCCGCATGGCGCTGTTCTTGGCGCAGGCGATGGTAGAGGTCGGCATCTTCGGGGTGCAGAAGGATTTCCCAGAAGTATTCGCCCATCTGGTGCAGTTCGGTCTTGTTGTAGCCGAGGGTCTGGCCCAGGTGGTGGTTGCTGAAAATCATCCGCTGACTGATCACGTCCTGTACATACAGGTGATCGGGCACGGTGCGCACCACGTCGGACCAGAAACCCTCGCGCTCCAGCAGCGACAGTTCGATCAGCTTGCGGCTGGTGATGTCGCTGATGCTGAGGATCACCGCGCGATAGTCGGCTGGGTCTTCCGGCAGGCGCAGCACCAGCCACAGATGCTGGTCGTGGCCCTGGGCGTCGCTGAGCTTGATCTCCAGCTCCAGCTGTTTCTGCTGGTTGAGCACGGCGTCCAGCAACTGGCTGCCAATCGCGTTGCCATTGAGTGCGCAGCCGTCGATCAACAGCTTCCAGGCCTGTTCGCAGGAGTCGACATTGAGCAGGCGCAGGGCGACCTGGTTGACTTCGGTGACCCGCAGTTCGCGCAGCAATTGCAGGCGTTGCTGCGGACTCTGTTCCTGCCAGCGCTTGAGCTGCTCGCTATTGCGCAAATGAGCCTTGTCCAGTTGCCCAGGCAGGCCGGAAACATCCAGCACACACAGGGCCACGCCGGTGCCTTCGAAAATGTCCTGGTAGCGGCGGCGGCCTTCGTGCAATTGGCGCTGGCGGCGGCGCATGTTCAACAGGGCGATCACCGGCAGCAGGGAGAACGCCAGCCCCAGGAGACATTTGCCGATAAAGGCTGGCAGCAGTTGTTCAATCACCGCCCGTTCGTCGAAAAGGCCGCGCAATTGCCAGTCGCTGTTGCTCAGGGGCGTCACCAGCACGCTGTCGGCCATGTCTTCCGGGCTCAACAGGCCGGGCTTGGCCAAATCGGGGTGGGTGCGGCTGACCACCAGTCGGGTCAGGCGGTTTTCCAGGACCCAGGCCGGTTTTTGCGCGGTTTCCTGGTCCCTAATCAACGTCTGGAAGAAGCTCGGCGCCAGGCGCAGCACCCAGTAACCCCTGACCGAGCCGCTGGGTTGGTGCATTAACAGGGTGACCAGCGAACCGTCGCTCTCGTTGCTGAAGTAGTAGCGCTGGCCGTGGCTGCGCTGCACCAGCTCCGCCAGCCAGGCCGCGTCCAGGGAGGTGCTGGCGCTGTCATTGACGATCTGACCGGAGGCATCCAGCAGGGCGATACTGCGCACGTCCGGCAACGACAACTGGAGCTTTTGCAGCAATTGTTGCTGTTGTTCGGCGGTGTGGGGTTGTTCGACGATCGGTAGCAGATTCAGAGCGATCTGCGCATTAAGGGCCAGGTTCAGGCTCAGGTGATCGGCCTGGTCGGCACTGTAGTCGATGGCGTATTGCTGCTGGACCTTGCGGGTTTTCTGCAGTTGGTCGAGCAGTTGCCAGAACAGCAAGGCCAGGAGCAATAGCACCAGCGTCGCCAGTGCACCTTTAAGGGTGCCGCGCAGGGGGGAGCCGGGCGCAGGGATAGGCGCACGCGCGGGCGGTGGCGAAGTGACGTTGGGCAAGCTGTGATCCTGCGGTTTGGCTGGGCTGGCGCGACGTGCACTATAAGCCGGACGCCCGAAGGGCGGCTAGCATGCCTTGAGTTGTGGCAAAGTGCCAGTCCCGCTTGGCTGGACCTTGATCCGCCATTGAGGTAGTTTTGCCCGCTACACATAGGGGCGTTCCAGCTCCAGATCATCAGGTTTCTGTTCACGCCGGCATCGATTTGCGTCCATGCCGGCGCTGCGCATGGCCTGACACGGGCAGCGCCCGCTTCTATTCATCAGTCACTGACGCTAGGTTCACCATGGCTCAATACGTCTTCACCATGCATCGGCTGAGCAAAGTTGTTCCGCCGAAGCGGGAAATCCTGAAAAACATTTCTCTGTCCTTCTTCCCCGGCGCCAAGATCGGCGTACTCGGCCTCAACGGTTCGGGTAAGTCCACGTTGTTGAAAATCATGGCCGGCGTTGACACCGAGTTCGATGGTGAAGCGCGCCCGATGCCTGATCTGAATATCGGCTACCTGCCCCAGGAGCCGCAGCTGGATCCGACCAAGACCGTACGTGAAGTGGTCGAGGAAGCGGTCAGCGTGATCAAGGACGCCCAGGCTCGCCTGGACGAGGTCTACGCCGCCTACGCCGACCCGGATGCCGACTTCGACAAGCTGGCCGCCGAACAGGCCAAGCTCGAAGCCATTCTGCAAGCCAGCGACGGCCATAACCTGGAGCGTCAGTTGGAAGTCGCCGCCGACGCCCTGCGCCTGCCAGCCTGGGACGCCAAGGTCGAGCACCTGTCCGGTGGTGAAAAGCGTCGTGTGGCCCTGTGCCGCCTGCTGCTGTCTGCCCCGGACATGCTGCTGCTCGACGAACCAACCAACCACTTGGACGCTGACTCCGTGGCCTGGCTGGAGCATTTCCTCCACGACTTCCCGGGCACCGTGGTTGCGATCACGCACGACCGGTACTTCCTCGACAACGTCGCGGGCTGGATTCTGGAACTCGACCGCGGCGCCGGTATTCCTTACGAGGGCAACTACTCGGGTTGGCTGGAAGCCAAGTCCGACCGTCTGGCCCAGGAATCCAAGCAGCAGTCGGCCCATGAAAAGGCCATGAAAGAAGAGCTGGAATGGGTGCGCAAAGGCGCCAAGGCTCGTCAGTCGAAATCCAAGGCTCGTCTGCAACGCTTTGAAGAAATGCAGTCCCAGGAATTCCAGAAGCGCAGCGAAACCAACGAGATCTACATCCCGGCCGGTCCGCGGCTGGGTGACAAGGTCATCGAGTTCAAGAACGTCACCAAGGGTTACGGCGATCGCGTACTGATCGACAACCTGTCGTTCGCCATGCCCAAGGGCGCCATCGTCGGCGTGATCGGCGGTAACGGTGCGGGTAAATCCACCCTGTTCCGCATGCTGATGGGCAAGGAAACCCCGGATTCCGGCAGCATCGAAATCGGTGAAACCGTGCAACTGGCGTGCGTCGATCAGAGCCGTGACGACCTGGACGGCAGCAAGACGGTGTTCCAGCAGATTTCCGATGGCTCGGACCAGATCCGCATCGGTAACTACGAAATTCCGTCCCGCACCTACGTGGGTCGTTTCAACTTCAAGGGCGGCGACCAGCAGAAGTTCGTCAAGGACCTGTCCGGTGGTGAGCGCGGTCGCTTGCACCTGGCCCTGACCTTGAAAGAGGGCGGCAACGTCCTGCTGCTCGACGAACCGTCCAACGACCTCGACGTTGAAACCCTGCGTTCCCTGGAAGAAGCCCTGCTGGACTTCCCGGGCGCCGCCATTGTGATCTCCCACGATCGGTGGTTCCTGGACCGTGTGGCCACTCACATCCTGGCCTACGAAGACGATTCGCAAGCCGTGTTCTTCGAAGGCAACTACACCGAGTACGAAGCCGATCGTAAGAAACGCCTCGGCGAAGCGGCTGCCCAACCGCACCGCGTGCGTCACAAGAAGCTGGCCTGATCTGGTCGCTGCTTGAACAGAACGGAGCCTTCGGGCTCCGTTTTTTTTGCCCTCTTTCCGACCCTCCGGCAGCGACATTTCTGTAGGAGCCGGCTTGCCGGCGATCCACTTTTCCGCCTCACCAAAAGCGTGCGGCTCAGACAGGAAGTGCCACCAATCCGGTGCACAAACCCCCTGAAAATCGTCGCCATTTATATTTAATGCACCATTTAAATTCATAACTGCGACATTTTGCGCTGTCGCGGTGCGATTTGAATTGATAAAGTCCCGGGCAAATCTCCCCTTAACGACAATAAATTTGCCGAGACTTCCCATGATCGAATCCGTCGAAGACTTCCTTGCCCGTCTGAAAAAACGCGACCCGGACCAGCCTGAATTCCACCAGGCCGTGGAAGAAGTACTGCGCAGTCTGTGGCCCTTTCTGGAGGCCAACCCGCACTACCTGACCTCGGGCATTCTCGAGCGTATTTGTGAGCCGGAACGCGCCGTGGTGTTTCGTGTTTCCTGGGTCGACGACCAGGGCAAGGTCCAGGTCAACCGCGGCTTCCGTATCCAGATGAACAGCGCCATCGGTCCGTACAAGGGCGGTTTGCGCTTCCATCCATCGGTGAATCTCGGGGTGCTGAAATTCCTCGCCTTCGAGCAGACCTTCAAGAATTCCCTGACGTCCCTGCCCATGGGCGGCGGCAAGGGCGGTTCGGACTTCAACCCCAAGGGCAAGAGCGACGCCGAGGTGATGCGCTTCTGCCAGGCCTTCATGAGCGAGCTGTATCGTCACATCGGCGCCGATGTGGACGTGCCCGCCGGTGACATCGGTGTCGGTGCCCGGGAGATCGGTTTCCTGTTTGGCCAGTACAAACGCCTGAGCAACCAGTTCACTTCAGTGCTGACCGGCAAGGGCATCAGCTACGGCGGCAGCCTGATTCGTCCTGAAGCCACAGGTTTTGGCTGTGTGTACTTCGCTGAAGAAATGCTCAAGCGCCGTGACCAGCGGGTTGAAGGCAAGCGCGTGGCGATCTCCGGTTCCGGCAACGTGGCGCAATACGCGGCACGCAAAGTCATGGACCTGGGCGGCAAGGTGATTTCCCTGTCGGATTCCGAGGGCACCCTGTACTGCGAGTCCGGCCTGAGCGAAGAGCAATGGCAAGCGGTGCTGGAGTTGAAGAACGTCAAGCGCGGGCGCATCAGTGAGCTGGCCAGCCAGTTCGGCCTGGAGTTCCTGGCCGGCCAGACGCCGTGGACCCTGGCCTGCGACATCGCCCTGCCGTGCGCCACACAGAATGAGCTGGACGCCGATGCGGCCCGCGCTTTGTTGCGTCAGGGCTGCATCTGCGTGGCCGAAGGCGCGAACATGCCGACCACCCTGGAGGCTGTGGATATCTTTATCGAGGCGGGCATTCTGTTCGCACCGGGCAAGGCATCGAACGCCGGTGGCGTGGCCGTCAGCGGTCTGGAAATGTCACAGAACGCCATGCGCCTGTTGTGGACTGCCGGAGAGGTGGACACCAAGCTGCACGCCATCATGCAGTCGATTCACCACGCCTGCGTGCACTACGGTGAAGAGAACGGTCGGATCAACTACGTCAAAGGCGCCAACATCGCTGGCTTCGTCAAAGTCGCTGATGCGATGCTGGCACAAGGCGTGGTCTGAGTCGTTTCAGGCCGGCTCGATGCGGATGATCTCGATCAACTGATCCCCAGCCGGCCTTTTCCACAGCACCTCATCGCCGGGTTGCGCGCCAAGCAGGGCGCGACCCAAAGGCGAGCCCCAGTTGATCAGGCCCTGGCCGACATCGGCCTGATCTTCTCCCACCAGTTGCACCTGCTGCTCGTTCCCCTGTTCATCCGCGAAGGTCACTCGGCTGCCGATCTGCACCTGTTGGGTGGAGGTGGCGGGCGCGGTGAGCTGGGCGCTTTGCAGGCGCTGATTGAAGTAGCGCAGGTCCCGCTCCAGGTCGGCCAGCCGCTGTTTGTCCGCAGCGTCACCCTGGGCGCTGTGTTCGCTGTGCTGGGTTTGCAACTGCGTGACCTTAGCCTGCAACGCGGCAAGGCCTTGGGGTGTGACGTAATTGGGCTGGGTGCTGACCAGTCGCTCAACCGGCGTGTCGGCCTGATCGGCAGCCTGGTCTTCGTTGACGAATGCGCGGCTCATGGCAATTCTCCGAGGGTGGAGGTTGGACCCTGCTCGCAGCCTTTTAGTGTCGGCGGTTATCCGAGAGCGACTTACTGCGAACGATAGGCGCGGGCGGCGTCACGGTCCTTCTCTTGCTGCCAGGCCCGTTCCCGCTCATCCCAATGGTGTTCACGGTATTCGGTGCGATCCTGATTTTCCAGCATGGCCTGACACTGCCTGAAACCGTCGCTCCAGCCTTCGGCATATTGCGCGTCCTTGAGGTAGCGCGGCACGTTCTTGCGGAACTCGCCGGTGATGGCGCCGGCCGCTTGCCGGCCACTGACACAGCCATCATCGAAGCCATCGGCAAAGGCCGGTGGATAGCCTTGGGCAAGCAAATGCTCATGGGTGGACTCGCACCCACCGATCACCAGAAAAAGCACCACTAACCACCCGAACCGCCACATGCCTGACTCCTACGCCGGATTACGGCTGATGGCATCAGTCTAGAAGTCGATTCGTCGCTACCTCGTGAAAGCCAGGTGAAGAATTAGCAGGCCAATGCGGCTGTTGCCCCTAGTAGTGGTACCACTTGAGTTCCAGCATCACTTCATTCTCGGCGGTGGCCAGGTGGCTGAATTCGCGTTGCGCGCTGAGGCGCAGACCGAGGTTGCGTGACAGCTCCCACTGTTGGTTGAGGCTCAGGCTGCGGCGGACTTCGCCATTGGTGAAGTAGTCGCCCTTGGCTTCCACGCTGAAGTTGCCCAGCGGGTTTTTCCACAGCAAGCCCGTGTTGAACCCGGCGGCTGGGGAGATAAAGGCCGAGAAGTCGTTATTGTGCTCGACCCGCACGGTACCCAGGGCAAAGCCCAGGGTGTTCTCGCCCAACTGCCAGGTGCCACCGGCGCCGCCATTGACGTGGCTGACCAGGGTCTCATCGTCATGCTTGCCCGGCACGCGCTCCAGGCCGCCGGTGACTTGCCAGGACCAGGGCTGCAGCAGTTCGTTGCGCGGCGTCAGGGAGCGAATGGTGGCCAGGTCCAATTGCTGCAACTGCCAACGATTGCCTTCGTACTGGCGCAGTTTCATTTGCAGGATTTCAATCTGCGCGCCCAGGGGGAAACCTTCGGCGTTGTCGTTGAGGTCGTGATAGGCCATGCGCAGGCCGTACTCGCCAAACGCCTGGTCGCCCCGGGTGCCGATACCGACTTGCCAGGTGCGGGATTCGTGGCCGTCTTCCGGTAGGCCGGGGCGCTCGATCTGCAACTCTGGCGCAGGGTTGCGGTTGATTGCCCGGAGCAGTTCGAAGCTGCGCTGCGAGCGCGCAGGGTCGCGCTCCTGGCCGTTGGCCCGGTAGCGCTCCAGGCGATAGGCCGCGTCGACGATCAGCGCCTGGCGATCCCTTGGCAGGGCTTTGAAGTCGGCGTCTTGCAGGTGCTGCTGATCGGCGCTGACCTTGAGCACCCATTGCTGCTCCTCGCCGTTCAGGGGCTCGGCGCGGCTGAGCAGTTCACGCTCACGGGACGGTCGATAGTCGATCTTTTCCACCAGCCCGGCTTCCTTCACCGCCTTGACGGTGTCGGTGGGGATCGCAGTCAGAGGGAATTGCTCGGTCAGCTTCAGGCCCGGGCGCGCCACTTGCAGCAACTCCAGCAAGCGATAGGAGCAGTTCTCGTCGAAGAAGAAGTAGTCGAACTGGATCTGCTTGAGTTCCCAGACGTGCTCGACCATGCGCTCGGTTTCAACCTGGGTCAGGTTCAGCCGGTATTCCCAGAGGTCGCGGTTTTCCAGGCTGCGGTATTCCGAGAGTTTCTCCTGGTAGGGCACCAGGGCGAACAGGCCCGGGTAACCACCCATCAGGCCTTTCCAGGCGTAGAGGATGCTGTTGTCCGAGCCTTCGATGTAGGCGCCGAAGTTGATGGCGTAGCTGAGCAGGGCGGTGTTGTTGCTTTGCACGTCGGCCTGGTCGATACGCAGCAGGGTGTGGCCGAACATCGACGACGGGCTGTTGAGGTAAGCCGCCGGGAAGATCATCACCGCGCTGTGGGGCGCGACGTCCTTGAACCACTGCTTGAATTCGCTGCAGGCCACGGTGGGCAGGTCGGTGAGTTGTAACTGGTCCTTGAGCCAGCGGGTGCGTGCCGGGTACACACATTGGGCGTGCTGCTCACCGGCGCTGGCCGGGGCGTACAGGGCTTGCAGGGTGGCGGCCAGTTCGGCGTCAGGGTGCTGCGCGCCGTCTTTGGCGAGGAAAAACTTCGCGTCGCTGACGTAGCTGCGCCAGCCGCCCAGCTTGGCGCTCTCGTAGTGCCCCAGGGAGATCCAGAACGGATCATTGGCCAACTGCTGCAAACGTGGATTGTCGATAGCGGGCGCGGCGGACAGCGGGGCGCAGACACAGAGCGCCAGGTAGGCAAGGCGTTTGAGCATGGTGGGCAACTTAAGTCGAAAGAAACAAAGGCCCGTTAAGGGTCAGCTCCCAAAAAACAAAAGCCCGCTCTTGGGGAAGAGCGGGCGGGTCGAGCTTAAGCTGGAGTTGCGTACTTGGCCAGACGAGCGTCGCTTTTCAGCACGGCCAGGGTGTTGGTGTGCACATCATCCGCAGTCACGTCGGCTTTGCTGAAGATCTGTTGGAAGTGCTCATGGGTAACAGCGGCGAAATGCGCGCGGTCTTCAGGAGCAACGCCCAGCACCACAGCGTAGGTGGTCAGTGCTTCGCCCTGACCTTTGGCCATGTCTTCAGAGAGCTCGTTCATCATGCCATTCATGGCAATCCAGGATTTACCGCCATAAGTCAGTGCCGAGTTGGTCGAGCAACCGTTGGTGCCGGAAGTCATACCGAACGTGGCGTTGCCGGAGGTGCCGTTGGTGGTGGAAGCCAGGAAATGCGCCGGGGTGCCACGCTGACCTTCGAACAGCATGTTGCCCCAACCACAATCCGGACCGCCTGGCGCTTGGGCCATGGCGTTGATGGATACTGCGGTGAAAAGAGTACCGAGAAGAATCCGTTTCATAGCTGTGTTCTCTTTGTGTGCAAACCAATGGACAAGGGGTGCTGGCCAATGTCAGCGCCAGTTGGGCCGGTTATTAGTCCAGCCGCGCAGTTTGGAGTTTAGGCAGGTTCCAAGGGTTCCGTGACTTTTTACAAAACATTCGCTGACATAGCCGGTTTTCCGGGGGGCGGCTGGGCACATTACCCTTGTCTATGCTTTCGCCCTAGGCGCGCCTTGCCAGCCGGGCATACCCGGCGCCAGAATGCCGCCATCTGCCCCGCCTGATGTAAGGAAGCCCGATGCCTGATCCTGTTGCTGCCAGCTTGCGTCTAGCGCCCGAAGCGCTGACCCGTCCTTTTTCCGCTGAACAGTTCAGCTTCTCGACCACCAATGATTTGGAGCCCTTTCGCGGTGTGCTTGGCCAGGAACGTGCGGTTGAAGCCTTGCAGTTCGGGGTGGCCATGCCGCGCCCCGGTTACAACGTGTTTGTCATGGGCGAGCCCGGTACCGGCCGCTTCTCGTTTGTTAAACGCTACCTGAAGGCGGAAGGCAAACGCCTGCAGACCCCGGCCGACTGGGTCTACGTCAACAACTTCGATGAACCCCGCGAGCCTCGTGCCCTGGAGCTGCCGGCAGGTGGTGCTGCCGCGTTCATCGCGGACATCAACGGCCTGATCGACAACCTGGTCGCGACGTTCCCGGCGGTGTTTGAACACCCGACTTATCAACAGCGCAAGAGCGCCATCGACCGTGCCTTCAACCAGCGCTACGACCGCGCCCTGGACGTGATCGAGCGTCTGGCCCTGGAAAAAGACGTGGCGCTGTACCGCGACAGTTCCAACATTGCCTTTACGCCGATGCTCGATGGCAAGGCCCTGGACGAAGCTGAGTTCTCGCAACTGCCAGAAGCCGATCGCGAACGTTTCCACACGGATATTTCCGAGCTCGAAGAGCGCCTCAACGAAGAACTCGCCAGCTTGCCCCAGTGGAAGCGTGAGTCGAACAACCAGATGCGCCAGTTCAACGAAGAAACCATCACCCTGGCCTTGCAGCCGCTGTTGGCACCGTTGTCCGAGCAGTACGCAGAGAACGCCGCGGTCTGCGGTTACTTGCAGGCGATGCAGGTATACCTGCTGAAAACGGTGGTCGAGCAATTGGTGGATGACGCCAAGACCGACGCCCAGGCCCGCAAGCTGCTGGAAGAACAGTACTGCCCGAGCCTGGTGGTTGGCCATCCGGTCAGCGGCGGTGCGCCAGTGGTGTTCGAGCCGCATCCAACGTACGACAACCTGTTCGGCCGCATCGAATACAGCACCGATCAGGGCGCGCTCTACACCACCTATCGCCAGTTGCGTCCGGGGGCTTTGCACCGTGCCAACGGCGGCTTCCTGATTCTCGAAGCCGAGAAAATGCTCAGCGAGCCGTTTGTCTGGGACGCCCTCAAGCGTGCCTTGCAATCGCGCAAGTTGAAGATGGAGTCCCCGCTGGGCGAGCTGGGCCGTTTGGCGACGGTGACCCTCAATCCGCAAGTGATCCCGTTGCAGCTCAAGGTCATCATCATTGGCTCTCGCCAGCTGTATTACGCCCTGCAAGACGCCGATCCGGACTTCCAGGAGATGTTCCGGGTGCTGGTGGATTTTGACGAAGACATTCCGATGGTCGATGAAAGCCTGGAGCAGTTCGCCCAGTTGCTGAAAACCCGCACCTCGGAAGAAGGCATGGCGCCTCTGACCTCCGATGCCGTGGCGCGCCTGGCGACCTACAGCGCGCGGCTGGCAGAGAACCAGGGGCGCTTGTCGGCGCGGATCGGTGATCTGTTCCAACTGGTCAGCGAGGCCGATTTCATTCGCCACCTGGCGTCTGACGAGAAGACCGACGCCGGGCACATCGAGCGTGCGCTCAAGGCCAAGGCCACGCGCACCGGGCGTGTTTCAGCGCGGATTCTCGATGACATGCTGGCCGGGGTGATTCTGATCGACACCGCCGGTGCGGCAGTGGGCAAGTGCAACGGCCTGACGGTGCTGGAGGTCGGTGATTCGGCGTTCGGGGTGCCGGCGCGGATTTCCGCCACGGTCTACCCGGGCGGCAGCGGGATTGTCGACATCGAGCGCGAGGTCAACCTCGGGCAGCCGATTCACTCCAAGGGGGTGATGATCCTCACCGGTTACCTGGGCAGCCGTTATGCCCAGGAATTCCCCCTGGCGATCTCGGCGAGTATCGCCCTGGAACAGTCTTACGGTTATGTGGACGGTGACAGCGCGTCCCTGGGTGAGGCCTGTACCTTGATTTCGGCCCTGTCGAAGACGCCGCTCAAGCAGTGCTTCGCCATCACTGGTTCAATCAACCAGTTTGGTGAAGTGCAGGCGGTGGGCGGGGTCAACGAGAAGATCGAAGGCTTCTTCCGCCTTTGCGAAGCCCGGGGCCTGACCGGCGAGCAGGGGGCGATCATTCCCCAGGCCAACGTTGCCACCCTGATGCTCGACGAGAAGGTGTTGCAGGCCGTGCGCGACGGCAAGTTCCACGTCTACGCGGTGCGTCAGGCCGACGAGGCCCTCAGCCTGTTGGTCGGCGAGCCGGCCGGCGAGCCGGATGCGGACGGTCAGTTCCCCGAAGACAGCGTCAATGGTCGAGTGGTGGAGCGCCTGCGCGCCATCGCCGAAATGATCAGTGAAGAGGACCTCAAAGAGGCGGAAAAAGAGCTGGCGCAAGAGGCATTGGCAGACACCAAACCCGCCTGAATCAGGCGTGCGGCGAGGGCTTGTACCTCGCCGCAGGTGTCAGCGACTTGGCGCCAACTTTTGCCAATAGACCATTCGGCGCCTGTTGCCTTGGTCAACTTTGTTTATCGGGCTTTTCTTCTATCCTCAGGGCAAGGAGAACGACAGTCGTCACTGGAACGAAACAGTCTTCTCGCGGAGGCTGAACGCCGGATCTACCGAGGGTCGCCGCCATGTCGCGCAACCTCTGCCTCACCCGCCAATGCCTTGGCCTGGTTACCCGCATCGAATGCTGCATTCGTCCCCTGGCCGGGGATAAGGGGATGTGGACCTTGCTGTTTGCCGCCGGAATGGCCGGTGAGCAACCGTCTGCGATCAAGGCCCAAGGCCCGTTCTGCGGCCCGTTGGTGGCCGAATCCATCCTTGATTCCATCGTCCAGAGCCTGACCACCCATGGTTATGAACTGGCCGATGATCCGCAGATCTGGTGCCTGCATCTGCAGGCGCAACTGCGCCAGATCAATGGCGAGCGCAGTCGCAACATCCAGTTTCACCCCGAGCATTGAGGCTTATTGGGCAGGGGGTTGCGCTTCGAGCTTGTCCAGTTTGACCTCGAAGCCATATTCCACGGTGTTGAGTTCGGTGCGCATGAAGGTTTCCAACTGGGTGGGTTGCCCATAGAAGTAATGCACGTCGAACACGGCCGGGCCCTGGTCAGAGGCTTGATGACTGACGCTGAGGATTTCCTTGAGGTACTGGCCGCTGTCGTCTTTGGCGTAGAAGCGCCAAGTGTCCGCCGGGAACAGGCGTTGGTCGACGATCAACGCATTGCCTTTGAGCGTCAGGCCTTCGGGCAGGGTGCGGGCGGAGAGGGATTGATGGTCGACGCTGGCCAGGAACAGCGGGACCGAGCCTACGGCGTAGGCCGGTGTTTCAGGAAATAGGTTGAGGTCGTAGGTGATGACTCCGCGCAACGGGTCGATTTCGAAGGCTTCGGTCGGCAGCTCGATCGGCTCGCCCCGTTTCCCATTGTCATCCTGGGTGAAGAACGTCAGCGGGGTTTCACCCACGTCGAACGCTGAGCCCAGCAATTCGTCATTGAAGGTCTTGGGGTGGTTGAACTCGATGCGCGATGCGCTGGAGTCTTCCACCGACTGGCTGATCGTTACGGACTTTTTCAACGACGCCTCATCGAGGTCGGCGCCTTTCAGGTAGGCCGTCGCCTGGTCGTCATACACCACCACCGGCATTGGCAGGGGCTGGATATTCTTGTCGGTGGTCTGGCGTTCGAAATGCTGCACCGGCAGTTCCAGGTCTTTGCGGGTCACGCTGGCCTGGGAAAAATCGAGCACGCTGACTTCCAGCTTATCGATCATCCCGTTGAAGTAGACCTTGCTGTAGTGGTTGCGCTGCTGGCGTTCGAAGTCCTTTTGCTCGCTTTCCAACTGCTGCTCGAAGCTGTCGCTCCAGGCTGACTGTTTCTGCATGGTTGCCAGTTGTTTCTCGTAAAAAGCGATTTGCTGGGTGTTTTCGTTGATCGACCCGGAGCGGGAAAGCAGTTGCCCGCTGGCATCGCGAGCCTGGGCCAGCAGCGGGTTCAGTGCGGCGTCGGCGACTTCGGTGGGTAGCGCTGCGCTGTTGCTCAACTGGATCTCGGCGACGTTCTTGCCTAGGGACATCAAGGTCACGCTGATGTTGTCGTCGGTGCGGGTCTTGCCCACATCGCCCTTGCCCAGCACAAAGGTCTGTACCCGGCGCGGGGCTATCACTTCGACTTTGCCTTGCAGCGTGACGGGTTGGGGCTGGTGCTTGTTGTCCACTTCCAGCCCTTCGATGAAGGGGTAGGTCACGGTCAGGTCATCCGGGTTGGTCAGGTTGGAACTCGAAGGGCTGAGCTGGATGCCCGGGTCGGTTTCCGACCACTCCGGCTGAAAGGGGATGACTTTTTTGTTGCTCAGGGTGACGGACTGCCATTCCAGGCCGTGGGGGAACGGAAACTCCGCAGGCATGGTGAAGTTGAAGGGGAACACCGGCTGCAAGTCGATCAGGTAGTCGGAACTCGAGGCCTTGCGCAGCACGAACAGGCCGTTGATGTAGGCATCCACCAGGGCTTGCGGGCTGGGGTAATGCTTGAGCAGCGCCAGGGCATCCTCCCCGTACTCGGTTTCGATGGGCTTGCTCTCGAGTTTGAGGCGCGCGCGTTCCAGCAACAGCAGCGAGCCGCCAAGGTCGGCAATGGCCTCTTTGAGCTTCGGGTCCTGGATGCTGTCCAGGGACTTTTCGAACTGCGCGGTCTTGTCGTCGAGGCTGACCTGGCGCTTCTCATCACTCGGCGAGCACCCGCCGCTGAGCAGCAGGGCAATGCAGAGACCGATGCTCG
The DNA here is from genome assembly GCF_003731765.1 of Pseudomonas chlororaphis. Classification (GTDB taxonomy): domain Bacteria; phylum Pseudomonadota; class Gammaproteobacteria; order Pseudomonadales; family Pseudomonadaceae; genus Aquipseudomonas; species Aquipseudomonas morbosilactucae. Next base: position 204,341 of record NZ_MOAL01000005.1, read on the forward strand.
CTAAAGGCAATCGCACATCCATTTTCCGTCTTCCTGTCCGATGTCTGTGAACGCTGTGACAGGCTCCGACACTAGCAGAAAACGCGTCTGTAAAAAGCCGCAGGTCGTGGATTTGTCGGTGGTTTATGGGGATTCGGCGCACTGATATACTCGCCGCCGTTTTCAGACCAGGTGCGAGACTCAATGGAACGTTTAATCGAAAATGCGATGTACGCCTCACGCTGGTTGCTGGCACCCATCTATTTTGGTCTGTCGTTGGGGCTGCTAGCGCTGGCTTTGAAGTTCTTCCAGGAAGTCTTCCACGTCATCCCCAATGTGTTTTCCATGGCCGAATCGGACCTGATCCTGGTGTTGTTGTCGTTGATCGACATGGCCCTGGTGGGCGGCTTGCTGGTGATGGTGATGATTTCCGGCTACGAGAACTTCGTCTCTCAGTTGGATATCGACGAGGACAAAGAGAAACTCAGCTGGCTGGGCAAGATGGACTCTTCGTCCTTGAAGATGAAGGTCGCGGCCTCCATCGTGGCGATTTCCTCGATCCACCTGCTGCGGGTGTTCATGGACGCCAAGAACACGCCCACCGATTACCTGATGTGGTACGTGATCATCCACATGACCTTTGTGGTGTCGGCCTTTGCCATGGGTTACTTGGACAAGCTGACCAAGCACTGATCTGTCGACTGCAACAAGACCCGCAACGCCCGGCCGTTACACAACGCCCGGGCGTTTTTATTGGCGGTTTGTGGGCTACAAGCAGCCGGCCATCACCACATTGTCGGTGACATAGCAGGGGTTCTCCGGCTTTTGCAGTTCGATGTCGTAGTCATAGAGCAGGGGGCTGATGCTGACTAGTTTGTAGGCTTCGATACTGGCCGGCTCGCCGTAGTAGTACTGCACGTCGAACATCGCCGAGCCGTAGGCTTTATCCAGATGGCTGACTTGATGGATCTTGCGCAGGTAGCGGCCCTGGCTGTCCCGGGCAAAGAAGCGCCAGCGCTCCTTGGGGAACGGCTTGCTTTCGAGAATCAGCGCATTGCCTTGCAGGCGCATGCCCGGGGGGAGGGCGTCGACCGGGTACAGGGTCTTTTCCACTTTTGGATGGATCAGGGTCATGGTGCCCTTGGCAAACGCCGGCTCCCGGCGGAAGTCGGCGGGGCTGTAGCTGATCCACCCTTCGTAGGGATCGACGTCATAGACGTTGGGGCTCACGTCCATCAGGTCGCCGTGCCTGCCGAGCTTGTCCTGGGTGTAGAAGTCGACTTTGCGGTCGATGGGGCGCCCGGGGATCTTCCAGTCGAAGGGCAGGTCGCTGCGAAAGCGGATTCTGGCGTAGCGGACGCTGACCAGTTCGGACTGCACCTTGACGCTCCGGCGGTGCTCTTCCTCGCTCATGGCGTAGCGGCCGGTCTGTTCGGCGATGCGCTCGTCATAGACCACGGCAGTGGCCGGCATGGGCTGCAGTGTCTTACCCACCAGGGTTGGGGCGAAGGTATCGACGGCCGTCTTCAGCGTCTGGCGTTCCACCTTGGCGGCAGAGAAGTCCAGGGCGGTGACTTTGAGGCTGGCCAACTCGCCGGAGAAGTACTGCTTTTTGTAGCGGCTGGCCTGGCCCCGGTGGAATGCCGCGAGCTGTTGGCGCTGCTGGTCAAAAAAAACGGGGTCATAGCTGGGTTGTTGCAGCAGCGTCTGCAGTTGTTGGTCTTCGAAGGCCCGTTGCTGTGGGGCCTTTTCAATGCTGCCTTCGGCCTTCAGGTAGTTGCCGTCGCGGTCCTGGGCCTGGATCACCAAGGGGTCGAGGCCTCGCTCCGAGAGCTCCGGCGCCAGCGCCGCGCTGTTGTGCAGTTCGAACTCGGCGGAGTACGGGCCGACCTTGAGCAGGGTGACGCTGAGGTTGCCCTGGGTGCGGGTGCTGCCGACATCCTTGGGCGAAAAACTGAACACCTGGACCTGGCTTGGAATAACGATTTCTACGTGGCCGTTGAGGGCGACGACTGGCGGGCGGTGTTCCGAATCCGGTGCCGGTTGGCCTTTTTGCCGGTCGTGCAGTTCGAACACCCCGGGGTTCACTTTGATCAGGGAGACGCCGGTCTCTGCCACGGTGTTGCCGAGGGCAATCACGCGGCCGTCAGCCAGGCTGGCTGAATCCCAATCCAGGGTGGCGGGGAACAGTGGCTTTACCGGGTAGTCGCGGATAAACGGTGAACCGATGATCAGGGTACTGGCGGAGGCTTGGCGCGGGTAGTTTTTGAAAAACAGGCTGCCCAGCCAGCGCTGGGCGGCGATGCTCAAGTCTGGGTACTGCTCGATCAGCGCGTTGGCGTCCAGGCTATGGCGGGCCTCCTCAGGCGGCCTGTCGAGCACCAAGGCCTGGCGCTGCTCTTTGTACCAGTCTTGCAACTGCTGGATCGCCCGCTTCTCCAACTCGGGGTCGCCGAGGGCCTCTGCTTGGTGGTAGCGCTCCCTGTAGGTGTTTTCCAGGATTTGTTCGGGGCCTGGTGCCAGGTACAGATACAGAGCCACGCCGGCTGCTGCCAGAGTGCTGGCAGCAAGGGCGAGATAGATGCGTTTCAACGGCATGACTGGCCATCCGTTGGCGGAGAAATCAGAGGGTCAAGATCCATTTGTGGATATCCAATTACGTGTAGGAAAAGTAGACGCGGCGGCGACACTAACAGAAACCGCATTGGCTGTTCTGTCCGCCGTTGGTCCAGAGACCTTGTCCGCTCCTTGTGCTTTTGGGGCGCCAGGCATATGCCTGTAGTGTCACGGGCTTGAATTGCACGAGGTGCGTTTATGAACCTGCAAGAAATGAATGCCTATGCCATTGCTGGCAAGGTCGACGAGTTGAACTTGATCTCCCTGGAAGGTGGGATCTACCTGCTTGAGGCCCGCATGCACGGCGCCGCCTATCCCCTGAGCGACAACCAGGGGCACATGTTCCACCTGCGTTCGGTGGAGCATGCGCGCGAAGTGCTGCAGGCGTTTCCGAAGCTGCCCTTTCACTTGATACACACCTCGGTGCACGACGAGATGTGTGGCCTGGCCGCCAGCGCCGAAGAAAGCCTGAAGGTGCCGATCACCCTGCGCTCAAGCTGGTAAGGCAGGGCGCCCGCTCATCATGGCGACAGCTTCTGTGCTAGTCTGCTCGCCCTTTTGGTTCCGGGCGCCCCGGAATGCGCTGTGCACGCACGGCAAATTCCCGAGCCGTCCCCACAGCGGAGCAGTTTCATGTCCGAAGTAAATCTGTCCACCGACGAAACCCGCGTCAGCTACGGCATTGGCCGTCAGTTGGGCGACCAACTGCGCGACAACCCGCCACCGGGCGTGAGCCTGGACGCAATCCTGGCGGGTTTGACCGACGCGTTCGCCGGCAAGCCTAGCCGTGTTGGCCAGGAAGAAATGTCCGCCAGCTTCAAAGTGATCCGCGAGATCATGCAAGCCGAAGCCGCTGCCAAAGCTGAAGCCGCTGCAGGTGCCGGCCTGGCTTTCCTGGCTGAAAACGCCAAGCGTGACGGCATCACCACCCTGGCTTCCGGCCTGCAATTCGAAGTGTTGACCCAAGGTGAAGGCGCCAAGCCATCCCGTGAAGACAGCGTGCGCACGCACTACCACGGCACCCTGATCGACGGCACTGTGTTCGACAGCTCCTACGATCGTGGCCAGCCTGCGGAATTCCCGGTTGGCGGCGTGATCGCGGGCTGGACCGAAGCCCTGCAACTGATGAATGCCGGTAGCAAATGGCGTCTGTACGTGCCAAGCGAGCTGGCTTACGGCGCGCAAGGCGTGGGCAGCATTCCGCCCCACAGTGTCCTGGTATTCGACGTCGAGCTGCTCGACGTTCTGTAAGCCATACCCCGCTGTGCGGGAGCCGGTTTGCAAGCGAGGCGGGCGGCGCGGTTCAACCCTGAACCCGTGCCGAAGCCTTCGCTGGCAAGTCGGCTCCTACAGGTTTTGCAGTGAGTCTCATACCTGGAACTTGGTATGCAGATCGGACGCCGGGCGCAAGGCTCTGGCGTAGCAGAACAAAAACAGGTTGCGCACCAGTTCCTTGAGCACCACCGGCTCGCTGGAGCTCAAACCGTTCAGGTCCAGATCTCCTTGGTCCTGCAGCTCGTTGAGGGCTTCTTCTTCCAGTACCGCACAAACTTCTCCGGTCTCCCGATGGAGAATCCGCAGGTAAGGCTGTGGGCGGTCCAGCCAGGCGTCGATTAAATAAGTCATGGTTCTCATCTCCTTGATGGGGTTAGGTGAGAATAATTCTTATTCAATGAATAGCAAGTACCTATTGGCAGTTTCTGCTTTTTTCTGTGGGGAAATTGCTGTCGGTCAAAAGGGCTGGCCTTTTGCTATGGCGGGGCGGCGAGGCGGGGAAAGAGGGCGCCATCCCGCGTCAGGCGCGGGATGGAGGCAGAAGCATCAGACTTTGCGGACGAACTCGGACTTGAGTTTCATCGGACCGATGCCGTCGATCTTGCAGTCGATGTCGTGGTCGCCGTCGCACAGGCGGATGTTCTTGACCTTGGTGCCGACCTTGACCACCAGGGACGTGCCCTTGACCTTGAGGTCTTTGATCACGGTGATGGTGTCGCCGTCTTGCAGGACGTTGCCCACGGAGTCTTTTTTCACGGTGTCATCAGAGGTCGCCTCGGCTTCGCCGGTGGCGGACCACTCATGGGCGCACTCCGGGCAGATCAGCTGGGCGCCGTCTTCATAGGTGTATTCGGAATTGCATTTTGGGCAGGGTGGCAAAGTGCTCACTAACGCTCCTTGATTTCAGGATGGCTAAAAAGCGCACATTGTATAGGGTTTTTGTCGGGAAGGGGCGGGGCAAGGCAGTGCCAGCAAGCCGCCCCCATTGCGGGAGCCGGCTTGCGAGTCATGGGTCAGTGGGTGCGGGCGACGGCGAACTCGCTGAGTTCCACCAGGGCATCGCGGTACTCGCTGGGTGGCAGTGCTTCCAGGCAAGTGATGGCTCGGGCTACATAGTCGCGGGCCAACTGGGCGGTGTAGTCCAGGGAACCGGACGCTTCGACGGCCGCACGGATGCTTTCCAGGTCTTCGATACCGCCTTTCTGAATCGCCTTGCGCACCAGTGCCGCCTGTTCGGGCGTGCCTTCGCGCATGGTGTAGATCAGTGGCAGAGTCGGTTTGCCTTCGGCCAGGTCATCGCCGACGTTCTTGCCCAGGGTCTCCGCGTCGCCGCGGTAGTCCAGCAAGTCGTCCACCAGTTGGAAGGCCACACCCAAGTGGTCGCCAAAGGTCCGCAGGGCTTCGCTCTGCTCCGGCGTGGCGCCAGCCAGGGCAGCGGCGCTGTGGGTCGAGGCTTCGAAAAGCATCGCCGTCTTGCCGCGGATGACTTCCATGTAGGTTTCTTCGGTGGTGCTGGCGTCACGAACCTTCGACAGCTGCAGCACTTCGCCTTCGGCGATGATGCGAGTGGCCTGGGACAGGATCTTCATCACCTGCATCGAGCCCAACTCGACCATCATTTCGAAGGAGCGCGAGTACAGGAAGTCACCGACCAAGACGCTGGGTGCGTTGCCCCACATGGCGTTGGCCGTGGAGCGGCCACGGCGCATGCCGGACATGTCGACCACGTCGTCATGCAGCAGGGTCGCGGTGTGCAGGAACTCGATGGTGGCGGCCAGCAGGCGCAGGTCATCGCCTTCGCGGCCCAGGGCCTTGCCACACAGCAGCACCAGCAGAGGGCGCAGGCGCTTGCCACCAGCCGAAGTGATGTAGTCGCCGATTTTCGATACCAGCGGCACTCGAGACGTCAGTTGCTTCTTGATGATGTCGTCGACGGCGCTAAAATCGTCCGCCACCGCGCGGTAGAAAGCTTGGGGTTGCATCAGCGACAGGTGCTCCAGAAGGGTTGCGCGGCATGCTAGGACCCGCGTCCGCGGGTGTCAAGGCGCGATGGACGGCCACTTGCATAGGCTTTGCGCCTTGCGTACAATCGCGCACCCTGAACTTCCTGGGCAGCACCTGCCTTACGCAATTGCACTTGGGCCGTTCCAGCCCCATGCAGCCATGCCAGCCAATACCTCTTCTTATAAAGAGCTGGGTGAGCAGGATTATCGGAGAAATACCATGTACGCAGTAATCGTTACCGGCGGTAAGCAATACAAGGTCGCTGAAGGTGAATACCTGAAGATCGAAAAACTGGAAATCGCTACTGGCGAATCCGTGACTTTTGACCGCGTTCTGTTGGTCGCCAATGGCGATGACGTGAACATCGGCGCTCCTGTTGTTGCTGGCGCAACCGTCAAGGCTGAAGTGATCTCCCAAGGTCGTCACGATAAAGTCCGCATCATCAAGTTCCGTCGTCGTAAGCACCACATGAAGCGTATGGGCCACCGCCAGTGGTTCACCGAGATCAAAATCACCGGTATTCAGGCTTAATTACAGCCTAATTCCTCACTAGGAGAATTGAACTCATGGCACACAAAAAAGCTGGTGGTAGTACCCGTAACGGTCGCGACTCAGAAGCCAAACGCCTTGGCGTGAAGATGTATGGCGGCCAGAAAATCATTCCGGGCAACATCATCGTGCGTCAGCGCGGCACCCAATTCCACGCTGGCTACGGCGTTGGCATGGGTAAAGATCACACCCTCTTCGCGAAAATCGAAGGCGTGATCAAGTTTGAAGTAAAAGGCGCTTTCAACCGCCGTTACGTGAGCGTTGTCGCCGCTTAATTGCGCGCACGCTGGAAAAGCCCTGTCTCGCGACGGGGCTTTTTCGTTTGTGGGGTGAGTCTCTTGCAAAACTGTTTGTATGGGCTGCTGGCGCTGGATGTTTCGGTCGTTGATTGAGGTCGCTGCGCTCATTTTTGCAAGAGTCTTATGTCTTAGTGTTTTTCGGCTCGCCCGTGCGGCGAGAGGCGTTTGGTTATGAAGTTTGTTGATGAAGTATCGATTCGAGTAAAAGCGGGCGACGGCGGCAATGGCTGCATGAGTTTCCGTCGGGAAAAATTCATCGAAAACGGTGGTCCGAACGGTGGTGATGGCGGTGATGGCGGCTCGATCTACATGATCGCCGACGAAAACCTCAATACCCTGGTCGACTACCGCTACACCCGGCATTTCGATGCCGAGCGCGGTTCCAATGGCGGCAGCACCGATTGCACCGGCAAGAAAGGTGAGGATCTGGAGCTGCGCGTTCCGGTCGGCACCACGGTGATCGATGCGGGCACCCAGGAAATCATTGGTGACCTGACCAAGGCGGGCCAGCGCCTGCTGGTGGTCCAGGGTGGCTGGCACGGGCTGGGTAACTCCCGGTTCAAATCCAGTACTAACCGTGCGCCACGCCAGACCACGCCAGGCAAGCCGGGCGAGCAGCGTGATCTCAAGCTGGAGCTGAAGGTGTTGGCGGATGTGGGTCTGCTGGGCTTGCCGAATGCTGGCAAAAGTACCTTTATCCGTTCGGTTTCCGCGGCCAAACCGAAAGTCGCCGACTACCCGTTCACCACGCTGGTGCCGAACCTGGGTGTGGTCAGCGTTGATCGCTGGAAGAGCTTTGTGATTGCCGACATCCCGGGCTTGATCGAGGGTGCTTCCGATGGCGCGGGCCTGGGGATTCGCTTCCTTAAGCACTTGGCGCGTACCCGGATCCTGCTGCACTTGGTGGACATGGCGCCGCTGGATGAAAGCAGCCCTGCTGATGCGGCGGAAGTGATCGTCAACGAGCTGGTCAAGTTCAGTCCGTCCCTGGCGGAGCGCGAGCGTTGGTTGGTGCTGAACAAGTGCGACCAGATCCTTGAAGAAGAGCATGAAGAGCGGGTCAAGGAGATCGTTGATCGTCTGGAGTGGACGGGCCCGGTGTACGTGATCTCGGCTATCTCCAAGGACGGCACCGAGCGCCTGAGTCGCGACATCATGCGGTACCTGGAAGATCGTGCTGATCGCCTGGCGGCCGACCCGGCCTATGCCGACGAGCTGGCCGAGCTGGATCAGCGTATCGAAGACGAGGCGCGTGCCCAGTTGCAGGCCCTGGATGACCAGCGTGCTCTGCGTCGCAGTGGTGTGAAGAGCGTGCACGACATCGGTGACGATGACTGGGATGAAGAGGATGTGGATGATGACGACGGTCCGGAAATCATTTACGTCCGCGACTGATTCGTTGCGAGCGGGCTAGCCCGCGAAGACGGTTTATCTGGCTGGGCGCGGTGTTATCATCGCTGCCAAGCCAGCTTCCAAGGCGCCGCTCATTTGAGCGGCGTTTTGGTGTCTGCAAGGTGTCAATACGAATAACCCCATGAGTGACGCTCGGTCGCGTCGCTCGCTGGCAAAGGTTGAATAAAATGCGGAGCAAGGTGACAGGTGCGCAGCGCTGGGTCGTGAAGATCGGTAGTGCACTGCTGACAGCGGATGGCAAAGGGCTGGATCGCGCAGCAATGGGTGTTTGGGTCGAGCAGATGGTGGCCTTGCATGAGGCGGGCGTTGAGCTGGTACTGGTTTCCTCCGGCGCAGTAGCGGCCGGCATGAGTCGCCTGGGCTGGACCGCACGACCGAGTGCGATGCATGAGCTGCAGGCGGCTGCGGCCATTGGTCAGATGGGGCTGGTGCAGGCGTGGGAGTCGAGTTTTGCCGAGCATGGCCGGCATACCGCGCAGATCCTCCTCACGCATGACGACCTTTCCGATCGCAAGCGCTACCTCAATGCCCGCAGCACCTTGCGCGCCCTGGTCGAGCTCAAGGTGATCCCGGTCATCAACGAAAACGACACCGTGGTCACCGACGAGATTCGCTTTGGCGATAACGACACGCTGGCGGCGCTGGTGGCCAACTTGGTGGAAGCGGACTTGTTGGTGATCCTGACGGATCGCGATGGCATGTTCGATGCGGATCCGCGTAACAATCCCGATGCGCAGCTGATTTACGAAGCCCGAGCCGATGATCCGGCGCTGGATGCGGTGGCGGGCGGTACCGGTGGCGCCCTAGGGCGTGGCGGTATGCAGACCAAGCTGCGTGCGGCGCGTCTGGCGGCGCGTTCCGGTGCGCATACCATCATTGTCGGTGGTCGCCTGGAGCGGGTTCTGGATCGCTTGAAAGCGGGTGAGCGCATTGGCACCTTGCTGTCGCCTGAGCGCGGCATGCTGGCGGCGCGCAAGCAGTGGCTGGCCGGGCACTTGCAGACCCGCGGTACCTTGGTGCTGGATGCGGGCGCGGTGTCCGCCCTGTCCCAAGGCAACAAGAGTTTGTTGCCGGTGGGTGTGAAGCAGGTCCAGGGCGGTTTCCGGCGTGGTGAGATGGTGGTGTGCGTGGCGCCTGATGGGCGTGAAATCGCTCGTGGCCTGGCCAACTACAGTGCCTTGGAGGCGCAGAAAATCATCGGTCAGTCGTCTGAGGCGATTGTCGGTCTTCTTGGTTACATGGCTGAGCCGGAACTGGTTCACCGCGATAACCTGATTCTGGTTTGAGTGGCGTAAGGAAAAGCGAATGCGCGTAGCAAAAGGATTGTTGGGTTTGCTCTTGGCGATGCCGTTGTTGGCGTCAGCTGAAGAGATTGGTCAGGTTTCCACGGTGTTCAAGTTTGTCGGACCTAATGACCGCATTGTGGTCGAGGCCTTTGACGATCCGAAGGTGGATGGCGTGACCTGCTATTTGTCCCGGGCCAAGACGGGTGGGGTGAAGGGTGGTTTGGGCTTGGCTGAGGATCGTGCCGAGGCCTCGATCGCTTGCCGCCAAGTTGGGCCTATCGCGTTCAAGGGCGAGCTCAAGGATGGCGAGGAGGTGTTCAAGGAGCGCACGTCCCTGGTGTTCAAGACCATGCAGGTGGTGCGTTTCCTCGACAAGAAGCGCAATACCCTGGTGTATCTGGTCTATAGCGATCGCTTGATCGAGGGCAGTCCGCAGAATGCGGTGACCGCGATTCCGATTCTGCCGTGGGCGCATCAGTGACTGTTTAAGGTCGCTGTCGCCGGCAAGCCGGCTCCTACAGGGTGTTTTGTGGGAGTTGGCGGATTGGAGAAAGCGTAGGCAATAAAAAACCGACCCTAGGGTCGGTTTTTTAACAAGCGTGTCGCTTAGGCTGCAGCAGCAAGGTTCAGAGCCTTGATGTGGCCATTCAGACGACCTTTATGGCGAGCAGCTTTGTTCTTGTGGATGATGCCTTTATCGGCCATACGGTCGATAACAGGTACGGCCAGAACATAAGCAGCTTGCGCTTTTTCAGCGTCTTTTGCGTCGATGGCTTTAACTACATTCTTGATGTAGGTACGAACCATGGAACGCAGGCTGGCGTTGTGGCTGCGACGCTTCTCAGCCTGTTTTGCACGTTTTTTGGCGGAAGGTGTGTTGGCCACCGTCGAGCTCCTCGAAAGACTTTTTGGGAAATAGCAAACAAAATAGGCCGCGAATCATGCCGATGAGTTGAAGTCTTGTCAAGGGCGGGTGATGCGTTCCGCTGAGTGGTCGATCTGAAGAGGCGGGATATTTATTTCCGGCGCTTGACCTGTAAACTCGCGAGCTTTGGCTCTGTGCTGTTGCGGCGCGGAGTATCGCATAAGTGGGCGCCTTTTCGCCTGCTGTTTATCTACAGGCAAACAACCTTTCCATGAACCTGCTCAAGTCGTTGGCCGCTGTCAGCTCTATCACCATGCTTTCCCGGGTCTTGGGGTTTGTTCGTGACACCATCATTGCCCGCACCTTCGGTGCCGGAATGGCCACTGACGCCTTCTTCATCGCCTTCAAGTTGCCCAACCTGCTGCGTCGGATCTTTGCCGAAGGCGCCTTCTCCCAGGCGTTCGTGCCGATTCTCGCGGAGTACAAGAACCAGCAGGGCGAGGAGGCGACCCGCACCTTTGTTGCCTATGTCTCCGGTCTGTTGACCCTGGTGCTGGCGCTGGTGACGGCGCTGGGCATGATCGCTGCGCCCTGGGTCATCTGGGCCACGGCGCCGGGCTTTGCCAATACCCCGGAAAAGTTCGCCCTGACTTCCGATCTGCTGCGGGTGACCTTCCCTTATATATTGCTGATCTCCCTGTCATCCCTGGCCGGAGCCATCCTCAACACCTGGAACCGGTTCTCGGTGCCGGCTTTTGTGCCGACCTTGCTCAACGTCAGCATGATCATCTTTGCCCTGTTCCTGACGCCGTATTTCGATCCGCCGGTCATGGCGCTCGGTTGGGCGGTGCTGGCCGGCGGCCTGGCGCAGTTGCTGTACCAGCTGCCGCACCTGAAGAGAATTGGCATGTTGGTGCTGCCACGGCTGAACCTGCGCGATACCGGGGTCTGGCGGGTGATGAAGCAAATGCTGCCGGCGATCCTCGGCGTCTCTGTCAGTCAGATTTCCCTGATCATCAACACCATCTTCGCGTCCTTCCTGGTGGCCGGTTCGGTGTCCTGGATGTATTACGCCGACCGGCTCATGGAGCTGCCTTCGGGGGTATTGGGGGTGGCGCTGGGTACGATCCTGCTGCCGACCCTGGCCAAGACTTACGCCAGCCAGGACCGCCAGGAGTATTCGCGCATCCTCGATTGGGGGCTGCGCCTGTGCTTTGTGCTGGTGCTGCCGTGCTCCCTGGCCCTAGGGATATTGGCCGAGCCGCTGACGGTCTCGCTGTTTCAATATGGCGAGTTCAGTGCGTTTGACGCGGCGATGACCCAGCGTGCTCTGGTGGCCTATGCCGTGGGTTTGCTGGGCATCATCGTGATCAAGGTCCTGGCGCCGGGCTTCTATGCCCAGCAGAACATTCGAACGCCGGTCAAAATCGCGATTTTTACCCTGGTCGTCACTCAGTTGCTCAACCTGGTGTTTATTGGTCCTCTGCAGCATGCGGGCCTGGCCCTCGCCATCAGTGGCGGTGCCTGTATCAATGCCACCTTGCTGTTTTATCAGTTGCGCAAGCAGAAGATGTTCCAGCCACAGCCCGGTTGGGCGATGTTCGCTTTCAAGCTGGTGCTGGCGGTCACGGTGATGTCCGCCGTCCTGCTGGGGCTGATGCATTTCATGCCAGCCTGGGATCAGGGGCACATGCTGCAGCGCTTCCTGCGCCTTGGTGTGCTGGTGGTGGCGGGTGTGGTGGCCTATTTCGGCGTGCTGGCGTTGTTGGGGTTCCGTCTGCGGGACTTCAATCGCAAGGCGCTGAGCTGAGGCCTTTTTAGCCCCGGGCGTGGCCCGGGCCGCAGTTTTGTCGGTTCGATCACTTTGGGTGGCGGTGTTGCCTGTCGTCAGCCGCCGGGTGTGGTTATAATCGGCCACTTTATGAGCAAGAAGCGCGTTATGCAGCTGGTTCGAGGCCTCCACAATCTGCGCCCCCAGCATCGGGGCTGTGTCGCCACTATTGGCAACTTTGACGGTGTTCACCGTGGTCACCAGGCTATCCTGGGGCGGCTGCGTGAACGTGCGCTCGAGTTGGGCGTGCCCAGCTGTGTGGTGATTTTCGAGCCGCAACCGCGGGAATTCTTCGCTCCGGACACCGCTCCTGCCAGGCTCGCGCGGCTGCGTGACAAGCTGCAGTTGCTGGCGCGCGAAGGGGTTGATCGGGTTCTGTGCCTGGCCTTCAACCAGCGCCTGAGCAAGCTCAGCGCCACTGAGTTCGTCGAGCGGATTCTGGTGGACGGCCTGGGTGTGCAGCACCTGGAAGTAGGTGATGACTTCCGTTTCGGCTGCGACCGGGTCGGTGATTTCGAATTCCTCCAGCAGGCCGGCAGCCGCCACGGGTTTACCGTTGAAGCGGCGCAGACTGTCGAGTTGGAAGGCTTGCGGGTCAGCAGCACCCAGGTCCGCAATGCCCTGGCCGCTGCCGATTTTGCCTTGGCCGAGCGTCTGCTGGGCCGTCCGTACCGCATTGCGGGGCGGGTCTTGCACGGTCAGAAGTTGGCGCGCCAACTGGGCACGCCAACGGCCAACGTGCAACTCAAGCGTCGTCGCGTACCGCTTTCCGGGGTGTACCTGGTGAGTGTGGAGATCGACGGCCAGCCTTGGCCGGGGGTCGCCAACATCGGCGTGCGGCCAACGGTTGTAGGTGACGGCAAAGCCCACCTGGAAGTGCACCTTTTAGATTTTGCCGGCGATCTGTATGACCGGCGTTTGACGGTGGTTTTCCACCACAAGCTGCGTGAAGAGCAGCGTTTCGCCTCTCTGGAGGCGCTGAAGACGGCGATCAATGCGGATGTTGCCGCCGCCCGTGCCCAAGTGGCACGTATCCATAGCGCCAATCGCTAATGAAGAGCCTTAAATGACCGACTATAAAGCCACGCTAAACCTTCCGGACACCGCCTTCCCAATGAAGGCCGGCCTGCCTCAGCGCGAACCGCAGATTCTGCAGCGCTGGGACAGCATTGGCCTGTACGGTAAGTTGCGCGAAATTGGCAAGGATCGTCCGAAGTTTGTCCTGCACGACGGCCCTCCCTACGCCAACGGCACGATTCACATCGGTCATGCGCTGAACAAGATTCTCAAGGACATGATCATCCGCTCCAAGACCCTGTCGGGTTTTGACGCGCCTTATGTTCCGGGTTGGGACTGCCACGGCTTGCCGATCGAGCACAAAGTCGAAGTGACCCACGGCAAGAACCTGGGCGCGGACAAGACGCGTGAGCTGTGCCGCGCCTACGCCACCGAGCAGATCGAAGGTCAGAAGTCCGAGTTCATCCGCCTGGGTGTGTTGGGCGACTGGGCCAACCCGTACAAGACCATGGATTTCAAGAACGAGGCGGGCGAAATCCGTGCCTTGGCTGAAATCGTCAAGGGTGGCTTCGTGTTCAAGGGTCTCAAGCCCGTGAACTGGTGCTTCGACTGCGGTTCGGCCCTGGCCGAGGCGGAAGTCGAGTACGAAAACAAGAAGTCCGCGACCATCGACGTGGCTTTCCCGATTGCCGACGACGCGCGCCTGGCCGAAGCCTTTGGCCTGCCGTCCCTGAGCAAGCCGGCCGCCATCGTGATCTGGACCACCACCCCGTGGACCATCCCCGCCAACCAGGCGCTGAACGTTCACCCGGAATTCAACTACGCCCTGGTGGATGTCGGCGACAAACTGCTGGTTCTGGCCGAAGAGTTGGTCGAGTCGTGCCTGGTACGCTACGCGCTGGAAGGCTCGGTGATCGCCACCACCACCGGCAAGGCGCTGGAGCTGATCAACTTCCGTCACCCGTTCTACGATCGCCTGTCGCCGGTCTACCTGGCCGATTACGTTGAACTGGGCGCCGGTACCGGTGTGGTTCACTCCGCCCCGGCCTACGGCGTGGACGACTTCGTGACCTGCAAAGCCTACGGCATGGTCAACGACGACATCCTCAACCCGGTGCAGAGCAACGGCGTGTATGCGCCTGCCCTGGAGTTCTTCGGCGGCCAGTTCATCTGGAAGGCCAACCCGGCGATCGTCGAGAAGCTGTCGGAAGTCGGTGCGCTGATGCACACCGAAACCATCGAACACAGTTACATGCACTGCTGGCGCCACAAGACCCCGCTGATCTACCGCGCCACGGCGCAGTGGTTTATCGGCATGGACAAAGAGCCTGCTGCGGGCGACACCCTGCGTCAGCGTGCAATCAAAGCCATCGAAGACACCCAGTTCGTTCCGGCCTGGGGCCAGGCGCGCCTGCACTCGATGATCGCCAACCGTCCGGACTGGTGCATCTCCCGCCAGCGTAACTGGGGCGTGCCGATCCCATTCTTCCTCAACAAGGAAAGCGGTGAGCTGCACCCGCGTACAGTTGAACTGATGGAAATCGTCGCCCAGCGTGTCGAAGCCGAAGGCATCGAAGCCTGGTTCAAGATGGATGCCGCCGAGTTGCTCGGTGACGAGGCGCCGCTGTACGACAAGATCAGCGACACCCTGGACGTGTGGTTCGACTCGGGTACCACCCACTGGCACGTCCTGCGTGGCTCCCACCCGATGGGCCATGAGAGCGGCCCGCGTGCCGACCTGTACCTGGAAGGTTCGGACCAGCACCGCGGCTGGTTCCATTCGTCGCTGCTGACCGGCTGCGCCATCGATAACCATGCGCCGTACCGCGAGCTGCTGACCCACGGCTTCACCGTCGATGAGTCCGGCCGCAAGATGTCCAAGTCCTTGGGCAACGTGATCGCACCGCAGAAAGTCAACGACACCCTGGGCGCCGACATCATGCGTCTGTGGGTGGCCTCCACCGACTACTCCGGCGAGATGGCAGTCTCCGAGCAGATTCTGCAGCGCAGCGCCGACGCCTATCGACGTATTCGTAACACCGCGCGTTTCTTGCTTTCCAACCTGACCGGCTTCAACCCGGCCACTGACATCCTGCCGGCCGAGGACATGCTCGCCCTGGACCGTTGGGCCGTGGACCGTACCCTGTTGCTGCAGCGCGAGTTGCAGGAGCACTACGGCGAATACCGCTTCTGGAACGTCTACTCGAAGATCCACAACTTCTGCGTGCAGGAGTTGGGTGGTTTCTACCTCGACATCATCAAGGACCGCCAGTACACCACCGGCGCCAACAGCAAGGCACGTCGTTCGGCGCAGACCGCGCTGTACCACATCTCTGAAGCGCTGGTGCGCTGGATCGCCCCGATCCTGGCCTTCACCGCCGACGAGCTGTGGGAATACCTGCCGGGCGAGCGCAACGAATCGGTGATGCTCAACACTTGGTACGAAGGCCTGACCGAACTGCCGGCCGACTTCGAGCTGGGCCGCCAGTACTGGGAAGGCGTGATGGCCGTCAAGGTAGCGGTGAACAAGGAATTGGAAGTTCAGCGTGCGGCCAAGGCCGTCGGTGGCAACCTGCAAGCCGAAGTCACCCTGTTTGCCGAAGAAGGCCTGACCGCTGACCTGGCCAAGCTGAGCAACGAGCTGCGCTTTGTGTTGATCACCTCTACCGCGAGCCTGGCGCCACTCGCCCAGGCCCCGGCAGACGCTGTGGCCACCGAAGTCAGCGGCCTGAAGCTGAAAGTGGTCAAGTCGAGCTTCGCCAAGTGCGCCCGTTGCTGGCACTGCCGTGAAGATGTCGGCGTGCACCCAGAGCACCCGGAAATCTGCGGTCGCTGTGTGGACAACATCAGCGGCGAAGGCGAGGTTCGTCACTATGCCTAATGCCGCTGGCCGTTTCGGCCGCCTGGGCTGGTTGTGGTTGAGCGTGCTGGTCCTGGTCATTGACCAGGTCAGCAAGCTGCACTTCGAAAGCTCGCTGTCGATGTACCAACAGATTGTGGTGATCCCGGATTACTTCAGTTGGACCCTGGCCTACAACACCGGCGCTGCTTTCAGCTTCCTGGCTGACAGCTCCGGCTGGCAGCGCTGGCTGTTCGCGCTGATCGCGGTGGTGGTCAGCGTGGTGCTGGTGGTCTGGCTCAAACGCCTCGGGCGCAACGAAACCTGGCTCGCAGTCGCCTTGGCCCTGGTGCTGGGCGGTGCGCTGGGCAATCTGTATGACCGCATTGCCCTGGGCCATGTGATCGATTTCATCCTGGTGCACTGGCAGAACCGCTGGTACTTCCCGGCATTCAACTTTGCCGACAGCGCGATCAGCGTGGGCGCGGTGATGCTGGCCCTGGATATGTTCAAGAGCAAGAAAACCGGAGAGACCGTTCATGACTGAACAGGTATTGGCTGAGCAACGCATCGGTCAGAACACGGAAGTCACTTTGCACTTCGCATTGCGCCTGGAGAACGGCGACACGGTCGACAGCACGTTCGACAAAGCCCCGGCGACCTTCAAGGTCGGCGACGGCAATCTGCTGCCCGGTTTCGAGGCCGCGCTCTTTGGCTTCAAGGCCGGTGACAAGCGCAACCTGACCATCGAGCCGGAAAACGCCTTTGGCCAGCCCAACCCGCAGAACGTGCAGATCATCCCGCGTTCCCAGTTCCAGGACATGGAGCTGTCTGAAGGTTTGCTGGTGATCTTCAACGATGCGGCGAACACTGAATTGCCGGGTGTGGTCAAAGCCTTCGATGAGACTGAAGTGACCATCGACTTCAACCACCCGCTGGCAGGCAAGACCTTGACCTTCGACGTGGAAATCATCGGCGTCAAAGCGCTTTAACAGCATCGCCGGGATACCGTCTTCTATTCTGTAGGAGCTGGCTTACCGGCGATCCGCTGTCTACAACGATCTAACTTCTTGCGCGCAAGACACGAGGCACAGCATGCAAATCAAACTCGCCAACCCCCGTGGCTTCTGCGCCGGTGTGGACCGGGCGATCGAAATCGTCAATCGTGCCCTGGAGGTCTTCGGGCCACCGATCTATGTGCGGCATGAAGTGGTGCACAACAAATTTGTCGTCGAAGACCTGCGCAGCCGTGGCGCGATCTTTGTCGAAGAGCTGGATCAGGTGCCGGACGACGTCATTGTGATTTTCAGTGCCCACGGGGTTTCCCAGGCCGTGCGCAGCGAGGCCGCCGGTCGTGGCCTGAAAGTCTTCGATGCCACCTGTCCGCTGGTGACCAAGGTGCATATCGAAGTGGCGCGCTACAGCCGCGACGGTCGTGAATGCATCCTCATCGGCCATGCGGGGCACCCGGAAGTCGAAGGCACCATGGGCCAGTACGACGCCAGCAATGGCGGCGCCATCTACCTGGTGGAAGACGAGAAGGATGTAGCCGAACTGCAGGTACACAACCCTGACAAGCTCGCCTTCGTAACCCAGACTACCTTGTCCATGGATGACACCAGCCGCGTAATCGATGCCTTGCGCACGCGTTTCCCCGCGATTGGCGGGCCGCGCAAGGACGACATTTGCTACGCGACGCAAAATCGCCAGGACGCGGTCAAGCAACTGGCTGATGAATGCGACGTGGTGCTGGTGGTGGGCAGCCCCAACAGTTCCAACTCCAATCGCCTGCGTGAGCTGGCCGAGCGCATGGCCACACCGGCCTACCTGATCGACGGTGCTGAAGACATGCAGCGCAGCTGGTTCGACGGTGTCGAGCGTATCGGCATCACTGCTGGCGCCTCGGCTCCGGAAGTCCTGGTGCGTGGGGTGATCCAGCAGTTGCAGGCCTGGGGTGCCACTGGCGCCGACGAACTGGCCGGTCGTGAAGAAAACATCACCTTCTCCATGCCCAAAGAGCTGCGCGTGCGCTCCCTGCTCTGATCAAGCTGGTCGTGCGCACAGGGCCTGCTCGGCGACGTTGCCGCGCAGGCTCACTCGGCCACTGCGTGACAGCACCACTTGGTGCTGGCTGGTCTCGCCATCCCTGGCGCAGATATGCAGGGTTCCGGCTTGAAAGGCGCCGCTGGGCAGCAGCGGATGGCCCAGGGCGCTGAAACGCACAAAGTCCTGTACCGGGCGATTGCCCACAATCACCACCGCCTCACCGCCCTGGCGCTCGATCAGCACCGGGTTGTCGTGGTCGTCCGCGCCTTTGCCGCTGAGGTCCAGAATGATCCGCCAGCCGCGGCTCCAATCCTGCTCCAAGGCATGAATGACGGTGGTGCGGTTGTGCAGGATGGCTGCGGTGCGGGCATTGCGCAGGCCACTGGCGAGTCGCTGAGCCGCTTCCTGGCTGCGGTTGGCCAGGATCGACTGGCTGAATGAGCCGGTGAAAAACTGTAACAGCACGCCCAGTAACGTCAGGGTGGTGAGTATCTCCAGCAGACTGAATCCCTTCTGTTTCATGTCGCGTTCCTCCTTGAAGGCGAGTGGGCCGGCGCTCCATGCACGGCCCTTGGTTGAAACCCGAACAGTTGGCCGGCGAGGGTTCGAAGGCCAAGCCCGTTATAGCCGAACTCCGTCGCCGGGCGGGTCATGGACTTGCATACAAGGCATTTCACCCGGTCGCCATGGCTTAAGGGGTGGGTGCTCTGGATGTCGCCGCCGGGCCGGGCGACCCCCTGGTTTTCGCGTGGCCGCGCCGGTTGCAATGTCAGTTAGCGGTGTTCTGAGGTGTCGCTAATGGCACTGTGCCGAATGTATTGCGGGTTGTTCCACCTGCCCACCGCCTACTGTTCTTGCCGCTACCCTGATGGCTTCAAGGCGATGCATTTCAAGGGCATCGGCAGGCCGGCAGCGGTTCGTTTCGCGGATGCAGGGGCGTGGTGTCGGGCCGTCAAGGTCTGCCTCAAACAACGGACGGTTTTGGGGGCAGTGTATGGGCGGTCGGCGTGTGCAGGGCGGCATGACCCTGATCGAGGTGTTGGTGGCGTTGCTGATCCTGGGGCTCGGCCTATTGGGCGCTGCCGGGATGCAGCTCAAGGCACTGAAGTACACCGATAGCGCCTTGATGAGCAGCCAGGCGAGTTTTATCGCCTACGGCATGCTGGACAGGATTCGCGCCAATGCCACGGTCGACTCTAACGTGAGCCCGCTCCGGGACCGGGATCTGAGTGACTTTACCCGCA
Organism: Pseudomonas chlororaphis; assembly: GCF_003731765.1. Classification (GTDB taxonomy): domain Bacteria; phylum Pseudomonadota; class Gammaproteobacteria; order Pseudomonadales; family Pseudomonadaceae; genus Aquipseudomonas; species Aquipseudomonas morbosilactucae. The sequence continues at coordinate 223,604 of NZ_MOAL01000005.1, forward strand.
GTGTCGAGCACTTCGGCGGGCCCACGGCCAAGGGGGGCATCAGTGTCGGGGGAGGGCAGGTCGCCGTGAGCATTACCTGGGATGACTCGCGGGCGGGTGGGCAAGGGGACAGCGCGCGGAATCTGCGGATCGGCAGTCGGGTGGTGGTTGACCGGGGAGGGTCGCAATGAACCGGCGCGCCTTGGGCTTTGGTTTGATTGAAGCCTTGTTGGCCTTGGCGCTGGGCCTGGTGCTGGTACTGGCGGTGACCCAGGTGTTTATCGCGGCCAAGCGCACTTACCTCAGTCAGAATGCTGCGGCCAACCTGCAGGAGGATGGGCGTTTTATCTTGAGCAAGATGCTCCAGGAGATCCGTATGGTCGGCCTGTTCGGCTGCCTGAGGTCGATCACCGATGCCAGCCTGGATGGTACGTTCAGTGCCCAGCGAGCGGCTCCTATTCGTTGGGACGGCGCGAATCAGCGGCTGAGCCTGATCAGCGCCGACACTGGCAGCGATGGCGGCACGCCGACCTGGACCCTGATTACCGATTGCCGCAGCAGTGCAATCGCCTACTCCGGTGCCCACAGTGCCCCCGCGGGGTACCAGGCCTTGGCCCTGCGTCGGTGGTCATACCGTCTCAGGAATCAGCAACTGTGGATGGGCACAGACAGCGGCCAATCGGTGTTGGCAGACAATGTGGAAGCCTTCGACGTGAGCTTTGGCCTGGCCGGTTCGGCGAGTGACAGTGCGGTCTCCCATTACAGCTCCCGCCCCGGCGACCCCGCGCGCATTCGCAGCGTACGACTGAGCCTGACCTTGGCAGACCCGCAGCAACGGGTGCGCAGCCAGACCTTCAGCACCGTGGCAGCCCTGCGCAACAGGTTGCCGTGATGACGGGTGCGATGCTGGCTGTGTGGTCTGTGCCTGAAGCTGAGCGGGGGATGGCGCTGGTGTTCAGCTTGGTATTTCTTGTGTTGTTGACCTTGATCGGCCTCTCGTCCCTGCACAGCGCTACCTTGCAGGAAAAAATGGCCGCGAGCCTGTCTTTGCGCAACCAGTCGTTCCAGGCGGCTGAGGCCGCGCTGCGAGTGGGCGAGGGGGCGGTGCATCGGGGTGCCGGTACCTGGGCGCTTTGCCGCAGCACAGAAAATTGTGCGGCGCCGGCGGAAGCCCAAGTGGCTGTCTCGGCAGGATTCAATGCCGGTTCCGGGGTGACCTGGGTAGCCACCGCCAATGGTTTTTATGGGGTGCAGAACCTGGGGCCGGTCCAAAACGTGATCAGGGTGCCCAGTACGGTTGCCGTGACCCTGTACCGGGTTACGGCGGTTGGCCTCGCCGGGCATTCGCGCTCTGTGCTGGAGAGTATCTATGCCAGGTATTGAGGGGCTGCACAGCCGCTATTCAAAGCTGTTGCTCTTGCTTTGTGGGGTATTGAGCGGTCAGCCGGCACTGGGCCGCTCCCAGCCGGTTCCGGCCTTGCCCGAGGTAGCCGGTACTGTTGTTTTCAGCTCGGCCTGCCGTGATCAAGGCGAGCCGTGTGCGAACGCCGACCGTGGGAAATTGGTCGAGCTGCCGGCGTTCAGCGGTAAGATGCACGACTTCGCGCCACCGGGTAGCCATGGCCATCCTCATATCGATGTGAAGGAGCCGCTTTCCCGCGAAAGGGAGCCCGCCGACGGACTGCCCGCCCAGGCTCCGGGCGGCCACCGCATCATGTGGCGACAAATACAGTAAATGAGAGTGTCAGGCATGCGCAGATCCAACCAAGGTTTTACCCTGATCGAAATCATGATCGTGATTGCGATCATCGGGCTGGTCCTCACCTTGAGCCTTCCCAGCATCACTGAGTACATGAAGAAGCCCAATCGCACAGCGATCGTTGGCCTGTTGTCCGAACAGGCGCAGAGCCTGGAGCGGTTCTATTCCAAGAACGGGGTGTATCGCAATGCGCCGGGCCTGAGCACCGGTAATGCCGATTACAGCATTACGGCGACCCTGGACGATCAGAGCTATACCCTGACCGCGGCACCGAAACCCGATGCCGGCATGGCCGGTGATAAATGTGGCAGTTTCATCCTGAACCAGGCCGGCGCCACCTCCCTCGACAACCAGGCCGAGGGCGTCACAGCCAAGGACTGCTGGGGACGTTGAGCCTTGTCTCTGGGCGTGTTGGGTACCTTCTGGCTTTTCAATGATTGGATCGGACTATGGCTAAGCAACAGCAAGTGGTGATTGTCGGTGGTGGGGTTATCGGTCTGCTGACGGCCTTCAATCTGGCGTCGGCGGGGCAGCAGGTGGTGCTGCTGGATCGTTCGAACCTGGGCCAGGAGTCGTCCTGGGCCGGCGGCGGTATCGTCTCGCCACTGTACCCATGGCGCTATAGTCCGGCGGTCACTGCCCTGGCTCATTGGTCCCAGGATTTTTATCCACAACTGGCCGAGCGTCTGTTCGCGGCCACCGGGGTTGATCCTGAAGTTCATACCACCGGCCTGTACTGGCTGGATCTGGAAGATGAAGCCGACGCGTTGGCCTGGGCCGCGCGGGAAAAGCGCCCCCTGAGCGCTGTGGATATCTCCGCGGCCCATGATGCAGTCCCGGTATTGGGGGGTGGTTATGAGCGGGCGATCTACATGGCCAACGTGGCCAATGTACGTAACCCCCGTTTGCTGAAGTCGCTCAAGGCCGCGCTGCTGGCGCTGCCCGGTGTGACGGTGCATGAGCAGTGCGCGGTCAGCGGCTTTATTCGCGAGGGGCAGCGGATTGTCGGTGTGCACACCGACGCCGGTGATGTTCGTGGCGACCAAGTGGTGCTGGCGGCAGGCGCCTGGAGCGGTGAGCTACTGGGCAGCCTGGGGCTGGAGTTGCCGGTAGAGCCGGTCAAGGGGCAGATGATTCTCTTCAAGTGCGCTTCGGATTTCTTGTCGAGCATGGTCCTGGCCAAGGGGCGTTATGCGATCCCGCGGCGTGATGGGCACATCTTGGTGGGCAGCACTCTGGAGCACGAAGGGTTCGACAAGACGCCGACCACCTCGGCTCTGGAGAGCCTCAAGGCTTCCGCTGTGGAACTGATCCCGGCGCTGGCCGACGCCCAAGTAGTCGGGCACTGGGCGGGCTTGCGCCCGGGCTCGCCTGAAGGCATTCCCTACATTGGGGAAGTCCCGGGCTTTACAGGGCTGTGGCTCAACTGTGGGCACTACCGCAACGGCTTGGTCCTGGCGCCGGCGTCCTGCCAATTGTTCACTGACCTGATGCTGGGGCGTGCGCCGATCATTGATCCTGCTCCTTACGCACCTTCCGGGCGGATCTAGCCCAGGCCGAGTTTTTCCATGCGGTAGCGCATCGAGCGAAATGACAGCCCCAGTCGCTGAGCCGCTGCCGTGCGGTTCCAGCGGCTCTCCTGCAGGGCCTGGACAATCAGTTGGCGTTCGACTTCCAGCAGGTGGCTGGGCAGATCAATGCTCTCCGCCTGGACTGAAGCGCCTGACCCCGACAGTGGGTGATGTTCCTGGGCCAGGTGCAGGTCAGTGAGGCCGATACTGGGGGCGTCGCACAGGGTGTGGGCGCGCTCGAGAATGTTCTCAAGCTCTCGCACATTGCCAGGGAACGGGTAATCCAGCAGGGCTTGCAAGGCCTGCGGGGTCAGCGGCATCGGTGGCTGGCCAGCGGTTTTCGCCAGGCGTTGGAGGATGCCACTCGCCAACAGTGAAATGTCTTGCTGCCGTTCGCGCAGGGGTGGAACCCGCAGCTCAATCACGTTCAATCGGTAGTAGAGGTCCTGGCGAAAACGCCCAGCCGCAACCTCGCGCTCTAGGGGTTTGTGAGTGGCGCACAGCACGCGCACGTCGAGGCGAGTTTCCTGCGGGTTGCCGATGCTGCGCACGGCCTTTTCCTGCAGCACCCGCAGCAGCTTTACCTGCATGGCCAGGGGCAGATCGGCGATCTCGTCGAGGAACAAGGTGCCCCCTTGAGCGGCTTGGAACAGCCCCGGCCGGTCATCGATGGCCCCGCTGAAGCTGCCTTTGCGATGGCCGAAAAACTCGCTTTCCATCAGTTCTGAAGGAATTGCCCCACAGTTGACCGCGACAAAGGGCCCCCGGGCCCGTGGCCCGCGTTCATGGATCAGCCGTGCTACCCGTTCCTTGCCGCTACCGGACTCACCACTGATATAGATTGCCGCCAGGCTGCGGGCGAGTTTGTCGATGTGTCGACGCAACCCGAGCATGGGCGGCGACTCCCCCAATAGCGGGTTGCCCGTAGCGGGTAACGAAGGCACGGCCAGGGCATGGTTCACCAGTTCACGCAGGCGCCCGGGCGCAACCGGTTTGCCCAGCACCTCGAAGGCGCCCGCTTCAAGGGCCCGGGTTGTGCTGTCGTGCTGGTCGCTCGTGCTGATCAGGGCCAGGGGCGTTTGGGGTTGGCATTGCTGAAGGTGGGGCAGCAAGGTCAACGCGCTGCCATCGGGCAGCTGCGGGTCGGCCAGGCACAAATCAAAGCGTTCCCTGGCCAGCCAGCCACGGGCTTCGTGAAGGCTGCGGGCGCCTTGGCTGTGGAGCTTCATCCTGCCCAGGCTGATTTCCAGGCTGGCGCGGGCGTGTGGATCGTCATCGACCACCAGGACTTTTGGTGCTGAGCCCGTGTACATGCCTGTGTTCATCCGTGAGCCAAGCTGCTGGGGGGAAGTGCTCGCCCTCCTGGCGAGACTTAAAGTTTAGGTGCGCACAGCGCTGCTGCCTTGGGTTTGACACTCAAGGGCGGGAGTTTTGTGTGGCCAATTGTTCTGTGCGCCTGGTCGTTTGGCGAGGGAGCGCTGAGGGCGGGATAGAGGATATGGATGCCGGCCAGTGAATAGCCGGCAGCACTCAGCGTGGTGGTGAGCCGGGGCCTTGTTCCAGGTGGGCTTGGCTGCAATACCACTGTTGTTGCAAGCCCAGGGCGCGATCGCGGGGCAGGTGCACGCCACAGTGGGCGCAGCGGACCATCGGCGTGGCATGGGGCTCGTTGGGTGGGTTGACGCTGGCGCTCGGGCGTTTGAACTTGCGCCAGAGCCACACCGCCGCAGCGATCAGAATGATCCAGAACAGTAGACGAACCATGACAACCCGCTTTATGAGAAAGGATGGCGCAGTTTAGCCAAGGTCCTGACGCGCGCACAGGACAATAAAAACGCGGGCATAAAAAAGGGAGACGCTAACGTCTCCCTTTTTGCCAACGCTTGGGTGTCAGTCGAACACACCGAAGGTCATGTAGCTGAACCACGAGCGGTCGCTGTTGTTGCCTTCGGCTTCATGCTGCTCTTCTTCTACCGCGTCGCCGTTGTTTTTAGGTTTGAGCTCGGACGGGATGGAGTCCTTGGCGTCCTGGTACTGCTTCATCACGTCCTGGTTGGCGCGGGTTTCTCCCGGCGGCAGCGGTGGACGGGATTCGATCAGGCCCAGGGTGGCCTTGCTCAGCCAGGAGCGGTTGTCGGCCTCGGCCACCGTCGGCACGAATTGACCGTCCACCAGGCTTGGGTGGTTCGGGTAGTTGAGCTTGAGGGTTTCCAGGCTGGTGGCGGCCAACTCGTCCAGATGCAGACGCTGATACGCCTCAGTCATTACCGCCAGGCCGTCACCGACCGAAGGGGTTTCCTGGAAGTTCTCTACGACATAACGACCACGGTTGGCAGCCGCTACATAGGCCTGGCGGGTCAGGTAGTAGTCAGCCACGTGGATTTCGTAGGCGGCCAGCAGGTTGCGCAGGTAAATCATGCGCTGCTTGGCATCGGGGGCGTAGCGGCTGTTCGGGTAGCGGCTGGTGAGCTGGGCGAACTCGTTGTAGGAGTCGCGGGCGGCACCGGGGTCACGCTTGGTCATGTCCAGCGGCAGGAAGCGAGCCAGCAGGCCGACGTCCTGGTCGAACGAGGTCAAGCCCTTGAGGTAGTAGGCGTAGTCGACGTTCGGGTGCTGCGGGTGCAGGCGGATAAAACGCTCGGCGGCGGACTTGGCAGCCTCAGGCTCGGCGTTCTTGTAGTTGGCGTAAATCAGTTCGAGCTGAGCCTGGTCGGCGTAGCGACCGAACGGATAGCGCGACTCCAGAGCCTTAAGCTTGGCGGTGGCGCTGGTATAGCTGTGGTTGTCCAGGTCGGTCTGCGCCTGCTGGTACAACTCGACTTCGCTCAGGTTTTCGTCAACGACTTCCTTCGATGAGCAAGCAGCGGTCAGTGCGAGGATGGCGATCAGCAGCAGGTGTTTCACTTGCATGGCGGCTTGCGTCCCTATGACGGCCGCTGTCTTGGGCGGGGCCGTCCTGTTATGATGAGCGCCCCGTTGAAAGCCTCGGGGCAAAAGACGCCGTATTTAACCACAAGCGCGCAGCCGAAACCAAAGGCTGTGCCGACGCCTAGTCTGAGCATGTCCGATAAAATTGAACTTCGCGCAGAGGTGCCGTCCGAACTGGGCGGCCAACGCCTCGATCAAGTCGCCGCACAATTATTCGCTGAGCATTCGCGCTCGCGCCTTTCCGCCTGGATCAAAGACGGCCGCCTGACTGTGGACGGAGCCGTTATTCGGCCGCGTGACATTGTTCATGGCGGTGCGATTCTTGAGCTGACCGCCGAGCAGGAAGCTCAGGGCGAATGGATCGCTCAAGACATCGAGCTGGATATCGTCTATGAAGACGACGACATCCTGGTCATCAATAAACCTGCTGGCCTGGTGGTTCACCCGGCGGCCGGTCACGCTGATGGCACCTTGCTCAATGCTTTGTTGCACCACATTCCCGACATCATCAATGTGCCCCGTGCTGGCATCGTCCACCGCCTGGACAAGGACACCACCGGTTTGATGGTGGTGGCCAAGACCATTCAGGCGCAGACCCAACTGGTGACCCAGTTGCAGAGCCGCAGTGTCAGCCGCATTTATGAATGTATCGTGATCGGTGTCGTGACTGCCGGCGGCAAGATCAATGCGCCGATCGGTCGTCACGGCCAGCAGCGCCAGCGCATGGCGGTGATGGAAGGCGGCAAGCAGGCGGTGAGTCACTACCGTGTGCTGGAGCGTTTCCGTTCCCACACCCATGTACGGGTCAAGCTGGAAACCGGGCGTACCCACCAGATTCGTGTGCACATGGCCCACATCAATTACCCGCTGGTGGGCGATCCGGCCTACGGTGGTCGCTTCCGCATCCCGCCTGCGGCCAGCATGACCATGGTCGAGTCGTTGAAAAACTTCCCGCGTCAGGCGCTGCATGCGCGTTTCCTGGAACTGGATCACCCGACCACCGGTGAGCGCATGAGCTGGGAATCCCCGCTGCCGGACGATTTCGTCTGGCTGCTGTCCCTGCTCAAACAGGATCGTGAGGCGTTTATCGGATGAGTGACTGGCTGATTCCTGACTGGCCCGCGCCGGCCGGGGTCAAAGCCTGTGTCACCACCCGTGGGGGCGGCGTCAGCCTGGCGCCGTTCGACAGCCTCAACCTGGGGGATCATGTCGATGATCGCCCTGACGCTGTGGCTGAAAACCGTCGCCGCGTGACCGAACATTTCAAAATCGCGCCGGCCTGGTTGCAGCAGGTTCATGGCGTGGCTGTGGCCCATGCCGACCCTGGCGTGGTGGCCACTGCCGACGCCAGTTGGTCCGCCACACCCGGCATTGCCTGTGCGGTGATGACGGCCGATTGTTTGCCCGCCTTGTTCTGTGACCGCGCCGGTACTCGTGTTGCCGCTGCCCATGCCGGTTGGCGCGGGTTGGCAGCCGGTGTGCTGGAGGCCACCCTTGACCCGTTGGATGTGGCACCGGCCGAAGTATTGGTCTGGCTGGGGCCGGCCATTGGTCCGCAAGCTTTTGAAGTGGGGGCCGAGGTGCGGGAGGTATTTGTCTCGCAACTGGCGGCAACCGCCCAAGCCTTTGTGCCAAGCCAGAACCCCGGGCGCTTTATGGCCGACATTTATCAGTTGGCGCGCCTGCGTCTGGCGGCCTGTGGTGTTACCGCTGTGTATGGCGGTGGTTTTTGTACGGTAACCGACCCACGTTTCTACTCTTATCGCCGCAGTCCGCGCACTGGGCGATTTGCCTCCCTGGTTTGGCTGCAAAGCTAGACTGTTCTGACGTACGTCAACCTGCTGACGCTTGAAACTCCCAGAATCGACCGCATCTACAGAAACATCTGGCAGGTTTCTCTATTTAGGTGTGTCCATCGCTCCGGCCTGCTCAAAAGGAAGGTGACTAATGCGTATAGACCGATTAACCAGCAAGTTACAGCTGGCATTGTCCGATTCTCAATCTCTGGCGGTCGGCCTCGATCATCCGGCCATTGAACCTGCGCACTTGATGCAGGCATTGCTTGAACAGCAGGGCGGCTCGATCAAGCCGCTGCTGATGCAAGTGGGCTTTGACGTCAACAGCCTGCGCAAGGAGTTGGCCAAAGAACTCGACCAACTGCCAAAAATCCAGAACCCCACCGGCGACGTCAACATGTCCCAGGACCTGGCGCGCCTGCTCAACCAGGCCGATCGCCTGGCCCAGCAGAAAGGTGACCAGTTCATCTCCAGCGAACTGGTGTTGCTGGCGGCCATGGACGAAAACAGCAAGCTCGGCAAGTTGCTGCTGGGCCAGGGCGTGAGCAAGAAGGCCCTGGAAAACGCCATCAACAACCTGCGTGGCGGCGAGGCGGTGAATGACGCCAACGTCGAGGAGTCGCGCCAGGCCCTGGACAAGTACACCGTCGACCTGACCAAGCGCGCCGAAGACGGCAAGCTGGACCCGGTGATTGGTCGCGACGACGAAATCCGTCGCACCATCCAGGTCTTGCAGCGCCGGACCAAGAACAACCCGGTGCTGATCGGCGAGCCCGGCGTGGGTAAAACCGCGATTGCAGAAGGCCTGGCCCAGCGCATCATTAATGGCGAGGTGCCGGACGGCCTGAAAGGCAAGCGCCTGTTGTCCCTGGACATGGGTGCGCTGATCGCTGGTGCCAAGTACCGCGGTGAGTTCGAAGAGCGCCTGAAATCCCTGCTCAATGAGCTGTCGAAGCAGGAAGGGCAGATCATTCTGTTTATCGACGAACTGCACACCATGGTCGGCGCCGGTAAGGGCGAAGGTTCCATGGATGCCGGCAATATGCTCAAGCCCGCGTTGGCTCGTGGCGAGTTGCATTGCGTTGGCGCCACCACGCTCAACGAGTACCGCCAATACATAGAGAAGGACGCGGCCCTTGAGCGGCGCTTCCAGAAGGTCTTGGTGGACGAGCCGAGCGAAGAAGACACCATCGCCATCCTGCGGGGCCTGAAAGAGCGCTATGAGGTTCACCACAAGGTGGCAATCACCGATGGCGCGATCATCGCCGCGGCCAAGCTCAGCCATCGTTACATCACTGACCGGCAACTGCCGGACAAGGCCATCGACCTGATCGACGAAGCGGCCAGCCGTATTCGCATGGAGATCGATTCCAAGCCAGAAGTGCTGGACCGTCTGGAGCGGCGCTTGATTCAGTTGAAGGTGGAATCCCAGGCACTGAAGAAAGAAAGCGACGAAGCGGCGATGAAGCGCCTGGAAAAACTTCAGGAAGAAATTGTCCGTCTTGAGCGCGAGTATTCGGACCTGGAAGAAATCTGGAATTCGGAAAAAGCCGAGGTTCAGGGTTCTGCACAGATCCAGCAAAAAATCGAACAGTCCCGCCAGGAACTGGAAGCGGCCCGTCGCAAAGGCGATCTGAACCGCATGGCCGAGTTGCAGTACGGGGTGATCCCGGATCTGGAGCGCAGCCTGCAAATGGTCGATCAGCACGGTAAGAGCGAAAACCAGCTGCTGCGCAGCAAGGTGACTGAAGAAGAAATCGCTGAAGTCGTTTCGAAGTGGACCGGTATTCCTGTGTCGAAAATGCTCGAAGGCGAGCGCGACAAACTGATGAAGATGGAAAGCCTGTTGCACCAACGTGTGATCGGTCAGGAAGAGGCGGTCGTGGCGGTGTCCAACGCGGTGCGCCGTTCGCGCGCCGGGTTGTCGGATCCGAATCGTCCGAGCGGCTCGTTCATGTTCCTCGGCCCGACCGGTGTGGGTAAAACCGAGCTGTGCAAGGCGTTGGCCGAATTCCTCTTTGATACTGAAGAGGCGATGGTGCGGATCGATATGTCCGAGTTCATGGAGAAACACTCTGTGGCTCGCTTGATCGGCGCGCCACCGGGCTATGTGGGCTATGAAGAGGGCGGTTACCTGACCGAGGCGGTACGGCGCAAGCCTTACTCGGTGATCCTCCTGGACGAGGTCGAGAAGGCGCACCCGGACGTGTTCAACATCCTGCTGCAAGTGCTGGAGGATGGTCGCCTGACCGACAGCCACGGGCGTACGGTGGACTTCCGCAATACCGTGATTGTCATGACCTCGAACCTCGGCTCGGTGCAGATCCAGGAACTGGTCGGCGATCGTGAGGCGCAACGCGCAGCGGTGATGGACGCACTGACTTCGCACTTCCGCCCGGAATTCATCAACCGGGTCGATGAAGTGGTGATCTTCGAGCCTCTGGCGCGGGATCAGATCGCGGGCATTACCGAGATCCAGTTGGGACGTCTGCGCAGTCGTCTGGCCGAGCGTGAGCTGACGCTGGAACTGAGCACGGAGGCGATGGACAAGCTGATCGCCGTCGGTTACGACCCGGTGTATGGGGCTCGTCCTCTAAAACGGGCGATCCAGCGTTGGATCGAGAACCCGTTGGCGCAACTGATCCTCTCGGGTCGTTTCATGCCGGGAGAAACCGCAACCGGCGCTGTGGTCAACGATGAGATCACGTTCGACTGACGGCTCATGTGGCTGATGTCATCAAGGCCTCGCATTGCGAGGCCTTTTTTTCGCCAGGCTGTTGAAGTCTAAGGAAAAGGCTTGTAAAGTGCGCCCCGCAGTCAGTCACCCACAAGGGTTTCAGCTCACTGAGCAGAAATCTGAAATAAGTTGCAAATCATTAACTTGAAAGCAATTTAGGGGGTTGACAGAGGTGTTCTAGGTTGTAGAATAGCGCGCCTCAGACACGCGAACGCAGCGATGCGAACGAAGTCTAAGAGCTGTAAGTTTCACCGTTGTAAATTGAAATATGTAGTTCCGTGATAGCTCAGTCGGTAGAGCAAATGACTGTTAATCATTGGGTCCCAGGTTCGAGTCCTGGTCACGGAGCCAATTTCAAACCGGGGTATAGCGCAGTCCGGTAGCGCGCCTGCTTTGGGAGCAGGATGTCAGGAGTTCGAATCCCCTTACCCCGACCATTTTTGGGTCGTTAGCTCAGTTGGTAGAGCAGTTGGCTTTTAACCAATTGGTCGTAGGTTCGAATCCCACACGACCCACCATTTTTGAGACCAGCTCGCTGGAATCAGATCTTAAGAACAGAGGCCAAAAGCGCTGTTCGAAGAAGGCGCCTTTTGAAGGTGCCTTTTTTTTACCGGGGTATAGCGCAGTCCGGTAGCGCGCCTGCTTTGGGAGCAGGATGTCAGGAGTTCGAATCCCCTTACCCCGACCATATTAAAAATCCTCGTATCGAAAGATACGGGGATTTTTTTTGCCTCGAGTTTCCTGGTTCCAAGTCACGACACATCAATTGATGTGGGTTGCGGGCCTGCCCGCTCCAGCAAGGTCTGCCGGAGTGGACTGGCCCGTCCTGCCTACGCCATCAATGCAGCTTCAGGCGCGGGTCGGTGCCTCGGCCAATGCGGCTGCCCAACATCAGCATGGCCGTGCGGAAGGCGCCATACAGGGCCATCTGGTGCATGCGATACAGCGACACGTAGAACATCCGCGCCAGCCAGCCTTCGAGCATCACGCTGCCAGTCAGGTTACCCATCAAGTTGCCCACCGCGGAAAACCGCGACAACGAAATCAGCGAGCCGTAATCGGTGTAGCGGTACTCCGGCAGTTTCTGGCCTTCGAGCCGCAGCTTCAGCGATTTTGCCAGCAGTGATGCCTGTTGATGCGCGGCCTGGGCCCGTGGCGGTACGTTGCGGTCTGTACCGGGTTGCGGGCACGCGGCGCAATCGCCAAAGGCGAAGATGTTCTCGTCGCGGGTGGTTTGCAGGGTCGGTAGCACTTGCAGTTGGTTGATGCGGTTGGTTTCCAGGCCGTCGATGTCCTTGAGGAAGCCCGGCGCGCGGATGCCGGCTGCCCAAACCTTCAGGCTGGCAGGAATGACCTGGCCATCGGCGGTGATCAGGCTGTCGGCGGTCACTTCGCTGACAGAGGCGTTGGTCAGTACGGTGACCCCGAGTTTCTCCAGGGTTTTATGCACCGGGCCGCCAATACGTTCCGGCAGGGCCGGGAGTACGCGTGGGCCAGCTTCGATCAGGGTGATGTGCATGTTTTCCGGCTTGATCTTGTCCAGGCCGTACGCCGCCAGTTCATGGGCCGCGTTGTGCAGTTCGGCGGCCAATTCGACGCCGGTGGCACCCGCACCGACGATGGCGACGCTGATCTGCTCCAGTTGATCGGTCTGGCCTGCATGGGCACGCAGGTAATGGTTGAGCAGCTTCTGGTGGAAGCGTTCGGCCTGCTTGCGGGTGTCGAGGAACAGGCAGTGCTGGGCAGCGCCCTGGGTGCCGAAGTCATTGGTGGTGCTGCCGACGGCGATCACCAGGCTGTCGTAGCCCAGTTCCCGGGCGGGCAGCAGCTCTACGCCGTTTTCGTCGTAGGTGGCGGCCAGCTGGATCTTCTTCTGCTCCCGGTCGAGCCCGCTCATACGGCCCAGCTGAAACTCGAAGTGGTTCCATTTGGCTTGGGCGACGTAGTTGAGTTCGTCTTCGGAGGAGTTCAGGGAGCCGGCGGCCACTTCATGCAGCAGCGGTTTCCAGATGTGCGTCAGGTTGGCATCGACCAACAGCACGCTGGCTTTACCGCGCTTGCCCAGGGTCTTGCCCAGGCGGGTCGCCAACTCCAGGCCGCCGGCGCCGCCGCCGACGATGACAATACGATGAGTCATAGGGATATCTCGCAAGGCTAAAAGAAATCGGGGCAGTTACCCGAGCGAGCGCGAGGCAGCTCATAGCGTCAGGTAACTGATAAAGCGGCTCAACAGGCCCAGTGCGACAGTGACCGTCACGACCACCACCAGGAGCAGCCAGGGCCTGAAAGGCCGGCGCTCGACTTGGTGCTGGGACAGTTGCAGGTACTCTTCGACATGGCGTTGGTCGTCGGGGTTCAGGCGGCTGCTCATATAAAGCCTCGTCAGGTAGACGTTGCGACATGTGGGGACGTTACAGTGCGGATCGAACCGTCATTGAACGCAGCATAGACGCTGGCCGGAAGGGGCTGCTCGCCTGACCGGGGAATCAGGGGAATGATTGCGCTTTGTATCATTGGCGCAGCGCCTGCGCCATGCCTGTGAGCTCCCTTTTTTGCGGTTTTTGACCGCAGCTTCAGGAGAAAGGAGGGCAGGGCGTCAGAGGCTGATGCCGACGTCGAACAGGATGCTGCGTCCCAGGTTGCTGCGCAGGAAGTCCGGGGCATCGGGATGGGCGAATAACACCCGGGCGAAGGTTGGCCCCACCAGGGACAGCGAACGCCAGCCCTGGCGCAGGTATTCGGTGGGCGGCGGGAAGTGGCTGTTGAGGTCCAGGGCTTCACGCTTCAGGCTGGCGAAGGCAATGATGTCCAGCTCGCCCAGGTCCATGCCGCGTTCTTTGTAGTTGTGGGCTTTCTTGCGCAGGGTCGGGGCCAGGCGTAACAGCAACTCGTTGGCGGGAATGCGCTTGGGTTTGACTTCGCGACGCACCAGTTGGCTGAGGGAAAAGGCACTGCGTCGGCGTTGCAGCTCGTCGCGCCACTCGTCGTTCAGGCGTCGGCCTTCATCGAGGACGAAAAAGACTTCGAAGCTGGCATCGCGAAACAGCACGTCGGGCGGCTCCTGGCCGGCCGGGGTGAACTCGTCATTGCGGTAGGGAATGTTCAGGCCTTGCAACAGGCGCTGGCAGACCCAACGCTCACGCTCCCATTTGCGGGCATTGGACAGGAACGCGTTGGCTTGTTCGGCCTGAATGGTGAGCAGGCGCAAATAATCTGATTCATCCATGAGGCAAGCTTAGCGCCCAAATGCCGATTGCTGAAAGAACCGCACGCAGTCGGCCACACAGCGGCGGTGTAGACTGCTGGCCGGTACCCATGAGCGATGAGGAGTTGATGGTGAGATTTTTCGCAATCCTATGGTTGAGTCTGCTGCCCCTGTGGGCCCAGGCCCTTGAAGTCGGTGAGCGGCTGGCGCCGTGGACCTTACTCGATCAGTTCGATCAGGCCTACAGCCTCGATAACCAGACGCAAATCCTCTTGGTGGCCCGCAGCATGGATGGCGCCAAGCTGGTGAACGCAGCACTGGCGGATCGTCCCAAGGGGTATCTGGAGGCACGCCACGCAGTGTTCGTCGCGGATATCCAGCGCATGCCGGCACTGATCGCCAAGATGTTCGCAGTGCCCGCCATGCGTGACTATGCCTACCGCGTGTTACTCGACCGTGACGGACGTGTGGCGCCGGGTTACCCGGGGGCGGCAGACAAGGTGTTGTGGCTGCAACTGAACAATGGCCACCTGCAAGCGCAGCATGAGTACGCGACAGCGGCCGATCTGCGGGCAGCCCTGGATCAGCTCAAGCCATGATCAGCGCGGCGCTGCTGTCGCCGCTCACCTTGGGGGCCGGCTGGCTGCTGTATGTGCCGGTATTGGCCTGGGCAGTGCTGCGGGTGCGTTGGGTTGAGTTGTTTACCGACAGCCGGCGTCAGCATTTGCTGTTCGGCACCGTGTTCGCGTTGTTCATGTTATGGCTGGTGCGTCGGGATTTTGATACCGGGGTGTCTTACCACTTCATTGGCATGACTGCCGTTACCCTGCTGTTGGACTGGCCGTTGGCGATCGTCGGCGGTCTGCTCGCCCAGTTGGGCCTGGTGGCTCTGGGGCGCCAGGACCTGGCGGCGATGGGCGTCAATGGCGCGTTATTGATCCTGTTGCCGGTGCTGGTCACCGAATGCTGCGCACTGCTGGTGGAGCGGGCGCAACCGCGCAATCCCTTCGTCTATATCTTCTGTTCCGGCTTCTTTGCTGCGGCTTTGTCGGCCCTGTTGTGCCTGCTAATGGGGCTGGCGTTGCTGTGGTTTGACGAGCGTTTCGCCTTGCCGGAATGGCTGGAAGATTTTGTCGGCTACCTGTGGTTGATGATCTTTCCCGAGGCCTTTATCAACGGCATGTTGGTCAGCGCCCTGGTGGTGTTCTGCCCTGAGTGGCTGGAAACCTTCAACCGCACCCGCTACCTCTCTGCGCCCTGGAAGGATGACGATCCTCGTCCTTGATCCATATCAAATACCCGCCCTGTGTACGGTCCCATGCTCTGGAAAATTTTCCGGAGGTCGGTCATGGGTGTCTACCAGTGGGCAAGGCAGGAAGTGTGCAGCAGCTTGGACAAGGCCCTGCAGGAAGGGTTTGACCCGGGGCTGAGCCTGCGCGCTCTGCTCAGCGCCGTGGTGCAGCAGAGCAAGAGCGTGCGCAGTTTCGAGGACTTGGCCGACGAGTTGCAATTTCTCGCGGAGAACCTCGACGACGATCAGGATTACGGCTTTATGCGGCCTTGAGGATCAATGGGCGCGGGGTGGCAGCTCTTCGGAAAACAGCTCGTCTTCGGCATCCGGGCTGACCGGAATCTTGTGTTCTTCCGCCGCCCAGGCGCCCAGGTCGATCAGTTTGCAGCGGTCCGAGCAGAACGGCCGGTTGACGTTGTCGGCCTTCCATTCCACGGGGGCGCCACAGGTTGGGCATTCTACGGTCAAGGGTTGGCTCATGATTGGCCTCCAGGCAAAGTCAGGTAAAAGTGATGCAGGCGTTCGACCTCGCTGTGTAACCAGGCAAGGTCGCGGTCGTTGACCAGCACATCGTCGGCGTAGCGCAGGCGTTCCTCGCGGCTGGCCTGGGCCTTGAGAATCGCCTGGACTTGCTGCTCGCTGATGCCGTCGCGCTGCAAGGTACGGGCGATTTGCAACGGCTGGGGCACATCGATCACCAGCACCCGCTGGGTCATCGCATGCTGTCCGGACTCGATCAGCAGCGGTGACACCAGAATCGCGTAAGGCGATTGGGCACGGGCCAGGTGGGCGACGATTTCCTCGGCAATCAAAGGGTGCAGCAAGGCTTCCAGCCAGCGTCGTTGTTCCGGTACTTCGAAAATCAGCTGGCGCAGGGCCGCGCGGTCCAACTGGCCGTCGGCTTGCAGCACGCCGGGGCCAAAGTGCTCGGCAATCCGCGCCAGGGCCGGGCGCCCGGGCTCGACCACCCAGCGCGCCGCGTGGTCGGCGTCGATGACATGGATACCCAGGTCGATAAAGTGCTGGGCCGCAGCGCTTTTACCGCTGCCGATGCCACCGGTGAGCCCCAGGATCCAGGGTTTGCGTACAGGGTTAGTCATTTGAAACCGACAAACTGCCAATAGAAGTCGGTCATTTGACCACCCCAGAGCAAGGCAATCCAGCCGGCAATGGCCAGAAAGGGGCCAAAGGGAATGGGCGTCGAGCCCTGTGCATTGCGCAAACGCAGTATGACGGCCCCCAACAAAGCGCCCACCAGGGATGACAGCAGAATGGTCAGCGGCAGGATTTGCCAGCCGCCCCAGGCGCCGAGCATGGCCAACAGTTTGAAGTCGCCGTGGCCGATGCCGTCCTTGCCGGTGATCAGCTTGAACAGCCAATACACCGACCACAGACACAGGTAGCCGCAAACGGCCCCCCACAGCGCGTCATGCAGGCTGACGAACAGCTCGAAACTGTTGGCGATCAGCCCCAGCCACAAGAGCGGCAAGACCAGCGCATCCGGCAGCAGTTGGTGCTCGGCGTCGATCAGGCTCATGGCGATCAGCCCCCAACTGAGCAGCAACAACAGCCCGGCCTGCCAGCCAAAACCGAAATGCCAGGCGACAAAGGCCGAGAGCAGGCCGCAGGCCAGTTCCGTGAGGGGGTAGCGCGGGCTGATGGCGCCTCGGCAGTGGGCGCAGCGTCCCCGCAGCAGCAGGTAGCTGAGCAGCGGAATGTTTTCCCAGGCACGGATGGGCTGCGCGCAATGCGGGCAGTGGGAGTGTGGCAGCAGCAGGTTATAGGTGGGAGCCTGTGGTTCGGGTGGCAAACCGAGGATTTCGTGGGCCTGGCCGCGCCAATCGCGCTCGAGCATCTTGGGCAGGCGCCAGACCAGGACGTTGAGAAAACTGCCCACGATCAGCCCCAGGACCAGGGCGAACAACACAAAGGCCAACGGAGCGTTGGCCAGGACTTCACTCAAAGGCATGTTCAGATCGCTGTACCGAGTTGAAAGATGGGCAGATACATGGCGACGACTAGGCCGCCGACGAGAGTGCCCAGAATGATCATGATAAAGGGCTCCAGCAGGCTGGCCAGGCTGTCAGCCAGGTTATCCACTTCGGTTTCATAGTGTTGCGCGACCTTTTCCAGCATCTGCTCCAGGGTTCCGGATTCTTCGCCGATGGCCGTCATCTGGATGGCCATGCCGGGAAATACACCGCTGCTGCGCATGGCGAAGTTCAACTGCATGCCGTTGGCGACGTTCTGCCCGATGCGTTCGATGGCCTGCTGGAACACGTGGTTGCCGCTGGCTTGGGCCACCGCGCTCAAGGCCTGCAGCAAGGGCACGCCGGCGGCAAAGGTGGTGGCCAGGGTACGCGCATAACGGGCCACCGCAGACTTGTACAGCAAGGTGCCCAGCAGAGGCAATTTAAGCAGGCCGCTGTCCAGGGCATCACGCAGGCGTTTTGAGCGTCTGTGGGCATGGCGCAGGCCCAGCAGGGTACCCAGGCCGCCGAGAGCCAGCATCCACCAGCCGTGCTGCATGAGCTGCGAGAGTGCGATGACCCATTGAGTAAAGGCCGGCAGCGGGGCGTTGATGCCCGCGAACAGGCTCTGGAATTGCGGTACAACCTTGACCAGCAGAATGGCGCTGACGACCGCCGCCACGGCGACTACCGCCAATGGGTAGATCAGACTTTTCTTGACCCTGGCCTTGAGGTTCTCGCTCTTCTCCTTATAGGTGGCCACGCGCTCCAGCAGGGTATCCAGGGCGCCGGCCTGCTCACCGGCCTCCACCAGGTTGCAGTACAACTCGTCGAAGCAGCGTGGGTGTTTGCGCAATGCCGCGGCCAGGCTGTTGCCGGCTTCGATGTCTCGCTTGAGGGCCAGCACTAGAGGGCGCATGCCCGGCGTGTCCAGGCCTTCAGCGATGATGTCGAAGGCCTGCAGCAGCGGCACCCCGGCTTTCATCATGCTGGCCAGTTGGCGGGTGAACAGCGCTATGTCCCGGGCCTTGATCCTGTGCGATGGACGCAGCAGCGGTGCGGATTTGCGCCGGACCCGGTGGGGGGTGATGCCCTGTTGGCGCAGCTTGGCCCTGACCAGGGCTGGAGTCTGGGCACTCAACTCGCCGGCGAGGGGGCTACCGCTGCGGTCGCTGCCTTGCCAGGTGTACACACTGATTCTTGCCGTTCTTGGCGTCATGGTTCGGTCCTGTGTAAAGCCGTGCTCGTCCGTGAGCGCGGGGTGGCGAGCGTGTTTGGCAGACCGCCCGGCGATTGCTTTAAAGCGTAGTTGCAGGCGCCCCCGGAACGGCGCAGCGGGGTGACGGAAATTGTCAGTTTGTGCGAATCCTTGCGTGACACGGCGTCCTTAGAAAACCGTGAAAGCCTTGTTTTACGTGGCTTTCATGGCTGGCACAGGCCGTGCTTTGGCCCCCATGCAACTCATAAAACCTTTGTTTAGGCATGGAGCCTGTCTATGAAGCGTCAGTACGGTTTTACCCTGATCGAGCTACTGGTCGTGGTGGCCATTATCGGCATCCTGGCAACGGTGGCCCTGCCGCTGTATTCCAAGTACCAGGCCCGGGCCAAGGTGATGGCGGCCCTGGCTGAAGCCTCGGCCCTGAAGGTCCACTTTGAGGATGTACTCAACCAGGGCGTCGATCCGACCCTGGAACTGCTGGGCGCTATGGCCCAGAGCGCGAACTGCCTGATGACCGCGACGGGAGCGGCGAGCAGTGGAGAGGGGACGATTGCCTGCACCCTGCTCAATGCCCCAAGCCCGGTATTGAACAAGACCCTGACCCTTACCCGCTCGCCGGTGACGGGGTGGGCCTGTGCCACCTCAGTCGCTGTGGATTACGTGCCCAAGGGCTGCAGCGCGGAGAGTGCTTGAAGGCTTCTCAGTCTTGAGGTTCGACCGATAAAAGGGGGAGCCGCCACAGCGGCTCCACCAGCCCTTGGAGAAACCGCAACTTGCATGCAGATTGGCAGCCGGTCATGCAAATTGCATGATTCCGATTTTTTGTTTTTTCTATAAGTTATTGATTTATATGTATTTTTATAGCGATCAAAAGTTGGCACAGCGCCTGCAATATCCCTGGTAACCCTGAAGCCAGGACAACGGCTCAGGTTTTCTAAAAGAACAGGAGTTACTCGTATGAAGAAGTTCGCTATCGCTGCCGCAACTGCTACCGCTCTGACCCTGACCATGGCCAACGCAGCATTTGCGCAGACCACTCAACACACCCAGTCACCTATGGTTGTAGCTGCTGGTGAAGTCGACAAGGCTAAAGAGGCGACCTCTGACACCTGGATCACCACCAAAGTGAAAAGCGATCTGGTTACCGAGAAAGGCATTCCTGGTACCGACATCAAGGTAGAGACCAACAAAGGCGTAGTGTCGCTGTCGTCCACTGTTGCGGTCACCGATGCCCAGAAAGCCACCGCTGTTGCTATCACCAAGAAAATCAAAGGCGTTAAAGCGGTTTCCGCTGACGGCCTGAAAGCCGAGTAAGGCGCACGCTTCTTGCCTGGACAGGGAGAGGTCGCGGTAGGCAATACCGGCCTACCGCTTCTCTAAGGTTCATGCGAAGACCACAAGGATGTGGTCATTACAGGCCTTGGCACCATGTGCCGGGGCCTGTTCTATTGGCGTCGGAAAAGTCCGGGGCCGGCTGGCTGGTCGCTTAGGGTTACGTCGCTTAGGTTTAATGGGCGTCCCGGTTTTACTCAGCGTCCAAATGCAACGGGGTCACGACGCGACCATCACTTTCCGCTTGCCCCAGGTTGGCGTCGATGAAGTACACACGGTCGTCCGCGAGTTGGCCTTTATCCACCAGGAAGTCCTTGATGCTGCTGGCCCGCTCTTGGCCCAGTTGGCGCAACAGCACGTCGCTGGAACTCCAGAACTGAATCACCCCTTCGCGCAGTTTGGCGCTGCGTTCGTCGCGGCCCAGTTGAGCCCATTCGGCCGGCGGTTGCTGCTTCAGGCGGGTGCGGTAGATGCCTTCCAGCAGCGGCGCTTTTTCATTCTCCGGCACTTGCAGTAGGGATGCCTGCGCCGGGACTTTATCGCCACGACGCTGGAGCATCTTGTAGTAGTTGTACTGGTACTCACGCTCAAGGCGTTGTTCGGCGATAAACGGGCCGTCGCTGCTTTGCGCGCTGGTGCCTTCGATCTCCAGGCGCAGGGTTGGCCGTTCCTTCAGGGCTTTGGACAAGGTGGTCAGCGCCGACTCGGATTCTTTACTCAACTCACTGGAACCCGGGGCGAAGGACACGTTGCCGAGGTCTTGCGCACCGCCCCCGCCGATCAGCCCGCCAATGAATTTGAACGGTGCCTGGGCTGCCCGCAGGACCAGGTTGCGCAGGGTCTGCCAGACGATCGGCATGACGCTGAACTGCGGGTTATTGAGGTCGCCGGAAATCGGCAGCTCGATGGAAATCTTGCCATCGGTGTCCTTGAGCAGCGCCACTGCCAGGCGGATCGGCAGGTCCACCGCATCGGGGCTGTCGACCTTCTCACCCAGTTGCAGTTGTTCCACCACCAGCTTGTTTTCAGCTTTGAGCTGGCCCTTGGTGATCATGTAGTGCAGGTCGAGGTTGAGCCGGCCTTTGCGAATACGGAACCCGGCAAACTTGCCCGAGTAGGGGGTCAGGGTGGTCAGCTCGACCCGTTTGAAACTGGTGGCGATGTCCAGCGCTGCCATCGGGTCGAAGGGGTTGACGCTGCCTTTGATGGTGACTGGTGCATAGCGGTCGACCTTGCCCTTGACGTCGACACTGGCCGGTTCGGCCTTGCGGCTGTCGATGGTGCCGATCTGGCCGTTGAGCTGTTGCACGGCGGTGGCGAAGTTGGGCGTCAGGCTAAGGTCGGCAAAGTTCGCCGAGCCGTCGTTGATGGCGATTTCACCGATGTGGATGCCCAGCGGCTTGCTGCTGCCCGACGACTTCTTAGTGCTGGACGAGGTGGCGCTGCCAGCCGGTTGCGGAATCAGCAGGTCATCGACGTTGGTGGTGCGGTCGTCGTTGATGATGAAACGGGCATAGGGCTGGATCAGGTTGACCCGGGTGATGTCGAGGCTGTCACCGTGCTGATAGTTGAGGCCCTCGACCACCACCTGTTTCCACTTCACGAAGTCGCGGGTCTTCAGGGTGTCCAAGGTGTGCAACTGATTGATCTCGGCGCGGCCGGTGATGCTGAAGGTCAGCGGCTCCAGCTTTTTCAGGTCCACCGCAAGGTCGCTGCCGAGCATGCCGCTGCGCAGTTCCAGGCGAATGAACGGGCTGATGTAGGACTGGGCCACCCGCAGGTCGATGTCTTTGCTCTGCACCTTGAGCTTGGCGCTGACCGGCTGCAGGTTGACTTCGCCGGTGGCGAGAATCTTGCCCTGCTTGCCCAGGCCGGTATCGAGCTTGAGGGTGAAAGGCGACTGGTTGAGGCTGTCGAAATTTTGCAAGTCGAGGTTCAGCGGCCCGACTTCCAGGGCGACTGCGGGTTTGGCCTGGCGATCGGCCAGGTGCACCTGATAGTTGCGCAGTTGCACATCCTTGAGCAGTACTTGCCAAGGCTTGCTCGGCGCAGCGGGAGCCGGCTTGGGTGAGTCGGCGGCGGCCGGGGTCGGCGCCGGGGCCGGTTTGGCCGGTTGGCTGGCGAAGAGCTTCTGCCAGTCCAGTTGACCGTCGGCTTCCAGGGCGGCCCAGGTTTCCAGTTTCTGGCTGCGGACCTTGCCGACGATCACCTGCTGCTTGGCCAGGTCCACCGTGGTTTCACTGACGTCCAGGCGCTCCAGGCGTGCCAGGGGGCGGCCGTCTGGCGCCTTGATGGCGAATGGCGCGACGCTCAGGGAGGTGTTATCGAGCAGCAGCTCGGTGTTCTTCGACAGGTTGAATTTATAGTGAGTATTGAAATTCAGCACCCCGTCTTCCAGTACCAGTGGCACCGCATCGCGGACGTAGGGCCACCAGGCTTTCATCTTGCCGTCGGTGACCTTCAAGGTGCCTTCAGAAGCGATGGGAGCCAGGCTGAAGTTACCGGCCCAATCGATCTGTCCACCTTCGGGGCCGGCCGCCACCAGGGTCATGTCGGCGCTGTCATCGGGCAGGGTGCTGAGGTTTTTCAACTCGAAATCGAGTTTGTCGTAAAGGAATTCGATGGGCTCGCTGGGGCGCAGGTCCTGGAAGTGCACATAACCGCCGGCCAGCTTGATGCGCTCGATTCTCAGGGGGAAGGGCTTGGCTTCCGGATCGGCCGGGGTCGGTTCGCTGGCTGGCAGCTTGAACAGGCTCAGCAGGTTGAGCTTGCCAGCCTTGTCGAAGAGGATCTCGGTCTTGGGCTTGTCCAGTTCGACATCCGCCAAGTGCAGCGCGCGGGTCCACAGGCTGTCCAACTGCAGGTTGGCGTACAGGCGTTCGAAGGCCACATGTTCCTTGCCCGGTTCGCCCAGGGTCAGGCCCCAGACGGTCAGTTCAAGGCTGAACGGGTTGAGTTCGATGCGTTGGATATGGGCCGGTGTGGTCGCGTAGTTGGCCAACTGCTGGTTGGCCACTCGCAAGGCGATGCCCGGCAAAATCAGAAAGCCCAACAGACTGTAAAGGGCCAGGGCAGTCAACAAGGCGCCGATAGCGCGAATCAATCCTTTGGTCATGCGAGGCTTCATCTGTCTGATATCGGAAGTGCCTTGGAGTATGGCACGCGTTTCTGGTTCCGAAACAATCCCTTGGATCAGGATTGTTCAGATTTCACGGACCGTATTCACAACTGCAGGATCAAGGTTTTCAAGGGGGGCTGTTGGTCGTTGGAGGGGAAATCCAGGCCCGGGGTCAGCACCTGGCAGTCGCGGACCGGGCGCCCGGCTTTTTCCGCACAGCGCAGCACTTGGTCACGCCAATCGTCCATGGCGACTTTTGCCAGGTTGTTGCAGCAGATCAGCACCCCGTCCTCGGCCGTGGCCAGCAGTGCCGGCTTGAGCAGGCTCTGATAGTCACGCAGCAGGTCGACTGTGCCGAACGCACTCTTGGCCCAGGCGGGCGGGTCCAGCAGCACCAGGTCGTATTGGCGCTGCTCCAGGCGTGGATAGCTCGGCAGTTTGTGCCCGCGCCGCTGGGTGATGGGCAGGCCGGCCAATTGGCGAATAGCCGGGAAATAATCGGACTGCACGAATTGCATCTCCGGCAGCGCGGGGTTTAGCGCACCGTTCTCTCGGCCAACTGCCAGGTTGCCTTCGGCGAAGTCCAGGTTGCACACCTCCCGCGCACCGCCGGCCGCAGCACTCAGGCCGACGCCGCAGGTGTAGGCAAAGAGGTTGAGCACGCTTTTGCCGGCGCTGTGTTGCTTGACCCAGCCCCGGGTGTTGCGCAGGTCGAGGAACAGCAGCGGGTCTTGCCCGGCATGACGGCCGCGGACCCGATAATTCAGGCCCCACTCGTGACCGACCAGGTCTTGCAGGGCCGCGTCTTCAGCGCGGTACACCGTGTCTTCGCGATCGATGCGTGAGTTGCCGCGGGAGCGGTCGTTGTAGACCAGCAGGCTGGGCAGGTCCAAGGCCTGTTCGACCGTGGCATGCAGCTCCAGCAGCGCCTCGCGTTCCAGGGTCTGGTGGAAGCTTTGCACCAGCAGTTGCGGGCCATAGCGGTCGATGGTCAGGCCGCCGGCGCCTTCCTGGCTGCCGTGGAACAGCCGGTAGCAGTCGGTGCCTTGCTGATGCAGCTCGGCGAGCAGGTCCTGGCGATGATCGAGGGCGGCGCGCAGCGCCTGATTCAAGGAAGACATGCGTGGCGCCTTGCGATGGATTGGGCGCGGCAGTTTAACAGCGTCGGCGAGTGGGGCGATGTTTTTGCAGCCCTACAGCCCCATGCGCCGCTTTGCTCGTTGCACCGAACCGTTGCGCACCGCCCAGCGCAGCATCGGCGCACTGCGATTGACGCTGGCGCGAATCAGTTTGCGTTGCAGAGGGCTCTGGGTGATGTCGAGCATGGCGCTGGCCCAATCCGGCAACAGGTCGATACCGGCCTGCATCATCAGGGCGCCGAAGGGCTTGGCCAACTGGCTGGGGGCGGGCGCAGCCAGCAGCAGGCGCAGCACCTCGCGGCTGCGCTCGTCGCACAGCAGTTCGGGGCGCAGGCGTTGCAAGTAGTCGGCCACCTCCCGGCGCGAGCGAGGAACCTCCCGGGCACCCAGGCGTTCGGCAATCAGGGCGATTTCGGCATAGTAACGATCCTGGTCGGCCGCCGATAACTGTGGGTTGCGGTAACGCAGGTGAGCGGCAAGAAAACTGCTGACTTCGGCGACATGCACCCAGGTCAGTAAGTCCGGATCGCTGGCCGCGTAGGGCCGGCCATCGGGGGCCGTGCCGACGATGCGCAAATGAATGGTGCGCACCTTGTCGATCAGCCATTCGGCGTCCTGGCGCGAACCAAAGGTGGTGCCGGAAATGAACTGGCCGGTACGGCGCAGGCGCCCGAGCATGTCTTGGCGAAAGTTCGAGTGGTCCCAGACACCGGCCAGGGCCAGCGGGTGCAAGGCCTGCATCAGCAGGGCACTGATGCCGCCGATCAACATGCTGCTGAAGTCGCCATGCACCTGCCAACTGACCGAGTCCGGGCCGAACAGACCGGGGTCGCCCTTGGGGTTTTCGAGGTCAAGTTGGCCCAGTGACAGGCCGGACAAACTCATCACCTGGTGTTCGATGCGACTGCGGATGAATTCCATAAGGGTTCGATGCGTGGCTGGAAAAGTAGGCGCGGCTTGCACCGCGCCGCCATCAGATCAGGCGTTCAGGCGTTTGTCGATCAGCCCGTCGACCACGCTCGGGTCGGCTAGGGTCGAGGTGTCACCGAGGGTATCGAGTTCGTTGCAGGCGATCTTGCGCAGGATGCGCCGCATGATTTTTCCCGAACGGGTTTTTGGCAGGGCCGGAGCCCACTGGATCAGGTCCGGTTTGGCGAAGCTGCCGATTTCCCGGCTGACCAGTGCCAGCAGCTCCTTCTTCAGTGCCTCGTCGGGTTCAACGCCCTGCATCGGTGTGACAAAGGCATAGATGCCTTGGCCCTTGACGTCATGGGGGTAGCCCACCACCGCCGCCTCGGCGATGTTGTCGTGCAGCACCAGGGCGCTTTCCACTTCTGCGGTGCCGATGCGGTGCCCGGATACGTTGATCACGTCGTCAATACGCCCGGTGATCCAGTAGTCCCCATCCTCATCGCGGCGGGCGCCGTCGCCGGTGAAGTAGTAGCCGGGGTAGGGGGCGAAGTAGGTTTCGACCATGCGTTTCGGGTCACCGTAGACGCTGCGGATCTGCGCCGGCCAACTGGCCTTGATCGCCAGGATGCCGCTGCCGGCGCCCTGGATTTCCTGGCCCTGGTCGTTGAGCAGCACCGGTTGTACGCCGAACATCGGGGTTGAGGCGCAACCGGGTTTGATCCGGGAGCTGCTGACCAGGGGGCTGAGCATGATGCCGCCGGTCTCGGTCTGCCACCAGGTATCGACGATCGGGCAGCGCTGCTGGCCGACGGCATTGAA
Source organism: Pseudomonas chlororaphis (assembly GCF_003731765.1). Lineage (GTDB taxonomy): Bacteria > Pseudomonadota > Gammaproteobacteria > Pseudomonadales > Pseudomonadaceae > Aquipseudomonas > Aquipseudomonas morbosilactucae. The sequence goes on from NZ_MOAL01000005.1 coordinate 249,379, forward strand.
GTACCACTCCCAGGCTTCCGGGTTGATCGGCTCGCCGACACTGCCCAGCAGGCGCAGGCTGCTGCGCGAGGTTTTTTCCAGCGGCCCGGAGCCTTCACGCATCAGCGCACGCAAGGCAGTGGGCGCGGTGTAGAAAATATTGACTTGGTGCTTGTCCACCACTTCCCAGAAGCGCGAACTGCTGGGGTAGCTGGGCACGCCTTCGAACATCAGGGTGGTGGCGCCATTGGCCAGGGGGCCGTACAGAATGTAGCTGTGCCCGGTGACCCAGCCAACGTCGGCGGTGCACCAGAAGACTTCGCCGTCGCGGTAGTCCAGCACGTACTTGAAGGTCATGGCTGCTTGCAGCAGGTAACCGCCGGTGCTGTGCAGTACGCCCTTGGGTTTGCCGGTGCTGCCGGAGGTATAGAGGATAAACAGCGGGTCTTCGGCGTCCATCGGCTCGGCGGGGCATTGGTCGTTGGCGTCGTTGACTGCCTGTTGGTACCACAGGTCGCGGCCTTCCACCCAGTCCACGGGGTTGCTGGTCCGTGCGACCACCACCACGCTGCTGACATCCGGGCAACTGAGCAGGGCTTTGTCGACGTTGTTCTTCAAGGGCACGAACTTGCCTCCGCGCACGCCTTCATCAGCGGTGATCACGGTCCGGCAATCGGCGTCGCGAATCCGGTCACGCAGGGCTTCGGGCGAGAAGCCACCAAAGACCACTGAGTGCACCGCGCCGATACGGGTGCAGGCGAGCATGGCGTAGGCCGCTTCGGGAATCATCGGCATGTAGATGCATACGCGGTCGCCTTTCTTCACGCCACGGCTTTTCAGTACGTTGGCCAGGCGGCAGACCCGTTGGTGCAGTTCTCGGTACGTAATGCGCTGGGAGTCGTTTGGGTTGTCACCCTCCCAGATGATCGCGGCCTGATCGCCGCGTTTTTCCAGGTGACGGTCGATGCAGTTGTCGCTGACGTTGAGTTGACCACCGCTGAACCAACTGGCGGCACCGGTGCGCATGTCGTGGCTGTGGACCTGAGTCCAGGGTGTGCTCCAGCGCAGGAAGCGCTTGGCCTGTTCGGCCCAGAAAGTGTCGGGCTGCTCAATCGACTGGCGGTAGAGGCTTTGGTAGTCGTCTTGGCTGAGTTGTGCCGCCTGGCGGACGGCATCGGCGTGTGGAAAACGGCTGATATCGAACATGACGGATCCTTATTCTTGTTTTACGACAAGGCATAAGGGTGCGCAGAAAGGCGGGCAAGGTTCAAGGGGGAGGGTTGCAGGGGGCGGCGGGCCGGCCCCTGCAAAGGCAAAGCGCGGATCAGCCGCGGTGACGACCGCGGAAGTAGTTGATCAAGCCTTGGGTGGAAGCATCTTCGGCCGGGGTTTCTTCGCTGCCGGTGAGGCGGCTGTAGACGCCCTTGCCCAGTTCCTTGCCCAGCTCCACGCCCCACTGGTCGAAGGCGTTGATGCCCCAGATCACGCTCTGTACGAAGACTTTGTGTTCGTACATCGCCACCAGCGCGCCCAGGCGCCGCGGGCTGATGCGCTCGACCACCAGGGTGTTGCTCGGACGGTTGCCCGGGATCACCTTGTGCGGTGCAAGTTTCTGCACTTCGTCTTCGCTGAGGCCTTTTTCACGCAGCTCGGCTTCGGCTTCGGCGCGGGTCTTGCCGAGCATCAGCGCCTGGCTTTGCGACAGGCAGTTGGCGTACAGCCATTGATGGTGATCGGCCACCGGGTTGAAGCTGACGATCGGCACGATGAAGTCGGCCGGGATCAATTGGGTGCCTTGGTGCAGCAACTGGTGGTAAGCGTGCTGGCCGTTGCAGCCGACGCCGCCCCAGATCACCGGACCGGTGTCGGTGGACACGGGCGTACCGTCCTGGCGCACGCTCTTGCCGTTGGACTCCATGTCCAACTGCTGCAGGTGCTTGGTGATGTTACGCAGGTAGTGGTCGTACGGCAGGATCGCGTGGGCCTGGGAGCCCCAGAAGTTGCCGTACCACACGCCAAGCAGGGCCAGCAGCACCGGCATGTTCTGTTCGAACGGCGCGCTCTGGAAATGCTGGTCCATGGTGTAGGCGCCGGACAGCAGCTCCTTGAAGTTGGACATGCCGATGGCCAGAGCGATAGGCAGACCGATGGCCGACCACAGCGAGTAGCGCCCGCCGACCCAGTCCCACATCGGGAAGATGTTCTCTTCGCGAATGCCGAAAGCCACCGCCGCCGCATTGTTGCTGGAAACGGCGATGAAGTGCCGGTACAGCTCGGCTTCTGAACCACCCTGGGCCAGGTACCAAGCCCGGGCTGCCTGGGCGTTCTTCAGGGTTTCCAGGGTATTGAAGGACTTGGACGAGACGATGAACAAGGTGGTTTCAGCACGAATCTTCGCCGACAGCTCATGGAACTCACTGCCGTCGATGTTCGCCAGGTAGTGGCAGCGCACGCCTTTGTGGGCGTAGGACAACAGCGCCTCGGACACCAGTTCCGGGCCCAGGAAGGAGCCGCCGATGCCGATGTTCACCACGTCGGTGATCGGTTTTTCGCTGTAGCCGCGCCACAGGCCGTCGTGGATGCGGCCGACCAGCTCGGTGATCTGGTTCAGTACCTTGTGCACTTCGGGCATCACGTTGACGCCGTTGACCGACAGCTTGTCGCCCACGGGACGGCGCAGCGCGGTGTGCAGGGCTGGACGCCCTTCGGAGGAGTTCACGGTCTCGCCGGAAAACAGTGCCTTGATCGCATCCTTCAGGCCGACTTCGTCGGCCAGGCCCACCAGCAGGTCGCGGGTTTCGCTGCTGATCAGGTTTTTCGAGTAATCCAGAAACAGCCCACAGCTGCTCAGGCTGAAGTGATGAAAGCGCTGTGGGTCGGCATTAAAGGCCTCGCGCATGCTGAAATCCTGCATGGCTTGGCGGTGGTCATTCAACGCTTGCCAGGCGGGCAGAGCGGTAACGTCGTGAGGAGTGCGGTAGTACGCCATCGCTGCGGTTTTCCTTTTGCTTGAACTGCCTTTTGGACACTGAATAGCCCGGAACGTCCTGCGTGGGGGCAGGGTCCAGGTTCGGTCAACCCTGCGCTGACACGATTCATCACGCAGGGCGATTACAGTAACTCCCGCGTGCCGATCTGTCTTGGCTTTGTCTAACCGCTGGCCGGTACTTTTTTATACCGGTGCAGGCTTCCAGAGCTCCAGGCGGGTTTGCGGATGAAGAAATCGGGGGAAGGGCTCAGGCCAACTGAATAGCAAGCGTGCGGCTGGTGTGGCTCAGTTCGTTGCCGGGCGTCCTGTGCAGATGCGCGGCTTGAAGTTGAGCCTGATGGCGTGCCTGAGTGTTCCCGGGGCAGATCCTTGAACGGGGCCTGGCAGTTGTGGCTGCAGGCCCCGGCGGGCGGCAGTTTGCCCGAAGGTGTGACGCCGGGCAATCCGGCGTTTACGCCGGTGTGTCGAGGTTCAGGTGCAGGTTGTCGATCAGCCGTGTGGCGCCCAGGTAGGCGGCCACCAGAATCACCAGGTCGCGATCATCGGCAGTGGCTGGACGCAGGTTCATGGCCTGGCGAATTTCCAGGTAGTCCCGACGGAACCCTTGGGCTTCGAGTTGTTGCTGCTGTTCGGCCAAGAGCTTCGGGTAGTCCCGCTCGCCGTCGCGAATGGCCTGGGCGATCTGGCTCAGGCTGCGATACAAGGCCGGGGCGATGGCCCGCTGTTCTTCGTTGAGGTAACCGTTGCGTGATGACAGGGCCAGGCCGTCGGCAGCACGCACGGTGGGCTCGCCGATGATCTGGATCGGCAGGTTCAGGTCGTGGGCCAGGGCGCGGATGACCGCCAGTTGCTGGAAGTCCTTCTGGCCGAAGACAGCGAGGTCCGGCTGGACCATGTTGAACAGCTTGCTGACCACCGTGGCCACGCCTTCAAAGTGCCCCGGACGGCTGGCGCCGCACAGGCCTTCGGAGAGCTGGGGCACGCTGACCCGGGTCTGCCCGGCCATGCCATCGGGGTACATCTCTTCAACGCTGGGGGCGAACAGCAAATGGCAGCCTGCTTCCAGCAGCTTTTCCTGGTCGGCAAGCAAGGTGCGCGGATATTTGTCCAAGTCTTCGCCAGCGCCGAATTGCAGCGGGTTGACGAAGATGCTCGCGACCACGAAGTCCACACGTTGGGCGGCCTTGGCCACCAGCGCCGCGTGGCCGCTGTGCAGATTGCCCATGGTGGGCACGAAGCCGATGCGTTTGCCTTCATTACGCGCACGGGCAACAGCTGCGCGCAGTTCGCGCACGGTTTTTACAGTGTTCATGCGGAAAACCCGTGCTCGACGCCTGGGAAGGTCCCGGCTTTGACTTCAGCGACATACGCGCTGAACGCGGCTTGAATACTGTCTTGGCCTTCCATGAAGTTCTTCACGAATTTTGGCGCACGACCTGTGAGGGACAGCCCCAGCATGTCGTGCATGACCAGCACCTGGCCGTCGGTGGCACTGCCGGCACCGATACCGATCACCGGGATTTTCACCGCTTGGGTGATTTCTGCTGCCAGCTCGCTGGGTACGCATTCCAGCAGGAGCATGGCCGCGCCGGCCTGTTCCAGTGCAATGGCGTCAGCGCGCATCTGCCGCGCCTGGTTTTCATTGCGCCCCTGGACCTTGTAGCCGCCGAGGATGTTCACCGCTTGTGGGGTCAGGCCCATGTGGGCGCACACCGGAACACCGCGCTCGGCCAACAGGCGAATCGACTCCGCCAACCACACGGCACCTTCGACCTTGACCATGTGCGCACCGGCCTGCATCAGCTGGGCGCTGTTGTTCAGCGCTTGTTCGGTGGTGGCGTAGGCCATGAAGGGCAGGTCCGCGAGGATCAGGGCACCCTGGTTGCCGCGTTTCACCGCCGCCACGTGGTAGGCCATGTCCGCAGTGGTCACTGGCAGGGTGCTGTCGTGCCCCTGCAGGACCATGCCCAGGGAGTCGCCCACTAGCAGGACTTCGACGCCAGCCTGGCAGCAGGTGTGGGCGAAGGTCGCGTCATAGCAGGTCAGCATGGTGATCTTTTCACCTTTCTGCTTGAGGCTTTGCAGGGTGGTCAGAGTGATGTCTGGCATGAAAAGGGGTCCTCATTCAGGCGCTTTGGAAACTACTGCGAGTAACGCGCGTGATTCTTCGTTATTCAGGCGCACGGTCTTGTGTCGTGCTTATAGAGCCTGGTTTCAAGCGATGTGCCTCAATGGCAGGCGTTCGGCCTGCGCTGCGTGCACCTGACCCGGTGCTCGGCGCAGCTGTAAACAGCGGGTGCCACCGCCCTTATGCAGCTGTGGATGCCGGTTCTTCCCTGGGGTTGCTACGCCTACACATAGCTTGAATTGCGCCCTGTAACGCCATGACGGCGGCAACGGGACGCCTATAGTCGTGAGGAGAACTCGGGAAGTCAATTAGATGTGTTACCGCCTTGTTACGCCGTGGGTGTTACCGCCGTTACTGATGCGATTCAGCTTTCAGGCGAGGCGTTCCAGGCCGACAAATGGGCAGGCGGCAAGCAAATCCTTGAGGTGGCGGCCATCGGCCAGTTGCAGGTTTTCCGGGGCCAGCTCCGCCAGGGGATAGAGGACGAAGGCGCGCGCGTGCATATGGTAGTGGGGGACCTTGAGGCGGGGTTCGTCGATCAGACGATCGCCAAACAGCAAGATGTCCAGGTCGAGGGTTCGCGGTCCCCAGCGTTCAAGGCGCTCGCGGCCTTGATCGTTTTCGATGGCTTGCAGCGCATCGAGCAGTGCCAGGGGCGCGAGGTCGCTGTCCAGGGCCGCCACCGCATTGGTGTAGCGAGGCTGGCCAGGCAGCAGGGAGTCGCTTTGATAAAAGGCTGAGGTCCCGACCAATCGGCTTTGCGGCAACTGCGCCAGCGCGTCGATCGCGCTGCGCAGTTGTGCTTCCGGGGCCGCCAGGTTGCTGCCCATGCCGATGTAGATGCGTTCCATCACTTATTCGCCTGATGCACCCGGGGTGCCGGCGGCACGTTTGCGTTTGCTGCCACTGCTGCGGCGACGCTTACGCGGTGCGCCGCTGGCGCCTTCGTCCTTGCCGCTGAGGTCGCGGATCATGTCCCGGCGCCCGGCTTCGTTGGCGTCCTGGTAGTCGGTCCACCATTCACCCAGGCCGTCGGTCTGCTCGCCGGCGCTTTCGCGCAGCAGCAGGAAGTCGTAGCCAGCGCGGAAACGCGGGTTGTCCAGCAACTGGTCGGCCCGTTTGCCGCTGCGCCGCGGCAGGCGCTCCTGCATGTCCCAGATCTCGCGGATCGGCATGGTAAAGCGCTTGGGGATGGCGATGCGTTGGCATTGCTCGGCGATCAGCTCGTGAGCCGCTTCCTGCATGGCCGGTATCGGCGGCATGCCGCGTTCCTGCAGGCGCAGTACGCGAGTCGGCAGGGCGGGCCAGAGCAGGGCGGCGAACAGGAAGGCCGGTGTTACCGGTTTGTTCTGCTTGATGCGCAGGTCGGTGTTGGCCAGGGCTTCGCTGATCAGGGTGTGGGTGTACGTCGGGTTGTGCTCCAGCGCCTCGGCACTGGCCGGGAACAGCGGGTCGAACAGTTGCAGGTCCACCAGCATTTCGAAGGTGTCGGCGGCATGCCCCGAAAGGAACAGCTTCAGAACTTCTTCGAACAGGCGCGCCGAAGGAATTTCCCGCAGCATGGGCGCCAGTTCACGAATCGGCGTGGCGGTGTGTTTCTCGATGCCGAAATCCAGCTTGGCGGCGAAACGCACGGCCCGCAGCATGCGCACCGGGTCTTCCTGGTAACGCTGACGTGGGTCGCCAATCAGGCGCACCAGATGATTGCGGATGTCGTGCACGCCGTTGGCGTAGTCGAGAATGCGCTCGCTGACCGGATCGTAATAGAGGGCGTTGATGGTGAAGTCGCGGCGCTGGGCGTCCTCTTCGAGGGTACCGTAGACGTTGTCCCGCAGAATGCGCCCGCTCTCGTTGCGCGAGGACTGGTTGCTGTCCTCCTCGTCTTCGTTCTGCGGGTGATTGGCGCGGAAGGTCGCGACTTCGATGATTTCTCGACCAAAGTGGATGTGCACCAGTTTGAAACGGCGACCGATGATGCGCGCGTTACGAAACTCGGCCCGCACTTGCTCCGGCGTGGCGCTGGTGGCGACGTCGAAATCCTTGGGGGTGATATTGAGCAGCATGTCGCGCACGCAACCGCCGACCAGGTAGGCCTGGTAGCCGGCGTTCTGCAGGCGCTCGACGATATTCACCGCATAACGGCTGAACTGGGCGCGCTGCAGCGAATGTTGGCTGCTATTAAGCACTTCAGGCGTGCTGCGTTGGTGTTGCGTACGACGCAAGGGAGAACGGAATGACTGGAACAACTTCTTCAGCATGGGATGCACTGTTTGAAGGAATGTTCGGCCAAAACGAAGAATGACCGCATGATGGGCGGGGATTCTAGCATTTAGTCAGAGGATGGTGTAGGAAGCTGCGGCGAGTTGTGCGGGGCGTCTGAAAGGGCCGTGTTACCTGGCGTTCAGAGCTTATGGGGGGGAGTTGCGTGAATGACGGAAACTACAAGGGGAGCCGAAGCTCCCCCAGAAGTAGTTGCGTGCTCTATTTTTATTATTGGTTTCGGGCTTCTTGTTTTTGTTAAACGCCCTTGTCACCCGGTTAACCCGAAGTGACCCTCCCAATCGGGAGCCAAGAGCAAACGGATTGCTTTGATCGCTGTGTTGCAATGATCTATCGATCCAACCAGTTCAGGCTCTGTCTTAGGACAGTTTTTGTTGTTCTCGGCCTGGTTGTGGGGCTAGCCCCAAGTACAACGCCTCTCCAAAAGAATCAGTTAGCTGCGCCTCCGCCGTGTTGTTTTTATTGTGCGTGAGTCGATTCGTCTTATTTTTATTGTCTTGTGCATTGCTTGTTATTGTTTTTGTACTAAGCATATAGCAGATGCCGTGCCAACTTTTTCAAAGCCCAGTAAAACAAGGGGTTAGGGCTAAGAGGGGGTGTTTTGCAGGGCAAAAAAAACCGGGGCTTCGTTACCTTTAGCCCCGGCTTTTGTTACGTGGAATGTTGTGGGTAACAGTTTTTTGCAAAAAATCGAGTGTTACCCACACTCCGGACAGCCCCCATTCAGCTTTCGCTGGCCACCCCGGTCTTGCGCCGTGGAATGCCCAGGCGCTGACGTCGTTCCCACAGGCACTTGCGGCTGACGCCTAGTTTGCGCGCCAGCTCGGTCTCGGTCATGTGGTCCTGATGCTCAAGGACGAAGTGCTGGAAGTAGTCTTCCAGGGACAGGTCTTCGGTGGGTTCGTGGCTGGTGTTACCGGCTTGCGGTGCCAGGCCGATGAACTCCTCGTCCTCCAGATCGCTCAGCTCGATGTCGATGCCCAGCAAGTCGGCGGAGATTTCCGGGCTTTCGCACAGGATGACCGCACGCTCCACCGCGTTCTCCAGTTCGCGCACGTTACCGGGCCAGGAGTAGTGGCGGATCGCCTGTTCGGCATCGGCCGCAAATTTCAGGTCGGTACGGCCTACGCGGGCACTTTGGCGTGCAAGGAAGGCATTGGCGATCTCGTTGACGTCGGCGCCGCGCTCACGCAGGGCTGGCAGTTTCAAGGCGATCACATGCAGCCGGTAAAAAAGGTCTTCGCGGAACTGGCCGATCTTCGACAGGCTCTTCAAGTCCCGGTGAGTTGCCGCAATCAGGCGCACGTCGACTTTCTGCGACTGCACCGAGCCCACCCGACGAATTTCGCCTTCCTGCAATACCCGCAGCAGACGGGCCTGGGCTTCCAGGGGCAGCTCGCCGATTTCATCGAGGAACAGGGTGCCGCCGTCCGCCGCTTCGACCAAGCCGGCGCGGCCGGCACTGGCACCGGTAAACGCGCCTTTTTCATGGCCGAACAGTTCGGACTCGATCAGGGTTTCCGGGATGGCCGCGCAGTTCACCGAAATCATCGGCGCCTTGGCGCGTTTGGACAGGTTGTGCAGGGCGCGAGCCACCAGTTCCTTACCGGTGCCCGACTCGCCCTGGATCAGCACATTGGAGTCGGTGGGCGCCACTTTGCGGATCTTGCTGTACAGGTCCTGCATCGGTGGGCAGGAGCCAATGATGCCGATCTCGCCATTGCTGTTGTTGGCACCGGCCTTGTCGGCGGTGTTGGCGGCCTTGCCTGCCGGGCGTTCGGCTGGATTGCTCTCGGCGCTTTGCCGGTCTCGCAGGATGCGCGCTACGGCCTGGAGCATCTCGTCGTGGTCGAACGGTTTGGCGATGTAATCCACCGCGCCCATTTTCATCGAGTCCACGGCCGAGCGCAGGCTGGCATAGCTGGTCATGATCAGCACCGGCGTGCCTTCGCCGAGTTTGATCAGCTCGGTGCCGGGGGCACCGGGAAGACGCAGGTCACTGACAATCAGGTCGAAGGTGGGGATGCTGAAGCGCTCCTGTGCTTCCTGCACCGAGCCGGCTTCGCTCACTTGATACTGGTTACGCTCCAGCAGGCGACGCAAGGCAGAGCGGATGATGGTTTCGTCTTCGACGATCAGAATATGCGGCATTGATTCAATTCTCTCGACGGTCTCAGTTCACAGCGGACGTCGCTTCGACATGACGCGGTAAGGTCACCCGAATACGGGTGCCGCGTTGGCTGTGTGGATCAGCCGGGCTGTCGATGGTGATTTGTCCATAATGCTCTTCAACGATGGAATAGACCAGTGCAAGGCCCAGTCCGGTGCCTTCGCCAGGGTCCTTGGTGGTGAAGAAGGGTTCGAACAATCGGTCCATGATGTTCTTCGGAATGCCACTGCCTTCGTCCTCCACAATCAGGTCGACCGTGTGTTCGAAAGCCTCGCTCTTGACCCGTACCGCGCTGCCCGCCGGTGAGGCGTCGCGAGCGTTGGACAACAAGTTGATCAGCACCTGGGCGAGCCGTTGCGGATCACCATCGACCCAGTGGTCGGGATCGCACAGGTTGAAAAACTGCACTTCAAAATTGCGCCGGTTCAGGGCCAGCAGACCAATGGCATCCTGGGCGACCTCGGCCAGGCACACCGCTTCGTCATTGTGTTGATGGCTGCCGGCATGGGCGAAGCTCATCAGCGACTGAACGATGCGGGATATGCGCTTGGTCTGCTCGAGGATCTGCCCGCTGATTTCGGTGAGTTCGCCGTCGTCCTCGCGTTCTTCCCGCAGGTTTTGCGCCAGGCAGGCAATGCCGGTCACCGGGTTGCCGATTTCATGGGCCACCCCGGCGGCCAGGCGGCCAATGCTCGCCAGGCGTTCGGAGTGCACCAGCTTGTCTTCGAGCATCTGGGTTTCGGTGAGGTCTTCCACCAGCAGTACCAGGCCGCTGTTACCCGGTGCCAGGGGCTCGTCGATCGCAGCTTTGTGCAGGTTCAGCCAGCGGGTCTGGCCGTCGAGGGCCAAGTGCTGCTTGTGCAAGTGTTCATCGGGCAGGTTGATAAAACCTTGCAACAGTTCTTTCCAGGGGTTGGCGATGGTGATCAGGCGCGAGCCGACCACGTGCTGGGCCGGGATCCCGGTCAGCTCCTCCATGGCTTTGTTCCACATGAGGATTTCCTGGTCCTTGGCCAGGGAACAGACGCCCATGGGCAGTTCCTGCAGGGTTTGCCGGTGGTAGCGGCGCAGGGCGTCGAGTTCTGCGGCCAGGCCGGTGAGGCGCGAGTGGTAGTCCTCCAGCCGGCTTTCGATGAAGTGGATGTCCTCGGTGACGTAGTTTTCGCCGCCTGCCTTATAAGGCAGGAAGGTTTCCACCATGTCCTGGGCGACGCTTGGGCCCATCAGCCCCGAGAGATTGGCCTCGATGCGGTCACGCAGGCGGCGCAAGGCATAAGGCCGGCGTTCATCGAAGGGCAGGTACAGGTCGCGCAGCGCTTGCTCGACTTCTTTTTGCGCAGCCTTGGCACCCAGGGGCTTGGCCAACTGGGTGGCGAACTCTTGAGGTGACGCCGCATGCAGTTCCCGGCGTTGCGGCCTGCGCACGTTGTCCACCGCGCAGGCTTCGGCAGCACTGGCTTCCTCGGCACTGGCGTTGGTGAACAGTGAGATCAGGGTGAACATCAGCACGTTGGCGGCTAGCGAGGCGATGGCCGCCATGTGCCAACTGGTGTCGTCGAGCACGTAGATCATGTTCAGCAGGGGGATATAGAAGCCCTGCAGGTTACCGATCAGCGGCAGCAGCATGGTCACCAGCCAGACCAGCACCCCCGCCAGCAAGCCGGCGATAAAACCCCGGCGGTTGGCGGTCGGCCAGTAGAGCACCGAAAGCACGCCTGGAAGGAATTGCAGGGTGGCGACGAAGGCGACGATGCCCAGGTTGGCCAGGTCCTGCTCGGCCCCCAGCAACAGGTAAAAGCCATAGCCGGCCATGATGATGGCGACGATCAGCGCGCGGCGGGTCCACTTCAGCCAGCGATAGATGTTGCCCTCTGCCGGCGGCTGGTACAGCGGCAGCACCAGGTGGTTGAGGGCCATGCCCGACAAGGCCAGGGTGGTGACGATGATCAAGCCGCTGGCCGCCGACAGGCCGCCGACATAGGCCAGCAACGCCAGGGCCTTGCTGTTGGCGGCAATGCCGATGCCGAGGGTGAAGTATTCGGGGTTGGTGGTGGCGCCCAGCTTCAGCCCGGCCCAGAGAATCAGCGGCACCGCCAGGCTCATCAGCAGCAGGAACAACGGCAGCCCCCAACTGGCGCTGACCAGGGCGCGGGGGTTGAGGTTTTCGGTGAAGGTCATGTGATACATGTGCGGCATCACGATCGCCGAGGCGAAGAACACCAGCAGCAGGGTGCGCCACGGACCTTCCTGCAACGGCGTGTGCAGGGCGGCGAGGGCCGTCTGGTTTTGCAGCAGCCACAGTTCCAGCTGTTGCGGGCCGTCGAAGACGCCATACAAGGCATAGAGGCCGACACCGCCGATGGCGATCAGCTTGATCACCGATTCGAAGGCAATGGCGAAGACCAGGCCTTCGTGCTTTTCCCGGGTGGCGATATGCCGTGAGCCGAAGAAGATAGTGAACAGGGTGATCAGCGCGCAAAAGCTCAAGGCCACCCGGTGCTGCACCGGTTCATGGGTCAGGATGCTGATGGAGTCGGCCACCGCCTGGATCTGCAAGGCCAACAACGGCAAGACCCCCACCAACATGAAGATAGTGGTCAGGGCACCGGCCCAGGTGCTGCGAAAGCGGAAGGCGAACAGGTCGGCCAGGGAAGACAGCTGGTAGGTGCGGGTGATCTTGAGGATCGGGTAGAGCAGCACTGGCGCCAGCAGAAAGGCCCCGGAGACCCCGAGGTAGCTGGAGAGGAAACCGTAGCCGTACTGATAGGCCAGCCCGACCGTGCCATAGAACGCCCAGGCGCTGGCGTAGACCCCCAGCGACAGGGTGTAGGTCAGCGGGTGGCGAATGATCGAGCGCGGGATCATGCCGCGTTCGCTGATCCAGGCCACCCCGAACAGCACCAGCAGGTAGGCGGCGCTGATCAGGATCATCTGGGTCAGGCTAAAGCTCATCGGCATCTTTTTGGCTCTGCAGGATAAAGGTCACGACGATCAGAATCAGCCAGAGCAGATACGGGCGATACCAGGCGCCTGTAGCATCGATCCACCAATCCATGATGGCGGGGGAGAACAGATAGATCCCCACTACCAGGAGCAGGACCAAGCGATAGATGTACATCTCGGCCTCTCTTTATTGTGTGCGTGCCCGAAAACGTGCGGCGATGGTAACGGATGGGCGCCAAGCTGCAAGGGGCGTCAGCGTATTTGCGCTTCGGGGATGCTCAGTGTGCGTGGAATCTGCGTGGGGGCCCAATGGGCGATGCCCCAACCGAGGACTTCCCGGGGGCTGGCGCCCTCCAGTTCGGGCCCCGGGTTTTGCCCAAGGGCGCGCAGGGCCCTGAGTAACAGTGGGGTGGCTTGGTCTTGCGCCAGCGGCGGCGAGCGGTAGGACTTGCCCAGTTTGTTGCCATCCGGCTGGGTAATCAGCGGCAGGTGCAGGTAGCGCGGTTGCGGCAACCCCAGCAGCTCTTGCAGATACAGCTGGCGGGGCGTGGAATCGAGCAGGTCGGCCCCGCGCACGATATCGGTAACACCTTGCCAGGCGTCATCCAGCACCACCGCCAATTGATAAGCATAGAGGCCATCGCGACGGCGAATCACGAAGTCCCCGACTTCCCGGCCCAGGTGTTGGCGGTACTCGCCCTGGACCCGGTCCTGGAAGTGGTAATCGAGTTCCGGTACCCGCAGGCGGATCGCCGCGCCGTCCTGAGCGTGCCCGAGGTTGCGGCACAGCCCTGGGTAGATGCCCTGGTAGGGCTCCAGTTGTTTGCGCGAACAGGTACACGCGTAGGCCAGGCCGTGGTTGAACAGGCGATTGAGCACCTCGGCGTAAGCGTCGTGGCGTTCGCTCTGGCGGACCATCTCGCCGTCCCACTCAAAACCGTAGCGTTCCAGGGCATTGAGGATCGCCGCCTGGGCACCGGGTTCTTCCCGGGGCGGGTCGAGGTCTTCCATGCGCAACAGCCAGCGGCCGCCCACGGCGCGGGCATCGAGGTAGGACGCAAGGGCCGCCACCAGGGAGCCGAAATGCAAGTGGCCGCTGGGCGTGGGGGCGAAGCGCCCGATGTACGAAGGTGATGTGGAGGCAGTCATGGGGGCGGATGCTATGGGGTCTGGCCCCGGCGTGACAAGCGTGTCGGGGGGATTGCCGTGGCGGGCAAGCTTGCTCCAGCAGGGGAAGGCAAGGATGGCAGAAACAAAAACGGAGCGTTTTCACGCTCCGTTCTGTGTTCAAGGCGGCGATTACTTGCCGACTTGTTTTTCCTTGATTTCCGCCAAGGTCTTGCAGTCGACGCACATGTCGGCGGTAGGACGGGCTTCCAGACGGCGGATGCCGATCTCGACGCCACAGGATTCGCACCAGCCGTATTCTTCGTCTTCGATCAATTGCAGGGTCTTGTCGATCTTCTTGATCAACTTGCGCTCGCGGTCGCGGGCACGCAGCTCAAGGCTGAACTCTTCTTCCTGGCTGGCACGGTCGGCCGGGTCGGGAAAGTTGGCTGCTTCGTCTTTCATATGGTCAACAGTGCGGTCGACTTCCTGCATCAAGTCCTGTTTCCACTTGTTCAGGATCTTGGTGAAGTGCTCGCGCATGGGTTTGCCCATGTACTCTTCGCCTGCCGTTTCAACATAAGGTTCGAAACCGCTGATCGATTGATTCTGTTGCTTTGCTTGGGTGGGCATGAATGGACCGCCTCTACTCTTGTAATCCATTGCGCAGGATTGCTCCATCTCCGACACTTGCCGGCCCTGCGGCTGCAAGCGGGCGAACTTACCAGATCAAATCCGAGCGCGCTACTCCCGGTTGTCGAGCCTGCGCCTGCCGTGGCCCGGGAAAACGGGCAAAGGCCGATCCGATAAGTTGATGGGTCTGATCAAACGTTGATTTTAGTCAAACTTGAGCCAGGTGTTGAGGTTCCTCAGCTCCAGCAAACCGAGGGCTCTGATTGCTTTTGGTTCTCGGGAGTTCCATGGGGTGGGTAGAATCGGTGTTTTGCTCCCTCAATGTAAGGAAGGCTAATGGCTCTGCCCTACAGTGCGCGCAGCCGCGCTATCGAACCGTTCCATGTCATGGCCTTGCTGGCCCGCGCCAATGAATTGCAGGCGGCGGGTCATGACGTGATCCACCTGGAGATCGGCGAGCCGGACTTCACCACCGCCGAGCCGATCATCCAGGCTGGCCAGGCTGCGCTGACGGCGGGCAAGACCCGTTACACCGCGGCCCGCGGGATTCCCGAACTGCGCACGGCGATCTCGGGCTTCTATCAGCAACGCTACGGCCTGGACATCGACCCTGAGCGAATTCTGATCACCCCGGGCGGTTCCGGTGCGCTGCTGCTGGCCAGCAGCCTGCTGGTGGACCCGGGCAAACACTGGCTGCTGGCGGACCCGGGCTACCCCTGCAATCGGCACTTCCTGCGCCTGGTGGAAGGGGCGGCACAACTGGTGCCGGTGGGCCCCGATGTGCGTTATCAACTGACCCCGGACTTGGTCGCGCGCTACTGGGACCAGGACAGCGTGGGTGCCTTGGTCGCGTCTCCCGCGAACCCGACCGGGACCATCCTGACCCGCGATGAGCTGGCCGGCTTGTCCGCCGCCATCAAGGCGCGCAACGGTCATTTGGTGGTGGACGAGATCTACCACGGCCTGACTTACGGCACCGATGCGGCCAGCGTGCTGGAAGTCGATGACAGTGCCTTTGTCCTTAATAGTTTCTCAAAATATTTCGGCATGACCGGTTGGCGCCTTGGTTGGCTGGTGGCGCCACCGGAAGCAGTGGGCGAACTGGAGAAGTTGGCGCAGAACCTCTACATCAGCGCGCCGAGCATGGCCCAATACGCGGCCCTGGCCTGCTTTGAGCCGGCCACCCTGAGTATTCTCGAAGAGCGTCGGGCCGAATTCGGTCGTCGTCGTGATTTCCTACTGCCGGCCCTGCGAGAGCTAGGGTTCGGCATCGCCGTGGAGCCTGAAGGCGCGTTTTACCTGTATGCCGATATCAGCGCCTTTGGCGGCGATGCTTTTGCCTTCTGTCGGCATTTCCTGGAAACCGAGCACCTGGCCTTCACGCCGGGCCTGGACTTTGGCCGGCATCAAGCCGGGCACCATGTGCGCTTTGCCTACACCCAAAGTCTGCCGCGACTCCAGGAAGCGGTTGAGCGGATCGCCCGTGGCTTGCGGAGCTGGCAAGGCTGATGCGTTTCCATCCTCCTCTCGAAGAAGGGCGCTTGTTGCGTCGCTACAAGCGTTTCCTGGCGGATATCGAGACCGCCAGCGGTGAGTTGCTGACCATTCACTGCCCCAACACCGGCTCGATGTTCAATTGCATGGTCGATGGCGGGCAGGTCTGGTTCAGTCGCTCCAATGACCCCAAGCGCAAATTGCCGGGCACCTGGGAAATCAGCGAAACCCCACAAGGCCGGCTGGCATGCGTTAACACGGCGCGGGCCAATGCCTTGGTCGAAGAGGCGCTACGGGCTGGCCTGATCACCGAGCTAAACGGGTTTATCGGGCTCAAGCGGGAAGTGCCTTACGGCCAGGAAAACAGTCGTATTGATTTCCGCCTGGACTTCCCCGATGGCCCGGCCTTTGTCGAAGTCAAAAGCGTCACCCTCGGGTTTGCGGAGTCGGCAGTTGCAGCCTTTCCGGATGCCGTGACCCAGCGCGGCGCCAAGCACCTGCGTGAGCTGGCCTCTCTGGCCCGGGAGGGCGTGCGTGCCGTGCAGTTGTACTGCGTCAACCTGACGGGCATCGAGGCGGTGCGGCCGGCGGTGGAGATCGACCCGGGTTATGCCGCCGCCCTGCGAGAAGCTGTGGCCGCCGGTGTTGAAGTGCTGGCTTACGGCGTGCGCCTGACGCCTGAGGAAGTCTGCATCGAGCGTCGGCTCGAGGTGCTGCTCGACGTTTAAAGTTCGACCCAGATTCCCTGGCGGTCTTCGCGGCATTCAAGACTGCTCAGGGCCTGCCCGGCGCACGGGCCTGAGACGCACTCACCGTCTTCGATCAAGAACAATGCACCGTGGGTGGCGCACTGGATCAGGCTGGCACTGGCGTCGAGGAATTGATCGGCCTGCCACTCCAGGGCCACCCCGCGATGGGGGCAACGGTTGAGGTACACGTACACCTGGCTTTGGCGGCGCACAGCGAAGAGCTTCACGCCGTCGAGTTCAAAACCTCGGCTGCAGCCTTCGGGCAGGTGGTCTGGGGGGCAAAGCAACTTCATGTCTGTCCTTGGTCCGGAGGCTCTAGGCTCGGGTTGTGGTGAATATCACCAGGTGGTTTGAGGAAACATGTCGACCCTTGACGGCCAAATGAAAACAATTATCAAATGACCGCCGCGCCCCATAGCGGCACTCGCTGGTTCTGATGCCTGGGTTGAAGGTTGTGTCACAGCGAACGCGGCTTTTCAGTGGGCCCTTCTTCATTCAAGGAAAGCTTTCTATGCGCCCAAGTGCCAGCGCCATTGCGTTCTGTGTCGCCCTGTTGACGAGCCATTGTGCGAGTGCCGATTCATCGCCGCAGCGCTGGGTGAGCGCGGGCGGTGCGTTGTCCGAGTGGGTCAGTGCGCTGGGCGCCGAGTCGAAGCTGGTGGGGGTGGATACTACCAGCCAGCACCCGTCCTCACTCAAGGCACTGCCGAGCATCGGCTATCAGCGTCAGTTGTCTGCGGAAGGGGTGTTGAGCCTGCGCCCGCAGATTCTGGTGGGCACCGAGGAAATGGGGCCGCCACCGGTGCTCTCGCAGATTCGCGGTGCCGGGGTTCAGGTCGAGCTGTTTTCCGCCCAGGCTGACCTGCCGACCCTGCAGGCGAACCTGCAACACCTGGGGCGGCTGTTGGCCCTTGAGGATCGGGCCGGGCAACTGTTCCAGGGTTATCAGCAACAATTGCAGCAACAACAGGCCTGGGTCGCGTCGGCCCAGACTCGGCACGCAGCGCCGGGCGTCTTGCTGTTGCTGGGGCATGCGGGTGGCAAGCCATTGATTGCCGGCCAAGGCACGGCGGCCGATTGGCTGCTGCAACAGGCTGGCGGTCGCAACCTGGCCACGCACACCGGTTACAAACCGTTCTCGGTGGAGTCCCTGGCCAGTCTTCAGCCTGATGTGCTGGTGTTCTCCGATCGCAGCCTGGCGGGGGAGGCGGCGCGCACAGCCTTGTTCAAGGAAAATCCAATCCTCGCCTCGACGCCTGCTGCCAAAGCCGGTCGAGTCCTGGAGATCGACCCGACTTTGTTGGTGGGTGGGTTGGGGCCGCGCTTGCCGGACAGTATCAAGGCGCTGTCCGCGGCGTTTTATCCCCTTGAGCCAGCCCAGGCCAGCACGACGCAATGAGTCATCAGTTGGCGCCACGCGGGCTGTATCTGGGATTGGGCCTGCTATGCCTGGTGGCGATTTGGTTGTCATTGGCCCTGGGGCCGGTCAGCCTGCCGCTGCTGGATACCCTGCGCGCCGCCCTGCGCTTGCTCGGCGTGCCCATCGATGGGCAGGGGCTGGAGCAGGCTGAGTTGATTCTCGGGCAGATCCGGCTGCCGCGAACCCTGATGGGGTTGGCGGTGGGAGGTGTGCTGGCGCTCTCCGGGGTGGCCATGCAAGGGCTGTTTCGCAATCCCTTGGCCGACCCTGGGCTGGTGGGGGTTTCCAGTGGTGCAGCCCTGGGGGCGGCCGTGGCCATTGTCGGTGGCTCGTTCATGGGCGGTTTGCCGGAGGCGTTCGGCCCCTATTTGCTGTCGTTGTGTGCGTTTCTCGGCGGCTTGCTGGTGACGGCGCTGGTCTATCGCCTGGGGCGGCGCAACGGTCAAACCCACGTCGCCACCATGTTACTGGCGGGGATCGCGCTCACGGCGCTGGCGGGCTCGGCGGTCGGTCTGTTCACCTACCTGGCGGACGATGCCACGTTGCGCACCCTGACTTTCTGGAACCTGGGCAGCCTCAACGGCGCCAGTTATCAGCGCTTGTGGCCGCTGTTGCTGGTCAGCGGCGCTGTGGCCCTGTGGTTGCCCCGTCGGGCCAAGGCCTTGAATGCCTTGTTGCTGGGCGAGTCGGAAGCCAAGCATTTGGGTGTCAATGTCGAGCAACTGAAGCGCGAGCTGGTGTTTTGCACCGCACTTGGGGTGGGAGCGGCGGTGGCCGCGGCGGGAATGATCGGTTTTATCGGGCTGGTGGTGCCGCACCTGATGCGCCTGCTGGCCGGGCCGGATCATCGGACCTTGTTACCGGCATCGATCCTGGCCGGGGCCAGCCTGCTGTTGCTGGCAGACCTGGTGGCGCGCCTGGCCCTGGCGCCCGCTGAGTTGCCAATCGGCATCATCACCGCGTTTATCGGGGCGCCGTTCTTTCTGTATCTGTTGCTGCGAGGGCGCCCCTGATGCTCCGGGCAGAAAACCTGCACATTCGCCGCGGTCGGAAAACCGTCCTGGCGGGGATTGACCTGCAACTCCACCCCGGTGAGGTCCTGGGTGTGCTCGGGCCCAACGGCGCCGGCAAGAGCACCCTGTTGGGAGCCTTGAGCGCGGAGTTGCCTGCGGATCAGGGCCAGGTCTGGCTCGACCAGCGGCCTTTGGCCCAATGGGAAGGGGCTGAGCGCGCGCAACGTTTGGCGGTCCTGCCCCAGGCGTCGAGCCTGGATTTTGCCTTTCGGGTCGAGGAAGTGGTCGCCATGGGGCGTTTGCCTCACCAGAGCGGGCGAGTACGTGACGAGCAGATTGTCGTTGCCGCATTGCAGGCGACTGACGCAGTTCATCTGCTGGGCCGCAGCTACCTGGCGCTATCCGGTGGCGAGCGTCAGCGGGTGCATCTGGCAAGGGTGCTGGCGCAACTCTGGCCGGGTCAGGCGGGGCAGACCCTGTTGCTCGACGAGCCGACGTCGGCCTTGGACCCCTTGCACCAGCACCTGACCTTGCAAGCTGTTCGGGCCTTTGCCGATCGTGGGGTCGCAGTGCTGGTGATCCTGCATGACCTGAACCTGGCCGCCCGTTATTGTGATCGTCTGTTGTTGCTGCAGGATGGGCGCCCTTACTCGCTGGACGCTCCTGCCTATGTACTGCGCGCCGAACCGCTGAAGGCCGTGTTTGGCCTGGACGTACTGGTGCAGGAGCATCCCGAACGGGGGCACCCCCTGATCATTGATCGCTGACGTGATACCTGGAGCCCGTCGATGCGCGTACTTCTATTGCCGGTGCTGTTGCTGCTTTTTGCCTGTCAAAGCCGGCCCACATTGCCGGTGCTGCCCCAGCTTGAGGAGCCGGGGCAGATTGTTGATCTGCAAACGGGGCAGCGTCTCAGTCCTGATGAGTTGATTGCACGCCTTGCCGCTGCGCCGCGGGTGATCGTCGGTGAACAGCACGACCACCCCGATCACCATCGCCTGCAGTTGTGGCTGCTGCAGGCGCTGGCAGCCCGACGCCCCCAAGGCAGCTTGCTCCTGGAAATGCTCACCCCTGAGCAGCAACCCAAGGTCGATGGGCTGCGCCAGGCTATGGCCAAGCAGGGGCTGCCGGCGGACCTGCCCAAGGCTTTGGCCTGGCAACCGGGGTGGGACTGGTCCTTGTACGGCCCCGTCGTGAGTTTTGCGTTGGTGCAGCCTTATCCGTTGTGGGCCGCCAACCTCGATCGTCTTGAGGTCCGTGGGATTTACGCCAAGGCACCGGTCCTGAGTGGCTCCCATGCGAATGCGCCTTCGGTCAGGCAGGCGTTGTTGGCTCAGGTGCGAACCTCCCATTGCGGGTTGCTGCCGGAGTCGCAATTGCCGGCGATGCTGGCGGTGCAACAGCAGCGCGACCGGCGCATGGCCCAGCGTTTGCTGGATGCGCCAACGCCGGCACTGCTGTTTGCCGGAGCCTTTCATGCGCGCAAGGATGTCGGTGTGCCTGTGCACCTGGCGGATCTGCCACCACCCCGGGACGCCGTGGTGCTGATGCTGGCCCAGCGGGGCGCTGAGGTGATGCCGGCAACGGCGGATTACGTCTGGTACACCGCGCCGATGGCGGACAAGGACTATTGCGCACAACTGCGCCAGTAAAGGCCCCCAAGGTGCTTTTTTGCAGGCAAAAAAAGACCCGGCAAGAGCCGGGTCAAATAACCGTGATTAGCCTGATGAGGAGATAATCTGAGAGCCCGAACCACCGGTCTTCCAGGTTATCAACTGGCCTCGCGACCAGTGGTGATAATCATAACGATTCTCATTTCTAAGTCAATGCGGCATTTTGGCTTTTCTGCTTTTTTCATCAAACAAGTGTTTGAAAGCGCCGGGGCGCGGTTTTAGCGCGCCTGCAGCTGGGTGTTGAGGCGGATGACTTCCTTGTTCAGCAGGTCGATCCGGCGCGCCATGCTTTCAATCAGGCTCTGGGCGATACGCGGATTGCTTCGGGTCAGGCTGAGGAATTGCTCCTTGGGGATCAGCATCAAGGTGCTGGGCTGGCTGGCAATCACGGTGGCGCTGCGTCTCTCCCCGGTAAACACCGCCATGGCGCCGAAGATTTCGTCCTTGGGGACCTCGCCAACTTTATGCCCGTCGACAAACGCCTCGGCGTGCCCCTCGATGATCACGAAAACGTGATCGGCAACGTCGCCCTGGTGGATCAGTGTCTCGCCCTCAAGGACCCGCTTGAAGCTGTTGTTACTGCGAAACTCCGGTTGCTTGAGGCGGGCGATGGCATCCGACAGCAGGGCGGTCTGGCCGATCAGGTACTGCAGGAACAACTCCGAACGCTGCTCATCGGCATACACATGCTGGAACACCGCCGAGCGCAGAAAAGGGATCAGCTTCAGGGGCGTGTCGCAACTGAGGTGCCAGTGAGGCTGTTCCAGCCCTCGACGCAGCCCGAGCAGGTCGCCTTCGTGCAAATAGAAGAGTGGACGCTGATCGATGCTGGCCTGGACCTGGCCGTCTTCCAGCAAGAACAGCCGGTCGCCGGGTAGCGCCTGGGCGAGATCGTCGGTGGGCTCAAGCAATAGAGGGGCGCCCGCCGCCGGCAAACCCGCGAGTAATTGCGCCGGAATGCTTTGCAGGCGGTTGATTAAGGTGTCGGCGTATGCCGGTTGCTCCCCCAGTAGATACATGGCGACCTGCCGGATCAGTTCTTGTGGCGTGAGGAAATAGCATCCAGTTGCTTGTTCAGGGCGTCCTTGCGCTCGGCGGGGATATCGTTCCAGTGCACGTCCATCAAGGCGCCTTCGATGGCGTAAAGCAGCACTTTCGAGGCGCGAAAGCCGCGAGTGCGCACTGCTCGATAGGCATCCACCGCCCCCAGGCGGCGCAAATCCGACGCGCTATGGATGCCCACTGCATGCAGCCATTGTGCGGATGTCTTACCGAGGTTCTTCAGGTGTTGCAGTTCATCATTCATCAAGCCTCCTTGCGACGGCCGAATGCTGAGTGGGCAAGCCTCTGAGGAGTGTAGCGCTCAGCAGGAAACGCGCTGTTCGTTGGTCGGTTTCAACGCAAAAGCTTCTAAGGGGAGGGGAAACAGGCATGACGGCGCAGGCTGAAAGCCTGGGCAATCCAGCGCAAAGCGGGGGCGCTGGATTTGAGGCAACGGTGTCGGTTAGCGGGTGCGGTAACGCAGGCGCGTGCCGAAGTTGACCGACATGAGGATTTCGTCGGCGCTCAGCTCCGGAGGGAAGTAGGCACCGGAAATCTGCGCGTGGGACAGGCTAGCGCCTTCCAGGGGGACGTCGCGCAGGTCGAGGCCACGCAAATCCGCAGAACGGAAATAGGCGTCGGTGAAGTCGATGCCGTCGGTGTTCAAGTCGCGCAGATCGAGGCCGCGGAAGTCACCGCCGCGCAAGTCGATGGGCTGACCTTGTGGGCGCTCGCGATTGAAACCGGTGATGTCGTCTTTGCGTAACAGCTCGTACAGCGGGGTGTCGAGTAGCTTCGGTTTGCACATGGCGGCTTTCTCGGTGTTGGTTTTATGGCGCCAGTATAGTGCCACTATTTTTCAGCCGTGAAGTCTTTACACTTCACGGCTGAAAATACCGGTTTAGAGGCCTGGCAGGCGCTGACGGATGTTCGCTACCAGAGCATCCAGGCTGCCACTTTCATTGGTCTCGACCCGCTTGCTGCGCAGCAGTTCTTCGGCGCTGAGCGCTTCGCGGTTGGCTTGCTGGGCTGCGATCACTTCCAGGGTGGCGTCCGACGGGTCATTGCTGTCGGCTTGGCGTTGCGCCAGCCAGCTGGCGATGACGGCCTCGGGGGCGTTGCAGTCGATGATCAGGCACGGGGCGCCCGTGTGCTCTGCGACTTCGGCGGCGGCGTCGCGTTGGGCACGTTTGAGGTACGTGGCGTCGATTACCACCGGGAAGCCGGCACGCAGAATGACGTCGGCGATTTTATGCAGGTGCGCGTAGGTGGCGGTGCTGGCGTCGCTGCTGTAGATGCCGGCGTTGGGATCGTTCTGCACGCTTTGCTCGCCAAACAGACGCTTGCGTTCTACATCGGAGCGCAGGCGGACAGCGCCCAGGGCTTCGACCAGGCGCAGGGCGACGTGGCTCTTGCCTACCGCAGAAACCCCGGAGGTGATGGCCAGGAAGCGCGAAGGGATGGTGCTGTAGCTTTCCGCCAGGTTGGCGTAGTTGCGGTACTGGCGCAGTGAGGTGGCGCGTTGTACGGGGGTGGCATCGGCGGGCATGCTGAACAGGCTGACTTTGGCCCGTACCAGCGCCCGATAGGCCTTGTAGAAGTTCAGCAGTTCCAGGCCTTGATAGTCGCCGGTCAGCTCCAGGTACTGGCTGATAAAGCGCCGGGCCAGGCTCTTCAGGCCGCGGTCTTCCAAGTCCATGGCGAGGAAGCCGGTATCGGCGTAGACGTCAGTGAAGCGGAAGGGCTCGTTGAACTCGATGCAGTCGAAAATCACCACGCGACCGTCGATCACCGTGGCATTGCCCAGGTGGATGTCACCGTGGCATTCGCGGATGAAACCGTCGTTCTTGCGCTGGGCGAACAGCGGCTTGAGGCGTTCGAAGCTGCTTTCGGCCCAGGCTTCCAGGGCTTCCAGTTGTTGCAGGTCGGCCTTGTCGCTGAGGAACGGGCGGATCTGTTCGAAGTTCTGCCGCACCGGCGCCATGACGCTGTCCGGGGTGCCTGCTTCGTGGGCGGCGGGCACGCGTGGCGCGTCGAGGTGGAACCGGGCAATCTGCTGGGCCATCTCATCGATGTGCTGGGTGGTCAGTTCCCCATTGGCTTGCAAGGTGCTGAGCAGCCCGCTCTGAGGGAACTGGCGCATTTTCAGCGCGTATTCGATGACCGGGCCGGTGCCGGCCAGCTCCGGGGCCTCGGCGGTACCAGTGATCGGCAACACTTCGAGATACAAATCCTGGGTCAAACGCTGGTTCAGGCGCAGTTCTTCGCCGCAGAAGTGTTCGCGGGCATCCAGGCTGGTGAAATCGAGGAAACCGAAGTTGACCGGTTTTTTCACTTTATAGACGTAGGGGCCGGTGAGCAGCACCCAGGAAATGTGAGTCTCGATGACCTGAAACCCATCGACGGGGTGCGGGTACAAGGCCGGGTTTTGCAATGCGGCGATCAGTGACTGGCTCACAGGCGATCCTTCAGAGTCGTAGAAAATTCAAGGGCGTCATTATGGCCGCTGGCAGGGTCAACGCAAACCTCGGGTGGCTCCTGTTGAGGATGAATAAAGTGCGTATAATCCGCCGCCATGACTCGTACCCGATCCCCCCGTTCCGCTAAAAAAACACCGTCTCGCGGCCTGCGCCCCTGGCTGGGCTGGGCCCTGAAGCTCAGTCTGGTTGGCTTGGTAGTGCTCGCCGGCTTCGCGGTTTATCTCGATGCAGTGGTCCAGGAAAAGTTTTCCGGCAAACGCTGGACCATTCCTGCCAAGGTCTACGCGCGCCCGCTGGAGCTGTTCGTCGGACAGAAGCTCAGTAAAGAAGACTTCCTCACCGAGCTGGACGCCCTGGGCTATCGACGCGAAAGCGTGGCCAATGGGCCGGGCGCGGCGTCGGTCAACGGCAACACCATTGATCTCAATACCCGTGGCTTCCAGTTCTACGAAGGCCTGGAAAAAGCCCAGCCGGTGCGCGTGCGATTCTCCGGCGACTATGTGGCAGGGCTGTCCGGGGCCGAGGGCTCGAAAGTCGCCGTGGTGCGCCTCGAGCCGCTGCTGATTGGCGGCATTTATCCGAAGAACCTTGAAGACCGCATCCTGATCAATATCGATCAGGTGCCGCCGTACCTGCTGGAAACCTTGGTGGCCGTAGAGGACCGGGATTTCTACAGCCACTTGGGGATTTCGCCGAAGTCCATTGCCCGTGCCATTTGGGTCAACATTTCGGGCGGCAGGATGAGCCAGGGCGGCAGTACGCTGACCCAGCAGTTGGTGAAGAACTTCTACCTCACCAGCGAGCGTAGCCTGACGCGCAAGCTGACCGAAGCCATGATGGCCATGCTGCTTGAGCTGCATTACGACAAGCGCGAAATCCTTGAGGCGTACCTCAACGAGGTATTCGTCGGCCAGGACGGTCAGCGCGCGGTGCACGGTTTTGGCTTGGCCAGTCAGTTCTTTTTCGGCCAGCCCCTGTCTGAGCTGAAGTTGCATCAAGTGGCGTTGTTGGTGGGCATGGTCAAGGGGCCGTCCTACTACAACCCGCGGCGCAACCCTGAGCGTGCTCTGGAACGGCGCAACCTGGTGCTTGATGTGCTTGAGCAGCAAGGCGTGGCGACGGCAGAGCAAGTGGCTGCAGCGAAGAAAATGCCACTGGGTGTGACCACCCGCGGCAAGTTGGCCGACAGTTCGTTCCCGGGCTTTATCGACCTGGTCAAGCGTCAGTTGCGCGAAGACTACCGCGACGAAGACTTGACCGAAGAAGGGTTGCGGATCTTTACCAGTTTCGATCCGATTCTGCAGATGAAGGCCGAAGCGTCGGTCACTGACACCTTCAAGCGTCTGGCCGGTCGCAAAGGTTCGGATGAGGTCGAAGCGGCGATGGTGGTGACCAACCCGGAAACCGGTGAGGTCCAGGCCATGATCGGCAGCCGCCAGGCGAGCTTCGCCGGTTTCAACCGGGCGCTGGATGCGGTGCGGCCGATCGGCTCGCTGATCAAGCCGGCGGTCTACCTGACGGCCCTTGAGAAACCAAGTCAATACAGTTTGACCAGTTGGTTGTCCGACGAAGCCTTCTCGGTTAAGGGCGCGGACGGCCAAGTGTGGAAGCCGCAGAACTATGATCGCCGCTCCCATGGCACGATTTTCCTGTACCAGGGGCTGGCCCATTCCTACAACTTGTCCACCGCACGGCTGGGCCTGGAAGTGGGCGTGCCCAATGTGCTCAAGACCTTGAGCCGTTTGGGGGTGACTCGCGAGTTTCCAGCCTTCCCTTCGATGTTGCTGGGGGCGGGCGGCATGAGCCCGATGGAAGTGGCCACCATGTACCAGACCCTGGCCAACGGTGGTTTCAATACGCCGATGCGCGGGATTCGTAGCGTGCTGACGGCCGAGGGTGAGCCGCTCAAGCGTTATCCGTTCCAGATTCAGCAGCGTTTCGATCCGGGTTCCATCTATCTGATCCAAAGCGCCATGCAGCGAGTCATGCGTGAAGGCACCGGCAGCTCGGTCTACAACGTGTTGCCGAAAACCCTGGCGCTGGCCGGCAAGACCGGCACCAGTAACGATTCGCGCGACAGCTGGTTCGCCGGTTTCAGCCAAGACCTGTTGGCCGTGGTGTGGCTGGGGCGTGACGATAACGGCAAGACGCCGTTTACCGGTGCCACCGGTGCCCTGCAGGTCTGGACCAGTTTCATGCGCAAGGCCGACCCGCTGCCCCTGGATATGCCGCAGCCGGATAACGTGGTGCAGGCCTGGGTCGATTCTCGGACCGGCCAGGGTTCCGATGCCAACTGTCCGGGCGCGGTACAGATGCCGTATATTCGCGGCAGCGAGCCACCTCCCGGCCCGGCATGCGGTGGCGAAAGCCCTGCTTCCGGCGAGTCGGTGATGGATTGGGTCAAAGGCTGGATGAACTAAGCAAAGAGGGTTTGACGTGAACAAGTGGTGGGTTCCAGCTATTACAGCTCTGGCTTTGCTCAATGGTTGTGCCAGCGTGCAACGCGGCTCGATCCCCGTGGTGGATGCCGGTACTGCCGTGTCCAACAGCGAGCGGATTTCGGCCAATGGCGGCTTCCGCCAGACGACCATCAAGCGTCCGGCCCAGGCCCAGGCGATTCCGGAAGATTCCGGCGTGGTGGTGATGGTCCCAGGTGGCGGCGCCACGACATCGGCACCGATCAGCACGGCGCCGATCACGCCGGGGCCAATTATCCCGGGCCCGGTGGATGCTGCGCCTATTCAGTCGGCACCGATCAACCAGGGCACCTACAACATGCCTTCCACGTCGGGCAGCATTCCTTCGTCGAGCGTCGGCGGTTTGTCCGCCGATGAGCAGTTGGATGGGCCGGTCCTGGCTTTGCTGACCACCGCACAGCAGCAGCAATCCAATGGCGACCTCAATGGTGCCTCCTCGAGCCTTGAGCGCGCCCAGCGCGTAGCGCCCCGCGAGCCGCAAGTGCTGTACCGCCTGGCTCAGGTGCGCATGGCCCAGGGGGACGCGGCCCAGGCTGAGCAGTTCGCCCGCCGTGGTCTGTCGTTCGCGGGTGGCCGTCCGGACCTGCAGGCCAGCCTTTGGGGTCTTATCGCCCAGGCGCGTGAGAAGCAAGGCGATGCCGCCGGCGCTGCTGCGGCGCGCCAGAAAGCCAAGGTTGCCTTGTGATGGATGGGCGTTTCCTGCAGATTGCCGAGCAATTACTGCTGATCGAGCGGGAGTTGCGGGTGCAGGGCTGGTGGGACGAAGTCGCTCCAAGTGCCGAGGCCTTGTCCAGCCAGGAGCCCTTCAGTGTCGATACCCTGGATTTTGAACAGTGGCTGCAATGGATCTTCCTGCCGCGGATGAAGCACATCATCGAGCAGGATTTGCCCTTGCCCAATGCGTCGGGGATCCTCGCCATGGCCGAGATGGTGTATGCCCAGCGGCCGGGGCAGGGGGGCGAGCTACAGCGCCTGCTAGCGGAGTTCGATCGGTTGATCGGCGAAGCGGCCTGAGTCCGCCGGGTAGAAGCCGTGTGGTGAGCCTGTGAGGGTTCATCGCGCGGTTTCCTTTCGCAGGCGGCAAGTTGCAACAAGTTGTACAGGCCCGTAAGGGTTTTCTCCTGCTTTCTCATGCGCTTAGTTGTAATAAAGCTCAGAGATTACTTGACTTGGGCAGGACGAATCAGAACAATCCAAAGTCCGCTGTAGAGGGACTGCCAGAAGCAGACCCACTCAGCAGATCATGAGGCGCACATCCGCGCCGACCTGCTACACCCGCAACGCGTTACCTCGCGCTGGGTGGGAAACCCCCGCAACACTTTGGGGCGCTCCCAATACTTGCTCAGTCAGTGCTGACGTAGTCGGCGACCACCGTCGCTCATGCTCTGCTGAGAAGTAAACCTATTAAGACCCGCCTCCTTTAATGAGGGCGGTATTCTGGCGTTTTAGAGGTGAACAACGTGGAGCTTTTATCTGGCGGTGAGATGCTCGTCCGCTTTTTGCGTGACGAAGGCGTCAAATATATCTATGGGTACCCGGGTGGTGCTCTTCTTCATGTCTACGATGCCCTGTTCAAAGAACCGGAAGTGACCCATATCCTGGTACGTCACGAGCAGGCTGCTACCCATATGGCTGACGGTTATGCCCGTGCCACCGGTAAAGCCGGTGTGGTACTGGTGACTTCCGGCCCGGGCGCGACCAATGCCATTACCGGTATTGCCACCGCCTACATGGACTCGATTCCGATGGTGATCATTTCCGGTCAGGTGCCCAGCACCATGGTCGGTACCGATGCGTTCCAGGAAACCGACATGATCGGTATCTCCCGGCCGATCGTGAAGCACAGCTTCATGGTCAAGCATGCTTCGGAAATCCCGGAAGTCATGAAGAAGGCTTTCTACCTGGCGCAATCCGGTCGTCCGGGCCCGGTGGTGGTCGATGTCCCTAAAGACATGACCAACCCGGCTGAAAAGTTCGAATACGTTTTCCCCAAGAAAGCCAAGCTGCGCTCCTACAGCCCAGCTGTGCGCGGTCACTCCGGGCAAATTCGCAAGGCAGCAGAAATGCTCCTGGCGGCCAAGCGTCCTGTGCTTTATGCAGGCGGCGGCGTGATCCTCGGTGGCGGTTCTGCGCCGCTGACCGAACTGGCCAAAATGCTCAACCTGCCGGTCACCAATACCTTGATGGGCCTGGGTGCCTATCCGGGTACCGACCGTCAATTCGTCGGCATGCTCGGTATGCACGGCAGCTACACCGCCAACCTGACCATGCACCACGCTGACGTGATTCTGGCTGTTGGCGCGCGCTTCGACGACCGTGTAATCAACGGCCCGGCGAAGTTCTGCCCGAACGCCAAGATCATCCATGTCGATATCGACCCGGCGTCCATCTCCAAGACCATCAAGGCAGACGTGCCGATCGTGGGTCCTGTGGAGAGCGTGTTGACCGAAATGGTCGCGGCACTCAAGGACATCGGCGAGACCCCGAACAAAGACACGGTTGCCAGCTGGTGGAAGCAGATCGACGAGTGGCGCGGTGATCGCGGCCTGTTCCCTTACGACAAGGGCGACGGTAGCATCATCAAACCGCAAACCGTGATCGAAACCCTCTGCGAAGTGACCAAGGGCGATGCCTTTGTGACCTCCGACGTGGGCCAGCACCAGATGTTCGCGGCGCAGTACTACCGGTTCAACAAGCCCAACCGTTGGATCAACTCGGGGGGCCTGGGCACCATGGGCTTCGGTTTCCCGGCGGCCATGGGCGTCAAGCTGAGCTTCCCTGAGTCCGATGTGGCCTGTGTCACTGGCGAAGGCAGTATCCAGATGAACATCCAGGAACTGTCGACCTGCCTGCAGTACGACTTGCCGGTCAAGATCGTCAACCTGAACAACGGTGCGCTGGGTATGGTGCGTCAGTGGCAGGACATGAACTACGGTAGCCGTCATTCGCACTCCTACATGGAATCGCTGCCTGACTTCGTCAAGCTGGCCGAGGCCTATGGTCACGTGGGCATGCGTATCACGTCGCTGAAGGATCTGAAGCCGAAGATGGAAGAAGCGTTCGCCATGAAAGATCGCCTGGTGTTCCTCGATATCCAGGTTGATACCAGCGAGCACGTCTACCCGATGCAGATCAAAGACGGCTCCATGCGCGATATGTGGCTGAGCAAGACGGAGCGTACTTAATCATGCGGCACATTATCTCCTTGCTTCTGGAAAACGAACCGGGCGCCTTGTCCCGCGTTGTCGGCCTGTTTTCCCAGCGTAACTACAACATCGAAAGCCTGACCGTGGCGCCGACCGAAGACCCGACCCTGTCGCGTCTGACCCTCACTACGGTAGGGCATGATGAGGTCATCGAGCAGATCACCAAGAACCTGAACAAGTTGATTGAGGTGGTCAAGCTGGTGGACCTGTCGGAAAGTGCTCATATCGAGCGCGAACTGATGCTGGTCAAGATCAAGGCCACTGGCGCCCAGCGCGCCGAGGTCAAACGCACTACCGATATTTATCGTGGGCAGATCGTTGATGTCAGCGCCAGCGTGTATACCGTTCAACTGACCGGTACCAGCGACAAGCTCGACAGCTTCATTCAATCGATCGGCACCGCTTCGATTCTGGAAACAGTACGCAGTGGCGTCACCGGGATTGCCCGTGGCGACAAAGTACTGAGCATCTAACTCAAATTAGCGAATGGCCTGAACGGCCGGATATAGGGGAAATTCATGAAAGTTTTCTACGATAAAGACTGCGACCTGTCGATCATCCAGGGTAAGAAAGTTGCCATCATCGGTTACGGTTCCCAGGGGCACGCTCAAGCGTGCAACCTGAAAGACTCCGGCGTTGACGTGACCGTTGGCCTGCGCAAAGGCTCGGCTACCGTTGCCAAGGCTGAAGCCCACGGCCTGAAAGTGACTGACGTTGCTTCCGCTGTTGCTGCTGCCGACCTGGTCATGATCCTGACCCCGGACGAGTTCCAGTCCTCGCTGTACAAGAACGAAATCGAGCCGAACATCAAGAAAGGCGCCACCCTGGCCTTCTCCCACGGCTTCGCGATCCACTACAACCAGGTTGTGCCGCGCGCTGACCTCGACGTGATCATGATCGCGCCGAAAGCCCCGGGCCACACCGTGCGTTCCGAGTTCGTGAAGGGCGGCGGTATTCCTGACCTGATCGCTATCTACCAGGACGCTTCCGGCAACGCCAAGAACGTTGCTCTGTCCTACGCAGCTGGCGTGGGCGGCGGCCGTACCGGCATCATCGAAACCACCTTCAAGGACGAGACTGAAACCGACCTGTTCGGCGAGCAAGCTGTTCTGTGTGGCGGTACCGTTGAGCTGGTCAAAGCCGGTTTCGAAACCCTGGTTGAAGCTGGCTACGCGCCGGAAATGGCCTACTTCGAATGCCTGCACGAACTGAAGCTGATCGTTGACCTCATGTACGAAGGCGGTATCGCCAACATGAACTACTCGATCTCCAACAACGCCGAGTACGGCGAGTACGTGACCGGCCCAGAAGTGATCAACGCCGAATCCCGTCAAGCCATGCGCAACGCTCTGAAGCGCATCCAAGACGGCGAGTACGCCAAGATGTTCATCAGCGAAGGTGCTACCGGCTACCCATCGATGACCGCCAAGCGTCGTAACAACGCTGCTCACGGTATCGAAGTCATCGGCGAGCAACTGCGTTCGATGATGCCGTGGATCGGTGCCAACAAGATCGTCGACAAAGCCAAGAACTAAGTTCGAGACTTGTCAGGGAAAACGCGGCTTCGGCCGCGTTTTTTCGTTTGGGCGGACAGGTTCTGGTATAAAGCTGCATCCCTTGTGGCTGAGTCAGGCCCTTGGGTGCCGTCGAAATTTTTCACACCCGTTGCAAGGTAATGTCCATGAGCGAACGTCCCGAAGAGCCAAACCAGGCCTCTGACGCCGAAAGCCTGCTGCCCATCGATGAACATGTCGAAGAAGGGCATGACGCGGAAGGCCGTAAAGTCCGGCATCGTGGTATCTATCTGCTGCCGAATCTGTTCACCACTGCGAACCTGTTCGCGGGGTTCTATTCCATCATCAATTCCATGAGTGCCCAGAGTGCCTTGAGCGCCGGGGACTCAGCGTCTGCGAGCAAGTACTTCGCGTTTGCTGCGATCGCGATTTTCGTGGCCATGGTGCTCGATGGTCTGGACGGGCGCGTCGCTCGGATGACCAATACCCAGAGCGCCTTTGGTGCCGAGTATGACTCGCTGTCTGACATGGTTGCGTTCGGCGTCGCGCCAGCACTGCTGGCTTTCGGTTGGGCCTTGGGCGACATGGGTAAGGTCGGCTGGATGGTCGCCTTCATCTATGTAGCAGGAGCGGCGCTGCGTCTGGCGCGCTTCAACACTCAAGTGGGGACGGCGGACAAGCGCTACTTCATCGGCCTGGCCAGTCCGGCGGCAGCGGGTGTGGTGGCCGGTATTGTCTGGGCGTTCAGTGACTACGGTATCCAGGGTTCGAAGATGTCATTCCTGGTGGCGCTGATGGTGGCGGCTGCGGGCATGCTGATGGTCAGCAATATCAAGTACAACAGCTTCAAGGATCTGGATCTGAAGGGGCGTGTACCCTTTGTTGCGATCCTGGCGGTGGTATTGGTGTTCGCCGTGGTGTTCAGCGATCCTCCGCGTATTTTGCTGCTGATCTTCCTGGTCTACGCGGCTTCGGGTCCGATCCAGTATTTATTGCACCTGCGTCGTCGCAAAAGCGTCGAGTGATGTAATTTCCCCCATACTCCGCAGTCTATTGGTACATCTGTCCTCCAATACTGCGGAGTTGCCATGTTGATCAAAGTCTCCAAATCGTCTGACTGTAAAGAGTCGGATGTCACGCCAGAATCCCTCTATTTTTCTCGTCGCAGTCTGTTGGGCGGCGCCGTCGCCGGTTTGGCACTGGGCAGCGTGCCAGGGTGGGCGATTGCCGACGAAGTGGCGCGCTATGCCGACGTCGAGCCGGGCAAGGCGCCTGCATGGTTCACCGAAAAGCTGCCGGCCACTCAATGGCAGGCTGTTACGGTCAAGAACGAGGCAATCACGCCGTTCAAGGATGCGACGCACTACAACAACTTCTATGAATTCGGTACCGACAAGGGGGATCCGGCGGCTAACGCGGGTTCACTAAAGACTGAGCCTTGGAGTGTTGTTGTCGACGGGGAAGTGGGTAAGCCCGGTCGTTATGCGTTGGAAGACTTCATGAAGCCTTATAAACTGGAAGAGCGGATTTACCGTCTGCGCTGTGTCGAGGCGTGGTCAATGGTGATTCCCTGGATCGGCTTCCCCATTTCGGCGTTGCTCAAGCAAGTGGAGCCAACGTCCAAAGCCAAGTTCATTCGTTTTGAAACGCTCCAGGATCCCAAAAGCATGCCGGGCCAGCGCTCGGGTTTCGCCTTGATTGATTGGCCTTACGTAGAAGGGCTGCGGCTGGACGAGGCGATGAATCCGTTGGCGATTCTTGCGGTGGGTATGTATGGGCGTGAACTGCCTAACCAGAATGGTGCGCCACTGCGTTTGGTTGTTCCGTGGAAATATGGCTTCAAGAGCGTGAAGTCCATCGTGCGTATCAGTCTGGTGGCCGAGCAACCCAAGACCACTTGGCAAAGCATTGCTGCCGATGAGTATGGGTTCTACGCCAACGTGAACCCGACAGTCGATCACCCTCGCTGGACCCAGGCGCGCGAACGTCGGCTACCCAGCAGTCTGTTTAGCCCTAACGTGCGTGAGACGCAGATGTTCAACGGCTACTCGGATGAAGTGGCTGCTTTATACAGTGGGCTGGATCTGCGGAAGAACTACTGATGCGTTATCCACTTTGGCGTGTGGGCGTTTTTATCGCGGCAGCGATATGGCCGTTGTTTTGGTTGTTTCAAGCCTTGGCGTCTGCTTTGGGGCCGGACCCGGGGAAGGTGCTGGTCGATCGTCTGGGGTTGGGGACGTTGATCCTGTTGTTGGTGACCCTGAGCATGACGCCGTTGCAAAAGCTAACGGGGTGGGCTGGGTGGATCGCGGTGCGGCGCCAAGTGGGCTTGTGGTGTTTCGCTTATGTGGTCCTGCATTTGAGCGCTTACGCGGCGTTTATTCTTGGGTGGGATTGGTCGCAGCTAGGCGTGGAGTTGCGTAAGCGGCCGTACATTATTGTCGGTAGCCTCGGTTTCCTTTGTTTGCTCGCTTTGGCGGTAACGTCCAATCGTTACAGTCAGCGTCGACTTGGAGTGCGCTGGAAGAAGTTGCATCGACTGGTTTACTTGATTCTCGGGTTGGGGTTGCTGCACATGCTCTGGATTGTTCGGGCTGATCTCAAGGAGTGGGCTATCTATGCCTTTATAGGAGCCTTGTTATTGCTGTTGCGTGTGCCGCCAGTGACTCGACGAATTCCTCGTTTGATCGCTAAAAAAGCATCTTCTGCAACAAAAGTGTAATTAGGTGTTGACGGCAGATTCTATGGGCCTATAATTCGCCCCACTTCCGGCGCAGTCGAAACGGAAAACTCCTTGAAGCTCAACGA
Organism: Pseudomonas chlororaphis; assembly: GCF_003731765.1. Taxonomy (GTDB): domain Bacteria; phylum Pseudomonadota; class Gammaproteobacteria; order Pseudomonadales; family Pseudomonadaceae; genus Aquipseudomonas; species Aquipseudomonas morbosilactucae. The sequence goes on from NZ_MOAL01000005.1 coordinate 283,483, forward strand.
GTTACGCAGTTTTCGACAGCGACTTGCTTCAGTTCATCGAAGCCCAGAAGGAGTTGGTAGAGCGGTTTAGTTAGGCTCTATTAACGTTTCGATCTTCTCGGTCGAAAGCGGAGAAAAAGAGGTGTTGACAGCAGCGTGCAACGCTGTAGAATTCGCCTCCCGCTAACGAGTGATCGGAAGCGCAAGTGGTTGAAGTTGTTAAGGAAATCCTTGAAAACTTCTGAAAATAATCACTTGACAGCAAATGAGGCTGCTGTAGAATGCGCGCCTCGGTTGAGATGAAAGATCTTAACCAACCGCTCTTTAACAACTGAATCAAGCAATTCGTGTGGGTGCTTGTGGAGTCAGACTGATAGTCAACAGATTATCAGCATCACAAGTTACTCCGCGAGAAATCAAAGATGTAACCAACG
>NZ_MOAL01000006.1:0-68209 GCF_003731765.1 Pseudomonas chlororaphis
TCCGAAACCCCAATTGCGAAAGCAGTTGGGGTTTTGTTTGTCCGCGAGAAAAACTTTATCCGTTGATCCGCTCCCGGGGTAATCGCGTCAAACCTCTTGGGTGGTTTTTGGTATGGTGCAGCTCGTTTTTTAATGGACTTAGAGTTCACCCGCACGGATCGGCGCTGACCTTTTATTTAACGAGAAGCTGTAGCAATGCCCGAACCCATCCCGATAAAGGATCACGAGAAAGAAACCCGCCTGGTCAACAAACGGCTGCTGGCCTGCGCGATGTTAGTGGTTGCCGTGACCTGCACCCTGGTCGGTCGCCTGTATTTCTTGCAGGTGGTGGAATTCGACTATCACTCCACCGTCTCTGAAAACAATCGTGTCCATGTACTGCCGATCACCCCGACCCGCGGCCTGATCTACGACCGCAATGGCGTAGTGCTTGCCGATAACCGGCCCAGCTTCAACCTGACCATCACCCGTGAACGCACCACCGACCTCAAGGGCGAGTTGGACGAGGTGATCAGCCTGCTGCATCTGCCGGCGGAAGATCGCGCGCTGTTCGACAAGGAAATGAAGCAGGCCCGCCATCCTTTCGTCCCGGTCACGCTGTTCTACGAGTTGACTGAAGAGCAGATCGCCGTCTTGGCGGTCAACGAATACCGCCTGCCGGGCCTGGACGTTGAAGCGCAGTTCGTGAGGCATTACCCCATGGGGGCGCATTTTGCCCACTCCATCGGCTACGTCGGCCGGATCAACGAGAAAGAAGCCAAGAGCCTCGACTCCGTGGAGTACCGCGGCACCCAGTCCATCGGCAAGACCGGTATCGAGAGGTTCTACGAGTCGGAGCTGCATGGCCACGTTGGCTATGAAGAGGTAGAAACCAACGCCCAGGGTCGGGTGATGCGGGTGCTCAAGCACACCGATCCGGTACCAGGCAAAAACATTGTCCTGAGCCTCGACGTGAAGCTCCAGGAGGCCGCAGAAGAGGCCTTGGGTGATCGCCGTGGTTCGGTGGTGGCGCTGGATCCGGCCACCGGCGAAGTGTTGGCGATGGTCAGCAAACCGAGTTTCGACCCCAACCTGTTCGTCACCGGTATCAGCTTCAAGGAATACGCGGCGCTGCACGACTCCATTGACCGGCCGCTGTTCAACCGTGTGCTGCGTGGCCTCTATGCACCGGGCTCGACCATCAAGCCGGAAGTCGCCATCGCCGGTCTCGACAGCGGCGTGGTCACGGCCTCCACGCGAGTATTCGATCCGGGCTACTACCAACTGCCCGACTTCGATCACAAGTACCGTAACTGGAACCACAGCGGCGACGGTTGGGTGGACATGGACGCCGCCATCATGCGCTCCAACGACACCTACTTCTACGACCTGGCCCACAAGCTGGGCATCGACCGCCTGCACGACTACATGGCCATGTTCGGTCTGGGCGAGAAGGTTTCCCTGGACATGTTCGAAGAGTCTGCCGGCTTGATGCCTTCCCAGGCCTGGAAGCGCGCCACCCGGCGTCAGCCATGGTTCCCTGGCGAGACGGTGATCCTCGGCATCGGCCAGGGTTACATGCAGGTCACGCCGTTGCAGCTGGCCCAAGCCACTGCGTTGATCGCCAATAAGGGCGTGTGGAACCGTCCGCACTTGGCCAAGACTGTGGATGGAGTGGCGCCGGTGGATGAGCACCCGATGCCGAACATCCTGCTCAAGGACCCGCGTGACTGGGAGCAGGTCAATCACGGTATGCAGATGGTCATGCACGACCCACGGGGCATCGCCCGGGCCAGTGCGGCCGGTGCGCAATACCGTATCGCTGGTAAAAGTGGCACCGCCCAGGTGGTGGCGATCAAGCAGGGTGAACGTTACAACCGCCTTAAGACCCGCGAGCGTAATCGGGACAATGCCTTGTTCGTCGGTTTTGCCCCGGCCGAGCATCCGCAGATCGTGATCTCGGTGATGATCGAAAACGGTGAGGCCGGTGGTCGCGTGGCCGGCCCCGTGGTGCGGCAGATCATGGACGCCTGGCTACTGGACCAAGACGGCCACCTGAAGCCGCAATACGCCAGCCCCAGCAGCAAGGCTCCAGGCGCCCCCCACGTCTGAGTTACGTCAACAACGGGCTCCCCAGTACATGCTCACGCCGGTTGAGCATGTGCTGGAGGCCTTGCAGAAATACCGTTTCGGCCTGGGTCATCTTCTGCTCGCGGTTCCACAGCAGCTTGAGGTCGAAATCCACCACCCCTTCCTCCGGCGGCAAACGCCACAACAACCCTTGTTCGACTTCCCGTTGCACCAGGTGGGTTGGCAGGCAGCCGATGCCTAAACCGGCGCTGACCAACCGATAGATCTCTTCGAAGCTGGTGGACGAGGCAATGATCTTGCCGGTGAACCCCTGTTGCTCGCGGAACAGCGTCAAGGGCGAGAGGTTGCCGCCCAACTGGTCGCTGGTGAAACTGACGAAATTTTCCGTGGCCAATTGCGCCAGGCTTAGGTTCTGCTGGCCGAACAGGTGATGGCGTGGGCCGCAGAAATAGGCATAGCGCTCGCGAAACAGCACCCGTTGTTCCAGGCGTGGCTGGGGCAGGCGACATGGGCCAATGCCGAGGGTCGCGGTCTTTTGCAGCAGGGAACTGATGATGCTCGAACTGCCCAGCACCTCGACCTCAAACTCGATCTGCGGGTGGTTTTGGTGAAAATCGGCGAGAAACTCATCGTAGTGCTGAGCCTGCACGCCGCTGCTGATGAGGATCCGCACCTTGCCCGTCAGGTCGTCCTGACGGCTAGCCAGCACCGTGCCCAGGCGTGACACATCGCCATAGATATCCGCCGCAATGCGCAGCACCTCCTCACCGGTTTGCGTCAGTTCGAAGCGCCTGCCGCCACGGGCAATCAAGCGGGCGTCCAGATGCTCCTCCAGACGCTTGAGGGCTTGGCTGACCGCTGACTGGGTGAGGTGCAGTCTTGCGGCGGCGCGACTGATGCTGCCTTCCTGGCCGATCACCAGAAAGGTGCGCAGCAGGTTCCAGTCCAGGCGGTCATTGAGAAAGCGCCGGCCGTCCCAGGCTGTGGAGGGTGGCGTGGAAGGCGGTAGGGAGAGGGGCATGTGAATTCCTGGCAGTAGCCTGGCTAATAGTAAAGATAAGAATTCGAAAATTGACTAATCCTGGCATGGCGGCGATAAAGCCCACAAGCGCCCGAGAGCGCCGGTGGATCAAGCCTGGCGTCCGCTCCCACCCCCCTGATAGCAACCATTATCCCAAGAGCGGATGGCTGGCTTCGGGTGGGAACTGGAGACGCCGACAAGGCCCGTCCATCCCATCATCCTTGCCTGAGAGGTGCAGTCGTGAGCAAACCCGAACACATGAGCCCGGTCGAGTGGCAAGCCCGTTGCGAGCTGGCCGCGCTGTACCGGCTGGTGGCGCACTTTCGCATGACCGACCTGATCGATACCCACATCACCTTGCGCATCCCCGGGCCCGAGGAGCACTTCCTGATCAACCGCTACGGCGTGCTGTTCGAGCGGATGCGTGCCAGCGATCTGGTGCGTATCGACCAGCAAGGGCGCACGGTCGACCCCCATTACAGCGGCCATCGAGTCAATGCTGCGGGGTTTGTCATCCACTCGGCGATCCACCAGGCGCGCGCGGACCTGCACTGCGTAATCCACACCCACACCGCCGCTGGTATGGCAGTGGCTGCGCAAAAGCAGGGTTTGTTGCCCATCAGCCAGCATGCACTGAAGTTCTACGGCAAGCTGGCTTACCACACCTATGAAGGCATTGCCTTGTCCCTGGATGAGCGCGAGCGCCTGGTGGCTGACCTGGGGCCGCACAAGGCGATGATCCTGCGCAATCACGGCCTGCTGGTGGGCGGCGCCAGCGTGGCCCATGCCTTCCACGAGATCCACTTTCTCGAACGGGCCTGCCAGGCTCAGGTCCAGGCGCTGTCTGGCGGCTCGGAGCTGCATTACCCGTCGCCCGAAGTCTGCGCCCACACCGCCGAGCAGTTCGAGGACGATGACGCCGATGACCTGATCCAGTTGGCCTGGGACGCGGCGCTGACCCTGATCGAAGACCAGCGGGCCTCCTACCTGTCCTGACGCCGCACGCCAATCAATACCTGCCCAGGCACGCCGCGTCGCAAACGGGGCTTGCCATTCGCTTGACGTTAACGTCAAGATGCTCCGGGTGCCGATTGGCTTGGCGCAGGTTTTGCTTGAGGGACGACAGTACACCCGAAACATCGGGTCAAACTTCCCTTTACTGCCATCTGAACCGGGTGTAGACATTGGCCTTGGCTTGCGTGCCCCGCGCGCCAAGGGAGTGGTCCGGGGAGGTAATGGGCGGACCGATTCGGAGCGCTTGATGACTCTTATAAAAACAACAAAGGGTGAGCCGTTACACGAAGCCCGGCTGGCCCGGGAAAAGCTCCACCTGGAAGGCGAAGTCCCCGATGGGGTGCTGCGTGCGGAAATCGATGCGTCATGGCGGCGCAGCCTCAGCCATGGTGTGCACGTCAGCGCGCAAACCGAACTGGCCCTGGAGTCCCGGGACAGCCTCGATGTGTTGCTGGCCAGCAACCGTCTGTTGCTGGATGCGGCCATGCCGGCCATTGATTACCTGGCCGAGCGCCAGGGCAAGGACGGGCTGATCATCCTCGCCAACTCCGACGCCACCATCCTGGCGCTGGAAGGCCGAGCCGACCGGCTCAAGGGCAGCGGCGTGCAGGACATCACCCTGGGTGCCTGCTGGAGCGAGGCCACCCGCGGCACCAACGCCCTCGGCACGGCCCTGGTGGAAGCCCGGCCGACCCAGATCGACTGCGGCGAACATTATCTTGACCGCCTGAGCCACTTCTCCTGCACCTCGGTGCCCATCTATTGCCCCCAGGGTGACATCCTCGGCGTGCTCGACCTGACCCGCGAAGGCCCCCTGGGCCGAGCCCAAGACAGCTCCGCGTTGTTGTCCATGGCGGTCAGCCAGATCGAAAGCCGTGTGTTCAACGCCAGCTACCCGGAGCAGATCGTTCTCGCCTTCCACAGCCGCCGGCAGTACCTCGAATCCCCGTGGCAGGGCCTAGTAGCGTTGAGCTTGGGCGGGCAGATCCTCGCGGTCAGCACCCAGGCCTGCCAACTGCTGCATGCCCCCCGTGAATCTCTGGTGGGCCGGCGTTGCGAGGAGTTTCTCGGCGTCGACAGCCTGCAATTGCTGGCCCGCCTGCAGCCCGGCGGTGTCGGTAGCTTGCAGACCGCCAAGGGTGAGTTGTTCTACAAGGCGGTGCGCGCGCCTCAGCGTTCGATCAATGTCAGCAGCGTGCCCCGCAGTACGCCCAAAGCCACCCCGGCCGCGCCGTCACTGGAGAGCCTGGCCGGCAGCAACAGCCGTTACGCCCGAGCCCTGCGCATGGCCCGCCAAGGGCTGGCCAATGCCTTGCCGGTGCTGTTGCTAGGGGAGACCGGCACCGGCAAGGAGGTCATCGCCCGGGCCTTGCACATGGCCGGCAGCCGCGCCGACAAACCCTTTATCGCAGTCAATTGCGCGGCCATTCCCGAAGGCCTGATCGAGTCGGAACTCTTCGGCTACCGCGAAGGCGCCTTCACCGGCTCGCGGCGGGGCGGGATGATCGGGCGCCTGCAACAAGCCCATGGCGGCACTCTGTTTCTCGATGAAATCGGCGACATGCCCCTGGCCCTGCAAGCGCGTTTGCTGCGGGTCTTGCAGGATCGCAAAGTGGCGCCCCTCGGCGCAGGCGAAGAGCAGGACATCGACGTGGCGCTGATCTGCGCCACCCACCGCGACCTCAAGCAGCAAGTGGAAGACAAAGCCTTTCGCGAGGACCTGTTCTACCGCGTCAACGGCATCAGCGTGATGCTCCCGGCCCTGCGCGAGCGCGAGGATTTCAGCGAACTGGTGGGCAGCCTGCTGGCCCGCCTAGGCAGCCCCGGCGTGCCCCTGGAAGACAACCTACGCCGCTTGCTGGCGGCCTATCACTGGCCGGGCAACATCCGTCAGTTGGAAATGGTCCTGCGTACCGCCCTGGCCATGCGCGAGGCAGGGGAGGTGGCCCTGAGCCTGGAGCACCTGCCCGACAGCATGCTCGACGAGCTCAACGCCAGCGAGCGGCCCCACAGCGGCAGCATCCGCGAGAATGAACTGGAACTGATCCGCCAGTCCCTGGACAACCACCAGGGCAACGTCTCGGCCGCCGCCGACGCCCTGGGCATCAGCCGCGCGACCCTTTATCGCAAGCTCAAACAGTTGCGCAGTTGATGCGGCGGCTTATCGGTCGGCTGGTGGACAGCCCCAACCCCGAAGCGTTGCAAGCGGCCTTGCAGTGGCTGTACGGCTTTGTCCGACCCCAGCGCCTGGCGATCGCCGGGCTGTTGGGGCTGTCGGTCTGCGCCTCGTCGCTGGTGCTGGTGCAGCCCTGGTTGACCAAGTTGCTGATCGACGACGGCTTGCTGGCGCGCAACTTCTCCATGCTGGTGCTGATCGCCGGGCTGATGATCCTCGCCGGGTTGCTCGGCACCGCCTTGTCGGGCGTCAATCGCTACCTGCACACGCGCCTGTCCGGGCGCATCCTCTTTGCCCTGCGGGACGATCTGTACCGGCACCTGCAAACCCTGTCGCCGAGCTTCTACGGCCAGCGGCGCATCGGTGACCTGATGTCACGCCTGGACGGTGACGTCGCCGAGATCCAGCGCTTTGCCGTGGATTCGCTGTTCTCCGCAGTGTCCAGCGTGATCGGCCTGGTGGTGGCCCTGGCCATGCTGTTGACCCTGTCCTGGAAGCTGTCGCTGCTGGCGCTGGTATTGATTCCCCTGGACGTGCTCTGGCTGCGCTGGATGCGGCGCAAGGTCGAACGGGATGTGCGCCAGTTGCGCGAGCGTTCGGCGGATATGTCGTCGTTCATGGTCGAGACCCTGCCGGTGATGAAGTTCATCCAGAGCGCCGGCCAGCAGCAGCGTGAAGCCCGGCGCCTGGAGCAGTTGGGGCAGGGCTACATGAGCCAGTTGCTGCGCCTGCAAGTCACCGAGTTCTTCACCCAGGCGGTGCCCGGCACCTTGACCTCGCTGTCCCGGGCCTGCGCCTTTCTGATTGGCGGCTATTGGGTGGTCCAGGGCACCTGGCAACTGGGGGCGCTGATCGCCTTTTCCACCTACCTGGGCATGGCCGTGGGGCCGGTGCAGAGCCTGTTGGGGCTGTACGTGGCGATCCAGCGCATGACCGTGAGCCTGGGTCGGGTCATGGAGTTGCGGGGCGAAGCGCCGAGCGTGACCTCGCCCGCCGTGGTGCAGCCGATGCCGAACACCGGCCACTTGAGCTTTCACGGCGTGCACTTTGCCCATCCGGGGCGCGCAGTGACCTTGCGGGGCATCGAAGCGCAGATTCCCTATGGTTTGAAAGTCGCCCTGAGCGGTGCCTCCGGGGTGGGCAAATCGACCCTGATCGACCTGTTGCAACGCCATCACGACCCGCAGGCCGGCCAGGTGCTGTTGGACGGCATTGATCTGCGCCAGCTCGACCTGTTTGAACTGCGGCGGCGCATTGCCGTGGTCAGCCAGGACATCGTGCTGTTCCGTGGCAGCCTGGCCGACAACCTGGCCTACAGCTGCCCCCACACCAGCCGCGAAGCCGTGGCCGAAGTGGCGCGCCTGGCCCAGTTGGACAGCCTGATCGCCTCCCTGCCCGAAGGCCTGGACAGCCCCTTGGGCGAGCGCGGCCAGCAACTTTCCGGCGGCCAGAAACAACGCATCGCTATCGCCCGCGCCTTGCTTCAGGACCCGTTGATTCTGGTGATGGACGAAGCCACGTCCGCGGTGGATGAAAGCACCGAGCGCGAAGTGATCGAGGCCATCGACCGGCTGTTTGCCGGGCGCACCCGCATCTTGATCAGCCATCGCCCCTCCACACTGGCCGACGCCGACCTGCGCTTCGAACTGGTGGACGGCGTGTTGCGTTCATTCCCGGTGCCCCATGACGCCTGAGTTGCGGGTCGGGGTTGTCGACAGCGGGCACTCGCCGGCGCAGCAGGGGCGGGTGCGCGGCGGCCGACGTTTTTACCTGGAAGTCGAGGGATTGGGCGAGGCCGAGTTGCAGTTCGACCCCTTGGGACACGGCACGGCCATTATCGAGGCCATCGACCGCCGCGCGCCCCGAGCCTCGATCTACATGGCCCAGGTGTTCGACCAGCGCGGGGTCACCAGTGCCCTGCAAATCGCCGCCGCCATCTACTGGTTGCTGGAGCAGGACGTGCGCCTGATCAACCTCAGCCTCGGCCTGCGCCAGGACCGCAGCTTGTTGCGCGAAGCTTGCGCCGCAGCGGTGGCCCGTGGGGTGCTGCTGTGCGCATCGAGCCCGGCCCAGGGCGAGGGTGTGTACCCGGCCCTTTACCCGGGCGTGCTGCGGGTGACCGGGGACGCTCGCTGCAGTGTCGATCAGTGGTCCTGGCTGGGCACTTCCCAGGCGGATTTTGCCGCCTGTGTGCGCGGCAACCAGCCCGGCCAGTCCGGGGCCAGCCTGGGGTGCGCGGCGTTGAGCGGGCATATCGCCGCCTACCTGGACGCTCACCCCGGCGCCGGCAACTTGCAAGTCAGCCAGTGGCTGCGGGACAACGCGGCTTACCAAGGTCCTGAACGGCGACAGCCCGCATGCAGACCGTAATCATTCTAGGGGCGGGCCCGGCCGGCGCCGCTGTGGCCCTGGGCCTGCGCCGCCTCGATTACCCGGTGACCCTGATCAGTGACTGGCGGCGCTTTCCGGCTTTGGAGGGCGTCTCCGTGCGGGTCCTCGAAGCTTTGCGCGGTGCGGGCTTGGAGCAGGCCTTGGGCGATGCTTTGCAGGCCTCGCAGCGGCAGGTGGCGTGGAACGGCGAGACCCATGCGCAGAACATCGAATACCTGCTGGACCGCCCGACCTTCGACCGAGCCCTGCGCGAGGCCCTGGTCCTGGCCGGGGTGCGGCTGATCGCTGGCCGGGTAGTGGCCGTGGACGCCAGCGGAGGAGGGCATCGGGTGCGGGTAGAAGGCCAGGACGAGGTGCGGGGCGCATTTCTGGTGGACGCCCGTGGGCGCCAGGCCCCGGCCTTGGGCAGGAGTGCCGGGGAGGGCCTGCGTGGGCCGGAAACCGTCAGCCTGCTCAATCGTTGGCAGGGCCCCACTGGCAGTGCGGCGAGTGCGGTGCACAGCCTGCGCGACGGTTGGGCCTGGATGGCGCGGCGGCAGGACGGTCAGTGTTATTGGCAGCTCACGGTGGACGTGGCCAGCGCCACACTCCCGGGCAAGGCGCAGTTGCTTGAGTACTGTCGCCAGCGCCGTCGTGACTGCGCCATGGCCCAGGATTTTTTTGCCGGCGGCGACGAGCACGAGTTGCACCTGCATGCCCGCAGCAGCACAGCGATTCTCAGTCCTCAGGTGTGCGGCGATCACTGGTTGCGAGTCGGCGATGCGGCGATGGCGGTGGACCCGTTGTCGGGCAATGGCATGTTCCAGTCCCTGTCTTCGGCCCTGCAAGCGCCGGCGGTGATCAACACCTTGCTGCAAAGGCCGGAACGGGCGGCCCTGGCGCGACGTTTTCATGAGGCCCGGGTGCGGCAGCTGTTTTTGCGTTTTGCCCGCATCGGCCGGGATTTTTACGCCGACGAGCAACGGTGGTCAGAGCAGCCGTTTTGGCAGGCTCGGCGACAATGGCCGGACCAGGAGCTGGCGCATGCTGCGGTGGATTTCGCGTCCTTGCGCATCGAGCGTGCCCCGGTGTTGCGTGATGGCCTGGTGGACGAAGCCGAGGTGGTGATCACCCCGGACCAACCCTTGGGTGTCTGGCACGTGCAGGGCGTTGAGCTGGCGCCCCTGTTGCGTCGGCTGCAGCAACAATCACCCGCCCAAGCCCTGGCCGGCCTGAATCCGGAACAAGACCGCGCTGTACGCGGCTGGCTGCTAGGCCAAGGCTACCGCCCCCCTGGGTAGGAGCTGGCTTGCCAGCGATAACGCCCCAAGGCCAACGCCAGGCCCAAGGCCGCCTCGCCGGCGAGCCGGCTCCTACAAAATCCGGGAAGACCGGGCCGCAACGTCACCCCACCCCACGCGGGGTAGGAGCTGGCTTGCCAGCGATAGCGCCCCCAAGGCCAACGCAAGACTCAAGGCCGCCTCGCCGGCAAGCCGGCTCCTACAAGATCCGGGAAGACCGGGCCGCAACGTCACCCTATCTCACCCTTTGTAGGAGCTGGCTTGCCAGCGATAGCGCCCCCAAGGCCAACGCCAGGCCCAAGGCTGCCTCGCCGACAAGCCGAGGTTCAACTATCCCCCCGACTTGCAACGGCCAGCGGTCAGTCACCGGTATTGAGGTACACCCGGTGGCCGCCTTTCCAGGTTTCGCAGACCTTGATGTCCCTGATGGCAGTGGCCGGGACTTTTTCGTCCAGCGGGTCCTGCTCGAGGATCACAAAATCGGCGAAGTTCTGATCCTGCAACGACCCGGTCCAACGCTCGGCATGGCACTGCCAGGCCGCGTCGTAGGTGATGGCCTTCAAGGCCTGTTTGCGGGTCAGGCACTCGCCTTCGTTGAGGATCGGTTGCAGCCGAGGGTCCTGGACAAACTGCTGGCTGGCATCACGGATGCCTTCCATCTTGCGGGTTACCGCCTGTTCCATCGAGCGCAGGGGCCCCAGTGGCGTCACCGTGCAGTCGCTGTGCAGGGTGATCTTCAGTTGTTGTTCCAGGGCCGACTGGCACAGGTCGAGCATCGTTTCGGCGCGCTTTTCGAAAATCGCCTGCTTGAAGGCGTAGCCCCAGTACCCGACATGACCAATCAGGAAGCTCGGCGACACGCCCAGGCGCTGCATGGTTGCAAGGGTTGACGGGCTCAGCAGCGAGCAGTGCTCGATGCGATGGCGTTTTTCCAGGCCGCTCTGGCCCTGCAAGGCTTCCTCATAGGCTTGCAGGGTGAACTCGATGGCCCGGTCGCCGTTGGCGTGGATCATCAATGGCCAGCCGGTGTCGAGGGCACTGCGCACCACGTTCTGGTAAGCCTTGGGTGTTTCCAGCGGGGTAGTGTCCTCGTCGCAGAAATTGAAGTTGCCCACCGGGCGCTTGGTCTGGCAGCAGTAGTCCGTGGACTGGTAGCCCGTCAGGCCTTGGTTGGAGCCGTCCGACACCAGCTTGACCGAGCCTTGATAGATCCGTTTGGCTTCTTCCCGACTGGCGGGGTGGTAGGGCGGCAGCTGTTGAATGCTCTCGGCCGTGCCTGTGCACGCGGCGGCGTAACCGATGCGCAGCCTTCTCGGATGGGTCAGGAAGTAGATGTCCAATACCAGCTTCGCCACGGGCTCCATCATCGCGTCATACAGCAACGTAATGCCGCGTCGGGCCGCCGTGTCGAAGTAGTGGTCGATGCGCTTGAAGATGTTCAGCATTTCCAGTTGCTGCTTGAGGGGAATGGATTTGATCGCGACGGCGACGTCCCCTTCCTGCAGGACGCCGTCCTTGGCGCGGATGCCGGTTTTTTCAAATACCGCATCGCTTGCCGCGGTGTTCAGGTAGGCGGTGTGCATAGACGCGCTGATCAGCAGCATCGGGTGCTGCTTGTCGATGGTGTCCAGGTTGCCGATGTCGTCGCCGGGGCCGCAGTGCAGGGTAATCAGTTTGTTCAGGCCTCCGGGGACCACCTCAAAGGGCATCAGCGCCGGGTCGACCATGTGCCCAAGGATCCAGCTCGAGCTGTCCTGGGGCAGGTTGCTCTGGATGGTGTGGGTCAGCCAGTCCCAGTTGTAAGTGGGGCGCAGCCGTTGGTTCTTGTGCTCGTCCGGGTTGTCGGTATCAATCGCGCCCAGGTTCAGCCAGCCGTCCATGGCGCAGCTTTGCACGATGTGGGCGTGGGGTTCGATCAGGCCGGGTAACAGGGTTTTGCCGTTCAACGGCTGCTTGTCGTAGTCAATGCCCAGGGCTTGCATGCGCGCTTCGACGCTGGCCAGGGTGCCAGAGGCGATTACGTCGCCGGCATGGATGCCCAGGGCTTCGACCCGTTCATCCATGTTGCCGTCGCGCAGGGGGTAGATGGTGCCGGCGTAAAACACGATGGACTCGCCGCTCGGCTCCTGTCCTAGGTCTTGCGCGCGGTGTGTCGGGTGGGGAGTGTGGCTGGCGGGGTTGAGGCTGTCCTTCAAGGCGTCCCAGACGGGGTTGTGGCAACCGCACTGGACGTAATCGTGATCATTTCCTTTTGATCCCATGATGCTTTCCTCAGGTTTTCGGTGGTTTGAGGCCTTGTGGGTTGATGAGCCTGGTCCTGATGCCAGGTGGCGAAACGGCTCGCGCTCAGCGTAGCAGCGGTTTTCGCCGTGAGCGGGGCAATTGCCGGAGGGCGCGCGCGGAGCCAGGTGCGCCGGATCACGGGGCGGCGCACTTGGCAGGGCGGATGGTCGCTGTAGCGAGTTGCAGGGGGTCAGAGTTTGATCAGCACCGATTTCAGCTCGGTGTAATGCTCGATCGCCGCGTAGCCCATTTCCCGGCCGACGCCCGACATCTTGTAGCCGCCAAAGGGCAGGGCCGGGTCCAGGGCGCTGTGGCAGTTGACCCATACCGAACCGGATTTGATCTTCGGAATCATCCGGTGCACGGCGGCCAGGTCATTGGACCAGATGCTCGCTCCCAAACCGTAGGGGCTGTCGTTGGCCATGCGCAGGGCGTCGGCTTCGTCGTCAAAGGGGATTGCCACCAGCACCGGGCCGAAGATTTCTTCCTGGACCAGGGAGTGCTTCTGGTCGACGTCGACAATCACCGTGGGTTTGACGAAGTAGCCCGGGCCGAATTGCTCGCCGCCGCAGGCCAGGGTGGCGCCGCTTTCGCGGCCCATTTCAATGTAGCGGTAGACCCGTTCCTGCTGCCGCGCGGAAATCAGCGGGCCCATGTCCACGCTGCTGTCCAGGCCGTTGCCGAGTTTCATGGCATTGGCGATGTCGGCGATGTCGCCCACTACCCGGTCGAAATGTTTGCGCTGCACGTACAGGCGCGAGCCGGCGCAGCACACTTGACCCTGGTTGAAGAAAATCGCACTGGCGGCCCCCGCCGCAGCGCTGTCGAGGTCGGCGTCGGTCATGACGATGGTCGGTGATTTGCCCCCCAGTTCCAGGGTTACCCGGGTCATGGAGTCCATGGCGATCTTGCCGATTTCCTTGCCCACCGCCGTGGAGCCGGTGAAGGTCAGCTTGTCCACCAGGGGGTTATGGGTCAGGGCGCTACCGGCGGTGATACCGGTGCCGGTCACCACGTTGAACACGCCTTCGGGGTAGCCGGCTTCCTGCACCAGTTCGGCCAGTTTCAACGCACTCAGCGGGGTCTCGTCGGCGGGCTTGAGCACCACCGTGCAGCCGGTGGCCAGGGCCGGGCCGAGCTTCCAGCAGGCCAGCAGCAGGGGGAAGTTCCAGGCGACGATGGCGCCCACCACGCCCACCGCCTCGCGGCGGATAAAGCTGTGGAACTGGTCGTTGGGCATCAGCGGCAGGGACACGTCGACGCTGGCCCCTTCGATCTTGGTCGCCCAGCCGGCCATGTAGCGCAGGAAGTCGATGGACAACTGCACATCCATGACCTGAGCCACGGCGGCGCTCTTGCCGTTGTTCAGGCATTCCAACTGAGCCAGCAGCTCGGCGTCGCGCTGCATTAGGTCGGCGAGTTTCCACAGCAGGTTCTGCCGTTCCCGGGGCCGGGTGCGGCTCCAGGCGGAATCGTCGAAGGCCCGGCGCGCCGCCAGTACCGCGCGGTCGACATCATCCACCGTGGCCCGGGGCACCAGGCACAGCTGTTCGCCGGTGGCGGGGTTGCGCAGGGGCATGGTCTGGCCGTCGGCGGCCTCGACCCATTCGGCGCCGATCAGCATGCGCGGGGCGCGTTGGATAAATGCCGTGGTGGCGGGAAGCAGGGATGCGATGGCCATGACTGGACCTCTTGTTGTGCGTGAGGCCTGGGCTTTCGCAATGGCTGTGCCAATCCTCGACGTACGCCCCAGAGTGCCGGTTTGCACGGTGTGGCTGGCCCGGCAGCGAGACGGGCGTGAGCGCACAGGTCGCAAACTGCGACAGGCTTGAGACGGATTCTCAGGTTGGATGGCGTCAGGGGGCGACCCAAGGGGCAATGCAGTGGGGGATTCGGTGCGCAGGTTGGGGGGCGCTGCAAATGTCCATTTCGCGCTAATCAATAGGGAGTTCACGGGAGACGGTCGGTCAGGGCGCTGCCTAGAGTGGGCGCGTCGAAAAGGAGAGTCGCTGTCATGCCAATTCACCGTGGGCCCGTCCTGGCCTTGTTCACCTTGCTGGCCGGTTGTGCCTGGGGGCCTGGCCGGCCGCCGAGCAGCAGCCTGGCCTTGCCGTCCGTTATGCCCGTGAGTCAGAGCCCCGGTTGGGCAGGCCCGTGGTGGACCTTGTACCGCGACCCGGCATTGAACGCCGCGGTGCAAGAAGCCTTGACCCACAACCGTGACCTGCGGGTGGCCGCGGCCAACCTGCTGGAAGTCCGGGCGGTCCTGCGCGAGACGGACACCCAGCGGCAACCGAGCACGGCATTGCGGGCCAACGCCGGTTATGGCCGCACCGAGGATGATCAGTGGGAAGCGGCGCAGGACCAGAGCCAGCACATCCGCACCGGCACCCGCTACGGCGTCGGCCTGGAGGTGCAGTGGGAGGTGGACCTGTTCGGGCGCCTGCAAGGGTTGGTCGCTGCCTCGACCGCCGACGCCGAGTCGGCCCGGGCCGCCGAGGACGGTGTGCGCGTGCTGGTGGCTGCGCAGACCACTCGCGCCTGGTTGCAGGCGTGCAGTGACGGGCAGCGCCTGGCCGTGGCCCAAGAGTCCCTGGCGCTGGCGCAACGCAGCCAGGCGCTGACCGTCGATTTGCGCGCCGCCGGTGCCGCCGTGGCCCTTGATGTGGCGCGTGCCCAGGGCCTGGTGGAGGAGGTGGCGGCCAGCCTGCCGGGGCTGGAGGCTCGGCGCCAGCGTGGGCTGGCCGAGCTGGCGGTGTGGATGGGCCGCCTGCCCGCCGAGGTGCCGACTGAGGCTCGGGCCTGCACCGCAGCGCCTGAAATGCTGGCGCCGCTGCCCCAAGCCGACGGGCTGGCGATGCTGCGGCGACGCCCCGATGTGCGTCAGGCCGAGCGTCAGTTGGCGGCCGCCACGGCGCGGATCGGCGTGGCCAGGGCCGAGCTGTACCCGCGCATTGCCCTGGGCGCTGGTGTTTCCAGCTCCGCCCACCATCCCGATGGCTTGGATGCCGGTGGCGCCAGCGTCTGGCAACTGGGGCCGCTGCTGTCCTGGAGTTTTCCCAATATCAGCGCCGCCCGCGCCCGCATCGCCCAGGCCAGTGCCCGGGAAAGTGCGGCCCTGGCGCGTTTTGACCAGCGCATTTTGCTGGCCCTGAAAGAACAACAGCAGGCCCTGGGTGATTACCAGGGCGCCCTGCAACGCCAACAGGCCCTGCACCAGGCGGCCAGGCATTACGCCGAAGCCCGGCGTCTCGCCGCGTTGGCCCGTGCGGCCGGGGCCACCAGTGCCCTGGACGAGCTGGATGCCCTGCGCCGTGACGTGGAGGCCCGCAGCCAGTCGGCCGCGGCCGATGCCCGCGTGATCGACGCCCAGGTGCTGCTGTTCAAGGCCATGGGCGGCGGTTGGCGGGATGCGCCGGCCATCGCCTTGCCCGACGCCACCGGGGCCGCCCCTCAATCTTCCGTCCGACCTGCCCGTGAGCCTATGCAATGACCGATCAAGCCGCCCCTTCGATGGCCCGCCCCATGACCCGACGTCGCTTCCTCAACTATGTTGGCGCGGCGCTTTTACTGCTGCTGGCATTGGCCTGGGGCCTTCACTGGTGGTTCAACGGACGCTTTCTGGTGGCCACCGATAATGCCTATTTGAGGGCCGACATCGTCACCGTTGCCCCGCGTGTGGCCGGTTACTTGGCGACGGTGGAGGTGCAGGATAATCAGCCGCTCAAAGCCGGTGCCGTACTGGCGCGGATCGATGACAGCGACTATCAGGCTCGGTTGCAGCAGGCCGAAGCCGCGCTGCAAGAAGCCCAGGCCGCTACCCGTGCCCAGCAGGCCCGTATCGCCAACCTCGCCGCGCGCCAGCAACAACAGCAAAGCCTGATTGCCCAGGCTCAGGCCGGGGTTGGCGCGGCCGAGGCCGAATCGCGACGGGCCGAGCAGCAGATCCATCGGCAACGCCAATTGGCTCGTCAAGACGTCAGCAGTGCCCAGCAACTGGAGCAGGCCGAGGCTCAGTCCCGGCAAGCGGCGGCCGCCCTGGCCGCTGCCCGGGCTGGCTGGACGGCGCGGCGCCAGGACGTGGCGATCCTGGCCACCGAGCAACAACAGGCCCAGGCCCGATGCGACGAGGTTGAGGCCTCCGTGGCCCGGGCACGCGCCCAGTTGGAACTGGCCCGCATCGATCTGGCGCGGACCCAGATCCGCAGCCCGGTGGACGGCATCGCCGGGCAGCGCAGCCTGCGTGTGGGCCAGTACGTGGACGTCGGCACGCCGCTGTTGGCGGTGGTGCCAGAGGAGGCCTATGTGGTGGCCAACTTCAAGGAAACCCAGGTCCACCGCCTGCGCCCCGGGCAACCGGCGTACATCGAGGTGGACGCCCTGGACGGCCAGGTCCTCAACGGCACCCTGGACAGCTTTGCCCCGGCCTCCGGCGCGCAATTCGCCCTGCTGCCACCGGACAACGCCACCGGCAATTTCACCAAGATCGTCCAGCGCCTGCCGGTGCGCATCCGCCTGGACCCGGGGCAGCCGCGCCGCGCTGAGTTGCGCCCGGGCATGTCGGTGGTGGTCACCGTGGACACCCGTCATGAGTAGCGCCGAGGCCGTTCCGGCGATTTCCCTGCGCACTTGGGTGGCGGTGCTGGGCAGCGTGGTGGGCTGCTTTATGGCCGGCATGAATGTGCACGTGACCAATGCCTCGCTGCCGGATGTCCGTGGCTCCCTGGGCGCCACCTTCGAAGAGGGCTCGTGGATTACCACGGCCTACCTGGTGGCGGAAATCATCATCATCCCCATGACCGGCTGGCTGGTGTCGGTGTTTTCCATGCGCCGGGTGCTGATGGTCGGCAGCGCCGGCTTCGTGCTGTTTTCCATTGCCTGCTCCCTGGCGCCGACCATCGAGAGCCTGATCCTCGCCCGGGTCTTGCAGGGCGCGTTCGGCGGCGTGCTGATCCCTTTGTCGTTTCAACTGATCGTCAGTGAATTGCCGGCGGCCAGGCACCCCTTGGGCATGGCCCTGTTTGCCGTGGCCAACAACGTCGCCCAGGCCGCCGGGCCGTCCCTCGGCGGCTGGCTCACGGACGCCTATTCGTGGCGCTGGATTTTCTATTTGCAGGTGCCGCCCGGGCTATTGCTGTTGGCGGCCATCGGCTGGTCGGTGCGCCCGCAACCCATGGCGCTGGAGAAGTTGCGCCAGGGCGACTGGGGCGGGATCGCGACCATGGCTGTGGGCCTGGCGGCGTTGCAGATTTTGCTGGAGGAGGGCGGCCGGCATGACTGGTTCGCCTCGTCGTTTATCGTCAACTGCGCGTTGCTGGCGGTCGTAGGGTTGCTGGCGTTCGTCTACATCGAACTGCGCCGTGAGCAGCCGTTGATCAACCTGCGCCTGCTGGGCCGCTACAACTTCGGCATCGCCAGCCTGATGCAGTTTTCCTTTGGTGCGGTGGTGTTCGGCGTGGTGTTCCTGGTGCCCAACTACTTTGCCGAGATCCACGGTTTCAACGCCCGGCAAATCGGCCTGATGATGATTCCCTACGGCCTAGTGCAGTTCGCCATGTCGTTCGCCACGCCGCGTTTGATGCGCTGGACCAGCGCCCGCACCATCATCATTGCCGGCTTTGCCTTCACCGCCATCGGCTGCCTGATGAACATGCACCTCAACCCTGACGCCTCACTGAATGTGATCGTACCGTCCCTGGTGGTGCGAGGCATTGGCCAGTCGCTGGTGGTGGTGGCATTGGGCGTGATGGCGATCCAGGGGCTGGAAAAAGAGCAGTTGGGCTCGGCCTCGGGGTTGTTCTCCATGGTGCGCAATGTGGGCGGCGCCATCGGCATCGCGCTGTCCAGCCAGATCGTGGTCGAGCGAGAGAAGTTGCACGCCCATTACATTGGCGAGTCACTGAACCTGTTTACCCAGGCCACCCAGGAGCGCTGGGCGGCGTTGATCAATGTCTTGGGCCAGCGCCACCTGGACACGGCCAGTGCCCTGCATTCAAGCGCTGCGGGGCCCTTGCGCCAGCAGGCTTTGGCGCTGATGGACAAGGTGGTGCACCGCGACGCCTTGTTGCTGGCCTACAGCGATGGTTTCCTGCTGGCCGGGCTGGCGATGCTGCTGTGCGTGCTGGCGGGGTTTCTCTTGCGCCGGGCCTGAAGCCTCAGCGGTAGAACGCCGAAGGCGGGGTGCCGAACTGGCGCTTGAAGGCCGCGGCGAAGGCGCTCTGGCTGTCGTAGCCGTGCTGCAGCGCCACCTGCACCACGGGCATGCCTTGGGCCAGGCACTCCAGGGACATCAGCAGCCGGGCCTGCTGGCGCCAGCGGCCGAAGGTGATGCCGGTGTGGCGCTGGAACTGGCGATGGAAGGTCTTGGCGCTCATGGCCAGCCGGTCGCTCCATTGCTCGGCGGTGCTGCTGTCGGCGGGGTCTTCGGCCAGGGTCCGGCAGACCCGCAGCATCCGCCCTTCCTCGGGCCAGGGCAGGCTGAACGGCAGGATCGGCAAGGAGCGCAGCTCATCGAGGATCAGGCGCATCAGCCGTCCGTCCCGACTGTCCTCGGGGTAGCCGTCAGCCACCTGGGCGGCGGCCAGGATCAGCTCGCGCAGCAACGGCGAGACCTCGATCACGCAGTCGTTATCGGGCAGGTCGCCCATGGCATCGACATTGACGAAGATGCTGCGCATGCGCACCGCCCCACGCATACGCACGGTGTGCTCCACACCGGCCTGTAGCCACACGCCGCGGCTGGGCGGCACCACCCAACGCCCGGAGCGGGTGTCGATCACCAGCACCCCTTCGATGGCGTAGGCCAGTTGCGAGCGCGGGTGACTGTGGGCGGGGATCACGTGGCCGTTGGGGTAGTCCACCGCGATGCTGGTGACAGGGGTGGCCAGGCTGTTGATGGAAGACACGACAAACACATCGGACATGGAAACGAACCGCCTTGGGGCCTGTGGCAAAACACCGGGCGGCCATCATAAAACCAAATGTCCATTTCAAGACAAGTGGCGCCTGATGACCTGGAAAAGGTTTGGTTTCTGGCAGTGCAATCAGGTTGAACCGTCGTTCTTGCGCCAGTGTCTAGTCAGAACAACCCCGTGATTGGCCTGTTTGGAGAACTGTCCTTGAACATTTTTGAAGCCCTGCGTGAAAGTCATGAACGTCAGCGCGGTTATGCCGCGGCACTGATCCAGACCTCCGGCGACACCCCTGAGCGCACGGCCGCCTATGCCCAGCTCAAGGCTGAGCTGCAGGCCCACGAAACCGCCGAAGAACGGTTTTTCTACGTGCCCCTGATGGAGCATGACAATGGCGTTGACCTGAGCCGCCATGCGATTGCCGAACACCATGCGATGGACGAGTTGATGGAGGACCTGGACGACACCGAGATGTCCAGCCCGGCCTGGCTGGCCACCGCGAAAAAGCTCGCGGAAAAGGTGCATCACCACTTGGAGGAAGAGGAACAGAAGTTCTTCCAGATGGCGGGCAAGATCCTCGATGACAAACAGAAAGACCAGTTGGCCAATGGCTACGTCAAAGAGTACGAAGAGCAGTTGGCCGCGGAGTAAGCTCCTGCGCTGAGCCTGAGTGGCCAGCGCTGGCGCCTGCAGCGGCGCCCGGGCTGGCCAACCGGGTTTTCAGCGGTTGAAACGCTCCACCAGGGAATACTGGGTGGCGGCGGTCTGGGTCAGTTCCTGGCTGACCTGGGCCGAGTGCACGGCCTGTTCCGAGGTCTGATCGGCCAGTTGGGCGATGGTGGTGATGTTGCGGCTGATCTCTTCGGCTACCGCCGTCTGTTCTTCGGTGGCGGCGGCGATCTGCGTGGTCATGTCGGTGATATGGGCCACCGCGTCGCTGATCCCGGCCAGGGCCTGATCGGCTTCCAGGACCCGCGCCACGCCTTCTTCCGCCTGGCGCTGGCCGTCTTCCATGCTTTGCACTGCATTGTTCGACGAGGTCTGCAACTGGCTGATCAGGTTGTGGATCTGGGTCGTGGACTGGGCCGTGCGTTGGGCCAGTTGCCGCACTTCGTCGGCCACCACGGCAAACCCCCGGCCCATGTCGCCGGCGCGGGCCGCTTCGATGGCGGCGTTCAACGCCAGCAGGTTGGTCTGGTCGGCGATGCCTTTGATCACATCCACCACACTGCCGATTTCATTGCTGTCGCGCGCCAGTTGGGCCACGGTTTCGCCGGTTTCCCCGACCACATTGGACAGCCGCTGGATGGCCTCGCGGGTATCTCGGGCCACGTCGCGGCCACGGCGGGTCAGCTGATTGGCCTCTTGGGTGGCGTCGGCGGTGCGCTGCACGTGGCTGGCCACTTCCTGGGTGGTGGCGGCCATCTGGTTCACCGCCGCCGACACCTGTTCGGTTTCCACCCGCTGGCGTTCCAGGCCACGGGAGCTGTCGCCGGCCAGGCGGTCGGAGCGACCGGCCAGTTCATTGAGCTGCTCGGCGGTGTCCTGCAGGCGCGTCAGGCAGGTCTTGAGGCGTGCATTCTGGCTGACGAACGCCGTCTCCAGGCGCCCCTGGGTGCCGGGTTCATCGCTGTACATCAATGCCAGCAAGGCGTCCGAGGTGGAGGCGTCGGTCATGCGCAGCAGACGTTGCAGCGCCTGGTTTTGCCGTTGCTGGGCCAGCAGCGCCAAGGGCAGTGAAACCACGGCGGCGACCGCAAAGGCGAGGGGCGGGGCCAGCCAGAGGGCGCTCAGGCAGCCCGCCAGGCCCGCACCGAGCACCGGCAGCCAACCGAGCAATGCCGGCTGCCAGCGATGCCAGGCTGGGATGGCCGCCTGGCCCAGATTGAGGCGTTTGTACAGCGCATCGGCCCGACGCACTTGCTCGGCGGTAGGCTTGACCCGCACCGACTCGTAACCCACCACGCGGCTGCCGTCGAAGATCGGCGTTACGTAAGCGTTGACCCAATAGTGGTCGCCGCTCTTGGAGCGGTTCTTGACGATGCCCATCCACGGCTGCCCCTGCTTCAGCGCGGCCCACATATGGGCGAAGACGGCGGGGGGCACATCCGGGTGACGGACGATGTTTTGCGGCGCGCCGATCAGGTCTTCGCGGACGAAACCGCTGATCTCGACGAATGCGTCGTTGCAGTAGGTGATCACGCCATGAGCATCGGTGGTGGAGATGAGCTTCTGTTGCGCAGACAGCGCAACCTCACGCTGTGTGACGGGTTGATTGTTTCTCATTTCCAGTTGCTCCATGTGTCCTGTGAAAAGCCATCGGCTGACAACTGCCAAAGGTGAATGTTTTTTAAATTCACCTTTTATAACAATGCGTTGCGATTATTGTCCGACAATAATCGCCTGCCTGTAAAACGCCATCATCGACCCCCGGCGCCCGTTGTCCACGGGCACCCTGCAGGCAAAAAAAAGCCCGCTTAACACGGACTGAAATGGGATTCTGCAAAGGAGTGACTATCAATCTAGGCGAGTCCAGGTGAAAACGCCGTGAAGAAAATGTCGTGACGATGGCAATGGGGGGCGATCAGCGAAGGCGGGCGTGTCAGATCAAATCGTTCAAGGCCTGCTGGAACTGCGCGATGTTCTGCTCGTGGCGCTTGTAGTAGGTCCAGGGGCCGATGCGCTGGGAGGTGACCAGTTGCGCCCGTTGCAGGGCGGTCAGGTACAGCGACACGGTGGATTGGGACAGGCCCACGCGCTCCTGGATGATGCTCACGCAGACGCCCACTTGCTCAGGGTCGACTTCCTGTTCCGGGAAGGACTGCCGGGGATTTTTCAGCAGGCTGAGGATGTTCAGGCGGGCCGGGTTATCCAGTGCCTTCAGCGCTTCGCTCACATCGACACTCATTGCAGACACCTGATCACCGTGGATTTTGACGGCGCGATGGTAAGACATGACCGCCTGATCAACAAGCTGGCGCCCCCTGGCCGGCCCGGCACGGGAGCGCCTGGGGGCGTCGGTTATTCGGCGTAGGCTGGATAGTCGACATAACCGATGGCGGTGCCCCCGTACAGGCTGGTTTCATCCACCGGGTTGAGCGGCCATTGGTTGGCGATGCGCTGGGGCAGGTCGGGGTTGGCAATAAAGGGACGACCAAAGGCGATCAAGTCCCCCCAACCCGCGTCCAGTACCTGCTTGCCGCGTTCGGCGGTGTAGCGCCCGGCGTAGATGATGGCGCCGCTGAAGGCGGCCCGTACCGCCTGGCGGAAGGTCGCCGGCAGTTCCGGGGCGTTGTCCCAGTCGGCTTCGGCGATGGACAGGTAAGCCACGCCGGCGTCTTCCAGTACCTGGATCGCTTCGAGGTAGGTGGCGTGAGGGTCTTCTTCCACCAGCCCGAGATAGACCCGGGCCTCGTCGGTGCTGCTGAACAGCGGGGCAAAACGCACCCCCAGGCGCTCAGGGCCGACCACGGCGGCCACCGCGGCAATCACTTCGCGCAGAAAGCGCAGGCGGTTTTCCAGGCTGCCGCCGTATAGGTCTGTGCGCTGGTTGCTGTGGGCAGAGATGAACTGGTTGATCAGGTAGCCGTTGGCGCAATGCAATTCCACGCCATCGAAACCGGCGAGCTGGGCGTTGCGCGCGGCTTGGGCATACAACTGCACCAGTTCTTCGACTTCCTCGGTCTCCAGGGCTCGGGGCGGCGACGGCTCGGCCAGGGTGCCGGTACCGGGCCCGGTCTCGATAAACACGCTGACGTTTTTCGCGGCAATCGCCGAGGGGGCCACGGGTGCCTGGCCATCGGGTTGCAATGAGGTGTGGGAAACCCGGCCCACGTGCCACAACTGGGCAAACAGGATGCCGCCTTCGGCATGCACCGCCTCGGTCACCTGGCGCCAGCCCTGGATCTGCTCCGCGGAGTGAATGCCCGGGGTCCAGGCATAACCCTGGCCGCGGGGTTCGATCTGCGTACCCTCGGTGACCATGAACCCGGCGCCGCTGCGTTGCCGGTAGTAAGTGGCCATCAACGGATTGGCGATGTTGCCCGGCTGCGAGCTGCGCGAACGGGTCAGAGGCGGCAGTACCACGCGGTTGCGCAAGGTGTAGGGCCCGAGTTGGGTGGGGGTGAACAGGCTGTGCTGAGGCATGGGGATTCGCTTGGACAAGGAAGTGGAGCGGGGGCGAACTATATTTCTAGATATTGATATATGTCAATATATGCATGTCAAAGCGAAGATTCGGGAAGGGCGGTGCCTGAAGACAATCCTCACCACTTTTTTAGAACATTCGGTTTGTGCTTTCAGACCTGTCCGATAGAAGCGCCCCAGGCAGCCACGTATATTTCCTCCCGCTCGCCCAGCCAAAGGGGGTACTTCGGCTTAGGTGCCACTGCCGAAGTGTGGGCGAGCACCCTTCCTACCTTTCCAGCGCTTGCCTGGTTTTCCCCGCTGCAATCCTCGCCCTTGCCACTGCCCAGCGCCGTCGAAGATGCCGTTATGATGGTCGCCCTTTTCCGGCTGACGGCCTGATCCGAGCTTATGAATCAAAACCAGCCCCGCCCCGGCGCGTACTGCGCTTCCATGCATACCCTGATCGAGGTGTACGCCGACAACGATGACGGCCACCCGGTGTACGAAGAACTGCCGGCGCGCAAAGTCGACACCTACATCTACGAACTGCTCAGTTCGCCCGGCCTGGCGCTGAACCTGGCGCGGGGCGACATCGTCTCCATCAAGAACCCCCTGACCCACGCCGTGGTGCTGCAACGCGGCGGGCATTTTTGTGTGCAGGTGTATGCCGACACCTTTGCCGACGAGACGCTGGTGCGACTGGAATTGGAGGTGGCGCAGAGCCTGGACGGCACCCTGGATGGCGTTGCCGAAGGCAACCTGGCGCTGAGCATTCCCGCCACACAGGGCCTGGAGCGCACCAGCCGTTTTTTCGACCAGTTCTTTGCCGACACCGACGCCCAGTGGTTCTACGGCAACATCTACCAGAACCTCGACGACGATGAAGATGAAACCCTGCTGGACTGGTGGCTGACCGAGTAAAGGGCCAACCGGTGCCGGCCTCAGGACAAGGCCGGCAGGCAGGTCAGGCGGTTGCCCCGAGCATGCGTTCGATCTGCGCCCACAGCTGCGGGTCGTTGAAGTCGTCGACCACCAAGTGGGCGCCGGCCCGCAACAGGGTTTCCCGGCTTTGGCTGGTGGCCAGGCCGACAGTGAAAATCCCTGCGTTTACCGCCGCCGTCAGCCCGGGCACCGAGTCCTCAAAGGCCAGGGCCTGGGTGGCCGGGGCCTGCAAGCATTCCAGGCCGGTGAGGTAGGGCAGGGGATCGGGCTTGGCCCGGGGCAGCTCCTCGGCCACCAGCACGGTGTTGAAGCGCTGGCGCAAGCCGAGCACGCTGAGCATGTGTTCGGCGTTGGCCCGTGGCGCGTTGGTCACCACGCACACACCAATGCCCTGGGCCTGGGCAAAGTCCAGCAGGTGTACCAGGCCCGGCATGGGCGTGAGTTGTGGCGAGAGTTGGCGAAAGCGCACTTCTTTGCGTTCGGCAAAGGCCTCGTGCTCGGCCACCGTGCGTTCGGGGAACAGGTAGCGACACATATTGGCGTTGGCCTGGCCGCTGACATGGGCTTCGAATTCTTCCTGAGTGAACACCCGATCGTCCTCTTCCAGCAGCAGTTGTTGCAGAGCCAACAAGTGCAGGGTGTCGGTGTCGGTCAGGGTGCCGTCGAGGTCGAAAAGCAAGGCGTTGAGCATGGGGGCGGTTCCTGTCGGGCCACGTCCGGGCCGGTGGCTGAAGCGATCAAGCCCCGCATCCTAGCAGGCTTGTCCGCCACCGTGGCCCGGTCGTGTCAGGGTTCAGCCTTGTTCGCTGGCACCCTGTGCCTGACCCTCATCGGCTGTCTCGGGTTGCGGGCAGTAGTCTTGCGCGTTGGCTGGCCACAGCACCTTGTTCTGGCCATCCAGCACTTGCTCGGCGCCGCATTCCAACTGGCTGACGGCAAAGCTTGTGGTGCCGTCCAGGCGGTACAGGGCCTTGAGGCTGCGGGTCTGATCGTCACCCAGGCCTTCCAGGGCATAACCGAAGATCGCGCCACGGGCTTCGTCGATCACCAGTTCCTGCCACTGGGCCGGGATCAGGCGTTGGCCCTTGAGGTCATAGAGCGCCACTTTCGACAGCGACGTGGTGTCTTCAAAGGCCAGCAGGAAGTGGCTGCTGGCGTCCAGGCGGATATTGGCGTACTGCCCAGGCTCCAGCAGCACCTTGCCCTTGGCGTCCATCACGCCCACGGTCTGGACCTGAGTCGGCTGGCCGAACACGGTGGTCTGTTTTCTCGGGCTGTTGGCGGTGCTGAAGATGAACAGGTCGGCATTCAGCGCACCGATCTGGGTGTAGGTCGGCTTGAACAGTTCGACGCCGTTGTCCACATCGAAGATACCGAAGGTGGCGCTGAAGGTGTTTTGCAGGACGCCGGTCTGGTTGTAGCCCGACACCTGCTTGAGCATGCCCATGGGGCTGAAGCCGGCAGGCTCTGCCGAGTCGTAGACTGGTTGCACCAGCCACTGGCCCTGGTGGTCGATCAGCCCGGCCTTGGCCCGTTCCCCTTCAGCGCCTTTGGCCATCACCAGCGCGCCCTTCTTGCCGAACACCTGGCAGGTGGAAAACTGCGCCGGGATCACCGTCTTGCCCTGGAAATCCATGTAGCCGCATGGGCTGTCATAGGCTTGTCGAAACGCCACCAGGCCGTCGCCCGGCACGCCCATCCACTGGTAACTCAGGTCGGTGACCAGCTTGCCCTTGGCATCGGCCAGGCCTTTGCCCTGGCCCTCGGCGCTGACCACCAGGTACTGGTTGCCCGCCGACTCGATGCTTTCGAACTCTACCTGGGTCTGTTCGCCGGTCTTGAGGTTGAGCGCCCATTTCTGGTCGCCGTGTTCACCGGTCATCCAGCCGCCGCGCTTGGTGAAGTCATCGCGCACCACGCTGGAATCCCACACCGCTTCGGTGACCACCTGGCCCTCGGGGCTGAGGATGCCGCGCTTGCCATCGAGCTCGTAGACGATGAAGTCGTCGTTGCCGCCGACGTACAGGTCATCGAAGCGCGGTGCCTGGATTTGCTTGCCCTGCTGGTCCATGACCCCCAGCTTGCCGTCCTGGCCGAAGCCGAAGTAACCCGGGGTCAGCAGGCGCAGGTCGTCGGTGAAGTTGGCCTTGATGATTTGCTTGCCGTCGGCACCGGCCAGGTTCCACAGGCCGTCCTTGGCGAACAGGAAGCTGCTTTGCAGAGGGATCGACACCACGGCGTCGTAGTCGTTGTCGGGGCTGACCCGCACCACAGCGTTCTGGTCGAGCACCGCGCATTCACCGTTGGCGCACAGCGGCACCACCAGCGGCGCAGGGGCTACCGCCTGGGCCTTGGGCGCGGCGTCTTCCTTGCAGCCGACCAGGGCCAGGGCCGACAGCGAGAGGATGAAAGAGCCGATACGGGCGGTGGTATGTCTATCCATGAACAGAGGTTCCTTGAGCATTGACGATTCTGGGCACTCGGCGCTTGTGGCACCGGCGCGTAAGGCGCGCCGATTGTCCAAGGCTGGGCCGAAAATGCAAGTGCCATCATCCTGAAATCACGCTGGGCGGGTGTATTTCGCAATAAAGCCCCTGGTCGGCCTGGCGCCGGCTTTACTGCAAACACGGCGGCGGGCGCGTCGCCTTGGCCGGCCCACGTCTCACACTGAGACGTGTGTCGCGAAATTGAACGGCATTCAGCCCTTGGTGGGCGCCTATTGGCCGGATTGTATTTTCAAGTTGTTGATTAGGTTGGTTTTTATAAGCTGGCACGCTCCGTGTATTGCTCAAGCCAGACGTTTCTCTTGCCTCCATGACCGGCCTCGCCGGGCGTGGCAGAAACCATAAAAACGACCGACTAAAAATAAGAAAGCACCGTGGGAGGTTCGACCTAGATGAAGAGAAAACTCCGCTTGAGGCTGACCGGCAGCCTGCTGGCCATGACCGCCTGTGCCACCTTGCATGCACCGCCCAGCTTCGCCGATGCGCGCGACGCCCAGACCCTCCTCAAGCAAACCTGCCAGGGCTGTCACACCCCTGAAGCCGGCGACGCCCTGAGCCGCATCAGCCACCAGCGCAAGACCCCGGAGGGCTGGCTGATGAGCATTGCGCGGATGCAGACCATGCACGGCTTGCAGATCAGCGATGACGACCGCCGCACCCTGGTCAAGTACCTGGCCGACACCCAGGGCCTGGCCCCCAGCGAGACCGATGGCGTGCGTTACGCCCTGGAGCGCCGGCTCAACACCGTCGAGCACTTCGACGAACAGACCAGCCAGATGTGCGGCCGCTGCCACTCCGGGGCGCGGGTTGCCCTGCAACGTCGCCCGGCCGAGGAATGGGAACGCCTGGTGAACTTCCACCTGGGGCAATGGCCGTCCCTGGAGTACCAGGCCCTGTCCCGGGATCGAGACTGGTTCGACCTGGCCCGCAAGGACATGGTGCCGTTGCTGGCCAAGCGTTATCCCCTCGACAATCCGGCCTGGAACGCGTGGCAGCAGGCCCGTCCCCAGGCCGAGGCGCTGGCGGGTGACTGGAGCTTCAGCGGGCACCTGCCGGGCAAGGGCGAGTTGGCTGGGGTGATGAGCGTGGCAAGCGCCGGCGCTGACCAGTTCAAGGTCACGGTCAAGGGCCAGTATGCCGATGGCAGCCCGTTCAATGGTGAGGGCAGCGCGATCCTCTACAGCGGCTACGAATGGCGCGGCAATGTCACGGTGGATGGTGTGGTCATGCGCCAGGTGCTGGCGGCCAAGGGCGACGAACTGCAAGGGCGCATGTTCGAAGCCGAGCATGATGAGCGCGGCCTGGACTTTGTCGCAGCCAGGCACGGCAGCCAACGTCTGCTGGCGGTGCAGCCGGGCTACTTGAAAACCGGTGGCGAAAGCGAAGTGACCCTGGTGGGCACCGGCCTTGCGGGTACGCCGAGCTTCGGCAAAGGCGTGCACGTGCTCCAGGTGCTGGAGCAGAGCCCCGAGCGTATTCGGGTCCGTCTCAAAGCGGCGGCCGATGCCAAGCCGGGTGTGCGTGAGGTCAGCGTCGGCACGCTCAAGGGCGTGAGCCTGGCGGTGTACAACCGCATTGCCGAGGTCAAGGTGGTGCCGGCGTTCTCCGTGGCACGGATTGGCGAAGGCGGCGGTTCGACGCCCAAGGTCCAGGGGCGCTTTGACGCCGAAGCCTGGGGCAAGGGTGCCGATGGCAAGGCCTATCGCATCGGCGTGGTCCCGGCGCAGTGGAAGGTCGAGGCCTTTGACGAGCGCGCCAAGGACGACGAAGACGTCAAGTTCGCCGGCACCATGCAGGCCGATGCCGGGGTGTTCACCCCAGGCGACGCCGGGCCCAACCCGCAACGCAAGATGTCCACCAATAATGCCGGCAACCTCAAGGTCATCGCGGCCGTGGAGGACGGCGGCAAGGCGCTGACCGGCGAGGGTCATCTGATCGTCACCGTGCAACGCTGGAACAATCCACCCATTCCCTGAGGCGCTGTTGAACAGAGCACGACAGAGACTTTCAGGAATGACCGCAGGCCCCCGAGAAGGGGGCTGCACAGGAGGTTGTGATGGGCGCAATTTTGAACCTGGTGGAGCGTAACCTGCATGAAGTGCAGGTGGACGCCGACCGCATGCTGTTCCATATCCCCAGCAGTTCGCTGTTCGCCAGCGATGAACTGACCGGAAGCATCATCGACACGCTGCGTGGCGCAGGCTGTTCCTCGGACGATCTGGTCCAGCGTCTGGCGGCCCGCTACGACGGTGCGCAAGTCACCGAAACCCTGCACGAGCTGATGGCCCTGGAGCTGGTCAGCGATGGCTCGCCCCTGACCCCGGACATCGCCGTGCGCCGGGTCGAGCGCACGGCGATCAATACCGTGGTGCTCAACGTCAACACCGGCTGCAACCTGAGTTGCACCTACTGCTACAAGGAGGACTTGGACAAGCCCTCGGCCGGCAAGAAGATGGAGGTCGAGACCGCCATCGCCTCGGTGGAAATGCTGCTCAAGGAATCCCCGGACGAAGAACGCTTCACCGTGGTGTTCTTTGGCGGCGAGCCCCTGAGCAACCGCAAGCTGATCGAGTACATGGTCGACTACTGCGAGAAGCGTTTTCGCGAGGCCGGCAAGTTCGTCGAGTTCGTCATGACCACCAACGCCACCTTGCTCACCGAAGAAACCGTGGACTACCTCAACGCCCACCGTTTTGGCTTATCGGTGAGCATCGACGGGCCCAAGACCGTGCACGACCGCAACCGCATCACCGTGGGCGGGCAGGGCACCTACGACGTGGTACGGCGCAAGGCCGAGATGCTGCTGTCGCGCTACAACAGCCGGCCGGTGGGCGCGCGGGTCACCCTGACCACCGGCGTCACCGACGTCGAAACTATCTGGGACCACCTGTTCAACGAACTGGGGTTTGCCGAGGTCGGCTTTGCCCCAGTGACCTCCGGCGATATCAGCAGCTTCAACCTCTCTGGCGAGGAATTGATCGAAGTCTTCGCCAGCATGAAACGCCTGGGCGGGCGCTACCTGGAGGCGGCCCTGGAGCATCGCAATATCGGCTTCTCCAACCTGCACCAACTGATTACCGACATTCATGAAGGGCACAAGAAAGCCCTGCCGTGCGGCGCCGGGTTGAAGATGCTGGCGGTGGATCACAAGGGCGAGCTGAACCTCTGCCACCGTTTCACCGGCTCGTCCCTGCCGACCTTCGGCAATGTCCACAGCGGGGTGAAACAGGTGGAGCTCAACGACTTCCTGTCCCAGCGCCTGGACCGCAGCAACACCGGCTGCGAGAGCTGCCGCATCCGCAATCTGTGCTCCGGCGGCTGCTACCACGAGAGCTATGCGCGCTACGGCGACCCGGCGCACCCGACCTATCACTATTGCGAGCTGATGCGTGACTGGGTGGATTTCGGCATCGATGTCTACAGCCGGATCATGGCCCACAACCCTGCGTTCATCAGCAGTTACATCACTCCGCGCAAGGCCCACTGACATGAAGCATCTCAAGCCGATCAACAACAAAGCCCAGAAACTGGAACAGGCCGCCGCCGACAACCGCATCGAAGAGGTGGTGGCGATGAACTCCGTAGCCGGTTGTGCCTCGACCACCGACCCAGGCTGGGAAATCGACGCCTTTGGTGGTGTGTCGTCGCTGTGCCAGCCGATGGAAGCGGACCTCTACGGCTGCTCCGACCCTTGCTGGTGGCCGGCCCAGGTGCCGGACATGATGAGCACCTACCCGGACTGGAACAAAGATGCCCAGGCGTCCAACGAGAGCTGGCGCAACCTCGGCACCGTGTTCCCCAAAGACAAGTAACCGCCCGTAGACAGCAACGGAACAGAAGAAGGATTCCAGCATGCGATCCATTACTGCTTGCGGCCTGGCCGCTTCCGCCATCCTGAGTGCCTGTTCACTCAGCGTCCTGGCCGATGAAGCGCCGGCCCCTGAAAACCGGGCCTTGAACCCCGGCCATGAATACATGGTGACCACCAACTACCCGAACAACCTGCACCTGATCGACCTGGCCAACGACAGCCTCTACAAGACCTGCAAGATGCCCGACGCCTTTGGCCCCGGCAGCGTGCAATTGTCGCCGGACCGCAAGATCGCCTACGTGCTCAATAACCACTACGCGGATGTCTACGGCGTCGAGCTGGACAGCTGCAAGCAGGTGTTCCACGCCAGCATCACCCAGCAGCCCGGGGAGAAGGCGCGTTCGATGTTTGCCTTCACCGTCAGCCACGACGGCAAGGAGCTGTACACCGTGGCCAACCCGACCCAGATGCTCAACGACCGTTATGAGGTGAAACAGCCGCGCCTGGACGTCTACGCCACCGACGCCGGGATGAACGCCAAGCCGGTGCGCAGCTTCCCAGCGCCGCGCCAACTGACCATCATGCAGAGCGGCGATGACGGCACCCTGTATGTGGCCGGTGCCGACATTTACAAAGTGAATGTGCAGACCGGCAAGTTCGACGTGCTGATCCCCAGCCGCCACTGGAAACGTCCCAACTACAGCGCCCCGGACGTGCTCTACGTGTGGAACCAGCAGACCTATCGCCACGATTTCTCGCTGCTCTACACCACCGCCAAGTTCAAGGACAAAAAGCACGACCCGGCCACCGCCGATTACCTGTACGGGCTGTTCAGCGTTGACCTGAAGACCGGCAAGACCGAAACCACGGACTTCGGCCCGTTGACCGAGATCTACTTCAGTGGCATGCGTTCGCCCAAGGACCCGAACCTGATGTTCGGCGTGCTCAATCGCCTGGCCAAGTACGACATCAAGCAGAAAAAGCTGCTGCAGTCAGCGACCCTGGATCACTCCTACTACTGCATTTCGTTCAACAAGGACGGCAGCAAGATCTACCTGGCCGGGACCTTCAATGACGTGGCGATCTTCGACGCCGAGAGCCTGAAGCAGGTTGGCAGCGTCAAGCTGCCGGGCGGCGACATGGCCATCACCACGGCGCAGATCTTCGTGCGCTGACTTCGTCTGCACTGGCCGGCTCCTGTCGTGGGCGCCGGCTGGCCGGCAGCGTCTCGGCCGACGCCTTTGCGGGCAAGCCTGTTTCTACAGTCCGGGCACCGGGCAGCTCAGGTCGCCTTCCTGGCACTTCAGGTAGGTCTTGAGTTGTTCCACCCGTGCCTTGGTCAGTGCTGTGGTGCAGTTGCTGTACACCAGCGGGTACACGCTGCCGCCTTCCACCCCTGATGCAGAGAAACCGCACTCGGCATCGCGGAAAGCGACCCAGGCACGCTGGGCGCCGACCAGTTGCTTCTTGATCTCGGGCTGGTCTTTCAGGCGCTGGTTGATCTGCTGGTAACGGGCATTGAGTTCTTTGTCGGCGGCTTTGTACTGCTGGGCGGCGCACTGGTTCATATCGCCTTGGGTGACCGCGTTGTCACAGTTGTCGGCCTGGGCCAGCGGGGCCAGTAACAGCGGAATCAGGGCGAGAAACAAGGTAGGGCGCATGAGCAATCTCTCTGTGAAAGGGGGGGCGGTTGGAAAGGTGAGGAAGATTAGCCGGTGGCGGGTGGCTGCCATTCGGGCCAGGCCTCAACGTCTTCATGGGCCAGCCAGGGCACGGCGTGGGAGGTCCAGATCTGCACGTGGGGGACGCTGCCCGGATCATCATCCAGGGTCGCCACCCGCAGGATCACATGGGGCTGCCCCGGTCGCTCGGCCAGCAGATGGGAGCCACACACCGAACAGAAGTGCCGCAGCTTGCCCGGCGATGACTCGAAGGACGAGAGCTTTGCTTCCCCACTGAGCCAGCGAAAATGCTCGCGCATCACCCCGGCGGTGGAGGCGAAGGCCGCGGCGTGGGCTTTGCGACAGGTGCGGCAATGGCAATGGCCGATGGGCATGTCCAGGCCATCGACTTCGTAGCGCACGGCCTGGCACAGGCAACTGCCTTGTAGGGGCTTCATGGGTGCGACTCCCCGTTGGCCAGTTGCAGCAAGGCATCGGCGCTGGCCTGGATCTCATCGGCCATGTGCAGTTTGGCCAGCCACGCCTCGGGAATGCCCTGGACCCCGTAATAGGCGCCCGCCAGTTGGCCGACGATCGCCGCCGTGGTGTCGGCGTCATCCCCCAGGTTGGTGGCTTGCAGCACCGCGTCGGCGAAGCTGTCGCTGTGCTGGAAACACCACAATGCGGCTTCCAGGGAGGCGACGCAGTAACCGCTGCCGACAATCGCTTCGCGGGGTTTTTCCAGGTATTGGCCCTGGGCAATGGCCGCCACCTTGGGTTCGCTGAAGCTCAGGTCCGTCAGCCGTTGCAGCTCGGCCTTGGTGGCCCCGTGCAAGGCCTTGGCGATCAGCGCGGCGAACAGTTGGCAGCACTCGATGGCTTCCGGCGCGGCGTGGGTGGTGCGCGAGCTGTCGGCGGCCAATTGGGCAATACGCTGGGCATCGGGGAAGGCGAACAGCACCACCGGCGCCAGGCGCATCAGCGAGCCGTTGCCGGCGGTGTAGGGGTTGCTCGAACCGGAGTAGGCGTTGCCCGTGGCCTGGAACTCGGCCAGGGCCTCGCGCACGGTGATGCCGATGTCGAAGCACTCGCCGGTGGCGCTCAGGTAGCCCCATTGCCACCAGTTGAGGTAGCGGCCCATCTGGTCCGCCGGGTTGAAGGCGCCTTTGTTGATCAGGCTTTCCGCCAGGCACAGGGCCATGGAGGTGTCGTCGGTCCACTGCCCGGCCTTGAGGTTGAATGGTCCGCCGCCAAGCATGTCCGTGACGGGGGCAAAGGAACCGCGGGGTTTGAACTCCACCGTGGTGCCGACGGCGTCGCCGCAGGCCAGGCCAAGCAGGCTGCCACGGTAACGGTCAGAAAGGCGCAGAAGCATGAATCGTCCTTGGGGTCAGGCTGGGGCTTGCGACAGTAGCATTTTCCCGTCGGGGAATGGACAGCACACAGGTGCCCGCTGGTTGCGTATTGCCGTGCCTTGAACATTGGATTAAATTGCGACTCATTCTCAATAGCGCGCCACGTCTATGCCTCCGGTCGTTTCCTATCCCACGCCTCATCAACCCATTGCTGCACTGTATGGCGATCATCACGGCTGGCTGGTGGGCTGGTTGCGTGCTCGCTTGGGTTGCTCCCAGCAGGCCGCGGACATGGCCCAGGATACGTTTATCCGCTTGCTCACGGCCGACCCGCAAAAGGCCGTGGTGACCCAACTCAACGAGCCCCGGCATTTCCTGGTGACCATCGCCAAACGGGTGATGATCGATAGTTTTCGCCGTCGGGCCCTGGAGCAGGCCTACTTGCAAGCCCTGGCCGAACAGCCTGAAGCCCTGGGAATTTCCCCGGAAGAACGCTGGATCCTCCTGGAAACCCTGCAGCGCCTGGACGCCATGCTCGACGGCCTGGGGCGCAAGGTGAAGCGTGCCTTTCTGCTCTCGCAATTGCAGGGCCTGCCCTACAAGGACATCGCCGAGCAGTTGCAGGTGTCGGTGAGTTCGGTGACCAAGTACGTGGCCAAAGCCACCGAGCAGTGCCTGTTCTTCGCCCTGGACAATCCGTGATGGCCCCGGACCCGCAACGTCAGGCCTTGAGCGCGGCGGCCCATTGGCTGGCCCGCCTGGCAGCCGCCCCGGGTGATCCGGAGTTGCAACAGGCGTTTCGCGCCTGGCATCAGCAGAACCCGCAACACCAGTGGGCCTGGCAGCGTGTGGAGCAATTGCAGGCCCAACTGGGCAGCCTGCCGCCGACCCTGGCGGGCAAGGTTCTCGATCCGGCGCGCCTGGATCGCCGTACCGTGCTCAAGGGGTTGGGCCTGGGCGTCGGCGCCAGTTGGCTGGGCTGGTCGGGCTACCGCCAGGCGCCGGTGTGGCTGGCTGACCAGCGCACCGCGGTAGGCGAGCGGCGCACCCTGCAACTGGCCGACGGTAGCCGCTTGAGCCTGGACACCGACAGCGCCGTGGACATTCGCTACAGCCCCGAGGTGCGCCTGCTGACCCTGCGAGCGGGGGCAATTCTCATCGAAACGGCCCAGGACCCACGGCCGTTTATCGTGCGCAGCGCCGAGGGCGACTTGCGCGCCCTCGGTACTCGCTTCAGCGTGCGCCAGGACGACGGCCTGACCACCCTCAGCGTGTTGCAGCACGCGGTGGCGGTGCGCCCGAGCCATCAGTCAGGGGAAACCGTGGTCAACGCAGGCCAGGCTGTAACGTTCGACAGCCAGCACCTGTTGACCCGCAGCGACATTGAACCCGGGGCCGGCGAGTGGAGCCAGGGTCGCTTGCTGGTCGACGGCTGGCGCCTGGATCACCTGCTGGCCGAATTGCAGCGCTATCGCCACGGCTACCTGGGGTGTGATCCACAAGTGGCGCACCTGCGCGTATCTGGGGCCTATCCTCTGGATGACAGCGAGCGGGCCCTGGCGGCCATCGCCCGGGCACTGCCGGTGCGGATTGTCCAGCGCACGCGTTTCTGGACTCGGCTGGTGGCGGCCTGAGCCCGGGCAAAAAATAAATTCACGGTGCCTTGTCGATTGTCGGGTGCTCGTTCGACTCCCTCCTGAAACACACCCTCTCGCCACCGGATTATCAGGAGTCAGCATGTACCCAGGGCCTAGCACCGCCGTCGATCACCCCCGTCTTCCAGGGCGCACCCGGTTTGCCAGAAAACCGTTGGCCGTGGCCGTGTTCGGGGCATCCCTGGCCCTGCAGTATGCGCTGCTAGAGCCTCTGTTCAACGACGCTGCCCAGGCCTGCGCGGCGGCCCAGGTCAAGCAGTACCAAGTTGAAGGCGGCGCCTTGGGCAGTGTGCTCAGCCGCTTTGCCGGGGAGGCCGGGGTGGTGCTGTCGTTCGATGCCGGGTTGACGGCCGGCAAGCAAAGCCCGGGTCTTAATGGCACTTACAGCGTCGAGCAAGGGTTTGCCCGGCTGCTGGCCGGCAGTGAGTTGATGGCGCTGGGCAATGCCGATGGCAGCTTTGGCCTGATACCCGTCAGCAGCGGCTCGGCCCTCACCCTGGGGCCCACCTCGGTCACCGCCGGGGCGCTGGGCATGACCACCGAAGGCACTGGTTCCTACACCACCGGCGCCAGCAACACGGCCACCAAGTTGCCGTTGTCCCTGCGCCAGACGCCACAGTCGGTGAGCGTGGTCACCCGGCAACTGATGGACGACCAGAACCTCTCCAGCATCAACGACGTGCTGGCCTTTACCCCGGGCGTCTCCAGCAACCATCGAGACAGCGACCGCTACACCTTTTACGCCCGCGGTTTCCAGATCCAGAACTTTCAGTACGACGGCATCCCGGGTCAGATCGCCAACGAATCCCAGCAGTTCACCGAGAGCCTGCGGGACATGGCGGTGTATGACCGGGTCGAGGTGCTGCGCGGCGCTACCGGCCTGCTCAGCGGCGCCGGTACGCCGTCGGCCACCATCAACCTGGTGCGCAAGCGGCCCACTGCGCAGTTCCAGGGCTATGTTTCCGGCCAGGCCGGTGCCTGGGACAAGTACCGCACCGAAGTCGACGTTTCCGGGCCCCTGACAGACGCCGGCAACGTACGTGGGCGAATGGTTGCGGCCTACCAGACCCAGCAGTCCTTTCGCGATGGGTACCAGCAGGAAAAGCGCGTTCTGTACGGCGCGCTGGACGTGGACCTGAGCGAGGACACCCTGCTGCGCTTGAGCCTGGATTATCAGAACAACAATTCCGACGGCGTGACCTTCGGTGATATGCCACTGTTCTACAGCAACGGCCAGCAGGCGCGTTTTTCCCGCTCCTTCAACCCGGCGGCGCGCTGGAGTTACCTGGACAATACCCACTACAATTTCGCCGCCATCGTCGAGCACAAGCTGGCCTATGACTGGAGCCTGAAGGCCGGTTACAGCCATCAATACGCCTATCGCCATGGCACGGTCGGCTCGGCCAGCAGCGGCGCGCCGGACCCAGTCACCGGCAGTGGCACCGCGATGTTTATCAACCGCCTGGACAGCTTCCAGACCCAGGACGGCCTCGACCTCTACGCCTCGGGGCCCTTCAGCCTGGGCGGGCGCCAGCATGAGTTGGTGCTGGGGGCCAATACCGCCTACACCCACCTCAACAACCCCGCCTACGAGCGGCAGAACCCGCTGGTGCCGGACATCTTCCAGTGGGACGGACGGCTGGTGGGCAAGCCGCACCTGGCCAAGACCGAGGAGAGCCTGACGCGGCTGCGACAGTCTGGGGTCTACAGCGCCGTACGGCTGAAACCTTTCGATCCACTGTCGATCATCCTTGGCACCCGGGTCAGTTGGTGGAACCAGCAGGACCGCAGCCGCGACGAACTGACCGGCCTCAGCACCGGGGCGGACGACTCAACGAAGAAAAGCGGGGTGGTCACGCCTTATGCCGGGGTGATCTACGACCTCAACTCGCAGTATTCGCTGTACGCCAGCTACACCAGCATTTTCCTGCCCCAGACCTACTACAAGACGGCCAGCAACACCTCCCTGGCGCCCTTGGAAGGCGAT
The DNA here is from genome assembly GCF_003731765.1 of Pseudomonas chlororaphis. Taxonomy (GTDB): domain Bacteria; phylum Pseudomonadota; class Gammaproteobacteria; order Pseudomonadales; family Pseudomonadaceae; genus Aquipseudomonas; species Aquipseudomonas morbosilactucae. Next base: position 37,190 of record NZ_MOAL01000006.1, read on the forward strand.
AACTACGAGATCGGGCTCAAGGGCGAGTTCTTCGACGGTGCGCTGAACGCCAGCGTTGCGCTGTTCGATGTGGAGCAGAAGAACACCCCCGAGCAGATCGGTGTGGATGCGGTGAGCGGTCGTGAGATCTATCGACCTATTGCGGGCACCAGCACCCGCGGCGTCGAGACTGAAATTTCCGGCGAGCTGCGCCAGGGTTGGAACCTGTTCGGTGGCTACACCTACCGTGAATCCCACGACAAGGACGGTCAGCGGGTCTCCGCCAACCAGCCCATGAACCTCTTCAAGCTGGGCACCACCTATCGCCTGGGCGGGGATTGGCAGCGCCTGACCGTCGGCGGCAACCTGATCTGGCAAAGCGAGATCTACGCCACCCGGACCTTTGGCGATGTGACACGCAAGGCGACTCAGGAGGACTTTGCAGTAGTCGGGCTGCTGGCCAACTACCAAGTGGACGACCATCTGTCGGTGGGGCTGAACGTTAACAACCTGTTCGACGAGAAGTACTACGACGGCATGGGCACCTTTAATTCTGGCTCCTACGGCGAACCGCGCAATGCCATGGTCAATGCCAAGTGGACCTTCTAAGGCCTGCCCAACGGTCGGAGTCATGCAACTCATTGGTTGCGTTTGAGCCAGGGCCAACTAGTGTTCAGCACTGGAGGTAACCCATGAACTCATCTGATCGCATTGAACGAAAAATCTTGCTCAAGGCCCCGCGTGCCGAGGTTTGGGCGGCGCTGGCGAATGCCGAAACTTTCGGCAGCTGGTTTGGCGTGGCCTTGGCCGGTCAGGCGTTTGTGCCTGGCCAGCGGACCCGCGGGCCGATTACCTACCCCGGCTACGAGCACCTGGTCTGGGATGTGTTGATCGAGCAACGGCTGCCCGAGGAGGTGTTGGCGTTCAGCTGGCACCCCTATGCGGTGGACCCGGGGACCGACTATTCGGCCGAACCCACCACCCTGGTGCAATTCGAACTCGAAGACCTGCAGGGCGGCACCTTGCTGCGGGTCACCGAGTCGGGCTTCGATGGCATCCCGGCACAGCGGCGGCTCAAGGCCTTTCGCATGAACAGCCGTGGCTGGGACGAGCAGATGAACAACATCGAGACCTACCTTGCTCAACCCTGACCCGGCCTCACGGGCGATCATGGAGCGCTCGGCGCTGATCTTTGCGGCCTTGGGCGACGGCACCCGCCTGCGCCTGGTGGCGCTGCTGTGTGAGGGCCAGCCTTTGTCCATCAGCCAACTGACCCAGGCCACCGATATCAGCCGCCAGGCGGTGACCAAGCACCTGCAAGTCCTGGCCCTGGCCGGGCTGGTGCGCGACGCCAAGCAGGGGCGCGAGCGGCGCTGGGCCCTGGAGCCGACACAATTGATCCTGGCCCTGCATGCGCTGGAGCGTTTCTGCCGCTGAACAACTCAGGTTTGCGCCTGGGGCTAAGGGTTTTCGGAGGGGAGGGCTATAGCGAATGTCTTACGTCAGACGGTAAGAATATCGCCTTTTGCCCTCAGGACTTTCCCCGTAACCTTCATTCCATCAACTGCAGCACAGGAAGTGCTGCAGGATCAGGGACGATCGACCATCTGCATGGAGGCACCGACAGGGAGTCACCGATGGTCTTGGAGAAAACCCGCTTCGGCGGGTTTTTTTTGCCTGCGATTCGAGCAAGCAGCCTGTCGCGAGTTCGCCAGCGATGAGGCCCGCAAGATCACCATCGCCGGCAAGGCTCTTGCATCCCCGAACACATCTGTAGGCGCCGGCTTGCCAGCGATAGGGCCCGTAAGGCCACCCTCCCCGTGAAGCCCATTCACCGCGTGACTTCATGGCGAACCTGGGTCAGGGCCTGTTCCAGCAATGGCAGGCCAATGGACCCCAGGGCCAGCCGCAATGCCTGGGGCACATGGGCGGTGGTGGCGAAGGGCTGGGCCGAGGTCACCCGCACGCCCTGTCGCTCCAGGGCACCGACCACGCTGTCGGCGCGCAGGCCTTCGGGCAGTGTCAGCCAGAGGTAATAGGAACTCGGGTGAGCCAGGTACTCACAGCCCTTGAGCACTCGTCGTGCAAGTGTTTGCCGAGCCTGGGCATCCAGGCGCTTCTGTTCTTCCAGGCTGTCCACCAAGCCGGACTCAATCCAGCGGCAACCCAGGGCCACGGTCAGCGACGGCGTGCTCCAGGTGGACACGCGAATCGCCTGCTCCAGGGCCGGGATCAATGCCAGGGGCGCGGCGATAAACCCCAGGCGCAAGCCCGAAGCCACGCTCTTGGATAAGCCGCTCACATAAATCGTGCGCTCCGGGGCGAGGTTTTGCAGGGGCTTGGGCGAAGGCTCGGCAAGGAAGGCGTAGGCGCCGTCCTCGATCAGCAGTAAATCGTAGGCTCGGGCCAGGTGCACCAGGCGTTGCCGGTCGGCGTCGGGCATCACTGTGCCCAGGGGGTTGTGCAGGGTCGGCATGCAATACACGGCTCGCACCGGGCGCCGTTGGCACAACGCTTCCAGGGCATCCAGGTCCATTTGTCCCTGACGCTGGGGCAGGGCTTCCAAATCCAGGCGATGACTGTGGGCCAGGGTTTTCATTCCCGGGTAGGTGAGGGCGTCGAGGGCGAGCACCTCCCCCGGCTTGAGCAGCGCCATCACCGTCACCGCCAGGCCTTGCTGCGCACCGTTGACGATCAGCACCTGGTCACCGCCGACCCGTACCTGCCGATTGCGCAAATGCCGGGCCGCCGTTTGCCGCTCGTGGGGGCGCCCGCCCTGGGGCGCCGAGTGCAGCAGGGCATCCAGGTCCCCCGAGGCGGCGATGGCGCGCAATCCTTCCCGCAGGCTTTGTGCCTGGCCGGGCAGGGACGGGTAGTTGAAGGTCAGGTCGAGCAGGCCGTCGGCCGCCGGCTGTTGCTCCAGGCCCATGCCCCGGGGCAGGCAGGTGTCGCGGACAAAGGTGCCGCGGCCCGGCTCGCCCACCACCAGGCCAGTGGCTTCCAGTTCGTTGTAGACCCGGAGCGCCGTGGCCAGGGCCACCCGCTCCTCGGCCATCAAGGCACGCACCGTGGGCAGTTGGGTGCCCGGGGCCAAGTGGCCATTGCGAATCAGGCCTGCGAAGCGGTCGACGATGATTTTGTAGCGGGTACGGGGCATGGCAGGGCCTGCTGTATCTAGAACAGTTTTTTGTTTGTATCAGATTGGCGGCCTAATCTAGCGCCTTTCCCGTTGGAGCGCTCCCGCCATGTTGGACCTGGCAACCCTCTCGATTTTTCTGGGCGCGGTGCTGCTGTTGCTGCTCTCGCCGGGGCCGAACATGGCCTTTGTGATCAGCCACGGCGTGGCCTATGGCTGGCGTGGTGGCGTGGCCTCGGGGCTGGGCATCGGTGCGGCGGACGTGCTCCTGACCCTGCTGACTGCCAGCGGCGTCACGGCGCTGGTGGCCGGTTGGCCGCCGGCTTTCGACCTGATCCGCTACGCCGGGGTGATCTACCTGCTCTGGCTGGCGTATCAGGCGTTGCGGTCCCAGGCCCCGGTCGGCCTCGACAGCCGCCCCAGGGTGCCGCTGCCCACGGTGTTTGTGCGGGCGCTGTGCAACAGTTTGCTGAACCCCAAGGCGCTGCTGTTTTTCATGGTCTTCCTGCCGCAGTTCGTGCACCCGGAACGCGGCGCCATCGCTGGGCAACTGATGGTTCTGGGGTTGCTGCTGACCCTGGTCAGCGGGGTTTTTCATACCCTGCTCGGGGTGTTTGGCGGTGGGCTGCGGCGGTTTTTTTCGACGGGTTCCGGGCTTGCCAGGGTTCAGCCCTGGCTGCTGGCGGCGGTGTTGCTGTGGCTGGCCCTGCGTTTGCTGCTGATGGCCCGCCCTGTTTGATGGATCACTCACAAGGGAGTTCGAACATGTACATCGCCGCATTCATCTATAAGCCAGGACAACGGGATGAGGAGTTTCAGCGCCTGAGCTCGATCATCGACGAGATTGCCCACAGCCTGCCGGGTTTTGTCGGCAGCCAGTCGTGGGTGTCTGCCGATCAGCAGTTGATCAACGCCAGCTATTACTGGGAAGACGAAGCCTCGATCAGCGCCTTTGCCCGTCACCCGCAGCACCTGGCCGCCAAGCGCCAATATCAGCGCTGGTACGCGGGTTATCAGGTGGTGATTTCCAAGGTGGAGCGCACCTATGGCGACGGGCGCATCAGCCAATTACTCGGCAACAGTCGCGCGGGGCACGTGGGCCGGGCCTGAGCCGGGCCCACGTGGCAGGGCATCGGTCAGCCCGCGAGGCCCAGGCGCTGGGCCGCGCGCTGGGTGACTTGGGTGCGCACTTTCAAGGACTCGACGACCTTGCTCAGCGCCTCATCGCGCACCGCAGCAGGGGCGGTGTCCGGGCGGCCGGCGTTGAACGGCGGTGCCGGTGCGTATTCCAGCTGCAACTGCACCAGCTCGGCACGGGCCTGGCCGAACAGCTCGGCGGCCAGCACCAGGGCGAAATCGATGCCGGCGGTGATGCCGCCACCGGTCAGCAGGTTGCCGTCACGCACCACGCGCTCCTGCACCGGGATCGCACCCAAGGGCGCAAGCAATTCGTGGTAGGCCCAGTGGGTGGTGGCGCGCTTGCCTTGCAGCAGGCCGGCGGCGCCGAGCACCAGGGAACCGGTGCACACCGAGGTCACGTAGCGCGCGCCTTCGGCGTGCTGGCGGATGAAGTCCAGGGTGGGTTCATCCTCCATCAGGGGGCCGACACCGGAGCCGCCGGGCACGCAGATCACATCCAGCGGCGGGCAGTCGGCATAGGTGGTGGTGGGGTGCAGGACCAGGCCGGTGCTGGCGACCACCGGCTCCAGGTCCTTCCAGATCAGGTGCACTTTGACGTCAGGCAGGGAGGCCAGCACGTCGTAAGGGCCGGTCAGGTCCAGTTGCTGAACCTGTGGAAACAGTAGAAAACCTATCTGCAGCGTCATTGCATTTCCCCTTGGTCGATCCGATGGCTCTTACCCGAAAAGCGGGTGGACGGCTGAACTCTAGCGCCCTAATCTCTGGCGTATCCGCCAACCTGCCCACGAATCACGCCAATCATGCTCAACGCCGCTAAAACCGTTTACGTACTGGCCTTCGCCAATGCCCAAGTGCTGGATGTCACCGGCCCCTTGCAGGTGTTTTCCTCGGCCAACGACCTGTTGCGCCAGCGCGGGTTGCCGGCGCCCTATGTGGCCACGGTGATCGCCGCGCCGGGCGGTCCGTTGCAGACCTCGGCGGGGCTGGCGTTGGTGGCCGAGCCGTTGCCGGCCGAGGACGCGCCGAGCGATACCCTGATCATCTCCGGTGGCTGGGGCGTGTATGCCGCCGCCGAAGACCCGCAACTGGTGGCCTGGGTCGCACGCCAGGCCGAGCGTTCGCGCCGCGTGGCGTCGGTGTGTACCGGGGCTTTTCTGCTGGCGGCCAGTGGCTGGCTCGATGGCCGGCGAGTGGTCACCCATTGGACGCGCTGCGAGCAGTTGGCCGATCAATACCCGCAGTTGCGGGTGGAGCCCAATCCGATCTTTATCAACGACGGCCCGGTCTGGACCTCTGCCGGGGTCACCGCCGGCATCGACCTGGCCCTGGCCCTGGTGGAGCAAGACCTGGGGCGAGCGGTGGCCCTGGACGTGGCCCGGCAACTGGTGGTGTTCCTCAAGCGTCCCGGCGGCCAGTCGCAATTCAGTGTGACCCTGGGCCTGCAGCAAGAGGGGCAGCGCTTCGATGAACTGCACGCTTGGATTGCCGAACACCTGGCCCTGGACCTGAACATCGCTACCCTGGCCCAGCAGGTTGGCATGAGCGAGCGCAGCTTTGTCCGCCATTACCGTGCCGACACCGGGCAAACCCCGGCCCGGGCCGTGGAGCTGATCCGGGTGGAAAGCGCCCGGCGCCTGCTGCTGGACACGCCATTGCCGATCAAGCGCATTGCCGGGCAGTGCGGCTTCGGCAGCGAAGAGACCCTGCGCCGCAGCTTCCTGCGGGCCATCGGCGTAACGCCCCAGGCCTACCGCGAACGTTTCGCCGCCGAGGGTGCCCTGGAGGCGTTCTAGGCGGCGAGCCCGCCGCCCCTAAGGCTGCACCAGGCTCAACTGGCCATCGCAGTACAGCACTTCGCGGCCGATCCAGGCCGGGTCCGCCTGGGGCAGCACCGCCGAGGGCTTGCGCAGTTCGCGCAGCAAGGTCGAGCCGTGGGACAGGCGCCCGCCCATCCGCGCAATCACCGCCCGCGCCGCTTGGTAGTGAGCGTGGCGCCCGGGGTCGAGGCTGTCTTCAAGGAGGATGTCCTCGCCGAGAATGCCCTGCACCTGCCCGGGGTAGATCATGAACCCGGTGGCCTGCTCACTGCCGTCACGGCCGTCCTGCCAGAAGCTGCCGTCGCGGCTGCGGCGGTCTTCATGGGGGGCGAACCAGTGGCTGCGATCGGCTTCGGGCACCGCGTGGTGCAAGCGAAAGAAAATCCGCATCAGGTTGTCGCGGTACCACTCACGCACTTGCAGGTAGTAACCGCGCAGGCCCGGCAGGCCCAGGTGGTGGACCAGGCGAATGGCCGCGGGCCAGGCGGGCAGGGGTTGCAGGGGCAGCTCACAGGCAGGTGGGCGCGGGGTGCCGGGGTCGGTTTCCCAGGGCAGGCGATGGGGGCTGTTGTCCAGGTCGCCGTAGGCGGTGGGCGGGCGGCCAAGCAGGGCGCCGCCGCTGCTGGCCAGGGCGGTGGCGATGCACAGGTTGCCCTGGACCACGAACACGTAAAAACGGCTGAACCAGTCCGCCAGTTGCTGGCCGTCGGCCCCGGCGGCTTTCAGTTGCGCCAGCTCGCGGTCGAAGCGTTCCAGGCCCCGTTCCAGGCCTAGCAGATGGCCGCGGGCAATGCGTTGCATGCGCAGCAGTCGTGGCAGCGAACGCAGCAGCCGCAGCGGGCGCCAGGGCAGGGCGGGGGTGGCGCCGCCCACTTCACCGGCGTAGCTGGCCGCAGAGATGCCCCAGTCTGCCAGGCGCGCCAGGAACAGGTCGTTGTTGATATAGGACGCGCCGCCGAACACCGCGGTGAACGGCTCATTGTCCTGCAACACCCGGGCGTCCCAGCGGGCCATGATCGCCGGGATGCTCGCCGCCGCCCGGCGCTGGCCGTACTCGACAAAGCGGCTGGGTTGAGGGGGCAAGATTTCGGCGATATTGGCCGCGGTCAGGTGCCGGCGCCAACCGTAGTCGCTGATGGGGCGGTATTGCAGCAGCCACAGTTGCTGGCCGTCCCAGGCCCACTCCACATCCCCGGGCACGTAGTGGAAGACCTTGAGCACCCCTTGCAGAAAGTCCCACAGGGCTTGGGCGCTCAGGCCCTGGGTGGTCGCAAAGTGTCCATCTTCCCAGGCAGGCCCCAGGCGCGAGAGCACCGCCCGTTGCGGGCTGGCGTGACCGTCGGCGAGGGATTCCAGGTGGCCCTCGACCCATTCCAGCTCCACTGCCAGGTGGCGGACAAAGGCGATGCCCGAGAGCACCGGGTCGATAAAACGTTGCACCACCACTTCTTCGACCCCGGCGGCGCTCAGCTCGGCGACCCGATGGGCGACGTTGGCCGCCGGCTCACGCAGGTAGGTGGTGCTCAAGCCGGCATTGGCCGCGTCGGCCTGGTCTTCGCCATAGCTGGACGAACGCACCGCCCACAGGGCGTCAGGCTGGCTGGCGAGCAATGCCGGCAGGCGCGGGTCGCTGGCCTGTTCCAGGTTCAGGGCCACCGGCACTGGCTGCCCCGCCAGTTGCGCCAGGCGCAGGCGACCGCCCTTGGTGTGGGCGACAAACCCCGGCTCGGCACCTTCCAGCCAGGCGGCGAATTCGCCAGGATTGTCGATCCACGGGTAATGGCCCCAGCCCGGCTGCAGGCTGATGCGCAGGTCCGCTCGGGCCAGGATCGCCGACCAGGCGGCGGCCTGGGTGCTGCCGAGGAACGCGTCCTGATCGCCCCAGACCAGTTCGATCGGATCGCTGACCCACTCCAGCAGCGGCAGCGCCGTGTCGGCCCGCAGTTGCTCCCAGGACGGTACAAAAGCCCGGCAGCGCGCATAACCGGCGCCCATGCGTTGGTACTGGGCTGGGGTCCAGGTCTGTTGGGAAAACTTGTGGGCGAACCACTGGGGTTTGTGGCTGAGCAACGTATGAATCAGCTGGCGCAGGGGCAGGGGCGACATCAGCGCCGGCAGCCGCCGCTGCCAAAGGAACGCCCCCACCGGTGCCAGCAACACGCTACGGGAAAAGTGCCCGGGGCGACGCTGTAAGGCATGCAGCACCAGCAAGCCGCTGACCCCTACCGCCAGGATTGCATGCCCCGGATCGGTCATGCCCAGCAGGGCGTCGGCGTATTCCCCGAGGTCGCTGCACGGTGGCAACGGGTTGTTGCCGAAACCCGGCAGCTCCAGGGGCTGCACCCGGTAGCGCTGGAAGTGCGGCAGGGCATCGTCCCACCAGTCGGCGGCGCTGCCGTTGCCCGCCAGCAGGTAGAGAAGGGGCTTGCTCATCAACAGTCCTCAGGCCAGGTCGCGCAAGGCGCCGTCCAGGGTCGGGTAGCGGAAGGTGTAGCCGGCTTGCAGCAAACGCAGGGGCACCACGCGCTGGCCGTCGAAAAACAGCTCGGCCATTTCCCCGGCCAGGGCCCGCACTGGCGCCGCCGGCACGTGCAGCCAGACCGGGCGCTTGAGCACCGCGCCCGCGGTTTTGGCGAAGGTGGCCTGGCTCACGGCATCGGGCGCCACCAGGTTGTAGGTGCCCGACAGGCTCGGGTCGCTCATGGCCCGGGCAATCACCTGGATCACGTCGTCGCGGTGCACCCAGCTCATGATCTGCTGGCCGTCACCCATGCGCCCGCCGAAGCCCAGGCGGAACGGAATCAGCAGCGGCATCAGGGCGCCGCCAGGGCCGAACACCACGCCCAGGCGCAGCACCACCTGGCGCACGCCGAACGCCGTGGCGGGTTGTGCCGAGGCCTCCCAGCGGGCACACAGCTCGGCCATGAAACCCTCGCCACGGCTGGCGCTTTCGTCCAGGGTCTGGCTGGCATCGCGCACACCGTAGAAGCCGATGGCCGAGGCCTGGATCCACAGCGCCGGCTTGTGCTCGGCGTTCTTCAACCAGGCCAGCAGCGCTTCGGTGGTGCCGACCCGGCTGGCCAGCAACTGCGCCTGGCGCTTGGCCGACCAGCGTGGCCCGGCCACGGGCGCCCCCGCCAGGTTGATGATCACGTCGAACTGCTCGCTGTGGCCCAGCTTGCTCAAGTCGCGCAGGCAACGCGCACGACCGTCGAACAGGTAGGCCGCGCGCAGCGGGTCGCGGGCCAGCACGCTGACGCTGTGGCCGGCGTCCAGCAGTTGGTTGACCAGGGCTTCCCCGATAAACCCGGTGCCGCCGGTGACCAGGACCCGTTGCTGCTTGCCGCCGGCAAACGGGTTGCCCGGCAGGCCTTGGCGCTGCAGGCGCAGGGAGGCCAGGCCATCGCGGATGCCCGAGGCGGTGACGCCAATGGCGAACAGGGTCAGCAGCCAGCCGAGCCAGCCGAAGTCGATCCCCACCAAGGCCGTGGGCAAGCTCGACCACTGCACCAACTGCACGCCGTAGAGGGCGAAAAAGGCCCCGCCGTTGACCGCCAGCACGGTGTGCATGATGCGCTCGATGGCCGGCAGCTTGCGGCTACGGTCCTCGACCACGAAGTCCCAGAGGGTCAGGCCGATTTCCAGGGCAAACAGCACGGCGATCACCAGGGCCCAGGCACCGTGGAAGGCGAAGTGCGCCATGCCAAGAAACAGAACGCCGTAGAAGCTTGAGCGGATCGCATGGATCGCCAGCTCCAGGCGGGCGTTGTGGCGTTGTGGCAAGGCCACCGTGAGTTCGTGGTGATAGATCGTGTCCAGGGCGCCGAGGGTGCCTTGGACCAGCAACAAGAGCATGGCCCAGTGCAGCAGGGGAAGTTCAACCACGGAGAGGTCCTTTCAAAGTGGAGGGGCGACGGTCATGGCGATAAAGCCAGAGCAACGGGGGCAACAGGGTGAGCAGGGCCAGGCTGTCGAGCCACAGGTGCGACGTCATCCGCGCCTGCCAGGAGATCCACATGTCCTGGGGCGCCCACAGCAGGATCCCGGCCATCAGCCAGGCCCAGGCCGTGGCGCTGCGCAGGCGATGGCCCAGGTGCACCAGGGCCAGCAGGAACAGGGAATAACTTTGCAGGGTGGCGCCGAACAGGTTCAGCCACCAGACCTGCTGGCTGCGCGCCGCAGCGGGAGCCGCGCTGCTCCAGAATGCCTGTTCGACACTCAGCAGATAACCCTCGAGCAGCGGGTGGCCGGCGGCCCAGGTCAGCACCCCGGCGACCAGCAGATGGCCCAGGGCGGCGGCGTACAACCAGAGCACCAAGGCTCGGCGCAGGGACGAATCAGCGGGCGAATCAGCGGGCAACATTCCGTGTCCTATGAGGTTCCATGGGGGCGGCGCAGTGTAACGATTTTTGCTGCCGTGAGCGCCTGCTAGAGCCCGGCTCGCCGATTTATCCCTCTAGTGATTCCTCTAGGGCTGCCACGTGGTTTTCGCCCCGCTGAGCTGGCGGTCGAGGAAGCTGGCTGCGCTGATCAGCGCCAAGTGAGTCAGAGCCTGGGGCGTGTTGCCCAGGTGGCGGCCGTGGCTGTCGAACTCCTCGGCGTACAACCCCAGGGGGTTGGCATAGCGCAGCAGTTGCTCGAACTCCAGGTGGGCCTTGTCCACCTGGCCGGCTCGGGCCAGGCATTCGACGTACCAGAACGAGCAAGCGGCAAACGCGCCCTCGGTGCCGGCCAGGCCGTCGATACCGCTGTCGTCGTTGCGGTAGCGGTAGACCATGCCGTCGCGCACCAGGCTGTTTTCAATCGCTTTCAGGGTCGACAGCCAGCGCGGGTCCTTGGCGCTGACAAAACGCACCAGGGGCATCAGCAGCATCGAGCCATCCAGGGCCGTGCCGCCGATATGCTGGACGAAATGCCCCCGCTCCTCGTCCCAGAAGTTGTTCCAGATGTCTTCATAGATCGCTTGCCGGGTCTGGTCCCATCGGGCAAAGGGCGCCGGCAGCGAGCGCTTCGACGCCAGGCGGATGGCCCGGTCCAGGGCCACCCAACACATCAGCCGCGAGTGCAGAAAGTGATGCTGCTCGCCGCGCATTTCCCAGATGCCCACGTCTTTTTGCTGCCAGGTCTCGCACACCTGATCCACCACTTCGCGGGTGTGTTTCCAGCCCTCGTGGGAGATCGCCTCGCCGTATTTATTGACCAGGTACACCGCATCCATCAGCTCGCCGAAGATGTCCAGTTGCACCTGTTCCCAGGCCTGGTTGCCGATCCGCACTGGCCGTGCGCCGCCGTGGCCGGACCAGTGTTCGAGTTGGCTCTCGTTCAACTCCTGGCGCCCGTCGATGGCGTAGAGGATGTTCAGTTTGCTCGGTTGTCCACAGCCGTCGCTGACCCGTCCTCGCAGCCAGCGCATGTAGGCGTTGGCTTCGTCGACAAAGCCCAGGCGCATAAAGGCGTAGACGGTGAACGAGGCATCGCGGATCCAGGTGTAGCGGTAGTCCCAGTTGCGTTCGCCGCCCGGAGTTTCCGGCAGGCCGAAGGTGGCGGCAGCGAGAATCGCCCCGTGCTTGCGCGAGGTCAGCAGCTTCAGGGCCAGGGCCGAGCGGTTGACCATTTCCCGCCAGCGCCCACGGTAATTGGATTGGCCGATCCAGTCGTGCCAGAACTTCAGCGTGCGCTCCAGGGCCAGTTCGCTGCAGCCGGTAATGACCCTGGGGTCGTCGATGCCGCCCAGGATGAACTCGGCGCTTTGCCCCTGGTGCAGGACGAACTCGGCCACCGCGCTGTGCTGGTCGATGTGCAGCGCCTGGCTGCCCACCAGGCGCAGGCCCGGTTGGCCCTCGGCCTCGAAACACACCGAACCCTGGTCGCTGCGGGCCTGGCTGGCACTGCGCGCGTAGTCGTGGCGCACCGCGCAACGCAGGTGAATGGAGGCGCTGCCACTGACCACCCGCAGCCGTCGGATCAGCAGCGGCAGGTCGTCTTCGCTGTCACCCACGGGCAGCAGGTCGGTGACTTCCACCACGGCCTGTTCGCTCAGCCAGCGGGTCTGCAGCACGTTGCTGTCGGGCAGGTAGATCTGCTGGCGGCGGGCGTCGGGCAAGTCCGGCTTGAGCTGGAAGATGCCGGCCTCGGGGGTGTCGAGCAGGGCGCCGAAAATTGTCGGGCTGTCGAATTCCGGCCAGCAGAAAAAGTCCACGCTGCCTTGGTCATTGACCAGGGCAGCGGTGCGCAGGTCGCCGATGATGCCGTGGGCGTCGATCGGGCTTTGACGTTCCTGATGCCGTTCAACCATTGTCGCGAAACTCCGGATAGAGGCTCATGCCTCCGTCGATGAACAGGGTGCTGCCGACCACGTAGTCGGAGGCGTCGGAGGCCAGCCAGACCACGGCGTTGGCCACGTCCTTGGCGTCGCCGATGCGTCCGTAGGGGATCAGCTTGAGCAACGCCTGGGCCGCATCGCCTTCGGTGGCATCGCGGTTGATGGCGGTGCGGATCGCCCCCGGGGCAATGCCGTTGACCCGGATACCCAGCCCGCTGACCTCCTGGGCCAGACTGCGCATCAGCATCTCCACGCCACCCTTGGACGCCGCGTAATTGACGTGCCCGGCCCAGGGAATCAACTGGTGCACGGAGCTCATGTGAATGATCTTGCCCGCCGCCTTGGAGACGCCATTGCGGATGCCCTGCTCAGTGAAGATGCGCAGGGCGGCCCGGGCGCAGAGGAACTGCCCGGTGAGGTTGACGTTGATCACCTGGTTCCAGTCTTCCAGGGTCATGTCCAGGACCGGCGCGTCTTTCTGCAGGCCGGAATTGGCCACCAGGATGTCGAGGAAGCCGAAGGCCTCCAAGGTCTTGGCGAACAGCCGCTCGACCTCTTCTTCCTGGGACACGTCGGCGCCGATGGCAATCGCCCGGCCACCGCAGGCATTGATGTCGGCGGCGAGTTTTTCCGCAGGTTCGGGCTGGCTGTGGTAGTTGAGCACCACCGAGGCACCTGCGGCGGCCAGGGCCTTGGCCGCGGCTTCACCGATGCCGGAACTGGCGCCGGTGACCAGGGCCACTTGTTGATCAAGAGAGAGACGCATGGGGCGATCCTCAAATCAGGGAGCGTGATTAGCTGACTGATAAAGGGCGCCGGGAGTTCAGCGGACGGGGTCAATCCGCAGGTTTTTCAGGGAGGGGTGTTTTAGCGACCGGTTGTTGATGGCGGGGCATCTTCACGGCGCAGCCCGCGCAGGAGCAGTTGCAGGCCGCCCAGGCTCTCATCGAGTTTTTGCGCCGGCTGCTCGGCATTGGCGATCCACAGCGCCGCCTCCACCAGGCTGCCGTTGATCAGGCGTGCCAGGGCCATGGGCGCTGCGGCTTCGACCACCTGCGCCTGCATCAATTGGCTGAGTAAGGCGCCCAGGGTCTCGATGCACTGTTCTTCTCCCGCCTTGCTGTCGGCGAGTACCGCCCGCGCATCCTGCAGCACGATGCGCTGGATTTCCGGCTCCAGCGCCATGTGCAGGTAGGCACGACAGCGTTGGCAGAAAGCCTCCCAGGGGTCCGCCACCTGGCTGGAAATCGCCATCAGGCGTTGGTCCATCTCGCCGTCGATCTGCGCCACCACCGCCGCCAGCAAGCCTTTCTTGTCACCGAAATGGTGATAAAGCGCACCCCGCGTCAGGCCGGCTTCGGCCGTCAGGTCGTCCATCGAGGTGTGTGCGTAACCCAGGCTGCCAAAGGCCTGGCGCGCACTGGCCAGTAGCTTGGCACGGGTGGCTTCGATCATTTCGGCGCGAGGGCGTGAGCTCATGGCGGGTTCTCATCAGGGCAGAGGTGAATTGACATACGGCGCGTATGTTTGCATTATTTCTCACATACGCGCCGTATGTATTTTTACTGCAACGGCTATTTATGGCAAGTTGCAGGCCCCCTGCCGAGGTTGAGACTTCATGGTTAACCCTTATCGCGAGCTGTTCCGCGCCCCGGGCACTTGCGCCTTTGTCATCGCCGGGATGATCGCGCGCATGCCGATCTCCATGACCGGTATTGGCATCATCACCATGTTGTCCCAGCTCAAGGGCGGTTATGGCCTGGCCGGTGCCGTGGCGGCTACCTTCGCCCTGGCCACGGCGTTTTGCGCGCCCCAGGTCTCGCGCATGGTCGACCGCTTTGGCCAGGGCCGGGTGCTGCCATTGGCCGCCGGTGTCGGTGGCGGGGCGTTACTGGCCTTGCTGTTGTGCACCCGGTTGCAGGCACCCATTTGGACCTTGTTCCTGTTCGCCGCTCTGGCCGGCTGCATGCCGAGCATGTCGGCCATGGTCCGCGCACGCTGGACCGAGGTCTACCGCGGCCAGCCGCAATTGCAGACCGCCTACGCCCTGGAGTCGGTGCTCGATGAGCTGTGCTTTATCATCGGCCCGCCGCTGTCGGTGGGCCTGAGCGTCGGGTTCTTCCCCGAGGCAGGGCCCTTGGTCGCACTGCTCGCCCTGGCCATCGGCGTCACCGCCCTGGTGCTGCAACGCGCCACCGAACCGGCGGTGCATCCCCATGAGCCGCAGCACCAGGGCTCAATCATTCGCTCGGTGGAACTGCGCCTATTGGTGTTGCTGATGGTCGCCATGGGCACCACCGCTGGTGTGGTGGATGTGGTCAGCGTGGCCTTCGCCCAACAGCAGGGCCAACCGGCGGCGGCGAGCATTGTGCTCTCGGTGTACGCCATCGGTTCATGCCTGGCTGGCATCGCCTTTGGTGCTTGGAAACCGAACATCCCGTTGCCCCGGCTGTTTATGTACGGCGGCATCGCCACCGCCGTCACCACCTTGCCGTTGCTGATCGTGAGCAACATCCTCGGCTTGTCCCTGGCAGTGTTCGTTGCCGGCCTGTTCTTCGCCCCGACCCTGATCGTGGCCATGGCCCTGGTGGAAAACATCGTGCCCCCGGCCAAACTCACCGAAGGCCTGACCTGGCTGGTCACCGGCCTGAGCATCGGCGTGGCCATTGGCGCTGCCAGCTCCGGCTGGCTCGCCGACCACCATGGCGCCCGCAGCGGTTTCTGGGTGGCATTGGCGGCGGGCGCGGTGGTGCTGTGGACGGCCGTGCAAAGTTATCGACGCCTGAGCCGGCGCCCGGCGCAGCCCGACTAATTTGCATCGGTCGCAATCCGTTCTCCATACACATAACTGATTGAGGTAAGTGCAGTGACCCAACTGACACTTCTTTGCCTGCCCTATTCCGGGGCCAGCGCCATGGTCTACAGCCGCTGGCGGCGCAAGCTGCCCGAGTGGCTGAAATTGCAACCGGTGGAACTGCCCGGGCGCGGTGCGCGTTTTGGCGAGCCGTTGCAGACCGATATCCGCGCCCTGGCCCGGCAACTGGCCGCCGAACACGCCCCCGCGCTACGCGGGCCCTACGCCTTGTTCGGCCATAGCCTGGGGGCCTTGCTGGCCTGTGAAATGGCCCATGCCCTGCGCCAACTGGGCCAGCACGAGCCGGTGGCACTGTTCGCTTCCGGCACCGCCGCTCCGAGCATGCGCAGCGAATACGACCGCGACCTGGCCGAACCCAAGACCGACGCCGAGTTGATCGAACAACTGCGCACCCTCAACGGCACCTCGGAAGAGATCTTGGCCAACCAGGAACTCATGAGCATGACCCTGCCCGTACTGCGCGCCGACTTCCTCCTGTGCGGTGGCTTCCGCCCGGCGCAACGCGCCCCGCTGAATTGCCCGGTGCACGTGTTGGGAGGCAAGGCCGACCGCGCCACCACCGAGCAACTGATCGCCTGGAGCCAGGAAACCCGCGGCAGCTTCTCCGTGGACATGCTGGCCGGCGGGCACTTCTTTATCCATGAGCACGAAGCCAAGGTGCTGCGCATGCTCAAGGATCATCTGGAGCCTCATCGGCGGCGGCATGCCCAGCGGGTGGTCCTGGCCGGTTGATCCGCTTCATCCGTCAAACCTGGACCCAACGCTTGGCGTTGGGTTTTTTTATGGGTTTTACCAGCCCCGGCCTGAGTTGACCCAGAAGTTCACCGACAATGAAGTGGAGACAGATTCGACCTGATGGAACCAGCCTTCGGGGAGGAACAGTAGGTCGCCCGCTTCCAGGGTGACACGCAGGAATGTCACGTCCTGGGCGGCGGGGAAGCGACCGTAATCCGGAGCATCGGGGTTGAAGTCGCAACCATCCAGGCCACCTTGTGGCGCGGTGGACCAAGTACCGAGGGCCGGGCGATGGTGCGGCGCTGCGAGGATGAACGACTTCTGCCCCCAGACTTGGGCGAACAGGTTGTCGGTGTCGTCGCGGTGCAACGGTGTCAGGGTGCCTTTGGGGCCAATCCAGATGCGCGGCGCAATAAACAGCGAGGGCTCGAAGTAGTCCGGGTAGCGAATCTGCTCCAACAACTGCGTCGGTAGAATGTTGTTGCCCATGTACGCCGGCGGCTGGCCATCGGCGCCCTTGGTGGCGGGGGCATCCAGTGAGGCTACGAAATCGCTCATGGAGGTGGAGCGGAAGTCGCGCTCGGTGGAGAAAGTCTTTTGCGCATAGTCGCCGTGGCGGGTGATGCCTTGCAGCTCGGCGAAGTGCACCAGGGATTCTTCGCGACTCATATTGAACAGCGGCCAGTCGCCCAGAGCATTGCTGATCACCAAAGGAATGCCTTGGGGCAAATAGTCACGGCGAAAACGGGCGACGGATACCTCGTCGCGCGAGTGGCGCTCGACCTGGCGCAACACCGGCTGCCGGGCGGACAGGGCTTCGCTGTGGCGCGCCGGAGTTGGATAGCGCTGGTTCATGTCTACCTTGGCCGCAGGGGCTGCGCCATGCCGAGCACTGTCGATAATCTGCGGGAGCAGGGTGGCCAACCCCATGTTGCCGTCGATTTTCAAGCGTCCGCTGGCGAACAGCTCTTCGATATTGGCGGCGCCTCCCATGATTCCAAGAAAGTCCGCCATGGCGATGCTGATGGTCACATCCGGTTGCGGATGGCGGCCCGGTTCAATTGTGCTGTGCTCGGTAATCGCACAATGGAAGGTTTGGTCTGGGGCGAAGACGAACTGGAATACGCCTTCGATGCCAACCGAGCCGGCATTGGCGAAGAGTTTTGACAGGATGCTCTGCAGGTCCACGGCGTTCCCTCTAGTCATGTGGGTATGGGCAAAACGGGTAAGGCGCGATGGGGTGCTCAGTCGAGGGCGCTGCCCAGGCGCCAGTAGCCCATCAGTGTCAAGTTGCGGCGCTCCAGGCCGCGCTCATTGACCAGGTGTTTACGGATACTCAGCACTGTGGCCGACTCTCCGGCTACCCAGGCATAGAAGCGATTGTCCGCCGGGTTGGCGGATTCCCATGGACGCTGGCTATCAATCGTCGAGCGCTCCCGAAACGTGGCTACCAAGTCCTTGGGAGGCGTTGCCGGTAGTTCTGCCAGTTCCCTGGCAGCGAGCAGCAGTGCCTCGCCATGCTGGGCGCCCAGCACTTCCCGGGGCAGCCAGTTGAGCTGGGTTCCCGGGTGGCAGCGCAGGGTGATGCAGTCGGCTTCCTTGGGGACTTCGATAAATACCTGTACTTGGGGCGGTTCCGGGAGTTCCTGAAGCTCTTCGAGAATGCCGGCAATGGCCGGCAATGCTGTTTCATCGCCCATCAGCAGGATCTTGCGGATACCCGCCGGTGGTCGCCATTCGTAGCCACCGGGGTCGCCGCTGAAGGCCTTATTGGGTACCACCATCTGTAGGCTGTCACCAATCTGGGCCTGGGTGGCCCAGCTCGATGCCGGACCGTTGATGCCGTGGAGCACGAACTCCACTTCCAGTTCCAGAGGCTCTACACGCAAGGCACGAATGGTGTAGGTGCGCATGGGCGGCTGTTGCCGGGGCGGTAATTGACGTCGGGCTGCCTGCCAGTCACCTTCATTGGGCAGCGCCGAAGGGCTGCCGTCCGCGCCGGGAAACAGCAGCTTGATACGTTGGTCCGGGGCCAGTGTGCGGACGTGGGCCAGGTCCTCTCCGCCGAACACCAGGCGTACCAGGGAGGGACTCAAGTCGATGCGCTGCTGAAGTTGGACATTGACCAAGCGATAGGCGCGCGGGCTGTCGTTGGCGCCGACCAGCTTGCGCAAGCCGTTTGCCAGGGAGTTGGCCAGAGAAAGGGCAGGGGACATAAGCACCGCCTTGTAAGCAAAGTGAAGGTCTTACTTTGACGAGCCGAGTGCCGGGGAATTTAGCCGCGCGGCGGGGCCTCGTGGCGGCGTGCAGGGTTAATTTTTCCTACAGCCCATCCGTTCCGTAGGGATAGCCGAGCCAAAGCTCGATACCCAACACGTACGGATGAAGCCAGATGAATGCTGAGAAGTCCCTGAAACTTGCCCGCCGCTTTATCGAGCTGCCCCTTGAGAAGCGGCGCTTGTTTCTCGACGGTCTGCGGGCGGAAAACATCGACTTTTCCTTGTTTCCGATTCCCTCGGGGGTCGCTGCTGAGGACCGTCAGGCCTTGTCCTATGCTCAGCAGCGCATGTGGGTTCTTTGGCAATTGGACCCTGCCAGTGGCGCCTATAACTTGCCCGGCGCGGTGCGCCTTCGAGGCGCCCTTGATCGCTCGGCCCTGGAACGGGCTTTCACCAGTCTGATTGAGCGCCACGAGACGTTGCGCACGGTGTTCAAGCGTCGGGCTGACGAGCGCCTGGAGCAAGTGCCGGCAGAGTGGGTGGTGCCTGTGGATCTTGAGGATTTCAGCGTCCTGGTCGCCGCAGAACGTGAGCAGGCAGTGGCCGCTGAGGCCCAGCGCCAGTCGCTGTTGCCCTTCGACCTGGAAAACGGCCCGCTGCTGCGGGTCAAGCTGCTCAAGCTCGACGAGCACGAACATGTGTTGCTCTTGACCCTGCACCACATCGTTTCCGATGGCTGGTCGATGAATGTCTTGATTGACGAATTCATTCGCTGTTACGACGCCCATGAACAAGGGCTGGCGCCGCAGTTGGCGGAGCTGCCCATCCAGTACAGCGACTATGCCTTGTGGCAGCGGCGCTGGCTGGAAGCCGGAGAGCAGGAGCGCCAACTGGCTTATTGGCTGGAGCAGTTGGGGGACGAGCATCCGGTGCTGGAATTGCTTACCGATCATCCGCGTCCGGCGTTGCCCAGCTATCGAGGCACGCGCTATGAGTTCGCCGTGGCGCCGCAGTTGGCGGAACAGTTGCGCGGCCTGGCACAGCGTCATCAAGTGACCTTGTTCATGGTGTTGCTGGGGGCTTTCAATATCCTCCTGCATCGTTACACCGGGCAGACCGACCTGCGGGTCGGGGTGCCCATCGCCAACCGTAACCGCCGCGAAGTGGAGGGCTTGATCGGCTTTTTCGTCAACACCCAAGTGCTACGCACTCGGCTGGCCGGGCAGCAATCGGTCGCGCAGTTACTGCAGCAGGTCAAGGAAACCGCCTTGGGTGCCCAGGCCCATCAGGAACTGCCCTTTGAGCGTCTGGTCGAGGCGCTGAAGCTGGAACGCAGCCTCAGTCATACGCCGTTGTTCCAGGTGATGTACAACCACCAGCCTCAGGTAGCGGATATCCAAGGCCTGAGCAGCGCCTCGGGCCTTGAGTTGGGACTGATTCATTGGCAGGGCCGTACCACCCAGTTTGACTTGAGCCTGGACACCTATGAGCAAGGTGGCCGCCTGCAGGCCGCCCTGACCTATGCCAGTGATCTGTTTGAGGCCGCCACCATCGAGCGCATGGCCGAACACTGGACTCAGCTGTTGCATGCCATGGTTCAGGACCCTCAGCAACGTATCGGTGAACTGGCGATGCTTTCGGCCGAAGAGCGGCAGGTGCTGGTGCACGATTGGAATGCCACGGCGCAGGTTTACCCCACCGAGCGTTGCCTGCACGAGCTGATTGCCGAGCAGGTCCGTCGCAGCCCCGACGCTCCGGCCCTGGCTTTCGGCGCCCGGCAGTTGAGTTATGCACAACTGGATGCCCAGGCCAATCAATGGGCTCATTGGTTGCGCGAGCGCGGTGTAGGCCCCGACGTCTTGGTGGGAATCGCCGCCGAGCGTTCGCTGGAGATGGTGATTGGCTTGCTGGCGATCCTCAAGGCCGGTGGCGCCTACCTGCCTCTGGACCCGGAATACCCTCGGGAACGCCTGGCCTACATGATTGAAGACAGTGGCATCCACCTGCTCCTGACCCAGCAGGCGTTGTTGGCCCAACTGCCCGTGGACGGTTTGCAGGTACAGGTTCTGGACCAGGCCGACGGCTGGTTGCAAGGCTATAGCGAACAGGCCCCGCAGGTAGCGGTGGACAGTCAGCATCTGGCTTATGTGATTTACACCTCTGGTTCCACCGGCAAGCCCAAGGGGGCGGGCAACAGTCATGGAGCGCTGGTAAACCGCTTGTGCTGGATGCAGCAGGCCTATGGCCTGGAGGCCAGCGACAGCGTGTTACAGAAGACCCCTTTCAGTTTTGACGTGTCGGTCTGGGAGTTTTTCTGGCCCTTGCTCAGCGGTGCGCGGCTGGTGATGGCTGCCCCAGGTGAGCACCGGGATCCGGCACTGCTTATCGACACCATCGTGGCCGAGGGCATCAGCACCTTGCACTTCGTGCCGTCCATGCTCCAGGCCTTTATCCATCAACCCGGAGTCGAAGCCTGCCGTAGCCTCAAGCGCATTGTCTGCAGTGGCGAAGCGTTGCCATTGGATGCTCAACAGCAGGTATTCGCCAAGCTGCCGGAGGCCGGGCTGTTCAACCTGTACGGGCCGACGGAAGCCGCTATCGACGTGACCCATTGGACCTGCGTCGATGAAGGGCGTGAAGCGGTGCCCATTGGACGGCCCATCGCCAACCTGCGCATGCATGTGTTGGATGCCGAACTGCAGCCGGTGCCGGCTGGAGTGGCGGGTGAGTTGTACCTGGGGGGCGCCGGCCTGGCGCGCAGCTATCACCGGCGTCCGGCCTTGAGCGCCGAGCGTTTTGTACCGTGCCCGTTCCATTCGGGGCAGCGCCTGTACCGCACCGGTGATCGGGTGCGCCAGCGTCGTGATGGGGTCATCGACTACCTGGGCCGCCTCGACCATCAGGTCAAACTGCGTGGTCTGCGCATTGAGCTGGGGGAAATTGAAGCGCGGCTGTTGCAACATTCGTTGGTGCGCGAAGCCGTGGTCCTGGTTCAGGACGGCAAGTCACTGGTGGCCTACCTGGTGCTGCAAGACGGTGAGAAGCCTGAAGACTGGAGTTCCCAACTCAAAGCCTGGCTGTTGGTCAGCCTGCCCGAGTACATGGTGCCCACCTACCTGATGCTCCTGGAAAAACTGCCGGTGACCGCTAACGGCAAACTCGATCGTCGTGCCTTGCCCGCTCCCCAGAGCAACCAGGGCCACGGTTTCGTCGCCCCGGTCAGCAGCATGGAAAAAGCCCTGGCGCTGATCTGGCAGGAGGTGCTGGGGCTGGAGCAGGTGGGGGTGGACGATAACTTCTTCGAACTGGGCGGTGACTCGATCATTTCCATCCAGGTCGTCAGTCGGGCCCGGCAGGCCGGCATCGCCCTTAACCCACGGGACTTGTTCCAGTACCAGAACGTACGCAGCCTGGCCCAGGTGGCGGTGCTGGCCACGGCGCCGGCCGTGGACCAGGGCGCGGTCAGCGGCGAAGTGCTGTTGACACCGGTGCAACAGCGTTTCTTCGAACAGGTGCGTGTGGCTCGCGACCACTGGAACCAGTCGATCCTGCTGACTCCGAGAGAAACCTTGCAGGCACCGCCGCTGCAAGCCGCCCTCAAGCACCTGTTGCAACATCACGACGCCTTGCGGTTGCAGTACCAAGGCACTGCCAACGGCTGGCGCCAGTGGCAAGGGGCGGCGGAGCCAGGTGAGTTGTGGCTGCGGCGTGCCGAATCACCTGAAGCCCTGTCAGCCTTGTGCGAGGCCGCCCAGCAAAGCCTGGATCTGCAACAGGGGCCGCTGCTGCGGGCGCTGCTGGTGCAGATGGCGGACGGCAGCCAACGGCTGCTACTGGTGATCCATCACCTGGTGGTGGACGGGGTGTCCTGGCGGGTGCTGCTGGAGGACCTGCAGCAGCTGTATCGCCAGCTCAGCAAGGGGGGCACACCCGGACTGCCGGCCAAGACCTGGTCTTATCAAGCCTGGGCCGAGCAGTTGCAGGCCCATGTGCCTCAAGTACTGGCTCAACTGCCGTACTGGCGTGCCCAGCAACAAGGCGCGCTCGACCTGCCGTGCGACAACCCCCAGGGCAGCCAGGAGAACCGTCATGGCCAGACCTTGCACTGGCGCCTGGACGCCACCCGTACCCGGCAATTGCTGCAACAGGCACCGGCGGCCTACCGGACCCAGGTCAATGACCTGCTGCTAACCGCGCTGGCCCGTGTGATCTGCCGCTGGAGCGGGCATCCCGGAGCCCTGATCGAACTTGAAGGGCATGGTCGCGAAGAGCTGGTGGAGGGCATCGACCTGACCCGTACCGTCGGCTGGTTCACCAGCCTGTTCCCGGTGCTGTTGCAACCGCAGGCGGAACTTGGCGACGCCCTCAAGTGCATCAAGGAGCAACTGCGTGCAGTGCCCGGCAAGGGCTTGGGTTACGGCCTGTTGCGTTATCTGGGCGGCGCAGAGGTCAGTGAGTCGTTGGCCGGCCTCGGGCAACCGCGTATTACGTTCAACTACCTCGGGCAGTTCGATCGGCAGTTTGATGACCGAGCCCTGTGGCAGCCGGCCACTGAGCGTTCGGGGGCGGCTCAGGATCCGAGTGCGCCGCTGGCCAACTGGTTGACCCTGGAGGGCCAGGTCTACGGTGGCGAATTGGCGTTGCAGTGGGGCTTCAGTACCCAGATGTTCGAACCGGCCACGGTGCAGCGTCTGGTCGATGCCTATGGTGCTGAACTGGAGGCGTTGATCGAACACTGCTGCACTCGTTCGCAGAGCGCTGCGACCCCATCGGACTTCCCTTTGGCGCGACTGTCCCAGGCCCAGCTGGACGGTCTATCCCTGGACATGAGCGGTGTCGAGGACCTCTATCCCTTGGCACCGCTGCAACAGGGGCTGTTGTTCCACACCCTCTACGAGGAGGCGGCCGGGGCTTATATCAACCAATTGCAGGTGACGGTGCACAACCTCGACCCGCAGCGTTTTCGCGATGCCTGGCAGGCCACCCTGGACGCCCATGAAGTGCTGCGCAGCAGCGTGCTGCACCAGGGCGAGTTGGAGCAGGCCCTGCAGGTGGTGCACAAACAGGTACGGCTGCCCTTTGTCGAATACGACTGGCGTCAGCGTCCGGACCAGGCGTCGGCCTTGGCCGAGTTGGCCGCGGCACAGCGAGCCCAGGGTTTCGACTTGGCACAGGCGCCGTTGCTGCGGGTGGTGCTGGTGCGCACTGCCGAGCAGAGCCACCAGTTGATTTATACCCATCACCATATTCTCCTGGATGGCTGGAGCAACTCGCAGTTGCTGGGTGAGGTGTTGCAACGGTATGCAGGGCAGGCCGTGGCGACGACGCCTGGGCGTTACCGCGATTACATCGCCTGGCTAAGCCAGCAGGATGCGCAACAGAGCGAGGCCTTCTGGAGTGAACAGCTGGCTGGTCTGCAAGCACCGACGCGGTTGGCCCAGGCCGTGGAGCGTCACACCGAGGTCCGGAGCGACAGCGGTCACGGGCTGTATGAATACGCTCTGGACCTGACGCAGACGCAGCGTCTGAGCGAGTTTGCGCGGAGCCTCAAAGTCACCCTCAACACCCTGGTGCAAGGCGCTTGGTTGTTGTTGCTACAGCGCCATACCGGCCAGCAAACGGTGGCCATGGGCACCACGGTGGCTGGGCGTCCGGCGGCCCTGCCCGGGGTCGAGTCGCAGTTAGGCCTGTTTATCAACACCTTGCCTCTGGTGGCCAGCCCCCAGCCGGAAGACCTTCTTGGGGCCTGGTTGCAAGCCTTGCAGGCGTGCAACGTGGCGATGCGCGAGCAGGAGCACACCCCGCTGTTCGACATCCAGCGCTGGGCCGGGCACGGCGGCGAATCGTTGTTCGATACCCTGCTGGTCTTTGAAAACTACCCCATCGCCGAAACCCTGCAGCGCGGTGCCCCTGAGGGTTTGAGTTTTGGTGAGGTCGGCAATCATGAGCAGACCAACTATCCGCTTGCTCTAGGGGTCCATCTGGGGCAGACCCTGGCGCTGAACTTCAGTTATGCGCGACATCAACTGCGCGCCGCCAGCGTCGAGCAACTGGCGCAGCAGTTCGGACATTTGTTGTTGGGCATGGCCACTGCAGGCAGCACGGCCCCTTTGGGGACCTTGCACCTGGTGGATCAGGCGGTACAACTGCAGCGCCTGGAGGCCTGGCAAGACATTGAGCAGCACTACCCGGTGCAGCGTTGCATTCATCAATTGATCGAAGACCAGGCCCTGGCCCAGCCTGAGGCCCTGGCCATGGTGATGGGCGACCAACGCCTGAGCTACGGTCAGCTCAACCGCCAGGCCAACCAACTGGCGCATCGCTTGATCGCCGCCGGCGTCGGGCCGGATGTGCGGGTTGGTATTGCCTTGGAGCGGGGTGCCACTCTGTTGGTGGGGCTACTCGCCATTCTCAAGTCCGGGGGAGCCTACGTGCCGCTGGACCCGCAATACCCGGCGGACCGCTTGGCGTACATGATTGAAGACAGTGGCCTGCAACTGCTGCTGACTCGCCAGTCGCTGCTGGCCCAGCTACCGCAGGTGGAGCATCTGCCGGTGCTGTTGCTGGAGGCCGATGACGCGTGCGCGGCGCAGCCCGAAGACAATCCACAGACCCAGGTCCAGTCCGGTCACTTGGCCTATGTGATCTACACCTCGGGCTCCACCGGTCAACCCAAGGGCGTGGCCATCGCTCACGATGCCCTGGTCATGCATTGCCTGGCCACAGGTCGCTGGTATGAGATGACTCCGGCGGATTGCGAGCTGCACTTCCTCTCGTTCGCCTTCGACGGTGCCCACGAGCGCTGGCTGACCAGTCTGGTGATGGGGGGCAGCTTGCTGTTGCGTGATGACAGTCTTTGGACTCCGGCCCAGACCTACGAAGCCATTCGCCAGCATGGCGTGACCATGGCCGGCTTCCCTCCGGCCTATTTGCAGCAACTGGCCGAGCATGCCGAGGCGGTGGGTAACCCGCCGCCGGTGCGGCTCTACAGCTTTGGGGGTGAGGCCATGCCCCAGGCCACCTTCGAGCTGGTCAGCCGAGTGCTGCGTCCGCAACTGTTGATCAATGGCTACGGGCCGACGGAAACCGTGGTCACGCCTTTGGTGTGGAAGGCCCGATGTGGTGAACCTTGCCCAACGGCTTATGCACCCATCGGCCACTGTGTCGGCCAGCGCCGTGCCTATGTGCTGGATGCCGCGCTGAACCTGGTGCCACACGGTGCCACTGGCGAGCTGTACTTGGGCGGTGAGGGTTTGGCCCGTGGGTACTTGCAGCGTCCGCAAATGACTGCGGAACGTTTTGTCGCTGACCCTTTTGACACACAGGGCGGGCGCTTGTATCGCACCGGCGACCTGGTGCGCCAGGGCGACGATGGGGCCTTGGAGTACGTCGGTCGGATCGACCAGCAAGTGAAGATTCGTGGCTTCCGCATTGAATTGGGGGAGATCGAGGCGCGTCTGCTGGAGCTGCCAGAGGTCAGCGAGGCCATTGTCATGGCCCAGCCGGGGCCCCTGGGGCCGCAACTGGTGGCCTATGTAGTCGCCGCAACCATGCCTGCCGATCTGCCGGCCCAGGCGCAGTTGCGCTTGGCACTGCGCGAACGCCTGAGTGAAAGGCTGCCGGCCTACATGCTGCCGGCCCATTGGCTGCTGCTGGCGCAGTTACCGCAACTGCCCAACGGCAAGCTCGACCGCAAGGCCCTGCCCAAGGTGGAGCCCGTATCGGAGCAGGCCTACGAGGCGCCGCAAGGTGACCTGGAGCAACGCCTGGCGCAGCTATGGGCCGGGGTGCTGAAGGTGGATCAGGTCGGTCGTAACCATCACTTTTTTGAACTGGGGGGGCATTCCTTGCTGGCGGTCACCCTGGTCTCACGTATTCAGTTGGAGTTGGGGATCAAGTTGACACCGCAAAGCCTGTTTCAGATGCCTGTGCTGAGCGATTTCGCCAGCCATTTGCACGCGCTGACTGCGCAACAACCCGCCCCGGACTTCAGCCTGCTTGAAGCCCTGCTCGACGAAGTGGAGGAAGCCTGATGGACCAGAGTACGGCGCTGAGAATTGCCCAACGATTTGCCACCCTTGCGGCCGATAAGCAAAAAATCTACTGGCAGAAGATGCTTCAGGAGAACGTCTCTCCGGCCAACTTGCCGATCCCTTCGGTCCAGGCTCATTTTGCCCGGCTGCCCCTGTCTTATGCCCAGGAACGTCAATGGTTCCTGTGGCAACTGGACCCGAACAGCGCCGCCTATAACGTGCCCCTGGCGTTGCGTCTTACGGGGCCACTGAACCTGTCGGCGCTTGAGCAGAGCTTCAACGGTTTGGTTGCCCGCCATGAAACCCTGCGCACTGCGTTCGAGCAGAGTGACGAAGGGCTGCATCAGCGAATTGAACCTGCCATCCAGTGGGTCCTTGAGGTGCAGTCTGTTGCCCCGGGGCAAGACCTGGATGCGGCGACTGCGGATTTTGTGCAGCAGCAGTCACGCCAGCCTTTTGACCTGAGCCAAGCGCCGTTGCTGCGGGTCAAGCTGTTGCGCCTGGCCTCTGAGGAGCATGTGCTGGCCTTGACCCTGCATCACATCGTCTCCGATGGCTGGTCGGCGCCGATCTTGATCGATGAGTTGATCCGCCGCTATCAGGCTTGCTGTCAGGGGCTGGCGCTGAGCTTTGACGCCTTGCCGGTCCAGTATGCCGACTACGCCATCTGGCAGCGCCAATGGATGGAGGCTGGAGAGCGTGAGCGTCAGTTGCAATATTGGCTGGCCCAGTTGGGAGGGGAGCAACCGCGCTTGCAACTGCCCACTGACCATCCGCGGCTGAATGTGCGCAGCCAGAGCGGCGGCCGGTGGCAGTGGTCGTTGCCAACGCCCCTGGCCGGGGCCCTGGCCAGGGTGGCCCAAGATCAGGGGGTAACCCTGTTCATGTTACTGCTGGCCTCGTTCCAGACCTTGCTGCACCGCTACAGCGGTCAAGCGGATATCCGCGTCGGCGTAGCCAGTGCCAACCGCAATCGTGTGGAAACCGAGGGCTTGATCGGCTTTTTCGTCAACACGCAGGTGCTGCGCGCCGACTTCGGCCAGGCCGAGGATTTCTCCGCGCTGTTGGCCCAGGTCAAACAGCGAGCACTGGATGCCTTGGCGTATCAGGAGTTGCCCTTTGAGCAACTGGTGGAGGCCTTGCAGCCTGAACGTACGTTGGGGCAGAACCCGCTGTTCGAGGTGATGTTCAACTTCCAGAGTGAGTCTGCGGGCCAGGGCGTCGCCCGGCAGGTGGCTGGCCTGCTGGTGGAAAGCCTGGACAGCGGGCGCCAGGCCGCACAGTTTGACCTGACCCTGGACATCACCGAGCGCGATGGCCAACTGTTTGCTGCGTTCGACTACGCCGCCGATTTGTTCGAGGCCGCGACCCTGGAGCGTATGGCCCGGCACTGGGAAAACCTGTTGCAGGGCATCGTCGCCGACCCGTCCCAGCGCATCAGTCAACTGCCGTTGCAGGACCGGCAGGAACAGGCCGCAATCGTGCAGGACTGGAACCGTCACCAGACGCGCTTTAGCCATGAGCAGGTGCTGCACCAACTGATCGAAGCCCAGGCGGCCCGGGCCCCGGACGCCGTGGCGCTGAGCCTGGGGAGCGCGCAACTGACCTACGCCCAGCTCAACACCCGGGCCAATCGCCTGGCTCATCGTTTGATTGCCCAAGGCGTGGGCCCGGAAGTGCGGGTCGGTTTGGCCGCCGAGCGCTCCCTGGAAATGTTGGTGGGGCTGCTGGCAATCCTCAAGGCCGGCGGCGCCTATGTGCCGCTGGACCCGAGCTACCCCGAGGAGCGGTTGAGCTACATGATCGAGGACAGTGGCATCGGCTTGCTGCTGGTTCAGCCGCACCTGCTGGATCGACTTCCGGTGCCGGAACATGTCGCTTCTGTCCCGCTTGAAACTGATG
Source organism: Pseudomonas chlororaphis (assembly GCF_003731765.1). Lineage (GTDB taxonomy): Bacteria > Pseudomonadota > Gammaproteobacteria > Pseudomonadales > Pseudomonadaceae > Aquipseudomonas > Aquipseudomonas morbosilactucae. The sequence goes on from NZ_MOAL01000006.1 coordinate 65,348, forward strand.
AATCCTCGGACGCTGTCGAGAACCCGAATGTGTCGGTGGATCCGGCGAACCTGGCGTATGTGATTTACACATCCGGCTCCACCGGCAAGCCCAAGGGCGCATTGCTGGCGCATCAGAATGTGGTGCGTCTGTTTGATGCCACCGAGTCCTGGTTCCACTTCGACGATCAGGATGTCTGGACCCTGTTCCATTCCTATGCCTTCGATTTTTCGGTGTGGGAAATCTTTGGCGCCCTGTTGCACGGCGGGCGCCTGGTGATCGTGCCCCAGGAGACCAGCCGGTCCCCAGAAGACTTCCACCGCCTGCTTTGCGAGGAGCGGGTAACGGTGTTGAACCAGACACCGTCGGCGTTCAAGCCGTTGATGGCGGTGGCCTGCGCTGGATCTCAAGCCAACCACTTGCGTTACGTGGTGTTTGGCGGCGAGGCCCTGGAGGTCAAGGCGCTGAAACCCTGGTTCGAGCGCTTTGGCGACAGCGCGCCTCAACTGGTGAATATGTACGGCATCACCGAAACCACGGTGCACGTGACCTACCGTCCGCTGTCCCTGGCCGACTTGCAACTGAGTGCCAGCAGCCCGATTGGCGAGCCGATCCCGGACCTGTCCTGGTACCTGCTGGACAGCGACCTCAACCCGGTGCCCCGTGGTTGTGTGGGCGAGTTGTACATCGGTCGCGAAGGCTTGGCGCGTGGCTATTTGAACCGCAGCGACTTGAGCGCCACACGCTTTGTGCCGGATCCCTTCGATGACCAGGGTGGCCGTTTGTACCGCACGGGCGACCTGGCCCGTTATCACGCCGATGGGCTGATTGAGTACATCGGGCGTATCGACCAGCAGGTAAAAATTCGCGGTTTCCGTATCGAGCTGGGTGAAATCGAAGCGCGTTTGCTGGCGCAACCCGAGGTCCGTGAAGTGGCGGTGCTGGCCCAGGATGGCGCCAGTGGTCCGCAGTTGGTGGCGTACCTGGTGGCCAGCCAGGGCGCGGTGCCGGCTGAGGATCAAGCGGCCTTGCGTACCACGATTAAAGAGGGCCTGAAGGAGCATCTTCCGGACTATATGGTGCCGGCCCATGTGTTGTTCCTTGAGCAATTGCCCCTGACCGCCAATGGCAAGCTGGACCGCAAGGCCTTGCCGGCAGCGGATGCGAGTCTCTTGCAGCGTGCCTTCGTGGCCCCTCAAAGCCCACTGCAACAGCAGGTGGCGGCGATCTGGCAAGAGGTGCTGCAAGTGGAGCGTGTGGGGCTGGACGACAACTTCTTCGAACTGGGTGGTCACTCTTTGCTGGCGACCCAGTTGGTGTCGCGCATTCGCCAGGGTCTGCAGCGTGAGGTGGCTCTCAAGTCGCTGTTTGAACATGACACCCTGGGTACCTTTGTCGCGGCCCTCGAGGGGGGAGCGCAGCGCCAGGAAAGCTCGTTGCCCCGGGTTGAGCGTGGTCAGCCTCTGGCGCTGTCCTACGCTCAGGAACGGCAGTGGTTCCTCTGGCAAATGGACCCCCATAGCGCTGCTTATCATGTACCGATGGCCCTGCGCCTTAAAGGCGCCCTGGATCGACGGGCCCTGCAGTCCAGTTTCGAGGCCCTGGTGGCTCGCCACGAATCGCTGCGCACTACCTTTGTCGAACAAGGTTCACGAACGTTGCAGGTGATCCATGCCGATGCGGCTCCAGTGATTGTCTGGGCCGACCTGGCGCAACAGGGAACTGATCAGGACGCTGCGATCCAAGCGTTTGTCGCGGAGGAAATCCAGCAGCCTTTTGATTTGCGCCAAGGGCCGTTACTGCGCATCAAGCTGCTGCGCCTGGCCCCAGACGACCATGTGTTGGTGTTGGTCCAGCACCATATCGTTTCCGACGGCTGGTCCATGCGCTTGATGGTGGACGAGTTGGTCCAACTCTACGGCGACTTCAGCGAGGCACAGGTGCCTAGCCTGCCCGCCTTGCCGATTCAATATGCTGATTACGCGCAGTGGCAGCGCAACTGGATGGATGCCGGTGAGCGTGAACGGCAGCTGGCTTACTGGCAGGAGCAACTGGCCGGGGAGTCAGCGTTGTTGGAGCTGCCCTTGGACCGGCCGCGTCCGGCGCAGCAGAGTTTTCGAGGGGCGCGCCTGGATTTGCCGCTGCCCGAGCGCTTGGCTGAACACCTCAAAGCCTTGGCCCGCAGCGAAGGCGTGACCTTGTTCATGTTGCTGCTGGCCTCGTTCCAAACCCTGCTGCACCGCTACAGCGGCCAGGCAGACATTCGTGTCGGAGTGCCGATTGCCAATCGCAATCGTGCAGAAACCGAAAGTTTGATCGGCTTCTTCGTCAACACCCAGGTGCTCAAGGCCGAGATCGATAGTCAGGGCCGCTTCCGTGACTTCTTGCAGCAGGTCAAGCAAGCATCACTGGGGGCCCAGGCTCATCAGGACTTGCCGTTCGAACAATTGGTGGAGGCTTTGCAGCCAGGACGCAGCCTTAGCCATAGCCCGCTGTTTCAGGTGTTGTTCAACCATCAGGCGGCGACCCATGAGGAGACTCGCCAGTTGCCGGGCCTGGTCATTGAAGACTTGAGCTGGGCCGGGCACACGGCTCAGTTCGACCTGACCCTGGATACCCATGAAAGCGCCAATGGCATTTGGGCTTCCCTGACCTACGCCACAGACGTCTTTGACCCGACAACGGTGCAACGCATGGCGCAGCATTGGCACACGCTGCTGCAGGGGGTGGTTGACGACCCGTCCCAGCGCATCAGCCAACTGCCGTTGCAGGACCGGCAGGAACAGGCCGCAATCGTGCAGGACTGGAACCGTCACCAGACGCGCTTTAACCATGAGCAGGTGCTGCACCAACTGATCGAAGCCCAGGCGGCCCGGGCCCCGG
>NZ_MOAL01000006.1:68562-720104 GCF_003731765.1 Pseudomonas chlororaphis
CACTTCGACGATCAGGATGTCTGGACCCTGTTCCATTCCTATGCCTTCGATTTCTCGGTGTGGGAAATCTTCGGCGCCCTGTTGCACGGCGGGCGCCTGGTGATCGTGCCCCAGGAGACCAGCCGGTCCCCAGAAGACTTCCACCGCCTGCTTTGCGAGGAGCGGGTAACGGTGTTGAACCAGACACCGTCGGCGTTCAAGCCGTTGATGGCGGTGGCCTGCGCTGGATCGCAAGCCAACCACTTGCGTTACGTGGTGTTTGGCGGCGAGGCCCTGGAGGTCAAGGCGCTGAAACCCTGGTTCGAGCGCTTTGGCGACAGCGTGCCTCAACTGGTGAATATGTACGGCATCACCGAAACCACGGTGCACGTGACTTACCGTCCGCTGTCCCTGGCCGACTTGAATCTGAATGCCAGCAGTCCGATTGGCGAGCCGATCCCGGACCTGTCCTGGTACCTGCTGGACAGCGACCTCAACCCGGTGCCCCGTGGTTGTGTGGGCGAGTTGTACATCGGTCGCGAAGGCTTGGCGCGGGGCTATTTGAACCGCAGCGACTTGAGCGCCACACGCTTTGTGCCGGACCCCTTCGATGACCAGGGTGGCCGTTTGTACCGCACGGGCGACCTGGCCCGTTATCACGCCGATGGGCTGATCGAGTACATCGGGCGTATTGACCAGCAGGTAAAGATTCGCGGTTTCCGTATCGAGCTGGGTGAAATCGAAGCGCGTTTGCTGGCGCAACCCGAGGTCCGAGAAGTGGCGGTGCTGGCCCAGGATGGCGCCAGTGGTCCGCAGTTGGTGGCGTACCTGGTGGCCAGCCAGGGCGCGGTGCCGGCTGAGGATCAAGCGGCCTTGCGTACCACGATTAAAGAGGGCCTGAAGGAGCATCTTCCGGACTATATGGTGCCGGCCCATGTGTTGTTCCTTGAGCAATTGCCCCTGACCGCCAATGGCAAGCTGGACCGCAAGGCCTTGCCGGCAGCGGATGCGAGTCTCTTGCAGCGTGCCTTCGTGGCCCCTCAAAGCCCACTGCAACAGCAGGTGGCGGCGATCTGGCAAGAGGTCCTGCAGGTGGAGCGAGTGGGGCTGGACGACAACTTCTTCGAACTGGGTGGCCACTCTTTGCTGGCGACCCAGGTCACGGTGCGCATGCGTGAGCAGCTCAACCTCGAAGTGCCCCTCAAGAGCTTGTTTACCACCGCCGACCTGGGCGCCTTTTGTGAGTCCTTTGCCGAAGCGCAAAACGATTCCCAGGCGATTCAAGACACATTGGCTAAATCCTTGGAGGCCCTCAGACGTCTATCTGCTGATGATCTTGAAAATCTGATCTCCTAGTAGAGGATTGTGGTGTGCAGAAGTTAATTGAGTCGGTAGGAACGCTTTCTTCGAAAGAACGAAAAGCTCTGGCTGTCCTGCTTAAGCAGAGTGGAATCAATCTTTTCAGTGTTGCTCCGATCTTCAGACGCGATGCGTCAGAAGCGCTTTTGCTCTCCTATGCCCAGGAACGTCAATTGTTCCTGTGGCACTTGGATCCGGGAAGTTCGGCCTACCATATTTCCACTGCGCTACGCCTCCAGGGCGCCCTCGATCGGGGGGCTTTGCAACGCAGTTTCGAGACCTTGGTGGCTCGTCATGAGTCATTGCGGACCACCTTTGTCCAGGCGCCACAGCGTACGTTGCAGGTGATCCACGCCGAGGCGCCGCCGGTCATCTCCTGCGAAGACCTGGACCTGCCCGCAGGGGACAGAGACGTCGCTATCCAGGCTCGGGTGGCAGAGGAAATCCAGCAACCCTTTGATCTGCAAACCGGGCCTCTGCTACGTATCAAGCTATTGCAACTGGCCCCTGAGGAGCATGTGCTGGTGCTGGTCCAGCACCACATCGTTTCCGATGGCTGGTCCATGCAGGTGATGGTGGATGAGCTAGTGCAGCTTTACAGCGATTTCAGTGCGGGCCGGCAACCGAACCTGCCGGCCCTGTCGATTCAATACCCGGACTATGCCATTTGGCAGCGCAGCTGGATGGAGGCGGGTGAGCGTGAACGCCAACTGGGTTATTGGCAGACACAATTGGCCGGGGATCCGCCGCTGTTAGAGTTGCCCCTGGATCGACCGCGCCCGGCGCAGCAGAGCTTTCGTGGCGCGCGCTTGGACCTGCCGCTGCCCGCGGCCCTGGCCCGGGACTTGAAAACACTGGCCAGGGACGAAGGCGCGACCCTGTTCATGCTGTTGCTGGCTTCGTTCCAGACCTTGCTGCACCGCTACAGCGGCCAGGCGGACATCCGTGTCGGGGTGCCGATCGCCAACCGCAATCGCGCAGAAACCGAAGGTTTGATCGGCTTCTTCGTCAACACCCAGGTGCTCAAGGCCGAGATCGATGGCCAGGCGACCTTTCGCCAGCTGTTGCAGCAGGTCAAGCAAGCGGCCCTGGGAGCCCAGGCCCACCAGGATCTGCCGTTCGAGCAATTGGTGGAGGCCTTGCAGCCAGGGCGTAGCTTGAGCCACAGCCCGTTGTTCCAGGTGCTGTTCAATCACCAGACGGTGGCTCGTCAGGGCACCCAGGCCCGACAGTTGCCGGGGCTGGTCATCGAGGGGCTCGGCTCGGTGGCGCAGACTGCGCAGTTCGATCTGACTCTGGATACCCATGAAGCGGCCGATGGCATCTGGGCTTCCCTGACGTATGCCAGCGATCTGTTTGATGCGGCGACTGTGGAGCGCATGGCTAGGCATTGGCGTAATTTGTTGCAGGGCATCGTCGCCGACCCGTCCCAGCGCATCAGTCAGCTGCCGTTGCAGGGCCGGGAGGAACAGGCCGCAATCGTGCAGGACTGGAACCGTCACCAGACGCGCTTTAGCCATGAGCAGGTGCTGCACCAACTGATCGAAGCTCAGGCCGCCCGGGTCCCGGAAGCCGTGGCGCTGAGCCTGGGAAGCGCGCAACTGACCTACGCCCAGCTCAACACCCGGGCCAATCGCCTGGCTCATCGTTTGATTGCCCAAGGCGTGGGCTCGGAAGTGCGGGTCGGTTTGGCCGCCGAGCGCTCCCTGGAGATGCTGGTGGGGTTGCTGGCGATCCTCAAGGCCGGCGGCGCCTATGTGCCGCTGGACCCGAGCTACCCCGAGGAGCGTTTGAGCTACATGATCGAGGACAGTGGCATCGGCCTGCTGCTGGTTCAGCCGCACCTGCTGGACCGACTTCCGGTGCCGGAACATGTCGCTTCTGTCCTGCTTGAAACTGATGAATCCTCGGACGCGGTCGAGAACCCGAATGTGTCGGTGGATCCGGCGAACCTGGCGTATGTGATTTACACCTCCGGTTCCACCGGCAAGCCCAAGGGCGCATTGCTGGCGCATCAGAATGTGGTGCGTCTGTTTGATGCCACCGAGTCCTGGTTCCACTTCGACGACCAGGATGTCTGGACCCTGTTCCACTCCTATGCCTTCGATTTCTCGGTGTGGGAAATCTTTGGCGCCCTGTTGCACGGCGGGCGCCTGGTGATCGTGCCCCAGGAGACCAGCCGCTCCCCAGAAGACTTCCACCGCTTGCTTTGCGAGGAGCGGGTAACGGTGTTGAACCAGACACCGTCGGCGTTCAAGCCGTTGATGGCGGTGGCCTGCGCTGGATCGCAAGCCAACCACTTGCGTTACGTGGTGTTTGGCGGCGAGGCCCTGGAGGTCAAGGCGCTGAAACCCTGGTTCGAGCGCTTTGGCGACAGCGCGCCTCAGTTGGTGAATATGTACGGCATCACCGAAACCACGGTGCACGTGACCTACCGTCCGCTGTCCCTGGCCGACTTGCAACTGAGTGCCAGCAGCCCGATTGGCGAGCCGATCCCGGACCTGTCCTGGTACCTGCTGGACAGCGACCTCAACCCGGTGCCCCGTGGTTGTGTGGGCGAGTTGTACATCGGTCGCGAAGGCTTGGCGCGGGGCTATTTGAACCGCAGCGACTTGAGTGCCACACGCTTTGTGCCGGACCCCTTCGATGACCAGGGTGGCCGTTTGTACCGCACGGGCGACCTGGCCCGTTATCACGCCGATGGGCTGATCGAGTACATCGGGCGTATCGACCAGCAGGTAAAGATTCGCGGTTTCCGTATCGAGCTGGGTGAAATCGAAGCGCGTTTGCTGGCGCAACCCGAGGTACGAGAAGTGGCGGTGCTGGCCCAGGATGGCGCCAGTGGTCCGCAGTTAGTGGCGTACCTGGTGGCCAGCCAGGGCGCGGTGCCGGCTGAGGATCAAGCCGCCTTGCGTGCCACGATCAAAGAGGGCCTGAAGGAGCACCTGCCGGACTACATGGTCCCGGCCCATGTGTTGTTCCTTGAGCAACTGCCCTTGACCGCCAATGGCAAGTTGGACCGCAAGGCCTTGCCGGCGGCTGACGCGAGCTTGCTGCAACACAGTTTTGTGGCCCCACAGAGTCCGTTGGAGCAGCAGATCGCGGCGATCTGGCAAGAGGTCCTGCAACTGGAACAAGTGGGCCTGACTGACAATTTCTTCGAGTTGGGGGGGGACTCCATCGTCTCGATCCAAGTGGTGGGCCGGGCTCGCCAGGCGGGAATCCGTTTTACGCCCAAGGATCTGTTCCAGCACCAGACGGTACAAGGCTTGGCCACGGTGGCCCAGGCCCTGGATGAGGTGCCGAGCATCGATCAGGGACCGGTGCGCGGCGCCTTGCCTTTGCTGCCGGTGCAGCAGTGGTTTTTCCAACAGCCGGTGCCCGAGCGCCAGCAGTGGAACCAATCGGTGATGCTCACGTTGCAAACCCCGTTGGGGGGCGCCCAGGTGGAGCAAGCCTTGCGTATTCTGGTTGGCCATCACGACGCGCTGCGCCTGGCGTTTATCGAAGGCCCTTCGGGCTGGCGGGCTGAGCACCGTGACCTTGAGGAGATGGACCGACTGTGGCGCGATGCCCCTCTGCTTTGGTCCGCAACCCTGGAGTCTCCGGCTGAACTGGAAGCGTTGGGTAACAAGGCCCAGGCCAGCCTCGATCTGGGCAGTGGGCAATTGCTGCGGGCGGTCTTGGTCAACCTGGCGGATGGCAGCCAACGGCTGTTGCTGGCTATCCACCACCTGGTGGTGGATGGGGTGTCCTGGCGCATTCTTCTGGAGGACTTGCAAAGCGTCTTGCAGCAGTTGCTGCAGCAGCAACCGGTGAGCCTGCCGGTCAAGACCAGTGCCTTGCAGGCCTGGGGCGAGCGCTTGCAAGCCCACGCCGGCAGCGCTGCGATGGCTGAAGAATTGGGTTATTGGCAGCAGCAACTGCAGGATGTGGCCCTGGATATTCCCTGCGACCAGCCTCAGGGTGGCCAGCAGAATCGTCATGCCCACACGGTTTACACCACCCTGGGTGCGGACCTGACCCGGCAATTGCTGCAACAGGCCCCGGCGGCCTACCGGACCCAGGTCAACGATTTGCTGTTGGCGGCTTTTGCCCGGGTTATCGGGCGCTGGACCGGGCACGCCAATACCTTGATCCAGCTTGAAGGCCACGGCCGTGAAGAGCTGTTCGACGATCTGGACCTGACTCGCAGTGTGGGGTGGTTCACCAGTATTTTCCCGCTCAAGCTGAGTGCCGCCACCGACCTGGACGCCAGTATCAAGCGGGTCAAGGAGCAGCTGCGGGCCATCCCCAACAAAGGCATCGGCTTCGCCCTCCTGCGTTATCTGGGGCCGCCAGCCGTGCAGCAGACCCTGGCAGCCTTGGCGATTCCGCGCATCACCTTCAACTACCTGGGCCAGTTCGATGGCAGCTTTGCCACCCAGCAAGAGGCGCTGTTCGTGCCCAGCGGTGAGCCCAAGGGACTGGAGCAGAGCCTGGACGCGCCGTTGGGCAACTGGCTGTCGATCAATGGCCAGGTGTATGGCGGCGAATTGAGCCTGGGCTGGACCTTCAGTCGCGAGCGTTATCAGCCAGCGACCATCCAGCGCCTGGCTGACGATTATGCCGAGGAGCTGCGCCAACTGATCGAGCATTGCTGCCAGCCTCGCACGTGCGGCCTGACTCCGTCGGACTTCCCCCTGGCTCAGTTGACCCAGGCTCAGCTCGACGCACTGCCTGTGGACCCGCGCCAGGTAGAGGACCTCTATCCGCTGTCGCCCATGCAGCAAGGCATGCTCTTTCACTCCCTGTACAACCAGGGCTCAGGTGAGTACATCAACCAATTGCAGGTGGACGTGGAAGGGCTTGAGGTCGAACGATTCCGCCAGGCCTGGCAGGCGTGCATCGACGGCCATGACATTCTGCGCAGTGGGTTCCTCTGGCAGGGTGAGCTGGAACACCCGCTGCAAGTGGTACAGCGCCAGGCGACATTGCCCTGGGTATTACACGATTGGCGTGATCGCCCGCACACGCCTGAGGACCTGCAGGCCTTGGCCGATGCCGAACGCCAGGCGCCGTTCGACCTTGTCCAGTCGCCGTTGTTGCGTCTGGTGCTGGTGCGCACAGGGGAGCGGCGTCACAGCCTGATCTACACCAGCCACCACATCCTGATGGACGGCTGGAGTAACTCCCAATTGTTGGGGGAGGTGTTGCAACGTTACCGAGGCCAGTCGCTGACCAAGCAGCCGGGTCGCTACCGCGACTACATTGCCTGGCTGCAACGCCAGGACCAGCAAGCCAGTGAGGACTTCTGGAAAACCCAACTCAACCCTCTGCATGAACCCACCTTGCTGGCTCAGGCCACCCTGCGTGACAAGGCCCAGGCCGAAGTGGGTGGGCAGGGGATCCATCAGCAGTGGCTGGACGCCGAATCCACCACGGCGCTCGGTGAGTTCGCCCGACAGCACAAGGTCACCGTCAATACCCTGGTCCAGGCGGCCTGGCTGTTGCTGTTGCAGCGTTACAGTGGGCAGGATTGCGTGGTCTTCGGTGCGACCGTTGCCGGGCGTCCCGCTGACCTGCCAGGGGTGGAGCAGCAGATCGGTCTGTTTATCAACACCTTGCCGGTGATCGCCAGTCCGCGTCCCGAGCAGTCTCTGGTGCCGTGGCTGCAAAGCCTGCAGGCGCAGAACCTGGCATTGCGTGAGTTCGAACACACGCCATTGTTCGATATCCAGCGCTGGGCCGGGCGCTCCGGCGAGGCGCTGTTCGACACCTTGCTGGTGTTCGAGAACTACCCGATCTCCCAAGCCCTTGAACAGGGTGCTTCCCAAGACCTGCGCTTCGACCTGCCCGAGAGTCGTGAACAGACTAACTACCCACTGTCCATCGCCGTGGGGCTGGAAGCTCGGCTGTTCCTGCAGATGGGGTATGACCGGAGCCACTTCGATACCGCCACCATCGAGCGCCTGAGCCGTCATTTCATTGGCCTGTTGCAGCAGTTGCCGGCCAGCTCGGCCAACACTCGACTGGGCAGCCTGGAACTGTCTGACGCCATGCCGCGTGCTGCCGTGCCTGCTGCGCCACGTTATTCGACGGATCTTTGCGTGCATCAGTTGATTGCCGCCCAGGCCCGGGCCACTCCGGAGGCTACGGCACTGATTTTTGGCGATCGGCAACTGAGCTACCGCGAGTTGGATGGAAGGGCCAATCACCTGGCCCAAACCCTGGTTGCTGCTGGTGTCGGGCCTGAAGTGCTGGTGGCTATCGCCGCCCAACGAGGCTTGGAAATGCTCGTGGGGCTGCTGGCAATCCTCAAGGCCGGAGGCGCCTATGTGCCGCTCGACCCGCAGTATCCGTCCGAGCGTCTGGCTTACATGCTCCAGGACAGCGGTGCCGGCTTGCTGCTGACCCAAGCCTCGTTGTTACCCGACTTGAGCGTGCCCGAGGGCCTGCGCACTTTGCTGCTGGAGCCTGTCACTGAACACGATCCGTTGCTGGACCACGCGCCGCAGGTGGCCTTGGCCCCACAAAGCCTGGCGTATGTGATTTACACCTCAGGTTCCACCGGACAGCCCAAAGGCGTCGCCGTGGCCCACGGGCCGCTGGCCATGCATTGCCTGTCCACCGGTGAGCGTTATGGCATGAGCGCGGCGGATCGTGAGTTGCACTTCCTTTCGTTCGCTTTTGACGGTGCCCACGAGCGTTGGCTGACCAGCCTAGTGATGGGCGGCAGCCTGTTGTTGCGTGACGACAGTCTATGGCTCCCCGAACGGACCTATGAGGAAATTCGTCGGCATGGGGTCAGCATGGCCGGGTTCCCTCCGGCCTATCTGCAGCAACTGGCCGAACATGCCGAGCGGGTGGGTAATCCGCCGCCAGTACGCCTCTACAGTTATGGCGGCGACGCTATGCCCAGTGCCAGTTTCGATAAGATCCAGCGCGCCCTGCGGCCACAGTTCATGATCAACGGCTATGGCCCCACGGAAACCGTGGTCACGCCCCTGGTGTGGAAAACCCAGGCCGCGGATCGCTGTACCACGGCATATGCGCCCATCGGTACCTGTGTCGGTGATCGTCAGGCCTATGTGCTGGATGCCAGTCTGAGCCGCTTGCCGAGCGGTGTTTCCGGCGAGTTGTACCTGGGGGGCGTCGGCCTAGCTCGGGGTTACCTGAACCGTGCGGCGGCGACTGCCGAGCGCTTTGTGCCCGATCCCTTCACCTCAGGCGGTGGTCGCTTGTATCGCACGGGCGATTTGGTGCGTGAGGATGAGCACGAGGTTTATGAGTACCTGGGGCGCATCGACAACCAGGTAAAAATTCGCGGCTTCCGTATCGAACTGGGAGAGGTGGAGGCGTGTCTGTTGCAAGCCCCCGACGTACGTGAGGCCGTGGTCCTGGCGCAGCCGGGGCACAGCGGCTTGCAATTGGTGGCCTATGTGGTGCCTGGGGCCTCAAGTGCGGGGAGCGAGGCGGTTGCCGAAGACCTGTACAAGGTGCGCCTGAGCGAGCACCTGCGGGCTTCGCTACCGGCCTATATGGTGCCGGCGCGTCTGCTGGTGCTGGAACGCCTGCCGCTGTTGCCCAATGGCAAGCTGGACCGCAAGGCACTGCCGGCGGCGGACGTGGGGGGCCAACAGCAGTATGTGGCGCCCCAGGGCGAACTGGAGCAGCAGGTGGCGGCGATCTGGGCACAGGTGTTGAAGCTGGAGCGGGTGGGCCGCGAGGATAATTTCTTCGAACTCGGCGGACACTCCTTGTCAGTGATCATGGTGGTGGCGCAGATCAAAAGCCGCCTAGGCCTCGAAGTCGGGGTGCATGAGGTCATGTACCAACCTTGCCTGGCGCAGTTCTGCGCGGCTCTGGAACAGAGCGCCGGGATCAAGTCCCTGGTGGTGCAATTGGGGCAGGGTCCGCAGGACGCCGGCTCGTTGTTCTGCATCCACCCCGGCAGCGGCTCGGCTTATGCCTACTTCCCGCTGGCCATGGCCTTGCGCGACCTGGTAACGGTTCAAGGGTTGATGTTCCGTGACTACATCCACGCCGATGCCGGTGAGCAGAGCTGGGACGAGATGGTCAATGAATACACCGAGCAGATTCGCCGATGCCAGCCCGAGGGGCCTTATCGTTTGCTGGGTTGGTCCCTGGGCGGCACCATCGCTCAGAGCGTGGCCAGTCGTCTGGAGGCCCAGGGTGCCGAGGTCAGCTTCCTAGGGTTGTTGGACCCGACGCCGCCGGACATTGCATTTGTCGAAGCTCCGGCCAGTGCAGCGGTGCAGGAGGTGCTGAGCGAAGGGCATTCCCTTGAGAAGATGCTCAAGTATTTCCGGGTGTTCTTCCCTCAGTACACGGATGCGGCCGACGCCTATATGGAGGCCAACGCAGCCTGCCTGGACGCAGACTTTAGCCGCAGTGCATTCATCGGTTGGGCGGCCGAAGTGACCGGTCATGAGTTGGCGGCCATCGAGGAGTTGATGGCCAATACCGAGGTCGAGGACGAGGTCAGTGTGGCGCGCAATATCTTTGTACGCCTGGGTCGGATGCTGCGCGAGTTCAACTATCCGTCGTTGCATGTGCCGGCCTCTTGCTGGTGGCCGACCCTGGAAGCCTCCATGGCTGATGTGGCGAAAATGGAACAAACCCTGCGTCGTTATAGCCGTAGCGGTGAGTTGAAGTGTTCGGTGCTGGTACAAAGCGACCATAACAAGTTGGCATTTGCCCCTGACTTCATTCTGTCGCTGCGAGCTCACTTGGGGGCTGACATACAAGCAGGCTGATGCTGTTCTGGTGCCGTTCAATAACAGAGGCCGGGTGATCCCGGCCTCTGTTTTTTTTGTCGCTGATATTTTTGGAAGGGCGCACGACTGCAGGCCGAGCCTGACTCAGCCCTGAGCGCCGAGACGCCGTAGCAAGCCATTGTGGCGGCGAGAGTGCGAGCAAGGGGGAGTGCTAGCTTCACAGTGGCTAGCCATGATGACGGGCTGATAGGGATGTTTGTCAGAGGTTCGCTGATCGTTCTTACCGCCCAGCCGAGGGCCGGGCGCAGAAACGACAACAGGCGCTCAAGGCGCCTGTTGTGTTTACACGAATCGCTTCAGGTCACAGTGACCATTTCACTGTCAGCGCCGCGTTGCGCGGGTCGCCATATACGTTGAAGCCGTTCCAGGTGTTGCTGTTGATGCTCTGGTAGTACTTCTTGTCGAACACGTTATTGACGTTCAAGCGCAGGTCGACGTTTTCCGAGACTTTGTAGCCGGCCATCAGGTCGACAACGCTGTAGGCCTTCTGTTCGATGCGGTAGCCGGTGCCCTGGTTGTAGATGGTGTTCTGTGCGGTGATGCCGCCGCCGATACGCCAGCGCTCAAGCTCTCCCGGCAGCCTGTAGGTGGTGTTGGCCTTGAACAGGTGGCGTGGCAGGTCGCTGGCGAACAACCGGCCTTCGTTATCCGGGTTGGCATCCTTGCGGTACTTGGCCGAGTTATAGGTGTAGCCAGCCGCCATCTGCCAGTTATCGGTCAGGGCACCGGTGACTTCCAGCTCAATACCTTCGCTGCGCACTTCACCAGAGGCCTGGTAGCAGGAAACGCCGGCCGGTGTCTGGCAGACACCTGGGGTGTTGATTACCGAGGCACGATTCTCCTGGTCGATGCGGAAGATGGCCGCACTGGCGTTCAAGGCACCATTGAGGTACTCGGCCTTGATCCCGGCTTCGTAGTTCTTGCCAACGATCGGCTTGATTGCCTTGTTATCGGCATCCACTACACCTTGGGGAGTGAAGATGTCGGTGTAGCTGACGTACACCGAGTAGGTGTCGTTGAGGTCGTAGATCAGGCCAGCGTATTTGGTCAGGTTGCGGGTAACGTCGTATTTGCTGGTTGTCGTGGCAACGCCGACGATGTTGCTGGAGTTCTCGATCTCGTAGTCGTACCAGTCCAGGCGCCCGCCAAGGATCAGGTGCAGCGGGTCGGCCAGGCTGAAGCGGCCGGTGATGTAGGTACCGGTCTGTTCGGTTTCGCTCTGTTGTTGCCAGGCCCCCATGTTGAACGCGGGAACAGGGGTGATGTGGGGGTTCCAGTTGTAGATGTTGATGTTCGACGCCGACAGTACCGTGGTGCCGTGGCCATTGAAGTTCTCCTTGCGGCGGCTGGCACCCACCACCAGTTCATGTTCCCGGTCGAACAGTTGGAAGGGACCGCTGGCAAACATGTCGTAGCTGGTCTGGTCGTTGGTGTATTTGAACTTGCCGGTCATCTGGTTGAAGGTGCCGTCCACCGCGCCCGCAGTGGCGTAGGAAGCCAGCAGATCTAGCTTCGACCACATCTTGGTGGCTGCCATGCGCAGCTTCCAGCCGTTGTCGAAGCGGTGTTCCAGTTCGCTGAAGACGCTGTTGTTGTCCTGGTCCCAACGGCCCCAGTCGTTGCCCAGGTAGGTGGAGCGCGACAGGTTCAGATCGCCGCCGTCGCTGGCAGTGGGAACGCCGCCCCAGGAGGTGTTGTTGTTGAGGTTCTGGTTCGAGGCGCCCAGGGTCAGGGTGGTGCTGTCGTTGAGGTCAGCCTCGCCGATGCCATAGAACAGGGCGTGCTCTTTGTTCACCACATCCTGGAAGCTGTCTTTGACCTGGTAGCTGGTCACGGCACGGCCGCGCAGGCTGCCGCTGTCGTTGAGGGCGCTGGAAGCATCCAGTTCGCCACGGTAGTTGTCCCAGGTCCCGGCAGTCCCGGTAACGCTGACCTGGGTCTCTTTGGTTGGGCGCTTGCGCACCAGGTTGATGGCGGCTGACGGGCTGCCGGAACCGGTCATCAGGCCAGTGGCACCCCGCACCACCTCGACCCGGTCGAGCATGGCGGTATCGGCGGCGGCGATGGTGTCCCGGGCGGTGTAACTGGACACCGTGGTCGGCAAGCCGTCGTACATGATGTTGTCGACCTGGAAACCACGGGCGTAGTAGGTCGGCCGCTCGGGGCCATCTTTTTCCACGGTGACCCCGGGCACGTCCTTGATCACGTCGTGCAGGTCCTGCATGCCACGGTCATCCATGCGCTGGCGGGTGACCACGGTGACCGATTGCGGCGTCTCGCGCATCGTCAGGGCCAGCTTGGTGGCGGTTTGCATGGGACCGGTGGTGTAGGAGCCGGTGTTTTCCGTGGTGGCCCCGATGGTCTGGGCAGAGATGTTGGTGGCGCCCAGGTTCAGGGCAGATGAGCTCAGCTTGCTCACGGTCACGGTATTGCCGTTGAGGGTGAAGCTCAGCCCGGTGCCACGCAGCAGTTCGGTCAGGGCGACGCTGTAGTTGAAGGTGCCGTTGACCGGGTTGCTGTGCAGGTTTTTCACCTGGTCCGGGCTGTACAGCACTTGCAGGTTGCTTTGCTGCCCGAACGCTTGCAGGGCGTCAGACAGTGTTTGTGCGGAAATATGGATTGCGCCTTCCTGGGTCTGAGCCTGGACCTGCATCGCCAAGGGCAGTATCAATGCCAGGCCCAGTGCCCGGCGGACTTGAGGCGGTTGCAGCAAGCTCTTGAGCAACAAGGCTTTGGTGAAGGGATTCAATCCGTGGGTGGTGGGCATCGTCTGTGCTCTTTTTAGGTTGGCAGTGGGAATAGCTGTCAGTTGATATTACTTCTCATTAGGTATTGAGACGCACCAGTGCAAACAAACCGGAAAAAGTCTTCAGGTTTTTCGCAGAAATTTTTTGTGGGTCTTTTTTACCGACGCCGGCAGGGTTGGAGATGGCCAGCGTTTTTCCAGAGACAAGGCACAGGCGGCAGGACACCGCCTGTGCTGAGGGGGATCAGGCAGGTTGCAGTTCAGTGATGACTTTGCCGGCTTCCATCTTCACCAACTGGTCGGCGATATCGAAGTAACGGTCATCGTGGGAGATGACGATGATGGTTTTACCCAGGCGCTTCAGGTCGGGCAGTAGCTCGGTGTAGAAGATTCGTCGGAAGGTCGGGTCTTGGTCCGCGGCCCATTCGTCGAACACTAGGATCGGCCGCTCCTCGAGCCAGGCATTAAGCAGCGCCAGCCGCTTGCGTTGGCCGGTGGACAGGTCGGTGGTGGTAAAGGCGCCGTCGCGGATACTGACCTTGTGATCGATCTCCAGTCGCTTGAGGTATTGGCTTGCTTCCTCGGGCACGGCATCGCCCCCTTGCACCACATCGTCGAACAAGTAGTAGTCGGCAAAGATGGTCGTGAACAACTGGCGGTAGTCGTCTCGGGTCTGGGCAATCACTGCCTGGTCGTTAAGGCGGATCTCCCCCTGCTGCGGTGCGTAGAGCCCCAGCAGCAATTTGATCAGGGTGGTTTTGCCACAGCCGTTTTCGCCAACGATAAACACGATGTCGCCCTGGCGAATGCTCAGGTTGACCGGGCCCAGGCGAAACGGCTCCTGGCCTTCAACCGGGGCAAAGGCATAGCCCACGTTGCGCAATTCCAAGCTATTCACACGCGAGTCCACTGCGCCTTGGTCACTGAGCAGCAGGTGTGGCTCGGGGGACGAAAATTGCTCCGAGAGCTCGGCGATGCGACGGAAAGCGATTTTTGCCCGGCTGACAATAGGCAAGGTGCTGATCAAGTGCTCCAGGGGACCCTTCATGTACAGAAGCACCAGGATAAAACCGCTCATGGCGGTTTTGTCGGCACTGGGCCAGAAGGCTTGCATCACCAGCGCCATGCCGATGACCACGAAGAACAGCATGGAACCGAAGCTTTTGCCGACGATGAAAATATTCACCGCTTTGATCTGTGCAGCGCAGATCTGATCGGCGGTGCGCTGGATTCGTTGGGTGAACATGCGATGCCGGCGTGGGCGATGGATGCGCAGCTCTTTGGCCCCTTCGGCAATCGCGTTGTAGTGCTTCTGCAGTTCGTCTTCCGAGTCGCGGGCGGCGAGGAAACCCTTGATGCCCTTGGAGCTGGCGATGAACTGGGCGCTGGTGCCGATGCCGATGGCCACCAGCATGAGCAGGAACATCGGCCAGGAGAGCATGGCCAGGTAGCTCAGGCAGCCCAGGGTCACCGTCAGGGAAATGGTCAGAGGGGTGAAGGAAAAGGAAAAATCGCTGATGGTGTCTACGTCATGGGTCAGCACCGGGATCAGTCGGTGGCTGCGATAGCGTTCGATCTGGTCGATGGGCGCCGACAGCACTTTGCTCCCCAGTTCCTTGCGCAGTTTGGCGATGATGTGCTGGCCGACATAGTTGGTGCCGATATCGGAAAAGATCGAGCTGAGCAGGGCCAGCAGGCACAACCCGGCGAAGCCCCAGACGAGGCCCTGGGTCAGTTCGCCCTGAGCGTTGAGCGCCTGGTTGATGGTGGCCAGCAGCGTGGTCACGCTCAAGCCGCCTAACATCCCCAGCACAATGGAAATCGTCACTACGGGCCAGAAGGGTTTGAGCAAACTGAACAGTTCGCTGAGGGCACTGCGTGATGGAGTGGTCATGAATACGTCTCGGTTCAGGCGCTGGCGAGGGCAGCGGCAGGGACAACAGGGTTGGCCGCCCGCATTGCGGCCGGCCGGGTGGCGCGTGCGGGCACCGGGTTCTAAAGGGCGTGATCGTTGAAGAAGGCTTCCCGCTCCAGGCGCAGCAACGCCGCCTTTTTGTGCGCCAGTTGAATGTCTTTGAGGTGGCCGAAGCCCTGGGACTTGAGGAAGTCGATCTGCCGGTCATGGTCGATGCGCGGCTCGCCGAGGATGCGCTGGGTGCGTGGATCGTCGAGGAACATGTAGTGCATCAGGGAACGGAACCAGGCCCGCAGCTTGCCGATACCCTGGTGCTTGCTTTCGCCCACCACCACGTGCCAACCACGGTCGAAGTCCTCGACGTCGTAGTAGGGGGCGATGCGATCTTCCTTGCACCAGTAGACCTCGAAGTAGGCGAAGGGCTCGTCGTCGAAACTCCCGATCAAGGGGTGCACCCGTGGGTCGGCGAGCATTTCCCGCAGATACTGGGCGTGCTCTTCGAGGGTGCCGGCCTGCTCCCAGAAATACGCCACTTGCTCCAGGTTCATCCAGCGGTTGAACGCTTCCAGGTCCTTGACCGGGTCGATGGTGCGCAGGCTGAAGGTGGTATTGAGCCGCGGCAGATGGCGGCGATAGACCTCGCCCGAGGGAATCGGCGGTCGTTGGGGGTGGCGTTTTTCACCACTGAAGCGGTACAGCGGAGCAGTGTGGGCACTGGCCGGAGCGGTGAGCCACAGTAGCGGGTGCTGCCAGAAAGTCTGGCGCTGGCAGTGCAATTCATGCCGGCCGTCCGGGCTGCTCTGCAAGTTGTCGAATAGCCCTTCGCGCACCGCGGCCACCGCATAGTCGTGGCTGGCGGGCAGGCTGACGATCAATTGCAGGCACTTGCTGCGGTAATAGAAGCGGCTGGCCAGGAGCGCCAAAAAGGCGCTGGCAGGGAAGCCCTCGGGCAGTTGGTCGATGACAATTCGCCCGTCCTGCTCGGTGTAGGACAACAGTGGGTAACCCTCGACGCGCAGATTGCCGCGTTCTGGGGTTTCATCCTGCGCGGTGGCTTGACGACCATCGGCCAGGTTGATGCTGACACAGGGTGAGTTCATGGGGGTTCCTATCTGAGCATTCGGTTAAGCCGCACATGGGGCTTTGCATTAGTGATGACGTACGACCTCGGGCAATGTTTAGCCCTTACAGATCACGCACCACGCGAAAGCCGATCCAGTCGCCGCGATTGAGCGGGTCGATGTTGTTGCGGTTGCCCGAGCGGGAAAAAATCGGTGCCTCGCCCCAGTCATTGCCCCGGATCTGGCTGATCTTGCAGTCCTTCTCCAGCCACGGACTGCCATCCGTAGGCGCCCCGACATAGCTGTCGTGCCAGCAGTCGGCCAGCCACTCGTAGACGTTGCCGTGCATGTCGTACATGCCGAAGGCATTGGGCGGGAATGCGTCCACCGGTGAGCTGTAGCTGTAGCCGTCGGTCGGGCCGTAGGTGTTGGCGTGTTTGCTGATGGCGTATTCAGCGTTTTCGTCCATGGGGAACGGGAAAGGCCCCGTGGAGCCGGCACGCGCGGCATATTCACGCTGGGACTCACTGACCATGCGGTAGTGCTGGCCGGTTTTTTTCGACAGCCAGGCGATGTACTGCTCGATGTCCGCATAGCTCATGCACACCGCAGGTTGCCGTGGGCCCTGGGGGTAGCTGGGCTTGCTGGCGGTACAGGCACGGCCGGGGCGCGGGTCGCCGTTGGTGATGGTGATTCCGGTTTGCTTGATATAGGCGTCCCACTCTCCCGCTGTGATAAAGAACCGGCTCATGGCGAAGGGTTTGGCGAACGTCACGGTGTGCTGCGGGCCTTCGTCATCCTGGCGCCCCAGCTCGTCGGCGGGAGTGCCCATGGTGTAGGAACCGGCAGGCAGCACGACCAGCTCGGGGCAGTCCTTGCAGTCCTTGAACACTTTGCCCGGCTGCAGCGGCGCTGCGGCCTGGGCGCTGTTGGGCAGCAGCCCGGGGATCAGCAACGCGAGGGCCAGGGCCGAGGCTTTGCCCAGGGTGGTCAGGGAGACGGTGGGAAGGAGGGTGGGGGTGGGCATGGCGACCTCGATCTGGGGTAAAAAGTGGCGTTTCAAAGTTGCTGGCGCAGCAGGGTCATGAAACGGTCGATTTCGTTTTCATTGTTGAGCAGGCCGGGAGCCGTGCGGATCACTGGGCCGACATCGCGATACACCGCGTCGGCCACCACCCGGTTGGCCATCAGGAAAGCCGCGACCTTGTCACTGTCTCGCTCTTTGATACGGAAGAAGCTGAAGCCTGCCGACAGTTCGGGGGCCAGTGGTGTGACCAGTTCGATTTGCGGGTGCTCGCCCAGGCGCGCCTTCATGTAGCTGTTGAGCTCGTGAATACGCGCCTGCACATCGGCCTTGCCCAGTTGCAAGTGCAGCTTGAAGGCCTCGTCGAGGGCCCAGCGATGTTCGAAGGCGTGGTAGCCGCCGGGTGACATGGTGGTGGCGAAGTTGTTGTCTTCGGAGAACGTTGGCACGGTTGGGGTGACGTCCTTCAGCTCCTCCGACCGAGCGCAGATGATCCCGGTGCCTCGCGGGCCGAACATCCATTTGTGGGTGCCGGCAATAAAGAAGTCGCAGTGCATGTCGGGGAAGCTCAAGTCTTCGACGCCGAAGCCATGGACGCCGTCCACCACATAAAGAATACGGTCTTGCTCGGCGCGCTGGAGGTTGAGCTGTTCAACCAGTTGGCCGATGGCCCCAATGGGCAGTTTTACCCCGCTGCCAGACTGCACCCAGGTCATGCCCAGCACCCGGGTATTGGGGCGGATATTGCGCTTGATCGAGTCCAGGACCTCGTCCTCGGAGACTCGGTGCGGGTCTTTGAACAGGCGGATCTTGCGCACCTGAGTGCCCTGCTTCTTGACCCGGTAATCCAGGGTGAACTGGGTGGAGTAGTGCTCATGTTCGGTGGTCAGGATCTCTTGGTCAGGCCGCACATGGATCCCGCCGTAAATCATGGCCAAGCCTTCGGTGGTGCTACCGGTCAGGGCTATCTGCCCAGGCTTGGCTTGTAGGTAGCGGCCAGCCCAGAGGCGCACTTGGGCTTCGCGTTTCCAGGTTTCCTCAAGGTCCCAATCCATGGCCAGGCCTGGATTGCGGTCGATCTGTGCGCGGTAGCGCTCGATGGCATCACGCACCGGTTTGGGCTGAGAGGTGACCAGGAAGTTGGAGAAGTGCAGGTAGTCCGGATCCTGGTCGAACAGCTGGCGCAGTTGCGCCCACTTGCCACGCGGCAGGGGGGGAGGGGATGAAGCCTGGGCCAGTGTTGGCAGGCTGGCGCCCAGGGGCAGGCTGGCAGCGAGCAGGCCGGCCTGTTTGAGAAAGGTACGACGGTCAGTCATGGTGGCGGTTCACTTGTCGGCGAAGGGGGGGAATCAACGGCTGGCCACGGGTTTGGCGGCGTTCTGCACCTGCTCCCAGACCCGCAGGAAATTACCGCCCCAGAGCTTGGCGATATCGGCTTCCGAGTAGCCCCGTTGCAGCAGCTCGGCAGTGACGTTGCGAATCTCGCTGACGTTGTCCCAACCCTTAACACCGCCGCCTTCGTTGAAGTCCGAGGCGATGCCTACGTGGTCGATGCCGATCTTGCGCACGGTGTAATCGATGGCGTCGCCCAGGTCCTTGAGAGTGGCCTTGGGTTCTTCCTCCAGGATGGCGTACAGCGCGGCGGCATATTGGCCGAACTTCTGCTCGGGCCAGGCGGCGATGATCGGATCGCCTGGCATCAGGGCCATGGCCAGGTTGGGCAGTGGCGGTAGGTCAAAGCGGGCGCGCAAGGCATTGAGCTTGTCCTGGGTTGGCTGGCTAAGGGGGCGTAGGTAGGCTGAGAACCCCACGACCTGGACCACGCCACCGCTGGCCTTGATCAGTTGCATTTCCTTGTCGCTGAGGTTGCGGGGAATATCCACCGAGGCCCGGGGGGCCGAGTGAGAGGCCACCATCGGTGTGCGACTCAATTGCGCTACTTGCTCCAGGGCCTTGGTCGACATTTGCGAGACATCGATGATCACCCCCAGGTCGTTGAGGCGTTTGACCGCTCGCTGGCCGATGTCTGAAAGACCGTCCAGGGCATCGGGGGAATCATTGAAGAACGGCAGCGGGCGTGACGAGTCGGACCAGGCGTTATTGCCGATGTAGCTGAAGCCGAACATGCGCATGCCCCGGGCGGCCCAGAGGTCCAGCAGGTCCAGGTCCTGGCCCAGGGGGTAGGCATTGAGCATGCTGATGAATATCGCGAACTTGCCTTCACCGTGCAGGCGCCGGAAATCTTGCGGGGTGTAGGCGATGCCTACCTGGTTGGGGAAGTCGCGGGCCATCCCGGAGATGATTTTGTAGCGCACTTCCTGCTGATGGCGGGCCTCATCGACAAAACCCGGCGTTGGCTTGTGGGGGGCGTTGGGGCCGTTCCACATTTCCGGCCAGCCGAAGATGGTCAGGGCTGCGCCGGACAAGTGGCCGCGGTTGGCTTTGATCAGGTCGAATTGCCCGGGGCCGTCCTTGTCGAATTCGTTACCGGCGGTGGCGTAGTTCATCGGCAAGGTGATGTGGCTGTCGAAGGAAATGATCCGCTCCTGTAGCTCGTCGGCCTGTTTGAGCAGCTTCACCGGGTAGCCTGGGTTGCCCCTGAAGCCATAATCCCAGGCCAGAAAGCCTGCCCCGGCGCCGATGGCCAGGGCCAGCGGCAGGCCGATATAAAGCGCCTTTTTCGAACGTGGTTTTGTCATTGCCGTCTCAGTCGGGTTCGCAATCGAGGTGCAGGCACAGGGGCCCGTGCTATCTGGGAGGGACGAGCCATGAGCACGGAAATTTAGCCCTTGGCACTCCGTCTTGATGAAGGCATCCCAGGCTTAAATTTCTACAGGCAGTAAACGTTCTAGCTGGGATACGGCCTGCTTCATGGCTGACACAGGTAGGGCAATGACGATTTCTCGACGAGGGTTCATGGCGGGCCTGGCGCTGACCGGTGCCGCGCTGCCGACGGCGTTTTACGCGCACCGCGAGTTGACGCGTGAGGAGTTTCCCATCACTCCGGGCGAGGCCACAGTGGACCTGGCCGACAGTGCTGGCCAGCAATTGGCGGACAAGCTGCGGGGTGTCTGGAGTATTCGTTTCGAAGGTGCCGATGCGGGCTTCGATGGCTTGCCCCTGGAAGGCCTGGAGTTGTTTCTGGACATTGCCCAGCGTGGGCGAGGTCTCTCTGGTTATCTGGATCAGGGGGATGCCCTGCGTCGTGAAGGAGAGCCTCATTACCGAGTCATCGGTGACCTGGCGCAGGCGAATCCGGCTGAGCTGTACTGGCGCCTGGTCAGTCGCGATGCCCCGGCAGGGGCCCCCAGTTATGAGCTGCGCTTGAGCCTGGACGAGGTCTGGGCGGATTTCGGCAATGCCGGTAGCGGTACTCTCAGCGGGCACATCAGTCGTCTGGATCGGCCCCTGAGTTTGCCGGAGCAGGACAATCGGTTTATTGCCATCAAGCAACTGTTTCCCGAGGCCCGGCAGCGCATTGGCCTGAACCCGGCCTTGCTGGCGTGGTTGATCTCACCCGAGCACCGCCTGTTTCATCAGCTCTGGCATGCCTCCCGGGACAAATGGCACACCTTGCCCGAAGACAAGCGCGATGCCCTGCGCGGCATTGGCTGGCAGCCGGGACCGCGCGGCCTTGAGCGCGATGCCCGTGGTCCGCGCAAGGACCGCAACGCTTCGGGCATTGATTTCTTCTTTATGCACCGGCACATGTTGGGGGCCGCGCGTGCGCTGCAGGACCTGCCGTCCTGGCCTGGTTTTCCGCAACCGCAGCCTGAGTTGCTGCGTGATCGCGTAGGGTTTGCCCGTTACTTCGATAACCACGATGGCTTTGCCTTGCCGCCGTGTTGGCTCGCCGCAGGAGATGCTGACTACACCCAGTGGGTGAGTGACATCAAGACGCCCGAGACCTATCACAGCAATTTCCAGGTCTGGGAGTCGCAGTACCGTGATCCACGCTACCTGGCGAAGCTGACCCTGGGCCAGTTCGGGTCGGAAATCGAACTGGGCCTGCACGACTGGCTGCACATGCGCTGGGCCTCGGTGCCGCGTGATCCGTCCAACGGTGCTCCGGTGCCTTATGCTCGGGATCCGGCGGATTTTTCGGCGCGTTGGTACGAAGCGGAAAATGACTTTCTCGGGGATCCTTTTTCATCCCATGTGAACCCGGTGTTCTGGCACTTCCATGGATGGATTGATGACCGGCTGGAGGATTGGTTTCAGGCGCATCAGCGCTTTCATCCCGGGGAAGTCAGCCGTCTGGAAGTGCAGGGTGTGCCCTGGTTTGCCCAGGGACGCTGGGTGGAAGTGGATGATCCCTGGTTAGGGCCGGTGACCCACGGCTGCAGCACCACGCCGGGCCTGCAGGCTGGGAAGTCCATGGAGATGGACCCGGAAACCATGAAGTTGGCGCTGCGTATCACCTTCGGCAGTGATGAGAAAAAATTGGCCGAGCTGTTTCGCAAGGTGCCCAGGCGTCCCTGGTATGCGCGGCATCTGAAAGTTCGGGAGCGCTGAAACCTTCCTTGCCCGCGTTGTTAAAGCGACGCGGGGAGGCCCCTCCCTTGTTCTGATGCCGATCAGGGGGGCGGCTATCGATACCTCCCCCCATCTGTAGTGTTAGGCGTCCGGCCCTGCTTGCTGCACCTGCCAATCCCCACCCAGTGCCTTGTACAGGGAAATACTCGCCTGCAGGCGCGACAGCCGCAGTTGCGCCTCCTGGTTCTGCGCGCTGTACAAGGTACGCTGGGTTTCCAGGACGGTCAGCAGGTCTTCCGCCCCTGCCTGGTAGCGGCTTTGGGCAATCTGAAAGGCCCGCTGCGCCTGCTGCAGTTCTTCACCTTGCCAGCGTCGTTGCTGATCCAGCCCGGTGATGCTGTTGAGGGCTTTTTCGACGTCGGCAAACCCATCGATGATTGCCCCTCGATAGTCTGCCAGCAGTTCTTCCTGGCGAGCGGTTGCCTGGTCTCGTTCTGCCCGCAGGCGACCATTGTTGAAAATCGGCGCCACCAGCCCAGCCGTCAGGTTGTAGAACGGGCTGCGCAGAATGTCGGCGGCCCGATCTGCTCCCGAACCCAGGTCGGCGCTCAGGGTCAGGCTCGGCAGCAACGCTGCCCGGGCGACGTTTACGTCGGCTTGGGCTGCTGCCAGTCGGGCTTCGGCCGCGGCAATGTCAGGACGCCGGCGCAGCAGTTCGCTGGGCACACCACTGTCGATACTCGGCCAACTCAGTTGGGCGAATGGCTGGTCGCTCAGGTGCAGTTGTTGCAGCGGTATGCCCAGCAGTGCCGCGAGGGTGATCCGTGCCTCCTCGGCCTGTTGCCGCAGCAGCGGCAGTTGGCGTTGCTGGGCCGCCACCAGGCTGTTTTGCTGGGCCAGCTCAAGCGCCGTGGCCGAGCCTGAGTCATAGCGGGTTTGTACCAGTTGCTGTACCTGTTGCGCGTTGTTCAGGTTGAGCTCGGCAATGCGTCCCTGCTCTGTCAGCGACAGGGCCTGGGTATAGCTATCGGCCACCGCGCTGAGCAGGGTCAGCTCCACGGTGGCACGGTCGAACTCACTCGCCTGGAGTGTCATCTGTGCACTGTCTCGGGCCGCCCGCAGGCCGCCCCAGAAGTCCAGCTCGTAGCTGGCGCTAAGGCGGGCATCGAAATAATCCACCGCCTTGCGTTCGCTGTTGCTGTCCAACTGGCTGTAGCCCGAGCCCCGCAGCAGTTGCTGGCGGTTGGCGTTGAGGCTGCCCTTGAGTTCAGGTAGCAAGGGCGCACCGGCGATGGTTGCCGCAGCCTGGGCTTGGCGCACTCGGGCCACGGCGGCCGCGAGGTCGTGGCTGCCGGTTCGGGCTTGGGCGATCAGGCGTTCAAGGTCACGGCTGCCGAAATGGCTCCACCATTGCTGATGAGCGGCGCTGGCTGCTGCCGTGTGAGCGGACTGCCAGGCGGCGGGAGCGGGTATCGCACTTTCTGGGCGCGGCGCGGGGCTGTTGCAGGCGGCCAGGAAAATGCCGGTGGCCAGAAGGCTGAGGTGCGCTTTCATAGATCGATCATTCACTGATAAGGGCCGTGACCGGGTCGAGCCGGGCAGCTTTGCGGGCCGGCATAAAGCCGAAAATGACGCCGGTGACCAGGGCACAGGCAAACGCGCCCACTACCGCGAGCAGGGAGAAGGCCACCGCCACTTCACTGAGGATCAGCACACCGCCGATCAGCAGTGCCAGGGCGATGCCCGTCAGGCCGCCCACCACCGAGAGCATCACCGCTTCAGTGAGGAACTGGCGCAGGATGTCGCGCTGACGGGCGCCGGTGGCCATGCGGATGCCAATCTCCCGGGTGCGCTCACGTACGGTCATGAGCATGATATTCATCACCCCGATGCCACCCACGAGCAGGGAAATAGCGGCAATAGCACCGAGCATCAGCGAGAGGGTGTTCTGGGTCCGGGCCTCGGCCTGGATCATCGCTGCGTTGTTGGTCAACTGGTAGTCACGCTTGCCGTTGTGCAGTTGCAACATCAGTTGGTCGATGGCCTGCTCGGTCTCCTTGACCTTGCGCGCATCGGCGGCGGCAATCGCAACGTATTCGGGATTGTGGCTGCCGAACAGGCGGATGCTGGCGGCGGAGTAGGGTACGGCAATGCGGTCGTCACTGTCCTGGTCACCGGAGCTGGCGCCTTTTTCTGCCAGCACGCCGACGACCTGGAAGGGCACGTTCTCGATCAGGATGTACTGGCCGATGGGGTTCGCCACATCCTTGAGCAGTTTGTCGCGGACTTTTTTACCAACCACCGCTACGGCTGCGGCAGCCCGTTCATCGGCTTCGGTGAAGTAGCTGCCCTCGACCACTGGCCAGTTGAAAATCGCCGGGAAATTGGTGTCATTGCCACCGACATAACTCATGTGGTCTGCATTGCCGAAACGCACCCCGGCCTCGGAGCCGTTGACCGGCATGATGCGTTTGACTTGGGGCAGGGCAGCCAGGGCCGCGACGTCGTCGAGGGTGATGACGCCTGGTGGGGTACGCGGGTTGGGAGCATGCCCACTGAGGTAGAGAATATTGGAGCCGAAGGCCCCCATCTGGGCCATGACTTGGCGCTTGCTGCCTTCGCCCACCGCGAGCATTACCACCACTGAAGCCACGCCGATCACAATCCCTAGCAGGGTCAGTGCAGTGCGGAAGCGGTTGATCCACATGACCCGCCAAGCGGCTTGAACCGCGTCGACCAATTCGCCCTTCCAGGCGCCGTTGTGTTCGCTGCCATCAGTCAGGCGTTGACGCAGGTCCACGGCTTGCAGGGCGCCACTGTTGGCGCTGGTCTGGACGCTGGGGTCGGTGTCGGCGGTATCGCTGATGATTTCGCCGTCGCGGATTTCGATGATGCGTTTGGCCCGCGCAGCCACTTCCCGATCATGGGTAATCAGGATCACCACGTGGCCCTGGCCTGCCAGCTCGTCCAGCAGAGCCATGACCTCGGTGCCGCTGTGGCTGTCCAGGGCGCCGGTGGGTTCGTCGGCGAGGATGATGTGCCCGCCGTTCATCAATGCCCGGGCGATGGACACCCGTTGTTGTTGCCCGCCGGACAACTGATGGGGGCGGTTGCCGGTACGTTCCCCGAGTCCCAGTCGCTGCAGCAGAGCGGCGGCCCGAGCGTGGCGTTCGGCGGCCGGAATGCCGGCATAAATGGCCGGCATTTCGACGTTTTCCTGGGCTGAACCTGAAGGGATCAGGTGATAGCCCTGGAACACGAAACCAAAGGCCTCGCGGCGTAGCCAGGCGAGTTCGTCGCTGTCCAGTTGAGCCACATTCTCCCCGGCAAAGCGGTACTCGCCGGAGGTCGGGCGGTCGAGGCAGCCTAGAATATTCATCAGCGTCGACTTGCCGGAACCCGAGGCGCCGACAATCGCCACGAACTCGCCGGCGTGAATCGACAGGTCAATGCCGCGCAGTACGTCGACTTGAGGGGTGTCACCACCGCCGTAGGACTTACGGATGTCTCTGAGGTCGATCAGCGGGGTCAACATTCAGCCTCCGCTGGCTTCGGCCGGGCCGATCAACAAGTGATCGCCTTCACTCAGGCCATCCAGCACCTGGATGCGCAAACGGTCGCTGATGCCGACGCGCACCTCCCGTTCAACGATCGAGCCGTTTGCCGCCACCACACGGGCAATTTGTTTATCCGGGGCGCTGCTGCCTTGCAGGGCTGCAACCGGTGCAGTCAGTACATCCTTGGCCTGGTTGGCGACGAAGAATATCTGTGTGGTCATCTCCGCCATCAGCGCGTTGTCAGCGTTGTCGACGTCCAGAAGGACGGTATAAAGCACCACCCGTCCGCTGCCGCTCTTGCTGGAGCTGTTGGGGCTGCCGCCACCCTGGCTGGTTTCATTGAGGGGTTTTGGCGGAATCGGCAGGATCTGCCGCACCGTGCTGTTCCATCGCCGGTTGCCGCCGCTAAGGGTTGTGAAGTAGGCGTTCATGCCTGGCTTGACGTGGCCGATGTCGGCTTCTGAAACTTCGGCCCAGACCGTCATGGGGGACAGTTTGGCAATGCGCAGGATCAAGGGCGTTTGTTGCTGGGCATTAAGGGTTTGCCCCTCCCGCGCGTCGACTGCCACCACGGTGCCGGACATCGGCGCGTAGATCCGGGTGTAGCCCAGTTCTGCCTGGTCGCTGCGCAGGCTGGCCTGGGCTTGGCGGATCTGCGCCTTGAACATGTCGATGCGGGCCTGAGTGGCTTTGAGTTCGGCCTGGGCGGTTTGCACGTCTTCTTCTCGGGTGGCGCCGCCGGCGGCAAGATGCTGCTGGCGCTGGTACTTCTGTTTGGCCAGTTGGTTCTGCGCGTGCTGTTCCTGAAGCTGGGCTTGCAGGTTGTCGATGGCAAAACGGCTAGCGTCGAGTTTGGCTTGCTGTGTGGATGGGTCGATCTCCACCAGCAATTGGCCTTCCTCGACCCGATCGCCCGCCTCTACGTGGATTTTGCGGATTTGCCCGGAGGCCTGGGCGCCAACGTCGACGTAACGCCGAGGTTGCAGGGTGCCCAAGGCGGTGACACTGCTTTCGATGTCGCCGCGGCTGACCTGCACCGTGGTGAACTGGTCACGACCAGGCGGCAGGATTTGCCAGGCCGCAAAGGCTGCAACGGGAATCAGGAAAATTGCGGCAAGCAGGGCGCGTCGGGCGAATCGGGGACGTTTCATGCAGGGTTCCGGCCATTGTAAATCGGCCCGTCGTGCAACTACGCACCCTCAAACAGGGGGTGCCGCACGCCGCCGCAGGAGCGGCAGACACGGGAAGCTGTCAGGTAAACGAGAAGCCTGGAGGGGAATTTAAGCCAGGACACATAGGGTTACAGGTGTGGAAAAGTAAAATAAAAGCGTCAAATCGACGTGATGCTTTAAATCTATATGAGAATTACTATAAATTACACCACTTCTAATCTGCCATCATCGTACTGCCGGTCTGCCGGCCATGGCCGGTCTTGCTCAAGGACAGACGTCGCCACCAGGGCGCTCGGGAGTCATGTTGGAAAACTACTATCGCGAGCTGATGAGTTTCCTTAACGCCAGGCTGGGCAACCAGCAGGCGGCAGAAGATGTGGTGCATGACGCTTATGTCCGAGTGCTGGAGCGCGCCAGCGATACGCCGATCCAGCAACCCAGGGCGTTTCTGTACCGTACGGCGTTGAACCTGGTGATCGATGGGCATCGGCGCAATGCCTTGCGTCAGATCGAATCCCTGGATGTGCTTGACGCCGATGAGCGTTTTTTTGCACCGTCGCCCCATACCAGCATCGATCACAACCAGCGCCTGGATATGTTGCAGCGCGCCCTGGCAGAGTTGCCGACGCTGTGCCGACAGAGTTTTCTGCTGCGAAAACTCGAAGGCTTGTCCCATCCGGAAATCGCCGAACGCCTGGGAATTTCGCGCAGTCTTGTGGAAAAACACATCGTCAACGCGATGAAGCATTGCCGTGTTCGTATTCGTCAGTGGGACATCCACTGATCCCCGTTGGTTAAATTTTGTTTCACTGTCCTCGTTCCTCTGAGCAGACGACTTGCTGTCCCACCCCGGGCCGGTCAGGTCATTGGCGCTTTCTCCCCGCCTTGAGGGGCTCATCCAGAGGACACTGGAAATGACACAGGCAATTGCATCGGCCATCGTTCACGACTTGATTGGTATCGGCTTCGGCCCCTCTAACCTGGCCTTGGCCATCGCGCTTGAAGAGCGTGGCCAGCGACAGGGTCCGCTGGATGCGCTGTTTCTCGACAAACAGGCCGACTATCGCTGGCATGGCAACACCTTGGTCACCCAGAGCGAGTTGCAGATTTCCTTCCTCAAGGACCTGGTGACCCTGCGCAATCCCAGCAGCCCTTATTCCTTCGTCAACTACTTGAAACACCACGGGCGCCTGGTGGACTTCATCAACCTCGGCACCTTTTACCCCTGCCGCATGGAGTTCAACGACTACCTGCGTTGGGTCGCCGGGCACTTCCAGGAGCAGAGCCGTTACGGCGAAGAAGTGCTGGCCATCGAGCCGGTGTTGCACAACCAGCAAGTCGAAGCGCTGCGAGTGATTTCCCGCGATGCCCAGGGCGAAGAATTTGTGCGCACCAGCCGTGCCGTGGTAGTCAGCGCCGGTGGCACGCCGCAGATTCCCGAGACCTTCAAGGGCCTCAAGGGCGATCCTCGGGTGTTCCACCATTCCCAGTACCTGGAGCGCATGGCCCAGCAGCCATGCGTGGCCGGCAAACCGATGAATATCGCCATCATTGGCGGCGGGCAGAGCGCGGCAGAAGCCTTTATCGACCTCAACGACAGCTTCCCCTCGGTAAAAGTGGACATGATCATTCGCGGCTCGGCACTGAAGCCGGCGGACGACAGCCCCTTCGTCAACGAAGTGTTTTCTCCCGAGTTCACCGACCTGGTGTTCCAGCAGGCAAGCGGTGAGCGCGAACGTCTGGTCAACGAGTACCACAACACCAACTATTCGGTGGTGGACATCGACTTGATCGAACGCATCTATGGGATTTTCTACCGGCAGAAAGTCTCCGGCATTGCCCGCCATGTCTTCCGTACCTTGACCACCATCGAACAAGCCAACGCCACTGAGCAGGGCATCGAGTTGGTGCTGGTGAACAAGGCCACGGGTGAGCGCAGCGTTCGTCATTACGACGCGGTCGTCCTGGCCACCGGTTACGAGCGGCAGACCCACCGCCAGTTGCTGGCGCCATTGGCAGACTACCTGGGTGACTTCGAAGTGGACCGCAACTACCGGGTTATCACCGACGAGCGCTGCAAAGCCGGTATCTACATGCAGGGCTTCAGCCAGGCCAGCCATGGCCTGAGCGATACCTTGCTGTCGGTACTGCCGATCCGGGCCGAGGAAATCGCCGCGTCCTTGTACGAGCACGGCAAATCCCGCAGTCACAGCCGCTCGGTGCATGACGTGTTGTTGGCCACCGCCAGCTGATTCGTGCATCGGCCAGCCGGTCCCTGCCTTGATTCGGCAGGGGCGGCTGGCCGGCTTTTTTTCGCCCTCATCCCGCCGTTCCTGAACCCTCGCTGAAGAACCGTTCAATTCCCCCTCCCGTAGCTCCCCAGGCAATTTACTCGGCCAATAGCGCGGCGTAAGCTTCGCCCGTTTTCAACCAAGCGGAGACCCAGAGTGGGTACTTGTTCGAGTGACAGTAGTCGGCCGGTTTTGTTAACCGGCACCTTCCCGGCAAGCTAACGCGCAGCTCTTTGTCTGTCGTTGCCTCGCCGTAACAGCGAGCAGCGGCATCCCGATCACGGCCCTTACGGCCGGCCTCCCGACGCCTCTCTCTACGACACTGAACAGTGCGCGATGCCCGTCATCGTCGCGCTACGAACTCGCCTGTCATGCCGGTCGGCACGACGGGTGCGGTACCTGCTGCGGGTCTTTCTGAGCTGATCGTCAGGGGACACAGCCATGAACCTCACCCTCTTGAAAGAGTTCTTTGCCGGCTTTCTGCGGACCCGGCATTTCGCCCGCCATTTTCGCCGCCTGGCGTTGCTGGAAAACTTCAGTGACGCCAGCGTCAGTCGCGATGTGCCGCCCACCCTGGCGCACACCCTGGTGGTGGCGGCCAACAGCGATGCGTCAGCGCTGCTGGACCAATTGGGCAGTCACAGTGACGGCTTGAGCGAGGCGGAAGCTGCCGCGCTGCGCGAGCGACATGGCCTTAATGAGGTCGAGCACGAGCAGCCGCTGCCAGCCTGGGTGCACCTGTGGCACTGCTATAAAAACCCCTTCAACCTGCTGCTGACTTTGTTGGCGGTGATTTCCTGGCTGACCGAGGACATGAAGGCCGCCACGGTGATTTTCTCCATGGTGGTGCTCTCGACCCTGCTGCGTTTCTGGCAGGAAGCCAAGTCGAACCAGGCCGCCGATGCCTTGAAGGCCATGGTCAGCAACACCGCCACGGTGATGCGCAGCGGTGCCGCTGCCCAGGCGACGCCGCCGGTGTTCGGCCGTTTCCAGGGGGCGGCCGCTGCCAGCCAGGGGGCTCAGCGGATCGAACTGCCGATCAAGCAACTGGTGCCAGGGGACCTGATTGTGCTGTCGGCCGGGGACATGATTCCCGCCGATTGCCGGGTGCTCAGCGCCAAGGACTTGTTCGTCAGCCAGGCGGCGATGACCGGTGAGTCCATGCCAGTGGAGAAATTTCCTCGCCAGCAGGACGCCGACACCAGCAATCCCCTGGACCTGGACAACATCCTGTTCATGGGCACCAACGTGGTGTCCGGTTCGGCCACGGCGGTGATCCTCACCACCGGCAACAGCACCTATTTCGGTGCCCTGGCCCAGCGTGTCAGTGCCACCGATCGCGCGCCCACGTCGTTCCAGAGTGGGGTCAACAAGATCAGCTGGCTGCTGATCCGCTTTATGTTCGTCATGGCGCCGCTGGTGTTGTTCATCAACGGTTTCACCAAGGGCGACTGGATGGAGGCGCTGCTGTTTGCCCTGTCGATTGCCGTGGGCCTGACCCCGGAAATGCTGCCGATGATTGTCACCTCGACCCTGGCCAAGGGGGCGGTGTTCCTGTCGCGCAAGAAGGTCATCGTCAAGCGCCTGGATGCGATCCAGAACTTCGGTGCCATGGACGTGCTGTGCACCGACAAGACCGGCACCCTGACCCAGGACAAGATCTTCCTGGCGCGGCATGTGGACGTCTGGGGCGAGGACTCCGATGACGTGCTGGAGATGGCCTACCTCAACAGCTACTACCAGACCGGGCTGAAAAACCTGCTGGACGTGGCAGTGCTGGAGCATGTGGAAGTGCACCGCGAACTCAAGGTCGGCACGGCGTTCCAGAAGGTCGACGAGATCCCGTTCGACTTCACCCGGCGGCGCATGTCGGTGGTGGTGGCCGAGAAGGACCGCCCGCACCTGTTGATCTGCAAAGGGGCGGTGGAAGAGGTTCTGGCGGTGTGCCAACGGGTGCGTCACGGTGAGGCTGAAGAGGCCTTGACCGACACTTTGCTGGAGCGGATTCGTCAGGTGACTGCGGCGCTCAATGAAGAGGGGCTGCGTGTGGTGGCGGTGGCGGCGCGGCCGATGCTTGAGGGGCGCGACACCTACAGCCTGGCCGATGAGCAGGAGCTGACGCTGATCGGCTACGTGGCCTTTCTCGATCCGCCCAAGGAAAGCACTGCCCCGGCGCTCAAGGCCCTGGCCGAGCATGGCGTAGCGGTGAAAGTGCTGACCGGCGACAACGAGCGAGTCACGGCGAAGATCTGCCGTGAAGTGGGCCTGGAGCAACAAGGCCTGCTGCTGGGCAACGACATCGAGGGCATGAGCGACGAGGCGCTGGCCAAGGCGGTGGAGACCACCAACGTGTTCGCCAAGCTGACGCCGACCCACAAGGAACGCATCGTTCGTCTGCTCAAGGCCAACGGTCACGTGGTGGGGTTCATGGGCGACGGCATCAACGACGCCCCGGCGCTGCGCACCGCCGACATCGGCATTTCCGTGGACAGCGCGGTGGACATCGCCAAGGAAGCCGCCGACATCATCCTCCTGGAAAAGAGCCTGATGGTGCTGGAGGAGGGCGTGCTGGAAGGGCGCCGGACCTTCGCCAACATGCTCAAGTACATCAAGATGACCGCCAGCTCCAACTTCGGCAACGTGTTCTCGGTGCTGGTGGCCAGCGCCTTTATCCCGTTCCTGCCGATGTTGCCGATGCATTTGCTGGTGCAGAACCTGCTGTATGACATTTCCCAGATCGCCATTCCGTTCGATAACGTCGACGAGGAAATGCTCAAGCAACCCCAGCGCTGGCAGCCCGGGGATGTGGGACGGTTCATGCTGTTTTTCGGGCCCATCAGCTCGATCTTCGACATCACCACCTTTGCCTTGATGTGGTACGTCTTCGACGCCAATACCCCGGACCACCAGACGCTGTTCCAGTCCGGCTGGTTCGTGGTGGGGCTGCTGACCCAGACCCTGATCGTGCACATGATCCGCACGCCGAAGATTCCGTTCCTGCAAAGCCGCGCGGCCCTGCCGCTGATGGTGATGACCGGGATCATCATGGCCGTGGGGATCTTCCTGCCGATGGGGCCGCTGGCGCACTACTTCAAATTGCAGGCGTTGCCGTCGCTGTACTTTGTGTTCCTGCCGTTGATCCTGCTGGCGTACATGGCCCTGACCCAGGCGGTCAAAGGCTTTTACGTCCGGCGCTTCGGCTGGCAATAGGGGCTGTTGCCGCGCCTCTACCTGGCGGCTGGACCGTACAGCGGCCGGGCGGGTGTTCAGGCGCGGTTTTAAGAATGTTCCTAAAGCCAGTAATCCGCGATGTCCTTAGCCTTTTGCCGTTATGCAGAAGGCTGGCATCCGCGGGCCCGGATTTGACTACACAGGGTTATCAACATGGCAAACAAAGCGCTGCGTATCCTGATTGCCGATGAGCAGCATTTTTATCGGATGAGAATCGAGAGAACGTTGAACCAGATGGGCTATTACCGCATCGCGCCGGTGCACAGCCTTGAAGAACTGTTGAGTCTGGTGGAGTACGGGTGCGAGCCCTTCGATCTGCTGATTGTCAACGCCTCCCTGGGCGCACCGTCCGGGCTCGACCTCCTGGCGTTTTGCCTGAACAACCCGCAAGTCGGTCATGCTCTGGTCTATGACGGCCAGGCGTTATCGCCACCTTCGTTCAACCTGCGCAGCAAGGTCCAGATCAGCCCGGCGCGCTTGCCCGACGCGCAAGCACTCAAGCGCCTGATGGCCCGGGTGGACCCCCCGCAGGTTCGTGGCGTGACCCACGAGGTGAGCTGGATACCGGCCTTGCACCAGGGCTGGAGGATGCTGTCGCGTTAAGCGTTAAGCGTTAAGCGTTAAGCGTTAAGCTGCAAGCTCGGAGCTTCAAGCTTCAGGCTTCAGGCTTCAGGCTTGAAGCTCGACGTTCCAAACTCTGCCCCCCACGGCCTCCTTCGGGAGGCCGTGGGCGTTTCAGGTGGTCGGGCTCGCAGCCCGGCCATGCGCCGCCTTAGAAGTCCAGGGTCGCCGAGACTTTCAGCGTACGCGGTGTGCCTTGGGTCAGGTAGCCGCCGTTGGCCGAGGCCCAGTAGGCCGTGTTAGCCACGTTTTCCAGGTTGGCTCGCAGAGTGATGTCCTTTTCATCCAGCTTGAAACGGTAGCGTGAGCCGAGGTCGAAGCGGTTCCAGGTGGGCAGGCTCAAGCTGTTGCTGGCGTTCACGTACTGGCCGCCGGTGCGCAGCATGCGTGCACTCAGGGCGGCGCCTTCAACTCCCGGCACGTCCCAGTCCGCCCCGATGTTCAACTGGAAGCTCGGCACGCCCACCGCGCGGTTGCCGTCATTGACGCCGTTGACGCTGCCGTCGATGCGGGTCTTCATCACCGTGGCACCGCCCAGCAGGCGCAGGCCGCGCAGGGGCTCGCCATACAGGCTGAGTTCCACGCCCTTGTTCAATTGCTGGCCGTCGACCCGGAAGATTCCGTCCTGGGTGTAGCTGGACGGCTGCTCGATGCGATACACCCCCAGGCTGCCGCCGAAGGTGTCCATGTCCAGGCGTACCCCGGCTTCCACTTGTTTGCTGCGTACCGGCGGGAAAGTGTCCTGGTTGTTGCTGGCGCTGGTCGGTGGGGTTGGCCCCTTGGCCAGGCCTTCGATGCGGTTGGCGTAGAACGACACATATTCCCAGGGCTTGAGCACCAGCCCATAGACCGGCGTGGTGATGGACTCCTGGTAGCGGGCGGTACGGGCGCCGCTGGTGGTGTTCCAGCCATCGACGCTGATGGATTGCCGGCGCAGGCCCAGGGTCAGCAGAACCCGGTCATCGATGAAGCCCAGGGTGTCGGAGAGGGCCGCGCTCTTGAGCTGGTTCTTGCCGACAATGCGTGGGTCGTGGATGTCGCTGCCGAATGAGGTCGGCGTCGGGCGCGGCTGGGGCGTCGGGTGATAAATGTTGTTGAAGTAACGGGAGGCGGCGCCGATGTTTTCGAAGGCCGAGCGCTGTTCGCCCCACATGCCCGCGAGGCCGAGGTTGAGTTGATGGCTGATCGGCCCGGTCTGCACCCGACCATTGAGGCCGGCCATCAAGCTCTGGTTATCCTCGTCGTGGGGCGAGTACAGCATGCCGCCACGGCCGTTGCCGGCCAGGTCGTTGAGGGTCAGCGAGGAATACACACCGTTCTCCCGTGTGTGCTTGGCGCCGCCGGCCACGTAGCCGGTCCAGTTGTCGCTGAAATCGTATTCGGCCCGAGCGATGCCGAAGGTGTCTTCCAGTTGCGAGTAGCTCCAGCTTTGGGCGTAGTTGCCCTTGGCAGACGGCGCGTGGGGCACGTTGTCCAGGTTGCTGGCCAGGTAGACCACCGGGCGCCCCTGATTGATGACTTGCTTCTGGTAGCCCACGTCCGCTGACAGTCGCAGGCGCTCACCGCGATAGTCCAAACCCAGGGTGGCCAGGGTCGAACGCTGGTCTTCGTCGTCGATACGGGTCTGGCCTTCGCGTTGCAACAGGTTGAGCCGCGCGCCGAAGCGCTGGTCTTCGCCAAAGCGTTGGCCCAGGTCGATGTGCCCGCCAGTGCGGCCGCTGCCGTTGCTGTCCAGGGTCACGCTGCGGGTCGGGGTGTCGCCGGCGCGCTTGGGTTGCAGGTTGACCCCGCCGCCGATGCCGCTGCCCCCGGGGGTGACGCCGTTGACGAAAGCATTCGGCCCCTTGAACAGTTCCACCCGCTCCAGGGCTTCGGTGGCGATGATCTGCCGGGGTAGCACGCCGTAGAGACCGTTATAGGAAATGTCATCGCCGTTCAGGGGCAGGCCGCGAATCATGAACACCTGGGAAAAGTTGCCGAAGCCGGCAGACTGGCGCACCGATGCGTCGTTGAGCAACACGTCGCCCACGGTCTGGGCCTGTTGGTCGGCGATGGTCTTGGCGGTGAAGGCGGTGACGCTGAAAGGCACATCCTTGAGTTGCTGGTTGCCCAGCACGCCCAGGCGTGCGCCCCGGGCCACTTGGCCGCCGGCGTAGCTGTCATCGCCGTCGCCGGCTTGGGCGCTGACCGTGGTCGCTCCCAATTCCAGGGCGCCGTCGCTGGCCTGGGGCACCAGGGTGTAACCGTTGGCGCCGCTGCTCAGGCTCAGGCCGCTGCCTTGCAACAAGCGGGCAAAACCCTCCTGCACGCTGTATTCACCCTGCAAGCCGCTGCTTTGGCGATTGCCCAGCAAGGCCGGGTCGAATGACAGCGGCACCCCAGCGCTGGCGGCGAATTGCGCCAGTACCTGGTTCAAGGGGCCGGGAGCGATGGCGTAGCGCTGGACGCTGGCCGAGCTGTCCTCGGCGGCCAGGCTTTGCGCGGTCGGTAGCAGGGCACCCAGCGCCAGGGTCACGGACAGGCCCAGGGCCTTGAGGGGGAAAACAGTCAATGAATGCAGGGGCCTGGGAGTCATTCGGGGTTCCTGTGCAACGCGTGGAATAAGGGGGGGTTATTCCACTCACCGAACGAGACGGAAAAAGGTATCAGCCACCGCGTATTTATTTTTCGAGCGTGAGAATCAGCTGGCGGCGTCCACCGACACCCAGAAGCGCGTCAGGCGGCTGACCCGCAACGGCAGGGTGTCTTGCAGCAACCCCAGGCTGGCCTCGGTGTCACGCAGGGGGAACGCTCCGGAAACCCTGATTTCGGCCACTTCGCTGGCGCAGCGTAAGACTCCGGGGCGATAGCGCGAGAGCTCGTCGAGCAGTTCCGCCAGGCGCAGGTTGTTGGCCATCAGCATGCCTTTGTCCCAGGTCAGGCTGCTGGCGGCGAAGGCTTCCAGCGGGTCGAGTCGATCACTTTTGAAACTCAGGCGTTCGCCGGCGTTGATCAGGGCTTGCTCGCCCAGCTGTTGCGGCCTGACTTGCACCGCGCCCTCAAGCACCGAGACCTGGCTGCTCACGCCGTTGATCCGCACGCAGAACCGGGTGCCTAGGGCCCGGGCCGTGCCTTGCGGGGTTTGCACAATAAAGGGGCGGTTGCCGGGGTCCTGGGCGGTGCTGATCAGCACTTCCCCGGTGAGCAAACGGACCCGGCGCTCTTGGGCGTTGAAGGCGATGTCCAGGGAACTGTCAGTGTTGAGCAGCAGGTGCGAACCATCGGGCAGTTGCAGGTTTTTCTGTTCGCCGACGGCGGTGCGCTGGTCGGCGGTCCATTGCTCCCACGACACTTGCTGGCAG
This sequence comes from Pseudomonas chlororaphis, assembly GCF_003731765.1. GTDB lineage: Bacteria > Pseudomonadota > Gammaproteobacteria > Pseudomonadales > Pseudomonadaceae > Aquipseudomonas > Aquipseudomonas morbosilactucae. The sequence goes on from NZ_MOAL01000006.1 coordinate 104,116, forward strand.
GCAATGCCCACGGGGCCGGCCAGCAGCAACAGGCCAAGGCGGGTGAGCGTCTGGCGCCGACTCAAGCCGTCGCGACGTTCGGCCCGTTGCAGGGTTTGCACGGCGATGCCGGCAGGAACATTGCGCAAGTCACCAAGGATCGCCTCGGCCCGCAGCCAGGCCTGGGCATGGGCGGCGCTGCGGCTGCGCCATTGCTGGATCGCCTGATGATCTTCGGCAGTGGCGGCGCCGGAATGCAATTGCACCAGCCAGTCGGCGGCCTCGCCGAGGATCTGCGGGTCAATGCTGTTCGGGGTCATCAGGCCACGCTCAGGCAGGTGATGAAGGCACTGCGCATGTAGCGTTTGACCGTGATCAGCGACAGATCCAGCCGAGCGGCGATCTGTGGGTAAGTCAGGCCCTCGATCTGCGACAGCAGGAACGCTTCACGGGTGGCCGCCGGCATCTCCCGCAGCAGGGCTTCGATGCGCCACAGCGCCTCCAGTATCAGCAGGCGGGTTTCCGGGCCGGGCACCTCTTCGACCGGCAGGTGCGCGATGGTTTCCAGGTACGCGCGCTCCACGTCCTGGCGCCGCCAGCGGTCCACCACCAAGCCTTTGGCAATGTGGGTCAGCAGCGCCCGGGGCTCATGACCCAGGGGCCGGGTCAGCGGTCGGCTGAGCAGGCGCAGGAAGGTGTCATGGGCCAGGTCCGCCGCATCCCAGGCATTGCCCAACTTGCGCTTGAGCCACGCCTGCAGCCAGCCGTGGTGTTCGCTATAGAGGGTGTGGATCTGTTGATTGAGGGGCGGGTCAGCGGGAGGCATGGGGGGCTGGGACTCGGTTCGGGCATCCAGGCCTGAGCGTAATTAAGAATTGATCGCATTCTAGTGGCGCGGACCGAAGCCTGGCAAGCGGCACCCGTGCAGGCCTGCGGGACCGTTGATCTTCGCCGGCATTGATCATGGGTTGCGGCCCCGATGGGCATCCATTCCTGGCAAACCAATGTCGCTGGTGCGCGGTCCAGAGCGTTGGCCGAGCATGCCGCCCCCCCTGCCGTCCATGGGCATTGTGTTATACCCTGCGAGCCCGAAATGGACCCTCAGTGAACAGGACGACAGATGCTCAAATGGATTGGCAAGGTATTGGGTGGGACCGGCGCAGCGCCGGCCGAAGCGACGACCAGCGTTTGGCTGCAACGCCTGCAGACCTACCTTGCGCCCCTTGACCAGTTGCCCGAGGACGGCGGCCGGCCCGGTCTGGCCGAAGCGATCCTGACCTACGTGCGCCAGGGCGATGGCCCGCAAGTGCTGGCCGAGCTGGGGCAGCGCTACGCGGTCGCCAATTACCTCAATGTGCTGCGCGGGCACGCCTGCCGGGTCGGCAGTCTCGGGCCGCGGCTGTATCACGATATGACCGATGTCGATCCGGCCCAGCTGCTGCGCTGGGCACGGGTGCTGGAGGCCTGCCCGGCCCATCGTTTCGGGATCGCCATGGACGACGGTTGCCATTGGCCGGAACTGCTCCTGACCCATAGCGTCGAGCTGTTTCGCGACCCCCAGACCGACGAGACGCGGATCATCCAGCGCATCAGCGCGCCCTTGATGGAAGCCCTGTTGCTGGAGGCGCACCTGCCGCCCTCGGCGCTGCTGACCGCTTGTTTCAGCGGTTCCAACGACGCCTATCGCCCGGGTTATGGCATTTACCTGGTGCCTTACATGGACGGCTATTCGCAATGGGTGCTGCGCCATGTCGAGGCGTTGCGGCCGTTGCTGCTGGCGGGTGACATGTACCTCAAGTTCCAGGTCATGAACCTGATGACCGACCTCGATCCGCCGGTGATGACCCGCATGGCCGGGGAGCTGTGTGAAATGGCCTGTGGCGGCAACAAAGAGGTGCGTGAACAGGCCGCGCCTCTGTTGCTGCACTGCCAGCGTGGCGCCCTGCAACCCTTGAGCCAGATGATCCAGGCCGGCAAGCCCGATCAGCGTGGCCATGCTTTGCGCCTGCTGTGGGCCCTGGCCAACCAGCTGGAGGATGGGGCACTGCGCGCCGAGGCCCGCGCCCTGGCCGAGGCCGACCGCGCGGCCTCGGTGCGCGGGCTGCTGGCTGAGTGGGCCGCCGAGCCTGCGGCCGAGCAGGGGCCGGTCCAGTACAGCTGTGCGGTGATTGACTGGGCGGTGCCCATGACGCCGGAACGGGTCGAGGTGCTCGACCAACTGTGGGCGGATCTCAATGAACCGATTGAGCAATACAACCAGCACAAGATTGAGTCCAACGCGACGTCGGCGCAGGGTAAATCCGCTGACGAGCTGGACCTGTGGCCCGTTTACAGCGCCGAGGCGCTGAGCCAGCTTAAGGCGTTCCTCGCCTCGTCGCAGGCGGTGCCGCCAGCCGGGCGTTCACTACCGGACCCGAGCGAGTATTTCTCCCGTTCGGCGCTGGAGGCGTTCGCTGACAGTGACGACTTGAGCGCAGCGATGGCGTTCAAGGTCCTGGATTTCTGCCACTTCCTGAGCAACGACGAAGGTCGCCTGAAGAACATCGCCTGCTCGACCTTTGACCGGGTGCATGAGCAGGACCCGTCTCTGAGCCTGATGGCCCTGGCCCAGAGGCTCGAAGACAGTGGTCGCAGCGGTGACGTCCTGTTGCTTGAGTGCTTTAACGGTGCCCTGGCCCAGGCGTGGGACGCCGAGGCCGTGGCGCCGTATTTTGCCTTGCACGTGGCTTGGCTGGAGCAGGCGCTGATTGACCTTGAGGTGTATTCCACCGACTCGCTGTACCGCGGCATCGTCAAGATGACGCCGCCCCCGCCGCAGTTGGTCAGCCGCCTGTTCGAGATCGCCCTGGGCTCCAACCAGGGAGAGCGGGTCCAGGCCCAGCGTGCCCTGGAGCGGCTGCCGGGCAAAGAGGCGCACCTGATTGCCGCCCTGGGCTCAGGCAAGTCCGAGGTCAAGCTGTTGGCCACCAAATGGCTCGGCAACCTGGGCCACAAACCGGCCATCCCAGCCCTGGAGCAGGCGCTGAAAAAGGATAAGAACGATGGCGTGCGCACCGCCATGATCGAAGCCCTGGAACAGCTCGGTCAGCCGGTGGAGCAGTACCTGGACCGTCAGCAATGGGTCACGGACACCAGCAAGGCCATGGCCAAGGGCGCGCCCAAGGACCTGGCCTGGTTCCCTTGGGACGCCTTGCCCGAACTGCGTTGGGCCGACACCCAGGAGCCGGTTCCGGCCCTGGCGGCCCAAGGCCTGCTGGCCCAGGCGGTGAAGCTCAAATCGGCGCAGCCGGGGGCCTTGTTGCGGCGTTTCTGCGGGATGTTCGAACCACGCGGCCGCGAGCGTTTCGGCCAGTTCGTGCTGGACGCCTGGCTTGCTGAAGACACCCGGCCGATCCCCCTGGAAGAGGCCCGGCAGTTGGCCGAGCGCCATGCTTCAAGCACCTTGTTTTTCATCCAGCGTTACCCCGACGACTACAAAGACAGCCCGCACCTGGGCAAGAGCCTGGAGGCGCTGACCGCGAGTTTCCTGCCGCGCTTCATGCGCCAGCCCCAAGGCTCGGCGGCCGCCAGCAAAGGCTTGCTGGCCGTGGTCGCAGCCTGTGCCGGTGCAGAGGCGGCGGCCCCGGCCGGGCGCTACCTCAAGGAGTTCTATGGCACTCGTGCCTCCCAGGGCAAGGCGCTGATCGCCATGCTGGCCTGGGTCGAGCACCCGTCCGCGACCCAGCTATTGCTGTCCATTGCCAGTCGCTTTCGCACCGCAGGCTTTCAGGAAGAAGCCATCCTGCAGGCCCGGGCCTTGGCTGAACGCAAAAACTGGACCCTGGCGGAACTGGCTGACCGCACCTTGCCGTCGGCCGGTTTCGACGAGAACGGGCTGCTGGAGCTGAGTTACGGCGAGCGAGTGTTCAGCGCCCGTTTGCTGGCCGACTTCAAGATCGAGTTGTACAACCCCGATGGCAAAAAAATTGCCGCCTTGCCCGACCCGCGTCAGGACGACGATGCCGACGAAGCCAAGGAAGCGAAGAAGCAATTCGCCAACGCCAAGAAGTCCCTGACCAGCCTCGTCAAGCAGCAGACCGAGCGCCTTTACGAAGCCCTGTGCACGGGTCGCGAATGGCCTTATGCCGACTGGCAGCGGTACCTCAACCAGCACCCGATCATGCGCCGGTTGTTGCAGCGCCTGGTCTGGGTGCAGGTCGAGGATGAGCAGGTGCTGGCCAGCTTCCGCCCGCTGGACGATGGCAGCCTGACCGATGTCGAGGACAACCCGCTGACCCTAGCCGACGAGGCCCGGGTGCGCCTGGCCCACGATTCGCTGTTGAGCGCCGAGGCTCTGGCCCAGTGGCAGCAGCACCTGGTGGACTATGAAGTGGCGCCGCTGTTCCAGCAGTTGGGCAAGGGCGTCTATCAATTGCCCGAAGGCCAGGGCGACGCCCATTCCATCGAGGACTTCAAGGGCCATCTGCTGGAAACCTTCGCCCTGCGCAGCCGCGCCCTGAAGCTCGGTTACACCCGGGGCGCGACCGAGGATGCCGGCTGGTTCTACACCTATGAAAAGTTCTTTGTCAGCCTCGGGCTGTCGGCCGACATCCGCTTTACCGGCAACCCGCTGCCCGAGAGCAATCGCACCGTGGCCCTGGTGGACCTGACCTTCTACAGCGAGGGTTACAGCCTGCCGCTGGCCGAGGTACCGACCATCCTGCTGTCCGAGTGCTACAACGACCTGCGCTTGATCGCCGCCCAGGGCACAGGTTTCGACCCCGACTGGGAAAAGAAAAGTGAATATTGATGCCGTAGAGGAATCGCGCCCATGACCCCAGCGTCCGCCTCCCTGCTCAAGGCCCCGGCCGAGCAGGCCCACGCTGCCGAGCTGGCGCGCCTGCAACAGCACGACCGCGGGCCACGCCCCCAGGGTTGGCGCCTGTCACCCCGGGCGGTGCGCAGCTTCATCCTCGGTGACGGGGCGCTGCAGGTGCGGCGTAAGTTCTACGGCGACGACGCGCTGATCGACCGCTGCATTGTGACCCTGATGAGCAACCGCGGGCTGATGCTGGTGGGCGAGCCGGGCACCGCCAAGTCGATGCTCTCCGAGCTGCTGGCGGCGGCCATTTGCGGGCAGTCCTTGTGCACCGTGCAGGGCACCGCCGGGACCACTGAAGAACAGATTCGCTACTCCTGGAACTACGCCTTGCTGCTGGCCGAAGGCCCGACCCCGCGAGCCTTGGTGCGTGGCCCGATGTACGAGGCCATGGGCAGTGGCAGCCTGTGTCGGATCGAGGAAATCACCCGCATGCAGCCCGAGATCCAGGACAGCCTGATTAGCCTGCTCTCGGACAAGGTGCTGCACGTGCCGGAACTCAAGGGCGAAGAGGCCACGGTGTTTGCCGCCCCGGGGTTCAATGTCCTGGCCACCGCCAACCTGCGAGACCGAGGGGTGCATGAGATGTCCAGCGCCCTCAAGCGCCGCTTCAACTTTGAAACGGTGCGCCCCATCAGCGACCGGCGCCTGGAAAGCCAACTGGTGCGCGAGCAGACCGAAGCCCTGTTGCAGCAGGCCCAAGTCAAGGTCGACTTCAGCCCCGACGTACTTGAACTGTTGGTGACCGCCTTCAACGACCTGCGCCACGGCGCCACCGCCGAAGGCACGGTGCTGGAGAAACCGACGGCAGTGATGTCGGCCGCCGAGGCGGTGGCGGTGGGCTATGCGGCGAGCCTGGATGCCCATTACTTTGGCAACGGCGTAGTCGGCGGCGAGCATATTGCCCGGCAATTGATCGGCACCGTGCTCAAGGACAACCCCGAAGACGGCGGCAAGCTGCGCCACTACTTCGACGTGGTGGTGCGCCAGCGTGCCCAGCGTCAGCCGCAATGGCAGCGGGTGCTTGAGGCGCGGCGTGAGCTGGATCGCTGACACGGCTCTGGCCGGCACCGAGCTAGACAGTGCCAGCCTGCGCGCCCTGGGCCAGAGCCTGGTCAGTGATGAGCTGATTGTGTTCGCCGTGCGCCACCACAGCCCCGGCTGTGCCTGGCAATTGCAGCAGTTGTTCGCCAGCCACCCGCCGAGCGTGGTGCTGGTGGAAGGGCCGCAATCCTTCAGCCCGTTGCTGCCGTTGCTGGTGCACCCCGAGGCGCAGATGCCCCTGGCGATCTACACCTACGCCGTGGGCGGCGCAACGGCCGATTCGCGGCGGGCGGCCTATTACCCGTTCTGTGATTATTCGCCGGAGTTGGTGGCGCTGCGCGCTGCCGCCGCACAAGGCATTCCGGCGCGCTTTATCGACCTCGACTTCGCCGAACAATGTGCGCTGGAGGCGACGCCGGCCGAGGCCGAGCCCGGCCAGGACTCGCTGCTCGACGAAGGCCATTACCGTCGCAGCGAACACTTGCAGCGTCTGGCCAGCCAACTGGGCTGTCGCGACCATGAAGAACTCTGGGAACACCTGTTCGAAGTACCGGCCACCCGTGGCGACTGGCCCGAACACCTGACCCGGGTCGCGGCTTACTGCCAACTGGCGCGCCTGGATTGCCGCCCCGACGAGCTGCACGCCGACGGCACCCTGGCCCGGGAAGCGGAGATGGCCTGGCATATCCAGCAGGCCCTGGCCGCCCGACGCCCGGGGGACGGGCCGGTGCTGGCCGTGGTGGGTGGCTTGCACGCAGTGGCGATGCCGGGCTTGCTGGCTGCCGCTGTCGAACGCCCGAACATCCGCCGCGAAGGGCTGATCGATGAAGCCAGTGCGTTGATCCGCTACAGCTTCGACCGCCTGGAGCGCCTCAATGGTTATGCCGCAGGCATGACCGCGCCGGCCTGGCATCAGCGGCTGTGGCAGGCCCAGCTCAAGCACTCATCGCGCAGCGCCCAGGCGCCGGCCCGGCCACGGCAAGAGGCGGCCCTGGACCTGTTGTTCGAGGTCGTGGAAGCACTCCGGGAGAAGGGCCTGGCGCTGCCGCTGCCGACCCTCACGGCGGCCTACGAACAGATGTTGCGCCTGGCCACCTTGCGTGACCGCGATGCGCCGATCCGGGTGGACGTCGAGGACGCCATCCTCAGTTGCTTTATCCAGGGCGATGCCGACGCCGACGGGGCCTGGGTACGCCAGGTGGCCACGGCCTGCTTCACCGGCCAGGCGTTGGGCCGGGTGCCGCCCGGCGCCGGCACGCCGCCCCTGGTCAAGGATGTGGAATACCGCGCACGTCGCCAGCGTTTGAAACTCCACGATTCGCAGCCGCGGCGGGTGGTGCTGGACCTGTACCGGCGCGCCGATCATCGGCGCACCAGCCAGTTGCTGCATGGCCTGCAGTTGCTGGGCATTCCGTTCGCCTGGCGTACCGGCGGCCCGGACTTTGTCAGCGGCCAGGGTCTGCACCTGCTTCAGGAACACTGGCAGTACGCCTGGTCAGCCGGCACCGAAGGTGCACTGGTGGAGGCGTCGATCTACGGCGTGAACCTGCCGCAAGCAGTGGCCACTCGTTTTGCCATGCGCTTGGAGCAGCAGGCTGCGGCGGACGTGGCCGACGCCCGAGGCGCTGCGGCCTTGCTGGTGCAGGCCTGTGTGCTGGGGCTGCATGAGCAGGTGGCGGTCCCCTTGCAGCGCCTGGGCCAGGCCATCGGCGCGGACCCGGTATTTGCCTCGCTGGTGGCGGCCAGCACCAGCCTCGCGTTGCTGCTGGAGTCCCGCGAGCCGCTGCAGGCGTCACATCTGCCGGGCTTGGCGGATTTGCTGTGCAGCGCCTATCAGCGCGCCACGTACCTGGGCGCCCAAGGCGTGGGTGAGGCGGATGCCTTGGGCCATATCGGCTGCCTGGTGCAATTGCGCGAGCTGCTGGCCGGGACCACCGGGGTGGAACTGGATGGGCAGTTGTACTGGGCCATGGTCAGCCAGTTGCACCAGCAGCCCAACCGGTTGCTGCGCGGGGCCTGTGCCGGCTTGCTGTACCTGGCCGGGCGCCTGGACGAAGCCCGGTTGGCCAGTGAGTTGGCCGGGCACCTGCACGGCCAGCGGCAACCCAAGGAGGCGGTGGCCTACCTGCGCGGGCTGTTGTCCACCGCCCGCGAAAGCGCCTGGCAGATTCCCAGCCTGTTGGAGGTGCTGGACCGCTTGCTCAATCAGTGGGGCGAGGCGCAGTTTGTCGCCTGCCTGCCGGAACTGCGCCTGGCCTTTGCCGAAATGACCCCCCGTGAAACCGACCGTATCGCCCGACAGGTCGCGAGCCTGCACGGTGCCGAGGACCTGGGGCGGCTGCGCCACGGGGCGCTGCGGGCCGAGCAGGTCCAGGCCAACCTGCGCCTGTCGCAAAGCCTGGCCCTGGTGCTGCAGGCAGACGGTCTCGACGCCTGGGTGACGCCATGACGCCTTTGGAACGCTGGCGCCTGGTGCTGGGCCAATACGCGGACAAACCCCTGCGCGATGCAGCCGGCGGGGCGGGCCTGGAAGGCCGGGCGGCGCGCATGGACGTGGCCTTGGAATACCTTTACGGCCGCGAATACCAGGGTCGGGGCCTGCGTGAAGAGGCCCGGTCCGGCTCCCTCGACCCCACGCAATTGACCCTGGTGACCTGGCTTGGCGAGGTACGCGAGCTGTTCCCCGTGGACACCGTGGAGGTGATCGAGCAGCACGCCCTGGACCGCTACGGCCTGACCGAACTGGTCACCGACCCCCAGGCCCTGGAGCGCCTGGAACCCAATCAACAGTTGCTGCGCACCTTGCTCGCCTTGCGCGGGCACTTGCAGGGCGATGTGCTGCTGTTGGTGCGGCGGATCATCCGCCAAGTGGTGGAAGAAATTCGCCAGCAACTGGAACCGCAGGTGCGTCAGGTGCTGTCCGGGCGCCTCAACCGTCAGCGCCATTCGCCCATGGCGGTTGCCCGCAACTTCGATGCCCTGGGCACCGTGCGGCGCAACCTCAAGCATTACGACGTCGAGCGTCAGCGGCTGGTGGTGGAGAAGCTGTACTTTTTCCAGCGCAACAGCCGGCGGTTGCCCTGGGACATCATCCTCTGCGTGGACCAGAGCGCGAGCATGGCCGACTCGGTGATCCACAGCGCAGTGCTGGCCGGCATCCTCGTCGGGCTGCCGGCGCTGCGGGTCAAGATCGTGGTGTTCGACACCCAGGTGGTGGACCTCAGCCAGTACGTCGATGACCCGGTGGAAACCCTGATGCGTGTGCAACTGGGCGGCGGCACCGACATCGGCCAGGCCCTGCGCTATTGCAGCCAGTTGCTGGAAAACCCCCAGCGCACGGTGCTGGTGCTGGTGCTGGTCAGTGACTTCTATGAAGGGGCCTCGCCCAACGAGCTGCTGCGCACCGTCAAGCAACTGGCCGAAGCCCGGGTCACCCTGCTGGGGCTGGCGGCCCTGGACGATCAGGCCAACCCCGATTACGACCGCCAGATGGCCACCCGCCTCGCGGCCTGTGGCATGCAGGTCGCTGCCCTGAGCCCCCGGCGCTTGGCCCATTGGTTACTTCAGGTGATTTCATGAGCCTTCGCCCGGCGCTGCTCGCGCAACTCCTGAGCTTTGACGACGAAGCCTTTGTCGTCCTGGCCAATCGCGGCCTGCTGCGCCGTGCCTACAAGGACCTGGAAAGCAGCCCGCCACGGTTGCTGGAAGAGGGCGCCGAGCAGCTGCTGCTGGAGTGCGGCGCTTATCAACTGCGTTTCGATCAACGCGGGCCGGCCTTTGCCCAGTGCAGTTGCCCGGCCAGCGGCGTGTGCCAACACATACTCAGCGCCGCCCTGGGCTTGCGCGAGATCTTGGCCGAACCGGGCGAGACGTTGGCGGCCGAACCCGCGCCGGATCAGCGCCAGGCGCTGATTCAAACCCTGCTTGCTCTGCCCCAGGCCGAGCTGCTGAAACACGCGGGCAAGCCCGGTTATCGCTGGGCCTGGCAGTTCGTCATGGACCTGGATCAGCCCCACGGGCTGCAGGTGGCCGGCGAGCAGAACCTGACCTTGACCCTGGGCACACCGCCGCTGACCCTGCGTTACATGGGCGGGCCGCTGGGCGGGATGTTGGCCGACCAGCGCAGTGGCGCCCTGGAGAAATACCAGGTTGCGGCGGTGCTGGCGCTGCGCCGCTGGCAAGGCCTGGAACTGATCGCGCCGGAGCCGGTGGGCGCCGCCAACGCCGAGTCCACCACCGCTTTGCGTGACGCGGCGCGCCGCCGTTTGCGCGCAAGCGCGTGGCAGTTGCTGGAGGAGTCGGTGGCGGTGGGCCTGGCCCATTTGTCCTCGGCCATGCAGCAGCGCTACGTGACCCTGGCGGTCTGGGCCCAGGGCGCCGATTACCCGCGCTTGGCCCTGTCGTTGCGGCGTTTGGCCGATCAGGTGCAACTGTTGCTGGAGCGGGCAGCGGGGGCCGATGGCCAGCGCCTGTTCGATGAGCTCAGCCGTTGTTACGCCTTGCTCCAGGCCCTGGAGACGGCGGCGCAGCGTGGCGAGGAACCGGCGCGTTTGCTGGGGCAGGCCCGCAGTCAGTACACGCCATCGGCCGCACTGGAGCTCTGGGGGCTGGGGGCCAGTGCTTGGCGTTCGGCGTCCGGTTATCAAGGCTTGAGCCTGGTGTTCTGGAGCCCCGCGCAGCAGGGCTTTTTATCCTGCACCGAGGCCCGGCCGGTGTTGCAACGGGGCTTCAACCCGCTGACGCGCTACCGCAGCGCGGGGCCCTGGAATGGCTTGCTGTCGCCGGCCCATGCCAGCGGGCGCCGGTTGTCGTTGATGGGGGGGCAGGTCAATGGCGAGGGGCGTTTGTCGGTGGCCGAGTCGGTACAGGCCACGTTGCTTGAACCCCTGTCATCGGCGCAGTGCGGCCAGTTGCCGGCGGCGCAGGACTGGAACGCCTTGCTCCAGGCCCGTTCAGACCAGCGTCGCAGCCTGCTGACACCGGCCAGGCCGATGAATGACTGGACGCTGTTGCAGCCGGCCGCGGTGGGCGTTGTGCAGTTTGACCGTGCGCGCCAGGTCCTCGTCTGGCCGTTGCAGGACCGCAGCGGCGCCACCCTGTGGGTGGAGTTGGTCTATTCGGCCTACAACCGGCATGCCATCGGCCGAATCGAACAACTGGCCAGTGAGCCCTGGGTCGAGGGCACTCGCTTGGTCGCCCGGGTGTTTGAACGGGCGGGCACGCTGATCGCCGAGCCCCTGAGTCTGATCCGCCCCAGTGCTGCCGCCGACGGCACTTTGCTCGATGCCCTGCATTTCGACCCGGCGCCTTTGGCCGCGCCCGTGACGGCCTTGGCGGTCACGGATGAGTCCGATGCCGAGCAGCAGAGTGAACACCAGGATGAGACCGAGGACGAGCCACAGCCAACGCCGGGCCACTTGCTGCCGGAGTTGGCCGGGTGGCTGTGCCAACAGGCCGAGCGCGGGGTGGACCCGAACGTGGCGCCGGGCATCGGCCAGGCCCTGCAACAACGGGGCGCGAGCCTGCGGGCGGCGGGCTACAGCGCCTTCGAGCGCGGGCCTGAGGACGCCGGTGTGCCTGCGCGGCTGATCATTGCCCACTACCTGTGCCTGCAATATCAATACTTGCAGGCGTCAGGGGCCGACCTTGCGACGAGCTAATTCTTTCCTTCAATGACCATCGGCCGACGGCGCGGCGGGTGGCGCGACCTTGCGCATCAGCGGCACCAGGGCGGTGGCGACGATAAAACACAGCATGATCATCAAGAAGGCGTCGCCATAGGTTTGCGTCTGCGCCTCGCGGTAGGTCAGCAACCACAGCTGGTGCAGGCTGGCGGTCAGCCCAGCGTCCCCGGTCTGGCCCAGGCTGGCAAAGTGGCCGCCGACCTGGTCCAGCCACTGGTTGAGGGCCTCGTTGCGGCTGTTCAAGTGTTCGGCCAGGCGGGTGAAGTGCAGGTTGGTGCGGTCATTGAGGATGGTGGCGCAGGCGGCAATGCCGATGGCCCCGCCCAGGTTGCGCATCAGGTTGAACAGCCCCGAGGCGTGCTTGAGCCGTGCCGGGGCCAGCCCGCCCAGGGTCAGGGTCACTGCCGGTGGCACCGCCAGTTGCTGGGCGATGCCGCGCAGGGCCTGGGGCAGCATCAGCTCGCGGGCGCCCCAGTCGTGGGTGATGGGGCTGAAGTCCCACATCGACACGGCGAACAGGCCCAGGCCGGCCATCATGATCCAGCGCAGGTCCACACGGTTGGCCAGGAACGCGTAAAGGGGGATCGCCAAGACCTGGAATACCCCCGTGGAAAACACCGCCAGGCCGATGTCCAGGGCGCCGTAGCCGCGCACCCGGCCGAGAAACAGCGGGGTCAGGTAAATGGTGGCGAACAGGCCGATGCCGGTGACAAAGGAAAAGAAGCAGCCGAGGGCGAAGTTGCGATCCTTCAGGGCCCGCAGGTCGACGATCGGGTTGGCCACGTGCAGGGTGCGGCCGATAAAGGCCAGCCCGGCCAGGCCGGAGATCCACGCAGTGCTGAGGATGGTGCTGTCGCTGAACCAGTTCCAGCGCGGGCCTTCCTCCAGGGTGTATTCCAGGCAGCCGAGAAACAGCGCGAGAAATACCATGCTCAGGTAGTCGGCGCCCTTGAGCAGGCTCAGTTCCGGCTGGTCGATCTTCACCAGCAGCGGCACCGCCACGGCGACGAATATGCCCGGCACCAGGTTGATGTAGAACAGCCAGTGCCAGGATGAAACATCAGTGATCCAGCCGCCGATCACCGGGCCCAAGGTGGGCGCCAGGGAGGCCACGGCGCCAATGGTGGCGGCGGCGATGACCCGCTGTTTGCCGCTGAAGAAAAAGAACGCGGTGGTGAACACCAGGGGGATCATCGAGCCGCCGAGAAACCCTTGCAGGGCGCGGAACGCAATCATGCTCTGGATGTTCCAGGCCGCTCCGCACAGCAGGCTGGCCAGGGTAAAACCCACGGCCGAGGCGCAAAACAGCCAGCGCGTGGAGAACACCCGGGACAGCCAGCCCGACAGCGGAATCACAATGATCTCGGCGATCAGGTAGCTGGTCTGCACCCAGGCCGTCTCATCGGTGCCGGCGGACAGGCCGCCGCCGATATCGCGCAGCGAGGCGGAGACGATCTGGATGTCCAGCAGGGCGATAAACATGCCCACGCACATGCTGGCAAAGGCCAGGACTTTGGTCGCCGTGCTCATGCTCGCTGCGTTGAAGGGCAGGGCGGCCATCGCCGGCGCAGCGCTGGCTTGGCTCATGGCGCGCGGGACTCGGTCAGGGCCACGGCCGGCGCCTCAGGCACGGCCTGGGTGTCCACGGCGGCGGTCACCGAGAGGCCGGGGCGCAACTGGCCAAGCACCCCGTCCGCCGGGTAGAGGATCACCCGCACCGGCACCCGTTGCACGATCTTGGTGAAGTTGCCGGTGGCATTCTCTGGCGGCAGCACGCTGAATTGCGCGCCGGTGGCCGGGGCCAGGCTGTCCAGGCGGCCGTGGAACTCGCGACCCGGCAGCACGTCGGCGCGCACCACCACGCGCTGGCCCGGGGTCATGTGTTGCAGCTGGTCTTCCTTGAAGTTGGCGTCCACCCACAAGCCGCGGGCCGGGACCAGGGACAGCAATTGCGAGCCGGCCACGGCATAGGCGCCGGCCCGTGCCCGCCGATTGCCGATGACCCCGTCCATCGGGGCCCGCAATTCGGTGTCTTGCAGGTTCAACTGGGCCAGGTCGCGCTCGGCCTTGGCCTGTGCCAGTGCGGCGCGAGCCTGGCGTTTTTGTGTGGCAATCACCTCGATCTGCCGCTGGGTGGCCAGCCATTCGGCCTGGGCCCGGGTGTTCAGGGCCTGGGCGGTCTTGAAGGTGGCGTCGGCGCGTTGGGCGCTTTCCACCGACACCGCCGAACTGCCCACCAGGCGTTTGTAGCGGGCGTTGTCGTCCCGCGAGCGGCTCATCTCGGCGGCGGTGGCATCGATGCCGGCGCGAGCCTGGCTGATCACCGCGTGCTGCCATTGTTCGGTGGCGTCAAGGTTGGCCAGCAAGGCCTCCTGGGCGGCTACCGCACCTTCGGCCTTGGCCAGGCGTGCACGGTAATCCCGGTCGTCGAGGCGAATCAGCAGGTCGCCGGCCTTGACCTGTTGGTTGTCGCTGACCAGCACCTGGTCGATGTACCCGGGCACCTTGGGCCCGATCACCGTCACCTCGGCGCCGATGTAGGCATCGTCCGTGGTTTCGATAAAGCGTCCGTGGCTCCACCAATAGGCCACGTACAGCGCCAATGCCACCAGGGCGGCCAGGCCCAGGGCCAGTACCAGCAGGCGTTTGCCGCGCTTGGGGGCGTTGGCCGGGGTGACGGCAAGGTCGGTGGCGGGGTCGGCAGAAGAGAGGCTGGTCATGGTGGGTACCCGAGGGAAGATGTTATTACGATCGTAATATGATGCTTGTAATATTTTGTGGCAAGTCTCTTTTCCGCGCCGGTCGTCAGTTGGTGGGCGGGAGCTCGCGGCAGGGGGGCTTTTCTTGACCATGATCAAGGGTCGTCCTTTCGCGGGCGCGCAGCCTGTGTCCCGGCCCCGGTCACACCACCGGGTCGTCCCCCTTCAAGGAGTTTCAGCCCATGGCCAAGATGAAAGCGGCGATCTTCGTCGAAAAAAACCGCATTGTTCTGGACGACAAGGACATCCCCGAGATCGGTCCCCTGGACGCCCTGGTGCGCATTACCACCACCACCCTGTGCGGCACCGACGTGCACATCCTGCGGGGCGAGTACCCGGTGGCCAAGGGTCTGACCATCGGCCACGAACCGGTGGGGGTCATCGAGCGCCTGGGGTCTCAGGTTCGCGGCTTTGTCGAGGGCCAGCGGGTGATTGCCGGCGCCATCACCCCCAGCGGCCAGAGCTACGCCTGCCTGTGTGGCTGCGGCGCCCAGGACGGCCCGGACACGCGCCACGGTTTTCGTGCAGCGGGCGGCTGGAAGTTCGGCAACACCATCGACGGCTGCCAGGCCGAATACGTGCGGGTGCCGGATGCCCTGGCCAACCTCTGCCCGATCCCCGACGGCCTGAGCGACGAGCAGGTGCTGATGTGCCCGGACATCATGTCCACCGGGTTCTCCGGGGCCGAACGGGCGGATGTGCAAATTGGCGACAGCGTCGCGGTGTTCGCCTTGGGGCCCATTGGCCTGTGCGCGGTGGCTGGGGCCCGGCTCAAGGGCGCCACCACCATCATCGGGGTCGATACCGTGGCCGCGCGCATGACCGTGGCGCGCCAGTTGGGCGCCACCCACGTGGTGGATTTCAAGGACGGTGATGTGGTGCAGCAGATCCTCGCGCTGACCGATGGCCGGGGCGTGGACGTGGCCATCGAGGCCCTGGGCACCCAAGGCACCTTCGAGTCGGCGCTGCGGGTGCTGCGTCCCGGCGGCAAGTTGTCGAGCCTGGGGGTGTATTCCACGGACCTGCGCATTCCCCTGGACGCCTACGGCGCCGGCCTGGCTGACCTGAGCATCCTCAGCACCCTGTGCCCCGGCGGCAAGGAACGCATGCGCCGCTTGATGGCGGTGGTGGCCAGCGCTCAGGTCGACCTCTCGCCCTTGGTCACTCACCGCTTCAAGCTGGACGACATCGAGGCCGCCTACGAGCTGTTCGCCCACCAGCGTGACGGTGTGATGAAGGTCGCGATCACCCCGTGAGGCGTTGGCGCAGGCGGCCTTGATGCATATCAAGATGGCCTGCGCGCCCTGGTTCGACACTGCACGCCTTTCTGTTCCCCGGAGGTGCACCATGAGCCAGTACCAGCGTCTGCTATTGATCCTCGACCCTGTGCAACACCAGTCCGCCGCCGCACGCCGAGCCACTGCCCTGGCCCAGGCCAGCGGTGCGGCGGTGCATGTGCTGGTGCTGGTGGAGCCGCCAGCCCGCGGCTACCTGTGGGAAGAACACCTGGAGGACAGCGAGCGTGAGGCCTACCTGCAACGCCATGAACGCTGGCTGCTGGTCGAGGCGCAGTGGATGCGCGATCAGGGCGTTGACGTCACCACCCAGGTGCTGTGGAGCGCCCAACCGCTCAAGGACCTGTTGCAGTACGTCAGCGAGTTCAGCCCGGACCTGTTGATCAAGGACGTGGCCCTGGAGTCGGCCCTCAAGCGGGTGTTTGTCACGCCCCTGGATTGCCACCTGTTGCGCGATTGCCCGGTGCCGGTGCACTTGGTTAATCAGGCCCCGCACTCGCTGCCTCGACGCATCGTCGCCGCCGTGGATGCGGCCGCCGTGGGCACCCAGGCCGAAGGGCACAACGACCTGATCATCCAGACTGCCAACGCCTTGGCCCTGCAGTGCGATGCGCAACTGCACCTGGTGTATGCCTACGACCTGACGCCGGTGTTCGAAGGCGTCACCCCGGTGGGGGCGGGGGCCTGGAGCGCCAACTGCCTGGATGAACTGCGGGACTCCCTGCAGGAGGCCTTTATCCGCTTGGCCGAGCGCTACCAGGTGCCGGTCGAGCTGCGGCATTTTATCAGTGGCCCGCCGGTGCCGGGGCTGACCCGCTTTGTCGATGACTTCCTGGTGGACGTGGTGGTCATGGGCACGGTGCACCGCACCGGCTTCGGCCGGCTGATCGGCAGCACCACCGAGCGTGCCTTGTACTCCATGCCGGGCAGCATCCTGGCGGTCAAACCCCTGGCCTGAGGCCTGGCCCCGTCGGCCGCTGGGCTGCCGGGGCTTTCGTTCCTGTCCGATACCGCCACCCGTGCCGCCGCGCTATAAATGTCCGAACCGCGCGACTGCCGGATCGGCCCGCGGCCGATAGGTGGCCATGCGCTATTTAAAAGCTCGCCGATTCGCTGTTTAATTCGCCGCCATGAACGCCTCCCATCCCCATCGCCCATTGATCGCCTGGACCCTGTATTTCTGCGTCCTGTTCAATGTGTTCGCCTGCGGTTTGGGGCACGGGCAGATGCTCGGCCTGGAGCTCAATGGCGTTGGCGGCCAGTTCTGTTCCGCCATGGGCAACTCGGGCCCGGCCCTGGACGGCGACTTCAGCGACCAGGCGGCTGCCCAATGGTCCGCCACGTTCAGTTGCCCGTTGTGCTCGGCCCTGAGCCTGGGCATCGCCCTGATGTTCTGCCTGGGCTGGTTGCTGCTGGCCAGGCGATCGCGACGCTTCTGGCCTGAACAGCTCAGCAAAGCGCCACCCCGCCATGGCTGGCCCGGCGCCAACCCCCGGGCACCTCCCGCCCTCTGACCTTCCCCCTGGGCCGCCCTCGCGGCAGCCCCTTGTGTTCGTCGCTTGCCTACGGCCTGCGTGCGCTGTCGCGCGCTCGGCCTGGCGATCCGTGTTGGTCATTTTTCGAGTGTCAGTCATGAAGTCTGTGTATCGCTCCCCCGGCGCGGCGCTGCTGTGCGCCCTGTCGTTCAACGTTCTGGCCGAAGGGCCGCTGGATCTGCCGGAAGTGCGGATCGAAGGCGAAACTGAAGAACCGCAAGGCCTGTTGCTGGATACGCCGTCCCACACCGGTTCGCGCCTGGGGCTGAGCCCCCGGGAAACCCCCGCCTCGGTGAGTATCGTCAACCGCCAGCAGATCGAGCAGCGTGGCGCGCAAAACACCCAGGACATGCTGCGCGGCGTGCCGGGCTTGAATGCCGCGTCGCCACCAGGGTCGGCCGGTTCGGTGTCCTACCGGGGCTTCTCCGGGGCGCAGATCACCCAGCTGTTCAACGGCATCACCGTGCAGTACGACGCCATCGCTGCGCGCCCCGTGGACAGCTGGATCTACGACCGAGCGGAGGCCGTGGGCGGGCCGTCGAGCTTCCTGTTCGGTGCCGGCGCCGTGGGCGGCTCGATCAACTACGTGACCAAACTGCCGGTGCGGGGCGCCTCGTTCAATGAGGCGCGGATCAAGTACGGCTCCTACGACAACAGCGAAACCTCCCTGGGCTTCAACCATGGCCTCAACAGCGGCGATGGCCCGCTGCATTACGCCCGCCTGGATGTCAGCCACACCACCAGCAACGGTTACGTCGACCGCGAGCAACGGGATGCCTGGACCCTGGCGTTTTCCCTGCTCAGCGACATCAACGACCAGCTGTCCCACACCCTGGCGTTCGAATACCAGAACGAAAGCGTCGACAGCCCCTATTGGGGCACCCCGGTGCTCAACCCTCTGGGCGGGGCGATGAACGTGGATAAAAGCCGGCGCTTTGAAAACTACAACGTTGCCGATGGCCGTTACGAGCAGCGGGTGCGCTGGCTACGCTCGATCGTCGACTACCGCTTCGATGACGCGACCTCGCTGCGCAACACCCTGTACCACTACAACGCCGCGCGGGATTTTCGCAACCTCGAAAGCTACGCCTACACCGCCGACAACAGCCTCGTGAATCGCTCCGGAGCGTTGCTGCAACGGCACGACCAGGAACTCAACGGCAACCGCTTCGAACTCTTGCACGAGGGCGGTCTGTTCGGCCTGGAAAGTCGCTGGTCGGCGGGGCTGGACTACAGCCACAACGTCTCCAGCAACTACCCGCGTTCGTTGCCGGCGCGAGTCGACAGCGTGGACCCGGGCCACTTCGAGCCGGGCGGTTTCTGGGACATTCCGGGCATGACCCGGGGTTTTGAAAAGAACCGCCGCAACCAGGTGGACACCTGGGCGCTGTTCCTGGAAAACCGCCTGCAACTGAGCGAGCGCCTGTCCCTGCTCAGCGGCCTGCGCCATGACCAGATCGACTTGCAGGTGACCAACTACCGCGCCGTCACCGATGCCAACCCGGCGTTCTTCAAGCGCGTCTACCGGCCCACCACCGGGCGCCTGGGGCTGCTCTACGACCTGACGCCGACGGCCAACGTCTACGTGCAATACAGCACTGCAGCCGACCCGCCGGCCGGCATCCTCAGCACCGCCACTTACGGCCAGGTGCGCGACTTTGACCTGAGCACCGGTTCCCAACTGGAGGTCGGCAGCAAGTTCGATTTCCTTGACGGGCGCGGCTCGGCCACCGTGGCGGCCTACCGTATTGAGCGCAAGAACCTGGCCACCGCGGACCCGGCCAACCCCGGCTTCACCCAGCCGGTGGGCCAGCAGTCGTCCCGGGGCGTGGAACTGGCGGCATCGTTGCGCCTGGCCCCGCAATGGTTGCTCGAAGGCAACCTCGCCTACGTCGATGCGCGCTACGACGAGTTCAATGAAAACGTCGGCGGCCGCACCCTGTCGCGCAAGGGCAACACCCCGACCAACATCCCCGACACCGTGGCCAACCTGTGGCTGACCTATGACCTGGACCCCAACTGGCAGATCGGCGGTGACAGCCGCTATGTGTCGGCGATGTATGCCGATGCGGCCAACACCCGTTACGCGCCGTCGTACACGATCTTCGGCGCTTTTGTCGGCTACAAGGTCGATGCCGATACGCGGGTCACGGCCCGGGTGCGCAACCTGACAGACCAGGTTTACGGCCAGTGGACCTCGTCGAGCATGCTTTACCTGGGAGCCCCACGAACCTTCGAACTGGCGCTGCAAACGCGCTTTTGAACCGCGGAACCGGGGCGCTAAACGCCCCGGTCACCTGTGAGGGGGGACGATGAAACGTTATCTGTACCTGTGGCACCGCTGGCTGGGCATTGTGGCCGGCCTGTTTATGGCGCTGTGGTTTATCTCTGGTGTGGTGATGCTGTACGTCGGCTACCCCAAGCTCACGCCCCGGGAGCACCTGGCGCATCTGCCGGTGCTGGCGGCGCCAGGCTGCTGCGTCGAGCTGGCCCAGGTGTTGAGTGCGGCCGGCAGCGACCCCGCGCCCCTGAGCATTCGCCTGACCAGCGTGGCCGGCGCGCCGACCTACATCCTGGTTTACCCCGGCCCGCGCAAGGTGGCGATCGATGCCCGCAGTGGCCAGCGACGGGCCGCCACCGATGCGCCTCAAGCCCTAGCGGCCGCTCGACAATTCGCCCCCGAGGCGCCGGCCGAAAACCTCGGCTGGGGGGAGCAAGATGCCTGGAGCCTGTCCCGTGCACTGGATGTGGACCGGCCGTTGTGGCGCGTGCAGGTGGCGGATGCCGAGGAGCGTTGGCTCTATGTCTCCGGGCAGACCGGCGAGGTGGTGCGCGATGCCACGGCCCGCGAACGGGCGTGGAATTGGCTGGGCGCCTGGTTGCATTGGTTGTACCCACTGCGCGGGATTGGCATCGACGGCGCCTGGAGCAACCTGGTGATCTACCTGTCCCTGGCGGCCACGTTGATGACCGCCCTGGGCCTGCTGCTCGGGGTGATGCGCTGGCGTTTCCGGCGGCCTTATCGCAGCGGTGCGCGCACGCCGTACCAGGGCGCTGCGCGTTGGCACCATGCGGGCGGGGTGTTGTTCGGGCTGCTGGCCTTGACCTGGATTTTCAGCGGCCTGATGTCGATGAATCCGTGGCAACTGTTCAGCAGCGCCCGGCCGTTGTCGGTGGCGGCCTACCAGGGCGGCGACTTGAAAGCGGCGGCGTTTCCGCTATCCGTTGCCGAGGGCTTGGTGTTGTTTCGCCAGGACGGTCTCGACGCCCGGGAACTGGAGTGGCGGCTGATCGGTGGCCAGGGTTACCTGATCGGTTATGACGGGGCAGGGCGCACCCGGGTGTTGTCGATGGCCGATCGGCAGGTGCGGCGCCAGTTCGACCCGCGCACCCTGCAAGACGCCGCGTGGGCCATTCGCCCCCAGGCGCCCTTGCAGGTGCAGACCTTGCAGGCCTACGACTTCTATTACTACGGGCGTGAAGCCCACAGCATGCTCGGCCACCTGGAACAGCGCCTGCCGGCCTTGCGCGTGCGCTTCGATGACCCGGCGCAGACTTGGCTGCACCTGGACTTGTACACCGGCGCCATCGTCGCTCAACTGGATCAACCACGGCGTGCCTCGCGCTGGCTGTTCGCGCTGCTGCACAGTTGGGATTACTGGCCACTGCTGGCCGCGCGGCCCTTGTGGGATGTTTGGATGATTGTCTTGAGCCTGGGTGGCTTGCTGATCAGCGTCACGGGCGTGGTGCTGGGTTGGCGTCGGCTGCGCCGACAGACGCGGGGGCGGCGTCGAGTCTGAGAGGCCGAGATTGCGGTCAGGGTTGAGAGCGAGGCGCGCCCCGGTGGTGCAAGGCCACCGGGGCGGCGGGCATTACATCTTGCTGTGATCGTGCATCTGGCTGTGGTCGGGCATGGTCAGGGCGCGGGCCGGGGCCTGGACCTGGATCGACTGTTTCTCGCCCTTGGCGTTTTCCACGGTCAGGGTCAACGGCACCTGGTCGCCTTCCTTAATCTGCGCGTTCAGGTCGATCAGCATCACGTGGTAACCGTGGGGTTCCAGGGTCACGGCCTTACCAGCGGGCAGGGCCACGGCGGCGACCGGCTGCATGCTCATCACATCGTTCTTCATGCTCGACTCATGGATCTGCACGGTCTTGGCCACCGGCGATTGCACGCTGAGCAGCTGGCTGTCGCTGTCGGCGGTGAGGGTCATGAAGGCGCCGCTGGCTTGCTGGCCGGGCACGGTGGCGCGGACCCAGGCATCGCTGACCAGGGTCTGGGCCGAAGCGTGGGCGGCCAGGCCCAGCAGGGACAGGCCCAGGGCCAGTTGTTTGAGGCGTTTAACAGTGACAGGCATTAGCAAACCTCCATGACGGTGAGCAGGTCTTCTGCGCACTCTTGAGCGTTAAGGGACGCCGACAGGCCCAGGCGCAGCTCGCCTCGGGAATCGAAGACATAGCTGGTGGCGGTGTGGGACAGGGTGTAGGTCGAACCGCTGGGGATCTTTTCGTAGAACACGCCGAATTCCTTGGCGGTGGCGGCGGTTTGTTCCAGGGTGCCGTACAGGGCCTCGAAGCTCGGGTCGAAGGCTTTGACGTAGGCGTCGAGCACTTCCGGGGTGTCGCGTTCCGGGTCCAGGGTGATGAACACCACCTGCAAGCGGTCGCCGTCGCGGCCCATGAGTTTCTTGATTTGCACGGCGCGGGCCAGGGCGGTGGGGCACACGGCCGGGCACTGGGTGAAGCCGAAGAACACCATCGGCATCAGGCCGCGATAGCTGCTGAGCAGGCGGGGCTCGCCCTGGGAGTTGGTTAGCTTGAAGGTCCGGCCCATGATCTTGTCGCTCAGATCCTTGCCGTACTTGAAGTTCAACTTATTGCTGCTGTCGCAACCGGCGAGCAGGCCCAGGCTGAGCAGGCTCATGCCGCCGATAACCTGGCGGCGGGTGAATAACACACTCATGGATTAGCGTCCTGTGAGGCGCCTGAGGGGCCGCGTGGCGGCGGCGAGTCAGGCCTTGGAAGCGGCGCATGTTACCAAGCGTGCGGTGGCCGAGGCTTGCACTTTCGACGATCGGACCCGAGCGCGGCGTGCACCGCGCCCCGGGTTCGGCCGGCGTGGCCTTGCGGGTGATCCCCGCAATGGCGGGGCCCGGTCGGGTCAGTCGTCGTCCTTGTGCGACATATTGCCGCTCAGCCAGTGCTGGTGCTGCCGGCAACGTTCGCTGGCCGGCACCGGCCGGCCGAACAGGTAGCCCTGGAAGTGCGAGCAGCCCTCGGCGCTGAGTTGTTCCAACTGTTCGCGGGTCTCCATGCCCTCGGCGGTGGTCTTGATCAGCAGGCTGCTGCTCATGCCGGTGATGGCGCGAACGATCGACAAGGCTTCGCGGCTTTCGCCCATGTCGTGGACAAAGGATTTATCGATCTTGATCCGGTCGAACGGGAACGAGCGCAGGTAGCCCAGGGAGGAATAGCCGGTACCGAAATCGTCGAGGGCGATGCACACCCCCATCGCTTTCAGGGCGCGCAAGGTGCGCACATTGCCCTCGCTGTTTTCCAGCAGCACCGACTCGGTGATCTCCAGCTCCAGGCGTGACGGGGCCAGTCCGGAATCGGCCAGGGCCAGGGCCACCACGTTCACCAGTTCGCTGTTCTTGAACTGCACCGGCGACAGGTTGACCGCCACCGATTGCCCTTCCGGCCAGCGCGCGGCCTCCTGGCACGCCAGGTTCAAGGCGCGGGCGCCGACTTCGTGGATCAGCCCGGTGTCCTCGGCAATGGGGATGAAGTCCATGGGCAGGATCAGGCCATTGCTCGGGTGTTCCCAGCGCATCAAGGCCTCGTAGCCGGAAATCTGCTGGGTCTGTTTGTCGACGATGGGTTGGTAATAGAGTTGCAGTTGGCCCAGGTGCAGGGCGGTGCGCAGCTCGGTCTCCATGACCCGGCGCCGGCGCGCCGCCTCGTCCAGTTCGGCATGGAAGTGTTCGTAGCGGTTGCGCCCGTTGCGCTTGGCCTGGTACAGGGCCATGTCGGCGTAGCGCAGCAACTGCGCCGCGCTGCTGTGATCGCTGGGGGCCAGGGCGATGCCAATGCTCAGGCCGACGCAGAAACTCTGGCCGTCGATCATGAAGGCCGGGGCCACCACATCGATCAGGCGCTGGGCGGTGGCCTGGGCATCGGCGGCATTGGCCAGGTTGGGCAAGACAATCGCGAACTCGTCGCCGCCCAGCCGCGCCAGGGTGTCCTGGTCGCGCAGGGCGCCGCGCAGGCGCTGGCCCAGGGCCCGCAGCAAGCGATCGCCAAAGGCGTGGCCGAGGGCGTCGTTGATGTTCTTGAAGTTATCCAGGTCCAGGCACAGCGCGGCGGTCAGCCGTTCGCTCTCGTGGTCCTCTTGCAGGGCCTGTTCCAGGCGGCTGTGGAACAGGGTGCGGTTGGGCAGGCCGGTGAGTTCGTCGTGGTGGGCCATGTGATGAATCTGCGCGTGGGCGGCGATTTCATCGGTGACGTCCTCGGCGATCTGCAGCACATAGCGGCCACTCGCTTCCGGGCTTTGCCCCAGCAGGCTACGGGTGCGCAGGGTCCGGGGGCCAAGGGCGGTGTCGAGGCGCTGCTGGCTCAGGTGCAGGCCGTCATGCTCCACGCAGTGTTGGGTCAGTTGTTCCACATGCTCGGCCATCACCGGGGTCAGGCATTCGCGCACACTGCGCCCGACCATCTGCCGACGCTCGCCGCCGAACAGGCGTTCGGCCTGGGGGTTGGCCAGGAGGATCTGCCGCGAGCCCACGTCCTGGACGATGACGCTGGAGGGAATATTGGAAATCACCGAGTCGAGGAACAGCGACAGTGAGGCCATTTTCTCGCTCTGGCGCTCCGCCAGTTCCTTGGCCTGCAACAGGTCGTTCTCGTACTGGCGGCGTTCGGTGATGTCGCGGGTGATCTTGGCGAAGCCGATCAACTGGCCGTCTTCATCCTTGATCGTCTCGATCACCACGCTGGTCCAGAACGGCGTGCCGTCCTTGCGCAGGCGAATGCCCTGGGCTTCGAAGCGGCCCTCGCGGCGGGCGGTTTCCAGGCACTGGTGGGGCAGGCCGGCGAGGCGATCCTCGGGGGTGTAGAACAGCGAAAAATGCTCGCCCACCACTTCCTCGGCGCGGTAGCCCTTGGCCCGTTCGGCACCGGCGTTCCAGTTCACCACGTGGCCCTGGGGGTCGAGCATGTAGATCGCGTAGTCCTTGACCCCCTGCACCAGCAGGCGGAAGTGCCGCTCCTGTTCCCGTTGTTCCAGGAGCAGCCGGCGCTGTTCGGTGCAATCGCGGGTGACCTTGGCAAAGCCGATCAACTGGCCGTCATCGTCGTGCACCGCATCGATCACCACGTGGGCCCAGAACGATGTGCCGTCCTTGCGCAGGCGCCAGCCTTCGGCTTCATAGCGACCGGTTGCGCGAGCGATTTCCAAGCCTTTCTGCGGCAGCCCGGCGGACTGTTCTGCGGCACTGTAGAAACGCGAGAAATGTTCGCCGACGATCTCTTCCGCACGGTAGCCCTTGGCCCGTTGGGCCCCGGCGTTCCAATTGCTGACGATACCGTCGGGCGTGAGCATGTAGATCGCATAGTCGATCACGCTCTGGACCAGCAGGCGGTACATCACATCGGGGCTTTCTATCATCGACAGGTCTCTCAACACGGGCTGGCCGAAGCCAATAAGCAGGGCAAAGTGGATCGCTGAACAGGGGCCAAGCGAAAACGCCCGACTCAATAGCAAAGGTTATTTTTCCAGACAATAGTTCCTTGGTACTGATTTTGGGTCGCGGCCGTACATCCGCCCGACTCAATCAGGACCCGCGCGCAGCATAGACGGGTATCGGCCGACAGGTGGCAGAGGGGGTAGAGCGGGTGACTTGGCTAAGGGGCGGGCAGCAGCGGCAGGCGGATCACAAACTGGCTGCCCAGGCCCAGGCCGTCGCTGTGGGCCGTGACATCGCCGTCATGGGCCAGCACCAGTTCTCGCACCACCGTGAGGCCAATGCCCAGGCCGTTGCCGTCAAAACTCATGGCGTGGGCGTCCTGCACATAGGGCTCGAAAATAAACGGCAGCATCGTCGGCGAGATGCCAATGCCGCTGTCGCTGATGGTGACCTGCACCCACTGTGCCAAAACCTTCACGTCCAGGGTGATCTGGCCCTCGCGCGGGGTGTACTTGACCGCATTGCCCAGCAGGTTGCAAAAGATCTGTGCCAGGCGCAGGGAGTCGCCGTATAGGGCCAGTGGCTGTTGGGGGATGTGCACCGTCATTTGCTGCTGGCGCAGGTCGATCTCTGCCCGGCAGGTGTCCAGGGCTTCTTGGAGAATGTCCGCCAAGTCCAGGGGCTGGCGGTCCAGGCGCAACTTGCCGGCATTGACCCGGGACACGTCCAGCAGGTCTTCCACCAGCCGCGACATGTGCTTGACCTGGCGTTCGATGATCGCCTGGATCCGTGGCAGCTCGTCACTCTTCATGCGCAACAGCAGATCGGCGGACATGCTCAGGGGCGTCAGTGGGTTGCGCAGTTCGTGAGCGACCTTGGCCAGCAGGTCCTGCTGTTGCTGGAGCGCCAGTTCCGCCCCGGATTGCAATTGCTGGGCGCCCAGGGCCGCCAGCACCAATTGCTCGTTGGCCTCGCGCAGGTGATCCAGATGCGCTTGTTGCTGCGTGTGGGGGGCGGGCACTACCAGCACCCGGGGTGGCTGGCCACAGGTGTCGTGGTCATGGTGCTGCGGGTCGTCGTGGAATTGAAAACCGCCGGCGCCGTGGCGCTTGGCCCGGTACATGGCCGCGTCGGCCTGGTCGATCAGCAGTTGCGGGTTTTCGCCGTCCTCGGGAAAGCGGCAGATGCCGATGCTGACCTTGAGGCTCAGGGGGTGTTCATGGATGCGCCGAGTGACGTTGAGGGCGTCGATGATCTTTTCAACCACGGTGATCACATCGGCTTTGCTGCAGATGTTGTTGAGCAGCACCAGGAATTCGTCACCGCCATAGCGGCTGACGGTATCGGTCTCGCGCACCGAAGCCTTGAGGCATTGCGCTACTTGCTTGAGGGCGGCGTCGCCAACCCGGTGGCCGAGGTTGTCATTGATGCTCTTGAAATTGTTCAGGTCCAGAAACAGCACGGCAAAGCCATCCCCCAGGCGCACGGCATGGGCAATGGTGTGTTCGATGCGCTTGAGCAGTTGCCCACGGTTGGGCAGGTTGGTCAGTTCGTCGATGCCTATCGACTGGGCGATCTCGTTCAGCGCTCGGGTGGCGCTGGCGGCTTCATCCTGGGCGTGCAACAGGCGCATCACCAGCGCCTCGTTGGCCTCCAGCAACTCATTGGCCGGGTCCAGCTCGCGCAAATGATTTTGTGTGTGTCGCACCTGGGCCTGCAGATGGGTCAGGGTGGCCCGCAGCTCCATGGCCTGCTGATCCAGCAGGGCCAGTTCTTCCCGGGCAACGGCCAGAGCCTGTTGCTGGGTGCCAGGTGCGTCCTTCATGGTCATGGCTTATCCACCGTCGTGGTCGGCCGCCGTGGGGCGCGGCGCGGCGAGTTTGGCTGCAGGTCGGCCGCCCAGCAGGCCTTCGCGGTCCGGCAGCATCTGGCCGATGCGGATGCCCTCGGCGTTGATGTCATACAGGCGCAGCTGGTCGGAGTGGGGGCTGGCCCGCACCTTGACCACCGCCATGATCCGCAGCAGGCGGCTGTCCACCTCGATGTAGCGCTGGACGATGATGGCGTCGGTCATGAAGGCCGTGCCATAGGGGCTGAAGCGCAGGTCGGTGTAGCGGTCCTCCAGCTCCGAGGTCATCAGCACGCTGACCCCGGTTTGGGTCAGGGCGGTGACCAGGCGCGACAGGGACTCGCGAAAGTCCTCGCGAAAGGTCGGCGCCAGGGCCAGTTCGAAGCCCGACAGCGAGTCGATGACCACCCGGGTGGCTTTGAGCCGATGGATTTCATCCAACAGCAGGTGGACGATTTCCTCGATCGACAGGTCCGGCGCGCGGCTGTCCACCAGGCCCACCTGGTCGCTGTCGATCAACTGCACCAACTGCGGGTTGTGGTTGCGGTTGGGGCGCTGCTCGAACACCGCGATCACCCCGGTTTCGCCCACGCGCGCGCCTTCTGCCAGGAACGCCGCGGCCATCAGGCTCTTGCCCGAGCCCGACGGCCCGGCCACCAACAGCGAATAACCCTTGGGCAGGCCGCCCCCGAGCATTGCGTCCAGTTCGGCGATGCCCATGGACAGGCGCGAACGCTCGGCCTCGGGCACTGCCGGGGCCGGCAGATCAAGGTGCGAGCAGGGAGAGAAGACCTTCAGCCCGGCGTTGCTGATGCGAAAACTGTGCAGCCCCGGCAGTGTGGGCTGGCCGCGCATTTTCATGATTTCCATCTTGCGCACCATGGAGTTGCGCTGGACGCTCTGGCGCAGCCAGATCAGGCCGTCGGCCACGGTGAAGATCGGGTTGGTGTCGGTTTCGGTGAAGTACTCACCGATCAGAAAGGTGGTGGCGTGCCAGGTGGTCATCAACATGCCCAGTTGCTGGACGAACTGCGGCAAGTTGTTGTTGGGGTTGTCCTGGGTACGGCTGGCCAGCACCACCGAACGGAAGGAATCGACGAACACCAGGGCCGGACCATGGCTCTCGACCTCGGCGACAATGCGTCGTAGCACCTCGTCCAGGTCACCGGCCAGGGTGTCGTCTACCAGGTTGATGTAGCGCACCGACTGGTTGATCGACTCGCTGTTGAAGAAGTCGAACTGCTGCTGGTAACGCAGCATTTTCAACGGCGGCTCGCCGAGCACCGTGAAGTACAGCGCCGGCCGCTCGGGCGTGGCCAGGGCGAACATCATCTGGTGGGCCAGGGTGGTCTTGCCGCAGCCCGGCGGGCCCGCGATCAGGTTGAAGGAAAACTCTGGCAGTCCGCCGCCCAGTATCTGGTCCAGCCCGGGCACCCCGGTGGCCAGACGGTTGATTGTGACTTTGCTGCTCATGGCGAAATGTCCTGCGCGGGCGTACCGCTGAAAGATTTTTCCCACACGGAACGAAGCAGACGTTCGGTGAGCGAGGGGCCGACCAAGGTGGCGAGCAACTCGTTGAACGTGGTCAGGAGCGTGACACCGACGCTGAAGGCGTAGGTGCTGCTGTGCTGGGCGAGGAGCCGCTCAAAGGCGGCCAGGTCCATGCTGCTCTGCACGCTCTCGTGGACCCCGCTGAGGTCCTCGCAGGACGTTGCGCACAGGTGCAGGCTGCGCCGATACAGGGCCGCGACCCCGCGCTGGCCGATGACCGGGGTGAGCGCAGCGTCCAGGTCTTGCAGGGTCGCCACGGTTGCGCTGGCGATCTGCGCAGCTGTCGGATCACGGCCGGCGCGGCGTGTCAGCGCCTCGGTAATCCTTGGGTTCTCTTCGCTTTCCATGAGCTGTGGTCACTAATTATTGCGATGAGGGGGTGGACAGTACGCCTGATCGGCCCGGCTTGTTGAAGTGATTCAACCGGCGGCGATCGTTGCCCGGTTGCGCCTGCGCCGATTCGCCGGCCAACGGGCGTTCAGATTGACCAGTCTGGCGCGGTAGTCAGCCTGTGTCTGTCTGTTAGCGCACATTGGCCGCGTACTCGGTTCAGGCCCGGGCCTGGAGGCGAGGCGGGTTGAGGGCGGCATAGCATTCGCAGCAGGCGGCTTCCAGCCCCGGGCGGTCGAGGATGCTGATCTGGCCGCGGCTGTAGCGGATCAGTCGGCGCTGCTGCAGGGCGCCGGCGGCCACGGTCACGCCGCTGCGTCGCACACCGAGCATCTTGGCCAGGCATTCATGGGTCATCTGGAAATGATCGGCGTGGGCCCGGTCGTGAATCATCAGCAACCACAGGGCCAGGCGCGGTTCGATGGGGTGAAAGTGGATGCAGGCGGCGGTTTGCGACAGCTGCTCCAGAAGCCGATAGACCTGCTGGTGCAGAGCCTGCTGAAACGTCGGGTGCTCGCCCGGTGCGTCGTGCAGTTGCGTGGGGGCTACACGCAGGCTGCTGCCGGCGCCCTGGACCACGGCCCGCAGCGGCGCGGTGTCCAGGCCCAGGGCCAGGGTGGCGCCGAGCATGCCTTCATTGCCCAACAGGCCCATTTCCAGAGGGGGGTGATGGTTCAGGGTGACCCGCAAGGCAATGCATGCGGTCTGCGGGAAATACAGGTGCTGCAGAGGTTGGCGCGGTTCCCACAGCACCTGGCCAAGGGGCAGCTCCACCGACTCGCAGCGTTCCAGCAGCCACTGCCTCTCTGCGTCGGGCAGGCCCTGGATCAGCAGATTGTCGGCGTGACGTGGGGGCATGACCCTGAGCATGGGAGTGTCCTGAGGCGGGGACAGCGTGATGGGTTGCGGGCAGTGTGCGCAGGAACCGCAGCGCGGTCTGTGCGCTGCGGCACACAGTGCCTGTCGGGGCTCAGTCGTCGGCGCGGGGCGCGGGCAAGTAGGGCAGCAGGCGCGCAGTTTCGTTGTGCACCACGGCGTAGCATTCACAGCTCAGGCGCTGCAGGTGGGCGCGGTCGAGTACCCGGATGTGGCCGCGGCTGTACTCGATCACCCCCAGGCGCTGGAGCTTGCCTGCCGCTTCGGTCACCCCTTCGCGGCGGACACCGAGCATGTTGGCGATCAGTTCCTGGGTCATCAGCAACTGGTTGCCCGGCAGTCGGTCCAGGGACAGCAGCAGCCAGCGGCACAGCTGCTGCTCGATGGAGTGATGGCGGTTGCACACCGCCGTCTGGGCCATCTGGGTCAGCAGCGACTGGGTGTAGCGCAGCATCAGCAGGAGCATTTCGCCGTGGCGGTTGAACTCTTCCTTGAGCCGTGGCCCCGGCAGGCGAAAGGCGTGCCCGGCGCTCTGCACGATGGCCCGGCTGAGGGTGCTTTCGCCGCCCATGAACACCGCGACGCCTACCAGGCCCTCGTTGCCGACCACGGCAATTTCCGCCGAGGCGCCGTTCTCCATCACGTACAGCAGAGAGACGATGGCGTCGGTGGGAAAGTAGACGTGGCGTGGAATGTCGCCGGACTCGAACAGCACCTGGCCCAGGCTCAGGGTGATGAGTTCCAGGTCTGGCAGCAGGCGCTGCTTCACCGGCTCCGGGAGTGCGTCGAGCAAGTGGTTCTGACGTGGCTTGTGTGCTTGCAACATATCTAAAGCCACCGTAGGAGAAGGGTTTCCAGAGGGTTCAGGGTAGTCCAGAAGCCGTCGTGGCGTGCTCATGTCGGTCATGATTTGGCCTCCACGTCGGGGCTGACCCGGGGGGCGCCACTGCCGTCGGGCGTTATGTCGGACAGGGGGGCGGGTTGGGTGTCGGGTGCCGGCGCGCAGGTCACCAGCACCTGTTGTTCCTGACCATCGTCACGCAGGGTCAGCAGGGGCTCAGCCAGCAGGACGCCGTTGTGGCGGATGCTGTGCACCGCCCCGGGGCTCTGGTGCACCTCAATGTGGTAGCGGGTGGCGCCGAACCAGTAGTCCAGGCTGAAGCCCGGCCAGTGGGGCGGCAGCAGTGGCTCGATGCGCAGGCTGTCGCCCTGGCGCACCAGGCCCAGCAGGGATTCGAGCAGCAGCCGGTACATCCAGCCCGCCGAGCCGGTGTACCAGGTCCAGCCGCCGCGCCCAGTGTGGGGCGCCACGCCGTAGACGTCGGCGGCCATCACGTAGGGCTCGACCTTGTACACCGCCAATTCTTCGGCGCTGCGCCGGTTCACCGGGTTGATCATGCGCAGCAGTTCCCAGGCCCGGGCGCTGTCGCCCAGACGGGCAAAGGCCATGCAGGCCCAGATCGCGGCATGGGTGTATTGGCCGCCGTTCTCCCGGACCCCGGGCACGTAACCCTTGATGTAGCCCGGGTCCAGTTGGCCCTGGTCGAAGGGGGGGTCGAGCAGCAGCACCACGCCGGCCTCACGCCGCACCAAGTGCTGGTCCAGGGCCTTCATGGCCTGGCGCTGACGTGCCTCGCTGGCGGCGCCGGAGAGCACCGACCAGCTCTGGGCGATGGAGTCGATGCGGCATTCCTGGTTGGCCGCCGAACCCAGCACCTGGCCGTTGTCGAAGTACGCGCGGCGGTACCAGGCGCCGTCCCAGCCGTGGGTTTCCAGGCTCGGTTGCAAGGCACTGGCTTGGTCTTCACAGCGCTGGGCGAAGGCCGGATCGGCGTTGGCCCGGGCGGTGGCGGCGAATTGCTGGAGGACTTCATAGGCAAAGAACCCCAGCCAGACGCTTTCTCCCAGGCCCTGTTCGCCGACCCGGTTCATGCCGTCGTTCCAGTCGCCGGTGCCCATCAGCGGCAAGCCGCGAGTGCCCCGCGCCAGGCTGTGCTCGATGGCGCGCTGGCAATGCTGGTAGAGGCTTTCCTGTTGGCTGCTGTGGCCCGGCAGGTCGTAGTAGGACTCTTCGCCGATGTTCAGGGCTCGACCCTCGACAAAGCCCACCGGCTCGTTGAGCACGCTGCGGTCGCCGGTGACTTGCACGTAACGGCTGGTGGCCAGGGGCAGCCAGAGGAAGTCGTCGGAGCAGCCGGTGCGCACCCCGCGATCCTGGGGCGGGTGCCACCAGTGCTGCACGTCGCCTTCGGGGTATTGGTGGGCGGCGCAGAGCAGCAGGTGGCGGCGCGCTGCCGCCGGGTCGGCGTGGAGCATGGCCATGCTGTCCTGCAACTGATCGCGAAAGCCGATGGCGCCGCCGGACTGGTAGTAACCGCTGCGCGCCAGGAAGCGGCACGCGATCACCTGGTACATCAGCCAGCCGTTGAGCAGTACGTCGATGGCCGGGTCCGGGGTCTTGACCTGGACCACTTCGAGCAGGGTCCGCCAATGCAGGCGCACGGCGTCCAGTTCGGCGGCGGCCGGACGGCTGCCACGGTATTTCTGCACCAGGCGGGTGGCGGCCTTGGCGTCCTGCTCGGCGCCGAGGCGGAAGATGATTTCCTGGCTTTCACCTTCGCCCAGTTCCAGGCTGACCTGCATCGCCGCACAGGGGTCGAAGCCGCCGCCGGAGCGCCCGGACAAGCGGGCCCGGCCCATGGCGGCCGGGTTGGCCAGGCTGCCGTTGCGGCCGATGAATTCGGTGCGGTCGCCGCTGAAGCTGCGGCCCGTGGCGTCGGTGTCGAGAAAACCCACGCGCCCGGAAAACTCGATGGAGAAGGCATTGCGGGCAAACAGCGCGCCGCTGAACGGGTCGCTTTCGGTGACCACGTGCATCGCCGATTTGCTGCGCAGGTCGCCCAGCACCCATTCCACATAACTGGTGGCGGACAGGCGCCGGGTGCGCGGGCTGGTGTTGCGGATCAGCAGGCGCGAGAACTTGATCGGCGCGTCCAGCGCCACGTACACCCAGAGTTCGGAATAAATGCCGTCTTCTTCGTGCTCGAAGACGCTGTAGCCGAAGCCGTGACGGGTGCGATAGCTGCCGCTGCCGGGGCAGGGCAACGGGGTCGGTGACCAGAAGTGCCCGGTATCTTCATCGCGCAGGTACAGGGCTTCGCCGCTGGGATCGCTGATGGGGTCGTTGTGCCATGGGGTCAGGCGAAACTCGTGGGCGTTCTCGCTCCAGGTGTAAGCGCCGCCGCTTTCCGAGAGCACCGTACCGAACTGCCGGTTGGCCAGGACGTTGGCCCAGGGCGCCGGGGTCGGTTGCCCGGGTTGCAGGAGCATCACGTACTCCCGGCCGTCGGGGCTGAAACCGCCGAACGGGGTGTTGAGTATCAGCGTCGCGGGGCGGGCGATGGCGGCCAGCCGTGGCGCTGGCTCGCGTCGTTCCAGATTGGGCTCCAAGCGCGCCAGCAGCGGGTCGGCGCGGCGCCGTTGCACTTGCTCGGCGAGGCTGCCACGGCCGTCGTTGATCACCAGACGCGCCACCGCCAGCATCAGCGTGCGGTCTTCGCTGGACAGTTGCTGGGCCGGGCGCACAAAGATCCCGCCAGGGCGATCGATCAGGCTGGCTTCGCTGCCTGACGTCACCAGGCCCATGATCAAGTCCTGCAATTGCTGGCGATAACCGGCCTGGTCTTCGTTCCAGATCACCAGGTCCACCGCCAGGCCCTTTTGTCGCCAGTAGGCGTGGGCCTTGACCATCTGTTGCACCAGTTCGATGTTGCCCAGGTCGCCGACCTGCAACAGCACAATCGGCAAGTCGCCGGAAATGCCTTGGCCCCAGAGCCCCGACTGGCTGCGTCGGTTGCTCAGCAGCAGGCTGCCGTCGGCGCGCAGGCTGACGTTGGCGTAGAGGATCGAGGCGGCCATCTGTTCGAACAGCCGGGCTTCGGCCAGGGAAGCGTTGAGTTGGCGCAACAGCACTTGGCCGTGGGTCCAGGCCAGGTCGAAGACCCGGTCCGCCAGGTGCCGGTCGCGGTATTTGTGGATCAGTTGCAGGCAGCCGTCGCGGTGGCTGGCGACCCCGGTGACAAAGTCGATGGTCGCGGTTTGCCCGGCGTCCAGGCTGATGCGGCAGCGGATCGCCACGATCGGGTCGAGCACCGGCCCGGCGCTGCCGGACAGGGTGTCGGTGTCGCGGTCCAGGGCGGCCGGGGCGATCACACTGCGGCTGCGGCCGATAAAGCGCGCGCGGTCGGTTTCATAGGAAATGCTGTCGATGTCCACCCCGTGGGCGGCCAGCAGGTGGCACATCCATGGCGCCTGTTCGTGGCTGGCCCGGGGCCGGCGGGTGCAGACGATGGCTTGCAGGGTCGGTAGCAGTTCGGTCTCCACGAACAGGTTGCTGAAGGCCGGGTGCATGGCGTCGCTGAGGGCGCTGGCCAGCACCACTTCGGCGTAGCTGGTGACCTCGATGCTGCGTCGGCTGCGGCCGCGGTTGGTGATGTGCAGGCGCCGCAGTTCGATGTCGTCCTCGGGGGACACGACAATTTCACAGTGGCTGTCGAAGTCCCGTTCGCGGACCCGGAATTCGGCCCGGGCGTCGGTGAAAATTGCCTCGAAGCTTTCCGGGCGACCCAGTGTGGGTTGGTGTGCGGCGGACCAGAAAGCGCCGCTGGCGACGTCCCGCAGGTAGCAGAACTGGCCCCAGTTATCGCAGGTGCTGTCTTCGTGCCAACGGGTCACCGCCAGTTCCTGGCAACGGCTGTAGCCACCGCCGGCGCTGCTGACCATAACGTGGTAACGGCCGTTGGACAGCAGTTGCACGGCGGGGCGCTTGCGGTCCGGGTCGGCGAACACCCGCAGCTTGGTTTCGTGCCCGCGCGCCGCTTCGTCGGCGGCCGGGGCGCTGGAGGCGTGCAGGTACTGGGCGGCGGTCTTCGGCACCCGCTCCTGCAACAGCAGGGCGGTGGCCTGGAACTGCGGGTCGGACTCGAAGCGGCGTTGCATGGGCTGATCCAGCAGGCGCCAGGCCAGGGCCAGCAGGCTCATGCCCTGGTGGTGGGCCATGAACTGTTTGACCACCGCGTAGTTCTGGCCTCGGGGCAGGCGCGCCGGGGTGTAGTCCACGGCTTCGTAAAGGCCGAAACGTCCGCCCAGGCCCAGTTCGCTGAGGCGTTGCAGGTTCTGGCAGGCGGCCTGGGGCGCGATCATCAGCGCCAGCACACTGGCGTAGGGCGCCACCACGCTGTCTTCACCCAGGCCGCGCTTGAGGCCCAGGCCCGGTACGCCGAAGGCCCGGTATTGGTAATTGAAGTGGGCGTCCAGGGTGTTGTAGCCCGACTCGGACACGCCCCAGGGAATGCCCAGTTGCTGGCCGTGCTCGATCTGCAGGGTCACGGCGGCGCGGCAGGTCTGGTCCAGCAGGGTACCGGGGTAGTTGGGCATCACCAGCATCGGCATCAGGTATTCGAACATCGAGCCGGACCAGGACAGCAGCACCGGCTGGCCGCCATGGCTGGTGAGCAGACGGCCGAGGGAGAACCAGCCTTCCTGGGGCAGTTGGCCCTGGGCGATGACCACAAAGTTGGTCAGGCGCACTTCCGAGGCCAGCAGGTCGTAGTAGCCGGCGTCGAGCTTGCGTTCGTCGGCGTTGTAGCCGATCACGAACAGGTTGCGCCGGACGTCGTAGAGGAAGCCGAAGTCCATCTCGGCCATGCGCTGCACCTGTTCGGCCAGGCGGGCGACAACTGCTAGGCGCTCGCTGGCCAGCTCGCGCACCGCCAGCACCTGAGGCTGCAGGGCCGGGGCCCAGTGTTCGGGTTGCAGCTGGGCCAGTTGCCGCCAGCTCAAGACCGGAGCGGGGCTGCCATCGAGCAGGGGCGGCAGGGCAAAGCGTTGCTGTTCTTCACGGATGTCCGTGACCTGGGCCAGCAATGCCTGTTGCCAGAAGGCCGGTTCGTCGAGGGCGGTGGTGGTGGGGAAGTCGGTGCGCTCGATCTGCCCAAGCAGGGCTTGCAACCCGGCCTCGGCACCCTCGGCCAGGGTCGCCACGCTGCGTGCCTGCTGAATCAGGGCTTCGGTGGCGTGCGGCGTCAGGCCGGCATCGCGCAGGGTTTCGTGGAACACCTCCAGGGTGTCCGCCAGCCCGGTGGCCAGGCGCGCCGCGGGCAAGGGTTGGTCGGCCAGGGCCAGCAGGCCGGGGCGCAGGGTCAGCAGCAGCCCGGCCAGGTTGCCGCTGTCCACGGTGGATACGTACAGCGGTGGCAGGGGCTTGAGGGTCTGGGTGTCGTACCAGTTGTAGAAGTGCCCGCGGTAACGCTCAAGCAAGGCCATGCTCGCCAGGGACTGGTCCAGGCGGTGCAGCAGGCGGCTGCTGCTCAGGTAGCCAAAGTCGTGGGCTGCCAGGTGCGACAGCAGGGCCATGCCCAGGTTGGTCGGCGAGGTGCGGTGGGCGACCACCGCCTGAGGCTGTTCCTGGATATTGTCCGGGGCCAGCCAGTGGTCCGCCGGGCCGACGTACTGGTCGAAGAAGGCCCAGGTGCGCCGCGCCAGGCGGTGGAGAAAGCGCAGTTCGTCGCTGGAAGGGTGGAACGCTGCCTGGGACGAAGGTCGGCTCAGCCACCAGGCGATCGCCGGGCCGGCCAGCCACAGCAGGATAAAGGGCCCGGCTGCCAGCAGCACGTCGGGGGTGGGCAGCAACAGTGCCAGCAGCGCCAGGCCCAGGGCCGGGGCAATCCACTGGCTGCGGTACAGCTCGGCCAGGGGGTTGCCCTGGCTGCGCTCCACTTCCCGCGAGGGCTGCCACTGCAACAGGCGGCGCTTGCTGAACAACATGCGCCACAGGGTGCGGCCAATGGCGTCGAGGCTGTACCAGGTTTCATAGGGTAGCCAGACCAGGGGCAGCAGGGCCCGGGTGAACTGTTGGGCGCAGGCCTGGAAGGCCGCACCCAAGTGCTGTTCGAGGGGCACGTCGACGGTTTTCTGCATCAGCTCCTGGAGGGCGCTGGACAGCGGCTGGATCAGTACCAGCAACAGCACGGCGAAGGTCCAGGACAGGGGCTGGTTGGTGCCCAGCCAGCCCCACAACAGCATGGTCAGGAAGGCCGCTGGCTCCAGGCTGCGGCGCAGGTTGTCGGCAATCTTCCAGCGCGCCAGGGCGCTCAGGCGGTTGCGCGTCACCCCTTTGCGCGCCCAGGCCCACGGCAGCAGCCAGGGCAGCAGTTGCCAGTCACCGCGGATCCAGCGATGGCGGCGTTTGACGTCGGCGCTGTAGCGCGACGGGTATTCCTCGAACAGTTGCACATCGCTGAGCAGCCCGGAGCGGGCGTAGCAGCCCTCAATCAAGTCGTGGCTGAGCACCCGGTTGTCCGGGAAGCAGTCCTTGAGCGCGTGCTCGAAGGCGTCCACGGCATAGATGCCCTTGCCGATAAAGGAGCCGTGTTCGAACAGGTCCTGGTACACGTCGGAGACGGCTCGGGTGTAGGGGTCGACCCCGGCCTCGCTGCCGAACAGCCTAGCGTAGGCTGAGCGTGCACTGCTGGGCAGGCTGATGCCGACCCGTGGCTGGAGAATGGCGTAGCCGGCACTGATCTGCCCGCTGCGTGGGTCCAGTCGCGGGTGGTTGAGGGGGTGGTCCATGGCGCCGACACACTGCTGCGCCACATCCCGGGGCAGTTGGGTGTCGGTGTCCAGGGTGATCACGTAGCGGATCGGCGGCAGGGCCTCGAAGGCGCCGACGATCAGGCAGAAGCGCTCGCGGCCCTGGCCCCGCAGCAAGGCGTTGAGTTCGGCGAGTTTGCCGCGCTTGCGCTCGTAGCCCATCCAGCAGCCTTCGGCGGCGTTCCAGCGCCGTGGCCGGTGCAGCAGGAAGAAACGCTCGGCGCCGGTGTCGGGGTACTTGCGGTTCAGGGCCTCGATCAGTTGCCGGGCCAGGCTGAGCAGCGCGGCGTCTTCGGCCAGGGTTTCGCTGGCGGCGTCCATGAAGTCGCTGAGCAGGGCGAAATGCAGGTGCGCATCACGGTTGGCGAGAAAGCGCACTTCCAGGCCTTCCACCAGTTCTTCGACGTCTGCGGCATTGGCGAACAGGGTCGGCACCACCACCAGGGTCCGGGCGTCGGCCGGGATGCCTTCGCTGTAATCCAGACGCGGCAGGATGCACGGCGCCACGGTCAGGGTCACCAGCCAGTTGATCAGGCCGATGGCCAGGCGGCTGCTCATCAGCAGGGTCGGCACCCCCAGCAATGCCAGCACCCAATAGGGTTGGCCCTCGTCGTGGATGGCCTGGAGAAAGGTCCAGGCCAGCAGCGTCGAGAGCACCAGCACCGGGGCCAGGAAGAAGCTCAGGGGCGCGCGCACCAGCAGCCGTTGCCAGCGTGTACCGATGGGCACCTTGGCCCCCAGTCGCTGCTCCAGTCGCGTGCGGCCGGGGCCCACCAGGTAGTAGCCGACATGCCGGGCGACCTCGGCCTCGGCCGAGTCGGGCGCACCCTGGCGGGCCAGGTCAATGGCGGCCAGGGCCACTTGGTCCTCGCTCTGCGGGCAGCGCCGGGCCAGGCGTTCGAGCACGTGCCGATAGTGGTCGCGGGTGGCGAAGTCCATGCGCGGATAGACCGCTGCCGGGTCGCTGCGCAGGGCCTGTTCGACGTGGCTCAGGCGCTCGACGAAGTCGCGCCAGTTGGTCGACGACAGCAGGCGCAGGCTGGCGATGCTGTTGCTGATGGAGACTTGGTCTGCGGCCTGCTGCTGGGCATCGAGTTGCACCAGGCGTTCGATGTTCAGCCCCGACTCCCCCAGCAACTGTTCGATCCAGGCCAGGGGCAGCACCAGGGCGGCGTTCTGCCCTTGCAGGCGGCGGGCCATTTCGGCGACGAAAGAGGCGGTCATCGGCGGTTCGGAGCGGGCCAGGTCAGCCACGGTCAGCACCACGCTCTTGGCGTCCTGCTCGGCGGTTTCGATCAGGCGGTCGGCCCAGTCGTTGGCCAGGTTGCGCTCGTCCCAGTTGGCCATGACCCGCGAGGCCACGCGGCGCAGGTTCTCGATCAGCGCCAGGCGCAGCATGATCGGAATGGCCCACAGCTCACCGAGCTTGAGCGGCATCACGCTCTGATAGCACTCGACAAAACGGCTCAGGCTGTCGGCGTCGATGCGTCCGTCGCCATGGGAGATGGTTTCTAGGGCGATGTCGTAGACCCGTGGCTGGCCCGCCGAGGCACCTTCGGCCAGGCGCGGCAGTTGCCGGCTGTAGCCACGGGGCAGGTGGCTCTGGGTGGTGCGGATCTGTTCTTCCACCAGGTAGAAGTTGTCCAGCAGCCATTCGGCGGCCGGGGTGCTGCGCCGGGTGGACAGCGGTGCGCTGCTCAGGGCCTTGCAACTGCTGGCCAGGGTCGCAGCGTTGTCGGCCAGGCGCGCCAGCAGCCCGTCGTTGTGGTTGTCCTGGCTGAGGCGGTGTTGCTGGGCCAGCAGGGTGCCGTGGCGGGCCATCTGTTCGGCGTTGAAGAGTTCCGAGCGCAGCAGGGGCTCGTGGGTGAACGTGCGCCGGGCATCATGCCATTGGCGGTAGTAAGCGGCAGGCAGACGCCAGAACCGAAAGAGTGCGTGGGTCCAATGACTGTCCATGTGTTCCTTGGCAGGGCGTGCCCGGCACGGGCCGATGGCCACGGGCGGGCAGGAAATGGGGCAGGGCCGGCGCTCCGACCGGGGGTCGCGAGGGCCATGCAAGACGCAACTTCTCAGGGTTCGAGTCTGGTCAATGCGTGAGGGGCTGTCTGTGCGCTGACGAACATAGCCGCGTTGTTCGTGGGGGGGTGACCGCTCATCGGCTGGTTAAAATCATTCGTCCTTTGCGGTTGTCGACCTTTTGCTGGGCGTATGGCGGCGTGGAATGCGTTGTCGGGCCCAATCACAGGCGAACCTACACATGTTGGATCTCGACGACTTCAGGTTCCAATCCCATCAGTTGTTGATCGAACTGGACGCGGCCACCAGCGAAATGATGAAACTGGTCTCCTGCCGGCAGACCACTGGCGCGCAGTGGGACCTCGCCAGCCAGCGCCAGCACGTGGCCTATGAAGACTGGAACCGCTTTCTCAACCAGCCGGTGAGCCGTAACTGAGGCGGGTATTTAATCTGCCTGGGTACGGCCGAGTGCGGTGATAATGCCGGTCATTTTCACCGCCGAGTCCACCAACGCCATGTTCGAAATCCACGCCTTCGACCCCGTCCTGTATCGCCGCCAGACCCGTCGCAGCACCTTGATCATCGCCCTGATTTTCCTCAGCCTGGCCATGCTCCTGTCTAGCCTGGCGGTGTACACCTGGGGCACCCCGGGCGGCGACAACCTGCGCCTGAACATCGCGGGCGTGGCGGTGGGCTTTTTGCTCAGTGCCCTGCTGGTGCGCCAAGTGTTCTGGAGCCAACCCTGGATGGCTGCGGCGGTCTATGGCTGGCGGCTCAAGCGCAACCTGATGCGCGTGACCAACGTCATGCACCAGGTCGAAGCCGGGGTCAGCGCTGAAAACCCAGAGGCGCTGAAGCTGTTGCGCTTCTATCACCAGGGCCTGAGCCAGATGCACCAACTGGACGCCAACACCAGCGCCCTCAGCCAGGAACAGCGCGCCATCGATGCCCATCGCCAACGCCTGGAAACCCTGGGCATCGACAGCGACCAACCGCGCCTCGACCCGCAATGGCTGGAAGCGGTGAAACGTATTCCGGCGGCGCGTTGAAGCCAGTGCCTCGTTCCATAGACCCTGTGGGTTAAGTGTGTCGACAGAGGTACGTCAGGCTAAAAAAGACATGAATGAGATGGATTATCAATATCATTCAATTTTCAAGATTAATCCTATAGACTCCGCCAGCGCTGGGGCTAACCGCCATCGGCCGACCGTCAAAAACATAAAAAACGACGTGGGTGGAGCGAATCATGGGTATCAAAAAGCACACATTGTCCTGGGCGGTGGGGTCGGCCCTGTGCCTGGGTAACAGCGCCTGGGCCGCGCCAGCGCCAGAGCCAGAGCCGCT
Organism: Pseudomonas chlororaphis; assembly: GCF_003731765.1. Taxonomy (GTDB): domain Bacteria; phylum Pseudomonadota; class Gammaproteobacteria; order Pseudomonadales; family Pseudomonadaceae; genus Aquipseudomonas; species Aquipseudomonas morbosilactucae. Next base: position 144,631 of record NZ_MOAL01000006.1, read on the forward strand.
GGAGATTGCCCCGGTGACGGTGACCGGGGAAAAAATGAACCGCACCCTGGAACAGACTCAGTCCAGCGTGGTGGTGGTCACTGAAGAAGCCCTGCGTGAGCATGCGGACCAAAGCCTGGCGGATGTGTTCGCCCGCACGCCGGGGGTCTACACCCAGGCCGGCAATGAAAACTGGGGCATTCGCGGCGTGCCGGTGTCCGGCTTCGACGACCAGGGCCCGGCCACCCTCAATGGCGCAGTCTCGGTGTTTATCGACGGTGCCCAGCAGCCCAACCGAGCCCTGACCCTGAGCCCGACGCCACTCTGGGACGTGGAGCAAGTCGAGGTGTTCCTCGGCCCGCAGTCCACCACCCAGGGCCGCAACTCACTGGCCGGGGCCGTGGTCATCCAGACCAAGAACCCCACATTCGAACCGTCCTTTTCAGCCCAGACCAACGTCGGCAACTACGGTGAACGCGGCACGGCCGTGGCCGGTGGCGGTGCCTTGGTGGACGACAAGATTGCCGGGCGTATCGCCGTGGACTATCAGGAAGGCGATGGCTACATCCGCAACATCACTCGGGACGACGACGCTAACCCGCGTCGCACCAGTAACGCCCGGGGCAAGTTGCTGATCCTGCCCAATGATGATGTGGATGTGCTGCTGACCTACGCCCACGGCGAGCACCGCCAGGGCGACAACTCGATCCTGCGCAGCAATGGCAAGGTGCGCTACTACAAGATCGCCTCCGACACTGAGGTGTATGACAGCCTCAAGCAGGACACCGTCAGCGCCAAGGTGGACTACCGCCTGAACGACGCCTGGACCCTGACCAGCCTCACCGCCAATACCCGCACCGACTACAGCGCCCGGCTGGACTTCGACCAGAGCGCCGACGCCAACCAGGTGGTGCTGCGCAGGCAGGACGGCGAGCTGTTCAGCCAGGAACTGCGCCTGGGTTACCAGGGCGACAGCCTGCGGGGTTTTGTCGGTGCCTATTACGGCCGCACCCGCAATGAGTTCCACGACCGCTTGCTGGTCAATAGCCAGTTGTTCGGCGCCACCCGTGGCGACACACAGATTGAAAACCAGGCGCTGTTCGGCGAACTCAACTGGACCTTCGCCCCGAGCTGGACCCTGATCACCGGCCTGCGCCTGGACCACGAGCAGAACGACACCGACGTCGACCAGGACGATTTCTCCAGCCCTGGCCAGGTCAACAAATCCTTCAACGCGTTTTTGCCGAAAATCGGCATCGACCATGAATTGGCCACAGACCAGTTCGTCGGCTTCATGGTGCAGAAAGGCTATCGCGGCGGTGGCGTCAACGTCCGAGCTGGGGGCGGGCACGAAGCCTACGATCCGGAATACACCACCAACTACGAGCTGTCCTATCGCGGTGCCTGGTTCGACAAGAGCCTGCGGGCCCGGGCCAACCTCTACTACACCGACTGGAAAGACCAGCAGGTCAGCGTGCTCGACAGCACCAGCAACTTCGTCCACGTGTTCAACGCTGGCAGTAGCGACATCAAGGGCCTGGAAGTCTTCATTGAAAAAGACCTCAGCCAGCAGCTGACCCTTACCGCCAGTGCGGCCTATACCGATGGCAAGTACAAGGACTTCGTCACCGGCAACGGTCAGGACATGAGCGGCCAGTCTTTCCTCTACGCGCCCAAGTACAAGCTGTCGGTGGGGGGCACCTATCGCTTCGACAATGGCCTGAGCCTCAACACCGACGTTACCTACCAGGACCGCAGCCCGTCGCAATACGATTTCGACTCGACGGGCAACGTCAGCGGTGTGCGCAAGAGCGATGACTACGTGCTGGTCAACTTCAATGGCGAGTACAAAGTCACCCGCAACATTGCGGTCTCGGCGTACGTGAAAAATGCCTTCAACAGGCAATACGTCACCAACAACCGTGATGACGCCGACCGCGACGACGACATCATTGATGTCGGCGCGCCGCGAACCTTCGGCATGGCGTTGCGTTACGACCTCTAAGGCGCATATGGGCGACGGGTCCGGCGCCCGTCTTGGGCGCCGGATGGGGTGGCGGTCTGTCAGGGCTGGGCGAGGAACTGCAGCAGTGCGGCGTTGAACAGCGCCGGGTCCTGGAGGAAGGCGAAGTGGCTGGCGTTGGGCAGGATCAGCAGCCCGGCGCCGGGGATGGTTGCCGCCAGGTATTCGGTGTGGTCGCGCTTGATGGCTTCGTCGCGGTCGCCGTCGACGATCAGCACCGGGGTGCGGATCTTGCCCAGGTCGGCGTCGCTCCAGTTCGGCTGGCTGGCCCACATATGGCTGATCTGCTCGACAAAAGCGTCATATTCCTTGGGCGTCGGCGACAGCTTGGCGTACTCCTTGCCGGCCCGTTCGATGTAGGCGGCGAAGGTCGGATCCTTGTCGACGTTGTCCTTGACCCCCGAGGTCTGGCTGTTGGCGGCAAAGGCAAACACCTTGCCGACCCGGGTCGGGTGACGCTGGGCCAGGTCCAGGCCAAGGATGGCGCCATCGCTCCAGCCGACGATGTCGGCCTTGGGGATCTTCAATTGGTCGAGCACCGCCACCACGTCATCGGCCATCAGGTCGTAGCCGAAGGGGCGTGCGTCTCGCGAGCTGCGGCCGTGGCCACGGCTGTCTAGGGTGATGACCCGGTGCTGCGCGGCCAGGGCCTTGACCTGCAAACCCCAGTAGTCGGAGTTGGCCAGACCGCCGTGCAGCAGCACCACCGGCGAACCCTGGCCGGTGCTGGTGTAGTAGAGCTTGACCCCGTTGACCTGGGCATAGCCGGATTGGGCCGTGGCAACGGGCGCCGGGGTCGGCGGCAGGGTTTGCCAGCGTTCGGCGGCCTGGACGCTGGTCAGGGTGCCGAGCAGGCAGAGTGTGGCAAGCAAGCGTAGGGGCATGGGACGGTCCTGTGGTGGGAGGGGCAGTCACAGAGCCTAGCGAATTGTCCGGCCCTTGAGAGGGGGGCGCCTTAGTCGTTTTTCTTCTGTTCCTGCGCCCAATGTTCTAAGGCGCCGCCCACGCCAGTGCGAGGGCGGTTGCAGGGGGCGGCTCCGGTCAATCCAGGGCTTCCTCCACCAGCACCTGCAAGCGGTTGTCCAGCCCCGGTTCGACCCGGGCCCTGACCCCATACACCTCTTGGAACAACTGGCGATTGAGTACCTGGCGCGGGGTGCCGCAGGCGTGCAGCCGACCTTGCCAAAGTACCGCCAGGGTATCGGCGTAGCGCGCGGCGAGGTTGATGTCGTGGAGCACCACCACGGCAATGGATTGCTCCTGTTGCACCTGGGCTTTCACGCACTCCATGACCTTGAGCTGGTAGTTCAGGTCCAAGGCGCTGGTGGGCTCGTCCAGCAGCATCACCGGCGGTCGCCGCACGATCAGTTGGGCCAGGCTCACCAGTTGGCGCTGGCCGCCGGAGAGCCGGCTGAGCAGCTGTTCGGCCAGGGCGCTGATGCCGGTCTGCTGCAGCGCGCGAAAGGCCGCCGCCAGCAATTGTTCCCGTCCCAGTTCGGGGGCGCCGCTGGCCAGGGCCGCCATCACTGCGTCGAGCACGCACAGTTCCAGGCCCGGGGGCAGGCTCTGGGGCATGTACATCACTTGGCGTGAACGCTCCCGGGGGCTGCAGCGGCTCAGTTCGCGTCCGTTCAGGCGCAGCGAGCCGCTGAGGGATTCCAGGCCGGCCAGGGCCCGCAGCAAGGTGGACTTGCCCGCGCCGTTGGGGCCGATCAGCGCGGTGATGCTGCCCGGGCGCAACAACGGCAAGTCGAGGTTGTTGATGATCCAGCGGCGGCCGTAGGCGACGCTGATGTCCCTGGCCTCCAGGCCTTGTTCGTCAGGGTTCATGGTCGACCTCCACGCTTGAACACCAGAATCACGAAAAACGGCACCCCCACCAGGGCCGTAACGATGCCCACCGGCACCACCACGCCGGGCATAATCAGCTTGCTGGCAATGGACGACAGCGACAGCAGCAGGGCACCGACCAGGGCACTGGCCGGCAACACGAAGCGCTGGTCTTCACCCACCAGCATGCGTGCGATATGCGGCCCCACCAGGCCGACAAAACCGATGGTGCCGACAAAGGCCACCGCCATGGCGCTGAGCAGGCTGACCCGCAGCAGGGCCAGAAAGCGCAGGCGCCGCACGTTCACCCCCAGGCTCTGGGCTCGGTCCTGGCCCATGCGCAACAGGGTCAGGGACGGCGCGGCGGCAAACGAAAAAGGCATCAGCAACAGGATCACCGCGGCCAGGATCCCCAGCTTGGGCCAGTCGGCCCGGGTCACGCTGCCCATGGTCCAGAAAATCAGCTGCTGCAGCACGTCCTCGGTCGCCACCAGTTGCAGCAGGGCCACCAAGGCGTTGCAACTGAACACCAGGGCGATGCCGAACAGCACCAGGCTCTGGCCCCCGGCCCCGCGCAGGCGCGACATGGCCTGCAACAGGAACACCGAGCCACAGGCGAAGACAAAGGCCCCCAGGGAGATGGCGCTGTTCTGGCTCAGCCACAGGCCACCCAGGGGAAACACAATCATCAGCGAGGCCCCCAGGGCCGCCGCCGAGGACACCCCCAGGGTGAAGGGGCTGGCCAGCGGGTTGTCGAGGATCGCCTGCATCTCGGCGCCGGCCAGGGACAGTGCGCAGCCCACCAGCACCGCCATCAGGGCGTAGGGCAGGCGCAGGTTCCAGATGATCACCCGCTCGGTGGCGCTCAACTGGTCCGGGTGCAGCAGGCCCTGGACGAGGGTCCACAGGCCCATGCCCGACGGGCCGCTGGACAGGTCCAGCAGCACGGCCAGGATCAGCCCCGCCGCCAGGGCCACCACCACCAGCCAGCGCCGGAACAGGCGCTGGCGATAGGCGCTGCTCAGTAGTTCCAGTTGCGCCGCGCGGGCACCGGCCAGGCTGAGATCAGTCATGGGCAGGGGCCGGGCTGTCGACCCAGTACTGGCCGGCCAGGGGGATCTTCAGGAATTGCTGGTTGAGCTGGTCCAGGCTCTGTTGCGGGTCGAGGTCAGCGAAGCGCTCAGGGTGAACCCACTTGGCCAGGACTTCGATCGCCAGGATGTTGTAGGGCGAGTTGTAGAAGTCATGCCAGAGGCCGTGGCTGTGGCCTTCGCGGATTGCTCGCAGGCTCTGGAATTCCGGGCGCGCCAGGACCTTGGCCAGGGACGCCTGAGCCTGTTCCTGGCTGACGCCGGCACCCAGGGTGACGCCGGGGGCGTTATTGCCGCTGGCGATGTACAGGTCCGGGTCGGCCTTGAGGGCGTACTCGACGCTGATGTCGCCCAGGGCCCCGGGCACTACTTGGGCCGCGATGTTGCGCCCGCCCACAGTGTGGATGATTTCACCCATGCCGCTGACCCCGGTGGTGTGCCCCGGTGCCTGCCAGACCCCGGCCAGGAGTTCCAGGAACACCTTCGGCCGCTGAGCATCCGGCAGCCCGTCCAGGGCCTGGGTGATCCGCTGCAGGTGCGCCTGGTAGAAGTCCAGGTAGGCCTGGGCCTGGGGCTCGCGGTCCAGGGCCTGGCCCAGGGCCAGGAGGCTGGTGCGGGTGCCTTCAATGGGCTTGATGCGGAAGTCGACGAACAGCACCGGCACCCCGGCCTGGGCCAGCACGTCGGCCACTGGGCTGTGCTCGGTAGGGCCGTGGCCGGAGATGCTGAACACCGCCAGGTCGGGCTTGAGGTCGAGGATTTTCTCGGCGCTGACGCTTTGCTCCGAGGCCTGGCCGATCAGCGGAATGTCATTGATGGCCGGAAAGGCCTGGGCATAGACGGCGAAGGTGTGGGGGTCGAGCTTGCGCATGTCGTTCTGCCAACCCACCACCCGGCCCATGGGCGCCTCGCGGTCGAGCAGGGCCAGGGCGCCGAGCAACCGGCCTTCGCCGAGCACCACGCGCTGGGCCGGGTGCGGGATGTCCACTTGGCGCCCGAGCACATCGGTGACCACCACTGCCTGGGCCTCGCTGGCGACCAGCAAGCTGCCGGCCAGGGCCAGGGCGCCGAGCCAGGTGGAGCGTTTACGAATGTTCAACATGGTGATTCTCCTTGGGCTGCGGCTCAGACATCGCTCCAGCGGCGCAGCAGGTTGTGGTAGGCGCCGCACAGTTGCAGCAGGGATTCTTCATCGGCCTGTTGCCCGGTGAGGCGTTGAATGGCGACGTCCATGTCCAGCAGCAGGCTGCGCTGGCTGTCTTCGCGGACCAGGCTCTCAATCCAGAAAAACGCGGCAATGCGTTCGCCCCGGGTGACCGGCGCAATGCGGTGCACGCTGGTGCCCGGGTAGAGCATCAGGGACCCGGCGGCGAGCTTCAGCGGGTGGCTGGCGAAGGTGTCGCGCACGATCAGTTCGCCGCCGTCGTAGCTGTCCTGGTCGCTGAGAAACAGGGTGGCCGAGAGGTCGGTGCGTACCCGCTCGCGCACGCCCTTGATGCCCCGGATGGCATTGTCGATATGAAAGCCGAAGGCCTCGCCGTCGCTGTAGCGGTTGAACAGTGGCGGGTAGATTTTCTTCGGCAGCGCTGCCGACATGAACAGCGGGTTGTCCGAGAGCCGGGCGAGGATGCGTTGGCCGATCTCGATGGCCAGGGGCGAGTCCTCCACCAGTTGCCGGTTGTGCTTGGCTTTGGCCGAGCCCAGGCCGGCAGTGGCCTTGCCGTCGACCCACGGCTGTGCCAGCAGTTGCCGGCGGATGGCGTCCACCTCGTCGGCGCTGAACACCTGAGGGATTTCCATCAGCATCGACGGGCCCCTCGGTTGCGGTGCGGCTCAGAAGTCATAGTCGACACTCGCGGTCAGGGTGCGCCCGGCACCGGGAACGCCGTACAGCTGGAAGCCGTCGAGGGAGGCGCCGACCTGGCTGTAATAAAAGGTGTTGAACAGGTTGTTGAGGTTCAGGTTGAGGGTGGTCTGGCGATTGACCTTGTACTGCGCCGCCAGGTTTTGCAGCCAGTAGCCGGGGGCCTTTTCGTGGTCGCGCACATAGATCGGCGCCACGCCTGCCGGGCCACTGGCGTTGCTGCTGTTGTTGTTCAAACCGCCGACGTATTGGTTGTCGCTGTAGCGCCGCCGGCCGACGTAGTTGGCGCCGTAGCTCAGGCTCAGGTCGTCGGTGAAGGCGTAGGTGGTCCACAGGTTGGCCGTCAGGTCAGGCACGTTCTTGGCTTCCTCGCCCTGGTTGATGCCTTTGGTCTGGGTGCTCTTGAGGGCCGAAAAACCGCTGTAGGCGCTCCAGCGCTCGGTGAGATTGCCTTGCAGGCCGATCTCCACGCCGTCCACCCGCTTGGCCGGCAGGGCTCGCACGGGCGCGGATTCGCCTTGCTGGTACTCCCAGGAGTTCTGCAACTCGGTGCGAAACAGCGCGGCGGTGAGGTTCAGGCGTTCATCCAGCAGTTCCCACTTGGTGCCCACTTCATAGGTGGTGGATTTGGCCGGGGTGTAGTCGAGGGTGCTGGCGGCACCGTAGATCTGGTTGTTGGTCGAGGCGCCAATCGCCGACGGCTGGGCGGCTTCGCTGTAGGAGGCATAGACGCTGCCGTTGGGCAGGGGTTTGTAGACGATGCCGGCGCGGCCGCTCCAGGCGCCGTCGCTGCTGCTGATATCGGTTTCATTGCGCTGGCGGGTTTCGGCTTGCCAATGGTCGTAGCGCAGGGAACCGAGTACTTGCCACTGGTCGTTGAGGGTCAGGGTGTCGCTGAAATAGACGGCGGCGTCGTCGATCACCGAACGCGGTTCGCCTTCGCCCTTGCGCTGATAGGTACTGGCGAAACTGTGGGACGGGTCGGCCATGTCGAACCACAGGCTGCCGCTCGGCACCTTGGCGTTGCGGCTCAGGCCACCGTAGGTTTCGTGGTACAGCTCGACGCCGGTCGCCACCTGATGGCCCAGGCCCAGGGTGTCGAAGGCGAATTGGTAGTCGGTCTGGTTGTCGAGGATGGTGTAGCGCTTGGACTGGCCATAGTCGCTGCCCCGCAGCACGCCGTAGGCGGTGCTGGCGTTGTTCAGGTAGTCGGTGTAGGCGTTCACCGTGCTGCCCGGCACCTGGCTCAGGCCGCCAACCCCGGTGTAGCCGAGGGTGGCGCAGCGGTTGCCGGTGCACGTCCTGTTGCCATTGGCGTCGGCGGCAAAGAAGCGCGCGGGGGAGAGCACCGCAAAACTGTCGGTGCGTTGCCAGCGCAGTTGGTTGCGCAGGCTCGAGTCGTCGGCGAAGTCATGTTCCAGGCGGCTGGTGACCGACATCGTTTTGGTTTGCTGGGTGTAGGTGTCGGCGTCGCCGTACCAGTTGGAGCGCTTGACCCCGGGCATGCGGTCGCCATGGGTGCCCCGCAGGATCGGCACGCCGCCGTCCGGGGTGTTGTCGTCTTTCTGGTAGAACAGGTCGAGGAAAAAACGCGTGTCGGTGCCCAGGCCCGCGCCCAGGGATGCGGCCAGGCCGTAACGGTCGTAGTCGACGTTGTCGCGCTCGGACACCTGGTTGTAGTGGCGCATCAGGTTCAGGCGCACGGCGGTGGTGTCGTTGAGTTGCTGGTTGAAGTCCCCGGTGACCCGGCGGTAAGCGTCGGTGCCAATGCCGGCAGACACCCGATTGGCATCCCCCAGGTGGGCTTCCTTGCTCTGCAGGTTGACGCTGCCGCCCACTGCCGAAACCCCGGACTCCACAGAACCGGTGCCCTTGAACACTTCGGCCTGGGCCAGGTTGAAGGTGTCGGTGCGGGTCGACATGCCAGCGTCGCGCACGCCGTCGACGGTCAGGCTTTGTTCTGAGGAAAACCCCCGGATGGAGAACATGTCGCCCCAGCCCAGGTTGCCCTCGCCGGACATAAAGGTGATGCCCGGTACGTTGCGCAACACCTCCTGCAGGCTTTGGGCGTTCTGCTCCTTGAGCACCTGCTGGGGCACCACAGTGATGCTTTGCGGCGCGTCCAGCAGGGGCGCGGTGATTTTCGCCGAGCTGACCCGATCGCTCTTGTAGGCGCTGCCGGGGGTGGCCTGGATTTGCGTGGCCGGCAAGCTGATGGTCGCCGCGTCGTTGGCCGGCTCGCTGTCAGCCAGGGCCTGGGGCGCTAAAAGGCTCAGGACGCTGAGCCCCAGCAAGGGGGCGAGGGTGGTTTGCAGGGGAAGGGATTTGGCTGGAGAAAACCCGGACATCGATGGCGGCCTGTTGGAAATTGGAATCGATCTTATTTACATTCGGTAGTCTAATAAGCCGCCCGGGCCGCCATGGCCGAGCTTTGTATCGGCAGGGCCGGAATTCGCGTCCCCACAACATTCCATTACATTTCCCCTGCGCAGACGCCGGCTTTTGCGCTACTGCTGAGCCTCCTGCGCTGTTTTGAAGAAGTGTCGCCATGTCCAAGCAAGACCATTTACTGGTCGTCGATGACGATCCGGAAATCCGCCAACTGCTCTGCGATTACCTGTGTGAGGCGGGCTACCGGGTCAGCACCGCTGCCGATGGCCGCGAGATGCGTCGGCGCCTGGAGCTGAACGTCATCGACCTGATCGTGCTCGACCTGATGCTGCCCGGTGAAGACGGCCTGAGCCTGTGCCGCAGCCTGCGGGCCAGCAGCAACACGCCGGTGATCATGCTCACTGCCCGGGGCAGCCTGATCGACCGTATCGTCGGCCTGGAAATGGGCGCTGACGACTACCTGCCCAAACCCTTCGACCCCCGGGAGTTGCTGGTGCGAATCAAGGTGGTGCTGCGCCGGGTGCAGAGCTTTCCCGACCGGGCCCGGGTCGATGAGGCGACCTCAATTCGCTTTGCCGGCTGGCAACTTGATACCCGGGCCCGCCATGTGTTGTCGCCCGAAGGGGTGGTGATCAGCCTGGGCAATTCGGACTTTCGCGTGTTACGCCTGCTGTTGCAGTACCCCAACCGGCCCCTGAGTCGGGACTTTCTGCTCAACCATGCCTTTGACAAGGCCAGCACGCCTTTCGATCGCTCGATTGACGTGTGCATCAGCCGCCTGCGCCAGCAACTCACGGCCTCGCTGATCAAGACCGTGCGCAACGAGGGCTACATGCTCACCGCCGGCGATGTGGTGCTGGAATCGTGAGGCTGATCCCCGACTCGTTGTTCGGTCGCCTGGTGATCATCCTGGTGGTGGGCATGCTCGCCGCGCAGATCGCCACCAGCAGCATCTGGTTCGATGTGCGCCATCGCCAGGCCCTGGAAATTCCCGCGCGGCTGGTGGCCAGCCACCTGGCGGAAATCGTCCGTGTGGCCGAACGCAGCCCGCAGCAGGCCGACAGCCTGATCGAGATGCTCGACGGCCCCAACCTGCGCCTGAGCCTGGGCGCCGACCCCAGCCCCGAGCAGCCGTCGGACGAGCCCCGGGGCGCGCCCACGGTGCGCTTGCTGAACAAGGTGCTGCGCGAGCGCACCGGCCACGAGCAGAACTTGCGGGTGTTGCACCTGGCCCTGCTGGACCGGGACGAGCAGCCGGCCGGGTTGCCGGCGCTGCTGTCGGCGCGGCCCACGGTGGGGCATTTTGTGATTGAACTGCGCCTGCCCGACGGCCGCTGGCTGCGTGCCGATGCCCGGGAAGAGCAGGGCTGGAGCAGCCAGGCGCCTTGGTACCTGGTGATCGACTATGTGCTGCGCATCTACCTGTTGCGGATTCTGGTGGTGGTGCTGATCGCCCTGGTGGCGGTGCGCCTGGCGCTGCGGCCCTTGAGCCAGCTGACCGAGGCGGCCCAGGAACTGGGGCGCAACATCCAGCGTCCGCCCCTGCCACTCAAGGGGCCGGTGGAAGTGCGGCGGGCGGCCGCGGCGTTCAACCTGATGCAGCAACGGCTGATTGCCAATATCGCCGAGCGCACGCGTTTTCTGGCAGCGGTGTCCCACGACCTGCGCTCGCCCATCACTCGCATGCGCCTGCGCACCGAACTGCTGGCCGACAACCCGACCAAGGAGCGCCTGCGCAGTGACCTGGAAGACATGGAGCAGATGGTCACCAGCACCCTGGATTTTGTCGCCAGCGGAGAAGTCAGCGAGCCGAAGCAGAGTCTGGATATCAACGCCTTGCTGCAAAGCCTGCAAAGCGATTTCCAGGACCTGGGGCTGGAAATCCCTTTGAGTGGCAGCGCCCATTCGCCTTTGCCGGGTTACGCCCGCAGCCTCAAGCGTTGCGTGCAGAACTTGCTGGAGAATGCGTTGCGGTATGCCGGTAGCGGGGTGTGCATGCACATCGAGGACGGCCCGCAGGCCCTGCTGATTGTGATCAGCGACGACGGTCCGGGGATTCCCGAGGATTTGCTGGAGCAGGTGCTGGAGCCGTTCTTCCGCGTCGATGCTTCGCGCAATGCACAGAACGGCGGGGTCGGCCTGGGCCTGAGCATCGCCCATTCCGTGGCCCAGGCCCATGGCGGCCACCTGCAGTTGCGCAATCGCCCGCAAGGCGGGCTGGAGGCGCTGTTGCGCCTGAGTCGTTGAGCCGCCCCAGACGTTGGGAAGTGCCCCGGGGTCAACCGGGGCGTTGGGTTACAGCGCGGCGTGCGGGCTGCGTCCGAGCACTCGGGAGTATTCCTCCTTGGCCTGCTGCTCGGTGAACTCCCCGGACCATTTGGACACCACCACCGTCGCCACACTGTTGCCGATGGTGTTGCAGGTGGCGATCGCCATGGACATGAAGCGGTACACGCCGAACAGCAGGGCCAGGCCTTCGGCGGGCAGCACGCCGATGGCGGTGACGGTGGCGGCAAACACCACGAAGCTGCCGCCGGACACCGCCGCCGCGCCTTTGGAGGTCACCAGCATGATGGCGATGATGCCCAGCTGTTGTTCCCAACTCAGGGGCACGCCGTAGGCGTTGGCGATAAACAGCACGCACAGCGACATGTAGATCGAGGTGCCATCCAGGTTGAAGGCGTAGCCGGTGGGCAGCACCAGGCCGACGCTCTGTTTCGAGCAGCCGAATTTCTCCAGCTTCTGCAGCAGGCGCGGCAGGGCGCTTTCCGAAGAGGCGGTGCCGAGAACGATAAACACTTCATCCTTGATGTACTTGAGGAAGCGCCACAGGCTGAACCCGGACAATCGGCACACCACGCCCAGCACCACAAAGATAAAGAAGGCCACGCAGACGTAGAACATCAGCACCAGGTTGGCCAGGGACATCAGCACCGCGGTGCCGTTGCTGCCCACCGCGTAGGCCACCGAGCCGAAGGCGCCGAGGGGGGCGAACTTCATGATCAGGTTGATGAACTCGAAGAAGCACTCGGAGATGCGGTTCAGGCCGTCCTCGATCACCGAACGACGCTCGGGTTTCAGGGCCAGCAGGGCGAAGCCGAACAGCACCGAAATCACCAGCACCTGCAAGAGTTGCCCACCGGCGAAGGCGCCGACGAAGTTGTCCGGGAAGATGCCGTAGATGAAGTCCATGGTCGAGGCCGGCGCATGGTCCTTGGCAACGGCCGCGCTGGCTGCCGCAGCCGCCGCGCTGCTGGGGTGGGCGTCGTGCATGCTGGAGCCGATCTGCAGCAGGTTGCCCCACAACAGGCCGATGGCCAGGGCGATGGTGGACACCACCTCGAAGTAGATCAGGGCGCGCAGGCCGACTTTGCCGACGCGCTTGATATCGCCCGCCGAGGCGATGCCGTGGACCACGGTGAAGAACACCAGCGGGGCGACGGCGGTCTTGATCAGCTTGAGGAAGATGTCGCCGAGGATCTTGAACTTGGCCGCCCATTCCGGCGCCAGGAAGCCGAAGGCGATGCCCAGCAACATGGCGGCGACGACCTGGAAGGTCAGGTCCTTGTAGAACGGTTTTTTTGCGGGGGTGGATGACATGTCTGTGATCTCATTGTTGTTATGGTTCGGGTACTGAAAACGGCGGAGAACCCCTGTGGAGCCGGCAAGTCGGCGACAGCAACCTGGCAGTGGATGCATCAGGTGACTGACTCACCGCGATCGCCGGCAAGCCGGCTCCTACAGGGCGTTCGGGGTCAGCGGGGAACGGCACCCTCGCGCGCCAGGGCGATGTCCACCATCTGCGGCGCCAGGCCCAGGTAGTTGGCCGGGTCGGTCAGGCGCTGCAGCTCGGCCAGGTCCAGTTGGGCGGTGGCTTCGCCCTGGGCCAGCAGGGCGTCCAGCAGGCTGGTGCCCTGGTCGTTGGCCAGGCGGCAGGCGGCGTACACCACGTCGTGGGCCACTTGGCGACCGAGGGCCGGGGCCAGGCCCATCATCACGGCTTCGGCCACGATCAGGCCCTGGGTCATGTCGAGGTTCTTGCGCATGCGCTCGGTGCGCACTTCCAGACCGGCCAGCATGAACTTGGCCTGACCCAGGGAGGCGGCGCTCAGGGCGAAGGCTTCGGGGATGGCAATCCACTCGGCCTGCCACGGGCCGGTGGAGCGCTCGAAGTCCTGGATCATCGCGTCAAGCATCAGCCCGGAGTGTTGGCGCACGCCCTTGGCGGCGGCGTACATCAGTTCGCAGGAAATCGGGTTGCGTTTCTGCGGCATGGTGCTGCTGGCGCCGCGGCCCTTGACGAAGGGTTCGTACACTTCGCCCAGCTCGCTGGTCATCATCATCACGTCCAGGGCGATCTTGCCCAGGGAACCGGTCACCAGGCCGAGGAAGTTCAGGGCTTCGGCCAGGCCGTCCCGGGCCACGTGCCAGGTGGCCTGAGGCACGCCGAGGCCGAGTTCGGCCATCAACGCTTCCTGCACTTCCAGGCCTTTGTCGCCGAGGGACGCCAGGGTGCCCGCGGCACCGGCGAATTGGCCGATTTCCACCCGTGGGCGCAACTCCACCAGGCGCTCGGCGTGGCGGTCAAACATGCTCAGCCACACCGCGCACTTGTAGCCGAAGGTGATCGGCAGGGCGTGTTGCAGGTGGGTACGGCCGGCCATCGGCGTGTCGCGGTAACGCAGCGCCAGCTCGGCCAGCAGCCCGCGCACGGCCTGGATATCGCGCTCGACGATGGCCAGGGCAGCGCGCACTTGCAGGACCACGGCGGTGTCCATGATGTCTTGGGTGGTGGCGCCCCAATGCACATAACGCCCGGCTTCGCCGCAGGTCTTCGACAGCTGTTCCACCAACGGCAGGATCGGGTAACCGACGATTTCAGTTTCGTGCTGCATCAACGCCAGGTCGAGGGATTCGTAGGTGGCCAGTTCGGCGATCTGTTCGGCGGCCTCGGCCGGGATCACCCCGCAACGGGCCTCGGCGCGGGCCAGGGCCACTTCCACTTCGATGTAGCGTTCGATCAGGGCTTTGTCGGAAAACACGCCGCGCATTTCGGCGGTGCCGAACATGTCACGGAACAGGGCGGAGTCGAAGACGGTGCTGGACATGGGGTCAATCCTGATATGTTGTTATTGATCGGACATATTTAATATGTCCGTACATAATTCTTACGTGGCCGCTGATACACTGTCAACTCGTTGAACGCTCGGGACTGATGAAAGGTATGAACCAGACGCGCTATGCGGTTGTGGCGAAGGATTTGATGGAAGCGATCGCCAGTGGGCGCTACCCCGTGGGCAGCCTGTTGCCCACCGAGTTCGAGTTGTGTGAGCTGTACGAGGTGAGCCGCCACACCGTGCGCGCGGCCATTACCCAGTTGCAGAGCCAGGGGCTGGTGTCGCGGCGCAAGCGGGTGGGCACCCGGGTCGAGGCCAGCACGCCACGGGGCGGGTATTCACAGTCCCTGGATTCGGTGTCGGACTTGGCGCACCTGGCGGAAACCCAGATTCGCAGCATTCAGGACGTGCGGCATTTCGTGGCCGATATCGCCGAGGCCCGGCGCCTGGGGCTGGAGCCGGGGGAGCACTACTTTTGCGTGTCGAGCATCCGTATCGACCAGCAGCATCCGGAAGCGCCGCTGTGCTGGACCGATGTCTACGCCCAGGATATTTACGCCGAGGTGATTGAACTGGCGCGCGAACGTCCCGAGCAGTTGATCGCCGCCCTGATCGAAGAGCATTTCGGCCGCCATATTGAGGTGGTGGACCAGCAAGTGCGTGCGGTGCTGCTGACCCCGGAGATTGCCAAGCGCCTGAATGCCGAGGCCACCGCCCCCGGCCTGAAAATCACCCGGCATTACCGCGATGAGCAGGGGGCGCTGATGGTGGTCTCCGAGACCACCCACCCCGACGACCGCTTCACCCTGACCATGCAGATGAAACGCGAAAAGACCCCGGTGGCCTGACCCCGCCAGCGCTCGGCTGCGGCGGCTGCCCATTGTGGTCGCCCGGGTTGCTGGTGATCTGGTTATAAATTCAGATCATATTGATATAAGTCGTTATAAGAAAAATCGCTATGCTGCCGCCTGAAATTTATATGGCCCTTTGTAGGACATGGTTAATGGATGTCGGTAATTTTGGTTTTGTTGCAGCGGGCCTGATCGTTGGTTTTATCGTAGGCATGACAGGCGTCGGCGGCGGTTCGCTGATGACCCCCATTCTTTTGTGGTTTGGCATTAACCCGGCGACCGCCGTGGGCACCGACCTCTTGTACGCCGCCATCACCAAATCCGGTGGTGTGCTGGTGCATCAGAAGAACAAGAACATCGACTGGAAGATCACTGGCTGGCTGACCCTGGGCAGCGTGCCGGCGGTGCTGGCGACCCTGTGGTTCCTGAAGAACCTGGACAGTGACCCGCAAGCCTTGAACTCGGTGATCAAGCAGGCCCTGGGCTTTGTCCTGCTGCTGACGGCGCTGGCGATCCTGTTCAAGAAAAAGCTGCTGGCCTTTGCCCAGCGGCACGCTGGTGATCACTACCAGCTCAGCGATCGCAACCTCAACGGCTTGACCGTGGTCACCGGCCTGGTGCTGGGCACCATGGTTGCCCTGACCTCCATCGGGGCGGGCGCCCTGGGCACCGTGGCGCTGTTTATTCTCTACCCGTTCCTGGCCACCAAGCGCCTGGTGGGCACCGAGATTGCTCACGCCGTGCCCCTGACCCTGGTGGCCGGCCTGGGCCATGCCAGCATGGGCAACATGGACTGGAGCCTGTTGGGCTTTCTGTTGATGGGTTCCTTGCCGGGCATCTGGGTCGGCAGCCACATGACCGGCCGGGTCTCCGATGAACTGCTGCGGCCGTTCCTCGCGGTGATGCTGTTCTCCATCGGCTTCAAGCTGGCGTTCTGAGCCAGTGCTGCTGGCGGTCGCCGGCTCAACCGGCGGCCAATTGCTCCAGCAGGCGATAACCCTCGTCCCAATCCCCCAAGCCGCTGCTGCTATTCAGGTGCCCCCTGGCGCCGACTTCCAGCAGTTGCGCACCGCGCCGCGCGGCCCAGTCGCGGGCGTAGTCAGGCTCGGCATAGGGGTCATTGCTACTGGCGACCACTTGGCACGGGAAGTCCAACCGCACCACTGGCGTGTGGCTGAAACCAACGGTCGCCGCGGTGGGGAATGCCTGCGCCTGTGGGTCGGGTACCGCCACCAGCAACGCCCCGCGCACCCGGCCCTGGCGGGTGTCGGCGGCGGCCCAATGGGCCAGTGCCAGGCAGCCCAAACTGTGGGCAACCACCAGGGTTTCGGGGCCCATGCTCAGCAGTTGGCGGTCGATGGCCGCGACCCAGTCGGCGCAATCCACTCGCTTCCAGTCGGGCACCTGCAGCCGCTGCCAATCGGGGTGCCTGGCCTGCCAGCGGCTCTGCCAGTGGGCCGCGTCCGAGTTGCCGATTCCGGGTATCACCAGCACCGCTTTGTCCATTCGCCTGACTCCTTGAAAAGAGCCCAAAGCTTAGGTCCGGGCCGGCGCGGAAAACAGCACGTGCCCCATGAAAGCTTGGTAGATTTCGCCGCTATTCCTGGAAAATCACAGGCCCGACAAATGAAACCAAAGTCACCCGAACTGGACCGCCTGGATTGGCGGATTATCGAAACCCTGCAGCAGGATGGGCGCATCACCAGCACCGAGCTGGGCAAGCGCATCGGCCTGTCGCAACCAGCGGTGACCACGCGCATTCGCCGTCTCGAAGACTTGGGGGTGATCGAGGGCTACAGCGCCCGGGTCAATCACGCTTTGCTCGGACGGCCGATCCGCGCCCTGATCCGCCTGCGCACCAGCCACGCGCAGATCGGCCGCTGCCTGGAGACCTTCGAGCAGACCGGGGAAATCATCGAGGCCGACCGGGTGACCGGGGAAGACTGTTTTGTGCTGCGGGTGGTGGTGGCGCAGATGGAGCGCCTGGAGCAGATCATCGACAGCCTGGCGGTCTTGGGCGCGGTGACCACCTCGATCATCCTCGCCAGCTACCCGCGCAAGGTGCTGGCCGAGGTGCGCGAGTAGGGGCTTCAGGCCCGGCGATAAAGGGCCAGGAAGGCTGCGAGGGAGAGCAGGGTGGCGCCGCAGCATTTGTTCAGGCGGCGCATGCCCGTGGCGGTCAGGTAACGGGCCGCTTGCACACCGCCGGCGGCGTACAGGGCCATGACCAGGATATCGACCCCGGCCGACACCAGGGCGAGGATCGCGTACTGGGGCAGGGTCGGCTGACTGGGGTCGACGAACTGCGGCAGGAAGGCGGTGAAAAACAGCAGCACCTTGGGGTTGGTCAGGGCCACCGAGAAGCTGCGGCGGAACACCTCGCCCTGACGCGCGCCGGCACTCACCTGGGCGCTGTCCAGGGCGGCCGGCGTGCTGCGCCATAACTGCAGGCCCAGCCAGGCCAGGTAGCCCACGCCCAGCCACTTCAAGACCTCGAACAATTGCTGCGACGCCAGCAGCATGGCACCCAGGCCCAAGCCGACCGCGGCGACGATGAGGATGTCCGACAGTGCGGCGCCGGCCATGCCCATCGCCACCAGGCGGCGGTTGCGCGAGGTGCCGTTGGCCATGGCCAACAAGGAGGTCGGGCCGGGGATCAGGGCGCCGATAAAGCAACTGGAGGTGTAGAGCATCAGGGTTGTGAGGTTCATGCAGCAGCGCTCGGAGCAAGTGCGTGGGAGGGGCGTCGGGGGATCATGCCCAATAGTCGACGGCGAATAAAGACCGCTGGCCGCACCTCTGCGGGATGTGGCTGATGGGGATCAACTTTCGCCGTTCACAGGTGTCAGTTACTCTGCGCGGGCACAGTGGTCAGCACCGTCAACAACTCTCCCTCCTCAAGTGGCTCGGTACATGACTATTTCTTCTCTTGGCAGCCCGTCTTCCGATGCACCGCGTGGTGGCGTCATGGGCGCTGCCATTCGGGGCCATGACTGGTCGTCGTCACCCCTGGGCGCTATCGAGCACTGGCCGGATGTGTTGCGCAATACCTTGAGCCTGGTACTTGAATCCCCCGAGAGCCTGTACCTGCTCTGGGGGCCGGACAGGGTCTTTCTGTTCAACGATGCTTACCGGCCGATCCTCGGCCCACGGTTGGACAGTGCCCTGGGACAGACCATCGACACCCTCTGGGCCGATGCCTGGCCCCAGGTGCAGCCGTTGGTGGAACAGGCCTATGCCGGCCAGGCCTGCCGTCTGATCGACATGCCGATCACCATGCAGCGCTTCCCCGGTGAGGATCAGACCTGGTGGTCGTTCTCCATGAGCCCGGTGTACGACGAGGCCCGTGAGACGGTGGTGGGCATGCTCTGCTGCACCGTTGAAACCACTCACCGGGTGTTGCTGGAACAACGTGCGCGGCTTACTGAGTCGAGCCTGCGGGAAACCCGCGAACTCAATACCCGGGTGCTGGCGGCCAGTAACGACTGCATCAAGGTCCTCGATCTGGACGGCAAGTTGTCCTTTATGAGCGAGGGCGGCATGCGGGTCATGGAGGTCAGCGACTTCAACGCAATTCGCGGCTGCCCCTGGCCGAGCTTCTGGGAAGGCCAGGGCAACGCCGAGGCCTTGGCCGCCATCGAAGCGGCGAAGAACGGTCGTTCGGCACGCTTTCTGGAGGCGGCCAACACCTTGCTGGGCAACCGCAAGTGGTGGGATGTGCAGGTCTCGCCGATGTTCGACGAAGCCGGGCAACCGGAGAAGATCCTGTGCATTTCCCGCGATGTCACCGCCACCCGCGAGGCCGAGGAAGAGTTGCGCCGGGTCAATGAGTCCCTGGAGCAGCGGGTCCAGGAGCGCACCCAGGACCGCGACCGCATCTGGCGCTTGTCCGCCGACCTGATGATCGTCGCCCGTTTCGACGGCAGCATTGTCGCTGCCAACCCGGCCTGGACCCGACTCCTGGGGTGGAGCCAGGAGCAACTGGTGGGGCGCAGCTTCCACGAACTGGTGCACCCCGAGGATCGTTCCGCCACCTTGGCCGTCACCGGCGATCTGGCCCAGGGCAGCAGCGTCGGCAACTTTGAAAACCGCTACCTGCACCAGGACGGTTCCTATCGCAGCGTGTCCTGGACAGCCGTGCCGGACCGCAGCTACATCCACGCTGTGGGCCGCGATACCCAGGCCGAGCGCGAGGCCGCCCTGGCCCTGCGCAAGACCGAAGACGTGCTGCGCCAGGCGCAGAAAATGGAAGCCGTGGGGCAGCTCACCGGGGGCGTGGCCCATGACTTCAATAACCTGCTGACGGTGATCCGCTCGTCCACCGACCTGCTGCGGCGCAACCTCAGCGAGCAGCGCCGGCAGGTGTACATCGACGCGATTTCCGACACCGTCGATCGCGCCAGCAAGCTCACCGGCCAGCTGCTGGCGTACGCCCGCCAGCAGAACCTGCGGCCCCAGGTGTTTGATGTGGGGCGCAGCGTCCAGGCCCTGGGTGAGATGATCAACCCACTGATTGGCTCGTGCATCGAGGTGCGCATCGAGCTGCCTGAGGAGCCGTGTTTTATTCATGCCGACGCCGGTCAGTTTGACACTGCCTTGATCAACATGGCGGTCAACGCCCGCGACGCGATGCAGGGCGAAGGTCTGTTGGTGATTGCCGTGGAGCGGGCGCACAGCACCCCGGCCCATGGCGCCCAGGGCGAGGTGCCGGGGGACTTTGTCGCGGTGTCGCTGACGGACAACGGCTCGGGCATCGACCCGTTGCAGATCGAGCGGATTTTCGAACCGTTCTTCACCACCAAAGAGGTGGGCAAAGGCACCGGCCTGGGCCTGTCCCAGGTGTTCGGTTTCGCCAAGCAATCGGGCGGCGAACTCCTGGTCCAGAGCCAGCCGGGGCAGGGTACGCGCTTCACCCTGTACTTGCCCCGTTCCCTGGAGGCGCCGGGGGCCGAGCCCGAGGTGCGCTCGGTGGCGGTCAACCTGGATGGCCAGGGCGCGACCCTGCTGGTGGTGGAAGACAACCCCGAAGTGGGCGGCCTGTTGGCCCTGGCCCTGACGGAATTGGGTTACCGCATCGAATGGGCCACCAGCGCTGCTGCGGCCCTGGCCTGGCTTGCCAAGGATGCCGGAGCCTTCCAAGCGGTGTTTTCCGATGTGGTGATGCCGGGCATGAGCGGTGTGGAACTGGCCCAGCAGATTCGTCAGCAACACCCCGGGTTGCCGGTGATTCTCACCAGCGGTTTCAGCCCGGCCCTGGCCCAGGGCGATACGCAAGAGTTCGTGTTTTTGCAGAAGCCCTACTCGGTGGCGGCGCTGGCCGAGGCGTTGAGCGAAGCCATCCGGCCTGCTTGAATCTCGGTACGCAATCCATTTTTGGCAAAGGTCAGGACCTCGCCGTCCTCGGGAATCAGTAACCGTTGCGCCAGCCCGGCCCGGTGCGCCGCCGCAGCCAGGGCCTGGCGGCTGACCGGGCAGTGGCTCAGCGCCTGCAGATGGTTGGCCACGACCTGACCGTGGCTGAGGCGGCGCAATTCAAGCAGCTCTTTAATACCCATGATGATCTCGCCGCCCAGGTCGAAGTGCGCGCCGCCGGCCGGTGCCACGCAGACCTCGGGTTGATGGGCCTGGATAAAGTCGCGCAGGGCCGGCGTCAGCAGGGTGTCGCCGCACAGGTACAGGCTCGGTTCGTCGGGCCACTCGATGAAATACCCCACGCCATGCTCCATCAAGCGCCCGACCAGCCCGCGCCCATGGACGCAGGGCAGGGTGCGGATCTGCCCGCCGAGAAAGGCCGTCGGCTGCCCGTGTGCGGTGGGCAGGGCCTGGACTTGGAGCCCGCGCGCTTGCAGGTACGGGGCGTCGTGGGCGGTGCAGATCACCGGGATCTGCCGTTGGCGCAGGAACGCCCGTCCGGCCCGGTCCAGGTGGTCGAAATGGCCTTTCTGGCAATGGGTCAGCAGGCAGTGGGTCACTGACTCCAGGGCCGCCGCTGCCGAATCCGGCAAGTCCACCAGCGGGTTGCGCTGCAGAGGCCGCAGCAGGCGCAACGGTGGCAGGCTGTGGCGCGCGCCGAGCATAGGGTCGAGGAGGATCCGATAAGGCCCGGATTCGATAATCAGGGTGGCATTGCGAAGCTGATGAAGGCGCATGGCAGACCTCGGTGGCGAAGGCTGCATTGTCTTGGTCGACGGTGCCTTGCAGAATGGCGGTTTTTGACAATCTGCATTCAATTTCTGCCGGAGCCACGGATGAACATCGGCCTGTTGTTGTACCCCGGTTGCATGCCCGCCGGCTTGCTGGCCTTTGCCGACCTGTTGCACGGCGCCAACCGCCACGCCGGGCGCGAGTTGTTCCACCCACAGTACGTGGCTCTGGCGTCGGGCCCGGTGCGCTGTGCCCACGGCGTGCTGCTGAACGCCGAGGCGGGGCTGGAGCAGACGCCCCTCGATGGCCTGTTGATCCCGGGGTTCTGGGCCGAGTCGGCGGCCGACGTCAGCGCGACCCTGGCGGCCAGCGACGCGTTGCTGCAAGCCCTGGCGCGCCAGCGTGGCCCGCAGCTGTGGAGCTATTGCACTGGGGTGGTGTTACTGGCTGCCAGTGGCCAGCTCCAGGGCCGCGTCGCCACCCTGACTTGGTGGTTGCTGGAACCCATGCTGCAGCAGTTTCCCGAGGTGGATTGGCGCAGCGAGCGCACCTGGGTCTTTGATCGCGGCGTGGCCACGGCCAGTGGTGTGGGCGGCTACCTGCCGATCGCCCAGGAGTTGATCCAGCGCCACTTGGGCGCGGAACGCATGCAGCAGTTGAACCAGTTGCTGGTGTTGCCGCGCCCAGTGCAGCCGCACCCGGTCTTTGCCGTCTTGAGCCTGATCCAGCAAGACAGCCCCTGGCTGCGTCGCCTGCAACTGTGGGTCGAACAGACGCCGGCAGAGCAGGCCACCGTGGCGCGCCTGGCACTGGCCATGGGCGTGTCCGAGCGCAGCCTGGCGCGCCGGGTGCGGCTGGAGCAGGGCCAGGCGGTGGGGACGTGGATGCGCTTGGTCAAGCTCAATCAGGTCAGTGAGCGGTTGCTGTTCAGCACCCTGTCGGTGAGCCAGATCAGCGCGGCGCTGGGCTTCAGCAGCGACTCGAACCTGAGCCGCATGTTCAAGCAGCAGACCGGGCTGGCACCGCTGCCTTATCGCCAGCGCTATGGCGCGGCGGGGTGACGGCGGCCCTGGGGCTGTGCTCCAATTCGGCCCCGGCCGCCGACGCTGATTCCGTGTCTGAACCCATGCCCAAACCGATATCTGAAGCCTGCTGGACCCTGAGCATTCCCTTGCGCCTGATCGAAGCGCGCTACGGCCCTGGCAATTTCGACGATGCCGGTGACGAGCTGTGCGCTTGCCTGGCGGAGATGGGGGGTTACGCCTGCCATTTCGACTTCGACAGCCGCCACCCCAACCCTTGGTACCACGTGCTGGTGCTGAGTGTGCCGGGCTTGTCGGCCGCCCTGGTCGAGCCGCTGCTGGCCCGCGTGCGAGCCCTGGACCTTCTGAGCTGAGAGCCGCCCCTGATGAACCCCGTCTACGCCCACACCCGCTTTGCCACCGACACCGCGACCCTGGCGATCTTCGACCCGGCCTGCCTGGCCCATCGCGCTGCCGATACGGCGGACTGGTGGTCCCTCGCCGAGGATGAAGTGTTGGAAATCAACCTCGGCCATGTGCTGTTCGCCAATCTGGGCAGCGATGGCGACTATGACGTCGAGGTGTATCAGGGGCTGGGGCGTTCGGGCTTGGTCGAGGGCGTGGCGGCGCGCCTGCACGTGCGTTCCGGCTGCCTGTACATCGGCGCCGGCGAACAGGTGCCGGCTGACGGCCTGGGGCCGGAAACCGTGTATGGCGGGGTTTTGCTGTTTGCCCAGTGCGGCACCGTTGACGTGCGGGTCTTTCGCCCGACGCCTGAGCGGCTGGTGGTGGAGTACGCACCGTCAAGCGAGGTCGCCGGCAATGCCTTTGCCGCGACCCCACGTTTGCCCATGCCTTGAGGCCCGGTTCCTGCGTTTGGCTTACCAGTCGTAGGTCATTTCCATGGACGCCACGCGTTCCTGCCCGTAGTAACAGCCGAAGCGGTAGTTGCACGACGACACATACTCCCGGTCAAACAGGTTCTGCACGTTCAGGCTGCCTTGCAGGCCTCGCAGGCTCGGGCTGAGTTTGCCCAGGTCGTAGCTGACGGTGGAGTCGAAGACCACGAACGACGGCACGGTGAAGGTGTTGTCAGCATCCCCGGGTTTCTTTCCGGTGTAGCGTGCCCCCAGGCCCAGGGTCAGGCCGTTGAGCGCTGCTTGGGTGAAGTGGTAGTTGCTCCACAGGCTGGCCGAGACGGGTGCCTGTGCCTCGCTGCGGCTGCCTTCCTCGGAGTAGTTGCTCTTGGTGTAGAAGGAGTCGATGTAGGTGGCTGCCGCCAGCACATCGATGTTGTCGATGCTGGATTTGATTTCCAGTTCCACACCCCGCGAACGCACTTCGGCTTGTTGCAGTTCATATTCCGGATAGAGCAGGTCGCCGGTGCGCATCTTGGTCTGCTTGATCTGGAACACCGAGGCGGTCATCAGGGTGTTGTCGAACGGCTGATATTTCACCCCCACTTCATATTGCTCGCCCTCGGACGGTTCGAAGGCCTGGCCGCCGCGTTGCGGGGCGCTGGTGCCCACCACCGGCAGGAACGACTGGGAGTAACTGACGTAGGGTGCCAAGCCGAAATCCGTAACGTAGGTCAGGCCCACGCGGCCGGTGAACTTCTGGTCGTTCTGCTCGGTGACGCTGTGGGCCAGCAGGTCCTTGTTTTCCACTTTGGCCCAGTCCTGGCGCCCGCCGAGGGTCAGCACCCATGGGTCGAGCTTGATCTGGTCCTGCAGGTACAGGCCGGTCTGGCTCACGGTGTTGTCCCAACGGGTGGTCAATTGCGGGGTCACGTTGCGGGTGTCGTAGTTGTTGTTGGCACCGTACAGGTTGATCGGCAGCACGTTACTGGCGTTGTAGCCGGTGTATTTGCGGTTGAAGTTGCGGTGTTCCAGGCCCACCAGAGCGGTGTGTTCCAGAGCGCCGGTGGCGAAGCGGTATTCCAGGTTGTTGTCCAGGGTGTAGGTGCTGTTGTGTTGTTGCCAGTCGAGTTTTGTGCGGGTGGCCTGGGTGTCATCCACCACCCCGGCGGCGCTGACGAAGTTGTACAGGTAGAAGCCTCGGTAGCGGTCGTGGACATCAATGTAGCGAGCGCTCTGGCGGAACTTCAGGTCCTCGGAAAAGGCCTGGCTGAAGTCATAGCCGAGCACGTACTGGTCGCGTTTGTAGTCGTTGTAGTTGGAGTCGCCGAGGAACAGGTCGCGATCGATTTTCTTGCCGTTGGAGGCACGGGTCAGGGTGCCGATGGCCGGCAGTGCCTGGTAGTCGGCCAAGCCGTCATCGCGCTGGATCTGCGCGTACAGCGTCAGCTCCGTGGCATCGCTGGGGGACCAGGTCAGGCTGGGCGCCAACAGCATGCGCTGGCTGTTGGTGTGGTCCAGTGGGTCGTTGCCTTTTTTGCTCACGCCCACCAGTCGATAGGAAAATTGTTTCTGTTCGTCCAAGGGGCCGCTGCTGTCGAACGCCCCGTTAACCCGGTTGTAGCT
Organism: Pseudomonas chlororaphis; assembly: GCF_003731765.1. Lineage (GTDB taxonomy): Bacteria > Pseudomonadota > Gammaproteobacteria > Pseudomonadales > Pseudomonadaceae > Aquipseudomonas > Aquipseudomonas morbosilactucae. The sequence goes on from NZ_MOAL01000006.1 coordinate 169,426, forward strand.
ACCCACGCCGAGCTTGACCTGGTGACGCGGCTCATGGGTGGGGCGCTTGGACACCATGTTGATCAGCCCGCCGGGCTGGTTCTGGCCGTACAGCACCGACGCCGGGCCCTTGAGCACTTCAATGCGTTCCAGGGTGTAGGGGTCGATCTGCGGGGCGCCGCCCAGGCTGCCGGCATACGGCAAGTAGGCGCCGTCGAGGTACAGAGGGGTCGGGGCGAAACCCCGGCTGGTGATCTCGTCGGCGATGTTGTTGCGGTCGGTGAAACCGGTGACGTCGAGCCCGGGGGTGTAGCGCAGGGCCTGGGTCAGGTTGCGCGCGCCCTGGGTCTGCACCTGGTCGGCGGTGACCACGTTGATGGTCTGTGGAATTTCCAGCAGCGGGGTGTCGGTCTTGGTCCCAGTGGCGCTGCGGCTGGCCACATAACCGTCCACCGCGCCCCAGGCTGACTCCGGGGTTTTCCCGGAGATACTGGTCACGCCCAGTTGCAGGCTGTCAGCACCCTGGGGAATCGGCAGCAGGGAATAACTGCCATTGGCCTGGCGTACGGCCTGCAAGGCACTGCCCTTGAGCAACTGCTGCAAGGCCGACTCGGCGCTGTAGCGCCCATGCAGCCCGGCCGATTGCCGGCCTTGTGCGGCGGCAGGCTCGAACGACAGGCTGACCCCCGCGGTGGCGGCGAACTGGGCCAGGGCCGCTTCCAGGGAACCGGGGGCAATCGCGAATTCCAGCTCTGTTTCAGTCTGGGCCCAGGCATGGGGAACCATGACCAGCGTGGCCAGGGGTGCGGCAAGCGTCATGCTCAGCAGTGCGCAGTGCAGGGCTCGGCTTGAGGCGAGGGCGCAGGCAGCGGTCAGTGTCTTGCGTGGGAACAGGGGCGAGGCATTGCTGGGCGTGCGAGGGTACATGCGGGTTCCTTGGGTCCGTTGGCAGTCATGGCGTCTGATGCGCCGCTACCTTCCTTGCCGGACGAGAATCTGAAACACCAACCCCTGTTGAAAAAATAAATGATAACGGCTCGTATCGCGGTGTTAGCTGGCCTCGACCCGGGTCCAGTAACGGCTGAAGCGACGAATGCGCACCGGCAGCGTGGTGCTCAGGTTGTCCAGCAATTGGTCGGTGTCGTCCAGTTGAAAGGTCCCGGAGATGCGCAGCCGGGCTACGTCCTCAGTGAAGCCCAGGTGGCCTGGGTGGTAGCGCTGCAACTCGCTGAGCAGTTGCCCCAGGCTCCAGTCGCTGACCACCAGCATGCCCCGGGTCCAGGCATCGGCCTGGGGGTTGGCGGCTTGCACGGTGCCGAGGGCGTTGCCGACAAAACTCAATTGCTGCCCGGCGTCCACGCGCAGGGGCGTGTCCGGCTGGGCGTGGGCGCGCACTTGCACGGCATGTTGCTGCACGCTGACCAGGGTCCGGCCCGCGTCGCTGCGCACCAGGAAACGGGTGCCCAGGGCGCGGATGCTGCCGGCCTCCGTGTGCACGATAAACGGCCGAGCCAGCGGGTCCTGGGCGGTTTCGACGAGAATCTCCCCACGCAGTAATTGCAGTTCGCGTAACTGGCTGCTGTAGCGCACGTTGACGGCGGTGGCGGTGTTGAGCTGCAACTGGCTACCGTCGTCCAGGCGCACGCGTCGCCGTTCGCCGGTGGCGGTGCGTTGGTCGGCCACCAGGCTGGGCAGCGGCGTGGTGCGCCAGGCCAGGGTGCTGAGCGCGCTGCCGGCCAAGAGCAGCGACAGCACTTTCAGCACCTCGCGGCGTTTGGCCCGGGCGCCGTTCAAGGTTGAACGGGCGATGCCCGGTGTAACCCGCTCCAGCTTGTCCTGCAAACGGGCCAGGCGCTCCCAGGCCTGGCGATGACGCAGGTCGCGCTCCAGCCATTGCCGATGGGCTTCGTGCAGCGCTGTGCCCGGCGCCTCTTGGTAGAGGTCGACGTACCAACGTGCGGCGGCTTCCAGGGTGGCGTGGTCCAGGGGCTGGGCCATGCTTCAGTCCTCCACCAGCAGCAGGCAATGGGTCAGGGCTCGCACCGCATGTTTCTTCACGGTGTTGACTGAAATCTGCAGGCGTCGGCCGATCTCCACATGGCTCAGGCCGTCGAGCTGGGTCATCAGGAACACCTCCCGGGTGCGGGTGCCCAAGCCATCGAGCAGGGTGTCGATTTCCATCAGCGTCTCGATGATCAGCGCGCGGGTTTCGGGGGAAATGGCCGTAGGCTCAGGCAGAGCGGCGAGGGTTTCCAGGTAGGCCTGTTCCAGGTCACGGCGACGGAACAGGTCGATCATCAGGCTGCGCGCGATGGTGCTCAAGTAGGCCCGCGGCTCTCGCAGTTCAATGACTTTTCGCTTGCTCAGGACCCGGACGAAGGTGTCCTGGGCCAAGTCGGCGGCGTTGTCCACACACCCGAGTTTCTTGCGCAGCCAGCCGCACAGCCAGGAGTGATGGTCCTCGTAGAGGCTCTGCACGTGGTGTTGCGGGGAGTGATCGATGGTGGACATGCGAGGGGAAACCCGGAGAGGCATTTGATAATGCATCTCATTTTCTTGCAGGCGCAATGCTTTGGCAAGCCACCTTTGGCGGTGCTTTACGGTGGCGATTGTCCGTTTTCGAGCAACCGACGCCGCCGCTGGGCCATGGCCAGGCACGAGGCCAACCCCAGGGATTCGATGCCGAACCGGTTGATCAGGCCCCGCCAGCCATCACAGCGGATCGTGGCAGCACAGGCACAGCTTGTTGCCCTCGGGGTCGCGGAAGTAGGTGCCGTAGTAATTCGCGTGGTAGTGCGGGCGCAGGCCCGGGGCGCCTTCGCATTGGCCGCCGAGGCTCAGGGCCAGGGCGTGGGCGCGGTCGACCGTGGTGCGATCCGGGGCCAGCAGGGCGATCATCTGGCCGTTGCCGGCGCAGGCGGGTTGGTCATCGAACGGGCGGCCAATCACCAACAGCGGGCGCGCTTGCCCGGGTGATTGCCAGCCGGCCCAAGGGTGTTGCGGGTCGATGAATTTGGCTTCAAGGCCCAACAGCGTCACCAGGGGCTGATAGAAGGCCAGGGCCTGGTCGAAGTCGTTAACGCCGATGAATACATGGGAAAACATAGGGGTGTTCCTGAGTGTGGAGGCTGTCAGGCACCCTAGCAGACTGTCCGGGCGTTGATCGACTGCTGGCTCTCAGCCCATCGCCGGCGTGTCTGCTGTGCAAGGCCTGCCAGGGCGGCAGGCCTTACCGTCATTGCGGCCTTACAGCTTGAACTTGGCCACCAGGGTGTTGAACGACACGGCCAGGCGCGACAGCTCATGGCTCGAGGCGCTGGTCTGTTGGGCGCCGGTCGCGGTCTGGGCGGACAGGCCCTGGATGTTCACCAGGTTGCGGTCCACTTCGCGAGCCACTTGGGCCTGTTCTTCGGAGGCGCTGGCGATCACCAGGTTGCGCTCGGTGATCTGCGCCACGCCCTCGGTGATCGACACCAGCGCGGCACCGGCGGCCTGGGCCAGGGTGCGGGTGCTGTCGGCCTGGGTCTGGCTGCGGCTCATGGTGCCGACCACGGAGGTGGCGCTGGCCTGGGCGGTGTTGATCATGCCTTCGATTTCAACGGTCGAGGTCTGGGTACGATGGGCCAGGGCCCGCACTTCATCGGCGACCACGGCAAAACCACGGCCTTGCTCACCGGCGCGAGCGGCTTCGATGGCGGCGTTGAGGGCCAGCAGGTTGGTCTGCTCGGCAATGGCCCGGATCACGTCCAGGACCTTGCTGATTTCCTGGGTCTGAGTGGCCAGCGCCTGGACCTGGGTACTGGAGGCGTCGATTTCCACCACCATGCTCTCGATGGCCTGCACCGCTTCACGCACCTTGCCTTGGCCGGCGACGGCATCGCGGTTGGTGTTCTGGGAGATTTCGGCTGCCGACACGGCATTGCGCGCCACTTCGTCCACCGCTGCGGTCATTTCGTTGACGGCGGTGGCGGCTTGCTGGATTTCACCGTTCTGCTGGGTCAGGCCGCGGGTGCTTTCATCGGTGACCACGCTCAGTTCTTCGGCGGCCGATGCCAGTTGGTCCGAGGCGCTGGAGATGCTTTGCAGGGTGTCACGCAGGCTGTTCTGCATGTCGCCCAGGGAGCTCAGCAACTGGCCGGTTTCGTCGCGGCTGCCGGGGTTTATCTGCCGGGTCAGGTCGCCGTTGGCCACGCGGCCGGCGGCTTCCACGGCATAGGCCAGGGGCCGGGTGATGAGCCGGGTGATCAGCGAGCCCATACCGACGGCCAAGCCGAAGGCGATCAGCATGCCGATGATCATGGTCAGTTTCAGGCTGTCGATCAGGCTTTTACCGTCAGCGCCCAGCTCATTGGCCTGGTCGTTGTTGGAGGCGATGATGCCGCGCATTTCCTGTTCGGCGGGGGCGAAGCTGGTGCGCACCTCGCTGGTCAGCATGACCCGGGCCCGAGGCAAATCACCGGAGTTCAACGTGCCGATGAATTGCTCGGCGCTCTTGATGTAGGCCGGCCAGTCGCTGCTGAACTTGTCACCCAGCAGGCGCTCGTCATCGCGCAACGGTGTGGCGCGGTACTCGGCAAAGGCTTTGTCCACCGACGCCTTGCGGGCCGCCAGCGACTGCAGGGTGGCCGCGCGATCGGCGTCCGGGGCGTTGTTGGCGACTTGTGACAGCAGTTGGTACAGGTCACGGTTGTGATAGACCATCTGCTGCAGGGATTCGTTGACCTTGTTGATGGACACAACGTTGTTGCTGAACACCGATGAGAGCATGTCCCCCAGGCGGCTGTTGCCGTTCATGCCGATCAGGCCAATCACCAGGGTGATAACGGCGCACAAGATAAAAGCCAGGGACAGTTTTACGGCGAGACGAAGGTCGAGAAACCAGGTCATGAGGAACTACTCATAGAGGGGAAGTTGGATCGGGTCCAGCCATCGGCTTGCCATTGATCGAAGTAACTATCGGCCGATGTTGAGGTTCTATGAGTCAATGCCCGGACTATTTTAATTAAACAGATGACCGGTTCGATCAAAGGCCCGCCACCGCGTTGGTAGCAGGCTTTTAATGATTATTGATAGCGAATGAACGTTGTGGGCAATACATTGAATTAGTACGGTCGTTTCAAACTTTATATCCGCTTACTTGTAACTAAGACGCCGTAAAGTTGCGTTCTGGTCAATCAGGTCCGCAAGCGCCCCAGCCATTCCAGGGCGGTGCGCCAGATGCAGATGCCCAGGAAGTACGCGGACATCGCCAGCCACACCAGCATCACCGTCGGGTTGTTGGCCGGATGGCTGAGCACCAGCAGCAGGCTGCACAGCAGCCAGACAAAGGTCACGGTGATGTTGATCGGCATAAAGCGCCGTACGCGAAACGGGTGCAGGAACTTCATGCGCGACAGGGTCAGCAGGGCCAGGCCAATGATGCTCAACAGGGTGACCCAGGACGGCGGGTCGATGATGTACAGGCACAGGGCAACCACGTTCCAGGCGGCGGGAAAGCCCTGGAAGTAGTTGTCTTTGCTTTTCATGTTGACGTTGCAGAAACAGAACAACGATGACACCAGGATCAGCGACACCGCCAGCAAGTGGGTGTAGTCCGGCAGGTCGATGTAACGGTAGATAAACAGCGCGGGAATGAACACGTAGGTCAGGTAGTCGATGACCAGGTCCAGCACTGAGCCGTCGATATTGGGCAGTACCGATTGGGTGTTGACCTTGCGCGCCAGGGTGCCGTCCACCCCATCGACGATCAAGGCCACGCCGAGCCACATCAGGCACGCCTGGGGTTGGTTCTCGAACAGCGCCAGGGTGGCGAGGAACGCGGTGACCACGCCAGTGGCGGTGAACCCGTGGGCGCCCCAGGCTTTGATTTGGGCCAGATGCACAGTCGATATCACGGGCGTTCTCCAGAAATTAAAGCGTGCCGGGGGCCGGGCAAAAGGGCTGCCGGCAACCCTGGCCGGGTTGCATCTATCGACCGAACGGGCGGGGATAAGGTTCACCGCAGTTTAGTGATAAATGGGCGTTTTTGCTTTGGTTTGCGTGCGGCTTTGAAGGCCGGCCACCGCGTGTGACGGAGCCGGCCAGGGGCGCTCGACGAGAGGGATTACGCCGGGTCTAGGGCACCGGCGCGCTGTCCAGCGTGCTGAGAATGCGGTAGGCCGCCTTGACCCGTTCGGCATTCGGGTAGTTCTTGTTGGCCAGTAGCACCAGGCCCAGACGCTGGCTCGGGACATACACCACGTAGGCGCCAAAGCCGTTGGTGGAACCGGTTTTGTTCAACAGCACCTGGCCCTTGGGCGGTTGGGGCGGCTTGAGCCAGGTGATGGCTTGGGGTTCAAGGGCCATCGTCGAAGAATTACCCGCCACCAGCCGTTCCAGGCTGATGGGGTAGGTGTAGGTTTCCCAGCCCAGGCCCTGGGTCATGTCGCCCACCTGGTAATAGCCCTGGTGGGTCAGGGCAATCGCCTGTTGCAGGGCTGGCTCCAGGTGTTTGGGTTGCAGGTTGGCGTCGACAAAGTGGATCAGGTCGGCGGCGCTGGTCTTGATGCCGTAGGCCTCGTCATCCAGTGGGCCCGGGCCGACGCGCACAGGCTGGCCGTCTTTGCCGTAACCCTGTGCATAAAGCCCCCTCTGGGCTTCGGGCACCTTGAGGTAGGTGTGGCGCAGGCCCAGTTTGGGCAGCAGGGTCTGGTTCATCAGGCTGTCGAACGGCTGCCCCAGGCTGCGCGCCGCCAGGTAGCCGAACAGGCCGATGCTGGGGTTGGAATACAGGCGCTTGAGGCCTGGGTCGAAGCGCGGTTTCCAGGTGTTGAAGTATTCCAGGGTCTGGTCTGCGCCTTGGACTCCGTCGGGGAACTGCAAGGGCAGACCGCCGGCGCTGTAGGTCGCCAATTGCAGCAGGCTGACGTGGTCCAGGGCGCTGCCGCGCAGGGCTGGCAGGTACTGACTGGCGGTGTCGCCCAGTTGCAGTTTGCCTTGGGCCTGGGCGTAGGCTCCGAGGGTGGCGGTGAAGGTTTTGCTCACCGAGCCCACTTCGAACAGGGTGTCTTGGCTGACGGCCTGGCCGCCCGCGGTGCTGGCCACGCCGTAGTTGAAGAACTGCACCTGGCCGTTGACGCTGACCGCCACTGCCATGCCGGCAATGCCCTGGGCCTGCATCAAGGGTTGGATGGTGCTGTCCACCAGGTGCTTGAGGTCGGTCTCGGTCGCTGCGGCGCTGGCGCTGAAGCACAGGGCACAAGCGCCAAGAAGCCCCAGTCGGCTCAGGTGTTGTCGGGTCATGATCCACGGTTTCCCTAAGGTGGTGGCAGCGTAACGGCAGGCTGCCCGGCCCGGGAGCATAACGCGCAGCCGCCCCGGGAAACACCGTGGAATGCATCGGGCGCCATGGCGGACGCCCGGGCGGCGACTAGGGTTTGGCCTGCTGGCTAACGCTCGTTGCGCCGCGTTCGCTGTTCAGCGGTTGGGCCCGTGGGCCTTCGTGGCGGCGCCAGGTCAACAGCACGATGCCGCTGACCACCACGGCGCCTCCGAGGATCTGCCCGGCGCCGAGCATCTGGTCCAGCACCAGCCAGCCCATCAGCAGAGTGGCCAGGGGTTCGATGTTCATCACCGGGGCGTTGCGCGGCATGTCCAGGCGCGGCACCGAGATAAACAGCACGATAAAGGCAAAGCCGTAGAGCAGCACCAAGGTGGCCAGGGCCAGCCAACCGCTAGGGCTGGCCGGCAGGTCGAGGCCACCGGGCAGGGCGCCAGCCAGCCCGGCAAAGTTGACGCTGGTGAACACGATAAAAATGGTCAGCAGGCTGCGCACCGAACCGCGTACCTGGGACAGGCGGTGGTCGGTAATCCACAGGGCGCAGGCAAACACGCTGGCGGCGCAGAAGGCCAACCCCACCCCCAGCCACCAGTCGGCGCCCACGCTGTGTGCACTGGCCAGGCGCCCGGGCACATCCAGCACCAGGCCCAGCCCCAGCAAAATCATCAGCATCAGCCCGGCGTTGCGCGCCGTGGGCCTTGCACCGCCCAAGGCCCAGGTCAGCAGCGCCAGGAGGATCGGAAACACATTGGCCACCAGCAGCGCCACCGCCACCGGTACCCGCGCCACTGCCGAGTACAGGCACAGGCTCTGGGCGGTAATCAGCAAGCCCAACAGCAACTGCCAGCGCCAGGCACCCTGGGCCAGGCGCAGGCTCTGGCGTTGCCAGAGCACCAGGCCGGCGAGCACCAGCAAGGTGCCGCCGGAACGCAGCAGAATCGCCAGTAACACCCCGGCGCCATCGTCGAACGCCACCCGGGCGGCCACATGGTTACCGGCAAAGGCACAGCCCATGCACAGCAGGATCAGCACGGCAATGGGGCGGGAATAGGCGGGCGGGGCGTTGGCAGGCGCGGTGTGGCGGGTCATGGCAGGTTCTTCCAAAGCAAGGCATCAGCGCGAGGCCGGTGCCGGGGTGATTTTATTATGTTGTCGTACAACTAGGGCGGAATTTGTAGCCTATTCATCGAGGTGGAGCAAGTTGCTGTCTGCTTTGGAAGGAGGATGTTTAGATTAAGTTATTGTTTTGTATCAATTTTTATTGATGGATAAAGCCTGTTCAGCAGGTGCCGACCGAAGCCGGCTTTCTGTTGGAGGTCGTATGACGTGGCGTGAGTCAGCGCGCGTACAGGCTTTGCAGCACATAGCGCAACGAGGCGGCCAGGGTCTCGCCGTGGCTCAGGCCGTCGAAGCTGTGGTAATCCAACTGCAGCTTCGGTGCCTGGGCCAATTGGGCGAGCAGTTGCCGAGCCTGGGCGTCTGCCGGCTGGGTCTGCGGCCCTCGGGGGCTGGCCGGCTCAGCGCTGCCGCGCATCAGCAGCAATTGTGCCGGCTGGTCGGGCAGGTTGTGGGCTTCGGCCAAGATCGCGCCGTCGCCCCACCACAACGACGGGCTGGCCGCCGCGTAGTGGGCAAATTCCCCGGGCCGGCTGAACAACGCATGCAGCACCAGCAGGCCGCCATAGGAATGGCCCCAGAGGCTTTGCTGCCGACGGTCGATGGGGGCCTGGGCGGCCACCGCCGGTTGCAGGCGTTCGCGCAGCAGATCAAGGAAAGCCTCGGCGCCGCCGCTGGGTTGTCCGGTCAGCGGGTCTTTTTGCTCCGCCAGGCCCGGGCGCTGGGGCGTGTAGTCCAGGGTCCGAGCGTCGCGCTCGATGCGCAGCGGGCTTTGGTAACCCACCGCCACCAGCAGCGGTGCGCGGTCGGCGGGCAGGCTTTTCAATTGCTCTGCATCCAGGGCGCCGATGGCAGCGTTGCCATCGAGCATCCACAGCACCGGGTAACCCGCCGCCGGGGCCGCACCGCGTGGGCGGCCGATCCACAGTTGGTAGTGGCGCCTGCCGTCGGCGGAATCCACCAGCAGGCTGCTGAAGCGGTAGGGCAGGTCCTGGCGTTCCAGCAGTTGGCGGTCCATGGTCTGCTCCGGCGCCGGTTGGGCCTGGGCATTCAGGCCCGTGACTGCCAGGGCCAGGCTCAGGGCCAGGGTCAAGGTCGAAGGTCTCATCAGCGGCTCCCGTCTGCGGCTTAGAACGATGCGCTGAGGCTGGTGTACAGGGTACGCCCCGGCTCGTTGTAGGTGGCCGCGCCAGCGCCGGCGATATTGTTCACGCCCTGGGCATTGCCCTCGCGGTACAGGCGTTTGTCCAGCAGGTTGTCGACGCCGGCGGTCAGGCTCAGATGGCGGGTCAGGGCGTAGGTGCCGCTGAAACCGGCAATAGCGTAAGGAGACAGTTGTTGGGTGGCGCTGCCGGTCACCGGGTCGCCGTGGTAGTCGTACTTCTTCGGCGTCTGTTTGCCGTACCAGGCCACGCTCAGTTGCAGGGACAGGTCCTGGGTGGCCTGCCAGTCGAGCATCGAGTTGAGGGTGTAGCGCGGGGTCACCGAGAGGTAGTCGCCGGTCTGTTTGTTTTTCGATTGCAGCATGTAGGTGAAGTTGTTGTTCCAGGTCAGTTGCTCGGCCAGGGGCAGGGTCAGGGTGCCTTCCAGGCCTTCGACCAGGGCCTTGGGCACGTTTTCCCACTGGTAGACGGCGGCGTTGGCGAAACTGCCGGTGCCGCCGCTGGCGCTGCCCACCGAGCTCAGGCCCGATTCCACTTTGTTCTTGTAGTCGTTGCGGAAGTACGTCAGGCCCGCCACCAGGCCGTTGGCCTTGTACTCCAGGCCCAGTTCTTTGTTGACGCTGGTTTCGGCCTTGAGGTCGGCGTTGCCTTGCAGGTAGCAACTGGTGGTCTGCCCGTAGCAGCCCTGGCCACGGCTGTAGAGCAGGTAGTCGGGGTTGAGTTGGTAGAGGTTTGGCGCCTTGTAGGCCCGGGCGATGCCCGCCTTGAGGGTCAGGCTGTCGCTCAGGGCCTGGGACAGGTTCAGCGACGGGCTCCAGTTGTCGCCCACCACGCTGTGGTGATCGAAGCGCAGGCCGGGGGTGAGCATGGTGCCGGGCAGCAACTCGATGTTGTCCTCGGCGAACAGCGAGAAGATCTGCGCCGCCGAGTCGGTGCTGCGGTTGCTGCTGGTCAGGCCGCTGACGCTGCCGCCTTCGGTGGTGGCCTGGGTGTTGGCGCTGGGGTCGTCGAGCTTCTGCTGCACCCACTCGCTGCCCAGGGTCAGGGTCTGGTCGACCCCGGCGTGCAGCGGCAGATTGACCTCGCCGTGGGCGGTCAGGTCGCGCAGCACGGCGGTGTAGAAATTGCTGTCGCTGAAGATGCCTTCGGTGCCGCCGGCCAGGCCTTCGTTGATGCGACTGTTGCGGGTCTTTTCGTATTGCAGGTACGCCAGGGAACTGCCGAAGTCCCACTCGCCGCGATGGGTCACGGAAACGTTTTCCCGGTAGGTGCGATTGGTTTCGTGGCCCAGCAGTTTTTTAACCGTGGCATTGCTGTTGGTGTTCTGGGTGTCGCCGGTGTACAGGTTGCCCTGGCGGCTGAAGCCTGCCTCGAGGTCCAGGGTCTGTTCCGGGGTCAGGTGCCAACTGAGCAGGCCGTTGAGGTCCTTGTTGCGCACCCCCTCGCGGCCGGCGGGCAGGGTGCCGGCCTGGTTGCCGATGCGGGTCGACTCGTGGCCGGCGTTGATGTCGGCGTCGTCTTCATCGGTCTTGGCCACATTGCCGTAGACCCGGTAGCTGAGGCTGTCGGTCAGCGGGCCATTGAGGCCGAAGCTCATGCGCTTGGTGGCGCCTTCGCTGCCGTGCTGGGGGAAGGACTGGTACACCGTGGCATTGCCGTGGGTTTGCGTACCGGCCTGCTTGGTGACGATGTTGATGACGCCGCCGGCCGCGCCGTTGCCATAGCGGGCCGCCGCCGGGCCACGGATAACTTCGATGCGCTCCACTTGATCGGCCGGCACCCAGTTGGTGTCGCCACGGCTGTCGCGTTCGCCGCGCCAGCCGTAGCGCACTGAGTTGCGGCTGCCCACCGGCTTGCCGTCCACCAGGATCAGGGTGTTTTCCGGGCCCATGCCACGGATATCGATCTGCCGGTTGTTGCCGCGCTGGCCGCTGGTGGAGTTACCGGTGAGGTTGACCCCGGGCATGGTGCGGATGATCTGCGACAGGTCGTTGGCCGGTGGGCGTTTCTTGAGGTCTTCGGCGGTGATTACCGACACCCCGGGGGCCTGCTTGGTTTCTTCCTTGGCCGTGGCGACCACGTTCTGGGTCGGCAATTCCAGGGCCGGCGGGGCGACGGTGTCTTCGCTGGCGGCCTGCACAGCCTGGGACAGCAGGCAGCAGCTGGACAGCAGTAAAGGCGCCCAGGGGCGCAGGGTGGCGAGGGACATGGGTGATCTCCGGGCAATCAGCCTGAAACAGGAAGATCACGAATGATAATGACTGTTATTTGCGAGTAAAGCGCATTAACTTTCTAAACACTTCTCGGCGTCGGCGGCGGGCAACAGCAGGTGCATGCACAGCCCGGGCTGGCCGTTGCTGGCCCACAAGCGCCCCTGTTGCAACTCTACCGCCCGCCGGGCAATCGCCAGGCCCAGGCCGAAACCCTCACCGGCGGACGATTCCAGACGCTGGTAGGGCAGGAAGATCCGTTGCAGATCCTCCTCCGCCACGCCGGGGCCCTGGTCTTCCAGGCACAGGTGCCACGCGTCGCCTTCGCGCCAGCCGCGCAGGCGGACCCGGCCCTCGGGCGGGGAATAGCGGATGGCGTTGCGCAGCAGGTTTTCCAGGGCCTGGGCCAGGCTGTCCAGGTGCACCTGCACGCAGCAGTCGGTGTCCAGCAGGCAGGGCAGGCGCGCGGGGTCCCAGCCGCTTTCAAAGCAGGCGTCTTCGCGAAGGGCTTCCCAGATCGACAACACCAGCACCGGTTCGGTGGGCAACTGCGGGCGTTCGGTGTCGAGCCAGGCCAGGTCCAGGGTGTCTTCCAGCAGGCGCTGCATGTCGTTGATTTCCCGGTCCAGGCGCTGACGCATCTGCTCCTGCGGCAGGGCGCTGTCATGGGCGATGCGCAGCCGCGCCAGGGGCGTGCGCAGTTCGTGGGACAAGGTGCGCAATAACAGGCGCTGCTGACCCAGGCTCTGGCGCAGGCGCTCGGCCATGTGTTCGAAGGCCAGGGCCAGTTCCCCCAGTTCGTCGGGGCGCTTGACCAGGGGCGTGGCCAGGCCGTCGCTCTCCAGGTCATCGGCGCGCAAGGCGTCGGCGCGGTCACGTAGGCGGTTCAGGGGGACGACAAGATGGCGGTACAGCACCAGGCCAAGGAGGGCAGCGAGCAGGGTTGGCATGACCCCATGGCTGAGCACATGGGTCCAGGGCGTGAGGCCGCCGGGCAACAGGCGCTCGGGCAATTGCATGACCAGTTGGCCTTGCTCCGGGTGCTCGGGGAATGGAATGCTGACGTAAGGCAATTCATCTTGCAGGCGTCGGCTCATCGGCCAGTCCAGCTTGCGCATGTACGTCAGGTGGCTGTACTCCTCGGCCGTCAGCGGCGCAGTCCCCAGGCTTTCCAGGCGTGGTCCGATCACCGCCACCCAGGTGCCTTGGTCCTGGGCCAACTGCTGACGGAAAGCCTCCATCGCCTGGGCGTCCCGGGCCTGCCACAGGTCTTCTGCCTGCTGGGCATAGCGGGCCAGGAATAGGCGGTCGGTGGGGTCGAGAAAATAGGTGCGGCGTTCTGCCGACAAGCCCCAGATCCAGATGATCCAGGTCAGCAACAGGCAGAAGCTGATCTGCACCAGTGCCAGTTTCCACAGCAACGGGTGACGCCGCATCAGGCCGGCTCCGTGTCCAGCAGAATGTACCCCTGGCCGCGCACGGCCTGGATCTGCAAGCGCTGCACGCCGATGGCCGCCAGTTTGCGTCGCAAGTTGCACACATGCACATCCAGGCCCCGGTCGAGGCGGGTGTAGATGCGGTGCAGCACCTGCTGATAGAGGAAGGGCTTGCTCAGGGGCTCCCCGGGGTGTTCGCGCAGGGTCATCAGCAAGCGATATTCCGAACCGGTGAGCCCGGCCGGCTGGCCGTGGCTGAACACGTCCTGGGCCTGTTCATCGAACTGCAGGGCCAGGTTCCCGGCCTCTGGCGCCGGGCGCTGGGCCCGCGCCATGCGCCGCAACAAGGCATCGGCCCGGGCATCCAGTTCGGCCAGGCTGAAGGGCTTGGGCAGGTAGTCGTCGGCGCCCCGGGTAAACCCGGTGATGCGGTCCTGCTCGGCCCCCAGGGCCGACATCAGCATCACCGGCGGGCTCTGTTCGCCCCCCAGGCGTTCCAGCAACGACAGGCCGTCCATGCCGGGCAGCATGATGTCCAGCAGCACCAGGTCAAAATGCCCGGCCTGCGCGGCGTCCAGCCCTTGGGTGCCGCTGGCGCAAGCGGTCACGGCAAAGCCGCGTTGACGAAAGTGCAGGTCCAGGTCGTGACGCAGCCGCGCGTCGTCTTCGACCAGCAGGAGATGGGGAGTCATGGGGGAAAGGGCTTAAATGAGAATGTTTAACATTTGCGGATGATGCACGAATCGGGGGCCCGTGTGCAATTGCATCTATCAGCGGTCCTGTTGATGGTTTACATAACCGCGCCCGGCGTTTGACCTGTGCCGGGGTCTATACTGCGCTTGCCTTTTTTTCATCAGACCCGCCCTTGATCACCGCACCGCCCACCAGGCAGACCATTTGAAACAATCAGTCCTTATTGCCGCGCTACTTTGGCTATTGCTGGGGGCTCCCGTCAGGGCCGAGCCCTATCAGGTCGTCACTGAAGAGTGGGCGCCGTACAACTACCGCGCGAACAACCAGCTCACCGGTATGTCCACGGAGATTGTGCGGGGCATCATGGCGCTGACCGGGGATGACTTCGAGGTGCTGCTGCTGCCCAGCATGCGAGCTGCTCGCATTCTGCAAACCCGGCCCAAGACCATCATGTATTCCCTGTTCCGCAACGCGGAGCGCGAACCCTTGTACAAGTGGGTCGGGCCGATTGTGGACGAGTCCATCTACCCCTATCAGCGAGCCAATACCCAGCAGCCGGTGAACTCCTTGGAGCAACTGATGCTCGCCCCCCGTATCACCACCCGACATGCTGGGCTGATCCCCCGCACGTTGCAGTCGCAGGGCTTCAACAACCTTGAAAAAACCGCCACCGAGAGCTTGCAGTTGTATCGGATGCTGCTCGCCGGGCGCACCGACATCATCGTCGGCGACACCGCGGCGGGGGTGGCTTACTACAGCCGCCAGTTGAACATCGCCCCCGGCACTTTGCGGCAGATTCCCGTCGAGCTTTATCGTTCGTCGCTGCACATCGCCTTCAGCCTCGACTGCGACGACGAGCTGGTAGCCAGCTGGGCCAAGGCCCTGGAGCAAATGCGCCAGTCGGGCGAGTTGAAGCGCATTCAGGAGCGTTACGACCGCCCCGCCCAGTAATCAATGCCCAGGCCAACCCCCAGGCTTTTTGTGGGATGGCCGGTGGGTGCTGATCCCCTTTACCATTCGCCATCGCAGACCCGAATCAGGTAAGCCATGACCTTTACCGATGAGATAACGGCCGCCTTCCCGGCGGCTAATCCGTTGCCGCCGCTGCTGCGCCAGGCCCTCGTGTTGCTGGAAGAGCAGGGCTGCGTGCGCACCCGCCGCGATGGCGGGCGCTACATGACCCTGCACCCGGAACCGGAATACAGCGATATCGCGACCACCAGCTTCCATGTGCCGGAGCCGGCCGACACCGCTGTGTGGACCGCCAGTAAGGACCCCGAGGTTAACCGGCGACTGGTGATATTCCTACGCACCGGCGGGGACGGTTCATGGGCGGGGCTGTGGCGAGATGACCAGGGGCAGCAGCGCATGGTCCACCTGGGCTCGGGCTCCGGGTCGGTGATGCTCTGTGTGCTGACGCGCAACATGGAGGACCTGCTGCGCCTGCTGGCCATCGGTTACGACGAACTCTGCTGGCCTGAGCAATTTCAGCAAACACCTGATGAGGTCCGAGAGGAGGAGTACGGCGATGGCGACTATCCACCGCCGCCCCGTCTGTTTCGCGCTCACGTCGAACAGACACTTGGATTGAGTATTCCGGCGCGGGCAGCGGACATCGTTCCCACGACCGTGAGCATGGATGATCGGGAGTCGGATGACCCTTTCTGGAATTGGCTCAAGCAGGTGAGAGGGGAGTGAGCGCAGGTCCTGTGCTGCTGGGCGAATCGGGTAAAAGTCGCGACGGGGAGTGGGTGGCTGTCAGGGCGGAAACAGGCTCGATGTCCACACCCTGATTTGTGCCAAGGGCGTCTGGTGTTTAGAGTCGGGTCTTTTTTTCATCAGGAGGCTCCAGACCATGGAATTGACCCGCACGTTTTTTCGCCCCTCGGCAAAGCCGCTGATGGTGCTGCTGCTGAGCCTGTGTGCCGGCCACTCGCTGGCGGCGAACCTGAGCGACAGCCTGACTCAATGCCAACCGGCGTTCTTCAAGACCTTGTACGAACAACGCGGCGAACTGGGGCGCGTGGTGAAGCTGGCCCAGGATGAACAGCGTGGCCTGGCCTGGGTGCCGGTGGCTGACCGTCGCAAGACCGAAACCGCCCTGCAATATTTCTCCAAGCCCCTCGATGACAAGGGCCTGCGGCTGACCGCTTATTACGACCGGGTCTTTGATTTGGGCGAGCAGGGCACCTATTACTTCTGGGGCTTTGAAGTCGACGCCAGTCGCGAGGCGGTCATGGCCGCGTTGCCCCAGGCGGGTTGGCAGGAGGCCGGCGAGTACTTTATTTCCAGGCCGCAGATCAAGTTGAATGCCGAGTCACCCTGGCAAGACAACCCGGCGGCGGCCTCAGGCATCGCTCCGGCGCCCGGCTCGGCGGAAAAAATACTTATGCTCAGCATCGAAGACGGCAAGACCCGCTTGCTCTGCTCGCTGCAGGGCAGTGTCGATGCGCGGTTGCTGGATCAGGAGCGGCCGGACATGACCCAGAGGGCTGGGCAATGAATCGGGCCTGGTGCTTGAGCGCCGTCATTGTGTTGGGCGGTTGCACTCACGACGCTGCGCAGACCTCTACCCCGCCGCAGGTACAGCCGACCCCGCCCGCCAACATGTTCACGGTGCTGGCAACCCCGGAGCTGGCCACTTATTTTGCCGGCGACTCCTTGGCCCTTTACCAGAACAACCCGCAGTTGCGGCAGTTCTACCTGGTCAACAACTACGGCAAGCCCACTCAGTTGAGCGGTGGCAAACCACCGATCTACAGCTCCCGTGCAACCCGGGTGATCAACTGTGAGCGGGACGAGTCGGCGCAATTCGGTCGGGTGTATTTCTCCGAGCCCTTTGCCAAGGGTGTGGAAGTCATGCGCAAGGAAGACGTGGCGCAATGGACCCCGTTCCCCCGGCAATCGCTGCTGGGTGAGCTGCGCAATCTGGCGTGCGGCATTGATGCGGCACGGCTCAAGGCGCCACCGTCCAAAGACCCTGCCCATTAACGGCGTGGCCGCTGTGCGGCCAAGCCATGACCCCCGAGCTTTTCCTGAAGTCACCGACCCTTGGGTCGGGACCTTGATGTTGTTTGCTCATTAATAAGGATGTTTTGTGTTGAAAACCTTGCTCAAGGCCGCAGCCCTCATGGCCACGCTGTCGATGACCGGCTGTGTTTCCTATAACGTCACCGGCCCGCTTGGCGCTCCGCTACACCCGGCCCCGATCAGCAGCCCGCGCACCGCGCAACTGGCCGATGTGGTGGTGTCCGCCCCCGGCATCGACGAAGCCACCCGCACGGCCATCAGCCGCTCGCTCACCACGCAGCTCAACCAGTACGTGAAGACTGGCGCCTACTTCAATCAGGTCAGTGAATACCCGACGCGCCTCGGCGAGAACGACGTGGTGCTCAAGTTCAACATGACCTCCCTCAAGGGCCATCGCGCGCCGCACCCTGGCTACGTGCCCGGGGCGTTGCTAACCCTGACGATCTGGATCTGGGTCAACGGCCCGATCTACGTCGACACCTTCGACCTGGCAGGCAACCTGGTGGTTGTCGACCGCGACGGCAAAGAGCTGGCCAGTGCCCAGGAGCAGGTCAAGTTCGAGCGTAACGTCGGTCTCTATGGCCGTGAATACTGGGCACCCACCCAGGGCGCCAAGCAACTGAATGAACTGGTGTCGCAGTTGCTCGATACCGCCACGGCGCGTTTGCCAAAACACTAAGTTCAAGGAGCAATCTATGTTGGGTTCAATCAAACATGCCCTGGTGCTCGCGGCCGTTCTGCTGACGGGCTGCGCGTCCTACTCGCAACACGAACTGCCCCCGGTCAAGGCCTGGCCGCCAACCGCCGAAGCGCCAGCGCAAAAGCCCAGCGCCTTTGTGCGCACCACCGCGATGTTCCAGGTCAACGGTGGGCCGGCCAACGCCGCCGCTGGCGCCCCGGCCGCGGCCTGGGAAACCGCGGTGGCCGAGGCGTTCCGTGAGTCCGGGCGCTTTACCCGGGTCAGCACCGACAAGGTCGAATCGGACCTCTATGCCGAAGCCACCCTGTACAACAACGAACAGTTCAGCATGGCCTCGGCGATCATCACGGGCGCGACCTTCTTTATCATTCCGTCCACGGCGAAAAACACCTTCACCCTGGAAACCGTGTTCAAAGACAAGGACGGTCAGGAAGTGGGGCGCATCCGTAAAAGCGAATCGGTGCGCACCTGGATGCAATTGCTGCTGATCGTGGCGATTCCCTTCCAGCAAGACACCCGCGACGTGGTCCAGGAACTGGCCCGCAGCACCCTGGAAGAAGCCGTGCAGCGTCGCCTGTTGTAAACGCGACGCGAGCGGCACTGCTGCCGTTGAAACGCCGCTTGGCCTGACGGGCAAGCGGCGTTTTTTATGGGCGTGAATCGGGCGATGGGGTGGATGCGGATTGGACACCCAGGGCTGATTTCGATTAAATCTGCGGCCTGTTTTCCCGCTGCTTGAACCCCAGGAATCGATACGAATGGATGCGATCGTGCGCATAGTGTTGTTGGCCGCGCTGGCTCTTTTGAGCGCGTGTGGCAGTGCCGGCAGAGACCTGGGGGACGAGGGCGCTTATGACCCGTACCGACAGCCCTCTGTCGAAGGCGCGGCGACCGGTACTCTGCCCAAGGTGTCCGACCCGGCGCGCAATGCGTTCGTCGACAAGATGACCGGGATCGTCACGGTGTTCTTTGCCACTAACCGCAACGTGCTTTCCGACACAGGCTGCGTTGATGCGCTGGGCCAAAAGCGCGGCAAATTGCTGGTGTACGGCTACTGCCATGTGAAGATTCCGTTCGACCACAAGACCGGGGTGATCGAATCGCCGTCCTGGTTCAAGCTCGAGTGGTCCGAGAACCCGGATAAACATATTGCCATCCTCGGCGGGGGCGTGGTGGCCAAGGCCGAGTTCGATCAACTGATCAGCCATCGCCTGAAAGAAAACGGCTCCAGTTTCATCTATGTGCACGGCTACAACGTGACGTTTGAAGACGCCGCCAAGCGCACTGCGCAGATGGCCTACGATCTCGATTTTAAAGGGGTGCCGGCGTTCTATAGCTGGCCCTCGGCGGGCAAGCCCCAAGAGTACGTGCCGGATGAAGCGGCGATCGAGGCGGCCAAGACCAAGTTTTACGCGTTCCTGGTGGACTACCTGAAAAAGCCCAGTGTGAAGAAGGTCTACCTGATCGCCCACAGCATGGGCAATCGCGCCGTGGCCAGTAGCCTGGTGACCCTGAACATGCAGCACCCGCAGCTCAGGGGGAAAATCAAGGAAGTCATCCTGGCGGCGCCGGATATCGATTCCGATGTCTTTGCCGATGAAATCGTCCCCGGCATCACCCCCGCCAAATGGCCGGTGACCCTGTATGTCTCGGATAAGGACTGGGCGTTGCTGGCCTCCAAGACCTTTCACAAATACCCCCGCGCGGGCTTTGTATCCGACAACCTGATGGTGGCGCCCGGCATCGATACGGTCGACGCCAGCCTGGTCAAGACCGACTTTCTCAGCCACTCGTACTACGGCGATTCGACCACGCTGATCTACGACATCTACAACATCATCAACACCGGCAAACGCCCAGGGCAGCGGCAAAAACTTTCCCAGGTCACTGATGGGAACGGGGTGTATTGGCGCTTTACGCCTTAGCCGTAGCAGCCACTGACGTCGATGGGGAGCAGGGCCATGAACGACCGTTTCTCGCGTGTACCCAGGTGGGTTGAGGCGGTGCTCGTGGTTTCGACTCCCGTTACGTCAGGCGCGTGTAGGACGGAGAAGGTTCAAAATGCCTGCGCGGTGGAGCCAGGCGATGCTCGACGTGATCAGTAGCAGCATGATGGCGGGCACGGGACTACCGCCAATAACCACCAGGTGGGTGAAGGTCGCAAAACCCATGGTGATCGCGAGCAGCAGACCCGCCAGCCCAGCGCTAACGGGGATCAGCAGGGCGATAGCGGCGGTAACTTCGATCAGCCCCGTCACGCTACAGAACCACTGGCCCACGCCAATATGTTCGAAGACTTCGACCATCATGGGCACGCCAGCCAGCTTGGCACCGCCAGCGGCCAGGAATGCTGCCGCAGCAACCAGACGTAATCCGAGGGATGTGTACTTTAAAGCTCTGCTCGGGGTGTTCGACGCGGTGGACGCTTGGTGGCTCATCGTCGTGTTCTCTTTGGAGGGCTCAGCGCCCAACGAGTGCAGCGTTAGTAAGGGGGAGCGCACAGGCCAAGGATCAAGCCCCTCAGCCCTGACTGTTTAAACGCCCGCAATGGCCTCACGGACGAAGTCTTCATAGGTGCGCAGCGGGTGCCCAATGATGGCCTCAAGCCGGTCCACGGTGCCTTCAGCTGCTTGCATGCCGAACGTCTGGATACCCGCCATCATCAGCCGCATGTCATAAGCCAGCCACGTGGAACCGTACGCCGCCAGCCGCCCTTCAAAGGCCGCCACATCGTCACCACCGTAAGCCATCTCGCGACCCAGGGCTGAACCCCACGTCGTTGCCACGGATGCCCCCGTCAGTGCTTGTGGCCCAACCAACTCCAGCGTCACACGTTCGAGAGCAGAAGGCGCCGTGTCGCGTCGCAGCAGTTCTGCCACGGCGACATCGGCAATGTCGCGCGCATCGATCATCGAGACGCCGGCCGCGCCGATTGGCATCGGGTACACCGCGTAGTTCTGGATCGTCTGTTGGACCATGAGGTCGTTTTGCATGAAGTAGGCGGGCCGCAGAATAGTGGCGGGGATGTTAAAACTTTCGATCATCCGTTCAACGGTGTGCTTGCCGGTGAAGTGCGGAACATTAGTGAACTTGTCGGCATGAATTACCGACAGGTAAACCAGGCGCTCGATGCCGACCTCGCGAGCAAGGTTCAGCGTGATGAGGGCTTGCGTCACCTCATCGGGCGTAACAGCGTTGAGCAGAAACAGCGTCCGTACCGAAGACAGCGCAGCGCGCATCGACGGTACATCGGTGAGGTCTGCCACCACTTCAGTGACGCCAGCCGGGAAGTCGCGCTTACCCGCTTGGCGCACAAGCGCTTTGACCTCGGCGCCCGCAGCAGCCAGGCCCTGAGTGATGAGTGAACCAATGGTGCCCGTGGCACCAGTAACGAGAATGCTCATTTTGAATCTCCTGCAGTGATGGAGGGGGGGATCAGCGAGCGAAGTCCGCCACGACTTTTCCAGTCCCGGAAACGGTGCGATTGCGTTCAATCGCCCGGGGGATGTCTGCGAAGCCAACCACCTCGCCGATCCTGGACCGCAGCGTGCCGTTGGCGATTTCCTTTGCCAGCGCAGCCAGAAGTTCGGGATCGGGTTGGTTCATGAACCACAGCCCCCGGCGATTCGCTGGCGTGCGCGCCAGAATGTCGGGTGATGACGTGCCGACAATGACGCCGTCTTCCGACAGCACCTGCCACGAGCGATCCAGGACCTCACCCCCGACGTAGTCGAGCACCAGGTCGATGTCCTGGACGACGTCCTCGAACCGTTGGGATTGATAGTCGATGACATGATCCGCGCCGAGGCTGCGCACATAACCCAGGTCCGCTGTGCCCGCAGTGGCGAAGACCTCGGCGGCGGCCCGCTTGGCGTATTGCACGGCGTAGGCGCCGAGCCCGCCTGCCGCGCCGTGAATAAGGATGCGCTGGCCTGGATGAACCGGCCCCGCATGATGGAGGCTCTTCCAGGCCGCCACGGCGGCGACGGGAACAGCGGCAGCATGGACGTCATCGAGGTTGTCAGGCGTCAGGGAGAGGCTCTGTTCACTGACGGTCAAGAAGTCGGCGTAGGCGCCCAGCCCGCCCACCGCCCCCATGACACGATCGCCCACACGAAAGCGAGAGGTGCCGGGGCCCACCGCGTCGACAACGCCTGCCATTTCGGCGCCCAACACTATTGGCAACGGCAGTGGGAAAGCATGTCGCACATGGCCTTCGCGGACCTTCCAATCGATGCCGTTTACGCCCGCGGCTCGAACTCGAACCAGAACCTGGCCTGGCCTGGGTTCCTGCTTTTCGATCTCGGCCACTGTCGCGGCGTTGGCATCACCGTAGGCCAGGACCCATATAGCGCGTTGCAGAGTGCTCATTGCAGTTCCTCGTACCGAGTTCCGATGACGAGAAGATAGGCTGTTGCGCAGATAAATCGCAGACACCAAAATGCAGACACTTCGTTTCAAAAGTGGAACACCATGAACCTGAACGCTTTGATCGACTTCGCGCTTGTCGCAACCAATGAGGGGCTCGGCAAGGCGAGCCGGGCGAGCGGCATATCCAAGGCAACCTTGTCGCGTCGCATCGCCGACCTTGAGGAGCAACTGGGCGTCAGGCTGATCGAGCGCAGCGCCCGCGGCCTGAAGCTCACCGAAGCGGGCGAAAGGCTGATGGCTCGAACGGAAGGTCCGTTGGGAGAGGTGATCGAAGCGATGGCGGCGGCCCGTGAGGGGCTGTCGACGCCTCGCGGGCGTTTGCGTGTCGCCTCACCAGTCCTGTTCTCCCAGCTCGCGATGGGGCGCATTGGAGCCGAGTTCTGTGCCGTCTACCCGGAGGTCGAAATCGAAGTGGTGGCGGAGGATCGTCTGGTTGACCTGGTGGAGGAGCAATTTGACGTCGCCATCCGCATCAACCCCAGCCCAGAAAGCCATCTCGTCGGCCGCTGCTTTGCCAAAGACCGGCTGGTGGTCGTGGCCGCGCCAGAGGTACCCAAGCCAATGCCTGGCGCAATCAGGCCAGTTCCAGGCATCGTCACCTCGAGTTTTCAGCCCACCCACTGGAGCCTCGATGGAGGGCTCTTGGTCCTGGAGCCCATTCCCAGGCTACGGTTCTCTTCGTTACTCATGGTCCGCGATGCGGCGATCGCCGGTGGCGGTGTTGCCCTCATTCCACAGTCCATCGCATGGCATCAGCTGGCCCGTGGCGAGTTGGTCCAATGGGGCATGGTATCGGGTGTAGAACCCGAACTCTGGGTCTTGCACACGTCTCGGCGGCTTACGGCACCGAAGGTTCGCGCCTTTGTCGATTTCATGTGCGCGAAGTACCCGGACGGGTCTCTGGTGCTGAGGGGGTAGGGCAGCGCTCATGGGGCTCGGGGACGGATTCGCATGTCCGATGATGGCGGTAGCGGCCTTGTGCTACAGGCTGAAGTGGGCCCGAGGCTCGCATCGTGCGCTGGCCTCCAGCAGCAACTGATGACCCACACTTGGGCGGCGGGGTGGGGGCGGCGTTAAGAAGGTCTGTCTTCAGGCAGGAATAATCGCAGTCTGCACTTGCTGATGACGGCTTACTAACACTAGGATGCGATAGATTCTCAAATGCACTGAGTTCTTGCAGAGGCTTTCTGTGTCGTCGCCACCCACGCTTCCAGCCACTCACGCCGATGTCCGCGCGCTGTACATCAATCATCACGCCTGGCTGCTGGGCTGGTTGCGCAGACGGCTGCGCCATGGCGACAACGCGGCCGACCTGGCCCACGACACCTTTGTGCACATCCTTGGCAAACCTGAACGGGTGCAAGAGTTGCGTCAGCCACGGGCCTGGTTGAGCACCGTCGCACATGGGCTGATGGTGGATCGCATTCGCCGCCAGCGTATTGAACGGGCGTACCTGGAAGCCATTGCGCACCTGCCGGAGGCTGAGGTGCCATCGCCCGAGTCACAGCTGATTCTGCTGGATACCCTGGCGCGCGTGGATAGATTGCTTGATGGCCTGCCTTCCAAGGTGCGTACGGCCTTTCTGATGTCCCGGCTCGAGGGCCTCAGCTACAAGGAGATCGCCGAGCGCCTGGCCGTCAGTCTGAGCTCGGTGGAGAAATACATGGCCAGCGCCATTCGCCATTGCTACCTGGCCCAGCGATGAGCGCTCATTCACTTCCTGAACTGCCCGATAACGTACTCGACGAGGCCATCGGCTGGCTGGTGAGGTTGGAGTCGGACGGCTCAAAACCACAGGTTCTGGAGGCTTGCCGACGCTGGCGCGAAGCCGATGCGTTGCACGAGGCTGCCTGGCAAGCGCTGCAGAAAAGCGACGCCAACTTCAAGGGCTTGGCCGCGCTGCCCGGTACCCTCGCGCTGGATACGCTGGAGCGCCTGCAAAGCGGTCGTCACAGCCGACGCCAGGCGATCAAGCTGCTGGGGATGGGGGTGGTCATCAGTGGTGTTGCCGCCTGGTCGGTACGTGACACCACACGGGTGCCGTGGGGGGCGGACTATGCCACTGGGGTGGGCGAGCGTCGTCAGTTCGTTCTGCACGATGGCACCCGCCTGCAACTCAATACCGCCAGTGCGGTGGACGTGCAATTCACCGCCCAGCGTCGAATGATCACACTGCGCCGCGGCGAGATGTTCATCGATACCGGCAAGGACAGCGCCACGCCCGGCGGGCGCCGCAGCTTCTGGGTCAACAGCCGCCATGCGCAGTTGCAAGCCATCGGTACCGCCTTTGCGGTGCGTGATGAACAACGCGGCACGCGGGTGCGGCTCGAGGACGGTGTGGTGGCCATTCATGGCAAGGGCGAGCCGATCCTGATAGCCGCCGGTGAGGAATACCTGATCGATGCCAACGGCAGCCACCGCGTCCAGGCCAGCCCCCTGAACGCCAGTGCCTGGACTCGCGGGCAACTGGTGGCCAAGCGCATGCCTCTGCACGAGTTGACGGCCGAACTGGAACGCTATCGTCACGGCTGGTTACGCTGCGACCCGGCCATCGCGCAACTGGAAGTCTCGGGTGTGTTCCAGCTCGATGACATCGACCGGGCCCTGAGTGCCCTGAGCGATTCGTTGCCGGTACGTGTCGAGCGCTTTACGCCGCTGTGGACCCGTGTTGTTGCCCGTTAAGCCTGATGAGAAAAAATCTCAAAAACAGTTACGGGTTTTTCCGAGCCCTTCGACAGACAGGGAATACACCCAGTCATTCGAAAGGAGCTCGTCGTTCATGTCCTCTGCTTTTATTCCTTCTCGGCCTCTGCAGCACCGTGTCCTGGCGCTGACCCTGCGGAGCATTTTGCTGGCCGGCATGACCGGTCTGCCGCTGGCCAGTTTTGCGGTGCAGGCAGAGCAAGCCGATAGCCGTCATTACGACCTGGCGGCCGGGCCGTTGGAAGACTCGCTCAACAGCTTCGCCCAGGTGGCCGGTATCAGCCTGCCCTTCGACCCGGCCCTGGTGCAGGGCAAGCGTGCGCCGGCGTTGCGCGGTGACTATGGGGTGCATGAGGGCCTCAACCGTCTGCTCGTCGACAGTGGCTTGACGGTGACCCGCACAGACAGCGGCAACTACCTGCTGATTGACCATGGCCAGGGCGGTGGAGCCCTCGAACTGGGCGCTACCAACATCAGCGGCCTGAGCCTGGGGTCGACGACCGAGAGCAGCGGTTCCTACACCACGGGGGCCATGCAGACGGCGACCAAGCTGCCGCTGTCCCTACGGGAAACACCGCAGTCGGTGACGGTCATGACCCGTCAGCGCATGGACGACCAGGGAATGCGCAGCCTCGATGACGTCGTCCAGGCCACGCCCGGGCTACGCTTGTCGGCTTCGCGCCCGGCCAACAGCGAGTTCTTCGCCCGCGGTTTCCCCATCACCAACCTGATGTTCGACGGCCTGCCCACCACCTATAACGCCGATTGGGTCGCCAGCGCCGACTTGGCTCCCTACGACCGCGTCGAAGTGGTACGCGGCGCTACCGGCATGATGCAAGGCGCCGGCAACCCCTCGGCCGCCATCAATATGGTGCGCAAGCGTCCGACCAAAGAGTTCCAGGCCAGTGTCACCGGCAGCGCCGGCAGTTGGGACAACTACCGCAGCGAGCTGGATGTCTCTGGCCCGGTCAATGCCAGCGGCACCGTGCGTGGCCGCTTTGTCGGCGCCTACAACGACAAGGACAGCTATCAGGATTACGCCGGGCGTGAGCGCGGTGTGTTCTACGGGGTCAGCGAGTTCGACCTGAGCGATAGCACGACCCTGACCGTAGGGGCGTCCGACCAGAACGACAACAACAACATCAACTGGGGCGGCTTGCCGGTGAGCCCTGATGGCAGCCACATGGGCTTCTCCCGTTCCAAGACGTTCGGATACAGATGGTCGCACCAGGACGTCGACAACAAGACGCTGTTCGTCGAACTCGATCAGCGCTTCGACAACGACTGGCGCCTGCACCTGGGGGCTTCGAAAAACTGGTCCGACTTCAAGATGATGGGCGGCGTCCTGGAACGTAACAACGACGCGACCTACCGCCAGCGCGTGTTCAACCAGAACCGTGACTTTGACCAGTCCACCTATGATTTTTTCGCCAGTGGCCCCTTTGCGCTCCTGGGTCGCCAGCATGAACTGGTGGTGGGCGCCAGCAAGCGTCAACTCAAGACCGAGGCCATCGGTGGCCACCGTTTTTTCAACAATATCGACATCAACAGCTTCAAACCCACCGATTTGGCCAGGCCAACCGTTCCGGACGTTTACTCCCTCAGTGACAAGGTCGACCAGGAAGGGCTCTACCTGACCACCCGCTGGAATCTCGCCGACCCGCTGAAAGTCATTCTCGGTGCTCGTCTGGACTGGTACGACGCGACCTCGATCTACGACCAGACCAACGACCAGTACTACACCTCGGGCAAGACCAAGGAAGTACGCCACGTCACTCGTTATGCCGGTGTCATCTATGACCTGGACGACAACCATTCGGTCTATGCCAGCTACACCGATATCTTCCAGCCCCAGACCGAGAAGAACGGTGCGGGCACTGGGATCAAACCGATCACGGGTGAAAACTACGAAGTGGGCATCAAGGGCGAGTACTTGGGCGGTGCGCTGAATGCCAGTGCCTCGCTGTTTCAGATCGACCAGCTCAACCGGGCGGCGGAAGTGGCAGACGCCCGCCTGTGCACGGTCATCCCCGTGGGCAGCTTCGGGTGCTATGAAGCCGCCGGCAAGGTTCGCAGCCAGGGCATCGAACTGGAGATCAACGGTGCGCTGACCCCCAACTGGCAAGTGGGCGCCGGTTATACCTTCGCCCAGGCCAAGTACGAGAAAGATGCCGACAAGACCAAGGAAGGCACCTTGTTTGACACCGACGTTCCCCGCCACATGTTCAAGGCCAATACCACCTACCACCTGCAAGGCGACCTGAAGCCGTGGCGTATCGGTGCCAACCTCTACAGCCAGAGCGCGACCTTCAACAAAGGCCGCAATGTGTTCGGCAACTTCCATATCGAACAGCAGGCCTACGCCTTGGTCGGGCTGATGGCCGGCTACCAAGTCAATAAGCACCTGGACACTCAGCTCAACATCAATAACGTCTTCGACAAAAAGTATTACCAAGGCATCGCCAGCAACTCCACCTGGAGCCCGTACGACGTCTTCGGCGATCCCCGTAACTTCACGGTCACGGCGAAATACAGCTTCTGAGGACATCGCGGGCCAAAGCGTTGCAAACGCCTAAAAAATCCGCAGCCACGACAGGGTGCGGATTTTTTTTGCTCCATGAGAAGCCCCATTCGACTAAGCGTGCAATCCAGTCACTTTCAGGGTGCGGATCATTACTGAACGTTCAAATTCAATAGCCACTGCGCCGCCAAGGCGCGCAGTCGGTCGGGGGTAGGGGAGGTGATGTGGCCGAGCCCAGATCGAATGGGCTGTGTTGTCAGGTGCCGTTAACGATGTTCCGCTGCCAACATTGATCTGAACTGTGAAATGTTTTCTGCAGATAGCCCGGCAGCCTCGAACACTGCGCAGGTGAAGCTGACGGGGGCAGGGCCGGGGGCAGTGATGATGCCGTCTGCAACCATCGCGACTGAACGGCTCTGATAGAGCGCCCCCCCGTTATAGTTTTCGGCATTGTGCTGCAGGAAGTCCGCGCTGTTCGAGGTATGAGGAATCGTGTCGAGAAGCCCGGCTCTTGCCAGTGCAAGCGTCCCGCCGCAGATACCGGCGATTGTCGCGCCACTGTCACGACTGGCCTGAAGAAAGTCTCGAACATCCGGTGCTTCTGCGCCTTCCCAGGCCATTCCGCCAATGACCACGACAACATCCGGCTTCCACTCCAGGCAGTGCTGCAAATGGCTATCCACCGTTGCAGTCAATCCGCCCTGCGAGCATAACTGCCCGGTAACAGGGGCGAAAAACCTGACGTCTATCCCATAAAACGGGGATGCAGTGCCGGCAATGAACGCATATTCCCAATCCGCAAAACCGGGTGTCAGTATCAAACCTATCCGTGCCATTCGTCAGACCTCTCCATGAATCCCGAGACCATAGAGAGGCCATACACAGATTTCAAGGGCTGCTTCGGGTCGATTGAAGACCTTTGAAATCGGCCAGTAACCTTGGCTACCGAGTATCATCCAGCCGCTGCCCGGGCAGCGCCCGTCTAACCGTGTGAACAAGGAGAACGCGCATGAACGAATACATATTATTCATGCACCGAGATGCCAACGACCTGGCTGCAGCCGGTGACCCAGAGCGGTGGGCGCGGTACATCACCAGGCTGCGCGGCACGGGGTTGTTTGACGGGGGTAGCTCTATCGGTGAGGGCGAATGCCTGCGCAAAGGGCACACGAGCGTGGCCGCTGTGGCGGATATCAGTGGATTTGTTCGAGTTCGGGCAAAAAATCTTGAAGATGCGAAAGCCTTTCTTGCCGGCAACCCGGTTTTTGAGGCCGGCGGCACAGTGGAGATTCGCGAGCTTTCCCGCCAGTAGACGGTATAGGGTCAGGCGTTAACGGGGGCACGCGCCTCAGCCGGAAGCGACCCATCAAGTCCTCTCTCTACTGGGAGGACTTGATGGGGCATTAGGCGTAAGAGGGGAGAGGAAATACATTGGCACGCCTATCTTGGGAGCATCAATGAACAGACTGATTGGCGGACTTGTCTTGGTAGGTGGGTCCCTGGTTGCCAGCCACGCGATGGCTGAGCCGCAATGCGGGGACCTGCTCGCGGAACTCAGCGAAAAGCCTGAGGTTGTAGAGTTTCTGGAGTGCACTAAAAACAACGACGAGCTGGGAAAACCCATCGTTGCTCGCTACCGCGTAAAAGGCTCGGAGGCCCTTGAGGCTGAGCGGTACATGAGCCGGAGCTTCAGGCAGCCGAAGCTCCGGTACATCTGCTGCGGCTGGGATTCAACGATTTATTCCTATCGCGATGAAGCAACACAGCGTTGGTACACGCTCGGTATGGGGTCCGAGGAAACGCCCGTCAACCAACGGGAATCATGGTCGAAAATAACGTATTTCTACATCACGGCATCCATCACGACTGAAGAGTTCTGAAGGGAAAAAGGATGGATGTGCCTTCCATGCAGTAGCCGGGGGGCGGCGAGTAAGGGTCTACACCATCATCGTTGATTCAGTGTGTGGTCAATGGCCAAGAGGAACATTTTGGGGCCGCTGCGGAATGCATTCCCGGTGCTGTGGTCTGTACAACAACGCCGCCAAGGACCCGTGTCATGTCTGTTCGTCGTACCCACTGCCTGCTGATCCTGCCGTTGTTTGCCGGCTGCCAATACCTCCCACAGACCCACTACTTCATTGCACCGGAACACGAGCCGAACCCCGCTTGGATCCGTATCGTCAACTTCACCCAGCACGCCGATATATACCAATACGAAAACGGTGTGCGTTCGGGAGGGGTCGTTCGCCGAGGGCCCTTGCCCTTTATCAATACACAGGATGCGGGCCTGCCTAAAGCAGGGCAAAACCTGACGTCCGACTACTTTGAAACACCCGTCCGACCCGGCATCGAAACCCATGTGGGGATGTTTTGGGAGGGGCCGCGTACCCAGTCTTGCTCCGTGACAGCGCAGTTCACGCCACAGGCCGGGCGTTATTATCAGTTCAGAATGACGTCGGGTTCGGGAGGCACTTGCACGCTGTACCCTTCGCTGATCGAGCGCGACAAAGAAGGCACCGGGTGGCATCTAACGCCCAACCCGGAGGTCACTTATAAATACGCCGGGCCCACGGCCAACACCTATTACCGCGAGAGTCGTTTCGAGAACCCCGACTTCAAGCCCTCTATCGATACCCATCCCGGCCTGTAGTGATGTTTCACAGGATGCGATCAGACGCGAGCCAGAGGCTTGAATTCCCATGGCGTTTGCGGGCATGCCTCACGGCGCACGTGAACCCCGAAGACATCCAACCTTCATGATTGCCCGAATGTCGCAAGCGCCCGTTTATCTATTCGCCAAGGTGCGGCAACCCTGTGAGTATCGCCCCGGCGTCACGGCTATCGTGCTGTTTGGCCTTGAGGTCGAGGGAGAGGGCGAGCCGCCGGTTTATCTGGAGATCCGCTTCATCGATTACGCCGGCCAGAAGATTGAAGGCGACCATTTGATGCTGTCCTTGGAAGATGCCCTTGAGTCTGCCCGTGTTGATTACGGCATTCTGCAGGCTGATTGGCGTGCGATGAGCCCAGCGGAAATTGCAAGGATCCCCTGGTAGTGATGGCGCTCACCCGAACCAATATTGTGTCGTCCTGGTGAGGTGTTCTAAAGGCTGCGTTTGGCCGGTTGCGAGATTTAATCGTTGGAGGGAGACGAATCTCCCCCCGGGCTTTGCGCGACTTAATTCGTCACCGTTTCGCTGTACGCGGGATAGTCGGTATAGCCTTTGGTTGGGCTGCCGTTGACGCCATAAAAAGTAGCCCGATCACCTTCTGCTATCGGCCAGCCGTTTTGCATCCGTTCGACAAGGTCGGGATTGGAAATGAATGGGCGACCAAAGGCGATCAGATCCAGATCGCCGGCTTCCAGCACAGTCTCTGCCAGCTCCCGATTAAAGCCTCCCGCAGCGATCAAGGTGCCTTGATACGTTTGGCGGAATCGAACGGCAAACCCCTCGGGAATCGCTTCTGCGCCAATCGTGAGCTGATCACTCAAATGCACATACGCCAGGTCTCGGTCATTGAGCGCCGAGGCCAGGCTCAGCCAGGTATCGGTTTCTTCGGCGTAGGGGTGCATGTCGAAAAGGCGACCAAATGGGGACAACCGCACGCCTACCCGGGCACTGCCAATTGCTGCGGCCAAGGCATCCAGTGTTTCGAGCAGGAAGCGTTGGCGATTGGTGATGGAGCCGCCGTAGGTGTCCTGGCGAGTGTTCAACGCACCGTTCAGGAATTGCTCGAAGAGATAGCCGTTGGCACCGTGCAATTCGATGCCGTCAAAACCAGCGTCCAGCGCACGTCGCGCGGCGCTTGCAAAGTCACCGATGAGCCGATGCACCTCGGCTGTGCTCAAGGCTCTTGGGCGGCTTGCCTGCACGGGGCCGGGCTTGTCTTTTTCAACCCAGCCGTAGGCATTCGAGCTGGCGGCAACGGTAGCGACCGATGACACCGGAGAGGCGCCTCCAGGCTGAAGTGACACATGGGACATACGTCCGACATGCCACAGTTGCGCGAAGATCCGCCCGCCTTTGGCGTGGACGGCATCAGTGACTCGCCGCCAGGCTCGAGTGTGTTCATCGCTATACAGACCAGGGTTGAACAGGTAACCACAGCCCTCGCGGGAGATCGGGATGCCTTCACTGATAATCAGCCCGGCAGAGGCTCGTTGGGCGTAGTAGAGAACCGTGTGTTCATCCGGAATATCGTCAAGGGCTCTTGCCCGTGTCATAGGGGCCATGACCACGCGATTGGCCAACTCGGTACCGGCCAGATCGTAGGGTTTGAATAATGTGTTCATCAGAAACTCGGGAAGTCAGTGAAAAGGGGAGAGGGATCAGGACGGCAGAACCAGCCCATTGCCTGGATCGCCGCCGCCGACATTGGGCTCAGGCCAGACGACATCCAGGCGGGTACGGCTGATCAGCCATTGGCCCTTCACGCGGCGATACTCGTCGGCATACAGCCCAACCAGCAGAAGCGGGTTTTCGTCGGCAGCCCTTTGCGTAGCGAAGTCGATCAGGTAGCAACGCCCTTCGGCCTGGTTCTCATCGAGAATCTCGATCCAGTGATTCGACACAGCGTGCATGAAGGGATACGCCCCGCGTTGTTGCGCATCGAATGCTGAAAATGCTTGGAACAAGCCCTGCTGAATGGCGTCACGGCCCCTCCAGCAACCGCGATCAACCTGGCAAATGGCGTCCTCGGTAAACAACTGTGCGAGTGCATCCATCCGATTGGCATCGAGATGATGGCAGTAGCGCAGTCGCAGGTTCCTGATCGCTTCAAGGGTGAGCAGTCGGTTCACATCGGCGTTCACAGTGGCCTCCAGGGGAAGGTCGTTCAAAAGGAAGGCCACCTTAATCCAGTCCAGAAAATCTATTGATTCGTGAAAATTACAATCAGTTGATCCTCCAGGGATAGAATCGAGCTTTCAGCAATGTGGAGCCCGTCATGGATTCCTTTCAATTCGATGGCATTCCGGAGTTCACCCTGGCGGCTCAATGCGGGAGTTTCACGGCGGCTGCGTTGCAACTGGGCGTGACCAGTTCGGCAGTGGGCAAAAGCGTCACCCGCCTGGAAAAACGCCTCGGTATCAAGCTGCTGCACCGCACCACGCGCAAACTGAGTTTGACCAGTGAGGGAGAGGTTTACCTCGCCAGTTGCTTGCGAGTCATGGATGAATTGCGGGGTATTGAAGGGAGCTTTCTCAACGGCGTCGCCGAGCCCAAGGGACGTGTGCGTATCGATCTTCCTGCTGCATTTGGCCGACGCCATATTGCCCCCATGCTGATTGCTCTGGCCCGGCAATACTCGCAGCTCGACTTGACGGTGACCTTCGGTGAGCGGACGGTCGACATGATCAACGATGGCATTGATTTGGCGGTACGAATCGGCGATCTCAAGGATGACCCGGAGTTAGTCGCACGCCGGCTCGGTGAGCAGCATCTGGTGGTTTGTGCGGCGCCCGACTACTTGAGCCGCTGCCCGCCGATTCTTCATCCGTCCGCGTTAAAGGAATGCGATTGCATCATTGCCTGGCGTAAAGGGCTGCGCATGGCGTGGTTGCTAAGGAATGCCAAGGGCGAGGCACAAGAGCAGGAAGTGCGCGTGCGCCATGAGTTCGGTGACGGTGAAATGATGTTGCGCGCGACCCTGGATGGCTGCGGACTTTGTCAATTGCCCACCTGGCTGGTTTCGGAGCATTTGCGCAGTGGGGCTTTGGTCACTGTTCTGGACAACTACGCAGGAGCAACCATGCCCATACACGTCATTTGGCCGCGTACTCGTTACATCCAGCCGAAAGTGAGGGTTGTCGTCGATGCCTTGCTCAAGATGGCCAAAGAGCAAGCAACGCTGTTCGGCGCAAGTCACAGCATCGGTTTGTCGTAGAGCCTGATGATGTCCGTGAGGTTTATGCAGCGATCTGCAGTGGTCGTCATTGGCTGAGAGCAACGGGGCGTGAAGGGCCGCAATCGCCCCGAAGCGACCCCCTTGAACCTCACACCTTTAACTCAAATCCCCCTTGATAATGATCAGCTCGCGTCGAGAGGCGCGCAGGGCGAATGCTTTTGCATGGCTGTACGCGGGGTCGTTGTAGCAGGCTTTGGCTTGTTCGTAGCTTGGGAACTCAACGGCCAGGGCAGGGCTGTTCGAGAGGGCGCGTTAACGCATTAAAGGTCAGCGCTTCACCCCCCAATCAGCTTGAAAAGCAGCAGTGCGGCCATACCGACCGCCAGGGTCAGGAGCGTATTTCGAGTTTTCCACGCGACCCAGGCGGCGATGATGGCGGCGGGGATTTGCGGGTTGGCGAGTTCGAATTCAGTGTGCCCATTGGGGTACACCACGGCGGGCAGTACCAGCGCGGCCAGCACGCTGGCCGGTACATACAGCAAGGCTCGGTTCAGCCACTCGGGAATGCGCCAGCGGCCATAGAGTTCGACAAACGAAAGACGCATGACAAAGGTCCCTACGCCGACTGCCAGAAACAGACCCCACAACGCCAGATCGCTCATTGGGTTTCCCTCTCAACATCGTCAGGACGTTCGGTGCTCGAAGGGCGGCTACGCATTTTCTCGATCAGTAAGCCGGCCACAACGCCCCCGATCGAAGCCATGACCAACCCCAGGTTGTAGGGCATGTTGATGGCCAACACGGCGATCGACCCGCCGACCGATGCGGCGCCCAGGCTCGCCGCACTGCGCAGGTTGGGCACCAGCAATGCCAGGAAAGACAGGGGAATGGCAAAGCTCAATGACCATGACTCGGGGATGCTGGCCCCCAAGAAGACCCCGGCCAATACCGACAGCTGCCAGACCAGCCACATGGCCACCGCCGTACCGGCGTAAAAGTAATGCCCGAAGCGACCGGGTTCGCCCGACGAAAACCTGAGGCTGTACAGCGCGAACGACTGATCGGACAGCAGGTAGGACATGGGCCATGTCCAGCGACGGGGCAAGTGGTGCAGGTGCGGCGCCAGCGAGGCGCTGTACATGATAAAGCGCAGGTTGATGATCAACGCAGTGACCACAATCGCCACCGGCAGGACGTTATTGTGCAGCAGCTGGAGGGCAACCATCTGGGCCGAGCCCGAGTAAAACAGCAGGGTCATGCCCAGGGTCATGCCGGGTGACATGCCCATTTCAATGGCCATCACTCCGGTGACCAACCCGAAGGGCACCACGCCGGGGGTCAATGGCATCAGGGTTCGAACGCCGTGCGCGAAGGCTTGCGCTCCAGTTCGGTACTGCATTGCATGTCCTTGTTGTTTTTGTGCAGCCGGTGCGGCAACGGCAGGTTGCCTGTTTCGAGGCTGGAAATAGAGGAGGGCATACGATACCTGCACCTGAGGTCCGTGGGGGTGGATATCCGCATGACCCGTGCTGCGCAGGGCGTTGAGGGGGAGCGTGTAGGTGCCGGAGGATGCCGCTGAAAGGCGCGAGCGCTGCTTCAGCCAACACCGCCGGGGTATCGTCCTCGGGCACAGGGGAGAGCTCACCAATCGCTCGGTGAAAGCGATGGGCAGCCTGTGGGAGAAATACCCGGCATCCAGGCCGGCGATGTGGTTGAAAAAAGACGCGGGGCCGTTGTGTCAGTCGTGGCTGTTGTTGCCAGCCCCCAGGCCGACCTGCTGCAGGTAGCGCTCCAGGCTCTGCACATCGTCCTGGGCGACGATCGCGCCGACGTAGCCATCCGGGCGCACCAATACCCAATCATCGATGGCCGGCTCGTACGCTTCATGGAAATGCCCCTGGTCATCGAACAGGTCGCCGTGGGGGCTGAAGGTGTGGATGCGCAGCCCAGCTCGGGGCGGCACCGCATCGCGCTCCAGGCCGTAGCCCAGCAAGGTCCAATGGGTGCCTTGGTAGAGGTTGAACAGCCGCGACGGGTGACCGGCTGCACCCCAGATCGGCGCATCCGGTGCCCGATCGCCCGCCGACAGACGACCGCTGCGATCGGGGCGCATAAGGGCCAGGCTGGATTCGGGGTAGCCGATATCGAGTTGGTGCACGTCGCGGCCGCGGCGCATATCGCCTTTTTTCTGCGCTTCAAGCAGTCGGGTCGCCAAGCCAAGCATCGACGCGGCCACCGGCCGGCGCTCCTCCTCATAACTGTCCAGCAGCGCCTCGGGCGCCCCCTGGATCACCGCCGCCAGTTTCCAGCCCAGGTTGTAGGCGTCCTGCACGCTGGTATTCAGGCCCTGGCCACCGGTGGGCGGGTGGATGTGCGCCGCGTCCCCCACCAGGAACACGCGGCCGGTGCGGTAACGGTCGGCCAGCCGGGCGTTCATGGTGTAGGGCGAAGACCAGGACACGGATTGCACCTGAATATCGTTGCGGCCGGTGCGCTGCGCCACCAGGGTCGTCAGCCCTTCAGCGGACAGATCAATGTCGCCGTCGAGGGGGATCGGGCCCTGGATTTGAAACAGCTGGGTGCCGGCCAGCGGGCACAGCGAAATCTGCCGCGCCATGTCGCCATCGCTGAAGCGGTGCCAGTAATCACGGGACAGGCCCGTTATCACCGCATCGGCCACCAGGGCGCGAACGCCTAGGGTCTTGCCGGGGAAGTCGATGCCCAGGCTATGGCGCACAAAACTGCGGCCGCCATCGGCGCCCACCAGCCACTGCACGCGCAGGGTTTCTGCTCCGGCCTTGCCCGTCAGGCGGGCGGTGACGCCATCGGCATCCTGTTCGAAGCCGACCAGCTCGCAGTCAAAGTCCGCGTGGTGCCCCAGTTCCAGCAGGCGCTCGCGCATCACCCGTTCGGTCAGACATTGCGGCAGCATCAGCGGCACGGGATAAGGCTCGGCCGGCGTGGGGTCGAAATGCTCGATCACATCCGCGTCGCTGTGGCTGCCATCGTCGCGGTATCGCCGTTCAGTCGGATAGACTCCCCCCGCAGCAACGATTCGGTCGAGGATGCCGATGTCATGGAATATTTCCTGGGTTCTAGGCTGAATACCTTTACCGCGGGACCCGTGGAAGGGCAGGGGGTTTTTTTCGATCAGGCGCAACGAAATGCCCCTTCGTGCCAGGTCAATCGCCAGCATCAGACCGGCAGCGCCCGCGCCGCAAATCAATACATCAACTGCGAGTGGCTGTTTCATCACGCTCTCCGATATGTGCAATATGCACATAGTTAAGCGAAGGAAAAAACGTGTCAACAAATAATGTGCAAAATACACATATAAGCGCACAGCTTCGCGAACTCCATGGCGCACTGCTGGAGATTGTCGCGGTCATGAATCGCCCGCAGCGTGACGAGGCCATGGTGCGCGAAGCGGGCATTTCCCTGGACCGCGCCTTGTTTCCGTTGCTGGTTCTGGTGGAGCGGGTCGGGCCCATTGGCGTTGTCGAACTGGCCGACCGTGTGGGGCGCGACTACACCACCGTCAGCCGGCAGGTGACCAAGCTGGAAAGCCTGGGGCTGATCAATCGTCAGGAAAGCGCCACCGATCGCCGTGTACGCGAGTCGGTCATCACCGAGAAGGGCAAGGCGATGACCGACCGTGTCGATGAAGCGCGAGAGCGCATTGGCCTGGCGATTTTCGCCTCGTGGGAGGACCAGGACGTGGAGAACCTGGTGCGCCTGATGCGCAAGTTTGCCGATGGCATCCAGGACGATGCGTTGGCGGCGCTGGAGCATCCGTAACGCTGGGCCTAAGATCACCCGATTTGTGAAGATCACGGCGACCTTGCGCTATAAAGTTTCGGGGTCGCTAAGCCAACTGACGGATCCCCAGGGACACAATCAACCCTCCGCACAGCCGGTCGATGGCTTTTTTTCTTCCTCGATATGCATCGGCAATCTTGGGCTGGGAAAGCGCGATGGCGACCAGCCCGTACCAGGTCATTGAAACCACCACGACCACCGCCAGCATGGATGAAAACGTGCCCAGCGAGACATGGGCGGGGGCTGCAGCTGAAAACACAGCGGCATAGAAAGCCATGGATTTAGGGTTGCCAATGTTGGTCACCACCCCCTGAAAAAACGACTGCCTGCAATGACTGCCGACGGCAGCGGTGAGGGGGCCAGGGGTAGTTTTACCCGCGTTGATCAGCAGGCGGAGTCCGAACCCGATGAGGTAGGCGGCCCCGAGGACTTTGACCACCAGCGCTGCCCAAGGGAAGGCAGCAAATACCAAACCGAGGCCTGCCAGTGCGCAGGTGGACCAGAACAGGTTGACCAATACGATCCCTGCAACCAACGCCAAGGCTTCTGACCGAGTGGCCGCCACCGCTTTATGCACCACGGCAACGAAGTTCGGCCCGGG
Source organism: Pseudomonas chlororaphis (assembly GCF_003731765.1). Lineage (GTDB taxonomy): Bacteria > Pseudomonadota > Gammaproteobacteria > Pseudomonadales > Pseudomonadaceae > Aquipseudomonas > Aquipseudomonas morbosilactucae. Next base: position 206,990 of record NZ_MOAL01000006.1, read on the forward strand.
GATAACGACCCCGGCCAGGTAAACCAAAAAGACGGTCAAAACGGCAGATCCATCGATCATGTGTTTTCTCAAGTGTGCTGTGGACGGTGGCCGTCCTATCAATGAGGGGTCCAAGAGCAAGGGCGTATGTGACCCCAGCCACCCGGTGAGAAGAGTTCTACACGAGGCGTTTTAGGTGGAGGTTGTTTACGTGTATCTCGCCGCAAGCAGTCGGACGAACGTAGTTATAAAGCGCTGACGTGTGCATTTCCAATACTGAATTAGGCAACCGCTGATTCCGATGTTGGTCAATTCCCTCGATCCGCAATAGTTACCGCCGCGAGCAGTTGGGAATGTTGAGAGTCAGGGCGCTTATTACCCGAAAGAAGCGTCCCCTGATCGTGCCAGACCGCCCCTCCAAAGCGCACTAATAATAACGCTTCCTATTTGCGTTTTGATTTTCCAGGCTCTATCCTCGCCGCGCCGCCCCCGGCTGGCTGGGGCCGGCGCCCCTTGCGTCGAGCGTTCGACGTGTTGTCTGCCCGATCAGAGGCTGCCGGGATGGATTGGAACGGAATCAATTTGCGTTGGGCCTACACCGACTTGCTCTTGAGCCTGAGTCGCCGGACCCAGTGTGTGCAGCGGGCCTACGATGTGCTGCACGATGCCTTTATCCGTTTCCTGTTGGCCAGCCAGCGCACGCCCATCGAGCAGCCCAATGCCTATTTGCGCCGGGTGGCGCACTCGGTGTTGATCGACCATTTCCGTGAGGCGGCGCGCTATTACCCGATGCCCGAGGAACAGGGCGAGCCCTGGATGGACCGGCAGGAAAACGCGGACTTTGCCCCTTCGGCGGAACATCTGGCGGATCTGCAGCAGCGTCTGCTGGCCTTGCAGCGCATCCTTGATTGCTTGCCGCCGCGCTGCCGGGAAGTGTTCTGGCTGGCACGGATCGAGGGCCATCGGCAGCCGGAAATCGCCCGCATGTTGGGCATCAGCCTGTCGATGGTGGAGCGTCATCTGATGCGGGCCTTGCTGGATTTGCGCCAGGCCCGTGAGGTGCTGGCGCCATGAGTTCGACCCGTCAGCAGGCAGCGCGCTGGTTCACCCGGTTGCTCGATTTGCCCGCCGATCATCCCGAGCGCCAGGCGTTCCAGGCCTGGCTCGCTGCCGACCCGCGCCACGCCGCCGAGTACCAGGTGTTCAGCGAGTTGTGGGGGGATTTTTCCTCGACCCCGAAAACCGCGGCCCTGGCCGGCGCCATGGAGTCCCTCGGCCGTCGGCGGTTTGTGCGCAACGGGCTGCTCGGCTTGGCGGCCTTGTCCAGCCTGGCGTCGCTGCTGACCCTGCGTTACCGCGCCCTGGGGGATTTGCAACTGGTCACGGGCATTGGCGAGCGGCGCCGGGAGACGCTGTCGGACGGCAGTCAGTTGGTGCTGGACGCTGCCACCCGCATTCACGTGACTTTTACCGAACATGGCCGCCAGCTGTTTCTGTTGCAGGGGCGGGCGATTTTCGACGTGCGCCCCGACCCGCAGCGGCCGTTCACCGTGGAGGCCGGTGTGGCCCAGGTGCGGGTACTGGGCACGCGTTTTGTGGTGGAGCGTTTCGAGCGGCGGGTGCAGGTCAGTGTCGATCACGGCCGGGTGGAGTTCGGCAGTGCCCGGCAGCGCCTGGTGCTGGAGCGCGATCAGGTGGCCGAGGCGGATGAGCGGGGGCAGGTACAGCGCATTCAGCGGGCGGCGGCGGGGGCCTTCAGTTTCGAGCAAGGCAGCCTGACCTTCGACCGCGCCGACCTGGTGGAGATTGCCGCCGGGCTGTCGCGCTACCGGCAACGGCCGCTGCGGGTGGAGGGCCGGTCGAGCCTGAGCCTGACGGCGGTGGTGCAGACCGCCGACGTCGACACCTTCCTCCACAGCCTGCCGCAGTTGGCGGCGGTGCGGGTGGAGGAGCGGGGCGGCTTTACCGCGCTGGTGGCCCGCTGAATTTTTTTTCGCAGCCGACATCAGGGATTTGCTCACCCCCTTCGTCAATGGGTATCTGCCGACCCTTAACGAGAAACACCATGCTGCGCATTTCGCTCAATACCCTGATCGCCGCCAGTGCCCTGGCCGGCGTGTTGCATGCCCAGGCCGCCCCGCTGGAACTGGCCTTGCCGGCCCAGCCCCTGGGCCAATCCCTGCGCCAATTGGGCAGCCTCGCCGGCATGACCCTGGCGGTGGACGATCGCCTGGTGGCCCAGCGTTCGGCGCCAGCCCTGAGCGGCCGTTTCGAACCCGATGCAGCCCTGCGGTTGTTGCTCGCCGGCACCGGCCTGAGTGCCCGCCAGCAAGGGCCGGTGTGGCTGATCATGGAAGACCTGCCAGGGGCCTTGAACCTCGCTGCCACCACGGTTCGTGGCGGGCAATTGGGCTCGACCACCGAGGGCAGCGGTTCCTACACCACCGGCGAGATGCGCACCGCGACCAAGCTCAACCTGAGCCCGCGGCAAACCCCGCAGTCGGTGAGTGTGGTCACGCGCCAGCGCATGGACGATCAGCACATGACGCGCCTGGAAGACGCCTTGAGCCAGGTGACCGGCGTCAATGTGCTGTACGAGACGCCGGACCAGGCGCGTTTCTATTCCCGGGGATTTGCCATGGACAACGTCCAGCAGAACGGCGTCAGCTCGCAGTTCCAGGGCAGTGTGCCGGGCATGGGGTCGGCCGAAGCCTCCAGCGACTCCCCCGACCTGGCGATCTACGACCGGGTCGAAGTGCTGCGTGGCGCTTCTGGCCTGACCCAGGGCACCGGCGAACCGGGCGGCACGGTGAACCTGGTGCGCAAGGCGCCGACCCGGGACGTTCAACTGTCCACTCGCTTGAGTGCCGGTTCCTGGGATAAGTACCGCAATGAGATCGACGTCTCCGGCCCCTTGAACAGTGACGCGTCGCTGCGTGGGCGGCTGATCACGGTGTATCAGCAGAATCAGTCGTTCGTCGATTACGTCGGCGGCGACCGCCAGGTGCTGTTCGCCAGCCTGGCCTACGACCTGTCCCCCGACACCAGCCTGACCACCGGCTTCAACTGGCAAAAAAGCCACAGCGTGCCCAACCTCTACGGCGTGCCCATGTCCACCGACTACAGCAGCCTGGACCTGTCGCGCTCGACCTTCCTAGGCGCCAGCTGGAACCACATGACCTATGAAAAGACCCACCTGTTCGCCGAGGTCGAGCACCACCTGGACGACAACTGGACCCTGAGCAGTGCCCTCAACTACACCCAGTCCGACGCCGAGGGGCAGTTTATCGGCGTGTTCGGCAACGGCACGGCGGGGGTGGGGACGGCCGGTACGGCGCGCTTGAATAACTACATCGCCCGGCACAACCAGGGCGACCAGTATTCGGCCAACCTCAACCTGTCCGGCAAGTTCCCGCTGCTGGGGCGTGAGCATGAACTGGTGCTGGGTGGGGATTATCAGAAAGAGCTCTACGACAACCTGCGGGGCATCGGCGCGCAGACGGCAGTGATCGACGTCTATGGCTTCGACCCCGCCAGCCTGGATAAGCCCGAGGTGCCGTATCGCAACCGTTACCGCTACGACAACTACCAGCGCGGCCTGTACGCCACGACGCGGTTCAACCTGAGCGACGAGCTCAAGCTGATCCTCGGCAGCCGCTACAGCAGCTTTTATTTCAACTCCCGTTTCAAGAACCTCGGCACCGGTGTCGAGAGCCGCTCGCCGTACCGCGAAGACGGCAAACTCACGCCGTACGGCGGGCTGGTCTGGGACTTCAGCGAGCACCTGTCCTGGTACGCCAGTTACACCAGCATCTTCAAACCGCAGAACCTGGTGGACGAGTCCAACACCCCGCTCAAGCCCATCGTCGGCGCCAATTATGAAACCGGGATCAAGGGGGAATACTTCGGCGGTGACCTCAACCTGTCGGCGGCGCTGTTCCGCATCCTTCAGGAAAACCGCGGCATCGATAACGGCAACCCGACCTGCCAGGACAACTGCAACGAGGCCTCGGGCAAGGTGCGTAGCCAGGGCCTGGAACTGGAAGCGTCCGGCGCCCTCAGCCCGCGCTGGCAGCTGTCCGCCGGCTACACCTTCACTCGCAGCGAATACCTGGAGGACGTGTCCAGCACCGTCAAGGCCGGGGACCCGTTCAACGAATGGTTCCCCAAGCACCTGTTCCGGCTCTACACCGACTACCGCCTGGCCGGCGACGGCGAGCGCTGGAGCATCGGCGGCGGCCTGACCACCCAGAGCAGCACCGACACCACCCGCGACATGTACCAGGGCGGCTACACCCTGTTCAACGCCAACCTCGCCTACCGCGTCGACCAGCACACCACCCTGAGCCTGGTGGGCAACAACCTCACCGACAAGACCTACTACATCCCGGTCTCCAACCGTCACCGTGGTGGCAACAACTTCTATGGCGACCCACGCAACGCCACGCTGACCTTGAGCTGGGTGTATTGAGCCAGGGGCAGAGGATAACCGGGCTTAGCAGGCGCCAAGCCCGGGCCTGATGGGGAAGCTCGACCAGGCGCTGGTTCGGTTCATCGGCCGGCGTTCAATCGTGCTCCTGCGCCCGGTAACCGCGCTCGCTCTCGAACTGGTTCAACAGCTGTTGCCGTGACAAGGTCTCGGTCAGTTCGTCCAGGTGCTGGCGGACCAGCACGCTGGCGCCGGCGCCTTCCAGGCGGTCGATCAGGTCGAGCAAGGTGTGCTGTTGCTGCTGCAGGCCTGCGTCATCATCAACGCTCAGGGGGAAGTCCGTGGTATCGATTTCGATCACGGGCTGCTCGCTGCCCAGTTTGCCCGCCAGTTCGCCGACGCTGGCCGTGGTGTACGGGCGCAGCAGCTTGATCAGGCTGGGGGTGTGGGGGGCGACGGTCACGGCGATGGAGTAGACGGACATGGGGCTTCGACTCGCTAGATGAACGGGCTGTTCGGCCCGGCTTAGCGCCGGCTCGACCAGAAGTCGTGCAGGGCGCGGGCGGCGGGTTCCAAGGCGGCCACGCGCTGGCGGTGCAGCGCCACGTCCAGGTCCACCGGCAGTTCGAAGTTGTCCTGGTCGGCACAGTCGCTGATGGCTTGCAGCAGGGCTGCTTGCGGGGCCGGCAGGTCGGGCCAGTTGCCCACGGCCACGCCACGCAGGTAACCGAAGCACCATTCTTCGGCCAGGGTCAGGGGCTGGCCGTTGTGTTCGGTCTGTTCGAAACGGGCGCTGAAGCTCTGCGGTTTGAGGGCCAGTTGGCCGGCCAGGGTGTTGATGTGGCGCACGCAGAGTTCGATGAACTGTTTGCACTCGGCGGGGCTCTCCCAGTCCGGGTTCTGCCCGCCCCAGATGGTCGGGAACCACTCGGCGATGTCCACTTGTGCCGGGCTGGAGACCAGGGCGGTGAAGTAGCCGTCGAGCTCCGACGGGTTGAGCACGGAGTGGTCGTCGCCGTACTTGAGCAGGGTGTCTTCGATGAATTCGAAGTCGGCGGCGGTCAGGGGCTGGTCGTGCATGTTGAGGTTCCTGAAGGGGCCGGTGGGGCCGGAAAAAGTCGCGGAGGATGAACCCTGTGGCGGATTTTATCCAGAAGCCGATGCGCTGATTTTTCCCGGTGACGACAGAGGGTGTCGCCTGCGACGCGTTCAGTGGGCTGATGCGGCGAGTATTCCGGCGCTCGGGATCATCCTGCGCCGCAATATTCGCACTGTTGCCGCTTTCAGCGCCAGGCACAGAGCGTGCCCGGCGCCACGATCACACCAGCGGCGCTACCCGCAATTCGGTGGCGCATTCGAGCAGCGAGCGGCGCTGGGTGTCGGCGTACAGTTGCAGCTCGTTGAGGGTGTCGCGGCCCAGGGCGCGCTGGAACTCGGCCTGGTTGGAATGGGTGCTGTAGTGGGACTGAGCCTCGTCGCCGAGGTTGGACTGGAAGATGCCCGCGGCGCTGACCGGCAGGAAGTCTTCATAGACCAGGGGTTCGAAGGCTATGTGCCCGGCACTGATCAAGGCTTCCAGTTCCTTGAGAGGCAGCTCGTTGCTGCGGGCGGCGATGCCTTTGGCAGTGGGGAAGTAGCGGAAGTAGGCCAGGCCCAGGCGGCGCATGTCGTCGTGGTTGTCGGGAAAGTCCTTGAAGCTGTTTTCAAGGGTGGCCATGTAGCGTTCGGCGTTGGCTTCGTTGGGGAATTCACCCAGTTGCTCGCGGGCGCTGTTCAGCAGTTGGTCGTACAGGGCTCGGCCCTTGGGGGTCAGGGCGGCGCCGCGTTGTTCGATTTCACCGAAGCGTGCCGAGTGGCTGCCGCTTTCATCGGCGTGCTGGCCGACAAAGCGGATGGTTTCTTCCAGGGCCTTGAAGCTGGTCTGGCGCAGCAGGATCGGGCACTGGCGACGGGGCGGGCCTTCGATCACCGCCTTGGGGGTGATGCCGTGCCGGGGCATGCCGGCCTGTACGGCGTCGATGTCCAGGGTGCGCGGCGTCAGGTGGTTGATGTGGGGCCCCTTGAAGGCCACCACGTCAGCGATCAGCCGGTGCTGGGCGTTGAGTTTCTGGTACTCGGCCAACGACACTGTGGCCTGGTTGTGCCAGCGGAAGGTTTCCAGGGCCTGCTGCACGAAGTCCTTGGCATCGCTCGGGCTCAGGCCGCCGTCGAGTTCGGATTTCTCGATCAGTTCAATGACCCGTGGGGTGAAGATGCTGCGGCGGCTCAGGACCCATTCGGCGAATGCCCGCAGGCCGTCGTCCTCGATCAGTTCCAGGCGCAGCAACGACGTGAAGACGCGGAACGGGCTGACTTGCAGGGCGTCCTCGTGCACCGCGCGAAACGCCGTGGAGTGCACCGGCACCCCGGCCGGCGTCAGGTCGTAGTAACCCACGGGCTGCATGCCCATCACCGCGAACAAGCGGCCCAGGGTCGCCAGTTCGGCCGCCGTGCCGACGCGGATCGCACCGTGACGCTCCATGTCCAGGCGCTGGATTTCGCCGGTCTGTTGCAGGCTCTGGGCAACCGCGCGGTCCTGGTTCATGACCTGCTGGTTGGTCGCGGCGACCAAGTCCATCAGGGTGCCGTAGAGCGGCACTTCGTCCTTGTACATCTGCGACATGGCGCGGGAAAAGTCGGCTCGGATCTGGTCGCGATTGGCGAACTGGGCAGTGCTCATGTGGATCGTTCTCCGCAAACGGTTTGGCAGGTTGCCTTGGAAGTGCCTGTGGGGTGAATTCTGCGGGCTGGCCGAAGCTGCTTCAAACGAATAAATGGCCGCGTGTCATTCCAAAAAATACTGACCTTCAAGGCGTCGTCGGCCCCTCGCGTTGCGCCGTCTGGCGCGGCTGCCCATTGCCCTGGAGCATAGCCGGCAGGGCACGCGCCTAGGGGGATGCCGATTCGAGGCGGTTGGAGGTCAGTCATGGGGGGAATACAGATAGGGTGCGCCCCTCACGCAGCAGTGAGGGGGGCGCGGGCGTGGCGGGTTACGTCGGCTGGGTGTCGAGGTGGCGCAACAGCGCCTGGAGCGGGTGCTGCAACGCCAGGTGTTGCAAGCGCGCCGCCTGGCTGCGACACGAATAACCGTTGGCCAGCACTTGGCCCGACGCGCCGTGCTGCTGCAACAGCGGTTGCCAGGACTGGCTGAAAATCTGCTGCGACGTGGCCAGGTTGCGGGCTTCATGCCCGTAGGTGCCGGACATGCCGCAGCAGCCGCTGGCCAGCACCTGCAACTCCAGGCCCAGGGCCTGGAAAATCGACGGCCACAGCGCGGTGCTGGCCGGAGCGTTGGTTTTTTCCGTGCAGTGGGCCAGTAGCTTGTAAGCGCCAGCGCCGGCTGTCGACGGCCCCGCGATCTGCGCCAGGGGCAGGCCTGCCAGCCACTCCTGAGGCAGCAGCACCTGGGGCGCGGCCTGTTGCCCCAGCAGCTTCTGATACTCCTGGCGATAGACCAGGGTCATGGCCGGGTCGAGGCCCAACAACGGGATGTCGAAGCCGCTCAATGGCTGCAAGCGCCGGGCGTTTGTTCTCGCGGCCTTGGCGAAGGCGCCGAGAAACCCCAGCACTTGCAGCGGCTTGCCATTGGCGCTGAACGGCGCCAGCCAGGGCTGGTAGCCCAGGCGCCGGATCAGGCGGATCCAGTCGCCCACCACCTGGGTGTCGAAGTAACGGGTGAAGGCATCCTGCACCAGGATCACGCTGCGCTGCCGCTGTTCCGGGGTCAGGGCCGCCAGGCGTTGCGGGGTGGCCAGTTCGACCCCGGCCTGGCGCAGTACCGACTTGAGGTCGAAGCGACTGAGCAACGGGCTGTCAACCATGCCTCCGGCCTTTTCCAGCAGGCGGCGCACCGGCGCGGCGGCCATCAGGCCGTTGTACAGCCAGGGCACCCGGGCCAGGTAGGGGATGCTGTATTCCAGGGAACCGATCAGGTAGTCCTTGAGTGGACGCAGGTAGCGCCCGTGGTACAGCTCGAGAAAGCGCGCGCGAAACTCCGGCACATTGACCTTGACCGGGCACTGCCCCGCGCAGGACTTGCACGCCAGGCAGCCGGCCATGGCGTCGAACACCTGATGGGAGAACTCGTGCTCCGCGCTGCGGCCAAACAGGCTGTTCCAGGCCTTGGCCGGCAGCGTGGCCAATGGGTTGGACTGGCGGATGCGTTGCGCGGCTGCCAGCACATCGACCCCGGCCTGCTGTTGCAGGCGCAGCCATTCGCGGATCAGCGAGGCCCGGCCCTTGGGCGACTGGGTGCGGTCGCGGGTGGCCTTCCACGACGGGCACATGGCGTCGTTGGGGTCGAAGTTGTAGCAGGCGCCGTTGCCGTTGCAGTGCACCGCCGAGGCGTAATCGGTCCACACCCGCTCATCGATTTGCCGGTCATGCTCGCCCCGGGTCGGCACCTGGTCGATTTTCAGCAACGCATCGTGGCTGTCGGTGGGCGTGGCGATCTTGCCCGGGTTGAGCTGGTTGAAGGGGTCGAACGCGGCCTTGAGCTGTTGCAGCGCCGGGTACAGCTCGCCGAAGAATTTCGGCGCGTATTCCGAGCGCACGCCCTTGCCGTGCTCGCCCCACAACAGCCCGCCGTACTTGTGGGTCAGCTCGGCCACGGCGTCGGAAATCACCCGCACCAGGGCGGCCTGGGCCGGGTCTTTCATGTCCAGGGCCGGGCGCACGTGGAGTACCCCGGCGTCGACGTGGCCGAACATGCCGTAGTGCAGTTGATGGCGGTCGAGCAGGGCGCGGAACTCGGCGATGTAGTCGGCCAGGTGTTCCGGCGGCACCGCGGTGTCTTCGACAAAGGGCTGGGGCCGGACCTCGCCCTGGACATTGCCCAGCAGGCCCACCGAACGCTTGCGCATGCTGTAGACCCGGCTCACCGCCTGGGCGCCCTGGGCCAGGGTGTGGCCCAGTCGCTGCACGCTGGTGTCGCGTTCCAGATGCGCGACAAAGGCCGCCACCTGTTCCAGCAAGAGGTCTTGATCGTCGCCGCTGAACTCCACCAGGTTGATGCCCTGGGTGGCCGCCGCCGGGTAGGCCGGAAAGAACTCGGCGACGTCATGCCAGACGATGTCCTGCATGGCCAGGCCTAGCACCTTGGAGTCGACGGTTTCAATCGACAGCGGCCGCATGGTCATCAGCGCCTGTGCATCGCGCAGCGCGTCCATAAAGCTGGCGTAGGAGACATTCACCAGCACCGAATGCCGGGGAATCGGCAGGACATTGAGCGTGGCCTCCACCACCAGGCCCAAGGATCCTTCGGAGCCGCACAGCAGGTTGTTGAGATTCAGGCGCCCTTGCTCATCGTGGATATGGGCCAGGTCGTAGCCGGTCAGGCAGCGGTTGAGGCGCGGAAAAGTCGCCTCGATCAGCGCGCCGTGGCGGGCATGAATCTGTTCGGCGCAGCGGTGCACGTCGCCGAGAATGCCGGGCGCGGCCAGGGCCTGGCGCAAGGCCTCGGCGGCCAGGGGCGCGCTGTGCAGGCATTGGCCGCCCAGTAGCACGGTCTTGAGTTCCAGCACGTGGTCGCGGGTTTTGCCGTAGGTGCAACTGCCCTGGCCGCTGGCATCGGTGTTGATCATGCCGCCCAGGGTCGCGCGGTTGGAGGTGGACAGCTCCGGGGCGAAGAATAGGCCATAGGGCTTGAGGGCGGCGTTGAGCTGGTCCTTGACCACCCCCGACTGCACCCGCACCTGGCGTTGCTCGGGGTTGATCTCCAGAATCCGGTTCAGGTGCCGCGACAGATCCACCACCAGGCCGTGGGTCAGGGACTGGCCGTTGGTGCCGGTGCCGCCGCCCCGGGGCGTCAGCACGATGGGCCGAAAGCGTGGTTCGGCGGCCAGGCCCATCAGCAGCGTCACGTCCGCTACGTGCCGCGGAAACAGCGCCGCCTGGGGCAGGCGCTGGTAGATCGAATTATCGGTGGCCAGCACGCTGCGGTTGGCGTGGTCGGTGGCGATTTCACCGCTGAAGCCTGCGTGGTGCAGGGCTTCGAGAAACTCACGATACAGCGTGGCGAGGGCCGCCGGCGGAGCAATCTTGGCAATCATGGGCTCAGCGGATTCCCGCAAGGCAGTGTTCGAGAATATCGAGGCCTTCGTGCAGCACCTCGGGTTCGATGGTCAGGGGGGCCAGCAGGCGAATGATGTGCCGCGCCTTGCCGCTGGGCATCAGCAACAGGCCGGCGTCGCGGGCGCTGGCCAGCAATTCGGCAAGCTGGGCGGTGGCCGGCGTGCCCTCCGGGGTCAGCAACTCGATGCCGCGCATGGCGCCGACGCCGGTCAACCGGCCCAGGTAGGGCGACAGTTGACGGGCCTGCCAGGACTCATAGCGCGAGACGATGGCGCTTTCTTGCAGCTCGCCCCAGCGGGACAGCTGGGCATCGCTCATTTGCTCCAGGGTCGCCAGGCCCGCCGCACAGGCGATCGGGTTGCCGGAATAGGTGCCGCCCAGGCCGCCCTTGGGCAAGGTGTCGAGCAAGGCCTTGCGGCCGACCACGGCGCCCAGCGGTACGCCACCGGCAATGCTTTTGCCCAGCAGCAACAGGTCCGGTTCGATGCCCAGGCGGCTGAAGGCAAAGCGCTGTCCGGTGCGGCCGAAGCCGGACTGGATCTCATCGATCACCAGGAGGATTCCACGCTCATCGCAGAGGCGGCGCAGAGCTTGTGCAAAGTCCGGGTTCAGGGCCAGGAAGCCGCCTTCGCCCTGCACCGGTTCAAGGATGAAGCAAGCCACGTCGTTGATGTCGATCTCGACGCTGAACAGCCGGTCCATGGCCTTGAGCGCCTGTTCGGTGCTGACCCCGGTGTCCGGGCTCGGGTAGGGCAGGTGGAACACCGGCCCCGGCAAGACGCCGACTCGCTGCTTGTAAGGCGCCACTTTGCCATTGAGGTTGAGGGTGGCCAGGGTGCGCCCGTGGAAGGCGCCATCGAAGGCAATGACCGCGCTGCGCCCGGTGACGCCGCGGACGATTTTCAGGGCGTTTTCCGCCGCCTCGGCGCCGCTGTTGGTGAGCATGCCGCTCAACGGGTAGGACACCGGAATGAACTGCTCCAGGCGGTCCATGAATTGCAAATACGGGGTGTGGGGCGCGGCGTTGAAAGCGTAGTGGGTCAGTTGCGTGGCCTGGTGCTGGATCGCCTGCACCACGTGCGGGTTGCAGTGCCCCAGGTTCAGTACGCCGATGCCGCCGACAAAGTCGATGTAGCGTTTGCCGGCGGTGTCCCAGACTTCGGCATTCTTGCCGTGTGACAAGGTAATGGGGTGAACGGTGGAGATGGATTGGCTGATGTTTTCACGGCTCATGACAGAACGTTCTCCGGCAACGTGTGAGTGCAGGGCGTTCCAGGGATCAGTGCAAGGTTGGGGGTCGGGCACGAAGACAAGGGGGCACCTGCTCGGGTAGCTGTTTTTTCTATCTAAGCGAACAAGCCCGGTGCCTCACAAACGAAATAAAATCGCCCTGTCATTCCTTTAATTCTGAAACTTGCTGTTACAGCGGGTTGCCCAGGGCCACCCGCTGGCGGATCCATTCGACGAAGGCGCGGACCTTGGGCACCTCGGCCGAATGTTCGGCGTGGGCAATAAAGTGCGAGCCGTCGCTTTGCATCGGGTAGTCCCAGGGGATCACCAATTTGCCTTGGGCCAGTTCCTCGCTGACCAGGTAGCGCGGCACCAGGGCAATGCCGCAGCCGGCCTGGGCCGCGCGAATGCACATGTAGAAGGTGTCGAAGCGTGGGCCGTGGTAGCTGTTCTGCGAGTGCAGGTCCTGGGCCAGGAACCATTCGTGCCAGGCCTCGGGGCGCGAGGTGCATTGCAGGAGGATGTGCCGGGTCAGCGCTTCGGCGCTGTCGAAGGCCGTGCCGGCCAGCAATTCCGGGGCGCAGACGGGAATCACCTGCTCCTTGAACAGTTCGATGCACGTGGCGCCGGGCCAGGTGCCCTGGCCGAAGAAAAAGGCGATGTCAGCCTTGGCCTGGACCAGGTCGAAGGGCTCCAGCACGCTGCGGATGTCCAGGTGAATGCTCGGGTTCTGGCCGCTGAAGCCCTTGAGATTGGGCACCAGCCAGCGGTCGCCGAAGGTGGGCTGGGTGGCGATTTTCAGCACTTCGGTCTCGCCGCCGTACGACAGGATGTAGCGGCTCGACATGTCCACCTGGATCAGGATCTTGTTCACCTCTGCCAGGTACAGAGCCCCGGCCGGGGTCAGGTGCAAGCGCCGGCGAACCCTCTGGAACAACGGGTTGCAGAGCATTTCCTCAAGCTGCGCCACCTGCTTGCTGACGGCGCTCTGGGTCAGGTGCAGCTCCTGGGCGGCGCGGGTGAAGCTCAGGTGGCGGGCGGCCGCTTCGAAGCATTGCAAGGCGGTGGTGGAGGGCATCAAACGCTTGGACATGGCGAATCTACCTGCAGAAGAACGGACGCTTGTTCATTCCAAAAAGGAATCATGTTTTTCTAAAACGTCGTTTGTGGGGAGGCGCTGGGAGCATGAATACTGACCTACATCAACACATTCAACCAGCGTCAGTTGCAGGGGATTTATAAAGTGGTTGCCGACCTATTAGTTCGTCTTGGTGTGAACAAAAGTGCCTTCAGCGACGGGACTTATCCCGTGTATACGCCCATTGATGGCAGCCAGATTGCCGCCGTCAGCCTGGAGAATAAAACCCAGGTCCTGAGCCGTATCGAACAGGCCCACGCAGCCTTTTTGCAGTGGCGCAATGTGCCTGCGCCACGCCGCGGCGAGTTGGTGCGGATCTTCGGTGAAGTGCTGCGCGAGCATAAGGCCGAGTTGGGCGAGCTGGTGTCCATCGAGGCCGGCAAGATCACCCAGGAAGGCTTGGGTGAAGTGCAGGAAATGATCGACATCTGCGACTTCGCCGTCGGCCTGTCGCGCCAGTTGTATGGCTTGACCATCGCTTCCGAGCGCCCGGGCCACCACATGCGTGAAACCTGGCAGCCCCTGGGCGTGGTCGGGGTCATCAGCGCCTTCAACTTCCCGGTCGCGGTCTGGGCCTGGAACACCACCCTGGCCTTGGTCTGCGGCAACCCGGTGATCTGGAAACCTTCCGAGAAAACCCCGCTCACCGCCTTGGCCTGCCAGGCGCTGTTCGACAAGGCGCTGAAGATTTTCGGCGAGGCCCCGGCGGGCCTGGCGCAACTGGTGATTGGCGACCGTGAGGCGGGCGAAGCCCTGGTGGACGACCCTCGTGTACCGCTGATCAGCGCCACCGGTAGCACCCGCATGGGCCGTGAAGTCGGGCCGCGGGTAGCCGCACGCTTCGGCCGCAGCATCCTCGAACTCGGGGGCAACAACGCGATGATCCTGGCGCCCAGCGCCGACCTGGACATGGCCGTGCGCGCCATTCTGTTCAGCGCCGTGGGCACCGCCGGCCAGCGTTGCACCACCTTGCGCCGCTTGATCGTGCACCGTTCGGTCAAGGACGAAGTGCTGGCACGGGTCAAGGCCGCCTACGCCAAGGTGCGCATCGGCGACCCGCGCCAGGACAACCTGGTGGGGCCGCTGGTGGAGAAGCAGGCGTTCAGCGCCATGCAGGACGCCCTGACCCGGGCCCGTGACGAAGGCGGCCAGGTGTTCGGCGGCGAGCGTCAATTGCAGACCCAGTACCCCAACGCCTACTACGTGGCCCCGGCCATCGTCGAGATGCCGGGCCAGAGTGCGGTGGTGCGCCACGAAACCTTCGCCCCGATTCTCTACGTGCTGGCCTACGACGATTTCGACGAGGCCCTGCGCCTGAACAACGAAGTGCCTCAAGGCCTGTCGTCGTGCATCTTCACCACGGATATCCGTGAGGCCGAGGCGTTCCAGAGCGCGGCGGGCAGTGACTGTGGGATCGCTAACGTCAACATCGGCACCAGCGGTGCGGAAATCGGCGGTGCCTTCGGTGGCGAGAAAGAAACCGGCGGCGGTCGCGAGTCCGGTTCCGATGCCTGGAAGGCCTACATGCGCCGCCAGACCAACACCGTGAACTATTCCCGCGAGCTGCCGCTGGCCCAGGGCATCGTTTTCGACTGAACCCTTGGTGCCGGGCCCTTCGGGGCTCGGCCTGGCCTGTGCTCTGGAGTTTTCACATGGCGCAATTTCATCGCGGCTGTCTCTGGGAACAGTTGACGCCGGAGCGCCCGATCAACCCGCCCCTGGTGGGCGAGCGTACAGTAGATGTATGCATTATCGGGGCAGGTTTCACCGGGCTTTCCGCAGCCCTGCAACTGCTGGAAAACGGCAAAAGCGTGTGCCTGGTGGAAGCCCATCAGGTGGGGCACGGCGGTTCCGGGCGCAACGTCGGCCTGGTCAACGCCGGGACCTGGGTGCCACCGGATGACCTGGAGCAAACCCTGGGCAAGGCCGAGGGCAACCGTTTGAACACGGCCCTGGGCGCGGCCCCGGCGCTGGTCTTCTCGACCATCGACAAATACGGCATCGCCTGCCAGGACACCCGCACCGGCACCCTGCACATGGCCCACAATGCCGCCGGCCTGGATGACCTGCGCAGCCGGGTCGAGCAGTGGCAGCGCCGTGGCGCCAACGTCGAGTTGCTCACCGGCCAGGCCTGCGCCGACGCCTGTGGCACTGACCAGGTGGCGGGGGCCTTGCTGGATCACCGCGCGGGCACGGTCAACCCCATGGCGTACGCTTCGGGCATGGCGCGCAATGTGGTTCGTCTCGGCGGTCAGTTGTTTGGCGACTCTCCGGTCACCGGCCTGCAACGCAGTGGCGATGGCTGGCAGGTGCTGACCGAGCGCGGCCGTGTGCGCGCCGAGCAAGTGATCATCGCCTCCAACGCCTACACCGAGGGTGAGTGGAGCCAGGTCAAGGAACACATCTTCGCCGGCTACTACTACCAGGTGGCGTCGCTGCCCCTCAGCGGCGCGGAGCAGGCGGGCATTCTGCAGGGCGGCCAGGGTTCGTGGGACACGCGCACGGTGCTCAGCAGCATTCGCCGGGACGCCCATGGGCGGTTGGTGCTGGGCAGCCTGGGCAACGCGGCGAACTACCCGTTGTGGTTTATCCGGCAATGGGCCGACCGCATCCAGCGTCACTATTTTCCGCAGTTGGGCCAGGTCGAGTGGCAATGCACCTGGACCGGGCGCATCGGCTTTACCCCCGATCACCTGTTGCGTCTGTTCGAGCCGGCGCCGGGCTTGCTCGCGGCCACCGGCTTCAACGGCCGCGGGGTAACCACCGGGACCCTGGTGGGCAAATGTTTTGCCGATTACCTGTTGAGCGGGGATGCCAAGGCGCTGCCGGTGGCCTTCTCCGGCAAACCGGCCGTCAGCGTCCGGGGCCTGCGCAGCCTGGCCTATGACGCCGGCTTCAGTCTCTACCACGCCGGGCAGTGCCTGCGCGTCGTGCTGTAACCGCTTCACGCCATAAAACAAGAAAACCCCATGCAATTTCAGCTGCCGCCGGAACCATGAAAGGACAAGCAAATGGCACCTTCACTGCACGGTTGTTATCGCCGTGACCCCGCTGTTGACCCCCTAACGATGTCTTGGCACGCCGTCACCGCTCTCACTGCAACCCAAGGTCCGCCCATGCCGGGCGCCTGAGGGCAAGAGCCATAAAACAGCCTGCGGGCTGAACTAACAAAAACGCTTGTGCAAACCCGAGTCGGGCGTGCGGCGTCCGCTTGGGCGGGTGTCGGCGCGCGCGGCTTTTTGACCTTGAGGGTGGATCATGACCACAGATGAAAAACGTCAGAAACGCTCGTTGAAACACGGCTTGACGTCACGCCAGGTTTCGATGATTTCCATTGCCGGCATCATTGGTGCCGGCCTGTTTATCGGCTCGTCCAACGCCATCGCCACTGCGGGCCCGGCGATTCTGATTTCCTACGGCATGACCGGCCTGCTGGTGCTGCTGGTGATGCGCATGCTTGGCGAGATGGCCATCGCCAACCCCGACAGCGGTTCCTTTTCCACCTACGCCGGGCGGGCCATCGGGCCCTGGGCCGGGTTCACCATCGGTTGGCTGTACTGGTGGTTCTGGGTGCTGATCATCCCGGTGGAAGCCATTGCCGGCGCGGACATTCTTCACGCCTGGATTCCGGCAGTGCCGTCCTGGCTGTTCGCGTTCCTGATCATGATCACGCTGGCGTGCACCAACCTGATCAGCGTGAAGAATTTTGGCGAATTCGAGTACTGGTTCGCCTTGATCAAGGTGATCGCCATTCTCGGCTTCATCATCGTCTGCGCCATGGCGGTCCTGGGTTTCTGGCCCCTGGCCGAAACCTCCGGGGTGCAGCAGCTGTGGCAGAACGGCGGCTTTATGCCCAACGGCTTCGGCGCGGTGCTGGGCGGTGTGCTGGTGACGATCTTCTCGTTCTTCGGCGCCGAGATCGTGACCATTGCCGCCGATGAAACCGCCAACCCTCGGGAGAAAATCCGCAAGGCCACCAACCTGGTGGTGTACCGCATCGCGATTTTCTACATTTTCTCGATCTTCTTTATCGTGTCCCTGGTGGCCTGGAACGACCCGCGGCTGTTGCAGGTGGGCTCGTTCCAGCGTGCCTTGGAAATTCTCAACGTACCCGGCGCCAAACTGATGGTGGACATCGTGGTGCTGGTGGCCGTGACCAGTTGCATGAACTCCGGTTTGTACACCGCTTCGCGGATGCTCTATTCCCTGGCTTCTCGTGGCGAGGCGCCGCGCCAGGTGGCGCGCATCTCGGGCAATGGCGTGCCGACCGTGGCGGTGGTGCTGTCGACCCTGGCCGGCTTTGTCGGCTGCTTCCTCAACTACGCCTTCCCCGGCAAGGTGTTCGGCTTCCTGTTGTCCACCACCGGCGCCATTGCCTTGCTGGTGTACCTGGTGATCGCGGTGTCCCAACTGCGCATGCGCGCCATCACTGACCGGGAAGGCACGGTCCTGGCGTTCAAGATGTGGTTGTTCCCCTGGTTGACCTGGCTGGTGATCGGCCTGATTACCCTGGTGCTGGGCTACATGCTGATCAGCCCGAACTACCGCTACGAAACCCTGATGACCGCTGCGGTGGCGGGGGTGATCCTGGCCATCTCGCTGTTGCGGCGCAAGCCGGCGCAGGGCCTGTACAAAGGGGCTGAACCGAGTGCGGGTGAAAGCGCCGGTTGATCGGTGCCGACCCAACGCGTGACGGCAATGCCCGGGCCTTTGGCCCGGGCATTTTTGTCTGGGGCATCCATCTGCTGGCGAGTGGATCGAGGCCCGAGCGCTTCAGCGCTGGCTGCGCTCGACCATCGCCACGATCACCGCAAACAACTCTTCCTCGGCCTGCTCGGCGCTGAGCTCGCCGGTGGCCGCGCCGTGGGACAGGGCTTCCGCCGCCCCGAGCATGGCCCGCAAGCCGGCGTTGGAGATCTGGCCGGTGCCGACAAAGGGGGCGAGGGCGGCACGGCACTTGTCCATGAAGATCGCCTCGTACTCGCCCTTGATCTGCTCCAGTTCCGGCGAGCTGGCCAGGGCCGCGATCACCCCGGGAATTTCCCGCCCTTGCAGCAGCACGCAGGCCACATAGGCCCCGGCAATCACCCGGGCCCGGCTGATCAGGGTGGCGTCGCTGTGTTCCAGGGCTGTGTCCAGCAGCCGGGTCTGGCGGCCGTCGAAATCCTGATACAGCGCCGCCAGCAACCCGGCCCGGGTGCCGAAATGGTCATAGGTCACGGGCTTGGTCACTCCAGCCAGCTCGGCCAGGCGGCCCAGGGTCAGGGCGTCGCTGCCTTCGTCGCGGACCAGTTGCCAGGCGACGTCGAGCAGTTGGCGCTGCCGTTCATTCCGGGCCAGGCGGCGTTTGGGGGGCGCAGCAGAAGGATCGTGTGGGTGGCTTGACATGAGTAACCTACCAAAAGTAACTTACGAAAAGTAACTTGATGCAGCATATAAGGTCCGTGCTGCCCTCGCAATCATTGCCCAGGAGTGTGCCCATGCATGCGCTTATCGTTGTTGCCCATCACGATCCCCGCTCCCTGACCCACCATCTCGCGGCCCAGGTGGCCCTGGGCATCGACCGGACGCAGGCCGGGCATTCCCATGAAACCGCCGACCTCTGGGCCGAAGGGTTCGACCCGCGCTTCGGCCCGGCGGACCACGCCGTGCATCGCCAGCAAGCCGCACCCCCGGCGGATGTGGCCGCCGAGCAGGCTCGGCTCGACCGCGCCGACGCCTTGGTGCTGGTGTTCCCGGTGTATTGGTGGTCGATGCCGGGGCTGCTCAAGGGCTGGATCGACCGGGTGTTCGCCAATGGCTGGGCCTTTGATTTCAGCCCTGAGGCCAAGCTGGTGAAGAAGCTCGGCCGCTTGCCGGTGCACCTGTTGGCCGTGGGCGGCGCCGACGCCCCGACCTATGAGCGCCACGGCTACGAGCACGCCATGCGCACCCAGATCGAACACGGGATTTTCGATTACTGCGGCGCCCCGGTCCGCACCTGGCAACTGTGCCTGGACTCGGAAACCCAGGACCCGGCCGCCCATGAGGCGGCGGCGCTGGAGTTGGGGCGGCAACTGTTTGTCCCAGCGCTGGCCAATGTCGGATAGGGCGAGCAAGGGCGCGCCCGTGCCGGTGGTTCAGGTGGTGGTGTTGCCCCAGTAATGATCAAAGTGCCCGGGCAGTTCACGCAGGGGGTAGGCGCGCTGGAAGTACTCCGAGGTGCGTGGCAGGACTTCGATAAAGCCTACTTGGGTTTCCACCGCGTATTCCCCCAGGGCCTGGTCGAGGAACAGGTAGGCGAGTTGCTGGAACTCGCTGTGGCGGTCCTCGTGGTAATCGTCGAAGAACAAGGCGATGCCGACTTTCGGCTCGTCCGCCGCCAACAGGTAATGCACGTCGTCGGCGCTCACCCGATGTTCGCCCATGCCCAGGTCATAGAGGGTTTGCATGCGCTGCCGGAAGGCGGTCCAGTGCCAGCGTGGCAGGTCGGGGGCGCAGCGGTGCAGCGACTCCACGGCCGGGAAGGCTTCGAGGATGCCGCCAGCGCTGATGACAAACTCCCGTTTGCCATCGGTGATGGGGCCCAGTTCGAAGGTCAGTTCAGGGGCAACGTGCGACAGGGCCTTGGCCAGTTCATCCAGCAGGGGCTCGTCGGGAAATTCGAAGGCGAACAGGCGTGCTTCCTGGCGGGTGAACCAGTCCCAGAAGGTGCGTTCGGCGGCGTTGGCGGTAGGGGTTGCTGCGGTCATGACATTACCTGAATGAAGAGGGCAGGATCGAGGCGCTGGGGTGGCCCTTGGCGCCGGGCCTTATTCGGCTTGTGGCCAGGTGGCGGTGGGGAAATAGGCTTCCAGCCCCGGGGCCTTGTGGTCCACGCCGTTGCGGGTCCAGTAGCAGGTCAGGCGGCTGTAGTTGTCCAGGTCGCCCCTTACCAGACAGGTGGCGCCGTGCTCGGGCCAGGTGAAGCTGAGAACGTCGGCTTTGGCGATGGTGGTGCGGGTGACCTTGCCGATGGCCCGGGTGGTGATGCCGTTGACGGTTTTCACCAGGCTCAGGGCGCCGTTTTCGAAGCGGATGCTGGCGTGGCCTCGATAGGCCGGGCCGCCGTCCGGTTCCTGGCCGATCACGGCGTATTCGCCGGGAACCATGCCGTAGTAGAGGTGCGTTTCCTGCGGGTCGGCGGCGAAGGCGCTGCTGCTGGTGAGCAGCAGGGCACAGAGGGCGTGGCGTAGAGAGAAAGGCTGCATGGAAGACCGAGTCCTTGTCTTGATGAAGGCGCCCATGATTCCAGACTCAAAGCGTCGGGGAAATGCTCTGTAATGCCTCGACCCACAAACGCGAATCGTCGGCGCCGCCGCCCTCAGACCTTGAGTATTTTGCCGCTGACGGCGACGGCCAACAGCAGCACGGCAATCAGGCCAAAGGCCACGCTCAGGCTGCTGCCATGGGCGACGAAACCGATCACCGCCGGGCCCGCGAGAATGCCGGCGTAGCCCAGGGTGGTGATGGCCGGTACGGCGATGCTTTCCGGCATGACGGTCTGTTTGCCCACAGCGGTGTACAGCACCGGCACGATGTTGGAGCAGCCCGCGCCGACCAGGGCGTAGCCCACCAGCGCGGCTTCCCAGGCCGGTGCAAGGGTGGCCAGCAGCAGGCCGCTGGCCGCCGTGGCGCCGCCGATGATGATCACCCGGCGGGCCCCCAGGCGGTGGACGATGGCGTCCCCGGTCAGGCGTCCGGCGGTCATGGTCAGGGCGAAGGCGGCGTAGCCGAGACCGGCGTAGGCCGCGTCCAGGTTGCGTTCGGCGGTGAGGAACACGGCGCTCCAGTCCAGCACCGCGCCCTCGGCGAGAAACACGATAAAGCACAGGCAACCGATAAACAGCACCACGCCATGGGGCACGGCGAAGGCCGGGCCGGCACTCTGGCTGCCGTAGGGCAGCATGTGCGGCGCGGCCTTGAGCAGGGCGATGAGGATCAGCACGACCACTACCAGGGTGGCGCCCAGGGGCGACAGGCCCAGGCCCAGCAACGCGCTGACCCCGGCGGCACCGACGATGCCGCCCAGGCTGAACAGCCCGTGGAAGCCCGACATCATGGTCTTGCCACTGGCCCGTTCGACGATCACCGCCTGCAGGTTGACGGTGGAATCCACGCAGCCCAGGCCCGCGCCGAACAGGAACAGGCCGGCCACCAGCAACGGAATTGAGGTGACGGTGGCCAGCAGCGGCAAGGCCAGGCAGATGAGCAACGAACCACCGACCATCACTCGACGGCAGCCATAGCGCGAGGCCAGGGCGCCGGCGATCGGCATCGACAGAATCGAGCCCACCCCCAGGCACAGCAGCAACAGGCCGAGGGTGCCTTCGTCCAGGTTGGCCCGGGCCTTGGCGTAGGGCACCAGGGGCGCCCAGGCGGCGATGCCGAAGCCGGCGATGAAAAAGGCGATGCGCGTGGACATCTGTTCAAGGCGCCCGGGCGTGACCTGGGTATGGGAGTTGATAGCGGTCATAGATCAGTCCTTGTCGATCAGGCCAGGCCCCGGCGGGGAACCCTGGCTGACCCAGTGTGCCGTTTCAGCGGCCCTGGGCTGGATGCCGCGAGCGCTGGAATGTACAGAGGCTGTGGTGCAGCGGCGGCAGAAAACGCGACATCCTTGCACATCAGGCCGGCGGCCGCGAGGGCCGGTTGCCAGCGCCCAGGGCTGTGACCGGTCAGGGCGCTGAAGGTTGCAGCCGGCGCGGCGGGATCGCCAGGGCGAATCAAGCCCAGGATCAATGACCACAGCCGGACCGGCTGCGCCGAGTGTTGATCACGGCACGAACTGGGCTTGGCCGCGCCAGGGCATTGGCAGTACTGTCTGCGCCACGATTTTTCTGGAGAAACGGCCATGGCGGCTTTTTACGATGCACGGGGCAATATCTATGGTGTGGTGGCCCCCGAGGCCCTGCGTGCGCTGGGTATTGCGCTGCCGGCCCAGGCTGGCGAAGCCGCCCAGGCCCGGGCGCAGTGGACCGGGCAGGCCATCGAAGCGCTCTGTGATTGGGCGCCGGGCCAGCGTCCGGCCGGGGCCAAGGCCCATCGCAGCGATGGCTTGCTGGTGGGGCCGTTTCAGAAGCAGCCGCCGTTTGACCTGCTGATCGTCAACACCGACGGCACCCTGGCCGAGCGCAGTGGCAACGGCCTGACGATTTTCTCCCAGGCCCTGACCGAGCAAGGGCTGTTGCCGACCCAGGGGCCCAGCGAGTTGCGGGTTCATCACGATCAGGCGAGCGGTCCGTCGCCCGTGCCGACCCAGGTCGAACCGGCCCAGGTACAGGGGCAGTCGGGGTTTTGGCTGGACCTCGGGCAACCGGGGTTTGGCCCGCAGGCAGTGGCGGCCAGTGGCGTGCAGGCGGTGCAGTTGGAAGGGCGCGAACTGAGCCGGGTGTCGGCGTTGCAGGCCTTGCATGAACAGTGGGGGCACAGCCAGTTCGTGCGCATCGGCAACCCCCATTGCGTGACCCTGGTGAGTGACGCCGCAGCGCTGCCGAGCAATCAGCAGATGGGCCAGGCGCCCTTGGCCGAGGGCCTGACCCGGACGGCTTTTGCCTTGCCGGTGGGCAGTGGCCAGCCCTGCCCGGCGGGGGTCAACCTGCAATGGGCGGCACGTGAGTCCGAGGGTCGCCTGGTGGCCCGGGTATTCGAGCGGGGCGAGGGGCCGACCGCGTCATCCGGCACCAGCGCCAGCGCGGTGGCCAGTGCCGCGTGGCGGGTGGGTTGGGTCAAGGCCGGGCGGGTGGAGGTGGTGATGCCGGGTGGCACCGCGCCTTTGCGCCTGGACGAGCACAACGGTGAGCTGGTGCGCGTGAGCTTGTTCGGCACCGCGCATTCGATTCCCTGAACGCGCGCTGACTCTGTTGTTTGACGCTGGCGACCGCGAGGCCGCCAGCGCACGCCTTCAACCCTCCCGCAGTTCGAACTGCGCCATCTGCCGTTTCATCAGCACCTTGCCGTGGCGGATCGAGTACAGCGGCAGGCCCTGACTGCGGATCACTTCGTAGTCGCTGTCCGCCGAGAGGATCAGCAGGTTGGCCGGCCGTCCTTCCTCCAGGCCGTAGCCGTCGCCCAGGGCCAGGGCCTTGGCGCTGTTGTCGGTGACCAGGTCCAGGGCGTTCTGCAGGTTGCGGTAACCGAGCATGTGGCAGATGTGCAGCCCGGCTTCCAGGACCCGCAGGATGTTGCCGTTGCCCAGGGGGTACCAGGGATCGACGATGGAGTCCTGGCCGAAACACACGTTCATCCCGGCTTCCAGCAGCTCGTTGACCCGGGTGACGCCCCGGCGTTTCGGGAAGCTGTCGAAGCGCCCCTGCAGGTGGATGCTTTCGGTGGGGCAGGAAACAAAGCTGATGCCCGAATGCCCGAGCAGGCGAAACAGCTTGGCGCAGTAGGCGTTGTCGTAGGAGCCCATGGCGGTGGTGTGGCTGGCGGTGACCCGGGCGCCCATGTCGCGGCTGCGGGCTTCTTCGGCCAGCACTTCGAGAAAGCGCGAGTGAGGGTCGTCGGTTTCGTCGCAGTGCACGTCCACCAGGCAGCCCGTGCGCTCGGCCAGGTCCATGAGGAACTTCACCGAACTCACGCCCTGGTCGCGGGTGTATTCAAAGTGCGGAATGCCGCCCACCACGTCGGCGCCCAGGCGAATGGCTTCTTCCATCAGTTCCCGGCCATTGCGGTACGACTCGATGCCCTCCTGGGGGAAGGCGACGATCTGCAGGTCGATCAGGTGCGCGCTGTCTTCACGCACTTCGAGCATGGCCTTGAGGGCGGTGAGGTCCGGGTCGGTGACGTCGACGTGGGTGCGCACATGCTGGATGCCGTGGGCGGCCAGGGTGCGGATGGTTTTCTTGGCCCGGGTCTTGGTGTCTTCCTGGGTGATGGTGGCCTTGCGTTCGCCCCAGCACTCGATGCCTTCGAACAGGGTGCCGCTCATGTTCCAGCGCGGTTCGCCGGCAGTGAGGGTGGCGTCCAGGTGAATGTGCGGCTCGACAAAGGGCGGCACCACAAGATTGCCGGCGGCGTCGAGGTCGTCGGGGCCCAGGGTCGGGGCTTCGGTTTGCCGGGCAATGCGGGCGATGCGGCCGTTTTCCAGGTGCAGTTGGTGCAAGCCTTCACGGTGGCGCAAGCGGGCGTTGGTGATAAGCATTGGGCAGTTCCTCGTTCAGGCAATCAGGCGGATAGCCGCCAGATCATCAGCGCCACGCCGATGTCCAGACGGTCGTATGGGTGGTCCAGTGCCAGGCCGGTCAGGGCCTCTATGCGCTGGACGCGGTGAGTCAGGGTGTTGCGATGCACCGCCAGGCGTTGGGCCGCGGCCATCAGGTTGGCGTTTTCATGGAACCAGGCTTCCAGGGTCGGCATCAGGCTGGGGCCATGGCGCCGGTCATGGCGCAACAGCGGGCCGAGGCGTTCCTCCAGAAACTGGTCGAGCAAGGCGCGGTTGTGCACGCCGCTGAGCAATTTGAGCACACCCAGCTCGTCGTAGACACACAGGCCGGCACGTTCGCTGAAACGCCGGGCCGCCGTCAGGGCCTGGCGCGCCTGGTCCTGGGCCTGGGGCAGGTCCGCCGCGCGGTGCCCGGCGGCGCTGAGGCCGATCAACAGTTTCAGCGGTGCCAGGCGCGGATTCAGCTGTTTCAGCCAGGTGGCCAGACGCTGACGGTTGGCTTGGGCGGCGCTGGCATCGGCGGCGGGCAGCAGCAGGTGCCATTGCCCGGAACGCCCGAGCACCGGGCATTCGGGCCAGTGCTCCCGGGCCAGTTGCCGCAGGTGCCGGGCGATGCTATCGCGCTGGCGGTCCAGTTGGGCTTGGGCGGCGTCGGCATGGCCCTGGGCGAACAGGCCGTCGCCGCCTTCAAGGTGCAGTTGCGCCACCTGCCACTGGCCCTGGAGGGCCATGCCCAATTGCCCGGCGCGCTGCAGCAGCAGGTCCAGGGACTGGTACTCGCCGGCCAGCAGTCGTTCGAGCACTTCGTGGCGCGAACGACCCAGTTGTTCGGCCTGCACCAGTGCGGAACCGATGGCTTGGGTCACTAGCACCATTTTCAACCAGTAGGGCTGCTCGATCAGGGGCAGCCCGGCCGCCTCGGCCTCGGCCAGCACTCGTGGTGGAATCGCCTGGATATAGTCGGTGCCGGTGAGGATCACCACCCCGGCCACCCGGCGTTCGCGGGCTTCATCCAGCAATTGCAGGAGGTTGGTTTCGTCCCGCGGGTGGTTGATGCCGGTGACGAACACCAGCTCACCCCCCAGCACCCAGTCGGCGATGCCGCTGTTTTCCGCTACGTAGGGCCAGCGCACCGGGTTGCCCAGGCCGACCGCGCCGGCCCGCAGTTGCATGGACTCCAGCCCCGGCAGGGCCAGCACGTCTTCGACGGTCAGGCTCATGCCCGGGCGTCGACGGCGACGGGCGCGCGGGAGCCGAGCACCGCGCTGATCAGCACGTAGCTCAGGGCCGCCGCGCCGATGCCCACCAGGGGCGCGACCCACGGCGAGCTGAACGCGGCCACGGTGCCGATGGCGTAGGCACTCAGGCCGGGCCAGTTGAAGGCCGGCAAACGGGTGTCGGCCAGGCGTGGGTAATGGCCGCGATAGCGGTAGAAGAAGTCGGCCATGATCACCCCGCCAATCGGTGGGATCACCGTGCCCAGCAAAATCAGGTAGGGCACCAGCATGTCGTACATGCCGAGCAGGGCCAGCAGGGTGCCGATCACCGCACCGACCAGGGTGACGGTCTTGCGGCGGCCGGTGCGCAGCAGGTTGCAGCCGGCCACGGCGAAGTTGTAGATGGTGTTGTCCTGGGTGCTCCAGATGTTCAGCAGAAGCATGGCCATGGCCGCCAGGGCGAAACCTTGCAACAGCAGCACTTCGACCACGTCCGGTTGCTGGTAGACGATAGCGCCGTAGGCCCCGATCAGCACCATCAGGCCATTGCCGATAAAGAAGCCGATCAGGCTGGCGAGCACGGCCACCCTGGCCGAGCGTGAGAAACGGGTCCAGTTGGTGGCCTGGGTGGCGCCGCTGACAAAGGTCCCGAACACCAGGGTGATGGCGGTGGACAAGTCCAGGCTGCCGCTGGGCACCACGGCCATCAGGCCGTCGAGGCCGCCGACCTTGACCGTGGCCACCCACATCGACAGCAACAGCAACAAGGCCATGGCTGGCACCGCGATGTAGGAGAGGATTTCCAGGCCGCGATAGCCGATGTAGGCGGTGGCGCAGAACACCATGCCGAACAGCACCATCAACCCCAGCACCGTGCCTTGGCTCAGTTCGAAGTATTTGCCCAGCACCACCGCGGCGGTGGCGGTGCCCCAGGCGTACCAGCCGATCTGGGTGAAGCCGAGGATCAGGTCGCTGAGCTTGCTGCCCACTTCACCGAAACAGAAGCGCCCCATCAATACTGAGTTCAGCCCGCTCTTGAAGGCGATGTAGCCCAGGCCGGCGGCGTACAGCCCCAGCAGCAGGTTGCCGAGGACAATCACCCCGAGCATTTCCCCGAAGCTGAAGGCCACCCCCAGCTTGCCGCCGGCGAACATGGTGGCGGTAAAGAAGGTGAAGCCCAGCAGCACCATTGCCGTGGAGGCCAGGCCTTTGCGGGCGTGCATGGGCACTTCGCTCAAGGGGTAGTCGTTGCCTGGATCGTTCTGGGTCATGGGCCTGCTCCGGTCGGGTGGGGGATACAGGCCCTTTGCAGTGGTCGTGCCAACCCGCCCGGGGTGATCGACGCACAGCGCCGCTTGTGCAACCTGCACAAGGTTTATAGCCAACGCGTCGATTTTTGCCCTTGAGGTTGGTCGCCGTGCCCGGTTCGGCACGAAAGCGGTGCAGCGGTGATACAGATTGGATCACCGCCCAGCCATCAATCGAACAGGGTCAGGGTGGTGTCACCGCGCTGGAAGGCGAAGGCTTCTTCCAGGTCCCGTTCCACGGTGCGGCCTTGGGACAGTTCGGGCAGCTCGTCGAGGGCGAAAAAGCCCGCATCGGTGGTTTCGCCCTGGGCCCGGGGGGCGCTCTGGTCCAGGCGGCTGCAGAGAAAATACAGCTTGTAGAAGTCCCGGGCGTCGGCCTTGTACGGGCCCTTGGCTTTGTGCCGCACGCAGTACAGCGCTTGCACCGCGACCTCAAGCCCGGCTTCCTCGCGGATTTCCTTGACGATGTTTTCCGCCGCCGACAAGCCGACGTCGGCGTAGCCACCGGGCAGGGCCCAGCGCTCGTCGTTCTGTTCGCGCACCAGGAGGATCTTGTCGTTCTCGATCAGGGCGCCGCGCACTTCAACCATGGGTGTCGAGTAGCGCTGGGCAAAGTCCGAGACCAGCCCGGTGATGCGTTCCAGGGGCACGTTGCCCAGTTGCGCCAGCAGGCCGTGGGCGATGTCGGCGATTTCCTGGTAACGCTCGCGATCGAACGGGTCGCGGCAAAAATGCAGGCCGGTCGAGGCGATGGCTTGCAAGCGTTTGGCCTGGGTCAGCCAGTGGCTTTCCATGGACGATTCCTTGTTGGGTTGATCAGTGTTCCGGGGTTGCGCCGGCGGCTGTGGGGCGGCCCAGGTGTTGCTGGAGCTGCTGCACGGCGACTTCCACCGTGGCGATGCAGCCGGCCCAGGTGCAGGCCAGCATCAGGTTGCGTGGCAGCCCGAAGTCTTCCACCAGGAAGCCCTGGGCATCGCGGCCCTCGGCGTCGTGGGGCACTTGCTCGCGCAAGGTCGCGGGGCCGTCGAAGTAGGCCCACACCGGCTTGCCCAGGGCCACCGCCATGCCCACTTCGAAGGCGCTGCCGGAGTCCGGTTCCAGGCCGCGAAAGTTGTTCAGGTTGGCCAGCACGGCGTCGCAGTCGCGGATCATCTGCAGGTTCTGCTGGCAGATCTGCTGCGCCTTGAGCGTTGGCGGCAGGTGCTCGGGGACCTGGTTGTCGAAGGGGTAGAGGCCTTGCAGGCCCTGGGCGCTGCACAGGCTTTTCAGGTAGTCGCCGTGGGCGATGGCATCGACGCGGAACACATCGAAGCCGGCCAGGTAGATACGCGCGGGCATGGGGCTTTCCTCAATCCAGGGACTTGCTCATGTACACCCGGTGCAGGCCGTGTTCCACCGCGCGGTGGGTTTCCACATAACCGTGGCGGCCGTACAGGGCAATGTTTTCGGTCATGGCCTGGTTGGTGTACAGGCGCACACAGCTGTGACCGGCCAAGCGTGCCTGTTGTTCGGCAAACGCCAGCAATCGACGGCCATGCCCCTGGCCCTGGGCCTCGGGGCTGATGGCGACGTTGTCCAGCAACAGGGCTTCCTGGGCGTCGAGCAGGACGATAAAGCCGGCGATCGTTTCGTCCTCTTCCAGCACCCAGGCCTGCTGCGCCAGCACCAGGCAGGAATAGTCCTCGAGCATGGGGGCCGGCTCGCGGCCGATGCGGGCGATGTAGGGCGCATAAGCACTTTTGGCAATGCGTTCGATGGCGGGCAGGTCGGCGAGGGCGGCGGGACGAATGATCGGCGACATGGGGCGCGGGCTCCGGCGCAAGGATGGCTGATGTTGCGGTAAAGCTTAGGCGCGGGAACGCCTGGGCATAAAAAAACCACCCTGGGGTGGTTTTTGGTGCCGGGCTTACTCGCCGCGGTAGATGCAGCCGCTGGTGCAGGTCTCGTGGATGCGGATCGCACTGAGCTCGGGCAGCAGGGGTTTGAGCTCATTCCAGATCCACTGGGCGAGCACTTCGCTGGTGGGGTTTTCCAGGCCAGGAATGTCGTTCAGGTAGTTGTGGTCCAGGCGTTCGTACAGCGGCTTGAAGATCGCCTTGATTTCCGAGAAATCGCGAATCCAGCCGGTGTGCGGGTCAATGTCGCCACTCAGATGGATGCCCACCTTGAACGAGTGGCCGTGCAGGCGCCCGCATTTGTGGCCTTCCGGTACGTGGGGCAGGCGATGGGCGGATTCGAAGGTAAATTCTTTGAAGATTTCCACGGTGTGACCTGTAGGGCTTGTGTAGCGCGGGTTTTAGGTGATTGCCAGTAGCGGGTGTACTGATCAACGTACTGATGGGTCGTGACTGGGCGTTATTGAAGTGCTCCATTCGACCATGGCCGATGGGCGCCAGGCGACCGAATTGGCGCCTAGTCTAACCTGTTTTGGGAATCAGCCCTCGCTGATCCTCCGATAACCGTATTGCGGCCAAGGCCTGTGCTTTCTGGCGGTTCTGAACTCGACTGCCCAGCCCGGGGGCGTGCTGTCGACTCAGGGCTTCACCGTTCACGCGGGGGAAGGCCTGCTTTGCCGGGGTTGTCTTTGCGCTTCAGGCAACCCATCGTTGTACGACTCCGGCTATTTCCGCTCCATGCTCCTGTTCAGCCTTGCGCAGCTCGTAGGTGGTCTGCAGGTTGAGCCAGAACTCTGGAGTGGTGTCGAGGCAGATGGCCAGGCGTAATGCCATGTCGGCAGAAACCCCGCCGCGTTCAAGCAGGATGTTGTTCACGGTGGGGGTGGCGACGCCGAGTGCGCGGGCCAGGGCAGCAGCGCTGAAGCCCATTTCTTTCTGGAAGTCCTCACGCAGGATCTCGCCAGGGTGTACGGGTCGCATGCCATTTTTGAGCATGATGTACCTCAGTGGTAATCGACAATTTCAACGTTTTCAGGGCCTTCTTCGGACCAGACGAAGCACGCGCGCCATTGATCATTGATCCGAATGCTGTCCGGCCCGATTCCCGCGCAGGGACTCAAGGCGGTTGCCGGGTGGTGAGCCCAGGTCGCGAAGCTCATTGGCGGCGTCCAGCATCGCTAGCTTGCGTTCGGCGACGGATTTGATATCGCCCCAGCGTCGCGTTTTTCCGGTTCTGAAGAGCGCTTCCGTGTCAGCGCATGCGAAGCTTCGAATCATGGCTATGAATGCTTAACGTTACTCGTTAAGGCGCGAATGTACGCTGATTTATTGGGTATTCAACGCTTGGTTGAATAGCCAGTTCGACGACTAAAGGGTTAGCAGGTGGTCCCCCAGGCGGCCAGTGCTGGCCAGCTCGAGGAATTCATCGCCCAGGCGTCGGCTTTCGTCCATGGCGCTGCGCCAGTATTTCTGCCGGCCGGCGTCGTCGCCCATAAAGCGTTTGAAGTCGTTACGGTCCGGCAGCTTGCCGTAGGGCAGGCGGGCCAGGTACTGCTTCGAGGGGGCCAGCAGAAGCACGTCTTGCAGGCGCCCGGTATCGCCGCGCCGCCAGGGCAGGCCTTTGTCGAACCAGCCGGGGATGACCTTGTCGGTGAAGTGCGGGTACAGCACCACGTCGTCACCGCTGTAGGGCAGGTCCAGGTGGTAGTCCAGCAGGCCGCCGTCGCGGAAGGTGCCGGCTCCGGCGCCGGGCAGGTCGCGCACCCCTTGCATGACCATGGGGATGGAACCCGAGGCCAGCAGGGCCTGGCGCAAGTTGCCCAGGTCCAGGGGCACGAAGCGCGAAGGGAAGTCGTTCAGGGCGTGCAGCGGCGGCGCCAGGCGCGGGTCGTGCAGCACCAGGCGTTCGAAGTGCCGTGAGAGTCGCGCGCGGCCCCGCAGGTTGTCGGCGATCACCGAGGACAGGCCCAGCCCCAGGCGGCCGCGATGGTCATCGGCGAGCAGGCCGTGGCTCTTCACCACCATGATGTTGAGGCGGTAATGCGGGTTGTCGAGGATCGACGCGTCGTGGCCGTCCAGCAATTCGTCGAGCATGCGCTGGGAGCTCTGGCTGATGTGCGCCATGGTCACGCCTTTGGCAAAACTTTGCGCGTTGTACAGCCGGCCCAGGCGCTGCAGGCTTTCGACTGCGTTCGGCAGGCAGGCACTGGCGAAGCGCCAGGAGCCCACCGAAGCGCCGATCAGCGAGCGCTCCCGTGGCGCCGCTGGCAGCCACTCACCGAACAGCGCCAGGTCCAGCCCCTGGATACCCAGGGCCTTGGGCCCGCCAGCGGCGCCGGGCAGGGTGCCCACATCGGCCGCACTGAGGCCTTTCTGGCGGATGCGTGCCCAGGCGCGGGGGCCGGCCTTGAGGGTCAGGGCGGGGAACTTGATGTGGATAGCGGTCATACCGGCCTCAGTCTCTGGCAAGCGGGTGAGTATAAAGAGTGGTGGCGGGATCGGCCGAGTGAAACTTCAGCCCCGGCAATGATGGCCATTCAGTTTCAATTAAGTTCAGTCGGTTAACGTGCGCAGCATCCGCTAGCCCGTACGTCCCGGAGACTTCCGATGAAAACCCTGACTGCCCTGTTTACCGCTGCCCTCGTTACCCTGACTGCCAACCTGGCACACGCCCGTGATCTGGGCCCCGATGAAGCCCTGCGCCTGCGTGACGCTGGTACTATTGTGTCCTTCGAAAAACTCAACGCCACGGCCGTGGCCCGGCACCCGGGTTCCACCGTGAATGAAACCGAGCTGGAAGAGGAATACGGCAAGTACATCTACCAGGTGGAATTGCGCGACCCCCAAGGCGTTGAATGGGACCTGGAATTGGACGCCGTGAGCGGCCAGGTCCTCAAGGATCATCAGGATAATTAATGAAGTCGAATCTGCGCGCCGGCCGTCGATTGGCCCTGGCGCTTCTGGCTTTTTGCTCCGTGGCACTGGCCCGCGACCTGGACCAGGACGAAGCCCTGCGTCTGCGCCAGCAGGGGGTGATCCTGCCGCTGGAGCAATTGCTGCAGCAGGCCATGGACCGCTACCCCGGGGCCAAGTTGCTGGAAGCCGAGCTGGAAGAAAAACACGATGTGTACATTTATGAAGTCGAGTTGCTGACCACCGACGGCGTGGTCCGCGAGATTGACCTTGAAGCCGCCACCGGGCGTTTATTGAAAGACGAGGAAGACGACTGATGCGCCTGTTGTTGGTGGAAGACCATGTGTCCCTGGCCGATGAGCTGCTTGAAGGCCTCAACCGCCAGGGCTATGCGGTGGACTGGCTGGCCGATGGCCGGGATGCGGTCTACCAGGGGGCCAGTGAACCTTACGACCTGATCATTCTCGACCTGGGCCTGCCGGGCCTGCCGGGCCTGGAGGTGCTGGCCCAGTGGCGCGCCGGCGGGCTTGCGACGCCGGTGCTGATCCTCACCGCGCGGAGTTCGTGGGCCGAGCGCATCGAGGGGCTCAAGGCGGGGGCCGATGACTACCTGAGCAAACCTTTCCATCCTGAAGAGCTGCACCTGCGGGTCCAGGCTCTTTTGCGCCGCTCCCACGGCCAGGCCAACCAGCCGACCCTCAAGGCGGCCGGCCTGCATCTGGATGAAGGCCGCCAGTGCGTGGTGCGCGACGGCGAAGACATCCAGCTGACCGCCGCCGAGTTTCGCCTGCTGCGCTACTTCATGCTGCACCCGCAGCAGATCCTGTCCAAAAGCCACTTGGCCGAACACCTGTACGACGGCGAGACCGAGCGCGACTCCAATGTGCTGGAGGTCCACGTCAACCACCTGCGGCGCAAGCTCGGCAAAAGCGTGATTGAAACCCGTCGCGGCCAGGGCTACCTGTTTGGCGGGGCGGCGTGAGGTCGATCCAGCGCCGCCTGAGCCTGGGCCTGGTCAGCGTGATGCTGGTGGTCGGCCTGGTGCTGGCCCAGACCAGCCTTTGGCTGTTTGAGGTGGGCTTGCAGCGTTACCTTGAAGCCGGTTTGCGCAACGACAGCGAAAACCTGCTGCTGGCCCTGGTGCGCGGCCCCCAAGGCTTGCAGCTGGATGAGCGACGCCTGTCGCCGGCTTACCAGCGGCCGTTCTCCGGGCATTACTTCCGCATCGATTTTGCCGACGTGCACTGGCGCTCCCGTTCCCTGTGGGACCAGGAGCTGCCGCAGTTGCCCCAGGCCGGTCTGCAAAGCAATTTGCAACTGGGCCCCGAAGGCCAGCAGTTGCTGGTGCTGCGCAGTGACTACCGCCGCCTGGGGCAGTCGATTTCCATCAGCGTGGCCCAGGATTACACCCCGGTCCGCGAGAGCTTCCAGCGCATGCGCCAGATCGGCGTGGGCCTGGGTGTGGCCGGCCTGCTGCTGATTCTGCTGTTGCAGCGGGTCACCGTGCGTCGGGCCCTGCGCCCCTTGGAGACCGCCCGCGAACAGATCGCCCAGTTGCAGCAGGGCCAGCGCTCCCAGCTCGATGCCCAGGTGCCCCTGGAACTGGAGCCCCTGGTGGCGCAGATCAACCATTTGCTGGCCCATACCGAAGACAGCCTCAAGCGTTCGCGCAACGCCTTGGGCAACCTTGGCCATGCCTTGAAAACACCTCTGGCGGTGCTGTTGAGCCTGGCCTCGAACCCCAAGCTGCAGGCCTACCCGGAGCTGCGCAAGGTGCTCCAGGAACAACTGGAGCAAGTGCAGCAACGCCTGAACCGCGAGCTCAACCGCGCGCGCCTGGCCGGCGATGCGTTGCCCGGTGCGTTATTCGATTGCGATGCCGAGGTCCCCGGCCTGCTGGCCACCTTGAACATGATCCACGGCGAGCACCTGGAGTTGAGTTACCAAGGCGTGCCAGGGCTGCAATTGCCCTGGGACCGGGAAGACTTGCTGGAGCTGTTGGGCAATCTGCTGGACAACGCCTGCAAATGGGCGGATGCGCAGATTCACCTGAGCATCGAGGCCAACACCGAGGGTTTTTGCTTGAAGGTGGAGGACGACGGGCCGGGCATTCCCGAGGCGCAACGGGCCCAGGTGTTCAGCCGTGGCACTCGCCTGGATGAACAGACCGATGGCCACGGCCTGGGGCTGGGTATCGTGCGCGACATCGTCGATGCCTGGGGTGGCGTGCTGCAACTGCACGAGAGCCCCCTGGGGGGCTTGCAAGTGCTGATCGAGTTGCCCCACCGCTAAAGGGCGCTGGCCGGGGGCGCTTGGCCCCGGCGGTTGATGGGGTCAGACCCGGAACTGATCCATCAGGCCTTGTTGCTGGTTGGCCAGGCTGTTGAGCGAGCGGCTGACCCGCGCCGACTCATTGGCCCGCTCCGACAGCGACTCGGTGACGTCGCGGATGGTCGCCACATTGCTGTTGATCTCTTCGGCCACCGCGCTTTGCTGTTCGGCGGCGCTGGCAATCTGCAGGTTCATGTCGCTGATCACCGTGACCGCATCGCCGATCTGGCGCAGGGCGCTGGCCGCCTGGCCCACGTGCTCGACGCTGCCTTGGGCCTGGCTGTGGCTGTTGTGCATGGCGTCCACCACCACTTGGGTGCCTTGCTGCAGGGCTTCGATCACCGTGCGGGTTTCTTCCACCGACTCCTGGGTGCGCCGGGCCAGGTTGCGCACTTCGTCGGCGACCACCGCAAAGCCCCGTCCGGCCTCACCGGCCCGGGCGGCCTCGATGGCGGCGTTGAGGGCCAGCAGGTTGGTCTGTTCGGCGATGGAACGGATCACTTCCAGTACCGACCCGATCTTCTCGCTGTCGGCGGCCAGGCCTTCGACCTGGCTCATGGTGCTGCTCATGTCGCTGGCCAGGTGGCCGATGTGGGTGGTGGTGCGGTCGATCACCCGCAGCCCTTCACGGGTGGCCTGGTCGGCATCGCGAGCCGCATGGGCCGCTTGGGCTGCGCTGCGGGCAACGTCCTGGGCGGTGGCGCTCATTTCATGGGAAGCGGTCGCCACCTGGTCGACCTGGCGGTACTGCTGTTCCATGCCGGCGCTGGTCTGGGTGGCGATGGCCGAGGATTGGTCGGCGGTGCCACGGGCGTCCTGCACCGAGCGTTTGACCTCGGCAATGATCGGTTGCAGCTTGTCGAGGAAACGGTTGAACCAGCCGGCCAACTGGCCCAGTTCATCCTGTTTGTCGTAGGCCAGGCGTCGCGTCAGGTCGCCTTCGCCGCTGGCAATGTCTTCCAGCATATGGGCCACGCCGAGGATCGGCCGGGTCACGCTGCGGGCCATCAGCCACACCAGCAGCAGGCCGAGCACCGTGGCCAACAGGCCCAGGCCCAGCTCGATCAGGGTGCCGCTTTGATTGCTCGCATCGAGCTTGTCTTTCAAGGCTTCGGCCGGCCCTACCAGCACCTGCTCGGGCACATCCAGCAGCACGCCCCAGGGTTTGCCCCCAGGAATCGGGCTGAAGGGCGCCAGCACCTTCAGTTGCTGGTTGCTGTGCAGGCTCTGGGGGCGGGTGCTGGCGGACAGCAGGCGAATCAGCTCCGCACCGCTGGCCGGGTCCACGCTCTCCAGGCGCTGGCTGAGTTTGCTGGCGTCCGGGCTGTAGCCGGCCAGCAGGCCCACCGGGCTGATGATGCTGACGTGGGTCTGGCCGTCGTACAGGCGCTGGCTGGCGCTCTGGCTCATGGCTTGCAGGCTGTTGAGGTTGATGTCCACCGACAGCGAGGCAATCACTTTGCCGTTGACCAGCAACGGGAAGACGATGCTGGTCATCAGCACCTTCTGGCCGTCGATCACATAGAAGTAGGGCTCGATCACGCAGGGCTGGAGGGTCTGGCGCGGGCAGGTGAACCAGGCGTTGGCCGGTTCGCCGCTGGGCCCGCGCTGGGTGTCTTGCATGTCGCTTTCGGGCAAGGCCATGGACTTCAGCTGGCCGGGGCTGGACTGCGACCAGTACAAGGCGAAGCGGCCCTTTTCATTGCTGCCCAGTTCGCTCTGGTCGGCGAACAATTCGTCCTTGCCGTCCAGGGCGTTGGCCTCGAACACCAGGGACAGGCCTAGCAGCTCGGGGTTGTTCTGCAAGGCCGACTTGACCTGGCGGGTCATGTCTTCGCGCAGGTCGAAGGCATCCAGGAAGCGTTTTTCCGCCTGGTCCCGGAGGAACAGCACCTGGCGCGAGAAGCCGTGGCCATATTGGTAGGCATCCATGAATTGCTCGCGGATCGCCAGGGATTGCACTTCGCCTTGGGCTTCGATGCGCGCCTGGGCCGCTTCGTTGAGCATCTCCATGCTCGAGGCCTTGACCAGCTCGGAGCTGTGCTCCATGCGATACAGGGACAGGCCTACCAGCAGGGTCACGATGCCCAGCAGACAGAGTCCGGCGAGCAGGGTGATTTTCCATTGAATGGAGAGTTGTCTGGGCAACATGCAGAGGTCCTTGTTCGATAAATATCTGCGACTTCGCCACCTTATCGGCCGTGGTTGGCTCATCTTTAAACGCTTGTTTAACTGCCGTTGGGGCAGAAAACCATAGTTTTTCACGGGTTAATGCCGGGATAAGCGCCTGTAATGGCCTTGTTTTTGACAAGCCGAGCCAGCTCCTGCAAAGTGCGCGCCCTCTAATAAGAACCCACTTTTTATCCGGCGGCGGCCTGCTTGGCCCTCTGGCTGGACCCTGCTCCTGTGCGCCGTTTTTTATCGGCGCCGTAATGAGGTCATGATGATTAATGCTGTAATTGCCGCGGTTGGCGTGATGCTGATCCTCAGCCTGTCCCGCGTGCATGTGGTGATCGCGCTGATTGTCGGCGCGCTGGTGGGCGGGTTGACCGGCGGCCTGGGTATCGAGGCCACGCTCAAGGCCTTCAACAGTGGCCTGGGTGGCGGTGCCACGGTGGCCCTGTCGTACGCCTTGCTCGGTGCGTTCGCGGTGGCCATCGCCAAGTCCGGCCTGGCCCACGCCCTGGCGGACAAGATCCTGCTGCTGGTGGACCGCCAGGACGCGACCGGCAGCGGCCAGGTCAAGTGGCTGTTGATCGGCCTGTTGTGGGTGGTGTCCATTGCTTCGCAGAACATCTTGCCGATCCACATCGCCTTTATTCCGCTGTTGGTGCCGCCGCTGCTGTATGTGCTGACCAAATTGCAGTTGGACCGGCGGCTGATCGCCTGCGTCATCACCTTCGGCCTGATCACGCCCTACATGTTCCTGCCCGTGGGCTTCGGCAACATTTTCCTCAATGAAATCCTCCTGGCCAACGTGGCCCGCAGCGGCGTCGACATCAGCCAAGTCAACGTCACCCACGCCATGGGCATACCGGCGTTGGGCATGCTCTGCGGCCTGTTGCTGGCCTTGATCAGCTACCGCAAGAAGCGCGTATACGACCTGGACCGCATCGAGAAAGTCGAGCAGGTGCAGGTGAGCTACAACCCGCGGACCCTGCTGGTGGCCGGGCTGGCGATCATTGTTGCGTTCGTCGTCCAGTTGCTGTTGGACTCGATGATCATCGGCGCCTTGTGTGGCTTTTTGCTGTTCTCGGTGTCGGGCATCGTGCGCTGGCGCGAGACCGACGACCTGTTCACTGAAGGCATGAAGATGATGGCCATGATCGGCTTCATCATGATTGCCGCCTCGGGTTTCGCCGAGGTGATGAAAGCCACCGGCGATGTGAAAACCCTGGTGGAGACGTCGGCCAGCTGGATCGGCCACAGCAAGGGCGTGGGTGCGCTGTTGATGTTGCTGGTGGGGCTGTTGGTGACCATGGGCATCGGCTCGTCGTTTTCCACGGTGCCGATTCTGGCGGCGATCTTTGTGCCTTTGTGTGTGCAACTGGGCTTCAGCCCGCTGGCGATCGTGTGCATCGTCGGCACCGCCGGAGCCTTGGGCGATGCCGGTTCGCCGGCTTCCGACTCGACCCTGGGGCCGACCTCGGGGCTGAATATCGACGGCCAGCATCACCATATCTGGGACACCGTGGTGCCGACCTTCCTGCACTACAACCTGCCGCTGCTGGCCTTTGGCTGGGTGGCGGCCATGGTCCTCTGACGCCCGCTTTGGCGCCCCTCTCTATAGAAGAGGGGGTTGCCGGTGGAGGGCTTCGTCGGCAAGCCGGCCTCTACGCAAGCGCGGGGCGAGCGCTGGGCTCAACTTTTGATTCGGCCAGCCGTTAACGGCTTATCACGCCCAATAAAATCAAGAGTGACCTCCTATGCGCCTAAGCCTGAAGGCCAAAGTTCTATCCCTCGCGGTACTCCCGGTTTTGCTGTTTGCGGTAGTGATCAGCCTGACCACGGTGTTCATGCTTAAAGAACAGGCGAAAAAGCAGGTCGACGAGACCCGCCAGCGCTTGATGAGTGAATCCAAGGCCACCTTGCAGGGTTACGTCGAAGTGGCCCTGAGCACCGTCAAGCCGCTGTACGACGCGGCGGCCAGTGGCGACCAGGCGGCTCGCGCCGAGGTGGTCAAGCTGCTGTCGAACATCACCTATGGCAAGGACGGTTACTTCTTCGGCTACGACTCCGAGACCGTGCGCCTGTTCAAGGGCAACAGCCCGGATGGCGTGGGCAAGAGCTTCAAGGACAACCGAGACCCCAACGGCGTCTACGTCAACCGCGAACTGGTGCGGGTCGCCAAGGACGGCAGTCACTACGTGCAGTACAGCTCGACCCAGCCGGGCAGCGATGTGCTGGTGCCCAAGTTGGGCTACACCGAGTACCTGCCCAAGTGGGACATGGTGATCGGCTCCTCGGTGAACATCGACGGCATCGACGCCCAGGTGGCGGCGGTGGAAGCCGGGGTCAACGAGCGGATGGGAGGCATGGTGCTGAGCATTGTCGGGGTGGCGGCGGTGGTGCTGCTGGTGATTGCGGCACTGGGCATGCTGGTGGCCAACACCATCCTGCGGCCGCTGAACCTGATGAAGCTCAACCTGGACGACATCGCCGCGGGCGAGGGTGACTTGACCCGGCGCCTGGCAATTACCAGCCAGGACGAACTGGGGGACCTGGCGGGCTCGTTCAACCGGTTTGTCGACAAAATCCACGGCCTGGTGCGGCAGATCACCGAGATGACCGGCCAGCTCACCGGCCTGGTGACCCAGGTTTCGGAGCAGGCCCAGCGTTCGGAGCAGGCCATGGAGCGCCAGCGCCACGAAACCGATCAGGTGGCCACGGCGATCAACGAGATGTCTTCGGCCGCCCAGGAAGTGGCTCGCAGTGCCCAGGGTGCAGCGGTGGCGGCGCAGAAGACCGACGAAGAAGGGCAGACCGCCAAGCGCGTGGTGGATGGCAGCATCCAGCAGATCCATGCCTTGGTCAGCGACATTCGCAACAGCGGCACCTCGCTGGACAGCCTGCAGCAGGACGTGGCGTCGATCGTCAGCGTGCTGGATGTGATCCGTTCGATTGCCGAGCAGACCAACCTCTTGGCCCTCAACGCAGCCATCGAAGCGGCCCGGGCCGGGGAGGCCGGGCGCGGTTTTGCCGTGGTTGCCGACGAAGTACGGGCCCTGGCCAGCCGCACCCAGCAGAGCACCCAGGAAATCCAGGGCATGATCAATCGCCTGCAGCAGGGCACCCGGGTGGCGGTGGACGCCATGCGGCGCTCCAGCGATGCCGGCGATGGCACTTCGGTCCAGGCCAACGAAGCGGGGGCGTCCCTGGATGCCATGGCGCAGTTGATCGGCACCATCAACTCGATGAACGCGCAGATCGCCAGCGCCGCGGAAGAACAGACCGCCGTGGCTGAAGAGATCAACCGCAGCGTGCATCAGATCGCCGTGGCGGTGGACAGTGTGGCCGATGAAACCCAGCGCGGGGCCCAGACGTCCCGCAGCCTGGCCGACCTGGGCCAGCGCCTGGGCAAGCTGGTGGGGCAATTCCGCATCTGAACCCAGGCCTGCCGCGCGGTGGTCAGCCGCGCGGTGCGGGTGCCGCCTGGCGGGCGATCAGTTGCGGCTCGCAGGCCGGGTCGGGCTCTGCTGCAGGCCGTTGCGTCACATCGCGCATCAACAGGCCGAAGCGCAGGTCCACCTGATCGGGGATCGGCAAATACACGGTGTGCCCGTCCCCCGGTGCCACCTCGATGGCCTCGTCTTTGACGTTCTGCAACTCACTCAGGTCGAAATGGAAGTTGCCCTTGGGGGTCATCAGTTCCATGTGATCGCCCAGGGCAAAGCGATTCTTCACCTTGACCTCGGCCAGCCGCCCCCGGCGTTCGCCGGTCAATTCACCGACAAACTGCTGGCGCTCGGAGACTGAGCTGCCGTTCTGGTAGTTCTGGTATTCGTCGTGCACGTGGCGCCGCAGGAAGCCCTCGGTGTAGCCCCGTTGCGCCAGGGATTCGAGGTCGCTCATCAGGCTGCGATCGAACTCGCGGCCGGCTGCGGCATCGTCGATGGCCCGGCGATAGACCTGGGTGGTGCGGGCGCAATAGAAGTGCGACTTGGTGCGGCCCTCGATTTTCAGCGAGTGCACGCCCATGGCGCTCAGGCGTGGCACGTGCTGCACCGCACGCAGGTCCTTGGCGTTCATGATGTAGGTGCCGTGCTCATCCTCGAAGGCGGGCATGGCCTCGTCCGGGCGATTGGCCTCGCGCAGCAGGAACACCTGGTCGGTGGGCGTGCCCAGGCCCAGGGTCGGTTCGGGTTGATAGGTCTGGACGATTTCCCCGAGGGTGTTCTCGGTGGCCGCCTCGGCCTGGTACTTCCAGCGGCAAGCGTTGGTGCAACTGCCCTGGTTGGCGTCGCGCTTGTTCATGTAGCCCGAGAGCAGGCAGCGCCCGGAATAGGCCATGCACAGGGCGCCGTGGACGAACACTTCCAGTTCCATGTCTGGCACTTGCTGGCGGATTTCGTCGATTTCCTCCAGGGACAGCTCCCGGGACAGGATCACCCGGCTGATGCCCTGTTGCTGCCAGAACTCGACGCTGGCCCAGTTCACTGTATTGGCCTGTACCGAGAGGTGGATCGGCATGGCCGGGAAGTGCCGGCGCACCAGCATGATCAGCCCCGGGTCGGACATGATCAGCGCGTCCGGGGCCATGGCGATGACCGGCTCCAGGTCCTTGAGGAAGGTTTTCAGCTTGGCGTTGTGTGGGGCGATGTTGACCACGACGTAGAAGCGCTTGCCCTGGCCCTGGGCTTCCTGGATGCCCAGGGTCAGGTTGGCGTGATCGAATTCGTTGTTGCGCACCCGCAGGCTGTAGCGTGGCTGGCCGGCGTAAACCGCATCGGCGCCGTAGGCGAAGGCGTAGCGCATGTTTTTCAGGGTGCCGGCGGGGGCCAGCAGTTCGGGTTTGGCGAGGAGCGTCATGGGGCTGTCGGTCGCAAAAGGTCGCGAGGGTAAGGCAGGCGCTGGCGGGGTTTATTGATCTGGGTCTAAGGCTGCGCAAGAAACTACGGCACTCGGCGCGGGCGCCGAGGACTAACGCTCAGGACGCTGAACATCTGCGTTGACTGACATGGATTGGATATGAACCAACAGAACCTGCAACACAAAAGCCTGCTCGTCTTGCTGACGCTGGTGACGATCGCGTTTATCTGGATTCTCTTGCCGTTTTACGGTGCAGTGTTCTGGGCGGTGATCCTCGGGATTGTCTTTGCACCCTTGCAGCGTCGCCTGCAACTCAAGTTCGGCTGGCCGCGCAACCTCACCTCGTTGTGCACCCTGAGTTTGTGCCTGGTGATGGCGATTTTGCCGGTGATCATCACCAGCGCCTTGCTGGTGCAAGAGGGGGCGACGCTGTACCAGAACATTGAAAGCGGCAAGCTGGACATTGCCGCCTATGTGGCCCAGTTCAAGCACAGCCTGCCGCCGTATTTCCAACACTTGCTGGATCGCTTTGGCATGGGCGAACTGGAGGGGCTGCGGGAGAAAATCGTCAAGAGCGCCATGCAAGGCAGCCAGTTCTTTGCCAGCCAGGCCTTCAGTTTCGGCCAGGGCACCTTCGAGTTTGTGGTGAGCGTGTTCATCATGCTCTACCTGCTGTTTTTCCTGCTGCGCGATGGCCCGGAGCTGGCGCGCAAGATCCGCACGGCGGTGCCGTTGGCAGAGCATCAGAAGCGTCGCCTGCAGCTCAAATTCAACCGCGTGGTGCGGGCCACGGTGAAAGGCAACGTGCTGGTGGCCGTGACCCAGGGCGCCCTCGGCGGCTTGATTTTCTGGTTCCTGGACATCCCCAGCGCCTTGCTCTGGGCGGTGCTGATGGCGTTCCTGTCGCTATTACCGGCCGTGGGTGCGGGCATTGTCTGGGGCCCGGTGGCCGCGTACTTCCTGCTTAGCGGAGCGATCTGGCAAGGGGTGGTGCTGGGGCTGTTCGGGGTGTTCGTGATTGGCCTGGTGGACAACGTGTTGCGGCCGATCCTGGTGGGCAAGGACACCAAGATGCCGGACTACCTGATCCTGATCTCGACCCTGGGCGGCCTGGCGATATTCGGCCTCAACGGGTTCGTCATCGGGCCGTTGATTGCCGCATTGTTCATGTCGAGTTGGGCGCTGTTTGTGGAAACCCGGCCGCGGGTGCAGCTGCCTTAGGCGTGGGCGGCGAGCGTGGGCCACTGTTGTGACAGGGCCTGGGCAGCGGGCAGGGAGGCGAGGGGGCCGCTTACGGGCTCGCCGTCCTGCATCAGATACCAGCAGGCCAGCACGCCGCGAGCCCTGAGGGATGCGGGAACCGCGCTGCCGATAACGGACATGATCTGAACTGTGGGCATAAGGACCTCCGATACGTGGTGGAGCTACCTTACAAAGCGCGCAGTGTTACGAAAAATCACCTGGCTCAATAGTGGTTATTGAAAATTGCTAACGGACGCGGGGGCCGCCTTCAGTCCACCACCTGGTCGAGCATGTGCAGCACTTCCTGTTCGCTGAGCAGGCCCTTGCGCACCAGGTTCTCGGCCAGCAGGGAGAGAAACTTGGCATTGCGATGGCCTTCCAGGTGCTTGAGTTCGGTCAGCGCGCCATAGACTTTGCTGGAGGTGCAGAGTCCGGCGATGCGGTGAGGGTTTTGCGTCGGCATAAAGGGCGTCCTTGTTGTTATGGGTCATTGGAACGACGGACAGGTCCGATCTTGCGGGCCTGCAATGACATCAATATGACGGTCCGATGGCTGAGGCCATCGAGGGACCGGTCGCCAATTGTCAGGCAAATACCGTTCCAGGCCTGGCCCTGGTGTGGACGGTCAAGACTTAAGGATGATGGCCAAATGCAACAAGCCCCGCTGGTGAGGGCGGGGCTTGTGGGTGTGATCAGCCTGTTACCAGCGCGGGCCACGGTCGTAATGACGTGGCGGACCGTAGTAACCCGGAGGCGGGCCGTAGTAGACCGGGGCGGGGCGGTAATACACCGGCGCCGATTCCACATACACCGGTTGTGGCTGGTAGTAGACCGGCGGTGGCGCGGCGTACACCGGCTGTGGCTGGACGTACACCGGTTGTTGCTGCACGTAGACCGGGCGTTCCTGGCCGGCGATCACCGAGCCCACCACGGCAGCACCGACAACAGCACCCAATACGGCGGGTCCGGCCCAGCCACCGCCGTGGGCAGACGCCTGGCCTGCGACAGCGAGTGCACCAATGAGCAAGGCTATCTTGGGGAGTTTGGAAATCATGAGCGTTCCTCGATTCAACCCCAGCGCTTGTTGCCTGCAGCAGGCTCAAGGACTGTCGTGGGGGATACTTCTAAGACAGTGGTTTTTTGAAAAACTGCGAAGCCGCAGGGTAAATATTGTGTAAGGTCTGTACCGGCTTCTTTACCCAGTTCCCTGGCGGGTAAAGCGCCCTTGGCTACGGGTCATCATGATCAGGCAGAACCGGTCGGGCCGGTTAATCCGTCCATCCGAAAGTGCGGTGTAAGGAGATAACGATGCAAATGAACCCCAACAAAGACACTCAGTTGTGCATGTCCTTGTCAGGGCGTCCGGGGAACTTCGGTTTGCGCTTTCACAACCACCTGTATGAGCAGTTGGGGCTGAACTTCTATTACAAGGCGTTCAGCAGCCAGGATTTGCCTGGCGCCATCGGCGGGATTCGTGCCCTGGGCATTCGCGGCTGTGGCGTGTCGATGCCCTTCAAGGAGGCGAGCATTGAACTGGTGGACGAACTGGATGCATCGGCCCGGGCCATTGCGTCGATCAACACCATCGTCAACACCCAGGGCCACCTCAAGGCCTACAACACCGATTACATTGCTATCGCCCAATTGCTCAAGAGCCACGAGGTGCCGAAGGACTCGAGCTTTGTTTTGCGTGGCAGCGGCGGCATGGCCAAGGCCGTGGCCAGCGCCTTGCGTGATGGCGGCTACGCCAACGGCATGATTGTGGCGCGTAACGAGGCGGCCGGGCGTGGCTTGGCCAATGCCCTGGGTTATGAGTGGCAGGCCGAGCTTGGGGATGTGTGCGCGCAGATGCTGATCAATGTCACGCCGATCGGCATGGCGGGTGGGGCTGAGGCCGAGCAGTTGGCCTTCTCCGCAGAGGCGATTGGCGCTGCCGATACGTTGTTCGACGTGGTTGCGGTGCCCCCTGAAACCCCGCTGATTCTGCGCGGCCGGGCTGAGGGCAAAAAGGTCATCACCGGCCTGGAAGTGATCGCCATCCAGGCCCTGGAGCAGTTTGTGCTTTACACCGGGGTGCGCCCCAGTGAGGAGCAGTTCCAGAACGCTGTGGCCTTCGCCCGGGCCGGGTAGGGCGCTGCGTCGGCGCAGCCAACGGGTGTCGTACCCGTGGCTGCGCCCAACGAGGGTTCAGCCTTCGAGTTGCGCCAGGCGCTCTTCGAGGGCAGCAATCCGCGCTTCCAACTCTTCGATACGCTCCACCGAGAACGCGCCGCCAGTGCTGCGCTCCACCGGGTTGTGCCGGGCCGCGAGGATCGCCTCGATGTCCGCCGGGTCACCCAGGGCGTGGGTGTAGCGGTCTTCCCGCTGGCCGGCCTGACGCGGGATCAGCAGCGCCAGGTCGCGGGCAATCAGGCGCTCGAGTTGGTGTACCACTTGTTCGGCGTCTTCGAAGTCATGCATGCGGCCGCTGCGGGTCAGCAATTCATTCACCGTCTGCGGGCCGCGCAGGAACAGCAGGCCGGTAAGGATCATCTGCGCCGGCACCAGCTCCAGGGCCTTGTCCAGCCGGTGTTCCCAGCGGTCGGCGCGGCTGCCCATGACCAGGCGGGTAAACCCTTGGCTTTCCAGGGCGCGCAGGCTTTGCCCGACCTGGCCCTGGGTCAGGTTCATCACGGGCTCGCGACTGGTCTTCTGGTTGCAGGCCAGGACCAGGGCGTTGAGGGTCAGGGGAT
The DNA here is from genome assembly GCF_003731765.1 of Pseudomonas chlororaphis. GTDB lineage: Bacteria > Pseudomonadota > Gammaproteobacteria > Pseudomonadales > Pseudomonadaceae > Aquipseudomonas > Aquipseudomonas morbosilactucae. Next base: position 251,728 of record NZ_MOAL01000006.1, read on the forward strand.
AGGTTTCCGGGCTGGTGGCCTGCTTTTCGATCAAGGCGCCGAGGATGCGGATCTCGGTGCTGTTGAGTCGCAGTGCTTCGCTGGAGGTGTCGTGCTCGCTGCTCATCGCGCTTTCCCTATGCTGTGGAAGGCGCCTAGCCTAATCCTTGCGGGATAAAAGACAAGCCGCGCGCTGCCTCGGGCTGGGGCTATAATCGCCCCTCGCTGTATTTCTGCCATCTATGTCGAGACTGTCATGACTATTTCCCTGTACGCCGCTTCTGTTCCTGTCTTCAAGCAAATGCTCAATGCCTTGAGCGACGTTCTGAACAAGGCCGAAGCCCACGCCACGGCGAAGAGCATCGACCCCAACGCTTTGCTACAGGCCCGTCTGTTCCCGGACATGTTCCCGCTGGTGCGCCAGGTGCAGATCGCTGTGGACTTTGCCAAGGGCGTGTCGGCGCGCCTGGCTGAAGTCGAGTTGCCGAAATACGACGACAGCGAAACCACCTTCGCTGACTTGCAGGCGCTGATCGCCAAGGTCCTGGCCTTTATCGACGGCATCCAGCCGGAGCAGATCGATGGCAAGGAAGGCATCGAAATCGTTACCCGTCCGGGCACTCCTAAAGAGAAGCGCTTCAGTGGCCAGAGCTACCTGCTGACCTACGGCCTGCCGCAGTTCTTCTTCCACGTGACCACCACCTATGCCTTGCTGCGCCACAACGGTGTGGAAGTGGGCAAGCGCGACTACATGGGCGCGTTCTAAACCGCCGGGCCAATGCGTCACCCTGTTCGGTGGCGCTGGCGGCAGGCAATAAAAAGCCCGGCAAGGTGCGAGCCTTGCCGGGCTTTTTTGTGCGCGGTGATGGTCAGGCCGGTTGCTGGCCTTGCTCATCCTGGGCCAGGCAGGCCGCGGCGGTGAACAGCACGTCGGTGGAGGAGTTGAGGGCGGTTTCTGCCGAGTCTTGCAGCACGCCGATGATGAAGCCCACGGCCACCACTTGCATGGCGATCTCGCTGGGGATACCGAACAGGCTGCAGGCCAAGGGGATCAGCAGCAGCGAACCGCCGGCCACGCCCGACGCGCCACAGGCGCAGATGGCCGCGACCACGCTGAGCAGCACCGCAGTAGGCAGGTCGACAGCGATGCCCAGCGTGTGCACGGCGGCCAGAGTCAGCACGGTGATGGTGATCGCCGCGCCGGCCATGTTGATGGTCGCGCCCAGAGGGATGGATACCGAGTAGGTGTCTTCATGCAGCCCCAGGCGCTTGCTCAGCTCCAGATTGACTGGAATGTTGGCCGCCGAACTGCGGGTGAAAAACGCGGTGATGCCGCTTTCCCGCAGGCAGGTCAGAACCAGGGGGAAGGGGTTGCGGCGAATTTTCCAGAACACGATGGCCGGGTTGATCACCAGGGCCACAAACAGCATGCAGCCGATCAGCACGGCCAGCAGGTGCAGGTAGCCGATCAGGGCGTCAAAGCCGGAGGTGGCCAGGGTCGAAGCCACCAGGCCGAAGATCCCCAGCGGGGCGAAGCGGATGACCACGCGAACGATCAGGGTCACGCCGTTGGACAGGTCGCCGAGCACGGTGCGGGTGGTTTCCCCGGCGTGACGAATGGCCACGCCCAGGCCGATGGCCCAGGCCAGCACGCCGATGAAATTGGCATTCATCAAGGCGCTGATGGGGTTTTCCACCACGCTCAGCAGCAGGCTTTGCAGCACCTCGGTAATACCACCGGGGGCGCTGACGCTGATGTCCTGGGTCGATAGCACCAGGGTGGACGGGAACAGGCTACTGGCGATCACTGCCACCACGGCCGCGGCAAAGGTGCCCAGCAGGTAGAGGAACAGGATTGGGCGGATATGGGTTTCCTGGCCGTGCTTGTGGTTGGCGATGGACGCCATGACCAGCACGAACACCAGGATCGGCGCGACGGCCTTGAGCGCCGAGACAAACACTTTGCCAATAAAGGTGGTGGACTTGGCCAGCTCGGGGGCCAGCAGCGCCAGGGCGATGCCGGCGATCAGGCCGATGACGATCTGCGTGACCAGGCTGGTGCGTTTGAGTGTTTGCAGGAGCGAAGGGGGCGAAGCAGTCATAGCGGTATCTCTGATTTTTTTAATTGGCAGTGGTGTGATGCGCGTGGGCAGCGACAAACGGGGCAGGCTGCTGAACGGACGCGGACCTTTGCAATGATACGGGTGACCGTGGAGCCCCAGGCCCATTGAGGGTGAGGATCTACCGTCCTTTGGACGTTTTGCGGGCCGCGGACTTTATCACAGCCTTCGGCCAACCCCTGCGGATGTGACGATCTGCCACTCTTTCCGACGGCCCTGGGCGGTCTTGGCGTGTCCCTGGGCGGACACACTCTGTTAAGATTGCCCATCCTTTTTTCCTGCCCTATCAGCGAGCCCTCGGGCTGTCGCTGATGTCGTCGTTTCTGGAGTTATTGATGCTGTTGCCCATTCTGCTGTTGTCGGCCGCGGGTTTTACCGTGCTGACCACGGAATTCATTATTGTCGGCCTGCTGCCGGCGATTGCCCGAGACTTGGCGGTGAGCGTGCCCCAGGCCGGTTTGCTGGTGACCTTGTTCGCCTTCACCGTGGCTGCGTTCGGCCCGTTCCTGACGGCCTATTTCGCCCGTTTCCCGCGCAAGCAGCTGTTTATCTGCGTGCTGATCATGTTCGGCCTGGCCAATACCCTGGCGGCGTTGGCGCCGAATATCTGGGTCATGGCCGTGGCCCGGTTGATTCCGGCCCTGGGCCTGCCCGTGTTCTGGGCCCTGGCCAGCGAGACGGCGGTGGACATCGTCGGCCCTGACTACGCGGGGCGAGCGATTGCCAAGATCGGTTTTGGCATTGTCTGCGCCACAGTGTTCGGCATTCCGGTGGGGACGCTGATTTCCGACGCCTTCGGTTGGCGTAGTGCCTTCGGCATCCTGGCCGTGGTGGCTTTTGCCAAGGCGCTGCTGCTGTGGGTTTACCTGCCGCGCACGCCGGTGCATCACCAGCACAGCAGCCTGCTTCAGCAGTTCCGGATCCTGCGCAGCCCGTTGATGCAGGGGCATGTGCTGTTGTCGATCCTGGTGTTCAGCGGCATGTTCACCGTCTACACCTACCTGGCGGACATCCTCGAACGCCTGGCCGGTTTCGACGGCACGCTGGTGGGCTGGTGCCTGATGGGCTTTGGCGCGGTAGGCCTGCTGGGCAATTCATTGGGCGGTCGGGCGGTGGATCGCCACCCGCTGCTGGCGTCGATGGGCTTCTGTGCCTTGATGATCGGCGGCATGGTGGCCCTGGTGCCGAGCATTCATTCGACTCTGGGCCTGGCCGCCGCCATGGGTATTTGGGGCGTGACCCAGGCGGCGCTGTTTCTGGTCAGCCATGTGCGTTTGATCAAGGCCGCGCCTGAGGCGCCGGCCTTTGCCGCCTCGCTGAACATTGCCGGGGCCAACCTGGGCATCGGCCTGGGGGCCATGGTCGGCGGCCGGGTCATCGACACCCTGGGGCTGGGCAGCCTGGGTTTTGCCGCAGCGGGTTTCATCCTGCTGTCGATCCTCCTGGCCTGGGGCCTGATGGGCGCCAAGCCTCGCGCCCTCTGCGCTTGAGGCCCTAGCTGTTGAGGGGCGTGAACAGCTCCCGGCGCGCGCCTTCGGTGATGGCGACGATGCCGGGGTGCTTGACCTTGCGCTCCACCGAGATGGCATAAAACGATTCGGCCACGGCGTCGGTCTGGCCGATCAGCTCCACGGCGTATTGGCGTTTGATTTCATCGGCGATCACGCTGGGCGCGATAAAGATCCCGCTGCCGGATTGGCCGAAGGCCTGCATCAGTGCGCTGTCGTCGAATTCGCCGATGATCCGCGGCTGGATCTGCTGTTCGGCGAACCAGCGCAGCAGGCGGCTGCGGACCACGGTTTCCTGCCCTGGAATCAGCATGGGCGCGCCGTGCAGGCCTTTGGGGAAGTCCGCGCCGTATTGCTCGGCCAGGCGCTGGGTGGCGAAAAAGCTGATACCGCATTCACCGAGCTTCTGGCTGTAGCCCTTGATGTCCAGGTGCGACGGCATCGGGCTGTCGGATATCACCAGGTCCAGGCGCTGGATGGCCAGGTCGGCGAGCAGGCGCTCGAGCTTGTCTTCGCGGCAGGTGATGCGGATCGGTTCGCTCAATTCCATGGTCGGTGCGATCAGGCGGTAGACGATGGACTTGGGCACCACGTCGGCGACCCCGACCCGGAACGGGATCTGCTGTTCATTGGGTTGTGCACGGAGCAGGGCTTCCAATTCGCCTCCCAGCTGAAACATCTGCTCGGCATAGGGCAGGATCTGACGTCCAGACTCGCTGAGTTCCAGTTGCCGTCCTACTCGACGAAACAATTCGATGCCATAGGTTTGCTCCAGCAGGGTGATCTGGCCGCTGATGGTCTGGGGCGTCAGGTTCAGCTGTTCGCAGGCGCGCACGATGCTGCCGGTCTTCGCCACCACCCAGAAATAATGCAACTGGCGGTAATTGAGCATAGGGCTTAATCACTTCGTAAAAACCGAAGTATAACTGCTAAAAATACGAATTTTCCTGAAGTATCGCGCTCCTTAGAATGCCTCGCTATCGATGGGCCCCCGGTTGGGCCCATGCGTTCTATCGAGGGTACTACCATGACACGCAAATCCATGGCCGCGGCATCGCTGCTGGCTCTGTCCCTGCTGGCCCTGGCGGGCTGTGACCAGGCTGAGAAAAGCGCTCAGCAGTTGATGGGCAAGGCTGCCGAGACCGCCAAGCAAGCCATTGACGACACGCACAAGGCAGCTGAACAGGCCCTCGCCGATGCCACCGAAGACTTGATTGGCAAGCCCGAAAAACCGGCAGATGATGGCGAGAAAAAAGCGCCGGCGTCCCAGGAAATCTAATCTTTCGTTCAAACAGACTCAGGATTGACCCATGGAATACCTCTTACAGCTCGCCGCCAGCCCCACCGCCTGGGTCGCCTTGGCCACCCTGGTGGTGATGGAAATCGTGCTTGGCATCGATAACCTGATCTTTATCTCGATCCTTACCAACAAGCTACCCGAGCAACACCGGGCCAAGGCGCGGCGGATCGGTATCGGCATGGCCTTGATTCTGCGTCTGGCATTGCTTAGCACCATTGCCTTTATCGTCCAGTTGACTGAGCCGGTGATCGACGTCTTCGGCCAGAGCTTCTCCTGGAAAGACATGATCCTGATTGCCGGTGGCCTGTTCCTGGTGTGGAAGGCGACGACCGAGATCCATCACAGCATGTCCCCGGAGCCCGAGGAAAAGGACACGGCGAGCAACGGTGTGAGCATCGGTTTTGCTGCGGCGATTGTGCAGATCCTGATGCTGGACATGGTGTTTTCCATCGACAGCATCATCACGGCAGTGGGCATGACCGAGCACTTGCCGATCATGATCATCGCGGTGGTAGCGTCGGTGCTGGTGATGTTGCTGGCGGCTGAACCCCTGGCCAAGTTCATCAACGACAACCCGACTGTGGTGATGCTGGCCCTGGGCTTCCTGATCATGATCGGTATGACCCTGATCGCTGAAGGCTTTGGTGCCCATGTGCCGAAAGGCTACGTGTATGCGGCGATGGCTTTCTCGGCAGCGATCGAGACCCTGAACATCCTGGCGCGACGTGTTCGCCAAAAGCGTCAGGCGGTGGAGACTCAAGCCAAGGCTTAAGTCGCATCCACGACAAACGGCCGTCTGCACTCGAAAGAGTCAGATGGCCGTTTTTTTTAATGGTGAATAATGCTGGGTCAGTGCGCGGTGGCCGGGCGGCCGGCGGTTTTGTCTCGCGGTGTCACGGTGGTCGATGGCAGTGGGTGATGATGGCGGCGGGCAATGCGCAACACGCCCCAAAGCATCGCGGCGGCCACGGCCAGCCAGCCAATTACCAGCATGCAGATCGTCGTCATCAGGCTCATACGTGCCTCCTTCTGGCCCCGTCCGGGGCACACGCTCTTTGCAATGGACAGTCTAGTCGCTGGTATGTTTCAGGCGATTGACTCGTGGTCGAGCCCTTCGAACACTTCGCTCTATCCATTTCAATTTACTGCGGCCTAACGCTATACCCCCGTGCAAGACGGCCCTATTATCAGGGCCCTTGCCGGGAGATCGTGGCCCGGTGTCTGAGCAAAGAGAGTGATGATGGTGCGGGTATTTTCTCGAATTCGATGGGCATTGTTGGGCGCCGCCTGTGTGCTGAGCCTGGCGGCATGTGCGGGCAAAGTGCCGTCCGAGATTCAGCGTTTGCCTGAGCGGGTCGAACTCACCAGCGTTCCGTTCTTTCGCGGCAACATCTATCAAAGCGGACCGGGCGCCTTGGCCAGCATGCTGTCTCAGCAGGGCGTGGTGATTACCCCGGGGCTGCTGGACAAACCCTTGCATTTACCCGGTGCCGAGGCCCAGTTGCAGCAGAACATGCAGCGCCTGGCGCGGGATTACGGGATGGTGGTCTATCCACTGGATGAGCGCCTGCCGGCGTTGCTGGCCCAGGTTGCGGCCGGGTACCCGGTGTTGCTGCGCTTCACGGAAGGTTCGGCGTTCTGGTCTGAGCCGCGCTACGCGATACTGGCCGGCTATAACCGTGACAAGCAGACCGTGCTGTTGCGGGCAGGGCAGAATCGTCGGTTGTTGATGAGCTTCTCGGCGTTCGAGTCGGCCTGGAAAAGCGCCGGTAGCTGGGCGGTGTTGATTCAGGCACCGAACCAGTTGCCCGCCAATGTCGATCGCCAGCGTTGGTTGAAGGCCGCCAATGAGTTGGCCCAGGCCGGCCAAGAGCAGGCGGCGAATCGGGCGACCCAGGCGTTGCCTGCTCCCTGATCGTGGCGAAGAAAAGAAAACGGCGCCCAAGGGCGCCGTTTTTTATGGCCTGTTTGATTAGTCCGAGGCCTGGGCCGCGCCGGTTTGGCGGTTCTTCAGGTTCTTTTCCGCTTTGTAGCGCAGCGCGACGTCCGGCACCGAGCCGCTTTTGCCGGTTTCCATCCAGTTGCGAATGCGCCCGGCGTCAGCGAAATGGGTGTATTTGCCGAAGGCATCGAGAATCACCAGGGCCACCGGGCGATTGGCCATGCTGGTCACCAGCACCAGGCAGTGGCCGGCCTGATTGGTGAAGCCGGTCTTGGTCAGCTTGATGTCCCATTTGTCTTTATGAACCAGATGGTCGGTGTTGCGAAAACCCAGGGTGTAATTGGGTTTGCGGAACGCCACGGTCTTTTCCTTGGTGGTGCTCAGCTCGCTCAGCATTGGGTATTTGCGCGCCGCCAGCAGCAGTTTGCTCAGGTCGCGAGCGGTGGACACGTTGTGGATCGACAGGCCGGTGGGTTCCACATAGCGGGTGTTGGTCATGCCCAGGGCCTTGGCCTTGGCGTTCATGGCGGCAATAAAGGCTGCGTATCCGCCTGGGTAATGGTGGGCCAGGCTGGCGGCGGCGCGATTCTCCGAGGACATCAGGGCGATCAGCAGCATGTCGCGGCGGCTCAACTCGCTATTGAGCTTGACCCGGGAGAACACCCCTTTCATTTCCGGGGTGTCGCTGATGTTGATTGAAATGTATTCGTCCATGGACTGCTTGGCGTCCAGCACGATCAACCCGGTCATGAGTTTGGTGACCGAGGCGATCGGCACCACCACATCCGGATTGCTTGAATAGATGACTTTGTTGGTCTGCAAGTCCAGCAACAGCGCGCTGCCCGAAGCAATGTGCAGTTGCGAGGTGTCGCGGGGGGCAGCAGTGGTTTCGCTCGCATCGACGTTGGGCGTGATCAAAGTGCCTGTGATTGCAAAAAATAGGCTGAGGATGGAAAGACGGATTTTCACGCGGGCGGACTCGATAAAGTATGGATATGCCGTTTGGCAACGGGCTTTTTCAGAAAAACGTTACATTTTATGATTATGGTTGATAGCTGTCGATTGTTCTTCAAAGGTCCGTTGAATACCCAAAAAAACCTGAAATATGCCGGTTTTCCTTTCGTGCCTCCTGGCTTTGGTCGCAGTTCGTCGCCTGGGGCGCGGCTTGAAACAAAGAACCCCGCCATTGGCGGGGTTCTCGTCGGGGCAAAGGTGCTGTGCCGGGTTTAGCCGTGCAGCGACTCTGCCGCATACAGGGTGTTTTCCAGCAAGCAGGCGCGGGTCATCGGGCCAACACCGCCAGGTACGGGGGTGATCCAGCCGGCGCGGGGCAGGGCGGTCTCGTACACCACGTCGCCTACCAGCTTGCCGTCTTCCTGGCGGTTGATGCCGACGTCGATGACGATGGCGCCTTCCTTGATCCACTCGCCTTTTACCAGGCCCGGCTTGCCAGCTGCCACGACCACCAGATCAGCCCGGCCCACATGCCCGGCCAGGTCTTTGGTGAAGCGGTGGGTCACGGTCACGGTGCAGCCCGCGAGGAGCAGCTCCATCGCCATCGGGCGGCCAACAATGTTGGAGGCGCCTACGACGACGGCGTCCATGCCGTAAAGATCGGCACCGGTGCTTTCCAGCAAGGTCATGATGCCCTTGGGAGTGCAAGGGCGGAGCAGTGGGATGCGTTGGGCCAGGCGGCCGACGTTATAAGGGTGGAAACCATCCACGTCTTTGTCGGGCCGAATGCGTTCCAGCAGCTTCGATGCGTCCAGGTGCTCCGGCAGCGGCAACTGTAGAAGGACGCCGTCGATGTTCGGGTCATCATTGAGGCGGTCGATCAGTGTGGCCAACGCTTCCTGGGTGGTGTCGGAAGGCAGGTCATAGGCTTGGGAAAGAAAGCCGACCTCTTCGCAGTCTTTACGCTTGTGCGAGACATAAACCTGAGAGGCTGGATCGCTGCCGACCAGGATCACCGCGAGGCCTGGCGTACGCAGGCCTTGCTGGCGACGCTCGGCGACACGTTTGGCGATCTGCTGGCGCAGGCTAGCGGCGATCGCTTTGCCGTCGATTAGTTGTGCAGTCATGACGCGTGATTAACCATCGAGAGGGAGAGAAAAAGAGAACGCATTCTCGCATGTCAGGACGTGAGGGCAAAGGCGCTTGGTCTGCAAATTCCCCTAACCCCTTTAATTAAATGAATTTTTTTGAAAAAAGAGTTGACGACCTAACGGACCGTCTATAACATTCGTCGCACTTGTCGGGCACAGCCTAGCACTGGTTAAGAAGGTCGGTCAGAGTTGATGTTTAATTCGTAACGACTGAAAGCACTTAGTTTGTAATCCTTAAAGAATACAGATTAACAAGGCGCCCGTAGCTCAGCTGGATAGAGCATCCGCCTTCTAAGCGGATGGTCGCAGGTTCGAGTCCTGCCGGGTGCGCCATTAGGCAGCTTTGGCACAAGTAACGCAACAACGCAATATGGTGGGCGTAGCTCAGTTGGTAGAGCACAGGATTGTGACTCCTGTTGTCGTGGGTTCGATCCCCATCGTCCACCCCATATTCCGAAAGGCGCCAGATTAACAGTCTGGCGCCTTTGCTTTAAAAGGCTTGATACGCGGACGTGGTGGAATTGGTAGACACACTGGATTTAGGTTCCAGCGCCGCAAGGTGTAAGAGTTCGAGTCTCTTCGTCCGCACCAATTAAGTAGCTAGTTAATAGCAGATGACGGCGCAGCACCTGAAAAGGGCTGCGCCGTTTTCGTTTCAAAAGTCTGCATTTCCAGTGTGGCCGTAAGTAGCAGGGTGGTGAGGCGGCGAGTTTTTCGTCCTTTTGTCGCTGGATGTTTGCGGCTCAGCTGTCGGATTGGTGGTTGATCCGGTTTCCCGGAGTGCTATGCCTGATTCCTTCTATATATAGAAGTATCGGTATAGAGGCTCCGGCTGGGTACGCTGTATTTGCTCTCAGGGCGCGGCGCAACCCATTGTCCCCGCCTTATAACTGACCAGCTGTTTTTTACCCGTTTCCAGTAGGGTGACTTCTTGAGTTTGACCCACTAGAATGCTTGCCCTTGATTCTTGGGGTCGGAAACGGCCGGCTAACGTCTGTGCAACGAGGAATATCCATGCAAGTTTCTGTTGAAAATACTTCTGTTCTTGAGCGCCGCCTGAGCATCACCGTGCCAGCCGAGCGTATCGAGAGCCAGGTCAACAAGCGTCTGCAGCAGACTGCCCAAAAGGCCAAAATTGCAGGCTTCCGTCCTGGCAAGGTTCCAATGAGCGTTATCCGTCAGCGTTATGAAGCTGATGCCCGCCAAGAAGCGGTAGGTGACGTGATCCAGGCTTCCTTCTATGAAGCCGTTGTTGAGCAGAAGCTGAACCCGGCCGGTGCTCCTTCGGTTGAGCCTAAGGTTCTGGAGAAAGGCAAGGATCTGGAATACGTTGCTACTTTCGAAGTGTTCCCAGAGTTCACCGTTGCCGGTTTCGACACCATCGCTGTTGAGCGTCTGAGCGCTGACGTGGCGGATGCCGACCTGGACAACATGCTGGAAATCCTGCGCAAGCAGAACGTACGTTTTGAAGCGGCTGATCGCGCTGCACAAAACGACGACCAACTGAACATTGATTTTGTTGGCAAGGTTGACGGCGAAGAGTTCGCTGGCGGTTCGGCTAAAGGTACTCAGCTGGTTCTGGGCTCCGGCCGCATGATCCCTGGTTTTGAAGACGGTCTGGTCGGCGCTAAAGCCGGTGAAGAGCGCGTTCTGAACCTGACCTTCCCTGAGAACTATCAGAACCTGGACCTGGCCAACAAGGCTGCCGAGTTCACCGTGACCGTTAACAGCGTTTCCGAGCCTAAGCTGCCAGAACTGACCGAAGAATTCTTCGCTCAATTCGGTATCAAGGAATCGGGCCTGGACGGTTTCCGCGCTGAAGTTCGCAAGAATATGGAGCGTGAGCTGCGCCAAGCCATCAAGTCCAAGGTCAAGAATCAGGTCATGGATGGTCTGCTGGCCACCAATCCGATCGAAGTGCCAAAGGCGCTGCTGGACAACGAAGTCAACCGCCTGCGCGTTCAAGCGGTTCAGCAGTTCGGTGGCAACATCAAGCCTGATCAACTGCCGGCCGAGCTGTTCGAAGAGCAAGCCAAGCGCCGTGTCGTGCTGGGCCTGATCGTGGCTGAAGTGGTCAAGCAATTCGACCTCAAGCCTGACGAAGATCGCGTTCGCGAGCTGATCCAGGAAATGGCTTCGGCCTACCAGGAGCCAGAGCAGGTCGTGTCTTGGTACTACAAGAACGACCAGCAACTGAACGAAGTCCGTTCGGTTGTGCTGGAAGAACAAGTTGTGGATACTGTTCTGCAGAAAGCTAGCGTGACCGACAAATCGGTCTCTTACGAAGAAGCGGTCAAGCCGGTAGAAGCTCCACAAGCCGACTGATTGTTTTTGCGTTAAGAAGTACACACATAAGCCAGCTCTCGAGCTGGCTTATGTGTATTCAAGACATAACTATTTGGGAGCGACTGCAGAGCATGTTCCGTAATTCTTATATTCAGCAGCACTCTGATATCCAAGCCGCCGGCGGCCTGGTCCCGATGGTTGTCGAGCAATCCGCTCGTGGCGAGCGTGCCTATGACATCTACTCGCGCCTTCTCAAGGAGCGAGTGATTTTTCTGGTGGGGCCGGTAGAGGACTACATGGCCAACCTGATCTGTGCGCAATTGCTGTTCCTTGAAGCGGAAAACCCGGACAAGGACATCCATCTCTACATCAACTCCCCGGGCGGTTCGGTGACGGCGGGCATGTCGATTTACGACACCATGCAGTTCATCAAGCCTAACGTGTCGACCACCTGTATTGGTCAGGCATGCAGCATGGGTGCGTTCCTGCTGACGGCTGGTGCCCCGGGCAAGCGTTTCTGCCTGCCGAACTCGCGTGTGATGATTCACCAGCCACTGGGCGGTTTCCAGGGCCAGGCGTCGGACATCGAAATCCATGCCAAGGAAATCCTCTTCATTCGTGAACGCCTCAACACGCTGATGGCCAAGCACAGCGGGCACACTCTGGAAGAAATCGAGCGCGATACCAATCGCGACAACTTCATGAGTGCGGAAGCCGCGCGTGCATACGGGCTGATCGATGAAGTGATCGCCCAGCGCCCAGCTTAAAATAAGCAGCTCAAAATAAGGCGGGTCGGCTGGTCCGATCACCAGTGGGCTTGAAAAAGCCCACAATAGCCTTCATCTTGTGTTGCAAGCCTATCGGATTTGGATCGAACGAATGACTGACACCCGCAACGGCGAGGACAACGGCAAGCTGCTTTATTGCTCCTTCTGTGGCAAAAGCCAGCATGAAGTGCGCAAATTGATTGCCGGCCCCTCGGTCTTTATCTGCGACGAGTGCGTCGACCTGTGCAATGACATCATCCGTGAGGAGGTGCAGGAAGCACAGGCCGAAAGCAGCGCGCATAAATTGCCTTCGCCTAAAGAAATCAGCGGCATCCTCGATCAGTACGTGATTGGTCAGGAGCGTGCGAAAAAGGTTTTGGCTGTAGCGGTCTATAACCACTACAAGCGCCTCAACCAGCGTGACAAAAAGAGCGACGATGTCGAGCTGGGCAAGAGCAACATTTTGCTGATCGGCCCTACAGGCTCGGGTAAGACTCTGCTGGCAGAGACCCTGGCACGCCTGCTGAATGTTCCCTTCACCATCGCTGACGCAACCACCCTCACCGAGGCGGGTTATGTGGGTGAAGACGTCGAGAACATCATTCAGAAGCTGTTGCAGAAATGCGATTACGATGTAGAGAAGGCCCAAATGGGTATCGTCTATATCGATGAAATCGACAAGATTTCGCGTAAATCCGACAATCCGTCGATCACCCGGGATGTTTCCGGTGAAGGCGTTCAGCAAGCATTGCTGAAGTTGATTGAAGGTACTGTGGCTTCCGTTCCGCCCCAAGGCGGTCGCAAGCATCCGCAGCAAGAGTTCCTGCAAGTCGACACGCGTAACATCCTGTTTATCTGTGGTGGTGCGTTCTCCGGTCTGGAAAAGGTTATCCAGAACCGCTCCACTCGCGGCGGCATCGGCTTCAATGCCGAGGTTCGCAGCAAGGAGGAGGGCAAGAAGGTTGGCGAATCTCTGCGTGAGGTTGAGCCTGATGACTTGGTCAAGTTCGGCCTGATCCCTGAGTTCGTCGGTCGTTTGCCGGTACTGGCAACGTTGGACGAGCTGGATGAAGCAGCATTGATCCAGATCCTCACCGAGCCGAAAAACGCACTGACCAAGCAATACGCCAAGTTGTTCGAGATGGAAGGCGTGGACCTCGAGTTCCGTACCGACGCACTCAAGTCCGTGGCCAAGCGTGCCCTTGAGCGCAAGACCGGTGCTCGTGGATTGCGTTCGATCCTCGAAGGTGTGTTGCTCGACACTATGTATGAAATCCCCTCGCAATCCGAGGTGAGTAAAGTAGTGATCGATGAAAGCGTTATAGAAGGCAAGTCCCAGCCACTGTATATCTATGAAAACAGTGAGCCGGCTGCCAAGGCAGCGCCGGACGCGTAAGCGTCTCGACATTGCTTTAAAAGAAGGGGCCTTCGGGCCCCTTTGTTTTACTGCCTTCAAACTCCAGTCTTTGAGCTTGTTTTTTTTGCAGGCAGCCCCCATCTTGGTTTCAAGCTTACTTCCATCTGTTTACGGCCATATGGCCGCCGTAGAGGCGAAATCATGAAGACAACCATCGAATTGCCTCTCCTGCCATTGCGTGATGTTGTGGTTTATCCGCACATGGTTATCCCGCTGTTCGTGGGGCGCGAGAAGTCTATCGAAGCCCTTGAGGCAGCGATGACGGGCGACAAGCAGATTCTTCTGTTGGCTCAGAAAAACCCTGCTGATGACGATCCCGGTGAAGATGCACTCTATCGCGTAGGTACCGTTGCTACGGTTTTGCAATTGCTCAAGTTGCCTGATGGCACTGTCAAAGTGCTGGTCGAGGGCGAGCAGCGAGGCGCTGTAGAGCGCTTCAGCGAAGTGGACGGCCACTGCCGTGCCGAAGTTTCCCTGATCGACGAAGTCGATGCTCCTGAGCGCGAGTCGGAAGTGTTTGTCCGCAGCTTGCTGTCTCAGTTCGAGCAATATGTCCAGTTGGGCAAGAAAGTCCCCGCTGAAGTCCTGTCGTCCCTCAATAGCATTGATGAGCCCAGCCGCCTGGTCGACACCATGGCTGCTCATATGGCGTTGAAGATCGAACAGAAGCAGGAAATCCTCGAGATCATCGATTTGTCAGCCCGGGTCGAGCACGTCCTGGCGTTGCTGGATGCCGAGATCGACCTGCTGCAAGTTGAGAAACGTATTCGTGGCCGCGTCAAGAAACAAATGGAGCGTAGCCAGCGCGAGTACTACCTGAATGAGCAAATGAAGGCCATTCAGAAAGAGCTGGGTGACGGTGACGAAGGTCACAACGAAATCGAAGAACTGAAAAAACGCATTGATGCTGCCGGCCTGCCGAAGGACGCCTTGACCAAGGCTCAGGCAGAGCTGAACAAGTTGAAGCAGATGTCGCCGATGTCCGCTGAAGCCACCGTAGTGCGCTCGTACATCGATTGGCTGGTTCAGGTGCCGTGGAAGGCGCAGAGCAAGGTACGCCTGGACTTGGCTCGCGCTGAGGACATCCTCGACGCTGATCACTATGGCCTGGAAGAGGTCAAAGAGCGGATCCTTGAGTACCTCGCTGTACAGAAGCGCGTGAAGAAGATTCGCGGCCCTGTGTTGTGCCTGGTTGGCCCACCAGGGGTTGGTAAAACCTCCTTGGCGGAGTCGATTGCCCACGCCACCAACCGTAAATTTGTGCGCATGGCCCTGGGTGGCGTGCGTGACGAAGCTGAAATCCGTGGTCATCGCCGTACTTACATCGGTTCGATGCCAGGAAGATTGATTCAAAAGATGACAAAAGTGGGTGTTCGCAACCCGTTGTTCTTGCTCGATGAAATCGACAAGATGGGCAGCGATATGCGTGGCGATCCGGCTTCGGCATTGCTTGAAGTGCTTGATCCGGAACAGAACCACAACTTCAACGACCACTACCTGGAAGTCGATTACGACCTTTCCGATGTGATGTTCCTTTGCACCTCCAACTCGATGAATATTCCGCCAGCTTTGCTGGACCGGATGGAGGTGATTCGTCTGCCGGGCTACACCGAAGACGAGAAGATCAACATCGCTGAAAAGTACCTGTCGCCCAAGCAAATCCAGGCCAATGGCCTGAAGAAGGGCGAGCTGGAATTCGACGCTGAGGCGATCCGCGACATCATTCGCTACTACACCCGCGAAGCCGGTGTGCGTGGCCTTGAGCGGCAGATTGCCAAGGTGTGCCGTAAGGCTGTCAAAGAGCATGCGCTGGAAAAACGATTCTCGGTGAAGGTCACGTCCGACCTGCTGGAGCACTTCCTGGGCGTGCGCAAATTCCGCTACGGCCTGGCTGAACAGCAGGATCAGATTGGCCAAGTGACGGGCCTGGCCTGGACTCAGGTGGGTGGCGAGTTGCTGACGATCGAAGCGGCAGTGGTACCGGGCAAGGGTCAGTTGATCAAGACCGGTTCCCTGGGCGATGTGATGGTCGAGTCGATCACCGCCGCGCTGACCGTGGTGCGCAGCCGGGCGAAAAGCCTGGGTATTCCCCTGGACTTCCACGAGAAGCGTGATACCCACATCCACATGCCTGAAGGGGCGACGCCGAAAGACGGCCCTAGCGCAGGTGTAGGCATGTGCACGGCACTGGTTTCGGCGCTGACCGGGATTCCGGTTCGGGCCGATGTTGCGATGACCGGTGAGATCACTTTGCGTGGTCAGGTATTGGCTATCGGTGGCCTGAAAGAGAAGCTGCTCGCAGCTCATCGGGGCGGAATCAAGACCGTGATCATTCCTGAAGAGAATGTTCGCGATTTGAAAGAAATTCCGGACAATATTAAGCAGGATCTGCAGATTAAACCGGTTAAATGGATTGACGAGGTCCTGCAAATTGCGCTGCAATACGCGCCGGAGCCCTTGCCGGATGTGGCTCCCGAGATAGTTGCTAAGGACGAAAAGCGCGAGTCTGACTCTAAGGAAAGAATTAGCACGCATTAGTACACATAAGCCTGGGGAGCTTCCTTGACAGCTTTTTAGAGCCCTTGTTATAAAGCGGCTCTTAAGTGTCTGTAGGCCATTCAGCACTGGTTTTTGCTTTCACCAAAAAACTTAGAATCATACTCAAATAGATATATAAGGGGACTTAGAGTGAACAAGTCGGAACTGATTGATGCTATCGCTGCATCTGCTGATATCCCGAAAGCTGCTGCTGGCCGTGCGCTGGATGCGGTAATCGAATCCGTCACTGGCGCTCTGAAGGCCGGTGACTCTGTTGTTCTGGTTGGTTTCGGTACTTTCTCCGTAACCGACCGTCCAGCTCGCGTTGGTCGTAACCCACAGACCGGTAAGACGCTGCAAATCGCTGCTGCTAAAAAGCCAGGTTTCAAAGCCGGTAAAGCCCTGAAAGAAGCCGTTAACTAAGCTTCGTTCAAGCCTTTGCCCATCCGGATCGGGGTCATGCCTGATCTGGCAGCGGAGCGGTAGTTCTGCCGGTTGGAATGCCGGCTCACGCCGAGGGTCGCGGGTCCAACCCACGTCCGCTCCGCCAGTTACGAGAAGGCGCATCCTCGGATGCGCCTTTCTTCTATCCGGACTCTACCCACGCTCCACGGTTGCCTAAATCTTGAAGTACAACCGTTTCTGGGGGACGCATGCTGCAGAATATCAGGGACAATTCACAAGGCTGGATTGCCAAAACCATTATCGGTGTCATCGTCGCGTTGATGGCGTTGACCGGTTTCGATGCCATTTTTCAAGCCACCAAAACCAGCCAGGACGCGGCCAAGGTCAATGGTCAGGAAATCACTCAGAACGAGCTGAGCCAGGCCGTCGACATGCAACGTCGCCAGTTGATGCAACAACTGGGCAAGGATTTCGATGCCTCGCTGCTTGACGAGAAAATGCTGCGTGAAGCGGCGCTCAAAGGTCTGATCGATCGCAAACTGCTGCTGCAAGGTGCCGAAGAATCCAAGTTCGCTTTCTCTGAAGCGGCATTGGACCAAGTCATCCTGCAAACGCCGGAGTTCCAGGTCGACGGCAAGTTCAGCCCTGAGCGTTTTGACCAGGTGATCCGCCAACTGGGTTACGGGCGTCTGCAATTCCGCCAGATGCTGGCTCAGGAAATGCTGATTGGCCAGGTACGTGCTGGCCTGGCCGGCAGCGGTTTCGTGACCGATGCCCAAGTACTGGCTTTCGCTCGTCTGGAAAAACAGACTCGCGATTTCTCTGCGCTGACCATCAAGGCTGACCCTGCGGCGGTCAAACTGACCGACGACGAAGTCAAGGCTTACTACGATGAGCATGCCAAAGAGTTCATGACTCAGGACCAAGTGGTTGTCGATTACCTCGAGTTGAAGAAGGCTTCCTTCTTTGATCAGGTCACCGTCAAGGACGAGGACCTGCAAGCTCTGTATCAGAAAGAAATCGCCAACCTGTCCGAACAGCGCCGTGCCGCGCACATCCTGATCGAAGTCAACGACAAGGTGAACGAGGCGCAAGCCAAGGCGAAGATTGAAGACATCCAGGCGCGTTTGGCCAAGGGTGAAAGCTTCGATGCGCTGGCCAAGGAGTTCTCTCAGGACCCGGGTTCGGCCAGCAACGGCGGTGACCTCGGTTATGCCGGCCCTGGCGTCTATGATCCAACCTTCGAGAAAGCGCTTTACGCCTTGAACAAGGATCAGGTTTCGGCTCCGGTGCGTACCGACTTCGGGTTCCACTTGATCAAGCTGTTGGGCGTCGAAGCTCCTGAAGTGCCAAGCTTCGCCAGCCTGAAAGACAAACTGACCCGCGAGCTGAAAACCCAGCAAGTCGAGCAGCGTTTCGTTGAGGCGACCAAGCAATTGGAAGACTCGTCGTTCGAAGCCTCCGACCTGGCCCAGCCTGCGCAAGAGCTGAAGCTGACCGTCCACACCTCCGCACCGTTTGGTCGTGAAGGCGGGGAAGGCATTGCTGCCAACCGTGCGGTCATCCAGGCGGCATTCAGTCCTGAAGTGCTCGACGAGGGTGCAAACAGCACCGCCATCGAGCTGGACCCGGAAACTGTGGTGGTTCTGCGCGCCAAAGAGCACCGCAAGCCTGAGCAACTGCCGCTGGAAGGCGTAACCACCAGCATCCGCGCGCAATTGGCCAAGGAGCACGCCAGTGCTGCCGCCAAGACCAAGGCTGATGAGTTGATCGCCAGCCTGCGCGATGGCAAGACACCGCTGAACAAGCCGGTGGATGGCCAGGCCTGGAAAGTCTCCGAAGCCGTGACCCGCGGTCAGGAAGGCCTTGAGCCAACGGTGCTGCAAGCATTGTTCCGCATGAGCAAGCCCGAGTCGAAAGACAAGCCGAGCTTCTCCAGCGTGACCTTGCCCAACGGCAATATCGTGCTGCTGCAGCTCAACGGTGTGAACGAAGCCGCTGCGCCGACCGAGGAAGAGAAGGCCCAGTACCGTCGCTTCCTGGCGTCCCGCGTAGGTCAGCAAGACTTTGCGGCCTACCGCAAGCAGCTGGAAAGTCAGGCAGAGATCAAGCGCTACTGATGGCTGCATCGAAGCGTTAAGGCGACAAATCAAGACCCCGTCCGTAAGGCCGGGGTCTTTTTTTGTGCGCTTGAACTACAAGCGCCGCCGTTATTGGTAAGGGGAGGCAAATGCTAAATACCTCCGCAGGCATCAACGCAGTGCGGGGAAGCCTTGGCGCCGTGCGTTGATTGCCACCCCCAGCGCCACGAGCAACAGTGCGCCGACCACCCAGACAAACACCTGCACGCCTGGCCCCTGCAACAGGACGGCCCCGGCCACGCCACCGCCTGCGATTGCCAGGTTCCAGGCCGTCACCAGCATCGACTGGGCCGCGTCGGCGGAGGCGCCGGCGCTTTTCGCCAAGGCGGTTTGCAGCAGGGTGGCCATGCCACCGAACGACAGGCCCCAGATCGCCACTGCGCTGTATATCAACCAGGGTTGGCTACCCCACAGCGCCAGCACCAGCATGGCGGCGATAAACAGCCCGCAGCTGATCAGCACCAGCTCACGCAGCCAGCGATCGATCAACAGGCCTACCACCCAGATGCTCAGCAAGGCTGCCAGGCCAAAGGTCAGCAGCACCTGCTCGATTTGCCCGGCGATCCCGGCCGGCTCGAGGAAGGGCACGATGTAGGTGTAGAGAATGTTGTGGCCCAACACATACACGAAGGTCACGAACAGCACTGGCTTGATGCCGGGCAAGGCCAGCACACGTCTTAGCGGCAGGCGTTTTTGCGTGCCCAGGCCCGGGAAGTCCGGGACCTGCCAGCGGACCCAGGCGATCAGCACCAGGGTCAGCAGAGTCATGATCACAAAGCTCATGCGCCAACCCACGGCATTGCCCAGCAAGGTGCCGGCGGGTACTCCCAGGGACAGCGCCAGGGGCGCGCCGAGCATGGCCACGGCAATGGCGCGGCCTTGCAGTTTGGGCACGACCATGCGGCTGGCGTAGCCGGCGAGCAGGGCCCAGAGCAGCCCGGCGAAGACCCCGGCAAACAGGCGGGCCACCAGGGTCAGGCCATAGTGGGTGGAGAAGGCGGTGATGCTGTTAACCACTGCGAAGCCGCCGATGGCGATCAGCAACAACGGGCGGCGGCGCCAGCCTTGGGTGAGGATCACCAGAGGGATGGCCGCCAGCAGTGAGCCGAGGGCATAGAAGGTCACCAACTGGCCGATCAATCCGGCAGAGACGCTCAGGTCCTGACTCATCTGCGGCAATAGGCCGGCTGGCAGGGTTTCGGTGAGCAAGGTGATGAAGCCCGCGGTGGCCAGCGCCAACAGGCCACTGAGGGGTAATCGATCGCAAGGCTGGTGGGCCAGCGTCGGCTGGTCGAGGGCATTAATGGGAGCGTTCATGAGCAGGTCCTGATCCTAGGTTGAAACGTCAGGCGCAGAGAGTAGGGCGCTGTTCATGGGCGAAAAATAGGCTAAGGTTCCGAACTTATCGGACACCCACGTCCTTAATCGATGAGGCACGCAATGGATTGGCTGGGCAGTATTTCGGTGTTTGTGCAGGTGGCGGAGCTGCGCAGTTTTACAGAGGCAGGGCGGGTGCTGGGGGTGTCTTCGTCGGCAGTGGGCAAGAGCATCGCCCGTTTGGAAGAGCGCTTGCAGACCCGTTTGTTTCATCGCAGCACCCGCAGTATTGCCCTGACCGCCGAGGGCGCCGGATTCCTTCAGCACTGCCGGCGCATCGTCGCCGAGGCCGAGTCGGCAGAGTTCGGCCTGTGCAACCTGTCCAAAAAAGCCCAGGGCAAGCTCCGGGTCAGCCTGCCCCAAGTCCATGGGCTGGTGATGCCGGTGCTGGCGGAGTTCATGGCCTTGTATCCCCAGATCGAACTGGACATCGACCTGACCGACCGCCTGGTGGACGTGGTTGAGGAGGGGTTCGACGTGGTGGTACGTACTGGCACTCCGAAGGATTCTCGGCTGATTGCCCGCAAGCTGGGGCAATTCCGCCTGGTGCTGGTGGGTACTCCCGGTTACTTCCAGGCCCGGGGTGTTCCCGAAACACCGGCCGACCTCGCGGCCCATGCCTGCTTGCGACACGTGTTTCACAGCACCGGCAAACTCGAGCCCTGGCCCTTGCGCAGTGGGCCCGAGGACGGGGAGGTGGTGCTGCCGACGCGTTTCACCAGCACCTCCATCGAGGCCGTGGACCATGCCGTGCGCAGTGGCCTGGGGATTGCCTGCCTGCCGGATTTCATGGTCCGCACGGCGGTGGTGGCAGGGACCTTGCAGTGTGTACTGGACGACTACCTGGAACATCGCGGCGACTTCTGGATCCTTTGGCCGTCGAGCCGACACGCCGCGTCCAAGCTGCGGGTATTTATCGACCACCTGTGCGCACGACTTTTTCCGGCAACCGAGGGTCAGTAGACTTGTATGGTTTTTAAGACACTAATCCGCACGCTGTCGGGCGTCGATCTGTTGCACAATACGCCCCGGACCGTTTTTCTCAGGATTTTCGATGTTTAGATCATTTCACTTGCGTGTGACGGCGGTGGCTTTGCTGTTGGCGTCCGCCGGCTGTTCGTCACAGAAACCCGCTGTTTACGAGCATGAGAACTTCGACGACTCCGGCACCTTCTCGCGCAACTACCCGGTGAGTGACACCGCGTCCTGCGAGGCAGCGCGACGTGCGTTGCTCAGCCAGGGCTACATCATCACCAGCAGCGATCCGAAGTTGATCAGCGGCAACAAGAGCTTCCAGCAGACCGGCGAAACCCATCTGCAAATCAGCTTCAACGTGGTGTGTGCCCAGGACGGCACCGGCGATCAGCGTTCCACGGTGTTTGCCAACGCCCTGCAGGACCGCTACGCGCTGAAGAAGGTCAACAATTCCGCAAGCCTCGGCGTCGGCGTGCTGGGCTCGGTGTCGATGCCCATTGGCTCGACTGACGACTCCATGGTCAAGGTGGCCAGCGAAACCGTGTCGTCGGCCAAGTTCTATGAGCGTTACTTCGCCCTGGTAGAGATGTTCCTGCCTCAGGAAGCCAAGAAGGCCGCACACATCGTCGAGAAGCCCAAGACCGACCTGGGCGTGCCAGAGCCCAAGGCGGCCGAAGCGCTTCCCGTTCCTGTCGCAGCGCCAGTCACGGCGCCGGCTCCGGCGGATGCTGCCGTGCACCCGGCGGAGGCCCCAGCCACCGAGCTGGCAGCCCCTCAGCCGGTGTCGCAACCACTGACTCCACCGGTTGAGGCCGCGCCCATCGTGCCGGAATCCACCAGCGTTTCAGAGCCTGCCAGCGAGCCGGAGCCGGCCACGGAAAGCATCACGCCGCCGCCTCCCAGCTCCTTGCCGCCGCCCACCGAGCCGATCAAGGCCCTGCCTTAGTCCGCGTCGGCTCAGACCGTGACGGGATCGACTTTGTTGATGTCGATCCCATAGCGACTGATGGCTTCCGCGACTCGGCTGTAAGGCAGTTCACCGTCATCGGCCAGGGCCTTCAAGGCCGCCAGAACGATAAAGTGCCGATCCACCTCGAAGAAACGACGCAAGGTTTCCCGGGTATCGGACTGGCCGAAACCGTCGGTGCCCAAGGCCACGAAGCGCCGCCCGTCAACGAAGGGGCGTATCTGGTCGGCGTAAATCTTCATGTAGTCCGTGGCCACCACCACCGGGCCCGCTTGGTCCTTGAGGCAGTCCTGCACATGGCTTGAGAGCGGTGGCTGCTCCGGGTGCAGCAGGTTCCAGCGTTCTGCGGCTTGCCCGGCACGGCGCAGCTCGGTCAGGCTGGTTGCACTCCAGACGTCGCTCGACACGCCAAAATCGGCCAGCAGCAATGCCCCGGCCGCCATCACTTCCCGCAGGATCGAACCGCTGCCCAGCAACTGCACCCGCGGCTGTTTCGGGTCGGGAGCGTCGTGGCCGTGGAGGCGGTACAGCCCCTTGAGAATCCCGTCTTCGGCGCCTTCGGGCATTCCCGGGTGCGGGTAGTTCTCGTTGAGCAGGGTGATGTAGTAGTAGACGTCTTCCTGCTCGACGTACATGCGCCGCATGCCTTCCTGAATGATCACCGCCAATTCGTAGGCGAAGGTCGGGTCGTAGGCCACGCAGCACGGCACCAAGGACGCCATTACATGGCTGTGGCCGTCGTCGTGTTGCAAACCTTCACCCATCAGGGTGGTGCGGCCTGCGGTGGCGCCCAGCAGGAAACCCCGGGCCCGGGCATCGCCGGCAGCCCAGGCCAGGTCGCCGACGCGCTGGAAACCGAACATCGAATAGAAGATGTAGAAGGGCAGGGTCATCACCCCGTGGTTGCTGTACGCGGTGCTGGCGGCAATCCACGAGGAAATCGCCCCGGACTCGTTGAGCCCTTCCTGCATGATCTGGCCGTCCTTGCTCTCCTTGTAATAGCTCAGTTGCCCGGCGTCCTGCGGCGTGTAGAGCTGGCCGACGGCGGAGTGGATGCCGATCTGGCGGAACAGGCTTTCCATACCGAAGGTCCGCGATTCGTCCGGCACGATGGGCACCACCAGCTTGCCGATCTGCGGGTCCTTGAGCAGGGTGCCGAGGATGCGCACAAAGGCCATGGTGGTGGAAATCGCGCGCTCGCCGGTGTCCTTGAGCTGGTTGGCAAAAGCCTCCAGCGGCGGAATCGCCAGGGCCTGGCAATCATTGCTGCGGGCCGGAACATGGCCGCCCAGGCGACCCCGGCAACTGGTGAAATAACGCCCTTCGGCGCTGTCCGGGTCAGGTTTCAGGTAGGGCAGTTCGGCCAGTTGCTCGTCGCTGACCGGCAGGTCGAAGCGATCGCGGAAGGCCCGCACCGCGTCGGCGCCCATTTTCTTCAACTGGTGATTGATGTTCTGGCCTTCGCCGGCCTCGCCCATGCCGAAGCCCTTGACGGTTTTCGCCAGGATCACTGTCGGCTGGCCGGAATGGGCCACGGCGGCGGCATAGGCGTTGTAGACCTTGAGTGGGTCATGGCCGCCTCGGGAGAGTTTCCAGATATCGTCGTCGGAGAGGTCGGCCACCAGTTCCAGCAACTCCGGGTATTTACCGAAGAAGTGTTCGCGCACATAGGCGCCGTTCTGGGACTTGTAGTTCTGATAGTCGCCGTCTACGCACTCCATCATGCGCTGGCGCAGCAGGCCGCTGCGGTCCTTTTCCAGCAGGGCGTCCCAGCCGCTGCCCCAGACCACCTTGATCACCTTCCAGCCGGCCGCGCGGTACAGGCTTTCAAACTCCTGGATCACCTTGGCGTTACCGCGCACCGGGCCGTCCAGGCGTTGCAGGTTGCAGTTGACCACGAAAATCAGGTTGTCGAGCTTTTCGCGCCCGGCCAGGGAAATCGCGGCCAGGGATTCCGGCTGGTCCATCTCGCCGTCGCCGAGGAAGGCCCAGACCTTGCGCCCCTGGTGCTGTTTCAGGCCGCGCAGTTCCAGGTAGCGCATAAAGCGCGCCTGATACGCCGCAGTGATCGGGCCCAGGCCCATGGACACCGTGGGGAACTGCCAGAAGTCCGGCATCAGTCGTGGGTGCGGGTACGAGGAGATGCCCTGGCCGTCGGCTTCGCGGCGGAAGTTGTCCAGTTGCGCGGCGCTTATCCGGCCTTCCATGTAGGCCCGCCCGTAGATGCCCGGCGACGAGTGGCCCTGGATGTACACCATGTCGCCGTCGAAGTGCTCGGTACGCCCGCGGAAAAAGTGATCGAAGCCGACGTCGTAGAGCACCGCCGCCGAGGCGTAGGTCGCGATATGCCCGCCCACCCCGGAATGCTTGCCGGCGCGCAGCACCATGGCCATGGCGTTCCAGCGGATAAAGGCGTTGAGCTTGCGCTCCAGTTCCAGGTCGCCGGGGTAGGGCAGTTGGCGCTCGGGGACAATGCTGTTGATGTAGGGCGTGGTCACGCGGCCATGGAAGTCACCATGGCGGGCCACGTCGAAGTCCAGCAACTGGTCGATCAGGTAATGGGCCCGCGGGCGCCCTTCGGCGCTCAGCACCGACTCGATGGAGTCGAGCCATTCGCGGGTTTCCTGTGGGTCGTGATCGAGGGTTGCACTGTTGTTCTGGGTCATGCCGGGCTCCAGGTTGAGCGGGTTGCCAATGCGCGGATCCTTGTGGGATCGAGGGGCGTGGCGCACGGATAAAAGTAATTGCAATTGCAACTACATGGCCGAATCTATCCCGCCATGCGCTACTATTGCAACCTTTCTTCAATCCCTCGGATGGTGTGGCATGTCTTCACAAGAGCCTGATGTGTGGTTCCGTTTTGTCCGGGCTCACAGGACGGTCATCCGTGAAATCGAGCGCCGCCTGGCCGCTGCCGAGTTGCCGGCCTACGCCTGGTACGACGCCTTGTGGGGCTTGGAAAGCGGCCCCGAAGGCACCCGGCGTATGCATGAACTGGCCGATGTGTTGGCGATCGAACGTTACAACCTGACGCGCCTGGTGGACCGCCTGGAAAAGGACGGCCTGGTCGCTCGTTCGCGGTGCGACGGCGATGGTCGTGCGGCCTTTGTCAGCATCACTGAAGCGGGGCGCAACCTGCGTAAGAAGATGTGGAAAATCTACGAAAGCACCGTCGACGAGCTGTTTCTTTCCCAGTTGGAGCCCGAGCAGAAACAGGGGTTTGCCGACGCCCTGGAGCGCACTGCAAACCTGGCCCGGGCCTCGGGCCAGGAAGCCGGAAAACGCTGAGGCGCAAGCCGTCATCCGAGGCGGTAACGCTGCAGCGCTTGCTCCACTGTCACCTGGGGTAGGCGTTGTTCATCGGCCAGGGCCTTGAGGGCCAGCACGCTGATCCAGTGGCGTTGGGGCGCAGCGCCTCGACGCGGGTCGGTGCTCCCACCCAGGGAGTCGGCACCGATGGCGCTAAAGGATGACTGCACAAACCTCCTGAGCTGGTCCGCCACACTTTGCCCGTAGCCGGTCACCGCCAGCACCGGCGCCCGGCTGTCCCCCAGGCAGCGCAACAGGTGGCTGTCGCGCTTGTCGAGGCACGGATGCAAGCGGTTCCAGCGCTCGGCACTGGCCGCTTCCCTGGCCAGTCGCGTGTAGCTCGGGCAACTCCACAGCTGCACCGCCACGCCCCATTCTTCAGCCAGCAAGAGGGCCGCTTCCCGCACTTCGGCAAAGGCTTGCCCGGCACCCAGCAAGCGTACCTGGCAGGTGCTGTCTGCAGGGCCGTATCGGGCCACCTGGTACATGCCCTTCAAGGCCGCGCGACGTTGTTGTTCGTCCAGGGCCGGGCCGTTGTGGCGATCATGCAGGGCCAGGTAATAGAACCCCGGGCGACCCTCCACATACAGCGCCTGCAACGCCTCCAGCACAATCGCCCGGGCCTCGTCGCCGGACGCCGGGTCGAAGGGCAGGCACTCGGGGTTACTGGCCAGCCACAACGGCAGCGAAGGCTCGGCCCCTTTGGGCCAGGGCGAGGCCAGGGTTTCGCTGGCGTTGCATAAAATGCCCCGGCGCGTGGCTTCCGCCGCCAGGGCGCAGAGCTGAGCCGAAGAACTGGCACTGTGCAGGTACAGCAGCGGTTTCTCGCTGCGGTCCCGGGAAAACCACAGCGGCCAGGCACTGATGCGGGTGGTTGGGCCTGCCTCGCCGTGGTTGCGGATGACCCAGGCCTGGTTGGCCACGCGCCGGTCCAGCTCCAGGGTGTTGGCAATCTCCATGACCGTGAATAACGGCGAACCGGGTTCGCGCTTTGCCGCTAGCAGGGTCTCGATGCAGGCCAGGGCAGCCTGGCCGGTGCGGGTGGTGTTGAGTCGGGAAGGGATGGAGGCAGTCATGGGGGCGCCGTCTGAAAATCCGAGGCGCTCACCCTAGCGGAAGAGTGAATATAATTGCAATTGCAATGATTGCAATTGCATTAATATCGACTTTGTTAAATTTTCTGTCTGGAGCGACGTTTTCAGTTGTAAGGCCAGCCGTTTTTGGCGCATATTTTTTCTGTCACCTTGGCACTTTATGCTGAAGGTGCAGGTCAACAAAAACAGGATTATTCATTCGATTTAAAAGGACGATGCAATGGACGACTATCAAGAAGAGTTACTGGAGTACCAGGCGTTCGAATTGGACCCGCTGGAACCCGCAGACGACGCCACCGAGCTTTAACGCCGGTGGCGTTTTTTTTAGGCCGATTGCCGGTGGCTGCGTCGAAACTCACCGGGGGTCTGGCCGGTCCAGCGCTTGAAAGCGCGTTGAAAGGCCTCGGCTGAGGCAAACCCCAGCAAGTAGGCAATCTCTCCGAACGCCAGTTCGGTGTCTCGAATGTAGGTCATTGCCAGGTCGCGCCGCGTGTCGTTGAGCACCGCCCGAAATTGTGTGCCTTCCTCGGCCAGCTTGCGACGCAAAGTCCAGGTCGGCAGTTTCAGGCGTGCCGCCACTTCTTCCAGGTCCGGTTCCCGGCCACCATTGAGCAAAGGCCCCAGCAACTGAATGATGCGTTCGCGCAGGCTGCGGGTGCGCGTCAGTTGCTCCAGTTCTCGCTCACAGAGTTGCAGCAGGTGGCGCCAGGTGCTCGGGCAGTGTTCGGGGTTGCGCTGGGCCAGGCTCGCCAGGCTCAGGCGCACCTGGTTCTGCTCGGCGCCAAACTGAATCGGGCACTGGCCCAGCACGTTGTAGGCCTCGTGATAATCCGGCGCCTGGAATTCGATGTCGATGCGTTCGGCGGCGATGGGCTGTGGGCTCAGGCTGGAGAGCTGTTGCAGCCAGCCAGCGAGGATGGAATCCACCACAAAGCGGTTGTAGGCGTTGTACGGGCTGATGGAATAAAAGCGCAGCCAGGCACCTTCGGCGTCTTCGTGAAAACTCGACTGGCCCCGGTAATTGGAGCCGTACAAGGCTTCGAAACGGGTCAGGCAACGTGCCGCTTCGCGCACCGTGGGCGCCTGGGCGGCGGTGACCCCAGCGAGCCCGGCCTGACTAAGGCGGCTGAGGCGGCCCATGCGCAGGCCCAGGGCCGGGTCGCCGGTGAGTTGAATCGCGCCGTGGCCCAGGCGCATGTAACGGGGGATCGACAAGCGCGCCCCGGCTTCCCCTAGGCGCGCCCCATCCAGCCCGTATTGATCCAGCAAGGGCAGGGGGTCGATACCATGGCTACGCACAGCGTCGGCCAGGCTGTGGACGAAGCCCACCGATAAATCGCCCAGGCGCATCGGCTGTGGCTTCATGGCCTATAACCAGATATTCAGCAAGCGCGCGCCACGGGCGTTGCCGTCGGCGTAGGTCTGCCCGTTGCTGTTGATAAAGCCCTGGCCGGCACTGCCCTGGTCCCAGAACTGGCCGCGCAGGAACACGCTGACCCCGGCCGTGGCCAGGCTGCTGGGTACGCGGCTGGTGAGGGTCAGGCGATGCCAGGCTTCGCCCTCGCTGACTTCCCCTGGCTTGAGGCTGACTTCATCGGGGCTGGAGGCGTTCTTGTAGCCGCGCCAAGGCTGGTCCCACACCTCGCGCCCGAGGACGAAGGCCGGTACGGCCACCAGTTGTGCCCCTTGGTCATTGAGCTTGCGGTAGTTGTCCGGGTACCAGCTGTCGCTGCCGATCAGTACGCCCAGGCGCCCGGCCGGGGTGTCGACGACTTGCAGGGATTGCTCGGTGTCGGGGCGGATAAACCCGCGCTCGTCGAAGGTCGGGTAAAGCTGGCGCTGGGGCTGGCCGATGGGCAGCCCGTCACGGTCGAACACCAGGGTACTGTTGTACAGCGCACCACTGCCGATCTGCAGTTGGCCCTGGTTGACCACCGGCTCTGGCAGGACGATGGAGCCGGCCACCAGGGTCACGCGAAACTCCTTGGCCAGCCCGCCGAACAGCTGCTGATAGTCCTTGGCCATTTTCTTGGCTTTCATCCGTAGGTGCGCGTCGTCCACCCGGCTGTCGCCCTTGGCGGTGATCAGCGCCCGCAGGAAGCGCAGGGGATTGCTCACCGCCAGCCAGTTCATCGCCTCTTTGAGGTTGGCCGCCTGGTACAGCTCGTTTTTCTCACCGCTGACCATCAACCAGGTGCCGACGTGTTCCGGCAGGACGACGATGGTTTTTTCATTCAGCAGGCCCTGTTCGCGGGCTTGCTGCAGGTAGGCCGCCAGCTTGCGCCGCAGGCGCTCGGGGCTTTGGTAATCAGTGGGGAACAGCTCGGGCTGGATGCCCAGCAGGTTGCCGTGGTCGGCGGGTATGCCTTGGTCCAGCGCCAGGTTGATGCGCAGGTCCGACAGGTAATGGGCCTCGGGGCGGTCCCGGGTCCACAGCCCGTAGCTGGTCAGGGCGGCGAGCAGGGCCAGGGTCAAGGTGCAGTACAGAAGTTTGCGCATGGGGAGACAGTCAGCGGCCAGGTGCAGGATTCGTCGACTAGGGTAGGGCGCGCGTTGGCGCTTGCCAAGGGTTGCTGCGCATTTGGATCAATAAGTTGTCAGTTACGGTCATTGAGCGCCGGGTGCCCGGCTCTTAGGCTGTCGAGCATGACTGATGGAGGCCGCAGAGCTTCCGCACTTTCCGTGATTGCTTGATGTGGAGTAACACCATGGCTGCCGCACCTTACCCGCACTTGTTGGCCCCGCTGGACCTGGGTTTCACCACCCTGCGCAACCGCACCCTGATGGGCTCCATGCACACCGGGCTGGAAGAGAAACCCGGTGGTTTCGAGCGCATGGCTGCCTACTTCGCCGAGCGTGCCCGCGGCGGCGTGGGCCTGATGGTCACCGGCGGTATCGGTCCCAACGAAGAGGGCGGTGTGTACTCCGGCGCCGCCAAGCTGACCACCGAGGACGAGGCGCTGCAACACCGCATCGTCACCCGTGCGGTGCACGAGGCCGGCGGCAAGATCTGCATGCAGATCCTCCACGCCGGGCGTTATGCCTACAGCCCCAAGCAGGTGGCGCCGAGCGCGATCCAGGCGCCGATCAACCCGTTCAAGCCCAAGGAGCTGGACGAAGAGGGTATCGAAAAGCAGATCCGCGACTTTGTCAGCTGTTCCAGCCTGGCGCAGAAGGCCGAATACGACGGCGTGGAAATCATGGGCTCCGAGGGTTATTTCATTAACCAGTTCCTTGCCGCCCACACCAACCACCGCACTGACCGCTGGGGCGGCAGCTACGAGAACCGCATGCGCCTGCCGGTGGAAATCGTCCGCCGGGTGCGCGAGGCGGTGGGCCCGAATTTCATCATCATCTTCCGCCTGTCGATGCTCGACCTGGTGGAAGGCGGCAGCACCTGGAACGAGATCGTACTCCTGGCCAAGGCCATCGAGCAGGCCGGCGCCACCCTTATCAATACCGGCATCGGCTGGCATGAAGCACGTATCCCGACCATCGCCACCAAGGTGCCCAGGGCCGCGTTCAGCAAGGTCACGGCTAAGCTGCGGGGCGAAGTCGGGATTCCCCTGATCACCACCAACCGCATCAATACCCCGGAAGTGGCCGAGCAGATCCTCGCCGAGGGCGACGCCGACATGGTGTCCATGGCGCGGCCGTTCCTCGCCGACCCGGAGTTCGTCAACAAGGCTGCTGAAGGCCGTGGCGATGAGATCAACACGTGCATCGGCTGCAACCAGGCCTGCCTGGACCACACCTTCGGCGGCAAGCTCACCAGTTGCCTGGTCAACCCACGGGCTTGCCACGAAACCGAACTCAACTACCTGCCGGTGCAGCAGATCAAGAAGATTGCCGTGGTCGGTGCCGGTCCGGCGGGCCTGTCCGCCGCGACGGTGGCGGCCGAGCGCGGGCACCAAGTGACCCTGTTCGACTCGGCCAGCGAGATCGGTGGCCAGTTCAACGTTGCCAAGCGTGTGCCGGGCAAGGAAGAGTTCTTTGAAACCCTGCGCTACTTCAAACGCAAGCTGCAAACCAGCCATGTCGAGCTGTGCCTGAATACCCGGGTCGATGTGGCGCAATTGGTGGCGGGCGGTTACGACGAAATCATCCTGGCCACGGGCATTGCCCCGCGCACCCCGGCGATCCCGGGGGTGGAGCATGCCAAGGTCCTGAGCTACCTGGACGTGCTGCTGCAACGCAAGCTGGTGGGGGCCAGCGTGGCGGTGATTGGTGCGGGCGGCATCGGCTTCGACGTCTCCGAGTTCCTGGTGCACCAGGGCGTGGCCACCAGTCAGGACCGCGAGGCGTTCTGGAAAGAGTGGGGCATCGATTGCCAGCTGGAAGCCCGTGGTGGTGTGGCCGGGATCAAGGCTGAACCCCATGCGCCGGCGCGTCAGGTGTTCCTGTTGCAGCGCAAGACCTCCAAGGTCGGCGACGGCCTGGGCAAGACCACTGGCTGGATTCACCGTACCGGGTTGAAGAACAAACAGGTGCAGATGCTCAACAGCGTCGAGTACCTGAAGATCGACGACGCTGGCCTGCATATCCGTATCGGCGAGAACGGTGAGCCCCAGGTGCTGGCGGTGGACAACATCGTGATCTGCGCCGGCCAGGACCCGCTGCGGGAGCTGCAGGAAGGCCTGTTGGCCGCCGGGCAGAATGTGCACCTGATCGGTGGCGCCGATGTGGCGGCGGAACTCGACGCCAAGCGTGCCATCAACCAGGGTTCGCGCCTGGCCGCCGCGTTGTAAAAGCCGTTTGCGGCAGAGGCCAGGCCCCATGCAGCCTGGCCTTTTTTTGCGCTGACGCTGAGCCACAGCCCGGCTGCAGCGGGTGTTTGGCCGTTTCGGCCGCGCTGTTAGACTGCCCGGCCCTGTGCTTGCGGACCTCTGAACGATGCCCATTCCCGACGCCTTTGATTGGTTGCCCAGCGCTCCATTGCAACGCCTGCAACTGGATTGGCTGAGCCAGGCCGATGTCGAGGTGGCGGTGCTGCGCCTGGACCTGATCGACCCGCTGATCTCCGGTAACAAGTGGTTCAAGCTGACCGAGCATTTGGCCGCCGCTCGGCGTGCCGGGGCCCAGGGCGTCATCAGCCTGGGCGGTGCCCATTCCAACCATTTGCATGCCCTGGCGGCTGCCGGCCAACGGTTTGGCTTTGCCACCGCCGGCCTGCTGCGCGGTCATGAGCAGGACACGCCCACCGTGCAGGACCTGCAGCGCTTTGGCATGCGCCTGCATTGGCTGGGCTATGGCGGTTATCGCGCCCGGCACGCGCCGGATTTCTGGACGCCGTGGCAGGCGGAGTACCCGCAGTGGCAAGCGGTGCCCGAAGGCGGCGGGGGCTTGCTCGGGGCCCAAGGTTGCCGACCACTGCTGGATCAGGTGCGCGAGCAATTGGTGGCGCTGGGCTGGGACGATTATCACGGCTGGTGGCTGGCCGCCGGCACTGGCACCACCCTGGCGGGGCTGGTCCTGGCCGAAGCCGGGGCCCATCCGGTGTATGGCGCCCTGGCGGTGCCGGATGACCACGGGGTGGCGCAGCAGGTGGCGGCCATTGTGCAGCAGGGCAATGGCCTGATGCCGCGCTATGAAATGTTCGACAGCAGCCGTGGCGGCTTTGCCAAGGTCGACCCGGAGCTGCTCGAATTCATCGCCCAGAGCGAGGTGCAGAGCGGCATGCCCCTGGAGCCCCTCTACACCGGCAAGGCCTTGCTGGCGCTGCAGCAGCAGGTTCAGCTGGGCCGCTTTGTGGCCGGAACACGCCTGGTCTTCGTCCATACCGGCGGCCTTCAAGGCCGCCGGGGTCTGGGTTTGCCGGCCCGGGACTAGCTGCGCTTGGGGAGCATGCGTTGCAGGGTGTTGTCGCGCATAAAGTAGTGGTGATAAAGCCCGGCCAGGGCATGCAGGCCAATCAGCCAGTAGCCGATGGTGCCGCCCAGTACGTGCCAGCCTTCGATCTGCTTGGCCAGTGATTTGTCCTCGCCGATCAACAGCGGCAGGTCGATGCCGTAGAACATCACCTGATGGCCTTCGGCACTGGTGATCAGCCAGCCGAGTATCGGCATGCCGATCATGAACAGGTACAGCGCCCAGTGCATCAGCTTGGCCAGCCACTGTTGCCAGTCAGGCGGCGTGGGCAGGATTTTCGGAGCCACCCCCAGGCTGCGGGCGAACAGGCGCAACCAGACCAGCAGGAACACCGTCAGGCCGAGCATGAAGTGGGCTTCCTTGATCAGGGTCCGGCCGCCGCTGCCCTTGGGGAAGATGCCGCGTAATTCGATGCAGGCGTATACCACCGCCAGTAGCACCACCATCAGCCAATGCAGGGCGATCGACACGCTGCTGTAGCGCGTGTCGGAGTTTTTCCAGGGCATACGGGACATCCTCAGTCATCAGGTCGGTGACCTCCGTTCTTGGACGACGGAGTGCTTTAACTGTAATCCTGTTTTGCCCGGTTTGCCTGAGGTGGGTCAGGCTTTTATCCGCGTGTTCGGTCCCCGTTTCAGGGGGCTTTCGATAAAAAAACGGCGGGCCCGAAAGGCACCGCCGTGGTGGCTGTTACGGCCTGGTGGATCAGTTGCCCTGGGGCATCTCGCCCTGGGCCAGGCGCCGGTTGATATCGCTGATCACCTCGGGCAGGTCGCTGATGGTGTCGATCAGGTAATGCGGGCGCGAACCGGCGAACAACCCGTGGATGCGTCGACGCTCGCTGGCCAAGGCCTCGCTGTCCAGGGCGCGGAAGTCTTCGTAGTTCAGTCCCAGGGCGTTGCCCGAGCAGGTCAGGGCCACGGTCCACATCCCCGCGCGGCGCCCTTCGAGGATGCCCGGCACGGTGTCGTCGATTTTCACGCAGGCGGCGACATCGTCGATGCCCAGGGCGATGACGTTGGCCAGGGCCTGGGCCGGCCATGGGCGGCCGTTGGGCACTTCATCGGTGGCCACCACATGGTCGGCGGTGTAGCCGTTGCGGGCCGCCAATTCCACCACTTTGTCCATCACCTGTTTGGGGTAGCCGGAGCAGGAGCCGATCTTGATCCCTTGTTCACGCAGGTGGGTGATGGTCTCCAGGGCACCGGGGATCAGTGCCGAATGCTCGGCGATTTTTTCGATTTGCAGCGGCATGAAGCGCTCATAGATCGCGGTCACGTCGTCATCGGTGGGCGTGCGGCCGAACGCCTGGCGATAACGCTCGGCCACTGCCGGCAGGTTGCACAGGGTGCGGATGTGGTCCCATTTGCCCATGCCCATCGGCCCTCGGGCTTCCTCGATGGAAACCTGGACATCGAATTCGCCGAAGGCCTCGACAAAGATCTGGGTTGGGGCGAAGGAGCCGAAGTCGACCACGGTGCCGGCCCAGTCGAGGATGGCGGCTTGCAGTTGGCGGGGGGGGTTGTAGTTCATGGCGAAAATCCTGTTGGGGCCCGGGCAGGCCCGTGGCAATCAATGGGGAGTAGGCCCGGATCGCTGAGGCATCAGCGACGGCGGGGCTTGGGGTGGCTCAAATGTCGATGACTTGCAGTTCGCCCAGGGCGTCGGCGATGGCGTTGACGGCCGCGAGCATCTCGGCCTGGGTCACGTGGCCAATGCAGCCGACCCGGAAGGTGTCGACTTCGGTCAGCTTGCCCGGGTAGAGGATGAAACCCTTGGCCTTGACCCGTTCGTAGAAGGGTTTGAATTGGTAGTGCGGGTCGCGCGGGGCGTGGAAGGTGACGATGATCGGGGCCTGGATCGCGGCCGGCAGGAAACTGCGAAAACCCAGGCCGCTCATGGCGTCGAGCAGGGCCTGGCAGTTGTCGGCGTAGCGTTGGTGGCGTGCCGCCAAACCGCCTTCTTCGGCGTATTGCAAAAGAGCTTCGTGCAGTGCCGCCACCACATGGGTGGGCGGCGTGAAGCGCCATTGGCCGGTCCTGGCCATATAGTTGTGTTGGTCATGCAGGTCCATGGCCAAGGAGTGAGAGCGCCCGGCCGCCTGGGCCAGCGCGTCTTTGCGGGCCAAAATGAAGCCCATGCCCGGCACCCCTTCCAGGCACTTGCCGGAGGCGGCGATCAAGGCGTCGAAAGGGACTTTTTGCGCGTCGATGGGCAAGGCGCCGAAGGAACTCATGGCGTCGATGATCAGGCGTTTGCCGTGGCGGGCGACAACTTCGGCGATCTCCGCCAGGGGGTTGAGGATGCCGGTGCTGGTTTCGCAATGGATCAGCGCCACGTGGCTGATCGTCCCATCGGCGCCCAGCAGGCGGTCGACATCGGCGGCGCTGGTGGGCTGGTCTTCGGCGGTTTCGAATGTGCAGCAGGCGCGACCCAATACCTCGCAGATTTTCGCTAGGCGCTTGCCGTAGGCACCGTTGATCAGTACCAGGACTTTGCCGTCCCGGGGCACCAGAGTGCCGATGGCGGCCTCCACAGCGAAGGTGCCGCTGCCTTGCAAGGGCACGCAGTGGTGGCTGTCGGCAGCGTTGGCGATGGCCAGCAATTGTTCGCAGAGGCTGGCGGTCAGTTGGTTGAAGCGCTCATCCCAAGAGCCCCAATCCACCATCATCGCCTGACGGGTGCGGGCAGAGGTGGTCAAGGGGCCGGGTGTAAGCAGGATGGGCGCGGTGTTACGCATGCTGTGTCCTCGCAAGGGATGGGCTGAAGCTACGAGGCATACGTTGCAGTTTGCGTTTCTATCAATCAAATTGTTTGTTGTTATGCCAATCATAAGTGAGGCCGATAGCTATGAACCTGTTCCAACTCCGGGCGTTCGATGCCGTGGCCCGTGAAGGCAGCTTCACCCGGGCCGCCGCACGGCTGTTTATCAGCCAGCCGGCGGTGACCGGGCACATCAAGGCGTTGGAAGAGCACTACCAGATCACCTTGTTGCGGCGCACTGCGCGACGTGTGGAACTGACCGAGGAGGGCATCAAGCTGGCGGCCATTACCCGGGCCATGTTCGGCCTGGCGGAAGAGGCCCAGGCGTTGCTGGAAGCCAACCGGCAATTGCTCACCGGGCGCCTGGAAGTGGCAGCGGACGGCCCGCACCTGGTCATGCCGATGCTGGCCAGGCTGCGGGCGCTGTACCCTGGGGTAACCGTCAACCTGCGCTTGGGCAATGCCCAGGAAACCCTGGCGGCGCTGCTGTCCGAGCACGCCGATGTGGCGGTGTTGACTGAAGTGGAGCCACGCAAGGGCCTGCATCTGCAAAGCCTGGGAGCGTCGCGGATCTGCGCCCTGGTGCCTCTGGGGCATGAGTGGCTGGCCGAACCGGGGGGCATTGCCATCGAGCAACTGGACCAGGTGATCATGGTCCTGCGCGAGCCCAGTTCCATTACCCGGCGCACGTTCGATGGCGCCTGCGCACTGGCCAAGGTCCAGCCCCGGGTCCTGCTGGAACTGGACAGCCGCGAGGCGGTGACCGAGGCGGTGGCGGCCGAGTTGGGGGTGGGCATCGTCTCGTCGGCGGAGGTCAGCCACGACCCGCGGGTCCGCGCCGTGCCGATTCGCGGGGAGGGTTTGCTCAACCAACACATGATGGGTTGCATCGAACGGCGCCGAGACCTGCGGCTGATCCAAGCCTTCCTGGCCCTGGCCCCTTCACCCACGTAGGCGTGGGCTTGCCAGCGATAGCGCCCGCAGGACCACCATCGCCGGCAAGCCGGCTCCTGCATGACAAGGGCTGACTTTTTGGTCGATTGGTGCCCTGAGGACGTATAAACTTGCCCATCGCGTCGGCCAACATCTAACTCGACGCCATAGATCAAGAGAGTGAGTAATGGGCGCACAGTGGAAGGTTAAACACAAAGAAGCAGCAGCCAACGCCAAGGGCAAGATCTTCGGCAAGTTGGTGAAAGAGATCACCATTGCTGCACGCAACGGCGCAGACACCGCCACCAACGCCCACTTGCGGCTGGTGGTCGAGCAGGCGAAAAAAGCCTCGATGCCCCGTGAAACCCTGGAACGGGCGATCAAGAAAGGGTCGGGCCAGCTCGGCGAGACCGTGCAATACCATCGCGTGACCTATGAAGGTTTTGCCCCCCATCAGGTGCCGCTGATCGTTGAATGCGTGACTGACAACATCAACCGTACCGTGGCGGAAATCCGCGTGGCGTTCCGCAAGGGGCAACTGGGCGCTTCGGGTTCGGTGTCCTGGGATTTCAACCATGTGGGCATGATCGAAGCCTCGCCAGACACCCCGGACGCCGATCCGGAACTGGCCGCCATCGAAGCCGGTGCCCAGGATTTCGAGCCGGGTGAAGAGGGCGCGACCCTGTTCCTGACCGAGCCTGCGGACCTCGACGCGGTGCAGAAGGCATTGCCTGAGCAGGGCTTTACCGTGTTGTCGGCCAAGCTCGGCTACCAGCCGAAGAACCCGGTCAGCGGCCTGACCGATGAGCAGATGGCCGAAGTCGAAGCCTTCCTCGAAGGCCTGGACAACCACGACGACGTGCAAGACATGTTCGTCGGCCTGGCCGGTTAAGACCGAAATTCGCCAGCAAGCCCGCTCCTGCACACCGCTGTAGGAGTCAGCTTGCCGGTGAAGCTGTTAGAGCGCCGCCAACCCCCGCGCCACTTGCACAAAATCCGGTCGTGCCAGCACCTCCGGCTGACAGCATTGCTCCACCAGCGCCTGCAGCTTTTTCCGCTGCTCCTCGGCCAGCGACCCATCCCCACGTTCCAGCAACTCCTCCAGCAAGATGCCGAAGGCACGCACTTCCAGGCGTTGCAGCGCACGGGTGTGTACGGAGTCGTCCTGGGCATGGAAAGCGGCCGCGCCGAAATCCCCCAACAGGCAGTCGCCCTGTTCATTCCACAACAGGTTATGGCCGTAAAGATCGCCGTGGGTGATGCCCTGTGCGTGCAAGTGGGCACCCACCGAGGCGACGCCACCGGCCATGCGCAGTATCACCTCGGCGTTGTAGCGTGCGTCGGCCGGGTAGATGTCCCGGGAGCAGGAGTCCAGGCTCGGCAGCCCCGCCAGGTTGCGATAGCTGGGGTCGATCAACTGCATCACCAGGCCGTTTTGTCCGTCGGGGTGATCGGCAATACGGCCCTCGACCCTAATCAGGTTCGGGTGCAGCCCAGCGCTGACGCAGGCGTTCATTTCATGCAACGGCGAGCCGTCGCTGGTCATTTCACCCTTGTACAGCTTGACCGCCACCGGGCGCGCCGGCTGCTGCGCCGGTTGCCACTGGGCCTGGTAAATCACCCCGGATGCACCTTCGCCCAAACGCTGCTGCAGGGTCAGTTCGGACCAGGCGATACAGGCGGTGGACGCCAGGGCCTCGGTGCCCGCCTCTGATTCCAGTGGGTTGCCCGCGTAGGCCAGCCACGTCAGGCGTGGCAGGGCCAGGAGAAACGGCGGCAGTGCCCGCAACTGGTTGGCGGCGATCCGCAGCAGCTCCAGGCGGTGGCACTGGCTCAGGCTCTGGGGCAGGGCACTCAGGCGGTTGCCGGAAAGCATGAGTTTTTGCAGCAGCGGGCGCCGGCCCAACTCCTCTGGCAGTTCGCTGAGGCGGTTGTCGGTCAGGATCAGCCAGCGCAGTAACGGCGGCAGGGCTTCGGCGGGCACCCGTTCGATCTGGTTGGCCTTGAAGCCGATCATGCTCAACTGCGCACATTGGCCCAGGCAGGCGGGCAGTTCGGTAAAACGGTTGTCGGAGCAGAACAGGATCCGCAGGTGCGGCAGGCGATGCAGGTCATCGGGCAGGCTGCTCAGGGCATTGCCGCTCAGATTGAGTACTTCCAGGGAGTCGGCGAGGTCGAAGATTTCTCGCGGGAACTGCGTCAGCCCGCAGGACAGGTCCAGGCGCTTGAGCCCGGTCAACTGGCCGGCTCGCAATTGGGCAAGGGTGTCGGTCAACGCGTCAGCACTCGTTAGGGGCGGGCGGGGCCCGCAAAGGGCCGCATGATAACGGCTGGGGCGGGCGCGTGCTCAGCCGATCGGCGTCTGCGGGCCGACTTCCCGTAGCTGGCCCAGGCGGCTGCGGGTGCGCGCCAGGTCAATGGCATCGCCGCCGAGGCTTTCCCGCAGGGGCAGCTCGCTGATCAGCACCAGGTGTTTGTCCTGGTCGTAGAGCACGTCGATCAGGTTGATAAAACGTTGCTGGGTGGCAATGGGGCAGTCGTCCAGGGCGGGCAGTTCGTCGATGATCCAGGTGTCAAAGCGCCGGCTCAGTTCCAGGTAATCCATCACCGCGGTGGGTTGTTCGCACAGGTCGGCGAACTCGAAACGAATGCTGCGCTGCTCGCACTGGCGGGCCCGTAATTGCCGGGCACCGACCTCCAGGGCTAGGGCGGGGGCGTGGCGCTCCGGCAATTGCAAGGCGCTGCGCTGGGCCGCGCTGCCCGGCCAAACGTACTGGCCCTGGGTAAAGAGTTGCTGGTGGTGGGAACGGGCCTGGCTGCGGTAGTCATGGGGGCCGCCGACTTCCATCACCTGCATGCGCGCGTTGATCAGGTCGATCACCGGCTTGAAGCGCGCGTGATACAGCGGGTTGGGCAGCAGCCCCTCGGGGGCGTAGTTGGAGGTCACCAGCAGCAGGATGCCGCGTTGGAACAGGGCCTTGAACAGGCGGGTGATCAGCATCGCGTCGCCGATGTCATGCACGTGAAACTCGTCGAAACACAGGACCCGGCAGTCGTGCAGCAGCTCATCGAGGGTCGCCGCCAGGGCGTCTGTTGCCTGGCGATGGCGGAACATGCCTTGGTGCAGTTGGGCGAAGAAGTCGTGAAAGTGCAGGCGCTGTTTCTGCGCAATGGGCAGGGCGCGAAAGAAGCCGTCCAGCAACCAGCTCTTGCCCCGGCCAACGGCGCCATACAGGTACAGGCTCTGGATTGTGCGCTGGCCTTGCAGCAGGGCGTCGGCCTGCTGGGCCATGCACTCGATCACTCGCATCTGGCTGTGGCTCAGGGTGTACCCCTGGTCCTGGGCCTTGTGGCGAAAGTAGTCGTGGATCACTCGACCGGAGCCGCTCGGGCGGCGCGCAACCTTGCCGAGCAGGCGGCGCCAGCGTGATTGAACCTGTGCAGGTTTTGGCGGGAAAGCGGCCAATGGTGGTTACCCCAATTATTCCAGGCCGCTCACCTTGAAAGCGGCGTGACAATTTAACCAATAGAAAAGCCGCGGGCCAGTGATCTCTGACGTTCAGGGTGGCCAGCACTTGCTGGATTTTTCCTTTAATTCGTCAGATTAAGGCGCTAACTGGCGGTTTTCAGCAGGGTTGCTAACCTGATTTCTGCAAATGTTTCTCATAAGGATTGGGGCCTTGAATGGATGTAAGGGGTGGGCAGTCATGAGCGCCTTGCTCAGCGCAACGGCGGGGGCCGCGGATTTGCAGGTGCAAGTCCGGGTCGACGTGATGCGTGGCTGCCAACTGGTCGGTCAACAGCGCGAGGCGGGTATCGAGCAGCTCGGTACCCTGGATTTCGGCAGCACCGCGCGCCTGGACGAGCCCGCAGGCCCCTTGGGCGCAGCGCTGGCCAGTGACCGCCAGCCACGCCTGGAATGCAACCCCGACACCCCTTATCAAATGCGCATCGACGGCGGCCTGCATGGTGGCGTCGGTGAGGTGCGTTACCTGGCCAGCAACCAGTCGTCGAGCAAACCCATCCCCTATCGCCTCTACCAGGACCCGGCCCGGCGCATTCCGCTGCCGGTGAATGTGCCGGTCAGTGGGCGGGTGCCGGATTCCGGTACGGTGGATTTGCCGTTGTACGGGCGTATTGAACCCCTGGCCGAGATCCCTCGGGCCGGTGGCTATTCCGATGTATTGAAAGTGACCCTGACCTGGTAAGGCCAAGGTCGTGAATGCTGCCGCGGTGGAACCGGGCAGGCCAAGGAAAACCGTTCATCGTGGGCGGTTCGTGTGGGAGTCCTGATGGAACTGGGATGGGTGCTTTGAACAGCAAGACCTGGACGATGCTCGCCCTCGGGTGGCTGTGGCTGTCGGTGGATACCGCGCAGGCTGCAGTCGATGGGCAGATCCAGGCGCGCCTGGTGATCACGGCCAGTTGCCAGGTGACCAGTGGCGACAACGCGTCCGGCAGCCCGATCACCGACCTGGGCATGCTCAACTTTGGCCAGCAGGGGCCGACCTGGGTCAATCCCATCAATGCCAACCTCAGCAGCGGCAGCGAAAGCCAGGTGCAGGTTGCCTGCAACTCCTCGGTCACCGGCTTCACCGTGACCATCAATGGCGGCCTCAACGGCGACGGCACGACCCGACGCTTGAGCAACGGCCGCCAGACCATTCCCTATCACTTGTTCGTCGATGCTTCCGGTAGCGACAGCTACAGCATCGGCCAGCAGCGCAATTTCGCAGTGAGCAGTGGTCGCCGGATCCCCATTCCGGTGTTTGGCTCGGTGGTCGCGAATACCCGCGCGATTCCGGCAGGGGTCTACACCGACACCCTGACCATCACGCTGGATTGGTAAATCACAAGAGGACACACATCATGCACGCGCTTGTATCCAGGATTGGCTGGTCAGTATTGGGCTTGGCCATGGCCTCCACAGCCAACGCCGCCACCACGGTCACTGGGCAGATCAGTTCGACGCTGATCCTCACCAGCAGTTGCCAGGTCAACGGAGTGGGCGGCAGCACCGGCCTGAACTTCGGGGCCTTGAACTTCGGCACCGCCAACTCGCTGTTCACCACCGCCACTGGCCAAGTACTGGGCGGCGGTGGCGGTGCGCTGTCGATTCTGTGCTCCAGTGGCACGTCACCGTCGCTGACCATCCAGGGCGGCAGCAACGACGGCAAGTCCACCGGCGGTACCCGTGCGTTGTTCGACGGCGTGGCCAACTACGTGCCTTACGACCTGTATACCGACTCCGGGCATTCGCAGATCGTGGCGATCAATGGGGTGATTAACCTGGCGCCGAGCACCGGGGTGGCGCAGACCGTGAACCTCTATGGCCAGGCGGTGGGCAAGGCGGGGTTGCCGGCGGGGACCTACACCGACACGGTGTCGGTTCAACTGACCTTCTGATGCCATGGCCCGCCACGCTGGTGTGCTGCTGGCGCTGATCTGTGCAGGGGCCTGGCCGACCTGGATTTCGGCGGCCACCAGCCAGAGCTTCCAGGTCAGCGCCACCGTCACCGCTGGGTGCCTGGTGGTGGGCGGTGTCAGCAACTACGGCAGCCTGGCGTTCGGCAGCCAATCGGCGCTGTCCACCAGCACGGTGAGAGTGGCGCTGACCGGGGGGGTGCAGTTGCAGTGCACGCCAGGGGTGACCCTGAACATGACCGTCGACGGCGGGCAGTACAACAGCAGCGGGCGGCACATGCAGCTCAATAGCGGCACGGCACGGGTGGCGTACCAGTTGTATCGGGATGCGGCCTACAGCCAGAGCCTGGGCATCAGCCAAAGCGTGGCGGTGGCTTACAGCGATGCCAATAACATCAGCCTGCCGATTTACGGACAGGTGCAGTTGCCGGGCAATCAGCCTGGGGGGACTTATAGCGACGTGCTGCAGGTGCAGCTGTCGTGGTGATGGGGCGATTCAATAACAAGCCGGCAGGCAAACAAGGAGTAGTCGTATGCATTTACCTTTGCGAGGCCTGTGGACCCTGGGTTATGGGGCACTGCTGGGGTTGGCGCTGGGAGCCTCCACGGCCCAGGCGGCCAGCTCGGTACTGATCTGGCCGATCGACCCGGTGCTGGAGGCCGATCAGCAGGCCAGTGCCTTATGGCTGGAAAACCGCGGCACCGAGACCGCCAACTTGCAGATCCGCGTGTTTGGCTGGAGCCAGAGCGGCTTTGCCGATCAGTACCAGAACCAGCGCGACATCATTGGCAGCCCACCGGTGGCAAAGATCGAGCCCGGCCAGCGGCAACTGGTGCGCTTGACCCGGACCCGTGACGTGCCCCCCGGGCAGGAGTTGGCGTACCGGATCATCATCGACGAGATTCCCTCGGCCAAGCCCATTACCCCGGAAGGGGACGCCAAGAGCGCCGCGGCCATTCGCTTCCAGATGCGTTACTCGGTGCCGTTGTTTGCCTATGGTGCGGGGCTCTGGAGCAAGGCCGACACCACCCGCCAGCGCGACCCCAAGAGCGCCGGCGTGCCGCAGTTGAGCTGGCGCAAGGTGGCGGTGGACGGCAAGGCGTTTTTCGAGCTGCGCAACCAGGGGGCGGTGCATGCGCGACTCACCGATGTCGCCTTCCAGCAGGGTGGGCAGACCCGGCCGTTGGCCCAGGGGTTGTTGGGGTATGTGTTGCCTGGGGCGGTGATGCGCTGGCCGGCGCCTGAAACCCTGGTGGGCGAGCCGAACCTGCAGCTACGGGTCAACGGTGCGCCACAGGTGCAGAGCTTGCCGCCTTCGCCGTGATCGACGGGCTGATTGCCGCCGGTGACGGCATCAACGCTAAGGCGCCTGTTTGGGAGTGATAAAGGCGGATGCGAGCGGGTTGACGCACGCGCCTTGGGATGGAGATGTCCATAGATGGACTTGGACCCGTCATGAGCCAGGATTCGGCTCGTCGTTTTCGGCACTTGCAAGGCCTGCTGGCCGGCCTGTGGGGCTTGCTGCTGGCCCAACCGCTCCAGGCTGGCGAATTGCCTCCACCGCCCAGCAGCCTGGAGTCGGTCGCCGATGCGCAGTTGTTTCTGGAGCTGGTGATCAATCAGATGAACACAGGACGGGTGGTGGCGGTGGAGCAGCGAGCGGGGCAGTTGTTCCTGCCGGTGCAGACCCTGCGCGACAGCGGCATGAAGCTTCCGGAAGGGCTGGGCGCCGAAGTCGGTCTGGACAACCTCCAGGGCCTGCACAGTGAGTACGACAGCCAGGGGCAGCGCTTGCTTTTGGAGGTGCCACCGGACTGGCTGCCGGAGCAGTTTATCGGTAACCGCCAGGCTTACCCCCGAACCCCGGCCCTCAGCAGTTTCGGGGCGTTGCTCAACTACGACCTGTACCTCAATGACACCGATAACGGTGGCACCTACCTGGCGGCCTGGAATGAGGTCCGGCTGTTCGACAGTTGGGGCACCTTGTCCAACACCGGGCAGTACCGGCAGACCCTGTCCGGCATCGAGGGGGCTTCCCTGAACAATGGTTACCGGCGCTACGACACCACGTGGCGCTACTCCGACGACGAGCGCCTGCTGACCTACGAGGCCGGCGACCTGGTCAGCGGCGCCTTGCCCTGGAGCAGCTCGGTGCGCCTGGGCGGTGTGCAGCTGTCGCGGGATTTTGGCGTGCGCCCGGACCTGGTGACGTACCCCTTGCCGCAGTTTGCCGGGGAGGCGGCGGTGCCGTCCTCGGTGGACCTGTTTATCAATGGCTACAAGTCCAGTAGCGCCGAGTTGCAGCCGGGCCCCTACACCCTGACCAATATCCCGTTTATCAACGGCGCGGGGGAGGCCGTGGTCGTGACCACTGACGCCCTGGGGCGACAGGTCTCGACCACGGTGCCGTTCTACGTC
Source organism: Pseudomonas chlororaphis (assembly GCF_003731765.1). Classification (GTDB taxonomy): domain Bacteria; phylum Pseudomonadota; class Gammaproteobacteria; order Pseudomonadales; family Pseudomonadaceae; genus Aquipseudomonas; species Aquipseudomonas morbosilactucae. The sequence goes on from NZ_MOAL01000006.1 coordinate 295,365, forward strand.
ACCAGCACCTTGTTGCAGAAGGGCCTGACGGATTTTTCGGTGGCCGCTGGCAACTTGCGCCGCGACTACACCCTGCGGGATTTCGGTTATGGCCCGGGCGTGACTTCCGGCAGCCTACGCTATGGCCTCAGCGACAACCTGACCCTGGAAGGCCACGCCGAAGCCTCGGACGCCCTGACCCTGGGCGGGCTGGGGGGCAACCTGCGGCTGGGCAACTTTGGCGTGCTCAATACGGCCTTCAGCCAGAGCCGCTTCGACGGCAGCAGTGGGCAGCAATTCAGCATTGGCTACCAGTACAGCAGCCAGCGCTACAGCGTGGCCTATCAGCGCATGCAGCGCCGCGATCAATACGCCGACCTGACGGTGGTCGATAGCGCCTACACCAGCCTCAGCCAGCGCAGTGAGCAACTGACCCTGAGCCTCAGCCTGGACAGTTACGGCAGCCTGGGCGCCGGTTATTTCGATGTGCGCGCCGCCGATTCGAGCCGCACCCGGCTGGTGAACCTGACCTGGAGCAAGCCGCTGTGGCACAACAGCAGCTTCTATCTGTCGGCTAACCGCCAAATCGGCGAAAGCCAGTGGGCCATGCAGGCGCAACTGGTGATCCCGTTCGATCTGCACGGCAGCCTGAGCCTGGGCAATGAACGCAGCAAGAGTGGGGAAAACCGCCAGCGGGTCAACTTCAGCCGGTCGGTGCCGATCGAGGGCGGGGTGGGCTACAACCTCGGTTACGCCACGGGCGACGGCGCCGATTATCACCAGGCCGACCTGACCTGGCGCCTGCAATCGGTGCGCCTGCAAGCCGGCGTCTACGGCACCCGCGACGCCGAGACTCGTTGGGCCGATGCCAGCGGTTCACTGGTGTGGATGGACCGCCAAGTGTTCGCCGCCAACCGTATCGACGATGCCTTTGTGGTGGTCAGCACCGATGGCTACAAAGACATCCCCGTGCGCTACGAAAACCAATGGGTGGGCCAGACCGACAAGAACGGCCACTTGCTGGTGCCCTGGAGCAGCGCTTATTACCGGGGCAAATACGAAATCGACCCGCTCAACCTGCCGGCCAACGTGCGCAGCCCGAATGTCGAGCAGCGGGTGGCTGTGCGCCGCGGCAGCGGTTACTTGCTGGAGTTTCCTCTGACCCGAGTGATCGCCGCCAGCGTGGTGCTGGTGGATGCCCAGCAACGGGAGTTGCCCCTGGGCAGCACCGTCACCCATGAGCAGAGCGGGGTGCGCACGGTGGTCGGTTGGGACGGCTTGGTCTACCTGGAAAACCTGGCGGCGCACAACAGCCTGGTGGTGAGCCTGGGCGACGACCAGCAGTGCCGGGTGCAGTTCGACATGGACCTGGAACAGCAGCAGGTGCCGTTGATCGGCCCGCTGGTCTGCCAGTAGTCAGGGTTCCACCACGTGCAAGGAGAGTGAAACGTGAACAGGTTCAAAGGATGGCGACACGCAGCGTTGGGGCTCTCGGCGATGGTCCTGGCGGCCGAGGCCCAGGCCTTGTGCACCACGGTGAGCACGACCTCGGCGAACTTCGGTACGGTCAGTTCGATGCTGGTGCGCAGCACTTCGCAACCAGCCTCCACCACCAATGCCGGGTTGAGCTGTACCGGTTCGCTGCTGAGCCTGCTGACCACCAACGACCACTTCTACGCCACCATCAGTTCCACCACCAGCGGTCTGGTCGGGCCCACCGGCGATGTCATTGGCTACACCCTGTACGCCAACAACAGCACCAGTTATCCGATTACCCGGGGCACCCCGTTCGACTTTGCGCGCAACTCGATCATCGACCTGCTGGGCCTGTTGGGCAGCAGCACGGTGGCCAAGACCATCCCCATCTACATGGGCTCGATTACCGGCAGCAATGTGGCGGCGGGGGTCTACACCGAGAACCTGAGCATCTTCTGGAACTGGAACTATTGCTCGGGGATCGGCGCCCTGGGGGTTTGCCTGGGGCGGGACGTCAGCAGTGGCACTCAGAACCTTACGGTGAACATGACCGTGTCCAATGATTGTTTGATCACCGCGCCCAACATCAGTTTTGGCAGCGCCCCGGTGGTTAGCGCCTTTGCCACGGTCACCGGGCAGACCATCAGCCTCAACTGCACCAAGGGCAGCGCCTACACCGTGGGCCTGAGTGACGGCCAGAACCCGGTGAGTGTGGGGGGGCGCCGGCGCATGGTGGCCAGCGGCAATTACCTGGCCTACGACATCTTCAAGAGTGCCGGCACCACCCGCTGGGGCAGCGTCGGCAGTGCCCGTCGCGCCAGTAGCGACGCTGAAGTGTTCCCAGGCAATGGTTTGGGCAACGGCAGTCAGGTCTTCAACTACAACGCCCGGATCTACACCGACCAGGCCACGCCACCAGCGGGCACCTATTTGGATAACGTGGTGCTGGACGTGGGCTTCTAAGGCCCCGGCGAGGGCAGCCGGGTTCAGAACTTCAAGGTGCGCTGCAGTTTCTCGGCCACCGGCGAATCGGCCGGGCTGACCATCGCGTAGTTGTAGCCGCTGTCAGACCAGTAATCGGCCTGCAACTCGCCGTCCCGGCGGCTGCCCCGTGGCAGCAGGTTGTTCTGCGGGCCAGGTGGGCGGATATAGAAGCTGATTTTGTCGCCGCTGGGGCCTTCATACAGCACCATCACCGCAGGCCCTTGTTCGGTACTCAGCAAGCGCCCGCTGACGGCTTTGAAGCCAGCCTCTTGCAGGTCCGGCAGGCGCTTGGCCTGGCTGAAATAGCGGTCGAGCCAGGCCTGCATGGCGTCGTCGTCCTGCACCTTGAGGTCGGCCGGAAGGATCTGCTGCTGGGCGAACAGGCGATAGGCCTGCAGGGCATCGGTCATGGGGGGCACGGCGCCGGCCTGGGTCAGCCCCCGGGCCTGCCAGCCGCTGAAACCACCCAGGCTCACGGCGAGCAGCAGCACCGCCGCGCTGGCCAGGTAGCGCCGGGATTGGCGTTGCCGGCGCTGGCGCAGCTGTGTGGGGTCCAGTTGTGGGTTGGTCGGCTGTTGCAAGGCCCCGGCCAGGGCCGCTCGCAGTTGCTGAGCGTCGCGCTGCCAGCCCTGGACCTGGGCGGCCAGTTCCGGGTGAGCGGCCAGGTAGGTGTCCAGCAGGCGTCGGTCGGCCTCGTCAAGTCGATGGTCGACGTAAGCATGCAGGTCGTGTTCGCTGGGGGGCAGGTTGATCATTTGAGTCTCCGCAAGGCGGGGCGGGTGATTTCGCCGTCGCTGAGTTGGCGCAAGGCTTGGCGGGCGCGGGACAGGCGTGACATCACCGTGCCGATGGGCACTTGGAGGATGTCGGCGACTTCCTGGTAGCTCAAGCCTTCCACCGAGACCCAGAGCAGCAGGGCGCGTTGTTCAGTGTTGAGTTGGTCGAAGGCGGCCAGGGTCGACTGGGCAATCACCGTGCGCTCTGCTGAAGGCTGGGCGTCGTCGCGGCCGCGAAAAAACTCGAGCATGCGTGCGTAGCGCCGGGAGCGGCGGTGGGCATCGAGGAACTGGCGGTACAGGATGGCGAACAGCCAGGCCCGTAAATCCCCCGCCGGGCGTTTATCGCTCCAGCTCGACAACGCCCGCTCCAGGCAGGACTGGACCAGGTCGTCGGCGCTGCTGGTATTGCGGCTCAGGGACAGGGCAAAGCGCCTGAGCCTGGGGATCAGGGGGCGCAACTGTTCGTCGATTTCGTTCATGGCTGCCTGCAGGCTCGTGGCCAGTCTCTACGCTGGACTAGGAAGACGCCGGCGCATGCAGGTTATTCCAGCCCCCGGAAAATAAACACCGAGTGCCGGGAATAAAGCCGTTCGGGGTGCGTCTGACCGGTTCTTTCCACCTGCGGCCCATGGCCCTGGAGTTGTTCATGGTAGATCACTCATCACCGCCGGCGCGGCCGCCGCTCAGTGCCGCCAGTACTATGCTGCGCCTGGCCGGGATCGCCCTGGTGGTCGCGGCCGTGGTTGCGGCCATGGCCTATGTGCGCGGCAGTTTCGACCCGCAGCGGCTGACGCCCAAGGCGTTGGTGGATGTGCTGGAAAAGAACAACGGCGTGCACCCCGGGTTCCGCCGTAATCACGCCAAGGGCGTGTGCGTGGCGGGGTATTTCGAGAGCAGTGGCGAGGCCCGGGCCTATTCCCGGGCCCAGGTGTTCAGCGAGTCGCGCACTCCGGTGGTGGGTCGGTTTGCCTTGCCCAGCGGCAACCCCTATGCCCCGGACAGCAGCGTGCCGATTCGCAGCTTGGCGTTGCGCTTTCTCCAGGCCAATGGTCAGCAATGGCGCACCGGCATGAACAGCATGCCGGTATTCCCGGTGGGCACGCCCGAAGCCTTCTTCCAGCTGCAGCAGGCCAGTTCTCCCGACCCGGCTACCGGCAAGCCGAATCCGGCCAGTGTGCCGGCGTTCTTTGCGTCGCACCCTGAAGCCGCGCCGTTCCTGCAATGGGTCAAGGGCGCCAAGCCGTCGGCCAGTTATGCCACCGAAACCTATAACGGCATCAATGCCTTTTACCTGGTGAACACTGCAGGCCAGCGCCAGGCGGTGCGTTGGAGCGTGGTGCCCCAGGCGGTGGATGGGCTCGGTGCCAGCGCGCCGCCGGGGGCCGACTTTCTGGCCCAGGACCTGACCCAGCGCCTGGCCGTCGGGCCGCTGCGCTGGCAGTTGAACATCACCTTGGCCGAGTCGGGCGACCCCACCGATGACGCCAGCAAGGCCTGGCCCGCCGAGCGCAAGACGCTGAATGCCGGGACCCTGGTGCTGCAAAGCACCCAGCCCCAGGACAACGGTGCATGCCGGGACATCAACTACGACCCGCTGGTGCTGCCCAGCGGCATCGAAGGCTCCGACGACCCCTTGCTGGCCGCCCGTTCGGCGGCGTATGCCAGCTCTTATCTGCGTCGCACGAGTGAGGTCAGCCAATTGCCTGCCGCCCAGGAGTCCCGCCCATGAGCCCCCAACCGACATCTTTCGCCCCTTTGGCGCGGCTGCTGCATTGGCTGATGGCGCTGATGATCATCGCCATGCTGTTTATTGGCGCCGGTATGGTCACCTCGGTGTCTGAACGCCACGAGTGGCTGCTGCACCTGCACAAGCCTTTGGGGATTGCCATTCTGTTGCTGGTCATGGTGCGCCTGTTCGTGCGTTTCTCTACTCGGCAACCGCCGTTGCCCGCGGACTTGCCCGCTTGGCAGGTCCTCGCGGCCAAGGCGTCCCATGTGCTGCTGTACGCCTTGATGGTGATCTTGCCGTTGCTGGGCTGGGCGATGATCTCGGCGGCAGGGGACCCGGTGCTGCTCAGCGCCACCTTGCAGTTACCGTCGATTCTGCCGGCCAATGCCAAGGTCTTTGCCTGGCTGCGCCAGGCCCATGGTTATCTGGCGTACCTGTTGTTTTTGACGGTGCTGCTGCATTTGGCCGCGGCCTTGTTCCATAGCTGGGTACGATGCGACGGGGTCCTGAAGAGCATGCTCCATGGCAAGGATTGAGCGTGGCCGGCGCTTGCGGGGTTAATCGGCGCACAGCGGCGTGCGTCGCGGCGCCAGGCTCCACCACCAGTACAGCAGCGCGCTGATATTGATCAGTGCGCCCAAGGTGCAGACGCCCGTCCAGCCGGCCCGGGCATACACCAGCGTGGCGGCAATCGAGCCGCCGGCGCTGCCCAGGGAATAGAACAGCATGTAGGCCGCCGCCAAGCGGCTCTGGGCCTCGGGGCGCACGCTGTAGATCAGGCTCTGGCTGGTGACGTGCACGGCCTGCAAGCCCAGGTCGAAGGTGATGACCCCCAGCAGCAGGGCCCACAACGAGGACGTGGTAAAGGCGATGGGCAGCCATGAGGCCAGCATCAGCGCCAGGGCCAGGCCACTGGTCCACTGCGCCCAACCGCGATCAGCCAGGTGACCGGCACGGGCCGCCCCCAAGGCACCGGCGGCACCGGCCAGGCCGAACAGGCCGATTTCAGTGTGGGACAACGACCATGGCGCTGCGCTGAGGGGCAGCACCAGCGGGGTCCACAACACGGTGCCGGCAGCAAAGATCAGCATCGCCAGCACGGCCCGGTCGCGCAGCACCTTCTCTTGCCGAAACAATCCCCACAACGAACCAATCAACTGCCCATAACCACCCACCACAGGCGCTGGACGGTGATCGGGCAGGACCCGCCACAGCGCCAGAGCCATCAGTAAGGTCAGCCCGGCGGACAGCAGGTACACCGAGCGCCAGCCGCCCAAGTCGGCCATGGTCCCGGCCACGGTGCGGGCCAGGAGAATACCCATGACGATGCCGCTGGTGACGGTGCCGACCACCTTGCCCCGTTCACCCGGCGCGGCCAGGTTGGCCGCGTGCGCCACCAGCACCTGGGTGACCACCGCCAGCAGGCCGGTGCCGGCCATGCCCAGCAGCAACCCGGTCGCGCTGGGTGCCAGGGCCACCACCAGCAAGGCCAGCACCGACAACAGCATCTGCGCCACGATCAGGCGCCGCCGATTGAGCAGGTCGCCCAGGGGCACCAATAACAACAGGCCCAGGCCGTAGCCGACCTGGGTCAGGGTCACCACCAGGCCAATGGTCGAATGGGGTATGCCTAGGCTCTGCGCCATGGCGTCGAGCAGGGGTTGGGCGTAATACACATTGGCTACGGCCAGCCCGCAGGCCATGGCGAACAGCAAGACCTGCACGGTCGGCAGGGTGCTGGTGGGGCTGGCAAGGGCAGGGGATTGCGAGGGCATCGAAGGCTCCGGACGTGTGGTTGCTTTATGAAACCAGTTGTACGGTAGTGAGGCTGGTTTTATATTGCAACCACTTTCCCTGTTGTCATCAGCGAGCCCCTTCATGGTCAAGCGCACAAGCCTGCAAGGCGCCGAATGCCCGGTCGCCCGTTCACTGGATGCCATTGGCGACTGGTGGTCGCTGTTGATCATTCGCGATGCATTCGATGGGATTCGCCGTTTTGGCGAGTTCCAGCGCAACCTGGGGATGGCCAAGAACATCCTGGCGGCGCGTTTGCGCACCTTGGTGGCCCACGGGATTTTCCAGGTGGTGCCGGCCTCCGATGGCAGTGCCTATCAGGAGTACGTGCTGACGGAGAAGGGCCAGGGCCTGTTCCACTTGATCATCGGCTTGCGCCAGTGGGGCGAACGGTTTTTCTACGAAGAGGGAGAGGCCCACTCACGGATGGTCGATCGTGAACGTGGGCAGCCGGTGCAGCCCCTGGAGTTGCGCTCGGCGGACGGGCGCCTGCTGGGGCCGCAAGACTGTCGGCGAGTGGCCCCGGAGTAGCGCCCGACCGCGGGTGGCGAGCCCGCAGCCGCTGGCGCGGGTCAGCGCAGGGTGGTGACGATGTCGGCCAGGGTGCTCAGCACATCCTTGCCCAGTTGCATGGAGCGTTTGCCGGACCAGCCCGTGCTCGGGTTGGGGTGGTCGTCGTGATCCTTGAAAGGCATTTCCAGGGTCAGGGACAGGCAGTCGTAGCGTTGTCCGACGCTGTTGCAGGCCAGGGTCATGTTGGCGGCGCCCGGGTTGTCGCGGGGGTAGCCGTGCACGGTCTGGAAATCCCGGGTCTGGCGCTTCAAGTGGCTACGAAAGTGCTCCTCGAGTTTTTCGACCCGGGGCGTATAGCCGGGGTTGCCTTCGCTGCCGGCGGTGAACACGTGGGGGATTTCTTCATCGCCATGGACGTCGAGGAACAAGTCCACGCCGTACTTTTCCATCTGTTGCTGGACGAACAGCACTTCCGGGCTGAGTTCGGCGCTGGCGTTCTGCCAGGCGCGATTGAGGTCCTGGCCCATGGCGTTGGTGCGCAAATGCCCGTGGAAGGCACCGTCCGGATTCATATTGGGCACCAGGTACAGGTCGGCACTGGCCAGGAGCTTTTCCATCTCCGGGTCGTCCTGGCGTTGCAGGCGTTCGATCACGCCTTCCATGAACCACTCGGCCATGTGCTCGCCGGGATGTTGCTGGGCGATGATCCAGATGGCACGCCGACCTTCGCCACCGCTGCCTTTGCGCAGTAGCTGGATGTCCCGGCCTTCGACGCTTTTGCCGCAGGCCAGCAACTCGGTACCGGCCTTGTTCAGCGCCTGCTCGATCAACCAGTCATGACGCCCGCGGCTGTAGGGTTCGAAGTAGGCGAACCAGGCGTGAGTCTGGCTGGCTTCCAGATTGAAGCGCAGGGCATCGCCTTCGAAGATCGTCGGCACGCGAAACCAGTTCACGTGGTCGTAAGAGGCCACGGCTTGATAGCCAGTCCAGGCTTTGTTGTAGGAGGATTGGCTGGCGTTGCTCAGGCGGAACCAGTGTTCCTGGCCCACATGCAGGCCACTGGCCTTGAAGTGGAACCACTGGAAGTGCGGGCTGCGGGTGTCGGGCCTGATGGCCAGCAAGGCTTGTAGCGGGTTGCTGATGTCCAGTACGTCGATATTGCCGCTGTCGAAGTCGGCAGTGATGTGCAGGCTATTTTGGGTCACGGTCATCATTCCTGGATTAGGGTGATTGTGACCGTCAACTCTACACACAAGGCAGGGTAATAGAAGGGGGGCGTCGTCCTTGACGCGAAAGCAGCTTAGAGGCTATGCGATTGATTCTCAAGTGCTGCTTTGGAATTCTTGGGCTTTGGCGACGGGCGTTCTCTTGCAATACGACACTCTTTTGCTATCATCGCCGCCACCAAATTCAGCTGCACCCAGACTTCATTAGCCTGAAGCCAAGCCAGAAAACTGGCAAAAAAAAAGACCCGGCAAAAAGCCGGGTCAAAAACCGTGATTAGCCTGATGAGGAGATAATCCAAGAGTCCGACCTAAGGTCCCTTGGGTTATCAACTGATCTCGCGACCAGTTGCTTGCAATAATAATCATTATCATTTGCAAGTCAAATGTTTTTCCCCGCCTTTCGGAAATTTATTTTCCATTCCCCATTTTCACTGTCTCGATTTCAGTCGGCTGACTTCGTTCTGCCGTGTCCGGCCTTTCAGCTCGATTCAAAACGCTGACTCTCCAGGGACTTGTCCACCAGGGCTTTGGCCAGGTCGACCATGTGCATCACCGAGAGCGCCAGATCGCGAGACGTCCCCCGCAGGTTATCGGCGGCGCTATAGGCCGTGGCGGCCGCGCAGCGCAGCAGATCGGAAGCCTGGATCATCGCTTCCTCGTGGCTGACGCTGTGCCTGATCTCGAAGAGCCTGTTGTCCTTGCCCTGTTCGGTCATCGCCGGTTTCAAGTAATAGTCCATCGCCCGACGTGCTGCCTGGCTGCCTTTGAGGGCGCTGAGCTGGCCGTCGTTTTCCAGTTCAGGCACGTCTTTGCTGCTGGTATTCATCTCGTCTTCTCCCTTGTTGAGATCAGGATGGAGGGCCGATCGATGTTAATACTTATTGTAATTGTGACGAGATTTCAAATACTACAAGTTGTGTGTTGAGGGTGGAAATACACAACGTATTGTTCCGTCCATGGATAAATGGATCGAGTTGGTCAAGACCAACATGAAAGACCGCAAGGTCACGCAGGAACAACTCGCAGAGCGTCTGGGCATGTCCCAAGGCGGCATCGGTCATTGGCTGAGCAAACGTCGGCAGCCGAAAATCGAAGACATGAACCGGGTTCTGGATGCGATCGGCATGGGCTTTCTCGAGGTTGCCCTGGTGATCCGCGAGAAGTCGCTGGTGGGCGATGACGGTGAGCCCGCGGCGCAAGACCTGGCGCCCGTGCACAAATACAATCCCTACTTCCGCTACCCGGTCAGCGACTGGCGCGCCGCCAGTGAAGTGCGCGAGGCCGAGCAGGCAGCCTACGTTCACGAGCGCTATGAGCTCTCGGATTATCAGGCCCAGGGCGCAGCGTTCTGGCTGGTGGTTGTGGGTGACGCGATGATCGCGCCCAGTGGCGTCAGCATTGGCCAGGACATGTTGATCCTGGTGGACCCGGCCGTGGCGGCCGAGCCCGGAAAATTGGTGGTGGTGCAGTGCCCCGGCAGCGCCGAGGCGATCTTCCGCAAATGGGTGCAAGAAGGCGAGCAGCATTACCTGATGCCGCTGAACCCCACGTACCCCAAGATGCTCTACAGCGATGAGTGTCGAATCATTGGTGTGGTTGTACAGGCGACCGCGAAGTTCTAAGCGCTGAAAAGGACCGTCCCCCTCACTGATGGGGACGGTCCTGCTGTTTCAGGCGCCGTTATTCCAGCTCGACCAGAGCACTTCCCTCACTGACCATTTCGCCTTCCTGGCAATACAACGCCTTGACCACACCCGCCTGTGGCGCACGAATGCTGTGCTCCATTTTCATGGCTTCAAGCACCACCAACTGGGTGCCGGCTTCGACCTGTTGGCCGGCGGCCACGAGGATGCGCACGATGCTGCCATTCATTGGCGCGGTGAGGCCGCCTTGCTGGCTGTGGCTGGCCTCCACGGCTGCGATGGGGTCGTAAGCGCTGATGCTGCGCATCTCCCCCTGCCAGTGCAGATAGAGGGTGTCGCCCCGGCGGATGGCCCGCTGTTGGCGCCGCACGTCCGGGCGCGCTTCTCCTTGTTCTGCCTCATGCTGCTGGAGCTGCGCGTCTGCGCTGCTGAGGCTGACGGCCTGGTCCTGGCCATCACAGCTCAGGTGCAACACGGTTTGCGGGGCCAAGCCGATACGCAAGCCTTGGGTGCTGGCCCAGGGCGAGTGCCGGTCGTCGTCGCGCACTGATGACGGCAGGCTGTGCACGAAGGCGCGGGCGGCGGTCTGCCAGAAGTCCAGGTCGAGTTCGCCGGGCGGTGGCAGCAGTTGCTCTTGGTAGCGCGGGATAAATCCGGTGTCCAATTCGGCGGCGGCGAAGGCCGGGTGGCCGACGATGCGCCGCAGGAATGCCAGGTTGGTCTTCAGCCCGCCAATGGCAAACTCATCGAGCATGGCCAGCAGGCGCAGGCGTGCCTGCTCGCGGTTCTCGCCCCAGGCAATCAGTTTGCCGAGCATCGGGTCGTAGAAGGGCGAGACGCTGTCACCTTCCTCGACGCCGCTGTCGACCCGACGGCCCGGGCCGGGTGCTGACTCTTGATACAGGTCCAGGCGCCCGGTGGCTGGGAGGAAGTCATTGCTGGGGTCTTCCGCGTAGAGCCGCACTTCAATCGCATGCCCGCGCAGTGGCACCTGGTCCTGAGTGATCGGCAACGGCTCGCCTTGGGCCACGCGAATCTGCCAGGCCACCAGGTCCAGACCAGTGATGGCTTCGGTGACCGGGTGTTCCACCTGCAAGCGGGTGTTCATTTCCATAAAGAAGAATTCGCCACGGGAATCCAGGAGGAACTCCACGGTGCCCGCGCCGACATAGCCGATGGCCTGCGCCGCCCGCACCGCGGCTTCGCCCATGGCCCGGCGTTGTTCGGCGCTGAGGCCGGGGGCCGGTGCTTCTTCGACGACTTTCTGATGGCGCCGCTGGATCGAGCAATCCCGTTCATTGAGGTACAGGCAGTGGCCGTGCTGATCGGCGAACACCTGGATTTCCACGTGCCGGGGCTTGAGCACGTATTTCTCCACCAGCATCCGCGCATCGCCAAACGACGATTGTGCTTCCCGCTGTGCCGAGGCCAAGGCTTCGGCCATTTGGCTGACGTCCTCGACCACTTTCATGCCCTTGCCGCCACCGCCGGCAGTGGCTTTGAGCAGCACCGGGTAGCCGATGCGTTCTGCGGCCAGGCGGAAGGTTTCCAGGTCCTGGGCTTCGCCGTGGTAGCCCGGTACCAGCGGCACTCCGGCGGTCTCCATCAAGGCCTTGGCCGCCGATTTGCTGCCCATAGCGTCGATGGCGGAGGCGGGTGGGCCAAGGAAAATCAACCCGGCGGCTTCAATCGCTCGGGCAAAACCGGCGTTTTCCGACAGGAAGCCGTAGCCTGGGTGAATCGCCTGGGCGCCGCTGGCCTGGGCCGCGGCGATGAGTTTGTCGATCTGCAAATAGCTGTCGGCGGCTTTGCTGCCACCCAGGTCGACGCGGATATCGGCTTCGCGGCTGTGGCGAGCATCACGGTCAGTGGCGCTGTGCACCGCGACGGTGGTCAGGCCCATGGCCTTGGCGGTGCGCATTACCCGGCAGGCGATTTCGCCGCGGTTGGCCACCAGTAGAGTGTCGAGGACGGGGGCGCTCATCAATGCGACTCCTGAGTGTTCCGAGTGGGCTGCCAGCTGGGCGGACGTTTTTGCAGGAAGGCGCGCAGCCCTTCCTGGCCTTCCGCGCTGACCCGAATACGTGCAATGGCGTTTTCGCAATAGCGGCGCAGGGCAGGGGTCAGTTCGCCGTTGCCCACTTCCCGCAGCAGGTCCTTGCTGGCGCGCATGGCCTGGGGGCTGTTGAGCAGCAGGTTGGCGATCCACTGCTCGACCTGAACCTCCAGCTCGGCGGCTGGGTAGCTTTCGGCCAACAGTCCGATGTCCCAGGCGCGTTGGCCGGCAAAACGCTCGGCGGTCAGGGCATAGCGCCGGGCCGCGCGCTCGCCGATGGCTTGCACAACGAAGGGGCTAATCACCGCCGGGGCCAGGCCGATGCGCACTTCCGACAGGCAGAATTGCGCGTCATCGGCACCAATCGCCATGTCACAACAACTGATCAGACCCAGGGCACCGCCAAAGGCCGCGCCTTGTACGACCGCCAAAGTAGGAATCTTCAGCTTGGCCAGGTTGTACATGAGTTCCGCCAGTTCCCGGGCGTCGTCCAGATTGGTGGCGTAGTCCAGTTCGGCCGATTGTTGCATCCAGGCCAGGTCGGCCCCGGCACTGAAGTGTTTGCCGCGGCCGCGCAGCAGCAGGAAACGCAGGCTCGGGTCGGCCTGCACCTGGTCCAGGGCGATGATCAATTCACGAATCATCTCGGCATTGAAGGCATTGTTCTTCTGCTCGCGGCTCAGCCACAGGGTGGCGAAGCCGCGAGGGTCGGTCAGCAATTCCAGGGTATTGAAGTCGCTCATCTTGTTCTGGCTCCGGGTCACATGCGGAACACGCCGAAGCGGCTCTGTTCGATGGGGGCGTTGAGGGCGGCGGACAGGGCCAGGGCCAATACGTCGCGGGTTTGCGCCGGGTCGATGACACCGTCGTCCCAGAGTCGCGCACTGGAGTAATAAGGGTGGCCCTGGTGTTCGTACTGATCGAGGATCGGCTGCTTGATCTCGGCCTCTTGCGCGGCACTGAAACCCTGGCCGCTGCGTTCTGCCTGCTCGCGCTTGACCTGTACCAGCACCCCGGCGGCCTGTTCGGCACCCATCACGCCAATCCGCGCGTTGGGCCACATCCACAAAAAGCGCGGGTCGTACGCCCGGCCACACATGCCGTAGTTACCGGCACCGAAGCTGCCGCCGATGATCACGGTGAATTTCGGCACTTTGGCGCAGGCCACCGCGGTCACCAGCTTGGCCCCGTGTTTGGCGATGCCGCCGGCTTCGTATTTTTGTCCGACCATAAAGCCGGTGATGTTCTGCAAAAACAGCAGGGGAATCCCGCGTTGGCAGGCCAGCTCGATAAAGTGCGCGCCTTTTTGCGCGGCTTCGGCGAACAGGATGCCGTTGTTGGCCAGGATGGCGATCGGATAACCGTGCAAGTGGGCGAAGCCGCACACCAGCGTGGTGCCGAACAGCGCCTTGAACTCATCGAACACCGAACCGTCCACCAGGCGCGCAATGACTTCACGGACATCGAACGGCTGTTTGGCGTCTGCCGGGATCACCCCATACAGCTCGTCGCCGGCATATCGCGGGGCGATCGGCGTGCGCTGCTGCAATTGCCCCTGCTTGTGCCAGTTGAGGTTGGCCACGCTGCGCCGGGCCAGGGCCAGGGCATGTTCGTCGCTGTCCGCGTAATGGTCGGCGACCCCGGAAATCTTGCAGTGCACGTCGGCACCGCCCAGGTCCTCGGCGCTGACCACCTCGCCGGTGGCGGCTTTTACCAGGGGCGGGCCGGCGAGGAAGATAGTGGCCTGTTCGCGAACCATGATCGCTTCATCGGCCATGGCCGGCACATAGGCACCGCCGGCGGTGCAGGAGCCCATGACCACGGCGATCTGCGGGATGCCCTGGGCGCTCATGTTGGCCTGGTTGAAGAAGATCCGCCCGAAGTGCTCGCGGTCGGGGAACACTTCATCCTGGCGCGGCAGGTTGGCGCCGCCGGAGTCCACCAGGTAGATGCAGGGCAGGCGGTTTTGCTGGGCGATGGTCTGGGCCCGCAGGTGTTTTTTCACCGTCAGCGGGTAATAGGAACCGCCTTTCACCGTGGCATCGTTGGCCACGATCATGCATTCGACGCCTTCCACCCGGCCGATGCCGGCAATCACTCCGGCGGCAGGCACGTCTTCGCCATAGACCTCATAGGCGGCCAGTTGGCTGAGTTCGAGGAAGGGTGAACCCGGGTCGAGCAGGCGGTTGATGCGTTCACGCGGCAGCAGTTTGCCCCGCGAGGTGTGCCGTTCCTGGGCCTTGGCGCCACCGCCTTGCTGGACCTGGGCGAGCAGGCTGCGCAGGGCGTCGACCTGGGTCAGCATGCTGGCAGCGTTCTGCGCGAACTCGGGTGATTTCGGATTGAGCTGAGACTTCAGAATCATAGGAGGGCCTACGGCAGCTTCAAGCGACAGGCTTCAAGCTGCAAGAGTAAGTCGATGTTAAGGCAGCCATGGCTTGCCGCTTGAGGCGTGTCGCTCGCAGCCGCTCTTACTTCGTCTCATTGAACAGTTCGCGACCGATGAGCATGCGGCGGATCTCGCTGGTGCCGGCACCGATTTCGTAGAGTTTGGCGTCGCGCAGCAGGCGCCCGGCGGGGAATTCATTGATGTAGCCGTTACCGCCAAGAATCTGGATCGCGTCCAGGGCCATCTGGGTCGCGCGCTCGGCGCTGTAGAGAATCACCCCGGCAGCGTCCTTGCGGGTGGTCTCGCCACGCTCGCAGGCCTGGGCCACCGCATACAGGTAGGCGCGGCTGGCGTTGAGCTGGGTGTACATGTCGGCGACCTTGCCCTGGATCAGCTGGAATTCGCCGATGCTCTGGCCGAATTGTTTGCGGTCGTGGATATAAGGCACCACGACATCCATGCAGGCTTGCATGATCCCGGTGGGGCCGCCGGAGAGCACCACGCGCTCGTAATCCAGGCCACTCATCAGCACTTTCACGCCGCCGTTGAGCACCCCGAGGATGTTCTCTTCGGGCACTTCAACGTCATCGAAGAACAGTTCGCAGGTGTTGGAGCCGCGCATGCCCAGCTTGTCGAACTTGTTGCTGCGGCTGAAGCCCTTCCAGTCGCGTTCGACGATAAAGGCGGTGATGCCGTGGGCGCCCTTTTCCAGGTCGGTCTTGGCGTAGATCACGTAGGTGTTGGCATCGGGGCCGTTGGTGATCCAGGTCTTGCTGCCGTTAAGGACGTAGCGGTCGCCGCGCTTGTCGGCGCGCAGTTTCATCGATACTACGTCGGAGCCGGCGTTGGGTTCGCTCATGGCCAAGGCGCCGACGTGCTCGCCGCTGATCAGCTTGGGCAGGTATTTGCTTTTTTGTTCATGGTTGCCGTTGCGATTGATCTGGTTCACGCAGAGGTTGGAGTGGGCGCCGTAGGAGAGGGCGACCGAGGCCGAGGCGCGGCTGATTTCTTCCATGGCCACCACGTGGGCCAGGTAACCCAGGCCGGCACCGCCGTATTCTTCCGCCACGGTGATGCCCAACAGGCCCATGTCGCCGAACTTGCGCCACATGTCGGCGGGGAACAGGTTGTCGATGTCGATCTGCGCCGCCCGCGGTGCCAGTTCGGCTTTGACGAAGGCCTGGACCTGGTCGCGAAGCATGTCGATGGTTTCGCCGAGGGCAAAGTTCAGGGTCGGATAGCTCATGGAGGGCACCTGCAAACTTGTTGTTATTAAGGGGGGAAAGCACGGAGAACCGGGCTGGTTGGTTCTCACCTTTACGTTAACGTAAACCTGCGATGAATGGCTGTCAATGACCCTTTACGTAAACGTCAACTTGCGCCAGAGTAGCAGCGTTTTCGATTGGAGCCGGCCTCCCTCGCAACCCGCACCGCGCTCCTGCATACCCACTAATAAAGACAATAGGGGTCATCATGGAACAACCAGGTTCTCAACCGGGCCGCAGCTACAGTCGCGGCGCCCAGGACAAAGCCTTGCTGGCCCTGACCATTGGTCAGGCCTTCGATCGCACCGTCGCCCAATACCCGCTCGGCGAGGCCCTGGTGGTTCGCCATCAGCAGCTGCGTTACACCTGGCAGCAGTTGGCCGAGGCCGTCGAGTTGCATGCCAGGGCGCTGTTGGCCCTGGGGCTGCAGACCGGTGATCGTCTTGGCATCTGGGCGCCCAACTGCGCCCAGTGGTGCATCAGCCAGTTCGCCAGCGCCAAGATCGGGGTGATCCTGGTGAACATCAATCCGGCCTATCGCAGCGCCGAACTGGAGTACGTGCTCAAGCAGTCGGGCTGCCAGTGGCTGGTCTGTGCCGGTGCGTTCAAGACCTCTGATTACCATGCGATGTTGCAGGGCCTGGTGCCCGAACTGGCCGAACAATCCATCGGCCAATTGCACAGCGCCCGGCTGCCGGAGTTGCGCGGGGTCATCAGCCTGGATGCCCAGCCGCCTTCGGGTTTCCTGCCCTGGTCGCAACTGGCCGCGCTGGGTGCGAGCGTCACGCCACACGCGTTGCAGGCCCGGCAGGACAGTCTGGACTTCGATCAGGCGGTGAACATCCAGTACACCTCGGGCACCACGGGCTTTCCCAAGGGTGCCACCCTCAGTCACTACAACATTCTCAACAACGGTTATATGGTGGGCGAGAGCCTGGGGCTGAGTGCTAGCGACCGTCTGGTGATTCCGGTGCCGCTGTACCACTGCTTCGGTATGGTCATGGGCAACCTCGGTTGCGTTACCCACGGCACCACGATGATTTACCCGAGCGATGCCTTTGACCCGTTGTCGGCCCTGACGGCCGTGGCCGAGGAAAAGGCCACGGGCCTGTATGGCGTGCCCACCATGTTTATCGCCATGCTCGATCAGCCTCGGCGCCACGAGTTCGACCTGTCGAGCCTGCGCACCGGGATCATGGCCGGCGCCACGTGCCCCATCGAGGTGATGCGCCGGGTGATCAGCGAGATGCACATGAGTGAGGTGCAGATTGCCTACGGCATGACCGAAACCAGCCCGGTGTCGTTGCAGACCGGCCCGGCGGACGAGTTGGAACTGCGGGTGACCACCGTGGGGCGTACCCAGCCGCAACTGGAGAGCAAGATCATCGATGAGGCCGGCAATGTGGTGCCACGTGGCACCATCGGCGAACTCTGTACCCGGGGTTACAGCGTGATGCTGGGCTACTGGAACAACCCCCAAGGCACCGCCGAGGCCATCGACTCGGCCGGCTGGATGCACACCGGCGACCTGGCGACCATGAACGAGCAGGGTTACGTGTGCATTGCCGGGCGTAACAAAGACATGATCATTCGTGGGGGCGAGAATATTTATCCGCGGGAGCTGGAGGAGTTTTTCTTCACCCATCCGGCGGTGGCCGATGTGCAGGTGATTGGCATTCCGTGCTCGCGTTATGGCGAGGAGATCGTCGCCTGGATCAAGTTTCACCCGGGCCACAGTGCCACCGAGCAAGAGCTGCAAGCCTGGTGTAAGGAGCGCATCGCGCACTTCAAGACGCCGCGTTATTTCAAGTTCGTGGAAGACTTCCCCATGACCGTGACCGGCAAGATCCAGAAGTTTCGTATGCGAGAAATCAGCATCGAAGAGCTGAAGCATTCCTGAATCACATCCTCGGCCTACGTCGGCGCAAGGCCAGAGGGCTGATCGCCGGCAAGCTGGCTCCTGCGGGAGGGCGCTGAACCCACCTGTGTAGGCGCTGGCTTGCCAGCGATGACAATCCCCCGCATCGACGCAAGGCTTAGGGGGCATTCACAGAAACGGGGAATAAACGAGGAATCGCAGAAAGCACAAAGGGGAGCCGAAGCTCCCCTTTAATTTTGTCGTTGCGTGCTCTTTTTTATTATTGAGGGGCGGTCTGTTGTTGTTTTTGGCAACCGTGGCCCTTTACCGCTGTTTTTGGCGACCCCCATCCGGGGTCAAGAGCAAACGTATTTTTTTGAGCGCTGATCTACTTTCTCGACTAAGCGATCCAACCAGTTCGGGAGCTACCTGAAGGTAGTTTTATTGTTCTCTGCCCGGTTGCGGGTGACTCTGAGAGCACCCTGAAAAGCACACCTTCTCCAAAAAAATCTGTTAGCTGCGTCTCTGCCGTGTTGTTTTTGTTATGTCAGAGTCGTTACGTCTTATTTTTATTAGCTTTGCTGCTTTTTATTCTTGTTATGCCATAGAGATAGCAGAAGCCGTGCCAACTTTTTAATGTCCTTTAAAATCAATGGCTTGGTATTTTTGCTTGTCGACTGTTCCACTGGAAAATCGACAAACTGTTTCCGTGTTACTCGTTTTTGCTACGCGGCGACGGGGAGCGGTAACACCCGTCGCGCACAGGGCTCAGCTGGCGTTACGGGCCTTGGCCACGCGGGAGCCGGTGGGGCGGCCCAATACGTTGCAGATTTGCTGGCCGGCCAGGAGCAACTGATCCAGGTCGACCCCGGTCTCGATGCCCAAGCCGTTGAGCAGGTAGAGCACGTCTTCCGTGGCGACGTTACCGCTGGCGCCTTTGGCGTAAGGGCAACCGCCGAGGCCGGCAATCGAGCTGTCGAACACCGCGATGCCTTCCAGCAGGCTGGCGTACAGGTTGGCCATGGCCTGGCCGTAGGTGTCATGGAAGTGCCCGGCGAGCTTGTCCCTTGGCACCTGTGCGCCCACCACCTCGAACATCTTGCGGGTGGCGCCGGCGGTGCCCGTGCCGATGGTGTCGCCCAGAGACACTTCATAGCAGCCCATGGCATACAGCTCGCGGGCCACCAGGGCCACTTGTTCCGGTGCTACGTCGCCCTCGTAGGGGCAGCCCAGCACGCAAGAAACGTAACCGCGCACGCTGACGCCATGCTGTTTGGCGGCGTCCATGATGGGGGCGAAGCGCGCCAGGCTGTCACTGATGGAGCAGTTGATATTGCGCTGGGAGAAGGATTCAGAGGCCGCAGCGAACACCGCCACCTCCTTGACCCCAGCCGCCAGCGCGTCTTCAAAGCCGCGCAGGTTGGGGGCCAGGGCGCCATAGACCACGCCCGGCTTGCGCTGGATGCGGGCAAACACCTCGGCCGAGCCGGCCATTTGCGGCACCCATTTGGGCGAGACGAAGCTGCCCACTTCTATATAGCCAAGGCCGGCAGCACTCAGGGTATCCACCAGTTGCACCTTGTCGTCGACGCTGATGGGTTGGGCTTCGTTCTGCAGGCCGTCGCGGGGGCCGACTTCGATCAGGCGTACGTGGGTTGGCAGTGACATGGCAGGTACCTGTGCGGATGCAAGGCGAGCAGGGGAACTCGCAGTGCCGAAAAGGGAGTTATTGAGGGGCTTGCTGATTCTTGAGGGTCTGTTCCAGGGCCTGGGTGCAGCGCTCTTCGGCGGTGTCCAGTTCCAGCTTCATCTGTTCGATGTCGAGCAACTGTTGCTCCAGTTGGTCACGGCGCTCGCTGATTTTCGCCAGCATGCTGTGCAGCTGTTTCAGGTTGCCGCTGCTGGGGTCGTAGAGCTCGATCAGTTCTCGGCATTCAGCCAGGGAAAAACCGATGCGCTTGCCCCGCAGGATCAGCTTCAGGCTGACCTTGTCCCGGGGCGAATAGATGCGCTCTTGGCCGCGGCGCTCGGGGGCCAGCAGACCTTGTTCTTCATAGAAGCGAATGGCCCGCGTGGTGATGTCGAGCTCGCGGGCGAGGTCGGAAATGCTGTAGGTCTGGCTGCTCATGGAGGCGCTCAAGAAAAGTCTTGGCGCTAAGCTAATTCCTGCTTGACGTATACGTCAAGCAATGTCCGTGGATAGCACTCGCCAGCCAGCTCCTACCCATTGCTGTAGGAGCCGGCTTGCCGGCGAATCGCACTCAAGCCGTTTGCTGGTCGAGCTTCTTTTCATGGGCCGTGACTTGCTGGCACAGCTCGATCATCTGTTCGCGCATCCAGCGGTTGGCTGGGTCTTGGTCGGTGCTTTCGTGCCAGTAAAGGTGGGTTTCCACCGGCGGTACATCGTTCACCGGCAAGTTGAAGGCCTGCAGGTCATGGCGCCGAGCAAAACGTTCCGGCACGGTCATCACCATGTCGGTCTGTTGCAGCACCTGGGAGGCCATCAAGTAATGCTGGGAGCGCAGGGCAATCTTGCGCTGGATGCCCATTTTGCCCAGGGCCAGGTCGACATGGCCCAGGCCGCTGCGGCGGCTGGAAATATGGATATGGGTCAGGGACAGGTAATCGTCGAGGGTGAATTTCTCTTTGCCCGCCAGGGGGTGGCCCTTGCGCATGGCGCAGACGTAGCGGTCTTCCATCAGCTTGACGTGGCGCACCTGAGGATCGGTATTGAGCGGGGCGTCGACTGCAAAATCCAGGCGCCCGGCGGCCAGTTCCTTGGTGGTTTCCCGGCGTTTGGACAGGAAGCTCTCGATGATCACCGTCGGGGCCAGGCGGCGCAGGCGCTGGAACAGCGGTGGCAGGATCACCGCCTCGGTGAGGTCGGTCATGCTGATGCGGTAAGTCTTGACCGCCTGCAGCGGGTTGAAGATGCGGCTTTCCTGCACCGAGACCCGCAGCAGCGAGAGGGCGTTGCGCACCGGGCCGATGATGTTCTGGGCCATGGGCGTGGGCACCATGCCTTGGGCGGTGCGCACAAACAGCGGGTCATTGAAGGTCTCCCGCAAGCGGGCCAGGGCGTTGGAGACTGCCGGTTGGGTGATGCCGACAATCTGCCCGGCACGAGTCAGGTTCGCTTCGGTGTAGATCGCGTCGAAAACGATGAAGAGATTAAGGTCGACCTTGCTCAGATTCATGGCGCTGCACTCTTATTGTTAAGGCGTCTTGTCAGGGCGGGAGGGCCTTGTCGATCAGCCGATCATATATCGGTGATGAATGTTAATACACGCTGAGAATAGGTTAGGTAAATTTTCGTAGCCTGTTCTAGCATCGAATCCACAGAGACCCACATCCCCCCATCACCTTCGAAAAAAGGTAGAGCTGCCCATGGATTTTGCCTATTCCCCCAAGGTTCAGGAACTGCGTGAACGCGTGACTGCGTTCATGGACACGTACGTGTATCCGGCTGAAGCGGTGTTCGAGCGCCAGGTTGCCGAAGGCGATCGCTGGCAGCCCACCGCGATCATGGAGGAGCTCAAGCGCAAGGCTCAGGCAGAAGGCCTGTGGAACCTGTTTTTGCCGGAGTCGGAACTGGGCGCCGGCTTGACCAACCTTGAGTACGCACCCCTGGCGGAAATCATGGGCCGCTCGCTGTTGGGGCCGGAGCCGTTCAACTGCTCGGCGCCGGACACCGGCAACATGGAAGTGCTGGTGCGCTACGCCAATGAAGAGCAGAAGGAGCGCTGGCTGGCGCCGTTGCTGCGCGGAGAAATCCGTTCGGCGTTCGCCATGACCGAGCCGGACGTGGCCTCGTCCGATGCCACCAATATGGCCGCGCGTGCGGTGCGTGACGGCGATGAGTGGGTGATCAACGGTAAGAAGTGGTGGACCTCGGGCGCTTGCGATCCACGTTGCCAGATCCTGATCTTCATGGGGCTGAGCAACCCGGACGCGCCACGCCATCAACAACACTCGATGATCCTGGTGCCGGTGGACACCCCCGGGGTGAAGATCCTGCGGCCGCTGCCGGTGTTCGGTTACGACGACGCGCCCCACGGCCATGCCGAGGTGCTGTTTGAAAACGTCCGTGTGCCTTACGAGAACGTGCTGCTGGGCGAGGGCCGTGGCTTTGAAATTGCCCAGGGGCGCCTGGGCCCGGGGCGCATTCACCACTGCATGCGCTCGATCGGCATGGCCGAGCGCGCACTGGAACTGATGTGCAAGCGTGCGGTGAACCGGACCGCCTTCGGTAAACCATTGGCGCGCCTGGGGGGCAACATCGACAAAATCGCCGACTCGCGGATGGAGATCGACATGGCGCGCCTGTTGACCCTGAAGGCGGCCTACATGATGGACACCGTGGGCAACAAGGTGGCCAAGAGTGAAATCGCCCAGATCAAGGTGGTGGCGCCCAATGTGGCTTTGCGGGTGATCGACCGTGCGATCCAGATCCATGGCGGGGCCGGGGTGTCCAACGATTTCCCGCTGGCCTACATGTACGCCATGCAGCGCACATTGCGCCTGGCCGATGGCCCGGATGAAGTGCACCGGGCGGCGATCGGCAAGTTCGAAATCGGCAAGTACGTGCCCAAGGAGATGCTGCGCAGCGGGCATTGATCGCTGCTTGTGAGCGCGCACCACCCGTGGGCGGCGCGCTCGCAAGCGTTTGTTTCAGGTCTCAGTAGACCCAGACTTCCACCCGTCTATTCTTGATCCGGCCTTCATCGGCGGTGTTGGCTGCCACCGGCATGTCCGCACCAAAGCCGCGGATCTCGCGCATCACCACGCCGCTTTTCACCAGTTCCCGGCGCACGGCCATGGCCCGGAGCTTGGACAGCAGGGCTGCCCGCGCCGGGTCGCTCTTGGCATCGCCAAACCCCACCAGGGTCACTTGGCGGTCGAGCTTGTGCTGCAGGCGCAGGAAATCGAGCACCCGTCCCAAATCCTGGCGCGCCTTGTTGTCCAGGCTGGCGCTGCCTTCCTCAAAGCGAAAATTCACCGTCAGGCGCTGGGCCTGTTGCGCCAACCGTTGATAGTCCGTGGGCATTTGTGGGCTGGGGGGCACGCTCATGGCTTGCACGGTCTGGGCGATAAAACCGTTGGCGGCGACAATCGCCTGGCCTTTGGCGCTCTGGGCGAAATTCACCAGGGCCTCGGCCCAGGGGTTGTGCCCATTGGGCGGCAGGTACAGGTACAGCCGCCGTGACAGCGGATAGTCCTCGGTGGCAATCAGGCTGTTGAGCGGCAGCATCGGCTGGGAGTCGCCGTCCACCAGGGCCACGGCTTTGGCCTGGCGCACATAGGGCAGGCCGATAAAGCCGATGCCCTGGCGGTCCTGGCTGACCGCATCGGACAGTTGCTCACTGGACTCGAAACGCCGGGCGGCGCTGCTCAGGGTTTTGCCTCGGCGGTTGAGCACCAGTTCCTTGAAGGTGTCGTAGGTCCCGGATTGTTCATCGCGGGCATACAGGTGCACCGGCCCGCCGACGCCACCCAATTCCTCCCAGGTCTTGACCTCGCCGCTGAACAGCCGCGCCAATTGCTCGGTGTTCAAGGTGCCCAAGGGGTTTTGCGGGTGCAGGATGATCGCCAACCCATCGATGGCGATCACGTGTTCGGCACCCGGGCTTTTCAGGTCGCCCAGGGGTTCCAGTTCCACCAGCTCGCTGTCCTTGATCGGGCGGGAGGCGGCGGCGAGGTCGGCCTGGGCGCTTTTCAGGGCGACAAAACCGGTGCTGGAACCGTGAGCGGCGAGGTCGATGCGCACCGGACGGCCCTGGGCGGTCTGCGCCACGATCTGCTGTTCATTGTCCTTACCGCTGCGCTCGACCCTGATCTTCTGTAGCCCTTGTTCTTCCAGCAGGCCCTTGACCAGGGCCGGCCCCAGGCTGGCGCCGATGGTGTTGGAGCCCTGGACCCGCAGCACGCTGGCGGAATCGCTGGCCACGGGCAGTGCGGCAAACACTGACCAGGGCAGGGCATAACAAATGAAACCGATAACCAACAGGCTGATGGTTCGACACCAGATATCTCGTTCGCAGGGGGTAGCAGCGCGGGGCATGGGGCGCGGGCCTTGTGCAGGGGAAGGGAGCGTGCGCCGAGATTAAGTCCGTGAGGTGACAGCGATGTGACGGCTGCTGCGGGCAACCTGGCGGCGAAAAAAAGCCCATCCGGGGATGGGCTTGTTCAGGCCGGTTGGATCAGCTCAGTTCGAGCCAGATCGGCGCGTGGTCCGACGGTTTTTCCATGCCCCGCAGGTCGTAGTCGACCCCGGCCGCCTTGACCCGTGGCAGCAAGCCCTGGGAGGTCATGATCACGTCGATGCGCAGGCCGCGCTTGGGCTCGTCCTCGAAGCCGCGGCTGCGGTAGTCGAACCAGCTGAAGCGGTCGCTGACCTCGGGGTTGAGGTGGCGGAAGCTGTCCACCAGGCCCCAATTCTTCAGGCGCGCCATCCACTCGCGTTCTTCCGGGAGGAAGCTGCATTTGCCAGTTTTCAGCCAGCGTTTGGCGTTGTCGGCACCGATGCCGATATCGATGTCTTCCGGGGAAATGTTGACGTCGCCCATCACCACCAGCGACTGCTCATTGCTGAAGCGGCTTTCCAGCAAATGCTGCAGGTCCTGGTAGAAGCGCGCTTTGGCCGGGAATTTGGTGGGGTGGTCGCGGCTTTCGCCCTGGGGGAAGTAGCCGTTCATGATGGTCACCGGCTGGCCATTGGCATCGGCGAAGGTGCCCCAGATAAAGCGTCGTTGGGCGTCTTCTTCATCGCTTTCGAAGCCTTTGTGCAACTCCAGGGGCGCCTGGCGCGAGAGCAGGGCCACGCCGTAATGGCCTTTCTGCCCGTGGAAGTGCACGTGGTAACCCAGGGCTTGGACTTCGGCGAGGGGGAACTGCTCGTCGCTGACTTTGGTTTCCTGGAGGCCGATCACGTCCGGCTGATGCTTGTCGATCAGTGCCGCCAACTGATGGGGGCGGGCACGCAGCCCGTTGATGTTGAACGAGACGATTTTCATGGTCGGCGGTCCTGGCAAAAACAGCGATGCTAGCCGACAAGTCTGGCGGCCACCAGCGTGGCAGCCCGTGGGATGCGCTGCTAATGTCCTTGGGCGTGGGAACGATCAGCGGTACGCAAGGCTCGTAACAACAAGAGCCCGGCCATTTGAACCGGGTCCAGGGGAGATTCACCGCCATGCCTGACACATCCACGGTCATCGCCGACGTCCACATGCTCGACAGCGGTTATTCCCGCGAGGCGCGCTCCTTGCTGTACCAGGCCTACCGGCATGAGCCGACGTTTGGCTACATCTTCGAATCCGAGCACCCCGGTTACGAGCAACGGGTGCGGGCCACGGTCCGCGAGTTGACCAAACAACATTTTCTTCAGGACCTGCCGGCCATTGGCCTGTTGGTCAACGATCGCCTGGTTGGCCTGGCCTTGATCGCCCCACCGCAACGGCGCCTGGGGATTACCGAAAGCTGGGCCTGGCGCCTGCGCATGGTGCTCAGTGCCGGATTTCGTTGCACACGGCGCTACCTGGAATACCACGCGGCCATCAGTGCCTGCCTGCCCAGCGATTCGGTGCATGTCTTGCCGCTGCTGGGGATTCATCCGCAGTTTCAGGGCCAGCATTACGGCGAGCAGTTACTGGCGGCGGTGCATAACTGGTGCGCCGTGGACCAGCACTCCCAGGGCGTGGTGCTCAATACGGGCAACCCGCGTTACCTGGAATTCTATAAACGCCAGGGTTATGAAGAGGTTGGCGAGATCGCCGTGGGGCCGATTCGCGAGCATGTGTTTTTTCACGCCAACCCCCAGCTCATACAAACCGCAACAGTTTGAGTCGAACTTTCAACGCACCTGGGCGCTCTATCCCGCTCCCAAGCTCGTGATAGCATCCGCGCCTATGAAGTTTTCAGGAAGATTCACCAGCGGCTTTCTGCTGCTGTTCACAAGCTGTGTGGCGTTGGCGCAGAGCGAATTGGATGTCCGGGTCAAGCCGGCCAACGACGAACTGAAGGCCAATGTGGAGGGTTACATTGGCAGCGTCGGCGATCGTGATGAAGAAGCCTTGCTGCGCTTCAGTCGCGGCGCCGAGGAGCAGGCGAAGAAGGCGGCTCAGGCCCTGGGCTACTACCAGCCGCAGATTGCCAGTGAAGTCAGGGGCGGTGACAAGCCCCGGTTGTTGATCCGCATCGATCCGGGCGAGCCCGTGCACCTGCGCAATGTCACGGTGCGCATCGAAGGGCCGGCTGCCTCCCTCAAGGCCTTTCGGGTGCCCCGCAGCGACCAGTTGAAAAGTGGCGCGGTGCTCAACCATGGGCGTTATGAAGACGCCAAGCGCTTGATCATGAACCAGGCGTCGCGCTACGGCTTTTTCAGCGGGCGTTTCACCCGTCAGCAACTGGCGGTGGACCCTCAAGCCGGCGTCGCCGATATCGAGCTGGTGTATGACAGTGGCCCGCGTTACGCCTTGGGCCCGGTGCACTTTACAGGTGACACGCCCTTCGATGAGGACCTGCTGCAACGCATGGTGCCGTTCAAGGCGGGCACTCCTTACGATTCCGAACTGATCGCCGAACTCAACCAGGCCCTGCAATCCAGTGGCTTTTTCGAAGGTGTGCGGGTGGACGCGGCCCCTGCCGCCGCGAGCAATGATGTGATTCCGGTGGCCGTGCAACTGGAAACCCGCAAGCCCCGGACCATGGGCCTGGGGCTTGGGTATTCCACCGACGTCGGGCCTCGGGTCAAGGCCAACTGGACCCGGCACTGGGTCAACCCGCAAGGTCACAGTTACGGCTGGGAGGCGGAGGTCTCAGCACCTCGGCAGAACGTCGGCCTTTGGTACGACGTGCCCCTGGACCCGCCCCTGACCGACAAGCTGCGCTTCGCTGGCGGCTATCAGAATGAAGAAATCGCCAACACCGACACCCTGAGCAAGCTGCTGACTATCGGCCCCGAGTGGCACAGCAAGTTGCCCAGTGGCTGGCAGCGGGTGGTGTCTCTGAAATGGCAGCGTGAGGAGTATCGCCTGGGGGATGACTCGGGGTTGAGCAACCTGTTGATGCCGGGCGTCAGCTATTCCTACCTGCGCAGTGACAACCGCATCGATCCACACAACGGTTATCGCCTGCAATTCGACACCAAGGTGGCCAAGGAAGGGCTGCTGTCGGACACCAATCTGCTGTACGGCACCGTGCTGCTCAAGGGCCTGACCACGGTGTGGGACAACCATCGCTTCCTCGGGCGAGTGCAGTTCGGCGGCAGTGCCACCAACGGCTACAAGTCGATTCCGCCGTCGCTGCGGTTCTTCGCCGGTGGCGACCAGAGCGTGCGCGGCTATGACTACCAGACCCTGTCGCCGGAGAACTCCGACGGTGATCGCATCGGCGGGCGTTACATGGTGGCCGGCAGCCTTGAGTACCAATATTCCATCGCCGAAAAATGGCGTATCGCGACCTTTGTCGACCAGGGCAACTCGTTCAACAAGCTGGAGCTGCCCAGCCTGAAGACCGGGGTCGGCGTGGGCGTGCGCTGGGTGTCGCCGGTGGGGCCGATTCGTCTTGACCTGGCCCATGCGCTGGACGATGACGGCGGCGTTCGTTTGCACTTTTCCATGGGGCCGGAGCTTTGAAGCGTGGTGTGAAAATAACCCTGTTGGCACTTCTGGCGCTGGTGATGGGATTGGTCCTGGCCGTGACGCTGATCCTCGGGACCCAGGCCGGCAGTCGCTGGGCCCTGGCGCGAGTGCCAGGCTTGACCGTGGAGCAGTTTGCCGGGCGTCTCGGCGGGCAGTGGAGCGCCGAGCACCTGTTGTGGCAACAGGGCAGCAGCCGTGTCGAGTTGCAAGCGCCGAGCTTTGCCTGGTCGCCGCTGTGCCTGCTGCGCATGACCCTGTGCATCGAGCAACTGGACGTGGAGCAGGTCAGCCTGCAATTCCCCCCCGGCACCGAAGAAAGCAGCGGTCCCATCAGCCTGCCGGACCTGCAACTGCCGCTGGCCATCGAGCTGGGGCAGGTGCGAGTCGGCAGCCTGGTGTTCAACGGCACTGAAGAACTCCGGGGGCTGCAACTGGCCGCCCACTGGACAGTCAAGGGTTTGCAGATTGACTCGGTGCACCTGCAACGCGATGACCTGAGCCTGGATCTGAGCGGGCTGCTGCAACCCCAGGGTGACTGGCCGCTGACCGCCAGTGGCAACCTTACGCTGCCGGCCCCGGGCAATCAGCCCTGGAGCCTGGCGCTGAAGGTCGAAGGCGAGCTGCTCAAGACCCTCAAGTTGAATGCCGACAGCAGCGGTTATCTGCAAGGGCAGTTGAGCGGCGAGTTGCAAGCCCTGGCGGACAACCTGCCGGCCAAGGTGCGGATCACCGCCGACGGCTTCAAGCCCAGCGCCGACCTGCCAGACACGCTGCAACTCAATCAACTGCAGTTGACGGGCCAGGGCGACCTGAAAAACGGCTATCAATTGCTGGGCAGCGCCAGCTTGCCCGCCGAACAGGGGCCGGTAGCCTTGGCCCTGCAAGGCCGGGTCGATGCCAAGGGCGCGCAGATCGCCGCCCTGGACCTGACCGCCAATGACCAGCAGCAGCTCAAGGTGTCCGGGCAACTGGACTGGAGTGAAGGTTTCTCGGCCGAGGGCAAGGTGCTCTGGAAAGACTTCCCCTGGCACCGCCTCTATCCGTTGATCGACGAACCGGCCGTGGCCTTGCGCACCTTCAACGGCGAAGTGTCCTACCGCGATGGCAACTACCTGGGCAACTTCAAAGGAGACCTGGACGGCCCCGCTGGCGCATTCAGCCTGAGCAGCCCGTTCAGTGGCGACCTGACAAAGATATTTCTGCCGGAGTTCAAGCTGGTGGCCGGGCAGGGCAAGGCCGAGGGCCACCTGAACCTGCAGTTTGCCGATGGTATCGCCTGGGACACCGCGCTCGACCTGTCTGCCCTTAACCCGGCCTATTGGCTGGCCGAGCTGCCCGGTACCCTGGCCGGGCCTTTGCACAGTCAGGGCGAGCTGAAGAATGAGCAACTCAAGCTCAACGCCAACCTCGACCTCAAAGGTAAATTGCGTGGCCAGCCGGCCGTGCTGCAAGCCAAGGCCGACGGCCAGGGTCAGCAATGGAACCTCAGTGCCCTGGACATCCGCCTGGGAGACAACCGTATCAACGGCTCCGGCAGCCTGCAGCAGAAGCTGGCGGGGCAGGTGCAGATCAAGATGCCGCGCCTGGGCCAGCTCTGGCCGCAATTGCGTGGCCAGCTCGATGGCCGGTTGGATGTCGCCGGAACCTTGCAGGCGCCCCAGGGCCAGCTCGACCTGTCGGGCCAGCAATTGGCGTATGCCGACAACCGTCTGCAGGCCCTCAAGCTCGATGCGCGCCTGGACGCTAGCCAGCGGGCCAAGGTCGACCTCAAGGGCAGCGGGATTCAGGTCGGCGACACCCAGCTGGGCACGCTGACCCTGGCCGGCCAGGGCGACATCAAGAACCAGGCCTTGCAACTGAACCTGCAAGGACCGCTGTTGAAACTGGCCCTGGGGCTGGACGGCCTGCTCAATCAAGGCAACTGGCGTGGGCGCCTGGCCAGCGGCGATGTGCAGACCGGTGGCCAGGACTGGAAGCTGCAAAGCCCGGCCAAGCTGGAATACCTGGCCACGGGCACTTTGAATTTCGGCGCCCATTGCTGGGCCAGTGGCGACGCCAGCCTCTGCGGCGAAGATCAGCGGCTGATGCCTGATCCCAAGCTGCGCTATCACCTCAAGCGCTTCCCCATCGACAGCCTGGCCCAGTGGCTGCCCAAGGACTTTGCCTGGAAGGGCCTGCTCAATGCCGATGTGCAATTGGACGTGCCAGCCAGCGGGCCCAAGGGCCAGATCCTCGTGGACGCCAGCGGCGGCACCCTGCGGGTGCGGGAAAAAGACCAATGGCTGGACTTCCCCTATCAGGCGTTGAAGCTCAACACCACCTTGGCGCCACGGCGTATCGACAGCCAGTTGGAGTTCAATGGCGGCAAGCTGGGCCAGTTGATGGTCCAGGCGCAGATCAATCCGCTGCCCAAGAACAAGCCGTTGTCCGGTGAGTTTCGCCTTAGCGGCCTGGACCTGGCCGTGGTGCGGCCCTTTGTGCCGATGGTGGAGAAGCTCGCGGGCAACCTGAACGGCAGCGGGCGCTTGTCTGGCGGGCTGTTGGCGCCCCAGGTCAATGGCACCCTGACCCTCAGCGATGGCCAAGTCTCGGGCGCGGAATTGCCCACCAGCCTGGAGGATTTGCAGGTCCAGGCGCAGATTGCCGGTGAAAGCCTGCTCCTCAACGGCACCTGGAAAAGTGGCAAGGCCGGGCAGGGCAGCCTCAATGGCCAGGTCGCCTGGGGCCAGGCCCTGCTGGTGGACCTGAACCTCAAAGGCAGCCAGTTGCCGGTGACCGTGGAGCCCTATGCGGCCCTCGAAGTGGCGCCGGACCTGAAGATTTCCATGCAGGGTGACAAGCTGGCGATCGCCGGCAAGGTGCAGATTCCCAAGGGCGAGATCACCATTCGTGAGTTGCCGCCATCCACGGTCAAGGTCTCGGACGACACGGTGATCGTTGGGCAGCAGACCGATGAGGGCAAAGCCCCGGTGGCCATGGCCATGGACATCGATGTGGTGGTGGGCGAAGACAAGCTCAGCTTTGCCGGTTTCGGCCTGACCGCCAACGTTCAGGGGCATGTGCACATTGGCGACAACATGGACACCCGCGGCGAGTTGTGGCTCAACGACGGGCGTTACCGTGCCTACGGCCAGCGCCTGACGGTGCGCCGCGCGAGGTTGCTGTTTGCCGGTCCCCTCGACCAGCCGTACCTGGACATCGAAGCAGTGCGCCAGACCGACGACGTGATCGCCGGGATCCGCCTGAGCGGCAGCGCCGAACAGCCCACCACGCAGATCTTCTCCGAGCCGGCGATGAGCCAGGAGCAGGCACTGTCGTACCTGGTCCTGGGGCGCCCGCTGAGCACCACCGGTGAAGACAGCAACATGCTGGCCCAGGCTGCCCTGGGCCTGGGGTTGATGGGCAGCGCCGACTTGACCGGCGGGCTGGCCAAGAACCTGGGGATCCAGGACTTTCAGCTCGACACTCAGGGCAGCGGCACCGCCACCAGTGTGGTCGCCAGCGGCAACATCTCCGAGAAGCTCAGCCTGCGTTACGGCGTCGGTGTGTTTGAGCCGGCCAACACCATCGCCCTGCGCTACAAGCTCAGCAAGAAGGTCTATCTGGAAGCGGCCAGCGGTATCGCCAGCTCCCTGGACATCTTCTACAAGCGCGACTTCTAACCCCGCCTGCCATCCCCCCGCTCCTGTCAGTCAGGAGCGGGTGCTGGCGGCTGGCCGCTGATCAGCAAAATACAAAGCAAGCTAATAATTGTTTTGACATTCGCTGCCTAGGCAGTAACATCTCGACACACACTCTCTGCCTAGGCAGCTATTTGGTGGTCAGATGAAGCACTTCACCCCGGAAAATTTCCTCCATTGCCATCTCGGATTGCTGCTGGGCCGCGCCGCCTTGCTCAAGGACCGGATCATCGACACCCACATGGAACCCCACGGCATCACCGCGGCGCAGTTCAAGGTGTTGATCATCATGGCCCAGTTCGGCGTCGACACCCCGGCGGAGCTGTGCCGCTACCTGTCCCTGGACAGCGGTTCGATGACCCGCATGCTCGATCGGCTGGAGCAGAAAGGCTTCCTGGCTCGCAAACGTTCCGAAGGCGACCGGCGCCAGGTGCAACTGGTGCTCACCGTGGACGGGCAGGCGCTCGCCGATCGCTTGCCGTACATCGGCGCCGAGGCGATGAACGAGCTGGCCGGCGCCATCAGTGCCCAAGAGCTGGACACCCTGGAACAGATCCTCAAGAAAATTTTGCTGGCGGCCGGTGACCCGATCACCGTGCTGCGGGTAGGTGATAAATGAGCAGTAAAACCTTGCGTAACCGAGCCAGCCTGGTGCTGTTAGCCATGAGCCTGGCCGGTTGTGCCAGCTACAGCGGCCTGACCACTGAAGGCCAGAACCTGGAGGCCAACAGCCTCAAGGCCGGGCAGTCCCTGAGCGGCGTGACCCTGTCGCCGGCGGCCTGGCCGAAAAGCGACTGGTGGAAAAGCCTGGGCGACCCGCAGTTGGATGGCCTGATCCAGGAAGCCCTGCGCGACAGCCCGGACATGCAGATCGCCAGCGCCCGCGCCCACCAGGCCAGCGCCGCCGCCTATGCCGCCGACGCTTCGCGGATGCCGACCCTGGATGCCAGCGGCAGTGTCAGCCGTTCGCGCCTGGCCCGTGACCAGGACCCGCTGGGGCAGGGCGGGGCCTACAGCACCCTGCGCAGCCTGAGCGTGGACTTCAACTACACCTTCGACCTCTGGGGTGGCCAGCGTGCCACCTGGGAAGCCGCCCTGGGCCAGGCCCGTGCCGCCGAGGTCGATCGCCAGGCCGCCCAGCTGACGTTGGCTGCCGACGTGGCCCGAGCCTACAGCGACCTGGGCCAGGCCCACATCCTCCACGACCTGGCCCAGGAAGACCTGAAGCGCACCCGGCAGATGCTCGATTTGAGCCGCCGCCGCCTGCAGTCCGGAATCGACAGCCAGTACCAGTACCAGCAGACCGAAAGCCTGGAAGCCAGTGCCCAGGCCAGCCTGATCGACGCCGAGAAAAAGCTGCAGAGCGCGAGCATCGCCTTGGCCGTGCTGCTGGGCAAAGGCCCGGATCGCAGCCATGACATCGCCCGGCCCAAAGTCCTGCAAGCCAGTGCCGTGGCCCTGCCAGCGGTGTTGCCGGCCGAACTGCTGGGGCGCCGGCCAGACCTGATCGCCGCCCGCTGGCGTGTGGAGGCGGCGAGCAAGAACATCGCCGCCGGCAAGACCCGCTTCTACCCCAACCTCAACCTGAGTGCCGCCGCCGGCACCCAGTCGTTGCTCGGGGATGCGCTGTTCGGGTCCGCCAGTCGCTTCTTCAATATCGCGCCGACCGTGTCGTTGCCGATCTTCGACGGCGGGCGCCTGCGGGCTGACCTGGATGCTCGTGACGCCGACTACGACCTGGCGGTGGCGCAGTACAACAAGAGCCTGGTCAGTGCGCTGGGGGATATCAGCGACACCCTAGGCCAGTTGCGTGACACCGGTCGGCAGATCGCCGCCCAGCAACACGCCACCGACATCGCCCAGGACTCCTACAACACCGTGGTCCAGCGTTTCGGCTCGGGCATTGGTAACTATCTGGACGTGCTGAGCATCGAGCAGCAACTGCTGCAGGCCCAGCGCCAGCTGGCGACCTTGAATGCCCAGCAAATCGATTTGTCGATCCAATTGATGCAGGCGTTGGGGGGTGGCTTCGAGCCCGGCAACCTGGCTTCGGCCACCCCGACCGCCGCCACGCAGACTGAATAATTAGAGGGAATTGTCATGGCCACTGCCGACACTCAAACAGCTGAAAACACCCAGGACGCAGGCAATTCGCGCAAGCGCAAAGTCATGTTGCTGGGGCTGGCGCTGATCGTCATCCTCGGTGGCGTGGGCGTGTTCGCCTGGCACGAGCTTTACGGGCGCTGGAATGAAAGCACTGACGATGCCTACGTCAACGGCAACGTGGTGGAGATCACCCCACTGGTCACTGGCACCGTGGTCAGCATCGGCGCCGACGACGGCGACCTGGTGCATGAAGGCCAGGTGCTGATCAATTTCGATCCCAACGATGCCCAGGTCGGCCTGCAAAGTGCCGAGGCCAATCTGGCCCGCACCGTACGCCAGGTCCGTGGCCTGTACAGCAACGTCGATGGCATGCGCGCCCAGGTGGCAGCGCAGAAGGCCGAAGTGCAGAAAGCCCGGGACAACTTCAATCGCCGTAAGAACCTGGCGGCCAGCGGGGCGATTTCCCAGGAAGAACTGTCCCATGCTCGCGACGACCTGACCTCGGCGCAGAACGCCCTGGCCAATGCCCAGCAGCAACTCAACACCACCAATGCCCTGGTGGACGACACCGTGGTGTCGTCCCACCCGGATGTGCAGGCCGCCGCTGCGCAACTGCGCCAGGCTTACCTGACCAACGCCCGCAGCACCTTGATCGCGCCGGTGACCGGTTACGTGGCCAAGCGCACCGTGCAACTGGGCCAGCGGGTCCAGCCGGGCACCGCGCTGATGGCGGTGATTCCCCTGGACCAACTGTGGATCGACGCCAACTTCAAGGAAACCCAGCTGCGTGACATGCGCATCGGCCAGCCGGTGGACATCGAAGCCGACATCTACGGCAGCGACGTGAAGTACAGCGGCACCATCGACAGCCTGGGCGCGGGTACCGGCAGTGCCTTTGCCTTGCTGCCGGCGCAGAACGCCACCGGCAACTGGATCAAGATCGTGCAACGGGTGCCGGTGCGCGTGCACATCAATGCCGAAGAACTGGCCAAGCACCCGTTGCGTGTGGGGCTGTCGACGCAGGTCAGCGTCAACCTGCGCGACCAGAGCGGCCCGGTACTGGCTCAGCAGCCGCCGCAGAAGGCGTCCTTCAGCACCAACGTCTACGACCGTCAGTTGGGTGAAGCGGATGCCCTGATCACTCGCCTGATCCACGACAACAGCGCGGCCATCGGCAAGACCGCCCAGCGCTGATTCGCCGATCCGCCTGCTGCGGCCCCAGCGGTCGCAGCACTTGCCTCGTTTCCAAGGATTCGCGATGAGCAATAACGCCTCTTTCACGCCGCCCAGCCTGTTGCTCAGCACCATCGGCCTGTCGCTGGCGACCTTTATGCAGGTGCTCGACACCACCATCGCCAACGTGGCCTTGCCGACCATCTCCGGCAACCTGGGGGTGAGTTCGGAGCAGGGCACCTGGGTCATCACCTCGTTTGCCGTGAGCAACGCCATCGCCTTGCCCCTGACCGGTTGGCTCAGCCGACGTTTCGGCGAGGTGAAGCTGTTTATCTGGGCCACCATCCTGTTCGTGCTGGCCTCGTTTCTTTGCGGTATCTCCACCTCCATGCCCGAGTTGGTGGGCTTTCGGGTGCTCCAGGGGGTGGTGGCCGGGCCGTTGTACCCGATGACCCAGACCTTGCTGATTGCCGTCTATCCACCGGCCAAAAGGGGGATGGCCCTGGCGTTGCTGGCCATGGTCACGGTGGTGGCGCCGATTGCCGGGCCGATCCTCGGCGGCTGGATTACCGACAGTTACAGCTGGCCGTGGATCTTCTTTATCAACGTGCCCATTGGTTTGTTCGCCGCCTGGGTCGTCCGTCAGCAGTTGAAAGCGCGGCCGGTGGTGACCAGTCGCCAGCCCATGGACTACATCGGCCTGCTGACCCTGATCATTGGGGTCGGGGCGCTGCAAGTGGTGCTCGACAAGGGCAATGACCTGGACTGGTTCGAGTCCAATTTCATCATCATTGGCACGCTGATCTCGGTGGTGGCCCTGGCGGTGTTCGTGATCTGGGAAATGACCGATCGCCACCCGGTGGTCAACCTGCGGCTGTTTGCCCACCGCAACTTCCGCATTGGCACCATTGTGCTGGTGGGGGGATACGCCGGGTTCTTCGGCATCAACCTGATCCTGCCCCAGTGGTTGCAGACCCAGATGGGCTACACCGCGACCTGGGCGGGGCTGGCGGTGGCGCCGATTGGCATCCTGCCGGTAGTGATGTCACCGTTTGTCGGCAAGTACGCCCATAAGTTCGACCTGCGCCTGCTGGCCGGGCTGGCGTTCCTGGCCATCGGCCTGAGCTGCTTTATGCGCGCCGGGTTCACCAATGAAGTGGACTTCCAGCACATTGCCCTGGTGCAGCTGTTCATGGGGATTGGCGTGGCGCTGTTCTTTATGCCGACCCTGAGCATCCTGATGTCGGACTTGCCGCCCAGCCAGATTGCCGACGGCGCCGGGCTGGCGACCTTCCTGCGGACCTTGGGCGGCAGCTTTGCGGCATCGCTGACCACTTGGATCTGGATTCGCCGGGCCGATCAGCACCATGCCTACATGAGTGAAAGCCTGAGCACTTTCGACCCCGCTACCCGTGATGCGCTGAACAACCTGGGCGGCGCGGGCACCAAGGCCTACGCACAGTTGGACCAGGTGCTGACCAGCCAGGCCTACATGCTGTCGACCGTGGACTACTTCACGTTGCTGGGGTGGGTGTTTATGGGCTTGATCCTGCTGGTGTGGCTGGCCAAGCCGCCGTTTGCCGCCAAGGCGGGGCCGGCTTCAGGGGGGCATTGAGGGGCAATCGCCGGCAAGCCGGCTCCTACGGTCGTTAATTCGTTGTAGGAGCTGACTTGCCAGCGAAAGCGTCCGTTCAGGGCGAGCCAGGCAACGCCAGTTGCGTTGGTACGAAGTCGAACGCTGCCAGGTGAAAGCCTTGTTCATCCACCTGCAACGCCCAGCCTTGTCGATCCCAGTCTCCCAGCACAATGCGCTTGGAGGCGTGCTCACCGACTTGCAACTTGTGGATGGCGGGGCGGTGGGTGTGGCCGTGCACCAGGGTGCGCACGCCGAACTCGCGCATCACCCGCGGCACTTCGTCCGGGGTCACGTCGACGATGTCGTTGGCCTTCATCCGCGTTTGCGAGCGGCTTTCATTGCGCAGCTTGCGCGCCAGCTTGTGCCGGGTGCGCAGGGGCAGATGACGCAGCACCCACAACGTCAGCGGGTTGCGCAGGTAGCGACGCAGGCGCATGTAGCCTTCATCACGGGTGCACAGGCTGTCGCCGTGCATCAGCAACACCGGTTCGCCGTAGAAGTCGACGACGCTTGGGTCTTTGAGCAGGGTGGCGCCCGCGGCCTTGCAAAAGGCCTTGCCGAGCATGAAGTCGCGATTGCCATGCATGAGGAATATCGGCGTGCCGCTATCGCTCAGATCCCGCAATGCCTGACAAATGGAAAGCTGGTAAGGGGTCATGGCGTCGTCGCCGATCCACACCTCGAAGAAGTCCCCGAGTATGTACAGCGCCTCTGCCTCGCGGGCTCGCCCGCCGAGTAAATCCAGAAACGCCCGGGTAATGTCCGGGCGCTCCTCTTCCAGATGCAAATCTGAAATCAGCAATATCACTCAATGATCTCGGCTTTCTCGATGATCACGTCTTCTGCTGGTACGTCCTGGTGGCCGGACTTCATGGTGGTGGCCACGCCTTTGATCTTGTCGACCACTTCGTTGCCGGCAACCACTTTGCCGAACACCGCGTAGCCCCAACCTTGAACGGTCTTGCCGCTGTGGTTGAGGAAGCTGTTGTCAGCCACGTTGATGAAGAACTGGGCGGAGGCCGAATGCGGCTCCATGGTGCGGGCCATGGCCACGGTGTACTTGTCGTTGGAAAGACCGTTGTCGGCTTCGTTCTGGATGCTTGGACGCTTGTCTTTCTTTTCTTTCATGCCTGGCTCGAAACCGCCGCCCTGGATCATGAAGTTACCGATCACCCGGTGGAATACGGTGTTTTCGTAGTGGCCGGCCTTAACGTATTCAACGAAGTTGGCCACGGTGACCGGGGCTTTCTCGGCGTTCAGTTCCAGCACGATCTCGCCGTGGTTGGTGGTCAGTTTGACTTGGGTCATGGTCATTACTCATTCAAGGAATTCGTGGGTTTCGGGGCGCGGATGCCGCCTGCGGGCCCGAACCGGTTTGGCGCATAGCGGCCAAGGTGCGCAGTTTAGCGTGACAGCTGTGAAATTCGAGGCTGTTTTTTCAATTGAGTTGCATTAATAAGGGCAGTTTTGGCAGCGGTGCTGTCAGGCGCTTGACAGCATCGGCTATGATAGCCGTTTTGATTTATCAGGCCGCACCTGGCCGCGCACTTGTACGTTCAAGGATCCTATGAGCAAGCCCACTGTCGACCCTACCTCGAATTCCAAGACTGGACCGGCCGTGCCGG
Organism: Pseudomonas chlororaphis; assembly: GCF_003731765.1. Taxonomy (GTDB): domain Bacteria; phylum Pseudomonadota; class Gammaproteobacteria; order Pseudomonadales; family Pseudomonadaceae; genus Aquipseudomonas; species Aquipseudomonas morbosilactucae. Next base: position 332,914 of record NZ_MOAL01000006.1, read on the forward strand.
TCAACTTCCTGCGCCCGATTATCCAGGCGGACCTGGACTCGGGTAAGCACACACAGATCGTGACCCGCTTCCCCCCTGAACCCAACGGCTACCTGCACATCGGCCATGCCAAGTCGATCTGTGTGAACTTCGGCCTGGCTCAGGAATTCGGCGGTGTCACCCACCTGCGTTTCGACGACACCAACCCGGCCAAGGAAGACCAGGAATACATCGACGCCATCGAAAGCGACGTCAAGTGGCTGGGCTTCGAATGGTCCGGTGAAGTGCGCTATGCCTCGCAGTATTTCGACCAGTTGCACGACTGGGCCGTGGAGCTGATCAAGGCGGGCAAGGCCTACGTCTGCGACCTGACCCCCGAGCAAGCCAAGGAATACCGCGGCAGCCTGACCGAGCCGGGCAAGAACAGCCCGTTCCGCGAGCGTTCGGTGGAAGAGAACCTGGACTGGTTCGCCCGCATGCGTGCTGGTGAGTTCCCGGACGGTGCACGGGTGCTGCGGGCCAAGATCGACATGGCCTCGCCGAACATGAACCTGCGCGACCCGATCATGTACCGTATCCGCCACGCCCATCACCACCAGACCGGTGACAAGTGGTGCATCTACCCCAACTATGACTTCACCCACGGTCAGTCGGATGCCATCGAAGGCATTACTCACTCGATCTGCACCCTGGAGTTCGAAAGCCACCGTCCGCTGTACGAGTGGTTCCTCGAGCACCTGCCAGTGCCGGCCAACCCGCGCCAGTACGAATTCAGTCGCCTGAACCTGAACTACACCATCACCAGCAAGCGCAAGCTCAAGCAACTGGTGGATGAGAAGCACGTGAATGGTTGGGACGACCCGCGCATGTCGACGCTGTCGGGCTTCCGCCGCCGCGGCTACACCCCGGCATCAATCCGCAACTTCTGCGAGATGGTTGGCACCAACCGCTCCGACGGCGTGGTCGACTACGGCATGCTGGAGTTCAGCATCCGCCAGGACCTCGACGCGAATGCCCCGCGCGCCATGTGCGTGCTGCGCCCGTTGAAAGTCGTGATCACCAACTACCCGGAAGACCAGGTCGAGAACCTCGAACTGCCGCGTCATCCGCAGAAAGAAGAACTCGGCGTGCGCAAGCTGCCGTTCGCTCGTGAAATCTACATCGACCGTGACGATTTCATGGAAGAGCCGCCGAAGGGCTACAAGCGCCTGGAGCCGAACGGTGAAGTGCGCCTGCGCGGCAGCTACGTGATCCGCGCCGACGAAGCCATCAAGGACGCCGACGGCAATATCGTCGAGCTGCGCTGCTCGTACGATCCGGACACCCTGGGCAAGAACCCTGAAGGCCGCAAGGTCAAGGGCGTGGTCCACTGGGTGCCGGCTGCTGCCAGCATCGAGTGCGAAGTGCGCCTGTACGATCGCTTGTTCCGCTCGCCGAACCCTGAAAAGGCCGAAGACAGCGCCAGTTTCCTCGACAACATCAACCCTGACTCCCTGCAAGTGCTCACTGGTTGTCGTGCCGAGCCATCGCTTGGCAACGCACAGCCGGAAGACCGTTTCCAGTTCGAGCGCGAAGGTTACTTCTGCGCGGATATCAAGGACTCGAAACCAGGTGCTCCGGTATTCAACCGTACCGTGACCCTGCGCGACTCCTGGGGTCAGTGATTCAGTCAAGGAACTAACGTGCTAACGATCTACAACACGCTCACCAAGAGCAAAGAAGTCTTCAAGCCCCTGGACGGCAACAAGGTGCGGATGTACGTGTGCGGCATGACCGTGTACGACTACTGCCACCTGGGCCACGGCCGCAGCATGGTGGCGTTTGACCTGGTGACCCGTTGGCTGCGTTTCAGCGGCTACGACTTGACCTACGTGCGCAACATCACCGACATCGACGACAAGATCATCAATCGGGCCAACGAGAACGGTGAAGCGTTCGAAGCGCTGACCGAGCGCATGATCGCGGCGATGCACGAGGACGAAGCGCGGCTGAACATCAAGAAGCCGGACATGGAGCCCCGTGCCACCGACCATATCCCGGGCATGCACGCGATGATCCAGACCCTGATCGACAAGGGTTACGCCTACGCCCCGGGCAATGGCGACGTGTATTACCGCGTTGGCAAGTTCATGGGCTACGGCAAGCTGTCGCGCAAGAAGATCGAAGACCTGCGCATCGGCGCGCGGATCGAAGTCGACGAGTCCAAGCAGGACCCGCTGGACTTCGTGCTGTGGAAAGCCGCCAAGCCGGGTGAGCCGAGCTGGGAGTCCCCGTGGGGCGCCGGGCGTCCGGGCTGGCACATCGAATGCTCGGTGATGTCCACCTGCTGCCTGGGCGAGACCTTTGACATTCATGGCGGCGGCAGCGACCTCGAGTTTCCGCACCATGAAAACGAAATCGCCCAGAGCGAAGCGGCCACCGGCAAGACCTACGCCAATGCCTGGATGCACTGCGGCATGATTCGCATCAATGGCGAGAAGATGTCCAAGTCTTTGAACAACTTCTTCACCATCCGTGACGTGCTCGACAAGTACCACCCGGAAGTGGTGCGTTACCTGTTGGTGTCCAGCCACTACCGCAGCGCCATCAACTACTCGGAAGACAACCTCAAGGACGCCAAGGGCGCCCTGGAGCGTTTCTACCATGCGTTGAAAGGCCTGCCGAACGTGGCGCCGGCTGGCGGCGAAGCCTTTGTCGAGCGCTTCACCCAAGTGATGAACGATGACTTCGGTACGCCGGAAGCCTGCGCGGTGCTGTTCGAGATGGTGCGCGAGATCAACCGCCTGCGTGACAGCGACCTGAATGCCGCAGCCGGTCTGGCGGCGCGCTTGAAGGAACTGGCCAGCGTGCTGGGCGTGCTGCAACTGGAGGCCGATGACTTCCTCCAGGCCGGTGCCGAAGGCCGGGTCGATGGCGCCGAAGTCGAAGCGCTGATCCAGGCTCGCCTGCAAGCCCGTGCCGACAAGAACTGGGCGGAATCCGACCGTATCCGCGACCAGATCACTGCCATGGGCGTGATCCTGGAAGACGGCAAAGGTGGAACCACCTGGCGTCTGGCTGACTAACCGCAGCCACGGCTAAAAACAAAACCCGCCCCGTGCGGGTTTTTGTTTGCCCACTTGCCGGCGATGGGGCCTGTGAATAGGGCGCAAGGCTTGTTGACGCTATCGCTGGCAAGCCAGCTCCTACACCAGATCACGACTCACACCCCCCTGTAGGAGCCGGCTCGCCGGCGATGGGGCCTGTGAATATGGCGCAAGGCTTGTTGACGCCATCGCTGGCAAGCCAGCTCCTACACCAGATCACGACTCACACCCCCCCTGTAGGAGCCGGCTCGCCGGCGATGGGGCCTTTGAATATGGCGCAAGGCTCGTTGGCGCCATCGCTGGCAAGCCAGCTCCTACATCAGGTCACGACTCACCCTTCTTGTAGGAGCCAGCTCGCCGGCGATGGGGCCTGTGAATATGGCGCAACGCTCGTTGGCGCCATCGCTGGCAAGCCAGCTCCTACAGCGGATGCGGGGTTTGGGTGCATCAGTTGTGCACTTGCCGTAACCGCTTGTAGAGGGTGTTGCGGCTGACGCCCAGGCGTCGGGCCAGATGGGAGATGTTGCCGCCCACGGCCTGCAGCTGGCGCTGCAGGTCGGCCATGTCGTCCATGTCGTCCAGGTCCATGCGGCTGGTGGGGAGCGGGGTGGTGACGGGCTGCATCTCCAGGTCGACAAAAAAATCATCCGGCAGATGTTCGGCCCGCACCGGCTGGTCCTCGGCCATGGCCAGGGCCACCTGGATCACGCTGCTGACCTGGCGCAGGTTGCCGGGCCAGGGGTGGCGTTCGAACAGCTCCAGCACATCGCGGCTCAAGCCTGCCCATTGGCTGGGCTCGCGGTGTTGCTCCCAGATCCGCTTGAACAGCGCCTGCTTGTCGCTGCGTTCGCGCAGGGGTGGCAGTTCCAGGGTCAGGCCGCCGATGCGGTAGTACAGGTCTTCCCTGAAACGCCCCAGTTGCACCTGTTCGCGCAGGGCGCGGTTGGTGGCGGAGATGATGCGCAGGTCCACCGGGAACAGTTCGCTGCTGCCCACCGGTTGTACGCAGCGCTCTTGCAGCACCCGCAGCAGCCGCGCCTGGGTCGGCAGGGGCATATCGCCAATCTCGTCAAGGAACAGCGTGCCTTGGTCGGCGCTGCGGATCAGGCCGATGCTGCCCTTTTGGTTGGCACCGGTGAAGGCGCCTTTTTCATAGCCAAACAGTTCCGACTCCACCAGCTCGGCGGGGATCGCCGCACAGTTCACCGCGACCAGCGGCCGTTTGCTGCGCGAACTGGCCTGGTGCAGGGCGGTGACGAAGATCTCTTTGCCGACCCCGGTTTCGCCGTGGATCAGCAGCGGAATGTCCTTCTCCAGCAGGCGTTCAGCCTGGCGCACGGCCTTTTCCACCCGGCTGTCGCCAAAGTGCAGGGTGCCGAGGCTGATGGCTTCGTGGCCGGGCGTGGCCGTCGGGCTGGCGGCTGAGGCCGCTACCCTCGTCTGGGTCGGCGCCAGCAACGGCCGCTTAAGCAGGCAGTGGAAGCGATTGCGCCCGGAGGCCTGCAGGGCAAAAGGCAAGCCCTCGGGCTGGTTGAGCAGTTCCGGCAGCGAGACCTGGAACAGCTGTTCGATGCCGACCCGGGACAGGCTGAGGCCCAGCAGATTGTCGGCGCGGCGGTTGGCGGAGAGCACCTGGCCGCTGTCATCGAAAATCAGCAGGCCGGCCCATTGGCTGTCCAGGTTGTTCAGCCCGGTGTTGAAGGTCAGTTGGAAATGCCGCCCTTGGAACAGGTTGAGGATCAGCCGGTTCTCCACCGTCTGACTCATCATTTTGACCATGCCCAGGGTGTGGGAGGGCGGCAGGTAACTGTCGCTGGACACATCCAGCACGGCGATCAGCTTGCGCTCGGCGTCGAAGATCGGTGCCGCCGAACCGGTCATGAAACGGTTGGCCTTGAGGAAGTGTTCATCGTGTTCGATGTGCACCGCCTGGGCACAGGCCAGGGCGGTGCCGATGGCGTTGGTGCCGGTGCAGTGCTCCTGCCAGTTGGCCCCGGCCTTGAAGCCGCGACTCAGGGCCGGGTCGATAAAGCGCTGGGTGCCCCAGGACGTCAACACCTGGCCCTGGTGGTCGGCGAGCATGATCAGGCAGTTGGAGTTGCTGAGGATGTTCTCGTAATAGGGCAGCACTTCCTGGTGGGTGGTGTGCACCAGTGATTGCTGGCTGTCCAGCAATTGGGCGATGCCCTGGGCCGGCAGCGGGTCGAAGGCTGGGGCGCTCTGATGGTCGAGGCCGAACGCACGGCATCGGTTCCAGGAGTCCTTGATGATGGTGTCGTGGGGCAGATTCGGGGCGGGGGAGCTCATGGCGGTCAGCCTCTGAAACGCTTTTTTGTTGTTGTTATGGGGCGTACGCCGGCAAGGAGAGCGGTGCCCAAGCGTCCATTCAGTGTTGTTCACAATTGTTCATTGTCAACCGAGCGGCTGTTCAATTGTTCAGTCGAAACTGTTCATTTGTGTTCAGCACTGAAAATTGCCCATGGGCGATTTTCGCCTAATCCGATGCACATCAATGGCTTGGCGGGGAGCATGGGGACTGGCACGAAACTCGCTCTGCTGTCCCGGTCGCTTGACTCCAATAATAAAAAGGCCGAGCCATGTCATTAACGCTGGAGCACGTCAGTCGCGTCGTCGAGGGCCAGACCTGGATCGATGATGCGTCGCTGCGTTTTGAACCCGGGTCCTTCAATGTCCTGCTGGGGCGCACCCTGTCCGGCAAGACCAGCCTGATGCGGCTGATGGCCGGCCTGGACAAGCCCGACAGCGGGCGCATCCTGATGAACGGGGTGGACGTCACCCAGCGCCCGGTGCGCCTGCGCAACGTGTCCATGGTCTACCAGCAGTTCATCAACTACCCGACCATGACCGTGTTCGAGAACATCGCCTCGCCGCTGCGCCAGGCCGGGGTGTCGGCCGAGCTGATCCAGAGCAAGGTGCTGGAAACCGCGCAGATGCTGCGTATCGAGAAATTTTTGCAGCGCCATCCGTTGGAACTGTCCGGCGGCCAGCAGCAGCGCACGGCCATGGCCCGGGCCTTGGTCAAGGACGCTGAGTTGATCCTGTTCGACGAGCCCTTGGTCAACCTCGACTACAAGCTGCGCGAAGAGTTGCGCCAGGAGATGCGCGAGCTGTTCGAGGCGCGCCACACCATTGCCGTCTACGCCACCACCGAACCCAATGAAGCCTTGGCCCTGGGCGGCACCACCACCATCCTTCATGAGGGCCGCGTGGTGCAGAGCGGCAAGAGCGCCGAGGTCTATCACCAGCCGCAGACCATGCTGGCTGCCGAGCTGTTTTCCGAGCCGCCGATCAACCTGATGCCCGGGCGCATTGCCGGCAATGAAGTGAGCTTCGCCAATTTTGTGCACTTCCCGCTGAACGTGGACCTGCGGCCGATTGGCGAGGGTGAGTTCCGCTTCGGTGTGCGCCCGAGCCATATCTCGCTGGTGCCCAGCAACGACGACGACCTGGAACTGGCGGTGACCGTCGAGGTGGCGGAAATCAGCGGTTCGGAAACCTTCCTGCACGTACGCAACGAGCATTTCCTGTTGGTGCTGCACCTGCCCGGCGTCCACGAATACGACGTCGACGCGCCGATCCGCATCTACATCCCCACCCACAAACTGTTTGTCTTCGATGCCCAGGGCCGTTTGGTCCAGGCCCCGGGACGGCGTGTTGCGAGGGTTGCCTGATGGCTGAAATTCGTTTGCAAAACCTCGCCCACAGCTACAGCCGTCACCCGGCCGCGCCCGAGGACTACGCGATCCGCGAGATGAACCATGTGTGGGAGCAGGGCGGTGCCTATGCCTTGCTCGGGCCGTCTGGCTGCGGCAAGTCGACCCTGCTCAATATCATCTCCGGGCTGCTCAGCCCGTCGGAAGGCCAGGTGCTGTTCGACACCCGGGTGGTCAATGACCTGACCCCGGAGAAGCGCAACATCGCCCAGGTTTTTCAGTTTCCGGTGGTCTACGACACCATGACGGTGTTCGACAACCTGGCCTTTCCCCTGCGTAACCAGGGCATGGCCGAAGCGAAGATTCACAGCAAGGTGCAGGAGATTGCCGAAGTCCTGGATTTGCAGGCCCTGCTGAACAAGAAGGCGCGCAACCTCAGCGCCGACGAGAAGCAGAAGGTTTCCATGGGCCGCGGGCTGGTGCGCGACGACGTATCGGCGATCCTGTTCGACGAACCGCTGACGGTGATCGACCCGCACCTGAAATGGAAACTGCGGCGCAAGCTCAAGCAGATCCATGAGCAGTTCAACATCACCATGGTCTACGTCACCCACGACCAGCTCGAAGCCTCGACCTTCGCCGACAAGATTGCGGTGATGTACGGCGGGCAGATCGTCCAGTTCGGTACGCCGCGGGAGTTGTTCGAGCGCCCGAGCCACACCTTTGTCGGCTATTTCATCGGCAGCCCGGGAATGAACCTGATCGAGGTGCGCGCCGAAGCCGGGGGCGTGGGCTTTGCCGGCACCCATGTGCCGTTGTCCGAGGCGCTGCAGCGGCGCATCGCCGAGACCGATTACAGCAGCCTGAAAGTCGGCATTCGCCCCGAGTTTGTCCATGTCTGGGATGAACCTTATGAGGACGGGCTGCAGGCCGAGGTGGTGCACGTCGAAGACCTGGGCACCTACAAGATCATGACCTTGAGGCTTGATGGCGCCCTGCTGAAAGTGCGCCTGACGGAAGACAAGCCTGTGCCCCAGGGCCAGGCCTGCATCAGCTTTCCGGCCCAATGGCTGATGGTCTATGCCGATGACTACCTGCTGGAGGTGCAGCCATGAACAAGGTGCAGAACAATAAGGCCTGGTGGCTGGTATTACCGGTGTTCCTGCTGGTGGCCTTCAGTGCGGTGATCCCGATGATGACCGTGGTCAACTATTCGGTGCAGGACATTTTCGATCAGTCGAGCCGCTATTTCGTCGGTGCCGACTGGTATCGGCAGGTGCTGCTGGACCCGCGCCTGCACGATTCGCTGCTGCGCCAGTTCATCTACTCCGCCTGCGTGCTGCTGATCGAGATTCCCCTGGGCATCGCCATCGCCCTGACCATGCCCAGCAAGGGGCGCTGGTCGTCCCTGGTGCTGATCATTCTGGCGATCCCGCTGCTGATTCCGTGGAACGTGGTGGGCACCATCTGGCAGATCTTCGGCCGTGCCGACATCGGGCTGCTGGGCTCGACCCTGAATGCCATGGGCATCAGCTACAACTACGCGGCCAACACCATGGACGCCTGGGTCACGGTGCTGGTGATGGACGTCTGGCACTGGACCTCGCTGGTGGCGCTGCTGTGCTACTCGGGGTTACGGGCCATTCCGGACGTGTACTACCAGGCCGCACGCATCGACCGGGCATCGAGCTGGGCAGTGTTTCGGCATATCCAGCTGCCGAAGATGAAGAGCGTGCTGCTGATCGCTGTGATGCTGCGCTTCATGGACAGTTTCATGATCTACACCGAGCCTTTTGTACTGACCGGCGGCGGGCCAGGCAATGCCACCACCTTCCTCAGCCAGACCCTGACCCAGATGGCGGTCGGGCAATTCGACCTGGGCCCGGCGGCGGCGTTTTCCCTGGTGTACTTCCTGATCATCCTGTTGGTGTCCTGGCTGTTCTACACCGCCATGACTCACTCCGACGCCAGTCGCTGAGGTCGCCATGAGCAAGAGAAAGCTGATTCCGCTGCTGATCTACATCCTGTTTCTGCTGGTGCCGATCTACTGGTTGCTGAACATGTCGTTCAAGAGCAACACCGAGATCCTCGGCGGCCTGACCCTGTGGCCCCAGGACTTCACCTGGCACAACTACAAGGTGATCTTCACCGACCCCAGTTGGTACACCGGCTACCTCAACTCGCTGTACTACGTGAGCCTGAACACGGTGATCTCCCTGAGCGTGGCGCTGCCGGCGGCGTATGCGTTCTCGCGCTACCGCTTTCTCGGCGACAAGCACCTGTTCTTCTGGCTGCTGACCAATCGCATGGCGCCGCCCGCGGTGTTCCTGCTGCCGTTCTTCCAGCTGTATTCCTCCATCGGCCTGTTCGATACCCACATCGCCGTGGCCCTGGCCCACTGCCTGTTCAACGTGCCGCTGGCGGTATGGATCCTTGAAGGCTTCATGTCTGGGGTGCCGAAGGAAATCGACGAGACGGCCTACATCGACGGCTACAGTTTTCCCAAGTTCTTCGTGAAGATCTTCGTCCCGCTGATTGGCTCGGGCATCGGCGTCACGGCGTTTTTCTGCTTCATGTTTTCCTGGGTCGAGCTGCTGCTGGCACGGACCCTGACCTCGGTCAACGCCAAACCCATTGCTGCGGTGATGACGCGCACGGTGTCCGCCTCGGGGATCGACTGGGGCGTGTTGGCGGCGGCGGGGGTGCTAACCATCTTGCCGGGCATGCTGGTGATCTGGTTTGTCCGTAACCATGTGGCCAAGGGCTTTGCCCTGGGCCGGGTCTGAGGAATCGATGATGGAATGGATGGCCTGGACCACCCCCACGGCAGCCTTCTTTGGTGCCATCGCCCTGTTGCTGGTGGGCATGACCAGCTGGGAATTGCGTTCGCCGAGCATTCCTCGGCGCGGCTTTCTGCCGATTGTCACTACCCGTGGCGATCGGCTGTTTATCGGTCTTCTCGGCAGCGCCTACCTGCACCTGATGGTGATAGGCGTGACCGACTGGAGCATTTGGGTGGCGTCCGCGCTGTCCCTGGTGTGGCTGTTGGTGGTGATGCGTTGGGGTTAGCCGGGCACCCTTGCTTGGCGATCCCGCTCCGAAATCTAACCAGGAGGTCTCTATGTTCGACAAAAACAATAAGCTGCGACATAGCGTTTCATTGGCAGCCATGCTGGCGCTCAGCGGGTTGAGTGCTGCGGCCTGGGCCGATGCCTATGAGGACGCGGCGAAGAAGTGGATTGGCAGCGAATTCAAGCCGTCTACCCTCACTGAAGCCCAGCAGTTGGAAGAGCTGAAGTGGTTTATCAAGGCCTCGGAGCCGTTCCGCGGGATGAAGATCAACGTGGTCTCGGAAACCCTGACCACTCACGAGTACGAGTCCAAGGTGCTGGCCAAGGCGTTCAGCGAAATCACCGGGATCAAGCTGACCCACGACTTGCTGCAGGAAGGCGACGTGGTGGAGAAGCTGCAAACCCAGATGCAGTCCGACAAGAACATCTACGACGGCTGGGTCAACGATTCAGACCTGATCGGTACACACTTTCGCTATGGCAAGACAGAATCCATCACCGACCTGATGGCCAATGAGGGCAAGGCCTACACCTCGCCGACCCTGGACCTCAAAGACTTCATCGGCATCTCCTTCACCACGGCGCCGGACGGCAAGATCTATCAGCTTCCCGACCAGCAATTCGCCAACCTCTACTGGTTCCGCGCCGACTGGTTCGAGCGGGCCGACTTGAAAGCCAAGTTCAAGGAGAAGTACGGCTACGAGTTGGGCGTGCCAGTGAACTGGTCGGCCTATGAAGACATCGCCAAATTCTTCACCGAAGACGTCAAGGAAATCGACGGCAAGCGGGTCTATGGGCACATGGACTACGGCAAGAAAGACCCGTCCCTGGGTTGGCGTTTCACCGATGCCTGGTTCTCCATGGCCGGCGGCGGCGACAAGGGGCTGCCCAACGGCTTGCCGGTGGACGAGTGGGGGATTCGTGTGGAGGACTGCCACCCGGTGGGTTCCAGCGTCACCCGAGGCGGCGACACCAACGGCCCGGCGGCGGTCTTCGCCACACAGAAATACGTGGATTGGATGAAGGCCTATGCCCCCCCGGAAGCGGCGGGCATGACCTTCTCCGAATCCGGGCCGGTGCCGTCCCAGGGCAATATCGCTCAGCAGATCTTCTGGTACACCGCTTTCACCGCCGACATGACCAAGCCGGGCCTGGCGGTGATGAACGCCGATGGCACGCCAAAGTGGCGGATGGCGCCGTCACCACGTGGACCGTACTGGGAAGAGGGCATGAAGCTGGGGTATCAGGACGTGGGCTCCTGGACCTTTATGAAGTCCACGCCGGAGAAACAGAAACTGGCGGCCTGGCTGTATGCCCAGTTCGTGACCTCGAAAACCGTTTCGCTGAAGAAAACCATCGTCGGCCTGACACCGATTCGCGAGTCGGACATCAACTCCCAGGCCATGACCGACCTGGCGCCGAAGCTCGGTGGCCTGGTGGAGTTCTACCGCAGCCCTGCCCGGGTGCAATGGACACCGACCGGGACCAACGTACCGGACTATCCGCGCCTGGCTCAGCTGTGGTGGAGCCACATCTCGGAAGCCGCCAGTGGCGAGAAAACTCCGCAACAGGCCCTCGACGGCCTGGCCAAGGATCAGGACGCGATCATGACGCGGCTTGAGCGCTCCAAGGCCCAGGCGGTGTGTGCGCCGAAGATGAACCCGGAACGGGATGCCCAGTACTGGTTCGACCAACCGGGTGCGCCTAAACCGAAACTGGCCAACGAGAAGCCCAAGGGCGAGACCGTCAGCTACAACGAACTGCTCAAGTCGTGGGAGGCGGCGCGTAAATAATTGCCCTTTGTGGTCATCTACAACGGCACCCTCGGGTGCCGTTTTTTTGCCAGGGGCGAAATAGCCGGGTTTCAGGCCAGCGCCGCCAGACGCTCGACCGTATCGGGAAAACGCTCCACCAGGCGAATCAGGGTGGTGGCCAGGGCATTGGGCCTGGCCCGTCCCTGCTCCCAGTTTTCCAGGGTCCGGGTATTGGTGCGCAGGTACATGGCAAACACCGATCGGGACAGGTTCAGTTGCTGGCGTACGGCGAGCACTTCTTCTGCGGTGATGGGGGGCAATTTGGGTAGCTTTGTATGATGGGTGCGCAGGGTGATCTTGCCTTGGCGCTCATCAGCCAGGGCGTCCACGCCTTCCAACAGTTCGGAGAAAATGTCACGTTTCATGGCGGGTTCTGGCCTCTGGTTCAGTTTCCAGCTTGTGCTTGAACAGCTTTCTCTGAGAAAGCGACAGGTCGACTAGTTGGCCTGCCCACTACCTTAAGGCTTGTGCCTGGGGCTGGATGTCAGGCGCGTCTTTAAACGTTGAAGGGCGTTTCTGTAAATGGTGGGAAAGAAGGGGAGGGCGGGCAGTCGGAACCCTGAAATGCAAAACGGCACCCGAAGGTGCCGTTCTGTTTGAACCGTGGAGCGTGGCGATCAGCCCGCCAGGCCCGCGTGCTGGACCAGGGTCAGCAGCGGTTGCGGGTAGACGCCGAGGAAGAACGCCAGCAGGGCAATGGCCAGCAGCATCACGCCACCTGCCTTTTGCTCCCAGTGCAGCTCAGCATCGACGCGACGCAGGTTCGGCTCGATCAGGTACAGGGTGACCATCACGCGCAGGTAGTAGAAGACGCCGATGGCGCTGCCCAGTACCAGGGAACCTACCAGCCACCATTGGTGCGCTTCGACACCGGTAGCGATGATGTAGAACTTGCCGATAAAGCCCGCCGTCAGCGGAATGCCGGCCAGGGACAGCATCATCACGGTCAGCACGGCGGTCAGGTACGGACGACGCCAGAACAGGCCGCGGTACTCGTACAGGGCGTCGGCGTCACGGCCTTTGTACGGCGAGGACATCAGGGTGATCACGCCGAAAGCGCCGAGGCTGGTGATCACGTAGGTGACCAGGTACACACCGATGGCTTCCATCGCCAGGCCCTTGCTGGCGATCAGGGCGATCAACAGGTAGCCGAAGTGGGCGATGGACGAGTAACCCAGCAGACGCTTGAGGTTGCTTTGGGTCAGGGCCAACAGGTTACCGAACAGGATCGAGGCAATCGCGATCACGGTCAGCACGTTGCTCAGCACGCCGGTGTTGGCCACTGGCGACAGCTGGAACAGACGCACCAGCACCGCAAACACTGCCACCTTGCTGGCGGTGGCCAGGAAGGCTGCAACCGGAGCCGGGGCCCCTTCGTATACGTCCGGGGTCCAGAGGTGGAACGGTACCAGGGACAGCTTGAACGCCAGGCCGATCAGCATCATGCCCAGGCCCAGTTGGGCCAGTGGGCTTGGCAGGCCGGTGGCCGCCAGGGCCTGGCCGATGCCGCTGAAGCTCAGGCTGCCGGCTTCTGCATAAAGCAGGGCCATGCCGAACAACAGGAAGCCCGAACCTGCTGCCGACAGCACCATGTACTTGATGCCGGCTTCCAAGGAGCGCTTGTTGAAGAAGGCATACGCCACCAGGCCGTAGACCGGTACCGAGAGCAGCTCCAGGCCGATGAACAGGCCGGCCAGGTGCTGGGCGCTGACCAGAACCAGACCGCCAGCGGCGGCCAGCAGGATCAGCAGGTACAGCTCTTCACGGTTGCCCGGGTAGCCGGTGCCACCGTCGCCCAGGTAGGCGTGGGCGAGGGTGACGCAGGCCAGGGTGGCCACCAGGATCAGTGCCATGTACAGGCAGGCGAACTGGTCGATTTGCAGCAGTGGCGTCACGGCCAGGGGCGCGACTTTCAAGGCTGGGAAGATCGACAGCAACGCGAGGTTGAGGCCGGCCACGGACAGCAGGAAGGTCTGGGAGTGATTGCGACGCCAGGCGATCGCCAGCATCACCACGACAACGGTGAGGCTGGTGATCAACAGCGGCGCGAGGGCGATAAAGTGTTGAATCGTGAATTCCATAGCGCTCTTACCGGGCCGAAGCGAGTTGAGTGAAGGCGGTGCTGAGCCATTGCTGCACGCCATGCATCGTAGCGGCAGAGGTATCGAGGAACGGTTGCGGGTACACGCCGATGTAGATCAGCAGCACCGCCAGTCCCAGCACCATGATCAGTTCGCGAGCATCCATGCCGTGCAGCACCGCGTCCGATTTGGACGGGCCGAAGTAGGCACGGTGGATCATGATCAGCGAGTAGACCGAACCGAACACCAGGCCGGAGGTGGCAATCGCGGTGATCCATGGTGCGCTGACGAAGGTACCGATCAGGATCAGGAACTCGCCCACGAAGTTACCGGTGCCCGGCAAGCCCAGGGACGCGGCTGCGAAGAACAGGCTGATGGCCGGCAAGTAGGCGATACGCGACCACAGGCCGCCCATTTCACGCATGTCGCGGGTGTGAGTGCGCTCGTACAACTGGCCGCTGAGGATAAACAGCGCGGCGGCCGAAACACCGTGGGCCAGCATCTGGATCACCGCGCCCTGCAGGGCTTGCTGGCTGCCGGAGTAGATACCGATCAGCACGAAGCCCATGTGGGAAACGCTGGAGAAGGCGATCAGGCGCTTGATGTCGGTCTGGGCGAACGCCAGGAAGGCACCGTAGAAAATCCCGATCAGGCCCAGGGTCATGGCGATCGGTGCGAACTCGGCCGAGGCGTTGGGGAACAACGGCAGGGCAAAGCGCAGCAGGCCATAGGCCGCGGTCTTCAGCAGGATGCCCGCCAGGTCCACGGAACCGGCGGTCGGTGCCTGGGCGTGAGCATCAGGCAGCCAGGAGTGGAACGGCACCACCGGCAGCTTGACCGCGAAGGCGATGAAGAAGCCGAGCATCAGGATGTACTCGGTGGTCATCGACATCTTGGTCTTCAACAGGTCGGCGTAGTTGAAGGTAATCACGCCGGTGTTGTTGAAGTTGACCAGTACCAGACCGAGGATCGCCACCAGCATGATCAGGCCGGAAGCCTGAGTGAAGATGAAGAACTTGGTCGCGGCGTAGATCCGGGTTTTCTTGCCGTCCGACGAACTGTGACCCCAGAGCGCGATGAGGAAGTACATCGGCACCAGCATCATTTCCCAGAAGAAGAAGAACATGAACAGGTCGAGGGCGAGGAACACGCCGACGACACCGCCCAGGATCCACATCAGGTTCAGGTGGAAGAAGCCCACGTGACGCTGAATCTCTTTCCAGGAGCAGAGTACCGAGAGGATACCCAGCAGGCCGGTCAGCAGGATCATCAACAGCGACAGGCCGTCCAGCGCCAGGTGCACGTTGATGCCGAAGCGTTCGATCCAGACATGCTTGAACTCGATGGCCCAAGTGGGATCGGCGCCGGGCGCCGGAGCAAATGAATAGTTGCCGTGGGCCCACAGCCAGAGGCCAAGGGCGAGTTCCAGGGACATGGTCAACAGCGCAATCCAGCGGGGGAGGGTGGCGCCGAAGCGCTCACCCAGCCAGCACAGCAGGCCGCCGATGAAGGGGATCAGGATTAGCCAAGGCAGAATCATGACGGGCTCAATTCCTTTCGCAAGTTCGCAAGGTTCATATCAGACCGCTACCAGCACGATGGCGCCGATAACCAGCACGGCACCAGCAGCCATCGAGGCGGCATACCAACGCAGTTGACCGGTCTCGGTACGGCTCAGGGCGTTGTGACCCCCTTTGGCCATGCGCGGGATCAAACCGATGGTTTGATCGAGCGGGTCTTTGCGCAGTACATGGCTGATCGCCAGGTATGGCTTGACGAACAGTTTGTCGTAGATCCAGTCGAAGCCCCAGGCAGCGAACCACCAGGCCGAAAGGAAGCGCCCGATGCCGCTGTTGGCGACCGCGGTCACGAAGCGACGCTTGCCGAGGAACAGCAGGGCCGCCAGCAGGATACCGGCCAGGGCAATGGCGCCCGAGGCGATTTCCAGGCTGTGCTTGGCGTCACCACCGGCATGACCCACGCTTTGCGGCAGGACGCCGTGCAGCGGCGGGGTGATCATGGCGCCGATCGCGGTCGACAGAATGATCAGCACACCCAGTGGCAGCCAGTGGGAAATCCCGTGGCCGGCGTGGGCGTCAGTCTTGGCTTCACCGTGGAAGGTGATGAAGATCAGGCGGAAGGTGTACAGCGACGTCATGAACGCGCCGACCAGGCCGGCATACAGCAGACCGTGGTTACCGCTGGCGAAGGCTTCCCAGAGGATCTCGTCCTTGGAGTAGAAGCCCGCAGTCACCAGAGGCAGGGCCGCCAGGGCCGCACCGCCGACGATGAAGCTGGCGTAGGCCAACGGCAGTTTCTTCCACAGGCCGCCCATCTTGAAGATGTTCTGCTCGTGGTGGCAGGCAACGATCACCGCACCGGACGCGAGGAACAGCAGGGCCTTGAAGAAGGCGTGGGTCATCAGGTGGAAGATCGCGCCGTCCCAGGCGCCAACGCCCAGGGCCAGGAACATGTAGCCGATCTGGCTCATGGTCGAGTAGGCGAGGATACGCTTGATGTCGGTCTGCACCAGGGCGGCAAAGCCGGCCAGGACCAGGGTCACGCCGCCGACCACGCCCACCAGGTGCAGGATGTCCGGCGCCAGGGTGAACAGGCCGTGGGTACGGGCGATCAGGTAGACACCGGCGGTCACCATGGTGGCGGCGTGGATCAGTGCCGACACTGGGGTTGGACCGGCCATTGCGTCTGCCAGCCAGGTTTGCAGCGGCAGTTGCGCCGATTTACCGACTGCGCCGCCCAGCAGCATCAGGGTCGCCAAGGTGATCCAGAAGTCGCCGGCCTGGAATTTCTGCGGTGCCAGCACCAGCAGTTCCTGGACGTTCAGCGTGCCTACCTGTTGGAACAGGATGAACAGGCCGATGGCCATGAACACGTCACCGATACGGGTGACGATAAAGGCCTTGAGGGCAGCGTTACCGTTGTTGCGGTTGCTGTAGTAGAAACCGATCAACAGGTAGCTGCACAGGCCCACGCCTTCCCAACCGAAGTACAGGAACAACAGGTTATCGCCGAGGACCAGGAACAGCATGCTGGCGATAAACAGGTTGGTGTAGGCGAAGAAGCGCGAGTAACCGTCTTCACCGCGCATGTACCAGGACGCGAACAGGTGGATCAGGAAGCCTACACCGACGACCACGCCGAGCATGGTCACGGACAGTCCATCCAGGTAGAGGGCGAAGTTCGGTGCGAAACCGTCCACCGACATCCACTGCCACAGCACTTGGGTGTAGTGACCACCCTCGGGCGGCGCGACGTTGAATTGCCAGATCACGTAGGCGGTGACGATGGCCGAGAGGCCAATGGAGCCGACACCGATCAGGGCTGCAAGGTTTTCCGAGAGGCGTCCACGGGAGAACGACAGCAGCAGGAAACCGATCAGGGGGAATACGAAAGTCAGAAAGAGAAGGTTCATCCGCGCATCTCGCTGGCTGCATCGATATCGAGAGTGTGGAAGCGGCGATACAGCTGCAACAGGATCGCCAGGCCAATACTGGCCTCGGCGGCTGCCAGGCTGATCACCAGGATGAACATCACTTGTCCATCCGGCTGCGCCCAGCGGGCGCCAGCGACGATGAAGGCCAATGCCGAGGCGTTCATCATCACTTCCAGGCTCATCAACACGAAGAGGATGTTACGGCGGACCATCAGGCCGACCAGACCGAGGCAGAACAGGATGCCGGCAACGGCCAGACCATGTTCGAGAGGGATAGCAGGCATGGTATTACTCCTTCGCCTCGTTGCGGCCCAAATGGAACGCCGTGACGGCTGCGGCGAGCAGCAGCATCGAGGCGAGTTCGACCACCAGCAGGTAAGGACCGAACAGGCTGATGCCCACTTCCTTGGCGCTGACAGTGGTTTGACCGATACCGGCACCGCTCTGGTGGCTGAACAATACGTACAGCAGTTCAGCCAGCAGCAGCGCGGCGAGAATCACCGGGCCGACCCAGATGCCGGGCTTGAGCCAGATACGCTCTTGCTGCACCGCGGCCGGGCCGAGGTTGAGCATCATCACCACGAACACGAACAGCACCATGATGGCGCCGGCGTAGGCGATCACTTCCAGGGCCCCGGCGAACGGTGCGCCGAGGCAGAAGAAGGTCATGGCCACGGCGATCAGCGAAATGATCAGGTAGAGCAGGGCGTGCACAGGGTTGGTGTTGGTGACCACGCGGAGCGTGGACACAACGGCGACACCTGACGCGAAATAGAAAGCGAATTCCATCGTTCTTCCTTAAGGCAGCAAGCTCTTCACGTTGATCGGCTCGGCTTCGTTTTGCGCGGAGCCTTTTGGCTTACCGGCAATGGCCATACCTGCAACACGATAGAAGTTGTAATCAGGGTTCTTTCCGGGACCGGAGATCAGCAGATCTTCTTTCTCGTAAACCAGGTCCTGACGTTTGAACTCGGCCATCTCGAAATCCGGTGTCAGCTGGATCGCGGTGGTCGGGCAAGCTTCCTCGCAGAGGCCGCAGAAAATGCAGCGCGAGAAGTTGATGCGGAAGAAGTCCGGGTACCAGCGACCGTCTTCGGTTTCAGCTTTCTGCAGCGAGATGCAACCCACCGGGCATGCCACGGCGCACAGGTTGCAGGCTACGCAGCGTTCTTCGCCGTCGGGGTCGCGGGTGAGCACGATGCGGCCGCGGTAGCGCGGCGGCAGGTACACCGCCTCTTCGGGGTATTGCAGGGTGTCGCGTTTGCGGAAGCCATGGCCGAAAACCATCACCAGGCTGCGCAACTGGGTACCGGTACCCTTAACGATGTCGCCAATATATTTGAACATGGGTCAAATCCTCACTGAACCGCGCCCGCTGGCGTGTTCAACAACACGATCGCAGCGGTCACCAGCAAATTGATCAGGGTCAGCGGCAGGCAGAATTTCCAGCTGAAATCCATCACCTGGTCATAACGCGGACGCGGGATAGAAGCGCGCAGCAGGATGAACAGCATGATGAAGAACGCGGTCTTCAGGGCGAACCAGACGAAGGACAGTTGCGGCAGGATGCCGAACGGACCGTGCCAGCCACCGAAGAACAGGGTGACCAGCAATGCCGAGATCAAGATGATGCCGATGTACTCACCGACGAAGAACATGCCCCATTTCATGCCGGCATATTCAATGTGGTAACCGTCGGCCAGTTCCTGTTCCGCTTCCGGCTGGTCGAAGGGGTGACGGTGAGTCACGGCCACGCCAGCGATGAAGAAGGTACAGAAGCCGAAGAACTGCGGAATGATGAACCACAGGTTCTGCGCCTGGTACTCGACGATGTCGCGCATGTTGAAGGAGCCGACCTGAATCACGATGCCCATCAGCGCCAGGCCCATGAACACTTCATAGGACACGGTCTGGGCCGAAGCCCGCAGGGCGCCCAGGAGGGCGAACTTGTTGTTACTCGACCAGCCGGCGAACAGCACCGCGTAGACCGACAAGCCGGCCATGGCGAAGAAGAACAGCAGGCCGATGTTCAGGTCCGCGACACCCCAGGTCGGGGTGATCGGGATGATGGCGAAGGCGATCAGCAAGGCGCTCATGGCCACGACCGGTGCCAGGGTGAAGATCACCTTGTCGGCAAACGGCGGGGTCCAGTCTTCC
This sequence comes from Pseudomonas chlororaphis, assembly GCF_003731765.1. Taxonomy (GTDB): domain Bacteria; phylum Pseudomonadota; class Gammaproteobacteria; order Pseudomonadales; family Pseudomonadaceae; genus Aquipseudomonas; species Aquipseudomonas morbosilactucae. Next base: position 352,230 of record NZ_MOAL01000006.1, read on the forward strand.
TTGAAGAACATCTTCAGCATGTCGGCGGCGATCTGGAACATGCCAAACGGGCCAACGCGGTTCGGACCGTAACGGTCCTGCCACCAGCCCAGCAGGCGACGTTCGACAAAGCTCAACAGCGCACCGCAGACCACAACGGCCAGCAGGATGACGATGGCTTTGATGACCGTCAGGATCACGTCGATCACTTCAGGGGTGAACCAGGTCATTGCGCTGCCTCCTGCAGACCGTCAACGGATTTGCCAAAGATCGCCGGTGGAATACCCGCCAGGCCAGCAGGCAGGCCCACCAGGCCAGCACCCAGCTCTTCGTTGATGCGCAGTGGCAGACGCAAGGTCTGGCCGGCGACATTCACCGCGAGCAGGGCGCCCTCGTTGACACCCAGGCGATCGGCTTCGGACTTGGCCAGGGCGACGTAAGGCGCAGGGATGCGTTCCTGGACCGGAGCGGCTTTGGAAGAGTTCTCTTCGCTGCCGAACAGGTGGTAGAACGGCACCGCTTGCCAGGTGCCTTGCGCCGGGGAGAAGGCGCGTGGCGCAGTGGCGAACCAGTTGAGCCGGTCGCCCTGGGTTTCGATCAGGCGGGTGCCCGGGTCACCGGCACGCAGATGACCGCCGACTTCGTCCTGGAACTTGTTCCACGCCTGCGGCGAGTTCCAACCTGGCGACCAGGCGAACGGCACTTGCTGACGGGGTTCGGCGGAGCCCGAGTAACCTTCCATGGAGAAGGCGAACGCGGTGTCAGTGTCTTGCGGGGTACGCGGTTCGTGCACGCTGATGTTGGCGCGCATGGCTGTACGGCCGGAGTAACGCAGCGGCTCACGGGCCAGCTTCATGCCCTTGATACGGAATGCTGCGGACGGTGCGGCGTCGACGATACGGGCCAGTTGCGGTGCGCTGGAAGCGACGGCAGCCGTCACGTGGTCGAGCTGGGTCCAGTCGATCGGCTGGTTCAGCAGGGTGGCGCGCAGGGCATGCAGCCAGCGCCAGCCTTCGTGGACCAGGATGCTGGCGTCCATGTACTTCGGATCGAAGACCTGGAAGAAGCGCTGGGCACGCCCTTCCTGGCTGACCAGAGTACCGTCGCCTTCGGCGAAGCTGGCTGCTGGCAGGACCAGGTGGGCGCGGTCGCTGGTGGCGGTTTTCTGGTGGTCGGCGACGATCACGACTTTCGCCGCGTTCAGCGCTGCATCCACCTTGGCCGAATCGGTGCGGGTGTAGAGGTCGTTTTCCAGGACCACGAGTGCATCGGCCTGGCCGTCGATCACCGCTTGCAGGGCGGCATCCACCGACTCGCCACCGAGCATGGCCAGGCCGAGGCTGTTGGCTTCCGGCACGATCAGGCTGATGGAACCGGCTTTTTCGCGCAGCTTCAGGGCCTTGGCGATGTTGGCAGCGGCTTCGATCAGCGCCTTGGAACCCAGGGAGGTACCGGCAATGATCAGTGGGCGCTTGGCCGCCAGCAGGGCGTCGGCGATGCGTTTGGCCAGCTCCAGGGCTTCGCTGTCCAGGCCTTCAACGGCCGGGGCGCTGGCGTCGAGGGCGTGGGCCACGGCGAAACCGATACGCGCCAGGTCGTCGGGGGCTGCATGCACGCATTCCTCGGCCACGTCGTCGAGCTTGGTTTCAGCCAGGCTGGCGATAAACAGCGGGTTCAGCGCGTGCTGGCCGATGTTCTTCACCGCGGCGTCGAGCCAAGGCTGGACGCGCATGGCGTCGGCCATTTCTTCAGCCTTGCCCTTGACCGACTGGCGCAGGGCCAGGGCCACGCGGGCGGCGGTTTGGGTCAGGTCTTCACCGAGGACGAAAATCGCGTCGTGGTCTTCGATGTCGCGCATGTTCGGTACTGGCAGCGGGCTGTCGTTCAGCACTTGCAGGACCAGGCGGATGCGCTCCAGCTCGGAGGCTTCGATACCGGAGTAGAAGTGCTCGGCGCCGACCAGTTCACGCAACGCGAAGTTGCTTTCCAGGCTGGCGCGTGGCGAACCGATACCGACGATGTTGCGACCGCGCAGCAGGTCGGCGGCTTTATCCAGCGCGTCGTCCAGGCTCAGCTTGGCGCCATCGGCCAGCAGTGGCTGACGTGGGCGGTCTTCGCGGTTGACGTAGCCATAGCCGAAACGGCCACGGTCGCACAGGAAGTACTGGTTGACCGAACCGTTGTAACGGTTCTCGATGCGGCGCAGCTCGCCGTAACGTTCGCCCGGGGAGATGTTGCAACCGCTGGAGCAGCCATGGCAGATGCTCGGCGAGAACTGCATGTCCCATTTGCGGTTGTAGCGCTCGGAGTGAGTCTTGTCGGTGAACACACCGGTCGGGCAGACCTCGGTGAGGTTGCCGGAGAACTCGCTTTCCAGCACGCCGTCTTCAACGCGACCGAAGTACACGTTGTCGTGTGCGCCGAATACGCCGAGGTCGGTGCCGCCGGCGTAGTCCTTGTAGAAACGCACGCAGCGATAGCAGGCAATGCAGCGGTTCATTTCGTGGGAAATGAACGGGCCGAGGTCCTGGTTCTGGTGGGTACGCTTGGTGAAGCGATAACGGCGCTCGTTGTGGCCGGTCATCACCGTCATGTCTTGCAGGTGGCAGTGACCGCCTTCCTCACAGACCGGGCAGTCGTGGGGGTGGTTGGTCATCAGCCATTCAACAACACTGGCGCGGAAGGCCTTAGATTCTTCATCGTCGATGGAGATCCAGGTGTTGTCGGTGGCCGGCGTCATGCAGGACATGACGATACGACCACGGGTGTCGTTCTCGTCGGTGTACTGCTTGACCGCGCACTGGCGACAGGCACCGACGCTACCTAAAGCGGGGTGCCAGCAGAAATAAGGGATGTCGAGGCCTAGTGACAGACATGCCTGTAACAGGTTGTCTGCCCCATCGACTTCGAGCGCTTTGCCGTCTACGTGGATAGTGGCCATGGTTCAAAGGTCTTCGTTGGCCCGGTGTCAGCGGGCGTGGCTAATGGAATCTTGTTATGCATGCGAATCAACACAGCCGTTCAAGGCGTCATCGCACGGCGGGCGAGGGGCACGGGCCCTTCGCCCTTTTAAGCGTTACGCGCCGACTACGATCGGTCGGGCCAGAGGCGGGACGGCGGCGCTGGTAGGCGCGATGCCGGCTTCGAACTCTGGACGGAAGTATTTGATGGCACTGCCCAACGGCTCCACGGCACCCGGTGCGTGAGCACAGAAGGTCTTGCCCGGGCCGAGGAAACCCACCAGGCCCAGCAGGGTCTCGATGTCACCGGGCTGGCCTTCGCCTTTCTCGATGGCCATCAGGAGCTTGACGCTCCACGGCAGACCGTCGCGGCACGGGGTGCAGAAACCACAGGACTCACGGGCGAAGAACTGCTCCATGTTGCGCAGCAGGGACACCATGTTGACGCTGTCGTCCACCGCCATGGCCAGGCCGGTACCCATACGGGTGCCGACTTTGGCGATGCCGCCGGCGTACATTTGTGCGTCCAGGTGTTCAGGCAACAGGAAACCGGTACCGGCGCCGCCTGGCTGCCAGCACTTGAGCTTGAAGCCGTCGCGCATGCCGCCGGCGTAGTCTTCGAACAGCTCGCGCGCGGTCACGCCGAACGGCAGTTCCCACAGGCCGGGGTTCTTCACTTTGCCGGAGAAGCCCATCAGCTTGGTGCCGTGGTCTTCACTGCCTTCGCGGGCCAGGGATTTGTACCACTCCACGCCGTCGCCGATGATCGCTGGCACGTTGCACAGGGTCTCGACGTTGTTCACGCACGTCGGCTTGCCCCACACGCCCACGGCGGCAGGGAAGGGCGGCTTGGAACGTGGGTTGGCGCGACGGCCTTCCAGGGAGTTGATCAGTGCGGTTTCTTCACCGCAGATGTAACGCCCGGCGCCGGTGTGGACGAACAGCTCGAAATCGAAGCCGCTGCCCAGGATGTTCTTGCCCAGCAGGCCCGCGGCCTTGGCTTCTTCCACGGCACGGTTGAGGTGCTTGGCGGCGGTGGTGTATTCGCCACGCAGGAAGATGTAGCCACGGTAGGTTTTCAGTGCGCGGGCACTGATCAGCATGCCTTCGATCAGCAGATGGGGCTGTTGCTCCATCAGCATGCGGTCCTTCCAGGTATTGGGTTCCATTTCATCCGCATTGCACAGCAGGTAGCGGATGTTCATGGATTCGTCTTTGGGCATCAGGCCCCACTTCACCCCAGTGGGGAAGCCGGCACCGCCGCGACCCTTGAGGCCGGCGTCCTTGACGGTCTGGACGATGTCGTCCTGGGAGAGGTCGGCGAAGGCCTTGCGCGCTGCCGCGTAGCCATTCTTGGCCTGGTATTCGTCGAGCCAGATCGGCTCGCCGTCGTCACGCAGACGCCAGGTCAGGGGATGGGTTTCTGCGCTGCGCTGGATGCGGTTGGCAGGGCCGAAGGATGTCAGGGTCATACGTAGCCCTCCAACAGTTTGGCGACGCCAGCAGGCTGTACGTCACCGAAAGTGTCGTCGTCGATCATCAGCGCCGGGGCCTTGTCGCAGTTGCCCAGGCAGCACACCGGCAGCAGGGTGAAGCGGCCGTCGGCAGTGGTTTGGCCCAGGCCGATGCCCAGCTTGCTCTGGATCTCGCTGACCACCGATTCATGGCCACCGATGTAGCAGACCATGCTGTCGCAGACACGGATGATGTGTCGACCGACCGGCTGACGGAAGATCTGGCTATAGAACGTCGCTACGCCTTCTACGTCGCTGGCCGGGATGCCGAGGATTTCGCCGATGGCGTAGACCGCGCCATCCGGCACCCAGCCACGTTCCTTCTGGACGATCTTCAGGGCTTCGATAGACGCCGCGCGCGGGTCTTCGTAGTGATGCAGCTCGTGCTCGATGGCCGAGCGCTCGGTTTCGCTCAGGGCGAAACGGTCTGTCTGGATAAGCGTGCTGTTCATGCTTAGCGGTCCACGTCGGCCATAACGAAGTCGATACTACCCAGGTACGCGATCAAGTCCGCGACCATGCTGCCGCGGATCACCGAAGGGATCTGCTGCAGGTGCGGGTAGCTTGGGGTACGAATCCGGGTGCGGTAGCTCATGGTGCCGCCATCGCTCGTCAGGTAATAACTGTTGATGCCCTTGGTCGCTTCGATCATCTGGAAGGATTCGTTGGCCGGCATGACCGGGCCCCACGAAACTTGCAGGAAGTGCGTGATCAAGGTCTCGATGTGCTGCAGGGTGCGCTCTTTCGGCGGCGGCGTGGTCAGCGGGTGATCCGCCTTGTACGGGCCTTCCGGCATGTTGCGCATGCACTGGTCGATGATCTTGATGCTCTGGCGCATTTCTTCGACGCGAACCATGCAACGGTCGTAGGCATCGCCATTGGCCGCCAGCGGTACTTCGAATTCGAAGTTCTCGTAGCCGGAGTAAGGGCGCGCTTTACGCAGGTCGAAATCGCAGCCGGTGGAACGCAGGCCTGCACCGGTGACGCCCCATTCCAGGGCTTCCTTGGTGTTGTAGGCGGCGACACCGATGGTCCGGCCTTTGAGGATGCTGTTCTGCAGGGCGGCCTTGGTGTATTCGTCCAAGCGCTTGGGCAACCATTCGACGAAGTCCTTGACCAGCTTTTCCCAGCCGCGAGGCAGGTCGTGGGCAACACCACCGATGCGGTACCAGGCCGGGTGCAGACGGAAACCGGTGATGGCTTCGATCACCGTGTAGGCCTTCTGGCGGTCGGTGAAGGTGAAGAACACCGGGGTCATCGCGCCCACGTCCTGGATGTAGGTGCCCAGGAACAGCAGGTGGCTGGTGATGCGGAAGAACTCGGCCATCATGATGCGGATGACGTCGACCTTCTCTGGGACCTTGATGCCGGCCAGCTTCTCGACCGAGAGCACGTACGGCAGGTTGTTCATCACCCCGCCGAGGTAGTCGATACGGTCGGTGTAGGGGATGAAGCTGTGCCAGGACTGACGTTCGGCCATCTTCTCGGCACCACGGTGGTGGTAGCCGATGTCCGGAACACAGTCGACGATCTCTTCACCGTCCAGTTGCAGGATGATGCGGAAGGCACCGTGAGCCGAAGGGTGGTTCGGGCCGAGGTTGAGGAACATGTAGTCCTCGTTGGCCCCGGAACGCTTCATGCCCCAGTCTTCCGGACGGAAGCGTGCGGCTTCCTCTTCCAGTTGCTGCTTGGCCAGGCTCAGGCTGAACGGGTCGAATTCGGTGGCGCGGGCCGGGAAGTCCTTGCGCAGCGGGTGACCTTCCCAGGTCGGCGGCATCATGATGCGCGACAGGTGCGGGTGGCCCGGGAAATCAATGCCGAACATGTCCCAGACTTCACGCTCGTACCAGTTGGCGTTCGGCCAGATACCGGTCACGGTCGGTACGCTGAGGTCGCTTTCGGATAGGGCGACCTTGATCATCACGTCGCTGTTACGTTCGATCGACAGCAGGTGATAGAACACGGTGAAATCGGCGCCGCTCGGCAGACCCTGGCGCTTGGTACGCAGACGCTCGTCCACGCCATGCAGGTCATAGAGCATGACGTACGGCTTGGGCAGGTTGCGCAGGAAGGTCAGGACTTCAACGAGTTTGGAGCGGGTAACCCACAGCACCGGCATGCCGGTGCGGGTGGCCTGGGCGGTGAACGCCTCAGGGCCAAAACGGTTATTGAGTTCGACGACCACATCCTGGTCGTCAGCCTTATAAGGCGGGATGTACAGAGCACTGCCTGTAGTCATGGTTTTTTATCGCTTTCGGTCAACGTAAAGAATGAAGCCAGCTTCTCGTTTCTTTCTTAAGAGCAGATCTGGATCAGACTTCGTCGGGGCTGCGCAGGTTGGTGACCTGAATACGCTGTTCGCGGCGCTGTTCCTTTTGCGAAGGCATCTCGGCGCGGTATACGCCTTGATCGCCAACGACCCAGGAAAGTGGACGACGCTCCTTGCCAATCGACTCTTGCAAGAGCATCAAGCCTTGCAGGAAAGCTTCAGGGCGCGGTGGGCAGCCAGGCACGTAGACGTCCACGGGCAGGAACTTGTCCACCCCCTGAACAACGGAGTAGATGTCGTACATGCCACCGGAGTTGGCGCACGAACCCATGGAGATAACCCACTTCGGCTCGAGCATTTGCTCGTAGAGACGCTGAATGATCGGCGCCATCTTGATGAAGCAGGTTCCGGCAATAACCATGAAATCCGCCTGACGCGGCGATGCCCGGATCACCTCGGCGCCAAAGCGCGCGATGTCGTGGGGCGCCGTAAAGGCGGTGGTCATTTCCACGTAGCAGCAGGACAGGCCGAAGTTGTACGGCCACAGGGAGTTTTTACGCCCCCAGTTGACCGCGCCACTCAGCACGTCTTCCAGCTTGCCCATGAAGATGTTCTTGTGAACCTGATCCTCTAACGGATCGGAAACGGTTTCCCGTTCGCCGATCGGGTACTGATCGTTAGGAGCATCGGGGTCGATCCTGGTGAGATTGTATTGCATCGCCAAAGCCTCATTGTTTTAGCTTCGCCTGCCGCTTACGACGACCTTCCGGAGCCCAATCAAGAGCCCCCACCCGCCAAAGGTAGACAAGACCTGCCAACAGAATTGCTATGAAAACGAGAGCTTCGACGAATCCGGTCCAGCCGCTTTCGCGGACGGACACAGACCAGGCAAAGAGAAAGAGGGCTTCGATATCGAAGATCACGAAGAGCATCGCGACCAGATAGAATTTGGCTGAGAGCCGCAAGCGGGCGCCACCTGTAGGTAGCATGCCGGACTCGAACGGTTCGTTTTTGCTGCGGCCCCAGGCTTTTGACCCGAGGAGGCTGGAGACACCGAGCATGAAGGCGCAGAGGCCGACAACACCCAGAAGGAAAATGGCAAAGCCCCAGTTGTGGGCCATGAGTCCTGTCGCTTCGGGCATGCTGGTAATCCTTAACAGAGAGCAAGGGTCTCTGAGCTTGATAAAGAGATAAAGCAGTGACGATATGTCGCAGCGCAATGAATCGCGGTGATTTTATGGCTAAACATCGGGCAAGTAAAATTTCTAAAGCGAAATTGTTTATTGGAATAACGACATAGGTCACCTTTGAAGGGCCACAAGCCGCGCCCTGCGGGCATTAGCGGGGGTTTTGTTAATTATGTTTTGTTGTTCATGTAACGACTGTTATTAGGGCTAAATGATAATCAGTATTATTTGGAATGCTTTTTAAACTGTTTTCCATCCCACCCTCGGAAAGTTGCTGTTTATATGCCTGTTACTGCAAGTAGCAGGGGTGCACCTTTTAACCTGTTTCGCCACCGGTAACACCGCCCTGGATCAATATTTTGTCGGTTGGGTCGGGGGTGTTTGGCCGGCAAAGGGTAGGGCGGCGAGGGCAATCGCGACGAGCTGGCTTCTACCGGGCAAAAAAAACGCCCCGAACCAGTCGGGGCGTCAGGTGTGCAGCACAGCCGTTAGTGTCTAGCGGGTCGGCTGTGGCTGTTTGTTCAAGCCTTGCAGCTCAATCAGTGGAACTGTTCTTCTTCGGTGGAGCCGGTCAGGGCGGTCACCGAGGACGAACCGCCCTGGATCACGGTGGTCATGTCATCGAAGTAGCCGGTGCCCACTTCCTGTTGGTGAGCCACGAAGGTGTAGCCCTTGGCGGCGTCGGCGAACTCCTGCTCTTGCAGCTTCACGTAGGCGGTCATGTCGTTGCGGGCGTAGTCGTGCGCCAGGTTGAACATGCTGTGCCACATGTTGTGAATGCCGGCCAGGGTGATGAACTGGTGCTTGTAGCCCATGGCGGACAGTTCGCGCTGGAACTTGGCGATGGTCGCGTCGTCCAGGTTTTTCTTCCAGTTGAAGGAAGGCGAGCAGTTGTACGACAGCAGTTGGTCCGGGTATTCCTTTTTGATCGCTTCGGCGAAGCGACGGGCCTCGTCCAGGTCCGGCTTGGCGGTTTCGCACCAGATCAGGTCGGCATAAGGCGCGTAGGCCAAGCCACGAGCGATGGCTTGGTCCAGGCCGGCGCGTACTTTATAGAAGCCTTCCTGAGTACGTTGGCCAGTGACGAAAGGCTGATCGTACGGGTCGCAGTCAGAGGTCAGCAGGTCTGCGGCGTTGGCATCGGTACGCGCCAGGATGATGGTCGGCGTACCGGCAACGTCGGCGGCCAGGCGGGCAGCGGTGAGCTTCTGCACGGCTTCCTGGGTTGGAACCAGTACCTTGCCGCCCATGTGGCCGCATTTTTTCACCGAAGCCAGTTGGTCTTCGAAGTGCACGCCGGCGGCGCCTGCTTCGATCATGCTTTTCATCAGCTCGTAGGCGTTCAGTACGCCGCCGAAACCGGCTTCAGCGTCAGCCACGATCGGCGCGAAGTAGTCGATGTAGCCGTCGTCGCCCGGGTTCTTGCCGGCTTTCCACTGGATCTGGTCGGCACGACGGAACGAGTTGTTGATGCGCTTGACCACGGTTGGAACCGAATCCACCGGGTACAGCGATTGGTCGGGGTACATGGATTCTGCGGAGTTGTTATCCGCAGCCACTTGCCAGCCGGACAGGTAGATCGCCTGGATACCAGCTTTGACCTGTTGCACAGCCTGGCCGCCGGTCAGGGCGCCCATGCAGTTGACGAAATCTTTCTCAGGACGGAAGGACGGCTTGGCCCCTTGGGTGACCAGGTTCCAGAGTTTCTCGGCGCCCATGCGTGCCAGGGTGTGCTCAGGTTGCACAGAGCCACGCAGACGGACCACGTCGGCAGCGGAGTAGGTACGAGTCACGCCTTTCCAGCGCGGGTTTTCAGCCCAGTCTTTTTCAAGGGCTGCAATTTGCTGTTCGCGTGTCAGTGCCATGGAGATAAACCTCGTCGCGTCTTGTGTAAAAAGTCGTTCTTGGGCGGAAAATTCCGGATCGCCATTCACGCATCACAGAAGTGGGCGTGTAGGGCTGCTCGCTGACCAGAAGCTTAGGCGCTCAAGTCGGGTTTGGCGGGGATGGCGACGGGTGAACGATGGGCTCGAGGGGAAAGTGAGCAGGTGAAGGCCAGCTGTCGGGCGTATTCGGGCGTCGTGGGCCTTTATACGATCCATCAGTGTGTTGCCGATCTACCTAATTACGCTTCCGTCCCTCGGGACAACTTCGTTCCAGTCGCAATCTCGTCAAACACACCTTGTGGGCGGTACAGACACGAATCGGCTCAGGTGGGTAGGTTAGAGCGGCGATCCGAAGGCCCTTGCCAGGGCCCCTGATTAGCGGGAGCGAGGCCATCATGCCTTCGGTTTTTTGGCTCGTCAAACGTTTTGTAGTGCTTTTTTTTAGGCACTACATCTTTAGTCTAAGACGACTAATCAGTCAGTTTTTGGTGCTTTAGTCCAAGGCGTCGACCTTGACTCGCAAGGTCATGTCATCCCGGCCTTGAGTCGAGTAGCTGCGGCCCTGGCCCTGTTTGTCGGCCAGTGTCTGGCGGTTGACGCCGGCCAGGGTGATCCACTCGCCCAGGCGTCCGCTGACCGTTGTGTCGGTACTTTGTACGTTCACTACATCGGGACGTTCCTGGCTCATTCGGTCACGATTGGTGCTGATACTCAGGTGCACGGTCTCGCCGGTGACGCTGGCGGTGACGTAGAAGCCCTGGGTGACGTTGCGGTACTGGGTCTGGTTCTGCGGGCGGCCATACGCATCGGGCTGGGTGGTGGTCAGCGGTACGCTTTGCCCGACCTGGATCAGTGCCGGCACGCCTTCACTGGCCTGGATCTGTTGAATCCCGCCGTCGCGGCTTTCCGTGCTGCGGCTGATGATGCGGGCCTGCGGTGCGCCATTGATTGAATAACCCTGGCTGTCCTGGACGTTGTTTTCGTTGGTGTCCACGGTGATCAGCAAGCGCTTGGCAGCGGTGTCCAGCTGGGCGAGAAACGCCCGCAGTTCGTTGATTTTTTCGGGTTCGGCGTTGACGATCAGTTGGTTGCCGTAGGCGCTGACCTTGCCGTCCTTGCCGATAAAGTTCTGCGCTACGGGGAGCAGGTCGGCGCTGGTGCGGTTGTTCAGGGGCACGATCTCGGTGGCGGCCATGACCGAAAAGCTGAAGGTCAGAAGCAGCGTTGTGAGCAGGGTGCGTAGGGACATTTCCGTTATCTCCACAGGAAAGGGGGCGCGTACAGCCTGGAGTTTGACAGTTTGTCGGCGCTGGCGGGGGCAAGTTGAATCGCAGATGGCAAAACGCCCCGGCCTCCTGGGGTCCAGCTTAGCGTGCCGGATTGGGGAGGGCGGGGCGTTTTTGGGGGGTTGCTCAAGCGCCTGTGCGGGCGGCGTACATCCCGTGGGATGAGGCTGCACGCAATGGCTGCCTAGTCGTCTGCGCGAACCATGTCGACGTGAGGAATCCCGGCTTCAAGGAATTCTTCGCTGACAATGCGAAAGCCCAGGCGCTCGTAGAACGGGGTGGCCTGGACCTGGGCGCTGAGCATCTGTTGCTTGAGCCCGCGTTCCTGGGCTTCGCCGATCACTGCGTGCATCAGGGCGTCGCCGACCTTCAGCCCGCGCCAGTCCTTGAGCACTGAAACCCGGCCGATATGGCCGTCGGTCAGCAGGCGCGCGGTACCGATCGGAAAGTCGCCTTCGAACGCGAGGAAATGCACCGCGCTGTTGTCATCGGCGTCCCATTCAAGCTCGGGTGGAACGGATTGCTCGGCGATGAACACCGCTTCACGAATGCGCCGGATCTCGGCGTTGTCCTTTTGCCAGTCTGCGACACGTACGCGAATCTTATTCATCGGCAAACCCCAGGCTTCCTTGCTTGATCAGTTCGCACAGCAGGCCACGGCTGTCGTCATCCGCCAACCATGGGCCGAGGTTGTCGATGTGCAGGGCGTCGGCGGCGCAGATCATCTTCAGCAGTTCGCGCAGGTTGCCCGGCAGCAAACGGCTCTGGCCGCTGGCGAACAGCAGCAGGTCGTCGTCCACTTCAGACCAGGCCAGGCGCGCGCTTGGGTTGCGGATCAGCACCGCGCCTTGCTCCAGGCTGCCCAGCAGGTCTTCTTCTTCCAGTTCCGGGCCGACCACCAGTTCCGGGTAACGCGGTTCGGTCATGAACTGGCCGAACCAGGTCAGCAGCAGGCGTTCGTCGCTCATGTGCTCGGCCAGCAGGCCCTTGAGGCGATCGAGGGCGTCGTGCTGGATCTGGTGCGGGTCGCTGACCGGCTGCGCGTCGGCGTCGGTGTAGCGATCTTCGTCAGGCAGGAATTGGCTGAGGAAGTCGGTGAAGTGGGTCAGCACTTCGGCGGCGCTTGGGGCGCGGAAACCCACCGAGTAGGTCATGCAGTCATCGACGGCCACACCGCAATGGGCCAGGCGCGGCGGGAGGTAAAGCATGTCGCCGGGTTCCAGGACCCATTCCGCGGTCTCTTCGAATTCGGCGAGGATGCGCAGGTCGGCATGGGCCAGCAGCGGGCTCTCGGAGTCGCACATCTGGCCGATTTTCCAGTTGCGCTTGCCGTGGCCCTGAAGCAGGAACACATCGTAATTGTCGAAGTGCGGGCCCACGCTGCCACCCGGGGCGGCGAAGCTGATCATCACGTCATCGATGCGCCAGCTCGGCAGGAAGCGGAAGTGCTCCAGCAGTTCGGCCACTTCCGGTACGAATTGGTCGACCGCTTGTACCAGCAGGGTCCAGTCGCGCTCCGGCAGCTTGCTGAATTCGTCTTCGGCGAAGGGGCCGCGACGCAGCTCCCAGGGGCGCTCGCCGTTTTCGATGATCAGGCGCGATTCGACTTCTTCTTCCAGGGCCAGGCCGGCCAGTTCGTCGGCATCGATCGGGCTTTCGAAGTCGGGCAGGGCCTGGCGGATCAGCAAGGGTTTCTTCTGCCAGTAGTCGCGCAGGAATTCCCGCGCGGTGATGCCGCCCAGAAGTTGCAGAGGAGTATCAGGATTCATGTGTAACCTATTGAAAAATTGCATTTTTCAGACAGAAATAAAAACGCCCGGCGCGGCCGGGCGTCTCAGGGGCTTGCAGTCGGTCAGATGCGCTTGGCTTGTGCCACGGCATTGCCGATGTAGCTGGCCGGGGTCAGCTTTTTCAGTTCAGCCTTGGCGGCTTCTGGCATTTCCAGGCCGTCGATGAAAGTCTGTAGGGCTTCTGGGCTGATGCCTTTGCCACGGGTCAGTTCTTTCAGTTTTTCGTAAGGGTTTTCGATGTTGTAGCGGCGCATCACGGTCTGGATCGGCTCGGCCAGGACTTCCCAACAGGCGTCCAGGTCGTCGGCGATCTTCTGAGCGTTGAGCTCCAGCTTGCTGATGCCTTTGAGGCTGGCTTCATAAGCGATGACGCTGTGGGCGAAACCGACGCCCAGGTTGCGCAACACGGTGGAGTCGGTCAGGTCGCGCTGCCAGCGGGAGATCGGCAGTTTGCTCGCCAGGTGCTGGAACAGGGCGTTGGCGATACCCAGGTTGCCTTCGGAGTTTTCGAAGTCGATCGGGTTGACCTTGTGCGGCATGGTTGACGAGCCGATTTCGCCGGCAATGGTGCGCTGCTTGAAATAGCCCAGGGAAATGTAGCCCCAGATATCGCGATCAAAGTCGATCAGGATGGTGTTGAAGCGAGCGATCGCGTCAAACAGCTCGGCGATGTAGTCGTGGGGTTCGATCTGGGTGGTGTAGGGGTTGAAGCCCAGGCCCAGCTCGTCTTCGATAAAGGCGCGGGCGTTGGCTTCCCAGTCGATTTCCGGGTAGGCCGACAGGTGAGCGTTGTAGTTGCCCACGGCGCCGTTGATCTTGCCCAGCAGCGGGACGGCAGCCACTTGAGCGATCTGGCGCTCCAGGCGGTACACCACGTTGGCCAGTTCTTTGCCCAGGGTGGTTGGCGAGGCCGGTTGGCCGTGGGTGCGCGAGAGCATCGGCACGTCGGCGAAGCGGATCGCCAGCTCGCGGATGGCTTCGGCGGTCTGGCGCATCAGCGGCAGCATCACGTCATCGCGGCCTTCACGCAGCATCAGGGCGTGGGACAGGTTGTTGATGTCCTCGCTGGTGCAGGCGAAGTGGATGAACTCACTGACGTTGGCCAGCTCAGGCAGCTTGGCAGCCTGTTCCTTGAGCAGGTACTCAATGGCTTTGACGTCGTGGTTGGTGGTGCGCTCGATCTCTTTCACACGCTCGGCGTGCTCCAGGGAGAAGTTTTCCGCCAGGGTATTGAGCACGGCGTTGGCTTCGGCGGAGAACGCCGGAACTTCGCTGATGGCGCTGTGGGCGGCCAGGCGCTGGAGCCAGCGCACTTCAACCAGAACGCGAGCACGGATCAGGCCGTATTCGCTGAAAATAGGGCGCAGGGCCTGGGTTTTGCCGGCGTAGCGGCCGTCAACAGGGGAAACCGCAGTGAGCGAAGAGAGCTGCATGGGGTGTTCTCGGACAGTCGGGCAACGAAATGGGGCGCGTATCATACATGAAAATATCCACCGGTCCGTTGCCAACTGACCGACGTCTTACGCGTTACTGACTACAAAAAGTCTTTCGGGCGCGGCTCAGCTGCTGCGCATCAACGGGTAGAGCTCTTTCAACAATTTGCGTCGGCTGATTACCAGCTGCCAGCGATGGCCGCCCAATTGCCGCCACAACCGGGCGGAACGAATGCCGGCCAGGAGCAGGGCGCGGATCTTCGAGGCATTGCTCGGCTGCTGCAGGTTGCGCATGTCGCCGTGCACCTGGATGCGCTGGCGCAGGGTGCTCAGGGTGTCCTGATACAGCCCGCCACACGCGGCGATCACGTTTTCGTGGGCGGGGCCGAAGTGCTCCACCTGGGATTGGATCTGCGGCAGGCGCTTGCCGATGGTCTCCAGCAAGTCTTCACGCTTAGCCAGTTGGCGCTCCAGGCCCAGCATCGACAGCGCGTAACGCAGGGGTTCGCGTTGCAGGGTACTGGGGTCGCGTTCCAGGGCGCCGATCAGGGCGCGATAACCTTCGCGCAGGTTGATGTCGTCGCCGCCGTAGACTTCCAGGGTGTCTTTCGGGTCGCGGATCAGCAGGCTGCCGAGCATGCAGCTCAGGCCGGCTTCGGTGACCTGGCCGGTCTTGGCGATCTTGTCCACCAATACCGCGGCCAGGAATACACCGCCCAGGGCCGTCAGTTGCTCCTGAGTCGGGCTCATTTGCTGCTCCAGGGTTCGGCCACTTCGATCACGCCGCCGCCGAGGCAGACTTCGCCGTCGTAGAACACCACGGACTGGCCGGGCGTCACTGCGCGTTGCGGGTCGTCGAAGGTGGCGCGGTAGCCAGTGGCAGTCTGCTCCAGGGTGCAGGGCTGGTCGTTCTGGCGATAGCGCACTTTTGCCGTCAACCGCCGTGGCTGGCTCAAATCGATGGGGTTGACCCAATAAATCTCGGACGCCAACAGGGCGCGGGAAAACAGCCAAGGATGATCGTTGCCCTGGCCGACGATCAGCTCGTTGTGCTCCAGGTCTTTGATCAGCACGTACCACGGCTCGTCACTGGCGTCTTTCAAGCCGCCGATGCCCAGGCCCTGGCGCTGGCCGATGGTGTGGTACATCAGGCCATGGTGGCGGCCGATGATTTCACCTTCGGTGGTCTTGATCTCGCCCGGCTGGGCCGGCAGGTACTGCTTGAGGAAGTCGCTGAAGCGACGCTCGCCGATAAAGCAGATGCCGGTGGAGTCTTTCTTCTTCGCCGTGGCCAGGTCGTGTTTCTCGGCGATGGCGCGGACTTCGGGTTTTTCCAGCTCGCCCACCGGGAACAGGGTCTTGGCGATCTGTTCGCCACCTACGGCGTGCAGGAAGTAGCTCTGGTCCTTGTTCGGGTCCAGGCCCTTGAGCAGTTCGGTGCGGCCATCGATGTCGCGGCGGCGCACGTAGTGGCCGGTGGCGATCAGGTCGGCGCCGAGCATCAGGGCGTAGTCGAGGAACGCCTTGAACTTGATTTCGCGGTTGCAGAGGATGTCCGGGTTCGGCGTGCGACCGGCTTTGTATTCGGCCAGGAAGTGCTCGAACACGTTGTCCCAGTATTCAGCCGCGAAGTTAGCGGTGTGCAGCTTGATGCCGATCTTGTCGCACACGGCCTGGGCGTCGGCCAAGTCGTCCATGGCGGTGCAGTATTCCGTTCCGTCGTCTTCCTCCCAGTTCTTCATGAACAGGCCTTCCACCTGGTAACCCTGCTCCATCAGCAGGAGGGCGGAAACGGAAGAATCCACGCCGCCGGACATGCCGACGATGACGCGCTTCTTTTGGGTGTCAGAAGGGGCTGGATCACGCATAGGAATTCAATGGGTGTCTTGAAAAAGGACGCGATTCTAACAGGCTGCGGCCTGCAAGGCGAAAACTGCGGTTAAAGCGACGGGCGGATCAGCGCCAGGCTGTGTAATTGGCCATCGAGGTAGTCGTCCAGGCATTGCAGGATCAGCTCGCTGCGCCAGTTGGCGCGCTGTGCCAGCAGCTCGTCACGGCTCAGCCAGCGTGGGCCGATGATCCCGTGGTCCAACTGATAGTCGGGGTGGTGGCGCAGAGGCTTGGCGGCAAAGCACACGCGTTGGTAGGTCACGCCGTTGCTGGGTGCTGTGTAGAGGTAGATGCCGACAACGCCGGTCAACTCCACGTCCCAGCCGGTTTCTTCCAGGGTTTCGCGGATGGCAGCCTGCAGCAGGCTCTCATCGGCATCCAGGTGCCCGGCGGGTTGGTTGAGTACAGCCTGTTCGCCCTGATACTCCTCGACGAACAGGAAGCGACCCTGGTCTTCGACAACGGTGGCGACGGTGATATGGGGTTGCCATTCCATAAAGGCATTCCTTTATTAAGTGCAGGAGCCGGCTTGCCGGCGAAGCGAGCGCCGCTTTTTTCACCGATAAGCCAGCTCCGGCGGTGTCTAGAAGCACAAACCCCGGCACATGGCCGGGGTTTGTGTAGGGCGGTCCTGGTTACACCAGCGCAGCGATGGCTGCGTTGAGGGTAGCGCTCGGACGCATGGCCTTGCTCACCAGTTCAGGCTTGGCGCTGTAGTAGCCGCCGATGTCCACAGGCTTGCCTTGAACGGCGTTGAGCTCGGCAACGATGGTTGCTTCGTTCTCGGTCAGGGTCTTGGCCAGGGTGCTGAACTGCGCTTGCAGGGCAGTGTCCTCGGTCTGGGCTGCCAGGGCTTGTGCCCAGTACAGCGCCAGGTAGAAGTGGCTGCCGCGGTTGTCGATGTTGCCGACTTTGCGCGAAGGCGACTTGTTGTTGTCGAGGAACTGACCAGTGGCCTGGTCCAGAGTCTTGGCCAGAACCAAGGCTTTCGGGTTGTTGTAGGTGTGACCCAGGTGCTCCAGGGAAGCGGCCAGGGCCAGGAACTCACCCAGGGAGTCCCAGCGCAGGAAGTTTTCTTCCAGCAGCTGTTGTACGTGTTTCGGCGCCGAACCGCCGGCGCCGGTTTCGAACAGGCCACCGCCGTTCATCAACGGCACGATGGACAGCATCTTGGCGCTGGTGCCCAGTTCCATGATCGGGAACAGGTCGGTCAGGTAGTCACGCAGCACGTTGCCGGTCACCGAAATGGTGTCCTTGCCTTCGCGGGTGCGGGCCAGGGTGAAGTTCATGGCTTCAACCGGGGACATGACGCGGATGTCCAGGCCAGCGGTGTCGTGATCCTTCAGGTAAGCCTGAACTTTCTCGATCATCACGCCGTCGTGAGCGCGCATTGGGTCCAGCCAGAAGATCGCTGGGGTGTTGCTGGCGCGAGCGCGGTTGACGGCCAGTTTGACCCAGTCCTGGATCGGCGCGTCTTTGGTCTGGCACATGCGGAAGATGTCGCCGGCTTCGACGTTCTGTTCCAGCAGCAGGTTGCCCTTGCCGTCGGTGACGCGGACCACGCCGTCAGCCTTGATCTGGAACGTCTTGTCGTGGGAACCGTACTCTTCGGCTTTTTTCGCCATCAGGCCAACGTTTGGCACGCTGCCCATGGTGGTCGGGTCGAAAGCGCCATTGGCTTTGCAGTCTTCGATCACCGCCTGGTAGATGGTGGCGTAGCAGCGGTCCGGGATCACCGCCTTGGTGTCGTGCAACTGGCCATCGGTGCCCCACATCTTGCCGGAGTCACGGATCATGGCCGGCATCGAGGCGTCGACGATAACGTCGCTCGGCACGTGCAGGTTGGTGATGCCTTTATCGGAGTTGACCATCGCCAGGGATGGGCGGGCTGCGTAAACAGCCTGGATGTCGGCTTCGATCTGCGCCTGCTGTTCAGCTGGCAGGGCCTTGATACGGGCGTACAGATCGCCAATACCGTTGTTCAGGTTGAAGCCGATTTCCTTGAGCACGTCAGCGTGCTTGGTCAGGGCGTCCTGATAGAACTCGGCAACGATCTGGCCGAACATGATCGGGTCGGAGACCTTCATCATGGTGGCTTTCAAGTGCACCGACAGCAGTACGCCTTGTTTTTTGGCGTCGTCGATTTCGGCGGCGATGAAGGCACGCAGGGCCTTTTTGCTCATCACGGCGCAATCGAGGATCTCACCGGCTTGCACGGTGGTCTTTTCTTTCAGGACGGTGGCGGTGCCGTCTTGAGCGATCAGCTCGATTTTAACGCTGTCTGCGGCTTCGATCAGGGCGGCTTTTTCGCTGCCGTAGAAGTCGCCGTTGCTCATGTGAGCAATGTGGGACTTGGAGTCTTTGGCCCAGGCGCCCATTTTGTGCGGGTGCTTGCGTGCGTAGTTCTTCACCGACAGCGGAGCGCGACGGTCGGAGTTGCCTTCACGCAGGACCGGGTTCACGGCGCTGCCCTTGACCTTGTCGTAACGTGCACGGGTTTCTTTTTCCGCGTCGGTGGTTACGGTTTCCGGGTAGTCCGGCAGGGCGTAGCCCTGGGCCTGCAGTTCCTTGATCGCGGCTTGCAGCTGCGGAGTCGAGGCACTGATGTTAGGCAGCTTGATGATGTTGGCTTCCGGAGTGACGGCCAATTCGCCCAGTTCGGCGAGGTGGTCCGGCACCGCTTTGGCGCCCAGCTGCTCGGGGAAGCTGGCGAGGATACGGCCAGCCAAAGAGATGTCCCGGGTTTCCACGGCGATATCAGCGGAAGCGGTGAAGGCCTCTACGATAGGCAGCAGCGAATAGGTGGCGAGGGCGGGAGCTTCGTCGGTGAAGGTATAGATGATCTTCGAGCGGGTGGGCATATTCGGATTAACTCTCTTCTTTGCTATAGCGTGCGCAGAAACTCGAGG
Organism: Pseudomonas chlororaphis; assembly: GCF_003731765.1. Taxonomy (GTDB): domain Bacteria; phylum Pseudomonadota; class Gammaproteobacteria; order Pseudomonadales; family Pseudomonadaceae; genus Aquipseudomonas; species Aquipseudomonas morbosilactucae. Next base: position 371,333 of record NZ_MOAL01000006.1, read on the forward strand.
TGCGCCGGGTAAGCGCGTTCGTTCAAAGGTCATCCATGAGCCGAATGTCGAGATTTCTTCGCGGTGATGTTGGGTGCATCAGTCGAGCGTCAAGCGGGTGGGCTGCGATAACAACCCGGCTTTTTCGGGCGGAAAGTCTCGTAATAGACAGGTCAGCCGTCGTGACTCTGTGGTCAGCGGCGGCATTATACATAGGTAGCTAGCAAAACGCCGATGCTTCATAAGCAAGCGAAGTCGTCCATTGGTCTAAAGGTCGCAGGCAGGGCAGGGGCGTAGAGTCGCGGCGGATGCTTGAATTTGGCGCTTTTCCCTTTGCATTCAGACTTGTAGGCCACGATTGGTGCGGCTTTCAGCGCATATGACGGGATCCTGAGGTTCCCGTGCAGATTCAACTGGGTTACGCTCGAACGCAGCCAGATGTTCAACCCACACAACGGAGTTCAGCATGGGATACAAGAAGATTCAGGTTCCAGCCGTCGGCGACAAAATCACCGTCAACGCAGACCATTCTCTCAATGTTCCTAACAACCCGATTATCCCGTTCATCGAAGGCGATGGCATTGGCGTCGATATCAGCCCGGTCATGATCAAGGTCGTCGATGCTGCTGTTAAGAAAGCCTACGGGGGCGAGCGCAAGATTTCCTGGATGGAAGTGTATGCCGGGGAAAAAGCGACTCAAGTGTACGATCAGGACACCTGGCTGCCTCAGGAAACCCTGGACGCAGTCAAGGATTACGTGGTTTCCATCAAAGGCCCGCTGACCACGCCGGTGGGTGGCGGCATTCGCTCCTTGAACGTGGCGTTGCGTCAACAGCTGGACCTGTATGTGTGCCTGCGCCCGGTGCGCTGGTTTGAAGGCGTGCCCAGCCCGGTGAAGAAGCCTGGCGACGTCGACATGACCATCTTCCGTGAAAACTCCGAAGACATTTATGCCGGCATCGAGTGGAAGGCCGGTTCGGCAGAAGCCACCAAGGTCATCAAGTTCCTTAAAGAAGAAATGGGCGTCACCAAGATCCGTTTCGACGAAAACTGCGGCATCGGCGTCAAGCCGGTTTCCTTGCAGGGCACCAAGCGTCTGGCGCGCAAGGCGTTGCAGTATGTCGTGGATAACGACCGTGACTCGCTGACCATCGTGCACAAAGGCAACATCATGAAGTTCACCGAAGGTGCCTTCAAAGAGTGGGCCTATGAAGTGGCGGCCGAGGAGTTCGGGGCGACCCTGCTCGACGGCGGCCCGTGGATGCAGTTCAAGAACCCGAAAACCGGCAAGAATGTCATCGTCAAGGACGCCATCGCCGACGCCATGCTCCAGCAGATCCTGCTGCGCCCGGCCGAATACGATGTGATCGCGACTCTCAACCTCAACGGTGACTACCTGTCCGACGCCCTGGCGGCGGAAGTGGGGGGCATTGGTATCGCGCCAGGTGCCAACCTGTCCGACACTGTGGCCATGTTCGAGGCCACCCACGGCACCGCGCCGAAATACGCGGGCAAAGACCAGGTGAACCCGGGCTCGCTGATTCTCTCTGCGGAAATGATGCTGCGGCACATGGGGTGGACCGAAGCCGCTGACCTGATCATCAAGGGCACGAACGGCGCTATCTCGGCCAAGACCGTGACCTATGACTTCGAGCGCCTGATGGATGGTGCGACGCTGCTGTCGTCGTCCGCATTCGGTGACGCTTTGATCTCGCACATGTGAGCTGACCCACGCTGAAATGAAACCGGCCGACTCAATCCCTTGAGTCGGCCGGTTTTTTTATGACTGGATGTGGAAAAAAAATCAGCTGAGAACGCTTTCTGCCTGAGTGTCGGTGGCAGCGATGTCGCCGGGAACCACCAGGGCGCTGATTTTTACGGCGTGCAAGCCTTTGGGGCCTTGGATGATCTCGAAGCTCACGGCCTGGCCGGCTTTCAGGGTTTTATAACCATCCATTTCGATGGCCGAGTAGTGGGCGAAGAGGTCATCGCTCTTGCCTTCCTCATTAATGAAACCGTAGCCCTTGGCATTGTTGAACCACTTGACCTTGCCGCTTGCCATACTCATATCCCTCTGCAACAGACTCCATCACTGGAGTATCATCCAGTTTATCCGCAGCCAAACCCGATAAATAAGGTTGACGCTGTGGACCTTTATTACCCAATGTGGGCTCTATTGGTTGTAACACCGTTTTGCCGATAGTCAAGGTGACCCGGCGGTCGGAGTTGAAATCCTCCCAGGGCGCCCCCACCACTGTATTTGCTCAACTAACGAACCTTTCTTTCCATGCATGCAATCAGCCAGATTCGACTAACATTCAATCAGGATCGCCCGGACTTGCACGACGACGATTCCGCTGGCTTGGCTGTACAGGAAGCTAAGCCTGCGTTACAGGCGCCGCCGATGTACAAGGTGGTTTTATTCAACGATGACTACACGCCGATGGATTTCGTCGTCGAAGTGCTCGAGATGTTTTTTAACCTGAATCGCGAGCTGGCAACCAAGGTCATGCTGGCCGTCCATACAGAAGGACGTGCAGTATGTGGATTGTTTACCCGCGACATCGCCGAGACCAAGGCCATGCAGGTCAATCAGTACGCCAGGGAAAGCCAGCATCCGCTACTCTGTGAAATCGAGAAGGACGGTTAACGCCGACCACTTGGGTATGAGGTGAAGCTATGTTAAACCGCGAGCTCGAAGTCACCCTAAATCTCGCCTTCAAGGAGGCCCGTTCGAAACGTCATGAGTTCATGACCGTCGAGCACCTTTTGTTGGCTCTTTTGGATAATGAGGCCGCCGCCACTGTTCTACGTGCCTGCGGAGCAAACCTCGACAAACTCAAGCACGATCTGCAGGAGTTCATCGACTCCACCACGCCACTGATCCCTGTCCATGACGAGGACCGTGAAACTCAGCCAACCCTGGGTTTCCAGCGTGTACTGCAACGTGCTGTCTTTCATGTGCAGAGCTCGGGCAAGCGGGAAGTGACTGGCGCCAATGTGCTGGTAGCCATTTTCAGTGAGCAAGAGAGTCAGGCAGTGTTCCTGCTGAAACAGCAGAGCGTTGCCCGTATCGACGTGGTCAACTACATCGCCCATGGTATCTCCAAGGTGCCGGGGCATGGCGATCATTCTGAAGGTGAACAAGAGATGCAGGATGAAGAGGGTGGTGAGTCTTCTTCTTCGAGTAATCCTCTGGACGCTTATGCCAGCAACCTCAATGAACTCGCGCGCCAGGGTCGTATCGACCCGTTGGTAGGGCGTGAGCTGGAAGTTGAGCGCGTTGCGCAGATTCTTGCCCGTCGACGCAAGAACAACCCGCTGCTGGTGGGTGAGGCGGGCGTCGGTAAAACCGCCATCGCCGAAGGCCTGGCCAAGCGCATTGTCGATAACCAGGTGCCTGATCTGCTGGTCAACAGCGTGGTCTACTCCCTGGACCTCGGCGCGTTGCTGGCGGGGACCAAATACCGCGGTGACTTCGAGAAGCGCTTCAAAGCGTTGCTCGGCGAGCTGAAAAAACGTCCTCAGGCGATTCTGTTCATCGATGAAATCCACACCATTATCGGTGCCGGTGCGGCATCCGGTGGGGTGATGGACGCCTCGAATCTGCTCAAGCCACTGCTGTCTTCGGGTGATATCCGTTGCATCGGCTCGACCACCTTCCAGGAATTCCGCGGCATCTTCGAGAAGGATCGGGCCTTGGCTCGGCGCTTCCAGAAGGTCGATGTGTCCGAGCCTTCGGTGGAAGACACCATCGGCATCCTGCGGGGCCTTAAGGGGCGCTTTGAAGCGCATCACGGCATCGAGTACAGCGATGAAGCCCTTCGCGCCGCAGCGGAACTGGCCTCGCGCTACATCAATGATCGGCATATGCCGGACAAGGCCATCGACGTTATCGACGAGGCGGGCGCCTATCAGCGTCTGCAGCCGGCCGAGAAGCGTGTGAAGCGCATCGAAGTGGCTCAGGTGGAAGACATCGTGGCGAAAATCGCCCGGATTCCCCCAAAGCACGTCACCAGTTCCGACAAGGAATTGCTGCGTAACCTCGAGCGTGACCTGAAGTTGACGGTGTTTGGCCAGGACGCGGCGATCGATTCGCTGTCCACAGCGATCAAGCTGTCCCGTGCCGGGCTCAAGTCGCCGGACAAACCGGTCGGTTCCTTCCTGTTCGCCGGTCCAACCGGTGTCGGCAAGACCGAAGCGGCTCGGCAACTGGCCAAGGCGCTGGGGATCGAGTTGGTGCGTTTCGACATGTCCGAGTACATGGAGCGCCATACAGTTTCCCGTTTGATCGGTGCCCCTCCCGGCTATGTCGGTTTCGACCAGGGCGGTCTGTTGACCGAGGCCATCACCAAGCAGCCGCATTGCGTGTTGCTGCTCGATGAAATCGAGAAGGCCCACCCGGAAGTCTTCAACCTGCTGTTGCAGGTGATGGACCACGGTACCCTGACCGATAACAACGGGCGCAAGGCGGACTTCCGCAACGTCATCGTCATCATGACCACCAACGCCGGCGCCGAAACGGCTGCTCGGGCTTCCATTGGCTTTACTCATCAGGATCACTCTTCCGATGCCATGGAAGTGATCAAGAAGAGCTTCACGCCGGAGTTCCGCAACCGTCTGGACACCATTATCCAGTTTGGTCGCCTCAGCCATGAGGTCATCAAAAGCGTGGTGGACAAGTTCCTTACCGAACTGCAGGCGCAGCTGGAAGACAAGCGCGTGCAGCTGGAAGTCACCGATGCTGCTCGCAGCTGGTTGGCGCAAGGCGGTTACGACGCGGCAATGGGTGCGCGGCCGATGGCTCGCTTGATTCAAGACAAGATCAAGCGTCCGCTGGCGGAGGAGATTCTGTTTGGCGAGTTGGCCGACCATGGCGGTGTGGTTCACATCGACATCAAGGACGGCGAGCTGACCTTCGACTTCGAAACCACGGCGGAAATGGCCTGATAGCCATTTGAAGCAACACAGCCAAAGGCACCGCAAGGTGCCTTTGTGCTATCTGGCCCGTGGGTTTTTTCGACGCACACAAAAACGCCCGGCATAACCGGGCGTCTTGTATTGACTTGCTTAGCGGGCGCGGTAAGTGATGCGCCCTTTGCTCAAGTCATAGGGCGTCAGCTCGACGCGCACTTTGTCACCGGTAAGAATACGAATGTAGTTCTTGCGCATCTTGCCGGAGATATGCGCGGTTACGACGTGCCCATTTTCCAACTCCACACGAAACATGGTGTTGGGCAGGGTGTCGACGACAGTGCCTTCCATTTCGAAGCTGTCTTCTTTCGACATGCAGTAAAGCCCTCGGTGTCCAATGAATGGCCCGGTGCAACTGCGCCAGGCAAAAGCGGCGTGCATTGTGCCCGAAAAATGGGGTTTAAGCCAAGACCTTCTAGTTGAGGATCACCCAGCGTTGATTAATCAGCAGCTCTATGGGGCGATATTGGGTTTTGTAATTCATTTTTTTGCAGTTCTTGATCCAATAGCCGAGGTACACCGCGTCCAGGCCCATTCGCAAGGTTTCGCCGATTTGCCACAAGATGGCATAACGCCCAAGGCTGCGACGCTCTTCGTCGGGTTCATAGAAGGTGTAGACCGCAGAGAGCCCGTTGGGCAGTTGGTCGGTCACGGCCACCGCCAGTAGGCGACCTTCCAGGCGAAACTCATAGAAACGGGAAAACGGCAGGTCGCGCACCAGAAAAGTCGAAAACTGATCGCGACTTGGGGGGAACATGTCGCCATCGGCATGGCGCTGTTCGATATAGCGTTGATAGAGGTCGAAATATTCTTCGCTGAATACTGGCTTGACCGGCGCCACCGTCAGGTCGGCATTACGCTTGAGAATGCGTTTCTGCTGTCGGTTGGGCAGGAACTGCGCCACCGGAATGCGTGCCGGGACGCACGCGTTGCAGTTTTGGCAGTGAGGCCGATAAAGATGGTCGCCACTGCGACGAAATCCCATTTCCGACAGGTCTGCATAGACGTGCACATCCATGGGCTGGCTGGGGTCGAGGAACAGGGTAGTCGCCTGTTCGTCGGGCAGGTAGCTGCAGGAGTGGGGTTGAGTGGCATAAAACTTCAAGCGCGCCAACTCGGTCATGAGGCAACCCTCGGAATAAGCGTTGAATTAAGTGTAAGCCACCGCTGTGAAAACCGCTCAGGAAACCCATATGGCGCGGCTGGGCTGATCCAGGTGGCGTTTCAGGTAGCCGGCGAATTCCTCGCGGGCAATGGCGCGGGCACCGAGGCTGTGCAGGTGCTCGGTGGGCATCTGGCAGTCGATCAAGGCGAAGCCCCAATCCCGCAAATGCTTGACCAGGGTGGCAAAGCCGACCTTGGAGGCGTTGTCTGCGCGGCTGAACATCGATTCGCCGAAAAACAGCTGGCCCATCGCCAAGCCATAAAGGCCGCCGACCAACTGGCCCTGGTCCCAGACTTCCACCGAATGGGCGTAGCCGCGTTGATGCAGTTGCAGGTAGGCCTGCTGCATGGCCTCGGTGATCCAAGTGCCGTCGGCGTAGGCCCGGGGTTGCGCGCAAGCGTGAATGACGGCGGCAAAATCCTGGTCGAAGGTGACTTGGTAGCGTTCTTGGCGCAGCAACTTGCCGAGGCTGCGAGAGACGTGCAGCTCGTCTGGAAACAGGACCGTGCGCGGGTCCGGCGACCACCAGAGAATCGGCTGGCCTTCGGAGAACCAGGGGAAGCAGCCGTGGCGATACGCCTGGATCAGGCGATCGGCGGACAGGTCGCCACCGGCTGCCAGCAAGCCGTTGGGGTCGCGCAGGGCTTTTTCCAGAGGTGGAAAATCCAGGGTATTGCGTTGTAACCAGGTCAGCATGGTATTCAGACTTGCGGAAGGGGAGGGCAGTGGCGGGCATTCGCAGCCCGCCGCTAGCGTAGGACGGCGGGTCAGTGGTCGTCGAGGAATTTCTCTACGTCCAGGGCCGCCATGCAACCAGCACCCGCTGAAGTAATGGCCTGGCGATAGACGTGGTCAGCCACATCGCCCGCCGCAAACACCCCCTCGATCCCAGTGGCGGTGGCATTGCCCTCACTGCCACCCTTGACCAGCAGGTAGCCGTCGCGCATCTCCAGTTGGCCCTGGAACAGCTCGGTGTTGGGTTTGTGGCCGATGGCGATAAACACGCCGGCCAGCGCCAGCTCCCGGGTTTCGCCGCTGAGGCTGTCACGCAGGCGCGCGCCGGTTACGCCGCTGGCATCCCCCAGCACTTCGTCCAGGTTCTGGTTCCAGTGCAGGCGGATATTGCCGTTGGCGGCCTTTTCGAAGAGTTTGTCCTGGAGGATTTTCTCCGAGCGCAGTTTGTCGCGGCGATGCACCAGGTGCACTTCCTTGGCGATGTTCGACAGGTACAGGGCTTCCTCCACGGCGGTGTTGCCGCCGCCGACCACTGCGACCACTTGGTTGCGATAAAAGAAGCCGTCGCAGGTGGCGCAGGCCGAGACGCCCTTGCCGGCAAACGCCTCTTCGGACGGCAGGCCCAGGTACTGGGCTGAAGCGCCCGTGGCGATGATCAGCGCGTCGCAGCTGTAGACGCCGCTGTCACCCTTGAGGATAAACGGCCGCTGCTGCAACTCCGCGGTATGGATGTGGTCGTAGACGATCTCGGTGTCGAAGCGCTCGGCATGCTTTTGCATACGCTCCATCAGCGCCGGGCCGGTCAGGCCTTCCACATCCCCCGGCCAGTTATCGACTTCGGTGGTGGTGGTCAACTGGCCGCCGGCCTGCAAGCCGGTGATCACCGTCGGTTTGAGGTTGGCGCGGGCGGCATACACGGCGGCGCTGTAACCGGCAGGGCCGGAGCCCAGGATAATCACGCGAGAATGCTTCGTTTGGTTCATAAAAACACCTCATAAGCCTTTGTCACAAAAGAGAATGCATGCTCAAATTGCGGACTGCGTAACCAGCCTTTGGCGATGCTGTCCGCGTGATATCACGGCGTGGCATGGCCAGGACGGATCCGTACAATCCAGATATGTATCCAGCATATTCAGAATTGCACTATTTCAGGATCAAGGGGCAGAGTGTTAAAAGTAGCCCCAGTTATGCCGGTCAACTTTATTTACCTGCTCGGCTTGAGCAGTATTTTGTAGTCAATCAACAGTTGGACGCGCCCCTGGCGCAGGAAAAGACGCGTTTTGAAGAAATCCACCGCAGCACCTAAAACAGTAGTTCCCGCCTGGCGTCAGCAATTGCACTACCGACTCAAGGAAGGTGCACTGATTGCCATTGGAGCCCTGTGCCTGTTCTTGATGATGGCATTGTTGACCTATGGCAAGGACGATCCGGGCTGGAGCCATAACAGCAAGATTGAAGATGTACAGAACTTCGGCGGTCCTGCCGGTTCTTACAGCGCCGATATCCTGTTTATGGTGTTGGGTTATTTCGCCTATATCTTTCCACTGTTGCTGGCGATCAAGACTTATCAGATTTTCCGCCAGCGCCACGAGCCTTGGCAGTGGAGCGGCTGGCTGTTCTCCTGGCGCCTGATCGGCCTGGTGTTCCTGGTGCTGTCGGGTGCGGCGCTGGCGCACATTCATTTTCACGCGGCCACCGGTTTGCCGGCCGGCGCTGGCGGTGCCTTGGGCGAGAGCCTGGGCGATCTGGCAAAAAATGCCCTGAACATCCAGGGCAGCACCCTGATGTTCATTGCCCTGTTCCTGTTCGGCCTGACGGTGTTCACGGACCTGTCGTGGTTCAAGGTGATGGACATCACTGGCAAGATCACCCTTGACCTGTTTGAACTGTTCCAGGGCGCCGCCAACCGTTGGTGGGCCGCTCGCGTCGAACGTAAACAACTGGTGGCGCAATTGCGCGAAGTGGATGCCCGGGTCGACGAAGTGGTGGCCCCGACCGTGACCGACAAGCGCGAGCAGGCCAAGGTCAAGGAGCGCTTGATCGAGCGCGAGCAGGCCCTGAGCAAGCACATGTCCGAGCGCGAGAAGCAGGTGCCGCCGGTGATTGCCCCTGCGCCGCCGAAAGCGCCGGAGCCGAGCAAGCGTGTGCAGAAAGAGAAGCAAGTGCCGCTGTTTATCGACAGCGCGGTAGAAGGCACCTTGCCGCCGATTTCGATCCTCGACCCGGCAGAAAAGAAACAACTGAATTACTCCCCCGAATCCTTGGCGGCCGTTGGCCACTTGTTGGAAATCAAGCTCAAGGAATTCGGCGTCGAAGTGTCCGTGGACTCGATCCACCCCGGCCCGGTGATTACCCGTTACGAGATCCAGCCGGCCGCCGGCGTGAAGGTCAGCCGTATCGCCAACCTGGCCAAGGACTTGGCCCGCTCCCTGGCCGTGACCAGCGTGCGCGTAGTGGAAGTGATTCCCGGCAAGACCACCGTGGGCATCGAGATTCCCAACGAAGACCGACAGATCGTGCGCTTCTCCGAAGTGTTGTCGACGCCTGAGTACGATAACTTCAAATCGCCGGTGACCCTGGCCCTGGGCCACGACATCGGCGGCCGGCCGGTGATCACCGACCTGGCGAAGATGCCGCACCTGCTGGTGGCCGGTACCACCGGTTCCGGTAAGTCGGTGGGGGTCAACGCGATGATCCTGTCGATCCTGTTCAAGTCCGGGCCGGATGACGCCAAGCTGATCATGATCGACCCGAAAATGCTTGAGCTGTCGATCTACGAAGGCATCCCGCACCTGCTGTGCCCGGTGGTGACCGACATGAAAGACGCCGCCAATGCCCTGCGCTGGAGCGTGGCCGAGATGGAGCGGCGCTATAAGCTGATGGCGAAGATGGGCGTGCGTAACCTGTCCGGCTTCAACCACAAGGTCAAGGAGGCCGAAGAGGCCGGTACGCCGCTCACCGACCCACTGTACAACCGTGAGAGCATCCACGACGAAGCGCCGCTGCTGACCAAGCTGCCGACCATCGTGGTGGTGGTGGACGAATTCGCCGACATGATGATGATCGTCGGCAAGAAGGTTGAAGAACTGATTGCCCGTATCGCCCAGAAGGCCCGTGCCGCCGGTATCCACTTGATCCTCGCGACCCAGCGCCCTTCGGTGGACGTGATCACCGGTCTGATCAAGGCCAACATCCCGACCCGCATGGCGTTCCAGGTATCCAGCAAGATCGACTCGCGGACCATCATCGACCAGGGTGGCGCCGAGCAACTGCTGGGCCACGGTGACATGCTCTACATGCCACCGGGCACCAGCTTGCCGATTCGAGTCCACGGTGCGTTTGTTTCCGACGACGAAGTGCATCGTGTGGTGGAGGCCTGGAAACTGCGGGGCGCCCCGGAATACAACGACGACATCCTCAACGGTGTCGAAGAGGCGGGCAGCGGTTTTGACGGTGGCAGCGGCGGCGGTGACGGCGATGATGCCGAGACCGACGCGCTCTACGACGAAGCCGTGCAGTTCGTCCTGGAAAGCCGCCGGGCCTCCATTTCGGCGGTGCAACGCAAGCTGAAGATCGGCTACAACCGTGCCGCACGCATGATCGAAGCCATGGAAATGGCGGGTGTGGTCACCGCCATGAACACCAACGGTTCCCGGGAAGTCCTGGCCCCTGGCCCCTCCCGCGACTGACCACAGAGCGACCCGGGTGGCGCAATGACGCGCCGCCTGTATTCCCACGACATTGATGAGGACTCCCATGCGTCTTATCCGCATGTTGCTGCTGCCGGTACTGGCCATTACCACCTTGTCGGCCCACGCCGATCCGAAGGATGTGGCGCGTCTGACCCAATTGCTGGAAAAATCCCAGACCCTGACGGCGCGCTTCTCCCAGCTGACCCTCGATGGCAGCGGCACCCAGTTGCAGGAAACTGCCGGTGAAATGTCCCTGCAGCGCCCTGGCCTGTTCTACTGGCACACCGACGCACCGCAAGAGCAACTGATGGTGTCCGATGGTCAGAAAGTCTCCCTGTGGGACCCGGACCTGGAACAAGTGACCATCAAGAAGCTCGACCAGCGTCTGACCCAGACCCCGGCCTTGCTGCTGTCCGGTGACGTGTCGAAAATCAGCGAAAGCTTCGACATCAGCGCCAAGGAAGCCGGCGGCGTGATCGACTTCACCCTCAAGCCGAAGACCAAGGACACCCTGTTCGACAGCCTGCGCCTGTCGTTCCGCAATGGCATGGTCAACGACATGCAGTTGATCGACAGCGTCGGCCAACGCACCAACATCCTGTTCACCGGGGTCAAGGCCAACGAGCCGATCCCGGCGTCCAAGTTCAAGTTCGACATCCCCAAGGGTGCCGACGTGATTCAAGAGTAACCAGCCGAAACACACGAGGTTGCAAAGGTACGCCATGGACCTGTTTCGTAGTGCCCCGATCGCTCAACCCCTGGCCGCCCGCTTGCGTGCGGTCAACTTGGACGAGTACGTCGGTCAGCAGCACCTGTTGGCCCGGGGCAAGCCTTTGCGCGAAGCCCTGGAGCAGGGCGCCCTGCATTCGATGATTTTCTGGGGCCCGCCCGGGGTGGGCAAGACCACCCTGGCCCGGCTGCTGGCGGAAGTCTCGGATGCGCACTTCGAAACGGTTTCGGCGGTGCTGGCCGGGGTCAAGGAAATCCGTCAGGCGGTGGAAATCGCCAAGCAGCAGGCCGGGCAATACGGCCGTCGGACCATCCTTTTCGTCGATGAAGTGCACCGCTTCAACAAGTCCCAGCAAGATGCCTTCCTGCCGTATGTGGAAGACGGCACCCTGATTTTTATCGGTGCCACCACCGAGAACCCGTCTTTCGAGCTGAACAATGCCTTGCTCTCCCGGGCGCGGGTCTATGTGCTCAAGAGCCTCGACGAGGCGGCGCTCAAGACCCTGGTGCAGCGCGCACTCACCGAAGAGCGTGGCCTGGGTCAGCGCCAGTTGAGCCTCAGTGACGAAGGCTTCCAGATGCTGCTGTCGGCGGCGGATGGCGATGGCCGGCGCCTGCTCAACCTGCTGGAAAACGCCTCGGACCTGGCCGAAGACGGCAGCGAGATGGGCGTCGACCTGCTGCAAAGCTTGTTGGGCGACACCCGTCGGCGTTTCGACAAGGGCGGTGAAGCCTTCTACGACCAGATTTCCGCATTGCACAAATCGGTTCGCGGCTCCAATCCCGACGGCGCCCTGTACTGGTTCGCACGCATGCTCGATGGCGGCTGCGACCCGCTGTACCTGGCCCGGCGCGTGGTGCGCATGGCCAGCGAAGACATCGGCAACGCCGACCCTCGTGCCCTGAGCCTGTGCCTTGCAGCTTGGGATGTGCAGGAGCGCCTTGGCAGCCCGGAAGGCGAGCTGGCGGTGGCCCAGGCCATCACCTACCTGGCCTGTGCGCCGAAAAGCAACGCCGTGTACATGGGCTTCAAGGCCGCCATGCGCAGCGCCGCCGAGCATGGTTCCCTGGAAGTGCCGCTGCACCTGCGCAATGCCCCGACCAAGCTGATGAAGCAGTTGGGCTATGGCGACGAATACCGCTACGCCCACGATGAGCCGGATGCCTACGCCGCCGGCGAAGACTATTTTCCCGAAGAACTTGAGCCGCAACCTTTCTACCAGCCGGTGCCCCGTGGCCTGGAATTGAAGATCGGTGAAAAGCTCAACCACCTCGCCGCCCTGGATCGCTCAAGCCCCCGCCAGCGGAGAAAACCGTGATTCCATTGATTCTCGCCGTCTCGGCGGGCGGCGTCGCCGGCACCCTGTTGCGCTTTGCCACCGGCAATTGGATCAGCGCCAATTGGCCGCGGCACTTCTATACCGCGACGCTGGCCGTTAATATCGTCGGCTGCTTGCTGATCGGTGTGTTGTACGGCCTGTTTTTGCTGCGCCCGGAAGTGCCTATCGAGGTGCGTGCCGGGTTGATGGTGGGCTTCCTCGGCGGCCTGACGACTTTTTCATCCTTTTCCCTGGATACCCTGCGTCTGCTGGAAAGCGGGCAGGTGCCGCTGGCCCTGGGCTATGCGGCCATCAGTGTATTCGGCGGGCTGCTCGCGACCTGGGCCGGCCTGACCTTGACCAAACTTTGATAAACGAGAGACCGACATGCTCGATTCCAAACTGTTACGTAGCAACCTTCAGGACGTAGCGGATCGCCTGGCATCCCGTGGCTTTGTCCTGGATGTGGCACGCATCGAAGCGCTGGAAGAACAGCGCAAGACCGTGCAGACCCGCACCGAACAACTGCAGGCTGAACGTAACGCGCGCTCCAAATCCATCGGTCAGGCCAAGCAGCGCGGCGAAGATATCGCGCCGCTGATGGCTGATGTCGAGCGCATGGGCAACGAGCTGACTTCCGGCAAGGCTGAGCTGGAAAGCATCCAGTCCGACCTGGATTCGATCCTCTTCGGCATTCCCAACCTGCCTCATGAATCGGTGCCCGTGGGCGCTGATGAAGACGGCAACGTCGAAGTGCGCCGTTGGGGTACCCCGACTGCCTTCGATTTCCCGATCCAGGACCACGTCGCCCTGGGCGAGAAGTTTGGCTGGTTGGACTTTGAAACCGCCGCCAAGCTGTCCGGCGCCCGTTTCGCCCTGCTGCGCGGGCCGATCGCCCGTCTGCACCGCGCCCTGGCGCAGTTCATGATCAACCTGCACACCAGCGAGCACGGCTACGAAGAGGCCTACACGCCTTACCTGGTCCAGGCCCCGGCCCTGGTGGGCACCAGCCAGCTGCCGAAGTTCGAAGAAGACCTGTTCAAGATCACGCGCGAAGGCGAAGCCGATCTGTACCTGATCCCGACCGCCGAAGTGTCGCTGACCAACATTGTCTCGGGCGAGATCCTCGATCCGAAGCAACTGCCGTTGAAGTTCGTCGCTCACACCCCGTGCTTCCGCAGTGAAGCCGGTGCGTCGGGCCGCGACACCCGCGGCATGATCCGCCAGCACCAGTTCGACAAGGTCGAGATGGTCCAGGTGGTCGAGCCCTCGACCTCCATGGAAGCCTTGGAAGGCCTGACGGCCAACGCCGAGAAAGTCCTGCAACTGCTGCAACTGCCGTATCGCGTACTGGCACTGTGCACCGGCGACATGGGCTTCAGCGCGGTCAAGACCTACGACCTCGAAGTCTGGGTGCCAAGCCAGGACAAATACCGCGAAATCTCTTCGTGCTCCAACTGCGGCGACTTCCAGGCCCGTCGTATGCAAGCGCGTTTCCGCAACCCGGAAACCGGCAAGCCGGAGCTGGTCCACACCCTCAACGGCTCCGGCCTGGCCGTAGGCCGGACCCTGGTCGCGGTGCTGGAAAACTACCAGCAGGCCGACGGTTCGATCCGTGTGCCGGACGTGCTCAAGCCATACATGGGCGGCATCGAGGTCATCGGCTAAATGGAATTTCTGCCGCTGTTTCACAACCTCCGCGGCAGCCGTGTATTGGTGGTCGGTGGGGGGGAGATTGCCTTGCGCAAATCCCGCCTGCTGGCCGACGCCGGTGCGCAACTGCGGGTCGTTGCGCCCGAGATCGAAGTGCAATTGCAGGAACTGATCGTCGCCAGTGGCGGCGAATCCCTGCTGCGCGGCTATCTTGAGTCGGACCTGGACGGCTGCACCCTGATCATCGCCGCCACCGACGATGAGCCGCTCAATGCTCAAGTGTCTGCCGATGCCCATCGGCGTTGCGTGCCGGTCAATGTGGTGGACGCGCCCGCCCTGTGCAGCGTGATCTTCCCAGCCATTGTCGACCGCTCACCGCTGGTCATTGCGGTCTCCAGCGGCGGCGATGCGCCGGTGCTGGCGCGCCTGATCCGGGCCAAGCTGGAAACCTGGATTCCGTCCACCTACGGCCAACTGGCCGGTTTGGCCGCGCGTTTTCGGGCGCAGGTCAAAGGGCTGTTTCCGGATGTCCAGCAGCGCCGGGCGTTTTGGGAGGACGTGTTCCAGGGGCCGATTGCCGACCGCCAACTGGCCGGTCAGGGTTCCGAGGCCGAGCGCCTGCTGATCGCCAAGATCGAAGGCAAGGCGTCCCACGCACCGGGCGAGGTTTATCTGGTGGGGGCGGGCCCGGGTGATCCGGACCTGCTGACCTTCCGCGCCTTGCGCCTGATGCAGCAAGCGGACGTGGTGTTGTACGACCGTTTGGTCGCACCGGCGATTCTTGAGCTGTGCCGCCGCGATGCCGAGCGGGTCTACGTCGGCAAGCGTCGCGCCGACCACGCCGTGCCCCAGGACCAGATCAACCAGCAATTGGTGACCCTGGCCAAGCAAGGCAAGCGGGTGGTGCGCCTCAAGGGCGGCGATCCGTTTATCTTTGGGCGGGGCGGGGAAGAGATCGAAGAACTGGCGGCCCACGGCATTCCTTTCCAGGTGGTGCCGGGCATTACCGCGGCCAGCGGCTGCTCGGCGTATGCCGGCATTCCGTTGACCCACCGGGATTACGCCCAGTCCGTGCGTTTTGTCACCGGCCACCTCAAGGATGGCAGCACCAACCTGCCGTGGAGCGACCTAGTCGCGCCTTCGCAAACCCTGGTGTTCTACATGGGGTTGGTGGGTTTGCCGACCATCTGTGAGTCGTTGATCCAGCACGGTCGCTCGGCCGATACCCCGGCGGCCCTGATCCAGCAAGGCACCACCGCCAATCAGCGGGTGTTCACTGGCACCCTGGCGAACCTGCCGCAATTGGTGGCGGAGCATGAAGTGCATGCGCCGACCCTGGTGATCGTCGGTGAAGTGGTGCAGCTTCGCGAGAAGCTCGCCTGGTTCGAAGGCGCCCAGTCCAGCGTCTGAAAGCTTCGCCGGCAAGCCTGCCCCCACACGATCTGTGTAGGTGCCGGCTCGCTGGCGAAAGCGTCCTTATTTCCCCTGCCACACCCCTCGGCCACTCAAGCTCTGCCGGTCATGGGCTGCGTTGAAATCCTGCTGCGGCCCCTTCGGCACAATCCCGGTGGGGTTGATGGTGCGATGGCTGGCGTAGTAGTGCCCCTTGATATGGGTGAAGTCCACGGTCTCGGCGATTCCCGGCCATTGGTACAGCTCCCGCAGCCAGTTCGACAGGTTCGGGTAGTCGGCAATGCGCCTCAGGTTGCACTTGAAGTGGCTGTAATACACCGCGTCGAACCGAATCAGGGTGGTGAACAGGCGGATATCCGCTTCAGTCAGGTAGTCGCCCGCCAGGTAGCGGTTTTCCCCCAGGCGCTGCTCCAGCCAATCCAGCTCTGCGAACACATCGTCAAACGCCGTTTCATAGGCCTGCTGTGACGTGGCGAAACCGGCGCGGTACACACCATTGTTGACGGCCGGATAGATGCGCTCGTTGAGGGCGTCGATCTGGCTGCGCAAGGCTGGCGGGTAGAAGTCCAGGTTATTGCCGGTCAGGCCGTCGAAGGCGCTGTTGAACATGCGGATGATCTCCGCCGATTCGTTGCTGACAATCCGTTGCTGCTGTTTGTCCCAGAGCACTGGCACGGTGACACGGCCGGTGTAGTCAGCGGTATCGGCGGTGTAGCGCTGGTGCATAAAGTTCAGGTGGTCGAGGGCATCGCCGCTGGAGCCGAAGTCGCGGTCGAAGGTCCAGCCGTTTTCCAGCATCAGCCAGCTGACCACGGACACATCGATCAGGCCTTCAAGGCCTTTGAGCTTGCGCAGGATCAGGGTGCGATGGGCCCAGGGGCAGGCCAGGGAGACGTAGAGGTGGTAACGACCGGCTTCGGCTGCAAAGCCGCCAGTGCCGCTGGGCCCTGGCGCGCCGTCGGCGGTGACCCAGTGGCGGCGCTGTGCTTGCTCACGTTGGAACGAGCCGTCTTTGCTTTCATACCACTGGTCATGCCAGCGCCCTTCGATCAGCAGACCCATGGGAAAACTCCTCAGCTATTTTGCGTTGGAGTGCAGTCTATTCCGATGAGTTCGAACAAAAAGCGCAAAGCCTGGGGCTTTATGATCGATTAAATCGATTGGTCTCGGCCGTCCCAATATTGCTGGGCCAACTCGAACGCCTGCTCCCGGGGCGTGCCCAAGCCGCGCAAGGCCAGGGCCATGGTGGCGATCAGCGCCAGTTGCGGGTAGCTGTCCACCACCTCGCCACGCCAGACCGCAATCAGTTGGGCTGGGTCGAGGCTGGCTGGCTTCACATGGCGCTGCGCCGACAGGGCCGGCCACTCTTCATCCCAACTGACGCCGCCGGTGCTGCCGTACAGATGGCTGAGGCTGTCCGGGTTGATTTCGATTTCGCCGCCGTCGCCTTTGATCACGATCACGTTGTCCCCCAGCAGGCCGCTGGCATCGCGGTGCACGCCCTGGTAGCCGGGGTGGAAAATACTCTGCAGACCGCAGCGCGCGCCCAGCGGGTTGAGAATTCGCGCCAGGGAGTGAATCGGCGAACGCAGGCCCAAGGTGTTGCGCAGGTCGATCATGCGCTGCAACTGCGGGGCCCAGGCGCCGAGGGGAATAAAGGCCAGGTTGCCCTGATCCAGGGCCTGGCTCACCGAAGCCCAGTTGTGGCACAAGGGAATCCCCAGGGGTTCCAACAGTTGCTCGGTGTACAAACGCCCGGCGGTGTGGGCGCCGCCACCGTGCAGCAGGATGCGTACGCCGTTTTGCGCCAGGCATTTGGCCGCCAGCAGGTACCAGGGCAGGTGGCGTTTCTTGCCGGCGTAGGTTGGCCAGTCCAGGTCCAGGGCAATCGCCGGGGCGTGCAGGCGCTCGCGCAAGGCTTCGGTGAAACCGGCCAGTTCCTCCGGGCTTTCTTCCTTGTGCCGCAACAACATAAGGAAAGCGCCGAGTTGGGTGTCCTCGACTTTTTCGTCCAGCAGCATGCCCATCGCCTCTCGGGCTTCTTCCCGGGTCAGGCTGCGGGCGCCGCGCTTGCCCTTGCCGAGGATGCGAACGAACTGGGCGAAGGGGTGCTCGGCCGGGGTTTCGGTGATCAGCGGGGTGAAGTCGTTCATAGCTTCCGGAGCCTTTCTAACTGTTATATGTGGTTTATCTTCCATAAATCAGTCACTTACCTAATTTAACTTTTTTCAAGTTTTTTTACGCGTAGAACGAGTGAGTGACTGCCAATCTTGCTCATTGCAACTCCTTGGCAATCCTCTCCTTTGTAACTTCGGAACTGGCGCTATGCCATCGCGAATGAAAGTGGTTTCGATGGCCAACGGCCTGACGACATAGGCTCAAAACTTAAGCCGCATTTTGAAGTGCGAAGCGTTTTATCTCATCCGATTTCGATCTCCTCAACACCGGCGTCAGTCAGCAACTGATAGAGCTCGGAGACATTCCGCCTTGCGCCTCGATGCGGACAGAACATAAAGATTGCGCGTTGCTTAGCGCGCGACAAGGCGACAAAAAACGTTGCGATACCTTCCGGATTGCGCGGCGTATGACTCCACCATGATCGATCATCAAGTCCGAGGAAGAACACGGTGTCGTACTCCAAACCTTTACTTTTGTGCACCGTCATTAAAGGTATGTCATTCGTTCCCAGATATCGGTCGATACAGTCCAACCAAGTGGGAGTCTCCGACGCAGCACTCTGAAGGTGTAATGAGAAGCCCTCTATCATGATTTCAAGCAGGTCATTGCGAAGGTAAGCAGGAAAAGCGCGCTTTATCGCAGAAACATCCAGGAATTCAAAAACTTGATAGGCGATCTGTACGGCCGATTCGGATGTGGGGGCTTGAGCGCGGACAGTCAGTTTCAACTCTTCCAAGAAGCCCTCGAGATCTCTATCAGCCCGTCCTCGCTGGAGCTCATCTTCCTCGTCGATTTCACGGATCGCATAGACGGCCCCGGAAAGTGTCAACCATGCTGCTGCGCTGCGCTGCCCGGTGGCCAAACGCAATGCTGCCAATGCTACACACGACGCCTCGTCCACCATCAAGTCCTGGACATTGGTGCGTCCAATGCTACGGCTTTCATTGCGTATGCTCAGTCCGACCGAAGCAAATATAGGCTGAAGCTCCTCCTCGAACTGGTCTGGGCGTTGACGAACGAGGAGTACATAGTCTCGGGGCTGTAACTGACGCGTTGCCATATCTGTCTTGACCCACTGAGCAAGATGTCGCCCTTCCACATCAGTGGACCGAGAGTTCCACACCTGTACGACATCGCTGTCCAGCTGACTTGGCGCTTGAGATTGTATTTGTGGCGAATGCGGATCCAGGGCTTGCGCAACGAAGTGCTGAACGCGCACCAACTCCGGAGAGGACCTGTAATTGAAAAGCAGATTTATCCGCCGCGCATCGAAGTCAGCTTCAAATTGCTCAAAAGCATCCTGACGCGCGCCAGCCCAGCCCATGATGCGCTGCTTATGATCACCGACGGCGGTGACGACCGCTCCACCCTGACCAAAGGTCGAGAGCAGGAAGTCATATTGAGCAAAAGAAGTGTCCTGAAACTCATCAACAAACACATAGGGATAGGTCATGCGCAGCGCGCGAGCGATCTTTGGATTTGCTCGCACAATCAACTCGGCCAGACGATTGAGGGTGACGAACGTCAGCTTTGACGGCTCAGTGCCGAACAATTGTTGATGCAACCAATGATAGCGGGCAAAATCTTCTGCTGTCGTGAGCTGCTGTGGAGCCTCCAAGGCGAGGCGACTTCCTCCGATGTATTGGGCTTCAAAAGTACCAGGGGAAAAGTCCGCAAGCCTTGCCTGCCAAGCAGGCTGCCCCATAGCACGAATACGGTGCAACTCGTCCTCGACGTCGCGCCGAGTTGGGAAATCGATATCATAGGGTCGAGTGGGACGCCAATGCGGAGGAATGGACGCATGAAAGCGGTCAACGAGGCTCTTGGTGAAAGCGTCAAATGTAAGGGACGTAAAACGCCCAGCTAGCTCCGGAGGGCAACGCTTGCGGACACGCGCCGCGAGGTTGGCCGCCGCATCTGTTTTGAACGAGATTGCAAGAATCTGCTGCGGTGGCTTACATAATCCAGTCTCCAACAGGTACGCCGCGCGTTGCGCCAGAAACTCAGATTTGCCGGCTCCCGGGCCTGCGACAACTGACGTCGCCCCCTCTCGACGTAGGGCTTCCCAAGCGTTAGGTTCAAGGTTAGCTATGCCGCGAGGCAGCCAGTCCTCTGGCGAGACAGGCCGCCAGTTCATAGCGCTATACCTCCCTCTAGAGTTTCACGGATATCAGCCAGCATGCGTTGCAAAGGCTGTGGAATGGCACCAGCCAATTGCTCCTGAGGAAGGCGACTCAAAACCCTCACGTGCGTACTTGGTTTACCGCGACCCAGGAAGAGATATCGATACCAACGTAGCGCATCGTCTGCGGTTGTGTCGTAGAACGCGGGGTTACCTTCTTCGCCAAGCACGGCCTCTCTCGGCTCCCCCCTCGCCGAGGGTCCTCTCATCTCAGTTTCGAGCGTCCGATACGCAGTCGGATATGCCATCAGCATCGTAAAGTCCAGGTCGAGCGGATCGGAGAAGTAGATTTGGAAACGTTCTAGCCAAGTTGTCCATTTACGAAGGCTCTGGATATCTGCCTGATTGCGACTTGGAAAACCTGTGAGAATTGCTTCGGGCGTACTTGACGACAACGCAGTACCAAAGATTTGCTCAGGTGTCTTACCTACGCTCAGCAACTGCTCGCACACAGTTTTTATACGGCCAAAGCCACCACCGCTGCGGCCCCAATCGAGATCCAGGAGGGTCGCATAGGGCACTTGAAGATTTGATAGCAACCGCCATAGGTGGTTGACATGTCGACCGCCCAGCGGCACGACGGCGACAAAAGATCGGTCGATGGGAAAATCCATCGCTTTGGCCAGCAGTGGCAGCACAACCTCTTCCGTAGCACCCTCACCTAGAATCACATAACGCGCAAAGTACAGTTCTGGGTAGGCTCTGACAGCTTCTCGGATAAACTTCGAAGCCTCTTCATCACCTATCGGAAGATCAATTTGTCGCACCTCCGAACAACGATTTTGAGGGTTGAGGCGAAAGTGCCGGACACTCGAAGGATCGACCCTGGCGAGGATGCTGGGTGAATGGCTTGAGACGATAGCTTGGGCGTTGCTGCCGGATGCGATTTCCTGCACCTGCTTGATGATGCGGGACAGGTAGAACGGTGCCAGATTGTTTTCAGGCTCCTCCAAGGCCACGATGGTGAGCGCAGGAAGAGGAACTCCTGCCTGAGTAAACCCCTGAGGAGCATCACCACCCGCTAGCCTCGCCTCAATGTCTAGCGTTGCGGCAGCCATCGCCATATGAAACAAGGAGCGCTGACCGTCGCTGAGATCCTCGAGTGCACGGTCATGACCATCTTCCGTGGGGTGAAATACAACCTCAACTCTACGGATGAACTCTTGCCACCGAGTGTCGACAGGACGAAAGACGGGGACTGAATCCGTACCAGCCGAATGAAGCTGTTGCCAGCGCTGAGTCACTGCGGTGCTAATACTTGATACGGCAGTTTCTGCTAGGAATGCCTGATTGACCTCCTCACCCGCACCAGCCAACGACTCTTTGACTTCCTGCGACCAGTTGATGGCCCTCCACAAACGACCGCGAACGAAGGCTGTGACCTGTGATGACCCATCTCTTGTCGCGGGAATGTAGATGAGTTGGATTCGAGACCTGTCTGCTCCGCGAATCTGTTGCATGTCGTTTTCATCGAAGTCGCCGAACGTCTGGATAGCGCAATAAGACTCTTCAATTGCACCATCCAAGGTTCCGTCGTCCACCCAGCTCGCCTGCAATCTGAGCCGCACCTTAAGCTCGCCATTTTCTACCGCAGCCATGTTTCTGAAGAATGCTGGCACCGCAACGTTCTCAGCTTCTGCATCCAGTTCGGGGAACCCGATGATTGCTTCGATCACGAACGTACGTGCCGCAGGCCGTTCAACTTCATCGCACGGAACATGGAAGTCTTGTTTGCGTATTCGTCGCTGCTCGGAGGCTATGCCGAACATTCTCTGCAGCGCTTGCATCAGCGCTGTCTTACCAGTTCCGTTATCCCCAACAAATGCGACGAGAGAAGGGTCAAGAGTAACCTGAGTTCTTTGAGGGCCGAAGCATCGAAAATTCTCTAATTCAAGACGTTCAATGTGCATGCAATCTTCCTTTTGCTAGTCCATAGGTGCAACTCGGATGCAGCTCAGCGACGCCGTAGCTTCGAGGCGTCATCCCTAAGGTAAGGTCAGAGCCTAAGTGCTGAGCTGAGCACTCGAATGCAGCGAATACGTAGTCACAGGATCACTTTTACACTGATACCACAGCAGTGGTAAGGGTCGTTCTAACGTTAGTTAGTCGGACGGACTTGCCCGCCCACTTGCATTTGACTTGCCCCGTCATTCGCATCGGATTTGACCAGGACGCGTCGTTACCACGACCGGCAGAGAACGGCTGATTGCCTGCGGAAACAATGGCCGGCTTTTTCAACAAAATCGGCCCAAAGCGGACCAGTCGGGCAAGTCGTAAAATGCTGTTTAGGCAACGCATTGCCCAGACTTGATGATCTGCGCTTGGACGCCCAAGCTCATCACTCCGGTCGACGGCTTAAGCTCTTGCCTCTGATCTACCGCCACACTGCGTGGTATTGTCGATACCAAGCCAATGGGACTTTGAACCAGTCCTATCCGATCTGCCGCTGATGCCGCAGGCGACTAGGCTGGCGTATGAAATCAGGATGATAGACGGGGTGCATCAAGCCAATCATGAGTGACGACGAAACTGGTACCGCAACGATTGCAATCGACAAAGTTCGCGCATCAAAGGCGGGCCATGCCTTTCATGAGGCTTGGGCCGCGCGGACTGCCCTTGAACTTCTGCCGCCGTCAACCGACCTTACCGCCATAACGCTCGAAGGCTTCGATGAGCGAGACGAGCAGAGCTTGGGAACCGGTGCAGTCGAGATTGCCGACCTTGTTCGATACCACGGTGCCACTGATGTTGCCGGAGCGCACCTGGTTACGGTCGTTCAGTTCAAATACTCGATCGCGAGTGCCGAAACTGCAGTTCGAGCTGCTGATCTTGCATCAACTCTCGCCAAATTTGCCACGACCGATACCGAGCTTCGGGCAATGCACGGCGATGACCACGTCATCGCCGTGGTCAGGTATGAGTTTGCCACGAACAGGCCTATCCACGAGAACTTAGGGAAAGCGATCTCAGCGGTTGTGGCGGGCACAAAAGAAAGCGGTGATATAGGTCGACAAGCAGGCCAGATCGCACAAGCTCTGAAAGAGCATCCCCACCCCCTTGCTGACCTGCTGCGACGATTGGAATTAGTCGGCAGCAAGGGAAGTTTGGCCGAGGCGGAGCGTGCAATTTCAGTAATGCTGGCCGCATGGAGCGAACCTAGCGATCCGGATGCAGAGAAGCGCCTGCTCAAGTTACGGAATCTCATCAGGATCAAGGCGGGTCCCGGTAGCGAGACGGACAAGCGTGTTGATCGGGTAGCGGTCTTGGCTGAGCTGGAAGTGGAACACGAGGACCGTCTGTATCCCACGCCCGACGCGTTCCCCGAGGTTGAAGTAGTCATCCAGCGCAACGTTCTTGACGACATTGCAATACTCGCCCGCGAACCAGGTCTTCCTCTCGTCGTTCATGCTGCAGGTGGCATGGGTAAGACTGTATTAATGCAAGGCCTCGCCGACCGATTGCGAGCCGATGGCCCCGTGGTGCTCTTTGATGGTTTCGGCGCAGGTCGTTGGCGGGATCCAGCCGATGGCCGGCACCTACCGGAAAGGACGCTCGTCCATCTTGCCAATCTCATGGCTGGGCAAAGCCTGTGCGACATTCTGTTGCCAGTGGCGGACGTGACGGGTTTGATGAGGGCATTCCGCCGACGGCTTGCCCAATCGGTAGAAGCAGCGCGGCGAACTCGCAGCGACGCATGTGTTTCACTGGTGCTTGACGCGATCGACCATGCTGGGCTTGCCGCGCAGGAAACCGCGACCTCGTCATTCGCACATCTTCTAATGCGCAGCATCAGCGTCGACCCTATCGATGGTGTTCGCCTTATTGCATCCTGCCGGACTGAGCGGCTCAGGCTGGCAACTGGCGATACCTCGCATCGCCCATTCGCACTTCCATTGTTTACTGACACGGAAGTACGCGCCCTTGTCGAGCGGCGCGTGCCGGATTCCTCAGCCGACGAGATTGCTGCTCTGTTGATCCGGTCAGGTCGCAACCCACGCTGTCTCGACAACCTGATCACCACCGGGCGGCCTTTTGATCCAGTGATTTTTCCTGGCGCCCTTGAAGAGCCGCAAGATCTGCTCGACGTCCTGCTTCGCAAGCGACTCAACGATGCGCGTGAAACTGCACGCACTCGCGGTGCAAGCGATGCAGACATCGATCTTCTACTCACAGTCATCGCCTTGCTGGCCCCCCCAGTTCCTATTGAAGAGCTTGCTGCGGCACATGGCTTGGTCGCGGAGCAGGTTGAAAGTTTTGCAGCCGACCTTGCTCCTTTACTTGAACGAACGTCACACGGCTTGATGTTCCGCGATGAACCGACCGAGACCTTGATCCGATCAAACTACGGCGCTAGCCAATCCGGTCGAGATCGCGTTATCGCGGCTCTCCAAGAACGCCAGCTCACCTCAAACTATGCAGCGCGAGCCCTGCCAGCATTACTTACCTCTCTACGAGATGCCGATCAACTCATTCAATTGGCCTACGATCCACGTGCTCCACGAGGTGCTTCACAAGTAAGCGTACGCGACATCCGCTTGTCGCGGATTACAGCTGCGATAGGACTGGCGGGAGAACTAAACCGGCGCGACGATTTAATGCGCCTGTTACTGGAGGCGTCGCTCGTTGCTGCGGGACATGAGCGATCCGACCGCTTTCTATACGAGCATCCCGATCTCGCAGCCGTAGCTGGTGACGCCGAAGCCCTACGACGGCTTTCCGCGACCAATGTTGGTTGGCCTGGGGGGAAACACTCTGCTCTTGCACTTGCGAATGTCTTCCTAGGCGACCGAGAGGAGGCTCGTCGGCACGCTCGGCGATCAATCGATTGGCACAATTGGGCGGCGCAGACCAAACGCAGCGGCCATTTAAAAAAATCGACCACTTCAAGGCAATGGGACGATATTGGCTTCGCCTATGTCGAAATGCTGGCGGGTAATGACGTACGCGTTGCGGAGTTTTTTGCTCGTCGAGCCGATGGCGATGCCTTCGCTAAATTTCACGACTTATTCGACCTTCTGGATCGACACCAATGTTCACCACACCCGCCCAGAACCCGCATTGCAACCCGATTGTTGCGTTGCCGACTCCCATCTCCAGCGCTCTACGCCGCCGCGCTTCCATTCGTCCGCGACCCATCCCATGCCCGCAGGCTCGTACAAGCGCTGGCGGCCGTCGTTCCTGAAAATAAAAAAAACAATGGTTTGGAGATGGCCAGCGTGTTGGCGTCGGCGCTGGCAATTGACCTTGGCTTGGAGAAAGAAGCAGCAACCATCCTTGCCGCAGCTGCACTTACACCGCCGACCATCTATGACTATTCAAGTCAGTATCCGATTGCGCCCATAATCCACGTGACCGTGCTGGCTGCCGGAGTTCGAGCTTCCTTGAACCGGAAACATCCCGCTTTGATCGATATAGCGCCGACCGAACTTATCGAGTTAGTTCCAGCAAGTGCGCGGTCACGGGGTGGCGTAACCTTCGTCCGGGTGCTAAACCAGAAGCTGGAGGCTCCGAAGTTCGATGGAACTCGCTCTCGCCGAAAGAGGCGCAATGGCCTGGATGAGGAACAGCGATCTGGCTATTCACGTACGCTTAGCGGCCGAATCTTACCGCTGCTGAACTACGCGCAGGATGTTGCCGACATCATTCGCCCACCACGTGGAAAGACGCGAAGAGAGGTGGTAACTGCTGCGTTTGATAGACTTGTTCGCGATGTCGAGCAGTCATCCAACTACCCGTATCGCGACGGGAAAGCCTATCTTGCACGAATCGGTTTCCGAGTGTTTTTTGATCTCGCCGACATATTAGGTGAGCTTAACGCTACGCTTGCGAGGCGAATGGTCGAGTGGGCAGCAAGCGCCCCGGGCTTGTTCACGCCGGAACTAACCAATACGGTCGCTCGACTGTCACGCATCCTCGATTGTCACGATGCGGCGCTCGTCCTTGCCGGTCATATCGAGCGCAAAATTCAGCTCGATACCGATGTTGGGAGCAAGGTTTCGTCCTACGGAGGGCTTGCTCGCGCAGTCTGGCGAGTCAGCACTGAAGAGGCCGCAGCCTATTTCCGTCGTGCACTCGACCTTACGGAAGCGATTGGATCGGATGATTTCGATCGTACTAACCATTTGCTTGAGCTGACGGGCCACTA
The DNA here is from genome assembly GCF_003731765.1 of Pseudomonas chlororaphis. Classification (GTDB taxonomy): domain Bacteria; phylum Pseudomonadota; class Gammaproteobacteria; order Pseudomonadales; family Pseudomonadaceae; genus Aquipseudomonas; species Aquipseudomonas morbosilactucae. The sequence goes on from NZ_MOAL01000006.1 coordinate 397,497, forward strand.
TTCTGGGGGCGAATTTTCGCCGGCGGCGGCGCATACCCTGGCCCGCATTCTCGAATTGAATCTGAATGAGGACAGCAAACTCCCTTGGGCCGAATATGCCAAATCTATGGTGCCGACTGCCGGTCGAGGCACGTTGGCAATTCTGGCTCGTTTAGATGATCGTGACGTAGCTCGACTCGGACTGTCACTCGGCCCAGCGCTAACTTCCCTCATTCGTGAATCGAAGATATCGGTTGAATCCGCCGTCGCTTTGTTTGGTTTGGCTGCTCCTATCGAGACCTGGACGTGGCATATCTCGGACTTCGCATCAGAGGTCATTCGCCGCTTGCCACAAGAGCGAAGGGAATGGTTTTTCAATCTGCTCCTAATCGAGCTTGATCGCGATGATCAATTGTCGCCTCAAAGAAACACGATCGAAGGTCTACATGACCTAGCTGAGCACAATCTCCCTGTCTCCTCCCGAGCACGAATACGAATCCAGGAGTTACTCGCTCGCCTCGGCTCCAAGCTCGCAACGCAGCCGATCCCGTCTCCAGCGACTCCGACAGAACCGCCAATCGTCTTCCCGGTTGACCTCACGGATCCAGATGATATCGATCGTCAGATACTTAGCGAGGAAGTTGACCGATTTGGACGACGATGGCCGGTTCGAACACTGATTGACTTGGCCAAGCAAGCCAACTCTCCTGCTGACCGTCTTGGGTTCGTACGCGCTGTCGTTGAAGCAACGGCTGCTACACTCGCCGACAAAATTCGGGCGCTGGACGGTAACTTGGAAGCGTGGAGTCATTCGTCGGCAGCGATGCGCGATGCGCTCCCTGACTTAGGGGTGAGATTGGCGACCAAGCACGCTGCCGAGCTCGCCAGTTCTACCACCGACGCATGGGGCGACTGGAGGGGGCTGGAGCAATATTTTCATGTCAACCGGGCAACTCTTGTCGAGAACGTAGTTGCGGCCCTTCGGAGCACTGCGAATAGCCTTGGAGGTAACGCCTGGCTTGCGCTCGCCGCGAGGCTGGCGCCTGACGTCAGTCCCAGTGCAATTTCGGAAGGTCTGGAACGGTTTCTAGCGAACACAGGTAAAAAGCTGCCGTCCGAAGTTGGCGACGGACCATGGGACGCTCGTTTTGCGGTTCCGCTCGACGAGGCGACATTCGTAGCGGGCCTAGTGTGGGCAAGGCTTGGCCATCCAGTTGCGGCAATGCGCTGGCGCGCTGCTCATGCGGTTAGGCGCTTCGTGGCAACCGAACGGTTTGATGTGGTTGAAAGACTGATTGAGCGCTTTGAGTCTGCATGGAGCTTACCTTTTGGTGATGCGAAGCTCCCTTTCTATGTAATGCATGCGCAGCTCTGGCTGTTAATAGCTCTCGCTCGCGTGGCAAAAGACGTTGCTTTCGCATTAGTCCCCCATCGCGCTTTCTTCGAGCGAGTTGCCTTTTCTACTGAGTTTCCGCATATCGTTATGCGCGCCTTTGCGATCGACATACTTCGTGAGCTTGCGCAGACAATGGCATCCGAAGAGCAGGAAAAGCTTATCGCCAAACTTTCCCCAGCGAACCGGTCGCCATATCCATACGCTCCGAGTACTGATCATCGCGAGCTTCGATATGCGCCAAGGCCAGACGTATCACCACAACCGGAGGATAGCTTTTACCTCGACTACGACTTCAACAAATATCATGTTGAACGCTTGTGCGGTGTTTTCGGCTGTCCAGGCTGGGATGTGAAAGACCAAATCAACGCATGGGTACGGCGATGGGACACAAACGTTCGGGCAATGCACGACTGCCCACGTAGCAGTAGTCATGACGAATCCTGGTCGTCGGGATACGTTCCCGACCGAGATCGGTATGGTGGATACCTCGGCTGGCATGCTCTCATGCTTGTTGCCGGTGATCTACTAGCAACACGTACGGTTGTCGGAGAGGACTGGAGCGGCGATGCTTGGGCGGCATTTCTGAAGGAATATACGCTGTCACGAGACGACGGTCTCTGGCTTGCGGATCTCACCGATCTGTTTCCGCTCGACCTTACCAAGGAAGCGGACATACCCATGCCGGAGAGTGGTGAGACCAGCACCATCCGCGAAGACGGCAATCTGCTAGGTCCGTTAGTAGGCTTGTTGGAGGGCAAGGTCGTAGCAAATTGGGTCCCAGTTACGGGACGCTGGTCGATCGGCCCAGACACAACCATTACGCTTCAAAGCGTACTGGCGAATGAACGCGATGCGCAATCGGTGGTCATGGCGATTTTGTCAGACGAAGCATTTTTTCGATGGTTACCCGGCGATCAAGAAGAGATTACCCGTGAATTCGGCTGCGATGGTCATACGATTCAGTCATGGATCACAACGACACCGAACCCCGAGCTGCAGCTAGATCGGCATGATCCCTACGGTTCCTCTACCGCCCTTTGCCGGCCTTTCCCATCGGATTGGACACGAGACCTGCTGGGAACAGTCGCGAGTGATGAGGTGACCCGTCACTGGTGGATCGATGGGAACGAAGCATATCGTGCCGAGGCCTGGGGGGCCGAGGGTGGACGGGGTGAGCATGCTTGGAGTGACACTGGATACCGATTGCTTGTCACCCGTTGCACGCTGCTTTCACTGCTCAAGCAGACCGACAGTAGTCTTGTCGTTGCGCTCAAGCTGCAAAAGTATCATAGGGGAAAGTCTAGCGGACGCATGGGTGACACGAGCGCCTTCACTTATCGCTCGCTGGTGGTCGTAATAGACGAGCGGGGCCAGGTGTGGTCGCCACAACGCCTTTCGCGACAAGCCAAAAAAGCTCTCCAGAAGCTTGATTTGAACCAATCGCGAAACCTATATCAGAGGTTCCGAGCGATTGCTGACCTGCCTGATGAACGGGTAGCTCGACACAACGAACTACTTCCAGATTACGATGAACTGTATCGGGCGTTTCTTGAAAAGCGCTCGTCCGAACAAACAGATGAAGGGCTTTGACCCCCTGGGACCTCAGGGGATTTTGGGGGAAAGCCTTAATTGGCATAAGTATTTTATGGGGAATGGCAGTTCACTGCATCACTAGATGCACAGTAAGTTCTTTACTGGAAGCGATCCGTTTCCTTGCGGACGTCCCTAGAATTGAGAGTTTTGTCATGACGATGATTCATGAACGTACCCGCAGTGTTGTACAAACCGAGAAATTCCTACGCGATATAGCTAGGGATAAAACCCTGCCAGCACCTTTGCGTCTTCAGGCAGAGGGGCTTCTGCGGCATTACCCAACAGCGGATGATATCTGGCTGGCTGGCAAGCTTGAGGCACGGCGCAGAACACTGCTGCTCCTTCTAGAAGAGCAGCTAGGTTCTCTACCTCCGGAGCTAGGTCTTTGGTTGGTGCAGGAGCCACTATTTTGTGATTCCCTTCCAGATTTTGATAGGGCCAGCAAACCAACTTCGGGGAAGTGATTGCGGAATATTCACACCTAATGTGCGATTCGTTCCCGGACGCTATGCAGTAGGTGAAATTTCTTTAATTCCGGTTTCTGAGGGAGGCAGGGGGGCTTTGGTTCCTCCCGACCTAAGCGCTCAGCAAGCCGTTGCGGAGGATTAACACCTATTTTCAACCTTGGATTTCGACTCAGCTGACAAACCCCTCGGCTCGAGTGGAGCCCCCGATAGGTGAAAAGCTCCGCAATTTTGGGTCATGAGTGGCAAGGGCCTTTTGGCCCTCGCAAAATAGGGCAGAGCGAGCCATTGGTGAGAATTAGCACTTAGTCCCAACCTAGACCAAGGGGCGATACGTCCGTCCTTTATTTGAATGTAACACCTACTAGGTGAAAGGTTTCACAATTCCGGGTCAAGGGCGTTGACGGCTTCTGACCTCGCAAAAAAGTAAAGAAATTCATTACGGAGGATTAGCACCTAGTTCCAACTTTGACCAAGGCCGATGCGTCCGGTCCTTTGCCATGCGTGAAACACTCACTAGGTGAAAAGCTCCGCAATTTCCGTTTCCAAGATGAGAAGTCCATGAAAGGTCGTCGCAAGCTGAAAACAGCAAAATGGCAGTTAATCGCTCAGTTCAAGCAGGAGGCTCTAGAGGCGGTGCGCAACAGTGCGAGTGTGCAGAAAAAATGGCTCCGCAATGCTGTTGAAAAAGGAAAGAATGGGGAACCAGTTGGGTGGCTTGCCGGCCCCCCGCGTTGAGCCTTATGAGCATCCTCGGGCTTCCTACACCCCTGCGCAACTTGCTCGCCGTCATGGCCGTCTGCCGATAGCCCTACAACCTGCTGATGAGCACTGTCGGATAGCTCCAATAGCATTTCGCTGGTAATCCAGCAGTTTCCAGACGAAACTTGCAGTAGTGGCGTTTTGACTCCCGATCCTGGCAAACGGGCGTCGTAATTAAGGAGTACACATGGCAAGGAAGACGCTAATTTTTGGCAACGGTCTAGGAATGGCTCTAGACCATGAACACTTCTCGTTGGAGCGCGCGCTGGAGGATGTTTGGGACCATCCGCGTCACCTACCGGCCTATCAAAAAACGTTGGTAGGTCGCTGTGTCGATAACAACGGTGAGGCGCCTCAGGGCGAGGAACAGCTCGACACTCTCCACGTCGTCGTTGCGGCGTGCAATATGCTGAACAGAATTGGCGATGAGGACGTTCATTGGTTGTCCGCCGAAGGCCAGGAGTTTCCGACAGCCGTAGCGAAGTACATACACAGAGTCGCCTCCAATCTGCACTTATACGACGCATCACTACCCGATACTTTTCTTGATCCGCTTTTCGATTTCATTCGCGATACTAAATCGAATATCGCGACCTTAAATTACGACCGGCTTCTCTATGGAGCCCTTATCGACGCCGGATTTATGGACGGCGGTTACAGGGGCCATCTGGTCGATGGCATGATAAACGGTGGATTCGGAGCGGAAACGCTTGAGCGTCGATACGGAAATGATTTCGGGTATTACCTGCACCTGCATGGATCTCCTCTTTTTTATGATGACAGGCGCGGTGCTGCTCGTAAGATGACGCGGGACATGTTAACCATGAATTCGGCGGAGATATCAAACCACATCGTCTTGACGCACGTTACCCATAAACGATCCGTTATTGACGCTTCCGAAGTCCTTTCAACTTATTGGGATTACCTCCACGGTTGCTGCCATGAAGTGGAGGAAATAATTGTGTTTGGGTACTCGGGCGGCGATGTTCACCTCAATGAGGTGCTTGCGGCCTATGCCCGAACGGCAGCAATCAGGGTAGTGGAATGGCGTGGGGCTGGTACTCGAACGCAGCGTGAGCGATTTTGGGAAAGGATACTGCGTACTGAGCATTTCGATCTGATTCGGAAAGCCAACGTCCTCAACTTCACTGACTGGTGACAGACTCAGCCAAGCGCTTGGATCGCGCCTTTTGGCTAGCTAGCGGGTTACGCTAGGAAGTAAGTTCGCCGAACAGTTAACGAGATTGGAAGTAGCATGAGTACCATGTTCAACACCCTTGTGAAAAAGGCTCCGAGGGCTTGGAAGTCCGGTGAGCCGTTAGGAGTATGAAGTATGGATTGCTACCTGTGCAGTGAGACTCTGACGCCTCAAAACGATTCTGGCGAACACATCATCCCTAACTCAATTGGCGGGATACGTGAGGTTAAAGGCTTCATCTGTCGTGCGTGCAATGGTAAGGCCGGGGAGACTTGGGATACAGATTTAGCCAAGCAATTAAACATGCTGGCCTTGTTCTTCCGTGTCGTGCGTGACAGAGGCGAGAACCGTGCCGAGGTCATTGAGACTACTGCTGGCGAAAAGCTGATCTACGATAAGAATTCGTTGAAATTCTTCGCGCCAGAGATCAAGAAGGAAGTAAAGGAAGATGGCGTTCATTTTCAAATCAGCGCAAATGACATGAAGCAGGCCCGTCAGATCGTGACTGGCTTGAAACGCACCTATCCCACGCTGGATGTCGAGAAAACCTTGGCCAGCGCGGCAGCACAGCCCAAATACCCTGATGGGTATTTCCACTTCGAATTCAGCTTCGGCGGCCTGAGCGTTGGCAAGTCGTTCGTGAAAACGGCCCTAGCTCTGTTGTCTGCGAACGGTATCAACCCCAAGATCTGCGAGCGAGCGAACGCCTATATCTTCAATGATGGTGAACCGTGCTTCGGCCACTACTACCACCATGACCTGCTCATCAACCGGCCAGTCGGTGTGCCCGTCCACTGCATCTGCGTGAAGGGCAACAAGGCCGCGCGGACGGTTCAAGCGTATCTGGAATATTTTGGCATCGTCCGAATCGTTATTTCATTGAGCGCAGATTATGAGGGTGATGATTTTAAGCATTCGTATGCGATAGACCCAACTAAAGGTCAGGAATTCTCTGTCGATTTCGACTTGGGTTTTGACGAAGTAGAGGTTAGAAAAATCTATGAGTATCAGTTTTACGATTCGCAGGTAGCTTTGGACTGCCTGCACGCTGTCCTTCCTCATGAGATTCAGCGGCAGCAGGAGCAGCATCTAGAAGAGGTTTTTGCCAACTCGAGGAAGGCGATGGAGCGTCGTTTCGCAGGTAGCGACCACGTAGACCCTCACGAATTTATTGAAGCGTATGTAGAGAGTCTTACGCCCTACATCCATCATCTGGCCAATGCTGGGCGCATCAGACACAAATAGCCAAAAGGCGAGACTAGCGCTGGGGTGCATCGGCGACAGATTGCCTTTCTCGGACACTTGCTTGACCGCTTCGATCTTGAATTCTTCAGGGTAACGCTGACAACCCATGGCACCTCCTATTTGGGCCTCATTATGAAGCTTGGAGGTGTCTAGGAAACCAGGGGCGATTCATACGGATCAAGCAGAATTCGAAGATTGCGCTCGGTTCGCCCAGCTTTGTCCGGATCGAAAACATACGCCACTGGAAAGGTGGCAAGTTCGTTACGGCGCAGGCCTGTGCGCAGGGCTAGCTGAATCATGATCCGATGATGTGGATTCTCCGCCGCAGCCATAAATGACTTGGCCTGGGCTATGCTCAGGAACTCGGGTAGGGGCTTGTGACGACGCGGCATCAAGTCGTTCACCAGCGCTTTGCCTCCGCTGGCATCCACATGCTTAAGGAAGCCTGTTTCGCGCTTCACGATTCGCTCTTCGTGACCGAACGGTAAGCGCTTCACCCAGCCCTTATCCAGGGCGAATTCGTAAAACTTGCAGATGTACGTCAGACGCTGGCGAGTAGTGTTGCGAGCCAGTCCGCACGTCACCAAGCAGTAGTCTCGGTAGGCAGCCACAAGGCTCTTGGCCTCTCCGCGATCTACGTCCCGCCAATCAAGATCATGGGCTTGCAGGAAGCTGAAGAAATCGTACAGTGCCCGTCCAGTGCTAGGCCAGGATTGCTTTGAACCGATGTCCCCGCGAAGGAGGTAGAAGCGGAAGAACTGATTGGCCTGGCTGCAACTCTCCATCGAGTCCCACAGCAGGATCGGAAACCCTTGGTAAGGTTGTCCGGCGATTACGAAATCCTTGGTGCCCCACACAAGCTCCATCTATCACCCTGTCATTGAGCAATCAATCGGTATCCCGTCTGAATGGATTGACTGAAGGCTGCTGCTGCAGCCTTCCACTCCCGATCAGATAGACCTATGATTTTAATATCAGATAGATCTAACTGGCTCAACGCTCCGGATCATAGGCAATTGGTCGGTTTCGGCAGGCCCGCCAGCTTGGCGGCAAGTTTGGCGGGAGTGCCTTTGAACAGGCGGTTCAGGTGCAGGCTGTTGCCCTTGTCCGGGCCCAGCTTGAGGGCGGTGTACTTGATCAGGGGCCGGGTGGCCGGCGACAACTGAAACTCTTGGTAGAAGCCGCGCAGCAACTCGAGAATTTCCCAATGTTCGGGCGTCAGGTCCAGCGCTTCAGCCGCGGCCAGGGCCTCGGCCGCTTCATGGGACCAATCCCCCAGGTCCACCAGGTAACCGTCCTTGTCCAGTTCGATGGCGCGTTCGCCCACAGTCAGTGCGTTCATAGCCAGGTGTTGACCTTGTCATGGGCCAGGGTCAGCTCGACGTACGCCGGGTAGTCGATGGCCTTGGCCCCGCTCGGTAGCTCGATGCCCCGGGCCTGCAGGTCTTCCTCCAGCACGAACAGGGCCAGGGCTTCACGCCCAGCCAGCTCGGCCCAGGCGGCAGTCCCCGGTTGCAGGGCATACACCGCATCGCCGCACAGCAGCAGGGCGTCCTGGCTGCCCAGCAGGCGCAGGCAACTGCTCAGGCGAGTGTCGGTGAAGGGCGAATGGGACAGCACATGCAAAGTCGACATCAGAGGGTCATCACTTGGTCGTAACGGTCGATAAGGGCCTGCAGTTCGGCGTTGCCGAGCACCTGCACCTCATCCAGGTTCAGCGCTGCCGGGTCCAGGCCCCGTTGCGCCATGCTGCTGGCGCAGGCAAACAATTCCTCGACGCCAAACAGCGACAAGGCCTGCAGGTTGGCGCTCAGGTCTTTCTGCTGCAGGGCCAGGGCCTTTTGCCCCGGCGCCAGTTGCAGCACGCCGTCGTCGAGAAACAGTACGCCGATGGGCAGGTCGAAGGCGCCGCCGGCGAGGACGATGTCCAGCGCTTCCCGGGCGCCGGGGCCGGACCAAGGGGCCTGGCGGCTGACAATCAATAGGGACTTGGGCATTTCAAGGCCCTCCAAAGCAGATCAGGCGATCGGCCGCTTGCACCGCATCGTGCAACTGGCCCAGGCCGGATAATTCCCAGGGGGCTTCGATATTCACCGCCGAGCGCTGATAGCGCTGGGCCTCTTCGGCATTCAATACGCCACGGCGCAACGCGGCAGCGATGCACACCACGCCATCGAGCTGGTGCTGGCTGACGAAGTCGCGCCATTGCCGGGGCAGGTCCTGCTCATCCTGGGGCGTGACGACGGTGTTGGCGGCGCTGTGCACGCCGTCCTGATAAAAAAACAGCCGGACAATCTCATGCCCGCCGGCCAGGGCCGCCTGGGCGAACAGCAGGGCGCGGCGCGAGGAGGGCGTGTGCGCGGCGGAGAACAGGGCGATGGCGAACTTCATGACGGACTCGGTCAGCAAATCTGGCGCAATGATAAAGCTTTCTGCGCGGCCCGGCGAAGCCCGATTCAGCGCGGCATGTAACCCAGTTGCCAGCGGTGGGGAATCTTCAGCGACGCCAGCCCCAGCAGCGCCGACAACGCGCCGCTGACCCACAGCGCGCGGATGCCCATCTGGTGTTCCAGCAGTGCGCCGATCACTGCTCCGACCAGCATCCCGGTCCACGGCACCAGTTGCACCCGCCAGCCACTGCGCCGCTCACCGAGCATCCAGCGCCCCAGCCCGCGGCCGAAGCGAGACAGGGCGCCGGTGACGTAGGTCAGGCCCACGGGCAGGCCGTTCACCTGTTCCACCGCCGCGTTGAGCATGCCCATGGCAATAATCGCCACCAGCAGCGCCGGCAGTTGGCTGGTAAACGGCCAGGCTGCCGCCGCGCACAGCAGGGTGGCGGTGCACAGCAGCAGGGGCAGGGCGCGGCGGCCGCCGAGGCGACTGACGACGATGCCCAGGGCGTTGCCGAGAATAAAGGTGGCGATGCACAGCAGCAGGCGCAGGGTCAGGCTGAAGTCGCCGTCGCTGATGGCCACCGCCATGCGCGTGGTGTTGCCGCTCATAAAGGAGACGAAATCACCGGTGGCCATAAAGCCGATGGCGTCGGTCATGCCCGCCAGCACCGACAGGCTGGCCACCAGGCCAAGGCCGATCCGACCACGCCATTTCTGGGTGTGCAGCAGCCCTGGGTGGGTACGGGGTTTGGGGGGCAGTGGCAACATCAGCGAGCACTCATGGGCGGTGGTCCTAGCGGGTGAACGGTGCCTAGCGTACGAAGTCCAGGCCGTGCAACTGGCAGTATTCTGTCCAGTCCATGCCAGCCATTTCCGCCACTTCCTTGTGCACTTCCAGGCGCTGGGCCTGGAAATCTTCAGCGCTGGCGGCCGTCAATTGCAAGCTCAGTTCCCAGGCAAACAGCCCCAGGCGTTCGGCCTCGGCTTCGAAGGCTTCGTGCAGACGTTCGTCGCGGTACTGCTCCTGCGTTTCGCCCTTGGCCTGGGCCTCCAGCGGGTTGAGCTTGTCCAGCGATTCGCGCAGCTCGGGGCGGGCGGCGAGGAAGCGGTCCAGGGCCAGTTGGTGATGGGGTGCGTGGGCGGGCATCAGGGCTCCTTGAGGGGCACGGGCAGCCTTGATGGTTCAAGGCTGGGTCGTTGGCTGTTCGGGCATTTCGCTACGCATCTGCTGCAGGTCCTTGCGCGGGATCACGTAGGTGCGGGCGAGCATATCGCCTATTCGCTGGCAGCGGCGTGATTCCGTGCAGGCCAGAAAGGGGATAAACAGCAAGGCTGCTTCCGGGTAGCGGGTCGCGCCCCTGATCAACACCTGGATCAGCGTCGGCGCGCCACCCGCGCCATTGATCACTATCAGGCCCAGGGCGTACTTGCCGGGTGTCCGACCCTTCAACAGGTACTCCCAGGCCACGAAGCACAAGGGCCCGATCACCATGAACAGGATCGAATGCAGATAGGGTTCCCGCCACCGCTGTTGCTCAAGCTCGAGCATTGCGCTGACCGATGGCAGCGCCAGCAGCCAGTGAAGGCTCAGGGACAGGATTAAATACACCAGCAGCACCACCACGTGGTCGAGCACAAAGGCAACGCCGCGGCGCAGGATCAGTTGGGTTCTTGAGACGTCCATGTGGGGTTCCGAAATTCCTGGCAGAGCGGGTGGCGCATTGTACGGTGCAACACTGAAGGCCGTCCCAACGGCGTAAAACTGTGGGGTGGTGCACAGGGTGGCAAGAAAACCTGAACCTTTTCAAAGTCCTGCTGTTCGAAGGCGTTGGTAAATGATTTGCCTTCTAAATGGAGATTGAAAAGCAATGTCAAGGTTACTCGCACGCCTGCTGGTGAAATCCGCCGCCTCTGCCCTGGCCGCGCTGCCGGTTTGCGTCATGGCAGCACCGGCCACCGGCCCCATTTCTACCCTGGGCATCATGGGCAGTTACAACGACTTCAAGCTCGACGACGGGGGCGACAGGCAGGACTACCACCTGCCTGAGGCCGGGGTGTTCTACACCTTCGGCAACAAACTGACCGGTGAAGCCGGGTTGATTTACCAGGCCGGTGTCGAAGCCAAGTTCGGCAAAAGCGACGATAACAAGCTCAAGGAAGGGCAAGCCGACCTGGACCTGGGCTGGCGCGCCGCCCTGGATGCGCGCAATTTTGTCGACGTGCTGGTGGGCGGCGGTTACAGCTGGACCCGCTACGAGCCCGAGACCGACGACTTCGACCTGCACCTGACCAACAAGTCGCCGTTCGCCAAGGCGGCAGTGGGCTACAACCACCAGTTCGACAACGGCACCCTGCGAGTGGAATTGGGGGCGCGCCGCGCCTTCAACGCCAAGACCCACATCAAGGTCGATGGCCTGGGCAGCGACAACGTGGACCTCAAGGACCGTACCAACCCTTACGCCGAAGTCAGCTTCCTGATGAACCAGAACGCTGCGATGCCAGTGATGGCCGGTGTCTACTACACTCGCACCGAATACAAGCTGGATCAGGATTCGGACGTCGCCGACAACACCCGCCTCAAGCGCAACGAATACGGCGTCAAGGTCGGCCTGGCTTTCTAAAGCCATCGACGGCAAGCCGGCTCCTACAGGATGGTTACGCCGCATACCCCCTTGTAGGCGCTGGCTTGCCAGCGATCACGCCCTCAAACCTTGCGCCCCTGTTACGGGTGGGGCTCTACAACAGCTTCCACGTATAGCTCAGCAACACCCGGTTCTCATCGATGTCGGTACGGTAGTTGGAGCGCGCCGCGACGTTGCGCAGTTTGATCCCCAGCCCGCCCAGGGTGCCAGACTGCACCACATAACCGATGTCCAGGTCGCGTTCCCAGTCCTTGCCTTCATAGCCTTTGCCGGTGTCCACATTGTCGCCGCTGATGTAGCGCACGGTGGTGGTCAGGCCGGGAATGCCCATGGCCGCGAAGTCATAGTCATAGCGCGCCTGCCACGAGCGCTCGTCGGCGTAGGCGAACTCATAGGTCGGTACTTCGTTGCCCAGGGGCGTAATGTTGGCAAACACCCGGGGGAACGAACTGTCGCCGAACATTCCCTGGTAGCCCACATAGAAGGTATGCCCGCCACGCTTGGCCGAGAGCAGGGAGAAGAACGCCCGGTTGTCGATCGGCCCCAGCAATTGGCGGCCGTCCTCATTGGCGTCGTAGTAGCCGAGGTTGGCCCCGAGAACCCAGGTGCCCACTGGCTGACTGTGCTTGAGGCCGAGAAAGCGCTGTTGATAGAGGTCTTCCAACTGGCCGTACCAGGCGCTGACTGTGGTGCGCTTGCCATTGAAGGCGTAGTCGGCACCGCCGTAGTTGAACCCGTCGCTGCTGACCTGGCGTTGCGGTACATGGCCGAGCATGGCCTGCAAGTCGCTGTGGCCGGATTCGTTGCGCAGGCTGGTGGAGCGCAGGTGGCCGCCTTGCAGGGTCAGGCCGTCGATGTCGTTGGAGGTCAGGCTGGCACCCTGATAGGACGGCGGCAGCAAGCGGATATCACTGAAACTCAGCACCGGCAGGTTGGGTTGCAACTCGCCGACCCGCAGCTCGGTTTTGCCCAGGCGCACTTTCAGCGCCGCCCCCAGGCGGCTGTAACTGTCCGCCGCCTCGCCATCCGCTTGCACTGGCAGCAGGCCGCTGTTGACCCGGCCCTTGCCGCTGTCCAGCTTGAGCCCCAGGGTGCCGATGGCGTCCACCCCGACGCCCAGCCACCCCGGTGTATAGCCGGATTTGACATTGAGGATGAAGCCTTGGGCCCATTCCTGGGCCATGGATTTTTCCGGGCCGCGGATATCGGAGTAGTCCCGGCTGAAAAAGTAGTTTCGCGCTTGCAGGGTGGCCGTGGCGTCTTTGATAAAGCCGCCGTCATCGGCCAACAGGGGAAGGGGGGCACTCAGGCACAGCGCGCCGCAGGACAGCACGCCCAGGTTCTTCGCAGGTTTCATTGCTTTTCACTCTTATTGTTATTGAAAGCAGTTCACTGCCGCGCAGGCTAGGCACGTGGTGGGGTGGGCAATAGCCGCTTTGTGCAGACCTTTATCCCTTTTCTGCACAGGGGAGGCGCGACCCGTGGCGGGTCGCGATTAAACGCCGGGCTCAGGTTCGGCCGGCGCGCAGTTCGTCGATCATCCGCAGGCAATGTTCCAGCCCGGGCGAGCCGTCGCCGACCCGGCGGCTGAGGATGATGGGGGAGGTGGCGTTGCTTTCCAGCAAGGGGCTGAAGCCGATGTCATCGCGGTGCAGCACCTGCACCGAGGCCGGCACCAGGGTGATGCCGATACCGGCGCCCACCAGGCCGATGGCGGTCTGCAGCTCATTGGTCCACTGGGCAATCTTGATGTTCAGGCCGTGGGCGCCGAACAGCGCGATCACATGGTCGGCATAGCTGGGCCGTGGGTTGCCCGGGTACAGCACAAACGGCTCTTCGGCCAGTTGCGCCAGGGTCACCGGTTGCCCCAGCAGCGGGTGGCCGGCAGGCAGGGCGGCCACCAGGCGATCCTCGGTCAGCACCCGCTGGACGATGGCCGGGTCGTCGATATGAATGCGCCCGAAGCCAATGTCGATACGCCCGGCCTTGAGGGCTTCGACTTGTTGCAAGGTGGTCATTTCCGAGAGCCCGAGTTCCAGCTCCAGGCCCTCGTTGCCGCGCAGGCGGCGGATCAGTTGTGGCAGCACCCCGTACAGCGTGGAGGGCGCAAACCCGATGCCCAGCCAGGTTTTTTGCCCTTGGCCGATGCGCCGGGTGTTGTCGCAAACCTTGGTCAACTGCTCCAGCAGCACGCTGGAATGGTCATAGAAAAACCGCCCGGCCTCGGTTAGCCGCAGCGGTCGGCCGCGCTCCAGCAACAGCACCCCGAGTTCGTCCTCCAGTTGCTGGATCTGCCGGCTCAAGGGCGGCTGGGCGATGTGCAGGCGCTCGGCGGCGCGGGTGAAGTTGAGGGTTTGCCCCAGCACCTGGAAGTAACGCAGATGACGCAGCTCCATGCAGCCTCCGATGAGATTTGTGAATACCTTTAAGGTATCGAGCCAGATCAATTCTATATTGGAACCTCGGAAAAAGCCGGAACAGAATCGGTGCCATAACTTCAAGAACCTGACGGGTATGGACATGCTTGCTTCCGCCATTGAATCGATCGAAACGATCATCGTCGATCTGCCGACCATCCGCCCCCACAAGCTGGCCATGCACACCATGCAGAACCAGACCCTGGTGCTGATCCGCCTGCGTTGCGCAGACGGTATCGAAGGGATTGGCGAGTCCACCACCATCGGTGGCCTGGCTTACGGCAACGAAAGCCCCGACAGCATCAAAACCAACATCGACCGTTTCTTTACCCCGCTGCTGGTCGGTCAAGACGGCGCCAACATCAACGCCGCCATGTTGCGCCTTGAGCGCAGCATCCGTGGCAACACCTTCGCCAAATCAGGTATCGAAAGCGCCTTGCTCGACGCCCAGGGCAAACGCCTGGGGTTGCCGGTCAGCGAGCTGTTGGGCGGCCGCGTGCGGGATGCCTTGCCCGTGGCCTGGACCCTGGCCAGCGGCGACACCGCCAAAGACATCGCCGAAGCCGAACAGATGCTCGACCTGCGCCGCCACCGCATCTTCAAGCTGAAGATCGGCGCCGGTGAAGTGGACCGCGACCTGGCCCACGTGATCGCGATCAAAAAAGCCCTGGGCGACCGCGCCAGCGTGCGGGTCGACGTCAACCAGGCCTGGGACGAGGCCGTGGCCTTGCGGGCCTGCCGCATCCTCGGCGGCAACGGCATCGACCTGATCGAACAACCCATCTCGCGCAACAACCGTTCGGGCATGGTTCGCCTCAACGCTTCGAGCCCGGCGCCGATCATGGCTGACGAATCCATCGAATGCGTGGAAGACGCCTTCAACCTGGCCCGCGAAGGTGCGGCGTCGGTGTTCGCCCTGAAGATCGCCAAAAACGGCGGCCCCCGCGCCACCCTGCGCACCGCGGCGATTGCCGAGGCAGCGGGCATCGGCCTGTACGGCGGCACCATGCTCGAAGGCGGCATCGGCACCCTGGCCTCGGCCCATGCCTTCCTGACCCTGAACAAGCTGAGTTGGGACACCGAGCTCTTTGGTCCCTTGCTGCTGACCGAGGACATCCTTCAAGAGCCACCGATCTACCGTGACTTCCAACTGCATGTGTCCACGGCCCCAGGCCTGGGCTTGAGCCTGGACGAGGAGCGCCTGGCGTTCTTCCGCCGTGACAAAAACACCCCCACCCTTCATCACGTCTGAGGAGAGCGTCATGCTGTTCCACGTCAAGATGACCGTGAATCTGCCGGTCGATATGAACCCCGAACGCGCCGCCCAGCTCAAGGCCGACGAAAAGGCCCTGGCCCAGCGCCTGCAACAGCAGGGCAAGTGGCGGCACCTGTGGCGCATCGCCGGCCTGTACGCCAACTACAGCGTGTTCGACGTCGACAGCGTGCAAGAACTGCACGACCTGCTGATGCAATTGCCGCTGTACCCGTACATGGCTATCGAAGTCGATGCGATGTGCAGGCATCCTTCGTCCATTCATGAGGATGACCGCTGAGCCCGTGCCAGCCCGTTCAACACTCTAATAAATACAAGATGAGGAATTAATCATGAACGTCAAAATCTCCCATACTGCCGCCGCCCAGCAGTTTCTCGAAGAGGCCAGCGGCCAGTTCACCGAAGGCGGCAACCCACGGGCCAAGGCGATCATCTACCGCATCCTGCGGGACTCGGTGAACATCATCGAAGACCTGGCAGTGACCCCGGAAGAATTCTGGAAAGCCGTCAACTACCTCAACGTGCTGGGTGCGCGCCAGGAAGCCGGTTTGCTGGTGGCCGGCCTGGGCCTTGAGCACTACCTGGACCTGCTGATGGACGCCGCCGACGAACAGGCCGGCAAAAGCGGCGGCACCCCGCGCACCATCGAGGGCCCGCTGTACGTGGCCGGCGCACCCCTGAGCCAGGGCGAAGCGCGCCTCGACGACGGCGTCGACCCGGGCGTGGTGCTGT
The DNA here is from genome assembly GCF_003731765.1 of Pseudomonas chlororaphis. Lineage (GTDB taxonomy): Bacteria > Pseudomonadota > Gammaproteobacteria > Pseudomonadales > Pseudomonadaceae > Aquipseudomonas > Aquipseudomonas morbosilactucae. The sequence goes on from NZ_MOAL01000006.1 coordinate 413,591, forward strand.
TCATGCAGGGCCAGGTCAAGAACACCGCCGGCGAGCCATTGGCCGGGGCCATTGTCGACGTGTGGCACGCCAACACCGGCGGCACCTATTCCTACTTCGACGGCAGCCAGTCGGAGTTCAACCTGCGCCGGCGCATCGTCACCGACGCCGAGGGCCGCTATCGCTTCCGCAGCATCGTGCCGTCCGGCTACGGCTGCCCGCCGGATGGCCCGACCCAGCAACTGCTGGACCAATTGGGTCGCCACGGCCAGCGCCCGGCGCACATCCACTTCTTTATCTCGGCGGACGACCATCGCCACCTGACCACCCAGATCAACCTGGACGGCGATCAGTACCTGCACGACGACTTCGCCTACGCCACCCGCGACGAGCTGATCGCCCAGATCACCTTCAGCGAAGACCCGGCGCGGGCCCAGGCACTGGGCGTCAGCGGGCGCTTTGCCGAAATCGAGTTCGACTTCACCCTGCAGTCGTCGGCCCAGCCTGAAGAGCAGCAGCGCATGGAGCGAGTGCGCGCCCTGGAAGACTGATAAATGATGTGCTGATGTTTCCAACCACGGGATGACCTAGCGGCCGTCCCGTGGTTTTTGGCATTGTGGCAAGCGTTGTAAAACAGTGTTTAAAAGCGTTGCGTGATAAGCCAGCGGTGGCGATCGATCACCGTCCGATAATAACAATCAGAGTGACCGGGTTATGGAAACGCATCTGTTGAGTGAGCGCAGTCGGGTGTTTGTGCAGGCCGACCCCTACGCGGTATCCGGCTATGTGAACCAGCACGTGGGCAATCACTGCATTCGCCTGCCCAAGTCCGGCAGCCCCCAGGCCAGCCTCAATCACCGCCAGTTCGCCAGCCTCGACCTGTGCAGCATCAGCTACGGCGGCAGCGTGCGCGTAACCTCGCCGGCCCTGGAAACCATCTACCACCTGCAAGTCCTGTTGCGCGGCCACTGCCTGTGGCGCGGCCATCAGCAGGAACATTACTTCGCCCCGGGCGAACTGTTGCTGATCAACCCCGATGACCCGGTGGACCTGACCTATTCCGACGATTGCGAAAAATTCATCATCAAGATGCCCACCCGCCTGCTGGAGTCGGTGTGCCAGGAACAGCGCTGGCTGTACCCGGGGCAGGGCGTGCGCTTTTTGGAAAACCGCTACCAGCTGCATGAGCTGGAAGGCTTTATCAACCTGCTGAGCATGGTCTGCCGCGAGGCCGAGGCGGCCGAGTGCATGCCCAAGGTCCAGGAGCATTACGCGCAGATCGTGGTCAGCAAAATGCTCAGCCTGATGAAGACCAACGTCCGGCGCGCAGGCCTGGGTTCATCGTCGGCGACCTTCGAGGTGATTGCCGACTACATCGAGCGCAACCTCAAGCAAGACATCGGCTGCGAAGAGCTGGCGCAACAGGCGCAAATGAGCCTGCGCTCGCTGTACGGCCTGTTCGAACGCAACGCCCAGACCACCCCTAAGCACTACATCCGCCAGAAGAAGCTGGAGCGGGTCCACGCCTGCCTGCGCGACCCCAGCAGCCACGTGCGCAACGTCACCGAACTGGCCATGGACTTCGGCTTCCTGCACCTGGGGCGCTTCTCGGAAAACTACCGCAAGCAATTCGGCGAACTGCCCTCCGACACCCTCAAACGCCGCCACTGACCCCACGCTCCCGCAGGTGGCTCGCCAGCGATAGCGTCCCGGAAGCCGCCATCGCCGGCAAGCCGGCTCCTACAACGGTGCTGCGGGCTGCCCCCCTGTAGGCGCTGGCTTGCCAGCGATAAGGCCCACCAGCCCAACACAACGCTCAAGACCGCCATCGCCGGCAAGCCGGCTCCTACAACGGTGTTGCGGGCTGCCCCCCTGTAGGAGCTGGCTTGCCAGCGATGAGGCCCGCCAGCCCAACACAACGCTGAAGACCGTCACCACCCGGCACCTTGCAGAAAACGGATAGTGGTCTGCACGTAACGGATATTGCCCCTTCAACCCCCGCCCTAGCATGAGCCTGCCTGATAAAAACAATGGAGGCGGCGGCCATGTCCCTGCGACCCGAATACCTTCACTCCCTGCTTGAAGAAGATAAAGAGCAAGGCGTCTACCGTTGCAAGCGGGAGATGTTCACCGACCCCCGGCTGTTCGACCTGGAGATGCAACACATCTTCGAAGGCAACTGGCTGTACCTGGCCCACGAGAGCCAGATCCCCAACAACAACGATTACTACACCACCACCATGGGCCGCCAATCGATCTTTATTGCGCGCAACAAGGACGGGGTGCTCAACGCCTTTCTCAACGCCTGCAGCCACCGCGGCGCCATGCTCTGCCGGCACAAGACCGGCAACAAGTCGTCCTACACCTGCCCGTTCCATGGCTGGACCTTCAACAACTCCGGCAAGCTGCTCAAGGTCAAGGACCCGGCCGCCGCAGGTTACCCGTCGAGCTTCAACTGCGAAGGCTCCCACGACCTGACCAAGGTGGCGCGTTTCGAGTCCTATCGCGGCTTCCTGTTCGGCAGCCTCAAGGCCGATGTGGCGCCACTGGTGGAGCACCTGGGCGAGTCGGCGAAGATCATCGACATGATCGTCGACCAGTCCGTCGACGGCCTGGAAGTGCTGCGCGGTTCGTCCAGCTACATCTACGAAGGCAACTGGAAGCTCACCGCCGAAAACGGTGCCGACGGCTACCACGTGAGCTCGGTGCACTGGAACTACGCCGCCACCCAGAACCAGCGCAAGCAGCGCGAGGCGGGCGAAGACATCCGCACCATGAGCGCCGGCAGCTGGGCCAAGCAGGGCGGTGGTTTCTACTCCTTCGACAAGGGCCACATGTTGCTCTGGACCCGCTGGTCCAACCCTGAAGACCGCCCGCTCTACGAGCGCCGCGACGAACTGGCCCAGGACTTCGGCCAGGCCCGCGCCGACTGGATGATCGAGAACTCGCGCAACCTGTGCCTGTACCCCAACGTCTACCTGATGGACCAGTTCAGCTCGCAGATCCGCATTGCCCGGCCGATCTCCGTGGACCGCACCGAAATCACCATCTACTGCATCGCGCCCAAGGGCGAAAGCGACCACGCCCGCTCCAGCCGCATTCGCCAGTACGAAGACTTCTTCAACGTCAGCGGCATGGCCACCCCCGACGACCTGGAGGAATTCCGTTCCTGCCAGATGGGCTACCAGGGCAGCACCAGCGCCTGGAACGACATGTCCCGCGGGGCCGAGCACTGGGTCGAAGGCCCGGACGAGGCGGCGAAAGAGATTGACCTGCACCCGATCCTCAGCGGCGTGCGCACCGAAGACGAAGGCCTGTTCGTGATGCAGCACAAGTACTGGCAGGAAACCATGCTCCGCGCCCTGGCGGCCGACGAGTCCCGCAAGATCGCCGTGGAGGCCGTGCAATGAGCCTTTCCTACGACGCCGTGCGCGACTTTCTGTACCGCGAGGCCCGCTACCTGGACGACAAGGACTGGGACAGTTGGCTGGAACTCTATGCCCCCGACGCCACCTTCTGGATGCCGTCCTGGGACGACAACGACGAGTTGACCGAAGACCCGCAGCGGGAAATTTCGCTGATCTGGTACGGCAACCGTTGCGGCCTGGAAGACCGGGTGTTCCGGATCAAGACCGAACGCTCCAGCGCGAGCATTCCCGACACCCGCACCTCGCACAACCTGAGCAACATCGAGCTGTTGGAACAGGCCGACGGCCTGTGCACGGTGCGCTTCAACTGGCACACCCTGAGCTTTCGCTACAAGACCGTGGACAGCTACTTCGGCAGCAGTTTCTACACCTTGGATGTGCGCGGCGACAACCCGCTGATCAAGGCCAAGAAAGTCATCCTGAAGAACGATTACGTTCGCCAGGTCGTCGATTTCTACCACCTCTGAGGCGACTGCCATGACCCATCAAATCGCACTCAACTTCGAAGACGGGGTGACCCGTTTCGTCGCCGCCAACGCCGGGGAAACCGTGGCCGACGCAGCCTATCGCCAAGGCATCAACATCCCCCTGGACTGCCGCGACGGCGCCTGCGGCACCTGCAAATGCTTTGCCGAGGCCGGGCGTTACGACCTGGGCGAGGAGTACATCGAAGACGCCTTGACCGCCGACGAGGCGGAGCAGGGTTTTGTCCTCACGTGCCAGATGCGCGCCCTGAGCGATTGCGTGGTGCGGGTGCCGGCCTCGTCCGACGTCTGCCGCACGGCGCAGGCGACCTTCAGTGCCAGCATCAGCGCGGTGCGCCAGCTCTCCGACAGCACCATCGCCCTGTCGATCAAGGGCGAGTCCCTGAGCAAGCTGGCGTTTCTGCCGGGGCAGTACGTCAACCTCGGGGTGCCCGGCAGCGAGCAGACCCGGGCCTATTCCTTCAGCTCCCTGCAGCGCGACGGCGAGGTCAGCTTCCTGATCCGCAACGTGCCCGGCGGCTTGATGAGCAGCTTCCTCACCGGGCGGGCCTTGGCCGGCGACAGCATGACCCTGGCCGGCCCCCTGGGCAGCTTCTACCTGCGGGACATTCGCCGGCCGCTGTTGCTGCTGGCCGGCGGCACCGGCCTTGCGCCCTTTACCGCGATGCTGGAGAAGATTGCCGAGCAGGGCAGCGAGCACCCATTGCACCTGATCTACGGCGTGACCAACGACTTCGACTTGGTGGAGCTGGACCGCCTGGAAGCCTTGGCCGCGCGCATCCCCAACTTCAGCTTCAGCGCCTGCGTGGCCAACCCCGAGAGCCAGCACCCGCTCAAGGGCTACGTGACCCAGCACATCGAACCCCGGCACCTGAATGACGGGGACGTGGACGTGTACCTGTGCGGCCCGCCGCCGATGGTCGAGGCCGTGAGCCAGTTCATCCGCGAACAAGGCATCGCCCCGGCGAACTTCTACTACGAGAAGTTCGCCGCCAGCGCCGCCTGAGCCCATATCGCCGTTGTAGGAGCCGGCTTGCCGGCGATGAGGCCCGCATCAACACCCAGCTCCTCAACCCTAACCCCGAGGTCGCCATGAACCGCTTCCCAAACAAAGTCGCCCTGGTCACCGGCGCCGCCCAAGGCATCGGCCGGCGTGTCGCCGAGCGCCTGGCCGAGGAGGGCGCCAGCCTGATCCTGGTGGACCGCTCCGAACTGGTGTTCGAACTCCAGGCCGAACTGGCCGCCCAGTACCCGGTGCTGGCCCTGACCGCCGACCTTGAGCAATACGCCGAATGCGAGCGCATCATGGCCGCCGCCGTCGAGCGTTTCGGCCGCCTCGACGTGCTGGTCAACAACGTCGGCGGCACCATCTGGGCCAAACCCTTCGAGCACTACGAGCCGGCGCAGATCGAAGCCGAAGTCCGCCGTTCGTTGTTCCCGACCCTGTGGTGCTGCCACGCCGCGCTGCCGTTCATGCTGGAGCAGGGCAGCGGCGCCATCGTCAACGTTTCGTCCATTGCCACCCGCAGCATCAACCGCGTGCCCTATGGCGCGGCCAAGGGTGGGGTGAATGCCCTGACCGCCTGCCTGGCCTTCGAAACCGCCGGGCGCGGCGTCCGGGTCAATGCCACCGCCCCCGGCGGCACCGAAGCGCCGCCACGACGCATCCCCCGCAACAGCGCCGAACAGAGCCCGGAAGAGAAAGTCTGGTACCAGCAGATTGTCGATCAGACCCTCGACAGCTCCCAGATGAAACGCTACGGCACCATCGACGAACAGGCCGCGGCGATCCTCTTCCTGGCCTCCGACGAAGCCTCCTACATCACCGGCATGGTCATGCCCGTAGGCGGTGGCGACCAAGGCTGACCCCCTATGTAGGAGCCGGCTTGCCGGTGCCCGCTTGCCGGCGATGAGGGCCTTGGATGTTGCATAGGCCTTGAGGGCGCCATCGCTGGCAAGCCAGCTCCTACAGGCGGCAGGGTGTTGCAGGGGTTTTGTAGGAGCCGGCTTGCCGGCGATCCGCCACGCCAAGGTCCCCCTGAATCAACCCCCAACCTCAACCCCCAAACAACACGTCCACCCGGTCTCTAAAAACAACAACAAGAGTCAGATGCCATGCGAAAAATAGACAGCAATACCCTGATCGACGAGGCGCGTTTCAACGCCTTCCACTGGCGCGTGCTGTTCTGGTGCGCGCTGATCATCATCTTCGACGGCTACGACCTGGTGATCTACGGCGTGGTGCTGCCGGTGCTGATGCAGGAGTGGGGCCTGACCCCGCTGCAGGCCGGGACCCTGGGCAGTTACGCGTTGTTCGGCATGATGTTCGGCGCGCTGTTTTTCGGTTCGCTGTCGGACCGTATCGGGCGCAAGAAAGTGATCGCCGTCTGCGTGATCCTGTTCAGCGGCTTTACCGTGCTCAACGGCTTTGCCCGCAACCCCACGGAGTTCGGCATCTGCCGCTTTATCGCCGGCCTCGGCATCGGCGGGGTGATGCCCAACGTGGTGGCGTTGATGAGCGAATACGCGCCGAAGAAAATCCGCAGCACCCTGGTGGCGATCATGTTCAGCGGCTATTCGGTGGGTGGCATGCTGTCGGCCGGCCTGGGCATTGTGCTGCTGCCGAATTTCGGCTGGCAGTCGGTGTTCTATGTGGCGGTGATTCCCTTGCTGTTGTTGCCGCTGATCCTCAAGTTCCTCCCAGAGTCGGTGGGCTTCATGCTGCGCCAGGGGCGGGAGGAAGAGGCGCGGCAGGTGTTGCAGCGCATCGAACCGAGCTTTGTGCCGCAAGCCGGCGACGTGTTCATCAAGGCCGCGCTCAAGGCTCCGGGCACGCCGGTGGTGCAGCTGTTTCGCGATGGCCGGGCCCTGAGTACCTTGATGCTGTGGGTCGCATTTTTCTGCTGCCTGTTGATGGTCTACGCCCTCAACTCCTGGTTGCCCAAGCTGATGGCCAGCGCCGGTTATGGGCTGGGGTCGAGCCTGATGTTCCTTCTGGTGCTGAACTTCGGGGCGATCTTCGGCGCCGTGGGCGGTGGCTGGATCGGTGACCGGCTGAAGCTGCAAAAAGTCCTGGTGGCGTTCTTTGTGGTGGCGGCGCTGTCCATCAGCCTGCTGGGCTTCAAAAGCCCGACGGCGGTGCTTTACGGCTTGATCGCGATTGCCGGCGCCACCACCATCGGCACGCAGATCCTGGCCTATGCTTGCGTCGCCCAGTTCTACCCGATGGCCATGCGTTCCACCGGCCTTGGCTGGGCCTCGGGCATCGGGCGCAGCGGGGCGATTGTCGGGCCGATCCTGGGCGGTGCCCTGGTGGGCATCCAGTTGCCGTTGCACTACAACTTCATGGCTTTCGCCATTCCCGGTGCGGTGGCGGCCCTGGCCATGTGTTTTGTCTATCAGCGCCCGACCCAGGTCCAGCCCCTGGCCGAGGCCAGCGCCTAGCCCGTCACAGGGCGGTGCGGCGAGCCCGGATGCCGCCGCGCCGCCCGCGGTTTTGGAGTGAGCATGAACAGCCTGTTCAAGGACTTTTCCCTGTCCGCCGTGGTGGCCGGCTTTATCGCCACGCTGATTTCCTACGCCGGGCCCCTGGTGATTATCTTCCAGGCGGCCAAGGCTGCCGGTTTGCCCGAGGAGGTGCTGGCGTCCTGGGTCTGGGCCATTTCCATCGGCAGCGGCGTACTGGGCATCGTCCTCAGCCTGCGCTTCAAGGTGCCGGTGATCATCGCCTGGTCGGCGCCGGGCTCGGCGTTGCTGGTGGCGCTGTTGCCGGGCATCAGCCTGAATGAAGCGGTGGGCGCCTACCTGGTGGCCAGTGCGCTGATTCTGCTGGTGGGGCTCTGCGGTATTTTCGACAAGGTCATCGGCAAGCTGCCGGCGGCGATTTCCGCAGCGATGCTGGCGGGGATCCTCTTCAGTTTCGGCACCCAACTGTTCCGCTCCATGGCCGACAAGCCGCTGCTGGTGGGGGCCATGTTCGCCACCTACTTGCTGTTCAAGCGGGTGTTGCCGCGCTACGCAGTGTTGGCGGTGCTGCTGGTGGGCTGCGGTATTTCCTTGGGTGCCGGGGAGATCCAGCAGTCGGCCCTGGTGATCGGCCTGGCCACGCCCCACTGGATCAGCCCGGCTTTCAGTTGGCATGGGCTGTTCAACGTGGCGCTGCCGTTGGTGGTGGTGGCCCTGACCGGGCAATTTGTCCCGGGCATCGCCGTGCTGCGCAACGACGGCTATCAAACCCCGGCCAGCCCGATCATCGCCAGCACGGGCCTGGCCAGCCTGGTGCTGGCGCCGTTCGGCTGCCACGGCCTGACCCTGGCGGCGATCACCGCGGCCATCTGCACCGGGCGCGAGGCCCATGCCGACCCGGCCAAGCGCTACATGGCCGGGGTCATGGGCGGGGTGTTTTACCTGGTGCTGGGGATCTTCGGCGCGACCCTGGTTTCCCTGTTCAGCGCCTTCCCCCGGGAGCTGATCGCGGCGCTGGCGGGCTTGGCGCTGTTCGCGGCCATTGGCGGTGCCTTGAGCGGTGCCATGGCGGTGCCCCATGACCGCGAGGCCGCGCTGATCACCTTTCTGGTCACGGCCTCGGGCATGTCTTTGTTCGGCTTGTCGGCGGCGTTCTGGGGGCTGATCTTCGGCCTCGCTGCCCACGCTGTTCTGACCCTGCGCCGGCCACGGGTAGCGGCGCCCGCAGCGGAAAGGGTTCAGACCCGGAACTGATCCACCAGGCGCAGTTGCTGGGTCGCCAGGTCGTTGAGCTGGGTGCTGACCTGGGCCGATTCGTCGGCCTGGCCGCTCAGGGTTTCGGTGACCTGACGGATCGCCGCCACGTTGCGATTGACCTCTTCGGCGACCACGCTCTGCTCCTCGGCGGCGCTGGCGATTTGCAGGTTCATGTCGCTGATCACCAGCACCGCCTGGCTGATGCGCTGCAACGCCGCCACCGCATCCTGCACTTGGCTGGCGCTGTCCTGGGCCTGGCTGTGGCTGCTGTGCATCGACGTCACCAAGGCCTGGGTACTGCCCTGGATCTGCTCGATCACCCCGCGAATCTGCTCGATGGAATCCTGGGTGCGCCGCGCCAGGTTGCGCACCTCATCGGCCACCACGGCAAAACCGCGTCCGCTTTCCCCGGCCCGTGCGGCCTCGATGGCGGCGTTCAGGGCCAGCAGGTTGGTCTGTTCGGCGATGCTGCGGATCACCTCCAGCACCTGGCCGATCTGCACGCTGTTGGCCGCCAGGGTCTGCACCTGGCCCATGGATTGGCCGACATCCGCCGCCAGATGCTCGATGGCCCGGGTGCTGTGGGCAATGATCTGCAAGCCGTCCTGGGTCGACTGGTCGGCGCCCTTGGCCGCTTGGGCGGCACTGGCTGCACTTTGCGCCACGTCCTGGGCGGTGGCGCTCATCTGGTGGGCGGCGGTGGCCACCTGGTCGATCTCGCGGAACTGGGTCTGCATACCCTGGCTGGTGAGGCGGGCGATGTTCGACGACTGATCGGCCGTGCCTCGGGCTTCGGTGATGCTCAGTTTGATGTCACGGATCAGCGGCTGCAGCTTGTCGAGGAAGCGGTTGAAGCCTTGCACCAACTCGCCCAACTCATCCCGGCGGCTGTAGCTCAGGCGCTGGGTCAGGTCGCCGTCGCCGCTGGCGATGCCCTGGAGCATGGCCGCCACCTGCTTGATCGGCCGGGTGGCGCTGCCGGCACACAGGCTCATCAGCAGCAGGCCGAGGGCGGCGGCCAGGGCAGTCACCAGCAGGGTCTTGAGCAGGTTGTCGTGCTGGGCGCTTTCCAGCAGCCGTTGCAGGCTCAGGGCATCGGCCTGTTGCACTTGTTTCGGCAGGTCGATCACCACCGCCCAAGGGTTGGCGCCGGCAATCGGCGGCACCGGGAACAGCGCACGGATCGACTCGCCCTGGTCCAGGGTCTGCGGCTGATTGCTGCGCAGCTGTTGCAGCAGCGCCTCGCCGGCTGCACCGAGGGCGTTTTGCACCTTCTGCCCGAGCTTGTCGGGGGCGCCGCTGGCGCCGGCCAGCACGCCACTGCTGGAGAGGATCAGCATGTTGCCGGCACCCTCGAACAGCTCGCGGCGGGCATCCACGGCGGCGGCTTGCAGGGTGTCCAGGGCGATATCGACACCGACCACGCCGATCACCTGGTCGTCCACCCGTAAGGGCTGGGAGATGGAGGTCATGACCAGGGTCTGGCCGCTGACGGCGTCGGCGTAGGGTTCCAGCAGGCATGTCTGGCCGGTGTTTTTCGGGCAACTGTAGAAGGCGTTATAGGGGGCGCCGCTGATGCCGGGGGCGTCGTTGTTGATGTCCTGCTCGGCCACGGCCAGGTTCTGCCCGCTGCCGCCGGAGCGGTTCCAGTAACTGGCGAAACGCCCTTGCTCATTGGAGCCCGGGGTGCGGTTGCCGGCAAATTCGGCGTCGCGGCCGTCAAGGCCGTTGGCTTCCATCACCAGCCACACGCCGAGCAGCGTCGGGTTGTGCTCGAAGGCACTGCGCAGGCTTTGGTTGACCTCATGGCGCAGCGCTTCGGGGCTCAGTGATTGGCTGTGCAGCAGGCCGCGCAGTTGCAGGAGCTGGGCGTTGAGGCCATTGACCACCTGCAGGCTCTCGGAAAAATTGCGCTGCAGCAGTTGGGCCTTTTCCGCCGCCTTGGCCTGCACCAGGTTCTGTACCCCGCGCGTGAGCATCTGGCTGCTGGCGTCCTTGACCTGCTGGTTGGTGGCGGCGCTTTGGTAGAGGTTCATGCCCACCACCAGCGCGATCACACTCAACAGGCAAACCCCCGACAGCAGGACGATTTTGAGGTGGATGGTCAGTCGCTCGAACATGGCACGGCACTCGCTGGCTGGAAGGGCGGGGCGAGGGCGCTGAAAGGCCTTCGCACCAAACGAAAAGCCACGGAGCAAGGCCTGTGCCAGTCAATGGCACTTAGCCAAGTTATTGAATTTTAAGGCGTGTATCGGTGTTGGTACGGGGGTGGTGGGGGCGCGGTGTCTCAGTTTGCGAACGTCTTGAGACGCTGTCGCAAGGGGGCGGGTGATCATCGGTGGGTAAATGAATCATTTCCGATACAACACTTACCCATTCTTTACATAGAAACCGTGCTCAAAGCGAAAAGCACACTGTCTGAACTGCCAAGAAAGTTTCTTTCTTATGGACTATGAGAGTGAGCACATGATGGTGAAGCGAATTACCCAAGCAGCGGCGTTGATCGCCCTGTTGTCATCCCTGTCGGGCTGCTGGATGTTCTTCCCGCCGGGCGGCGGTGGTGGCGGTCATGGCGGTGGCCACGGCGGTGGTCCCGGTGGCTACGACGGCGGTGGCCGTGGCGGCCCCGGCGGTGGCGATCGCCGCTGACCCGACCCCACACCAAGCACAGCGCTCCGACCTGTAGGAGCTGGCTTGCCAGCGATAGCGTCCGCAAGATCGCCATCGCCGGCAAGCCGGCTCCTACACGGTGTGTGATAGTCGGCAGGGTAGTAAGACACCGCGTCCCGACCTGTAGGAGCTGGCTTGCCAGCGATGACGTCCGCAAGATCGCCATCGCCGGCAAGCCGGCTCCTACACAGAGTGTGATGGTCGGCAGGGTCGCGATGACTCGGCCCCACACCAAACACCGCGCCCTACCTGTAGGAGCTGGCTTGCCAGCGATAGCGTCCGCAAGACCACCCTCAGGGCATGGCATACCGCAGCGTTATTGGCGGTGCATCGGCCAAGCGTCGCCCGGACTTTGCCATCAAGTAACCGACGATTTCCTGGGGCGTCAGCTCGACGTCCAACAGGTCGGGGTCGTTGAACCAGTCGTCCGGCCAGAAGATCAGGTCCGATGCCTCGGCGTTGGCAAAGTTGATCTCCAGCAGCTTCAAAGCGTAGTGGACATCCGAATCATCGCCCTCGCTGTGGCTGACAAAACGGGCCAGGGCGCAGGCTTCTTCGAAGCTCAAGTCGTCGACGTATCGCTCGTGATGGAAAGCCGAGCGGATAAAGTCCTCGGCGTTGGTATGGCTGTGCAAATCGCGAAACTCATCAAACTCGAAAGGCCGGCCGGCGAGGCTGTTCCACTGCTCGATCAGCGTGCTGATGGCGGCGTTTTCCTGTTCGTGGTTGAGCTCGATTTTTTCTTCCAGCGTGCGCAGCAGGATGCTCATGGCGTCCCACTGCGACGGGGTAGGTTTCAGCGGTTGCAGCCTTTCCGGAAGGGCCATGGATTTTCCTGTTCTGTGAGCGTGATAAGCCTTTCGGCTGCCTGCGTTGGGCGTTAGCCAATCCGATCGCCACCCAGTGCATCGCGCTGCATCGACTGCAGGTTTTTCTCGATGGTTTCGCAGATGGTTTCCATCTGGATCTGGTGTTCGCTGGCGCGAAACGGGCTTTGCAGGTCGGTGCCGATGCGTTCGATGGCCAGCAGCATAAAGCCCACCACGGTGGATGCAAGGGGCGTGAACCAGCCCAGGGATTCCACCAGGCCCACGGGTACGATCAGGCAGAACAAGGTGATGAACAGCCGCGGGAAATACACGTAAGGGTAGGGCAGCGGGGTGTTGGCGATCCGCTCCATGCCGCCCTGGCTGTTGGACAGTTCCACCAGGGTCGATTCCAGCCGCGCCAGGCGAATGCTGTCCAGGCGCCCGGCCTTGTATTCCTTGGCCAAGAGGGCGGCGGAGCCATTGATGATGTCGTTGGCAAAGTTGTTGGTGCTGGGGTGGCGATCGAACTCTTCGGCGGGAATGAACGCCTGCACCTCGGCCGGGCAAGGCTCGCCCTTGAGGTGCGCGGCCAGGCAATTCACGTAGGCCACATGGCGCCGCAACAGGGTGGATTTCACCGGGTTGACCTCGCTGCCCGGATCGTCCAGCAGGGTCAGCACTTGCCGGGCGAAGCTGCGGGAATTGTTGACCATCGCCCCCCACAAGGTTCGCGCCTCCCACCAGCGGTTGTAGGCGCTGCTGTTGCGAAAGCTGATCAGCACCACCAGCGCCGAACCCAGCAGAGTCAGGGGCATCAGCGGCAGGTTGATCTTGGCGTTGAGAAACAGCATGAAATCCACGGTGACCGCCACATCCCAGATCAGCAGCCAGAACAGGGACCAGCCCACGTAACCCAGGGTCTTGATGATCAGGCGGTATTTTTTGACGATGGCAGCTTTCAAACGGGAACCTCGCGGCGAGCAGTAAGCATCAATGCCCTAGCTCGGACGTCGGTTGACGGTGAAAGGTTCGCTGCCGCCGGCAATCAATGATCCCGAGGCCTGAAACGTTTCAGGCTGGCGCCGGTTGCGGATGCAATGCTGGCCGAGTACTGGCCTGCAACAGCAACTGCGCGCACAGGCCACCTTGCGCCCGGTTGTGCAGTTCCAGGCGGCTGCCGATCTTGCCAGCGATCATCTCGACGATGGCCAGGCCCAGCCCGGCGCCATTCGCATTGCCCTGGCTGTAGAAGCGCTCGAACAGCCGCGCGCGCTCCTGTTCGTTGATACCGGGCCCGGCATCCTCCACGCACAGGTGGATCGTCCCTGAAGGCTGCGGCCGGATGCGCACCCAGACTTCGCTGCCCGGCGGCGAGAAGTTCAGGGCGTTGGTCACCAGGTTTTGCAGGGCAATGGCCAGGGCCACCGGGTCGGTGTCGACCAGGCAGGCCTCGTCGCCGTCCAGCACCAGCTCGACGTCTTTTTCCAGGGCCAGGGGCGTCAGCTCCGCCAGCTCTTCGCGCACCAGGGCGGTGAGTGACACGGTGCTGCGCTGGGGGTTGTTGAGCTGGGGTTCGATGCGCGCCATGGTCAGCAACTGGCTGCCGATGCGCGTGGCGCGGTCGACCCCGCTGACCAGGAAATCCAGGGCTTCCCGGCGCTGTTCCGGGGTGCCGGCGCTCTGGGCGTTTTGCGCGTGGATACGCAGGATCGCCAAGGGTGTGCGCAGTTCATGGGCGGCATCGGCGATAAAGCGCCGCTCGCGTTCCAGCAGGCTGTCGATCTGCGCCAGCAACTGGTTCAAGGCGGTCTGCATGGGCTCCAGGTCCACCGGCAGCGGCTTGAGCTGCAAGGGTTGCAAGGTCGCGGTGTTGCGCCCGCGAATCGCCCGGGCCATGGCCCGCAGCGGCTTGAGCCCCCAGCCGATGGTCAGCCAGATCAACAGCGCCAGCAGCGGCACGCCGATCAGGGTCGGCCACAGGGTGTGGCGCATGATGCGCTGGATCAGGTCCTGGCGAATGTCGTCGCGCTCGCCCACCCAGATCAGCAGCCCTTGTTGCTCGTCGGCCAGGAGGAAGGCGCACCAGTCGTTGCCATTCTCGACGATGTCGTGGGAGCCCAGGGTGGTGGGGGGCGCGGCCAGGGTCGGGGCCTCGGCGGAGCGCACCAGCAACTGGCCGTCGCGGCGCCAGACCTGGAAGGTCAGGCGGGTTTCATAGGGATGGGCCACGCCGTCTTCGCCGACCCGGCTCATGGCCTGGTCGAAGGCCTGGTACAGCTTGTCCCAGTCGGCTTCGCCGGGGTCACGCTGGCGCAACACGCCTTGCAACAGGCGCGCGCTCTGCGCCAGTTGGGCGTCGTACACCTCTTCGATTTCATGGTGGCTGTCGCGCAGCACCAGCCAACTGATCAGCACATCCCCCAGCAGCACCAGGAGCAGCACCGGCAGCAGAATCCGCGCCCGTACCGAGTTCATGGCTTGAGCTCCACCACGTAGCCGACGCCGCGTACCGTGCGGATCAGCTCGGCGCAGAGTTTCTTGCGCAGGTTGTGGATCAGCACTTCCAGGGTGTTGCTTTCGACCCGGTCCTGCCAGCCGTACAAGGCCTGGGACAGGCGTTCGCGGGTCACCACCTTGCCCGGGCGCGCCATCAACTGGTGCAGCAACTGGTACTCCATGGGCGTGACCACAATGTCCTGGCCCTGGTAGCTGACTTGTTGGGTGGCCGGGTCGAGGCTGACCCCGGCGTGCTCCAGCAACGGTTGGGCCCGGCCCTGGCTACGGCGCAGCAGGGCGCGGACCCGGGCCTTGAATTCCTCGACGTCGAACGGCTTGACCAGGTAATCGTCGGCCCCGGCGTCCAGCCCGGCGATGCGCTCGGCGGTGCCGTCGCGGGCGGTGAGAATCAGCACCGGCAAGTCGTGCTGTTCGGCACGCAATTGCTGCAACAGCTCCAGGCCGTCCAGGCGTGGCAAGCCCAGGTCCAGCAGCAACAGGTCGAAGTTTTCGCTGCGCAGGGCGTGCAGGGCGCTGAGGCCGTCCTCCAGCCAGTCCAGGGTATAGCCCTCGGCGCTCAAGGCCACGCGAACGCCTTGGCCTAGGGCACGATCATCTTCGACAAGGAGCAAGCGCATGGCGGGTTCTCGGTAGGGCAGCGGACGCTGGAACGGCGGCATGATGACGCCCGCCGCGGGGCTCTGGCAGTGCCTTGTGTCGGGAAAATGTAACCGCTCGTTGCCAACTAAGGTTGCCCTAAGCTTGGTTTTGCACAGTGGGATCTCCCTCATCCGACGAGAGTGTTTCCATGCGCAAAATTCTTCTGCTGTCCCTGGTCATCGCCAGCCCCCTGGCCGTCGCCGGCCCGCAATGCACCACCGCCGAACGCTCGCAATGGCAAGATCAGAAGGCCTTCCAGGAACAGCTCAAGGCCCAGGGCTACGAGATCAGCAAGTTCAAGGTCACCGACGGCAACTGCTACGAGATCTACGGCTTTGACAAAGACAAGCGCAAGGTCGAGATCTACCACGACCCGGTCACCGGCAAAGCCGTGAAGACCGAGATCAAAGGCTGATGCCGACGCAATCCCTGCGCCTCTGGGACCCGGTGGTCAGGTTGTTTCACCTGTCCATCGCCGGGGTCTTCGTCGCCAACTACTTCTTCAATGAAGCCGGTGACGACTGGCACATCTGGCTCGGCTACTACGCCATAGCCTGGTTGCTGGTCCGCACGGTGTGGGGATTCATCGGCCCGCGCAGCGCACGCTGGGCGGACTTCTGGCCGACGCCAAGCCGACTCAAGGCCCATGTACGCTCACTGTTGGCCGGGCGCCCGGCGCACCGCCTGGGGCACTCGCCCCTCGGTGCGCTGGTGATGCTGCTGATGCTCTTGGCGTTGCTGATCATCGGCCTCAGCGGCTGGGCCATGGAGGAAGTGGATGCCCTGTGGGGCGCCGACTGGCCGCTGTTGGTGCATGAAACTACCGCCAATGTGCTGTTGGGCCTGGTTTGTCTGCACGTCTGCGCCGCGTTGTTCGAGAGCTTCCAGGTGCGCGACAACTTGCCGTTGTCGATGCTCACCGGTCGCCGTCGACGCCTGCCGGATGACGCTGCACCCTGATTGTTTTTTCCTGATTCCCACCCTGCATCTGCAACGGGCTCCTTATGCGTGCGCTTCCTTCTCGCCTGATGTTTATCGGTTGTGCCTTGCTCCTGATGGCGGTGTTCCTGGCGGCCTGGCGCAGCCATCCGCCCCATGTCCTGGCGCCGTTTGCCCAGGCCGGCCCTGCCACCACAACCACGCCGTCCGAGGCCCGCCCGCAATACAGCAGCCGCTTTGTGTCTTCGGAGCTGAAGGATTTTGTCCACTCGTCCTCGGTCACTGCCTTGCCCGGCGGCGACCTGATGGCCGTGTGGTTCGCCGGCTCCCGAGAAGGCGCCGCCGACGTGCAGGTGCGCACCGCGCGCTTTGACGCCAAGAGCGGCGAGTGGGGCGCCGAACAGGTGCTGGCCACCCGGGAAAGCACCCGCTCCGGCACCCAGCGCTACATCCGCAAACTGGGCAACCCGGTGATCGCCCTGGCCCCGGACAATCGCCTGTGGATGTTCTATGTCTCGGTGTCGGTGGGCGGCTGGGCCACCAGCGCGATCAACGTGATGGTCTCCGACGACCTCGGGCAACACTGGGGCGCGCCGCGGCAACTGATCACCTCGCCGTTCTTCAACATCAGCACCCTGGTGCGTGCCGCGCCGGTGTTCCATGCCGACGGCTCCATCGGCCTGCCGGTGTACCACGAGTTCATGGGCAAGTTCGCCGAGTACCTGTACCTCAGCAGCGATGGCCAGGTGATCGACAAATTCCGCATCAGCCGCGGCAAAAACTCCCTGCAGCCGACCATCGTGCCCCTAGACCAGCGTCGCGCCGTTGCCATGCTGCGTTATGCCGGCGACAACCATCATCGGGTCCTGGCCAGCCGCACCGAAGACGCTGGGCAGACCTGGAGCGAGCCCTATCCGCTGGAGCCGTCCAACCCCAACTCGTCCCTGGCCGCCGTGGGCACTGCCGACAACGGTTTGCTGGTAGCCCTCAACGACCTGCAGGACGGGCGCTTCAAGCTCAGCCTGTACGGCACCGATGCTGAGCTGAATGAATGGCGCAGCGTGGTGGAACTGGACCAGTCCCCCGATCCCCTGGGCCAGCCGTTCTCCCCCGAGGCCTACAAAGAGATCATCGGTGAAGGCTTCCGCGCGTCCAGCGGCGCCCGGCGCCTGCCCCTGGAGCAACGTTTCCTGAGCAACCTGGATTACCGGGTGTGCAAGCCCCAAGGCTGTGATTTCGAGTACGAGTACCCGTACTTCAGCCGCAGCCCGGACGGCATGTACCACTTGGTGTACTCGTGGAATAACACCTTTATCAAACATGTCAGCTTCAACGAGGCCTGGCTGGCGGAGCGCCTGTGATGATGTCCCTGTGGCAAGCCCACCTGAGTTTTATCCTCCTTGGCTTTGTGCTGCTCGGCAGCCTGCGGTTGACCGCGCCCTGGCGCCCCTGGCTGTTGCCGGTGCTGGCACTGGTGAGTTTTGTGCCCATTGCAGAACTGCCCCTGGCGGCATATGTGCGCAGCTTCACCGATGACTTGGCCATCAGCACCCTGGTGTTGCTGGGCTGGGTCGGCCTGCAACGCCTGGGCGTGCTTGCGCCGCTGCAACACCGGCAGCGGGCCCAGGTCCTGCTGCTGTTTGCACTGCTGACCCTGAGCCTGTACCCGGCGACCCTGGGCCTGACCTATTTCGATCCCTATCGCTGGGGCTTCAACCCGCGACCGATGATTGTGCTCATGGGCGCAGCGGCCTTGCTCATGCTCTGGCTGCGCAATGCCTTGGGCGTGTGGATGCTGGCGGCCGGCACCTTGGCCTTCGCCCTGCGGCTCAAGCCTTCCGAAAACTACTGGGACTACCTGATCGACCCGTTGCTGGCGGGCTATTGCCTGGTGGCCGGCTGCGGGCTGTTGCTGATGGCCGGCTGGAACAGGCTGCGGCCCAGGGGCGTGCCGAGCCCGCTGAAACCTACTTTGACCACACAGAGGTAAACCATGGGGTGCTTGCAATCACGCCGCCTGCGCTACGGCGTGGGCGCGATCGGCTTGGTATTTGCGCTGCTGGCGCTGTTGCGGCTGGTGTTTGTGCTGGGCTTTTCCGGCGTTGATCCGGTGGCGGCCGAGGACAAGGGGCCACTCCTGCAAACCCTGGGCATCGGCCTGCGTTTCGACCTGCGCCTGGCCCTGTTGCTGATGCTGCCCCTGGCGCTGCTGGCATGGCTGCCGCGCTGGAACCTGGTGCGCGTGCCGGCCCTGCGTTGGCTGGCTCGGGGTTATCTGCTGCTGGCGCTGGGCGCGGTGGGGCTGGTGTACATCATCGATTTTGGCCATTACGCCTACCTGGGCGTACGCATCAATGCCACGGTGCTGCGCTACCTCGACGACGCGCAAATCTCCCGGCAGATGGTCTGGGAAACCTACCCGGTGATCTGGATCAGCCTGGCATGGCTGGCCGGCGTGGGGCTGTGGTGGTGGGCGCTGGTCAAGCTGGAACGCGTGACGTTGGATCGTCCGCCTCAGCCCATCGGCACCCTGGCCGTGGTCTCGGCCACGCTGGTGGGTGGGGTCGCGGTGCTGCTAGCGCTGCTGGGACGGGTGGAAAAGCTCAACCTGGAAAACCCCGTGCCGCTGCGCTGGAGCGATGCGTTTTTCTCGGGTAACAGCCAGGTCGCGGCCTTGGGTCTCAACCCGGTGCTGTTTCTGTACGACACCCTCAAGGCCGGCCAGGCGCAATACGACGAAGCCCAGGTGCGCCAGCATTACCCGGCCGTGGCGCGCTACCTGGGGGTGCAGCAGCCGGATGCGCAGAGCCTGAATTTCATCCGTGAGCAGGGCGTGCAGCCCTATCGAGCAGAAGGGCAGCGGCCGCCCAATGTGATTTTCGTCATGCTCGAATCCCTCGGCACCAGCGCAGTCGGCGCCTACGGCAACCCGCTGAACCCGACGCCCAACCTCGACAAGCTGGCGAGCCAAAGCTGGTTCTTCAAGCACTTCTACGTGCCGGTCACCGGCACCGCCAAGACCGTGTGGGCCAGCATTACCGGGGTGCCCGACGTCACTCGCCAGGAGACCGCGACCCGCCACCCGCTGATCACTCGCCAGCACAGCCTGATCAACGCCTTCCAGGGTTACCAGCGCTTCTACATGATTGGCGGCAACGCCGGCTGGGCCAATATCAACGCGCTGATCCGCCAGAGCATCGACGGCGTGCAGCTGTATGACGAGGGCTACTGGAAATCGCCGCTGGTGGACGTCTGGGGCATCTCCGACCTCGACCTGTTCAAGGAAAGCGACCGCCTGCTGCGCGCCGTGCCCAAGGACCAGCCGTTCTTCGCCTACCTGCAAACCTCGGGCAACCACCGGCCGTTCACCATCCCCAAAAGCAACGACGGTTTCGAGGTCAAACAGCTGACCCTGGAGCAGGTGCAAGCCGCCGGCTCCCGCAGCCTGGAGCAATACAACGCGGTGCGCCTGCTGGACTTCAACATCGGCCGGCTGATGGACATCGCCAAGGCGGGCGGCTACTACGACAACACGATTTTTGTGTTCTTCGGCGACCACAACACCCGCATCAGCCAGATCCCGCACATGGCCCCGGCCTTTGAGCAGTTGGGGCTGGAGAGCAACAACGTGCCGCTGTTGATCCACGCCCCGGGGCTGTTGCAGCCACGGGTCATTGAAGAAGCCGTGGGGTTGGCCGACTTGCTGCCCACGGTGGCCGGCATGGCGGGGATGCCCTTCACCAATGGCGCCATGGGGCGGGATATCCAGCAACCTGCGGCGGAAGGGGAGCGGGTGGTGCCGTTGGTGCTCAGGGAAGGCACCTTCCCGGTGATCGGCGGCGTGACTCAGGATTTCCTGTTGCAGATGCAGCATGACGGCAGTGGGCCGACCCTGCACGATTTGGCCTCGCCCACCCCGCGTGACAACGTGGCCCAGCAACACCCCGAGGAATTTCAGCGCTTGCTGGAATTGACCCGGGGGCTGCATGAGAGTGCGCGGTTGATGCTGTATCGCAATGTGCGCTGAGGCTGAGGCTTAGGCGTCCAGCACCAGCCGTGGGCTGCGGGCCCCGGAGACGCAGGGCGCGATCCATTCGCCGCTCTGGCGTTGGGCCTCGCTCAGGCAGTCGTCACGGTGTTCCGGCTGGCCTTCGAGCACCCGGCAGATGCAGGCGCCGCAGATCCCCACGCCGCACGAATAGGCCAGATCCACACCGACCCGTGACGCGGCCTGGAGCAGGCTTTCTCCGGGTTGCACCTGGGCTTCGGCACCGCTGCGTTGCAGCACCAGGGCGTAGCGGTTTTGTTCATCGACGGTGGTGGGCGCGGGCGCCTGGAAGTGTTCGCGGTACAAGGCGGCTTGCGGCCAGCCGGCCTTGAGCGCCGCCTGTTCGACGCTGCGCATAAAGCCCGCCGGGCCGCAGCAATAGAGACCGGCGTCGGCCTGCCATGCCGGGAACTCCGTGGCCAGTTGTTCGGTGATCTGCTCGGCTCGAAGTCCGCCGTGCCACTGGATGTCGGCGCCCAAGCGCTGGAGAAACGGCGCCTGGCGGGCATCCCGGGTGAAATACAGCAAGCGCACCGGCCGGCCTTCGGCCTGGCATTGGCGATACATCGGCAGCAACGGGGTAATGCCGATGCCTGCCGCCAGCAAGGTCACCGGCCCGTTGCCCGGTTGCAGGGCAAACAGATTGCGTGGGGCGCTGACCTCGATCTGCGCACCCAGGCGCAGTTGTTC
Organism: Pseudomonas chlororaphis; assembly: GCF_003731765.1. Lineage (GTDB taxonomy): Bacteria > Pseudomonadota > Gammaproteobacteria > Pseudomonadales > Pseudomonadaceae > Aquipseudomonas > Aquipseudomonas morbosilactucae. The sequence continues at coordinate 434,517 of NZ_MOAL01000006.1, forward strand.
GTGGAGCCAGCGCGAACCGCCTCGGGAGGCCGGTTCGCGCTTGATGCCCAGGTACAGGTGGCCTTCTTCCGGCAGGCTTAGCAGCGAGTATTGGCGCACCGCGCCGTTGCCCAGGCGCAGGTCGACATGGGCGCCGGCGGCCCAGGTGAAGGGCAGGGGCGTGGCGTCGGCGGGGGCCAGTTCGATGCCCAGCACATCCTCGGCTTCCAGGCGCAGGCTGCGCACTTGCAGGGCGGTCCAGCTCATGCGCGTACTCCTGCAGCCTGTTGCAATCGGTGCACGGCGTCCCGGGCCTGGGCGCCGAGTTCGGCGAGGTCGAGGTCGGGCAACTGGTCGTTGTCCACCGTCAGCCGTCCGCCCACCAGCAAGGCCCGCAAGGTCGGGCGGCCGCCGCCGACCACCGGGCCGATGGCCGGGTCGTGCAGGCCGAAGTAGCGCGGCTGGTCCAGGCGGTAGATCGCCAGGTCCGCCGCCATGCCCACCTGCAGGCTGCCCACCGCGTCCAGGCCCAATACCCTGGCCCCGCCCGCAGTGCCCCAGCGCACCACGTCCTCCACTGTCACCGCGTGGGCGCCGCCTTCATCGTCACCGCCGGCATAACGGGGGCGGGCCCGTTCACCGGCCTTGGCCCGCTGCATCAGCCAGGCGGCGTGGGTTTCGCTGATCATGTCGCAGGCCTCGTTGGAGGCCGCGCCGTCGACGCCGATCGACACCTGCATCCCCGCCGCTTCCATGGCCACCACATCGGCGATGCCGCTGCCCAGGCGGCCATTGCTTTGCGGGCAGTGGGCGATGCCGGTGCCGCTGGCACCCAGCAACTGGATCTCCTCGGCGTCGAGCTTCACCAGGTGGGCGAACCACACATCCGGCCCCAGCCATTCCTGCTCGGCACAAAACGCCACCGGCGACAGACCGTGGCGCTGCTGCACCTCGTTCTGATACTCCACGGTTTCGCTGAGGTGGCTGTGCAAGCGAATGCCCAGGCGCCGGGCGACCCGGGCGGTTTCCCGCAGGTGCTCCGGGGGCATGGAGTAGGGCGGGCTGGTGGGCGCCATCACCACCCGGCGCCAGGCATCAGCGGCGGGATCGTGGTAGCGCCGCACCAGACGCTCAACGTCGTCCAGGTACTGCGTGAGGGTTTCCGGCCCCGCAGCGGCCTGGCCTTCGGCCTGACGCACCTGCGTCGCCCCGCCCCGGCACAGCACAAAGCGCAGCCCCAGGCGTTCGGCTTCCTCGAACAGCACCTCGGCGCTGTCGAACTGCATGCCCGGCAGGTACAGGTAATGGTGGTCGGCGACGGTGGCGCAGCCGGAGCGCGCCAATTCCACCAGGCCGATGCGCGCCGCCAGGCGAAAGCTCTGCTCGTCGAACAGGCCACGGTAGCGATAGGGCACCGCCCCCAGCCACGCCCCCAGGCTCTGGTCGATGCCGGCGGGAATGCCCTTGAGCAGCGACTGGAACAGGTGATGGTGGGTGTTGACCCACGCCGGATAGACCACGCAATCCCGGGCGTCCAGCACACGCTCCCCGGGCAACGGGGGCAGGGCACCGAGGGCGGCAATGCGGCCGTCGATGATGCGGATATCCGGCCCGGCATGGCGCGCGGCGGCGCCGGGCAAACCGGTGAGAATCGCGCTGGCGTTGCGCACCAGCCAGCTGTGTTGAAGGTTCATATGAAGCTCCATGGGCCGCGTCTGCGGCGGACTCAAAAGGTTAGCCAATCTCGCTGTCGTGCCAATTGCGCAGGCTCAGGCGGGCGAGTAGCGCCATCAGGCTGAACAGCGCGACACCGGTCAGGGCGATCAGCACCAGGGCGGCAAACAGCCGGGGAATATTCAGTTGAAAGCCGGCCTGGAGAATCTGGTACGCCAACCCGGCGCCGGTACCGCCGGTGCCGGCGACGAACTCCGCCACCACCGCGCCGATCAGCGCCAGCCCGCTGGCAATCCGCAGCCCGGCAAAGAAACACGGCAGGGCACTGGGAATGCGCAGGCGCAGCAACACCTGCCAGCGGCTGGCGCGGTTCAGGCGGAACAGGTTGAGCAGGCCGGGGTTGACGCTGCGCAGGCCGAGCACGGTGTTGGCGATGATCGGGAAGATCGCCACCAGGGTCGCGCAAATCACCAGCGCCACCGTAGTGTTGCTGCACCAGATAATGATCAGCGGCGCCACCGCCACCACCGGGGTGACCTGCAACAGAATGGCGTAGGGAAACAGGCTGGCCTCCAGCACCCGGCTCTGCACAAAGACAAAGGCCGCCAGGGTGCCGATCAGCACCGCCAGGGCGAACGAGAAGAAGGTGATCTTCAGGGTCATCCACAACGCGCCAAACAGCATCGGGCCATCGCTGACCAGGGTGCGGCCGATGTCGGCCGGGGACGGCACCAGGTACACCGGCACCTGCCAGGCCACGCAAGCCAATTGCCACAGGCCCAGCAACACGGTGCCGAGCAACAGCGGCGAGACGATGCGCAGGACCGTGGGGTGACGCAACCAGGGGGTAAAGGATGGGCTCATGATTGGGCTCTCGAATTGGACTCAGCAAGGGTCGCCATTGGCCTGGGCCAGCAGCCGGGACAGGTGGGCGCACTGTTCGATAAAAGCCGGGGAGGTGCGGTAGGCCTCGTCCCGATGCAGCGGGCCGTCGATCGGCACATCGGCGATCACCCGCCCTGGGCGTGCGCCCATCACCACCACCCGGGACGACAGGTACACCGCCTCGAAAATGCTGTGGGTGACAAACACCACGGTCAGGTCGCGGCTGGTCCAGAGTTGGCGCAGGTCGCTGTCGAGCTTGTTGCGGGTGAACTCGTCTAGGGCGCCGAAGGGCTCGTCCATCAACAGCAGGTTGGGCTCGGTGGCCAGGGCCCGGGCGATGGAGGCGCGCATCTGCATGCCCCCGGACAACTCCCGTGGGTACACCTGGCTGAAGCCGCCCAGGCCCACCAGCGCCAGGGTCGCATCGACCTTGGGCTGGCTCTGTTCCTTGGGCATGCCGGCAAGATCCAGGGGCAGGCGCACGTTGTCGCTGACCCGGGCCCAGGGCATCAGGGTGGCCTCCTGGAACACCATGGCCAGGCTGCGCCCCGGGGTGTGGGTGGCCGGGCGGTCCTTGCCCCACCAACGCACGTGGCCGGCGGAGGGTTGCTCCAGGCCGGCGAACATCTTCAGCAAGGTGCTTTTGCCACAGCCCGACGGGCCGAGCAGCGACACGAACTCGCCGCGCTGGATCGCCAGCTTGACCCGGCTCAAGGCGTGGGTGCCGTTGCTGTAAGTTTTTTCCACTTGGTTGGCGAACAGCGGCGTTTGCACGCCAACGCTGTCGGCAGCGGGCAACGCCTGTGGCTGGGCGTTGGCCGGGGTCATGGTCTGCATCAACATCGCGCTCTCCCCTGGGGTCATGAGCGGCTGGAAAAGCCCCGGCGTACCGGGGCGCGGTCAGTGGCTGAGGAACACTTCGTTTTCGCCATGGGCTTCGAGCAGGCCCAGCAGTTGCCGGCGAATCACCAGCCCGGGCTTGTCCGAGGGCATGTGCAGCTCCACCCGGCGCCGGGTGTCGACACAGGCGTCATAGTCGGTGGCCTCGAGAATGTCCCGGTCCTCGGCGGTGATCGCCGCGTCCCAGTCGATCAGTTCCTGGGTCGAGCACTGCTCCTCGCTGTCATTGCGATACAGCCACTGCACCAGCATCAGCCGCCCGTCCTCCATGGGCGTGGCGCAGTTGTAGATGATGTGGTGGATGCCGCTGTCCGGGTACATGCAACCAAAGCGCCGGGAGAAGGGCAGGTAGTAGCGGTTGATCAGGTGGCGTTGGGTGATGGGCTCGGTGCTGCCGGTGATGCGAAAGCTTTCTTCGGGGTTGCGGATCGGCACCCGGGTTTCCGCCTCGAAGCCGTAGTCGGTTTCGCGGAACTCGTAGCCCGCTGGCTGCGGCTGGTCGAACAGGCCGAAGTTGGCCTTGTGTACGAAGGAAAAGTGCGAGTTGTCGAAGGAGTTTTCCATGACCCGCAACGGGCTGGTTTTCCACTCTTCATAAAACTGGAAGATGCGCCGGTAGCCCGGGGCGCCGTCCTCGGGGAACTCGGGGATGGGTTGTAGTGGGTCGTCGAGGGCGACCCAGGCGTAGCCGTACTTTTCCTGGCAGTGAAAGGCCTGCACCGAAGCGCCCGGGGGGATCATGCCGGCGGGGTTTTGCGGGATCTTCACGCAGGTGCCCGTGCAGTCGTATTCCCAGCCGTGGTAGCCGCAGGCGATGTTGCCGTCTTCGCTGACAAAACCCTTGGACAGCTTGGCGGTGCGGTGGCAGCAGCGGTCGCGCATGGCCACCGGAGTGCCGTCGGGGCGCTTCCACAGCACCAGGGCTTCGCCCAACAACGTAAAGGGCTGCGGCCCGGCGTCTAGGGCGGACATGGGCAGCAGGGCGTACCAGAAACGGCGCAGTACAGGTTGTTTGGTTACCAACATAACAAGTGTCCTCAGGGTCATCGTCGAGCCGGCTCTGGGGCCTGGCTTCGTGGCTATTCAGGTTGGTAGGACGTGGTTAACGGCTGGCGGCCTGTTCGGCGGCGGGCAGCACCTTCAAGTCCTGGACGAAGCGCGTGGTATAGGCCTTTTGCCAGGGCGCATCGGCACCCAGCAGGCCGGCCTCAACCATAAAGTTGCGGGTGGCTTGCCAGCGCGCATCGCTCATCACGCCGATGCCCTGGGTGGCGGCATCGCCCCCGGTCACCAGGCGGTATTGCTTGAGGGTCGACAGACCCCAAGCCAGCAGCTCATCGCTCATGTTCGGGTTGTCGGCCTTGATCAAAGAGTTGGCGCTGGGGTTGTCCAGGTAGCGCTTCCAGCCCTCCATGGACGCCCGGACAAACGCCTGGACCCGCTCGGGGTGCTGGTCGATCACGTCCTGGCGAGTGACCAGTGTGGAGCCGTAGGGCGGGTAACCGGCATCGGCGAACAGATAGAACTTGGCCTGCTCCCCGGTCTTCAGCGCCTGGAACAACTCCGAGCTGGCGTAGGCCTGCTGGGTGGTGTCGGCGCCCGCCAGGAAGGGTTGCAGGTTGAAGGTGTAGGGCCGGGCCTGGCTGTCCTGCAACTGATACTTGCCCTTGAGCCACGGCCACCAGGTCTGCTGGCCGGAGGTGGACACCAGCACCTGCTTGTTCTGCAACCCATCCAGGCCGCTGACATCGGCATGGGTCAGCAAACCCTGGGGGTCACCCTGAAAGGGCGCGGCCACCGCCACCACTGGCAGGCCCTGCTCCACGCTCTTGAGGATTTGCAGGTCGTAGTTGACGATAAAGTCCGCCTGCTTATTCACCAGCAGTTGCATGCCGTTAACCTGCGGCCCACCCATGCGAATGGTCACGTCCAGGCCTTCTTTTGCATACAAACCATCGGCCAGGGCCTGGTAAAAGCCACCCTGTTCCGCCTGGGCGTACCAGGATGTGAGCAGCACCACCTTGTCATTGGCCAGGGCCAGGGAGGGCGCCACCAGGGCCGCGGGCAACAGCACGGTGGCCAGCAACGAACGAAGCGGATGACCCAAGGCAAAGCGAGTTTTCATGATGTGTTCTCCACAACGATTCGAAAACCGCCGCGCGCCAAAGCGGCACGCCAGCGAAGGCCGGTCGGAGAGAACGTGGGAAGAGAAAGGGCGCCAGGGCGCAACGACGTGAACACACGGCTGACACTTCTCTCTTGCCCGGGGCGCTGGCGCCGCGTTCAAGCATCCGATCGGATGTACGCCCCACAGGGGGCGCAAGAGCAATGTCCTATGCCATCGCTGGCACTAACCGCTTCTACTCGCCAGGAGCCAAAGCCAGAACTGTGCCAACTCGTCGCAGCCGCTCAAGCCCGGGTCTTCGGCTATCAGCGTGCAAAGCGAGGCGGGGCGGGATGAATCGCGACGGTGCGAACAGCGGCGAGCGAGCTTCAAGTTGGTGCGTAAACGCCTGGTATTTAGTGTTCATTCTGTTTATAGATTGTTCTGAATCGGTGTTTCAGATTGTATTCGATCACTTGGCACGACCCCTGCTAAGTCCCCAGTCGAGTAGAAGCGGTCAGCACTGAACGGGTCCGAATCCGGACACCTCAGCGTAGGGCATTGCTCTGGCGGCATCACGCCGCGCACCCGGCAGGGTCGTGCCTCAGCGCAAGCTGAGGGCCAGAACAATGGTCTGTCCGCAACCTGGGCATGCCTTGCCGGTGATATTCCCCGATCACCTATCAAGGGCCGTCCATGAAAGCACTCCGCACCGCACAACCTACACGTTCACGCCTGCGCCGCAGCCTGCTGCCACTCTGCGCCTTGGCCAGCGTCGGCGCCGAAGCCAGCCCCCTGCTGTGGAACGACAACAGCCTGAGCTACCTCTACGGCCAGCACTTCAAAGTCGACGGCACCGGCGACGACACCCAGCAAACCATCACCTTCGAACACGCCAGCGGCTGGACCTGGGGCGACGTGTTCCTGTTCGTCGACAACAAATGGTCCAACGGCCTCTCCGGCAACGACGGCCACACCTACTACGGCGAATTCTCCCCACGCCTGTCCCTGGGCAAAATCAGCGGCCAGCCCCTGCGCTACGGCATCGTCAAAGACGTGCTGATCGCCGCCACGTATGAGCGCGGCGAAAACCGCAACCGCAAATACCTCCTCGGCCCCGCCGTCGACCTCGACCTTCCGGGCTTCGACCGCTTCTCCCTCAACACCTACTACCGCCAACCCGACGGCATCACCGGCAAAGCCGCCGGCCAATGGCAAATCAACCCCACTTGGGCCATGACCTTCCCCCTGGGCCGCTCCGACATCCTCTTCGACGGCTACCTGGAGTGGTACGTCAACGACGTCGGCACCAAAGGCACCTCCAACTTCGTGGCCAAAAGCTTGCACATCAACCCGCAGCTTAAATACGACGTGGGCAAGGCGCTGGGGCAGACGGCCAAGCGGTTTTATGCGGGGCTGGAGTGGGATTATTGGTCGGATAAATATGGGATCGAAGACAGCCCGGGGTTCAAGACGGATCAGAATGCGTTGAGTGTGTTGGTGAAGGTGCATTTTTGAGGGGGGCGTGAGGAGGGAGGGCTGGGGCGCGGTGCGCCCTGGTTGTCATATTGGTGTTGCTGGGGAATGTCAGTGGTTCGAACATGACCTTTTTGACTAAAGGTGGACTAGTCAGTTTGATGGCTAACTGACATCATTTGGCGCCTAAGACAACACTCATCAAAAGGATATGGTTCGTAATGAGCAAGGAATTAACAGCCGGCAAGCTCCAGCAAGCATTGGAATGGGCATACGACAAGGCAATGGACGGTATCCCAGGTACGGGAACGTCGAAAGAGTTCGCAGATGAGTACCTCAGCAATAACGACAACGCAGTAGACGCGACCAACTCCCTTATCCGTTGGCAGAACACCAAAGCTGCGACGTCTGGATTTCTGACAGGTCTTGGTGGTGTGATCACCTTACCTGTGACCATCCCCGCTAACATCGCCAGTGTCATGTACGTTCAGTTGCGCATGATTACTGCTATTGCCTATATCGGAGGCCACGATCCTCGTGATGACCGTGTCAAAGCGCTGGTTTACACCTGCCTGGCCGGTAACGCAGCGAAGGACATCCTCAAGGATGTAGGCATTTCATTTGCGAATAAGCTTGCCATCAGCTCCATTCAAAAAATCAGTGGAGCAACCCTCACCAAAATCAACCAAGCAGTGGGCTTTCGCTTATTGACCAAGTTTGGCAGTACCGGCGTGATCAACCTTGGCAAAGCCGTTCCCCTATTGGGTGGACTGGTCGGTGCGACGTTTGACTCTGTGACTACAAACACGGTGGGCAACGTGGCTCGTGACGTGTTTGTGGGGGATGGCAGTAAATCTAAGGCAGAAGTTGAGGTAAGGACGACTGCCGAATAACCGCATCAGCTCCGGACCTGAGTCGATGCCAGTTGATGTTGCGCCTGCCGCAAACTTGAGCGTTACAAACGTCACCAGATCGTCTGGTGTTTCACGGACTTGAAAACGGGGTACGCCAGTGGTGACCCCGTTTCCGGTTTTTCGGGCTTTCGAGCGTTTAGTCGATTACCGAGGCTTCGCCGGTCTATTGGCATCCAGCAAAGAGTCCACGACCGCTCCAGCCATTTCCACTGAGTGGATCATCGACCAAATCAACCCTCGCTCTACACCGCTAGCGCATTCGGTGATTTCATCGCTGACTTGAACCGCGCAATCGAGCAGTAGCGAGACATGAACCAAGGCTTCTTCGGCACTGATACCGGCGCGCACGCTGAACAGCGAGTCGCGGTCGATTGAGATGGGTGCCGTGTCTTTCAGGGAACTGAGGATGGATACCTCGGCGTTGTTCGAGGCGAGGGCCAGGCGAATACGCTGGGTGTCGCGATCATGTTCGGGGGTTCTGAATTGCCCGGGTAAGGTCAGGGGCGGGTCGGGGACAAGCTTTTTCATGGTGCATCTCCTAGTACAGCTTTAGGAGCCATCACCGTCGCTGCTAAACGATAGGGTGGCGGCCGTTTGCAGGTTAGCAGACCGGTGTACTAGGAACCCGGCGCACCCGAAGGTGCCCTGCGCACGGCCACCATAAAACTGGGGCCGAAAAGAAGCGCCTCGTAAGAGGAGGCACTTTGCGCCTAGTACACGAGCTGCTAAACCCGGTCACTGATATGCAGTGACGAACCGAGCCTAGACAGCGCTTCTCATAGGCGCAAGCGGTTCGGATTCTCTAGGAAAAGTCGCTTAATGGAAAGCGAAGCGCCTTACGCTGGTTGGCGAATTGGGGGCGGGTTTTGGGTTTCGGGATGTAATGCCCCGTTTGGATACTCAGAATGTCGAGGCACTGAGAGCTCGGTCGACGGTTTAAAAAATGCCCCGACGAAAGCGCAGTTTCAAAAAACTCTCAATCTGCTGGGACAAAATCGTCAGTGCTCGACAGCGGAGCGCCATTCAAACCTTGCACTTGATCCAATCGTCGGGTATCAGCTCTACGCACTAGAAAGGTCATGCCGTCGATCTGGGTGAGTGAGCCTATAGGTATCAGTTAGCTTCGTTTGCGCGAATCAGCTCGAGAGCGGCTATGAACAAAACAACAGGGAGAAACACCAATGGCCGTATGGCTAGTCCGGGCAGGATCGGGAGGCGAGTTTGAGGACAAATTCATTAGCGAGCGCCGCGTCTATGTGACGTGGGATGGGCTGAATGTCGATTTGAGTACCCTCAAGAATCGCGAACAAGTACAGACAGAGTTGTCGGTACGTTACCCAGAATCGAAGCCGAAAACACTGCAAAATTGGAGCAGCCAGATTTGGCCCTTCGCTCAGCGTATGCAGGCTGGAGATTTGATCGTACTGCCGCTCAAAACCCAGCCGGTGGTTTATATCGGCAAACTTGTCGAGGGCTATCATTTCTCTAGCGCTGGCCCTGATCCATTTTTTCATTGGCGAGCGGTTGAGTGGATTGGCGAAGCAATTCCACGTTCCAACTTCTCCCAAGACCTGCTCTACAGCTTCGGCGCGTTTATGACCATTTGCCGCATTCAGCGCAATAACGCAGAAGAGCGCATTCGCTCCATGGCCAGCCACAATTGGCAGCCCGAGACGTTGCAGCAGTTGGTGTGTGACACCGCTACTGCATCGGATGAGGTGGCTGTTGAAGAAGCCGAAACAGATCTAGAACGCACCGGTAAAGACCATATCGTTCGACTGATTGAACGGCGTTTCAAAGGGCACCGCCTGACCTCTCTGGTAGCGGCGATACTGCGTGCACAAGGCTTCAGCGTCTGGCAAAGCCCCGAAGGCGCCGATGGCGGCGTTGATATTTTGGCCAGTAACGGCGTGATGGGTTTTGGCGGGCAAGCCATCTGCGTTGAAGTGAAGTCGGGCACGGGTTTGGTTGATCGACCAACTGTCGATAAATTGCTTGGCGCGATGACTAAGTTCAATGCTGGTCAGGGGCTATTCGTGGCATGGGGTGGTTATCGCGCGAATGTGCAAAAAGAGCTGGCGTCGAGCTTCTTCCGCCTGCGCTTGTGGAATCAGGATGATCTGCTGGAGCAGCTGTTTATGTATTACGACCGGCTGGATGAGGGGATCAAATCAGAGTTGCCATTGAAGCGGATTTGGACAGCGGCACTGTCGGAAGAAATTTGATTGGGTTGGAAAAGCCGGCTTGTGGGTGGCGGTTTTTTTGAATTTTTGCCTTATTTTGCTAGGCATTGTGAAGCTAAATATTTTTGTCCCCCCATTTGTCCCCCCAGGCTGACTTTGCGTGTTGGTTTTGAAGGGCAGAGTCAGAACCAGCTAGCGCTGAGCTTAACGTTCACATAGCTAAGTATCAATGTAACCGCCCGGGCAGCATTTAGGTTGCGAATAGCAAAAATGCTTCGAGCTTAATTCCGAATTTTTCCAAGGTCTCGAATTCGCCGCGCTCGTACGCCACTCTCACCCATCCCCTTTTGGCTGCAATATAGACTGCCTCAGGGAGCATCATGGTTCTGATACCCATTACAGTCTTGGCAATATGGTCGAGATTCTCCGATCGACCATCGTCGGGGAAGTCGGCCGAATTTGCCATTCGATTATGTTGGCGTACCAGCCTCTGCAAGTCATCGATCTTTGATCTGAGTTCATTGATCTGGTCTCGTCTAGCTTCCACCAGATCTTTACGTTGCAACGCATAAACGTCGATCGATGCTTTGCCCCGCGGACTTTCGACGCCGTTCACAACGGCCCGTACCAAGCCGGTCTCGTCGAATGCAAGGTGTTCCGTTGGCTGATCGACACAGGGATGCAGCAGTAGCCGCAGATCCGCCTCGGCGGCAATATTTCCACCATGTGCCCGCACTCGCTTGGATTCGTCCGATAGGGGAAATTGGCTGCCTTTCCCAAGGAGGGTATTTGCGCTTTGCCCTGGCACTTCATGGTTGCGTACACGATTGCAGTGTTGGCATGAAATCAAAAGATTATCCCAATCACCTGCGAGCCAGTAGTAACCTGGTTTGAGTTCGGTCGTGCCCGAGCCAATAGAAGCCTTGGGTCGATAATGCTCAATATCGGCGGAGCTCACTGCTCCAAATTTGCTCTCGCAATAAGCGCATTTGCTTCGAAAATCTCTGGCTAAGACGTTCGCAAGCGCTTTGTCTTTGTAGACTTTAAAGCTGAAGGATTTCTCGCCTAATTTTTCGTTGTTGTGATAATTGGCGACGTTCGTGAAAAAGGTAATCGCAGCCGCGCGCTCGCGCTCAAAGCGGGTAACCTTTGTCTTTCCGTCCGCTGCTTTTACAGTCGTCTTTGTATAGAGAGGCAGCGTTTCCGCATCCGATGAGCGCGAAACGTAAATCATATCTGCTCCTCTCCAGTCTCTGCGATGTCACCGATTAGGTTGTCCCAGATTGCTGATATCTCACTAACCGCCTTCTCGCGAATTTCTTCGTGCGCGAGGTCTGGCAAAGATTTTTGCCTTGCCAGTAGTCGGTCGATCGCCTCAAGGTAAAGGCCTTCGCGCTGGCTCTCTCCGAACTGTTTGCGTCGTTCGAGTTGGTTGGTTAGCTCTGTGAGTTCGACCTCATTCTGTTCATCGCGCGTATCCATCGCAAGTAACGCATAGTAGCGATCGAAGAGCCGTTCGACGTCGGGATCCGTTGTAGAGTTGAGCCCGAAGAAAGGCGATGTGAGCAACTGATCGACCCGGAAGTCAGCCGGTGAAGGTAGATCCGTAATGATTTCGACTTCATGGTTCGCTCCACGATGCATCACTACAATTTCACCCTCTGACAGTCCTCGAAGGCACAGAGGTTGATGAGTAGTGGTGATGAACTGGACCCCAGGCAGGGCTTGTCTCAGGCTATTGACGATTTGCATCTGCCAGGTTGGATGCAAATGAGCATCAAGTTCGTCAATCATCACGATACCCTCGGCTTCCAATGGATTGCTCCAAACTCTAGAGAGGATCTCAAGCATGTCGACGGTTGCTGCAACGACGGTCTGATAGCCAACACTGAGGCTGCTCAGGCTGACATTCTCCCCTGAAGCATGAAGGAAAATGTTTCCTCGGCTTCGATCAAGATAGGCGTCTGGGTCAATCGCAAGTAAATCCTTGAGGATGATTGCGACGCGGTTGAAGTCTTTTCGAGTCAGACTGGCCAGCCATTTCTGTGCATCCATCAACGGGACGAAGGGATCAAAGAGGTTTTCCACCCGGGCAAAGTCGCCTCCTGGTGGTGAGTCGTTACTTATGCGTGGCGACAGGCGTGTAGCGCCATATCCTGCCATCACCGTCTGGGGCTCCCACGCAGTTCCTCTAACCTCGCCGTCAAGCATGATGCAGACGGTCTCTTTGGATGGGCTAGTGAACTCGAGGTGGTCTTTGAATACCTTGAGTCGGTGTGGCGTGTCGAAGCCACTCATTTTCACGGCGATCTCACCGGAGCGGCAGCGGAATCGCACAAGCTCGGGAATACGGATGCGCTGCTCTTTGATAAGCTTTGAGATGTAGGCTGATCCACCTAATACGAGCGCGATCGCTTGGAGCACAGTGCTCTTGCCGGTGCCATTCTCACCGAGCAGCATCAACCAGCGACCTGCGCCGCTACCTTGCGTCGCTAAATCCACATAAAAGGATCCTAGCGCCCGGATGTTTCGGATGGATATGGTCTCGATGGAGCGACGTTGAGACTTATACCGTTTGATCCCTTCTTCATCGGCCAGAGAGTAACTTGCCATTCGCTCTCGATAGGCCTTGGTCGTGCGAACTGCCCTCTTCACGCTTGCGGGGCCAGATACGGGGGCCTTACTTTCAAGTGATCGAAGGTTACGCTTAATGGCGTCGTCTTCTATCACCTCCGTCAATTTGTGGTTGTTTATTTGTTGCTCAAGCCGGGCTTTATCACGCCGCAGAAATTGTTGGATCATACCGGCATAACTGGCTTCGCTCGCCGCCATCTCCAGAAGCTCATCGAGAAACTGCTTGCTTAAGTCGACATCCTTGTCCATCGCCCAAATGACTCTTTCGAACAAGTTTCGATAGTTCTTCGCTGTCTTATGCCTTTCATTGGCGAGATTGGGTCGATTCAATCCCAGTATTGAGATCGTCGCATTTCCTCTTTCCGTTTCGCTGAAAACCAGCCCTTCATCTGAGAACGTAAGATGTGAGATTGGGTCGTCGAAGGTGGGATTAAGCAGCAATGGTTGTTCCACCGACAAGTCCGTGCTCGGTGTAAAGGCGCGTTTGCTTTCATCAATTAAGGGAAATCGATTGTGCTTACCGATCGGCCCCTGCCCCTCACTTTTGTTTGCAGCAGAAAGCGACTTTCGATTGCAAGACTGACAAGCTATCAGCAGATTTTCCCAAGAATTGGCTAGCCACCAATAGCCCGGATGATCCCTGGCCTCGGAAACGCTCGCTTTCGGTCTGAACTGCTCGATGTCGGCAAAGGAACCCACGATCCGCGTCTCGCAGTAGGCGCATTTATCATGAAAGAGAGCGGATAGCGCTGCTTTTACAGTCGGGTGCTTATAAGCCGTGAACAGAAGTCTCCTCTGAGAGGACGCTCCCATGACTTCAGCTCCGGCGCGTGCAACTTCTAATGCCGCTTTGCTCGCCAAAGCAGCGTCCTCGAAGGGATTTCGGACAGATTTGCGGTCAACGAAGATCATCAGTAAGGGCCATCCAAATACATATCAGCGTCCGCAACTATAGGTGAAATCGGCCAAAAATCAGAACTGTTTAGGCATGCCCTCGGCCTCGGATGAACGGTTGCAATAACGTCGCAGAGCTTCGATGTCTTTGTCCTTGTCGGTGAGCAGCCATCAGCGTTGCTTCGAAGATGTTTCCGCGCTCGCAGCGAGCACGGATTCGCATTCCTCTCAACGAAATATCTCAATATGCGATGATCTGGGCGTTGAGAGATTTGGAGTAGGGACAACGCTGTAGCTGCTTAGAGGACCCGCATAAGAGACTAGAAATGGTGGTCACTGAAAATTTAAGTGCCCACCATGTCTTGACTTCGCGGGATGCGCTAGATGCCCTGTGCCGGGCACATGCGCCTCTTGCGTGGGGCTGTCAAAATATTCGGCAACGGATCGCGAGGCAAGAACAATCAGGCGTTGCTTAAGCCCTATTCTCTCTGAGGACCGCAGAAGTTTTCTAGTTTCTCGGGAGATGTTAATGCTCCAATGGTGGCGTATTGATATTTTCTATATTGTCCGGTTCTATCTTCGCGTATGTTGATACAAATGGATGCTAGTTCTGGAGTGAAAATGTCTCCTTTTGTAATTGGTCAAGAGTACGAAAGACGCCGTCTCCTTGATTTTATTGGTAGTAGGCAAGCGCAGTCAGGTGTTCTTTGGGGGCGCGACGAGCCAGGATGTCTTATTTGTACATCAGGGGGGCGAGGTGGTAAGAAAGCTGGTTATTCAGATGAGCGACTTCCTGACGGTACTTGGTGGTATTTTGGCCAGGGCCGTATGGGAGATCAAACTCTGAGCAATGCCGCGAACTCTAAGCTATCTTCTGGAAAGTATTCAGTTCTACTCTTCACTACAAGAGAACCAACTGCGAGGGAAGTGGCCGATCGAGGAAATTATGGGAAATTGTTTTCCTATTGTGGACAGTTTAATGTCTCAGGATATGAGCAGTTCGTGCCGAATGATGGCGGTCGTCAAGGTGATAAGCTATGGCGTTTTCGTCTACTGCCTATTGGTGACGAGGGATATAATTACTACAGCGATGAAAGTGATCTGGATCTAGATTTATCCGGGGGCTTGCGAGAGATGCAGTATCGACTAACTTCTTTAGGCTCCAGAAAAATTGAGACTCGGACAAGTGTGGAAGAGTATCGGTTTAGGAGTGCTGCGGTTCACCTCTACGCCTCTCTTAGATCAACTGGAATATGCGAGGCATGCGGGCTTGTCGCTCCATTCGCTCGTCCTGATGGGCGAGGATTTCTTGAAGTGCATCATCTCACTCGGCTTGCCGATGAAGGACCAGATTTACCTTCAAATGTTGCTGCACTTTGTCCTAATTGTCATCGCCGTGCCCACTATTCTGTTGATAGACAGGAATTCGGTAAGAAGCTTAAAGATGCTATAGCTTTAAAGGAAAATATTGTTTCGGGTGGGGAGGGTTGATTGATAAGTTGTTTTTAATGAGTTGTCGCAAAAAAATATGTCGTTCGGGGGGCTAAGGATTAACGGTATTCTCATTATTTTGATGACAAGTTCTCTCCTACTTCTGGCGTATTAAATCCGCAAGTCGCTTGCCGGTGGTATTTGCTTTTTTGGTAGAGCCTACCTCGCACTCCCAAACGATGAATACTTTCCAGCCTAATGTCTGTAGAGACGACGTCACCCGATTGTCTCGGGCGACATTTTTTTCGAATTTCTCCACCCAAAATTCAGTGTTGCTTTTCGGTGTCGTGGCGATGTTGCAGTTGGAATGTCGATGCCAGAAGCATCCATGGACAAAAACAACGGCCTTGTATCGGGGAAACACAAGATCGGGCTTGCCGGGCAAGCCTAGCCCGTTCAGGCGGTAACGTAGGCCGAGGCTATGCAGCACTTTGCGCAGCGCTATTTCTGGACGGGTATTACTCCCTTTGATTCGGGCCATCCTTTCTGACCGCTCTTTAGGAGAAAGGAAGTCGGTCATATCTGGCCTCCAGTTTGAAATTTTCTCGGTAAGGGCTCTATTTTCATCCTTGACCAGTTCGTAGAGAGACAGTTCACGAGTTATCTCTTCTAAAGTATCGAAAACTTAAAAGGCTTACACATATTAAAATAACACCTCGAGTCGAACGCATAATGGCGATCGACATGAGGTATGTAGGCAAGAGGTCAGTTTATTGCGCCTGTCACTTGCCAGTTAGTCAAGTTGATAGAAGGGGACCTCCTCGATGAACTCCCCGCTCCAATCAAGTGTCTTGCAGAGGGAGTTGAATTTCTCCAGACCTGATATGCGATTTACCATGCTGTCAGAGGCGGCAGGTAGGCCGATTTTGTCTAGGTCTCTCGCTGTTAATCCTGGTACTTGATGGATAAACCAGCTCCCGATCGGCTCTAGGTAATCTGTCCGCGTTGTTTTGAAATGGCTGAAATACTGGGAGGCAAGAATTACGCCGACTCCGAATGCTCGACCTTGTACCAATAGTTTAGTTAGTACTTCAAACTCGTAAGGCATAATGTTGTGGGCCTCATCTACCAATAGGTAAGAGTCGATGAAGCGTGTTTGTGGGTCTGTACCCAGAAAAGGCTTCTTTTTTATCCTCAACATGTAGTCGAGATAGAGGTTAAGGAAAATAACAACTACCATTTTCTTCAGCTTCTCATCACTGAGGTCTTTCAAGTCAATGGCCACAACTCCTTCGAAAAATTCGTCGAAACTAACGATTTTTGTCGGGTCATCTTCAAAGATCTCGTAATCCACCATATCACTGATGATTCCAGTCACGGAGTCAGGCTTATCGACGATCGCTTCGTAGTGTTTGAAAACGTCGTAGATAGTAGGGTCCCGTCCTTCGTCTTCCCTCGTGTGATGATAAGCTGCCTTGATGGCCTCCTTAAGGTTTTTATCCTGAACCGGCGCGTTTACGGAGAAAATTTTGCGCAAGATGTCTCGGAAGAAGCCGATTTTGTCGAGCATCGTCCGATTGGAATTGTCTCCGCCCGTCGCGAATAAGTTCAGTGGTATCTTGTGTGGAGATACAACCTTAACCTTAGCCTTATTAATGAACTGGCAGTTATCTTCTTTGTCGCTGAAATCCCGCTTGTAATCCAGAATCAAGACCTTAGGAGCCACTCCTCGGTTTTGCTCTGGTTGCTTTACCATCTGGTAAACGAGTGATTTTAGTAGTTGGGTTTTTCCAGTCCCTAGATCGCCTACTACTCCTATGTTGATATTGGTTAGCTCAGTATTGCCCGGGTAAAAAATGACTTCCTTACTTCCAATTAGGTCCTTGGTGCTGCCAATTTTGAAATTAAGTCCAGCTACAGCTTCGGGTGCAATGATTTCAGATTCATTGCTTGTAAGAACAGGCTCTTCTAACTGCAAGGATGATTCGTTCGGCTCGGGAGAAATCTCGATGAGTCCGGAGGGCTCTTCTTTATCTTCGAGATACAGGTTTTTTTCCTCGGTTATTGGTTCCGCAGCGGAGCTGCTGACTGCCAGCAGCTTCCAGTTACCTACCTGCTTCACCATGTCTGCAACCACCTGTGGCTGATTCCCAGCCAACAGTGCTCCAGCTAACTCTAAGCCGAGAATAGCAGTGTTTTTTAGAGGACTTTTTCCCGTGCACACCACTCGGCTCTTGGACGTGTTCTCAATAGATATCAGGCGCCCTTCAGGGTCGAGTTCGATTTCGAGCTTGTTCGACATCAATCTTGCGATAGTTTGCTGGTGATACTGAACCCAGCGAGGAGTAGCCTGAGCCACTTCAGTTTCACCGTAAACACGGAACCCATAATCCAGCCAGCTGGATATCAGGTCACGGTAAGCAATTCCCCAAAGGGCAGAATCTTTTCCACGTTCTTTCAAGTTATTGAGAAATCCGGCGAACGATTTAGCCTGCGTTAACGCTTCGTCACGTTGTCTTTCTGTCATCTCGGTGGATCGGGCCTTCACCTCGATTGGCGTGATCTTGAGGGCATTCGGCTCGAGTAAGTCGTCCCCTGCATCTATTCCGAAGGCGATGCTTAAAACAAGTAAGTCAGGCCGTTCTCTGGTCTCCGCACCTAGGGCTTTGCGTAACTCGTCGAAACGCGGCTGGAATACGTCCGCCGGGATCACGAGATTCACCATGCGGTTACCTATTGCAGGAACCAGACCCTTGCCTTCACTACCGCGTTGGAAGTCTGACTGAAGCAAGCGTGCAGCTATCAGCATGCCTACTTCACCCAGGCTGGCAGAGCCCCCGCTGGTCAGCTTTTTTAGAGTAGGGATCCCTCGCCGAGAAACCTCGTCAAGCAGCGAAGCCACTTGTTCGTCGCTAACGTTTCTTGTTCCGGGGAGCTGTTTCAGCACGTTCCTCACCGCCGTGACCATGGTTGGTGACTGTTTTGCCACCAAATAGAATCCGCTCGATTGCCCCGCACCAGGCGCATAACGTGGCAGTTCAAAGTCCCAGAGGTATGCGTCTTTGCCGGGGCTGTGGAAGCAGGTAGCGTCGACGGCAGAAGAAGAGATGGCGCTGTAGCGCGTATCCCTCAGTGAGTTGTTCAAAGTTTGTAAGTTAGGTGCGAAGCTAAGGCTGTCAAACTTTGCGTCATTGACACAAGCGGATTCGAGCAACTCCAGGGCTCGGGACAAGCTATCCTGCAGCACGTCACCAGTTGACTCACTAACGAATTCGCCAGCTCTGGATAGAGATAAGTATTGCCTGTGGGCAGCCGCGTTTTTCTTGATGCTAACGCGGGATACGCAGGTAGGATCAACAGGGGAAAGTACGCCGTCTTTGCGGAATTCTTGGTCCATGGTCTGCAAGTGGTCGACGATGGAAAGATCCCGCACAGCGTGATCTCCTTTACTATTGGTATACCACCTAATCTTGGTGCCTGAGCGCTCTGTTAGGGAAGCAAGCACTGCTGGCCTAGGCTGCTCTATCCGAGGTCTCCTATCTATGATCTGAAGTGTTAAACCATGGGCAGGAGACCATTCGTCGGCATCGGGCCCAAGATTTTCCAGGCACCACTCATCTATTCCATCATTGCAGGAGCTGTACCCAGATGAGTCGCTGTGCAGGGAAATCCGGAGAGTGGACTTGGCAGGGTAGAGGTGGCGGATTTCGTCTAAGGAGCGCTTCACCTGCTGCCTATTGAAACCATTTACCATTCCCTCGATCTTCAATCCCAGATCATTGCCAAATACCCCTTCATCGTTGCCTTTGCTCACCTCGGCTATTAGATCGGCCCGCCACAGGACTGACCAGTAATCCGACGAGCTTTTAACGGCGACGTACCCTGCTGGATTAAAACGGCCATCCATATCCCTGCACTTCAGAGCCAGGCAGTCGGGAAAACTGTATGGCTCGATGATCCCGGCAACCGGACAGGGTAATCCTGTATTGATCGAGTCCTGCATGAGTTGCTGGGCATTGCATTGCCAAGCCAACCGAACCGGGTGAAAGGGCGACAGTAGTACCGCGAGAGGTTTGGATTCTAGAAAGTGGCTTTGCTGCTGAGCCTTGTGAACTGTGATCAGGTCTGCCCAGGCTGCGAGGGAGTTAGGCGCAGATAGCCAGTCTACATACTCGCAAACGTAACGCTCAATAATGCTGCGGTTATCCTTATCCAACATGAGCTGGCCCAGGCTGAGAGCCTCGATAGTGCATCCTTTATCGTCGCAAAGTTTTTTTAGAAGCTCCCGTGCTTGTTTCCTGGCTTGTAGGTAACCGGTAGGGGGGGCTAGCTCGTCCGTCCTTGGGCGCGGATCTAAGGACAGGTGACGGGTGGAAATACGGGGTTGCACGGTCCAATCTGGTTGATGCCAGCTCTCCTTAAAGCCGGGGCCAATAACCAATGGTTGGTATGACTCCTCACTCTCTAAAATCCATTGCTCAAGTAGAGTCAACATGGATTGCTCGACATCTGTCTTGGCCACGTTTTCAGAGCGAGTGCAGTTGTTGGTGACTAACCTATCGAACTCGCTAGAGGCCCCTTTGGCCGTAAATTCGTTGGCGCTAATATTAAGGGTATACGTGATCGGGTCGTCTAACTCTGAAAGGCTCATCTCGAAGCTGACTTGACAATCTTCGGTAATCTCAATAACGGCTAATGCGCGGCCCTCTTGTACCTCGGCGGTTGTTAATGGCCAAACCACTTCGCTAGCGTTTATCCCTTCGCCGAGTTGACCGTGAATACTGTCAGGCAGGCTCACAGAATTACAATGAAAGAACTCGATAGTCTGGGTGCCGGTACCGTTAGTCACCAATTCACATTCGTATTGAACAGTAGTCTTCGCTCCACGGCCTACCCTTTTCTTTTTAAAAGGAGTTAGTTTCTGAGCTGATCGGCAGTTTAGTACCACTTTAGGTAGGTAAGACTCCAGTGATATTAATTTGAATGTGGCAGGCTTTTCCTGCTTTTTGCAGGTGAATTCATAGCGAACGTACTGTTCATGATCACAAGGCCAAAAATTATCTTCCCACTGAGTTTTAAGATCACTAATGGTGATCGTATGAATCAGCTCAAGGGTTTTCCGACCTGAAGCACGGTACACAGAAAGTTCCTCGCCCAATAACTCCTCATCAACGCGGAGTAGGAATTGGGGTGAGCTTTTTACAACTGCCAACTGGCTATTCAAGGTAGGGCGGAACAACTCATTGGCACAGATAACATTGACCGTGCCCAGATCTTTACTTTCTTCCTGATTGAGCAGCTCAATCCACACGGATTGCGAAAGTACTTGCCACCATTGTGCCCCCTCAGCATTCCCGGCTTTGGCGTAGTTTCCGAGCGGGCGGGTAACGAATCTCTGTGGCGTCCGGTACAGCATCACGAAGTCTTGATTCAGAAGTTTCAGAGCTTCGGAAACCTCCTCTGAGCTGGCTTCCTCTTGCAGCAAGTTGATACCGGCCGTGAAGCCATGAGCTTGCATGTAGCTGGCAATGTTGTAGTTCAAATTTGGCTGGGGAGGTTCGCCTTCTTCCAGCTTTGGTACTCCAAGGGCGTGACATAGGTCCCGGCTGGTTTTTCCATTCCCCCCTAGGTCGTATAAGGCCCGGAGCAACTCCCAGGGTTCTTGCATGTCTCCGGTCTGCGCAGACTCGATGAAGGCCTCCTCCAGAGCTTCCCATGCTAGTTCTTTTACCTCAGGAGGCACTTCTTTAAACCGGCTCAAGACTGCTTTAAAGACATCCTCTACGAAAGGTTCATCTTTCCATGTAGAGAAAGAGACGTGATTTACCCGATTCAGACCCAGTTTGTTTGCTGTGGTATCTGTAGATAGTAATGGGGGGGAATTGATAGTCGAAAGTGCCAAGTAAGAGCCATAGGAGGTTCTAATCGCCACTACATGGTTACTCGAACACCGGGTGGTGTTCTGGTGTGAGGGGTCCTCAACCCCTTCCTGAACCCGTAATACGGGCACCCGCATTACATGGCCATCAGACTCTAGCTCCAAACGGGGGCCCATTGCATCGAATCTGTCGTAGATCTCGTCGAGAATGCTACCTGGAGGGGCACAGAATGTGACCCTCAAGTCGTTAACTTCCGACGAGATAAAGTGTCCAGCTTCTGCTCGTATCTTCGATACCAGATAGCCTATAAAGTCACCGATCACTTTAGTTTCCTTCTTTGCCGGCTTTCGCCAAGGGGCTAGCGATAACCATGCCACCTTCGGCATCGGGGCTATCGATGGCGATGGACATATCTCTTAGTCTCTTGTTCAAGCTTTCACCTTTCCCTAGGGCCATTTCGGCGCTGATACCATATCCGGCCAGCTGCTGGCAAAGATTCTGCACGGTGCAGGGGCCTGTTACCCGACTAGCTGCACAATGGACCATCAGCAACGTCGACAGGGGGCCGAGACCAACAACGCGCGGTGAGCTTTTGTGGTTGCTGCGTTTCTCCATGTAGTACCCCTGATCATAACCTTCGAGTCCGGCCTCGGAAGTTATGCGCTGGCGAGCAACATGTTCTAGAAACTCCAACACGTTCTTCGACGAACCCTTCTTGCATTCTGCAATCTTGGGGTCGCTTTCTATTATTTGGTTAAAGTTATTAAGATACAGTTTGAAGTCAAATTTACCGCGATGTTTGGCTAGATAGTCCAGAGTTTCGGCAATCTCCACAATGGATCCTAAGCTGACCTGCGACATATCAAAACCGGAATCCTCCAGCATATACAGCAACAAATTCAGGGCGCCACGCCCTTCGATGTAATGACGTGCTGCCTCCTTTATCGGTTTCGCTGTAAGTTGGCCAATACTCCAAAACCCTTTTCCTGTTGATAGTTCTTCAGATACTTCGCCTTCGCTACGGGTCCTCCCTAGGCTCAACGCTTCCTCTATAAGTTCGCAGCATTTGTTGTTAGCGTGGCAACACCAGGTGACATGAGCGGCGGTTCCAATCCGGCATAAAGACTCCAACATGCTTACCCATTGCCTACGGGTAAGGTCCTGCTTTAAATCGAGCACCACGTGAAGATCTTCAACAAAGCGCTTGGCTGGGCAATCAAGGTTTAACGCGCCGGGAAAGATGTCTTCGTCCTGTGGGAATTCGCTCGGCAATTGCCAGGCTTCACTTATCTTTTTTACACGCCAGGACTCGAATTCCGTTTGCAGCATTCTGGCCCAAACATCATCTTCTTCTGACGTGACGCTCAGCTTATAGAAAAGTTTCTGCCAGGTTGCCAAAGCTGTGCCGTAGTCATTGCTACCAAGGGCAATCATTCTTGCCACTAGTTTACCTGGGTTCCATGGATGTCCCGTGAGCCGCGCTGACATGGAATATAGCGTGGCGTCGGGTACGAGCGGGGCGATTTGACTTCCTCGTTGGCGGGATTGTCCCGAGAGATTCGGTGTCGCAATTACGCAATTTACTACTGTGTTCCACAGCTTGGTATCAAACGCCACCTCGCTTTGAGCGTTATCCGGGCGCTTCCCAGTTGCCAGCTGTTTTTTGAAAGGTGTTCCAAGCACCCAGACTGCTTCACCAGCTTTGCTATCTGCGAATCCTACGTTCCTATATAGAGACGCGAGCAGGATTTCGCCAGTTGTTACTTCAGGCGACGGTGTCAAATGCAAGAAGCTATTCTTGTAAGTCTTGTGCGAACTAGATTTTCCCCAGGGGTCGTTCAAGTAGTCCTTTAGCTTGTCCATGACTCACCCTCTAAACCGGATAGATTTGCTAACTTTCACCGTGTAGGTGTCCTGGCCTATGGTCAGCTCAACGTTACCGTCTACGAAATTTTTATCCCTTGCAATTTGGCCAGCAGTTACCGATTTCACTTCGTCGAATAGGGCAAACACCTCCTGTGGAAGGGAGGCTGCGTCGAGCCCTTCCTCGAGCTCCACGAGAGCCTTGTAGAGCGCAAAAGTGACTGGTATATACCTGTTGTGAACTTTTATGAACGGGAAGCGATTTGCTGGCCGGGAAGCATCTCCTAGGAACATTTCCATTGAAGTTTTGACGCTGCGGACACGTAGCGAAACTTCCCTATCCCAGTGAGCAACAGGCTGACCAAAAGTAGTGGATAGGGGGATCTTAAAAATACGCCTGTCTTCGTTTACCAATTGTTCGACTAGGTCTTCGAGGTTTTCATGCTGAAAATCGCTCTGGTATAAACCGGCGTAATCCACGAATAGCTTTACGTCCTTGGATACCCCGTACTTTAATCCTAGGCTCCGTTTCACCAGCCTTCCTGCGAACTGTCTCATGGAGGACTGTAGCCGCCGCACTTGTCTGGATACCTTGGCAGGATGGTGTTGGTCCATCAGGACCTCGTCTGCTTCCGATAGCTGTGCAAGTAGCTTGCGTTCGCTCGGTGCCAGACGGTTAGATACCAATTCCAGCCCGTCTTTTATGGAGAGACTAAAGTGCTCATCCACATCGTTGACGGTAACTATCTTTCCATCCTTCGTCTCGGTATACATCTTCTGTTCGCCGTATAAGAGCGCGGGGTCCAAGAAGGTGGCGAAATCACCTGACAGAAGTTCACTGATAGCAGTGTGTTCTTTCTCGGCTAGGACTTTAAGAGACCCGAAATGATACTTCGCCATGTTGAAGGCTTTTTCGTCAACCTGGTCTGGTACCTTTGACCCTGCGAACACTGCGTGGTGAGCCTCGAGATGCTTGCCTGAGGCTAGTCGGGGCCAGTTGGAGAACAGCCGGTGGTGATATAGCCGAGAGGTCAACAAGTAGCGAGCGCGAGCTCCTGCCAACGTGCTAGGGCCCTTCGTCTCCAGTTGGAGCATCTTGGCCGTCCAGTCGCAAGGCGTGTAAGACTTGCCGTCGATCGTCAAGGATCCTGGTTCCCCAATGAAAAGGTGAGACACCAGTGAATACAAGTCGCGAAACGTCCATCGTTTGCCAGATGCGAGCTCGTAGTAGTGAAGAAATTGGATCAGGTTATCGCGAGCTTTTTCGCTCGCCAGCAAAGTTTTGTTTTGACAAAACGGGCAGTCTGCCTTGTTGTTGCACGCTGGCTTCCACTTTTCCTCGGCCAGGGCCTTTTCTAGTACTAGGTGTGCAACTGTGCTGCCTGAATCACCATCTCGGGGGGCAACCAAAGAGTCCACGTCCATGGGCCACAATGCAAGGTTGCTTTCTTGAAGGGGCCAGCAAGCTGGAGCATCTACGCCTCCACTCACGGCGGAGACGATTTTTGCGATAAATGAAGCCATCTCTGTGTCGCCGGTTCGGATGGCAAGCGCTGAAGTGTTTGCCAGAATTCCGCGATTTACACAGCCGATGTAAATACCTTTGTACTCGCCGTACCTAATTGCCCGCAGTTCTTTTAGTAGCAGCGACTCTGCTGTCTCACCTGGTTGCGCCGGGTCTTTTTCAGTGGCGTCTTGAACCAACTGGATAACAGGAATCATGCCACTACCATCCGGTACGATTCCGTCGAATTCAACCTCGGTTCGTCGAGGGGGGAGGGACCCTGATGGGTTCTTGTACTGATTCGAGAACTTATTCAGCAGCTGCCCACCCGCACCGCTTAGCCGATCAAAAGTCTCGATGGCCCCCTCAACCGCATCAGTTTTCCCATTTCCGGGCCCGCCGACCAGTAAGACGGCCGAAGGAGTTCCAGGGGTGCCTGCGATAATTGAGCCAACCCAGTTCGACAATTTTTCTACTAGGGGCGTTTTTAGTTGCTCTTTTACGGGTCTTCCAGACTCTTCTTGGAAGGGCTGCCTAACTCCTCCTTTTTTGGCCCCAGACCAGTTGATCAGCCCCTCTGGGTAAAGCAATTCATCTTGCCTTTCAAATTCCATGTTATCCCTTGAATACAATTGCTTGAGCTGCTGCGACCTTCCGATGAGGTCGATTAAATTGCACAGAGTTGGAGCTGAAAAACTAAGCTGCTGATTGTTCCTTTGGCCGCTGTAGAGTCGAAGGATGGCCTGCCTAATAGAAAAGGTTGCGAGTTCGCGCTGCTCTTCCAGTGGGTGTCATCCTTTTTTCTCGAGTCCTTTGATTTAAGCTATGGCTAAGGTTTTCTGTTCTACTTCAGCGACTGCTTTTTGGCTAGCGGCCGCCACCGCTTCTTCTAGTACCGAACTGATGGCCATCCCGATGGCTCTCGCGAGGTAGGGAGGCACAGCGTTGCCCACTTGCGTGTAGCGCGGGCATTCCTTAGTTCGTTGGCTTCCGCCGGTTGTGAATTTGCCTCGGAACTGGAACCAATCGGGAAACGACTGCAGACGCGCAGACTCTCGGACGGTCAGTATCCTGGGCTCGCTGTAGTGGAGCACATCGTCGGGCAAGGTTGTTATTGTTGGCGCGGGAATTTCCTCGTGCATTAGGCAAATTCGGTGCTTCTTGAGGCCGTATTTTTCCCTTTGGGCCAAACTCATCAAACCACCCCGATTGCACTCAGGATCATCAATGATTCTCATGAACCGCTCACTGATTTCGGGTTTGTGATTTGCTAAGCGTACGCTGTCCATAGGGGTGTCGCACCCCTGATGCATGAGGGCTTGGTAATGTGTCCGAGGCCCCTTATATGCGATCTCTCTAAAGCCGGTACGTGAGGAGGGATCAGTGCATGGCCTGATTCCCGCGTGCTCAATCTCCAGATCAGAAATTGCCTCCGAAGCGCTGACTACTTCTGGAAGGCGAAGCTCCTGCAGTTGATTCAGCCTGGCTTCCTCTAGAAGCTCGAAAGCTCTATTAGCGCCACCACGGAGATGGCGAGCGAGATCTTTGTGGATCCCTATTACGATTAGGCGTGGGCGCTTCTGGGGAACACCGAAGAGTGAGCAGTCCACTATTTTACCGAGGACCTCATAGCCAACCCCATTCAGGCTTTCGACAAGCTTGTCATAGTAGGAATGAGGCTTCACTTTCGTTAGGCCAAGTTCTTCTTTCCAAGATTTGGCTTTATGCGCGACCTTCATGCCCGGTACGTTTTCCAGGACAATGGCCGCTGGCTGAATAGCCTTGACCATTTCCACGTACTTTTCAAACAGTTGATTTCGGGGGTCGGACTCTAGTCGCTTCCCTGCGAAACTGAATCCTTGGCAGGGAGGGCCACCGGCAAGTACATGCACTTTGCCCTTGAGCTCGGAAAGCCTAAGTGGGTGCTGTTCAAGAATTTCATCGATACCCCAGGCTTTTCTTTTCAGCCAATCAGGCCATTTGAATTGAGGTACAAGCTCGTCACGCCCTTCGAGCAGGTTTGCCGAAAGGGTGGAAAATGCCATTTTGTCGCGTTCGACGGCAAAAACGCCGTTTAGCCCTGCGAGCGATAGACCTAGAGATAGGCCTCCACAGCCCGCAAAAAGATCTGCGAACATCAAAGGTTGCCCAGAGGCGGGTAGTGGGGGGAGGGTTTCGAGTTTTTTCATGGGCTCCTGCCCGGATACGGTTGTTTTCAGGGTAGGGAGCGTCTCGCGAAGCCCTTGGCTATAGCCTATACAGGCAGCACGATGGTGGTCTTTTTTCGCCACCGATGTTTGATTCTTAATCGGCATGCTGACTAGTGGTAGCTCGGTAGGCGCCGAGGGGGCAATAGTGATGGATAATGGATTGCCCCGCAAGCAAGCCCAATGCCTTGGGCTGCCTGGCTGCTGGCTTGGTTTGAGACCACAGGCTTTACATATGTCGTTGAATTTGTCTAGAAATATTGCATCGGAAAAGCCTTGGGCTTTGCTAGGTGGTACCCACATAGTTGAGCTCCTTAAGCCGCTTTGAACCCCGAGTAATTTCTCTCAAGCACAGCCCGATGCTGGTCTTTACAGGCGCTATCGAGGGATGGTACTGAAGAGTAAACAGATAGGTTCAGGTGTTTTGGACGTATGGTTTTGATGCTGTGATTATATACAGTATTTTTCGAGGGGCTATCCGTACCAGACGCATTCGTCGACTGGTGAGGGGTTCGCTAATTAAGGGATCCTCTGTGCAGCACAGTTCGCGAGGGGTGCCGTGTGATCGACATGAGCGATCTGGCAGGAACAGATCCTAGGTTTTCGGTCGGACAGATAAAAAAAGCGAATTCAGGCAAACGGGAGGCGTTTCGCCTCCTGTCCAATTTCTGCCTTATCCGACGCAAGGAACGCGTTTGAGAAGCCATTGAAGGAGCAGTAAAGCGATGACAATGGCGATCAGGATCAGTGGAAATCGCAGTATCAGGATTACAGTCAGCACGACTGCTGAAGCACTTGCCAGTACACCGATGAAGGTGAAAAGTGTTTTCAGGAAACGTATCAATGCCATGGGAGTCTCCTCGTTTTAAGGTAATTTGGCTCGGTGAAAGTTTTAGGTGCCACCTTCCGAATTGGCCGGGATCGTACGTGCCGCTTACGGATGTCCTCGCTCAGCCATTGATTTGCAGCCTTCCTGACCCACCACAACGTGATCCAAAATCTGGGTGCCAACCATGTTCAGAGCGTTTTTAAGGGGCGTGGTCAATGTACGATCTGCTTGGCTAGTTTCTTGGAAGGCGGAGGGTTGGTTATGAACCAGGATTAAAGCTGCAGCGTTGTGTTCCAGTACGATTTTCACCACTTCTCGTGGACACATGCTGAGCCCCTCTGGAGGACTTCTGAATAGCTCTTTGAAACCAATAACCCGGTGCTCGTTATCAAGCAGTAACAAAGCAAAGACTTCGTAATCATGAAATTGCAGCAGAGTTTGTAGGTGGCTGAATACGAGTCTGCGCTCAGTCAGCGCCCGTCCTTTTGACAGGCGGTACATCGCGAGTTGTTGGGCCATTTGCAAGACGTCGGCCTCGGTGACAGGTGATTCCTTGGCATCGGTGGCTGGCGTTTCACCAGCTTTGAGCTTGGGATACTTCATGGTGTATTCCTTTAGATGCAGGTCGGCATAAGGGCTACTTAGAGCGCAGCACGAAACGGAGTTAATTTGGACGAGATGAGAGGAGGCGCTGATTAAGTGGGCAGGTTGAAGCGATGTCCGCAGACCAGGCATAGGTTGTTAGCCAATACATGGCGGTCCAGCTTTTCCCCGAGCTGAGCTCCAAGAGCGCAGCCGCCCACACTGCCTACGAGGCCGCCAAGGACTGCGCCTGAGACCCTGCCAATGCTAATGTCAATCGGACCGACAAGGGCGCCAACAGTGGCGCCTATTTGGCTGCCGATGAGCGCGGTACTTGCTCCTCGCGCTGCACCACCAACAGAGCCAACAACGGCACCGATTCTCATGGCTGTTCTAAGGAAAACTATTTTTCTGGAGGTACAGCAGGGGCACTGAAGTGACATGGTGTTGAGCTCCATGGTAGATATTCAGTGTCGTGATATAGGTATGAAATACGTTTCAATGTTGTTTGCGACGAACCTAAGCCCTTGTGAAGTCCTGAACGGTCATAGATTGCCAGCCAAAGTCATACGGAGTTAGTTCCTCCAGCTACAGAGTTAGTTCTTACGTAATGGAAAGGGTTTTTTCTGGGGTATTTCAGGTGCTTGTGCAGGGGGGGCAGATCGACTATGCGGTGGAAAACTACTCGAATAGCCAAGGGAGTGTCCGGTCCCTCATCAAATCGTCCCCCTTGTCCGATCAGCACCTACGAAAAAAGGGACTGGCTGCGGAGTTCAGTCCCAGAAACCACCGCAAGTCTTTCAGGCAAGCCAGACGAGTTGATGGCTGAAGAATAAGGCGACGTCGATGTAGGAGGGCGACGTATATCACTCCCGCGGATCGTAATGCAGCATGCCTCTCACGTTCAAGTAGCGTTGCCGATGCTCAGGAAAAAATACTTGTCGCTGCTGGGCTTATTGCTAGGGCACGCGCGTTTTAAAGTTGCCTCACTTCCAAACACATAACGAGCAGGCAAGTGACAAACCCCCCAACTGTTTTCTACCCAAGGATTTTGCGCCTTAAGCAATTAACCGAGCGTATCGGTCTCGGGCGGTCAACGATCTATGACCGCATGGACGTCCAGTCGCCGAGGTACGACGCTTCGTTCCCCAAACCGATCAAGCTGGGAGTCTCAGCCATTGGCTGGATCGACTCCGAAATCACTACGTGGATCGAGCAGCGCATGCCTGCCAAGGAGGCGTGCTAATCATTAAAAGGCCTCTTCACCGGTGAGTAGGCTGAAATTTCTCTGACTATTTTGTGCTGAATTCTAACACTAACTCTGTATAGAGTTTTAATTAATGTTTTTATCGCGAGGTGCGGCGCTGGCAGTACTTTGATCGGACTTGGCTTGTCTGAATATTTCTGGCTTATTGATACTGATTAGAAGTTAATGTTATCTATCTTGGTTATTGATAATAACTCTATTGATAATATAGCTCAATGCTAATCAATGTCATTTATTGATCGTCTGATAGGTGAAGGTATACCTGAAAAAAGTATAGGGAGATGTATTGACTTGATAGAGACAAGTCAATCGTTTATTAAAAAATGAAACTATTGAGTATCTAGGCGTATGAAGGGTTATGTAAGCGTGTCTAATCAAGAGCGCTGTGAGGCACTCTTGAGCACGTGTCGAATGAAGCTAGAGAATGGTGGCATACAAGGCGAATTGGATATCGGGTTGGTCTGTGAGCTGAAACGAGCATCATTTTTGGCTCAGCAGCTTATCAAGTCGGAGGGGGATGCATTTGAGTTGTATATCGATAGCGAGGGTGGCGATGCTCTTAAGTTTAACAAGCCGGGTGATATATTGCGTAAACTGGTAAGGATGCATGTTTTCGGTGATAGCCGATTCGTTGAGCTTTATAAGTTTGAGCCGTATGAATCGCCCCGCCCTCATAGACATTTTCCAGCTTCAAAGTGAGGCACTTTCGAAGGCCTCAGGACTGACGCCGCCCAGGTAACTGTGACGACGCGTTCGGTTGTAAAACGCTTCAATGTAATCGAATACGTCGGCACGGGCCATGTTACGGGTTTTGTAGATCCTCTTGCGAATGCGTTCTTTTTTCAGGCTGCTGAAAAAAGACTCCGCCACGGCATTGTCCCAGCAGTTTCCACGGCGGCTCATACTCGGCTCTAGGTGGTTGGCCAAACAAAAACGTTTCCAGTCATCGCTGCCATATTGGCTACCCTGATCCGAATGCACGATGACTCTGGTTTTGGGTTTACGGCGCCATACCGCCATGAGCAGTGCATCCAATGCCAGCTCCTTGCCCAGCGTTGGCTTCATTGACCAGCCGACCACTTTGCGAGCATACAGATCCAGTACGACGGCCAGATATAACCAGCCCTGCCACGTCCGGATGTAAGTGATATCGGTCACCCAAGCCTTATTAGGGGCGTCGACAGTGAACGCCCGGTTGAGTCGATTGGGGGCAATGATCGATGGCCGCCCTTTGATTGCGCGCGGGGCTTTATAGCCTCTGAGCGCCTTGATTTTATTGGTGCGCATCAGTGCCGCGACACGGTGCTTGCCGCAACTTTCTCCAGCCTCGCGCAAGTCAGCAAACACCCTCCGTGCACCATACACACCTCGACTGGCCGCATAGGAGTCGCGGATCAGCCCTAACAGCCGACCATTCTCTTTTTCTCGATCAGAAACAGGCTTGTGTAGCCATTGATAGAACCCGGCACGAGCAACTTGCAAAACCCGACACAGCGTAGTGATCGCGTATTGATGTCGGTGCTCGTTCATAAAGCGGTATTTCACTCGGGTTCCCTGGCGAAGTACCGCGCTGCCTTTTTTAAGATGTCGCGCTCTTCTTCCAAACGTCGCATTTGGGCTCGCAGCCGTAAAATCTCGCTTTTGGCTTCGAGCAGTTCGCTGGCCTGTTTCTCGGTTTTGTCAGGCGTCACGGCTTTGACCCATTTGTAGAGGCCGTGGGTCGAAACGCCGAGGCGCTCGGCTGTTTCCGCAACGGAGTATCCGCGCTCAATGACTTGCCTGACGGCTTCTGCCTTGAATTCCGGCGTGAATCGTTGGGTGCTCATAAACTTCCTCCTATGCTCAAAGCATAGGCTGGAGATGTCTACGGTGTCGGGGGCAGTCCAGTTTAAGGCAAAGAGGTGTCTACGAAACCCGGGGCGATTCAGTTGCAGGGGACAGCTATCCATCTCATCAGTCCCGACTTTGCTATCCTGCGCCCCTTTTCCCCTAGCAAGGAGCGCAGGCATGACCCAGTCCGTTGCCGACCGACCGCAACCACCTGCGTGCAAGCGCATCTCTCTATCGCGCCTGCTAGCCCCAGCCCTCCTACTAGCCATCGCCCTTACCATCCCCACTACCTACGCCAACCCCACCACCACCTACCGCGGCACCCTCGGTTCCACGCCGGTGGAGCTGGCTCTAACCTACGACTCGCAATACGGCGGTGGCTTCTCCGGTTATTGGTTCACCGAAGCCGAGCGCTTGCCCATTCCTTTGGAGCTGACGCCGTTTCGCCAGGGCGTGGGGTTGCTGATCAATATCATGGACAACCCGACCCTGCCGGCGGCGGCTGTGTCGTTGCTGCCTTTCACTGAAGGTGCTGATGCGCTGCAGGGCTCGTTTGTCGATCTGCGCACGGGCGCGCAGCAGCCGTTGCGGTTGCAGCGGGTAACGCGTTTTGGTGACAGTCAGCGGGATGCCTTTGACGGTGAGTTGTTGCAGCCGGTGCAGGACAAGGATTTCTATTTCAGTGTGCATGCCGCGCGTAAGGCCGGGGAGGAGGTGGCGCGGGTGGACCGTATTCGGGTGATGAGTCGTGTCACGGGGGCGCAGGTGCAGGAGATCAGTGGGTCGTGGTGCATGCCTGCGGTGGGCACCGGGACGCTGACTTTTGGGCATTTCCAGGCCGGGTCGCCGATGGATTTTCAGGCCCAGCGTTATCGCCTGGCTGAGTCGGACGGCCGGTTGTGGTGCGGGCCCACTCAGTACTACCTGTACAACCGTGAGAACCGGGAATACTTGCGCCATCCGCTGCTGGAGCAGTTCGCCGTGGACGGCACGTTGCGCTTTTCGCCCAGTGGCCAGATGGAGTTCAGCAAGCAGGACTTTATCAATTTCGATCAGCGCACGCGGCGTTGGGATTATTACCGGGTGGTCAGCCCGGATCGGCTGGAGTTTCTGTCGTCTGGCGAGGAGCGTTTCTGATGGGTTGGGCTGATGTTTATCGGGCGGTGGCGGCGGGGCTGCTGGTGCTGTGGATGCTGCCGGCGCAGGCGGCCCATGGGGTGTATGAGGGCACGTTAGGCAAGCAGGCGATTGTGCTGACCCTGGGTAGCGAGAATGCCCTGTACCAGGTGACTTATGCCTACCAGCGCTATCGCACGCCGATCCGGCTCAAGCCGACCTTCAGTTTCAGCAATAAGGTGCTGGCCATGGATGAGCTGGACGAGCAGGGCTTGCCGGTGGCGCGTCTGCAGTTCAATGACTTGATGAACTCCCGCCAGCAGGAGCAGGTGCGCGGCAGTTGGACCAGTTATCGCACCGGCAAGACCCTGCCCATCAGCCTGAAGCTGGTGGCCCTGGTGAACTCGGATTATTCGTGGCCGCAGCCGAGCACGGCGCTGTTGCAGAGTGCATCGACCCCGCGTTGGTATTTCCAGTTGCCGATGCAGGGCAATGATCGGCGGGTGACGGCCATTGAGGTGCTGAGCAAGGCCACCGGCAAGCCCTTGCAGACCCTGGCGCTCGCCGAGCCGGGCTGCCCGAACCAGGGCGTGGATACGTTGCAGGTGCGGGCCGAGGGGGAGAGTGTGCGGATCAGTTTGAGTGGTTGCACGTTGCCGGGGTTTGCGTGGAATAAAGGCAGCGGACGGTTTGAGGCGTTGCCGTGAGTCGGGTCAGAACCTGCAAGTTAATGTGTGGAGCTCCCTATGTTGGATAAACCATCACCGGTGCTGATTCAGGTGTACATGGCCGATGACGGTGGCGCCGTTCGCGAGGAGCTGCTGGCGCGGCAGATCGATCAGGACACTTACGAGTTGCTGTCCTCACCCGGCCTGGCACAAAACCTGGCGCGGGGCGATATCGTTTCAATCCGCAATCCCGATGCACCGGCCGAAGTGCTGAAGCGGGGCGGTAATTTCTGTATTCAGATCTATGCCGATTACATCGATCCGGCGGTGATTACGGCGCTCGAAAATGATGTCATTCGTGAGCTCAACGGAACCTTGGATGGGGTGTGCCAGGGGACGCTAGCGTTGGCTGTTCCTGCCAAGAACGGCATGGAGAACATCAACAGGTTTTTCGACGGCTTCCGCGAAAAAACCGGCATCCAGTGGTACTACGCGAACGTCTATAAAAACCTCGATAACGATGAAGACGAGACGCTGTTGAACTGGTGGTTGGACTGATTCAGGTGTTCGGCAATGGTGTCATTTCTGCCGGCGAGGGCGGGCTTAAGGCCGCTATCGCCGGCAAGCCGGCTCCTACACGGAGGGCGCTAGTTGGGCCGTTTTGCGGACATGGTTGACCATCAGTCCCAGTCCGCCACCGATCAGCAGTATGGCCGCCATAAAGTACATCGCCGCCTGGGTATTCCCCGTCACTTGGGTCAGCCACCCCACCACAATAGTGCTGAAGAACCCCGCCACATTGCCCAGGGTATTGATCAACGCCACGCCGGCCGCGGCTGCGGCGCCGCCCACTACGGCGGTGGGCAAGCCCCAGAACACCGGCAGGCTGCTGATCATGGCGGCGGTGCCGATGATCAGGCCGAACATGGCCAGCATCAGGTTGTCGCCGAAGAAGGTGCCGAAGGCCACGCCTAGCGCGCCAATCCCCGCGCACACCGCCAGGTGCCAGCGGTACTCGCCGTGGCGGTCGGAGCTGCGGCCCACGATGACCATGGTTACCGCTGCGGCGGCGTAGGGCAGGGCGGTGAGGACGCCGATGGCCCAGGGCTGCTGCACGCCGCTGTTGCGAATGATGGTGGGCAGCCAGAAGCTGATGACGTATTGGCCCAGTACCAGGCAGAAGTACACCGCGCCCAGTAGCCAGATCTGTGGGTTGAGCAGGCCGTCGCGCAGGCGGTGGCTTTGTTTGTTCGCGGCTTCGCGGTCGATGGCGGCTTGCATGCCGTGTCGTTCTTCCGGGGTAAGCCAGTGGGCGTCGGCAATGCGGTCGCGCAGGAGGAAGAACACCGCGGCGCCGAGGGCCACGGCGGGCAGGCCTTCGATGACGAACAGCCATTGCCAGCCGGCATAGCCGGAGACGCCGTTGAGGTGTTGCAGGATCAGCCCGGAGATCAGTGAGCCGAACAGGCTGGAAATCGGCAGGGCCATGATGAACAGGGCGGTCATCACCCCTCGGCGTTGGCTGGGGAACCAAGTGGTGAGGTAGAAGATGATGCCGGGGAAGAATCCGGCTTCGGCAATGCCGATCAATAGCCGCAAGACGTAGAAGGTCATGGGCGTTTCGATAAACATCATGGCCGCCGACAGCAGGCCCCAGGTGACCATGATCCGCGCGATCCAGCGCCGCGCGCCGAAGCGGTGCAGGGCGATGTTGCTGGGGATCTCGAACAGCAGGTAGCCGACGAAGAAGATCCCGGCGCCGAGGCCGTACACCGCTTCGCTGAACTTGAGGTCGTCGAGCATTTGCAGTTTGGCGAAGCCGACGTTGACCCGGTCCAGGTAGGCCACCAGGTAGCACAGCACCAGCAGGGGGATGATGCGCCACGCGGTCTTGCGGTAGGCCGAGTGCAGGGCCGCGTCGTCGAGGGCCGTGGTCGGCGGGGAAGGTGGGTTCATGGCGAGCCTCTTTATTCTTGTTGTCGAAGCAATGGGTGAAACAGCGGTTCAGCCTTCGGGCAGCAGGCGGGTGGCGGGCCATTCGCCGGAGCGGCACATGTCGCGCACCACCTGGCCGATCAGGGCGGCGATCAGGGTTCGCAGGTTGCTGTTGGGCAGGGCTTCGCACACGCAGATACCCAGGGTGCGGAACACCACGCGCGGGGTGATGGCGTGGGCCACCAGCCGGCCTTCGGCGACTTCGCGCAGGGCCAGGTTGAGCGGCATGATGCTCGGGCCGATGCCGGCCTCCACCGCGCTTTTAAGGATGTGCACCGAGTTGACTTCCATGGCCACGGTCGCCGGCGGCAACTGCTGCTGGGCCAGGGCCTGGTCGACAAAGGCACGGGTGCTGTGGCTGTGGGCGCGGCTGGGGAACACCAAAGGCTGCGCCACCGCCTGGGCCAGGGTCACGTCGCCGGGGGGCGGCATGTGCGGGGCGTCGGCGCGGTGGATCAGGTAGAAGTCTTCTTCAATCAGCGGGCTGAAGCTCACTTCCGAGGGCAGGCCGATGGCGGTGAACAGGGCGATGTCGACCCGGCCGCGCACCAGTTGGTCCACCAGGTTGCCGGTGAGTTCTTCATTCAAGTGCAACTGCACCTGGGGGTAGGTGCGGGCCACGGCTTGCATCAGCGGCAGGGCGACGATATTGGCCACGCTTTGCGGCAGGGCCACCACGATTGAGCCGCTCAGGGCCGCCGGCTCCGGGTTGACCGCCGCCTTGGCCGCGCTCAGGTGTTTGAGAATGCCCTGGGCGTATTCATAGAACACCTTGCCCGCCTCGTTGGCGACGATGCCGCTGTTGCTGCGATGGAACAGCACCGCGCCGAGTTCGGCTTCCAGGGCCGACATTTGCTTGCTCAGGGCCGATTGGGCCACGTGCACGTCCCGCGAGGCCCGGGACAGGCTGCCGGCATCGACCACGGCGACGAAGTATTTGAGTTGCCTGATTTCCATAAGCCTTCCTTGCGCGCTTGGGGGCCGGCGCCTACTCGGCTGGCGTGCCGCGGGCGAAGATCTTGCCCGGGTTCATCAACTGCTGCGGGTCGAGGGCGGCTTTGATCGCGGCCATGATATCCACCGCGTTCTGCCCGTGCTCCAGGCTCATGAAACCTTGCTTGGTCAGGCCGATGCCGTGCTCGCCGGTGCAGGAGCCGTTCATGGCGATGGCCCGTTCTGCCAACCGGTGGGCCACCTCTTCGGCGCGCTGCACTTCGGCCGGGTCCTCGGGGTTGACCAGGATCACCGCGTGGAAATTGCCATCGCCCACATGGCCGAAAATCGGCGCCAACAGGCCGTTTTGCTCCAGGTCGGCAGTCGTGGCTTCGATGCATTCGGCCAGGCGCGAGATCGGCACCACGGCGTCGGTGGTCAAGGCCCGGCAGCCGGGACGCAGGGCGATGGCGGCAAAATAACCGTCGTGCCGTGCCTGCCACAGGCGGCTGCGGTCTTCCGGGTGCACAGCCCAGTCGAAGTCCTGGCCGCCGTGTTCGTCGGCCAGCAGGCGGACGGTTTCCACCTGCTCCTTAACGCTGGCTTCGGAGCCATGTAGCTCGAAAAACAGCGATGGCGCCTCGTGCAACTGGGTCTTGCTGTAGGCATTCAGGGCGCGCACGGTGAGGGCGTCGATCAGCTCGATACGGGCAATCGGTACCCCCAACTGGATGGCTTGGATCACCGTGCGCACCGCTTGGTCGACGCTGGGGAAATTGCACACCGCGGCGGAAATCGCTTCCGGGATCGGGTGCAGTTTCACCGTCAGTTCCGCCACCGTGGCCAGGGTGCCGCCGGAGCCGATCAGCAGATGGCCCAGGTCATAGCCGGCCGAGGATTTACGCGCCCGGCCACCCGTCTGGATCACTCGACCATCGGCCAGCACCGCGGTCATAGCCAGGACGTTTTCGCGCATGGTGCCGTAGCGCACGGCGTTGGTGCCCGAGGCCCGGGTGGCGGCCATGCCGCCCAGGGACGCATCGGCACCGGGGTCGATGGGGAAGAACAGCCCGGTGCCGTGCAGCGCCGCGTTCAACTGCTTGCGGGTCACCCCGGGTTGCACGGTGACGTCCATGTCGTCGATGCGTACTTCCAGAATCTGGTTCATCGCCGACAGGTCAAGGCACACCCCGCCATGCAGTGCATGCACCCAACCCTCCAGGGAACTGCCGCTGCCGTAGGGGATGATCGGCACCCGATAACGGTGGCAGGCCTGCTGCACCGCGACGATTTCCTCCAGGTTGTGAACGAAGGCCACGGCTTGCGGCGGCATGGGGTCGAGGGCGGAGATATCGCTGCCATGGTGTTCACGAACACTGGCCGAGGTGCTGAGGCGCGGGCCCAGCAACTGGGTCAGCTCATCCAGCAAGGCACTGGGCAGCGTGGGCGTGGCAGGCGTAGCAAGGGCGGTGGGCAGCATCGGGCAGTCTCCGGTTTTATTGTTCCTCGGGTTCGGCAGCGTGGCACCGGGCCCGGGCGGGGAGTTGCCCATATCCTAACTGCATACATTGGGGGGCGGTCGTGCAGATTCGAGATGGCGTTATCGCAAGGACAGATAGGCCCGTCCCCATTTCTCAAACCACCCCCCATCCGTAGGAGCTGGCTTGCCAGCGATAAAGCCCGCACGGCCGCCATCGCCGGCAAGCCGGCTCCTACAGTGAGGTTTTACACCTGACCAACGCCAGATAAACCCCGGCGTCTTTCCCAGGCTCGATGTAATGCGCGCCTTCAAGGTCGGCGATCCGGGTCGGGACCATCACGCACGCCAGTGGCGGTGCGCCTTCGTACCAGTCGTCGTTGTCGTCCAGGCCGCGCAGGAAAGCGTCGAGGAAGTCCTGGCAACTGTCGAACTGGCCGTAGCTGTAGCCGCCTTGCTGGTCGCTGTAAAAGCGTGAATAGCTCAGCAGCACGATGCCCCAGCGTTCAATGGGTTCCTGGGGCGAGGTGCGCGGGATGGGTTTGACCATGTCCTTGCGGATTTCGCGGATTTTGTAGAAAGCATTCTTGTTGTTGTGCACCACCTTGAATTCGAGGGCCGTGGAGGGCTGTTCGGCGTAGCTGTCCTCGATCCAGATATCCACCTTGCGACGCTCGGCGGCGATTA
The DNA here is from genome assembly GCF_003731765.1 of Pseudomonas chlororaphis. Classification (GTDB taxonomy): domain Bacteria; phylum Pseudomonadota; class Gammaproteobacteria; order Pseudomonadales; family Pseudomonadaceae; genus Aquipseudomonas; species Aquipseudomonas morbosilactucae. The sequence goes on from NZ_MOAL01000006.1 coordinate 472,428, forward strand.
GCCAGCGCGGGACATTAGCGCGTGCCGCCAGGTGGTTGGCGGGGCGGTAGTCGGCGCGTTCGTCGAGTTGGCCGCCGAGGCCGAAACGGTCGCGGTGAATGTCCAGCAATGCGGCCGATTCCAGGCTCAGCCACAGCTCGGGGGCGACGGTGACCATGATGGATTTGAGCATGCGCTGGCGTTCTTCCTGTTGCAGGTGCGTCAGCAGTAAATCGGTAAAGGCGGGGACAAAGGACATGGGATCTCCGTATCAGGTTTGAAAGGTCCGTCGTTTCATGTGTGGCGGCCGGGGGGCTTCCCTGCTCTCCAGGTGTTTAGGTGGCGCGACGTTTTATTGATCCAGATCAATGAAATGGCAGATTTCCGCTTCAGGAAAGGTATTGCAACGAAACAGTGGGGCGTCTTCAGTGCTGGCACTTGGCTATTAACGTACCATCGCCGCCGCATGCGCAGGGACAACAAGGGACGGTTAGGAACATCGCGCGCCAATGAATTTAATGTGAAATGAGGCTTGAAGGGAAATGCTCAAGAATGCACCGCTGCGTCTGAAACTGCTGTTGATTCTGCTACTGCCGTTGCTGGGGTTTCTGATCCTGGCCGGGGTGTTTGTGGTGGACAACTACAAGACGCTGCGTGATATGAACGCGACGGTCACCGCCAGCGCCACGGCCCAGAAGTTGAGCCAATTGATCACCACCTTGCAGCGTGAGCGGGGCGCCAGCGGGGTGTTCCTGGGCAGCGGTGGCAAGTCCATGGGCGAACGCATGTCGCAGATGCGCCAGGACTCCAGCGCATCGGTCGAGGTGGTGCGCGGCCTGTCCGCGACGGGCAATGGGCAGTTGGACAAGGTGCTGAATGCATTGGATCAGTTGCCGGTCGTCCGCGGGCAGGTCGATAAGCTGAGCATCAACAGCACCGAGTCGGGCGCCCGTTACACCGAGATCATTCAAACCCTCATTGGCTACACCCACTCCCTGGAAGCCAGCGTCAACAACGCCACCATCGTTCACGCACTCGGCGCGTTGAATCAGTTCATCGAGATGAAAGAGCGCGCCGGCCGCGAGCGGGTGGTGCTCGGCCTGGTGTTCAACCAGGGGCGTTTCGATGAGGCACTGCTGTCGCGCTTCAGTCGCAATCTCGGCGAGTTCACCGCCTACTACGATGCTTTCCGGCGCAAGGCCCCGGCGGCGTCGCTGCAACAGTTCGACCAGCAAATGCAAAGCCCGGCGGCGGTTGAAGTCGGCAAGTTGCAGCGCCTGGGGTTCGAGGTGCCGATGGGCCAGGCGCTGGGCGTCAAGCCAGAAGCCTGGTTTGAACTCGCCACCCAGCGCATTGACCTGATGGGCCAGGTGGAAGAGGCCCTGGGCCAAAGCGTCAGCGGCCTGGCGATGCACGAGCGCGATGATGCCAACCGTGCGCTGTGGCTGACCATCGGCGCGGTGATCGTGTCGCTGCTGGCGGTGTCGGTGCTGTCGTACCTGATCATCCGCATGATCGATTCGGCGGTGCAGGACCTCAACCGCGCACTCAACGACCTGGCGCAACGCGACCTCACGGCCCGGGCTACCTACGAGAGCAAGGACGAGTTCGGCCAGATCTCGCGCAACCTCAACCGCATGGCCGATGAGATTCGCGGCATCGTCCAGGAAATCGGCAGTGCCACGGCGCAAGTGGCCACGGCGGCCGAAGAGTCGTCGGCGGTCACCCTGCAGACCAGCCAGAGTGTCGAGCGGCAACGCCAGGGCACCGAGTTGGTGGCCACCGCCATCAGTGAAATGAGCGCCACCGTGCGCGAGGTGGCCCACAGCACCAACGACGCCGCGCAAATGTCGCAGCGGGTCAACACCAGCACGGCCCAAGGGCGCACCGAGATTGAAAGCACCATCGGGCTGATCCGGCAGCTGTCGGGCCAGGCCGAGGAAACGGCGCTGATCATCGGCGACTTGAAGCACGAAAGTGATGCCATTTCTTCGGTGCTCGATGTGATTCGCGGCATCGCCGATCAAACCAACTTGCTGGCCCTGAACGCCGCCATCGAAGCAGCGCGTGCTGGGGATCATGGCCGTGGTTTTGCGGTGGTGGCGTCCGAGGTGCGCACCCTGGCGCAGAAAACCCAGGAATCCACCGGCAACATTCAACTGATGATCGCCAACTTGCAGGCCGGCTCGGACCGGGCGGCCACCTCCATGCAAGAGACCTTGGTCAAGGCCCAGGATGGCGCGAGTAAGGTCGAGCGTGCCGGTGAATTGTTGGTGGAAATTGCCGAGGGCGTGGCGGGTATCAGTGACCGCAACATTCAAATCGCCTCGGCGGCGGAAGAGCAAAGCGCGGTGTCCGAAGACATCAACCGCAACGTCAATGAGATCAACGACCTGGTGATCCAGGTGAGTGCCGGTGCAGAGCAGACGGCGATCACCAGCCAGGAGCTGGCGCGCCTGGCCGAGTTCCAGCAGCAGTTGGTGGGCCGCTTCAAGATGGCCTAAAGCGCTGGCGACAATCGCCTGAGTGGTTTTGAGCCCCTCTGATGCTTGCGCACCGAGGGGCTTTTTTACGCGCCGTGGTTACCCCTCAAGCCATGACCGGAACGCTGGCCTTGGGCTTGAACAGCACGCAGGCCAGGGCTGGGGTGAGGATCAGCGCGCCGAGCATGTTCCAGATAAACATGAAGGCCAGGAGGATGCCCATGTCGGCCTGGAACTTGATCGGCGACAGCACCCAGGTGGCCACCGCCACGCCCAGGGTGACGCCGGTCAGCACCACCACTTTGCCGGTGGAGAGCAGGGCGGTGTAGTAGGCGTTGGACAGGCTCGCGCCCTGGCGCAGGTGGGCCAGGGTGATGCTGAGGATGTACAGCGAGTAGTCCACGCCGATGCCTACGCCGAGGGCGATCACCGGCAGGGTCGCGACCTTGAGGCCGATGTCCAGGCCGACCATCAGCGCCTCGCAGAGGATCGAGGTGAGCATCAGCGGCAGCACCGTGCACACCACCGCACGCCAGGAGCGGAAGGTGATAAAGCACAGCACGATCACCGCCAGGTACACCACCAGCAGCATCTGCATATTGGCGCGCTTGACCACGATGTTGGTGGCGGCCTCGATCCCGGCGTTGCCGGCGGCGGACATGAATTGCAGCTCGGCGGTGTTGTGCGTCGCGGCAAAGGCTTCCACGGTGCTGGCCACCCGGGTCAGGGTGTCGGCCTTGTGGTCGGTGAGGAACACGTTGACCGTCAGCAAGTCGCAGTTCTGGTTGAACAGCTCCCGCGGGGCGCGGGTGATGATCGCGTTGAGCAGGCCCTGGTTACGCGGGATTTCATACCAGCGCAGGCTGCCTTCGTTCATCCCTGCTGCCGCCTGTTTGCTCAGGGCCGCCAGGGAGCTGGTGGAGACCACCCCGGGCAGTTGTTGCAGGCGCGCTTCCAAGGCATCGACGGTGACCAGGGTGTTGTAGTTGGCGCAGTAGAAGGGCGGGGTCTTGACCATGACCACGTACTTGTCGCTGCTGGCCGCGTAGTTGCCCACCATAAAACCGTTGTCGCGGTTGTAGCGCGAATCGGCCCGCAGCTCCGGGGCCCCGGGGTTGAGGTCGCCGACCTTGACGTGCAGGCTCACGGCAAACCCGGCCACCCCCAGCACCGCCGCCACGGCAATCGCCAGGCGCGCCCATTTTTTCTGGGTGAAGCGGTCGAGGAACGACCACAGCGGGTGGCGCCGATGTTCCAGGTCGCTCAGGGCCAGGCGTTCGGCCTGGGCTTCACGCTCGGCGGCGCGGCGGCTGACACCGGTGTACGACAGCAGGATCGGCAGCAGCACCAGGTTGGTCAGCACCAGCACCATCACCCCCAGGGTGGCGGTGATCGCCAGGTCCTGGATCACCGGGATGTTGATGATCATCAGCACGGCAAAACCCACGGCGTCGGCCATCAGCGCCATCAGCCCGGTGAGGAACAGGCGGCGGAAGGTAAAGCGCGCGGCCACCAGCTTGTCCGCGCCGCGGCCGATGTCCTGCATGATCCCGTTCATCTTCTGCGCGCCATGGCTCAGGCCGATGGCGAACACCAGGAACGGCACCAGGATCGAGTACGGGTCCAGCTGATAACCCAAGGTCGGCAACAGCCCCATCAACCACAGCACGGCGATCATCGAGCAGGACAACACCAGCACCGTGCTGCGCAGGCAACGGGTGTACCACAGCAGCACCAGGCCGCAGATCAGCAGGGTGCCGGCAAAAAACACCTGCATCAGCAACAGGCCGTCCATCAAGTCGCCCACCACCTTGGCAAACCCGGTGATGGCGATGGAATAACGCTCGCTTTCATACTGCTGGCGCAGCTGTTCCAGGCGTTGGGACAGGGCGTGGTAATCCAGGGGCGCGGCGTCTTGCCCGCTGGTGTCCTGCAACGGCAGGAGGATCACGCTGGAGCGCAGGTTACCCGCCACCAGGCGCCCCAGTTCACCGGAGCGTTCGACGTTCTGCCGCACTTGATCGATGCTCGCCGCCGAACCGTCGTAGTCGTCGGGGATCACCGGGCCGCCGTCGAAGCCTTCCTCGGTGACGCCGATCCAGCGGGTGGCCGGGGTCCACAGGGACTTCATGTAAGGCCGGTCCACGCCGTCGAGCAGGAACAGCTCATCGTTGATGCGCTTGAGGGTGTCCAGGTACTCGGCGTCGTAGATCGTGCCTTGCTTGGCCTCCAGGGCAATGCGCAGGGTGTTGCCGCCTTCCCCCAGTTGGCCCCGGTACTTGAAGTAGTTTTCGATGTAGGGATGGCCCACCGGGATCATCTTTTCGAAGGCCGCGCTGAGCTTGAGGTGGGTGGCCTGGTAGCCCAGCACCGCGCTGAGCAGCAGACACAGGGCTACCACCAGGCCGCGATGGTTGAACAGCAGGCGTTCCACCAGGCTGCCGGAGCGCTTGTCGAACAGCAGGAATTCCGCGGCCGTGTCGCTGTGAGGGTCGTGCACTTTACTGTTCACGGGCGCTGCTCCGCTGGCTGTCATTCAAGGAAAAGGTGTTCAGGCCCCGAGCGCCGGCGGCCACCAGGTCACCGTCGGCGCTTTGCACCAAGGCGTTGAGCGCGGTGTTCTGGCCCAGGGCGGTGGCTTTGAAGCTGCGGCCGTCATCGTCGCTGCGCAACACGCGACCGGTTTCGTCCACCAGCAGCAGGCTGCCGTCATCGACCTGGAGGCCGGCGGTGAGGGTCACGGGCTGGTTGTTGGCGACGCTGCTCCAGCTCTCGCCCTGGTCATCGGAGCGGTAGATCTTGCCGCGCAGGCCGAACGCCAGCAGATGGTGCTGCTGGCTGGCGAGCAGGCCGAACAAGGTACCGTTGGCCGGGATCTCGACCCTGGCAAACGACCGGCCCTGGTCGGTGGAACGCAGCAGCAGGCCTTGCTCGGCGGCGATAAACAGCGTGCCCTGCAGGTCGAGAATGCCGTACAGGTGCAGCGCCGACGGGTTGTCTAGGCGGGCGCTGATGGGTTGCCAATGCTGGCCGCCATCCTGGGTCTCGAAAGCCAGGCCATAGGCACCCACCACCAGGCCCTGCTGTTCATTGAAAAAATGCACGGCGAGGAAGGGTTTGTCCGGGCCGTCTTCCAGCAAGCGCTGGGCTTCGTCCACCCGCTGCTGGGCGTCGTCACCGGGGTTTTCGCTCAAGGCGCTTTTGGCCACGTCCAGCGACAGTTGCGCGGCCTGGTTGCCGTCCAGTTGCGTGGCCCAGGTCAGGCCGCCGTCGGTGCTGTGCAGGATCACCCCGGCGTGCCCGACGGCCCAGCCTTGGCGGGCCGAGGGGAAGGTCACTTGGGTCAGGGTCACGCTGACCGGCGAAGGCATCTGCTGCCAGGACTGGCCATTGTCCGTGGAACGCAGGATAAACCCGCGCTCGCCCACGGCCACCAGGGCCGTTCCGGCCCGGGCCACGCTGAGCATCAGCGAGCGCGGCGCCAGTTCGCTGTGCAGCGCCGGGCGTTGAAAGAGTTCGGCGTCGCCCGGTGCCTCGGCCAGGGCCAGGGGCGCCAGGCCGAGGCTCCCGCTCAGCCCCAGGCACAGGGCCAGGGCGCGGCCGGGGCGGGCGGCGAGGGTGGTGCTGAGGAGCGTTCGTATGACGAGCGCTGGTATCACGCAAGTACGTATGAATAGCGGCTTGGACATCTTGACCTCGACAATCCGGAAATGGGGCCCGCCACGTGCGGGCCCCATGTGCTGCGTCACAGAGTCAGCGCACCGAGCCCGAGGCCACGGCGTTACCGGTGAAGAAGTTCTCCGACTTGCGTGGCACCACTTTGTAGGTCTCGCCGTTGAGGCCCTGGACCACGCTGTAGGTCTTGGCCTGCAAGTTGTAAATGACCACCGGCTTGACCACCACCGCCGGGATCGACGGCACCACGAACGGCAGCGCCTGGGTCACGCGCCACAACTTGCCTTGGGCGTCATAGCCGTCGGCCAGGGCGATGGTCCAGCTGTCCTCGTCGATGTAGAAGCGGCGCTTGGGCACGGCATGGCGCTTGCCCGGGGCGACGGTGGCTTCCACTTCCCAGACCCGGTGCAGTTCCCAGCGCATCTTGTCGGAGTTGAGGGTTTTCTCGGTGAATACATCGTCCGGTTTCTCGGCGTGGAACTTGTTCAGGTTGTAGGGGATGTACATCTCCTTCTTGCCGATCAGCTTCCACTCGTAACGGTCCGGGTGGCCGATAAAACCGTGCACTTCATCGAAGTAGTTGGCGCCCGAGGCCACGAAGTCCGGGGTGTCGTAACCCACGGTTGGCGCGCGCCGCACCCGGCGTTGGCCCACCAGGTATTGCCAGGCTTCACGGGGGTTGGCAGCGTCCACGCTGTCGTGGGTTACCAGGGATTCACCGGCCTTGAACGGCGGTTCGCTGGTGAGGAAACGCAGCAGCACGTACTGGCCGGACCACTTCTGCGCATCGCCGTCTTTGTAGTAGTAGGGGTATTGCCAGTTCTCCATACCGCGGCTGGCCAGGGTCCGCGAGCCGTCGGAGTTGCCGATCATGTTGCGGTAGCCATGCTCGATGGACTCGGCCTCGGTGCGCAGCAGGAAGTTCCAGATCAGTTCGCTGCCGTTGGCTGGAATCGGGAACGGCACGCCGCCGTAGCAACCCTGGACCGAGAGGCCGTTCTGGGTCAGCTGGCACTGGGTGGCATTCTTCTGAGTGTTGTCGTAGGTCCACTGGGGCGCCGCGGCGCTGCGGTGGGTGGGGTAGACGTTGAGGTGGAAGTTATCCGGGTACTGGGCCAGCAGGGCGCGGGTGCCTTCACTGAGTTTGTCGGCGTACTGCGCGGCGTTTTTCGCATTGATCTGCAACAGCGGTTTTTCCCCGGGGAAGGGGTCGGCCGGCACGTCGCCGAACTTGGGCCCGGCCACGTCCTGGGTCAGGCCGCCGGTCCAGGCGGGGATGCTGTCGTCCTTGTTGCCGGCTTTTTCCGCCCCCATGGGGGTCAGGGTGGTTTTCAGGGTGGCGGCCTGGTCGGCGGACACCGCGGCCAGGGTCGGGCCCGAGACCAGGCCGAACAGGGCCAGGGCGCAAAGCGTGGGGGCGTGCTGTTTCATGGGGGTTCTCCGGAGCATGGCAGGCATCAGAACGTGCGCTGAAGCGAGAAGGACACGAAGTCGCGGTCCTTCATGTTTTGTTTGAAGGTGTAGGCATTGGTGGAGTCGATGATCGGCCCGCCATCACCAAAGAAATTGGTGTAGCTGAGGGAGGCGTACCAGGTCTTCTGGTAGTCGGCCTTGAGGCCCAGGGTGAAGTCGCCGCCGTGTTCCGGGGAGAACGCTTGCGGGGTCACCGACGAGCGACCGTAGGGCGTGTAGCCCACGGTGATCGGCACTTGCACATCGACCCCGGGCATCACCTGGAAGTACTGCGGCTCGAAGGTGAAGCGCAGCGAATAGGCGTCGCGGGTGGTGTTGGGGTCCAGTTGGTCTTCGTTTTTCTTCACGCTCAGGCGACGGTTGAAGGCCAGCTCGCCGACAAAGGACGCCGCGTCCCAGACCTGGTTGCCGCCGTAGATGTTGATCATCGACACCTGGGCATGCAGCGAATCGCCGATCGGGTAGGCGGCGTTCTTGTCGTTGTCGGCACCCAAGCCTGCGATCACCACGCCACCGGTAGGCGCCAGCGGTGTATCGACGCGCATCGACACCTCACCGGCGACGTTGGCTTCGCCCACCAGGGTGCTGAAGCTGGCGCCGAACACCTTCACGTCCTCGGCATAGACGTTGACGTAGCTGTCGTCGTTGCCGGGGATCAGGGCGGCCGGGCGGAAGTAGAAGATCGGGGTTTTCTCGTGGTACTTGGCGGCGTAGAGGCCGAATTCCCAGTCTTCGAGGCTGAACTTGAACTGCGCACCGAACTGCCCGGAATCCTTGGCATTGATGCTGGCGCCACGGGTCAGGCGGCCGGTGGGGAAGAACACGCTTTCAGCGCCATCACCGACAAAGTCACCGCCGCTGAAGTAGCTGCCGGAGCCGGGCAGGCGGGTCTTGTTCCACTCGAACTGGTAGTAGGCGCCGATGCTCACGGTGTCGCTCAGTTGCCAGTTGCCCGACACCTGTTTGGTCGGCAGGAGAATTTCCTTGAACTGCGAGCCGGGCACCGATTGCAGCTTCACCAGGTCAATGGTGGATTGGGCGTTGGCGATGCCGTTGGCACCGAAGAACAGGCTTTCACCGTAGATCTGGGTGAACTGGCCGAGGCGCCCGGACACCCGGGTTTCACCCACGTCCCGCGAGCCGTAGACGAAGGCGTCGAGCAACTCGCCCTTGCGTCCATGAAGCTTGCGGGTGTCGTCGGTGAAGTGGTTGTTGCGCACGCTCAGGGCGTTGGCGGTGCCCGGCGAATCGTTGTCGTTGCTGTCGTTGTACACCGTGTCGTACCAGGCCGCGCCGCTGAGGCGGGCGCCGACATCCTTGTAGCGGATGTCCAGTTCCGAGAGCAGGTCGACGCGGTTGGAGATCAGGCCGCTGCTGAAATTGCGGTCACCGTCGTCCATGTTGGGGTTGGCCACCGAGGTGCCGGGGCCGCCGGACACGCTGCCCTCGCGCCCCTTGAGGCGAAAGGCGTTGCTGTACTTGAGGGTGTTGTCCCAACTGGTGCTGAGGTCGGGGATACCGGTGTCGAACTGGAAGGCGACGGCATTCACCGAGGTGCACAAGGCAATGGCGGCGCCGACGGTGCCGGTGGCGCGGGCGAAGCACTGGGGACGGCCCGGGCGGCTGTGGGGCATTTTCATGGAAACCTCTTCTGCTTTTTTATTGTTGTTGAAGCGAATCGATTTATGGCTGGCAGCAAGCAACGGCGATCTGGCGTGGGGCGGCTCCTGTGGGGTTCAACGGCAAGGGGTCGAGGTGAAGCCAACGGCCTTGGCGCTGGCGCCGAGAACATGGCATGGATTATTATTTTGTGCATGATTCATTTTAATTTGCCCTAAAAATGAATTTGTGCACAAAAAGTAAATCCGCAAAAATCCAATGTCAAGGAAAACCGCAGGCGCTGCCACGCCAAGGGCGATTGCCTTGATTGCCGTTCTCAGCCCAGGAAAAACAACAATGAATAATCTGCCCGGTGCTTTTGCTCGTCCCCTGTCCATCAGCGCCTTGCTGATCACGGGGTTCAGTCTGTTGTGCGGCCTGACCGTGGTCCTTGCCGGGACCGCAGCCTATGCCTTGCAGGCGGTGTTGGAGGGACAGGCGCGGCTGCTGCACGTCAACGAATGGCACGCCAGCGTGCTTGGGGCCCGCGCCGCGGAAAAAACCTATCGCGTGGACGCTGCAGACAGCGCTCGGGACCAGGTGCTGAGCAGCGTGCAGGGCCTGATGCAAGAGCTGACCCAGGGCTTGCCGGGCGGCCTCGCCACAGACCCGGCCTTGTTGCGCGCCAGCCAGGACTACCTGGCCCGCTTCCAGGGGTTCAGTGCCACGCGCCAGCGCACCCAGGCGACCCAGGCCAGCATGCAAAGCCAGGCCGAAGCGGCCAAGGGCGGTTTTGAAGGGGTGGAACAGGACCTGCTGGAAGCCCTGGGCGAGGCCATCGACCAGGGCCGCGCCAGCCTCGACCTGGTGACCCAGGCCGACAACGCCATGGCCCTGATGCGCAAGCTGATGGCGGTGCGCAGCAGCGAATGGGCCTTTGCCCGACAGCCCGATGGCGCCCGTTACGACCAGTGGCTGTTGCTGATGAGCGACTTGCAATCGTCCACCCAGGCCCTGGCCAACGGCGCCGCCGAAACCCAGCGCCAAACCCTGGAGGCGGCATTGCAAGCCCTGGGCGGCTATCGCCAGGCGTTCGAGGAATACCGCCTGCGCGCCGAGGAAAGCCGCGCCAGTGAGCAGTCCATGGACGGCCTGGCGCAGCAGATGCTCACGGACTTTGTCGCCTTGAAACAGCAGGTCCTGGCGCAGCAGCAGGCCCTGGATCGGCGCGCCTATGCCTGGCTGCTGGGCATGACCCTGCTGGCCCTGGTGTTAAGCGCCGCGGCAGCCTGGTTGATTCGCCGGCGGATTGTCACGCCGCTGCGCTACACCGCCCAGGTGGCCGGTGAGGTGGCGGCCGGGAGCCTCAGCCCATCCCTGGTGGTGACCCGCCAGGACGAACTGGGCCAGGTGTTGTTGGCCATGCAGGGCATGACCCGCAGCCTGCACCAGATCATGAGCCGCATCGACCAGGGCAGCCGTCGCCTGACCCTGGCGTGCGGCGAGCTGTCCACGGCCACGGCGGCCGCCGAGCAGGGTGCCCGCGAGCAGTCCCGGGAGGCCGACAGCACGGCGGCGGCCATGGAGCAGGTCAACGCCAGCCTGGCCCAGGTGGCCCGGCACACCGAGCACAGCCTGCAATCGGCCCAGGCCGCCCGCAGCGGTTACGAAGCCGGCGAGCGGGACGTGGCGGCGGTGGCCTTGCAGAGCCGCGAGCTGACCGGGCAGATGGACAGCGCCAGCCAGGCCATGCAACGCCTGGACGAAGAGAGCGGGCGCATCGCCGGGGTGCTGGCGGTGATCCACGCCCTGGCCGAACAGACCAACCTGCTGGCGCTGAATGCGGCCATCGAGGCGGCCCGGGCCGGTGAGCAGGGCCGGGGCTTTTCGGTGGTGGCCGATGAAGTGCGGCACCTGGCCAACCGCACCCAGGAAGCGGCGGCGCAGATCGGCGCCATGACCCAATCCCTGCAACGCCAGACCCAGGGCGCGGTGCACGATATCGAAAGTGCCCGGCAACAGGCGCAACTGACCCGGCAGCTCTCGGCCCAGGCCAGCGTGGCCCTGGCTCAGGTGGCGGAGAACCTGGGCATCATGCACGGCCTCAACCAGCAGATCGCCAGCGCCACCCAGGAACAGTGCCAGGTGGCTCAGGGCGTTGGGCGCAGCATGCTCAAAGTGCAGCAAACCTGTGAACGCAACCTCTCCAGCAACCAGCAATTGGACAGCGCCAGTAAAGACCTGGAGCGTCTAGGGCAGGAGTTGCACGGCATCCTGCAGTTTTTCCGCTTGTCCTGAGGTGTAGAAAGTCACGGAGTAAATTGCACAAAGCCATTTTTGCGCATAAAATCGCCAGCAGTGCAATATCTATCAGGTCCATGAACATGCTCAGTAATCAAAGCGGGTCGTTGATTGAGGTGGCGTTGCAGCAGATGAAGAAGTCGATCATCTGCTGCGATCTGGCTCCCGGCGAAAAGCTTAAAGTGGCGGAATTGTCCAAGGCCTATGGCTTGAGCAGTTCGCCCATCCGCGAGGCGCTCAACCGCCTGGCCCAGGAAGGCATCGTCGAAGCCAGCGAGAACAAGGGCTTTCGCGTCGCTGGCCTGTCGGTGGAGGATTTCGGTGAAATCACCCACCTGCGCTGCCTCCTGGAGCGCGAGGCCCTGGCCAATGCCATCGCCCATGGCGACGATGCCTGGGAGGCCGATATCCTCGGCGCCTACCATCGCTTGAGCCTGGTGGAAAAGAAGCTCGGTAGCCTGCCGGTGGCCCTGGACGATGATTGGTCGGAGCGGCACAAAGCCTTTCACTTCGCCCTGTTCTCGGCCTGCCAGTCGTCCCTGTTGCTGCGCACCGTCGACTCGCTGTTCGACCGCGCCGAACGTTACCGGCGTTTCTCGGCCCTGCGGCGCAAGGTCGAGCGGCATAAAGGCAACGAGCACAAGCGCCTGATGGATGCGGTATTGGCCCGGGACACTGAGAAGGCCGTGGCCTTGCTCGACAGCCATATCAGCGAAACCCTGAGCCGGGTCAGCGATGCCTTGCTGGGTCAGCATTCCACCCTGCAATAAGCCCCCGGTAACAAGCGCTCGGCAATAAGCACAGAGCAAAAAAACGCCGCGCCAGATCACTCTGGCGCGGCGTTTTTCATGGGGCGCGGTTAGCCATTCAGGCTGTGCAGCAAGCGGTTGATCAGGGCCAGGGCCTGGTCGTCGCTGATGGCGCTGCCGAACACATAGTGGTCAGGGCGCACCAGCAGCACCTTGCACTGGCGTTCGTTCATCCACTGCCCCAGCAGCCCGTCCTGTTCCTGATAGTGATCGATCGGGTCGCCGGCAGCGGGGGCCTGGTCCACCAGACGCACAACCTGCAGCGGCAGGCGTTGCAGGCCCTGGGGCAGCTGTTGCAGCAGGCGCTCGCCGTCAAAGTCGGCGGCCAGCACCAGGCGCAGGCTTTGCCCGGTGAAGCTGTCGAGCAGGCCTTGCTCGCCGTCACGGTTGCGCACCCGGGGCTGGGGGAACAGTTCGCCGGCCGCAGGTGAACTGTCGATCAGCCCGGCATTCAGGTGCGGAATCAGCGATTGGCGGATCATGCCGTTGGGCGTGGCGCGCATTTGTTCCAGCAGGCGCAGGTCACGCTCGGCGGCCCGCTGCGGGTCCCGCTCGCAGATGGTCTGGCCGAAGCTCTTGGCCACCTCGGTGGTGCGTCGCACATGGGGGGCGCGCTCGGCCTGGTAGCTGTCCAGCAGCCCCGGGGCGGCCAGGTCGCGGTTCACCAGGGCCAGCTTCCACACCAGGTTCAGGGCGTCGCGAATGCCTTGGCACATGCCTTGGGCCAGGAACGGCGGGGTCATGTGTGCCGCGTCGCCAAGGAAGAAAATCCGTTCGGCGCGCCACTGGCGCAGGATCAGCGCATGGAAGCGGTAGCTGGACGCGCGCCAGATCTGATAGTCCTCGGCCGGCAGCCAACGGGCGATCAAGCAGCGGATCGACTCGGGGCGGGCGATGTCCACCGGCGACTCGTCGGGGTTGATCATGAACTCCCAGCGCCGATGGCGGCCCGGGCCCACCACGAAGGTGCAGGGGCGCTCGGTTTCGCAGTACTGCACGTTGGTCTCCGGCAGGGTTTCGCCGGCGCCCTCGTTGAGCAGCACGTCCACCACCAGCCACGGCTCGTCGAACGTCAGGTCTTCCATGCCGAGGTCGAGGCGAGTGCGGATCTGGCTGGTGCCGCCGTCGCAGGCCAGCACATGGCGGGCACTGTAGGTGTGCTCCTGGCCCTGGGCATCACGCACCAGGACTTCGGCCTGCTGCTCGCCGGAACGCACATCCAGCACCTCGACGCCCAGTTGCACGCGCACATGGGCGTAGCTGTCGATGCGTGCGCGCAATGCACGCTCCACCGGCGGTTGCGAGAACACGTAGTTCGGCGACCAGCCCAGCAGGTGCGGCGGCTTGGCGGCGTCGATGCGCTTGATCAGGCGGGCGTCGCTGGACACATAGTGCGAGGCCCGATAGGGCATGGTGTGGCTGGCAATGGCGTCGGCCAGGCCGAGGTTGTCCAGGGTGCGCATCACTTCGTGGTCGAAGCCCATGGCCCGTGGGTTTTCATAGATGTCGGGGGCCTTGTCCAGGGCCAGGGTCTTGAGGCCCCAGAGCCCGGCGAGGTTGGCTGCCGTGGCGCCCACCGGGCCCATGCCGACAATGATCAGATCGTAATCCATGCTGTGCTCCATCTTCTTGTTGTGGTGCCCGGCCGAGGGGAGTGTGGACACGCCTCAGGCCTGGGTGTAAGCGGTTTTGACCGTGGTGAAGAATTCCACCGCATGGCTGCCCTGTTCCCGAGGGCCGTAGCTGGAAGCTTTGCTGCCGCCAAAGGGCACGTGGTAATCGACCCCGGCGGTGGGGGTGTTGACCATCACCATGCCGCTCTGCACTTCCTGCTTGAAGTGACTGGCGTGCTTCAGGGACGTGGTGCAGATCGCCGCCGAGAGGCCGAACGGCGTGTCATTGGCCAGTTGCAGGGCGTGTTCATAATGATCGGCGGCAATCAGGCAGGCCACCGGGCCGAAAATCTCCTCCCGGGCGATGCGCGCCTGGGGATCGGTGTCGACAAACAGTGCCGGGCTCATGAAGTAGCCGTCGGTGCCTCGCCGCAGCGGTTCGCCGCCCCAGGCCAGGGTCGCACCCTCGGCCTTGCCGATGGCCACGTAGTCCAGGTTCTGCCGCAGTTGCGCGGCATCGGCCACCGGGCCGATCTGGCTCTGCGGGTCCAGCGCGTGGCCCACCCGCAAGGCTTGCAAACGCTCAGTCAGGGCGGCGGCGAAGGCCGGGTAGATGGCCTTCTCGACAATCAACCGCGACGACGCCGTGCAGCGTTGCCCGGTGGAGAAGTAAGCGCCTTGTACTGCGCACTCCACCGCCTGATCGAGGTCGGCATCGGCCAGCACCACCAGCGGGTTCTTGCCGCCCATTTCCAGTTGCAGCTTGGCGAAGCGCGCCCCAGCCACCTGCATCAACTGGCGCCCGGTGTCTTGCGAACCGGTGAAGCTGATGGCTTGCACCCGCGGTGCTTCGAGCAGGGCCTGGCCGACCACACTGCCGCGGCCCATCAACAGGTTGAAGGTGCCGTCCGGCAAGCCGGCGCGGCTGATGATTTCGGCCAGGGCCCAGGCACTGCCGGGCACCAGGTCGGCGGGCTTGAACACCACGCTGTTGCCGTAGGCCAGGGCCGGGGCGATTTTCCAGGCGGGGATGGCAATCGGGAAATTCCACGGGGTGATGATGCCGACCACGCCCACCGGCCGGCGCAGGATATCCACTTCGATTCCCGGGCGTATCGAAGCCAGGTGCTCGCCACGGGCGCGCAGGGTTTCCCCGGCGAAAAACTTGAAGATCTGCCCGGCGCGCACCACTTCCGCCGTGGCTTCGACCAGGGTTTTGCCTTCTTCCCGGGCCAACAGATGGCCCAGTTCATCTCGGCGTGCGAGCAATTCGCTGCCGATGAAATCCAGGGCATCGGCCCTGGCTTGCGGGCTTTTGCCGGCCCAGATCGGTTGTGCGTCGCGCGCCGCCAGGATCGCCTGGTACGCGTCGTCGGCGCTGGCCTGGGCGTACAGCCCGACCAGGTCATGAATGTCCGAAGGGCTGAGGTTCTCCCTGATGCCGCTGCCTTCGACCCACTGTCCCGCTATCAGATTCTTGTGCATGGCATGACTCTGCGTGCATGTGTGGGCGACCGGCCCGACGCCGGTCGCCGCCAAGGGGCTTACCAGCGCACGCGCTGTTGGGCGATGCGCTCACTGATCGATTGCATCCACTCGTCTCGGGTCTGGAAGCCCGGGCGACGCTTGCACATGGCCAGGGTCTGGGCCCGGATCTGCTCGGCGCTCTGCTCCAGGTCCAGGGGCTCGCGGCACGGCTGGTTGGTGTAGTAGGGCGCGTCGACGTACATCTCGATCGGGTTGCCTTCCGGGTCCTTGAAGTACAGGGACCAGGCATTGCCGTGGTCGACCTGGTCGATCGGCCCGATGCCGTTGGCCTTGGCGAACTGGTAGTAGCGCTGCAGGTCTTCGAGGGAGTCGAGGAGGAACGACAGCTGGTTGATCGGGTTGAAAGCCAGGTCCACCGGCTTGCCGTCAAACAACACCAGTTGATGGTGGACCTCGGGGTTCTGGGTCATGAAGAACAGGCGGTGACCGGTGGAGGCCACGCCCTTGTCGCTGACGATAAAGCCCAGCTTGCTGCAATAGAACTCGACCATGTTGTCCAGGTCGGCGCAGAAGGTCCCGGTGTGGGTGAAGTTGATTCGCGGAAGGGTGTTCATGCTTGGCTCCTGATTATTGTCATTGTTTGCGCGAAGCGTGCTTCAGGCCTCGTCGGCCACGGGGTTGGACAGGGTGCCAATCTGCGTAATCACCACCTCGAACACATCCCCCGGCTTGAGGAAAATCGGCGGCGTGCGCTTGAAGCCGATGCCGCTCGGGGTGCCGGTGGCGAGGATGTCTCCGGGGTTCCAGGTCAGGGCCTTGGACACGTAGGCGATCAGGGTCGGGATGTCGAACGCCAGCTCGTCCAGGGAACCTTCCTGCAACTGCTCGCCGTTGAGAATGCCGCGAACTTGCAGCGCGCGATAGTCGGCAATTTCATCGGCCGTCACCAGCCATGGGCCCAAGGCACCGGTGCTGCGGAAGGTCTTGCCCATGCCGTATTGGTGGGTGTGGAACTGCCAGTCGCGCACGCTGGCGTCGTTGAAGCAGGTGTAGCCCGCGACGTGGTCCATGGCGTCTTCGACGGCGATGTGGGCGCCGCCCTTGCCGATCACCACCGCCAGCTCCGCCTCAAAGTCGAACTGCTCGGACACCACCGGGCGCAGCAGCGGTTCGCCGTGGGCCAGCAGGGTTTCGGCAAAGCGTTGGAAGATCACCGGGTACTGGCCGACCTTGCGCCCGGCTTCCTCGGCGTGGGCCACGTAGTTGATGCCGACGCAGATGACTTTGCCCGGCGCCGGGATCACCGGGGCCAGTTGCACGCTGCTCAACGGGTAGTCGGGCTGCACGTCGGCGACCCGCGAGCGGGCCTGTTGCAACAGTTCTGGATCGGCCAGCAGGGCCGCGAGGTTATCGACACCGGGGAACTGCTTGCCCAGGTCGATGACGTGGTCGTCGACCACGGCGCCGAAACAGGCTTGCTGGTTGTGGTGATAGGAGATCAGTTTCATGGAGTGCATTTCCTTTTTGTGCATAAAACATAATTTCTTGCACCATACATTACATAATGCATATTATGGAAGCCCGCCAAGCAACTTCTTACAGGCGGGTGTCTGCCGGAGATCAAGCATGTCGTTGGTGAAGATCCGCAAATTCAAACTGGATATAGAAGAAGTGCATCACGAGGGCGGGCCGGTGGTGGCCGAGCCCCTGTTGATCGCCGTGGCCGTGGCCGTGGTGGAGAACCCCTACGCCGGGCGCTATGAAGAAAACCTGCTGCCGTTCATGGAGCAGTTGCGGGCCCTGGGCAGCGAGTTGTCCCAGCGTTTGATCAGCGCCCTGGGCGGTGCGGATCGGGTCCAGGCCTATGGCAAGGGCGCCATCGTCGGTGAAGACGGCGAACTGGAGCACGGCGCGGTGTGGCACGAGGCCGGCGGCTGGGCCATGCGTGAAGCCCTGGGCAACCCCAAGGCGATTGTCCCGGCGGCCAAAAGCATTGCCGGGCCCGGCGCGCGAATCATGATTCCCCTGGGGCATATCCAGGCCGCCTACGTGCGCAGCCACTTCGGCGTGGCCGAGATGACCCTGTGGGATGGCCCGCGGCGCAACGAAATTGCCTTCGGTTTGGCCATGGCCACCGGCGGCCGAATTCACGCGCGCATTGGCGGCCTGGCGGCCGAAGCGATTAAAGGTGAGGACGGCCTGCGCTGAGCCCCATGAATTCTGTATAAAAGGCGTGCCTGCCCCCTGCAGGCCGCCGCCCGAGAACAACAACAAAAAGTGTGGAGAATGTGATGAGCCCGAAAATGATGCGTGCGGCACGGATGTACGAAGGCGGCCAGCCGATGCAAATCGAACAGGTGCCAGTCCCGGCGATTCGCCCCACCGAAGTGCTGGTCAAGGTCGCCGCTTGCGGCATCGTGCCCAACCTGCACAACATCCTCACTAACTGGGTCAAATGGTTCCCCCATCTGCCGCTGCCTAAGCTGCCGGCAATCTTCGGCCTGGACCCGACCGGGGTGATCGAGGCGGTGGGCGACCAGGTCTACGACTTCAAGCCCGGTGACCGGGTCTACGTCAACCCGGCCCGCTACTGCGGTTCGTGCCGCGCCTGCCGCGCCGGCAACACCACTGGCTGCAGCGCCTACACCTTCAACGGTTACTTCGGCTTTACCCCGCGCAGCCCACGGATGTTCGAGGACTACCCCTACGGCGGCCTCTGTGAATACATGCCCGCGCCGCAGTACAGCCTGGTGCGCCTGCCCGACAACCTGAGCTTTGAAACCGCCGCGCGCCTGGGCTACCTGGGCACTGCCTACCGGGCCTTGCTCAAGGCCAATGTCGGCCCGGGCAGCACCGTTTTGATCAACGGCATCACCGGCACCCTGGGCCTGGGCGCGGTGGCCCTGGCCTTGGCCATGGGCGCGCGCAAGATCCTCGGCACCGCGCGCAACGAAACCCTGTTCCAGCGGGTCAAGGACCTGGCCGCGCCGGGGCGCATCGAGATCCTCTCCCTGGGCTCGTGCCCGACCTACGAGTGGACCGACCGCATCACCGGCGGCGAAGGCCTGGACGCGGTGATCGACGCTCTTGGCCCGGGCGCCCCGGCTGCCGGCCTGGTGGAGGCCATGCGTGGCCTGCACCGTGGTGGCGTGCTGGTGAACATCGGCGCGGTGTCCGGTGAAGTGCCCCTGGACCTGCACTGGATGATGGACAACGACATCCAGCTCAGCGGCTCGGCCTGGTTCACCACCGGCCAGGGTCAGAACATGGCCGACATGGTCGAGTCCGGCGCCCTGGACTTGTCGTTTTTCGAGCACAGCGTGTTTGCCCTGGAAGACGTCAACCAGGCCATCAGCGGCATCGAGAATCGCCAGGGCGGTTTTGGCAACTTCGTGATTCGTCCTTGAACCGAGGTCGGGGCCGCCGCCTGGCGCGCCCCGGTCAACGCCAGGGCAGGAGAGGGCAGTATGCAGATTCGTAGAGTGGTAACCGGCCACGACGAGCAGGGTAAGTCGGTGTTTGTCAGCGACGCCAGTGCAGCGCGGGCCAAGGATTTCAGTGACATCCCGGGTTATGGCTTCAGTCAGGTGTGGAGCCGCGACGGTGCATCCGACGCCGACCAGAGCACCTTTGGCGGCTCGTTGCTGCCAGGGGTGGGCGGCTCGTCCTTATTGATGATCAGCCTGCCGCCGGATTCGGTGATGGCCGCGCCCCTGAACCCGCAGCGGGCCTTGGGCGAGATGGTCGAGGCGCTGCCGGGGCTGATCGAGTGTTTTGAACCCGAGGCGCCGGGCATGCACCGCACGCCGACCCTGGATTATGTGGTGATCCTCGAAGGCGAGTTGTGGCTGGAGCTGGACAATGGCGAGCAGCGCCTGGTGCGCAGCGGCGACGTGGTGATCCAGCAGGGCACCCGGCATGCCTGGCGCAACAAGTCCGAACGCCCGGCCCGGGCCGCGGTGTTTATGCAGGGCCTGGCCCAGGGAGGCCAGCCATGAGCGCGACCCTGAACCTGCTGGGCCTGTCCGGCAGCCTGCGTCGGCACTCGGCCCACAGCGCGGTGCTGCTCAGCGTGGCTGAAGCGTTGCCGCCCGAGGTGCGCCTGACGCTGCACGGCTTGCAGGATGTGCCGCCCTACAACGAAGACCATGACGGCCCGAATGCACCGCCAGCCGTGCTGGCCTTGCGCGCGGCGGTGGCGGCGGCCGATGGCCTGTTGATCGGTTCGCCGGAGTACAACCACGGCATGTCCGGGGTGCTGAAAAACGCCCTCGACTGGTTGTCCCGGCCCCACGGTCGCTCGGTGCTGACCGGGCGTGCGGTGTTGACCTTTACCGCCTCGCCGGCCTTTACCGGCGGCGCCCGGGCCCATCAGCAATTGAATGAAACCCTGTGGGCGGTGCAGGCACGGCAGGTGGTCTATCCGCAGATCGTGATCGGCAGCGTGGCCGGCAAGATCGTCGACGGGCGCCTGGTGGACGAAGCGGCGCGCAGTTTCCTGATGGCCGGGGTCGGCCTGTTGATCGAGCAAGCCCAAGCCTCCTAAACGCGCACGGTGCGGGTGAGGGCGCGGAGGTCGCCTTCGTCCGAGCCGCCGATGCGCCGGCAACACTTCACCTCCCCAGCCCGGCGCAACATTCTTGGCCGCGGCGCATTACAGCAATCGACCGCGTTGCCGATAACAGCGATATGGAATCACTGGGCCGTGCGTGGCCAGTTTCCCAGGCAGGAGGGTGGCGGTTGCATGGGGCCGGAAAGAGCCCAATCACCGCAGCTTCGACGGCGTCGCCTATCCTGAGGTTTTCGGCTTATAGCTGCTCTTCCTGCTTTCGGTGCTGCCCCTTTGAAACGCGACCTTCGGCTTGCCTCATTGCTGACCTACCTGGTGTGCTCATCGGTCATTCTGATGACCCTGTGGCAGATCTGGACCGCTCGCCAGAACACCCTGAGTGATATCCAGACCGATACTGTCAACCTGACCAACGCCCTGAATACCTACACCGAAGGCATCTTCAAGCAGAGCGAGTTGGTGCTGATCGGGCTGACCGAGCGCATCGAGAACCTGGGCGATGACCCGAGTGACGTGCAACGCCTGAAGTCGGTGGTGGAGCAGGAGATGGCGGCGCTGCCGCAGCTGAACTCAATGGCCTGGTATGACGACCAGGGCAACTGGCGCTTCTCCACCCATCCCATCGCCAAGCGCACCAATGCCAGCGACCGTGAGTTTTTCACCTACCACCGCGACCATCCTTCGCGGGAGGTGTTTATCGGTCCGGCGATTCGCAGCCGGGTCACGGGCGCCTGGGTGATTTCCGTGAGCCGGCGGATCGACCATGGCGACGGCTCCTTTGCCGGTGTGCTGTCGGTCACGGTTGGCCTTGATTATTTGCTGAGCTTCTACAAGAGCATCGAGGTCGGGCAGACCGGGGTCATCAGCTTGACCTCGGACCAAGGGCGCCTGCTGCTGCGCTATCCGTTTCACGAGGAGGACATCGGTCGTGACCTGTCTTCGGCGCCGATCTTCGCTCAGGCCTTGGCAGACACCCGTTCGGGCACGGCGGACTTTATCTCCAAGGTCGACGGGGTACGGCGCCTCTACGCGTTCCGCAAAAGCGCCGAGTATCCGCTGGTGACCACCGTGGCAGTGGGACAGGACGAAGCCCTGGGTGCCTGGTGGAGCCAGTCCAAGCAATCGGCGGTGGTGGTCCTGTTGCTGTCGGGGTTGCTGCTGGTGCTGGGCCGGCGCTTGATCAATCACATCAACCGGCGCATCAGCGCCGAGCAGGCGTTGATGGACAGCCGGTCGCGCTTGCTGGAGTTGAACCAGACCCTGGAGGTGCTGGCCTCCGAGGACAAACTCACCGGCCTGGCCAACCGCCGGCGTTTCGATGCCTTTCTCGACGTCGAATTCCAACGGGCCAAGCGCAGCGGCCTGCCGTTGTCGCTGATCCTCATCGATGTGGATTTTTTCAAGCGTTACAACGACCACTACGGGCACTTGGCGGGTGATGAATGTTTGAAAAACATCAGCCGCTTGATCCAGGCGTGCGTGGGGCGCCCGGGGGACATGGTGGCCCGTTATGGCGGTGAGGAAATTGCCGTGGTCCTGCCCAACACCGACGAGACGGGGGCCCGCAGAGTGGCCGAGGCCATCCGCCACGACATCGAACGCGCCGGGCTGCCGCACCAGGGCAGCCCATTGGGGATGATCACCGTCAGTGCCGGCGGCGCGACCTGCCTCGGGGCGGATGAAACCTGTCACCAGGAGCGCCTGATCGAGTTGGCGGACCAAGCGCTGTACGCCGCCAAATCCGCCGGCCGCAACCGCACGGCCTACACCACCCCCTAGACGCCTGCTGTCTTTGTAGACGCTGCCTATGTAGGAGCTGGCTTGCCAGCGATGAGGCCCTCGAAATCGCCATCGCCGGCAAGCCGGCTCCTACAAGGGGCACTGAAGCTTGCGCCCATACCTGCCGCCATTTATGGCTAGCGCCCGCTGGCTTTGTAGGAGCTGGCTTGCCAGCGATAGGGCCCTCGAAATCGCCATCGCCGGCAAGCCGGTTCCTACAAGGGGCACTTAAGCTTGAGCCCACACCTGCCGCCAATTATGACCAGCGCCCGCTGTCTTTGTAGGAGCTGGCTTGCCAGCGATAGGGCCCTTGAAACCGCCATCGCCGGCAAGCCGGCTCCTACAAGGGGCACTGAAGCTTGCGCCCACACCTGCCGCCAATTATGGCCAGCGCCCGCTGCCTTTGTAGGAGCTGGCTTGCCAGCGATGAGGCCCTTGAAATCGTCATCGCCGGCAAGGGGGCGGGCCGCACGACCGCGATCGCTAGAGTGACCCGCCGTTGAATTCCTGCAGGGCATCGAGCAGCGCTTCGCGAAAATACGCCTTCGACGCTCGGTCGCAGAGCAGGTGCAGGCTCGCGTGTTGCGCGGTGCTGCTGTTGATCACGATCACGTTGATCCGCGCCGCCGAGGTCTGGGCCACGGCGCCCGGGCCAAACACCCGGGGGCTGAGGTCGACCCCGCAGAGCTTGGCCATGACTTCACCCAGGTACTCGCCGGCCAATTGGAAACAGGCGTGGCTGTCCTGGCGCGGCAACAGGTAGTTGGCCTGGTGGTCCAGCTCCCAGCGCGCCTCTTCATCGGCGATGTGCTGGCCCTGGTCCTCGGGGCTGCCCAGCAGCAGGTACTCGGTCTGTGACAACCGCGCCACCTGACCGCCATCGGCCTGAGCCACGGCGCGGTTCGGCGCGTCGGGCAAGGTAAATCCCCGACCACTCAGGTAAGTGGCACTGTGGGCGCCACGAAAACCCACCCGGGGCAGGTCCGTCAGGTCGCTCAAGGTGCAGCTCGGCAAGGGCGCCAGGGCGCGTTGGCCAACGGGGTGTTGCTCATTCAGGCTGGTCATGACTCAAAGCTCCTGGCGCTGGTTGTCGGGATCGAAAAAGGGCAGCTTCACCACCTCGGCCTGGACCACCACACCGCCTTCGACGCGGATCGGAATGCGCATCCCCGGGGTGCTCTGGTCGATGCTGGCGTAGGCCAGGCCGATGACTTTGCCCAGGCTGGCGGAGTACTCGCAGGAGGTGACGTTGCCGCTGATGTCCGGGCCGTTGAGCACCAGGTGGCCCTCCAGCGGTTGAAGGCTGCCCTGGGGCAAGGTGAAGCCCACCAGTTTGCGCTTCAGCGGCTGGGCTTCGAGGATGTCCACCGAGCGTCGACCGACGAAGAATGGCTTGTTGCGGCTGACCGCCCAGCCCATGTCGATCTCTGCCGGGTGGGTCATGCCGTCGGTGTCCTGGCTGATGATCACGTGGCCTTTTTCCAGGCGCAGCAGGCGCTGGGTTTCCACGCCGAACGGGCGGATGTCGAAGGCTTTGCCGGCGGCCATCAAGGCGTCCCACAGGGCTAGGCCGTGACGCGCCGGCACGTGGATTTCATAACCCAGTTCGCCGACAAACCCGACCCGCAACAGCCGCGCCTTGATCCCGGCCACGGTGCCCTGGCGCACGCCCAGATAGGGGAAGGCCTCGGCGCTCAAATCCAGGTCGCTGCACACCTGCTCCAGCACCTTGCGTGAGTCCGGCCCGGCCACGTTGACCGCACAGATCGCGGCGGTGACGTTGGCCACGTCCACATCCAGGCGCCATTGAGCATTCCACTTGAGCATCTGTTGGTAGATGCGGTCCACGCCGCTGGTGGTGGCGGTGACGTAGAAGTGGTTCTCGGCAAACCGCGCGCACACGCCGTCGTCGATCACCACCCCGTGCTCGTTGGTCATCAAGGCGTACCGCGAGCGGCCAACCGGCTGCTTGAGGAAGGCAAAGGTGTACATGCGATTGAGCAGTTCGGCGGCGTCCGGGCCGCGCACGTCCAGGCCGCCGAGGGTCGAGACGTCGATGATGCCGACCTTGTTGCGCACGTGCAGGGCCTCGTTCTGCATGCAGGTTTCGCGGTCTTTGGCCGGGCCGTAATAGGCCGGGCGCTGCCAGATACCGGCGGGCATCATCTTCGCCCCGGCCTGCAGGTGGCGGGCGTGCATCGGCGTCTGTCGGTACGGGTCGAAGGCACGGCCGGCGACATGGGCCAGCTTCTCGGCAACAAACGGCGGCCGGGCGGTGGTGACCCCGGTCTCACTGATGTTGCGCTGGGTGGCCCAGGCCACCAGGCGCGCGGTGGGCAAGGCCGAATGCCGGCCCTGGGATGGGCCCATGCCCACCGTGGAGTAGCGCTTGACCAGCTGCACGTCGCGGTAGCCGATCTTGGTGGCGTTGACGATGTCGGCCACTTGCAGGTCTTCGTCGAAGTCGACGAAATCCTTGCCCTTGGGGTGGGGGAAGATTGGCCAGTTGAAGTTGACCCGGGCTTCGCCGGCCAGGGGCGCTCGCTGCGGGTTCACCTGCAGACCGAGGGCCAGGGCGGCGTCGGCGCCGGCATTGACGCCGTCGGCGATCACATTGTCCAGGCTGTGGCGGCCATTCACCGAGCCGGCCAGGGTCAGGTTCTGCGGCAGGCCGCTCAAGGTGAATTCGGCGCGCTGGTCATCGTAGGCCAGCTTGCCGCCAGCCTGGCACAGCAGTTGATAGACCGGCATGTAACCGGCGGACATGCACAACAGGTCGCAGTCCAGGCGCTGGCCGCTGGCGGCGACCTGGCCTTGGGCGGTGATCTTGCGCACCTCGACGCCGTTCACATGGCGCAGGCCTTTTTCGTGCAGGGCTTCGTACACCGTGCTGTCGCTGAGGCAGGGGATCTTGCGGCCGGCCAGGGCGGTCAAGAGCCTGGAGTCGGCGGGGGCATTGCGCAGGTCCACCACGGCCGCCACGTCCACGCCCTGGTCGTGCAGGTCAAGGGCGGCCAGGTAGCCGTCGTCATTGCCGGTGAGCACCACCGCGCGTTTGCCCGGCTTGACCGCGTAGAGTTTCATCAGCCGCTGGGCGGCGCTGGTCAGCATCACCCCGGGCAGGTCGTTGTTGCGGAAAATCACCGGCTGGTCGAAGGCGCCACTGCACACCAGGCACTGCTGGGCACGGACCTTGTACAGGCGCTTGCCCTGGATCACCGGCAGGTAGTTGTCGGTGAACCAGGCGTTGCAGGTGGCGTCGGTCAGCACCTGGATATTGGCGTGTTGCTCAACCGCCGCGAGCAAGTCCTGGCGCAAGCGATCGGCTTTCTTGCCTTCAATGTCGAAGCGTGCGTAGGTCAGGGAGCCGCCGAGCAGCGGTTGCTGTTCGATCAGCAACACCCGGGCCCCGGTATTGGCCGCTGTCAGGGCCGCTTGCAGGCCGGCAGGCCCGGCGCCGATCACCGCCACGTCGGTAAACAGGTAGGCCTTGTCGTAGTACTCAGGCTGGAACTTCAGGTCGAGCACGCCGAGCCCGGCCTTTTTGCGGATGATCGGTTCCCAGACCTTCCACATGCCCTTGGGCTTGTAGAAGGCGCGGTAGTAGAAACCCACCGGCATGAACTTGGAGAACTTGCCCATGTAGGCGTCGCGGTCGTTGTCCAGGGAGCCGTTGACGTTCTGCGCGCTGACCTGCAAGCCGGCGCTCAGCGGGTGGGCGTCAGCCAGCACATTGGGCTCCTGGGGCAGTTGCACCAGGCTGTTGGCGTCTTGCCCAGCCATGCTCAGCGGGCCCCGTGGGCGGTGGTATTTAAATGAACGCGACAGCAGGAAACGCCCGTTGGCGAGCAGGGCGCTGGCAATGCTATCGCCGTGGAAACCCTGGTAGCCGTGGCCGTCGAACGAAAAATCCAGGGGCTGGGCGCGGTCGATCAGCAAGCCCATGGGGGCGGGTAGGCGGTTCATCCGGCAATCTCCTGGGCGGCGCTGAATTCAACGCGGGTGCTGAACAGTTCCTTGGGGTCGAAGGTGCGCAGGATCTGGTCGCTCACCGTGTGGCGCTCGGCCAGGAACCAGTAGCTGGAGGGGGTGTGCATCCACCACTCGCGCACCACGCCGGCCAGGTTGTCGCTGTTGAACACGTAGTCGGCCCATTCGGCGTCGCTGCAGTTGACCGGGTCGGGCATGGCCTTGAACTCGCCGCCGTAGGTGAACTCGCTGATATTGCGGGGCCCGTTGAGCGGGCACATCATGATTTTCATCCGTCGCTCTCCGTCAGTGGCTGGCCGCCGTGGCGCCCATTTCGTTGACTTGCTGGAAGGTCGAAAAGCGCTCCAGGCCGAAGGGCTTGATCAGCTCCGGCACCTGGCCGCCGCTGGCCACCAGTTCGGCCATGGTCTTGCCGCAGATCGGCGTGGCCTTGAACCCCCAGGTGCCCCAACCGGCGTCGAGGTAGTAATTCTTCACCGGTGACAGGCCCATGATCGGGCTGTAGTCCGGGGTCATGTCGGTGATCCCGGCCCATTGACGCATCAGCTTGGCGTTGGCCAGGAACGGGAACATTTCGATGGCGTGGGCCAGCAGGCTTTCCTTGAGGTCCAGGGTGGAGCGGGTGTTGAACAGCGGGTAGGGGTCGGACCCGCCGCCAAACACCACTTCGCCGCGGCTGGTCTGCTGCACGTAGCAATGCAGGGCCGAGGAACTCACCAGCGGGTCGAGGAACGGCTTGAACGGCTGGGTGACCATCGCCTGCAGAGGGAAGGTCTGGATCGGCGAGCGAATCCCTGCCTTGGCCATCAGCAGCGAGCTGTGGCCGGCCACGGCCTGGACCACGCAACCGCACTGGATGGTGCCGCGATTGGTTTTCACCGCGGTGATGGCACCGTGTTCGATCACCAGGTCCTGCACTTCGGTGAGCTGATGGATTTCCACCCCACGCTTGGCCGCCTGCTTGGCGTAGCCCCAGGCCACGGCGTCGTGCCGTGCAGTGGCGCCGTCGATGTGCCAGAGCCCAGCGAGCACCGGCAGGTGGCCGGGGTCGAGGTTGAGGCTGGGCACCAGTTCGCGGATCTGTTGGCGGTCGATCATCTCGGTGCGCCCGCCAAAGTGCTTGTTCACTTCCGCCCGCTGGCGGAACGAGCGCACGGTGGCGTCGGTGTGGGCCAGGGTCAGTTGGCCGCGCTCGGAATACATGATGTTGAAATCGAATTCGTTGGACAGGTTCTGGAACATCCGCACCGACTCAGCGTAGAACTTCACGCCTTCGCTGGTCAGGTAGTTGGAGCGGATCACCGCGGTGTTGCGGGCGGTGTTGCCGCCGCCCAGGTAGGCTTTTTCCAGCACTGCGATGTGGGTCACGCCGTGGTACTTGGCCAGGTAATAGGCGGTGGCCAGGCCATGGCCGCCAGCGCCGATGATCACCACGTCATAGCGTGCCTTGAGGTCCTTGGGCGGCGGCAAATCGACTTCCACCGGGTACTCCGAACTCAGGCCGTATTTCAATAGATTGAATGGCATAGGGCCTCCGATTGGCTGCGTTGTGCCTGGTGCTGCATAAGGGCTGCGGTGACGGTGTTTTTCATCAGGAAGGCGATGGTCATGGGGCCGACGCCGCCGGGCACCGGGGTGATGGCGGACACGGTGGACAGGGCGCTGGCAAAGTCCACATCGCCCACCAGGCGGCTGCGGCCATCGTCGTCGATGCGGTTGATGCCGACGTCGATCACCACCGCCCCGGGTTTCAGCCAGTGGGCGTCGACCAAGTGCGGGCGGCCGACGGCGGCAATCACGATGTCGGCTTGGCGGCACAGGGCCTGCGGGTTGTGGCTGCGGGAATGCAGCACCGTCACCGAACAGTCGGCTTGCAGCAGCAGGGCGGCCATGGGTTTGCCGACGATGTTCGAACGGCCGATCACCACCGCGTGCTTGCCGGCCAGGCTGCCCAGGGTCTGCTGCAACAGGTACAGGCAGCCGCTGGGGGTGCAGGGCGTCAGCACTTCGCGACCCTGGCTCAGGCCGCCGACGTTGTCACTGTGAAAACCGTCGACGTCCTTGGCCGGCTCGATGGCTTGCAAGGCGCGCAGTTCATCCATGTGGGCCGGCAACGGCAGTTGCAGGAGGATGCCGTGCACCGAGCGGTCGGCATTCAGGTTGGCGATCAGGTTGAGCAGTTGTTCGGTGCTGGTGTCGCTGGGCAGGCGATGTTCCAGGGAGCGGATGCCGACCTCTTCGGCGCGCAGGATCTTGTTGCGCACATAGACCTGGCTGGCCGGGTCATGGCCCACCAGGATCACCGCCAGGGTCGGCTGGATGTCCATCTGCTGCAGGCCTGCAACCTGATCTCGGACCTCCAGCAGCACCCGGGCCGAGGCGGCCTTGCCGTCAATCAACGTGGGGCTGTTCACCGGAAAATCACCGTTCTGTCCTGGTTGAGGAAAACCCGGTGCTCCAGGTGGTATTTCACCGCCTTGGACAGGGCCACGGTTTCGGTATTGCGCCCGATGGCCACTAGGTCATCGGGCAGGTAGACGTGGTCCACCCGCTGCACTTCCTGCTCGATGATCGGACCCTCGTCGAGGTCGCTGGTGACGTAGTGGGCGGTGGCGCCAATCAGCTTCACCCCACGTTGGTACGCCTGGTGATAAGGCTTGGCGCCCTTGAAGCCGGGCAGGAACGAGTGATGGATATTGATCGCCCGGCCTGAGAGTTGCTTGCACAGGTCGTCGGAGAGGATTTGCATGTAGCGCGCCAGCACCACCAGTTCGGTGCGGGTGTCATCGACGATGCGCATCAGCTCGGCCTCCTGCTGGGCCTTGCTGTCCTTAGTCACCGGCAGGTAGATAAAGCGAATGCCCTCGCGCTCGGCCATCGGCCGCAGTTCCAGGTGGTTGGAAACGATGGCGGTGATGGTCATGTCCATCTCGCCTTTCTGATGGCGGTACAACAGGTCGCTGAGGCAGTGGTCGTATTTGCTCACCATCAACAGCACGCGCATCGGTTCGCGGGTGTCGTGCAATTCCCAGGTCATGTCAAAGGCCTCGGCCACCGCTTCGAAACTGGCCTTGAGCTGCTGGATATCGCCAACATGGCCGCTGTTGAAACGGAACACCGCACGCATGAAAAAGCGCCCGTTGAACTCGTCGTCGAATTGCGCCATCTCCCCGATGTAGCAACCGTTATCCGCCAGGTAAGTGGTCACGGCGGCGACAATACCGGACACCGCGGGACAGGTGATCTTGATGATGAAAGGGTTGTTCGCGTGTTGCATGACACGTCCTCGGGAAGGTGGCGGCAGCACTTCGCAGGGCGAAAAAAGACAACGAGGGGAAACCCGGCTCATCCATGGCGAGGTTTCTTATGGGGAATAAAATATTCCTGTGTGTCGGCTTTATAAAGCCAATGCCCGGTTCGCGTCCAGGGTTTTTGTGAAAGTTTTTTAACTGAGGGGAATTTATTGCGGGGGGCTAAAGGGGGGAGGCTCAAGCTGGACGTGGAGCGTCCGGGGCGGCATTCCCACGCAGAGCGTGGGAACGAGAGGTCTTGGTCTGGCTGGTGATCTTGATCGTCGTCCCGTTAACCCCGCTGGCCGGAGAGCGGGCATGCCGAGCCTGGGCGAGGCCCCGCCCCCGAGCGCTTCACTCCTTATCCGTCCCATAATTCATGATCGACAACAACCGAATCGGCACCTGCACCAACTGCTCCGGCCCATGGGGAATTTCCCCCTCAAACGTCAAACTGTCCCCGGCCTCCATCCGATACAACTGATTGCCATGACGGTAAATCAGCTCACCTTCGAGTAAATGCAAAAACTCCGTTCCCGGGTGGGAAAAGGTCGGAAATTCCTCACTGGCGTCATCCATGCTCACCATGTACGCCTCGAAACTCTTCTTCGGCCCCCGGGTGTGGTTGAGCAAGTGATAGGTATGGCCCTTCTCGGTGCCACGGCGCACCACCTCCATGCCCTGGTCAGCCTTGACCAGCAAGGCGCTGCCGCCCTGGCGATCGTATTCACTGAACAACTTGGACATGGGCAGGCCCAGCACATCGCACAGACGGCTGAGGGTGTCGAGGCTGGTGGAGACCTGGGCATTCTCGATCTTGCTCAACATGCCCTGGCTGATATCGGCAATCTTCGCCACGTCGGACAGCTTCAAGTCCTGGGCCAGGCGCTGGCGCTTGATCTGCATGCCCAAGTACTGCTCGAGCTTGAGGCGGGGTTCGGGTTCGGTCGGCATGGTCATCAGGCTCTGCACAATTTCTGTTCGGTAATATTAGTTTCGCACTAGGAAAGTGCAATCCGTCGCTGCCACCCAACACGGTTCGGGCGGTATTCCCACAGGGAAAAGAATTTTCCCATATATACAGCACAAAAGCGCAGGGCTCTGGGTATCTCTGGCGATTGGGCAACTCTGGCAAGGGCTTTGCATTCTCTACAGGAAACTAACTTTCTTTTAGGGAATAAAGACGGTTATAGCCCTTCCACAATGGTTTGCCTTTCGCGAGGAGTGACGAGCAATGTTGCCAGCAGAAACCCAGCGCATCATCGACAAGCACGGCATCAAATACGTGCTCGCGCAGTTTGTCGATATTCATGGTGCGGCCAAGACCAAATCGGTACCGGTGTGCGGGCTCAAGGCGGTGGCCGAGGAGGGCGCGGGCTTTGCCGGGTTCGCCATCAGCGGCATGGGCATGCAACCCCACGGGCCGGACTTCATGGCCCGCGGCGACCTGTCGACCCTGACCCCGGTGCCTTGGCAACCCGGTTACGGCCGCGTGGTCTGCATCGGTCACGTGGATGGCCAACCCCATCCCTATGACAGCCGCTACGTGTTGCAGCAACAGGTCGAACGCCTGGCGGAAAAGGGCTGGACCCTGAACACCGGCCTGGAGCCGGAATTCAACCTGATGCGCCGCGACGAAGGCGGCAAGCTGCAACTGGTGGACCCCAGCGACAACCTTGACAAGCCTTGCTACGACTACAAGGGCCTGTCCCGTTCGCGGGTGTTCCTGGAGCGCCTGACCGAAGCTCTGCAGCAGGTGGATTTCGAGATTTACCAAATCGACCATGAAGACGCCAACGGCCAGTTCGAGATCAACTACACCTACAGCGACGCCATGACCTCGGCGGACCGCTTCACCTTCTTCCGCATGGCCGCCGGCGAGATCGCCAACGACCTGGGGATGATCTGCTCCTTTATGCCCAAGCCGGACCCGAAACGCGCCGGCAACGGCATGCACTTCCACCTGTCCATCAGCAGCGCCGAGAGCAAGAACCTGTTCCATGACGCCAGCGACCCGAGCGGCATGGGCCTGTCGAAACTGGCCTACCACTTCGCCGCTGGCCTGCTGGCCCACGGCCCGGCCCTGTGTGCCTTTGCCGCACCCACGGTCAACTCCTACAAGCGCCTGGTGGTCGGCAACTCGCTGTCCGGCGCCACCTGGGCCCCGGCCTTTATCGCCTTCGGCGCCAACAACCGTTCGGCCATGGTTCGCGTGCCCTACGGCCGCCTGGAATTCCGCCTGCCGGACGCCGGTTGCAACCCCTACCTGGTGACCGCCGCGATCATCGCCGCCGGCCTGGACGGCATCGACCGCCAGCTGGAAATCGACCACGTCTGCAACGAAAACCTCTACAGCCTGAGCCTGGAGCAGATCGCCGCACGCGGCATCAAGACCCTGCCGCAATCCCTCAAGGAAGCCTGCGACGCCCTGGAAGCCGACCCCCTGTTCGCCGAAGTCCTGGGCCCGCAGATCGTCGGCGAATTCATCAAGCTCAAAAGGATGGAATGGGTGGAGTACAGCCGGCATGTGAGTGATTGGGAGGTTGCGCGGTACACGGAATTTTTCTGAGAAACAGCGGCAAGCGTCAAGCCGCAAGTCACGGCGGTTTGGCGGCGTATCACCCATCTGTATTCCACGCGGTTTGCTTGCAGCTCAAAGCTCGCAGCTCACCGCTCCCAAACAAAGTGAGGACTCTTTCTATGTGCGGAATCGTTGGTCTTTATCTGAAAAACCCGCAGTTGGAATCCCAGCTCGGCAAGCTGTTTGAACCGATGCTGCAGGCCATGACCGACCGCGGCCCGGACAGTGCCGGGTTTGCGATCTACGGCGATGAAGTGGCCGACGGTTGGGTCAAGTTGACCCTGCAAGCCACCACCGAAGGCTTCGACTGGAAAGCCCTGATGGGCGAGTTGGAAGGGCGCCTGGGCTGCTCCCTGGACTGGTTCCAGAACGCCAGCGCCGCAGTGTTGAAGATTCACGCCGAGGAGGCGCCGGTGCGCCTGGCCCTGGCTGAGTTGGCACCGAGCGTGCGGATCATGAGCGCCGGGCAGAGCATCGAAATCCTCAAGGGCATGGGCTTGCCCCAGGAGATTTCCCAGCGTTTCGGCCTGGCGGGCATGAAGGGCAGCCACATCATTGGCCACACGCGCATGGCCACCGAAAGCGCGGTGACCATGGAGGGCAGCCACCCGTTTTCCACCGGTGCCGACCTGTGCCTGGTGCACAACGGTTCGCTGTCCAACCACTTCCGCCTGCGCCAGGAACTCAAGCGTGAGGGCATCCAGTTCGAGACCGACAACGACACTGAAGTGGCCGCCGGTTACCTGACTTGGCGCCTGCAACAGGGCGACTCGTTGAAGGAAGCCCTGGACCACTCCCTGGAAGACCTGGACGGCTTCTTCACCTTCGCCATTGGCACCCGCAACGGCTTTGCGGTGATTCGCGACCCGATCGCCTGCAAACCGGCGATCCTCGC
This sequence comes from Pseudomonas chlororaphis, assembly GCF_003731765.1. Lineage (GTDB taxonomy): Bacteria > Pseudomonadota > Gammaproteobacteria > Pseudomonadales > Pseudomonadaceae > Aquipseudomonas > Aquipseudomonas morbosilactucae. The sequence goes on from NZ_MOAL01000006.1 coordinate 504,953, forward strand.
CGAGACCGACGATTACGTGGCCATGGCCTCGGAATACCAGGCGCTGTCGAGCCTGCCGGGCATCGAACACGCCCGGGTCTGGGAACCGGCCCCGGCCACCATGTACATCTGGGAACGCCCCTCGGCTTAAGGAGCACACACATGAAAACCATCGATCTTTCCAGCGCCACGGTACGCGACCTCAACCAGGCCCTGCACGACCAGGTGCACAGCCTCGAAGACCGCGAGTGGGTGGTGACCCACAGCAACGGCAAGCACAACCTCGCCGTTGGGGTGAACCAGGCCGTGTCCATCGATATCCAGGGCCACGCCGGCTACTACTGCGCCGGCATGAACCAGAAAGCCAGCATCACCGTGCACGGCAACGCCGGGGTCGGCGTGGCGGAGAACATGATGTCGGGCATGGTGCGGATCAAGGGCAGCGCTTCCCAGGCTGCCGGCGCCACGGCCCATGGCGGGCTGTTGGTGATCGAGGGCGACGCCGGGGCGCGTTGCGGGATTTCCATGAAAGGCATCGACATCGTGGTCGGCGGCAGCATCGGCCACATGAGCTGCTTTATGGGCCAGGCCGGGCGCTTGGTGGTCTGCGGCGATGCCGGCGATGCCCTGGGGGATTCGCTCTACGAAACCCGCATCTACGTCAAAGGCAGCGTGCAATCCCTGGGCTCGGACTGCGTGGAAAAAGAGATGCGCGCCGAGCACTTGGAAGAACTCAAGGAGCTGCTCAACCGCGCCGGTTTCGACGAGTCGCCCGCCAGCTTCAAGCGCTATGGCTCGGCCCGTCAGCTGTACAACTTCAAAGTCGATAACGCGTCCGCGTACTGATCCACGCGAGGAGAAATGAGATGAGCGATCCAATCAGCCAAAAAACAGCTGCTCCCGTGTTGCGTGAGTCCGCCACTTTCGACCGCCTGACCATCCAGGAAATCCAGCGTGCCGCGGAAACCGGCATCTACGACATTCGCGGTGGCGGCACCAAGCGCAAGGTGCCGCATTTCGATGATTTGCTGCTGCTCGGCGCCAGCGTGTCGCGCTACCCGCTGGAAGGTTATCGGGAGAAGTGCGGCACCGACGTGATCCTGGGTAACCGCTTCGCCAAGAAGCCGATCCACCTGAAAATCCCGGTGACCATCGCCGGCATGAGCTTCGGCGCCTTGTCGGCCAATGCCAAGGAAGCCCTGGGCCGTGGCGCCACCATTGCCGGCACCAGCACCACCACCGGTGACGGCGGCATGACCCCGGAAGAGCGTGGTCAGTCCCAGCACCTGGTGTATCAGTACCTGCCGTCGCGCTACGGCATGAACCCGGACGACCTGCGCAAGGCCGATGCCATCGAGATTGTGCTCGGCCAAGGGGCCAAGCCGGGCGGCGGCGGCATGTTGCTGGGCATGAAAGTCACCGAGCGGGTGGCCGGTATGCGCACCTTGCCGGTGGGCGTCGACCAGCGCAGTGCCTGCCGTCACCCGGACTGGACCGGGCCGGATGACCTGGCGATCAAGATCGCCGAGATCCGCGAGATTACCGATTGGGAGAAGCCCATCTACGTCAAGATCGGCGCCAGCCGGCCCTATTACGACGTCAAGCTGGCGGTGAAGGCCGGTGCCGATGTGATCGTGCTCGACGGCATGCAGGGCGGCACAGCGGCGACCCAGGAAGTGTTTATCGAGCACGTGGGCATTCCGATCCTGCCGGCCATCCCGCAAGCGGTACAGGCTTTGCAGGAGATGGGCATGCACCGCAAGGTCCAGCTGATTGTCTCCGGCGGTATCCGCAACGGCGCTGACGTGGCCAAGGCCATGGCCCTGGGCGCGGATGCGGTGGCCATCGGCACCGCGGCACTGATTGCCCTGGGGGACAACCATCCACGGCTGGATGAAGAGTTGAAGAAGATCGGTTCGGCGGCGGGGTTCTACGACGACTGGCAGAACGGGCGCGACCCGGCCGGCATCACCACCCAGGACCCGGAGCTGTCCAAGCGCCTGGACCCGGTGGAAGGCGGTCGGCGCCTGGCCAACTACCTGCGGGTGCTGGTGCTGGAGGCGCAGACCATGGCCCGTGCCTGCGGCAAATCGCACCTGCACAACCTCGACCCCGAGGACCTGGTGGCCCTGACCGTGGAATCCGCCGCCATGGCCCGCGTGCCCCTGGCCGGCACCAACTGGATCCCGGGTTCCGGCTACTGATCGTTCCCACGCTCCGCCCGTGCCGCTCCGCGTCAGCGTGCACGGTGGTGCGGCCAGGCTCCACCATCAGGGCCCATCAAGAGGCCCCCTGTTCTGAGGTTATTGGCTCGCTGCCCGACACCCATCTTTCATTTGCAGGAGCTTTGAACATGGTCAATCGTCTTCTCGGCAAACAACTCCCCCTGTTACTCGCCGCCGCGGCCCTGGCGCCGTTGGCCCAGGCGGCCGATGCTCCCACCTTGAACACCGGCAGCACCGCCTGGATGGTCACCGCAGCGGTGCTGGTGCTGTTTATGTGCCTGCCTGGCCTGGCGCTGTTCTACGGCGGCCTGGTGCGGGCAAAAAACATGCTCTCGCTGTTCACCCAATGCTTCGGCATCGCCGGGGTGGTGGGCGTGCTCTGGGTGATCTACGGCTACAGCATGGTGGTCGACAGCAGCGGCATGATCGAAGGTGAAGTGACCTTCAACAGTTTCGTCGGCGGCCTGAGCCGGGCATTTCTGGCCGGCATGACCCCCGACAGCCTAGTGGGCGACATTCCGGAAGGGGTGTTCGTGACCTTCCAGATGACCTTCGCCATCATCACCCCGGCGCTGATTGCCGGGGCCTTTGCCGAGCGCATGAAGTTCTCCGCCGCGCTGCTGTTCATGGCCCTGTGGTTCACCCTGGTCTACGCCCCGGTGGCGCACATGGTCTGGGGCGGCGCGGGTGCCTTGATGCACAACTGGGGCGTGCTGGACTTTGCCGGCGGCACCGCGGTGCACATCAACGCCGGTGTCGCCGCCTTGGCCGCCTGCCTGATCCTGGGCAAGCGCAAGGGCTACCAGAACACCCCAATGCCGGCCCATAACCTGAGCCTGACCATGGCCGGAGCGGCGATGCTCTGGGTCGGCTGGTTCGGCTTCAACATCGGTTCCGGCGGCGGCCTCAGCGGCACCTCCGGCATCGTCATGCTCAACACCCAGCTGGGGGCCTGCGCGGGCATTCTCGGCTGGATGTTCACCGAGTGGTTCAAGGTCGGCAAACCCAGCGCCCAAGGCCTGGCCTGCGGTGCCCTGGCGGGCCTGGTGGGGATCACTCCGGCATGCGCCTATGTCGGCGTCGGTGGCGCCTTGGCTATCGGTTTGCTCTGCGGGGTGTTCTGCTACCTCAGCGTCACCGTGCTCAAGCGCCGCTTCGGTTATGACGACAGCCTCGACGTCTTCGGCCTGCACGGCATCGGCGGCATGATCGGCGCCGTGCTCACCGGGGTGTTCTGCGTGCCGTCCCTGGGCGGCCTGGTGGAAGGCGTGACCCTGGGCGCCCAGGTCTGGGCGCAGATCAAAGGCGTGGCCATGACCACCGTGTATTGCTTCGTGGTCAGTTGGCTGATCCTCAAAGGGGTCAACGCCCTGATCGGCTTGCGCGCCGACGATTCGGTGGAAGAGCTGGGCCTGGACCTGGCCGAGCACAACGAGCGCGCTTACAACCATTGAGGAGTGGTTGCGGAGGTTCATCGCTGAATCGCCAGTCCCCCCCTAAAGCCCAGCCGCGGCGTTGTCCGCGGTTGGGCTTTTTTCTGTGCGCCAGCTAAGGGAGGAGGGCTCAGCGGAACGCTGGCACCACGTGCTTGATAAAGAGTTCCAGGGACTTTTTCTTCTCGGCGTGGGGCAGGCTGTTGTCGCACCAGAAGCTGAACTCGTCGACCCCCAGTTCCTGGTAGTACTGGATGCGCGGAATGATTTCTTCCGGGGTGCCGATCATCGCGGTTTTATGCAGGCTTTCCAGTTCGAACTCGGGGCGGCCGGCGAATTTCTCTTCCGGGCTTGGGTCGAGGAAGCCGTTGACCGGGGTCTGTTTGTTGCCGAACCAGGCGTCGAAGGTGCGGTAGAAACGCGAGATTGCGGTGGCCCCGACTTTCCAGCCTTCCGGGTCGTCCACGGCGTGCACGTGGGTGTGGCGCAGCACCATCAGTTGCGGACGCGGTACGCCGGGGTTGTTGTCCAGGGCGGCCTGGAACTTGTTCTTCAGGTCGAGGACTTCTTCGTCGCCCTTCATCAGCGGCGTGACCATCACGTTGCAACCGTTGGCCACGGCGAAGTTGTGGGAGTCCGGGTCGCGAGCGGCAATCCACATCGGTGGGTTGGGCTGCTGGATCGGCTTGGGCACGCTGGTGGAGGTGGGGAATTTCCAGATGTCGCCGTCGTGGGCGTAGTCGCCGTTCCACAGGGCGCGCACCACCGGGACCATCTCACGCAGGGCCTGGCCACCGCTGGAGGCGGGCATGCCGCCGGCCATGCGATCAAACTCGACCTGGTAGGCGCCACGGGCCAGGCCCACTTCCATGCGGCCGTTGCTGATCACGTCCAGCAGCGCGCATTCCCCGGCCACCCGCAGTGGGTGCCAGAACGGCGCGATGATGGTGCCAGCGCCCAGGTGGATGGTGGTGGTCTTGGCGGCGAGGTAGGCCAGCAGCGGCATCGGGCTCGGCGAGATGGTGTATTCCATGGCGTGGTGCTCGCCGATCCACACGGTGCTGAAACCACCGGCCTCGGCCATCAGCGTCAGTTCGGTCAGGTCTTCGAACAATTGGCGATGGCTGACGCTTTCGTCCCAGCGCTCCATGTGCACGAACAGGGAAAATTTCATCTCGCTTACCTCGGATCTTTTGTTGATGGCCGGTCGATTGCGTGCCTGGTGCCTGGATTGAGCGCGGGGCGCTGCCGGGTGTTGTCGCTGCCTGAAGCGTACCGCGAGTACGACTGTTCGGCTGATGGATTATTGGTATACCATAATATGGAATATCCGCAAAATATTTCTCTCCGACACTTCGCATGCATCCGACAAGGAAGGCGAGCTTGATGAACATAAAACAAAAACTGACCCTGGCCTTTGCCGCCATCGCCAGCCTGCCGGTGATTCTGGTGGCCGTGCTGATCGTGCTCAACCTGCGCAACGAGGCCCGGGACAACTTTCTGGACAGCAGCGGGCGGGAAATCCGCCAGGTGCAAAGCGCCATGCAGCTGTTCTTCGAAGGCATCAGCCAGAACGTCGATTACCTGGCGCAGCACCCGCAATTGCAGGCCATCGATGGCGGCGTCAAACGCTACCTGGACGCCAACGCGCCGCAAGTCGCCGCGGGCGAGCAGGACCAGCAGCTGTTCAACCTGTTCGCCGGGCTGGCCAAGAGTCACCCGGCCTACGCTTACCTGTCCCTGGGCACCGAGCAGGGCGGTTATGTGTTCTGGCCCGGCGACCCCAAGCTGGCCAACTACGACCCACGCAGCCGCCCCTGGTACCAGGCCGCCATGGCCCAGCCGGGCAAGACCCTGCGCACCTCGGCCTACTATTGGGCGGCCGACGACGTGGTGCTGGTGAGCACCGTGCGCAGTTTTGCCAATCGCCTGGGCCAGAGCGGCGGGGTGGTGAACATCGACGTATCCCTCAAGCAACTCACCGACCTGGTGAAGCAGATCAAGCTGGGGGACAGCGGTTATCTGATGCTGCTGGAAGGCAACGACCAGGTACTGGTGGACCCCCATCAGCCGGAGCACAACTTCAAGAAACTCAGCGAGCTGGGGGACGGTTACGTCCAACTGTCCAAGGCCGGCAAAGGGTTGGTGGAGCTGGAACTGGGGGGTGAACGCTACATGGCCCATGTCTGGCCGTCGGACACCCTGGGCTGGCGCTTTATTGGCATGGTCCGGGAAAGTGAAGTGATGGCTTCGGCCACGCGCCTGACCTGGATCATCGCCGCCATCGCCTTGGTGTGTGGCCTGTTGTTCGCAGCGGCCGGTGCATTTTTCGCCGGGCTGATCGTCAAGCCGATCCGGGGCGTGGCCAGCGGCCTGGAAGGCATCGCCCAGGGCGAAGGGGATTTGACCGCACGCCTAGCGGTGCGCGGCCAGGATGAAACCGCGCAATTGGCGGGCTGGTTCAACCAGTTCCTGGAGGCCATTCGCACCTTGATCCAGCGCATCGGCCAGGCGGCGGGGCAGATCCACAGCACCTCCGGCAGCTCCACCGAGGTATCCGTGGAATTGGCCGATGTCGCCGCCCGCCAGCGTGAAGCGGTGGACATGGTCTCCACGGCGTTCCACGAAATGGTTGCCACCTCCAATGAGGTGGCGCGCTCCTGCAGCCAGGCTGCCGACTCCGCCGACAACGGCCAGCGCCAGGCCCACACCGGGCAGAGCCAGATCGACGCGGCGGTGAGCAACGTCGGGCGCCTGAGCCAGGAGATCGGCCAGTCCGCCGAGGCCATGCAGCAGTTGGAGCAGGACAGCAACGATATTCAGTCGATCCTCGGCACCATCCGTTCGATTGCCGAGCAGACCAACCTGCTGGCGCTCAACGCCGCCATCGAAGCCGCCCGTGCCGGGGAGCAAGGGCGCGGTTTTGCCGTGGTGGCCGACGAGGTGCGGGCACTGGCCAAACGCACCGCGGATTCCACCGGTGAGATCGACGGGTTGCTGGGCAATCTGGCGCGACGCACCCACCAGATGGGCAAGCAGATGCATGCCAGCCTGGAGGTGTCCCAAGAGACCGTGGTGTCCATCAATGAGGCGCGGGCCAGTTTTGAATTGATTCGTGAATCGGTGGACGTGATCCGCGACATGAACACCCAGATCGCCACCGCCGCGGAAGAACAGCATCAAGTGGCTGAAGACATCAACCGCCACATCAGCCAGATCCACGGCGACGCCCAACTGGTCGCCGACCTCGCCGACTCCACCCGCCAAGACGCGCAAAGCCTGACCGCGCTGTCACAGACCCTGAACCAGCTGGTCAGTCGCTTCCGCACCTGACTGCCGGCCTGATCGTTCCCACGCTCCGCGTCACCTGCACCGCTCACCCTTTGTAGGCGCAGGCTTATGTAGGCGCTGGCTTGCCAGCGATAGCGCCCGTGAGATCGCCATCGCCGGCAAGCCGGCTCCTACAGAGGCGGGATGCTCTGCGTCACCCCAGGGCATTGCGGCACTCAACGTTTGCAGGCGCAGGTTTATGTAGGAGCTGGCTCGCCAGCGATAGCGCCCGTGAGCTCGCCATCGCCGGCAAGCCGGCTCCCACAAAGGCTGGACGCTTCGCGTCACCCCCAGGGCATTGCAGCACTCACCCTTTGCAGGCGCAGGTTTATGTAGGAGCTGGCTTGCCAGCGATAGCGCCCATGAGATCGCCATCGCCGGCAAGCCGGCTCCTACAGCGGCTGGACGCAAAGCGTCACCCCCAGGGCATTGCAGCGCTCACCCTTTGTCGGCGCAGGCTTTATGTAGGCGCTGGCTTGCCAGCGATAGCGCCCGTGAGATCGCCATCGCCGGCAAGCCGGCTCCTACAGAGGTTGGACGCAGAGCGTCACCCCCAGGGCATTGCGGCACTCACCCTTTGTAGGCGCAGGCTTATGTGGGAGCTGGCTTGCCAGCGATAGCGCCCGTGAGCTCGCCATCGCCGGCAAGCCGGCTCCTACAGAGGCGGGATGCTCTGCGTCACCCCAGGGCATTGCGGCACTCAACGTTTGCAGGCGCAGGTTTATGTAGGAGCTGGCTTGCCAGCGATAGCGCCCATGAGATCGCCATCGCCGGCAAGTCGGCTCCCACAAAGGCTGGACGCTTCGCGTCACCCCTAGGGCATTGCGGCACTCACCGTTTGTAGGAGCTGGCTCGCCAGCGATAGCGCCCGTGAGATCGCCATCGCCGGCAAGCCGGCTCCTACAGAGGCTGGACGCTTCGCGTTGGTGCGGTTCAGGCCACGAGGGGCAGGGCGCCCATTTTGCCGTTGCAGTACACCATCGGGCTGACGCCTTGTTGCGGCACGATCAGGTTTTTCACTGCGCCGACCATGATGGCGTGGTCGCCGCCTTCATATTCGCGCCACAGCTCGCATTCGATGATGGCGCTGGCGTTGTTCAGCAGCGGGTTGCCCAGTTCGCTCAAGGTCCACTCGATCCCTTGCGCCTTGTCCTTGCCTTTGCGGGCAAAGGCATAGGCTTCGTTCTGCTGCCCGCCGGACAGCACATGGATGGCAAAGCGCTTGTTCTTGATCAGCACCGGGTAGGAGTCGGAGCTGTAGTTGGGGCAGAACAGCACCAGGGCCGGCTCCATCGACAGCGAGCTGAAGGCACTGGCGGTCAGGCCCACGACTTGCCCGTCGTCGTCCAGGGTGGTGATGACGGTGACTCCGGACGGGAACGAACCCATGACTTGTTTGTAGATGGCGGCGTCGATCATTGGCTCGTACCTCGGTGCTGTAACGCGGGTTTTTATGAGTTTGTAGGTCTGATGGTATACCGTAATACATTGTTTGCAAGGGCTTTTTCACACCCGCCGATAAACGTCTTTTTTCACCGTTCATTCAATGTTTACGGGGCTTTTATCTAGCAGCGTGGCCTTTTGGCAGGCGAGAATCACAGATCAGATGGGGCACCAAAGACCGGATCAGTCTTGTTAAAATGTTGGAATACCATAATATGGTCTTCATCTGAGGGGTTGCCAAAGAGCACCCCCGGTTTGGCTTCAAACAACGATAAGAACAGACAAACTCGAGTTCATGCACATGTCCCAGATGTCCCGGCAAGACCCTCTGATCGAGAACCACACGGTGGATTACGTGCCCCTGGGTGAGCGCCATGGGAAGGCGCGCGATCTTTTCACCCTGTGGTTCAGCACCAATATCGCACCCCTGCCCATTGTCACTGGCGCGATGGTGGCCCAGGTGTTCCACCTCAACCTGTTCTGGGGGCTGCTGGCGATTGCCCTCGGGCATATGCTCGGCGGCGTGGTGATTGCCCTGGCCTCGGCCCAGGGGCCGCGCATGGGCATTCCACAAATGGTCCAGAGCCGCGGCCAGTTCGGTCGCTATGGCGCGCTGCTGATCGTGTTCTTCGCTGCGCTGATCTACATCGGCTTCTTTATTTCCAACATCGTCCTGGCCGGCAAATCCATCGTCGGCATTGCGCCCGAGGTGCCGGTCCCGGCGAGCATCCTGATCGGCGCCCTGAGCGCCACCGCCATCGGCGTGATCGGCTATCGCTTTATCCATACCCTGAACCGCATCGGCACCTGGGTCATGGGCAGCGCCTTGCTCGCCGGCTTTATCTACATCTTTGCCAACGAACTGCCGGCGGACTTCCTGACCCGCGGCGGTTTCAACCTGTCGGGCTGGTTGGCGACCCTGTCGTTGGGGATCATCTGGCAGATCAGCTTCTCGCCCTACACTTCGGACTATTCGCGTTACCTGCCGGCCGACATCGGCATTGCCCGGCCGTTTCTCGCCACTTACCTGGGCGCGACCCTGGGCACTATCCTGTCGTTCGCCTTCGGCCTGGTGGCGGCCCTGGCCACCCCTGAAGGCACCGAGGCGATGACTGCAGTCAAGCAGTCCACCGGTTGGCTGGGGCCGATCCTGATGGTGCTGTTCCTGCTCAATATCATCAGCCACAACGCCCTTAATCTGTACGGCGCGGTGCTGTCGATCATCACCTCGATCCAGACCTTCGCCAGCCAATGGACGCCGAGCATCAAGGTGCGGGTGGTGTTGTCGGCGCTGGTGCTGGCGGGGTGCTGCCTGGTGGCGTTGGGCGCTTCGGCGGACTTTATCTCGCAGTTCATCGGCCTGGTTCTGGCGCTGCTGCTGGTGCTGGTGCCTTGGGCTTCGATCAACCTGATCGACTTCTACCTGATTCAGCGCGGCAACTACGACATCGCCTCGATCTTCCGCGCCGACGGTGGCATTTACGGGCGCTTCAACCTGCATGCGATCGTCGCCTACTTCAGCGGCATCATCGTCCAGTTGCCGTTTGCCAATACGTCGCTGTATGTCGGCCCTTACGCCAATTTGGTGGATGGCGCAGACCTGTCGTGGCTGGTGGGCCTGCTGGTGACTTGCCCGCTGTACTACTGCCTGGCGACCCGCAGCCAGCCCTCCCAGCGTCGTGTGATCAAGGCCGCCCTGGCCGAGTGATCAGGGCGCCGTGGCCGAAGCTTGACGCTCGGCCACGGCGCGCAATGTCTTGAGCGTCACCAGTGGCGCATCGACGACAAACCGGTTGGCCAGCCAGGCGGGAATATCCCCCGCCGGTTCGGCCTGCAGTTCGTAGGTCACTTCAGTTGCCCCTGGGCCCTTGGGCTCCATCTTCCACAGCCCCTGCAATTGGCGGATCCGGGTCTGCCCGGGTTCCCCTGGCACCCAGCCGGGCACCGCTTGCAGGTGCCGGGTCAGGCTGCCATCGGCGGCGCGTTCCGTGTGCACCCAAAGCACCATGTCCCGCGGCTTGGCCGGCCACGGCAAGTCTGTGCTGAGGTAGACCCAGGTGTCGTCGCCGTCGTTTTTCAGCAGGCGCATTTCCTTGCACGCATACAACCAGGCGCAGGCGACCCTGAGGTTTTCTTGCAGGCTGTTCAGGGTGTCGACGTCGGCGCGGATCTGCACCACGCCGCGAAAGCGCTGGTAATGGGAGCCGGGTGCCTGGTCGAGGTAGACCTGGACGCCGTCCTGGTCCTCGGCCAGTTGCCAGTCTTCGCGGGCGGCTGCGCCAGTGCACAGCAGCGCCATGCACAAGGCGAGGGTGCCGGAACGGATGCGCATGGGGTGAGTCCTCTGACGGCCATTGGGCGGGCCTGTTCACAGGATAGGCAATCTTCGGCGGGACGCGCATTACAACGAGAAGGGAGCGGACGGTGTGGCGGTTGGAACTGGCTTGCCAGCGATGGCGCCGGCAAGCCTTATGCGCTTCCTGAGATCAATGGGCGCCGGCGGCCTTGTTCAGGTCGCTTTCGGCCCATTGGGTGTAGACGCAGGCGTCTGCGGTGGCCCAGCGCACGCGCACCGGGTCACCGGCCTTGAGCGGCATGCCGGCGGCGGACAGGGCCTTGACGGTCATCGCCGTGCCGCCGTCGGTGACCACGCTGCAAGTCTGGCTCTCCCCGAGGAACAGCACTTCCTGGACCTTGGCCGAGACCTGGTTCCAGCCCGGCGCCAGAGGGTCCTGCTCGGCCTGTTGCACGCTCAGGGCCTGGGCTTTTTCCGGGCGCACCATCAGCAGCACATCCTGATCGGCGTGCAGGCCGGAGGTCAGGCGGATCGACAGTGCCTGGCCTTCGAAGCTGGCGGCGCCGTTGCCCTGGGCCTTGAGCTTGAGGAAGTTGGAGTTGCCAAGGAACGACGCGACAAAGGCATTCGGCGGGTTCTGGTAGAGGTCATAACCGCTGCCCAGGCCGACGATCTTGCCGTGGCTGAAGATCGCAATGCGTTGCGACAGGCGCATCGCTTCTTCCTGGTCGTGGGTCACGTAGACGATGGTGATGCCCAGGCGCCGATGCAGTTGGCGCAGTTCATCCTGCAGGTCTTCGCGCAGCTTCTTGTCCAGGGCGCCGAGGGGTTCGTCCATCAGCAGGATGCGTGGCTCGTAGACCAGTGCCCGGGCTATCGCCACCCGTTGTTGCTGGCCGCCGGACAGCTGCGAAGGGCGGCGATGGGCGAACTGCTCCAGTTGCACCAGCTTGAGCATGGCGTCTACCCGGCGTTCGCGTTCGGCCGGGGCCAGTTTGCGAATGGCCAGGGGGAAGGCGATGTTGTCGCGCACCGAGAGGTGGGGGAACAGCGAGTAACGCTGGAACACCATGCCGATGTCGCGCTTGTGCGGCGGCACGTTGACCAGGGAGTGGCCGTCCACCAGGATCTCGCCGCTGCTTGGGGTTTCAAAGCCGGCGAGCATCGACAGGGTGGTGCTTTTGCCCGAGCCGCTGGAGCCGAGGAAGGTGAGGAATTCACCGTCCTGGATCTCCAGGGAGATATCGTCCACGGCGGCAAAGTCGCCGTAGTGCTTGTTCAGGTTGCGCAGGCTGACCAGGGTTTTATTGTTTTGCTGTGCGGGGTCTTTGACGGCACTCATGCTGTACTCCTAGGCGCTCAAGCGCTGATTTCGTTGCGCCGACGCAGGGCGGCGGCAATCACCATGACCAACACCGAGAGGCCGATCAGCAGCGTCGAAGCGACGGCGATCACAGGCGTCAGGTCCTGGCGCAGGGTGGTCCACATTTTCACGGGCAAAGTCTGCAGGGTCGGGCTGGCCATCATCACGCTCAGCACCACCTCGTCCCACGACACCAGGAACGCAAACAGCGCACCGGCCACCATCCCCGGGCGAATCGCCGGGAAGGTCACCTTGAACACGGCCTGCAGGCGCGAAGCACCGCAGATCACCGCCGCGTCTTCAATCGACTGATCGAACAGCTTCAGCGAGTTGATGATCGAGATGATGGTGAAGGGCAGGGCGACGATCACGTGGCTCACCACAAAGGCGAACAGGGTGCCGGTGTAGCCGAGCTTGAGGAACAGCGCATAGACCGCCACGGCGATGATCACCAGGGGCACGATCATCGGCAGGGTGAACAGGCCGTAGAGCATCTCGCGACCGGGGAAGCGCCCGCGCACCAAGGCAAAGGCGGTGGGCAGGCCCAGGGCCACGGCGAAGAAGGTGGTCAGCAGCGCCACCTTGAGGCTGGCCATGGCTGCGCTCATCCAGTCCGGGTTGGAGAAGAACTGGCCGTACCATTTCAGGGTCCAGCCCGGCGGCGGGAACACCAGCCATTGGGATGAGCCGAACGACAGCAGGACGATGAACAGAATCGGCAGCAGCAGGAACAGGGCGATCAGGCCGGTGGTGGTGTAGAGGCCGATTCGCATGCGCCGGCTCATGGCATTGGGGGTCAGGAGCATGACGGCTTACCTCGCGTTGCTGGCACCCACCGGGGATTCCGGCTGGAGCTTCAGGTAGAAGTAGAACAACACCAGGGTGATCAGCACCAACAAGGCGGCGCCGGCACTGGCCAGGCCCCAATTGAGGAACGACTGCACCTGCTGAATGATGAATTCGGGCAGCATCATGTTCTGCGCGCCGCCGAGCAGCGCCGGGGTCACGTAGTAGCCCAGGGACATGACGAACACCATCAAGCCACCGGAGAACAGCCCCGGCCGGCACAGCGGCAGGAACACCCGGAAGAAGTTGGTCCAGGGGCTGGCACCGCAGATCGAGCCGGCCTGGAGGATCATCGGGTCAATGGCCTGCATGGTCGCCTGCAACGGCAGGACGATGAACGGGATCATGATGTAGCTCATGCCGATCACCACGCCGGTGAGGTTGTGCACCATCTCCAGGGGCTGGTCGATGATGCCCATGGCCATCAGCGCCTTGTTGATCACCCCGGAGGCCTGCAACAGCACCAGCCAGGAATAGGTCCGCGCCAGCAGGCTGGTCCACATCGACAGCAGCACGATGTTCAGCATCCAGCGGCCCCAGCCACGAGGCACCAGGGTGATCGCCCAGGCCAGGGGAAAGCCCAGCAGCAGGCTGAACAGGGTCACCAGGCCGGCCACCGAGAAGGTGTTGAACAGCACCCGGGCGTAGGCCGAGTTGGCGAACAGTTGCTGGTAGTTGCCCAGGCCCGGCTCGGGTTCGAGCACGCCCCGCAGCAGCAGGCCGATCAACGGCGCGAGAAAGAACAGGCCGAGGAACAGCAGGGCCGGGAGCAGGTTCCCGGCACCACGCCAGCGCTGTGCCAGGGAGGGAGATTGCGTCATCACGGTGGCCTTGGCGGATGCCGAGCCGGCAGCGCCAGAGGCGCTCCCGGTCGGGGTGGATTGACGGGACGCAGTGGCCGTCATTTTCATTTGACCAGCCATTCGTTCCACCGTGTCGCGATGGCCGGACCGTTCTTGGCCCAGTACGCGAAGTCGAGGGTGATCTGATCCTTAGCGTAGGCAGTCGGCAGGTTCGGTGCCAGGACCGAGTCCAGGCGCGCCACGCTGTCGACGTTGACCGGGGCGTAGGCGGTCAGGTTGGAGAAGTCGGCCTGGCCTTTGGCGCCGCTGGCGTTGGCCAGGAACTTCATCGCAGCGTCCTTGTTCTTCGCACCTTTGGGGATGACCAGGAAGTCGGCCATGACCAGGTTCTGTTTCCAGCTCACGCCCACCGGTGCGCCGTCTTGTTGCAGGGCGTAGACCCGGCCGTTCCAGAACTGCCCGATGCTTGCTTCACCCGAGGCCAGCAGTTGTTGCGACTGCGCGCCGCCGCCCCACCAGACGATGTCTTTTTTGATGGTGTCGAGTTTCTTGAAGGCCCGGTCCAGGTCCAGGGGGTAGAGCTTGTCTGCCGCTACGCCGTCGGCCAGCAGGGCCAGTTCCAGCACGCCGGGGCTGGGCCATTTGTACAGGGCGCGTTTGCCGGGGTAGGTCTTGGTGTCGAACAGGGCGCTCCAGTCCTGAGGCTTGTTGGCCCCGACCTTGCCTTCGTTGAAGCCCAGCACGAAGGAGAAGAAGAACGAACCGACGCCGTGGTCGGAGATGAAGCGCGGGTCAATCTTGTCGCGCTGGATCTGCTTGAAGTCCAGGGGTTCGAGCAAGCCTTCGGCGGCCGCGCGCAGGGCGAAGTCGGCCTCGACGTCCACCACGTCCCATTGCACGTTGCCGCTCTCGACCATGGCCTTGAGCTTGCCGTAGTCGGTCGGGCCGTCCTGGACCACGGTGATGCCGCTGGCCTTGCTGAACGGGTCGGCCCAGGCTTGCTTCTGCGCGTCCTGGGTACTGCCGCCCCAACTGACGAAGTTGACGCTTTCAGCCGCCATGGCCAGGTTGCCGACAGTGCTCAGCAAGCCGGCGAAGAGTACGGCGGTTGTACCTTTGTTCAACACCATTTTTACGCCCTCATTTGTTGTGTTTTTGAGCGGGCTGTTGATGCCCGCCTATCGGGAGCAGTAGGTCCATCGGGGCCTTGAAAAGGCGACCGTGCCAAGGGCTGTTGTTTGTGCTGTCCCTGGCGGGCGCACTTGGCAAAAATGTCCGGTCTACGGAATATCATATTATGGTATTCCAAACTTTGTGCAAGCACTTTGCCTTACCGGCCATCCGCACAAAGCGGTCTTTTTGTTACCGGTAGGCCACCGCCTGGCGGCCTGCCCGGGGTGTGGAGAAATGCGTTATTCGCTGAAGGGGATGCTCTCGACCACTTCCAGGTCGTAGCCAGTCAGGCCGGCGTATTTCAGCGGCGGGCCGAGGTGGCGCAGCTTGCCCACGCCCAGCTCCTGCAGAATCTGTGCCCCGGTGCCCACTTCAGAATAGATGCGCGATTGCGAGCGCTGGTACTGGCGTGGCGGCTGGGTCAGTTGCGGCACCCGTTCCAGCAAGGCCTGGGAGGATTCATGGTTGGCCAGCACCACCACCACGCCACGACCTTCTTCGGCCACGCGTTGCAGGGCGGCCCACAGTGTCCAGTTGGAGGGGCCGTGGTACTCGGCGCCCACCAGGTCGCGCAGCGGGTCGATCACGTGCACCCGCACCAGGGTCGGGTCTTCACGGCGGATATCGCCCATCACCATGGCCATGTGCACGCCGCCTTCGATGCGGTCCTCGAAGGTGATCAGGCGGAAGGTGCCGTGCACCGTCGGCAGTTCCCGCTCACCGATACGCACCACGGTGTGCTCGGTGCTGAGGCGGTAGTGGATCAGGTCGGCGATGGTGCCGATCTTGATCCCGTGCTTGCGGGCGAAGACTTCCAGGTCCGGGCGGCGGGCCATGGTGCCGTCGTCGTTCATCACTTCGACAATCACCGAGGCCGGGGTGAAGCCCGCCATGCGCGCCAGGTCGCAGCCGGCTTCGGTGTGGCCGGCGCGGGTCAGCACGCCGCCTTCCTTGGCTCGCAGCGGGAAGATGTGCCCGGGTTGCACCAGGTCTTCGGCTTTGGCATTGGCGGCCACCGCGGCAGCGACGGTGCGGGCGCGGTCGGCGGCGGAGATGCCGGTGCTGACCCCGACGGCGGCTTCGATGGACACGGTGAAGGCGGTGCTGAACACGCTGCCGTTGCTCGGCACCATCTGCTCCAGGCCCAGGCGCTGGCAGTGTTCGTCGGTCAGGGTCAGGCAGATCAGGCCCCGGGCTTCCCGGGCCATGAAGCTGATGGCCTGGGCGTCGCAACGGTCGGCGGCGAGCAACAGGTCGCCTTCGTTTTCCCGGTCTTCGTCGTCCACCAGGAGCACCATCTTGCCTTGCCGGTAGTCTTCGATGATTTCTTCGATGCTGTTGAAGGCCATGCTGGGAATCTCGGTGTGTGGATGAGTTATTTTGTGGTATACCATAATACAAAATAAACCGAGAGGTCACTATGAAGGCGTACTGGATTGCTCACGTGGATGTCACCGACCCCGATCAATACAGCCACTACACCCAGCGCGCGCCGGCAGCGTTCGCCCTGTACGGCGGACGCATGCTGGCCCGGGGCGGGCGCAGCCAAGCCATGGAAGGGCGAGCGACGCCGCAGCGCAGCGTGGTGATCGAATTCGATTCCTATGAACAGGCGCTGGCCTGCTACCACTCCGAGCAGTACCAGGAAGCCAAGGGTCACCGCGAAGGCGTGGCGCGGGCGGAAGTGATCATCGTCGAAGGCGTCCCCCCGCTGTAACGCGGACGGCCACGTGGGGGCTAGGGTCTCGTTCCCATGCCCCCGTGGGAACGATCGCGGTGGCAGGTCAGCGAATGAAGTGGATTTTGCCGCTGTCGTCGTTGCCGATGTAGATACCGTAGACCCCGGCCTGGCGCTCTTCGATGTAGCGTTCGAGGATTTGCCGGATCGCCGGGTAGTAGATGCTCTCCCAGGGAATGTCCTCGGGGGCGAAGAATTTGTAGTCCAAGGTTTCCGGCCCGAACTGCCCGGTGATCTCCAGGGCGATGGCGCGGAAGATGATGTACACCTCGCTGATCTTCGGCACGCTGAAGATCGAGTACGGCGAGATGATTTCCGCGCGCACGCCGCTTTCTTCCCAGACTTCCCGCAGGGCCGCCTGTTCGGTGGTTTCGTTGCCTTCCATGAACCCCGCCGGCAGGGTCCAGGTGCCCGGCCGTGGCGGGATGGCGCGCTGGCACAGAAGGTACTTGCCGTCCTGCTCGATGATGCAGCCGGCGATGATCTTCGGGTTGACGTAATGGATGTAGCCGCAGCCGCGGCACATCAGGCGCTCATGGGTATCGCCCGCTGGCCGCTGGTGACCGAGGTCACTGCCGCCGCACTTTGGACAAAAGCTCGGGCTGAACATATCAGCGACCTATACGGGGTTCTTTGAGGGCGATGGGCGCAGTGATCTCGGGAATGTCGCCGGTCTCTTCCTGTTTGCGCTTGAGGTAGTCCAGGGCCACTTTGGCCGCGGCCCGCACGTGGTCCACCGAGGCCTGGTGGGCCGCCAGCGGATCGCCGCTCTTGATCGCTTCGACGATGCGTTCCATTTCCTGGTTGCTCGAACCACGACGGTTTTCCTGGGACACCGAGGTGGCCCGCAGGTAGCTGATGCGCGCCTGCAACTGGCGCAGCTGGGTGGCCGCCACGTGGTTGCCGGAACCTTCGAGCAGCACGTCGTAGAAACCCTGGACCGAATCCAGCACCTGTTGCAACTCGCCTTCCTTGAGGGATTTGCGGTTCTCTTCCAGGGCTTTTTCCAGGGCCTTGATGTCCTTGGCCTTGGCCCGCAGGGTGAACAGCTGGACGATCAGGCCTTCGAGTACGCAACGCAGCTCGTAGATGTCCCCGGCGTCGGCCAGGGTGATGATGGCCACGCGCGGCCCCTTGGCGTCGGCGAATTCCACCAGGCCTTCGGATTCCAGGTGGCGCAGGGCTTCGCGAACGGAAGTGCGGCTGACGCCCAGGCGATCGCACAGATCGCGTTCAACCAGACGGTCTCCCGGCAGGAGCTGGAAGTTCATGATGGCGCTTCGCAGTTTATCCAGCACGATTTCGCGCAGGGTAACGGGGTTGCGATTGACCTTGAAGCTGTCGTCGAGTGGCAGGCGTTTCATGGGGTCCGCTCTGAGTGTGGCTGTCCATGCAAAAAGAGCACTGCGATCGAGGATCATCGTGCTCTGGTCTCACAACAGCCAAAGGTTAACTGGAGGCCTCGGCATCGGCTTCGGCGAAGGCTTCACGGGCGAGCCGGAAACTGTCTACGGCAGCGGGAACACCGCAATAAATACCGACCTGAAGCAGGATTTCGCGTATTTGTTCACGACTCAGACCGTTACGCAAGGCGCCGCGTACATGCAGCTTGAGTTCGTGAGGCCGATTGAGGGCTGAAATCATCGCCAAGTTTATCATGCTGCGTTCTTTGAGCGACAAACCCTCGCGGCCCCAGACGTGACCCCAGCAGTACTCGGTGACCATTTCCTGGAGCGGGCGGGTGAAGTCGTCGGCGTTCTCGATGGAGCGCTGCACATAGGCTTCGCCCAATACCTGGGTGCGAATCTTCAGGCCTTTTTCGTATTTCTCGTTACTCATCACGCAGTCCTCAGTGCGGTCCCTGGGGAACCGCTCACCATTCAAGGCCGCCATCGCTTGGTAGGAGCAGGCTTGCCTGCGATGACGGCCCTGGATTCGAGATCATTGCCGGCGGGCTCGCCGCGATCGCGAGCGCGCCTGCCGGGCATTGATTTCGCTCGTTACGCCAGGGTGGGCAGGGGGCCCAGCTTGCCTTTGTGGTAGATCATCGGCGTCACCGGCTGCTCGGGCAGGATCAGGTGCTTGACCGCGCCGACGATGATCGCGTGATCGCCGCCGTCGTATTCGCGCCACAACTCGCACTCGATGATTGCCGTGGCCTTGGCCAGCAGCGGATTGCCCAGTTCGCTCAAGTGCCACTCGATGCCCTTGGCCTTGTCCTTGCCTTTACCGGCGAAGGCGTAGGCTTCGGCGGTCTGGTCGGCCGACAGCAAGTGAATGGCGAACTGCTTGCTGTCCCGCAGGATCGGGTAGGTGTCCGAGGCGTAGTTGGGGCAGAACAGCACCAGCGCCGGGTCGATCGACAGCGCGCTGAAGGCGCTGGCGGTGATGCCGACGATCTGCCCGTCCGGGTCCAGGGTGGTGACCACCGTGACCCCGGAAGGGAAGGAGCTCATGACTTCTTTGTAAATGCCGGGTTCGATCATTTCGCAAGCCTCCTAGCGCATCACAAACGGATCAGGCATGGGCGCCTGGGACAGGTTGATCCACACCGTTTTCAGTTCGGTATAGGCCAGCACCGAGTCGATGCCGCTCTCGCGGCCATAGCCACTGTTCTTGAAACCGCCGATGGGGGCCATGGCCGACACCGCACGGTAGGTATTGACCCAGATAATCCCCGAACGCACGTCCCGGGCCAGGCGATGGGCACGGCCCAGGTCGCGGGTCCAGATGCCGGCGGCGAGGCCGAACTGGGAGTCGTTGGCGATCGCCAGGGCGTCGGCTTCATCCTTGAAACGGATCACCGAGGCCACCGGGCCGAAGACTTCTTCCTGCATGATTTTCATCGAGTTGCTGTCGCACTCGAACAGGGTCGGCTCGTAGAACCAGCCATCGCCCACGCCCTGAGGGCGCTTGCCACCCAGGCGCAGGGTGGCGCCTTCGGCCAGGGCGTCGGCCACCAGGCCTTCGACCACGGCCAATTGCTGGGCGGTGGCCATGGGGCCCATTTCGGTGCCGTCGTCCTGGGGGTTGCCGATGCGGATGCGCTGGGCGCGTTCCACCAGGCGGGCGACGAACTCGTCGTAGATCTCGTCTTGGACCAGCAGCCGCGAGCCAGAGACGCAGCTCTGCCCGGAGGCCGCGTAGATGCCGGCGATGGCGCCGTTGATGGCGCTATCCAGGTCGGCGTCGGCAAAGATGATGTTCGGCGACTTGCCGCCCAGTTCCAGGGACAGCTTGGCGAAGTTTTCTGCACTGCTGCGCACCACATGCCGGGCGGTGGCGGCGCCGCCGGTGAAGGCGATCTTGCGCACCAGCGGGTGGCGGGTCAGGGCGGCGCCGGTGCTCGGGCCATAGCCGGTGACGACGTTGACCACGCCCGGAGGAATGCCGGCTTCCAGGGCCAGGCGCGCCAGCTCGAGGATGGTCGCCGAGGCGTGCTCCGAGGGCTTGATCACGATGGTGTTGCCGGCGGCCAGGGCCGGGGCCAGCTTGATGGCGGTCAGGTACAGCGGGCTGTTCCAGGGGATGATCGCGGCGACCACGCCCATGGCTTCGTGCACGGTGTAGGCAAACAGGTCGGGCTTGTCGAGGGGCAGGGTGCCGCCTTCGAGCTTGTCCGCCAGGCCTGCGGTGTAGTGGAAAAACTCCGGCAGGTAGCCGACCTGGCCGCGGGTCTCGCGGATCAGCTTGCCGTTGTCGCGGCTTTCCAGCTGGGCCAGTTGTTCCTTGTTCTCGGCGATCAGGTCACCGAGGCGGCGCAGCAGCTTGCCTCGGGCCGTGGCGGTCAGGCCACGCCAGGCCGGGCTGTCGAACGCCGTCTGGGCGGCCTGCACGGCGCGCTCGACATCGGCTTCATCGGCATCGGGCAGTTGCGCCCAAGGCTCGGCCAGGGCCGGGTTGAGGCTGTCGAAAGTCTTGCCGGACAGGGCATCGACCCATTCGCCGCCGATGCACATCTGGAAGCGTGCGAGTGTCATGCAACGATCCCCTTTATTGGATTTGGACGGGTGTGCGCTATTTCAAGAAATTCCAGCAGCACCTGGTTGACCAGGCGCGGTGATTCCACCGGCATCATATGCCGCTGCTCGGGCAGCACGGCAACCCGTGCGCCAGGAATTCGCTGGGCCAGTTGCTCGGCCATTTCCGGGGTTGAACCGGGGTCCAGTTCGCCGGTGGCGATCAGCGTCGGCGCCTGGATCAGGTGCAGGTCGTCGGCGCGGTACATATCCTGGGTGGCAAACAGCTCGTAGGTGGTCAGGTAGCCCTGTGGGTCATTGCTGGCCAGAGTCTGGCGGATTGCCGCGATCTGCGCCGGGTTGGCCGCCTGGTATTCGCGGCTGAACCATCGGGACAGGGCCGCTTCGGCATTGGCATCCGGGCCGTGTTCGGCGGCCTGGCTGGTGCGGGCGATGACGCCGGCACGCTGCTCGGGGCTGCGGTTGAACACGCTGTTGAGCACCACCAGGCCTTGCAGGTGCTGCGGGTAATGCAGGGCAAAGGCCCGGGCCACCAGGCCGCCCATGGAGAAGCCGATTACCGTGGCCTTGGGCAGTTGCAGGTGCTCCAGCAGTTCCCGCAGCTGGTCGGCATAACCGAGCAGGCCGGTGCCGCTGTCCGGGCGCGGGCTTGCGCCGTGGCCGAGCATGTCGTAGGCGATCACCCGGTACTGGCTGGAAAGGCCGACGATCTGCCCGCCCCACATTTCTTTGTTCAGGCCCACGCCGTGGATCAAGACCACGGGCTGGCCTTGGCCGGTCGCCAGGTAACTGGTGCCAGCCGGTGTTTGTTCAGCGGTGAGCCGAATCATGGAGCGCTCCTGCATGCCTTTTTATTGTGGTTGACCGGGACGGGATTACTGGGCTTTTTCAGCGGCCAGTTCTTCCAGGTCGATGTAGCGGTTGCCGATGCGTGGGTGCAGGCGGCCGCCGTCGGCGCAACCCAGGACCACGACGATTTCGTCGGCCCGCGGGGCGTCTTCGATCTGCATTTCCAGGGTGATGTAGTGGGAGCGCAGGCCTTCGTCGTCTTTGTGCATCATCGGGATCTGGATCGAAGTGCCCGGGCCGCCGCGCTTGTTAGTGAAGCTCAGGTAGCTCTTGGCCTTGACCGCTTCGCGGTAGTGGTTGCCGAAGCGCAGGGTGTGGATCACTGCCGAGGCGTGTTCGATTTCACCGTCGGCACCTACCACAGCGGCCTTGCCGTAGGCTTCGATCTTGTCGGCGCCGCCGATCAGGCCCACCAGACGCTCCACCATCAACGCGCCGAGGTCGGAGCAGTTGGCGCGGATTTCCGGCTTCAGATCTTCGACGAAACCACGGCCCAGCCACGGGTTCTTCATCACCACCGCCAGGCCGACCATGGTCACCGGCTTGTCGGTGGCCTTGCCGCCTTCGATCAGGGTTTCTTCGAGGTAGCTGACGATCTTGCGGATTTCAAAACTCATGAGCGGGCTCCATGTAGGGTAAGAGTGTCTGTGCGTATGATGGTATACCATAATACCACTAGCGCAAGTCCCCGACATGAGTTTGTGCAACCCCCAGCCGACAAAAGGCGTTGCCCCGCACGCTGATCGTTCCCGCAGCGCCCTCGCATCCCTTGTAGGAGCCGGCTTGCCGGCGATGGCGGCCTTGAAATCGCTATCGCTGGCAAGCCAGCTCCTACAGGTTGGACGTGTGGCTGGGTGGGACGCGGAGTGTCCGTGGCTGCATTCCCACGGGGCAGTGGGAACAAGGGCTCCCAGCCGACAAAAGGCATTGTCCTGCACGCTGATCGTCCCCCCAGCGCCCTCGCATCCCTTGTAGGAGCCGGCTTGCCGGCGATGGCGGCCTTGAAATCGCTATCGCTGGCAAGCCAGCGCCTACAGATTGAATGTGTGGCTGGGCGGGGCGCGGAGTGTCCGTGGCTGCATGCCCACGGGGGCCGTGGGAACGAGGGGCCCCCAGCCGACAAAAGGCATCGCCCTCTACGCTGATCGTCCCCCCAGCGCCCTCGCATCCCTTGTAGGAGCCGGCTTGCCGGCGATGACGGCCTTGAAATCGCTATCGCTGGCAAGCCAGCTCCTACAGGTTGAGTGTGTGGCTGGGCGGGACGCGGAGTGTCCGTGGCTGCATGCCCACGGGGGCCGTGGGAACGAGGGGCCCCCAGCCGACAAAAGGCATCGCCCTCTACGCTGATCGTCCCCCCAGCGCCCTCGCATCCCTTGTAGGAGCCGGCTTGCCGGCGATGGCGGCCTTGAAATTGCTATCGCTGGCAAGCCAGCTCCTACAGGTTGGATGTGTGGCTGGGCGGGACGCGGAGTGTCCGTGGCGGCATTCCCACAGGGGCCGTGGGAACGAGGGCCCCCAGCCGACAAAAGGCGTCGCCCTGCACGCTGATCGTCCCCCCAGCGCCCTCGCATCCCTTGTAGGAGCCGGCTTGCCGGCGATGACGGCCTTGAAATCGCTATCGCTGGCAAGCCAGCTCCTACAGGTTGGATGGGTGGCTGGGTGGGACGCGGAGCGTCTGTGGCTGCACTCCCACGGCGACCGTGGGAACTAGGGGGGCAGGGTGGTTTAGGACCGGTGATGGCGCAGCAGTTCGATCTGTTCGGCGGGGATTTGTTGGCGCAGGGTTTTATACAGGGCGCGGGTTTCCAGGAGGTTCCAGATCCGCAGCATGGTTTCCAGGGCGTCCAGGGGCTTGCTGATAAAGTCCCGGGCACCCAGCGCCAGGGCTCGCAGGCGGGTATCGCGGGTGGCGTCGGCGGTCAGCACCAGGATCGGCAGGTAATCGTTGGCCGGGATACGCCGGTTGAGCTGCTCCAGCACGGCAAAGCCATCGAACTCCGGCATGTGCAGGTCGAGGATCACCAGGTCCGGCTCAAAGCTGTTGAACAACTCCAGGGTGCGCAGCGGCTGGCTGCTGCTGAGCACGTTGTCCAGGCCCTCGCGGGCCAGCAGTTGCTCCATCAGGTCGAGGTTGGGCCGTTGGTCATCGACGATCAGGATGCGGAAATCGGCTTTCATACGGGCTCCGGTAAATGCTGCTCAAGGTGGGCGAGAAACGCCGGGATGTTCATGGGTTTGGTGAGGATCGCCGTGGCGCCGGCCTCGCGCAGGGTGCGTTGGGTCAGGTCGCTGACGTCGGCGGTGATCATCAGCACCGGGATCTGCGCGGTGGCCGGGCTGCCGCGCAGCCGTTGCAGGACTTCGAGCCCGGTCAGGTCCGGCAGGTTGACGTCCAGCAAGATCAACTGGGGCGCGTGCTGGCGGGCCAGGTCCAGCCCCAGTTGGCCTTGCATGCTCGACAGCAACTGCACCCCGGGGCGCCGTTGCAGCAGGGTTTCGATCAGCGCCAGGCTCGACAGGTTGTCTTCGATGCACAGCACCTTGCCCTGGTATTCGTGGGCCTGTGCCCGGGCCGGGCTGGGCAGCACCGGCAGCAGCGTACGCGTGGGCGCCAGCGGGTCCTGGACCCGGCTCAACGGCAACTCAAGGGTGAAGCAGCAGCCTTCGCCCGGGGTGCTGAGCACCGTCAACTGGCCGTCCATCATCTCCAGCAGGCTCTTGCTCAGCGCCAGCCCCAGCCCGGTGCCTTCGACTTTCGGGTCGGCATTCAGGCGTTCGAACGGTGTGAACAGGCGTTCCAGCTGGTCCAGGGGAATGCCCTGGCCCGTGTCCCAGACCCGCACCCGGGCGCGGGTGCCTTCGATCTCCACCGCAATCCGCACCTGACCCCCGGGGCGGTTGTACTTGATCGCGTTGGACAGCAGGTTCAGCAGGACCTGGATCAGCCGCTGATGGTCGGCCACCACCCCGGCGTCCGCTGCCAGGGGTGGCAAGGGCAGCAACTCGATCCCGGCGTCGGCGGCCATCGGTGAGACCAGGGTCAAGGCCTCGTGCAGCACGGCGTTGAGCGCAATAGGTTCGACGTTCAGCGGCAGGCGTCCGGCCTCGATGCGGGCGATGTCCAGGACCTCGTTGATCAGGGTCAGCAAGTGCTGGCCGGCTCGCAGGATATGCCCGACCTGGGGCCGCTGGGTGCTGTGGGAGTCCATGTCCAGAAGCTGGGCAAAACCGAGGATGGCGTTCAGCGGTGTGCGCAGTTCATGGCTCATGCGCGAAAGAAATTCACTCTTGGCGCGGCTGGCGCTTTCGGCTTCTTCCCGGGCGGTGCCCAGGGCGATTTCCGCGACGCGGCGGTCGCTGATGTCCCGGGTGATTTTCGAGAAACCGCGCAGGGCGCCGCTGGCGTCATATTGCGCGGTGATCACCACGCTGGCCCAGAAGCGGCTGCCGTCCTTGCGGCAGCGCCAGGCCTCTTCCATGTAATGGCCGTCGCGGGTGGCTTCGCGCAGGGCCATGTCCGGGTGCTGCGGGCACTCTTCGGGCAGGTAGAACACGGAAAAGTGCCGGCCGATGATTTCCTGCTCGCTATAGCCCTTGATCCGCTCGGCACCGACGTTCCAGGTGGTGACCCGGCCGGCGGTGTCGAGGGCGAAGATCCCATAGTCCTTGACCCCATCGATGATCAGCCGCAGGCGCTCTTCGTTATCGCGCAGGGCCCGCTCCCGCTCGGCCAGCAGTTGCCCGGCCTCCACCAGACGGGTGCCCAACTGGCCAATTTCGTCCTGCTCCGGTGCCTGGGGCAACAAAGGCTGGCCGAGGGCCAGGCGCTGGGCGTTGCCTTGCACTTGCTGGACCCGGGCGACGATGCCCCGAGACAGGAATAGCACCGCGACAATCGCCCCGAACACCCCGCTCATCGCTGCCAGCAAGGTGGCCATCAGCAGCCGGGTGCGGGTGGCCGTGGCGGCGGCGGTGCGTTCGGCGAGCAGCGCGTCTTCGAGCACGCGCATGGCGCTGATCTGCTCGCGCAGCACGTCCAGCACCTGTTTGTTGTCGATCAGGATCGCAGTGACCGTGGCGGTGTCGTCGCGGCTGCCGTTGCGCAGGGCGACCATGCCTTCAAGCTTGGTGTCGATCAGCGGGGTGATGATTGTCAGGTATTCGCGCATTCGCGTGTCCCGCACGTTGCGGTCCAGGCGTTGCAGGGCTGCGTCGATCTGCGGCTTGGCCTGCTGATAGCCGGGCAGGAAGTCTTGGCGGCGGGTCAACAGGTAGCCGCGCACGCTGGCCGCGGCCTCGGCCAGCAGGGTGTGCACCGCCTGGATATCGCCCTGCACCAGCAGTACCCGGCGCACGTCTTCTTCGGCGCGGGCGGTCTGGCGTTCGGCGATGTAGATCAGCACCAGGGACGACAGCAGCACCACCAACGGCAGGGAGATCGCCACCAGCGCTTTGCCGCGCAGGGGCAGGTCGACCCAGCGCCGGGCAGTGAACAGGTTCATGGCCATTGCCCGCCGGGTTGGGCCACCAGGCCCAGGGCGATGCCACGCACCGCAGCCTGGGTGCGGTCGGCGGCGCCGAGCTTGCCGATTACCCGTTCCACATGGGCCTTGGCGGTGCCGGTGGTGATGCCCAGCTTCTCGCCGATTTCCCGGTTGCTGAAGCCGCCGGCCACCAGCCCCAACACCTGGCGCTCCCGCGGGGTCAGCGCCTGCGCCTGAGGCGTGCCGCTGCTGTTGCGTTCGGCCATGCGCCGCAACAGGCGGGCACTGACCGCGCTGTTCAGGGCTTCTTCACCCTGGCCCACGCGCTGCAGGGCATTGATCACTTCGTCACGGCTGGCGTCCTTGAGCAGGTAGCCCACGGCACCGGCGCCGATGGCGGCTTCCAGGTGATCGGGGCTGTCGTCCATGGTGAAGATCACCACCTTGATCTGCGGCTGCCGCTGTTGCAGCAGACGCGCGGCGCCGAGGCCGTTGAGCACCGGCATGCGGATGTCGAGGATGGCGATGTCCGGTTGCAGGCGCTCGCACAGGGCCAGGGCTTCCTGGCCATCCTGGGCCTGGCCGACCACTTCGAACTCCGGGTTGCCGGCCAGCAAGGCGACAAAACCGGTGCGGGTGACTTCATGGTCGTCCGCCAGCACCAGGCGTAAAACGCGGTTCATAGTGCTTCCCCAATGGGTTGAAAGGGCACGCAGGCGTGCAGGCGAGTGCCGTCGCCGGGGCGGCTGGTCAGCTCCAGGTGCCCGCCCAGCAGGCTGGCGCGCTCGGCCATGGCCACCAGGCCCAGGGATTGGACGCCGCGGGACTCCGAACGGGTCGGCAGGATAAAGCCGCAGCCGTTGTCCTGCACCTCCAGCCGCGCCTGGCCGGCATGCACGGACAGGCTCAGTTGCACCTGGTTGGCCCGGGCGTGTTTGAGAATGTTGTTGATGCCCTCCTGGGCAATGCGGAACAGGGCGATCTCCACGGCCCCCGGCAAGCGCTCGCCGCCCCGTTCGCCCCAGGACACGCCAAGGCCGGCATCGCGCAGGCGGTCGGCTTCCTTGTCCACGGCCTGCAGCAGGCCAAAGTCATCCAGCACGTTGGGCCGCAGGCCGCCGATCAATTGCCGGCCTTCGCCGACACAGCCCTTGGCCAGAACGAGGATGGTCTGCAACTCGGTGTCCAGTTCCGGCGGCAACGACGGGCAGCGCCCGGCGAACCCCTGGAGACGCTGATGCAGGCCGGCCAGGGTTTGCGCCAGGCCGTCATGCAGGTCGTAGGCGACCCGTTTGCGTTCGTCTTCCTGGGCGCTGAACAGCCGATGCACCAGCTCCGACATGCTCCGCTCGCGGGCTTGCAGGGCGTCGAGCAGGCGGCTGTTTTCCAGGTGGGCGGCGAGCAGGGTGGCCAGCAGTTGCAGCGACTCGATGTCTTCGCGGTCCGGCGCGCTGAGGGCCACGCTGTTGGCCAGCAACAGGGCGCCGAACGCCCGGCCGTCAGCGGCGTGCAGCGGCACCTGGAGCACGTTGGGCAAGGCGCCGTCGGCCGGCTCCAGCCATTGCGCCTCGGCGACGCCGGGATCGGCCAGGCGGTGCAGATCGGCCAGCCCCTCACTGCCACCGTGGCGGGCGCGGACCTGGGCCTGGCCGTGGGCGCTCCACTCCAGCAACACCCCATGGTCCATGGCGACGAAGGCGCAGGCCCGTTGCAGGGCACGCTGGCCCATGTCCGCGGGAGCCAGCCGGCTCAGCTCCTGGCCGGTGTCCACCAGCAGCCGCAGGCGCGCCGCACGGCTTTGCGATTGACGGTATTGGCTGCGAATCGCCAGGGCACTGGCGGGGTCGTGGGGTGGGCTTTGCATGCAGGGGTTCTCTTCTCAAGACAGGCCCGCGAAGGGGCAGGGCATTAGACCGTGTGGCTGGGGTCGCAGCCTATCTGCCGAATGGCATAGGCCAAAGGTTCCAGTTGGCCGATGGCGGCGAAAGCGGCGGTTGGCAAAGTGTGGCTCATTGAAACCCAACTGGAGTCTGACCATGACCATGAAAATCACTGCCCTGGCCCTGTTCACCGTGCTCAGCGCACCCCTGGCCCAGGCCCTTGAAGCCACCCCTTACGTGTACCGCACCGTGGCCGAGCAGCCACAGAATGTCCAGGACCGGGAAATCGCCGGGCTGTTTGACCGTTGGAACAGCGCCCTGAAGACCGGCAACCCACAGAACGTGGTGAGCCTCTACGCACCGAACGCGATCCTGCAGCCGACCGTGTCCAACCAGGTGCGCAGCACCCCGGCGCAAATCCAGGACTACTTCGAGCACTTCATGGCGAGCAAGCCGGTGGGCCAGATCAACTACCGTGAAATCCGCCACATGGGCCCGGACGCGGCCATGGACAGCGGCGTCTACACCTTCACGTTGACCGCCGCCGACGGCAAGACCCAGCAAGTGCAGGCGCGCTACACCTTCCTTTATGAGCGCATCGGCGGGCAGTGGAAGATCCTCAACCACCACTCTTCGGCCATGCCGCAAGTGCAGCCGCAACTGCAAGCCAGCCATCGCTGATCGTTTGCCCGACTGCCCACGCCGAGCCTTTGCTCGGCGTTGTGCGTTGTGGCCCTCAGCAATCGCTTCGATAACGCCCCGGCGTCATGCCGAACCAACGCATGCAGGCCTTGTGAAAACTGCTCTGGTCGCGGAAGCCCAGCAGCGCGCCGATGTATTTGACGCTGCGCGCCGAGTTGCGCAGGAAGTTGTGGGCCAGCATCAATCTCGCCTCGTCCTGCAGGGCCGAGAAGTGCACGTCTTCCTGGCCCAGGCGCCGTTGCAGGCTGCGGGCGCTGACCCCGATCACCTGGGCAATTTGCTCCAGGCCACCGGACGCGCCCTGGGCCAGGCGCTCGGCGAGAATGCGCCGCACCCGGGCGCTCATGGAGTCGTTGAGCAGCAGGTTCAGGTGACGCCGGGCGTACTCCATCAACAGCACATCCAGGGCCGGGTCGGCGGTGGGCAGGGCCGTGGCGCAATCCGCAGCGCTGAAAGTCAGGCTGTTATAGGGCGCGTTGAAGCTCAGCTCACCGCCCAGTAGCTGGCGCAGCGGACGGCTGTCCGTCGGTTCCGGATAGGTGAAGGCCACGGCCAGGGGCCGGGGTTTGTGCTGGGGCAGCAGCCAGTGCACCAGGCCAAGGATCTGTGCCATGACCGCATCGATAAAGGCCCGGGGCATCAGGGGCGGGCCCAGGGCCACATCAAAGCCGATGATCTTCAGCGCCTGGGGCTTGCGCTCCAGGCACAGGCGCAAACCGTTACTGGTCAAGGAGTGGTACTCCACCATCCGTTGCAGCGCCACGTCCAGGGTGGCGCAGGACATGAGGGCGTAACCGAGGCTCGCCAGGTGGGCGGGGTGGGCCTTGCCGTAGGCCAGCAGCCCCAGGTCGGGGTTGCCGCTCACGCGGGTGGCTTCGTGCAGCATTTGATAGACCAGCTCCAGCCTGACGCCCTTGGGGTTGCCATGAACCTCCTGGGGGCTGCTGCCGAACTGCCTGAGCAAGGCGTCGGGCTGGGCGCCGCCCTCGCGCATGACGTCGGCAAGCACCTGAAAGCGGGCGCAGGTCATTCTGTGCATGGTGATTCCTGGGTGATGGCTAAGTGATATCTGTGAGGCGGGCCGCATGATTGCAATAAACAAATGGGCGCAGTCGATTCGGCAGGCGAGTGGGGTTCCCAGGACAAACGAAAGGTCTCCGGGAACACTTCCAGGGGCGTGATCCAGGGTCGATGATGTGGACGCCGAAGATGCACCGCGCCGTCGACCGCCGTGCCATGTGCATCTGCCGGCGCGCCACCATCGCCAATGGATTTGCCATGCAAAGCGTCAACGACTTTTACCTGCAGTTGTCCCGGGGGCGCCTGGTGCTGGCCTTCCAGCCGGTGATCTGGCTGCCCGACAGCAGCCGGGTGCTGTACCAGGAGGGTTTGCTGCGGCATGTCGATGCCCGGGGTGACGGGGTCTACCCCTTTGCCATGCTGGAGAAGCACCAACTGATGCGCGAGCTGGACCGCAGCGTGGTCCACAGCGTTATCGAGTGCCTGCTCAAGGACCCGCTGCTGCGCCTGGGCTGCAATATCTCGGCGCAGAGCGCGATCATCGACGGCTTCTGGCACGACCTGCTGCGGCGCTTAGGTGATGAGCCTTCGGTGGCCTCGCGGCTGGTGATCGAGATCACCGAGAGCGCCACGCCCCCCAGTACCCAGGCGGCCATCGAGTTTGTGCTGTGCCTGCGCGAACTGGGCTGCCGGGTGGCCATCGATGATTTCGGTTCGGGCCTGGGCACCCTGGAGTTCATCCGCCGCACCCGGCCGGACATCGTCAAGATCGACCAGGGTTACCTGCGTCGCGCCCGGGGCGAACTCAACAGCGCCCAGACCCTCAGCCACCTGGTGCAGTTGTGCAAGACCTTGGCGCCGTGCGTGATTATCGAAGGCATTGAAACCGTCGCCGACCATGGGTTGGCCAGCGCTTGTGGCGGGGAGTGGGGGCAGGGCTACTTGTTTGGCCGACCGCAAGTAGACCGCCTCGGCCAGCCTTGTCGCTTGCAGCGGCTGGGCCTGGAACCCAGCGCGGCGGATCAGCCCTAGGCTTGCGGCCAGGGCCGGTGTTGCTTATTCAGGCTGGGGCTGGGGCTGGGGCTGGGGCTGGGGCTGGGGCGCTGGCGGCTGTTCGGCGACGGGCGCTTGGGGTGGTGTGGCGCTGACCGGCTGACCGGGTTGCTCCAAGGGTTCCACGCCTTCCAGCGGCTCCACCGGTGGGTGGTCTTTCATATTGACGTGCATGTTGCGCTTGGGCCGCTCCGGCTGGAAGGCATCGTAGGGCAGCAGCAGGGTGTCGACCACGATGTCCCCCGGCAGGGTTCCGATCATGATGATCGGGCACACCACCATGACCCAACAGCCGCCGGTGAGCATGCGCGCGTAGCCCATGTCATAGCCGGTGACCAGTTGCGCACTGGTTTTGGTACCTCGGTAATAGCGATCGTCGCGCCAGTCCATGCTGCCGCCACGGACCATGTAGGTCCCGCAGCCGGACAGCAACAGAGTGTTGAGCAGCAGTGCAGAGGTGAACGCTCTGAACATGAAGCTTCTGTTGATAAGGGTTCTGTTGATCAGGGTTTTGATGATGAAGGTTCCGCGGTGATGGGACAGGCAGGGTGGCGGGCGACGCTTCAGTTATTCATCGCGTCGTAGGGCAGCAGGACGGTGTCGGCCACCACGTCCACCGGCAGGCTGGCAATCGCCACCACAGGGCAGACGATGGTCACCCAGCAGAACACCGTGGCGTAGCCGTCGTAGCCACTGGAGCCGCGCATGGTCAGCAGTTCGACATTGGCCTGGGTGCCCCGGTAGTAGTCGTAGCCACTGGAGGAGTTGGGGGTACGGGCGATCAGGGTGCCGCAGCCTGCCACGGACAGCAGGGACGCGAGAAGCAGAGGGGTGAGCGCTTTGATGATGCCATTCCTTAGCAAAGGGGTGATTTTTCCGCGCGCATAGTCGCAGAAGCCCGGGCCAGAGGCTAGATTGCTCGCTCATAAATCGATGCCGGAGTTTTTCATGGTGCGATACAGCACCCTTGGCCAGCTGTTTGCCGAGGAACCCATGCCTTGGGGATTACGCGGCGACCCCTATCTGTGGCGAGCCATGGCCGAGCAGTTTGCCGATACGGCATTACCCGCCAGTGCAGAGGCACTGGAACAGCTGATTGTCGAAGCCTTCGCCCGGCTGACCGGCAAGCCCCTCAGCACCCCGGGGCACTTCTTCGTCGAGCCCTTCGCCCACGGCGGCCTGTCCAGCGGCCAAGTCTCTACGGACTTCTGGCGCCACAGCGCACTGCCGCTGTTGCGGGCGCGCTGGGCCCAGGCCACCTCAGAGGCTTGAGGGAATCAGCGCCAACAGGTCGGTGTCACCCACGTCCACACCTGCCTGGGTCAGCAGGGTGGTGGCCTGGCCGCGATGGTGGGTCTGGTGGTTGAAGAAATGCAGCAGCAGGCTGTAGAAGTTTCGCGCGCCCGCCAGCCCTTGCATGTTGCGGTATTCCAGGTCGTGGTCCAGGTCGGCTTCGCTGAGGCTGGCGGCCCAGTCGAGGATGAGCTGGTCCTGCCACTGACGCTGCTGCCACAGCTCGCGGATGTCACTGCACAGCAGAGTGCGCAGGTCCCCGGGCGTCGCCACGTCGTCCAGAGGCGCCAGGGCCGAGTGCTCGGCCGGGTGCTGGGCAAAGCGCTTGAGCCAGACCCTATCCCCCGCCAGCAGGTGATTCAAGGTGCCAAGAATCGACCCGAAAAAGGCCTGGCGCTCGGCGCTGATGTCGGCGTCGGGCAGGGTCATGGCGGCGCTGTACAGGCGGAGGTTCATCCACTGGTTGTAGCGGGCCATCAGGCACAGTTGCTCGGTGCGGTTCACGGTTTTTTCCTGGAGGGGCAGGGCCATTGGCGGCGGGTGGCACAGCTTGGCAACCCAGGGCGCAACTGCGCAAGAAGTTGCGCACTTCAATCGTTCAATCAGCCTATTCAGAGGGCTGTAGGCCACGTCGTTAAAGGGCTGTAGGGCAGTGCGCAAGAAGTTGCGCAGTACTGCGCAACTTCTTGCGCACTGGGCCTGGGGAAAACCGCGGAAAGGTCGTTAAAAAACGCTGATTTTTTAGTTATCTGTTTGATAAATAACAATTATTTATGAATTGGCATGAGTTTTGATAACTCCAGGGGCGTCCCTCAAGCCATTTGGCCTGTCGGTACCGACCTTTTTTGCAAGGAGTGCATCCCATGGCTACACCCGCGTACATGTCCGTCACTGGCACCAAACAAGGCCTGATCACTGCTGGCGCCTTCACCGCCGACTCGGTGGGCAACACTTATCAGGAAGGCCACGAAGACCAGGTCATGGTCCAGGGCTTTCAGCACGAAGTGATCATTCCCCGTGACCCGCAATCCGGCCAACCCACCGGTCAGCGCGTACACAAGCCGGTGATCATCACCAAGGTTTTCGACAAGGCTTCGCCCCTGTTGCTGGCGGCCCTGACCTCGGGCGAGCGCCTGACCGAGATCGTTATCCACTGGTACCGCACGTCCGCTGCCGGCACCCAAGAGCATTACTTCACCACCACCCTTGAAGACGCAATCATCGTCGACATCAAGGACTACATGCACAACTGCCAGGACCCATCGAACGCCCACTTCACCCACCTGGAAGACGTGCACTTCACCTACCGCAAGATCACCTGGACCCACGAGGTTTCCGGGACTTCCGGTTCTGACGACTGGCGCACCCCGGTCGCCGGCTAAGGCGGTGCGGGCGTCTTTTTCGTTCTGGTCAAGACGCGCCGCTGCAGCGGGCCTTAGCGCCCGCCGCGCCTGATACCCCCCCTACGACTTCCTTCAAATCCCGGGCCGGCTGGCTGCGGGTGAGATGCTTTGATGACCACTGAAACTGCTGCTGAAACACCACGTGAACTCCAATTTGCGCCTGTTCCTCTGAGTGCGATCTACGTCGAGGATGTGGGCGCGGCGGCTGAGTATGTCGATGCCTGGCTGCGCGAGATCAGTGGCGGCTGGGTCACCCTGGAGATGTTCAAGAACGCCGTTGCCAGCCAGCCCGCAGTGGGCAACGTCATCGCGTTGATGGACCTCTTGGGTGACATCGTGACCCTGGTCACCACTGACGATCCGGACCCGCTGATCTGGGTCAGCCTGGCGATCAACTTGATTGGGGTCATTCCGTTTCCGCCGGTCATGGCCGGAGCGCGCATGGCGTTGCGGCCGATGCTGATGATGGTGCGCCAGCAGGGTACACAGCACATGGGTGACGCCCTGATCAATGTGCTGGTCGCGAGTTTGAACGCAGACATTGTGGGCACCTTGGCGGATTTCGTGGGTGACAAAGCCAAGGTACAGCTTGCAGCGCTTGTGAGCAGTCTCGGTGAGTTCGGCGAGAGCCTGTTGAACGATATTGCCGACCAGTTGGATGCGTTTGCGGGTGCGGGCTTCGATAGCCAGCGTGACCTGGACGCGGCGGAGCAACAGCTAGATGTGTTGATCCACGATCCCAACAGGCGTTTTGATAACTTTTTGTCGGTGCTGTCCAGTGTGTCCAAGGCCACGGGCAAGGGCTTGCTCAACATGGCTTCGAAAGCCCTGTTAGAGGAAGAGGCAAAAAAACAAATATTGCAGGAAACGCCCAAGCTGCGTGCGTTGGGTTCAGACATACGCTTGCAAGTCAGCCGGCTGGGCGACCCCGACAACCCTGACTCCCTGGAGCATCTGCGCCAGAGCCTGGAAGACAGCGTCCTCGAGTGGTTGGAGCGAAACGGCAACGATCAAGCTGCCAACGTCAAATCCGACGCCACCAGCCAGGCCATGTTCCTGGCCAGCGCCGGGGCACTGGAAGCACTGCGCCGGCAGTTACGGGGTAAGAAACGGCCTAAGCCGCAGAAGAACGGCACCTGCCCAGGAACTTGCAAAAGCATCAGTTTTGCCACCGGGGCCGAGTCCCTGGAACACACCGACTTCAGTCTGCCGGGGGCTTTCCCGCTGGCCTGGACGCGGACCTATTGTTCCGCCCTGGACGCCTACGATCAGGGCGTGATGGGCGCCCGCTGGATCAGCGAGCTGACCACCCGCTTTGACTGCACCGACGACGGCCTGGTGTTCCACGATGCCGACGGCCGCAGCCATGACTACCCGCTGCCCAAGGTCGGCCTGTTCCACTACGACCCGATCGAAGAACTGACCCTGGTACGCGCCACTGAACAGCAGTTGGTGCTGTGTCGTGGTTTCGAACGCAAGGAAACCTACGTCCGCCACGGCCAGCGCTACCTGCTGACCGGCGTGGTCCTGCGCAACGGTGCGGGCGTCATGCTGCACCACGAGTACCGGCACAATGAACTGCCGGTGCTTTCGGATGTGATCACTTACCAGGACGACATCAGCGAGGTGCTGCTGCACCTGGGCACGATGATCGACGATCAGGGTCGCCTCACCGGCGTGTGGGAAATTCGCGGCGGCGCGCCGCAACGGCAACTGTGCCGCTATCAATATGACGCCTATGGCGACCTGGTTCAGGCCCAGGACGAGAACGGTTCGGCCTGGAGTTATCAGTACCAGCGCCACTTGATTACCCGTTACAGCGACCGCACCGGGCGTGGCATGAACCTGCAGTGGCAAGGCAGCGGCCCGGATGCCAGGGCCGTGCGCGAATGGGCCGATGACGGCAGCTTCGATACGCGCCTGGAGTGGGATAAAAACCTCCGCCTGACCTACGTCACCGATGCCCACGGCCAAGAAACCTGGCACTACTACGATTTGCACGGCTACACCTACCGCATCCGCCACGCCGATGGCCTGTCGGAATGGCTGTTCCGTGATCCGGCCAAGAATGTGGTGCGCCATGTGCACGCCGACGGCAGCACCGACCGCTACAGCTACGATGACCGCGGCAATGTGTTGGAGCATATCCGCGCCGACCACACACGGGTGCATTTCGCCTACGACGATCAGAGCCAACTGATCAAGATCAGCGACGCCGAGGGCGGCCAGTGGCTACGTGAGTACGACGACCGCGGCAACCTGGTGGTGGAACTCGATCCCCTGGGTAACAAGACCGAGTACGCCTACAACGCGGCGGGCCAGCCCACGGCGATCAAGGACGCCAACGGCAACGAAAAGGCCTTGGAGTACAACGACGCCGAGCAACTGCAGAGCTTCACCGACTGCTCCGGCAAGACCAGCGTCTGGGGGTACGACGCCCTGGGGCAGATGGTCTGTTTCACCGATGCCGCCGGCAATAAAACCGAGTACCAGTACAAAGCCGGCCAACTGGTGCTGATCAAACACCCGGACAAGACGGAGGAACGCTTCGAGCGCGACGCCGAGGGGCGTTTGTTGGCCCACGTCGATGGCCTCGACCGTTGCACGACATGGAGCTACAACGCGGCGGGGCTGCTGGCCGAGCGGGTCGATGCCGCGGAGCAGACCCTGCGTTATCGCTGGGACCGTCTCGGGCGCCTGCTGGCCCTGGAAAACCAGAACGAACGCCGTGCCCACTTTCACTACGACCCCATGGGCCGGCTGCTGGAAGAGACCGGGTTCGACGGCCGCACCACCCGTTACCAATACGACCCAAGCTCCGGTCGGCTGCACAGCACCCTGAATGGCGAACGCAGCATTGCGGTCAAATTCGACCCAATGGGCCGCCTGGTCGAGCGCCAAGCCAACCTCAACACCCTGTCGCAACGGGAAACCTTCGCCTACGACGGCAACGGCAACCTGGTCATGGCCAGCAACGCCGACAGCCGCTTGCAGTGGTTCCACGACCCGGCCGGCAACCTGGTCCGTGAGCACCAGCACTACCTGAGCCTGGAACAGCCCCAGGTTGCGGTCTGGCAGCACGAGTACGACGTGCTCAACCAGCGCATCGCCACCGTGCGGCCCGACGGCCACCGCGTCAGTTGGCTGACCTACGGCAGCGGCCATCTGCTGGGCATGCGCCTGGACCAGCACGAACTGATCGGCTACGAACGGGACGACCTGCACCGGGAAATCGCCCGTCACCAAGGCAACCACCTGCTGCAAACCCAACGCTGGGACCCGGCCGGGCGCCTGCAAGAACAATTGCTGGGCCGCAGCGACGACAACAGCACCCTGATCAAGCGCGAGTACCGCTACGACGCCGCCGGGCAACTCACCGACATCAACGACAGCCGCCGTGGCCCGCTGGCCTACCGCTACGACCCGGTGGGCAGACTGCTCAGCGCCACCAGCCGCCTGGCCGTGGAAACCTTCGCCTTCGACCCAGCCGGCAACCTGCTCGACGACCCAACCCACGCCATCCAGCGGCCCCTGGACCAAGACCCCAAACGCAGCAAACTGCTGGACAACCTGCTGCGCGAATACGCCGGCACCCACTATGAATACGACGACCGCGGAAACCAGGTCCAGCGTTGGCAAAACGGCAGCTACAGCCGCCTGCGCTGGGACCTGTTCGACCGCCTCGTGCACTTCGAAGACCCGCGCCTTGCCGTGGAGTACGCCTACGACGCCTTGGGCCGACGCCTACACAAAAACTCCAGCGCCCACTACAAACGTCGCCCCGAAGCCGGCTCCCAATGGAACCGCAACGAACAGGCGCGCCGACAACGAGAACTCGGCTGCGGCTTCACCCTCTACGGCTGGGACGGCGACAACCTTGCCTGGGAAAGCAGCCCGGCCCAACACGAAAGCGGCACCGGCCGCACCGTGCACTACCTGTTCGAACCCGGCAGCTTCGTGCCCGTCGCCCAAGCCATCCGCCACCAACCCATCCGCCTGCTGAACCAACCGACCTACAACGGCGACTACGACATCGACCACGACCCCCTGTGGAACCACAAACCACAGGCCCACCCCTTCGACGCCCTGGCCTGGTACCAATGCGACCACCTGGGCACACCGCAAGAACTCACCGACCAGCACGGCCGCGTGGCCTGGAGCGCACAGTACAAGGCGTGGGGAGAAATCAAGGAACAACGCACGGACTGGGCTGTGCAGCAGGGCATCACCAACCCGATTCGGTTCCAGGGGCAGTACCACGACCCTGAGACAGGGCTGCACTACAATCGGTATCGGTACTATGATCCGGCGGTTGGGCGGTTTGTTAGTCAGGACCCGATTGGGTATGCGGGTGGGTTGAATCTTTACCAATACGCACCTAACCCGATTCTATGGGTGGATCCTTTAGGGTTGACGCCTAGGAAGACAGGTTGTTATGCGAAATTAATGAAGATAGAGGATAAAACAAAACTACTTGAAAAAGAGTTTAATAAATATAATCCAAGTGAGGATGCCAAAGGTGGTCATGTTCATAAGCATGGGGTTACTGTTCCTGGTGGGCACTACAAGGAAATCCGAGATCTTCAAAGAGGTACAAAAAATTCATTAAAAGATTATTATAGTAACGAGTGTAGCTGTGAGTGCAGCAGTGTTAAAGCTAAGCCGATTATTAGCCGGGCTGAAGGTTATGCAAATAGATATGTTGAGCCTCCGCCAGGTGTTGATTATATTCCTATAGGTAGCAATCGATGAAAGATGAAGATATTTTAATTGATTTATTTGAGGCCGGAGAAGCGTTTGTAGGCGGTGATGAAAGTGGTTTAAGACGCTTGCTGCCTTACATTGTAAATAAAGAAGTGTACGGTGAGAGCCCCGTTGTTTTTTATGTTGCTGATGATGTTAAGGTTTTGGATTTTCTTTACGGTGAAGGTGTTGATTTTTATCAAAGAACTAAATTGGGCGGCGGCAGCTTGCTTCATCAAGTATCGTTGCGAGGTACGGATGAAGTATTCGAGTGGATGCTTGCTTGGTATAAAGATAATGGTCTTGTAGATGCTTCGGATGATTCAGGGATTACCTCGCTTTCATCGCTGATTAAATTTGGAAATGTGTCGCGTGCGACGAGGTTGATTGAGAGTGGAGCAGACCTAAAATCTGAGGCTGAAAATGGATTGACGCCTGCTATGCAGGCTGTTGTATGTCTTGAAGGCGAGAAAGAAGGGATAGAATGTTTGAGTATGCTTTTTTCAAAAGGGCTCGCTCTCAATGTCGATGAATTGACTTCATTGGTGCAGACGGCGAAAAGTTTGAATCGGCTAAGTATTGCAAAGTATATTGAGGCAAAAATGGTGTGATAGGTTTGTGGCTTGAGTGAATTGTAGTCTGTTAAGTTGATGTTGTGAGGGTTTGGTTCTTGTTGCGAACGGTTGAGGCTTTTTTATTAAGCTTCGCAGGTGGGCTACCTGCCGGGTTCGTGTTGATTAATATAACGTAGGAAAAACACATGGATCCCTCTCAGGCTAAGACATCCAGTGATCCATGTTTTAGCTGGGGTGTGCTGGTGTCCCACTTAAAAGCTGCATACGAAAATTTAGAGTCTCCGAGTTATTTGTTCTCGCACGCGTTTTTTGATAAGCAAAAATACCCTGAGGTTTTGCGGTTTCTTGAGGCTCATTACAATGTTAATGAAGACACTGAACCGAATACGGATGTGAGTTATGGGTATTTTATTGAGGGTGTAAATCTATCGGCTGTATTGCGAGTTTCATTTGTTGGGCAATATTTCTATCTGTCGTCACTGCTTGAAGGTGGAGGCGAAGAGGAACCAAGTGTCGAATCTTCGAGCGACAGTTCTAAGGCATTACTAATGAAGTACATGCGTGATGCCGGATTTGTGTTTACCTCGGGCAATGTATTAAAGGAAAAAGTAATATTTGGAGGGCATCCAACTAGCGTTTACTCGCTGCTCTACTCCTATGAGCAAGAGCCTTCTTGGCTATAAGGTGAGCCGATAGAACTCTTTCGTGCATCTATACACGTATTTGCGCGTAAAAGTCGAAAGTTAAGCCTGTAGTAAAGCGATAGCTAGATCTTTCTTTTTATGTGCGGTGTTTTATGCGGGGTGGAAGTGACTAATTGTGTGGCTAATAAATTATTTGTGAGTTTTTAGGGGCTTGCCATACTAAGTGTTTTTTGTGGGGTTAGTTATCGTTTTTATAATAAATAATGAACGAGGATGTGCGTGAATGTATGGATAAAAACTTTTTAATTGAAGGTAATGTCTGCGTTCAACGTGGGTCTGAGCAATATGACCTGCATAATTATTTTTCATTAGTTGACGTTTTTGTCGGTATTTACGATCGTTCGGCAATGTTGAGGTTCAAGTCGAATGACTGCCATGCTATAAATCCGAATGTTAATTTGCTGATGGTTTTTTTTATGTATTGATTACTTGGATATAAGTTCCGGTGTTTTGAAGGGGAAGCTCATGGATGTGGAGGAGTTGGGTTATAAGCCATCGGATGACTTTGATCATGATTGGCTCGTGGCAGAACGTAAAATTAATAAGGAGTTTCATTTTTTTATTAGGTTGATAGGCGATGAATACATCAGGGTTCATGCGAACTCTGCAGAGTTGAGAATTGAATGACGCTATTGCCTGATCGTCAGTATCTTCAGTGAATGTGGGTGCGGACGGCGTTAAGACTAAGGAGGTTTAGGTGAAATGAATAATAAGTGCGCTCAGTGCAGAGAACGGTAAAGGTGCACGTAAGTGACTTGTGAAGTAAGGTGATATTTATGAAATATGCTGCGTTAGTCAAGTTTAAAAATCACTAGTGTTGTGCGAATTGACTCTGGGCGAATAAGGCGCCTGATTAAGATTTTGATCTAACTGAGTTGCGCGTTGCGGCTGCAGTGTCTGGTGTTTTTGGACGTGTTGGGGTTGGTGTTTTTGACGTTTTGATTGGGCGAGTTCAATGTATTATTTTTTATCTTACTTTGAAGTGAAAAATAAAAAATCAGAAAATTACAAAGGTTTTCCTGAGATTGAAAACTTTTCTATCCCTGCGGAGATTGATGGTGGAAATATCAGCGTTATTTACCAAGGAAAAATATACAAAGCAACCATTCTTACTGACTTGAGCAGGCAGTGTTCGAATGATTTTTTTCGGACGTGGGGAGTTTCGAACGCACGATGTTATTGAGCTTCATACTGGAGAGATTGAAAAACGACTGTGTCACTCCTTGTCTGGTTTCATTTATGGAGCCAGAGGAAATTATCCAAGTGATCAAGAGTTACTCAGTCTTTGGAGACGACCTGATTAGTTTTTTTACTGTCGATCAGAAGTAGGGTGTTGCACTGAGATAGTACGCTTCGTATAAGCAAAATGTAGCAAACCCTTAACTATCTGGCTCAGCACCACTCACATAAGGTCGATCTGGACGATGGATGTTTTAAAGTTTGATCAAGAATTTAAGCCATTATTAAAGGGTTATACCCTGGTGTATTCATCATTCCCCAATGGGGATTTTGGTGATCTCGAACGGGTTGAGTTGGAGGGTTTTAATAAATTGGCTACGGTGGAGTTTTGGTCCAGGGGGTGGATCGGTGTGGATGTTTATGATGTGGTTCTTGATCAGCAGGTGATGTGTGTTTTGCTTTCTCCAGAGGAAATGAGTTTGGCTCCGGAGGTGTTTGAGCGATTGCTGTTTCAGTTAAAATGAATTTTGTTATATTAACGTTGTTGGCACTTATAAAAGAGGCATTAACCACTTTAGAGGTGAAGGCTGCCCAAGTCTGAAGTGGATCCCCTGCAATTGTCAGGGCTCGATTAAAAAAGGTAACAGCAATGATGATTGCATTCTTTAAAGAGCGCGTTTCAAAAAATGTGAACGGCTGTTTTTAGAACGGTTGTTTGTGAGTGAACCTCGTTGCTGATGCCACGGACTCAACACCGGTAGTCACCCAAACCCTTCTCCCCTCGACGCCCTCACGGCTCACGTCCATTTCCCCCCGTTCGCCCCCGCTCAGCCATTAAAAAAACCGCCCCTTTGGCCCTGATAACATCGTTTCTCGGCGTTTCGGCTTTTCACTATATTGGCCCCCAGTTCCAGCGTGGTGACTCACCACGCACCCTTTATCGTGAGCCGTCGCAATGAATAAAAAACCTGCAAGCACAGGGCTGGAAGAAGCCGGAACCGGGACCCGGGTGGTGTGGGGGGGTGAGCAGATCACTCATCCTTACAACGCCACGCAAACGCCGATCGTGGCCAGTGCCGCCTACGGTTATGACGACATCGATCAGTGGTACGACGTGGCGCTGGGCAAGGCCCCGGGCTTTATCTACAGCCGCATGAGCAACCCCACGGTGGAAACCTTCGAAGCCAAGTTGCGCGCCCTGGAAAACGCCGAGTCGGCGGTGGCGTTCAGCAGTGGCATGGCCGCCATCAGCAGCGTGCTGTACACCTTTCTGCAGTGTGGCCAGCGGGTGGTGTCGACCAAGGACAGCTACGGCGGCACCAACAAGATTTTCGAGGAGTTCCTGCCGCGCATGGGGGTAGCAGTGACCCTGTGTGAAACCTTCGATCACGGGGAAATCGAGCGCGAGATCGCCAAGGGTTGCCAGGTGTTGTACCTGGAGACCCCGACCAACCCGACCCTGAAAATTGTCGACATCCAGCGCTTGGTGGCGGCGGCGAAGCAGGTCGGTGCCCTGGTGGTGGCCGATAACACTTTTGCCACGCCGTTGAACCAGAACCCCCTGGCCCTGGGGGTGGATGTGGTGATCCACAGCGCCACCAAGTTCCTCAGTGGTCATGGTGATGTGCTCGGCGGTGTGGTCTGCGGCAGTGAAGCCTTGATGGCCCAGGTGCGGCACTACCGGGAGATCAACGGTGCATCCCTCGATCCGTTCTCGGCCTACCTGATTATTCGCGGCATGAAGACCCTGGCCCTGCGGGTGCGCCAGCAGCAGCAAAGTGCCCGGGCCCTGGCGGATTTCCTGTGCAGCGAACCGCTGGTGGAGCAGGTCAATTACCCCGGTTTGCCCAGCCATCCCAACCACGCCGTGGCCTGTGCGCAGATGCGTGGTTTTGGCGCCATCGTCAGCTTTGTGCTGGTGGGCGGCATGGACACGGTCAAGGTGCTGCTGCCGCGCCTGCAATACGCCCACTGCGCCGGCAACCTGGGCGCCGTGGAAACCATCTACGGCCCGGCGCGCACCACCAGCCACGTGGAGAACACCCCGGAAGAACGTCAAGCCCTGGGCATTTCCGAAGGCCTGGTGCGGGTCTCGGTGGGCATTGAAGACACCGACGACTTGTTGGCCGACCTGAAGCAGGCGTTTGCCTGGGTCAGGACCTCACTGCAGCAGCCGGACGCTGCAGCCCGTACCGCCCTGGCACACCCCTGCGTTGAGGTCGCTGACTGAGGTCGTGCCGCCCCCCTCACGGCAAGGCTGCCTGTGAGTTCTCCATGAAACGCAATAACAATAAAAACCTCGCGGCATCCCTTTGATTTCTGCCCAAGCCTCTGTCGCAGACATTGATCCTTGCCCTGACACTTTCATGAGAAAAATCATGTCCATCACACAACAACAAACCAATGCTCGAACCGGCTTCAAGCAGGAAATGCAGACCCGGCACATCGTCATGCTGGCCCTTGGCGGGGTCATCGGCACCGGGCTGTTCCTGACGTCCGGCTACACCGTCAACCAGGCTGGCCCGCTGGGTGCGGTGATCGCCTACATCATCGGTGCGCTGATGGTGTACATGGTGATGATGTGCCTCGGCGAACTGGCGGTGCAGATGCCGGAAACCGGTTCCTTCAGCACCTACGCCACACGCTTCCTCGGCCCGGGCACCGGCTACACCGTGGCCTGGCTCTACTGGCTGACCTGGACCGTGGCCATCGGCTCGGAATTCACCGCCGCCGGTATTCTCATGAGCCGCTGGTTTCCGGACACCCCGGTGTGGATCTGGAGCGCGCTGTTCGCTGGCGTGGTGTTCCTGACTAACGTGGTCTCTGTACGTCTGTTTGCCGAGACCGAGTTCTGGCTGTCCCTGATCAAGGTGATCACCGTGGTGGTGTTCCTGTTGATCGGTGGCGGGGCGATTCTCGGCCTGTTGCAGATCGACCAGGTGCACAGCATCGGCCTGGGCAACTTCACCCGCGAAGGCCTGTTCCCCACCGGCTTCATGTCGATTGCCATGACCTTGCTCGCCGTGTCGTTTGCGTTCTCCGGCACTGAGCTGATCGGCATCGCTGCTGGCGAAACCAAAGACCCGCAACGCAATGTGCCGCGTGCCATCCGCACCACGGTATTGCGCCTGGCGATCTTCTTTGTCGGCACCATCTTTGTGCTCGCCACCTTGCTGCCCCGGGAGCAGGCCGGCCTGATCGAAAGCCCGTTCGTCACGGTGT
Organism: Pseudomonas chlororaphis; assembly: GCF_003731765.1. Classification (GTDB taxonomy): domain Bacteria; phylum Pseudomonadota; class Gammaproteobacteria; order Pseudomonadales; family Pseudomonadaceae; genus Aquipseudomonas; species Aquipseudomonas morbosilactucae. The sequence goes on from NZ_MOAL01000006.1 coordinate 548,669, forward strand.
TCACCTACATCGGCATTCCGTACTCCGCCGACATCATGAACTTCGTGATCATCAGCGCCTTGCTCTCGGCCGCCAACTCCGGTCTGTACGCCGCCTCGCGGATGCTCTGGACCCTCAGCGACCAGGGCCACTTGCCCAAGCAGTTCTCGGCCCTGACCCGCATGGGCACACCGCTCAACGCGATCATCGTGAGCATGGCCGGCGGCGCCGCGTCGCTGCTCAGCAGCGTGTTCGCTCCCGGCACCATCTACCTGGCGCTGGTGTCGATCTCCGGCCTGGCCGTGGTGGTGGTGTGGATGAGCATCGCCGCCAGTCAGATTGCCTTCCGCCGCCACTACGTGGCCAATGGCGGGGACATCCGTGACCTGAAGTTCCGGGTCAAGGGCTACCCGTGGGTGCCCCTGGGTGCGCTGATCTGCTGCAGCCTGGCGTGCATTGGCATTGCCTTCGACCCTGAGCAACGAGTGGCCCTGTACTTCGGCGTGCCGTTCATCGCCTGGTGCTACTTCGTGTATTACATTACCCGCAAAAGCCGCGCGCGCCGTCTGTCCCTGGCGCTCCAGGCCCAACCGTCCGATGCCTTGCCAGGCTGACGCACGGGACGGGCGGCCGGTTCGGGGCACCTCGGGTCTATGAGAAAACCACCATGAAGCAAAAGACCTTACCGCCGCTGAACTGGCTGCGGGCCTTTGAAGTGTCCGCCCGTTGTTTGAACTTCACCCATGCGGCTGACGAATTGTTCCTGACCCAGGGCGCCGTCAGCCAACAGATCCGCCAACTGGAAAGCCACCTCGGGGTGGCGCTGTTCAAGCGCTTGCCCCGGGGCCTGGACCTGACCGAAGAAGGCCGTTCGTACCTGCCGGTGGTGCAGGACGCGATCACGCGGCTGGCGGTGGGCACCAATGAAATTTTCGGCCAGCACAAGCGTCGGCCGATCAAGGTGCGGGGCAGCCTGGCATTTTTCGTGCACTGGCTGGCACCCAAATTGGTGGAGTTTCGCCAGGCCCATCCGCTGGTGGATATCCGCTACATCAGCAACATCTGGGTCAAGGAACTGGACGGCGAAGACGACATGGAAATTCGCTGGGGCCACGGTCATTGGCCTGGGCTGGTGTCCCAGCGCCTGACCTGGGACACCCTGTTCCCGGTGTGCTCGCCGGCCCTGTTGGCCGGTGCACCGCTGCAGGTGCCCAGCGACGTGGGCCGGCACGCCTTGCTGCATGTGCTGGGTTACGAGGAGGGTTGGGGCTACTGGTTGAAGATGGTTGGCGTCGATGACGTGGACTCGTCCAGCGGCCTGCAGTTCGACACTATGATTTCTACCCTGCGCATGGCCGAGCTGGGGCAGGGCATTGCCCTGGCCCGGTCGTCCATGGTCGACGAGATGCTCGCCGACGGGCGTTTGCTCGAACCCTTCAACCTGCGCATCGAGGCCAGCGAATCGTTTTACCTGGTGCGCGGTTCCGGGGCCGATCAACACCCCGACGCGGTGAATTTTTCCACCTGGCTGGTAGAGCAGGCCCATCGTTACAAGTGACTGGCCGGAGCCACCCATGCGTTATATCAGTACCCGCAGCGCCACGCTCGAGGCCGATTTCGAGCAGGTGGTGCTGTCTGGCATCGCCACCGATGGCGGCCTGTATGTGCCCGCCGAACTGCCGCGTTTCAGCCCCCAGGACATCGCCAACTGGTCGACCCTGGCCTACGACGAGCTGGCGTATCGGGTCATGCGCCCGTTTGTTGGCGAGGCCATCCCCGAGGCGGATTTCAAGGCCCTGCTCAAGGACAGTTGCAGCGGTTTCCGCCACCGCGCCGTGGCGCCCCTGCATCAGGTGGACCGCAATGAGTGGGTGCTGGAGCTGTTCCACGGGCCGACCCATTCCTCCAAGGACTTTGCCGCCCAGTTGCAGGCGCGCCTGGTGCGCTACTTTCTCGATAAGCGCCAGCGTCGCGGGGTGCTGATCGGCGCCACCAACGGCGACACCGGCCTGGCCGCCATCGAAGCCTTCAAGGACTGTGAAGCCGTCGAGGTGCTGGTGTTCTATCCCCAGTCCGGGGTGCCGGACTATCAATGCCAGCAACTGCAGGGTGCCCAGGGCCCGAGGTTGCATCGCTTTGCGGTGCAGGGCAGTTTCGACCAGTGCCAGGCCATCGTCACCGACCTGTTGCGCCAGTGGCCCCTGGCGGACCGCGAGGTCATCAGTTTCAACTCCAACAACTGGATCGGCGTGCTGGCCCAGTTGGTGTTCTATTTCCACGGCGTGCTGCAACTGGGGGGCGGCCAGCGGCCCCTCAGCTTCAGTGTGCCGGCGGCCAGTTTTGCCGAAGTCTATGCCGGCTACATCGTGCAGAAGATGGGCTTGCCGATCACCCAGATGATCGTCGCCACCAACCGCAACGACGCCCTGCACCAGCTGTTCCTGAAAAATCACTACTCCCGCAGCCAGGCCAATCGCAGCCTGTCGCCGGCCATGGACCTGTCGATTTTCTCCAACCTGGAGCGCTTTCTCTGGGAGCTGTACGGCCACGACCACCAGGCCCTCAGCGTACTGATGGCGGAGTTCGAGCGTTGCGGGGAAATGCGCATCGGCAACGAGTTCTGGCTGCAGGCGCGGATGATCATCGACTCCTATTCGGTGAGCGACGAAGAGACCCTGGAAGAGATCCGCAGCCTGTACCACGACACCGGTTATGTGGTCGATCCGCACACCGCCACCGGGGTCCGCGCGGCGCGTTTGTACCGGCGCAGCCTGGTGGCGCCGATGGTCACCCTGGGCGAGATCGCCCCGAGCAAATCGGCGGCGCTGCTGGCCCGCCTGGGGCTCCCCGGCCTGGCCACAGAACCCTTGCCGGCGCCGGTGCTGGAGCGGCTGCAGGTGATTGCCCCGGACGATCTGGCCCGGGTCCAGCAGTTGCTGGGCACCCTGTGAAGCCCTGGTACGAGGTCCGCCTGTGAAGAGAATTCTCGACCCCCTGGATGAGCGCATCCTGGCCGAACTGACCTTGAATGCCCGGGCTGCCCACGCCGAGCTGGCGGCCAAGGTCAACCTGTCGCGCAACGCCGTGCGCCAGCGCATCGAGCGTCTGGAGCGCGACGGCGCGATCCAGGGCTACACCATCCGTGCCGGTGAAGGGCGCACATCGTCTTCCAGCATCAACGCGGTGATTTTCGTCTACCGCTACGACCGCATGCGTGGCGCCGAAGTGCTCCAGGCCCTGCGCGCGATCCCCGAGATCAGCCAGTGCGAAGTGATGAGTGGCGAGTTTGACCTGATGGTGCGAGTCAGCGCGGCCACCCCCGAGCGGGTGCACCGGGTGTGGAACGACATTGCCGCATTGCCCGGGGTGGAAAATACCGTCACCTCCTTTGTGCTGTCCTCGGTGGTCTAGCACCGCCTCGTTATCCCTGCCGTGGTGTTCAGTGAGCCTGGCGAGTGGCAAGATTCGCCCTCGACCAGGATCACTCGGGATACCCCATGGAACCCTCCTACTCAGCGCTGCTCGGCGACCTCTCCCGTGCCGGGGGCGCCTCCCGCGATGCCATTGAACACCTGATGGCGGCAACCGGGCGCCAACTGTCCAGCGACTACTGCGACTTTCTCCAACAGTGCGACGGCGGCGAAGGCTTTATCGGCGAGCGCTACCTGGTGTTCTGGGCGGCCGCCGAACTGGCCCTGTTCAATCGTGAATACCAGGTGGACGAGTACGCTCCCGCGCTCTTGCTGTTTGCCGGGGACGGCGGCGGCGAGGCGTTCGGCTTCGATTACCGCAGCACTCCACCGAGCATTGTCCAGGTGCCGCTGATCGGCCTGAGCCTCGATGATGCCTTGCCGTTGGCCCCCAGTTTCAGCGCATTCATGGCGGCCCTGAGCACGGCCTGAGCCTGAACGAAACCCTGCCTCGACGCTTGGTCAAAACGCCCATGAAATAGAGCAAATCGGCATATTTCACTGCCCGGGCCGCCATCCTAATCTAGTGCCCAACAGCCTAGTCACCCGGATGGAAGACATAACAATGACCGAATACAAATTGGCCCTGGTGGGCTTTGGTGGGGTTAATCGTGCCCTGGCTCAACTGATCGCCGAGCGCAATCAGCTGTGGAAAAAACAACTGGGTTTCAGCCTGAAAATCGTCGGCGTCACCGACCTGTTTCTCGGTTCGCTGATCGGCCGCGAAGGCCTGGATGCCGGGCTGCTGGCCAAGCTGCCAGCGGTCAAGGGCGCCTTGTCGCAACTGCCCGGTGGCAGTGCCGAGGCCCTGAATGAACAGGTGATCAAGGAGTCCGGCGCCGACATCATCGCCGAAGCCACCTTCACCAACCCGGTGGACGGCGAGCCTGCCACCTCGTTCTGCCGTTGGGCCCTGGAGCAGGGCACGCACGTGGTCACCACCAACAAGGGGCCGATTGCCCTGCACGGCGCCGAGCTCAAGGCTTTGGCCCAGCGCAACGGTGTGGCCTTTGAATACGAAGGCTCGGTGATGAGCGGCACCCCGGTGATCCGCGTGGCCAAGCAAGCCCTGGCCGGCAGCGGCCTGAACGGTTTCGAGGGCATTCTCAACGGCACCTCGAACTTTGTCCTGACCCGCATGGAAGGCTGCCTGGGTTTTGCCGAGGCCGTCAGCGAGGCCCAGGCTTTGGGCTATGCCGAAGCCGATCCGACCGCCGATGTGGAAGGGCATGATGTGCGCTTGAAGGTGGTGATCCTGGCCAATGAGTTGCTCGACGCCAAACTCAGCGTCAGCGACGTCAACTGCCGAGGCATCAGCGCCCTGACCCAGGCCGATATCGCCGGCGCCGCCGCCCAGGGTGGCCGCTGGAAACTGATCGGCGCCGCGTGCCGCAACGCCGATGGTTCGGTGAGCGCCAGCGTCGAGCCGCGCTTGCTGGACAACAGCCATCCCCTGGCGGGCATCTCCGGGGCGATCAACGCCGTGTCGCTGAACAGCGAATTGCTGGGTGCGGTGACCATTTCCGGCCCGGGCGCAGGGCGTACCGAGACCGCCTTTGCGCTGCTCTCGGACATCATCGCCATCCACCAATCCCTGTCGACTCGCTAAGGAGAAGGCCTGTGAACCTATCGCGCTTGGCCGTGGCCCTAGAGCCGGAAACCATCGATGTGCTGAACCCGTTCGACGGCAGTGTCCTCGGCACGGTGCCGCAAGACACCGCCGCCCAGGTGCCGCACCTGTTGCAGCAGGGGCGCCAGGGTGTGCTGGCCTGCGCCGCGCTGCCGCGTTATCAGCGGGCGCGGATTCTTGAACAGGCGGCGCTGAACATCGAGCGCGAGGCCGAAAGCTTCGCTCGGCTGATCGTCGCCGAGGCCGGCAAGACCCTGAAGCAGGCGCAGAAGGAGGTCAAACGCTGCGTCAACACCCTCAAGCTGTCGGCGGAGGAGGCCAAGCGCAACGCCGGGGAAGTCATCCCCTTCGATGCCTACGAAGGTTCCGAATCGCGCCAGGGCTGGTTCTCCCGGGAGCCGTTGGGGTTGATCCTGGCGATCACTCCCTACAACGACCCGCTGAACCTGGTGGCCCACAAGCTGGGCCCGGCCATCGCTGGCGGCAACGGGGTGATTCTCAAGCCTTCGGAATTGGCGCCGCTGTCGGCCATCAAGTTGGTGGATTGCCTGCGCGACGCCGGGCTGCCGGAGAGCGTGGTGACCCTGGCCACCGGCGGCGCCGAGTTGGGCAAGGCCCTGGTGGCCGCCCGTGAGGTGCGGATGATTTCCTTCACCGGCGGTTTTGTCACCGGCGAACAGATCGCCCGCAACGCTGGCCTGAAGAAGCTGGCCATGGACCTGGGAGGCAACGCACCGGTGATCGTCATGGCCGACTGCGACCTCGACGCCACCGTCGAGAGCTGCGTGTCCGGGGCGTTCTGGGCGGCGGGGCAGAACTGCATCGGCACCCAGCGGCTGTTGATCCAGGCGTCGATCTACGCAGCCTTCCGCGAGCGCTTTGTGCAGCAGGCCAGCGCGTTGGTGGCCGGTAACCCGGCGCTGCCCGGCACCGACATCGGCCCAATGATCAGCGTGCAGGCCGCACAAAATGCCCAGCAGGTGGTGGACGACGCCCTGAGTGACGGCGCCCGCTTGCTCTGTGGGAATAAACGCCAGGGCGCTTGCTACAGCGCCACGGTGCTGGAAAACGTCGACCATGGCAGCCGCCTGTGGCGCAACGAGGTGTTTGCCCCGGTGGTGGTGCTGGAAGCCTTCGACGAACTGGAGCAGGCCATCACCCTGGCCAATGAGCCGGAGTACAGCCTGCACGCAGGGATCTTCACCAACGATCTGCACACCGCCATGAGCGCTGCACGGCGCATCGAGGCCGGTGGGGTGATGATCAATGACTCGTCCGACTACCGCTTCGACGCCATGCCGTTTGGTGGCTTCAAGTACGGCAGCCTGGGCCGGGAAGGGGTGCGTTTCGCCTACGAGGAAATGACCCAGCCCAAAGTGGTGTGCCTCAACAGCCTGCGCTGACGGGGCAGCGGTACCAGCAACAGGTCGTTGCGGCAGCGGTCGGGTTTGGTCACCCGATCGCTGCTTTTTTTTCGATAAAAAAAACCGGGGCCGATCTGGGTCGGCCCCGGTCAAGCTGGGCTTCAAGGCATTTCCGGCAGCTCTTGCGGCCGCAGGTCGAACACCAGCACTTCAGCGTTATCACCCTGGCGCAGTTGAATCACCTGCTCGTTGCGCAGGCGCGCACCGTCGCCTTCCTGCAACCGCTGGCCGTTGAGTTCGACACTGCCGCGGGCCACATGCACGTAGGCGTAACGCTCGGGCGCGAGTTCCAGGGTGGCGCTCTCGTCGCCGTCGAACAGCCCGGCGTATACCCGTGCATCCTGGCGCACGCTCAGGGCTCCGTCGGCGCCATCGGGGGCGATGATCAACTGCAGGCGACCGCGTTTCTGCTGGGCGCTGAAATGCTCTTGCTGGTAGCGCGGCTGGGCGCCGCTGACGTCAGGCACGATCCAGATTTGCAGGAAGTGCACCGGCCGTGTGGCGCTGTGGTTGAACTCGCTGTGGGCCACGCCGCTGCCGGCACTCATCAACTGCACATCGCCAGGGCGGATCACCGAACCGGTGCCCAGGGTGTCTTTGTGTTCCAGGGCGCCTTCGAGCACATAGGAAAAAATCTCCATGTCGCGGTGCGGGTGCTGGCCGAAGCCTTTGCCGGCCGCGACCCGGTCATCGTTGATCACCAGCAGGTCGGAAAAACCCTGCTCCTTGGGGTTCCAGTAATTGGCGAAGGAAAAGGTGTGGAACGACTTCAACCAACCGTGATTGGCCGCACCGCGTTCCGAGGCTTTGCGAAGGGTCAGCATGGGATCTTCTCCTGTGGGGAGCGGGCTGCGGGGTGCAGGGCTCCGGGGTGAGAAGAAGGTTAATGGTTATCGTTGGATGCAATAAGCGGCTGAAAGTTGAATGACTGTCGCCTGTGGGTTGACAGTGTTGCGCGCCCGGTCGGGCGCCGCCACGGGAGCATCGCCACAGCCCGTGCGGCTCGCCATAATGCCCCGGCTGGCTGTCGCGCTCCCCCGGGCGCTTTCTCTTGATGGGCGATCTTCTCTGCGATGAAAACTGTAGCCATGGTGCTGTTCCCGGACTTTCTGCTGCTGGACATGGCCGGGCCCCTGGAGGTGTTCTCCATCGCCAACCGTTATCTGGCGCCTGCCGAGCATTACCGGATTGTCACCATCGGCACCGAGCACGCCGCCTTGCGTGCTTCCAATGGCGTGGCGGTGCACGCCGATTGCCACTTGGACCAGGCCGACGAGGCCTATGACCTGCTGTTGGTGCCGGGTGGGCCGGGGGCCTATAACCAGTGCTGCCCGCCGTTGCTCGACTGGCTGCAGGCGACGGTGCCGAAGGCGGAGCGTTACGGCTCGATCTGCACCGGGGCCTTTATCCTCGGCCAGGCCGGGCTGCTCGACGAACACCGGGTGACCACCCACTGGCATTACACCGAGCGGCTGATCAAGGCCTTTCCCAAGGCCCGGGTCGAGACCGACCAGATCTTCCTTCAGGACCGCAAGCTGATCACCTCCGGTGGGGTCACGGCGGGCATCGACTTGGCCCTGGCCATGGTGGCCCAGGACCACGGCAAGAAGGTCGCGGTGGACGTGGCCAAGGTGCTGCTGGTGGTGATGAAACGCCAGGGCGGCCAGGCCCAGTTCAGCCCGTTGGTGGCGGCGGTGGCGACCCAGGATTCGCCCATTACCCGGGTGCAGAACCATGTGCTCGAGCACCTCGAGGAAGCCTTTAGCATCGAGCGCATGGCCGCCCTGGCAGCCATGAGCCCGCGGCACTTCGCCCGGGTGTTTGCCCGTGAGGTGCAGATGACCCCCATGGAGTTCCTGCAAAGTGCGCGCATCGACCGCGCCCGCCACCTCCTGGAAAGCAGCGACTTGCCTCTCAAGACAGTGGCCTTTCGCAGCGGCTTTGGCAGCGTGCGGCACATGCGCTTTCTGTTCAGCGAAAAGCTTGGCCTGACCCCCAGTCAATACCGCCAGCAGTTCAGCTAAGGGGCGTATGGCCGTGCTGGGCACCGCGATGTCCGTGTGGCTCCCCGTGCCAGCATTGTCCTGTCGCAAGGCCCTGCCAAGATAACGGCAAGCCCTTAGGAATAGGATGCGCGAGAGCTTGAGCCGGCACTCCAGGCGTGGATGTGGTTGCGCCGGCCCAGGTCTTTTAGCGCTGTAGCCTGTATGAACAGCCTTGAACCCCTGATGGCCGAAACCCTAATGCGTTTCGGCCCTTTTACCTTTTACCGTCAGCAACGCCTGGTGTGCGAAGGCAGCGTGGCGTTGTCCCTGGGCGGCCGGGCCCTGGAGATTCTCTCGGTGTTGCTGGAGCAGCCCGGGCAGTTCGTCAGCAAGGAACATTTGCTGACCCGGGTCTGGCCCAGCAGCGTGGTCGAAGAGATCAACCTGCGGGTGCACATCGCTGCCCTGCGTCGTGCCTTGGGCGATGGGCGCCAGGGACGGCGCTACATCGTCAACCTGCCCCAGCGTGGTTATGCCTTTATCGCCCCGGTGCAGCGCCAGGGTGCCGAGGCCACCCCACCGCACAACCTGCCGACCCGCCTGAGCCCGTTGATTGGCCGTGATGAGCTGCTGGGCACCTTGGCCCGGCGCTTGTCCGGGCAGCGCTTGATGACCCTCAGCGGGCCCGCTGGGGTGGGCAAGAGCAGCCTGGCCCTGAGCCTGGCGCAGAAGCTGCTGGGGCGCTACCCGGACGGTGCCTGGGTGGTCGACCTGAGCACCGTGAGCCAGCCGACGCAGATGCTGGAGCAGGTGGCGCTGACCCTGGCGCTGATCCTGGAGCCTTCGGGTTCCCTTGGCCTGTTGTGCGAACAGTTGGCGGGGCGCCGGCTGTTGCTGATCCTCGATGGTTGCGAGCACCTGCTGCCGGCCTGCCGGGCCCTGGTCCGGGCGGTACTGGCAGCGGCGCCCGAGGTGACCCTGCTGCTGACCAGCCGCGAAGCGTTGCAACTGCCTGGTGAGTGGAGCCAGTGCCTGGCGCCCTTGGCGGTGCCGCCGCTGGCAGCCTTGCACAGCGTGCATCAGGCCTTGGGCTACGCGGCGGTGCAGTTGTTCGTCAGCCGGGCCCGGGCCGGGCAGCAAGGTTTTGACCTGCGCCCCCGGGACTTGCTGCCCCTGCGGGACATCTGCCGGCGCCTGGACGGTTTGCCCTTGGCCCTGGAACTGGCGGCGGCCCAGGTCGAGGCCCTGGGCATCCAGGGGGTGCATGGGCAACTGGAGTCGGGCTTGCAGGTCTTGAACCAGGGGCGACGCAGCGCCGCCGAACGCCAACGCAGCCTGGCCGGGGCCCTGGACTGGAGCTACGAGCGCCTGAGCCTGCCCGAGCAGTGGCTGTTGCAGCACTTGGCCCTGGACCGGTTGGCCTGTACCCGCCAGGCCGTCGCCGCGAGCCTGGTCGGCAGTGAATTGGAACACGCTGATCTGGAGCGATTACTGGCCCAGTTGGCGGCCAAATCCTTGTTGCAGGTCGCGCCGGGCCCGGGGCCTTTGCGCTACCGGATGCTCAACACCACGCGCCTCTATGTGCTGGAGCAACTGCGCGCGCCGGAGCGCTTGCACGGCTTGCGTCAGCGCTACGCACACTACCTGGGCAATGGCCCCTGGGGTTCAGGCGGCGACTTGGCCTTGCAGCTCATCGAGCAGACTGCGGACCTGGACTAGATCAGGGGTGGCAAAGCCTTCGGTGAAGCGCTCGTAGACCGGTGCCAGCAAGTCCCGGGCCTGCTGATAGCGGCCCTGGCGCTGCCAGAGTCGGGCCAGGGCGCTGGCACTGCGCAACTCCCAGGCCAGCGCACCTTGCTGCCGCGCCAGATCCAAAGCCTTGAGCAGCACCGCTTCGGCACTGGCGGCCGGTTGTGGCCCGGGTTCGCGCAGCAGCGCGGCGGCCCGGGCGCGGAGGATTTCTGGCGCGCTCCAGCCCGCGGCACCGCTCTCGGCCCGCGCCAGCAGCTCGGCGTCGAGGCCCTCGGGGCGCAGGGTCAGCACAATGTCCTTGATCAACCCCTCGGCGTCCGGCATGGGTTCCAGAGGTTCGGCGTCGAGGGCGCGGACGTAGTGCCGGGCCCAGCTCTGGAACAGCAGCACCGAGTGTTTTTGCGCTTGTTGCAGCAGCAGGTCGAGCAGTTGGCGGGTGGTGGCCAGGTCGCCGTTGTACTGGGCAATCACACAGCCGGACAGGGCCAGGGTGTAGCAGATCGAGGTGCCATGGTTGATCTGCAAGGCGATCTCCAGGGCCTGGCTGGCGGTGCGCCAGGCCTGCTCGGGAAAACCCTGCAGCCAGAGGATCCGCGCGAGGATGGTCAGGGACGCCACGCTCTGGTCGTACTGCACCCCAAAGCCATGGGTAAAACGGTTGCGTTGGCCACTCTGGGCCAGGCGCTGTAGCACTTGTTCGGCATTTTGCCGGGCCTGGGTCTGGTCGCCGGCAAAGTGCTGCGCCAGGACCCGCAGGCGCTGGGCGCTGAGGGCCAGCAGCGGGTCGCTGCCGGGCTCCAGGCGGTCGAAATGACGACTCTGTTCCAGGGCCTGGGGGTAGTGCCCGCAACACAGGTTGACTGCCATGTGCCCGGAGACCGCGCGCAATTGCCCGGCCAGGTCCTGGTGGGTTTCGGCCAGTTGCCGGGCGCTGACAAAGGCGGCGATGGTCGACGCGGTGCCGCCCTGGGTGTGGTAGCTGAAGCTGCCCAGCGCCAGTTGCAGGCTGATGCTCAACTGCGGGCAGGGCGTGCTTGAAGCTTGCAGCAAGGCCAGGGCTTGTTGCACGTAGCCGCCGTGCTCGCGCAGCAATGAAAGTTCTTGCCACAACGGCATGGCGCTGGCGGTCAGGTGGATGGCCAGCGCGTGGGGCCCGGTGGGGCCCAGGCCCCAGTCCAGGGCGGCGCGGATGTCCTCGCGATGGGGCGCATATCGCTCCAGCCAGGCTTGGGTGGGGATCAGCTCCCAGTCGTGCTGAGCCTGCTGCATCAGCGCCAGGCAGCGTTCGGCATGGCGCTCACGGCTGGCGAAGAGTTCGCCGGCCGCCTCCAGGTGTTCCAGGGCATAGCGTCGGGTGGTGTCCAGCAGGCGATAGCTGACTTCGTCGTCGCCCACTTCCACGTTCAGCAGCGACTTGGCCACCAGTTGAGTGATGGCGGCCAGCACTCCGTCGCCGACCCAGGGCGCCGCGCCGATCACCGCCACGGCCGAGGCCAGGGTGAAGCCACCGCGAAACACCGCCAGGCGCCGCAGGCAGCACTGTTCGTCGTGGGTCAACAGGGCGAAGCTCCAGTCCAGGGTGGCGCGCAGGGTCTGCTGGCGGGGCAGGCAGCCACGTCGGCCCTGGGTCAACGGACGGAAGCTGTCGTGCAACTGGGCCAGCAGCGTAGGCAGGCCCAGACGGCCGATTTGCGCAGCGGCCAGTTCCAGGGCCAGGGGGATGCCGTCCAGGCGCTGGCAAAGCTCGATGGCTAGCGCCAGCTCGGTGTCGTTGAGTTCAAAACGGCGGGGCTCGGCGCGATCTGCGTCAACGTTGTCCTGATCGGAAATGGCCCGCTCGATCAGCAGTTGCAGGGCCGGGTAGGCCAGTACTTCGCTGCGCGCCAGGGGCTGCTCCGAAGGCGGGCAGGCCAGGGAGTCCAGGCGTTGCACCACTTCGCCTTCGGCCCGCAGGCTTTCCCGGCTGGTGGCCAGAATGTGCAGGTGCGGCGCGCTGCGCAGCAGCTGTTCGCTGATGGGCGCGATGGCCTCCAGCAGGTGTTCACAGTTGTCGATCAGCAACAGCAACTGACGTTCGCGCAGGGCACGGGCGATGTCGCCGAGGGCGTCCAGGTCCGCCACGGGCAGGCCCAGTAGCGCCGCCAGGTTGGGCAGGATCAGCGCCGGGTCGTCGAGGGGCGCGAGGTCGAGGAGAAAGATACCGTCGCGGTAGTGGCCGATCAGCAGCTCGGCCACCCGCAGGGCCACGCTGGTCTTGCCGATGCCGCCCGTGCCGGTGAGGGTGATAAAGCGCTGCTGTGGCAGTTGGCGCACCAGGCTGTCGATCAACCCCTGGCGCCCGATCAATCGCGTGCGCCGCAGTGGCAGGTTGTGCCCGTTGCTGAGGCCATCGGGCTGGAGCGCTGGGCCGGGGAGGGCGTCATGGCACAGCGGGGCGACAAAACTGTAACCGCGCTGGGCCACGGTGACGATGTAGCGCTGGCCGGCCTGGCCATCCCCCAGGGCCTTGCGCAGGGCGGCCATGTGCACCCGCAGGTTGCTGTCCTCGACCACGCTGCTGGGCCAGACCCGGGCCATCAACTCCTGTTTGCTCACCACCTGGCCGGCCTGCTCCAGCAGGATCAGCAGGATGTCCACCGCCCGCCGCCCCAGGCGCAGCGGGCGCTCGGCTTCCAGCACCAGGCGTTGGCGCGGCAGGATGCGATAGGGGCCAAAGCGCACGGCCTGGTCGCTGGGAAGGGAGCTGGGAAGGGCTTGATACTCAGTCATGCGGGTTCTCGTGTTTACGGGCGCACGCCCAGTGCCAGCCTCCCGGCCGGTGGGGGGGCACAAGGCAGCGCGAGGTACCCGAGCATATTCCTCAGGTTTGGGGTCGGGCGCAACGCAGGCCCCCGGCAATTCTTTATCCGTTTGGTCAGCTTAAAGCGCTCTGGGGCAATGTTTTCCGGGGCGTCCCGGGTGTACGGGGCCGCCACCCAAGGAAAAAAATTAACAACGTTTAACTCGTAGTGGCGGTGGTTGCGGCTCAACCATGGGTGGATTCAGTGCAGCAGCCATCGGGCAGGCTGGCCGAGCGCGGGGAACAGGGATGAAGCAGCCGTCGAGGATGCCGCAATGAGCAGGGTAGTAATCGTCTATCACAGCGGTTTTAGCGTCTTGCAGGGCCTGGCCGAAGCGGTGCAGGCCGGGGTTCGCCGTCAGCCCGGCAGCCAGGCCAGCCTGCTCCCGGTGGAGCAGGTGGAGGACCGCTGGGACGAATTGCACGCCGCCGACGGCATCATCTTCGGCGCCCCCAGTTGCATGGGCAGCCTGTCCGCGCCGTTCAAGGCGTTTATGGACGCCACCGCCGCCTTCTACCTGGCCCAACCCTGGCGCGACAAGCCGGCTGCCGGTTTCAGCCATGCCGACCTGCTGTGCGCCGACCCCGGCCAGGCCCTGGCCCAACTGGCGCTGTTTGCCGCCCAGCACGGCATGCTCTGGGTCAGCCTGGGCCTATTGCCGGGGGCGGCCGACGCCGATGGCACGCCGCTCAATCGCCTGGGCGGCTCCTTGGGCGTCCAAGCCCAGTCGTCCCTGGACCGTGCCGCCGAGTCGGCGCTGATCCGTGCCGACCGTCGCACCGCCGCCTACCTCGGCGAACGCTTTGCCCTGCACCTGGCCCAAACCCTGAGGCGCTGAGCGTTGGCCTGTTTTCACCCTGCAATCCCACCCACCAGGAGTCACCCCCTCATGAGCACCTTCACCACCCGTGACGGCACCGAGATCTATTACAAGGATTGGGGCAGCGGCCAACCGGTCGTGTTCAGCCATGGCTGGCCGCTGAACGCCGACAGCTGGGAGTCGCAGATGCTGTTCCTGGCGTCCAATGGCTACCGGGTCATTGCCCACGATCGACGCGGCCACGGCCGTTCCAGCCAGCCGTGGGACGGCAATGACATGGACACCTATGCCGACGACCTGGCCCAACTGATCGAGTTGCTGGACCTGCGCGACGCGGTGTTGCTGGGCTTCTCCACCGGCGGTGGCGAAGTGGCGCGCTATATCGGCCGCCACGGTTCTTCGCGGGTGGCCAAGGCCGGGCTGATTTCCTCGGTGCCGCCGTTGATGCTGCAAACCCCGACCAACCCGGCCGGCGTGCCGATGTCGGTGTTCGACGGCATGCGCGAAGCCTCCCTGGCGGACCGATCCCAGTTGTACAAAGACGTCGCCAGCGGGCCGTTCTTCGGCTTCAACCGGCCGGGGGCCAAGGTTTCCCAGGGCATGATCGACTGGTTCTGGACCCAGGGCATGCTGGCCGGGCACAAGAACGCCTACGACTGCATAGCCGCCTTCTCGACCACGGACTTCACCGAGGACTTGCTCAAGTTCGACGTGCCGACCCTGGTGGTGCATGGCGACGACGACCAGATTGTGCCGATCGAAACCTCCGGGATCGCCTCGGCCAAACTGGTCAAGGGCGCGAAGCTGCTGGTGTATCCGGGCGCGCCCCATGGCCTGACCGACACCCACAAGGAACGTCTGAACGCTGATTTGTTGGCGTTTATCCGGGCGTAAGGGGGCGCGGCGCGGGCCCTTGGCCTGCGCCGTTGTCGGGTGTCAGAGGGCGCTGTGGGTCATGCTGGGCGCGAGCTTGGGCGCGACGTTGGATAGGGTGCCTTGGCGCGAGGCGGTTTCACCCAGGGACGACAGGCGAGGTTGGGCAGCGCGCAGTTGCTGGTTGCGCCAGGTCATGGGGTTGACCCCTTCGCTACGGGTGAAGATGTGGCAGAAGTGCGCCTGGTCACAGAAGCCGCATTCCAGGCTGATGCGGGTCAGGCTCAGGTCTGAATGGGTGATCAGTTCCTTGGCGCGGGCGATGCGCTGGCGGCGGATCCATTCCTGGGGCGACAGGCCGGTGGTGCATTTGAAAGCCCGCGAGAAGTGGCTGCGCGACAGGGCGCAGGCCCGGGCCAGCTCGCTGACTTCGAGGCTTTCCCCGAGGTGAGCGAGGATCAGTTGCTTGACCAGGCGCTCGCGGCGGGCGCACAGGCCGCCGGTGGTGGCGCTGGCGCGGCGTGGCTCGGCGTCATCGACGCCTAGGGCCTGTATCTGAAGTCGGGCCATGACAGGTATCCGTGGTCGTTGGGAGCGTCCGTACCGGAACGCTCGCCGGGTTCGCAAACCGGCTCCCCATCAGGGGCGAACCTGCACTGCACACCCCTGCATTCTTGGTTCGGCCACGCCTGGCTGACGAGTTAATCGTTGTTAATTCGATTTGCGCAAACTGGCTCCAGGGTTGGGCGATGGTGGTTATCGACGGGATTGATTTCCGCCATTCCAGGGCCTCGGGGAACATGGCGTCATTCCTGTTTTGGAGCCTTGCCATGTACGCCCAACCTGCGGTTTTTCCTGTGTTCCGTGCCCTTGTCGCAGCCCTGTTGCTGACCTTGTTGTTGGCCTCGCTGGGTGGCTGTGCCAGTTCCCGGCCGGCGCTGTTAGTGGACCAGTCGGCAGCCCAGCAGATCGAGTGCCCTGGGCTGTTCGGCAGTTGGCAAGGGTGTCGGGCCGAGGCCTTGAACTTGTGTGGCGGCAGCTATCAGGTGCTCAGTCGCAACCAGCACGAAGGCGCGTCCGAGGACGAGGTGGAAGCTTTGGTGGCCGAGGCGGCCTATCGCCAGCGCAGCATGCTGGTGCGCTGCGCCGACCAAGGTCGCACCAGCTGAGCCGGCGGGGTACAAGACAGCACAGGCGTCCAAGGCCAAGTGGCGCTGCCTGTGCTTAGCTGAGGGCCTGTGCTTGTGCCCCAGGACCCCGCTTATGAATCGCAATGACCTGCGCCGCGTCGATCTCAACCTGCTGGTGATTTTCGAGGCCCTGATGTTCGAAAAGAACCTGACCCGGGTCGCGGAAAAGCTGTTTATGGGCCAGCCGGCCGTGAGCGCTGCCTTGGGCCGGCTACGGGACCTGTTCGACGACCCGCTGTTTGTTCGCAGCGGCCGCGGTATGGAACCCACGGCCCGGGCCCTGGTGATCCTCGGCGAGTTGCAGCCGGCCCTGGACACCATCTCCGGGGCGGTGAGCCGGGCCAAGGAATTCGACCCTTCCAGCAGTTGTGCGGTGTTTCGCATCGGCCTGTCCGACGACGCCGAGTTCGGCTTGTTTCCGGCCCTGCTCAGCCGCCTGCGGGAAGAGGCGCCGGGGATCGTGGTGGTGGTCCGCCGGGCCAATTTCCTGTTGATGCCGTCGTTGCTGGGCAGCGGCGAAATCTCCGTGGGCGTGAGTTACACCACCGACCTGCCGGCCAATGCCAAGCGCAAGAAACTGCGGGACATCCCCTGCAAGGTGCTGCGTGGCGATGCCCGTCCCGAGCCGCTGAGCCTGGATGAGTACTGCGCACGGCCCCACGCCATGGTGTCGTTCTCCGGTGACCTGAGTGGCAATATCGACCTCGACCTGGCGCGCCTCGGTCGCGCCCGCCGGGTGGTGCTGGCGGTGCCGCAATTCAGTGGCCTGCGGGCCTTGCTGGCCGGCAGCGAAATGATCGCCACGGTGCCCGACTACGCCGCCTGTGCCCTGACCGAAGGCTGCGCCCTGCGCGCCGAAGACCCACCGTTCCCCATCGACGCGGCGGAGCTGTCCATGGTCTGGAGCGGGGTGCACGACAACGACCCGGCGGAGCGTTGGCTACGCGGGCGCATCGCCGAGCACATGGCCCAGGCCGCGGACCTCTAGCCCGGGCTTGCGCCGGGGTGAAAGAGAGCACGTACATGCAATTTTTCCGTGACGGCCCATCGCACACTGCATGCCATTGATCACACCGACGCAGTGAAAGGAGGGGCATTCATGGTGGCAACAGGGGAAGAGCGGGCCCAGGACGTTGGCCTGTTGTTTCTGCGGGTCAGCGCGGCGCTGTTCCTGCTTTGGGTCCATGGCTTGCCCAAGCTGCTGCACTTCAGCAGCGAGTTGCAGCGCATCGAGGACCCCTTGCACCTGGGGGCCCAATTGACCCTGTGCCTGGCGATTTTCGCCGAGGTGCTGTGCCCCTTGCTGATACTCGTCGGAATTTTTGTGCGCCTGGCCTGCGTGCCTATTCTCTTTCTGCTGGCGGTGGCGGTGTTCTGGGTCCACCCGGAATGGAGCCTGGAGCAGGGCCAGTTCGCCTGGCTGCTGTTGATCCTGTTCAGCACCTTGCTGTTGACCGGGCCAGGGCGCCTGGCCGTCAGTTCACGTTTGCCCGGAGTGCTGCGTCATGCCTGACATCCAGAACAACAGTGAAGTGGTGACCCTGGTGGTCAAGCACCGGATCAAGACCGGGCAAGAGACCGCCTATGAAGCCTGGCTGCGGCGCATCGTGCGGGTGGCGGGGCAGTGGCGGGGGCACCTGGGGGTGGATGTGGTACGCGGCAAGCAGGGCGGCCTGGCGCTGTTCACCTGCGTGCTGCGCTTTGCGTCCACCGCCGACATGCAGCAGTGGCTCGACTCGCCTGAGCGCCAGGAACTGATTAGCGAAGCCGAGCCGATGCTGGCCGACGGCGACCAGACCGAAATCGCCCCGCTCAAGGAGTTCTGGTTCGCCCCCCTGGCCGACGCCGCAACCCCGCCGCCGCGCTGGAAACAGGCGGTGGTGACCCTGTGCGTGATCCTGCCGCTGACCTTGCTGGTTCCGCTGCTTTGGGGCCCGGTGCTGCATTTGCATCCGTTCCTCTCCAACTACCTGGTGAGCACCTTTCTGGTGACCCTGACCATCGTCCTGCTGGTGGTGTACCTGCTGATGCCGGCGGCCACCCGGTTGTTCGCGCCGTGGCTGCAAGCCTCTGCCGCCCATGAACACCTGGAGGCCGAACATGGCCAATAAGGATGACCCCAGCGACCCGCTGCGCCGCCAATTGCTGGCTGCCGGCTCGTTGCTCAGCGCGGCAGCGGCGTTCTGGCCGCGGCTGTCTTTTGCCTCTTCATCCCTACAAGGAAATCCGATGAACGCCGATCTGATTCTGTTCAATGGCCAGTTCCACACCGTGGACCGGGAAAACCCCCGGGCCAGTGCCGTCGCCATCAGCGGCGGGCGTTTTGTCGCCGTGGGCACCGACGCCGAGGCCATGGCTTTGCGCGGCAGCGGCACCCAGGTCATCGACCTCAAGGGCCGCACGGTGATCCCGGGCCTCAACGACTCCCACCTGCACCTGATCCGGGGCGGCCTCAACTACAACTTGGAACTGCGCTGGGAAGGCGTGCCGTCCCTGGCCGATGCCTTGCGCATGCTCAAGGACCAGGCTGACCGCACCCCAACCCCGCAATGGGTGCGGGTGGTGGGCGGCTGGAACGAATTCCAGTTCGCTGAAAAGCGCATGCCGACCCTGGAGGAACTGAACCAGGCGGCGCCGGACACTCCGGTATTTATCCTGCACCTGTACGACCGTGCCTTGCTCAACCGCGCGGCCCTGCGCGTGGCCGGCTACACCCGCGACACGCCGAACCCGCCGGGCGGCGAGATTGTCCGTGACAGTAACGGCAACCCCACCGGGATGCTGGTGGCGCGGCCCAACGCGATGATCCTTTACTCGACCCTAGCCAAGGGGCCCAAGCTGCCCCTGGAATACCAGGTCAACTCGACCCGCCAGTTCATGCGTGAACTCAACCGCCTGGGCCTGACCAGCGCCATTGACGCCGGCGGCGGCTTCCAGAACTACCCCGACGACTACGCGGTGATCGAGCAACTGGCCAAGGAGGAGCAGTTGACGGTGCGCATCGCCTACAACCTGTTCACCCAGAAGCCCAAGGAAGAGCTCAGCGACTTCAAGAACTGGACCGGCAGCGTCAAGCTGCACCAGGGCGACGACTACCTGCGGCACAACGGTGCCGGCGAGATGTTGGTGTTCTCGGCAGCGGACTTCGAAGACTTCCTCGAACCGCGCCCCGACCTGCCGCTGACCATGGAGCAGGAGCTGGAGCCGGTGGTGCGTCACCTGGTGGAGCAGCGTTGGCCGTTCCGTCTGCACGCCACCTACGACGAATCCATCTCGCGCATGCTCGACGTGTTCGAAAAGGTCAACCGCGACATCCCCTTCAATGGCCTGCCGTGGTTCTTCGACCACGCTGAAACCATCACCCCGAAAAACATCGAGCGGGTTCGTGCCCTCGGTGGTGGTATTGCGATCCAGGACCGCATGGCGTTCCAGGGCGAGTATTTCGTCGAGCGCTACGGCGCCAAGGCTGCCGAAGCCACACCGCCGATCAAACGCATGCTGGCCGAAGGCGTGCCGGTGGGCGCGGGCACCGACGCCACTCGGGTGTCCAGCTACAACCCCTGGACCTCCCTGTACTGGATGGTCAGCGGGCGCACTGTCGGCGGCCTGGAGTTGCACGCCGAAGGCTTGCCGCGTCTGACCGCCCTGGAACTCTTCACCCACGGCAGCGCCTGGTTCTCGTCGGAGCAGGGCAAGAAGGGCCAGATCAAGGTCGGCCAATTGGCGGACGTTGCGGCCCTGTCGGCGGACTTCTTCAGCGTCGACGAAGAAGCCATCAAGTGGATCGAATCGGTACTGACCGTGGTCGGCGGCAAGGTGGTCTACGGCGCCGGTGATTTCGACACCTTGGCACCGCCTAGCGTGCCGGTGCTGCCGGACTGGTCGCCCGTGGTCAAGGTGCCCGGGCACTGGCGTCCGACCTCACCGTTGCAGGCCCAGGTGCACCAGTGCAGCGGCCCTTGCGCGGTGCACTCCCACAGCCATGAGCGGGCCCGACTGTCGTCGGTGCCGGTCAGCGACTTCCAGGGTTTCTGGGGCGCCTTCGGCTGTTCTTGCTTTGCCTTCTGATTGGCCGATTTTTTACGCGTCGGCCCTGGTGCCGACGCCTTGCGCTGCATCCCTCTAAAAGGAGCTACCCCCATGAGCAAAGAATACAAACGTCTGAACAAAGATGACGCCGTGGTGCTGCTGGTGGATCACCAGACTGGCCTGATCTCGCTGGTGCAGGACTTCTCCCCCAACGAGTTCAAGAACAACGTCCTGGCCCTGGCCGACCTGGCGAAGTTCTTCAACTTGCCGACCATCCTCACCACCAGCTTCGAGCAAGGCCCCAACGGCCCGATCGTTCCCGAGCTGAAAGAAATCTTCCCGGACGCGCCGTACATTCCACGCCCTGGCCAGATCAATGCCTGGGACAACGAAGACTTCGTCAAGGCGATCAAGGCCACCGGCCGCAAGCAACTGATCATTGCCGGTGTGGTGACCGACGTCTGCGTAGCGTTCCCGACCCTGTCGGCGCTGGCAGAAGGTTATGACGTGTTTGTGGTGACCGATGCGTCCGGCACCTTCAACGAAACCGTGCAGCAAGCTGCATGGGTGCGCATGACCGAAGCCGGCGCGCAGATGATGAACTGGTTCTCGGTCGCCTGTGAGCTGCACCGCGACTGGCGCAACGACATCGAAGGCCTGGGCAACCTGCTGTCCCAGCGCATTCCCAACTACCGCAACCTGATGAACAGCTACTCGGCGCTGACCGCCAAGTAAGCCGCCCCGTTCCAAACAAGGCCCGCCTCGCGCGGGCCTTGTTTATTGGGCGAACACAGTGACACGGAGAGTCGGGTGCTGCAGGCCCACGCAGAGCGTGGGAACGATCGGGCAGGGGAGGCGCGTCAGCGCTTTTGCAGCCAGCTGAGAAAACCGCCTTTGCGGATGTCCACGGGTTTGCCCAGCAGCACCGAGCGGCTGCTTTGCTGGCGCACGGCTTGGAGCTTGTTCAGGGCGCGGCTGATTTCTGTGCGCTGGGCCATGCAACCCCGGGTCAGGGTCTTGTCCAGGCGGTAGACGATGCACGAGGTCAGGGCGGTAAAGCGCGCCTGGGACGGGGTGTCGGCGAGGATGCTCTGTTCGCCCATCACTTCACTGGGGCCCATGCGCCCGGCTTCGAGCATGCGGTTGCCTTCGGGCACGCTGGCGCTGACCACGCCAGTGGCGATCAGCAGCAGGCTGTCGGGCACTTCGTCCAGGTCGAGGATCACCTCACCCGCGGCGTACTGAATGGGGGTCATGGCCTGGGCCAGTTGCTCCCGTTCCGGGTTGTCCAGGGTGCGGAAGATCTTCACCTCGTCGAGCAAGGCCCTGGCCCGGGAAATCGGCTCGCTGTAGCCCTCGGGCTGGCGGGAAATCCCGGCCGCTTCCAGGTGCCGATGGGCCAGGTCGAACAGTTGGTTGCGCACCTGGCTCTTCTGCCCCAGTTCGGCGATAAAACCGCTGGCCACGTATTCCGACAGGCTCTCGCCCGCCTCCTTGAGCACCACCTTGGGCGCCGGGTTGAGCAGCAGGCTGTTGCTGCCTTGCAGGGCGCGCTCCAGGGCATCCAGCACCCGCTGTGGACGGATGTGGTTGGGCACTTGGATGCTGATGGACACGCCGTGCATGTTGCTCGGCCGGCTGAGGTTGACCAGCTTGGCCTTGGCCGCCACCGAGTTGGGAATCACCGCCGTGGTGCCAGCGCTGGTCAGCAGGTGGGTGGCGCGCCAGTCGATGTCCAGGACCTTGCCTTCGACGCCGTCGATCAGCACCCAATCGTCCACCTGATAGGGCTTGGTGGTGTTCAGCACGATCCCCGAGAACACGTCGCTCAGAGTGCTTTGCAAGGCCAGGCCGACAATGATCGCCATGGCTCCGGAAGTGGCGAGCAGGCCTTTGACCGGCAGCTCCATGACGTAGCCGGCGGCGGCCACCACTGCGGCAAGGAACACCAGGGCGCCGATCACGTCCTGTAGCAGCCGCCCGCTGTGACCGATGCGCCGCATCAGGATCAGGCCGATCAGTTCGGTCAGCACCCTGGCGGCGTACACCCACCAGATGATCGCCAGGGCCGTGGCCCCCAGTTGCAGCACGTTATCGTCGGCAAAGACTTGGGCCTGCAGCGGGCTGATGCCGGCGTTGATGATCAACGCGCTGTAGCTGAGGAACAGCACCAGGCGCAGGCCGACTCGGGTCAGGCGCTGAGGGAAGGGCGCCAGGTGCCAGAGCAGCACGTCCACCAGCAACAGAACGGCACTCCACAGCAGCGGGTGTTGGGTGACAAGGTTCATGGCAGTTCCTGGCGCAGGGAAAGGGGCAAGACGCGGTACAGCCGACCCGAAGGTCGGCTGTACGGTCAGTGGAGATTATCAGTTGAGGTGGGTCTTCAGCTCGGCGGCGGCTTGGCGCATGGCGGCCTGGACTTCCGGGATGCCGTTGAGCGGGTTGAGCAGGCCGAAATCGTGAATCATGCCGTTGTAGCGTACGGCGGTGACTGCCACGCCAGCGCTGTCGAGCTTGCGGGCATAGGCTTCGCCTTCATCGCGCAACACATCGAACTCGGCGGTCTGCACCAGGGCCGGCGGCAGGCCGCGCAGCTGTTCGACGCTGGCTTGCAGGGGCGAGGCGTGGACCTCGGCGCGTTGCTGGGCGTCAGTGGTGTAGCTGTCCCAGAACCAATTCATCATGCCCTTGGTGAGGAAATGCCCCTCGGCGAATTGCTGGTAGGACGGGGTATCGAACCGGGCATTGGTCACTGGCCACAGCAGCAGTTGGAAGCGCAGGGCCGGGGTTTTCTGTTCCTTGGCCATCAGTGCCACCACCGCCGCCATGTTGCCGCCGACGCTGTTGCCCGCCACGGCCAGGCGCTGGCCATCGACGCCGATCTCCTTGCCGTGCTCGGCCACCCAGCGGGTCGCGGCGTAGGCCTGGTTGATCGCGGTGGGGTAGTGGGCTTCCGGCGATGGCGTGTAGTTGACGTAGACCGCCACCGCGCCGGAACCCACCACCAGGTCGCGGATCAAGCGGGCGTGGGTCGGGTAGTCGCCCAGCACCCAGCCGCCACCGTGGAAGAACATGAACACCGGCAGCTCACCCTTGACCTTGGCCGGACGCACCAGGGTCAGTTGCACGTTTTGGCCGGCCACCTGGATGTTGCGCTCGCTGACGTCCACCCCCGAAAGGTCGACCTTGACCGAGGCCTGGGCGCCGGTCAGCACCGCACGGGCGTCTTTCGGGCTCAGTTGCTCCAGGGGTTGACCGCCGCCCGCAGCCAGGGCGTTGAGGAAGGCTTGGGTCTGCTGTTCCACGCCTGGGCTGCCGGCAGCGAAGGCGCTGTTCACGGAGAGGGCGAGGAGGCTGGCGGCGACAACTTTTTGCACTGGGTTCATGGTGGCGATCCTTTTCGATTAATTGAGTTTTTAGTTTCGAATTCAATGGGTTGCGCTGTGGCTTAACGGCCTCAGCTGCAACCTGTGCTCAGATTAATCTGGTGCCTAAATGAGAAAAAGCCGCTATAAAGCGTTTTACTGTCAACTGAGGCGTGACAATGAACCCGTTTGAAGACATGCGCATTTTTTGCCAGGTGATGGA
This sequence comes from Pseudomonas chlororaphis, assembly GCF_003731765.1. Taxonomy (GTDB): domain Bacteria; phylum Pseudomonadota; class Gammaproteobacteria; order Pseudomonadales; family Pseudomonadaceae; genus Aquipseudomonas; species Aquipseudomonas morbosilactucae. The sequence continues at coordinate 572,249 of NZ_MOAL01000006.1, forward strand.
GTCCGGCAGTTTTACCCATGCGGCCGATCAACTGGGGTTGTCCAAGCAGTTTGTCAGCCGCCGCCTGATCCAGCTCGAAGAGCGCCTGGGCGTGCGGTTGCTCAATCGCTCGACCCGGCGCCTGGACGTCACGCCCCTGGGGCAGAGCTACTACGAGTCGGCCTTGCGCCTGCTGAGCGAAGTGGAGCAGGTGGAGCAGGGCATCGCCGGGCAGAACAGCGAACCCCGGGGCACCCTTCGCTTGAGCGCGCCGCTGTCGTTTGCCCTGGCGCACCTGGGCTGCCTGCTGCCGCAGTTTCTGCAGCGCTACCCGCAGGTCTCGGTGGAAGTGGACCTGAGCGACCGCCCGGTGGACCTGATCAGCGAAGGCTACGACCTGGTGCTGCGTATCGGCGTGCTGGAGGATTCGACCCTGATTGCCCGGCGCATCGCCAGTATCCAGCGGGTGTACTGCGCCAGCCCCGACTACCTGGCTCGGCGTGGCGTGCCCCAGTTGCCCGAGGAAGTGAGCAGTCACGACTGCCTGCCTTACGGCCACGGGCGGCAGGTGCAATGGCGCTTCCAGGTCAAGGGCAAGCCCGTGCCGATCAATGTCAGCGGGCGCATGCGGGTGAATAACGGCGAGGTGTTGAAAGACGCGGCGATTGCCGGGCTGGGCATCACCTACCTGCCGACCTTTATTGTCGGCGAGGCGTTGCAGGACGGGCGGTTGGTGCCGGTGCTGGAAGACTTTGCCCCCGAGCCGTTGACGCTCTCGGCGGTCTACCCCCAGCACCGCCAGGGATCGCGGCCGGTGCAGGCCCTGATCGAGTTCCTGCGCGAGCGCCTGTAGACCGCCTCTCGTTCCCACGGTCGCCGTGGGAATGCCGACCGGGGCGCTCCGCGTCCCGCCTTTATGCCACGGAATCAGACGCGGAAGCGGCCCACCATGGCGTTCAGGGAGTTGGCCAGCTGCGCCAGTTCGTGGCTGGAAGCGCTGGTCTGGCTGGCCCCGGCGGACGAACGCACCGACAGGTCGCGGATGTTCACCAGGTTGCGATCCACCTCGCGGGCCACTTGGGCTTGCTCCTCGGCGGCGCTGGCGATCACCAGGTTGCGCTCGTGGATTTCATGCACCGAGGCGGTGATGGTCTGCAGCGCTTCACCAGCCCGCTCCGCCAGTTGCAAGGTCTGCGCGGTGCGGTTGGAGCTGGCCTGCATCGAGTCCAGGGCCTGGGTCGAGCCGTCGCGCATGCCCTGGACCATCTGTTCGATTTCCTGGGTGGACTGCTGGGTGCGATGGGCCAGGGCCCGTACTTCGTCGGCAACCACGGCAAAGCCGCGGCCGCTTTCCCCTGCGCGGGCGGCTTCGATGGCGGCGTTGAGGGCCAGCAGGTTGGTCTGCTCGGCGATGGCGCGGATTACCTCCAGCACTTTGCCGATGTCTTGGGACTGGTTGGCCAGGGACTGCACCAGTTCGCCGGTGTGACGCACGTCACCGGCCAGGGCACCGATGGCGTCCACGGTTTCGCTGACCCGCTCCTGGCCGGCCTGGGCCGATGCGCTGGACTGACGGGTGGCATCGGAGGTGGACACGGCGTTGCGCGCCACTTCTTCCACGGCGCTGGTCATCTGGTTGACCGCCGTAGCCGCCTGTTCGATTTCATTGTTTTGCTGTTGCAGGCCCTGGCTGCTGTCCAGGGTCACCGCGTTCAATTCCTCGGCGGCGCTGGCCAGTTGGCTGGCGGAACCGCTGATGCCCTGCAGCGTGTCGCGCAGGGTCTGCTGCATGCTGGCCAGGGCCTTGAGCAAGCGGCTGACTTCGTCCTGGCCGTGGGTATCGATGGGTTGGGTCAGGTCGCCCTTGGCCACGCTTTCCGCGGCTTCCACGGCCTGGCCCAGGGGGCGCACGATGCTGCGGGTCAGGAGCATGGCCAGGGCCACTGTGGCCAGGGCCGCGAGGGCGATAAACAGGCTGACGATGGTCCGCGAGCGGGCATAGTGCTCGGCGGATTTCTGACTCTCGGCGGCCACTTGCTGGGCGAACAGTTGGGCCAGGTCGCCCAGTTGCTTGCCCGAGCCGTCGACCACGGTCTTCATGTCCACCAGCAGCAGTTTGCTCAACTCGTCGCGCTTGCCCTGGTCGGCCAGGGTGAAGGACTGGGCGATGCCCTGACGGTAAGCGGCGAAGGTGGTCTTGAACTGCTCATACAAGGCCCGGGCCTCGGGGGTGGTGACCAGGCGCTCGTAGGCACTGATTTTCTCGCTCAGCTCTTTGTCCCGGGTGTCCATCTGGCTGCGGTACTGAGGTACGTTCTTCGGGTCCTGGTCCAGGGCCATGCGCAGGGAGATGGTGCGAATGCGCAGCATCAGCTCGCGGATTTCGTCACCGCCACGAATGCTCGGCAGCCATTGGTTTTCCACGGCGATCTCGCTGTCGCGGATGCTCGACATCTGGCCCAGGGCAAACACCCCCAGCAGGGCCACCAATACCGCAATCAAAGCGAAACCCAGGGCGGCGCGTGGGGCGATATTCAGTTGGCGAAGAAACATGCGATGGCCTTTTTTGTTCTGTGGGCAGATGAAGGAGGACCGGGTTCGGCAGCGGCCACTGGCAGGCTATCGGCTGGTTGTCATACGACTTGAGGTGGTGCGTGGCCGGTGTTCGGGGAACTCTCCGGCCGCGACCGAATCTGTTCGCAGGCACGTGCGCGGATAAGCTAAAGTCCGCGCCTTCAGGATGATCAGCTCAGGTAACAGGCTCATGATGGCGCTTTTTCTACGGCACTCCCGTTTAGGGTGGCTGGCGGTTTTTCTCGGTGCGTGGCTCACCGCGACCTTGGCCCTGGCGGACAGCGCGCCGCCCCTGGGCTTGGCCAATGTGCCGTTGAACCAGCGGGTCATCGACCTGACCCAGACCCTGGATGCCGCCACCCGCGAGCGTCTGTCCCAGCAGCTCGCCGCCCTGGAACAACGCAAGGGCGCGCAGGTCGCCGTGATGCTGGTGTCCAGCACCGATGGGCAGAGCATCGAGGATTACGCCAATACCCTGTTCCGCGCCTGGCAACTGGGGCGCAAGGACATCAACGACGGCGTGTTGCTGTTGGTGGCCAAGGATGATCGCAAGATGCGCATCGAAGTCGGTTATGGCCTCGAAGGGGTGGTCACCGACCTGTTGGCCGACCGAATCATCCGTGAACACATGACCCCCGCGTTCCGCCAGGGCGACTTTGCCGGCGGCATCGAACTGGCGGTCAACGCCTTGGTGTTGCTGGTGGAGGGCGGCGAGTTGCCCGAGGTGGCCCCCGAGCCCCTGCCGAAGACCCTGTATGCGGTGATCCTGGCGATTGTCCTTGGCGCCATCGCCGGGCCGTTGCTGGCGGCGGGCAAATTGTCCTGGCGCTGGGCCCTGTTCGCGGTGTTGGCGATGACTGCCGGGTCGGTGCTGCTGGTGGGTGGCAAGGACTGGCCGGCCCTGTTGCTGCTGGTGCCGGTGTGCATGCTGGTGGGCGGCGCCACCTTTGCCGGTCTGTGGCAGGCGCCCAAACTGTTCTTCGCCGTGCTCGGCTTGCTGGCCTACATCGGCGTGCTGACCCTGATCAATCACTTTGTGGGCGGCGTGTCCTTTATCTACGGCCTGGTGCTGCCGCTGGCCGGGCTGATGCTGATCGGCGGGTACTGGTTGTTGTATCGGATCATGCGCAACACCTACGAAAACGACCGTGCCAGCTTTTTCATTCGCCTGTGGATCCTGCTCGGGGTGTACCTGGTGCTGGGCTTCTTGAGCATGTTACGTAACGGCGCGATGGCTTGGGTGGTGGTCCTGCCGTTCTGCTCCATTGTCGCGTTCTTCATCTTCCTGATGGGCAAAGGCTCCTCCGGCTCCGGCTCGGATGATTCCTCAAGCTCAGGGTCCAGCTCGGGCTCGAGTTCCAGTTCGAGCTCCAGCAGCTCTTCCGGGGGCGGCGGCTCCAGCGGTGGCGGCGGGTCTTCGGGGAGTTGGTGAGCCCGCAGCCTGTCAGCCAGCATCGGGGGCGGCCCCTTGCCGCGATTGATCGGATGAATCCCATGCCAAAACAACTGCTGTTCCTCCCGGGAGCCTCGGGTAATACCCACTTCTGGGAGCCGGTGGCCCAGCGCCTTGCACACCCTGCGGAACGCGTGCACGTCGGCTGGCCGGGGTTCGGCTCGGTGCCTGCGGAGGCAGCAGTGAACGGTATCGATGACCTGGTGGCGCGGGTGGTGGCGCAGATTGATCGGCCGACGGCATTGATCGGTCAGTCCATGGGCGGGGTGATCGCGTTGTTGGCGGCCTTGCAGCGGCCGCAGTGGGTGACGCACCTGGTGCTGACGGTGACCTCGGGCGGCCTGGATATGAGCGATCTGGCCGCCGAGGACTGGCGGGAGGGCTATCGCGCCGGCTACCCGGCGCTGCCCCACTGGTTCGCCGATTATCAGGTCGACCTCAGCGACCGCCTGGGCAGCGTGCAGGCACCGAGCCTGTTGCTCTGGGGCGACGCCGACCCCCTCAGCCCGGTGGCTGCGGGTCAGCGTCTGGCGGCCCTGTTGCCACGGGCTGAGCTGCGGGTGCTGGCCGGCGGCGATCATGATCTGGGTTGCACGCTGGCCGATGACATCGCGCCGCTGATCGACGCCCACCTGGCGCGTTAGCCGGGGCGGTTCAGCGCGGAAGGGGGAGAGGCGTGCCAGATGTGCTTGAGGTGTTGCTCGATGCAGGCCCGGGCGTCGGGGGCTGCTAGGGGACGGTCACGCGGCGCACTCCAGGCCCCAGCGGGCGCTGGTCCTGGAGTCGCGTAGGGGCTGCGGTCAGACTTTTTCGCGGATCAGCGGTGCCCACTCGCCCTTGCTCAACAGTTGCTGGGAGAACTTGCCTTCCTTGGAACCCTTGGCGTTTTCGTCGAGGTTCAAGGTCGCCAGGTTAATGGTGCTGGCAAAGTTTTCCTGGGTCAGGAAGTACTGGCGATTGAGGCTGTTGACTTCCTTGGCGTCGATTTTCACGAAGTCGATCGCCGCTTCCACGAACTGCTGGGACACATCCTTGAGGGCTTCATCGCTGTTGAGCAGAGCGGTGAGCTGTTCAGTGTCCTTGGCGCTCAGGTTGCCGGTAGGGTCGAGCACCACCAGTTCGCCCTTGGCGTCGACGCTGAAGCCGAAATCCTTGCTGGCCAGGTCGGGGTTGGTGTCTTTGAGGGTGGTCTTGAAGTTGTCGAACAAGGTCTTGAGGCGGCTGTTGACCAGCTCCAGGTTGGCTTGTTTTTCCTCGTACTCGGCCGAGGGTTCCTTGACTTCGCGGGTGTCGGTGTTGGGCACCACTTGCTCGATGACTTCCATGGCGGCCTGCTGGATAGCGGCGTCCGCGAGCTTGGTGCTTAGGGCGTTGGAAGGCTGGTTGATGGTGGTCTTGGAAGACGGGGCTACCAGGGATTCCATGGAAACTCGGTACTGGCCCGTGGTTCTAATATCCATTTCAGTGCGTCCATTTCTGTAGGGGGTACAGGTTTGTAACGGCCGCGATACGCAGAACTTGATAGCTGCCCGCACTTTGTTGGTGCGGGCGTGTCACTGAATGTTGCGAGGTGCGCGTCGAACCCCGGTAGTCAGAAGTCGATGGTGGCGCTCAGGCGTGCGCTCAACGGTGCGCCCTGGAACAGGTAGCCATCGCCCAAGTACTCGCCCACGTCCCGCCAGTAACGCTTGTCGAACAGGTTGTCCACGGTCAACCGGAACACCGTGTCGTAGCCCTCGATTCGTGTGCTGTAGCGGCTGCCCACATTGAAAATGGCGTAGGCGCCGGTCTGCACCTCGCCCTGGCGGTTGGCGTATTTGCGGCCGCTGTATTGCACCCCGCCGAGCAAGGCCAGGCCGTCGAAGCCGGGCAGGGCGTAGTCGCCGTAGAGGCTGGCCCGCAGCTTGGGCACGTTGAGCGCCTGGTGGCCTTCATAGGCCGCGGTGCCGCTGCCGCTGACCCGGGCACGGATCGCCGCGACGCTGGCCGAGACCTGCAGGCGCTGGGTCGCCCAGCCGTTGGCCGAGAGCTCCAGCCCGGTGTTTTTCTGCTCGCCTTGCTGCACGTAAGTGAAGACCCCGGCGTCATCGGGCCTGGCGTACTGGTTGGCCTGGCGCATCTGGAACAGTGCGGCAGCCAGGCTCAGGCGTTGCCAGTCGTACTTGACCCCGGCCTCGATCTGCCGCGACACCGTGGGCGCAAGCATCTGCCCCGGGTTGCTGGCAAACCACGGCGCCGTGCCGCCCAGGGACAGGCCCTTGCTGTAGCGGGTGTACAGCGACAGGTTGGCCAACGGCTTGTAGATCAGCGCCGCTTGCGGCAGGAACACATAGCGTTGGGTGTGGCGGTCGCTCTGGCCTTGCTCATCGAAGGCTTCCTCGTCGAGGCGCACTTCGCGGCCGCCGATCAGGGTCTGCCACTGTTCGTTGAAGCTGATCAGGTCATTGGCGAACAGCCCGTACTGGCGGCTGTCCAGGCGCCGGTGGGAAGGGTTGAGGGCACCGCTGTAGCGGGCCAGGTCCTCGGGTTCGCTGTAGATGTTGCCGCTGCCGAGCCATTCGTTGACGTCCTTGCGCTTGTCCACCACCCGGCGCGAGGCGCTGGTACCCAGGGTCAACTGGTGCTCCAGGGAACCGGTGCTGAAGCGCCCGTCGAGACTGGCCTGGAGTTCGTCGTTGCGCCGGGTGTCGTCGGGGCTGCGGAAGTCGTAGATGTCGTAGTTGCCTTCAGGGCTGAAGCTGTTGCCCAGCGCACCGCCGCCGCCCCAGGCAAAGGAGCTGTAGTCGTCGATCACCACCTGGCTGCGGGCGGCGCTGAGGCTGCCTTGCCACTGTTCGTTGAAGCGGTACTGGAACAGGCCGTTGAGGTTCAGTGCATCGCTGCTCACCGGCTTGGAACCGCTCTGGTGGGCCAGGAGTTTTTTCGGCGAGGCGTGGTGCGGCAGTTCGTTGCCGCCGAGCAATTGGTAGCCCGGCACCGAGCGTTGCTCCTTGGCCTGGTACTCGGCGTCCAGTTGCAGCAGGGCGTCGGGGCTGATGTTCCAGTCCAGGGCGATGGAGGCGAAGTCCCGCTGGCCGTTGGCGTGTTCCACATAGGAATGCAGGTCTTCGTGGGCCAGGTTGACCCGCAGCCCCAGTTGCTGTTCGGCGCCGAACCAGCCGCCGACATCGGTGGCCAGGTAGCCGCTGCCGCGGTCGTCGGTGGACAGGGTCACCGAGCGCACCTCGGCCGGGCGCTTGGTCACGTAGTTGACCAGGCCGCCGGGTTCGCTGATGCCGCTTTGCATGCCCGACAAGCCCTTGAGCAGTTCCACCCGCTGCTTGTTTTCCAGGGCCACGTTCTGTTCGCCGGCGATGGTCCGGCCGTTGATCTTGTAGCTGCTGGCGGCGTTCAGGGAAAAACCGCGGACCACGAAATTCTCGTAGTAACCGACCGGCGCATAGCTGTCGCCCACCGAGGCGTCGTTTTTCAGCACCTCGCTGAGCAGGCGTGCCTGCTGGTCCTTGATCTGGGCGTCGTTGATCACCGCGATGGACGCCGGGGTGTCGAGCAGCGGCGCGTCGCCGAAACCGCTGAGCGTGGTGCTCTCGGCCCGGTAGCTGGTGGAGGTGTCGTCGCCGACCACGGCGGTGGCCGGCAGCTCCTGGGTGTCGGCCCGCAGTTCGGGGGTGGCGCCAAGCAGGGCCAGGGTCAATAGGTTGAACGCGAACCGGGGGGCGGTCCGTGCCGCCAGGGAAGTCCGGTCAAACATAGCCATGCAACGCTCCTTGAAATGCCATCCGGGTCGGGGCCGGGCCCGAGCAGGGGGCGCCGGGGGCCGCCATCATACAGAAGAGCAGGACGCCGGGTGGCAGGCGCATCGGCGCACCCGGGCCAAACCCGGGCGCGTGGGGCCGTCAGAACAGTTTGGCCAGGCGCAGGTTGAGCCGGGCCTGTTCCTTGAAGCCCTGTTCCACCTGGATGTCGCGGCCCAGCTCGACCTGCACCTGCACCGACGGCGTGAGCATCTGGGTCAGCATGCCGCGCACGTAGGTGGTGCCGAGGCGGTCGTCCTGGTCGGCGCCGGCCACCGTGCTTTGCGCGCCTTCAATGCGGCCGACGCCGACCGCCACCCGGGTCTGGGGCGAGAGTTTGTAGCTCAGGTGGGCCTGGTATTCGTAGCGCGCCTGTTGCTTCTGGGTCACGCCGGCGGGGCCGAAGTCGTTGTTGTGGCTGAACCAGGACACATCCGCCGCGGTGTCCAGGGCCCAATGCTCATCGAAGTGGTGGACGTACACCGCTTGCAGCAACAGGCGCCAACGGTTTTCCCCCAGGTTCAGGGCGTCGTCACGGTCGTAGCTGCCGGTGGGCAGGTAGACAAAGGGTGCGATGGAAACCACGTCCTTGTGCGCGGTGTCCAGGGTCCACTTCACCGGCACCCCGAGGATCAGGTCACCCACGCCGGTGGTCTGGCCCAGGGCGCTGGCGTCGCCGGACGCGTGCAGGTGGCCGTACGGCAGGATGAACTGCGGTTCCACCGAGACGTTGTCGCCGACATTGAAGGCGTGGATGTAACGCAGCAGGCTGACATCGGTCTTGAGCTTGAAGCGGTCCGAGACCTTGTCGCCGTTCTGGTAGAAGTCCGAGCTTTGCGCGTGTTGCAGGTACAGCAGCAGGGCATTGGCATCCGGCGGCAGCGGTTCATAGTCCCCGGCACTGATTTCCAGGGCCTGGGCCGACGTCGCGGCGAGGCACAGGGCAATGGTGGAGCACAGGGCAACAGCGGGGGACGGGGTGCGCGACAGTCTGGGCATGGCGAAAATCCTGGCGTGGGTGAGCCGCCGGCAGGGGCCGGCGGCAAGCGGGTTTCTAGGCGCGACTCGGTAGGGTGTTCAGCGACCCAGCAGGCCGCTGTTCGGGTGGCAGTTCAGGTACTCGAAAAACTGCGCCTGGGGCGGGATCACCGCGACCTCGTGGTACAGCCGCAACTGGACCTGGAAGTTCAGGGCCTGCACGTAGCGCATGAAGCCGCCGAAGATCGCCACATGGGTCGGGTGGGTCTTGGCCCAGCGCTCCAGGTTGCCCAGCTCGTCGAAGTAGGCGAGGCCGAAGGTCTTCTCCAGCGGTGCGCCACTGAGCGGGTCCAGCACCTGCATAAAGCGGCAATTCAGGCAGCCGATCTCGGCCCCCTGATCCCGCAGGAAGTGCATGCCGGTTTCCAGCACTGGCTGGATGTCCCCCAGGTACAGCGCCCGCTCCCGGTCGGTGGTGGCGCTCCAGTCCTGGCCCGAGCGGATCAGGCACAGGTTGTCCCGGCCGCGCACGCGCCGCCGTGGGCTGTCGTGCAGCGGCTCGGGCGACGTTTCGGCTACCAGGCCACCGGCCAGGGCATCGACCTGGGCGATGGGCAAGCGGTCCCGGGCGCTGCCCCAGTAACCGTGTTCGACAATCGGTGCGCTCAGGTGGCTGGCCAGATGGCCTACGCCCTCCGGCACCCCGACGGAGGAAAACAGCGTTTCGAAGCAGTCGGCCGTGGGGCACACCACTTCAAGGAACCAGCCCAACTCGCCATGCTCGCGTTCCGGCGCCTGCCACCATTGGGCAAAACCCGAGGTCTGGCGCCATTGGTCAAAGGCCTCGACATCGGCCCAGTAGGCGATGGCGATGCAGGTGTTGTAGCCCTGCGGGTCGACGCACTGGGCGGCGTCCCAATGCACAGGGCCAGCGGTGGCGGCGAAGCGCTCGGTGATCGGCGCCAGGTCGCTCAGGGCCACGGCGCCTTGTCGTTGTACGCCGAAGTAGGCCATCACCAGTTGGCCGATCAACGGGTCGAAACGTGCGGTCCAGGCAGGGAAGGGTGGCTGGTACTGCTCGGGGGTGGCGCTGTCACGCCGGCGCGGTTGGCGCAAGGCTTCAGGGATCGCGGATTCCATGTTACACCTCGCCGATGAGGGGGCTGGTATGGATCGGTTCGCCCGGGCTCGCCTCCAGCTCCGGCGCCGGGGTGGCGCTGGGCAGGCTGAATTCCACCAGGCAGCTGTTGGCGGTGCGATTGAGCATCAGTCGGGTCACGTCCGGGCGCGAGTAATGGCCCACCGGGTCGGCGGCGGCCTTGGCGTAGATCAGTGCCGCCGGGTCGAGGGTGGCGTACAGCAGGCCTTCTTCATGCTCCCCCAGGGGCGTGGCCAGGTCGCTGCCGTCCGGGCCGAAGATCCGTGCGTGGCCACCACCGGCCTGGAGCAGGCTGTGCTTGGCTTCGGTGTCGCACAGCAGGTCGATCATCGCCGGCGAGACCACGGCGCAAGGGGCCAAGACAAAGCACTGGCCTTCCACGGCGTAGACCCGCGAGGCGGCGATGTTCACTTCCGGGCCCAGGGCCTGGGTGGCTTGGCGGTAGGCACTGAAGCTGGGCCAGGCGGCAACGTGGATCTGCTCGTTCTGGGCATACAGGGCGTACTTGGAGAGCGGCTGCAGGTGTTCCCAGCAGCACAGCGCGCCCAATACCCCCAGGGGCGTGTCGAAGGTGCGCAGGGACGAGCCGTCGCTTTCACCGAATAGGGTGCGTTCCACGTGGGTGGCCTTGAGCTTGCGCCGCACGCCCACGGTCTGGCCCTGGTCGTCGATGATCCACTGGCCGATGTACAGGCTGCCGTTGACCCGTTCACTGTGCCCCAGTACCACGTAGATACCGGCCTGGCGTGCCGCGTCGCTGATGCGCCGGGCTTCGGGGCTGTCCAGTACCAGGGAGTTCTGGTGATAACGGTGCACCAGGGGCATGTGCCAGGCCGGGGCGTCGAGCCAGAGGAACCACGGGTAGCCGGGGATCCAGGTTTCCGGGAAGGCGATCAACTGGGCGCCGTTGGCGGCGGCCTCGTCGATCAGGGCAATGGTTTTCTGCACCCCGGCTTCCAGGTCGAGGAAGGCGGGAGCGGCTTGCACACAGGCGACTTTCAACGGTTTTTGCATGGCGATGGACTCAGGCGGTTGCGGTGAGCAAAAGCCTAAGGCGCTTGTTTGCCGGGCCATTAGGACCCAGAGGAAGCGATACTTGTCCGCCAGGGTTCAGGCCTGGGGGCTGGTGCCGGAATTGCATCGAAAACCGCTGAAAGCCCCCGCCGAGCAGGTCGAGCAACATGAGTACCGCGTTTGATACCAACAGCGTCGAGCCCCGCCATCGCCTGGATTACTGGCAGCAAGTGGTGTGCAGCACCTTTGTCGAGCTCGACTGCAACTTCCCCAATCGCGAACAGTTCCATGGCCATTTGCAGGCCCATGAAGTGGGCGGTCTGTCACTGGTGGAGGTGTCTGCGTCGGAGCAGAGCGTGGTCCGCGACGCTCGGCGCATTGCCCGCGGCGACCAGGAACGGGTGCTGCTCAGCCTGGCCCATGAGGGCCGTGCCCAGGTGTTGCAGGAGGACCGCCGGGCCTTGCTGGATGTGGGCGGTTTTGCCATCTACGACACCCGGCGTCCCTATGAATTGCACTTTGATGGGGCGTTCCGCCAGACCGTGGTGCAGATTCCCCGGGCCAGCCTGCACCAGCGCCTGGGTAACATCGAGTACCTGACCGCGTTACCCCTGTCACGGAACAACCCATTGGATCGGCTGGTGTTCGACTTCTTCGCCGGCCTGTCCCGGCTTGACGGGCAACTGGCTGATTCGCAGCAATTGCGCCTGGCCGAGCAGGGCCTGGACCTGCTGGCCATGGCCTTGTGCGAGCGCGGCAAAGGCCAGGTGCAGCCCGGGTCGCGGCGCACCGCCTTGCTGTTTCGGATCAAGGACCATATCCAGGCGCGGTTGGCCGACAGTGACCTGAGCCTGGGGGGCGTCAGTGCCCATTTCGGCATCAGCTCGCGCTACACCAACAGCCTGTTCCAGCAGGAGCAGACGTCCTTCGGCCGCTACCTGCTGGCGGCGCGGTTGCAGCGCTGTGCCCGCGACCTGCGAGAGCCGGCCCTGGCCGGCGCGCAGATCAGCGAAATCGCCTACCGCTGGGGTTTCAGCGACATGGCGCACTTCAGTCGGGTGTTCAAGGCACGGTTCGACTGCTCGGCCCGCGACTACCGCCGCTGCGAGCCCGGCGGCTAAGGCGCGCCGCCGGCAGAGGCCGGGCCTGTAGGGATCAGTCCCGGACGGGGGGGCGGTCTTAGAGTTTGAACTTGGCCACCAGGGCGTTGAACGACACCGCCAGGCGCGAGAGGTCCTGGCTCGAGGCGCTGGTCTGGTTGGCGCCCGCAGCGGTCTGGGTCGACAGGTCCTGGATGTTCAGCAGGTTGCGGTCCACTTCACGGGCCACTTGGGCCTGCTCTTCGGAGGCCGAGGCAATCACCAGATTGCGCTCGTTGATGGTCGAGACCCCGGCGTTGATCTTCTCCAGCGCCGCTCCGGCATGCTCCGCCAAGCCCTGGGTCTGGGTCGCCAGCGCCAGACTTTTGCCCATGGCGGCCACGGCGCCGTCGGCCCCGGACTGCACGGTGCCGATCATGCCTTCGATCTCCACGGTGGATGCCTGGGTGCGATGGGCCAGGGCCCGCACTTCGTCCGCCACCACGGCAAAACCACGGCCTTGCTCACCGGCACGGGCGGCTTCGATGGCGGCGTTGAGGGCCAGCAGATTGGTCTGGTCGGCGATGCTGCGAATCACTTCCAGGACCTTGCTGATCTGCCGGATGTTGTCGGCGAGCACGGTCACCGCCTGGTTGGAACCGGTGATCTCGCTGACCATGTGGCCGATGCCCTTGACCGTTTCCTGAACCTGGGACTGGCCTTGTTGGGCGTCGTCGCTGGCGGTGCGCGAGGCTTCGGAGGTGGACACGGCGTTGCGCGCCACTTCTTCCACGGCCGCGGTCATCTGGTTGACCGCCGTGGCCGCTTGCTGGATTTCATCGTTCTGGCGGGTCAGGCCGCGGGTGCTTTCTTCGGTGACCGCGCTCAGTTCTTCGGCAGCCGAGGCCAATTGGTCCGAGGCGCTGGCGATCTGCTGAATGGTGGTCTTCAAACCGTTCTGCATGCCGGCCAAGGCATTGAGCAACTGCCCGGCTTCGTCGTGGCGGTCGCTGCTGATGTGGCGGGTCAGGTCGCCTTCGGCAATCTGCTCGGCGCAGGACACCGCCAGGGCCAGGGGACGGGTGATCATGCGGGTGATCAGGATGCCCAGGGCGATGGCCACCAGGAACGCCAGGATGATGCCCACCAACAGCGACACGGAAGCGGTCTGCTTGAGGTCGTCGGCGGCCTGGGCGCCTTCACGGATCTGTCGGTTATTGGAATCGATCATCACCCGCAACAGGCTCCGGGCCTCGCGGAAGTCGGCGATGTTGCTGCCGTTGAGCAGCACGCGGGCCTGTTCGAAGTTCTTGCTGTCGAGCAGCTCGACGATCTTCTTCGAGCTGGCGATGTAGCCCGGCCAGATGCCGTCGAGCTTGTCGCCGGCGGCGCGTTCGTCATCTTCCAGCGGTGTGGCGCGGTACGTCTTGTAGGCCTTCAACGCGTTGTTCAAGTCGCTTTCCAGGGATTCGTGCAAACGTTTGTTTTCTGTGGCGTCCAATTCGCCGCTGTGGGTGTCCACCAAGCGGTACAGGCCACGGTTGTGGGCGGTCAGGCTGCCCAGGGTCTCGGCGGTATTGGCCACCGACACCAGGTTGTTGGAGAAGGTCAGCGACAGGGCGGTTGCCAGTTTGTTGATGCCCAGCATGCCGCCGGCGCCGATCAGCAGGGTGATCAGGGCACAGAGGACAAACGCGGTGAGCAGTTTGGTGGAGAACTTGAAGCTGTTGAGAAGGGACATGGGCAACACTCAGCGGTCTGGATGGCGGCCAGATGATTGGCAGCAAAGGGGGAGTCAGGGGGCAATGATGTCATAGTGACACTGCTGCGCTGAAGCGGTTCATCTTTTCTCACCGATTTTTTCTGCTTGGGTTCACAGGTGTCGCTCGCCCCTCAGGCGGGGGCTTGAGGGGGCGAGGGGGTTCCGCCTGCCGAGCTTATTCCAACCCCTGAAGAACCTGATCCAGGGTGTCGACCAGCAGGTCGCAGTGTTCGCGTTCGAAGATCAGTTGCGGGCGGATTTTCAGGATGTTGGCGTGGGGGCCGGCGGCGCTGAGTAACACGCCGCGTTCGCGCAGGCCGTTGACCACCCGTGTCGTCTGCTCGCTGGCCGGGGTCTGGCTGGCGCGGTCGCTGACCAGTTCCACGCCGAGGAACAGGCCGGCGCCCCGCACGTCGCCGATCAACGGGTGGCGGTGGGCCAGGGCCTCGAAGCGGCTTTTCAGGTAGGCGCCCTGGGTGGCGCAGTTGTGCAGCAGGCCTTGCTCCTGGATCACCTCCAGCACCGCGTTGGCGGCGGCGCAGGACACCGGGTTGCCGCCAAAGGTATTGAAATAGCGCGCGGTACGGCCGAACTCGGCAATCACCTCGGCACGCATCACCGCAGCGGCGATCGGCTGACCGTTGCCCATGGGTTTGCCCAGGGTGACGATGTCCGGGGCCAGGCCGTGGCGTTCAAAACCCCACATCTGCGCGCCGGTGCGGCCGAAGCCCGATTGCACTTCATCGGCGATGTACAGCAGGCCTTCACGGCGGGCCAGGGCCACGGCTTCGGCCATAAAGCCCGGCGGGTCGGCGAACACCCCGTCACTGGCGAAAATACCGTCCAGCAGCAGGGCCGCCGGCTGGATGCCGTGGGCCCGCAGGTCGTCGATGGCCGCTTGCACGTCCTCGGCAAAGATCCGGCTGACATTCTCTGCCCCCAGGCGATAGGCGTCGGGGGCCCTGACGGTGCGCACGTTGGTCCCCAGGGGCACGCCTGCGCCGAGGGACGGCGAGGCTGCGGCGATCTGTTCTGTGACCCCGTGGTAGGCCAGTTGGGTGACGATCAGGCCGCTGCCACCGGTGTGGTGGCGGGCGATGCGCAGGGCCAGGTCGTTGGCCTCGCTGCCGGAGCAGGTGAACATCACGTGTTGCAGGTCGGCGGGAAAGGTCGCCAGGAGCTTTTCCGCGTAATCGAGGATGCCCTCGTGCAGGTAGCGGGTGTGGGTGTTGAGCACCTGCGCCTGGGCACTCAGGGCTTGCACCACTCGGGGGTTGCAGTGGCCCACGGAGGCGACGTTGTTGTAGGCGTCCAGGTAGCGTTTACCCTGGGCATCGTAGAGCCAGACGCCGTCACCGCGAACGATGTGCAGCGGGCGTTCATAGAACAGCCGGTAGGCCGGGCCCAACAGGCGCTCGCGGCGCTCGATCAACGCCCGTTCGGCGGCGGGCAGGCGGTCGGCGTCGGCGGCGGTGAAACCATTGAGCATGGTCATTGCGGTGTCTCCTGTTGGCAGGCTTGACGGATCTGTTGTTGGGCCACTTCCCGGGGTAGGGCGGCGAACCCGCGCAGGCCGCGCCAGGCCGCGGGGGCATTGCGCAGGATGTAGGCGCGGTTCTCCGGGTACAGCGAGGCGCGCCAGTGGGTGATGGCCACGGTCATCACCAGGCGTGCGGCGATCAAGTCGAACAGCAGTAGCTGTTCCTGTTCTTCCAGCGGGCAGACCCGGTGATAGGCGCCGATCAATTCACAGGCCGGGGCCAGCGGGTTGTCTTCGCTGCCTAGTTGGTAGGCGGCGGCAACCGCGAGGTCGTTGATCAGCGGCGCGTGCACCATGTCGCCGAAGTCGATGATGTTGCGAATCAGTTCGTCCTGGCCCTGGTCGACTATGACGTTGTGCAGGTTCAGGTCGTTGTGGATCACCTGGGCCCGCAGGCCCTTGAGCCGGGGCTCGGCGTGCTGGCGGAAGTTGTCGAAGAAGTGCTGGGCCAGGCGCTGTTCCTCGGGGTCCTGGATGTACTGCACCAGATCCCCCAGGCGCCCGCAGTGCTTGATGTCCCACAGCAGTTTATGACCGGCCGCAGGGTGGAAAAAACCGCGCAAGGCCAGGCCCAGGCGGGCCAGGTGGGTGCCCAGGGCAATGCGCAGTTCGCGGCTGGGCTCGCTGACCCGGACCAGGGGCCGGCCCGGGGCAAAGGACAGCAGGCGGGCCAGGACCCGGTCGCTGCCCAGTTCGACCCAGACCTGATAGTCACCGTTGAGGGCCGGGTAAATGCGTTGCACCGGCAGGCTCGGGTCGCAGGCGTGGATGTGCAGCAGCGCGCAGTTCTGGAAGTCCGCGACCTCGGGGTCTTCCACCGGGTTGGAGAGTTTCAGCAGCCATTGGCCGCCATCGGCGTCGTGCAGGTGAAAGTTCAGGTCTCGTTCGCCGGCCAGGCGTTCGGCCCGGGCCTGCAGGCCGAAATGGCTCAGGGCCACGGCTTCGGCCTGTTGCTCGGTGGCCTCGGCGACGGCGGCACTGAGCAGTGCATCAGGGCTGGCGGGGGTAGGGCGGGTCAGGGCATTCACGGTGGCGACAACCTCATGGGAGGGCAGCGAGAACCCCGGGGCGGGCCTCAAGACGATGACGCGACCATAGGGCAGAAATGGCCCTAGGCTTTATAGCCAGATGTGTTTTTTTGATAAGGCCAGTTTTGGCGGTGCAAAAGGGGCTGACAACCCCGGTTGCCGGCTTTAGTCTGCGAGCCTTCCTCCTGCCACCACTGGGCGCCGCCTATGCCTTCGCTGCTCCACGACCTGCTGATCGGCACGCTTGAACGGGGCTCCGAGCTGAGCCTGCAGCGGCAGATTTGCCAGGTGATCCAGGCGTCGATCCTGCAAGGCCACTTGCCGGTGAATTACAAGATGCCCTCGACCCGGGCCCTGGCCGAGCAACTGGCGGTGTCGCGCATCACCGCGGCCCTGGCCTATGAGCGCCTGACCGACGAGGGCTACCTGTACACCCGTCCCGGCAGTGGCACCTTTGTCGCCGACACGCTGCCCCAGGGGTATGACCCGCGGCAGGCCCCTGTCGTGGCCGGTGCTGAAGCCGAGGGGTTGCTGTCCCGGCGTGGCGCGGGGATTACCGCCCGGGTCACGGCCCTGGCCCAGTCCGGCGGAGCCTTTGTGCCGGGGGTCGCGGATGCCGAGGCGTTTCCGTTCCACATTTGGCGGCGCCTGCAAAATCGCTATTACCGCAAATACCCCCATGCCCTGAGCGGTTACGCCGAGCAGGGCGGTTATCGCCCCTTGCGTGAGGCCCTGGCGGCGTACCTGTATGCCTCGCGGGCGGTGAAATGCACCGCGGCGCAGGTCATCGTCACCCAGGGCACCCACCAATCCCTGGACCTGATCGCCCGGCTGTTGACCGACCCCGGTGACCGGGTGCTGGTGGAGACGCCGACCCATTGGGGCGCACCGGTGGTGTTCGCGGCCGCCGGCCTGCAACTGATGCCCCTGGAGGTGGATGCGGATGGCGCCTGCCTGCCCGAGGACTGCTCGGCGCCGGCGCCGCGCTTTGCCTTTATCACACCGTCGCACCAGTACCCCAGCGCCAGCATCATGAGCCTGCAGCGGCGCCGAGAGTGGCTGGCCTTGGCCGAGGCTCGCAAGCTGTGGGTGCTGGAGGACGACTACGACAGCGAGTTCCGCTACGACATCGAGCCGCTGCCCTCGCTGCAGGGCCTGGACCGCCATCAGCGGGTGATTTACCTGGGCACCTTCAGCAAGGTCACCTTCCCGGGGATGCGCCTGAGTTACCTGGTGCTGCCCGAAGCCTTGGCGACGGCGTTCAGCCAGGGCCTGACCCAGCTCTACCGCCCGGGTTTCCTGCCGATCCAGGCAGCCATGGCGGACTTTATGCGCGAGGGCCATTTCGCCCGGCATATCCGCAAGATGCGAGCGGTCTACGCGGCCCGTCGCAGCCTCTTGCAGCGCTGCCTGAAGGCCAGTTTTGGCGACGCCGTGAGTTTTTCCTCCGGGCAGGCGGGGCTGCACCTGGCGGTGACCCTGGGCACACCGGCCTGCGTGCAACGGATGATCGAACGGGCGCCGGAACACGGCCTGACCTTGCGCGGCAGCTATCACCTGGACCCGCAACGTGGCCATGACGCTCTACTGGTGCTGGGCTACGGCGGGGTCAAGGACAGCGAGATCGAAGCGGCGGTGGGGCGCTTGAAGACCTTGTATGAGCAGGTGCGGCAGGCCGATGCCGTTGACGGATGCCCTGCATGACGCTGATCGACACACCGGGACTTTGCTTTAGGATAGGCTGCTCTTTTTTTGGCCCACAGGGAGTAATGGCTGGATGAACGACTTTGATTTTGCTCAATTGCAGGCCGACCTTGAGGTCGCGGCACGGGTGGCCCTGGCGCAGATCGCCAGTGAGCACCCTGACGAAACCCTCTGCAGCTTTGCCCTGTACAGCGACGGTGACGCGATGACCGCCTGCGTCGCCATCAACACCTTGAGCCACCTGCAGCGCCACCAGGCGGAAAACCCCGACGACCAGGCGTACTACAAGTTTTCTCCGGCGGAATGGCACTTCGAGGGCGAGGGCGCCGATCACGAGATCGAGCAGATCTGCACGCGGTTGCGGGAGCGGGTACTGGCCACCGAAGACGACCCCGATTTTGATGCGTTCCGCGAGCGCGTGTACCAGACCTGTGTCCAGGTCCTGGACAACCTGCGCAACCAGGGCGTGTTCGCCCCTTGGGGCGATGACTTCCTGCTGGTGTTTGCGGTGTCCGACAGTGACCCGGAACCGGCGGAGGAACTGGCGATTATCACTCGCCTGAACTCGACCGCCACGGTGGACGAATTCAAGGCGTGGCTGGCGACCTGGCGCGAGTAAGCGCTGCATGCACCGGCGTGATCAAGGTTGGGTGGCGGGCAGCCGGGCAATGAAGCAGGTGCCGCTTTGCTCCGTCGACGTCACGCTCAAGGTGCCGTTGTGCGCCACGGCGATTTGCGCAGCGATGTACAGGCCCAGCCCCAGGCCTTCGCCTTGCTGGCCCGCTTCCGAACGGGTGAAGGGTTCGAACAGGCACGCCAGCAAAGACGGTGGGATCGGCGGGCCCTGGTTGGTGACAGAGAGGGTCAACAGGCCGTCTTCGATCAGTGCCCTGACCTGGATCGGCGTGTCTCGCGAGCCGTGGGTGACCGCGTTGCTCAGCAGGTTGGAGAACAACTGACTGACCCGCAGCACGTCGCAATACAGGCCTGCAGGCACGTCCAGCAGGGCGTCTATCCGGGTGCTGGGGTTCGAGGCGCTGATTTCATCCAGGCTCAGTTGCAGGCTGGCTTGCAGGTCATTCACCAGGCTGGGTTGACTCGGAATACCGCTGCCCATCCGGCCCCGGGCAAAGTCCAGGATGTTTTCGATCAAGGCACCCATGCGCGCGGAGCTTTTGCGGATGGCCGAAATCAGGTTCAACGAGCGCTTGTCGGCGGCTTTGCTTTCCAGCAGGTCGGTGCTCATGCGAATGGCGCTGAGGGGCGTTCGCAGGTCGTGCCCCAGGACCGCGACAAACTGCTCGCGAAGCTTGCCCAGTTTGTGCGCCTCTGCCAACGCCACCTGGGTGTCTTCCAGGGTGTTCTGGCTGTCCAGGTTCATGGCGATCAGTTGGGCGAACAGGGTCAGGGTCTGGGTGATGGTCGCGTCTTGAAGCTCGGCCGGCAGCGAATCAATGGCGCACAGGGTGCCGAAAAAGGCCCCGTCGGCCCTGATGATCGGAATCGAGATATAGCTTTCGAGCCCGTAGGTCCTGGGGGTGTGATGCAGCGAGAACACCGGGTGCGCACTGGCCTGGCCGAAAATCACCGGTTGCCGGTGCTGGCGGATTTCATGGCAAATGGTCGATTCCAGCACCAGTTCGCCACCGGGTTTCAAGCCGAAGTCGATGGAGTCGTCCACTGCACAGGCCACCCATTTCTGCTCGGTGACCCGCGCCACGGCGGCAAAACGCATGCCCGTGATGTTTTTGACCAGGCTGAGGATCACTGGCACAGCATCGATGCGCTGGACCGCGTCCACGTCTAAAGCAATTTCTGAATGGGGCATCGGCGTGACTTCAAACCTTGGCAAAGGGTGGGACGCTGGCGACGCTCTCCTGCTTAGAGGGGCTGCCGCCAGCCTGCATATGGACGGGAGTTTAGTGGCGAATTAAGACAGGGTCCGACATTTTAATCGGCTGCAACATGCCATGTGGGGCGGGAGACGTGCACCTGTTTTTCGCGGCCAAGCGGCGTGGCGACCGCAAAACGAACACGCCACTCGGCTGAGTGGCGTGTGAATTACGTGGCGGCAATGCCCGCGCCGGGCGTGCCGATGCCGGGGTTCAGAACAACGAAAAGGCGTAGCTGGCGATCAGGCGGTTTTCATCGATGTCGCGGCCATCATCGCTGCGGTAGGTGGCGTTGCGCAGGCGGATGGACAAACCCTTGAGCCGGTCTTGAAAGGCGTAGCTGACGTCGATGTCGCGCTCCCATTCCTTTTCTGCACCGGGTTTGTCCAGGCCGGAACCGCGGATGTAGGCGGTGAAGAAGCTCAGCCCGGGAATGCCCAAAGCCGCGAAGTTGTAGCCGTAGCGCAGTTGCCAGCTGCGTTCGCCGGCGCTGCCGAAGTCATGGTATTGCACATAGTTGGGCAGGTAGGGGTTGTTGATGTAGGGAAAACCGGTGGCGCCCTGCATGACTTGATAGGTGGCCAGCAGGCTGTGGCCGCTGTCCAGGTTGTAGCCCAGGGCGGCGGAGTAGGCGCGGTTGTCGACCTCGCCGGCCTTTGCGGCGCCGATCTCGCGACTGGAAAACGCCCGCACATCGGTGGTGATTTTGCCGCTGCCCAGGCGCGTGGCGTGAACCAGGCCGAAGAATTGCTGGCGGTACACGTCATCCAGTGCACCGTAGTAGTAGCTGGCGCTCAGGGTCGGCGTGAGCTGATAGCTGCCGCCCCCATAACGAAAGTGCTCGCCGATGCCGGTGGCGCGATAACGCCCGTCCTTGGTTGCGATGGCGATGTCCCGTTGGTCGGTGGAGTCCGGGGTGACCGTCTTATCAAACTGGGCGAGGTTCAGCGTCAGGTGTTCGATGTCGCCGGAACTGAGCTGGGTGCCCTGGAAGGTCTGGGGAAACAGGCGGCTGCCGTTGAATTGCAGCACCGGCACCTTGGGCAGTGCAATGCCATAGCTGAGGGTGGTTTTCGACAGCCTGGCCTTGGCCGCCAACCCGCCCTTGGCGTACTCGCCAGCCGCCTCGCCGGACACACGCCGGGGCAGCAGGCCACTGCCGGTGCGGTCGGGGCTGGAGTCCAGCTGGAAGCCGGCATAGCCCAGGGCATCGATGCCAAACCCCAGGGTGCCCTGGGTAAACCCCGATTCGTAGTTGAGCAGGAAGCCTTGGGCCCATTCGTCTCGCTTGGAAACGCCGGCGCCGTCTCGAAAGTCGCCGTTGTAGTAGAAATTGCGGGCTTCCAGGCTGGCCTTGCCGTCTTCGATAAAACCTTGGGCCAGCGCGCCCAGGCTGCAGCAGACGCCGGGTACGAACAGGGCGATAGACAGGGTACGGTTCATTTTTATTATGTTCCTGGCACGACGAGGCGCTGTTCGGTACAGGACCGAACAGGCACTCGATTAACGGGAAGTGAGGGGGGAGGGGGTTAAGCCTTGTTGCCCAACTCTTGGGCGAGTTTTTCGCGGTCCAGCTCTTTTTCCCAGGCGGAGACCACCAGGGTGGCGACCCCGTTGCCCACCAAGTTGGTCATGGCCAGCCCGGTGCCCATGAAACGGTGGATGCCGAGGATCAGCACCATGCCCGCGACGGGCACGATCGGCACCACCATCAGGGTGCTGGTCAGCATCACGAAGGCCGCGCCGGACACGCCACTGGCGCCCTTGGACGTCAGCATCGCCACGACCACCAGGGTCAATTGCTGGGACAGGCTGAGGTCGATGTTCAACGCCTGGGCAATGAACAGCACGGCCATGGTCAGGTAGATGTTGGTGCCGTCCAGGTTGAACGAGTAACCGGTAGGGATCACCAGGCCCACCACCGGTTTGGAGCAGCCCAGGCGCTCCATTTTGTCCATGATTTGCGGCAGCACCACTTCAGAGGAACTGGTGCCGAGTACCACCAGCAATTCCTCTTTGATGTAGCCGAGGAAGCGCAGGATGCTGAAGCCACAGAGCCGGGCGACCCCGCCGAGCACCACCACCACAAAGAACACGCAGAGCAGGTAGAAGCTGCCGATCAGCTTGAGCAGGGGCAGCAGCGACTCCACACCGTAGGTGCCGACGGTGAACGCGATGGCGCCAAAGGCACCCACGGCCGAGAGTTTGGCGATGATGTGGACGATGCGAAAGAACACCCCCGACAGGCCTTCGATGATCTCGTACACCGGCTTGCCTTTCTCGCCCATGGCCGACAGCGCGCAGCCAAACAACACCGAGACCAGCAGGATGCACAGCACATTCCCCTCGGCGAAGGCCTGGGTGAAGGTACTGGGGATGATGCCCATGAGGAAGTCGACCATGTGCAGGTGCTGGGCTTTTTCCGCGAACCCGGTCACGGCCCTGGCATCCAGGGTGTTGACGTCGACATTGAAGCCGCCGCCGGGGTTGAACAGGTGGCCGCCGATCAGGCCGATCAGCAGCGAGACCGTGGAGATGATTTCGAAATACAGCAGGGCCTTGCCGCCGACCCGGCCGACCTTTTTCAGGTCCCGCATGCCGGCGATGCCGGTCACCACCGTACAAAAAACCACGGGGCCGATGATCATTTTGATCAACTTGATAAACGCGTCGCCCAGGGGCTTGAGGTCCGCCGCGAAGTCCGGCCAGAAGTGGCCTACCAGCACCCCGACGATGATCCCCAGCAGGACTTGGAAATACATCGCGCGGTAGAAGGGTTGCTTGGTTTTGGTGTTGGGCCGGGGCGGGGCTCCGACCTGATCAGTCACAGGGATAGGGTTCATTAGCGTTACTCACTGCCATCTTATTGTTGGAGGTGTGGCAAAGGGTCGTGCGGTCAGCGGCCGTACAGTTTCAGCGGGTTGTCCACCAGGAGCTTGTGACGCAGGGCCGGGTCGCTGCAGAAGTCCAGCATCAGGTCCACCAGGCCACCGTCGTTGGGCATGTCCTGAGTGATATTCGGGTGTGGCCAGTCGGTGCCCCAGAGCACCCGGTCCGGTGCGGCCTGGATCAGGCGTTCGGCGAAGGGGATGGCGTCGGCGAAGGGCCGACGACCCACCGACACGCGCTCGGCGCCGCAGACCTTGACCCAGGCCAGTGGATTTTCCATCAGGTCGAGCAGGGCCAGGAAGGACGATTGTTCAAGGCCGTCCTGTGCCTTGATCCGCCCCATGTGGTCGATGATGAACGGTACGGGGATGCGTTCCAGGCGCTCGACGTGGGTCAGGATGTCTTGCGCGTCCAGGTGCAGCACCAGGTGCCAGCCCAGCGGGGCCAGCCGCTCCACGGTGCGGTCGAAGACCTCCAGGTCGGGGGCGCCACCCAGGTGCGCGACAAAGTTGAAACGCACCCCGCGTACCCCGCCGGCGTGCATCTTGGCCAGTTGGGCGTCGGTTTCGCTGCCATCGACGATGGCCACGCCGCGGTAGCGTCCGGCGCTGCGGGCAATGGCGTCGAGCATTGCGCGGTTGTCGCTGCCATGGCAGCTGGCCTGGACGATCACGGCCCGGCTGATGCCCAGATGATCGTGCAGCGCCCGCAGGGTTTCATAAGGGGCGTCGGGCGGGGTGTAGCTGCGGTCGGCCGCATAGGGGAACTGCGCGGCGGGGCCGAACACGTGGCAGTGGGCATCCCAGGCACCCGCAGGCAGGGCGTGGGTGGGCGTGCTGGGGTTGGGGTCCGGAGCCAGGCAAGTTTTCATCAGGTATCCCTTATTGGTCTGTGTTTGAAAGCGATGGCTGATGGTCAGGGTTGCCAGCGTGTCGAACAACAGAGCCTGGGTTCTAGCAGTTATGCGGTTTTTGCATGCCTGTTGTCACGGTATGCAGATTTCGCGAACCACCGCCAAGGTTTTCTCGGCCAGGCGGGTCAGCGGTCGCTGCTTGGAGGTGGCAATGAACAGGTGGGTGGGGATGGCCGGTTCGACAATCTGCGCGGCTTTCAAGCCGTCGGGCAGGCTGTCGCTGCCGGCCAGGGCCGAGCGGAACAGCACGCCGTAGCCCATGTTCAATTTGATCAACTCCAGCAGCGACGGAATGCTGTCGATTTCCAGGCACACGTCCAGCGCCAAGTCATGGCGCGAGGCCTGGGTCTCGATCAAGCGCCGCAGGGAATGGGGTTCGCTGGGAATGATCAGGGGATAGCGCCCGAGGTCGGCCATGGGCACGGTGTGCGGCAGGTCCGAAGCGCTGGCGCCGATCAGCATCAGGGGTTCGGAGTGGAGGTGCTCGTAGTGCAGTTGTGCGCTGAGAGCCGGGTTGAACAGCAGGGCGAAATCCAGGCGGCCGAGCAACAGCCATTCGCGCATCGAGTGGCTTAAACCTTCCTTGATGCCCAGGGAGCAACCGGGAAACTGCTCACGAAAGGCGGACACCAGGGCCAGGGTGTGGCAGCGGGAAATGCTCGGTGGCAGGCCGATCACCACTTTGCCGGACAAGGTGTCGCGCTGCTCGCGCAACTCTTCGCGAGCCACTTGCACCTGCCGCAAGATCCCTTTCCCGTGGTCGAACAGGCGCTGGCCCGACGCCGTCAGCAACACCCCTCGGCCATTGCGCAGCAGCAGGTGTTCTTGCAGTTCGACTTCCAGTTGCCTGACCTGGCGGCTGACCACCGATTGGGAAATGTTCAACACGGCAGCGGCCTTGGTGAAGCTGCCGAATTCGGCGACCCGTACGAAGCATTCGAGTTGTTTTAAGTCCATGAGCCGCTCGCGAGGGAAAAAAGTCATGGTACTGGTTTTTTTCTTCGTCGCTTTCGCCGGCGACACAGCCACACGCGGCCACCATTCGTCAGCAAGGCCCCTTGACCCTGCTTGACAGCCAGGCGCGCGAGGCAAATACTCGCCACAAAATTCATATAGATGACTAGATAACAAGGTGCATAAAGTCGATGAATTCCCTCTCCAGTGATGTTCGCCTGCCCCTTTACCAACGCCTGCGTGACCACTTGGCCCAGCAGATCGCCAACAACCGCTGGCGCCCGGGAGAGGCCATCCCCACCGAGGCCGCGCTGTCGGCGGAATACCAGCTGTCCACGGGCACCGTGCGCAAGGCCGTCGATGCGCTGGTCAGTGAGGGCATCCTGGAGCGCCAGCAAGGTCGCGGGACCTTTATTCGCCGGCCTCAGTTTCAGTCGTCGCTGTTCCGGTTTTTCCGCTTTCAAACTGCGGCGGGCGAACGCCAGGTGCCCGAGAGCCGGATTTTGTCGATCGAGCCGGTGACGGCGCCGTCGGCGGTGGCCCAGGCGTTGGGACTGCCCCTGGAGGCGCCGGTGATTCGTATCGTGCGGGTGCGTCTGCTGGAGGTTCAGCCGGTGCTCGCGGAAGAAATCTGGCTGCCGCGCAGCCGCTTTCAAGCGTTGCTGGAGATCGACCTGAATCGCCAGGGGCCGTTGCTCTATCCGATCTACGAAGAGGTCTGCGGCCAGGTGGTGGCCTATGCCGAAGAAACCCTGACCGCCGAATCGGTGAATCACCTGCATGCGCGGTTGCTGCAGGTGCCGGTCAACAGCCCGGTGGTGGTGATCGAGCGGTTGGCCCGTGACTACGCCGGTACGCCGTTGGAGTGGCGCCGTTCACGCGGGCATGCCGAGCATTTCCGCTACAGCGTGGACATTCGCTAACCCGTGCCCGGCTAGCGGCTCTCTCAGCGGCGAATCGTTCGCCGCTGTTTTTATCGTGTTGTTTCCCTGACTGGCCCTGCAGCGGTGCGGTTCGCTCTCGGCTGCCTCTCGTTTCACTTATAAGGATAAGAACCATGTTCAGTTGGTATCGCCAAGTCACTCCTCGGGAGCGCAAAACGTTTTGGGCCTGCTTCGGCGGATGGTCGCTCGATGCATTGGAAGTACAGATGTTCGGCCTGGCGATACCGGCGTTGATCGCCGCGTTCGCCTTGACCAAGGGCGATGCGGGGTTGATCAGCGGCGTCACCCTGGTCACCTCGGCCATTGGCGGCTGGGTCGGCGGAACACTGTCCGACCGCTACGGCCGGGTGCGCACGCTGCAGTGGATGATCCTGTGGTTCTCGTTCTTCACCTTCTTGTCGGCCTTCGTCACCGGCTTTCACCAACTGCTGATCGTCAAGGCGTTGCAGGGCTTCGGCATTGGCGGGGAGTGGGCGGCCGGTGCGGTGTTGATGGCCGAAACCATCAATCCCAAGTACCGCGGCAAGGTCATGGGCACGGTCCAGAGTGCCTGGGCGGTGGGTTGGGGCCTGGCGGTCGGGATCTTTGCGCTGATCTATTCCTTCGTGCCGCAAGACATGGCCTGGCGGGTGATGTTCATCATCGGCTTGCTGCCGTCGTTCCTGATCATCTGGGTACGGCGCAACGTTGAAGAGCCCGACAGCTTCCAGCGCCTGCAAAAAGAACAGGCCATTCCACATAGCTTCTTCAAGTCCCTGAGCGGCATCTTCCGTCCGGAGCTGATTCGCGTGACCTTGTTCGGCGGCCTGCTGGGGCTGGGCGCGCATGGCGGTTACCACGCGGTGATGACCTGGTTGCCGACCTTCCTCAAGACCGAGCGCAACCTGTCGGTGCTGAACTCCGGCGGCTACCTGGCGGTCATCATCTTTGCCTTTTGGTGCGGCTGCGTGGTCAGCGGGTTCTTGATCGACCGCATTGGCCGCCGTAAGAACATCGTGTTGTTCGCGCTGTGCTGTGTGGTCACCGTGCAGTGTTATGTGTTTCTGCCGCTGAGCAACACCCAGATGCTGTTCCTCGGGTTCCCGCTGGGCTTCTTTGCGGCGGGTATTCCGGCGAGCCTCGGGGCGCTGTTCAACGAGCTGTACCCGGCGGATGTGCGCGGGGCCGGGGTGGGGTTCTGCTACAACTTTGGCCGTGTGCTGTCGGCGGTGTTTCCGTTCCTGGTCGGGCACATGAGCGACTCCATGTCTTTGGGTTCGGCGATTGGCATCGACGCCGGGATTGCCTACGGCGTGGCCGTGATCGCCGCGCTCTGCCTGCCGGAAACCCGTGGCCGCAGCCTGGAAGCCAGCCCCCCACCAGCGTCGCCCAGCATCCATGGCGATGAACGCGCCGCGGCCTGATGACCTTTACTTTCGATAGATGAAACCCATGCCCGATACCCGTTCCACGCCGATCACCGGCATCGACGCCCATGCCCATGTGTTCAGCCGTGCGCTGAACCTGGCCGCCACCCGGCGTTACACCCCCGGCTACGACGCCATGCTTGCGCAGTACCTGGCGCATCTGCAAAACCACGGCTTGAGCCATGGCGTGCTGGTGCAGCCGAGCTTCCTCGGCACCGACAACAGTTACCTGCTGGCGGCGTTGCAGCAGGCGCCGGAGCAACTGCGTGCAGTGGTGGTGTTGGAGCGCGACGTCAGCCGCAGCGTGTTGGATGACATGGCCCGACAGGGCGTGGTCGGGGTTCGCCTGAACCTGATGGGCAAAGCCTTGCCCGACCTGCTTGACCCGGCCTGGAGGGATTTCTTTGGTCACATCGCCGCCCTTGGCTGGCACATCGAGCTGCACCGCCACGTGGAGGATTTGCCCGGGCTGGTCCGCCAACTGCTGCCCTTCGGCAGCCCGCTGGTTATCGACCATTTCGGCCGCCCGGATGCGCGCCTGGGCCTGGATCAACCCGGCTTTCACCAGCTGCTGGAATTGGGGCTGGGCGGGCAACTGTGGATGAAAGTGTCCGGCATCTATCGGCTGGCAGGGACCGACCCGCAGAACCTCGACTTTGCCCGTGCGGCTCTGCCACTGCTGGTACAAAGCTTCGGCCCGCGCCGGCTGGTCTGGGGCAGCGACTGGCCCCACACCCAACACGAAGCAACCGTCGGTTTCGGCAGCGTGGTGGAACAACTGGCGGAGCTGGGCTGCTCGGCGGCGTTAAGGCACGCGCTGCTGGTGGAGGCGCCGAGCGTGTTGTTTGGTTTTGAGGGTGGGCGGGGTTAGGCGTTGAAAGGCCGCGGAGCGGGGTAGGGGCGATTACATTGGCTGGCGCTTCTTTCCACACTGACCGAGCGCTTGGAAAGGTAGTATGGCCACCCGCAAGCTCGGGTGCTAAAGGACGAAAAGTAGAGAATTATGGACAATCAACGTGATGTGCAGCGCGTAATCGTTGCGTTCTTGATCATTATCGCCAGCCTCGGCGGCATTGCTTTTGTTGGCTGCCTGGCCAGCCCTCCCGGTTTTTTCCCTGGCCTGAGAATGGTGCTGGCGATCATCGCCCTAGGGCTGACCTGCCTGCTGTGCTACCCGCTGGTGATCGCTTACTGGCTGGTCTCCGGTCGACCGACCAGCGTGCGCAACCTACTGGTTATCCATACCGTGGCATTAGGCGCATTTGCGGCGTGGTATGGGGTGATTGTTTTTGATTGAGGGGCGTGAATCGCCCCGGATTTCGTAGAGACCTCCAAGCCTTGAAATGAGGTCCATAAAAAGGTGCCATATGCGCCTGCATCATCGTCGTGCCGACGTCTTCCTCGTCCCATCCAGCGCACTGAGGAGGCTTGAGCGGCATCTGTTAGCCCCGGCAGCTTCCTCGACTGTTGCGAAGAAATAAATTGCCTCTGGCTTTCGTACTCACAAGGTGACCGCTGTTGGCTGAAAGCAGCTGCTTACAAGGGCAGAGCTCGGCCAGTTTTCCTTAAAAATGAAGAAGATGCTCATCTCAAGAGCTTGGCCGCGGTAAGGCCGATTGCCCAGTCCTCCAAAGCACATAGCTCAGCGTTGAATCCGACGCTCCAACACTCACTCTGCCCCCCGCCCCTTACGGTTTTGTCGTCCTGACTTTTGATGTCGACAGTTCCCCGTCCGATGAAATTAAGCAGTTCTCTTACACATAAAATTGCTCGTCATACATTTGTATAGTCGAACGTTCAGTGGTGTGGAATATGACGATTTTCACCTTCGTCGAACGTGCATACCCTTCGAATAGGCAGTGTCGATTACTAAAACAAAAGGAGACGAGCTATGCCTATTCAGTCAGAACACGATCCGCGCTTGAAGCGTGCACTCAAGACGCGACACATCAGCATGTTGGCCCTCGGCGGGGTCATTGGCGCAGGGTTATTCGTAGGCTCCAGCGCAGTCATCGCTTCAACCGGTCCAGGCGCTTTTATCACTTATGCCATCACCGGTCTCATCGTTGCTCTCGTGATGCGCATGCTCGGTGAAATGGCTGCTGCGCATCCTTCAAAGGGCTCGTTCGTTGACTACGCTCGCATGGCTTTTGGCCGGCCGGCGGGTTACATGACGGGTTGGCTCTACTGGTATTTTTGGGTCATCGTCGTCGGCTTCGAAGCCGTTGTCGGCGGGCAGATCATCAATGGCTGGTTCCCTGATGTACCGGTCTGGGTGATTGCCCTTGGCCTGATGGTCAGCATGACCCTGCTGAATCTGATGTCGGTGCACTCGTTCGGGGAAGCCGAATACTGGTTCGCCGGCATCAAGGTCGTGGCTATCGTGGTATTCCTGGCCGTTGCGGGGGCTTATGTCTTCAACCTGTGGCCGGGATCGACCGCAAGCTTCAGCAACCTTACCGCGCACGGTGGATTCCTGCCCCACGGTGTAGCGTCGCTGTTCACCGGAGTCGTCGTGGTCATCTTCTCGATGACCGGCGTGGAAGTGGCCACCCTCGCCGCGGCCGAGTCCGAAGACCCTTCACGCAACATCCGCAAGGCTGTGAATACCGTGATGGTGCGGATTCTGGTGTTCTTCGTATTGGCGACGTTTTTCATCGTGGTTGCACAGCCTTGGACGGACATCGTTCCAGGCAAGTCCCCCTTTGTGACCACCCTTGAACGCATCGGCATTCCTGGTGCGGGCGACATGCTCACCGTGGTGATTTTGGTGGCAGTGCTGTCGGTACTGAACGCCGGGCTGTACACCTCGTCACGCCTGCTGTTTGTGCTTGCTTCTAATGATGAGGCACCGCGCTGGGTCGCTGCCGTCAGCAAAAGGGGCGTTCCGGTACGTGGCGTGCTTGCTTCGACATTGGTGGGTTATGGATGTGTGGTCATCGCGGCACTCTGGCCCGACACCGTATTCCAGTTCCTCATCAACTCCTCCGGCACGGTGTTCCTGTTCGTCTACCTGGTTATCTGCCTGTCGCAAATCAAGCTTCGCCCCAAATGGGTGGCAGAGGGGACGCTGAAGTTTGCCATGTGGGGCCATCCCTGGCTGCCGCTGTTAGTCACTGCCGCGATTATTGCCGTACTGGTCAGCATGGCCTTTGACCCGACGATGCGTATCAGCCTTGTGCAATGCCTGCTTGCGATTGCTGCAATAGCTGCCTCCTACGCTCTGTTGCGCGCGTCTCGCGCCCGTCGCAGCAACGCCACCGCCAAGGCCGACCCGGCCAGCAGTCTCTAGCGTACACAGCCGTTTCAGATGGGCCCCATGTTCAGGGTAGGAAGCCAATAAATGTCAGCGAAATTTGATTTGACCCAGTTGCCCAATCAGCCGCTTTGGTTCGAGGCTAGTGAGCATCGCGAGCGCTTGGAAAACACAGAGCAAGCCGATGTCGTCATCATCGGCGCGGGGTACACAGGACTGTGGACGGCGTATTACCTGCTCAAAAGTGATCCGTCTCTGCGCGTGGTGCTGTTGGAAAAACACCAGGTCGGCTTCGGCGCCTCCGGACGTAATGGCGGGTGGGCATCGGCGATTTTCCCGATTTCCCTGGACCGGGTGGCGCAGATGTATTCCCACCAGGCTGCGCTGAATCTGCAGTTTGCCATGAATGATACGGTCGATGAAATCGGTCGGGTGCTCAACCTCGAAGGCGTCGAGGCGGACTACGCCAAGCAGGGCTTCCTCTCGCTGGCCCGGAGTGCACCGCAGCTTGAACGGGTGCGGGCAACGGTCGACGCGTCGACGCGCTTTGGTTTACCGGACCAGTGGCAGGCTCTGGATGCGGCGCAAGCCAGCGCCAGGCTCGGCGCCCATGGTGTGTTGGGCGGGCTGTACACCGAGCATTGCGCGCTGATTCACCCTGGAAAACTGGTGCGTGGTCTGGCGAAGCTGGTCGAGCGGATGGGGGCGAAGATCTATGAAGGCTCAGCCGTCACAGAGCAAGCGCCAGGGGTGGTCCGCACGGCGCAGGGTTCGGTGAGGGCAGGGTTCACCGTGCGTGCCACAGAGGCCTTCACCTCGCAACAACCTGGCTACTCGCGTTTCGTCATCCCGCTGTACTCACTGGTGCTGGCCACGGAGCCCTTACCGCGAGACCTGCTCGCCCGGTTAAACCTCAATCATCGTCTGGCCTTCAATGACATGCGTCACCTGCGCGTTTACGCACAGGTGACGGCAGAAGGGCGCCTGGTGTTCGGTGGTCGCGGTGCTCCCTATCAATGGGGCTCACGGATAACCGAGCAGGCCGATTTGGTGGACAACGTGCATAGCAAGATCCACGAGACGCTGATCGAGTTTTTCCCGGCGCTGGCGGACGCACGCATCAGCCATCGTTGGGGTGGCGCACTCGGTGTTTCTCGTGACTGGTGCCCGACGGTGAGCATGGATCGCAAGAACCGCATTGCATGGGCCGGCAACTACGTTGGCGATGGCGTCGCCACCAGCAACCTGGCTGGGCGTGTCCTGCGCAATCTGATTCTGGAACAAGACGAAGACATCAACGCATTGCCTTTCGTCAATCATCGCTCGCCATCGTGGGAGCCTGAGCCACTGCGCTGGATCGGTATCAACGGTGGCCTCGCCGCCGCCTCGCTGAGCGATTTCGAAGAGCGCATCACCCACCGTCCATCCCGTACTGCGAAGTTGCTTGAAAAGCTGACCGGTGCGCATTAACAGGAGAATGCTGTGACAACTTTCACGATTATCAAGGCTGCCGCCATCGAGTCGCTGCCGTTAAAACCTGCGGGCCAGCGTGCTGGCGCGGACAAAGGCGACCCACAGATTGCGCTCCAGCAACTGGCACCCGAGGCCGTGGGCAACCTCGGTGTCTGGGAGTGCCAGCCCGGCGGGTGGCCGGTGGTCGATCGTCCTGACACCGAATTCACTTACATCCTCTCGGGCCGCGCGGTGTTAACCGATGACTCTTCCGGTGAAGAGGTGCTGGTGACCGGCGGCGACCTGATCATCCTGCCGCCTGGCTGGACCGGACGCTGGGATGTGCTCGAGACGGTCAGGAAGGTCTATGCGATCTATTGATCTACCGGTTCCCCCGACGACGACACACGCCCCTCTGCGCATCATTCAAGATTGAGAGAAAATCCATGACCCACTCCATTACAAACTGGATCTCCGGCACTCGTACGCAAGCGACCAGCGGTCAGCAACAGCCGGTCTACAACCCCGCGACCGGTGTTGTTACCGGCACGGTCCAACTGGCCAGCCATGCCGACGTGGATTCCGCCGTCGCTAGCGCCAAGGCGGCGTTCCCGGCCTGGAGCAACCTGTCGCCGTTGCGCCGTTCACGAGTGCTCAACAAATTTCTGGCGCTGCTCAACGAACACCGTGACGACCTGGCCCGGTTGATCACCGCTGAGCACGGCAAGGTCTTCACCGACGCCCAAGGCGAAGTCATGCGCGGCATCGAGATCGTCGAGTTCGCCTGCGGCGCGCCACAATTGCTCAAGACCGACTTCACCGATCAGGTCAGTACCAACATCGACAACTGGACGCTGCGCCAACCGCTCGGTGTGGTGGCCGGTGTCACACCGTTTAACTTCCCGGTCATGGTGCCGATGTGGATGTTCCCGGTGGCATTGGCGACCGGGAACACCTTCGTGCTCAAGCCCAGCCCCATCGACCCGAGCCCGAGCCTGTTCATTGCCGAGCTGCTCAAAAAGGCCGGCCTGCCGGACGGCGTATTCAACGTTGTGCAAGGTGACAAGGAGGCAGTGAACGCGCTGCTCGAACACCCCGACGTGCAGGCGATTTCCTTCGTCGGTTCCACGCCCATTGCCAACCACATCTATGAGGTCGGCGCCCACCACGGCAAACGTGTCCAGGCGTTGGGCGGGGCCAAGAATCACTTGGTGGTGATGCCCGACGCGGATATTGACCAAGTCGTCGACGCATTGATTGGCGCGGCCTACGGGTCAGCGGGCGAGCGCTGCATGGCAATCAGCGTTGCGGTGTTCGTGGGCGACGAAACGGCCGACAAGGTCATGCCCAAACTGATCGAACGCACCCGCACGCTGAAGGTGCTTGACGGTACCAATCTGGACGCCGAGATGGGGCCGATAGTGACGCGTGCTGCCCACGAACGCATCACCGGCTATATCGAGCAGGGCATCAAGGAAGGCGCGACGCTGCTGGTCGATGGCCGGGGTTTCAACGGCGAGGCTGCTGGCGAAGGCTGCGGTGACGGCTTCTGGATGGGCGGTACGTTGTTCGATGATGTCACCCCCTCCATGCGCATATACAAGGAAGAGATCTTCGGTCCGGTGCTCGCGTGCATCCGGGTCAGGGATTTCGCTGAGGCGGTGCAACTGATCAATGACCACGAATTCGGTAATGGTGTGAGCTGCTATACCCGTGACGGCCACATCGCCCGCGAGTTCGGCCGCCGGATCCAGGTTGGTATGGTTGGCATCAATGTGCCGATCCCAGTGCCCATGGCCTGGCACGGTTTCGGCGGCTGGAAGAAAAGCCTATTCGGAGATATGCATGCGTACGGAGAGGAGGGGGTGCGTTTCTACACCCGCCAGAAGAGCATCATGCAACGCTGGCCGCAGTCGATTGCCAAGGGCGCGGAGTTCGCAATGCCGACCAGTCACTGACGCGTTGCGCTAGTTGAACGCAAACGGCCCCGCCCACGCAGCGGGGCCGTTTGCATTTCAGTGATGGTCCTCGAACAGTTCGGTGCTCTTGCCGGCCTGGATCGCAATCCAGAAGCGCGCTATGCCTTGAGTGGTGGTGGGTTTGATGCCGGTCAATTGTTCCACCTGCTTGAGTCGATAGACGAGCGTTTGTCGATGCACGCCAAGATCCACGGCGGTGGCTTTCCAGTTGCCGTCGTTTTCGAGGAAGGTTATGAGCGTCTGCAACAGCGCCGCGCCCTGCACACGGTCGTGCTCAATGAGCGGACCGAGGTAGCGACCGACCAGTGCCCGGGCTTCCGCCAGGGATTTAGGCGCCATGATCAGCCCGGTCTCGGCTTCCCCATAACGCAGTGCCGTTGCGCCAAGTTCTTCAGCCTGGGTCAGTGCCAGGCGCGCTTGGCGAACGCTTTCGCGAAAGCCCGTGGCCATTGCGATGGGCCCGCTGATGCCGATCACTGTGCCTGCGCCAAGATTAACTCGCAGGGAATCGATCGCTTCGATGTCGTCCCGGCACAGGGCCAGCAGCAGACCTTTGTCCGCCAACAGCAATGGCGTTGAGTGGTGCACGGGTGGGGCCTGATGGATCTCGCTCGCAGACCAAGGGCCATTGACGTCAGGCTGGATCGCTAGGCTCACCAACGTGCCGTCAAGGCTGCGGCGTTCCAGAAGCGGACGAGCGAGCGTCAATTCCGTCTCGTTCTCCAGCAGGCTGCGCAGCAAGGCCGCGCCCTCTTCACGTTGTTGATCGCGATAGATCATCAGTCGCTCAAGCTCCACGCCGAGCAGGCCGATCAACGACCGCACCAGAATGGAGTCACCCTGTGTGCGTTTGCCAGTGTGGGCCATCCTCAAAGCTGCACGCGTGCGACCACCGATCGGGATGCGCTCGACCTGCTCTGGCGCCTGTTTTGTGGTCCATCCGGTGTCGAGTATGGTGTTGCCACTTTGTACGTCCTCAATGGCCAGCGTCAGATTGAGTGAGTTGGCAAGGATGGACAGGCGACCGGCCATGTCGGGCGCTTTGTGCAGCGCTTCGGCGTAGGTCTGGAACAGACGTTCACTGGCATTGAAGCGTTCGCGCTGGGCCTGGAGGACACTTTCAATTACGTAGTGCGAGAGCTTCACGAATTCGAGATCGAAACTAGCTTGCAGCACGGGAAACAGAAGACGATCCGCGGCCTCCAGAAACGGCTGCGAGAGTTGCGGTGCATCTGGGCGGGGAGCGACAACCAATGCGCTGGCGCTGCTCTGCACCAGTTGCTGCAGCCACGTGACCTGGTCCAGTGGCGCGGTGGGAATACCCAGCCCGGTGGTCATGACCAGGTCGCCGGGTGAAATCCAGCGCCACGGGTCGGGCAGGTCAACCGCATGGGCCCAGGTGATATGCCTGTTAACGCCGGCCAAGCCGGCGACTGGTAATAGTTTCAGCAGTTCGATATTCATCAGATCCTGAACTGTGAGCATGGTCATACCAGTGTGCGATTAGGATTCGGAATGGTACCGGGTGGGTGCGGATGGAGCCATGATCAGGAGGTAATTCCTGGGGCTGGCCTGTCTGAAGAAGGCTTTGATGGGTTTTGACGACGCACGGGTAAACGTTTCTGGCACCGTTGACTATGATTGTGTTGCCAAACCGAAGAACACTCGGAGCAAGCTAATTAGCGTCCATGTAACCGCTGCGCCCGGCATCACGCGCTAGGGAGTTTGCATCTGGGATAGTCTGCTCAATCGTATCGATCCACCGATACGCGGCACTTGTTTTGATGGCAAGGTCACATGCAACAGTCGTTTCGCTGGTACCTGGAAGGCCGCTGAAGAAAGGGTATTGAAAGGGGAGGGTTGCGCAAATGCATCGTAATGATGCGCAGACGATATAGAAATGACGCGGCAGAAATGACGAATCCCGGAAACGACAAAGCGCTGAATAATCAGGGCTTTGTCGTTTGAAATAAGGCGGAGGCGAAGATACCCGACGGCATAAAAAATTCGACACCTATAGGTAAATGAGAATGTCAGAGTCTGCAGAAAAAATAAGTGAGATATTGCAAGCTTTTCATCGTTTCGAAGATGGGTTGCTATTGTCGTTTGAGTTTAATTACCTGCCAGGTGAGAAACTCGCAGCGCAGGTTTTATTTCATGCAAGAGATCATCGAGTTGATGGCAATGTATGGAAGAGGGTTAAAGTGGTTGTTAGTGGTGTTGAAGAGTTGAGTGCGAAAGTTAGAGGGTGTCAATTTAATTCAATTTGTTCAGGGGTTCGGTTGTTAAGGTTTGACGATTATTGGTGCGTCGATATTGATGGGAATTACGCTTTGGATGCTGATCCATCATCGGTTGATGAAATACGACAAGATGGAGATCTGTATATTATTGGTCGTGATATTGAGGTTTATGAGTTTGAGGGTTGATCTGAAAAATTACGAGCTTTAAATTTCCTGAGTCAATTTAAAGTTCTTGGTGTCAAGTAGGCTCGCGATTTTTGGCAGTACCATTATTCTTGTGGTCGAGAAAAAATATTCAATTAAGCCCGATTGCAAAACTGTAAATCGCCTAATCGCGCCACAGCCTTAGGTACTGCCAACGTCAGAAATGGGTTCGCAAAATTATTTTTGAAATGGTGCCCGGCGAGCATAATTAGTCCCCTGCGTCTGTAGAATCAATTTTTTATGGAGCTATAAGGAGATTCTATCCGCTATGTCGGCGGTTTGAGTTTTTATGCATATGCTCCAAATCCAGCAAATTGGATTGACCCGATTTGGGGTAGCAAAGTCTGGTTGTTGGGAGCCTGTTGGCAATGGTCAAATTCGAATAGACTACACCGCATGTGGGAAATGCGAACCAACAGGTTCATGCATCACTGCCGATGCAAGAAAAGAAAGTTTGAAGTTGTAGTTAGCAAGGATGGGGTTCATAGGCATGCTGCGCGGAGTAGCGTCTCTGAACCCACACGGAAAGAAAAGGAATATCTTCGGGGTCAAGGTTTCAATCTATGAAAAAACTGAATAAATTCACTGTGTACGGAACGGCTGCCGGGAGTGATAAAAATATCCGGCTGGATGAGGTTTCGATTCTTGCTGATTCACAAACGATTAGAGAGCTTGGTGTTTTTCTAATTAATGCATCATATGAAATGTCAACGAATGGCCTTGAGCATATGCACCTTCAAGATGTAGTTGAAGACTTCGACTATGAAGCGAATGTGGACTTTATAGCACTCAATAGCAGCGTAGTTAAATCGTGAGCGGGTACTGAACATGCCCCCGCTGATCGAGCTTCCAGAGAGCCTACTTTCACTGTTTTTGGCCGCAGGCTGGCCTACCACCTGCACCGAACCACTGCCGGGCTTCGTCCCGCCCGCACACCCGGCCGCAGCCCTGCTTGAACAGCTCGCCGGGCTTAAGGTGGGTACCTGCGGTGCAGGTGAGGAGTGCGCTACTAGCGATGTCGAATTCGGCACCTTTGAACATCTGCATGGAAGCGAGGAACTCATTGAGTGGCAGCAACGCCTGGGCAGGACCTTGGTGAGCATCGCCGAAATCCATCATGGTCACGGCGCGCTGTTGATGGACGAGCAAGGATACTGCTACGTCTTGAGTCTTATCCATGATGGGTTCTGGATACAGGGACAGACCTTTGTTAAAGCCATGGAAACCCTGATATTTGGGCGTAAGGCCGGTGAGTCGGTGCAACTGGCCGTACCGGGCGCGATACCGGATATTTGAGTTGTGCCGCTGCCGCGCACGAAAGACCCGGCCTACATTGGCGATCGAAAAAATCGTTTGCCTGCGCCCGCTCAGATTCAAAAAATACCCACTTCGTGCGATCTGCAGGACGCCGGAGACGGGTGAGAGCTGGTCGTTTAGATGAATTTATGAGGGCGAGTTGCGGAAATTGCCAAAAAGAAGCGGAAACGATGTGCAAAGGCGGGAGTAGAAATCTCAAAAGCCAAAAACGACAAAGCCCTGAATAATCAGGGCTTTGTCGTTTGAAATATGGCGGAGGCGTAGAGATTCGAACTCTAGGACCTGTTACAGTCGGCGGTTTTCAAGACCGCTGCCTTAAACCACTCGGCCACACCTCCACTTGCATTGCGGGCGCCATAATACCCGAATGAAACACACTGTCAAACTCTCTGCATCGCGTCTTGCAGAGCGTCTGCTATGATCCCGCCACTGAATGTTTCAACCCAATAGGAGTGTCGCCATGCGCGAACAGGATTACGCAGTTAATAACGGCGTGCAGGCTGAGCAGCTAGAGGTTAGCCGCGTCCTGCGCAACACTTACGGTTTGCTCGCTCTCACCCTGGCGTTCAGCGGTGTCATGGCATTTGTAGCTCAGCAGATGCGCGTGGGTTACCCGAACATTTTCGTGGTGCTGATCGGTTTCTACGGTCTGTTCTTCCTCACCAATAAACTTCGTGATTCGGCCTGGGGCCTGGTGTCGGCGTTTGCCCTGACCGGTTTCATGGGCTTCCTGCTGGGCCCGATCCTCAACCGTTACCTGGGTATGCAGGGCGGCGCTGAAGTGGTCAGCTCGGCCTTCGCCATGACCGCCCTGGTATTCGGTGGCCTGTCGGCTTACGTGCTGATCACCCGCAAGGACATGAGCTTCCTGGGTGGCTTCATCACCGCCGGTTTCTTCGTGTTGATGGGGGCGGTACTGGCTAGCTTCTTCTTCCAGATCAGCGGCCTGCAGTTGGCGATCAGCGCCGGTTTCGTGCTGTTCTCCTCGGTCTGCATCCTGTTCCAGACCAGCGCCATCATCCACGGCGGCGAGCGCAACTACATCATGGCGACCATCAGCCTGTATGTATCGATCTACAACCTGTTCGTCAGCTTGTTGCAGCTGTTCGGCATCATGAGCCGGGACGACTGATCCCAGCCTTGATCCCATCAAAAAGCCCGCTTCGGCGGGCTTTTTGCTGTCTGGGTTTCCTGTCGAGGGTCAAGGGGTCTGCACTTGCAAGCGTGCGCTGGCCACGGCGTCCTGGTTGACCTCGATGGAAAACGATTGCACCTGGACTTGTTGCTGTTCCAATTGGTCGATCCAACTGATCAGGCTACTCAAGGGGCCTTCCAGGGCCAGGTTGATCTGGCCCGGGGCGTCATGGTCCATGCGTTCCAGGTTGAGGCCGGCCTGGCTGCTGGAGCGGGCCAGCAGGCCGGGCAGGGCCTCGGCGGTAATAGCAGGTGTGGCGTGAACCGGGAGGGTGGCGGGCAGTTGTTGAAGCTGTTGATGCAAGTCGGTGACCTCGATAAAGCGTTGCTCTGCTCGCAGCAGGGCTTGCTGTTGTGGCTGCCAGAGCAGCAGATAAAACAGGGTCGCGCCGCTGAACAGGGCCAGCCCCTGAAGGGCCCGTTGCTCCCGTTTGGCCAGGCGCCGCCAGTGCCCTAGGACGTGCTGGCGCAGGCGGGGCACGGGCGATGTATTCCGTGCGGTTCGGGGCATGTTCACTCCTTGATCTGCAATTGCGCGCTGACCCCTTGGGCGTTGCGCACGGAGGATTCAGTACGGGCGTCCAGGCCCTGTGCAATCAGGCCCTCGCGCAGTTGTTGCAGGTCGGAGAAGGCCGGCGCGCTGATATGCAGGCTCCAGCCTTCGCCAGCCTGGTAATCGAGGCGATGGACCCGCGCCAGGGCACCGTGGCTGGCACTCCAGTGTTCAGCCAACCGCGACAGCTGGCCGGCGCTGCCGGTGATTTTCGCCACCTGCGGTTGTTGCTTGGCGCGGATTTGCGCGGCCAGGTCGCTGACCGGGCCCTCGCTGGGAAACCGCTGTTGCCACAGCGCCTGGCTTTGCGCTTGCTGTTGGTCGCTCTGGCGATCCAGGTACTCGCGCTGGCCGACGCTTTGCAGCAGGTGCGCGCTCCCCACAATCACCGCCATCAGCAAGGCCAGACGCCAGGCCGACGTCTGCGGGGCATGTAACCGGAACTCGCCCTGACGCAGGTTGATGGCCTGTGGCGTGCCCTGGCTCAGGCAGTCCCATGGGCGCTCATCGGCGTGCCAGCCTTGGACGTCAATGCCGGGGAGGGCCGGGGCGCAAGGCCCTTGCCAGTGCAGGTCTGTGGGCAGCAACGGCGCCAGCGCCCGCAACTCGGTGTCTCCCAGGGCCTGGCGCAGGGGCGCGCTGCCCCCCAGCAGCCAGCGGCCGTCCCAGGCCAGGGCCCGGGGTTGATCCTGGGGCAGGCAGTCGGCGTCGATATGAATGCGTGAAGGCCGTAACCCGAACCGGGCCAATTGCGCCAGGCAGTGGTTCAGGCGCTCGCGATTGACCGCCAGCACCGGGCAATGGCGTTTGCCTTTGAGCGGTCCATGGGCCAGGTGCAGGCTGTCCAGCTCATCGATCAGTTGCTCTTCCAGGGCGCTGTGCAGCGCCTGGCGCAGCCAGCGACCGCTGCGTGCGGGCACGCTGACCTGATGATGGCTGGCCATTTCCATGGGCAGCAGCAGGGTCAACGGCTGCAGGTTCAGGTCCGCTGCGGCCTGCTCCAGGTTGCCCTGATGCAGGGGGCCGTCGGCCTGCCACCAGAAACAGCGCCATGGCGTCGCCCCGGTGGCGTGGGGTGAAAGGTAAAGCCACTGGCTCATGTCGATTTACTCGGTCTTCGATTGATCGGGAGGTGGGCTGGGCAGCAGCGTGCGCTGCTGAACCCGCACGTTCTCGGCATCCACCACCCGCAGGTCGCTGACCAGCCGCAGCCGGCGCTGGCCCTGTTCGACGTCGATGGTGGCGCGAAACTGCCGACTGCCGACCCCCAGCCCCTGGGGGCTGATATCGCGGCCCTGGAGCATCGGGTTGGCGAGAAACGCCGCCACGTCGGGGTAGCCCTTGCTCGGGCGCGAGTTGACCAGGGTGCGAGCCGTCGGCAGGTCGATGCCTTCGATACTGGCCAGCACCTCGGCGCGGGTGGTGTTGACGTTGATCGCGCTGTTGTCGAAGGCACCGACCCAGGGTTCGAGCAGTTGCAGCACCTGGCTGTCCACCTGGGGCAGTTGCCGCAGTTCACTGAGGTCGCTCAAGGGCAGCGGTGCACCGTCACGATGAGTCCGGCCCATCAGCAGCGCCGGGTCATGGGCGCGGATGCCTTGCTGGGCCAGCAGGCGCTGGTAGCGGGCTCGCAGGTTCAGGTCATTGCCCTGGCGCAGGCTGTTGAGGTTGAGCCGGGCACTCAGGTCTTCCAGTTGAATGTGAATGCGCCCGCCGTCGATCTCGAACATCGGCGCCGGTTGCGCCCAGCGCTGGCCACGGTGGGTCACTCGCAGGCCGCCTTCACTGCGGGCGTCTTCCAGCAGTTGCTGGCGGGCCCAGCTTTCACCGCTCAAGGCCAGATTCCACAGCTGTTGCTGTTGCAGCAGGTTGCTACTGCTGTGCAGGTTCAGTCGCTGCCGGGCCAGCATATTGCTCACCACCAGGGTCACCAGGGCGGTGATCAGCAACACGCTAAGCAGGGCCACGCCCCGTTGCCCGGCCGGGCTAGTCATGGCCGGGCTCCGCGTCAGTATCGAGGCCACCGGGCAGCAGGATCACCCGGCGTACCTGCGGATAGCCCGGCGCATCCAGTTCAATCTCCAGCGCCGCCGGCAGGCTCAGGCTTTCGCTGCCCACCGGCCAGTGCTCATGGGCCTGGCTAAGGCTGTCGATGTAGCGCAGGTACTTGAGTTGCACGCCGCTGAGCAGTTGCTGTTGTTGGCTGCTGGGGCCTGCGGGGCGTTGCTGGGCGCCGGGGACCGCCATGGGTTGCGACAGGGCGCGGGTTTCCCGCAGCCACACGCCGTCCTGCCAGCGATGGCTGACCTGCAACAGATTGCTCCGGGCATGCTCCAGCGGGTTGCTCCAGCCGCCACGCACCAGGCGGAGGCCGTCGGGCTGGCTGAGCAATGCCTGGCTGTGGCTGGGGTCGTCCACCAGGGGCTGGCGGCGAGCTTGCACCAGGTCCCGCTCGAACAGGCTCATGGCCCGTTGCAGGTCCCGCAGTTGCTGCTCATGCAGGCCGATGCGCTGGTCGCTGCGCATTACCCGGTCGAGCAATTGATAGCTGGCCAGGCCCAGCAGACTGAACAGGGCGATGGCCACGACCACCTCCAGCAGGGTGAAACCCTGTTGCTTCATGGTCGGGCCTCGATGTAGCCGAGCAGCCGTGCGCGGCTGTAGTGGCGGGCGCGCTGCGGATTGGATTCGGCGGAAACCCGCAGTTCCACCTTCAGCAAACGGGTGTCCGGGGCGCGCTCGACGGCGCTGAACAGCCACCAACTGCGGCCGCCGAACTCCACGCGTTCTTCCGTGTGGCGCGTGGGCGGTTGCTGCATCCCGGCGCGCAGTTCATTCATGCGGTTGTCGGCGATCCACAAGGCCTGGGTGCGTTCGGCCAGATGGGCGCTGTTCAGGGCAATGTGTTGCACCGCGCTGAACAGGGCGATGGACAGGGTGGCGAAAATCGCCAGGGCCACCATCACTTCCAGCAGGGTGAAGCCTGAGTCAGTCCTGGGTTGCAAGTTGCGCATCCTGTATGCCGTCGCTGGAAAGGCTCAGCAGCGCCTGATGGCGATACTCGATCCACACGGTGTAGGCGCTGGTTTCATCGCTGGAGAGCACCAGTAATTGGGGCAGGCCGGCGCGGCGAGGGGCGCTGCCCAGGCTGATCCCGGTTTCGGGCACCTCCAGGCGCAGGCGCAATGAGTCGGGCAGGCGATGGGCACGAAACTCCGCCGCCGCCTGCCAGTGCCCCTGGCCATCCAGGCGCTGCACCGCGTAGCCGTCAGGCTCGATGCGCAGGCCGTAGTCCTGGTAGCCCAGCACCGCTTCCTGGCGCAGCAACTGCAGCAGGGCTTGCAGGCGCTGGGCTTCCTGGCGTGCCTGGCGCGGGCCGGAGTCGGGATTGACCAGGCCCACCAGGCCGGCCGTCAGGGCGATCAGCAGGATCACCACCAACAGTTCCAGCAGAGTGAAGCCCTGGGCGTGGCGCCTGTGCATCGCTCAACGGTCCCAGTTGCCGATCTCGGCGTTCAGGCCGTCGCCGCCGATCTTGCCGTCGGCGCCGAAGGAAAACAGGTCGTAGGCGCCGCCCCGAGTACCCGGTACCCGGTATTGGTAGGGGGTGCCCCAAGGATCGATGGGCAGGCGCTTGAGGTAACCGTCGGGGTTCCAGTTGCGGGCCGCCGGGGCGCCGCCGGGCTTGCTGACCAAGGCTTGCAGGCCTTGCTGGCTGCTGGGGTACTGGTGGTTGTCGAGCTTGTAGATGTCCAGGGCCATGGCGATGGCCTTGATATCGCTTTGCGCGGCGGAGGCCTTGGCCTGGTCGGGACGGCTCATGATCTGCGGCACCACCAGGGCGGCAAGGACGCCGAGGATCACGACCACGACCATGATTTCGATCAGGGTGAAACCGCGTTGTTTTTTAGCTGCGTACACGTTG
The DNA here is from genome assembly GCF_003731765.1 of Pseudomonas chlororaphis. Lineage (GTDB taxonomy): Bacteria > Pseudomonadota > Gammaproteobacteria > Pseudomonadales > Pseudomonadaceae > Aquipseudomonas > Aquipseudomonas morbosilactucae. The sequence goes on from NZ_MOAL01000006.1 coordinate 615,434, forward strand.
GGGGCTTTCCAGGTTCAGGTAATCAATTGGTTCAGGCTGAGGATCGGCATCAGGATCGCCAGCACGATGACCAGCACCGAGGCACCCATGAACACCAGCATCGCCGGTTCGAACAGGCCCACCAGCAAGGCAATGCGGTTGGCCAGCTGTTGTTCCTGCTGCTGGGCGGCGCGTTCGAGCATGCTGTCCAGCTCGCCGGAGCGTTCACCGCTGGCGATCATGTAGAGCATCATCGGCGGGAAACTGCCGTTGAGTTCCAGCGCTCGGGTCAGGCTGATACCTTCGCGCACGCCCCGGACGATGTCTTTCAGACCGGTACGAATTTTCTGGTTGGCCACCACTTCACTGGCAATCGCCAGGGCGTCCAGCAGCGGCACGCCACTGCGTCCGAGAATCGCCAGGGTGCTGACAAAGCGCGTGCAGTTGCTGGCCCTGACCAGGCCGCCGATCAGCGGCAGGCGCAGCACCAGGGCGTGCCAGCGCTCCCGGTTGCCCGGCTTGCCCAAGGCCACTCGGGCAGCCGTGAAACCGAGGCCCCCCAGGATCAGCATCAGCAGGCCGTAATCCCGCAGCACGGCGCTGCTGGCGATCAGGCCGCGGGTCAACAGCGGCAGCTCCTGGCCGCTGTCGATAAACACCTTGATCACGTCCGGCACCACGAAGCCCAGGAGAAAGCCGACGATGCTGATGGCCGCCACCATGAGGATGCTGGGGTAGAGCATGGCCAGCTGGATCTGCTGGCGCGCGGCCTGGCTGGCTTCGGTGTAGTCGGCGAGGTTCATCAGCACCTGATCCAGGTGCCCGGAACGTTCGCCCGCAGCCACCGTGGCCCGGTACAGGTCGGGAAAGGCCTTGGGGTAACCGCCCAGGGCCACGGCCAGGCTGTAGCCCTCCAGGACTCGGGCACGGATCGCCAGCAGCATGCTTTTCAGGCGCTGCTTTTCACACTGCGCGGCCACGGCGGCCAGCACTTCTTCCAGGGGCAATGAGGCCTGTACCAGCGTCGCCAACTGGCGGGTCAGCAGCGCCAGTTCGGCGCTGCTCAAGCCACCGCCGGAGACTTTGGCGCTGCCGGCGCCAGTGCTGCGCTTGCCTTGGCTGGCGCTGACCTTCAGGGCGATCAGTTGCCGCTCGCGCAACATCTGCCGCGCCTGCCGTGGGCTGTCGGCTTCCAGCACGCCACTGGATTTTTTCCCGGCGGCGCACATGGCCAGGTATTCGTAGGCGGCCATCTTCAGTCCCTCTGGGTCACCCGCAACAACTCTTCCAGGCTGGTCAGCCCCTGCAACACCATGGCCTGGCCGTCGTCGAACAGGCTCGGGCTGTGCTGGCGGGCGTGGTTCACCAGGTCATATTCACCGGCGCCGGTGTGGATCAACTGGCGCAGGGTGTCGTCGAACAGCACCAGTTCGTAGATCCCCCGGCGGCCGCGATAGCCCGACTGCTGGCAGCTCGGGCAACCCACTGGCCGATGCAACATCGGCGCGCTTTCAACCCTCAGGCCCAGGCGTTCGCAGGCCGCCGGGTCGGCGGCATGGGGCGCCTTGCACTCGGGGCACAGCAGGCGCACCAGGCGCTGGGCCAGCACCCCCAGCAACGAGGTGCAAAGCAGGAACGGCTCGATGCCCATGTCCACCAGGCGGGTTACCGCGCCGATGGCGCTGTTGGTGTGTAGGGTCGAGAGCACCAAGTGCCCGGTGAGGGAGGCCTGGACGGCGATCTCCGCCGTCTCGCGGTCACGGATTTCGCCCACCATCACCACGTCCGGGTCCTGACGTAAAATCGCCCGCAGGCCCCGGGCAAAGGTCATGTCGACCTTGGCGTTGACCTGGGTCTGGCCGATGCCGGTGAGGTGGTATTCCACCGGGTCCTCGATGGTCAGGATGTTGCGCTCCAGGCTGTTGAGGCTGGCCAGCCCGGCGTACAGGGTGGTGGTCTTGCCCGAGCCGGTGGGGCCGGTGACCAGGAGGATGCCGTGGGGTTTGTGCAGGGCGCTTTCCAGGCGCTGGCGTACCTGCGGGTTCATCCCCAGGTGGCCCAGGTCGAGGCGCCCGGCCTGCTTGTCCAGCAGGCGCATCACCACCCGTTCACCGTGGCTGGAGGGCAGGGTCGAGACCCGCACATCCACCTCGTGGCCGGCAATGCGCAGGGCAATGCGGCCGTCCTGGGGGATGCGCTTTTCGGCGATGTCGAGCTTGGCCATGACCTTGATCCGCGACACCAGCAGGGTCGCCAGCTCGCGTCGGGGCCGCAGCACTTCGCGCAGCAGGCCGTCGACCCGCAGACGCACCGACAGGTGTTCCTCGAAGGCTTCCAAGTGCACATCGGACGCCTTGCTTTTCACCGCCTCGCTGAGGATCGCGTTGATCAGACGGATGATCGGCGCGTCGTCTTCCTGCTCCATCAAGTCCGTGGTTTTTGGCAACTGATCGGCCAGGCTGCAGAGGTCGAACTCTTCGTCGAACTGTTCCCCCAAACCCTCGGCCACCTGTTTGGCACCGTCCTGTCCGTCGCGATAGTGGGTCGCCAGGCGCTCGGCGAAGGCCGGTTCGTCGAGCACTTCAATGCGCAGCGGCGCGCCGTTGAAGCGGCGTACTTCGGCGATTACTGACCAGGGCGTATTGGCACGGCAATAGAGCACGGCGCCCTGGGCCTGATGTTCCAGGACCACGCCATGGCGTCGAGCGTAGGCAAAGGCTAGGCGTGGGCTTTCGATGGGCGTGATCATGGTTGTTGCGCGGCTTCGGTGGCGCGCATGTCGATCAAGCCCTGATCGCCGTCACTGTTGGCGTCGAACAGCTGGTGCGGGTTTTGCGGCAACTGGCCCCGGGTCTTGCCGTCCAGGGTGCGCAGGGAACGCAGGTTGTCGTACTTCTGGGTGCTGAGCTTGTCGGCGTGGCCGCTGCTGCGCAGCAGGGTCGGGCGCAGGAACACCATCAGGTTGGTCTTCTCGTTGACCTCTTTGCTGCTGCTGAACAACCGGCCGACCCAGGGGATATCCCCCAGCAACGGCACCTTGCTCACCTGGACCTTGACGTTGTCCTTGATCAGGCCACCGAGGACGATGATCTGCCCGTCATTGGCCAGGATGGTGCTCTTGACCGAGCGCTTGTTGGTGATCACGTCGCTGGTGCTGATGCCCGGCGGGGCGGCGGCCAGCTCGGAGCTTTCCTGTTCGACTTTCAGGCGTAGGAAGTTGCCTTCATTGATGTGCGGGGTGACCTTCAAGGTGATCCCCACATCCTTGCGCTCCACGGTGGTGAAGGGGTTGCTGGCCCCGGCGGTATCGGTGGTGTAAGAGCCGGTCTGGAATGGCACGTTCTGGCCGACAAGGATTTCCGCCTGCTCGTTGTCCAGGGTCAGCAGGCTCGGGGTGGACAGCAGGTTGTTGTTGGAGTCGCTGGACAGGGCGGTGATCAGCGCGCCGAAGTTGCTGCTGCCCAGGCCAATCACCGCGCCGTCCGGCAAGGTCGGGCTCTTGCCGCTTTCCAGGTTGCCCAAGAGGGTGCCGATGGTCATACCGGCGCTGTTGAAGTTGCTGGCCGCGCCCCAGTTGCCCCGGCCGGCGGCCCACTGCACGCCCAACGCCCGGTTGATGTCGCCGCTGACTTCGACAATGGCCGCTTCCACCAGCACCTGGGCGCGGGGCTGGTCGAGTTCGTCGATGATGGTTTCGAAGGTCGCCAGTTGCCCCGGCGAGGCCATCAGCACCAGGGCGTTCTGGCTTTCGTCGGCGCTCACCAGCACCGGGTTGTCCTGCTTCTGGCCGTCGCCGCGGCCGCCGGATTCCAGGCGCTTGCCGATGCCGCTGAGCAGCTCTTCGAGTTTCTTCGCATCGCTGTGGTTGAGGCGTCGTACCCGGGCGTTTTCACCGGCATTGTTTGGCACGTCGAGGCTCTGGGCCAGGCGTTGCATCTGTTGGCGAATGGGCGCCGGGCCCACCAGGATCAGGCGGTTGCTGCGGGCATCGCCAATCGCCTTGGCGCTGGTCTGGGCCCCGTTGCTGTCGGTCAGGCTGTCACTCAGGGTCTTGGCCACATCGCCGGCCCAGGCGTGCTTGAGCTGGAGGATGTTGAACTGGCGGCCACCGGCGTTATCCAGTTCTTCCACCACTTGGCGCACCCGCTGCACATTGTTGGCGCTGTCGGAAACGATCAGCGCGTTGGAGGTGGTGGACGGTGCCATGTAGGCATCCACAGCCACCAGCGGGCGCATGGCGGCGGCCACTTCACTGGCATTGGCGTTGTGCAGCTCGATGACCTGGGTCACGAACTCTTCACTGGCTCCGCTGGCTTTGACATGGGCCTTGGTCTTGGCTTCGGCCACCGGCAGGATCAGCACCCGATCGCCCTGGTCCATGGCCACGTAACCTTGGCTGCGCAGGGCGGTGAGAAACAGCGAATAGATGCCTTTCTGGTCCATGGCGGTGCTCGATTGCACTGTCACCTTGCCGCTCAGGCGCGGGTCGAGAATCATCGTCTTGCCGGTGATCTGCCCGACTTCGTCGACCAGGTCGTGCAGTTCCGCGTCTTTCATGTTCAGGGTCCACTGCTGCGCCAGGGGCAGTTTTTCAGTGGCGTGAAGGGGGCCGATCAGCGTGCCGAGGGCCAGCAGGGAACCTGCGATAAATGCTCGTTTCATGATGTCTTGGGGCGTCACAAGGAAGGTGGGACAGGGCTGCTGTGCTCGGCCTGCATGGCGTTGCTTGAAGGCCGGTCGTCGGTGGCAGGCAATGGAATCAGCAAAGGGCTGGCAGGGCTGCTCAGTGACAGGGCCTGCTCCTCGCCATAGCGCTGGATACGCACCTGGGTGGTGCCGATCTCACGCAGGCTGCCGCCCCCGGGCAAGGGCTCGCCGAGGCGGTAGAAACGGCTGCCTTCAGGCGATTCGATCAACGCCCGGGACAGTTCCGAGCGGCTTTCCACCAGGCTTGCCAACAGGGTCAGGGGCACCGCAGGCGGGTCGCCGCCGGCCTCCTGGGCTTGCACTCCGAACAAGCGGGCGATGGCCGCCGTGTCTGGCGGCTGATGGGCAGGCGCCGAGGGTTGGACGGTTGCCGGGTTGCCGAGGCTGTCCAGGGTCTGCAACCACCGCCAGCTGTCATGGGCGAGCCAGGCCAGCCAGCTCAGCAGCAACAGCCACGCGCCGGCCCGTAGGGCGCTGCGCGGGCAAAGGCGCAAGGCGTTCACAGGGCCATGCGCCGCAGGCGTTTTTCAGCGCGCCAGTGGTGCAGCGCGACGGCGGCCACGTGCCCGGCACCGAGCAGGACCAGGGCCACGCAGGCGTGCTGGTGCACGACGTTGAAAAAACGCGTGAGCAGCGGTTCCTGCAGCGGCTGGTACAGCGACAGCAGGCCAAACAGGTTGATCGGTCGCTCCATCATCAGCACACCGCTGAGCAGGACCACGCCGGTCGTGAGGTAGAGCGCCAGGTGGCCGGCCTTGGCCAGCCAGCGCAGCGCCCGGTGGGTGTGCGCCGGTGGTTGACGGTCCAGGGCACAGAGGATTTTCAGGCCAAGCAGAGGAATCAGCATGAAGGTCAACGACACGTTGATAAAGCTGATGCCGTCGGCGAGGGCCGTGGGCAGGTCGAGTACGGCGCTGCCGAACCCGCTCGCTGTCGCCCAGAGGATGATGGCGGCGAAGGTCCAGTGCAGCAGCACCTGGGGTCTTGAGTCATTGCAAGTAGGCATAGGGGGCATGACAGGCAAAAGGCAGCGTGGCGCCGGGGCGCCACGCTGGAGTTGACGAAGGTGTGACTTACTGGCGAGTCCAGGCCGATTGCCAGTTGGCGCCTACGCCCGGCTCGAACGCCGTGGCACCGCTGTTCCACTGAATGCAGTAGCCGCTGTACGGGAACGGGTTGCACTTGTAGGTCTTGCCGTCTTTAGGCTGCAGGACCAGGGTGCCGGCTTTGTAGGTGCTCAGGCCCTGAGGGAACACGTGGTCGTACTTGCCAGCGTTCTCGCCGCCGTCTTCACCGCCACCGCTGTTTTGTTCCTGCTTGAGGGTGAAGCTGGCGGTCTGTTGCAGCAGGTCGCCCTTCTTCGAGGTGGCCACCACGATCAGGTCGTACTTGCCCGGGCTCTGGCCGGTGAGGGCCATGGAGAAGTGCGGGGTGTTGCCGGCCGGGGCCTGCTGGAACGCCACGCTTTCCTGCTTGGCGTTGTACACCGTGGCTTTCACGGTGTAGTCGCCGCCCTTGGCGATGGCGTTGAAGTGCAGGTCGACCTTGCCGTCCTTCAGGGTGTACTCGGGCTGCATGCCGGTGATGGCCAGTTCGCCCGGTTTGGCGGCCTGTTCCTTGTCGATCATCACGTTGACGATGTCGCTGCCTTGCTTGACCAGGATGTCGTTCTTGCCGAAGTTCGGCACCACTTCGTCCTTGTCGTTGAGCAGGCCCATCTGGTAGCCCTGCTTGGCGGCGTTGACCTTCTTCGCCAGTTCGCGCGGCCACACGTCGGCCTTGGCCAGCTCGGCGGAGTCGATGTTCAGTACCACTTGCTTGGCGTTCACTTCGCCCTGGGCGTTGAACACCCGGGTCTTGACCTTGTCGCCGATGTTCAGCGCCTGAGGCTGTACCGCGCCCACGGTGGTCCAGGACGACGGAATGACTGCGCCGTTGTCGATGTTCAGGTCGACCACGCTGTAGAAGGTGGCGTCGGTGTCATGGACTTTCCAGGTGGCCAGCAGCACGTGGTAGCCGCTGCGGTCAGACGGGATGTTCACGGTGTGCTGGGTCTTGCCGCCGGCAGGGGCCGGGGTGTTCAGGGCTGGCCAGGGCTCGTTGAGCAGGGGCTTGAGCTCGAAGGAATCGCGGGTCAGCTTCTGGTTCGGGTTCCAGTCTTTCTTGGTGATGTAGAACTGCCAGTAGCGAGTGGCGTGACCGGCGGTGTACTTCCAGGTGAAGGTCTGCGGGCCCGGCTTGACGGTGGTCTTGGTCCAGCGAGTGGCCGATTGCTCGTTGATCTCGGCGAAGCGGTCAAGGCCGCCGGCGGGGATGGTGCCATCGGCTGGGCCGCATTGGGTGAAGTCACCGGTACAGGCCTGGGCGCTGCTTGGGAAGTGCGAGAAGCCGCCGCCCGGGCGACCGATGTACTCGGCGCTCTGCGGTTCATAGGTGATGGCGCCGCAGTTGGCATTGAGCTGGCCGCCACTGCTGCTGCACATGAAGGAGCGAGCCTTGGGGGATTCGATGTAACCGTGGGCGGACGCCTGTTGCGCGGCCAGACCGGCAGCACCCATGGCCAGGACTAGAGGCAGTTTGAGGAACGAGCGGGCTCGGTTGGAGTTAATCATTGAGAAAGCCTTGAGCGATTGGAAGTGAATACAAAAGGTCTCGGGGTTGCGGATGGGGTCCGACCTGATAGGGCGGCGGGCGTCCGTGCCGGCGCGTCCCCGAGAGCAGAAACAGGCTACGGGGCGGGGCGGGGCGGTCCCATGGGACGAGTACGAGAGTGGTTCGCCAGTGCCTGCCTGGCAGGCAAAAAAAAGCGTGGCACTGATTGGCCACGCTCAACGTTCAACGCGTCGTTTTAGGGGTTATTGGCGATCCCAGGCCATGCCCCAGTGGCTACCGGTGCCCGGCTCGTATTGGGTGGCGCCGGCTTTCCACTGCACGCAGTAGCCGCTGTACGGATGCGCCTTGCACTTGTAGGTCTTGCCGTCCTTGGGTTGCAGGACCCGGGTGCCGGCCTTGTAGGCGCTCAGCCCTTGTGGGAAGACGTGGTCGTACTGGCCGCCTTCAACGGGCTTGTCGCCGCCGGTGCCCGGTTTGTCACCACCGGTTCCGGGCTTCTCGCCACCACCGACGCTCTCTTCAGCCTTCACGGTGAAGCGCGCGGTCTGCTGCATCAGTTCGCCTTTCTTCGAGCTGGAGACCACCACCAGATCGTATTTTCCGGCCTTGATGTCGTTCAGTGAGATCGAGAAGTGCGGGGTCAGGTTGCCGATCGGTGCATGTTCATAGGCTAGGGTCTTGCCTGTGGTGTCGAACACCTTGGCGAAGACCATGTGCTCGTCTTTCGGGTCGCTGGCCTTGACGATGGCGTTGAAGTGCAGGTCGACCTGACCGTTCTTCGCGGTGTATTCAGGCTGCACGCCGGTGACGCTGAGTTCGCTCGGCTGGCTGGCCAGTTCCTTGGCGATGACCACGTTGCTGATGTCGCTGCCCTTGTTGACGAAGATGCTGTTCTGGCCTCGGTTGGGCACGATCTGATCCTTGTCGTCCAGCAAGCCCATCTGGTAGCCGAGCTTGGCGGCGTTGACCTTCTTCGCCAGTTCGAACGGCCAGACGTTTTCGTTGGCCAGTGCTGCCGAATCGATGTCCAGCACCACTTGCCTGGCCTGTTGCTCGGTGTGGGTGAACACCCGGGTCATGACCTTGTCGCCGACCTTCAGCGGTTCGGGCTGCACCGCGCCGATAGCGTGCCATTGCGATTCAACGGCGTGGGCGTTATCGATGTTCAGGTCCACCACCGAGTAGAAGGTGTTGGAGTTGTCGTGGACTTTCCAGGTCGCCAGCATCACGTGATAACCGCTGCGATCGGCCGGGATATTGACCACGTGCCGGGTGTTCTGCCCGGCTTTGGCCGGCATGCTGCCGTTCCATTTTTCATCCAGCAACGGGGTCATCTCGAACGAGTCGCGGGTCAGTGGCTGGTTCGGGTTCCAGTCTTTTTTGGTGAGGTAGAACTGCCAGTAGCGGGTGGCGTGGCCGGCGGTGTACTTCCAGGTGAAGGTCTGCGGGCCCGGCTTGACGGTGTTCTTGGTCCAGCGGCTGCTCGACTGTTCGTTGAGCTTGGCAAAGCCGATCATGCCACCGGCGGCAATGGTGCCGTCGGCCGGGCCGCAGGTGCGGAAATCGCCGGTGCAGGCCTTGGCGTTGCTCGGGAAGTGCTCACGGCCACCACCCGGGGTGCCGAAGTACTCGACGCTCTGGGGTTCGTAGGCGACAGGGCCGCAGTTGCCGTTCTGGTTGCCACCACCGGCACTGCACATGAACGACCGGGCTTTCGGGCTTTCAATGTAACCGTGGGCGCTGGCGTGTTGAGCCGCGAGCGAAGCCATACCGATAGCCATGGCCAGGGGCAACTTGAGGAATGAACGGGCTCGGTGCAACGTGATCATCGATTGATCCTTGGTTGGAAATTATTGGATTCAACAGGCGATCGTGGGGAAGGATGTGGCGGCTCCAGTGATGGCCGGGATCCCTGTCTGGCGCCCCTCGAAAGCAAGCGCCAGGGTAGGAACAGCAGCGACCGGCTTAAATGGGACGGGTACGAGATTGCACCAGGGGCGCCCGGGCGATGCCTCGCGACCAGGGCTGGAATGGCTGGCGCAGGGCCGCCAGATCGGCCTTGGCCTGGTCGAAAATGCGTTCCAGGGTCGCCAGCAGCTCAGCCTGGCAGCGGCGTACGGCAGCCGGTTGTTGCGTGTCGGCCTGGCGCAGGGCATGGCAGCTGGCGGCCATCTCGCGGGCATCGATCAGGCAGGCAACGCCGCTGAGGCGATGGCTCAGGTCACCGATGACCTGGGGTGTTTTGGCCAGGTCGGCGAGGCGCAACTGGGTGATTTCCTGCTGCAGGTTCTGGGTCAGTTCCAGGAGGATGCGCCGGCGCAGGATCGCGCTGTTCTTGCCCACCTCGTCCAAGTGATCGAGGTTGAAGGGGCGCTGCGTTCGGGGCTCGGCGTCGATGGGCGCGTGGTGGCTCAGGACTTCCCGCAGGCGCGCCAGGGTCACCGGCTTGACCATCAGGTCGTTCATCCCGGCGTTGGAGCATTGGGTGGCCTCGTTGCTCAGGGCGCTGGCGGTGTAGCCGATGATCAGCCGCGGTGCCAGGCCTCGGCGCTGCTCGTCTTCGCGGACCGCACGGGTCAGGGCATAGCCGTCCATCTCCGGCATGTTGCAGTCGCTGATCAGCACGTCATAGGGCGCCTCGCGCAACGCCAGCAACGCCTGTTCGCCGCTGCTGACATGCTGGGCCTGGTGGCCCAGGCGCTGCAGTTGCAGGGTCAGCACCAGGCCGTTGGTGGAGACGTCGTCCACCACCAGCACCCGCAACGCCTGGGTGGCCGGTTGCGGTGCCGGCAGTTTGAGGGGCGGCGCCAGGGCCGGCTGCCACTTCAGGGGCAGTTCCACGTGCACGCAGCAGCCCTGGCCGGGCTCGCTTTCCAGCCAGATATGGCCGTCCATCAATTGGCTCAGTTGACTGCAAATGCTCAGGCCCAGCCCCGAACCGCCGTACAGGTGAGCGGTGCGGGCGCTGGCCTGGCGATAGGGTTCGAAGATCAACGGCTGCAAGGCCTTGGGGATGCCGATGCCGGTGTCGCGCACACTCAGGGTCAGCAGGCTGACGCCCGGGCGCAGCACACGTTCGGTGACCCGGGCCTGGATGCTGCCACGGTCGGTGAACTTCAAGGCATTGCTGATCAGGTTGTGGAAAATCTGCTGCAGGCGCAGGGCATCCACCAGGTACAGGCGGTGCGGCGTGGCCTGGTAATCGAAGCGCAGGTGCAGGTTTTTCTCCTGGGCCTGGGCGGCGAACAGCCCCAGGCTGTTGCTCAACAGCGGTTCGAGGGCGGTGGGGTGGGGCGCGAGTTGCATGAGGCCGCTCTCGATCTTGTCCAGGTCGAGGATGTTGCCGATCAGGTCGATCATCGAGGTCGCCGATTGCTGCGCCACCCGCAGGTGGTGCGACGGTGTCTGGCGGCTGCTGGTCTCAAGCTCCAGCAGGCCCACCAGGGCATTGAGCGGTGTGCGCAGTTCATGGCTCATGCTGGCAAGGAATTCGCTCTTGGCGGCGCTGGCCTGCTGCGCCGCTTGCTTGGCTTCCCGCAGCTTGAGTTCCAGGTGCTTGCGTTCGGAAATATCCAGCCAGCCGCCCAGCAACCCCTGTAACACGCCCCGGGCGTTGTAGAAGGGCACCAGCCATTGGTAGAGGTAGCGCTCCTGGCCGTTGATCAACAACCGAGTGTCGAGAAAGCGCGGGCGATGGCTGGCCAGCAGCAGGCGGTGTTCCTCTTGCAGGGCCTGGGCGAAGTCCTCCGGCATGCTCGGCTGTTCCGTGGGCAGGCGCTCGCGGACCTGCTCCTGGCGGGTGCTGAAAAACTCTTCATAGGCCCGGTTGCAGGTGCTCAGGCGGCCTTCCAGGTCACACACGTAGAGCGGCGTTGGCAGGCCATTGAGCAGGGAAAACTGGAACGCCAGTTTGTCCTGCAAGCGGGTCTGGGCACTGTTGGTTTCCTTGATCTGGCGCTTCAGCCGCCAGTTCCAGATCAGCGACAGCACGAAAATCAGCAACGCCACCAGCAGCACGTGCCAGGCTTGCTCGGCGATCCATTCCCAGAGCGCAGCGTCGGGGCGTTGTTCGGCAATCAGTTGAATGTCGCTTTGCGGCGTCTTGGCCAGGGCGTCCAGCAGCTTGTCGAGGATGCTCAGCAGCTCCCGTGATCCGGGCGCCACGGCGAACTGATGAGGCGTGGGCGTGGCTTCGAAACTCAGGCCGAATTGCAGGCCCTGGCCGGGCAGGGCTTCGGTGCCCACCGGGGTGTTGAGGGTGGCGTCTACCTGGTATTGCAGCACTCGGTCCAGGGCCTCGCGGTAGTGCTCGGTGAGCAGCAGTTGGATGCCTGGGTAGCGTTGTCGCAGGTAGCCCAGCAAGGGGTGATTGCGCGGCAGCGCCAGCTTGCGCCCCTGCATGGCTTCCAGGGAACTGGGGGAGCTGTCGCCGGCACGGATGATAAAGGCCCAGTTGCGGGTGCCGTAGGCCTGGCTGAAACCTACCCCCCGGGCGCCATCGGAAACCGCCAGGCTGCGGGTGGTGAGGTCGGCGTTGCCGGCCAGCAACTGCGCCAGGTCGCCGGCCTTGGATTGGCTGGGCTGGATCTCCAGTTGCAGGCGCAAGGTACTGGCCAGGGTCTGCAGCAGGTTGATGCTCAGGCCGGCCCACTGGCCGTCGGCGCGACGATAGAGGTAGGGCGGTGCTTCCTCGGCCAGCAGCCTGATCCGTCGATGGGCGCCGAGCCAGGCCAGTTCCGTGGGGCTCAGGCTGAAGGATTCGGTGGGGGCGAAGGGAAAGGGCTGCTGGCTGGAACTGTGCTGGATCTTCTGCTTGTGGGCCTCGGGAATATTGCCCAGCACGTAGTCGATCAAGGTGCGCAGGGCGCGGTCGTCGCGGCGCATGGCGAAGGCGAAACCGGTGTTGGGCAAGTAGGCGGCAAACTTGTTGTGCAGGCCCAGGTCGGGCCGCGCCTGCATGTACAGGTTGGCGCGGAATTTATCGCTGATAAAGGCATCGGCCTGCTCGCTGGCCAATTGTTCGAAGGCCTGGGCAGTGGTGCGCACCAGGGTCACCTCGGCCTGCGGGTAGGCTTGCCTGACCATGGCCGGGCGCAGGTAGTTCTCCAGCACCAGCACGCGTTTGCCCGACAGGTCCGGGGGCAGGCTCTGGTCGTTGTTGCGACCGACGATGATCGGCTGGTTGTCCAGGTAGGGCTGGCTCAGGATCAGGCCGGGTTCATGGGCCTCGAACTCGCTGGCCCGGGGCAGCAGGTCGATGCGACGGTCGAGCAAGGCCTGGATGGCGGCCTGGGGCGAGGGCAGTTCCACCCGCTCGAAGGTCAGGCCGAGCTGGTCGCCGATCAAGTCCAGGTACTGATTGGAGAGGGCCTTGAGCACCTGATTGCCGGCGCTTTCCAGGGGCCGCTCCGGCGGCGCGATGGTGGCCACACGCAAGGTCTTGCTGGGCAGGGCGTTGCGCATTTCCAGCAGCCGGGTCAGGGGCAGGGTGCCGCCCTCGGTGTTCGGCGGCTCGGCGCCATGGGCTGTGCAGTGGGTCAACACGCCGAGCAGGCCCAGCAGGGGGAACAGCAGCCGGCAACGGGACCGCCGCGTGGCAGGCGCAGAAAACGCTAAGGGGGGCATGGGCAAACGCTCCAAGGGGCGACGCGGACGAGGGCTCAGGACAGGCCGTGTTCCTGGATGTACAAAAACAGGCTGGCGTCGGTGTCCAGTCCGAGCTTGCGCATGGCGCTGCTTTTTTGCGTGCTGATGGTTTGCTTGCTGCGGCACAGGTGCAGGGCGATGGCCCCCACGCTCATGCCCGAGCCGTACAGGCGCAGCACTTCGATCTCCCGCGCGGACAGTTGCTCGAGTTGCAGCAGGGGCTTGCCGTGGTCCGCCGTGCGCGTGTCCAGCAGGCGTTGCATCGACGGCGAGACAAAGGGCGCCCTAGGGCTGGCGTTGATGGCCTTGGGCAAGTCGTTGAGCAGGCCGCGCTTGCTCACCAGCCCCTGGACCCCGAGCTTGAGCACGCTGCTGATCAGCGCCGGGTTGTCGAGCATGGTGATCACCACAATCGCCAATTGTGGATAGCGAGTGCGCAGGCGGTGGATCAGGCGGATGCCGTCCACCTGTTCCCCGCCCGGCATCATCAGGTCCGTGAGCAGCAGTTCGCAGGGGTGGTCCTGCAGGTTCTGCAACAGGCTTTCCACGCTGTGGGCCTGGGCCACCACCTTCAGGTTGCTGCGCCGTTCCAGCAGGGTCTGAATCCCAATAAGGGTCAGCGGGTGGTCATCGGCTATCTGGACGTGGATCGACATCGTTCACAAGTACTCGGCTTTTCGACAGGCATGGGGGCGCAGCAAGGCCGTGCTCCTGGTGCAGGAGGCAGGCCTTTTGCCTGGGGGGTGGTCAGAGGTTTCGCAGGGTATCACCGAAATTGGCGGCCAAAAGACGTCGGCCTGCACTTTAAGAATCGTCTGATACGAACTGGGAAAGCTCTGGGTTTGAGGCGGGTAATGGCGGTAAAAGACGTAAGAAACGCCTCTAAACCGGGGCAGTCGAGCACTTTCAAGCGCTGGATCAGCCAGTTCGGCGCCCCCGTGCGAGGCGCCGCCCGGGGCTCAGGTCATGGGGGGCAGACGCCGCTTGAGCGGGGACTTCTTGATGATCGCGGTGTTGGTTTCGGCGAAGTGGTTGAGCCCGTCAAGCAGGCTGTCCAGTTGCTCCATGTCGCGCACTTGCAGGCGCGCGATAAAGCAGTCATCGCCAGTGACCTTGTCGCAATCGGTGAACTCGGCGATCGCCAGGATCTGCCGCTCGACCTCCTGCAATTTGCCCGGCAAGGGCCGGATACGGACGATGGCCTGGAGTTGGTAACCCAGGAACTTGGGGTCGATTTCCAGGGTATAGGCCTTGATCACGCCGCGTTCTTCCAAGCGTCGCAGGCGCTCGGCGACACTCGGTGCCGACAGCCCGCTGATCTGCGCCAGGGCCTTGAGGGAGCGGCGCGAGTCGTCCATCAGGGCATTGATCAGGCATTGGTCGATTCCATCCAGCATGGCAGCCTCGTTAGGTGAATGGTCGTTTTTGACTTGATAAAAAAGGCGTTGAAGGCTTGTAGCCTTGCATTGTCCATGGAGCGGCGCAAGGCCTCACCGCATACTTTTGGCTCTTGTCGAGGAGCCTGAAAAATGGACAAAACATTGAGTCGTGGATCCCTGGAAATGACCACCGCCATGCTGATTTCCGGCACCATTGGCTGGTTTGTGCTGGTCTCCGGGCAGCCGGTGCTGGACGTGGTGTTTTGGCGGTGTGTGTTCGGTGCCGGTGCCTTGCTGCTGATTTGCGGCGCTTTCGGCTTTTTGCGTAAGGATATTCTGACGAGCCGCCGTTTTCTGCTGGCGGTGCTCAGCGGGGTGGCGATTGTCGGCAACTGGGTGCTGCTGTTCGCTTCCTACTCCCGGGCCTCGATCGCCATTGGCACCGCGGTGTACAACGTCCAGCCGTTTATCCTGGTGGGCCTGGCGGCGTTGTTTCTCGGTGAAAAAATCACCGCGCAAAAGCTCTCCTGGCTGGCGCTGGCCTTTGCCGGCATGTTGGCCATCGTCAGTGCCCATGGCGAGCAGGGGGCGGTGGGCAGCGACTACCTGTTGGGCATTGTCCTGGCCCTGGGTGCGGCGCTGCTGTACGCCTTCGCCGCGTTGCTGATCAAGCACCTGAGCGGCACGCCGCCCCATCTGATCGCGCTGATCCAGGTGTGCACCGGGGTCCTGCTGCTGGCGCCCTGGGCCCACTTTGACGCCTTGCCGCAACAGCCAAGCGCCTGGGCCAGCCTGGTGACCCTGGGCGTGCTCCACACCGGAGTGATGTACGTGCTGTTGTACGGGGCCATTCAGAAACTGCCCACGGCCCTGACCGGCGCCTTGTCTTTCATCTACCCGATTGCGGCGATTGCCGTCGACTGGCTGGCGTTCGGGCATCGCCTGCAAGCGCTGCAATGGCTGGGTGTAGCGGCGATTCTGCTGGCGGCGGCCGGCATGCAGCAGGGCTGGAGCCTGGGCCGCCGCCGGCTGCTGAGTTCTTGAGACGGTTCAGATTTTCCAGTGGGGCGCACTGTGGCCCAGGCGCTGGCGCATTTCCCCCAGGTTGCTCAGCAGTTGCCGGGTCAGCAGCCGGTAACCGTCCAGCTCGCTGTACAGCGGCGGGGCCACGACCGGTGCGGTAGGACTGGGCCAAGGCTGTTGCAGGCGACGGATAGCGCCGGATTGCAGGGCCCGGGCCATGCCGACCAGCAGTACGCGAATCTGCCGGTGCTCATCCTTGAGCAGGCTTTGCATCTGCGCCATGGCCTGGGCATCGCTGGCATCGGGGCGGGTGTTGCCGAGGATTTCCAGGGTGCTGAAGCACATGCGCAAGTGACGCTGCAGGGCGTCCAGTTCGGTCATGGAAATCCGTACTTCCTTGGACACCGACGGCATCAGCGAGCGCAGTTGCAGCAGGGTGCTGTTGAGGCGCCCGAGGATTTTCAGGTGCTCGTCGTCGGTCACCGACTGGCCGCCGACAATGCGCCCGTACAGGGTCGCGCAATCGCGCAGGGCACTGGCCAGGTTGTAGCGCCAGGAATACACGGCGTACAGCGGAATGGCGAAGGAAAACGCCAGGGCCAGGGCGATGCCGATCAGGATGTCCACGGCGCGCCAGAGGCCGTCGCTGACCTGATTGTCGCCATGACCGGCGACGATAAACACGGTGATCGCCGCCAGCAGCGCGGTGTAACCGCCCTTGCCGATGGCGTGGTAGGAGAAGTACCCGCAGACCGTGGCCATGCCCAGGTAGGTGACCCAGGGCAGGCCCAGGTAGGCCTGCTGGATAATCAGCAGCAGCCCGACCCCGGCGCCGACCAGGGTGCCGATGGCCCGCTCGGCGGCCTTCTTGCCGATGTTGCCGTGGTGTTGCAGGCCGCCGATCACCACCAGCATGGTCACCGAGGCCCACTCGCCGTGGGGCAGGTTGAGCCCGGTGGTCAGCACGATGGTGGCGATCAGGCCGAGGGCCACGCGCACGGCGTGGATCAGTTTGGCGTGGCGGTAGCGCCGGTACGGGTCCAGCAATGGCAGCAGTACACGGCGCAACAGCGGTGGCAGGGTGAATGCGCGCAAGCGCTTTAACGGGCCCAGATCAGGTCCTCCTGTGGGACGTCAGAAAATGTAATCGGTGGTCAGGAAGCTCGACTCGCGCTGACGGATGATGTCGCTGATCAGCGTTTTGTTGCTCTCCAGGAATTTGGTCGCCACCAGGGTACGGATCGAGAAGGTGCGCAACGCATCATGTACCGACAGCGTGCCCTCGGCGGAGTTCTTGCGGCCGTTGAACGGGAAGGTGTCGGGGCCGCGCTGGCACTGGGCGTTGATGTTGATCCGCCCCACCTGGTTGGCGAAGGTGTCCACCAGGCGTCCGACTTCGGCGGGGTCGGTGCCGAAGATACTCAACTGCTGGCCGAAGTCGGATTCCAGGACGTAGTCGATCACCGTGTCCAGGTCGCGGTAGGGCACGATGGGCACCACCGGGCCGAACTGTTCTTCCTGGTAGACGCGCATTTGCGGGTTCACCGGGTACAGCACCGCCGGATAGAAGAACGAGGCCCGGGCTTGGCCGCCCTCGGGGTTGATGACCTGGGCACCGTGCTGGACGGCATCGGCCACCAGGGCGTGCAGGTAGTCGACCTTGCTGTTCTCCGGCAGTGGCGTCAGGGCCACGCCCGGCTCCCAGGGCATGCCCGGTTTCAGGGTCTGCAGCTTGGCGTTGAATTTCTCGATAAAGGCCTGCACCACGTCTTCGTGGACGAAGAGAATCTTCAGCGCGGTGCAGCGCTGGCCATTGAACGACAGGGCGCCGGTCAGCGCTTCGTTGACCGCGTTGTCGAGGTCGACCTCGGGCAGCACGATCCCCGGGTTCTTCGCATCCAGGCCCAGGGCCGCGCGCAAACGGTGGGGCTTGGGGTGGAGTTTCTTCAGGTCGCTGGCGGCCTTGTTGGTGCCGATAAAGGCAAAGATGTCGATCTTGCCGCTGGCCATCAGGGCGCTGACGGTCTCGCGTCCGCTGCCGTAGATGACGTTGATCACCCCGGCCGGGAAGCTGTCGCGGAAGGCTTCGAGCAACGGCCGGATCAGCAGCACGCCGAGCTTGGCCGGCTTGAACACCACGGTGTTGCCCATGATCAGCGCCGGGATCAGGGTGGTGAAGGTTTCATTCAGCGGGTAGTTGTAGGGGCCCATGCACAGCGCCACGCCCAGGGGCACGCGACGGATCTGGCCGAGGGTGTCCTGCTCCAGCTCGAAGCGGCTGGAGCGGCGGTCCAGTTCCTTGAGCGCATCGATGGTGTCGACGATGTAGTCGCAGGTGCGGTCGAACTCTTTTTCCGAATCCTTGAGGTTCTTGCCGATCTCCCACATCAGCAGCTTGACCACCGCGCTGCGCTGCTGGCGCATGCGCCCGAGGAAGGCTTCCACGTGCTGGATGCGTTCGGCCACGCGCATTGTCGGCCAGGCGCCCTGGCCCCGGTCGTAGGCGCGTACGGCGGCGTCCAGGGCGGTGAGGGCGGTGTCGGCATCCAGCAGCGGGGTGCTGCCGAGAATCACTTGTTGGTCACCGTCGGCGGTGGCCAGGTACACCGGGCTGCGGACCACGGCCAGGGGGCCGTCCCAGGTCTGCAACTGGCCATCCACCAAGTAGTCACGCTGTTCGATCGGGCCTTCCAGGCGGTAAGGCTCGGGGATGTCGGCGGCGCCGGGAAACAGGTTGTTCAGGCGATTGGCTGTGGTCATGACTCTACCCCGTGTTGGAAATAATCAGTGCGCAGATGGCCGTGGAAACGTCGCTCCAAGGTTTATACGCCTATCTGGCGCGGTGCTTTAAGGATTTTTCACTGAGCCGGGGCAGGGCGGCGCGCTCGGCAGCCGAGTGTTTTCAGCGGGCGCACGCTTGTCCTCGCGCGGGTGTTGGCCGGTGCTTCAGTCGCTGCCCAGTAACTGGCGGATCAGCTTCGGGGTGCTGCCAGTCCAGCGCTTGAACGAGCGGCGGAAATTGGCCGCGTCGTTGAAGTTGAGGTACTCGGCCACCTCTTCGTTGCGCCAGCCCTTGATCTGGTACAGGTACAGGGCGACGTGCTTGCGCACCTGGTCCACCTGTTGCTGGAACCCGCTGTGGTGTTTGTGCAGCTTGCGCTTGAGGGTCGCCGGGCTCATGCCGAACGCCTGGGCCGCCTGTTCCAGGCTGGGGGCCTGGCGCACATGGGTTTGCAGGTACAGGTAGATGCAGTCCAGAAAGCTGCTGGCAAAGCCCAGCTCCCGCCCCTGCTCGGCGGCTTCCAGGCGTGCCACCTGGCCAGCGGTGGCCGAGGCGTTGGGCCAGGGCTGGGCCAGGTACTCCCGGGGGATACGCATCATGTCCAGGGGGCGCTGGAACTGCGTGTGTTCCCCCAGGTGCACCCAGTACTGCTCGACATAACGCGGCTCGGCGTGGCTGAAACTGCATTCCCAGGGCAGGCGCTGGCCGCTGAGCCACTGACTCATGCCGGCCAGGGAGGTCATGCTCGCTTCCAGCAGAAAGCGCCAGTGCTCGCCGGCGCCACAACTGTCCAGCCAATAGCAGTAGGCGTAGTGCTCGTCGAACAGCAATCGCGGCGCAGCCAGGGGGCTGAGCAGGGCCTGGTGCTGGACCAGGGTGTCCAGCGCCTGGTGCAGGCTGTGGGCGTGGCGCAGGGCATGGCTGGCGGCACCGTAATGCCCGGGCAGCAAGCGCTGGCCGAACAGGAAGCTGCTGTCGTCGGCGTCCAGCAGGCGCCGGCTGTTGCCGATCAGCCCGAGAAACTGCTGCGGGCTGAGCAGGGCCTGGCCGGCGAGGATGTCCTCGTGGAACAGCCCGGTGCCCCGCAGCAGGCGATGGCTGTCGATGTCCCGGGACAGGGCCAGGTCCACCAGCGCCGCGGGTTGGTAATGCCCGGGAATAAAGCGGCTGTCGTTTTCGTACCAGGTGGTTTTCAGGGTCATGGCGCGCCTCAGGCCGTCTTGGCCAGGGGCTGCTTGGCACGGGCCAGCGCCAGGTTGAGGCGTTTGAGCAAGCCTTCCGGGGTTTCGTCGAGGGCCATCACCACTGCGCAACTGGCTGACAACTGCAGGCGCTCGCCGTGCTGCCGGGTCTTGTGGGCCAGGCTGTGGATCGCCTGTTGCAGCTCCTGGGCCAGAAGCCGGGCCTGGCGCTCGCCGGTGTTGGGCAGCAGCACCACGAAGCGGTCGCCGGCCAGGCGACACAGCAGGTCCTGGCGACGCAGGTTGAGCAGCAGCAAATGGCTCAGGGCCTGGAGCAGCGCATCGCCCTCGGCGTGGCCGTAGTTCTGGTTGATGGCGGCGAAGTTATCCAGGTCCAGGGCCAGCAACGACAGCGGCTGCTGGTGTTGGCGACTGTGTTCCAGGGTGTCGACCAACTGGCGCTTGAGGTAGTCGGCGCTGCCCAGGGGCGTGAGCTTGTCGAACAGCCGGTGCTCGCGGAACAGCCGTTCGCGTTTTTCCATTTGCGCGCTGATGGCCAACTGTTCGCGGTGCCAGTGGTAGATGCCGATCGTCAGCAGGACCATGCCCACCGGCATTGGGCCGGATTCCAGCCAGTGGTCCCAGGTGATGCTGGCGGGCAGGCGGATGAACTCGTCGAGGCTGTCGATCCACCAGGAAAAGAAGATGCAGCTCAGGCCCAGCGCGAGGTAGTCGGTGACCCGCCCGGCGGGCCGGCTCTTGAGCACCAGCCCCAGCCAGACCAGGGCCAGCAGCGCCGAGCCGCCTTCACCGACGATGTCGAGCCAGACCCATTCATCGAACCGTTTCAAGTCGCCGCAGGCCAGGTGCAGCAGCAACCCGGCGTTGGCCGCGAGCAACAGCACGGCGAGTTTCCAACGATGGGGTTTGAGCACGGAGAACATGGCCGCGATCCTTTTGCCAGGAATGAATGGGCGCCAGCACAGCAGATGTTTATGACAGCCGGGTGACACCCGCAAAAAGCGCCCCGAGGTCGAATCAGCTCACACCCATCAGCCGATTTTTTTCGCCCCGATACCGCGCCCTCCCGTCCCTCGCCAAACCCCAACCCTCCTGTAGGAGCCGGCTTGCCGGCGATGGCCCCCGCCTATCCACCGTCCACCTCAAGACGGCATCGCAGGCAAACCCGCTCCTGCAAAAGCCTTTACCTCGGTGCCGTGGGGGTCATTTCAGCTCATTCCGTGACTCAATCCCCCGGCAAAGAGCCCTTTACGCCTTGCGCCGCCCAGGCCTGTCACAGAACCGTCATTCGCCGCCCCTAGCGTGCCCTCCCAGTTGCCGGGCCCCTTGCCCGGCGTCAGCGGATTCTTTGGGGAGGACCACCATGTACAAGCGCAGCGCCAACGTCGGGCTCGTCAGCTTCACGCTCACCGCATTGGCCATGGCGATTGCCAGCGAGCGCCTCAGCGCCGCCGAGCCGGCCGCCGCCACCGAGCACGTGGAAGTGGTGGGCCAGGCCGCCAGTATCGACAAGGCGCTCAAGGAACAGCGCAGTGCCGACAGCATCAAGAGCGTGGTGCACGCCGACGGTGTGGCCCAGTTGCCGGACCAGAACGTCGCTGAAGCCGCCCAGCGCCTGCCGGGCATCAGCATCGAGCGCGACCAGGGCGAAGGGCGCTTTGTCAGCGTGCGCGGCCTGGGCCCGGACCTCAACAGTGTGACCATCAACGGCACCCTGGTGCCTTCCCCGGAGAGCGAACGCCGGGCCGTGGCCCTCGACGTATTGCCCTCGGAACTGGTGCAGTCGCTGTCGGTGATCAAGACCCTGACCCCGGACATGGACGCCAACTCCCTGGGCGGCACCGTGGACGTGAAAAGCCTTTCGGCCTTCGACCACAAAGGCCTGTTCTACACCGGCAGCAGCGAGGCCAGCTACGACAAGAACAGCGGCCAGACCAGCCCGAAATTCTCCGGTGCGGCGAGCAACCGCTTCAGCCTCGGCGACGGCATCGACAACTTCGGCGTGGCCGCGGCCCTGAGCTGGCAGAAGCGTGACTTCGGTTCCGACAACGTGGAAACCGGTGGTGCCTGGGACTTCGAGCAAGGGGCCAAACTGCAGGAGTTCGAACAGCGCGACTACGACATCAGCCGCGAGCGCGCCGGTGGCGGCCTGAACTTCGACTACAAGCCCGACGACTACAGCAGCTACTACCTGCGCACCCTCTACAGCCGCTACAAGGACAGCGAGACCCGCAACTCCACCAGCATCGAATTCGCCGACCCGCAGGCCGCGGGTGAATTGGGTGATGCCGAGGGCAAGCGCAAGCTCAAGCAGCGCGACGAGACCCAGGAAATCCAGTCCTATGTGTTCGGCGGCGAGCGCCTGGTCGGGCTCTGGACCCTGAGCGGGCAAGCCGGTTACAGCCGCTCCAGCGAAGACAGCCCGGGGCACATCGCCGGTGCCACGTTCGAGGGCAACAGCGACTTCAGCGGCAGCGGTTTCTACGACAACGACAAGCCTCGGCCGATCATCAGCCCCGGCTTCTACGACCCGGCCAACTTCAGCCTGAGCAAGGTCGAGTGGGAAAAGCAGAAAACCACCGACACCGAGAAAAACCTGCGCCTGGACCTGGCCCGGGACTACGACTTCAAGGGCTACGCATCCCAGGTCAAATTCGGCGGCAAGGTCAGCCGACGCAACAAGGACAACGACCTGGAAACCTGGGTCTATGAAGACTTCGACACCCTGGGCTTTACCAGCGACCAGCTCAACCTCAGCCAATTCCAGAAAGGCACGGTGGACTATCGCCTCGGCCAGTTCGGCCCGGGCATCAGCGCTGGCGCCATCGAGCAGTTGATTGGCGGCCTCAACGCGGCGGACTTCTATGACGCGGTGGAGTCCCGGGTCAACGACTTCAAGATGAGCGAGGACATCAACGCCGGCTATCTGATGAACACCCTGGACATCGGTGACTGGCGCTTTATCGCCGGCCTGCGTTACGAGGGCACCGAGTTTTCGGCCAAGGGCACCGGGGTTACCGACGGCGCCTTTACCGACACCCAGACCCAACGCCGTTATCACCACTGGCTGCCGGGCCTGCACGCCCGTTACCAACTGGACAAGAATACCCAGGTGCGCGCCGCCTGGACCAAGTCCGTGGTGCGCCCGACCTTCGGCCAACTGGCCCCGGGTTTTGTCATTGACGGCGACGAGGCGAGCTTCGGCAACCCCGACCTCAAGCCCCTGGAGTCGAGCAACCTGGACCTGGGCATCGAGCACTTCATGGGCCGCGCCGGCACCGTCTCGGCCTTCGTGTTCTACAAGGACATCCAGAACTTCGTCTACAACACCGACCTGGCCGGCAGCGGCGCCTGGGCCGGCTTCTCCGAGGCCCACAGCTTCGCCAACGGCGACAGCGCCAAACTCTATGGCCTGGAACTGGCCTACTCGCAGAAGTTCGACTGGTTGCCTGCGCCGTGGAACGGCCTGCTGGTCGGTGCCAACAGCACCTTCAGCCGCTCCAGCGCGAGCATCGAGGGCTTCGACCAGGCCAGCGGGCGCAATCGCAAGCGCGACATCGACCTGCCCAGCCAGTCGGACACCGTGGGCAACCTGATGCTCGGCTGGGAGAACGACAAGCTCAGCCTGCGGGTCTCGGCCAACTACAAATCGGACTACCTCTACGAACTGGCGGGCATCAACGACAAGGCCCATGACCTGCACGTGGACGCCCAGACCTTTGTCGATTTCAGCGCCAAGTACGCCCTGAGCAAGAACCTGCAAGTCAGCTTCGAGGCGCAGAACCTCACCGACCAGCCGTACTTCGTCTACACCGGCAACCGCGCCTACAACGGCCAGTACGAAGAGTACGGCCCGACCTACAAGCTCGGCCTGACCTTTACCCACTTCTGAGCCACTGCCCGGTGCCCTTGGCGGTGCCGGCCTGAATCGACAACCAAGGATTGTGATGAGCACTTTATTTGCCCCGAAAAATACCCTGCTGGCCCTGTTGATCGGCCTCGCCAGTGGCGCTGCCCTGGCCGCGCCTAACGTGCCCGGCTTGAGCCTCAAACCCTGGGCCGAGCAGCCACAAGGGGTGACTGCCCTGGGGTTCGTGCCCAGTGGCCTGGGCGCCGATCGGTTGGTGGCCAGCGAGCGTGACGGCCTGTTGCTGCTGGACGAGCAGGGGCGCCAGTTGGCGGCGCTCAAGGGTTCCTTCAGTGGCCTGGACAGCCGCGTCGCCGGCCAGCAG
Organism: Pseudomonas chlororaphis; assembly: GCF_003731765.1. GTDB lineage: Bacteria > Pseudomonadota > Gammaproteobacteria > Pseudomonadales > Pseudomonadaceae > Aquipseudomonas > Aquipseudomonas morbosilactucae. The sequence goes on from NZ_MOAL01000006.1 coordinate 638,997, forward strand.
TTGTTGGTGGCCAGTCTCGACAACCAGCGTCAACAGGCGCTGTTGGTGAGCGTCGATCCGGCGGCCCGTCGCTGGGGCCAGCCGGTGTACCTGCCCACCCGCGACTACCCGGTCAATGGCCTGTGCCTGTACCGCGATGAAGCCAGCAACCTGTTTCTGTTCCTGGTGGGCGAGGAGGGCAAGGGCGAGCAATGGCTGGTGGGCAAGGGCGCCCAATTGAATGCCGAGCCCCTGCGGGTACGCGGCCTGCCGCTACCCCCCGAGGCGCAGTTCTGCCAGGTGGACGATGGTGCCCAGCAACTGTTGGTGAATGAACAGAATGTCGGCTGGTGGGCGTACCCGGCCCATGCCGAAGCCGACACCGCGCGCGTCCCGGTGGCCCTGCGTGCGCCCTTTGGCGACATCAAGAACAGCGCCGGGGCCATGGCCCTGATGCCGGGCGGGGTGCTGGGCCTGGACCCGAAGGCGGCGCAGTTGCACCTCTATCAGCAGCAGGAGAAAGGCTGGAGCGCCAAGGCCACGCTGCCGTTGGCGGGCCTCAAGGAGCCGGAAAATCTCGCCGTGCGCGCCAGTGGCAAGGGCCTGCAAGTGCTGCTGCGCGATGACGAGGACGGGCGCCTGTATCAGGGCCAGTTGAACTGGCAGGCGACCCCGCCGAGCCTGCCCCCGGTGCTGCCGACCGTGGAGCCTGTGGTGCAGAGCGACCCGGTGGGACGCCAGGGCGATGCCGCCGACGATCCGGCGATCTGGGTGCACCCGCAGCAACCGTCCCTGAGCCGGGTGCTGGGCACCAATAAAAAGCAGGGCCTGCTGGCGTACGACCTGCAGGGCAAGCTGCTGCAGGAACTGCCCGTGGGGCGCTTGAACAACGTCGATGTGCGCCCCGGGTTCAAGCTCGGCGAGCAGACCGTCGACCTCGCCGTGGCCAGCAACCGCGATCACAACAGCCTCAGCCTGTTCGCCATCGACCGCACCAGTGGCGAATTGCGGGAAGCCGGGGAGATCCCCACGCCGCTCAAGGAAATCTACGGCATGTGCATGTTCCAGCCCGCCAGCGGCGAGCTGTACGCCATCGCCAACGGCAAGGACGGCACCTTTGTGCAATACCGCCTGAGCGCACCCAATGGCAGCGTGCAGGGCGAGTTGGTGCGCCAGTTCAAGGTGGCCAGCCAGCCGGAAGGCTGCGTCGCTGACGACCAGCGCCAGCGGCTGTTTATCGGTGAGGAAGATGTCGGCGTCTGGGCCGTGGACGCTCGGCCCGAGCAACCGGCGACCCTGGCCAGTGTGGTCAAGGTCGGCGGCCTGCTCCAGGCCGACGTCGAGGGCCTGGCCCTGTACCAGAGCGCCGCGCGTGACTATCTGGTGATTTCCAGCCAGGGCAACGACAGCTACCTGGTGCTCGACGCCGAGCCGCCGTTCGCCAGCCACGGCGCATTCCGCGTCGGCCTCAACGCGGCGGCGGGGATCGATGGCGCCTCGGAAACCGACGGCCTGGAAGTCACCTCGGTCAACCTCGGCGGGCCCTGGAGCCAGGGCATGCTGGTGGTCCAGGACGGCCGCAAGCGCATGCCCGAGCAGACCCAGAACTTCAAGTTCGTGCCCTGGGCCGAGGTCACCCGGGCCTTGCAGTTGCCCTGATCGGCCCGTCATCAATCGGTCATCCATTTTTCATCGAATAGCCCACAGGCCAGCGTGCAGCGTTGGCCCGTAGGCATCAGGCAAAGGAGTTTCACCATGCAGGCCACACTCGAACACATGACGATCTGGGGACTGATCAGCGACGCCAGCCTGTTGGTCAAGGCGGTCATGCTGACCCTGCTGCTGGCATCCCTGCTCAGCTGGTACCTGATCATCCAGCGCAGCCGTGTGCTGCGCGGGCGGGAAAAACAGATGAATGAGTTTGTGCAGCGTTTTCGCCGGGCGCCGGAGCTGCTGCCGCTGTACCGCGAGACGGCCCAGGCCAGTGACGGCGAGGGCGGCGTGGAGCAGATTTTCCACGCGGGTTACCAAGAGTTCAGCCACTTGAAACAGTCCGGCGGCAACCCGGCCGAGGTGGTGCTTGAAGGCGTGGAACGGGCGCTTTACGTGGCCATCAGCGAGCAGGAAGTGCGCCTGGAAAAGGGCCTGCAATTTCTCGCCACCGTGGGTTCGGTCAGCCCTTACATCGGCCTGTTCGGCACCGTGTGGGGGATCATGAACTCCTTCCTCGGCCTGTCCCAGGTGCAGCAGGCGACCCTGTCCACCGTGGCCCCGGGCATTGCCGAAGCCTTGATCGCCACGGCCATCGGCCTGTTCGCGGCGATCCCGGCGGTGATTGCCTACAACCGCTTCTCGGCCCGCAGCCAGACCTTGCTGACCCGCTACTACGCCTTTGCCAACGAGCTGCAGGTGCGCCTGCACCGCACGTTGCATGGCGCGCCGATCAACCTGGCCGTGGCCGCCTGAAAGGAGAGTGCACATGTTAGTCAGGCCGCAACGCAAGCACGGGCCCAAGGCGGAAATGAACGTGGTGCCTTACATCGACGTGATGCTGGTGCTGCTGGTGATCTTTATGGTCACCGCGCCGATGCTGACCCAGGGGGTGAAGATCGAATTGCCCAAGGTCGCCAGTGAAGCCCTGGCCAACGACACCCGGCAGCAGATTCTTACGTTGTCGGTGAAGGCCGAGGGCGGCTACTACTGGAACCTGGGCGGCGAGCTGGACACGAAAAACCAGACCGACAGCGCCGTGGCCCTGGACGAGATGCGCGCCAAGGTGGCGCAGATTGTCGCCGAGCGCAGTGACACCCAGGTCTATATCCGCGCCGACAAGGACGCCGGTTACGGCAGTGTGGTCGCGGCCATGGCGGCCTTGCAGCAGGGCGGGGTGCACAACCTGGGGCTGGTGACCGAGGCCCCGCAATGACTGCGCTGAGCTTGCAGGTCGCGTTCTGTGACGAGCCGCGCCGGGCGCGCGAGGTGTTCTGGCGCAACAGCCTGGCGGCGACCCTGGCCCTGGCCTTGCACGCGGGTGTCCTGGTGCTGTTGGTGCTGGGCTGGGCGGTGGAGCCGCCGCCGGTGCAGGCGCCGGCGGTGTTGAAAACCCAACTGGTGATGTTGCCGCCGGCGGCTGAACCCCAGGCCCCGGAACCCTTGCCCGTGGCGGCGCTGCCTGCCCCGGTGGAGCCCCAGGTGAGTGCGCCACCGGAGCCGGCCAAACCGCTGCCGCCGGTGCGCGAGCCGGCACCGAAACTCGAACAGGCGGCCCTGGCCCGCAAGCGTGTGGAAGAGCGCAAGCGTGAGGAACAGGCCGAGCAACAGCGCCAGCGCCTTGACACGGAAAAGCGCCAGCGCGAAGCCGAGCAACAGCGGGTGGCCCAGGAACAGGCGCAGCAGGCGCAACGGGCAGAGCAGGCGCGGGTGGCGGCGGAACGGGCACGGCAGCAGGCGGCTGCCGCTGACAGCCGTCAATACCTGCCCCTGAGCAAGGAGGCGCCGGACTACCCGCAACGAGCCCTGGACAAGGAACTGGAAGGCGATTGCACCGTGGAGTACAGCGTCAATCCCCAGGGGCGGGTGGAAAATCCCAAGGTGCTGGACGGCTGTCATCCGTTGTTTATGCGGCCCTCGCTGGCCGCGGCCAACACCTTTCGCTACCAGCCGCGGATCGTCGATGGGCAAGCGGTGACGGTGCCGGCGGTGCGTAATACGTTTCATTATCGAATCAAGTGACTGCGAGGCGAGTACAGGGCAGAAAAAGGCGGCGAAATCCCCCGGTTTAGGGGTGCGGCTCACCACAAACCGGGGGCTGGCGGGTAAACTTCGCGCTTTCTTCAAGGAGTCGCTATGAGTTACTACCAGCCGGGCATTCTTGCCACCCCCGTTCCGAGCCAGGCCCGCCATTTGTTTTTTGCCCTCGAATCCATCGAGGCATTGCCCGCCGCCCTGGATCAGTTGCTGTCGCAGGTGGACGGCAAAACGGCGGTAGCAGGTTTTGGCGCCTCGCTGGTCAAGGCCCTGGGCGCTCGCGTGCAAGGCCTCAAGGCGTTCCCGGCATTGACCGGTGTCGGCGTCGACAACCCGTCGACCCAGCATGCGCTGTGGGTCTGGCTGCATGGCGACGACCGCGGTGAACTGCTGCACCGCAGCAATGCCCTGGAAGCGGCCCTGGCACCGGCCTTGCGCCTGGTGCAGATGAACGAAACCTTCCGCCACAAAGACGGCCACGACCTGACCGGCTACGAAGACGGCACCGAAAACCCACACGATGACGCGGCCGTGGCGGCGGGCCTGGCGGACGGTGTCGATGGCCTGCGCGGTGGCAGCTTTGCCGCAATCCAGCAGTGGCAGCACGACTTCAAGGGCTTTGCCGCCATGCAGCCCGAAGAGCGCGACAACATCATGGGCCGACGCCTGAGCGACAACGAAGAGCTGGACGACGCGCCGGTCTCGGCCCACGTCAAGCGCACCGCCCAGGAGAGCTTCACCCCGGAAGCCTTTATGGTGCGTCGTTCGATGCCGTGGATCGAAGGGGATCGGGGCGGCCTGATGTTCCTGGCCTTCGGTCACACCCTCAATGCTTTCGAAGCCCAACTGCGACGCATGAGCGGCCTGGAAGACGGCATCACCGACGGCCTGTACCGCATGAGCCGGCCGATCACCGGTGGCTACTACTGGTGCCCGCCACTGCTGGACGGCCACCTCGACCTGCGCGGCCTGAAAACCGCCTGATCCAACCCCGCCATACCGCGATCGCCGGCAAGCCGGCTCCTACAACAGCCGCACCCGCCGCCCCCTTGTAGGAGCTGGCTTGCCAGCGATCACACCCGCCACCCCCCATCGCCGGCAAAAAAAGCCGCGCCACGCACCCATTGTGTAGGCGCTGGCTTGCCAGCGATCGCGCTCCCAAAATCCACACCCCTCCCAAAACTGCCTCCACTGGCAGCGGATTAGCGGTGCTTGTCAGAAAAATCCGAGAGGAGTACAAATGTACTCCATGACGACTTTATCTCCCCGCCGCAGTGCCATCCTGACCTTTATCCGTGACCGCATCGCCGATCGCGGCCAGCCTCCGAGCCTGGCCGAAATCGCCGAAGCCTTTGGTTTTGCCTCGCGCAGCGTGGCGCGCAAGCATGTGCTGGCGCTGACCGAGGCCGGGTTTATCGAGGTCAACCCGAACCAGGCGCGGGGCATTCGCCTGCTCAATCAAGAGCCGCGCCCCGAGCTGCTGGACATCCCCGTGCTGGGCCGAGTGGCCGCCGGCGCGCCCATTGGCGTGGATGCCGAGGTGCATGGCCGCTTGTTGCTGGACCCGGGGATGTTCTCCTTGGCCCCGGATTACCTGCTGCGGGTCCAGGGCGATTCGATGATCGAGGACGGCATCCTCGACGGTGACCTGGTGGCCGTTCGCCGCAACCCTGAACCGCGCAACGGGCAGGTCGTCATCGCCCGCCTGGACGGCGAAGTCACCATCAAGCGCTTTCAGCGCCAGGGCCAGGCCATTCGCCTGCTGCCGCGCAACCCGGCCTATGCGCCGATCGAGGTCACGGTTGATCAGGACCTGGCCATCGAAGGGGTGTTCTGCGGTCTGGTGAGGCCAGGCTGATGGGGGCCGTGGTCGCGCTGGATACGCTGTTCAATGCCGGCCGGGTGTGGAAGGGCCGGCCTGCTGCGCCGGCCCCCAGCCCGCAAGCCACTGGCCACGCGGCCCTGGATGCGGTGCTGCCCACGGGTGGCTGGCCGGAGGCGGCGCTGACGGAAATCCTTATCGCCGCCCAGGGCGTGGGCGAGTTGCAACTGCTGTGGCCGGCCCTGGCCCGATTGGCGGCGGCGGGGGAGCGAGTGGTGCTGGTGGCGCCGCCTTATGTGCCCTATCCCCAAGCCTGGCAGAACGCCGGAGTGGATGTGCGCCAGCTGTCGATCATCCAGGCCAGCGAGCGCGACGCCCTGTGGGCCGCCGAGCAATGCCTGCGCTCGGGCAGTTGTGGTGCGGTGCTGTGCTGGCCGCAGCAGGCCGATGACCGCGCTCTGCGCCGTTTGCAGGTGGCGGCGGAAACCGGCCAGACCCTGGCCTTTGCCTACCGCCCGCAGGCAGAGGCGGTCAACCCGTCGCCGGCGGCCTTGCGCATTGCCGTGGATGCCCGGCCCGCACAATTGCGTGTACTCAAGTGCCGGGGCGGCCTGGCCCATGGCGCGCCCATCGCGTTCAGCCCCGGGCACTGAGGCGGTCATGCGTTGGGTGTGCATTCTATTTCCGCAGTTGGCCCTGGACGCCGCGCTGCGTCAGCGCGCCGAACCCGAGGCCCCCCTGGCTCTGCTCAGTGGCACCCCACAACGCCGGGTGCTGCAAGCGGTGAATACCGCTGCCCGGGAGCTGGGCCTGCGCCCCGGCCAGTCGTTGACGGCCGCCCAGGCCCTGGCCAAGGGCTTTGCCTGTGCCGAATACGACCCCGAGGAAATCCAGCGTTGGCAGCAGTTCCTGGCGGCCTGGGCCTATGGCTTCAGTTCCCAGGTCAGCGTGGCCTACCCGCGCACCCTGGTGCTGGAGATCGAGTCGAGCCTGGGCCTGTTCGGTCCCTGGCCGCAGCTGGAAGCGCGGCTGCGTCGCGAGCTGACGGAACTGGGCTTTCGCCACCGTATCGTCGCGGCGCCCAATCCATTGGCGGCCCGGGTCCTGGCCAATGCCTATGACGGCTTGGCCGTGGCGGATGATGAACAACTGGGCCAGGTCCTGGGTGCCATGCCCATCGAGCGCCTGGGCCTGGCCGCACAAACCGCCGAAGCCTTGTCGCGCATGGGCGTGCGCAGTTTCGCCCAGGTGCGCGGCTTGCCTCGTTCGAGCCTGGCCCGGCGTTTTGCCCCGACCTTGCTTCAGCACCTGGATCAACTCCTGGGCGAGCGCCCATTGGCCTTGGCCTTCTATCAACCACCGGACCGTTTCGACCTGCGCATCGAGCTGAATTTCGATGTTTTGTCGCACCAGGCGCTGCTGTTCCCCTTGCGCCGCTTGACGGCGGACCTGGCGGCTTTTCTCTGCGGTCGCGACAGCGGGGTGCAGCGTTTCGAGCTGCATCTGGAGCATGCTGAATGCGCCGATACTCTGATCCCGGTGGGCCTGCTCAGCGCCGAGCGTGACCCGGCCATGCTCTTTGAACTGGCCCGCGGGCGCCTGGAGCAAATCCAGGTGCCGGCGCCGGTGCGCAGCCTGCGCCTGCTGGCCGAGGACTTGCCGCGCTTTGTTCCTGAACACCGTCAACTGTTCGATGAGCGCCCCCAGCAATCCTTGCCCTGGGAGCAACTGCGCGAACGCCTGCGGGCGCGCCTGGGGGATGACGCGGTGCATGGCTTGCGGGCCCTGGCCGACCACCGACCGGAGTGCAGTTGGCAGGCCACCAGCGACCGTCAACCGGGGCCAGTCCTGCCGGGCCTGCGTCGCCCCGGCTGGTTGCTGCCCGAACCCTTGCCCCTTTCTGACAGCGCCGCACGGATTGTCATGGGCCCGGAGCGCATCGAGTCTGGCTGGTGGGACGGCGCCGATGTGCGCCGCGACTATTACCTGGTCGAAACCCAGGGCGGCCAGCAAGGCTGGGCCTATCGCCCGGTTGGTGGCGGCCCCTTGCTGTTGCAGGGCTGGTTCGCATGAGCGGCTACGCCGAGTTGCATTGCCTGTCGAACTTCAGTTTCCAGCGCGGCGCCTCCAGTGCCTTGGAACTCTTCGAGCGGGCCCGGGCTGAGGGTTACCAGGCCCTGGCGATCACCGACGAGTGCACCCTGGCCGGAGCCGTACGCGCCTGGCAAGCGTCCGAGGCCTGTGGCGTGCAGCTGATTATCGGCAGTGAAATCCAGGTCGAGGACGGCCCGAAACTGGTGCTGCTGGTGGAGAGCCTGGAGGGCTATCAGGCCCTGTGTCGTTTGATCACCCAGGCCCGGCGTCGGGCGCAAAAGGGCCAGTACCGCCTGCTGCGGGACGACCTGCAAATACCCTTGCCGGGGCTGCTGGCGCTGTGGCTGCCCACGGCGGGGGATGAGCCGCACGCGCAGGAGCATGGCCGTTGGTTGCAGGGGATTTTCCGCGAGCGCCTGTGGCTGGCCGTGGAGCTGCATTGCGCGCAGGACGATGCCCGGCGCCTGGCGGGGTTGCTGGCCTTGGCCGAGCAACTGGGAATCGCCAGCGTGGCCAGCGGCGATGTGCACATGCACAGCCGGGGGCGCCGGGCTTTGCAAGACACCATGACCGCGATCCGTCATCACCTGCCGGTGGCGGAGGCCGGGCAGCGTCTGCACCCTAATGGCGAACGCCACCTGCGTAGCGTTGACACCCTGCGGGCCCTGTACCCGGCGGCCTTGTTGCAGGCCTCCCTGGACATTGCCCGGCGTTGCACTTTCAGCCTCGCTCAATTGCAGTATCAGTACCCCCGGGAGTTGGTGCCCGAGGGCCATGACGCGGCGTCCTGGCTGCGCCACCTGGCGACCCAGGGCTGTGCCTGGCGCTGGCCCCAGGGCGCACGGGCCGAAGTGCTGACGCAGATCGACAAAGAGCTGGAGATCATCGGCGAGCTGGGCTTCGAGAGTTATTTCCTCACCGTGCACGACATCGTGCGCTTCGCCCGCAGCCAGCACATTCTTTGCCAGGGCCGGGGTTCGGCGGCCAACTCGGTGGTGTGCTTCGTGCTGGGCATCACCGAGATTGACCCCGATCGCTCGACCTTGCTGTTCGAGCGCTTCCTGTCCCGGGAGCGCAACGAACCGCCGGATATCGATGTGGATTTCGAGCATGAACGCCGGGAGGAGGTGCTGCAGTACGTGTTCCGTCGTTACGGCCGGGGGCGGGCGGCCTTGACCGCAGTGGTCAGCACTTACCACGGCGCCGGCGCGGTGCGGGACGTGGCCAAGGCCTTGGGCTTGCCGCCGGACCAGGTCAACGCCCTGGCCGATTGTTGCGGCCACTGGAGCGACACGCCGCCCAGTGCCGAGCGCTTGCAGGAAGCCGGTTTCGACCCCGACAACCCGCTGCTGCGCCGGGTGCTGGGCTTGACCGGGCAGTTGATCGGCTTTCCCCGGCACCTGTCCCAGCACCCCGGCGGCTTCGTGATTTCCGAAGAACCCCTGGACAGCCTGGTGCCGGTGGAAAACGCCGCCATGGCCGAGCGCACCATTATCCAGTGGGACAAGGACGACCTGGACCGGGTCGGCCTGCTCAAGGTGGATATCCTCGCCCTGGGCATGCTCAGCGCCATTCGCCGCTGCTTCGACCTGATCCACGGTTATCGTGGTCAACGCTACAGCCTCACCAGCATCCCCTCCGAGGACCCGGCCACCTACGAGATGATCAGCCGCGCCGACACCATCGGCGTGTTCCAGATCGAGTCCCGGGCGCAGATGTCCATGCTGCCGCGGCTCAGGCCCAAGACGTTCTACGACCTGGTGATCGAGGTGGCGATTGTCCGGCCCGGGCCGATCCAGGGCGGCATGGTCCATCCCTATCTGCGCCGGCGTAAAGGTGAGGAAAAGGTGACCTACCCTTCAGCAGAGTTGGAGGGGGTACTGGAGCGGACTCTGGGCGTGCCGCTGTTCCAGGAGCAGGTGATGCAGATCGCCATTGTCGCCGCCAACTACACCCCCGGCGAGGCCGACCAGTTGCGCCGTTCCATGGCGGCCTGGAAACGCCACGGCGGCCTGGAACCCCATCGCCTGCGCCTGCGCGATGGCATGCGCAGCAACGGCTACAGCGACGAGTTCGCGGCGCAGATCTTCGAGCAGATCAAGGGGTTTGGCAGCTACGGTTTTCCCGAATCCCATGCCGCCAGTTTCGCCTTGCTGACCTACGCCAGTTGCTGGCTCAAGTGTCACGAACCGGCGGCCTTTGCCTGTGCCCTGATCAACAGCTGGCCCATGGGCTTCTACAGTCCGGACCAGATCCTCCAGGATGCGCGGCGGCATCACCTGGAAATCCGCCCGGTGGAGGTGGGCGCCAGTGATTGGGATTGCAGCCTAGAGCCGATCGCCGGGCAGCAGCCGGCCTTGCGCCTGGGCTTGCGCATGATCAAGGGCTTTCGCGAGGAGGATGGCCGGCGCCTGGAAGCTGCGCGCCGCGCCGGGGTCTTTGCCGACATCGCCGACCTTGGCCGGCGGGCCCAACTCGACAGCCGGGCCCAGGAACTGCTGGCCGATGCCGGGGCTTTGCGTGCCTTGGCGGGCAATCGTTATCAGGCGCGCTGGGCGGTGGCCGGGGTGGAAACGCAATTGGGGTTGTTCGCCAGCGTGCCGCGTCAGGAAGAGGCCCCGGTGAACCTGCCCAGGCCAAGCCGGGGCGAAGACCTGCAAGCCGATTACCTGAGCCTGGGCACCACCCTCGGGCCCCATCCCCTGGCCCTGTTGCGGGCCCAGCTCAAGGCCCGGCGCTGCCGCAGTTCCCGGGAATTGCTGGAAGTGGCGCACGGGCGCCCGGTCAGCATTGCCGGCTTGGTCACCGGACGCCAGCGCCCGGGCACCGCCAGCGGCGTGACCTTCGTCACCCTGGAAGACGAGTTCGGCAACGTCAACGTGGTGGTCTGGCGCGACCTGGCCGAGCGTCAGCGCCGCGTGCTGGTGGGCGCCCAGTTGCTGCAAGTGGACGGCACCCTGGAAACCGAGGGTGAAGTGCGCCACCTGATTGCCGGGCGACTCCAGGACCTGACCCCACTGTTAAGCGGGATTACGGTGCATAGCCGGGATTTTCGTTGAGTCGACGGGCTCCAGAGGTAGAGAATGCGCGAGCAGTGCGGCCGGCCCGGTGAAACCATCCGCGCCGACGGTGCTCAAAGGTTTTGGGTGATCCAGCGCCCTCAGCTTCGAGTGCCCACTCCTTGCCACATTTTTTATCGAGTTCGTCCATGCCGTTCTTATCTGATGACTACGGATGCCAAGGCTGGAAAGGCGAGATGGCCGAGCGCATTCGCCGTTTCGACTGGTCCATCACTGACCTCGGGCCGTTGCAGGACTGGAGCTTGAGCCTGCGCAGCACCGTGCAGTTCATGCTCGGTTCACCCGTGCCTCAGGTGATGCTCTGGGGGCACCTGGGCTACATGATCTACAACGATGCCTACGCGGTGTTTGCCGGCGGTCGCCACCCCTTCCTTTTGGGTTGCCCGGTGGAGCTTGGATGGCCGGAAGTGGCCGAGTTCAACCGTGACATCGTCGACACCTGCCTGGCCGGGGGAACCCTGTCCTTTCGCAATAAAGACCTGACACTGCTGCGCAACGGGGTGCCGGAAACGGTCTGGCTGGACCTTTACTACAGCCCGGTGGCGGACGACAGCCAGGCACCGGCCGGGGTCTTGGCGATTGTTGTGGAGACCACCGAGCATGTGATTTCCGAGCAGCGGCGCCAGGCCGCCGAGCACGCTTATCGGGCCGAGAACGAGCGGGTGCAACTGGCTTTGAATGCCGGTGCGCTGCTGGGTTCTTTTGTCTGGGACTTGCAGGCCAATCGGCTGTCGGGCGATGAGCGTTTTGCCCGCACCTTCGCCTATCCCCTGGAGCAGCCCCTGGATGACTTGCCCATGGCCAATGCCGAGGCGCGCATTCACCCAGACGACGTGCCCAGGGTGCGCGAACGGGTTGATGAAAGCCTGGCCCGGGGCGTGCCCTACAACGCCGAGTACCGGGTGCGGGGCGCTGACGAGTGCTACCGCTGGGTCATGGCCTGTGGCCGTTGTGAGTTCGACAGCGCGGGCCAGGCCTTGCGCTTCCCGGGTGTATTGATTGATATCCACGAGCGACGCATCGCCGAAGAAGCCCTGCGGCAGTTGACCCGTGACCTGGAGCAGCGGGTGCTGGATGAGGTCGATGCGCGCCTGGAGGCAGAAGAACAATTGCGTCAGGCACAGAAGCTGGAAGCCATCGGCGGCCTGACCGGCGGCGTGGCCCATGACTTCAACAACCTGCTGCAAGTCATCGCCGGCAACCTGCACCTGCTGGCCCGCCACGAACCGGAGAACGCCAATGTGCAGCGCCGCACCCGTGCGGCCCTGGCGGCCGTCGAGCGCGGTGCCACCCTGTCGGCACAACTGCTTGCCTTTGCCCGGCGCCAGCCGTTGTCGCCGGCGGTCTACAACCCGCGGCACCTGTATGCCGGGCTCGGGGAACTGTTGCAGCGGGCCCTGGGCGAGACCATTCAGATCGAGGTGCACCTGCCCGACGACCCCTGGTGCATTCATGTCGACCGTCATCAACTGGAAAACGCCGTGCTCAACCTGGCCATCAATGCCCGGGACGCGATGCAGGGCGAGGGCACCATCGCCATCGCCGCGCAGAATGTGACGCTGGAGCGGGAGTTCTGCGTGGGCAAGGACATTGGCGCGGGGGATTACCTGCGGCTGTCGGTCAGCGACTGCGGCGGCGGCATGCCCCCCGAAGTGCTGCGCCAGGCGTTTGAACCATTCTTCACCACCAAGACCGATGGCCAGGGCACCGGGCTGGGCTTGAGCATGGTGTTCGGTTTCGTCAAACAGAGCGGCGGCCACATCGAGATGCTCAGCACCCCGGGGCAGGGCACCACGGTGCAGCTGTATTTCCCCCGCAGCCGTGAACAGGCCAGCGCCGAGGAGGCGCTGCCGATGCCGGATGTGGGCGGCGCCGGCGAGCGAATCCTGGTGGTGGAGGACAATGAGGCGGTACGCAGCGCTGCCGTGGAGTTGTTGCAGCATGCCGGCTACCAGGTGCTGACCGCGGCCAATGGCGACCAGGCCATGCAGGTGCTGCTGAACGGCGCCCAGGTGGATTTGATCTTTACCGATGTGGTGATGCCCGGGCTGATCAAGAGCCGCGACCTGGCGTCCTGGGCCAAGACCCAGACGCCGGCGATTGCCGTGCTGTTCACTTCGGGGCATACCCGTGACCTGATATCCCGTAATCATCAACTCAGCCCCGACACGCACCTGCTGAGCAAACCCTATGGCCCCGACGCGCTGCTGGGAATGGTGCGCGGGGTGTTGGCGTCGGTGGGCAGTGCGCCGCCGTCTGTGTGATGATCCGGGGCCCCGGGCCCTGCGCCTTTCCTGATTTTTGCTACAAGGTCGATTCATGACGTCTTCGCGTTCCGTTCCACCGGCCGCTGCGCTGCCGGCCAACAGCACTGGTTTCGTCAAGGTTCGCGGGGCCCGTGAGCACAACCTGAAAAACGTCGATGTGGACATTCCCCGGGATGCACTGGTGGTGTTCACAGGGGTGTCTGGCTCCGGTAAATCGTCCCTGGCGTTTTCTACCTTGTACGCCGAGGCTCAGCGCCGCTATTTCGAATCCGTGGCGCCTTACGCGCGCCGCCTGATCGATCAGGTCGGGGTGCCGGACGTGGACGCCATCGACGGCCTGCCGCCAGCCGTGGCCTTGCAACAGCAGCGGGGCACGCCGAGCACCCGCTCCTCGGTGGGCAGCGTCACCACCTTGTCCAGCCTGATTCGTATGTTGTATTCCCGGGCCGGCAGTTACCCGCCGGGGCAGCCGATGCTCTATGCCGAGGACTTCTCTCCCAACACGCCCCAGGGCGCCTGCCCCGAGTGCCATGGCTTGGGCCGGGTGTATGAGGTGAACGAGGCGTCCATGGTGCCGGATCCGTCGCTGACCATCCGCCAGCGCGCCGTGGCCTCCTGGCCCCTGGCCTGGCAGGGGCAGAACCTGCGGGACATCCTCGTGACCCTGGGTTATGACGTGGACATTCCCTGGCGCGACCTGCCGAAAAAACAGCGTGACTGGATTCTCTTCACCGAAGAAACCCCCACCGTGCCGGTGTACGCCGGCCTGACCCCCGAGCAGACCCGCGAGGCCCTCAAGCGTCAGGCGGAGCCCAGCTACATGGGCACCTTCAGCGGTGCCCGGCGGTATGTGCTGCACACCTTCACCCACACCCAGAGCGCGCTGATGAAGAAGCGCGTGTCGCGCTTTATGCTCGGCAGCCCGTGCCCGTTGTGCGCGGGCAAGCGCCTCAAGCGCGAGGCGCTGTCGGTGACCTTTGCCGGACTGGACATCGGCGAGCTGGCGCAGATGCCCTTGCTGCAATTGGCCGAGGTGCTCAAGCCGGTGGCGGCCCAGGCTTACCTGGAGCAGGCCGAGGAGGGCGGTGCGGTGTTGAGCCACCAACAGACCCGCGAGGCGCGCCAGCAACGGGTGGCCAAGGGCGCGCCCGGCCACGGCGGCGCACCGGATGTGCGGCACACGCCGAACCTCTCCCTGGAAAAACGCCTGGCCGCCCAGCGCATCGCCCAGGACTTGCTGGAGCGGGTCGGCACCTTGATCGATTTGGGCCTGGGTTACCTGGCCCTGGAGCGCAGTACTCCGACCCTGTCGTCCGGGGAGTTGCAGCGCCTGCGCCTGGCGACCCAGTTGGGCTCGCAGTTGTTTGGCGTCATCTATGTGCTGGACGAGCCTTCGGCGGGTTTGCATCCGGCAGATGCCGAGGCGCTGTTCGAAGCCTTGCAACGGCTCAAGGCGGCGGGCAATTCGTTGTTTGTGGTGGAGCACGATGTGCAGACCATGCGCCGCGCCGATTGGCTGATCGACGTTGGCCCGGCCGCCGGCGAACACGGCGGCCGTGTGCTTTACAGCGGTCCACCAGCGGGCCTGGCCCAGGTATCGGAGTCCCAGACACGTGCCTATCTGTTCGCTGAACAGGCCCCGGCCCGGCGTGCACCGCGTCAGGCCCAGAGCTGGTTGCGCCTGGAGGGTATCAGCCGCAACAACCTGAATAACCTCAGCGCCGAGTTCCCCCTGGGCTGCTTTACCGCAGTGACCGGGGTGTCCGGTTCGGGCAAGTCGAGCCTGGTCAGCCAGGCCCTGCTGGAACTGGTGGGGGCCCATTTGGGCAAGGGGCCGAGCCGCGACGAGCCGGAAGAATTGAACCTGGAAGACGACGCACCAGCCCTCAGCGACGGGCGGGTGACGGCGGGGCTGGAGCAAATCAAGCGCCTGGTCCAGGTCGATCAGAAACCCATTGGCCGCACGCCGCGATCCAACCTGGCGACCTACACCGGGCTGTTCGACCTGGTGCGCAAACTGTTCGCCGCCACCCCCGAGGCCCGGGCCCTGGGTTATGACGCCGGGCAGTTTTCCTTCAACGTCGCCAAGGGCCGCTGCCCAGCGTGCGAAGGCGAGGGATTTGTCAGTGTCGAGTTGCTGTTTATGCCCAGCGTCTATGCGCCGTGTCCCACCTGCCACGGGGCGCGCTACAGCCCGCAGACCCTGGCGGTGACCTGGCAAGGGTTGAGCATTGCCCAGGTGTTGCACCTGACCGTGGACCAGGCCGTCACGGTGTTTGCCGAACAACCGGGGATCCGCCGTTCCCTGGAGGTGCTGCGCGACATCGGCCTGGGCTACTTGCGCCTGGGTCAGCCGGCCACCGAACTGTCCGGCGGCGAGGCGCAGCGCATCAAGCTGGCCACCGAACTGCAGCGCACGGCTCGGGGCGCGACCCTGTATGTGTTGGATGAGCCCACCACTGGCCTGCACCCGCGGGATGTCGATCGCCTGCTGGAACAACTGGACCTGCTGGTCCAGGCCGGCCACAGCGTGGTGGTGGTCGAGCACGAAATGCGCGTGGTGGCCCAGGCAGACTGGGTCATGGACGTTGGCCCTGGAGCCGGTGACCAGGGCGGCACCCTGGTGGCGTGTGGCACCCCGCAACAGGTGGCGGCGCACCCCGGCAGCCGCACGGCACCTTTTCTGGCCCAGGCCCTGGGTTGGGGCTGACCTCGGCTGACCCAAGGCGACCAACGGTCGCGCCGAATGGCATTGGTCGTCGACAGACCCGCTTCGCCAAGGCCATGCTGACAACTGGCAGGTACGCTGCGGCGGGCTTGCCACCGATCAACCAACGGAGGTGTTCCATGCCGGTGACCCACGATCTGTATCAGGATCTGAGCTGCAGCAAAGAAGACATTCAACAGCGTCGGGCCAATGATCCACACCTGAATGCGCTGTTCGACAAATACTCCAGCATCGACGACGAGGTACTCAAAGCCGAGGCCGCCGCCGCTGCTGATGACGATCTGAAGAAGCTCAAGGAGAAACGTTTGCTGATCAAGGACGAGATCTTCCAGAAAATAACCGCCCACTCCTGACCCCGGTCGAACTCACGGCGGGGAGCTTGCGTCTGGCGCGGCTTCCCGCCCCGTCTTGCTGAAATCCCCTGCCTAAAATGCCTCCCTTGCAACGCACCCTCTACAACGCCCCGCCGGGCAAGGCCTGGCTCAATGGCAAGCGCGCCATATGGCGGGCCTTCAGTGACCCCAGGTACAGACCGTCGGCGTATTCGCGCACTGTGGTGATGGGCGAGTAGTTGCCGCTGCTGGCGTCCTGCAGGTTGGCGATCACCTGGCCCTGCAGATCCAGGCCGATGACAAAACCGCGTTTCTCCACGGGCTTGGGCAGCACCGTCATCGCTCGCACCAGCATTTTGCGCACCCAGGGGTACTCGGCCGTGCCGTCCAGTAGAGGGTTGCGCGGCGCATACAGGGCCACCCAGAAACGGTTGTGCCCATTGAAGCTGAGGTTGTCCGGGAGGCCTGGCAGGTTGTCGATAAACAGGTCGTGGCTGCCCGCCTTGGGCCCGCTGAGCCAGTAACGGCTGATGCGATAGGCGCCGGTTTCATTGACCAGTACATAGGCCTCATCCTGCCCCAGGGTGACGCCGTTGGCGAATTCCAGGCGGTCCAGCAACTGCTCGGTCTTGCCGCTCTGGAAGTCATAGCGCAACAGGCGTCCGTCGCCGCCGTGCTCGATCACCGCTTCGCCATCGTGGCCGTAGCCCCAGCGGCTGCTGGCGTCGCTGAAATAGGCATAGCGCCCGGCGGCGTCCACCGCCACGTCATCGGTGAAGCCGAACTTCAGGCCATTGGCCTCGGTGCTCAGGGTGTTCAATTGGCCCTTGCTGTCCAGGGCCAGCAGGCCCTTGATGGCATCGGCGATGATCAGCCGCCCATCCGGGTGCCGTGCCAGGCCCAGGGGGCGGCCGCCAGTGTTGGCCAGCACTTTGAGGGCGGTGCCGTCGAGACTGGTCTGGATCACCCGGCCGTCGTGCAGGCCGGTGATCAGTTGGTTGCCCTCCAGCAGCAGGGCTTCCGGGCCGTCGATAGCGTCGGCGCCGACCCGTTCCACGGCCTTGAGTGCTTGGTTTTCGGCGTACGGGCCGCTGCTCAGGGACGGCGCTGGTTGCGGCGTCCAGGCCACCGGTTGGACCTTGGTCGGTGCCAATAACAAAAAGGCGCCGATGGCCACGATCAGCAGCAACACTAGGCGGTGAATCTTGAAGCGACGTGGAGCGACGCGAGTCATGGCGGGTCCTGTTGTGGGGGTGTTGTTTTTGTTGTGGGGCCGCCCCGAGCTTATGGGGTTTTCAACATCACATAGGCTTCACCGCCGCGGCGGTCGTGCATCAGGATAAAGGTCTGTTGATCAAGGGTGATTTTCACCGGGACCTGCGTGCCCAGCGGAGTGCTGGAGAACTTGCCGGCGCTGCTCAAGAATTGCAGGGTCAGCGAGCTGTCGTTCTGGCTGGGGGTGGTGATCGCGCATTCCTTGTTGGCCTGAATCTGCACGCCCAGGGTCTGGTCCTGGTTCATGCCCATCTTGGCGAAACCGGCGTCGGTGATTTGAGTGATGCCGTGGGCTCTCGCCGCGGTTTCGGCACCGGCAAAGGTTGGTGCCGACTTCAGGCAGATATCGCGAAAGGCCAGGATCCCGGCGGACGTGATGGTGGGTTCAGGGTTGATCTCCCGGGTCACACTGGAACAGGCGCTGATCAGGGCCAGGGCGCAGACAAGAGTGGCAACCGGTGCGGAGCGGGGCAGCGTCATCATGATAAATCCTTGGCAACAGGCCGACTGTGTAGCAGCGTAGGCACGGCCGCGCCCCAGATCAATCTTTTGTATCGTTCATCCCCCCCTGTCGGAACTGGCTTGCCTGTGAGGGCACCCATGAAGATGTGTACAAGGCTCAAGGGACCCATCGCCGGCAAGCCGGCTCCTACACTGGTATTTATTTGCAGGGCAGGGCACTTTCTGATGACAGAAAAAACGCCAGTGAGCATTCTCGATACCCGTGAAGGCCAGCGCTTGCAGGGGGCTGACGCCGAGCACTGGCGCCAGTGGGGGCCGTACCTGAGTGAGCGGCAGTGGGGCACGGTGCGCGAGGACTACAGCGCCGACGGCGATGCCTGGAAATACCTCCCTCACGACCACGCCCGCAGCCGCGCCTATCGCTGGGGCGAGGACGGCCTGGCGGGGTTTTCCGACAAGGCCCAGCACTGGTGCCTGGGCCTTGGCTTGTGGAATGAGCGTGACCCCATTCTCAAGGAGCGCCTGTTCGGCCTGGACAACGCCGAAGGCAACCACGGCGAGGACGTCAAGGAACTGTATTTCTACCTCGACGGGGTGCCCAGCCATGCCTATATGCGCATGCTCTACAAGTACCCGCAGGCGGCCTTTCCCTATGCCGATCTGGTGGTGGAAAACGCCCGGCGCGGCCTCGACGACAGCGAGTACGAGATCCTCGATACCGGGGTCTTCGAAGACAATCGCTACTTCGATGTGACGGTGGAATACGCCAAGCACACGGCCGATGACCTCTTTATGCGGGTGACCGTGCACAACCGTTTCCACCAGCCGGCACGTTTGCGGGTGCTGCCCCAGGTCTGGGCGCGCAACCGTTGGCGTTGGGGTGGCGATGCGCAACGGCCAAGCCTGCGCCTGGAGGGCGATACGGTGCTGGCACGGCATGCGCAGCTGCCCGATCGGCAGATCACCGCCTGGGGCGCGGAGCCTTGCCAATGGTTGTTCTGCAATAACGAAACCAATGCCCCCAAGCTCGATGGGCTGTCCTCGCCGGGTCCGTTCAAGGACGGCATCAACGATTACCTGGTGGACGGGCAGGCCACGGCGGTGGCCTTCGATGGCGGCACCCGGGCCGCAGCGCATTTTGCCCTGGAGTTGGAGGGCGGCGAGAGCCAGAGTCTGTTCCTGCGCTTTGCCCCAGCGGGCAGTGAGCAGGTCAATGCTCGCCGCCTGTTCGAACAGCGCCGGCGCGAGGCCGATGAGTTTTATGCCGCCTTGCAACAGGGCATTCCGGATGCCGATGCGCGTAATGTGCAGCGCCAGGCCCTGGCCGGGCTGCTGTGGTCCAAGCAGCTGTACTACTTCGACGTCAACCAGTGGCTCGACGGCGACCCCGGGCAGCCGGCGCCGCCGATGGGACGCGAGCACCTGCGCAATAGCCATTGGCGGCATTTGTCCAACAGCGACATCGTTTCCATGCCCGATACCTGGGAATACCCCTGGTACGCCTCCTGGGATCTGGGCTTCCAGGCGGTGGCCTTTGCCCTGATCGATCCGGGGTTCGCCAAGCAGCAGTTGCTGCTGTTGGTGAAAGACCGTTTCATGCACCCCAACGGCCAGCTGCCGGCCTACGAATGGCGTTTCGACGATGCCAATCCGCCGGTGCATGCCTGGGCCAGCTGGCGGGTCTATCAGCAAGACAAGGCCCTGACCGGCCAGGGCGACCTGGATTTTCTCGAGCGTATCTTTCACAAGTTGCTGCTGAATTTTTCCTGGTGGGTCAATCGCAAGGACGCCGAGGGCCGCAACCTGTTTCAGGGCGGCTTTCTCGGCCTGGACAATATCGCCCTGTTTGATCGTTCCGCGCCGCTGCCGGAAGGTTTCACCCTGGATCAGGCCGACGGTACGGCCTGGGTCGCGGCCTATGCCCTGGACCTGATGCGTATCGCCTTGGAGCTGGCCAAGCGCAATGGCGTGTACGTGGACATCGCGGTGAAGTTCTTTGAGCACTTCCTCTATATCGCCGGGGCGATCAATCGGGTGGATGAAAGCGCCGAGGGCTTGTGGGACGAGCAGGACCAGTTTTTCTACGACGTGTTGCACCGGCCCGACGGCCAGAACGAACCGTTGCGCCTGCGCTCCATCGTCGGCCTGATGCCGCTGTTCGCGGTGCAGGTGCTGGAGCAGCACGAGCATGAAAACCTGCCGGGGCTGGCCCAGCGTCTGCTGGGCTTTTTGCATCACCGTCCGGACTTGGCGAGCCTGGTGTCGCGCTGGTACGAGCCGGGCAAGGGCAATCGCATGCTCCTGGCGTTGCTACGGGGCGAGCGCACCAAGGACCTGCTCAAGCGCATGCTCGATGAAAGCGAGTTTCTCTCGGAATTCGGCATCCGCTCCCTGTCCAAGGCCTTTGAGCAGCCGTTTGCCATGCAGGTCGATGGCCGGCAGCTCTGTGCTCGTTATGTGCCAGCGGAATCCGATTCGCGGCTGTACGGCGGCAACTCCAACTGGCGTGGACCGCTGTGGATGCCGATCAACTACCTGCTGATCGAATCCCTGCGGGAGTTTCATCGCTATTACGACGTCAACTTCTCAGTGGAGTACCCGCGGGGCTCCGGGTATCTGGCGTCGTTGGAGGAGGTGGCCGACAGCTTGAGCCAGCGCCTGACGCGGCTGTTCTTGCTGGACGAGGACGGGCGCAGGCCGTCCATGAGTGGCTACCCGCAATTGCAGGTCGATGCCGAGGACCGCGAGCTGGTGTTGTTCCATGAGTACTTCCATGGCGAAACCGGGCGCGGTCTGGGGGCTAGCCACCAGACTGGCTGGACGGCGCTGGTGGCGTTGCTGTTGCAGCCGTGATCGCTTTGTCGTCGGTGTTCAGGACGCAGAACAAAGCGTTCATTCGCGATACCAGCGCGGCACATGCCTGGAAAATCCGGCGAAGTCTTCCCAGACTTTTTGCGTGCGTTGCAGGGTGGCCTGGACTTCCTGCTCGCCGAAGGACATGGCCCAGAGCACGCTGAAGAAGGTGTCGAACGCGACGTAGAACGCCATGCGGGTGAGGAAAGCCGGGTCGGGCTTGCCTGCGCAGTAGCCGTCGATCTGCCCGCGGGCGAAGTCGCTGCTGAGGTTGCAGGAAAACAGCGCCAGCCTGTTGAAGTCACGCGCGGGGTCTCCGAAACGGCAGCGGTTGAAGTCGATGATCGACAATTGGTCATCGGCGCCCACGATCATGTTGTTCAGGTGATAGTCACCGTGGAGAAACACCAGCGGCGTGTCTGCCAGCAGATGAAAGTGCTGTTCGAGAAACTGCAGGAAGTCTTGCTCATGGGCCACCTTGTAGCCACAGCCCTGATACTGTTCGAGCTTTTTACGGTAGAGGGTACGCATCTGCTGTTCGGCGTTTTCAGTTCCGCCAGGCGCGGCAACGCTGTGGATCTGCTTGAGTATTCGACCGGCTTGCAGGCCAAGCTCATAACAGGCTGCGGCGGGCTGCTCGGCCACCCATTGCGCGCCATCCTTGCCTTCGATCCACGACAACAGCGAATAAACCTGGCGTCCTGAATCAAAAAGGCCGAAGGCCAAGGGCTGGGACATGGCGATGCCCTTGGCCGCCAGATACTGGGTCCACTGGAACTCGTCGCGTTTGTTGACGTACTGAGAGGCGTCGTTGGTGCGCAAGAGCAAGTGTTGGTCTTGTTCGTCGACGATGTGAAAGATCCGATCGCTGGACCAGCCAAGGGTTTGTGCTTCGATGCTGCGCCACGTAGCATGGCCTGGAATGTCGTGCATGCTCGCCTCCTTGCAGACAGCTGCCGCCCCAGGGGGGGGCGGCAACAAAAGGCGGCGATACTACGTGGCCTGGCGGTACTTTGAAAGCATGCCGCTCAGGCGGTGAATCAGCCCACCAGGGCGATGTCCTGGGTTTTGGCCCAGCCTTCGATCAGCCGTTCAGGGGTGCAGCAGGCCTTGCGCTTGTAGACGAAATGGCGGCACTTCTCGGCGAAGCCCTTGCGGTTCTGCACCATGTCCATGTGCATTTCTTCCAGCTCGGCGTTGCGGCAGTGCTGCATCAACTGCGGGTCGGCTTTCAGCTTGCGCTGGCGCAGGTCCTGGTAGCGCGGCTCGATGAGCACACCGTTGGCCCGCTGCAGCAGCCACAGGCCGAACTCGTCCGGGCAGCGTGGGCCGATTTCCTGGACCATGCCCATCTGCTGGGCCTGGAGCGCGCTGATGGGCAGGCAGGCTTCGGTCAGTTGCCGGGCCAGTGGCTGGCCAACGGCGCGGGGCAGGCTGTAGGTCCAGTATTCGGAGCCGTACAGGCCCATGCTCTTGTAGTGAGGGTTGTAGACGGTGTCGGCACGGGCCAGCACCACATCGGCGGCCAGGGCGAGCATCAGGCCGCCCGCCCCGGCATTGCCGGTCAGGCCGCTGACGACCAACTGGCGCGCGGTTAGCAGTTCCAGGCAGACGTCGTCGATGGCCTGGATATTGGCCCAGGCCTCCAGTCCCGGCTCGGGAGCCGCCTGGATCACATTCAGGTGCACACCGTTGCTGAAAGCACCACGGCCACCGCGCACCAGCAGGACCTGGGTATCTCGGGCCTTGGCCCAGCGCAGGGCGCTGACCAAGCGCTGGCATTGTTCGGTGCTCATGGCGCCGTTGTAGAACTCAAAGGTCAGCTCGCCGACCTTGCCGGATTCGCGGTAACGGATCGGCTGGTAGGCTTCGGTGCTGAAGGGGGTGCTGGCCACCGACCAGTCCAGCACCGGCACCTGGGCCAGGCGCTCGCCGAGTACATGGCGGGCCGGGCGTTTGAAGGTGTCTTCGCCGGGCTGGGGTTTGAGGCGCAGGGCGCCGATCCACAGGCTGTGATCGCCGCAGGCCACCAGCACTGCATCATCGTGCACCGCCAGCAATTGCCCGGGCATGCCGCTGCGGGAATCCAGGTGGGCGTCGTACAGGTAGTACTGGCCGCCGGCGAGGCTGGCCAGGACGCCCGGTTGGCCGTCGGCGGCGTCGATGCTGCGTTTGATGAATTGAGCGCTGTCGTGCCAACTGAAGGTGCGGTCGCACTGTTTCATGTTCGGTTGCAGGCGGCCGAGCACCGAGGGGTTATCGTAGTCCAGGGGGATAGGGCTGAAGCCGTTGCGGAATTTTTCCACCACATCGCGGATGCAGTGGATGGCGGCGTCGCTGACCAGGCCGTTGTACAGCTCGGACTTGCGCAGCCCGTTGGGCAGGTTGAATTCATGGGTCGACCAGATCGGCCCCGCGTCCATTTCCTCGACGGCCTGCAGGGCGGTCACGCCCCAGCGTTTGAGTTCCTTGCTGATGGCCCAGTCCAGGGCGCTGGCGCCACGGTCCCCGGCGATGCCCGGGTGGATGATCACCACCGGACGCTTGGGGTGGCGCCACAGTTGCTGGGGCACGCGGTCCTTGAGGAAGGGGCAGATGACCAGGTCTGCATCGGCTTCTTCGATCTGCCGGCAAACGTCTTCTTCCCCGGTGAACAGCACCACACTGGGACGGTGCCCGGCCTGGCGCAGGTCGAGCCAGGCCCGTTGGGTCAGGCCGTTAAAGGCGGTGGACAGCAGGATGATCTTCAGTGATCGCATAAACAGACTCTTCCGTGAGTGAAACGGTGCGGCAAAGGGCCCCGGCTGAAGCCGTCCCTGGCCGCGATGGAGGCGCAAGAGTAGAGGGGGGCTGATGGGCGAAAGCTGACCGAGATCAATCAAGCGTGCCGCCTGAAGGCTGAGCCGCCGAGTGGTATTGATCCAGGGCAAAGTGGCGGGCTAGACGCGTTGGGTGGCCCAGAAACGACGAATCCCGCCTCAGGGGCGGGATTCGTGTACAGCCGGACCTTGCGGGGTCTTAGGCTGGGAACAGCTCGCTCAATTTCATGGCCAGCATCATGTCGCCTTCGGCGCGCAGCTTGCCGCCCATAAAGGCTTGCATGCCGTCGGTTTCGCCGCTGACGATGCCTTCCAGGGTTTCACCGTCCATCACCAGGGTCACCTGAGCGTCCGGGTTTTCGCCTTCCTGCAGCTCGCAGGTGCTGTCCTTGACGATCAGCGAGAAGTGCTTGGAGTCATCGATACGGAAACCGAAAACCAGATCCAGGCCGGCAGCGGCAGCTGGGTTGAACTTGGCTTTCATGGCTTGTACGGCATCAGCTACGGAGGTCATGGTTCGATCCTTTTATGGGGTGGTTACAGCCAGGGGCACAGTAAGCCGGACTCAGCGGAAAGTGATGAGTTCGGGGGCCTTCAACAGTTGCAGGTGGGCATGACTGTTGAAGGAAGCCAGGGACACCTCGCGTCCGCGGAATTTCAGCTGGTTGAGCGAGGTGTTGACGATTTGCCAGTTGAGCTCGAAGGCCTGGGCCGCCGGGATCCGAGTAATCAGATGGAGCAGGGCGGTGATGGTGCCGCCCGAGGTGAACACGGCGATTTTCTGCCGGTTGTCGGCTTCAGCCAGAATCCGTTGCAAGCCGCCCTGGACCCGCTCGACAAACCCCAGCCAGCTTTCCAGCCCGGGGGGATCGTAGGTGCCGGCCAGCCAGCGTTCGATAATCAGGGCGAAGATGCGCTGGAACTCGGCGCGGTTCTGCGCGGCGTTGCGCAGGGTCTCCAGCGCTTGGGGTTCTTCAGGCAGCAGGTCTGGCAGCAGGGCACGGATGATGGCATCGGCGTCGAACTCGTTGAACGCCGAGTCGATTTCCAGGGCCGGGGTGTCCAGCCCTGCGGCGCTCATCTGTTCCAGCGCCGTGTTGGCCGTGTGTTGCTGACGGCGCAGGTCACCGGACAGGCAACGATCGAAGCTCAGCCCAAGGGCGGCCAGGTGATCGCCGAGGACCGCTGCCTGGCGCACGCCGGTGGCTGACAGCACGTCGTAGTCGTCTGCACCGAAAGAGGCCTGGCCATGTCGAATCAAGTAGATGCTGCCCACGTCCGCGTCGTCCCGGTACGTTGAAAGTTTTGCGAGGTTATGAGGATGCCGGTGAGCTGTCAATGAAAAAACATACGCTTGTTTGAAAAGCTTATTGGAGCGTGGTTACAGGAGGTTTCGCGGCTGGTCGGCGATCGGTCTCGCCGGTATGCTGGGGCCCATTCCACCGCTCGTTGGCAGTGGTGCATGTCGTTAAGGAGTCCCTGTGGAGTTTCTCTCGGAGTACGCCAGTTTTCTGGCTAAAACCGTCACCCTGGTCATCGCTATTTTGGTGGTCCTGGTCACCGCCGCTTCGCTGCGTGGCAAAGGCCGGCGCAAAGGCGCCGGGCAGTTGCACGTGAGCAAGCTCAATGATTTCTACAAGGGCCTGCGCGAGCGCCTGGAGCAGAGCCTGTTGGACAAGGATCAGCTCAAGGCCCTGCGCAAATCCGAAAGCAAGGCCGAGAAGAAAAGCAAAAAACAGCCTGAGGACAAGCCTCGGGTGTTCGTGCTGGACTTCAACGGTGACATCAAGGCCTCGGCCACCGAAGGCCTGCGCCATGAAATCACCGCCTTGCTGACCCTGGCCACGCCCAAGGACGAAGTGGTGCTGCGCCTCGAAAGTGGCGGTGGCATGGTTCATAGCTATGGCCTGGCGTCCTCGCAACTGGCGCGTATCCGCCAGGCGGGTGTGCCGTTGACGGTGTGCATCGACAAGGTGGCGGCCAGCGGCGGCTACATGATGGCCTGCATCGGCGAGAAAATTATCAGCGCACCGTTCGCCATCCTCGGCTCCATTGGCGTGGTGGCGCAGTTGCCCAACGTCAATCGACTGTTGAAAAAGCACGACATCGACTTTGAAGTGCTGACCGCTGGCGAGTACAAGCGCACCCTGACGGTGTTTGGTGAAAACACCGAGAAGGGCCGGGAAAAATTCCAGGAAGACCTGGACATCACCCATCAGTTGTTCAAGAACTTCGTCTCCCGCTATCGCCCGCAACTGGCCATTGATGAAGTGGCCACCGGTGAAGTCTGGCTGGGTGTCGCGGCCCTGGATAAACAGCTGGTGGACGAGTTGCAGACCAGTGACGAATACCTGGCAGAGCGGGCCAAGAGTGCGGAGCTGTTCCACCTCAACTACGCCGAGCGCAAGAGCTTGCAGGAGCGAGTAGGGCTGGCCGCCAGTGGTTCGATCGATCGCGTGCTGCTGACCTGGTGGAGCCGCCTGACCCAGCAACGCTTCTGGTAACCCATTTGCAGACGCCGGCTTTTGTAGGAGCTGGCTTGCCAGCGATAGGGCCCTCAAGCCCAGCACCAGTCTCGGAACCGCCATCGCCGGCAAGCCGGGCTCCTACCAATTTGCGTTGCCCCACGTTATTGGTAGGCGCCGGCTTTTGTAGGAGCTGGCTTGCCAGCGATAGGGCCCTCAAGTCCCGCGCCAGTCTTGGAATCGCCATCGCCGGCAAGCCGAGCTCCTACAGATGTGCGCTGCCCCACGTTATTGGTAGGCGCCGGCTTTTGTAGGAGCTGGCTTGCCAGCGATAGGGCCCTCAAGTCTCGCGCCAGTCTTGGAATCGCCATCGCCGGCAAGCCGAGCTCCTACAGATGTGCGCTGCCCCACGTTATTGGTAGGCGCTGGCTTTTGTAGGAGCTGGCTTGCCAGCGATAGGGCCCTCAAGCCCAACGCCAGTCTTGGAACCGCCATCGCCGGCAAGCCGGGCTCCTACAGGTTTTTGCTGTCAGCGGGAACAAAAAAGCCCTGAACCGGGATGACCGGCTCAGGGCTTTTTGTTTTAGCGCTTAAGGCTTAACGACGACGGAACAGCGGCAGCGGTTCGTCGGTGGCGGCCTGGTAGGTCACCGAAAAGTCCTTGAGGCTTTCCAGGGCGTCGTACGGGTCTTTGTCGGCCCGCAGCGCGTAGGCGTCAAACCCGCAGCGGCGCAGGTAAAACAGCTGGTCGCGCAGCACATCGCCGATCGCCCGCAGTTCGCCTTTATAACCGTAGCGGTCGCGCAGCAGGCGGGCGTTGGAGTAGTTGCGGCCATCGGTGAAGGCCGGGAAGTTCAGGGCGATGACCTGGAAGTGCTCCACGTCAGCGCCGATTTCTTCGGCTTCTTCATCGCTGTCCAGCCATACGCCGAGGCCGCCATCGCGGGCCTTAAGGGCGTGGGCATGTTCGCGCCACAGGGCCAACGGCACGATCAGGTCGTCGCAGTTGGAGATGCCGTCGAGGGTCGCGTCCTTGGGCAGCAAGTGCCAGGTTTCGTCGACCACCTCATTGTTCTTAATGATTCGCTGCATAGACGCGCTCCTTGAAGAGGTCGATACCGATACGTTGGTAGGTGTCGATAAAGCGTTCGTCTTCGGTACGTTGTTCCACGTAGACGTCGATCAGTTTGGAGATCACATCCGGCATGGCCTCCTGGGCGAAGGACGGGCCGAGGATCTTGCCCAGGCTTGCATCGCGGCTGGCGCTGCCACCCAGGGATACCTGGTAGAACTCTTCGCCTTTCTTGTCCACCCCGAGGATCCCGATGTGACCCACGTGGTGGTGCCCGCAGGCGTTCATGCAGCCGGAGATGTTCAGGTCCAGTTCGCCGATGTCGAACAGGTAGTCCAGGTCGTCGAAACGGCGCTGGATGGATTCGGCGATTGGGATCGACTTGGCGTTGGCCAGGGAGCAGAAATCGCCGCCCGGGCAGCAGATGATGTCGGTCAGCAGGCCGATGTTCGGCGTGGCGAAACCGCCTTCGCGCAGCTCGCCCCACAGGGTGAACAGTTGGCTCTGTTCAACGTCCGCGAGGATGATGTTCTGCTCGTGGGAGGTGCGCAGTTGGCCGAAGCTGTAGCGGTCGGCCAGGTCGGCGACGGCGTCCAGTTGCTTGTCGGTGAGGTCGCCCGGGGCAACGCCGGTAGGCTTCAACGACAGGGTCACGGCCACATAACCCGGCTTTTTGTGAGCCAGGGTATTGCGGGTACGCCAGCGGGCGAAGCCCGGGTGTTCTTTGTCCAGGGCCGCCAGTTCGGCGTCCTGGTTAGCCAGGGCTTTGTAGTCTGGATCGACAAAGTGTTTGGCGACGCGGTGCACTTCGGCATCGGTCAGCGTGGTCTGGCCACCGCGCAGGTGTTCCATTTCCGCGTCGACTTTTTGTGCAAACACTTCAGGCGTCAGGGCCTTGACCAGGATCTTGATCCGCGCCTTGTACTTGTTGTCACGACGGCCGTAGCGGTTGTAGACCCGCAGGATGGCGTCGAGGTAGCTCAACAGGTCCTGCCACGGCAGGAACTCGTTGATAAAGGCGCCGACCACCGGGGTACGGCCCAGGCCGCCTCCCACCAGAACTCGGAAGCCCAGTTCGCCGGCCGCGTTGTGCACCGGCTCCAGACCAATGTCGTGGACTTCGATGGCTGCGCGGTCCGAGGTCGAGCCATTGATGGCGATCTTGAACTTGCGCGGCAGGTAGGCGAATTCCGGGTGGAACGTCGTCCATTGGCGAACGATCTCGCACCATGGGCGCGGGTCAATCAGCTCATCGGCGGCCACACCCGCGAATTGGTCGGTGGTGACGTTGCGCAGGCAGTTGCCGCTGGTCTGGATGGCGTGCATCTGCACGGTGGCCAGTTCCGCAAGGATGTCCGGGATGTCTTCCAGGGCCGGCCAGTTGAACTGCACGTTCTGCCGGGTACTGATATGGGCGTAGCCCTTGTCGTAGTCGCGGGCGATCTTGGCCATCATTCGCGTTTGTCGCGAGGTCAGTTGCCCGTAAGGCACGGCCACCCGCAGCATGGGGGCGAAACGTTGGATATAGAGGCCATTCTGCAGGCGCAGGGGGCGGAATTCTTCTTCGCTCAGCTCGCCTGCCAGATAGCGTCGGGTCTGATCACGGAACTGCTTGACGCGGTCCTCGATGATCCGCTGATCGTACTCGTCGTATACGTACATATAGGTCCAGTTCTCAGGCTACAGGTGTCGCACAAAGCGGCACTCGGCAAATACTTCGGTGAAAGCCTCGGGGCAGTGCTGGTTGACCGGGGTCAACATGGCGCTTGCGCCCGTCTTCACCTCGTCTTGCCTTCGTTTGCGCTTCAGGTCACCCATGTAAGCAAATCTGCGCGCACGGCCGCGCACTCCCAACGGAGCCGGGGGAAGATACCAGTTTGCAGTTATGCGCAAAAGTGATGTTTGAGTATATGCAAAGAACCAAAACGACTAACGGTAGTCGCTGATGCATTACCCACATTTGAGCTAAGGGCAATCCTGAACTTTACTGTGAGCGAGTCTTTGAGCAATCACCGATAAAACCGACAAGAGGCGATGCTATGAGCAATCCAACCAAGGCCAGGAAAACTGACAGCAGCGTGGATGCCTGGGCCATTCTGTTTCTGATCATTCTGGTCGTGGGAACGGCCGTGTTTTGGGTCAGCCACCAGTAATCGATAGCAGTAAAGAGCCCAGATTGTCGGACAAATACGACGATTTGCCGCCTTTGGCCAGGATTTAGCTCGCTATACTACGGCGATTATTCTGGGGCTCTTGTCACGATGTTGAAGGTGTTAGGCAAATGTTTGCTGTGGTTGAGTATTCCATTCTGGGCTTGCGCCCACGCCACTTCAGTGGTGTTCCTCAACCCCGGTTCCTCGACTGAAACCTTCTGGGTCAGCTACTCGCAGTTCATGCAGGCGGCGGCCAAAGAGCTGGGGTTGGATCTGCAGATCCACTATGCCGAGCGCAACCCCGACCGCACCCTTGAGCAAGCTCGCAGCGCGCTGCAAGGCGCCCGGCGCCCGGATTACCTGCTGCTGGTCAATGAACGCTACGTGGCACCGGAAATCTTCCGCCTGGCCGAGGGCAGCGGGGTCAAGTTGTTTGTCGTCAACAGCCCGCTGACGGCGGATCAGCAGCGCCTGCTCAGCGAGCGCCAGAGCGCCAGCCCTGAGTTGATTGGCAGCATGGTGGCCAACGACGAAGAGGCCGGTTACCAGATGCTCAAGGCGCTGATCCGCAAGCACGGCCCGGTCGCATCGGGGCAGCGCATCGATCTGTTGGCATTTTCCGGCTTGAAGGTCACTCCGGCTGCCCAGTGGCGCGAACAAGGGTTGCGCCGTGCCCTGGCCGAGCACCCCGAGGTGCGGTTGCGCCAGGTGGTCTCCGGCGAGTGGAATCGCCAGCGCGCCTATGAACAGGCGAGCCAGTTACTCAAGCGTTACCCCAAGACGGCCCTGGTCTGGTCGGCCAACGATGAAATGGCCCTAGGGGCTATGCAGGCGTTTCAGGAGCAGCAGCGCCAACCCGGCAAGGACGTGTTGTTCAGCGCCATCAACACGTCGCCACAAGCGTTGCAGGCCTTGCTCGACGGCCGTCTCAGCACGCTGTTCGGCGGTCACTTCACGTTGGGGGGCTGGGCCATGGTGGTGGTGCATGACCATGCCCTGGGAATCGACGTCAAGCGTATGGGTGGCCCTGACTGGCAACTGGCGTTGTTTCAGTCGCTGACCAAACTCCAGGCCCAACGGTTGCTGAACGCCAGCGCCAGCCAGGATTACGGTGTGGATTTTCGCCGTTTGTCCGCCCAGGGGCAGGCGGACGGTTACCGCTATCCGTTCGGCTTGCAGTTGTTGATGCGCTAAGCGCTCAAAGCCCTGACAGGTGCAGCACCAGCTTGACGATGCCCAGCAGCGTCAGGGCGAAAATCGCCGTGAACAAGATGCCCAGGAAAATGAAATGGCTGGGTTTGCCGTGGGTGAAGTCACGGGCGCGGTTCTTGCCGCTCTGCACCCCGAACGCGGCGGCGATGACGCTTTGCAGCATCTGCCAGAAGGTTGGAGGCTTGCCGTTGCTTGGGTCGTCCATAAAGCCCTCGACACGGATGAGTGTGCACAGAGCATAGACGGTCCGGAGCGTGCTCTCGTAGGAGCCGGCTTGCCGGCGATGGGGCCCTCGGGTTTTGCATAGCGGTGAGGGCGTTATCGCTGGCAAGCCAGCGCCTGCAAAGCGGCTTCTACAAGGTGGGTATCAGTTGTCGTAGCCCAGGTTCGGTGCCAGCCAGCGTTCGCTTACGGCCAGGTCCTGGCCTTTGCGTGCGGTGTAGCTCTGCACCTGATCCTTGTCGACCTTGCCCACGGCGAAGTACTGCGCCTGTGGGTGGGCGAAGTACCAGCCGCTGACCGCCGCGGCCGGGAACATGGCGTAGTGCTCGGTGAGGAACACGCCGCTGCGGCCGGCCTTGAGTTCGCTGGCCTCGGGGTCGAGCAGGGCGAACAAGGTGCTCTTCTCGGTGTGGTCCGGGCAGGCCGGGTAGCCCGGGGCAGGACGGATGCCGCTGTACTGCTCCTTGATCAGCGCCTCGTTGTCCAGTTCTTCGTCCTTGGCGTAGCCCCAGTGCTCTTTACGTACTTGCTGGTGCAACCACTCGGCGCAGGCTTCGGCCAGGCGGTCGGCCAGGGCCTTGACCATGATTGAGTTGTAGTCGTCGCCGGCGTCCTGGTAGGCCTTGGCCACTTCTTCGGCGCCAATGCCGGCGGTGGTGATGAAACCACCTACGTAATCGGTGACGCCGCTGTCCTTGGGCGCGACGAAGTCGGCCAGGGAGAAGTTCGGCTTGCCGTCGGTCTTGATGATCTGCTGGCGCAGGTGATGCAGGCGGGCCAGGGGCTGGCCGTCATCGCCGTAGACTTCCAGGTCGTCGTCCAGCACCTGGTTGGCCGGCCAGAAACCGAACACGGCGCGGGCGCTGATCAGCTTTTCATTGATCAGTTTGTCGAGCATTTCCCGCGCGTCTTTGTACAGCGCAGTAGCCGCTTCGCCCACCACTTCATCGGTGAGAATGCGCGGGAATTTGCCCGCCAGGTCCCAGGAGATAAAGAACGGCGTCCAGTCGATGTACTCGGCCAGTACCTTGAGGTCGATGTTGTCCAGGACCCGGGCGCCGGTGAAGGTCGGCTTGACCGGCTGGTAGCTGCTCCAGTCGAACTGCGGCTTCTTGGCGATGGCCGCGGCGTAGCTCAGGCGTTCGGTGCGGGCGCTGCGGTTGGCAGTGCGTTCGCGGACTTCGATGTATTCCTCGCGGGTCTTCTGCACGAAGCCGGCCTTGAGTTCCTTGGACAGCAGCTGGGTGGCCACGCCCACGGCGCGGGAGGCGTCGGTGACGTAGATCACCGCGTCATTGCTGTACTTGGGCTCGATCTTCACCGCGGTGTGGGCTTTGGAGGTGGTGGCGCCACCGATCATCAGCGGCAGGTGGAAATCCTGGCGCTGCATTTCGCGGGCGACGTGGACCATTTCGTCCAGCGACGGGGTGATCAGCCCGGACAGGCCGATGATGTCGCACTTCTGCTCCTTGGCCACCTGGAGGATCTTCTCCGCCGGCACCATCACGCCCAGGTCGACGATGTCATAACCGTTGCAGCCCAGGACCACGCCGACAATGTTCTTGCCAATGTCGTGCACGTCGCCCTTGACCGTGGCCATGAGGATCTTGCCCTTGGCTTCCGGCTTGTCGCCTTTTTCCAGTTCGATAAACGGGATCAAGTGGGCCACGGCCTGCTTCATCACCCGGGCGGATTTCACCACCTGGGGCAGGAACATTTTGCCAGCGCCGAACAGGTCGCCAACGATGTTCATGCCCGACATCAACGGGCCTTCGATCACTTCGATCGGGCGCGCGAATGACTGCCGGGATTCTTCGGTGTCTTCAACAATATGCGTGGTGATGCCCTT
Source organism: Pseudomonas chlororaphis (assembly GCF_003731765.1). Classification (GTDB taxonomy): domain Bacteria; phylum Pseudomonadota; class Gammaproteobacteria; order Pseudomonadales; family Pseudomonadaceae; genus Aquipseudomonas; species Aquipseudomonas morbosilactucae. Next base: position 671,428 of record NZ_MOAL01000006.1, read on the forward strand.
GACCAGCGCATGCTCCAGGCGCTTGTTGACGTCCCAACTGCGCCACTCTTCGGTTTCGGCTTCCTTGACGCTGCCGTCGCCTTTGTATTTGTCGGCGATGGCCAGCAGGGCGTCGGTGCCTTCCGGGGTGCGGTTGAGCACCACGTCTTCCACTGCGTCACGCAGCTCGGCCGGGATCTGGTCGTAGATCTCCAACTGGCCGGCGTTGACGATGCCCATGGTCAGGCCATTGCGGATGGCATACAGCAGGAACACCGAGTGGATCGCCTCGCGCACCGGGTTGTTGCCACGGAACGAGAACGACACGTTGGACACGCCGCCCGAGCTCAGGGCGTAGGGCAGTTCGTCACGGATGTAGGCGCAAGCGTTGATGAAGTCGACGGCGTAGTTGTTGTGCTCTTCGATACCGGTGGCCACGGCGAAGATGTTCGGGTCGAAGATGATGTCTTCCGGCGGGAAGCCCACTTCATTCACCAGGATGTCGTAGGAGCGTTTGCAGATCTCTTTCTTGCGCGCTTCGGTGTCGGCCTGGCCGACCTCGTCGAAGGCCATCACCACCACGGCGGCGCCGTAGCGCTTGCACAGCTTGGCGTGGTGAATGAACTGCTCGACGCCTTCCTTCATGCTGATGGAGTTGACGATGCCCTTGCCCTGGATGCATTTCAGGCCGGCCTCGATCACTTCCCATTTGGAGGAGTCGATCATGATCGGCACCCGGGAGATGTCCGGTTCGCCGGCAATCAGATTGAGGAAGGTGACCATGGCCTTCTTCGAATCCAGCATGCCCTCGTCCATGTTGATGTCGATCACCTGGGCGCCGGCTTCCACCTGCTGCAGGGCGACTTCCAGGGCTTCGGTGTAGTTGTCCTCGCGGATCAGCCGGGCGAATTTGGCGGAGCCGGTGATGTTGGTGCGCTCGCCGACGTTGACGAACAACGAGCTGCGATCGATGGTGAATGGCTCCAGGCCCGACAGGCGGCACGCCTTGGGAATGTCCGGAATCGGGCGCGGCGCGTAACCGGCCACCGCCTTGGCGATGGCTTCAATGTGGCCCGGCGTGGTGCCGCAGCAGCCGCCGACAATGTTGAGGAAGCCGCTCTGGGCAAACTCTTCGATGACCTTGGCGGTCTCCGTCGGCAATTCGTCGTATTCGCCGAATTCGTTGGGCAGGCCGGCGTTGGGGTGCGCGGAAACGTGGGTATTGGCCTTGTTCGACAGCTCTTCCAGGTACGGGCGCAGTTCGCTGGCGCCCAGTGCGCAGTTCAGGCCGACGGAAATCGGTTTGGCGTGGGCCACGGAGTTCCAGAAGGCTTCGGTGGTCTGGCCCGAGAGGGTGCGGCCGGAGGCGTCGGTGATGGTGCCGGAAATCATGATCGGTAATTCGACGCCCAGCTCTTCGTACACGCCCTGCACGGCGAAGATCGCCGCCTTGGCGTTGAGGGTGTCGAAGATGGTTTCGATCAGGATCAGGTCGGCGCCGCCTTCGATCAGCCCTTTGGTGGCTTCGGTGTAGTTTTCCACCAGCTCATCGAAGGTCACGTTGCGGTAGCCGGGGTTGTTCACGTCGGGCGACAGCGAGCAGGTGCGACTGGTCGGGCCCAGCACGCCGGCGACGAAACGCGGCTTGTCCGGGTTCTCCAGGGTCTTGGCGTCGGCGATTTTGCGCGCCAGGCGTGCGCCTTCTACGTTTAATTCGTAGGCCAGTTCTTCCATGCCGTAGTCGGCCATGGAAATGCGCGTGGCGTTGAAGGTGTTGGTTTCCAGGATGTCGGCGCCGGCATCCAGGTAGGCTTTTTCAATACCGCCGATCACGTCCGGACGGGTGATCACCAGCAGGTCGTTGTTGCCCTTGACGTCGCTGGGCCAGTCGGCGAAGCGCTTGCCGCGATAGTCCTGCTCCTCGAGCTTGTAGCTCTGGATCATGGTGCCCATGCCGCCATCGAGAATCAGGATGCGCTCTTTGAGAGCTTGCTGGAGGGCTTGAAGGCGAGCACTGCGATCGGACATGGGAACTACCTGGTAAGGCCATTGCGAAGGGCGTGGATCATAGCAAACCTGCGAGCTATTGGAGCATGGGGTGGTTTTGCATGAATATCGCTCATGTTGTGGCAGGGGGTAGATCGGTAGAATCGCGGCGATTTTTACTTTTGGGACCAGGGACATGCCGTACCGCGTTGTCGTCAGTAGCGTTTTGCTGCTTTTAAGCTCATGGGTGTCGGCGCAAGGTCCAGCGCCGGCCATCTCTTACACCCGCGATATCCAGCCGATCTTCACCGAGAAGTGTGTGGCCTGCCATGCCTGTTACGACTCCGCCTGCCAACTGAACCTGGGCAGTGCCGAGGGCGCGGCGCGGGGCGCGTCGAAGATCCCGGTCTACGACGGCGAGCGCAGCCAGGCCCAGGCCCCGACCCGACTGTTTTATGACGCCTTCGGCAAAGCCGCCTGGCAGCGCAAGGATTTTTATTCGGTCCTCGATGCCCAGGGCAGCCAGGCGGCGCTGATGGCGCGCATGCTGGAACTGGGGCACAAGACGCCGTTGCAGCCCAACGCCAAACTGCCCGCCGAGATCGTCCTGGGCCTGAGCCGGGACAACGTCTGCCCGCTGCCCGGTGAGTTCGATGCCTACGCCGGCGCCCATCCCAAGGAAGGTATGCCCCTGGCCGTGACCGGGCTCACCGACCAGCAATACCAGACCCTGCAACGCTGGCTGGCTTCGGGTGCACCCATCGACCCGCAAGGCCTGGCCCCCAGCGCTCAGGAAGCCATGCAGGTGCTGCAGTGGGAAAACCTGCTCAACGCCCCCGGCGCCCGGGAAAGCCTGGTAGGACGCTGGCTGTACGAACACTGGTTCCTCGCCCATGTCTATTTCGACGGCGGTGAGCCGGGGCATTACTTCCAGTGGGTGCGTTCGCGGACCCCCAGCGGCCAGCCCATCGACCTGATCAACACCCGTCGCCCCAATGACGACCCGGGCACCCAGGTGTATTACCGCCTGTGGCCGGTGCAGGGGGTGATTGTGCACAAGACCCACATCACCTACCCGCTGAGTGCGGCCAAGCTGGCACGGGTCAAGACCCTGTTTTACAGCGGCGACTGGCAGGTCACGGCCTTGCCCGGTTATGGCCCAGCCAGACGGGCCAACCCGTTCGAGACCTTCGAGGCGATCCCGGCCAAGGCCCGTTACCAGTTCATGCTGGATAACGCCGAGTACTTCGTGCGCACCTTTATCCGTGGCCCGGTGTGCCGCGGGCAGATCGCCACCGATGTGATCCGCGATAACTTCTGGGCCCTGTTCCAGGACCCGAGCCACGACCTTTACATCACCGATCCGGCCTATCGCGGCCAGACCACACCGTTGCTGGCCATGCCCGGGCAGAACGATGACGTCGGCAGTGTGCTCAGCCTGTGGCTGGCCTACCGCGACAAGCGCAACGAGTACGAGGCCCTGCGCCGCGACGCTTATGCCGATCTGCCCGCGCCCAGTTGGTCGACGCTGTGGGCCGGCAACGACAACGCGCTGCTGAGCATCTTCCGCCACTTCGACAGCGCCTCGGTCACCAAAGGCCTGATCGGTGAGGTGCCGCAGACGATGTGGCTGTTCGATTACCCCTTGCTGGAGCGCACCTATTACCAGTTGGCGGTGAATTTCGACGTGTTTGGCAATGTCTCCCACCAGGCCCAGACCCGGCTTTATTTCGATCTGATCCGCAACGGTGCCGAGCAGAACTTCCTGCGCCTGATGCCCGCTGGCACCCGTGAGGACTTCCTCGACGACTGGTACCAGAACAGCGGCAAGCTCAAGCTGTGGCTGGATTACGAAGCCATCGACGATGACAAACCCAGCGCCCTGAAACTGAGCCCGGTGGACCCCAAGCGTGACTTCGCGCAACAACTGCTGGCCCGTTATGGCGACCTCAATGCCAAGCCTGACCCGATCAACCGGTGCGACGGTGCCTATTGCTCACGGCCCAATATCGACCCGGCGCTGCAGGATGCCGAGCAGGCCCTGAGTCGCCTGACTGCGCGGCCTGCGGCGGGGCTCAAGGTCATCGATCAACTGCCGGAAGCCAGCCTGCTGCGGATCGAAACCGCCAGCGGCAAGCGCGAGTTCTACAGCCTGTTGCGCAACCGCGCCCATAGCAACGTGGCCTTTATGCTGGGCGAGGCCCTGCGTTACCAGCCGGGCCTGGACACCCTGACCATTTACCCGGGGGTGCTCAGCAGCTACCCGAATTTCATCTTCAATATCCCGGCGCAGCAGGTGCCGGAGTTTGTGACCCAGATGGAAAATGCCAAGGACGCCGCCGCTTTAGAGAAAATCGTCGATCGCTGGGGCATCCGCCGCAGCCACCCGCAGTTTTGGCAGTATTTCCATGACCAGACTCGTTACCTGGAAGAAACCGACCCCCGGGAAGCCGGGGTGCTGGACATGAACCGTTACGAAAACCTCTAGGCGGCGACCGGCTCCCGGACCTGTGACTGGCGTCTCGCCCCCGTTGCTGCGGGGCGGGGCAGGGGGCCATCGTCGCGACTATCCCGACAAAAACACTAGGACTTTGTGCGGCGCCCTGATTGGCGTAAACTGCGCCGACGTCTGCGAGGAAATTCCATGAGCGCCATTACCATTACCGACGCCGCCCACGATTATCTGGCTGATCTGCTATCCAAGCAGAACACCCCGGGGATTGGCATCCGCATCTTTATTACCCAGCCAGGTACTCAGTACGCCGAGACCTGCATCGCCTACTGCAAGCCAGGCGAAGAGAAACCCGAAGACACCGCCTTGGGGCTGAAAAGCTTCACCGCGTACCTCGATGCCTTCAGTGAAGGCTTCCTGGACGACGCCGTGGTGGACTACGCCACTGACCGCATGGGCGGCCAGCTGACCATCAAGGCGCCGAACGCCAAAGTGCCGATGGTCAATGCCGACAGCCCGCTCAACGAGCGCATCAACTACTACCTGCAAACCGAGATCAACCCGGGGCTGGCCAGCCACGGCGGTCAGGTGAGCCTGATCGACGTGGTCGATGACGGCATCGCGGTGCTGCAGTTCGGTGGCGGTTGCCAGGGCTGCGGCCAGGCTGACGTGACCTTGCGTGAAGGCATCGAGCGCACGCTGCTCGAGCGCGTGCCCGAGCTCAAAGGTGTGCGTGACGTCACCGACCACACGCAGAAAGAAAACGCCTACTACTAAGGCGTTCGCTGCGAACAAAAAAACGGCGCCCCGTGAGCGCCGTTTTTTTATGCCTGCTTCCCTTGTAGGAACCGGCTTGCCGGCGATCAACGCCCCTGAATATTGCATCAGGCTCAGGGGCGTCTCGCTGCAAGCCAGCTCTTGCACAGAAGGTCTCAGGGCCGGTAAAGGTGGGCATGCCCCGCGCGGTACAGGGACGATTCGCTGAAGTTGTCGGTGGCCAATACCCGGCCCACCAGAATCAACGCAGTCCGCCGAAAGCCCTTGGCCGCGACTTGATCGGTAATGTCCGCGAGGGTGCCCAGCACCCAGTCCTGATCCGGCCAGGAGGCGCGGTGCACCACGGCAATCGGGCAGTCGGCGCCATAGTGAGGCAGCAGCTCGCTGACGATCTTCGGCAGGTGATTGACCCCCAAATGAATCGCCATGGTGGCGCCATGGGCGGCCAGGCTGGCGAACTCCTCCCCCGGTGGCATCGCGGTCTTGTCGGCATAGCGGGTCAGGATCACGCTCTGGGAGACGTCGGGCAGGGTCAGTTCGGCCCCCAGCAATGCCGCGCAGGCCGCGGTGGCGGTGACCCCGGGAATGATCTCGAAAGGAATACCCAACTCGCGCAGGCCGCGAATCTGCTCACCAATGGCGCCATACAGGCTGGGATCGCCTGAATGCACCCGGGCCACATCCTGGCCCTGGGCATGGGCGTTCTTGATCAGTTCGATGATCTGTTCCAGGTGCAACTCGGCGCTATTGATCACCTGCTCGGCGCGGTGGCCCTCAAGCACGGCGGTCGGCACCAGGGAGCCGGCGTAGATGATGACCGGGCACCGATGGATCAAACGCTGGCCTTTGACGGTGATCAGGTCCGGGTCGCCGGGGCCGGCGCCGATAAAGTAGACGGTCATGGCCTTCTCCTGTGAAAAATGGTCAACACGAGCCCGCAGATGAAGATCGCTCATGATCGGAAACGGGGGATTGTCGGGGATTTTACGCGCAGCCGGCCAATGCCAGGGTGGCCTGGGCGTATTTTTGTCGCGAGATCAGCAGGGTGGCCGGTCCGTTGCTCAGTTGTTCAGCCAGGGCTAGGGCTGCACTTTCGGCCACGCCGTAACAGCCGGTGCGTTCGAAAGCGATCTGCGAGCGGTGGCTCAATTGCTGGGCGTAGCGGGCCAGCTCAGTGCTGCTGAAACAGGTCAGGGGCAGGTTCAGTTGCGCGGCCAATTCCAGCAGGCCGGGCTCCTCACGCTTCAAGTCGATGCTGGCCAGCGCCTTGACCTGCCGCAGGTCAAGGCGATGGGCTTGCAAGGCCTGGTCGAGCAGGGCACGCAGCGTGCTTGCCGGGCAGCCTTTCTGGCAGCCCAGGCCGACCACTAGGGACGGCGCCGCGCGCAGGTCGATCATGCCGAGTATTGACCGTCACTCTTGCGTCGGAACAACCAGGCGCTGATCAGGCCCAGGGCCAGCCAGAACAGGGCATTGGTCAATTGCGAAGCGATCTTGAACTGGGCTTCCAGGGCTTGCGGTGCAAGCATCGAGTGCACTTCCGGCTGTGGCGCGCCAATCACATGGGGCACTGCCAGAATGGCCGCGCCCAGCACCTTCAGCAGCCAGTTCTGGGCGAACACCAGCAAGGCGATGCCCACGGCGGTGGACGCCGCAGTGCCGACCCACCAGATTTGCCGTTGTGCCAGATCGGCGGCGGCAGTGCCCGGCAGCTCGGGCGGCAGGCCCAGGGTCGGCGCCAGGCAGAAGGTGGCGTAGCCGGCCAGGCCCCACAGCAGGCCTTGAGAGGTGCGGTTCGGCGCACGCAGGGTGTACAGGCCGGCGAGCATCAGGGCGAAGCCCACGGCAACCACCAGGTTACCGCCGGTGGTGGACAGGACGCGCTGCCAGCCGTCTTCCGGCTCCCAGGCTTCGGCGTCGTGGCTGTGGGCGGCCATGGCGCCGTCGGCGTGCTCATGGGCTTCGGCGGCAGGGGCGTTCTCGTAGGTTTCCGCCTGCAGAATCAGCGGGGCGACCCAGAAACTTTGCAGCAGGGTCAGCAGCAGGGCGGCCAGCAGCCCGCTGAAACCGGCGGTTTGGGCAATGCGCTTGATCATCGGGGCAGGTCTCAGTGGCAAGGGAACGCGGCGCTGTGACGGGTATCGTGAGCGGCGTTGTGCACCGCTTCGATGTGCGAGAAACCGGCGAAGTACACCAGGCAGGCGCCGAGGATCGACGCGCCGATGGCGGCGACCAAGCGTTGGCTCAGGGTGTGGGTGGTGCTGGCGGAATGGCTGGTGCTGCTGATGATCGACATGGCGCTTCCCTCTGGTCTGGCAGTGGGTGCAACGTGCGCAAGAAAACCCCGCGAGCAGGCCCGCAGGGTTTTAACAGCGCCCGCCCACCGCGGGTTTGTTATTTATGTGTGCAGCGGGCCGGTCTCCGGGCTCACGAGGGGTCGGGCTTGCGCCTGGCCGACAAGTGTCTCCTTCCCATGCCGTGGCACAGTGGATTTGACACTTCGCTCGCTTACCGTTGCGGGGGCAGCACCGGACTGGTCAAGGCTTTGAGTAAAGCACGTGATTCACCGGTTTCCCGTTTCACCCTGTGAAGGGCACCCGTAACAAGTTGTGTAGGAGAGCATGGGCGGGGAGTGGGCGTCAATTGGCAACCGTTCTCACTGGCACCGTGCAGCGCCCCAGGCACCCGCAATGGCCTGGGCCGGGGCTGTTGCCACTCTCGTCACATTGCGCATTGACCGGCCCCCGCGCTCTGCGTAGCCTTGCGCCTTCGAGGTTCTTCGGCATGCCGAAGCTAAGACGGGAACGCGGTCAATGCCGCGGCTGCCCCCGCAACTGTGAACGGTTCCGCTTCTGCACGGCCACTGCCCGCTGCCTCCCGGCATGCGTGCGGGAAGGCGCAGGGGCCGCCGGTCGAACGACCGGCACACCGTCAGCCAGGAGACCTGCCTCGACACAGATTCTCACTACAACCGGGCGGGGTGATCCGGTGGCGAAATCGTCCGCGCGCCAGGCGTTGCGGCCCTCGTCCCGTATGCCCGCCACCTTGCCAAAGGGCATCCGATGAAAACACTGGCCAAACTTCCCGTCACCATCGTCACCGGCTTTCTCGGCTCAGGTAAAACCACCTTGCTGCGGCACATGCTGGACAACGCCCAGGGCCGGCGCATCGCGGTGATCGTCAACGAGTTCGGCGAGCTGGGCATCGACGGCGAAATCCTCAAACAGTGCTCCATCGGCTGCACCGAAGAAGAGGCTAATGGCCGTGTTTATGAACTGGCCAACGGCTGCCTGTGCTGCACCGTGCAGGAAGAGTTCTTCCCGGTGATGCGTGAGCTGGTGGCACGCCGTGGCGACCTCGACCACATCCTGATCGAAACCAGCGGCCTGGCCCTGCCCAAGCCTTTGGTGCAAGCCTTCCAGTGGCCGGAAATCCGCAGCGCCTGCACCGTCGATGCGGTGATTACCGTGGTCGACAGCCCGGCCGTGGCCGCCGGCACCTTCGCCGCGTTCCCGGACCAAGTGGACGCCCAGCGCAAGCTCGACCCCAACCTGGACCACGAATCGCCGTTGCACGAGCTGTTCGCCGACCAACTGTCCAGCGCCGACCTGGTGATCCTCAACAAGGCCGACCTGATCAGCCCTGAAGACCTGGCCAAAGTGCGCCTGGAAGTCGCTGAAGAACTGCCGCCGGCGGTGAAAGTCATCGAAGCCAGCAGTGGCCGCCTGCCCCTGGACGTGTTGCTGGGCCTGGGTGCCGGCTCCGAAGAACACATCGATAGCCGTCACAGCCACCACGATCACCACCACGACGGTGACGATCACGATGACCACGATCACGACGCCTTCGACTCCATCTCCATCGAACTGCCCCAGGCCGAAGAAAGCCTGCTGCTGGACGCCCTGACCCAACTGGTGATCAAGCACGGCATCCTGCGGGTCAAGGGCTTTGCCGCCATCCCCAACAAGCCGATGCGTTTGCTGATTCAGGGCGTGGGCACCCGTTTTGACAAACACTTCGACCGTCAATGGGGCGCCGATGAGGCCCGTACCACACGCCTGGTGCTGATTGGCCAGGAACTGGACGCGGCCCTGCTTGAAGCGCAACTGCGCGCTGCCCTCAGCGTTTAAGCCATGCACCTGCTCAGGACCCAGCCCGGCGGATTTGTCTCGGATGACAACATTGCCGACTTAGGACAAACCCCCGCCGAGCTGGTGATCCTGTGCAGCGGCGATTCCAGCCTGGCGCTGCTGGCCGAAGCGGCCCAGCAGTTGCCGGAGGATTACCCCAGCTTTCGCCTGGCCAACCCCATGCAAGTGCAGAACCACGCCTCGGTGGACCTGTACGTCGACCAGGTGTTGCGCCACGCCAAGGTGATCCTGATTTCCCTGCACGGCGGCATTGGCTACTGGCGCTACGGCGTCGAGCGCCTGGTGCAACTGGCCGAGCGCGGCGTGCAGCTGATCCTGGTGCCGGGGGACGATCGTCCCGACCCGGAACTCAGTGACCTGTCCAGCGTGCCGGCCGAGTTGCGCGATCGTCTCTGGCAGTTTCTGCGCCAGGGCGGGCGTGACAATGCCCTGGACTTTTACCGCTGCCTGGCCAGCACGTTGCTCGGTCGCACCTATCCCTGGGGCGAACCGCAAACCCTGCCGCGCACGGCGATCTACCACCCCCATAAAAGCCACGCCACCCTCGACCACTGGCAAGCCGATTGGCAGGCCGGGCAGCCGGTGGCGGCGGTGTTGTTCTACCGCTCGCACTTGCAGGCGGCCAACACCGGTTTTATCGACGTGTTCTGTGAGCGTTTGCAGGCGGCGGGGCTCAATCCCTTGCCCATGGCGGTGGCCAGCCTCAAGGAGCCCGGCTGCCTGAGCGTGGTCGAAGACCTGCTGGACCAGGCCGCTGCCGGGGTGATCCTCAACACCACTGGGTTCGCCCAATCCAGCCCCGAAGCGCCCCATCTGCGTCCGTTTCGCCGCAATATCCCGGTGATCCAAGCCATCTGTGCCCAGGACAATCAACCTGGCTGGCGTGCCAGCGAGCAGGGGCTGGGCCCCCGTGACCTGGCCATGCACATCGCCTTGCCGGAACTGGACGGGCGGATCATCAGCCGGCCCATCAGCTTCAAGGACCTGGCCTGGCGCAGCGAGCGCAGCCAGTCGGACGTGGTCTGTTACCGGGCCGCGCCCGAGCGCATGGACTTTGTCGCCCAACTGGCCCGACGCTGGATTGAACTGGGGCGCTTGGCCAATGGCGACAAACGCATCGCCCTGATCCTCGCCAATTACCCGACCCGCGACGGTCGCATTGGTAACGGCGTGGGCCTGGACACTCCGGCCGCCGCCTTGAACATCCTTCGGGCCTTGCACGCCGAGGGTTATCCGCTGCCGGCCGAGCTGCCCGAGAGCGGTACCGCGCTGATCCAGCAACTGCTGGGCGGGGTCAGCAATGACCTGGACAGCATCGATCTGCGCCCCTGTGCGCAAAGCCTGGCCCTGGATGATTACTGGCTGATGTTCAACGCCCTGCCTGAGGCTAACCGCCAGGCGGTGCAGGCGCGTTGGGGCCGCCCGGAGCAGGACCCGATGTTCCGCGGCGGGCGAATGATGATCGCCGGCCTGCGTTTTGGCCTGACCTTCGTCGGCATCCAACCGGCCCGGGGTTATCAGGTGGACCCCAGCGCGGTCTACCACGACCCGGACCTGGTGCCGCCCCACGGTTACCTGGCGTTCTACTTCTGGTTGCGCCAGGCCTACGGCGCCCACGGGGTGATCCACGTCGGCAAGCACGGCAACCTGGAATGGCTGCCGGGCAAGGGTGTGGGCCTGTCCGAAGCGTGCTGGCCGGACGCGCTGCTGGGGCCGTTGCCCAACATCTATCCGTTTATCGTCAACGACCCGGGGGAGGGTGCCCAGGCCAAGCGCCGCACCCAGGCGGTGATCATCGACCACCTGATGCCACCCCTGACCCGGGCCGAAACCTATGGCCCGCTGCGTGACCTGGAGTTGCTGGCCGACGAGTATTACGAAGCCCAACTGCTGGACCCGCGCCGGGCCCGGGAGCTGCAACGGGACATTCTTGCGTTGGTGCGCGAAACCCATATCGACCGCGAACTGCAACTGGGCGAGGCGCTGGACAGCGATGCCGATGCGGCAATCTGGCTGCCGCGCCTGGACACCTACCTGTGCGACTTGAAAGAGTCGCAGATCCGCGACGGTCTGCATGTGTTCGGCGAGTCCCCCAGCGGGCGCTTGCGCCTCGACACCCTGCTGGCTCTGTTGCGAATTCCCCGGGGCGACGGCAAGGGTCAACACGCGAGTCTGCTGCGGGCTCTGGCCAAGGCCTTTGAGTTGGGTTTCGACCCGCTGGACTGTGCCTTGGCCGAACCCTGGAGCGGACTCCGCCCGACGCCATTGCAGCAGGTCAGTGAGGCGCTGTGGCGCACGGCTGGCGATACCCGCGAACGCCTGGAGCTTTATGCCGGGCAGTTGATCGAGGCCGCGCTCCAGGGGCCGGTGGCGGCATTGGACGCTGCCGGCTGGGAGCCGGTGCAGGCCATTATCGACGGGCTGCGCGAGGTGGTTGCGCCGCGCCTGGACGCCTGTGGTCCGGCGGAAATGCGCGGCCTGTTGGACGCCCTCAGCGGGCGCTTTGTCCCCGCTGGCCCCAGTGGTGCGCCAAGCCGGGGTCGCCTGGACGTGCTGCCCACTGGGCGCAACTTCTTCTCGGTGGACGTACGCAACCTGCCCACCACCACGGCCTGGCGCATTGGTTTTCAGTCGGCCAACCTGATTCTTGAACGCCACCTGCAAGACCATGGCGACCACCTGCGCCAGCTCGGCCTGTCGGTCTGGGGCACGGCGACCATGCGCACCGGTGGCGACGACATCGCCCAGGCCATGGCCCTGATGGGGGTGCGCCCGGTGTGGGCCACCGGCAGCCAGCGCGTGGATGATTTCGAAATCCTGCCCCTGAGCCTGCTGGACCGGCCCCGGGTCGATGTGACCCTGCGCGTTTCGGGGTTCTTCCGCGATGCCTTCGCCAACCTGATCCGCCTGTTCGATGCGGCAGTGCAGGCGGTGGCGGCCCTGGATGAACCCGACGACCTGAACCCGCTGGCGGCCAAGGTTCGCGCCGAGCGCGAGGCCCTGGTGCAATCGGGCCTGGACCAAGACGCTGCGGCGCGCCAGGCCGGTTGGCGGATTTTCGGGGCCAAGCCCGGTGCGTATGGTGCCGGTGTGCAAGGGGCGATCGACGGCCGCCTGTGGCAAAGCCGTGAGGACCTGGCCGAGGTGTACCTGAATTGGGGTGGTTATGCCTATGGGGGCGCCGACGAAGGCACGGCCGCCCGCGATCAGTTCGCCCAGCGCCTGAGCCAGGTGCAGGCGGTGGTACAGAACCAGGACAACCGCGAACACGACCTGCTCGATTCCAACGACTACTACCAGTTCCAGGGCGGCATGCTCGCCGCCGTGGAAAGCCTCAGCGGAATCAAGGCCGCCAGCTATCACGGCGACCACAGCCAGCCGGACCTGCCGAAAATCCGCAGCCTCAAGGAAGAGCTGAACCGGGTGATCCGCTCGCGGGCGGCCAATCCGAAGTGGATCGAAGGGGTCAAGCGCCATGGCTACAAGGGCGCCTTCGAAATGGCCGCGACCCTGGACAACCTGTTCGCCTTCGACGCCACCACCGAGCTGATCGACGATCACCAATACGCCTTGCTGGCGGACGCCTACCTGCTGGATGACTCGACCCGCGAGTTCGTTCGCCAGCATAATCCCCACGCCCTGCGCGACATGACCGAGCGCTTGCTGGAGGCTCAGCAGCGGGGTTTGTGGCAGGAGCCGGGGGATTACCGTGAAGCGCTGGAAAATGTGCTCTTGGATATTGAAGAGAGTTAGCGACAAGCGACAAGCGGCAAGCTGTGAGAGTAAGTGCCAGATACCACCCGACCTAAGCGAGACCCCGACATGAGCGACACCCCACATTTTCCGCTGTCCGCCGTGGTCGGCGCCGATGCCCTGAAACTGGCGCTGTGCCTGACGGCCATCGATCCGAAGATCGGCGGGGTGCTGATCGAGGGGCCGCGGGGCATGGCCAAATCGACCCTGGCCCGGGGTTTGGCGGATCTGCTGGCCGGTGGCCCGTTTGTCACCTTGCCCTTGGGCGCCACCGAAGAACGCCTGGTGGGCACCCTGGACCTCGACGCGGCACTGGGCGAAGGCCGGGCGCAGTTTTCCCCCGGGGTGTTGGCCAAGGCTGACGGCGGCGTGCTCTATGTCGATGAAGTCAACCTGCTGCCCGATCACCTGGTGGACCTGTTGCTGGACGTGGCCGCCAGTGGCACCAACCTGATTGAGCGTGACGGTATTTCCCACCGTCATTCGGCGAAATTTGTACTGATCGGCACCATGAACCCGGAAGAGGGCGAACTGCGTCCGCAACTGCTGGACCGCTTCGGCCTCAATGTGGCCCTGGACGGCCACACCGCACCTGCCGAACGTGGGCAGATCATCCGTCGGCGCCTGGATTTCGACAGCGATCCCGAGGCGTTCTGCGCCCAGTGGGACGCCGCCCAACAGGCCCTGCGGGAGCGTTGCCACAGCGCCCGGGCGCGCTTGGCCAGCATCCCGCTCGACGATCAGGCCCTGGAGCAGATCACCGAGCGCTGTTTTGCCGCCAGCGTCGATGGCCTGCGTGCGGACCTGGTCTGGCTGCGTGCGGCCCGGGCCCATGCGGCCTGGCGCGGGGCCGAGGCCATCCGTGACGAAGACATCGACGCGGTGGCCGAGTTTGCCCTGCGCCATCGGCGGCGGCAGAGCCCGCCGCCTCAGTCGAGCCAGCCGCCTTCTGCCCAGGCGCCGGCACCGCACCACAGCAACACCGCCGAAGGCCAGGGCCAATGGGGTGACATGCCTGCCCAAGCGCTGCCCACCGGCGCCCGCCGAGACGTGCCGAGCTGGCCAAAAAAGCCCTAGGCATTCGCCCTCGATCGACCGCGGGGGCGGATGCCAGGCCCCGGGCGGGGCAGCTTGAACAAGGCCGGCAAGGGCGTAGCCGAGTGGCGATCAGCGGTTCGATCCACTGGCCGGGGACCCTGCTTAAAGGGCGTCCCCGGCAACGTGCCGACCTGCTTTACCAACTGCGCAGCCGGGCGCCCCATGATCTGTGGCTGGTGATTGTCGACGCCTCGGCGTCCACCCGGCGGCATTCGGCCCTGAGCGACGCCAAAGGCGTGCTGGCCCAGTTGTTCGATGACGCCTATCGGCAGCGCGCGCGCCTGGCCCTGCTCACCGCCAGTGGCCGAGTGCCCCGTTGGCAGGTGCAGGGCCTCAAGGCTTGCAAAGACCTGCGGCACTGGCTCGACGACCTGGGGGCCGGCGGCGGCACGCCTCTGGCGGCGGCCCTGGAGCAAGCTGCAGACTGGTTGGCGGTGCGCCAGCGGCGCCTGCCGGCGGAGCAGCAACGGGTGTTGCTGATCACCGATGGGCGCTTGAAAACCTTGCCCCAAGCCCTGCCGCTGCCGTGCCCGACCGTGTTGCTGGACATCGAACGCGGCCCCATCCGCCTGGCCCGAGCCCGGGCCCTGGCCGACGTACTGCAAGCCACCTACCAGCACATCGACACCCCAAACCCCGCCCCCCTGTAAACGCTGGCTCGCCAGCGACTAGATTGTAGGGGCTGGCTTGCCAGCGATGAGGCCCTCAAGCCCCCCATCGCCGGCGATCCGACGCCTACAAATCGCCGGACAACCCGGAAAATCCAAGGTTCAAAATTCTTTGCCGCCGGTCTGCTTTTCTGGGCTCGGGCAAGGCGAATTGATATCGCCTGATCTAGCGTTGCCGTCTGAGGAACGACTTCCTCATCCACGCGGTTTTTCAGGGAGATCTACCATGGCGTATGTACGGCGTGATGTATGGAAACTGGGCTCGGACTGGAGCGACACCTTGTTGTGGTACGCACGCGGGGTGGGCGTTCTGCAGCAGCGACCGATCACCGACCGCACCAGCTGGCGCTTTCTGGCGGCGATCCACGGCATCAACTTCCAATTGTGGCGAGACGCTGGCTACCTGCGAGCGGACACGCCCTTGCCACCTCTGGCGGACCAGGACCTGTACTGGAACCAGTGCCAGCACCAATCCTGGTATTTCCTGCCCTGGCACCGGGGTTATGTGGCCTCTTTCGAGCAGATCGTACGGGCGGCGGTGGTCAGCCTCGGCGGTCCCAAGGACTGGGCCCTGCCTTACTGGAACTACAACGAAAACCCGCAAAACCTGAAAATGCCCGCCTGTTTCGGTCACACCCACTTGCCCAACGGCGAACAGAACCCGCTGTACGTGGACCGGCGTTTCGGCCCCAAGGGCAACCGGGTGATTGTCCTCGACGAGCAACGCATCAACCTGCGCCCGGCCCTTACCGACCATCAGTTCGCCGGCTCCGGCAATGGCGGTTCGCCGGGCTTTGGCGGGCCGGTCACGGCCTTTGAACACGATGGCGAGGTCAGTGGCCTGCTGGAATCCCAGCCCCACAACTACGTGCACGTGGCCGTGGGTGGCCGCGAGGAATTGAGCCATGTGCCGGGCCTGATGATTGACCCGGACAGCGCCGGGCTGGACCCGATCTTCTGGCTGCACCACGCCAATATCGACCGGCTGTGGGATGTCTGGCTGCAGCGCGACCCGATCAACCACAACCCCGGCACGTCCTTGTGGCTTGATGGCCCGCCGGCCAATGGTCGAGCGTTCGTGGTGCCGCACAGCGACGGCCAGCCGTGGTCGTTCAAGGTCCGCGAGATGCTCGATACCCGGGCGCCGCAACTGGATTACGTCTACGAGGACACCAGTGATCCGCTGCCGGGCCAGCAACTGTTCGCCGAACGCTTGAAAACCCTTGGTGCCCAGCCGCAACAGATCACCGCCGCTGCCGTGGAGAACAAGACCTTGACCCCAGCCACCCCCGCCGAACTGCTCGGCGCCAACGACCAGACCCTGGTGCTCAGCGGCGGCAACGTCGACACCTCGGTGCGCCTTGACCAGGCCAGCACCGGCACGCTGATGGGCAACCTCAAGAGCAAGGCGTTTGCCGCCACGGTACCGGAGCATTCCCTGGACCGGGTATTCCTCAACCTGGAGAACATTCGTGGCGACAACGATGGCGCGACCTTCGACGTCTACCTGAGCTTCCCGGTACCGGGGCAACATTCGGCCCTGCCGGACCAGCGGGTGGGTTCGATCTCGCTGTTCGGGGTGCGCAAGGCCAGCCGCCCCGACAGCCAGCATGGCGGCAAGGGCGTCAGCCATGTGCTGGACATCACCGAGGTGTTCGACAAGCTCAGCGCCAGCAGCGGACCATTGCTGGGGCAATTGAGCGTGCGCTTCGTGCCAGTCACTGATGTCCGCGCCGAAGACCGGATCACAGTGGGGCGGGTGAGCCTCTATCGACAGGGCAACTGAGCATGGGGCAGTACTTGGTACTGGCCCTGACCCGTGGCTCCCGGCCCTGGCTGTTGTTGCTCAGCCTGGCCGGTTGGGGCTGGCTGCTCGGCTCGGCGGGGATGCTGTCGATCCCCTCGTTCTGCACCAGCCTGCCCCTGGCCGGTTATGCCCTGGGCTGGCAGGGGATTGAGCAGGCGTTGCTGTTCAATCCGCCGCGCCAATTGCTGCTGGCCTGGCTGCTGATGCTGTTGGCCATGACCCCGATGCTGTTGGTGCACCCCTTGACCTATGTCTGGCAACGCAGCCTGTTGCGCAAGCGCTGGCAGGCGGTGGCGCTGTTCCTGCTGGGGTTTGCCACGGTCTGGACCTTGATGGGGCTGTTGCTGATGACCGTGGTGGTGCTCAGCCGAGTGTGGCTGGGCGTTTCCGAAACCCCGGCGTTCATCGCTTGCCTGGCGCTGTGCCTGGTGTGGCAGGCCTCGCCGATCAAGCAGCGTTGCCTCAACCATTGCCATCATCAGCCGCGGATCTCGGCCTTTGGCCTAGGTTTTGTCCGCGATTGCCTGGGCTTTGGCCTGAGCAGCGGGTTGTGGTGCATCGGTTCCTGCTGGCCCTTGATGCTGTTGCCGATGCTGGCGGAGCAAGGCCATGTGGCGCTGATGGCGCTGTGCATGGGCTGGATGCTGTACGAGCGGATGCAACGTCCGCGCCCGGCACACTGGCATTGGCCGTTTGCACTGCGTTGGCTGCGTTGAGGCAGGCCGTGCTGGCGATGGGGCTTGTGTGGGCCCCATCGCCGGTCGCGGTTTCTAGTGTTTTGGTGCCGCAGGTACGGTGGCGTTGCGCCAAGCGGTCTGCAACTGTTCCTCAAGCAGCGCGGGGACGGTGCTGCCGGGCTGTTTTTCCAGGCTCAACTTCAGGCCATTGAGGGAACGCCCGCTGAGGCGATTGCCGGCCAGGTCCTCACGGAATACCCGTTCTGCTTCGGCGTATTGGCCTTGCTCCAACAAGGCATAGCCCAGGGATTCACGCAGGGTGTAATACCAGTCCGGCGGCTCGTTGTAGCTGAGGGCATCCTGCACCTGGACCGCCTTGCGCCAGGCACTCAGGACTTGTTGTTGGGCGTTGCCGTCCAGGGCTTGCAGGTCGGCGTTGAGGGGTTGCTCCGGGTTCATCACTTGGTTAGCGGTGGCCTTCAGCGCGACCAGGTCGAGTTGGCCCTGGCGGCCGTCCTGGGCCTTGTTCAGCAGAATCAGGTTGGCGATACGGAACAATTCCACGGCCGGGTTGTTGCCGTAAGCCAGGTTCGGATGTGCCTTTAACGCGTCAACCACCGCTTGCCAATAGCCCTTGAGGGCGTCCCGGGCCTGATCGTTGCTCAGGTTAGCGGCCGTGAGTTGCCGGTAGGCCAGGGCATAGGCCTTCATCACCCCGGTGTAGGGCGCGGCCAGGGGGTTCCAGGGCGTCGGTTCGCGTTGGGTGGCTTGGCTGCAGACCGTGTTGATGGTCTTCAGCCCTTCGGTGATTTTCGGTTCGATACGGGCCAGGGCGTCCCAATCCTCGAAGCGCACGGCGAAGTAATAGGGCACCGCATAGAAATAATCGGACTTGGTGGCGATCTCCTTGGGGTATTGGCGGCAGAGGAACGCCAGGGCCGAGTATTGGGTGGTGTTTTCCACCAGTTCCTCGGCCATGTTCAGCGCCTCGTTCTGCCGGCCTTCAATGGACAGGGTCCAGGTCAGGAAGTGGATGTTGTGCCCCAGGTAATGCAAGGGGTAGGGGCTTTGCGGCTGCACCTGGTGGGCGTAGGCGCGGTCCACTGCGACGGCGGTGTAGTTGGCGGTGCTGGCCAGGGCGTTGTTGCCGGTGCGCTGGTAGATGTGCGATGCCATGTGCACCAAATGGCCGATGGCCGGGTTTTGCACGCGGAAACGATCCGCCATGGGCAGGCCACTGTCGGGGAACGGCGACTCTTCGATGGCGTGGATATAGAAGTGGTTGGCGCCGGTGTGTTGCTGGTCCTGCACCAGTACACGGTTGAGCACCTGCAGGGCCTCGTAGGCGGCCGGGGTCGGCGCGACCTTGTCGGA
This sequence comes from Pseudomonas chlororaphis, assembly GCF_003731765.1. Lineage (GTDB taxonomy): Bacteria > Pseudomonadota > Gammaproteobacteria > Pseudomonadales > Pseudomonadaceae > Aquipseudomonas > Aquipseudomonas morbosilactucae. The sequence continues at coordinate 690,150 of NZ_MOAL01000006.1, forward strand.
CACCGCTTCGTCGCCGTCCCACCATTTCCAGGGCGTCAGGTTGAGCAGGGCGTCGGCGTGCAGGGTGGCTGCGTCGAGGTCGTCGAAGTAGGTGTGGGACAGGGCCTTCATGGCGTCGGCGTAGCGCTGGTTGCCTTCCTTGCTCAGGCTGACCTTGCCGTCCTGTTCGCTGTACTGGGTCAGGAAGGCCTTGGCGTAATCCACCTCGCGCTGCAATTGGCGTTCGCTGAAGCGCGCCTTGGCCTCGGGGTTTTGCAGGCGACTCTGGGCCCGTTCCAGGGCCGTCTGCGCCGAGCGATAGGCCAGGCGATCGCAGCCGTCGGTGGCGTCGCTGTTGATGTTGGAGTTGGCCGCCAGGGCGATACCCCAGTAAGGCATGGCCGCGTCTTTATCGAAGCGGCTGGCATGGTAGAAGGCGCGGATCGCCTCGGAGAAATTGAACCCGTATTGCAGGGCCATGCCCTGGCTGTAAAAGGCTTCGACCTGCCCCGGTTCCTGGAGGCTGACCAGCGGGTAACGGGTGCCGCCCAGGCCGGAGAGCAGGACGCCGCTGTCGGTGTCTTGCTGGCTGACGCATTGCAGCAGCACCTCTTGGTAGGGCTGGTCGGCAGGGGCCGGAACAAAGCTCTTGAGGGTCTCCGGGGCGCCGTGGTTGAGGGTGTGGGCCTGGGCCATGGGCAAGCCGGCCAGCAGCAGGCTGCTGACCAGGGCATTGCGCAGGAAGGGGACGTCCATGTGCGGGTACTCCTTGTGTGGATAGATGGCCGTGTGGGAGCTGGCTTGGGGCGATGGCGCTCTGGCGGGCGCGATCGCTGGCAAACCAGCTCCTGCAGGGGGCAAGCGTTCAGTCGTCGTCGCGGGCGTGTCGGGCCACGAACAGCGCGCTGCCCGGCTTGGCCAGGCGTCTGATTTGTGGTGCCAGGGTCTGCTGCGGGATGACCACTTCGACCAAGGCCGGTCGCCCTTGCAGTTCCAGCAGTTGCGGCAGCAACTCGTGCAGTTCGGCCAGGGTCGAGACCCGGTAGCCCGCCGCGCCAAAGCCCTGGGCCAGGGCCGGGTAGTCCCAGGCGGGAAGCACATCGAACGGGGCGAACTCGCCGCCCGGATCGAAGGCCTTGATCTCAACGAAGGCCTGTTCAATTGCATACACCTGGTTGCTCATGACAAACACCAGGGCGTTGAGGCGCTGGCGCACCAGGGTCGACAGCGATTGGCAGATCATCATGAAACCGCCGTCGCCGGCGACCACGATCGGCCGGCGTCCACTGCCCAGGGCCACGCCCAGGGCGCAGCCGGTTTCATGGCCCAGGGAGCCCCAGATCGCATCGGCGACAAAGCTGTCCCGGGGCAGGCCGTTGAGGTTGCTGGCGGCGTACAGCGCCGAACTTTCCCCGAGGATCAGGCTGCTGCTGGCCCACAGACCGCGCTGGCGCACCTGCTGGTCCAGGGTATTGAGGAACAGGTCGTAATCCAGGGGCGTTTCGGCCGGTGCCGCCTGCGCTGGCCGGGCCGCTGGCAACGGGTGGCTGGCCAGGGGGTAGCGCGGGTCCGGGGCCAGGGTGTGCAGCAAACCATCGAGGTAGGCGTCCAGCGGCACGTGGGGGTAATACTGCAACCCGGTGCGGGCTTGCTGGCTGTTGACCAGAATGATCCGGCTGAAGTCCTTGGCCAGCAGTTGCAGGTAGTCGTCGGTGAAGATCACCCCCAGGGCCAGCACGCAATCCACCTGTTCCATAAAGGCGCTGGTCTCGAGCCGTGAGGCGGTGCCGGCATAGGTGCCGATAAATTGCGGGTGGCTTTCGTCGAGGACGGTCTTGGCTTCCAGGGTGGTGGTGAACGGCAGGCCGCTGGCTTCGATCAGGCGCAGGGCCTGCTCCTGCAGACCGTAACGCGCCACCTCGATGCCGAGCATGATCACCGGCGACCTGGCCTGGTTCAGGCGCTGGCGGCTGGTGTCGAGGGCGGCGTTCAGCGAGTTGGGGTCGTAGGCCTGTGGCAACGGCGCCAGGAGCCCCTCGGGGCGTGGGCAGGTCTCGCTCCAGACGTTCTGCCAGGCCTCCAGGTAGATCGGTCGGCGCTGGCTGATGGCCGCGACCAGGGCTCGGTCGATCAAGGCCCCGGCGCCGCTGTTGTCGGCGAGGATCAGGCTGGCCACGGTGACGTTCTCGAAGACCTTGGGGCCCACCTCCAGGTCACCGGTGGAATGGTGGTACAGCACGTCTTCGGACCAGATCAACTGGCGGTTCTTGTCCGAGGGGCTGGCGCTGATGACCACCACCGGGTTGCGTTCCACGTAGGCCCCGGCAATGGCATTCAAAGCGCTGAAGGTGCCCACGCCGTATTGCAAAGACACCGCGCCCAGTCCGGTGTAGCGGGCATAGCCGTCGGCGGCGTAGGCGGCGCCCATTTCATTGATGTCACCCACGGCGTCGATGCCGTCGAAGGCTTCCAGGGCGTCCATGAAACCCGAAACGTAGTCCCCGGGAACCTGGAACACCTGGCGCACCCCCAGCTGTTGCAGACGGATCAGCAGGTAGTCGGCGACGCTGACAAGTTCATTGCTGGCCATGGTCGATCCCCTTGTAGGCGAATTCGGTGACGTCCTTCAGGGTCGTGCCGCAGTCCTGGCAGGGCAGGGGCTGGCTGGGGTCGAGCGAGCAACCGTCGGGCGTGGGCACCGGCAGCAGGGCGTAGCTTTTCGGCAGCCAATGGGGGCGCTTGAGGCCGAAGAAGTCCTGCAAGGTGGACTCGGCCACCGTCAGCGCGCCCTCGACCCAACCCTGGCCGAAGGAATAGGCCTCGCCGACAATGTGGATCTGCTGGTCCGGCACCGGGTGGCGCATGCGGCAGATGATCTGGTCGAGGCGGTAGTTGGCCTTCCATTCGTGCCAGCCGCCGCCGAACGGGTCGGCATCCCAGGCGTGGTAGACCGCCGAGTAGGGGCGCGGCAGCTCCACCTGGTCATGCACCTGGGTCACTTGCATCTGGGCCACGCGGACCATCTCGTCGCTGACCGTGAACTGGGTCTTGGGCACCACCAGCTCGGCCTTGAGCAGGCCCTTGGCACTGGCCGGCGGGTAGCCGACAAAGGGTGCGCCGCCTTCCAGGCCTTTCCAGAACGGCACGGTGCCGATGTCGTTGTAGGAGGCCATCAACAGGGAGTTGAGGCTGGGTTCGCCGCCGGGCTGCTCGCACTCGGTGCCCATGTAGTAGATCTGCCGCACCGGCAGGTCGGTGACCGAACGCCCGGCCACCAGGCCCAGGCTGCGCCACCAGGGTTGCTCGTAGGCCAGGAACAGCTTGAAGGCCGACTGCATCAGTACCGAGCCGAGGTTTTCCTTGAGCCACGGGTCGTCGAACACGGGCGCCTTGATCAGCTCCAGCGAGCGGCGGGGCATGGCAAGGATGATCTTTTTCGCCTTGACCACTTGCTGCCCTTGGCCGTCCCGGGTAGTGCCGTCTTCAGTGACGGTGGTCTGGAAATGCAGGCGATAGGGGAAGTCCGCGTCCTTGGCGTAGGTGATTTCCACCAGGCGCTGGTTCATCTGTACCCGTTGCTTGGCCGGCAGTTTGCCGGGCAGTTTGGCGAACTTGGCCGCCAGGGTCAGGGGCAGGCTCTGAAAGCCCTTGGTCAGGGTCAGGAAGACGGTTTTGTCACTGTATTCGGTGGCCGGCAGTTGGGTGACCGCACTGGCGTTGGCGACGTTGGCGTCATAACCGCCTGCGTCCTTCATGAACTGGTAGCCCTCGTTGCTCATGACCCGGTACAGCAAGTCCCAGAAGCCGTACTTCCAGATTTCCTTGCCGAACACCTTGACCTGCATCTGCTGGCACAGGCTGAGCTTGTCGAAGCCCGGGTACACGTAGTTCATCACCTTGACTTGCAGGTCTTCGGGGCCAAAGCCGCGCTCCGACCAGGCCAGGTCATAGGGGATCTTGTGCGGCGCCTCACTGAAGTCGCGGTAGCGGAAGCGCTTGCCGCGCAGGTAGAACAGGTTGTTTTCGGCACCCACCGGGCCGTCCGCGCCCATGGGGAACTTCTGGCTCGCCAGTTTCAGTTGCTTGACCAGGTTGTCCACCAACACATGGCCATCGTCGCCAGGGATGTAGCGCATGCCGCCGACTTCCGCCACCACATTGGGCAGCCCCGGCAGGTTGATGCTGAACAGCCGGCCGCCGATGCGATCGCTGTATTCGAACAAGCCAATCTGCTGGTGTTCGCCTTGTTCATGTTGCAGGCGCCAGGCGCTGTAGGTGCCCGACGCACCGCCACCGATCACGGCAACGTCCAGTTCCAGTGGTTCTGATTTCATGGGAATTCCCTTTCGAGTTGGAGGGGCTGCGGAGTCCTTGCGCGACGAAGTATTGTTGAGTTTTGCCGAAATGCCAGTTTGCCATCATTGCGGTTTGACGCCCGCAGCGACTGGGTTTGGCTGGCGTGCCAGGCGGCATCCAAGGCCCGCCGCGTGACGAGCCGTTTGCCCTGCGCAGCCCTCCTTGCGCGAGGTGCAAGGGCCTTGCTTGCCAAGGGCTGATCCGGGTTTAAACGGGCGGCGTTTTTTCGCCGACCTGTACCTGCAACGCCGCTTCAGGGGCATTCGCGATAACCGCGTCGAGGCATAGCAGGCTGGACGAATAACAGGGTGCACACGGCGCGGGGCAGTGCTCTGGGTGGCAACTTCGCCACCGTGTCAGGCGACTCAAGCCCGCTCATTGCAGAAAAATGCACAGCGACGTTTCTCCGTCGCTTATTCAGCTTTAGACTGCCCGACGAATTTGCTCAGCATTGCTCATGGAAAGAGATATGGATCCGTTGCTTCCCGCTTCCGAAGACAGCTCCTCGGAGAACACCTTCGATATCGATCACGCCACTGCTCATCAGGCGGTGCTCGATACCATCAACCTTATGGCCGCCCATGCGCAGGCCAGCGAAGACGAGATCGTCGCCTTGCTCCAGCAGCAGGGCTACTCGCGGATCGCCGCCGAGAAACTCAATGCCATGGTGCCTTCAGGCTTGTCCTGGGTGGTGCTCAAGCGCCTGGGCGTGGCGTCCTTGCCCAACCATTTCATCCTGTATGACGACGATGAGCAGGAAGTGAAAGTGCCCGTGGCCACCCAGCACTTTTTCACCGCCGCCCTGCACCTGTCCTACTCGACCTTCGAGCACGGCTGGAGCAAGGTGCTACCACGCGATGTCTTCGAGTCGGTGGTCAACCGCAGCGCCGAGATGTCCATTGTGTTTGATGTGTTGAATGCCGGCGGATCCCTGGAAGGCACCACCTTGAGCCCCGTGCAACTGTTGCGCATCAGCGCTCAGGAGATGCTGGAGTCGGGCCCGATGAGGGCGTCTTGAACCTGGTGGCTCAGGTGTTTGCACCGAGCTGTTCGGCGGATCAACCCGAAGCCTCGCCTACGCACGGGGCTTTGCTGCACAGGCACGGGCGCACGTAGATGGATGCACTGGCAGCAGCACGTTTAGGCGATGAAATCGCCCACGGCTTTGGCGTGGCGGCGATGGTTGCGGGCGCGGTGGCCGGGGCCTTGATCGGCGCGGCGATCATCGGCGCCACGGCCGCCACCGGTGGTTTGGCTGCGGTGATCCTGGCCGGCTCGGTGGCAGCGGGCGGCTTGTCGATGTTTCAGGTGGTCAAGGGCATCAGCAGCATTTTCAACCTGCCCGAACCCACGTCCGGGGTGCTGATCCAGGGCAGCCTGAACGTCTACATCAACGGCCGCAACGCCATGCGCGCCGGCATCGACCTGTCGGCAGAATGCTCCGGCTTGCCCTTCAACCATTTCCCCTGGACGCAGCCGCTGATCGCCGAAGGCAGCATCAAGGTCACCATCAATGGCAAGCCGGCGGCGCGCCTGCAAAGCAAGATGGTCTGCGGTGCCCATATCAAGAGCGGTAGCGAGAACACCCTGATTGGCGGCGCCAGCGTGCAGGTGGCCTTTGTTTTCGACGTCGAGGACTGGTTGCACACCGGGCTGGAATTCCTCGGCGTGGGCGCCTTGATCGGGGCCGGGGTGATCGCTGCGTTTGCCGGGCTGGCGGCCTTTGTCGGTTTTGCAGCGATTACCGGTGCGAGCTTTGTCGGCATGTCGCTGCTGGGGGACCTGGGAGATCGCCTGGGGCCGGGTTACCGCGATTTGTTGCAAGGCACGGTGGGCCTGGTGACCCTCGGCCTGGGCGCCAAGCTGGCGGGTGTCGGCAAGGCCAAGCCGCCGGTGGAGGAGACGGTGTTCCACGTCACCACCAGCGAGGGGGCCGCCGCCGGTGTGCTCAAAGGCGTGGACCCGAAATTCCTCAACCCGGAAAGCCGCTTCGGCAAGGCCTTCTACGTCGGCGAGAAACCCGGCACGCCCCTGGCCGAGCTGGCGCACCACAACGCGGTACCGACCCACGGCATTCGCTACAACGTCAATACCAGCAAGACCAAGGTCCTGGACCTGACCGACCCTAAGGTCGCCAGCAAATGGGGCTATGACGGCGGTCCCATCAGCTCCAAGACCAAGCAGATCGGGATCGATGCCCGGGACCAGGGCTACAATGTGATCCGCTTCAACTCCGAGCGGGATCCGGGCGGGGTCAACCTGGCGGTCCTCGACAACTTCAATGAAATCCTCACTCCTCAGATGATTACTCCGGTAGACCCATGAAATTTTACCTCTACAACTACCTGTGCAAGGGCTGCGGCAACTCGTTCAAGGCGCCCCAGGTCCCGCCCCACAGCTACGGCGCGTTCCTGATGCGCAGCCTGTCCGGGGAGACGCGCTACCTGGATGGCCTGAACGATGAGGTGTACGACGACGTCGACAACCTGCTCAAGGAACTGCTGCACGGCCAGGGTGTGAGCGACTACCAGCGCTCCGAGATCCTCGCCCGGGTGTTCGGCGTGGCCTGTGACCCGGACGCCCAGGGCCGGTTGTTCAGCCTGAAGATCGGACCCCAGTGCCCGGATTGCGCCAGCGTCGAGATGGATTCCTGGGAGGGCACCGAGCCGCCGGAATACCTGGAGCTGGACTTCCCCAAGGTGAGCCATGTGCACTGGCAGTCGTTGAGCCGCGTGGAAAAACTCCAGCGCCTGGCACAGGCCGTCGCCCACCCTTGATGGCGTTACGGCCAGTAAGGCCGGCATAGGCGGGGCAGGGGGGCGTGCCGGCAGGGCACAACAATGGCGACTTGCTTTCAAGGCGCGGCCCCCGCTAATCTTGCGAATAGTTCTTATCCGCAGATGCCGTCGCCCGCCATGTCCGTCGCCGAACTCCCCCTGCAACAAGCCGTCCAGGCGCTCTATGCCGAGCACCATGGCTGGCTGTTCGGCTGGCTGCGAAAAAAACTCGGCTGCCCGCACAACGCCGCCGATCTGTCCCACGACACCTTTGTGCGCATCCTCACGTCTCGCGAGGCACTGGGCGCCTTGCGCGAACCTCGGGCGTTTCTCACCACCACCGCGCGTCACCTGATCATCGACCGCGCCCGTCGGCGGCAGATCGAAGACGCGTATCTGCGCGAGCTGGCCCTGACCATCGAGGTGCTGGAAGGCTGCCAGCAGTCGCCGGAACAGATCCTCCTGACCCTCGAAGCCCTGGAACAGATTGCCTTTGTCCTCGACGGCCTGTGCCTGAATGCCCGGCAGGCGTTCCTCCTGTATTTCCTCGAAGGCCTGCGCCAGGGCGAGATCGCCAGCCAGTTGCAGATCTCCGAACGCATGGTGCGCAAGCACCTGATGAATGCCCTGGCCCACTGCAACCATGCCTTGGATGTCTGAAGGTCCATGAGCGAAGCGCAATCGACCATCGACGATCAGGCCGCCAGTTGGGTGCTGCGCCTCAGCGAGGGTGTGCTCAATCCCCAGGAACAGCAGCAGTTCGAGCAGTGGAAAAACCAGGACCCGCGACATGCGGCGGCGATCGAGCGTTTGCAGGGGTTTATCAGCCGCTTGCAAGGGCTGCGTTCCCAGCAGGCGCCGGCACGCGCGGCGTTGGATGCGGCGCTGGTGACCCGGCGGCGCAACCTGCCGCGCCGGGCGTTGCTCGGCCTGTTGTTGGCGCTGCCGTTGGCGTTGGTGTGGCGCAGTGACCCGGCGAGCTACTGGCTGGCCGACCAGCGCACCGCGCCGGCGCAATGGCAGAGCCTGCGCCTGGACGATGGCTCGCAATTGATCTTGAGTGGCAACAGCGCGGTGGACTTGGACTTCAACGGCCAGCAGCGGCAGGTCAAATTGCTGCGGGGGGAAATCCTCGTGCAGGTGGCCCATGACAGCGCCCGGCCGTTCACCGTGGTCACCGAAGACGGGCGCATGCGGGCCCTGGGCACGCGTTTTACCGTCAAGCGCGAGGTGCCGGGCACGCTGCTGACGATGTTGGAATCCAAGGTCGCGGCCCAGGGCACGAATAACCCCGGGGAAACCCAAGTGGCCGCTGGCGAGCAGGCGCGGATCACCCCACAGAGCGTGCAGGTGCTGGGCAAGGTCGACAGCCGCGCCCTGGATGCCGCCTGGCAACAGCACCAGTTGGTGGTGCAGGATCGGCCGCTGCCGGAGGTGCTGCTCGAGTTGGCGCGCCAGTACCCGGGGCATGTGCAGTTCAACCCCGAACAATTGGCGGACTTGCGGGTGTCTGCGGTGCTGCCGCTGGACGATCCGCAGCGGGCCCTGCAATTGATTGCCGAGGCCTTGCCCGTGCGTATTCGTCCATTCGGCCCTTGGTGGCTGGCCATCGAGCGCCTGGAGCCGGCACGCGAGCGATAAAGTTTCGCTGCACGGTTCCGCTTTTTTCGCCTGCCCCGTCAAGGAAGGAAGCACCCCATTACAGGAATGTCTTCCATGTCGTCGGATTTCACCGTGTTGCCTTCTTCCAAGCGCCAGCGCCTCCCCTTGAGGCCGTTGGCGATGGTCATCCATTTGGCGGCTGGCACGCTGCTCGGCCTGGGCGCCAGCGGCCAGGCGCTGGCCCAGAACGAGAGCCCGAGCGCACAGCGTTATGCCATTCCGGCCGGGGCCCTGGGGCTGGCGTTGAACCAGTTCGCCCAGCAGTCGCGCATTGCCCTGTTGTTCGATGCCAACGCCGTGGCCGGCCTGTCCACCTCGGGCCTGCAGGGTGAGTTCGGCATCAGCCAGGGGTTTGCCCAGTTGCTGCGGGGCAGTGGTTTCCAGGCGCGCCAGGGCACCAACGGTTTTGTCCTGATGGCGTTGAGCCCCGCGGACGGCACGCTGGAACTGGCGCCCACCGACATCACCGGGCAGAGCGCCGAGAGCACCACGGGTTACGTCAAAGGCTACGTCGCCAAGCGCAACATCAGCGCGACCAAGACCGACACGCCGATCATTGAAACCCCGCAGTCACTTTCGGTGGTCACCAGCGATGAAATCCGCGATCGGCAATCGGAAACCCTGTCCCAGAGCCTGGACATGACCCCGGGCTTTACCAGCCAGCCCACCAGCTTCAACCGTACCTCCGACCGTTTCCGCATCCGCGGCTTCGATGTCGAGTCGGCCACTGGCGGTTCCCTGCGGGATGGCCTGCGCTTGCAGAACAACTCCTACGACGGCGTGCAGGAACCCTATGGCCTGGAACGTGCCGAAGTGATTCGTGGCGCGGCCTCGGTGCTCTACGGCCAGCTGTCCCCGGGCGGCTTGATCAATACCGTGAGCAAGCGCCCGAGCCAGACGCCGTACCACGAAGTGAACCTGCAGACCGGGCAGAACGACCGCAAGCAACTGTCCGCCGATTTCACCGGCCCCCTGGGTGACAGCGAGACCCTGAGCTATCGCCTGACCCTGTTGGAGCGCAAGAGCGAGACCAGCGCCGATCACATCGACAACAACAAGACCTACATCGCCCCGGCCCTGACTTGGCGGCCCAACGACGACACCTCACTGATCCTGCTGTCCTTCTATCAGAAGACCGAAACCGGCTTTTCCGCGCCACTGCCTTATCAATTCGTCAAAGGCGTGGGCAACGGCCCGTTCCAGATCGGCCGGCACGATTTCATCGGCGAGCCGGACTACGACAAAATGAACGGCGAGATGTCGGCCCTGGGCTACGAGTTCGAACACCGCTTCGACGAGCACACCCGCATCAGCCACAAGCTGCGCTACTACCAGTCGGACGTGACCTGGCGCTACCTGCAGGTCAACACCGGGCTCGCCGCGCTGCCGGGGTCCTTGAGCAGCGGCATCCTGCGCCGCCAGTACAGCGACCGCGAAGAGCGCTCCCGGGGCCTGGCCAGCGACACCAGCCTGGAAAGCAAATGGCAGTTCGGCGACTGGGGCCATACCTTGCTCCTGGGCTTCGATGGTTATGACACCAGCTACGACTCCCATAACTTCCGCGGCACTGCACCGTCCCTGGACCTCACCCGCTACAACTATGGGCAGCCGGTGGTGGTGGCCAAGAACCCTCTCGCGGATCGCGGTTCCCAAGTCGACACCCTGCAAAAGGGCATCTACTTCCAGGACCAGATCAAGTTCGACGAACACTGGATTCTGCTGCTCGGCGGGCGCCACGACTGGGCCGACCAGAGCACCGAGGTCTATCGCACCTCGAGCACCACCCATCAGGACGACGAAGCCACCACCTGGCGCGCCGGCCTGGTGTACAAGACCGACAATGGCCTGGCGCCGTACCTCAGCTACAGCGAATCGTTCTTCCCGGTGGCCGGAACCAATACGGCAGGGCAGGCGTTCGTGCCCACCCGAGGCAAGCAGTACGAGGTCGGCATCCGCTACCAGCCCGAAGGCAGCGCCACGCTGTTGAGCGCGGCGGTGTATGAACTGTTGCAACAAAACGTCCTGACCCCGGACCGCAATGACAACGACGCCTTTGTGCAGACCGGGGAAGTGCGTTCACGCGGCCTGGAGCTGGAAGCCAAGACCGAGTTCAACCCCAACTTGAGCCTGATCGCTTCCTACGCCTACATCGATGCGCGCATCACTAAAAGCAACACCGCTGCAGAAGTCGGCCAGCGCAGTGAAGACACGCCTTATCACCAGGCTGCGCTTTGGGCCGACTATCGCCTGGCCGAGCTTGGCCTGCCGAAGCTGCGGGTCGGTGGCGGTGCCCGCTACAAAGGCACCACCCAGGCCTCCCAGGTCCCTTCGGACATGCCGGCCTATACCCTGTACGACGCCCGTGCCAGCTACGAGATCGACGCCAACTGGGAGGTGGCGGTCAACGCCAACAACCTCACCAACAAGCGCTACACCTACTGCGAGTTCGCCATCTGCCGCTATGGCGATGAGCGGCAACTGGTGAGTTCGGTGACGTACCGCTGGTAAGTGCTTCGGGCGTTGCTGCGGGAGCGGTAAAAAGAGGTTCGCCTCGGGCCGTGCCTATCCCTGGCACGGCCCGAGGCGTTTTGGCGTTAGCGGTATTGCGCCGCCACTTCCGGGGCAGGCTTGCGTTTACGCCCGGCGGTCAGTTGGTAGGCGATGGCCAGCCAGATAAACCAGGCCGGCATCACGCACAGCGCCAGGCGGGTATCCGGGCGCAGGGCCAGCAGCCCCAGGACGAACATCAGGAAGCCCAGGGAGAACCAGGCCACGGGCACGCCACCGGGCATTTTGTAGTGCGAACGGGTATGCAGTTCCGGGTGCTTTTTGCGGTAGGCGATGTACGACGCGAGGATGGTCGACCAGGTGAAGATCACCAGGATCGCCGACACCGTGGAGACGATGGTGAAGGCGGTCATGACCTCGGGCACGATGTACAGCAGCAGGACCCCGAGCAGCATCAGCAGGGTGGTAAAGGCCAGGCTGATGACCGGCACACTGTGGCGTGACAGACGCTTGAACAGGCGCGGGGCGTTGTTCTGGTCGGCCAGGCCGAACAGCATGCGGCTGGCCGAGAAGACACCGCTGTTGGCCGAGGAGGCGGCGGAGGTCAGCACCACGAAGTTGACGATGCCTGCGGCGGCCGGGAAGCCGGCAATCAGGAACAGCTCGACGAATGGGCTCTTGCTGGGGGACACCTGCTGCCAGGAGGTCACGGCGATGATGCAGGCCAGGGCCAGCACGTAGAACAGGATGATGCGCAGTGGGATAGCGTTGATCGCCTTGGGCAGGGTTTTGTGCGGGTCACGGGTTTCGGCGGCGGCGGTGCCGATCAGCTCGGTGCCGGCAAAGGAGAAGATCGCCATCTGGAAGCCGGCGAAGAACCCTAGCAGCCCATTGGGGAAGGCGGCTTGGCGGTCCAGCAGGTGGCTCAGTGAGGCGGTCACGCCGGAGGGCGAGACAAAGGAACTGGCGATCAGCACCAGGCTCACGGCAATCAAGGTGACCACGGCGATGATCTTGATGATGGCGAACCAGAACTCCACTTCGCCGAACAGTTTCACCGTCAGCACGTTGAGCGCGAACAGGGTCAGCATCATGGCAATGGCGGGCATCCAGGCCGGCACGTCGGGGAACCAGTACTGGAAGAACCCGCCCACCACCACGGCATCGCCCACCACTGCCACGCTCCAGCTCAGCCAGTACGACCAGCCGAGAAAGAACGCCGCACGCGGGCCCAGGTAAGCGCCGGCGAAGTCGGCAAAACTCTTGAAGTTCAGGTTCGACAGCAGCAGCTCGCCCATGGCGCGCATCACCAGGTACACGAACAGGCCAATGATCATGTAGATCAGGATGATCGAGGTGCCGGACATGGCGATGATCTTGCCGGAGCCCATGAACAGCCCGGTGCCGATGGCGCCGCCCATGGCCATGAGTTGGATATGACGGTTATGCAGGGTGCGTTGCAACGCTGGGCGCGCGGGGGCGCCGAGGGTATCTGGAATCATCTCAAAACCTCTTGATTTTATAGTTGTCGAGTTTTGGCAGGAAAAAGGTCGGGGGTGGTTGGGCCTGCTGCCGGTGGTTTTTATCGGGGCAGTCAGGTGGAGCGGGGCCTGGCCCATGAACCCGGGCGGGAACGTGCCGCCCTGTTCAGGGACGGGGCCGTCAGCCGGCGGCTACCTGGCGCGTCGGCACTGCCGTGGCGCTGGGTTGCAGCAGTTGATACAGGTCTTTGATGTTGGTCGGTGTGGGCACCAGGTGGATCGACTCGCCGATGGCCTGGGCGCGGGCCTGGTCGTGCAAGTAGCGCAGGGAGGAGAAGTCCTCCAGGGCAAAGCCCACCGAGTCGAACACCGTGACCTGGGCCGAGTCTTGGCGGCCCGGTTCCAGACCCTGGGCGATGCGGAAGTACTCGGTCACTGGGAAATCGGCGGGCAACTGCTGGATATCGCCTTCGATGCGGGTCTGGGGCTCGAATTCGACGATGACCCGGGCGTTGCGCAGGATGTCGGCGTGCAGTTCGGTCTTGCCTGGGCAATCACCGCCCACCGCGTTGAGGTGCATGCCGGGCTCGATCAGCTCCGGGGTGAGAATGGTCGCGTAGGCCTTGTCTGCCGTCACCGTGGTCACGATGTCGGCGCCCTTGACCGCGTCGGCCACCGAGTCGGCGATGCGCACCTTGAGGCCCGGCCAGGCTTGCAGGTTGTGCTTGAGCTTGTGGGACGCCTCGACGTCGATGTCGAAGATTCGCAGCTCGTTGATGCCGAGCATTTCGTGGAAGGCGATGGCCTGGAACTCGCTCTGCGCGCCGTTGCCGATCAGCGCCATGCTGCTGGCCCCCTGGCGCGCCAGGGACTGCGCCACCAGGGCGGAAGTCGCGGCCGTGCGCACGGCGGTGGTCAGGGTCAGCTCGCTGAGCAGCAGCGGGTAGCCGCTGTCGACCTCCGCCAGCACGCCAAAGGCCATGACGGTCAGCAGATGACGGGCCGGGTTGCCGGGGTGGCCGTTGACGTACTTGAACGCGTATTGCTGGCCGTCGTCGGCGGGCATCAGTTCGATGACGCCAGTGGCCGAATGGTTGGCGGTGCGCGGGGACTTTTCGAACGCCTGCCAGCGCAGGTAATCCGCGTGAATGTACTGAGCCATTTCACGGATGGCCCGGCCGATGCCCAGGCGCGAATACAGGGCGGCGGCGTGATCCACATCGATGAACAATGTCATGGGTTTTTCCCTCGGGTTCGGAGCGTTGAACGCCGCGTTGGGGCGCGACGCGGGTGGGTCAGCGCTGGGCGTGGCCGTGCAGCACATTGACGGCGTTGATGCCGATTTCATCGACCATGTAGCCGCCTTCCATGACGAACAGCGTGGGCGCACCCACCGTGGCGATGACTTGGCCCATGCCGAGGAAGTCCTCGCTTTCCAGGAGGAAGTGGCTGATGGGGTCGTCCTTGAACGTGTCGACCCCAAGGGACACCACCAGCAACTCTGGGGCGTACGCCCGCAGCTGGGCGCAGGCCTGGACCAGGGCTTCGCGGTAGTGCTGCCAGGTGGTGTTTTTCGGCAGTGGCAGGTTCAGGTTGTAGCCTTCGCCGGCACCGCTGCCGCGTTCGCTGGCAAAGCCCGAGTAGTAGGGGTAGGACACGGCCGGGTCGCCGTGCAGCGAGACGAACAGCACATCGTCGCGGTCGTAGAAAATGTTCTGGGTGCCGTTGCCGTGGTGGAAGTCCACGTCCAGCACCGCGACCCGCTTGGCGCCCTGAGTGATGGCGTGTTGCGCGGCGATGGCGGCGTTGTTCAGGTAGCAATAACCGCCCATGTATTCCCGTGCGGCGTGATGGCCCGGCGGGCGGCACAAGGCAAAGGCGCTGTCCTGGCCTTCGTCGATCAGGGCCAGGCCGGTGAGGGCGATGTCGGCGCTGGTGCGCACCGCGTCCCAGGTGGTGGCGGTAATGGGCGAGCCGGCGTCCATGGCGAAGAACCCGAGCTTGCCGTCGATAAACTCCGGCACCTGCTGGTTGGCCAGGTCGCGCACCGGCCACACCAGCGGCAGGGCGTCATGGCTGCGCCCGGTGGCTTGCCATTCGCCCCAGGCGCTTTCCAGGAAGCTCACATAGCGTTCGCTGTGGGCGGCCACATAGCAGGCGCGGTCAAAGCGGCGGGGCGCGATGATCTCGCCGAGCTCCACATGTCGGACCCGGTCGCGAACCGTATCGGCGCGGCTGGGCTGCTCGAAGGAGGGCTTTAGGACCCCGTCCTTCAATTCGGTGCCATGGTGCAAACGGTGGGAGTCGCTGAAGACGGTAAGCATGCTGATCGCATCCATTGTTATTGTCCGGTGCAAATATTTTGTTCCGGCATGGCTGCGAAATCTTTGCTTTTTGTTCGTGTTTAATGCGATTTTTGAGTCATATTTTTCTTTTTGGTGGCCTGATATGAGAAAAACAACTCGGCATGTCGCGCTCGACGAAACCGACCTGGCAATCCTCTCGCTGTTGCAGCAGGACGCGAGTATTTCCAACGCCGAATTGAGCGAGCGCCTGTCCCTGAGCCTCACGCCCTGTTGGCGTCGACGCAAGCGCATGGAAGAAGAGGGGGTGATCAAGGATTACCAGGCCAACCTGGACCGGCGTCTGCTCGGGCTGGACATCATGGCCTTTGTGCAGGTGCGGTTTGCCACGCACTCCGACCAGACCCCGGATGACTTCGAGACGGTGATCATGGGCCTGCCGGAGGTGCAGGCCTGCCACAAGATCACCGGCGACGCCGACTACCTGCTGCAGGTGCTGGCCCAGGACCTGGACAGCTACAGCGACTTCATTGAGCACGTGCTCAGGCGCCAGCCGGGCATTGCGTCCATTCAGTCGAGCCTGGCGCTGCGGGAGGTCAAGGCCACCAGCCGCCTGGCGATCCCCGAGCCGCAGCCCGGGGGCCGACGTTTGGCCGGGGAGCGATCTGCGGACCGTCCTTGAACCGCAGATGCTGGCGGCTGGGGCCATGACGCCCCGCGCCGTGCTCGCCTGGCCAGCGCCGGGGGGCTGTCAGTGATCGCTCTTGCCTAGACCCAGTGCGCCGAGCAGGCGACCGTTCAGCCAGTTGGTTTTCGCCAGTTCGATGACCTCGTCGCCACGCCCGCTCATGACCGCCTTGAGCATGTACAGGCTGAACCCCTTGGCCTGTTCCAGCTTGATCGCCGGGGGCATCACCAGTTCCTGCTTGGCAGTGACCACGTCCACCAACACCGGGCCGTCATGGGCCAACGCGGTGCGCAGGGCGCCTTCAAGGTCTTCGGACTGCTCCACCCGCAGGCCGAGAATGCCCATGGCGTTGGCCATGGCGGCAAAGTCCGGGTTGTGCAGGTCGGTGCCGGTGTCGAGGTAGCCGCTGGCTTTCATTTCCATGGCCACGAACCCTAGCGACGCGTTGTCGTAGACGATGATCTTCACCGGCAACTTGAGCTGGGCCAGGGAGATGAAATCGCCCATCAACATGCTGAAGCCGCCGTCCCCCGACAGCGAGATTACCTGCCGCCCGGGAAACGCCGCCTGGGCGCCCATGGCCTGGGGCATGGCGTTGGCCATGGAACCGTGGTTGAACGAACCCAGCAGGCGGCGTTTGCCGTTCATCTTCAAGTAGCGCGCGGCCCACACCGTGGGGGTGCCGACGTCGGCGGTGAAAATCGCGTCCTCGTCGGCCAGTTCGCTGAGCAGGCGGGTCAGGTACTGGGGATGGATGGGTTGGTTGGCGGGAGAGGGCTGGGCCAGTTCGTCCAGGCCCTGGCGGGCTTTGGCGTAGTGCGCCAGGGATTCTTCAAGGAAGCTTCGGTCGGCCTTGTAGGGCAGGCGCGGGAGCAGGGCGGCGAGGGTTTCGCTGACGTCGGCGGCGATACCCAGGTCCAGTGTCACGCGGCGACCGAGGGCCTGCGGGTCGCGGTCGATCTGCACCACGGTGGCGTCGCTGGGGTAGAACTGGCGATAGGGGAAGTCGGTGCCGAGCATCACCAGGGTGTCGCAATTGAGCATGGCGTGGTAGCCCGAGCTGAAGCCGATCAGCCCGGTCATGCCGACGTCAAAGGGGTTGTCCCATTCCACATGTTCTTTGCCGCGCAGGGCATGCACCACCGGTGCACCCAGGGCCTCGGCCAGGGCCACCACCTGATCGTGGGCGCCGGCGCAGCCACTGCCGCAGAGCAGGGTCACGGCCTTGCTCTGGCTGAGGATCTCCACCAGCCGGTCGAGGTCCGGGGGCGCGGGCAGGGTGCGTGGCGCGCGCAGGGGCGTCCAGGGTTTTTGCGGGCTTGGGACCTCTTGCAGGGCCACGTCCCCGGGGATCACCACCACCGCCACGCCGCGGTTGAGCAGGGCACTGCGTATGGCTCGGTGCAGCACCTGGGGCATTTGTGCCGGGTTGCTGACCAGCTCGACGAAGTGGCTGCACTCCTTGAACAGCTCCTGGGGGTGAGTCTCTTGAAAGTAGTTGAGGCCGATTTCCGAGGACGGAATCTGCGCGGCGATGGCCAACACCGGCACATGGTTGCGCTGGCAGTCGAACAGGCCATTGATCAGGTGCAGGTTGCCCGGCCCGCAACTGCCGGCGCAGACCGCCAGTTCGCCGGTGGCGGCCGCATCGGCGCCGGCGGCAAAGGCCGCGACTTCCTCGTGGCGCACGTGTATCCACTGGATGCTGTCCATGGTGCGCAGCGCGTCGGTGAGGCCATTGAGGCTGTCGCCGGTCAGCCCCCAGATGCGTTTGACGCCGGCTTGTTCAAGGGTGGTCGCCAGTTGCTGGGCAAGGGTGGTGGTTGCCATGGAGTTCTCCAGCCGAGTAAGGGATGTCGTTCGCTGAAGAAAGGACCGCCATCGCGGGCCGATGATTCCGTTTAATTGTCGCCATGCGCCAAGCGTTGCTGCAGCAGATGGAGGTGAAGTCAGCGCCGGGGCTGTTCTTAAAACTTTGAAATGATTTCCCGCTGGGGGAAATGTGACCCGCGCCTGTAATCTCCAAGTCCGTTTTTTCTTTCAGGATTTGCATGAACACCCGTTCGGAGCCTCCCAGTTGTCGCCACTCGCGCGCACACCGTTCTAACCTCGCTCAATCCGCCTCGCGGCCTTCGCTCGCTCAGCGGTTCGGCTGCCTAGCCGGTCTACCCTTCATTCGACGCTCACCCACCCTTGCCGGGCTTGCCGTGCAACGTTGCCCCATCGTTCGCCGTTCGCCCAGGGTTTACGCCTGGTCGTGCCTGGCCGTCTGAAATCACTAGAGAGATAGCGTCGTTTATATGGAATGGATTGCAGACCCCACGGCCTGGCTTGGCCTTCTGACCCTGATTGTCCTGGAGCTGGTGCTGGGCATCGACAACCTGGTGTTTATCGCCATCCTGGCCGACAAGCTGCCACCGGAGCAGCGTGACCGTGCGCGGCTGATCGGCCTGTCCCTGGCGCTGCTGATGCGCCTGGGCCTGTTGGCGAGTATTTCCTGGATGGTGACCCTGACCCAGCCGCTGTTCGAGGTGTTCGACAAGAGCTTCTCGGGCCGTGACCTGATCATGCTGTTCGGCGGTGTGTTCCTGTTGTTCAAGGCCACCATGGAATTGCATGAACGCCTGGAAGGCCACGTCAGCCAACGGACCGGCAATGCCGCTTACGCGATGTTCTGGCCGATCGTGGCGCAGATCGTGGTGCTGGACGCGGTGTTCTCCCTGGACGCGGTGATTACCGCGGTGGGCATGGTCGAGCACCTGTCGGTGATGATGATTGCGGTGGTGGTGTCCATCGGCGTGATGATCGTTGCCAGCAAGCCGCTGACGCGCTTCGTCAACGAACACCCGACGGTGATCATGCTGTGCCTGGGCTTCCTGATGATGATCGGCTTCAGCCTGACCGCCGAAGGCCTGGGCTTCCATATCCCCAAAGGCTACCTGTACGCGGCCATCGGTTTCTCGATCCTCATCGAGCTGTTCAACCAGGTCGCCCGTGCGCGGCGCAAGAAGTCCATGCAGGGCCTGCGCCCCATGCGTGAGCGCACCGCCCATGCGGTTCTGCGCTTGCTGGGCGGGCGCAAGCTGGCCGCCGAGGAGGTGGGCGAAGAGATTGCCGACCTGCTAGACAACGGTGAGGAAAACACCGCCGAGCTGTTCGACCGCCGTGAGCGGGTGATGATCAGCGGTGTGCTGCAACTGGCCGAACGGCCGATTCGCACCCTGATGACGGTGCGTGCCGATGTGGATTACATCGACCTGGCCGACAGCCCGGAAGTGATCCGGACCAAGCTGATGCATTCGTCCTACTCGCGTCTGCCGCTGATTCGCGACGGTGCGGTGGATGAACCCCTGGGGTTCGTGCACAAGAAGGAGTTGCTCAAGGAATACCTGGCCGGCAACGAGCCGAACCTGGAACACCTGGCGCGTCAGGCGATCAACCTGCTGGACAGTTTTTCGATCCTCAACGCCTTGGAGCAGATGCGTAAGGCCTCGACCCACATTGCCTTTGTGATCAACGAATTCGGCGACTTTGTCGGCGTGTTGAGCATGACCGACATTCTGGAGTCGATTGCCGGCGAGCTGCCCGACGCCAGCGAAATCGAAGGGCCGGACATTGTCGAGGAGCAGGGCGGCTTTGTGGTCAGCGGTGCCTTGAATCTGTCGCAGATCCGCCAGCGCACCGGCTTCCAGGCCGAAGCCACCGAGGACTACCAGACCCTGGCCGGCTTGGTGATGAGCCTGCTGGACCGCTTGCCGGTCAAGGGCGACCGCCTGGAGTGGCAAGGCTGGAGCCTGCAGGTGGCGGCCGTGGAGGAGCGGCGGGTGACCCGGGTGCTGCTGTCGCCACTGGCGCCGGTGCAGGGTGTGGAAAGCGTGCTGCCTTGATGGCCCCGAGCGCGGTGTGAGCTGCGCTCGACCCTGTGCTGAGGCTGCCTGGCGAGCGGTTCAACGAGGTCGGGTAGCTGGAAAACTGGCGACGTTAAATTGGCGATAATCGCCATTTGTCGGGAGATGAAAAAACGCCTCAAGAGAGGCGTGTCAAAATGATGTCACTCGCGGTTACTATGCGCCTCAGACCGCAGGCTCCATCAGAGAGCCGCGGCAACAACGTTGGGTTACTGGGGAGCACAGATGATGGGACGAGGTTTAGTGATGTACGCCTCAGGGATGCTGCTGGTATTGGCGGCGTTCGCCATCGTCATGCTGACGCTTCTGGGCTGACCGCTGATGCGTTGAATTTCGTTATCGTTGAAAAAGGCATCCCTGGATGCCTTTTTTAATGCCTGTCAGTTCGGTTGACGCACTTTCAGGGCCACGCTCTCGGCGTTGAAACGACGAGAAGCGGCAGCCACTTCCTTGCTGACCACGGTCTTGCCGATGGGCGCCAGGGCAATCCCGGCCAGCTTCAAGTGCTGGATCCCGAACGGGATGCCGATGATGGTGATAAAGCATGCCAGGGCCGAGCACAGGTGCCCGATGGCCAGCCAGATGCCTGCCACCAGGAACCAGATGATGTTGCCGATCAAGCCCAGGCCGCTGGTGCCCAGGTCCTCTCGGTTATTCAACTCTTTGCGGCTGATGGCCTCCTTGCCGAACGGGAAGAACGAGAAGCTGCCGATCACAAAACAGGCGCGGCCCCAAGGGATGCCGATGATGCTGATAAACGCCAGCAGGCCATAGAGCCACCAGAGCAGGCCCATAAACACGCCGCCGAGGATAAACCAGAGAAAATTGCCGATTGCACGCATTTGCCGCTTCCTTGATTGCAGATGGATTTCACGGGGCGGAGGGTAGCGGATGTACACCCACGGGGAAAAGCTGGTCGGTCAATTCCTCGATCTTTTCCTGCGCATTGATAAATTTGTCCATGCGTGCGCCGCCGGATTGCGAGTTGTAACTGGCGCTGCCGATGGGCTTGCCGTCCTGATACACAGTGATCTGCGCCATGGCCATGTACAGCGCCATGTCCCACCGCCACAGGCCGATGTACCGGCTGGACAGCGGGCAGGCGTCAGGCTGGGCCGTAGAAGGCAGGGTCAGCACCTCGAAACCCTTGTTTTGCAGGGCCTGGCCATAGGCCTGGGTGAAGCCCTCACGTAGTCCGGTAGCGGGGATCAGGCATATTTTGCTACCTGCGGCGGGCGTCGGGTTCACCGGTGATACGTGCTGGGTAATGCTGCAGGCGGTCAGCAGCGAAACAACGCCAAGCAGGAGCAGTGAGCGCATAAGAACATCCATGTGTCGGTCGCCAAGGGGTGGCGGGGTGGCCATATGCTATCCATTCAGACGAAGGGCGCATAGGCACCGGCCAAGCCAATGTGACCATGGGCGAGTGCAAACCGACCTTTCGCGCAGGGCCGGTGACGGTGACGGTGCTGGAGTTAGGCGGGGCCATTGCGCCGAGACCGGGCCTGTAAACCGACGATGCGCTCCCCTTGGTCGTCGGACTGCCGGAGCATTGGGCCAGCGAACGTTGGTAGAGGCCGGTGAGGTTTTTACGACGTGGGCAACGGCGGTTGGCTAAGCACCCCCAGCAACACCGGTATGTCCGAATCCTGCGCCGCAAAGTGGACCGTCACTTCACCTGTACCCGCTCCAGCGATCACCGCCGTGGCCTGGACGTGAAACGGCCCTATGCGAATGACATTACTGGCCAAGTCCTGGGCCTGAGCCAGGCTGTGGGCGGTCAAGGTCATGTTGGGCCGAAAGCCGACCAGTGCCCCTTTGGGCAGCAGGCCGATGGCGCCGTTGGCGCTGAAAAAATCGGGTGCGGTCGCCGGCAGCGTGTACCGGCCGGGATCGAACAGCGCCGGGTTGAACCAGGCACCAGGGCTGAGGGGAAAGCGCCCAAACTGCTCCACGGACAGATCCATCTCGACCCAAGTATCGCCCGTCGGAGGCGAGGTCGATTGCAACGATGTGTTCGGGCGCCGCTCGATAAAGGGCGGCCATTGCGCTCCGCCCAGGGTTTGCCCCAGCAAGGCGGGTTGAGGCACGGGCGACACGCGGATGCGTGCCCGGTGCAGCAATCGTTGGCACGCGCGAGGGCCCTTGAGCACCGCGGTGCTGTTGCGCCAAGTGGGCAGTGTCTGGTCCCAGTTGTCCAGGCGGTAGCTGGGGCAAAACAAGGTGCTGGCCTGCGCTGCGTTGGCGGCCATATTGACGGCGGTCGGTTGTTGTAGGGAGGCCAGCCGGTATTGCTCCAGCGCCATCGGCAAGGGCGCCACCGGGATAGCCGGCGACGTGCCGGGCGCGGCCGGGTGCAACGGCGGCGCGCTGCTCAGCAGGTAGTCGAGGTAGACCCCGTAGGCGGAAAACAGGTCGCTGTGGGGCGAGTAACTGGGCGTGGGGGCGGGGATGGCATTGCCCAGTTGGTAGATGCTCCAGTTGCGGATCCCGGGGTCTGCGCTGCCCAGGTCACTGAAGGTGTTGATGGCGGTGATGGACAGTAGTTCGCCGCTGGCGACCTGTGCCCACTCGGTGAGGGTCTGTTGGTACAACTGCCAGATCGAGGAGTCGTTCGGCACGAGGCAGGCTCTTTGTGGTGCGTTCGACTCCCCCTTGGTTGTCGTGGCCAAGGGGGAGTCGGGCAGGGGCTAGACGCCGAGTTTATTGCTGATAACGCCGAGTAGGATTGGCACGGTGCTGCTCAGTGGGCCGATAGTCACCGAGGCGGAGGCATCGTTGAACTGGATGTCCTGTTTGCTGCCGTTGGTCGAGGTGCTCAGGGAGCCGAGACGGAACGGACCGATGCCGATCGATGTGGTGGTGTTGGCTTGCCAGTTGCTTTTGACGTTGCTGTAGTCATTGGCGTTCATGGTCAGGGTCACCGTGGGTTCAAAACCCAGCACCACTTGGGTAGCGATCGCGGACAAAGCACCGCCGTCGCCGAAAAACGCCGGTGCGCCGGACTTCAGACGGTTGTGATTGAGGGCTACCAGGCCGGCATCCCACCATTGCCCTGGCGCGATGAAAAAACTGCCGAGCCCGGTGAAGTCCACTTGCAGGGAGAAGTCGCTGCTGCTGGTGTTGATGCTGGTTTTCTGGCCGCTGGTGGAGCCTCCCAGAGAGAAGTTGAAGAAGTCGCCGAACAGGCTGGCATTGGCGGAGGCACTCCAGCCGAACTGGTCCAGGCTGTAGGAGTTGCTGCTGGAAGTAATGCGGATCGACCCTCCGGCTTGGTGCTTGCCCGCGACGCTGGCGGCTTGCCACTCGCTGTATTTGGTACCGAATGCCTGGAGGGTGTAGGACGGTGCCAGTGAGAAAACCAGGTCGCTGGTGGGCGTTGGCGCGTTGCCGCCGATCGTCACCGGCTGGGAGCCTGGTGGGGCGATGCTGCCGGAGGCCACCTTCATGTTGAAGGCATTCTGGCCCAGCAGGCTTTGCGCGCCGTTCAGCCCAACTTTGGTCCTGGCTTGCTGGAGGACGGTGTAGCCGGGGCCGTAGACCTGGATCATCAGGCTGTCATAGGCGCTGGCAGCGCCGATCAGTGCATTGTTCGCTGAAACATAGGCCGGGTAGTTTTGCCCCACCCAATCCTGGAAGGCCGGGATGTTGGGGAAGATGTTTTTGGCCGTGTTATAGGCGCTGAAGGCTTTGCCCTGGGCTGTGGTGAAGGTGTCTTGCGCCGAGTTCAGATTGGCGGTGGCGATGTTCACCTGGCTGGTCAGGTTCGGGTTGAGCACGGCGCCCGGGTCGATCCAGTCGAGGAAGGTGGCATAGCTCGAAAGCAGGCTGCTGCCGGCCGAGTAGGATGGGCTGTTGGCCGGCACCACATCGCCGAGGCCATGGATGTAATAGTTGCCGACGGCGGGCTCGCTATTGCCCAAATCGATATTGAGGGTGGTCGAGCCAGCACTGAATTGTTGCTGCGGGCCAATGCCAGCCGGCAGGGTGATTGCCTGCAGCTCTCCCATCCATTTTTTCCACAAGTCCAGCGTATCCACATTAGCCATGTCGTCTTGCTCCATATCGGTTGGGAAAACCGCGCATCGTGGCCACTGCCACGACCTCCAGTAGCGCTCGATGGGGTGCATCCATCGCTCGCCGGGAACAAAAGACTAAGGGTTGGTGGCGTGCGTGAATCTGCGCCTGCTGCTGATTTGCGGCCTCCGGGAGGCTGATTTCCCATCGGTATGTTTACCGATGCCTCCGGGCATTAACACCAGCCTTCGCGCAGGGCATAGCGGGTCAACTGGGCAATGCCCTTGATCCCCAGCTTGCGCATGATGTGCTCGCGGTGGGTGCTGACGGTCTTGCTGCTGATGTGCATGCGCTCGGCAATGTCCCGGGTGGTCAGGCCCTCCACCAGCAACTGGAGAATCTGCCGTTCCCGCGGACTCAAGGGAGGCCCTTCACCACCGGGTTGTCGGGCGGGGTTCGAGCGCTGGCTGATGACCATCGCGGTGGCGATCTCCGGGGACAGGTAAAACTTGCCTTGGGCCACGGCCTGCACGGCCTTGAGCAACTCGTCCACGGCGCAGTCCTTGAGCAGGTACCCCGAGGCCCCGGCGTCCAGGGCGGCACTGACCCGGCGTTGCTCGCCGTGGGCCGAGACGCAGAGAAAACGCGGCGCCAGAGCCTTGCGTTGGGCGCGAAGCATGGTGTCGATGCCATTCAGCAGCGGCATTTCAAGGTCGATGATCACCAGGTCCACAGGTTGTTCGGCGATCAGCGCCAAGGCTTCCAGGCCATTGGCCGCGTGCCCGACGATTTTCAGTCCGGGCTCCTTGCTCAGCAACGCGGCCAGGCCCTGGCGAAACAGCACATGGTCGTCGGCCAACAGGATGTTCATCGGGCTGGGCGTCATGAGGCACCCCGTGCCGCGCGGCCGAGCGGTTGGCCTGGCACCAGCAGGTGCACGCGAGCGCCCTGGCCTGCGTTGCCATCCAGCACGAGCGAGCCCTGCAGGGCTTTGAGTTGCAAGGCGATGCTGCACAGGCCGAAGCCTCGGGACGAGCCTCTGACCCCCGGTGGAAAGCCACAGCCGTTGTCTTCGACGCTCAGGGTCAACTGCCGGTCCTGATAGGTGCAGCGCAGGGTGGCCTGGGTGGCGCCGCTGTGCTTGCGCACATTGCTCAGCAACTCCTCGGCCATGCGCAACAGGGCCTTGGTGGTGTCCGGGGGCAATGGGCTGTGAAGGTGCTGCAGCTCCAGGGTGATGGGCGCAGCGTCGGGAAAACGCGCCCCGACTTCCCGGACCAGCCTGGCCAGCCCTTGTTCCAAGGGCGGCGGGGCCTGGTTGCCGAGGTCATGCAGCACCCGACGCAGGCTGCTGGAGGCTTCGCGGATCAACGCTTGGACCTCTTCGACCAAGGGTTTGACGTCGCTGGCGGCAACCTGCTCCCCCAGTTCGGCCAGGCGCAGTTGGGCCAGTGCCAGATGCTGTCCGGCGTGATCGTGCAGTTGGCAGGCAATCCGCAGGCGTTCGTGCTCCAAAGGGGACGGGCAGGCAGGCGGTGGGACACACTTGGGGTGGCGTGACATTCCATGTCTCCATTGACGACGTTTAGGTTCGTGCGCAGTGCCCGAACAGGTGCAGTGCTGCTGGCCTTCCTGGCCATGGCCGCCGTTGTGCGGGAGGTGGCCAGGAGGGGATGGGTCGAGGCAGTGTCGAGAGGTTGCGGTTGCCGCTCAGAGTGCGCCTGTTGCCCTGTGCCGTGAATGTCCGGTGCCGTTCGGGGTTCCCTGTTTCGAACGGGCTGTGTTGAACCGGGCTCGGCCGACTGTGCTCCGGCGATGGGGCAATATCCTGGCTGGCGATTCCTCCGGCAATGAAGCTCGAGGGGGAGGGCACGCCTGCTTGGCCTGCCCTGGCCCGAAGGTGGTGATGAGGTAACGGATAATGGCTAATTGAAATTAAGCTGGGCGAGTGTAGCGTGGGTTTTGTGGCCGGGTGAAGCCGTTATACGCCCGCCGGCTGGGGAATTTTGTAAAGGTTTCGAGACAATGGAGACGCACGATAGCGCCATCTGGGCTATCGAGCCGCGCAACTCGGCGGGGCCGGGCCTTGGCTCGTCAGCCAGGGGGTCAGCTCAACGTCAGGTAGGTGAGAGGCAAGGTGTTGCTGACCTTGATGTCTCGCAGGGAAATGTTCGAGCAGATACTCAGCACACCGGGCAGTTTTCTCAGGACTTTTTCCACGAAGCGGCTGTAGTCGTCCAGGTCCCGGGCCACCACCTGCAACAGGAAATCGGCTTCGCCCGTGGTGTTGTGGCAAGCCAGGACGTTGGGGCAGGCGATGATGATGTTTTCGAACTCGGCGGTGACCTCTTCCCCATGCTGGGTGCAGGCGATCTGCACAAAAGCCATGACCCCCATGCCGAGCTTTCGGCGGTTCAGCAAAGCCTGGTAACCCTCGATCACCCCAGCGTCTTCCAGGCGCTTTTGCCGGCGCCAGCAAGAGGCCTCGCTCATCCCCAGTTGCTCGGCCAGCTTGGCATTGGACAGCTTGCCGTCCTGCTGCAGGCGGTCGGCAATGGCGGCGTCCAGTTTGTCGAATTTTTCCACCTGCAAGATCCTTTCAGTAACGGCTGGAGATCTGTAAGGCTATTTCGAGTTCTTCGATTATTCAACGGCAAATAGAAAGGTAAATTCACTCAGCGTCTTCATACTGATGAAATGTTTCAGATAAGGAGCAGTTCATGAAAGCAGTGGTCTTCGAAGCATTCTCCGCGCCGCCAACCATCCAGACCGTCGCCGACCCTACGCCCGAGAATCACGGCGTGGTGGTCAAGGTCATGGCCACGGGCGTCTGCCGCAGCGACTGGCACGGCTGGGTAGGGCACGACAGCGACATTGAACTGCCCCACGTGCCCGGGCACGAACTGGCAGGGATCATCGAGGCGGTCGGTAAGGACGTGACCCGCTGGAACGTCGGCGACCGCATCACCGTGCCCTTTGTCGGCGGTTGCGGCGCTTGCCCGGAGTGCAGTGCCGGCCACCACCAAGTGTGCGACCGGCAGTTCCAACCCGGCTTCACCCACTGGGGCTCGTTTGCCGAATACGTGTCGTTGCACCAGGCCGACATCAACCTGGTTGCACTGCCCGAGAGCCTGGATTTCACCACCGCCGCCAGCCTGGGGTGCCGCTTTGTCACCTCGTTTCGCGCCGTGGTCGACCAGGGCCAGGTCCGCGCCGGGCAGTGGGTGGCGGTCCACGGTTGTGGCGGCGTGGGCTTGTCGGCGGTGATGATTGCCAGCGCCATGGGCGCCAACGTAGTGGCCATCGACATCGCTGAAGACAAGCTGGAACTGGCCCGCAGCCTGGGCGCGGTCGCCACCGTCAACGCCAACCAAGTGGCGAACGTGGTGGAGGCCGTTCGTGACATCACCCAGGGCGGCGCCCACGTCTCGCTGGATGCCCTGGGCCACCCCACGACCTGCTTCAATTCCATCAGCAACCTGCGTAAACGTGGCAAGCATGTGCAGGTTGGGCTGATGCTGGGCGAGCAGAGCACGCCGATCATTCCCATGAGCACGGTGATCGCCAAAGAACTGGAAATCCTCGGCAGCCACGGCATGCAGGCCCACCGCTACGACGCGATGTTCGCCATGATGCAGTCGGGCAAACTGGAGCCACAGAAACTGATCGGCAAGACCATCAGCCTGGAACAGTCGATCGACGCGCTGATGAACATGGACAAGTTCGAAGTGGCAGGGGTAACGGTGGTCAATCGCTTCTAAAACGTGGGGGCGGTATTGCTCATCAGGCCGGTCGCTGACCCACGTAGGAGCCGGCTTGCCAGCGATGCCGCCCCCGATATCCCTGGCAAAAAATCTCCCAGCCCGTCTTTACATCCACCCTCCCATTCCTCATCATCCGCGCCGTCTACGTTTCGCTGCTGACCAGACAATTCCAGCCACCAATTGGGTGGTTGTTTTGTTGCGTCCAAGAAAAGCAGTTGAAAATGACCCAGACACCTCTCAAAAGAATTCAGCACAAGCTCGCCCGTTCCGGGGTGGCCATCGAACGCCTGAATCCCAACTCTCTTTCAATATCTTCGACTAATGCTGCCGGGCTCAAGGTGGATTTGCTGCTGCCCGAGAACTTTGCCATCGAAGAAAAGGCGGTTCTCCAACTGATGGATTTCGCCAAGGTCGCCCACCCCCATGGCGGCGAGGTGAAGTGCGCCTGCGCCACGCCCGACTTCCACACCGGCAGCCCGATTCCGGTGGGCAGTGTGATTGTCACCAGCCACGACATGGTGGTGCCGCAAGCCATCGGCACCGACATCAATTGCGGCATGCGCCTGCACAAACTGGGGTTGAACTACGAGCAGTTCATGGCGCAAAAGTCCAAGTGGACCGCCCTGGTGCGCGGCGATCTGCTGGAAGGCACGCGCAATATTCCCACCCGCCCGATGGCCATGACCGCGTTGTTTGATTCGGGCCTGGGTGACTTCTGGACCCAGGTGCAGCAGCAAGACCCGGTGGGGCTGTTTGCCGGGGCGGATTTCGAGCAACTGCGCCGCGAGCTGGCGGGGCTGCATCCTTCCTCCTTTGCCCGGGGCAGCGCCGACTACGCGCCGGAAGCCCTGCAGGACCGCTCCCGGAACATCCTCCGCGACCCGGGCCTGGGCTCCCTGGGGGGTGGCAATCACTTTGTCGAGATCCAGGTGGTCACCGAACTGGTGGACCGCCAGGCCTGCTTCGCCCAGGGCCTGTCTGTGGGGCAGGTGGTGATGATGATCCACACCGGCTCACGGGACGTGGGCTTCTACGTCGGCCGGCGCTGGATGGACAAGGCCAAGGCCCTGTGGCCGTTGGGGATCAAGCACCCCGAATCGAAAATCTTTGCCCTGCTTGGCGACATGGCCGATGAGTACCTGCTGGCCATGCACAGCGCTGCCCATTACGCCGACGCCAATCGGGCGCTGATTGCCGAGATGGTGCGCCAGCGTACGCGGCAAGTCTTTGGTGCGGGCATCGAGGCGCCGCTGATCGTCGACGTGCCCCATAACATCGTGCTGCGCGAAGAAGACGGCAATGTCCACCGCAAGGGCGCCACACCGGCCTACGCCGGGCAACCGCTGCTGATCCCGGGGAGCATGGGGCACGATTCCTACCTGCTCACCGGGCTGGGCAATCAACGCTGGCTGCGCTCGGCCAGCCACGGTGCGGGGCGCTCCATGTCCCGCAGTGAGGTGGTGTTCAAAGCCAAGAAGGACAAGGCTTTCCTCGGCCTGCAGGGCGTGGAGTGCATCACCACCAAGGAAGAACGGATGATCGAAGAGGCACCGGGCGCCTACAAGGAGATTGGCCAGGTGATCCAGTCCCAGGTGGAAGAGGGCACGGTATCGGTGATGGCGCGCTTTTCGCCGATTTTGACCTTCAAGGCCTAACACACACCCTCGTTTTGGGTCTGTACGCACATCCATTGCTGTGGGAGCTGGGCGTGCGGATCAAAAGCCAGAACACACAAAGGCATCTGAGAGCGTTCAGTGAGCGCTGGGGAGCGGCGGTTTGCTGCTCTGGCCGCGATCAAGCGTTTTTTTGAACATTCAGAAGTGCCTGATGTGTCGGTGACTTGGGCGAATCTAGTATCGACATCCGTTGAAGGGCCAAAAGGCTGGTGGCCGCGCAGCAAGGACGAGAGCGGCTACCAGGACCTGCTCCTCTAATCCCGATTTTTACTTGAGATACACAACATGGACGTTCGTCAGTTTGCCTTCCTGGCTCGCCAGCCTTCTGCTGCCCTGCAATCCCGGCATTCCTTCTGGGGCCTGCCAAAGCGCGGACTGGCCTTCATGCTGGCCAACCTGATGTTCTGGCAGCCGCTGTGGGTGATGGCCGACGGCATCGTGGTCAACGGCAGCGGCACCCGTCTCGGCCAGGCGGGCAATGGCGTGCCCATCGTCAACATCGCCAAGCCCAATGGCGGCGGCCTGTCCCACAACAAATTCAGTGACTACAACGTTGGCTCGCAGGGGGTGATCCTCAACAACGCCACGAGCCGCACCCAGGAAACTCAGCTCGGCGGGATCATCCTTGGCAACCCTAACCTGGGCGGCCGTTCGGCCACGGTGATCCTCAACGAGGTCAACGGTGGCAGCCCCAGCCAGCTCAAGGGCTACACCGAAGTGGCGGGGAAATCGGCCCATCTTATTGTCGCCAACCCCTACGGCGTGACCTGCAACGGCTGCGGGTTCATCAACACCCCGAAAGCCACCCTGACCACCGGCAAACCGGTGATCGAAAA
>NZ_MOAL01000007.1 GCF_003731765.1 Pseudomonas chlororaphis
CAGGAAGAAGTTGAGATCGTTGGTCTGCGCGATACTCAGAAAACTACCTGCACTGGCGTTGAAATGTTCCGTAAGCTGCTCGACGAAGGTCGTGCTGGTGAGAACTGCGGCGTTCTGCTGCGTGGCACCAAGCGTGACGATGTTGAGCGTGGCCAGGTTCTGGTTAAGCCAGGTACAGTTAAGCCGCACACCAAGTTCACTGCAGAAGTTTACGTTCTGAGCAAGGAAGAAGGCGGTCGTCATACTCCGTTCTTCAAAGGCTACCGTCCACAGTTTTACTTCCGTACTACTGACGTGACTGGTAACTGCGAGCTGCCAGAAGGCGTTGAAATGGTAATGCCAGGTGACAACATCCAGATGACTGTCACTCTGATCAAAACCATCGCGATGGAAGATGGTCTGCGTTTCGCTATCCGTGAAGGCGGTCGTACCGTCGGCGCTGGTGTCGTAGCTAAAGTCATCGAGTAAGTTCTTGATATATCTCCATCGGGCCGGCATAATGGTCGGCCTGATTTTGTTTTTAGGTCAGTAGCTCAATTGGCAGAGCGACGGTCTCCAAAACCGTAGGTTGGGGGTTCGATTCCCTCCTGACCTGCCAGATTCACTCGGTGTATCTGGCTTTCTTTTCACAGGATCTTCATAGATGACTCCTAAGGCTGAAGCTCAAGGCTCTCGCTTCGATATGCTCAAGTGGCTTGTAGTAGTTGCTTTGGTTGTCGTTGGCGTTGTTGGCAATCAGTATTATTCTGCTTCGCCGATCCTGTACCGTGTGCTTGCGCTTCTTGCTATTGCTGCAGTTGCTGCCGTTGTAGGCTTGCAGACTGCCAAGGGTAAGTCGTTCTTTGTGCTGGTTAAGGAAGCTCGTACCGAGATCCGTAAAGTCGTATGGCCAACTCGTCAAGAAACCACGCAGACCACACTGATTGTTGTGGCTGTTGTCCTGGTTATGGCGTTGCTGTTGTGGGGGCTTGACTCCCTGCTCGGTTGGCTTGTTTCCTTGATTGTCGGCTAAGGGTGTCCCGTGGCTAAGCGTTGGTACGTTGTGCATGCTTACTCGGGTTACGAGAAGCATGTGATGCGCTCTTTGGTTGAGCGTGTAAAGCTGGCTGGCATGGAAGATGGCTTCGGCGAAATTCTGGTTCCCACTGAAGAAGTGGTTGAAATGCGTAATGGCCAGAAGCGCAAAAGCGAGCGTAAGTTTTTTCCAGGCTATGTGCTGGTGCAAATGGACATGAATGAGGGTACTTGGCACTTGGTCAAGGATACTCCGCGTGTCATGGGTTTCATTGGTGGTACTGCTGATAAGCCTGCACCTATTACCGATAAAGAGGCCGAAGCAATTCTGCGTCGTGTCGCTGATGGTAGTGACAAGCCTAAGCCTAAGACTCTCTTTGAGCCAGGTGAGGTTGTTCGCGTTACGGACGGTCCATTTGCCGACTTTAATGGTACTGTTGAAGAAGTTAACTACGAAAAGAGTCGCATCCAAGTGGCTGTGCTCATTTTCGGTCGCTCTACTCCGGTAGAGCTAGAGTTCAGTCAGGTCGAAAAGGCATAGCTGAACGAGAATCCCATACCCCGCAGCCTCAGGCTGTGGGGTTTTTTCGTCACTGGGATAAACGCGCAAGTAACCGGGGAGCCTTTCTAGGCGCTAGAACCCGTAATTGGAGTGCCTCATGGCTAAGAAAATTACTGCTTACATCAAGCTGCAAGTGAAGGCCGCACAGGCCAACCCAAGTCCACCCGTTGGTCCAGCTCTGGGTCAGCACGGCGTGAACATCATGGAGTTCTGCAAAGCGTTCAACGCCCGTACTCAGGGTCTTGAGCCAGGTCTGCCGACTCCTGTGATCATCACTGTTTACAGTGATCGCAGCTTTACTTTCGAAACTAAGAGCACCCCGGCTTCGGTTCTGCTGAAGAAGGCTGCTGGCCTGACCAGCGGTTCCGCTCGTCCGAACACCGTTAAGGTCGGCACCGTTACCCGTGCTCAGCTGGAAGAAATCGCGAAAACCAAAAACGCGGATCTGACTGCAGCTGATATGGATGCAGCCGTGCGTACTATCGCCGGTTCTGCTCGTAGCATGGGCCTTAACGTGGAGGGTGTGTAATGGCTAAGCTGACCAAGCGCCAAAAGGCTATCGCCGGCAAAATTGAAGCAGGCAAGGCCTACAACTTCGTAGACGCTGCTGCTCTGCTGACCGAGCTGTCGACTGTCAAGTTCAGCGAGTCTGTAGACGTCGCTGTGAACCTGGGTGTTGACCCACGTAAGTCCGACCAGGTCGTTCGTAGCGCTACTGTGCTGCCACACGGTACTGGCAAGACTGTGCGTGTTGCTGTGTTCACTCAGGGTCCAGCTGCTGAAGCTGCTCTGGCTGCCGGCGCTGATCGCGTAGGTATGGACGACCTGGCTGCCGAAATGAAAGGCGGCGACCTGAACTATGACGTAGTGATTGCATCCCCGGATGCAATGCGCGTTGTGGGTCAGTTGGGTCAGATCCTCGGTCCACGCGGCCTGATGCCTAACCCTAAAGTCGGCACCGTAACTCCAGACGTAGCTACCGCGGTTAAAAACGCCAAGGCTGGTCAGGTTCGTTATCGCACCGACAAAAACGGCATCATCCACACTTCCGTTGGCAAGGTCGGCTTTGATGCCGTCAAGCTGAAGGAAAACGTTGAAGCCCTGATCGCTGATTTGAAGCGTATCAAGCCTGCTTCTTCGAAAGGCATCTACGTCAAGCGCGTTACCCTGAGCACCACTATGGGCCCAGGTCTGGTCATCGACCAAGGCTCGCTGGACGTATAAGACACAGACTGGCGCAAGCAATTGCGCCAGTTGAAAGATTGGGGTCCCTGCCTGGCGGGGGCTATCCAAGACCGTAGGCGACGTAAGTCTTAAACCACAAGCCTACGCAGATGGTGCTCCCGGTTCCTTACCGAATCAGACACCAAAACGACATCCGGCCTCGGTTGGATGAAACGGTAACAAGCAGGAGTTAAACCCGTGGCAATTAAACTCGAAGACAAGAAGGCCATCGTCGCTGAAGTCAACGAGGCTGCCAAAGTAGCTCTGTCCGCTGTCGTGGCTGATGCCCGTGGTGTGACAGTAGGCGCTATGACCGGACTCCGTAAAGAGGCCCGTGAAGCTGGCGTTTACGTACGTGTTGTACGTAACACCCTGCTGAAGCGCGCTGTTGCTGGCACTCAATATGACGTGCTCAACGACGTGTTCACTGGCCCGACCCTGGTTGCATTCTCTAACGAACATCCTGGCGCTGCCGCCCGTTTGTTCAAGGAATTCGCCAAAGGTCAGGATAAGTTCGAGATCAAGGCAGCTGCGTTCGAGGGCAAGTTCCTCGCAGCTAATCAGATCGACGTACTGGCAAGCCTGCCGACCCGTGACGAAGCAATTTCTCAGCTGATGAGCGTGATTCAAGGCGCAACCAGCAAATTGGCTCGTACGCTGGCGGCTCTTCGCGACCAGAAAGAAGCTGCAGCAGCCTAAGGCTCAGCAACCTCTTTTGCGTTTATTGTTTATTTCGATGGCCGCGTAGGCTGTCACCCCAATACAGGAATTTATAGTCATGTCTCTGACTAACGACCAAATCATCGAAGCAATCGGCGAAAAATCCGTTCTGGAAATCGTTGAGCTGATCAAGGCCATGGAAGAGAAGTTCGGCGTTTCCGCTGCTGCTGCTTCCGCTGGTCCAGCTGTTGCTGCTGCCGTTGTTGAAGAACAAACTGAATTCAACGTCATGCTGACCGAAGCTGGCGAGAAGAAAGTTAACGTGATCAAGGCTGTACGTGAACTGACTGGTCTGGGCCTGAAAGAAGCCAAGGCTGTAGTTGACGGCGCTCCTGCCATGGTTCTGGAAGCTGTAGCTAAAGAAGCAGCTGACAAAGCCAAAGCAGCTCTGGAAGAAGCAGGCGCTAAAGTCGAGCTGAAGTAAGCATCGACTTTGTGTCTCCAGCCCAAGCGTTAAGCGAAGGCTGATGGCTGGTGGCTCTTGCCACCGGCCTTTTTCCGTTATTGGCGGCCGACTGGGTCGGCGCCTTTAACGTGCTGTAACCACCCTGTGCGGTGGCGCAAACCAAAGGGTTTGCACGATTTTCTGGCTGCTCCCGTCGGGAGGGGCCAAATAAGCAGGTGACCAAGCTGGGGAACGCTGATGGCTTACTCATATACTGAGAAAAAACGTATCCGCAAGGACTTTAGCAAGTTGCCGGACGTCATGGATGTGCCGTACCTCCTGGCCATCCAGCTGGATTCGTATCGTGAATTCTTGCAAGCGGGAGCGACTAAAGATCAGTTCCGCGACGTTGGCCTGCATGCGGCCTTCAAATCCGTTTTCCCGATCATCAGCTACTCCGGCAATGCTGCGTTGGAGTATGTCGGTTATCGTCTGGGCGAACCGGCGTTTGATGTCAAAGAATGCGTGCTGCGCGGTGTAACTTACGCCGTACCTTTGCGGGTAAAAGTTCGTCTGATCATTTTCGACAAAGAATCGTCGAACAAAGCGATCAAGGACATCAAAGAGCAAGAAGTCTACATGGGTGAAATCCCCCTGATGACTGAGAACGGTACCTTCGTAATCAACGGTACCGAGCGTGTAATCGTTTCCCAGCTGCACCGTTCCCCTGGCGTTTTCTTCGACCACGACCGTGGCAAGACGCACAGCTCCGGTAAGCTGTTGTACTCCGCGCGGATCATTCCTTACCGTGGTTCGTGGTTGGACTTCGAGTTCGACCCGAAAGACTGCGTATTCGTGCGTATCGACCGTCGTCGCAAGCTGCCTGCATCGGTACTGCTGCGTGCGCTGGGCTACACCACTGAAGAAGTGCTGGACGCGTTCTATACCACCAACGTATTCCACGTGAAGGGCGAGACCCTGAGCCTGGAGTTGGTGCCTCAGCGTCTGCGTGGTGAGATCGCCGTCCTGGATATCTTGGATGACAAAGGCAAGGTTATTGTCGAGCAAGGTCGTCGTATCACTGCTCGTCATATCAACCAGCTGGAGAAGGCCGGGATCAAGGAGCTGGATGTACCTCTGGACTACGTCCTGGGTCGCACCACCGCCAAGGCCATCGTGCACCCGGCAACCGGCGAAATCCTGGCAGAGTGCAACACCGAGCTGAACACTGAAATCCTGGCGAAAATCGCCAAGGCCCAAGTCGTTCGCATCGAGACTCTGTACACCAACGATATCGACTGCGGTCCGTTCGTCTCCGACACTCTGAAGATCGACTCCACCAGCAACCAGCTGGAAGCCCTGGTCGAGATCTATCGCATGATGCGTCCTGGCGAGCCGCCAACCAAAGACGCTGCAGAGACCCTGTTCAATAACCTGTTCTTCAGCCCTGAGCGCTATGACCTGTCTGCGGTCGGCCGGATGAAGTTCAACCGTCGTATCGGTCGTACCGAGATCGAAGGTTCGGGTGTGTTGTGCAAAGAAGATATCGTCGCAGTCCTGAAGACTCTGGTCGATATCCGTAACGGCAAAGGCATCGTCGATGACATCGACCACCTGGGTAACCGTCGTGTTCGCTGCGTAGGCGAGATGGCCGAGAACCAGTTCCGCGTTGGCCTGGTGCGTGTAGAGCGCGCGGTCAAAGAGCGTCTGTCGATGGCTGAAAGCGAAGGCCTGATGCCGCAAGACCTGATCAACGCCAAGCCAGTGGCTGCGGCGGTGAAAGAGTTCTTCGGTTCCAGCCAGCTGTCGCAGTTCATGGACCAGAACAATCCGCTGTCCGAGATCACCCACAAGCGTCGTGTGTCCGCACTCGGTCCGGGCGGTCTGACTCGTGAGCGTGCAGGCTTTGAAGTTCGTGACGTACACCCGACTCACTACGGTCGTGTATGCCCGATTGAAACGCCGGAAGGTCCGAACATTGGTCTGATCAACTCCTTGGCTGCTTATGCTCGCACCAACCAATACGGCTTCCTCGAGAGCCCGTACCGTGTGGTGAAAGACGCGCTGGTAACCGATGAGATCGTCTTCCTGTCCGCTATCGAAGAGGCCGATCACGTGATCGCCCAGGCTTCGGCGACCATGAACGACAAAGGTCATCTGATCGATGAGCTGGTAGCTGTTCGTCACTTGAACGAATTCACCGTCAAGGCGCCAGAAGACGTCACCTTGATGGACGTTTCGCCGAAACAGGTAGTTTCGGTTGCTGCGTCGCTGATTCCGTTCCTCGAGCACGACGACGCCAACCGTGCGTTGATGGGTTCGAACATGCAGCGTCAGGCTGTACCAACTCTGCGCGCTGACAAGCCGCTGGTAGGTACCGGCATGGAGCGTAACGTTGCTCGTGACTCCGGCGTTTGCGTCGTGGCTCGTCGTGGCGGTGTGATCGACTCCGTTGATGCCAGCCGTATCGTGGTTCGTGTTGCCGATGATGAAGTTGAAACTGGCGAAGCCGGTGTCGACATCTACAACTTGACCAAATACACCCGCTCGAACCAGAACACCTGCATCAACCAGCGTCCGCTGGTGAGCAAGGGTGATCGGGTTCAACGCAGCGACATCATGGCTGACGGTCCGTCCACCGATATGGGTGAGCTGGCTCTGGGTCAGAACATGCGCATCGCGTTCATGGCATGGAACGGCTTCAACTTCGAAGACTCCATCTGCCTGTCCGAGCGTGTTGTTCAGGAAGACCGTTTCACCACGATCCATATCCAGGAACTGACCTGTGTGGCTCGTGACACCAAACTTGGGCCAGAGGAAATCACTGCGGATATCCCGAACGTGGGTGAAGCCGCACTGAACAAGCTGGACGAAGCCGGTATCGTTTATGTAGGTGCTGAAGTTGGCGCTGGCGACATTCTGGTCGGTAAAGTCACTCCGAAAGGCGAGACTCAACTGACTCCGGAAGAGAAGCTGCTGCGTGCCATCTTCGGTGAAAAAGCCAGCGACGTTAAAGACACTTCCCTGCGTGTGCCTACCGGCACCAAGGGTACTGTCATCGACGTACAGGTCTTCACTCGTGACGGTGTAGAGCGTGATGCTCGTGCTCTGTCCATCGAGAAGAGCCAGCTCGACGAGATTCGTAAGGATCTGAACGAAGAGTTCCGTATCGTTGAAGGCGCAACTTTCGAACGTCTGCGTTCCGCTCTGGTCGGCCACAAAGCCGAAGGCGGCGCCGGCCTGAAGAAAGGTCAGGACATCACCGACGAAGTACTCGACGGTCTTGAGCACGGTCAGTGGTTCAAACTGCGCATGGCTGAAGATGCTCTGAACGAGCAGCTCGAGAAGGCCCAGGCCTACATCGTTGATCGCCGCCGTCTGCTGGACGACAAGTTCGAAGACAAGAAGCGCAAACTGCAGCAGGGCGATGACCTGGCTCCAGGCGTGCTGAAAATCGTCAAGGTTTACCTGGCAATCCGTCGCCGCATCCAGCCGGGCGACAAGATGGCCGGTCGTCACGGTAACAAAGGTGTGGTCTCCGTGATCATGCCGGTTGAAGACATGCCGCACGATGCCAATGGCACTCCGGTCGACGTCGTCCTCAACCCGTTGGGCGTACCTTCGCGTATGAACGTTGGTCAGATTCTCGAAACTCACCTGGGCCTCGCGGCCAAAGGTCTGGGCGAGAAGATCAACCGCATGATCGAAGAGCAGCGTAAGGTTGCAGAGCTGCGTACCTTCCTGGACGAGATCTACAACCAGATCGGCGGTCGTAACGAAGACCTGGATAGCTTCTCTGACCAGGAAATCCTGGATCTGGCGAAAAACCTGCGCGGCGGCGTACCGATGGCCACTCCGGTGTTCGACGGTGCCAAGGAAAGCGAAATCAAGGCCATGCTGAAACTGGCGGACCTGCCAGAAAGCGGCCAGATGCAACTGACCGACGGCCGTACCGGCAACAAGTTCGAGCGTCCAGTTACCGTTGGCTACATGTACATGCTGAAACTGAACCACTTGGTAGACGACAAGATGCACGCTCGTTCTACCGGTTCTTACAGCCTGGTTACTCAGCAGCCGCTGGGTGGTAAGGCGCAGTTCGGTGGTCAGCGTTTCGGGGAGATGGAGGTCTGGGCACTGGAAGCATACGGTGCTGCATACACTCTGCAAGAAATGCTCACAGTGAAGTCGGACGATGTGAACGGTCGTACCAAGATGTACAAAAACATCGTGGACGGCGATCACCGTATGGAGCCGGGCATGCCCGAGTCCTTCAACGTGTTGATCAAAGAAATTCGTTCCCTCGGCATCGATATCGATCTGGAAACCGAATAACACGTGACGCGAATCGAGAGCGGGGCAGGATTGCCCGCTCTCTGCTCCGCCAGGAGGAAAGGCCTTGAAAGACCTACTGAATTTGCTGAAAAACCAGGGTCAAGTCGAAGAGTTCGACGCCATCCGTATCGGATTGGCATCGCCTGAGATGATCCGTTCGTGGTCGTTCGGTGAAGTTAAAAAGCCGGAAACCATCAACTACCGTACGTTCAAACCTGAGCGTGACGGCCTGTTCTGCGCCAAGATCTTTGGCCCGGTAAAGGATTACGAGTGCCTGTGCGGTAAGTACAAGCGCTTGAAGCATCGCGGCGTGATCTGCGAGAAGTGCGGCGTTGAAGTTGCACTGGCCAAGGTTCGTCGTGAGCGCATGGCGCACATCGAACTGGCTTCGCCGGTTGCCCACATCTGGTTCCTGAAGTCTCTGCCGTCCCGTATCGGCTTGCTGATGGACATGACCTTGCGTGATATCGAACGTGTTCTCTACTTCGAGAGCTATGTCGTTATCGATCCAGGCATGACCACTCTTGAAAAAGGTCAGTTGCTGAACGACGAGCAGTATTTCGAAGCGCTGGAAGAGTTCGGTGATGACTTCGATGCCCGTATGGGCGCCGAGGCCGTTCGCGAGCTGCTGCACGCTATCGACCTGGAGCACGAGATTGGCCGTCTGCGTGAAGAGATTCCGCAAACCAACTCGGAAACCAAGATCAAGAAGCTGTCCAAGCGTCTGAAGTTGATGGAAGCCTTCCAGGGTTCCGGCAACCTGCCAGAGTGGATGGTGCTGACCGTTCTGCCGGTTCTGCCGCCAGACCTGCGTCCACTGGTCCCGCTGGATGGCGGTCGCTTCGCGACTTCCGACCTCAACGATCTGTATCGTCGAGTGATCAACCGTAACAACCGTTTGAAGCGCCTGCTGGATCTGTCCGCTCCGGACATCATCGTGCGCAACGAAAAGCGTATGTTGCAGGAAGCTGTCGACGCCCTGCTCGACAACGGTCGTCGTGGCCGCGCTATCACGGGTTCCAACAAGCGTCCTCTGAAATCCCTGGCTGACATGATCAAGGGTAAACAAGGTCGTTTCCGTCAGAACTTGCTCGGTAAGCGTGTTGACTACTCCGGTCGTTCGGTAATTACCGTAGGTCCGACCCTGCGTCTGCACCAGTGCGGTCTGCCGAAGAAGATGGCTCTCGAGCTGTTCAAACCGTTCATTTTCGGCAAACTGGAAATGCGCGGTCTTGCGACCACTATCAAAGCGGCCAAGAAAATGGTCGAGCGCGAACTGCCAGAGGTTTGGGACGTTCTCGCTGAAGTGATTCGCGA
Organism: Pseudomonas chlororaphis; assembly: GCF_003731765.1. Lineage (GTDB taxonomy): Bacteria > Pseudomonadota > Gammaproteobacteria > Pseudomonadales > Pseudomonadaceae > Aquipseudomonas > Aquipseudomonas morbosilactucae. The sequence goes on from NZ_MOAL01000007.1 coordinate 9,555, forward strand.
ACACCCGGTCCTTCTCAACCGTGCACCGACCCTTCACCGTCTGGGTATCCAGGCGTTTGAACCGGTACTGATCGAAGGTAAGGCTATCCAGCTGCACCCTCTGGTCTGTGCTGCGTACAACGCCGACTTCGACGGCGACCAAATGGCCGTGCACGTACCGCTGACACTGGAAGCCCAGTTGGAAGCGCGTGCGTTGATGATGTCGACCAACAACATTCTGTCGCCAGCCAACGGTGAGCCAATCATCGTTCCTTCGCAGGACGTTGTATTGGGTCTGTACTACATGACGCGTGAAGCGATCAACGCCAAGGGCGAAGGTCGTATTTTTGCTGACCTGCAGGAAGTCGACCGCGTATTCCGCGCCGGCGAAGCTGCACTGCACGCCAAGATCAAGGTTCGTATCAACGAAACCGTTAATGATCGTGATGGTGGCAGTGTGAGCGGCACCCGTATTGTCGACACGACTGTCGGCCGTGCGCTGCTGTTCCAGGTTGTGCCTAAAGGCCTGTCCTTCGACGTCGTCAACTTGCCGATGAAGAAGAAAGCGATTTCCAAGCTGATCAACCAGTGCTACCGCGTAGTGGGTCTGAAAGAGACCGTGATCTTCGCTGACCAGTTGATGTACACCGGTTTCGCTTACTCGACCATCTCCGGCGTTTCCATCGGTGTTAACGACTTCGTTATCCCAGATGAGAAAGCTCGCATCATCGGTGCTGCCACCGACGAAGTGAAAGAGATCGAAAGTCAGTACGCCTCCGGCCTGGTAACCCAGGGCGAGAAGTACAACAAAGTGATCGACCTTTGGTCGAAAGCGAACGACGAAGTCTCCAAAGCGATGATGGCCAACCTCTCGAAAGAGAAAGTCATCGACCGTCACGGCGACGAAGTCGAGCAAGAATCCTTCAACTCGATGTACATGATGGCCGACTCGGGCGCACGGGGTTCTGCTGCGCAGATCCGTCAGCTCGCCGGTATGCGTGGCCTGATGGCCAAGCCGGACGGTTCCATCATTGAAACGCCGATTACTGCGAACTTCCGTGAAGGTCTGAGCGTACTCCAGTACTTCATCTCGACTCACGGTGCTCGTAAAGGTCTGGCGGATACCGCGTTGAAAACTGCGAACTCGGGTTACCTGACTCGTCGTCTGGTAGACGTAGCGCAGGATCTGGTTGTAACCGAGATCGATTGCGGTACCGAACATGGTCTGCTGATGACTCCGCACATTGAAGGCGGTGACGTTGTAGAGCCATTGGGTGAGCGCGTATTGGGTCGTGTTATCGCCCGTGACGTATTCAAGCCGGGTACCGAGGACGTGATAGTTCCTGCAGGTACCCTGGTCGATGAGAAGTGGGTTGAATTCATCGAGCTGAACAGCATCGACGAAGTGATCGTGCGTTCGCCGATCAGCTGCGAAACCCGCTATGGCATCTGCGCCAAGTGCTACGGCCGTGACTTGGCTCGTGGTCACCAGGTGAATATCGGTGAAGCGGTCGGCGTTATCGCTGCCCAGTCCATCGGTGAGCCGGGTACCCAGCTGACCATGCGTACGTTCCACATCGGTGGTGCGGCAAGCCGGACCTCCGCGGCCGACAGTGTTCAGGTGAAGAATGGCGGTACCGTCCGTCTGCACAACCTGAAGCACGTTGAGCGAGTGGATGGCCACCTGGTTGCTGTGTCTCGTTCGGGTGAGCTGGCTATCGCTGATGACTTCGGTCGTGAGCGCGAGCGTTACAAGCTGCCGTACGGTGCTGTGATTTCGGTTAAAGAGGGTGACAAGGTCGACGCTGGCGCAATCGTGGCCAAGTGGGATCCGCACACTCACCCAATCGTTACCGAAATGAAAGGTACTGTGACCTACGTGGGCATGGAAGAAGGCATCACGATCAAGCGTCAGACTGACGAATTGACCGGTATGACCAACATTGAAGTTCTCGACGCGAAAGATCGTCCAGCTGCCGGTAAAGACATTCGTCCTGCCGTGAAGATGGTCGACGACAACGGCAAGGATCTGTTGCTGCCAGGCACTGACGTTATCGCTCAGTACTTCCTGCCAGCCAACGCCCTGGTCGGTGTAGCGGATGGTGCGAAGATCGCGATCGGTGATGTTATCGCTCGTATCCCGCAAGAAACTTCGAAGACCCGTGACATCACCGGTGGTCTGCCGCGTGTTGCCGACTTGTTCGAAGCTCGTCGTCCGAAAGAGGCGTCGATTCTGGCTGAGGTCAGCGGCACCATCGCATTCGGTAAAGAGACCAAGGGCAAGCGCCGTCTGGTTATCACCCCGAACGATGGTACGGATCCGTACGAAGAGCTGATTCCGAAGTGGCGTCACCTGAACGTCTTCGAAGGCGAACAGGTAAACCGCGGCGAAGTTATCTCCGACGGCCCGAGCGATCCACACGACATCCTGCGTCTGTTGGGTGTGAGTGCGCTGGCCAAGTACATCGTTAACGAGATCCAGGACGTTTACCGCCTGCAAGGCGTGAAAATCAACGATAAGCACATCGAGACCATCCTGCGTCAGATGCTGCGTAAAGTTGAAATCGCTGAATCCGGCGATTCCAGTTTCATCAAGGGCGACCAGATGGAACTGACTCACGTGCTGGTAGAGAACGAACGTTTGGGCGCGGAAGACAAATTTGTCTCCAAGTTCACTCGTGTGCTTCTGGGTATCACCAAGGCGTCGTTGTCCACTGAGTCGTTCATCTCGGCGGCCTCCTTCCAGGAGACCACTCGTGTACTGACCGAAGCAGCGGTAACCGGCAAGCGCGATTACCTGCGCGGCCTGAAAGAAAACGTGGTCGTGGGTCGTCTGATCCCGGCTGGTACCGGTTTGGCCTACCACAGCGAGCGTAAGCGTCGCCGTGATGCAGACAAGCCGCTGCGCGTAAGCGCCAGTGAAGTGGAAGCTGCACTGACCGAAGCGCTGAACTCAAGCGGTAACTGAGTTCTGCGATAAATAAGTCCGGGCCCTGGCAGCCCCATTCGTCGGATCGAGGCAATTTTGCCTCGGTTCGATGAGAGGGGAGGTCGGGGCCTTGCCTTGACTGGGGGCAAGATCCTCTTTAGACTCTTGTACCCCTAAATTTGGCGGGAATTCGTTCCTGCCATTTTGCTTTTCTTGCAAGACAATAGCGTCGCAAGACAACAGTGGAGCTAGTAGATGGCAACTATCAACCAGCTGGTACGTCAGCCGCGTAAGCGTATCGTCGAGAAATCCGACGTGCCTGCGCTGCAGAACTGCCCGCAACGTCGTGGCGTATGCACTCGCGTGTATACCACTACGCCGAAAAAACCTAACTCGGCACTGCGTAAAGTATGCCGTGTGCGCCTGACCAACGGTTTCGAGGTTTCCTCGTACATCGGCGGTGAAGGCCACAACCTGCAAGAGCACAGCGTGGTACTGATCCGCGGCGGTCGTGTAAAAGACTTGCCAGGTGTTCGTTACCACACCGTTCGCGGCTCCCTGGATACCTCCGGCGTTAAAGGTCGTAACCAAGGTCGTTCGAAGTACGGTACCAAGCGTCCGAAGTAATCGGTCGTTTTGCAGTTATTAATTTATTGAGTCGATAAGAGTAAGGTCGGGCACACAATCCTTTGGATTGACTGTCCCGGGCTAACCTGAAGACCGTTTGAGGGCTTATCAATGCCAAGACGTCGCGTAGCAGCCAAACGTGAGATTCTGGACGATCCGAAATACGGAAGCCAGATTCTCGCCAAGTTCATGAACCACGTAATGGAAAGCGGCAAGAAAGCCGTTGCCGAGCGTATCGTTTATGGCGCGCTGGACAAAGTTAAAGAGCGCAAGAACAGCGATCCCCTGGAAATCTTCGAGAAAGCTCTCGACGCCATCGCTCCGCTGGTCGAAGTGAAGTCGCGCCGTGTAGGCGGTGCTACTTACCAGGTTCCGGTCGAAGTTCGCCCGTCCCGTCGTAACGCGCTGGCAATGCGCTGGTTGGTAGACTTCGCGCGCAAGCGTGGCGAAAAGTCTATGGCCCTGCGTTTGGCTGGCGAACTGTTGGACGCCGCCGAAGGCAAAGGTGCTGCAGTTAAGAAGCGTGAAGACGTGCACCGTATGGCTGAAGCCAACAAGGCTTTCTCGCACTACCGCTTCTAATTTTAGCGTCACTCAATTTGCGAGGGCTTTATGGCTCGTACTACACCGATTAGCCGCTACCGTAACATTGGTATCGTTGCTCACGTGGATGCTGGTAAAACCACCACCACCGAGCGCGTCCTTTTTTACACTGGCAAAAGTCACAAAATGGGCGAGGTGCATGATGGCGCCGCGACCACAGACTGGATGGTGCAGGAGCAGGAGCGTGGTATTACCATTACTTCTGCTGCTATCACCGCCTTCTGGAAAGGTTCTGAGAAGCAGTACAAAGACGAGCATCGCTTCAACGTAATCGATACCCCGGGCCACGTAGACTTCACTATTGAAGTTGAGCGTTCCTTGCGTGTACTCGACGGCGCTGTCGTTGTGTTCTGCGGTACCTCGGGTGTTGAGCCTCAGTCGGAAACCGTATGGCGTCAAGCCAACAAGTACGGCGTTCCACGTCTTGTTTATGTAAACAAGATGGACCGTGCTGGTGCAAACTTCCTGCGCGTGATCGGTCAGATCAAGCAACGTCTGGGTCATACTCCGGTGCCGATTCAATTGGCTATCGGTTCCGAAGACAACTTCCAGGGTCAGATCGATCTGATCAACATGGAAGCTGTTTACTGGAATGATTCCGACAAAGGTATGGTTCCTGTTCGTAAGCCTATCCCTGCTGAATTGCAGGAACTGGCTGACGAATGGCGCAACAACATGGTTGAGGCTGCTGCCGAGGCCAACGAAGAGCTGATGAACAAGTACCTCGAAGGTGAAGAACTCACCAACGCGGAAATCAAGGCTGCTCTGCGTCAGCGTACTATTGCTGGCGAGATCGTCTTGGCTGTTTGTGGTTCTTCCTTCAAGAACAAGGGTGTTCCCCTGGTTCTCGACGCCGTTATCGACTTCCTGCCTGCTCCAACCGACATTCCTGCTATCAAGGGTTCCAACCCTGATAACGAGGAAGAAGAGATGGAGCGTCATGCTGACGACAGCGAGCCGTTCTCGGCTTTGGCGTTCAAGATCGCAACCGACCCATTCGTGGGTACTCTGACCTTCGTCCGTGTTTATTCGGGCGTTTTGGCCTCCGGCGACGGCGTGATCAACTCGGTCAAGGGCAAGAAAGAGCGTGTGGGTCGTATGGTGCAAATGCACGCAAACGCCCGCGAAGAGATCAAGGAAGTACGCGCTGGTGACATCGCGGCCCTGATCGGCATGAAGGACGTCACCACTGGTGAGACCTTGTGCGACGCTGCTAAGCCAATCATTCTGGTTCGCATGGACTTCCCGGAGCCGGTTATTTCGGTTGCCGTAGAGCCTAAGACTAAGGATGACCAGGAAAAAATGGGTATTGCTCTGGGCAAGCTTGCTCAGGAAGATCCATCTTTCCGCGTCAAGACTGATGAAGAGACTGGTCAAACGATCATCTCTGGCATGGGCGAGCTTCACCTGGACATCCTGGTTGACCGGATGCGCCGTGAATTCAACGTTGAAGCCAACATCGGTAAGCCTCAGGTTTCCTATCGTGAGCGCATCACGAAGAACTGTGAAATCGAAGGCAAGTTTGTTCGTCAGTCCGGCGGTCGTGGTCAGTTCGGTCACTGCTGGATTCGTTTTGCTCCTGCTGACGAAGGTCAGGAAGGTCTGCAATTCGTGAACGAAGTAGTCGGTGGTGTTGTTCCTAAGGAATACATCCCTGCTATCCAGAAGGGTATCGAAGAGCAGATGAAGAACGGTGTTGTTGCCGGCTATCCGCTGATCGGCCTGAAGGCTACCGTGTTCGATGGTTCTTACCACGACGTCGACTCCAACGAGATGGCGTTTAAAGTGGCTGCTTCCATGGCAACCAAGCAACTGGCCCAGAAGGGCGGTGGTGAGTTGCTGGAGCCGATCATGGCGGTAGAGGTTGTTACCCCTGAAGACTATATGGGCGACGTGATGGGTGACCTTAACCGTCGTCGCGGCATGATCTTGGGTATGGAAGACACGGTCTCCGGCAAAGTGATTCGCGCCGAAGTTCCGCTGGGTGAGATGTTCGGTTATGCGACCGACGTCCGTTCCATGTCTCAGGGTCGCGCAAGCTACTCTATGGAATTCAAAAAATACAATACAGCTCCGTCGCACATCGTCGAATCTGTAACCAAAAAACAAGGCTGATTCAGCCCTTTAGGCAAGGAGTTAATTGTCGTGGCTAAAGAAAAATTTGAACGTAACAAACCGCACGTCAACGTTGGCACTATCGGTCACGTTGACCACGGTAAAACCACTCTGACTGCTGCTCTGACCCGTGTCTGCTCCGAAGTTTTCGGTTCGGCCAAGGTTGACTTCGACAAGATCGACAG
>NZ_MOAL01000008.1 GCF_003731765.1 Pseudomonas chlororaphis
TTTTCGATCACCGGTTTGCCGGTGGTCAGGGTGGCTTTCGGGGTGTTGATGAATCCGCAGCCGTTGCAGGTCACGCCGTAGGGGTTGGCGACAATCACATGGGCCGATTTCCCCGCCACTTCGGTGTAGCCCTTGAGCTGGCTGGGGCTGCCGCCGTTGACCTCGTTGAGGATCACCGTGGCCGAACGGCCGCCCAGGTTAGGGTTGCCGAGGATGATTCCGCCGAGCTGGGTTTCCTGGGTGCGACTCGTGGCGTTGTTGAGGATCACCCCCAGCGGGCCAACGTTGTAGTCACTGAATTTGTTGTGGGACAGACCGCCGCCATTGGGCTTGGCGATGTTGACGATGGGCACGCCATTGCCCGCCTGGTCGAGACGGGTGCCGCTGCCGTTGACCACGATACCGTCGGCCATCACCCACAGTGGCTGCCAGAACATCAGGTTGGCCAGCATGAACGCCAGCCCGCGCTTTGGCAGGCCCCAGAAGGAATGCCGGGATTGCAGGGCAGCAGAAGGCTGGCGAGCCAGGAAGGCAAACTGACGAACGTCCATGTTGTGTATCTCAAGTAAAAATCGGGATTAGAGGAGCAGGTCCAAACGGAAATAAACCGGGGCTTCTTGTTCACTCAGGGCTCGGGGCCGCTCCAGTGAATGGGCAAAGGTCACGCTGGCCGCCAAGTTCTCGCCACGGACAAACACCTCGAGGGAGTCGCTGGAAACCCGGCCATGCTGCTCGGCGTTGTAGCGGTCATGGCGGATCGCGCCAACGTCATAGCCCAGACCAGTGCCGTACTGATCGAACAGCGGCCGCAGCCAGCCCCAGGCCACCGGGCGGCTCCAGCGCAGGTCGTTGCGCCAGTAGTAGCCGCTGTCGCCATTGAGGCTCTGGTCCTTGTAGCCACGGATCGAGGACTGGCTGCCCAGGCTCATGCGCTGGGAGCTGAACAGCACATCCTCGCTGCGCTGGCCGGTGACCAGGCTGCTGAACACCAGGGACTCTTCCCACAGTTTGAACGGCTGCAGGTAGCTGGCAGTGGCGGTGTACTTGCGGTAGCGGGCATTGGCTTGGCGATTGCCGAAGCGGTCGCGCTGGTTCTCGCGCTGGGCGATGCGTCGGCCGTGGTTGATGCCGAACTGCGCTTCGCTGAGGCGGTTACTGCTGTTGCTCAGCTTGCTGTCTTCGATGTAGTTGTGGGTGCGCAGGTAGCTCAGGCCAGTATTGAGAGAGGTCTTGCTCAAGGCATCGCGGTGAATCACCCGCTCCAGGCGCAGTTCGTGGTTCTGGCTGTCGCCGGTCTGCTTGAAGTTAAAGCCCTGAGCCTGGGCCAGGGAGCGGTATTCACTCTGGCTGTAGTTGTAGCTGAGGTTCCACCAGCCAAACGGCAGGTTGTAATAGAGCATGGCGTTGCGCGAGGTCTTCTGGTGGTCGCTGAGGGCGTCGTGGCCGCCGCGCAGCACCAACTGGTCAGCCAGGCCCAAGGGGCTGTCCCATTCGAAAGCGCTACCCCACTGCTGTTCGCCGGTGCTTTTCTGCCCCTCGTTGCTGCGAGACAAGCCCACACGCCAGGGCTTTTGCGGGGTATTTTTGACCAGCACTTCACTGCCGCCCACGGCCTTCCCCGGGGCCAATTCCATCTGTGCCTGATTCGACGGCAAGCGGTTGAGCTGGTCGACCATCTGCTCGATCTGTCGCAGGTTGAGCCACTGCCCGGCACTGCCGGGGAACGCCATGTTCAGCTCGCGGGCAGTAAGCTTGCTGTCCACAGCCGCCCTCAGGCCTTCGAGCTTGCCTTCCACCACCCGCACTTGCAGATGGCCGCTAGAGAGATCCTGCTGCGGCAGGTAGGCACGGCTGGTGACCAGGCCCTTTTCGATGTAACGGTGCGTGATGACCTTGAGCAGCTCGTTAAGCTGGGCCACCCCCAGGCACTGACCGATGTAGGGCCTGAGCAAGCGATCACTCTCGGCGGCGGACAAGGCGTCGGCGCCGTTGAGCCGGATGCTTTTGATCGGGAAGCAGCGGCTGTCGGATGAGCCTGCTGGCGCCACGGGGGCGACGCTCTTGCCGGGCAGGTCCTTGAGTTCTTCAAGGCGGCGTTGCTGCTCTTCCAACAGACGGTTCTGACGATCGCGGATCAGGTCCTGGTCGCCAGGGTTGAAAGCCGGTACGGGCAAGGGGGCGGCAAACACCACGGACAGTGGGCTGGCCAACAGCAGGCAAGACAAGGCAAAGCACAACCTCATCCTGAGGGTGGAAAGCAACATAGTCGGTCCTTCGAAAGAGTGCCGGAATGGAGACCAGACAAGCGATGCAGATGGACCAAACTCTGAGCGTCGGGTCAGCACAAGACTCCCCGACAAACTGCGCTACCCCAGACTGTTGACCCTTCAGCGGCTGTCGATACTAGGTTCGCCCGAGCCGCCAACACATAAGGCACTTCTGAATTTCCAGAAAAAACGCTCGATAGCGTCCGGGGCTGCACGACTCCGTTCGCGACATCCAACTGAACTTTCCCCCGCTCTCCCTCCTCAACCTCGTAACAGCCCGATCCGCCTCATGAGTCCTCGCCATGAAAACGTTCAGCCCCCTGATCCTCGCCAGCACCTTACTGTTTGCCCTGCCCGCCTGGGCCTGCACGCCCGAAGAGGCCACCGCCAAGCGCGAGCAACTGGCCCAGGTGGTGAGCAATCTGACTGAGCAGAACCCGACCAAGGCCAAGGAGATCAACGACGAGTTGCAGAAAATGGACTTGAGCACCGCCAGCAAGGACCTGCCGGACAAGTGCCAACTGATCGACCAGCGTCTTAAGGAATTGAAAAGCGCCGAGAAAAAAGCCGATAGCTGAATGCAAAAAACCCGGACCAGGTCCGGGTTTTTCGTGGGTTGCGCTAGCCGCTTATTCGGCGGCCGGTGCTTCCGGCTTGCGGCGCTTGAGCGGCGCCATGCCGTCTTTGCTGACCAGGGCCGGTACTTCGGCTTTTGGCCGGTTAGCGGTTTTACGCTTGGTCGGCCCCTTGGCTGCAGTCTTTTTCTTGTCGCCCTTGGCGTCGGTCTTTTTCTTCTTCACGCCAACGGCCTTGCCCGACGCCTTGACCTTCTTCGGTCCGCCGTAGGTGCCTTTGACTTCCTTGATGGTGCGGCGCTCGAAGCTTTGCTTCAGGTAGCGCTCAATGCTCGACATCAGGTTCCAGTCGCCGTGGCAGATCAGCGAGATGGCCAGGCCATCGTTGCCGGCACGGCCGGTGCGACCGATGCGGTGCACGTATTCGTCGCCGCTGCGTGGCATGTCGAAGTTGATCACCAGGTCCAGGCCGTCGACGTCCAAGCCGCGAGCCGCGACGTCGGTGGCGACGAGGATTTTCACCCCACCCTGCTTCAGACGGTCGATGGCCAGTTTGCGGTCTTTCTGGTCCTTCTCACCGTGCAAGACAAACGCCTTGTACTCCTGTGCCACCAGGCGACCATAAATGCGGTCGGCCATGGCCCGGGTGTTGGTGAAGACGATGGCCTTCTGGTAGGTCTCGTTGGCCAACAGCCAATTGACGATCTGCTCTTTGTGCTGGTTGTGGTCGGCCGTGATGATTTGCTGGCGCGTGGTGCTGTTCAGCTGGCTGACCGCGTTGAGCTGCAAGTGCTCGGGGTTATTGAGGACCTTGGCGATCATCTCGCGCAACCCCGAACCGCCGGTGGTGGCAGAAAACAGCATGGTTTGCTGGCGGTTGGTGCACTCATCCACCAGGCGCTGCACGTCTTCGGCAAAGCCCATGTCGAGCATGCGGTCGGCTTCGTCGAGCACCAGCACTTCGACTTCCTTGAGGTCGAGGTTGCCGGCGTTGAGTTGCTCGATCATCCGGCCCGGGGTGCCGATCAGAATATCCGGCACCTTGCGCAGCATGGCAGCCTGGACCTTGAAGTCTTCACCGCCCGTGATCAGGCCGGACTTGATGAACGTGAACTGGGAGAAGCGCTCCACTTCCTTCAGGGTCTGCTGAGCCAGTTCGCGGGTCGGCAGCAAGATCAGGGTCTTGATGCTGACGCGGACCTTGGCCGGGCCGATCAGGCGATTGAGAATCGGCAGGACAAAGGCGGCGGTCTTGCCGCTGCCTGTCTGTGCCGTCACCCGCAGGTCACGCCCTTGAAGCGCGAGCGGGATAGCCGCTGCTTGCACAGGCGTAGGCTCGACAAATTTAAGCTCGGCCACGGCTTTGAGCAGGCGTTCGTGCAGGGCGAATTGGGAAAACACGGGTGCTACCTCGAAGATATGCAAAAAAACAGCTGCATAGGGTAACGGTTTCGAGCGCCAAGGCCGAGTTTCTTTATACAAACGGCAGCAAAGATTGGCTTTTTTGTTAGCCGATCTGTCCACAAGCGTAACTTTGACCGGCTTAAATGCTCTAATCGTCCCCTTTCCGCCTCACAGAAGAATCGTTTTAGCCCATGGATTTCAAACAGCTCTGGCTCAACGCTCAAGACCTTTGGGGTGCCCTCGACCAGCACCCGCTCCTGCATTCAGGCCTGGCCCTGCTGCTTCTGTTGGTGGTGGCCCTGGTGCTGGGCCGGGTAGCGCGCTACGTCACCTTGCACACGGTCAAGCTTCTGGGTCGCCAGCCGGCCCTGCACTGGCTCAACGATCTGCGCCAGAACAAGGTGTTCCATCGCCTGGCCCAGATGACCCCGTCCCTGGTGATTCAGTTCGGCCTGCACCTGGTGCCGGAGCTGAGCAAGACCAGCCAGGTGTTCCTCGGCAACGTGGCCCTGGCCTTCACCATCCTGTTCCAGGTCCTGGCCCTGAGCGCCCTGCTCAACGCCTTGCTGGACATCTACGCGCGCACCGAACACGCCCGTACCCGCTCGATCAAAGGCTATGTGCAACTCGCGAAGATGGTGCTGTTCGTGTTTGGCGCGATCATCATCGTCGCCACCCTGATCGACCGCTCGCCGCTGTTGCTGCTGTCAGGCCTGGGCGCCATGTCGGCGGTGATCCTGTTGGTCTACAAGGACACCCTGCTGTCCTTCGTCGCCAGCGTGCAACTGACCAGCAACGACATGCTGCGGGTCGGCGACTGGATCGAAATGCCGCAAGTGGGCGCCGACGGCGACGTGGTGGACATCACCTTGCACACGGTCAAGGTGCAGAACTTCGACAAGACCATCGTCTCCATCCCCACCTGGCGCCTGATGTCCGAGTCGTTCAAGAACTGGCGCGGCATGCAGCAGTCCGGCGGCCGACGGATCAAACGCAGCCTGTTTATCGACGCCAGCGGCGTGCGCTTCCTGAATGACGAAGAAGAAGCCCGCCTGAGCAAGGTGCACTTGCTGACCGACTACATCAGCCGCAAACAGGCCGAGCTGAAAAGCTGGAACGAGGCCCAAGGCAATGTCGCGGCCATGTCGGCCAACCGGCGGCGCATGACCAATATCGGCACCTTCCGCGCCTATGCCCTGGCGTACCTGAAGAGCCACGCGGAGATCCAGCCGAACATGACCTGCATGGTGCGGCAGATGCAGACCACGGCCCAGGGCATCCCCCTGGAGATCTATTGCTTTACCCGCACCACCGTCTGGGCCGATTACGAGCGGATCCAGGGGGATATCTTCGACTACCTACTGGCGGTGATGCCGGAGTTCGGCCTGAGCCTGTACCAACAACCCAGCGGCACCGACCTGCGCGCCGGGCTGCTGCCCGCCGTGCTGGGCGCCAGCCATATTCCCCCGATCGAAAAACAAGCCCTGTAGGAGCTGGCTTGCCAGCGATGGCGTCATCCGATCCGGTGCAGGGCTTTCGGTCCCCATCGCCGGCAAGCCGGCTCCTACAAGATGGCGTCATCCGATTCGGTGCAGGGCTTTCGGCCCTCATCGCCGGCAAGCCGGCTCCTACAAGATGGCGTCATCAGGTCCGGCGAATGGCTGGCGGTTCCTGCGTGCCGCGCCGGCTGATCCACACGGCGCCCAGGATCACCAGACCGCCCAGGAACAGCCGCCCCAGGTCTTCATGCTGGTTCCAGATCAACAGGTTGATCAGCAGCCCCACCGGCACATGCAGGTTGTTCATCACCGCCAGGGTGGCGCCGGTCACCAGGCACGCGCCCTTGTTCCACCAGTACATGCCCAACGCCGTGGACACCAGCCCGAGAAACAGCAGCACGGCCCATTGCAGCGGCGCGTCCGGCAGAAAGTTGGCCTTGCCGAATAGCAGGAACGCCGGCAATACCACCAGCAAAGCTCCCAGGTAGAAGTAGCCGAAACGCCGGTAATGGGGCAGGTCACTCGGGTAGCGGGCCACCAGGTGCTTGTACATCACCTGCCCCGCGGCGTAGGTGAAGTTGGCCAGTTGCAGCAGCAAGAAGCCCATGAAGAAGTCCGGGTTGATGCTGTCGTAGCGAATCACCATCGCTCCCGCCACCGCCACCAGTGCCGCCACGAGCCCCCAAGGGTTGAAGCGCCGGTTCAGGGCGTCTTCGATCAGGGTCACGTGCAGCGGCGTGAGGATGGTGAACAGCAGCACTTCCGGAACCGTCAGCACCCGGAAGCTCAGGTACAGGCAGACGTAGGTCACGCCGAACTGCAAGGCACCGATCAATAACAGGCTGCGCATAAACGCCGGTTCGACCCGGCGCCAGCGGGTCAGGGGAATGAACACCAGCCCCGCCAGCAGTACCCGCACCAGCACGGCGAAGTAACTGTCGACATGACCGGCCAGGTACTCGCCGATCAAACTGAAGGAAAACGCCTGGATCAGCGTGACAAAAAGTAGATAGCCCATGCTCGCCTCGTCTTGAATGGCGGCGACGATAGCGGTTTTGCCGGCTGGGGTGAAATGCCAGGCAAAAAAAAGCCCGATCTCGCTAAGGCGTTCAATCGGGCGGGAGCACTCAGGAGCAAACAGTGCAAAGGGAGGTTCGATGCGCGAACCAGCTTGAAGGGGTTACGCGGGAGTCACTTAAACATGGGGCGATTATCTGACGATTAACGCCTCAGGCGACCGAGGCCAGCTTGGCGTTGGCCTGGTTCAAGCCCTTTTCCTGGAAGTCGCCCCCCAGGTTCATGCCTTCGGCGTGGATGAACTGCACGTCGTGGATGCCGACAAAGCCCATGACCTGGCGCAGGTAGGGTTCCTGGTGATCGGCGCTGCTGCCGGCGTAGATACCGCCGCGGGCGGTCAGCACATAGGCACGTTTGCCGGTGAGCAGGCCTTGAGGGCCGGTTTCGGTGTACTTGAAGGTCACCCCGGCACGCAACACATGGTCGAGCCAGGCCTTGAGGGTGCTGGGGATGGCGAAGTTGTACATGGGCGCGGCCAGCACCAGTACATCGGCGGCCAGCAACTCATCGGTCAATTCGTTGGAACGCTGCAACGACGCCTGCTCGCTGTCGTTACGCTGCTCGGCGGGCTTCATCCAGCCACCCAGCAAGTCGGCATCCAGGTGCGGCACCGGCTGCGCCGCCAGGTCACGCACGGTGATCTGATCCGCCGGGTGCGCGGCTTGCCACTGCTGGATAAAGGTCTGGGTCAGTTGACGGGAAACGGAACCTTGCTGGCGGGCACTGCTTTCAATGATCAGGACGCGGGACATGGGGTGGAGCCTCCATCGGTGGATGCCTAAGTCGATGGGGCGCAGATTAAACAGAGTGATATCGATGAAAAAGCGCAAATAACTGCTACAACCAATCAATAAATTCGTTTATAAGCGGAGCATGCCCAGCCAGGCTGCCCCACTTCGATTATTTGGGAGTGCAAGTCAGGGTCAGGCGCAGCTTGAGAATGCTGCGGTTGAATTTAGCCGTGACGTTTTTGCTCTGCCCGGCAGGGACCTCCACTTTGCGCGTACGCGGCGCCTCGGGCCCATTGCGAAACACCACGCTGCACAGCGCATCGGTCTTGCCGAAGTTGTTGATCTGCATGGAGCCGATATCGGCGTCGGTGTCGAAGGCGGTGTAGTCGATGCTCAAGCCGTTGAGCTGTTTCTCGACATCGATCGGATAGGCCATCGCGCTCAAGGGCAGCAGGGCCAATACGGCACAACAGAATTTTCTCATTCGGCAGTCTCCAATAAGGAGCGCCAGCTTAGGACAAGAGGAGCCCCTCATGAAAGCGCCCCGCGTGACCCTCGATCAATGGCGCACCCTGCAAGCCGTGGTCGACCACGGTGGCTTCGCCCAAGCGGCAGAAGCGCTGCACCGCTCACAATCCTCGGTGAGCTACACCGTGGCCCGCATGCAAGATCAGCTGGGCGTGCCCCTGCTGCGTATCGACGGGCGCAAGGCCGTGCTTACCGAAGCCGGCGGGGTGCTGCTGCGGCGCTCCCGACAACTGGTGAAACAGGCCAGCCAACTGGAAGACTTGGCCCACCACATGGAGCAAGGCTGGGAAGCCGAAGTGCGCCTGGTGGTGGACGCGGCCTACCCCAATGCGCGCCTGGTACGCGCCCTGACTGCCTTCATGCCGCAAAGCCGTGGCTGCCGCGTGCGCCTGCGCGAAGAGGTGCTGTCGGGCGTTGAAGAGGTGCTGATGGAAGGCGTGGCCGACCTGGCCATCAGCGGTTTCAGCATTCCCGGCTACCTGGGCACGGAGATGAGCGCCGTTGAGTTTGTCGCTGTGGCCCACCCGGAGCATGCCCTGCATCGCCTGAACCGTGAGCTGAACTTCCAGGATCTGGAAAGCCAGTTGCAAGTGGTGATTCGCGACTCCGGCCGCCAGCAGCCACGGGACGTCGGCTGGCTCGGCGCCGAACAGCGCTGGACCGTGGGCAGCCTGGCCACCGCCTCGACCTTCGTCAGCAGCGGCCTGGGCTTTGCCTGGCTGCCACGCCACCTGATCGAACGGGAACTGCGCGAAGGCGTGCTCAAGGTGCTACCCATGGATCAGGGCGGCAGCCGCCACCCGACCTTCTACCTTTACTCCAACAAGGACAAACCCTTGGGCCCGGCCACGCAGATTCTTGTCGAACTGTTGCGCACCTTCGACACCGCGCCACTGGATGCGCCTTTCGCCGCCCCCGCGCAGGCCTGATCCCCGACCGAACAGGAGTTCCGCCATGGCCTATTTCGAATATGAAGGTTGCACCCTGCACTATGAGGAATATGGCCAAGGCACGCCGTTGCTGCTGGTCCACGGCCTGGGCTCCAGCACCCTGGACTGGGAAAAACAGATCGCCGACCTCGCGCCCCACTACCGGCTGATCGTGCCGGACGTGCGCGGCCACGGGCGCTCCGACAAACCTCGGGAGCGCTACAGCATCCCGGGGTTCAGCGCCGACATGGTGGCCTTGATCGAACACCTGAACCTGGGGCCTGTGCATTTTGTCGGGTTGTCCATGGGCGGCATGATCGGGTTCCAACTGGCGGTGGATCAGCCCCACTTGCTCAAGAGCCTGTGCATCGTCAACAGCGCGCCCGAGGTCAAGGTGCGCAACGCCAAGGACGTTGGCCAGTGGTTCAAGCGCTGGAGCCTGGCCCGGCTGCTGAGCCTGAGCACCCTAGGCAAGGCCCTGGGCAACAACCTGTTTCCCAAACCCGAACAGGCCGAGCTGCGGCAAAAAATGGCCGAACGCTGGGCAAAAAACGACAAACGTGCTTATCTCGCCAGCTTCGACGCCATTGTCGGCTGGGGGGTGCAGGAACGACTGTCACGCGTCACCTGTCCAACCCTGATCGTCAGCGCCGACCGCGACTACACGCCGGTGGCGCTGAAACAGGCTTACGTCAAACAACTGCCCAATGCGCGGCTGGTGGTGATCGAAGACTCGCGTCACGCCACGCCGCTGGACCAGCCGCACCGCTTCAATCAAACCCTGCTCGAATTTTTAACCACAGTCGACACCACTACCCAGGATCACTGACCCATGCTGAAAAAACTCGCCCTCGTCGCCGGCTCCGTACTCTTCGCCGCCAACCTGATGGCCGCCCAACCGGCCAAGGCTCCTCACGTGCTGCTGGAAACCAGCTTCGGCAAGATCGAAATCGAACTGGACCCGGTCAAGGCACCGATCTCCAGCAAGAACTTCCTCGACTACGTCGACAGCGGTTTCTACACCAACACCATCTTCCACCGGGTGATCCCGGGCTTCATGGTCCAGGGCGGTGGTTTCACTGCGCAGATGGTGCAGAAAGAGACCCGCGACCCGATCAAGAACGAAGCCAGCAACGGCCTGCATAACGTGCGCGGCACCCTGTCCATGGCCCGCACCTCAAACCCCAACTCGGCCACCAGTCAGTTCTTTATCAACGTGGCCGACAACGCCTTCCTCGACCCCGGCCGCGATGCCGGTTACGCCGTGTTCGCCAAAGTGGTGAACGGCATGGACGTGGTCGACCAGATCGTCAATTCCCAGACCACCACCAAGCAAGGCATGCAGAACGTGCCGGTGGACCCGGTACTGATCAAGTCGGCCAAGCGCATCGACTAACAGCGTGCCGGGAGTCACGACGGGGGGCTGGCTCAGCGCCCCCGTTCGCCCACTGAACAGGAGAGCCCGCCACGCGGGCGTCAGACCCAATGCTCTATCGTCGTTTTGAACAACTGATCAATATTTTCCGCGACGCCCCCACCGCCGCACCGCCCACCCAGGTTCTCCCCTTCTACCTCTATTACATCCGCCAAGTGTGGCCGAGCTTCGTTGCCCTGCTGGTGGTCGGCCTGTTCGTCGCGCTGATCGAAGTGTCGCTGTTCAGCTACCTGAGCACCCTGATCGACCTGGCCCAGGGCACGCCCAGCACCGACATCTTCAAGACCCACGGCCTCGAACTGGCCTGGATGGCCGTGGTCGCCCTGCTGTTCCGCCCCTTGTTCGTCGGCCTGCACGACCTGCTGGTGCACCAGACCATCAGCCCCGGCATGACCAGCCTGATTCGCTGGCAAAACCACAGCTATGTGCTCAAACAGAGCCTGAATTTCTTCCAGAACGACTTCGCCGGGCGCATCGCCCAACGCATCATGCAGACCGGCAATTCCCTGCGCGACTCCGCGGTGCAGGCAGTGGACGCCCTGTGGCACGTATTGATCTACGCCCTCAGCGCCCTGGTGCTGTTCGCCGAAGCCGACTGGCGCCTGATGATCCCGCTGCTGATCTGGATCGTCGGCTACGTCGCCGCGCTCTGGTACTTCGTACCCCGGGTCAAGGAACGCTCGGTGGTCTCGTCCGATGCCAACTCCAAGCTGGTGGGGCGGATCGTCGACGGCTACACCAACATCACCACCCTGAAGCTGTTCGCCCACACCCACTTCGAGCAGAACTACGCCCGCGAGGCAATCGCCGAACAGACCGAGAAAAACCAGCTGGCCGGTCGCGTGATCACCAGCATGGACGTGGTCATCACCACCATGAACGGCCTGCTGATCGTCGGCACCACGGGCCTGGCCCTGTGGCTCTGGAGCCAGTCGCTGATTTCCGTGGGGGCCATCGCCCTGGCCACCGGCCTGGTGATCCGTATCGTCAACATGTCCGGCTGGATCATGTGGGTGGTCAACGGCATCTTCGAAAACATCGGCATGGTCCAGGACGGCCTGCAGACCATCGCCCAGCCCCTGAGCGTCACTGACCGCGAACAAGCTCCGCGCCTGGCCGTGAGCCAGGGCGAGGTGCGTTTCGAACAGGTGGACTTCCACTACGGGAAACGCTCCGGGGTCATCAGCGGCCTCAACCTGACCATCAAGCCCGGGGAAAAGATCGGCCTGATCGGTCCTTCCGGCGCGGGCAAGTCGACCCTGGTCAACCTGCTGCTGCGCCTCTATGACCTGCAGGGCGGGAAGATCCTGATCGACGGGCAGAACATCGCCGAAGTGACCCAGGAAAGCCTGCGCGAACGCATCGGCATGATCACCCAGGACACTTCGCTGCTGCACCGTTCGATCCGCGACAACCTGCTCTACGGCCGTCCGGACGCCACCGACGAGGAACTCTGGGAAGCGGTGCGCAAGGCCCGGGCCGACGAGTTCATCCCGCTGCTTTCCGACGCCCAGGGCCGTAGCGGTTTCGACGCCCATGTCGGCGAACGCGGGGTCAAGCTGTCCGGCGGCCAGCGTCAGCGCATTGCGATTGCCCGGGTGCTGCTCAAGGACGCGCCGATCCTGATCATGGACGAAGCCACCTCAGCGCTGGACTCGGAAGTGGAAGCCGCCATTCAGGAGAGCCTGGAAACCCTGATGCAGGGCAAGACGGTGATCGCCATTGCGCACCGCCTGTCCACCATCGCCCGCATGGACCGCTTGGTAGTCCTGGAGCACGGGCGCATCGCCGAAACCGGCAGCCACTCCGAACTGCTGGCCCAGGGCGGCCTGTATGCGCGGCTGTGGCAGCACCAGACCGGCGGGTTTGTCGGCATCGATTGAGTGTTTCTGAAAGGCACCGGGCTCCGGCAAGAAGCATTGCGCCGGAGTCAGGCCTGCCGATAGGGCAGCGCCGTACGCGCCTCTTCGGCGTACGCCAGCACCCCGACGCGCTCCTGTTCGAGGAAGTCCGCCACCGCCGCCTTGAGCCCCGGATGGCGCAGGTAATGCCAGGAATGGGTGATCACCGGCTCAAAGCCGCGAATCAGCTTGTGCTCGCCCTGGGCCCCGGCATCGAAACGTTGCAGCCCCTGGGCGATGGCGTAGTCCATGCCCTGGTAGAAGCAGGTCTCGAAATGCAGGCGGTCGAACTCCGCCAGGCAGCCCCAGTAACGCCCATAAAAACTGCCACCGCCCACCAGGCTGAAAGCCATGGCCACCGGGCGCCCGCCCTGTTTGGCCAGGACCACCCGAATCGCCTCGGGCATGCGCTCGGCCAGCAGGCTGAAAAACGCTCGGGTCAGGTACGGTGCCTGACGTCGCACCGCGTAGGTGTTGGCGTAGCAGGCATAGACAAAATCCCACTGCGCCTGGCTCAGCTCATGGCCGTGCAGCCACTCGAAATCGATCCCCTGCCCCGCCACCTGTTCGCGCTCCTTGCGCATCTGCTTGCGCTTGCGCGAACTCAGCACATCGAGGAAATCCTGAAAGTCCCGGTAGCCCCGGTTCTGCCAATGAAACTGACAGCCAAAACGCTGCAGCCAGCCCGCCTCTGGCTGTTGCGCCAGGGCGAGGTCGGTGAAGGGGTCGGTGAAGTTGATATGGGCACTGGAAAGCCCTTCGATCTCCAGGTAGCCCGGCAGGCTTTTCAGCAACTCGACGCCGTCCGCCTGGGTCGCCGCCAACAGGCGCGGCCCACTCACCGGGCTGAATGGCACCGCCGTCAGCAGCTTGGGGTAATAGTCGATGCCGGCCCGGGCACAGGCATCGGCCCAGCCATGATCGAAGACGTACTCGCCATAGGAATGCCATTTGCGATAACTGGGCAAGGCCGCCAACAGACGACCGCCTTCCACATGCAGCAGATGCTCGGCTTGCCAACCGGACTGCGGGCCCAGGCTGCCGCTGTCTTCCAGGGCACTGAGAAAGGCATGCCGCAAAAACGGCTGCCCATCCGTCACCAGCGCGTCCCATTGCAACGCGTCGACGGCAGACAGACTGTTCAAGGATTGAAGCGGCATCGCGTTCCCCGGTATGCATGGCCCACAAACCCGGGGGAGTATCGCCCATCGCCGAAAGCCCTGAAATAGAAACCGCACCTTTGCATCCGCGGTCTTGGCAGCAGGCAAAAAAAAAGCCCCGCCGAAGCGGGGCTGAAACGAGAGGAGCTATAACGGATGAGAAAGAGCTCTGGATCGGTGTTGCCCTGTTTTAGAACACGTACTGGGCACGCAGGACGAAACCGTCGCCGCTGTCATCGCCAGTACGGCGTGCCGGAGTAGCACCTGCGGCTGCAGTGGCGTTGGTCACGTTGTCGGTCTTGGCCTTGATGTAAGTAGCGGAGATTTTCACCGCTTCGTTGGCGTACCAGTTCACACCTAGGTTGTGCACCTTGACTTCGGCATCGCCGACATCGCGGGTCAGGCTGGCGGTGGTCACGTTATCGTCTTCGACGGTCAGGCTGTCGTAGCGATAGAACAGTTCCCAGGCGCCGATGGCTTTGTTGGACGGCTTGATGGCGTCGAACTTGCCGACTTTATAACCGCGAGCCTCGCCGGTCAGGGTGTAGGCGCCCTGAACATAGAAACCATGACCCTTGATGTCTTCAAAGGCGCTGTCGTCAGCCTTGGTCTTGCGGGTGATGTATTCACCCTGGATCGAGGCCGGGCCCATGGCGAAGGCGGCTTCCAAGCCCATTGCGGTGTCGCGGTCATAAGAACCGGCTGGCGAAGGTGATGCGCCGCCCAGCACCGGACGGTTGCCGTTGGTGCCGGCATCGTTGCCGCCCAGGGTATCGACGCCGCGCATGCCCATACGGGTGCGATAGCGAGAGTCGAACGCTGTATCGGAGACATCGCGGCTGGCGATGTTGATACCAAAGTGCAGCACGTTGCCGGCGTCGTGCATCGGCGCGAATACGAAGCGACCGTTGGCCTGCTTGATGCTGTTGCCGTCGGTGTCGTCGGTGTCTTTGCTGAACACACCGGCGGAGGCGTAGAACGAATCCGCGAAGGTGCTGGAGGCTTGCAGGCCCAGGCCGTTCTGATGGCTGTTGGCCCAGTCGATCATGTCGTAGGAGATGTTACGTTCCGGCGCCGTCACCCACTTGGAGCTGGTGGCTTTTTCCAGGCCGAAGTCCGGGTCGAAGCGACCGACCTTGATCGACACCGGCTTGAAGCCGTTGTAGGCCAGGGACGCTTCGTCGAAGTAGCCGTTGTCGGCGTCGCCGGTGTTGTGGGAGAAGTCATAGTTGATGGTGTACGCCCAGTCGGTGTAGAGCACACCGGACAATTCCAGGAAGGCGCGACGGAAATAGGCCGCATCAGCGGTGTCGCCGTTGCGGGTGTAGACACCGTCGAACTGGCTGTAGTCGGCTTGCAGGCGGCCACCGAGTTTGAAGCTGAACTCTTTGTCCGTGGTGGCGACCTCAAGGCCGCCCTTGGTTTTGACAACGATATCGGCGCCATCGGTGGTGACGGTGCCAGCGAAAGCCTGGGCGGTCACTGCCAGGGCCAGGGCGCTGGCGGCAAAACCGGCGAAGTGCTTACGGATCATCGAAGAATTCCCCTAATTGGTGGTCTGTAGCGTTGGAAAACACGCGGTTCAGGCCCGCTTGTGTTGGGAGGGAATCTTGGCGATGGGTTATGTCAGCGCGGTTGCTGATAGATAAAGATTTTATGACACGGGAACTTTTTTACTTCGAAAAGAAATAAGGCAAAAGGCCCGTACTAGAGGGGTTGCGCGGGGGATATCCGGGGATATTCTGACAGCAGCGTTGTTGATGGCTGGCCGGGCGGCCATCGATCTCGAGGCTATTGGCAGTCGTCGTGACGCTGAGCAGCCAGGCGTGCGGCCAACTCGTCGAGACCGGCCAAGGGCGGCTCGGGCAACACCCGCAAGGTGGCTTGCAGCACACGCATCTGGCGAATGAAGCGCCGGCAGTCGGGGCAGAGCAGCACGTGGTAACGCACCCTCAAGCGTTGGCGAAGGCTCAACTGGCCATCGAGGTAATCACTGGAGCACGCCACGTATTCCTGACAGGTCAGCATTGGCCGGTTTCCTCAAAGTGCTCCACGGTGGCAAAGACCTTCAACCGTGCGCGGTGCAACAGCACACGCACATTGGAGAGCGAAAGCTGCAGAAGATTACAGATCTCTTGCAACTCCAGCCCCTGGCGCTCACGCAGCAGCAAGACACTGCTTTGCAGATCCGACAGGCTCAACAGGGTACGTTCCAGGCACTCACGCAGCTCGCGCTCGGTGAGCAAGGCCTCGGGGTTGTCGTCATGCCAGGCCAGGGGCGCCACCCGCCAATGCCCGTCCGGGGAGAATCGCTCGTCACCGAGGGTACCGTGGGGCGCCGGCACATCGTCCAGCAGGACGTCCCGGCGTTGCTGTTTGTAGCGACTTTTCGCCGCGTTGGCGGTGATGGTCAGCAACCAGGTCTTGAGGCTTGAACGGCCCTCGAACTTCCCCAGATTGCGCACTACCGACAGCCAGGCATCCTGCACCACTTCATCGGCATGAGGCTGGCCGACGATGGCATAGGCCACCGCACGCATCGCCCCCTGGTAGGTGCTGACCAACTCTTTGTAAGCCTGCTGCTCACCCGCCAACAGGCGAGCGAGCAGCGACGTATCGTCCGCTGCAGCCATCAATGCCTCGTCGCCACCTGTAGGTGTCGGCTGGCCGGCGATAAGGCCAGCCCCCTCGTCTCAGCGCTTGCGCAGCAGCACGCTACCGATGGAGTACCCGGCACCAAAGGAACTGAGCACCGCCAGCGAACCGCTTGGCAGGTCGTCCTGGTAGCTGTGGAAGGCAATCACCGAACCCGCCGAACTGGTGTTGGCGTAGCGATCGAGAATCACCGGGGCCTCTTCCACCGAGGCTTCGCGGCCCAGGAGTTTCTTGACGATCAGGTGGTTCATGCTGAGGTTGGCCTGGTGCAGCCAGAAGCGCTTCACGTCGGCAACGTTCAGTTGGTTTTCTTGCAAGTGGGTACCCACCAGCTCCGCCACCATCGGGCAGACGTCACGGAATACTTTGCGGCCTTCCTGGACGAAGAGTTTGTCCGGGGCGCCGATACCCTCTTCCGCCGCGCGGTTGAGGAAACCGAAGTTGTTGCGGATGTTGTTGGAGAACTTGGTCAGCAGCTTGGTGCTGACGATATCGAACTGGTAGGCCGAGGTGGCCAGGTCCGCGCGTTCGATGATCACGGCGGTGGCGGCGTCGCCGAAGATGAAGTGGCTGTCGCGGTCACGGAAATTCAAATGACCGGTGCAGACTTCCGGGTTGACCATCAGGATCGCCCGGGCCTGGCCCAACTGCACGCTGTTGCAGGCGGCCTGGATGCCGAAGGTGGCCGAGGAACAGGCCACGTTCATGTCGAAGCCAAAACCCTGGATGCCCAGGGCTTCCTGGACTTCGATGGCGATGGCCGGGTAGGCGCGCTGCAGGTTGGAACAGGCAACGATCACCCCGTCGATGTCGGCGGCGGTCTTGCCGGCGCGCTGCAGGGCCTGCTCGGCAGCACCAACGGCCATCTGGCAAAGCACCGACCATTCATCATTGGAGCGCTCGGGCAGGCGCGGCGCCATGCGCTGCGGGTCGAGGATGCCCTCTTTGTCCATGACAAAGCGGCTTTTGATGCCGGAGGCTTTTTCGATAAAGGCGGCGCTGGACTCGGTCAGCGCCTGGACCTCGCCACGCTCGATGGCGGCGGCATTGTCGGCGTTGAATTGATGCACATAGGCATTGAAAGACTGCACCAGCTCTTCGTTGGAGATGCTGTTGGCCGGGGTGAAAAGGCCTGTGCCGCTGATGACGACGTTATGCACGGTCGTTCCTCTATTTCTGTTCAGGCAGAAGGTATTGGCACCGACGTACCAAACCGTAAAGGGTCCACCCCGCAACAGACGGGACAGAGCCTGGCATCGCTTTATTCCGGTCCGCCTGGGCGGGCACGGTATTTATGACGGCGGAGTTTGCCATAACCACTGGCATTTCGCCGCAATGGCGAGATTAACGGAACGGTTGCGCAGGCCATCGCTGGCAAGCCGGCCCCTACAGGGGCCGAGGTGGGCAGTAAAAATTTTGAGGGGTACCACAAGTCATGTAGGAGCCGGCTTGCCGGCGATGGCGATCTCGCGGATGCCATCGCTGGCACGCCAGCGCCTACACGGCATGGCGCGGTCAGGGTTCGACCTGGCTCCATTGCTTGCTCAGGCGTTTATCGGAGATCGGGACTTTGGTACCCAGTTGCTGGGCAAACAACGACACCCGGTATTCCTCCAGCCACCAGCGGTACAACTCCAACTGCGGGTCGCGCTTGCCTTCCTGAGCGTGCTTGCTGGCGCGGGCCTGGTACTGGCTCCAGAGCCCGACCAGTTCACCGCTCCAGACCCGGTCCTTCTGCACCTGGCTGCCGAGCTTCTCGAAACGCAGCTCAATGGCCTTGAGGTAACGCGGCAGCTCCTTGAGCCACTGGGCCGGGGTTTCCCGGACAAACCCCGGGTACACCAAGTGGCTCAGTTGCGCCTTGATGTCGTTGAGGGCCACGGCCTGGGCCAGGTCGATCTTGCCCTTGAAGCGCTTTTGCAGGCCGTGCCACAGCTTGAGAATCTCCAGGGTCAGCCTGGCCAGGCGTTCGGCATGTTCGGTCCAGCCGCCGCGCTTGCGCTCGGCCAGGGAAGCCAGCCCGGCGCCATCTCGAGGCAAGGTGGCTTCGCCCTCCAGCACACAGCTGTCGAGGCTGGCCAGCAGGATGTCTTCCACCAGGGCTTCGACACGCCCCAGCTCGCGGTGCAGCAGGCCCAACTCGGTCAGCCCCGGCAGCTTGCCGCGCAGGAACTTGGCCGGCTCGGCCAACTGCTG
This sequence comes from Pseudomonas chlororaphis, assembly GCF_003731765.1. Taxonomy (GTDB): domain Bacteria; phylum Pseudomonadota; class Gammaproteobacteria; order Pseudomonadales; family Pseudomonadaceae; genus Aquipseudomonas; species Aquipseudomonas morbosilactucae. The sequence continues at coordinate 18,358 of NZ_MOAL01000008.1, forward strand.
CAACAGCAGGCGCTGCAAGGCCCGGCGATGCTGGAACTCGGCTTCGGCGGCGGTGGAGAAACGCCCTTCCTTGACCGTTCCGCCCTCTTCCACCAGCGCCGGGTACACCGTCATCGACAGTCCGGCGATCTTTTGCTGAGTCTTCTCGGCCACCGCCGCAAACACCTTGGGCTCCACCGGCTGTTGGCTCTTCGCCGTTTGCGGCACGGCCAAGGCAGCCTGGCTGGCCTCGGCAAAACGCGCGGTCAGCTCGGCCAGGTCCCGGCCTTCACCGAGGAACTTACCCTGGCCGTCGACGATTTCCAGGTTCATCCGCAGGTGGCTTTCCACCTGTTGCGCGGCCTCGGCCCAGGCTTCGTCGCTGACCCGGGCGCCGGTCATGCGCAGCAGCTCCCGCCCCAGGGCCTGGGGCAGCGAACCTTCGGCAAAGTCCATGCGTTGCAGGGCGGCCTTGACGAAGTCCGGCACCGGTACGAAGTTCTTGCGCAAGGCCTTGGGCAGGTTGCGCACCAGGGCAATGCACTTGGCCTCGATCACCCCCGGCACCAGCCATTCCAGGCGCTCGGCGGGCAAGGCCGGCAACAGCGGCGCCGGCACCCGCAGGGTCACGCCATCCCGGGGATGGTTGGGCTCGAAGTGATAACTCAGGGCCAGTTCCAGGTCGCCGATGTGCAGGGTGTCCGGGTATTGCAGCGCAGTGACTTCGCTGGCCTCGCGGGCCAGCACGTCTTCCTCGCGCATGATCAGCAACTGCGGGTCTTTCTGGCTGTTGACCCGGTACCAGCTGTCGAAGGTGGCGGTCTGGTGAATCTCCGCCGGCAGCCGCGCGTCATAAAAGGCGAACAGGGTTTCCTCGTCCGCCAGGATGTCCCGACGCCGGGCCTTGGCTTCTAGGGCGTCGAGCTGCTCCAGCAATTGGGTGTTGGCACTCAGGCACTTGGCCTTGGACTGGATCTCCCCACGCACCAGCGCCTCACGGATAAACAGCTCGCGAGAGACCACCGGGTCCACCGGGCCGTAGTGCACCGGCCGACGGCCCACCACGATCAGGCCGAACAGGGTGATCTGCTCGTACGCCACCACCTGCCCGCGCTTCTTCTCCCAATGGGGTTCGAAGTGGTTCTTCTTGATCAGGTGCCCGGCCAGGGGTTCGATCCAGTCCGGCTCGATCTTGGCCACCATGCGCGCATACAGCTTGGTGGTTTCCACCAGCTCGGCGGTCATCAGCCATTGCGGACGCTTCTTGCCCAGGCCCGATGACGGGTGAATCCAGAAGCGTCGCTGACGGGCACCGAGGTAGTCGCCGTCTTCGGTTTTCTGGCCGATCTGGCTGAGCAGGCCCACCAGCACCGCCTTGTGCAGTTTCGGGTAATCCGCCGGCTCTTTATTGACGCTCAGTTGCAGGTCGCGGCAGATCAGGCTGAGTTGGCGATGGGAATCGCGCCACTCGCGCAGCCGCAGGTAGTTGAGGAAATTCTTGCGGCACCAGTTGCGCAGCGGGCTGGCGGTCAGGGCCTGGCGCTGCTCTTCAAAACCACGCCACAGATTGACCAGCCCGGCGAAGTCCGAGTCCACGTCTTTCCATTGGGCATGGGCCTGGTCGGCGGCCTGCTGACGCTCCGGCGGGCGCTCGCGCGGGTCCTGGATCGACATGGCGCTGGCGACGATCAACACCTCCTGCAGGCTGCCCAGGCGCGCGGCCTCCAGCAGCATGCGGCCCATGCGCGGGTCCACCGGCAGCCGCGCCAGTTGCCGCCCCAGCGGGGTCAGCTGGCTGTTGCGGTCCACCGCCGAGAGTTCTTGCAGGAGGTTGAAACCGTCGCTGATGGCCTTGCCATCCGGCGGTTCGATAAACGGGAAATCGGTGATTTCACCCAGGCGCAGATGGAGCATCTGCAGGATCACCGCCGCCAGGTTGGTACGCAGGATCTCGGGGTCGGTGAATTCCGGACGACCGAGGAAATCGTCCTCGCTGTACAGACGAATGCAGATTCCCGGCTCGACCCGGCCGCAACGGCCTTTACGCTGGTTGGCACTGGCCTGGGAAACGGCTTCGATGGGCAGGCGCTGGACCTTGGCCCGGTAGCTGTAGCGACTGATGCGCGCGGTGCCGCTGTCAATCACGTAACGAATGCCCGGCACGGTCAACGAGGTTTCCGCGACGTTGGTCGCCAGCACCACGCGCCGGCCCGGGTGGGACTGGAAAATCCGCTGCTGCTCGGCCGGCGACAGGCGCGCATACAGTGGCAGGATCTCGGTGTGTTTGAGCTGGGCCTTGCGCAGCATCTCGGCGGCGTCGCGAATCTCCCGCTCGCCGGGCAGGAACACCAGCACATCCCCCGGGCTGCGCCGCTCGCTGCGCTCATGGGCGGCGATTTCATCCAGGCTGGCAAGGATCGCCTGGTCCACGGTCAGGTCGTCCTCGACGCGGTTGCCCTCCTCGTCCTGTTCCAGGGTCAGGGGGCGATACCACGTGTCCACCGGGAAGGTACGCCCGGACACCTCGACAATCGGCGCATCGTTGAAGTGCTTGGAGAAGCGCTCCAGGTCGATGGTCGCCGAGGTGATGATGACTTTGAGGTCCGGACGACGCGGCAGCAGGGTCTTCAGGTAGCCCAACAGGAAGTCGATGTTCAGGCTGCGCTCGTGGGCCTCGTCGACGATGATCGTGTCGTAGCGTTCCAGGTAGCGGTCGTTCTGGGTTTCCGCCAGCAGGATGCCGTCGGTCATCAACTTGATCAGGGTATTGGAATCGCTCTGGTCCTCGAAGCGCACCTGGTAGCCCACCAGTGCCCCCAGTGGGGTGGCCAGTTCTTCGGCGACCCGGCTGGCCACGCTGCGCGCCGCAATCCGCCGCGGCTGGGTATGGCCGATCAGGCCGTGCTGACCGCGACCGATTTCCAGGCAGATTTTCGGTAACTGAGTGGTTTTACCCGAGCCGGTTTCACCGGCAATGATCAGCACCTGGTGCTTGAGCAGCGCCGCCTTGATTTCGTCGCGCTTGGCGGCGATGGGCAGGCTGTCGTCATAACGAATCAGCGGCACGCTGGCCCGCCGCGCCGTGACCTGGGCACAGGACGCCTGCATGCGCTCGACCCACTGGGCGAGCTTGGCCTCATCGGGCTTCTTGCGCAGCTCAAGCAACTGCCGCCGCAACCGATGACGGTCGGCGAGCATGGCTTGGTCGAGGTTTTTCAGCAGTTGGTCGGTAGTCATAGAGCAGCGGCAGGCTTCAAGCGAAAAGCGGCAAGATTAACGCAATGGCTCATATTTAGCTTGTGGGGCAGCTTGCCGCTTGCCGCTGCCTCTACTCCTCAACCCCTTTACGCCGATACGGGAACACGTCGATGACCTTGCCGGCGCGAATGGCTGCTTGCAGGCTTTTCCAGTAATCGGCGTTATACAGTTCGCCATGCAATTGGTTGAACAGCGTGCGCTGCCCGGCATCGGCAAACAGAAACGGCGGGAACTCCTCGGGGAACACGTCCAGCGGGCCGATGGAGTACCAGGGCTCAGAAGCCATTTCATCCTCGGGGGTGCGCGGTTCCGGGATATGGCGGAAGTTGGCCTCGGTGAGAAAGCAGATTTCGTCGTAGTCGTAGAACACCACCCGGCCGTGCCGGGTGACGCCGAAGTTCTTCAGCAGCATATCGCCGGGGAAGATATTCGCCGCCGCCAGTTGCTTGATGGCCAGGCCGTAATCTTCCAGGGCTTCGCGCACCTGGGCTTCGTTGGCATTTTCCAGGTACAGGTTGAGCGGGGTCATGCGCCGTTCGGTCCAGCAGTGGCGGATCAGCACCGTCTCGCCCTCCACTGCCACCGTGGACGGCGCCACCTCCAGCAGTTCTTCAAGGCAGGCCGGGTCGAATTTGCTCAGGGGAAAGCGGAAATCGGCGAACTCCTGGGTGTCGGCCATGCGCCCGACCCGGTCCACGCTTTTCACCAGGCGGTACTTCTCGATCACCGTGGCCCGGTCGACGTTTTTCGACGGCGAGAACCGGTCCTTGATGATTTTGAACACCGTGTTGAACCCCGGCAGGGTGAACACGCTCATGACCATGCCGCGCACGCCGGGCGCCATGATGAACTGGTCGTCGGTGTTGGCCAGGTGGTTGATCAGCGCCCGGTAGAACTCGGACTTGCCGTGCTTGTAGAACCCGATGGAGGTGTACAGCTCGGCAATGTGCTTGCCCGGCAGGATGCGCCGCAAAAAGCCGATGAATTCCGCCGGCACCGGCACATCCACCATGAAATAGGAGCGGGTGAAGGAAAAGATGATCGAGACATCGGCCTCGTCGGTGATCAAGGCATCGATCTGGATGCCCCGGCCTTCGCGGTGCAGCAGGGGAATCACCAGAGGCCACTGCTCATCCTGGGTGTACAGGCGCCCCACCAGGTAGGCGCCCTTGTTGCGGTACAGCACCGAGGAGAACAGCTCCACCGCAAGTTGCGGGTCCTTGCACACCCAGTCCGGCAGGTTTTCGCGCAACTGGGCTTCCAGGCGCCGCAGGTCGCTGGGCAAATCGGCGTAGGGCTCGCTGAAGCCGTAGTCGATGAAAATCTGTTCCAGTGTGGCCGCCAGTTGTCCCGCGGGCTTGTAGGTGCGGGTCTGCGCTGCCCGGGCCCGGCGCAGGCTGGGCCGGGTGGTGTGGATAAACATGCAGCCGTCGCTGATCAGGTCATGGCTGAACAGCCCGCAGAAGGTCGAGTTGTACCAGGTCTCGGACAGCTCATCGTCGAAGCGCAGGTCGATCAGGCTGATGTAGGCACTCTTGACCAGCGGCCACTGGCTGACATCCAGCAGCACCTCGGCAGCATAGGCTGCACGCAGGCGGGCCACGGTTTCGCCGACCTTGTCTTCATAGAGGTTGATCCGCGCCGCCGAGGCCCGCTGCGCCTCCTGCCACTGGGCCCGCTCGAAACGCATCCGCGCACCGTCGGTGATTCGGCGGAAGTGCTCACGATAATCGTCGAAGCCCTCGAGGATCATTCGAGCGATATCGGCGGCTGGCCATGACTGCGACATAGGAAAACCTCTGCGGGAATTTTCAGTGCCTGAGCTTAGCCAGTGAAACGGCTTGAGGAGAAGCGCATTTTTAACCCACGAAGCAGCCGGGGACGTCGAATGGACACAGCCACTTGCAATTATTTTTAATCGACCGTTCGGTCAAAAAAATACCCACAAGTCATCCTACGCCAACTTGATCGATTCCCTCGCAGGCCGCCTACCACTTGCCCTGCACGCCAATAACCTGGCGTCAATAAATCTAAAGCACCCTCGACTCGAACCAAACGCCCTTCTTGATCCAAGGCAACACCGGGGCAAATGCGCCTTACCAGAGTGATGGCTCTTTGATATACAGCGCGCCTTCATGCCCTAAAAACAAAATCCAAGTGCGAAGAGGAATACCCATGTCAAACCGCCTAAGGAGCAATTTATGTCGATCAGGAACATTCGCATCGGTCTGCGCGCCGCACTGAGTTTTGCGCTACTGGCCACCCTGCTGGTCGTAGTCGGAGTGTTTTCCCTGGGGCAGATGGCGACCCTGCGCGAAAGCGCCAAAGTCATCGAAGAATCCTGGATGCCGAGCATCGAGAACATCCATGACGGCGCGGCCAACGTCGCCTCGATCCGCATGGAAGCCCTGCGCCTGATCGCCAACAACCAGGCGGCCAGCCACGATAAAAGCAAAGCCATCATCAGCAGCGAGCGCCAGGAACTGGCCGGACGCCTGAAGGATTATGCGGCGAACATGAGCACGGACCAGGAACGGGTCATGCTCGACAAAGTACAGAACGCTATCGCCCAATACTTGAAGATCCTCGACCAGATCATCGTGCAGATCGACAACGGCCAAACCACCCAGGCCTACACCCGGCTCAACGACGAACTGTCGCCGGTGGGCACAGTCCTCGACCAGGCCCTGGAAGACTTGATCGTGTTCAACCAGCAAGGCGCTGATGCCGCCTCGGACAACGCCGCGCTGATGTATGACCGCTCGGTGTGGATCGTCAGCCTGATCATCATCGTCGCCCTGGTGGCCACCCTGCTCCTGGCCTGGCAGTTGACCCGCAGCATCACCACGCCCCTGAGCCAGGCCCTGGCCGTGGCCCGGACCATCGCCGCCGGCGACCTGAGCCAGACGGTGAACGGCAGCGGCAAGGATGAACCGGCGCAATTGCTCAGCGCCCTGGCCACGATGCAGGACAACCTGCGCGCCACCCTGCGGGGCATCAGCGATTCGTCCCAGCAACTGGCCTCCGCCGCCGAAGAGATGAGTTCGGTCATGGAGCAGAGCACCCGTGGCCTACAGATGCAGAACGATGAAATCGAACAGGCCGCCACCGCCGTCACTGAAATGAGCGCGGCGGTGGATGAAGTGGCCGGCAACGCCGTGTCCAGCGCCGAAGCCTCCCAGGCGTCGGACGAGGACAGCAAGCACGGGCATTACCAGGTCAGCGAAACCATCAGTTCGATCCAGAACCTGGTGAGCGAAGTGCTCGGTGCCTCGGAACAGGCCCAGGGCCTGGCGAGCCAGGCCCAAGACATCAGCAAGGTGCTGGAAGTGATTCGCGGCATCGCCGGGCAGACCAACCTGCTGGCCCTCAACGCGGCGATCGAGGCTGCACGGGCCGGGGAAGCCGGTCGCGGCTTTGCGGTGGTGGCCGACGAAGTCCGCTCGCTGGCCCAGCGCACCCAGGATTCCACCGAAGAAATCGAGCAGATGATCCTGCGCATCCAGCAAGGCACCGATGCCACCGTGGGCGCCCTGCAAAGCAGTGCGGAGCACGCAGGGGACACCCTGAAACGGGCCAACAGCGCCGGCAGCGCCCTGGAGAAAATCACCTCGGCGATTTCCCATATCAGCCAGCGCAACCTGGTGATCGCCAGTGCCGCCGAGCAGCAGGCCCTGGTGGCCCGGGACGTCGATCGCAGCCTGGTGAACATCCGCGACCTGTCGACCCAGACCGCCGCCGGTGCCACCCAGACCTCGGCCGCCAGCCAGGAACTGTCGCGCCTGGCCATCGACCTCAACGGCCTGGTGACCCGCTTCGTGCTGTAACGGATGCATTAGGGTTTGCCAGCCCCCCAGGCCCTCGGCAACACTCTCGCCCCTGAAAAAGCCAAGAGTGTTTGCCGTGAGACTTGTCGACATCCTGCGCCTGCTGTCGCTGGCCGCCATCTGGGGGGCCAGCTTCCTGTTCATGCGGATCATCGCTCCGGTGCTCGGCACCGCGCCCAGCGCATTTTTCCGGGTGGCGATCGCCGCCGTCGGGCTATTGGTGATCCTCGCCCTGATGCGGATCAACTGGGATTTTCGCGGCAAGTTCAAGACCGTGCTATTGCTCGGGGTGATCAACTCGGGCCTGCCCGCCACCATGTATGCGGTGGCCGCCCAAGTGCTGCCCGCCGGCTACTCGGCGATCTTCAACGCCACCACGCCGTTGATGGGAGTGCTGATCGGCGGGCTGTTCTTCAGCGAACGCCTGGGCCCGAGCAAGATCGCCGGGGTCTGCCTGGGGCTGTTCGGGGTCGGCATCCTGACCCGCGCCGGGCCAGTGGCCTTCGATCAGCAACTGTTGCTGGGCGCCCTGTCGTGCCTGGTGGCCACCACCTGCTACGGCTTTGCCGGCTTTCTCGCACGGCGCTGGCTGGACCAGGCCGGCGGCCTCGACAGTCGCCTGGCGGCCCTGGGCAGCATGCTCGGCGCCAGCCTGTTCCTGCTGCCGCTGTTCGGCTACAGCGTGGCCACCCAAGCGCCAGCCAGTTGGGGCGGCTGGAGCGTGTGGCTGTCGCTGCTGGGCCTGGGCCTGGTGTGCACCGCCTTCGCCTACATCCTCTATTTCCGCCTGCTCAGCTCCATCGGCCCGGTCAAATCCATGACCGTGACCTTTATGATTCCGCCCTTCGGCGTGCTGTGGGGCGCCTTGCTGCTGGATGAGCCACTGTCCATGGCCCACCTGTATGGCGGGCTGCTGATTGCAGTGGCGTTGTGGCTGGTGCTGAGGCCGACCCAGCGGGCCGCAGCGCGCTAACGCCGCGCTGGGGAATCCGCTTCGGGCTCGATCAACTCGTCGATCAACAGGCGCGTCGGCACGCTGAGTTCGACCCCGCGTCGGGTAACGATTTCATAAGGCTCGTTGCGCGACTTCAGTTCCAGGGGCAGGCGCACCAACATGCCGTGGCGCAGGGCAACCTGGGCCACCAATAACGGCATCACCGCCACCAGGGTCGGGTCCTGCAACAGCAGAGACAGGGTGGTGAAGGTCGATGAGGTCTCGATCGGGTAGGACGGAAAGCTCAGCCCCGCCTCACGAAACTCCCGCTCCAGGGTCTGGCGCATCGGCATGTTCACCGGAAACACCACCCAACGACTGTCCGCCAGTTCACTGAGCTTGAGTTCGCTGCGGGCGGCAAACGCATGCTGCGGGTGGGCCACCAGCACCAGCGCTTCCTGGGCCCGGGAGCGGCTGTCATAGGCGCTGGGGCGCTGGCTGACGCTGGTGCGGCAGATCACCAGGTCCAGGCGCCCCTGGTCCAGCAGGCTGAGCAAGCGGGCGCTGGTGTCTTCGACGATCTCCACCGACAGCTCCGGCTGCCGGGCGCGCAAGCGGGCCAGGCCCTCCACCAGCACCGGCACCGCGCCCATGATGGTGCCCACCGACACCCGGCCACCGTGGCCTTGGAGGATGCCGATCATTTCTTCGCGCAAATGGGCCAGGTCGGTGTGGATCAGGCGCGCATAACGAATCACGCAGCGCCCCAGATCGTTGGGCTCCAGGCCTTTGCTGCTGCGCTCGAACAGGGTCGCACCGAGGGTCGACTCGATTTCATTCAAGGCCTTGGTCGCCCCCGGCTGGGTAATCGCCATGGCGTCGGCGGCCTTGTGCAGGGAGCCGAGTTCATCCAGGGCGATCAACAGCCGCAGTTGTTTGAGGCGCAAGCGTGAAGCGATGTTGCTCAGGGATGGAATCATAGGGGATGACTAAAAGTTATCGCTCAATCAGCAGCTCTCATTAGGCAGCATCGCCGTGGAATTTTACAGTGCTGTTAAGCGGGCCCGGCTGCCGGACCCTGGATAACAACAAGCACGAGTTCATTTGCGATGAATATGATCCAGTTTGAAAACACCCAGGGCCACCGCCAGGTCGGCCTGATCGATGGCGAGAGCATCCGCCCGGTAAACGCGGTGCGCACCATGCGCGAGCTGGCCCTGCAGGCGATTCGCAATGGCCGTGACCTGGCGGCCGAAGTGGCGGCCCTGGGCACCCAGGACCACACCGAAAGTTATCCCCTGGCCCTGGCCGAAGGCCGAGTGCTGCCCCCCCTGGATCATGAAGACCCGGCCCATTGCCTGATCAGCGGCACCGGCCTGACCCACCTGGGCAGCGCCTCGACCCGGGACAAGATGCACCAGCAGAAAACCGATGCACCTGCCGCCAGTACCGATACCGCACGCATGTTCCAGTGGGGCATCGAAGGCGGGCGCCCGGCGCCGGGCGTGGTCGGCACCCAGCCGGAGTGGTTCTACAAGGGCGACGGTTCCATCGTCGTGCGCCCGGGCCAGGCCCTGCAATCGCCAGACTTCGCCGAAGACGCCGGCGAAGAGCCGGAACTCACCGGGCTCTACGTGATTGGTGACGACGGCCAGCCCTATCGCATCGGCTTCGCCCTGGGCAACGAGTTCTCCGACCATGTGGTGGAGCGCAAAAATTATCTGTACCTGGCCCATTCCAAGCTGCGCAACTGCAGCTTCGGCCCGGAACTGCGGGTGGGCGAACTGCCGCGCAACCTGGTGGGCATGAGCCGCATCCGCCGCGGCGACCAGGTGCTGTGGGAGAAGGAGTTCCTCAGCGGCGAGGACAACATGTGCCACAGCCTGGAAAACCTTGAGTACCACCACTTCAAGTACCGGCAATTCCTGCGGCCCGGTGACGTGCACGTGCACTTCTTCGGCACCGCGACCCTGTCCTTTGCCGATCAGGTACGAACCCAGGTCGGTGACCGCTTCGAGATCAGCCTGCCGGAGTTTGGCGCACCGCTGGTCAACGGCATTGAAGTGGCCGAATGCCCAGTCCGCATCGGTGAGGTCCGCCGCCTTTGAAGACGGCCTCGCCACGCACTTTCAGACACCGGTCAAGCCGGTGATTTTCCTTCAGGGCGCCAGCAGGCGCCCCGTTTCATCGTGATACCAGGAGGCAGCAATGACTCAGATCCTCGGCCACAACTACATCGGTGGCCTGCGCAGCGCCCAGGGCGACATCCGTCTGCAAAGCCTGGACGCCAGCACCGGCGAAGCCTTGCCCTATGAATTCATCCAGGCCACCGACAGCGAAGTCGACGCCGCTGCCCAGGCCGCGGCCCGGGCCTACCCGCTGTACCGCAACCTCTCGGCCGAACGCCGGGCGCAATTCCTCGATGCCATCGCCGATGAAATCGACGCCCTGGGGGATGATTTCGTCGCCCTGGTGTGCCGTGAAACCGCCTTGCCGGCTGGGCGTATCCAGGGCGAACGGGGCCGCACCAGCGGGCAGATGCGTCTGTTTGCCAAGGTCCTGCGGCGCGGCGATTTCTATGGCGCGCGCATCGACCGCGCCCTGCCCGATCGTCAACCCCTGCCCCGCCCCGACCTGCGCCAGTGCCGCATCGGCCTGGGCCCGGTGGCGGTGTTCGGTGCCAGCAACTTCCCCCTGGCCTTCTCTACCGCCGGTGGCGACACCGCAGCGGCCCTGGCTGCTGGCTGCCCCGTGGTGTTCAAGGCCCACAGCGGGCACATGGCAACCGCCGACCAAGTGGCGTCGGCGATCCTGCGGGCCGCTGAGCGCACCGAGATGCCGGCCGGGGTCTTCAACATGATTTATGGCGGCGGCGTGGGTGCCACCCTGGTCAAGCACCCGGCGATCCAGGCCGTGGGCTTCACCGGTTCCCTTGGCGGTGGCCGGGCCCTGTGCGACATGGCCGCGGCACGCCCGCAGCCGATCCCGGTGTTTGCCGAGATGTCGAGCATCAACCCGATCCTGGTGCTGCCGGAAGCCCTGCGTGTGCGCGGTGAACGCATCGCCGGGGAACTGGGCAACAGCGTGGTGCTGGGTGCGGGGCAGTTCTGCACCAGCCCGGGCCTGGTCCTGGGCATCGCTTCGGCGGAGTTTTCCGCGTTTGTCGCCAGCCTCACCCAGTTCTTCAACGAGCAGCCGGCCCACACCCTGCTCAACGTCGGTGGCTTGCGCAGCTACAGCAATGGCCTGTCGCGCCTCGACGCCCTGGAGGGCATCCGCCACCTGGCCGGCCAGCCGCAACAGGGCCAGCAAGCCCGCCCGCAGCTGTACCAGGCCGACGTAGCGTTGCTGCTGAACCAGGAGGAAGTGCTGCAGGAAGAAATCTTCGGCCCGACCACCATCGTCGTTGAAGTCGCCGACCAGGCCCAGTTGGAGCAAGCCTTGCGCAGCCTGCATGGGCAACTGACTGCCACCCTGCTGGCCGAGCCGGACGACCTGCAGCGCTTCGCCAGCCTGGTGCCGATCCTCGAAGAAAAGGCCGGGCGCCTGCTGCTCAACGGCTACCCGACCGGGGTCGAAGTCTGTGATGCGATGGTGCATGGCGGCCCTTACCCAGCCACCTCCGATGCCCGGGGCACCTCCGTGGGCACCCTGGCCATCGAGCGTTTCCTGCGCCCGGTGTGCTACCAGAACTACCCCGATGCCCTGCTGCCTCAAGCCCTGCAAAACGCCAACCCGCTGAACATCCAGCGCCTGGTGGACGGTGAAAGCACGCGCACAGCGCTGTAACGCCACAACCTGCCGGCACCTGCGACGACCGCCTTCGGGCGGTCGTTTTTTTTGCCGGGTCAAACCTTCGGCAACTTCCACACAGCACAACGCCGGCCTCAAGGGGCCGGCGTTGTGCTGTGTGGCTGGGTGGTTTGTAGGGCGGTGGCTTGTCCCTTACTCGATGATATTGAAGTCGCTCAGGTATTCATCGGAGATTTCCAGGCCCAGGCCCGGCTTGTGGTCGTCGAGCTGGATGTAGCCATTGACCGGTTGCGGCTCGCCCTTGAACACGTAGTAGAAGAGTTCATTGCCGACTTCGACATCGAACACCGGGAAGAACTCGGCCATCGGCGAGGCGGTGGTGGACATGGTCAGGTGGTAGTTGTGCATCTGCCCGGCATGGGGGATCACCGGCACCGACCAGGCTTCGGCCATGGCGTTGATCTTGCGCGCCGCGGTGATGCCGCCCACGCGGTTGGTGTCGTACTGGATCACGTCGACGGCGCGACGCTCCAGAAGGTCCTTGAAGCCGTAGGAGGTGAACTCGTGCTCGCCACCGGAGATCGGCATGATGCCCATCTTCTTCAACTCGATATAACCCTCGATGTCATCGGCAATCACCGGCTCTTCCAGCCAGCGCGGTTCGAACTCGGCCAGCTTGGGCAACATGCGCCGGGCGTATTCCAGGGTCCAGCCCATGTAGCACTCAAGCATGATGTCCACGTCCGGGCCGGCCAGCTCACGCAAGGCACGCACCTGCTCGATGTTGCGGCGCATGCCTGCCGGGCCGTCCTTGGGACCGTAGCCAAAGCGCATCTTCAGCGCCGTGAAGCCCTGGCTCAGGTAACCCTGGGCCTCTTCGAGGAACAGGTCGAGGTTGTCGTTGGCGTAGAGCTTGGACGCGTAGGTCCAGATCTTCTCCTTGGTGCGCCCGCCCAACAGCTTGAACACCGGCTTGTTCACCGCCTTGCCCATGATGTCCCAGATGGCGATGTCGATCGCCGAGATGGCCGCCATGCCGATGCCCTTGCGGCCCCAGGCGTGGCTCTGGCGGTACATTTTCTGCCAGATGTATTCGTTGTCGAAGGGGTCTTCACCAATGGCGATGGGTGCCAGGTAGGTGTCGATGATTTCCTTGGCCACACGCGGGGCCAGGGCGCAGTTGCCGATGCCGACGATGCCGCTGTCGGTCTCCACTTCCACCACCAGCCAGCCGTGGAAGCGGAACGAGCCCATGGCATCGCCACGCTCGAAAAGAATGTCACTGGCATTGGTGCAGAAGTGCGCTTGGGGCGGGACGACTTTGCCCTTCCACTCGAAAACGCGGGTACGGATGGCTTTGATTTTCATGGTGTGGGTTCCTTGCTAAGGCGTGGGAGTGATCAACCGACCTGGGCCGGCGTAAGCGAGTTAGGCGAGGTCGGGGTGTGCCGGGTGTTCAAGCGCGACAGCAGGATGGCCCCGAGAATGCCCACCAGGGCCAGGGCGAACATGCCGGCGCGCGGATCGGCGAACTGGGTTTCCATCAGGGTCTTGAGGTTCGGTGCGACAAAGCCGCCGAGGTTGCCGATGGAGTTGATCAGGGCAATGCCACCGGCTGCCGCGGCACCGCTGAGGTAACCGGTGGGGATGGTCCAGAACAGTGGCTGCACGGCAACAAAACCGGCGGCGGCAAAACAGAAGGCCAGCACCACCGGGACCATGCTGCTGCCCAGGGCCGAGGCGGCAATACCGGCGGCGGCCATGGTCAGCATGCACACCGCCAGGCGTTGGTGCTGGCCACTGCGGTCGGCGTAGCGAGTGATCAGGCGGGTCACCACCAGGGCGCAGACCCAGGGGATCGCGGTGATCAGGCCGACGTTCAGGCCGACATGGCCGTCGAGCAAACCGGCGATGCGCGTCGGCAGGTAGAACACCACGCCGTAGACACTCATCTGGATGGTGAAATACGCCAGGCAGAACTGCAGCACCCGAGGGTTGCGCAAGGCACTGAGAAAGCCGTGGGGGCTGCTGCCTTGCTTCTTCGCGTCCTCTTCGGCCAGGGCGTTTTGCAGCGCCTGCTTCTGCTCGACGCTCAACCAGCGCGCATCGGCCGGGCGGTCCACCAGGTAGAAGTAGGCGGCGATGCCCACCACCGACGCCATCAGGCCCTCGACCACGAACAGCCATTGCCAGTTGGTCAGGCCGAACACCCCGTGAAACTCCAACAACCAGCCCGACAGCGGACTGCCGAGCACCAGCGCCAGGGGCAGGCCGAAGTAGAACAGGCCCAAGGCCTGGCCACGGCTTTGCGCCGGGAACCAGTAGGTGAGGTACAGGATGATCCCGGGGAAGAACCCGGCCTCGGCAACGCCGAGCATAAAGCGCAGGACGTAAAAGGTTTCGGCGTTGTGGGCGAACATCATCGCCGCCGACACCAGGCCCCAGGTGACCATGATCCGGCATAGCCAGACCTTGGCCCCCAGGCGATGGAGCATGTAGTTGCTGGGCACTTCGAAGAAGGCGTAGCCAATGAAGAAGATGCTGGCGCCAAAGGCGAACGCCGCATCGCCCAGCCCGGTATCGGCCTGCAACGCGGCCTTGGCAAAGCCGACGTTGGAGCGGTCGATAAAGGCCAGGATGTACATGAGGATCAGGAATGGCAGCAAGCGCAGCCGGCTTTTGGAGATAGCGCTGGACAGCGCCAGGACCGAATCGGGACGAGTCATAGGGATGTTCCTTGAGTGCCGTCATGCCTTGCGGAAGAAACAAGGCGGGCTTTTTGTAGTTGTCGAGTCGTCTTGAGCGAGCGTGTTCGGTGGCGGCTTCGGCTCAAGCGATGGGGCGACTTTAGCCAGCGGTGAACACAGCGGCTAATCACTTATGGGCATCCAACGATAACCACAGGTGATAGCAACCAAGCCTTTATTGCCACATAGGGTTATCGGATATTTCACCTTCCCCATTCGCCAAAAAGCCGGCCCCCACTGTCCGTAGGGGCCGGCTGGCTGGCGAAGAACGCCGAGGAATAAAACGCCGGGAAGGCCGCGCCGATCAGCGGCTGCGCAGGCCCATGCGGCAGGCGATCTCGAAGGCCTGGCGGATCGCTCCAACGTTGGCCTTGCCCTGCCCGGCGATGTCGAACGCGGTGCCGTGGGCCGGGGTGGTGATGGGGATCGGCAGGCCACCCTGCACCGTCACACCCCGGGAGAAGCCCATGAGCTTGATCGCGATCTGCCCCTGGTCGTGGTACATGGTCACCACCGCATCGAAGGCACTGGCATCGCCCTGGACTTTCAAGAAGATCGTGTCGCCCGGGTACGGACCGTCCGCGGCAATGCCCAGGGCCTGGGCTGACCTCACGGCCGGGCCGATGATGTCCAACTCCTCGCGGCCAAACGAGCCGTTGTCGCCGTTGTGCGGGTTCAAGCCGCAGACACCGATCCGCGGCCTGTCCAGGCCATTGCGCTTGAGGGCGTTGTCGATCAGTTGGATGGCTTCCAGCACCCGCTCCTGGCTGAGCAGGCCCGGCACTTCGGACAGCGCCACGTGAGACGTCACCCGGGAAGTCCACAGATTGTCCAGCACGTTGAATTCACAGAACGGCCCATGGAAATCCAGCAGCTCGGCGAACCAGTGCAATTCATCGTTGTGGGCCATGCCGGCCATGTGCAGCGAGGTCTTGTTCAAGGGCCCGAACAACACCGCGTCCGTGGCCCCGCGCTCGGTCAGGCGCAGGGCCACTTCCAGGGTGTCGAGGCTGTAGCGCCCGCCGATCGCACTGGCCTCACTGCGCGGGAACGGGCCCAGGGCGCTGCCGCGAAAATCGTAGAACAACGGCGTGTCGTCACTGAACACCAGGTCTTCCAGGGAACTCACCGGGCGATAGGGAAACGTCACCCCGGCGATGTCCATGCCGCGGCGCATCTCTGCCTCATCGGCAATCAGGATCACCTGGGCCTGGGCCCGCACCTGGGGATCGCCGAGCAAACGCGCGATAAGCTCCGGGCCGATGCCCGCGGGGTCGCCCAGGACCATGGCGAGGGTACTTTTATTCATGCTTGGCTCCTTACAGATTCAGGCCGTGTGCGGTCGCGGGCGTCAGGCTCGCAACGATAGAGGCGTTGGGCGTTGCTGTAGAACAGGCGCTCCTGATCGGCGCGGGGCAGATAGGCAACGATGTGTTTGAAACCGCTGTAGATGTCATCGAACGACCCACACAGGCTGTCCACCGGGAAGTTGCTGGCGAACATTGCGCGGGCGCTGCCGAACAGTTCGATCACCTGACGTACGATCCAGGCATTGTCTTCGGCGCGCCAGGCTTTACCCCCCTGGCCCAGGCCGGAAATTTTCACCTGCACATTGGGCCATTCGGCCAGCCGCACCATCGCCCCGTGCCAGGCCGCCAGGCCTTCGGCGCTGCGGTCGCTGGGCAGCCCGGCGTGGTTGAGAATCAGGGTCGTGCCGGGAAAATCCCGGGCCAGCCGCTCGGCTTCCGGCAGGTTCCACCAAGGGGTCTGCAAATCGAAATGCAGCCCCAGGCCTTCCAGGGCGGCAAAGCTGCGGCGCCAGTGTTCATCGCTCATCAGGGTGCGGGTCTGGCCCACCTGTTCGGGCGTTTGGGGCCCGCCGGGCTTGTGCCGGACACTGCGCACGCAAGGGTAGGACGCCTGCTCGGTGAGCACCGCAAGGGCGTCCGGATGATCGAGCCAGGCCTGGGCCACCACCGCATTGGGCACCCCGTAACGCTCGGCCAGGCCCTGGATGAAACGGGTTTCGCCAATCGGATCGCTGGGGTCCCATTCGGTTTCGACGTAGACCGTCTGCACCACTCGATGGGCACCGGCGTCGGCGAAATAATCCTCAGGGAAATAACGCCGCTTAATGGCGCTGTAGTCGCCATAGCGAAAGGCGATCCGAGCCTCCGGCGCGAGCCAGGGGTGGTAGTTGTTCTGCGGGTCCCAGAAGTGATGGTGGGCGTCGACGATCGGGCCATCCCAGAGCTCAGCCATGCGTCACCTCCTGAGGGCCGTCGAGGCTGATCAGCAAAGTGGCCAGGACAAACAGCGCCGAGCAGACCGCAAAGAAGCCCAGTACCGGGGCAAAGCCACCGGCGAACTGCAGGATCACTCCCACCAGGATCGGCACCGCGATGCCACCGGTGCTGCCGGCCATATTCATCACCCCACCGATCAGGCCGACCCGCGCCGGGGCGGCGAGCAGGGCCGGAAAACTCCAGTACAGGCTGCCCCACATCAGGAAGAACGCCGTCAGCGCCAGCAGGGCCACGGCGGCGAAGGGGTTGCTCAGGGTCGGCAGCAGCAGGAACGCCAACAGCGCAATCACCCCGGAAAACGCCAGCAGGCTCTTCACCGCCACGCCCCGGCTGACGCCCTTGCGCATCAGGCCGTCGCAGAGAAAACCGCCGGTCAGCGAGCCTAGGGCGCCGCAGATAAAAATCACAAAGGTGGCGGCGCCAATACCCTTGATATCAAAACCCCGGGCCTGCGACAGGTAGCTCGGGCCCCAGGTCAGCAAGCCGAAATAGACCATGGCCCAACTGGCCCGGCCGATCAGCAGCCCGCACAACGAACGGCTGGCGATGCCCAGGCCCTTGACCGGAATCCGTGCCGCTTCGGCGGCCGGTGTGGCCCGGCCGGCGTTGATCTTTTCCAGCTCCGCGGCGTTCACCTGAGGATGGCTGGCGGGGTCGTCGCGCAGGTAACGGTAGGCCACCCAGGCCAGCACCAGGGTCGCTACGCCAGCGATCAAAAAGGCCAGCCGCCAAGAGTCAAGAATGGCAATCAGGTAGGCGATCAACAGCCCGCCAATGGCCACGCCCAGGGGGCTGCCACTGTCCATCAGCACCGCGCCGCGACTGCGTTCGCCCGGGGCCAGCCACAGGGAAATCAGCTTGCCGCCGGAGGGAAACAACGGTGCTTCGGCAGCGCCCAGGGCGACCCGGGCGAACAGTAGGGACAGCCCACCAGTGGCAAATGCGGCCAGCACTTGGAAGGTGCCCCAAAGCCCCGTGGACCAGCCGATGACCCGGTGCGGGCCAAAGCGGTCGATCAGCCAGCCGCCGGGAATCTGCAGCAGCGCATAGGCCCAGAAGAAGCTGCTGAGGATCAGCCCTTGCAGGCTCGGCGACAGGGAGAATTCATGGGCGATGGTGGGCATGGCGATGGACAGCGAGACCCGGTCGATCAGGTTGACCATGGTCAGGGCGAAGACCACCGCGAAGATCCGCCAGCGCACATGGCTGGCTCGGCCCCCGGTGGTCGGGGCCGCTGAAGCCGGTTCGACACTTGCCGTGGGCAAGTGCAGGGAAGCACTGGAACGAGCCATGCTGGGTACCTCGTTTTCTTATTGTTGTGGGTGCAGCGTGCGCCGTCGAGGACGCGACCTGGGGAGCACTATCGAAGGCACAGTGATAACCGTCTAATCAAAACTTGAGATAAGGCGATAGCCAGAGGATATCCCTACAACGATTTCAGACCGCTCCGAGTCCAGCCCCCGTTTTTCCCGGGTTTAACAGCAACCGCTCTGGCTCAATACTTAGCACTGTGAACCTGGTGCAAGCCCGGCCCAACCTATAACCCCAGGCTATCGGTGTATGTATTGTTTTGAGTAGACGTTCGTGGCGTGGCTTCCCACACTCGGCCCAGGCTTGCGGCCCCGGCCAGTGACAAGCCACTCATAACAACTACAAGAACACGAGGCCCTCCCATGCGCACAACATTCGTTCGTCGCACGTCCCGCCTGCTCCTGGGTTGCACCCTGCTGTGCGTCGGCACGCTACCGACCCTGGCCCAGGCCTGGCAACCCGATAAGAACCTGGAAATCGTCGTCGCCGGCGGCCCCGGTGGCGGCACCGACCAACTCGCTCGGCTGATCCAGTCGATCATCGCCACACACAAGCTGCTGGACGTCAACACCGTGGTGCTGAACAAAGGCGGCGGCAACGGCGCCGAGGCCTTCCTCGACCTGAAAATGGCCAAGGGCGAGCCCGATAAACTGGTGATCGGCACCAACAACATCTACCTGCTGCCGCTGGTGTCCAAGCTCGGCTACCAATGGCAGGAACTGACCCCGGTGGCCGCCGTGGCGGAAGACGACTTCATCCTCTGGACCTACAAGGACGCGCCCTGGAAAGACGCTCGGGGCTTCTATGAAACCGTCAAGGCCGACGCCTCGAAACTGCGCATGGGCGGCAGCCAGTCCAAGGATGTCGACCAGACCCTGACCCTGCTGCTGAACCAGACCACCGGCAGCAAGCTCACCTACATCCCCTTCAAGAGCGGCAGCGAGGCGGCCACCCAACTGGCCGGCAAACACATCGCCAGCAACGTCAACAACCCTGCCGAGAGCATCAGCCAATGGCGCGGTGACCAAGTGCAACCGCTCTGCGTGTTCAGCCAGGAACCCATGCGCTACACGGAAAAAGTCGCCGGCGACAAAGCCTGGGCGGATATCCCCACCTGCCATTCCCAAGGCCTGGGCATCGATCAATACCGATTCCCGCGGACCGTGTTCATGCCCGGCGAAGTCAGCGCCGAACAACAGGCGTTTTACGTCGAGCTGCTGCGCAAGGTCACCCAGACACCGGAGTTCAAGGCCTACGTGACCCAGAACGCGCTGGTGCCGACCTTCCTCGAGGGCGAGCAACTGACCGCCTACATCGAGCAAGACACCGCCCGCGTCACCCCGGTGTTCAAGAACGCCGGCTGGCTGCGCAACTGATCCAACGGCTGCCGCCCCTCCGGCTCGTTGACTGAGCCGGCCGGGCCCTCGGCAGCCCCTTCTTGCGGAGAGACACCCATGTCCCCTTCTGTGGATTCACCCTCACTGGTCGGCACCCGCTGGGTCGAACTCGGCCTGGCCCTGTTCACCGCCCTGGTGGGCGCGATGGTCATGTTCGGCAGCGTCGAACAAGGCATCGGCTGGGGCGACAGCGGCCCCGAGCCGGGTTACTTCCCCTTCTACATCGGCCTGCTGCTCAGCGGCGCCAGCCTGGCCAACGGGCTGTTGACCCTGTTGCGCTGGCAAGCCCTGGGCCTGGCGTTCGTCAGCCGCAGCGCCTTTGGCCAGGTGATGTCGGTGTTCGTGCCCATCGCCCTGTTCGTCGCGGCCATGCCGTTGACCGGTATCTACCTGGCCTCAGCGCTGTTTATCGCCTGGTTCATGTGGCGTGACCGGGTACGGGCCAAACCCTACGGGGCCTGGATGATCGGCAGCGTGTCCCTGGGCGCGGTGTTGGCCAGCTACTTGATCTTCGCCCTGTGGTTCAAGGTGCCGCTGGATACGGGCGCCGTGGGCGACTGGCTGGCCATGGCCGGGAGCAGCCTGAAATGAGCGAATTCGATTCCCTGCTGCAAGGCATGAACCTGATCCTCACCCCCGGGCACATCGGGCTGATGGTGATCGGCGTGCTGCTGGGCATCCTGGTGGGCGTGCTCCCCGGTCTGGGAGCCCCCAACGGCGTGGCGTTGCTGCTGCCACTGACCTTCACCATGGCCCCGGTGTCGGCCATCATCCTGTTGTCATGCATGTACTGGGGGGCGTTGTTCGGCGGGTCGATCACCTCAATCCTGTTCAACATTCCCGGCGAGCCGTCCTCGGTGGCCACCACCTTCGACGGCTACCCCATGGCCCGCCAGGGACGAGCGGCCGAGGCCCTGACGGCGGCCTTCAGCTCGGCGCTGATCGGGGCGCTGTGCGGGGTGTTGCTGCTGACCTTCCTGTCCACGCGCATCGCCGAGTTCGCCATGTCCTTCAGCTCGCCCGAGTTTTTCGCGGTGTACCTGTTGGCGTTCTGCACCTTTATCGGCATGAGCAAGAACCCGCCGCTCAAGACCCTGGTGGCGATGATGCTCGGTTTCGCCATGGCCGCCGTGGGCATGGACACGGTCTCGGGCAACCTGCGGCTGACTTTCGACCAGCCGATCCTGATGACCGGCATCAGCTTCGAAGTGGCGGTGATTGGCTTGTTCGGCATCGGCGAAATCCTCTGCACCGTGGAAGAGGGCCTGGTGTTTCGCGGCGAGCATGCGCGCATCACGCCCATGGTGATCCTGCGCACCTGGGCCAAGTTGCCGCGTTACTGGCTGACCATCGTCCGCAGTACCTTGGTGGGTTGCTGGATGGGCATCACCCCGGGCGGGCCGACGGCGGCCTCGTTCATGGGCTACAGCCTGGCGCGGCGCTTCTCGAAAAACCGCGAGCAGTTCGGCAAGGGTGAAATCGAAGGGGTGATCGCCCCGGAAACCGCCGACCACGCCGCAGGCACCAGCGCCCTGCTGCCGATGCTGACCCTGGGTATTCCCGGCTCGGCCACCGCCGCGGTGATGCTCGGCGGGCTGATGATCTGGGGCCTGCACCCGGGGCCGACGCTGTTCGTCGAGCAACATGATTTTGTCTGGGGCCTGATCGCCAGCATGTACCTGGGCAACGTGGTCAGCCTGATCGTGGTCCTGGCCACGGTGCCGCTGTTCGCCTCGATCCTGCGGATTCCGTTCTCGATCATCGCGCCGATCATCATCATGATCTGCGCCATCGGCGCCTACTCGGTGCACAACGCGTTTTTCGACGTGGTGCTGATGCTGGGCTTTGGCGCCCTGGGTTATCTGTTCAAGAAGCTCGGCTACCCCATCGCGCCCCTGGTGCTGGCGGCGGTGCTGGGGGACAAGGCCGAAGACGCGTTCCGCCAGTCGATGCTGTTTTCCGATGGGCAACTGGGCATCTTCTGGTCCAACCCGCTGGTGGGCAGCCTGACCACCGCTGCGCTGCTGATGCTGTTCTGGCCGCTGCTGTCACGCGCAGTACGCAGCCTTCTGGGCCTGCGGGGCGGGCAACCGGCGAAGAGCAACTCGGTGCCCTGATCCCCCCCTGGCAAGACCTGGCATTTGTTGTCAGGCTTGCCGCTGTCTTTCTCAAGAGCCCGGCCCCATGACCCGAATTCCTGATGCCAATATGATCCACAGCCGCCTGCGCCTGCGACAGATGCGCCTGATGCTGGCCCTGCAGGAGTTCGGTTCGCTCCGCCGCGCCGCCGACCACATCGGCATGACCCAGCCGGCCGCCACCAAGATGCTCCACGAAGCCGAGGACCTGCTGGGCGTCGAGCTGTTCGAGCGCTTGCCCCGGGGCATGCGCCCGACGCCCTACGGCGACACGGTGATCTACTACGCGCAGATGGTTTTCGCCGAACTCAGCGGCATGCGCGAAGAACTGGTGGCGCTGGAGTCCGGCAACCTCGGGCGGGTGGCGGTGGGGGCGATTCCGGCGCTGGCTTCAGGGCTGCTGACCCGCACCATCGCCACCCTCAAGCAAAGCCACCCACGGCTGTCCATGAGCATCCAGGTCGACACCAGCGACGTGCTGGTGCAAGCCCTGCTGCAGGATCAACTGGACATTGTGCTGGGCCGGATTCCCGCAGGCGCGCGGGCGGAAGAATTGATTTTCGACAGCCTCGGCGAAGAGGCGCTGTGCGTGATCGCCGGCGCGCAGAACCCCCTGGCCCAGGCCACGCAACTGAATTGGGCGCAGTTGCAGCATGAGACCTGGGTGCTGCAACAACACCCAAGCCCCATGCGTTCGATCATCAATCAGGTGTTCCACAATGCCCGGGTCGACATTCCCAGCAGCATTGTCGAAACCACCTCGATCATGACCTTGCTCTCCCTGGTGCAGCAGACCGACATGCTCGGTGTGACGCCGCTGTCCGTGGTGGAGGACTACCCCGGACGTGACTTGCTGGCGATCCTGCCGATCAACTTCGAGGCGCGCTTGCCACCGTTCGGCCTGATTACCCGACGCCATCGCATCGCCTCGTCAGCGATGCAGGCTTTCGTCGGCTCGGTACGCGCCGAGCACCAATTGACCCTGCCCTGAACTAGGGAAGACTCAAGGTCACCAGGTAGTTGCCCGATGTCACGGGCCGGCCGGCGGTATCGACCAGCACGTACCGCTGCTGGTAATAAGGCTCGGCCGTGCCACTGTCGGCCAATAACTTGACCTTGACCCCGGAGCGGTTCAACCCGCTGACCGTGGCCACCGGGTTGACGCTGATGACATTGCCCCGCGCCGCCTTCGGGCATTGGCCCAGCTCCAGGCCGCCGGGCGAGGCCGTCTCGGACGCGCGGCAAGGGGTCTCGACGACACTGCCGTTAAAACGGATCACACCTTGAGACATGGGGGGTGCGGCCAAGCAACTGCCCGCCACCCCGAAGAACACGCTGATGCCGGTACCGATAAGTAGACCTCTCATACGAACTCTCCTGTGTATAAGCGTTATGTCGTCCCCCCTCATCAGCGACTTTAGTATTTGCGATTCACCCACCTGAGTTTTTTTGCGCACACAGCCCTTGCCCAACCGCCCCTGTTTAACGACGGTTGCCGACAGCGATGCGCTCCGCCCCCAGGGGAACGCGCAAGATCACCGGCTGCTGCCCTGCCGATCCGTTTTTTACCGATGACATGGCTGGAATATCACTGATCATTCATGTCGTTGATGACCAATCCAGGCAGTGTCCATCAGTGGCCAACCACAAAAATGGCCTCTAGCCATCATCGCGTAACTATGAGAATAATCTTCGCCAGAAGCAGGAAGGAACAGTTCCTGACGGGGCACTACGCGCATGCAGCTTTCGCCTGGTTCGGAGGTGGCAATGAGTAGTCGGATGTCGCAGTGGATCGAGCACTTCCTCAACCGCAGTCGGCTGATTGAGCCGACACTTTGGCTGGTCCTTGGCAGCGCCATGATCGGCTTGCTGTGGTTGCCCGATCAGCACCCGTTGCACCACCTGGCCACGGGGCTGTTGATCAGCCTCGCCGCACTCCTGCTGGTGATGCTGTTCTGCACGGTGCGTCAGCAGCGTGAGACGCGTCGCCAGTTGCATGAGCTGAACGCGCGCAAAAACCGCATCAAGGCGCTCAATACCCGCTTCGACAACCTGATGAACGCGGCCACCCAAGTGGCCGTCATCAGCACCACCGCTGAAGGACGGATACGCCTGTTCAGTGCCGGCGCCGAGGCCCTGTTCGGCTTCAACCGCGCCGAGATGCTGGGGCGCAATCTGGTGCAACGCCTGCACCTGCCGTCCGATCTCGATGAACGTCGCAAGGCCACCCAAGACCCGGCGCTGTTGCACACCTCGAACGTGCAACTGATCGATCACCTGTGCCGCAGCAGCGGCGACCAGCCCACGCAATGGAGCTACCAGCGCAAGGACGGCAGCCTGTTTATCGGCGAACTGCGCCGTGCCGAGTTTCACGACCCTGACAGCGGAGGCCTGGAACAGCTCAATGTGATCATCGATGTCAGCGAACGCAACGAACTGCTCAAGGACATCCAGGAGAGCAAGGCCTTCCTGAAAAAACTCACCCAGCGCATTCCCAACGTGCTTTACCAGTACCACCTGCGCGCCTCGGGGGATGGCTATTTCGCCTTCTGCAGCCCGAGCATCGAACAACTTTTCGAACTCAAGGCCGAGGACGTCCTGGGCTTGAGCTTCCTGCATAACCCGCTGTTCAAGCGCGTCCACCCCGAAGACATGCCGCTGATCATCAGCGTGACCCTGGAGTCCAGCCGCAGCGGCGAAGCCTGGGCCTGTGATTTTCGCGTGCAACTGCCACGCCAAGGGCTGCGCTGGCTGCACGGCGAAGCCTACGCCGAGCGCCAGCAAGATCGCAGCGTGGTCTGGTACGGGTCGTTCATGGACATCACCGAACTCAAGGACCGCGAGCACGCCCTGAGTACCCAGGCGGTCACCGACGAGTTGACCGGTATCTACAACCGCCGGCACTTCATGGGCCAACTGGAGTGCCTGGTGGACAGCGGCAAACGCTACGGGACGGGGTTTTCCCTGATCCTGCTGGACCTGGATCACTTCAAGTCAGTCAATGACCGCTGGGGCCACGACATGGGGGACGAGGTGCTCAAGCAAACCTGCCAACTGATCGGCCAACGGCTGCGCACCAGCGATATTTTTTGTCGGATCGGCGGCGAGGAACTGGCGATCCTCTGCCCGCAAACCTCAGGGGAACAGGCCGAACAATTGGCCTGGCAACTGCGGGAAAACCTCGCCCGGCAATCGCTGCCCGTGGTCGGCCCGGTCACCGCCAGCTTCGGTGTGGCGGCCTGGGACCCGGAGCTGTCAGCAGAAAACCTGCTGCGCCTGAGCGACCAGGCGACCTACGCCGCCAAGCTGGCCGGACGCAACCGTGTGCTCAGGGCCTGACGGCGTCCGCCGCCAGGCCCTGGCAGGTCAGGCGCTCTTACGGAACACGAACACCAGGCCGACGATGATCAAGAGCATGCCGAGCAGGCTCAACAGCGCCAGGCGATTACCGAAGAACAGGTAATCCATCACCGCCGTCACTGCCGGCACCAAGTAGAACAGACTGGTGACATTGACCAGGTTGCCCTGGGCAATCAGCCGGTACAGCAGCAGGGTCGCCAACACCGAAACCACCAGGCCCATCCACAACACCGGCACCACAAACCCCAGGCTGTACTCGACATGCATCGGCTGGAAGGGCACGAACACCGCGCACAGCAAGAGCCCCGCCAGGTACTGCACGGGCAACGTCCCCAACGGGTTATCGGTGATGCGCTTCTGCATGATCGAGCCCAGGGTCATGCTGACCAGGGCCAGCAAGGCAAAGAGCATCCCGACCAGGGACATTCCCGCCAGACCAATGCCTTGGTAAACCACCATGATCAGCCCCGCCAACCCCAGGCCCAGGCCGAACATCCGGCTCCAGGACCGCTGACGCTCCATCAGCACCACGGTAAGGATCGGCTGCACCCCCATCAGGGTGGCCATGACACCGGGCGTGACCTTCAGGCTCAAGGCCAGCAGGTAGAAGATCTGGTAGGCGCCCAACAGCACCAGGCCCGTGGCCGCCGCGTAGAGCATCGGGCCACGCCCACGGGGCAACCTGAGCTTGAGCAAGGGCATCAGCAGCACCAGGCCGCACAGGGCAATGGCAAAGCGAATCACTAGGAAGGCAAAGGGCGATGCATGGGCCAGGCCCCATTTGGAGAAGATTGCGCCACTGCTCCAGAGCAGGACGAACAGGCTCGTGGAAGCCGCCGCCAGCGCGGATTTTTTGGAAACGAGCAACATGAAAACCACCTGTAGTCAGGCAAAAAGCCAACTCAGCAAAAGCTGAAATTCAGTCGTGTTTTTTCAGGCGGGCGCAGGCAACAACAGCGGTTGCTGATCAGCCCGGAATGCCAACGCCTGGCGGTGCTACGACTGCGTAGACCGGAACACTACTGACAGGTGGGGGGTATTGACCGATCTGCGCAGGCTGCTGATTCCCGCACGGCACGACGCCAGCGTTGACCGCTGAAACCACTACCGAGCTGTTGAGGGAAAAGGCCATGTACAGAGGGCTCTTGAGGAGGGAAAAACCTGAGTCGTCTGACTCGTCGAGCGCCGAATATACTCAGCGCCCGATCTTCATTGCAAGAATTATCAGAACAGCCACTTCCACAACGCCACCAGCACCACCACCGCCAGGATCGGCCGCAGGATGCGGTACAGCTTGGGATTGCGGCGCTTCCACTGTTTCACCACGCCGCTGAAGCGGTCGCTGAAGCGCTTGCTCCAGGCGTAGGCCTGGTTAATCCCGCCGACGCGCTCGTCGTCCAGGTTCTGCGGTGCGGTGGCACGGCCCAGCAGGCCACTGACCCAACGGTTGAGGCGGGTCATCAGGCGGTTGCTCAGGGGGCGTTCGATGTCACAGAACAGGATCACCCGGGTGGTTTCGGTTTCGTTCTTCACCCAGTGCACATAGGTTTCGTCGAACATCACATCTTCACCGTCGCGCCAGGCATAGACCTGGCCATCGACGAAAATCCGGCAATCGTCAGAGTTGGGGGTCGACAGCCCCAGGTGATAGCGCAGGGAACCGGCGAACGGATCACGGTGCGGGTTCAGATGGCTGCCACCGGGCAGCAAGGCGAACATGGCGCCCTTGACGTTGGGGATGCGGCTGACCAGCTCAACGGTTTTCGGGCACAGGGCTTCGGCCGAAGGCAGGGGTTTGTCGTACCACTTGAGGTAGAAACGCTTCCAGCCCTTCTTGAAAAACGAACCGAAACCGGCGTCGTTGTTCTTCTCGGCGGCGCGGATATAGCCCTCGTCGAACAGGTGCATGGCCTCGTCGCGGATCACTTCCCAGTTGTCCTTGAGCACGTCCAGTTCCGGGAACTTGCTGCGGTCCAGGTAAGGCTTGGAGGGCACCGCGGAGAACAGGTACATCAAGGCGTTGTATGGGGCGAACAGCGCGGAATGGTTGACGAACTGGCGCAGTACCGGCAGACGCGCCTTGCCCCGCAGGTGCACGTAAAGAATGCTGCCGACAAACAGCGACAACACCGCGAACTTGGCGGCAAAGGAAAAGCTCATGCAACGACTCCTTGGAAATAGGCAACCGTGAGGGGAGTGTTCACCCGGCCTGGCAGCCGGCAATGATAAACACTCCTGGGCCATGGAAAAACCCGCACCACTGAACATTCAGTATTAACGGCTTTGCAACAAAGGCGTTAAGTAGCATAAGCGCCCGAAGCCTTGAGTGATGTGGGTCAGCATTCGCCGGCAAGCCGGCGGCTTACAGGCGAATGGCGGCCGTCGCCTTACTGTTGGTTTTCCTGCTCGGTGAACAGGTCGCTGAAGAGCATGCTCGACAGGTAGCGCTCGCCGGAGTCCGGCAGGATCACCACGATGGTCTTGCCCTGCATTTCCGGGGTTTCTGCCAGGCGCACAGCAACGGCCATCGCCGCACCACAGGAAATACCACAGAGGATGCCCTCCTCCTGCATCAGGCGCAGGGCCATGGCCTTGGACTCGTCATCGGTCACCAGCTCAACACGGTCGACCATTTCCAGGTCAAGGTTCTTCGGCACAAACCCGGCGCCGATGCCCTGGATCTTGTGGGGGCTGGGCTTGATCTCTTCACCGGCCAGCTTCTGGGTAATCACCGGCGACCCCGAAGGCTCGACCGCCACCGACAGAATCGGCTTGCCCTGGGTCTTCTTGATATAGCGCGACACACCGCTGATGGTGCCGCCGGTGCCGACACCCGCGACCAGCACGTCCACGGCGCCATCGGTGTCATTCCAGATTTCCGGACCGGTGGTCTTTTCGTGGATGGCCGGGTTGGCCGGGTTATCGAACTGCTGCGGCATGAAGTACTTGGCCGGGTCGCTGGCCAGGATTTCTGCCGCCTTGTCGATGGCGCCTTTCATGCCCTTGGCCGGCTCGGTCAGCACCAGTTCGGCGCCCAGGGCCTTGAGCACCTTGCGTCGCTCGATGCTCATGGAAGCAGGCATGGTCAGCATCAATTTATAGCCGCGGGCGGCGGCGACGAACGCCAGGCCGATCCCGGTGTTGCCCGAAGTGGGTTCGACGATGGTCATGCCAGGCTTGAGCCGGCCGGTGCTTTCGGCGTCCCAGATCATGTTCGCGCCGATTCGGCATTTCACCGAGTAGCCCGGGTTGCGCCCTTCGATCTTGGCCAGGATGGTCACGCCACGGGGCGCGATGCGGTTGATCTGCACCAAGGGCGTATTACCGATGGAATGGGCGTTGTCAGCAAAAATGCGGCTCATGGCTGGGTCCTTATGCAGCAGTGAAGAAGTGCTCAAGGGTATGCCTCGGACCCATGAGCGTCCAGTCGAGCCGAACGACTGCGGCCACCGGCAGTCCATCCTCTATACGGCTGGAGGCCCATCACCATGAAACGTCGCTACAGTTGGCCCTTGTGGACCCTGGCAGGCCTGGTCGTGCTGCTGGTGGCCCTGCATATCGCCCTGCCCTACCTAGTACGCGATTACCTGAATGACAAACTGGCGGACATGGGCGACTACCGTGGCCAGGTCAGCGACGTGGACCTGGCCCTGTGGCGCGGCGCTTATCGCATCAACGGGCTGCAGATCGTCAAGGTCGACGGCAAGGTGCCGGTGCCTTTCGTCGACGCGCCGCTGATCGACCTGGCGGTGAGCTGGCATTCGTTGTGGTACGACCATGCGGTGGTGGCCAAGGTACTGTTCGTCAAACCGCAACTGAACTTCGTCGACGGCGGCGCCAACAAACAGGCCTCGCAAACCGGCCAGGGCACCGACTGGCGGGCGCAACTGGGCAAGCTTGTACCCATTACCCTGGATGAGGTGCGAATCGACGACGGCACCATCAACTTTCGCAACTTCAGCTCCACGCCGCCGGTGAACATCGGCGCCACCCAGGTCAACGCCAGT
This sequence comes from Pseudomonas chlororaphis, assembly GCF_003731765.1. Taxonomy (GTDB): domain Bacteria; phylum Pseudomonadota; class Gammaproteobacteria; order Pseudomonadales; family Pseudomonadaceae; genus Aquipseudomonas; species Aquipseudomonas morbosilactucae. Next base: position 47,375 of record NZ_MOAL01000008.1, read on the forward strand.
ATCTACAACCTGACCAACGTCGCCGACGCCGCCGGCAAGCGCGCCGCGCGCTTCGACGGCAAGGCCTTGCTGCAGGGCCAGGCGCCCCTGGAAAGCAGCGCCACCTTCGATCCGCTGAGCAACTTCGAGGACTTCGAATTCCGCCTGCGGGCCCGAGACATCGAACTCAAGCGCTTCAATGACTTCGCCTCGGCCTACGGTAAATTCGACTTCAACGCCGGCCACGGCGATGTGGTGATCGAGGCCCGGGCGGAAAAAGCCCGCCTGACCGGGTACATCAAGCCCTTGCTGCGGGACGTCGAAGTGTTCAATTGGCAGCAGGACGTGGAGAACAAAAACAAAGGCATCCTGCGCTCGGTCTGGGAGGCACTGGTAGGCGCCAGCGAGAACCTGCTGAAAAACCAGAGCAAAAACCAGTTCGCCACCCGGGTCGAACTCAGCGGCAACGTACACCGCCAGGACATCAGCGCCTTCGGGGCGTTTCTGCAGATTCTGCGCAACGGTTTCGTCCAGGCATTCAATGCCCGTTATGAGCAGCCCAAGCCATCGACTGACTGAGTCACCGTGTGACGGCCCATTCAGAGACTGAATGGGCCGTCTGCGTTCACAGTCGACCGGGCGCCGCGTTATAGTCAGCCACCGCGTTTTTCAGTCGAACTGCCCCGGGCAGCTCGCCGTCACCGTTCGAGGATTTGCAGATGAAATTCGAAGGCACCCGCGCCTACGTCGCCACCGATGACTTGAAGCTGGCCGTCAACGCCGCCATCACCCTGGAGCGTCCGCTGCTGGTCAAGGGCGAACCCGGCACCGGCAAGACCATGCTCGCCGAGCAACTGGCCGAGTCCTTTGGCGCCAAGCTGATCACCTGGCACATCAAGTCCACCACCAAGGCCCACCAGGGCCTCTACGAGTACGACGCGGTCAGCCGCCTGCGCGACTCTCAGCTGGGGGTGGACAAGGTCCACGACATCCGCAACTACCTGAAAAAAGGCAAGCTCTGGGAAGCCTTCGAATCCGAGGAGCGGGTGATCCTGCTGATCGACGAAATCGACAAGGCCGACATCGAATTCCCCAACGACCTGCTGCAAGAACTCGACAAGATGGAGTTCTACGTCTACGAAATCGACGAGACCATCAAGGCCAAGCAGCGGCCGATCATCATCATTACCTCCAACAACGAGAAGGAGCTGCCGGACGCCTTCCTGCGCCGCTGCTTCTTCCACTACATCGCCTTCCCCGACCGCACCACCCTGCAGAAAATCGTCGACGTGCATTATCCGGACATCAAGAAGGACCTGGTCAGCGAAGCCCTGGACGTGTTCTTCGACGTGCGCAAAGTGCCCGGCCTGAAGAAGAAGCCTTCAACCTCGGAACTGGTGGACTGGCTCAAGCTGCTGATGGCCGACAACATTGGTGAGGCGGTGCTGCGCGAGCGTGATCCGACCAAGGCCATTCCGCCCCTGGCCGGCGCCCTGGTGAAAAACGAGCAGGATGTGCAGTTGCTGGAGCGTCTGGCGTTCATGAGCCGTCGCGGTAGTCGTTAAGAGGCTGATGCCATGCTGCTCAACCTGTTCAATGAAATGCGCGCGGCCAAGGTGCCGGTGTCGGTGCGCGAACTGCTGGACCTGATCAACGCGCTCAAGCAGCGCGTGACCTTTGCCGACATGGACGAGTTCTATTACCTCGCCCGGGCGATCCTGGTGAAGGATGAACGGCATTTCGACAAGTTCGACCGGGCTTTCGGTGCGTACTTCAACGGCCTGGAAAAACTCGATGACCACCTGCAGGCGCTGATCCCCGAGGATTGGCTGCGCAAGGAGTTCGAGCGTTCCCTGAGCGATGAAGAGCGGGCGCAGATCCAGTCCCTGGGCGGGCTGGACAAGCTCATCGAAGAGTTCAAGAAACGCCTGGAAGAACAGAAGGAACGCCACGCCGGCGGCAACAAGTGGATCGGCACCGGCGGCACCAGCCCCTTTGGCTCCGGCGGTTTCAACCCGGAAGGCATCCGCGTCGGCGACGCCGGCAAGCGCCAGGGCAAGGCAGTGAAAGTCTGGGACCAGCGCGAGTACAAGAACCTCGACGACTCGGTGGAGCTGGGCACCCGCAACATCAAGGTAGCCCTGCGTCGCCTGCGCAAGTTCGCGCGCCAGGGCGCAGCGGACGAACTGGACATCGATGGCACCATCGACCACACCGCCCGCGATGCCGGGCTGCTGAACATCCAGATGCGCCCGGAACGCCGCAACAGCATCAAGCTGCTGTTGCTGTTCGACATCGGCGGTTCCATGGATGCCCACGTGAAGATCTGCGAGGAACTGTTCTCGGCCTGCAAGACCGAGTTCAAGCACCTGGAGTACTACTACTTCCACAACTTCATCTATGAATCGGTGTGGAAGAACAACATGCGCCGCGGCTCGGAACGCACCTCGACCCAGGACCTGCTGCACAAGTACGGCGCCGACTACAAAGTGATCTTCGTCGGTGACGCCGCCATGGCGCCCTACGAAATCACCCAGGCCGGCGGCAGCGTCGAGCACTGGAACGAGGAAGCCGGTTATGTGTGGATGCAGCGCTTTATGGAGAAGTACAAGAAGCTCATCTGGATCAACCCCTACCCGAAGGACACCTGGGGTTACACCGCGTCGACCAACATTGTCCGCGACCTGATCGAGGACCAGATGTACCCGCTGACCCTGCGCGGGCTGGAAGAGGGAATGCGCTTTCTGTCCAAGTAGGTGGAGATTGGTCTTGCGGGCGTGAGCGCTGGCAAGCCGGCGGCTAAGGGAGCCGGCTCGTATAGCGGCTTAGAGGCCTTTAAGGTCGCGCTCTTCGATGGGGCGACTCTGGCGCAGGCGCTTGCCGCCCAGCACGACCCAGTCGATCAGGCGGAACAGGCATTCCAGGCCAAAAGACAGCAGCAAGGCGCCGCTCATGCCCCAGACCATGGCCTCGGGGGTCAGGAGGATTTGGTAGCTGTAGCCGTTCCAGGTTTCCTTGCGGATATCCGGATCGGCGGCCAGCGCCACTTGCAGCACGCGGATGTACCAAGGGCCCTGCATCGCCTGGAATTGCTTGTCCAAGGCCAATTGCCGAGTGAGCAGGCTGCTCAGGCTGTCGGCGTCGCTGCGAAATACCGGGTCGTCACTGGCGCGGTAATGAGCCACCAAAGCCTGCATATCACCCTTGAAAAACTGATTGGCGGTGCCCTGGAAGCCTTGCAGGCTGGTCTGGGCCTCAATCAAGTGGGCTTCCACGCGCTTGGCGTAGTCGCTGATGAAACCGGGTACCTGCACGCCCACCAACAGGCCAGCGGCAAACAGCACCAACCGCAAATAACTGAGCAACATAGGGGATGTCCTTATTCGGTCTGGCCGTGGCTGATGCATTCACCGCGCCGCCACAGGCTCCACTGCCCGGGTTCGTAGCGGGTCCAGGTTTCGTTTTCCGTCAGGGGTTCGGTGGCGATCACCGTAACCACGTCGTTGGGGGTGGTTTCGGCCTGGAAGTCGACAATCACGTCCACATCCTTCAAGCGCGCCGGCCCGAAAGGCGCACGCCGGGTGATCTGCGCCAACTTGGTCGAGCAGTAGCAGAACAGCCAGTCACCGTCGCTGAGCAAGCAGTTGAACACACCCTGGCTGCGGTATTCGGCACAGGCTTGCACCAGCGTCGGCAGCAACGCCTCGACCTCCACCGGCTCCGGAAAGGCGCCGCGTACGCGGTTGAGCAGATCACAGAACGCCGCCTCGCTGTCGGTATCCCCCACCGGGCGATAGAAGCTCTGCGCCGGCCGGAAATCCGCCAGTTGGCCGTTGTGGGCGAAACACCAGTTGCGCCCCCACAGCTCGCGGACAAACGGGTGGGTGTTGGACAGGCAGACCTTGCCGACGTTGGCCTGGCGGATATGGCCGATCACCACTTCGCTCTTGATCGGGTAGCGCTGCACCAGGTTGGCCACTTCGGACTCGCAGCTGGCCGCCGGGTCCTGGAACAGCCGCAAGCCGCGGCCTTCATAAAAAGCGATGCCCCAACCGTCGCGGTGCGGGCCGGTACGCCCGCCGCGCTGCATCAGCCCGGTAAAGCTGAAGACGATATCGGTCGGTACATTGGCGCTCATGCCCAATAACTCACACATGCTCGGACTCTCGCTTCAATGCCGGGGCGGGCTTACAAACGCGGTTCGACTCGCGAACGCTGGGGGTTGCTGGGCACCGCCGGGCGGCCGTAGCGATCATCGCCGGCGCCGCCAAAGGGTTGGTCGTCTTCCACATCACTGGCCTTGACCGCTGCCTTGGCGGCCTCGGCGCGCTCGCGGCGCTGCTGGGCGGCACGCTCGATGGGCCAGCGGATCAGCACAAACAACAGGTAAACCGCAAACGCGATCATGCCGTACATGAACAGATCGGAAATGGCCCGCCAGGCGTTGTTGCCAACCTTGAGCAGCAGGTCCAGGGCGGTGATGGCCACGGCCGGGGCAAGCATGTCCTTGGTGGCGTCGACCATGGTCGGGCTGAACAGCAACACCGCCATCAACACACGCAATGGCTCACGCAACCAGCGCCACATCCAGCGGGTCAGGCGCATCCACACCAACAGGCAGCCCAAGGCGGCGAAGGCGTAGAGGCCCCAGGCGATCAGATAGTCGTTCTCGGTCATGGTGTCCATGGCAAGGCAGGCAAAGAGGCGCTTATGATAACGGCTTTTCGCATGTCAGGCTGCAACGCCGTCTGCCAAGCCCTCATTTGTCATCCGCCGAGAGCCATTCATGCCTTTATCTGCCAACGTCACCAGTGCCCCCCTCGCCCACAAGGCCGAAGGCGCTGACCCGTATGCCTGGCTGCAAGAGCGCGACAGCGATGCGGTGCTCGACTACCTGAAGGCTGAAAACAGTTATCAGGAAGCCCAGCTCGCCGACCAGGCGGCACTGCGCGAGACCCTGTTCCAGGAGATCAAGGGACGGATTCTCGAGACCGACCTGTCCCTGCCCTCGCCGTGGGGCCCGTACCTCTACTACACCCGCACCACCGCCGGCGACGAATACGCCCGGCATTACCGCTGCCCGCGCCCGGCCGATGACAGCCTGGTGGTGGATGAAAGCCAGGAGCAACTGCTGCTGGACCCCAACGCCCTGGCCAACGGCGGTTTCTTTTCCCTGGGCGCCTTCAATATCAGCCCGGACCATCAGCGCCTGGCCTATAGCCTCGACACCACAGGGGAGGAAATCTACACCCTGTTCGTCAAGGAGCTGTCCAACGACAAGGTCAGTGAGCTGGCGTTCGAAAACTGCGACGGCAGCATGACCTGGGCCAACGACAGCCTGACCCTGTTCTTTGGCGAGCTGGACGAAACCCATCGCCCGCACAAACTGTTCCGCTACCGCCTGGACGGCACCGCCGCCGAAGAGGTGTTCCACGAACCGGACGGGCGCTTCTTCCTGCACTGTTACCGCTCCAGTTCCGAACGCCAATTGCTGCTGTCCCTGGGCAGCAAGACCACCAGCGAAGTCTGGGTACTGGATGCCGCTCAGCCGCACTTGCCGTTCATTTGCCTGGCACCGCGGATTGAAGACCATGAATACGATGTGGATCACGGCCAGCTCGACGGCCAGTGGACCTGGTTTATCCGCAGTAACCGCGACGGCATCAATTTCGCCCTGTACCAGACCCCGGACGCCGGCCAGGTGCCGACCCAGGACCAGTGGCTGGAACTGATCCCCCATGACGATCAGGTGATGCTCGACGGCGTGAGCCTGAATGCCGGGGCCATGACCCTGAGCCTGCGCGAAGGCGGGCTGCCGATCATCGAAGTGCACCCTCAGGACAGCCCGTCCTACCGGGTGCAACTGCCGGACGCCGCCTACAGCCTGCACGTGCAAAACAGCCTGGAGTTCAGCAGCGACCGCATCCGCCTGCGCTACGAGGCCCTCAATCGCCCAGCCCAGGTGCGCCAGTTGATCCTGCTCGGCGGGCAACAGACCGTACTCAAGGAAACCCCAGTCCTCGGTGATTTCGATGCCGACGCCTATGTCAGCCAGCGCCTCTGGGCCACGGCGCCGGACGGCACCCAGGTGCCCATCAGCCTGGTGGTCAAGCGCGACGCCCTGGGCCAGCCGACCCCGCTCTATCTCTATGGCTATGGCGCCTACGGTGAAAGCCTCGACCCGTGGTTCTCCCATGCCCGCCTGAGCTTGCTGGACCGAGGCGTGGCCTTTGCCATTGCCCACGTGCGCGGCGGTGGCGAACTGGGCGAAGCCTGGTACCGCGCCGGCAAGCAAGAACACAAGCACAACACCTTCAGCGACTTTATCGCCTGCGCCGAGCACCTGATCGCCCAAGGCCTGACCACCTCCAGCCAGTTGGCCATCAGCGGCGGCAGCGCCGGTGGTTTGCTGATCGGCGCGGTGCTCAACCAGCGTCCGGAGCTGTTCCGGGCGGCGATTGCCGAAGTGCCGTTTGTCGACGTGCTCAACACCATGCTCGACCCCGAACTGCCACTGACCGTCACCGAGTACGACGAATGGGGCAACCCTGAAGAACCGGAGGTGTATGAGCGGATCAAGGCCTATGCGCCTTATGAAAACGTCAAGGCCCAGGCCTACCCGGCGACTCTGGTGATCGCCGGCTACAACGACAGTCGCGTGCAGTATTGGGAAGCGGCCAAGTGGGTAGCCCGGTTGCGCGCCACCAAGACCGACCAGAACCTGCTGCTGCTCAAGACCGAACTGGGCGCCGGCCACGGGGGCATGAGCGGGCGTTATCAGGGATTACGTGACGTAGCCCTCGAATATGCATTTGTTTTTAAGGTTCTGGGCCTGGACTGAGGAACTCCACCCGGCGCTCCTGTCTTAATCTCGAGCGCCGTCGGTGGGTGCCCTGCTCAGGTATCCAGCGATGCAACAGACACAAGAAAAAGACCGTGACGACATGTCAGAACCGACCTTACTGAATAACGAAATCCGCGACTGGCTGATGGACTGCGGCCTGTTCGACCAACTCTTGCCGGCCGACTTTGTCGCTGCCGCCGGTTACTTCAGCATCAGCAGCATCGCCGAGGGCGAGGAAATCTTTCACGAGGGCGATGCCGGCAGCTTCATGTGCATCCTCCATTCCGGCCAGGTGGCCGTGCAGAAAAGCACCGGCGACGGCCAACCCGTGACCGTGGCGACCCTGCGCAGTGGCCGGGCCTTCGGCGAAATGGCGGTGCTCGATGGCGAGCGGCGTTCAGCCACCTGCGTGGCCGCCAGCGATTGCCAGTTACTCAACCTGGGCAAGGACTCGCTGGAGAAAATGCTCAACGACGCGCCGAAAATTGCCGCCAAAATCATCCGCGCCCTGGCCATCTCCCTGTCCAAGCGCCTGCGCATGGCCGACGGGCAACTGCTGGCCCAGCACTGCTAAAGCGGGGCTCAGCCCCCCGGTGTCTTGGCTTTGTTCTCGCTCTGCTCCAAGCCCGGCAGCGTCTGGTCCTTGGGGGGCTTGGGCATGTCGATCGGTGGCAGCAACGGCGCGCCCCCATTGCCGCCGGCCTTGGGCGTGCTCGGTGGCGTGACTTGCGGATAAGGCGTGGGGGTCGCAGTGCCCGGCGAGCCGACGCTGGGGGTCGGCGTGACCGGCACACTCAGCAAATCCTCGGCCAGGGCACCACTGATCCATAGCGTCGCACTTAGCGAGAGCGCCGCCTGGGCAATGACCGTTAGAATAGTGCGCTTCATCAATGGCTCCCTCGCTATTGTCTGCCCCTCAGGCTACTCCCAACCGGGCCGGTTTGCCTTCTTCAATGAGACCCACATGAAACGTTTCGTTCTGCTCGACACCACCCCGATTCCCGACAATGGCGGTGCCCTGTGCCTGTTCGAATACGGCGAGGATTTCGTGATCAAGATCCAGGGCGGCGATGGCGGGCAGTTGATGAACACGCGCATGCACGGCTCCGAAGACGCCCTGGCGGAGATCCCTTGCCGCAAGGTGGCCGGGCGCCCTGGTTCGCGGGTGCTGATCGGCGGCCTGGGCATGGGCTTCACTCTGGCCTCGGCGCTCAAGCACCTGGGCAAGAGTGCCGAAGTGGTGGTCGCCGAGCTGGTGCCAGGGGTGGTGGAGTGGAACCGCGGTCCCTTGGGGGAAAAGTCCGGCCGGCCGCTGCTGGACCCGCGCACGGTGATCCGCCAGGAGGATGTGGCCAAGGTCCTGCAGGCCGAGCCCCAGGGGTTCGACGCCATCATGCTCGACGTCGACAACGGCCCCGAAGGCCTGACCCAGAAAGCCAACAGCTGGCTGTACTCCGCCGGTGGCCTGGCGGCCTGTGCCAAGGCTTTGCGGCCCAAGGGCGTGTTGGCGGTGTGGTCGGCCAGCGCCGACAAACAGTTCTCTGACAAGCTGCGCAAGGCCGGCTTCAAGGCCGAGGAAGTGCAAGTCTTCGCCCACGGCAACAAGGGCACCCGGCACACCATCTGGATTGCCGAGAAGCTCAAGGGCTGAGCTAAACTTCGTCCATTACCGTCATTAGTCTTTCTAAAAAGGTGAACCCATGAGTTCGTCCACTACGCCGTCCAACACCTCCAAGCTGGACCGCATTCTCGCCGACGCCCAACGCGACCGGGAGATGGGCTACCGCGACAAGGCCCTGAAAATGTATCCCCACGTCTGCGGCCGCTGCGCCCGGGAATTCGCCGGCAAGCGCCTGAGCGAGCTGACCGTGCACCACCGTGACCACAACCACGACAACAATCCCCAGGACGGCTCCAACTGGGAGTTGCTGTGCCTGTACTGCCACGACAACGAGCACTCGCGCTACACCGACCAGCAGTACTTTGGCGAAGGTTCCCTGAGCACACCAAAGATCGCCAAGGCCACCCACAACCCGTTCGCCGCCCTGGCCGGGTTGATGAAAAAAGACGACGAATAACCCCCTTTTTTCACCGTAGGAGCTGGCTTGCCCGCGATGGCGTTCTTGAGACCGATGCAAGGCTCAGGGGCCCTTCGCCGGCAAGCCGGCTCCTACACAGGTGGGGCATTGCTCGGTATCAACCCGTAGGGGCTGGCTTGCCAGCGATCGCGTTCCCAAGGGCGGTGCAAGGCTCAGGGGCCCTTCGCCGGCGAGCCGGCTCCTACGCAGGTGGGGCATTGCTCGGTATCAACCCGTAGGAGCTGGCTTGCCAGCGATCGCGTTCCCAAGGGCGGTGCAAGGCTCAAAGGCCCCTCGCCGGCAAGCCGGCTCCTACGCAGGTGGGGCATTGCTCGGTATCAACCCGTAGGAGCTGGCTTGCCAGCGATCGCGTTCCCAGGGGCGGTGCAAGGCTCAGGGGCCCCTCGCCGGCAAGCCGGCTCCTACACAGGTGGGACATTGCTCGGTATCAACCCGTAGGAGCTGGCTTGCCAGCGATCGCGTTCCCGAGGGCGGTGCAAGGCTCAAGGGCCTTTCGCCGGCGAGCCGGCTCCTACAGGGGGTGGCGTGCGCAAGGGGCCGCCACAGCCTGTTCAATCCCCGTATAATCGCGCTTTTTCTCGAAGGCTCCCCGCTCGTGGCAAACAAAAGGTACAGCTGCATTGGTTTGTATAACCCCAAGTCGCCGGAGAACGTGGGTTCGGTGATGCGTGCCGCCGGCTGCTACGGCGTCGCCTCGGTGTTTTACACCGGCAAGCGCTATGAACGGGCCCGGGACTTTGTCACCGATACCAAGAAGGTCCATCAGGACATCCCGCTGATCGGCATCGACGACCTGAAGAAAATCCTCCCCCTGGGCTGCGTACCGGTCGCGGTAGAGCTGGTGGAAGGCGCCCGCTCACTGCCGGAATACACCCACCCGGATCGCGCGCTGTACATCTTCGGCCCCGAAGACGGCTCGCTGGACAAAGACATCCGCGACTGGTGCGAAGACGTGGTCTACATCCCCACCACCGGCTGCATGAACCTGGCCGCCACGGTCAACGTGGTGCTTTACGACCGCCTGGCCAAGGGCAACAACACCCGCTCCGGGCCCAAGTTCTGACAGACGGCCGGCACATCGGATGGAACGAGCAGGCGCCTGATGCAGTCAGCTTTATAGCCCTTCCCCTCTCTGGAGACAGAACATGAGCGACAGCAAAACGGTACAGATCATCGAGTCCACGCCCTTCCAGACCCCGCCCACGCAGAACGTCCAGGGCTGGGAACGCATCGGTTCCCTGGCCGGTGGCGTGGTGATGATGGGCAAGGGCCTGCGCCGGGGCGGCGTGTTCGGCCTGATTCAGGTGGCCATCGGCGGCGTGGCCCTGGCCCGCGGCATCACCGGCCACAGCTCAGCCAAGAGCCTGCTGGAAAAAAGTCGCCGGGACATGGACAACGTACGCTCGAAGATCGAACGCGCCGGGCAGGAACTGAAGAACCTCAAGGCCAATGCCGAAGCCGCCGGGCGCAAAGCTGAAGCCGCCAGCAATGATTCGGCCAAATCGCCCAAAGCCGGTAGCTGATCACCGCTGTGCCCGCTCCTGGCAGAGCGGGCTCAACGCAGCAAGTCGTTGTCCAGCACCGTCGAAGCCTCTCCCAGCACACTCTCGCTGAGCTTGACGAAATCTTCGGTGTTCACACTGCCCAGCCGCATCACCCCCAGCAAGACATCGTCCAGGGACCGCTTGTTGCGGGTCTTCAGGCGAATCTCCCGATCCAACTCCTGCAGCAGCAACACCGCCTTGGCCACCGTGGCACTGTCCACTTGCTCGCCCCGCAAGCTGTGGACCTTGTGGCTGTCCTTGGCCAGCCGCGCTTCCAGCGCCTGATAGCGCTCATCGCTGATGCCGCCAGCCCGGCGCAGCAACTCAATGGCGTAGTAATCGGCCAAGCCCTCGCTGATCCAGTCGCTGCGCTGGCGGTCATCGACGCGGGTCAACGCCTGCACCAACTCGCGCAACACCCCACTGCTGCCACTTTCGCTGACCAGTGGCAGGCGGCTGTGCAGGTAGACCGAATGGTGCCCGGAGCGGCTGCCGCGCCACATAGGATCAGCGGCGCCGACCACCAGCAATTTGTTTGGCTGCTGGGGGAACACCGCCTGCACCTGGGGCCAGACGAAGGTCAGCAAGGTCAACACATCCATACGCCGCATGCCCTGCCCCTGGGGCGAGGCCACGGTGACTTCGGTATGGCCCAGGCGGGTGCGGCGGCTGCCCAGGGCGCCGGCAAGCATCCAGCCGGTGGGGCGGTCGAACAGACGTGAGGGGTTGTCGATGCGAAAGCGGTTCTTGCCGATACGCGGCCAAGCGGTCTCGACGCTTTTCCAGGTGCCGGGCAGGTCGAAGGTCAGGCGCGACACCAACTCCACGCCGTCCTGTTGGTCCAGCCGGGCGGCCGGGACCAGGGTTTCCCCCCGCAGCAACGCCCAGTTGGCGGTGATGCGGCTGTCGAAGCCGGCTTTCTTCAGGCTGTGGTTCAGGCGTACACGGTAGCTCAGGCTGGCTTGGCCGCTGGCCGGGCGCCAGACGCCGCGCTGCGGGTGCTCCGCACTGGCCGCCGTCGCCTGCCACTGGCCATCGGCCTTGAAGTCGCTGTAATCGCCAGTTTGGCCCAGGGTGAAATCCAGGCTGCGCACCGCGGCACCATCGGCCAGGGTCAGGCGCACTTCGGCCTGATCGCTCTGGGGCAGAAAGCGCACGTGATAGTCCAGGTCGACCTTCTTCACCGCCCATGCCGGCGCACTCAGCGCCAGCAGCAGCGAGGCCAGCGACAGCCTTGCTCCCACAGCCATACACACTCCTTGGTGATGCCAGCGGCGGCGAGATCAGCCGGCGCGGAAAATCAGGTGATCTTCCCAATCGTCTTCCGGCACGCTGCCTTCGGCGAGCATGCGCCCGGACTGGGAAATACGCTCGTGGTGCACCGCGTCGCGGTCACCGCAGACCAAATGGTGCCAGAGCGGCAGGTCCTTGCTTTCGCTGACCAGGCGATAGCCACAGGTCGGCGGCAGCCACTTGAATTGGTCGGCCTTGCCCGGGGTCAGTTGGATGCAGTCAGGCACCGAGGCGCGGCGATTGGCGTAGTCGCTGCACTGGCAGGTTTTCAGGTCCAGCAATTTGCAGGCAATGCGTGTGTAGTAGACGGTGTTGTCGTCTTCATCCTCAAGCTTCTGCAGGCAACACAGGCCACAGCCATCGCACAACGACTCCCACTCCTCCTGATCGAGTTGTTCGAGGGTTTTGCGTATCCAGAAAGGTTCGACTTTGGCGGCCATGGTTCGAGTATCAGTATCAACGGAGTGAAAAGGCCGCCAGTCTAGTGCCACGGGGCCCCGGGGCCAAGCACTGGCGACTGTCGGTAGATCCCTACTTGCCAGCCGTGGCGCCGCGCAGTAGTTTTGCCAATCGGACCGACCCTGGTTCGCGTGCCATTAACGCTCGACCGCGTCGCACCCGGTGAACTGCACAGGGTCAGGAAAACCCCATCGCTCAGCTCAACTGCGCTCGCCGGTTTCCACCTCTTTTTTCTGAAAACGTTGCCTGGAGTCTTTTCATGAGCGCCAATTCCCGCGTTGCCGACTACGCGATCCACCCTCAATTCACCGCGCGCTGGTCGCCCCGCGCCTTCACCGGCGAAAGCATCCCGGAAGAAACCCTGCTGAGTTTCTTCGAAGCCGCTCGCTGGGCCCCATCGGCCTATAACTCGCAGCCGTGGCGCTTCCTCTACGCGCGCCGTGACACGCCGAACTGGGAACGCTACCTGGGCCTGCTCAACGAGTTCAACCGTGGCTGGGCACAACACGCGTCGGCCCTGGTGATCGTGATCTCGAAAACCACCTTCACCACCCCTGGCGCGGCTGAAGAAAGCCCGGCCCTGTGGCACACCTTCGACACCGGCTCGGCCTGGGGCCACCTGGCCCTGCAAGCCAGCCTCAGCGGCTGGTACACCCACGGCATGGCCGGTTTCGACCAGGAACTGACCCGCAAGGAGCTGAAGATTCCAGAAGGGTATGCCCTGCACGCTGCCGTGGCAGTGGGCAAGCTGGGGGACAAGTCGACCCTGGCCGAGTACCTGCAAGCCCGTGAAGAGCCAAGCCCGCGCCGGCCGCTGAGCGAGACCGTGGCCGAGGGCGATTTCAGCCTGTAAGCCTGGGTTCAAGGATGGGCGGGCAACCCGCTCATCCCGCCAGGCCCCACAAGCTTGGGCTCAATAACCCCGTGCGAAGTCCACTTCCCCGCGCAGCCCTTCGCTGGCCTGATAGGCCCGCAGATTGTCGAGGAACAGCTGCACCATCAGGGTGGGCGACGTCGGTGCCGAGCTGTGGCCCGTCAGCAGCAGGCCCCAGGCAGTCCAGAACGGATGCCGTTGCGGCAAGGGTTCTTGCCGGCAAACGTCGATCACCGCCCCCGCCAGATGGCCTTCCTTCAAGGCTTCCACCAAGTCCGCATCAACCACCGAAACTCCGCGCCCGACGTTGATGAACAGGCCCGTGGGTTTGAACCGCTTGAACAGCGCCGCGTCGTACAGGTCGTGGGTCTGGGGCGTGTTGGGCAGCAGGTTGACCACGTAATCCACCTCGCCCACCAGGCGTCCGAGGTCCTCCAGGGCCGCCACTTCGACAAACGGCGCCTGTTCCCGAGGCTGGCTGGCGATGCCGTACAACTCGACGCCGAACGGCAGCAGGAACTGCGCCACGCTCTGACCGATGTCGCCGCTGCCGACAATCAGCACCTTGCGCCCTACCAGGCTTTGGCCCTGGCGGTTGTCCCACTTGCGTTCGACCTGGCTGACCAGCCGCGCCAGCACTTCGCGTTCATGGCCGAGGATGTAGGTCAGCACGTATTCGGCCATGACCTGGCCAAAAATTCCCACGGCCCGGGTCAGGCGGTAGTGACGCGGCAGGCCGTCCACCAGCAAGGGCGTGATCCCGGCCCAGGTGGATTGCAGCCACTGGGGCTGATGGCCCTGGCGCAACAGGGTCGCCAGCAGGTCCGGCTGGCCCAGCCACACGGGGCAGTCGGCGGCCAGGCGCGACAGTTCGGCGGAGTCGCCGCTGGTCAGCACCTCCAGCTCCGGCGCCGCTTCGCGCAGCAGGCGTTGGTAAATAGCGTGATCGTGTTCAGCAATCAGAACGCGCATGGTTCAAACCTTTCAAAACGGTGCAAGCGGCCGTCGACGAAGTCTGCTCCGTCGGCGGCCGCCGCCAAGATAATCAGTGCCATTGCCAGGGATGCTCAGGAGCGAGCCGCTACGGATGCCAGTCAGATCGGGTCATTGCGCCGCAACAACTCTTCCGGCAGATGCTCGATGTACTCATCTTCGGCCGGTGGCATTTGCAGGTGATAGCCCTGCTGGTCGAGGTTCTCCAGCACCTGGTGGATGTCCTCGCGGGACAGCTTGCGCTCCGGGCTCAGCACCAGGTCGAAGGCGTGTTGCGGTTTGCCGAAGGCCAGCAGGAGGTTTTCCGGTACGCGCTCCAGGGCATCGCTTTTCAGCACGTAGAGGTACATCCCGCTTTTGCGCGGGCTTCTGTAGATGGAGCAAATACGTTTCAAGGCTGTTCTCCGGAGCTGGCCAGGCTGTCGAGCAAGGCCTGGCCCATCAGTTCGCGGCGCCAGCCACGCAGCGAATCAGGCAATTTATAGGGTCCGTCTGGGTAGCCGCTCTTAAGCAGGCTTTCCAGGGTTTTCTTACGCAGCATCAGTTCCGGCGCGATGTTCAGGCGCTCGGCTTCGGCCTGCCCCAGCGCCTTGAGCTGCTTGAGCAACGCCGAGGCCTCGATCGGCAACGGCTCGGCAATTGCCGGCGGCCATTGATCCGGGCCGACGCTGGCGGCGCGCTTGATCAGGTCGAGCAGGAAGGTGCCGTCCTGGCGCACGGTGCGCGGGTGCATGTCTTCGATTTTCGCCAGGGCGCCGAGGTTATCCGGCTGGGTCTTGGCCAGGGGCCATAGCGAGTGCTCGCGCACGATACGGTTGCGCGGCAGGTCGCGGGCACGGGCTTCGCGCTCGCGCCAGGCGCAGAGTTCGCGCAACACGGCCAGTTGGGCGCGGGACAGTTTCCAGGCCAGCTTGGCCTCGCGGTAGACCTCGTAGGGGTCGACTTCGCGGCGCAGGTTGGCCACCAACTCGGCGCCGTCTTCCAGCACCCAGTTGTATTTGTCTTCGGAGAGCTTGGGCCGCAGTTGGATAAAGACTTCCGCCAGGTGCAGGGCGTCTTCTGCGGCGTAGCTGATTTGCGTCTCGGACAACGGCCGCTGCAGCCAGTCGGAGCGGGTTTCACCCTTGGGCAGGTCAATGCCCAGGACTTCCTGCACCAGGCGCGAATAGCCCATGGAGAAACCCAGGTTCAGGTAGGCTGCCGCCAGTTGCGTGTCGAACAACGGCACCGGCAGGCTGCCGGTCAGGCGCAGCAGGACTTCAAGGTCCTCGCTGCAGGCGTGCACCACTTTGACCACGGCGGGGTTTTCCAGCAGTGCCGCCAAGGGCTGCCAGTTGTCGATGGTCAGGGGGTCAATCAGGTAAGCGCGTTGACCGTCGCCTACCTGCAGCAGGCCGGCGATGGGATAGAAGGTGTCGACCCGCATGAATTCGGTGTCGAGGGCGACGAATGGCAGCTGCTGCCACTCGGCGCAAAACTGACCGAGGCTATCGTTGTCGCGAATCCAGTGAATATCGATGGCCACACGGCTCTCCCTTGAAGAATGGCGCGCAGTATATATCGCCCCCGGCGATTTCTGAGCATTCACTCGACAAGAGCCAGTAGGAAACTAACTGCAAACGCCAAAGGATAGTCCTGACCGCATCAGTCAGCCCCGTTTTCGCAGAACATAGACCCGGGAAACGCCGCAACCGGGAATGAAATCCTGATGGTTGACGACTTCGAACCCGGCACTCTTGAACTCGGCCTCAAGCTGCCACTTGTCGGCCAGGGGCTGCCCCTGGCTCGGCCATGACGGGCTGCCCGGGTCATTGAGGCGGCCAGACACCCCGTTGCAGCGCCCGGCAATACGCACCGCGACAATCACCCCGTCGCGGCTGACCCGGTGAAACTCGCGCAACAAAGCCAGGCGTTGTTCGGCGCACGCCAGGTGCTGAAACAGTTGCATGCAGAAGATGCAATCCACGGCATTGGCCGACAGGCCGATGTCGAACGCCGAACTCTGAAAAGTCTTGATGCGCTTGAGCAGGCTGCCCGAATGATGGGTCAGGGCGTGGTTGAGCATGTCCTGGGAGTGGTCCGCCGCCAGCACCACCCGGTTGCCATGCTCGCCCAGCACTGGCCAGAAACGCCCGGCGCCGCAGGCCAGATCGAGCACCAACCCCGGTTCACCGGCGTGTTTCAAGGCGCGGCGCACCAACTGCTCGTGGCGCCACAGCATCAGCCTCGGCCACAGGCCGACCGGGTGCGGTTGCAGGCAGACCCGGGCATGGGCCTGGTCATAGCGCCTGGCGAACTCAAGCTCGATGGACGGTGGGGGTTGCGATGACATGACTCGCGAACTCTTGTTGAAATCCGATGGGTGCAGGTTACCCGGCGGTTCGTGAAAAAAAGGTCGATGGGGCGTCAAACACTCATTGCCGGGCCAATACGCCGTCCACCAGGCTGCCCCGGCAACCGGCGAACAGGTCCAGCGCAGGTTTGTAGACTTGGCTGTTGACCTCCAGCAGGCCGAGCATCGAGTGGAACAGGTTGTCCTGGCTCAGGGGCAGGTCGCGGCTTTGCTGCAGGCAGTGGGTGTCCACCGAGAAGGTCTTTTGGTAACTGTCGGAAAACCACGCCAGCATCGCCACGTGCTTCTGCTGCTCGGGCGCCAGCATGTAGGGCGTGCCGTGCAGGAACAGGTTGTATTCCCCCAGGGACTCGCCGTGGTCCGACAGGTAGAGCATGGCCGTGTCGACCTTGTCCTGGTTGCTGCGCAGCAGGTCGATCAGGGTCGCCAGCACATGGTCGGTGTAGACCAGGGTGTTGTCGTAGCCGTTGACGATGCTCTCGCGACTGCAATTGTTCAGCGCATTGCTTTCGCAGACCGGGGTGAAGTGCTGGTATTCCTTGGGATAGCGCTTGAAATACTCCGGGCCGTGGCTGCCCATCTGGTGCAGCACCAGCACGGTGTCCTTGTCCAGGGTGTCGATGAAGTGCTGCAGGCCCTGGAGCAGAATCTCGTCGCGGCACTCGCTGTTGGCGCACAGCGACGGATCCTTGAGGTTGCTCACATCGTCGAGGGTGACCCGATCGCAGGTGCCCTTGCAGCCCGACTGATTGTCACGCCAGACCACTTCCAGGCCGGCACGCTTGAGCACATCGAGCAAGCCCTCCTGGTTCTTCGCCTTGCTGGCGTCGTAATCCTTGCGCCCCATGTTGGAGAACATGCAAGGCACAGACACCGCCGTCTCGGTGCCGCAGGAGTGAACATCGGTGAAGGCGATCAGGCCGCTCTCCTTGCTCAATTGCGGCGTGGTATCGCGGTCGTAGCCGAGGATGCCGAAGTTCTCGGCCCGGGCACTCTCCCCCACCACCAGCACAGTCAGGGATTTACGGGCGTGGCTCTGCCAGGTCGGATTCTTCTGCGCGTCTTCGCCGATCTTCACAAAAGGCTGGTGGGCCGACACCACTTGCTCCCGCAGGTAGCCCACCGAGGCGCCGATGTAGTTACTCGGCACAATCATCAAGCGCAGTTCGTGGTGGTTGCGAAACAGCGAAGCCAGCCCCTGGTAATTGAGCAGTGCCACCGCGCCGAGCAACAGCGCCGAGGTGCCCTCCACCAGCACCTTGCTCAGCACTTCGCGGTGCCAGCGGCGATAGTGGATCGGGGTCTTGTACAGCAGCCAGGACGGCAGCGCCCCGAGCAACAGCACGTACAACAGCAACTTCAGCGACAGCAGGTCGCGGACTTCAGTGGCGTTGGTCTCGGCAAAGTTGCGCAACATGCCGGCATCGATCATGACCCCGTACTGAGCCATGAAATAGGCCACAACGGCGCTGATGAAAAACAACAGGATCAGCAGCGGCTTGAGGACGGGACGGAACGCCACCAAGGTCAGGACGATGTTGAAACCACACAGAATCATCAAGCCAAATGCCAGGCGCATGGCCTGGCCAGCAGCGTCAGACGCGGTAATGTCAAACAGGTGCTGCCAGAGTACAACGTTGAAACCGACGAGCAAAAAGGCACTGGCAATCAGGGTGACCCACTCGGGGCGCACGGGTTTTATGTTCAACATGACGGTCTGCTTGATCCTGGAAAGAAACGCCATCCGGGAATCATGGATTGATCCAGCCCATGGCAGCCCGAACCTTAGGCACTGTGCCATCAACGTTTCGTGAAAAAGACGCCAAGGAATAGTTAAGCCAGGGAGCAGGACGGTCCTGCCTGCCGCAGTCGTCACTGGGCGGCGATCCGCGCTATCGGATTTTTAAATACCACTCGCGACTTTCTGATTTGCCCCACCCCCCCAGGCCAACGCCTAATCGCCGCCTGATTTCTTCAAGGCCTGGTTATGGAAAACGTTCGTGCAACCTCTCGCCCCGCCGTCTGGCTGATGCTCAGTGTGGTGCTGGTGGCCCTCAACCTGCGGCCGTCGATGGCAGCCGTCGGACCGTTGCTGTCGGGGATCCGCGGGGAAATACCGCTGAGTTTCAGCCTGGCCGCCCTGCTCACCATGCTGCCGGTCATGGCCATGGGCTTGGCGATGTTCTTTGGCATGGGCATCAGCCAGCGCCTGGGGGAACACCGCACCGTGGTCCTGTCGCTGCTGATCATCGGCCTGGCGACCCTGTCCCGGTTGTTTCTCGACTCGGCGGCCGAGCTGATTCTCAGTGCGGTGCTGGCGGGCGTCGGCATCGCCCTGATCCAGGCGCTGATGCCCGCGCTGATCAAGTCGCGCTTTGCCGACAACGTCTCGCTGTACATGGGGCTGTACGTCACCTCGATCATGGGCGGTGCCGCCGTGGCGGCCTCCTTCGCCCCACTGGTGATGAACCGCAGCGGCAGTTGGCGCCTGGGGCTGGCCATCTGGGCGGCGCTGGCGCTGCTGGGCCTGCTGTTCTGGTACGGACAAAGGGCCGCCCTGCCCAGGCTGCCAGCCTCCCGCGAGGGCCAGGAGTCCTTTGTCGGCAATCGACGGGCCTGGCTGCTGGCGCTGTTCTTCGGCCTGGGCACCGCCGCCTACACCTGCGTGCTGGCCTGGCTGGCGCCGTATTACGTGGAACAGGGCTGGAGTGAACAGAATGCCGGGTTGCTCCTGGGCTTTCTCACTGCCATGGAAGTGCTGTCCGGCCTGGTGACCCCGGCCATTGCTAACCGCAGCAAAGACCGACGTGGAGTGCTGGTGGTCCTGCTGGTGCTGATCATCGCCGGCTTCTGCGGCCTGGTCCTCAGCCCGCAACACCTGAGCCTGCTGTGGCCCTGCCTGCTGGGCCTGGGGATCGGCGGCCTGTTTCCCATGAGCCTGATCGTCTCTCTCGACCACCTGGACAACCCGCGCCGGGCCGGTGGCCTGACCGCTTTCGTGCAGGGCATCGGCTACCTGATTGCCGGGCTCTCACCGCTGCTGGCCGGGGTGATTCGCGACCAACTGGGCAGCTTCGAATGGGCCTGGTGGTCCCTCACTGCGGTGATGGTCCTGATGATCCTGATGGTGCTGCGCTTCAACCCCCAGCACTACCCGCAACACATTCGCTGATGACCCGGACACAGCCATGAAACCTGCCAACTTTGCCCACGCCCACCTCGGCATGCTGCTGTGGGCGGTCCTGATAGCCGCCTCGTTTTTTGCCGCCGCCCAGGTCAACCCGGCCATCGACCCAGTGCTCCTGACCGGCTTGCGCCTGTTGTTTTCCGCCCTGGTGTTCGCGCCGCTGCTGTGGCTGCAAGGTGCACCGGCCATGACCCTGGCCGCGCTGCGCGGGCATGCCCTGCTGGGCTTGTTGCTGGCGCTGTACTTCGGGTCGCTGTTCGAAGCCTTGCGCTACACCTCGGCGGTCAACACCGGCACTTTGTTTACCCTGGTGCCGCTGCTTACCCTGTGCTTCGAGGGGTTCCTGCTGCCCGGCACCCGGCAGAAACACCGCCTGCTGCCGATGCTGATGGCGGCGGGCGGGGCCTTGCTGCTGATCCTCAAGGGTGACGGTCCTGAAGCCCTGCCCGCGCCTTACCCGATCCTCGTGTATGGCATCGGCTGCCTGGCCATGGCCCTGTATTCGCCCCTGAGCCAGCGCCTCAAGGCCGGCAGCCTTGGGGCGCGCAGCCCGGTGGCCATGACGTTCTGGAACATGCTGTTTGGCGCACTGTTTCTGTTCGCCTTCTGCCTGGCCAGCGGGGGCTGGCGCAGTGGTGCCCTGCTGAGCGCCCACGACCTGTTGTGGCTGGGCTACCTGGCGCTGTTCGCCACTCTGGCGACCTTCTGGCTGCTGCACCGGGCCATTGGCGTGATCGCCCCCGCCACGGTGATTTCGTACATCTACCTGAGCACCTTGCTCCTGACGCTGTTTCACTGGCTCTGGCTCGGGCAGTCACCCCGCCCCCTGGAACTGATCGGCGCAGGGCTGCTGGCCCTCGGCATGCTGGCCCTGGTCCTCGGCAGCCGGCAGCCCCAGCTTGTCCGGGCATGACCGACGCTCATTCCGGCATGTTGCCCGGCGCAGTGTTGCGTTAGCATCCTGCCGGTTGGCGCTCCAGGCGCCGGGTGCTCAATGAGAACAACGGATGCTCAGCAGCAATTTGCTTAGAAAGCTCGATATGCAAGACCTGATGGTGTTCGTCGCCGTGTACGAGCAAAACAACGTCACCGAGGTGGCGGAGTCCCTCAGCGTCAGCCAATCCACTGTCAGCTATTGCCTGAAAAAACTCCGCGCCGGGTTTGAGGACGAGCTGTTTATCAACACCCGCACCGGCATGCATCCGACCCGCAAGGCCAGGAACATGTACAGCCACGTACGGCAGATTCTCGACAGCATCAACCTCTGCCACGCCGGCGCCCAGGCCTTCGACCCGAGCCGCCAGGCCGTGACCTTCAACCTCTGCGCACCGGAATATTTCGAGCAACTGATCCTGCCGCGCCTGCTCCAGGCCTTCGACAGCGCCGGACTGGCCGTGACCATCAACGTGCTCAAGCTAGAGACCGAGATTCCTGCCCAGGAATTGCGGGACGGCAGCCTGGACTTGGTGATCGGCTTCGGCCCGGACTTCCATCGCCATCACCCGGACCTGATGTCCCGGCAGTTGCTGGAGGATGATTTGCTCTGCGTCCTGGACAGCGCGGCGGATTCACCGCCGGGGGGACGCTTCGAGCTCGCGGATTTTGTTGAACGGCGCCATGTGTTCCCCACGCCCTGGACGTCGGACAGCAACATGGTGGATGGCTGGCTGGCCCGCCAGGCGCGCAAACGCCAGATCGTCGCCCGAGCCAACAGCTACGGCGCGGCGCTGAAGATGATCGTCGGCAGCGACTTCATCCTCACCCTGCCCCGGCGTATCCAAGCCCTGCTAGCCCAGGAGCCGCTGTTCAATCATTGCGAGGCCCCCAGCGGCTTGCCGGGGTTCAGCCTGGATATGCACTGGAGCCAGAACGCCGATCAAGACAGCGCCAACAGCTGGTTGCGCCAGCAGGTGCTGCTGGCCTGCAGCGAACCGGGCCTCTAGGCCCGGACGCGTTGTGCCTCAGAGGCCAATAGCGGTCTTGGTGTAGGACGCGCGGTCGATATCGAGGATTTCCACGCACAATTGCACGGCGATCTCGGCAGGCCATTCAGCCACGTCCTGCAACACCGCGAACAGGCTCTCCGACAGCTGCTTCTTGATTTCCGGGGAGCGCCCGCTGAGCATCGCCAGCTTGACGTGAACAAAGCCGCGCTCGCCCTGGCCGGTGCCGATACGGAACACCTCGTGCTTCACCGCCCGGCTCTTGATGTCGAACTCTGCCGCAAACTGCCCGGACGCCACCAGTGCGTGGTTGAGCCGCAGCAGGGCTTTGTCGGCATCCAGTGCCAGGTTGGCGGTGTATTCCATATGCAGCTGAGGCATGGCAGAGCTCCCGAGGGTGATGAAAAAAAGGGCGATAGATATACCACAGCACGGCCACTGTGTTTTGCCCGTCAATGCTCTAGGGCGGCGCTTCCAGTGTCCGGAGCCGAGGACCAGCCGGGCCCTCGCTCAACGCCCCTTGGCCAGGGCATCGGGCAGCAGGTCGCGCTCGCTCATGAAGCTTTCCAGGCGTGAGCGCAACCAGCGTTCGGCGGGGTCGGTGTCGACATGGCTAAGCCAGACCATGGACAGGTCCAGGGTCGGGGTCTTGAACGGATAGGGCTCACAAAACAACTGCCCCGACGCGGCCATGGCCTGCGCCGTGTAATCCGGCAGGCTGGCCAACAGGTCGGTGCCGGCGAGCAGGGCTGGCAAGGAGCTGTATTGCGGTACCGACAGCACCACCTGGCGCTTGCGGCCGATATCCGCCAGCCACTCATCGGCAAAGCCGCTGATATTGGCCGTGTGGGACACCAGTACATGGGGCCGGGCGCAGTACTCATCCAGGGTCAGCGGCGTGTCGCTGGCATCGGCCCGCAATACGCTGGGCTGGATATGCCGCAGCAACTTGCGCTTGGCATTGGCCGGCAGGCCGCGGGTCTGGCTGATGCCCACGGTGATATCGCCCGAGGCCAACAGGTCGGGAATCCGCCAGTAATCCACATGCTGGACCACAAACACCACTTGCGGCGCCTCCTGGCGCAAGGCCCGCAACAACGGCGGCAGCAGGCCGAACTCGACGTCATCGGACAGCCCGATGCGAAAGGTCATGGTGCTGCTGGCAGGGTCGAAATCGTGGGTCAGGCTCAGGGCCGACGACAGCGCATCCAGGGCCGGCGACAGGTGTTGGATAATCTCCTCAGCCCGCGCCGTGGGCTCCATACGGTGCCCAACGCGGATAAACAACGGGTCGTTGAACATCGCCCGCAGACGGTTGAGCGCCGAACTGATGGTGGGTTGGCCAAGAAACAACTTCTCCGCCACCCGTGTGACATTGCGTTCGAGCATCAGCGTCTCGAACACCACCATCAAGTTGATATCGGCCTTGCGCAATTCATTGCGATTCATCCACCTACTCCCCTGTCCCCATCCGCCGAGCAGTGTAGAAAGGCCAGGGGGCGCCGTCTATGCGACTCAGGGTGAAGAATCGCTCGGCTTCAAACTGGGCGTTGTCAGGGAACCAGTCCAGGGGAGCAACGTGCACTGTTTCGCATCAAACATACCCTGCTACGAGGCCGTGGGCGCAAGGCGTGGCCGCTCCAGAGCGGTGGCGATCAGCCGGGTAAATACCTGCAAGGTTTCCAGCAGATAAGGGTCGTGCAGTTTGGCCGGTTGCGGATCCAGGGCACACAAGGTCCCGAAAAACGTGCCGTCGGAGAAAACGATGGGCAGCGAGATGTAACTTTCGAAACCATACATTTTCGGCACAGGGTGCTGGGCAAACACGGGCTCGGCGCTGGCGTGCTGGATGATGATCGGCTTGCCGTGCTGACGCAGTTCATTGCACAGGGTGGCTTCAGGCATCAGCTCATCCCCCGGCCCCAATCCGAAATGCAATTCGTCATGCACCGCGCAGGCGATCCAGCGCTGCTCAGTCACCTTGGCAATGGCGGCGAAGCGCAGCGAGGTCAAGCGCGTCACCTGTGTAAGGATATCGGATGTGGCCTCGATCTCGGCGATGGTGGCTATTTCCTCCGCCGTCAGGAGATCGATGCCCAAGGCCGATTTAACTTTGAACGGCTCCGCTGTCGTATTAATCCCTGTCACTTTCAGGCCTCCATTTTCTCTCGCAAAAGATCGCATGAACGCCGCATTGCAACACGCCAGAAGAAACCTGATCAAGCCGATCAACACCTGCCTTAACCCTCGACAAGGTCTTCGACTGCAACTCGGTTCGGTGGCGCCCAATGGGGCAAAGTCCGCGTGGAATCACAACCTTGCTTAGGACCACCGCAAAATCGTTGCGTGCTGCCTGCTAATGACAAAAATATCGCCCACAAAAAAGCCCCGTAACTTATTCAGTTACGGGGCTTTTATTTGTATGGCGGAGAGATAGGGATTCGAACCCTAGGTACTGTCGCCAGTACAACGGATTTCGAATCCGTCCCATTCGGCCACTCTGGCATCTCTCCAACGGCGCGCATCATAACAGCACCTTTGCCCGAAGCGAAGCCCCTGGGCAAAATTTTTCCTTGCTATCAGTTGCTTGCGTCGATTACAGCGGTACGCCCAGACGGTTGGCGACTTCTTCGTAGGCTTCGATCACATCACCGAGGCCCTGGCGGAAGCGGTCCTTGTCCATCTTCTTCTTGGTGTCCTTGTCCCACAGGCGGCAGCCGTCGGGGCTGAATTCATCGCCCAGGACGATGGAGCCATCGCTGAACACACCGAACTCCAGCTTGAAGTCCACCAGCAGCAGGCCGGCGTCGTCGAACAGTTTGCTCAGGACTTCGTTGACCTTGAGGGACAACTCTTTCATGCGCACCAGTTGCTCGGCTGTGCCCCAACCGAACGCCACCACGTGGGATTCGTTGATGAACGGGTCGCCCTTGGCGTCGTCCTTGAGGAACAGTTCGAAGGTGTAAGGGTTGAGTTTCAAGCCCTCTTCCACACCCAGGCGCTTGACCAGGCTACCGGCCGCGTAGTTACGCACTACGCATTCCACCGGGATCATGTCGAGCTTCTTCACCAGGCACTCATTGTCGCCCAGCAGCTTGTCGAACTGAGTCGGCACACCGGCTTCTTCGAGTTTCTGCATGATGAAGGCGTTGAACTTGTTGTTCACCATCCCCTTGCGGTCCAACTGCTCGATGCGCTTGCCGTCGAACGCCGAAGTGTCGTTGCGAAACAGCAGGATCAAGCGGTCAGCGTCATCGGTCTTGTAAACCGATTTGGCTTTGCCGCGGTAGAGTTCTTCACGTTTTTCCATGATGGGCTCCGCTTGCTAAGTAGGTGGGCTAGGCGATGTGTCGCCAGTCGAGCCCTGAATCTTGATCGGCCAGTTGCAGCCAGTCCGGGTCGCACCCAAGGGTGTCGACAAAACATTGCCGGGCCAGCTGCGGCAGGTTGTTCTTGCTGCTCAGGTGGGCCAGGACCAGGTGTTGCAGGTCTTGCCAGCCCAACTCATACACCAGGTACGCCGCCTGGTGGTTGTTCAAATGTCCCAGTTCGCCGCCCACCCGCTGCTTGAGAAAGTAGGGGTAATGACCGCGAGCCAGCAGGTCTCGGCAGTGGTTGGACTCGATCATCAAGGCATCGAGGTTCCGGTAACCGTCCAGCACCTTGGCGCAGTAGGATCCGAGGTCGGTGAGGACGCCGAAACGTCGCTCACCGTCACTGAATACATACTGCGTCGGTTCCTGGGCGTCGTGAGCCACGGCAATCACGTCAATGCTCAAGGCACCGATTTGCAGCTGCTCGCCACCGGCCAGGAAACCTGCGGGTTCAATAGGTTTGCGCATCCCGCGCAAGGTACCGCGACTGAGGTACACCGGAAGATTGTAGCGCCGAGACAGCAAACCCACGCCATGCACGTGGTCGGCATGTTCGTGGGTCACCAGGATGGCGCTCAGCTGCGTGGGATCGACTCCCAGGCGCAGCAGGCGCCGCTCGGTTTCGCGCAAGGAGAAACCACAATCCACCAGGACGTACGTGTCATTACTGGCTACCAGCGTGCCATTCCCTTGGCTACCACTGCCGAGAACGGCGAAACGCATCAGATCAGCCCAGGTTGTCCTGAATCACGCCCAACACTTTGCGCGCCACATCGGCGGGCGCCACGGTGTTGATGTTTTTCTCGACGGTAACCTGCACGTTCTCGCCAACCTTGCTCAGGCGAACCTGATAGCGCTCGGCACGGGCTTCGATTTCTTCCTTGGCCGGCTTGCTGCCGAAGAGCTTGCCGAAGAAGCCAGGTTCTTCGTTCTTGCGCTCGGCTTTTTCCGCCAGGTTGATGTAGTACAGGCCCAGGCTGCGGTTGATGTCCTCAACCCGCCACTCGCCCTGTTCCAGGGCACGGCCAACGCTGGACCAGGCGCGATCGAGGTCGGCGCCCAGGTTCAATACCGGGTTGCCGCTGCCGTCTTCGCTCAGGCTCACGCGGCTTGGCGTATCGAAATCACGCGCAGCGAGCAGGGACACGGAACCGCCCTTCTCGGCGCTGCGGCTCATGCTAGCCAACAGGTCATCCACCAGGGCGGCGTCCAGGCCAGTGTTGACCGAACGGTTGGTGAACTCGACATCCGCCGTACTACCGGCAGGGCGCGCGGCGCTGACCACATAGACTTCACTGGTGTTGCGCTGCACGCCAGGCTCGATACGCACCCGCACGCGAGCCTCGCTGTCGCCGGACACACCAGCACTGCTCAGGCGTTTGGCCACCGACGCAGAAAGCTCGTCAGGGTGCTGCCAGGAGGTGGTGAACTCACCGGTTTGCGGGCGCTGCTCATCCAGGCGGAAACCGTTGTCCTGGAAGAACTGCACGGCCACTGGCCAGACTTCCGCCGGCGAGTGCTGGGCCAGAACCCACTGGGCGTCGCCGCTCTTCTGCAGGGTGTAGTCGCTGGCATCGGCCATCGCCGACAGTGGCTGCGGACGCGGGACGATGTACTCGCCCTTGACGTTGTCATCCGCCACGTTGCGTGGGATCGGTAGCAGGGGATCCAGGCGCTTGGCCGTGCTGACGTCCGGTGGCAGTTGCATCGGAGCGGTTTGTTGCGCTTGCAGGTAATCACTGCCGCGGTCGCGGAAATAACCTTCCGGACCCCAAATCCAACCGCAGCCGCTGGTGCTGGAGATAATCAAGGCAAGTGCGGAAAGTCCGGCCATTCGCTTCATGCGTAGTACTTCCTCAATTAAACCAGTACGCCGGACTGGCGCATGGCCTGCCGCAGCGGTTCGTGACAGGCTGCGCTGAGCCAGGTGAGCGGCAGACGGATACCGTCCGGCATCAAGCCCATTTCATGCAGGGCCCATTTCACGGGAATAGGGTTGGATTCGATGAACAAGGTCTTGTTCAGCGGCATCAGTTTTTCGTGGATCGCCCGGGCAGTGGTGGCATCGCCGGCCATGGCCGCTGCGCACAGTTCGCTCATGGCACGCGGTGCGACGTTGGCGGTCACCGAGATGTTGCCCTTGCCGCCCAGCAGGATCAGCTCGACAGCGGTGGCGTCGTCGCCGGAATACACCAGGAAATCGCTGCTCACGCCGGCCAGGATGTCCTTGGCCCGCTGCAGGTCGCCGGTGGCTTCCTTGATACCGATGATGTTTTTCACGGTGGACAGGCGAATGACTGTTTCAGCCTGCATGTCACACGCGGTGCGGCCTGGCACGTTGTAGAGGATCTGTGGAATGTCCACCGCCTCGGCAACGGCGCGGAAGTGCTGATAAAGGCCTTCCTGGGTCGGCTTGTTGTAGTACGGAGTTACCAGCAGGCATGCATCGGCGCCGGCGGTCTTCGCATTGGTGGTCAGTTCGATCGCTTCACGCGTCGAGTTGGCGCCTGTGCCGGCAATCACCGGAATACGCCCTGCAACCTGAGCGACCACGCGACGAATCACTTCGATGTGTTCGTTGACATCCAGGGTGGCCGACTCACCGGTAGTGCCGACCGCCACGATGGCGTTGGTGCCCTCTTGCAGGTGGAAGTCCACCAGTTTGCTCAGGCTGTCCCAGTCGAGACGACCCTGTGCATCCATGGGTGTGACCAGTGCCACCATACTGCCCGCAATCATGCAACCGCTCCTGCCGGAAAAAGAGAGCGGTAATGGTACTGGCGCCAAGATGCTTGCACAAGCGAAGTCCAGCGCCGTGAGCATTCCCCTGAGCGATGGTTTTCGCTACCCTTCAGGCTTTGATCGCTACCGATAAGCTGGTACACCGGCCTCCAGCCCGCCCGTTCGGCCCCCAAAGCCCCATTCCTGCGTTGCCACCCTGCGCCCTCGCTGCTCAGGGGCTTGTTGCAACCGCCTGGTTCAGGGGCTCTGAAATCCGTACGACGCGCTGACCGGACACTGGCTTGCGAAAAGTATCGACCGCTCATCGCTTTAGGAATGCTGCATGTCCACCCCCACAGTCCGCGAACAATTCCTTGTTATCAGTGCCCTCGGCGCCAACCCCATGGAGCTGACAAACGTCCTGTGCCGCGCCAGCCATGAAAACCGCTGCGCCGTGGTGACCTCCCGCCTGACTCGTCATGGCGAATGCAGCGCGCTGGTTTTGCAGATTTCCGGCAGCTGGGACGCCTTGGCGCGCCTGGAAAGCGGCTTGCCGTTACTGGCCAAGAAGCACGCTTTCACGGTCAACGTGGTGCGCAGCGCTGCCCTGGAAAACCGTCCCCAGGCCCTGCCTTATGTGGCCTATGTCAGCGCGGCCTACCGCTCGGACATCGTCAACGAGCTGTGCCAGTTCTTCATCGACCACCAGGTCGAGCTGGAAAACCTCACGTGCGACACCTACCTGGCACCGCAAACCGGCGGCACCATGCTCAACGCCACCTTTACCGTGACCTTGCCGGCCGGCACCCAGATCAGTTGGCTGCGTGACCAGTTCCTGGATTTCGCCGATGCCATGAACCTCGATGCCCTGATCGAACCTTGGCGCCCACAGAACCCAATGTAAGGAAGCCCCCATGGCCGTTGCCATCGACCAAGCCGTTGCCGATTTCCAGGCCCCTGCCACCAGCGGGCAAACCGTCAGCCTTTCGGGGCTGAAGGGTAAACAGGTAGTGATCTACTTTTATCCGAAGGACAGCACTCCGGGTTGCACCACCGAGGGCCAGGGCTTCCGCGATCAATACGCGGCATTCCAGGCGGCCAATACCGAGATTTTCGGTATCTCCCGCGACAGCCTGAAGTCCCACGAGAACTTCAAGTGCAAGCAGGAGTTTCCTTTCGAGCTGATCAGCGACAAGGACGAAGCCGTCTGCCAGCTGTTCGATGTGATCAAGCTGAAGAAACTCTACGGCAAGGAATACCTGGGGGTGGATCGCAGCACCTTCCTGATCGACAAGGACGGCGTCCTGCGTCAGGAATGGCGCGGTGTGAAGGTGCCAGGCCACGTCGATGCCGTGCTGGCCGCCGCCCAGGCGCTGAACAAGGCCTGACGACGACATGACAGGGCGGCTGAGCCAGCCGCCCTGCTGCCTTTAGAGCAGAGGCGCGACCACCGGCTCTTTTCTCGGCCAGGCATCCAGCACCGCCTTGAACAGGGTGGCCAGGGGAATCGCAAAGAATATCCCCCAGAAGCCCCACAGCCCACCGAACAACAATACCGCACAGATGATCGCTACCGGATGCAGGTTCACTGCCCCCGAAAACAGCAGCGGCACCAAGACGTTGCCGTCCAGGGTCTGGATGATCCCGTAGACCGCCATCAGGTAAATGAATTGATCGCTCCAGCCCCACTGGAACAAGGCGATCAGCGCCACCGGCACGGTCACCACCACGGTGCCGACATAGGGCACCACCACCGAAAGCCCGACCAAAAGCGCCAGCAACGCCGCGTAGTTGAGCCCCAGCGCCACGAAGGCGATGTAGGTGACGCCACCACAAATGACGATTTCGATCACCTTGCCGCGAATGTAGTTGGCGATCTGCCGATTCATTTCCTGAGCCACCCGAGTGATCAACGCGCGCTCACGAGGCAGGTAGCCACGCACCCAGCGACTGATCATCGCCCGGTCCTTGAGGAAGAAAAACACCAGGATCGGCACCAGCACCAGGTAGATCATGATATTGACCAGCAAAGGCAGGCTGGACAGAGAAAACGTCAGCGCCCACTGGCCAAACTTGCCGATCTCCCCCCGCGCGGCCTCAATGGCTTGCAGCACCTGCTCGTCGGACACCAGGTGGGGATAGCGCTCCGGTAGCAGCAGGAGCAAGGATTGCCACTTGGCGAGCATGCCCGGCAATTCGTTGAACAAGGTCACGAACTGATGCCAAAGCAAAGGCACCACCACCAGGATAAACACCAACAACAGCCCCATGAACAGGGCGAACACCAGCCCCACCGCCGCACCGGCAGGCACCCGCAAGCGCTCCAGGCTGACCACCAACCCCTGCATCAGGTAGGCCAGCACCATGCCCGCCAATACCGGCGCGAGCATGCCGCCGAGTGTCAGCACCGCCGTGAAGCCGAGGAACAACAGCACCGCGAGCACCACGGCCTCCTCGTCGGAGAAGTAGCGCTGAATCCAGTCGCGTAACACTTTGAACATCAATGTTCCTTAAAGAGAGGTGGCAAAGAGCAGCCTGCACTCAGGCCTTCTTCAGCCAGTAACGATAAACCCCCGCCTCGTCTTCTTCACGCAGCAAGGTGTGGCCAGCCAGGCGGGCAAAGGTACGGAAATCGCGCTGCGACCCAGCATCCGTCGCAATGACTTTGAGCACGGCTCCGCTGGCCAGGCGGTTGAGCTCCAGCTTGGCCTTGAGTAACGGCAACGGACAGTTCAAACCGCTGGCATCCAGCTCGGCGTCATGCTCTACAGCGTCGATCATTGGGTCACTCCGGTCCGGTTTTCAAGGCGCCTAGAATACCCTGCAAGGTCACTCGGCATGTAGCGAGCCAATCAACGAGCGGTAGCACGGCGATTTTCCTGAGGCTGCATAAACAGACGCCCAGGGTTTTGAGAAAGCACTTTTAGCCGCGCAGTTTTCACACCAATCGTCTGGTCCCGGACCCAGTGTCCAGCTACAGTAGAGCCTTTGTCGACTAAGGCTTTGTGCATGACTTTTCTGCGCCCTACCCTGCTGACGCTCGCTTGCCTGCTCGCCTCACCGGGCTTCGCCGACGACCTGCCGTCACTCGGCGACGCCAGTTCTGCCATTGTCTCGCCGCAACAGGAATACCAACTGGGCCGCGCCTGGCTGGCCCTTCTGCGTAGCCAGGTTTCGCAGCTCAACGATCCGCAACTCAAGGATTACGTCGAAACCAGCGTCTATAAACTGGTGGAAACCAGTCAGGTCAATGACCGGCGCCTGGAGTTCATCCTGATCAACAGCCCACAACTCAACGCCTTTGCCGCCCCTGGCGGGATTGTCGGGGTTAACGGCGGGCTGTTTCTCAACGCCCAGACCGAAGGCGAGTACGCCTCGGTACTGGCGCACGAATTGGCCCACCTTTCGCAACGCCACTTTGCCCGTGGCGTTGAAGCCCAACAGCGGATGCAGGTGCCAATGATGGCCGCCCTGCTGGCCGGTATCGTGATCGCCGCCGCCGGTGCCGGCGACGCCGGGATCGCCACTATTGCCGGGACCCAGGCGGCGGCCATCCAGGAGCAGCGGCGCTTCTCTCGACAGAACGAGCAGGAAGCCGACCGTATCGGCATCCTCAACCTGGAGAAAGCCGGCTACGACCCGCGCTCCATGCCGACCATGTTCGAACGCCTGATGCGCCAATACCGCTTCGACGCCAAGCCACCAGAATTCCTCCTCACTCACCCGGTGACCGAATCCCGTATCGCCGACACCCGCAACCGCGCCGAGCAGGCCAAACTCGGCGGCACCGAAGACAGCATGCGCTACCAGCTGATACGCGCGCGGGTGCAATTGACCTATGAAGACTCCCCGGGCCTGGCCGCCAAGCGCTTTCGCGCCCAGCTCGACGAAAACCCGAAAAACGACGTGGCCCGGTACGGCCTGGCCATTGCCCAGATCAAAGGCAGCCAGTGGAACGACGCCCGAGACAACCTCAAACAGTTGCTGGCCAAGCTGCCGAATGACATCACCTACAACCTGGCGCAAATCGAACTGGACATCGCCAACAGTCGCCTGGCGGATGCCCAATCACGCACGGAGCGCATGATTGCCCTGTACCCCGGCAACTACCCGCTGAACCAGATGCGCGTCGACTTGCTGCTCAAGCAGAACCGTCCGGCCGACGCCGAAAAAGCCCTGGAGAGCCTGCTCAAGACTCGCCCGGACGATCCGGACGTCTGGTATTCGGTGGCCGAGACCCGCGGCCTGTCCGGCAACATCATTGGCCTGCACCAGGCTCGCGCCGAATACTTTGCCCTGGTGGGCGACTATCGCCAGGCCATCCAGCAGCTCGACTTCGCCAAACGCCGCGCCGGCAGCAACTTCCCGCTGTCTTCACGTATTGATGCTCGCCAACGCGAGCTGATGGACCAGGAGCAAATGGTCAAAGACATGATGCGCTGACGGTTCAAGCGCCCACAAAAAAGCCCGCCTCTTTCAAGGCGGGCTTTTTCATGGGGTCAGATACCCGTCGGACAGGTTACTCAGCCAGTTTGAAGGTGATAAAGCTGGCTCGCCCCTGACGCAACACACGCATGGACACCGAACGATTCTTCGGCAATGCCTGAGCAATCTCAGTGAAGTTCTTCGCCGATGTAATGGCTTGGTTGTTCAGGTGAGTGATCACATCGCCAGGCTGCAGGCCGATCAGCGCGGCTGGGCCATCCTGCACTTCCTTGATGACCACGCCGCCTTTGAGGTCGAAGGACTTCTTCTGCTCATCGCTCAGCTCAATCACGGCAACACCCAGGCGGTTGCTGCTGCGCTCGACACCGGACTTGGGCAACGCACTCAACTCCTTGTCTTCATCAGGAATCGCGCCCACGGTCAGCTCAACGTTCTTGCGCTTGCCCTCACGAATCACTTCCAGATTGGCCTTGGCGCCAGCCTTCAGTGCACCCACCAGATGGGGCAAATCGGCCGACATCACAATAGGCTGGCCATTGAGGCTGAGGATTACATCACCCACTTGCAAGCCACCCTTGGCTGCCGGGCCGTCATCCTGAATCTGTGCCACCAGCGCACCGGCCGGCTTGTCCAGACCGAAGGACTCGGCCAGGTCTTTGTTCACTTCCTGAATAACCACACCCAACCAGCCACGACTGACTTTGCCACCGCTTTTCAGTTGGTTGGAAACGTCCATGGCGACATCGATCGGAATAGCGAACGAAACGCCCATGAAGCCACCCGAACGGGTGTAGATCTGGGAGTTGATCCCTACCACTTCACCCGCCAGGTTGAACAACGGACCGCCGGAGTTACCCGGATTGATAGGCACATCGGTCTGGATGAACGGTACGTAGTTTTCATTCGGCAGACTGCGGCCGATGGCGCTGACGATGCCTTGGGTCACAGTGTGGTCAAAGCCAAACGGCGAACCGATAGCGACAACCCATTGGCCAGCTTTCAGGTCCTGGGATTTACCCAACTTCAAGACCGGAAGGTCTTTGCCGTCGATTTTCAGCAGCGCCACATCGGAACGTGGGTCGGTGCCGATCAGCTTGGCCTTCAACTCACTACGGTCAGCCAGACGCACAAGGATTTCATCCGCGTCGGCAATCACGTGATTGTTGGTGAGGATGTAGCCGTCGGAGGAGATGATGAACCCCGAACCCAGGGATTGCGCCTCACGCTGGCGACCGCCCTGAGGCGAACGTGGCTGAGGCATGCCCCGCTCAAAGAACTCCCGCAGCATCGGCGGCAACCCTTCCAGATCCGGCATTTGCTGGTTGGAGACCTTGCGATCAGGCAACTTCTGCGTGGTACTGATGTTTACCACGGCGGGCGACGCCTGCTCGACCAACTGAGTGAAGTCAGGCAAGTCAGCGGCCTGGGCCGACACCGCCTGACCGAGCACTATCACGGTGGCAAAAATGGAAAGGTAAGACTTCAAGCGAGGTATCGACATACGACTCCCGTTACTACGAGCGTGATTAAGCGATATGGGGCAAAAAATACCGTGCTGAATGCGCAGGTACTTTTGCTCCAGGAACGGCGAACAAGGCCAGAACCGAGGGGCTCTGACCTATAGAAAAATAAAGGGGATTTTGCAAATGAAATTGCTGACCAAACATTTCATCTTCTCAATTGTGGAGTCGACATCACTGTCCTCTTACACAACCAACAAAGGCTTGCCGAGCGCTAAATCAGCGCTCACTGCTTGGCGGTAGCGTCGGAGCGCATCGACAAGGCAATACGCTCAGCAGTACCAATAGGGATCTCGCCAACCACCGTCACCATCATCTCCCCCTCGGGCGTGGTCAAACGCCGCGAAACCGCTACGGTTGGCCCCAGTTGGGTTCGAGTGTCCGTCACCGTGGCGCCATTGAGTGGCTCCAGGAATACGGAGAAACGCGCCAGACCGTCGTCATACAGAAGGCTGTTAACGATAGTTCGGGTTTCAGGATCCTTGCGGGCCGTGCTACTGGTGAGTTCAAAGCCAGGCGGAAGCCAGTCCGAATGCCAGACCTGCGCAGCTTTCACCGCGGAAGCCTTGTCACTTTCCAATGTGACCGCCTTACAGTCAGAGCTAGGTTGCAGCTCGCTGCTTTGCGGCACATCTGCAGTGTCCAGTCGAGTGAACTGGAAACGCTCCAGCAACTGCCCTTTGTCGTTCAACAGCAACGACTTCAGGGGCAATCCGGTCTCACGATCCAAGTGCAGTTCGAAACCGTAACGATGCTGATCGCGCGGCGTCAGAGAGATGATCACAGCCTCGCGACCCGCCACACGGGATTTCCCGATGACGGCGAGGTCGTACCAACTCTTGAGTTTTTTCGGATCCAGGGCTCGCGCCGAGGAATCAGGAGCATCGCCCAAACCCGCTACCAACGTGCCGCTGACGCACTGGGTACGCCCATCGACACGTACGACCTCCTGAGCGGATCCATCGAGCTGAATCAAGCGCTCGCGGACCTTACCATCCTGGACTAGATGCCAGATGTTATGGGTCGAAAAACTACCGTTGCGCTCATAAACGAAGGTGCCCTGGAAGCTCTGCTGCTGCTCGGCTTGCCCAAGACGCTGCAACCAATCCTGGGCTTCATCGGCGTGGGCTGGAACAACAAACCAGCCACTAAGCAGAAGCGAAAGTAGAGGTATGGCGCGCATGATCCTCCTTAGCGGTTTTCCAAGCTCGCCGCGCGGGCGTAAGGCAGAGCGCTTTCAGTGCCTTTAAGGGCCGCTTGCTGAGCATGTTGGCGCAGGTAGCTTGGCAGACGCTGATCGTGCCAGCCTGGCTGACCTTGCAATACACCATTGGCCATTGGACCGGTGGTGTCCGAACTCTCACTATAGCCGGCCAATACAGCAGGGCCTTTGACTTGCGGAGCCGCCAAGGTTGTCTGACCGGACTGCTGAGCCAATTCGACACCAGCGATCTCGTCCTGGTTGTACAGGCGAACACCTGCCAATACAGCTACCGTCACCGATGCTGCAACCGCCAGGCGACCCAGGCTACGCCATGGTCCGCGAGACGCTTTAGCCGGCACGGCTTCATCAGCCAGCGCAGCAGAAACGGCGGCGGCAATGTCTAGACGTGGAAGCAGCAATTCCTTGTGCATGGCCGCCCGGGCGATTTGATAACGAGCCCAAGTCTCACGGGTTTCCACTTCGTCAACGGCATTTAATACCCGACGCAATTCCAGTTCGTCCGCTTCGTTATCCATCACCGCGGACAGCGATTCCTGCAGGGCTTCACGACTCATGGCGGTTCCTCTCTTGGCTGTCGCCGCTGTCTCAGGTTTCCTGCAACAACGGCTGCAGGGCTTTATCGATGGCTTCCCGAGCGCGGAAAATCCGGGAGCGCACGGTACCCACCGGACATTGCATGACGCTGGCAATGTCCTCGTAACTCAGACCATCGAATTCACGTAAAGTTAAAGCTGTACGCAAATCTTCTGGAAGTTGCTGGATGGTTCGATGGACGGTGCCTTCGATCTCATCCCGCAGCAATGCACGCTCCGGCGACTCGAGATCCTTGAGGCCATGATCGCCATCGTAGAACTCTGCATCCTCAGAACTGACATCGCTATCCGGCGGCCGACGGCCGCGTGAAACCAGATAGTTTTTCGCCGTGTTAATGGCGATACGATACAGCCACGTATAAAACGCACTGTCACCGCGGAAATTACCAAGTGCACGGTAAGCCTTGATAAAGGCTTCTTGTGCGACATCCTGGGCTTCATGGGTGTCGTGCACAAAACGCACGATCAACCCGAGAATTTTGTGCTGGTATTTCAGCACTAGCAGATCGAACGCTCGCTTGTCACCGCGTTGAACGCGCTCGACCAGCTGCTGATCCTCTTCCTGGGTTAGCATGAACACTCCTCGATAAGCTCGGAGGAGGCTTGCATTACTAATCGATCAGGCTTGCAAACATAGACTCGGGCTTTTCGCAAAAGTTCTCCCCCTCCAAGCAAGTTTCCTGCGGGCTCTGATCCGGCACGCACGAAAAACGCAGCGCGGGCTGGGCCGGCTGCGCGAATAATCCTGTCGTCGATTTCAGCGGCAATGACCGCAACACAACTGCTGCATAAAGCCGACGCTGTCCCTTCTTTCAGGCAACCTTCTATTGAGCTTGGGCACTTGGCAAAAGTTCCCAATCTTTATAGCCGTGCAGAACGAACATTGTGTAACCGAGAAGAGAAAAAGACTGCTACATCTTCGATACAGTCGTCAGATCACCGACACAAGCAGGCAATTGATCCAGACGAAGCGGCGGACACGAACCACTCTTTTGGTCACCGTAGTTTCACAATGCCACGAAGGCTCGCTATTGTGCCGATCCCCCCCTCTATATACTAGTGGGCTGTGTGGCTGCCTTGACTCGCCGATCCAGGCTTCTTGCGCCACCCCCAACCCGGGTCGCTTTGAGCGGAATCCTGAAATGAGCCAACAGTTTCAACACGATGTACTGGTGATTGGCAGCGGCGCTGCCGGCTTGAGCCTCGCACTGACCCTTCCCGATCATCTGCGCATTGCGGTATTGAGCAAGGGCGATCTCGCCAATGGCTCTACATTCTGGGCCCAGGGCGGTGTTGCTGCCGTTCTGGACGATACCGACACCATCGAATCCCATGTCGCTGACACCCTCAATGCTGGCGGCGGCCTGTGCCACGAAGACGCGGTGCGTTTCACCGTCGAGCACAGTCGCGAAGCCATCCAGTGGCTGATCGACCAGGGCGTACCGTTTACCCGCGATGAAGACGGCAGCAATGTCGACGGTACCTTCGAGTTTCACCTGACCCGCGAAGGCGGCCACAGCCATCGGCGCATCATCCATGCCGCCGATGCCACTGGCGCGGCGATCTTCAAGACATTGCTGAGCCAGGCTCGGCAACGCCCGAACATCGAACTGCTCGAGCAACGAGTCGCTGTCGACCTGATCACCGAAAAACGCCTGGGCCTCGACGGCGACCGCTGCCTGGGTGCCTATGTGCTCAACCGCGGCACGGGCGAGGTCGACACCTTTGGCGCACGGTTCGTGATTCTCGCGTCCGGCGGCGCCGCCAAGGTCTACCTCTATACCAGCAACCCGGATGGCGCCTGCGGGGATGGCATCGCCATGGCTTGGCGCTCTGGCTGCCGGGTGGCGAACCTGGAGTTCAATCAGTTCCACCCCACGTGCCTGTATCACCCCCAGGCCAAGAGTTTCCTGATCACCGAAGCCCTGCGGGGCGAAGGCGCGCACCTGAAGCTGCCCAACGGCGAACGCTTCATGCAACGCTTCGACCCTCGGGCCGAGCTGGCGCCACGGGACATTGTGGCCCGTGCCATCGACCATGAAATGAAGCGCCTGGGCATCGACTGCGTGTACCTGGACATCAGCCACCAGCCGGAAGCCTTTATCAAAAGCCACTTCCCGACGGTCTATGAGCGCTGCCTGGAATTTTCCATCGACATCACCAAGCAACCGATCCCAGTGGTGCCGGCGGCCCACTACACCTGCGGCGGCGTGCTGGTGGACCAACATGGCCGCACCGACGTGCCAGGCCTCTACGCCATCGGCGAGACCAGCTTCACCGGCCTCCACGGCGCCAACCGCATGGCCAGCAACTCATTGCTCGAATGCTTTGTCTACGCGCGTTCCGCGGCCAGCGACATCCTCGAACAGCTGTCCCAAGTGAACATCCCCGAAGCCCTGCCCGCCTGGGACGCCAGCCAGGTCACCGATTCCGATGAAGACGTGATCATTGCGCACAACTGGGACGAACTGCGGCGATTCATGTGGGACTACGTCGGCATCGTGCGCACCAACAAGCGCCTGCAACGAGCCCAGCACAGGGTTCGCTTGCTGCTGGACGAAATCGATGAGTTCTACAGCAACTACAAGGTCAGTCGTGACCTCATCGAGTTGCGCAACCTGGCCCAGGTAGCCGAGCTGATGATTCGCTCCGCCATGGAACGCAAGGAAAGCCGCGGCCTGCACTACACCCTCGATTACCCGCAGATGCTGGCCGAGGCCCGGGACACTATTCTGGTGCCGCCCACCTACGCCGACTGAACTTGAGTCGTACCCGCAGGCGGCGATGCACATCTGCCGCCTGCGAGTCGGCGGGCACACAGATTGATCGCACCCGGCGCTCCCCGCGCACACGAAAACGCAGCACCACCATCAATGGCAGGGCCAGGCTGTCAGGGCTCAACTGCACTGCCTGCCAGCCTGCCGCCGCATTCCACAGCTCCCAGCCACCGGCAGTGCGCCGCAACCCATGGAAAGCCCGAGGGTGAGTCAATAGAATCTGCCGCGGCAAGACCCAGGCGCCATGCGCCAGGCACAGCAAAATGCCGAGCAGGCAGGCCCAGGGCGGGACATTCAGGATCAACAGAGTGCCCAGCGCGAACAGCTGGGCCAGGAGATACGCCGCCAGCAAGTGCCGTGAGGCCCGCCAGCGGCATTCAAACGCGTTACTTGGGCTGGACACGATCCAGGATCATGCGAACCATGCGCTGCAACTCAGGATCTTCCGATTCGCTGCGCTCCATGAACCAGCCGAACATGTCCTGATCTTCGCACTCAAGCAGCTTGCGGTAGCATTCGCGATCCACCTCATTGAGATGCGCATAGACCTCTTTCACAAAGGGCACCAGCAACACGTCAAGCTCAAGCATGCCGCGGCGGCTGTGCCAGTAGAGGCGGTTCAGTTCAACATCTTCGACCATGGAGCGCTCCTCAAATAGAGCGCAAGTATACAGGCCGAAGGGCACGAGAACAGTCGGCTTTGGTCGGCCACCACCGGTCCTTTGTGAACTACCCATTTCAAGGGCGCCCCCTTATGATGGCGACCAGACTTTTTGACCCTGCGATGACCCATGGCTGATTCCGCTTTTTTCTGCACGCTGTCCCACGAAGGCGTCCTCGCCGTCCGCGGCCCCGACGCCAGCAAATTCCTTCAGGGTCAGTTGACCTGCAACCTCAACTACTTGAGCGAATCCCAGTCGAGCCTCGGCGCCCGCTGCACCCAGAAAGGCCGCATGCAATCCAGCTTCCGCATCTTGCTCGAGGGCGACGGCTGCCTGTTGGCCATGGCCAGCGAGCTGCTGGAGCCGCAACTGGCGGACCTGAAAAAATACGCCGTGTTTTCCAAGGCCAAGCTCAGTGATGAAAGTGCCAACTGGGTGCGCTTCGGCCTGCAACAGGCGGATGCCAGCCTCAGCGCCCTGGGGCTGGAGCTGCCGGAAACCGATGGCGCCGTGGCCCGGGCTGGTGGCCTGATCTCAGTGCGGGTTTCCCCTCAGCGCGCCGAACTCTGGGCCCCGGCCGATCAAGCCGACAGCCTGCGCGCCCGCCTGGCCAGCCAATTGGCTGAAAGTGACCTGAACCCGTGGCTGCTGGGGCAGATCCGCGCCGGCATTGGCCAGGTCATGCCCACCACCCGCGAGTTGTTCATCCCGCAGATGCTCAACCTGCAAGCCATCGGCGGCGTCAGTTTCAAGAAAGGCTGCTACACCGGCCAGGAAATCGTGGCGCGTATGCAGTACCTCGGCAAACTCAAGCGTCGCTTGTATCGGCTGACCGTGGCCGCCGGGGATTTACCCGCGCCGGGCACGCCGCTGTTCGCTCCAAGCCACAACAGCGCGGTGGGTGAAGTGGTGCTCGCCGCCCACGCCGAACAACAGATCGAACTTTTGGCGGTGTTGCAGGCCGAAGCCGTGGAAGCCGCCGATATTCATCTCGCCAGCCTCGAGGGCCCTGCCCTGCAATTGCTCGACCTGCCTTACCAACTGGACCGTGATCGCGAGATCCAGCGTTGATATAGCTGCACCTTGATAGCGACACCCTAGAGAACATACATGAACAATCTGGCGGATAAGGTCCAACAGGATTTGGTTGAGGCCATCGATAACGATGACCTGGTTCTGCCAACGTTACCGGAAGTGGCCATGCAGATTCGCCGGGCCGCCGAAGACCCGGAGATCAGCGTCAGCGCCCTGAGCAAGATGATCGGCCGCGATACCGCACTGTCCGCACGCCTGATCAAAGTGGTCAACAGCCCATTGCTACGCGCGACCCAGGAAGTCACCGATCTCTACACCGCGATCACCCGCCTGGGCATCAACTACAGCAGCAACCTGGCCATCGGACTGGTCATGGAGCAGATTTTTCACGCCCGCTCCGACGTGGTTGCGCAGAAGATGCACGATGTCTGGCACAAAAGCCTGGAAGTCGCCGGTGTCAGCTACGCCCTGTGCCGCCGCTACTCACAGCTCAAGCCCGACCAGGCCGCCTTGGGTGGGTTGGTGCACCAGATCGGCGTACTGCCGATCCTCACGTATGCCGAAGACCACTACGAGCTGCTGGCCGACCCGGTCAGCCTCGACCATGTGATCGAGAACATTCATCCGCTGCTCGGTGAAAAACTCCTCAAGGTTTGGGACTTTCCCGAGCAACTGGTGACGATTCCCCTGAAATACCTGGATTTTCAGCGCCAATCCCGACAGATCGACTACGTGGACCTGGTCCAGGTAGCCACCCTGTATTGCCACAAGGATTGCGACCATCCCCTGGGCCGCATCGACGCCCGCAATGTGCCGGCGTTCAAGAAACTGGGGATTGACCCGGAAAACCTCCAGGGCTGCCAGGACCTCGAAGAATCTCGCTCGATGTTTTACTAAAAGGGCACTCGGGCAAGGAACGCCCGGGCTGCTAGCCGCCGTTAAAACTCACCCGCACCTTCAGCCCCGAAAGCTCGCCGTCATGCAGGCTGACCTGGGCCAGATGGGCACGACAAATCTCCCCCACAATCGCCAAGCCCAACCCAGACCCGGCCACTTGCTGGTTACGCCGGTAGAAGCGTTCGAACACCCGATCCCGGTCTTCCAGCGGGATGCCCGGCCCATCGTCTTCAACCTCCAGTACACCCGGTGGCAACACCCGCAAAATTACATTGCCGCCCG
This sequence comes from Pseudomonas chlororaphis, assembly GCF_003731765.1. GTDB lineage: Bacteria > Pseudomonadota > Gammaproteobacteria > Pseudomonadales > Pseudomonadaceae > Aquipseudomonas > Aquipseudomonas morbosilactucae. The sequence goes on from NZ_MOAL01000008.1 coordinate 88,475, forward strand.
AAGGCGTGTGGGCCAGGGCGTTATCCACCAGGTTGCTCAGCAGTTCATTGAGCAAGGTTGGCTCGCCCTTGAGCCACACCGGCTCGTCGGCTTCCAGGGCCAGCGCCACGCCACGGGCGTGGGCCAAGGGCGCCATCGCCATGCCCAGCTCCCGGGCCAGTTGGCTGAGGTCGAGCAACTGCGCGCCGCCTTCGGCAATCGCCCGGGCGCCGTTTTCGATCCGCGCCAGCGACAGCAGTTGGTTGGCCAGGTGAGTCAGGCGGTCCGTGCCTTGGGCCGCGCTCTCCAGGGTTGCCCGCCAGGTTGGCGGGTCCTCGGCACGCAGCCCCAACTCCAGCCGCGCCTTGAGCGCCGCCAGAGGCGTGCGCAGTTCATGGGCCGCGTCGGCGATAAACTGCGCCTGGCGTTCAAACTGCCCACGCAAACGCTCGGTGAAGTGATTCAACGCCCGGACCAGCGGCCACAACTCACGTTGCACCTCCACCAGGGGCAAGGGCCGCAAATCATCGGGCTGACGCTCTTCTACCGCACCGCGCAAACGCTCCAGGGGGCGCAGCGCCGCACTGACTGCGAACCACACCAGCACCAGGGCGCCAACCGCCAACATGCCCAGGCGCAACAAGGTATCGGCCATCAGACTACGGGCCATGGCCACACGGGCCTCGTCGGTTTCAGCCACACGAATTTCAGCCATGCCATTCATGTTCGGCTCGCTGACCGCCTTGAGCAGGCTCACCACCCGCACATTCTGCCCCTGGTAAGTGGCGTCGTAGAAACGCGCCAATGCCGGGTAATCGTCGGTGCGTGGTGTGCCCGGCGGAGGGCCTGGCAGGTTTTCGTAGCCGGAAATCAACTGCTGGTGAATGTCATTGACCTGGTAGTAGATGCGCCCGGCGCTGTCGTAGGCGAAGGTGTCCAGGGCCACATAGGGCACATTGGCGCTGAGGCCGCCGTCCCGTTGCGAAAGGCCCGCGGCAATGGTCCGCGCCGACGCCAGCAAGGTGCGGTCGTAGGCCGTGTCGGCAGCTTCGCGCCCATTCCAGTAGGCACTCAAGCCGCTGGCCAGCATCAGCACCACCAGCAGCAGCGCCAGGTTCCACAACAACCGCCAGCGCAAGCTGCTGGGCTTATGCATCGCGGCTTTCCAGCAGGTAGCCCAGGCCGCGGAAGGTGACGATAGCCACGGCATGCCCGTCGAGCTTCTTGCGCAGGCGGTGGACGTAGATTTCGATCGCGTCGGGGCTGGCTTCTTCATCCAGACCAAACACCTGGGAGGCCAATTGCTCTTTGCTCATCACCCGACCCGGCCGGGCAATCAGGGCCTCAAGCACCGCTTGCTCGCGGGACGTCAGGGTCAGCAACTCGTCGCCCAGGGTGAAGCGCCGGGTATCCAGGTCGTAGGCCAGTACCCCGCAACGTTGCTGGCGCTCGCCGCCGAGCACACTGCGCCGCAACAGGGCCTTGACCCGCGCCTCGAGTTCAGTGAGTTCGAAAGGTTTGGCCAGGTAATCATCGGCGCCCAGGTTGAGGCCGTGAACCCGGTCCTTCACATCGCTGCGGGCCGTCAGCATCAACACCGGCAGGTTCTTGCCCCGCCCGCGCAAGCGCGCCAGCACTTCAAAGCCATCCATGCGCGGCAAGCCCACATCGAGGATCGCCATCGCATATTCCTCGCTGCTCAGCGCCAGGTCTGCCGCCACGCCATCGTGCAGCACATCCACGGTCAGGCCCGTGCTTTTCAGGGCCTGGGCGACACTTTCGGCCAACTGCAGATGGTCTTCAACGAGCAGGACACGCATGGGTTTTTACCTCGTTCAGGGGGCATCGACGCCACTCTTTGCCGCGGAGTTTACAGCCGCAACCGTCGCTGTGAAGCCCGAAAACCGTGAAAGCCAGCTGAAAGGTTAGCGAAAGGTTGGCCCTTTAGAGTCGCTCCACGGACAGTCCCGACTGCCGTGGCCACCCCGAGTGGCCAATCGAAAAACGCCTCGAAGCGTTTTCGCCAAATAAGAACAATAACGGAGTACCACTGGATGCCATCCATGCAACCTCAGGCTAGCCAGCCTGCGCGTTTTTCCCGTCTCAGCCACACCGCCCTGGCCAGTGCCGCCGCCCTCGCCGGCTTTTCGCCGTTGAGCCAGGCCGCGTTCATCGAAGACAGCACGGCCAACTTCGAAACCCGCAACATGTACTTCAACCGTGACTTCCGCGACGGCACCAGTGCCCAGCAATCCAAGCGCGACGAATGGGCCCAGGGCTTCATGCTCAACCTGCAATCGGGCTACACCGAAGGCACCGTGGGCTTCGGCGTCGATGTACTGGGCATGCTGGGGGTCAAGCTCGACTCCAGCCCGGACCGCACCGGCACCGGCCTGCTGCCCACGCACGATGATGGCCGTGCGGCGGACCAGTACTCCAAGCTCGGCCTGACCGGCAAGGTCCGGGTCTCGTCCACCGAGCTGAAGATCGGCAGCCTGATACCCGAACTGCCGACCCTCAAACCCAACGACGGGCGCATCCTGCCGCAGACCTTCGAAGGTGGCTTGCTGACCTCCAAGGAAATCAAGAACCTGACCTTCACCGGTGGCCGCCTGAACAAGGCCAAGGACCGTGACGACAGCAACTACGAGGAGCTGCGCCTCAACAACAAGAACGGCCGCTTCGCCGACGACGTGAAGAGCGAGCATTTCGATTTCGGCGGCCTGGACTACAAGTTCACCGACAAAATCACCGGCAGCTACCACTACGCCCAGCTGGACGACGTCTACAAACAACACTTCATCGGCCTGGTAGCCTCCCAGCCGATGGGCCCCGGCACCTTCGCCAGCGACCTGCGCCTGGCCATCAGTGACGACCAGGGCCAGGCCCGTGGCGGCAAGATCGACAACAAGTCCCTCAACGGCTTGGTGAGTTATGCCCTCAATGGCCATAAACTCAGCGCCGGTTACCAGCGCATGTCCGGCGACAATGCATTCCCCTACGTGGATGGCACCGACCCGTACCTGGTCAACTTCGTGCAGATCAACGACTTCGCCGGCGCCGATGAGCGCTCCTGGCAGGCTCGCTACGACTACGACTTCGGCAAGCTCGGGGTGCCCGGCCTGAGCTTCATGACCCGCTACATCAGCGGCGACAACATCCAGCTGAAGAACGGCGACACCGGCAAAGAGTGGGAACGCAACAGCGAAATCAAATACGTGGTGCAAAACGGCACCTTCAAGGACGTCGCCCTGCGCCTGCGCAACGCCACCTACCGCTCCAACTACTCGGCTCGTGACGCGGACGAAGTGCGCTTGCTGGTGAGCTACAACGTGGACCTTTGGTAAGCAGAGACCTGGCTTCACCCTTTAGCCGTTTCGTAGAGGCTGGCTTGCCAGCGAAGAGGCCCGCAGGTCCCGCACAGGACCCATGGGCCATCGCCGGCAAGCCAGCGCCTACAGATCAGGGTCGAGGATGACCTGAACAGACCAACAACAACTCCTGTGGAGACGATCATGGACTTATCACTGCGTAAACTGGCCCTCGCCGCTGGCTGCATACTGTTCGCCGGCCAACTGCTGGCGGCTTCTTCCGCCGAACCCAAGCGCCCGGAATGCATTGCTCCGGCCTCCCCCGGCGGCGGTTTCGACCTGACCTGCAAACTGGCGCAAAGCGCCCTGGTCAACGAAAAGCTGCTGAGTAAACCAATGCGCGTCACCTACATGCCCGGCGGTGTCGGCGCGGTGGCCTACAACGCCGTGGTGGCCCAGCGCCCCGCCGATGCCGGGACCCTGGTGGCCTGGTCCAGCGGCTCGCTGCTGAACCTGGCCCAGGGCAAGTTCGGTCGTTTCGATGAAAGCGCCGTGCGCTGGCTCGCCGCTGTCGGCACCAGCTACGGCGCCATCGCGGTGAAAAACGACTCGCCCTACAAGAACCTCGACGATCTGGTCCAGGCGCTGAAAAAAGACCCGAGCAAAGTGGTGATCGGCTCCGGCGGCACCGTCGGCAGCCAAGACTGGATGCAGACCGCGCTGATCGCCAAGGCCGCCGGCATCAACCCCCGAGACCTGCGCTACGTGGCCCTGGAAGGCGGCGGTGAAATCGCCACCGCCCTGCTCGGCGGGCATATCCAGGTCGGCAGTACCGACATCTCCGACTCCATGCCGCACATCCTCGCCGGTGACATGCGCCTGCTGGCGGTGTTCTCCGACAAGCGCCTGGACGAGCCGGAAATGAAAGACATCCCCACCGCCAAGGAACAGGGCTACGACATCGTCTGGCCGGTGGTGCGCGGTTTCTACCTCGGGCCGAAAGTCACCGACGCGGAATACGCCTGGTGGAAAGAGGCCTTCGACAAGCTGCTGGTGTCGGAAGAGTTCGCCAAGCTGCGTGACCAGCGCGAGCTGTTCCCCTTCGCCATGACCGGCCCCGAGCTGGACACCTATGTGAAAAAACAGGTCGCCGACTACAAGACCCTGGCCAAAGAGTTCGGCCTGATTCAGTAATCGCCCCTGTTCTCACAGCCCGATCCTCGCGACGAGGACCGGGCTCAGGAGTTTGCCATGCTCATTCAACGTATTTTCGCCTCGGTGCTGTTGCTGGTGTGTGTCGGCCTGGCCCTGATGGCCTGGCCGTACCAGGCGGCTTTTTCCTATGAACCGGTCGGTCCCCGCGCCTTCCCCCTGCTGATGCTCGGGCTGATGGGCCTGGCGCTGCTGTACATGGTGTTTCGTCCGGCCCCCATCAAGCACACCGAAGACGAGCCGCCCCTGGACCGTGAAACCCTGACCAAGATCGCCATCTGCGTGGTCCTGTTGCTGGTGTTTGCCGGCCTGTTCGAGCCCCTGGGCTTCATCCTCAGCAGTGTGCTGATCGGCATTCCCATGGCGCGCCTGTACGGCGGTCGCTGGCTGCCCAGCGCCGTGGTCACCACCTTGATGGCCGTCGGGCTGTACGTGCTCTTCGACCGGGTCATGGATGTGCCTCTGCCCCTGGGCCTGCTCGACGTTCTGGAGAACTGATATGGATACTCTTGGCTATTTGGGCCAGGGTTTCGGCGTCGCGCTGAGCCCTTACAACCTGGTCACCGCCCTCGCCGGCACCCTGATCGGCACCGTGGTCGGCCTGCTTCCGGGCCTGGGCCCGATCAACGGCGTGGCCCTGCTGATCCCCATCGCCTTCGCCCTGGGCCTGCCCCCGGAGTCGGCGTTGATCCTGCTGGCAGCGGTGTACCTGGGTTGCGAATACGGCGGCCGGATCAGCTCGATCCTGCTGAACATCCCGGGGGAAGCCTCCACCGTGATGACCACCCTCGACGGCTACCCGATGGCTCGCAAAGGCATGGCCGGCGTGGCCTTGTCGCTGTCGGCCTGGAGTTCGTTCATCGGCGCGTTCATCGCCACCTGCGGCATGGTGCTATTTGCCCCGCTGCTGGCCAAATGGGCGATCGCCTTCGGCCCGGCGGAATACTTCGTGCTGATGGTGTTTGCCATTGTCTGCCTCGGCGGCATGGCCGGCGACCGGCCGTTGAAGACCTTTATCGCCGCCCTGATCGGGCTGTTCCTGTCGGCGGTGGGCATCGACGCCAACAGCGGCGTGTACCGCTTCACCGGCGACAACATCCACCTCACCGACGGTATTCAGTTCGTGGTGCTGGTGCTGGGCCTGTTCTCCATCAGCGAAATCCTCTTGCTGCTGGAAAAGACCCATCGCGGCCAGGAAGCGGTGAAAGCCACCGGGCGCATGATGTTCAACTTCAAGGAAGCGGCCTCGGTGTTCGTGGTGAACGTGCGCTGCGGCCTGCTGGGTTTCATCATGGGTGTGCTGCCGGGCGCCGGCGCGACCCTGGCCAGTGCCGTGGCCTACATGACTGAAAAACGCATCGCCGGTGCCAGTGGCAAATTCGGCCAAGGCGACGCCCGTGGCCTGGCCGCCCCGGAGACCGCGATCGGGGCCTCCGCTTGCGGCGCTCTGGTACCGATGCTGACCCTCGGTGTTCCGGGTTCCGGCACCACCGCGGTGATGATCGGCGCCCTGTCGTTGTACAACATCACGCCGGGCCCGCTGTTGTTCCAGCAGCAACCGGACATTGTCTGGGGCCTGATCGCCTCATTGTTCATCGCCAACATCATGCTGGTGATCCTCAACATCCCGATGATCCGCATCTTCACCCGCATCCTGGCCGTACCGAACTGGGCCCTGGTGCCGGTGATCGCGATCATCACCGGGATCGGCGTCTACGCAGTGCACGCCACCACCTTCGACCTGTTCCTGATGGTCGGTATCGGCATCTTCGGCTACATCCTGCGCAAGCTGGACTTCCCACTATCGCCGGTCCTGCTGGGCTTTATCCTCGGCGGCCTGATGGAGCAGAACCTGCGTCGCGCCCTGTCGATTTCCAACGGTGCGATGGAGATCCTCTGGTCGAGCCCGATCACCCTGGGTGTGTGGATCCTGACCATCCTCATGCTGCTCATGCCGCTGTTGCGCATCTGGCGCAAACGCTCGGCACAGCAACGCACGGTGGCCGATGTCTGAGGTCACCTTCAGACAGTGGTGGGGCACGCCCCTGGTGGGCCTGGCTGGCGGTTACCTCGCCAGCCAGGTCGGCTGGCCGCTGCCCTGGATGGTCGGCTCGTTGCTGGCGATCATCCTGGTGCGCTGCCTGACCCCCTGGCAATTGGCGGAAATCCCCGGCGGCCGTAAATGCGGGCAATGGGTGGTGGGCATCGGCATCGGCCTGCACTTCACACCGGTGGTGATGCAGCAGGTGATGAGCCACTTCGGCCTGATCTTTTTCGGGGCCCTGGTCACCAGCCTGTCCAGTGTGGTCGGGGTCTGGTTGCTGCGGCGCACCGGTGAGGATCGGGCCACTGCGTTTTTCTCCAGCATGCCGGGGGGCTCCGGCGAAATGGTCAACCTCGGCGCACGCAATGGCGCGGTGCTCAGCCGGGTTGCCGCCGGGCAGAGCCTGCGGGTGCTGACGGTGGTGCTGTGTGTGCCGGCCGCCTTCAAGTACCTGTTGGGCGACGGCGTGCCGCAGTTGCACCTGGCCAGTGTCGACGTCTATTGGCTGGCGCTGCTGTTTCCGGCGGGTGCCCTGCTCGCCTGGATCTGGCAACGCCTGCGCCAGCCCAACCCCTGGTTGTTCGGCCCCTTGCTGGTGAGCGCCGCGGTGAGCATCGGCTGGGACCTGCACATCGGCCTGCCGGACGGTGGCAGCCAGATCGGCCAATGGCTGATCGGCAGCGGCCTGGGCTGTCACTTCAACCGCCAGTTTTTTCGCCGCGCCCCATCGTTTATGGGCCGCACCCTGATTGGCACGGCCCTGACCATGCTGATCGCTAGCCTCGCGGCCCTGGCCCTGAGCGCCCTGACCCATCTGGACCTGCGTTCACTGACCCTAGGCATGATGCCCGGCGGTATTGCGGAAATGAGCCTGACAGCCGAGACGCTGCAACTGTCGGTGCCCCTGGTGACGGCGATGCAGGTGATGCGCTTGTTGTTTGTGCTGTTTCTGGCAGAGCCGTTATTCCGCCACTGGAACCGCCAACCTTAACCCCACCGCAGGAGCCGGCTCGCCGGCGATAGCGCCCTCAGCCAACCAAAAAACCCAGCTACCCGCCCACATCACCAAGCACCCACCTCCCAACTCCCACCTCGCCTTGAACTCGACCTTAAAGCGGCGGCAGGCGCCACTCGATCGGCGTCTCGCCGTTCTGCTCCAGGTACTTGTTGGTGCGGCTGAAATGCCCGCAGCCAAGAAACCCTCGATAAGCCGACAACGGCGACGGGTGCACCGAGGTCAGCACCAGGTGCTTGGTGGCGTCGATCAGCTTCTGCTTGCTCTGGGCATGGGCGCCCCACAGCAGGAACACCAGGTGCGGCTGATGCTCGCTGACCACTTCGATGATCCGGTCGGTAAAGAACTGCCAACCTTTGCCCGCATGGGCGTTGGCGTTGGCCCGCTCCACGGTCATGGTGGTGTTGAGCATCAGCACGCCCTGGTCGGCCCAGCTTTGCAGGTAGCCGTGGTTGGGGATGTCGATGTTCAGGTCGCGCTTGAGCTCTTTATAGATGTTCACCAGGGACGGCGGCGCCGGCACCCCGGGCTGTACCGAGAAGCACAGGCCGTGGGCCTGGCCCGGGCCGTGGTACGGGTCCTGGCCGAGGATCACCACCTTGACCTTGTCCAGCGGCGTGGAGTTGAGCGCGTTGAAAATCATCGGGCCCGGCGGGTAGATCTCTTTGCCGGCAGCGTGTTCCTGGCGCAGGAACTCACGCAACTCTGTCATGTAGGGCTGGTCGAATTCGGCACGCAGTGCTTCCTTCCAGCTCGGTTCGAGTTTGATACGGTCGTCGACAGTCATGGGGGCACCCGGAAAAAACAATGGCCGCACCCTAGAAAAGCCCACCACGCTTGTCAATTGATCTGACACAGAACCGACACTTTGCCCCACAGCGATCATACTGAGCGCTCAAATTTCCGATCGAGGTCACGATGAATCTGCACTTCGAAGAACTGACCGGCACCGATGGCGCCCGTCTCGGCATCGCCAGCCTGGATGCCGAAAAGTCCCTGAATGCCCTGTCCCTGCCAATGATCCAGGCCTTGAGCGAACGTCTCGACGCCTGGGCCAAAGACCCGCAAGTGGTGTGTGTGTTGCTGCGCGGCAACGGTGCCAAGGCTTTTTGCGCCGGCGGTGAAGTGCGCAGCCTGGTCCAGGCCTGCCGGGCACACCCGGGGCAGGTCCCGCCCCTGGCTGCGCAGTTCTTCGCCGACGAATATCGCCTCGACTACCGCTTGCACACCTACCCAAAACCGCTGATCGCCTGGGGCCACGGTTACGTGCTGGGCGGCGGCATGGGGCTGTTGCAGGGGGCCAATATCCGCATCGTCACCCCCAGCAGCCGGCTGGCCATGCCGGAAATCAGCATCGGTCTGTACCCGGACGTGGGCGCCAGTTGGTTCCTCTCGCGCCTGCCGGGCAAGCTCGGGCTGTTCCTCGGTTTGACCGGTGCCCATATGAACGGCCGTGACGCCCTCGACCTGGACCTCGCCGACCGCTTCTTGCTGGACGAACAACAGGAAGAACTGATCGACGGCCTGCTGCAACTCAACTGGCAGGAACAGATCCCCATGCAACTCAACAGCCTGCTCAAGGCCCTGCAGCAGGAGGCCGTCGGGCAACTGCCGCAAGCCCAATGGCTGCCGCGCCGAAGCCAGATCGACGAGTGGCTGGATGTCAGTAACGTGGCCTGCGCCTGGCGCGCCCTCAACCAATTGAGCGGCCACAGCGATGAACTCTTCAGCCGCGCGGCGAAAACCCTCAGCGAGGGCAGCCCCCTGACCGCGCACCTGGTGTGGGAGCAGATCCGTCGGGCGCGGCACCTGTCCCTGGCCGAAGTGTTCCAGATGGAATACACCCTGAGCTTGAACTGCTGCCGCCACCCGGAGTTCAGCGAAGGGGTGCGCGCGCGCCTGATCGACAAAGACCACAAGCCCCATTGGCACTGGCCGGATGTCAACAGCGTGCCCGAAGCGGTGGTCGAAGCGCATTTCCACAAGGCCTGGGAAGGTCGCCATCCGTTGGCGGATTTGTCGGACTACTGACCCGGGTTTCTCTCGCCCACAAAAAACGGCGCTCAATGCGCCGTTTTTTCTACGTCTCAAACCCCGGCCGTGGCCGGATCAGCGGTTATGGTCGCCGCGACCATCGTGGCCTCGGTCCCGGTCACCGCGACCGCCATGATCACCCCGACCGCCTCCGCCATTGGGTCGGTTTTGCCCGCCGCCATTGTTCCAGTTAGGACGGTCATGACCGCCACCGCTGCTCAAGTTGGGCCGATCACGTCCACCGCCACCATTGTTCCAGTTCGGCCGATCACGCCCACCGCCGCCGTTGCTCCAGTTCGGCCGGTCACGCCCGCCGCCATTCCAGTTAGGGCGATCGTGCCCACCACCGTTGTTCCAGTTCGGACGATTATGCCCACCGCCCCAGCCCGGGTTGGGCGCAGGTCGGTAGACCGTACGTGGCGCTGAATAGTAGCGCGGGGCCGGCTGGTAATAACGGGGGGCAGCCTGGTAGTAGCGCTGCGTGTAGACCGTGCTGCCCGGGCTGTAATAGGAGCCGCCGTAGTAGCTCGGTGCCGGGCTGCTATAGATATCTGAGCTGTAATAGCTGGAACCTCCGCCGTAATAGGGGACGCAAGCAGAAAGAGTCAAACCCAGGAACGCAGTGATAAGCAGTCGACGATACATGGCGGCCTCCTGGACCGCGGATGAGCCACACCAGCGACGCTGGCGAGCGGCAGTCAGATAGGCTCTGGCTGACGAATAATCTGACCGCGAAAAGCCTATCTGGTGCGGCTTTCGCAATACATTGAAACAACTGTCCGACCGGCAACCGCCCCGCCCGCACCGAGCCAAAAAAAGCGCCGCCCAAGACACGGGCAGCGCGGGTTTGCAGGCAACGCCAGATCGATCAATGACGCCAGCGGCGGCCGCCATAACCGCCACCGTAATAGTGCGGACCATAACCTCCGTAATAGTGAGGGCGGTAATAACCAGGGCCGTAATAACCGCCGTAGTAATACGGGCGATAACCGTAGTAGTAAGGGCCCGGCACCGTATACACATCGGTGCGGTAATACCCCGGGCCGGGGTAGTAAGGTACACAGGCGCCCAGGCTCAGGCCGAGCACAACAGCGAACAGGATTCGACGGGACATGGCGGCCTCCTGGACCGCAAGGAAGCCGCGCCAGCGACGCTGGGCGGCGTCAGCCGATCAAGCAAGGCTGACAGTCAATAAGACCGTAAAAAAACCCGGCGGTGCGCCGCCAGCCGGGCCTGCCGACAGAAGGACAAGGCCCCCGCAAAAACGCCCCTGGCTCAACCTGATCCGAGCCAGTCAGCTCCCATTCAAGCCTCGCCACCTCGGCCCCACGCTGGTGCAGGCGCACCAACTCAACGCAAGCCGCCCCCCTTCCAGCTCGTCGCAAAAGCCGCCCAGCCCCTCAAGACCGGGGGTTGAGCCAACTTGGCACGCCTCTCGCTTTACCCCGAAGGTGCAGGAGTCATCACAGCTTCGCGGCACCACAATTTGCAATGGCTGACTAGGGTTCCGGCTCGCATTCGCGAGTGGCTGGTCCGAGAGTTGGCGACCTCCAGTTGAGGTTACACGGCGGGACAAAAGCCCGGGAGACAAGCCACCGTTCACGGTGCCGCGTTGCCTTCTGTCCGCCCTTGATCAACTGGAGAACCGCCATGCCGTCACGTCGTTTACCCGCCCTGTTCGCCGCCGCCTTCGCCGCCCTGGTGAGCCTCTCGTCCCACGCTGCGCCAAAAGACCACTTCAGTGTCTGCTGGACCCTCTACGCCGGCTGGATGCCCTGGGAATACGCTGGCAGCCAGGGCATCGTCGATAAATGGGCGAAGAAGTACGGGATCAAGATCGATGTCGTGCAGCTCAACGACTACGTCGAATCCATCAACCAATACACCGCCGGCCAGTTCGATGGCTGCACCATGACCAACATGGACGCCCTGACCATTCCCGCCGCCGGCGGCGTGGACAGCACCGCGCTGATCGTCAGCGATTTCTCCAATGGCAACGACGGCATCGTGCTCAAGGGCGAAGGCAAGACGGTCGCCGACCTCAAGGGCCTGGACGTCAATCTGGTGGAGCTTTCGGTGTCCCACTACCTGCTGGCCCGCGCCCTGGACTCGGTGGACCTGAGCGAAAAAGACCTGAAGGTGGTCAACACCTCCGACGCCGACATCTCGGCAGCCTTCAACACTGACCAGGTCAAGGCCGTGACCACCTGGAACCCCATGCTCTCGGACATCAAGGCCAAGCCCGGGGTGACGCAAGTCTTCAACTCCAGCCAGATCCCCGGCGAGATCATGGACATGATGGTGGTCAACAGCCAGACCCTCAAAGACAACCCCGCCCTGGGCAAGGCCCTGACCGGCGCCTGGTTCGAAGTGGTGGCGCTGATGAACGCCAAAAATGCCGCCAGCCAGGCCGCCCTGGAGCACATGGCGAAGGCCTCGGGCACCGACCTCGCCGGGTTCCAGGCACAACTGGACACCACCAAGCTGTTCGCCACGCCCCAGGAAGCCCTGGCCTTCGCCACCAGCAAGCAATTGCCGGCGACCATGCGCAAGGTCGCCGAGTTCTCGTTCCAGCACGGCCTGCTGGGTGAAGGCGCCAAGGACACCAGCGCGGTGGGCATGAGTTTCGCCGGCGGGGTCAGCAGCGGCGACAAGAACAACCTCAAGCTGCGCTTCGACCCGATCTACGTGCAACTGGCCGCCGACAACCAGCTGTGAGCCCTGTCATCCCCTGGAGGACCTGGCCATGCGCCTGATCAATCGTCACCCCGATCGCCCGAGTCGCCTGTTGCTGGTGCTCCTGCCGTTCGCCCTGGTGCTGCTGGCTTACTTCATGGGGTCAGCCGAGCGCCTGGCGGACAACCCCAACGACAAGCTGCTGCCCAGCGCAGTGCAGATGGTCGACGCGGTCAAGCGCCTGGGCTTCACCGCCGACCCGCGCAGCGGCGACTACCTGTTGTGGCAAGACACCGCTGCAAGCCTCAAGCGCCTGGCCGTGGGCCTGGGCATCAGCGCCCTGGCCGGCCTGTGCCTGGGCATTGCCGCCGGCACCTTGCCGTTGTTCGGTGCGCCCTTGTCGCCGTTGCTGACGGTGCTGTCGATGGTGCCGCCGTTGGCGATCCTGCCGATCCTGTTCATCGTCTTCGGCCTCGGGGAGCTGTCCAAGGTGATGCTGATCGTCATCGGCATCACCCCCTGCCTGGCCCGGGACCTGGAACAGCGGGCCCGGGAGATCCCCGTGGAACTGCTGATCAAGGCCCAGACCCTGGGCGCCTCGACCTGGACCCTGATCCTGCGGGTGGTGCTGCCGCAATTGCTGCCACGGCTGCTGATCGCCCTGCGCCTGATGCTGGGGTCGGCCTGGCTGTTCCTGATCGCCGCCGAAGCCATCGCCTCTACCGATGGCCTGGGCTACCGGATTTTCCTGGTGCGCCGCTACCTGGCCATGGACGTGATCCTGCCGTACGTGGTGTGGATCACCCTGCTCGCCTGGCTCATGGACTGGGGCCTCAAGTACCTGACCCGACGCGCATTCCCCTGGTACGAAGGGGCACGCCCATGAGCTTCATCACGGTCAACAACCTGTGGCAGCAGTACGCCGGACAAGTGGTGCTGGAACGCCTCAACCTACAGATCAACGAAGGAGAGTTCTGCACCCTGGTGGGCGCCTCGGGGTGCGGCAAGTCGACCTTCCTGCGCTTGCTGCTGGGCCAAGAACGCGCCAGCCGCGGCGAGATCCTGCTGGATGGCCAGCCCCTGCTCGGCGAGCCGGACCCCAGCCGCGGCGTGGTGTTCCAGCGCTACTCGGTATTCCCCCACCTGTCGGTGCTGGACAACGTCGCCCTGGGCCTGGAACTGCCACGCTCGCCGCTGCTCGGCCGGCTGTTCGGCAGCACCAAGCGCGAAGCCCGGGAACAGGCCGCCACCCTGCTGCACAAGGTCGGCCTCGGCCATGCCCTGGACAAGTACCCGGCCCAACTCTCCGGTGGCATGCAACAACGCCTGGCGATTGCCCAGGCGCTGATCATGAAACCCCGGGTACTGCTGCTGGACGAACCCTTCGGCGCCCTCGACCCGGGCATCCGCAAGGACATGCACCAACTGCTCCTGGAGCTGTGGCGTGAAACCCGGCTGACGGTGTTCATGGTCACCCACGACCTGGCCGAAGGCTTCAGCCTGGGCACCCGCTTGCTGGTGTTCGACAAGGTCCGTCACGACCCCCACGCCCCAGGTGCCTATGGCGCACGCATCACCTACGACATCCCTTTGAACAGCGACCGCCGCGCACTGCGCGCCGCCGTCGACGCCCTGCCGGCAACGCTGGCAGGCACGCTGCGTATTGCTTGAGAGGACTTTAGCCATGACCGATTCGACCCTACTGTTCCCGCCCTTCGCCGAAGAAACATTGCCCGGCGGCGGCCACCGCTCCTTTGTCCTCAAGCGCAGCCAATTGCTGCGCCTGACCGACCTGCGCGGCGGCGCCAACGTCAGCCTGACCCTGCTCAATGCCCACGAGAAAACCGAACGCCTGAACCTGCCCGACAGCCTCAAGTGCCAACACACCGCCAAACTCACCGCCGGCCACTGCCTGTACTCGGACATGGGCCGGGTGCTGGCGGCCATCACCGCCGACACCTGCGGCTGGAGCGACAGCCTCGGTGGCGTGCTGTGCGCAGAGGAAGTCGAAGAGAAGTACGGCCAGGGACGTTTCCAGGAACGGCGCAACGGTTTCTACCGTAATGGCACCGACAACTTGCTGGTGGAACTGGGCAAATGGGGCCTGGGCCTGTCCGACCTGCTGATGACCCTGAACCTGTTCAGCCGGGTCGATGTGGACGCCGACGGCGGCCTGCATTTTGTGCCCGGCAACGCCAAGGCCGGCGACTACATCGAACTCTACGCACCGATGGACACCCTGGTGGTGCTCACCGCCCTGCAGCACCCCATGGACCCCAACCCCGAATACGCCCCCCAGCCGCTCAAGCTCCGTTGGATGAACGCCGCCCCCAGCGTCGCCGAGCATTGCCGCACTTCGCGCCCGGAGAACGAGCGCGGTTTCATCAACACCGACCGTCTGTTCGCCTGAGGATCGCCGCCATGTCTCTCGCCCTCGCCACTGCTGAAAAACACCCCGACACCGCGGTGTACCGCGCCACCATCCCCGCCGGCGAACCCTGGCTGATGGAAGTCAAGGCCGGCCAGACCCTGCGCATCCTCGACCTGGAAGGCAACCAGGCCGTGGACACCCTATTCTATAGCCTGGCCAACCCCAGGGAACGCTACGACGTGCAACGCACCCTGCGCCGGCAGAACCGGGTCTACCTGGGCACCGGCAGCGTGCTCTATTCCAACCTAGGCCGGCCGATGCTGACCCTCGTGGCCGACACTTGCGGCCAGCACGACACCCTGGGCGGGGCCTGCGCCCAGGAAAGCAACACCGTGCGCTATGCCCTGGAAAAACGCTACATGCACAGTTGCCGCGACAACTACCTGCGGGCCTGCGCCCACGATGGCCGCCTGGGCAAGGGCGACATCGGCCCCAACATCAACTTCTTCATGAATGTGCCGGTCACCGCCGACGGCGGCCTGACCTTCGAAGACGGCATTTCGGCACCCGGCAAATACGTCGACCTGCGGGCGGAAATGGACGTGATCGTGCTGATCTCCAACTGCCCGCAACTGAACAACCCCTGCAACGCCTACAACCCCACCCCTGCGGAGCTACTGGTATGGAACTGAAATTCCCGCGTCTGCGTCGCTGGTTGTTCGCCCTGTGCCAGAGCCGTTCGGGGCAGTGCCTGAAGTAACCCCGGGCCTGGACTTTGCCGCCGGGGACGACCCCGGCGCCCATCGACAACTGCGGGACGGCCCGCATCCCAGGTCGAGGCAGATCCGTGATCGCCTCCAGGGGTTATGCCATGTTCGAAACTCTCTTGATCGCCAACCGCGGCGCCATTGCCTGTCGCATCCTGCGCACCCTGCGCGAACTGCAGGTCAAAGGCGTTGCCGTGTATTCCGAGGCCGATGCCGCCAGCCTGCACATTTTGCAAGCCGATGAAGCCCACAGCCTCGGCGAAGGAGCCGCGGCGGGCACGTACCTGGCGGTGGACAAGATCCTCGCCATCGCACGGGCCAGCGGCGCCACGGCGATTCACCCCGGCTACGGTTTTCTCTCGGAGAACGCGGCCTTCGCCGAAGCCTGCGAAGCCGCGGGCATCGCCTTTGTCGGGCCAACCCCCGATCAGTTGCGCGTGTTCGGCCTGAAACACACCGCCCGCGCCCTGGCCCGTGCCCAAGGCGTGCCGTTGCTCGAAGGCAGCGAGCTGCTGGACGACCTCGACGCCGCCCTGCTCGCCGCTGCGCAGGTGGGCTACCCGGTGATGCTCAAAAGCACCGCCGGCGGCGGTGGCATCGGCATGCGCGTCTGCCGCAGCGCTGCCGAGCTGAGTGAGTGCTTCGAAGGGGTCAAACGCCTGGGCCAGAACAACTTCAGCGACGCTGGGGTGTTTATCGAGCAATACATCCAGCGCGCTCGGCACCTGGAGGTCCAGGTGTTCGGCGACGGCCAGGGACAGGTCATCGCCCTCGGCGTGCGCGACTGCTCGGTGCAACGGCGCAACCAGAAAGTCCTTGAAGAAACCCCGGCGCCCAACCTGCCCGAAGGCATGGCTGAAGCCCTGTGCGCCGCGGCCATCCAACTGGCCAAGGCGGTCAACTACCGCAGCGCCGGCACCGTGGAGTTCGTCTTCGACAGCGACACGCAACGCTTCTACTTCCTCGAAGTGAACACCCGCTTGCAAGTAGAGCACGGGGTCACGGAGCAAGTCTGGGGCGTCGACCTGGTGCGCTGGATGGTGCAATTGGCCGCTGGCGACCTGCCGCCGCTGAGCCAACTGAGCCAGACCCTTCAGGCGTCCGGCCATGCCATCCAGGCGCGCTTGTACGCCGAAGACCCGGGGCGGGATTTCCAGCCCAGCCCCGGTCTGCTGACGGCGGTTAGCTTCCCGGAGGCCGATGGCAAGCAGCTGCGCATCGACACCTGGGTCGAAGCCGGCTGCGAAATCCCACCCTATTTCGACCCAATGATCGCCAAGGTCATCAGTTGGGCCCCGGACCGCGAACAGGCGCGCCAGGCACTGCACCAGGTACTGGGCGACAGCGTGCTCTATGGCGTGGAGACCAACCGCGATTACCTGCGGCAGATTCTGCTCGCGGCACCTTTCGCCAGCGGCCGGCCCTGGACCCGTTGCCTGGAAGGCCTGAGCTACCAGGCCAATACCCTGGAAGTGCTCAGCGCCGGCACCCAGACCAGCGTCCAGGACTACCCCGGGCGCCTCGGCTACTGGGCGGTCGGCGTGCCGCCTTCCGGGCCGATGGACAGCCGAGCCTTGCGCCTGGGCAACCGCCTGCTGGGCAACGAAGAGGGCGCCGCCGCCCTGGAAATCACCATGAGCGGGCCCCTGCTACGCTTCAACTGCGATGCGGTGGTGGCGGTGACCGGCGCGGTGATCCCCCTGACCTTGAACGGCGAACCGCAGCCGATGAACCGCGCGCTACTGGTTCCAGCCGGCGCCACCCTGAGCCTGGGTACCCTCGCCGGAGCTGGGGCACGCAGCTACCTGTGCCTGCGCGGCGGGCTGCAGGTACCGGATTACCTGGGCAGTAAAAGCACCTTCACCCTGGGCCAGTTCGGCGGCCATGGCGGTCGTGCCCTGCGGGCCGGGGACGTGCTGCACCTGCCGGCCCTGAGCCAGCGCAGTGCCGGCCAGCAACTGGCACCGCAGCAGCTCGTCGAGTTGCCGCCCGTGCGGCAGATCCGCGTGATCTATGGCCCCCATGGCGCGCCGGAATACTTCACCGAGGGCTATATCGAAACCTTCTTCACCACCCAGTGGGAAGTGCATTTCAACTCCAGCCGCACCGGGGTGCGGCTGATCGGGCCGAAGCCGGAATGGGTGCGGGCCGATGGCGGCGAGGCCGGGCTGCACCCGTCGAATATCCATGACAACCCCTACGCGATCGGCGCTGTGGACTTTACCGGCGACATGCCGGTAATCCTCGGTCCGGATGGCCCGAGCCTGGGTGGTTTTGTCTGCCCGGTGACGGTAATCGAGGCCGACCTGTGGCAACTGGGCCAGCTCAAGGCCGGCGACAAGGTGCAGTTCTTTCCAGTCAGCCTGGAGCAGGCCCGCAACGCATGCCGGGACTGGCTGAGCACTTCGGGCCCGCAACCGTCCTCTGCGCCAGGCCCACTCCAGGATCCGGTGGTCCTCGACCTTGGCCAGGACGATCGACGGCTGGTGGCGCGACTGGCCGGGGACACGCACCTGCTGCTGGAAATCGGCGCACCGGAGCTGGACCTGGTGCTGCGCTTTCGCGGCCACGCCTTGATGCAAGCCCTGGAAGCCAAGGCCCTGCCCGGGGTGATCGACCTGACCCCGGGCATCCGCTCGCTGCAAGTGCACTACCGACCGGAGCAACTGCCCCTGGCCGACCTGCTGCGGATCATTGCCGGTGAATGGGATGAGGTGTGCGCCGCCCAGGACCTGCAAGTGCCGTCGCGCATCGTTCACCTGCCCTTGTCCTGGGACGACCCGGCTTGCCAACTGGCCATCGAGAAATACATGACCACGGTGCGCAAGGACGCGCCCTGGTGCCCGAGCAACCTGGAGTTCATCCGCCGCATCAACGACCTGCCCAACCTCGACGGAGTACAGCGCACGGTGTTCGACGCCAGTTACCTGGTGATGGGCCTGGGCGACGTCTACCTCGGCGCCCCGGTGGCCACACCGCTGGACCCGCGACACCGCCTGGTGACCACCAAATACAACCCGGCGCGAACCTGGACCGCGGAAAACTCGGTGGGCATCGGCGGCGCCTACCTGTGCGTCTACGGCATGGAAGGCCCGGGCGGCTACCAGTTCGTCGGCCGCACCTTGCAGATGTGGAACCGCTACCGCGAAGTCGCGGCGTTCGAAGGCAAGCCTTGGTTGCTGCGCTTCTTCGACCAGATCCGTTTCTACCCGGTCAGCGCCGATGAGCTGCTGCGGATTCGGCGCGACTTTCCCCTCGGCCGTTTCGACCTGGACATCCAGCACAGCCAGCTCAAGCTGGCGGACTACCAGGCCTTTTTGCAGCAGCAGGCCGAGAGCATCGAGGCGTTTCGGCAGCAACAACAAGGCGCTTTCCAGGCCGAACGGGAACGCTGGATCGCCAGCGGCCAGGCGCACTTCGACAGCGAAGAGGCCTGCGCGCCCATCGGCGCCGACACGCCCCTGGAACTCGGCCAATTGAGCGTCGACAGCCACCTGGCCGGCAACCTCTGGCAGGTTCAGGTGGAGACCGGTAGCCGGGTCGCGGCGGGGGATGTGCTGGTGATCCTGGAGTCGATGAAAATGGAAATCCCGTTATTGGCCCCGGTGGCCGGGGTGGTCCGCGAGGTCCGAGTGCAGCCCGGTTCCGCGGTGCAGGCCGGGCAACGGGTGGTGGTACTGGAAGAACAACGGTAACGGCCAGCATGCCGGCGACAGGGCACTGGAGCCTATCTTGGAGCCCCCTCGCCGGCCCCTCGGCAGGGGCTGATTTTCTGCCGAAGGCGCCGCTAAATGACGCAGTTATTTCCGTGCCGTGCCACTAGAATGGCTCCCATCGGGCCACTGCCAACGGAATCGCCATGTCGCTTCGTTCTCCCCTGTATTCACAACGTTCGTTGGTTATCTCCCTGGTTGCCCTGCTGGGCTGCGGCTTCCTTGCCACGTCGCTGCTCAGCTACTACGCCTCCCGTACTTCGATCCGCGACAACATCGTCAACACCGAACTGCCGCTGACGTCCGACACGGTGTATTCGGAAATCCAGAAAGACCTGGTCCGCCCGATCCTGATCTCCTCGATGATGGCCCGCGACACCTTTATGCGGGACTGGGTCGTGGCCGGCGAACGCGACCCGATGCAAATGACCCGCTACCTCAACGAGGTCATGACCCACTACAACGCCTACACCGCGTTCTTCGTTTCCAACACCAGCCTGACCTACTACCAGGCCAAGGGCGTGCTGAAAAAGATCAAGGCCGATGAGCCCCGGGACGCCTGGTACTTCCGGGTTCGCGACATGACCGCGCCCTACGAGATCAACGTCGACCCGGACCTGGCCAACCAGGACAACCTGACCTTTTTCATCAACTACAAGGTCTACGACTACCAGAACAACTTCATCGGTGCCGCTGGCGTGGGCCTGACGGTGGACGCCGTGATCAAGCTGATCGACAAGTATCAGCAGCGCTACCAGCGCAGTGTGTATTTCGTCGACACCTTCGGCCGCCTGGTGCTCACCGGCGCCGAAGGTGGCCCCGGCGGGGCCCGCAGCGGCCAGTCGCTGAGCGAGCTGCCGAGCATGCAGGAACTGCACGCCAAGCTGCCCAAGCCCCACAGCGGCAGCTACGAATATTCGGCCCAGGGCCAGGGGCACTTTCTCAATGTGCGCTTTATTCCCGAACTGAACTGGTACCTGTTCGTCGACAAGCGTGAGGACGGCGCCCTCAGCGAAATCCGCCAGTCGCTGTACCTCAACCTGCTGATCTGCCTGCTGGTGACCCTGGTGGTGATCGCCTTGCTGGCCCGCGTGGTGCGCCGTTACCAACGCAAGATTGAAGCCCAGGCGACCCTCGACAGCCTCACCGGGCTGCCCAACCGCCGCGGCTTCGACCTGCTGGCGGCCCAGGCCATACACGAGGCCGTACGCGAGCCCAAGCCCCTCAGCGCCCTGCTGCTGGACCTGGACCACTTCAAGCGCCTGAACGACACTTACGGCCACCTGGCCGGCGACCAGGTGCTGACCGGTTTCGCCCGGGACCTGGAGAGCTGCCTGCGCCAGTCGGACATTGTCTGCCGCTGGGGCGGGGAAGAATTCATCATCCTGCTCAAGGACACCGACAGCGCCACGGCCCTGAAGATTGCCGAGAAGATCCGCCTGCTGACCGAACAACGGCACTATGAGTACGAAGGGCAGTCCCTGCACCTGACCGTCAGCATCGGCTTGACCACCCTGCAAGCCGACGACACGCTGCACAACCTGCTGTCACGCGCCGACAAGGCGATGTACCGTGCCAAACAGACCGGCCGTAACCGCACCTGCGTGGAAATGCCTCACTCCAGCTATGAATAAACCCGACCTCTGCCCCGCCTGTGGTGCCCGCAACGACTGCACCCTGGCCGACCCGCGCCGCGCCAGCCAGGCCTGCTGGTGCTACAGCGTGAGCATCGACCCGGCCGTGCTCGAAGCGCTGCCTGCGGCGCTGCGCAACCAGGCCTGCCTGTGCCCGCGCTGCGCCCAGGTCGAGGCACAGTTGCAGGCAGCGGCCAAGCCGATCCCGTAAGATGCGCGCCCCTTCCAAATACCGCCGACAGCCATGCGAGTAGACCGTTTCTTCAGCAACCTGCCGCGCTTCAACCGACAACAGGTGCGCCTGCTGCTGGTACAGGGGCGGATCAGGATCGATGGGCAGGTCGTCAGGGACAGCCGCGCCGACGTCACGGAGTTCAGCCGGGTCGAACTCGACGCCGAGCTGCTGCAGGAGGGCAAGCGCGCCCGCTACTTCATGCTGCACAAACCCCAGGGTTGCGTCAGCGCCACCCAGGACCCCGAACACGCCACGGTGCTGGACCTGATCCACGAGCCGGACAAACACGAGCTGCACATTGCCGGGCGCCTGGACTACAACACCACCGGACTGATGCTGATCACCAACGACGGCCAGTGGTCCCGGCGCCTGACCCAGCCGCAGACCAAACTGCCCAAGCTCTACTACGTGGAAACCGAACAGCCGCTGGGCCCGGAGTACATCAGCACCTTCGCCCAGGGCCTGTACTTTGCCTACGAAGACCTGACCACCCTGCCCGCCGATCTGGAAATCCTCGGCCCACGGTGCGCTCGGCTGAGCATCGTTGAAGGGCGCTATCACCAGGTCAAGCGCATGTTCGGCCACTTCGACAACAAGGTGCTGCGCCTGCATCGTGAACGCATGGGCCCGTTGGTGCTGGACGCGAACCTGCAACCGGGCGAGTACCGGGCATTGACCGACGGCGAAATCCGCCAAGTCTGAAACTGCCGCGACTGCGCACGTCGCAGGCGCCAGAAATGACCATTGGGCAGAACCTGCCGAACAATTTGTCCAAGGCACTTGCAGGTTGGTCGCAGCCCTGCTTGAATCAGACCGTCGGCCAAAATGTGACCGATGAGTCACCACCATACTTCTAAGAAACTTTTTGCCGGCAGTGAGCCCTCAGGCTCCGCATTCCCGCCAGCAGATCGCCCGCCTATAACAACACCCGTCGACCTGCCTTATCGGATCGACATGGGCTCCCAGATTCCAGGCGTATGCCTACCTGTCACAAAGCCCGTGCACACTCAGTTGCGCGCATACCCGCTTGCCAGGAGTCTTACGAGATGAGGCCAGAAATCGCTGTGCTGGATATACAGGGTCAGTATCGGGTTTACACGGAGTTCTATCGCGCAGATGCCGCAGAAAAGACCATCATTCTGGTCAACGGCTCGATGGCCACTACTGCGTCTTTTGCCCAGACCGTGAAAAACCTGCATCCGCAATTCAATGTGGTGCTCTACGATCAGCCCTACGCGGGCAAATCCAAGGCTCACAACAAGCATGAAAAGATGCTCACCAAGGAAGTCGAAGGGCAGATCCTCCTGGAACTGATCGACCACTTCGCCGCCGAGCACGTGATGTCCTTTTCCTGGGGCGGCGCGCCCACCCTGATCGCCCTGGCGCATCGCCCGCGGCGTATCGAAAAGGCCGTGATCAGCTCCTTCTCGCCGGTGATCAACGAACCGATGCGCGACTACCTGGAACGCGGCGTCGACTACCTGGGCAGCCGTGATGGCAATCGCGTCGGCCACCTGGTCAACGACACCATCGGCAAGCACCTGCCGTCGTTGTTCAAGCGCTTCAACTACCGCCACGTCAGCAGCCTGGCGGAGCACGAATACGGGCAAATGCATTTCCACATCAGCCATGTGCTCCACAGCGATCGCCTGTGCTACCTCAAGGCAGCCAACAGCATCGATGTTCCGGTGTTGTTCATGAACGGCGAATGGGATGAGTACACCGCTGCCGATGACGCCAAGCTGTTCGCCAACCATGTGCATAACTCCAGCTTCAGCACCATCCAGGCGGCTGGGCACTTCCTCGACATGGAACACAAATCCGCTTGCCGAGATAGCCGCGACGCCTTGCTGGGGTTTCTGAAACCGGCCAGGCACGAAAGCCGTTCGCGGTATCAGTACGTCCAGGACCACCATGCATTGGCGCTCTGAAATGAGGTCATCGCGGGCAGCCTTGCGCTGCTGAGAATCCGCTGTTTTTTTTCCAGCAACAGGGTTTGTCCGCGATCGACTGCAACGCCTGCTGTTTTCCTGCCTGTCAGCCTGCCCCACCTCTGCGTGCCCAGCGCCCGCCGTCGACACCCTCCCCTGCCCGCGCGTCCCGTTCCACACGCGCAAACGCACGCCACACAAAGAAAAACTTCAAATCCGCGCTCACATCTGGTACAAAGTCAGCCGTTCGAGCGGGTGTCGTATAATGGCATTACTCCAGCTTCCCAAGCTGATAACGAGGGTTCGATTCCCTTCACCCGCTCCAGTCCATTTCAAATCCAGCGTCAGGATGCAATGACGAGGGATGCAGAACAGATAAAAGCCGGTCCAATGGACCGGTTTTTTTATGCCCGTCATTCGGCTATGGCTCCTGCCGCAACCCCATATCACTGCCGAGAAAACCTCGGGCTGCGTCGCGACAACGCTTGTGTGCAAAAAAAACGGCCCTGGGCTTTCGCCCAGGACCGCGTTCAGTGGTTGCCCCCTTGTTGCCACCCGGCTCCTGCCGGGCATGGGCTTTTTTACCAGCCCGCCACTGTCAGTTGGCTGAACCTGAATTCGATGCAGCGCTGACCGCAAGCCGATTACAGGCAAAAAAACCGGCCACTGAGTGCCGATTTTTATCTCGCTGGCACCGCCTCAGGTCTTGATCAGCAAGCCCTGGCCGGTCGGTAGGCTGGCAATGGCCACGCCCATGTTCGCCGCCCACTCATCCATGCCCTCTTTCTGCGGTTGGTAGCCATAGAAGGCGTAGTCATCGAGCAGCACGATCGCCCCTGGGACCAGACGGTCCCACAGGTAGTCCAGGGCCGCGACTTCCGGTTGGGTGCAGTTGAGGTCGATGTGCAGGAACGCAATGCGCTGCGCGTCGATCTGATCGAGGGTCCCGGGAATGCTGCCCTGAATCAGGATCGCCCCTGGCCACTCGGCGAAGTTCTGCTGCACCGCTTCGAAGTTGGTGGTGTAGAAACCCGACGCGATCTCCTTGCGATTGCGCTCGGCCACGCCACCTTCCACTTCGGCATCCGAGAGCGAGCTTTCATCCAGACCGGCAAAGGTGTCCAGCAGGAAGAAGCGCTTGCCACTGTAGTTCCAGTCCAGGTCATGCATGATCGCCGAGCTCAGGAAGCCGCGGTTGACCCCGCACTCGACAAAATCGCCCTGCAGCTTGAACGCGGTTCTCGCCGCCCACAGGCCCATGTGCACGCGCCAGAACCATTGATAGTCGGCACCCGCCGCCTTCACCCCACGGCCATACGCCGCCATGTAGGTGGGGTCGATCATAAAGTCATGGTTATGCCGGGACGCCAGGCCATCGTAGTGATAGGTGTCGGCGATCTTCGGCATCAGGGGGTTGTGGGTGGCCTTCTCCACATAGCGGGCATTGCCCTTGTAGGCACGCCCCTCGTTAAGCCCAAAACGCAGATAGTGCTGCGCCGGATCAAGGCCGGCCGCCTTAACATCCGGGTGCAGGTGCAGGTAGTGCTCGGCTGAAAAATCGTCGGGGAGCGACATGGATTATCCCTATCTAGCGAGTGGAGTGGCGCCGGTGACTGACGTAGGGCAAGCGCCCCAGGCACGCAGAATACAGGCAAGGCTCGGCGCACTCCATCAGCGCGCACGAACCTTTACTCCAAACCGTTGGGGATGAGCCTCTAACGAGTCAGGCCAGGCCGATCAGCCCTCCAGCGGGTTGATCTGGCGCCCAGCCTGCAAGGCCTTGGCCATCTGCAGGTGAGTCTCCAGCTTGGGCAGGGTTTCCTCGGCAAAGGCCTTGAGTTCAGGCACCTCGCTGGTTTGCGCCTGCTGCTGGATCTGCTCGATGGCCTCTTCGGTGGCCTTGACCTGGCTGGCGGCATAGGCCGCGTCAAAACCTTCGCCTTCCGGCACCTGGGGCATCATCGCCTTGGCCTTGCTGGCCACCTCTTCCCGAGGGGCCACGGGCAAGTCGAGCTTCTTGGCGATTTTGGCCAGGTGCTGGTTGGCGGTGGTGCGGTCGTTGATCACCTGGATGGTGTAATCCTTGACCTCTTTGGAAGAGGTTTTCTGATGAGCCTGGCGACTGGCTTCAATATCAGCCATGGCCTGGGCCGACGCTTCGTCGATAAAGGCCGCAGGCGACTGGGCGAACGCGCTGCCGGCACTCAAGCCCAGCAACAGCGCCAAGGCTGTACGGCACAAGGACGGGCTCCACGAGTGGGAGTTTCTGGAGTCGGTCATGATTCTCTTCCTCTTGGCCATTGGGGCTGCAACACGCAACACCCGCATGGACTGGGAAACGCCCAACCGGAAAAGGTTTAGAAAAACCGCCTCCGACACGACGAACGGCCCCTGGCCTGTCGCCGTCGATCAGCCTGATGTTGGCTCGCTGTAGCGTTGTTTCGCTGCACGCTTGGCGGCATACATGGCGTCATCGGCATGCTTGAACAACTGCTGCTCCTCAACCCCGTGCTCAGGGTAAAGCGCCACGCCGATGCTTGGCAGCACGCTCAGCAATTGCCCCTCCAGACGCAAAGGTTCGCTGAGCACATGGCGCACTTTTTCGGCCACGATGCCAGCGTCCTCGGGCTGTTGCAGGTTCTCCAGAAGAATCACGAACTCGTCACCGCCGATACGCGCCACAGTGTCGGTGTCGCGCACGCAACGCTTGAGCCGACTGGCCACAGCCTGCAACAACAGGTCGCCCACGCCATGGCCGAAGGTGTCGTTGACCTGCTTGAACTGGTCGAGATCGACATACAGCAAAGCCATACGCCCAGACTCACGCCGAGCCTGGACCAGGGCACGCCGGAGGCGCTCCTTGAGCAGCTCGCGGTTGGGCAGTTGGGTCAGTTGGTCATAATCGGCCAGGTATTGCAGCCGCGCATGCAGGCGTTTGCGCTCGATGGCCGTGGTCAACTGGGCCCCGACAAAATACAGCAGCTCTTGGTCCTGCTCGGTGTAGCACTGATCCCCCGAGGTGCTTTTGACGATCAGGGCGCCGATGGTGCCCTTCTGCGAATTGAGCGGCACCCCCAGCCAACAGGGGCGGCAGCCGGCCTCGTCGAGCGGCTGCGCTTCGGGCTTGAGCAGCACCGGCAGACCGCTGCGCAGCACTTGGTCACAGAGCTGGCCGGTAACGCTGTCGGCGTGGTCCGGACGGGTTTCGCTGTCATCCACATGGTAGGGAAAGCTCAACTGCTGGCAGTGCTCGTCGTACAGCGCCACAGAGAAATTCAACGCGGGCAGCCACTCGCCAATGATCCGGTGAACCCGCTGGAACAGCGCCAGCAAATCCTCGGTGGCATTGGCCGCCTCGGAGATGGCGTACAACGCTGCCTGCTTCGACTCCGCCTGCTTACGCTCGGTGATGTCCCTGGCCACGGCGATTCGCAACTGGTCGACCTCGGACCAGCGCGCCGACCAGAGAATATGGGCCACCCGCCCGTCCTTGCGCAGGTAACGATTCTCGAAGTTGGGCATCGGCGCCCCGGCCATGATTTCCCGAGCCGCCTGCAGGGTGCGCTGGCGATCCGCCGGGTGCACCAGCTCGATCATCGGCCGGCCGATCAATTCCTCGGGGGTGTAACCGAAGATCCGCTCGCAGGCGGCACTGACAAAGACAAAACGGCCCTGCGCATCCACCGCACACACGGCATCCAGAAGCAGGTCGATAAAGCTGGCCAGGGGTGCGGAGTTCTTGCTTGCCATCGGGAAAAGAGACTGCCCATGAAAATGATGCACGAGTATCAATCCCTGACGCAGGTCCAACGGTGGTCACCGTTGACGGTTCGCGGCCGCCGCCCTGCGGCCGCTGTATGCCTTGATGAGAGGCAGGAGATTCTGCACGATTGCGCCCGGCGACCACCAGCGGCGTTCGTCAGGCCGAGCGCGAACCTAGTGGAACAGCCCCCTAAACGGGGATAACGGCTAGAGGCTCTGGAACCCCTGGGGCAGGACATAGCGCTGGCCATCATAACGCAAGGTGGTCAGCACCGGCTTGGCGGTCACGCTGCGGGACTGGCATTGCTCACCCTGGCCTTTGCCCGTGGTGGTGAGAGTGACCGAGCGCACGATCAGGTCGGCATAACCGTGGCTGCGGGTCTTGGCGATGTCCAGGGTACGGGTGGTTTCCGTGCGTTCGCCGGCGCAGTTACCGTCCCATTCGCCGCTGTAGGAATAGGCCAAGAACTTGTCCATTACCGGGCGCAGGTTCTCGCCCTCCCGCACATAGAGGTTCAACGAGACTTGATCCATGGGGTTGACCCGGGACGAACCCTTGAACGAAGCACGCACGCCAAAGGCGCGGACCTGTGGGGCCAGTTGATAGCGCCCGGTGTCGAGGGTCAGGCTCTCCAAACCCACGGCGTCGGACATAAAGGCCGACGGTTGCTGGTAGCGGGCCAGGGTCTTGCCGCTGGCGCTGTCCACCAGTGCCAAGCGGAGGTCATAGAGGCCGTCGTCCGAGGCATTGCCCAGAACGGGGTCGGGCTGCAATTCGGAGAGCACGGTGAGGGTTTGCCCAGGGAACGCCGGCCAATCCTTGCACAGCGCATAACCCGGCAGGGTCTGCGTGCGTTGCGGGGCCTGGCACTCGGCAACCGCCTGGGACGCGCTCGTCCACAGCCCGAATACGGCCAAAGAAGCGATCAAAGGGGATGGGAGGTTCATTCACGGCTCCTTGTGATGGCGCGGCAGCGCACGCCTTTGAGGGCGCACTATCCTCCGCGATCACGCGGCGTTCAACCGTCCGTGAAGAGCAATCGGTATCAGCGAAACCAAGCCGCCCGATGCGGGCAGCTTGATTGGGGAAAGTTGACGCTGTGACTGACCAACCCGTGACAGCGCCAGAAGGCGAGCGGTTAAAACGCGCTGCGGAAAATCTCTTCAATCTGCCGCTGGTCCGCCGCCCGCGGGTTGGTCAAGCCACACGCGTCCTTCAACGCGTTGGTGGCCAGGACCGGAATGTCCTGCAGCTTGGCACCCAGTTCACGCAACCCGGCGGGAATTTCCACGTCCTTGGCCAAGGTACGAATGGCGGTGATCGCCGCTTGCGCGCCCTCTTCCGGGCTGAAGCCGCGAATGTCGGCGCCCATGGCATGGGCCACGTCCGTCAACCGATCGGCACACACCATCGCGTTAAAACTCTGCACATGGGGCAGCAGCACGGCGTTGCACACGCCGTGGGGCAGGTCATAAAAACCGCCCAACTGGTGCGCCATAGCGTGCACAAACCCCAGGGACGCATTGTTGAACGCCATGCCCGCCAGGAACTGCGCATACGCCATGTTTTCCCGCGCAACCAGGTCGCTGCCATCACGAACAGCTTCCCGCAGGTTGTTGCTGATCATGCCAATGGCCTTCAGCGCACAGGCATCAGTGATCGGGTTGGCTGCCGTGGACACGTAGGCCTCGATCGCATGGGTCAGGGCATCCATGCCGGTGGCGGCGGTCAGTCCCTTGGGCATGGCCACCATCAGCGCCGGGTCGTTGACCGACAGCAGGGGCGTAACGTTGCGGTCGACAATGGCCATTTTCACGTGGCGCGACTCGTCGGTGATGATGCAAAAACGGGTCATCTCGCTGGCAGTGCCGGCGGTGGTGTTGATGGCGATCAGCGGCAGTTGGGGTTTGCTGGAGCGGTCGACACCTTCGTAGTCGCGGATATGCCCGCCGTTGGTGGCACACAGGGCAATGCCCTTGGCGCAGTCATGGGGCGAACCGCCGCCCAGGGAAATCACGAAGTCGCACTGGCCTTGCTGCAACTGCGCCAGGCCCTGCTCGACGTTGTCGATACTCGGGTTGGGTTTGGCGCCGTCGAACACCAGGCTGTCGATGTCCTGCATGGCCAGCTTTTCGGCCACCATGCTCGCTACCCCAGCCTTGGCCAGCCCAGCGTCGGTGACAATCAGCGCCTTGCGGAACCCGTAGTTGCGGATCGCGATCATCGCCTCGTCGAGACAGCCGTTGCCCATGATGTTGACGGCGGGAATAAAGAAGGTGCTGCTCATGGAAAATCCTCTTGGCTGACGCCGAATCTGCGAGGCCGATTCAGCAAACGCGCACAGGATCGACCCATCAGTCAGCCTCGATCTTGATCTGGCTCAAGGGTCTGTCGTGATAAAGTCTGCGCCCTGCAACCCTCTGCCTTGAGACGACAACACGCGATGACGGATTTCCAGGAATTTGATGCCAGCCTTGAAGACTGGACAGCCTTGCGCACCCGCCTGCCGATTGCCGGTCTGCTGATCGGCAATGGCGCCAGCCGCGCCATCTGGGAGGACTTCGCCTATGACTCGCTGTTCGAGAACGCCCGCACTGTCGAGGAGAAGCCCCTCAGTCCATCGGAGCTGGCGGTGTTCGACGCCCTGCAAACCCGCAGTTTCGAACAGGTGCTCGGCGCACTGAAAACCACCAGCCGGGTCAACAAGGCCCTGGCCGTCAGCTCGGCGGCACCGCGCAACCGCTACTACGCAATCAAGGAAGCGCTGATCAACACGGTGCACGCGGTGCATATTCCCTGGCGCTTGGTGGATACCGCCAGCCTGGCGCAGATCGGCCAGGAACTGAGCCAGTACCGCACGGTGTTCAGCAGCAACTACGACCTGCTCAACCACTGGGCGATCCAGCAGGAAGGCGGGTCCATCAGCGACCTGTTCGAGGGCGAGGATGGGCGCTTCGAGATCGCCGCCAGCCACACCGACAAGACCCGTATGCTCTACCTGCACGGCGGCCTGCACCTGGTGCGCAACCTGGACGGCAGCGCACGCAAGCTGAGTTCCATTGAAGGCACCCTGCTGGGCAGTTTTGCCATCAATAACACCCTGAAGACCCTGGACGACGTGCCGCTGTTCGTCAGCGAAGGCCCGGTGGCGGACAAGCTCAAGACCATTCGCAGCTCCGACTACTTGTCGTTCTGCCACCAGCAACTGCTGGAGCACAGCGATGCCCTGTGCATCTTCGGCCACCACCTGGGGGAACAGGACAGCCACCTGGTGCAAGCGATTCGCCAGGCGCCGACCAAAACCCTGGCCATCTCCATCACTCAGCGCAACGCGGCCTTTATCCAGCACCAGAAACGCCATTACGCGAAGCTGTTCGCGGGCCTGGGCATGACCCTGCATTTCTTTGATGCCAAGAGCCACGCCCTGGGCCGTGCGGACCTGGCGGTACCGGTCGAACGCTGACCGGGCGCCCTGAGCCTCTGCTGCAAGGCACCACGCCGGTGGTGCCTGTTTTCACGGGGCCGCCAAGGCCAGCGTCAGAGCGCCGGAGCGGTCTTGTCCTTGATTTGGGTGCTCGGGCCATTGGCCTTGACGCTGGCGATGCCTTTGTCCCGGGCGGCGTCCGAGGTGTACGACTCGCTGCTGCCGATCACCTGATGATTGCCGGCCTTGAGGTTGAAGTACGGGTGGCCGTCCTTGGTGGTTTTCTTCTCATAACGCTCGTCCAGCGGGCTGTTGGCCTGCACCGAGGCGATGCCGTTCTCGGCGCTGCTGCGGGTGTCGTACAACTCGCTGGTGAGAATGGTCTCGGCATTGGCCGCCTTGAGCACAAAGCGGAACTGACCCGTGCTGCTTTTTTTCAACTCGTACCATCCAGACATGATGTAACTCCTGTGGGTTGATCGGGCATTGCGTGCGCTTTGACAGTTAAGACGCTGTGGGCGGTTTAGCCACCTGGGCCACGGCACCCGGTACGCCCCTGAGCAGCAGGCTGACCGAGGCCCAAGCCGCCAGCGAAGCCAGGGCCAGGAAACCCATCACCGCCCGATAACCGTTGAGAAAGGCGCCCTGTATATCGTCCACCGGGGTGGCGGAGAAGTGGTGGTACAAACCCACCCCCAGGGCCAGACCCAGGCCGCCGCCGACATTGTGCAAGGTCATCAGCGAGCCCATGGCCACCGAACCCACGTCCTCGGGCACCGAAGACATCCCCAGTACCGTCGAGGGGCCAAGGATGCTGGCCCAGCCCAGGCCCATCAGCACAAAGGCGACCAGCAGGTAGGCCAAGGAAGTCTGACGATCGAAGCCGACCTGCAGCAGCGCTGAAAGGACAAACAACAGCAACCCGGTCTTGATCAACAAAGCCGGCCCCTGGCGATCCACCCAACGCCCCACCCACGGCGAGAGCAGCGCCACACCGAGGGTGGTGGGCAACAACAGCAATCCGGCCTCTTGCACGCTGGCGCCACGGATCAGGGCGAGGTACAGGGGCATGACGAAAAACGCCACGCAATAGAACAGCGCCAGGCCGAAACTGGCCACGACGCCGGCGACAAAGCGCCGGTTGGCAAACAAATGCAGATCGATGATGGGGGCTGCGACGCGCTGTTCGACCCGGACAAACCCTGCCAGGGCCAACAAGGCCAGCGCGCCCAGGGCCAGGGTCGGCAACGCGGTCCAACCCCAGGCCGCGCCCTGGACGATCACCAACACCAGGCTCGGCAGGCCAATCAGCAGCAGGATCACCCCCAGCCCGTCCAGCCGGGCATTCGCCTGCGCCGCACGGGACTCATCGACGCTGAAGCTGCAGATGGCCAGGCTCAACAACACAAAGGGCACATTGATCAGGAAAATCCACGGCCAGCCGAAAGCGCTGGTGATCACCCCGCCCAGCACCGGGCCGACGGCCAGGCCCACGCCATTGACCCCGAACAGCACGCCAAAGGCCTTGCCCTGTTCGGCGCTGTCAAAGGTGCTGGCGACAATGGCCCCCGAAGCGGTGTAGAGCACCGCACAGGCCAGGCCCTGGAAGACCCGGGCGACGATCAGCCACTGGATCTGGCTGGCCAGCCCGGCGCCCAGGGACGCCAGGCCAAAGACACTGAGGCCGATAAACAACACGCGCTTGCGGCCATGCAGGTCGGCCAGGCGCCCCACCAACACCATGAAGCTGGACAGAGCCAGGATAAAACCGTTGATCACCCATTGCAGGCTGTCCACCGAAGTGCCCAGGTCCGCCTGCAACGAAGGCAGTGCGGTGTTGACGATGGTGAAATCCACACAGCCGAGAAAACTGGCAATACTCACGCCGAACAACGCCCAGTGCTTGCGTTGCTGTTGCGTCAAAACCCCCATGGACACTCCCTTGTCAGCCCCAGATAAACCCTGGTTTGACGGCAAACGCCGCCACCTGGGCGTCACCTTATGCAGCCGACAAGAGCCTGTGAAATACCCTTTGCCTCTAAACGCCAAACTTAAAAACGTATGCAAAGGCCTGTATCAGCCCTTGCCCCGTCCAACGCCCTTGGCCCCAGCCCGCAGGAAATCTCCCCAGCGCCGCACCAGGTAATTGTGCTCATCCATCACCGAGTTCCACACCGCGATGTGCCCCATGCGCTGCTCATAGGAGCCGCCATCGCGGGTTTCGCCCCGATCGATCAGCGGTTCGCCATCGCTGCCCAACAGCTCTTCCCGGGCAGGCTTGCCGGCGTACCAGTAATCCCATTCGGCACTGCTCAGGTGGTCGCGGCTGCGCGCCGGGTTGCCGATGTAATAGCCCTGGCGCGCCATCACCGCACCGGGCCAGCCCGACAGCCACCAGTTGAGGTAGGCGTAGGCCGCGTCCAACACCGGGCCCTGGGCATGGCGCGACAGCGACAAGCCGCCGAACCAGGCGCGATAACCCTCGCGGGGCACAGCCAGGCGGTATTTGACCCCGGCCCGATGCAGGCGCATCAGGGTCGGCGACCATAGACTCTGAATATCGATGCTCGGGCTGAGCATCAGCTGTGCGGCTTCTTCATCGTCCGACCAAAATGCCGCGAAATGCCCCTCGCGCTGTTTACGCACCAGGATCTCGGCCAGGCTGTCGATCTCTTCGATGCACAGGTTGCCGATGTCCTTGAACGACGCCAGCCCACTGCCCTGGGTGGCCAGGGCCGCGTCCAGAGCACCGATCGCCGCATCGCTTTGCAGGGCGATGCGCCCGCTCCAGGCCGGGTCGAGCAACCAGCCCCAGCTTTCGTTGGCACTGGAAAACCCGGCCGGCAGGCGCTCCGGGCGATAGGCAAAACTGTCGGCATTGTGGGTCAGGGGCAACATGCTGATGCGCTCGCTGACCGTACTGCCGAGGCTGCCGTCGTGCTGCACGAACAGCCGCTCGCTGGGTACGCTGCCACTGCCCAGGCGGTCGTTGGCAGACAACCGTCCGCGTTTGGGCAGGTCGTTGATTTCATGCCACAGGGCAATGCGCCGGGTGTCGATGGGCTGGATGGCCCGGGCCGGCCAGACAAAATCGACGTTGTGAAACCACTGGTCGTAGAGGTCGTAGCTGTCCGGTTGCATCACCGCGATGCGTTGCGCCTGTTCCACATCGTGCACTTGATAGACCAGGCGAATGCCCAGCTCCTGCTCGGCCCGCAGGCGCAGGGATTCAAGCAAGGTGACCGAAGTGCCGAGGACACGCAAAGTGATCGGTTGGGTTGGCGCCATCAGGCACACTCCCCGCTGGCCGGGGCAAAGCTGCGGGCGAAGACCTCGAAGGAATGACGCAATTGCTCGGGCGACAAACCCCGCAGGATAAACACCAGTCGCGAGCGCCGATCATGACCGGGCCACTGGGAAAGATGCACGGGAGCATGCAGGCAATGCTGCACGCCATGGATAACGATGGGGGCCTGGCTGGCGTTCACGTTGAGCAGTCCTTTGACGCGGAGAATGCGTTCGCCGTGGCATCTTAGCAGCATCGACAACCAGACTCCGAAGCCGACCCAGTCCAGGGGCCGATCGAACTCCAGGCAGCAGACTTGCGCCGCGCCGTGCTGGCTGGCGGCCTGTTCCCGTGGCCGATGCAACTGCCAGCGCGCCACTTCCCGGTCCGGCGTGGCGCTGCGCAAACCCTCCCCCAACAGCAACTGATCGCCGCTTTGTACCGCCTGGGTCAGCAACAGCGGCGCGCCGGGGTTCAGCGCCTGCAAGCGCTCACGTAAACGGGCCTGGGCGCTGGCGTCCACGCAGTCGGCCTTGCTTAACAACAGGCGATCCGCGGCAGCCACCTGGGCCAGCCATTCGGGGTGGAGCCGCTCCTGCAACTCGGCGTGGCTGGCATCCACCAGGGTCACCACCAAGCCGATGTGTACCCGCCCACGCAACTGCGGATCGTTGTTCAGGGTGGCGAGGATCGGCGCCGGATCGGCCAGGCCCGTGGTCTCCAGGATCAACCGGCGAAAGGGCGGAATCTCGCCCCGACTGCGGCGCGCCAAAAGCCCAAGCAAGGCGTCTTTCAGCTCACCGCGAATCGAACAACAGACACAGCCACTGGGCAGCAACACCGTGTCCGGTGCCACCTCTTCCACCAGCAAGTGGTCGATGCCGACATCGCCGAATTCATTGATCAGCAGTGCCGTGTCCCCCAGGCTTTCACCTTGCAGCAAACGGTTGAGCAAGGTGGTCTTGCCGCTGCCGAGAAACCCGGTGATGACGTTCAGGGCAATGCTCATAAACCGTGCTCCAGATGGCTGAGGATCTGCGGATCCAAAGGGTCCAACGGCCGCCCGAGCATCGACTCGGCCTGACCCCAGAGTTGCTCCAGGCTGCTGGCCAGTTCCTGGCGGCCGGTGGCGCCAAGCAGCAGATAGGAAGCGCCATGCACGTCCTCGACCTTGAGCCGGAACGGCGCCAATACCCGGTTGATCGCAGCGATCCGGCGCAAGCGCTCACGGCGCCGGGGCCATTCATCGCCCAACGGATCGCTCCAATGCACATCCTCACCCAGCAGCCCGCAGAGCCCGCACATGTTCAGTCCTCCTTCATGGCATGACGTCGCCGGAGTTCGGGCCCAGGGTCTGGCCGACAAACAGGTTGCCTCCAGGCTCGCTGGCCAGCAGCACTGCCGTGGGCGCCACTTCATCGGCCAGGCCGAAACGCCCCAGAGGCAGCTCGGCAGCCTTGGCGACTTTCCAGGCGCTGCTGATGCCTGCCACCAACGGCGTCTCGATCGGCCCCGGGGCGATGGCATTGACCAACACATTGTCCTTGGCCACTTCCAGGGCCAGGGACTTGGTAAAACCAATCACCCCGGCCTTGGCCGCCGCGTAATGGGTCAGCTCGGCGCCGCCCTTGATGCCCAGTTGCGAGGCGACGTTGATGATCCGTCCCCAACGCTGGGCCAACATGTGTGGCAAGGCGCGCTGGCTGGCGACAAAGACGCTGGTGAGGTCGACCCGCAACATGTCGTTCCACATTTCGATGCTCAGATCGACACAGCGCGCCTGGGTCAGCATGCCGGCGTTGTTCACCAGGATGTCGATGCCGCCGAAGTGTTCGACACAGGCATCGACCCCCGCCTGGGCGCCTTCAACGCTGCCGACATCAGCCACGCATTCGACGACTTCGGCGCCCAGGTCACGGCAGGCTTGGGCGCTCTCGGCAAGGCGCGCGGGGTCGCGGTCGGCCAGTAGCAGGCGCGCGCCCTCCACGGCGTAAGCCCGGGCGATGGCAGCGCCGATACCGCTGCCGGCGCCGGTGATCACGGCGCGGCGATTAGCCAGTTGTGGCATACAAGACTCCTTTGAATATTGGCCCCTGTAGGAGCCGGCTCGCTGGCGATGACAATCCCCTGGACGCCATCGCCGGCAAGCCGGACCCAACAAAAGGCGATGACGTTAGTCAGGCCAGCGCACAGTCAGGCCGCCGTCGATAATGATGCTCTGCCCGGTCAGGTAGCTGGACTCGTCGCTGGTGAGAAAGCGCACCAGTGACGCCACTTCATCCGCACGCCCGACCCGTCCCAGGGGGATGGCCTTGGCCGCCTTGGCCAGGCCCTCGGGGCCCAGGGAGTTTTGGCTGTCCAGGGATTGCGGGGTTTCGATCAACCCCGGAATCACCGCGTTGCAGCGAATCCCCTGCCCCGCCAGTTCCACCGCCAGCGAGCGGCACAGCCCGGGCACGCCGGCCTTGGCAGCGGCGTAGTGGGCATGGTCCTGCCAGCCATAGACACCGCCGGCAATCGACGAGATCGCCACCAGGGCACCGCCGTCCCCCATGTAGCGCACAGCCGCGCGGAAGGTGCGCATCACCCCGGTGAGGTCGACGTCGAGCATGGCGTTCCAGGCCTCGTCGGTCATCTCCAGAAGCGGCGCACGGCGCAGCAAACCGGCATTGGCCACGGCGTAATCCAGGCGGCCGAAGGTGTTGAACGCCTGCTCGGCCAGGGCATCCACCGAACGCGTGTCGGTGACGTCCAACGGCAACATCAGGCACTGGCCGCCCACCGCTTCCACCAGGCTGCGGGTGGTTTGCGGATCATGGGGGTCGGCCGGGAAATACCCGCCGGCCACCACCACGCCACGCTGGGCATAGGCCACAGCCAGGGCCTGGCCGATGCCGCTGGCGGCACCGGTAATCAAAGCAACTTTAAGGGTCATGACCGGCAATCCTTATTTCACGGTTTCAGGACGAACATGGCGGGCAGCGAACATCAAGGCGCCCGACAGGAAGCAAGGCAGCGCGCCGAAGTACAGGGCCGACGTCTGCCAATCGCCACCGGCGGACAGCACCTGGGTGGCACCGAAACCGGCAACCACTGCGCCGATCGGACCCATGGCATGGATGATCGCGCCGCCGGTGGCGCGGATGCTGGTGGGGAAGCTTTCGCTGATAAAGAACAGCGCCGCCGAGTACGGGCCGATCAGGAAGAACAGGCCCAGGCTGTAGAGGCCAACCACCATTGGCATATTGCTCGGGCCGTAAAGCATGCCGGCAAACGACAGGCCGCCAAGCATCCAGCCCAGGCCGATCACGTTGCGCCGGCCGATCTTGTCGCCCATCCAGCCGTGGCTCAGGTAACCGCAGTAACCCACCAGGTTGGAGAGCACCAGGATGATCAGCGAGTTCTCGAACGAAATGTGGTGCACGCTGACGATCACCGACGTGCCGAGCACGCTGAACACCTGGATCGCCGCCCAGTTGAGCAGGATCGCCGCGCCAATCACCAGGGTCGCGCGCCGCGCCGGGCCACGGAAGGCCGCCGCCAGGCCGGCCTTGCTGTGTTCGTCGTAGTCCACGCCGTAGGTGGTGGCCACCGCTTGCGCTTCACTGACCGCGCCGCTTTTGCGCAGCTGGGTGATGCGCTGGTGAATCTGGAACTGCGGACTCTCCTTGAGCTTGCGCGCCATGATCGCGATGACGATCGCCGGGATCGCGGCAAAGATGAAACAGCCCTGCCAGCCGATGATCGGCAGCAGCACCGCGGTCAAGCCGGCGGCAATCAACGCACCGACCGGCCAGCCGCCCTGCACCAGGCTGTAGATGAAGCCCCGGCGCTTGGCCAATTTCGGGTCATCGGAGGCCGCGTACAGTTCGCTGAGGTAGGTGGCGTTGACTGTCTCCTCGGCGTAACCCAAACCGCCCAGGGAACGAATCAGGATCAGCGGCGACTTGCCCCAGGCCCCGCCGATGGCGGTGAGCGCCGAGCAGATGGCCGAGCCGCTGACGGTGAAGATGATCCCCATGCGCCGGCCCAGCTTGTCCACCAACGGGCCGATGGCCAGGGCCACGACGGCGGTGCCGACCGCGACCCAGGTGGCGATTTCGGCCTGCTCGACCTCGCCCCAGCCGAAGTGCCGGCCGATTTCCGGCAGCAAGGTGCCAAACAGAATGAAGTCGTACACCGCAAACACCCAGGCGAAAAACGCGATCCAGGTGGCAAAGCGCACTTGGGCCGGGGTCAACTGCTGGGGTTTCCAGCCAGTCAGGTCAAGCTTGTTATAGATAGACATGAATCGCGCCTCGATAAGGTAGCGGTGATCAGCGGTTACGGGGGGTACGGCGGATAAAGTCGTCGGCGATCTCGTCGAAGGTGACGAAGCGCACGCCGGCATGGCTCTGGATGTGCTCGATCAAGCGCTCGAGCATCAGCAGCACTTGCGGACGGCCAGACACGTCGGGGTGGATGGTCATGGTGAACACCGCATGCTCGTGCTCGCGGTAGACCCAGTCGAACTGGTCGCGCCACATTTCTTCCAGGTGACGCGGGTTGACGAAACCGTGGCTGTTGGGGGCCTTCTTGATGAACATCATCGGCGGCAGGTCATCCAGGTACCAGTTGGCCGGGATCTCCACCAGGTCGGTTTCCTGGCCACGCACCAGGGGTTTCATCCAGGTGTCGGGGTGCTGGCTGTAGTCGATCTTGGTCCAGCTGTCGCCGACCCGCACGTAGTACGGGTGGAAGTCGTTGTGCATCAGGCTGTGGTCGTACTTGATGCCCTTTTTCAACAGCAGCTCGTTGGTCACCTTGCTGAATTCCCACCAGGGCGCGACGTAGCCGGTGGGGCGCTTGCCGGTGACCTGGGTGATCAGCTCGATGGATTTATCGAGGACGATTTCTTCCTGTTCGGCGGTCATCGCAATCGGGTTTTCGTGGCTGTAGCCATGCACGCCGATTTCATGCCCGGCATCGGCCACGGCCTTCATCTGCTCGGGGAAGGTTTCCATCGAGTGGCCCGGAATAAACCAGGTGGTGCGCAGGCCGTAACGCTCGAACAGCTTGAGCAGACGCGGCGCACCAATCTCGCCGGCGAACAGACCGCGGGAGATGTCGTCCGGGGAATCTTCACCGCCGTAGGAGCCGAGCCAGCCGGCCACGGCGTCCACGTCGACACCAAATGCACAAAGAATTTCTTTAGCCATGAGCGGCCTCCAGGGGTTACGTGTTGATGGAAAAAGTGTTCGGAAACTCAATCGCGCAGCAGCGCGGCCTCCACTGACAGCGCAGCCCGCAGCGCGCGCGCGTCCTCGCCCTGAGGCAGGCTCAGCAGCAACCCGGTGGGCAAGCCATGGGCATCGCGGCCGCTGGGCAGGGCCACGCCGGGCATGTCGAGAAAACTGCCGGGCATGGTCAGGCGCAGGGTGGCCAGGTTGGTCCGGGCAAACAGCTCGTCGTTGTGCTCCAGGGGCGCCAATGGCGGCGCCACATGGGCCACGGTGGGCGTGATCAACAGCGCGCCGTCCAACTCGTCCTGCACCCGCTGCTGCAACAGCAGGCGAGCCTCGTAGAGCTTGAGCAGTTGACTCGCGGGCATCTGCCGCGCGGCTTCCAGGCGCCGCCGTACCCGAGGATCCAGGCGCTGGGCCTCGGCACTGTCGAGCAACGGCTGGTGCAGGGCGAAGGCTTCCGCGGCGCCCAGCCAGCCATGGTCCTGAATCAATTGCAGGGTGGCCTGCAAGCTCGCCAGCGGCTGCAAGTCCAGCAGCGCCCCGGCGTCCCGCAGACGCTCGATGGCCTGCATCAGGTTGCCCCGCACCGCAGGCTCGACCCGCGGGTCGTCCAACAACGCGCTGTCGACCCGGAACCGTTGCCCCGCCAGGCTGCGCACCGGCGGCGCCTGGCGCGGGTCATGGCCATGCAGCAACTCATCGATCAACCAGGCATCACGCACGCTGCGAGTCAGCGGGCCGAGGCTGTCGAGACTGTGGGCCAGAGGGAACACACCATCCCGGCTGTAGCGCCGCGAACTGCTGCGAAACCCCACCAGACCGTTAAAGGCCGCCGGGATGCGAATCGAACCGGCGGTGTCGGTCCCCATGGCGATCGGTACGATGCCGGTCGCCACCGCGACGGCGGAACCGGCCGACGAGCCACCGGGGATACGCGGCTGCGCGTCGCTGTGGGGGTTGATCGGGGTGCCGAAGTGCGGGTTCAGGCCCAACCCGGAATAGGCGAACTCACTGAGGTTGGTCTTGCCCACACTGACCATTCCGGCCCGGCTCAAGCGCCCCACACAGTGAGCATCGAGCAGCGCCGGCGGCGCGTCACGGCGAACCTCGGCGGCGGCGGTGGTGACACTGCCGGCGACGTCGAACAGGTCTTTCCAGGCCAGTGGCACGCCGTCGAACAGGCTCAGGGGCTGCCCATCGCGCCAGCGCGCAGCGGCGGCCTCGGCTTCGCGGCGGGCTCGGGTCGAACACAGGCTGATGAACACATGCTCGGACCGGGCGGCCTGCTCCAGTGCATGTTCCAGCACCTGGACCGGGTCGCTGCGCCGTTCGGCAAAAGCACTGGCCAAAGCCGTGGCATCGAGCGATGGGTAAGGGTTCATGGGGCAACTCCGGAAACCAATAAAACGTATCAAATATTAAAATGTACATTTTATACAGAGCAGAATCCGTGCCATAGATCGCGCCTCCGACTTCTTCAGCCAGGGCAAGACAGGACGGATTTGTTCAGGAATAGCGGGATAGAGAGGTTGAAGCAGGACGCCAGCAATGCAGCGAAAATCTGAGGGGTTCGTCAGAAAGGTCTGACTTGAAATAATGTATCTTTCAATAAAAGGTACATTTTAGTGCAGAAAGGTAACACTCCCGCGCCAGCAAGCCCCACGACAGGGCATGAAAACGTGGCCCGCAGTGACACCGGACAACTGTGAGAGAATCCCCGGCCACCGCCGAAAAGCCCCAGAGGAACCGATGAAAGCAGTCTCAGCCGAGGACCCGCGCACCGCGTCGCGCTACGCGATGATCCGTCAGGTATTACGGGACGCGATCATCCAGGGCACCGCCCTGCAAGGCCTGGTCTTGCTGGAAGCGCCCCTGGCCGAGCTGTTCGGCACCAGCCGGGTACCGGTGCGCAAGGCCCTCAACCTGCTGCACGACGAAGGCCTGATCAGCCGTTTCGATGGCCGCGGTTACCTGATCAACCCAGAAGGCCTGGCCATTGAGCCGCTGCGCCTGCCTCTAAGCCATGCCCACCTGGGCCTGGACAGTGGCGACGAGCTGGTG
This sequence comes from Pseudomonas chlororaphis, assembly GCF_003731765.1. Lineage (GTDB taxonomy): Bacteria > Pseudomonadota > Gammaproteobacteria > Pseudomonadales > Pseudomonadaceae > Aquipseudomonas > Aquipseudomonas morbosilactucae. The sequence continues at coordinate 129,156 of NZ_MOAL01000008.1, forward strand.
GATACCCGGCCATTGGGGGAACGGATCTACGAAGAAATCGGCAGCGCGCTGTCGACCTGCATTGCCTTCGGCCATTACCGCCTCGACGAGCAGGCTGCCGCCGAGCATTACGGGGTCAGCCGCGCGGTGGTGCGCGAAGCGCTGATGCGCCTGCGTGATCGTGGCCTGGTGGAAAAGGAACCGTACTCGCAGTGGCTGGCCGGGCCGCTGACCGCCCGCGAAGTCACCGAGGACTACGAACTGCGCGCCTGCCTGGAGCCCGAGGCGTTGCGCCAGAGCGCTCCGGGGCTGAGCCGCGAGGTGCTGGAGGCGATGCTGGAGCGGGTGAGCGAGGCGCAACAGGCCGAGCATTGCAGCCTGGAAGACATCGAACGGATCGAGGAAGACCTGCACCAGCACTGCCTGAGCGGCTTGCAGAACCGCAAGATGGCGGCACTGATTCGCCAGGCCCAGAGCCCGATGATCATCAGCCGGATTTTCTATCGCCTGCTGGGGATTGGCGCCGACCCGGCGATGCTCGCCGAGCACCGGCTGATCCTCGAACTGCTGTTGCACGGTGCCTTCGACGCCGCAGCGCTGAACCTCAAGGAACACCTGCAACGGGCGCGGCAACGAATGTTGCAGCGTCTGAAAGTGCTGTCCGTGGTCCCCGAACAAACCCTGCCCGCCTTCCTCAGCAAAATCAGCTAACCCCCCTGTAGGCGCTGGCTAGCCAGCGATAGCGCCCCCAAAGCAGCGCAAGGCTCAGGGCCGGATCGCCGGCGAGCCGGCTCCGACAAAAATACACTCGACAGCGTGTGCGGCCGTTTGCCTGTAGGAGCTGGCTTGCCAGCGATAGCGCCACCAAGAGCGGCGCCAGGCTCAGGGCCGGATCGCCGGCAAGCCGGCTCCTACAAAAATACACTCGACAGCGTGTGCGGCCGTTTGCCTGTAGGCGCTGGCTTGCCAGCGATAGCGCCACCAAGAGCGGCGCCAGGCTCAGGGCCGGATCGCCGGCAAGCCGGCTCCTACAAAAATACACTCGACAGCGTGTGCGGCCGTTTGCCTGTAGGCGCTGGCTTGCCAGCGATAGCGCCCGCAAGAGCGGCGCAAGGCTCAGGGCCGGCTCCGACAAAATACACTCGACAGCGTGTGCGGCCGTTTGCCTGTAGGAGCTGGCTTGCCAGCGATAGCGCCCCCAAGAGCGGCGCCAGGCTCAGGACCGGATCGCCGGCAAGCCGGCTCCTACGAAGGGGTGTGGCGGCGGACCAGGCTGAGGTCGGGGGCGCAGGTACGGCGTTGGGTGAGGTAGCGGGTGCAACTGACCCGCAGGAAGGAGGCGAAATTCACCACTTCGCCGCGGTAGTCCATGACCTCTTCATACAGCTTGGCAATCAACTGGTTGGTGGTCATGCCGTCCACGGCGGCGATCTCGCTGAGGATGTCCCAGAACTGGTTTTCCAGGCGCAAGGTGGTGACCACTCCACAGATACGCAGCGAACGAGAGCGGGACTCGTAGAGGATCGGGTCGGCTTTGACGTACAGCTCGCACATGGCGTGGTCCTCGTTTTACAGGGTGATCCGGGTGCCCAGCAGGCCCAGGAAACCCGCCAGCCAGCTAGGGTGCGCCGGCCAGGCCGGGGCGGTGGCCAGATTGCCTTGAACGTGGCCCTGCGTCACGGGGATATCAATGTAAGTGCCGCCGGCCAGTTTCACTTCCGGTGCACAGGCCGGATAGGCGCTGCATTCGCGGCCTTCGAGAATCCCGGCCGCCGCCAGCAGTTGCGCGCCGTGGCAAACGGCAGCGATTGGCTTGCCGGCCTGGTCAAAGGCTCGCACCAGTTGCAGGACTTTTTCATTCAGGCGCAGGTACTCCGGCGCACGCCCGCCCGGCACCAGCAAGGCGTCGTAATCCGCGGCCTCGACTTGGGCGAAGTCGAAGTTCAGGGCGAACAGATGGCCCGGTTTTTCGCTGTAGGTCTGGTCGCCCTCGAAGTCGTGGATCGCCGTGCGCACCGTCTGCCCGGCGCTCTTGTCGGGGCACACCGCATGCACCGTGTGGCCGACCATCAACAGCGCCTGGAACGGCACCATCACTTCGTAGTCTTCGACGTAATCGCCAACCAGCATGAGAATCTTTTTCGCGGCCATGGAGTGGACTCCTTTCAGGGAAAGACGTGGGCGTCAGGAGTATTCAAAGTAGTCCTAAACCAGAGGGCCGGGTAATAGGGGGGTATTACAGGGGCAGCAGCAAGTGATGAGCTGCAAGCGGCAAGTGAACAGCTTGCCGATACCGCCCAACTGTACCCCCAACTCTGTAACCAGCTGTAGCAGCGGCGCTGTGGGCCTTTATGGCTATATGACGCCACCTGCCCATTACGTCTCAATTGTGGTTGCCCTCATGTCCTCCCGCGAAAACACCGGCATGGCCCTCGGCCTGCTGGGCGTTGTTATTTTCAGCCTGACCCTGCCCTTCACCCGCATTGTGGTGGAGCAGATCCATCCGTTGCTCAACGGCCTGGGCCGTGCCCTGTTCGCGGCGATTCCGGCGGCGTTGCTGTTGCTGTGGCGGCGGGAAAAATGGCCGACCTGGAAGCAGATCAAAGGCCTGAGCCTGGTGATTCTTGGGGTGATTCTCGGCTTCCCGGTGCTGTCGGCGTGGGCCATGCAGACCCTGCCCGCCTCCCATGGCGCCCTGGTCAATGGCCTGCAACCACTGTGTGTGGCGCTGTATGCGGCCTGGCTGTCCCATGAGCGGCCGTCGAAGGCTTTCTGGGCCTGTGCTGCCCTGGGCAGTGCGCTGGTGCTGGGTTATGCACTGATTAGCGGTGCCGGCAGCATTCAGGCCGGCGACTTGTTGATGCTCGGAGCGATTGCCGTGGGTGGGCTGGGCTATGCCGAAGGCGGCCGGCTGGCTCGGGAAATGGGCGGCTGGCAGGTGATCTGCTGGGCGCTGGTGCTGTCCACGCCGCTGCTGATCGGCCCGGTGTGGTACCTGGCAGCGCAGCATCAGGGGGCGATTTCCAGCAAAACCTGGTGGGCCTTTGGCTACGTCGCGCTGTTTTCGCAGTTCCTCGGCTTTTTTGCCTGGTACGCCGGGCTGGCCATGGGCGGGATTGCCCGGGTCAGCCAGGTCCAACTGCTACAGATCTTCTTCACCATCGCCTTTTCCGCCCTGTTCTTTGGCGAACAGGTGCAACCGATCACCTGGCTGTTCGCCGGTGGGGTGATCATCACGGTGATTCTCGGGCGCAAGACCAGCGTGCGCCCGGCACAACCGGGCAGCCTGCCGGACGGGGTTCAGCTCAAGTAGCCGTCGGCCCGCAACAGGCTTTCCAGGCAGTGTTCGCTGATCTGGTAGAAGGCCTTGAGTTCCTCGATCTTCAACAGCAACTGGGCCGGGTCCACCGGCTCGGCGCGCTTGACCGCAAGAATCATTTTGTTCTTGTTGGTGTGCTCCAGGGAGATGAACTCGAAGACCTTGGTTTCATAACCACAGGCCTCGAGGAACAACGCACGCAGGCTGTCGGTGACCATCTCTGCCTGCTGCCCCAGGTGCAGGCCGTATTGCAGCATCGGCTTGAGCAAGGCCGGGCTCTGGATCTGCAGGCGGATCTGTTTGTGGCAGCACGGCGAGCACATGATGATCGCCGCGCCGGAGCGGATGCCAGTATGAATCGCGTAGTCGGTGGCGATGTCACAGGCATGCAGGGCGATCATCACCTCCAGTTGGCTGGGGGCCACGCTGCGCACGTCACCGCACTTGAACACCAGCCCCGGGTGCTCCAAGCGTGCGGCGGCCGCGTTGCACAGCGTCACCATGTCTTCGCGCAGCTCGACCCCGGTTACCTCGCCCTCGGCCTGCAAGGTGTTGCGCAGGTAATCGTGGATGGCGAAGGTCAGGTAGCCCTTGCCGGAGCCGAAGTCCGCGACCCGCACCGGCTGGTCGAGCTTGATCGGCGATGAACCCAGGGCGTGGCTGAACACCTCGATGAATTTGTTGATCTGCTTCCACTTGCGCGACATGGCCGGGATCAACTCGTGCTGCTTGTTGGTCACCCCCAGGTCCGCGAGAAACGGCCGGCTCAGGTCAAGAAAGCGATTCTTCTCGCGGTTGTGCTCGGCGGACGGCACTTCCCGCGGCTGCTGGCTCTTGCCCTTGAACAACGAGCTTTTACCCTTCTTGCTGTATTCGAGCTGCACTTCATCGGTCAGCGACAGCAAGTGAGCGTTCTTGAACGCCGCCGGCAACAACCCGGCGATGGTCGTCACACCTTCAGCCAGGGAGAAATTCTTGGTGATGTCGCGGGTTTTATAGCGATAGACAAAGGACAGGCACGGCTGCTCCTTGACCGTCAGTTGCTTGATGATGATCCGCTGCAAATCCGCTTCATCGCCCACGTACTTGGCCAGCACCAGCTTGATAAAGGCGTTTTGCGCCAGGCTGGTGTCCAGCAGGGCCAGAAACTGGGCGTGATGATCCGGCGCGAGGCTGGCGGAGGGGGCGGTAACGGACATGGGGGAGCGTGCCTCGGGGGAAGAGCGGTGCGGAACAGAAAAAAGTGCCGGGGATTTTAGGGGCAATGGGCCGAGGGGGCACGGAGTTATTGCACCAACGGCGCTTTTTTCCGCCGCGCCCCCAGCGCCAACGTCAACCGAGGTCGCCGGCCATTGCCCGGCCCGCTATCGGCCGGCAGCCAATGACCGGTTGCCCGGGAGCCGCCGGGCGCCGAGTAAAATCGCGGGTTAGGGCAGATCCTGGCGACCGCGGTGCGGGTGGAAGTACGGGGTTTTCTCCAGTTCCCACTCCAGCTCCCAGTCCAGCAATCGCTGCTGATAGGCACTGAAGTCCGCGCAAAACAGTTGGGTGACGATGCCCTGGGCCAAACGTTCGGCAGCAGCCGAGATCGCCGGGATGTCCGAGGCAATGGAGCCGAAACTCAGGCTCGCGGCGTGATTGAACAGGTGCACCTGGTTCAGCTCGGAATCGCCATCAGCCCTGCCCCGCTCCTCCAGTTCAAACCCCCTGCCCAGCCACGGGAACAACCCCAGGTGCGGACGCTCGGCAGCCGGGGCGAAGCGATCACGCCACAAGGCCACTCGCTCCAGCACGTGGCCAAACAACGGCGCACGGGCCAGGTCGACGCGAAACCCGGTGCCGACAATCAAGAAGTCCACCTGGTCGCTGCGCTCGCCGAGCTGCAGTTGCACCCGGCCGTCGACCTCGCTGACGGCCTCGAACCGCGAGTCGAAATTCACCGACAAGCGCTCACCGCCGGCCGCCGCCAGAGTGCGCAACACCGTCTCGTGGGGCGGCGGTGGCGGCGTGTCGTCCAAGTAGCAAGAGACAGCCCATTTCTGCTCCGGCGCCAGGGCCGACCAGCCTTCGATAAACCCGGGGTAAACGTACCCCCGGGCCTTGTTGATCTGCGGCAGATGGTTGCGCCGAGCATACAGGGTGACGTGGGCAGCACCGTGTTCCAGGGCCGTGGCGGCATTGTCCCAGGCGGAAGAGCCGGCCCCGATCACCGCCACATGACGCCCGGCCAGGGCCGAAAAATCCACCGGGTCGCAACTATGGGCGGCGAAGCGGGGAAACAACCCGGGGTCGACAAACGCCGGGATACTCGCCCCACCCGCCCCGGCGCGCCCGGAGGCAATCACCAGGCGCCGGGCCTTGAAAGTGCCGCCGTCAGCCCGCCACAGCGTGACCTGCCCGGGCACCACCGAAAAGCTGCGGATCGGCGCCTGGTACTCGATGGGCAAGTCGAAGGCCTCGGCGATCCAGTCGAGATAGCCTTGCCACACGGCGTTGGGAATCTTGTACAGCGCCTCCCAGGCCTCGTCGCCATGGACCGCCTCGTACCAGGCGCGAAACGTCAGGGCGCGAATGCCCAGGGCCAGCCCCGGCAAGTCCTTGGGCGAGCGCAAGGTGGGCATGCGCGCGTAGGTGGTCCAAGGCCCGCTGTGGCCCTGGGGTTGGTCGTCGAACAGGCGAATGTTCTGCACCCCCTTGAGGATCAGCGCCACTGCCGCGGCGATGCCGAACATGCCGGCCCCGACAATCGCCACATCGGCCAGCTCCTCGCCGTCGACGCTTTGGCCCTGGGTCGGCCAGGCCGCCGGGGGCAGTTTCAGGTAGGCCAGTTCTTCCCTCAGGCGTTGAGTGGCCAGGGTGTTGGACGCTGTCTTCGTCATGGGTGGTAATGACCTCCGAGGTAAGCTTCGACAATCCGTGGGTCGGCAGCGATCTGCTCGGCCGGCCCGGAAAAAGTGATGTGCCCGCCCTCCAGCACCGCCGCGTGGTCGGCCACCCGCAGCGCGGCCCGAGCGTTCTGCTCCACCAGCAGGACGGTGAGGCCGGTGGAGCGGATGTGTTGGATCAGGCGGAAAATTTCCCCCACCACCTTGGGCGCCAGGCCCAGGGAGGGTTCGTCCATCAGCAGAATGCGCGGACGACGCATCAGCGCACGACCGATGCAAAGCATTTGCTGCTCACCGCCGGAGAGCGAGCCGGCCAGTTGGTTGAGGCGCTCGCCGATCACCGGAAAAAGATCCAGCACCGACTCGGCCTCGCGCATGCCGTAAGGCCCGCCGCCCACCAGCAGGTTTTCCCGAACCGTCATGTTGGAAAAAATCTGCCGGCCTTCCGGGGTCTGCAAAATGCCCCGCTGCACCCGCGTGTGGCTGGGCAGGCCGTTGATGTCTTGGCCGTCGAGCAGGACCTTGCCGCCACTGGCCTGGTAGATGCCGGAAATGGCCCGCATCAGGCTGGTCTTACCGGCGCCGTTGGCCCCCAGCACGGCGATGATGCTGCGCTCGGGCACCGCCAGGCTAATGCCGTGCAAGATGTCGTGGGTGCCGAGGTTGATCTTCAGGTTCTGTACTTCAAGGATGCTCATTGCCAGTCCGTCCCCAAGTAAGATTCCAGCACCGCCGCATCAGTGCGAATGGCGCTTGGCGGCCCGTCGGCGATCTTCTTGCCCGAGGCCAGGACGATGATCCGCTGACAGATCGACATCACCAGGTTCATGTCGTGCTCCACCAGCATCAGGCTCAGCCCCTCCTCGTGCAGACGGCGGATGCAAGCCGCCAATTCGGCGGTTTCGGTGTCGTTGAGGCCGGCCGCCGGCTCGTCGAGGATCAGCAACTGCGGTTGCATCGCCAGGGCTCGGGCAATTTCCAGGTACTTGCGCTGGCCGTAAGACAGATTGGCCGCCAACTCGTCGGCCAGATGCTGCAAACCGACCCGCTCCAGGGCCTGCCAGCTCAGCTCGGAGATCCGCCGACTGCGCGCCCCCCGGGCAAAAATGCTCTCCAACAGGCCCTGGCCGATCACTCCGGTGGCGCCGACCGAGACATTGTCGAACACGGTCATGTTGGGAAAGATCCGCAGGTTCTGGAAGGTGCGCGACAGGCCGAGCCGGGCAATCGAGTGCGGCGCCTGGTCGGTGATCTCACGCCCGGCAAAACGCACGCTGCCGGAACTGACCGGGACAAACCCGGTGATCAGGTTGAACAGGGTGGTCTTGCCGGCGCCATTGGGGCCGATCAGCCCCACCAGTTCGCCTTGGTCGACGTACCCGGATACCTGGTCGATGGCATTCAGCCCGCCGAAGCGTCGGCTCAGGTCGGTAAATTCAAGCAGCCTCATTTCCAGCCCACCTTCTTACCCTGCTGTTGTCTCCAGGCCCCGCCCAGCAAGCCGCGCGCCAGGGAAATCGCCGGCACTTCGCCGCACAGGCCCTTGGGCAGGAACAGGATGGAGAAGAACATGACGAGGCCGACGATGATGTTGCGCAAGTCACCGAAACCGCGCAGGGCTTCCGGCAGCAAAACCAGCAACAGCGCGCCGATGATCGCCCCGGGAAGGCTGCCCAGGCCGCCGACCACCACCATGGCGAGGATCAGGATGGTTTCGGAGAATTTGAAGTCGTTCGGCGAGATGTAGCCCGTGGTGTAGGCCCAGAGCGCACCGGCAATACCGGCAAAAAACGCCGCCACGGAGAACACCTCGGTCTTCAGCCGGGCCGCATCGATGCCCATGGCCGCGGCGCACTGGTCATCCTCGCGCAGGGCCCGCAGCGCGTTGCCGTAGTAGGAGTAACTGAGGCGGTGGATGACCCAGATCGACAGCGACACGGTGATCGCGACCACGTAGTAGATGCCGGTGTTGTCGGTAACCTCGTAGCCGAACAGGTTCATCGGCGAGAACAGGGTCACGCCGTTCGGCCCGCCAGTGACCTCGACCCAATTCATCAGGACGATGTAAATCATCTGCCCAATGGCCAGGGTCGCCACGGCGAAGTAAATGCTCACCAGGCGCATAGTGGGCAGCGCCACCAGGAAGGCGATCAATGCCGAGCCCAGCCCCGCCAGCGGCAGGGCCAGCCAGAACGGTACTTGGTAGGCGACCCCGGCCAGGGCCGCCAGATAGGCACCGACGCCGTAGAACGCTGCCTGGCCCAGGTGCAGCAGGCCGGTAACGCCCGACACCAGGTGCAGGGATGAGGCCAGCAGCGCGAAGATCAGCGCCAGGCTGGCCAACTGGTAGTAATAGCCGCCGCCATGCAGGTACAGCGCCAGGGGCACCGCCACCAGCACCAGCAGCAAGATCGCGGCAATGACCGCGCGGGGAGTGAATCGCTCAGACACGTTCCCGCCCTCCACCAAACAAACCCCGGGGAAAAAAGACCAGGGTCAGGATCAGGAACAGATAAGGCACCAGGTCGGCCCAGGCAGAGGGCATCACGGTGGTGGCCATGCTTTCCGAAACCCCGAGGATCAGGGCGCAGATCACCGCCCCAGGAATCGACACCAGGCCGCCCATGACCATGGCCACAAAGGCCTTGATGCCCGGGGCAAAGCCCATGGAAGGAAACACCGAACCGTAATACAGGCCCACCAGCAAGCCGGCCACGGCGCCCATCAGCGACCCGAGGATAAAGGTGCTGACAATGGTGCGGTCGACGTTGATGCCACTGTACTTGGCCCCCAGTGGGTTGTTGGACACCGCACGGATCGACAGGCCGATGCGGGTCTTTTTCAGCAGCCATTGCAGGCCGATCAGCATGCTCGCCGAGACCCCGAAGATCACCAGGTCGCCGCTGACGATGGTAATGCTGCCCAAGGCAATGGGCGTATTGAGCATGTAGCCGAAGGGCACCGGCTGCATCTGCGAGCCCATGCCCAGTTCCAGGCCTTCACGCACGATGATGGACAGCGCCAGAGACGACATCAGCGTCGACTCGCGCATGGCCCGGGACTTCAGCGACGCCTCGTCGGAGAAACGCCGGAACGGCTTGAACGCCAGTCGCTCCAGGCCGAAGCCGAGCAAGGCTCCAACCGCCGCCACCAGCAGGATCACGCCCGCCAGCGGCGGCGCGTAGGCACCGATGATAAACAGGCCGGCCACGGCGCCGATGGTGTAGACCTCGGAGTGGGCGAAATTCACGGCATTGAGCACGCCGAAAATCAGGGTGAAACCAATCGCCACCAGCGCATAGGTCATGCCTTGCGACAAGCCGATGGCCAGTAGCTGGAAATAATAGGAATCGATCACGGCTAACGCCTCGAACAGGTAGGGCTGGCTCCCCGGCGCACAGGTGGGCGCGCCAGGTTCCCGGGGTGACCCGGGCCATCGGCGGCCACGCGATTGAAGGTTTCAACCACGGGGCCACCGGGGTGGTCAGTGGGTCGAAGGCTCGAACTTGCCGGCCACCACTTCCACCTTGACCAGGGACTTTTGCGGCTCACGGTTGGCGTCGAAGGTGGTGGACCCGGTCACCCCCGGGAAGTCCTTGGTGTCGGCCAGCGCCTGGCGCACCTTGTCCCTAGTCGGCTCGGGATAGGCCCGGGCCAGGGCGTCGAGCATGATGTTGGTAGCGTCATAGGCCTGGGCCGGGAACTGGCCGGGCTCCTCGCCATTGCGCGCCGCCTTCCACTCGCTCACGAAGTGCCGCACGTTATCGCTGTCCACCGTCGGCAGGAAGGTCGAGGTCAATCGCAAGCCGTCGGCGTCCTTGCCCGCCAGCTTGATCAACTGCTCGTTGTAGGCCGCGGAGCTGGAGAACACCGGCGCCTTGACCCCCAACTGATGCAGTTGCTTGAGGAACTGCGCTGCGTCCTCGTAAAAGATCGCGCCGTAAATGGCATCGGGCTGGGCCCGGTCGACCTTGGTGATCAGCGAACGGAAATCCGGAATGCCGCGGTTGAAGTACTCGGAGAACACCACCTCGATGCCGTTTTCCTTGGCCTTTTTCTCAAAGGCCCGCACCGCCGACTGCCCCCAGTCGGTCTGTTCGCCAATCACCGCCACCTTCTTGTAACCCTGGGCCGCGATCCAGTCGGCGTTATAGGGGCCTTCCTGATCCTGATTGGTGATGTTGCGAAATTGCCACTGGGAAATTTTCGTGTAGTCGGGGTGGGACGCCGTCTGCGACAGCTGGGACAAGCCTGCGCGCTTGTAGACCTGGGCCGAGGCCATGGACACCGTCGAGGTGAAGTCCCCCAGCACGCCGAGGATGCTCGGGTCGTCGGAGAATTTACGGGCAATCGACACCGCTTCCTTGGCATCGGAACGGGAGTCTTCGAAGACAATCTCCACCGGCACCGGTAGCCGGCCGGAAGCGTTGAATTCCTTCAGCGCGATTTGCGCGGCGACCTTGAAGTCCTGCCCATATTGGGCGGTGTTGCCGGTGAGCGGTAATTGATAGCCGATGCGCAGGCTGTCCGCCCCATTGGCAACCCCGGCCAAGGCCAATGCCGTGAACGCCAGGCTGAACACGACCTTTTTGCGAATGCCCATGTATCCCCCAAAACCAAAAGTTGATCAGCGTTATAAATACCCACGCGCCAGCAGAACTTGATCGATTCAAAGTTCCTCTGTGCAACGCGCACAAAACCCGGCCACGACCAAAGAACCCGAGGGTTAGTCGTCCGCTGCCTTATCAAGTCGTTAGTTGATCGAGCTGAAAAAAACCTGGCCCGAAGTTGCCCCAATAGCGTTCAACGCGCAGGCGGAAACACGGGCAACCGGCACTGCACAAACCCACCGGCACCCAGGCTCAAACACGCGTCGAACCGCAGCCCAGAGGCCTCGCCTGGCTTGGCCCAGCGCTGCGAAGAATACTCACTATGCTTATTCGCTTCTAATATTGTTTTTTACATTTATATGCAAATATCGAATAAGCAGTGAATTATTACTGACGGATTTAATCGGTTATTCACAGCAGAAGAGTGAGAGACCCGGAGACGGATTGGCGATGGAGACTTAACCGAGTGCCATCACCGAATTGATACTTTAGTCGCAAATAACCAGACTGAAGTTCTGGGCTAATCAAATGGGAAGTGTGTTCGAGTCTTGTTCATGACACGCACGTGAGGGGAATAAACATTGAGGAAGATGGCGTACATCGATATTTAAAAGCGCTATTCGGCCAACTACTACTTTCGACCTATCACGCTCAAACAGCAGCGATCCAAATTCGCCCGGGACCGTGGTAACAGGCCCTCTTTATCACGGGGCCTGTAGGGGGCGGCGCGGGCTGAGCTCAGCCCAGCACCACCAGACGATTGGGCAATTCATTTCGCACCTGGGTCACCGGCACATGCACCTTGAGCACTTCGCCGCAGGCTTCGATGCAATCCAGAAAGCCCTGCAAGGTTTGCCCCTGCTTCACCTGCTGGGTGAAGGCCTTGATGAGGGTGTCCCAGGTTTTGTTGTCCAGGCGCTGGGAAATGCCCTCGTCCACCAGGATTTCCACATAACGCTCGGCCTCGCAGACAAAGATCAGGATCCCAGTGCTACCCACGGTGTGGTGCAGGTTCTGTTCGAGAAATTGCCGACGAGCCAGGTTAGAGGCGCGCCAATGGCGCACCGAACGCGGGATCAGGCGGGTGGTGATGGAGGGAATCCGAAACACCAGGCACAACACGATAAAGGTCGCCCATTGCGCCAGCAGCAACAGGTGCATATTCAGCATACCGGTGGCGTAGTGCACGATGCCCGGCACAATCAGCGCCAGCAGGCTGGCCCAGAGCAGCGGGATATAGGCGTAGTCATCGGCCCGTGCGGCCAGCACGGTGACCAGCTCGGCGTCGGTCTGCTGCTCGACCCGGGCAATCGCCTCGGCGACCTGCCGCTGTTCGTACTCACTCAGTAATGCCATGTCGTTCAATACCCGCCTTTTATTGTTGGTTACCAACTGCCCGAGGACCCGCCGCCGCCAAAACTGCCACCGCCGCCGCTGAACCCTCCCCCGCCCCGGGAGCCACCGGAACCGCCGCCACCGCCACGGCCACCACTGGGCAAGATCCCCAGCAGTTGGCCGATAAAAATCGCCAGGATAAACAGCATCACCAGGAAGATGAACAGCAGCGGGTGGCGCTCGACAAAATCCGACTGCTCAGCGTCGCCGCCATACACCGCCGCCGGTTCATCCAGGGGCGTACCGCCGAGCACCAGGAGTATCGCCGATACTCCGTCGCTGATGCCCTTGCTGAACTGCCCGGTCTTGAACGCCGGGGTGATCACTTGGTTGATGATCACCGATGCCTGGGCATCGGTCAGGCGATCCTCCAGGCCATAACCCACTTCGATACGCAGCTTGCGCTCATCCCGGGCGACGATCAGCAGCGCGCCGTTGTTCTTGTCCTTCTGGCCGATGCCCCAATGACGCCCCAGTTGGTAGCCGAAGTCCTCAATGGTGGCGCCTTGCAGGTCCGCCAGGGTCACTACCACCAATTGCTCGCCGGTGGCCTGCTCGTGGGCTTGCAGCTCCTGGGTCAGTTGAGCGCGGGTGGCCGGTTCGATCAGTTGCGCGTTGTCCACCACTCGCCCGCTCAGGGCCGGGAAGCTCAGTTCGGCCTGGGCCGTGACCGCGAACACCCAGAGCAGCAACAGCCCCACTTTAATCGCTCGCATCCGCACCTCGCTCTGTTGTGATCGCTGTGACCGACTGCCGGAAGCGCCGCCCCCGCCAAAACTGCGAAGCCTGGTGCAGCCCCGGGTATTTTGGTCGCGGTTTCAGCTCGCCGACCACGTCAGCGCTGTCGACAGCAACGCGCCGGGCAGCAAGCGCGACAACGGCGCCATCAGAATTTGACTTTAGGGGCTTGCTCGGCGTCGGGGGTGATGGCCTCGAAGGACTCACGCACCGGCAGGTCGCTGTACATCAGGCTGTGCCACAGGCGGCCGGGGAAGGTACGGATCTCGGTGTTGTATTTTTGCACCGCGAGGATAAAGTCGCGGCGAGCCACGGCGATGCGGTTCTCGGTGCCTTCGAGCTGGGATTGCAAGGCCAGGAAGTTCTGGTTGGCCTTGAGGTCAGGGTAGCGCTCGGACACCACCATCAACCGGCTGAGGGCGCCGCTCAACTGGTCCTGGGCCTGCTGGAACTGCTTGAGCTTCTCGGGGTTGTCCAGGGTCTTGGCGTCCACCTGGATCGACGTCGCCTTGGCCCGTGCTTCGATCACCGCGGTCAGGGTGTCTTGCTCGTGCTTGGCGTAGCCCTTGACGGTTTCCACCAGGTTGGGAATCAGGTCAGCACGGCGCTGGTACTGGTTCTGCACCTGGCCCCAATCGGCCTTGACCTGCTCGTCGAGGGTCGGAATGTTGTTGATGCCGCAGCCGCTGAGCAAGCTGCTGAGCAGGATCAGGGCCGCGACGGGCCAGCTCGAACGCAGACGTAGTCCGATGTTCATGGGGGTGGGGCTCCTTGCACAACCTGATGGAATGGATCCTGTGGCTCGCTAAATTCACGGAGGGCGGCAAAATCTGCCTGCGCCACTGGAATGCGTCGAGCCGATGGGCTAAAAGATGCCCAGCGCGAAAAAGAGTTCAGAAGTGTGCGGGATTTATCTGAACAACAATAGTCGCTCCCTAAATTTCGGCTGCTCGACGCGTCACTCCAGCGTCGGCCTTGAGCCTTTGAGAACAATATTCATGAAGAAGCTGTGTTTGCTGGGCCTGCTGGTCAGCCTGGCCAGTCACCCTGTGTTGGCCGAATCCACTTCGGTACCCCTTGAGAACAAGGACGCTTTCATCAGCAACCTGATGAAGCAGATGACCCTCGACGAGAAAATCGGCCAGTTGCGCCTGATCAGCATCGGCCCGGAAATGCCCCGGGAGATGATCCGCAAGGAAATCGCCGCCGGGCGTATCGGCGGTACGTTCAACTCCATCACTCGCCCGGAAAACCGGCCGATGCAGGATGCGGCCATGCGCAGCCGCCTGAAGATCCCGATGTTCTTCGCCTACGACGTGATCCACGGCCACCGGACCATTTTCCCCATCAGCCTGGCCCTGGCCTCGAGCTGGGACATGGACGCCATCGGCCGCTCCGGGCGCATCGCCGCCCTGGAAGCCAGCGCCGACAGCCTGGACATCACCTTCGCGCCAATGGTCGACATCTCCCGCGATCCTCGCTGGGGCCGCACCTCCGAAGGTTTCGGTGAAGACACCTACCTGGTCTCGCGCATCGCCAAAGTCATGGTCAAGGCCTACCAGGGCGCCACCCCGGCAGCCGCCGACAGCATCATGGCCAGCGTCAAGCACTTCGCCCTGTATGGTGCGGTGGAAGGCGGACGCGACTACAACATCGTCGACATGAGCCCGGTGAAGATGTACCAGGACTACCTGCCGCCCTACCGCGCCGCGATCGACGCCGGCGCGGGCGGGGTGATGGTGGCCCTGAACTCGATCAACGGCGTGCCCGCCACCTCCAACACCTGGCTGATGAACGACCTGCTGCGCAAGGACTGGGGCTTCAAGGGCCTGGCCGTCAGCGACCACGGAGCGATCATCGAGCTGATCCGCCACGGCGTTGCCAAGGACGGGCGCGAAGCCGCCAAGCTGGCGATCAAGGCCGGCATCGACATGAGCATGAACGACTCGCTGTACGGCAAGGAACTGCCGGGGCTGCTCAAGTCCGGGGAGATCGAACAGAAGGACATCGACAACGCGGTGCGTGAAGTGCTGGCGGCCAAGTACGACATGGGCCTGTTCAAGGACCCGTACCTGCGCATCGGCAAGGCCGAGGATGACCCAGTCGAAACCAACGCCGAAAGCCGCCTGCACCGCAGCGACGCCCGGGACATCGCGCGCCGCAGCCTGGTGCTGCTGAAGAACCGGAACGAGACCCTGCCGCTGCAGAAAACCGCGAAGATCGCCTTGGTCGGCCCCCTGGCCAAGGCGCCGATCGACATGATGGGCAGTTGGGCCGCCGCCGGCGTGCCGGCGCAATCGGTGACCCTGTACGACGGCATGCGCAACGTTCTCGGTGACAAGGCCCAACTGGTGTATGCCCGAGGCTCCAACATCACCGCCGACAAGAAGGTGGTGGACTACCTGAACTTCCTCAACTTCGACGCCCCGGAAGTGGTGGATGACCCGCGCCCGGCGCAGCAGATGATCGACGAAGCAGTGAAAGCGGCCCAGGCCTCGGACGTGGTCGTGGCGGCCGTGGGCGAGTCGCGGGGCATGTCCCACGAGTCCTCAAGCCGCACCGACCTGCACATTCCCGCCAGCCAGCGCGAGCTGGTCAAGGCCCTCAAGGCCACCGGCAAGCCGTTGGTATTGGTGCTGATGAATGGCCGGCCACTGTCGCTGCTGGAAGAGAACGAACAGGCCGACGCCATCCTGGAAACCTGGTTCAGCGGCACCGAAGGCGGCAACGCCATCGCCGACGTGCTGTTCGGTGACTACAACCCTTCGGGCAAGTTGCCGATCACCTTCCCCCGCTCCGTGGGGCAGATTCCGACCTACTACAACCACCTGACCATTGGCCGGCCGTTCACGCCGGGCAAACCGGGCAACTACACCTCGCAGTACTTCGATGACACCACCGGCCCGCTGTTCCCGTTCGGCTACGGCCTGAGCTACACCAGCTTCAGCCTGTCGGACATGGCGTTGTCGTCCACCACCCTGAACAAGGGTGGCAAGCTCGACGCCAGCGTGACCCTGAAGAACACCGGCAAGCGTGACGGCGAAACCGTGGTGCAGTTGTATGTGCAGGATGTGGCCGGGTCGATGATCCGCCCGATCAAGGAACTGAAGAACTTCCAGAAAGTGATGCTCAAGGCCGGTGAAACGAAGGTTATTCACTTCACCCTTACCGAAGAGGATTTGAAGTTCTACAACGCCCAGCTCAAGTACGCCGCCGAGCCGGGTGACTTCAATGTGCAGATCGGCCTGGACTCCCAGGACGTCGAACAACAGAGCTTCGAACTGCTCTGAGCCCTCCCGCTCCCACGCCCAGCGCGTGGGAGCGATCAGCCCCGCCGATTCAGCAGGTTGACCACCACCCGGTCGACCCAGCCCCAGATCCGCTGTTTGACCCGCCGCCACAACGGCCGGCTGCGCCATGCCTCGAGGCTGACGCTCTGGCTTTGCGCAAAGTCGGCGGTAAAACTCGCCGCCACCGCCGCCGTCAATTGCGGGTCCAGGGCCTCCAGGTTGGCCTCTAGGTTGAAGCGCAGGTTCCAGTGATCGAAGTTGCATGAACCGATGCTCACCCAATCATCCACCAGCACCATTTTCAAGTGCAGGAAACACGGCTGGTATTCGAAGATCTGCACTCCGGACTTGAGCAGGCGCGGGTAATAACGATGCCCGGCGTAGCGCACCGATGGATGATCGGTGCGCGGCCCCGTCAGCAGCAGGCGCACATCCACCCCGCGGGCCGCCGCCCGGCGCAGGGAACGACGCACCGACCAGGTGGGCAGGAAATACGGCGTGGCCAGCCAGATACGCCGCTGACCACTGTTCAAGGCACGAATCAGCGCATGCAGGATGTCCCGATGCTGGCGGGCGTCGGCGTAGGCCACCCGACCCAGGCCTTCGCCCGACTGCGGCGGCCGGGGCAAGCGTGGCAGGCCGAACTGCGCATCGGGCTTCCAGGCGCTGCGCTGGGAGTTGGCTTCCCATTGCCGGTCGAACAACTGCTGCCAGTCCTGCACCAGCGGGCCGTGGATCAGCACCATGACTTCGTGCCAGTCGCTGCTGTTGTGCACCGGGTTCCAGAACTCGTCGGTCACGCCGGTGCCGCCCACCACCGCCAGGGACTGGTCCACCAGCAGTAATTTGCGGTGATCGCGGTACAAGTTGCGGGCGCCTTGGCGCCAGCGCAGACGGTTGTAGAAACGCAGTTCGACCCCGGCCGTGGTCAGACGCTGGCGCAAGCTGAGGGTAAAGGCCAGGCTGCCGTAATCATCGAACAGGCAACGGATCTGCACGCCGCGCTCGGCGGCCTGGACCAGGGCCACGACCATGGCTTCGGCACAGGCGCCCGCCTCCACCAGGTACAGCTCCAGCTCCACCTGTTGCTGGGCCCGGGCAATGGCCACCAGCATCCGTGGAAAAAAGTCCGGGCCGTCGATCAGCAACTCGAAGCGATTGCCTTCACGCCAGGGAAACACCGCGCCGCGCATATCAGCGCGCCGTGAAAATCAGCACCGCACCCACCGGCACCGAAAAGCTGATGGCCGACAAACCAGCGGCCTTGCGCAGGGTTTCCAGGCCAGGAGCCAGGTTGAAGTCTTCGGCATTCAGCACCAGGGGCTCCAGGGTCACCACCTGGAAGCGCCGGTCGTCGAGGCGGGTCGCCAGCAACTCGGCGTTGTAAGTGTGCTGCTGGCCATGGAGTTCGACCGTCACCGGCAGCAGCAACTCAATCTGCGCCCCCGGGGCCAAGTCATTGATCGGCTGCAGGTTGAGCTGGGCGCTGACCAGGGCTTCCGGGAAGGTCGCCACCTCGAACAGCTCCTTGCGCATGCGCTCATCACGCAAAGGGATGCCGCTGTTGATCGAGTCCAGCTCGACCTGCAACTGGGCCTGGCCCTTGGCATCGACCTTGCCGTGCAGCACCAGGAATCGATGCACTTCGGAAACGTTAGCGTTCTTGGTGGTGATGAACGACAGGCGGGAAGATTCGTTGTCCAGGTACCAACTGGCATGGGCCGGCAGGGCCAAAAGCCCGAGCAGACTGAGAAAGAGACGAATCGACGTAGGCATGCAAGGTCCTCTGGGCAGTGGGCGCCAACCTTAACCGGCTGCCTGAACCCTGGCAAACCCGGTGATCGGCCGGGTCGCTGCCGTGTTGACGCTGGCCATACGCACTGCACCGAGCCGGCGCTGGTTAGCGCGGTTCAGGCGAGGCTCCTCTGCAGTTGCCCGATGGTGTCGGCCAAGCGCGCCAAATGACGCTGGCGCACCGGCTCCACGCCGCAGAGATCCATCGGCCAGTGCAAAGCGATGCTACCGACGACCTTACCCTCATGCTGAATCGGCAGGGCCAGCGCGCGGATCAGGAACGGCAGGCGCACCGGGTATTCCCAGTGGCCCTCGGTGCGCTGGCCAAAACCCAGGTGCTGGGATTGCTCACAGGCCTGGTGCCGGTCCTCCTGGGCCACGCGCTCACGCTGTGCCAGGCGCTCCACCTCGCTCCCATCGAGGGCACCGAGGCAGGCCTTGCCCATGGCGGAATGGAACAGGCTGGCGTGCTGGCCCACGACTCGGCAATGGCTCGGGTAACGTTTGCGCAAAACCGCTGGCACCGAGCTTTCCATGACCTCAAGGTGCTCGCCATCGAAACTCGACAAGTCGCTTACCAACCCGGTGCTCTCACTCAGTTCCAGCAACCAGGGCGTGGCCTGCTCCGCCAGGTGATGCTTGAAGCGCTGCCGGCTATCCCCGAACAGGCGCCTGGCACACAGGCGATAACGTCGATCACTGAGGCCGCGGTAGACCCAGCCCTGCTCTTGCAGGGTCATGAGCATGCGCGAAACCGTGGCCTTGGGCAGGTTTGTCAGGTAGTGCAACTCCTCCAGCCCCAACGCCTGATGCAGCCCCAGCAACTCGACAATCGCCAAGGCTCGCTCCACCGAACGCACGCTGCCGGTTTCCACCTTGCTGGCCATACTCCACACTCCCTGACCGCAGACAAAAGAACAGTTCCAGCAGCAAGATGCAGGCCCTTGGGCACCCCCGATGGTCCACTCATGGTTACAGCTGATTGCACGGCCACCTGAAAACGCCGTACGGCGGGAATCAGCCCGCTGTAGCAGGAGGCCGACTCCACGCCAGCCTACCGCAGACCTGATCGGCAGAGCCCGGCTACAGTCGCTGCCCAAGGCCTGAAGCGACCCGGACTGGCCTTAGCCGGTGCGCCCAAGGCTGGAGTGCATCGAAAGGGAACACTTGGGCACTGGGCCTCGGCGGCCAATCGTAACCTTCGATCAGGCAGTGGGCCCGGGCGGATGCCCAGGCCCAATGCGAGCCACGGAGGACAACCCGGCGGGATCGCTCAAGACTCCCCCAGGGGCAGCGCCTCGGGCTCGTCGCTCACCAGTGGGTCATGCATGCAATAGATCCCCAGCAAGCTCAGCAACGACGTGGCCAACACATAGAACGAAGGCGCCACCGGCGTGGCCATGACCCGGCTCAACCACGTGACGATCAGCGGCGCAAAACCGCCGAAGAGCATCACGGTTACGTTGTAAGCCACGGACACTCCGGTGGAACGCACGGCAATCGGGAACTGCTCCGCCAACGCCGTCGGCCCGGGGCCGAAAAAACCGCCGATCGCCGCACACAAGAGGGACTGCATGACCAGCAAGCGCCCGATGGAAGGCGCTGCGGCGACCCAGATGTACAGCGGGTAGACCATGACAAAGAACACCAGGGTAAACGCCATCAGCACCGGGCGCCGGCCCACACGGTCCGACAGGGCCCCGGCCAGGGGAATCACCAGGGTCATCAAGGCCACGGCGAACATTTGCACCAGCAGCACCTGATCCAGGGGCAGGCCAAGGTTGCTGTGGGCGAACGTCGGCATGTTCACCAGCACCACATAGAACGCCACGGTGCCACCGCAGCACAGGCCCATGGACACCAGGATGGCCCGGCGATGCTCGGCCAGCACCTGCAACAGGCCCGGCCCTTTGCCCCGACGCCCCTTGCGGGACTCGACAAAGGCTTGCGGCTCGTCCATGTATTTGCGGATCCACAAGCCCAGCGGGCCGATCAACAAGCCCAAGATAAACGGCAGCCGCCAACCCCAGAGTTCGAAGGCTTTCGGGGGCAGGAAATGGGTCACCAGGGCCACGATGGCGGCACCGCTGAACACCGCCAGGCACTGCCCGACCAACTGCCAGGAACCGTACAAACCTTTGCGATGCGGCGGCGCACTCTCCACCAGATAGGCCGTGGCACTGGCGTACTCACCGCCGGTGGCGAAGCCCTGGAGCATCCGCGCCACCACGATCAGCAACGGCGCACCAAGGCCGATGGCCGCGTAGTTTGGCGCGAAGACAATCAGCGCAATGGCCAGGGTCATCAACTGAATGATCACCAGCATCGCGGCCTTGCGCCCCTTGCGGTCCGAGTAGATGCCCAACAGCACACCGCCCACAGGGCGCATGAAAAAACCCACACCGAAGGTGCCCAGGGCCATCAGCAACGAGGTGTACTCATCATCGGAGGGAAAGAACTGCCGGGCGATCACGCTGGCGAGAAAACCGTAAACGATAAAGTCGTACCACTCCAGGGCGTTGCCGATCACGGCCGCGACCACCTGGCGGTTGCGGGAAACAGAGGGTGTCGTGGAACTCATAGGGCTGACCTTCAATCACGCGTGAGCCAAAGGGCAGGCTCGGGAAGGGATCGGGCATGCTCATGCGCCCGGTTCGGTGGCAGCAACAAGCCGGGTGTCAGGCCGGCTTGAGCCAGCGTTCGGCCAAGGCAGCCCAATAGGCGGCACCGGTCAGCAGGATGTCGTCGTTGAAGTCATATCCGGGGTTGTGAACCATAGGCTGGGCCAGCCCGTTGCCAATGAATAGGTAGCTGCCAGGGCAGCGTTGCAGCATCCAACCGAAGTCCTCGCTGCCCATGAGCGTCGGCGTATTGCCGTTGACTGCTGCCGCCCCCACCAGCGCCACCCCCACCTGGCGGGCAAACTCGGTCTCTGCCGGGCTGTTGACCAGCACCGGGTAGGCCGGACGATGCACAATCCGGGCGCTGCAGCCGTAACTCTCGGCCTGGGTCTGGATGATCGCCTTGACCCGCTCCAGCATCTGCTCGCGTACCGCGCTGTCCAGCGCGCGCAGGCTCAGGCGCAGCAACGCCTGCTGCGGGATCACGTTGGCGGCCTCACCGGCCTGCAAGGCACCGACGCTGACCACCGCCGCCTGCTGGGCGTCGATATTGCGCGCCACCACCGTTTGCAGGGCCATGACCACGGCTGACGCGGCCACCACCGGATCAATGCTCAGGTGCGGCATCGAACCATGGCCGCCAACCCCCTCGATCACCACCTCAAGCAGGTCCTGGGAAGCCATCATCGGCCCCTCGCGCAAGCCCAGGTGGCCGGCCGGCAAACCCGGCATGTTGTGCATGGCGAACAGCGCCTCACAGGGGAAGCGCTCCAGCAAACCGTCGGCCAGCATGGCCTCGGCGCCGCCCTGCCCCTCTTCCGCCGGTTGGAAAATCAGGTTCAGGGTGCCCTCGAACAGCCGGGTCGCGGCCAGGTAACGGGCGGCCCCAAGCAGCATGGTGGTGTGGCCGTCGTGGCCACAGGCGTGCATGCAACCCTGGTGGCGGCTGCTGTAGGGCACGCCGCTGTTCTCGACGATGGGCAAAGCGTCCATGTCGGCGCGCAAACCGAGGGTCCGCGCGCTGTTGCCATTGCGCAGCACGCCCACCACGCCGGTCTTGCCAACCCCGGTGTGGACGTCATAGCCCCACTCTTCAAGGGCGCGGGCCACCAGGGCCGAGGTGCGTTGCTCCTCGAAGCCGAGTTCTGGGTGGGCGTGAATGTCTTGGCGCGTGGCACGCAGGTCGCTGACGACGTCCTCGAGCCAGGCAACAATATGCGGGTATTCGGTCATGGCCAATCTCCTCGGGGGCGGGTGTATTCCCGTTCTTTTTCGGAGCATTGCAGGGCGCCGCAAGGCGTAGTGAACGCTCTGCGCCAGCTAACCGCGAGGTCGATCAGAGAACAATCAAATGTGGTTCCGCTGGGTGGAACCACTGGCCGAAGCCGCCCGATACCGGGGTGAGAACTCAGGGTTGCAAACGGCAGCCTTGGCGTTCGTCCAGCCAGATCGCACGGTGGCTGCGGCCCAAGCCACTGGCGCTGACTTGGCGCCGCTCGGGGTCATCGTCCAGGCGACTGATGGGCAGGTACTGCTGCACATACGCCCGACAACTGTCTGCTGGGTTGTGCATCACGTAGCGACAGGAGCAGTACTCCTTGGCGGTGTAGGCACTGAGAATATCGGGAAAGGCTTGTAAGGCTTTTCGCTCCTGCCAGCCCCAGCCCAGCAGCAGCGCCAGCAACAGCAGAAGCCCCAGGCTGAAAGGACGACGCCAAGATCGCTGCCCTGTCCGCGCCATCATGGCTGCACCCGGGCCGTAACGGCGGCCAGCACCCGCTTAAGCAGTTGGTTGTGCTGATAGCCACCCTCGCGGTCATCGGCATAGCGCACGATCACCAGCCCCGCGCTGGGCACGATATAGAGGGCCTGCCCCCAATGGCCCAACGCAGCGTAGGTATCGGCCGGAGCATCGGGCCAGGGCCGAGGGGCCCCGGCCAATGAGCGATTGAGCCACCAATGGCCGCCGGGCACGGCCTCATCCTGGCCGTCCTGGTAGCCGGGGAACGGCTCACGGTTGAAGGCCACCCAGTCCTTGGGCAGTAACTGCCGCTCGTGCCAACGGCCGTCACGCAGCATGAGCAAGCCCACCCGTGCCAAATCCTGGGCACGTAAGTACGCGTAGGAAGACGCGACGAAAGTGCCGCTGGCGTCCCGCTCCCAGACCGCGTGCTGTATGCCCAAGGGTTCGAAAAGTGCAGTCCAAGGGTAGTCCGCGTACGCCTGGGCGCCGAGCATATGCTTCAAGGCGGCGGACAACAGGTTGCTATCGCCACTGGAATAGCGAAACGCCTGACCGGGTTTGGCGAATGCCCCTCGCTCAGCGGTAAAGGCCGCCATGTCCTGCGAGCCACGGGTGTAGAGCATCGCCACCACAGAAGAATGCAAGGGCGCGTACTCGTAGTCTTCTTGCCAATCCAGGCCCGAGGCCCAATGCAGCAGGTCGGCCAGGCTCAGGTCAGGGTGCTGCGCAAGGGGTGGATAGTAGCGAACGGCCTTGTCCTGCAGGGCAAAACGCCCTTCGCCATAGGCCACCCCCAGCAAGGTCGCCATCAAGCTTTTGCTGATGGACCAGGTCAGGTGCGGGGTCTGGGCGGTGGTCGGCGCGGCGTAGCGCTCATAGATCAGCCGGCCGTCCTGGATCACCAGCAAGGCGTCGCTGCGAATGCCTGCGCGGGTCACGTCATCCCGGGGCGGGAAGGCGTAATCCTCCAGGGCAGTCAGTGCCGGGCCGCTGAGCGCCGGCCCCTGAGGCCATTGCACACCCGGCCACTCTTGCGCCTGGCTGACACAGGGCAGCCATAGAAGCAGCATCAACAATAGGGTCGAGCCTTTGGCCATGGTGGGCACTCGGGAAGCGGCAACCGTCAAGACTAGCCTGGCCAGATGACAGTTTTGCAGCAGCGCAAGGGGCGCTGGCGCCAGGCGGGACTAGCCAGCGCCTTGAACAAGTGCTCGTTAACGGGCAAGGGCCTTGGCCAGACGCTGGGCACGGGCCGGTGCAGCGAACGCCAGGATCGCCTGGTCTCGCCGCCATAACCCGGCCCATTCTTCGGGCCCTGCAGCGAACGCGGCGGTCAGCTGCGGCGCAAGCCCATCGAACTGGGCGAACAAACCGCCCAGCAGCACATGCCCGCTGCCCGCCGACGGGTTCTGCCGGCTGACTTCGGCGCATCCCGCCAGCAAGGCCAGCAATTGCAGTTGCAGGGCTTGCGGCCAGTCACAGTCTTGGCCAACCCCGTACAGCCAGGCACTCATGGCGCTGAGTACATAAATGTCTTCCAGGGTGCGAAAAGGCTTCACGTAAGCGTCCCAGCCATCACCGGCCAGCAACTCGCAGAAGGCGTTGTCCAACAGCAGGCGGCCGTGACTGATCTCCGGCATCAGCGGCAAGGCCGGGAGTTTTTCCACGCTGACGCCTGGATCGCCGGCGTACACCACGGCCAGGTTCAGGCACGGCGCTTCTTCCGGGCCGTCACTGCGGGCCGCCACCAGCAGCCAGTCGGCCGCATCGCCGGCGGTGACGAAATCCTTGCGCCCGGTCAGCCGCAAGTCTTGCAGGCGGGTCTGCATGTCCGCCGGCCGCAGGCTGCGTTGCTCGGTGGCACACAGGGCCCCCAGGCCCGGCGGCGCACTGGGCCAGAGCATGCGCAAGGCGGCCTGGTAACCCACCAGGAACGCCAGCCCCGGAGTGGCCATCAAGCGCCCGCCGCGCACCGCCAACTCGAAGGGAGTGACCGGCCCCACATGCTGCAACAACGCGGCAAAGGCTTCAGCCAGATCGGCTTGGACGGGCAGACGTTCACGGCAGTTGAGCAGGGCTGGCCAAGGCATGGGGGCTTCCTCTGGGGCTGTCATACAAGCATCACCAAAGCTTCATGGCGATGACACCGGGGCTACATAGCCTGACTTTGCACAACAAAGTCGATCGGCTGCAACCCAAGGCGGGTCAGTGGCCCGCACGGAGATTCACAATGACTCAGATCGCCCGCATCAGCGACACCGGCCATGAACGCCGCTTGCAAGCCGAACGCCTGATTGGCGCCCAGGCCCTTGAGGAAGCTCAAGCCTTGCGCTTCAACGTGTTCAGCGGCGAGTTCAACGCCAAGCTGAAAGGCGCGGAACTGGGCCTGGACATGGATGACTATGATGTTCACTGCAGCCACATCGGCGTGCGGGATTTGAACAGCGGTCGACTGGTCGCCACCACCCGTTTGCTCGACCACCAGGCCGCCAGCAGCCTGGGACGCTTCTACAGCGAAGAAGAATTCAGCCTCCACGGCCTGCTCCAGCTCAAGGGCCCAATCCTCGAAATCGGTCGCACCTGCGTCGACCCGGCGTACCGCAACGGCGGCACCATCGCCGTGCTCTGGGGCGAATTGGCCGAAGTGCTCAACCAGGGCGGCTACAGCTACCTGATGGGCTGCGCGAGCATCCCGATGCAGGACGGCGGTGTGCAGGCCCAGGCGATCATGCAGCGCCTGCGCGAACGCTACCTGTGCACCGAATACCTGCGGGCCGAACCGAAAAAGCCGCTGCCGAACCTGGATGTGCCGTCCAACGTGATCGCCGAAATGCCGCCCCTGCTCAAGGCCTACATGCGCCTGGGCGCGAAGATCTGCGGTGAACCGTGCTGGGACGAGGACTTCCAGGTGGCCGACGTGTTTATCCTGCTCAAGCGCGACGAGTTGTGCCCGCGTTACGCCCGCCACTTCAAGGCGGCCGTGTGATGAGCCGCCTGCGGGTCTACGGGCGCATCGCCCGAGTGCTGTTGGTGGTAGCCCTGGGCTTGTGCATGGCCGGTGTGTTCGGCCTGTTCGAGCGCCTGGGCATCGCCCACTCAATGGTGCGTCGCCAGCGCTGGTCACGCTTTTTCATGGCCCGCCTGAGCAATGCCCTGCCCTTTCGCGTCACGGTCCATGGGCAGTTGCCCGAACAGCCGATGCTGTGGGTCAGCAACCATGTGTCGTGGACGGACATTCCCCTGCTGGGCATGCTGGCGCCGCTGTCGTTCCTGTCCAAGGCCGAAGTGCGCACCTGGCCCGTGGCGGGCTGGCTGGCGGCCAAGGCCGGCAGCCTGTTTATCCGTCGCGGTTCGGGCGATAGCCAACTGATCCGCAAACAGATGACCCGGCACTTGCAGCAGGAACATCCCTTGCTGATGTTTCCCGAAGGCACCACCACCGACGGACGTGCCCTGCGCACCTTCCACGGGCGCCTGTTGGCCAGCGCCATCGATGCCGACGTGGCGCTGCAACCGGTGGCGATTCGTTACCTGCGAGACGGGCAGATCGATGCCTTGGCGCCCTTTATCGGCGACGATGACCTGCTGTCACACCTGATGCGCCTGTTCGCCAACGATCAAGGCCAGGTGCACATCCACTTGCTCAAGCCGATCGCCTGCCAGGGCCAGGAGCGCGCAGCACTGGCATTCCAGGCACAACAGGCGGTGCAGAAAGCCTTGTTTGGCGATGTGGCACAACCGGCCGAGCCGCGTCGCGCCGGCGAACTGATCGCCGCCTGAACGTATAGGAACCGGCTTGCCGGCGAAGAGCGCCCTGAGGCAAACAACGCCCATCAGGCCGCCTTCGCTGGCAAGCCAACGCCTACAACGGGGTGGAATGTTGCGCAGCGAACGCCTGCAGTTGCGGGTAGAAGGCCCGAAAATCTTCGCTCAACGGCTGGTACAAACGCTCCAGCTCCCCCATGGCCGCCGCCAGTTCCTCCGGCCGCGACAAGCGCCGGGCGATGCCCTGCAACACCTGCTCCAGCACCTCGAAATCCCGATAGGAACCCAGCCAGTCATGGGCCGCCATATGGGGCGCGATCTGCGCCAGGCGCCCCGGTAACTGGGGCTCCGCCGCCAACACCCGATACACATCGCGGGTAAAGAGTTCCAGCGGCCGGTCGGCGTATTGCGCCCAGTCCCGCGCCAGGCAGTGATCGAAAAACACGTCCAGGACAATGCCGGCGTAACGTCGCCGGGTCAGGGAAAACCGCGACAATGCCGCCCCCACCAAAGGGTGGCTGTCGGTGTAGATGTCGATGCTGCGGTGCAGGCGGATGCCGGCCTCGACGTCCGGGACGAACTGGCCTTGCAGCCGCCCTTTGACAAAGTCGCCGTACAGACTGCCGAGTAATTGGCCGGGGCGCTGGCCGCCGAGGTGCAGATGTGCGAGATAATTCATCCGCGCAGCTTAGCACCGCGCCCAACATATCGTTATAACTCGATATACCGATAAAGCATGATTTAAGACCAAAATCATATTGGTATATCGCGAAGTACCGATTTAAAGTTCGCCTTATCGCGATATAACGTTTTACGGATACCGAGCCCTGCCATGTCCATTGACCTCGACGAAATAATAAAAGCCCTGGCGCACCCAGTACGGCGAGAGATTCTCCACTGGCTGAAAGACCCGACAGTCGAATTCCCCGATCAGTCCCATAGCAACGAGCACGGCGTGTGTGCCGGGCAGATCGATCAGCGCTGCGGCCTGTCGCAGTCAACCGTGTCGGCCCATCTGTCCACCTTGCAACGTGCCGGGCTGATCAGCAGCCGCAAAGTCGGCCAATGGCACTTTTTCAAACGCAATGAGGAAAACATCCAGCAATTCCTCAAGCAAATGAGCCAAGAGCTCTGAACTGACAAGGATCCATCAATGCCCCTCTCGCTCATCATCCTGGCCTTGAGTGCCTTCGCCATCGGCACCACCGAGTTCGTCATCATGGGCCTGTTGCCCGATGTGGCGAAGGACCTCGGTGTGTCGATCCCCAGTGCCGGCTGGCTGGTGACCGGGTACGCCCTGGGCGTGGCCATCGGCGCGCCCTTCATGGCCCTGGCCACGGCCAAGCTACCGCGCAAGGCCGCCCTGGTGGCGTTGATGGGGATTTTTATCGTCGGCAACCTGCTGTGCGCCCTGGCCAGTGACTACAACGTGCTGATGTTTGCCCGGGTGGTCACGGCCCTGTGCCACGGCGCCTTCTTTGGTATCGGTTCGGTGGTCGCCGCCGGCTTGGTGCCTGCCAACAAACGCGCCTCGGCGGTGGCCTTGATGTTCACCGGCTTGACCCTGGCCAACGTTCTCGGCGTGCCGCTGGGCACCGCCCTGGGCCAGGATGCCGGCTGGCGTTCGACCTTCTGGGCGGTGACCGTGATCGGCGTGATTGCACTGATCGGCCTGATCCGCTTTCTGCCGGCCAAGCGCGATGAAGAAAAACTCGACATGCGTTCGGAACTCGCTGCCCTCAAGGGCGCTGGCATCTGGC
The DNA here is from genome assembly GCF_003731765.1 of Pseudomonas chlororaphis. Lineage (GTDB taxonomy): Bacteria > Pseudomonadota > Gammaproteobacteria > Pseudomonadales > Pseudomonadaceae > Aquipseudomonas > Aquipseudomonas morbosilactucae. The sequence continues at coordinate 157,056 of NZ_MOAL01000008.1, forward strand.
TGTCCCTGAGCATGACCGCGTTGTTCGCCGCCTCGATGTTCACCCTCTTCACTTATGTCGCCCCGCTGCTGGGGGATGTCACCGGTGTGTCGCCCGACGGCGTGACCTGGACCCTGCTGCTGATCGGCCTGGGCCTGACCCTGGGCAACATCATCGGCGGCAAGCTGGCGGACAAACGCCTGGGCGCCACCCTGATCGGGGTCTTCGTCGCCATGGCGGTGGTGTCCACGGTACTGAGCTGGACCAGCGTCGCGCTGATTCCTACCGAGATCACCCTGTTCCTCTGGGCCACAGCGTCCTTTGCCGCCGTGCCGGCCCTGCAGGTCAACGTGGTGAGCTTCGGCAAGGCCGCGCCGAACCTGGTGTCGACCCTGAACATTGGCGCCTTCAACATCGGCAACGCCCTGGGCGCCTGGGTGGGCGGCAGCGTCATCGCCCACGGTTTCGGCCTGACCAGCGTGCCACTGGCGGCGGCCCTGCTGGCGGTGCTCGCGCTGCTGGTGACGCTGATTACCTTTCGCCAGGGCGGCAACCCCGACCTGGCGCCTGCGACTCATTGATACGTTCATTTCATTTAAAGAAGGGTGTACTTCATGACGACGATTTTTGACCCGATCACACTGGGCGACCTGGAGCTGTCCAACCGCATCATCATGGCCCCACTGACCCGCTGCCGCGCCGACGCAGGCCGTGTGCCCAACTCGCTGATGGCCGAGTACTACGTGCAACGTGCCTCCGCGGGCCTGATTCTCAGCGAAGCCACGTCGGTCACCCCGATGGGCGTCGGCTACCCGGATACCCCTGGCATCTGGTCCAACGACCAGGTCCGTGGCTGGAGCAACGTGACCAAGGCCATCCACGGCGCCGGCGGCAAGATCTTCCTGCAACTGTGGCACGTGGGGCGTATCTCGCACCCGTCCTACCTGAATGGTGAAACCCCGGTCGCACCGAGTGCCCTGCAGCCTAAAGGCCACGTCAGCCTGGTGCGCCCTCTGTCCGACTACCCGACCCCGCGCGCCCTGGAAACCGCTGAAATCGCCGACATCATCGACGCCTACCGCGTGGGTGCGGAAAACGCCAAGGCCGCCGGTTTCGACGGCGTGGAAATCCACGGTGCCAACGGCTACCTGCTGGACCAGTTCCTGCAAAGCAGCACCAACCAGCGCACCGATAATTACGGCGGCTCCCTGGAAAACCGTGCCCGCCTGCTGCTGGAAGTCACCGACGCCGCCATTGAAATCTGGGGCGCTGGCCGCGTGGGCGTGCACCTGTCACCCCGCGCCGACTCCCATGACATGGGCGACGAGAACCTCGCAGAAACCTTCATCTACGTGGCACGTGAACTGGGCAAGCGCGGCATCGCCTTTATCTGCTCCCGCGAAAAAGAAGGGGCCGACAGCCTCGGCCCGCAACTCAAAGAGGCCTTTGGCGGCCCTTACATCGCCAACGAACGCTTCACCAAAGACAGCGCCAACGCCTGGCTGGCCAGTGGCAAGGCCGATGCAGTGGCCTTCGGCGTCCCCTTCATCGCCAACCCGGACCTGCCAGCACGCTTGAAGGCCGACGCCCCATTGAACGAGCCGCACCCGGAAACCTTCTACGGCCAGGGCCCGGTCGGCTACATCGACTACCCGACGTTGTAAGGTTCAGCGCGGCATGAAAAAGCCCCGGCTCTGACGAGTCGGGGCTTTGTTGTTTGTGGGCGCTGGTAAAGGGTAGCGAGCGACTCAAGCCTTGCGTTGTACCCAGGCCACCGCCAAACCACTGAGGCAAATCACCGTGATACCGATCACCCCATAGGTGTCGGGGGTGTGATCGAAAATCAGGTAGCCATAGAGACCGGCAAACAGAATCTGCCCGTAGCTGAACGGCGCCAACATCGCCGGAGCGGCATGGCGAAACGCCTGGGTCAGCAACATATGGCCGAGCATGCCACAAGCACCCAGGCCGATCATGAACAGGCCGTGCAGCAAGCTAGGAGTACTCCAGAAAAACGGCAACAGCGCACTCATGATCAGGCTGTTGAGAATCCCGGTGAGGAAGTTGCTGGTGGTCGGGCTATCGATGCCGCTGAGTTTACGCGTGAGCAATTGATAGAAGCCGAAACACAGGGCCGAGCACAGCGGCAGCAGAATCGCCGGCGTGAACAATGCGCCGCCGGGACGCACCACAATCAACACCCCGACAAAACCCGCCAACACCGCCAGCCACTGACTACGCGTGACCCGCTCGCCCAATAGCGGCACTGACAAGGCCGTGACCAGCAGTGGCGCCAGGAAGTTGACCGCCGTGGCTTCCGCCAACGGGATGTAGCGCAAGCCCGTGGTGAAGAACAGGCTGGTCCCGATCAGGCACAACGCACGCAGCAACTGCAGGCCGGGGCGCCTGGTGCGCACCACTGCTGAAAAACCGCTGCGCGGAACGAACACCACCAGCATCAACAAGGTATGCACCACATAGCGGGCCCAGACCACCATGACGATGGGGTAGAAGCCGGACAGGTACTTGGACAGGGTGTCGTGACTGGCGAACAGCAGCACCGCCAGACAGATCAGGGCGATGCCTTTGATGGGCTGCTCGGAGCCCTTGAAGACGGAGGCACTCACACTCATTCACACGCTCGACACAAATTTCCTACAAAATACATAGCTCGCTATCTATCAAGATAGAGCCCGCACCTATATAAAAGCACGCCATTGAAACAACGCGAGCACGGGGAGTGATCTTCCAGCGGGGTGGGCGTTGACACACCTGGACTCAATTTCACAGGTTGTCTTAATGACGCAGGCTAGGGCTCACGCGCAGCATATCCAGGCCGATGTCGATCCAGCGTTCGGCCTCGGCGTGCAGCGCGAAACTTTCCGGCGCCAACAGCCACTGATACAGCATGCCGTCGATAAAGGCATGCAGGGTGATAGCCGCACGGGCCGTGTCCAGGTTTTCGGGCAATTGCCCCCGGTTCACTGCATTGCGCAACGCCAGTTCGATGTGCACGTTGCAATCCAGGCTGGCCGAGCGCCGCTGACGACGCAAGTCGCACATTTCATCGGTGAACTCGCACTTATGAAACAAAATCTCATTGATGCGTCGGGTCTTCGGGTCCAGGGCAACTTGATGAAACAAATGAATCAGCAGGTTGCGCATGCAGCCCAACGGGTCCATCTCATCTACATTTTCACTGGCCTTGGCCATCTCATCCAACGGCTCGCGCAAGCTATCGAGCATGGCTTGCACCAGGTCGGCCTTGTTACTGAAGTGCCAGTAAATAGCGCCCCGAGTCACCCCCGCCAATGTCGCAATATCGGCCAGGGTGGTACGCGCAACACCGCGCTCGTAAAAGGCTTTTTCAGCCGCCTCGAGTATCTGGTTACGGGTTTCTTGAGCTTCCTCTTTGGTACGGCGGACCATGGCAGTCAAACCTCGATCAGGATCCTCAAGCGATGCATGAAGACCTTCTGAATAAATATGGAACGGCCTCTCTGGTGCCGTTTACCCAGCCTACAATTCAACCTTTGAAACGGCCTCTGTAACCGTGTGGATACGCAGCCGAAAGGTATTTACAAACAACCATGAACGTAAGTATATTCCTTAGCAAGCTACTTATCCACTCAGCACTCTTTTTTTACCCTTCCACTTTTCTTGTGCGCATCTCGCGTGCCTGACCCGAGGATCTTCATGCAACTCAAGCCAGCTGTTACCGCTCTGGTTACTGCCGTCGCCCTGGCATCGCTGCTCAGCGGATGTAAAAAGGAAGAGGCGGCTCCGGCCCCTCAGACCCCTCAGGTCGGCGTAGTCACCCTACAACCTCAAGCCTTCACCCTGACGTCGGAGCTGCCGGGTCGTACCACTGCGTACCGCATTGCCGAAGTTCGTCCTCAGGTCAACGGCATCATTCTCAAGCGCCTTTTCAAGGAAGGCGGCGACGTCAAGGAAGGGCAACAGCTTTACCAAATTGATCCGTCGGTCTATGAGGCAACCCTGAAAAGTGCCCAAGCCAACCTGCAATCCACCAAGTCGATCTCCGACCGCTACAAGCAGTTGGTGGATGAGCAAGCCGTGAGTCGCCAGGAATACGACACCGCAATGGCTAACCGCCTGCAGTCGGAAGCCAGCTTGCAGACGGCCCAGATCAACGTGCGCTACACCAAGGTCTTCGCCCCGATCTCCGGGCGCATCGGTCGTTCCTCGGTGACCGAAGGTGCACTGGTCAGCAACGGCCAGACCGACGCCATGGCCGTGATCCAGCAACTGGACCCCATCTACGTCGACGTTACGCAATCTTCCGCCGAGATGCTGAAGCTGCGTCGTGACCTGGAAAGCGGCCAGTTGCAGAAAGCCGGTGCCAACGCCGCCAAGGTCAAGCTGACCCTGGAAGACGGCAGCGAATACGGCCAGGACGGCAAGCTGGAGTTCTCCGAAGTGTCCGTGGACGAGACCACCGGTTCCGTAACACTTCGCGCTGTGTTCCCCAACCCAGACCACACCCTGCTGCCGGGCATGTTTGTCCACGCGCAGCTGCAGGCGGGTGTGAACGCCAAGGCCATCCTCGCGCCGCAGCAAGGTGTGACCCGTGACCTCAAGGGCATTCCAACCGCGATGGTGGTCAACCAGGACAACAAGGTTGAACAGCGCGTATTGGTCGCCAACCGCACCGCCGGCGCCTATTGGCTGGTGGAAAAAGGCTTGAACGCCGGTGACCGCGTGATCACCGAAGGCTTGCAATTCATCAAGCCGGGCATCGAAGTCCAGGTCAAGGATGCCACCAACGCCCAGGCCGCTGGCACCACCGCTCCTGCTGCTGCCGCTGGCAAAGGGGAGTAATTCATGTCGAAATTCTTTATCGACCGTCCCATTTTCGCCTGGGTAATTGCCCTGGTGATCATGCTGGTCGGGGCACTATCGATCCTCAAGCTCCCCATCAACCAGTACCCGGCCATTGCACCAACGGCCATTGATATCCAGGTCACCTACCCAGGCGCTTCCGCACAAACCGTGCAGGACACCGTGGTTCAGGTCATAGAGCAACAGCTCAACGGTATCGACAACCTGCGTTACGTCGCCTCGGACAGTAACTCCGACGGCAGCATGACCATCACCGCGACGTTCAACCAGGGTACCAACCCGGACATCGCCCAGGTTCAGGTGCAGAACAAGCTGAACCTGGCGACCCCACTGCTGCCGCAAGAAGTGCAGCAGCAGGGTATCCGCGTGACCAAGTCGGTGAAGAACTTCCTGATGGTGATCGGGCTGGTGTCGGAAGACGGCAGCATGAACAAGGACGACCTGTCCAACTACATCGTTTCCAACATCCAGGACCCGATCTCGCGGACCTCGGGCGTGGGTGACTTCCAGGTCTTCGGCTCCCAGTACGCCATGCGTATCTGGCTGGACCCGGCCAAGTTGAACAACTTCCAGATGACTCCAGTGGATGTCAGCACCGCCATCCAGGCGCAGAACGTGCAAGTGGCCACCGGCCAGTTGGGCGGCTTGCCTGCCCTGCCCGGCACCCAGCTGAACGCCACCATCATCGGCAAGACGCGCCTGCAAACCGCCGAGCAGTTCGAAAAGATCCTGCTGCGGGTCAACACCGACGGTTCCCAGGTTCGCCTGGGCGACGTGGCTCGTGTTGAGCTAGGCGGCCAGAACTACAGCATCAGTGCACAGTTCAACGGCAAGCCGGCTTCCGGCATGGCGATCAAGCTGGCCTCGGGCGCCAACGCCCTGGACACCGCCAAGGCCATTCGCGCCACGGTCGCGTCCCTGGAGCCGTTCTTCCCGCCGGGCATGAAAGCCGTGGTCCCGTATGACACCACCCCCGTGGTGACCGAATCGATCTCCGGTGTGGTTCACACCCTGATCGAGGCGATCGTCCTGGTGTTCCTGGTGATGTACCTGTTCCTGCAGAACTTCCGCGCCACCATCATCACCACGATGACCGTGCCGGTTGTACTCCTGGGGACCTTCGGCATCCTCGCGGCCTTCGGTTTCACCATCAACACCCTGACCATGTTCGGCATGATCCTGGCCATCGGTCTATTGGTGGACGATGCGATCGTGGTGGTGGAAAACGTCGAGCGGGTCATGGCCGAGGAGCATCTGTCGCCCAAGGAGGCGACGGTCAAATCCATGGGCCAGATCCAGGGTGCATTGGTGGGTATTGCCCTGGTGCTATCCGCGGTACTGCTGCCCATGGCGTTCTTCGGCGGCTCCACGGGCGTGATCTACAAACAGTTCTCCATCACCATTGTCTCGGCGATGGCGCTGTCGGTACTGGTTGCCCTGATCTTCACCCCGGCCTTGTGCGCCACCATGCTCAAGCCGATCGACCCGGAAAAGCACGGCCAACCCAAACGCGGTTTCTTTGGCTGGTTCAACCGTAACTTCGACCGTGGCGTTCTGAGCTACGAGCGCGGCGTCGGCAACATGATCAAGCACAAGTTTCCGTCGCTGCTGGTCTACGTGATCATCTTCGCCGGCATGATTTGGCTGTTCACCCGGATTCCGGCGGCATTCCTGCCCGAGGAAGACCAGGGCGTGATCTTTGCCCAGGTGCAGACGCCGGTCGGCTCTTCGGCGGAACGCACGCAGAAAGTCATCGACGACATGCGCATCTTCTTGTTGAACGACAAGGAAGGCGAGCCAGGCGAAGGCAAGGCTGTGAAGTCGGTGTTCACCGTGAATGGCTTCAACTTCGCGGGTCGTGGCCAAAGCTCCGGCCTGGCGTTCGTGATGCTCAAGCCCTGGGACGAGCGGGATGCGTCGCAGTCGGTGTTCGAAGTGGCGAAGCGTGCCCAGGGCTACTTCTCCCAGACCTTCAAGGACGCCATGGTATTTGCCATCGTGCCGCCGTCGGTCCTGGAGTTGGGTAACGCCACCGGTTTCGACGTGTTCCTGCAAGACCAGGGCGGCGTCGGCCACGACAAGTTGATGGAGGCCCGTAACCAGTTCCTCGGCATGGCCTCGCAAAGCAAGATCCTCGCAGGTGTACGCCCCAACGGCGTCAACGATGAGCCGCAGTACGAGCTCACCATCGACGACGAGAAGGCCAGCGCGCAGGGCATCAGCCTGTCGAGCATCAACCAGACCCTGGCGATTGCCCTGGGCGGTAGCTACGTCAACGACTTCATCGACCGTGGTCGGGTGAAGAAGGTCTATCTCCAGGGTGAGGCCGCAGGCCGGATGTCCCCTGAAGACCTGAACAAATGGTTCGTGCGCAGCGACTCCGGAAAAATGGTGCCACTGTCGGCCATTGCCTCGGGCCACTGGATCTTCGGCTCGCCGAAACTCTCGCGCTACAACGGTGTAGCAGCGATGGAAATCCTCGGTACGCCTGCACCTGGCTACAGCACCGGCGACGCCATGGCGGAAGTCGAGCAGATCGCCAAGAAACTGCCAGCGGGCGTCGGTTATGCCTGGACCGGCCTTTCTTATGAAGAACGTCTGTCCGGCTCCCAGGCGCCTGCGTTGTACGCCCTGTCGTTGCTGGTGGTCTTCCTCTGCCTGGCGGCGCTGTACGAAAGCTGGTCGATCCCGATCGCGGTGGTACTGGTGGTGCCGCTGGGGGTTCTCGGTGCACTGATGGCCACCAGCCTGCGCGGGCTGTCCAACGACGTGTTCTTCCAGGTGGGCTTGCTGGTGACGGTGGGGCTTGCGGCGAAGAACGCGATCCTGATCGTCGAGTTCGCCAAGGAACTGCATGAACAGGGCAAGGGCATCATCGAATCGGCCGTCGAAGCATCCCGGATGCGTCTGCGCCCGATCATCATGACGTCCATGGCCTTTATCCTCGGCGTACTGCCGCTGGCAATCTCCAGCGGTGCCGGTTCGGGCAGCCAGCACGCCATTGGTACCGGGGTAATTGGCGGTATGATTACCGCCACCGTTCTGGCGATCTTCTGGGTACCGCTGTTCTTCGTGATCGTGACCGCGATGGGCCGCCGCAAGAACGTCACCACTGAAACTCCTAAAGAGGCTGGCCAATGAGCAAGTCGCTACTCTCCCTGGCAATCACGGCGGCAGTGCTGAGTGGTTGCTCGCTGATCCCTGACTATCAGCAGCCGCAAGCGCCGGTAGCGGCGCAGTACCCGCAAGGCCCGGCCTACTCGCCAGCGGAGGCCGCCAACCAGGCGGCCGCCGAACAGGGCTGGCGCCAGTTCTTCCATGACCCGGCCCTGCAGCAATTGATTCAGACCGCCTTGGAGAACAACCGCGACCTCAAGGTCGCGGCCTTGAACATCGACGCGTATGCCGCCCAGTACCAGATCCAGCGGGCGGACCTGTTCCCTGCGGTATCGGCGACCGGCAGCGGCAGCCGCCAGCGCACGCCGGCACGGGTTTCCCAGACCGGCGAAGCGGCGATCAGCAGCCAGTACTCGGCAACCCTGGGCATCAGCGCCTACGAACTGGACCTGTTCGGTCGCGTTCGCAGCCTGAGCGAGCAAGCCCTGCAGACCTACTTCTCCAGCGAAGAGGCTCGGCGCAGCACCCAGATCAGCCTGGTGGCCAGCGTGGCCAACGCCTACCTGACCTGGCAGGCCGACAAGGAACTGCTGAAGCTGACCCAGGACACCCTGAACGCCTACGAAGAGAGCTTCAAACTCACCTCGCGCAGCAATGAAGTCGGCGTGGCCTCGGCCCTGGACCTGAGCCAGGCGCGCACCTCGGTGGAAAATGCCCGGGTGCAACTGGCGCGTTACACCCGCCAAGTGGCCCAGGATGAAAACAGCCTGACCCTGCTGCTGGGCACGGCGGTTCCGGGCAACCTGCCAGGTGCACAACCACTGTCGGCCGACCTGCTGAGCGAGTTGCCGGCCGGCCTGCCGTCGGAGCTGCTGCAACGACGCCCGGATATTCTCCAGGCCGAGCACAGCCTCAAGGCGGCCAACGCCAACATCGGCGCGGCACGGGCGGCGTTCTTCCCGAGCATCAGCCTGACCGCCAACGCCGGCAGCCTGAGTCCGGACCTGTCCGGCCTGTTCAAGGGGGGGTCGGGGACCTGGCTGTTCCAGCCGCAGATCAACCTGCCGATCTTCAACGCCGGCAGCCTGCGCGCCAGCCTGGATTACTCGAAAATCCAGAAAGAAATCACCGTCGCGCAATACGAAAAGTCCATCCAGACCGCCTTCCAGGAAGTCTCCGATGGGCTGGCGGCACGCCAGACCTACAACCAGCAGTTGCAGGCCCAGCGTGATTTCGTCAACGCCAACCAGGATTACTACCGCCTGGCCGAGCGTCGCTACCGGATCGGGGTCGACAGCAACCTGACCTTCCTCGATGCCCAGCGTTCGTTGTTCAGCGCCCAACAGGCCTTGATCACCGACCGCCTGTCCCAGCTGACCAGCGAGGTCAACCTGTACAAGGCCCTCGGCGGCGGCTGGAACGAGCAGACGGCGAAAAACGAGCCGGTGGCGGAACAAGCGCCGAAGCTGCGACTGTTCTGATCGATTGGCGGCCACCCGAAAAACCCACCTTGCGGTGGGTTTTTTTATGCGGGGAGCATCGCCTACAGTAGTGTTCGATTATCGCCCAAAACCCGCTTCCCCCCGATTGAAACGCCTCTTCGCGCAAACCACCATTCCCCGCACTGACAAAAACCAATAACAACAGGTTCTTCACCATGACCCAGCGCCCTGCCCGCTCCGGCTGATCGTCAGCGTTGCCCCCCTACTTCCGAACCCTTGCGACAAGTGTTTTTGCCGCAGTGCAGTGCTGCACCCCTAACAATTAGAGAGCGACAACATGAAGCCAATCACCGCCCCTCAACACCTCTTCTTGCCAAGCCTCGTGGCCGTGGCCCTGGCCAGCGCTGCCGTACCGGTCATGGCTGAGGAATCCGGATTTCTGGAAGACGCCAAGGCCAACCTGAACCTGCGCAACTTCTACATCAACCGCAACTTCACCAACCCGGACAACGCCCAGGGCAAGGCTGAAGAGTGGACGCAAAGCTTTATCCTCGACGCCAAGTCCGGTTTCACCCAGGGCACCATCGGCTTCGGCATGGACGTACTGGGCACCTACTCGGTGAAACTTGATGGCGGCAAAGGCACCCGCGGCACCCAACTGCTGCCGACCGACAATGACGGCCGCCCGGCCGACAACTTCGGCCGCCTGGGCGTGGCCTTCAAGGCCAAGCTGTCGCAGACCGAACTGAAGGTCGGGGAATGGATGCCGGTGCTGCCGATCCTGCGCTCCGATGACGGCCGCTCGTTGCCGCAAACCTTCCGCGGTGGCCAGATCACCTCCAAGGAAATCGACGGCCTGACCCTGTACGGCGGCCAATTCCGCGACAACAGCCCGCGCAACGACAGCAGCATGACCGAGATGTCGATGAACGGCCGAGCCGGCATCACCTCCGATCGCTTCAACTTCCAGGGCGGCGAATACACCTTCAACGACAAGCGCACCCTGATCGGCGTGTGGAATGCCGAGCTGAAAGACATCTACAGCCAGCAATACGTCAACCTGGTGCACAGCCAACCGTTGGGCGACTGGACCCTGGGCGCCAACCTCGGCTACTTCTACGGCAAGGAAGACGGCAGCGCCCTGGCCGGCAACCTGGACAACCGCACCTGGTCGGGCCTGTTCTCCGCCAAGTACGGCAGCAACACCTTCTATGTCGGCCTGCAGAAACTCACCGGCGACAGCGCCTGGATGCGCGTCAACGGCACCAGCGGCGGCACCCTGGCGAACGACAGCTACAACGCCAGCTATGACTACGCCCAGGAAAAATCCTGGCAGGTGCGCCACGACTACAACTTCGCCGGCCTCGGCGTTCCGGGCCTGACCCTGATGAACCGCTACATCAGCGGCAGCAACGTGCACACTGGAGGGGTTACCGACGGCAAGGAGTGGGGCCGCGAGTCGGAACTGGCCTACACCATCCAGAGCGGCACCTTGAAGAACCTCAGCCTGAAATGGCGCAACTCGACCATGCGCCGCGACTTCAGCACCAACGAGTTCGACGAAAACCGGGTGATCGTCAGCTACCCTCTGAGCCTGCTGTAACGTTGCGCCGGAGCGTCCTGCGGGGCGCTTCCGGCCCATACCCGAGCAGCAGAAACGCCAAAGGCCAGCCCGTTACCGGGCTGGCCTTTGTGTTTTAACGCGCCAGGGCAATCAGCCCTCGCGAGACTCCACGCCCAGCTCGTCCCATACCGATTCTGCCAGGTGGAAGGTGGCATTGGCCGCCGGAATGCCGCAGTAAATCGCGCTCTGCATGATCACTTCCTTGATCTCGCCACGGCTGACGCCGTTGTTGGCGGCCGCCCGCAAGTGCAGCTTGAGCTCTTCATTGCGGTTCATGCCGATCAGCATGGAAATGGTGATCAGGCTGCGGGTGTGCCGCGGCAAACCCGGACGGGTCCAGATATCGCCCCAAGCGTGGCGGGTGATCATTTCCTGAAACTCCGAGTTGAACTCGGTCAGGGTGCTCAGGCTGCGGTCGACGTGAGCATCGCCCAGCACCGCGCGACGCACTTGCATGCCGTCGTCGTAACGTTGTTTCTCGTCCACAAGGGGCTCCTTGAATGGGGCACTCAAGCCCGCAGAAATTCCACAACCCGGTCGCTGAACGCGGCACCGGCTTGAACGTTGGACAGGTGGGCAGCATAGAACTCGGCGTACTCGGCACCGGCGACCCGCTCTTGGATGAAATGCCCGCCCGACGGCGGCGTCACCGCATCTTCGGTGCCGGAAATCACCAAGGTCGGCACCTTGATCGCCGACACCTGCTCACGGTAGTCGGCATCGCGCACCGCAGCGCAGTTGGCCGCATAACCTTGTGGCGAAGTGGCCGCCAGCATGTCGGTGATGCGCTTGGCCTGGTTCGGGTGGGCTTCGGCGAAGTCCGGGGTGAACCAGCGCGCGATCGAGGCATCACGCAGTGCCACCATGGCCGCCTGGCCGTCACGCAGCACGGTTTCGATCCGTGGGTTCCAGATGGCCGGCTCGCCGATCTTCGCCGCGGTGTTGCACACCACCAGCTTGTGCAGGCGCTCGCCAGCGTTGATGCCCAGCCACTGGCCGATCAGGCCACCCATGGACAGGCCGCAGAAATGCGCACGCTGGATATTCAAGGCGTCCAGCAGGGCCAGCACGTCGTGCCCCAGCTGTTCGATGTTGTAAGGGCCCTCGGTGACCAGGGACTTGCCATGGCCACGTGTGTCGAAACGCAGGACCCGGAAATGCTCGGTGAACGCCGGGATCTGCGCGTCCCACATGTGCAGGTCGGTGCCCAGGGAGTTGGACAGCACCAGTACCGGGGCCTCATCAGGACCCTCGCTCTGCCGCTCGTTGATCAAGTAGTGCAGTTCGCCATCGGCGAGTTGTACGAATCCCACAGCAGTCTCCTTCAGGCGTTCAACGCGAAATGTTCGGCCACGGCACGCTCGACCCAGGTGTGCGCCTGGCCGAGGTAATGGGCAGGGTCCAGCAGACGGTCCAACTCGGCCGCCGACAATTCGGCGGTCACGTGCGGGTCGTCCCCCAGTACAGCACGCAGATGGCGTTGTTCAGCCACCGCGCGTTTGCAGCATTGTTCCAACAGATGATGTGCCGTCTCGCGACCCAGACGCTGGGCCAGGGCAATGCTGACCGCTTCGGCCAGCACCAGGCCCTGGGTCAGATCGAGGTTGCGCAGCATGCGCTCGGCATCGACTTCCAGCCCTTCGGCCACCAGCAACGCCTGTTGCAGGGCCCCAGACACCAGGCAGCAAATCTCCGGCAGGGTTTCCCATTCGGCGTGCCACAGCCCCAGGCTGCGCTCGTGTTCCTGGGGCATGGCGCTGAACATCGTCGCCACCAAGCCCGGCACCCGGGTCGCAGCGCTGATCAACACCGCTGCGCCCACCGGATTGCGTTTGTGCGGCATGGTGGACGACCCACCCTTGCCCGGCGCCGAAGGTTCGAACACCTCCGCCGCCTCGGTCTGCATCAGCAGGCTGATATCCCGGCCCAACTTGCCCAGGCTGCCAGCGATCAAGCCCAGCACCGCGGCGAATTCCACCAGGCGATCACGCTGGGTGTGCCAAGGCTGCTCCGGCAATGTCAGCTGCAACTCGGCGGCCAGGGCCTCGGCCACCGGCATGGCCTGGTCACCCAGGGCGGCCAGGGTTCCGGACGCCCCGCCGAACTGCAGCACCAGCAACCGAGGCTTGAGTTCTTGCAGGCGTTGCCGACTGCGGGTCAGCGCCCCCAGCCAGCCGCCGATTTTCATGCCGAGGGTCACTGGCGTGGCGTGCTGCAACCAGGTACGACCGGCCAACGGCGTGGTCGCGTAGCGCTTGGCCTGGGCGGCCAAGGTTCCACCGAGACGTTCCAGGTCGGCTTCGAGCAATGCCAGGGCGCGGCGCAGTTGCAGCACCAGCCCGGTGTCCATGACGTCCTGGCTGGTAGCCCCCAAGTGCACATAGCGCTCGGCCTCGGCATCGGACTGGGCAATCTGCTTGCCCAGGGCCTTGACCAGGGGAATCGCCGAATTGCCCGCCGTGGCAATCGCATCACCCAGGGCCGAAAAATCGTAACGCTGGGCTTGGCAGGCGGCCGCGATCGGTGCCACCGCGCTCGACGGGATCAACCCCACACGGGCCTCAGCCCGCGCCAGGGCAGCCTCGAAGTCGAGCATGGCCTGGACCCGGCCCTGGTCGCAAAACACGCCGCGCATGTCGCGGGCGGTGAAGTAGGCATCAAACAGCTGATTGCTCGCCGGTGTACTCATAAACAGTCCTATGGAAGCCGGCGCCCACCATGGGCACCGGCGAACAGGTCAAAGATCGTGGTGCAGATAAGCCGCCTGCTTGGGCAGGCGCAGGCTGAACAGGAACGCCACCGCCATCATCGCCGTGACGTACCAGTAGAAGGTGTTTTCCATGCCCAGGGACTTGAGGCCCAGGGCCACGTACTCCGCAGAGCCGCCGAAGATCGCATTCGCCACCGCATACGCCAAGCCCACCCCCAGCGCACGCACTTGCGGCGGGAACATCTCGGCCTTCACCAGGCCACTGATGGAGGTGTAGAAACTGACGATGGCCAAGGCCAGGGTGATCAATACAAAGGCCAGGAACGGGCTGGTGACGGTTTTCAGGGTCAGCAGGATCGGCACCGTGCACAGGGTGCCCAGGGCGCCAAACCAGAGCATGGAATTACGCCGGCCGATCTTGTCGGCGAGCATGCCGAACAACGGCTGCATGCACATATAGAGGAACAGCGCGCCCGTCATGATGTAGCTGGCGGTCTTGGCGTGCATGCCGGCGGTGTTCACCAGGTACTTCTGCATGTAGGTGGTGAAGGTGTAGAAAATCAGCGAGCCGCCGGCGGTGTAGCCGAGCACGGTGATAAAGGCCTTGGAGTGATTCTTGAACAGCGCGGCAATACTGCCGGCGTCCTTGTCTTCACGCATTTCCTTGCTGCTGGTTTCCTTCAGGGAGCGCCGCAACAACAGCGAAATCACCGCCGCGATGGCACCGATCACAAACGGAATGCGCCAGCCCCAGGCTTTCAACTCCGCTTCGTCGAGGAACTGCTGGAGGATCACCACCACCGACACTGCCAGCAGTTGCCCGCCAATCAGGGTCACGTACTGGAAGGAAGCAAAGAAACCACGCTGCCCCTTGAGCGCCACTTCACTCATGTAGGTGGCCGTGGTGCCGTACTCGCCGCCCACCGACAACCCTTGGAACAGCCGCGCCGCCAAGAGCAGCGCCGGGGCCCAGGCGCCAATGCTGGCGTAGGTCGGCAGGAAGGCGATGACCAGGGAGCCGGCGCACATCATCAGCACCGAGATCATCATGGAATTCTTGCGCCCGTGCTTGTCGGCCACCCGGCCGAACAGCCAGCCGCCGATGGGACGCATCAGGAACCCGGCGGCGAACACACCGGCGGTGTTGAGCAACTGCACCGTGGGGTCATCGGAGGGGAAGAAGGCTGGGGCGAAATAGATGGCGCAAAAGGCGTAGACGTAGAAGTCGAACCATTCGACCAGGTTGCCGGAAGACGCACCGACGATCGCGAAGATCCTCTTGCTGCGTTCCTCGCTGGTGTAGTGACTGGTTGTGCTTGTCATGGTTTTTCACTCTGAGGGGACCGTGTGAGTCTAGACACACTTAGCAACAGTCCCGTTCCGCAAAGCCCATCGACCAGGCGCCGATCAGCGCTTCTGGCCTCAAGGCGATGCCCGCAAACCGGCTTCTACGAGATCGTGGGCTCGCAGCAGCCGGCTTGCCGGCAATCAACACCCAGCGAACTCAATAATCGAAGAACACCGTCTCAGCGTCGGTGCCCTGGAGAATCACGTTCCACTGGTACTGGCCATCGGCATCGGCCTTGGCCAACAAGGTGCCGCGACGCGCTTCGGGCACGCAGGCCAAGAGCGGGTCGTTGGCATTGGCAGGCTCGGCATCGAAGTAGATGCGGGTCAGCAAGTGCTTGACCAGGCCACGGGCGAACACCAGCACCACCAAGTGCGGTGCCTGGGTGCTGCCCTTGAGGCCCGGCACGGTCCCCGGCTTGATGGTGGTGAAACGGAAACGCCCTTCGGCGTCCACCGGCACGCGGCCGAAACCCTGGAAGTTCGGGTCCAGGGCTTTGTCCTGTTCATCTTCGGGGTGATCGTATTTGCCCACGGCGTTGGCCTGCCAGATTTCCAGCATCGCGTCGTTGACGAAGTCACCGTTGCCGTCCACCACTTGCCCAGTGATCGCTACGCGGTCGCCCCAGGTCTCGGGTTGGGTCAGGTCTTCACGGTTCAGCCAGGTCAGGCCGATGTGGTAGTAAGGGCCGACGGTGTGGGAAGTGGTCGCAGTCAGCGTCATGTTATTTCTCCATCGGCGTGGCATCGCGGCCGCGCAGGACGATGTCCCAGCGGTAGCCGAGGGCGTAGGAAGGGATGGTCTTGTCCAGGTCGAAGCTGGCGATCAGGCGTTCCTTGGCACGGGGGTCCGGTACGCAGTTGTAGATCGGGTCGTAGGCCAGCAGCGGGTCACCCGGGAAGTACATCTGGGTCACCAGGCGCGTGAGGATGCTCGGGCCGAACAGCGAAAAGTGGATATGCGCCGGGCGCCAGGCGTTGTGGTGGTTGCCCCACGGATAGGCACCGGGCTTGATGGTCTGGAACTGATACCAGCCGTCGGCGTCGGTGACGGTGCGGCCAGTGCCGGTGAAGTTCGGGTCCAGGGGCGCATCGTGCAGGTCGCGGTCGTGGTTGTAGCGACCGGCGGCGTTGGCCTGCCAGATCTCCACCAGGATCCCCGGCACCGGCAAGCCGTTCTCATCCAGTACCCGCCCGTGCACGATGATGCGTTCGCCCTGGGGCTCGGCAGCGTGTTGGGCAGTCAGGTCGTTATCCTTGTCCTGCAGGTAATCGGCGCCGATGGTCGGGCCGGTGATTTCCGACAGCGAATGGGGCAGGAACACCAACGGCTGGGACGGCGAGCGCAGGTTGGTGGACTTGTATTCAGGGTGCAAGTAATCAGGCTGAGTGCCCGCTTGCGGGCGCCGGTAACCGGGCTTGTCAGTCATGTTCAATTCTCTCTTCTTATAAAGCAGCGCGTCAGACGCGCTCAATCGCCAGTGCCAGCCCTTGGCCAACACCGACGCACATGGTCGCCAGGCCTTTCTTGCCGCCGGTCTTTTCCAGCTGATGCAGAGCGGTCAAGACCAGGCGTGCACCGCTCATGCCCAGCGGGTGGCCCAGGGCAATGGCACCGCCGTTGGGGTTAACCTGAGGCGCATCGTCCGCCAGGCCCAGTTCACGCAATACCGCCAAACCTTGGCTGGCGAAGGCTTCGTTGAGTTCGATGACATCAAAATCGCTGACCGCCACGCCCAGGCGCTCGATCAGTTTACGCACGGCAGGCACCGGACCGATGCCCATGACGCGCGGCGCGACACCGGCGCTGGCCATGCCCAATACGCGGGCACGGGCGGTCAGGCCGTGTTTTTTCACCGCTTCGGCCGAGGCCAGGATCAGGGCGGCCGCGCCATCGTTGACGCCCGAGGCGTTGCCGGCGGTGACGGTCTTGTCCGGGCCATTGACCGGCTTGAGCTTGCTCAGGGTTTCCAGGGAGGTATCGGCACGTGGGTGCTCGTCCTGCTCAACCACGGTCTCGCCCTTTTTATGGACGATGCGCACCGGAACGATTTCTTCAGCGAAGAACCCGGCGGCTTGCGCGGCGGCAGTGCGTTGCTGGCTGCGCAGGGCAAAGGCGTCCTGATCGGCACGGGACACCTTGTAATCGTCGGCCACGTTGTCGGCGGTCTGCGGCATCGCATCCACACCATACTGGGCTTTCATCAACGGGTTGATGAAGCGCCAGCCGATGGTGGTGTCCTCCAGTTTCATGTTGCGCGAGAAAGCGCTGTCGGCCTTGCCCATGACAAACGGCGCGCGAGACATGGACTCGACGCCACCGGCAATCGCCAGCTCCATCTCGCCGCTGGCAATGGCCCGGAAGGCGGTGCCGATGGCGTCCATGCCCGAAGCGCAGAGACGGTTCAGGGTCACGCCCGGAATGCTCTCCGGCAGCCCTGCCAGCAGCAGCGCCATGCGCGCCACGTTGCGGTTGTCTTCACCGGCCTGGTTGGCGCAGCCGAGGAACACCTCGTCAACGGCCGTCCAGTCCACCGACGGGTTGCGTTCCATCAACGCCTTGATCGGCGCGGCGGCCAGGTCGTCGGCGCGCACGGCCGATAGACCACCGCCAAAACGGCCGATAGGGGTACGAATGGCATCACAGATAAATACTTCACGCATCAGGCTTCTCCAGGGGCTTGGCCGTGAGCGGCGGCATTCCGCGCTTCCAGGTCACGCAGGGCAGTCAATTCGATCTCGGTCAGTACGGCGGTCTGCGACGTTTATCGGACCGCTGAAAAAAACGGCGCGAGGGGCACGCCAAAGCAATTGAAGATAAAGGTACTGAAGATTAAGCCGGGGCAAACGCCCAAACAATCCGATAATCGACTGAGCGTTCGCTTATCGAACGGATTGTTGCAAGGCTATCTATCTCCATAAAAGCTTGTGGGCAAGCCCGGCCCGGCAGGAATTGCCGGGGCGGACTTGCCTGCACAGGGCCGGTCAACCAGTCGCAGCCCGTATCAGGTGGCATCCGCATGGCTGACCATGCCTTTGATCAACACGGCAGCGGTGGCCAAGGCCGCTGGAATCACCAGCGCCGTCAGCACTTGCTCGAAGTTCCAGCCCAGGCCCAACAGTGTGGCGCCCATCCAGGCCCCCAGGATCGCGCCGAAACGGCCGATGCCCAGCATCCACGAAACGCCAGTGGCCCGGCCCTGGGTCGGATAGAAACGCGCCGCCAAGGAAGGCATCGCCGATTGCGCACCGTTGACGCACATACCGGCAATCAGCACCAGGGTGGCCAGGAGGGTGATATTGCCCAGGCTCTGGCCTACCGCGTAGGCGAATACCCCGGCCAGCAGGTAAAACGTGCCGATGACCTTGTGCGGGTTGAAGCGGTCCATGGCCCAGCCCACCCCAACGGCACTGAGCACCCCGCCAAACTGGAACAAGGCGCCGATAAACGCAGCCTGTTCCATGCTTGCGCCACTGTCACGCATCAGGGTCGGCAGCCAACTGGTCAGCAGGTAGACAATCACCAGCCCCATGAAATAGGTCAGCCACAGCAGCAAGGTGCCGACGCTGTAGGTGCCGGAGAAAATCACCGCGAAGACGTTGCGAGCCTTGACGGTCTTCTGTTCCGGCACGCTGAAGCTGGTGGCTTGGCCAACGATGGTCGGCTCAATGGGGGCCAAGGTCTTGCGCACCTTGTCGGTGCCCCGATTGCGCACCACCAGGTAACGCGCCGACTCCGGCAACCACAGCAACAGCACCGCTGCCAGAATCAGCGGCAGGATGCCGCCGATCAGCAACAGGCTGTGCCAGCCGAAGGCCGGGATCAGCTTGGCAGAGATAAAACCACCGCCCGCCATGCCCAGGTTAAAGCCGCAGAACATGCTGGTGACCAACAACGACTTGTGGCGTTCCGGGGTGTATTCCGAAAGCAAGGTGGTGGCGTTGGGCATGCCGGCACCCAGGCCCAGGCCCGTGAGGAAGCGCAGCACCAGCAATTGATCGACGTTGCTGCTGTAGGCCGAGGCCAGGCTGAAGGCACCGAACACCAACACCGCCCCTACCAGCACCACTTTGCGACCGAAGCGGTCAGCCAGCGGCCCGGAACCCAGGGCACCAAAGACCATGCCGATCAGCGCGGCACTCATCACCGGGCCGAGGCTGGCGCGGTCGATGCCCCAATCCTGGGACAGCGCCGGGGCGATAAAGCCCATGGCCGCTGTGTCCAGGCCATCGAGGAAGACAATCAGGAAACACAGGATCACCACTCGCCACTGATAACGCGACAAGGGCTGGGTATTAATGAAGGACTGCACATCGAGGCAGTTGGCGGATTGAGGCTGGGTCATTATTTTTATTTCCACACAAAAACGCGGGCGAGCAGAGGCCAGGCGCAACGGCTCGGGTCATCGAACAATCAAGGGAATAGCGGAATCAGGCGACTCGCGCGGGACGGCAGAACAGGTCGTGGCGACGACGCCGGGATGCTGTGTTCATGAGGATGGGCCTCTTCATTATTATCGGGTCGCCACTGGCCGCCGGTGACATGCACCAACGGCCGATGACGCTGCCGCGACATTAATGAGCCAAGGGAAAGAGCGTCAATTCGCCAAGCGCGTATTTGTGCGTTTATCGAACACCTTAAGCAAACAGCTGGGCGCTCAGGTCGCGACTGGCACTGAGCAAACCCGGCAGGAAACGCTGCTCCAACTCGGCCCGGCTGACCCGCCCGGCGTGGGTGCTGACGTTCAGCGCCGCCAACACCTGGCCCGAGGCGTCATACACCGGCACCGCAATGGAACGCAGGCCCTGCTCCAGCTCCTGGTCGACGATGCACCAGCCTTGCTGACGTACCTGTTGCAGGCATTCGAGCAAGGCCTCGGGGGTGTGCAGCGTGCGGCTGGTCTTGGCTTGCAGATCAGCGTGCTCCAGGTATTCACGCAAGGAAGCGTCATCCAGGGCCGCCAGCAAGATTCGGCCCATGGACGTGCAATAGGCCGGCAACCGCCCGCCAACCGACAGGTCCACCGAGATCAGACGCTGGGTGGTCGCCGAGCGGGCGATGTAGAGAATGTCTTCCCCTTCCAGGGTCGCCATATTGCAGGCTTCGTGCAGTTGCTCGCTCATGCGGTCCAGATAGGGCTGGGCAGACACCGCCAGGGGCGTGGACGACAGGTAGGCGTGACCCAGGGTCAGGACCTTGGGCAGCAACGAGTAGGTGCGGCCATCGGTGGTGGCATACCCCAGCTTGATCAAGGTATGCAGGCAGCGGCGCACCGCCGCCCGGGGGATTTCGGTGCGGTGGCTGATCTGGGCGATGGTCAGGTGCCGCTTGCGCTCCTGGAAGGCCTGGACCACCGCCAGACCGCGAGCCAGGGACGTCATGAAATCAGGGTCGCCGGTCAGAGCCTGAATGCGCTTGGCTGGAGAGGCCACAATCGGCGGTGCCACGGAGGCAAAGGAATTACGCATTTGATCGTTCATTTCAGGCTCTCTGCGACGAAGTTCTGCCGTATGACAGGGCGTACTGGAGAGGTAGCACACGCCAGCACCGCCCACATCGGGCGATTATCGAACCAGCGACCGATAATCGCAACACCCGATTATCACCACTCAGGTGACGCTTTCCATCCCCTCACCCGCCAGCCTTATTGAGGGCAAAAGTACCGTTGATGGGTGTTGGTCTAGTCCAGCATTCAACGATTAAAACTTTGACGTCACAAAATACTCACACAGAAGTTGCCACTTTTTAACTTTGCGGCAATAGAGTTATTCAACCTGATAGCTATAATGCAGCAGGTGACCCGCCGGGACTTATTGCTTGTCCGGTCTGGGTGTCACTCAGGCAACTCAAACTTAGATGACGAACCTGCCGCAAGCGCTTGACCCTATATGTTCCATCCGGCCAATGCGTTTGCCAGCAAACAAGACTGTTGCTACGACAGCTGTTCTGATCCGGTGGCGTGGCCGCATGCAACATGGGCGTCGTTGATTCACCGCCAGGAGCTCGGCCTTTAAACAGGCTCGTATCCTCAAGCGCTGATTAATCGCCAACAGGCAATGTGTAGCACCGGAATTTACCTCAACTCAATTAGGTAACACTGTGACGAAAGACGAACTGCGCGCGGAACTTGAGCGCCAGGAACAACGTTACAAGGAAGTTTACGGCGGGGAAATCACCACCTACGCCGCCCAACCTGAACCAGAACGCAAACCATGGCGTAAACGCGCCAGTATTCTTGATCAGGCATTTAACGAAGAACTGCAAAAGATGGAGAAAGAACTCAAGGCCGAACAGCCTTGATGCCGCTCTCTTGATCTTTTTCCAGCCTGCTTCGCCCACCGCCTGGCCACAGCCAGCGGCCCGGCGGATGATTGGCGGCGCGGCGACCTGACAGAATCGGGCCGGGCCCCGCCACAGGCTTGCACCTTGAAATTTCATACAAGCGTTTGAACCCGCGACACGCTTCGCAAATCGGCTGCTCGATGCACGTTCAGTCAATGAATTCAATGGCTTATCCGATCCTCGAAAATTCCCAGGATCCTCTCCTCCCGGTCAATTTTTCCGTTGAAAAATGTTACCGGCGAGCACCTTATGCATTGATTACCGGGGTTTTCTGGCATAATCGCGCCCCCTTATGACCGGGTCAGAAAACCTTCATGATCGATTTATTCAGCGGACTGGATGCTTGGGTGCTTGTGAGCCTCTTGCTCGCCCTGGCCTTTGTCCTCGCCTACGAGTTCATCAACGGCTTTCATGACACTGCCAACGCAGTTGCCACCGTCATCTACACCAAAGCCATGCCACCGCACCTGGCGGTGTTCTTTTCCGGTGTCTTCAACTTCCTCGGTGTGTTGCTCGGCGGCGTCGGCGTGGCCTATGCCATCGTCCATTTGCTGCCGGTCGAGTTGCTGATCAATGTCAACACCGGTCACGGGTTGGCCATGGTGTTCTCGTTGCTGGCTGCGGCCATCGCCTGGAACCTGGGCACCTGGTACTTCGGCATTCCGGCGTCCAGCTCACACACCCTGATCGGCTCAATCCTGGGCGTCGGCCTGGCCAATGCCCTGCTCAACGACATTCCCCTGGGCGATGGCGTGAACTGGCAGAAAGCGATCGATATCGGCGCTTCCCTGGTGTTCTCGCCCATGGCCGGCTTCATCATCGCCGCCTTGGTGCTGATCGGCTTGAAGTGGTGGCGTCCGATTTCGAAGATGCACAAGACCCCGGAACAGCGCCGCAAGGTCGATGACAAGAAGCACCCGCCCTTCTGGAACCGCCTGGTACTGGTGATTTCCGCCATGGCCGTGAGCTTTGTCCACGGCTCCAACGACGGTCAAAAAGGCATCGGCCTGATCATGCTGGTACTGATCGGCATCGTTCCTGCGCAGTTCGTGCTCGACCTCAATAGCACCACCTACCAGATCGAGCGCACCCGCGACGCCACCCTGCACCTCAGCCAGTTCTACCAGCGCAACAATGATTCCCTAGGCGAATTCCTGGCCTTGGGCAAAAGCGTGAAAGACGACCTGCCGGGCAAGTTCCGCTGCAACCCACAGCAGACCGAGCCAACCATCACTGCGCTGCTGGGCAGCCTCAAAGGTGTGGCCGACTACCATTCGCTGCCGTCGGAAACCCGTATTGAAGTGCGTCGCTACCTGCTGTGCCTGGATGACACCGCGAAGAAAGTCGGCAAGCTGCCGGGTCTCGCCCCGCGTGAAAAAGCCGACCTCGACAAGCTGCGTAAAGACCTGACTGCCACCACCGAGTACGCACCGTTCTGGGTGATCCTGGCCGTCGCCCTGGCTCTGGGCCTGGGCACCATGATCGGCTGGAAACGTGTGGTCCTGACCATCGGTGAAAAAATCGGCAAGCAAGGCATGACTTATGCCCAAGGCATGTCGGCACAGATCACCGCAGCAGCCTTGATCGGCCTGGCCAACGTATTCAGCCTGCCCGTCTCCACCACCCACGTGCTGTCCTCGGGTGTAGCGGGAACCATGGTTGCCAACAAAAGCGGCCTGCAAGGCGGCACTGTGCGGACCATCCTGCTGGCCTGGGTCCTGACCCTGCCGGCCACCGTGGCCTTGTCGGCCGGCCTGTTCTGGCTGGCGTCCACCGTCCTCGGCACCTGATCTTCAGCGGCCACGAAAAAAGGTGCGCCCTTGCGGGTCGCACCTTTTTTTACGCCTGAATATTTGTCTCGTAACGGCCAAACGATAGGCAAAAAAAAGGGCAACCGAAGTTGCCCAAAATGCCTTGCGTGCTCGTTGTATCGGAAAGACTTAAGGTTTTTTACGCTTGTTTGCGTCTTTCCAGATGAAGAATCCAAACCCTGCGAAAAACAGAACCATGAGGCCGACAGTCAGCACTCCGGCGATCACCACATTGTCGAAAAACATGACTGGCCTCCTGCTCTTGCCCTGTTGCGATGGGGCTAAGTTAAACAAACAGGCGGCGGGGAAAATTGACCGGCGTCAATGACGCCCAAGACGGGGCGCGAGGAAGGGGGAATAACTGATCTGAATCAAAAAAAGCGCCCTGTTCAGCGCTTTTTCGGTTTGTTTTTCGGCTTTTTCTTGGCTTTACCCAAAGGCATTGCCTGCTCGAAGGCCTGGCGAACTTCGTTCAAACGCTTTTCATTGAGGTCGTGCACACGCTTGGCACGTTCGGCATTCAGGTCGATCAGCTTGTCATCTTGGCTCATGGTTTGGCTTGGCATCGTTGGGTTCAATGACAGCCGCAGCGCTGGGGATAGACAGCCTACGGCCCTTGCAGGTGTGCCAATCATGCGGCGTGAGGCACCGCCTGACCAGTGATCGGACCCTGCACGTGGCAATAAAATCCCTCGCTCAATGTCTTTGAGCAGCCGCAGGCCCCTAGACCTCGACGTCCACCCACAAACCCTGACGCGGCGCCCCCTCGATCAATGGGATCACCGGCACGGTGTTGTCGGCATTGAGTTCATCACCCGGCACCGCCAGGTGCTCTTCGGGGTCTTCCTCGGCTTCGCGCTGGCGCTTCTGCCGTTCCTGCTGGCGACGCTGCTCTTCGCGCAGCAACAAGGCCGACTGCTCGGCATCGCGCTTTTGCAGGTCGATCGTGCTTTCGTTGGAGCTTTCCTGTACCGGCACCACCGGCGGAATGTCCGGACGCTGTCGGATCGGATCCTGCTGGGATGTAACGGGCACGGCGCTCAGGGGCAGCATCGGTGGCAGCATGTTTTTAGTCTCCTGTCGGCAAGCTGTCGGCTGCATGGGGGGCGACTTGAGCCATCTGTCGCAAACTTGTGACCCAATCGTCAGCCAAAGGTGCCCTTGG
Source organism: Pseudomonas chlororaphis (assembly GCF_003731765.1). GTDB lineage: Bacteria > Pseudomonadota > Gammaproteobacteria > Pseudomonadales > Pseudomonadaceae > Aquipseudomonas > Aquipseudomonas morbosilactucae. The sequence goes on from NZ_MOAL01000008.1 coordinate 181,457, forward strand.
GCCGGATAAATCTGATCCTGCGCTACCGTTTAACCAAGTGTTTTTCTCAGAGTTCTTGGGTCTCAGAGCCACGTTCCGTTAAGATAGTCGGCTTTTTCAAGGCGGGAGTCAGGCAGCATGGCGCAGCAGTATCAACCGGGGCAACGCTGGATTAGTGACAGCGAAGCCGAGCTAGGTTTAGGCACCGTTCTGGCACAGGACGGTCGCTTGCTGACCGTGCTCTATCCGGCCACTGGCGACACACGCCAGTATGCGCTACGGAATGCGCCCCTCACTCGTGTGAGGTTTTCCCCGGGTGACAGCATCACCCACTTCGAAGGCTGGAAAATGACCGTGCAAGAAGTCGACGACGTCGACGGTTTGCTGGTCTACCACGGCCTCAATGGGCAGAACGAGCAGGTCACCCTGCCGGAAACCCAACTCTCGAACTTCATCCAGTTCCGCCTGGCCAGCGACCGTCTGTTCGCCGGGCAGATCGACCCTCTGGCCTGGTTCTCCCTGCGCTACCACACCCTGGAACACACCAGCCGCCAGTTGCAGTCCTCGCTCTGGGGCCTGGGTGGCGTGCGCGCCCAACCTATCGCCCACCAGTTGCACATTGCCCGTGAAGTCGCCGATCGCATCGCGCCGCGGGTCTTGCTGGCGGACGAAGTGGGCCTGGGCAAAACCATCGAAGCCGGCCTGGTGATCCATCGCCAACTGCTGTCGGGCCGGGCCAACCGGATCCTGATCCTGGTGCCGGAAAACCTCCAGCACCAATGGCTGGTGGAAATGCGCCGGCGCTTCAACCTGCAGGTTGCGCTGTTCGACGAAGAACGCTTTATCGAAAGCGATGCCAGCAACCCCTTCGAAGACACCCAGTTGGCCCTGGTGGCCCTGGAATGGCTGGTGGACGACGAGAAGGCCCAGGACGCACTGTTCGCGGCCGGTTGGGACCTGATGGTGGTCGACGAAGCCCACCACCTGGTGTGGCACGAAGACCAGGCCAGCCCGGAATACACCCTGGTGGAGCAACTGGCCGAAACCATCCCCGGCGTGCTGCTGCTGACCGCGACCCCGGAACAACTGGGCCAGGACAGCCACTTCGCCCGCCTGCGCCTGCTGGACCCGAATCGCTTCCACGACCTGGCCGCCTTCCGCGCCGAGAGCGAGAACTATCGCCCGGTGGCTGAAGCCGTACAGGAACTGATGGATAAAGGTCGCCTGTCGCCCAAGGCGCACAAGACCATCCATGGTTTCCTCGGCAACGAGGGCGAAGCCCTGCTGACCGCCGTCAATGATGGCGACACCGAAGCCAGCGCGCGCCTGGTGCGTGAGTTGCTGGACCGCCACGGCACCGGCCGCGTGCTGTTCCGCAACACCCGCGCCGCTGTGCAAGGGTTCCCCGAGCGCAAACTGCACGCCTACCCGCTGCCATGCCCGGACGAATACCTGGAACTGCCCCTGGGCGAGCACGCCGAGCTGTACCCGGAAGTCAGCTTCCAGGCCCAGCCAGAAGCCAGCGACGAAGAGCGCTGGTGGAAATTCGACCCTCGGGTCGAGTGGCTGATCGACCAGTTGAAAATGCTCAAGCGCACCAAGGTCCTGGTGATCTGCGCCCACGCGGAAACCGCCATGGACCTGGAAGACGCCCTGCGCGTGCGCTCCGGCATCCCGGCCACGGTGTTCCACGAAGGCATGAACATCCTTGAGCGTGACCGTGCGGCCGCCTACTTCGCCGATGAAGAATTCGGCGCCCAGGTACTAATCTGCTCGGAAATCGGCAGTGAAGGTCGCAACTTCCAGTTCTCCCATCACTTGGTACTGTTCGACCTGCCGTCTCACCCAGACCTGCTGGAGCAGCGCATCGGTCGTCTGGACCGGATCGGTCAGAAGCATGTGATCGAACTGCACGTGCCGTACCTGGAAACCAGCCCGCAAGAGCGTCTGTTCCAGTGGTACCACGAAGCGCTGAACGCCTTCCTCAATACCTGCCCAACCGGTAACGCCTTGCAGCACCAGTTCGGCCCGCGCCTGCTGCCGCTGCTGGAAAACGCCGACGACGGCGAGTGGCAAGCCCTGATCGATGAAGCCCGTGGCGAGCGTGAACGCCTGGAAGCCGAGCTGCACACCGGCCGCGACCGCCTGCTGGAGTTGAACTCCGGCGGCGCGGGTGAAGGGGATGCGCTGGTGGAGGCGATCCTTGAGCAGGACGACCAGTTCGCCCTGCCGATCTATATGGAAACCCTGTTCGACGCCTTCGGTATCGACAGCGAAGACCACTCGGAAAACGCCCTGATCCTCAAGCCCAGCGAGAAGATGCTCGACGCCAGCTTCCCCCTGGGCGACGACGAAGGCGTGACCATCACCTACGACCGCAACCAGGCGCTGTCCCGCGAGGACATGCAGTTCATCACCTGGGAACACCCGATGGTGCAAGGCGGCATGGACCTGGTGCTGTCCGGCTCCATGGGCAACACCGCAGTGGCGCTGATCAAGAACAAGGCGCTGAAACCCGGCACCGTGCTGCTGGAACTGCTCTACGTCAGTGAAGTGGTTGCACCGCGCGCGCTGCAACTGGGCCGTTACCTGCCGCCGGCCGCCCTGCGCTGCCTGCTGGACGCCAATGGCAATGACCTGTCGTCGCGGGTGGCGTTCGAGACCCTGAATGACCAGTTGGAAAGCGTGCCACGGGCCAGCGCCAACAAGTTCATCCAGGCACAACGGGACCAACTGACCCCACGGATCAACGCCGGTGAAGCCAAGGTCACGCCGCGTCACGCCGAGCGCGTGGCCGAAGCCCAACGCCGCCTGGCCGCCGACACCGACGAAGAACTGGCGCGCCTGACCGCCTTGCAAGCGGTCAACCCGACCGTACGCGACAGCGAGCTGGTAGCGCTGCGCCAACAACAGGAGCAGGGCCTGGCAATGCTGGAAAAAGCCGCACTGCGACTGGAAGCGATTCGGGTGCTAGTGGCGGGTTAATCACCCTCCCTGCCCTGGTGAACAAAAAGGCCCGCGCAATGCGGGCCTTTTTTATTGGGCGGCTGATCGCCGGCGAACCGGCGCCTATAGGGGCTCGTGTGCACCTTCCGTCATGTGTGAGCGGGCTTGCCGGCGATGGCGTCCTCAAGCGGCACTTGCACCGCCGCCAACCCATCTTTCATGCGCTGGGCATCGCGGACAAAACAACGGGAGGCCTGGAACAGAAACAGCATGGTCAGGAACAGCGCCACCGGAATCAGGTACATGGCGTCGTGCAGCCCCACGGCCTTGAAGGCTTCGGTCATTTGCTCCGCGCCTTCGGCATACATGGCCGCATGGGCGAAATGGTCGGACAAGCCCCCCACCACCACCGGCCCCAAACCGCCTCCCAGCAGATAGAGGCCGGCAAAGAACAGCGCCATGGCGGTCGCCCGCAGCCGCGGCTCCACCACGTCCTGGATCGCCGTGTACACGCAGGTGTAGAAGTTGTAGGCAAACAACCAGCCGACGCTGAATACCGCGACAAACACGCCGATCTCGATGCGCCCGGCATACAGGGCCCAAGCCGTGGTCACCGTGGTGATGATCAAGCTGAAGGCCGCGAACAACAGGCGGCCGTTGGCCACGCGCTGGTGGATCTTGTCCGCCACCCAGCCGCCCAGGGTCAGGCCAAACAACCCAGTGACCCCGACAATGATCCCTGTGGCCACCGCCGCATCATGCAGTGGCATCAGGAAATAGCGCTGCAGCATCGGCACCAGGAACGAGTTGCAGGCGTAGGTGGCGAAGTTGAAGGTCAAGCCGGCCAGGGTCAGCCAAAGAAAGGTCGGGATCGCCAGCACCCGGCGAATCGGCCGGTCCACCCGCTCCTGGGAAACCTTCACCGCTTCCGCCGCACCGCGCTTGGGCTCTTTGATAAAGAACATGAACACCGCCAGCACCAACCCCGGCACCGCGGCGATAAAGAACGGCGCGCGCCAGCTGTCGAAGGCCTTGACCATCGCGCCAATGGTGAAGAACGCCAGCAACAGCCCCAGCGGCAGGCCAAGCATGAAAATGCCCATGGCCCGGGCACGCCGATGGGCGGGGAACAGGTCGCCAATCAGCGAATTGGCCGCCGGCGCATAGCTGGCCTCGCCAATGCCGATGCCCATGCGCACCAGGAGGAAGGTCCAGAAACTGCCCACCATGCCGTTGACCGCGGTCAGCGCACTCCAGGTCGCCAGGCCCCAGCCCATGAGCTTGCTGCGTGAACCGGTGTCGGCCAGGCGCCCCAGGGGCAACCCGGCAATGGCGTAAACGAGGGTAAAGGCGGTGCCGATGATCCCGAGCTGGAAGTCACTCAAGTGCCATTCCATACGGATCGGCTCAATGATGATGGCGGGGATGGTGCGGTCAAAGAAATTGAACAGATTAGCCAGGAACAACAGGAACAGAATGCGCCAGGCATTCGCCGCTTGGGTCGAGTTCTGCATGGGTTGGTCTCTTTATTGTTATTCGGCCAGACGCAACCGAGCCTGGAAGCTGCAATCTAGTCAGGCGGCTACGTGCTGTCTGTGATCATTCGCCAGTCTGATATCAAGCCATGGCCCCTGGCCTGCCCCTCCTCAATGCATGAACAACACACGCCCCCTGACGAGAGCGCCCCAGTGGCGTGGATCACAGCCTGTTCGCCCACCGCTGCGAGCGGCGTTCAGGCTGGCGCCTCTGAAAACCCTGGTAACAGAAACAGTCATCACCGGAAGTGCTTAGCATCTTTGGCGATTACGCCCATATCGAAATCGTTGGGAGCAAACTGCCAGCACCGTTCCCGGTCGTCGGACGGCCTCTATACTCCAGGCATTCGTCGGCGCCCCAAGGCACCGAGTTGAGATGACGCTGAGACGAGGCATGCTATGGAATGGCTGGGTGTGCATTTCTTTACCGAGCTTCCAGAGCGCGGGCAGACAGTACTCGGTTGCAGTCATAGCCCCTTTCTGGTGCTGCTGGCCTATCTGGTGGCCTGCGCCGCCAGCTTCGCCACCCTGGATATGGCCGAGCGCGTCGGACACGTCGAACGCCCGTCCACCCAACGGCTCTGGCGCTGGATCGGGGCCTGCTGCCTGGCTGGGGGCATCTGGGCCATGCATTTCATCAGCATGCTCGCCCTGCAAGTGCCCATCGAAGTGCACTACCAGCTGCCCTTGACCCTGCTGTCACTGCTGATTGCCCTGATCGCCGCGTGGCTGGCTATGCAGACCCTCAGTCACCCGCAACTGCCGCTATGGCGCTACGTCTGCGCAGCGGTGTGGATCGGCCTGGGCATCTGCACCATGCATTACGTCGGCATGGCGGCCATGCGTTCCAACGCGGTGCAGTACTACCAGACGCCGCTGATGCTGCTTTCGATGGTCGTGGCGATCGGTACCAGCCTCGCCGCCCTGCTGCTGTCGCGCCATCTGTACAACGGCAGCGGCATGTTTCACCAATTGCTCAAGTACGCCAGCAGCCTGCTGCTGGGGGCCGGGATCATCAGCAGCCACTTCACCGGCATGGCCGCCTTGACCCTGGTGCTGCCCCTGGACAGCCCGGCCCGTGCCCCCGTGGACAACAACAGCATGCAACTGGGGCTGACCATCGCGGTGATTGCCCTGCTGGTGATCGGCAGCGCCATCAGTGCGGCCCTGGCCGACAAGAAACTGCAACACAAGGAGCACGACCTGCGCCGGGTCAACGCCCTGCTCTCGCAACTGGACCAGGCCCGGGTCTCGCTGCAACAAGTGGCCCACTACGATGCCCTGACCAACCTGATCAACCGCCGCGGCTTCAACCAGTTGTTCGCCGAAAAGCTTCTGGAAAAAACCACCTACGGCGGCAAGCTGGCGGTGATGTTCCTCGACATCGACCACTTCAAGCGGATCAACGACAGCCTGGGCCACGACGCGGGCGACGAGTTGCTGAAAGTCATCGCCGGCCACATCAAGCACTCCACCCGCACCCATGAGGACGTGGTGGCGCGCTTTGGCGGCGACGAGTTCTGCATCCTCACCAGCCTCAAGGAGTGCGACGAGGCTCGGCACATGGCCCAGCGCATCATGCAAAAAATGAAGGAACCCATCGAACTGGCGGGCCGGCGCATGGTGATGACCACCAGCATCGGCATCAGCCTGTTCCCGGACGACGGCACCACCTGCGAAGAACTGCTGAAGAATGCCGACCTGGCGCTGTATCAATCCAAAGCCGGTGGCCGCAACAACCTGCATTTTTTCAGCAGCAACCTGAAAGCCCGGGCCACCCTGGAATTGCAGCTCGAAGAAGAACTGCGCCACGCCCTGCGCAGCGACAGCGAACTGCGACTCTATTACCAACCCATCTATGACTTGAAAACCGCCAAGGTCAGCAAGCTCGAAGCCCTGGTCCGCTGGCAGCATCCGCTACACGGCCTGCTGGCGCCGGACCGTTTCATCGGCATTGCCGAGGCCAACGGCCTGATCGAGGCCCTGGACAACTGGGTCCTGCGCAAGGCCTGTGAGGATCTGGCCCGGCTGTCCCAGAGTGGGTTCGACCAGCTTAAGGTAGCGGTCAACTGCTCGGCCTTGAACCTGGTACGGGAGGAACTGCCAGGGGAAATCGAAACCGCCCTGCACGACGCCGGGATCGCGCCGCAACGGCTGGAACTGGAGGTCACGGAAAACGCCCTGATGGGCAACATCGACAAAACCCTGGTGCTGTTGCAGCAAATTCGTACCCTCGGCGTCTCGCTGTCCATCGACGACTTCGGCACCGGCTACTCGTCCCTGGCCTACCTCCGGCGCCTGCCCCTCAATACCCTGAAGATCGATCGCTCGTTTATCCAGGACATCCCCCAGTCGACCCAGGACCGGGAAATCGTCCAGGCCATTATCGTCATGGCCCATACCCTGCATTTGCAGGTGGTGACCGAGGGGGTCGAGACCGAGCAGCAGTACCAATTCCTGCAATACCATGGCTGCGACTATTTGCAGGGCTACCTGCTCAGCCGCCCCGTGCCCTTGAGCGAGCTACCGGGAGTGCTGGAGGAACTTGATGCGCGACGCGAGCAGCCGGCCAGTGGGGTCAATGCGCCGTTCCAGGCTCGCGATACAGCTGCACCAGAGTCGCGGGATCTTTTTCCAGATAGCCTTGGCTGCCATGCAGGCGCATCAACTGGGCTGCTAGCCCGCTGACCGGGGTTGCCGAGCCCTGCTCGCGGGCAAACTTCACGGCACCGTCCAGGTCCTTGAGCAACGTACGCACATGCCATTTGATCGGCTCGAACTGGCTGCCGGCCATTTGTGGCGCCAGTATCTGCAAGGGCTTGGAGTCGGCAAAACCACCGGCCAGGGCCTCGGCGATCAACCCGGCATCGACCCCGGCGCGTTCGGCCAGGGCCACCACTTCGGCGATTACCAGTGCATTGCAAGCAACGATCATCTGGTTGCAGGCCTTGGTCACCTGCCCCGCGCCCACCGCACCCATGTGCGTCACCCGCTGCCCCAGTTGCAACAGCACCGGGCGGACCCGCTCAATATCCGCTGCCGCCCCGCCCACCATAATCGCCAGGCTGCCGGCTTCGGCCCCGGCCGTACCGCCGGAAACCGGGGCGTCGACCCAGGCCATGCCGCTGCAGGCGGCCAGTTCGGCCGCCATGTCCTGAGTGGCCGTGGGTTCCAGGCTGGAAAAGTCCACCAGTAACTGGCCGGCCCGAGCGCCCTGCGCAATGCCGTCGGCGCCGAACACCACCTCACGGACCACCTCGGTGTTGGCCAGGCACAGCAATACCAAGGTGTTGCCCTCGCACAACTGCACTGGCGTGGCCACTTGCCGGGCCCCGGCGGCCACCAGCGGCGCACACTTGTCCGGGTTGCGGTTCCACACCGTTAACGGATAGCCGGCGGCCAGCAAACGCTGGCACATGGGCAGGCCCATCAAGCCGATTCCGGCAAACCCCAGGGAAGGTAACTCTGCCATCACATTGCCTCCTTTTGATTAAAGATCGCCGAATATTGGCCGATTCAACAGAATCCGGGAAAGGATTCCCAGAGCGACCCGCAGGCTAAGTTCCTGACGCTCAGGCTAAATTCGCGCTCCATGAAGCGACGAGACCCCTATCGTGATGGCTCGAAGACATTTGTCAGCGGGCCAACCTGTCCAGGCATATGGCGAACAATGACTTCTAAAAATAACGCGGCCAATGCGGCCAACGAACTGACGCTGAACGCTCCCGAACCCAGCCCCTCAGCGCCGAAGCCATTGTCCAGCTCACGCCCGCTGGCTACCCAGCAATACCTGTACTTCACCGAAACCAATACCGACCGCATCCTCGACAACCTCGACGGCCTGCGTGACAGCGTGTTCCCCCGTCCGCTGCACCTGGAAGGCGACAACGAGATCCGTCGTGACCAGGAGTTCCCCTCGGTCTGCCTGATCGGCCTCGGCCGTTGCGGCTCCAACATCGCCCTGGATGTGGCGGAGTTGGTGTACAACGCCCGCAAGTTCTACCTCAACGAATTCAACAACGAAGACAAATCCTACGCCGACAAGGGCTACAGCCCGGGCCAGTGGATCCGCAACAACCTGCGCCTGGTGCAGAACAAGGCCACCAAGCCGGTGTTCCTGGTTGAGCCGCTGGTGATGCTTGGCGACCTGGACAAAGACATTGCCGGGCGCATTCGCTTCTCACGCAAGGGCGAGAAGAGCGGCTTTATTCGCGACTACAGCAAAATGAAGATCATGGACCTGTCCGAAGTCCATGCCGGCGGTGCCGGTAACGCGCCGATCCTCGGCCAGTACCTGGCGAAGATCATCCTCAACAAGGACACCCAGCGTTTCTCCAGCCCCGAGTGGAAAATGATCCACTCGTACCTGATCGACTCCTGCGGGATCAAGGCCAACCAGTCGCGCCTGTACTTTTCGATCTTCAGCGCCGGCGGCGGTACCGGTTCGGGCATGGCCTCCGAATTCGGCCTGGCCCAGCAATACTCGTACATGAACAAAACCTTCGACACCAAGCCGATGGACGAGCACGACAGCAAAAGCGGTCATTCCTTCGTCTTCGAGCCGATCTTCACCAGCGGCATCTGCGTGCTGCCGAACATCTCGGACCACCGCAGCGAAATGTCCGAAGCGCTGCACATCAACGCCGGCCGCCTGCTGTGCAAATACCTCTCGGAAGAGTGGGACTTCTCCTACAACTTCGACAATGAAGACAGCAGCGAAGCCAGCGTCATGGGCCGCATCCGCCCATGGAACGCCATGATGCTGATCTCCAACGACATCATGCGTTATGCCGAAGAAAGCGATGACGGCAACATCCAGAACATCGACGTCAACGCCATGGAGAAGCACGCCAACCAGTACATCTCCCAGCAGATCTTCAACATCCTCACTGCCCAGGCGGTGACCACCGACTACGACCAGAACTACTTCCGTCGCGCCGGCATCGATATCGGCGAAACCATCCGCCTGGACGCCAACGACCTGTTCATGAGCCTGGCCGGCCCGGTGGCGATTGCCTACGCCGAATCCGTGGTGCCGGAACAACCAACGCCTACCGGCGACAAGTTCAAGGTGTTCGAGAAAGAGCCGCAGCGCCTGAACATCGATGACCTGTTCTTCCGCTCCATCGACCTGCCGCACTTCAACAAAGTAACCCAGGCCATCGAAGGCATCAGCCTGCTGCCCATCGAGTCCAAGCGCTACCGCGCAGCGCTTGAGCAGTACAAGGCCTCGGGTTACGACGCGGCGGCCCTGCATGACCTGCACTTCTTCAAGAACTGCTCGTCGGTGGTGTCCATCGTTTCCCTGCCCAAGGACTACAAGCTGTCCTACATGGACCTGAACCGGCTCAAGACCCACCTCAACAGCCTGTTCCCCAACACCACTCTCAAACGCTATGCGCTGGTGATCGGTGCCTCGGCCAACCTCTCGCTGACCACCCTGATCGCCAAGAGCCCGTGCCTGTCGGACGACTTCCTGACGCTGATCGTGGCCTTTATCAAGCGTTGCTTCGCCCGCAACCCGTACCGCTTCGACGAAACCCTGGACAACTCGATCCTCGACTTCATCGTCAGCGACGAATTCGACGAAAGCCTGATCGACGACCTGCTCAACGAGTTCGAGAACCCGGCGAAGATCCTCGACACCAACTGGTACGCGATCAAGCCAATGTACGAGAAGAAGTACCGCGAGCTGATCAACGACAAGGACAAGTTCGTCTCGATCAACGACATCCGCCTGTCCCGGGATTGCGTGAAGAAGGCCATCAAGTACCTGCGCGAGATCTATCGTCACCGCATCGGCAAGACCAAAGTCATCTCGCTCAACAACCACACCGGCAAAACCGCCTTCTAAGCCCATCGCCGGGCCGCTGCGCGGATCGCCGGCAAGCCGGCTCCTACAACAGGTGCATCGCCCACACACCTGTAGGAGCTGGCTTGCCAGCGATGACGTCCGCAAAAACGAAGAGCCCTATCGCCTGGCCAATGGGTAGGCACATCCAGGGCGTTTGCTCACATCACGAAACAATTGGAACGCCCGGGGCGGGCCACTCAACTGTTCCCCTTCCGCAAACGTCACCCAGGCGGAAAAATCTGATGGGGCCTTTCTCCACGGCAAGTTGCCATCATGCTCGCGGCGGTTACTCGGCTACACACTTTTTACGGCGAAAATCACGCACCAAAAAGGCGCAACCGATCAGGCAGACGCCCGCTCATGGACCATAATCCACGGCGAAACCACCACCGCCCACAACTGTGGATCACGCTCCAGCAGATCCAGCGCCCGCGTCGCAGACAGCTTCTCCAACTTCCCGTCGGCCAGCCAGGCCGCCACTTTCTCGGCTTCGTTCTCGGCCACGGCCTGCGCCGCTTCGATCAGATCCAGCGTGGGATCGACCCACAATAGGGCACCCTTGGCGAAGAACGGCTCCAACTCCTTCCAGGAAATTGATGCGGTTTCACCAAGCAGCTTGGCATAGAGGGTGCTAGGTTCTTGGTTCATGGGTCTGTCCAGAAAAGAAATCGGCGCAATCATAACGTCGCGGTTCTGGCAGAAAAACCCAGATGCAATGGCGTCATCGATAGAGAAGCGTAGGAAAGCCAAGGATTGCCGTTGAACAGGCCGTTATGCCCAGCAAAATCCCGCCGCAATTCTGACTTTTTCTTTCAATAAAGCGACACCCCACGTTTTTGCCCCCAGCAGCCAGCTTTTCAAGCGAACGACCGGCGCTCTACACTGTACCGGTACAGTTGCCAGGGGCATTTCCGGGGTTAATAAAGAACTATCTGACCCGGTTCTGCGACTTTGGCCGCCAGGACTATAAAAAATACAACAGTAAGAGTGGAGCACTATGAATAAGGCTACTAAGCAGATTTCCAAACTGTTTGCCGCTATGGTTCTGGCCGGGGTTGCCAGCCATTCGTTCGCAGCTGACACCATCAAGATCGGCATTGCCGGCCCTAAGACCGGCCCTGTAGCCCAATACGGCGACATGCAATTCAGTGGCGCAAAAATGGCCATCGAACAAATCAACGCCAAGGGCGGCGTCAACGGCAAGAAACTCGAAGCTGTTGAATACGACGACGCCTGTGATCCGAAACAAGCCGTAGCCGTGGCCAACAAAGTGGTCAACGACGGCGTCAAGTTCGTGGTCGGCCACCTGTGCTCCAGCTCCACTCAGCCGGCCTCCGACATCTACGAAGATGAAGGCGTGATCATGATCACCCCGGCTGCCACCAGCCCGGACATCACCGCCCGTGGTTACAAAATGGTGTTCCGCACCATCGGCCTGGACAGCGCCCAAGGCCCAGCCGCCGGCAACTACATCGCCGACCACGTGAAGCCGAAAATCGTTGCTGTCCTGCACGACAAACAGCAATACGGTGAAGGCATCGCCACCGCCGTGAAGCAGACCCTTGAGAAGAAAGGCACCAAGGTTGCCGTGTTCGAAGGCATCAACGCCGGCGACAAAGACTTCTCCTCGATGATCGCCAAGCTCAAGCAAGCCAACGTCGACTTCGTCTACTACGGCGGCTACCACCCAGAGCTGGGCCTGATCCTGCGCCAAGCCCAGGAAAAAGGCCTGAAAGCCAAGTTCATGGGTCCGGAAGGCGTGGGTAACGACTCCATCTCGCAGATTGCCAAGGACGCGTCCGAAGGCCTGCTGGTGACCCTGCCGAAATCCTTCGACCAAGACCCGGCCAACGTCGCCCTGGCGGATGCCTTCAAGGCCAAGAAGGAAGACCCGAGCGGTCCGTTCGTATTCCCGGCCTACTCGGCCGTTGAAGTCATCGCTGGCGGCATCACTGCGGCCAAGAGCGAAGACGCTGGCAAAGTGGCTGAAGCCATCCACGCCGGTACCTTCAAGACACCTACTGGCGACCTGAGCTTCGACGCCAAGGGTGACTTGAAAGACTTCAAATTCGTGGTCTACGAGTGGCACTTCGGCAAACCTAAAACCGAAGCCTCGCCTCAGTAAGGTTCGGTCCTGACCGACTGCCAATAAAGCCCACGGCGTGCCGTGGGCTTTGTTTTACGAATGTACTGGGCCGTGCTTCCGTGATCCGGGGCCTTCCCACCTGAAAATCTCAAAACCGTCATCAGCGGTTCGCTGGCAAAACTCAGCTCGAAGTGGGTGCAGATCCACGGGGCCTGAGCGGGAAAATGACTCCACCAGTGAAATGCGTATCAGGTTTTTAGGAGCTTGTAATGCCTGACATCTATCACTTTTTCCAACAGCTGGTTAACGGTCTGACCGTTGGCAGCACGTATGCCCTGATCGCCATCGGCTATACGATGGTTTACGGCATCATTGGAATGATCAACTTCGCCCACGGCGAGGTGTACATGATCGGCTCCTACGTGGCGTTCATCGCCATTGCCGGGCTGGCCATGATGGGACTCGACAGTGTGCCGCTGTTGATGACCGCCGCCTTTATCGCCAGCATCGTCGTCACCAGTGCCTACGGCTACAGCATCGAACGGATCGCCTACCGCCCCTTGCGTGGCAGTAACCGCCTGATCCCGCTGATCTCTGCCATCGGCATGTCGATCTTCCTGCAAAACACGGTTTTGCTGGCGCAAGACTCCAAGGACAAGTCCATCCCCAACCTGATCCCGGGCAACATCTCCATCGGGCCAGGCGGGGCACATGAAGTGCTGATTTCCTACATGCAAATCGTGGTGTTCGTGGTGACCCTGGTCGCCATGCTCGGCCTCACCCTGTTCATCTCCCGTTCTCGCCTGGGCCGTGCCTGCCGCGCCTGCGCCGAAGACATCAAGATGGCCAACCTGCTAGGCATCAACACCAACAACATCATCGCCCTGACCTTCGTCGTCGGTGCCGCGCTGGCCGCTGTAGCAGCGGTGCTGCTGAGCATGCAGTACGGCGTGATCAACCCCAACGCCGGCTTCCTGGTGGGCCTCAAGGCCTTCACCGCAGCGGTCTTGGGCGGCATCGGCAGCATTCCGGGCGCCATGCTCGGCGGGCTGGTGCTGGGGGTAGCCGAAGCCTTTGGCGCCGATATCTTCGGCGACCAGTACAAGGACGTCGTGGCGTTCGGCTTGTTGGTTCTGGTGCTGTTGTTCCGGCCGACCGGCATTCTGGGCCGTCCGGAGGTTGAGAAAGTATGACTAGGAATCTTAAATCGGCGCTGTTCAGCGCCTTGTTGGTCTGGGCCGTTGCCTACCCGGTACTGGGCCTGAAACTGACCATCGTCGGCATCAACCTGGAAGTCCACAACACCAGCAACACCACCCTGGCGATCATCGCGATCTGCTCGGTGCTGATGTTCCTGCGGGTGCTGTTCAACCAGCAGATCAGCGCGGCCTGGAAATCCTCGCCCAACATGCCGTTGATCCCGGCCAAGGCCAGCAACTTCCTGACCCTGCCAACGACCCAGCGCTGGATCATCCTCGCGTTGATCGTCGCGGCACTGATCTGGCCGTTCTTCGGCTCCCGCGGTGCGGTGGACATTGCCACGCTGATCCTGATCTACGTGATGCTCGGCCTGGGCCTGAACATCGTCGTCGGTCTGGCCGGCCTGCTGGACCTGGGTTACGTCGGCTTCTACGCGGTGGGCGCCTACAGCTATGCGCTGCTGTCGCACTACTTCGGCCTGAGCTTCTGGATCTGCCTGCCGATTGCCGGCTTGATGGCGGCCACCTTCGGCTTCTTGCTGGGTTTCCCGGTATTGCGGCTGCGCGGTGACTACCTGGCGATCGTGACCCTGGGTTTTGGTGAAATCATCCGTCTGCTGCTGCGCAACATGACCGATCTCACCGGCGGCCCCAACGGCATCAGCAACATCGAAAAGCCGACCTTCTTCGGCCTGACGTTCGAGCGCAAGGCCGCCGAAGGCATGCAGACCTTCCACGAGTTCTTCGGTCTGCAGTACAACTCGATCAACAAGGTGATCTTCCTTTACCTGGTGGCCCTGCTGCTGGCGCTGGCGGCGTTGTTCGTCATCAACCGCCTGCTGCGCATGCCCATCGGCCGTGCCTGGGAAGCCCTGCGTGAAGACGAGATCGCCTGCCGTGCCCTGGGCCTGAACCCCACGGTCATCAAGCTCTCGGCCTTTACCCTGGGCGCCGCGTTCGCCGGTTTTGCCGGTAGCTTCTTTGCCGCGCGCCAAGGCCTGGTGACCCCGGAATCGTTCACCTTCATCGAGTCGGCGATCATCCTCGCCATCGTTGTACTGGGCGGCATGGGTTCACAGTTGGGTGTGATCCTGGCGGCGATCGTGATGATCCTGTTGCCGGAGCTGATGCGTGAATTCAGCGAATACCGCATGTTGATGTTCGGCGCCATGATGGTGCTGATGATGATTTGGCGTCCTCAAGGCTTGCTGCCCATGCAACGTCCTCACATGGAGCTGCGCAAATGAGCCGTGAGATCCTCAAAGTAACGGGCCTGAGCATGCGCTTTGGTGGCCTGCTGGCGGTCAACGGCGTGGCCCTGACCGTCAAGGAAAAACAAGTGGTGGCGCTGATCGGTCCGAACGGCGCCGGCAAGACCACGGTGTTCAACTGCCTGACCGGTTTCTACAAGCCCAGCGCGGGCAGCATCCTCCTCGATGGCCAAGCCATCGAAGGCCTGGCCGGGCATGAGATCGCCCGCAAAGGCGTGGTGCGGACCTTCCAGAACGTGCGCCTGTTCAAGGACATGACGGCGGTCGAGAACCTGTTGATCGCCCAGCATCGGCACCTCAACACCAACTTCCTGGCCGGTCTGTTCAAGACCCCTGCGTTCCGCAAGAGCGAGCGCGAAGCCATGGAGTACGCCGAGTACTGGCTGGACAAGGTCAACCTGCGGGAATTCGCCAACCGCCCTGCCGGGACCCTGGCTTACGGCCAGCAACGTCGCCTGGAAATCGCCCGCTGCATGATGACCCGCCCACGGATCCTCATGCTCGACGAACCCGCAGCCGGCCTCAACCCCAAGGAAACCGAAGACCTCAAGGCGCTGATCAGCGTGCTGCGCGAAGAGCACAACGTCACCGTGCTGCTGATCGAACACGACATGAAACTGGTCATGAGCATTTCCGACCACATCGTCGTGATCAACCAGGGCACGCCCCTGGCCGACGGCACGCCGGAGCAGATCCGCGACAATCCTGAAGTGATCAAAGCCTACCTGGGGGAAGCGTAAATGCTGCAATTCGAAAACGTTTCCACCTTCTACGGCAAGATCCAGGCCCTGCACAGCGTCAACGTGGAGATCCGCCAGGGCGAAATCGTCACCCTGATCGGGGCCAACGGCGCCGGCAAATCCACCCTGCTGATGACCCTCTGCGGTTCGCCGCAAGCCCACAGCGGCAGCATCCGCTACCTGGGCGAGGAACTGGTGGGGCAAAGCTCGGCGCAGATCATGCGCAAGAGCATTGCCGTGGTACCGGAAGGCCGTCGAGTGTTCGCTCGCCTGACCGTGGAGGAGAACCTGGCCATGGGCGGGTTCTTCACTGAAAAAGGCGACTACCAGGAGCAGATGGACAAGGTGCTGCACCTGTTTCCAAGGCTCAAGGAACGCTTCAGCCAGCGCGGCGGCACCATGTCCGGTGGCGAACAGCAAATGCTCGCCATCGGCCGCGCGCTGATGAGCAAGCCCAAGCTGTTGCTGCTCGACGAGCCCTCCCTGGGCTTGGCGCCGATCATCATCCAGCAGATCTTCGACATCATCGAACAGCTGCGCAAGGACGGTGTGACGGTGTTCCTGGTGGAGCAGAACGCCAACCAGGCGTTGAAAATCGCCGACCGTGCCTACGTACTGGAAAACGGCCGGGTGGTGATGCAGGGCACTGGTGAAGCCTTGCTGACCGATCCAAAAGTGCGCGAAGCCTATCTGGGCGGCTAAGCACGGGTGACACGAAAAAACGGCCTGCGGGCCGTTTTTTTTGCTCTCGATTCCACTGGCTCGTGGCAAATGCGCCAGAGCCACACAGCCCTAGAGGCGATCCAGGGCCTCGCCACTGCGCTTGAACCAGCCGATCAGGTAATCCGCCAGCACCTGGGTGCGCCTGGGCAAACCGCCCTGGTACGGGTGCACCAGGTACATCGGCATGCTGCGGGTCTGATAGTCGCGCAACAACCAGCGCAGACGGCCATCAGCCAACTCGGCATGGACCATGTAGGACGGCAGGCGCGCGATGCCGGCGCCCACCAGCGCGGCCTTTTTCAACAGGTTGTAGTGGTTGCTGGCAAAGGGGCCGGACACCCGCACCCGGTGCAATTCGTGCTGCTGGTGGTACAGCCACTCTTCGCGCCCGCTGTAATGACTGTTGAGCAGGCAACGGTGCTCGGCCAGGGCCTTGGGCGCCAACGGCTCGCCGTATTGCTCCAGGTACGCCGGGCTGGCGCAGGTCATCTCGTGCCAGGCCAGCAGCGGCTTGGCCACCAGGCGCTCGTCATTGGCCACCTCGGAACGAATCGCCAGGTCAAAGCCATCCCGGGACAGGTCGCGGTAGCTGTTGTTGAGCTCCAGCTCGATCTGCACCTCGGGGTAATGCCGGGAAAACTCCAGCAGCAGGCCATCGAAAAATGTCTCCCCCAGTGACACTGGCACCGTCAGACGCACCGGGCCGACCATCTCCTCCTTGAGCCGGGCCAGGGCCTGGTGGGCGCGCTGCACCTGCACCACCAATGCCTGGGCCTGGGGCAGCAAGGCCGCACCCGCGGCGGTCAGGCTCAGCTTGCGGGTGGTGCGCTGCAACAGCCGCACCGTGAACCGCGCTTCCAAGGCGCTGATGCGCTTGGACAACTGGCCCTTGCTGCAGCCCAATTGCTGGGCCGCCAGGGTGAAGCTGCCGGCATCCATCAGCACGGCAAAGGCCGCCAGGTCATCCATTTCGCTCATGGATTGTTTCCATTTGAAAACCAAAGGTTGCCCATTAGCGCGTTAATCAACGGAAAAAACCACCCTAGACTGCAACCTCATTCCCCCGTCTGAGGACAACAGCATGAAGATTCTATTGATCGGCGCGGCCGGCACCATTGGTTCAGCGGTGGACCAAGCGCTTTCCCAGCGTCACGACGTCATCCGTATCGGCCGCAGCAGCGGCGAGTTCCAGGTGGACATCAGCGACAGCGCCTCGATCCGCCGCCTCTTCGAGCAGACCGGCCGCTTTGATGCCCTGGTCTGCGCCGCCGGCAACGTGACCTTCGCTCCGCTGGGGGACATGACCGAACAGCACTTCGCCCTGGGCTTGCAGGACAAGCTGATGGGCCAGGTCAACCTGCTGCTGATCGGCCGCGAGTTCGCCAACGATGGCGCCTCATTCACCTTCACCAGCGGCGTGCTCAGCCATGATCCGATCCGCAGCGGCGCCTCGGCGGCCCTGGTCAACGGCGCGCTGGACAGCTTCGTCCGCGCGGCGGCCATCGAGTTGCCCCGTGGCCTGCGGGTCAACAGCGTCAGCCCCACGGTGCTGGAAGAAGCCATGGGCAGCTATGCCCCGTACTTTCGCGGCTTCAAGCCGGTGCTGGCGGCAGACGTGGCCCTGGCTTACGCCAAAAGCGTGGAAGGGTTGCAGACCGGCCAGACCTATCACGTCGGCTGATCGGCATGGCGCCGGCCTCCGGCGCCCACACGGGTCGTCCGTGGGGTTGTGGTGGGCGCCCAGGCTGCGTAACGTGGCGGCACTTGCCTGGAGACCCCCTGATGCGCGCCGTCCGTTCCCTGCTGTGTGTTGCCCTGCTGCCCCTGTTTGCCGGTTGCCAGATGCTGCCGTTGTTGAATAACCAGGCCCAGGCGCCGTCGCTCGCCGGCATGACGCGTCTGCAAGGCGAGCTCAGCGCCGCCGATGGCCAACTGCTCTTCAAGCCCTGCGGTGAACAGCGGCGCTATGCCCTCAAGGACAGCGGCGACACCAGCGTGCTGCAGCAAGCCGCGGCCTTGGCTGATGAACAGGGCACCCTGTTCGCCGACCTGCGCGGCAAGCTCGACGCCAAACCGCTCGCTGGCAGCGATGGCCAGCTGCAAGTGAGCCAGCTGTATCGCATCGAACGCACCAGCAACGCCTGCAACGACCCGACCTTCCAACGCCTGATCCTGCGCGCCAGCGGCCATGAGCCAGAGTGGAGCGTCGACGTCAGCACCAAAGGCATGGTGATCGAGCGTACCGGCCAGCCGGCCCTGGCCCTGCCCTATCTGGAAGAACAACTGGGCGATGGCCGCTTCAACCTCAGCAGCGAAGCTAACAACCAGCACGTCGAACTCTGGGTCGCCCCGCAACGCTGCATCGACAGTAAGACCGGCAGCGTGCAGCACCTGACCGCCGAACTGCGGGTCAACGGCCAGGTACAGCGGGGCTGCGGCTATTTCGGCGGCTCACGCAACGACTGAGTCGACGGACAACCGTTTTAACCTCACGGCAACTCAGGATTGCGGCTTATAATCGCCGGTTCGAAAAACGCCCTGGCGCATTGGTGCGTCCCGCGAACCGGATCCTGTCATGTTACGAATCACCGAACTCAAGTTGCCGATCGACCATCCCGAAGAAGACCTGCGCCCTGCGATCCTGCAGCGCCTGGGCATCGCCAGTGATGACCTGCTCGATTTCACCTTGTTCAAGCGCAGCTACGATGCCCGCAAGAAGTCCTCGGAGCTGTGCTTTATCTACACCATCGACCTCGACGTGCGCGACGAGGCCAAGCTGCTGAAAACCTTCGCCGACGACCGCAACGTCAACCCGGCACCGGATGTCAGCTACAAAGTCGTGGGCCAGGCCCCTGCCGACCTGGCGCAGCGCCCGATCGTCGTGGGCTTTGGCCCGTGCGGGATTTTCGCCGGCCTGCTGCTGGCGCAGATGGGCTTCAAGCCGATCATCCTCGAGCGTGGCAAGGAAGTGCGCCAGCGCACCAAAGACACCTGGGGCCTGTGGCGCAAAAGCGTGCTCAACCCCGAGTCCAACGTGCAGTTCGGCGAAGGCGGTGCCGGGACCTTCTCCGACGGCAAGCTCTACAGCCAGATCAAGGACCCGAAACACCACGGCCGCAAAGTCCTCCACGAGTTCGTCAAAGCCGGCGCGCCGGAAGAAATCCTCTACGTCAGCAAGCCGCACATCGGCACCTTCCGCCTCACCGGCGTGGTCGAGAACATGCGCCAGCAGATCATTGCCCTGGGCGGTGAAGTGCGCTTCGAACAGCGGGTCACCGACGTGCTGATCGAAGACGGCCAACTGTGCGGCGTGACCCTCAACAGCGGCGAACAACTGCTCTCCCGGCACGTGATCCTGGCCCTCGGCCACAGCGCCCGGGACACCTTCCGCATGCTCCACGGCCGGGGCGTGTTCATGGAGGCCAAGCCGTTCTCGGTGGGGTTCCGTATCGAGCACCCGCAATCGCTGATCGACAGCGCGCGCCTGGGCAAGTACGCCGGCCACCCGAAACTCGGGGCCGCCGATTACAAACTGGTGCACCACGCGAAAAACGGCCGTTCGGTCTACAGCTTCTGCATGTGCCCGGGTGGCACGGTGGTAGCGGCCACGTCCGAGCCGAATCGGGTAGTGACCAACGGCATGAGCCAGTACTCACGCAACGAGCGTAATGCCAACTCAGGCATCGTGGTCGGCATTACCCCGGAAGTGGATTACCCGGGTGGCCCGCTGGCGGGGATCGAGTTGCAAGAGCGCCTGGAATCCCACGCCTTTGTCCTCGGCGGTAGCAACTACGAGGCCCCGGCACAACTGGTGGGCGACTTTATCGCCGGCAAGCCGTCGACGGCACTGGGCAGCGTCGAGCCGTCCTACAAGCCGGGCGTGGCCCTGGGCGATTTGGCCCTGGCCTTGCCGGACTTCGCCATCGAGGCCATTCGTGAGGCACTGCCGGCCTTCGAGCGTCAGATCAAGGGCTACTCCTTGCACGACGCGGTGCTGACCGGCATCGAGACCCGCACCTCATCGCCACTGCGCATCACACGTGACGAAACGATGCAGAGCCTCAACGTCAAAGGCCTGTTCCCGGCCGGAGAAGGCGCCGGTTACGCTGGAGGGATTCTCTCTGCCGGTGTGGACGGAATTCGGATCGCCGAAGCCGTGGCCCGCAGCATCCTCGGCATCGAAGCCTAAACCTGGCTTTTGTAGGAGCCGGCTCGCCGGCGATAGCGCCCCCCAGGGCGATACATGGCTAAAGGCTGAATCGCCGCCAAGCCCGGCTCCTACAGTTGTATTCAGAGGCCAGCGCGCAATACGCTGGTCGGCAATACCGCGCCCTGCTCCACACTGGCCGCCACCTCGGCGATCAACCCGCTCAACTCATAGCCCTGCCCCGCCAGCCACTGCTCATCGTAGTAGGTGGTCGCATAGCGCTCGCCGCCGTCACATAGGATCGCCACGATCGACCCCGACTCCCCCGCCGCCGCCATCTGTTGCGCGGCCATCAGCGCGCCAATCAGGTTGGTCCCGCTGGAGCCGCCGACCCGGCGTCCCAGGCGTTGCGCCAGGTAATGCATGGCCGCCAGCGACAGGGCGTCCGGCACCTTGACCATGGCGTCGATCACTTTGGGCAGGAACGACGCTTCCACCCGCGGCCGGCCGATCCCCTCGATGCGCGACCCGCAGTCCAGTCGCAGGCTGGCATCCCCACTCTGGTAGTAATCAAAGAACACCGAACGCTCGGCATCGGCGCACAGGACGCGGGTGCGATGCTGGCGATAACGCACATAACGGCCCAGGGTGGCGGTGGTGCCACCGGTGCCCGGGCTGGAAATCAGCCAGCTGGGCTCTGGATAACGCTCGCAGCGCAACTGCTGGAAAATCGACTCGGCGATGTTGTTGTTGGCCCGCCAGTCGGTGGCCCGTTCGGCGTAGGTGAACTGGTCCATAAAGTGGCCGCCGCTTTCACGGGCCAGACGCTCGGACTCGGTGTAGATCTGCGTCGGGTCCTGCACCAGGTGACTTTGCCCACCGTAAAAAGCGATTTGGGCGATCTTTTCCTGGGAGGTGCTGGCCGGCATCACCGCAATAAAGGGCAAGCCCAGCAGGCGCGCAAAATAGGCTTCGGAAATCGCCGTCGAACCGCTGGATGCCTCGATCACCGGCGCGCCGGGCTTGAGCCAGCCGTTGCACAAGGCATAGAGAAACAACGACCGCGCCAGGCGGTGCTTGAGGCTGCCGGTGGGGTGACTCGACTCGTCCTTGAAGTACAGCTCGATGCCCGGCAGGCCCGGCAATGGCAACGGAATCAGGTGAGTGTCGGCGCTGCGCTGGAAGTCGGCCTCGATGATACGGATAGCCTCGCGGGCCCATTGACGCGAATCACTCATGCTCACTACTCACTTGGCTGGGCGCCACACGGGCGCGCAAAAATGGACGGTCCGCAATGCCTGCAACATCCCGTAAACCGTGGCCGAAAAGGCTGTGGGCGGACATCTTAGGAAATATCTTCGGCCCCTCACAGGTACAGCTAGGAAGCAATTGGCAACACAACTGCCGACGGGCTTTTTCAACAGACCCTCTGGACCCTGCTTATAACAAAAAAGAATATAATTTTTGTTTTAACAACTAAGAGTACGGGTTAGGGTGTGCCATCTTTTTAGCTTTTGGGGAGAGCGACCTTGCCTCTGCGTAGCACTTTCACTCGTTTCTTTGCCATGGAAGCTGCCAGCGGCCTGCTATTGATTGCCGCCGCTGTGCTGGCCCTGATCATCAATAACTCGCCGCTGTCCTGGCTCTATAACGGATTGCTGGAAACCCCGGTGGTGGCCCAGATCGGCGCCCTGAAAATCGCCAAGCCGCTGTTGCTGTGGATCAACGACGGCCTGATGGCCCTGTTCTTCCTGCTGATCGGCCTGGAGGTCAAGCGGGAGGTCCTGGAAGGCCACCTGTCCAAGCCTTCGCAGATTGTCCTGCCCGGTACGGCGGCCATCGGCGGGATGCTGGTGCCGGCGCTGATCTATTGGTTCCTCAACCGCGACAACCCGCCAGCCCTGAACGGCTGGGCCATTCCCACCGCCACGGACATTGCCTTCGCCCTTGGTGTGCTGGCCTTGCTCGGCAAACAGGTGCCGGTGTCGCTGAAGCTGTTCCTGATGACCCTGGCGATCATTGATGACCTGGGGGCCATCGTGATCATCGCGATCTTCTATTCCGGTGCCCTGTCGACCTTGTCGCTGATGCTGGCGGCCGCGTGCCTGGCGGCCCTGGTGGCGATGAATCGCCTGGGGGTGGTGAAGCTCGGGCCTTACATGATCATCGGCCTGATTCTCTGGGTCTGCGTACTCAAGAGTGGGGTGCATGCGACGCTGGCCGGCGTGACCCTGGCCTTCTGCATTCCGCTGCGCACCAAAAACGCCGAGCCCTCGCCACTGCGTAGCCTGGAACACGCCCTGCACCCTTGGGTGTCTTACGGCATCCTGCCCTTGTTCGCCTTCGCCAACGCCGGGCTGTCCCTGATCGGCGTAACCCTCGAAAGCTTCACCCACGCCGTGCCGATGGGCATCGCCATCGGCCTGCTGCTGGGCAAGACCGTGGGGGTCTTCGGCTTGACCTGGCTGGCAGTCAAGAGCGGCCTCTCGGCCCTGCCCAGCGGCGCCAATTGGGGTCAGGTGCTGGGGGTGGCGATCCTCTGCGGGATCGGCTTCACCATGAGCTTGTTCGTCGGCTCCCTGGCCTTTGTCCCGGGCAGCAGCGATTACGCGGGCATGGACCGCATGGGGATCCTCACCGGTTCCTTGTTCGCCGCCTTGATCGGTTATGCGGTGACCGCCGCCGCCAGCCGCAAGAACAACAGCCTGGCTTCCTGATCCAGGCCTGAAAACACAAAACCCCGACCAGTTGCCTGGTCGGGGTTTTGTTTTAAGCGCTGAAGGCTTAGTGGGAAACGCGACTGGTGCCATCCACGGTCATGATGCGCACACGCTCACCGACGCGGAACACTTCGTTTTCCTGGACCTGTTGCACATAGGCACGAATACCGCCGTCGTCTTCACGGACGGTGATTTCCACGCCTTGGGTGCGGGTCAGGCCTTCTTCCGTGGCCGAGCCCAGCAGGCCGCCGGCCACCGCGCCGATCACCGCGGTAACGATGCTGCCACGGCCGCCGCCGATAGCGCTGCCGCCCACGCCACCAATCACGGCACCCGCAGCGCCACCGATTGGGGTCTTGGTGCCTTCGATTTTCACCGGACGCAAGGATTCGATGGTACCCAGGCGGACGCTCTGAACCCGACGCGCTTCATCACGTGAGTAAGAGTCACCGGTCAGGTTCGAGGCACAGCCACCGAGCAACATCGCCATCGTGGTGAAGGACGCAACCAGCAGAACAGACTTACGCATAGGATCAACTCCAAAGGACAGACGAACATTAAACTCCGCAGCTTGATACCTGTCACGGCATGGCCCGGATAAAATTGTTTTCATTCAGCCTAAGTACAGACTGCACAAACGCCAAGAACGCTCAAAACCTTAGCGCTGATTTACAAGGCTGCACTCCGCCGAAAGGATTTCCATGGACTACTTCATCATCGTCGCCACTACCCTGGCCGGCCTGTATTTTCACGGCTGGCTGTATGTCCGCATCAAGCGCTGGATGGATCGCGACCTGGCCTTGTCGCTGGCCGGCGCCGACGAGGGGAAGAAGCAGTTCATGCTGCAACAACTGGCCTCGGCCCATCGGCAGAAAGTAAAACGCCGGGACCTGCCGCAGTGGCTCAAGGCCGCTGCGGCCGGTTATCCCGGCGAATGACACTGCAACGGCTTTAAGGGGCCAGGCGCTCACGCAGCCAGTCGGCGCCCTGCAGACGGTAGTTCAAGCGATCGTGCAGACGGCTTGCCCGCCCTTGCCAGAACTCGATGCGCTCCGGCAGCAGGCGGTAACCGCCCCAGTGCTCCGGGCAATCGGGCTGGCTGTCGCTGAAGCGCGCCTCCGTCGCCTTGAGCAACCCCTCCAACTCGGCCCGGTCGGCAATTACCCGGCTTTGCGGCGAAGCCCAGGCCCCCAGGCGGCTGCCCAGCGGCCGCACCTGGTAATAGGCATCGGACTCTTGTGCACTGACCTTGACCACGCGGCCTTCGATACGCACCTGGCGTTCCAGCGTGGGCCAGAAAAACGTCATGGCCGCAAAGGGGCGCGCGGCCAATTGCCGGCCCTTATCGCTCTCGTAGTTGGTGAAAAAGGTAAAACCTTGTTCATCCAGGCCCTTGAGCAGCAGGATCCGGCAATGGGGGCGGCCGTCTTCATCGACGGTCGCCAGGGTCATGGCGTTGGCTTCAACCGGGGCTTGCTCGGTCTTCACCGCATCCGCGAACCACTGATGGAACAAGCCGAATGGCTCACCCGGGGCTTGAGCCTCGGTCAAGCCATCACGCGTGTAGTCGCGGCGCATATCAGCCAAGGCAGTCATGGCAGCATCCTTTCCCTTGGGTGTCAGTTTTTAGCCTGGGCGGTACCGGTCGCGGCTTTTTTTGCCGGAGCAGCCGCTTTCTTCGCCGGAGCCTTCTTGGCCGCCGGTTTTTTCGCCGCTACGGCTTTTTTCGCCGGCGCAGCGGATTTTTTCGCCGCAGCCACTGGAGCAACAGCTGGCTTGACGTCTTGCACCGCCACCAGTTCGGCCTCGGAAGGCGTCGGCTGGTTGTACTTGCTCAGCAGGCCGAGCATGGTGCTGCGCTGAGTCAGCATGATTTCAACGCGACGGTTCAAGGCACGGCCCGGAGCGCTGTCATTGGCTGCACGCGGCATCACCGAACCCATGCCACGCAGCATCAGGCGGTCTTGCTTCAGGCCGCTGAGGCTGAAGATCGCAGCCACGGACTGGGCACGATCACGGCTCAGCTTCTGATTGACGCCTGCGGCGCCGGTGGTGTCGGCATGGCCCAAGACCAGCACGGCGGTCTTGGTGTCGCCCTCAACGGCCTTGGCCACGCGGGTAAACGGACCCAGGGTCACGGGCAGCAGCATGGCTGGACGATCCGGGTTGAACGAGCCGTCTACCGGGGCAATCACCACCAGTACGTTTTCACGGCGTTCCAGTTGCAGCTTGCTGTCCTTGATCGCTTCACGCAGGCGCGGCTCGTAGGTGTCCAGCCAGGCCTGGGTGATTTTCGGATCAGGCATCGGGATGTCCGCCACGTCCACCTTGCTCAGCGGCTTGGGCTCGCTTTTAGCGAACGGCCACCACCAATGGGTCTCGCTGTCGGCTTTTGCAGCGACGGCAACCGGAGCCGGTGCGGCTTCGACTTTCTTGGTCTCGGCGACAGGCTTGTCAGCGTCCGAATCCTTGGAAGAGAACGGCCACCACCAGCTGCCACCGCTCTCGGCTTTGGCAACGGGTTCGGCAACAGCGGCCGCTGCCGGGGCTGGCGCTTCAGCAACGGCGGCGGGTTTGGCGGCTGGCGCCGGTGCCGCAGCGGCTTTGCTGGCCGGGGCTTTACTGGCCGGCGTAGCCGCAGGCTTGGCGGCGGCGGTAGATTTGTTCGCGGCGGCTGGAGCGGCCGGGGCAGCAGGCTTGGCGGCGGGGGCAGCGGGTTGCGCTGCCACGGTGGCCGGTTTTTCTGCGGCGGGCGCCACGTCCTTGCTGGTCGCCTTATCGGAACCGAACGACCACCAGTGGCCACCGTCTGCATCATTTTGTGGTGTTTGTGCGCAACCGGTGACGGTCAGGCAGATGGCCAAGGCTAAAGACTTGTTCGACGACATGGGATATCCACGAAATGAGGTAAAAATTACGGTCTATGCGACCCGTACAACAGACGCTTGGAAATTATAAAAGCCACAGGGTTCCATCCCGCAGATTTCCAAGCATGTTTAAGCAAAAAAGTTCTTAACAGCAACCTTTTTACAGACAATCCGACAGAACCCTCACCAGCTTCTGTGCCCGGGGATCCATCAATACATAGGGCCCCAAGGTATTGGTGACAAAACCAAAGGCCACATCATGTTCCGGGTCGGCAAAACCAACGGAACCGCCGGCTCCAGGATGGCCAAAGGCCCGTGCACCGAGGCCGAAGGTGGCATTGGGCACCGTGGGCTGATCGAGCATACAGCCCAGGCCGAAGCGCGTCTGGGTCAGCAGGGTTTTATCCATGCCGAGGCTGTGCTCCCGGGTCAATTCTTCCAGCATGTCGGCTTCCAGCAGGCTGCCATCGAGCAGGCCACTGTAGAAGCCTGCCAGGCTGCGGGCGTTGCCATGGCCATTGGCCGCCGGCTGCTGCATGCGCCGCCATTCCGGCTTGTTGGTGCTGGTCATGATCGACGGAGGGTTGGTGAAGGCCCGCGTGGTCATGGCCGCCGGCTCACGCATCGTGACCTGCAACAGACGCTGGGCGGCGGCGTCGCCGACATTGCCCTTGCCTCGGGCGATGTGCGCCACTCGGTAGAACTCCTCATCCGCCAGCCCGACATGAAAATCCAGGCCCAGCGGCTTGGCCACTCGCGCCACGATGGACTCCCCCGGCCCGCGCCCATCGGCGCGACGCAGCAACTCCCCGACCAGCCAGCCGTAGGTGATGGCCGCATAGCCATGGCCTTCACCTGGCGTCCACCAGGGCTGCTCGGCCGCGAGGGCCGCGACCATCGTGGACCAGTCGTAAAGCGCCTCGGCCGGCAGCAGCTCACGCAAGGCCGGCAGGCCCGCCTGATGGCACAACAACTGGCGCAGGGTGATGCGTTCCTTGCCGGCCGCAGCAAACTCGGGCCAGTACTGGGCAACCGGTGCATCCAGCTTGAGCTTGCCTTCGGCCACCAATTGCAGGGCGGTCACCGCGGTGAAGGTCTTGGTGCAAGAGAACAGGTTGGCGATGGTGTCGCTGTGCCAGGCCTCGGCGCCGTCCTTGTCGGCCGTACCGGCCCACAGGTCGATCACGGTTTCCCCGCCGATCTGGATGCACAGCGCGGCACCGCGCTCCTGGGGATCCTCGAAGAGTGCCGCGAACGCTTCGCGCACGGCTTCGAATTTAAGTTCGTAATGACCCTGAATCTGCACCTTGATGCCCCCGGAACCCGCATTGAAAAGTGGCCGGCATTGTTCCAGCCCTGAAGGTTTTTGGAAACAACCCCGGCAGGCGCCGAGCGGCCGATGAGATGACCCGAAACCTCAGCGCCAGCGCCTGAAAAAGATGCCCCTTAGTGACCGTTGCCCGAATGGCCACCCGCGTGACCGGCGCCGGGCCCCTGGCCCTTGCCGTCATGGCCTTTCTGGCCACCGTCGCCACCGTGGCTGTCATTGACCACCTGGGCCTTTGCGGCTTCCTTGCTCAGTTGATCAACGGCCTGCAGGTTGCTTTTGCGCACGCTGTCGACAAACCCCTGGAACGGCACATCGGTGATCCCCACCAGGCCGAAGTGGCCATTTTCGCCATCCAGCAAACGACCGGTCACCGGTTGATCGAGGTATTGGAACCAGTGCACGCCAACAATCGACGGCTCGCTCAACGCCTGCTTGAGGAAGTTGGCGTAGGCCGGGCCTCGGTCTTCTTCCCGGGCCAGCTCGGTCGCCCCGCCCCACAGCGGGCCGCGATCGCGAGAGCCGAAGTTGAACTCGGTGATCAGCACTGGTTTGTCCAGGCTGCGCAGTTGTTCGAAGTCGTAACCGTCCTGGGGCTTGAGGGTGTACATATTGAAGCTCAGCACGTCGCAGTACTGGGCACAGGAAGCCACCGCCTCCGGTGTGCTGACGGCATAACGACCGCCCAGCAACAGTTGGTTCGGCGCATGCCACTTCAACGAGTCAGAGATGGTCTTGAAATAGGTGTCCGCGAAG
Source organism: Pseudomonas chlororaphis (assembly GCF_003731765.1). Lineage (GTDB taxonomy): Bacteria > Pseudomonadota > Gammaproteobacteria > Pseudomonadales > Pseudomonadaceae > Aquipseudomonas > Aquipseudomonas morbosilactucae. The sequence goes on from NZ_MOAL01000008.1 coordinate 209,607, forward strand.
ACCTTCTGGAAGTACTTGAAGTCGGCTTCGATCTCCGGATGTTCCGGGCTTGGCAGCGGCGGCACGAAACCTGGGTCTTCCATCAACTCCCAGGCCGGCAGGTCGATGCCCCAGGCCTTCGACAGGCCTGCCTGGTTGCGGTACTTGTCCCGCAGTTGCTTGAGAAATGCGCGCTTGGCCGGCACGTCGGTGGTCAGGCGCAGCGTGCCATAGGCCAGGGCATAACGGGCCTTGGCATCGTCGCCGGGGCCGGCCCAGGCCAGTTCGTTGTCGGCGAAGTAACCGATCAGCCAGGGATCGTCGCGGTGATCGCGAGCGGCAATCGCCACGGCTCGCTCGGTGGCCATGGCGAAGCGCGGGTCGAAGGGGTCGGGCATGCCGCCCCACCAATCGCTGCCGGTGCTGATGCTGGCGTAATCACCGACGATCGACAGCGGCAAGGTGTAGGGCACCCGGGCATTCAAGTCCAGGGCCGGTGCGCTCCAGTTACCGATGGTGTTGAAGCCCCAGGCCTGCAAGCGGTCCAGGGTATGGCCAACCCAGCGTTTTTCATCGAGGCGCGCGGCCACGCAAGGGGCGACTGCGGCGGCCTCGGTCTGGTCCGTGCTGACCTCGGCTTCGGTCTTGGCGGCCTCGGTCTTGGCAGCTACGGCCACACCGGCCGGGGACTCGCTGCCCGGAACACAGGTTGTGCCGTAGGTGCGCCGCAAGTTGGCGCCATAGAAGTCGTACCAGCGCCCATTGCTGTAGGCGCGGCCCTTGTCGGCGCCGTTGCCACCACGGTTGTCGCCCTCGCCGTAGAAGGCCGCCAGGGGCTCATCAGCCGTCGGCAGGCCGCCGAACATCCACTCACGTCCGGCAATGTAGGTCTGGCTGTTGTCGGGGGTGACGGTATTGACCCCCAAGGAGTAGAACGGATGGCCTTCGGGGGTCACCAGGTACCAGCGACCGTCGCGCTTCTCGGTGTGGAAAAAACCACTGGCCTTGAACGATGGGCCCTGGGTCCAGCCACCGAACTTGTCCAGGGACGCCTTTTCGCGTTCCGCCAGCCAGGCCTTGAGTTGCTGTTGTTCCTTGGCATCTGCGGCCTTGAGCTGCTCGTCGCTGCTGATCTTTTCCGGCCATTTGGCCCGGGTCGACTGGCCATAGGCATCCACCAGCGATCCATAGACCGCCTGCACCACGCCCTCGCCGTCCTGCACGCCAAAGCGCTCCAGCAGGATGCTCTGGGCAGCATTGGGTTTATCCAGGGACAAAGTCACCGACACCACTTGGCTGCGGTCCAGTTCACCCTCGCTGCTGGCCAGCAGGATGCGTTGGCCGTCCACGGTCATCGGCATCGGCGGGCCGGCTTTCATGCCCTGGCTCAACGGAGAGCTGGGCACCAGCGGCACCAGCAAGGTCTGCGCAGGGCCAGCCGGCAAGTCGATGCGGCTGACCAGGGTCTTGCCGTCGTTGCTCTGGATCTTGACGTAGAGAGTCAGCGCCCAGTTCATTGCGCTCTGGATGCGCAAGCTCATCATCCCCGACTGCGACCAGTCCCAGGCGCCGGTCTGCGGGGTCAGGCGCAGGCTGGGCTCGGTAGCGGGGTTAAAGGTCACACGGCGCAACACCTCGCCTTCGGCCGTTTGCTCCGCGTTGGATTGCGGCAGGCTGGCATCTTGTGTCGCCACCCGTACCACATCGGCGGGCCGGACAAAGTTGAACAGCGTCTGCTGGCCCGCCGGCGCTGCGAGCAGCGGCGTAGAGCACAACAGAGCAAAAATGGCAGGCAACGAGCGGCGCATCATAAAAAGCAAATTCTCCCTTGCGGCCGATCAATCGGCCGGTATTGATTCGGTGACAGGCAATAGACAGCGCGGCGGAGCAATATGCGGGCCGCGCTTAAGATATTTCCCGGCGAAACGGCGGCAAGGCATTGAGGATCGCCTTGCCATAACGCTGGGTGACCAGGCGTCGATCCAGCAGGGTGATGGTGCCGCGGTCCTGTTCGGTCCGCAGCAGGCGACCACAGGCCTGGACCAGCTTGAGGGAGGCATCCGGCACCGAAATCTCCATAAACGGATTGCCTCCTCGCGCCTCGATCCACTCTGCCAACGCCGCTTCCACTGGGTCGTCGGGCACAGAGAATGGAATCTTGGCGATTACCACGTGTTCACAATAGGCGCCGGGCAAATCCACGCCTTCGGCAAAACTGGCCAGGCCGAAGAGCACGCTGGAGTCCCCTCCGTCGACTCGCGCCTTGTGCTTGTTAAGGGTTTCCTGCTTCGACAGGTTGCCCTGGATAAACACCTGTTTGCGCCAGTCGCGATCCAGGCCGTCGAACACGTCCTGCATCTGCTTGCGCGACGAAAACAGCACCAGGGTGCCCCGGGAGCCTTCCACCAGTTCCGGCAGGTCGCGGATGATTGCTGCGGTATGTGCAGGTGCATCCCGGGGGTCGGCACGCAGGTCGGGGACCCGCAACACGCCGGCATCGGCATGGTGGAAAGGACTGGGCACCACGGCGGTCACGGCCTTTTTCGGCAGCCCGGCGCGCATGCGGAAGCGGTCGAAGGTGCCCAGGGCGGTGAGAGTCGCGGAAGTCACCAGGGCCCCGTAGGCCACGTTCCACAGGTTACGCCGGAGCATCTCCGCCGCGAGGATCGGGCTGGCATTGACCTCGATATCGAACAGCGAACCGCTTTCCGCCAGGGTCAGCCAGCGCGCCATGGGCGGGTTGTCTTCCGGGTCCTCGACGGTGAACGCGGTCCACAACTCCCAGTTGCCCGACGCCCGGGCCAGCAGGCTGCCGAACAGCGGATACCACTCCTCGGCCTGGTTGCTGGCGATGCCGATGTTGACCTCGCCATCCATGCCTTCCTTGAGCAACTCGGTCAGGCGGGTGAACAGGTCGGTGAGCCGGGAAAAGCCTTTTTTCAGCTCGATGCCCATTTCCCGCATGTGCTCGGGAATCAACCCGCCGACAAAGCGATGGCGCGGCCGCTCGCGGCCTTCCATGTCTTCGCCGGTCTTGAAGTCGGCAATCTGCTCGCAGGCGGTGAACATGAACTGCTGCTGGGTCTTGATCTCCCGCGCCAGCTCCGGCACCTGCTCGATCAGCTTGCCCAGGTCGCCCGGCAGCGGGTGCTGGGCCAGGAGCTTGGTGAGGTTCTTGGCCGTTTGTTCCAGCCAGTCAGCAGTGGAACGCAGGCGGGTGTAGTGGGCGAAGTGGCCGATGGCCTTGTCCGGCAGGTGATGGCCTTCGTCGAACACGTACAGGGTGTCGCGCGGGTCCGGCAGCACGGCGCCGCCGCCCAGGGCCAGGTCAGCCAGGACCATGTCGTGATTGGTGACGATTACATCGACCTTGCCCATGCCTTCGCGGGCCTTATAGAAGGCGCACTGGCCGAAGTTCGGGCAATGACGGTTGGTGCACTGGCTGTGATCGGTGGTCAGGCGCGCCCAATCGGCGTCTTCCAGGGCATTGGGCCAGCTGTCGCGGTCGCCGTCCCATTTATTCCCGGCGAGCTTCTCGATCATGCTGGTGAACAGCTTCTGGCTGGCCTCATCCACTTCGATCTTGAAGCCTTCTTCCTCGAACAGCTGGGCCGTGGCGGTTTGTGCGTGGCCTTCCTGCAGCAGCATGTCGAGCTTGGACAGGCACATGTAGCGGCCACGGCCCTTGGCCAGGGAGAAGGTGAAGTTCAGGCCGCTGTTGCGCATCAGGTCGGGCAGGTCTTTGTAGACGATCTGCTCCTGCAGGGCGACGGTGGCGGTGGCAATCACCAGGCGCTTGCCGGCGGCCTTGGCCGTGGGGATCGCGGCCAGGCTGTAGGCCACGGTTTTCCCGGTACCGGTGCCGGCTTCCACTGCCACGATGGCAGGGTCGCCGCTGCGGCGGCCTTCGTCATCGGTGTCGATATCGCCCAGGACCTTGGCCACTTCGGCGATCATCAGGCGCTGGCCGTAACGCGGCTTGAGGCTCTTGGCCTCGAGGAAACGCGAGTAGGCTCCCTGGATCGTGGTTTTGAGTTCGTTGCTGATCATGGTTCTTCGGGCGCGGAAAACGCTGGATAAATTTTCAGTGGTTCGGATCGGCCGCTATCATAACGCGCTAATTCATCCTGCGCAGAACGGAGTACCCGAATGACCGCCTTTGCCCTTGCTTACGCCCTGCATGTACTGGCCGCCCTCGTCTGGGTCGGCGGTATGTTTTTCGCTTGGATGGTGCTGCGCCCGGCGGCTGGCGCAGCACTGGAGGGCCCGGCGCGACTGAAGCTGTGGGTGGAAGTGTTTCAACGTTTTTTTGTCTGGGTCTGGGTTGCGGTGGCGATCTTGCCGATCAGTGGCATGGGCCTGCTGCACCTGCGCTTCAACGGCTTTGAAACGGCACCGCGCTACGTACAGATCATGATGGGCGTGTACCTGGTGATGACCGCGCTGTTTATCCGTATCCAGTCCTTGCAACTGCCGGAACTGCGCCTGGCCGTGGCGGCCGAAGACTGGCCGGCGGGCGCGGCGGCCCTGGGGCGGATTCGCAGGCTGGTGGGCTGCAACCTGATCATCGGCCTGCTGTTGGTGGCTCTGGCCGCCGCTCGCCCGATGTTCTAGAGGTGATGGATTTTCAACGGCCCTGAATGCAACAAGCCCGCCCCCTTTAATAGGGGCGGGCTTGCATAGGGCTTGCCTGACTGCGGCGCAATAGTCGACGCGCTTACAAACGCTGCACCGTCAGCGAGCCCGGAGCCCCGGCGGCGCCCGGCAAGCCTTCGGCACCGGCCCGTCCGCTCTTGCCGCCATCGGTGCGGTACACGAAGCAGCCCTTGGATTTGCCACCGGTCCCCGGCTTGCCGCCCGCACCGGCAACACCACCGGCACCGCCATCGACCCAGACCTTGATCTGCGCGTCCGGATAGTCCCGCGGCAATTCCACCCGCACCTGAGCGCCCGGCGCGCCTGGCCGGCCATCACCACCACTGTCGCCATCGGCGCCCCGCCCGGCATGACCCCAAGTGCACCCTGGTTCCTTGCCATTGGCCCCGTCGAGCCCGACATACCCCGGAGCCCCGGCACCGCCACGGGCATCCACCGACAATTCATCGGCCGTCAGCGACTCAATCCGCAGGCTCAAATTACGCCCTGGCTTGGCCGCCTTCTGATAAGTGCCCGGCGCCCCTCGCGAGGTGATCTGGCTGCCCGGCTCCAGTTCGGCGCGCTGCACACTCAATTGCAACGCCTGCTCGGCGGGAACGATGGCAATACGTGCCTCGCGGCCCAGGTGCAACTCGCCGATCTGCACTTGGGTGACGTTGGCAGGAATCAGCAGGGTGCCGTAATCGGCGACGCTCAACCGTTCCAGTTGCAAGGTGCTGGTGGTATTGGGCAAACGCATCAGGGAGTTGGTTTCCACCGTCACGGCTTGAGCCAGGGCCAAGGGACTGCAGAACAACGCCAGCAGGCAATACTTATGCATGATCGGCCTCCACCGAAACAGGGGCCGGAAGGGTTTGCACATGGAAAATCCCCACCAGCAAAATGTGCAGGCGGTCACGCCAAGGGTGGACACGTCCTTTGAGGCTGCCATTGAACAGCAGCAACTCCAGCACATGGGTCAGCAGCAACAAGCTGCCCGCCAGGTTGACCAATAGGTGAAACGGGTTGATCAAGGGCCTGGCCAGATTGATCAGGACCACCAGCCAAAACACCAAGGTCAGAAACTTACCCAACCCCCACACGATTTTCATATGCCCCCCTCGCGCTTTTTTCTTTGGACGCACAGTAACGACTTATCTCGGCGATAAGCCAGTGGGGGATGAAAATTCTTCTCAAGACCACGCTTTAGCCGCCGGATCGACGAGGATCGCCGACCCGGCGCCAGGCATCAGCGCTGCAGATGCAGTTCGACCCTGCGGTTCAATGCCCGCCCTTGTTCGGTGGCGTTATCCGCGACCGGCTGGCTTTCCCCCAGGCCCTGGCTGGTGAGCTTGTTCGGCGCCAGGCCCTGGCTGAGCAAAAAGGCCGCGACACTGCTGGCGCGACGCTCGGAAAGCGCCTGGTTATAGGCGTCCGCCCCCTGGCTGTCGGTGTGGCCAATCACCTTGATGCTCACCACATCGGCATGGGCCAACTTGGCCATCAGCCCCTGCAACTGGTTACGGGCCTCGGCGGTCAGTTCCGCAGAGTCAAAGGCAAACAGCACATGGCCCTGATCGCTGAGGGTGATCACCTCGGTGGCCGGTGCAGGCGCAGGGGCCTTGGCCGCCGGGTACTGAGGCAACGGGCAACCGCGATTGTCCACCGGGGTATTGGCTGGGGTGTCAGCGCAACGGTCGCGGCGATCGAAGACACCATCACCGTCTTCATCACCGTCCTGGGCGTAGCAGATGAGGCCACCACCGATCACACCCAGGGCCGCACCGCCGGCGGCCCAGCCCGCGCTTTCGATCGCGCCCAGCCCACCGCCCACCAGCCCGCCAAGCAGGCTGCAGATCGGCCAGGTCCGTTGATTGAGGGGGGCAGTGCCATCGCTGTGGGTTGCGCAACCTGTGAGCAGGCTGCCGAACAGCAGGACCGGCAACACGGTCCGAGAGAGAACGTTCATCAAGAATGCTCCAGTGTCACCGGAGAGACCGGTAACACTGGAGTAAAGACCGCCATCGGCAGCTACACAAGCCTTGTAGACAAAGGGCTTCAGCGGTTGATCTGAATTTCCGTACGGCGGTTCAAGGCGCGCCCGTCAGCGGTTTTATTGTCGGCCACCGGCTGACTTTCACCGGCACCGGAGACCGAGACGAAACTGGCCCGTGGAATGCCGTTGTTGATCAAGTACTCCACCACCGAATGGGCGCGCTTCTCCGAGAGTTTCTGGTTGTAGACGTCACTGCCGACGCTGTCGGTGTGGCCAGTCACCCGAAGCTGTGCAGTCGGCGCTTCTTGTTTCAGGCGGGTGACGATGGTGCCGAGCTTGTTCTGGTCGGCGGCGGTCAGCTTGGCCGAGTCGAACTGGAAGTGCACATCGCGAATGACGATGGTTTCTTCCTTGACCACCACCACTTCTTCGACCACGGCGACCGGCACCGGTGGCGGGCAGCCATTGGCATCGACCTGCACACCCTTGGGCGTATGCGGGCACTTGTCGCGGCTGTCCGGGACGCCATCGCCGTCTTCGTCGCCATCGCCGTGCACCCAGCAATAGGCGCCGGCCAAGCCACCCACCACCAAGGCACCACCGCCGGCCCACGATGCACTCTCGGTGGCGCCGAGGGCGGCACCGGTCACGCCGCCGACTGCGGCGCAGGTCGGCCAGTCGGTTTTCTGCAAGCCTGCACAACCAGTCAACACACTGGTTAGCAGAACCAAGGGTAATGCTGTCCGAATGATGCTCATCTAGTTTCTCCTGAGGGGATCGGCCCGAAGCCGATCATCGGAGTAAAGACCGCGCTTTTAATCTCCGCCAGCAATAGGCCATCTCGGCTTTGGCCCAACAATTACGGGCGCCCCGGGGTTTAAGTGAAAAACCGCTCTAGGCCAGCAGGGGCCGGCGCGCTAGTCTTTGCAGTTCTGATTGAGGATCGACGATGACCGCTGGCATTTCTTCGCGCACGCCCCAGCAAGCTCTGGCGGCTTTACTGGACCGTTATGCACCGCAACAGCTGTTGCTGATCGGCGCCAGTGACTTCCCGGCCCTTGAGGCATTCAAGCAAGCCCACCCCGACACCTGCGTGGCCCAGGCGGCCCCTGGCCCTTTGCCGCCGGAGCTGGCTGCACGCCGCTTCGACCTGGCCCTGGCGGTGGATTGCCTGGAGCACTTGCCCAAGCGCGACGGCCTGAACCTGCTGGGCGGGATCCGTAACCTCAACGCCAGCCGCATCGCGGTGCTGGCCGACCTGGACGCCTGCGGCTGGCTGGACACCGACTTCTTCTCCCTGGCCCTGCAAGCCAGCGAGCACTTCCAGCGTGAAGCGCAGGAACTGACCCTGTTTACCTACGATCTGCTTGACTACAAACAGGTGCCCGACTGGCTCAACTCAAGGTTCTGGGCAAACCCGGAAAACTTCGGCAAGTACTGGTGGTAATGCAATGAGTGCTTCTATTTGTCCCTGCGGCAGCGGCAACCTGCTGGATGCCTGCTGCGGCCACTATCATTCGGGCCATCCTGCGCCCTGCGCCGAGGCGCTGATGCGTTCGCGCTACAGCGCCTATGTCCTGGGCCTGGTGGATTACCTGGTGCAGACCACATTGCCGGCCCAGCAGGACGGGCTGGATCGCACGTCCATCAAGGACTGGAGCCTGCAAAGCACCTGGCTGGGCCTTGAGGTGGAAAGCTCGGAGGTTTTCGGCGGCCAGCCAGAGCACGCCTTCGTCACCTTCACCGCGCGCTGGCACGACAGCCAGGGCGAACACAGCCACCGCGAACGCTCCTCCTTCGTGCAGAATGACGGGCGCTGGTATTTCATCGACCCCACGGTCGCGGTCAAGGCCGGGCGCAACGACGCTTGCCCCTGCGCCAGCGGCCAGAAGTTCAAGAAATGCTGCGCCGGTTACTTCGGCCAATAACGCCATCCCCTTACCCCGCACCCACGGTTGCCTGATTGGGAGTTCAAACGGAGTAACGGCATGCTCACTCGGCGGCACGTACTAAGGACTGTCAGTCTGCTCTGGGCCTTGAGCTTGTCGGGCTGCATGTCCTGGTGGGGCGACCAGGACCAAGACCCGGCGGTGCATCTGGTCAAGGTAGAGGTGGTCAAGGCCAACCTGCTGGAGCAGCGCTTCAACCTGCACTTTCGCGTCGACAACCCCAATGACGACGATTTGACGGTGCGCCACCTGAGTTACCGCATCCATTTGCAGCGCTTCCTGCTGGCCGAGGGCGAGCACGAACACTGGTTCACCGTCGGCCCTCACCGCAGCGGCTATTTCAAGGTACCGGTGCGCACCAACCTCTGGCCGCAGATCCGCGACGTGGTGAAATTGCTGCGCAAACCCCAGCGCCCTATCCCTTATCGCCTGGAAGGTGAACTGGAAACCGGATTATTCATCGGCAAGGACGTGCACCTGAAGCGCAATGGCGAGATAATTCCCGCCGATTATTTTCCGGAGTGACCTCGATGACCCAGCAACCCCATGTCCATGGCCCAGATTGCAACCACGATCATGACCATCACGACCATCATGATCACGACCATGGCCATGTTCACGGCCCGCATTGCAACCACGCCCCTCAGGAGCCTGTGCGCAATACCTTGAAAGACGTCGGCCGCAACGACCCTTGCCCATGCGGCAGCGCCAAGAAATTCAAGAAGTGCCACGGCGCATGATGCCCTTGTAAGAGCCGCCCCGGCGGCTCTTACAGCATGTCCGCCAGCCGGACCACGGTGGCATATTCACCGTGCAGGTTGGCCAGGGACATGGCATGCACCTCTTCGGCTGTACGGGCTCGGCCATAGAAGTCCGGCTTGTCGAAGGTGTAGCAAGCGTCTTCCACCACCCAGGTGACAAACCCCAGGTTGCCCGCCGTGCGTGCCGTCGACTCCACCGAGTTATTGGTGGCCACCCCGACGATCACCAATTGCTCCACCCCCGCCCGCCGCAAATCCGCTTCCAGGGTCGTGCCACTGAAGGCATCCGGCACCTGCTTCTGAATCACTGCCTCATGCACCATCGGCACGAAGCGCGGCTGAAATTCCACCCCCGATTGCCCCGGCCAGAACACCGAGTCCGGCGAGCGTGACAGGTGCTGCACATGAATCACCGGGCGCAGGCTTTCCCGCCACAGGGCCAGCAACTCGGCCATGCAATCTTCGGCCTGCGGATTGTTGCGGCGCCCCAACTTGGGGTGATGAATACCCTGTTGCTGGTCGATGAGAATCAGGGTGGCGTTGCCTTTGAACTCCATGGCGGCTTTTCTCTTGCGAGTCATTGAATTTCCCGCACTTCAACATCACCTTTCACCCACAGGCAAGCGATACACAGCAGACAGGACGACCTAATGCCGGCATTTGCTGTCCTTCCATAAAGACCCATCCCTTCTGGAGAGCTGCATGATCGACCTGTATTACTGGACCACCCCCAACGGCCACAAGATTTCCCTGTTTCTCGAAGAGGCCGGCCTGCCCTACAAGCTGCACCCGGTGAACATCAGCCAGGGCGAGCAGTTCAAACCCGAATTCCTCAAGATTGCCCCCAACAACCGCATCCCGGCCATTGTCGATCAGCAACCCGACGATGGCGGTGCGCCGCTGTCGCTGTTCGAGTCCGGGGCCATCCTGCTGTACCTGGCGGAAAAAACCGGGAAATTTTTGCCCACTGACCTGCGCGGTCGCCAGGAAGCCCTGCAATGGCTGTTCTGGCAGATGGGTGGCCTGGGACCAATGGCCGGGCAGAACCACCACTTCAGTCGCTTCGCCCCCGAGAAAATCCCCTACGCGATCAAGCGTTATGTCGATGAAACCGCCCGCCTGTACGGGGTGCTGGACCGGCGCCTAGCGGATCGCGAGTTCGTCGCCGGCCAGGACTACAGCATCGCTGACATGGCGATTTACCCGTGGATCGTCTCCCATCAATGGCAGGGCCAGCACTTGGAGGACTTCCCCAACGTGCAGCGCTGGTTCAATCGGATCAAGGCACGACCCGCCACCGAGCGAGCCTACGCACTGGTGGCCCAGGTCAATCCGCCCAAGGCATAAAGCCGGCTGGCTCCGGCAAACGGCGGCCGGAGCCGGCTATTTGTCTTGCAACCTGCAAATACCCGCAAACCCTGCTTGCGCGGCACTGTTGCGCTCACTAACGTAGCGCCTTTATCGACGCAACCCCCGCAGGAGCTTTGCCATGGCCTCGCCAGCCCTCTCACTTTTTCTTCCCCGGCTCGGCGTGGCCGCGGCAGTGGCCGGCGTTCTCAGCCTGGCCGGTTGCCAGTCATGGAACACCCAGGACAGCCTGCCACCCACCTCTGGCGTGCAGCCACTCAAAGGCCTGGCGCAAAACGTCTCGGTACGCCGCAATGCCACAGGCGTGCCGCTGATCGAAAGCAATAGCTTCCACGACGCCCTGTTCACTCTGGGTTATGTCCAGGCCAGCGACCGCATCAGCCAGATGGTCACCCTGCGCCTGCTGGCCCAGGGCCGCCTGGCAGAAATGTCCGGGGCCGACGCCCTGGAAGTCGACCGCCTGATGCGTGCGGTGAACCTGCGCAAGAACGCCGACGAGCTGTACAAAGCCTCGTCGCCGCGCATCAAGCGCTTCTTCGAAGTCTATGCCCGGGGCGTCAATGCCTACCTGTTCCGCTACCGCGACAAGCTGCCGCCAGACCTGGCCGCCACCGGCTACAAGCCCGAGTACTGGAAGCCTGAAGACTCGGCCCTGATCTTCTGCCTGCTGAATTTCGGCCAGTCGGCCAACCTGCAGGAAGAAATCAATGCCCTGGTGCTGGCTCAGCAAGTGGGCAGCGATAAGCTGCCCTGGCTGACCCCGAGCTACCCGGACGAGCCGCTGCCCTCGGGCGAAAGCGAAAAACTCAAAGGCCTGCCGCTCAAGGTCGCCGGCCTGGCCGAGGTCAGCGCCGCCACCGAACGACTGGCCCGCCTCAACACCCTGGGCATCGCCACTGGCAGCAACCTGGCCGTCGCTCCCCAGCGCAGCCGCAGTGGCAAAAGCCTGCTGGCTGTGGACAGCTATCTGCCGGCCTGGCACTACGTGCAGATCCGCGCGCCGAAATACCAGGCCGCAGGCGCCTCGATCGCCGGCCTGCCAGCCATTCTCCAGGGGTTCAATGGCAAGGTGGCCTGGAGCCTGAGTTCGGTGAACGGTGACAACCAGGACCTGTTCCTGGAAAAACTCAAGCGCCAGGGCAACGCCCTGTACTACGAAGCCGGCGGCAAATGGCAGCCGGTCACCGTGCGCAATGAAACCTACTTCGTCAAAGGCCAGCGGCCGATCCGCGAAGCCGTCTATGAAACCCGTCACGGCCCGCTGCTCAACAGTGCCCTGGGCGGTGCCAATGCGCTGACCAGTGGCTACGGCCTGGCCCTGCAAATGCCCGACTTCAAGGACGACAAGAGCCTCGACGCGTTCTTCGACCTGTCCCGGGCGCAGAACGTCGAGAAGGCGTCGGACGCCAGCCGCGAGATCCGCGCCATTGCCCTGAACATGGTGTTCGCCGACGCCAGCAACATCGGCTGGCAAGTCACCGGCCGCTTCCCCAATCGCCGTGAAGGCCAGGGCCTGCTGCCATCGCCGGGCTGGGACGGGCGCTACGATTGGGACGGTTACGCCGACCCGATGCTCCACCCTTACGACCAGGACCCCACCAAGGGCTGGCTGGGCACGGCTAACCAACGGGTGATCACCCAGGGTTACGGCATGCAACTGTCCAACTCCTGGTACTACCCGGAGCGGGCCGAGCGCCAGGCTGAACTGGCGGGCCGGGGCAAACTCGACAACCGCGCCCTGGTGGCCCTGCAGTACGACCAGGGCAGCACCTTCGCTGCCAAACTGAAGGCCATGTTTGAAGCACCGGGCATGGCACAGCCGCTGAAAAAGGCCATCGATGCCCTGCCGGACGCAGAACGCAGCAAGGCTCGCGAAGCCTACAGCCGACTGATGGCATTCGATGGCCGGGTCAGCGCCAGCTCGGCGGACGCGGCTATTTATGAACTGTTCCTGCAGGAAAGCGCGAAGCAGATCTTCCTCGACAAACTGGGCCCGGAATCCAGCGCCACCTGGAAAGCCTTCGTCAGCAACGCCCAACTGTCCTACTCGGCCCAGGCCGACCACCTGCTGGGCCGCGAAGACAGCCCGTTCTGGGACGACTCGCGGACCCCGCAGAAGGAAGACAAGCCGGCGATCCTCGCCCGCAGCCTGGCGGCCAGCATCAGTGCCGGAGAAAGCCTGATGGGCGCCGACCGCAAGGCCTGGCAATGGGGCAAGCTGCACAGCTACCAATGGAACGCCGCCAATGGCCAAGCCCTGCGCGCGCCGTTGCAAGCGGGTGGCGACCACAGCACCCTGAATGGTGCGGCCTATCGTTGGGGCCAGGACTTCGCTGTCAGCGATACCCCGGCCCTGCGCTTTATCGTCGACTTCGGCCAGCTCGAACCGCTGACCGCCATGAACAGCACGGGCCAGTCGGGCAATCCGGCCAGCCCTTTCTACGCCAACGGCATCGACGGCTGGCTCAAGGGCCAGTACCTGAGCCTGCCGCTGCAACCGCAGAACTTCGAGCGCAGCTACGGCAAAACCCGCCTGACCCTGGTGCCCGGCAAGTAACCTCGCCCAAGCCCGCCCTGCACTGGTGCAGGAGCGGGCTTGCCCGCGACCTCCCCCTTGCTTACCCCTTCGCCCTGTATTGAGGCAGGCATTTCGTCGCGCCCGATTTCAGGGCGGCAGCGATGCTCAAGCACCTCTCTCCCCACCTTTTAAAACGCTTGTTCGGGACTCTGGTTCGGAAATTGCTACTTTCATTGAGTCTGATGCGTTCCAGTAACAGTACTCATGCGCCACAAGCGCTCATATTGGTTTTTAGGGATTGAATAATGAAAAAAGCATTGCTGACCCTTTCTGCACTGGCACTCTGCATGGCCGCCGGCTCCGCCCTGGCCAAGGACTACAAGGAACTGCGCTTTGGCGTGGACCCGTCGTACGCCCCATTTGAGTCCAAAGCAGCCGACGGCAGCCTGGTGGGCTTCGACATCGACCTGGGCAACGCCATCTGCGCGGAGCTGAAGGTCAAGTGCAAGTGGGTTGAAAGCGACTTCGACGGCATGATCCCCGGCCTCAAGGCCAACAAATTCGACGGCGTGATCTCGTCCATGACCGTGACCCCGGCGCGGGAAAAGGTCATCGACTTCTCCAACGAACTGTTCTCCGGCCCGACGTCCTTCGTGTTCAAGAAAGGCTCGGGGCTGACCGAAGAAACCGCCTCCCTGAAAGGCAAGACCGTGGGTTACGAGCAAGGCACCATCCAGGAAGCCTACGCCAAGGCCGTGCTGGACAAGGCCGGGGTCAAGACCCAGGCCTACCAGAACCAGGACCAGGTTTACTCCGACCTGATTTCCGGCCGCCTGGACGCCTCGATCCAAGACATGCTGCAAGCCGAGCTGGGCTTCCTGAAGTCGCCACAAGGGGCTGACTACGAGGTCAGCAAGCCGGTGGATGATCCATTGCTCCCTTCCAAGACCGCCGTCGGCATCTCGAAAGGTAACAAAGAGCTGAAAGCCCTTCTGGATAAAGGTATCAAAGCGTTACACGATGATGGCACCTACGCCACTATCCAGAAAAAGCACTTCGGCGATCTGAACCTCTACAGCGGTAAATAATGCCCTGGCGCCCATCTCCCGATGGGCGCTTTTTTTATCGCCACAGGTCCCCGATTTATGTTCGAAGAACTCCTGCAAAGCCTAGGGCTTTCAGCATTCAGCCTGAAGGGCTTCGGCCCCTTGTTGCTGGAAGGCACCTGGATGACCATCAAGCTCTCGGTACTGTCGCTGCTGGTGAGCGTCCTGCTCGGCCTGATCGGCGCCAGCGCCAAATTGTCCCGCCTGAAACTGCTGCGGGTCCCGGCCCAGCTCTACACCACGCTGATTCGCGGGGTGCCGGACCTGGTGCTGATGCTGCTGATTTTCTACAGCCTACAAACCTGGCTGACCTCCTTTACCGACTTCATGGAATGGGAATACATCGAAATCAACCCATTCAGCGCCGGGGTCATCACCCTGGGCTTTATCTATGGTGCCTATTTCACGGAAACCTTCCGCGGCGCCATCCTCGCCGTGCCCCGCGGCCAGGTGGAAGCAGCGACGGCCTACGGCCTGAAACGCGCCCAGCGCTTTCGCTTCGTGGTCTTCCCGCAAATGATGCGTTTTGCCCTGCCGGGCATCGGCAACAACTGGATGGTCATGCTCAAGGCCACGGCCCTGGTGTCGATCATCGGCCTGGCGGACTTGGTCAAGGCGGCCCAGGACGCGGGCAAAAGCACGTATCAACTGTTTTATTTCCTGGTCATCGCGGCGCTGATCTACCTGCTGATCACCAGCGCGTCCAACGTCGTCCTGCGCTGGCTTGAACGCCGCTACGCCGCAGGTTCCCGGGAGGCCGTGCGATGATCGAGCTCTTGCAGGAATACTGGCGCCCCTTCCTTTATAGCGACGGCTACAACATCACCGGCCTGGCCATGACCCTGTGGCTGCTCAGCGCCTCGATCTGCATCGGTTTCCTGGTGTCGATCCCGCTGTCCATCGCCCGTGTCTCGCCCAAGCGCTATGTCCGCTGGCCAGTGCAGTTCTACACCTACCTGTTCCGGGGCACGCCGCTGTATATCCAGTTGCTGATTTGCTACACGGGGATCTACAGCATCGCGGCGATCCGCGCCCAGCCGGTGCTGGATGCATTTTTTCGCGACGCCATGAACTGCACCATCCTGGCCTTCGCCCTCAACACCTGCGCCTACACCACGGAGATTTTTGCCGGGGCGATCCGCAGCATGGCCCACGGCGAAGTGGAAGCCGCCAAAGCCTATGGGCTGAGCGGCTGGAAACTGTACGCCTACGTGATCATGCCCTCGGCGCTGCGGCGCTCGCTGCCTTACTACAGCAACGAAGTGATCCTGATGCTGCACTCCACCACCGTGGCCTTCACCGCAACCATTCCGGATGTGCTGAAAGTCGCCCGTGATGCCAACTCGGCGACTTTCCTGACCTTCCAGTCCTTCGGCATTGCCGCGCTGATCTATCTGGGCGTGACCTTTGCCCTGGTGGGGCTGTTTCGCCTCGCCGAGCGTCGCTGGCTGGCCTTCCTCGGACCGACTCACTAGAACCTGCTGCGAGAATCGAACCACCCATGCGCCACCAGACTCATGACCTGCTTGCCCCGGTGCCGGGCACTGCGCGGCAGATCCACAGTTTTCACTTCGGGCCCACCGAGGGGCCGGGCAAGATCTACATCCAGTCGTCCCTGCATGCCGATGAATTGCCCGGCATGCTGGTGGCCTGGCACCTCAAGCAACGCCTGAGCGAGCTGGAAGCCGCCGGGCGCCTGCGCAGCGAAATCGTCCTGGTCCCCGTGGCCAACCCGGTGGGCCTGGAGCAGGTGCTGATGGACGTTCCATTGGGGCGCTACGAACTGGAGAGCGGGCAGAACTTCAATCGCTGGTTCGTCGACCTCAGTGACGAGGTCGGCGACCGGGTCGAGGGGCTGCTGAGCGACGACCCGCAACACAACCTCGAGCAGATCCGCGGCAGTTTGCGCGAAGCCCTGGCCCGCCAGGCACCCGCCACCCAATTGCAATCCCAACGCCTGGCCCTGCAACGCCTGGCCTGCGATGCAGACATGGTGCTGGACCTGCACTGTGATTTCGAAGCCGTGGCCCACCTGTACACCACCCCGCAAGCCTGGCCCGAGGTGGAGCCGCTGGCGCGCTACATCGGTTCGGAAGCCAGCCTGCTGGCCACTGATTCGGGCGGTCAGTCGTTCGACGAATGCTTCACCCTGCTGTGGTGGCAATTGCAGCAACGCTTCGGCGATCGCTATGCCATCCCCCAAGGCAGCTTCTCCGTGACCCTGGAGCTGCGCGGCCAGGGCGACGTCAATCACGGCCTGGCCAGCCTCGACTGCCAGGCCCTGCTGGATTACCTGACCCACTTCGGCGCCATCGACGGCCAGGCGCCGCCGCTGCCAGAGCTGCCCTACCCGGCCACGCCCCTGGCGGCGGTGGAGCCGGTCGCCACTCCGCAGGGCGGCCTGCTGGTGTTCAGCGTGCTGCCGGGGGAGTACCTGGAAGCCGGCCAGGAGGTGGCGCAAATCATCGACCCGATCACCGATCGGGTAACCCCGGTGCACTGCCAGAACGCCGGGCTGCTCTACGCCCGCTCGCTGCGACGCATGGCCACTGCCGGCATGGTGGTTGCCCACATTGCCGGCCAACAGGCCTATCGCACCGGCTACCTACTTTCGCCTTGAGGATGCACGCCCCATGTACAAACTGACCATCGAAGGCCTGCACAAATGCTATGGCGACAACCAAGTGCTCAAAGGCGTTTCGCTCAAGGCAAAGACCGGTGACGTGATCAGCCTGATCGGCGCCAGCGGCTCGGGCAAAAGCACCTTCCTGCGTTGCATCAACTTCCTGGAAACCCCTGACGACGGCGCCATGAGCCTGGACGGCCAACAGATCCGCATGGTCAGCGACCGCCACGGCATGCGCGTGGCCGACGACGCCGAACTGCAACGAATCCGCACTCGCCTGGCCATGGTATTCCAGCACTTCAACCTGTGGAGCCACATGACCGTACTGGAGAACATCACCATGGCTCCGCGCCGAGTGCTGGGCGTGGGCAAGCAGGAGGCGGAAGAGCGGGCACGGCGCTACCTGGACAAGGTCGGCCTGCCGGCGCGCGTCGCCGACCAATACCCGGCGTTCCTCTCCGGCGGCCAGCAACAACGGGTGGCGATTGCCCGGGCCCTGGCCATGGAACCGGAAGTCATGCTGTTCGACGAACCCACCTCGGCCCTGGACCCGGAACTGGTGGGCGAAGTGCTCAAGGTGATCCAAGGCCTGGCCGAAGAAGGCCGGACCATGATTATGGTCACCCATGAAATGAGCTTCGCCCGAAAGGTATCCAGCCAGGTGCTGTTTCTGCACAAAGGCCTGGTAGAAGAAGAAGGCACACCCGAGGAAGTACTGGGGCATCCAAAAAGCGAGCGCTTGCAGCAGTTTCTCAGCGGCAACCTTAAATAAGCGCTGAGTGGCCCCGCCAGACGGACTCCCAGGATTCTCGACGGGCGGGGCGCATCACGCTCAAGGCTCACGCCACAGGCGCGGGAGGCGGTTCGTCCGGCAAGGTGGGCTCGCCAGGTTCGGTCGGTTCAGTGGGTTGTGGGTAGTCAGGATCGGGCTGACCGGGAATGCCGCCTGCCAGACTTATGGGAGGATGGGCCAACAAGGACCAGGCCAATACGCCCACCTGATTGGGCTCAAGCTTGGCCAGTGCTGCACTTATTCGCGGATCGATCTTCATAGGGCACTCCTGAGCTGTGCCCGGTACGCCTTGCGCGAACCGGAGCAGTACACCCAATAGAGTGCCTGCCCGCTCAGGAATTCCCACGGTTCGTCAGGAGGACGAACTCAGGTACGCGGCAGAGTGACGCCACGCTGGCCCTGGTACTTGCCGCCACGGTCCTTGTAGGACACTTCACACTCTTCGTCCGACTCCAGGAACAACATCTGCGCCACGCCCTCGTTGGCGTAGATTTTCGCCGGCAAGGTGGTGGTGTTGGAGAACTCCAGGGTCACGTGGCCTTCCCACTCGGGTTCGAGCGGCGTCACGTTGACGATGATGCCGCAACGGGCGTAGGTGCTCTTGCCCAGGCAGATGGTCAGCACATTGCGTGGAATTCGGAAGTACTCGACGGTGCGGGCCAGGGCGAAGGAGTTCGGCGGGATGATGCACACGTCGCTCTTGATATCGACAAAGCTCTTTTCATCGAAGTTTTTCGGATCGACGGTGGCCGAGTTGATGTTGGTGAATACCTTGAATTCGTCGGCGCAACGCACGTCGTAACCATAGCTCGACACACCGAAGGAGATCAGCCGGTCAGCGCCTTCGCCCCGCATCTGGCGCTCGACAAAGGGTTCGATCATGCCGTGCTCTTGCGCCATGCGGCGAATCCACTTGTCCGATTTGATGCTCATGGCGGGTGTCCTGAATAGCGAGGTGGAAAAATTCTGTCCGGCATCTTACCGGGGCGCGTCGCCGGGTTCAAAGTCTGGGCGGTTTTTCTCGCCGATACCCACAATCCACAAGGCCTTGCGAGCGACAAGATCACCGTCAGTCACGAAAACTGAGAAACCTTCGCAAAGATCATTGGCACGTTAGGGAAAAAGGGTTAAGGTGGCGCCACTGTGTTGCTTGTGTCACTGAGAATCTCTACACGATGTTGAATTTCGATCCAACCATCTCCAAGAATTTTTCCTGCTCTTTGCACTCAGTCTCGGCCAGGGCTTTTCCTGAGTCGCAGTTAACTTTGTCCAAGGAGATACACCATGTCTAATCGCCAAACCGGTACCGTTAAGTGGTTCAACGATGAAAAAGGCTTCGGCTTCATCACTCCACAATCCGGTGACGACCTGTTCGTACACTTCAAAGCAATCCAATCCGACGGCTTCAAAAGCCTGAAAGAAGGCCAACAGGTTTCTTTCATCGCTACCCGCGGTCAGAAAGGCATGCAAGCTGAAGAAGTTCAAGTTATCTAACTTGTACTGATCCAGTAAAAAGCCCCGCCCTCAACAGCGGGGCTTTTTTGTGCCCGTAGGTTTGTGCCCAATGGTTTTTCTCTTGCTCGCCGGCCTGATCCCTCAAGCCAGCACTGCCAAAAGCGCGCCTGTATTTACCAGGTCACGCCGAAACCTGCGGTGTAGCGGGTCTTGCTCAAATCGCTGTCTTGGGTCCCGCTGATCACGTCCTTCTCGGCCTTGAGATTGAGCGAAGCCCAGTCGGTAACCTTGTAACGCAAGCCCATTTCGGCATCCAGCGCGTAGTCAGCCACATTCGACAACGGCCGCCCCACCTCGCCATTGGTGAAAAACTCAACCCGCTTGCCGATCAGGTAACGGTTGTAATTCCACTTCATAGCCAGGGAATAGAAGTTGTCTTTGCCACCATCGGCATATTCATAGTCAGTGCGGTTAAGCAGCGAGCCCAGGGAGAAAGCGCCCAGCTCGTCATCCCAGAACTGGTAACCCGGACCGGTACCCACCACTCGTTGCTGCGCCAGGTCTTCGACCTTGTCACGCTTATAGCTCAAACGCCCCTGCCAGAACCATTTCTCAGTCAGGAAGCGGTCCAGCGCATATTCAGCGCCCCAGTTATCGGTGGTCACCACGTCATCCTGGAACTCACGGTTGTATTCGCCCTCGGCGGTGTGCCGCCAGCGGCCATGACGCGCCGTGGTCTTGAAGTTGACGTCGTAGTCGTCCGTGTCTTTTTCCGCCCGCTGGTAATCCATGGCGACATCCACGTTGCCCTTCCACACCAGGTCTTCAACCACGGGTTTGGGCTTCATGATCTGTTGAATACTGGCCAACTCCACGGTCTTCGGCTCGCCGTTGGCCAACACCACTTTGCCATCGTCCGAAGCCTTGAGTGACTTGGCTTTCTCGCCACTGTAAGCATCCTGCTTAACCAGCAATTCCTGATCACTCTCCAGGGTCTTGACCTGCTTCCAGTCAATACTGATGGAACCGCCGTAATCGGTCTGGATCAACAGCTTGCCACCGTCGAACACCCGGATCTTGCCGCTCAACCGGTCACCGTTTTTCAACCACACGGTGTCAGCCAGCAAGGGCGTGGAGGCACTGAAAACAGCTAGGCACAACAGGGTTCTGGGCAACATAAGCGGACACAGGGCTCGATTTTGCGGAAAAAAACGTCATTATCCCGCAGGATAAAAACCTCAGTCTGGACTGACCCGGGTATTGCAACCGAGTTCAATACGCATTTCGTATTCAGCAGCACCACCGACCAACGACCGACCGCCCATCAGGAAACGCGCCCGTGACCGACCCCATCGAGGACGCTCAAAGCCCCGCCGACATTCGCCGCACCGCGCTCTACCTGACCCTGGCCCAAGTACCCGCGGGCAAGGTCGTGAGTTATGGCCAACTGGCCGAAATGGCCGGCCTGGGCCGCGCGGCGCGCTGGGTTGGGCGCACCCTCAGCCAATTGCCCGCCGAGACCAGCCTGCCTTGGCATCGAGTTCTGGGCGCGGGTGGACGCCTCAGCCTGCCACTGGGCAGCCCCTCAGGCGACGAACAGCGCGCCCGCTTGCGCAGCGAAGGCGTATTCATCCGCAACAATCGCGTGGATATTCAGCACCATGGCTGGCGCCCGGTAGAGCACAGCGGTTAGAGTGCGCGCTTTGTTTCCGTACTTCTTGAGGCAGATTCCAGCCCATGCCCCGTAAAACCTGGCGCGCCGCGCTCGCCGCCTATGCCAGCCCCTCGACGCTCGTGCTGTTGCTGCTTGGTTTCGCCGCCGGCTTGCCCTACATGCTGGTGTTCTCGACTCTCTCCGTCTGGCTGCGCGAGGCCGGTGTGGCCCGCGAAACCATCGGTTACGCCAGCCTGATCGGCCTTGCCTACGCCTTCAAATGGGTCTGGTCGCCACTGCTCGACCAATGGCGCCTGCCCTTGCTGGGCAAGCTCGGACGCCGCCGCTCGTGGCTGGTCCTGTCGCAAACCCTGGTGATTCTCGGGCTGGTCGGCATGGGTTTTTGCGACCCGCAAAAGCACCTGTCCTGGCTGATCGCCATTGCTGTGCTTGTGGCCTTTGCCTCCGCCACCCAAGACATCGCGGTCGACGCCTATCGCCTGGAAATCGCCGATGAAAGCCGCCAGGCAGCCTTGGCAGCCAGCTATATGTCCGGCTATCGGGTGGCCGCCCTGCTGGCCACTGCCGGCGCCCTGTTCTTTGCCGAAGGTTTTGGCTCCACCGGTTTCAGCTACAAGCACTCAGCCTGGGCCGGCACCTACGTGCTGTTCGGCGTACTGATGATTCCCGCCTTGCTGACCACCCTGTTTATGCGTGAACCGCCCGTGCCGCTGCGCACCCAACTCTCAGCTGGGCGCTACAGCTTCGTGCACCAGCTGGTCTCGGTGTTCGTGCTGATCGTGTTACTGGTCTCGGTGCCGGCCATGTGCACCCAGCTGTACAACACCGACTTCGCCAGCGTGCTGTTCAATGGGGTCAGCCCGCTGGACCTGCTGCTGGAAGACCGCGCCTTCCTGCGGGCCATCCTCTACACCACCCTGACTGCGTTGTGCCTGTCGGCCATGGGCCGCCGCGGCCTGGCGCCGGTGCTGACGCCGGTCAACGACTTCATCCTGCGCTACCGCTGGCAGGCCTTCCTGCTGCTGGGGCTGATCGCCACCTACCGCATGTCCGATACGGTCATGGGGGTGATGGCCAACGTCTTCTATATTGACCAGGGCTTCACCAAGGACCAGATCGCCAGCGTCAGCAAGATCTTCGGCCTGATCATGACCCTGGTCGGCGCCGGCATGGGCGGCCTGTTGATCGTGCGCTTCGGCATTCTGCCGATCCTGTTCATTGGCGGCGCCGCCTCGGCCGGCACCAACCTGCTGTTCCTGATGCTCGCGGACATGGGTCCCAACCTGCAGATGCTGGTGGTAACCATATCCCTTGATAACTTCAGTTCCGGCCTGGCCACCTCAGCCTTCGTCGCCTACCTGTCGAGCCTGACCAACCTCAAGTTCTCCGCCACCCAATACGCCCTGCTCAGTTCCATCATGCTGCTCCTGCCACGGCTGATCGGCGGCTACTCCGGAGTGATGGTGGAGAAGTTCGGCTACCACGACTTCTTCATGATCACCGCCTTGCTGGGCGTGCCGACCCTGATCCTGATCGCCCTGCACTGGTTCCAGGAAAGTCGCCGCGCAGCGCCGGCAGAGGCGGTAGAACCCGCACCGAACAACGCAGTAAACAAAGAAGAATCGTAGGAAACCCAGGGGCTTGCGCGCTTTTGCCCGAGCCCCTGGCACCCTCCGGCCGCAATCCTGTACGCCAGCGGAACTCGCCCGTACAATGCTCCGTCATTTCTAGTCTTCAGCAACCGACAACGGCCTACCATGCGCACCAGTCAATTTTTGCTCGCCACACAGAAAGAAACGCCTTCCGATGCGGTCGTGATCAGCCATCAGTTGATGCTGCGCGCCGGCATGATCCGCAAACTGGCCTCCGGCCTGTACACCTGGCTCCCCATGGGCCTGCGGGTGATGCGCAAGGTTGAAGCCATCGTTCGCGAAGAAATGAACGCCGCCGGCTCGCTTGAAGTGTTGATGCCGAGCACTCAACCGGCTGAACTGTGGCAGGAATCCGGTCGCTGGGAAGAATACGGCCCTGAGCTGTTGCGCTTCAAAGACCGTCATGGTCGCGATTTCTGCGCGGGCCCGACCCACGAAGAAGTGATCACCGACCTGGCCCGCAACGAGCTGAGCAGCTACAAGCAACTGCCGCTCAACCTGTACCAGATCCAGACCAAATTCCGTGATGAGATCCGCCCACGCTTCGGTTTGATGCGCGGCCGCGAATTCATTATGAAGGACGCATACTCCTTCCACGCCGACCAGGCGTCGCTGCAGGTCACCTACGACCGCATGCACCAGGCCTACTGCAACGTGTTCAGCCGCCTGGGCCTGAACTTCCGCCCGGTTGAAGCGGATAACGGCTCCATCGGTGGTGCCGGCTCCCACGAATTCCACGTACTGGCCGAATCCGGCGAAGACGATATCGTCTTCAGCAACGGTTCCGACTACGCGGCGAACATCGAGAAAGCCGAAGCCGTGCCACGGGAAACCTCCCGTCCAGCGCCGGCTGAAGAGCTGCGCCTGGTGGACACGCCCGAAACCAAGACCATCGCGGCCCTGGTGGAGAAATTCAATCTGCCGATTGAAAAGACCATCAAGACCCTGATCGTGCGCGCCGAGGAAGAAGGCAAGCTGATCGCCCTGGTAATCCGCGGCGACCACGAGCTCAATGAAATCAAAGCCGCCCAGCAGCCTGGCGTAGCCAGCCCGCTGGTCATGGCCACGGACTCCGAACTGCGCGACGCCATTGGCGCTGGCGCTGGCTCCCTGGGTCCGCTGAACCTGCCATTGCCGATCATCATCGACCGCTCGGTCGAGCTGATGAGCGACTTCGGCATCGGTGCCAACATCGACGACAAGCACTACTTCGGCGTCAACTGGGAGCGCGATCTGCCCGTACCGACCGTTGCCGACCTGCGCAACGTGGTGGCCGGCGACCCGAGCCCAGACGGCAAAGGCACCCTGGAAATCAAACGCGGCATCGAAGTCGGGCACATCTTCCAGCTGGGCAACAAGTACAGCAAGGCGATGAAGTGCGAAGTGCTGGGCGATAACGGCAAGCCGGTCACCCTGGAAATGGGCTGCTACGGCATCGGCGTTTCCCGCGTGGTAGCTGCCGCCATCGAGCAGAACAACGACGCCAACGGCATCATCTGGAGCGACACCCTGGCGCCATTCCAGATCGCCCTGGTGCCCCTGCGCTATGAAACCGAGCAGGTTCGCGAAGCCACCGACAAGCTCTACGCGGAACTCACCGCCGCCGGCTTCGAAGTGCTGCTGGACGACCGTGACAAGAAAACCAGCCCCGGCATCAAGTTCGCGGACATGGAGCTGATCGGCATTCCTCACCGGATCGTGGTCAGTGACCGTGGCCTCGCCGAAGGCAACCTGGAATACAAGAGCCGTACCGAAGCCGAGGCACAAGCGTTGCCGGTGGCTGACGTCCTGTCCTTCCTCCAAGCCCGTATCCGTCGCTGAAACCAGATCAAGAGAAGTCATGTTCAAGCGAAACACCTTAGGCCTCGGTGGTGCCGCCTTGTGCGGCACCCTGCTGGTCAGCGGCTGTGCCAACCACATGTCACAACGCAGCGAGCACGAGGAGCGGGTCGAGCGCAAATTGCTCGACCATAGCCTGCAGATCGATGTCGGTGAGCCTAAGGTGCTTGAGCTGCCGCAGCGTCGGGTGCGGATCCACGAGCAAAAGACCTTCGAAGTCACTGAGTTCGAAGTCACACGTCGCTACGATCGCTACACGCCCTACCAACCCTGGCGAGAACTCTACGAGGTGCCGATGGGCGCGGTAGCAGTGGTCGCCGGGGTCGGCGCCAACATCGTCAACGTGTTTGCGTTGGGCAGCCTGCCGGACAGCGTCACCAAGGACTGGATCAGCTACGGCGTGTCGGGGCTCAACCCGTTCATGAACGTGCAATCCCACGGTCGCGCGCAGCAGAACCTGGCGGGCATCGATGAAGTCCAGCGCGACAAGCGCCTGGAGTATTCGAGCCTGCCGTGGAGCGAGCGCCCGGTGGAGGTCAAGGCCGGCAAGCTAACCCACGAGCTGAGCACCGATCGCAACGGCGTACTGCGCCTGAACCTGCTGGACAGCCCCTTCTCCGAACAGGACCTGAACCGCATCAGCACCCTGCAGATCAGTGTTGAAGATGCCCAGGACGAAGTGCACTCCGATTCGTCCCTGAGCCTGAGCAGCACCCTGCGCGGCAAACTGGTGGAAGCCCACGGGTTGATTTACGACGACTTGGAAGACGACGAAGTGAGCCAGTGGGTACACCGGGTCAAACGCCTGTCGGAGCTGGGCCTGGAAGAGGAAGCCAGCGAGCTGGAGCAGAGCCTGATCGAGCTGACCCGCAACGATCCGGAACTGCAGAGCGAGTTTCTCAAGTCCCTGACCAAAAATGCCGGTCGACTGGTCGCCGACCCCGGCAACCACTGATCCCTGTATGGGCCGCTTTGCCGGCCCCTACAACACGCCCCGAAACAGCTCCAGCTGTTCGTGACCGCCACGCAGATCCTGCAGACGCACCCCAATCCCCAGCAACCGCACCGGCTTGTCACCACGCTTGAACGCCTGCGTCAGCAACTGCCGATAACTCTCCAAGTCCCGACCTGCCCCTGCCTGCTCCAGGGTGGTCTGGGTGAAGTCGTGGAATTTCACTTTGACGAACGGCTTGCCCGGGCGATAGCTGCTGTCGATCCGTTCGATGCGGCCCGCCAGGGCTTCCATCAGCTCGGGGAGTTTCTCCAGGCAACTGTCGAGGTCCGGCAGGTCGACGTCATAGGTGTTTTCGACGCTGATGGATTGCCGGCGGCTGTCGTTCTGCACCGGCCGCTCGTCAATCCCCCGGGCCAGACTCCACAGGCGCTCGCCAAAACTGCCGAACTCACGCACCAGGGCCAGCTTGCTCCAATTGCGCAACTGCAGGCAGTCGACGATGCCCAGGCGCCCCAGCTTGTCCGCCGTGACCTTGCCGACGCCGTGCAGCTTTTTCACTGGCAATGCCGAGACAAAATCCTCGACCTGGTCGGGAGTGATCACAAACAGCCCGTTGGGCTTCTTCCAGTCACTGGCGATCTTGGCCAGGAATTTGTTCGGCGCCACGCCCGCCGACACCGTGATGTGCAACTGATTGGACACACGCCGACGAATGTCTTGGGCAATGCGCGTGGCGCTGCCGGCAAAGCTCGGGCTGTCGGAGACATCCAGATAGGCCTCGTCCAGGGATAGGGGCTCGATCAGGTCGGTGTAGTCGCGAAAGATCGTGTGGATTTCCTTCGATGCCTCGCGATAGGCGTCCATGCGCGGCTTGACGATCACCAAGTCCGGGCACAGGGACAGAGCATGCCGAGAAGACATGGCCGAACGCACGCCATAGGCGCGCGCTTCATAATTGCAGGTCGCAATCACACCGCGCCGCTCCGCCGAGCCGCCCACTGCCAGCGGCTTGCCGGCCAGTTGCGGGTCATCGCGCATTTCGATGGCGGCGTAGAAGCAGTCGCAATCGATATGGATGATTTTTCGCTGCATCATTTAAAGGCAGTGTTCATGGACGGACAAAACGCTGACAGCAAAGTGGGGCGCCAGTATCGCACTGGCAACTGTATATAGCACCAGTGCCTTGAGTGACCGAGCAATCAGCGCCAGCCCGCCAACACATTTATTTGACCCTGCGTTCAAAAATGGTCAATCGGGCTACAAGCCCCGCCCCGCCTACTCCAATGCCTCTTCAGCAACCTTGCTCAGCGCGCTAAGCGATTGAACCTCAAGCACTTTTTAAAATTTAGCGGTTGACACCCCAGCGTTCCTCTGTAGAATGCCGCCACACAGACGCGGGATGGAGCAGTCTGGTAGCTCGTCGGGCTCATAACCCGAAGGTCGTCGGTTCAAATCCGGCTCCCGCAACCAAACATCAAAAAAGGCTACTCGAAAGAGTGGCCTTTTTTGTATCTGTTGAAAAAGTCCTTTCGCAACAATGATCTGTCAGTCTGCAGCGAACCGTCAGCGCGTCCGTGACTGCATGCCCATAACGGCTATGCTCAGTGTCAAACACCCCTTTCAACCTTGCTCAAGCAGGGTCGCCGGACGACGGTGAGACGCGTTAATATTTGAAATTATTTTTTCTACAGGGATTGGTAACTTGGCTGGATACCCCCATCCTGTCGCGCACAATCCAAGAGGTGATTGATGCGCGCCAACTCGTCTGATTCACAAGACACCGATACCGTCACGACAACCCCACCGATCACAGTCACTCGCTTGCGCT
Source organism: Pseudomonas chlororaphis (assembly GCF_003731765.1). GTDB lineage: Bacteria > Pseudomonadota > Gammaproteobacteria > Pseudomonadales > Pseudomonadaceae > Aquipseudomonas > Aquipseudomonas morbosilactucae. The sequence goes on from NZ_MOAL01000008.1 coordinate 236,742, forward strand.
GGCTGGACCTGTTGAGTAAATACCGCCAGCCGATCGGCCTGGCTGTGACGCTGCTGCTGTTTGCGATCGCCTTGATCGCCTGCCGCCACTTGCTCAGCGAACTCGACCTATATGCCCTGCACGACTCGATTCTTGAGGTGCCGAAGCCGGCCTTGCTCGGCGCACTGGGGGCAACCATTGCCGGCTTTGTTATCCTGCTGGGCTACGAATGGTCCGCCAGCCGGTATGCCGGGGTAAACCTGCCGGCCCGCACCCTGGCCCTGGGCGGCTTCACCGCCTTCGCCATTGGCAATGCCATCGGCCTGTCGCTGCTCTCGGGCGGCTCAGTGCGTTACCGGCTGTATGCGCGCCACGGCCTGGGGGCCTCGGACGTCGCCCACATGACCCTGTTCGCCAGTCTGTCCTTGGGTTGCGCCTTGCCGCCTCTGGCAGCCCTGGCTACCCTGAGTAACCTGCCTGCGGCTTCGGCGGCGCTGCACCTGTCGGAAGGCCTGCTGGGTGGCATTGCCATCGCCGTGCTGTTGTTGGGCACGGTCCTGGCCATTGGCATTTATCGCCGCCGCCTGCCGGAACAGCCATACGCCGACAACCTGCTGGTCAAGGCGGGGCGCCGCACCTTGCGCCTGCCGGGTCGACGCCTGACGTTCCTGCAACTGATCATCACTGCCCTCGACGTCGCCGCAGCCGCCACCGTGCTGTACTTGCTGCTGCCCGAAGCCCCGCCTTTCGGTGCATTCCTGCTGATTTACCTGCTGGCCCTGGCCGCAGGCGTACTCAGCCACGTGCCCGGCGGTGTCGGGGTGTTCGAGGCGATTCTGCTGGCCGCCTTCGCCGACCAACTGGGCGCCGCCCCATTGGCCGCCGCCTTGCTGCTGTACCGCCTGATCTACGTGGTGCTGCCGATGCTGGTGGCCTGTGTGCTGCTGCTGATCAATGAAGCCCAGCGCCTGTTCCAATCCCGCCAGTCACTACGAGTGGCCTCAGGCCTGGCAGCGCCGATTCTCGCGGTATTAGTGTTCCTCTCCGGTGTGGTCCTGCTGTTCTCTGGTGCAACCCCGGAGATCGATACCCGCCTGCAACATATCGGCTTTCTGATTCCGCACCGCCTGGTGGACGCTTCGCACTTCGGCGCCAGCCTGATCGGCGTGCTCTGCCTGCTGCTGGCCCAGGGGTTGCGTCGACGCCTGTCGGCGGCCTGGATGCTGACCACCATTCTGCTGCTGGTGGGCGCCCTGCTCTCTCTGCTCAAGGGTTTCGACTGGGAAGAAGCCAGCCTGATGACCCTCACCGCCAGCCTGCTGGCCGTGTTCCGCCGCTCGTTCTATCGCCCGAGCCGACTGACCGAACTGCCCTTCTCGCCGCTGTACCTGGTGGCCAGCGTCTGCGTGCTCGGTGCCTCGATCTGGCTGCTGTTGTTCGCCTATCAGGACGTGCCCTACAGCCACCAACTCTGGTGGCAATTCACCCTCGACGCCGACGCCCCTCGCGGCCTGCGCTCGCTGCTGGGCGCTGCGGTGCTGCTGGTGGTGGTGTCCCTGACCTGGTTGCTGCGCACTGCCCGCCCGGTCATCCACCTACCCAACACCGAAGAACTGGATCGCGCCGCGAAGATCCTGATGGCCTCGTCGCAACCCGACGGCGGCCTGGCCCTCACCGGCGACAAGGCACTGCTGTTCCACCCCAACGACGACGCCTTCCTCATGTATGCCCGTCGCGGCCGCAGCCTGGTGGCGCTGTACGACCCCATCGGGCCGACCCAGCAGCGCGCCGAGATGATCTGGCAGTTCCGGGACCTGTGCGACTTGCACCACGCGCGCCCGGTGTTCTACCAAGTCCGTGCGGAGAACCTGCCCTACTACATGGACATCGGCCTGACCGCCATCAAGCTGGGTGAAGAAGCCCGGGTGGACTTGAAACGCTTTGATCTCGAAGCCAAGGGCAAAGAGATGAAGGACCTGCGCTACACCTGGAACCGCGGTACCCGCGATGGCCTGTCCCTGGAAATCCACGAGCCCGGCCAGGCGCCGATGGACGAGCTGAAGGTCATTTCCGATGCTTGGCTGACCGGCAAGAACGTGCGGGAAAAAGGCTTCTCCTTGGGCCGCTTCAGCGATGACTACCTCAAGCACTTCCGTATCGCCATCATCCGCTTCGAAGGGCGCCCGGTGGCCTTTGCCAACCTGCTTGAGACTTACAGTCATGACCTGGCCAGCCTCGACCTGATGCGCGCCCACCCGGACGCGCCGAAGCTGACCATGGAATTCATGATGGTCGGCCTGATCCAGCACTATAAGAGCCATGACTACGCTCGCTTCAGCCTGGGCATGGTGCCCCTGTCGGGCCTGCAACCACGTCGTGGCGCGCCGCTGACCCAGCGCCTGGGCTCAATGGTGTTCCGTCGTGGCGAGCAGCTGTACAACTTCCAAGGGTTGCGCCGCTTCAAAGACAAGTTCCAGCCCGACTGGGAACCCCGTTACATGGCTGTGCCCGCCGGACTGGATCCGCTGGTGGCGCTGGCTGACACCGCTGCCCTGATTGCGGGCGGCCTGACTGGATTGGTGAAACGCTGATGATTCGACGCTCCCTCAAGTACATCCTGGCCGCACTGATCGTGCTGGCCGTGATTGCCGGCGGCGGTTTCTGGTACCTCAAACGCCCGGTACCTGAACCGACCCTCGAACAGCTGAAGCCGGCCGATGGCACCGCCATGACCCGCGTCATCCCTGGCACCAAGCCCAAGGCTCAAGTGCTGGTGGCCGTCACCGAAGAGCAAAAACTCAGCGACAAACAACTGAGCACCCTGAGCCGCAGCGCCTCGGCGCAGATCGTTCAGGTGATTCTGCCCAGTGACTGCCTGCTGCAAAGCCGCGCCCTGCAAACCGGATTGCGTGAACTGAACGGCCCGGCAACGCTGGTCAGCGGTATCGGCCCCGGCGCGGTGCTGGCCTGGCGCTGGTTGGCCGAGCAGAAGGATGACAAGGCTCAAGCCATCTCCGTCGACCTCGCCCTGGAAAAACCCGGCTGCACCCACCTGCTGCCAAAATCCGCCGCCCACGGCCACTGGCTGGTGGCATGGAACGACAACCCGGACGACGCCAGCGCAGGTTTCGTGCGCGATCAACCGAACGCCGAAACCAGCATCAGCGACTACGACATCAATCTGCCGCAGGTACTGAATAACGAACTGCGCAAGATCCTCGTCGGCGGCGACAAGGCCAATGGCGGTCTGCAGATTCCAGTGGTGGAAGTTCCGGCAGGCCAAGCCAAAGACACCGTGACCCTGTTCCTTTCCGGTGACGGTGGCTGGCGCGACCTCGACCGTGATGTGGCCGGCGAAATGGCCAAGATCGGTTACCCGGTGGTGGGCATCGACACCCTGCGCTATTACTGGCAGCACAAGAGCCCGGAGCAGAGCGCTCTCGACCTCGCCGAACTGATGCAGCACTACCGGCAAAAATGGGGCACCAAACGCTTCATCCTGACCGGTTACTCGTTTGGTGCAGACGTATTGCCAGCGATCTACAACCGCCTGGCCGAAACCGAGCAGCAACGCGTCGACGCAATCATCCTGCTGGCTTTCGCCCGAACCGGCAGCTTCGAGATCGAAGTGGAAGGCTGGCTCGGCAACGCCGGCAAAGAAGCCGCCACCGGACCGGAAATGGCCAAGCTGCCGCCGGCCAAGGTGGTGTGCATCTACGGCGAAGAAGAGACCGACGAAAGCGGCTGCACCGACAAAACTGCCGTGGGCGAAGCAATGAAACTGCCTGGCGGCCACCACTTCGACGAGAACTACCCGGCCCTGGCCAAGCGATTGGTGGAGATCATCGAGAAGCGCCAGGCCAAAGCCGAATAACCCCGCGCGCAGTAGGAGCCGGCTCGCCGGCGATCGCGGTAGGCCGATCGCTGGCAAGCCAGCTCCTACAGCCTGGTGCGCAGAAGCAGTAGCAAGCGGCAAGCAGAACAGCTTGTAGCTTGCAGCTCCCCCCAAGGGCCTACATCTCGACCTGGGTCCCCAACTCGATCACCCGGTTCACCGGCAGGTTGAAGAAGCGCAGGTTACCGTTAGCGTTTTTCAGCATGAAGGCGAACAGCGCCTCGCGCCAACGGGCCATGCCCACCAGCTTGGAAGCGATAACCGTCTCGCGGCTGAGGAAGTAAGTAGTGCGCATCGGGCTGAAGTCCAAATCATCCAGATGGCACAGCTTCAAAGCTTCCGGCACATCCGGCTCATCGGTAAAGCCGAAATGCAGGATGACCCGGAAGAAACCCTCGCCGTACGAATCCACCTCAAAGCGCCGTTGCGCCGGCACCCGCGGAATATCCTCGTAGACCACCGTCAGCAGTACCACTTGCTCGTGCAGCACCTGGTTGTGCAGCAAGTTGTGCAGCAAGGCGTGGGGCACTGCGTCCGGACGGGCAGTGAGGAACACAGCGGTGCCCTGCACCCGATGGGGGGGCTGTACGCGAATACTGCCGATAAAGATCGGCAGTGGCAGGCCACCTTCGTCCAGGCGATCCACCAGCAATTGCTTGCCGCGCTTCCAGGTGGTCATCAGCACAAACAGCACGATCCCAGCGATAACCGGGAATGCGCCGCCCTGAACGATTTTCGGCACGTTGGCCGCGAAATACAGGCCATCCACCAACAGGAAACCGATCGACAGTGGCACGGCCAAGACCGGAGGCCACTTCCACAGCAACAGCATCACCGCCGACACCAGGATAGTGGTCATCAGCATGGTACCGGTCACCGCCACGCCATAAGCCGAGGCCAGTGCGCCGGAGGACTCGAAGCCCAGTACCAGCAGGATCACGCCCACCATCAACGACCAGTTCACGGCGCCGATGTAGATCTGGCCCTGTTCGTCACTGGACGTGTGCTGGATGTGCATCCGCGGAATGTAGCCCAGTTGGATCGCTTGCCGGGTCAGGGAGAAGGCGCCGGAAATCACCGCTTGCGAGGCAATCACCGTGGCCAGGGTCGACAGGCCGACCAGGGGAATCAACGCCCAGCTTGGCGCCAGCAGGTAGAACGGGTTGCGCGCGGCTTCCGGGTCACCCAGCAGCAAGGCGCCTTGGCCGAAGTAGTTCAGCACCAGCGCCGGCAGCACCAGGATGAACCAGGCGCGGGCAATCGGCTTGCGGCCGAAGTGGCCCATGTCGGCGTACAGCGCTTCGGCACCGGTCAGGGCCAGGACCACCGCACCGAGGATGGCGACGCCGATGCCCGGGTGAACGATAAAGAAGCGCACGCCCCACACCGGGTTCATCGCGTGCAAGACTTCCGGGTGCTGAAGGATGCCGTACACCCCGAGGGCACCGAGCACCACAAACCAGGTCACCATGATCGGGCCGAACAGAATGCCGATGCGCGCGGTGCCGTGACGCTGGATCAGGAACAGCGCCACCAGCACGATCAGCGACAGCGGCACCACCCAATGGTCGATGCCCTCGAAGGCCAACCCCAGGCCTTCAACAGCCGAAAGTACGGAGATTGCCGGGGTGATCATGCTGTCGCCATAAAACAGCGCCGCACCAATCAACCCGCACACCACCAACAAGCTACGCAGCTTCGGATGCCCCGCCGCCGCCCGCCGCGCCAGGGCGGTCAAAGCCATGATTCCGCCCTCGCCCTGGTTGTCGGCTCGCAGCACGAACATCATGTATTTGAACGACACCACCCAGATCAGCGACCAGAAGATCAGCGCCAGGATCCCCAGCACGCCGTCATGGTTGACCTGCACCCCATAGCCGCCGGAAAACACTTCTTTGAGGGTGTAGAGCGGGCTGGTACCGATGTCGCCATACACCACCCCGACCGCGGCTATCAGCATCCCCAACGGCTTGGCCGCGGAATGCTCGCCGCCCACCGCCTGACTACTTGCCTGACCCATCAACCACTCCTACTGCCCAGACTGGGGCTTGATATGAAAAGCATGACGCCGACCACGCGTCGGGTCGTTCAACCCGCGCCAGGCGCCCTGCAGCATGCGCTGTTTTACTTGCGGTTACAGACGAACTGTTGACTGCGAGATTTGTAATGGCGCAACGGCGCGAAGCATAGCGCAGCGCTCGTCGTATTTCCCCTGCATAAAGCTGGTCAAGTCGGTCGACCATCGCTAGAATTGCGCACTTTTTGATCAGAGGCGCAGCCAGCGCCCAACCGTCGCACTTGCCCCCCAAGTGACGCGACACCCAATACCGAGGTTAGACATGTCCACCACCACCGCGCCGGCCAACCCGAAAGTCGGTTTTGTATCCCTGGGTTGCCCAAAAGCCCTGGTCGATTCCGAGCGCATCCTCACTCAACTGCGCATGGAAGGCTATGACGTGGTGTCCACCTACCAGGATGCCGACGTCGTGGTGGTCAATACCTGCGGCTTCATCGACTCAGCCAAGGCCGAATCCCTGGAAGTGATTGGCGAAGCCATCAAGGAAAACGGCAAGGTCATCGTCACCGGCTGCATGGGCGTGGAAGAAGGCAACATCCGTAACGTGCACCCTAGCGTGCTGGCGGTGACCGGCCCGCAGCAGTACGAGCAGGTGGTCAATGCCGTGCACGAAGTGGTGCCGCCGCGCCAGGACCACAACCCGCTGATCGACCTGGTGCCGCCACAAGGCATCAAGCTGACCCCGCGCCACTACGCGTACCTGAAAATTTCCGAAGGCTGCAACCACAGCTGCAGCTTCTGCATCATTCCGTCGATGCGCGGCAAACTGGTCAGCCGCCCGGTGGGCGACGTGCTCGACGAAGCCCAGCGCCTGGTCAAGTCCGGCGTGAAAGAGCTGCTGGTGATCTCCCAGGACACCAGCGCCTACGGCGTCGACGTCAAGTACCGCACCGGTTTCTGGAACGGCGCGCCGGTGAAAACCCGCATGACCGAACTCTGCGAGGCGCTGAGCACCCTGGGCGTCTGGGTCCGCCTGCACTATGTGTACCCGTACCCGCACGTTGACGAACTGATCCCGCTGATGGCCGCCGGGAAGATCCTGCCGTACCTGGATATCCCGTTCCAGCACGCCAGCCCGAAAGTGCTGAAGTCGATGAAACGCCCGGCCTTCGAAGACAAGACCCTGGCGCGGATCAAGAACTGGCGCGAAATCTGCCCCGATCTGATCATCCGCTCGACCTTTATCGTCGGCTTCCCCGGCGAAACCGAAGAAGACTTCCAGTACCTGCTGAACTGGCTGACCGAAGCCCAGCTGGACCGCGTCGGCTGCTTCCAGTACTCGCCGGTAGAAGGCGCACCCGCCAACGACCTGGACCTGGACGTGGTGCCGGACGAGGTCAAGCAGGACCGTTGGGAGCGCTTCATGGCGCACCAGCAGGCCATCAGCTCGGCCCGCCTGCAACAGCGCATCGGTAAAGAGATCGAAGTGCTGATCGACGAAGTCGACGAGCAAGGTGCTGTAGGCCGCTGCTTCTTCGACGCCCCGGAAATCGACGGCAACGTATTTATCGACGGCGCCGGCGACCTGAAGCCGGGTGACAAGGTCTGGTGCCGAGTCACCGACGCCGACGAGTACGACCTCTGGGCCGAAACCCTGTAAGGCGTAAAAACTGAAAAGCCCCGCCCTCTGACGAGATGCGGGGCTTTTTTAGGTCTATCTTTTGCTCTGGGATCGACGTCGATCCCTTTATCAGGAGCAGGCGGCATGCGCCCACATTCGGTCATCCACACCCCACGACACACCGACTATCCGGAACTGACCCAGGTCTGGGAAGACTCGGTGCGCGCCACCCATGACTTCCTCCCAGAGAGCTACATCCAGGTTTTGAAAAAGCTGGTGCTGACCCGCTACCTGGACGCGGTGATGTTGATCTGCACGCGGGATTCTCGCCAGCACATCACCGGTTTTGCCGGGGTGGCCGCGGGCAAGGTGGAGATGCTGTTTATCGATCCGGTGCACCGTGGCCAGGGCCTGGGCAGGCAACTGCTGTGGTACGCCATCGAGCACCTGAATGCCGACCAACTTGACGTCAACGAACAGAACCCCCAAGCCGTGGGCTTCTACTTCAAGCAGGGCTTCGAGATCATCGGCCGCACCGAGCACGACGGCATGGGACAACCCTATCCGTTGCTGCACCTGCGTTTGAAGCAACAGTCGCTGCGCGCGTTACGCGGCTAAAAGCCACAGCCTGCAAATGGACCCGCGATTAACCGGCGCCAGGCAGGTACAATGCGTACCCACTTTTGTTACGGCCCCTGTCATGACTGACCCGATTCGTCTCTCCAAACGCCTCATCGAACTCGTCGGCTGTTCCCGCCGGGAGGCTGAGCTGTTCATTGAGGGCGGCTGGGTCACCGTGGACGGCGAGGTCATCGACGAGCCGCAATTCAAGGTCGAGAACCAGAAGGTCGAGCTCGACCCGGAGGCCAAGGCCACCGCGCCGGAGCCCGTGACCCTGCTGCTCAACGTACCCGCCGGCCAGGACCTGGACAGCGCCATGCAATCCCTCGGCGCTGCCTCCCTGTCCGAAGAGCACCGCTACGGCAAACGCCCGCTCAAGGGTCACTTCCTGCGCCTGACCGCCAGCGCCGACCTGCAGGCCAATGCCAGCGGCCTGCTGGTGTTCACCCAGGACTGGAAGATCCTGCGCAAGCTCACCGCCGACTCGGCGAAGATCGAGCAGGAATACGTGATCGAGGTTTCCGGCGAGATGGTGGCCCACGGCCTCAATCGCCTGAACCACGGCCTGAGCTACAAAGGCAGGGAGTTGCCGGCCGTCAAAGCCAGCTGGCAGAACGAAAATCGCCTGCGCTTCGCCATGAAAAACCCGCAACCAGGCGTGATCGCCCAACTCTGCGAAGCCGTGGGCCTGAAAGTGGTGGCCATTCGCCGGATCCGTATCGGCGGTGTGTCCATCGGCAAGGTGCCGTTGGGCCAGTGGCGCTACCTGTCGGCCAAAGAAAAGTTCTAAGCCCCCCATTCCGACGCCGCACCCCTTGCGCGGCGCTCCAGACGCATTGATCAGGACACGAACCATGATTCATAACGACGTACTGCGCAGCGTGCGCTACATGCTCGACATCAGCGACAAGAAAGTGGTCGAGATCATCAAGCTCGGCGGTATGAACGTCACCCTGGCCGACCTCGTGACCTACCTCGACAAGAAAGAGGAAGACGAGGAAGGCTTCGTACGCTGCCCGGACGAAGTCATGGCGCACTTCCTTGATGGCCTGGTGATTTTCAAGCGCGGCAAGGACGAAAGCCGTCCGCCGCAACCGATCGAAGTACCGGTGACCAACAACATCATCCTCAAGAAGCTGCGGGTGGCCTTCGAACTCAAGGAAGACGACATGCACGCCATCCTCAAGGCGGCCGAGTTCCCGGTGTCCAAGCCTGAGTTGAGCGCCCTGTTCCGCAAGTTCGGCCACACCAACTACCGCCCTTGCGGCGACCAGTTGCTGCGCAACTTCCTCAAGGGTCTGACCCTGCGCGTTCGCCCCTGAGAACCTGCTCTGAAACCTCCTCCAGAGGCGGCCGACTGCGGTCACCGCCTCTGCGCATGACGCTGTATTCCCTGCAAAAATAGTGGCTTCGCTGCACCCGCCTGACGACTAGGGTATGCACTCACCCCAAGCTCTCAGGACTCGCCATGCACCCTTATTTCTCCCTACAAGGCCGCACCGCCCTGGTGACCGGCGGCACCCGTGGCATCGGCAAAATGATTGCCAAGGCCTTTGTTGAAGCCGGTGCCAGCGTCTATGTCTGTGCCCGGGATGCCGAAGCCTGCCGGCAAACCGCCGAAGAACTCAGCGCCTTGGGGCAGTGCCAGGGCCTGGCCGCCAACCTGGCCACTGAGGACGGCGTGCAACAGTTGGTCGCAGGCCTGGAGCAGCAGATCGGCCAGCTGGATATTCTGGTGAACAACGCCGGCACCACCTGGGGAGCCCCGCTGGAAAGCTACCCGGCCAAGGGTTGGGAAAAGGTCATGCAACTGAACGTGACCTCGGTCTTCACCTGCATCCAGCAATGCCTGCCGCTGCTGCGCAAAGCCGGCTCAGAACAGAACCCGGCGCGGATCATCAATATCGGCTCGGTGGCGGGCATCGCCTCCTTTGGCGAACAGGCGTACGCCTACGGCCCAAGCAAGGCGGCCTTGCATCAGTTGTCGCGAATTCTCGCCCGCGAGCTGGTCAGCCAGCACATCAACGTCAACGTGATCGCCCCCGGGCGCTTCCCCAGCAAAATGACCCAGCACATCGGCAACGACGAGCAGGCACTGGCCGAGGACACGGCGCTGATCCCGATGAAGCGCTGGGGCCGGGAAGAAGAAATGGCCGCCCTGGCCATCAGCCTGGCGAGCACAGCTGGGGCTTACATGACCGGCAACATCATTCCATTGGACGGTGGGTTCAGCCTCTAAGGAAGCTTCGGCTTCGCCGGCAAGCCGGATCCTGCGGGGACGAACGGGTTATCATGCGCCTCCCTTCCGGCCTCGACCTCAGATCATGACCTACAGCGTTTCTCCTATCGGTTTCGTTCGTTCCTGCTTCAAGGAGAAGTTCGCCATCCCGCGCCAGCCGCAACTGGCGCCGGCAGCCCGTGGTGTATTGGAGCTGGTGCCCCCCTTCGATCAGGGCGATGCCGTGCAAGGACTGGAGCAGGTCAGCCATGTGTGGCTGCTGTTTCTGTTTCACCAAGCCCTGGAAGACAAGCCGCGACTCAAGGTTCGTCCACCCCGCCTGGGGGGCAACAAATCCATGGGGGTGTTCGCCACCCGCGCCACCCATCGTCCCAATGGCATCGGCCAGTCGGTGGTCAAGCTGGACAAGGTCGAGGCCAACCGCCTGTGGATCTCCGGCATCGACTTGCTGGACGGCACGCCGATCCTCGACATCAAACCCTACGTGCCTTACGCCGACATCATTGATACCGCCACCAATAGCATCGCCAGCGCTGCGCCGCAGCTGATTGGCGTGCAGTGGCTGAAGACGGCCCTGCAACAGGCACAAGGTCACGCTCAGCGCCTTGACGAGCCATTGGTGGCGTTGATCGAGCAGTGCCTGGCACAAGACCCGCGTCCGGCGTACCAGACACCGACACCCGAACGGGAATACGGTGCGCAGTTCTGGGACGTGGATGTGCGTTGGCACTACCCGGAACCCGGGATGATTTGCGTATTGGAAGTGGTTCCAGCGCAGTAACCGGCAGAAACGAAAAAGCCCGCGCTGCCTTCTCAGGCAACGCGGGCTTTTCAGTCCTGCTGGGGCGCTTACTTCTCGACGAACGCACGCTCGATCAGGTAGTCACCCGGCTCGCGCATACGAGGCGAAACTTTCAGGCCGAAGCTGTTGAGCACTTCGCTAGTCTCATCGAGCATGCTTGGGCTGCCGCACAGCATGGCGCGGTCGTCCTGCGGATTGATCGGCGGCAGGCCGATGTCGCTGAACAGCTTGCCGCTGCGCATCAGGTCGGTCAGGCGGCCTTCGTTTTCGAAGGGCTCGCGGGTCACGGTTGGGTAGTAGATCAACTTCTCACGCAGCGCTTCGCCGAAGAACTCGTTCTGCGGCAGGTGCTCGGTGATGAACTCGCGGTAAGCGACTTCGTTGACGTAACGCACGCCGTGGCACAGGATCACTTTCTCGAAACGCTCGTAGGTTTCAGGATCCTGGATCACGCTCATAAACGGCGCCAGGCCAGTGCCGGTGCTGAGCAGGTACAAGTGTTTACCCGGCTTCAAGTCATCCAGCACCAGGGTGCCGGTAGGCTTTTTGCTGATGATGATCTCGTCGCCTTCCTTGAGGTGCTGCAATTGCGACGTCAGCGGACCATCAGGAACCTTGATGCTGAAGAACTCCAGATGCTCTTCCCAGTTCGGGCTGGCAATGGAGTAAGCGCGCATAAGCGGGCGGCCGTTAGGCTGTTGCAGGCCGATCATCACGAACTGACCGTTCTCGAAGCGCAGACCCGGATCGCGGGTGCACTTGAAGCTGAACAGAGTGTCGTTCCAGTGATGAACACTGAGGACACGCTCGTGGTTCATGTTGCTCATGTACGGGGGCTCCTAGAAATTGCCTGCGCTGACCATGAGCGCAATTGCACAGCATTCTAATGGCGGCGACAATATCTGTTAACTGGATTATTAAGATAAGGGTTATCGGTTATATCGATATGCGATTTACTCTCCGTCAACTGCAAGTCTTCGTCGCCGTCGCCCAGCAAGAGAGTGTCTCTCGTGCTGCCGGCCTGCTGGCCCTTTCCCAATCGGCGGCGAGCACCTCGATCACCGAACTCGAACGGCAATCCAGTTGCCAATTGTTCGATCGTGCCGGCAAACGCCTGAGCCTCAACGCCCTGGGCAAACAGTTGTTGCCCCAGGCGGTGGCGCTGCTGGACCAGGCCAAGGAAATCGAAGACCTGCTCAACGGCAAATCCGGTTTTGGTTCGCTGTCGGTCGGTGCCACCCTGACCATCGGCAACTACCTGGCCACCTTGCTGATCGGCAGCTTCATGCAGCGCCATCCGGAAAGCCAGGTGAAGCTCCATGTGCAAAACACCGCGCACATCGTGCAGCAGGTAGCCCATTACGAAATTGATCTGGGTCTGATCGAAGGCGACTGCAGCCACCCGGACATCGAAGTGCAGACCTGGGTCGAGGATGAACTGGTGGTGTTCTGCGCGCCCCAGCATCCCCTGGCCCAACGCGGCCAGGCCAGCATGGAAGAGTTGACCCACGAAGCCTGGATTCTGCGCGAGCAAGGCTCGGGCACCCGCCTGACCTTCGACCAGGCCATGCGTCATCACCGCAGCGCGCTGAATATTCGCCTGGAACTGGAACACACCGAGGCCATCAAACGCGCGGTGGAGTCGGGATTGGGGATTGGCTGTATTTCAAGACTGGCGCTGCGCGACGCTTTCCGTCGCGGCAGCCTGGTGGCGGTGGAAACCCCGGACCTGGACCTGGCCCGGCAGTTCTACTTCATCTGGCACAAACAGAAGTACCAGACATCAGCGATGCGCGAGTTTCTCGAACTCTGCCGGTCATTCACCGCCGGGGTGCAACGCAGTGACGAGATCGTCCTGCCGAGCATTCCCTAGATCAGAATCACCGCCCAGACCAGGGCGATCATGCTCAAGGCCACGAACTGCGCGGCGCTGCCCATGTCCTTGGCGTTCTTGGACAGCGGGTGGCGATCCAGGGAAATCCGGTCGATGGCCGCTTCCACCGCCGAGTTCAACAACTCGACGATCAGCGCCAGCAGGCACACGGCAATCAGTAGGGCCCGCTCGACCCGGCTGACATTGAGCCAGAACGCCACCGGAATCAGGATCACGTTGAGCAGCACCAATTGACGGAAAGCCGCCTCGCCCGTGAAGGCGGCGCGCAAACCATCGAACGAGTAGCCCGAAGCATTGAGGATACGTTTAAGACCGGTTTGACCCTTGAAAGGCGACATAATAAGTAGGCAACTGAAAAAAGAGGTAAGAAAACTAGTTCAACTAAAGTCAAAAAAGCGTGAAGAAACAGCCCGTTAATGGCTGGAAATTGACTCAAGTTGTTGCAGCAACAATGCCGCCTGCGTGCGGGTACGCACCCCCAGCTTGCGGAAGATGGCCGTCACATGAGCCTTGATGGTCGCTTCCGAGACACTCAACTCGTAGGCGATCTGCTTATTCAGCAAACCCTCACAAACCATGGTCAGCACCCTGAACTGCTGGGGCGTCAGGCTGGCGAGGCCTTCACTGGCGGCCTTGGCTTCGGCGGACACACTGACCTGCTCGAAGGCTTGCGGCGGCCACCAGACATCGCCATCCAACACACTGCGCACTGCTTTCTGAATGACTTCCAGGGAGCTGGACTTGGGGATGAAGCCACTGGCACCGAACTCACGGGAACGCACCATGACCGACGCTTCCTCCTGAGCCGAGACCATCACCACCGGGATCTGCGGGTATTGACCCCGTAGCAGCACCAACCCGGAAAAACCGTAAGCACCTGGCATGTTCAGATCCAGCAGCACCAGGTCCCAGTCGGCTTTCTCATCGAGACGGGTTTCCAACTCGGCGATGCTCGCCACTTCCACCAGACGTACATCCGGCCCCAGGCCCAACGTGACAGCCTGATGCAATGCACTGCGAAACAAAGGGTGGTCATCGGCAATCAGGATTTCGTATGTGGCCATTTTTCAAATGATCCTGTTTTTATGGCGGGACCGATGCATTCAGTCCTCACCCAAGCAACACAGGTAACCGGCAAAGTGCGGCACCTTAAAGAGCACGATCAACGCCAAAGAGTCCGGTACAGCGGCGTTTCAAACTTCGGTCGCGCCCTAACCGGCGCCAAGCATGCCCAGCGTAGCCGGGGTGGTCAAGTTCGATGCTTTGCGGCATCTTAGCCGGCTAACTAATAAGAGTGCCATCATGCGAAGCCAAGCCCTGCGTGCCGATGTTCTGATGCTGATCACCGCCATGATCTGGGGCTCAGGGTTTGTGGCACAAGCCTCCGGCATGGACCATATCGGCCCCTTCCTTTACTCCGGCTTGCGCTTTGCGCTCGGCTCGCTGTGCCTGTTGCCCTTGGTGCTACGACGCCATGATTCGGGAGCGACCGCAGAACCCTTCATGACCCGAGGCTTGCTGTTGGGCGGAGGCCTCATGGGGCTCGCGCTGGCCCTGGGGATCAACCTGCAACAAGTCGGACTGATGTTCACCAGCGTCACCAATGCCGGATTCATCACCGGGCTCTACGTCATTGTAGTGCCCCTGCTGGGACTGCTGATCGGGCAAAAGACCGGCCTGGGCACTTGGTTCGGCGCCGTGCTGGCCGTGGTCGGTATGTTCCTGCTCAGCGTCAGCGACAGCTTCCACGTGGCTTCCGGTGATTGGCTGCAACTGATTGGCGCCTTTGTCTGGGGCGGGCATGTGGTGCTGGTGGGGATTTTCGCCAGCCGTCACGACGCGATTCGCCTGGCTTTCCTGCAATTCATCACCTGTTCGGTGATCAGCTTGCTGCTGGCACTGTGCCTGGAGCCGATCCAATGGTCCGCAATCATCGCCGCAGGTCCGGCCATTCTCTACGGTGGCATCGTCGCCGTCGGCATTGGCTACACCTTGCAAGTCGTCGCGCAAAAACATGCGATCGCCTCTCACGCAGCAATCATTCTGTCCTTGGAGGCCGTGTTCGCCGCAATCGCCGGCGCCTGGCTACTGGGTGAGTCACTGCAAATGCGCGGTTACATTGGCTGCGCGCTGATGCTAAGCGGCATGCTGGTGGCCCAGCTCTGGCCAAGAAAACCAGAGCCGTATTCCACGCCGGCTACAGAAAGGGCTTGAGGCGCTCGTGGGCCTCGTCATCCGGGTCAATCGAGCGCTGGAACTTGGCCGACAGGTAATGGGTACTGAAGACATCCAGGTACGCATCCAGCACTTGGCTGGCCGGCTGATCGTCCGCCAGCTCCAGGCACAGCGCCGCCACCTCGGCGGTGCAGAAATGATCGTCACGCTTGGAACGACGCAGTTTGTAGCGCGATAACTGCTCAGGCTCCAGGCTCAACACCGGCAAGTGCTCCAGATAGGGGCTTTTGCGAAACATCTTGCGGGCTTCACTCCAGGTGGCGTCCAGCAGGATAAACAGCGGACGCTTGCCTTCCTCCAGACGCACCTCGGTGACTACCCGCTCCGGTGCCACGAACTCTCCCGGAAAGACGATGTAAGGCTGCCACTGCGGATCGGCAATCAAGGCCAAAAGCGCTGGATCGACCTCCGTCCGTGACCAGGGAAAAGCGCTGGTGTCGCTGATCACATCGGCAATCAGCCAGCCCGTATTACTGGGTTTCAGCGGCTCGACATCATGCATCACCAGGCACATGGCGGATCGGGCGGCGACGTTGGGCCGCCAGGCACACATGCAATGGCTGGGAATGACCCGACACCCCGGGCAACGTTCGGCTCGCGAGCCACGTGCAACAAAGGGTTTGACGGCGCGAGCCAGGCGCTGGGCGCGCAAACGGGAAACAGCGTGGCTCATCGAACGCGGCACCGACAAAGGGGGAAAATCGACACGAGAAACACTCAGCAGGGTAAAAAGTCGCGCAAGTTTATCAGAGCTATCTGAGCAAACCTGTACCGCCTTACTCCCACTCCCTTATAATTCGCCGCCACTGAACGCACAGAGGAGTGGCTGGTCGAAGCATCAGTCACTGCACCAGGAGAGTTTCATGCTGCGCTTTATCGTTCCTACCGTCGCCCTTCTGCTGGCGCTGCCCCTCAGCGCCCAGGCCGCGTCTTTGCAAGATTTCGAACTCAGCAAAATGCTGGAAAAGGTCGCGGCGGAAAGTAACGTCGGTACACCCCGAGAGGTCAACGAAAACATCCTTGACCAGGGTTACACCGTTGAAGGTAAAGAGCTGATCAACCACCTCAGCGTC
Organism: Pseudomonas chlororaphis; assembly: GCF_003731765.1. Taxonomy (GTDB): domain Bacteria; phylum Pseudomonadota; class Gammaproteobacteria; order Pseudomonadales; family Pseudomonadaceae; genus Aquipseudomonas; species Aquipseudomonas morbosilactucae. Next base: position 253,118 of record NZ_MOAL01000008.1, read on the forward strand.
CAGGCCGAACATGCCGAGAAAATGCGCGCCAACCCCAAGGCCGTTTACCTGCAACTGGGCGCCAGCGTTTGCCGTAATCCGAACTACCGCAAGTTGATGGCCAAAGGCGCGATCATGCGCTACGAGTTCACGGAAAACCGCACTAATCGCCCGGTCGCCTCGGCCAGCTTCAAGGAATCCGACTGCCCGGCTCCAAGCAGCACCAAGAAGAAGTAATCACTCCAGGGCTGCGCGCCGCTGCAGGTCCTCGGCCCGCAGCTCGGCCAACAAGGCTTGCAAGTATCGCGAGCGACGCTCCTCCCCTTCCAGCCGGCGCCGGCATTCATTCTCGAAACTCAAGTGATTGTTGGCCGCCGCCGCTTGCAATAGCTGATACAGCTGCGTATCGATTTCCAGAATGATCCGATTCATTCTCCGCCTCCTTGCCCTCGCTCGTGCACGCCGATCAGCATCATCAGCCCCCTTGCGCCTGCTCCTGACGCCGAGATGTCTTGTTGGCGTTGTACCTTAGTAAATCAGAGCCGTGAGCGGTTAGAGTGCCTTCTGACCAGCGGCAAAAGCCCCTGGCAAATCAGCAACAAGCGGTTGCCAGGCAAGACTTTATGGGCACATGATCGACTCAGTGCCGGGGCATCACTGCTCGGGTTTCCCAGTCATCACACTAACGCTCCAGGCCGATCAGGAGGGATCGCCCATCCGAGTCTTGCGATGCGAATATCTTCTAACATCAAGGAAAAAATAGGACCTGTATGAGTGACTCGATCAGCGGCGCCGATGTTTCATGGCCCCATCGAGTCAGGTGAACCAGCCGGGTTCACGCCTGAGCTGGCAGCGACACAAGCCGTGTCGTGGAGCGGCCGAATTTCTCGGCCGGGCCTGGGGTTCTATGCAGAAGGAGAAGCTGAATGCCTTACCAACCGAATGACCTCCTCAGTCATCATTTTCAGAACAACGGTGGCGACCTGACAAACAAGGTCGAAGAGCAACTCAACCTGATTGCTCCTAACAGCCCTAATATTCCTCTTTATCGCGACATGATCCTCACCGTCCTGCGCATGGCCCAGGATGACCTCAACCGCTGGAACGCAAAAATCACCCTGCAGGCCCTGCGCGAGCTGGAACACGCCTTTCGCGTGCTTGAGCAATTCAAGGGCCGACGCAAAGTGACGGTCTTCGGCTCGGCGCGCACGCCGATTGAACACCCGCTCTATGGCATGGCACGGGAACTGGGGGCCGCCCTGGCTCGCTCCGACCTGATGGTGATCACTGGCGCCGGTGGCGGCATCATGGCCGCAGCCCATGAAGGTGCCGGTCTTGGGCATAGCCTGGGGTTCAACATCACCCTACCCTTTGAGCAGCACGCGAACTCCACGGTAGACGGCACGGACAATTTGCTGTCGTTCCACTTCTTTTTTACCCGCAAGCTGTTCTTCGTCAAAGAAGCCGACGCTCTGGTGCTCTGCCCCGGTGGCTTTGGCACCCTGGACGAAGCGCTGGAAGTACTGACGTTGATTCAGACGGGCAAGAGCCCTTTGGTGCCGGTGGTGCTACTGGACGCCCCGGGCGGCCAGTTCTGGCAAGGCGCCCTGGACTTTATCCAGAACCAACTGGAAGCCAACCACTACATCCTGCCGGCCGACATGAAACTGGTGCGCCTGGTGCACAGCACCGAAGAGGCCGTGGCAGAAATCAACCAGTTCTACAGCAACTTCCACTCCAGCCGCTGGCTGAAGCATCAGTTCGTGATTCGCATGAATCACACGTTGAGCGAGCAGGCGCTGCAACACATGCAAGCGGCCTTCGCCGACCTATGCCTGAGCGATCACTTTCATCAACATGCCTACAGTGGCGAGGAACAGGACGACGTGCAGTTCAGTCACCTGGCACGACTGTCGTTCACCTTCAACGCCCGCAACAACGGCCGTCTGCGTGAACTGATCGACTTCATCAACCTGCCGGAAAACTGGGCTAAAACTCAGACCCGGGCCCAACAACCGGCACGAGAACCGATCAAGGCCACTTGATCAACAGACACCGGCCCGCCATTCAGACTGCGGGCCTGTCAGCCCATCAATCGTCCACACTTCGGCCGCTCAACAAGCGGCCGATCATGTCCATGGAATAACCCCGATAACTCAGGAAGCGACCTTGCTTGGCACGCTCACGAGCGTCGACCGGCAAGTGCCCGGCGAACTTGCGCTGCCAGACATCCTGCAATTGCTCCTGCCAGTCAATACCGCACTCACGCAGGGCGAGGTCAATATCGCCACGCTGCAAGCCACGCTGACTCAGCTCTTCACGAATGCGCATAGGGCCGTAGCCGGATCGGGCACGGTAGGAAACAAAGCTTTCGAGGTAACGCGATTCGGACAACAGCCCGTCTTCCGTCAAGCGGTCGAGCGCTGTTTCGATCATTTCAGGAGGGGCGCCGCGCTGACGCAGTTTACGCGTCAGCTCGACTCGACCATGCTCGCGTCGCGCGAGCAGGTCCATTGCGGTTCGCCGCACAGCGACGAGGGTATCGAGTACGGCGGTCATCGGATCAATCAGATATCAGCGTCGGCCAGGTCATCAACGCTTTCTTTGGCCAGCGAAGCTTTGACATCCGGGGTCGGAGTCAGCAGCTTGTCGCGGATCTGCTTCTCAAGAGCCGCTGCGATGTCCGGATTGTCTTGCAGGAACTTGGCCGAGTTGGCCTTGCCCTGACCGATCTTGTTGCCGTTGTAGGCATACCAGGCACCGGACTTCTCGACGAAACCGTGCAACACGCCCAGGTCGATCATTTCGCCATTGAGGTAGATGCCCTTGCCGTAAAGAATCTGGAACTCGGCCTGACGGAACGGCGAAGCTACCTTGTTCTTCACAACCTTGACGCGGGTTTCACTGCCTACGACTTCATCGCCATCTTTCACCGCGCCAGTACGACGGATGTCCAGGCGGACCGAAGCGTAGAACTTCAGCGCGTTACCACCGGTGGTGGTTTCCGGGCTGCCGAACATCACGCCGATCTTCATCCGGATCTGGTTGATGAAGATCACCAGGCAATTGGCGTTCTTGATGTTACCGGTGATTTTACGCAGCGCCTGGGACATCAGACGGGCTTGCAGACCCACGTGCATGTCGCCCATCTCGCCTTCGATCTCGGCCTTTGGCACCAGGGCTGCCACGGAGTCGACGATGATCACGTCGACCGCGTTGGAACGCACCAGCATGTCGGTGATTTCCAGGGCTTGTTCGCCAGTGTCTGGCTGCGAAACCAGCAGGTCATCAACGTTGACCCCCAGCTTGCCGGCGTATTCCGGGTCCAGTGCGTGCTCGGCGTCAACGAAGGCGCAGGTAGCGCCGGCTTTTTGTGCCTGGGCAATGACCGACAAGGTCAGGGTGGTTTTACCGGAAGATTCAGGACCGTAGATTTCAACGATACGGCCTTTTGGCAGACCGCCAATGCCGAGCGCGATGTCCAGACCCAGAGAGCCAGTGGAAATAGCCGGGATCGCCTGACGGTCCTGATCGCCCATACGCATTACGGCACCCTTGCCGAATTGACGTTCGATCTGACCCAGGGCCGCAGCCAAGGCTTTCTTCTTGTTGTCGTCCATTAAAGTCCTCACGTAATCAATAAGGCCTGACGGCCAACACCTGTATAAGTAGCCAGTATTATTCCACAGCGCTCGAAGATCGCCTACCCCTGATTTGCGATTTCTGCCGCTGCATGTTGCAGCAAGCCCTCTAGGGCGGCCTTCACCGTTTGTCGGCGGACTTCATCCCGATTCCCCGGGAAGAACCGGCACTCACTGACCAGCGTCTCGCCAGCGCCCCAGGCGAGCCACACCGTACCCACCGGTTTCTGTGGTGAACCACCGTCCGGCCCGGCCACGCCACTGACCGCCACGGCGAAATGCGCCAGGCTTTTCTCCTGGGCGCCGCGCACCATCGCCTCCACCACCTCACGACTGACCGCCCCCACTGACGTGAAGAACTCGCTCGGTACATTCAACTGCTGGGTTTTCTGGCGGTTGGAATAGGTAACGTAGCCAGCCTCAAACCAGGCCGAGCTTCCCGGAATCCGGGTGATCGCCTCGGCAATACCGCCTCCGGTGCAGGACTCCGCCGTGGTGACGTGGGCATTCAGAACCTGCAAACGCCGGCCAAGTTCAGCGGCAAGCTGGGTAATTTCTTTCACGGTGCTCTCCTGATGGGACGGGCGTGAGGCTTACCGTACACGAGCAGCCGAGGCTTGCAAGGCAGCGATCGGGTCAAAAGATTAACGCGTGATGGCCCTGACATACGCCTGGCATGCCTGCAACGCAATCAATCCGCGGTCACCGGCGTCGGTGATGGCGACAATTCGTTGAGCATGCGCCGGGTCAAGTCGGGCTCGTGCGCCTCCATGAACCAGGCCGGTGCCGGCGGAGGCGGCAGGCACTGGACCAGCGACGGCGGCATCGGTGCTATCGAGGAGGACTGACAAGCGCAGATCAGCAGTGGCAAGGCGGTCGCGCAGGCGACCTTGATCACGTTGTGCATCGCTCAAGGCTCGGTAATAAGCATGGTCATTGGCTTGAAGCTGTTGCTCCAGCGCCAGGTGTTTGGCCTGCTCGGCACGCTGCTGGGCAGCGGCCGCCAGGGTGGCTTGGTTCAAGGCTTCACTGTGCAACCAGGCCTGCTCTGACAGCCGGCGAGCGTAGCGCCCATCGAGAATCTGCCAGGTCAGGGTCGAAGCGCCGCCCGCCACCAAGGCCAGCAACACCACGACCGCAACCACTCGCCAGGAACCCGGGATCAGGCCGAAGGCTGGCATAGCACCGCCCTCGCCCTGGCCCAGAGCTGCAGGCGATCCTGCAACCCGTTCAACCCGCCATTGATCCGACGGGTAATGCTGTTGAACTCATCGCGATCGGCCAGGGCATTGAGCCCGCCGCGCTCCCAGAACCAGGCCGCCGACTCGGCGGCCCATTGTGCTTGCTCCAACAGCTCCGGCAGTTCCAGCAGGCGCTCATCGCCAAACAGCCCGAGGCTGCATTGGCGGTAATTGCTGCGCCCGGTGATCTGGATCAGGCCGCGGCCGCGGAAGCGCTGGCCATCGCCATCGGCCTCCGGAGTATTGCCCAGGCGTGCGGCCAAGGTGCCGGTGTCGTATTTGCTCAGATACTGTTCACTGCCCAATTCGCGTACGTATTGCAACTGACCGGACTCATGACCGATCTGCGCCAGAAACGCCGCCTGGCGTTTTGGCGTGGTGATCTGTCGATGAGCCATGGCCGCATTCAGCACGGAAACAAAAACGCCCGCTTGGCGGCGGGCGTTGGGCATGATCTGTTGCAGGTGTTGCTCAGTGATCTGCATAGGTTGGGACTCGGAAGCCAGGAAAGAAAACGCCCCGACGGTGCGGGGCGTTTATTCGATGTGTTCGGCGATACGGGGTGGCACCACGGGGTAAAGTGCGATGGCCTGCGCAACGGTAAGAACCGCCAATTGCTCGATGCTCAACACGGAAAGGTCGATTTCCGTTACATCGCGTAGAGCCTTTTTCTTCGCTACGATCTCGGCCGTATCCTGGCCATCCTCAAGGGCCCGCATAACCTGTAAATCCAAGTCAGCCCACAAAGGCTCACGCTCCAGACGCAAACGATCAAACGTCAATACCTCAGCCTTTTCTCGATTTACAACAATCATGCCTCACCCCCTTCAATGGCTGCCGCACGCTGAGTTTCTTCGCTCCACCAGGCGTTAAAAGCAACTATGTCTCCAACGCCAAACGGATCCCCCATAGTGGTCACGTCAATTTCCCAAGCATTACGCAGAGGCCCATCTACAGGGATACTGGACTCGGCAACGATCCAAAACGGCAGGCCGTCGGGCACGCCATGCTGGCCAACACGTTCAAGTGGAAAGACTGCCGCCTCAGGGGCAGCCCTCATAATTGCAACCGGCATATCCACAGGCTGGAAAATAATCACGTGACTCATGACTTACCCCCGAAAATTTGAACCGAGCCATAGATAGGATCGAAAACAGAACCAGCGCCGGCAGAGCATAACAATCGCAACTGCGTAGCGCTGTAGATTGCCCCGGACTCAGGCACTCGCAACGACACAGCGCCCGAGTTTTGAGCGAGCGAAGCTCCGGACGAAAAGGAATAACTAGCAACGGCCTGGTTAATCCAGTTACATGTGAAATCGCCAGTTCCGTTGTCCGTAATGGAAAGGCAGTTATAAGAGTCTCGAATTGAAACGGTGCCTGTTCCGTTGAAATTGACCCAACCGGTACAGTCTCCTTTTTTCGGACGAGCAGACTCGAGCACTGCAGGCGTAACAACCCGCTCCATGTCCGTGCCTGCTACAAGCTCCACCGAAGTGGCAAGCCTGACAAGACCACTCCGTGTAGCTGTTGCAGAAACCAACAGCGCCGCCAACGCCGCAATATCGATATTTCCCTGATTGATCGGCGCATTCCAAGCCTTGATGCACCACATCACCGCCAGGTTGCGGGGACGGGTTTCAGCGCCGCCGGTGGTTGAGACCGGATAGTTGCCCGCATCCGCGTAGTTGCCCGTGCTCGTTTGAAATACTCGACTACTCCCAACAGACGAAGGCGCCCCAAAGACCGTCAGCGCCAAAATGTTACCTTCAGCTGATGCCCGCAGACTGTTGTAGTGCGAGTGGGCAGCCATTTCTGCAGCTTGCAAGCTACCAATCGCCCGACCCGCATCCACCCCTCGCCCATGATCCCAACCCCGCAGGAACTCCCCCCGCGACTCAGGCAAACGGAAGACGCCCGCCGCTTCCCCACCGGTATTGAAGGTGGTCCCCAGGTACGCCGCCAGATCCGGATATTCCGCGGCACTCTGCACGCTGCCATTCACTTCCAGGAACCCCGCCGGCACCGTGCCTGTGGGGAACGGCACCATGGCGCCCACCGGCAATGCCGACATGTTCTTCAGCAAGGCCTCGATCTCGGCCTTGGTGTAGGTCACCGACTTGGTGTACGCATCGGTGATGCCGTATTGGGCCAGGGTGGTCCTGACTTGTTCCGGTGGAATGTTGTCTTTGACAATGACCTTGATCGCCGCCAGCAACTGGTCGTGCTCGGCCTCGGCAGGCTCCTCGCCACCGGCCCGAATCACGTTCAGCAACTCGTCGGTGACCGCATTGCCCCACTCGGAGGAAATCAGCGAACCGACCTGCCCGGTCACCGGGTTTTCGTCGATGAACTTGCCGTCCTTCAGCCCAACACTGGGCACACTCTTTGGATAATCCACGCTTCTATCCCCTAGTCATAATTGATGTGCACCCGGGTATGCGCCGGTGCACTGCGATGAATCATGCATTCCAGGGCACTCCCCGGACTCATGCCAAAACGTTCCCCCCAATAGCTGGCGCCAAATCGCCGCCCCAGTTGCAGGCGGCCACCGGTGTTGAGGGTCCACATGAATTGCGCCTGCCAGGTGCCGAAATGCGCATCACCGAAACGCGAGCGCCCCATGCGCGGGGTGCGCAGTTCGGTGACGCTGGCATTGGGGTAACCCTGGCTGCGGGCGATTTCGACGAAGTAGGCGGCGCGCTGGCTGCCCACGGCAAGCAAGCGTCGGCGCACCGCCAGGCGACGATCATCGAACAGCGGCGTTGCCCCCAGGCAGGGGTCGGGCAAGTTCATGACCTGTTCCCAATCCGCCACCAACTCGCTGACGCTGGCCGGGTCCATCTCGTTTTGCAGGTCGACGGCCCGCGCGTCGATGCGCGCCAGTTCCTGGGCAATGCCTTGCAGCACCTGCTGCAACTGCGGGACGTGCTCGGGCTCCCAGGCCGGGCCGCTGGGCAGCAAGCTGCGCAGTTGGCTCAGGTACTGGGCGGCGTTTCTTAGTCCTGCCATTGGCATTCTCCAAACACCAGCAACTTGTTGCCGCCCGCCAGCACATCCGCCGTGGGTGCCAACAAACGGTGGTCGTGCTCACCGGCGGCGCTGCTGATGGCTTCGGCGATATGGGTCAGCAGCAGGGTTTCCCCAAGGCCACCTTCACGCTCATGCAGGTCCCGCAGCTGGGCCTCGACGGCAGCACGCACCGCACTGGTGTCGGGGCTCAAACGCAGGTTGTAGTGCACCGGCGTGATGTCGGGGCGCTGCACATCCACCTCGGCCGTCACCGGGCGCAGGCCGTCGATGTAGGCCTTGACCAGTGCCAGTTGCTGGTCATTGGGAACCGGTTGCGGATCGTCATCACGCATGACAAAGACCGTGACCGCCACCGGGCCGGTTTTATCGTCTGGCGCCAGGTAACGCGGGCGACACCAGGCACGGGTAATCCCCGCGCATTCCAGAGCCCAGGTTTCGTAGTCATCCGCCGAGCCGCCGTGGGGAATGATTCGGTAGGAACGAATCACCCGGGCCCGCAGGGACTCGAGGCTTTCCTCGGCCAGCCCGCCGGTCAGGCCCGGCGCCAGCACCGTGAACAGGTTGCCCACCCCCTGCACCGGCTGCACCGGAATCAGCTCCAGCCCGGCGTCGGCGTTGCCCAAAACACCGGCGTCCACCGCAGCGATCGAGGCACTGTTAAGACCGGCACGGGTGGTGACCGCGGCGGTCACTTTGTAGCTGCGACCGTCGCTGCTCTGCAGCAAGGTGTCGACATCCAGCACCGCACCGGCAGCGGCCGTAAAGCTGACACTGCCGGTGGCGCCCTGGGCGGCTTTGCGCGGTTGGTTGAGGCGCAGGATCGCCATGCGCTCCAGGGTCGGCTCATCGGCGGTGTCCGGCAGGATCTGCTCGGCGATCCAATCCAGATAACCGTACAGGCCAAAGGCGGCACCACTGAGGGTGCGCGCCAGCACTTGCGCATCGGACTGGCGCAGCGCATCGCTGGCCAGGTCGCTTTGGGTGCGCTTGATCAGCACCGGCAGCGAAGGGGTTTCAAACGGCATAGGTCACCTGCCAACTGTGATTGGGGTTGATGTCCAGGCGCTCGCCATCCGCCAGCACCAGCACCGTGCGCAGATTCAAACGCTGGGCGTCGAGGCGCTCGCTGAGGATTTCGACCGCGCTGCAATGGCCGTCTTCAACCAGCCATTGCAGGGCTTCACGGGCATAGAACTCGGCGTCGAGCTGGGTTTGCCGGGTCAGCTTGACCCGGCGCAGCAGCCACAGGCGCGAGCCGATGCGGTCGTCGGCAACACTGGGAAAACTGTCGCCCCACCAGCCGAAACGCTCCTCATCGTCGAGGGCATCGTCATCGGCGGCGCGGCGCCAGGTATAGAGGCTGATCAGCACCGAACGGGTCAGGGCCTGTTTCAGGTTGTCACTGGCAAACATCTTCAACCTCCCACCGGCGCGCCGGTCTGGCCCGGGCCCGGCTGAACGCCCGAGTGCAGGTGGTTGATCTGGCTGATGCCGGCGGCGACCTGGTCGCCCTGGGAAACGATTCGGCCGCTCTGGGTCAGGGTCGGCGTATCGATGTTCACCGCCGTGGCCGCGCGGATGTTCAAGGTGTCGGTTTCAATCTCGATGACCCGCCCACGCTTGAAGTGAACCTTGTCGCCCTCGTCGGTGTAGATCGCCACTTCCCCCGGCGCCAGGGCCTTGAGGCGGTAGCGGCGGTCAGCGACCACCAGCACCACAGCATGGGAACGGTCGCCCCCGAGAAAGGTGGCAATGCCCTCGGCGCCCGCCAGCGGGTTGCTGGTGAAGCCATAGGGCTCGAAATGCTCCATGTCGTCGTTCACTTCCCCGGCGGTCAGGCGCATCTGTAGCGATTGCAGTTTATTGGCCGAATTGACGAGCACGACGGTGCCGCGCGCCAACAGGCGTGTCAGTAAGCTCATGTTGAATTCCTTCAGGCCCGCGAGGTTACGCAGAAGCCGGCTTCTGGGTTTTCGCCGGGGTGGGGTTGGCGTCAAAGGTATGGGGTGGCGCCACCGCCAAGGTGGTGACCGACCCCTGCTCGGACAGCGTGTAGGTGACCTTGGAAATCAGCAGGTCCTGATCGAAACCCAGCACCGGGTCGATCACTCGCACCAGGGTGTTGTGCCGCCACAAATCACCGTTGGCCTGGCGCCAACCCTGGACCCGGTAGACCGTGCTCAGGGCCTTGCCGGCGCGGCTCACGCTTTCCCAGTTGGCCCGTTGCTGGGCCAGTTCCGGGCTCAACTGGGCGGCTTCGCTGATCACCGTGATGCGTTTGCGCAAGACCTTGGGGTCCTTGGCCTGGCCAAACACCTCGCTGACCGCCGCGCCGCTTTTCTGGTCGCTGCCCTTGTGCTGGCCAATCACCCGGTACTCGGAGAACTGGCTGCTGAAATCCATCGCTGCCTGGGCCGAGAGAATGTTCTTGCCCAGCTCCAGCACGTCGCTGGCGCGCCCGCCACTGCCTGGCGCCGCCAGCAGCAAATTGCCTTCGGCATCGTCGGTGGAGAACACCCGGTACAGGGTCAGCAAGCGATCGATGGACGCGAACACCGTCTCCCCCGGGACAATGCTGTGGGTGTGCAACTTGCTGGTGGGCGCAATCTCGCTGCGCACGCCCACCCCGTAAGTGCCGGCCAGGGCCCGCACGATGCTCAGCAGGTCTTGCTGGCGCCACTGCCCGGGCTGGTTGAGCGCCGCGCAGTCCACCAGGTCCTGGGTCAGCGAACTGCCCTGGATGCTCAGGCTGATCTGCTTGTCGTCATAGCTGATGGGCGCCTTGAACACATAGCCGTTGAGCACCAGGTCGCAACCGATGCGCACCTGGCAACGCGCCCCGGGTAGGATCCGCACCGGCTGGTCCTGCCCCGGCCACTGCCAGGTGATGGTCAGGCTGAAGGTGCGAAACTGCCGCTCCAGATCAGCGCTGATCTCGACACTTTTCCAGCCGCTGTACTCCAGGCCATCCACGGTCAGGGTGACGATATTGGCCAATTCATCCATGACTTACTCCCGTGCCACTTGCACGTCAGCCGGTGGTAGAAAGCCCGGATGGGCCACCCGATTGCGCTGCACCACCTCACCCACCCGGGTGGCATCGGCAAAGCGCTGATAGGCCAGGACCAGGGCCGGCATGCTCTGCTTGGGGCTGAGGCTGATCAGCCGCACCCCCGACGAAGCCACGGCATTGAGGTGCGACTGCAATTGCTGGCGCAGGGTATTGAGCACTTGGTAATGCACCGCGTCGGCCTTGAGCGCGGCTTGCCAGATCACCTCGTTGACCCGCTCGCGCAGGGCCAGCACATCGTCGGCCACCGGCACTTGCAAACGCTGCACCGGCTGGGCCGCCTGCTGCGCCACGGACGGTGTGGTGGTCAGTTTCACCACCGGCGTGGCCACCGGCATCGCCGCGGCCAACCGAGCCATCTGCACCAGCAGCACGTCCTGGACCAGGTTGGCCACGGCCTGGGCGGTGGCGGTGCTGTCCTTGCCGGTGGTCAGTTTCGGCACGTCGACCTGCTTGGCCGACTCCACTTGCTGGGACAAGTCGGCGAGCATTTTGCGGTAGCCGTCGCGGGCAAAATCCTCAAGCCCGCGGACGTCTTCCAGCAGCCCGTTGAACGCGGTGCTCAACTCCTTGGGCAGCGCCTTGACCGCCTTGACCAGGGCCGTGACGTCCCCATACAGCTCGATCAGCGGCTTGAACTCCTTCTGGATCACTTCGAAGACCTGGGTCAAGCCCTTGCGCAGCTCCTCGATCCCGACCCGCGCCAGTTTGATCAAGGCCATCGCCTGCTCAAAACGCAGCACTGCCGCGCCCAGCAGGCGGTCACTGGCCACCAGCAACTGCTGCTGGGTGTTGACCGCCGCCACCGGGAACGGCAGCGGCGGTGCGGGGTAGAACTTCAGGCTGAAGGTCACCAGCCCGCCGTCCTGGCGGGTCTGGGTCATCTCGCATTCACCGACCTTGACCTGCATCCGCCCCAACCAGGGATGAACCAGCTCACCACTGCCCTGCTCCAGCGCCTGGAGCAACTGGTCACGCTGCTCCAGGCAATTGGCACCGACCACAAAGGCCGTCAGGTCGTGGATTTTTGTCTGCTGGCCCAAGCCTTCGAAAAACGCCTGGTCGCGCTGGGGATACTCGTGCAACTGGCCTTTGCGGCCCACCGGGGTTTTCGCCGTGTCGACCCAAAAGGCCACACCGCGAAAGGACGCCGGCAACAAACGATCACGCCAGTTATCAGGCATAGGAACCTCCCAGGGAAAGTGAGCGATAACCAATGGTCGAGGCCACGCTCAGGCCGGGTTGATTGGTCTTGGCCTGTTCCACGCGCAGGCCCTGGGGAGCGTTTGTAAAACTCACCATAAGACCACCCTCAAGTTGGGTGCGGTTGTTGGCAGCGGTTTGTTGCAGCAGCGACGTGGAGTTCTGCACCAAATGGTTTTTTGTCAGAGAAGCAGCCGGCCACGGACCCGGCTCATTGCGGGCCAAGCCTTCACCCTGTGAGTCCGGGAGCTGGGTGCCCTGAATGCTGTCAGTCAACGACTGAATGCCACCGGTGATCTTGATGATGAATTTGCCAAAGCTTCCCGAAAACATCTCCCGGATCGGCGTCAGGACCTTTTCCATCCCTTCGAGCAAGGATGAAAACCACTGGAGTATTGAATCCCCTGGTACCCAGTCGAACAGCTCTTTGATCGAGTCCATGGCGACAACGGATATCGCACCGACCAGATTCCAGATGGCTAAAAACAGATCCACCATGGGTTGCCAGTTGCTGGTCAGCAGGGAAATCGGACTCCAGGCAACCATTTCCCGCAGCAGACCGAAGACCGACTGGAGCGCCCCTTTGATGGGCTCCCAATTCCTCAGCAATGCGCTAATCCCAGTCATATTGAAGAGCAGATCCAACGCCCGATACACCGGGCCGACGCCATCAACCACGTCTTGCCAAAGGTCACCGAGGTAATCACTGACCGGCCCCCAGTTGGCAACCAACTGCCCAAGCGGGGTCCAGGAAAAAATGTCCTTGAAGACGTTGACCATCTTCATGACCGTTGGAGAGATCAACCCCCATAACTGGCTGAAGAAGCGTGAAACTGGTTGCCAATTAGCAACCACGACACCCGCCACAGCAGCAATCGCCAACGCCGCCAATCCGATAGGTGAAAGCAGGGCGGCGAACACCATCGCCGCTGACGCGACCATCGTGAACGCCACCGCAGCCGCCGCCAGTCCCTGCACCAAAGCGGGGTTGTCGGCGACAAATTGACCAATAGACGTCAGCAGCGGTTGCAGGCCCGTCACAATGCTGTTGATGGCCGGCAACAGGGCCACCCCCAGATTGAGCGTGATGGTCTCTACTGATTTATCAAACTGCTTCAGGTTCTGCGCGGTATTGCCCAACGAACTCTCTGGAGTTGCTGCGCCGCTGGAGCGGGCAGCCGTGACGGCCTGAATATTTTCCGCCTTGATCGCGGACTGAACGCCACCGACAAAGGGGGTCATCAAGCCCTTTCCAGATAACAGCTCCGAAAAGTCCAGATCTCCGAGACCGCTTTCTTCCAAACTTTTTCTGAAGTTACTCACCACTTGGCGAATGCCGGTGAGTTCCGGTTCAACGCTCTTGCTCGTGCTATTGACCACAGAAGGCGACACCACCTCGGCCTTGACCTGCTGTAAAGGTTCTACCGAGGCGGCCTGCCCTGTCTGCTTGGGCTGCCGACTCTTGGTCGTCTTTCTTTTCCGATTCGCCATCACTGCACCTGCTGCATCGCATTGATCCGTTGCGCGTGCTCCAGGGATTCCCGGAGCACATCCAGTGGCCTGGCCATCATCTGTTCGGGGTCAACCTTCCAGAACCAGGCCAGGTCATAGGCGACAGCGATCAGGTCGGCGATGGCTGCGATGCCGCACTCATGAAAAAACTCGCCACCGCCCAGCTCAGGGCGTTGAGGTCGGCCAGGTCCAGTTGGTTGACCGAAGACGGTGGAATGCCGGCGCACACCGCGATGTATTTGGCGGCGATGTCCATGTCCAGGCTGACTTCTTCGCTCTTGTCGATCTTGTACGGCAGCGCCTTGATCGCGCGCACTTCCTGCACCGTAGGGCGGCGCAGGGCGAGTTCGCTCAAGGGCTCGCCGTGGGCGTCGATGGGCACGTGCAGCTTCACGATGTTGCTCATTGCCAGGTCCCCTTCTGCCCTTCGAAATTCAGTTCGATGGTGGCGTCATCGCCCTTGGCCACCGGCTCGTCCACCAGGTAGGCGCCGGCCAGCACATAGACTTTGCCGTTGGCGAATTCGCAGGTGACGGTCATGTCGGAACCGGCGATCAGCTGTTTGAGTGGAAAGTCCGGGGTGTGCAACGCCGTGACCTTGAAGGACGGGGTGAGGTCGGTTTCCTTGTAGAAACCCGGAACCACGGTTTCCCGTTTGACGGCCATCAGCGGAGCCTCGCAGCCGCCGTTGATGGTCAGTTGAGCGCCGTCCACTTTGACGTAGCAGGTGCCCGCAATCAGTTGACCCATGATGTTTCTCCCAAAAAATAAGCCCGCTCAAGGCGGGCTGAAAAGACGCAGTGCGGTCGGCGGTTCAGGCCGCAGCGTCGTACTGCAGACGGAACTGGTTGAGCAGCGCGAAGACCCGCAGGCCATTGATGTAGTCCGGCGGGAACAGCACGTTGACTCGGCTCGGGTCCTGCACGTCGCGCTCGACGATCAGGTGCTCGGCGAACAGCTCGGCGTTCTCCACGTGGCCTTCCAGTTCCAGCTTGGCGTACTGGGCGATCAGTTCACCGCGAATGGTGCTCGGGGTGACGATGGGCTGGCCGGCGCCGAAACGGGTGCCGTCGGCAGCCAACTTGTGGCGCCCGTACTTGCTGGTGATCACGCTTTGCAGGCGGCGCACGATAAACGCCGACTGGTGCATGGTTTCGCTGTCCAGGTAGGAGTTGTCGGCCTGGCCGTAGGCGTTCTTCTGGTAGGTGGTGATCGAACGCTGGATGCGCACGTAACCGCCTTCGTAATAGGCCGTAGCGATGCCGTAGTTGAGCAGCGACTGGCGCTCGGTCAGGGTGAAACGCTCGCTGGCGGGGGCCGGATCGACACCGGGCAGGCTGCCGCTTTGGGTCGGACGGCTGGCGTCTGCGGAAATAAACACCGCGGTGCGCGCCGCCAAGGCTGCCGCCTGGACCCACACCGGTTGCGGAACGCCGATTTCCAGGGCCTGGAGGGTGACGTGCTGGTCGTTGCGTGCCTGGCCAGCAGTCACCAGGGTGCCGACGGTGCCGCGCTTGGCGCTGTAGACGTGGCCGAACAGTTGCTTGGCCCAGGACCAGCGGCCGGTGCTGTCGTCCATCGCACCTTGCCAGGCGTTCAGGCTGGCGGTGTCGGTCCAGGGCATGCAGATGAACTCGAAGGGCTCGTCACCCAGGGCCGCCAGGGCCGCGACCTGGTCCGGCACACCGGTGCCACCGGCCATCTTGCCGACCACCAGGGTCAGGCCGGCCGGCGTCTCTTCGCCATTGCTCTTGCCCAGGCGATTGAACTGCAGGCTGATGTCGTTACCGCTGTCGCCGGTCCATTTGGCGCTCAGGGTCACTGTGGCATCCACGACAGCCGCGGTCACCGGCAGATCCACGGCCGCATTGATTTTCAGGGCCAGGGCGCTGGCGGCCTGGGCGGCGGTGGCGCCACTGACGATGGACGCCTGCACCCGCACGCCACCGACGTACAGATTGAGCAGGCCGCTTTCGCTGGCGGCGCCGGTGATCTTCACCTCGGCCTTGGCCACGCTGCCTTCAGTGCTGTGCAGCGGCAGGCACCAGATCTCGCCCACCGGGTCGGTCTTGCGCCAGGTTTCGTACATCGAGGCAAGCATCGAACCCTGCCCACCGATGCTCTTGGCCAGGGCCACGCTGGACACCAGCACCAGCTTGCCGAGGTCGTCACCGGCTTGATTGTCATTGACCTGGGCGACCAGCAAGCGGCGCATGGCCGACGAGGCGCTATTGGCTGCCGAGTTGTCCATCTCGGCGTAGAACAGCGGTACACGGATGTCCGCCGGGATATTGCTGAAACCGATCGCCATTATTTGGCTCCTTGAGATTTCGCCGTCTTCACGGCTTTGGTGGTGATATCGCCATCGGCCAGACGTCGGCGCCACCAGGCGCTGTCCGACACTTCACGGCCCGAGGCCGGCAGCAGGTCGCCGGCCTCCGGGTCCGGTACGGCACGGCCGGCGACCGGCAGCACAGTGATGCGTTTGCTCATTGCGTTAGCTCTCCTGAAAAACTCAGTTCCAGGCGCCCGTCAGGCCCTGGACGTTTCAAGTTGGGGTCGGCCGGGTCGATGGCATCGACCCGCACCGTGACCCCGGTAAAAGACGGCAAGCCGTCCAGTTCGCGCTCGTGCCAGGTTTCCGCCGGTTGGCTGGACAGGTTGCGTCCCAGTTGGAACTCGGCGAAAAAAACCAGGCGATACAGCAAGCGGGTGGCGTTGAGGGACACCCGCTCACCGCCGTCGTATTCGATGGGGTTGTACTCGGCACTCGGCTTGAGGCCAACCAGGGCCCGCCAGAGCTCGGCGCGCAGCTCATGGAGCTGGTCCAGGGCCTGCTGCGGGTTGCCGGCGTCCAGCAGCAGGAGCACTTCGAAGCGGTCACGGATGCTCTGGCGATGGGCGTTTTGGGCACTGTTGGCAGTGGCCAGGTCGTTGCTCGGGGCGATGTACGCCGCCGGTACCGGTTGCGTGGTGTGACTGGTCAGACTGTCGAGGTCGACGCCGGCCAGGATGCGCCCAGCGAGGCTGGGGCAGTGATTTTGCAGCTGATCGAAAACAGCGCTGAGTTTCATCGAGAGACTCCTGCGGGTTGGCCGCATCACAAGGGGGAATAAAGCGCGGGCTCAGGGCCAAGCCGAATAAGCGCCCGACAAGCAGGCTTACCGCGGCACCACTTTGAGCGGCTTGCTGGCGGGCTTTTTCTTGCCCGCGGCCTTGGCCTTGCCTTGCTTGCCGGCGTTGCACTCGACCGTGGTGCTCCACCCGGACAGGTTGAACAACTGCTCGACCGAGTCCAGCAGGTACTGGCCATCGAGGCCATCCTTGAAGCCCTGGGCGTTGATCATGCGTTCCGCAAACAGGTCGGTACGCCCGGGCATGTCCAGGCGCAGGCTGGCGGTGCTGCGGTTGAAAGCCGCCAGGCGCGCACTGGCCGCCTGCTCGGCGGCGGCCTTGTTCGGGTAGAGGTGCCGATCGGTATGCACGGACGGCACACCGGCGGGCGACTGGCCGTTACGCAGATCGACGACCTTGAGTTCTCCGGTCTTTTTGTCCTGGTGCTTGGTCTGCACCGCCTTTTGCGTGCTGCCGTCGCTCAGGCGGAATTGATAGCGGTTCACGTCGCGGCGGGTGACCGTGACCACCCCCAACGCCTTGCCGCTGGCACTCAACCCGGCCTGGCGGGGCAACACCAGCAACTTGCCTTCAGCCACCTTGGCGGTACAGTCGTATTGCCGGGCCAGGCGGGTGATGAAGTTGAAGTCGGACTCATTGAGCTGATCGACCCGCGGCACCTTGGTGGCGACCGGGCACAAGGGCGTCCAGCCGTTGCGAACCGCCAGGTCATGGACAATCTGCTGCAACGGGACGTTTTCCCAACTGCCACTGCGGGTGGTCTTGCCACTGCCGCGCATGTCGCTGGCCTTGCCGCGGATCTCGATAGAGTCCGGCGGCCCCGTCACCACCACCTCATCCACCGTGTAGCGCCCGAGGCGGGTCAGCGGCAGGCCGGCGTAGCCCATGAACACCTCAATGATGGCGCCACGCTTAGGCAACGCCACGGCGCCGTCGCGGTCATCGATACGCAGCTCGAATTCGTCCGATTCCATCCCGGGTTTGTCCGTCGTGCGCAGCGTCAGCAGCCGGTCGTTGATCAGGGCGGTGATGTCCCGGCCGTCGGCAACGATTCGAAACTCTGGGGTCATGGCCCACGCTCCAGAAAATGAAAACCCCACACGCGGTGGGGTCTGTGGGTGGGGCTGGCAATCAGTCCCACAGTTGAACCAGGGCCTCTGTCTGGATCGGCAGGACGGGCAGCATGATCAATACCCCGGCCCGAAACGGCTGTGCTTCGTCGGCCAAGCCCTGGTTGGCATCCAACACCGCCTCGACACTGCCATTGAGGTGCCCGTAGTACTGCTGGCACAGCGTATCGAGCAGGTCCCCGTCAGACGTTCTGCAGGTCGTCGCCATAACTTACAAACTCCAGTGAAAAGCCTTGTTTACGGGGAATGCCACCGGCCAGCAGGTGACTCTGATCTTCGTCGATGCGGGTCAGGCACCAGGTGCCCAACACTTCGCCGTAGCCAGTGGTCAAGCTCAACGGCAGCAAGCGACTCCCAATGCTGCGCAGCGCCTGCAACTGCCCGAGCCCGCCCTTGAACCCCGGAAAGATCGCGCCCTTGAGGGTGATGCTCTCAGTACCCTGGCCGACCGCCTGCTGGGCGACACTGCGGCTCAGACGCTCCTGGCCAGACCAGCGAAACCCGGTCTGGCGGTGCAGCTCGTCAAAGGCCGCGGTGTCGACGTTGAAGTAGTAAGGCTGAGAAACGCCCCCCAGCGGCTGCAGGATCAGCAAGTGTGGAAAGGGCTTCACCGCCTCGGCCGCCGGAGTGCTCGGCTCGGCAAACGCCTCACTCGGGAAAATATTGCCCAGGGCCGGGCTGATCTGCCCACCGATCCGGTTGATCGCTGCGCCCGCCTTGGCGGTCTGCTCCTGCAGGGCACCAAGGCGCTGCTGGATCTGTGCGGCGGCGGTCACGACCTGGCTGTACTTGGCCGCCACCTCACCGACCACGGACTGTGCGGCGCTGATGCTGCGCATCGTGCGCTGCAACTTGGCGCCCAACACAGGCCCGACGAAGGGCATGTTCTCCAGCTCCGAGGCAGCGCCAGCGATGTCGCTGATGGCGCCATTCATCGGCCCCAGCATCTCATCCGCACTGCGCCGCCCCGCTTCTGCCGCCGCCACCAGGGACTCAAGCCCCGAGTGCAACTGTTCCATATAGGCCATGCCACCTCCTTAAACGTGTGCGGGGTCGAACAACTGGCGGGCGGTCGCCTGCCGGCTGTATTCGTCGAACTGAAAGCGCAGATAGGGCTCCAGCTCACGGGCCAGTTGGGCGGGGTCTTTGACATCCCCCTGGACCGAGATCGACAGGTAGGGCGCGAAGCTGAATTGCTGCTCAAGCACCGGCGCTGCCTGTGACGCGAACGACTGCGGCGGGTTAATCGTGGCCAGTGTCGATGCAGAGGGCGACGGAGTCTCCATCGAACGCACCACCTGCCCCATCATCAAGGGTGTCTCGCGTGGCTTGAACGATTTGGCGATGTCGCCCATGACCGGCGGGATCGTCTGCCCAGCATTGGCCATCATCAGCGGGCCGGCTGCGGGCAGCCTCTTGAGCGACTCATCAGAGCCGAACATCTTTTTACCCAAGGCACCGCCCAAGGCAGAACCGCCCAAGGCACCGAACGCCCCCCCGATCAAACCACCAATCACTGTTCCAATCACCGGCACCGCGGAGCCAATGGCGGCACCCGCAGCGGCACCGGCCAGGGTCCCGGCGAGATTGCCTGCCGCCTCGCCATAGCCCTCAGCTTTTTCATCCTGGGTCTTGGCGTTCTGGTAAACATCCGCCACCTGGAAACCGGCGCTGATCACCGAGAGCAGCGAGCCCCCCCTGAATCCCTTCGCCACGGATGCGGCGTCTTTCAGCGCAGTGCCCGGCACTCCGGGCGCAGTGGCACCCTTGGGCAGTTTCTCCAGACCACTGGGCGTCAGAGGGTTCTTCAATCCACCTGCCCCCTTCGAACGGCTGTTGCCAGAGTTGCCAGTCTGGCCACGAGCGCCACCTCGGGGACTTTTGCGCCTCCCACGGCTCCTACGGCGCTTGTTGTCTGCACAGCAACCAACCGTTGACTGAACACAGCCCAGCCCCCCCGCCTTGCTCGCTGACACCCGCTTTGCCACCTCGGGGTCGATCTTCAAAGACCCCCGGAGGACATTGAGCAGGCCCTTGCCAAGGGTGTACGCGGCCATCAGGTTTTTTATCGCGACAAAGCCAACACCCACGGCCGCCAGCCCTAGCACTAACGGAGGAGCCGCCCCCGCCAGTTCAGTCAGTTTGCCGACCACCAGGGTGATGCCTTTGGCCACCTGATCCGTGGCGGGGCGCAAGGCCTCTCCAATGGCCAGCATGCCGTTGTCGACCGCTTGCTCGGTTTCAGCCCACAACTGCTTGGAGAGTTGCCGGCGCTGGGCGAGGTTCTCGTCGAGAGCGCCCGAAGCACTCAACGAACGCTTGCTCAACGCCTCATAACGCTCCCGGCTCTGCGAGTCAGTCAGAGCAGCGGCCTTGAGCGCATCGCCAGTGCCGAGTTTTTCTATCCAGTTATTCAACTGGCTGGCGGCCTCATCGGGACTACCACCCGTACTCATCTGCACTTGCAGCATCGACCCCAACTGGCTCACCGCCTGCATGCCGGTAAGCCCTCCCGCGCTCGCGCTCTTGAGCAGCGCCGGCAGCAGACGGGCCATATCGGCCGCCTCGAAGTTGCCCTCCTGCCCCTGCAGGGCGATGGCCTCCAGGGCGCTCTCCATGACCTTGGGATCGTCGATCTTGGCTTGCAACTCCAGGGCCCGCATCAGATTCGCGGTGTTTTCGGCACTTGCGCCCTGGCCCACCGCAAACTTCGCCGCCAGCGGGGCATAGCCCTGGGCCTTGTCCAGCGACATACCATTGACGAGCATCTTGCTCACCAGCCCGGCCACCTCGTTGCGGCCCATTCCCGTGTCTTTCGCCGCCTGCATGACGGATTGACTCAACTGCGCTTCCCGGGGCGTGTTGGCAACATTGGCCTTGATCGCCATGTCACGGATAAGCGCCTGATAATCGGCACTGACCTTGACCGGAGCTTTCAGTGTGTCGACACCGATCTTGGCCCAACCATAAGCCGCCTTGAGGTCGGTCTTGCCCTGATCGATCTGCTGCTGCCCACGGGCCTTAAGCTCTGAACCACGAGCCACTGCGCCCAGGGCCTGATACTCCTCACGCAGTTGATGGACCAGGACACCCTGCTTGCGCAGCCCATTCCGGTTGTTTTCCAGACTGCGCCACAACCCGGCGGCGGAAGCAGCGCCACGATCGTGAGCCTTTTGCCATGCGTCCTGCAGACGCAAGGTTTCACCAATGGTTTTTTCCAACACCCTGGCATTGTTGCCTTGCGCTTCCAGTTTTTTGATCCGGTCTTCCACCGTCTTGAAGGCGGCGTCCAACGTCGAACTGACGGCAGCACCAATCACCACCAGCCCTGATACCAGTTTGCTCGCCATCTGCTACTCCTGATCCTGCGGTGAAGGGCTCAATCCGTGAGCCACCAGACCATGTCGCTAAAGCGCATGGTCATGATCTCCTCGGCGGAAAAATGCAGCTCGCTGGCGAGCCGCTTCGCCGCCATCTTCATCACCGCCGGGTCAAAGCTCGTCGTCTTGCACCAGGCGAAAATAACCGGCCTGCAGGCGCTGGTAGTCCTTGAGGGCCATGCCCTCCAGGTCCTTGGCGCTGATCTCGGCCAGGCTGGCAAACAGGATCAGCTCGCGCTGCTCATCGTCGCCAGCGGCCGCCGCATTGGCCGCACGCACATCGCGCACGGTCGGGGCTCGCAGCGTGACCTTGTCGCAGACCACGCCATTCATCTCCACCGGTTTGCTGAGGCTGACAGCGACGCTGTCGCTGCCGAGGATCATCCAGTCCGGGACTTTTTTCAGTGCTTGAGACATCGGAAGTTTTCCTTACAGGCCCAGGGCCGAGCGTTGAGTGGCGAGTTGGTCGACGCCGTTGATCACGCGCTTCATGCCCAGTGCATCGATCTCATAGATCAGGCGACCGTCCACTTCGAGCTTGTAGTACGTCAGGGCCACGTTGTGCTTGATCTCGGCCTTGTCGCCGGATTTCCAGTCGCCCATGTCGACCTCCTTGAGCAGCCCGCGCAGGGTCACGATCACCGGGGTGACCTTGCCCTTGAGCCCCTTGAAGGCGCCACGGAACACGCCGTTGAAGCCGGTGCTGTCTGCCAGGCCGAAGAGTTTCAGCGACTCACGGCGCACACCGGTGGTGCTGAACGCGGCCTCTTGTTTCTCCATGCCCATGTCCAGTTCCACCGCCACGTCCATGCCGCCGACACGATGCTCCTCGGTCTTGAGGGTCAACTTGGGCAGGGTCAGGCTCGGCACGTCGCCTTGAAAGCTGATGCCATCGACGAACAGGTTCATGTTCGCCAGGGTTTCGGGAATCATTGCCATTGCTACTGCTCCTTAAGCGGTTTGTTCGATGACTTCGGTCAGCCACTGGTTGGTGACCTCGACGCGGAAGTTCGGGTTTTCGGCAGGCGGTACGTCGGTGAAACGAATGTTCCAGTACACCTTGCCCTGCTCCAGCTGGCTGGCGGTGTTCAACTCGGTGTCGGCGTAGACCTCGAAATTGATGATCGCGCCCTGGTTCTTCAGGTCGCGCATAAACGCCTGCAGGCCTTCGGTCACGTCCTTGACGTAGGTCGCGGTGATGGAGCGGTCGACCGCCCATTTGTGGCCGTAGAGGATCGCGTCCATCACGATGTCCAGGGTCCGCACGCGGGTGACAAACGCCCACTTCGGATCGCTCGACAGCGTGCGGTTGCCCCACAGGCGGAAGCCCGCATCACGAATGATGGTGGTGATGTTGGCGTTGTTCAGCAGGTTGGCGCGGCAGGTTTCATCACCGTCCAGGAACTCGATGGAGCGGGTGGTGCCGGTGATGCCGACAAACTCTTTGTTCGACGGCGAGGCCCAGAAGCCGTACTCGTTGTCGGTCCAGGCAAACAGGCCCGCGACCCAGGCCGAGGCCGGCGCATCGACGGTGGCGCTGTCACCGGCGTCCCAGTACTGAACACCCGGGTCCACCATGAACGCGCGCTTGGCGCCGAAGTTCTTGGCGTACGCCATGGCTGCTTCATCGGTAGTGTTGGGGCCATCGAGAATCGCCAGGCCGCGCAGCTTATCGGCCAATGCCACCAGCGCGGTGCCGACCGCCAGGGTCGAACTGTGCTTGGGGGTGACCAGCAGACGTGGCTGCGCATTGAAGCGGCTCTTGCCGTCCAGCAGCGCCTGCAGACCGGTGCGCTTGCCGTCGGCCAGCACGCCGCCGATGATCGCCGAGGTCTGCTGGGCCGCGTCCTCGACCTTCTCCACGCCACAGGCGACGATCACCGCCTTGGCACGTTGATAGATGGCCTGGCAGGCCTTGGTGATCGCCGCATCCGGGCCCCAGGCGGCAATCGCCTCACGCTCGTTGGTGATCAGCAGCAGGTCGTTGAACTTGGCACTGAAGGTCGGGCCTTCGGTGAAGGTATCCACCAGGCCAATGATCGAAGACGTCGGCAGCGAAATGGTGCGTGCGCCGGTGTCCACGTTGGTAACGGTAACGCCGTGGAAAAAACCACTCATGGATAAACTCCAGACATGAAAAAGCCCCGGGTAAAGGGGGCTGTGAGGGTGTGGGTGAAGGGGAAAAGAAAACGCCCCGTCGGTGCGGGGCGTTTATTGGGTTGAGTTGGCGAGCCAAGGCGGCGAAGGCGGCCTTTGCTCGGGATTGGGAAATGCCGAGGACTGAGGCCAGTCGCGCAAGGCCTGCATGTGCAGCAACAGCTCTTTGAACTGATCGCCGCTGAGCGTGGGCTGTACCTCGATCTCCAACTGGTCGCGGTGGCGATCACGTAGCGCGACAGCAGCGACCAACGCAAGATCGCGCCACTGACGTTCCTGCTCAGCAAGCGCGGCTTCGGTCGGGGGCGGAGGATCAATCAGGATCGGTTGGCCATCCGCGTCGTGCGAACGTACCTTGCCGGGTGCTGGGCTCGCGATCACCTCCAAGTAAATCGCTTCGGCTATCTCAACCACATCCGCCGGCATGTCCTTGCCGTGTAAGGCCGTCAGATACGTGCAACCTGTAGAAACGCTATAAAACCTTGCCATAGAACCCCCTATTTAGTTGCCCCAGGAAAACCAGTAAGCGCCCATCGTGCCGCCGTTCGAACCGTCATGTACGAGCGTTGCGCCGGTTTTAGTTGGGCTCGCGAAGTACCAGGAGCTTGTACCGCCAGACACGGCCGTTGCACGGTTACCCACCACAACCCCACCCAAGCACGAACCAGGGAAAGCGAGAGTAAACGACAGCGGGACGACGGTATCAACGGCCACTACGGGAATAACCCCCCACTGGAAAATTACCCCGCCCAGCCAGGTAGGGAACGCAATGTATCCATTCTCAGCCAGGCTGATGGCGAACCCCTTGCGGGCCTTCTTCGGGGTCAGCATTACCAGATCATTAGCGCCGTCTAGCATCTGCACATCGCTGGCCACCTTTGCCGTTCCCCGATTGGTCTCAGTCGCCTGAACGGTTACTGCTGCAAGAGCGGCCACGTCGATGTTTCCCTGGTTGATAGGCGCATTCCAGGCCTTGATGCACCACACAACAGCAAGGTTGCGGGGGCGAGCTTGACCAGCGGCGTCTGCAATCGTGCTTGTAGTGGACGCTGACGCGTGCCAGACGCTGCTGCGGGGATAGTTAGCCGCTACAAGGGGATCAAGCCCAAACTCCTCAAGCAGTCCAGTGTCCGGCGCGGTATGGCCTAGACCTCCCGTATAGGTAGCGGACACCGTCGGATCAAATGCCTGCAAGCTACCCTTTTGCCAACTACCGAGGGTTCGCCCTGGGTCCACCCCGCGACCATGGTCCCAGCCGCGCAGGAACTCGCCCCGCGAATCCGGCAAGCGGAAGTCACCGGCAACCTCGTCGCCCTTGTTGAAGGTAGTGCCCAGGTACGCGGCTAGATCGGGATACTCTGCAATGCTCAGCGGACGGCCATCGGCCTCAAAGAAGCCCGCAGGAACGGTCCCCTTGGGAAACGCCACCATCGAGCCCACTGGCAATGACGAAGCCTGAGCCACCAGCATCTGGATCTCAGCCTTGGTGTAGGTGTCGGTGATACCGTGCCCGACCAGCGTGGTCGGGTTGGTACCGGCGATCACCCGGCCGTATTTGTCGACCGTGACGTTGGCGTAGGAACCGGCGCTGATGCCCGTCCGGCCCACGGCCATTTCAAAAGCCAGGGCCGTGGTGCCGAGGACAATTGGCCCATCGGTGACCAACTGCCAGACGCTGTCGCCGTTGACTGTGCCCTTCTCGATGCTGACAAACAGCCCGGGGGTCACTTCCAGGCTGCTGTCGGCGTCCGTCGCGCGCTTCCAGGCACCGGCCGACGCCACATACAGCCCGTTGTCCTTGGCCTGGGTCTGGTTTTTCACCAGCACCCGGGCATCGGCCGGCAGCAGCACACCGTCGACGGTCAACAAGCCGCTCAAGGCGATATTGGCCGTGGTGGCCACCAGCGCCGAGTGTTTGAAGTCCAGTTTGGCCAGGGCTTCGATCACCGCGTTATCGACGTAATCCCGGGTTGCCAGTACCACCGCCGGGTCGATTTTCAGCACGATCTGCGCCGTGTTGGACACGATGAAGTTCATGCGGATCACTTGCGTCTTGCCCGTGCCTTGGGCCAGCAAGGGCTTGAAGCTCGGCGCGCAATTGGCCACCGCCACCATGTCGCCGTCGGCATCGTAGAGCGCGATTTCACGGATCCAGCGACCACCGGCATCGGCCGGAATCACTTGCTCGGTGACCACCACGTTCGGGTTGGCCGGGTCGGTACGCACCTGGTTGACCGGTGCGCGGCGCCATTCGTTGATCAGCCTGGTTTGGCTGCGCAGCGGAATCGGATCGGTGCCATTGGCATCGCCGACCGCCATTTCCGTGAAAGTCCAGGGAAGGCCCAACGCCGTGGCATTGGCCTGTTTCGCCTCGCCCACGGCCGTGAGAATGGCAAAGAACTGACTGTTTGAATCAATCATAAGTACACGTCCAGAGTGTCAATTTCATCAATGCACATGACCTGGCCATAGCGGCCGGTCACTTCGATATCGCGGGAGCTGGGCGGGTAAACGTCGATCACTTCACCCTCACCCACATAGGCGCCAAAGCCAATCACGCCAGTGGTTTCCAGGCTGATGGCCAGGCCACTCATGTGCCGACTGAGCGGCTTGGCGTCGTCGATCAGCCGGGTCAGCTCCTGGTACATTTCCTCGCTGATGCCGGTGTCCAGCACCCCGACCTTGAGGGCGAAGGTGGCAGGATCGCCTTCGGGCACCGTCTGCCACCACTCGACCACGTCGATCAGGTAGCCCAGGGGCTCGACTGCCCGGCGCAAGGCACCGATGGTGCCCTTGCGCTCATGGATGAAGAACGAGGCGCGGATGGCGTTGCGCTTGACCGACTCGGACCAGCGCGGGTCCCAACGGTCCACCGACCAGGCCCAGGCCAGCTGGGGCAACAGATGCACCGGGCAGGTCGTGGGGTTGTAGAGGGTGCGCAGCAGGATGCTGGTGTCGCCGGTGTTCGCGGCCTCAAGGGCGCGCTCCAGCGGCGTGCTGTTGATCGGCAGTAGGCTGGTCATATCAGCCCCCCAACGTGACGCTGTAGCCGATGCAGTAAGCCGCCTGGGCCGGTGTGGGAGCGAGGTCCTGCCAATCCGTCAGCTCAACCCGGGCCACACCGGCGACGTGCAACTGGGCGTCGATGGCCGATCGCGCCACCTCGATGCCGAGCCGTCGTCGCGGGTTGATCCAGGCCGCCAGCTTGCGTTCGGCTTCGGCCTGGGCCGCGTCACTTTCCGGCCCAGGCCCCTTCATGTGCAGCACCGCATCGATGCGATAGGGCAGTACCTGGGCACTCTGTACCGTGACCCGATCCCCCAGCGGCCGCACATCTTCGTCGTTAAGGGCCGCCGCGACATTCGCCAGCAGCTCGGGGCTCGCCGTGCCATCGCCCTCCAGGCTCAGCACCGTGACGGTCACCCGGGCTGGCGACGGACTTTGCGCCTCGGCATCGGCAACCAGGGCAGAGGCGTTGCGTGCATGCAGGATGTAACTGTTGCGCGGCCCTGCCGTGGTCAGCCCTTCGTAGGCCAGTTGGATGCGTTCACGCAGAGCGTCGTCCGATTCCTTGACCTCAGCAACAGGTGGCACCGCCTGCAGGTCCTCGACCTGGATCACCAAACGCTGCAGATTGACGTTGGCCGCCAAGTGATCCAGGTCGGAGCCCTGGGCATGGGCCAACAGCAGCGCCTTGGCCGCGTCGTTGACCCGGGCCCGGAGCAGCATGTCCCCGTAGGCGGCCAGCTCCAGCTGTTTGGTGACCGGGTCGCTCTCCAGGTTGGCGGTCCAGTTGTCGCCCATGTGCTGACGAAAGGTCGTCAGTTTGCCTTGATACAGCGCCTCGAAATCGAGGCTTTCCAGCACCTGCGGCGCCGGCAATGCCGACAAATCCAACATGCTCATGCCGTCACCTCCAAAACCGCGTTATTGCCCAGGTACTGACCCGTCAGCTGAAAGTTGATCTGGCCCTCCACCACCGCGACCACCTGCACCCGCTCCAGTTTCAGCCGTGGTTCCCAGCGCAACAGCGCTCGAGCCACATCAGCCTGCACCGCGCTTTTCCACCCGCCGGTCACCGGCAAGTCGACATAGCGGCGCAAGTTGCTGCCGTACTCCGGTCGCATCCGCCGACTGCCAAGGGGGGTGGTCAGGATGTCCTCGATGGACTGCCGCAAATGCTCGATGCCGGACAGCGGCAAGCCGGTACGGCGATCCATTCCAATCATCGTGTTACTCCTGTAGCTGCAGATCCGGGTGTTTGTTCAGGTAGTCCCGGGCGATGCTGTCACCGGTCGGCGCCGACACTCGGCCCTGGACCACCGGCAACGGGCGGCCGTCCGGCAAGATCAGAACGCGAGAGGTGAAGCGGGTGTCGCGAAACACCGCAGCGCCTTTATCTGCCGAGCGGACGACACTTTTTCTAGGGGTGGCCATGCTGTTCTCCGGGTACAAAAAAACCGCACGCGGCGGGTTTATGGGTTGATGTGGGTGGTGATGGCTGTGGCGTCGGCGATGATCCGCAACGCGTCACTGAGGGGCTGCGGTTGAGCCAGGCCCCGGCATCACAGCGGAATGGGTGTGGGTCGAACCGACGTTCACCCCGTTGTGCTTCAAGCTCGAACCGTTGATGAGCACATCACCATTCAAGGTGATGTCCCCGGTCAGGCTAAGGGTGCTGGCCTGGCCAGTGATCGAACTGGGCGTCACCACCCATGAGCTGCCGCCGACCTGAACGGTCACCGTGCCGCTGGGCAGGCTGATGCTGTAACTCTTGGCCTGCCAGTCGTAGACCAGCGAGCCGCCATCATCGAAACGCCAGACCTCGACATGGTCGCGGTTGTCCGGCTGGGGGCCAGCATTGCCGTACAACCCGGGCACAAACGTGCCTTGGGCCGGTTCACCGCTGGGGCTGATCAAGGCGCCCTGCTCGCCGAGGCTCGGCGCTCGCCAGTGGCGAGCCTTGCCCGCGGCCTGGCTGTGCCAGCGAACCCAGGCGCTGGTCCAGCCGGCGCCATCGGAAACACGCACAGTGCCTGCCGCCAGATCCACGCCGACCACGCTGCAAGGAATGATCAGCCCGGCGATCATCCGGTCATGGGTCGCAGACACGAAGCTCATTCCATTTGCTCCGGTGACTGGTAACCCGCCTCGTGACCCGGGCTGGCATCGGGGCTGATGGACAACATCAGTGTTCCCGGGGGTTGATCGGGCCACAGCCACTGTTCTTCCCCGAGGTAAATCACCTGCTGCCACTGCACCGTCCACACCGCGCTCTGTAGCGGCTCAGTTGCCGAACTCACCGGCAACGCCCGAACCGCTGTGGCGGCGTCGACAAAGTCGAGATTCCAGTACTGGCAACGCAGCAGGTTGATCAGTTGCGCAGCCAGCGTGGCCGCCTGCAACGGTGCCTGCGGCAGGCTGGCGTCCACCAGCACCCGGGCCTCAACAGTGGCCCGGATGCCGCTACGCCCGTCACCCGGGTCGGTTCCCAGGTCCATGGCGCTGATTGCACAATAAATGGTGGGGGCAAAAGGGCTATCCAGTGACGCGGGGAATTCCTCGACCGTTTGGACGTGCGGCATCGCCGCCTTGATGGTCGAGAGAATGGCGTCATGCAAGTTCGTCAGTTCGCTCATTGTCCGGTTCCAGAATCGTGTCGACACTGCGACGTACAGGGGGCTTGGGCCGACCAGCCTGGCGGGCGGCGGCGGTTGATCGGGGGCTCAGGGCCGATCCGAGTGCGAGTCCCGTGAAGGGGGTTCGCACACGCCGATGCGCTTGGCGGCCCAGCGTTCGTAAAGGCCGATCGCCACATCGGCGCCGGCCATGGCGGTCAGGCAACCAAAGGCGCAGGCGGCCCAGATCGAGACCCCGGCGGCGTACAGCAGCATGATGGCCGAGACGCCGCAGACCACGCAGGCTCCGGAGCGCAAGGCCAGGCGCCGGATCAGCGACCAGCCGCGAGCGCCCTCCTTGTCGGCGCGCCACATTTCGCCGGACACCCCGCCGACCAGCGCCAGCAAGATGACCAGCCAGATCGGCATATCCAGCAACGCTTGTTGCTCGTTCGTCATTCATGTCTCCCGGGCTGAAAAAAGGCCTGCGAACAGGCCGGACAATAGATGTGTGTAACCTGCGCTGCAGAGCGCCTGGCGGGGCAAGCCCCCGCGGCTTCGGTAGGCATTCCAAAAAGCCCGGTCGCCCGGGCTTTTCAGTAATGCGGTCCTCTGATCTTTCGGCGCTACTGGCGCGGTACGGATCCATTCAAATTGTTCCTCCGACCGCGACCCTGTCCGCCGGATAACTGCTTCTGGTGCTTTACGCTGCACACCCGGGTCAGTTGCCAACCCTCTGAACCGTTGAGGCCGGTTCATCGCTGCCTTTGCTTTGCCACTAAAGAGCGGTGTTGCTCGCCGTTGTTGAGCGGCTTGGGACAAAGAATATGCATTGATGCATATACAGTCAATGCATAAATGCATTTATTTATGCACTGAAAATGCACAAACGCATGGAGGCCGCGCAAATCAAGCCTTGAGGGGATTTCGTCAGGGCGAAAAAAAACCCGCTCAGTGGCGGGTTTTGAAGGAAAGGGAAGAATCAGCGGGCGTACATGCCCCACCAGAAGACGTGGCCGAGGATGCTGATCTGCTCTTCCTGGATGTCCTGGAAGCTGTAGTCTTCATCCGGATGCTCATCACGGTTGAAGCTGCGCAGGCGAATGCCCGTGGGCAGGCGATAGAGCTGCTTCACCCGCAACTGGCCGTTGTGGTTAATGGCGTAGAGGTCGCCATCGATGATGTCGCCAATCGCGCACTTGCCCGCATTGACCCCGACCGTGGCGCCATCACGCAGCACCGGCAACATACTGTTGCCGCGCACGGTGACGCACTTGGCCTGATCGAACTGCACACCGTTATGGCGCAGGCTGCGCTTGCCGAACCGCAGGCTGGCGCGCTCGCTCTCCTCGATGACGAATCTTCCTGATCCAGCAGCCAATTCAACCTCGCGAAGAAAGGGAACCGAGACCTCGTCGTCGTCGACGGGGGTGTCGTCATCCCACAGGCTTATGTCCTTGAGTTCGGAATGAACCTCATCGCGGTCCACGGCGCGGGCCGGCGCTACATCGGCGCGCCCACGCAGTTGATCGGTGCTCACCTGGAAGTATTCGGCGATCCGCGAGACGTGTTTGTCCGACGGGTCGACGATCTTGCCGCTGAGAATCCGCGAGAGGGTGGATTGAGGCACACCGGTACGACGGTGAAGCTCCGTGGGGGAGATCCCGTGACGATCCAGCAGCTCTCTTAAGACGGTAGAAACGTTGCGTTTTTGCATAATGCGCATATTGCGGGTTATTTTCGCTGAATACAAATGCTGAATTGCATATATAATGCATAACCTGAATACCCACCGACTTCGCGGTGCCTGCGAAGGCCGCCGCCCCCGTGGTAACCTTGCCGCCATCGCAAAAGCCGGGCCTTGAGCCCCTTACGCCTCACCACTTTCAACGAATCCGCCTAAATACCTAATGAGTAAAAATACCTCCGATCTGTCCTCACACACGCCGATGATGCAGCAGTACTGGCGCCTAAAGAACCAGCACCCTGATCAGTTGATGTTCTACCGCATGGGCGACTTCTACGAGATCTTCTATGAAGACGCGAAGAAGGCCGCCAAGTTGCTGGACATCACCCTGACGGCGCGTGGACAGTCGGCTGGCCAGGCGATTCCCATGTGCGGGATTCCTTACCACGCGGCCGAAGGCTACCTGGCCAAGCTGGTGAAGCTTGGCGAATCGGTGGTGATCTGTGAGCAAGTGGGCGATCCGGCCACCAGCAAAGGGCCGGTGGAGCGCCAAGTGGTGCGCATCATCACCCCGGGCACAGTGAGTGACGAAGCCCTGCTCGACGAGCGCCGCGACAACTTGATCGCAGCCGTGCTGGGTGACGAGCGACTGTTCGGCCTGGCGGTACTGGACATCACCAGCGGCAATTTCAGCGTCCTGGAAATCAAGGGCTGGGAAAACCTGCTGGCCGAGCTGGAGCGTATCAACCCGGTGGAACTGCTGATCCCGGACGACTGGCCACAAGGCCTGCCTGCGGAGAAACGTCGCGGTGTGCGCCGTCGTGCGCCCTGGGATTTTGAACGAGACTCGGCACACAAGAGCCTGTGCCAGCAGTTTTCGACCCAGGACCTCAAGGGTTTCGGCTGCGAGAACCTGACCCTGGCCATCGGCGCCGCCGGTTGCCTGTTGAGCTACGCCAAGGAAACCCAGCGCACCGCCCTGCCCCACTTGCGCAGCCTGCGTCACGAACGCCTGGACGACACCGTGGTTCTCGACGGCGCCAGCCGCCGCAACCTGGAACTGGACACCAACCTGGCGGGTGGCCGCGACAACACGTTGCAATCGGTGGTCGATCGCTGCCAGACCGCCATGGGCAGCCGTTTGCTGACTCGCTGGCTGAACCGCCCGCTGCGGGATTTGGCGGTCCTTCAGGCACGGCAGACCTCGATCACT
This sequence comes from Pseudomonas chlororaphis, assembly GCF_003731765.1. Classification (GTDB taxonomy): domain Bacteria; phylum Pseudomonadota; class Gammaproteobacteria; order Pseudomonadales; family Pseudomonadaceae; genus Aquipseudomonas; species Aquipseudomonas morbosilactucae. Next base: position 285,116 of record NZ_MOAL01000008.1, read on the forward strand.
TGCCTGCTGGATGGTTATCGCTTCGAAAAGCTGCAGCCCCAGCTCAAGGAAATCGGTGATATCGAGCGGATTCTCGCCCGTATCGGCTTGCGCAACGCCCGTCCTCGAGACTTGGCCCGCCTGCGGGATGCCTTGGCCGCCCTGCCGGAACTGCAAGTGGCCATGACCGAACTGGAAGTCACGCACCTCACCCAACTGGCCGTGACCACCAGCACCTACCCGGAACTGGCCGCGTTGTTGGCCAAGGCGGTGATCGACAACCCTCCGGCGGTGATCCGCGACGGTGGTGTACTAAAGACCGGTTACGACGCCGAGTTGGATGAGCTGCAATCCCTGAGCGAAAACGCCGGGCAGTTCCTCATTGATCTCGAAGCCCGGGAGAAGGCCCGCACCGGCCTGGCCAACCTCAAGGTCGGCTACAACCGTATCCACGGCTACTTTATCGAGCTGCCCAGCAAACAGGCCGAGCAGGCACCAGCGGACTACATTCGGCGCCAGACCCTCAAAGGGGCCGAGCGTTTTATCACTCCAGAGCTGAAGGCCTTTGAAGACAAGGCCCTGTCCGCCAAGAGCCGGGCCCTGGCGCGGGAGAAGATGCTGTACGACGCCCTACTGGAGGAGATGATCAGCCACTTGGCGCCGCTGCAGGACACCGCCAGCGCCCTCGCCGAGCTGGACGTACTCAGCAACCTGGCAGAACGCGCGCTGAACCTGGACCTGAACTGCCCACGGTTTGTCAGCGAACCCTGCATGCGCATTACCCAGGGTCGTCACCCAGTGGTCGAGCAAGTCTTGACCACGCCCTTCGTCGCCAACGACCTGAGCCTGGATGACAACACCCGCATGCTGGTAATCACCGGCCCGAACATGGGCGGTAAATCGACCTACATGCGGCAAACAGCGTTGATCGTCCTGCTGGCCCATATCGGCAGCTTTGTACCGGCGGCCAGCTGCGAACTGTCCCTGGTCGACCGTATCTTTACCCGGATTGGTTCCAGTGATGACCTGGCCGGCGGCCGTTCGACCTTTATGGTGGAAATGAGCGAAACCGCCAATATCCTGCACAACGCCACCGACCGTAGCCTGGTGCTGATGGACGAAGTGGGTCGCGGGACCAGTACTTTCGATGGCCTGTCCCTGGCCTGGGCTGCGGCAGAACGTCTCGCCCATTTGCGTGCCTATACATTGTTTGCCACCCACTACTTCGAACTGACGGTGCTGCCGGAGAACGAACCGCTGGTGGCCAACGTTCACCTCAACGCCACCGAGCACAACGAACGCATCGTTTTCCTGCACCACGTGCTGCCTGGGCCTGCCAGCCAAAGCTACGGCCTGGCTGTGGCCCAGTTGGCCGGGGTTCCCAGCCAGGTGATCCTGCGTGCCCGGGAGCACCTGAGCCGTCTGGAAACCACCAGCCTGCCCCACGAAGCGCCACCTCCAGCAGCAGGCAAACCCTCGGTTCCACAGCAAAGCGATATGTTCGCCAGCTTGCCTCACCCAGTGCTCGATGACCTGGCCAAGCTTGATCTGGATGACATGACGCCACGTCGCGCACTGGAAATGCTCTACACATTAAAGACACGCATCTAACGCAGACGCTTGCAAGCTGTTAGAATCTCGCGCGGTTTGGGATGCTGCGAACTATTAGCCTGGTTCGCAGACTATCGCTCCCAAACCTGGCGACCCCATCCTGAAGGGGCTCCGCTGCCGCCGTCTGAGGAGAGAATTAGAAATGACCTTCGTCGTCACCGACAACTGCATCAAGTGCAAGTACACCGACTGCGTAGAAGTCTGTCCGGTGGACTGCTTTTACGAAGGCCCGAACTTCCTGGTGATTCACCCGGATGAGTGCATTGACTGCGCGCTGTGCGAGCCTGAATGCCCCGCTGTGGCTATCTTCTCCGAGGACGAAGTCCCGGAAGAGATGCAGGAGTTCATTCAGTTGAACGTAGAGCTGGCAGAAATCTGGCCCAACATCACTGAAAAGAAAGAATCTCTGCCGGATGCAGAAGAGTGGGATGGTGTTAAAGGCAAGATCAAAGATCTCGAACGCTGATTACCGCCGCGTTCCCGAAAAGGCCCCTTGCGGGCCTTTTTGCTTTTCCGGAACCGGGACTTTTCTACAGACGAAAAAAGGGGCGGTATGACCCGCCCACATTTTTTCCCTAGTCCCTGTGTTCCTTTTCATCGTCCTGATGAATCGCTTCCTGCGATGTCCTGACCATCATCCTTGATGGCTGTGTCTATCCGTCGACACAGGGTTGATATTAAAGAGTTCCCCGGCGAGAGCAATCGAACGATTGGCTGAAAAATCGGTCTTCCAGGGCGAACAAATAATTTAAATAACTTATAAATCAACAAGTTAAAAATTAACGCAGTATAAAATCGACAATCTCAAGTGATAACCAAACCCAAAACTTACGAAAAAGTAAGCGTTGGCTTACATGGATACCCAGAGTAATCCCAACTACCTCCCACACAGACAAACCTCTTTTCCAAGGCCCAACAAAAAGCCCCGAACCAGTCGGGGCTTTTTTACTTGCTTGGGTCAGCAGACGCAGTTATTGAAACAACGACTCACTGGACAGGCCATTTTTTTCAAGGATCTCACGCAAGCGCTTGAGCCCTTCAACCTGGATCTGCCGAACCCGCTCACGGGTCAAGCCGATTTCCAGGCCAACGTCTTCCAGGGTGCTGCTTTCATGACCACGCAGGCCGAAACGTCGCACGACTACTTCGCGCTGCTTTTCGGTGAGTTCACACAGCCACTGATCGATGCTTTGGGACAGGTCGTCATCCTGCAACAGTTCGCATGGATCGGTCGGACGGTCGTCCGTCAGGGTATCTAGCAGGGTTTTATCCGAATCCGGACCCAGCGAGACATCAACCGAAGAAACCCGCTCATTCAGGCCGAGCATGCGCTTGACCTCTCCTACCGGTTTCTCCAGCAGGTTGGCGATTTCTTCGGGCGAGGGTTCGTGATCGAGTTTTTGAGTCAGCTCGCGGGCGGCCCGAAGGTAGACGTTGAGCTCTTTGACCACATGAATCGGCAACCGGATGGTCCGGGTCTGGTTCATGATCGCGCGTTCGATGGTTTGACGAATCCACCAAGTGGCGTAGGTCGAGAAGCGGAAGCCCCGTTCCGGATCGAATTTCTCCACCGCTCGGATCAAGCCGAGGTTGCCCTCTTCGATCAGGTCCAACAGCGAGAGCCCACGATTGACATAACGACGGGCGATTTTCACCACCAATCGCAAGTTGCTTTCAATCATGCGCTTGCGCCCCGCCGGATCGCCACTCTGCGACAAACGCGCAAAGTGAACTTCTTCCTCGGGTGAGAGCAATGGGGAAAAGCCGATTTCATTGAGGTACAACTGCGTCGCGTCGAGCGCTCGCGTGTAATCAATGTATTTGTGTTGCTTGAGTGAAGCGGAGCTTTTGGATTTGGCGCGAACGGAAGGTGGAGTTGCCCCCTCATTATTCGACATCGAATCCATATCGATGCTGGTCTCCATCAGGAGAACCTCATCGTCGATGTCAAACTCCGGCACTTCTTTACTGAGAGCCATTGTTATAGTCCTTTGGTGAGTTCGACCTCAGGCTCAAGCGGCGCCTCTATCCTTGGCAACGCTGGAACCTGTCCCCTCTACGCGACGGAACAGGCTTGTAACAGATCAACGACGTGGCAGGAATTGCAACGGATCTACAGGTTTACCTTGTCGGCGAATCTCAAAGTGCAGTTTCACCCGGTCTGTACCAGTTGACCCCATCTCCGCAATTGTTTGCCCAACTTTGACCTGCTGCCCCTCCCGAACCAGGAGCCTGCGGTTGTGGCCGTAGGCGCTGACGTAGGTTTCGTTGTGTTTGATGATGACTAATTCGCCGTAGCCCCTTAAGCCACTCCCGGCGTAAACCACCGTCCCATCAGACGCAGCTAAAACAGGCTGTCCCAAATCCCCGGCGATATCAATGCCTTTATTCAAACTACCGTTTGAAGAGAATTTTCCAATAAGAATGCCGTTTGCAGGCCATCCCCAGCCCGTTGGGGCCGGGCCTGCCGGCGGCAAAGGTGCCGGCGTGGATTTGCTCGGCGTGGCCGGCGCAACGCCCACCGGACGCCGGGTCACGGTGGTTTTACTGGACGAGGAAGCACTGGATTGGGACGTGGTCACTACCGTGGTCGGTGCCGCACCCGAGCGACCGTCGAAGCGAATCGTCTGCCCGGGATGAATGGTGAACGGTTCTGGAATGTTGTTACGCGCGGCCAGCGCCTTGTAGTCCCAACCATAACGGAAGGCAATCGAAAACAAGGTATCGCCACGACGAACCACATACTGGCCAGTGGTCACGGTTGGACGCTGGGCAACCGCGCTGTTGCGATCGACGACTCGCACACTGCTGGATTTGGTGCTGGAGCAACCGACCAACAAGGAACTCAAGACAAGGCCAATCATCAGTCGCTGAAAGCTTGTGATACCCATACGCTGCGCAATGACTGTGAGACTCACCCGCCGCTCCCTTTGTGGTGGTTGACGATAAAGATTGCCTGGCTCAGGCATGAAATGTCGCAAGTATAACTGGCTGCCGGTGCTTTACCGCTGGCAAAACGCAAGAAGCAGGCCGGTAGACGGTTGACCGATTCGACCAGACCGCAGCCTTCGACCCGGGCGATCAAACAGAATTCACCCCATGCCAACAAATGCTCAGGCCAACGGCCCATTGAGCAATGGCACGAAACGCACGGCCCCCAGAATATGCCGTGAAAAACCTTGCTCCTCACGAACGATCAGCATCAACTGCTGCACTTCGCCCGCACCGACGGGGATCACCAGGCGACCACCCGGTGCGAGCTGATCCAGCAACGCCTGTGGAACATCGGTCGCCACGGCGGTCACGATGATGCCGTTGTAAGGCGCCAATGCCGGCCACCCCTCCCAGCCATCGCCCCAGCGGAACACCACGTTACGCAGGTTCAACTCCTGCAGACGTTCCTTGGCCCGGTCTTGCAGGACCTTGATCCGCTCGACCGAAAACACCCGCTCGACCAATTGCGACAACACCGCCGTCTGGTAACCGGAGCCGGTACCGATCTCCAGCACCTTGTCCAGCGGCCCCGCCTCCAGCAGCAACTCGCTCATGCGGGCCACCATATAAGGCTGGGAGATGGTCTGGTTGTGGCCGATGGGCAGCGCCGTGTCTTCATAGGCACGATGCGCCAAGGCTTCATCGACGAACAGGTGACGCGGTGTGCGACGAATGACTTCCAGGACCTGCGGGTTGGACAGCCCCTCATCGTACAAACGTTGAATAAGGCGTTCCCGGGTGCGCTGGGAGGTCATGCCGATGCCCCGTCGCAGCAAATCGTCTTGCTCACGAGCCATCAGCGCAGTCCCTCCAGCCAGCCGTCGAGTGTTCTGAACGCCTCGTTGAAGGTTCGATCCAGTTGTAGCGGAGTCACCGACACATACCCCTGCATCACCGCATGGAAATCCGTTCCCGGACCACCGTCTTCGGCGTCACCGGCTGCGGCAATCCAGTAACCGGCCTTGCCCCGCGGGTCGACGACTTTCATCGGCGCGGCGGCGCGGGCGCGGTGCCCCAGGCGCGTCAACTGGATACCACGGATATGGTCCAGCGGCAGGTTGGGGATGTTCACGTTCAACACCGTACGCGGCGGCAGCTGCAGCGAAGCGTGAGCCGCCACCAGCTTGCGCGCGAAGTAGGCCGCCGTAGGCAGGTTCTCCAACTGGCGCGATACGAACGAAAACGCGAAGGCCGGCAGATCCAGAAAACGACCTTCGAGCGCCGCAGCGACAGTGCCCGAATACAGCACGTCGTCCCCCAGGTTGGCGCCCAGGTTAATGCCGGAAACCACCATATCGGGGGGACTTTCGAGCAAGCCATTAAGGCCCAGGTGCACGCAGTCGGTGGGCGTACCGTTGATGCTGATAAAACCGTTGCCCAAGGTCTGGGCGTGCAACGGACGGTCGAGCGTCAGCGAGCTGCTGGCGCCGCTTTTATCTTGATCCGGGGCAACCACCACGCACTCGGCATAATCCACCAGCGCAGCATGCAGCGCGGCGAGGCCGGGAGCGGTGACGCCATCGTCGTTAGAAATCAGAATACGCATGGGCTGTCCGTCTGCCCCACCGGCACCAGATCGACGAGTTCGCGCACCAATACAGTGGCGAAGCATCCAGCCGGCAGGACGAATTCCAATTGCAGAATGTCAGGCTCGGGATAATGCCACGTCAACCCGCCAATGGGCAGCCGCAGGATGCGACGTTCGTGGCTCATTCCCGCTTTTATCAACCAGTCCCGCAAATCCGCCTCACGGGCCGCAATGTCCTGTTCCAGGGCCTGGGTCACGCCGCTGGCAGGGGAATCACCTTCGCCCCACTGCGGGCCGGTCGGGTGCAGATCGAGAATCGCCAGGCGCGGGTCACTGCACTCGGCCTCCCCCGCCGGGAAGAAACTGCGGCTATCGGTGAAGGCCAGCAGATCGCCGACCTGGGCGCGCTGCCAACTGCCATCCGCCACACGCGCCGCCAGCACCTGGTTGAACAGGTAGCTGCGGGCCGTGGAAAGCAGGCGCGAGCGCACATTGCGCTGCTCAGGCAGGGCCTTGCGAGCGGCCCAATCCCGGGCATCCACCAGGTTGCCACCGTTATGGCCGAAACGCTGGGCACCGAAGTAATTGGGAATGCCCTGCTGGGCGATGGTCTTCAAGCGCTCGTCGATACCCGCCTGGTCGCCCTTGAGTTCGGTCAGGCGCAATGTGAAGCCGTTGGCCGCATGGGCGCCGCGCTGCAATTTGCGCTTGTGACGGGTCTGCTTGAGGATTTTCAGGGTGTCATTTTCGGCCGCGCTCATATCCGGATCGGCCTTGCCTGGCAGTTGCACACTGAACCACTGACGGGTCAGGGCCTGGCGATCCTTGAGCCCCGCGTAGCTGACAGTACGCAGAGGCACGCCCGCCGCCTTGGCGATACGCCGTGCTGCTTCCTCGGTATTCAGGCCGCGTTTTTCCACCCAGAGCCACAGGTGTTCACCGTCGCCACTCAAGGGAATATCCAGCACTTCATCGACCTGGAAATCTTCAGCGGTGGCTTTGAGTACGGCACTACCCAAAGCTTGACCATAGGCACGCGGGCCCAGCAATTGCAGTTCCGTCATGCGCGTAGCAACAAGGCAACGGAATGCACGGCAATGCCTTCTTCACGGCCGACAAAACCGAGCTTTTCGGTGGTGGTAGCTTTCACGTTCACTTGATCCAATTCGACTTGCAGATCCGCGGCGATCAGCGCGCGCATGCTTTCAATATGGGGCGCCATTTTCGGCGCCTGGGCGACAATGGTGTTGTCGACATTGCCGACTTTCCAGCCTTTGGCATGGATCAGCGCGACGACGTGACGCAGCAACACCCGGCTGTCTGCCCCCTTGAACTGCGGATCGGTGTCTGGAAAGTGTTTGCCGATATCGCCCAATGCCGCCGCGCCGAGCAACGCATCGCTCAGCGCATGCAACAGCACGTCGCCGTCAGAATGAGCGAGCAACCCGAAACCGTGTGCAATACGCACCCCGCCCAGGGTGATGAAATCGCCCTCAGCGAAACGGTGCACATCATAGCCGTGGCCAATACGCATAAAAAAACGCCCTGATTGAGTCAGGGCGTGATTCTACCTGCTTTGTCGGACATTAGGCGCTAAGAGCCTGCGCATGATGCTGCAGGTGGTCGTCAATAAAACTGGCGATGAAGAAATAGCTGTGGTCATAGCCTGGCTGCAGTCGCAGGGTCAGCGGATGACCGGCGTTTTTCGCCGCTTGTTGCAGGACTTCGGGCTTGAGCTGGGTCGCCAGGAAATCATCACGATCGCCTTGATCCACCAGCAACGGCAGCTTCTCGCTGGCCTCGGCAATCAGCACGCTGGCATCCCACTCGCGCCACCGCGAACGCTCCTCGCCCAGGTAGCGGGAGAAGGCTTTCTGCCCCCAGGGGCAATCCATCGGATTGCTGATCGGCGCAAAGGCCGAAACCGACTGATAACGCCCCGGGTTGCGCAATGCGCAGACCAGCGCGCCGTGCCCGCCCATGGAGTGCCCACTGATGCCGCGCTTGTCCGAAGCGGGGAAATGCGCCTCCACCAGGGCCGGCAACTCCTGCACCACATAGTCATGCATGCGGTAATGCTGCGCCCAAGGTTCCTGGGTCGCGTTCAGGTAGAACCCGGCGCCCAAGCCGAAATCCCAGGCGCCGTCCGGATCGCCCGGCACCCCGGCTCCGCGAGGGCTGGTATCCGGCGCGACGATAATCAAGCCCAGCTCGGCCGCCATACGCATGGCGCCCGCCTTGTGCATGAAATTCTCATCGGTGCAGGTCAAGCCAGACAACCAGTACAACACCGGCAGCTTGCCCCCCTGCTCCGCTTGCGGCGGCAGGTAGACGGCAAACACCATGTCGCAACCAAGCACGCGGGAGCTGTGTTTGTATCGTTTGTGCCAGCCACCAAAACTCTTCTGGCAGGAAATATTTTCCAAGGTCATGGGAGTGCTCCCAGCTACAAGTTGCAAGCTTCCAGCTGCAAGTCAGGCGCGCTCACTTGCAGTGGGTGGCTTGTGGCTTACAGCTGCTTCAGAAATGAATGACAGTACGGATGCTCTTGCCTTCGTGCATCAGGTCAAAAGCCTTGTTGATGTCTTCCAGGCCCATGGTGTGGGTGATGAAGGTGTCCAGCGGGATCTCGCCGGTCTGGGCCATTTCTACGTAGCTCGGCAGCTCGGAACGACCGCGCACACCACCGAACGCCGAACCGCGCCAGACGCGACCGGTCACCAGTTGGAAAGGACGGGTAGCGATTTCCTGACCGGCACCGGCCACGCCGATGATCACCGACTCGCCCCAGCCTTTATGACAGCACTCGAGGGCGGCGCGCATCAGTTGCACGTTGCCGATGCATTCAAAGGAGAAGTCCACGCCGCCGTCGGTCATGTCGACGATCACGTCCTGGATCGGACGATCGAAGTCCTTCGGATTGACGCAATCAGTGGCGCCCAGTTGCTTGGCGATTTCGAACTTGGCCGGGTTGATGTCGATGGCAATGATCCGTCCAGCCTTGGCTTTGACCGCACCAATCACCGCCGACAGGCCGATACCACCGAGACCGAAGATGGCCACGGTATCGCCCGGCTTGACCTTGGCGGTGTTGATAACCGCACCGATGCCGGTGGTGACGCCGCAACCCAGCAGACAGACTTTTTCCAGGGGCGCTTCTTTAGGGATCTTGGCCACCGAGATTTCCGGCAACACGGTGTACTCGGAAAAGGTTGAGGTGCCCATGTAGTGGAAAATTGGCTGACCTTTGTAGGAAAAGCGAGTGGTGCCGTCTGGCATCAGGCCCTTGCCTTGGGTGGCACGAATGGCCTGGCAGAGGTTGGTTTTGCCCGAGCGGCAGAATTTGCACTGACCGCATTCCGGGGTGTACAGCGGGATCACATGATCGCCGACCGCTACCGAGGTCACGCCCTCACCGATGGCTTCGACCACGGCACCACCTTCGTGGCCGAGGATCGACGGGAAGATACCTTCCGGGTCAGCGCCAGACAGGGTGTAGGCATCGGTGTGACAAACGCCGGAAGCGACGACCCGCAGCAGGACCTCGCCAGCCTTGGGCATCGCGACATCGACTTCAACGATTTCCAGAGGTTTCTTGGCCTCAAAGGCAACGGCAGCGCGCGACTTGATCATCCTGTTTCTCCAAGCGAATAAAAACGAGACAGGGAGTGTAAAACAGCGCACCAGGATGAATAATCCAGACAAAAGCAAAACATTATTGCTGCACAGGGACAATCAACATGAATGAGAACCGCTGGGAGGGCATCGATGAGTTCGTGGCTGTGGCCGAATGCAGCCAATTCACAGCTGCGGCAGAGCGCCTCGGGGTGTCGTCCTCCCACATCAGCCGGCAAGTGGCGCGCCTTGAAGAGCGTCTGCAAACCCGCCTGCTGTACCGCAGCACCCGACGCGTCAACCTGACCGAGGCCGGGCAAACGTTTTTGCAACATTGCCAGCGCTTGCAGGACGGTCGTGAAGAGGCCTTGCGCGCTGTCGGCGACCTCACCAGCGAACCCAAAGGCATGTTGCGCATGACCTGCGCAGTGGCCTATGGCGAACGCTTCATCGTGCCGTTGGTGACGCGGTTCATGGCGCTCTATCCACAACTGCGGGTGGATATCGAGCTGAGCAATCGCCAACTGGACCTGGTGCACGAAGGCCTGGACCTGGCGATTCGTCTTGGGCGCCTGCAAGACTCACGCATGGTCGCCAGCCGACTGGCGCCGCGACGCATGTACTTGTGCGCGTCGCCGTCCTACCTGGCTCGGTATGGCCGGCCCCATAGCTTGTCGGAACTGAGCCGGCATAACTGCCTGATTGGCAGCTCGGACATTTGGCAACTGGCCCAGGATGGGCGGGAGTTTTCCCAGCGGGTCCAGGGCAACTGGCGCTGCAACAGTGGGCAGGCAGTGCTGGATGCGGCGTTACAAGGGGTCGGTTTGTGCCAGTTGCCGGACTATTACGTGCTGGAGCATTTGCACAGCGGCGCGCTGGTGTCGCTATTGGAGGCGCATCAGCCGCCGAATACGGCGGTGTGGGCGCTGTATCCACAGCAGCGACATTTGTCGCCGAAGGTCAGGAAACTGGTGGATTTTCTGAAGGAAGGATTGGCCGAACGGCCAGAGTACGAACACAACCCGTAGAAGCCGGCTTAAAGGCGATGGCGGCTGTAAATCACTGCCGAAAAACCAGGCCCTACAGAGGACGGCGGTTGGACCAGCGCAACCGCAGCCACTCCAGGTCTTCCGGCCGAGTCACCTTGATATTGTCCGAGCGCCCCTCGATCAGGCGCGGCGCCTGGCCGGACCATTCCATCGCGGAGGCTTCATCGGTGATCAGCGCATCGGCGACCAGGCTGTCGGCCAAGGCGCGATGCAACGCACCCAGGCGAAACATCTGCGGCGTATAGGCTTGCCAGATCAGGCTGCGGTCGACGGTTTCCACCACGCGCCCGTGCTTGTCGACGCGCTTGAGGGTATCGCGGGCCGGCACCGCCAGGAGGCCGCCCACCGGGTCGTCGGCGAGTTCGGCCAGCAGTTTGTCGAGGTCGCCACGACTCAAGTTAGGCCGCGCGGCATCGTGCACCAAGACCCAATCATCGTCGCAGGCGCCCAAGGCATTAAGTTGCAGCAACGCATTGAGCACCGAGCCCGAGCGCTCCGCCCCCCCTTGCGCACGATGAATACGCAAGTCAATGGCGCACGCCAAGTTGGGCCAGTAAGGATCATCAACAGCAAGACTGACCACCAGGCCCTTGAGGCCGGGGTGATCGAGGAAACAGCCAATGCTGTGTTCGAGAATAGTGCGGCCACCCAGTTGCAGGTATTGCTTGGGGCGGTCCGCGGCCATACGGGCACCAATGCCCGCGGCAGGAATCACGGCCCAGAAGGCCGGCAGAACTTCAGTCATTGGGCCAACTGGTAGAGGGTTTCGCCCTCCTTGACCATGCCCAACTCATGACGAGCCCGTTCTTCAACGGTCTCCATGCCCTTTTTCAACTCCATGACCTCGGCATCGAGTACGCGGTTGCGCTCCAACAGACGCTCGTTTTCAGCGTGCTGGTCAGCAATCTGCTGAGTCAGGTCAGCCACCTGGGCCAGGCTGCCATTTCCCACCCACAGGCGGTACTGCAGGCCAGCCAGCAGCAGGAGCAAGACCAGGAACAACCAATTGGGACTGCGCATCGAATATCAGGTTTCCAGTGAAAAAAGACAGCCATGCCAACAACTTCGAACCGACTGATAGCACGAAGCCTGGAAGAACCAGGCTTGTGCTTGTAAGGCATCAGATTAGAGGCAAACAGTACGCTTTTGCGACTTTTTCGACACAATCCGCTGTCTTTTTAACCGCTAAGGCTCAGCCGCGAAACTCGCTGCGACCGTTGTACTTGGCCTTGCCGTTCAATTGCTCTTCGATACGCAGCAATTGGTTGTACTTGGAAACGCGGTCGGAACGGCACAGGGAGCCAGTCTTGATCTGGCCAGCCGCAGTCCCCACCGCCAGGTCGGCAATGGTGGAATCTTCGGTTTCGCCGGAACGGTGCGAGATCACTGCGGTGTAACCAGCGGCCTTGGCCATCTGGATGGCTTCCAGGGTTTCGGTCAGGGTGCCGATCTGGTTGAACTTGATCAGGATCGAGTTGGCGATCTTCTTGTCGATGCCTTCTTTCAGGATCTTGGTATTGGTCACGAACAGGTCGTCGCCCACCAGCTGGGTCTTCTCGCCGATCTTGTCGGTGAGGATTTTCCAGCCAGCCCAGTCGGACTCGTCCAGGCCATCTTCGATGGAGATGATCGGGTAACGCTCGGTCAGACCTTTCAGGTAGTCGGCGAAACCTTCAGCGGTGAACACCTGGCCTTCACCGGACAGGTTGTACTTGCCGTCTTCGTAGAACTCGCTGGCCGCGCAGTCCAGAGCCAGGGTCACGTCGGTGCCCAGGGTGTAGCCCGCATTGGCCACGGCTTCGGAGATGACTTTCAGCGCGTCTTCGTTGGACGCCAGGTTCGGCGCGAAACCACCTTCGTCACCCACGGCAGTGTTCAGGCCACGGGCTTTGAGCACGGCTTTGAGGTGGTGGAAAATCTCGGTACCCATGCGCAGGCCTTCCGAGAACGACTTGGCGCCCACCGGCTGGACCATGAACTCTTGGATGTCGACGTTGTTATCAGCGTGCTCGCCACCGTTGATGATGTTCATCATCGGCACCGGCATCGAGTACACACCCGGCGTGCCGTTGAGGTTGGCAATGTGGGCGTACAGCGGCAGGTCCTGGTCCTGGGCAGCGGCCTTGGCAGCAGCCAGGGACACAGCGAGGATGGCGTTGGCGCCCAAGGTGGCTTTGTTTTCAGTGCCGTCGAGCTTGATCATCGCGTGATCCAGCGCTTTCTGGTCGCTTGGGTCTGTGCCCAGCAGCAGGTCGCGGATCGGGCCGTTGATGTTGGCTACGGCTTTGAGTACGCCTTTACCCAGGTAACGGCTCTTGTCGCCATCACGCAGCTCGAGCGCTTCACGCGAGCCGGTGGAGGCACCGGACGGCGCGCAAGCACTGCCGATGATGCCGTTATCGAGAAGCACGTCCGCTTCGACGGTGGGATTGCCACGGGAGTCGAGAACTTCACGACCTTTGATGTCGACGATTTTTGCCATTGTTGTAAACACTCCAAAGTTGACGAAAACGCTGAGTACCGCTCGATTTATAACTTGTGGGTCAAATTGCTTTTTGTAGAGGGCGACTTGCCGGCGATCGGGCCCTTGAGCGCGCAATCGCCGGCAAGCCGGCTCCTACAGGGTTATGCGGTTTCGATGGTCGGGAAGCTCTTGACCAGTTCGTCCAACTGCTTGAGCTGGGCCAGGAACGGCTCGAGCTTGTCCAGGCGCAGGGCGCAAGGACCATCGCACTTGGCGTTGTCCGGATCGGGGTGAGCTTCCAGGAACAGGCCGGCCAGGGACTGGCTGATGCCGGCCTTGGCCAGATCAGTGACCTGGGCCCGACGACCGCCTGCCGAATCGGCGCGACCGCCCGGCATCTGCAGGGCGTGGGTCACGTCGAAAAACACCGGGTATTCGAACTGCTTCATGATGCCGAAGCCGAGCATGTCCACCACCAGGTTGTTGTAACCGAAGCTGGAACCACGCTCGCAGAGGATCAACTGATCGTTACCCGCTTCCTCACATTTGCTCAGGATGTGCTTCATCTCCTGAGGGGCGAGGAACTGGGCTTTCTTGATGTTGATCACCGCGCCGGTCTTGGCCATGGCCACCACCAGGTCGGTCTGCCGGGACAGGAAGGCCGGCAGTTGGATGATGTCGCAGACCTCCGCCACCACCGCGGCCTGGGCCGGCTCGTGGACGTCGGTGATGATCGGCACGCCAAAGGCTTGCTTCACGTCTTCGAAAATCCGCATGCCCTCTTCCAGGCCGGGACCACGATACGAGGTCACCGAGGAACGGTTGGCCTTGTCGAAGCTGGCCTTGAACACGTAGGGGATGCCGAGTTTCTCGGTCACCCGTACGTATTCTTCACAGACCTGCATCGCCATGTCGCGGCTTTCCAGCACGTTCATGCCACCGAACAGCACCATCGGCTTGTCGTTGGCGATCTCGATGTTGCCTACGCGGATGATCTTCTGCGCCATCAGGTTCAGGCCTTCTTCTGGTGTTGAGCCAATGCTGCTTTGACGAAGCCGCTGAACAGTGGGTGACCGTCACGTGGCGTCGAGGTGAACTCAGGGTGGAATTGGCAAGCGACGAACCATGGATGATCCGGGGCTTCGACCACCTCAACCAACGCGCCGTCACCGGAGCGACCGGAGATCTTCAGGCCGGCTTCGATCAACTGCGGCAGCAGGTTGTTGTTCACTTCGTAACGGTGACGATGACGCTCGACGATCACGTCCTTGGCGTAGCAATCGTGAACCTTGGAGCCAGCTTCCAGCAGGCAATCCTGAGCACCCAGGCGCATGGTGCCGCCCAGATCGGACGCTTCGGTACGGGTTTCCACGGCACCGGTGGCGTCTTCCCACTCGGTAATCAGGCCCACGACCGGGTGGCCGCTGGCGCGGTCGAACTCGGTGGAGTTGGCGTCTTTCCAGCCCAGTACGTTACGGGCGAACTCGATGACCGCCACTTGCATGCCCAGGCAGATGCCCAGGTACGGCACCTTGTTTTCGCGAGCATATTGCACGGCAGTGATCTTGCCTTCCACGCCACGCAGACCGAAGCCACCCGGAACCAGGATCGCGTCGACGCCTTCCAGCAGCGCAGTGCCTTGGTTCTCGATGTCTTCGGAGTCGATGTAGCGCAGATTGACCTTGGTGCGATTGCTTATGCCGGCGTGACTCATCGCTTCGATCAGCGACTTGTAGGCGTCCAGCAGCTCCATGTACTTGCCGACCATGGCGATGGTGACTTCGTGCTCAGGGTTGAGCTTGGCGTCGACCACGGCTTCCCATTCGGACAGATCGGCACCGGCGCATTGCAGGCCGAAACGCTCGACGACGAAATCGTCCAAGCCCTGGGAATGCAGGATGCCCGGGATCTTGTAGATGGTGTCGGCGTCTTCCAGGGCAATCACCGCACGCTCTTCAACGTTGGTGAACTGGGCGATCTTGCGACGCGAGGAAATATCGATCGGGTGATCGGAGCGGCACACCAGCACGTCCGGCTGCAGGCCGATGGAACGCAGTTCCTTGACCGAATGCTGGGTTGGCTTGGTCTTGGTTTCGCCAGCCGTGGCGATGTACGGAACCAGGGTCAAGTGCATCAGCATCGCGCGCTTGGCGCCGACCTCGAAACGCAATTGACGGATGGCTTCGAGGAACGGTTGCGACTCGATGTCACCCACGGTGCCGCCGATCTCGACCATGGCCACGTCGGCATCACCGGCGCCCTTGATGATGCGGCGCTTGATTTCGTCGGTGATGTGCGGGATCACCTGAATGGTGGCGCCCAGGTAATCACCGCGGCGCTCTTTGCGCAGCACGTGCTCGTAGACACGGCCCGTGGTGAAGTTGTTGTTCTGCGTCATGGTCGTGCGGATGAACCGCTCGTAGTGGCCCAGGTCCAGGTCGGTCTCGGCGCCGTCATGGGTGACGAACACTTCACCGTGCTGGAACGGGCTCATGGTGCCCGGGTCGACGTTGATGTACGGGTCCAGCTTGAGCATGGTGACCTTAAGTCCCCGCGCCTCCAGGATGGCCGCCAATGAAGCCGAGGCAATGCCTTTCCCCAATGAAGAAACAACACCGCCCGTGACGAATATGTAGCGCGTCATGAAAAACCCTAGAAGTCTGCGTTAAAGCGGTCCGAGCCGCCGGGGAAAGCGAAGGAAGGCCGAAGCCCCCGATCACCTGCATTAATCACAGTGCACCTTTCAAAAAAACCGCCGCGTTGGGACAGACCGGAAGTGAAAACACCGGTACGTTGCTCGCTACACATTTTTTGGAATCGCCCAGCAAAGACTGCTTGGTAATCGGCAACTTCTGTAATTCAGGCGAATCCACAGAAGTTGTATCAAGAAGGGAGCGTAGTCTACCGGAAAGCCCCTTTCAGCTCAAACCTTGATCGCTGATCGGCGGCTGCCAATGCAATTGCCAGCAATCATGGGCGTTTGCGACAAGCCCTGGCAGATTCGCCACCGCCAGCAGTTGCCCATCCCGGTACAGCAGCGGCAATCTGCCACGGGCGAACACCGGCAGGCCGCTTTCGTTGAGCAAGCGCTTCAAGTCGCGATGCCCACGCCCAGGCAAGTGCATGACCTCTCCGCCCTGGCGATAACGCACCTGCAACGACCCCGACGGCGCCTGCCCGCTGAACGACAAGTGGCCGTTGTCCGGCAGCCGCAACGGGTATTGTGGGGCAAGCCAATCGGCCGCCGGTTGCAAGTCTCGCAACCAGGCCCCCTGCAACCACCAGAGCCGTCCGCCGGCGCGGTGCAGCTCGCCATCGGCCAGGCGCCAGAGCGGCCGCGCATCACCCGCGGCGTCCCGCAATACCTGCCAGCCCGCCCAGTGCTCGGCATCCGGCAACCGAGTCAGCGAGTTCAGCCAATGACTCAAGGCATTGCGCTGGCGCGCCTCAGACACCCCCTGCAAGGGGGCCAGTAACAGCGAAGGCACAGCCAGCCAGTCGAACGCCCCGGATTCACGCGCTGCCGCCAGATCCATCTGTGCCAGCTCATCAAGCAGCCCTTGCGCCTCGCTCATGTGCGAGGCGCTGCGGGCCATGCACCCGACGGCTTGCGGCCAGCGCTCCGTGAGCCGCGGAAAAACCTCATGGCGCAGGTAGTTGCGGGAGAACTGACGGTCGCCGTTGGAGGGGTCTTCAATCCAGTGCAACTGATGCTCAAGCGCATAGCGCTCAAGATCGGCACGCGAGGCCTGCAACAACGGACGCAGCAAATGACCGCCGCCCAGGGGCCGCACAGCAGGCATTGCCGCCAACCCACGTACCCCGGCGCCACGCAATAGACGAAACAGCAGGGTTTCCGCCTGATCGTCACGATGCTGGGCGGTCAACAGCAGCTCATCGACACCCACTCGCGTTTCGAAGGCCGCATAGCGCGCCTCACGAGCGGCCCGCTCCAGGCTTGCACCCGGCTCAACCTGGACCTTGAGTACTTGCAATGGCACGCCCAAGGCATCGCATAGCGCCTGACAATGTGCCGGCCAAGCATCAGCCGCCGCTTGCAAGCCATGATGGACATGCAGCGCATTAAGAGGAGGCAGAGATTGATACCGGGCCAGGTCGGCCAAGAGATGGAGCAATACCGTGGAATCAAGACCGCCAGAGAATGCGATATGCCACGCGGGGGAGTCGCGCCAGGGTGCCAGGTTTTGCAGCAGTGTGGCGGAGAGAGAATTCATGAATCTATCAAGACCTGTAGGAGCGGCCGGTCGGCATTACGCCGGCCCGCGTAGCATGAAGCATTCGATCAAATCGACCGCCTCATCACCGCGCAAGCCGGCGCGCCCCTACAAGAGGGAACGGCGCTCGATCAGAGGCCGTAGCTCATCAGGCGATCGTAACGACGGGCCAACAGCGTGTCAGTGTCCATGCCCTTGAGCATCGCCAATTGCGAGGTCAGCTCGGCACGGATCGACGCGGCAGCGGTGACCGGGTCACGGTGTGCGCCACCCAGTGGTTCGCCGATGACTTTGTCGACGATACCCAGGCCTTTCAGACGCTCGGCGGTGATGCCCATGGCCTCGGCGGCATCCGGTGCCTTCTCGGCGGTTTTCCACAGGATCGACGCACAGCCCTCAGGGGAGATCACCGCGTAAGTCGAGTACTGCAGCATGTTCAGTTGGTCGCAGACGCCAATGGCCAGCGCACCACCGGAACCACCTTCACCGATCACGGTGGCGATGATAGGGGTCTTCAGGCGTGCCATGACCCGCAGGTTCCAGGCAATGGCTTCGCTCTGGTTGCGCTCTTCAGCGTCGATGCCCGGGTAGGCGCCCGGCGTGTCAATAAAGGTCAAGATCGGCATTTTGAAACGTTCAGCCATTTCCATCAGACGGCACGCCTTGCGGTAGCCCTCGGGACGCGGCATGCCGAAGTTGCGGCGAACCTTCTCGCGCACTTCACGGCCTTTCTGGTGGCCGATGATCATCACTGGCTGGTCGTCCAGACGAGCGACACCGCCGACAATCGCGGCGTCATCCGAGAAGTGACGGTCGCCGTGCAACTCGTCGAACTCGGTGAAGATGTGCTCAATGTAGTCCAGGGTGTACGGACGACGCGGGTGACGCGCCAGACGCGCAATCTGCCAGCTGGTCAGCTTGCCGAAGATGTCCGCGGTGAGCGTGCTGCTCTTGTCCTGCAGGCGGGAGATCTCATCGCCGATATTCAGCGAATTGTCATTACCGACCAAGCGCAACTCTTCGATCTTGGCTTGCAGGTCGGCGATCGGCTGTTCGAAATCTAGAAAATTCGGGTTCATAGGCGTCCGTCTTGGGTCGACGTCCAAGAGAGCTTGGGCCGGCCGGTTGTCTATTCGCGCCTACCTTAAGGGAGAGGCGCGTTCAGGTCGAGATTAAAAATGGGGTCGAGATCAGGGCACGCTCAATAAAGGCAACGAACGGCACCTGACCATCAACGGTATTGGAGGAAGACGTTGTCTCGCCCGAACTGGTCACGCAGGGCTTGAATCAAGCTGTCCGCCGGATCGATCCGCCAGCCTTCGCCGAACTGCAGCAAGGCTTTGGCATCCTCCCGGGTGTACTCCATGGTAATCGGGCAAGCTCCGCGGTGGCGCTTGCACAACTCGCCCAGCCAGCGTAGCTGATCGCCCTTCAGGGCTTCGGTGTGCACCTTCAGCCGCAGGCTTTCCGCCAGGTTGGTCCGGGCATCTTCCATACTCATCACGCGCTTGACCCGCAAGCGCAGGCCGCCGGAAAAGTCGTCATTACTGACCTCCCCTTCGACCACCACCATCGCATCGGTCTGCAGCAGGGACTGCGCCGAATGGAAGGCATCGGCAAACAAGGACGCTTCAATCCGCCCCGAACGGTCGTCGAGGGTGATAAAGCCCATCTTGTCGCCCTTTTTATTCTTCATCACCCGCAGGGCGATGATCATGCCCGCCACCGTCTGGGTATCCCGCGCCGGCTTCAGGTCAATGATGCGCTGCCGGGCGAAACGGCGGATTTCGCCTTCGTACTCATCGATCGGGTGCCCGGTCAGGTACAGGCCAAGGGTGTCTTTCTCCCCTTTCAGGCGCTCCTTGAGGGTCTGTTCTTTGGCCTTGCGATGATTGGCATAGACATCCGCATCCTCCTCGACGAACACACCGCCAAACAGGTCGGCGTGGCCACTGTCGTGGGTCCGCGCGGTCTGTTCCGCCGCCTTGATCGCCTCTTCCATGGCCGCCAACAGCACGGCGCGGTTCTGGTCGATGCTGGCTTGATAAGCTTTGGGCTCGTCATGGAAGTACGGCCCCAGGCGATCAAGGGCGCCACTGCGAATCAGGCCGTCCAGGGTGCGTTTGTTGATGCGCTTGAGGTCGACCCGGGCGCAGAAGTCGAACAGGTCCTTGAACGGCCCCGCTTCGCGCGCCTCGGTAATCGCCTCCACCGGACCTTCACCCACGCCCTTGATCGCCCCAAGGCCATACAGGATGCGGCCTTCGGCGTTCACCGTGAACTTGAACTCCGAGGTGTTCACGTCCGGCGCGTCGAGGCGCAACTTCATGGTCCGCACTTCTTCGATCAAGGTCACGACCTTGTCGGTGTTGTGCATATCCGCAGACAGCACCGCCGCCATAAAGGGCGCCGGGTAGTGGGCCTTGAGCCAGGCGGTCTGGTAGGACACCAGGCCGTAGGCGGCTGAGTGGGATTTGTTGAAGCCGTAACCGGCGAACTTTTCCACCAGGTCGAAAATGTTACCCGCCAGGTCCGGGTCGATGTTGTTGGTGGCGCAGCCCTCAATAAAGCCGCCACGCTGCTTGGCCATTTCTTCGGGTTTTTTCTTACCCATGGCTCGCCGCAGCATGTCCGCACCACCGAGGGTGTAACCGGCCATGACTTGGGCGATCTGCATCACCTGTTCCTGATACAGGATGATGCCGTAAGTCGGTGCCAGGACCGGCTTGAGACCCTCGTACTGATAGTCCGAGTGCGGATAAGCCAGCTCGGCGCGACCGTGCTTACGGTTGATGAAGTCATCCACCATGCCCGATTGCAGTGGGCCCGGACGGAACAGGGCCACCAGTGCAATCAAGTCTTCCAGGCAGTCGGGCTTGAGCTTCTTGATCAGCTCCTTCATGCCTCGGGATTCAAGCTGGAACACCGCAGTGGTTTCAGCTTTCTGCAGAAGGCTGTATGTCGGCTTGTCGTCCAGGGGGATGAAGGCGATATCCAGCGGCTCTTCACCGGCCTTGGCGCGGTCGCGGTTGATGGTCTTCAGGGCCCAATCGATGATGGTCAGGGTCCGCAGGCCTAGAAAGTCGAACTTCACCAGGCCGGCCGCTTCGACGTCATCCTTGTCGAACTGGGTCACCAGGCCATCACCTTCTTCGTCGCAATAAATCGGCGAGAAGTCAGTCAGCTTGGTCGGCGCGATCACCACACCACCGGCGTGCTTGCCCACGTTACGCACAACGCCTTCGAGCTTGCGGGCCATCTCCCAGATTTCCGCCGCTTCTTCATCGACCTTGATGAAGTCCCGGAGGATTTCTTCCTGCTCGTAGGCTTTTTCCAGGGTCATGCCGACTTCGAAGGGGATCATCTTCGACAGGCGGTCGGCCAAGCCATAAGACTTGCCCTGCACCCGCGCAACGTCGCGCACCACCGCCTTGGCCGCCATGGAACCGAAGGTGATGATCTGGCTTACCGCGTTGCGACCGTATTTCTCGGCCACGTAGTCGATCACCCGATCCCGGCCATCCATGCAGAAGTCGACGTCGAAGTCGGGCATGGAGACCCGTTCCGGGTTAAGGAAACGTTCGAACAGCAGGTCGTATTCCAGGGGGTCGAGGTCGGTGATCTTCTGTACATAGGCCACCAGCGACCCGGCACCCGATCCACGGCCTGGACCCACCGGCACGCCGTTGCTCTTGGCCCACTGGATAAAGTCCATCACGATCAGGAAGTAACCGGGAAAGCCCATCTGGATGATGATATCCAGCTCGAAATTCAACCGATCGACATACACCTGGCGCTTGGCCTCGTAGTCCTCGGTGGTGTCTTGGGGCAGCAACACCGCCAAGCGCTCTTCCAGGCCGTCGAACGACACCTTGCGGAAGTACTCGTCGATGGTCATGCCATCGGGAATCGGGAAGTTGGGCAGGAAGTGCGTGCCCAGCTTCACCTCGATATTGCAGCGCTTGGCAATTTCGACGGTGTTTTCCAGGGCCTCGGGCAGGTCACTGAACAGCTCGGCCATCTCTTCGGGGCTTTTCAGGTACTGCTGGTCGCTGTAGTTCTTCGAGCGCCGCGGATCGTCGAGGGCCCGGCCCTCACCGATGCAAACGCGGGTTTCGTGCGCCTCGAAATCTTCCTGCTTGATGAAGCGCACGTCGTTGGTCGCCACCAGCGGTGCACCCAGCTTGTCCGCCAGGGCCACAGCGGCGTGCAGTTGCTCTTCATCATTGGCGCGATTGGTGCGCTGGATTTCCAGGTAAAAGCGATCCGGGAACACCGCCATCCATTCGCGGGTCAGGGTCTCGGCCAGTTCCAGATCGCCGGCGATCAAGGCCATGCCGATCTCGCCCTCCTTGGCCGCCGACAGCATGATCAGGCCTTCAGCCGCCTCGGCCACCCATTCACGCTCGATGATGATCTGGCCATTGCGCTGGCCATCGATAAAGCCGCGGGAAATCAGCTCGGTCAGGTTGCGATAACCCACGGCATTCATCACCAGCAGGCTGATGCGGCTCAGGGGGTTATCGGGGTCCTTGTTCGACAGCCACAGGTCGGCACCACAGATCGGCTTGATCCCGGACCCCATGGTGGCCTTGTAGAACTTGACCAGGGAACACATGTTGTTCTGATCGGTCACGGCTACGGCTGGCATGCCCAGGCCCGCCAGGGCTTTGACCAAGGGCTTGATACGCACCAGGCCATCGACCAGGGAGTATTCAGTGTGCAGGCGCAGGTGAACGAATGAAGCCGGCATAGTGATCCTGTAAATAGCGCAAAAACAACAAGGCCCGGATTGTACCGGGCCTCGACTAAAACATCAGCCTCAAGGCTGCATCTTGCTCAGGCTCTCACGCAGCTCGTAGGCCTGGCGCACAGGCGCAAAAGAGCGCCGATGGATCGGAGTCGGCCCCAGGCGGGCCAGGGCTTCCAGATGGACGGGCGTCGGATAGCCCTTATGGCCGCCAATGCCATAGCCCGGGTAGATCAACTCAAACGCCGCCATCTCGCGGTCGCGACTGACCTTGGCCAGAATCGACGCCGCAGCGATCGCCGGCACCTTGCTATCGCCCTTGACCACGGCTTCAGCCGGCATCGCCAATTTCGGGCAGCGATTGCCATCGATCATCGCCAGTTTCGGGGTAATGCTCAGCCCCTCCACCGCACGCTGCATGGCCAGCATAGTGGCGTGAAGAATATTCAGCTCGTCGATTTCCTCGACTTCAGCCCGGGCAATGCACCAGCTCAGGGCCTTTTCACAAATTTCGTCGTACAGTTTTTCACGACGGGCCTCGGTGAGTTTCTTCGAGTCGTTGAGACCGAGAATCGGCCGATTGGGATCTAGGATCACCGCCGCCGTTACCACCGCACCGCACAAGGGGCCACGACCGACTTCATCGACGCCGGCCACCAGATCCTGGGCATCGGCCACCAGGGAGAAATCCAGTCCCATCTGCATTTTTGCCTGACTCATGAAGGTTTTCCGATCAGATTCAGCACCGCCTCAGCGGCCTGATTGGAGGCATCGCGACGCAGGGTGCGATGGATTTCGTCAAAGCCCCGGGTCTGCTCTTGCCCGCCCTCGATCAACGGCGACAAGGTCTGGGCCAGCGCCTCTGCAGTCGCATCATCCTGCAGCAACTCAGGCACCAACAGACGTTGGGCCAGCAAGTTCGGCAGGGAGATATAGGGGCTCTTGACCATGCGCTTTAGAATCCAGAACGTCAGCGGCGCCAGGCGGTAAGCCACCACCATCGGACGCTTGTAGAGCAACGCTTCGAGGGTCGCGGTTCCGGAGGCAATCAGCACCGCATCACAGGCCGCCAGGGCCTGATGGGACTGGCCATTGAGCAAGGTCAGAGGCAGGTCGCGACCGGCTAGCAATTCTTCCAACTGCGCGCGCCGTTCGGGGCTGGCGCACGGCATAACAAAACGCACGCCTGGGCGCAGGGCCCGCAGGCGCTGCGCGGCGTCGAGGAACAACGCCCCCAGGCGCCCGACTTCGCCGCCACGACTGCCCGGCATCAAGGCCACCAAGGGGCCTTCAGGCAAGCCCAGCTCGGCACGGGCTGCTGCCCGATCCGCCTCAAGGGGAATGGCGTCGGCCAGGGAATGCCCGACAAAACGCACCGGCACGCCCTTTTCTTCGTAGAAGCGCGCCTCGAACGGGAACAGGGTCAGCATCAGATCGCAGCCTTCGCGAATCTTCAGCACACGCTTCTGCCGCCAGGCCCATACCGAGGGGCTGACGTAATGCACCGTCTTGATCCCGGCCTGACGCAGCTTGAGTTCGATATTCAGGGTGAAGTCAGGCGCGTCGATACCGATAAAGACATCCGGCTGTTCGGCGATCAGGGTTTGAATGAGTTTTTTACGGCGGGCCAGCAGCTCACGCAAACGCCCGAGGACTTCTACCAGGCCCATGACCGCCAGGCGCTCCATGGGGAAGTAGGACGTCAGCCCTTCGGCCTGCATCAACGGGCCACCGACGCCCATGAACTCGACATCAGGATGCTGGGCCTTGAGGGCGCGCATCAGACCGGCGCCGAGAATGTCGCCGGAAGCCTCGCCAGCTACCAGCGCAACACGCAAAGTAGCCATGGTTAGCGGGTAATGCCGCGGGTCGACGACTGGATCGAATCGCGGAAGATCGCGACTTCGGGAAACTGTGCAGCGGGCTCGGCCAGACCGGCGAGCGCCTGATCGACGGTCAACCCTTGACGGTAGACCACCTTGTAAGCGCGACGCAGGGCGTGGATCGCGTCTTCGCTGAAACCACGACGGCGCATGCCTTCGAAGTTCATGCTGCGTGCCTCGGCCGGGTTGCCGAACACGGTGACGAACGCCGGAACGTCCTTGCCGATGGCGGTGCCCATGCCGGAGAAGCTGTGGGCGCCGATATGGCAGTACTGATGCACCAGGGTGAAACCCGAGAGAATCGCCCAGTCGTCAACGTGCACATGCCCGGCCAACGCCGTGTTGTTGACCAAGATGCAATGGTTGCCGATCACACTGTCATGGCCGATATGGGCATAGGCCATCACCAGGTTGTGATCACCCAGGGTGGTTTCAGAACGGTCCTGAACGGTGCCACGGTGAATGGTCACGCCTTCACGGATCACGTTGTGATCGCCTATCACCAGGCGAGTTTCCTCACCTTTATACTTCAGGTCCGGCGTATCCTCGCCAATCGACGAGAACTGGTAGATGCGGTTGTGCTTACCGATCCGGGTTGGGCCCTTGAGAATCACATGGGGCCCGATCACTGTACCCTCGCCGATTTCCACACCAGCGCCGACGATCGACCACGGGCCAACCTCAACGTCGGCGGCCAGAACGGCCGTCGGATCGATGATTGCGCGAGGGTCAATCAAACTCATAGTTTGCGTTCCGCACAGATGATTTCAGCCGAGCAGACCGGCTTGCCATCGACCGAAGCCTGGCACTCGAACTTCCAGATCTGCCGCTTGCAGCTGAGGAACTTGGCTTCAAGGATCAGTTGGTCGCCCGGCAGCACAGGCTGGCGGAAGCGCAGCTTGTCGGAACCGACGAAATAGTAAAGGGTGCCATCAGCAGGCTTCACGTCCAGCATCTTGAAACCAAGAATGCCGGCAGCCTGAGCCATGGCTTCGATGATCAGCACGCCCGGCATGATTGGATGCGCAGGAAAGTGACCATTGAAGAAAGGTTCGTTGATGCTGACATTCTTGTAGGCACGAATGCACTTGCCCTCAACGTCCAGGTCCACCACCCGATCCACCAACAGGAAAGGGTAGCGGTGAGGCAAGTATTCGCGAATCTCGTTGATGTCCATCATTTCGGGGGGAAGCCTGTAGTAAAGAGTGGGAGTGTGCGACTGAACGCACACGCCTCTAGCAAATCAAGGAGGCCGCTAGCGGCTGTACACACTTGATATGGAAATGGTCTCAGCCTTCTGATGAAGCATTGCCGTCAGGGGTCACGTCCCCAACACGCTTTTCCAGTTGCCGCAAGCGTCGCGCGATGTCATCGAGCTGACGGATACGTGCTGCACTTTTACGCCATTCGGCAGCAGGCTGCATGGCGGTACCGGACGAATAGGAACCCGGCTCGGTGATCGAGTGGGTGACCATGGTCATGCCGGTCAAGAAAACGTTGTCGCAAATATCGATGTGGCCCACCAACCCCACGCCACCGGCGAGCATACAGTGCTTGCCGATCTTGGTGCTGCCGGAAATCCCCACACAGGCGGCCATGGCAGTGTGATCGCCAACTTGCACGTTGTGGGCAATCTGGATCTGGTTATCCAGCTTCACGCCGTTACCAATGATGGTGTCAGCCAGCGCACCGCGGTCGATGGCCGTGTTCACGCCAATCTCCACGTCATCGCCGACGGTCACGCCACCAATCTGGGCAATCTTTTGCCAGACGCCTTTCTGGTTGGCGAAACCGAAACCTTCACCCCCCAGCACGGCGCCCGACTGAATCACCACACGCTGGCCGATACGCACATCGTGGTACAGCGTCACCCGCGGAGCCAGCCAGCCGCCCTCGCCGATTTCGCTGCGCGCACCGATAAAGCAATGAGCGCCGACGGTCACGCCTGCCGCCACTCGCGCACCACTCTCGATCACCACATAGGGCCCGATGCTGGCTGCCGGGTCGACCCAAGCATCATCGGCAATCACCGCGGATGGATGGATGCCCGCCGCCGCCTTGGGCTTGGGATCGAACAGATGGGAAACCCGCGCGTAGGACAGGTAAGGATCAGCCACCACCAGCGCATCACCGGCATAACCTTCAGCGTCGGCCGACTTAAGCAGCACGGCGCCAGCCTGGCTGTCTACCAGGTACTTGCGGTATTGGGGATTTGCCAAAAAGCTCAACTGAGCTGGGCCAGCCTCCTGCAAGGTGGCTAGCCCAGTGATGTTCTTCTCCGGGTCGCCACACAGGGTGGCGCCGAGGAACTCGGCCAATTGGCCGAGTTTCATAGTCGCGGTCATGGCTTACTTCAGCTGATTCATGCGCTCGATGACTTGGCGAGTGATGTCGTACTGAGGTTTGACATCGATCACAGCGCCACGCTCGAAGACCAGGTCGAAAGCACCTTTCTTGATCACTTCTTCAACCGCGCTGTCCAGCTTCGGCTTCAGTTGCTTGAGCATTTCACGGTCGGCAACGGCTTTGGCTTCGTTCAGTTCCTTGGACTGGAACTGGAAGTCACGGGCCTTTTGCTTGAATTCCAGCTCAAGGCGCTCACGCTCGCCCTGCTGCATCTTGTCGCCACCGGCTACCAGACGATCCTGGATGCCCTTGGCACTGCTTTCCAGGGTTTTCAGCTTGGTCAGTTGCGGGCCGAACTTCTTCTCGGCGTCCACTGCGTATTTCTTCGCCGCGTCCGATTCCAGCAAGGCCATCTGATAGTTCAGGACCGCGATTTTCATTTCGGCAAAGGCCGGGGTCGCTACCAGGACAGTCGCCAGGAGAACCAATTGAGTCAACTTACGCACGATGCACTCCTACAAAATCCATTGTCGTTATCTTGGGTCAGGCTTTTAGAAAGTCTGACCGAGGGAGAATTGGAACACTTGGGTTTCAGCGTTATCCGGTTCCTTGATCGGCATCGCCAGGGCGAAGCTCAATGGACCCAGAGCGGTGACCCAAGTCACACCCACGCCGACGGAACTGGCGAGGTTGCTGAGACTGATATCGTTGCACTGTGTGTTCGACTTCAGACCGCTGGTGTTGGTCACCTTCTCGCACTTGGAGTCGAAAACGTTACCCACATCCCAGAACAGCGAGGTACGCAACGAACGCTGATCCTTGACGAATGGCAGCGGGAACAACAACTCGGCACCACCTTGAATCATTACGTTACCGCCGAATGGCAGAGGGTCCTGATCCGGATCCGCCGCTGTACCGACGTTACCGGTACGGCCAACACCACGACTCGGCGTACTGCGAGGACCCAAGGTGCTGTCCTTGAAGCCACGAACCGAGTTGAAACCACCAGCATAGTAGTTCTCGTAGAACGGCAAGCCGTCAGTGGAACCATAACCGTCGCCATAACCCAGCTCGGTGTGCAAACGCATGGTGTAGGTGTCGGTCAACGGCGCGAACACCTGGCCACGGTAGTCGAGTTTGAAGAACGACAGGTCGCTGCCCGGGGTTGTGGCTTCCAGAACCAGGCTCTGGGAGTGACCACGGGTGGCCAGCACGCCTTTGTTCAAGGTCGACTCGGACCAGCCGGCCGAAGCCTTGAAGTTCAGGTAGCTATCGCCCTGCTTGTTCACGAAGTCGAAAATTTCGTCGACGGTGTACAGGCCGGTCTTGATCTTGTCTTGTTGCGCGGTCAGGCCGAAGGTCAGACGCGCCGTTTCACTGATCGGGTAACCCACGCTGACGCCGGCACCCAGGCTGTCTACTGCGTAGCTGGCCACGTCGACGTCGAGGTCTTTGTAATCAGTGGTGCGATAGAAGGCGTTGTAACCCAGGCTCACGCCATCGGCGGTCCAGTAGGGGTCCACGTAGCCAAAGTTGTAGCGGCTCTGGTATTCACTGCGCGTCAGACCGATGCTGACCTTGTTACCGGTACCCAGGAAGTTGTTCTGAGTGATCGAACCACCGAGGATCAGGCCCGCGCTCTGGGCGAAACCGACACTGGCAGTGATCGAACCGGAAGCTTGTTCTTCAACGGCGTAGTTCACGTCAACCTGGTCATCGACACCCGGAACAGCCGGGGTTTCGACGTTGACTTCCTTGAAGAAGCCCAGGCGCTCAAGACGGGTCTTGGACTGATCGATCAGGTAGGTCGACGCCCAGCCACCTTCCATCTGACGCATTTCACGACGCAGCACTTCGTCTTCGGACTTGGTGTTGCCACGGAAGTTGATGCGGTTGACGTAGGCACGCTTGCCTGGATCGACGACAAAAGTGATGTCTACGGTGTGATCTTCATCATGGGGCTGTGGCACGCCGTTGACGTTGGCGAAGGTGTAACCCTCGTTACCCAGGCGACGGGTGATCAGCTCGGAGGTGGTGGTCATCAGTTTGCGCGAGAACACCTGGCCTTTTTCCACCAGCAACAGGGCCTTGACCTGGTCTTCAGGCACTTTCAAGTCGCCGCTGAGCTTGACGTCGCGAACGCTGTACTTCTCGCCTTCGTTGACGTTGACGGTGATGTAGACGTGTTTCTTGTCCGGTGTAATCGACACCTGGGTCGAAGCGATATCCATGTTGATATAGCCACGATCCAAGTAGTAGGAACGCAGGCGCTCCAAGTCACCGGAGAGTTTTTCACGGGCATACTTGTCGTCGTTCTTGAAGAACGACAACCAGTTGGTGGTCTTCAGTTCGAACAGGCCGATCAGGTCTTCATCAGGGAAGACAGTGTTGCCCACCACGTTGATGTGCTGGATGGCCGCTACGGTGCCTTCGTTGATATTGACCTTCAGGCCTACACGGTTGCGCGGCTGCGGCACCACTTCGGTTTCAACGGTGGCGGAGTAGCGGCCCTGGGCGACGTACTGGCGCTGCAGCTCGTTACGTACACCTTCAAGGGTCGCGCGCTGGAAAATCTCGCCTTCGGCCAGACCGGATTGCTTGAGGCCTTTCATCAGGTCTTCAGTAGAGATCGCTTTGTTGCCTTCAATCTCGATACTGGCGACAGACGGGCGCTCGACTACCGTGATAACCAGGACGTTGCCATCGCGGCCCAGCTGGATATCTTGGAAGAACCCGGTTTTGAACAGGGCACGAGTGGATTCCACCAGGCGACGGTCATCCGCCTGTTCACCGACGTTCAACGGCAAGGCACCAAAGACGCTACCCGCGGAGACCCGCTGGAGGCCGTTGACGCGAAT
This sequence comes from Pseudomonas chlororaphis, assembly GCF_003731765.1. GTDB lineage: Bacteria > Pseudomonadota > Gammaproteobacteria > Pseudomonadales > Pseudomonadaceae > Aquipseudomonas > Aquipseudomonas morbosilactucae. Next base: position 314,428 of record NZ_MOAL01000008.1, read on the forward strand.
ATCGGAGATAGTGAAGGACTCGGCGTGAACTTCGGCGATCATCAATACGGTGAGAACCGCAGTTAGCAGCAGACGTTTCATGAAGTCCTTTCTTATTCCAACTGGCAATAAACAAACTGCCGCAAAATGCGGCAGATTCGCAATTCAGCGAAGCGTTACAGACGACCCAGATCGTTGACCAGAGCAAGCAACATCACTCCGACCACCAAGCTGATACCGATCTGTATCCCCCAACCTTGCACCCGATCCGACAAGGGACGACCACGCGCCCACTCGATCAGATAGAACAACAAATGCCCCCCATCCAGTACCGGGATGGGCAACAAATTCAGAACACCCAGGCTAATACTCAGATAAGCAAGGAAATTCAAGAAATCAGCGACGCCCGACTGGGCAGAAGCGCCCGCCACTTTAGCAATGGTTATCGGTCCACTCAAGTTTTTTACCGAGAGCTCGCCGAACAACATTTTCTTCAGGGATTCGAGGGTCAATACGCTCATGGTCCAGGTACGCCGGGCACCTTCACCAATGGCGGCAAGCGGGCCGTAGCTGACCTCGCGAATCATCTCTGGCGGCCAATCGACGGCCTTCACACCAGCCCCCAGATAACCATTGGGCGCCTTGCTTTCACCGCGACTGGCCAGGGTGACCGGGACATCGAGGCGAGCACCGTCGCGCTCAACCTGCAGGACGATTTTCGCATCCGGGCGAACGCGCACCCAATCCACGACCTGCTGCCAATCGGTCAGCGCTTGGCCATCCAGGGCCAGCAGCCGATCACCGGTTTTCAGCCCAGCCGCCTGGGCCGGACCTTTCGAATCCAGCTCAGCCAGAACCGGCGGCAAGGACGGGCGCCAAGGACGAATCCCCAAGGAACGGATCGGATCCGGCTCGTCGGCCCCCTTGAGCCACTGATCCAGCACCAGTTCTCGCGGCGAATCGACCGTAGAACCCTGCTCGCGCACCGAAAGCTGCAACGCACCGCTTTCGCCCAAGCGCCGTACCAACTGCAGGTTCACCGCCCCCCAACCGGAGGTCGGCTCGCCATCAATGGCGACGATCTCCTGACCTGCACTCAAGCCGGCCTTGGCGGCGATACTGCCAGCCTCGACCGCGCCAATGACTGGACGCACCTGCTGGCTGCCGAGCATTGCCAGAGCCCAGAAAAACACCAGGGCCAGCAAAAAGTTGGCAATCGGACCCGCCGCGACAATAGCGATGCGCTGACGAACGGACTTGCGATTGAACGACTGATCGAGCTGATCGGCAGGAACATCGCCTTCACGCTCGTCGAGCATTTTCACGTAGCCGCCCAGGGGAATGGCGGCGATGACGAACTCGGTACCACGCTTGTCGTGCCAGCGCAGCAGGGGCATGCCGAAGCCCACGGAGAAGCGCAGCACCTTGACGCCGCAACGACGCGCAACCCAAAAATGGCCGAATTCGTGGAAGGTGACCAGCACACCCAGAGCAACCAGGGTGCCGACAATCATATAGAGCGCGCTCATCTACTTTCTCCGCAATCCTATCCGGTGCCGGCCGCTTGGGCGGCTCACAATGCTTATCGAGCGTTGCGCTGCAGCCATTGCTCGGCCAGGGCTCGAGCCTTGGTATCCGCCGCAAACACCGCGTCCAGTTCATTGACTGCCACCACGGGTTCGAGGTTTAAAACTTCATCGATGATACTCGCGATCTCGGGATAGCGGATGCGCCGTTCAAGAAACGCAGCAACCGCTACCTCGTTGGCCGCATTCAGCATGGCCGGCGCGCTGTTGCCCGCCTCCGCCGCCTGGCGCGCCAGGCGCAAGCACGGGAACCGCTGCTCGTCCGGCGCCTGGAAGTCCAGGCGGGCGACGGCAAACAGATCCAGGGGCGCCACACCCGAATCGATACGTTCAGGCCAAGCCAGGGCATTGGCGATCGGCGTGCGCATGTCCGGGTTACCCAGTTGCGCCAGCACCGAGCCATCCACGTAATCCACCAGGGAATGGATCACGCTTTGCGGGTGGATCACCACCTCGACTTGCGACGGCTGTGCATCAAACAGCCAGCACGCCTCGATCAACTCCAACCCTTTATTCATCATGCTGGCCGAGTCCACGGAGATCTTGCGCCCCATGGACCAGTTGGGATGGGCGCACGCCTGCTCCGGCGAAACATGCTCCAGCTCAGCCATGGGCGTCTGGCGGAATGGACCGCCCGAGGCGGTCAGCAAAATACGACGCACACCCACAGCGCTCAAACCACGAGAAAAATCCGAGGGCATGCATTGGAAAATCGCGTTGTGTTCACTGTCGATGGGCAGCAGCACCGAGCCGCTCTTGCGCACCGCCTGCATGAACAAGGCGCCGGACATGACCAGCGCTTCTTTATTGGCCAGCAGAATCTTTTTACCCGCCTCGACGGCGGCCAGGGTCGGACGCAAGCCCGCGGCACCGACGATCGCCGCCATCACCGCGTCGACTTCAGGGGCTGAAGCCACTTGGCACAGCCCCTCCTCCCCCACCAGCACCTGGGTCGCCAAACCGGCCGCGCGCAAATCGTCCTGCAAGCCAGCCGCTGCAGCCGCCTCGGGCACCACGGCAAAACGTGGCACATGGCGAATACACAAGGCCAGCAATTCGGCCAGGCGACTGAACCCCGTCAGGGCAAACACCTGGTAGCGGTCCGGGTGCCGAGCAATCACATCCAGGGTACTGAGGCCGATGGAGCCGGTAGCCCCCAGCACAGTGACTTGTTGCACGCGACTCACAATGCCGCCATCCACAACAGCACGGCAAACACCGGAATTGCCGCCGTCAGGCTGTCAATGCGGTCCAGCACGCCACCATGACCAGGCAGCAGGTTGCTGCTGTCCTTGATCCCTGACTGACGCTTGAACATGCTCTCGGTCAAGTCACCCACGACCGAGATAAACACCACCAACGCGGCGCCCAGCAAGCCCAGCACGATCTGCCCGGCAGAGGCATCACGCACCAACCCGACCACCAGGGTAATCAGCAGGCTCAACAGCAAGCCGCCGTAGACCCCTTCCCAGCTCTTGCCCGGGCTGACCTGCGGTGCCAGCTTGCGCTTGCCGAAGGCCTTGCCGGAAAAGTAGGCGCCAATGTCCGCACCCCACACCAGAACCATCACCGCCAGGATCAACCAGTTGCCGAGCGGCTGCTGCTTGATGAACACCAGCCCCTGCCAGGCCGGCAACAGGATCAGCAGACCGATCACCAACTTGGCCGCCGCCCCCGCCCAGTGGCCACTGGTGCCTGGATAGGTCAGCACCAGAAAGGTCGCCAAGGCCCACCACAGCACCGCCGCCCCCAGCACCCAAGGCGCCACACCGGGCACCAAGTGCATCAGGAACAACAGCACCGCCACCAGCACCGCGTAGCCCACACGGGCCGATTGCGCCTCGAAACCTGCCAAGCGCGCCCACTCCCAGGCGCCCAGGGTCACCACCAGACCGATAAACAGCGCGAAGCCGGAGCCGGTGAGCAGGAAAAACCCGCACAAGGCGATCGGCAGAAGGATCAGCGCAGTAATGATTCGTTGTTTAAGCATTAAACCCGGGCTCCAGCCTCGACCTGCTCGCTCGTTTTACCGAAGCGCCGCTGGCGAGATGCATAATCGGCCAGTGCATTACGCATGGCATCGTGTTTGAAGTCCGGCCAGAACAGGTCGGAGAAGTACAGCTCGGCGTACGCCAGCTGCCATAGCAGGAAGTTGCTGATGCGGTGTTCACCGCCCGTGCGGATACACAGGTCGGGCAAGGGCAAGTCGCCAGTGGCCAGGCAGGTCTGCAACAGGTCCGGAGTAATGTCCTCCGGCCGCAGGTGACCGGCCTGAACTTCTCGCGCCAAGCGCTGCGCAGCCTGGGCGATATCCCACTGACCGCCATAGTTGGCGGCGATCTGCAGGATGAAACGGTCGCTGCCGGCGGTAATGGCCTCAGCCTCTCGCATCGCCGCCTGCAACTCAGGATGAAAGCGCGAACGGTCACCAATGATCCGCAGGCTGATGTTGTTTTCGTTAAGGCGCTTGGCCTCACGACGCAGAGCCTTGAAGAACAGGTCCATCAACGCACTGACTTCATCCGCCGGCCGCTGCCAGTTTTCACTGGAGAACGCGAACAGGGTGAGCACCTCGACCTTGGCCTCGGCACACACCTCAATGACCGCGCGTACCGCATCGACGCCCGCCTTATGCCCGGCAACACCCGGCATAAAGCGTTTTTTGGCCCAGCGATTATTGCCATCCATGATGATCGCGACATGGCGTGGCACCACGGAAGGCACAGTCTGCTTGGTCTTTTCCATGAAGGCGCCCTGACCCTTATACGGCCATCAGGTCCGCTTCTTTTGCCTTGGTCGCTGCGTCGATATCAGCTTCAGCCTTATCGGTCAGCTTTTGAATGTCGGCAGCAGCACGGCGCTCTTCGTCTTCGCTGATTTCCTTGTCCTTGACCAGCTTCTTCAACTCGCTCAAAGCGTCACGACGGATGTTGCGCACGGCAACACGGGCGTCTTCGGCAGCACTGCGAGCCTGCTTGGTGAAGCCCTTACGGGTTTCTTCGGTCAAGGCCGGCATGGAGATCAGCAGCAACTCGCCCAGGTTGGTCGGGTTGAGGTTTAAACCAGCGCTTTGGATCGCCTTGTCGACGGCCGCGAGCATGTTGCGCTCAAACGCCACGACCTGCAGGGTCCGGGAATCCTTCACGGTCACGTTGGCCACGCCGCTCAGCGGGGTGTCAGCGCCGTAATAAGGCACCATCACGCTGCCCAGGATGCTTGGGTGCGCCTTGCCTGTACGGATCTGGCCAAAGGCATGGCTCAGGGATTCCAGGGATTTTGCCATGCGCTCTTGAGCGTCTTTCTTGATTTCGTTGATCATTGTTCGCCTTCCTCGATCAGGGTTCCTTCAGCGCCACCGTGCACGATATTCAGCAGGGCGCCGGGCTTGTTCATGTTAAAGACGCGCAGCGGCATCTTGTGGTCGCGGCACAGGCAGATGGCCGTCAGATCCATGACCCCCAACTTGCGATCCAGTACTTCATCGTAGGTCAGATGATCGAACTTCTCGGCATGCGGGTCTTTGAATGGGTCTGCGGTGTAGACACCATCGACCTTGGTGGCCTTGAGTACGACGTCGGCATCGATCTCGATTGCGCGCAAGCAGGCCGCAGAGTCAGTGGTGAAGAACGGGTTGCCGGTACCGGCCGCGAAAATCACGACTTCTTTGGAGTTCAGGTGACGCATGGCTTTGCGACGATCGTAGTGATCGGTCACACCCACCATGGAAATAGCCGACATCACGATGGCTGAGATATTCGCACGTTCCAGCGCATCACGCATCGCCAGGGCGTTCATCACAGTGGCCAACATGCCCATGTGGTCGCCTGTGACCCGATCCATACCGGCTGCGCTCAAGGCAGCACCGCGGAACAGGTTGCCGCCGCCAATCACCAGGCCGACTTGAACGCCGATGCCCACCAACTGGCCGACTTCCAGCGCCATGCGATCCAGTACCTTGGGATCGATCCCGAACTCTTCCGAGCCCATCAGGGCCTCGCCGCTAAGCTTGAGTAGAATGCGTTTATAGCGAGCTTGATAACCACTGCCCTGCTGAGCCATTGCGAATCTCTCCTGCGGCGTATTTAAAAAATCTTTGCGGGCTGTTTACAGCCTGCGTTCACTCTAGCTTGACGCTGTCACAGCGCCATCAGAACACGACTTTGTAAACCGGTTCCGACGGAAAAAAATTAAATCCCTGCCCATTTGAAAAGAGGCTGCGCGCGTGAGCGGGCAGCCTCTTCTGGGCGACAGTTGAAAAACCGTCTTATTGCTTGCTGGCAGCCAGCTGAGCCGCAACTTCTTCAGCGAAGTTGTCGACTGGCTTCTCGATGCCTTCGCCCACTTGGAAGCGAGTGAAGGAAACGATTTCAGCGCCGCCTTGCTTAGCCAGAGTACCTACAGTCACTTCTGGGTTTTTAACGAAGGCTTGTTCAACCAGGCTGGCTTCAGCCAGGAACTTGCTGATACGGCCGGCGATCATCTTCTCGACGATTTCAGCAGGCTTGCCCTTCATTTTGTCTTCGTTGAGGCTCAGGAACACGGCTTTTTCGCGCTCGATGGCTTCAGCGGAAACTTGCGAAGGCAGCAGGAACTCAGGGTTGCTGGCCGCTACGTGCATGGCGATGTCTTTAGCCAGTTCAGCGTTGCCGCCTTTCAGGGCTACCACAACACCGATCTTGTTGCCGTGCAGGTACGAACCCAGAACGTCAGCTTCGATACGCGCCAGGCGACGGATGTTGACGTTCTCGCCAACTTTGGCAACCAGGGCTTCACGAGCCGATTCCTGAGCGGCGATCAGCGGAGCTGCGTCGGTCAGTTTGTCGGCGAACGCTTTTTCAACGCTGGCAGCAACGAAGTTTTTGAAGTCGTCTTGCAGGGCCAGGAAGTCGGTCTGCGAGTTAACTTCGATGATGACAGCAGCTTTGCCGTCTTCTTTGATAGCGATAGCGCCTTCAGCAGCAACGTTGCCTGCTTTCTTGGCAGCCTTGATGGCGCCGGAAGCACGCATATCATCAATGGCTTTCTCGATGTCGCCGCCAGCCTTGGTCAAGGCCTTTTTGCAATCCATCATGCCTTCGCCGGTACGCTCGCGCAGTTCTTTAACCAACGCTGCAGTAATCTCTGCCATTTTCAAATTCCTCTTGGATAGGTTTTCAACCATTCCACCCGATCGAACGGGCGTTCAATTCTTGGGCTCTGCCCCGAAAACACTTAATAGACGCCCCGCGTTACAAAACAGCAGGGTCGCCACCTTCAAATGATTTCCGAGTTGGCAAAAAGGGGGCCAAGCCCCCTTTTTGCTTACTGAGTCAACGCCAAGGCGTCAATTACTCAGCTGCAGCTACCGGAGCTTCTTCAACGAACTGCTCGGTACCGCCAGCAACGTGGTTGCGACCACGGATTACAGCGTCAGCCATCGAACCCATGTACAGCTGGATAGCGCGGATTGCGTCATCGTTGCCTGGGATGATGTAGTCAACGCCTTCTGGGCTGCTGTTGGTATCGACTACGCCGATAACCGGGATGCCCAGCTTGTTGGCTTCGGTGATCGCGATGCGCTCGTGATCAACGTCGATAACGAACAGTGCGTCTGGCAGACCGCCCATGTCCTTGATACCACCCAGGCTACGATCCAGCTTTTCCAGGTCGCGAGTGCGCATCAGCGCCTCTTTCTTGGTCAGCTTGGCGAAAGTGCCGTCTTCGGCTTGCACTTCAAGGTCACGCAGACGCTTGATGGAAGCACGGATGGTTTTGAAGTTGGTCAGCATGCCGCCCAACCAGCGGTGATCGACGTACGGCGAACCGCAACGTGCTGCTTCTTCAGCAACGATCTTGCCAGCGGAACGCTTGGTGCCGACGAACAGAATCTTGTTTTTGCCCTGGGCCAGACGCTCTACGAAAGTCAGAGCTTCGTTGAACATTGGCAGGGTTTTTTCAAGGTTGATGATGTGGATCTTGTTACGCGCGCCGAAAATGTATTTACCCATTTTCGGGTTCCAGTAACGGGTTTGGTGACCGAAGTGCACACCGGCCTTCAGCATATCGCGCATGTTGACTTGGGACATGATAGTTCCTTAATAAGTCGGGTTTGGCCTCCACGTATCCCAATGACCAACCAGCAGCATGAAAGCTTCCGGCACCCAGGTCATCGTGTCGACACGTGTGTGGATTTAAGCTTTTCGGGGCATCCCCGGAAAGCGGCGCATTTTATACCACAGCAAGGGCGAAAACGGAACTGCGATTCAGTGTTACCCCGCGGCGATGCTCTCCAACCCCTTGGAATCGCAGCAAAATGCTCCATTGAATAGAGGAGAAGCACGCTCACAGCCTCAGATTTGCCGCGTGCCTCTGTTAGAATCGCCCCTTTGCGGCTTGTGCAACCCCAGCGAACCGCTGCCGGCGCCACCGGCAACACCCGTGTTCTCAAGCCATTTCCGTGTTTATCGCGCCATTGCGCGTCAAGAGAGCCTGTATGACCGTCACCCTCAAAACCCCCGAGGACATCGCCAAAATGCGTGTCGCCGGCAAACTGGCCGCCGAAGTCCTGGAAATGATTGCCGAGCATGTCAAACCCGGCGTCACCACCGAGGAGCTGGACCGCCTCTGCCACGACTACATCGTCAATGTGCAACAGGCCATTCCCGCGCCGCTGAACTACAAAGGCTTCCCCAAGTCGATCTGCACCTCGATCAACCACGTGGTCTGCCACGGCATCCCCAACGAGAAACCGTTGAAGGATGGCGACACCCTGAACATCGACGTGACCGTGATCAAAGACGGCTACCACGGCGACACCAGCCGCATGTTCCACGTCGGCAGCGTGCCGGTCTGGGCCGAGCGCCTGTCGCAGATCACCCAGGAATGCATGTACAAGGCCATCGAGCTGGTCAAGCCCGGCTGCCGCCTGGGGGACATCGGTGAAGTGATCCAGAAGCACGCCGAGAAAAACGGCTTCTCCGTGGTGCGCGAGTTCTGCGGCCACGGCATCGGCAAGGTGTTCCACGAAGAGCCGCAGATCCTTCACTACGGTCGCGCAGGCACCGGCATGGAACTCAAGGCCGGCATGACCTTCACCATCGAGCCGATGATCAACCAGGGCAAGGCCGACACCAAAGTGCTGGGCGACGGCTGGACCGCCATCACCAAGGACCGCAAGCTCTCCGCCCAGTGGGAACACACCCTCTTGGTGACCGAAACCGGTTACGAGATCTTCACCCTGCGCAGCGATGACACCATCCCCCGCGTATCGGCCTGATCCGCGGCGCCATGCCCTGACCTATTAGATAGAAAGGAAAGCCAATCGATGCCGCAGGTGGATCCCGAGTTGTTCGACCGCGGCCAGTTCCAGGCTGAACTGGCCCTGAAGGCAAGCCCCATCGCCGCCTTCAAGAAAGCCATCCGTCAGGCACATGAAGTGCTCGACGCGCGCTTTCGCAGCGGACGGGACATCCGCCGGCTGATCGAGGACCGGGCCTGGTTCGTCGACAACATCCTGCAAAAGGCCTGGGACCAGTTCAACTGGAGCGAGGACGCCGACATCGCCCTGGTGGCCGTCGGCGGCTATGGGCGCGGCGAGTTGCACCCCTACTCCGACATCGACCTGCTGATCCTGCTGGACAGCGCCGACCATGAAATTTTCCGCGACTCCATCGAGCGCTTCCTCACCCTGCTCTGGGACATCGGCCTGGAAGTGGGGCAAAGCGTTCGTTCGGTGGACGAGTGCGCCCAAGAGGCCCGGGCCGACCTGACGGTGATCACCAACCTGATGGAAAGCCGCACCATTGCCGGCCCCGAGCACTTGCGCCAGCGCATGCTCGAGGTCACCAGCACCGCTCATATGTGGCCCAGCAAGGACTTCTTCCTGGCCAAGCGCGCCGAGCAGAAGGCCCGCCACCACAAGTACAACGACACCGAATACAACCTGGAACCTAACGTCAAAGGCTCCCCTGGCGGGCTGCGAGACATCCAGACCATTCTCTGGGTTGCCCGGCGCCAGTACGGCACCCTCAACCTGCGAGCCCTGGCCGGCGAAGGCTTTCTGGTGGAGAGCGAAAACGCCCTGCTGGCCTCGTCCCAGGAATTCATCTGGAAAGTCCGCTACGCCCTGCACATGCTCGCCGGCCGCGCCGAAGACCGCCTGCTGTTCGACCATCAGCGCTCCATCGCCAAGCTCCTGGGCTTTGAAGGCGATGACGCCAAGCAGGCCATCGAAAGCTTTATGCAGCAGTACTACCGGGTGGTAATGAGCATCGCTCAGCTCAGCGACCTGATCATCCAGCACTTCGAAGAAGTGATCCTGGCCCCGGAAGACGAAGCGCCACCCCAGCCGATCAACTCGCGCTTCCAACTGCACGACGGCTACATCGAGGCGATCAACGACAACGTGTTCCGCCGCACGCCGTTCGCCATGCTGGAGATTTTCGTGCTGATGGCCCAGCACCCGGAAATCAAGGGCGTGCGCGCCGACACCATCCGCCTGCTACGCGAACATCGGCACCTGATCGACGACGATTTCCGCAACGATATCCGCAACACCAGCCTGTTTATCGAGCTGTTCAAATGCGAGATCGGCATCCACCGCAACCTGCGTCGCATGAACCGTTACGGCATCCTCGGGCGCTACCTGCCGGAATTCGGCTTTATCGTCGGCCAGATGCAGCACGACCTGTTCCACATCTACACCGTGGATGCCCACACCCTGAACCTGATCAAACACCTGCGCAAACTGCAGTACACCCAGGTTTCGGATAAATTCCCGCTGGCCAGCAAGCTCATGGGCAAACTGCCCAAGCCCGAGCTGATCTACCTCGCCGGCCTCTACCACGACATCGGCAAGGGTCGCCACGGCGACCACTCGGAAATCGGCGCGGTGGATGCCGAAGCCTTCTGCACGCGGCACCAATTGCCCCTGTGGGACAGCCGCCTGATTGTCTGGCTGGTGCAGCACCACTTGGTGATGTCCACCACCGCCCAGCGCAAGGACCTGTCCGACCCGCAGGTGATCCACGATTTCGCCCAGGTCGTGGTGGACCAGACGCGCCTCGACTACCTCTATGTGCTGACGGTGGCCGACATCAACGCCACCAACCCCTCGCTGTGGAACTCCTGGCGCGCCAGCCTGCTGCGCCAGCTCTACACCGAGACCAAGCGTGCCCTGCGTCGCGGCCTGGAAAACCCTGTGGACCGCGAAGAGCAGATCCGCCAGACCCAGAGCGCGGCCCTGGACATCCTGGTGCGCAGCGGCACCGACCCGGACGACGTCGAGCAACTCTGGGCGCAGTTGGGGGATGACTACTTCCTGCGTCACACCGCCGGCGACGTGGCCTGGCACAGCGATGCCATCCTCCAGCAGCCCGCCGATGGTGGCCCGCTGGTGCTGATCAAGGAAATCACTCAGCGCGAGTTTGAAGGCGGCACGCAGATCTTTATCTACGCCCCGGACCAGCACGACTTCTTCGCCGTGACCGTGGCAGCCATGGATCAGCTCAACCTGAACATTCACGACGCGCGAATTATCACTTCCAGCAGCCAGTTCACCCTCGACACCTACATCGTGCTCGACAACGACGGCGGCTCGATCGGCAACAATCCGCAGCGGATCAAACAGATCCGCGACGGCTTGACCGAGGCTGTGCGCAACCCGGACGACTATCCGACCATCATCCAGCGCCGCGTCCCGCGCCAGCTCAAGCACTTTGCCTTCGCCCCGCAAGTGACCATCCACAACGACGCCCAGCGCCCGGTCACGGTGCTGGAACTCAGTGCACCGGATCGTCCCGGGCTGCTGGCGCGGATCGGCAAGATCTTCCTGGAGTTCGACCTGTCACTGCAGAACGCCAAGATCGCCACCCTGGGCGAGCGCGTGGAAGACGTGTTCTTCATCACCGACGCGCACAACCAGCCGCTGTCCGACCCGGAACTGTGCCGCCGCCTGCAGGACGCCATCGTCGAACAGCTGAGCGTGAGCCACGAACCTGAAATGACGCGCCTGAGCATCTGACGCGCCACGAACCAACGCATTGAGTGAGACACCGCACCGATGAACAACGCTCTGAACCAGTTGCAGCCTTACCCGTTCGAAAAACTTCGCGCCCTGCTCGGCAGCGTCACGCCCAACCCGGACAAGCGCCCGATCGCCCTGTCCATCGGCGAACCCAAGCACCGCTCGCCGAGCTTTGTCGCCGAAGCCCTGGCCAATAACCTCGACCAGATGGCCGTGTACCCGACCACCCTGGGTATCCCGGCCCTGCGTGAAGCCATCGCTGGCTGGTGCGAACGACGTTTCGGCGTGCCGGCCGGCTGGATCGACCCGACGCGCAACGTGCTGCCGGTCAACGGCACCCGCGAGGCGCTGTTCGCCTTCACCCAGACCGTGGTTAACCGTGGCGACGACGCCTTGGTGGTCAGCCCCAACCCGTTCTATCAAATCTACGAAGGCGCAGCCTTTCTCGCCGGGGCCAAACCGCATTACCTGCCGTGCCTCGACGAAAACGGCTTCAACCCGGACTTCGACGCCGTGCCGGCCGAAATCTGGCAGCGCTGCCAGATCCTGTTCCTGTGCTCACCTGGCAACCCCACCGGCGCACTGATTCCCGTCGACGTGCTGAAAAAACTCATCGCCCTGGCCGATGAGCACGACTTCGTGATCGCCGCCGACGAGTGCTACAGCGAACTCTACTTCGACGAGCAAACCCCGCCCCCGGGCCTGCTCAGCGCCTGCGTCGAGCTGGGCCGCCGGGACTTCAAACGCTGCGTGGTGTTCCACAGCCTGTCCAAACGCTCCAATCTGCCGGGCCTGCGCTCCGGTTTCGTGGCCGGCGATGCCGAGATCCTCAAGGGTTTCCTGCTGTACCGCACCTATCACGGCTGCGCCATGCCGGTACAAACCCAACTGGCCAGCATCGCCGCCTGGAACGATGAAGTGCACGTGCGCGCGAACCGCGCCCTGTACCGCGAGAAGTTCGATGCGGTGCTGGCGATCCTCTCACCCGTGATGGACGTACAACGCCCGGACGGCAGCTTCTACCTGTGGCCGAACGTGGCCGGTGATGACGCCGCGTTCTGCCGCGACCTGTTCGAACAGGAACACGTGACCGTGGTTCCGGGCTCCTACCTGTCGCGGGATGTGGACGGCACCAACCCGGGCGCCGGCCGCGTGCGCATGGCACTGGTAGCGCCGCTGGCGGAATGCGTCGAGGCGGCCGAGCGGATTCGCGCGTTTATTCAACGCCGCAACTAATCTCAAACAGGCCCTAATATCACAGGGCTTACCCAAGGGAGACTCGCAATCATCACCGCCCGTCAGGACGCCATCCCCCGGTAAGCCCTCCCCCCAAAAACTCTTGGTGTTCTTACCGGCTATTGCGCACTCCAGCCTGCCGCCCGTGACTCCTGAATTGACGCCCACCCTATCCAGCCGCTGGATGCAGGCCTGCGACATCCCCATCGACAGGCCTCCTCTAGCTATAACGCATTGAACACAAGCATCGCGATGCTGATTGATATCAGCATTTTTCTGGATTTCCGTTTCCGATACCAATCAGTAGTCCATCCCTGAGGAGTGCATTACCCCCCTCGTTTTTTAATCCCTCACTCTCGAGAAAATTGGACCATTTCGATACAGTCCGCCTCAGCCAAATGCTTGCCAGCATTCTTTTTAGCAACTGCCTGTATAGAATGCGTTGCATTTAATACGAAAAACATCGCGTCAAGACCGTAGACGTTGCCCATCAAGGAGAGAAGCAGTGATAACAATTATTCCCCTATGGAAGATGCTCATAGATAAAGAGGGTAAGGCCCGTGGCTTAGCCATTCTTGCGACGCTTCCTATTTTTATTGCGACTGGCGCCCTAGCATTTATCAATGGCTTGCAAACCGGCCGGATCGGGTCTGCCTTAGTAGGACTGATGGGCGTAATTTTCTTTGGCTTGGCCGCCGTCATTCTTTTCATTCCAACAAATAAATATATTCCGAGACAATCATTTATCGGTTATCGATCAACGCAAGCCAAAGCACAAAAGTCTATAAAATATGCTGCTCTGACACTCCCCTTGCTCGCCATTGGCCTTTCACTGCTTATGCCTTCTATTTACATCTCAATAATCGCCATAACCACTACCGCCCTAATTATCTTTTACCAAATTTCAAAATCCATAAAACGTCATGAAGACATAGATTTTTCGACAAACCTCTATCTTGTTTCTTCACTGGGAATCGACCCCGGAGAAAAAGCGCTAGCAAGCTACCAGAACTTCAGTACAGATAACATACGAAAAGGCAGTAATGCTTTTGTTGCCACTGCGAACAAATTGGTCATTGCCTCCTTCAATGGAAAGTTCTGGGAAAAACTTTCCCGCGACCTGAATCAAATTACTCAGATAGGCATAATCGCCGACAAAACTGAGACACATCATATCAAGCTAATTTTCGATGACGGCACTGACGAAGTACTGCGCATTCAACTTGACAACAAATCAACTTCAAATCCGAAGTTGATTATAAAACGACTTCTTGAAGTAATCGATAATAAACTGCTTGGTGAAAACACCGCAAAAACAGCCTCAATCAGTCGCCAAGCAATTACAGCCGAAGATACAGCACCGCCCAAAACATCCAACCCTAAAACATTAGAAGTAGCTCGAAGCATAGAAATCGCGCAAACCATATTGAACGACATAAAAAACGCCAAAGAAATCATGCCAGGTAGAAAGCTGGAGTTATAGGCAGTTTCACACCGCACAAAATCCTGGCTCACTTACACCGGCGAAGAAACCATAATAAAGGCACTTATAAAACTCAGACCAACACCCACAACCGAGTTGACTTGCGAATACAACTTTTTCAGCAAGCTGACACTTCGAAATCCTGGCTACGAGGATGCGTTGGACGTGAAAGGCGATATATGCACAAAGCGTACTGAAGAATTGAATCACTGCTGGCCAGCCCCTCAGCGGAACTTATAACCGAATGAAAACCGGAAAACACGGTGGTGCATAAGGAACAGACGCTGCAAATACTGAGCGCGAGGCTCTAGATGTACATCCACTTGCATCATACCGAGTTGAGTCGTGCCAACGGTCCCGGGCTGCGCATAGTCGTGTGGGTACAAGGCCGTGGATCTGACACTCGCTGGCCGCTATAACAGCAACGCCATACGTCCTTATCAAAGCAAGCAGTTCATCAAAATCAGCGACAGAATAGATATCAACCTCTTCAGAACAACAAAAATTTTTGAATTCTTTGTTTCAGGTCTCGACATGACCAAGACCGACCTCCCTATACAGCAGAAATAGCACAAGACAGTGAAAAGATGCCCAAGATGAACCGTACCTAGAAAATTACCAACCACCTAAAAGCACGTTATGCAATTCTGATTATTGAATCCTTTGAAGAAAAATGTGTTGTAGCTGTACTGGGCGACATCGCCAAGTCGCTTAACCATCGTTTTTCCTCTGAAATTCGACGCAAGGTATCCAGACAAACGGTGCCGCTGCCGGAGATAAAACCTTTGACCTGAAACTGGAACCGGACTTCTGTGAAGAAAAGGCGCGGGAAGATAAAATCAGATCATCTGCAAAACTGGAGTCCTGGAGTACATAGACCCCCAACTTAACCTGGATGATGTTGGAGGCTTGGGTACGCTAAAAAAATGGCTGCATCTTAGTGGCCAGTGCTTCGGCCAAGCCGCCAAGGAGTTTGGCGTAGCCCCCCCCAAAATGCCTGCTGCTTACCGGCGTTCCCGGCGGTGGTAAGTCCTTGACCGCGAAGTGTGTATCTTCCTCATGGAACATGCCGTTGCTACACCTTGATATGGGCAAGATATTTCAAGGTATCGTAGGTTCCTCGGAGTCCAATATTCGCTCTGCACTTCAAACTGCCAAAGCTATTTCACCCTGCACCCTTTGGATCGACGAAATTGAAAAAGGTCTCTCCAGCTCCTCCGGCGGCTCTTTAGATGGAGGGACCGCCACCCGAGTATTTGGCACTCTGCTGACTTGGATGCAAAAGAAAACCGCACCGGTTTTCGTGTTTGCCACTGCCACCATCAACCACCTTCACTTCACCGCCCCCAGATTCGCCTCGCTCAAATCCAGCTCCGCCAATACCTCGCGTAGCACGTCGTCGCCAATCTGGTGATGCCGACTCAGCCGATACAGCTCCAGCCGCTGGGCGCGCAGGGCTTTCAGGCGCAGCTTGCGCTCCAGCAGATCCATCTGCGAAGCCAGGGCCTGGGCCTCGGCGGAATCATTGAAGACCTCCAACTGATGGCGATATTCCGACATCAAGCGCGCCTTGAGTTCGGTCGCCAGCGCCGCCAGGGCGGCGTCCGGGGCTTGGGCGGGCTCATCCAATTCCTCGGCCTCCAGGGCATGAATCGCCGCTTCAGCCGTCTTGCGCCAGGCATCCCGCACTTCACCACGGCGCTTGTCGTCGGGGCTTTTCTCGATGCCTCGCAACAACAGGGGCAAGGCCACACAGGCCGCCACCAGGGACAGCAGGATCACCCCGGCAGCAATGAAGATCAGCAGGTCACGCTCGGGGAACACCTCCCCGGGGGCCAACAGCAAAGGCACCGACATCACGCCGGCCAGGGTCACCGCCCCGCGCACCCCGCCCACCGTCAGTAACCAGCAGGAACGCGCCGTGGGCACCAGGGTCAGCTCACCCTTGCCGCGCCAGCGTCGCAACAGCCCGGACAGGCGCCAGATGCTCTGCACCCAGACAAAGCGCAGCACCAACAACACCAGGAAGATCGCCACCACATCCAGGCAACGATAGCACAGCGTCGGCCACAACGAGGTTTCATGGCTGGCCACCGCCTTGATGATGTCCGGCAACTGCAAGCCCAGCAGGAGGAAGATCAGGCCGTTGAAAGCAAACTCCAGCAATGACCAGACGCTGCGATTGAGCAGCCGGGTGCTGGTCTGGCGCGGCAACAGGTCGAGCCAGCTCTGCATCATGCCGGCCGCCACCGCCGAAAGGATGCCGGAGGCCCCCAGGCGCTCGGCCAGCACATAGGCGGCAAACGGCAACAGAAGCATGAACACCACATGGGTCGCCGGGTCGTCCCAGCCACGGGCGATCATCCAGGCCCGCAAACGCCCCACCAGCCAGCTCAAGGCCACGCCAATGGCCAGGCCGCCCAGCGCCACCAGGACAAAGGTCAGGCTGGCATTGGCCAGGGAAAACACCCCAGTCACGGCTGCCGCCAGGGCGAACTTGAAGGTCACCAGGCCGGATGCATCGTTCATCAGCGCCTCGCCCTGAAGCATGTGCATCAAGGGCGTGGGCAATCGATTCTGAGATATCGCCGAGACCGCCACCGCGTCCGTCGGCGATAACACTGCCGCCAGGGCAAACGCCACCGGCAAGGGAATACTCGGCAACAGCCAGTGAATGAAGTAACCCGCGCCGACCACAGTAAACAGCACCAGCCCCACGGCCAGGGTCAAGATCGGCCCGCGCAGGCGCCAGAGTTCACGCTTGGGCATGCGCCAGCCATCGGAAAACAACAGCGGGGGCAGGAACAGAAACAGGAACAGCTCCGGGTCCAGAGCCACGTGCAACCCCAGGGTCGGCCAGGCCAGCAAGGCCCCCGCAGCAATTTGTACTAGTGGCAACGGCAGTGGAATCATCCGCCCCACCAGGCGCGAGACACTCACCAGCATCAGCAAGATGAGGACGGTATAAGCGGTTTGCATAAAGCGGAAGTCCCTGACCCAAACAGAAAAATCGTACCTATCTGAGGTAATAATCGCAGTCGAAGTGCCATATTAGCCCCTTAAGCTAGATGCTGGCCGCTGCACAAAGGTCGCAAGCGGCCAACGCCCTGCAACACAAAGCGACTAAAGCCCGGCTCTGGCGGAGCCCGAACCGGCGCGGGCATGGCATAATCCTCCACCTTTATTTTCCGACACTGCAAAGGGGGCAATTCCTTGACCGCTTCAAGCAAAACGTTGCACCTTTTCGGCATCAAAGCCTGCGACACCATGAAAAAGGCGCGCACCTGGCTCGATGAACACGCTATCAGCTACGACTTCCACGACTACAAAACCGCCGGCATTGACCGTGAACACCTGACGCAATGGTGCGACGAGCATGGCTGGCAAGTGGTGTTGAACCGCGCAGGCACGACCTTTCGCAAACTCGAAGACGAACGCAAAGCCGATCTCGACCAGACGAAAGCCATCGAACTGATGCTCGCCCAACCCTCGATGATCAAGCGCCCGGTGCTCGATCTCGGTGACCGAACCCTGATTGGCTTCAAGCCAGATATCTATGCGGCAGCGCTCAAGTAAACCTGCCCATTCATTTTTGTAAGAGGTAACTGCATGTCCACTACTCTGTTCAGCCTGGCCTTCGGCGTCGGCACCCAGAATCGTCAAGGCGCATGGCTGGAAGTGTTTTACGCAGCACCATTGCTCAACCCATCGGCCGAACTGGTCGCTGCCGTGGCCCCGGTGCTGGGCTACAGCGAAGGCAACCAGGCCATCACCTTCAACAACACCCAGGCCGCGCAACTGGCTGAAGCCCTGAAGAGCATCGACGCCACCCAGGCCGCGCTGCTGACCCGCCTGGCCGAAAGCCACAAGCCCCTGGTCGCGACCCTTCTGGCCGAAGACGCCCAACTGACCTCGACCCCAGAGGCTTACCTGAAGCTGCACCTGTTGTCCCATCGCCTGGTCAAGCCTCACGGCCTGAGCCTGGCCGGTGTGTTCCCGCTGCTGCCGAACGTGGCCTGGACCAGCCAGGGCGCCATCGACCTGAGCGAGCTGGCCGAGCGCCAACTGGAAGCCCGCCTGCGTGGCGAGCTGCTGGAAGTGTTCTCCGTGGACAAGTTCCCGAAAATGACCGACTACGTGGTGCCGAGCGGCGTGCGTATCGCTGACAGCGCACGGATCCGCCTGGGCGCCTACATCGGCGAAGGCACCACTGTGATGCACGAAGGTTTCGTCAACTTCAACGCCGGTACCGAAGGCCCGGGCATGATCGAAGGCCGTGTCTCGGCTGGCGTATTCGTCGGCAAGGGTTCGGACCTGGGCGGCGGTTGCTCGACCATGGGCACCCTGTCGGGCGGCGGCAACATCGTGATCAAGGTTGGCGAAGGCTGCCTGATCGGCGCCAACGCCGGTATCGGCATTCCCCTGGGCGACCGCAACACCGTGGAATCGGGCCTGTACGTGACCGCCGGGACCAAGGTGGCGCTGCTGGACGAGAACAACCAACTGGTCAAAGTGCTCAAGGCCCGCGAACTGGCCGGCCAGCCGGACCTGCTGTTCCGTCGCAATTCGGAGACCGGTGCCGTGGAATGCAAAACCCACAAATCGGCCATCGAACTGAACGAAGCGCTGCACGCTCACAACTAAGCAGCGACTCGATGCCATAGCAGCGACCGGGCGCGTATCATCAGCGCCCGGCCTGCTCAAACGAGTCTTGACCACCATGCTTGTGCCCTCCCCCTGGCGCGCCGACTTTCCGGCCATCGCCGCCCTGCAACGGCAAGACCAGACCTACCTGGACAACGCCGCCACCACGCAAAAACCCCAAGCCCTGCTGGATGCCCTGGCGCACTACTACGCCAATGGCGCCGCCAATGTGCATCGTGCCCAACACTTGCCCGGCGCCCACGCCACCCAGGCGTTCGAGGACAGCCGCAGCAAAGTCGCGCAATGGCTGAATGCCGGTGACTGCGGGCAGATCGTCTTTACCCACGGCGCGACCTCCGCGCTGAACCTCCTGGCCTACGGCCTGGAACACCAATTCGAAACGGGCGATGAAATTGTCATCAGCGCCCTGGAACACCACGCCAACCTGCTGCCCTGGCAGCAACTGGCGCAACGTCGCGGCCTCAAACTGCAGGTACTGCCCCTGGATGCCGACGGTCTGATCGACATCGAGGCCGCCACCGGGCTGATTGGCCCGCGCACCCGCCTATTGGCGGTGAGCCAGCTGTCCAATGTCCTCGGCGCCTGGCAACCCTTGACCCCATTGCTGGCCCTGGCCAAGGCCCGGGGCGCCCTGACCGTGGTCGACGGCGCCCAGGGCGTGGTGCATGGGCGCCACGATGTGCAGGCCCTGGGTTGCGACTTCTATGTGTTTTCCAGCCACAAACTCTACGGCCCCGACGGCGTGGGCGTGCTGTTCGGCCGCAACGAAGCGCTGAAGGCCCTGCACCACTGGCAATTCGGCGGCGAAATGGTCCAGGAAGCCGACTACCAGCATGCCAGTTTCCGCCCGGCGCCCCTGGGTTTCGAGGCTGGAACCCCGCCGATTGCCAGCGTGATCGGCCTGGGCGCGACCCTGGATTACCTGGACGGCCTGGACCAGGACGCCGTCAACGCCCACGAGGCGGCGCTGCATGACTATTTGCTCCACGGTTTGCAGGCCCGCAATGGCGTTCGCTTGCTGGGCCGGCCGCAACTGGCCCTGGCCAGCTTTGTCGTCGACGGCGTGCACAACGCTGACCTGGCGCACCTGCTGGCGGAGCAGGGAATCGCCGTGCGTGCCGGGCATCATTGTGCGATGCCATTGTTGAAAGGCTTTGGCTTGGCCGGGGCGATTCGCGTGTCCCTGGCCTTGTACAACGACTCCGAGGACCTGGAGCGCTTTTTCGAAGCCCTGGATCAAGCCCTGGAGCTGTTGCGATGAGCCTGCCCGTCGACGCCGCCAAGGCGCTGGACACCTTTGAGCAGGCAGCCGGCTGGGAACAGCGGGCGCGCTTGCTGATGCAATGGGGCGAGCGTCTGCCGCCTCTGAGTGAGGCCGACAAGGTCGAAGCCAATCGAGTGCATGGCTGTGAGAGCCAGGTCTGGCTGGTGGGCACGCTGGCAGAGGGGCAATGGCAGTTCGCGGCCGGCAGCGATGCACGATTGATTCGCGGCTTGGTGGCGCTGCTGTTGGCACGGGTCAACGGTTTGTCGGCAGAGCAGTTGCGCGAGGTGGACCTGACGGACTGGTTCAATCAACTGGGCCTGTCGCGCCAGCTTTCGCCGTCCCGCAGCAACGGATTAAATGCCGTGCTCCAGCGCATGCGCGAACTGGCCCTGTAGGAGCCGGCTTGCCGGCGATCAGACCTTTTAGCCTTGCATCGTTCTTGCGGGCCTAATCGCTGGCGAGCCAGCTCCTACAAAACATCGTAGGGCGTTCTACGGTAGGAGCCGGCTTGCCGGCGATCAGGCCTTTGAGCCTTGCATCGCTCTTGCGGGCCTAATCGCTGGCGAGCCAGCTCCTACAAAACACCGTTGGGCGTTCTACCGTAGGAGCCGGCTTGCCGGCGATCAGGCCTTTGAGGTGTGCATGGTTCTTGCGGGCGTAATCGCTGGCGAGCCAGCGCCTACAAAACACCGTTGGGCGTTCTACCGTAGGAGCCGGCTTGCCGGCGATCAGGCCTTTGAGTCTTGCATCGCTCTTGCGGGCGTAATCGCTGGCGAGCCAGCGCCTGCAAGGTTATGCGAACAATGTATTTAGGCGGCGGGTTTGCTGCGCTCGGCGGGGCGGCGCACGCCGGCGACGATTTTATCCACAGCCTTGGTGGCCGCCACCATGCCGAAGGTCGCCGTCACCATCATCACTGCGCCAAAACCGCCGGCGCAGTCCAGCTTCACGCCGTCGCCGACAAAACTCTTCTGCAGGCAAATGCTGCCGTCCGGCTTCGGGTAGCGCAGTTGCTCGGTGGAAAACACACAAGGCACGCTGTAATGACGGGTCACGGTGCGTGAAAAACCGTAGTCGCGACGCAAAGTCGAGCGCACCTTGGAGGCCAGCGGATCGTTGAAGGTGCGGTTCAAGTCGCAGACCTGGATCAAGGTCGGGTCGATCTGCCCGCCCGCGCCGCCGGTGGTGATGATCTGGATCTTGCGGCGCTTGCACCAGGCGATCAGCGCCGCCTTGGCATTCACGCTGTCGATGCAGTCGATCACGCAATCGATGTTCGGCGTGATGTACTCGGCCATGGTCTCGCGGGTCACGAAATCCGCCACCGCGTGCACCCGACAATCCGGGTTGATACCCCGCAGGCGTTCGGCCATGACCTCGACCTTGGCCCGGCCCACGGTGCTGTCCAGGGCATGCAGTTGGCGGTTGCTGTTGCTAACACACACGTCGTCCAGGTCGAACAGCGAGATTTCGCCAACACCGCAACGGGCGATGGCTTCCGCCGCCCAGGAACCGACGCCGCCGACCCCGACGATCGCCACATGGGCCGCGCGCAGCCGCTCCAGGCCCTCAATGCCATACAAACGGGCGACACCAGCAAACCGCGGATCTTCTGTACTCATGACCATTACCCCAAAAACCGGCGCGCATTATAGGGCTTCGCAACGACAAGTTTTAAGCGACAAGCTACAAGTTAAGAACTTAAGTTCAAATGCAGTGCCCAAGGTCTGGTTTTCCTCTGCGCTGTACGCTCAGTTGAGGGCCGGTGTAGGATGCCCGCCGTTTGGCGCCTGCCAACCCTCCCCTCGTTCCACACCTTTTGGAACCCGAAATAGCTATGTCATCGCGTAAATTTGGACTCAATCTGGTGATAGTGCTGGCCATTGCCGCACTGTTCACCGGTTTCTGGGCGCTGATCAATCGCCCGGTTTCGGCCCCGAACTGGCCTGAACAGATCTCCGGTTTTTCCTACTCGCCTTTCCAGCAAGGCCAGTTCCCGCAGAAAAACCAGTACCCGTCGGACGATGAGATGCGTCGCGACCTGGAGATCATGAGCAAGCTGACGGATAACATCCGCACCTACTCGGTCGACGGCAGCCTGGAGAATATCCCCAAGCTCGCCGAAGAGTTCGGCTTGCGAGTGACCCTGGGCATCTGGATCAGCCCGGACCTAGAGCGCAACGAGCGGGAAATCACCCGCGCCATCGAGATCGCCAACAGCTCCCGCAGTGTCGTGCGAGTCGTGGTGGGTAACGAAGCGATCTTCCGCAAGGAAATCACCGCCGACCAACTGTCGGTGCTACTCGACCGGGTTCGCGCGGCGGTGAAAGTGCCGGTGACCACCTCAGAACAGTGGCACGTCTGGGAAGAACACCCAGAATTGGCCAAGCACGTGGACCTGATCGCCGCGCACGTCCTGCCGTACTGGGAGTTCATCCCAGTGGACAAGGCCGGGCAATTCGTCCTCGACCGCGCCCGCGACCTGAAAAAACTCTTCCCGAAAAAGCCCCTGCTGCTCTCCGAAGTCGGCTGGCCGAGCAACGGTCGTATGCGCGGTGGCGCTGACGCCAGCCCGGCAGACCAGGCGATCTACTTGCGTACCCTGGTCAACAAGCTCAACCGCCAGGGTTACAACTACTTCGTCATCGAAGCCTTCGACCAGCCGTGGAAGGCCAGCGACGAAGGTTCCGTAGGCGCCTACTGGGGCGTGTACAACGCCGCGCGCCAACAGAAATTCAACTTTGAAGGCCCGGTGGTGGCGATTCCGCAATGGCGGGTCCTGGCCATCGGCTCGGTGGTCCTGGCATTGCTGTCCCTGACCCTGCTGATGATCGACGGCTCGGCCCTGCGCCAGCGTGGCCGCACCTTCCTGACCTTTATCGCCTTCCTGTGCGGGTCGGTGCTGGTGTGGATCGGCTACGACTACAGCCAGCAATACAGCACCTGGTTCAGCCTGACGGTGGGCTTCCTGCTGGCCCTCGGCGCCCTCGGGGTGTTTATCGTCCTGCTGACCGAAGCCCACGAACTGGCGGAGGCGGTCTGGACCCACAAACGCCGGCGCGAATTCCTGCCGGTGGAAGGTGAATCCGATTACCGGCCGAAAGTCTCAATCCACGTGCCCTGCTACAACGAGCCGCCGGAGATGGTCAAACAGACCCTCAACGCCCTGGCCAACCTCGACTATCCGGACTTCGAAGTCCTGATCATCGACAACAACACCAAGGACCCGGCGGTGTGGGAACCGGTGCAGGCCTATTGCGAAACCCTCGGCCCGCGCTTCAAGTTCTTCCACGTCGCGCCCCTCGCCGGCTTCAAGGGCGGGGCGCTGAACTACCTGATCCCGCACACCGCCAAAGACGCCGAAGTGATTGCGGTGATCGACTCCGACTATTGCGTCGAGCCGAACTGGCTCAAGCACATGGTGCCGCACTTCGCCGACCCGAAAATCGCCGTGGTGCAGTCGCCACAGGACTATCGCGACCAGAACGAAAGCACCTTCAAGAAGCTCTGCTACGCGGAATACAAAGGCTTCTTCCACATCGGCATGGTCACCCGTAACGACCGTGACGCGATCATCCAGCACGGCACCATGACCATGACCCGGCGTTCGGTGCTCGAAGAGCTGGGCTGGGCCGACTGGTGCATCTGTGAAGACGCCGAACTGGGCCTGCGGGTGTTCGAGAAAGGCCTGTCGGCGGCGTACTACCACACCAGCTACGGCAAGGGCCTGATGCCCGATACCTTTATCGACTTCAAGAAACAGCGCTTCCGCTGGGCCTACGGGGCGATTCAGATCATCAAGCGTCACACCGCCAGCCTGCTGCGCGGCAAGGACACCGAGCTGACCCGTGGCCAGCGCTATCACTTCCTCGCGGGCTGGCTGCCGTGGGTGGCCGATGGCATGAACATCTTCTTCACCGTCGGCGCCCTGCTGTGGTCGGCGGCGATGATCATCGTGCCGCAACGGGTCGATCCGCCGCTGCTGATCTTCGCAATCCCGCCGTTGGCGCTGTTCGTGTTCAAGGTCGGCAAGATCATCTTCCTCTACCGTCGCGCGGTGGGGGTGAACCTGACCGATGCGTTCTGTGCGGCCCTGGCCGGCCTGGCGTTGTCCCACACCATTGCCAAGGCGGTGTTGTACGGGTTCTTCACCAGCAGCATTCCGTTCTTCCGGACGCCGAAGAATGCCGATAACCACGGCTTCTGGGTGGCGATTTCGGAAGCCCGGGAAGAGTTGTTCATCATGCTGCTGTTGTGGGGCGCGGCCTTGGGGATCTTCCTGGTCCAGGGCCTGCCGAGCAACGACATGCGCTTCTGGGTGACCATGCTCCTGGTGCAGTCGCTGCCCTATCTGGCAGCACTGATCATGGCGTTCCTGTCCTCGCTGCCCAAACCGGCAGCAGAAACAGAAGAGGCACCGGCCGTCTAAATCGCTTGCACCTACTAAACGGCGGCCTCTGGCCGCCGTTTTGCTTTAAGATATCCGCCATTTTGCGCGCCCTGCCCAACCCTGTAGGAGCTGGCTTGCCAGCGATGTTTTCATACGCACCGCGTTCTCGTTCCGCGCCGGCCAGCCGGCTCCTACACAATGCCTTGCACCGGAGTTCCCCATGACGGCCCACGCCGACCTTTCGCCGACCCTGCAACTTGCCTGTGATCTGATCCGCCGCCCGTCGGTGACGCCGGTCGACGCCGATTGCCAAAAGCTGATGATGCAGCGCCTGGGCGATGCCGGCTTCAAGCTGGAGCCAATGCGCATCGAGGATGTGGATAACTTCTGGGCCACCCACGGCCGCCACGAAGGCCCGGTGCTGTGCTTCGCCGGCCACACCGATGTGGTCCCTACCGGCCCGGTGCAGGCCTGGCAGAACGACCCGTTCGACGCGCTGATCGACGAACACGGCATGCTCTGCGGCCGTGGCGCGGCCGACATGAAAGGCAGCCTGGCCGCCATGCTGGTGGCCGCTGAGCGTTTTGTCGGCGACTACCCGGACCACAAGGGCTCGGTGGCCTTCCTGATCACCAGCGACGAAGAAGGCCCGGCCCACCACGGCACCAAAGCCGTGGTCGAACGCCTGGCCGCCCGCAAAGAGCGCCTGGACTGGTGCATCGTCGGCGAGCCTTCGAGCACCAGCCTGGTGGGCGACGTGGTGAAGAACGGCCGTCGCGGCTCCCTCGGTGCCAAGCTCACGGTACGCGGCGTACAAGGCCACGTGGCCTACCCGCACCTGGCAAAGAACCCGATCCACCTGGCTGCCGTGGCCTTGGCTGAGCTGGCCGCCGAGCATTGGGACGACGGTAACGCCTTCTTCCCGCCCACCAGCTTCCAGATCTCCAACCTCAACTCCGGCACCGGCGCCACCAACGTGATCCCTGGCGAACTGGTGGCCCTGTTCAACTTCCGCTTCTCCACCGAGTCCACCGTGGAAGGCCTGCAACAGCGCGTGGCGGCGATTCTCGACAAGCACGGCCTGGACTGGCACGTGGAATGGGCACTGTCCGGCCTGCCGTTCCTCACCGAACCCGGCGCCCTGCTGGACGCGGTGTCGGCGAGCATCAAGGCCATCACCGGCCGCGAAACCAAAGCGTCCACCAGTGGCGGCACTTCCGACGGGCGCTTTATCGCCACCCTGGGCACCCAGGTGGTCGAGCTGGGCCCGGTCAACGCCACCATTCACCAGGTCAACGAGCGGGTCTTGGCCAGCGACCTCGACGTGCTGACCGAAATCTACTACCAGACCCTGATCAAGTTGCTCGCCTGATGCTCGCCTGCCCCATTTGCAGTGCGCCGCTGAGCGCACTAGACAACGGCGTGGCCTGCCCGGTCGGGCACCGTTTCGATCGCGCGCGCCAGGGTTACCTGAACCTGTTGCCGGTGCAGCACAAGAACAGCCGCGACCCGGGTGATAACCAGGCCATGGTCGAAGCTCGTCGCGACTTTCTCAACGCCGGGCACTACGCCCCGGTGGCCCGGCGCCTGGCCGAACTGGCCGCTGAGCGGGCGCCGCAACGCTGGGTCGACATCGGCTGTGGCGAGGGTTACTACACCGCGCAGCTCGCCGACGCCCTGCCCGGTGCCGACGGTTACGCCCTGGACATCTCCCGGGAAGCGATCAAGCGCGCCTGCCGCCGCAACCCCGAACTGACCTGGTTGATCGCCAGCATGGCCCGGGTCCCCCTGGCCGATGCCAGCTGCCAGTTCCTGGCCAGCGTGTTCAGCCCACTGGACTGGCAGGAGGCCAAACGCCTGCTCAGCCCCGGCGGCGGCCTGATGAAAGTCGGCCCCACCCGCGGCCACCTGATGGAACTTCGCGAGCGCCTGTACGATGAGGTGCGCGAATACACCGACGACAAGCACCTGGCCCTGGTACCCAATGGGATGGTGCTGCAACACAGCGAGACCCTGGAGTTCACACTGAGCCTGGCGAGTGCGCAGGACCGCGCCAACCTGCTGGCGATGACGCCCCACGGCTGGCGCGCCAGTGCCGAACGCCGGGCCCAGGTCATCGAACAGGCCGAGCCGTTCGAGGTCACTGTGTCCATGCGCTACGATTATTTCGTCTTGCAATAACCCTTTAACCCACGGCCTTGAGCAACGGCTCGAGGCCGAATAAATCCGCGAATGGATTTTTCAGACCGGCAGTGAGGACATCCATGCGCCAGCCCGATATCGAGATTTACCTGAAAGACGCCGACGTCGACTACAAGGCCATCGCCGCCTGGCTCGGCAGCGCTTTGGGCCCCTGCACCGACTGGGTCCAGAAAGGCCAGACCTTCAAGTGCAAGGCCGGAACCGTACCCGTGACCTGGCTGCCCAAAGCCGTTGGCAAGTGGAACAGCCTGTACCTGGAAAGCGACCAGACCCCGTGGGACGACGACATCGCCTGCGCCCGCGCCGCCTTCGCCGCGCTGAACGTCGAAGTGCGCTGTGCACCCGGTACCTGGGTCGAGGAAGAAGGCGAAGAAACCGCCGACCGCTGGATTCGCATCAGTGTTGACGGTGAAGAAGAAATTACCTGGAAGACGGCTTAAAAGCAGCGGCAAGCTACAAGCGGCAAGTCTCAAGCTGAACCGCTTGTAGCTTGTAGCTTGTAGCTCGCACCTACAGACCTACAGACCTACAACATCCTCAGCCTGCAAGCCCTTCTCACCCGTCACCACCGCATATTCCACTTGCTGGCCTTCAGCCAGTGAGCGATGGCCTTCGCCACGAATCGCCCGGTAGTGCACAAAGACATCCGCCCCGCCTTCACGTTGAATGAAGCCGTAACCCTTGGCGTCGTTGAACCACTTCACATTGCCGGTCTCGCGAGTAGACATGAATCCACACCTCATTTTTTTATTATTGGATTGGTGCACTGCAACCAAACCTTGAGAACTTTCCCTCGACCTGCCTCTCTATGAGTGGAAGCCATACGGCCGCGGGAGAGTCGGCCGAGTATATGACAGGCGTAAAAACTCTCAACTCAATCTTGTTTCGGCGCTTTTTTGCCGATTTTCGGTGAATCCGGCACACTACCGGCCCCGAGCGCCTGCTCGGTTTTTATTCACTCATGCAGAAGCCGTATGACCCGCTCCCCGATCCGCCGTCTTGTGTTTGGCACCTTGCGCCGACTGCTGTATCTCTGGGTTCGCTCCGAGACCATCAACCAGTCGTCCTTCACCCTCGACCTCGACCGCAGCCGACCGGTGTTCTACGTCCTGCAAAACCCCTCGCTGACCGACCTCGCGGTGGTCGACGCCGAGTGCACCAAGGCCGGCTTGCCGCGCCCGGTGCTGCCGGTGGCGGTGGGTGGCCTGCTGGAACCGGCAGCGTTCTTCTACCTGACCCCGGAGCCGGACTGGCTTGGCCGCCAGGACAAGCGCGGCGCACCGCCGACCCTGACCCGCCTGGTCAGTGCCCTGACGCAAAACGCCGCCGAAGACGCGCAGATCATTCCGGTCAGCGTGTTTTGGGGCCAGTCGCCGGACAGCGAGTCCAGCCCCTGGAAACTCCTGTTCGCCGACAGTTGGGCCGTCACCGGACGCCTGCGCCGGCTGCTGAGCATCATGATCCTGGGGCGAAAGACCCGGGTGCAGTTCTCGGCGCCGATCAACCTGCGTGAACTGATCGAACACAATAAGGGCCACGAGCGCACCGTGCGCATGGCCCAGCGCATCCTGCGGGTGCACTTTCGCAACCTCAAGGCGGCAGTGATCGGCCCGGATATTTCCCACCGGCGCAACCTGGTCAAGGGCCTGCTCAACCAGCCCCTGGTCAAGCAAGCGATTCTCGAAGAGGCGGAGCGCGAGAAGATCGCCCCGGAAAAAGCCAAGGCCCAGGCCCTGCGCTACGGCAACGAGATCGCCTCGGACTACACCTACACGGCAATCCGCTTCCTGGAAGTGGTGCTCAGCTGGTTCTGGAACAAGATCTACGACGGGATCAAGGTCAACAACATCGAAGGCGTGCAAAAGGTCGCCCAGGGTCACGAAGTGATCTACGTGCCCTGCCACCGCAGCCACATCGACTACCTGCTGCTCTCTTACCTACTGTTCCGCAACGGCCTGACCCCACCGCACATTGCCGCCGGGATCAACCTCAACATGCCGGTGATCGGCAGCCTGCTGCGGCGCGGCGGCGCGTTCTTCATGCGCCGCACTTTCAAGGGCAACCCGCTCTACACCTCGGTGTTCAACGAGTACCTGCACACCCTGTTCACCAAGGGTTTCCCGGTGGAGTACTTCGTCGAGGGCGGCCGTTCGCGCACCGGGCGCATGCTGCAACCCAAGACCGGCATGCTGGCCATCACCCTGCGCAGCTTCCTGCGGTCCTCGCGCATGCCCATCGTCTTCGTGCCGGTGTACATCGGCTACGAGCGGGTGCTGGAAGGTCGCACCTACCTGGGCGAGCTGCGTGGCGCGAGCAAGAAGAAAGAATCGATCTTCGACATCTTCAAGGTCATTGGCGCCCTCAAGCAGCGCTTCGGCCAGGTGGCGGTGAACTTCGGCGAGCCGATCAAGCTGGCGGAGTTCCTCGACCAGGAGCAGCCGGACTGGCGCAGTCAGGAACTGGGCCCGCAATTCCGCCCGGCCTGGCTCAACGAAACCACCAACCGCCTCGGCGAGCGGGTGGCTCAGCACCTTAACGAAGCGGCTGCGATCAACCCAGTGAACCTGGTGGCCCTGGCGCTGCTGTCCACCAGCCGCCTGGCCCTGGACGACCGTGCCATGGCTCGGGTGCTGGACCTGTACCTGGCGCTGCTGCGCCGGGTGCCCTACTCGCCCCACACCACGCTGCCGGAAGGCGATGGGCAGGCGCTGATCGAGCATGTGAAGGACATGAAGCTGTTGTCCGAGCAGAACGACGCCCTGGGCAAGATCCTCTATCTGGATGAGCAGAATGCCGTCCTGATGACCTATTACCGCAACAACGTGCTGCACATTTTCGCCCTTCCGGCGCTGCTGGCGAGCTTCTTCCAGAGCTCGTCGCGCATGAGCCGCGAACAGATCCTGCGCTACACCCGCGCGCTCTACCCCTACCTGCAGTCGGAGCTGTTCATCCGCTGGTCCCTGGAAGAACTGGACAGCGTGGTTGACCAGTGGCTGGAGGCCTTTGTCGAACAGGGGCTGCTGCGTTTCGAGAAAGACGCGTACCTGCGACCCGCCCCAAGTTCGCGGCACTTTGTGTTGCTGACCCTGCTGTCCAAGAGCATCGCCCAGACCCTGCAACGCTTCTACATGGCCATTTCCCTGTTGCTCAACAGCGGCCAGAACAGCATCAGCGCCGAAGAGCTGGAAGACCTGTGCACGGTCATGGCCCAGCGCCTGTCGATTCTCCATGGCCTGAACGCCCCGGAGTTCTTCGACAAAAGCCTGTTCCGGCACTTTATCCAGACCTTGCTCGACCTCGACGTGCTGCGCCGCGACGCCGCCGGCAAGCTCAGCTACCACGAACTGCTGGGGGACCTGGCCGAAGGCGCGGCCAAACGCGTGCTGCCGGCGGAGATTCGCCTGTCGATCCGCCAGGTCGCCCTGCACCGCAGCGAAGATGCCGCCGATCAGGTCGCGGCGCCTGAGCAAAGCGACTAGATTCTTATGGGCGCCTGGCAACTTCAGGCGCCGCCGATACGGAGATCCTCCATGAAGAAACTCATCCTGCTGGCCGTCACCACCCTGCTCGGGGCCTGTCAGACCATGCACCCGGCCGCCAAGCTCGACGGTGAAGTCTTCTACCTGCAACGTATTGCCTTGCCGCCAGACGCCACCCTGAGCGTCAGCCTGCAGGACGTGTCCCTGGCCGATGCCCCCGCGGTCATCCTGGCCGAGCAGAAAGGCCCGGTAAAAGGCCAGGTTCCGCTGCCCTTCCACCTCAACTACGACCCGGCCCAGGTCAAGCCCGGCCATCGCTATTCGGTCAGCGCGCGGATCGAAGTGGACGGCCAACTGATGTTTATCACCACCGAAAACCACGCGGTGCAACTCGACGGCAGCGACCTGCAGCCGTTGAAAATCCGCGTCGACGCAGTCCGTTAATCCCCCCCTTTTTTGCACAAGGAAGCCGTCATGCTCCGTTCCTCCCTGCGTTTCACCAGCCTGTGCGCCGGTTTGCTGATTTCCGCCAGCGCCCTGGCCTTGTCCCTCAGTGACCTGTCCCAGGGCGACGCCTCCGGCGGTCTCAAGGACGCCCTGACCCAAGGCGCGCAAATCGCCGTCAAGCAACTGGGCACCCCGGGCGGCTTCAGCGGCAACCCGGACGTGCGCATCGAGCTGCCGGGCAACCTGGGCAAAGTGGCGAAAAAAATGAAGCAGTTCGGCATGGGCGACCAGGTCGATCAACTGGAAGCCAGCATGAACAAGGCCGCCGAAGCGGCCGTGCCACAAGCCCAGGCGCTGCTGGTGGATGCAGTGAAGAAAATGACTGTGTCTGACGCCAAAGGCATTCTCAGCGGTGGCAAGGACTCCGCCACCCAGTACCTGGACAAGAGCAGCCGCGAGCAGATCCGCGCCAAGTTCCTGCCGATCGTCAAGCAAGCCACCGACCAGGTCGGTCTGGCCAAGCAGTACAACTCCTTTGCCGGCCAGGCCGCGACCCTGGGCGTACTGGACGCCAAGAGCGCCAACATCGAAAACTACGTCACCGAGCAGGCGCTCAATGGCCTGTTTGAGATGATCGGCAAGCAGGAAGAAACCATCCGCAAAAACCCGGCAGCCGCGGCCACCAGCCTGGCCAAGAAAGTCTTCGGCACCCTGTAAACCCGCCCCTCCTCACACACCCCGTAGCTGGCTTGCCAGCGATAGCGTCCTCAAGGGCAACACCTGTCTTGAAGACCTCTCGCCGGCAAGCCGGCTCCTACCGATGGGGTTATGTCTTTTTCACGCGGAACCAGGCGGCGTAGAGGGCCGGCAGGAACAGCAGGGTCAGGGCCGTCGCCACAATCAGCCCGCCCATGATCGCCACTGCCATCGGGCCGAAGAACACACTGCGTGACAGTGGGATCATCGCCAAGACCGCCGCCAGGGCCGTCAGCACGATGGGCCGGAAGCGCCGCACCGTGGCTTCGATGATCGCGTCCCACGGGCGCATGCCCGCCGCAATGTCCTGTTCGATCTGATCCACCAGGATCACCGAGTTGCGCATGATCATCCCCGACAGGGCAATGGTCCCCAGCATCGCTACAAACCCGAAGGGCTGGCGGAACACCAAGAGGAACAGGGTCACGCCGATCAAGCCCAGGGGCGCTGTGAGGAACACCATCAGGGTGCGCGAGAAACTGCGCAGCTGCAGCATCAGCAAGCTCAACACCACCACGATAAACAGCGGCACGCCGGCCTTGACCGAGTTTTGCCCGCGGCTGGAATCCTCGACGGTGCCGCCCACGTCCAGCAAGTAACCGTCCGGCAACTCGGCACGCACCGACTCCAGGGACGGCAAAATCTGCTGCACCAGGGTCGCTGGTTGTTCCTTGCCGTAGATATCGGCCCGCACCGTCACGTTGGGCAAGCGGTTACGGTGCCAGATCACGCCCTCTTCGAAGCCGTACTCAAGCGTCGCGATCTGCGCCAGCGACACGCTGCGGCCATTGTCGGTGGGCACCGCCAGACTGGGCAGCGACGACAATGCCGTGCGCTCCTGGGGCGTGCCACGCAGGAGAATTTCGATCAACTCGTTACCTTCGCGATACTGGCTGACACTGGAGCCGGTGAGCGAGCTTTGGAGGAATTTCGACAAGTTGGCGGTGCTCACGCCCAAGGCCCGAGCGCGGTCCTGATCGATGTTGAGATAAATCACCTTGCTCGGTTCTTCCCAGTCCAGGTGCACGTTAACCACGTAGGGGTTCTCCCGCACCTTGGCCGCCACCTTGCGAGCCAGGGCGCGAACCTCATCGATGTGCTCGCCGGTCACCCGGAACTGCACCGGGTAGCCCACCGGCGGACCGTTCTCCAGCCGCGTGACCCGTGAACGCAGGGCCGGGAACTGCTCGTTGAGGGTTTCAATCAGCCAGGTACGCAGGCTTTCCCGCTCTTCGATGCTGTTCGCCAGGACCACGAACTGGGCGAAGCTGGTGGCCGGCAGTTGCTGGTCCAGTGGCAGGTAGAAACGCGGCGAGCCCGTACCCACATACGCCACATAGTTATCAATGCCGGCATGGCCCTTGAGCAAGGCTTCCAGGCGCTTGACCTCATCGGCGGTGTTGCTCAGGGACGCGCCTTCAGCCAGCTTCAGGTCGACCATCAGCTCCAGGCGCCCGGAGGCCGGGAAGAATTGCTGAGGCACAAAGCGAAACAGCACCACCGAGCCCACGAACAGCACCACGGTCAGGGTAATCACCGTCTTGCGCCGTTCCACGCACCAACCCACCACATGCCGCACCCGCTGGTAGAACGGGGTGCCGTGAGGGTCGTTCTGGCCATCGCCCGTGCCGTGCTTGGCGGCATGCCGCTTCGCCAGGTCCGGCAGCAGCTTGTCCCCCAGATACGGAACGAAGACCACCGCGGCGATCCAGGACGCCACCAGGGCGATGGTCACCACCTGGAAGATCGAACGGGTGTACTCGCCGGTGCCGGACTGCGCCGTGGCAATCGGCAGGAATCCCGCCGCAGTAATCAAGGTACCGGTGAGCATGGGGAAGGCGGTGCTGGTCCAGGCAAAGCTGGCGGCCTTGAAGCGGTCGAAGCCTTGCTCCATTTTGATCGCCATCATTTCCACCGCAATGATCGCGTCGTCCACCAGCAAGCCCAGGGCCAGGACCAGGGCGCCCAGGGAAATCTTGTGCAGGCCGATGCCAAAGTAATACATGGCGGCGAAGGTCATGGCCAAGACCAAGGGAATGGCCAGCGCCACCACCATGCCGGTGCGCATACCCAGGGAGAAAAAGCTCACTAGCAGCACAATGATCAAGGCTTCGGCCAAGACTTTGACGAACTCGCCAACCCCGGTTTTCACCGCTGCCGGCTGATCGGAAACCTTGTGCAACTGCATGCCTGCCGGCAGGTTGTTCTGGATCCGCGCAAACTCGCTTTCCAGGGCCTTGCCCAGCACCAGGATGTCGCCGCCCTCCTTCATCGCGACTGCGAGGCCGATAGCGTCTTGCCCCATAAAGCGCATGCGCGGCGCCGGTGGGTCATTGAAGCCGCGACGCACATCGGCCACATCATCGATGCGCAGGGTGCGATCACCAATGCGGATCGGGAAGGCGCGGATTTGCTCCACCGTCTGGAAGTTGCCGGAGACGCGCAATTGCAGACGCTCGCTGGCGGTTTCAAAGAAACCGGCAGTGGACACCGCATTCTGCTGCTCCAGCGCCTGTTGCACCGCTGCCATGGGCAAACCGAGGGTGGCCAGTTTGAGGTTCGACAGTTCGATCCAAATCTTCTCGTCCTGCTGCCCCTCCAGCTCGACCTTGCCCACATCCTTGACCCGCTGCAGCTGCAGTTGCACCCGGTCGGCGTAATCCTTGAGCACCGCGTAATCGAAGCCCTCCCCCGTCAGTGCGTAGATATTGCCGAAGGTGGTGCCGAACTCGTCATTGAAAAACGGCCCTTGAACACCGGGCGGCAGGGTCTGGCGGATGTCGCTGATCTTCTTGCGCACCTGGTACCAGAGGTCGGGGATTTCATTGGAGTGCATGGAGTCCCGGGCGACGAAGGTCACCATCGACTCGCCGGGCCGGGAGAACGAGACGATGCGGTCGTACTCACCGGTTTCCATCAGCTTCTTTTCAATGCGCTCAGTGACCTGGCGCGACACTTCCTCGGCCGTTGCTCCGGGCCAGTTGGTGCGGATGATCATGGCCTTGAAAGTGAAGGGCGGGTCTTCGCTCTGCCCCAGTTTGGTGTAGGAAAGCGCCCCGACGATGGCCAGCAACAGCATCATGAACAGGACGATCTGGCGATTGCGCAACGCCCAGGCGGAAAGGTTGAAATCCATCGGGGATTACTCCTTGGCCGCCAGGTTGACCACACGGTTGTCGCGGTCCACCGGACGCACGGACTGCCCCTCATGCAGCACATGCACGCCGGCCGCCACCACCCAATCGCTGGCACTCAGGCCCTCGAGCACCGGAACGCTTTTCTCGCCAAAGGCACCGACCCGCACAGGGGTCTTACGCAGGGTGTTGTGAGCATCCACGCGCCAGACATAGGTAGCGCCGTTCTCGGCGGTCACCGCCGCCAAGGGCACGGTCAAGGCCACCGCCTCGGCACTCTGGATAAACACCCGGGCACTCTGCCCGAGTTCGGCCGGCTGCTTGCCGGCGTTGAAAGCGATCCGTGCAGCGAAGGTCCGGGATTTCGGATCCGCCGCCGGAGACAGCTCACGAATATGCCCGGCAAAACGCTGGCCGGGTTGGGTCCAGAGTTCGATGGCCACCGGCTGCCCGACCTTGATCCGGCCGAAACTCTGTTCCGGGAAGCTGATGGAGACTTCACGCTCGCCGTCCGCCGCCAGGGTGAAGACGGTTTGCCCCGCCGCCACCACTTGCCCCACTTCCACCGCGCGCTTGGCCACGACACCGTCCTGGGGCGCCCGCAGCACGGAATAGCCCGCCTGATTGCTGGCGACGTCAAACTCGGCCTTGATCTGCTGCAAACGGGCGGCGCCCGCGCGATAGAGGTTCTCGGCATTGTCGTATTGCGAATGGCTGACCATCTGCCGATCCAGCAGGGTCTTGTAGCGGTCTCGTTCGGCGCGCACCAGGTTGAGGTTGGCCTCGGCGGCCGAGACCTGGGCGCGGGTGGCTTGCAATTGCAGGCGCACATCCTGGGGATCGAGTTCGGCCAGAGGTTGATTGGCCTTGACCCGATCACCCTCTTCTACCAGTCGTCGACTGACTTTGCCGCCGATGCGAAAGCCCAGCTCCGGCTCGTAGCGTGCCCGCACCTCGCCCGGATAACTGTCCGCGGCCTGCGACGAAGGCTCTGGCTGGACCACCATGGCCGGACGCACAACACTTTGAGTCGGCTCCTCATGCCCACAAGCAGACAGAAAAAAAGCCAGGCTGACTGGCAAAGCGAGGGGCAAGGCATAGCGGAACATGGCGAGAGACCTTTCGCTAATGGAGCTTGGAATAATTATACTGGCCGGTATGTTATTAATAGCAAACTCACCAGTCCAGTATTAAAAGCGAAAAATGTCCGACAATAATTCTGCAAATGTTGGCCCAGGTCGGCCCAAGGATCTGGCCAAGCGCCAGGCCATCCTCGAGGCCGCCAAAGACCTGTTCCTGAGCAAGGGTTACGCCAATACCAGCATGGATGCTGTCGCCACCGCCGCCGGGGTTTCCAAACTCACGGTGTACAGCCATTTCACCGACAAAGAGACCCTGTTCTCCGCCGCCGTGGTCGCCAAGTGCGAGGAGCAACTGCCGACCTTGATCTTCGAACTGCCGGAGGGCATGTCCGTCGAAAAGGTTCTATTGAACGTTGCCCGGGGCTTTCACCTGCTGATCAACAGTGACGAGTCGGTGAACCTGCATCGCCTGATCATGACCCTGGGCAGCCAGGACCCTAAGCTTTCGCAGATATTTCTCGAAGCCGGCCCCGAGCGCGTGCTCACCGGCATGGAACGCCTGCTGGGCAAGGTCAACCAGACCGGCACCCTGAGCATCGACAAACCGCGCAACGCCGCCGAGCACTTCTTCTGCATGCTCAAGGGCGGGGCGAATTTTCGTTTGCTGTATGGCTGCGGCGAGGCCTTGCGCGGCGAGGCTGCGGAGGCCCATGTGCAGGAAGTGGTGAGGTTGTTTATGCGGGCCTACCGCCCCTAGGGGCAGCCAAGCGCTGCCCGCGCAAACGTGTTGCTGCAACGCTTTGGCCCGCGCTCAGGGCCTGCCGTTCAGGCCTTGAGAGCCTTCTTCGGATAGATGTCGTAGCGACTGGACTTGCCCTCCAGACCATGGCTCGGCTTCGGCCCTTCAATGCATGGCGCCTTGCGCGGACGCTTGACCACCACCCGATGACTGGCCAGGGCCAGGGCCGCCGCCAGCAAAGCCGGTGCATCCAGGTCATCGCCCACCAGCGGCCGGAACAGGCGCATTTCCTTCTTCACCAGGGCGGTTTTCTCACGATGGGGAAACATCGGGTCCAGGTAGATGACTTGGGGCGGCTCGCCTTCCCAGTTGCGCATCACCTCGATGGAGTTGCCTTTGAGCAGGTGCATGCGGGCGACGATGGGCGCGACATCGAAGTCCGTCGCAGCCCGTGCCAGGCCATCCTCCAGCAAGGCGCCGATCAGCGGCTGGCGTTCGATGAGGCTCATCTCGCAACCCAGGCTCGCCAGTACGAACGCATCCTTGCCCAAGCCGGCCGTGGCATCCAGCACCCGCGGGCGCACGCCCTGGGCCACGCCCACCGCCTTGGCGATCATCTGCCCGCTGCCGCCGCCGTACAGCCGCCGGTGAGCCGCGCCACCCTCGACAAAATCCACCCGCACCGGCCCCGGCGCGTCCGGCCCCAACTGCTGCAACTGCAAGCCTTGTTCACCCAATTGCAAGGCGAACTCGGCGTCATCGATCTGCAACGGCAGGCTTAAACGCTCGGCCCACTGCTCGGCCGGGCCCTGGAATTCATCGCTCAAGGCCTGGACTTTGATGCGGCAGGCCGCAGGTTGCTCACTCATCAGAAAACACACTCAAAAAATTAATGATCGGCAAAAACGGCCGATAACAAAACTATCGGGCATTTTGCCAGAGCTGAGCGTCGACCGAGAGCAATGTCAGACATTCGATCCACCTCCATAGGTTATATCTCGCCCCACGGCGACTATGGCCTGCGCAACTCCCAGGCACTGAGCGGCGTCAGCCA
This sequence comes from Pseudomonas chlororaphis, assembly GCF_003731765.1. Taxonomy (GTDB): domain Bacteria; phylum Pseudomonadota; class Gammaproteobacteria; order Pseudomonadales; family Pseudomonadaceae; genus Aquipseudomonas; species Aquipseudomonas morbosilactucae. Next base: position 351,930 of record NZ_MOAL01000008.1, read on the forward strand.
CCTGTGGCAGGACTTCTTTGCCCAGGCCCTGGCCGAGCAACGGGGTGAGGGTGCGGGGGTTGAGCCGACAGCATTGGTGGCCGTGGACGGCCCGGTCGAACCCAGTGGCGGCAGCGACCTGCTGGCGCAAATCGTGACCCAGCGCCATTGCGACGTAAAAGACACCGAGATTCGTCCGCCAGAGCCGCTGTTCCTGCCGATCGCCGAATTCGAGACCGAACTGCTGGACAAGCCGTTCCCGCCCTTCCCCGAGGACGAAATCCTCGCTCAGCAGGCCCAACAGAACTTCGAGAGCGGCTGGGTTCGCCCGATCGTGCTCAACGCCGGTCAGCCGCTGCCAGAGCCGGGCCCGGCGCCACATCCGCGCCCGCTGCACCTGCCGATCGCCGAGTTCGAACTGGACCTGTTGGACAAACCGGCCACGCCGTTCCCGCCTGAAGAACTCATCGAGCAGCAGAAGCAATTCGACTTCGACATCCGCTGGGCCCGCCCGCTAGTCCTGCAAAACCTGCGCATCGCCGCCTAAGCCTCAACAACGCCTCAGCGACACACCCACCAAGGGCCCACGTCCAGGTGAAAGTGATTCCGATGGGCTGCGTTGTAATCCGGGCTCAACACCACATTGAACGCCTCGCAGGCTCCGTCCCGGGCCAAACGCAGAAACCGCCCCTGTTCACTGTCCTTGGGCCAATCCCTGAGCACGCTGATGCTGCGCCCATCCGCCAGGCGAAACCCGGCGATGTCCAAGGCGTTGGCACTGGCATGCTGACTGCGCGCCCCGCCCTCGCGGTTGTACATGTTGCGACAGGCAAAACTCCCCAAGTGATCGACCCGCGTCACCGCTTGGCCAAACACCTGCTGCGCCGCAGGTTGCAGGCCATGGCGCTCGAACAGGGCAAAGGCCACCGCCAGCGGGCAACTGGCAAGAAAGCTGCTGCTCAAGCCGACCTCGCCACCCTGCACCCGCAGGGTATTGCTCAAGGGGCAGGCAACATCCGGGCGGCTGTCTTGCTGGCGGGTGGTTCGCAAGCCTGACTGGCTCAGCACCTGATCGCACAACACCGGGTCGTTCCGCAGTCGCGCCAGTTTGAAACGGGTCAGCAGATTGGGCTCGGCCCGCACATCCAGGGGCGCCCAAGGGTTCCATGCCGCCGGCAACGGCAACCAGCCACGCCAAACGGCCAGCAGCGACAAGCCGAGCACGCCGGCAAACAGCATCAGCACTTTCAAGAAACGCACACAGACTCCCGGCTGATCAGCCCTTGAACAACTGATTGATCTGCCCGAACGGCATGGCCCGATCAGCGAAATCGAAGCGGCCATGCTCGCGCATGTCTTGCGCCGCGGCATAGAACGCACCGTAGGCGGCCCGGGCCAGGGTCGAACCAACGCTGATTCGCTTGACCCCCATCTCACTCAGCTCGGCGAGGGTCAGGTTGAGCCCACCGGACATCAGGATATTCACCGGCTTGGGCGCCAGCGCCCGCACCACCAGCAAAACATCCTCACGACTGCGCAAGCCGGGGGCATACAGCACGTCGGCCCCGGCTTCGGCAAACGCCTGCAAACGGCGCAAGGTGTCGGGCAGGTCATCGCGGCCATGCAGCAGGTTTTCCGCCCGGGCGGTCAGGGTGAAGGGGAATGGCAAGCCGCGCACCGCCGCCACACAAGCCTCGATGCGCTCGACCGCCAGATTGAAATCGTAGATGGGCTCTTCGGCGCGGCCGCTGGCGTCTTCGATGGAGCCGCCCACTGCCCCACAAGCCGCCGCTGCCAGCAAGGCCTGGGCGCAGGCGCCGGGGCTGTCGGCAAAGCCGTTTTCCAAGTCCACCGCCACCGGCAACTCGCTGGCTCCGACTATGGCCCGCACGTTGCTCAAGGTGTCGTCCAGGGACAGAGCCCCTTCGGCATCTGGTCGCCCCAAGGAGAAGGCGTAACCCGCGCTGGTGGTGGCCAGGGCCTCGAAACCCAGGCTGGCGAGCATCTTCGCCGAGCCGGCGTCCCAGGGGTTGGGAATGACAAAGGCACCGTCACGCTCATGCAAGGCTTTGAAGGCGTGGGCTCGGAGGGTTTGCGCGTCCATAGGCTCGCTCCTGGAGAAGGGAATAACCCCGTCTCAGAGCAGGCCGAGCTGCTCCGCGACGGGCTCTCTGTATAACTCAGGCAGGGCGGGCAAGCCAGGCAAACGTTCCATCAAGCGAGCGTGGAAACGTCGCGCCAATTCAGCCGCCAGGCGGTTGTCCGACGTGTGCAGAAACACATAAGGCGTGCGCCCTTCTTCGATCCAGCTGGCCACTTTTTCAATCCAGGGCGTCAGGAACGGATCGTTGGCTTCAAGCTCCGGATGGCCGATAAACCGCACCTGGGGAAACAAGGTAAAGGCGGCCGGACGCGGCGGCACCTTGGGCTTTTTCGATTGAGCATGAAGCACCGCCGGGGCGGTTGAGGTGCAACTGAACAGCGCCCGCGGATCCAGGCAAATGCGTTCCACCCCGCGGTCCAGCAGCAAACGGTTGAGGCTGCGCTCGGCGTCGCCCTTGGCAAAGAACTCCGGGTGCCGCACCTCCACCGCCAGCGGCCGCTCCAGGCCGTCGATAAAGCCGGCCAGCTCCGCCAGGCGCTGGGGCGCAAAACTCGCCGGCAACTGCAGCCACAGGGGTGAGACGCGCGCGCCCAAAGGGCCGAGCAACTGGACAAAGGTCTCGGCGGCCGTCAGTTGCTCGCGCAGGTCGCCGCCGTGGCTGATATCCCCCGGGAACTTGGCGGTGAAGCGAAAGTGCTCGGGCATGATTTCCGCCCAGCGCTGCACCGTGGTTTCGGCGGGGCGGGCATAGAAGGTGGTGTTGCCTTCAACGGCATTGAACACTTGGGAATAGAGGCTGAGAAAATCCGCCGGCCGCGCGTTTTCCGGGTACAGGTACTCGCGCCAAGCGTTTTCGCTCCAGGACGGGCAACCGAGAAAATAAGGCAGCATCAGATATGCAGGTCGAGACCCACGACTTCCAGATCCCAATCGACAAAGCCGGCCGTGGTCAGGTAGCTGGCCAGGGCATTGGCCACGCTTCTTTTCATGGCGCGCTGGAAAATCATGTCTTGCTGGCGGGCGGGGAGATTGCTGGTGCGTGAGGCCGATCCCTGGGAACGGCTCTGTGGGGCAGGCTCGGGCTGAACCTCGATGGCATCCACGTCGTCCTGGTTATCGTCCAGCAGCACGTTGCCTTTGCGAGGCTTGCGCTTAATGGGATAGGACTGGGAGGAAATGCCGTCGATGCGCATAAATACATGCCCGGTATCAATGATGGCAATTTAGCGGCACACGTCCGACTTAGCAAATGCCCGAGTGATAACTAGAACACAGAAAAGCAAAAAGGTTTAAAAACCCCCTGAATCTGGCATGAAAAACGGACGACTGACCCTGTAGACGGGGATCAACGCGCCTTGGGCGTGGCCACTTTATCCCGCAGATACACGGGTTGGGCGTCGTCGGCGACGATGGCTTCACCACGTTCCCAGGCAAAGCGCGCCAGGGTCAGCAGGTCTTCGGCGTGGGGCAGCATGGCTGCGTCTTGGCCGGCCAATGTAACGGCGATGCGCTCGCCGTAACCCCAGCCAGTGCCGGCACCGAACCAGTCGCCAGTGGCTGCCTCGGGCAAATGGGCGGCTTCCGGCGGCAAGACCGCTTCGGCGCCTACCAGGCGCATCTCGCCGGCGGTTTCCTGGTAGCAGCCCCAATAGACTTCATCCATGCGCGCATCGATGGCCGCCGCGACCTGGGTTGCACCGTGTTCACGCAGGGCCCGCTGCGCCAGTACCGCCAGATTGGACACCGGCAACACCGGACGCTCCAGGGCAAAGGCCAGCCCCTGCACCACGCCAATGGCGATGCGCACCCCGGTAAAGGCGCCAGGGCCGCGACCGAAGGCAATCGCATCCACCGCTTGCAGGGTGGTCCCCGCCTCGGCCAGCAGCGTCTGAATCATCGGCAACAGCTTCTGCGCGTGCAGGCGCGGGATCACCTCGTAATGGCTCGTGACCTTGCCGTCGTGCAGCAAGGCAACGGAGCAAGCTTCAGTCGCGGTGTCCAGGGCCAGCAAGGTGCTCATCGATGTATCCATGGGGGTCAGTGAAAAAAGTGACGCATTATAAACAGCAACGGCCCGCAAGCGGGCCGTTGACGATGAAACCGATCAGGCAACTCAGCTCAGGGCTTCGAGCACCTTGCCGGTGATCGCTTCAACCGAACCGACACCCGCTATATGGCTGTACTTCGGCTTGCCCTGGCTAGCGGCCAGGTTCTGGTAGAAGGCCACCAGCGGCTTGGTCTGGGAGTGATAGACCGACAGACGATGACGCACGGTTTCTTCGGTGTCGTCTTTACGCTGGATCAGCTCTTCACCCGTGACGTCATCTTTACCCTCGACTTTCGGCGGGTTGTAGACGGTGTGGTAAACGCGACCGGAAGCCTCGTGCACACGACGGCCAGCGATACGCTGGACGATCTCTTCGTCATCGACGGCGATTTCCACTACGTTGTCCAGCTCGACACCGGCTTTGACCAGGGCTTCAGCCTGGGGAATGGTGCGTGGGAAGCCGTCGAACAGGAAACCGTTGGCGCAATCGGCCTGGCTGATACGTTCCTTGACCAGGTTGATGATCAGGTCATCGGATACCAGGCCACCGCTGTCCATCACGCTCTTGGCGATCAGGCCCAGCTCGGTGCCGGCCTTGACCGCAGCACGCAACATGTCGCCAGTGGAGATTTGCGGAATGCCGAATTTCTCGGTGATGAACTTTGCCTGAGTACCTTTACCGGCCCCGGGAGCTCCCAGCAGAATTACGCGCATCGATGTGCTCCTCAATTTTTTATTTAGAAACGCTCGGATTCGCCTCGTGGGGCCAATCTCGTCAATAGGATAGTGGCCGCCCAAACGGCCAAAGGCTGATCAAGATACACAGCCGACAGGGACCACACAAGCAGCCGAAAGTCGGAGAAACCGGCTGCTGTGGCAGCCCTTCGACGGGCTGTACCAAGTCGCACCCCAGCAACAAAGTGTCGCCAGAACGCTCTGAAGGACACCTTCAGATCATCCTGACCACAGCCGTGCCAGGGCCGACCCAAGCGCGTGGCCGGCTTAGCCGGTATTGCGCAAACCGGCGGCGATGCCCGCCACAGACACCAGCAGCGCTTGTTCTACCGGGCTGTCCTGCGCCGCATCCTGCTGTCGCGAGCGCGCCAGCAGTTCGGCCTGCAATAGATGCAGAGGGTCCAGGTAGGTGTTGCGCAGGCGAATGAACTCCAGGGTGTCTGGGCTATGTGCCAGTAGTTGCGACTGGCCAGTCAGGCCCAGGACCACCGCACAGGCCTGCGACAATAGGTCGCGTAAATGTGCGCCCAAAGGCAGCAGTTCCGCCTCCACCAAACGCTCGTCATACGACCGGGCAATCTCTGCGTCGGCCTTGGCCAGCACCATCTCCAGCATGTCGATGCGGGTGCGGAAAAACGGCCACTGCTCACGCATCTGCCCCAACAACTCACCCTCGCCCCGCTCCAGCGCCTTGCTCAGGGCCGCCTCCCAGCCCAGCCAGGCCGGCAGCATCAGGCGCGTCTGGGTCCAGCCGAAAATCCACGGAATCGCCCGCAAGCTTTCAATGCCGCCCGCGCGGCGCTTGGCCGGGCGGCTGCCCAACGGCAGGCGTCCCAGTTCCTGCTCCGGGGTGGACTGGCGGAAGTACTCGACAAACTGCGGGTTATCGCGCACCACCGCGCGGTACGCCTTGACCCCGTCGCTGGCCAGCTCGTCCATCAGGTGGCGCCAGGCCGGTTCCGGCGGAGGCGGCGGCAAGACGGTCGCCTCAAGCACGGCAGCCAGGTACAGGTTGAGGTTCTGCTCGGCGATGTCCGGCAGCCCGAACTTGAAACGAATCATCTCCCCCTGTTCGGTGGTGCGGAACCGACCGGCCACCGAACCCGGTGGCTGCGACAGAATCGCCGCGTGGGCCGGGCCGCCGCCACGGCCCACAGTGCCGCCACGGCCGTGGAACAACAGCAGTTCTACCTGCTGCTCGCGGCAGATATTCACCAGTTGTTCCTGGGCCCGGTACTGTGCCCAGGCTGCCGCGGTAGTGCCGGCATCCTTGGCCGAGTCGGAGTAACCGATCATCACTTCCTGCGGCCCCTGCAAGCGCGAACGGTAGCCCGGCAGGTGCAGCAGCTTCTCGATCACCGGGCCGGCGTTATCCAGGTCGGCCAGGGTTTCGAACAGCGGCACCACGCGCATCGGCCGCAACACGCCGGATTCCTTGAGCAGCAGTTGCACCGCCAGCACGTCGGAAGCCGCCCCGGCCATGGAAATCACATAGGAGCCCAGGGACGCTGCCGGTGCGGCGGCGATTTCGCGGCAGGTGGCAAGGACTTCGGCGGTGTCTGCCGAGGGCTTGAAGTAGCCCGGCAGCAGCGGACGACGGTTGCCTAGCTCACGCATCAAGAAGGTGATGCGCTCCTCTTCGCTCCAGTCCTCGTAGCGGCCCAGCCCCAGGTAATCGGTGATCTCGGTCATGGCGGCGCTATGCCGGCTGGAGTCCTGGCGTACATCCAGGCGCACCAGGAACAGGCCGAAGGTCACCGCCCGCCGTAGGCAGTCGAGTAACGGGCCATCGGCGATCACCCCCATGCCGCATTCATGCAGCGAGTGGTAGCACAGCTCCAGCGGGTCCAGCAGATCGCGGTTGTTCTGCAGCACATCGGCGCCCGCCGACACGCTGCCACTCAGGGACGCCTGGGCCCAGTTCCGGGTGGCCCGCAGGCGTTCGCGCAATTGCTTGAGCACCGCGCGATACGGCTCGGCGCTGTCCCCCGCCTGGGCCAGCAAGGCGGCACTGGCTTGTTGCATGGACAGGTCCGCGGCCAGATGGTCGACATCGCGCAGGTACAGGTCCGCCGCCATCCAACGCGCCAGCAGCAGCACTTCCCGGGTGACCGTGGCAGTGACATTGGGGTTACCGTCGCGGTCGCCGCCCATCCACGAGGCAAAGCGGATCGGCGCCGCCTCCAGGGGCAAGTGCAGGCCAGTGGCGGCATGCAGGGCCTGGTCGGCCTTGCGCAGGTAATTCGGAATGGCCTGCCACAGGGAATGCTCGATCACCGCAAAGCCCCACTTTGCCTCGTCCACCGGGGTGGGCCGGGTGCGGCGGATTTCTTCGGTGTGCCAGGCCTCAGCGATCAAGCGCTGCAGGCGCTGTTGGATTTGCCCACGCTCGGCGCTGGTCAGGTCGCGATGGTCCTGGGCGGCCAATTGCGCGGCAATGGCGTCGTATTTCTGGATCAGGGTGCGGCGCGCCACTTCCGTGGGGTGGGCCGTCAGCACCAGTTCGATCTCCAGGCGCCCCAATTGCCGGGCCAAGGCGTCGGCGCTGTGGCCGGCGGCCAACAGGCGCGCCAGCAGTTCCGGCAAGGCGCGGGCTTCGAAGGGGGCCGGTTGCGACTCGTCGCGCCGATGAATCAACTGATACTGCTCGGCGATGTTCGCCAGGTTGAGGAACTGGTTGAAGGCCCGGGCCACGGGCAGCAATTCGTCTTCGCTCAGCTGATCTAGGCTGGCGCTCAATTCGGCCCCGGCGGACCCGCGACGGTCAGCCTTGGCGCCCTTGCGAATCTGCTCGATCTTGTCGAGAAACCCCTCCCCGTACTGGTCACGAATGGTGTTGCCCAATAACTCACCCAGCAGGTGAACATCTTCGCGCAAGCGCGCATCAATATCGGTCATCGAGGGGTCTCCAGCAGACTCGGGGCGGCACGAAAGCCTCAAGAGTGCCGCCAGCGCCACGCTCTTAGCAAGCCTGCAACAAAGCGCCACCAAACCTTATGCGATCCGACTAGTCTCAAGACTAGGCCGCACAACGGCCCAGCACCGGCGCCGGCCGGTCACTTACCACAGACTGCCACGAGCAGCTCGCTGATTGAGGTCGCCATGAAAATCCGTGAACTCGCACAACACTGGGAAGAAAACGCCAAGGGTCGCCTGACCAAGACCGGCTACGCGATTCATCTGGACGTCGAGGCTGCCGCGCGCCTGGCGGCCCTGGCCGAGATGTACCCCAAGCGGCACCCGGAAGAACTGCTCGGGGAGCTGATCGGCGCCGCCCTGGAAGAACTGGAAGCCAGCTTCCCCTACATTCAGGGGCAGCACGTGGTGGCCACCGATGAAGAGGACAACCCACTGTACGAGGACGTCGGCGCTACACCGCGTTTTCTCGCCCTGTCCCGGCGCCACCTGCAGGACCTGTCGGCCCAGAACGACGACCAGAAACACTGATTCTCCCCCGCCCAGCCATCGCTGAAGCCCTTTATTCCTGGCCCTTGACCGGGCCGGGAATACCCCTGGCCGCGGCAAAAGTTCAGACGTTTTAGCGCTGACCGCTCGGTCAGCATTGTCTTCGGGCCAATCGCCATCTTTTCTGAACTATTCAAAAAAGCCGCCGGTCACAGCCAATAACCATCACTGGAACGGCCGTTTCAATTGTCGCTAACAGCGTCCGCCGTCACTCAGCGTTACGGCGCCAGAACCGGGATGGATTTTGATGTTTTCCAGGAGTTACCCAATGGAGTTGAAGACCATGAAGATCAGCACTGCCACATCCTCGTCTACCCCTCTGCGCGGTCTCAAACTGGCCGCCCTGGCGCTGGGCAGCAGCCTGGTTCTGGCCGGTTGCGCCGGCAACCCGCCGACCGAGCAGTACGCCGTGACCCAGTCAGCAGTCAACAGCGCCGTGAGCGCTGGCGGTACCGAATTTGCCGCGGTGGAAATGAAGTCGGCCCAGGACAAACTCAAACAAGCCGAAATCGCCATGCACGACAAAAAGTATGACGAAGCCAAGCGCCTGGCCGAGCAGGCCGAGTGGGATGCCCGTGTTGCCGAGCGCAAGGCCCAGGCCGCCAAAGCCGAGCAGGCCGTGAAGGACTCTCAGCAAGGGGTTCAGGAACTGCGTCAGGAAAGCCAGCGCAGCGTGCAGTAAACCGCCGCGCCTGCCGCTTGAACGACTTCGCAGCCTGAAGCTGCAACCGATAGAAAGGACGAACCATTATGCGTAAACAAGTGATGATCCCAGCCCTCCTGGCCCTCAGCGTCGGCCTGGCCGCCTGCTCCTCCCAGCCTAACGTCAACCTGGAGCAAGCCCGGACCAACTACTCGGGCCTGCAAGCCGACCCGCAAGCCAGCAAAGTGGCTGCGCTGGAAACCAAGGACGCTGCCGACTACCTGGACAAGGCCGACAAGGCCTACCTGAACAAGGAAGACCAGAGCAAAGTCGACCAATTGGCCTACCTGACCAACCAGCGGGTTGAAGTGGCCAAGCAGACCATTGCCCTGCGCACCGCTGAAGCCAACCTCAAAGACGCTTCGGCCCAACGCGCCCAGGCCCGCCTGGATGCCCGCGACGCTCAGATCAAGCAACTGCAGGACAGCCTCAACGCCAAGCAGACCGATCGCGGCACCCTGGTGACCTTCGGTGACGTGCTGTTCGCCACCAACAAGTCCGACCTGAAATCCAGCGGCCTGGTGAACATCAACAAGCTGGCGCAGTTCCTTCAGGAAAACCCGGACCGTAAAGTGATCGTCGAGGGCTACACCGACAGCACCGGTTCCGACAGCTACAACCAGTCGCTGTCCGAGCGCCGCGCTACGTCGGTGCAAGTCGCGCTGATCAAGATGGGCGTTGACCCGGCACGTATCGTTGCCCAGGGCTACGGCAAGGAATACCCGGTGGCCGATAACGCCAGTGTGTCTGGCCGGGCGATGAACCGTCGTGTGGAAGTGACCATTTCCAACGACAACCAGCCGGTCGCGCCACGTTCGTCTGTCAGCAGCAACTGATAGACCGACGGCGTCACCCTCAAGCCCTGCCTCTTTTCAGGCAGGCACACTAAAACGCCGCTGCCCCCCAAGGGACAGCGGCGTTTTACTGAGCGCCTGTTATTGAACCTGTTGCGGCGTTTCCTGGCCGATGCAGCGTACGGCCTGCTTCTTGTTATTGACCAACACCCCGGTCAGCCCCTTCTGCTCGGTATCGAACAGCACCAGCACACCATCGATGCACTGCGCCACTTCGGCGGCCGGCTGCAGGGACACCTTGTAATCCTCCCCCGGCACGGTCTTGAGCATGGTGAAATCGTTGAGCAGCAGCGCATCCGTGGGCTTGGCGAAGTGCAGGTAACCGTAGTACCACAGGCAGCCCACGGTGCCGAGGATGGTGCAGATACCGGTGATGATCAGGGGAATGGCGTTGCGTTCTTCACTCATTGCGGACTCTCTGGAGGTTCAACTGCTGAATTCGCGGGGGCCGGGTAATTGGGGATTTCCCCCAGGCGGCGCAACCCGTTGAAGTGTTGCGGATCGTCCAGGTAGCGCAGCATCACAGTGCGCCAGGTCGGATCGGCGAAGGTTTGCACATGACCGCCCCGGGTCAACTGCAGCACCCTTGGCGGGGGCGCGGCTTGATACAGGCGGATGCCGTTGGCAAGGGGCACGATCGGGTCATCGAGGCTGTGGTAGAGCAGTTTCGGCACCCCGGTCAGGCGCGGCATGAAACGGATGGCGCTGTCGCCGTCGGGCACCAGCCACGACAGCGGTACCTGGAACGGCCAGGTCAGCCAGGACGTGCTCAGGGCAAAACGCCCCACATCGCGATAGCTGGCGGGAACCCCGTCGAGCACCAGCGCCTTGAGCTGGGCCTGGCGCTCGGGATGCTCCACCAGATAATGAATGGCCAGGGCACCGCCCAAGCTCTGTCCCAGCAAGACCAGGGGCTTGCCCTGGACTTCAGGGGCCGCATCGAGCCATTTGTAGGCGGCATCCAGGTCCTGATAGATCGCCGGCAGGCTGGCCTGCCCTTCTGACAAGCCATAACCGCGGTAGTCCAGCAACAGCACCTGATAGCCCTGCTCCGGCAACCACCAACTGCCACCCAAGTGCCAGGCCAAGTTGCCGCCATTGCCATGCAAGTGCAGCACCGTACCCTTGACCGGCACCCCGACCTTGGCCGGCAGCCACCAGGCGTGGAGCTTGACCCCATCGGCAGCGGTCAGGGTGATGTCGCGGTATTCCAGCCCGGCTCGCTGCGGGGTGAACGGCAGGTTGCGCTCGGGGTAAAACAGCAGCGAGCTGCAACCGCTCAGGCTCAGAAGCAAAAGAACGACGCTGAGGATTCTCATCCGTTGGAAGCCTCACAAAGTGCGGGAAACCCTGCAGAAGTCAGAGAATGTTCGAGTAGTCCGCTTCGATGCGGTCCAGGCTCAAATGGTTGAGGAAGTTGGAGAAACACATCCAGGCCGACAAGGCATTCATGTCGCGGAACTGGTCCGGCAAATACTTGGGCGGCACCACCAGGCCTTCATCCACCAATTGCCGCAAGGTGCGCATGTCTTCGAGGGTGGTCTTGCCGCAGAACAGCAAAGGCACTTGCTCGAGCTTGCCCTTGCGCACGGCGAGCTGAATGTAGTTGTAAACCATGATGAAGCCCTTGAGATAGGACAAGTCTTTGGTAAACGGCAAGCCAGTAGGCACCGAGCCGCGGAACACCCGACTGGCGTTGCCGTAGCTTTCGGCCATCTCGAAGCCCTGCTCGCGGAAGAACTCGAATATCTGCAGGAAGTCCGCCCCCTCTTCCACCATGTGAATGGCGCGGGTGCGGTTGGTGAGCTTGCGCAAGCGACTCGGGTAGGAAGCGAAGGTAATGATCTCCATCAGGATCGCCAGGCCTTCCTGGGTCACCGTGGACGAGGGTGGCCCCTTGGAGAGGAAGGTGCAGATCGGCTGGTTCAAGCCATTGAGGGTGGTGCCCACGTGCACCAGGCCCTCATGCACTTCCAGGGCGCGCACGTCGCGGTTGTTGAACATCGCGTCGCTGCGGATCTTGATGTAGTCGGCGCCGGCCGCGGCGTCGGCCACAATGCCGTCGGACTCGAACACCCGAATGGTTTCCTCGGCCTCGCCAAACACCTTGTTCAGGCGGCTTTGCAGCAGGCTCACCGCGTCTTTGGCAGTGAGCACCTTGGGTTCGTCCTTGAGATCACCCCGGCCATCGATGTTGTTCAGGTAGTCGGAGAGCATCAGGCCGAGGTCGGCCAGGGTCGGGTCGCCTGCGTGAAAGGCATCGGACGCGGCGCCGTACAGCTCCTGGGAAATCAGCCCGAAATCCTCGGTGCCCCGGGCCTCGAGCATGCGCACCACCATGCGGTATTCCTTGCACATGCGGCGCATGATCTGGCCCACCGGGTTGAACTGGCCCAGTTGCCGGGTGATGTCCCGTTCAATGTTCTGGAACTCCAGCTTGACCGCGCTGGAGTCGAAGGACAGCGGCCGGCCTGTGTAGTAGGCGCGGTCCACCGCGGGCATTTCCTTGCCTTTGGCCTTGAGAAATCCCTGGCGGATGTTCTCGTCCCACTTCACCGCATCCAGTACGCGAATCGGTGTTTGCGCCAGCACAATGCGATCGGACAAGGTGCGTATCGTCTGCTGGTAATCGTCCACCGGAAGCTCCTATTGATAACGTCTGTGCCGCGTTTTACTTGCTTGCCCGCTGAAAGCGCGCCGCCTCGACGAAGACGTCGGAGTTGGCGGGGTCATCCAGGTAGGCGAAGACTTGGGGCAACGCACTGTCGATCAGCACGCCATCGCCTTGCGCCGTGGAAAAGGGCTGGCCCGTCAGGGCCTTTTGACCGAGGGCCTGGTTGATCTGTTCCAGGTCCAGGCCATAGAGCACCAGTTCACGCTGGTCGGTGAGTTCGAACCCGGCAATGGTGTAGTGCCCGCCAAGCCTGGCTGGCAACGCCGCCGACAGGTACCAGCGGTTGCCGTGCCGGGACACAGTGAATTCATAGACCTCGCGCTGGCTTTTGCCCTTGCCGTGGCTGACGGCCATGTAGCGATTACCGGCAATCCGGTTCAACTCCATGCTCAAGGGCTCGCCCCAGGCATTTTTGCTGGTCCACTTGCCCAGCAGGGCCGCCGGGGCCGCTTCATCGGCCGGCAACGGCGCCTTGAACGCCACCAGACAGCCGCTGAGCAAGAGAAACGACAAGGCGATCAGCACGCGCCAGGCTTTCATTCAACACTCCCAATGAGCACAAGAACCGCGGTTGCCGCTATGCCCTGCAAGGCCTCGGGAGTGCGGCGCGGCAAGCGCCCATCAGACCGAAGCCAGTACCAGATGCATGTAGCGGGTGAGGATGCCGAGCAGGTCTTCATCGGCCAGAGGCTCGGGACCATTAAGCAGGCCCTGATATTCCATCCGTCCGATTATAGCCGTCAACACTTTGGCATCCTGTTGCGGCTCTCGCGAACCCAATACCTGGAAAAACTGGCAAGTGCCCTGCAGCAGGATTTGCTGGTGCGAGCGCACCAACAACGCCAAGCGCGGGTTGAGCAAGGCCTCCTGGCGGAACGCCTGCTCGGCCATCAGGTGCTCACGGCGGTTCTGCAATTGCCGCTGCACGTAATCGGCGGTCAGGCGGGCGATGTCGTCGGCCAACTGCGAACGGGACTGCGGGCTGCCATCGCCATAGGCGACCATCTCCCGCAGCAGCCCTTCGTTATTGGCCCAGAACTTGGCCATGAAGGCAGCGCTGCGCTCGACGTACTGGGCGAAGGTATCGGTGAGCAGGTCATCGATGTCCTTGAAGTAATAAGTGGTGGCCGACAAGGGCACACCGGCCTCGGCGGCCACCGCGCGATGACGCACGGCACGCACGCCGTCACGCACGACAATGCGCATGGCGGCATCGAGAATCTCCTGCCGACGCTGCTCACTGCCCTGACGGCTTGCCTTGCGACCTTGATACTGAACGCTTTCAGCGACCGCAGTGGCGATGCCAGCGGCACCTTCTTGAGCAATTGCGCGGTTCACGACAGGTATTCCTCTTAAAAATCACAGAATCAAAAAGCGGTACGTCAGTTCCACCCAGGCAATAAAAAGCCGCCTGGGAAAGGCGGCTTCTTATTCAAGGCATTTACGCTTGCGGCCGCATGTGCGGGAACAGGATCACGTCGCGAATCGACGGAGAGTTGGTCAACAGCATGACCAGACGGTCGATACCGATGCCTTCACCCGCGGTTGGCGGCATGCCGTATTCCAGGGCACGGACGAAGTCGGCGTCGTAGTGCATGGCTTCGTCGTCGCCGGCGTCCTTGTCGGCCACCTGGGCCATGAAGCGCTCGGCCTGGTCTTCCGCGTCGTTCAACTCGGAGTAGGCGTTGGCGATTTCACGGCCGCCGATGAACAGTTCGAAGCGGTCGGTGACGTTCGGGTTGTCGTCGTTGCGACGGGCCAGCGGCGACACTTCGAACGGGTACTGAGTGATGAAGTGCGGCTGCTCAAGCTTGTGCTCGACCAGCTCTTCGAAAATCATCACTTGCAGCTTGCCCAGGCCTTCGAAGCCCAGGACCTTGGCCCCGGCTTTCTTGGCGATGGCACGGGCCTTGTCGATGTCGTTCAGGTCATCGGCGGTCAGTTCAGGGTTGTACTTGAGGATCGAGTCGAACACCGACAGGCGCACGAACGGCTCGCCGAAGTGAAACACCTTGTCGCCGTACGGCACGTCGGTGCTGCCCAGAACCAGCTGTGCCAGCTCGCGGAACAGTTCTTCGGTCAGGTCCATGTTGTCTTCGTAGTCGGCGTAGGCCTGGTAGAACTCCAACATGGTGAATTCTGGGTTGTGACGCGTCGAAACGCCTTCGTTACGGAAGTTGCGGTTGATCTCGAAGACTTTTTCAAAGCCACCCACAACCAGCCGCTTCAGATACAGCTCCGGGGCGATACGCAGGAACATTTCCATGTCCAGGGCGTTGTGGTGCGTCTCGAACGGCTTGGCCGCAGCACCGCCGGGGATGGTTTGCAGCATCGGCGTTTCCACTTCCAGGAAGTCACGCTTCATCAGGAAGCTGCGGATGTGGGCGATGACTTGCGAACGCACGCGGAAGGTCTGGCGCACGTCTTCGTTGACGATCAGGTCAACGTAACGCTGGCGGTAGCGCTGTTCGGTGTCGGTCAGGCCGTGGTGCTTGTCCGGCAGCGGGCGCAGGGATTTGGTCAGCAGGCGTACCTGGGTCATTTCAACGTACAGGTCACCCTTGCCGGAACGGGCCAGGGTGCCTTCGGCGGCAATGATGTCGCCCATGTCCCAGGTTTTCACCGCGGCCAGGGTGTCTTCCGACAGGGTCTTGCGGTTGACGTAGACCTGGATGCGACCAGTCATGTCCTGGATCACCATGAACGAGCCACGGTTGAGCATGATGCGACCGGCAACCTTGACCGGGATCGCCGCCTCTGCGAGCTCTTCCTTGGTCTTGTCGGCGTACTGCTTCTGCAGATCTTCGCAGTAGTTTTCGCGGCGGAAGTCGTTCGGGAAGGCATTGCCCTTGGCGCGCTCGGCAGCCAGCTTTTCCTTGCGCAGGGCGATCAGGGAGTTTTCTTCCTGTTGCAGGGCTTGCGGGTCGAGTTGTTGGTCGCTCATGTCTTTTGAAATTCCATCACAGGTTCATTGCCCCCACGCCTTCGGCCTGGGGATCGCCGGCAAGCCGGCTCCTACGGGATCGCGCTGTGTCAGCCGATCCCGTATTGCAGTATTACAGGCCTGATTTCAGGCTGGCTTCCAGGTATTCGTCGATGTCGCCGTCGAGCACCTTGTCGCAGTCGCTACGTTCAATGTTGGTACGCAGGTCCTTGATCCGCGACGCGTCGAGCACGTACGAGCGAATCTGATGACCCCAGCCGATGTCCGACTTGGTGTCTTCCAGGGCCTGGGAAGCCGCGTTGCGCTTCTGCATTTCCTGCTCGTACAACTTGGCCCGCAGCATTTTCATGGCGGTGTCTTTGTTGGCGTGCTGGGAACGTTCGTTCTGGCAGCTGACCACGGTGTTGGTCGGTACGTGGGTAATACGTACGGCCGAGTCAGTGGTGTTGACGTGCTGACCACCGGCACCGGAGGAGCGATAGGTATCGATCCGCAGGTCGGCCGGGTTGATTTCGATTTCCACCTTGTCGTCGATCTCTGGCGAGACGAACACTGCGGAGAACGAGGTGTGGCGACGGTTGCCGGAGTCGAACGGGCTTTTGCGCACTAGGCGGTGTACGCCGATTTCGGTGCGCAGCCAGCCAAAGGCGTATTCGCCCTTGATGTGCACGGTCGCACCTTTGATCCCGGCGACTTCACCGGCCGACAGTTCCATGATGGTCGCGTCGAAACCGCGCTTGTCGGCCCAGCGCAGGTACATGCGTAGCAGGATGTTGGCCCAGTCCTGGGCCTCGGTGCCGCCGGAACCGGCCTGGATGTCCAGGTAGGCGTTGTTCGGGTCCATTTCGTGGCTGAACATGCGGCGGAATTCAAGCTTGGCGAGGCTTTCCTCGAGACGGGCCAGCTCGGCGACGACATCGCCCACTGCGCCTTCGTCATTTTCTTCGACGGCCATGTCCAGCAGGTCACGGCAATCGGCCAGGCCAGCGTTCAATTCGTCCAGGGTATCGACGATCTGTGCCAGCGCAGAGCGCTCGCGGCCCAATTCCTGGGCGTATTCGGGTTTGTTCCAGACACTCGGATCTTCAAGCTCGCGATTGACCTCGGTCAGACGCTCATGCTTTTGATCGTAGTCAAAGATACCCCCGAATAGTTTCGGAGCGCTCGGACAGGTCCTTGATGGTGTTAAGGATCGGGTTGATTTCCATGGGGGGCGGCACTCGTTGGCGAACTTTCGAAAGCCGACGATTATAACGGAATCACCGAATCACGGCAGCCCGCTTAGCGGCTTTAGCGGCCAATCGGCCATCTAATTTCAGTGGCAGAACCCCTGGAATCCAGGCGCACCTGAATTTTATCGCCCCCATTCACCCCGCCCTGCCCGCATCGGAAAACCCGCGCTCGCGGCGTGCAACCCCAGCCCCCTCAAGAGCGGCCGGCGCTATACAATCCGCCCCCTGACAGGACAAGGAAGCAGCAGGCCCATGGGACGTACACTCAGCCGTGTCGAAATCCAAGACATCCAGCGCAGGGAGCGCCAAAACCTGAGGGCAACCCAGGCCTTTTTCTTCGCGCTTTTCAGCGCCCTGGCCTTTATGCCGCTGATGGGCGTCTGGCTGATGGTCTCACCGGCGCTGGCCTGCGCCCTGGTGGTGCCCTGGCTGATTGTGTTGTGGTGGTGGGTCTACTACCGCGCCAGGGTGCTGGTGGATGAGGTCGACGAACAAACCCAGTGGCTGCAAGCCAGGTTCAGCGTGCGCCTGGTCACGGCTAGAAACAGCTACCTCGACTACCGCTTTGGCGACTACCCCGTCGCCCCGAGCAACCTGCTGAACAACTGGTTTATCGACAAGACCCTCAACACCCAGGCCACCTACCGCGTCGAAGCGGTCAAGCTCAGCTGCCGGCACACGTCGAGCCACAGCTACTACCTGTTCAGAGACACCCTGATGGAGGTGCCCCAGGATCAGGCGCCCGCCACAGGTGTAGCGGGTACAACGACCACCCCCTGAAGCCGGCTACGCGATCCCCACTTGATTGCGACCGTTGTTTTTCGCCAGGTACAACCCCTTGTCCGCCGCCAGGATCAGCTCCCGGCAATGGCTGCCGGACTGCGGAACCACGGTCGACAAGCCGATGCTGACCGTCAGGCTTGAGCCTTCGGCGGGGGCGACATGGGGAATCTTCAGTCCGGCCACGGTCTGGCGCAGCTTCTCGGCCACCAGCCGTGCACCACCGGGCGAGGTGTTGGGCAGCACCAGGGCGAACTCTTCACCGCCATAACGGGCCGGCAGGTCCGAAGGCCGACTGCTGGCCTCGCGAATGGCCGTGGCCACCTTGCGCAGGGCTTCGTCCCCCTCCAGGTGGCCAAAGCTGTCGTTGTAGGACTTGAAATAATCCACGTCGATCATCAGCAGCGACAACTGGGTCTGCTCCCGCGCGCCACGACGCCACTCCAGCTCCAGGTACTCATCGAAATGCCGCCGGTTGGACAGCCCGGTCAGGCCATCGGAGTTCATCAACCGCTGCAGCACCAGGTTGGTGTCGAGCAACTGCTGCTGGCTGACCCGCAGCGCCCGATAGGCCGCGTCGCGCTGCAACAGGGTCATGTAGGAGCGCGAGTGGTAGCGAATCCGCGCCACCAGCTCGATATTGTCCGGCAGCTTGACCAGGTAATCGTTGGCCCCGGCAGCGAAGGCCGCGCTTTTGATCAGCGGGTCTTCCTTGGTCGAAAGCACAATGATCGGGATGTTCTGGGTCGCCGGGTGGTTGCGGTACTCGCGCACCAGGCTCAAACCATCCAAGCCTGGCATCACCAGGTCCTGGAGAATCACCGTGGGCTTGATGCGAATCGCCTGGGCGATAGCCTGGTGGGGGTCGGCGCAAAAATGAAAGTCGATGTTTTCTTCGCTCGCCAACCCACGCCGGACGGCTTCACCGATCATTGCCTGGTCGTCGACCAGCAACACCATGACGGCATCTTCATCGGTCTTGAATTCGTCGAGCTGTAAATCATCCATGGGGGATCCCCTGAGTTGCCGCCTGGCCAGGGCAGCAGCGTTTATCAGTCATTTGGCGAAGATCTCCAGCAAACGTGGAGCGATCTTATCCAATGGGCGAATTTCTACCGCAGCGTCGATGGCCGCTGCCGCCTTGGGCATGCCATACACCGCACTGCTGTTCTGGTCCTGGGCAATGGTCAGGTAGCCCTGGTCACGCATCAGCTTCAGGCCCTGGGCGCCGTCGCGGCCCATGCCGGTCAGCAGCACGCCGACCGCATCGCCGTTCCAGTAACTGGCGACGCTTTCAAAAAACACATCGATCGACGGCCGATAGATCTCGTTGACCGGTTCGGCGGTGTACGCCAGGGTGCCGTTCTTCAACAGGCGGATGTGATGGTTGGTGCCGGCCAGCAGCACGGTGCCGGGTTGCGGCGGCTCGCCCTCACGGGCCAGGCGCACTTGCAGGCCCGAGGCACTGCTGAGCCATTCGGCCATGCCGGCGGCGAACACCTGGTCCACGTGCTGGACCAGCACAATGGCCGCGGAGAAATCCGTGGGCAACCCTTTGAGCAACACTTCCAGGGCCGCTGGGCCGCCGGCGGACGAACCGATGGCCACCAGGCTCTGGCGCGGCGCCTGGGTGCGCAGCGGTGTGGCCACCGAACGCACGCGGCTGCCGCGCTGGCCGATCAGCCAACCGATATTGAGGATCTTGCGCAACAACGGCGCGGCCGCTTCCTGAGCATTGCCGGCGCCCAGGGCCGGGGTGTCGACCACGTCCAGGGCGCCGTGGCCCATGGCCTCGAACACCCGGTGCACATTCTGCTGGCGGTCCACAGTGACAATGACAATGGCGCAGGGCGACTCGGCCATGATCCGCCGCGTCGCTTCCACGCCATCCATCACCGGCATGATCAGGTCCATGAGAATCAGGTCAGGGGTGAGCTGGGCGCAGCACTGCACCGCCTCGGCGCCATTGCTGGCCACCCACACCACTTCGTGGCTCGGGTCGAAAGCCAGGGCACGCCGCAGCGCCTCTACCGCCATGGGCATATCGTTGACGATGGCTATCTTCATGCCCGCGCGCCTCCAATCAGTTCCACCACCGCATCCAGCAGAGCGTCATCATGGAAACTGGCTTTGGCTAGATAGTAGTCGGCTCCGGCATCCAGTCCACGGCGACGGTCTTCTTCTCGATCCTTGTAAGACACCACCATCACCGGCAACGACTGCAGACGATTATCGCGACGCAAGAGTGTGACCAATTCAATACCATCCATTCGAGGCATATCGATGTCAGTGATCAGCAAGTCGAAAGTTTCAGCACGCAGGGCATTCCAGCCGTCCATGCCATCCACCGCCACGGCCACGTCGTAGCCGCGATTGAGCAGCAGCTTGCGCTGCAACTCCCGCACCGTCAGCGAGTCGTCGACCACCAGGATACGTTTGCGCGCAACCTCGGCCTGGGTGTGCTTGTGCCGGGCGATACGCTCCAGGCGGCCAGTGTTGAGCAGCTTGTCCACCGAACGCAGCATGTCTTCGACGTCGACAATCAGCACCACCGAACCGTCATCGAGCAAGGCACCGGCGGAAATGTCCTGGACTTTGCCCAGGCGCTCATCCAGGGGCAGCACCACCAGGGTGCGCTCGCCGACAAAGCCCTCGACGGCAATCCCGTAGACCGCACCGCGCTCGCGGATCACCACCACCTTGAGGCTTTGCTCATTGCTCTGGGCGGCCGGCCGTTGCAGCAATTGACTGGCGGCCACCAGGCCCACGTGCCGGCCTTCGTGCCAGAAATGCTGGCGCCCTTCCACTTGGACAATATCGTCCGGCCCCAAGTCGCACATGCGCTCGATATGGGCCAGCGGGAACGCATAGGCTTCATCACCCACGGTCACCACCAGGCTGCGCACCACCGACAGGGTCAGCGGCACTTCCAGGTGAAAGCGGCTGCCCTGGCCGCTGCTCTGCTCCAGCCCCACGGCACCGCGCAGCTGGCGCACGCTGTGTTGCACGGCGTCCAGGCCAACCCCCCGGCCCGACACCTCGGTAACCTTGTCCCGCAGGCTGAAACCCGGCAGGAACAGGAACGTCAGCAGTTCCTCTTCACTCAACTGGGCAACGGTGTCGGCCGTGGACAATTGGCGCTCGATGACGTTTTTGCGCAGGCGTGGCAGGTCCACGCCATGGCCGTCGTCACTCAGTTCCAGCACCAGCAGGCCGGCCTGGTGGGACGCACGCAAGCGAATCAACCCCTCGGCGGGCTTGCCGGCCGCCAGCCGCTGCTCAGGCAGCTCAATGCCATGGTCGACGGCGTTGCGCAGCAGATGGGTCAACGGCGCTTCAAGCTTTTCCAGCACATCACGGTCGACCTGAGTCTTTTCACCTTCGATTTCCAGGCGCACCTGCTTGCCCAGGCTGCGGCCCAAATCCCGGACCATGCGCACTTGCCCCGTCAGCACATCGGCAAAGGGCCGCATGCGGCACGCCAAGGCGGTGTCATAGAGCACTTGGGCCCGCTGACTGCTCTGCCAGCCGAACTCATCCAACTCAGCGGTCTGCTCGGCCAGCAGTTGCTGGGACTCGGCCAGCAGCCGGCGGGTTTGCGCCAAGGCTTCCTGGGCTTCCAGGCTCAGGGCCTGGGTATCGAGGTGCAGATTGAGGTTTTCCAGGGCCCGCAGGCTGCCACTCTGCATACGCTTGAGGCGCTGCAGGTTGGCCAGGTAAGGCTTGAGCCGCTGGCTTTCGACCAGGGACTTGCTGGACAGGTCCAGCAGGCTGTTCAAACGTTCGGCGGTCACCCGCAACACCCGCTCGCCGCCTTCCGCCGGGCGTTTGCCTTGGCGTGAGACTGCAGGCTGGACGGGCTCCGGCGGCGCCTCCACCGGCAAAGGCTCGGGTGCTGACGGGACCTGAGGCTCGGGTTGAAGTTCGGCTGGAAGTTGAAGCTGTAGCGCCAGTTCAGCGTCCAGCGCCAGGACCGCCGCGGCATTGGGCGGTGTTGAGGGCGCATCGACCTTGGTCAGCGTCGGCGCCTGGGCTCCTGGGGCTGACGGCGCCAGCAAAGCCTCCATCAAGGCCACATAGGCGCTGATATCCCCCGCCCCGGTGTTGCTTCCGGGGGTGGCAATGCGCATCAACAAATCCGTGCCCTGGAGCAAGGCATCGATGTGTTCGGGCAGCAGGTACAGGCGGCCTTCCTGGGCACTGACCAGGCAGTCCTCCATCACATGGGCCACGCTGACGCCGGCATCCACCCCGACAATCCGCGCCGCGCCCTTGAGGGAGTGGGCGGCGCGCATGCAGGCTTCCAACTGGTCGGCCTGGGTCGGGTTACGCTCCAGGGCCAGCAACCCGGCGCTGAGCACCTGGGTCTGGGCCTCGGCCTCCAGGCTGAAGAGTTCCAACAATGAGGCATCGCGCATCTGTTCGGGGGTCATGTCAGGCTCCGGGTCACGGCCGAGAGCAACTGCTCTTGATCCAGCAGGCGCAGGCTGCGCCCCTTCCACTGCAACACACCCAGGGTGTAGCGGGCGCTGGCGTGCTGACCCGAGAGGGACGCGGCCTGCAGGCTGCGCTCTTCAATGGCGTGAATGCCGTCCACCTCATCCACCGGCACCACCACCGGGCCGCCTTGGGCGGCAATGATCAGCATGCGCGGCATCACCCGCCCGCCAGCGGCCACATTCTCCGCCGGCCCGAGCCCAAGCAGCTCCGCCAGGGACAGGCAGGCCACCAGGGCCCCGCGCACATTGGCGACCCCGAGCAAAGCCCGCGATCGCTGATGGGGCAAGGAGTGAATCACCTGCTGCGGTGCCACCTCCACCAGGCAGCGGGTGGGCAGCCCCAGCCATTCCTCGCCCAGCCGGAACATCAGCAGTGAACGGGTGGCGACGTCGCTCTCCACAGGCGGCGCCTGGGAGCGGTCGCGGTCGTCCTGTAGCAACGAATAGCGGTCCAGCAGGCGGGTGGCGGCAGCCGAATACACGCCACAGTTGCGGCAATGAATATGCTCGGGCAGCAACGGGCACGACTTGTCCCCGTGAATACCGATGCGGTTCCAGCAGTCATCGATGGCCTGGGCATCGGCATGGATCAGGTTGGATGTGTAGGCCTGAGTCATAGGTTGCCCTCATTCTCGGTACCGCGAGCACTGCGGGCGGCCCGCGCCTGCAGGCGACGGGCTCCAGCGGCGTCGCCCTGGGAGGCGAGCAACGCCGCCAGGTGGGCCAGGGTTTCGGCGTGCTGCGGGTCCAGGTACAGCGCCTTGCGGTACAGGGCCTGGGCCTGCGGGGCATCGCCGGCGACGTCACTGAGCAAACCCTGCCAATAAAAGACCTCAGCCACCGGCTCGTACTGACGCAGGTACTGCTCGCAGGCCGCTTTGGCCTCCGCGCTCTTGCCGCCATTGGCCAGGGCGGCAATCGTTGCCAACAGCGCCGGGGCTTCACCCACTGCGGCAGCCGGGCCCGCACGGGTCGGCAGCTTCGTGCTGCCAAAGGGGCGTTGGCGCACGGGTGCCGCGGCGAGGCTGCGCGGCACTGGAGGCAAGGGGACGGACGCACGGGGGGCCGGGGCGATGGGCAGCGGTTCAGGGGGCGGGGCCGGCTGGCGGCTGAAGGCAAACGACTGGGCAATGCCGATCGAACGCATGCCCAGGCGCCCCAACAGGCTACCTTCGGCGGGGCCGATAAACAGTACGCCCTCGACGTGGGTCAGGCGCTTGAGCACCTCGAACACCTGACGCTGGGTCGGCTGGTCGAAATAGATCAACAGGTTGCGGCAGAACACAAAGTCATAGGCCGGTTCGCTGGCCAGCAACCCCGGATCCAGGACATTGCCCACTTGCAAATGCACCTGTTCACGAACCCGGGCACTGAGTTGATAACGCTCGCCCTCGGCACTGAAATGCCGCTCACGAAAATCGCTGTCCTGGCCACGAAACGAGTTCCGGCCATACAAGCCACGGCGTGCACGCTCCACCGAAAGTGGGCTGACGTCGAGCCCCTGGACCCTGAATTGGTGAGGTGCAAAACCGCCATCCAGCAGGGCCATGGCAATGGAGTAAGGTTCCTCGCCGGTGGAACACGGCAGGCTGAGAATACGCAGGGCACGCATGCCCTTGAGCTCGGCCAGGCGCGCCTGGGCCAGCTTGACCAGGGTGGCAAAGGACTCCGGATAACGGAAAAACCAGGTTTCCGGAACGATCACGCCCTCGATCAGCGCTTGTTGCTCATCCCGGGAGTTTTGCAGCAGCAACCAGTACTCATCGACGCTGGGCAACTGCAAGGCCTGGCTGCGCTGGCGCACCGCGCGCTCGATGATCGCCGGCCCCACGGAGGCGACATCCAGGCCAATGCGCTGCTTGAGAAAATCAAAGAAACGCTGATCGCCGCTCATGGCAACACCTCAAGCGTCTCGGGGTCCAGGGGCGGCGTGGGGAACAACAGATTGCGCACCTCGGCGCCGAGCAAGGCCTCGACCCGTACCCACTGCAACAACCCCTGGGCGTCCTCGCGCACCGGCCCCAGGTAAGGCGTGGCACGGTTGTCCAGGCCACTGGGCCGGAACTCTGCCGGGTCGCAGCGCAAGGTGTCATTGGCCTGCTCGAGAATCAGCCCGAGCAAACGCGCCGGTTGCAGGGGCTCGGCCGGATAGTGCACCAGCACCAGGCGGGTGCTGGTGCGCAAGCGTGCCGGCTGGCCGAAGCTCAGGGCGCTGAGGTCGATGACCGGCACCACCACGCCACGGTAGGCGAAGATCCCGGCGACCCAGGCCGGCGCCTGGGCCAGTGGCTTGAGGGGCAGCCGCGGCAGCACTTCGACCACCTCGGTGGCTCGCAGGGCATAACGCTCCTCGCCAATACGAAAGACCAGGAACAGCACCGCCTTGTGCTCCGCCCCCGGGCCGCGTTTCACCGCGAACTCGCTCATCAGACTTTGAAACGCGAGACGCCGCTACGCAGCCCCACGGCCACCTGGCTCAGCTCGTCGATGGCAAAGCTGGCCTGGCGCAGGGACTCCACGGTCTGGCTACTGGCATCGCCCAGTTGCACCAGGGCGTGGTTGATCTGCTCGGCACCGGTGGCCTGGGCCTGCATGCCTTCATTGACCATCAACACCCGCGGCGCCAGCGCCTGGACCTGATGAATGATCTGCGACAGTTGCTCACCGACTTGCTGCACCTCTGCCATGCCCCGGCGCACTTCTTCGGAGAACTTGTCCATGCCCATGACCCCGGCCGACACCGCCGACTGGATCTCACGGACCATCTGCTCGATGTCGTAGGTGGCCACGGCGGTCTGGTCCGCCAGGCGTCGCACTTCGGTGGCGACCACGGCAAAGCCGCGACCGTACTCGCCGGCCTTCTCGGCCTCGATGGCGGCATTGAGGGACAACAGGTTGGTCTGGTCGGCGACCTTGACGATGGTCACCACCACTTGGTTGATGTTGCCGGCCTTCTCGTTGAGGATCGCCAGTTTGGCGTTCACCAGGTCGGCGGCGCCCATCACCGAATGCATGGTGTCTTCCATGCGGGCCAGGCCCTGCTGGCCGGAACCGGCGAGGACCGACGCTTGGTCGGCGGCGGTGGAGACCTCGGTCATGGTGCGCACCAGATCCCGGGAGGTGGCGGCAATTTCCCGCGAGGTGGCGCCGATTTCAGTGGTCGTGGCCGCTGTTTCAGTGGCCGTGGCCTGCTGTTGCTTGGAGGTCGCGGCAATTTCCGTGACCGAGGTGGTGACCTGCACCGACGAGCGCTGGGCCTGGGACACCAGGGCCGTGAGCTCGGTCATCATGTCGTTGAAGCCAGTTTCCACCGCGCCGAACTCGTCCTTGCGCTCCAGGTTCAAGCGTCCGCTCAGGTCGCCGGTGCGCATGATGTCGAGGATTTCCACGATGCGGTTCATCGGCGCCATGATGGCGCGCATCAGCAACAGCCCGCACACGCCCGCCGCCAGCACCGCCAGCAACAGCGACACACCCATGCTGACCTTGGCCGCAGTCACCGCGTCACCAATCGCCAGGGTGGCCTTGTTGGCAGCCTCGCTGTTGTTCTCGATCACCTCGTTGAGGTGCTTGCGCCCGTCGATCCAGGCCGGGGTCAGCTCCAGTTGCAGGACTTGCTGGGCCTGGCTGAAATCCTTGCTCTGGTACAGGTCCAGGACCTTGGTCAGGATCTGGTTGTAGGTTTGGTGCCGACGCTCGAAATCATCGAATGCCGCCTGATCATCCTTGTCGAAAACGGTCGCCTGGTAACTGGCCATTTCCTTGACCAGGCGTTGTTCGAACTCTTTGAAGCGCAACTGATCTTCGGTGCTGATCGGATGATTCTCGGACAGGCCGACAATCTGCTGGGTCAGCACGTAGCTGTCGACCCACGCACTGCGGATCATGGAGCTGGCATACACCCCGGGGACTGAGTCGGTGCGAACTTTCTCTTCACTGACTTCGATCTTCAACAGTCGCGAGTACGAGACCACGACCATCAACAGCATGATCGCGATGATCACCGCAAAGCTCGCCAAGATGCGTTGGCGCAACGTCCAGTTCTTCACAGTCAGTCCTCGGGGCCATTCAAAAATGCGGGCAGTATAGCCGAGGGCGAGCCATCGTTTACTGACAGGTTTGCCAACCCGGTCGCAGTCGGCGCGAAGCGGCAATCTGCTCTGGCTGGCTACTCTCCGCCAAGTTAATAGCCATTTGCCAGCGCTGTTTCGGCAAATACCGCTGGCATACCGGCCGCAAAAAAAAAACGGCACCGGGGGACTCCCGACGCCGTGGTGTGTATCAAGCAGCCTGTTACACCGAGGCTTGGCGCACCTGACGCTCCAGTTCCAGCTTCAGCCCGGGCTCCAGCTTGAGCTGGCGGGCCAGTTCGTCCAGGTAGGACTTTTCCATGAAGTTCTCTTCATCCACCAGCATCACGCTGGCGATGTACATCTCGGCAGCCATTTCCGGAGTGCTGGCGGCCCGGGCCACTTCCACCGGGTCCAGGGGTTTGTTGAGTTCATCATGCAGCCAGCGTTGCAGCTCCTGGTCATTGTCCAGGCGAGTGAACTCGCCTTCGATCAGTGCGCGCTCACGCTCGTCCACATGGCCGTCGGCCTTGGCCGCCGCCACCAGAGCCTTGAGGATGCCCTGGCTGTGCTGCTCGGCCTGCTGCGGCGGCAGGCGGTCGATGGTTTGCGGCTCGTGAGCCGGTGCCTTGCCCTGCTGCGCCTGCCAGTTGCCGTAGGCTTTGTAGGCCAGCACCCCGAGGGCCGCGAGGCCGCCGTAGGTCAGGGCCTTGCCGCCAAAGCTGCGGGCCTTTTTGTTACCCAGCAACAGGCCCATGGCCCCGGCGGCCAGGGCCCCGCCGCCCGCCCCGGAAAGCAGGCTGCCCAGGCCACCGGAGCCTTGGCCACCGAGCAGACCGCCCAGCCCGCCTTGCGCCGGCTTCTTGTGCTGGCTGCCTGCCGCCTTGTCCTGCAGCAATTGCTGGCCGGATTTGAGCAATTGATCGAGCAATCCACGGGTGTTCATCGCTAGCCTCCAGAAAATCGTGTCGCGCAGATAAATAAGGCCACCAGCCTAAAGGGAAGTGCCGTGCCCCTTTGCGGCAGAGTGCTTCTGAATGTTGCTTGGCCCAGGGCCACTGAAAAGCCCTCGGGCAGCCCCTCGATTAAAAAGATATACACTGCGAAAAATCGATAAAAACGCCCGGTACCCGCCCCCATGATGACCCTGCGCCAGATCCGTCACTTCATCGCCGTGGCCGAGACCGGCTCGATCTCGGCCGCCGCCCAGGCGGTGTTCATTTCCCAATCCACCCTGACCCTGGCCATCCAGCAACTGGAGCAGGAAATTGGCGTGACCCTGTTCAACCGCCACGCCAAGGGCATGACCCTGACCCACCAGGGTCACCAGTTCCTGCGCCAGGCGCACCTGATCCTGGCCACCGTGGACAACGCCAAGCGCAGCCTGCAGCAGAGCACCGACCAGGTGGCCGGGCAGTTGATCGTCGGCGTGACCAGCCTAGTGGCCGGTTACTACCTGGCCGACCTGCTGACGCGCTTCCAACGCGCCTACCCCAATGTGGAGATCCGCGTGATGGAGGATGAGCGCCCCTACATCGAGCACTTGCTGGTCAGTGGCGAGATCGACGTCGGGGTGCTGATTGTGTCCAACCTGGAAGACCGCCACGCCCTGCAGACCGAGGTCCTGACCCATTCGCCCCATCGCCTGTGGCTGCCGGCCCAGCACCCGCTGCTGGAACACGACAGCATCAACCTGGCGGATGTGGCACGCGAACCGCTGATCCAGCTCAACGTCGATGAAATGGACCGCAACGCCCAGCGCATGTGGACCGGTACCGGTCTACAGCCACGCATCACCCTGCGCACGGCGTCCACCGAAGCGGTGCGTAGCCTGGTGGCGGCGGGCCTAGGGGTATCGATCCAGCCGGACATGACCTACCGCCCCTGGTCCCTGGAAGGCGACATCATTGAAGCACGGCCCCTGGCGGACCTGAGCCAGACCCTGGATGTTGGCCTGGCCTGGCGTCGCGGCACCGCGCGCCCCGCCCTGGTGGACCCATTCCTCACCGTGGCCCGGGAGCAGCCCCACGGTGGGCGCAAGCTATCTATTTAATCGAACGCCGCATTCAGTATTTAGTATTTGTCGACCACCGGCCGCGCTACTAGTCTCTGTGCATTCCTGATAGAGCAGGCCCGGTCCCCAGCCCAGGGAACCCCCATGGCCCCATCCGCAAAGAGAACCCGCACAATGGCCGGCGCCCACCCCCCTTTGTTCACTGCGCTGTTGATCGATGGTGAACTGGTCGCTGGCCAGGGCGCGGTCGAACCCATCCTCAACCCGGCCACTGGCGAAGTCTTGACGCAGATCGCCGAGGCCAGCACCGAGCAAGTGGAAAGCGCGATCCTCGCCGCCCACCGGGCCTTTGCCGGCTGGTCGCGGACCACGCCGCAACAACGTTCGAACATCCTCCTGGCCATCGCCGACGCCGTGGAAAAACAGGCCGACCAGCTGGCGCGCCTGGAATCCTTGAACTGCGGCAAACCCCTGCACCTGGCCCGTCAGGACGACTTGAACGCCACGGTCGATGTGTTCCGCTTCTTCGCCGGCGCCGTGCGCTGCCAGACCGGGCAATTGGCCGGCGAATACCTGCCGGGCTATACCAGCATGGTGCGCCGCGACCCGATCGG
The DNA here is from genome assembly GCF_003731765.1 of Pseudomonas chlororaphis. GTDB lineage: Bacteria > Pseudomonadota > Gammaproteobacteria > Pseudomonadales > Pseudomonadaceae > Aquipseudomonas > Aquipseudomonas morbosilactucae. Next base: position 380,644 of record NZ_MOAL01000008.1, read on the forward strand.
CGTGGTCGCCTCCATCGCGCCCTGGAACTACCCGATCATGATGGCGGCGTGGAAGATCGCCCCGGCCCTGGCCGCCGGCAACACCCTGGTGTTCAAACCCTCGGAACACACCCCCCTGTCGATCCTGGCCCTGGCGCCGACCCTCGCCCAACTGCTGCCCCGCGGAGTGATCAATATTCTCTGCGGCGGGGGCGAAGGTGTGGGCAGCCATTTGGTCAGCCACCCGAAAGTGCGCATGGTGTCCCTGACCGGGGACATCGTCACTGGGCAGAAAATCCTCCAGGCCGCCGCCAAGACCTTGAAGCGCACCCACCTGGAACTGGGCGGCAAGGCCCCGGTGATCGTCTGCAACGACGCCGACCTTGAAGCGGTGATCGACGGCGTACGCAGCTACGGTTACTACAACGCCGGCCAGGACTGCACCGCCGCCTGCCGGGTCTATGCCCAGGCGGGCATTCACGATCGCCTGGTGGCGGAACTGGGCGCAGCGGTCAGCAGCTTGCGCTTTGCCAGCAAGCGCGACAGCGACAACGAGATCGGCCCGCTGATCAGCACCCGCCAGCGCGACCGCGTGGCCAGCTTTGTCGAACGCGCCTTGGGCCAGCCCCATATCGAACGCATCACCGGCGCCGCCGTGCATTCCGGCGCCGGCTTTTATTACCAGCCGACCCTGCTCGCCGGCTGCCGACAGAACGATGAAATCGTCCAGCGCGAAGTCTTTGGCCCCGTGGTCACCGTGACCCGCTTCGACGAATTGGAGCAGGCGGTGGACTGGGCCAACGACTCGGAATACGGCCTGGCCTCCTCGGTCTGGACCCAGAACCTGGACAAGGCCATGCAAGTGGCCGCGCGCCTGCAATACGGCTGCACCTGGATCAACAGCCATTTCATGCTCGCCAGTGAAATGCCCCACGGCGGCCTGAAACGCTCCGGCTACGGCAAAGACCTGTCCAGCGACTCACTGCAGGATTACAGCGTGGTGAGGCATGTGATGGCGCGCCATGGCGCGGCGTTTTGAGCGCTAAGCTGCAAGCTACAAGGAACGGCCGTACCGCCTTGAAGCTTGCCGCTTGCAACGTGCAGCTCGCCCCAATAACAACTAGCCACACCGCTTTTGCTCCAACTGCCCCGACCATAATTAAAGTAGAGGGAACCCCGATGTCCGCGCACAAGACTGCAATGCTCAGTGCTCTTACCACCGCCCTGCTGGCCAGCGCCAGCCTGCAGGCCGCCGAACCGTTGAAAGCCGTGGGCGCGGGTGAAGGCCAGTTGGATATCGTCGCCTGGCCTGGCTACATCGAACGCGGCGAGAGCGACAAGAGTTACGACTGGGTCACCGGCTTCGAGAAGGAAACCGGGTGCAAGGTCAACGTCAAGACCGCCGCCACGTCCGATGAAATGGTCAGCCTGATGGCCAAGGGTGGCTACGACCTGGTCACCGCGTCCGGCGACGCGTCGCTGCGGCTGATCGTCGGCAAGCGCGTGCAGCCGATCAACACCGACCTGATCCCCAACTGGAAAAGCATCGACCCGCGGCTCAAGGACGGGCCTTGGTATGTGGTCAACAAACAGGTGTACGGCACGCCCTACCAGTGGGGCCCCAACGTGCTGATGTACAACACCAACGTATTCAAAGAGGCGCCCACCAGCTGGGGCGTGGTCTTCGAGGCGCAGAACCTGCCGGACGGCAAGCCCAACAAGGGCCGGGTCCAGGCCTACGACGGGCCGATCTACATCGCCGATGCGGCGCTGTACCTCAAGGCCAAGCAGCCTGAACTGGGGATCAAGAACCCCTACGAACTGACCGAAGTGCAGTACAAGGCCGTGCTCGACCTGTTGCGCGCCCAGCAGCCGCTGATCCACCGTTACTGGCACGACGCAACGGTGCAGATGAGCGACTTCAAGAACGAAGGCGTCGCCGCCTCCAGCACCTGGGGCTACATGGTCAACGGCCTGCAGGCCGACAAGCAGCCCGTGGCCTCGACCATTCCCAAGGAAGGCGTGACCGGCTGGGCCGATACCACCATGTTGCACGCCGAGGCCAAGCACCCGAACTGCGCCTACAAGTGGATGGACTGGTCGCTGCAACCCAAGGTCCAGGGCGATGTGGCGGCCTGGTTCGGTTCGTTGCCCGCGGTCCCGGCGGCCTGCACCGGCAGCGAGTTGCTGGGGGCCGAAGGGTGCAAGACCAACGGTTTCGACCAGTTCGAGAAGATCGCCTTCTGGAAAACCCCGCAGGCCGAGGGCGGCAAGTTCGTCCCTTACAGCCGCTGGACCCAGGACTACATCGCGATCATGGGCGGCCGCTAGTACACCTTCGCGCGTTCCCACCGGCACCTGGGAACGCGGTTCGTGATGCCCCACCGACCTCAGCCGGCGCCTGGCGTCCGCTGAGGCCTGCCCACGCAGAGCGCGGGACCGATCATTCATTTCAGCGTTTCAGGCACCGCCTGCGATAGGCCCTGCCCTTTCGGAGCACCGCACCATGACCCTTGCAGTCCAGTTCACCCACGTTTCCCGCCAGTTCGGCGAGGTCAAGGCCGTAGACCGGGTGTCCATCGATATCCAGGACGGCGAGTTCTTTTCCATGCTCGGCCCTTCCGGCTCGGGCAAGACCACCTGCCTGCGCCTGATCGCCGGCTTCGAACAGCCCAGCGAAGGCTCGATCCGCATCCACGGTGCCGAAGCCGCCGGGCTACCGCCCTACCAGCGCGACGTCAATACGGTGTTTCAGGACTACGCCCTGTTCCCCCACATGAACGTGCGCGACAACGTGGCCTACGGCCTGAAAGTCAAAGGCGTGGCCAAGGCCGAACGCCTGGAACGGGCCGAAGAAGCCCTGGCCATGGTGGCCCTGGCCGGTTACGGCGAGCGCAAGCCGGTGCAGCTTTCCGGCGGTCAGCGCCAGCGCGTGGCCCTGGCCCGGGCCCTGGTCAACCGCCCACGCGTGTTGCTGCTGGACGAACCCCTGGGCGCCCTCGACCTCAAGCTGCGCGAGCAAATGCAGGGCGAGCTGAAAAAGCTCCAGCGCCAACTGGGCATCACCTTTATCTTCGTCACCCACGACCAGACCGAAGCCCTGTCCATGTCCGACCGGGTGGCGGTGTTCAACAAGGGCCGCATCGAGCAGGTGGACACCCCGCGCAACCTCTACATGAGGCCCGCCACCACCTTCGTCGCCGAGTTCGTCGGCACCTCCAACGTGATCCGTGGCGACCTGGCCCAGCAACTGGGCGGCAGCCCGCAGCCGTTTTCCATTCGCCCGGAACAGGTGCGCTTCGCCGCCGGGCCGCTGGCCAGCAATGAGGTGGAAGTCAGCGGCTTGCTGCACGACATCCAGTACCAGGGCAGCGCCACTCGCTACGAGCTGAAGCTGGACAACGGCCAGACCCTGAACCTCAGCCAGGCCAATAACCAGTGGCAGGACAACGGCGCCCAGCACCCGATCGGCGAGCGCCTGAACGTGCGCTGGGCCCGGGAAGCCATGACGCCGCTGAGCGACACCCTGGCGAGCGGGGCCTGACATGAACAGCCTGCCCCTGACTCAAGGCAAGGCCGACAGCTCAACGCTGCGGCGCTTCGCCAACCTGCTGTACCGCCGCCCCAACCTGTACCTGGCGCTGTTGCTGGTGCCGCCGCTGATCTGGTTTGGCGCGATCTACCTGGGCTCCTTGCTGGCCCTGCTGTGGCAAGGCTTCTACACCTTCGACGACTTCACCATGGCGGTCACCCCGGACCTGACCCTGGGCAACTTCGCCGCGCTGTTCCAACCGGCCAACTTCGACATCATCCTGCGCACCCTGGGCATGGCCGTGGCGGTGTCCATCGCCAGCGCGGTGCTGGCCTTCCCCATCGCCTACTACATGGCGCGCTACACCAGCGGCAAGACCAAGGCGTTTTTCTACATCGCGGTGATGATGCCAATGTGGGCCAGCTACATCGTCAAGGCCTATGCCTGGACCCTGCTGCTGGCCAAGGGCGGCGTGGCCCAGTGGTTCGTCCAGCACCTGGGGCTGGAACCGCTGCTGCAACTGATCCTGGGCATTCCCGGGGTGGGTGGCAGCACCTTGTCGACCTCGCACCTGGGGCGCTTCCTGGTGTTCGTCTACATCTGGCTGCCGTTCATGATCCTGCCGATCCAGGCGGCCCTGGAACGCCTGCCGCCGTCCCTGCTCCAGGCCTCGGCGGACCTGGGGGCCACGCCGCGCCAGACCTTTATGCAAGTGATCCTGCCGCTGTCGATCCCGGGGATCGCCGCCGGCTCGATCTTCACCTTCTCCCTGACCCTGGGGGACTTCATCGTCCCGCAACTGGTGGGCCCGCCCGGCTACTTCATCGGCAGCATGGTCTACGCCCAGCAAGGGGCGATCGGCAACATGCCCATGGCCGCCGCCTTCACCCTGGTGCCCATCGTGCTGATCGCCATTTACCTGTCCATCGTCAAACGCCTGGGGGCCTTCGATGCGCTCTAACTCGACACAGCATGGCGACAAAGCCTCCCTCGGCCTGCGGGTCGCGGCCTGGGGCGGGCTGGTGTTCCTGCACTTCCCGATCCTCATCATCTTCCTCTACGCCTTCAACACCGAAGACGCGGCGTTCAGCTTTCCGCCCCAGGGTTTCACCCTGAAGTGGATCAGCGTGGCCTTCTCCCGGCCCGACGTGCTGGAGGCCATCAAGCTGTCGGCGCAGATCGCCGCCATCGCCACCCTGATCGCCATGGTCCTCGGTACCCTGGCCTCGGCGGCGCTTTACCGCCGGGAGTTCTTCGGCAAACAGGGCATCTCGCTGATGCTGATCCTGCCCATTGCCCTGCCCGGAATCATCACCGGCATCGCCCTGCTGGCGACCTTCAAGACCCTGGGCATCGAGCCTGGGATGTTCACCATCATCGTCGGCCACGCCACCTTCTGCGTGGTGATCGTCTACAACAACGTGATCGCCCGGCTGCGGCGCACCTCCCACAGCCTGATCGAGGCCTCCATGGACCTGGGCGCCGATGGCTGGCAGACCTTCCGCTACATCGTCCTGCCCAACCTCGGCTCGGCCCTGCTGGCCGGCGGCATGCTGGCGTTCGCCTTGTCGTTCGACGAAATCATCGTCACCACCTTCACCGCCGGTCATGAACGCACCCTGCCGCTGTGGCTGCTCAACCAGCTCAGCCGGCCGCGGGACGTACCGGTGACCAACGTGGTGGCCATGCTGGTGATGCTGGTGACCATGCTGCCGATCCTCGGCGCCTATTACCTGACCCGTGGCGGCGAAAGCGTCGCCGGCAGCGGCGGCAAATAACCCAACCTTCCAGGAGCCGGCTGGCCGGCCATGCGTCTTCGACGCCGGCTCCTAACGATCGCATCAAGAGAGGAGATGACCATGCAAACCAAGTTGCTGATCAATGGCCAACTGGTTGCCGGCGAAGGCCCGGCCCAGGCAGTGCTCAACCCGTCCCTGGGCCAGGTCCTGGTGGAGATCAACGAAGCCAGCGAAGCCCAGGTGGATGCCGCTGTACGCGCCGCCGACAGCGCTTTCGACAGCTGGTCCCAGACCCCGCCGAAAGACCGCGCCCTGCTGCTGTTGAAACTCGCCGACGCCATCGAAAGCCACGGCGCCGAGCTGGCCAAGCTGGAATCGGACAACTGCGGCAAACCCCTGAGCGCCGCCCTCAACGATGAAATCCCGGCGATTGCCGATGTGTTCCGCTTCTTCGCCGGCGCCAGCCGCTGCATGAGCGGTTCGGCCGGGGGCGAATACCTGCCGGGCCACACCTCGATGATCCGCCGCGACCCGGTGGGGGTGATCGCCTCCATCGCGCCGTGGAACTACCCGTTGATGATGGTCGCCTGGAAAATCGCCCCGGCCCTGGCCGCCGGCAACACCGTGGTGCTCAAGCCTTCGGAGCAAACCCCGCTGACCGCCCTGCGCCTGGCCGAACTGGCCGCCGGGATCTTCCCTGCCGGCGTGCTCAACCTGGTGTTCGGCCGAGGCCCGACAGTCGGCGCGCCGCTGGTGACCCATCCCAAGGTGCGCATGGTGTCCCTGACCGGCTCCATCGCCACCGGCTCGCACATCATTTCCAGCACCGCCGACAGCGTGAAGCGCATGCACATGGAACTGGGGGGCAAGGCGCCGGTGATCATTTTCGACGACGCCGACATCGACGCCGCCGTGGAGGGCATCCGCACCTTCGGTTTCTACAACGCCGGGCAGGACTGCACCGCCGCCTGCCGCATCTATGCCCAGGCCGGCATCTACGAACGCTTCGTCGAGAAACTCGGCGCGGCGGTCAGCAGCATCCAGTACGGCCTGCAGGACGACCCGGCCACCGAACTGGGCCCGCTGATCACCGCCCAGCACCGCGACCGCGTGGCCGGTTTTGTCGAACGGGCCATCGCCCAGCCCCATATCCGCCTGGTCACCGGCGGCAAGGCGGTGCCGGGCGACGGCTTCTTCTTTGAGCCAACGGTGCTGGCCGATGCCCAGCAGGACGACGAGATCGTGCGCCGCGAAGTGTTCGGCCCGGTGGTGTCGGTCACCCCGTTCACCGATGAAGCCCAGGTACTGGGCTGGGCCAACGATTCGGACTACGGCCTGGCCTCCTCGGTGTGGACCGCCGATGTCGGCCGCGCCCATCGCCTGGCCGCGCGCCTGCAATACGGCTGCACCTGGGTCAACACGCACTTCATGCTGGTCAGCGAAATGCCCCACGGCGGGCAGAAACTTTCCGGCTACGGCAAAGACATGTCCATGTACGGGCTGGAGGACTACACCAGCGTGCGCCATGTGATGTTCAAGCACTGACCCCTTCGCCGGTCCACCGGCGCTGGCAACACCACAACAATAACCACCGATCCGGGTTGGGCCGCCAAGGCCCAGCCACGGTGTCGGCCATCCGAAATCTGCCGATTTCCCGGAGAACTCCGCCATGAGTGCAGCACCCGATCTCACCTCAGGCGTCGCCGACAGCGATGCCGAACAGCTCCGCCAACTGGGCTACAGCTCGAACTTCAACCGCAGCATGAGCCTGTGGGAAAACTTCGCCCTGGGCTTCACTTACCTGTCCCCGGTGGTCGGGGTCTACACCCTGTTCGGCCTGTGCCTGGCCGCCGGTGGCCCGCCCATGTTCTGGGCCTACCTGCTGGTGGGCTGCGGGCAGATGCTGGTGTGCCTGATCTTCGGCGAGGTGGTCTCGCAATTCCCGATTTCCGGCGGTGTCTATCCCTGGGCTCGACGCCTGGTGGGCAAGCGCTGGGCATGGATGGTGGGCTGGATCTATTCCATTGCCCTGTGCGTGACCATCGCCGCCGTGGCGGTGGGCGCCGGCCCCTACCTGGCCGCGATGCTGGGTTTTGAGCCGAACAACAACACCAACATCGTCATCGCCCTGGTGCTGACCCTGTTCGCCACCCTGGTCAACCTCAGCGGTACCAAGACCCTGGCACGCATCGCCATGTTCGGCTTCCTCTGCGAACTGGTGGGCGCGGTGATCGTTGGCGTGTACTTGCTGATCTTCGAGCGCCATCAATCCATCGGCGTACTGTTCAACACCTTCGATATCCGGGTAGACGGTTCCTACCTGCCGGCCTTTCTCACCGCGTCCCTGGCGGGCATGTTTCTCTACTACGGCTTCGAGGCCTGCGGCGATGTGGCCGAAGAAACCCCCAACCCCAGCCAGAAGATTCCGGTGGCCATGCGCATGACCATCTACATCGGCGGCATCGCGGCGATGTTTGCCTGCCTGGCGCTTATTCTCGCCGTACCGGACATGCAGGCGGTGATCGACGGCACCGACAAAGACCCGGTGACCACCATCCTCAACAACGCCTTTGGCAGCTTCGGCTCGAAACTGGTGATGGGCGTGGTGATGATTTCCTTCATCTCGTGCGTCATCAGCCTGCAAGCGGCCGCCAGTCGCCTGTTGTACTCCTACGCCCGGGACGAAATGGTCATCGGCAGCGCCTTGCTCAAGCGCCTCTCCCCCACCACCCAGGTGCCGGTGGCGGCGCTGTTCGTCTCCGGCGTGTTGCCGGCCCTGATCATCGCCCTGGGCTTTTTCCTCCAGGACGCGGTGGCGACCATCGTCAGCTTTGCCGCCATCGGCATCTACCTGGCGTTCCAGATGATCGTCCTCGCGGCGCTCTACGCCCGCGCCAAAGGCTGGAAGCCCAGCGGCAAGTTCACCCTCGGTGCGTGGGGCTGGCCGGTGAACCTGGGAGCGCTGGTGTATGGCGTCGGCGCGATTATCAACATGGCCTGGCCACGGACCCCGGACGCGGCCTGGTACAGCAACTACGCCATGGTCCTGAGCACCGCCATCGTCATCGGCCTGGGGCTGTTGTACATGTGGCTGGCCAAGCCGTATGACCACGGCAGCGCCCCGGCGGGCGATGCCTGGACCATCCGCCGCTGAGGTTCGGCGCCCCGGCAAGCACCTGACGCCGGGGCGCCCTTGAGGTGCCCCGGCGCAGGCGCCCCTGGTTCACCCGCCCCGATGCTGAAAAACCTGCACGCCCCGCTCTGGATTCGCCCTCGCGGTTACGGCACTATCCGCCGCCTGAACCTGCCCGACCTCTGGAACCGGGCCACTGAACACACCTCAGGCAGCAAGGACGCGCCCATGCCCTCCCCCCTGTTATCCGCCCGTGACGGGCAGCGCCCCGTGCGGAGCGCCCGGCCATGACGCACAAGTACGATGAGCTGATCCGCCTGGCCACCGCGATCCTCGCCCACAGCCTGGCTGCTGTGGCCTTCTTGCTGATCGATATCTATGGCGTACCGCTGTACGAGCAGTGGTTCGGCGCCATCCGCAAGGCATTCGGCATGGGCATGCTGATCCGCACGCTGTTCGGCCTGTTTATCGCTGTCAACCTGGTGATCGCCATCGTCCCGGTGCTCAAGGTCAAACTGTTTCTGACCCTGCCATTGGTGCTGCTGACGGCTTACGTGCTGTTCCCCCAACACCCGATTCGCGGTTGGGTCTACACCGCCGAGGTCGCCCTGCTGCCCCTGGCGGCGATCTACCTGTCGCGCTGGATGCACCAGCGACTGAGCCCCAGGTCCAACCGAGCCAGCGCGCCATGACCCGTGACACATCACCGAGCCAACACGCCGCCAGTGCAGCCCCCGGCCGCCCCCACGACGCACTGATCCGCGTGCTGACTGCCTTGCTGGCCCACGGCCTGGCGGTGGCGCTGTTTTACCTGGCGCACCTGTTCGGCGTGCCGATCTACCGCCACCTGTTCGGCTCGATCTCCCGCGGCATCGCCCTGGGGCTGGGCAGTTACTACCTGTTTATTCTGTTTATCCTGGTCAACGGCGTGGCCGCCCTGGTGCCCAACCTCAAGCTCAAGCTGGGCCTGGTCCTGCTGCCGGTGCTCGCCAGTGCCTGGATGTTTTTCCCCAACAACCCCATTCGCGGCCTGGTGTACTGCAGCCTGACCAGCATCCTGCCATTGCTGGCGATCGGGCTGGCGCAGCGGCTGCACCGGTTGTTCAGCCCCAAGGAGGTGACCCATGGCTAAAGGCAGTCGCGTAGCAGCAACGCTGAAATACCTGACCCTGCTGGGCACGCTGGGCACGTGCGGCCCTAGCCTGGCGACGAGCCTGGAGCAGCAGTTCGCTGACCTGGCCACCTGCCGTGTCGATCAGGTGTACCTCAACCCCGTCGATCAACAACCCAGCGGCGACTACTTCGTGGAACGCCAACTGCTGCCTTGCGACGTCGACGAAGTGGCACGCTACTGCGTCAACGAGCGCTTCCACGGGCTGACGGTGCTTGCCGTGGCGATTCCCTACCGCGGGCCGTTCTCGGTGCATGCCCTGTACTTCAAGGACGACGTGGCCAGCGTGCGTAAACGTCTCGGCCCAGGCTTCGACGGTGACGGCATCCACCAGCCCCGCTTGATGGCCGACCGACAGAACCCCAACGGTTCGGTGCTGTATTGCGACCCGGACAGCCAATGACCCCTTTTGCCCTCTTTCGCCACGGATAGCCCTATGTCCAGATTCCACCATGCCCTGCGCCTGACCCTGCTGAGCCTGGCCTTCAGTGCCGGGGCCCAGGCCGCCGAGCCCGCTTGCCCATCCTCGGACCTGAAAAGCTTCGTCCAGGCCTTCGCCACAAACCCCGAGTTGCAGACCGCCTTCAGCGCCTCACCCTTGGTCGAGCAGCGCCCGGCCTACGATGACCGCGGCCGCAGCGTGACCGTGCGGCAAAAACTGTCGGCCCTGCCGGAGGGTGCCCTGGCGCTGCTGGATCCCCAGGCACAGGCCCGGGCCGGCCTGCAAAGCTTCTGGGTCGATGAGCAGACCCTGGTGGTCCACGATCAATTGGGGGATGTGCTACAGGCCTTTGTGTTCAAGCAGAACAGCTGCTGGAACCTGGCCCGTATCGAACAGTGGTCAGTGGAGTCGATGCTCAATGAGCGCGCGCCGGCCAACGAAACCGCGCTGCAACGCAAGCTGCGCAAGGGCTCGCTGTACGAAGGCTTTGGCGCGCGGGAACAGTACCTGCTGACCCCTTATTTCTTCGAGCTGGCCCAACGCATCGACCTCGACGCCGCCGCCCAGGGCTCGGCCGAAGGTGCAGTACGGGCAGTGGTACTCGGCTATTCGGGCATGTCTCCGGCCGTGCCCCCGGCGCAGATCGAGCAACTGACTTCGACCTACGCCGAGGTCAATGCCGATGCCGCGATGCTGCTGTCGGGTTTCTACTGCCACGGCGGTGACGACGTGTCCGACGAGCCCTGCAAAGACCCGGGCAAGGCCGAAAGCACCTTGCAACAGGCCGCCAAGCGCTTCGATTCGGGGCAGGTGTATTCGGTGCTCGGCAGCGCCTACGCCGACGGCACCTGGGGCGCGAAAGACCAGCCTCGGGCCCTGGCCTGCTACCAACTGGCCGCCGACAAAGGCGACGACGAGGTGCTGCACACCCTGGCCTACTACGCCAAGCAAGGGCTGACCCCGCCGCCCGGAACCCACTGCCTCTGAGGCTGGCGAACCGGCGCGGGGATTTATTTACCAATGGACACATCCTGGAGATTTTTTGCCGTCGGCGAACCGTTTATCCTCTTTGCCCTCTGATAACAGTCCATTGCGTTTGGCCGAAGGCATGACCGAACCTCAATTCGCGACCCCGTGCGCAGCCAGGAAGGGCTCCGGGATCCCAGCCATAAGGTTCACCCATGCACCGCAGGAATCTACTGAAAGCCTCCATGGCCCTCGCGGCCTACACCGGTCTCTCGGCCAGCGGCCTGCTGGCGGCCCGCGCCTGGGCCGGCGCCGCTGATGGCCAGGCGAAAACCTTCGATTTCGAGGGCCTCAAGGCCCAGGCCAAGCAGTTGGCCGGCAGCCGTTATGTCGACACCAAACAGGTGCTGCCGCCAACCCTGGCGACCATGACGCCGCAGAATTTCAACGCCATCCAGTACGACGCCCAGCACTCGCTGTGGAACGAACTCAACGGCCAGCTGGACGTGCAGTTCTTCCATGTCGGCATGGGCTTCAAGCAGCCGGTGCGCATGCACAGCGTCGACCCGCAGACCCGTCAGGCCCGGGAGGTGCACTTCCGGCCGCCGCTGTTCAACTATCAGAACACCAGCGTCGACACTGCCCAGCTCAAGGGCGACCTGGGCTTTGCCGGCTTCAAACTGTTCAAGGCCCCGGAGCTGGACAAGCACGACGTGGTGTCCTTCCTCGGCGCCAGTTACTTCCGCGCCGTGGACGCTACCGGCCAATACGGCCTGTCGGCACGGGGCCTGGCGATCGACACCTACGCCAAGAAGCGCGAAGAATTCCCCGACTTCACCCAGTTCTGGTTCGAGACGCCGGACAAAGACAGCACCCGCTTTGTGGTCTACGCCCTGCTCGACTCGCCGAGCGCCACCGGTGCCTACCGCTTTGATATCGACTGCCAGGCCGAGCGCGTGGTGATGGACATCGACGCCCACGTCAACGCCCGCACCGCCATCGAACAACTCGGCATCGCCCCAATGACCAGCATGTTCAGTTGCGGCAACCACGAGCGGCGCATGTGCGACACCATCCACCCGCAGATCCACGACTCCGACCGCCTGGCCATGTGGCGCGGCAACGGCGAGTGGATCTGCCGCCCGCTGAACAACCCGGCCACCCTGCAATTCAACGCCTTCGCCGACACCAACCCGAAAGGCTTCGGCCTGGTGCAAACCGACCACGAGTTCGCCAACTACCAGGACACCGTGGACTGGTACAGCAAACGCCCAAGCCTGTGGGTCGAGCCCACCACCGCGTGGGGCGAAGGCTCCATCGACCTGCTGGAAATCCCCACCACCGGGGAAACCATGGACAACATCGTGGCCTTCTGGACCCCGAAAAAGCCCGTGGCCGCCGGCGACTCGCTGAACTACGGCTACAAGCTCTATTGGAGCGCCCTGCCACCGGTGAGCACGCCCCTGGCACGGGTCAATGCCACCCGTTCGGGCATGGGCGGTTTTGTCGAAGGCTGGGCCCCGGGGGAGCACTACCCGCCGGTCTGGGCGCGGCGCTTCGCGGTGGATTTCAACGGTGGCGGCCTCGACCGGCTGCCGGCCGGCACCGGGATCGAACCCGTGATCAGCGCCTCCAACGGCCAGATCAAGGACATCCATGTGCTGCCTCTGGACCCCATCAAGGGCTTCCGCATTCTCTTCGACTGGTACCCGACCAACGACAGCGTGGACCCGGTGGAAATGCGCCTGTTTATCCGCACCCAGGACCGTACCCTGAGCGAAACCTGGCTCTACCAGTACTTCCCGCCCGCACCGGACAAACGCAAATACCCGTGATCCGCTGACAGCGATGGCGCCCTGAAGCCGCCGACAAAAAAAACCGGTCCATTTGGACCGGTTTTTTTATGCCCAACAGGCCTAATCGCGCACATCCGACTCATGAATCGGCTGGTCGCGGTGGGTGGCGCGCTGGTACTGCGCCGGCCAGATGGCTTTGCGCCCGCCCAGGTCGTCGTCGGCATGCAGCGGCCAGTAGGGATCACGCAGCAGCTCCCGGGCCAGAAGGATGATATCCGCCTGGCAGGTGCGCAGAATGTGTTCCGCCTGAGCCGGCTCGGTGATCAGGCCCACAGTGCCGGTGGCGATCCCCGCCTCCTTACGCACCCGCTCGGCAAAACGCGTCTGATACCCCGGCCCCGTCGGAATCTCGGCGTTGGCCGCCGTGCCGCCGGAGGACACATCGATCAGGTCCACCCCCAAATCTTTCAGGCGCAACGCCAGTTCCACGGTTTCATCCGGGTTCCAGCCGTCTTCCACCCAATCGGTGGCCGAAACCCGCACAAACAGCGGCAACTCCTCGGGCCAGACCTCACGCACCGCCGCGGTCACTTGCAGCACCAGGCGGATGCGATTTTCAAACGAACCGCCGTACTGGTCCTGGCGCTGGTTGCTGATGGGCGACAGGAACTGGTGCAACAGGTAACCGTGGGCGGCGTGCACCTCCACCACCTTGAAGCCGGCCACCAGGGCCCGTTTGGCCGCGTCGACAAAGGCCTGGATGATCTCGCCGATCTGCCCTTCATCCAACGGCGTAGGCGGGGTGTGCTGAGGGTCGAAGGCAATCCGTGAAGGCCCCACCGGCACCCAACCGCCGTCTTCGGGCTTGACGCTGCCGTGCTTGCCGATCCAGGGCCGATGGGTGCTGGCCTTGCGCCCGGCGTGGGCCAGCTGGATCCCCGCTACCGCGCCCTGGGCGCTGATAAAACGGGTGATGCGTTGCAAGGGTTCGATGTGTTCGTCGCTCCACAGGCCCAGGTCCTGGGCGGTGATGCGTCCGTCGGCGGTGACCGCCGTGGCTTCGGTGAAAATCAACCCGGCACCGCCCACCGCACGGCTGCCCAAGTGCACCAGGTGCCAGTCGTTGGCCAGGCCATCGACGCTGGAGTATTGGCACATGGGCGACACGGCAATGCGGTTGAGCAGGGTCAGTTGACGCAGGGTATAGGGTTCAAGCAACAGACTCATGGGGCACCTCTCGATCAATGGTCAGGCTCCAGGGTGCTGTTTGAAGGGTCGACAAGTGACAGCGAAGAGAACGCCCGCCCCCGCGGGTAGAAGAATGACAAAAGGTCACAAGGCCAATCAGACAGTGTTTAGAGACTAGTCGAAAGGTCAGCCTCCAGCGGCAAGTTTGCTCGCCTCTTGGACTGACGGAGTGATAACCGCCCTCAAATGACGCCGAGCGCCAGACGCGGCATGCCCACGCAGAGCATGGGCACGAGAGTGACAGGTGGGGATGCCCGAGGGACGTCAGCGCGGTTCGATATGGGCAATCATCAGTTGCACGGTTTCCTGGCCACGGAATTCGTTGAGGTCGAGTTTGTAGGCCAGTTCCACCCAGCGAATGGTCGGGTTGGGCCAGACTTCGCGGTCGATGCCAAAGGCGATGCCGTCGAGTTTCAGGGACCCGCACTCGCTGCGCAGCACCACCTTCAAGTGGCGCTCGCCGACGATGCGCTGCTCCACCAACTGGAACACGCCGTGGAACATCGGTTCAGGGAAATGCTGGCCCCAGGGACCGGCGTGGCGCAGGGCACGGGCCAGTTCCAGGTGGAACTCTTCCACCGCCAGGGTGCCGTCCGACAGCAGGCGCCCGGTGAGGTCTTCCTCTTGCAGTTGGCGCCGGACTTCGGCGTCAAAGGCCTCGGCGAATGCCGGGAAGTTCTGTTCGGGCAAGGACAGGCCGGCGGCCATGGCGTGGCCGCCAAACTTGCTGATCAAATCCGGGTGCTTGGCCGCTACTGCATCCAGGGCATCACGGATATGGAACCCCGGCACCGAACGCGCCGAGCCCTTGAGCATGCCGTCGCCGGCATCGGCAAAAGCGATGGTCGGCCGGTGGTAACGCTCTTTCAGGCGTGAGGCGAGAATCCCGATCACCCCTTGATGCCAGTCGGCGTCGAACAGGCACAGGCCGAACGGCATCGACTCCACGGGCAGGTCCTTGAGCTGGGCCAAGGCCTCGCGCTGCATGCCCTGCTCGATGGATTTGCGGTCCTGGTTCAACTCGTCCAGTTGGCCGGCCATTTCCCGGGCCGCCGCCACGTCGCTGGTCAGCAGGCATTCGATGCCCAGGCTCATGTCGTCCAGGCGGCCGGCCGCATTCAAACGCGGGCCGAGGATAAACCCCAGGTCAGTGGAGGTGATGCGCGAAGGGTCGCGCTTGGCCACTTCGAGAATCGCCTTCAACCCGGGGCGCGCACGCCCAGCGCGAATCCGCTCCAGGCCCTGATGCACCAGGATGCGGTTGTTGGCATCCAAGGGCACCACGTCGGCCACGCTGCCCAGGGCCACCAGGTCCAGCAATTCGCCGATGTTCGGCTGCGGCTGGCTGTCATAGCGACCCAGACTGCGCAGGCGCGCACGCAAGGCCATGAGCACGTAGAAGATCACCCCGACCCCGGCCAACGCCTTGCTCGGGAATTCGCAGCCCGGCTGGTTGGGGTTGACGATGGCGTCCGCCGCCGGCAACGCATGGCCCGGCAAGTGGTGGTCGGTGACCAGCACTTTCAGGCCTGCGGCCTTGGCAGCCGCCACGCCTTCCACGCTGGAAATGCCGTTGTCCACGGTGACCAGCAACTGCGGCTCGCGTTGCAGGGCCACGGCGACAATTTCCGGGGTCAGGCCGTAGCCGTACTCGAAGCGGTTGGGCACCAGGTAATCCACATGGGCCGCCCCCAGCAAGCGCAAGCCCAACAGGCCCACGGTGCTGGCGGTGGCGCCGTCGGCGTCGAAGTCACCGACGATGAGGATGCGCTGGCGCTGATCCAGGGCGGTCACCAGCAGGTCCACCGCGGCGTCGATGCCCTTGAGCTGCTGATAAGGGATCAACCGCGCCAGGCTCTTGTCCAGCTCCGCCTCGGACTGCACGCCACGGGCGGCATACAGACGGGTCAACAGCGGTGGCAGATCACCCAGAAACGGCAGGACGGCAGGCAACTCACGGGGTTCGATACGCATGGGGCTCGTGGGGCTTCTCTTCAGTAACGGGGAATCAATCGGGGCAATTGGCGGCGAGTATCAACCGCGCTCGCCCATAAGCCATTCCAGCTGGACTTCGTGCTGGCCACGGTCGTCGGTGACGAAGATCGTGCCTTCGCTGATCATCACGTCCCACTTGATGACGCGGGGCATGTCCTTGGCCAGGGTTTCCAGCACGTCCTGGGGCACGCCGGCGACGTTGACGTTTTTCAGGTTCTTCACCGTGTCCAGCACACGGGTCTGCCACACACGCAGGCTACCGTAGGCCAGCAGGCTGGTGCGTTCGGTGCGGCGCGAGCACCAGGTCAGGCGATCGGCATCCGGCTGGCCGACTTCGATCCAGTGCAGCACGCGATCGTCCAGGCTCTTTTCCCACAGGGCCGGCTCATCCACGTCCGACAGGCCGCGACCAAACGACAGCTGTTCGTTGTACCAAAAGGCATAGGCCAGCAAACGCACGGTCATGCGCTCTTCGGTTTCCGAAGGGTGACGGGCGATGGTTTGCTTGACGCTTTCGTAAACGCCACGGTCAAGGTCAGTCAGGTTCAGTTCAAATTTATACGTGGTGGACGGCTGGGCCATGTGTGGGCTTCTTGGTTGTGCGAAAAGGTCGCAAGTCTAACCCGAAACCCCGTGCCCTGCCCGACCGCTGACCGCCCGCTCGGCCCCTGGGCGACATCCGTTGAAACGCATTGCCTGGGTAAAGACGGTTGCCAGCCTGCGCCCACCGTTTTATAACCGCGCCGCACGCAGGCTGGCGCACACCGCGCGAGTCCCGCAGACCCACAGGAAAGGACCTCCATGGCCATCGTTGTCACCCTCATTGTCATTGCGCTGATTGCTATCGCGCTGATTCTGTACACCCGCCGCAAGCTCAACGCCCCTAGCCCGGTGTCGCTTCACGACCTCAATGCCCAGATCAATCAGGCGATGATGCTGAGCAAGGCCGAGCCGCTGCTGGCGCTGCAACTGGCACAGCGCATGACCGGCAATGCCCAGGAGCTGGCCTTGCAACTGGTGGCCGCCGAACTCTACCTCGCCGGGCACCAGGACCAGGCCCTGGAGATACGGGCCGGGTTGCCGCCCCATGCCCAGGAATACATCCTCAACACCCTGATCGAATCGCTGCTCGACAGTGACGACACCCAGGCCTGCCTGGAACTGCTGGACCGCTGCGGCGAGTCCCTGCCCACCTGGCCTCTGCTGCAAGTGCGAATCCTCCAGGCTCGCGGCGAACAGGACCAGGCCGTGGCGCTGCTGGGCGAACTGGGCGACCCGCAACACCCGTCGGCCCAGGAGCGCCAGAGCATCGACAACCTGCTGATCCTGGCACGCCTGCAATATCAGGCCGGGCTGCAGGACGCCGCACTGGCCAGCGTCGAGCAGGCCTGGTCGACGTTTCAGGCCTCTGACGAGAGCCATCGCCTGAGCACACTGCGCAGGCTCTTCGATGCCTACGCCGACCAAGGGCAGTTCGAGCTGATCCTCACCCGGGCCGCGCAACTGCCGGTAGAAGAGCAAGAGCAGGCGGCGGCCGCCTTGTTCAGTGCCGGCCAGTTGGACTCGGCGTTCAGCCTGCTGGCGCAAATCGGCGATGCCCACTCCTACTTGACCTACGGCGAGCTGATGGATTCAGCCCTGGCCCGACACCAAGTCGATGCCGCGCTGCGCCTGCTGGACGTTGCCCCGGCGAGCGAGCAGAACAGCCTGCTGCTGAGGCTGCTGAAGCATCACGTTGAACAAGGCCGGACCGCAGAAGCCGAGGCCTTGTTGCTGGCCCGGGAAAGCGAAGCGTCCCAGCGCCCGGGGATGATGCTCTACCTCTGTGACGAGCACCACGCGGCGCAGCCGCAGTGGACCGAAGCCTTGCTGGCCAAGGCCCTGCAACAGATCGACGGCCTGCGCGATGACCACGAGTTCTGGAGCGGCTTGCGCTTGCAGGCCCTGCATACCCAGTTGCAGGGGCAAAGCCGCCTGCCGGCCCACCGCCGGGACAGCTGGCTGGTGCGTACCAGCCTTGAGGAAATGCACAGCCTGCGCCAGCAACAAGAGAGCGAAATGCAACTGCTGTACCTGTGCGAGCACGCCAAGCTGTTGCATGGCCTGGGCCAGACCGCCCAGGGCCGGACCTTGCTGGAACAGGCCCTGGACCTGCTGGAGAACGCCCCGGACGTCGATGAAGACGACAAGACCCTGTACCTGGAAAACATCGCCGAAAGCTACCTGCACCTCGACGAGGTGGAGCAGGCGCAAACCCTGCACGACCGGCTCAACGCCCAGAACGCCGGCAGCCATTCGCTGGAAGAGGGCCTGCTGCTGCACCACATCGAGCATCAGCGTTTCGCCCAGGCCATCAACGCTCTGAACCTGAGCACCTTGCTCAGTGAGAAAAAGCTCCTGTCACGCCTGCACCAGGCGCTGGAGGAACTGCACAAGCGCTCCCCCGAGCGGGCCACTGAACTGCAGGCGCAACTGATGGAACGCTTTACCAGCGGCCTGGCCTGGCGCTCGCGTTACGCCTCCCAGGCTTAACGGGGCACGTAGCGGTTCCAGAGTTCGTTGAACTCCTTGAGGTAGCTGGCCACCAGTTGCGGGTGGTCAATCACCAACAGGTTTTCCTCGTTGCCGGTGGTGGCGCTGCGGGTCCAGTTGAAGCTGCCGTTTAGCAAGGTGCGGCCATCGAACACGGCGAACTTGTGGTGCATATGGAACGGCGTGTCGTCGATCCGCACCGGCACGCCGGCCTCGCGCAGCGCTGCAATATCGCTGCCGATATCGAACTGCTTTTCACTGTCGCTGATCACCCGTACCGCCACCCCGCGCTTGTGGCAAGCGCGGATCTCGTCGCTCAGTTGATCGTCGGAAATGGTGAACACGCAGATGTCCACCGAAAGGCGGGCCTGACGACACAGGTCGCGGATCTTGCGTCGACAGTCTTCGCCGGGGCTGAAGTGGGCGCTGGCCATGTCCCGCACCGGGGCCGCACTGACGTCCAGGGTCTTGATCACCTGCTCCAGCCATTTCAGGGCCGGCAGCACATTGGCGCTGTCCGCCAGGCTCAGCTCGCGCACCAGGTCGAAGGAGCGATTACGCAAGTAACGCACCTGATCGGCACTCAGTTCGCTGCCCAGTTGGCGCAGTTCGTCTCGCTCGTCGTTGCTCAGCTTGAGGTCCAGCAGGCTGTCGCGCAGCTGCTGGTCCAGGTTGGCAAAATCCATGTCGTGATCCTTGGCTATGGGTCGGTAAACCGGCGCTTAAGGTTGGGGGTCCTTGAGGGTGGGAACATTGCCATGGCTGAGCATACGGCTCAGTTCGTCGAGACGAGTGGCGATGTCACTGACACGCTGGTGGCTGTGCAGGTCGACGTCGATCTTCTTGTGCATGACCTTGATCAGCGGCAGGAAGCTGTTCTCCAGGTGCTCGGAGAGGTTTTCCAGCACTTCGCGCATGCCCTGTTGTTCCGGCGGACGGGCCAGGCCACGCACGCCTTCCACCAAATCATTGAGCTGGGCCACCACACGGCTGCCGACGTCGCTGTCGCTGCCACCCATGGAGCGGTTGCGTTGGAAGTCGCGCTTGATCTGCGCCCAGCGCTCCAGCTGTTCCGGCGTCTGATTGCCACGCAATTCGGCGAGCTTGAGCAGGTTTTCCTCGGCGCCGGTGGTCAGTAGCTGGGACTCGCCCTGGTAGTGGTCGGCCAAGAGTTGCAGGAGTTCGGCGTCGTTCATCACCGCCGAGATTTTCTCCGCCATTTTGTTCATGTTGCGGTAGCTGCCCTGAAGCTTGAACGGCGGCTCGGTGCGGTACTGGTCGGCCTGGGCGGCACTGGCGATGTACTGCTGGTTGACCTTGAGCACCACGTCGCGCACCTGCATCAGGCGCTGCAGGGTGGTGGTGATTTCGTTGATCTCGGCGCCGCTGTAGCTGTGGCTCAGCTCGTTGCTGGAGAACGGTTTGCCCTCGGCCTTGGCGACAAAGCGATAGACGTCGGCCATGTCGCGGGTGGCCAGGGGCGCCAGCACTGGGTTGGAGGTCAGGCCGTTCTCGATGTAGCTCAGGGAGAAGGATTCCTGCATGCCGCCCAGGGTGTCGCCGAGGTTATAGATGTCGGCACGGTTGGCCAGCATGTCGGGGATCTTAAACACATCGCCAGACTCGGTGTACGGGTTACCGGACATCACCACGCAGAACTTCTTGCCGCGCATGTCGTAGGTCTTGGTTCGGCCCTTCCACACGCCTTCGATACGCCGGGTGCCGTCGCACAGCGAAATGAATTTTTGCAGGAACTCGGGGTGGGTGTGCTGGATGTCGTCGACATAGAGCATCACGTTGTTGCCCATTTCCAGGGCCAGGTTGAGTTTCTCCAGTTCCTGGCGCGAAGTGGCGTCCGGCGCTTGGGCCGGGTCCAGGGAACGCACGTCGTGGCCCAGGGCCGGGCCGTTGATCTTCATGAAGATCAGGCCCAAGCGGTGCGCCACGTACTCCATCAGGGTGGTCTTGCCGTAGCCCGGTGGCGAAATCAGCATCAGCAGGCCCATCAGGTCGGTGCGCTTGTTTTCGCCCACGGTGCCCATCTGCTTGGCCAGGTTGTCGCCGATCACGCCCAGGTAGACGTCGTTGATCAGCTTGTTACGCACAAACGAGCTCAGTGGCCGCGGCTTGAACTCACTGAGGCGCAAGGCCTCGCGCTCGCGGCCGATGATGCCCTGACGCAGCGCCTGGTAGCGCTGCAGGCCCGGCAGGAACTGCTGGCGGTGAGCGCGCAGGCGAGCAAAGAAATCATCCACGGCCAAGGACAGGCGACGTTCCTTGATGCGCGGGTGCTCGCCCATCAGGTTGTCGACGGCGAAGCGCAGGTCCACCTCGGTGATACGTTTGGCCAGGTCATCGCTCAACAGCGACAAGGCCACGGCTTCGGGCACATAGGCCGCCAGCTCGGCGAACTCGCCGGCCGTGCACAGGCCCTGCAGCCAGTTGGCCGCCAGCGCCCACTGCGCCGCCGGACGCTCGGCCAGCCGGCCCAGGGCCTGCTGGTAGTCGTCCCACATACGCGCGCCCTGCAGGCGCAACTTGAGCCCTTCCTGCAACTGCTTGGCGTACTTGCTGAAGGTGAACTCGATGCGCTCGGCGGCCAGTTCCTGCACCAGGTACTCGGCAGCCTCGTTGATCACCGCGGGAGCCAGCCCCAACGGCTGCTGCGTGAGGAACGCCTGCATGGCCGCGAGGATCTCTTCCTGCAGCTGGCGCAGCCCTTCACGGCGACCGAACAGTTGCTGGATATGCCGGCTGGTGCGCGCCCGCTCAGGCCATTGTGCCGGACCTTCAAGGCTGCGCTGCTGGTCCCAGAACAGGCTGGCAAAGGCTCGTGGCGCCGGGCTGTAACTCAACAGCCCGGCGCTCTCGCGCAGGGGCAGCAACTGCACCAGGATCGCCGCGGCGTCATGGTCGTGGATGCCCTTCTCGTAGCCTTCCTTGTAGCGCGGCGCGGCGAAGTCGCGGATCACCCGGGCCAGTTCGTCCGGTTGCGCCAGCAGCGGCTTGAGGCTGTCCAGGCTCAGGCCTTCCTGCCCGGCATCGGCGGCCTCCAGCACCTGGCCGGCGAGGTACTCGGCGCGGTACAGGGTTGCCGACTCGGACTCCAGCGCCACTTGCCAGAAGTCCTTGAGGGCCTCCAGTTCCGGGTCGCGCAGAGGCTCGAGGAAATCGGTACCGGTGAGGTGCAGGTGCAGCTCGTCGCCCCGGGGCATCAGGGTCAGGTCCAGCTCTTGGGTATTGACGCTGAAGCGATGGCGCGGGCCAAGCTTGATGACGTTGCCGCCCTCTTCGAACAGCTCGGTCTTGTCGCGCAGGGCACGCACAGCCTGGTCGCGGGCGCCCTTGAGACGCGCCTCGACGTCATCGGCCTTGACGCTGTCCTTGAGCTCGCGCAGGCGCTCGGCCAGCTCCCGCAACTTGAGGATCAGCGGGTCGGCGGCGAAGAAGGCATTGAGTTCTTCGGCCTGGGTGAACTTGGCAGTGCGTCGGGTCAGGCTGTCGAGAATCCGCCGCGCGGCGTCCAGCAGCCCCTGGGCCTTGCGCTGGCGCTCGTCGAGCAGGGATTGCTTGTGGGCCTCGAAGGTTTCCAGCAACTCCTCACGCTTGCTGAGGATGTCACCGAGGAACTGTTCGTGATCGCCGAAACGGCTTTCCAACTCTTCCAACTGCACCAGCAGGCGCGACAGTTGTTCGTCGCAACGCTCCGGGTCCTGGGCCTGGCCCAGGGCGTTGGTGATGCCTTGGCTGAAGAGTTTGAACTGGGCACCGAACTGGGCCACGGTTTCCGTGGAACCCAGGCCTTTGCGCCGCTGCTCGGCACGGGCCTTGGCCTGGTTCAGGCGGGCGTAGATTTCCGAGATGGATTCGATGATCCGGGTGCGCTGGGTGGCGTCGTCGATCTGCAGCGATGCCATCAGGCTGGAGAGCATGTCCAGGTCGGCCGCCATGGCCTGCAAGGCCCCCAACGGCTCGGCCAGTTGGGCCACGGTTTCGGCTTTTTGCGCTTCGCTGTCGAGGCTTTCCAGGCGCGTGACGAACGGCTGCAACGCTTGCTCGCTGGCGAGGAAGGTGGCGGTGCCGGCGGCGGTGGTTTCCTGGGCCTTGAGCAGTTCGGCTTCCATGGCGTCGATGCGCGCCACGTCGATGTAGCGGTACTCACGGATGGTCAGCAACAGGCCGCGCTGGGCGGTGATGTTGTTGAGGGCATCGACAAAATTCTGCACCTGGTCCCAGCTGTCCACCAACAGGCCGGCGAGCAGGGCTTTCTGCTTCTCCTCGGCGCTGTGCATGGCCTGGCCGGACTGGCGGCGAATGCTTTCGACCTTCTCGTATTCATCGAGCACCAGCTCGGAGGTGGCGGCGATTTCCCGCAGCAGCGGCGCCAGCCCTTCGAGCTCGGAGCTGCCCAGCCAGTGATAGACGTCGAACAGGCGCCGGGTGTTCTGGCACAGCAGGGAGTAGCGCTGCACCGACACCGCGGAGGTGCCGATCTCGCGGCACAGGTCATAGAGGTCGGAGACGCTGCGCACCAGCTCGGCATTGCCGATACGCCCGAGGAAGCCGCTGCGGGCCGGTTGCCGGGCAGCGAACTCGTCGGTGAAGAACGGCGTCTGCCAGACCTGCATCGGGTGAACCCGGGTCGGCTCGTCGCCTTCGGCGGCAAAGATCACCATGCGCCCGTCTTCCAGACGCGCGTAACCATGGCCAAACACCGGGTTCTGCAACTGGCGGTTGATCATGTTGTAGGTCAGCAGCACCGAGCGACCCTGCTCGGGGTGGTAGAAGATGTACTGCACGTCTTCGCCATTGGGCGAGCGCACCGAGCGCTTGAAGCGCATGCCTTCCATGGACTGCTCGAAGGTCTTGTACTCGCCGCTCTGCAGGTAGTAGCCGCCGGGGAAAATAATCCCGTGGTCTTCGGGCAGTTGCACGCAGGCCAGGCCGATGGCGTCGATGCGCTCCACCTGCCGGGTCAGGCTGTTGAACACCAGGTAGCGCCACTGCTCTTCGCGGTACGGCAGGACCTTGAGCAGGATCAGGCTGCCCAGGCGGGCGAATTCGATCTGCCCGTCGTCCAGGGACTGGGTCTTGTCCACCACCTCTTCGCGGTAGATGCCCAGGCCGTCCTCGGTGTTGTTCTCGACCTTGATGGTCAGGTCGCCGCCGAGGGTTTCGACGAACACCGTGTCGAGGATGTTCATGTGCGGGAAGCGACCTTCCACCGCCATCTCGCGGGTGGCCTTCTTCCACTCGAAATCAAAAGGCGCCGGCAAGGCGATGTCGCGCTCGCCGCGGTTGTCGATGTAGCGCACGTCGCGCCCATCCAGGGAGATGGTCCAGCGGAACACTCGAATATCGGTGATGCGCTCGCCAATCTGAAAACTCGCCAGCAGCTTGCCGTCACGGATGGCCAACTGCAGCAGGCGAGTGTTCTTGTAATAGGTGTACAGCTCGTTGAAATCGTTGAGGAAGCCCTGGGCATTGAGGAATGTGCCTTCCAGGGGCACCGATTCCGCCTCGTAGCCTTCGCCCTCCTCCACCAGCCGGTAGAGGGAGAACACGTCGGCCACATGGGTTTCTTTCTTCAGGCCGATAAACACGTTGTAGCCGAACAACAGGCAGTCGCCGACCTGGACGATGTCCCGGGCGATGCAATTGTTCTCAGTGCGGATCCGTACCCGCCCGAGCACGTCCATGTGGCTGCTGCCGAACTCTTCGAGTCGCTGCTGGTTGAGGCCTTCGGCGGTTTGCCGCAGGCGCTGGCCCTGTTCCAGCAGGCGCTTGTGCAGCACCTCGTAGGCGCCGCCTTCGGCGACCGCCTTGTCCAATACATCCTGTGGTGGAGTTGCGACTTGAGCGTCCGACATCGTGGCCTTCCTGGATCTACGGCGGGGTACAAAAAACGGCGGTCAACAGCCCACCCTGCGCGCGCCCCGAGGGGCCTGGCGCGCAGGGTTTGCTGCTACCGATCAGCGTGGGGTTCAGGCCCCGGCGGCAGGTGTTTCAACCTCAACTTTGCGCTCGGTGGCGGCGGCCGCTACCGCAGCAGCGACTGCCGGTGCAGCCTTGCCGTTGAGCAGCCGGGCCAGCACGTCCTGGACCACCGGGCTCTTGCCCACCACGCCTTCGATGGCCTTGCCCACCGACAGCGACTTGGCGAACGAGTTGAAGAAGTCGCCTTCGCCACCGACGATCTCGATCTTCGCCTTGCTGAGGGCTGCAGACAGCACCTCGGCCTGGTCCTTGGCGATTTCCTTGTTGGCGGCGATGGCAGCCATGGCCTCCTCGAAGTTCTTCTCCAACTGCATGCGGAACTCTTCGTGGGCACGGGCGCTGTCGCTGAGGGCGTCGAGGGCACCGAACTTCTTGCCCAGGCCTTCGGCTTCGGCGTTCAAGCGCTGCAGCAAGACGTCGGCTTCGGCCGAACCCAGGTCTTTGGTGGCCTTGGCCTTGGCCGCACCCAGTTGCTCTTCGCCACGGGCCTGAGCACCGAGTTTTTCTTCCATGACCTTGGCTTCGGCCAGGCCGTCTTTTTCCTTGGCCGCGGCCTGGGCTTCCATCACCCGAGCATCCGCCAAACCTTTTTCCTGCTCGCCACGGGCTTCGGCAATCAACTGCTCGCCACGCACACGCGCCTGGGCCAGGCCTTCTTTTTCCTGGGCCGCAGCGGTGACTTCCAGCACCCGCGCATCGGCCAGGCCAGGCGCAGCGCGCTCGGCTTCCAGGCCTTCGGCCAGGCGTTTCTTGGCTTCGGACTGTTTGGCAGCCGCTTCCAGTTCGGCCTGGGCCAGGTTGTTGATTTCCACGGCGCGGTGCTTGGAACGGGTTTCGTCGGCTTCGGCTTGCTTGACCTGGCGCACCAGGTCCTGCTCGGCTTCGGCCTGGGCCTGGATCACCACCACTTGCTTGGCGCGCTCGGCTTCGGAAATTTCACGCACTTCCTTGATGCGCTCTTCTTCCTGGGCCACGGTCTTCTCGACCGCCACGCGCTCACGGATCACCGTGGCAATGTTCTTGCGCTGCTCTTCCAGGGCTTTCTCTTTCTCGATGCGTTGCAGCTCGACTTCACGCTCGCGGGCAACCACTTCCAGGTCGCGGGCACGGGTGACTTTTTCCACCTCGATGACCACGGCGCGCTGGCGGTTCTGCTGGGCCACTTCGACTTCGCGCTGATGGTTCTCGGTGCGCACGTCGATTTCCTGCTGGGAATTGATGCGCGCTTGCTCGGCCTTGAGGCGTTCCTCTTCCTTGACCTTGGAGGTCTCGGCTTCCTCACGGGCGCGGATGGTTTCGATCTCGCGCTTCTGCCGGGCTTCGGCGTCGGCCTGCTGGCGCTCAAGGGACAGCGAAGCTTCACGGGTCTCGACGTTTTTCTTCTGGATCGCCAGTTCCTGGTTGCGCTCCAGTTCGTTGGTGATGACGTTCTGCGCCGCCGTCAGCTCGGTGATCTTGCGGATACCTTCGGCGTCGAGAATGTTGCTCGGATCCAGGGAGTGCTTGGCGGTCTGTTCCAGGTAGTCGATGGCCACGTCTTCCAGCACATAACCGTTCAGGTCGTTGCCGATGATCTCGATGATGCGGTCACGGAAATCCTGGCGGTTTTCGAACAGCTGGACGAAGTCGAACTGCTTGCCCACGGTCTTCAGCGCTTCGGAGAACTTGGCGTTGAACAACTCGTTGACGGCCGCGCGGTCGGAGGCACGGTCGACGCCGATGGCCTTGGCCACCTTGAGCACGTCTTCCTGGGTTTCATTGACCCGCAGGTAGAAGGCCACGGTGATGTCGGCACGCATGTTGTCGCGGCAGATCAAACCGTCCTTGGCGCGGCGGTCGACTTCCAGGGTGATCAAGGAGATACGCATGAACTCCTTGAGGTGGATGACCGGGTACACCAGGGCGCCGGTGAAGTGCACCTTGGGCGTCGAGGACATGTCGTTGACGATCAGCGCCGTGCCTTGCGGGACCTTGATGTAGAAGGCCTTGAACAGGGCCAGCAGGCCGACCACCACCAGGACCACGAGGCCGATCCCGAACAGGATGGGCAGCAACGAGGGTAAGTTCATTCCAATCAATCTCCTTTGATCTGAGGGAGTCGGGGTCAGATGCCCCGGAACTCTTCCTCGGTAATGACCCGATAGGCGTGTTGCGCCTCCAGATACTCCAGTAACACGACGCGATCGCCGCGTTTGAATGCATGTTTCTCATCGGCCCGCACGCGCAGGATCAACCCCGCGCCGCCGTTTTCCAGGACCGCCTCGCCGTGTTCCAGGGTCACCCGGCCACTGCGCACCACGGCGGTCTGCCCCAGCACCGAAGTGCTGGTGGTGGCTTCCAATTTACGAAACAGGGGGCGCAGGGGGCTGCAGATAAATGCGCTGATGGGCGCCGCAAGGAACAGTGCCACGCCCGCCACCAGCACGCCCAGGGGGTAACGCAGCCACCCCAGGGGCAACTGGCTGAGGACGAAGAGTTCGGTGAAATAGCTGATGAACCAGCTGAAGAAGAACAGCAGGGTCAGGACCACCGTGACAGGCAGCCCGTTGAGCTTGAACTTGATCAGCAAACCCGCCAGGCCGTCGGCATGGCCGGAGCCTTCGAGCACCGAGTCGACCTCGATGTCCAGCAGGTCCACCTCGACCATGCCCAGGGCCACGACGATCCAATAGATGAACGCCAGGCTCAGCAGGAAGCTGAACAGCACGGTGGGAAACGACAGTACCGTCTGCAGAAAGATTTCCATTGCTTTCCTAATCCATGAAAAAAGCCGGCAGTGGCCGAACAGCCACGCCTTGTCACACGTCCGTTCAGGCCTTGCCCTGGGCCCTCAAGCGCTCCAGAACACTGTTGGCACTGGTGTCGTCGTCGACGATGCCCGCCGCCCGCAGCTTGGCATCCAAGGCATCATCGACATTGCCTTGGGCGGCAAGTTCAGCCGCTGCTTCCATTTGCGCCGCGCGCTCGGCCTGTTTGAGCTTGATGCGCTCCAAAGACTCCACCGCCGTGTGCAACTTGCTCTGGGAACCGCCGTAGCGCTGGGCCACCGCCAACTGGGCCTTCTGCACACTTTCCGTGGCCTTGACCGTATCCACTTGTTGTTTCAAATGCTTGATGTTGCTTTCGGTCTGGCTCACCGCCTTGCGCAGTTGCCCGACATTGAGCGCCAGGGCTTCAGCCTGCTCACGCTCGCTTGCCAGTTCACGCTCCAGATTGGCGATCTTTTCCGCCACTTCCAGGGCCAGGCTTTCATTGCCGGCGTCCAGAGCCTTGAGGGCATAGCTCTCGTATTCCACGACTTTGGCGGCGCTGCCCTGGGCGCGCTCGGCGGCCAGCTTCTGCCGGGCCATGATTTCCGCCAAGGCCGCCTTGGACACACGCAACTGCTGATCGGCGTCGCGGATTTCCTGATCGAGGATACGCAGCGCCTGGCTGTCCGCCAGGGCTTCGCCGGCTTCGTTGACACCGCCGCGCAGGGCGCTGAGCAACTTGCTCCAAACGTTCATGGGCATTCCTCCAAGTCAGGCCCGGGCCTGCAGATAACCTTCGTAGGCCTCGGTGGCGCGAATCACGTTGCCGGCCAAGGTCTCGATTTCAAACAGCACGTTGGACAGGATCGAAGTCGCGCTGAGGGCGCCGAACATGATGTAGCAGCGCTCGCCGCCCGGCAGCGTATCCAGGCCAATGCTCGACAGCGGGAACAGTTGGCGGCTCAGCAACACCTCTTCGTTGAAGGCACTGGCGTCGCTCACCTCGCTTTGGGGCCAGAGCAATGCCTCCACCAGAATCTGCTCGCCTTGCACGGCGACGAACAACGGCAGGTCACCGTATTCGCGCATGGTCACGTGCAAGCTGGGCTCGGCGCCTTCAAGCAATTCGATGCTGGCTTCGCCGCTGCTGAACAAGTCAGTGGCAGCCAAAGCCTGGCAGAGCGTCGGGGCGTTCCAGACCTGAGGCATGCTGATCTCTCCATCCTGATCCAAAGAGGCCAAACCGTTGGCGGGCTGGCGCAAATGTCTTTCCACTGCCAGCAACGCCTGGGCATGCTCGGGCAGTATCCAGATTTCCTTTTTCACCAGGCCCTGGTCACGCAGGCGCTGGCGAAATAATCGCTGGTAATGGGCTGAGGACTTGGTGTGCATGGGCAGAGACTAAAACATCACATGTAATTTTTTCAACACATCACATGTGATTAATGCGAAGGGATTCACACGCAGGCAGCCGAACACCCCGGAACAGGTCCGGAAGCAGCAGATAAGGGGATGGTGAACATGACACGCGAACCTCTCCCTGGTTTTTTTGACGGCGTACATTCCATGACAGGCGGCAATTAAACCCGCTGCCGATGGGAATGAGAAGCCGAAAAACCTCAAACCGCCGGGCCACCCAGGAAAAGCCCTCGGCCGACGACTGCCTAAAGCACCCTCAATGGTCTAGGCTAGGCGGATTTTCCTGCCTCGCGGACGCCCCATGAATAGCCTCAACAAGCCCCTCGCCGGATTGAAAGTCATCGAACTCGGCACCCTGATCGCCGGCCCCTTCGCTTCGCGCATCTGCGCCGAGTTCGGGGCCCAGGTGATCAAGGTCGAATCCCCCGATGGCGGCGATCCGCTGCGCAAGT
Organism: Pseudomonas chlororaphis; assembly: GCF_003731765.1. Classification (GTDB taxonomy): domain Bacteria; phylum Pseudomonadota; class Gammaproteobacteria; order Pseudomonadales; family Pseudomonadaceae; genus Aquipseudomonas; species Aquipseudomonas morbosilactucae. The sequence continues at coordinate 409,795 of NZ_MOAL01000008.1, forward strand.
GGCGCAAGCTGTATGAAGGCACCTCCCTGTGGTGGTTCGTCCAGGCCCGCAACAAGCAGTCCCTGACCCTCAACCTCAAGCACCCTGAAGGCCTGGCGATCCTCAAGCAACTGTTGGGGGACGCTGACATCCTGATCGAGAACTTCCGCCCCGGCGTCCTGGAGAAGCTCGGCCTGAGCTGGGAAACCCTGCACGCCCTCAACCCCAAGCTGGTGATGGTGCGCCTGTCCGGGTTCGGCCAGACCGGCCCCATGAAAGACCAGCCGGGCTTCGGCGCCGTGGGCGAATCCATGGGCGGCTTGCGTTACATCACCGGCTTCGAGGACCGCCCGCCCGTGCGCACCGGGATCTCCATCGGCGACTCGATTGCCGCGCTGTGGGGCGTGATCGGCGCGCTGATGGCGCTGCGTCATCGCGAAGTCAACGGCGGCCAGGGCCAGGTGGTGGATGTGGCGCTGTACGAGGCGATTTTCGCCATGATGGAAAGCATGGTGCCGGAGTTCGACGTGTTCGGTTTTATCCGCGAACGCAGCGGCAATATCATGCCCGGCATCACCCCCTCCTCCATCCACACCAGCGCCGACGGTCGTCACGTACAGATCGGCGCCAACGGCGATGCCATCTTCAAGCGCTTCATGCTGATCATCGGCCGCGAAGACCTGGCCAACGACCCGGCGCTGGCCAGCAACGATGGCCGCGACACGCGCCGTGACGAGTTGTATGGGGTGATCGATCGCTGGGTCAGTTCGCTGCCGCTGGAGCAGGTCTTGCATCAATTGAACCTGGCCGAAGTACCCGCCAGCCGGATCTTCAGTGCCGAGGATATGTTCAAGGACCCACAGTTCCTGGCCCGGGAAATGTTCCTCCAGGCCAAGCTGCCCGATGGTAAAGATTTCAAGATGCCGGGGATCGTGCCGAAATTATCAGAGACACCCGGTTCCTGTGACTGGGTGGGCCCGGAACTCGGCGAACACAACACCCCGGTGCTGAGTGCGCTGGGGTATGACGCACAACAGATCAGCCGCCTGCGCGCAGACGGGGCGATCTAGACCTGCACCCACGACCCGATGATTGTTTTTCCATAGAGGATCCCCCCTGATGGACTCACCCGGCAGACGGCCAAAGATAAGCGTGACACGCCTATTGCCCATGCTGCTGGCGTTGAGCGGGTACCCACAGCTCAGCCAGGCCAAGGACACCTTGATCTGGCTGCTGCGGGACTTGCCGCCGACCACGATTTTCGAAGGACCGCAACGGGGTCAGGGCGTCATCGACCAGACCCTGCCGGCGCTGATCGCCAGCCTACCGGAGTACCAGCACAGTGTTATCCACGTGAACCGCGCCCGCGGCACGCAGATGCTCAAGGACCAGCCTTTTGTCTGTGACCCATCGTTGATCCTGACGCCGGCGCGGGCCCAGTGGCTGCTGTTTTCCAAGACCAGTTTCCGCGCCTTCAGCAACGGCCTAGCCGTGCTGCGCCGCGACCACGAGAGCCTGCAACCCTTTGTCAAAGACGGGCGCGTCGACCTCAGCGCACTGCTGGCCAGTGGCGCCCACAGCGTCGGCGTGGTTGCCGAGCGCAGCTACGGGGAACCGATCGACAGCCTCTTGCAACAGGCCCCAGCCGACGCCCTGACCAGCCATTACGGCAACAGCGCCATTGGCAATCTGCTGCAGATGCAGCGCCTGGGACGCCTGAAGACGCTGCTGGGCTATCAGACCGAAATCCGCTTCCAGGCCCAGCAACAAGGGCTCAACCCCGACGAACTGGAGTTCTACCCGATCCAGGGCATGCAGAAGTATCAATCGGTGCACGTGGGGTGTTCGAAGACCGCCCAGGGCCAGCACGCCATCGAGCGCATCAACCAGACCTTGCTGGAGCTGCGGGAAAAGACCCTGGTGGAGCTCTATGCCATCTGGCTGGACCCGACCACGCGCGAAGAATACCGCCAGGACGCCGCGGCTTTTTTTCGCGACACCCGGGAATAAACCCAAACGCCAGGCAAAAAGAAACCCCGAGAAGTGGGGAGACGACTCGGGGTTAAACGTGATCTTCAAAGAGATCCGTATCAACAAGCGACAAGCACCGGAGCACAATGCTCGCTCTTGCTGATACGGGGTCTGACTGGTTAAACAACGGGAAGGTTCCGTAAAAATTGATCAGCTACCGCGATGGAAGCTTTTCTCCAGGGCAGCATTGCGCAAAGCGGCCACCACACAAGGCTCAAGGCGGCCTTCGGCGATCAGCACATCACGGTGCAGACCATCGACCACATCGGTCAGCAAACGCTTATCGGTGAGCTGGGCCTGATTGACCTCCCGCTCGACAACAATCGCGCCCAGCGCGTTCTTCAGGGTGACCAGGCATTCGCCGTGTGCACCCGACGGGGTCAGAGTCACTTGATACGGGCTCAAAGCTTCACCCAACAACAGGCTGATACTTTCCATCTCGATCACCACTCAATAGTCCGAAAACAAGTGCCTAAGGGCGTGTCCACAATAAATGACCACCGGCCCGAGAGGAAAGTTCGTCGTGTGCAAAAGCCATCAGGGCTTGCAGTCTATCGAGCATGCACGGCAAAGATGACAGGGATAAAACAACGGCTGGCCGCTGACCACCGGCCAGTTATCGCGCCCATAAAAAAACCCGTCGTCAGACGGGCTTTTCAAACCAGCGCCGTTCAATCAATCAGAGCGGCTTGCCCCGATTGCCGTGCTGGCTGACAAAGCTCTGAACGGCCTTCAGGTCATTGGCCAGAACGGTGCAACGCTCATCGCGCTCGAACAGGTCGGCCAGGTGCGCCGGCAACTCCAGGGCTTTGCCGATACCGGCCTTCTCCACAGCCTCCGGGAACTTGACCGGGTGCGCGGTGCCCAGGATCACCATCGGGATGTCCAGGCTGCGACGGCACTCGCGGGCCGCTTTCACGCCGATAGCGGTGTGCGGGTCCAGCAGCTCGCCGCTTTGGGCAAAGACTTCAGCGATGGTTTCGCAGGTTTGCGCATCGTCCACCGCCAGGGAGTCGAACAGCTTGCGCGCTTCGCTCCAACGGTCCTGGTCGACACTGAAACCACCACCCTGCTTGAAGGTTTCCATCAGGCCGGCCAAGGCCGCACCGTTGCGACCGTGAAGGTCAAACAACAGGCGCTCGAAGTTCGACGACACCATGATGTCCATGGACGGCGACAGGGTGGCGTGCAGGGTTTCCTTGACGTACTGATTGCCGCTCATGAAGCGGTGCAGGATGTCGTTGCGGTTGGTGGCGACGATCAACTGGTTGATCGGCAGCCCCATATTGCGAGCCAGGTAGCCGGCGAAGATATCGCCGAAGTTGCCGGTCGGCACGGAGAACGCCACGGAACGAGCCGGGCCGCCCAACTGCAAGGCTGCGTGGAAGTAATAGACGATCTGGGCCATGATCCGCGCCCAGTTGATCGAGTTCACCGCTACCAGGCGCGTGCCCTTGAGGAAGCTCTGGTCGGCGAAGCTGTTCTTGACCATTTCCTGGCAGTCATCGAAGTTGCCTTCGATGGCGATGTTGTGGATGTTGTCGCCGAACAGCGTGGTCATCTGCCGACGCTGCACTTCGGACACACGGTTGTGCGGGTGCAGGATGAAGATGTCGACGTTTTCGCAGTGCTTGCAGCCTTCGATGGCCGCCGAACCGGTATCGCCGGAGGTGGCGCCCATGATCACCACACGCTCGCCACGCTTGGCCAGCACGTAGTCCAACAGGCGACCCAGCAGTTGCAGGGCAAAGTCCTTGAACGCCAGGGTCGGGCCATGGAACAGCTCCAGCACCCACTCGTTGCCGTTCAACTGGCGCAGTGGCGCCACGGCACCATGGGCGAAGACGCCGTAGGTTTCTTCCAGGATCTTTTTGAAGTCCGCATCCGGGATGCTGCCGGTGACGAACGGGCGCATGACCCGGAACGCCAGCTCGTGATAGGGCAGGCCGGCCCAGGAAGCGATTTCTTCCTGGGTGAAGCGCGGCAGGTTTTCCGGCACATAGAGGCCGCCATCGCTGGCCAGGCCGGCCAGCAGGACATCTTCAAAATTCAGGGCCGGTGCCTGGCCGCGAGTACTGATATAGCGCATGGGGGCAAACCTTTGGTTTGAGCGACAAGCTCCAAGCTCCAAGCCACAAGTCAAAGCCAATCAGCTTCCAACTTGCCGCTTACGGCTTGCAGCTTGCCGCTGCTTCATTAATTCAAATGTTCGACGCGGATACGGACCACTGGGCCGACAACGCCCTGCAGGGCTTCCAGCGCGGTGATCGCATCGTTGATGTGCTGTTCCTGAACCCGATGGGTCAGCAGGATCATCGGCACCAGGCCGTCCTGCTCTTCCACTTCTTTCTGCATGATCGATTCGATATTGATGCCGCGCTCCGAGAGGATGCTCGCCACCTGGGCCAACACGCCCGGGTGATCCTTGGCTTGAATCCGCAGGTAGTAGGCGCTCTCGCAGGCTTCGATCGGCAGGATCGGGTGATCCGACAACGAGTCCGGCTGGAAGGCCAGGTGCGGCACGCGGTTTTCCGGGTCGCTGGTCATGGCGCGAACCACGTCCACCAGGTCAGCCACCACCGAGGAAGCCGTCGGCTCCATACCGGCACCGGCGCCGTAGAACAGGGTCGAACCGGCGGCGTCACCGTTGACCATCACGGCGTTCATCACCCCGTTGACGTTGGCGATCAGGCGATCGGCCGGAATCAGGGTCGGGTGCACCCGCAGCTCGATACCGGCGTCGGTGCGACGCGCCACGCCCAGGTGCTTGATGCGATAACCCAGGGCTTCGGCGTAGTTCACATCAGCCGTGGTCAGGCGAGTGATGCCTTCGGTGTAGGCCTTGTCGAATTGCAGCGGAATACCAAAGGCGATGGACGCCAGGATGGTCAGCTTGTGGGCCGCGTCGATGCCTTCGACGTCGAAGGTCGGATCGGCTTCGGCGTAACCCAGGGCTTGCGCCTCGGCCAGCACGTCTTCGAAAGTACGGCCCTTCTCACGCATCTCAGTAAGGATGAAGTTGCCCGTCCCGTTGATGATGCCCGCCACCCAGTTGATGCGGTTGGCCGACAAGCCTTCACGGATGGCCTTGATCACCGGAATACCGCCGGCCACCGCAGCTTCGAAAGCCACGATCACGCCCTTCTCCCGGGCCTTGGCAAAAATTTCGTTGCCGTGGACAGCGATCAGCGCCTTGTTTGCGGTGACCACGTGCTTGCCGTTGTCGATGGCCTTGAGCACCAGCTCACGGGCCACGGTGTAGCCACCCACCAGCTCGATGACGATATCGATCTCGGGGTTGGTGGCGACGGCGAAGACATCGTTGGTAATCGCAATACCGGTCGTCTGGAACTGAGGCTTTGGCGTACGCGTAGCAATTTGTGCTACCTGGATTCCACGCCCGGCACGGCGGGCAATCTCCTCGGCGTTACGCTGAAGTACGTTTAAGGTACCGCCACCGACAGTACCCAGCCCACAGATGCCTACTTTGACCGGATTCACTCTGAACTCCCCATAAAACGGCCGACTCAAGGTCGGCCGTGGAAACAACCGCGATCAACGCGGTTCTCTATTAATGACCCGCCAATCGCAACCGGCGCGCCATGATCGTCAAAGGCTTAGCGTGACGATGCAGGATTATTTCGCACCCAGCGCCAGTTTGGCCACTTGCGGTGCAGGCTGGTAGCCCGGAATGACTTGGCCATCGGCCAAAACGATGGCCGGCGTACCGTTCACGCCAATGGACTGGCCCAGGGCGAATTGCTTGGAAACCGGGTTGGCGCACTTGGCGGCCTTGATTTCCTTGCCGTCGACCATCTTGTCCATCGCGGCTTTCTTGTCCGCCGAGCACCAGACCGCTTGCAGTTGTTCGTCACCCGGCGAACCCAGGCCCTGGCGCGGGAACGCCACATAACGCACTTCGACGCCCATTTTGTTCAGCTCGGGCACTTCGGCGTGCAGTTTGTGGCAGTACGGGCAGGTGGTGTCGGTAAAGACGGTGATATGGGTCTTGGTCTCGCCAATGGCCGGATAGACCACCGTTTCTGCGACCGGAATGTTGTTGATCAACTTGGAGACGCCCAGGCGCTCGGTTTTTTCAGTCAGGTTGACCGGTTTGCCATCCTTGAGCTGGAACAGATACCCCTGCATCACGAACTGGCCGTCAGCGCTGGCATAGAGCACGCGACTGCCCTTGAGCTTGACTTCATACAGGCCCGGCAGCGGGCTGGCGCTGATGCTTTCCACGGGCACTTCGAGCTGCAGGCTTTCGAGGCTCTTGCGGATGGTTTTCTCGGCGGCGTCATCGGCACAGGCGAAGGTACTGACCAACGCGATGGCGGCGGCAGCAAAAATCTGGGTCAAGCGCATGGAAACTCCTGAAGACGGGCAAAGGGGGCGACTCAAACGCCCTTTTTGCAAACCGGCAAAGCCTATCACATCTGGTTGCGAGGGCCGACTCCGGCTGACGCAAGTGCTTTTACAGAGGTCGATTATCGATCAACCACGAGGGTGATGCTTGGCGTGCAGCTCTTGCAGGCGCGCCCGAGCCACGTGGGTGTAGATCTGCGTGGTCGACAGGTCGCTGTGCCCCAGCAGCATTTGCACCACCCGCAGGTCGGCACCGTGGTTGAGCAAGTGCGTGGCGAAGGCATGGCGCAAGGTGTGGGGCGACAACGATTTGCCGATCCCGGCCACCTTGGCCTGGTGCTTGATGCGGTGCCAGAAGGTCTGGCGCGTCATCTGCTCGCCGCGCAGGCTGGGGAACAGCACATCACTGGGGCGCCCGCCGAGCAACTCGGCGCGTGCATCGCGCATGTAGCGCTCGACCCAGACGATGGCCTCTTCCCCCATGGGCACCAGGCGCTCCTTACTGCCCTTGCCCATGACTCGCAACACGCCCTGGCGCAGATTGACCTGTTCCAGGGTCAGGCTGATCAACTCGGTCACCCGCAATCCGCAGGCGTAGAGCACTTCGAGCATGGCCCGGTCACGCTGGCCGATGGCCTCGCTCAGATCCGGCGCGGCCAGCAGGGCTTCGACATCGGCTTCAGACAGGGACTTGGGCAGAGGGCGACCCAACTGGGGCATGTCGACCCGCAGGGTCGGGTCCACGGCGATCAGCTTTTCACGCAGCAGGTAGCGGTAGAACCCTCGCACGCCCGACAGAAAACGCGCCGTAGAACGAGGCTTGTAGGCCTTTTCTACGCGCCAGGCCAGGTGATCGAGGATCAGCTCGCGCCCTGCATTCTCCAGGGCCAGCCCCTGCTCCAGCAGCCAGCCGTTGAACAGTGCCAGGTCACTGCGATAGGCATCGCGGGTGTTGTCCGAGAGGCCTTTTTCCAACCACAGGGCATCGAGAAATCGGTCTATCAGGGGGTGATCGACAGCGGCCATAAACACTCGAAAGGCGCGCCCTTGGGCCACGCGAAAAAAACAAATGAACTGCATGCAGGGTCGCTAGTCTTTCATAGCCGGCCATTTCAAGAAACAGGGAGCGTCAATGAACGAACAACAGATTCTGCTGGCCTTCGGCGGCATCGGCGTCGCCGCGTTGGGCTGTCAGTGGCTGGCCTGGCGCCTGAAACTGCCGGCGATTCTTTTTCTGCTGCTCAGCGGCATCCTGGCCGGGCCCGTGCTGGGCTGGCTCGACCCTCAGGAAATGTTCGGCCCCTTGCTGATGCCGCTGGTTTCCCTGGCGGTGGCGCTGATTCTGTTTGAGGGCAGCCTGACCCTGCACCTGTCGCAATGGCGTGAAATCGGCAGCGTGGTCCGCCGCCTAGTGACCCTCGGCGCGCTGTCCACCTGGGCCGTGATCACCCTGGCCACCCACTGGCTGTTGGGTTTCGACTGGATGCTGGCCTTGCTGTTCGGGACCCTGACCCTGGTCACCGGGCCGACGGTGATCGTGCCGATGTTGCGGGTGGTGCGACCCAAGGCGTCGATCGCCAACATCCTGCGCTGGGAAGGCATCGTCATCGACCCCATCGGCGCCTTGCTGGCGGTGGTGGTCTACAGCTTCATCATTGCCAGCGCCACTGGCGACGGGCTGAGCCACAGCCTGCTGACCTTCGGTGGAGTGATCCTTTGCGGCAGCCTGTTCGGCATCGCCGGCGGCTGGGTGCTCGGCACCATCATCCGGCGCCAATGGCTGCCGGAGTACCTGCACAACCTCGCGAGCCTGGCCGGTGTGCTGGGGATTTTCATCGCGTCCAACCAGGTGATGCACGAGTCCGGGCTGCTGGCGGTCACCCTGATGGGCATGTGGATGGCCAATATGAAGGGCGTGGATGTGCGACATATCCTGCACTTCAAAGAAAACCTCAGCGTGCTGCTGATTTCCGGGTTGTTTATCCTGCTGGCGGCGCGCCTGGATCTTAACGCCCTGATTGCCCTGGGGCCGCTGGTGCTGATTCTGCTGCTGGTGATCCAACTGATCGCCCGCCCGCTAAATGTGCTGCTGTCCACGGCGGGGTCGAGCCTTAACTGGCGGGAACGGGCCTTGCTGGCCTGGATTGCTCCGCGGGGGATCGTCGCCGCGGCGGTGTCAGCGATCTTCGGCATCCGCCTGGATGAAGCCGGTCATGAACGCGCCTTGCTGCTGGTGCCACTGACCTTCGCCGTGATCATCGGCACGGTGGTCCTGCAAAGCGCCACCGCACGCCCGCTGGCGCGCCTGCTGAAAGTGGCCGAACCGGCACCCAGCGGTTTCCTCATCGTCGGCGCCAACGGCCCGGCGCGCATCATGGGCAAAGCCCTGCAGCAACTGGGCTGCCGCGTGCTGCTGACCGACTCCAGTTGGGAGAACATCCGCGCCGCCCGTATGGAAGGCTTGCCAACGTACTTTGGCAACCCGGCTTCCCAGCACGCCGACGCCCACCTCGACCTAGTGGGGCTGGGCCACCTGCTGGCGCTGTCACCCTCCGGCGAACTGAACACCCTGGCGGCGATGCGCTTTCGTCATGAATTCGGCCACCAACGCCTGTTCACCCTGGCCAACAGCCAAGAGAGCCGCCGCACCGACAAACACCGCGCCAGTCATGAACATCGGGGGCAACTGCTGGGCAACGAAGCCCTGACCTACACCAAACTGGCGAGCCTGCTGGGCCAGGGCGCCGAACTGTACAGCACGCACCTGACCGAGGCTTTTGGCTGGGACGACTACCAAGCCCTGCATGGCGAACGAGCCACCTTGCTGTTCGCCCGGGACGGCAATGGATGGGTCCACGTGATCACCCCCGACAGCAGCCTCAAGCCGGCTTCGGGCTGGACCTTACTGGCCCTGATCCAACCTGAAACCCCGTGAGCGCCTACATGAAGCCTGGGAGCACCGGCACCGGGCGCTTGTCGTCATCGATGGCGACGAAACTGAACAGGCCATGGATGGCTTTCTCACGCCCGTCACAACTCATGCTTTCAACAAACACCTCCACCTCGACCTTGAGGCTGGTATTGCCCACCTTCACCACCGTCCCGACCAACTCGACAATCGAGCCGGCCGCAATCGGGTGATTGAAATCGATACGGTCGGTGGACACCGTCACCAGCGGCAGCCGACAGAAGCGTGTCGCAGCGATGAACGACACTTCGTCCATCCAGGCCAGGGCGGTGCCGCCGAACAGGGTGTTGTGGTGATTGGTGGTGGACGGAAATACTGCCTTGGTCACGCGGGTCACCGAGAGCTCGGTGCGGCGCTGGATTTCTTGCTCGCGAGGGGACATGGATCGACTGCCTGAAACACTAAAAAGGGATAAATGACGGGCAACAAAAAAGCAGCCCGTAGGCTGCTTTTTTCTGCATCGGAAGCTGGACTTAAACCAGTTTTTCCTTGATGCGAGCTGCTTTACCCGACAGGTCACGCAGGTAGTACAGCTTGGCTTTACGCACGTCACCGCGACGCTTGACCGACATGCTGTCGATTTGCGGGCTGTAGGTCTGGAAAGTACGCTCTACGCCAACACCGTTGGAGATTTTACGTACGGTGAACGCGCTGTTCACACCGCGGTTGCGCTTGGCGATTACTACGCCTTCGAACGCCTGCAGACGCGAACGATCACCTTCCTTCACTTTCACCTGAACGATGATGGTATCGCCCGGGGCAAAGGTAGGGATTTCTTTGGTCATCTGCTCTGCTTCGAGTGCAAGGATGATTTTGTTGGTCATGCTGTGCTCCTAAGGTAAATCGTCTGACTTACCATCGATACGTTGTTAACTATCGTCCCGCTCGCGGAGATATTCCTCGAGCAGCTTCTTCTCTTCTCCAGAAAGCGAGCGGCTTTCCAGAAGATCGGCGCGTCGTTCATAGGTCCGACCAAGGGACTGCTGTAAACGCCAACGCCGGATATGTGCGTGATTGCCACTTAGCAACACGTCGGGAACACGCTGATCCGCATACACCTCCGGTCGGGTGTAGTGCGGGCAATCCAGCAGACCATCCGTGAAGGAATCTTCCTCCGCGGAATCCGCATGCCCTAAAGCTCCAGGCAGCAGTCGCGTAACCGCATCAATCAGGACCATCGCCGGCAGCTCGCCACCGGAAAGTACATAGTCGCCAATCGACCACTCTTCATCGACATGAGCCTCAATAAAACGCTCGTCAATGCCTTCATAGCGACCGGCAATCAGGATCAATGCATCCTCATTCGCCAAATCGCGTACCGCCGACTGATTCAGCTGGCGGCCTTGGGGCGACAGGTAAATCACCTTCGCACCCTCCCCGGCTGCGTTTCTGGCCTGAACCAGTGCATCTTCCAGGGGCTTGATCTTCATCACCATGCCAGGGCCACCGCCAAACGGGCGATCGTCCACAGTGTGATGTCGATCCGTTGTGTAGTCTCGCGGATTCCAACAGGTGAGCTGCAAGAGCCCCTGTTTCACCGCGCGGCTGGTTATGCCGTAATCGCTGATGGCGGAAAACATCTCGGGAAACAAACTGATCACTTCTACGCGCAAGTTAGCCACGCTTAGAAGTCCGCATCCCATTCCACCTTCATCTCGCCTGCCGCTAGGTCGACGCTCAACACACATTGCTCCGTATAGGGCAACAAGCGTTCACGATCATCCAGGCTGCCAACGCAAGGCTTAACCACCATTACATCGTTCGAGCCAGTCTCCAGCAGGTGATCGATTTTCCCGAACAGTTGTCCGTGAGTGTCGATGACCTTGAGACCTTCCAGCTGGTACCAGTAGTACTCGCCGTCGGTCAGCTCAGGGAACAGGTTACGCGGCACGCAGATCTCATAACCGGCCAGAAGACGCGCTTCTTCACGATCATCGAGACCCTTGAGCTTTGCGACCAGGAACTTGTCATTCCCGCGTCCGCTGACCAGCTCAACCTGTTTCACGCTACCTTCGCGCTTGAGCGTCCAGGTTTTGTAGTCCAACAGGTTTTTAATCGGATCAGTAAAGGAATACACCTTCACTTCGCCGCGAACGCCATGAACAGAATAGATTTTGCCGATAACGATCAAATCATCAGCAGGAGCAGGCGTCGCGTTCATAGGGTTCAGGCTGCAGCCTTAGCCGATTCCTTCAGCAACTGAGCAACACGCTCAGAAGGCTGTGCACCAACGCTCAGCCAGTAGGCTACGCGCTCTTGGTTCACGGACAGGCGGACTTCTTGACCACGAGCGATCGGGTTGAAGAAGCCTACTTGTTCCTTGTGCGAACCGTCGCGTGGGTTGCGGCTGTCGGTCACGGTCAAGTGGTAAAACGGGCGCTTTTTGGAGCCGCCAAGGGCAAGACGGATTGTTAGCATGTGAACATCGTTCCTGTAGTCGGTGCTGCAAATCTAAATGCACAGCGGGCATGGGTGCCCGAAAGGCCGCATATTCTAAGGAATATCCGGACTTTTGCAAATGTCTTTTTCCGGCGCCTATCGGCCGCCATGCAGATTTGCTATAGAGCCGTCGCGAACAACGGCGAGTCAGCGCCCGCAAAAGCGGGTTGGCTGTGGATTCCACGTCCCCGTGGAAAGCGCCGGCATGACTGCCGGCGCGGATTCTTTACATCTTTGGCATGCCGCCGCCGGGCAACATTCCGCCCATGCCGCGCATCATTTTGGCCATACCGCCCTTGGCGGAGAATTTCTTCATCATCTTCTGCATCTGCTTGTGCTGCTTGATCAAGCGACCGATGTCCTGCACCTGGGTGCCGGAACCCATGGCGATCCGACGCTTGCGCGAACCGCTGATCAGCTCAGGGTCACGGCGCTCGGCCGGGGTCATGGAGTTGATGATGGCTTCCATCTGTTTGAACTGCTTCTCGGCTGCGCCCTGGGCATTGCCCATCTGCGCCAGGTTGACCCCACCGATGTTCGGCAGCTTGTCCATGAGCCCGCCCAGGCCGCCCATGTTTTTCATCTGTTGCAGCTGATCGCGGAAGTCTTCGAGGTCGAAGCCCTTGCCCTTTTTCAGCTTCTTCGCAAGTTTGTCGGCCTTGTCTTTGTCGAGGGTCTGCTCGGCCTGTTCGATCAGGCTGAGCACGTCACCCATGCCGAGGATGCGCGAGGCAATACGCTCGGGGTGGAACGGCTCCAGCGCCTCGGTCTTCTCGCCCATACCGATGAACTTGATCGGTTTGCCGGTGATGGCGCGGACCGACAGTGCAGCACCGCCACGGGCATCACCATCGACCTTGGTCAGGATCACGCCGGTCAGTGGCAGTGCATCACCAAAAGCCTTGGCCGTGTTGGCGGCGTCCTGGCCGGTCATGGCGTCGACCACAAACAGGGTTTCCACGGGCTTGATGGCCGCGTGCAGCGCCTGGATCTCTTCCATCATCTCGCCGTCGATGTGCAGACGGCCGGCGGTGTCGACGATGACCACGTCGATGAATTTGAGTTTGGCTTCTTTAATAGCCGCTTCGGCGATGGCCACCGGCTTCTGGCTCAGGTCCGACGGGAAGAAGGTCACGCCGATGTCGTTGGCCAGGGTTTCCAGCTGTTTGATCGCCGCCGGACGGTAGACGTCCGCCGAGACCACCATCACGCTCTTCTTCTTGCGCTCTTTAAGGAATCGCGCCAGCTTGCCGGCAGTGGTGGTTTTACCCGCACCCTGCAGACCGGCCATCAGGACCACGGCTGGCGGCACCGCACTGAGGTTCAAATCCTCGTTGGCGGCGCCCATCAGGCTTTCCAGTTCCGCCTGGACGATCTTCACGAAGGCCTGGCCCGGCGTCAGGCTGCGCGACACCTCGGTGCCGACCGCACGTTCCTTCACCGAATTGACGAAGTCTTTGACCACCGGCAAGGCGACGTCGGCTTCCAGCAACGCCATGCGCACTTCACGCAGGGTGTCTTTGATGTTGTCCTCGGTCAGCTTGGCCTTGCCGGTGACATGGCGCAGCGTCTGCGAGAGACGGTCGGTTAGGTTTTCAAACATGCGCGATCCTTTCAGGCCCAAGGTAGACCGGGGGTAATGGCGGCCCAGAGCGTAATAAACAAGTGCTCGATGAGCCTGCGGCGTGGGCAGGTCGCGGATTATAGCGAAGACTGCGCGTGGCGCACACCTCGCTGACTGCGGCCACGGTCTTTCGGCACTCAGGGTTCTATGCCAAACTCAGCGACTTTCGGGCTTGCCTAACAGGATTTATGCTCCCCTTGTCACCCAGCTTGCTACCCACTATCGCCGCCGCTTGCCTCTACGCCGCTGCGACCGTCTATCAAGGCACTCGCCTGGCCAAAGGCACCAAGGCGGACAAACGCCTGCTGGTTACGCTGGGCATCTTCGCCCTGCTGGCTCACTGCACCAGCCTGTTCACTCACTTGGTCACGCCCGTCGGCCTGGGCCTGGACTTTTTCAGCGCAGCGAGCCTGATTGCTGCTGCCGTCATTGCCCTGACCCTCCTCGCCTGTTCGCGGATACCGGTGGAAAACCTGCTGATCCTGCTGTTCCCCCTCGGCGCCCTGACCGCGCTGACGGCGCAGTTCGTGCCCACTGGCACGGTGCCGGTGATCGATGAAGAGCCAGGGATTCTCGCCCACATCCTGCTGTCGATCCTGGCCTACGGCATGTTCACCATCGCTGTGTTCCAGGCCTTGCTGCTGCTGGTGCAAGACCACCAACTCAAGCACAAACATCCCTCCGGGCTGATCAAGAACTTCCCTCCGCTGCAAACCATGGAAAGCCTGCTGTTCGGTTTTCTCTGGGCCGGCTGGACCCTGCTCTCGCTGTCGCTGATCTCCGGCTGGCTGTTTGTCGAGAACCTGTTTGCCCAGCACCTGGTGCACAAGACCCTGCTGGCCTGCCTGGCCTGGATCGTCTTCAGCGTGCTGCTGTGGGGCCGCAACCGCCTCGGCTGGCGCGGGCACAAGGCAATTCGCTGGACCCTGGCCGGATTCTGCCTGCTGATGCTGGCGTATTTCGGCAGTAAGCTGGTCCGTGAATACATCCTGCATATCTGACGAGCGGCGATCATGGACAACATGCCCATAGGGCCGATGCTCGCGGTAGTGGCCCTGCTGGTTTTATGGTCGGCACTGTTCACTGCCATCGAGGCCGCCCAACACCACCTGCTGACCCTGCGCGCCTCCCGCTCCGGAGACAAACCCCAGGGACGCCTGAACTTCCCCCGGGGCAGCTTGATCCTGTGCAACACCCTGTGCCGAGTGCTGGTGGTGATTATCAGCACCCTGCTGGCGCTGTTCTACCAGGCGGAAAACGGCCCCTGGCTGGCCTGCCTGCTGACCACCTGTGGCTTGCTGGTCCTGGCCGACTACCTGCCCCGTAGCCTGGCGGCGCGCTACCCGGAAGCACTGCTGGGCCTGGGCAACACCCTGCTGGCCATCCCCCTGAAGATCATTTACCCGGCCGCCTGGCTGCTCAATTCCATCAGCCAGTTGCTGCTGCGCCCCTTCACGCCAAAGGCCAGCGTGGTGAAACAGAGCGATGACAACCAGGACACTGACACGGACGAGTCGCCACCCCACGAGCACAGCCATCACCGCCCCCACGTGCTGTCCGGTATCCACGCCCTGGACAACATCACGGTCAATGACATTCTGGTGCCACGCAGCGACGTCGACGGGATCAACCTCGACGAGCCGATCGAAGCCATCATCGAACAGTTGCGCCTGTCCAAGCGCACACGCCTGCCGGTGTTCCACAGCGATATCAACCAGGTGGAGGCCGTGCTCAACACCCGGCAGATCCGCCATTTGCTGCCCGACGCCCGCCTGAGCAAAGAGGCCTTGCTGGCCGCCTGCCACGAGCCCTACTTCGTCCCCGAAAGCACCCCACTGCAACTGCAACTGCTGAACTTCCACAAACAGCAGCGGCGCCTGGGCATGGTGGTGGATGAATACGGTGAAGTGCTGGGCATCGTCACCCTGGAAGACATTCTCGAAGAAATCGTCGGCGAATTCGAAAGCGAACACAGCCTCGACAACCCCCATATCCACCCCCAGGCCGACGGCCGCTATGTGGTGGAAGGCGCCGCGTCGATTCGCGACCTGAACAAGAGCCTGGGCTGGCACCTGCCCTGCGACGGCCCCAAGACCCTCAACGGCCTAGTCACCGAAGCCCTGGAAACCATTCCCGACAGCGCCGTGTGCCTGAAGATCGGCCGCTATCGCCTGGAAATCCTCGAGACCGAGGACAACCGGGTCAGCCGAGTACTGATTTGGCACACCAGCTCGACACCCGTTGCGGCATAAACCTCAAGCGACGGTGAGTTCCGCGCAAAACGGCACCCTTAAAGCGATTAAACCCGCAAGATAGCCCCTGTTTTCTGGAAAAAATCGCCGTTTTTCCCCCTTGTTGAATCGATAGCCCCCTTCCTATAATCCCCAGGCTTATCCAAGCCCCGCCCGACCGCGTGCTACCCGCACTCAGCGCGTCCAGGCACCGCTTTATCGTGTCTGACCGGTGTTTGCTCCCATCCCGAGCCACCCCGCGCAAGCCCCCTGATCCAGAGGGGTACGACCAATAATAATCCGCGTCCAAACGCGCACTGACTGTCAGGGATACCTCAATGAGCACCACCTATAACGAGGCCAACGAGGCCGCGACCGCCGCTCCGACCAACTCGACCGCGCGCGTTGCCACGGCCAGCATCGTCGGCACCGCCATCGAGTTCTACGACTTCTACATCTACGCCACGGCCGCCGCGCTGGTGATCGGCCCGGTGTTCTTCCCGCAAACCTCAGGCACGGCGCAGATGCTCGCCTCGTTCCTGACCTTTGGTATCGCCTTTATCGCCCGCCCCCTGGGCTCGGCGCTGTTCGGTCACTTTGGCGACCGCATCGGGCGCAAATCGACCCTGGTGGCCTCGTTGCTGCTGATGGGGATCTGCACCACGCTGATCGGCTTGCTGCCCGGGTACGACAGTATTGGGGCCTGGGCGCCGATCCTGTTGTGCGTGCTGCGCTTTGGCCAGGGCCTGGGCCTTGGGGGCGAATGGGGTGGCGCGGCCTTGCTGGCCACCGAGAACGCGCCCAAGGGCAAGCGCGCCTGGTTCGGCATGTTCCCCCAACTGGGCCCCTCCATCGGCTTCCTGGCGGCCAACGGCCTGTTCCTGATCCTGGCCATGGGCCTGAGCGATGAGCAGTTCCGCAGTTGGGGCTGGCGCATCCCGTTCATCCTCAGCGCCGCGCTGGTGATGGTGGGCCTGTATGCCCGCTTGAAGCTGCATGAAACACCGGTGTTCGCCAACGCGGTGGCCAAAGAAGCTCCGGTAAAAGTGCCGCTGGTGGAGCTGTTCAGCCAGCATTGGTTGCCGGTCCTGCTGGGCGCGGCGTCGATGGTGGTGTGCTACGCGCTGTTCTATATCACCACCGCATTTTCCCTGAGCTACGGCGTGTCCACCCTGGGCTATAGCCGTGAGACCTTCCTCGGGCTGCTGTGTTTCGCCGTGCTGTTCATGGGTTTGGCGACACCGATTGCCGCCCTGGCCAGCGACCGTTACGGACGCAAGCCGGTGCTGATCGTCGGCGCGGTGCTGGCCATCCTGTCGGGCTTCACCATGGAGCCGCTGCTGACCCACGGTTCGACCTGGGCAGTGGCGTTGTTCCTGGCCCTGGAGCTGTTTCTGATGGGCGTGACCTTCGCCCCGATGGGCGCGATGCTGCCAGAATTGTTCCCGACCCGTGTGCGTTATACCGGCGCTTCAGCGGCGTATAACCTGGGCGGGATTGTCGGCGCCTCGGCCGCCCCCTTCTTTGCCACGAAGCTGGTGGCGATGGGCGGTTTGAGTTACGTCGGCGGGTATGTGTCGGCAGCAGCGCTGCTCAGCCTGATCGCTGTGCTGTGCCTGAAAGAGACGCGGGATAACGACCTGAATCGGGTCGCCTGATAGAACCTATCGCCGGCAAGCCAGCCCCTACAAGGGTTATGTGTAGGAGCCGGCTTGCCGGCGATGCTGTCAGAGTTCGACAACAACCGCCTGGGAAGCACGGGTCGCCTTGGCACGGGCGGCCTCGATCGACTCGTCACGCGCCAGGGCGACGCCCATGCGGCGCTGACCATTGACTTCCGGCTTACCGAACAGACGCAGCGCCGTGTCCGGCTCGCTCAGGGCCGCGCCCAGGTTGGCGAACGCAGTCTGGGTCGACTGGCCCTCCACCAGAATCACCGCCGATGCCGATGGCCCGAACTGACGGATCAGCGGAATCGGCAGGCCCAGGATTGCCCGCGCATGCAGGGCGAATTGCGACAGGTCCTGGGAGATCAAGGTCACCAGACCGGTGTCATGGGGGCGCGGCGACACTTCGCTGAACCACACCTGATCACCCTTGATAAACAACTCAACGCCAAACAGACCACGACCGCCCAGGGCTTCGGTGACCGCTTTGGCCACGCGCTCGGATTCGGCCAAGGCTTTCGGGCTCATGGCCTGGGGCTGCCAGGATTCCTGATAGTCGCCCTTCTCCTGACGATGGCCCACAGGCGCGCAGAAGGTGGTGCCGCCCACGTGGCGCACGGTCAGCAGGGTGATTTCGTAATCGAAGTCGATAAAGCCTTCGATGATCACTCGGCCTTTGCCAGCACGTCCGCCTTCCTGGGCGTAATCCCAGGCTTTCTGCACGTCATCAGCGCTGCGCAGCAGGCTCTGGCCCTTGCCCGAGGAACTCATCACCGGCTTGACCACACAGGGGAAGCCCAGGTCTTCCACGGCCTTGCGGTAATCTTCAACGGTGTCGGCAAAGTGGTACGGCGAGGTCGGTAGGTCCAGCTCTTCAGCGGCCAGGCGACGAATACCTTCACGGTTCATGGTCAGCGAAGTGGCGCGCGCCGTCGGGATCACGGTGAAGCCTTCGGCTTCCAGCTCCACCAGGGTGGCGGTGGCGATGGCTTCGATTTCCGGCACGATGAAGTGCGGTTTCTCCGCCTCGATCACTGCCCGCAGGGCGGCTCCGTCGAGCATGTTGATCACGTGGCTGCGGTGGGCCACTTGCATGGCCGGGGCATTGGCGTAGCGGTCCACGGCAATCACTTCAACGCCCAGGCGTTGCAGCTCGATCACCACTTCCTTGCCCAACTCGCCACAGCCACAGAGCAAAACGCGGGTCGCGGTTGGCGACAATGGAGTTCCGATACGGGTCATCTGCAGGTCCTCAAAGGAGCGGATCATCGAGGGCCGAGCGCCAAGCGGGCGGCCCATGGGGAGAAAGCGCGGCATTTTACATGAAGCGCGAGGTTTGGCCTCAGCTGGCGCACGCAGCTTTGCGCAGGCGCCAGGCCATGGCCAGCCAAACCACGGTCACACCGGCGAACTTCGAGCCCAGGGCCGTGAGGATCACCCCAGGCGTCAAGGCATCGATCAGGCCGAAGAAGATAAAGGTGTCCAGGGGAATGCTCAGCGCCGAACTGATCCATAGGCGGTCGTGCAGCGGACGCTTAGTGATGCTGAACACCAGCCAGTCAATGCATTCGGATACGGCGAACGCCGTGGCGCTGGCCAGGGCAATGGCCGGATCAGAGGTCACGTAAGACAGCACCAGCGCCGCCAGCATGGCCAGGATGGCGCCGTGGCCGAAACGGGTCTGCACCATGTCGCGCAATACGAACACCAACCCACCCCATGCCGACCAGATGACGTCCAGGTGCGGAGCGGTAGAAAAGGCGTAGTTGATCAGCACGACACTGCTGATGTAGGCAATCAGGAAGAGCATGGGGTGCAAAGTACCTGTCAGGAAGGCGCACAGGGTACTTCAAGCACGGGGCCCGGGCCAAGAACGTCTAATGCGCTGCTCGCCGGAAAACCGGCCCCTACACAGGGGCCACCATCAGCTTGCCGGGCTGGAACCTATCATCCATAACAGTCCACTGGACTTGGCCCGCTCATGGCACAAGACCAGCACCGCGCGACGTTCGGTGTTGTCCATCCGACTCCAGCGGGTGATTTCATCCACCGTGCGCTGGCAGCCGGTGCAGATATCGTCGTCATCTAGCGCGCAGATACTGACGCAGGGAGAGGCGACGGGGCGTTCGGTGGGGGTCATTCTTCTTGCTCAACCAGATCACGGGCATACCGCTGGGCATTATGCACGTAGTGCGCGGCACTGGCTTCGAGCATCTTCTTCTGGGCCTCGGTCAGTTCACGCACTACTTTTCCCGGGGAACCCATCACCAGCGAACCGTCGGGAATTTCCTTGCCTTCGCCGATCAGGGAATTGGCGCCGATGATGCAGTTTTTGCCGATTTTTGCGCCATTGAGGATCACCGCGTTAATCCCGATCAGGCTGTAGTCACCCACCGTGCAGCCATGCAGCATGGCGTTGTGGCCGATGGTCACGCCGGTGCCGATGGTCAGTGGATACCCCATGTCGGTGTGCATCACCGTACCGTCCTGGACGTTGCTGTTCTTGCCGATCAGGATCAGCTCGTTGTCGCCGCGCAGCACCGCGTTGAACCAGACATTGGCCCCCTCTTCCAGCTTGACCTTGCCCACCAGCGTGGCGTTCGGGGCGACCCAGCTCTGGGCATGGGTCTCGACTCGGGCGTCGCCCAGGCGGTATTTCATCTTATTGTCCTCAAGGCTCAGGCAGCCGCGGGTTAAGGCCATACGTGGCGATGGCTTGTCAGAGAGTGATGTAGCTTTTGGGGGGCTGATGCAGGCTGATGTTGGCGTCGTACAGCAGGTTGATCAACTCGACGATCATGATCGCCGTCAGGCCCCAGATCTTATATTCGCCATAACGGTAACTGGGCACGTACCAACTGCGCCCCTGGTAATCAATGCGATGGGTATGCTCGCGCGGGTCCTGACGGAAGAACTCCAGGGGCACACTGAACACCGCAGCGATCTCGGCGTCGTTGGCCAGGTATTCGACGTAATCGGGAATCACCCCCACATAAGGCGTGACCTTGATCCCATGACGGGATACCAGCGGGCTCAGGGGGCCGATGATTTCCACCAGCCCCGGCGGCAGGCCAATCTCTTCTTCGGCTTCGCGCAGGGCGGTAAAGATCAGGTCCGGGTCTTCAGGGTCACGCCGGCCTCCGGGAAAGGCCACTTCACCGCCATGGGTGGACAGGCCGCTGGCCCGCAGGGTCAGCACCAGTTCAGGTTCAGCGCTACGGGTGATGGGCACCAGCACCGCAGCCTCCGGGAAACGCGTATCGGTCTCCAGCGTCAGCGGCGTGTAATTGCTTACCCGATGAAGTAGCTCGTCCAGCATGAGGCATCTCGATCTGTTGGCTACCGTGCATCATGCACCAATCCCAGCAACCGCCCAACCCCCGAGCCCCGGCATGTCGCTTAACGACAACTTGCCGACAACAGGCCGCGCACGCCAAGATAGGCGCAGCCTTTTCGGATACCCAGCATGAAATTTTGCAGTCAGTGCGGCAACACAGTGACCCAGCGCATTCCTGAAGGCGACTCCCGCCTGCGATTCGTCTGCGATCACTGCCAGACCATCCATTATCAGAACCCCAACATCGTCGCCGGCTGCGTGCCGACCTGGGGTACCCAAGTGCTTTTGTGTCGGCGTGCCATCGAACCGCGCCGGGGTTACTGGACCCTGCCCGCAGGCTTTATGGAGAACGGCGAAACCGTGGAGCAGGCGGCCATCCGCGAAACCCTCGAGGAAGCCTGTGCCCGGGTCCGCAACCCGCACATCTACACCCTGATCGATGTGCCCCATATCAACCAGGTGCATGTATTCTTCCGCGCGGAACTGGCAGACCTGGACTTTGCCGCCGGCGAAGAAAGCCTGGAGGTCAGGCTCTTCGAAGAACACGAGATCCCTTGGTCCGAGCTGGCTTTCCGCACGGTCGGGCGTACCTTAGAATGCTTCTTCGCGGACCGGCACACCGAGGATTACCCGGTACGCTCCGAATCGATTGCAGCACCCGCTCAACCTGCCATCACTTAAACAATAAACCGTACGCGGCACCTGCGTACGCCTGGGGATATCGTGTCAATGCGCTGGTTGCTTGCCCTGCTCTGCTGGTCTTTCGTTGCCCTGTCCCAGGCCTCCACGGTGGAAACCCTCGACGGCAAAATCATTGAAAAAGTCCTGATCCTCAAATCTGCCCACCAACTGCAGTTGATCAACGACGGCAAGCCCCTCAAGACCTATCGCATCTCCCTGGGCAAGGGCCCCAAGGGCCCGAAACTCATGGAAGGCGATAAACGCACCCCCGAGGGGTTTTACTGGCTCGACTGGCGCAAGCCCAGTGACCGCTATTACCTGTCGATGCACATCTCCTACCCCAACATCAGCGACTCCGCCCGGGCCCGGCGCGAAGGCGTGCCGCCGGGCGGCATGATCATGATCCACGGCACCCCGGACAGCGAAGACTACCCGGAGCAGTTCTTCCATACCCTGGACTGGACCGACGGCTGCATCGCCATGCGCAACGTCGACATGCGCGAAGTCTGGGGCCTGGTCAAAGACGGCACGATGATTGAAATACGCCCCTGATCGCCAGGCATAAAAAAACCCGCTGACCGTAACCGGTTCAGCGGGTTTTTCATGGGTGGCAACCTTAGAAGTCTTCCAGGCGCCAGACTTCATAAGCCGGAGTCTCGTAGGGATGGCTCTGCTTGAGGGCCATCACCACCGAGCGTACCAGCTCATCGGCGACCACCAGCTCCACCTTCCACTCCTCCACCTGCTCGGTCAGACCGGTTTGCCCAAGGAACGGCTGACTGCCGTCCCGCGGGCGAAACTGGCCCTGGCCCAGCACCTGCCACGCACACTGGTCATAGTCGCCAATACGACCGCCACCGGCGGCGAATACGGCGTTCTTGACCACGTCCACGTGGCTGGGCGGAACAAAGAAGCAGAGCTTGTACATGCCCTTAGTTCACCCACACACGAGCGTTGCGGAACATGCGCATCCACGCGCCGTCTTCGCTCCACTCGTCCGGACGCCAGGAGTTCTGCGCGGCACGGAACACCCGCTCAGGGTGCGGCATCATGATGGTGACGCGACCGTCGCGGCTGGTGAGGCCGGTGATCCCGCGCGGCGAGCCGTTCGGGTTGGCCGGGTAGTTTTCAGTGACCTTGCCGTGGTTGTCGACGAAACGCAGAGCCACGCAACCGGACAGGTCGGCTTCCAGCAGGGCTTCGGCGCTTTCGAACTCGGCATGACCTTCGCCGTGAGCGATGGCGATTGGCATACGCGAACCGGCCATGCCCTGCAGGAAGATCGAGTTCGACTCCTGCACCTGGACCATGGCCACACGGGCTTCGAACTGCTCGGAACGGTTACGCACGAAGTGCGGCCAGAACTCGCTGCCCGGGATCAGCTCGTGCAGGTTGGACATCATCTGGCAACCGTTGCACACACCGAGGGTGAAGCTGTCGTTGCGCTCGAAGAAGCCCTGGAAAGCGTCGCGGGCACGGCTGTTGAACAGGGCCGACTTGGCCCAGCCTTCACCGGCACCCAGCACGTCGCCGTAGGAGAAACCACCGCAAGCCACCAGGCCCTTGAACTCGTTCAGGTCGACACGGCCGGCCAGAATGTCGCTCATGTGCACGTCGATGGCATTGAAGCCGGCACGGTCGAACGCCGCAGCCATTTCCACCTGACCGTTGACGCCCTGCTCACGCAGCACGGCAACCTGTGGACGGATGCCTTTCTTGATGTAAGGCGCGGCCACGTCCTGGTTCACGTCGAAGCTCAGCTTGACGCTCAGGCCCGGGTTGTCTTCTTCCAGCAACACGTCGAACTCTTGCTCGGCGCAGTCGGCGTTATCACGCAGGCGCTGAATCTGGTAGCTGGTCTCGGCCCACTGGCGTTGCAGAAGACGACGCTGGCCTTCGAACACGGTCTCACCGTTGAAGGTGATGATGATCTGGCCATTGTTGATCGGCTGACCGATCACCGACACGCACTCGCCCAAGCCCGCTGCGCTGAACTGCGCGAGGATGTCCGGTGTGGCGTCCTGACGAACCTGGATGACGGCACCCAGCTCTTCGTTGAACAGGATTGCCGCGATGTCAGCGGACGTTTCTGCCAGGCCGTCGAGGTTCAGGCTCAGGCCGCAGTGACCGGCAAAGGCCATTTCCACAGCACTGGTCAGCAAACCACCGTCGGAACGGTCGTGGTACGCCAGCAGGTGACCGTCGGCGTTGAGGCCCTGGATCACGGCGAAGAAGGCTTTGAGGTCTTCAGCGTCATCAACGTCCGGCGCCTGCTTGCCGAGCTTGCCATGGGTCTGGGCGAGGATCGACGCACCCATGCGGTTCTGGCCACGACCCAGGTCGATCAGGATCAGATCGGTGGTGCCCTTGTCCATGCGCAGTTGCGGGGTCAGGGTCTGACGGACGTCCGCTACAGGCGCGAAGCCGGTCACGATCAGGGACATCGGCGACGTGACAGTCTTGTCTTCGCCGTTGTCGTTCCAGCGGGTGGCCATGGACATCGAGTCCTTGCCCACCGGAATGGTGATACCCAGCTCAGGGCACAGCTCCATGCCGACCGCTTTCACAGTGTCGTACAGACGCGCGTCTTCGCCCGGGTGGCCGGCAGCGGACATCCAGTTCGCCGACAACTTGATGTCGGAGATCTTGTTGATGCGCGAGGCAGCGATGTTGGTCAGGGTTTCACCAATGGCCATACGGCCAGACGCCGGAGCGTCCAGCAGTGCCAGCGGCGTCCGCTCGCCCATGGCCATGGCTTCACCGGTGTAAACGTCGAAACTGGTGGCGGTGACGGCAACGTCAGCCACCGGAACCTGCCATGGACCCACCATCTGGTCACGGGCCACAAGGCCGGTGATGGTGCGGTCGCCGATGGTGATCAGGAAACTCTTGCTGGCGACGGCCGGGTGATGCAGTACACGCTCGATGCTTTCGCCGATGTCGAGGGTGCTCGGATCGAAGTCATCGCCCAGCTCGGCTTCGCGAACCACCGAACGGTGCATGCGCGGTGCCTTGCCCAGCAACACTTCCAGTGGCATGTCCACCGGGTTGTTGCCGAAGTGGCTATCCGTGACAGTCAACTGCGGTTCGGCCGTGGCTTCACCGACAACGGCAAACGGGCAACGCTCACGTTCGCAGATGGCCTGGAAGCGCGCGAAGTCTTCAGGGCCGACCGCCAGGACGTAACGCTCCTGGGATTCGTTGCTCCAGATTTCGTGCGGGGCCATGCCCGGCTCGTCGTTCGGAATGTTGCGCAGTTCGAAACGGCCACCGCGGTCGCCGTCGTTGACCAGTTCCGGGAAGGCGTTGGACAGACCGCCCGCCCCCACGTCGTGGATGAAGCTGATCGGGTTCTTGTCGCCCAACTGCCAGCAACGGTCGATCACTTCCTGGCAACGACGCTCCATTTCAGGGTTTTCACGCTGAACGGACGCGAAGTCCAGGTCCGCCGAACTGGTGCCGGTGGCCATGGAAGAAGCCGCGCCGCCGCCCAGGCCGATCAGCATCGCCGGGCCGCCGAGCACGATCAGCTTGGAGCCCACGACGATTTCGCCTTTCTTGACGTGTTCTTCACGGATGTTGCCCATGCCGCCGGCCAACATGATCGGCTTGTGGTAACCGCGAACCTCGTCGCCATGGGGCGTGCTGATCGACTGCTCGAAGGTACGGAAGTAGCCGGTCAGGGCCGGACGACCGAATTCGTTGTTGAACGCAGCGCCGCCCAGCGGGCCTTCGATCATGATGTCCAGCGCGGTGACAATGCGCTCAGGCTTGCCGTACGCCACTTCCCACGGCTGTTCGAAGCCCGGGATCTGCAGGTTGGACACGGTGAAACCGGTCAGGCCAGCCTTGGGCTTGGCGCCACGACCGGTGGCGCCTTCGTCGCGAATCTCGCCGCCGGAACCGGTGGACGCGCCCGGGAAGGGAGCGATCGCGGTTGGGTGGTTATGGGTCTCGACCTTCATCAGGATGTGCACCGGCTCTTGCACCGCGCCGTACTGGCGGGTTTCAGGGTCCGGGAAGAAGCGGCCGGCAACGTTGCCGACGATCACCGAGGCGTTGTCTTTATAAGCCGACAACACGCCTTCGCTGTGCATCTGATAGGTGTTCTTGATCATGCCGAACAGGCTTTTTTCCTGGCTCTGACCGTCAATATCCCAACTGGCGTTGAAGATCTTGTGGCGGCAGTGCTCGGAGTTGGCCTGGGCGAACATCATCAGTTCGATGTCGTGCGGGTTGCGCTTGAGACCGATGAAGGCGTTGACCAGGTAATCGATCTCGTCTTCAGCCAGGGCCAGGCCCAACTCGGTGTTGGCCTGCTCCAGCGCAGCGCGGCCGCCGCCGAGGATGTCGATGGCGGTCAGCGGCTTCGGCTCGGCGTGGCTGAACAAGCCGGATGCCTGCTCGAGGTTGCCGAGGACGATCTGGGTCATGCGGTCGTGCAGGGAATCGGCGACCTGTTGCGCCTCAGCTTCGCTGAACTCGCCGGTCACGTAGAACGCAATACCACGCTCCAGGCGCTGGATCTTGCCCAGGCCACAGTTGCGGGCGATATCGCTGGCCTTGCTCGACCAGGGCGAGATGGTGCCGAAACGCGGCAACACCAGGAACAGTCGGCCGGTGGGTTCTTGTACCGGTACGCTTGGGCCGTACTTCAGAAGGCGCGCAAGCACCTGCTGTTCGTCGCCGGTCAGGTCGCCGGTAACTTCGGCGAAGTGAGCGAATTCAGCATACAAGCCACTGACAGCCGGGACAGATCGGCTCAGTTGCTCAAGGAGTTTGCTGTGGCGAAAGGCAGAAAGGGCAGGAGCGCCGCGCAGGATCAACATCTTCGGGACAGCCTCGGGAAGGGGGTGTGCTTTGAGGCCGTGCATTCTAACGTAAACCGCCCGCAACGGCACTCGAAACGCTACGCAGGGCAGCGGTCAGGCGTCGGCCCATGACTGGCCCCCTATAACAAAGGGGGATCAAGGCCATTCAGACGGGTTATTTACAAGGGGTTGGCAGCGCCCGATGCCCCATTCTTGAGGGCTGCAGCCGGGAGCGGAAATCTCTAGCAGACAAGCCCTTCGCTGTCGAGATATGGCGGCCGTTATCCTTTGCGTATACTGCGCAAATGTTTTCCCCTATGGCGTTACGTCCGCGCTGGGCCAAGTGGCTTATCGCAACTGGACTCTTCCTGATGCTCGGTGCCTGTGTTGAAAAACCCAGCACCCTGGAGCGTGTAAAGGAGGATGGTGTGCTGCGGGTGGTTACCCGTAACAGCCCGGCCACCTACTTTCAGGACCGCAACGGCGAAACCGGCTTCGAATACGAGCTGGTGAAGCGCTTCGCCGACGATTTGGGGGTGGAGTTGAAGATCGAAACCGCCGACAACCTCGACGACCTCTTCGACCAGCTAGGCAAGCCCGGCGGCCCGGTGATCGCCGCTGCCGGCCTGGTCAGCAGCGACAAACGCAAGCAACAGGTACGGTTTTCCCACTCCTACCTCGAAGTCACCCCGCAAATCATTTATCGCAACGGCCAATCGCGCCCCACCACCCCGGAAAACCTGGTGGGCAAGCACATCATGGTGCTCAAGGGCAGCACCCATGCCGAGCAGCTGGCGGACCTCAAGCTCAAGTACCCCGGCATCGAATACGAAGAGTCTGATGCGGTGGAGGTGGTCGACCTGCTACGCATGGTCGATGAAGGCCAAATCGATTTGACCCTGGTGGACTCCAACGAACTGGCAATGAACCAGGTGTATTTCCCCAACGTGCGGGTCGCCTTCGACCTGGGCGATGCCAAGAGCCAGAGCTGGGCCGTGGCTGCGGGCGAAGACAACAGCCTGCTCAACGAGATCAACGCGTTCCTCGACAAGGTTGAGAAGAACGGCACCCTGCAACGCTTGAAAGACCGCTATTACGGCCACGTGGACGTCCTCGGCTACGTCGGCGCCTACACCTTTGCCCAGCACCTGCAACAGCGCCTGCCCAAGTACGAAAAGCACTTCAAGGCCTCGGCCAAAACGGAAAAAGTCGACTGGCGCCTGCTGGCAGCCGTGGGTTATCAGGAGTCCATGTGGCAACCGGCCGTGACCTCCAAGACCGGCGTACGCGGCCTGATGATGCTGACCCAGAACACCGCCCAGGCCATGGGCGTGTCCAACCGCCTGGACCCCAAGCAGAGCATCAGCGGCGGCGCCAAGTACCTGGCCCTGATCAAGGATCAGTTGGATGAAAAGATCGAGGAGCCGGATCGCACCTGGTTCGCCCTCGCCGCCTATAACGTCGGCACCGGCCACCTGGACGACGCACGCAAGCTGGCGGAAAAAGAGGGGCTCAACCCCAACAAGTGGCTGGACGTGAAGAAAATGCTCCCGCGCCTGTCGCAAAAGCAGTGGTACAGCAAGACCCGCTATGGCTACGCCCGAGGCGGCGAGCCGGTGCATTTCGTGGCCAACATCCGTCGCTACTACGACATTCTGACCTGGGTGACCCAGCCGCAGCTGGAGGGTGACCAAGTGGCCGAAGGCAACCTGCATGTGCCCGGCGTAGACAAGACCAAGCCCACGGAAGAAAACCCGCCGCTTTAAGCCCTTCGCTGGCCAGCCAGCTCCCACAGGAGCCGGCTCGCCGGCGATCACTCCTCAGGCCTTCGCGGCCGCCACGATCAACGCCTTCATTTCCGCCACTGCACCTTTGAAACCCACGAACAGCGCATGTGCCACCAAGGCGTGACCGATGTTC
Organism: Pseudomonas chlororaphis; assembly: GCF_003731765.1. GTDB lineage: Bacteria > Pseudomonadota > Gammaproteobacteria > Pseudomonadales > Pseudomonadaceae > Aquipseudomonas > Aquipseudomonas morbosilactucae. Next base: position 437,851 of record NZ_MOAL01000008.1, read on the forward strand.
AGCTCATTGATGCCCTTGATCGCCGCTACAGCTTCAACGTTGTGGTAATGCAGGCCGTGGCCGGCATTGACGATCAAACCCTGGGCCAAGCCCACGGCCACCCCTTCGACAATGCGTTGCAGCTCGTCCGCCACTTCGCTCGGGGTCTGGGCATCGGCGTAGCGCCCGGTGTGCAGCTCGATGGCCGGCGCGCCGACCCGCCGCGAGGCTTCGATCTGACGCTCGTCGGCGTCGATGAACAAAGACACTTCGGCACCGATCTTCGACAGGCGCTCTACCGCAGCCTTGATCCGCGCTTCCTGACCGGCCACGTCCAGGCCACCCTCGGTGGTCAGCTCCTGGCGGGTTTCCGGCACCAGGCAGATATGCGCCGGACGGATACGCTCGGCGAACGCCATCATTTCTTCGGTGACGCCCATCTCGAAGTTCATGCGGGTCTGCAGCACGTCCTTGAGCAGCAACACGTCGCGCTCCTGAATATGCCGGCGGTCTTCGCGCAGGTGCACGGTGATGCCGTCAGCACCCGCCTCTTCCGCATCCAGGGCCGCCTTGACCGGATCGGGGTAACGGGTACCCCGGGCCTGGCGCAAGGTGGCAACGTGGTCGATGTTCACGCCGAGAAGAATGCGGTTGCTGGTGCTCACGGAAGCGCTCCTGAATAAATGAAGATTCGGCGCACAGCATACGGGGAGACTAAGGCTTGCGAAACAACTCGCGACTGACCAGAGGCCGACCGCCCAAGTGCACCGCCAGGGCCTGGCGCATCAGGCGCTTGGCCGCCGACAGGGCACCGGCGGCGCTCCAGTCAGCTTCAGCCATGGCCAGCAGCTCGGTGCCGTTGAACAACCCCGGTTGCAACAGGTAGACCCGCTCCAGTCCGGCATCCACTTGCAGGCGATACAGGCCGTCGGCCGCAATGGCCTCACCATGAATGTCCGCGTCCAGGGCAAAGCCGTAGCCCAGATCATCCAACAGCCGCCACTCGAATGAACGCAACAAGGGTTCCAGGGGGCGCCCTTCAGCCAGGGCCAGCAAGGTCGCGGCGTAATGGTCAAAGACCGCAGGGTGGGGATCTTCCGCCGGGAGCAGGCGAATCAGCAGCTCATTGAGGTACAGGCCACTGAACAGGGCCTCGCCATTGAGCCAGGTGGACACCCCGGCACTTTCCATGCGCCCGACATTCTTCAGCTCGCCACGCCCGCGAAATTCCACTTCCAGAGGCACGAAGGGCCGCGCCAGGGTTCCGGCCTTGCCCCGGGCACTGCGCAGTACTGCGCGCAGGCGACCTTGGGGCGTGAGGAAATCCACCAGGGCGCTGTTCTCGCGGTAGGCGCGGCTGTGCAACACATAAGCGGGCTGGCCGAGAGGGGCGTTGCTGGACATGGCTGGCAGAGGATCTCAGGGTTGATCCGGGAGGGGCAGGCTCGGTTGGAGAACCTGGATCGCCGGCAAGCCGACTCCTACAGGGGGTAGGTGCCGGTTGCCGGTGAGGGCTTTAGAGGTCGCCGTAGCCCAGGGAACGCAGGGCGCGTTCATCGTCGGACCAGCCGCCTTTGACCTTGACCCAGAGGTTGAGCATGACCTTGGAGTCGAACAGCAACTCCATGTCTTTGCGCGCCTCGGTACCGATGCGCTTGATGCGCTCACCCTTGTCACCAATGATGATTTTCTTCTGGCCATCACGCTCGACCAGGATCAGGGCGTGGATGTGCAAGGTCTTGCCCTGCTGCTTGAACTCTTCGATTTCCACGGTGATCTGGTACGGCAGCTCAGCACCCAACTGGCGCATGATCTTCTCGCGCACCAGTTCTGCGGCGAGGAAACGACTGCTGCGGTCGGTGATCTGGTCTTCTGGGAAGAAGTGATCGTTTTCCGGAAGGTGCTGGGCGATCAGGCCTTCCAGGGCATCAAGGTTGTGCCCGTGCTGAGCGGAGATCGGCACGATCTGCGCATTCGGCAACTGCTCCTGCAACCAGCTCAGGTGCGGCATCAGCTCGGCTTTGTCTTCGATGCGGTCGGTCTTGTTCAGCGCGACGATCAGTGGGCCGGTCACGTACTGCACGCGCTCGAGAACCATCTGGTCTTCGTCGGTCCACTTGGTGCGATCCACCACGAAGATCACCACATCGACGTCTTTCAACGCCGCTGAAGCGGTCTTGTTCATGTAGCGGTTCAGGGCTTTCTCGCCGCCTTTGTGCATGCCCGGGGTGTCAACGTAGACCGCTTGCACGCTGCCTTCGGTCTTGATGCCCAGCATGTTGTGGCGGGTGGTCTGCGGCTTGCGCGAGGTGATCGCCAGCTTCTGGCCGAGGATGTGGTTCAGCAGCGTCGACTTGCCCACGTTCGGGCGGCCAACGATGGCGACATAGCCACAGCGTGTTGCAGTTGAATCAGTCATGGCCATTCTCCACGCCCAGGGCAATCAGTGCTGCAGCGGCCGCTACCTGTTCGGCAATACGACGACTCACACCCTGACCTCGGCTTTTTTCGTTCAGTAAGGTGATCTCGCATTCGACGAAGAACGTCCGGCAATGCGGCTCACCCTGGATATCCACCACTTCGTAACGCGGCAGCTCACAGGCCCGGGACTGCAGGAACTCCTGCAGGCGGGTTTTCGGATCCTTGTTGGTATCGACCAGGGTCAGGCTCTCGAACTCGGACGTCAGCCAGGACAGCACGCGATCGCGGGCGGTCTCCATGCCAGCATCCAGATAGATCGCACCGATCAAGGCCTCCAGAGCATCGGCGAGGATCGACTCACGGCGGAAACCGCCACTCTTCAACTCACCAGACCCCAGGCGCAGGTATTCACCCAAATCGAAACCACGGGCCAGCACCGCCAGTGTTTCACCTTTCACCAGGCGCGCGCGCAAACGCGACAACTGGCCTTCGCGAGCCTGGGGGAAACGCTCGAACAGCGCTTCGCCGGCGACGAAGTTGAGAATGGCATCACCGAGGAATTCCAGGCGTTCGTTGTTACGCCCGGCAAAACTGCGGTGCGTAAGAGCCAGGACCATCAGTTCCTGGTCCTTGAAGGTGTAGCCGAGCTGACGCTCGAGACGGCTTAAAGAAACGCTCACGGTTTACCCATATCTGATTGGTGGCACCGGCGGCCATCGACGACTGACGCTGTGTTCAAATTTACATCCTGGCTACTGTTACAAGCTTGTGCGTAGTGCACAGGGCCGGACGAATTGTCCGAGCCCTAGAAAAGCATTCGGCGCTGTGTTCACAGCGCCGCTTGTCTTACTTGATCAACCCGACCCGCGAGAAACTCGGCAGGTGGCTGAACTTGGGTTCCGGCCAACTCATCCAGACCGCAAAGGCCTTGCCGACGATATTTTCGTCGGGGACCATGCCCTGCATTTCCTTGGGAATGCTGGCATCGTTCCAGTAACGGCTGTCGTTCGAGTTGTCGCGGTTATCGCCCATCATGAAGTAGTGACCGGCGGGAACGGTCCATTGGCCGCCCTGCATCGAGCGATTAATGGCTTTGTGGACCATGTGCTCGGAGTCGCCGACCTGCTCCTTGTACACCGCTACGTCACCCAGCTGTGGGTCGTAGACGGTGCCGATCATCTGATCGGCGATCAACTGCCCGTTGACATACAGGTGCTTGTCATTGGTATAGCGCACGACATCGCCCGGCAGGCCAATCACACGCTTGATGTAATTGACGCTCGGATCAGCCGGATAGCGGAACACCATCACGTCGCCGCGCTGCGGGTTACCGATCTCGATGACTTTCTTGTCGATCACCGGCAAGCGGATCCCGTAAGAAAACTTGTTCACCAGGATGAAGTCGCCAACGTCCAGGGTGGGCTTCATCGATCCCGAAGGAATCTGAAACGGCTCCACCAGGAACGAACGCAGCACCAGCACCAGGAACAACACCGGAAAGAACGACTTGCCGTATTCAACCAGCAGCGGCTCTTTGTTCAGCTTCTCGACCACCACGACATCAGGCTGGCTGACGCTGTCCTGATAGGACGCGATGGCCGTCCGCCGACGCGGGGCGAAGAACACCAGATCGAGCAACGCCAGAAGACCGCAAACGGCGACAGCGATAACCAGCAACAGCGGGAAATTTAGTGACATAGGACCTAACTATCCAACCTGAGCACGGCAAGGAAGGCTTCTTGTGGAATTTCCACGTTGCCCACTTGCTTCATGCGTTTCTTACCGGCCTTCTGCTTCTCCAACAGCTTGCGCTTACGGCTAACGTCACCACCGTAGCATTTGGCCAGTACGTTCTTTCTGAGGGCCTTGACCGTTGTCCGCGCCACAATCTGCCCGCCAATGGCGGCCTGGATTGCCACGTCAAACATCTGCCGAGGAATCAGTTCTTTCATCTTTTCGGTCAACGCACGCCCTTTGTAGTGGGCGTTGTCACGGTGCACGATCAACGCCAGGGCATCGACTTTCTCACCGTTGATCAGCACATCCAGCTTGACCAGATTAGCCGACTGATAACGATCGAAATGGTAATCCAGCGAAGCATAGCCACGGCTGGTGGATTTCAGTCGGTCGAAGAAGTCCAGCACCACTTCGTTCATCGGCAAGTCGTAGGTCACTTGGACCTGGGTGCCGAGGAACAACATGTCGTGCTGCACGCCACGCTTCTCGATGCACAGGGTTATGACGTTACCCAGGTGCTCTTGCGGCACAAGAATGTTGGCCCGCACGATCGGCTCGCGCATGTCTTCAATGGCCGACAGGTCTGGAAGCTTGGACGGGTTGTCGACGTAAATCGTTTCACCGTTCTTCAGCAGCAGCTCGAAAATAACCGTCGGCGCGGTGGTGATCAGGTCCAGGTCGTATTCACGCTCCAGGCGCTCCTGAATGATCTCCATGTGCAGCATGCCGAGGAAGCCGCAACGGAAGCCAAAGCCCAGGGCGTCTGAGCTTTCCGGGGTGTACTGCAGCGACGAGTCGTTCAGGGTGAGCTTTTGCAGGGCTTCACGGAAGTCTTCGAAGTCGTCGGAGCTGACCGGGAACAGGCCGGCATAAACCTGCGGCTGGATACGTTTGAAGCCAGGCAGCACTTCCACGTCCGGCGTCGAGCTCAGGGTCAGGGTATCGCCAACTGGCGCACCGTGAATGTCCTTGATGCCCGCAATGATGAAGCCCACTTCACCGGCCTTGAGGTCAACGGTGGCGGTGTGCTTCGGATTGAACACACCGACGCTGTCCACCAAGTGGATCTTGCCGGTGGATTTGACCAGGATCTTGTCGCCTTTCTTCACCCGACCGTGGCGCACACGTACCAAGGAGACAACGCCCAGGTAGTTGTCGAACCAGGAGTCGATGATCAGCGCTTGCAGCGGGTCTTCGATATTGCCGGTAGGCGCCGGAATGGTGGTCACCAGGCGCTCGAGCACCTCGTCCACGCCCAAACCGGTCTTGGCGCTGCAGGTCACGGCGTCGGTCGCATCGATGCCAATGATCTTCTCGATCTCTTCCTTGACCCGCTCCGGATCGGCCTGTGGCAGGTCGATCTTGTTCAGGACAGGCATCACCTCGAGGCCTTGCTCGATGGCGGTGTAGCAGTTGGCAACCGACTGGGCTTCAACGCCCTGGCCGGCATCGACCACCAGCAACGCACCTTCACAGGCCGCCAGGGAACGGCTGACTTCATAGGTGAAGTCCACGTGGCCCGGGGTATCAATGAAGTTCAACTGGTAGTTCACACCGTCTTTGGCTTTGTAATAGAGGGTGACGCTGTGGGCCTTGATGGTGATCCCGCGTTCACGCTCGAGGTCCATGGAGTCCAGAACCTGGGCTTCCATTTCACGCTCGGCCAGGCCGCCGCACATCTGGATAAAGCGATCGGCCAGAGTCGACTTGCCATGGTCAATGTGGGCGATGATGGAGAAATTGCGGATATGACTCAAATCACTCACGGATGAACACTCAAAAAGGCTGCAGGCAAGGCCCGCCGAAAAATAGCCGGGAATTGTACCTGATACTCGGCGCAAGCGTCACGTTCGCCTGTCAGCGGTTGTCAAATGCAAAACGCCCCGGTCTGGCGACCGGGGCGTTGGCGTTACAGCAGGCGGCGGGCGCCGCGATCAACCGGCCCGGCGTAGCAACCAGAAGCCCGCCACAGCACAGATCCCCGCCGGCACCAGCACCGCGAACAGCGGCGAAAAGCCGAAGACCAGGCTCGACGGCCCCAGCAGGTCCTGAGCGATGCGGAAGGTGAAGCCCACCAGCACACCGGTGAACACCCGTTGCCCCAGGGTCACCGAGCGCAGCGGCCCAAAGATGAAGGAAATCGCCATCAGCACCAGCGCGGCGGTCACCAGCGGCTGCAACACTTTGACCCAGAACGCCAGCCAATAACGACCGTTGTTCAGGCCCTGGTCGGCCAGGTAATGGATGTAGCCCCACAAGCCGCTGATCGACAACGACTCCGGCGCCATCACCACAGTGCTGAGCAATTGCGGGCTCAAGGCCACGTCCCAACGCTCTTCAGGCACCTTGATGACTTCGGTATGCCCTTCACGGAAGTAAGTGGTGGTCACATCCGTCAGTTGCCAGTAGTCCTTCTCGTAACGGGCCTGCCGGGCAAAACTCGACGACAGCATGTGCCGTTGGTCATCGAAGTGGTAACGGGTCACGCCATACAACAGGCCGCTGGGTTGCACGGCGTTGATGTGAATGAACTCTTCGCCCTGGCGGTGCCACAGGCCATGCTTGGAGCTTTGCGCATCGCCGGAGCCCTGGGCCAGGGCACGATTGGCCTGGGCCTGGCTTTCAGTGGCAGGCGCCACGTATTCGCCAATCAGGATCCCCGCCAGCATCAGCACCAGCATCGGCTTCATCACCGCCCAGACGATGCGTCCGACGGACACCCCGGCGGCGCGCATGATGGTCAGCTCACTGTTGCTGGCCAGGCTGCCCAGGCCGATCAGGCAGCCGATCAGCCCTGCCATCGGCAGCATCTCGTAAAGACGCCGAGGCGCGGTCAGCAACACGTACCCCAGCACGTCCATCACGGTGTAGCTGTCGCTGACGCTGCCCATTTCATCGATAAAGGCAAACAGCGAGGCCAGCCCGAGAATGATCCCCAGGACGGCCAGGATAGCCAGCAGCACACTGCTGCCGATGTAACGATCGAGCTTAACCACGGGCCATCTCCTTCTCGCCACGGCGACCGGCCAGTTTCAAGCGCAACGGCTCCCAGTACATCAGCCCCAGGCCGATCAGCAAGAACAGCAAGTGCACCCACCACAGCCCCAGGGACGGCGACAACTTGCCCTTTTCCAGGGCGCCACGGGCGGCAATCAGGATGGTCAGGTAAGCCATATAAAGAAGAATCGCCGGAATCAGCTTGAGGAAACGTCCCTGGCGCGGGTTGACCCGGGATAGGGGCACCGCCATCAGGGTCACGATGAACACCAGCAGCGGCAGGGAGAAACGCCACTGCAACTCGGCATGGGCGCGCACATCACTCTTGCTCAGCAGGTCACGGGTGGACATGGCGTCACGATCGGTCACTTCGTCGCTCACGTCCGGCTTGGCCAGCAGCACGCCATAGGTGTCGTACTGGATCACCCGGTAGTCAGCCTCGCCCGGGTTACCGTCATAGCGATAACCGTTTTCCAGGATCAGGTAGCGACTGCCGTCGGGACGGATGTCCTGGTGGCCCTTCTCGGCCACCAGCACAGAGATGCCCTCGTCCTTTTTCTGCTGGCTCAGGCGCTTCTCGGAAATGAACACACCACCCAGGCGGGCACGGTCTTCGGACAACTGCTCGGTGTAGGTGACCCGAGTGCCGTCGTTCAGGGCCTGGAAGCGCCCCGGCACCAGGGTGTCAAATTCGGTCAGGGCGTCTTGCTTGTTCAGCAGCAACTGGAACTGGTTGGCTCCTTGGGGCGCCAGGCCCAGGCTCAGCCAGGCCACCAGCAGGGCCACCAGGGTGGCCGGAATCATGGTGATGCCCAACAGGCGTTGCTGGCTCATACCGGTGGCCGAAAGCACGGTCATCTCGCTTTCGAGATAGAGCCGGCCATAGGCCAGGAGGATGCCGAGGAACAGGCCCAGCGGCAGGATCAGCTGCAGAAAACCCGGCAGGCGAAAGCCCATGATCAGAAACAGCGAACCGGGGTCCAGTGCGCCAGAAGCCGCTTGCGCCAGGTACTTGACGAAACGACCGCTCATGATGATGACCAGCAGCACCGCGCTCACGGCACTCAGGGTCAGCAGGACTTCGCGGGATAGATAACGAAAGACGATCAAACCAGACACTCCAGGGTTGTCAGGCTAAGGCGGCCAAACAAGCAAACGTATCGAGCCGGCCCAGGACGCTGAGCCGCCGAAAAAAGATGGCGCATTATCCTGTGATTGCATGCGCCTGTCACTGCGCTTGCTCAGGCAGGGCTCTAAAGCACCGCACGAGGGTTGTCAGCCTTGGGCAGCGAGGTTCAAACTGGCGGCTTTGTCGTCGGTGCCTGGCGACCCCTTCTTCTATATAGACATAGACAATTTCGGCGCAGGGCCTTGAAGCCCGCGCTCTTTGACCACTGACTCAGGGACCCGACATGGAACTGGTTGTAAAAAGCGTTAGCCCGCAAACCTTGAAAACCGCCACCCTGGTCGTCGCCGTCGGCGAAGGCCGCAAGCTTGGCAGTGTCGCCCAACAACTCGACGAACTGAGCGGCGGCGCCATCAGCGCAGTGCTCAAGCGCGGCGACCTGGCCGGCAAGGTCGGTCAGAGCCTGCTGCTGCACACTGTCGCCAACCTCAAGGCCGAACGCGTGCTGCTGGTGGGCATCGGCAAAGACGCCGAACTGGGCGATCGCCCGTTCCGCAAGATCATCAGCTCGGTACTCAACACCCTTAAAGGTCTGGGCGGCAGCGACGCTGCATTGGCCCTGGACGAAGTCGTGGTCAAAGGCCGCGACAGCTACGGCAAAACCCGCCTGCTGGCGGAAACCCTGGTGGACGGCCAATACAGTTTCGACCAATTCAAGAGCCAGAAAGCCGAACCCCGGGCCTTGAAGAAAATCACCCTGCTGACCATCAAGGCCGCCCAGGCTGAAGTCGAGCGCGCCGTGACCCACGCCACCGCCATCGCCCATGGCATGGCCTTCACCCGCGACCTGGGCAACCTGCCACCAAACATCTGCCACCCGACGTTCCTTGGCGAACAGGCCAAGGCTCTGGGCAAGGAGTTCAAAGGCCTGAAGGTTGAGGTCTTCGACGAGAAGAAAATCAAAGAACTGGGCATGGGCTCGTTCTACGCCGTGGGCCAGGGCAGCGACCAGCCACCACGTCTGATCGTCATGCAATACAACGGCGGCAAGAAATCCGAGAAGCCCTTCGCCCTGGTCGGCAAAGGCATCACCTTCGACACCGGCGGCATCAGCCTCAAGCCGGGCGCCGGCATGGATGAAATGAAGTACGACATGGGCGGCGCGGCCAGCGTCTTCGGGACCCTGCGCGCAGTGCTCGAACTCAAGCTGCCGATCAACCTGGTGTGCATCCTGGCCTGCGCCGAGAACATGCCCAGCGGTGGCGCGGCCCGCCCTGGCGACATTGTCACCACCATGAGCGGCCAGACCGTGGAAATCCTCAACACCGACGCCGAAGGCCGCCTGGTGCTGTGCGACGCCCTGACCTACGCCGAGCGCTTCAAGCCTCAATCGGTGATCGACATCGCCACCCTGACCGGCGCCTGCATCGTTGCCCTGGGCTCCCACACCTCGGGCCTGCTGGGCAACAACGACGAGCTGATCGGCCAACTGCTGAGCGCCGGCCAACAGGCTGACGACCGCGCCTGGCAACTGCCGCTGTTCGACGAGTACCAGGAGCAACTGGACAGCCCGTTCGCCGACATCGCCAACATCGGCGGGCCTAAAGCCGGCACCATCACCGCCGCCTGCTTCCTGTCGCGCTTCGCCAAGCAATTCAACTGGGCGCATCTGGACATCGCCGGCACCGCCTGGACCAGCGGCGGCAAGGACAAAGGCGCCACTGGCCGCCCAGTTCCCCTGCTGACCCAGTACCTGCTGGACCGTGCCAAAGCCTGAAAACCATGACCTCGAAGGGCGCCGTCGATCGGCGGCGCTTTTCCAGGCTCAGGAACCGCAATGACCAAAGTCGACTTCTATATCCTGCCCAGCGCGGATCCTTCAGCGCGCCTGGATTTCGCCTGCAAGCTCACTGAAAAAGCCTGGCGCATGGGCCACCGTATCTACCTGCATTGCAGCGATGCCGAACAACGCGACGACCTGGACGCCCGCCTGTGGCGCTTCAAGGGTGAAACCTTCGTGCCCCACGGCCCGGCGGAAAGCGAGCCCGACAGCCTGATCGTCCTGGGGCTGAGTGAAGACCCAGGCACGCACAACGACCTGCTGGTAAACCTGGACTTGAAAGTGCCGGCCTTTGCCGGACGTTTCGCCCGGATTGCCGAGGTGGTGGTGGAAGATCCGACTATTCGTCAGGCCGCCCGCGAGAGTTTCCGTTTCTACCGCGAACAGGGCTATCCTCTGCAAGATCACCGTTTACAGCGACTCTGAGCACCCGATGGACACTTCCAATCCGCTGCAAAAGTCCGCGCACCTGCTGGATGACCTCGAGTCGATCCGCCAACTGCTCGGCGATGACAACCTGCAACCGCCACTGCTGACCGAGACCGTCAGCGGCGATGTGCAAATCCCCCTGCTGTTCGACCTGGTCGGCGACAAGCAACCGGTCGCCGCCGCTGAAACCCCAGAACCTTCCCCCGCCCCGGTTCAGCCTCCCGCAGCCAGCCCTGCCCCTGCTCCCACTCCGGCTCCCGCCGCCGCGCCAGCACCGGCCGTCGTCAACAAAGGGCCTGACGCCCTGCTGCACCTGGACAGCGAACTGCGCGCCGCCGCGCAATTGATCATGCAAGACGTGATCGACGACTTCGCCCCCCATATCGAAACCGAAATCAAGCGTCGCCTTGAAGCCAGGATGGAACGGTTGCTCGCCGCAGCGACCAGTCACAAGTCCTGAGCCACCGTCGCCAGCCGCACGAAAAGCCGAGGCGCAGCGCGCCTTTTGCCGCTGATGGCTGGTAGCTTGCGGCTGGGCGGGTCCGCTATACTTCCCGGCTTTTCCTGAATAAATGCCAATAGGGTCCCGCCGCGCATGGATAAGACCTACCAGCCGCACGCCATTGAAACTTCCTGGTACCAAACCTGGGAGTCCGAGAATTACTTCGCCCCGCAAGGCGCGGGCGACTCTTACACCATCATGATTCCGCCACCGAACGTCACTGGCAGCCTGCACATGGGCCATGGCTTCAACAACGCAATCATGGATGCCTTGATCCGCTTCCGCCGCATGCAGGGTCGCAACACCCTGTGGCAACCGGGCACCGACCACGCCGGTATCGCCACGCAAATGCTGGTGGAGCGTCAGATCGAAGCCCAGGGCCAGAATCGCCATGATTTGGGCCGGGAAAAATTCCTCGAAAAAGTCTGGGAATGGAAGGATCAGTCCGGCGGCAACATCAGCCGCCAGATCCGCCGCCTGGGCTCCTCCGTGGACTGGAGCCGCGAGCGCTTCACCATGGACGACGGCCTCTCGGAAGCCGTGAAAGAAGCCTTTGTCCGCCTGCATGAAGATGGCCTGATCTACCGCGGCAAGCGCCTGGTCAACTGGGACACCAAGCTGCACACGGCGATCTCCGACCTGGAAGTGGAAAACCACGACGAGAAAGGCTTCCTGTGGAACCTGCGCTACCCGCTGGCCGACGGCGCCAAGACCGCTGAAGGTCTGGATTACCTGGTCGTGGCCACCACTCGCCCGGAAACCATGCTCGGCGACTCCGCTGTCGCGGTGAACCCCGAGGACGAACGCTACAAAGCCCTGATCGGCCAGTTTGTCGAGCTGCCCCTGGTGGGCCGCCGCATCCCGATCATCGCCGACGACTACTGCGACCCTGAATTCGGCACCGGCTGCGTGAAAATCACCCCGGCCCACGATTTCAACGACTACGAAGTCGGCAAGCGCCACAACCTGCCGCTGCTGAATATTTTCGACAAGAACGCGGCCGTGCTGCCGGCCTGCCAGGTGTTCAACCTGGACGGCACCTTGAACGAAAGCATCGACGGCAAGATCCCGGCCGAATACGCCGGCCTTGACCGCTTTGAAGCGCGCAAGCAGATCGTGGCCGCCTTCGACGCCCTGGGCCTGCTGGTCAGCGTCGACGACCACGCGTTGAAAGTGCCGAAGGGCGACCGCTCCGGCACCGTTATCGAGCCGTGGCTCACCGACCAGTGGTACGTCTCCACCAAGCCGCTGGCAGAACCTGCCATTGCTGCCGTGGAAGACGGCCGTATCGCCTTCGTACCCAAGCAGTACGAGAACATGTACTTCTCCTGGATGCGCGACATCCAGGACTGGTGCATCAGCCGCCAGCTGTGGTGGGGCCACCGCATCCCGGCCTGGTACGACGAGTCGGGCAAGGTCTATGTCGGCCGCTACGAAGCCGAAGTCCGCGCCAAGCACAACCTCGGTCCGGACGTTGCCCTGCAACAGGACAACGACGTGCTCGACACCTGGTTCAGTTCGGGCCTGTGGACCTTCTCCACCCTGGGCTGGCCAGAGCAGACCGACTTCCTCAAGACCTTCCACCCGACCGATGTGCTGGTGACCGGTTTCGACATCATTTTCTTCTGGGTTGCCCGGATGATCATGCTCACCATGCATTTGGTGAAAAACGAAGACGGCACCCCGCAAGTCCCGTTCAAGACCGTGTACGTGCACGGCCTGGTCCGCGACGGCCAGGGCCAGAAAATGTCCAAGTCCAAGGGCAACGTGCTTGACCCGCTGGACATCATCGACGGCATCGAACTCGAAGCCCTGGTGCAGAAGCGCACCACCGGCCTGATGCAGCCCAAGCTGCAGAAGTCCATCGAGAAGCAGACCCGCGCCGAATTCGCCGACGGCATCGCCAGCTACGGCACCGACGCCCTGCGCTTCACCTTCTGCTCCCTGGCGTCCACCGGTCGCGATATCAAGTTCGACATGGGCCGCGTCGAAGGCTATCGCAACTTCTGCAACAAGATCTGGAACGCCGCGCGCTACGTGCTGGACAAGGGTGAAGACTGCGGTCAGAACGGCGAGGCCTACGAGCTGTCCCTGGCTGATCGCTGGATCATCTCCCAACTGCAGCGCACCGAAGCCGAAGTGACCCGCCAGCTCGACCAGTTCCGTTTCGACCTGGCCGCCCAGGTGCTGTACGAGTTCATCTGGAACCAGTACTGCGACTGGTACCTGGAGCTGTCCAAGCCCGTGCTGTGGGACGAGAACGCGCCGGTTGAACGCCAGCGCGGCACCCGTCGCACCCTGGTGCGCGTGCTGGAAGTGGCCCTGCGCCTGGCGCATCCGTTCATGCCGTTCATCACCGAAGAAATCTGGCAGCGCCTGGCGCCGCTGGCCGGTGCCGAAGGCAAGACCATCATGCTGCAGCCATGGCCGGTAGCCGTTGAGGCCCGCATCGATGCGGCCGCCGAAGACGACATCGAATGGCTCAAGGGCGTGATGCTCGGCACTCGGAGCATTCGTGCGGAAATGAACATCGGCCCGGGCAAGCCCCTGACCCTGTTCCTGAAGAACGTCAACGCCGAAGACCAACGTCGCCTCGACGAGAACCTGCCGCTGCTGAAGAAGCTGGCCAAGCTCGAATCCATCACCGTGCTGGCGGCAGGCGAAGAAGCCCCGCTGTCCGCGACTGCCCTGGTCGGTGAAATGGAAGTGCTGGTGCCAATGGCCGGCCTGATCGACAAAGGTGCCGAGCTGGCTCGCCTGGACAAGGAAATCCAGCGCCTGCAAGGCGAAGTGCAACGGGTCGGCGGCAAGCTGTCCAATGCCTCCTTCGTCGACAAGGCTCCGGCCGAAGTCATCGACAAGGAACGCGCCAAACTGGCCGAGGCCGAACAGGCCCTGAGCAAGCTGGCGGAGCAACACGCGCGGATTTCCAGCCTGTAAGGCTGAACACCGTGATGTAAAACAGGGAGGCCCGCGAGGGTCTCCCTTTTTTATGGCAAAAAAGCCATCAAAGCACCCAATCCGGCAGCCCGGATCATCACTTATCGCTTGTAGCTTGAAACTTACCGCCACTCCTGTGTGACAATGCCCGCCACTTTGAACCACCCCCGAATCGATCCCCCATGACCGCCCCCAGCACACCCAAAGCACCGCGCAAGAAGCCAAAACCCGCCACCACGGCCAAGGCCGTGGTTCCTCGGAAAGAGGCCAGCCTGCACCCGCGTAACCGCCACCAGGGCCGTTACGACTTCCCGGCGCTGATCAAAACCACGCCAGAACTGGCCCAGTTCGTGATCCTCAACCCGTACGGCAAGGAAAGCATCGACTTTGCCAGCCCCGACGCAGTGCGGGTATTCAACCGGGCGTTGCTCAAGGCCTTCTACGGCATCAATCACTGGGACATCCCGGCTGATTATCTGTGCCCACCGGTGCCAGGGCGTGCCGACTATGTGCACTTCCTCGCCGACCTGCTGGCCAGCGTCAACGAGGGCGTGATCCCTCGCGGCGCGCCGGTCAAGGTGCTGGACATCGGCATGGGCGCCAACTGCGTCTACCCGTTGATCGGCTACAGCGAATACCGCTGGCACTTCCTCGGGTCGGAAGTCGACCCGATTGCCGTGGCCTCCGCCAAGGCGATCGTACAGTCCAACGGACTGAACAAGGCAATCCAGCTGCGCCAGCAAAGTAATCCCAAGCAGATCCTGCTGGGGCTGCTGGAGCCGGGCGAGCGCTTTGACCTGACCATGTGCAACCCGCCGTTCCATGCCTCCATGGATGAGGCGACCAAGGGCAGCGAGCGTAAATGGCGCGCACTGGGCAAGGCCGACCCCAAACGCAAGTTGCCGGTACTGAACTTCGGTGGCCAATCGGCGGAACTGTGGTGTGAAGGCGGCGAAGCGCGGTTTGTGACGCAACTGATCGCTGAAAGCGCGCATTTCCAGCACAAAGTACTGTGGTTCAGCACACTGGTGTCGAAAGCGTCGAACCTGCCAGCCATTCAAACCGCGCTGAAAAAAGCCGGTGCCCTGGAAAGCCAGGTCGTGGAAATGTCTCAGGGGCAGAAACAGAGCCGCTTTGTCGCCTGGACCTTCAAGGACAAGGCACAGCAACAGGCCTGGCGCCAGGAACGCTGGGCGCAGAAGGACTAGTACGAAGAACAGCGAAGAGGGACATTCACGAGGGATGAAGCGGCGATTTACCTTGCGTAAATCGTTGCGCCCTTGAGCGGGCAAACCGTGTCAGGAAGGCTCCGTGACACGGTTCTACTGCAAGTCTTACTTGTTAACAGCGTCGGTCAGGCCTTTAGCCACAACCAGCTTGATAACTTTCTTGGCAGCGATTTCGATGGCAGCGCCAGTCGAAGGGTTACGGCCAGTACGGGCAGGACGCTCGGTCACTTTCAGCTTGCCGATACCTGGCAGAGTGATTTCGCCGCCATTTTCCAATTGATCAGCAACGATCTGAGCCAGTTGGTCCAGAGCGTTACGCGCGGTGGTTTTCGGCGCGTCGATAGCTTCAGCGATATCAGCGATCAGTTGGTCTTTAGTAATAGCCATTGTGGTGTTCCTTCCCTATCAAATTCATTTGGATTGCAGAGTGCAGTGTCAGCCATCGAGCCAGATCTTTTGGGTCTGGCACCCCGGTCACAACCACGACAGATCGGGGTTATAGATACCGAAATCAGGGTTTGGTTCGACCCGACAAATGCTGAATGCACGCTTAACGCTGAGACATCGCGTAAGACGGGGCAAAACTAGCACAGAGACGGGGAAATATCCGCCTCTACCTAGCCATTTGGTCAGCTTTATTGCTCTAAATCGGTAAAAAAATGCATAAGGCCGACCGGAGACCCGCCGATGGCCTGGCAAACCACGCCAAAACCAATGGGTGCGGTACACTGCGCACTTTTTCGGGGAGCGCGCCCTCCCCCATTCAACCAGCCGAGAAGCCCATGCCGATCCGTCATTGCATCGTCCACCTGATCGACAAAAAACCCGACGGCACACCCGCAGTTCTTCATGCCCGAGACTCCGAACTGGCTGAGTCCGCCGCGATCGAGAACATGCTCGCCGACCTCAACGAGAGCTACAACGCCAAGCAAGGCAAAGCCTGGGGCCTGTTCCACCCCGAGTCCGGTGCCTTTCCTTTCAGCGGCTGGCTGAAGGACTACCTCGACGGCGGCCAGGACTTCACCGCGTTCAGCCGGGTGGCGGTGGAACACCTGCAAAAGCTGATGGAAGAATCCAACCTCTCCACCGGCGGCCACGTGCTGTTCGCCCACTATCAGCAAGGCATGACCGATTACCTGGCCATCGCTCTGCTGCACCACAGCGAAGGCGTGGCGGTCACCGACGAGCTGGACGTGACCCCATCCCGGCACCTGGACCTGGGCCAGTTGCACCTGGCGGCGCGGATCAATATCTCCGAGTGGCGCAACAACCAACAGTCCAAGCAGTACATCTCGTTTATCAAGGGCAAGAATGGCAAGAAAGTCTCGGAGTACTTCCGCGACTTTATCGGCTGCCAAGAAGGCGTCGACGGCCCCGGTGAAACCCGCACCCTGCTCAAGGCCTTCAGCGACTTCGTCGAGAGCGAGGACCTGCCGGAAGAGTCGGCCCGGGAGAAAACCAAGACCCTGGTGGATTACGCCAGCAGCCAAGCCAAGCTCGGTGAACCCATGGGCCTGGAAGAGTTGTCGGAACTGATCGACGAGGACCGCCCCAAGGCCTTCTACGACCATATCCGTAACAAGGACTACGGCCTGTCCCCGGAGATTCCGGCGGACAAACGCACCCTCAACCAGTTCCGCCGTTTCACCGGCCGGGCCGAGGGTCTGTCCATCAGTTTCGAAGCGCACCTGCTGGGTTCGAAGATCGAATACGACGAAGAGGCCGGGACATTGATTATCAAGGGCCTGCCGACCCAGTTGACCGACCAGCTCAAGCGTCGCAACTGATGCTCCACGGCGTACTGAAGAAGTTCCTGTTGATCCTGTTGCTGGTGGTGGTCTATCAGAACTGGGGCAAGATCGAGCGGGTCTTCAACCCGTCGGCGGTGGTTTCCGAAGAGATTCGCGCCAAGGCCAAGGTGGTGCTCTACGCCACCGACTGGTGCGGCTACTGCAAGGCCACCCGGCGCTTTCTCGATCAGAAAGGCATCCCGTACCAGGAATTCGACATCGAGAAAGACGTCAATGCGCGCAAGGCCTACAGCGCATTGGGCGGCGCCGGGATTCCGATCCTCGATGTGAACGGCACCCTGCTCCGCACCTACGACCCCGACGCCATCATGGCTGCCTTGACCCCGTAGGGGCCGCCACTGAGCCTTGCGCTGGATTCAGCCACGGCATCGCTGGCAAGCCAGCGCCTACAAGGGTGATGTGGGTTTATTGGGGCTGGATGCGAAAGCCCAGGCGCGGGAAGTGCACGTGGACCTCGCCAACGCGCGGCTCCTGGCGACGCACAATCAGCTCTTCCGTACCGGCGAACAACAACTCCCCTGCCACCGGATCGACGCCATAGTCGGTCGCCGCAATCACCACCTGCTGCCCTGCCTTGAAGCCATTGGGGTCGACCCACGACTCGTCCGGCAACGCCGTCGGCGTGGCGTTGCGGGCCACTTCCAGAGCCTCTTCCGAACTCATCTCGCTGGAGGCACCGTGACCAAAACCCAGCACCCGGGCCAGCCAGGCCGAGACCGCCGGGTAAGCATCCACCAACGGCGCAGTCACCGGCGTGCCTTTGAGGAACCACAATGGGTGAGCCAGGGCAAAGTCGGCAATCGACGGTTCGCCGAAGAGGTAGTCGCCCTGCTCACGCTGCAACTGCAACTCCAGGCGCGCCATCAACGTCGGCCATTGATGCTGGGCCAGCTCCAGCGGCACCCGCGTCGCGCTGCCGCCACTGAACAAGCCAGCGCGATCAGCCATAAAGGCCTTGAGGGCTTCCGGGGGCAATTTACCGAAACGCACCGCTGCCGACTCCGGCTGGAACACCAAGCTCACCGCATGCTGGAACACCACCGAATCGATCCAGGCGGCGAAGGTGGCGACGATCATTTCCTGGCCTTCGGGGAACAATGCCGGCGAGGCTTTTTCCTGCTCCAGGCGGCGGGCAATCAGGGCCGTGTCACAGTAGATATCGGCACCGACCTGCAGCACTGGGGTCTTGCGATAGCCACCGGTCAAGGCAGTCAGATCGGGTTTGGGCATCACCGGGGAAATCTTCACGGAACGCCAGGACAGGCCCTTGAAGCCCAGCAGCAAGCGGGCTTTTTCCGCAAAAGGAGACGTCGGGTAATGATGGAGAATCAACTCTGACATGCTGGGATCCGTCGCACGGGTAGGAGGGATTGAGCTTAGCGCGCAATGACTGAGCAGCCTACAGATCCGCCTGATGAGCCCGTATCAGTCAGGGTGATAAGCCCGCCGCCGCAGCCGTCGCCACCAGGCATTCCTTGGCGCTCTTTTTAAGCCTCTTGATCAGGCGTTCCTGGCGCAAGGCTTCGCCTTTATCGCGGCAGGCTTCGGTGTACACCAGGGCCACCGCCGGGCTGGAGAGAAAAAAACGTGCCCCCTTGCCGCTCTGGTGCTTGGCAAACCGACGCTGGGGATCGTCGCTGATGCCGCAGTACAGCGAGCCATTGGCGGCCCGCACCAGGTACACAAACCAGGGTTTGTGCAGCACCGGTGCAGGAGGGCTTTCACTGTCTGGGGTGGAGTCGAGGCAGGTCACGGCAAAGGTCGAGAGCGGTGGATAACAAGCCGCGATCTTAACAGAGGCCGGGGCTTAGCGACTGGCCTGAAAGGCTTTAAGCCCCTTGCCAGCCTGAGCACGCACGGCGTTTTTTACCAGCGGCGTCCACCCCAGCAACAAGCCCTTGGTGCCCAAAGCCTGACGGGCCCAGCGCCACAGGTCGAAGTGGTCATGGTGCTCGCAGATCTTGCCGTCACGGAACACGAAACGCGCCTGGATATCGTTGACCACGGTGTTGCCGGTCTGACTGAACAGGTAGGTCGCCACCCAGTGGGCACCGCCGGTGCGTTCATCGGCACGCACGTTGTCGAAGGTCAGGGAAAAGTCCTTGGCCCGGGTCGTCAGCATGCGCCACATATCGCCAGCATCACGGCCACGCAACTCACCGAACACCGGATCACTGAACAACACATCCTCGGTGTAGCAGGCACTCATGGCCTCGGCATCCAGCCGCTGGAACGCTTGGTAGAACTCAGTGATCAATGCGCTGTGGGCATCACTCATGGACAGGCTCCGAAACATCGAAAAGGTGCCTGCACGATAATCTGCAAAGCGCCGCAACACTATCGGCATTTGCGGCGCAAATACCGACAGTGCGCCGCCTCAGATTTTTTCGCTTTGCACCTGCACGTAGAGGCTGCGCCCGGCACCGAGCCCAGCGACGATTGCCCCCACGCCCAACACCGCGAAAATCCAGCCAACCGCGTTCCAGCCCCCGGTCCAATCATGCACCAGGCCCACCGCGAAAGGCCCCATGGACGCCAGGGTGTAGCCGAAGCCCTGGGCCATGCCCGACAGGTTGGCCGCCACATGGGTATCCCGCGAGCGCAGCACGATCAGGGTCAAGGCCAGGCTGAAGGTGCCACCCTGGCCCAGGCCCAGCAGAATCGCCCAGCCCCACAGCCCTTCCAACGGCGCATACAGGCAGCCGAACAGGCCGCCCAGGGTCATCAGCATCACCAGCACAATCGCCAGCCGTTGATCCTTGCCGCGGGTGGCCAGCCAGGGCGCACTCAGGGAACTGATCAGTTGCACGATCACCGAGCCCGAAAGCACCAGCCCGGCCTCGGTCGGGCTCAGGCCGCGACCGATCAGGATCGACGGCAACCAGCCAAAGACGATGTACGCCAGGGACGACTGCGTGCCCATGTACAAGGTCACTTGCCAAGCCAGGGGATCACGCAGCAAACCACGCACTCGATAGGCCGCGTGGTGGGCCCCCTGTTTGTGCCCGACCTGGGGCAACCAGAACAGCGCCGCCAGCAACGCCGGCAGCACCCAGAAGCCCAGGCCCATGGCCCAGCTATCACCGAAGTAATGACTCAGGGGCACGCTCGCCCCGGCCGCCATGGCCGCCCCCAGGCACAGGGCCATGGTGTAGACGCCGGTCATGGTGCCGGCTTGCTTGGCAAAGTCGCGCTTGACGATCCCCGGCAGCAACACGCCGATCACACCGATGCTGGCGCCCCCCAAGAGGCTGCCGGCAAAGACTCCGAACTCGCCCAGGGAACTGCGCAAGACAATCCCCGCGGCCAGGGTCAGCAAAATCCCCAGGACCACCCGTTCGGCGCCAAAACGCCGAGCCAGTATGGGCGCCAGCGGTGCGAACAAGCCCAGGCACAACACCGGCAACGTGGTCAGCAGGCCGGCCTTGGCCGCCGACAGCCCGAGGCTCTGGGACACGTCGCCAAGTAACGGTGACAGGCTCGAAAGCGCCGGACGCAGGTTCAAAGCCACCAGGATCAGGCCCAGCAGCAACAGCCAGCGACGGCTGATGGGCGGCGGGGTTTGCTGGGTTTGCTCGTCGTCAGCCTCGGCGTCGATCAACAACGCGTCGAGCTCAGGCGTGCGACGCACAGGGGCGGACGGGTCAGTGGCCGGGTGATTGGGCATGGGCTTCTCGGGTTCAGGGTTCATTGATCAGTTGCCGGGACAGCTGCTTGGCCCGCTCCGGGTCCTGCTGCTCAACGGCATCGAGCATGTGTCGGTGCAGGTCGAACACGGCCTGCCGGCGCGGGGTGACGTGCAGGGTTTGGCGCAATTGCGCCCCGACCACACTGGAAAAGTAGCGATACAACTGGCTCAGGGTCGGGTTGTGGGCGGCATCCACCAAGCGCTGGTGAAACAGCAGGTCGCACGCGATGTAGCGCTCCAGGTCCCCGTGAAAATGCTCACTGCTGGTCGCCAGCGCGACACGCAAGGCCAGCAGGTCTTCATCGGTACGGCGCTCTGCCGCCAGGCCCACGGCCTCCACTTCAAGGATGTGGCGGGTTTCCCGGGCCTGCTCCAGGGAGCACTGGGACAGGGCCTGGAGCATGTCCAGCGGATCGGCCACCCCACGCAGGTAACTGCCGTCGCCCTGGCGAATCTCGATCAGCCCGGAAAACGCCAGCACGCGCATGGCTTCACGCACGGTATTACGGCTGATGCCCAGTTCCGCCGCCAGTTCCGGCTCGGTGGGCAGCCGCTGCCCGACCTGCCAGGTGCCGTTATTGATGCGCAGGCGCAACTGCTCCAAGGCCTGATCGACCAGGGAACGCTTAATCAGTGGAGAAGCTTCTGTCATGTGATTTCGCCTTTTCATCCCATCATCGGATGAATTGGCCGACATGGTATTCAGCCCCTTCTGAGAGATCAACGATTTAGGCTGGAGGGGCGATCCACGGCGACTAGATAGCCGTTGATAAAAAAACCCTTTAAGGGTAGTTTCAATTCCGCCAGAAGGTGTCTTATGGAAAAGACCACACCGCACCACGCCCTATCGGTCGTCAAGGCAGAGGTCATTCGGCTCGGTGCAAAAGCCTTCACCGTCAGTGCCATGGATGGAGGGCGGCGACTGGATCTGAGCCTCAAGCAAATGTTGCGCATCATCGACAATCTGCAGAGGCACATGTTTTACAAATCAATGACCACCTACGCCGACCCTCGAGTCTGGCAAGACGTCTATCACGTCGAAACACTCGGCAGAGCGCTCTACATCAAAGTGACTTACCGCCCAGACGCTGGCGCCCCCGTGATTTCCTTCAAGGAGAAAACCCAGTGAACACCCAACAATGCATGAGCTGTGGCGCTCCGGAAGGCATGCTGCCGTTCGTCGACCGCGACCTCAGCATCGACTTCAAGCACGTGACTCGCCTGGTGCCCAAGCTGACCGGCTGGGCATGCCAGGTTTGCGGCGAAATGGAGCTCGATGGCAACAGCGCCGAACGCTACGCCGCTGCCGGTGACCAGTTGCTGATCGACGTCCGCCAGCACATCGCCACCGACATAAAGCGCATCCGCCGCAAACTGCACCTCTCTCAGAAAGAGGCGGTCCGGTTGCTTTCCGGCGGCGGGCACAACGCCTTCTCCCGCTATGAGCGCGCTGACGTCAGCGTGCCCCAACCGCTGTACATGCTGATGCGCCTGCTGGATCGTCACCCGCACCTGATGCAAGACGTGCGCGCACTCAGCGAAGCCCCATCAGCGCCCACCACGCGCGCGGAGCCCCCAACGCCCCTGCGGGCCGCGGGCAACTGAAACCCCAGGCAAAAATAAACCCGGAACCAGTCCGGGTTTATCGTCAGTGCAAAGCCGGCATCAGGATCAATGCAGGATCTGGCTGAGGAACAGCTTGGTGCGTTCGTTCTGTGGGTTGTCGAAGAAGTCGTTCGGCGCAGCCTGTTCGACGATCTCGCCCTTGTCCATGAAGATCACACGGTTGGCCACGGTGCGCGCAAAACCCATTTCGTGGGTGACACACAACATGGTCATGCCGTCTTCAGCCAAGCCGATCATGGTGTCCAGCACCTCTTTCACCATCTCCGGGTCGAGCGCCGAAGTCGGTTCGTCGAAGAGCATGATTTTCGGCTTCATGCACAAGGCACGGGCGATCGCCACACGCTGCTGCTGGCCACCGGAAAGCTGGCCCGGGAACTTGTTGGCCTGCTCCGGGATGCGCACGCGCTCCAGGTAGTGCATGGCAATTTCCTCAGCCTGGCGCTTGGGCATCTTGCGTACCCACATCGGCGCCAGGGTGCAGTTCTGCAGAATGGTCAGGTGCGGGAACAGGTTGAAGTGCTGGAACACCATGCCGACTTCACGGCGGATCGCTTCGATCTGCTTGAGGTCGTTGGTCAGCTCCACACCGTCCACCACGATCCGGCCCTGCTGGTGTTCTTCCAGGCGGTTGAGGCAGCGGATGGTGGTGGATTTACCGGAACCCGACGGCCCGCACAGGACGATACGCTCGCCCTGGGTGACGTTGAGGTTGATGTCTTTCAACACGTGGAACTGGCCGTACCACTTGTTCACGCCCTGCATCTGAATAATGCCTTCAGAGCCCACAGGCTTTTTGTTCGCTTCACTCATCACAAAACTCCTAAATTAGGCAGCGGCTCAGCGCTTGTGGCCTGTGTCCAACTTACGCTCCAGATGCATGGAGTAGCGGGACATACCAAAACAGAAAATCCAGAACACCAGGGCAGCGAAGACGTAGCCTTCGGTGGCCATGCCCAGCCATTTAGGGTCGGCGGCGGCTTGCTTGACGCTGTTGAGCAGGTCGAACAGGCCGATGATGATCACCAGGCTGGTGTCCTTGAACAGAGCGATAAAGGTGTTGACGATCCCCGGGATCACCAGCTTCAGGGCCTGCGGCAGAATCACCAGGCCCATGCTGCGCCAGTAGCCCAGGCCCATGGCCGCAGCGGCTTCGTACTGGCCTTTGGGGATGGCTTGCAGGCCGCCCCGCACCACTTCAGCCACGTAGGCCGACTGGAACAGGATCACCCCGATCAGGGCCCGCAACAGCTTGTCGAAGTTCATGCCTTCGGGCAGGAACAACGGCAGCATCACCGAGGACATGAACAGCACGGTAATCAGCGGTACGCCGCGCCAGAACTCGATGAAGGTCACGCAGACCACGCGAATCGCCGGCATGTTCGAACGTCGTCCCAGGGCCAGCACGATCCCCAGTGGCAAGGCACCGGCGATGCCCACGGTGGCAATCACCAGGGTCAGCATCAGGCCGCCCCATTGGCTGGTCGCCACGGCGCTCAGGCCGAACACGCCGCCGTGCAGCAGGCACCAGGAAATGATCGGGTACAGCACCAGGAAGCTCAGCCCGTACACCGCTTTACGCGGGAAGCGCGAGATGAACAACGGCGCCACGCCAACCACCGCCAGCCACACGGTCAGGTCCACGCGCCAGCGCATGTCCGCCGGGTAGTAGCCATACATGAACTGGCCGAAGCGTTGCTGGATGAACACCCAGCAGGCGCCCTCCTTGGTGCAATCGGCGCGGGTGGTGCCGACCCAGTTGGCATCGATGATCGCCCACTGCAGGATCGGCGGGATCACCAGGTAAATCAGGTAGAACGCGAACAGGGTCAGCAGGGTGTTGATCCAGCTGGAGAACATGTTGGCGCGCATCCACGCCACCACGCCGATACTGCGGCTCGGTGGGGGCATGTCGGGTTTGAAAGTATGAGTCGTCATGGGCGCTTCCTCACCGCTCGATCAGCGCAATGCGCTTGTTGTACCAGTTCATCAGCAGGGAAATGCTGATACTGATCGCCAGGTACACGCTCATGGTGATGGCAATGACTTCGATGGCTTGACCGGTCTGGTTGAGTACCGTGCCGGCAAACAGCGAAACCATTTCCGGGTAACCGATACCGGCCGCCAGCGAGGAGTTCTTCGCCAGGTTCAGGTATTGGCTGGTCAGGGGCGGAATGATCACCCGCAGCGCCTGAGGAATGATCACCTTGCGCAGGGTCGGGCCGTTGCGCAGCCCCAGGGAGCGGGCGGCCTCGGTCTGGCCATGGCTCACCGACTTGATCCCAGAACGCACGATCTCGGCGATAAACGCCGCGGTGTAGACGGTCAGGGCCAGCGTCAGGGCCAGCAGTTCAGGGATCAGCACCCAGCCGCCGACAAAGTTGAAGCCGGCCAGTTTCGGCAGTTCCCAGTGCAGCGGGGCACCGAAGATCAGGGCACACAGCGCCGGAATCACCAGGAACAGCGCCAGGCTGGTCCAGAACTTGTGAAACGGCACGCCGGTGGCTTCAAAACGCTTGTTGGCCCAGCGGCACATCAGGACGATGGCGACAATCGCCAACACGATGCTCACCACAAATGGCCAGAAGCCTTCAGCCGCCTGGGCGGCCGGCATATTCAAGCCACGGCTGCTGACAAAGAAGGTGTCGCCGAAGTTATGGCTGTTGCGCGGCCCCGGCATGGTCAGGAACACCGCGAAGTACCAGAACAGAATCTGCAGCAGCGGCGGGATATTGCGGAAGACTTCCACATACACCGTGGCCAGCTTGCTGATGATCCAGTTCTGCGACAGCCGCGCCACACCGATGATGAACCCCAGAATGGTCGCCAGAATCACGCCGATAACGGTCACCAACAAGGTGTTGAGCAGCCCGATCACAAACACCCGCGCGTAGCTGTCCGCTTCGGTGTAGGCAATCAGGTGTTGAGCGATGCCGAAGCCGGCGCTGCGCTCAAGAAAATCGAAACCCGAGGTGATACCCCGGTGCTGGAGGTTGGTTTGAGTGTTGTTGAACAGAAACCAGCCCAGCGAGATCACCGCCACGATGGTGATGATCTGGAATAACCAGGCACGCACTCGTGGATCGCTGAGACTGAGCCTCTGCTTTGGTGCGCCGATAGAATTTTGCATGAAGTGCCCCAGGAATAATGGAACAGAACATCACCCGGCGGTTGGCCCGCCGGGTGATAGGACCATCAGCGCACAGGTGGTGCGTATTGGATGCCGCCGTTGTTCCACAGCGCATTCAGGCCGCGGTCGATGGCCAGTGGAGTGCTCTTGCCGAGGTTCTTCTCGAACACTTCACCGTAGTTACCCACTTGCTTGACGATCTGTACGACCCAGTCCTTCGGCAGTTTCAGATCCTTGCCGTATTCACCGTCAGCACCCAGCAGACGAGCAACGTCAGGGTTTTTGGTGGACTTGGCTTCAGCTTCAACGTTCTTCGAGGTCACGCCCGCTTCTTCAGCGTTGAGCATGGCGAACAGGGTCCACTTGACGATGCTGAACCACTCTTCGTCGCCTTTACGCACCACTGGGCCCAGAGGCTCTTTGGAGATGGTTTCCGGCAGTACCACGTAGTCGGTCGGGGTCGCCAGCTTGCTGCGTTGTGCGTAGAGCTGGGATTTGTCGGAGGTCAGCACGTCGCAACGACCGGATTCCAGCGACTTGGCGCTTTCATCGGAGGTGTCGAAGGTGATCGGGGTGTATTTCAGGCCGTTGCCACGGAAGTAGTCGGAAACGTTCAGCTCAGTGGTGGTGCCGGCTTGAATGCAGATGGTCGCGCCGTCCAGCTCTTTGGCACTTTTGACGCCCAGCTTGTTGTTCACCAGGAAGCCGATGCCGTCGTAGTAAGTCACGCCGGCAAACACCAGGCCCATGCCCGAATCACGGGAGCTGGTCCAGGTGGTGTTACGCGACAGCACGTCGACTTCGCCCGACTGCAGCGCGGTGAAGCGCTCTTTGGCGTTCAACTGGCTGAACTTGACCTTGGTCGCGTCACCGAAAACAGCGGCGGCCACAGCGCGGCAGACGTCGGCGTCGATGCCGAGAATCTTGCCCGAGGCGTCCGGTACCGAGAAGCCCGGCAGACCGTCGCTCACGCCACATTGCACAAAGCCTTTCTTCTGCACTGCATCCAGGGTCGCACCCGCCTGTGCGAAGCCGCTCATACCGAGTACCGCGGCTGCCGTCACGACTGCCAGGGTGGATTTCAACATCTTCATTCAAACCTCCAGTTTGCTCTTGTTGTGTCGGAGCTTGAGTCCTGCCGCACCCTTATGAGGCGCTGTTGACCCTCGTTGGCTTTTTTTAGGGTCAAGCGGCGTAAGACCTTCGCTATGAGTCTAGTAGGAGAAATCCACGTAATGGCCTACCTACATCTCACCAATTGGCCGAACGGGCTGTAGCCCTTTCATGTTCGCAAAGCCCGTAGCGGCCATTGGCGAACGTCCATCACCAGATTCTTGCTATCCCACAGCCAGCGGTAGCCTGATAGTGTTACCGCCGTGGGGAAGTGCAATCACTTCGGTTTTCCCATAGCAAAGCCCGTACCACAGTTGTCGCTAAAGCGTTTCAGCCAACGGTCAATAGCAAAACTTTCAACCGTGCGACATCTTCTTCACTGATCAAACAGGCGCGCCCTTTAATCACGCACTCAATAGGCGCGCACGCACACAAATGGAGCGACCATGACCGAGCCCTTGATTCTTCAGCCCAGCAAGCCCGCAGACGCCTGTGTGATCTGGCTGCACGGCCTGGGAGCCGACAAATACGACTTCCTTCCGGTGGCCGAGGCGCTGCAGGAAAGTTTGCTCAGCACCCGCTTCGTGCTGCCCCAGGCGCCGACTCGCGCGGTCACGGTGAATGGCGGATATGCCATGCCCAGCTGGTACGACATTTTGGCCATGAGCCCGGCTCGCGCGATCAATCGAGAGCAGCTTGATGAATCGGCTGAAGGCCTGGTCAGATTGATCGAAGAACAACGCGCCAGCGGAATAGACGCCTCGCGCATTTTCCTCGCCGGTTTTTCCCAGGGTGGCGCGGTGGTCCTGCACACCGCCTTCCTGCAATGGCAAGGCCCGTTGGGTGGCGTACTTGCCCTGTCCACTTACGCACCGACCTTCAGTGACGAACTGCAACTTTCGGCCAGCCAACAGCGGATTCCGGTGTTGAGCCTGCACGGCCAGTACGACGAGGTGGTGCAGAACGCCATGGGACGCACCGCATATGAGTACTTGAAGCAGCATGGTGTCACCGTGACATGGCAGGAATACCCAATGGGCCACGAGGTGTTACCCGAAGAAATCCGCGACATCAGTGCCTGGCTGAGCGAGCGTTTGCGCTAAAAGCGCAACTTGCCAGCGTCCCGCGTCCAACACACTACGCCGCGCCCGATTCTTGCATTACACTGCCCGGCGTACATTCCTTAACCAATTGATGAGATGACCGTGCTCAAAGCACTCAAGAAAATCTTCGGTAAAAGCGAGGCTGAGCAGCTCGCGCCAAGCACCAGCACCTCTTCCCACAGCCCCAGCAGCCGCACCGACGGCCCTCAGCCGGGTCAGGACGTGCCTGCTACCGCAGCCCAACAAGAGCCGGTGCACCCATCGACCCCCTCGCCCGCCGCGGCCCAAGCGCGCAGTGAAAAGCCCAAGCCCGAGCAGCCACGTCGCGAACGTGCGCCCAAGCCGGTGGTCATCCCCTGGAAGCTCGAAGACTTCGCGGTCGAACCCCAGGAAGGCAAAACCCGTTTCCACGACTTCAAGCTCGCGCCGGAACTGATGCACGCGATCCAGGACCTGGGCTTCCCGTACTGCACGCCGATCCAGGCCCAGGTACTGGGCTTTACCCTGGCGGGCAAAGACGCCATCGGCCGCGCCCAGACCGGCACCGGCAAGACCGCCGCGTTCCTGATCTCGATCATCACCCAGCTGCTGCAAACCCCGCCGCCCAAAGAACGCTACATGGGCGAGCCCCGCGCACTGATCATCGCGCCGACCCGGGAACTGGTGGTGCAGATCGCCAAGGACGCCGAGGCCCTGACCAAATACACCGGCCTCAACGTGATGACCTTCGTCGGCGGCATGGACTTCGATAAACAACTCAAGCACCTCGAAGCGCGCCACTGCGACATCCTGGTTGCCACTCCGGGCCGCCTGCTGGACTTCAACCAGCGCGGCGACGTGCACCTGGACATGGTTGAAGTGATGGTGCTCGACGAAGCCGACCGCATGCTCGACATGGGCTTTATCCCGCAAGTGCGTCAGATCATTCGCCAGACGCCGCCCAAGAGCGAACGTCAGACCCTGCTGTTCTCCGCCACCTTCACCGAAGACGTGATGAACCTAGCCAAGCAGTGGACCACCGACCCGTCCATCGTCGAGATCGAGTCCGAGAACGTCGCCAGCGAAAACGTCGAGCAGCATATTTATGCTGTGGCCGGCGCCGACAAGTACAAGCTGCTATACAACCTGGTCACCGACAACGGCTGGGAACGGGTCATGGTCTTCGCCAACCGCAAGGACGAAGTGCGGCGCATCGAAGAACGCCTGGTACGCGATGGCGTGAACGCTGCCCAGTTGTCCGGCGACGTGCCGCAGCACAAGCGCATCAAGACCCTGGAAGGCTTCCGCGAAGGCAAGATCCGCGTGCTGGTGGCCACTGATGTGGCAGGCCGTGGCATCCACATCGACGGCATCAGCCACGTGATCAACTTCACCCTGCCTGAAGTGCCGGACGATTACGTACACCGTATCGGCCGTACCGGTCGTGCCGGGGCTGAAGGCGTGTCCATCAGTTTTGCCGGTGAAGACGACTCCTACCAGTTGCCGTCCATCGAAGCCCTGTTGGGTCGCAAGATCAGCTGCGAGACGCCGCCCACTGTGCTGCTGCGCCCCGTAGAGCGCAAACGCCCGTAACGGCCAACGCGCCCGACAAAAAACGCAGCCCTCGCCGGCTGCGTTTTTTTTCGCCTGGAGATTGCGATAGATATCTAAAAGTCCATAATGGAAAAATTAGTTTACTCACAACTTCAAGGGAACGCCGCATGTCCAGCACGCCTTATGTGATTGCCCAGCCCCAAGCCCAGGCGCTTCTGGCGCGCATCGACGTGCCGCAGATCCTGCGCAAGCTGTTCCGTGACCTGGCGGCCGGGCAGGCGGTGCAACCAGCCCAACAGTTGGTCGAGTTTCCCCAGGGCGGGGGCGACTTCATCAATTACCTGGGGGTGCTGGCCGAGGATCGGGTCTACGGGGTCAAGACCTCGCCCTACATCGTGCGCAACGAGGGGCCACTGGTCACCGCCTGGACCCTGCTGATGTCCATGGACAGAGGCCAGCCTCTGCTGCTCTGCGATGCCGGCGAACTGACCACGGCCCGCACCGCCGCGACCACGGCGGTGGCGGTCGACGCCCTGGCCAGGCAAGACGCCCGGCACCTGTGCATCATCGGCAGCGGCCCGGTGGCCCTGGCGCACCTGCATTACGTCAAAGGCCTGCGGCCGTGGCAGAGCATCCGCCTGTACTCCCCGAGCCTGGCCGCCAAAACCGCCGAGGAGCGCGCCCGTCTCAGCGCCCTGGACCCACGCCTGAGCCTGGCCGACAGCCGCGACGAGGCAGTGCAGGACGCAGATGTGATCATGCTCTGCACCTCTTCCGCCGGCCCGGTGCTGGACCCGCGAGAGCTGTCCAAGCCGGCGCTGATCACCTCCATCAGCACCAATGCGCCACGCGCCCATGAAGTGCCGCCGCAATCCCTGGCGACCCTACAGGTGTACTGTGATTACCGCCGCACGACCCCTGGCTCGGCCGGGGAGATGCTGATTGCCGGCGAACAACATGGCTGGGACCCACAGGCGATCATTGGCGACCTGCCGGAGCTGCTCAGCGGCCAGACGCCGACAGCAGACCCTCAGCGTCATGTGTTCTTCCGCTCCATCGGCCTGGGCCTGGAAGACATCGCCCTGGCCAACGCTCTCTACCGTCTGCAACAGCACACCACCTTATAAGCAGCCCTGTGAACGGCGCTCATGGCCACCGAGCGCCGAGCCCCCCGCGTCGCGGCACCACCCCTTGTTTCGGAGACTCGAATGACCCAGGCAGACTTCATCATCATTGGCGGCGGTATTGCCGGGGCCTCCACCGGTTACTGGCTGTCGCGCCACGGCCGGGTCATCGTGCTGGAGCGTGAATCCCACCCGGCCTATCACTCCACCGGTCGTTCCGCCGCGCTGTACACCGCCGCCTACGGCACCGCCCAGGTACGCGCCCTGACCCTGGCCAGCCGCGACTTCTTCGACGCCCCGCCCGAGGGCTTCTGCGAGCACCCGTTACTGACCCCACGGGGCGAGATGACCGTGGACTTCACCGGCGACCCAGACGAACTCAACCGGCAATACCTGAGCGCCAAGGCCTCGGTCCCGGAGATGCAGTTGCTCAGTGCCGACGAGGCCTGCGCACGCCTGCCGATCCTGCGCCGCGACAAAGTCCACGGCGCACTCTACGACCCCAGCGCCAGCGACATCGACACCGATGCCCTGCACCAGGGCTACCTGCGGGGCATTCGCCGCAATCAGGGCCAGGTGCACACCGACTGTGAAGTCCAGGGCCTGCTGCGCGACGCCGAAGGCCAGTGGCACGTGAGCACCCAAGGCGCGCACTTCAGCGCGCCCCTCCTGATCAACGCCGCCGGCGCCTGGGCCGACCAGGTCGGTGTCCTCGCCGGTGCCCGGTCGCTGGGCCTGCAACCCAAGCGCCGCGCGGCGTTTATCTTCCCGGGCCCCGAAGGCCTGGACATTCACCACTGGCCGATGCTGGTGAGCCTCGACGAATCCTTCTATATGAAGCCTGACGCCGGCATGTTCCTCGGCTCACCGGCCAACGCCGACCCGGTCGAACCCCACGATGTGCAGCCCGAAGAACTGGACATCGCCATGGGCATCTACCAGATCGAGGAAGCCACCACCCTGACCATCCGCCGCCCGACCCGCACGTGGGCCGGCCTGCGCAGCTTTGTCAGTGATGGCGACTTGCTGTCCGGCTTCGACCCGTTGGTGCCCGGCCTGTTCTGGGTCGCGGCGCAAGGCGGCTATGGCATCCAGACCTCCCCGGCCATGGGCCAGGCCAGCGCCGCCCTGGTGCGTGGCGAAGCCCTGCCTGAAGCCCTGACCCGCTTCGGCCTCAATGCCGCCATGCTCTCCCCTGCACGCCTGGGCTGAACCGCGCCTCAGGTGACGCGCCCACGCGATTGCGGCACACTCCCAGCGCCCTGCCTGACAGGGCGCTGACGCCGCTTGGAGCTTTCACCATGACATCCCCCACACAGGACCCGGCCCTGGACAATTTCCGCGCCATCGCCGACGCCATTGCCACCCTGTTCTTCCCCCATGCCGAAGTGGTGATCCACGACCTGCGCACGCAGAAGATCGACTACATCGCCAACAACATTTCCAAACGAGAAGTGGGCGACGACGCAGCGCTGGAAGACATGCTGAGCGAGGACGTCAGCGAACGTAATATCGGGCCTTACGAAAAGCTCAACTGGGATGGTCAGAAAATTCGCAGTCTGAGCAGCGTGCTGCGCGACAGCCAAGGCCAACCGCTGGCGGTGCTGTGCATCAACCTGAATATTTCCCTGTTCGAGAACGCCAAGGCCGCCCTGGACCTGTTTCTGTCGCCGAGCAAACTGATCCCGCAGCCGGATTCTTTATTCCGCGATGACTGGCAAGAGCGAATCAACACCTTCCTGCACAACTGGCTGCGCGAGCGCCAGCTAGGCCTGAACCTGCTTAACCGCGACCACAAGCGCGAGCTGGTGCTGGCCCTGCATGCCGAAGGCGCCTTCAAGGGCAAAAGCGCCTCCAACTATGTGGCCAACGTGCTGAACATGGGGCGGGCGACGGTGTACAAGCACCTCAAGGAGCTCAAGAGCTGAGCCCGCCTCTGTAGAGGATCGCCGACAGGCGCTGGGATCAATCGCCGTAAATGTCCGACTTGAAGTACTTGGCCTGGATCTTCTGGTATTCGCCATTGGCACGAATCCCGTCGATGGCCTGGTTCAGCTCCCCCAACAGTTCCTTGTTGCCTTTGCGCACGGCAATCCCAGCGCCTTCGCCGACGTATTTCGGATCTTTCAACTCTGGCCCGACAAAGGCATAACCCGCTCCGCGTGGCATGGATAGAAAGTCTTCCAGCGGAATGGTGTCGGCAAAGATCGCGTCCAGGCGAGCGGACGCCAGGTCCATGTAAATCTCTTCGTTGTTGCTGTAGCGCACCACCTTGATGCCCTTGGGCTCGAGGACTTCAGTGGCATAACGGTCGGTGGTGGTGGCGCGCTGTACACCAATGGTCTTGCCCTTGAGGCTGGAGTACTGGTCATCCACCACCGCGCCCTGCTTCATCACCAGGCGCGACGAGGTGAAGTAGTACTTATGAGTGAAATCCACGGATTTCTTGCGCTCTTCGGTGATGGTCATCGACGACAGCGCGGCATCGATTTTCTTCACCTTCAACGACGGAATCAGCCCGTCGAACTCGCCTTCGATCCACTCGCACTTGACCTGCATCTGCGCGCACAAGGCATTGCCGATGTCGTAGTCAAAGCCGCTGATCTTGCCCTCGGACGTCTTGAACGCAAACGGTGGGTAGGCGGCTTCAATGCCGATGCGCAGAGTTTTCTCAGCGGCGAACACGCTACTGCAGGCCAACAGGCTGAAGGCCAGGCCAGTGATCAGGGGAAGCTTCTTCATGGGGTTTCTCGCTGGAGTTGTTGGTTTGGCAAGACAGAAGAAAAAGTAAACGCACAGCCATATTTTGTACTTGTAATTCCATATTGGACTTTTGTGTATTTTACGTCAATGCGACACGCATACTGGATTCGCGCTAAGGCTTGCGCACAGGGATTGCGTACGTGAGGAAAGGAAAACAAGGCGCAGGAAGCGTAATCGCCGGAATGCCGGCGATTAGCGGTGGCTCAGGGGCGAGCTCAGGCTTTCCAGCGGTCGGCGGCCGCGTGATCGCTGTCGCGCCCTTCCACCCAGCGCGGGCCGTCGCTGGTCTGCTCTTTTTTCCAGAAAGGAGCGCGGGTCTTCAGGTAGTCCATGACAAAGGCGCAAGCATCGAAGGCCGCCTGGCGGTGGGCGCTGGCGGCGCCGACAAACACAATGGGTTCGCCCGGCTCCAATGCCCCGACGCGGTGCAACACTTCGAGCTTGAGCAGCGGCCAGCGTTGCTGCGCCTCGTCGGCGATCTTGCCCAAGGCCTTTTCAGTCATGCCCGGGTAATGCTCAAGAAACATGCCCGCTACATCGCGCCCGTCATTGAAGTCGCGCACGTAGCCGACAAAGCTCACCACCGCCCCCACGCCCACATCGGCGGCGTGCATGGCGTTGACTTCCGCGCCGGGGTCAAAGGCCCCGGCCTGCACCCGAATCGCCATTTCAGCCCCCGGTCACTGTGGGAAAAAACGCCACTTCGTCGCCGTCCGCCAAGGGTTCGTCCAATGGGCACAGGTCTTCGTTGCGGGCACACATCAGATTCTGCCCATTCAGCACCTGAGCTCCGTGTGCCTGGGCCAGATGCGCACGCAGTGCCTCGACGCTGGCGAACTCCCCTTCCACTTGCAGCCCGTCGGTGCCCAGCGCTTCACGGTAACGGGCGAAATACTTGACGTTGATCTTCATGCCTCACCTGCCTGGTAATGGCCGCTCTTGCCGCCGAGCTTCTCCAGCAGGCGCACGTTTTCGATGATCATGCCCCGGTCCACGGCCTTGCACATGTCATAGATCGTCAGCGCGGCGACGCTGGCGGCGGTCAAGGCCTCCATCTCCACCCCGGTCTGCCCGGACAGCTTGCAGCGCGCCTGGATGCGCACCGCGTCGACCCCTTCGGCGCTCAACTCGACCTTGACGCTGGTGAGCATCAGTGGATGGCACAACGGGATCAGGTCACTGGTTTTCTTCGCCGCCTGGATCCCGGCGATCCGCGCCACGGCGAACACATCCCCTTTGGGGTGGCCCCCGCTGACGATCATTTGCAGGGTTTCGGGGCGCATGCGCACCCGGGCTTCAGCCACTGCCTCACGGAACGTCACGGCTTTTTCGGTGACGTCGACCATGTTGGCGCGGCCTTGGGAATCGAGATGAGTCAGCACGGGGTTACTCCTAATCAGGAGCAAGGATTGTAAACCTGCAGGTCAATTTTCCGCACGGTTGATTGCTCGGGCGATCAGCCCGGCGAATACCGCGCATCAGAACAACGAATTGGCCGCCGCACGCGCCGCCACGTACAAAACAGCGCCCCTTAGGAGAGTTTTCATGACGCTGTTTATCCCGATATTCCTCAGCCTGCTGGCCGGTTTTGCCGTGCCCCTGCAAGCCGGTACCAATGCCCGGCTGGGCCAGTTGCTTGGCCACCCGCTGTGGGCCACCGGCGTTTCGCTGATGATCAGCCTGCTGGCCCTGGCGCTGATCCTGATCTTTATCAAGGTGCCGCGCCCCAACCTGGTCGCTGCCCTGCAAAACGGCCCCTGGTGGATCTGGATGGGCGGCATCGCCGGGGTCTTCTACATCACCACCGCACTGCTCATCGCCCCGCGCCTGGGGGCCCTGAACTTCATCATGGCGGTGATCGTCGGCCAACTGGCGATCTCCCTGATCATCGATCGCTTCGGTCTGGTGGGCCTGCCCCAGCGTGAGGTCAGCCTGAAGAAACTCATGGGGGTGGCGATCGTGATCGTCGGTTTTCTCATCACTACCCGGGCTTAAGCGGGGCCTTGGGCAATCACCTGCCGCACTTGTTCGCGCAGCCAGGCATGGGCCGGGTCATCGTCAAAGCGTTGATGCCAGATCTGCACAAAGGGAAAAGGCGGAATCGCCAAAGGCGGGCTCAGCTGGATCAACTGCGGATTGAGCAAGACCTCATCCAGGGTCCGGGTGGCCACGGTGAGGATCAGGTCCGTGCCGTGGATCATCCCCGGTGCTGTTCCCCAATGGGGCACGCTGACCGCGATATGCCGCTGCAACCCCAGGCCACGCAGGGCGGTATCCACTTCACCCTGGGCGCTGCCGTCCATCGACACCAGCAGATGGGGGCGTGACAGGTAGCCCGGCAAGTCGAGTACGCCGTGGTCGGCCAAGGTGCTGCGGTCCAGCAGGCAGGAAAAGGTTTCCTCGAACAACACTTCACTGACGATCTGCGCCGCGACACTCGGAAACACCCCCAGGGCCAGGTCGATCTTGCCTTGGGCGACCTGCTCAAGCATGCCGTGGCGGCTGCCCTGAGTGACCACCAGCCGGGTATTGGGCGCCTGCTCGCGCAAGCGCACCAGCAGCCTGGGCAGCACAATGGCCGCACCGTAGTCGGACATCGCCAAGTGGAACACCCGCTGGGAGCTGGCGGGGTCGAAATCCAGGGACTTGCCGAGCAGGCCTTCGATCTGGCTGAGGATCTCCCGCAACGGCGCCTGGAGGTTCTGCGCCTGAACACTGAGCACCACTTCACTGCCCTGGCGGATCAGGATCGGGTCGTCCAGCAACGCACGCAACTTGCCCAGGGAGTGGCTGATGGCCGGCTGGCTCAGGTGCAGGCGCTCACCGGTGCGGGTCACGTGCTTCTCGGTCAGCAGGGCATCGAGCACCACCAGCAAATTCAGGTCGATATTGCGCAGGGAAACGGTGGCCATCCGGTTATTTTCCAACGGGGACGCTCAACGGCGGGCCCGCAGAATAACCCAGCCCGCCGCCCGGAAAGAAAAACGGGCGACCCGCAGGCCGCCCGTTGAAGTGAAGGTTGAGGGTTTACAGGTGGCTTTCGGCGTATTCCGCCAAGATCGAACGGGGCACCCCTTGCAGGGTGATGTGTACACCGTTGGGGAAGTCCTTGAAGCGCTCGGTGAGGTAGGTCAGCCCGGAACTGGTGGCCGACAGGTAAGGGGTATCGATCTGCGCCAGGTTGCCCAGGCACACCACTTTCGAACCGGCGCCGGCACGGGTGATGATGGTTTTCATCTGGTGCGGGGTCAGGTTCTGGCATTCATCGATCAGAATCAGGCTCTGCTGGAAGCTGCGACCGCGGATGTAGTTCAGGGATTTGAACTGCAACGGCACCTTGCTGAGGATGTAGTCGACGCTGCCATGGGTGTTCTCGTCATCCATGTGCAGGGCTTCGAGGTTGTCGGTAATGGCGCCGAGCCAGGGCTCCATTTTTTCCGCTTCGGTGCCCGGCAGGAAGCCGATCTCCTGGTCCAGCCCCTGCACGCTGCGGGTGGCGATGATGCGCCGGTAGCGCTTGCTAACCATGGTCTGCTCGATGGCCGCCGCCAGGGCCAGGATGGTTTTACCCGAACCGGCAGCGCCGGACAGGTTGACCAGGTGAATGTCCGGGTCCAGCAAGGCATAGAGCGCC
Source organism: Pseudomonas chlororaphis (assembly GCF_003731765.1). GTDB lineage: Bacteria > Pseudomonadota > Gammaproteobacteria > Pseudomonadales > Pseudomonadaceae > Aquipseudomonas > Aquipseudomonas morbosilactucae. Next base: position 474,573 of record NZ_MOAL01000008.1, read on the forward strand.
AGGCCCTGATAGATGTCGCGCGGTTTCAGGCCCCAGGCTTCCTGGTGCAACAGGGGTTCCTGATGCAGGTCGAGGATCAGCAGCACATCGGCGCGGATCTCTTTGATCCAGCCGACAAAGCCCTGTTCGTCGATGATGAATTCGTTGATGTGCACTGCGGGCAGGTTGTCCGTCAGTTGCACCTGGTGCCAGGTGCGGCCGTGGTCCTGACGGGTTTCCACCTTGCTCACCCGGTCCCAGAAAGAACCGGTCATGTTGTGGAAACCATTGGGCAGCAGCGACACGTCGTCGACCAGTTGGTCGGTGCTGTAGTCCTCGGCCGCGATCCCGCAGGCGCGTGCCTTGAGGCGCATGTTGATGTCTTTGGTCACCAGCACCACACGCAGTGCCTTGTCGCGCGCGTGCAGGTCGATCAACTGGTTGATGATGATGTTGTCGTTGAGGTTTTCCGGCAGCAGGCTGTTGGGCTCGGCGCGCTTGGTCATCAGGATCGACAACAGGCCCTTGGGGCCGCTCTTGCCGCGCTGGATCGGCACACCCAGTTCCACATCCTCGGGCGACGCCTCACCGAGGGTCTTGTCAATCAGGCGGATGGCCTGGCGGCACTCCGCGGCAACGCTGTGATGGCCACTCTTGAGCTTGTCGAGTTCCTCCAGGACGATCATCGGGATCGCGACGTGGTGTTCTTCGAAGTTCAGCAACGCGTTTGGATCGTGAATCAATACATTGGTATCGAGTACATAAAGGATTGGCTGGTTGGAAGAAGGGCTGCGTCCGTGATCATCCATACTCGGTCACCTTATGTGGGAGCCAGTCGACGCAGCACCAGACGGCACTGCGCCTCGAATTGACCGCCTGAAATCGATTGCCGGGGTTCAGGCAGGCCGCACACAAAAGGAGTCTTGGGAGACGCCACCTGTGTTGCAGGTTTCGGCGGTCTGACTTCTTGATACTCCAAAAACCGTGACAGGAAAAAGCACTTTGACGCTTTTTTGATGTTTATTTTTCAGAGTGACGAAAAGCCCTTGGCGAGCTGCCACAGCGCCGTTAAAGTCGGAAGTCCGCCTGCAGCGAATTCTTCGCAAAAATCAGCCGTTTCTGAGGTCATCGCCAGTATTTACGGGCTTTTCGACTCACCGAAACCCATCCTGGCAATCTTCCCAACCGATCCCGCTTTGCGCGGTTTGCGTCAGCAACCAGGGCAAGGTGCGCTTCACGCCGTCCTGCTTGGCATTGAAACTGATCACCCCGTGACGCCATAACAGCATCAGCGTGAGTACCCGCTGGCCACTGTCTTCAGCCTTGAGCTTGCCGGCGCCGTCCTGGGCGTCGATGTTCCACAACGCCACTTGCATGCCCTGGGCATTGAAGAACGCCTGGGCATCGCCCCGACGCTGCCCATAAGGCGGGCGAAACAGCGGCACGTAGTTTTCCGGCAGCTTGCTTTTCACCAGGTCGGCGCTGCGCTGCACCGAATACTGCCAATCCTGCCAATGGCTGTGGGAGCGATACTCCCAGCCCTGCACGCCCACGCACTGCCGGGAATACAGGGATTGCAGGCTGGCCACCGAGGCCTGGTTCAAGCGGTTCTGAATATCGTTGCCGAGGACGAAAAACACCCCACTGAGGTTGGACTTGCGCAGGTACTCGGTGAGCCACGGGGTGTTGTCCGGCGCCAGGTTCGCGGCGCTGTCAAAGGTCAGCAGGAACAACCGATCGTTGAGTTCGTCGCCATTGCGCTCGTCATCGCCGAAGAGCGCCACTTCGCTGCTGGTCTGGGGAAACAGCGCCGCCTTGCGCATCAATTCGTCCAGGTACTGCTCGTGGAAATTGCGGCTCGGCTCAGCCCAGCGAATGTAGAAGGACTCGTCGTCCAGGTGAAACTTGCCGGCCTGCTCGCGCAAGGTGGCCATGTCTTCCACCAGGAAGCAGAACGAGGCGTCCTGGTCACAGCTTTGCTGGGCCTGTTCGTAGTTGCTCAACAAGCGCTGCCAGAGACGCTCACGCAAGGCCTCGATGGCCTCCATGTTGATCACCCGCAAACCCAGGCGCTGCTTCAGCGACGCTTCGTCCCAGGCCTCGCTGACCAGCAAGGCGCGGGCGAAGGTGAGGATCTCGGCCCGCGAAGCGACGTCGAACAGGGTCGGCGTGGTGAGCTGTTCCGGCCAGGTGCTGCGGTCCAGGGTCGCCACATCATTGGGCGCCGCCAACGCACTGAAGCTCAATAGCCAGGCCGAGAAGATAAACGCGATACGCAAAAGGGATGCCTCCAGAACAAAACCCGCGCGGCACTATAGCTGATTAGCACCAGGCATCAGGGCCCTTCGCGGGCAAGCCGGCTCCTAAAGGGCCGTGGAGCCGGCTTGCCGGCGAACCGCGATCAGCGGTCATGACTATCGCCATCATAGGTGGAGTCCGAACGCCCGAGCCCCTAGAATCCCCCGACGCTAAAAGGAGACGATTGCATGTTGATGGTGATTTCACCCGCCAAGACCCTCGATTTCGAGACCCCGCCGGTCACCCAGCGCTTTACCCAACCGCAGTACCTCGATCACTCCCAGGAGCTGATCCAGCAACTGCGCGAGCTGAGCCCGGCGCAGATCAGCGAGCTGATGCACGTTTCCGACAAGATCGGCGGCCTCAACGCCGCGCGCTTCGGCAGCTGGACCCCGGCCTTCACCCCGGAGAACGCCAAGCAGGCGCTGCTGGCGTTCAAGGGCGACGTGTACACCGGGCTCAACGCCGAAACCCTCAGCGAGGCCGATTTCGACTACGCCCAGCAACACCTGCGCATGCTCTCCGGCCTTTACGGCCTGCTGCGCCCCCTGGACCTGATGCAACCGTACCGCCTGGAAATGGGCACCAAGCTGGCCAACGCCCGGGGCAAGGACCTCTACGCGTTCTGGGGCACGCGCATCAGCGAATGGCTGAACGAGGCACTGGCCGAGCAAGGCGACGACCTGCTGCTCAACCTGGCCTCCAACGAGTACTTCTCGGCGGTCAAGCGCACGGCCCTGAAGGCGCGGATCATCAACACCGAGTTCAAGGACCTGAAGAACGGCCAGTACAAAATCATCAGTTTCTACGCCAAAAAGGCCCGGGGCATGATGAGCCGCTTCGTCATCGAACAACGCATCGACGATCCGGCCCAACTCAAGCAATTCGATGTCCAGGGCTACCGCTACAGCGCCGAACAGTCGAAAGCCGACAACCTGGTTTTCCTGCGCGATCACGCACCGGAATAATGCAGATTCCCGGCGTGCCCATGACCACTCCATGGGCACGCCGGATTTTTATCACTCGCCCCTCCCTCTCGCCAAAATCGCCATTTTATTGGCGCCATTATTCTTTTTGCCCTCTGGATAACTTTTTATTCACTCGACAGGCGTGACTTTTTTCAGTAGTGGCACTGTTTTTTTTATTCAGTAGTGGCATAAAAATATCTCCCGCCGTGAACTCCCCATAACTAAAGGCCCAAATGGTAAGTGCTATCAATTTGAGAGCAGTGCCATCTTTGCCAATATTTCAAGAAATTTCGGAAAACAGGATGAGTGGGTCGGAACTATGTCCTGAACCACCGCTCATACCACCGGTAACGATTCTCAACGACAACGTACGAGATGACTTACACAGGATCAAGAGAAACTAGCCAAGTTGTCACAGTGATATGACTGCCTGGTCAACAACTTGAACTTAGGTTTAACCGACAGGAGATAACGCACCATTACTATCCCCTACGACGCCAAGGAATAGCCGGCCTTCAAGGACCGCCCCACATACTGGGAATACCCATGGAATGTGGCCCAGAGCCAGTGGATACGCTCCACGCCTGAGGCACCCCGGTCCTGCAGCAGGAGCTGCTGGCAACAAACAAGGGCACACCTTTACAACATGGATTAGTTGCGCACAACTTGAGTGCACTTATTTAGACACTCGGAACTTAGTCTGCCTGCACACGTTATTACAGCGTTAATCCGCTGTACTTTCGAGTGCGCAACAACCGCTGGCAAACATTAACTCCGGCCATCTAATGGCGTGAATAACACAGAGGTAAATGCGATGCGCATCAGCATATTTGGTTTGGGTTACGTCGGTGCAGTCTGTGCCGGTTGCCTGTCTGCACGGGGTCATGATGTGGTTGGCGTGGATGTAGCCAAAGACAAGATCGACCTGATCAACGCCGGGAAATCCCCCATCGTTGAACCGGGCCTGGGCGAACTCCTGAGCCAGGGAATCCAGAGCGGTCGCCTGCGTGGCACCACCAACTTCGCGGAAGCCATTCGCGACACCGACCTGTCGATGATCTGCGTCGGTACCCCGAGCAAGAAGAACGGCGACCTGGAACTCAACTACATCGAAGCCGTGTGCCGCGAAATCGGTTTTGTCCTGCGTGACAAGACCACCCGCCACACCATCGTGGTACGCAGCACCGTGCTGCCCGGCACCGTGGCCAACGTGGTGATCCCGATCCTCGAAGACTGCTCCGGCAAGAAAGCCGGCGTCGACTTCGGCGTTGCGGTCAACCCGGAATTCCTCCGCGAAAGCACCGCCATCGCCGACTACGACCTGCCACCGATGACCGTCATCGGCGAATTCGACAAAGCGTCCGGCGACGTTCTGCAATCGCTGTACGAAGAACTCGATGCGCCGATCATCCGCAAGGACATCGCCGTCGCCGAGATGATCAAGTACACCTGCAACGTCTGGCACGCGACCAAGGTCACCTTCGCCAACGAGATCGGCAACATCGCCAAGGCCGTCGGCGTCGATGGCCGTGAAGTGATGGACGTGGTCTGCCAGGACAAGACCCTCAACCTGTCCCAGTACTACATGCGCCCGGGCTTCGCCTTCGGCGGCTCCTGCCTGCCCAAGGACGTGCGCGCCCTGACCTACCGCGCCGGCTCCCTGGACGTCGAGGCGCCGCTGCTCAACTCGCTGATGCGCAGTAACGAGTCCCAGGTGCAGAACGCCTTCGACATCGTTGAAAGCCACGACAAGCGCAAAGTCGCCCTGCTCGGCCTGAGCTTCAAGGCCGGCACCGACGACCTGCGTGAAAGCCCGCTGGTGGAACTGGCAGAAATGCTGATCGGCAAGGGCTACGACCTGAGCATCTACGACAGCAACGTCGAGTACGCCCGGGTTCACGGTGCCAACAAGGATTACATCGAGTCGAAGATCCCCCACGTGTCGTCCCTGCTCAACTCGGACTTCGACGAAGTGATCGGCAACTCCGACGTGATCATCCTCGGCAACCGTGACGAGAAGTTCCGCGCCCTGGCCGACAAGGCACCGATCGGCAAGCAAGTCATCGACCTGGTCGGCTTCATGTCCAAGGCCACTTGCACCACCGGCCGTACCGAAGGGATTTGCTGGTAACGCAGCGGCAGGCTTCAAGCTTCAAGCCGTAAGCAAGAGCCCCACGCTTGCGGCTTGGAGCTTGCAACTGATTTTAGGATGCTGATTATGCACAGGCTAAAAAACGGCCTCCTACAGGCCGCCGGTTGGCTGTTTTTCTTGAGCTTGCTGATGGGGATGGCGCTGCTGCTGCCCACATCGACCTTCGACTCTGAGTCCAAGGATTTTATTTTCCTGATTGGCGCCGTGGGTATCTGGCGCTATTCGATGGGTGCCACGCACTTTGTCCGCGGCATGCTGTTTCTCTACGTGGTCTACCCGCACCTGCGGCGCAAAGTGCGCAAGCTGGGTACGGCAGCGGACCCGTCCCATGTGTACCTGATGGTCACCAGCTTTCGCATCGACGCCCTGACCACCGCCCAGGTCTACAGCTCGGTGATCCGCGAAGCCATCGACTGCGGTTTCCCGACCACGGTGGTCTGCTCCATCGTGGAAATGTCCGATGAGCTGCTGGTGAAAAGCCTGTGGGCGCGGATGAACCCGCCTGACCGGGTCAAACTCGACTTCGTACGCATCCCCGGCACCGGTAAACGCGACGGCCTGGCCTTCGGTTTCCGCGCCATCTCGCGCCTCCTGCCGGACAGCCGCGCCGTGGTGGCCGTGATCGACGGCGACACCGTGCTTGGCGAAGGCGTTGTGCGCAAGACCGTGCCCTGGTTCCAGCTGTTCGGCAATGTCGGCGGCCTGACCACCAACGAGTTCTGCGAAGTGCGCGGCGGCTACGTCATGAGCGAGTGGCACAAACTGCGCTTCGCCCAACGTCACATCAACATGTGCTCCATGGCCCTGTCCAAGCGCGTGCTGACCATGACCGGGCGCATGTCGGTGTTCCGCGCCACCGTGGTCACCGACCCGGACTTCATCGCCGACGTGGAAAGCGACTCCCTGCAACACTGGCGCCTGGGCCGCTTCAAGTTCCTCACCGGCGACGACAAGTCCAGCTGGTTCAGCCTGATGCGCCTGGGCTACGACACCTTCTACGTACCCGATGCCGCGATCAACACCGTGGAACACCCGCCGGAAAAGAGCTTTATCAAGGCCAGCCGCAAGCTGATGTTCCGCTGGTACGGCAACAACCTGCGGCAGAACTCACGGGCCCTGGGCCTGGGCATGAAGCGCCTGGGGCTGTTCACCAGCGTGGTGCTGTTCGACCAGCGCGTGTCGATGTGGACCTCCCTGCTGGGCCTGACCGTGGCGATCATCGCCAGCTTCAAGTACGGCACCGCCTTCATCCTCGCGTACCTGCTGTGGATCGGCATCACCCGCTTGATCCTGACCCTGCTGCTGTCGTGCTCGGGGCACAAGATCGGCCCGGCCTACCCGGTGATTCTCTATTACAACCAGATCGTCGGCGCGCTGGTGAAGATCTACGTGTTCTTCCGCCTCGACCAACAGTCCTGGACCCGCCAGGACACCAAACTGACCCGTGATCTCGCCAGCTTTCAACGTTGGTTCAACACCTGGTCGTCTCGAACCATGACCTTCTCTGCCGGCAGCGTGTTCGTCGCCGTGCTGCTGCTGATGGTCTGACCCGACTTGCCTGAATTAACTAGGAAATCGCCCCTATGAACACCGCCGTGAACGTCAACGTAGTGCATGAGTCCGAAGCCCAACGCCAGCACGCCCGGGTCAAGATCCCGGCCAAGCTGCGCTTTTTCGGGACCGAGGGTAAACCCCTGGAAGTCCGGGTCCACGACCTGTCCGCCGGTGGCTTGAGCTTTATCGCCGGGCAGCAGGCGCTGACCATCGGTGAGGTGCACAAGGGCCGCCTGCAGTTCGTCATCGACAACCTGGGCCTGGCCATGGACGTGGAACTGCAGATCCGCTCCTTCGACCGCCAGAGCGGCCGCGTCGGCTGCCAGTTCCAGAACCTCGAGCCCCAGGACATTTCCACCCTGCGCCACCTGATCACCTCGCACCTGGCCGGCGACATCGTCAGCATGGGCGACGTGCTCGCCACCCTGCAGCGCGACAACTTCACCAAGGCGCGCAAGGTCAAGGACAGCGGCAGCGGCATGACCGCCATGGGCCGCCTACGGGCCGTGACCTTCAGCGCCGGGATCTTCGTAGTGGGCCTGGCGGCGTTCGGTTTCATCCTCAAGTCGGTGTACGGCATGTACTTCGTCAGCCACGCCCAGGCCGGCCTGGTCAGCGTCCCGGGGATGAACGTCACCATGCCGCGCGACGGCACGGTGCAAAGCCTGGTGCAGAGCGACGGCATTGCGGCCAAGGGTGCGCCACTGGCCACCTTCAGCACCAGCATGCTCGACGTGCTCAAAGGCCACCTGGATGAAGACCAACTGCAACCGGCCAAGGTCGAGGAGCTGTTCGGCAAGCAAATGACCGGCACCCTGACCTCCCCTTGCGACTGCACCGTGGCCCAGCAAATGGTCGCCGACGGCCAGTACGCCAGCAAAGGCGACGTGATCTTCCAACTGGTCCCGCGCAACAGCCAGGCCAACGTCGAGGCGCGCTTCTCTTACCGTCAATTCGCTGATGTCCGCCCTGGCACCAAGGTCAACTTCCAGATTGCCGATGAAGACACTGTGCGCCGCGGCACCATCGTCAGCAGCACCAGCCTGAATAGCAACGACCTGTCCTCCGACATCCGCGTGCAGATCAAGCCCGACCATCCCCTGAGCAGCACCTTCGCCGGTCGTCCAGTGGAAGTCAGCAGCGACCGTGGCCCGTCCATGAACTGGCTGATCGACAAAGCCATGGCCTCCGGTCTCTAAGCGGAGGACATGCCTGTGACCAGCCTTCCCATTGCCGAGTGCTGCGCACTCGATAAGCCTCAAGGGCGCCGCGCCTTGGCCCTGTGCTCCCTGGCCCTGGCCGTGAGCCTGGCCGGTTGCGCCGGCCTGCCCGACCAGCGCCTGGCCAACGAAGCCCTGAAGCGCGGCGACACCGCGCTGGCCGAACAGAACTACCGGCAACTGGCGGACCTGGGCTACAGCGAGGCCCAGGTGGGCCTGGCCGACATCCAGGTGGACAGCCGCGACCCGGCGCAGATCAAGCAGGCCGAGGCCACCTATCGCGCCGCGGCCGATGTATCGCCCCGGGCCCAGGCGCGCCTTGGCCGCTTGTTGGTGGCCAAGCCCGGTTCCACCGAGGCCGAGCAGCACGAAGCCGAAGGCCTGTTGAAAAAAGCCTTTGCCAACGGTGAAGGCAACACCCTGATTCCCCTGGCGATGCTGTACCTGCAATACCCCCACAGCTTCCCCAACATCAACGCCCAGCAGCAGATCAGCCAATGGCGCAGCGCCGGTTACCCGGAAGCCGGCCTGGCCCAGGTGCTGCTGTACCGCACCCAAGGCACCTACGACCAACACCTGGCCGAGGTGGAAACCATCTGCAAGGCCGCGCTCAACAGCACCGACATCTGCTACGTGGAACTGGCCACCGTTTATCAAAAACGCGGCCAGCCGGAGCAACAGGCCGAGCTGCTCAAGCAGCTGCAGGCCGGCTACAGCCGTGGCACGGTCAGCGCCCAGCGAGTGGACAGCGTGGCCCGCGTGCTCGGCGATGCCAACCTCGGCAAGCCGGATGAAAAAACCGCCCAGGCCCTGCTGGAGCAAGTCGCTCCGGGTTACCCAGCGTCCTGGGTCAGCCTGGCCCAACTGCTCTACGACTTCCCCGAACTGGGTGACGTCGACAAGATGATGCAGTACCTGGACAACGGCCGCGCCGCCGACCAGCCCCGCGCCGAACTGCTGCTGGGCAAGCTCTACTACGAAGGCAAATGGGTACCGGCCGACGCCAAGGTCGCCGAAGAACACTTCCAGAAAGCCGTGGGCCGCGAAGTGGCTGCCGACTACTACCTCGGCCAGATCTACCGCCGTGGCTACCTGGGCCAGGTCTACCCACAAAAGGCCCTGGACCACCTGCTGACCGCCGCGCGCAACGGCCAGAACAGCGCCGACTTCGCCATTGCCCAGTTGTTCTCCCAGGGCAAGGGCACCAAGCCCAACCCAGTCAACGCCTACGTCTTCAGCCAACTGGCGAAGGTCCAGGACACGCCGCAAGCCAACGAGCTGGCGCAACAGCTGGACACCCAATTGCCGCCTGCACAGCGCGCCGAAGCCCAACGCCTGTTGCAACAAGAGCAGGCCGTGCGTGGGGCCTTGAGCCAGAACGCGCTGCAACTGCACGCCCTGCAAGAAGAAGACGGCGAGGAAACCCTATGAAGTTGAATCCATTCGTGAAGGCCGGCATCGGCCTGAGCTTCGCCCTGATCTGGTCCTGCCCGACCCTGGCAGCGATGACCGATACCCAGAACTTCGGCCTGGAAGTGAAAATCACCGGCCAGTCCGAAGACGACCGCGACCTGGGCACCCTCAGCGGCGGCGACGTCAACGGCCTGGGCCTGGACCTGCGGCCTTGGGTCTACGGTGAACGCGGTGCCTGGAGCGCCTACGCCATGGGCCAGGCGGTTACCTCCACCGACATCATCGAAACCGATACGCTGCAGCAGTCGGACGCCGACGGTACCCAGCAGTCGAGCAACGACGACCGCAAGACCAAGAAAAACTACCTGGCCCTGCGTGAGTTCTGGATCGGCTACAGCGGCTTCACGCCCTACCCCGGCGAGCAGTTGAAACTGGGCCGCCAACGCCTGCGCAACGACGACGGCCAGTGGCGCGACACCAACATCGAAGCCCTGAACTGGACCTTTGACACCACCTTGCTGCGGGCCAACGTTGGCGCCGCCGAGCGCTTCAGCGAGTACCGCACCGACCTCAAGGAACTGGCGCCCAAGGATAAAGACCGCCTGCACGTCTACGGCGACGCGGCTTACCAGTGGACCCCAGGCAACTGGGTGGGGATTCGCGGTCATCACACCCACGATGACGGCAAGCTCGACTATCCGGTGCCCGGCGAAGCAGCCGACTCCCTGGACAAGAAAGAGAACGGCGACCTCACTTGGCTCGGCCTCACCGCCGACAGCGACTCCTATAACTGGCGCAACACCAACACCGTCAACTACTGGGCCAGCCTGACCGGCATGAGCGGCGACCGCGACACGGTCAACGCACTGGACGCCAATGGCAACCGCCCGGCCCAGGCCAAGCGCGGCGAGAACCTCGACGGCTGGGCCACGGACCTGGGCGTACGCCTGCGCCTGGACCCGAACTGGCAAGTCGGCGCCGCCTATGCCCGCGCCAGCGGCGACTACGAGCAGAACGGCCTGGAAAGCAACCGCTCCAACTACACCGGCACCCGCTCCCGCGTGCACCGTTTCGGCGAAGCCTATCGTGGCGAAATGAACAACATGCAGACCGCCACCCTGTTCGGCTCCTGGATGCTCAACGACGAATACGACGCCAGCCTGATCTACCACAAGTTCTGGCGCGTGGACGGCAAGAAGGCAGTCGGCAGCAACGGCATCAACGCCGTGGACAACGACTATGACGGCGACGGCAACCTGCTCTCCAGTACCTCGCTGCCGCTGCAAGACGGCAAGAAAGACCTGGGGCAGGAAATGGACTTGGTGGTCACCAAGTACTTCAAGCAGGGCCTGTTGCCGGCGGCCCTGAGCCAGTCCATCGATGAGCCATCGGCCCTGGTGCGTTTTCGTGGCGGTGTGTTCAAGCCCGGCGATGCCTACGGCAAAGACGTCGACTCGTACATGCACCGCGCCTTTATCGACGTGATCTGGCGCTTCTGATGCGAGCCGCGAAGGGAGTGCCCGAAATGAACTGCTACCCCATGAACAGCCCCGCTGCGAAAGGCGCCCTCAGCCTGTTGGCCGGCGCCCTGTTGCTGGCCAGCAGCTCGGCGTTCGCCACTGTCGAGCCGGCCAAGGCGCCGATCATCGCCAAGGAGCTGCAACAGGCCAAGACCTACACCGTCAGCAGTGCGCCCACCGAGCCGCTGAATCTGGCCACGCCGACCCTGCCCGACCTCTCCGGCTACACCGCAGAGGCCGCTGCGGCGAAGATCGTGCGCAGCAAGCCGGGCAAGATCAGCGTGCGCCGGATGATGCAGGAAGACGCCCTGAAGGACTTTATAGGCGGTGACAACAAGATGGCCGAATGGGTGGTGCGCCAACACGGCATTCCCCAGGCGATCTTTATCGACGACGGTTACATCAACCTCAAAGACCTGGCCAAGAAACTGCCCAAGCAGTACATCAGCGAAACCGCGCCGGGTGTATTCCTCGCGCGCCTGCCGATCGTGGTCGGACGCAAGGGCATCCTGGAAATCGACAAACAGACCCAGGAACTGCGCCTGTCCCAGGAAGGCGGTTCGTTCCTGGTCAACGATGGCCAGCTGTTTGTGCGCGACACCAAGGTCACGGGCTGGCGCGAAAAAGACAACGGCCCGGCGACCTTCCGCTCGCCCAAGGAATTCCGCCCCTTCCTACTGGCCTGGGGCGGCACCGAGACCTACATCGTCAACAGCCAGATGGCCAGCTTCGGCTACGCCAACTCCAAGTCCTACGGCGTGAGTATTTCCCAGTACACGCCGAACATGGCCAAGGTACTCAAGCGCGATGAACCCACCGGCTGGATCATCGGCTCGGAATTCTCGGACATGTGGTACGGCTTCTACTGCTACGAAACCCGCGACTTCGTGGTCAAGGGCAACACCTACAAAGACAACATCGTCTACGGCATCGACCCCCACGACCGTTCGCACCGGCTGATCATCGCCGACAACACCGTCCACGGGACCAAGAAGAAGCACGGCATCATCATTTCCCGGGAAGTGAACGACAGCTTCATCTTCAACAACCGTAGCTACGACAACAAACTCTCGGGCCTCGTGATCGACCGTAACAGCGTCAACAACCTGATTGCCTACAACGAGATCTACCGTAACCACACCGACGGCATCACCCTCTACGAGAGCGCCGACAACCTGCTGTGGGGCAACAAGGTGATCAGCAACAAACGCCACGGCATCCGCATTCGCAACAGCGTGAATATCCGCCTGTACGAAAACGTCGCCATGGCCAACGGCCTGACCGGCGTCTACGGCCACATCAAGGACCTTTCCGACACCGACCGCGACATCAAGCTCGACCCGTTCGACGCTCAGGTTTCGCTGATCGTGGTCGGCGGCGAACTGGCGGCCAATGGCAGCGGCCCGCTGTCCATCGACTCGCCGTTGAGCGTGGAGCTGTATCGCGTGTCCATGCTCGCGCCCACCAAAAGCAGCGGCATCAGCTTCTCGGGGATCCTTGGCGAGCGCCAGGATGAAATCCTCGACCTGATGGTTCGCCAGCAAAAAGCCGTGCTGATCGACCCCGTCGAACGCCAGACCGAAATGCGGGATTGAGGATGACTGTCATGCCCCCACACCTGATCAAACTGTTGAGCCTGTCGGCGCTGACCGCCGGCATTCTCGCCGCCAGCGCCGGCGCCCGCGCCGATGAGCCCCAGGCGCCGAACTTCACCGCCGAGCCGTGCTGCAACCTGTGCCCGGCCGCCCATGATGCGAAGAACTACACCACCCGCTACCAGCAGAACTTCACCACCCTGGTGCAAGCCCAGGGCGACTGGCTGTTCCGCACACAGGAAGACCTGCGCACCGAATTCAACACCACCCCGGAAGGCTACCGTCGCCTCAAGCAGTTGCACGAAGCCTTCAAGAGCAAGGGCGTGGAGTTGGTGGTGGTCTATCAGCCGACCCGTGGCCTGGTGAACCGCAACAAGCTCAACCCGGCGGAAAAGGCCCGCTTCGACTACGACAAGGCCTTGACCAACTACAAGGCCATGCTCGGGCGCTTCGCCCAAATGGGCTACGTGGTACCGGACCTGTCGCCGCTGACCAACGAAGAACTGCCAGACACCCTGCCGGCCCACGACTTCTACTTCCGCGGCGACCAGCACTGGACGCCTTACGGCGCCCAACGCACCGCCAAGATCGTCGCCGACAAGGTCAAGCAACTGCCGGCCTTCGCCGACATTCCACGGCGTGAATTCGAGACCCACAAGTCCGGGCGCATGGGCAAGACCGGCACCCTGCACAACATGGCCGGGCAACTGTGCGGCACCAGCTACGCCATCCAGTACATGGACCAGTTCACCACCGAGCCCAAAGGCGAAGCGGCGGACGGCGACCTGTTCGGTGATTCCGGCAACCCGCAGATCACCCTGGTGGGCACCAGCCACAGTGGCAAGAACTACAACTTCGCCGGCTTCCTGGAAGAGTCCATCGGCGCCGACATCCTCAACGTCGCCTTCCCCGGCGGCGGCCTGGAAGGCTCGATGTTGCAGTACCTGGGCAGTGAGGAATTCCAGAAGAGCCCGCCGAAAATCCTCATCTGGGAGTTCTCGCCGCTGTACCGCCTGGACCAGGAAACCATCTACCGGCAAATGATGTCTCTTCTCGACAACGGCTGTGAAGGCAAGGACACCCAGATGAGTGCCAGCGCCAACCTCAAGCCGGGCAAGAACGAACTGCTGGTCAACAGCAAGAACATGGACCTGCGCAACAGCAACCACCAGGTCGATATCCGCTTCGCCGATCCCTCGGTGAAAACCCTGCAAGCCACCCTCTGGTACATGAACGGGCGCCACGAGGACATCAAGATCGACAAACCGGAGACATCCGACACCGACGGGCGTTTCGCCTTTGAACTGCGCACTGACGAAGACTGGGCCTCGCAAAACCTGCTGGCCGTCGAAGTCCAGGGTCCGGAAGCGGGCGCTGCCGCGCAGAAAGTCGAAGCGAAAATTTGCAAACGCAACGTATTCCCGAGCGCGGAGCAACGCACCGCGCAGATCGGGCAATGAGGTTCCTATGCAAAGCACAACGATCAAACGACTTTTGACCCCGACCCTGCTCAGCCTGGCGATGTTCGCCGGCGCGACCCAGGCCGCGGCCCCCCTGCGGCCGCCCCAGGGTTACTTCGCGCCTGTGGATAAGTTCAAGACCGGCGACCACAGCGAAGGCTGTGACGCCATGCCCGCGCCCTACACCGGCTCGCTGCAATTTCGCAGCAAGTACGAAGGCTCGGACAAGGCCCGCGCGACCTTGAACACCCAGTCGGAAAAAGCCTTCCGCGACAGCACCGCCGACATCACCAAAATCGAGCGCGGCACCAGCAAACGGGTCATGCAGTTCATGCGTGATGGCCGTCCGGAACAGTTGGAATGCACCCTGAGCTGGCTCACCGCCTGGGCCCAGGCCGACGCGCTGATGTCCAAGGACTTCAACCACACCGGCAAGTCCATGCGCAAATGGGCCCTGGGCAGCATGGCCTCGGCTTACCTGCGCTTGAAGTTCTCCGACTCGCACCCGCTGGCGACCCACGAAAAGGAAGCGCAGCAGATCGAGGCCTGGTTCAGCAAGATGGCCGACCAGGTGGTCAGCGACTGGGACAACCTGCCCCTGGAAAAAACCAACAACCACTCCTACTGGGCCGCCTGGTCAGTGATGGCGACCTCCATCGCCACCAACCGCCGCGACCTGTTCGACTGGGCCGTCAAGGAATACAAAGTCGGGGTCAACCAGGTCGATGCCGAAGGTTTCCTGCCCAACGAACTCAAGCGTCAGCAGCGCGCCCTGGCCTATCACAACTACGCCCTGCCGCCGTTGGCGATGATCGCCAGCTTCGCCCAGGTCAATGGCGTGGACCTGCGCCAGGAAAACAACGGCGCCCTCAAGCGCTTGGGTGACCGAGTGCTGGCCGGGGTGAAAGACCCGGACGACTTCGAGAAAAAGAACGGTAAGCAGCAGGACATGAGCGACCTCAAGGTCGACTCGAAATTCGCCTGGCTCGAACCCTTCTGCAGCCTCTACACCTGCGCCCCCGATGTGCTGGAGCGCAAGCATGGCATGCAGCCGTTCAAGACCTTCCGCCTGGGGGGCGACCTGACCAAGGTCTACGACCCTTCCCACGAAAAAGGCTCCTGATCGAATCGTTCCCACGCTGCACATGGGAACAACCCACCGTAGGAGCTGGCTTGCCAGCGAAGGGGCCCTCAAGGACGTCTTCGCTCTCAAGACCGCCATCGCCGGCAAGCCGGCTCCTACAGAACGCAGTACCGCTTTCCCGCTTTTTTCGCGGGGGGGTTTGGGGGGGCTCCGGCCTCTGACTATTGGTTAAACACGGAGAGATCGGGATGGTTTTTTCATCCAATGTGTTCCTGTTTCTGTTCTTGCCGATCTTTCTCGGCTTGTACTACTTGAGCGGGCAACGCTATCGCAACTTGCTGCTGCTGATCGCCAGTTATGTGTTCTATGCCTGGTGGCGGGTGGACTTCCTGGCGCTGTTCGCCGGCGTCACCCTGTGGAACTACTGGATCGGCCTGAAAGTCGGTGCGGCTGGGGTCCGGACCAAACCCGCCCAACGCTGGCTGCTGCTCGGCGTCGGCGTCGACCTGTGCATCCTCGGCTACTTCAAATACGCCAACTTCGGCGTGGACAGCATCAACGCGATCATGACCTCCTACGGTCTGGAACCGTTCATCCTGACCCACATCCTGTTGCCGATCGGGATCTCGTTCTACATCTTCGAGTCCATCAGTTACATCATCGACGTCTACCGCGGTGACACCCCGGCCACGCGCAACCTCATCGACTTCGCGGCGTTCGTGGCGATCTTCCCGCACCTGATCGCCGGCCCGGTCCTGCGCTTTCGCGACCTGGCGGACCAGTTCAACAACCGCACCCACACCCTGGACAAGTTCTCCGAAGGCTGCACCCGCTTCATGCAGGGTTTCATCAAGAAGGTGTTTATCGCCGACACCCTGGCGGTGGTCGCCGACCATTGCTTCGCCCTGCAAAACCCCACCACGGGCGATGCCTGGCTCGGCGCCCTGGCCTACACCGCGCAGTTGTACTTCGACTTCTCCGGCTACAGCGACATGGCCATCGGCTTGGGCCTGATGATGGGTTTCCGCTTCATGGAAAACTTCAAACAGCCCTACATCAGCCAGTCGATCACCGAGTTCTGGCGGCGCTGGCACATCAGCCTGTCCACCTGGCTGCGCGACTACCTGTACATCACCCTGGGCGGCAACCGCAAAGGCACGCTGATGACTTACCGCAACCTGTTCCTGACCATGCTGCTCGGTGGCCTGTGGCACGGTGCGAACATCACCTACATCGTCTGGGGCGCCTGGCACGGCATGTGGCTGGCGATCGAAAAAGCCCTGGGCCTCAACACTTCGCCGCGCAGCCTGAACCCGATCCGCTGGGCACTGACCTTCCTCCTGGTGGTCATGGGCTGGGTGATCTTCCGTGCCGAAAACCTGCACGTGGCCGGGCGTATGTACGGCGCCATGTTCAGCTTCGGCGACTGGTCGCTGTCGGAACTCAACCGCGCCAGCCTCACCGGCCTGCAAGTGGCGACCCTGGTCCTGGCCTACGCCACCCTGGCGTTCTTCGGCCTGCGCGACCTCTACAGCAACCCGCCAGTGAGCAAGGCCAAGCCCGAGCCAGGC
This sequence comes from Pseudomonas chlororaphis, assembly GCF_003731765.1. Taxonomy (GTDB): domain Bacteria; phylum Pseudomonadota; class Gammaproteobacteria; order Pseudomonadales; family Pseudomonadaceae; genus Aquipseudomonas; species Aquipseudomonas morbosilactucae. Next base: position 491,387 of record NZ_MOAL01000008.1, read on the forward strand.
AGCGAGGTGGACGGCCCGGCCGGCGCACAACCGGGGCTGATCAAGGCCGTACCCGGCGACAACCCCGGCAGCATCCACCAACCGGGCTACACCGTGGGCACCGATGCCCAGGTGCAACCGGCCTACTGGACCGCCGACTGGTCGCGCTACGTGATGCGGGGCCTGGTGCTGCTGCTGTTCATCGCCTCGATTCTCAAACTCTCGGCGCAAAGCTTCTCGCCGTTCCTTTACTTCCAGTTCTGAGGGATCTGACATGACCCGCTCATTACGTCTGTTCTACATCGCCCTGTTCATGCTGACCCTGACGGTCCTGGGCCTGTGGTCGGTGCGCAGCTTCTTCGGCTTCAGCACCAACGCCGAGGCCACGGTGCTCAACGGGCGCTGGACCAAGGCTGTGGAAACTCACTACGACGAAGAGTTTCCGATCAAGCGCCTGGGCACCAACCTCTGGGCCGCCCTGGACTTCAAGCTGTTCAACGAAGGCCGTCCGGGCGTGGTCCTGGGCCGTGACCAGTGGCTGTACAGCGATGAGGAATTCAACCCCATCGTCAACGAAGAGCTGAACCTGCAGGGCAACTACGCCCTGGTGGAAGGCGTGCGCCAGCAGCTCAAGGCACGCGGTGTGAAACTGGTGATGGCCATCGTCCCGGCCAAGGTGCGCCTGTACCCGGAACACCTGGGTGACGTGCAACCGGCCAGCATCCACGCCAACCTCTACCAGGACTTCCATGCCCGGGTCGCGGCCAACAAGATCCTTGCCCCCGACCTGCTGGGCCCACTGCAACAGGCCAAGCAACAGGGCCAGCAAGTGTTCCTGCGCACCGACACCCACTGGACCCCGAGCGGCGCCGAAATCGCCGCCAAGCAACTGGCCCAGTCGATTGCCGAAAAAGCCCCCTTGAGCGGCCAGCCCCAGCGCTTCGTCACCGAGGCTGAACAGACCGTGGCGCACAAAGGCGACCTGCGCCTGTTCCTGCCCCTGGACCCGCTGTTTGAAAACCTCATGCCGGCCCAGGAGCCCCTGGATAAACGCGTCACCCGCGCCGCTGACGACCAGCCCGCTGCCGATGATGCGCTGTTTGCCAACAACGACGTGCCGGTGGCCCTGGTGGGCACCAGCTACAGCGCCAACCCCAACTGGAACTTTGTCGGCGCGCTGAAGCAGGCCCTGCACAGCGACGTGGTGAGCTACGCCGAAGACGGCCACGGCCCGATCCTGCCGATGCTCAGCTACCTCAAAAGCGACGACTTCAAGAACAACCCGCCCCAGGTGCTGATCTGGGAATTCCCTGAACGCTATCTGCCCGTCAACAACGAAATCGGCGACGCCGACCCGCAGTGGGTCGCAGAGCTCAAGCAAGCCGGCGCTCGCCAACAAAACCTAGCCGTTAACGCCAAATCCGAGACGCCCGATCGGGCGCAAAACTGAAAAGAGGTAACACTCATGACTTTCATTACTACTCCTCGCCGTCTCGCTGCCAACTCCCTGAAAGTGGCAGCCCTGGTCGCTGGCATGGGCCTGATGTCGACATCGGTATTCGCCGGTGGCGACGCCGCCCTGTACGGCCCGACCGCGCCCAAAGGCTCGACCTTCGTACGCATCTACAACGCCAGCAACGCCGAAGTCAGCGCCACGGTTGGCAGCACCAACGTCAGCGACGTTGCGCCCCTGGCCAGCAGTGACTTCAGTTTCATGCCCGGTGGCGACTACAGCGCCAAAGTGGGCAGCCAGACCGTGCCGGTGAAACTCGCCGCCGACCACTATTACACCCTGGTCAACAACGCCAGCGGCCAGCCACAACTGATCGAAGAACCGCCGTTCAAGAACAAGCAGAAGTCCCTAGTGCGGGTGCAGAACCTCAGCGACAAGGCCCTGACCCTGAAGACCGCCGATGGCAAGACCGACGTGGTCAAGTCGGTGGCCGCCAAAGGTCGCGGCGAGCGCGAAATCAACCCGGTGAAGGTCAGCTTCGCCCTGTACGACGGTGAGAAAAAAGTCAGCGACCTCAAGCCCGTGGCCCTGGAGCGCGGCGAAGCGGCGGTGCTCTACGTCACCGGCAACGGCAGCAGCCTGTCGCCAGTCTGGGTCAAGCGCCCAGTGTCGACCCGCTAACGAATTTCCGGATGCCTTGCCCGTCCCCCGCCTCTCGTAGGAGCTGGCTTGCCAGCGAAGGCGTCCTCAAGCTCGACACAAGGCTCAAAGGCCCCTTCGCCGGCAAGCCGGCTCCTACAGAGGGCAGGCACCGCATCCGGGCACGCGACAACAACAAGAGTGAAACGACTGAACGCAGTAGCTCTAACCCATACGATATTTGAAGGAGTAACAACATGATTCCGGTGATCTTGTCAGGTGGTAGCGGCTCACGTCTTTGGCCGCTTTCGCGTAAACAGTTTCCCAAGCAATTCCTCGCCCTGACCGGCGAACACACGCTGTTCCAGCAAACCCTGGAGCGCCTGGTGTTTGAAGGCATGGACACCCCGATCGTGGTCTGCAACAAGGATCACCGCTTTATCGTCAACGAGCAGTTGGCGACGCGCAAACTCGAATGCCAGCGCATCCTGATGGAGCCCTTCGGCCGCAACACCGCGCCAGCCGTGGCCCTGACCGCGATGATGCTGGTCAACGAAGGCCGTGACGAGCTGATGCTGGTGCTGCCGGCGGACCACGTGCTGGAAGACCAGAAAGCCCTGCAACGTGCCCTGGCCCTGGCCACCGTCGCCGCCGAACGTGGCGAGATGGTGCTATTCGGCGTCCCGGCCACCAAGCCGGAAACCGGCTACGGCTACATCAAGTCCAGCAACGACGCGCTGCTGCCAGAAGGCGTGAGCCGGGTCTCGCACTTCGTCGAGAAACCCGACGTCAAGCGCGCCACCGAATTCGTCGAGGCTGGCGGCTACTTCTGGAACAGCGGCATGTTCCTGTTCCGCGCCAGCCGCTTCCTCGAAGAGCTGAAAAAGCATGACCCGGACATCTACGACACCTGCCTGCTGACCCTGGAGCGCAGCAGCGAGGACGCCGACACCGTGGACATCGACGAAGCCACCTTCGCCTGCTGCCCGGACAACTCCATCGACTACGCGGTGATGGAAAAAACCCAGCGCGCCTGCGTGGTGCCCCTGAGCGCCGGTTGGAGCGACGTGGGTTGCTGGTCGTCGCTGTGGGACGTGCATGAAAAAGACGCCAACGGCAACGTCAGCAAAGGCGACGTGGTGATCCAGGACAGCCGCAACTGCATGATCCACGGCAACGGCAAACTGGTGTCGGTGATCGGCCTGGAAAACATCGTCGTGGTGGAAACCAAGGACGCCATGATGATCGCCCACAAGGACAAGGTCCAAGGCGTGAAACAGATGGTCAACACCCTCAACGAACAGGGCCGCAGCGAAACCCAGAACCACTGCGAAGTCTATCGCCCGTGGGGCTCCTACGACTCCGTGGACATGGGCGGCCGCTTCCAGGTCAAGCACATCTCGGTCAAGCCGGGCGCTTGCCTGTCGTTGCAGATGCACCACCACCGCGCCGAACACTGGATCGTGGTCAGCGGCACCGCCGAAGTCACCTGTGACGAGAACGTGTTCCTGCTCACCGAGAACCAGTCCACCTATATCCCGATCGCCTCGGTGCACCGCCTGCGCAACCCGGGCAAGATCCCCCTGGAAATCATCGAAGTGCAATCGGGCAGCTACCTGGGCGAAGACGACATCGAACGCTTCGAAGACATCTACGGTCGCTCTACTCCGGTGGAACGTGGTGTTTCGGTGAAGACCATTGCTCAGTAAGGGCAGCTACAAGCTTCAAGCGGCAAGCTGCGAGTAACAGCAGGGAGTCGTTGGCCGTTCGATTTTCAACCCCTTCCCAGGTGCCTGCGTCCCCTATCCGCAGGCAGTTGGGCAAGGGGTATTTTTTTGAAAGCAGTGGTGAGTTGCAAGCGGTAAGCGGCAAGTTGAGCGCTGGAATATTTAGTGTGTAAACAACGGCAACAGGCCCAGTTCCATGAGTGTGCTGTCGATGTTCGCCACTCGCTGCACATGCTCTGCTGTGCGCTCGTCCAACAGTTGGGGCGTACTCACAATCAAGGTGCCTCGTCCGGCAACTTCAATCAGCTGTTCGGCGTCGGCAAAGTCCTGGGCTTGCAAGAGGTGCGGGCAAAAACCTATCCAGCCGATGGTCTGCCGATCCTTGAACACTTTGCCGCGCCGATAGTGATCGCTGGGCGCGAACACACACCAGTCGATTTCAGGCCACCTCTCCAGCGCCAACTGCATAACCTGCAACACCAACGATTTCACATCGCTGACCGCCATCACCAACGCCCCGGCGTCCTCGAAGTGCATGCCGGCCATGGCGGCTCCATCGTGCGCGCTGTAATGAAAGGCCAAGCCGCCCTGTAACGGATCGTCCACCCCGTTCCATACCGAAAACTCAAGCTGGGTAGGAAAATCCTCATCCGCCTGCCGGGCCGCCTCCTCCTGCAAGGCGCCAGGATGATCCTGCAAACGCTTGCCCAGTGCCTGCCGCTTGGAGCCCGCCTGAAAAAACCAGTCCCCCAGCAACGGATGAACCTCCGCCAGCTCAGCCAAAAAACACTCTGCCCTGTGCAACTGCACCGAGTGCGGGACCTGCACGATGGAGGGCTTGTGGAACCGCAAGACAAAAGAACACTTCCTGAACACATCCATCACCCTGCTCCTGTGCTTGGGCCTGGATCATAAATTAAACCAGCCTTCTTTTTGCCCTGGCTTCGCTCCAGTACTGGCATCATTCATCGCCAACCCCACCCAGGCTTAGGTAGGATGGGCTCTCTCTTTTCCCGAGGTTCGCGTCATGTTCATCGGCGTTCTGCTGGTCATCACCTGGCTGATCCTGCTTATCCGCTACCCGGCCAAGGCGTTCCCGGTGTCCCTGGCAGCCGCGATCGGCCTGGGCCTGGTCGCCACCTGGGTGGTCTGGCAGGACCACCGCGAAGCCCGGCAACTGGCCCGTCTGGACCTGAACATCCGCTACGCGCCCGAGCACTGCCCCGCCGACCGTCCCTTGCAACTGAACATGCGCAACAGCAACAGCGTGCCCCTCACCGAACTGCGTTGGCGCATCGCCGCCTATGCCACCGGTGATACGGTCAATCTCGCCGACAACCAATACAGCGCCCCGCGCTATCGCGGCCCGGGCGAATTGCAGGCCGGCGCCACCTGGACAGACTGCCTGCCAATGCCGCCACTGCGCCCCGGCTACCGCCCGCAAACCCTGGAGTTTCGCGCCGAGCACTTGCAAGGCAGCTTCTCCGACTGATGGCCCCTCTTCCCTCCCAGCACAAGGACCGCGCCATGCCCATCGCGTTGATAACCGGTTGTTCCAGCGGCATCGGCCGTGCCCTGGCGGACGCCTTCAACAGCGCCGGTTTCACGGTCCTGGCCACGGCGCGCAAGGCTGAGGATGTGGCGGCCCTGCAAGCCGCTGGTTTCACCGCGGTGCAACTGGATGTAAATGACGGCCCGGCGCTGAGTGCCTTGGGCGAGCAGATCAACCAGCAGCACGGCGGCCTCGATGTGCTGATCAACAACGCCGGTTACGGCGCCATGGGCCCGCTGCTGGATGGCGGCGTGGACGCCATGCAACGCCAGTTCGAAACCAATGTGTTCTCGGTGGTTGGGGTCACCCGGGCGCTGTTCCCGGTGCTGCGTCGCAGCCGTGGCCTGGTGGTGAATATCGGCAGTGTGTCCGGGGTGCTGGTCACGCCCTTTGCCGGCGCCTACTGCGCCTCGAAAGCCGCGGTGCATGCCTTGAGCGACGCCCTGCGCATGGAGTTGGCGCCGTTCGGCATCCGGGTGATGGAAGTCCAGCCGGGGGCGATTGCCTCCAGCTTCGCCAAGAATGCCGGGCACGAAGCCGAGCAGTTGCTCAATGACCAGTCGCCCTGGTGGCCGCTGCGCGAAGGCATCCGTGCCCGGGCCAAGGCCTCCCAGGACAAGCCGACCCCGGCCAACGAGTTTGCCGCCCACCTGCTCAAAGCGGTGCAACAAGACTCACCACCGCGCCTGGTGCGAATCGGCAATGGCAGCCGGGCCTTGCCCTTGCTGGCAGCGCTGCTGCCCAAAGGCCTGTTGGAAAAGGTATTGATGAAACGTTTCGGCCTGGGCGCAAAGCTCTGACGCAAACCCCTAGGCGCTTGCTTGTGCCCCCTCTCAATCCCAGTAGAATGCGCACACTTGAGCATTCGCGCTCACGCAGCATGGAATCGCTGGCGCCGACACTGAAGCATGGAACGGCTTAAGCTCCGCCCTCTCCAGTCCTCACCCTGCCCTCTTCCATGCGCCCCTTTATTCAATCGCAGATCAGGGAATATCCATTGAAATTGTTCAACGTGCTGCCACTGGCCTTGGCCACCTTGCTGGCGGCTTGCGCCTCCACGGCACCGGAAAAAACCGAACCAACCGTTCTCGAACTGAATGACACCCTGCCCAAGCTGACCCTGCAAAGCGTCCTGCCCCAGGTCGCCGCCAATGAACACTGCAACCCGGCCATGGACAGCGATCTGCTGTATGGCACGGGCTTCAATCTCTACGAGCTCGAGGACTACAAGAACGCCAAGAGCTGCTTCGCGATGGCCGCCCCTCACTACACCCGGGCGTTCTGCTACCTGTCGACCACCACCGACCAGGAACAAGACAAACCCAAGGCCCAGCGGGATAACGAATCCTTCAACTACATCGCCTACGCGGCGTCGCAGAACGACTGGTGCGCCGAGTACGGCATGTACGCCACTTATTGGTTCGGCGACAAAGGCTTCACCAAGGACCCGGCCCTGGCCACCCGTTGGCTGGAGCGCTCGGCCATGCACGGCAACCCGGAGCCGCAGCAACGCCTGGCGGATGACGCCGAAGAGGCCGGCGACCTGGTGAAAGCCTATGCTTGGCTGAAGGTCATCGACGACACCGAGGACACCAGCCAGCTGGATGCCCTGAAGGCGAAGATGAGCCCTGAACAATTGGCCGAAGGCGAGCAGCGTTTCAACGAACTCAACGCGCGTGTGACCAGCAAGCAGGTGATGTACGACGAAGCGCGGGAGGAAGAAGTCAGCGTGTTTTCCGCCGAGATCCTCCTGGACGCCCCCGACACCTTCAAGGGCGTGCCCATGGCCGAGCGCCGGGCCTTCGTCAAACAGGCCCTGGTCAAAGCCCGGGAGAGCGGCCAGTTCACCAAGCGCGGAGCGGTGACCCAGTACATCATCGTGTCGCGGTTGGCTCAGCAGCGTTATCCGCGCGCCGAGATTTTGAACAACAAGAAGCTGCTGGCGGTGATCAATAACATCGACGTCAGCGTCGACACCACGGTGAAAAAGTCCCTGGCGATCATGCAGAAAACCTACAAATAACCGGCCCCCCATTCGGCATTCCTACCGGCACCGCACGCTACTGGTAGGAGCCGGCTTGCCGGCGAAGAGGCCGGCAAGCCGGGTGCAAGGCTGAACGTCGCTTTCGCTGGCAAGCCAGCGCCCACACAAGCCCGCACCTACAAGGGTTGCGGGTTGACCACCACGGTGCAGGTGATACCGGCGGCCAGCAATACGCCCTCCGGCACTTCATCGATGTGGATACGCACCGGCACCCGCTGGGCCAGGCGCACCCAGTTGAAGGTCGGATTGACGTCGGCGATCAGCTCGCGGCTTTCCGGGTTGTCGCGGTCGTAGATACCGCGAGAAATACTCTCCACATGGCCCTTGAGCACTTCACCGCTCATCAGTTGCATGTCGGCCTTATCCCCTACGCGCACGTGGGGCAGCTTGGTTTCTTCGAAGAAGCCGTAGACCCAGAACGAGTTCATATCGACCACGGCCATCTTCGGTTCGCCGATGCGCGCGTAATCGCCACGGTGCACGTTGAGGTTGGTGACGTAGCCGTCCACCGCCGCGCGCACCTGGGTGCGTTTGAGGTTGAGTTCGGCGGCGTCCAGCTGGGCCTGGGCGTGCTGGTAATCGGCCAGGGCCGAGTCGGCGATGTTACTCGCGTCGTCGCGGCTTTCTTTAGAGATCACCAGGTTGTCCAGGTCGGCGCGGCGGTGGGCGTTGACCTTGCGCATTTCCCAGGTGGCCTTCTTCGACGCCACCAGCGATTGCGCCTGTTTCACCGCGATCCGGTAGTGCTCCGGGTCGATCTGCATCAGCAGGTCGCCCTTCTTCACCAACTGGTTGTCGCGCACCGGCACGTCCACCACTTCGCCGGTGACGTCGGCCGCCACGTTGATAATGTCGGCCCGCACCCGGCCATCACGGGTCCAAGGGGTGTTCATGTAGTGCTCCCACAACGAGCGGCCGATCCACAGGGCCAGGGCCAGCACGAGCAAGGTGGCAAGCAGGCTGAAAAACTTTTTCATCGCGGGGGTCTCAACGGTAGACAGTGAGCGCCATGGCGCCGAACAGACAGGTGAACAGGCTCAGCCGCAACAGCGCCGGGTGCCAGAAGAAGCGGTACAGGTCATACCCGGCGATAAACCGGTCCAGGGCCCAGGCCAGGGCCGCAGCAACAAAAAACATCAGGGTCATGGTCGGCATGTAAACGCCATGGAAGGCGATTTCACGAGGCATGTTCAGGTCCTTGGGGGGCAACGGCATAAGCCGCCAGCGGCGACTGCGGGTCGAGCAACGAGGTGCGGATGAAATGCAGGTAGCTCTTCACCCGGCGCAGGGCCGAGGTGTCGAAGTGCGGGGCGAACGGTTCGTCGGTGGCCTGGACCCGGCTGATGGCGTGGTCCACGGCAATCAGGCTGCGCTCCAGGTTGCTCTGGCTGGGCTGCAGGAACAGCCGCACCAGGGAGCGGCCCATGACCCGGATCGCCTGGCGCCAAGGCTGGGATTCGGCATAGGCCGGGTGCACCGGGAGAATCGCCTGTTCCTTGCGCAACTCGATAATGGCGTGGCCGACTTCCAGCACCATAAACATCCAGCGCAGCAGTTCGCGCTGCACCTGAGGCTGGCTCACCGCCAGGCCGTAGGCGTGGTGCAGCAGGTCGCGGGTCCGGCTTTCGAAGCTCGATGCCAGGCCCTTGAGCTTGCCGCTGATGGCGTACACCACCTGGCCGCGCAGGTCCTGCTCCAGCCGGCGCCACAGCCAGCGGCTGTTGGGCGGCAGGATGATAGCCCCGGCCGCCGCACAGACCAGCATGCCCATGACCATGGCGATGTAGTCGTTGATAAAGGCGTAGGGGTTGTAGACCGTGAGGTTGTCCGGCACCGAGCCGGTGCTGAAAAAGATCAGTAGCCCCAGGCCGACACCCACGTATTGCGGCCGGGAGGTGAGGAAGGAACCCAGCACGATGACCGGCGCCAGCATCACGCAGAGCAATGGGAAACCGTCGATCCAGGGGAACACGAAGAACATTTCCACAAAGCCCACCACGGCGCCGATCAACGTGCCGCACGCCATCTGGAACGCCATGCGTTTCGGGTTCGGCGTGGCCGCGGACAAGCCGATGGTGGCCGCAGCGATCAGGGTCATGGTGGCGCCACTGGGCCAGGCGGTGATCACCCAGTAGCTGCCGAGCACCAGCAGCACAAAGGCCGCGCGAATCCCCGAGGCCGCCGAGGCCAGCCAGTTGGTTTGCGGGGTAAAGGGCTCGTCCCAGTGTTCCCGTTCGTGGCGATGCTCGGCCAGGGACGCGTGGGTCTGGGCATAGCTGTGCAGCTCATCGACAAAGCGGTACAGCAGCTCGTAGGCGGTGTGAAAGTCCAGCAACTCAGCGTCGCTGGGCTGACGCTCCTGGAAGCCCGCCCGCAGGCGGCGCACGGTCGCTGGCAAGGCCTCTTTGTAGTTCGCCAATTGCTCGGCCAGACGCGCCGCATCAGGGCTGGTCAAGGCCCGGCCGGAGAAGCCGTCGAGCAGTTCGGCCAGGTCCTGCAGGCCTGGCTTGATGGCCGCCACCACGTGATCCGCACCGCTGCTGCGCAGGCGCTCCAGCAACTGATGCAAGGCATTGAAGCGGGTGGTGATGCCCATGAACTCGCTGTTCAGCCGACTCAGGCGACCGTTGCGCCGACGCATGTGCGGGTCTTCAAACACCGTCACGCTGCGCAACCCTTCCAAGCCCACCGCCTCGGCGATAAAGCGCACGTTGGTGCTCTCAAAGGCCTCGCGCTGACTACGCCCGCGCAGGCCATCGGTGACAAACAAGGCAAAGACCCCGAAGCGCTGGTACAAGGCGTTGCGCATGGCAGCGCTGGCGGTCTGCGGCAGAATCGCGGCGCTGACCAATGTCGAGCACAGGATGCCCAGGGAAATTTCCAGCACCCGCCACACTGCCGCCATGAAGGCGCCGTCGGGATGGGCCAGGGCCGGCAGGCCGACCATCGCGGCGGTGTAACCGGCGAGGACAAAACCGTAGGCGCGGAAGTTGCGATAACGGGCCGCACCGGCCGAGCAGATGCCAACCCAGATCGCCAGGCTGCCGAGGAACAGTTCAGTGTTCTGGGCGAACAGCGCGATCAGCGCCACCATCACCGCCGAACCGGTCAAGGTGCCGAGAAAGCGATAGAAGCTCTTGGCGAACACCTGGCCGCTCTGCGGCTGCATGACGATGAACACAGTGATCATCGCTGTGCGCGGTTGCGGCAGCTCCAGGCGCATGGCCAGCCACAGGGTCAGAAACGCCGCGATCAGGACCTTGAAGATATAGACCCAGGTCACGCCGTCGCTGCGTGCCCAGTCAAAGAAACCACGGCGCCATTCAAGGGAGTACAGCCAGCGCAACGGAGCGGGCAAGGAAGTCATGGGCTCTTCTTCAGTGATCAAAAACGGCCAGGGCCGCTGGGGTCTTGCTCGGGAGAATCTCGCCCTCAGGGGGTACATCACGACCGGCTTGCAAGCCGCCACCCAGGGCGGTCACCAGGTCCGCCTGGGCGGTCAGCCGCGCCGCCTGCACCTGCTGCTGGACCTGCTGCTGGCGAAACAACAGGCTCTGGGCGTTCAGCACATTCAGGTAATCGGTGAGCCCGCGCTGGAACGCGATCAGGGCGATGTCGTAGGTCTTCTGCGCCGAGGCCACCGACTCGGCGACAAACCCCTGCTGCTTGTCCATGGACTCGCGGCGGATCAACTGATCGGAAATGCCCTTGAGGGCATTGACCAGGGTCTGGTTGTAGTTGGCCACGGCGAGGTCGTAGCCGGCCGCGGCCGCCCCCAGTTCCGCCCGCAGGCGCCCGCCGTCGAAGATCGGCAGGCTGATGGCCGGGCCGACGTTGTAAGTGAGTTTCTTACCGGTGAGGAACTCCAGGGCACCGCCGCCCGTGGCCATGTAGCCCAGGCTGCCCACCAGGTCGACATTGGGGTAGAAGCCGGCGTGGGCCACATCGATGCCCCGGGCCTGGGCCGCCACTTGCCAGCGGCTGGCGACCACGTCCGGGCGTTGCCCCAGCAGTTCGGCGGGCAACACCGAGGGCAGTTTCAGGGCGACGCCCAGGGCCAGGGTTGGTCGTTGCAACTGCGCGCCCTCCCCCGGGCCCTTGCCGGCCAGGGCCGCCAGTTGGTTGCGGGTCAGGGCGATGTCTTCGTCCAGGGCGTCCAGTTGGCGATGGGTTTCCGGCAGCGGCGCCTGGGCCTGGCTGACCTCGAAGTGGGTGCCGATACCACCGTCCAGGCGACGCTGGGCCAGGTCGAGAATCTGCTGTTGCTGCTTGAGCGTCGCCAGCACGATATCGCGCTGGGCGAAGTGCAGGGACAACTGGATATAGGCGCGCACCAGGTTATTGGCCAACTCCAAGCGGGCCTGGCGGGCCTCGGCGGCGCTCATGTGGGCCAGGTCCACGGCACGCTCGCTGGCGTTGCTTTCCCGGCCCCACAGGTCCAGGGCATAGCTGAAACCCAGGGCGGCGTTGTTGTCCCACGTGGTGCTGTTGGCCAAGTCGCCCGGGCCGTAGAACGGATCTGTGGGCCAGTTGTGGCGCTTGAGGCTGGCGTCGCCCTGGACCTGCAACGACTCGGCAGCTTCGGCCACTCCGGCCAGGGCCCGGGCCTGACGCACCCGGGCCGCGGCCATGGCCAGGCTCGGGCTGCCCTGCATGGCCAGATCGACCCAACGATTGAGCTGGGGGTCGCCATAGGCTTGCCACCACTGGACGCTGGGCCAGTGGGCATCGCGCTCGGCGCTGTGGATCGCTTCGTCGGTGGCCAGGGTATTGGCAGGCAACAATTGGCCTTGTGGGGCAATACCTCCGGTTCCGATGCAGCCGCTGATTGCTAACGATAAAGCCCAAACACTGAGAGACTTCAGCTCTCTGCTGATGCGACGCGGCACTGCTGCGAATTCCTGAGATCGGGGGGAGGGTATTTCTCTCGTAGGGGCTGGCTGGCCGGCGCAGCGATACGCCTGCTACACCGCGTTGCGCGGATCGCCGGCAAGCCGGCCCCTAAGGATCGGCGCAATTCTAGGGGGCGGCATGCACGGCGATAAGGTGGCATTCCTGTGAATCTTTATTACCGTTAACGCGATAATCCTTTGGTCGAAGCCCTATTCGCCTGTAAAAACAGAAACTTCGTGTCACAATTTGCCACCTCCCCTGAGAGCACTCCATGGACACCCTGCAAAACATGCGCGCCTTCAGTTGCGTCGCCGAAGCCGGCAGCTTCACCGCCGCCGCTGTGCAACTGGACACCACCACGGCCAACGTCTCGCGCGCGGTCTCTAACCTTGAGGCCCACCTGCAAACCCGTCTGCTCAACCGCACGACCCGGCGCATCGCCCTGACCGAAGCCGGCAAACGCTACCTGCTGCGCTGCGAACAGATCCTGGCCTACGTCGAGGAGGCCGAAGCCGAGGCCAGCGACGCCCACGCCCGGCCCGCCGGCCAGTTGAAAGTCCACACCATGACCGGCATCGGCCAGCACTTCGTGATCGACGCCATCGCCCGCTACCGCAAGACGCACCCGGACGTGACCTTCGACCTGACCCTGGCCAACCGCGTGCCGGACCTGTTGGACGAGGGCTACGACGTGTCCATCGTGCTGGCCAGCGAGCTGCCGGACTCGGGCTTTGTCTCGCAACGCCTGGGCATCACCTACAGCATCGTCTGCGCCTCGCCGGCCTATGTGAAAGCCAACGGCTGTGCGCAAAAGCCCAGCGACCTGCTGAACCACGCCTGCCTGCGCCTGGTAAGCCCGGTGATCCCCCTGGAAAAGTGGCTGTTCGACGGCCCGGAAGGCCAGGAGATGGTGAACATCAACAGCTCACCGTTCCTGGTGAACTCGGCCGACGCGATGAAAACCGCAATCACCAGCGGCATGGGCGTCGGCGTATTGCCGGTGTACGCCGCCATCGAAGGGCTGCGTAACGGCACCCTGGTGCGGGTCATGCCCCAGTACCGCTCCCAGGAGCTGAACCTGTACGCCATCTACCCGTCGCGCCAGTACCTGGATGCCAAGATCAAGACCTGGGTCGAGTACCTGCGCGGCTCCCTGCCGGAAATCCTCGCTGCTCACCAGGCTGAACTGACAGCCTACGAACTGAGCGGCAGCCTGGCCGGCGCCCGCCTGGCCCATTGAGCCGATGGCGCCCCGGCGGGCGCTATAAAAACCCGGTGGAGAATGTTAGCTTGCTTGGCATTCTTCCCGCCTGACGAGCTCTTCCCGCGATGAAAAAGACCGTACTTGCCTTCAGCCGTGTCACGCCCGAAATGATCGAACGCCTGCAACAGGACTTCGACGTCATCGTGCCCAATCCCAAGCAAGGCGACATCAACGCCCAGTTCAATGAAGCCCTGCCCCATGCCCACGGCCTGATCGGCGTGGGTCGCAAGCTCGGTCGCGCCCAACTGGAAAACGCCGCCAAGCTGGAAGTGGTGTCCAGTGTCTCGGTGGGCTACGACAACTACGACGTGGCCTATTTCAACGAACGCGGGATCATGCTCACCAACACCCCGGACGTGCTCACCGAAAGCACCGCCGACCTGGCCTTCGCTCTAATCATGAGCAGCGCCCGTCGGGTCGCCGAACTGGATGCCTGGACCAAGGCCGGCCAGTGGCAAGCCAGTGTCGGCGCGCCATTGTTCGGCAGCGATGTGCATGGCAAGACCCTGGGCATCGTCGGCATGGGCAACATCGGCGCGGCCGTGGCCCGGCGTGGTCGCCTGGGCTTCAATATGCCGATCCTCTACAGCGGCAACAGCCGCAAGACCGATCTGGAGCAGGAACTGGGAGCGCAGTTCCGCAGCCTCGATCAACTGCTGGCGGAAGCGGATTTTGTCTGCCTTGTGGTGCCGTTGAGTGAGAAGACCAAGCACCTGATCAGCCACCGTGAACTGGCCTTGATGAAGCCCAGCGCGATCTTGGTGAACATTTCCCGCGGCCCGGTGGTGGATGAACCGGCGCTGATCGACGCCCTGCAGAACAATCGGATCCGCGGCGCCGGCCTGGACGTGTACGAGAAAGAGCCCCTGGCCGAGTCGCCGTTGTTCCAGTTGAAGAACGCCGTGACCCTGCCGCACATCGGCTCCGCCACCCACGAAACCCGCGAAGCCATGGCCAATCGTGCCCTGGCCAACCTGCGCAGCGCCCTGCTCGGCGAGCGCCCGCAAGACCTGGTCAACCCGCAAGTCTGGAAGGGTTAAGCCCGGCGCAGTGCCGGCGATGGCGCCGGCGATGGCGTTCGCGGGAACCTCATCACCGGCAGGCCGGCACCTAGGATAGGGCGGGCTTGGGCGTCGTCACCAGCGGCGACTTGGGTTTGCGAAACACCAGCACGTTGCCCAGCATCACCAGGACCAGCCCGGCCAGGGCCGGCGCGGTCCATTGGTAGCCTTCGACAAACGCCGAGACGTTCAGCGCCACCACCGGGAACAGCACGGTGCAATAGGCGGCGCGCTCTGGGCCCATGCGCCCGACCAGGGTCAGGTAGGCGGTAAAGCCGATCACCGACCCCGGAATCACCAGGTACAGCAACGAGCCGACGTAACGGGTGTTCCATTCCATCTCAAAGGGAATGCCCTGGAACAGGCAATACACCGACAGCATCACCGCCCCGTACGCCATGCCCCAGGCATTGGTGGTCAACGGCTTGAGCCCGGCTTTCTGCTGCAGGCTCGACAGCATGTTGCCCGCCGAGAAACACAGGGTGCCCAACAGCGCCAGGCCCAGGCCAAGCAAGGTCTGCGGGCTGGCGCGGTGGCTCACCAGCTCGGGCCAGAACAGCAGCCCCAGGCCGAACAGGCCCAAGGCGCCGCCCATCAGCACGTTGCGCGCGATCCGCTGGCCGAAGAACACCCGCGCATTCAGGGCGTTCCACAGGGTGGCCGTGGAGAACACCACCGCCACCAGGCCGCTGGGAATCCATTGGCTGGCGTGCAGGAAACACATGAAGTTGATGCAGAACAGGCAGAGGCCCTGGGCCAGGCAGATCAGGTGCCCGCGGCGGTTCATCACCTGCAGCTTGCGGCTGAGCAGCAACATGACGAATAGCACCAGGGCCGCCAGGCCGAAGCGATAGACGATGGACACCGGAATGGCCACCACCCCCAACTGCAGTTTCAGGGCAATCCAGGTGGTGCCCCAGATCAGGACGGTGAGCAGATAAAGCGAGAGGTTCATGGCGCGACTCCTGTGCAAGGCTCACAGTCTCAGCCCGGGCAGGGGCAACGCGCTTGCGTAAACTTGCGCTTTTGTCGCTTGCCGGGCTGGCAGCCGGGCATTCAGGGAGTAGGATGCCAACGTTGGAGAAACGAACATGCCCGCACTGGATACCCTGCAAGTCTTTCAAGCCCTGAACCGCTCGCCCAATGCTCGCCTGGAGCACAGCGCCGAGCTCGGTGACGGCTTGTCTGCAGCCTTGTGGAGCAACCACCACGACGCCCAGGAATACGAAGCGCCGAGCCATCACACCCTGTCCTGCTACATCGCCGGTGGCACCGAAACCTTTCGCCGTGACCAACCCGGCACCAAGGGGGCCCCGGACAAACTCTGCATCCTGCCGGCCGAACACCAGTCCGCCTGGGTGATCAACGGGCGTATCCGCCTGGCCCATCTGTACTTCAGCCCGGAGCAGTTCGCCCTCGGTTGCGTGGGCCTGCTAGACCGCGAACCACGGGAAATGCAGCTGCGCGAAAGCACCTTCTTGGATGACCCGCAACAAGCCCGGCGCTTTCGCCAGCTGATCCAGCTCAACTGGGACGAGCCTGCAGAACGTGTGCTGACCAGCAGCCTGGCCCACGAGATGCTCAGCCACGCGCTGTTGCACCAAGTGGGGCTGCGTCAGGGTTTGCGGCTCAAGGGCGGCTTGGCCGCGCACCAGCGGCGGCAATTGGTGGAGTTCATCGACAGCCAGTTGGCCGAGCCCATCAGCCTCGGGCAATTGGCGGGGTTGTGTGCGTTATCGGAATACCACTTTGCACGGATGTTTCGCGCCAGCTTTGGCCTGCCGCCCCATCAATACGTGCTGGCCCGACGCCTGGCCCAGGCCCGGCACCTGCTGCGCCACACCCGTCTACCGCTGGGCGAAATCGCCCTGGCCTGTGGCTTCGCCAGCGCCAGCCACTTCACCCATCGCTTCCGCCAGGCCCTGGGCGGCACCCCAGGCGATTATCGCCAGGCGTTTTTACGCTGAGGCCCAAGGCCTTGGCGCCCACCTTGAGACCGCCATCGCTGGCAAGCCAGCTCCTACAAAAAGCGAGGCGTGCATCCTGTAGGAGCCGGCTTGCCGGCGATGGGGCCCGATGCCTTGGCGCCCATCTTGAGACCGCCATCGCTGGCGAGCCAGCTCCTACAAAGAAGCGAGGTGCACATCCTGTAGGAGCCGGCTTGCCGGCGATGGGCCCGATGCCTTGGCGCCCATCTTGAGACCGCCATCGCTGGCGAGCCAGCTCCTACAAAAAGCGAGGCGTGCATCCTGTAGGAGCCGGCTTGCCGGCGATGGGGGCCGATGTCTTGGCGCGGGTGGTGTGGAGGCCGTCAGAATTCCAGGGTGCTGGAGAGGGAGAACTGCCGGGCATCGCCCACGGAGACGAAGTAGGTGCTCGCCGCCGAGGTGTAGTAGGTCTTGTCAAACAGGTTCTTCACGTTGAGCTGGAATTTGACCTTCTGCCCTTCCAACTGAGTGTCGTAGGTGGCAAAGGCATCGGCCACGGTGTAGGCCGGCAGGTCGAAGCTGTTGGGCGCGTCACCCGCGCGTTCGCCAACACGACGGGCACCTGCACCGACTCGCAGGCGATCACCGCCGATCAGGCTGCCAAAGTCATACACCGCCGACAGCGACGCGGTGTTCTTGGCCACGTTCTGCAGGCGCTTGCCTTTGTACTCGGTGTCCTGGGTAACTTCGGCGTCGGTGTAGGCATAGCTGCCGATCAGGCTCCACTGGTCACTGAGCTGACCGCTGACGTCCAGCTCCAGGCCGCGGGAGCGCACTTCACCAGCCACGCTGGTCACGGTCTCCCCGGCGGTGGCAGTGGACACCAGTACATTGCGCTTGGTGATATCGAACACCGCCGCGCTGGCAGTGACCCGGCCCGGCATATCGAGCTTGGCCCCCAACTCCCAGGACTTACCCTCTTCCGGCTTGATGCCGCCGTCCAGTACCACGGTACCGCCGGCCAACTGGGCAATGCTGGAGTTGGGTTTGAACGATTCGGTGTAGCTGCCGTAGAACGACAACTGGTCGGTGTAGCGATACACCAGGCCCGCGCGGGGGATGAACTTCTGCCCGTTGGTGTCGGTGTTGACGTGGAATGGACGGCCCTTGCCCGCGTACTGGTCGTACTCCTGGAAGCGCCCGCCGCCCACCAGGATCCACTGGTCGGTGAGGTGGATGGAGTCCTGGAAGAACACCGAGTCACTGCGCAACAGGTCGGTCTGGGCACTGTCGGTGGCACTGACGGTGCTGCCCGCCACTTCCTGACCGTACACCGGGTTGAGGTAGCTGAAGGTGGTCTGGCTGTTCTGCCGGATCAGGTCTGCGCGGTAGATCTTGCGGTACTCATCGTCCAGGCCGAATACCAGGTCGTGACGCATGCCGGCCAGCTCGACCTGGCCTTCCAGGCTCGCGGTGGCAAACCGGTCGGTGGTGATAGCGTCTTGGGTGCCGTCCATCTTGCGCGTCAAGGTGCCGTTGGTTGAATTCACCGCGGTCACCCGCACCTGGCTGGCGTCGTAGGTTTCACGGTTCCAGCTGTAGCCGAAGTGGGCCTTCCAGTTATCGTTGAGTTGGTGGTCGGCTTCAAAGCGGTACAGGTCCGAACGCCCTTCCATGTTGTTGAACGGCTCGTCCAGGCGCCGATCGGCAGGGATGTCCAACGCATGCTTGGTCTTGGGATCAAACACCGTGCCCCGGTCGAACGGGGTGAGGAATTCCCGGTGCTCATAGGCGAACAGCAGCTTGGTGTCCTCGCCGAACCAGGCCAGGGAAGGCGCAATCAGGGTTTCCCGGTGGGTGCCGAAATTGCGCCAGTAATCCTCGTCTTCATGGTCGAGGATCATGCGGTACGCCAGCCCGGAATCGCCCAGCGCGCCGGTGCTGTCCAGGCCGCCACCGCTGCCGTTCTTGCCGGAACCATAGGTCGAGCCGCGCAGGGTCACGGCGTTGTACTGCTCCAGTTGCGGCTTCTTGCTGACGATATTGACCACGCCGCCCGGGTCCTGGATGCCATACAACAGAGACGCCGGGCCCTTGAGCACTTCCACCCGCTCTGCCGTGGCGTTCAGCGCGCGGCCTTGCATCACCGGCATGCCGTCGCGCATCACCGAGCCGTTACGGTTGTCGCCAAAGCCACGGATCATCACCGCGTCCTGGGTGCCGCCCAGGGTGTTGGTCTGGGTGATGCCGCTGATGTTGTTCAGGGCATCGTCCAGGTTGCGTGGGGTCTGGTCGCGCAGAACCTGGGCCGGGACCACGTTGATGGTCTGGGGGATTTCCTGGATCAAGCCCTGGGAGCGCGCCACCGAGCTGCTGGCCGGCGGCTGGTAGCTGGTGCTTTCGGCGGCGACCGTGGAGGTGATGTTGGTCGCCCCCAGGTTCAACGCGCCCTCGGTGGGCACAGGCTCCAGGGCCAGGGTGCGGGCATCGGTACGGCGGAAGGTCAGGCCGGAGTTGCTCAACAAACGCTGCAGGGCCTGTTCCGCACTCAACTGGCCGCTGATCGCCGGGGCCTTGAGGCCATAAGGCGCTTCATCGGTGTAGACCACGCTCAGGCCGGTGACCCGGCTGAAATCGCTCAGGGCCTGGGGCAAGGGTTTGGCAGCCATGGCGAAGCTGAACAAGGGGCTTTGCTGGGTGCTGCCAGGGTCCGCCGCCAAGGCCACGCTCAAGGGCAACAACGCCCACCCTGAAACCGCCAGCACCGAAACGCCAACCCACCCTTTTACCGCACTGCCTGCCACCGATTTTGCCCTGGACTTCATGCTTGAGACTCGTGTGTAGAAACGTCATGGATGCGAATGAATCGCACTTTCAAGCACTACACGGATCGGCGACGGATTTACCTCACCTTTTTTTTGAAAATAATTTTTCACGCCCTCCCCGCACCGGTTTTTGCAGGCCGGGGTGTCGTCCATCCGTGGCGTCAGCGCAGGATGATCAGGCGATTGAGCACGCTGTGCTGCTCAAACCCCAGGACCCCACGCAAGGAACCCAGGACCGCCAACGGGTCGCGACTGGGGAAACTGCCGCTGACGGTGCGAGCCGCCAATTGCTCGTTGAGCACCAGGATCCGCCCCGGGTAGTAACGCTGCAGGTCCTGGATGACATCGGCCAGCGGCGCCCGGTAGTAGTTCAGCCAGCCCTGGCGCCAGGCCAGTTGCGCCTCGCTGTCCACCGGATGCAGGGGCTGGGCATTGCCCTGGGCATAGGCGACTTGCTGGCCGGTGCTGAGAATCTGTTGCTCGGCTCCCTGGCGGGGCGTCACCCCGACCCGGCCCGACAGCACGGTGACCTGGGCCCCGGACGGCTGCAGGCGAACTTCGAACTGAGTCCCCAGGACCCGCGCTTCGCCCTGCTCCGCCATCACCACAAAGGGCTCGCCCGTGTGGGTGACCTGGAAGAACGCCGCCCCTCGGCGCAGCTGGACATGCCGCTCGCCGTGGCTGAAATCCACAGCGATGGCACTGTCGGCGTCCAGGGTCACTTCGGACTGGTCTGCCAGCACCAGCGTGCGCACCTGCCCCGGCGCCGAGACGTAGTCGGCCCCCAGGTCATCGACCCAGCGCACCGGCTGCCAGCCCGCCGCCAGCCCGATCATCAGCACCAGGCAGGCGGCCATCGCCAGTGCCACCGACCAGCGCCGCCGCGTCTGTCGTGGCGAACGGTCCATGGCCCGCAGGTAGCCTTGCAGGGCGAAGGCGTCTTCATCGGCCAGGGTACGCGCCGGCCCTTCGCTCAATTCCCACAGCACCTGGGCCTGGGCATAGGCTTCGACATGGGCCGGATCGGCCTGCAGCCAGTGGCTGAAGGTGGCCTGGTCACCGCTGCTGGGCTGGTCGTGCAACAGGCTCAACCAGGCCAGCGCGGCCTGTTCCTGGGCGGGCGTCGGGGTGGCGCGGGCAGTGTGGTTCACGGGGCTTTCCCTGGCGGACGGGGGCTTGAGGGCTCTCTCAGGCTGGCCTTGCAGGCCTCAAGGGCGCGCATCATATGTTTTTCCACGGCACTTTGGGACAGGCCCATTGCGCGGGCGATCTCGGCATATTTGCGGCCGTGAATGCGGTTCAGCAGGAAAATCTGTCGGGTGCGCTCCGGCAGGCTGCGCAGGGCCGCCTCGACATGGCGCAAGTCATTGCCGGCCTCCAGCGCGGCCTGCGGCTCGACGCCCTGGTTGTCTTGCTGCTCCGGCAACCAGCCTTCACTGACCCGCACCCGCGCCCCTTCGCTGCGCAAATGGTCGATGGCGATGTTGCCGGCACAACGCAGCAGGTAGGTGCTGAGTTCTTCCACCTGCACCAGGGGCCGACGCCAGAAACGCAAGAACAAGTCCTGCACCAGATCGGCCGCCGTGGCCCGGCAGCCGACGCGACGACTGACCAGGGCCTCCATCTGCGAACGCTGGGACAGGAACACCTGCAGGAAATGCGCGCGGCTGCCCAAAGCCTCGGGACGCTCCAGCTCGGGGTGTTCAGGCGGGGTGGTGAGCATCATCGGCGGACTCGATCAGTGCAACGCAAGGGCAGCGACCGGGCTGGCCAGCAGGCCAAGGCCCGCCATCAGCAACGCCAAGCGCGGACGATAAGGCAGCAACAACACCAGCAACAGGCCACTGAGCATCAGCACCGCGCACCACTGCACCAGGCCCAGCCCCCAACCAGCGGCGTCCACCGCTGCGGCCAATGACAAACTCAGCAGCGCCCAGCCGCCCAGACGCAGCCCCTGGCGCCGGCGCGCCGAGGCCTTGTGCCCGAGCACATCGGCGTGATGCCGGTCCATGGCCAGGCATAACCCGGTAAACCCGGCGTAGCACAACAACAGAGCCAGCAACATTCAGTTCACCTCGGTTTCAAGGGGCATGGGGCGAGCGCGGGCGGCGCGGGGCCGAGCCTCGGCCTGGAGCGAGCCACGACGGTGCATTTTCAGCGCAGCCCACGCCAGGAACAGGCCCGTGCCCAGGCAGGCCAGGTCAAAGCCCAGGCGAACCCCGTCCATCGGCCCGTCCAAGACCCAGCCCAGGTCCGGCGCAGTCAGCACGTCCAGCAGCGGTAAGCCGGCGAACAGCAATGCCGCCAGTCCCAATTGCTCGATCCAGGCCCTGGGGCCGCGACGCAGCGCGGCATGCAGCAGGCTCAGGCCCCAGACACTGAAGAAGCCGGTCACTTCCCAACCAGCACGCTCGGCCAGCCCTGCGGGCAGTAGGCGATTGGCCCAGAAATACGCCGCCACGGCCACCACCAGGCCGGCCATGCTGGCGATGTTCAACACTTCCACCACCCGCAGCTCGAAGGGCTGCACCCCGCTTTTGGCGTGCTTGAGCTGGCGCTTGCCGAGCCAGATCACCAGCCCGGTGCCGATCATCGCGGTGCTCGCCAGCCCACAGATAAAGTACAGCCAGCGCAGCACCGGCCCGGCAAAATGCCCCATGTGCAGGCCGTAGAAACTGCCACCGATGGCCAGGGGCAAGGATTGTCCGGCGCTGACCTTGAGCATCTGCCCGGTCACACCGTTGAACGACACCACACTGCCGAAATCATGCACCACGCGATCAGCGCCACTGCGGAACACATTCACCGAAGCATTGAGATCCCCCGGGTTATTCACCGCGATCCGTTCCGCCCGGCCGCCCGGCCACTGTTGCAGCGCCTGATCGAGCAACGGGGCCAGCGCCACCAGGGTCCCCGGCTGTCCCGCCGCCTTGGGGTTGTTGGTGGCCGGCAGCAGCTCGTTGAAGAAGCTTCGGGGGTTGTTGTCGTAGGCCACCAGGATGCTGGCCGGCATGACCATGGTCATGAAGATCACCAGGCTGCTGTAGGTGATCATCAGGTGGAACGGCAATACCAGCACGCCCACCGCGTTATGCCCGTCGAGCCAGGTGCGCTGGCCCTTGCGGGGGCGGAAGGTGAAGAAGTCCTTGAAGATTTTCTTGTGGGTGATGATGCCGCTGATCAACGCCACGAACATCACCATGGCCGCTGCCGTGGACAGCCAGCGGCCCCAGGGATAGGGCATCTGCAACTGAAAATGAAAGCGGTAGAAAAACTCGCCGCCGCGGGTCTCACGCGCCTGCAGGGCAGCGCCGCTGGCCGGGTCCAGCAGTTGCTCTTCGAAGGCCCCGCGCTGACCGACCTTGGCCGCGTCCTGCCAGCTCACCGATAACGCCGGCTGGCGCTCATTGGGCAGGTTGATAAACCAGCGGGCCGCGTTGGGCGCCCGTTGCTGCAGATAGGCCTGGGCCACCACCAGGTTAGCCTGGGCATCGAGGCCACGGGCCGGTACTTCCGGCTGCATCCAGTGGCTGATCTCATCCTTGAAGTAAGCCAGGCTGCCGGTGAGAAAAATCGCCAGCAGCAACCAGCCGAAGATCAGCCCGCTCCAGGTGTGCAGCCAGGCCATGGATTGGCGAAAACCCTCTTTCATCAGGCCGCGCCCCAATACGCCAGGCCGCTGATCGCCGCCAGGATCAGGCTTGCCAACAGCACACCGCCCCAGGCCTGCCAGGCGCTGCGGCAGGCAAAACAGCCGATCACCGCCAGCAGGTAGAACAGGAACGAGCTCATCATCCCGATGACCACCGCATCAGGCCGGGACACCGGCAGCAGCAAGGTCAGGCACACGCTGCTCAAGGCCGCCAACACGTAGCCGCCCAGCACCGCAGCGAGCACCCGCGAGGTCACCGCCAAGCGATAGGAAACAGGCGTACCGACAGCCTTGCTTTTCATGGTTCGACCTTGACGCGAAAGAGGACGCCCGGCACGGAGCGGCAGGCGACAGGAACAGGGCGACGATATTAATGATAAATATTCTCATACGCAAAAAAGCCTGACGTTAATGCCCAGCCTTCCGTCGGTCCGCCCTGATTGCCGAATGCCATGCCGCTCCCTACAATGCGAACAATTCTTGTTCTCTTAAGCATCTGCATGCTGCCGGAGCGTCTCGCTTGTCCCATTCCCTGACCGTCGAAACCCTCTACAGCGCCCATCACGGCTGGTTGAACAGCTGGCTGCGGCGCAAGCTCGGCTGCCCTGACAGCGCTGCCGACCTGGCCCAGGACACCTTTATGCGGGTGCTGACGGCCCGGGAAACGCCCACCCTCATCGAGCCGCGGGCCTTTCTCACCACCATCGCCAAACGGGTGCTGAGCAACCATTACCGACGCCAGGACCTGGAGCGCGCCTACCTGGAAGCCCTGGCGCAGATGCCGGAGCAAAGCGCGCCGTCGGAAGAAGAACGGGCCATCATCCTGCAAACCCTGATGGAGCTGGACCAGTTGCTCGACGGCCTGCCCCGCCTGGTCAAACGCGCCTTTCTGCTGGCCCAGGTCGATGGCTTGAGCTACGGGGAAATCGCCAAGGAACTGGGCATCTCCATTGCCACCGTCAAACGCCACCTGAACAAGGCAGCCCTGCGCTGCTACTTCGCCCTGTGAACCCTTCACTCAACCCCGGCCCCGGCGGCCCCGCGGACTTTTCCACCCAGGTCGCCGAGCAAGCCGTGCACTGGCTGGTGGAAATGCAGGGCGGCCCGCTCAGCCCGAGCCAGCAACGGGCGTGGCAGCAGTGGCACGACGCCCACAGCGAACACCAGCGGGCCTGGCAGCATATTCAGCGGGTCAATCAACGGCTGCGCGGCTTGTCTTCGCCTTTGGCCCACAGCGCCTTGAACGCGCCCACCTCCAGCAGCCGACGCCAGGCGCTGAAGCTGTTGCTGCTACTGGGCGCCGGCTCCGCGGTCACCTGGGGGATGCGCGAACAAAACCTGTTGCCGCCGCTGCTGGCCGACTACCGCAGCCCCGTGGGACAACGCCGCGATCTGCGCTTGGACGACGGCAGCCGTTTGCAACTCAACACCCGCAGCGCAGTGGATGTGCACTTCGACGGCCAGCAACGGCTGATCCGCCTGCTGGAGGGCGAAATCCTCCTGACCACCGCCCAGGACCGCCGGCCACTGCTGGTGCAAAGCGCGGAAGGCCTGCTGCGGCCCCAGGGCGCACGCCTGAACCTGCGGCAGTTCAACCAACGCAGCGAGCTGGCGGTGTTCGAGGGCAGCGTGAGTGTGAACCCGAACGCGTACAACGGCGCCGCGCTGACGGTGCAGGCCGGGCAGCAGTTGAGTTTCAACGGCAACGCCTGGGGCACCCCGCGACCGCTGGACGCCGGCAGCGGTGCCTGGAGCGACGGCATGCTGGTCGCCGCCCATATGCGCCTGGCGGACTTTCTCCAGGAGCTGGGGCGTTACCGTCGCGGCCAACTCAATTGCGACGCCCGGGTCGCCGACCTGCTGATCTCCGGCAGTTACCCCCTGGATGACAGCGAGCGCATTCTCGACCTGCTGGAGATCAGCCTGCCGGTGAAGGTGCAACGCTTCACCCGCTATTGGGTGACGGTGCAAGCCCGCGCCTGACGGTGTTTTTTTCCAGCAAACATTATTTTCAGCCGACGTGAGCCGTTTTCCAGCCCTCGCGTGACAGAGAAGGAAAGCCACCTTGAATCCTCCTTCTCAGGACCACCCTGCATGCACCAGCAACCGACTCGCCTCACGCCCCTTGCCCGTACCCTGCGCCACCTGCTGCTGGGTGCCAGCCTGAGTGTCGCCAGCCTGCCTTACGCACTGGCCGCCGACACCGCGCAACAGAGCTACCACATCGCCCCCACGGCCCTGGAAAATGCCCTAAACCAATTTGGCCGGGAGGCCGGGGTGCTGATTTCCTTTGGCTCGCAGGTCACCCAAGGCCTGCAAAGCCAGGGCCTGGAAGGACACTACAGCGCAGAAGAAGGTTTGAATGCCCTGCTCAAGGGCACCGGCTTGCAAGCCCGGGCCGAGGGCGACAAGGCTTTCAGCCTGCAACCGGCCAGCACCGACAGCGCCCCGGCGGCGCTGGAATTGGGGGCTTCCAGCGTGGTCGGCGACTGGCTTGGGGATGCAGCCCAGACCAACGTCTTCGAGCACCCCGGTGCCCGGGACGTGATCCGCCGTGAAGAATTCGAACGCCAGGGCGCCACCCAGGCCCGGGACGTGCTCAACCGCATCCCCGGGGTCAACGCGCCGGAGAACAACGGCACCGGCAGCCACGACATGGCGCTGAACTTCGGCATCCGCGGGCTCAACCCGCGCCTGGCTTCGCGCTCCACGGTGCTGATGGACGGCATTCCGGTGCCCTTCGCCCCTTACGGCCAGCCGCAGTTGTCATTCGCGCCCATCAGCATGGGCAACATGGACGCCGTGGACGTGGTGCGCGGCGGCGGCGCGGTGCGTTATGGCCCGCAGAACGTCGGCGGCATCGTCAACTTCGTGACCCGGGCGATCCCCGATGAACCGACGGTCAAGGGCGGCCTACAGACCGAAACCAGCCCCTCGTCCAGCCATGACGGCTTCAAGACCACCGGCAACCTGCTGGCCGGCGGCACCGCCGACAATGGCCTGGGCGGCGCCCTGCTGTACTCCGGCACCCGCGGTGGCGACTGGCGCGAACACAGCGACACGCAGATCGACGACCTGATTCTCAAGGGCAAATACCAGCTCGACGACGCCAACAGCTTTAACGCCATGGCCCAGTACTACGAGGGTGAGGCCGACATGCCCGGCGGCCTGAGCACGGCGGCGTACAAGGCCGACCCGTATCAATCGACCCGGCCGTTCGACAAGTTCTGGGGCCGCCGCACGATGTTCAATGTCGGCTACCGCTATCAGGAGGATCGCCGGGAGTTCACGGTCAATAGCTTCTTCACCAAGACCCTGCGCAGCGGCTACCTGGACCAGCGCACCGTTATTTCCCTGTCGCCGCGCGAATACTGGGTGCGCGGCCTGGAAAGCCGCTTCGCCCAAGGCTTCGACCTCGGCCAGACCAGCCACGAACTGGGCCTGGGCTACCGCTACATCAACGAAGCCGGCCACGAGCAGCGCTTCATCACCCCGATCGCCGCCCAGCAGTTGCC
The DNA here is from genome assembly GCF_003731765.1 of Pseudomonas chlororaphis. Lineage (GTDB taxonomy): Bacteria > Pseudomonadota > Gammaproteobacteria > Pseudomonadales > Pseudomonadaceae > Aquipseudomonas > Aquipseudomonas morbosilactucae. Next base: position 517,919 of record NZ_MOAL01000008.1, read on the forward strand.
CTCCACCGCCGACACCCGGGACCGCAACACCCGGGGCAGCACCGAAGCCCATGCGATTTTCCTCGACGACCGCATCGACATCGGCCAATGGACTATCACCCCCGGCATTCGCTACGAGATGATCGAATCGGAGCAGACCGACAAGCGCCTCAATGCCCAGTACAAAGGCGACTACAACACCGCCTTGCCAGCGTTGAACGTGCTGTATCACCTCAACGACAGCTGGAACCTGTACGCCAACACCGAAGGCTCGTTCGGCAGCGTGCAATACAGCCAGATGCGCAACCGCGTCGACAAGGGGGAGATCAAGCCGGAAAAAGCCCGCACCTGGGAATTGGGAACCCGCTATGAGCAAGGCGGCCTGCGCGCCGAGATCGGGGCCTTCCTGATCAATTTCGACAATCAGTATGAAAGCAACCAGACCAACGACACGGTGATCGCCCGCGGTGAAACCCGCCATCAAGGCATCGAGAGCAGCATCAACTACGCCCTCGACGGCCTGAGCCCGGCCCTGGCCGGCTTCGATGTGTATGCGACCTACGCCTATGTCGACGCCACCATCCGCGAAGACGGGCCGAACAAGGGCAATCGCGTGCCGTTTTCATCCCGGCATAAAGGCACCCTGGGCCTGGGTTACACCGAAGGTCCGTGGAAGCTCAACCTCGACAGCAGCTACCAAAGCAGCCAGTTCGCTGACAACGCCAATACCTCGACGGAAAACGAACTGGGCAATGTCGGCAACATCCCAGGCTACATGCTGTTCAGCAGCCGTGCGGCCTATGACTTCGGCCCGCAGCTGTCTGACCTGAACGTGGCGGTGGGGGTGAAAAACATCCTCAACCACCAGTACTTCACCCGCTCCTTCGACGACAACAACCGGGGCAAATACGTGGGCGAGCCGCGCACCCTGTACGTGCAAACCTCAGTGGCGTTCTAAGCCCCCATAGGGGGTTGGCTTGGGGGCGACGCGCTGAAAACGATCGCGCCCTCAAGCCAGCAGCGATAAGCCAGTACCGATAAAAAGCCACACAAACAAAACGGGCCTGCATATGCAGGCCCGTTGTCGTTGGGGAAGGGAATCAGGCGTCAGCTGTTGAGTGCGGCCTGTTCGTTTTCGAGGAATTCTTCTTCCAGCAGAGCGTCTGCTTCAGTGCCATCACTGCTGGGCACCGCAGCGGCACGTTTGCCACGCAGCTTGCCGAACATGTGTTCCAGAGCGCTTTCCAGTTTGACGGTGGCGCCATCGATAGCCTGTTCCAGGGTATCGGCTTTGTGGGTGACAGAAACCGGCTGATGGCCCTTTGGCCGAGCCTCAAGCTGGCAACGCATATCATCCGGACCTGACTTGCCGCCGTTCTCGTCCCGCAGGTGGACCACCACCCGGGTCAGGTCTTCTTCATAACGTTCGAGCGTGCTTTCAATGGTGATACGGACCCACTCCTCCAGCCGGATGCTGCTTTGAATATGGTTATCGCTATGGACTTGGATTTGCATAGTTCTTCCCTTATTTCAGCTAGCTCGCAACAAGGCCGCGGTAGCACTTTGGGGTGCTGATTTTGCGACCTCTTGGTTACACAATTGGGCAGGACGAAGAACAATTCAACCCCTAAAAAAAGATAAATATTCATTCGCAAATAAAGCCGGACAACGGCCAAAAGCGCTGTTAATGTCGGGAGTCGACTCGCCTCGCGTCCTCTTCGACTCCTCGACGATCAGCCCTCGACCAAGGGGTGCAGACCGCGAAAAATTTCCGCTTCTTCCACCAGCCAGTCATGCACCGCGCGCACCTGCGGATGGCTTAGCGCGCCCGGTGCATACAGCAGCACATAGCGCTTGTGATTGGGCACCGCCAGGCCGAACGGCACGATCAAGGTGCCGCGCTCCAGCTCGTCGTTGAGCAGGGTGCGACGGGCAATCGCCACACCCATACCGGCGATCGCCGCCTCGATGGTCAAGTGGTTGCGGTTGAAGGTATGGCCCCGCCGCACATCCGCCCCTTCGAAACCGATGGCGTTCAGGTAGAACTCCCACTCTGCGTACTCATAGCTGCCACGCCAGGCCGTGATGTCGTGGAGCAAGGGAAAGTGCGAAAGGTCCGCCGGGCCATGCAAGGGCGGCCGGCCACGCAACAGGCTCGGCGCGCACACCGGAAAAATCTGCTCGTCCAGCAAGGCGGTGGATGACAACCCGGGGTAACTGCCATCGTTAAGGTCGATGGCCAGGTCAAAGTCGCCCTCGTGCAGGGCCAGGCTGCTGTCTTCGGCCACCAGGCGCAGTTGAATGTCCGGAAACCGCTGCTGCAGGCGGGGCAAGCGCGGGGTCAGCCACTTGCCGAGAAAGGACGGAATGGAACGCAGGCGCAGGGTCCCGCTGATCATTCCCGCGTCCAGGCGGCGCAGTTCCGCGTCAATGCTGCCGTAGGCCTCGTTCACCGTCAGCGCCAGGCGCTGGCCTTCGGCACTCAGTTCCACCCCCCGGGCACGCCGGTGAAACAGACGAAACCCCAGGCGCTCCTCCAGTTGGCGGATCTGCTGGCTCACGGCCCCGGGGGTGATGTGCAATTCCTCCGCACAACGGGTGAAGGACAGGTGCCGCGCGGCACAGGAAAACACATGCAACCAGACGTAGGTCTGGGCATGAAGCTGACGACTCATCGTTTAGTCCTGCTAAAGGCTGTCTTAGGAAGTTTCGTTGGTCAGTGCCGATTGAGGCGGGCAGTATCGCCGACATTGCGCTTAGCCGACAAAAAATGGCAGCGATTCCTCTTCCGTTTTTCGCAGGCTTTAGCATGGCTATCAGTGTTTTCGATCTCTTCAAAGTTGGCATCGGCCCGTCCAGCTCCCACACCGTGGGCCCGATGCGCGCCGCCGCGACCTTCGTCCAGGGCCTGTTCGAGCAGGGTCTGCACGATCAAGTGCAGCGGGTAGAAGTGCGCCTCTACGGTTCGCTGTCCGCCACCGGCGTCGGCCACGCCACCGACCGCGCCTGCCTGCTCGGCCTGATGGGCGAGTGGCCTGACAGCATCGACCCCAACAGCATCGGCCCGCGTATCCAGCAACTGCAGGACAGCGGCCAACTGTCCCTCGGCGGCCGCTCGACCATCGCCTTCGACTGGCAGCAGGACTTGCTGCTGCTGGATGAAAGCCTGCCTTACCATCCCAACGCCATGACCCTGCGCGCCTTTGCGAGCCACGGGCTGTTATGGGAGCAGACCTACTACTCGGTGGGTGGCGGCTTTATCGTCGAAGCCGGGGAAGTCGAGGGCGGCAGCGCTTCGACGACGGATGTCGCATTGCCCTACGACTTCAACAGCGCCGCTGAACTGCTGGCCCTGTGCAAAACCCACAAGCTGCGGATCTCCGAACTGATGATGGCCAACGAACGGGCCTGGCGCAGCGATGCCGAGATTCGCAGCGGCCTGCTGCACATCTGGTCGGTGATGCGTGATTGCGTGGAGCAAGGCCTGCTTCATGAGGGTGTATTGCCCGGCGGCCTGAATGTGCCGCGCCGCGCCGCCAAGCTGCACCGCAGCCTGCAAGAGCTGGGCAAGCCCAATGTCATCAGCTCGACGTTGTCGGCCATGGAATGGGTCAACCTGTTCGCCCTGGCGGTGAATGAAGAAAACGCCGCCGGCGGACGCATGGTCACCGCCCCCACCAATGGCGCGGCGGGGATCATTCCGGCGGTGTTGCACTACTACATGAAGTTCAACCCGGAAGCCTGTGACGACGACGTCGTGGCGTTTTTCCTCGGCGCCGCTGCGGTGGGCATCCTGTGCAAGAAAAACGCCTCGATCTCCGGCGCCGAAGTCGGCTGCCAGGGCGAAGTGGGTTCGGCTTGCGCCATGGCAGCCGCCGGCCTGGCCGAGGTGCTGGGAGCCACCCCGGAACAACTGGAAAACGCCGCCGAAATCGGCCTGGAACACAACCTCGGCCTGACTTGCGACCCGGTCGGCGGCCTGGTCCAGGTGCCGTGCATCGAACGCAACGCCATCGCCGCGGTAAAGGCGATCAACGCCACGCAAATGGCCCTGCGCGGTGACGGCCAACACTTTATTTCCCTGGACCGGGTGATCCGCACCATGCGCGACACCGGCGCCGACATGCACGACAAATACAAAGAAACTTCACGGGGCGGCCTGGCCGTGAGCTGGGTGGAGTGCTGAGGAGCCCTCCCTGACCGCCCGTATCCCGTGAGCCCGAGCAAGAATAATAACGAGGCGATACCGATGACCGATGTACGAACACCTGCTGCCGAAAACCCCGCTGTAGACCTGACCCGTACCGCCAGCGCCAGCAAGGGCTGGAGCAAACACGACACCACCTGGATGCTGGGCCTGTACGGCACCGCCATCGGCGCCGGCACCCTGTTCCTGCCGATCAATGCCGGTGTCGGCGGCTTCTGGCCGTTGATCGTGCTGGCGTTACTGGCCTTCCCCATGACCTTCTTCGCCCACCGCGGCCTGACCCGCTTCGTGCTTTCGGGACGCTCCGGGGACATCACCGAAGTGGTGGAAGAGCATTTCGGCATCGGCGCTGGCAAGCTGATCACCCTGCTCTACTTCTTCGCCATCTTCCCAATCCTGCTGGTCTACAGCGTGGCCCTGACCAACACCCTGAGCAGCTTCATGGAGCACCAGCTGCACATGGCCCCGCCACCCCGGGCGATCCTCTCACTGCTGCTGATCCTCGGCCTGATGGCCATCGTGCGCTGCGGCCAAGGCGTAATCGTCAAGGCCATGAGCGTGCTGGTCTACCCCTTCGTCGCCGCCCTGTTGCTGCTGGCTTTGAGCCTGATTCCCAACTGGAACGGCGCCTTCTTCGCCTCCGCCGGCGAGGGCATGTCCCTGCCGCTGTTCTTCAAGACCCTGTGGCTGGCGATTCCGGTGATGGTGTTTTCCTTCAACCATTCGCCGATCATCTCGGCCTTCGCCGTCGACCAGAAACGCCAGTACGGCGCCCAGGCCGAAAGTAAAAGCAGCGGCATCCTCGCCGTGGCCCACAGCATGATGGTGCTGACGGTGATGTTCTTCTGCTTCAGTTGCGTGCTGAGCCTGTCGCCCGCCGACCTGGCCGCGGCCAAGGCGCAGAACATCTCGATCCTGTCGTACCTGGCCAACCACTTCCAGACGCCGGTGATTGCCTACGCTGCACCGCTGATCGCCCTGGTAGCCATCACCAAATCCTTCCTCGGCCACTACATCGGGGCCAGCGAAGGCTTCCAGGGGCTGATCGTTAAAAGCCTGCGCAGCCGTGGCCGGGTGGCCTCGAGCAAAACCCTGGAGCGGCTGACTGCGTTGTTCATGGTCCTGACCTGCTGGGCGGTGGCCACCTTCAACCCGAGCATCCTCGGCATGATCGAAACCCTGGGCGGCCCAGTAATCGCGTGCCTGCTGTTCCTGATGCCGATGTACGCGATCCGCCGAGTGCCATCGCTGCGCCAGTATTCGGGCCAGCTGTCGAACCTGTTCGTGGTACTGATCGGCCTGATCGCACTGTCTGCGATCATTTTCTCGTGCGTGCCCTGAAACGGGCAGGGATAAAAAAAGCGGACCCTAGGGTCCGCTTTTTTATGCCGGGGTTTATTGGTCGCGGCGGTTCCCGGCATGTCCTTTGCTTTGTCTGACAATGAGCAATACGGACATTGAAAACGCTCAAGCGACTGACCTGCCAGTGGTCTGGAAACGCGAACTAATCCCGATCACAGCCGGTCAATGACTGCACGATCCAATCAAGCGGTGACGCACAATGGACAACCCTTTCCAACTGATTACCGATGCCTTCACCCCGGAATACCGGGTCAACCTCAGCATCCAGGGCCTGGACGGCAGCATCATGCTGACCCTGTCCAAAGCCGGCCGCGTCGTCGCCAAACGCATGATCAGTGCCGCCCAGCGCAACGACCCGCAGCGCCTCAAGCGCCTGGTGCAAAGCATTCAATTCGGCATCGCCATCGAACAGGGCCACAGCGCCGTGGCGATTCTTGAAGCCATGACCAACAGCGACAGTCTGACGCTGCCGCCGCCTGGGGCCAAAGGCCAGCCAAGGCTGGCCGCGGGGCTTTAAAGCTCGCCCTTTTCCACTTCAGGGTGTTCGCTGGAGCCCGTACCGGTCTTGCGCTGCGGGTGCTCGATCTTCACCGACGGGAACTGCGAAGAGGCGTAACGCACCACCAGAATGGCGAACGACAGCAGCAAGATCCCGCCACACAGATAGATAATCCCCAGGTCCGGTGGATTGTGGTGGGACACGTTGGAAATCAACAGCCGGGTCAACGCGGTGATCGCCACGTAGATCAGGAAGCGCACCGGCATGTGGTTGGTCTTGAAGTAAATCCCGACCATGGCCCCCAATTCGAGATAGATGAACAGCAGGAGAATGTCATCGATCTTGATATGACCGACCTCGATCATCTGCAAGAACTCCATCACCGCCGCCCACGCAGTGACCGCGCCGATGGCGAACAGCGCCAGATAGTGGAACGACTCGACAAACAGATTGCCCAGGGACTCGGCCAGTTGATGAACGTTCTGCCGCAGGTTCTCGGCCCAATTGATTTTCACGATGGTTCTTCCTTAGGTCGTTTCGACCGGATGATGCGGGTTGGACGTGACGGTTGTTCTGCATGCAGAAAAAAGGCCAGAGCCCCGACACTGAGATGATGGTGCGGTGCCGCAAGGCACGTAACGCCCCCATGCACCACAGAACAAAAATCCCGACTACATTAAAAAGCCACTATCCAAAGGCCGGCGTTTCCCCTATCCTGCGGCCTGTATATAAACACAGTAGTCGTAACAGACCCATTATCGTGAAGGCATGTGAGGTGGTGAATGGCCGTCGAAGTGGTATACCGCAGCAGCCGAGATCTGGAGCGCTTGTTCATGGATAAAGCCGAAGCTGATCGTCATGACAAAATGCTTGAGCTGGCTGAGTTGTTGTCCGAAGTGTTGCAAAAAGCTGTGCCGTCCCTGACCGAGCAGCAAGTGGAAGAAGCCGGGATCTACATGGCGAAAAACCGTGACGTGTTCGCCAGGGCATTCAAGAGCCAGCCGGACGCCTTGTCCGAACTGCTCAGCGTACCGGCCCCGGTGGCCGAAACGGTTGACCCGATCGAATCGGAGCAACCCGCAGAACCCCCAGCACCGAGCAAACCGGCAAAGCCGAGCAAGACCGCTAAATAAGCGACACACGAATTGAATAAGCCCTGCGCCAATGGCACAGGGCTTTTTTCATGGTAAACGAGGGCGACACGGATGATGCTCCTGAAGGGGTCACTTGACTCTGTACGACCCCATGGCCTTGGCGAATCAGGTGAATTGAAAGGTGATCAGGCCCTGGGCGCTTGGTCTAGTCGCAAGCTGGAAGTTGTGCTTTAAAAAAACGTAAACCATTCCATCGGAGAATATGCAGGGTTCCTCAGGGAAACCTATATCGATATCCTCTCCACTCACGGTAATAAGGCACTGGTGATCAACAACTGTCTCCTGGTCTTGCAACCAAACCGTTGGCCTGCCTATTTTCGAGCATAACCCCCGATACAAATCCTCTTCGTCAGCATGCTCCAAGGTGATTCTTCTCGCCTCAGATACCGCCTTTGAATACTCATCTCGGCTGGGGCCATTGTTGTCATGAAAAATAACCACTGAATGGTTTCTTCCATCAGCAGTAAGCTCCTCCCAATGAAGGTAGGTGTCTGCCAAGTCAAAGGGTGTGAATACCGACAACCACCCCTCTGCCCCACTCACCACCCACTCAGCAGGGAGGGTGAACAAATGCAGAAGACCTTGTCCGCCTTCATCGACTGGCCAAGTGATGCTGCTTGGCAACAGGCATCCCCCCCCAGAGTAGGCCTTATCGAGGCTTATAAAGTCGGGGCAGAACCGTAGCTTTTTCAACGTGTAAGACCTCAAATTGTTCTGGCAGCCAATCTGATCGTTCTTGCAGAACTGGAGGCAGTTGGCTTCTGCCTGAATGCTAAATCAACAACATACTGAAAGGACTCCCTCAGATATCCACACTCAAACCCAAACTCAATAACAGAAATTGGAAACGCCTCATTATCGTTGTCATCAAAACCCGGAACATCACCCACATAAACCTGCATTCCAGCAGCCAGATCTTGGGTGCCCATGGGTATGTAAACCCTATAGGTGCTCGCACGGTCCTTTCCCGATTTTACCAGCTCAATCAATATCTAGACCCTATAAAACTCATCCATCATCAGCATTCTTTAAATGCCAGAACATTCATTAAGCAACTTTACTCTCACATTATTGATGGCATCCAAAAAAGTATGCTGATCTTTTTTACTAACTTTAAACCTATCCATAAAAAAACAGATCGTTCAAGGGCATTGAGTATCATAGAAATTTGTTTTTGATCGTTAGCGTCCTTAAATTTTGCATGAGGTACGTGCAAACGAAATTCGAGCTCCTTTCTCCGACTATTTTTTCTTACGATTTCAGGCATTCCCACTAAAAATTTTTCAGACAAAATGATGGATACAAACGACCATCGTTCTATGCCCTTATCGATTGATGCACCAGACAAAGCATCAATCATGGCAAGCTGTATTTTATTTCTAACGGTTCTCTCACTACCATTCAAATCAACATCAACTTCGCCAGACATCCAAAATTTCATCAATCTTAATCCTTAGCGACCAACTTCAGCCCTTTTTACTTATTTTGCTTTGGGCAGAATATGTATCAGCTATCTAACCACCAATTTAAAAGCGTTTCATCGTCAAGATCATCGAGATTTTTATAGATGTTCGCGTAATACCATTGAATACCCGTCACCTCAGTGAATCTATTGAAAAACATATTAATATTCTGCATACCGGCTTTGGCTGGCACATTCAGAGAGAGGTTACCCTTATACCGGCCATCCAATGTGCCGCCCAGCGACACTTGAACTGCTTCCTGCAGGTCTTCAATGTACTCTTCTTCGATAAAATTCGAATAGATATGAATGCAAAAATTCCCGCCCCGCTTCAAAATTTCTGCTGGGGCGTTCTGATTTTTTATTGAAATGATATCGCCGATCGCCATATTCAGGGCCAGGCCTGGAGACGAACACAGTTCATAAATATGCTCATCAATCTTTCGAGCGTGCACATTTTCATAAACAGGCCCTTCGGAATTTGAACCGACATAAACCTTGATCGAAATTTCTGGATGATCGCAAATCATAAAACAACCCCGCAAGTCCTTATTAAAAACCCAATTTACTCTACACAACCAGTACCATTTCAACCAAATTAAAAAACTTTAGACCTCGCTTGATATACAACCCAGTTAATTGAGCTTCCAAACCTTATTCCATACCCTGCTTCTTATCTGCAATTAAAGCCTTACAACACCTCAAACATTCTGAACAACACGCTCAGTCGCCTACTGAAGGAGGCAGATCAATATTATTACAACGCAATATAGAAATAACCTTATTCAAAAACATGAACGGCAAATCAGTGGCAGCCCCGTGCATATCCACCAAACCGACTTCAACAACACTCTCAACAACAGCAGAAAACTCATCAATACTTTTAGGTGATATCAACACCACAAGATCATGGGGTATCTCATCCCCTCGCCCATTCAGTGGCAATGATGCTCCCCTTCTTTCCCACGCAGGCAACTCGTTATTCAGAGGGTAGTCATTTAGGTGCTTGATCAACTGGTCAATAGACGGGTGAGAAAAACCTTTCCACTTACAATAAACCTCCAAACATACCGCCGCATACAACTGCAAATCCCTTGCGGACCGTCCAGCAAACTCCGAAGCGCACTCATTTTTACCAACGGAATGGGCAATCATGTTTCACTACTCTGATCTGACATCCAGACATCCTCGTAGCCCTCTTTATCAATGATAAATCTCGCGCCCTCTGGCAAGGATAGATATTTTAAGACTTCTGGAAGCTCTTCCAGCAAATGATCGGTGTGCAGTGCCTGATAAAAACCGCTTACCGCGGAATACTCTCCACCATGAATAAACCAACTGATCGTTCCATTCTCTGGCAGCTCTATCCTTGAGCCATAAATGGGCGACTTTTGCAATGTATCCAGTGCGATAGCTACCATCTCTTCAGGCGGGTGCATGGGCAGTCCGTATTTCTCACAAATGTCCTTCTGCTGTTCTTCAAAAGCTGACAAGTCATTTGTCTTCAATGGTCTCTCCAATTAATTATTATGCTAGAGCTGAAAGTCTGACGCCGATTACAGGTTAAGCAAAAAACTTATTTATTGCCACATGGATATTATCCAGGCATCCTTTTTTCTCTTGTTCAAACCTTGTACATTCGTGATACCAGTCGGGTCAAACCACTTCCAACCCATTAAATAAAATTTATCTAATATTTTATTTCTTAATCCAACTTAAAAAACTAACCTATCTCAAACAATCAAATATTTACTATGCTACTTTTATTTGCTCAGCGAGCAAGCATGTCAATCCACTAATATTTGAATTCAAGGAGAGCCATCTGATGTCCCCCTACGCTCAACCTTGCCAACTAAAATAAAAACCGATGCCATATGATAAATACATACATTCACTAACCATTCAACCACCAATACAGAAGCGTTTCATCTTCAGGATCATCGAGATTCTTATAAATATTTGCGTAATACCATTGAACGCCAGTAACGTCAGTGAACTTATCAAAAAATGAATTGATACGTTCCATACCCACCCTAGATGGAACGGTCAAACAAAGATCCCAGTTATTCCTGCCATCCAACATTCCACCTATTTCTGCACGAACCTCCTCAGCCAACGTTAATATGTATTCCTCCGGTATAAAATCAGCATAAATATGTATACAGAAATTCCCGCCTCTTTTTATTATTTCTGGTGGAGCGTTTTTATTTTTTATCGAAATCACATCCCCTCTGGCCATATTCAGCGTAAGACCAGGAGAAGAGAGCAACTCATAAACATCTGTATCAACTTTTCGGGCATGAACTTTTTCAAAAACAGGCCCTGTAGAACTTGGCCCAGCAAATACTTCAATCTCAATTTCCGAAAAATCATTAAGCATGAGATACGCCACAGGTTACGTATTCAAGACAATACATTGTTTTTTTCATGTAAACCCTCTTGGCCTATTAAACTCGACTTACGTCCATAAAAATCAATCCGCCATTGTCACGAACAGGATCAGTATTGGACGCTTTGAGTCATAACATCGCTAACCATTGATAGTCATCCTATAACGTAAAATCCACTCTCAACAAGCAATTAGACACCAACGTAATTAATTCTCAAAAATATTTAACTGGCGAGTTAGAATTCGAACAAAACATCAAATACTTTACCAGAGCTTCTTGGGTTTTATTCACAGCGCTAAATAATTCCGCCTTCGAAGTTTCCAAAATTACCGCCTGCGTAAAACCTTGAGAACTCAAGTTTAGCAAGCATCTTTAACGCTCACCACGCTGATAGTTTAAAGCCCAACTATAATAATAAAAATCCAACTGACATCAGTTTTAAATCGCCCACGTCGATATTCCCAACTAGAAGAAGCCATTACATAAATCATGCCTTCAGCTATAAAAACTTTGATACAACGTGAGAAACCAACAGCTTTTTCCGGGTTTCGTTTACAGCACCCAATAGCAAATTCCTATCAGACTCAACCATTTTGAATTTACTCATCAGACCGATAGATCGCTCAATAGAATCAAGCATCATCGATATTTGCAACGATTCATCCGCTTGCTTAAACCTTTCGTGATCAATTTGAAGCCGGAACTCAAGCACTTTGCTTTTCTTGTTAAACTTAAAAACCTCGGGATAATCAGATATAAATTTACCTGACAAAATAATAGAGATGAAGCTCCATCTTTCCAACTCAAACTCTAAAGATGCCTCATCCACCAACTCAGCTAGAATCGGTAAGATTTTATTTCGAGCGACATGCTCCCCCCGCCCAATATCCGCATCAATCTCACCAGACATGGAAAACTTCATGCCCCCCCTTAACAGTCACTTTCATTTAGGCATGGACGGGCGTAGCGATGACTTCCCTCATACTTTACGCATGTATTTCACGCTTAGCTCTAACTTACCAAACTCTAAACACTACAGCCATTTAATCATGAGTTCTCCACATTTACCAAAACCACAGGGACACGTTAACCTGTACTACGCACCATACGCCCCCCTATTAATTGTAACCCGTAAGTGCCCTGATCAATCTGACGAGCGAGCAACTCCTCACGAACAGCCCCATCGTCGGCAGTCACATATACCTGAATCAGTACAGGTGATTGCTTATCTTCCATAAGGTGCTCCACAGCTTTACATTCAACATACACCACCCTTCTTTCATGGCCTGCAGAGACACTAAAACGTATTCAGGACACATCAATCTCATTTGAGAAGTCGAACCCTTTGAGCCCAGAACTCTCTACTTCTTCTTTAAATCTCTCGGTTACAAAAACTCTCTTCATATCCTCGTTGATCACAAACACATCTCTATCCGGGAGCTGGCTACGCACCAACACTGCCTTTTCGATGACCAATCCGTACTCATAGGTGCGGTATTGCGACCGTTCCAAGTCAAGACAATCAGCTACCGGATTGTTGGGGTAATAGCCTAAGAACTTTTTCTTCTTGCTTGGCGTGATCACAGGAAGAAACTGCCCGTATTTCCCAAGAAACTCTTCTGACAGAACCTCCACCGCCTCCTCACTGAACACGAAAAAAGGCCCTAGTGCCCCGCTGATATCAAACTGGTAGTTCTTCTTTCCGTCATCACTGGCGCGCTGTACTAACTCTACCGCCCGAAAGCTATCGTCAAATGGCTTCCACTCCTGGGCCATCGTTCGACCGATGATGCTTTCCCGTCCTGCCGGGTATTTTTCGATGAATGATGAAAACGCCCCAACATCCGACTTCAATCTAAAAATCCGCATCATTAATTATCCAATACAGTTGCCCAACGAGCGTTTCTGTCAGCAGAAGACAGAGCCCCACGCATACTATCAAGCTCATCGAGTACAGCTGGCTTTCCTCCCCGTTTGTTCGTTTCGATTACGCGCTCATTTACCGTGTCTACATAAGCATGAGGATGGCGCCCACAGTGACGAATACCCGGCATATCGTCTTTATTATCTTTATTCGGCAAGAACACGCCATTTTCGGGCGAGTTAATTTTAATCTCATGATGGTCCAAGATATCTCTAGCTGGTTGTGCTCTTGCCGACCCTTCGCCAACAATGTGGTGAGCGGCAGAATTAGGAGGTGTGGGCGTTCCTGCACCATTCATAGCGGCAGCGAGTTCTTTACCGGTCAAGCCCAGCGAATCGACCCATGCCGTCGGATTCGGCGCATAGGCATACAGATTGAGCCCGCCCGCCTAGCTGATCGGATCCTTGCTGATAAATCGCCCAACCGCAGGATCATAATATTGGTATCGATTGTAATGCAGAGCTGTTTCGTGGTCGTGATACTGGCCCTGGAAACGTATCGGGTTAACGAGCCCTTGCTGCTGTGCGAATGCCGAGCGCTGCTGAAATTAAATTTTATTTAAACTCAAAGTATTCAATCATCATTCCAACTGGCTTCTTCATATCCACTCCCAAGAAACCCAACACCTCAAAAAACCACGAAAGATTATCTCCCAGAATAGAAATGTCGTCTTCATCAATTGACAGCAAACAAATAGCTAGCCGTGCGATCAACACCTCTCGATCCTTAAATTCTCGTATTGCCCCTTTCTCATCTATTTTCGCCCACCAGCCTGAAGCCTCCACCTTACATTTTTCAATAGGTATTTCACCGCCAATATATTTTTTCACAAGGTACGAAGGATCATTCTCGCAACCAGAGAACTTAATATCCAACGTTTCCAAAACCTTAATCAAAAATCCTAGTTGGTGTTTAAGCGCATCAGACTTTTCAGCTGGCCGAACAATTGAGCCAATGTTGAACTTCTTAAAATCACTTGGACTCATACGCAACCTTAAAATGTTGTAAAGATCACTACTGGATGAACAGGGAGGTTTATGTGTATCACTAGCCCTAGCTAATCACCGCGCCCTTAGGCCCACTGGCAATTAGACCCGCGCCACAAGCGGTTTTCATGCCGTCGAGCGCTACCGGAGTGCCATCCACCGTGTAAGTGCTGCTGCCTTCAGCGATAGGGAAAACACCCTTGCACAGCGGACAGCTGACTTTATGACCTACTCCTGCAATGGGTTTACCATTGAGATTTGTTTGGGAAAAAGCTTCAAGAACGGCACCACCATGAGTGGTGGAGTCGCCCAATCTGATGATGTCTTTCATGACTCGCCCTAAAAAATTAATATGAAAAAAACTCATCAACTCATCAACTCATAAAGTGCATACTCCTCATACACTTAAACACATACCAAACCTCATCACCTATAACCGTACAAGAATACAAAAACATCATATCTTATTGTTTAAACAGAACAACAAATACGGGACTTTAACTCATCAATTCAACACCCGACCCAGACACCACTGGCAGGCCAAATAATCACAAAATCATTAAAGTCATACCAAATCACTTAAAGCCTACTAAAACAATCTACCCCTCTAGAAAATACAAACCTTATAAAGATAAAAAACAAAGCCATAAAAGATAAAAACTTAAAATCAACCCAACCTAAAACCTTCCGAAAGCCTCATAAAAACCAAACTAACAACCACACTTCAAAATTTCATACTCGACACCAACCTCACTCTAATTCAGCTCCACAAATATGACATCGACACACTTACTCAAACCATTCAGCTCGCAACTTGAATAACACCAACCATCAAAACTAACCTTTGCCTTTTATTTTCACGCAAACTCCAATCTTTGGAAAATCTTCAAACAGATTAACCAGATTGCTAGCATTTAATGAAACATCACCGATCACATTAATAATTTTTTCTGGCTCTATAAAACCAACCAGACAGGAAATAACAGCTTCATTCTCCAACCTACTCAATATAAACTCCAATACTTTATCCCGCCCCTTACTTCCCGCACTCAAAAATAAATCATTCGAGCACTGCCTACTCAAGTCTGTAAGAATAGATGAGCCATACACCTTACCTTTGTAAGCAACACCAATACTCCCACCTTGAATTTCTTTTGGAACATAAAAATCTCCAACTTTTTTAAAGCTAGCGTAATTTCTTGACTGTGGATTTTTAATTTCGAAGTAAGACAAAAAAAAAGACATTTAATTTAATTCGCCGGATAAAATATATGTGATTCGCCAACCACACCTTCATGATTATTCGGATGCACATGGGGGAGACGTCCCTCTGTACTACCTGTCACTCTATCTGGATGAGCTTCGTGCTTCATCAAAGCTCCGCAAGCACATCGTTTTCCTAAGCTGATAGCTTCACTTCGACTATCTGCGTGCACATCTTCGCCTCTTTGTGTACGCGAAATGGCCTGTTTATCAGTCAACTTTTTGCCTAACTTAACCCCTTTATCTGTCCGAGTGGCAACGCGATACCCCATTAACCCTAGGGGATCAAGATACTCAACTGGATTCGGCGCATACGCATAAAAATTCAACCCACCCGCATACCCAATCGGGTCCTGACTAATAAACCGCCCAACCGCCGGATCATAGTACCGATACCGATTGTAGTGCAGCCCTGTCTCAGGGTCGTGGTACTGCCCTTGGAACCGAATCGGGTTGGTGATGCCCTGCTGCACGGCCCAGTCCGTGCGTTGTTCCTTGATTTCTCCCCACGCCTTGTACTGTGCGCTCCAGGCCACGCGGCCGTGCTGGTCGGTGACTTCTTGCGGTGTGCCCAGGTGGTCGCATTGGTACCAGGCCAGGGCGTCGAAGGGGTGGGCCTGTGGTTTGTGGTTCCACAGGGGGTCGTGGCCGATGTCGTAGCCGCCGCTATAGGTCGGTTGGTTCAGCAGGCGGATGGGTTGGTGGCGGATGGCTTGGGCGACGGGCACGAAGCTGCCGGGTTCGAACAGGTAGTGCACGGTGCGGCCGGTGCCGCTTTCGTGTTGGGCCGGGCTGCTTTCCCAGGCAAGGTTGTCGCCGTCCCAGCCGTACAGGGTGAAGCCGCAGCCGAGTTCTCGTTGTCGGCGTGCCTGTTCGTTGCGGTTCCATTGGGAGCCGGCTTCGGGGCGACGTTTGTAGTGGGCGCTGGAGTTTTTGTGTAGGCGTCGGCCTAAGGCGTCATAGGCGTATTCCACGGCCAGGCGCGTGTCTTCGAAGTGTACGAGGCGGTCGAACAGGTCCCAGCGCAGGCGGCTGTAGCTGCCGTTTTGCCAACGCTGGATCTGGTTGCCGCGGTCGTCGTATTCATAGTGGGTGCCAGCGTATTCGCGCAGCAGGTTGTCCAGCAGTTTGCTGCGTTTGGGGTCCTGGTCCAGGGGCCGCTGAATGGCGTGGGTTGGGTCGTCGAGCAGGTTGCCGGCCGGGTCGAAGGCGAAGGTTTCCACGGCCAGGCGGCTGGTGGCGCTGAGCAGTCTGCCCACCGGGTCATAGCGGTAGGCCAGCGGGCCACGGCGGCTGTCGTTGAGGTCGGTGAGTTGCCCGGCGGCGTCGTAGCGGTACTCGCGCTTGATCAGGGTGCTGTTGTCGTCGCTGCGGCCCAGCAATTGTTCTTGCAGGCGCCCGGCCGGGTCCCAGCGTTGGGTTTGCAGCAGGTGGTTGCCTTGGTGGCGGGCGATTTCCCGGTGCAGGTCGTCGCGTTCGTAGCCGATCAGTTCGTGCTGGTCCAGGCGCATGCCCAGCAGATGGCCGCTGCCGTAAGTCAGCCAACTGACGCGGTGGCCGTCGGGCCGCACGGTGGCGATGCGCTGGTTGAGCACGTCGTACTCGTGCTGCCAGACCGCAACCTGGGGCTGTTCCAGGCTCAGGTAGTGCTGGTGCTCACGGACCAGGTTGCCGGCCGGGTCATGGAACCACTGCAAGCGGCTGTCGGCGTTGCTGGCCATGACCAGGTTGCCGTTGCCGTCGTAGGCGAAGGTTTCCCGTTGCGACAGGGTGTTCAGGCTGGCTTGGCGCTCGACCAGGCGGCCCATTGGGTCAAACTTGACCGCAATGCTGCGTTCGCCATTCAGGGTGCTGTGCAGCCGACCGGAGCTTGGGTCGTATTGGTAACGGGTGGTGCGGCCGTCGAACCCGGTCTCTTCCAGCAGCCGGCCCATGGGGTCGTAGTGAAAATGGGCACGGCGTTCATTCTGGTTTTCCAGGGCCAGCAGGCGCCCGAGACGGTCCCAGCGATAACGCAGGGTCTGCTCCGCGGCATCGACCCGCTCGGCAATCATCCCGCCCTCGGTGTAGCTCCAGGTGGTGCAGCGTTCAAGGCCATCGACGTGGGCCAACAAACGCCCCTCGGCGTCGCGTTCGAAACGTTCCTCCGTCTTGTCCGGGTGTTTGATCAACACCAGTTGGCCGGCTTTGTACTGGTACTCGGTTTTATTGCCGGCGGCATCGGTGAAACCGACCATCTGCCCCAGGACGTTGTATTCCCAGGCACTGGCCTTGCCGGAGCAATCCACGTATTCAGTCAGTTGCCCGGCATCGTTGTAGTCGAGTTTTTTCTCGTTGCCGTTGGCATCCTTGATCGCCGTGGGCTGACCCGCCGCGTTGTAGGCGTACTCGGTCTTGTTGCCCAGCGGGTCCTCCATGACCACCAGGTTGCCGCGGTCATCGTACTCACGCAGCCACTGGCCGCCCTCGGCGTCGCTGATCTTGATCAGTTGGCTTTGGTCGTCATAGGCGTAATGCACCACGGTATCGTCGGCGCGAATGTGCTCCAGCACATTACTGCGGTCATCGTAGCTATAGCGGTCGGTGCTGCCGTCGGCGTGCACATGGCGCACCACGTTTTTCGCGCTGTCGCGGAACAGCCACTCTGAACGACCGTCGGCATGGCGGATGCGGTAGGTGTAGCCAAGGACGTCGTAGTAGTGCCAGGTCTCCTGCCCATGGGCATCGGTGACGTAGGTCAGGCGAATGTTTTTATCCCACTCCAGACGGGTGTCGAAGCTGCCGTCATCGGCCCACTCGCGTACGGCCCTGGCATCCGGACCGCTGCCCTGCCACTGCAGGTTCATGCCGCGCCCGGTGCGGTCGCTGTAGCGAGTAACCAAGTGCTGCTGGTACTGATAACTCCAGGCCGAACCGTTCTCGTCCTGGGCCTGAACCAGGTCGCCATAGGCGTCATATTGATAGCGGCACAGTTGCCGTTGCGGGGCGCCGTCGCGGATTTCCCACACGCCGGTGAGGCGACCCTGCTCGTCGATCATCGTGCCCAGGTGCAACAGCACCTCGCTGATGTCGTCCTGATAGGTGATCAGGTCCGAGAGCACCGGCAGGTCGTTATGCCGATGCTCGTGGTGCAGCATGATCCCCGCGCCGTTGCGCAGCACCACGCCGCTCAGCAGATAACGCTGGCCGTAGCGGACGTAGGTTTCCTTGCGTTCGAAACCACGGCACAGCACCAGTTGTTGCTCGCTGGGGCGCACCAGCGTCAGGTTTTCGATCGGGTCGTAGTGGAACAGGCCGACCTTAGGCAGCGGATACGCGTGGCTGCGGCCATCGAGGTCGTGGAACATCACGCCGTCATCGCCCAGGTCAAAACGGGTGGTCAGTTCGCTGATCCAACGGGCGCCCAGCACACCCTGGTCGTACGCCGCCAGGCTCGAACAGTAGGTCCGGGTCCAATCGATCGGGAACGGGCCTGGCAGGCTGAAATCGGTGTGACTGAAGCTTTCCGAGCCCATGGCAAAACTGATGCTCGGCCCGGTCCCCGAGGGCGCACCGTTCTTGCAGCAACTGGGGCTGCCCTTGGCCGGTATCTCGGTCGCGGTTTGCTCCACCTCGCCAGCCCCCGCCTTGTGTTTGGCCTGGCTGGTGGCGTCCGATTTAACGTTGGTGCCTTGCCCGTGTTTATTGCGCAGCCGCCATTTGGTGGTGCCGCTGGCGAGGATCAGGCGCATGGCCTCGATGGAATGCTCGGCCTTGGCATCCCCCAACTTGTTCAACTCGACACGCAATTGCGGGCCCAATGCGCGCAATTTCGGGGTCTGACGCAGCACCTCGGCCTTGACCTCTTTGGGCACCACACTACTGCTCAGGCTGTTGGCCAGGCCCTTGGCCCCGGCTTTGTAGGCACTGAAGGCGGCGGCAAAGAAGTTGTCGATGGTTGCGCTAGGGTCATGCAGCAGGTTGTCCCCCGCAGCACTGAGTTTTTTGCTCGCCGCGTCCAGGTCGCCCGTGGAGTCGAGCGTGCCGTTGACCAAGGCTTCCAGGCCGTCGACGATCTGATTGATCATTTTTTCGCCGAACTTGCCGGCGTCATCGAGCACCGTCTTGAGCTGGCCCTCGGCTTGCGTGACGAAGTCTTCAAGCTCACCGACGATGGTCGCGTTGAGGTGGCTGACGATGGTCTCGATCAGGGCGTCGCCCAGTATCGCCTTGCCCTCCTGGCGCACCAGCGACAGCATCGGCCGCAGGCTCATGCGCGCCGCCGCCATGCCCGGCGGCAGCGGGATCACGCCGATCAGGTTGATCCCCAGGCTGACCCAGATAAACGGGTCCTGCTCCTTGCTGTTGGCCAGGTTGACGATGTCCCCCAGGGCATCCATCAAGGCCATGACGTTGCCCACCACCGGCAAGGCGCCGGAGACGTTCTTGATGCGCTCCAGGTTGACCAGGTCGCCACTGACCTCGCGCAACCAGGTGTCGAACTTCGCGGCGCCAAGGCCGACGTCTTCGACCTCGATGAGGTTCAGCGGGACGATCGCGACTTGAACCTCGCGGGAGGCTTCGGCGGCGGTTTCAGTACTCATGAGAGCACCTCACCGGCCATCAGGCTTGGCGCCTGGAGAGGTATCTTGGGCAGGCTCACCGCGGGCAGGCTTGGCAGGCTGGGCAAACTCGGCAGTTGGCCGGCCTTGCTCGCCGCCCCCAACAACGACGAGGCACTGGGCATGGCGGCGCTGGCCAGTGGCGGCAGGCCGGCGACCCCGCCCTGCACCACGCCCTTGACCTGCTGCGCGGTCTGCATCGCGCCCTGGGCGCTTTGCATCAGGCCCATGCCGCTTTGTGCCAGGCCCTTGCCCTGCTCCAGCAGTTCGCTGCTGCCGCTGGGCAGGACGCTGGCGACCATTGACTGGACCTGGGCCGGAATGCTGTCGGCCCCAGGCAGCTTTGGCGGCCACTCGGGTTTGCCGACGTAGCTGCCCTGGCTCCAGGTGTCCGCCGGGTCAGCCCCGAACAGCACCCGGGCCGGGCCCGGAGCGGCGCCGGCCACGGTGGCGAAGCCCTTGGCGTCGAGGGTGCCCTTGAGGCTCTTGCCCAAGGCGTCGATCACTTCGAATTCGCCCCCCTTGATGCCCAAGCGGTTGGCGTACTGGTTGAACAGTTCCAGGGTGCCCTTGCTCGGTTTCGGCGGCTCGGGAAACACCCCGGCGTTGCTCTTGGCCCCGGTGTAGGCGAAGTTCGCCGCGTGGGCGGTGTAGGGCCCGGTGGTGGAATGGGTGATGCCTCCGGCGTTGTAGACCGTGGCGCTGCCACCGCCTTGGATCACCAGTTCGGTCTTGGCGGTCAGGGTGATGCGGTCGGCGTTGGCCGTGACATTCAGCTTGGCCAGCAGGTTGATGCTGTCTTTAAGCGCCCGGATGTCGATGTCACCGGAGGCCGCCACCAGGCGCCAGCCCAGGTTCTGCACGAACAGGCGCATGCCTTGGCTGGCACTGGCCAGCAAGCGTTTGCCGATGGCCAGACTGGTGTGGCCGGTGCTGCTCAAGGCCAGGTGCTCGCCAGTGGCGATATGGCTGGAGCGTGGGGTGGTCAGGGCGATGCCGGCCGGGCTGGCCAGCACCAGGTGGGGTTCGACGAACTCGGGAAACTCGTTGGTGGTCACGTCCCCCGGGCCGGTCCCGAGAATGCCTTTGTGCTGCCGGTGCATGGCCTTGGCCACGTCATCCTGGTCCCCGGCTTCCTGGGCCTGGTTTTCCCGAGCCTGAATGGCAAAGCCGTCCTGCTGCTCGCTGGCGGTGGCCAGGCGTTCGGCGGTTTCCGGCAAGTCCTTGTGGTGTTTGCTTTCGTGGGGCCGGGGCTCGGTGGTGATCAGCAAGCCGGCCGCCGCCCGCACCGCGCCGTGGCGGTCGGTGCGCAGCTCGAAACCTTCACCCCGTGGCTGGCCACCCGACGGCCGTGGGTGGGTCAGGTAGCCGAGGTTGATGGCACTGGCGCCATGGTCGCTGCGTAGGGCGATGCTGATTTCACTGGTGGTGTCGTCGATGCGCAGTTCGTTGGCGCGGCTGCCCTTGTATTCCTTGCTCTTGACCGTGGCCAAGGTTTTGAAGTCCGGCAACTTGTAGGGCGGCAGGTTCACCCCGTGGTACAGGCAACCCGTGAGCAGGGGCTGATCGGGGTCGCCTTCCAGAAAGGTGATCAGCACCTCCATGCCAATGCGCGGCAGGGAGATGGCCCCGAAACTCTGGCTGGCCCAGTTCGACGCCACCCGCATCCAGCACGTGGTCTTATCGTCAAAGCGGCCTTCGCGGTCCCAGAAGAACTGCACCTTCACTCGCCCGTACGGGTCGCAGTAGATCTCTTCGCCGGCCGGGCCGGTCACCACAGCCCGCTGGGAACCCAGGACCTTGGGCTTCGGATGGTCCAGGGGCGGACGATAAGGCACGTCCCAAGGCGTGGCGCAGAAGTGGTTGCGGTAGCCCTGGTGAAAGTCGTCCTTGTGGTCGGTGACGTCGCTGCTGATCACCTCTTCCAGCACCTGGGGCTGCTTGCCCTCGTGGTGGATTTCAGTGAGCAGCCACAGGTCATTCCACGCCGGGTTGGCATGGTCGGTCAGGGTCATGAAATGCCCGGTCACCAGCACTGGCTGGTCGCTGTTGCCCTCGGCCAGGCGGTAGTCACTGCGATGCCGCTCCAGGGCCCGATTGGCCAAGTGCTTGCCTCGCTCACGATCGGTGAAACGCGCCGGGTAGTCGTAGTCTTCCAGGTCCGGTTTGGCGCCGCTCTTGGCGTCGCTCTCCAGCTCGATGCGCGGCTTGGTGAAGTCGTAGTCGCGGCGCGTGGTGCGGCTGGTCCGGGTGGCCAGGCGCAAACCGAAGCGCTTGACCACCGGCACCTCGGCCACCAGTCCGGTGTCTTGCTGATAGGCCACGGGTGCAAGCTTGGGGAACACCGTCTGATCGTCGCCAAACACCAGCAAGTGCGCCTGTTCGCTGTGCTGGAAGTGATAGTGGATCCCCTCCTCTTCACACAGGCGCTGGATGAAATGCAGGTCGGACTCGTCGTACTGCACGCAGTAGATGCGCTCGGGGTACACCGCGCTGAGCTGGTAGCGATGATCGCTGGCGAGGATCCCGTGCTCCTCCAACACCGCCGAGATGATCTGCGGCACGGTCATCTGCTGGAAGATCCGCTGGTTGGTGCGATGGGCCAGGTAGGCCAGTTGCGGGCGCAGGGAAATCCGATAACGGGTCAAGCGTTTCCCGGCCTCGCCCTGGGCAATGCTGTAGACCAGCCCATGGATGCCACTGCCAGTGGGTGACAGCTGCAGGAACGCCAGCTTGTGCAGCAGGCTTTCGAGGTTCAACGAGGCCTTTTCACTGACCAGCTCCAGTTCAAATTCAAACGGTGTGTTCAAGGCTTCGCGGCCCTTGAAAGCCAGGACCTGAAAGTCCGCGCCCTCAAGGGTCAGCGTGAAATGGGGCTGGTTGGCCGGTGAGAACATCCCTTGTTCCTCGTGCAATGCTGCGGTCTGTGCTGACAGGCCCAAGGCCCATCAGCACAGGTCGAAATTCTTCAGGGGGTACAACAGCCCTCGGCCGGCCAATGCCGGCCGAGGGACGCAACGCCAGGCAGCCTTAGCCGGCCACTGGAGTGCGCCAGTCATCGGAACCGGAAGTACCGGAGACTTCGTGGGTCCAGGTGATCTTGCGGTAGGTGAAATGCACGTCTTCCAGGTGGGTGAAGTGCGCGTTCGATGGGTCTTGGCAGTTGTGCATGTAGTCCTTGATGTCAACGATGATTGCGTCTTCAAGGGTGGTGGTGAAGTAATGCTCTTGGGTGCCGGCAGCGGACGTGCGGTACCAGTGGATAACGATTTCGGTCAGGCGCTCGCCGGAGGTCAGGGCCGCCAGCAGCAGGGGCGAAGCCTTGTCGAAGACCTTGGTGATGATCACCGGCTTGTGTACGCGCTGACCGGTCGGCTGGCCGGATTGCGGGTCACGGGGAATGATCACTTCGTGCTGGAAGCCCTGGACCATGACCTGGTCTTCGTGGCCTTCCTGATAAGTGTTGCCCACCGAATCGGCGGTGAAGGCGCCAGCAGTGATCAGGCCTTGTTTGGTGCCAGTGACGGACATGTACGCGGGTGTAGCCATGGGTGCTCTCCTTGCTGAAAAATCGGGACCGACAGGCACCATCGCCTGCCAGGTAGTGGGAGGAGATATCAAAAGCCATGCCATTACATTGGCATCACTTATATTTCAATCACTTAGGCGTGTTTCCAGGGAGTTTCAGCGGATTTACCCGGCCTTGGCCGGTCAGCATTGCGCAAGAAGTTGCGCAGTACTGCGCAACTTCTTGCGCACTCCCCCATAACCACCGAAGCACCTAGCCTCCAGAACCTTATCCACACACTTACCCACAACCCACTGCGCAACTTCTTGCGCACTTGGCCAACCCCTCGGCCAAGGGGGCCAGCGCAGTGTTCTGTTCTTTTCTGTACCCGCCGCCCTGCCTCAGCCCCGCCGGCCAGGCCAGCAACGTCGCAACCACGACGGCGACTCGGCCAGGGCCTCGCGCAACTCGCTGGCGCTGATGCGACGGTCTGCGGCATCGAACGCCAGGGCCGTGCGCAACACCGGCCAGAGGTGAGCCGGCAAATGCTCGGGAGCCCGCAACTGACGGTCCAGGCGCTCGTCCCGGGCCTGGGTCGATGGCAGGCGCCGAAACGGGTGCTTGCCGCAGGCCAGTTCGTAGATCACACACGCCAGGGCATAGAGGTCCGCGGCGGCCGACAGCGGCGCCTGTTCCAGCAACTCAGGGGCGGCATAACTGGGGGTCCAGGCGTTGAAGCGCCCCCGGCTCAGGTGCGGCAGGCCGGCGAGCACGCCCTCCTCGGCCTGGCTCAGGCCGAAATCGAACAGCCGCACACCGTCTTCGCCAAGCATGACGTTGCTCGGCTTGAGGTCGCCGTGCAGCACCCCACGCCCATGGCTGTAGGCCAGGGCATCGAGCAGCGGCAGCAACACTTCCCGCAGTTGCTTCCAGGGCAATCCCAGAGGGTGCTCACACAGCCATTTGTCCAAGGTCGGCCCGTGCATCAGCTCCATGGTGATAAAGGCACGCTGACACTGGGTGTCCACCTCGAAGCTGTGCAAGCGCACGATGTTGGGGTGGCTCAAACGCCGGGTCAGGGCGAACTCGCTGTAGAGCAAGGCGCTGGCGTCCGGCGATTGGCAAAACTCCTCGCCGAGCACCTTGAGCGCCACGTAGGGAGACGGGTCGCCGAACTGCTCGTGCAACAGGTCCCGCGCGCGGTAGACCACGCCCATGCCACCGGCGCCCAGCAGGCGTTCCAGGCGATAACGCCCACCCAATACTTCGGGCAAGCCGCCAGCGGCCACCAGTGGCTTGGGCTTGGCCCGGCCCTTGGCACGTTGCCGGCCCTTGCCTTTGGTCGGTGAGGCCGGGCGCGGTGCGGCGTGGGCTTTGGCAAAGGCGAAATAGGTCAGGTTGTTGGCCTCTTCCTCGCTCAGCAGAATGCCCTCCAACCCAGCATTGAGTTCACTCATTGGCGTATCACCACCGCCGTCAGGTTATCCCGCGCGGCGCCGCTCAAGGCCCCGTCGAACAAGCGTTCCAGGGCCACCTGGGCATGCCCCAGGCTCAGGGCGCGGCCCAGGGCATCGCTGCTCAGGCCCTGGTACAGGCCGTCGCTGCACAGCAGGAAAACGTCCCCGGGGTACACCTCCAGCTCCAGCACATCCAGGGTCAATTGCTCACAGGCCCCGACTGCCCGGGTCAGGGCGCTGGCGGCCGGGTGGGCACTGGCCTGCTCGGCACTCATCTGCTGCTCATCCATCAGTTGCTGCTGCAGCGAATGGTCCTTGGACAGCTGGTACAAACGCTGCCCACGCCATAGATAACAGCGGCTGTCGCCGGCCCAGATACAGGCCCCGCGATTGCCTTCCAGCAGCAGCGCCACCACGGTGCTGCCCATGATGCTGTCGCGCCGTTCAGCGGTGACCGTCAGCTCCTGGCCCAGGCGCCGGTTAAGCCAGTGCAGGCATTGGCGCAAGCCCTTGAGCCGTTCATCGAAACTGGCCTGGGGCGGCAACTCGGCAAGGCTGGCGACGATCAACTGGCTGGCCAGATCACCGGCATGGTGCCCGCCCATGCCGTCCGCCACTGCCCACAGCCCTTGCTGTGGACAGTCGAGAAAGGCGTCCTCGTTGCGCGCCCGGACCTTGCCCGGGTCGGTGCGCGCTGCGCTGCGCCAGGGGTGGGTGCTCGCCATCAAAGCTGCACCGGCATGCGGAAGGTGCGCAACACGCCCATGTCGAACGGGTTCGGCGCACGCTGGCTGGTCAACAAGTAGTTGGCCCGCAGCCCGCCCAGGTCGGCCTTGAGCACCAGCACATCACGCCCGGTCAGGTACTCGGTCTGCATCAGGTCGAACAGTCGGAACAGCGACCAGGGCCCGGTGTTTTTCTCGATCCCGATCGGCCGCCCGGCCATCTTGTCCAGCACCAGGCTGGCGCGACCGTCCTCGGCATCCGTTGGCCATTTGAAGCTCATCGGCACGATCGGGCCGTGGCGGTAATCCAGCTGCTGGTTGCCGAAGCGGAACTCGGCCCGGCTCACCGACGAATCCAGGGTGTAGGGCTCAAGCCGGAATTGCAGTTGCGGCTCAGCCGGGTTCTCGGCGAAGAAGCTCTGGCGGATCTGCTGCATCGCCGCGATCTGCTCCAGGTAGATCTTCGACATCGGCAGGCTGTGGCCATCGACGCTGCGCAGCCGGTAACTGCCCGGGTCGCCGCTGACAAAGGGTCGCATGTAGGTGTCGAAAAAACGCTCGGCAATGCCCTGGGCCTTGAAGAACTCGCGGAAGTCGCTGATGGCGACGTCGCTGGTGCTGTGGGCGGTGAACGGGTAGCGCTTGCTGATGGTCTTGTCGTAAATGCTGTACAGCTCGCTCTGGTAACGCTGGTTGAGGTAGCGGTACGAATCGTCCAGCACCAGGCGCCAGGTGTCCTCGGCCAACAGGTTGAACCACACACCCACCGGACGTGGCAGGCGCTGCGAGGCATTGCGCAGGTTGCTCAGGGCATCACGCTGGCCGCCCATGCGCGACTTGGCCATTTCAAAGGCCATTTGCTCCG
Organism: Pseudomonas chlororaphis; assembly: GCF_003731765.1. Taxonomy (GTDB): domain Bacteria; phylum Pseudomonadota; class Gammaproteobacteria; order Pseudomonadales; family Pseudomonadaceae; genus Aquipseudomonas; species Aquipseudomonas morbosilactucae. The sequence goes on from NZ_MOAL01000008.1 coordinate 544,301, forward strand.
GCTGCCCGGCCCGGGCCAGGCTGGCCAGTTGCAGTTGCAGGTCGTTGAGCGCCAGCAACACCGGGGTCAGGTCCGCCGCCGGCCCGTTGTTGTCATCCAGCAGGCGATGCAGGGGTTCGAAGCGCCGCTGCAAGGATTTCTTCGCCGTATCCGGCAGGTTCTTGGCCAGGGCTTCCTGGGCCTTGCCCGCCGCCACGGCCGCCACTTTGCCCAACGCCCCACCCTTCTCGGCAACTTTATCCACAACCGCGCCCAGTTCTTCCGTGCTCTCGGCAATCGCCTGGAAGCGCGTGTTCTCGCGCACTTCCACCAGCAGTTGGAGGATCGGCGAGTTGGCCGAGGTCAGGCCGGCGATCTGGTCCGCCCCTTCACCGGCATCGTTGAACGGCTGCAAGCCCACCTGGCCGACGGCCTCGCTCCAGTAGTTGGCGTAGTCACGGAAATACAGCTGCTCCAGCTCCACCATCAAGCGTCGCAGGTCCATGTCACTGATGCCGTTGCCCTCCCCCAGCACCCAGTTGTCACGCAGCAGTTCGGTGACCAGCGCCGAGCCCTGGACCGAGAAATACTGCTGGTAACCCTGCTGGGTGTAAAAGCCCGGGATCACGTAATCCGCACCGACAAACAGCCCACCCTGGGGCCCCAAATGCTGGCTCAGGCGATAGTCCGGCAGGCTCCGCGCCTGCTCCCGCAGTACCCGATACACCACGTTGGCCAACGATTCGCTGCGCAATACCTGACGCGCCTGAGTCACCAGCGCATCGTTGAGTGGGTAGCTGAACGGCAGCGCCAGCAAACGATCCAGGTGGCTGTTCAGGCCATTTTGCACGGCGGTATTGCCGGCGTAGCGCCGTGACCAGTCACTGGCCACCCAATCCTTGAGCCAGGCGGCATCACGCCGGTCCTGCATGTTCAGCATCAGGTAGGCGCGCAAGCTGTTGAGCAGGCGCTCACGGTCCCGCAGGTTGGCGCGGATCTGCCCTTCGAGCATCTGCCCGATGCGCGGCAACAACTGGGTGTCCAGCTCACGTTCGTAGGCGTTCAACAGCACCGGGTTGCTCGCCTCGCCCTGATACAGGCCGAAGCGCTCATGCCAGCCCACATCGCCCTTGGGAGGGAATACCCGGGTGGCGGCAAAGCCACTGTCGAGGACCTTGAGCAAGGCCATCGAGTCGTCTCGTGGGCTCAGGGCGGCCCGTTGCTGGGACCAGGTCTGGGCCAGGGCACGGAGGTTTTCCAGGCGTTCGTAGTTGGCGGAAAAACCACCGGTCCAGAGCAGGCCAAACAGCCCCAGAACCGCCAGCGCCCCGACATACAACGCCCGCTGACCCCAATGGATACGGCTGCGTTCGCGCTTGTCCAGGCCGGCCAGGTCCGCCTCAGGGAAAATCACCCGGCTGAGCAAGTGATGAATGAAACGCGCCCGACCGCTGCGCAGGGTCGGCAAGATCCCAGCCGACAGCCCCAGGCTGGCGCCGATGCCCGCGGTGTCCTGATCGAGCCGTTCAGTCAGGTACGGCGCGCTGGTCAGGTAGAAGCCGCGTAGTTGGCTGGCACGCTGGTAGCGGTTGCCGGTGAAAGCCATGTCGACAAACAGGCACAGCTGCTCGCCGATCCGCCCCAACTGATGCGGAAAATCGAGGATCCGACCCCGGCGCTGCGTGTCGCGCTCCTGGTGCATGCGCATGATCACCTGGCTGTTCAGGCGCCGCAGCAGGCCTTCGAACTCCTGGCGCAGCACGGCCACATCGGTGCCGCTCTGGTCCTTGCGGAAACTGCTGCCCAGGACCTGGTCGGTTTCTTCCCGGGTCAGTTGGTCGAAGAACTCGTCGAAGCCCAGCAGTTGGTCGGCCTTGCTCAGCACCAGGTACACCGGCACATCGACGTGCAGTTTCTGGTGAATATCCTGCAAGCGCGCACGCACCTGGCGGGCCAGGGTGTCGAGTTCCTGTTCGTTACCACCCTTGAGCAGGTCCAGGGGAATGCTCACCAGCACGCCATTCAGCGGACGCCCGCGACGGCGCTTGCGCAGCAGGCCGAGCAAGGTGTTCCAGGCACTGCCGTCCACCTCGGTGTTGGGCTGGGTCAGGTAGCGGCCGGCGGTGTCGATGAGCACCGCGTGGTCGGCGAAATACCAATCGCAATGCCGGGTGCCGCTGGTGTCGCGGGTCAGCTTGCGCTCAATCTTGTTCAGGGGAAATTCCAAGCCCGAGAAATCCAGCAGGCTGGTCTTGCCGCTGCCCTGGGGACCGATCACCAGGTACCAGGGCAAGTCGTTGCGCCAGCGCTCGCTGCGTCCGCGGTACAGGCTCGACGCCTTGAGGGTGCGCAGGGCGTCATTGAAGCGGCTGCGCAGTTCCTTGTGTTCCTCGTCGATCTGCTCTTCGCGACGCAGGCGTTCCTGGCCATCGTCGCTCTCTTCCACGGCTTTCTTGCGCACCCCGGAGCGCCAGCTGACAAACACCATGCTCAGGCCCCAGATCAGGAACAGCACGCTGATGGTCAGCAAGCGCGCCACCGCGCTTTCCCAGAACTTGTTGTCATCGACCGCCAGCAACGGCCCGACGAACCACACCAGCAGCGCCACTACGAGTACCAGCAACAGGGTCCAGACCCAGGGCTTGCACAGGAAGTCCGCGGCTTTCTTGAAGAACTTTTTCATCACACATCCCTGTATTACGACTGCGGCCGGACCACGCCTGCATCAAGCGGCTGATAAGGTTGCAACACGGTTTCACGCTGCTCGCCCAGTACCCAGGCGAACCCCGAATACATCATCACCAGGCAGACCAGGGCGAACAGCGCCACCATCCACCAGGGCACGATGCGCACCAGGCCATTGCGCTTGTGGCTGAGGCCTTCCCAGTTCGGTGACAGCTCGCGCGGCGCATCGCCACGCAACTGCCGCACCTGCCGGTACAGCGCGTCACGGATGCCTTCCAGTTCGAGCATGCCGCGGGCCATGACCCGGTACTTGCCCTCGAACCCCAGGGACAGGCACAGGTACATCAGTTCCAGCATCGGCAGGTGCTTGACCGGGTTCTTCGACAGCCGATCCAACAGCTGGAAGAACTTCTCGCCACCGAAGGTCTCGTTGTGGAAGCTGCTCAGCAGGCTCATCTGCGACCACTCGCTTTCATTGCCCCAAGGCGTGGTCACCAGGGCTTCGTCAAGCACCGAGCAGAGCACGTAGCGCGCGGTCATCACCTGGCTGCTTTCGGCACCGTTGTGCAGCGCCCGTGCCTCGAACATTTTCAACCCGGCGGTCAGCCGCTCGTTCAACGCGTAGAGGTCTTCGCGGGTCTCGCTGTGCTTGAGCCGCACCACCTCCGACAACAGCTCGGAAGCGGCCGCCACCAGGGCGTTGAGGCTGATATTGATGGCTTCGGCCGGCCCCAGGCGGGCGGCGTAGATCATCCGTTCTTCCAACTGTTCGAAGCGCGGTGGCGCGGCGAAATCCGTCAGCGGGCTCTGTGCCGGGCCGTGCCCCTGGCGATCGAGAAGGACGGTCTTGTCATCCTGCTGGTGTTCCATGTCCTTGATCATTGGGGTCAGTTCCTTATGGCCCAGAATTTCAGTTCAAGCTCGGAGAATTCGCCGGACACGTGGAAGGCGAAACCACCGGAACGCTCCAGTTGTTCCTGGTCCTCGGCATTGAATTCGAGGATGAAATAGGTCTTGTTGGAGTGGAACGGAATCTGCCGCGGTGCCACCGGCAGCGGTTTGACCTTGATCCCCGGCAGGTGCAGGTTGACCAGTTGGCGGATGCGCTCCACCGGGCCGACTTTCAGGTGCGCCGGCAGGCGCTGGCGCAGTTCCTCGGAGTCGCAGTTGGCGCTGGCCGCCAGCACGAACGACGCTGACTCAAGCAGTTTGTGATCGTGCAGCGGCGCCACCAAGATCCCGTACTGGCGAGTCTGCAGGGCCAGTTCCATGGCGTGTTGCTCCAGCACCATGGACAGCACCTGGCGAATCGCGTCCATCAGTTTGCGAAAGCTCGCGCCCTGGTCGCTGTGCTGGTAACGGCTGTCCAGGCGCGGACGTTTGCTATCGCTGGCGAAGGTCGCCAGATCGCCGAGCATGGTCAGCAGGATGCGGTACAGCTCTTCGGGGTGAACCTGGTCCAGGCCCAGGTAGTGACGCAGCAACAGCTCGGTGCGGTTGATCAGTTGCAGCATCATGAAGTCTCCGACCTCGGCGCCACCGACCTTGCCGTTGGAGCGAATGCGCTCGGCAATGGTGTCGCCTCGGTGGCCGAGCATGCTGATCACTTCCTTGAGGCACGACAGCAGGTAGCCGGAGCCATGGGTGTGGATGAAGGTCGGCACAAAGTCGCCGTCCAGGCTGATGACCCCGTCCGGCGTGGTGTCGAGGACCTCACACAGTTTGAGCTTCACATAGGCCTGGTCACTCTGTTGCTCACCCAACAGCAGGCGGAAGTCCGGGCGGCCACAACTGAGCTGGCTGCTGGAGTCGTCACCGGCGTTGGAGTCGCTGATCTCCGTTTCATACACCGTGTAGCGGGCCAGCACGTCGGACTGCTCCGGGCGACGCGACTCGATGTGGTTGCCGGTGACCAAGGGCAAGGCCAGGTAGATCGGGGTGTTGCCGGTGTTCGGCGGGATGTCCAGGGCCAGCGGCTCGATGTTGCCGCCCAGTTCGAACAGGCTGCCATCGGGCAGTACCCCGGACGCCTGGCTGATCACCAGCTTGCCCATGTTGAGGAATTGCTGGTCGATCTCCAGGCCCAGGAACCCCCAGTTGTAGCTGCCCAGCAACTGGGTGCGGGTCTTCATCTGGTAGTCGTAGTAGCGGTCGTTGTGCTGGAAGTGCTGCGGGCGCAGGAGCATGCCTTCCTGCCAGATGATTTTATGCACGTTCATGAAGGGTCATCCGCCTTGGCCAGGGTTGCGTGGGTGTTGCGGATGCCGGTCTGGTCCAGGGTCAGGTCGACGTTGTTCTGCTCCACCGGGGTGATCTGCAGCACGTAACGCCATTGGGTCTGTTCCAGGTCGCGGTACGCCGCGAGTACGCCGACGAAGCGGCTGCCGTCAGCGATGCTGAGCTTGAGGTCGAGGGTCTCGCCAGGGCGCAGTTCCAGCTCTTCACTGACCACCAGGTCCGGGGACAGGGACTCTTTGGCACGCTCGTAGAGGCTGAAGAAATCGGCATTTTCAAAGGCCACCGGGTGCTTGAGCTCAACCAGCCGCACCACGATCGGCGAGGGCCGACCGTTGAGGTCCAGGTTGAGCTGCTCACCGCCGGTCAGGCGCAGGTTGAGCTTGGTCATGGTCGAGTAAGGCGACATGGCGACGCAGCCAGGCAGCAGCACCAGGACAATCAGCGCTGACAGCGCCTTGAACAGCAGGGTCGAGCGGCGGGACATGAAGGTCATCCTTGAAAATCAGTGTGAAGGGTGGAAATCAGGCGCACCTGCTCCGCATAGGCCTGGGCGAAGTCACGGGCCAACAGACGCTCGCTCCACTCGTCGTCCTGACACAGGGCCTGGTGGTAGCGGTTGTAGGCTTTCCAGCGGCTGCCGGCGGTGGCCAGCAACGGCTTGCGGTCGCGCTCGAAACGCAGGGTCAGTTGCTGCGGCGCAAAGTGCTCCAGGGTGCCGCGCAGGGCGGCGCGGCTGGCCGTCAGCAACGCCACTTGATGCGCCTGTACATCACGGAAGGCACGGGCCACCGCCTGCTCGGCGGACAGCTGCCCAGGCTTGCTGCCGCGCAACAGCAGGCCCAGGGCCTCGCCGGCTTCCAGGGCGAATTTCAGCGGGTTGCCGCTGACGCCCTGGACACTGCTCTGGGCCAGGCGCAGCTCGTTTTTCAGTTCGCTGCGGGTACGCAGGCTTTGCTGCAAACCACCGATGCTCTGCTTGAGCAGGCTGGCCGCCTGGAGCGCCAGCGCTTCACGAGCGGCGTGGTCCATGCCCCGCAAGTCCACCCCGAGTGCGGCGCCGAACTGGCCCCAGAACGGCTCGCTTTGCTGCGCTACCGGCGCCGCCTCGGCCACCGCAGCGGCCTTTGGCGGGGCCACCAGTTCCGGCACCAGCAGGGTTTCCACGTCGATGCGCGCGTAGTCCGCCAGTTGCACCGGCTCTTGGTGCCGCACATTCAGGGCGCTGAGTTCGTCGATCGGCGACAGCTGCGTGTCGTCCCGGTCCAGGGCGTTGAGGGGGTCAAGTTCAAGGAAGGCGTCATCGGGGATGATGCTGCCGGCCGCCTGGGGCAGACCGACCTCGGCCTCGAAGCTTTCCACCGGCTGGCGCAGGCGCGCGCGAATCTGGAAGTCCCCCAACTGGTAGACACTGCCGTGCTCGATGCGGCGCGGCTCGCCCTTGCGCATACGCGCGCCGCTGTCACCGTCCTGGATGCCATTGCTGCTGGTGTCGGTCAGGAAAAAGCCGCCATCGCGGTAGCTGACCAAGGCGTGATGATTGGACAGGTGGCGCTTCTGATCGGGAATGCTCCAATCGCAATCCTCGCCACGGCCGATCACCCCGCCGGCCTGTTTGAAGGTCTTGCTGCTCAACTCCGTGGGCACGAACTGCTTGGTGTTGAGCATTTCGAATACCAATTCCATGGTGATGCTCCTTGCGGTCACTTACCGCGATTGACCGCTTGCGGATCACCCAGGGGGCGATAGGTGTTGTCGTTGAATTTGTAGTTGCCGCCGCAGCCGCCAAGGCCGCTCAGGACAACCAGGGCCAGCAACACGGCTGGCCAGTGACGTAGGGACATCAGGAAGTCTCCATGGGTGGACGATGCACGGAACGCGGCGCCCGGCAGGCACCGTGTAAAGAAAAGAAAAGTGAGCGTGAACCCGTCATGGCCGCTTATCCCTCGAAGTCGCCGAGATTGATGTTCAAGCGACCCAGGCGGTACAGCAGGGTGCGTCGGGGCAGGCCCAGTTCGCGGGCGGCCAGGGTCTGGTTGCCGGCGTTCTTGCGCAGGCAGTCGAGCAACAGGTGGCGCTCGACCTTCTCCAGGCGTTCGCGCAGGTTCAGGCCGCTGTCCTGGGGCAGCGTCTCGATGCTCAACGAAAAGTGCTCGGCCAGCAGTTGGCTGCCTTCACACAGCAGCACCGCCCGCTCCACCAGGCCCTTGAGCTCGCGCACATTGCCCGGGAAGCTGTAGCCGCCAAGGTGCTGCAAGGCCGCGTCCGACCAGCTCAACGGGTCTCGCCGCAGAAAGCTGCACGCCTTGTCGGCGAAGTGCCGGGCCAGGTCGAGGATGTCGCCCTCGCGCTGGCGCAGGGCCGGCAACTCGATGGGAAATTGCGCCAGGCGGTAATACAGGTCCTCGCGGAATTTGCCTTCACTGACCAGCACCGCCAGGTCGCGGTGGGTGGCCGCGATGATGCGCACGTCGATCTTGTGGGTGTCGTTGGACCCCAAGGGGCGGATCTCACCCTCCTGCAGCACGCGCAACAGCTTGGCTTGCAGGGACAGTGGCATGTCGCCGATTTCATCCAGCAGCAAGGTCCCGCCATTGGCCGCATCGAACAGCCCCGGGCGATCGCGGTCGGCGCCGGTAAAGGCGCCCTTGCGGTAGCCGAACAGCTCGCTCTCCAGCAGGCTCTCCGGGAACGCTGCGCAGTTCTGCACAATAAATGCCTGGGAGCGCCGCGGGCCGTAGTCATGGATGGCGCGCGCCACCACTTCCTTGCCGGTGCCGGTCTCCCCCCGCAGCAGCACGGTGTAGGGGCTGTGCAGCACCTTGCTGATCAACTGGTAGGTCTGGCGCATGGCCTGGCTGCTACCGATCAGGCCGTAGCCGCTGGCATTGACCACGGTGTCGCCCATTGGCGTCACCTCCCCGGAAGGCCGCCGCAAACGCTGGAGCAGCTCCAGTTGCGCCAGCACAAAGGAACCCAATTGCCCCAGGGAATCGGCAAAGCCTTGCAGGTCCACCTGCTCCCGACTGGCGCAGAGCAGCAGGCCCTCCACCGCCTTGCGCGAGTTGACCAGGGGCACACAAAGCAGCGACTGCCAGGGCGCACCCTGGGCCGGCAGGAAACTGGTCTCATGCAGGCTGGTGCTCAAGCCCTGCAGGCTCAGTACCCGGTTCTGGCACAGGGCGAATTGCAGCAGTTGTTCACCGTTGTAGTCCGCCGGCAGGCTGGCCGCTTCCCGTGGTTGCAGCAGCCCACCCAGGCATTCGGCACTCAGCCCCAGGCGGGTATGGGTTGCATCCAGCAAGAACAACTGGCTGAGTTCACAGCCGCTGAGCTCGGCCACGCCCTGGACGAACTCCCCCAGCAACGCGGCCCCTTCCGCCGCCCGGGACAAGCCGGAAAATTGCGCCAGCAGGGCCTCGGCGTAGATCAAGGGTTGCGGGACACATGTGAACATCACACCCACCTCAGGCGAACTCGCACGTCACGCCGGCGCTGTGATCCAGCGTGGCGTGTACCTGCTTGAGGGACTCGCCACGGGCCATGGCCTCCAGCAGCCGGTCGGCCACCAGCGGCACCAGGTGCGACTCCAGCAAGTGGTCGATCAACCGCGCGCCGCTTTCGCTCTGGGTACAGCGCTCGGCCAAATGGCTCACCAGGTTCTGGCAGTAGCTGAACCCCAACTGCCGACGTTGCAGACGCTCGCCCAGGCGTTGCAGCTTGATGTCGATCAGCTCGCGCAGCACCGGGCCACTCACCGGGTAGTAAGGCACCACGCGCATGCGGGCCAGCAGCGCCGGCTTGAAATGCTTGCTCAGGGCCGGGCGAATGGTCGCTTCCAGGGTCTCGGCGCTTGGCCGTTCGGCCTGTTCGCACAGGGCACTGATCTGCTCGCTGGCCAGGTTCGAGGTCATCAGGATCAGGGTGTTGCGGAAGTCGATTTCACGCCCTTCGCCGTCGTTGGCCACGCCTTTATCGAAGATTTGATAGAACAGGTTGAGCACGTCCGGGTCGGCTTTTTCCACCTCGTCCAGCAGCACCACCGAGTAGGGTTTCTGCCGTACGGCCTCGGTGAGCATGCCGCCCTCGCCATAACCGACGTAGCCCGGCGGCGCACCGATCAGGCGTGAAACCGTGTGTTTCTCCTGGAATTCGGACATGTTGATGGTGGTGATAAAACGCTCGCCGCCGTACAACAGGTCGGCCAGGGCCAGGGCGGTTTCGGTCTTGCCGACGCCGCTGGGGCCCACCAGCAGGAACACCCCCACTGGCGCGTCGGGCTTGTTCAGGCCGGCAGCGCTGGCACGCATGGAACGGTCCAGGGCCTGCACCGCCTGCTCCTGGCCACGGATTCGCGTGCGCAGGTCAGCGGCGAAGTTCACCACCTTGGTGTTGTGCTCCCGGGCCAGTTGGGCCAGGGGCACGCCGGTCCAGGCGCTGATGACCTCGGCCACCAGCCGCGGGCACACTTCGAAACTCACCAGGCGCTCATGCACCTGGGCAAGGCTGAGGGCGCTTTGGGTCGCATGCAGCGCCGCTTCCAGGGCCGCGACGTCGAGCCTGTCCTCGGCAGCCACCAGCACCGGCTGAACCTCGTGCTCTTCAAGCAATTCATCCGACGACGCAGGTTCAGCCTCTCGGGCCTTGGCCAGTTGCTGACGCAAGTGCAGCAGGCGCTCGGCCAATTCACGCTGCTCGTTCCAACGCGCTTGCAGGGCCTGTTGCTGCGTTTCTGCCTCGAGCAGCCGCGCTTCCAGCAGCGCCAGGGCCTCCTGGTCGATGTTCAGGCCGGCCTCGGCGTCCCGGCGCAAGGCTTGGCGTTGTCGCCCCCCTTCGGCCAGTTCGGCGCGCAGGCGCTCCAGGCTTTCAGGCGCGGCCGCCAGGCTGATGCGCACCCGGGCACACGCGGTGTCGAGCACGTCCACCGCCTTGTCCGGCAGTTGTCGCCCGGCCAGGTAACGGGCCGACAACTCGGCCGCTGCCACCACCGCGTCGTCGCGCAGGTAGATGCCGTGGCTCTTCTCGTACACCCCGGCCAGGCCACGCAGGATGGTCACGGCTTCATTGACCGTTGGCTCGTGCAGTTGCACCGGCTGGAAACGCCGGGCCAGGGCCGGGTCTTTCTCGAAGTATTTTTTGTATTCCGCCCAGGTGGTGGCGGCGATGGTGCGCAGTTCGCCGCGAGCCAGGGCCGGCTTGAGCAGGTTGGCCGCATCGGAGCCACCAGCATTGCCACCCGCGCCAATCAGGGTGTGGGCCTCGTCGATAAACACAATGATCGGCTTGGGCGAAGCCTTGACCTCGTCGATCACCCCTTTGAGGCGCCGCTCAAACTCACCTTTGACGCTGGCGCCGGCTTGCAACAGGCCCATGTCCAGGGCCAGCAGTTCAACCCCTTGCAACACATGGGGCACTTCACCGGCCGCAATCCTCGAGGCCAGGCCTTCGACGATGGCGGTTTTACCGACACCGGCCTCACCCACCACGATGGGGTTGTTCTTGCGTCGCCGAGCAAGGATGTCGACCATCTGGCGGATCGCCTCATCGCGGCACAGCACCGGGTCGAGCTGGCCGTCACGGGCCTGCTGGGTGAGGTTGTGGGTGAAGCGTTGCAACAACGACTCGCCGCCCACCGCGGGGTTGCCCGGGTTGGCGGGGGCGTTCTGCGCCAAAGCGAAATCTTTCAGGCGCTCGATGTTCAACTTGGCCAGCAAGGGTTGATAACGGCTGCCCGCGTAGCGCATCGGGTTGCGCAGCAGGGCGAGAATCAACGCCGCCTGCTCGACCTGGGTCTGGCCCAGTTCCAGGTTGGCCACCAGCAAGGCGTCCTGCAGCCACTGCACCAATTCCGGAGCGAACACCGGGTTGCGCGAGGCACTGTGCTCGACCCGCGACTGCAACGCTGCACTCAGCTCGCCGAGGTCCACGCCGGCGTCCTGCAAACCACGGGCGAGTAGCCCCTGGGGCCGCTCCAGCAACCCCAGCAACAGGTCTTCGACGAGGATCTTGCTGCCGCCCCGGGCCACGCAACGCTCGGCGGAGCGCTCCAGGTCGCGGCGGGTCTCGGCGTCCAGAGCCTGGATAAGTTGTTGCAAGTCGAGGTTGATCATGTTCATCCGTCCTTAATGAATTTTGCTGCCCAGGGTCACCACGCCATCCGCGTGTTCACGACCCAGCCAGCTGGTCCAGCCCAGGCGACAAGCGTTCTGCTCACCGATGCGCAGTTCGCGGATTTCTTCCTGGCGCAGCACCAGGCGAATGTCGTAGTCCAAGGGGTCGCGCAGGGTGAAACGCACCAGCGCGCACAGCGGCTGGTAACCGAAACCAATCGGTAAAAACTCGTGGAAGCGCTGCCAGTCCAGCTGGCTGATGTGGATGCGAAACTTGCCGCTGCGGTCGCGAACCCGCTCGCCCAGTACCAAGTCCTCGCCCAGCAGGCTGTTGGCCTGGCCCAGGCAATTGCGCTGCTCCTGGAGAATCTCCACCCGGCGCTCAATGCATTGCTCGATCACCAGGTCCGCGTGCTTGAAGTAGTAGCGCAGCACCGCTTCGATCAGCGCCGCCGAGTGGGCGCGCAGGCTGAGCAAACCGAGGTACGGCAGCAGGCGTTTCCAGTTCAGTTCCTTGGCCCGGCGAATGTCTTCGCCGCCCAGGCCGATCAGGGCAAACAGCTGGGACGAGAACGGGTCCAGGGCACCGCTCTGGAAGCTGGCGCGGTAGCGGTACTTGCGCCAGATCGGCAGCATCAGGCGTTGCAGGCGGTGGTGGAACAGGTCGAGGAAGTTGCGCGTCGGGTTGCCCTCCTCGCTGTCGCCCAAGGCCTCTTCGCCATAAAACGCCGGCAGCGGCGAACCGGAGCCAAACAGCCCGATCAGGTTGAAGCGCAGGCGCGCCCGCAGTTGCCCGTGCTCCTGGAAAAACTCCACGCGATCGACGTCGCTGCCGGGAAATCCCAGGCTCGGGTTGGCCTGGAATTCCAGCTGGTCGTAGAGGTCTTCCTCGCTCAGTTGCGGGTGCACCTCGCGCAGCCGATCCAGCACCAGCAGCACCGCCTGAAACAGCGAGTACTCGCGAATAACCCGGCTCAGCCCGCTTAGAGCAGGGGCTGCAGGCCCATACGTGGTGTCCATTGGTACACCTCTCCTTGGGTACTTTTCACCCGCAGCTCGTGGTAGGAATTGAGGCTGGCGTACAGTGCAAAAAACTCGTTGAGCACCGAGGCGAAGACAAACAGGTCGCCCTCGCCGATGTAGCCTTCCGGGTCGATGGTCAGTTCCGTACGCAAGCCGCGCAGGGGCAGGCCACGGTGCAGCCGGTCCACGTGTTCGTGGCGGATCGACTTGAGCCCGCCGAGCAATCGTTTGCTGACCTTCTCCGCGTGCTGGTCGTAGTAGCGCGGCAAGTCGTAGGTTTCGAGAATCACCTTCAAGGCGTCGACGTTGGCCAGCGACAGGTAGTTGAGGGACATGTTGCTGATCAGCTTCCACAGGAAGTCGCGGTTCAACGGCGGTGCAAAACTCGATGTGACCGGGGTGATGTTGCGGAAGCTGAGGAACTCCGGGGTGGCTTCGGAAGGTTGGTTGATGTCCCCCAGCTTGAGCCGGCGCGGCAAGTTCTGGTTAGTGCAGGTCAGCTCGATGGACAGGGTTTCATGGGCTTCGGTGTGGCGGATGCCAAAGCTCAGGTAGGTGTCCAGGCCGTCATGCAATAACGAGGAGCGCTGGCGGATGCTGTAATGCGGGCTGCTGTGGGGGACGTCGAAACTCGGGTCGTGCTCAAAGGATTCGAACGGCACGTACTCTTGGTAACCCAGGCCGCCGGGCTTCCAGCCGGTGACGGTTTCCACCGAAAACACCCCGCAGTTTTCCAGGTCGTACTCGGCAGGCAGCAGCAGGTATTCGTCCTGTTTGCCGTCCAGGCGGATCGGCAAAGCGTCGTGCTTGAACAGGTTGGCGATCGGCGTGCAGTACAGCTTGACGTTGTCCAGGGTCGGGCGCAGGCGCTGGATGCCGCCCTTGAGGATGTCAAATCGCAACTCCAGGCCGCGCATCTGCTTAAGGGTTTCCTCGGGCAGCGACTGCAACAGGTCCAGGCCATTCAGGTCGACGAACAGGAACTTGTCCTGGAAGGCGAAATACTCCTGCAGGTAGCGATAGCCGCGAAAGGTATTGAGCGGGTAAGGGATCAACGCCTCTTCTTCGGCGAACCCCACCGGCTGCACCCGGTTGCCCGGCATCTTGAACGCCATGCCCTCGCCGTTGGCTCCGGGGAACGGCTTGCCGTCCATGCCCAGGGGCACCAGTTCGATGCCCTCCAGGTTGCGCAACAGGCACAGGTAGAGCATCTGGCTGATGTAGCGCTCACCGGCCAGGTGCAGGCGCAGGCGGCTCAGGTTCAATTCACCGATGTGCCCGTCGCAACTCATCTCCAGCCGCAGGCTAAGCAGGGCGCCACCGCCCTTGACCGAATAGTTCAGGGCCGTCAGGTCCAGAGGCAGGACCTCGGTGGGGTAGCAGGTGCGAAAGCGGCAGCGCACGTCATCGATCGGCTTGCTTTCCACCGGCGTATCGCGCTCCACCCGCAGCGCCGGCCCGGACTGCTTCAACGGGTCGAACTGCAAGATGCTGAAGGCCGGCAATGGCCGCATGTAGTTCGGCCACAGCAGTTGCATCAGCGAATGGCTGAGTTCGGGCAACTCGTCATCCAGCTTCTGCCGAAGCCGCCCCGTGAGAAAGGCGAACCCTTCAAGCAGGCGTTCCACATCCGGGTCCCGCCCAGCCTGGCCCAAAAACGGCGCCAATGCCGGACTACGTTCGGCGAAACGGCGACCCAATTGGCGCAGCGCAGTGAGTTCGCTTTGGTAGTAGTAGTTGAAGGACACTTCGGATTACCTGTTTGTCGTATTCGCAATAATTAGCCGGGCAAAACCTTCAGGTTATTGCCCCGGCAAGGCACGTCTTCAAACAGCCTCGGGTCGCTATAAACCCAACGCTGTTACGTTGATTTCAAGGGTTCGACAAAGGCCCGACACATCACTTGCCGCAGACCCGAACAGGGTTTGACAGGCGAACGCGCACGGCGCCGGCAATTGGCCGTCGAACAGATAACACTCACCCTCCTCTGCGGGCCTTGGATTCAGGCGCCGCGTTGAATCGCCAGGCCAGCCCGTTTGCAGGGACGATCTGGACTTCTGAAACAAACAACCGAACTTAGTGATGCAAAGTACTGCACAACACGGAAGTGCTTCCCGGCCAGCTACTTATTATTCGATGGCTGTTTGAACCTCATAGTTGAAGCTCACGTTTGCAACTTATGTTGCAAGCCAGGAACTGCATGTTTTCAATCCCGGTTTTGTTAACTGACTTTGACTTGGCCACTGCCATTCAAGCGCGCAGCAAAACTCACCTGGCGCTTGATCCCTTCCACCTCCAGCAGGCCTTCAATACTGAAGGCCAACTTGAGCTGGTCGTGATCCCGCGGCAGGGACACCACCCGCACATTCGTCAGGCGCGGCTCATAGGCTTCGATAAAACTCTCGATCGCCAGGCGGGCTTGGCTCAAGGCGTCGTGCAGGCTCAGGCGCATGTCATTCAGATCCGGCAACCCGTAGTCCGCCAACGTTTGCACGCTCCCCGCACGGGTGCTCAGCATCTTGCCCAGATGGGCCGCCACTGAAACCGTTGCACAGGCCTCGCGGCTCCAACCGACGCGTTTGTCGGCTTCGCCACTCAGGCGTTCGAACAGGCTGCCGTATCCGCTCATGACCTTTCTCCCGATTACTCTTTGTCCAACTTGCCCACCAGCGACAGGGTGAAATCAGCCCCCATGTATTTGAAGTGCGGGCGCACGTTCAGGCTTACGCGGTACCAGCCCGGCTCACCTTCCACATCGCTGACGATGATTTGCGCGGCGCGAAGCGGACGACGGCCACGCACTTCGGCGCTCGGGTTTTCCTGGTCGGCGACGTACTGGCGGATCCACTTGTTGAGTTCCAGTTCCAGGTCTGTGCGCTCCTTCCACGAACCCAGTTGCTCGCGCTGCAGCACTTTCAGGTAATGGGCCAGGCGGTTGACGATCATCATGTACGGCAGTTGGGTGCCGAGCTTGTAGTTCAGCTCGGCAGCCTTGCCTTCGGCGCTGATGCCGAAGAACTTCGGCTTCTGCACCGAACTGGCGGAGAAGAACGCCGCGTTGTCGCTGCCTTTGCGCATGGTCAGGGAAATGAAGCCTTCCTCGGCCAGTTCATATTCACGACGGTCGCTGACCAGCACCTCGGTCGGGATCTTGGTTTCGATCTCGCCCATGCTTTCGAAGTGGTGCAACGGCAGGTCTTCCACCGCGCCACCGCTTTGCGGGCCGATGATGTTCGGGCACCAGCGGAACTTGGCGAAGCTGTCGGTCAGCTTGGTACCGAAGGCATAGGCGGTGTTGCCCCACAGGTAATGCTCATGGCTATTGGCCACGGTTTCCTTGTAGACGAACGACTTGACCGGGTTTTCTTCCGGGTCGTACGGGTTGCGCAGCAGGAAGCGCGGCACGGTCAGGCCGATGTAACGGGCGTCTTCGGACTGGCGGAAACTCTGCCACTTGGCGAACTGCGGGCCTTCGAAGTGATCCTTCAGGTCTTTCAGGTCCGGCAGGCCGGTGAAGCTTTCCAGGCCAAAGAACTTCGGCCCGGCCGCGGCGATAAACGGCGCGTGGGACATGCAGGCCACGCTGGACACGTACTGCATCAGTTTCACGTCCGGCGAACTGGGGGACATGAAGTAGTTGGCGATGATCGCGCCTACCGGCTGGCCACCGAACTGGCCGTATTCAGCAGTGTAGATGTGCTTGTAGAGGCCGGCCTGCATCACTTCCGGCGAGTCCTCGAAATCGTCCAGCAGGTCCTGCTTGGAGACGTTGAGGATTTCGATCTTGATGTTTTCACGGAAGTTGGTGCGGTCCACCAGCAACTGCAGGCCGCGCCAGGCGGACTCCAGGGACTGGAAATCAGCGTGGTGGAGGATCTCGTCCATCTGCCGGCTGAGCTTGGCGTCGATCTCGGCGATCATGCGATCGACCATGGCCTTTTTTACCGGCTCGCCGTTGTTCTGCGGCTTGAGCAATTCTTCGATAAAGGCCGACACGCCGCGCTTGGCGATATCGTAGGCTTCGTCGTCCGGGGTCAGGCGGGTTTCGGCGATGATGCTGTCGAGAATGCTGTACTCGCCGTTTTCGGTGCTGCTTTGCTGTGCTGCGCTGCTGCTCATAATCTTGGCTTCCTTAGCGGATGGGGCTTAAGCGTCCTTGGCGGTGGCGGCACTCAGGCCCAGTTCACCCAGGACCCGACCACGGGATTCATCGTCGGCAAGCACGCCTTCGATGGCTTTGCGGAACGCCGGGGCGTTGCCCAACGGACCTTTGAGCGCCACCAGGGCATCACGCAGCTCCATCAGTTTTTTCAGTTCAGGCACTTGCTCCACCAGGCTCGCCGGGTTGAAGTCCTTCATCGAATTGACCCGCAGCTTGACCGCCAGCTCATCCATCTCACCGTCGTCCTGCAGACGGTTGGGCACGCTCAGGGTCAGGCTCAACTCCTGCTTGGCCAGGACCTCGTCAAAGGTCATCTTGTCGATGCTGATGGGCTTGCGATCCTCCACCTTGCGCTCGTCCGCGCGCTGGGTGTAGTCACCGATCGCCAACAGTTTCAGCGGCAGCTCGATTTCTTCCTGAGCACCACCGGTGGCGGGTTTGAAGGTGACGTTAATGCGTTCCTTGGGGGCTACCGAGCCTTCTTTGGCCATGGCGTTTCTCCTTGTGTACGGCCCGGGGGGCCTAATCGAGCACCACTTCGAGGTCGAGGTGGCACAGCCTGCGATAAATCTCTTCCTTGCGTTCACGCACGGCGTGGTTTTGCGGCAACAACTCACAGCAGCTATGCAGGAGGTGCAGCACATCCAGCGCCAGATCAGGCTCCCAGGCATGCAAGCCCGAGTTCTGCAATTCTTGATCGAGGGTTTCGAGTTGGGTCTTGGCCAATTCGTACTTCTTGGCCAGGAAGCACAGACGCGCCAGGCTGAACAGCCAGAAGAAACGCACCCGGCCACCATGGGCGGCCTGCAGGCCCTGCTTGAGAATCTGCACCGCGGCCTTCAGACCGTCCTTGCGTAGCACCGGCAGCACCTCTTCCAGGGCCAGTTCCCAGGCCGGCTGGTTGGCCGAGGCCACTTCGACCTTGCGCGGCGCGCTGGCGCTTTGCAGGTGGGGCATGACGTTGGCGCTGATCCAGGCCCGGGTGGCGGGGTCGGCAAAGGGCGCGCCATCGTGAAAGCGCAACTCCACCACCCCCGGCAGGCGTTGCAGCAACAGCGCAAAGTGAAACTCCACCTCGCGCATTGCCTGCTCGGCGTTCAGCTCCATCAGGCATTCCCAGACCATGCGCTGGCCATCGAACCAGAACGGCGCCTTGGCCAGGCTGGCTTCAAGCTCCACCAACAGATCGGCGAACTGGCCGTTGTTGAAGCGCTCCTGGTACTGCTTCAGCTTGTCGGCCGGCAGCCCGCGCAGCACGGTGATCTGCTCGGCATTGCGCTCGGGGACTGCGTCGATGGGCAGCCACAGCATGGTGCGATTGACACGCAACGCACGCACATCGGACGCCTTCTGCCGCAGCCACCAGGCACACAGCGGGCGGGCGCTTTCCTGCAACGCCCGCAGGGCCTTGTGAGCTTCTTTCTCGTTGTCGATGGGCGCGCCCGGGGTGAACAGCTGCGTGGCCGCCTGCTTGACCTGGGCCACGGCCGCGCCCACCACACCGGGTTCGGGCTGATTGTCGGCGGCGCGCTGCACCATGCTCGACAAGCGCCGGCTGATGGGCAGCAACAGCGGCGCGTCATCGCCCAGGTGTTCAGTCAGCGCTGCATCGAGGCCTTGCAGGCATTCCACCAGGCGGCGAAACAGCGGCAGCTGTTCCTTGATCGCCACGTTCTCACCCAGGACCTGCTCCAGCCGGGGCACCAGCCAACTGATGGCGGCCGCCCGAGTTCGCGGTTTACCGGGATGAACCTCAGACCAGTGCTCGGCGCACAGGTGCTGCAACAGGCCGACGCCCGCCAACAGTCCAGGAAAGGATTCGCGCTGGAACAAGGCCCAGGTGAGCCAGGCCGCCACCCGCAAGTCCTTGGACTGGGTGCGCAGCAGCGCTTCACTGTTTTCGAGGATTTTCAGCCAGTCGATCTGCCCGCTTTCGTGCATTGACTGGGCTTTGTTCAGCTCGCTTTCCAGGGCTTCGTATTCACTGGAGAACCGCACGTCCTCGCCGGCAAATCGCTCTTTGGAAATAGCGGTTTGGGCGATCTCGAGGTAATGCGCTGAGAGCTTGCTTGAGTAGGACATCCATGACCTTCGACGGATTACGATCTCGACGCCGAGGGGGAATTCCGCCCACGGCACAGACCCAAGTGCAGCCGAAAAAACTCATCCCTTGAGTCATCTGCACTTGTTGAAAGTGCGGGCATCGTAATCAGGCTGATAGCGCTTTGCAATCATCCTTTACCATCAAAAAGCCATTAGTCAAAAAATAGACGTCAAAAAAATGCTCGTAAAAAATG
The DNA here is from genome assembly GCF_003731765.1 of Pseudomonas chlororaphis. Classification (GTDB taxonomy): domain Bacteria; phylum Pseudomonadota; class Gammaproteobacteria; order Pseudomonadales; family Pseudomonadaceae; genus Aquipseudomonas; species Aquipseudomonas morbosilactucae. The sequence continues at coordinate 562,792 of NZ_MOAL01000008.1, forward strand.
CTGCAAGCCGCAGGCTACGGGGCTGTCCGCAACGTTGCGATGGGAGCGCCCGAGCGGTTGAAAAACGGCCTGTTTACGGCCCTTCAGAGAGCAGAAAACCGACGTGCGACAGAGCGGTCGCTGCGCACGCCTGTCCACAATCTTGAAATGGGGCTGCCTGCCAGCTAGCGATACAACACGCGTTCCGCCAACTCGTCCGCGACCCGCGCGGGGGAGCGTTTTTCTGCCTGGGCGTGGGCGAAGACTTCGGTCAGGCGCGAGCTGATCTTCGACAAATGAGCGGTGATGGTGCTCAGTTCCGCGCCCTGGTGCTTGAGTGAAACGTAGATCAGGCCGCCCGAGTTGATCACGTAGTCCGGTGCATAGAGGATGCCCCGCCGCTCCAGTTGGTCAGCCACATCCAGATGGGTCAGTTGGTTGTTCGCCGAACCGGCCACCGCCGAGCAGCGCAGTTGCGCCACGCTGTGGCTGTTGAGCACCGCGCCCAGGCCGCAGGGGGCAAAGATGTCGCAGGGGGTGCTGAGCAACGAGTCATTGGCCACCGGATGGGCGCCCAGTTGCTCCATGGCCAGTTGCACCTTGCCGGGGTCGATGTCGCTCACCAGCAGCTCGGCGCCGGCGGCGTGCAATTGCTGGGCAAGGGCAAAACCGACATTGCCCAAGCCCTGCACCGCCACGCGCAAGCCTTCCAGGTTGTCGCTGCCCAGGCGGGCCATGGCGGTGCTGCGAATGCCGGCGAACACCCCCATGGCCGCGTGGGGCGACGGGTCGCCGGCAGCGCTGGTGCTGGTGACGTGTTGGGTCTGCTGGGCGATGCAATCCATGTCGGCAACCGAGGTGCCGCTGTCGATGGCGGTGATGAAGCGACCGTCCAGTTGCTCGATGCAACGGCCAAAGGCCTCGAACAGCGCGGCGCGGTTTTCCACGTGGGCCGGGCGAATGATCACCGCCTTGCCGCCGCCATGGGACAGGCCGGCCAGCGCCGCCTTGTAGCTCATGCCCTGGGCCAGGCGCACGGCATCCGCCACGGCACTTTCGTCGTCGGGGTAGGCCAGGTAACGGCAACCTCCCAGGGCGGGCCCCAGTCGGCTGTTATGGATGGCAATGACCGCCTTCAACCCGGTGATCGGGTCGACGCTCAAGTGCAGCGATTCAAGGCGAGTGCTTTGCATGAGAGCGAACATTGTCGGGCTCCCGAGTCACTTCTTGTAGTCGCCAGTATAGGCCTGCGCCTGAAAATTGCTGGAGCGCGCAAGAATAAGCAGCGCCGGTTTACAGCCTTTGGGAAATAACCTGCTACCGACTATGTACAGCACTGGACGAACGCTTGAGACGAGGCTAAAACGAGGCATCCGTCGGAGGTTGAGATGAACCCGCGCCAAGCTTTTTTCGCCTGCCTGCACCGCTCCCCGCCCGCCCTGTTCGAAGCCGCGCTGTGGATTGCCGCCGAGCACGACCCACAGGTCGTGCCAGGCCTGTTGCTCGAGGAAATGAAGGCGCTGCAGCAACGGGTGAGTGCCGGCTTGCCGCTGTTGCCGGTCAGCGAGCTGGGCCAACCCTTGCTGCGGCAGATGAACGACCTGGGTTTTCAGCAGGACGAGCACCTACCCTTGCGCCCCCACGCCGCCCTGCTGGACAAGGTCCTGCAACGGCGCCGCGGACAGCCTCTGGCCCTGGGCTTGATTGCCCTGGAACTGGCCCGTCGGCTGGAGATCCCCATGGTCGGGGTGAATTTCCCCGGGCATTTTCTGCTGCGGGTGCCCGGCGCCGACCACCTGCTGGACCCTTGCGGCGGGCGCCGCCTGTACCCCAACGATTGCCGGGAATTGCTGCAGCGCCAGTACGGTGCCAACTTCAAACTCTCGGCCGAGCACCTGGTCACCGCCGAACCGCAGCAGATGCTCCAGCGCCTGTCACGCAACCTGCGCCAGTTGCACCTGGCCTGCGATGACAACCTGGGGGCCCTGATCAATGCCGAACGGGTGCTGGAGCTGGGCAATGGCAGCGCCGCCGACTACCTGGCCCGGGCCAGCCTGTACCAACGCCTGGAATGCCCCAATGCCGAACGCTTCGATCTGGAGCATGCGCTGCTGCTCAGCGAGGACCCGATCCAGCGCTTGCGCCTGACCGAGCGCCTAGGGCACTTGCCACCCAGCACCATCGTGCACTGAACCCGGACGGCCCGGCGGCAGCACTGCCGCAGGGCTCAGGGGGCGTCGGGCTGATGAGCCGGATGGGCCGCCTGGAACGCCGGGTGCTCAGCCGCCAGGGCAGCCACCCGGAGAATCCGTGGATAACTCGCCAAGGGCACCTTGAAACGTTCGGCGGCGTACAGCTGCGGAATCAGAAACACATCCGCCAACCCCGGCTGCTCGCCAAAGCAGAAGCCCCGATCGCCGATCAATTGCTCCACGGCTCCCAGCCCCTGGCTGATCCAATGGTCGATCCACACCTGCACTTGCCCGTCATCGTGGCCCCAGTCACGCAGCAGGTTCTGGGTACTGGAGTTGTGCAGCGGATGGATATCGCAACCGATCACCGCCGCCACCGCCCGTTCATGGGCGCGGCTGAGCAGGTCACGGGAAAGCAACGGCACCTGTGGATAACATTCCTCCAGGTATTCGATGATCGCCAGGGACTGGATCAGCACCGCCCCCTCGTCGGTACGCAAGGCCGGCACCCGGCCCTGAGGATTGATGCGCAGGTACTCCGGCTGCCGATTGGCACCGCCCTTGGGCACCAGCAGGTTGACCGGCACCGCCTGGAAATCCAGGCCCTTGAGGGCCAGGGCCAGGCGCACCCGGTACGACGCGGTCGAGCGGTAGTAGGTATAGAGCTCCATGGCACGACCTCTTAACGGGCAGGCACGACTTTGCCGCGGCATTCGCCGAAGCCGATGGAGGCAAAACCTTCACGGCGGCAGCGCCCGCGCAGGATGATTTCGTCGCCGTCTTCAAGGAATTTGCGCACTTCGCCGGACGCCAGTTCGATGGGCTTTTTACCGCCCTCGGTGATTTCCAGCAGGCTGCCGAACTGCCCTTCTTGCGGCCCGGACAAGGTGCCCGAACCGAACAGGTCACCGGCCTGCAACTGGCAACCGTTGACGCTGTGGTGGGCGACCATTTGCGCCACGGTCCAGTACATGTGCTGGGTGTTGCTCAGGGTCAGGCGCTGGGCGGCCAGACCCTGCTCGGCCATGGCCTCGGTCAGCAGCAGCACCTCCAGCTCGATATCGAAGCCGCCGCCCGCCTGGTCGCGTGGGTCCAGCAGATACGGCAGCGGCTGCGGGTCGCCTTGCGGACGCGCCGGCTGGGCACGGCGGAACGGCTCCAGGGCTTCGGCGGTCACCACCCAGGGCGAGATGCTGGTGATAAAGCTTTTCGACAGGAACGGCCCCAGCGGCTGGTATTCCCAGGCCTGGATGTCCCGCGCCGACCAGTCATTGAGCAGGCAGAAACCGGCAATATGCTCAGCGGCTTCGCTAATGGCGATCGGCTCGCCCATCTCGTTGCCCTGGCCGATCCAGATCCCCAGTTCCAGCTCGTAGTCCAGGCGTGCGCAGGGGCCGAAAACCGGCTCGCTCTGCCCGGCCGGCAGGGTCTGGCCCTTGGGACGGCGGACCTCGGTGCCCGACGCACGGACGGTCGACGCGCGGCCGTGATAACCGATGGGCACATGCTTGTAGTTCGGCAGCAGCGGGTTGTCCGGACGGAACAGTTTGCCGACGTTTTGCGCGTGCTCGATGCCGACGTAAAAGTCGGTGTAGTCACTGATGCGGGCCGGCAGGTGCAGTTGGCAATCCGCCGCCAGGGGCAGCAGCCTGGCCCCCAGGGTTTCCATTTTTCCGCGCAGGCTACTGCCTTCGCCGAGCAGTTCCTGCAGCCGCTCACGCAGGGCAACTCGGGCCCCACGGCCCAACTCGAAGAAGGCGTTCAGTTGCCCGCCACGGGTGGCTTCCACTGCGGTACGGGCCGCGCCGTCGAACAGGCCGGCGTCCAGGGCTGCGTCCAGGTCAAGAATATGCTCACCAATGGCGACGCCACTGCGGGCCGCCGAACCCGGGGTGCTGAACACCCCCAGCGGCAGGTTTTGCAGGGGGAAATCGGCATGACCGTTGGCGGAGGCAACCCAACTGCGGGTCAAGGATGGCTGATTCATGGGTTATCTCCGATTCGGGTTGAAGGTGCTGGGCAGCGTGGCCCAGCAGGCGTCGTAGTTGTTCTGCAATTGCGGGCAGGCCAGGGCGAACTGGCTGGGGCGCAACACCTGGCTGGTCTCGAACATGAACGCCATGGTGTTGTCGATCTTGGCCGGCTGCAGTTCGGCGCTGATGGCCTTGCTGCAGGTTTCGCCATCGGGCCCGTGGGCGCTCATGCAACTGTGCAGCGACGCTCCGCCGGGCAGGAAGCCTTCGGCCTTGGCGTCGTAGGCCCCCTGGATCAGCCCCATGTATTCGTTCATCAGGTTGCGGTGGAACCACGGGGGCCGAAAGGTGTTCTCAGCCACCATCCAGCGCGGTGGGAAAATCACGAAGTCGAGGTTGGCCAGGCCGTGCACGCTGGTGGGCGAGGTCAACACCGTGAAGATCGACGGGTCCGGGTGATCGAAGCTGACGGTGCCAAGGGTGTTGAAACGCCGCAGGTCATATTTGTAGGGCACGTTGTTGCCGTGCCAGGCCACCACGTTGAGCGGCGAATGGTCCAGCTCGCAACCCCAGAGCTCGCCCAGGAACTTCTGTACCAAGGGCGTGGGCTGCTGGAGGTCTTCGTAATGGGCCACCGGGGTCAGGAAGTCCCGCGGGTTGGCCAGGCCGTTGCTGCCGATGGGCCCCAGGTCCGGCAGGCGCAACGGCGCGCCATGGTTTTCGGCAACGTAACCACGCGCCTGGGGGTCCAGCAATTCGACGCGAAATTTCAGGCCACGGGGCAAGACTGCGATTTCCAGGGGCTCAATATCCAGCACCCCCAATTCGGTGGCGATGCGCAGCCGCCCCAACTCCGGCACCAGCAGCAGCTCGCCGTCGGCGTTGAAGAACACCCGTTCCATGGAGCGGTTGGCGCCATAGTGATAGAGGCTGATACCCGCCGGTTTCTGCGCCGCCGAGTTGGCCGCCATGCTCACCAGGCCATCGATGAAATCGGTCGGCTCAGCGGGAATGGCCAACGGGTTCCAGCGCAGGCGATTGGGCGTCACCTCGCCCAGGGGCCCACCCGCCAATTGACGTTCGAGCTTGGTGAAGGACGGGTGGTTGGCCGAAGGCAGGATGCGGTACATCCATGTGCGCCGGGCTTCGCTGCGGGCCATGGTGAAGGCGGTGCCGGAAAACAGTTCGGTGTACAGGCCATAGGGGGCCTTTTGCGGGGAGTTCTGGCCAACCGGCAAGGCGCCTGGCAGGGCCTCGCTGGAAAATTCATTACCAAAACCCGACTGATAGGCGAGCACCGTCGCCGTGGAATCGAGATTCATGGAGCCTCCTATGCAGGGAGCAGGCGGTGGCCGACGACTCCGTTGTGAGAGTGCTCGGCACGCCAGGTTTATTTTTATCGTAATTGAATTACGCACAACGTAATTTGATTGCCGAATAGCGTCAAGCTATAAAGACCGCCATTCGTCCCGGGATCACAGCACCGCCATGGAAAAGCCCCGCAGCACCAGCGACAGTACCGGCAAACAGAAAGTCCGCTCGGCGGAGGTCGGTACGGACATCCTCAAGGCCCTGGCCGAACTGTCGCCGTCCACTTCCCTGTCGCGCCTGGCCGAACATGTGCAGATGCCGGCCAGCAAGGTCCACCGCTACCTGCAAGCCTTGATCGCCAGTGGCTTCGCCGAGCAGAACAGCGCCACCAACCACTATGGCCTGGGCCGCGAAGCCCTGCGGGTGGGCCTGGCCGCCTTGAACAGCATGGACGTATTGAAAGTCAGCGCCCTGCCCTTGGCCGAGCTGCGCGACGAGCTGAATGAAACCTGCTTCCTCGCAGTCTGGGGCAACCAGGGCGCGACCGTGGTGCACATCGAACCGGCCGTGCGGGCGGTGACCGTGGTCACCCAGTTGGGCTCGGTCCTGCCCCTGCTCAGTTCGTCCACCGGCCTGGTGTTTGGTGCTTACCTGCCCGCCCGGGAAACCCTCGAACTGCGCCAGCAGGAACTACAGGCCAACAGCGCCCATGCACTGGCCGATGAGGGCGAGTACGCCGAGCTCGGCGAACAGATCCGCGCCCGCGGCCTGCACCATGTGCATGGTTTGCTGATGCCGGGGGTCGATGCCTTGTCGGCGCCGGTGTTCGATGCCACCGGCAAGATCGCCGCCGTGCTCACGGTGGTGGGACCGGCCTCGCTGTTTCACGCCGATGAACATGGCCCGGCGGCCCAGCGCCTGCTGACGGCGAGCCAGGCCGTGAGCTGGCGCATGGGTTACCAACCCTGAGTGCCGGGTGACGGCCCTCGCTCAGCCCATCAACCCCAGGGACTTGGCCCGAGCCACGGCCTGGGTGCGCCGCTCCACCCCCAGCTTGCTGTGAATGCGCCGGGCGTGGGTCTTGACCGTGTGCAGGGATATAAATAACTGCTCGGCAATCTGCAGGTTGGAACTGCCCTGGGCGATCAACTGCAGGACTTCCAGTTCACGCAGGCTCAACGGGTTGGCCCCGGCGTCGGCTTGAGGGCCTGGCAAGCCGGGCGCAGGGGATTCAAGGCCCTCCAGCGTCTGCAACAGCTCCGGTTGCCGCAGGCGCAAGTCCAGCAGCGCCTGGGGTAAATGGCAACGCTGCACCAGTTGCAACCCGGCCTCCAGGGCCTGGGCAGACACGCGCCGGTCGCCTTGCAGATACGCGACCTCGGCCAAGGCCAGTTGCAACTCGGTCTCCAGCCCTGACATGCCATGGCAGCGGGCCCACTCCACTCTCTCCTGCAAGGTCGCCATCGCGGCCGGCGCCTGCCCCAAATAGACTTCGGCCAGCACCAGCAGGTATTCAATCCGCGGGATCAGCTCCAGCGTCGCCGGGGGCGCCTGCACGGCCTGCGGGCCACGGTAGTGCCGCAAGACTCGGCTCAAGGCTTCGAGGGCCAGTTCCGGTCGGCCCTGCTGGAGCCAGAAATGACTGCTGACCTGCAACAACACCCCGCGGTACACGGTGTCTGGAATCTGCCGTTGCTGCATCAGGCGTTCGGCATCGCGCAGGCGCACAAAGGCCTGGGCGTAATCGCGCTGGTTGGCAGCCAACTGCGCCTGCCCGAGAAAGCCGTACAACGCGCGTTTGTCATGGCTCAGCAGGCAGTCTTCCAGGCCCACCTGAAAGTAACCCGCCGCCTCGCTCTCGCGTCCCTGACGCAACGCCAGGTGCCCTCGACGCAGGGCTATGCGCCCCAACAGCGGCGTGGCCGGCACCGGCTGTCGGGCCAGGAGTTCGGCCACATCGTCGAGCAGGGCCTGCGCCCGGTGGGGCGCCCCACGCTGCTCCAGCAGTTGCCCATGATCCAACTCCAGCAAGGCTTCAAACAGCAACGAGTCCTGGGCCCGCGCCAGGCACAACGCCTCACGGTTCAGGCCCTGGGCCACGTCCAATTCACCCTTGAGCAGGGCCTGCTGGGTCAGCCCGGACAGGCACAACAAACGGGTCGGCCAGGCACTGTCGGCCAGCACGCACAACGCCTCGAGAAAATGCTCACGGGCCGGCTCCAGCTGGCCTTGCAGATGTAACAGCCAGCCTTGCTGCGCCTGCCAGCGCGCCAGCAACTGGCGTTGCAGATCGGCCGAAGGCTGTGGCGCAAAACGCGCCATGTGTTCGATGCACTGTTGCGCCTGGGCGAAGCGCCCGGCAAACAACAAGGCCGCCGTCACCAGCCCCACCAGATGCGGGCTGCCCACCAGCAACTCGGCCCCATGCTGCTCATACAGGCGCAACAGCAGCACCAGGTTCTGCTGCTGAAACAGCGACTCGAAGCTGAAGTGCTGCAACAGGCTGACCGCCACTTCATATTCATGGGCCAGCAAGGCTTGCTCGAACGCCGCCTGCCAGTCCTGCTCGGCGGTGAACCACTGGCAGGCCCGCCGATGCCAGGAACGCCCTGCCGGCCACGGCTCGTCGCGCATCAAGCGGGCCAGCGGAGTAAAGACTTGCAGCCATTCGGACGAGCCTTGCCAGGGCTCGATAAAGCAACCTTGCTCCTGCAGCGTGCGCAGGTACTGAGCGCCTTCACCGGCCCCGAACAAGTGCTCGCACAGCGCAGGATTGAAGCGCGGCAAGTGCGCCAGTACCTGCCAGGTTTCCGCCAACTCCGGCGCCAGCACGCCGAACAGTTCGTGTTCCAGGTACTCCAGCAAGGTATTGGGCCGCCCCGGCTTGCAGGGCGTGGCCACCCACTCGCTGCCTTCGAGCAGGGCAATGCGCACCCCGGCGCACCAACCGGCACTGCGTTGCAGAATGCGGCTGGCGGTCTGCGCGCCCAAGGGTTGGGGTAACTGCTGCAACAACTGCTGGATATCCTCCACGCCGAAGGCCAGGGCCGGGCCGTCGCACTCGTACAACTCATCGTCGAGCAATAGTCGCGGCCAGTTGCATTGAGGCCGCCGTCGGGTGCCCAGCCACCAGGTCAGGGCCGGGTTATCCACCGCCAGCAAGCGATCGAGCATCAGGTCCAGTTCCGGCGCCGCGACCCGGCAATAGTCATCGAGGCACAGCCAAGTCGGCGCCTGACGTTGTGCCAGGTGATCCAGCAACGCCCGCTCATCGCCCTCCCCCAGGCCCAAGGCAGTGGCCAGTTGCGCGCAGAAATCCTCGGGGCTGCGCGGCATGCCGCACAGGGACAACCAACAGATGTGGGTCGACGCCGGCGCCTGGGACAGGCACTCGACCAGCAGCGCGGTCTTGCCACTGCCGGGTGGCGCGCACAGCACCTTGACCCGGGCCGTGGAGGCCAGCAAGGGCGTGCTCAAGCGAGGGCGGGACAGATGGTGAGCGGACAAGCGAGGCATGAATCCAGGGCGGTCCAGACGGTGACTCATGGCGGTCATTGCGGCGTGCCTTTTTATAGTTTTAGCCTGCGTGGACTCACCCTAGCCCTGTCCTTGGCGCTTGTTGAGAAACATTCAGTGCGCTGATCGGCAGCCATAAAAAAGGCGACCCGAAGGTCGCCTTTTGCCATCAAATGTATCCACCGCGTTACCGCACGCCGCTGGCCCGCAGTGCCGCCGGGGTGTAGTCCGCCGCCTTGGCCGCGAAGCCGAATTCGAAGCTGTGCTTCTCCTCGTTCTTCATGCCCAGGGCGATGTAACGGCCGGCGATGATGTCGTACAGGGTTTCCACGGTGTACGCCGGCACCTGATGGTCGTAGTAGAACTGAGCGTGGCCTTCGGCGACCCGCCACAGCTGACCGCGACCGTCGTAGTGGTCCGCCAGGGCCACCTGCCAGCTGTCCTCGTCGAGGTACATGTGGCGCTTGGCGTAGATGTGCCGCTCACTGGGCTTGACCGTACCCACCACTTCCCAGACCCGGTGCAGCTCATAACGGGTCAGGTCCTGGTTGATATGCCCGGCCTTGATGATGTCGTCGTACTTGAGGCTGGGGGAGTCCAGCTTGTAGCTGTTGTAGGGGATGTACATCTCCTTCTTGCCCACCAGCTTCCAGTCGTAGCGGTCCGGCGCGCCGGAGAACATGTCGAAGTTGTCCGAGGTGCGCAGGCCGTCGGCGGCGGTGCCCGGGCCGTCATAGGCCACTTGCGGGGCCCGGCGCACCCGGCGCTGACCGGCGTTGTAGATCCACGCCGAACGCGGTTCCTTGACCTGGTCGAGGGTCTCGTGGACCAGCAGCACGTTGCCCGCCAGGCGCGCCGGTGCGGTCACCGACTGCTTGAAGAAGGTCAGCACGTTGGCCGCCTTGGCCGGGTCCATGTCCGGAATCTGCTGCGGCACCGCCACTTCTTCCTCGAAGCGGATCGGCGTGTAGCTGCCGTTGGTCTGGGGTGTGGCCTGGGTAATGATGCGGCGCAGGTTGCCGCCGTGATAACGGGTGATGTGGTTCCACAGCACCTCCACGCCGTTCTTCGGAATCGGGAAGGCGTAGTAGCGATTGCCGGTGAAGTTGGCCAGGCCGTTACCGTCGTTGATCGCCTGCACATTCAGCGCACTGCGCTTGGCCGACTCGTAGATTTCCGCCGGCAGGCCCACGGTGCGATGGCTGGTGTAGACCGGGATCTTGTAGGTTTCCGGGTAGCGCTTGAACATCGCCACCTGGCCGTCCGAGAGCTTGTCCTTGTACTTGTCCACCGTGGCGGCGGTGATGATGAACAGGGGCTTTTCATTGGCGAACGGGTCAGCCAGGAAGCCCTTGCTGTCCACCGCACCGGCGTTTTTCGGAATGCCACCGGTCCAGGCCGGGATCGAGCCATCGGCATTCCCGGCCTTCTCCGCCCCCAGCGGGGTCAGGCTGGTGCCCAACTTGGCCGCCTCGTCGGGGGAGACCGCCGCCATCACGTTGGCGGCCAGCAAACTCAGGGCCAAGGCACTGCATTGCAGAATCATCTTGCGCATCAAAGTCGTCCTTCTCTTAGCCGGATCAGAAGTTCACGCCGAAGCTCAACGCGAGGAAGTCACGGTCGGTGAGGGTGTTGTAGTCACCGCCGAAAAAGTCGGTGTAACTGAGGCTCGCGGTGTAGGTGTTGCGGTAGTCGGCATCCACCCCGAGGCTCACCGCCTTGGCGCCCTGGTTGAACAGGCCGTTGGGGCCGTAGCCGTTGACGTCGTGGGACCAGGACAGGTTGGGCTTGAGGTTGATCCCGGCGATCACGTTGTTGTAATCGAGGATGGCCCGGGCGCGATAACCCCAGGAAGTCGCGGTGACAAAACCGTCGGTGTCACCGTTGAACCCGTACTGCCCGTAGACCGAGTCGCGGCCATAACGCAGTTGGCTTTTCGACTCCAGGCCGCCGACGTGGACGATCGCGGCTTCGCCCACCAGGGTCAGGCGATCAGCCCCCAGTACGTGGTCGAAGAACTGGGTCATGCTGCTTTGCAGTTGGGTGATTTCCTTGCGCCGGTAGCCGGTGTTGTCGGCGCCCATGGCGCTTGAGATCGGAGAAGCTGCACCGCCGGCGATGGGGTTGAGCAGGGCCAAGGTCACGTCGTTGGTGTTGATTTGCACCGGGGCGTTGGGCCGGTAGCTGATCTCGCCACTCCACGCGGTGCCGGTGGGCAAGGTGGTGGAGAAGCTGGCACCGTACAGGCGGATGTCTTCCGGGTATTCCAGGTAGTACTGGCCACGGCCGAGCATCACGCTTTGTACCAGGCCCGCGCCGCTGCCTGGAACAATGCCGTTGGCGGCCGCAGCCAACGCACCCAGTGTGGCGAGGCTGACGTTGGCGGTGGTGGTGCCGACTATCGGAGTACGGGCGTGATAGTTCATGAAGTACAGGCCGTACTCGGTTTCGTCGCCAAGCCAGCGCAGGGCCGCGCCCCACTGGCCGGAATCCCGCGCATCACGGTCGCCGCCGCGGGGCAGGATCACCCCCTCGCGGCTGACCTCGAAGCCCAGGCCGGCGCCGGCAGCCAAGGGTTGCAACGGGCTGATGGCCGGGCTGCCGACGGTGTAGCCGGTGGTGCAGCCGTCCGCTGCCACGTCGCCACCAAAGAAGGTGCCGCAGTTGTCCAGGACCGTCTGGTCCCACTCCAGTTGATAGAAGCCCTCCACTGTCAGTTGGTTGGTCAGCCCTTGGGAGGCGAACAGCATGTTCACCGGGATCAGGCCTTCCTTGATCTCGGCACCGGGGCGTCGGAATGCCGACACGTCGATCGGGTTGATGCTGTTGATGGAGTTGCCGATGAAGGTGCTTTCGCCCCAACTGACGACTTGCTTGCCGGCGCGTACGGTGCCCGGCAGGTCGGCTATGGAGTAGTTGTGATAGACGAAGGCATCGAGGATCTGCGCACCGGACGACTTGGAGCCTTCCTTGCGGTTGTGGTCACTGATGGGCTTGAACTCGCGGTCTTCATCCTTGAGCTCGAAGTCGTACCAGTACTTGCCACGCACGAACACGCCGGTGTCACCGTACTTGAGTTCCAGGTCGTGCAGGCCCTTGAAGATTTTCGAGAAGGTCTCGCCCTTCTTGAAGTTCAGGCGTCCGTCATCACCGGTGGAGGACTGGCCACGGCCGCCATTGACCGTGCCCACATAGTCCTTGTCGGCATTGCGCATGCCCCAACTGGCGCCGACGGACAGCGACGAATCGAACTGCCCCTCGATCTCGCCAATATTGAATGAAACCGCCTGAGCCTGGGCACTGCAGCCCATGGCCACCGCGACGGCCAGCGCCTGCGGCGTGAAGATGGCGCGCATTGTTGTTTTTGTCATGCGTCTTCCCCGGTGAGTGACAGAAGGCCTCACCCTACTGCCGCTGTACCGGGTGCGATAAGCGCACCAAGGAGGTATTCGCAGTGTCGCTCGAAGGAGTGAAGGCCTGCGCCAGCGGGGCTGTTCAGAGGCTTATGCATGGGCTGGATGCCGCTGCATCAGGGGAATGGATGGCGGGGATGAAGCCTGGAGCGGGCCACTGTTGTCCAGGATGTAACAGTCCTTGTCCCAATTGACTATTTTTCATTACGCAACAAGCACTTATTCTTGTCGCGCAGTCACGGCAAAGCGCCCGTCACTGCCGCCGAGGTGCTGTTGCAGCACCGGGGCATAAGCCTTTCCAGCGCGCCTGAAGCCCTTGGGTTCAGGCCGCTCCCCCAGGTTCACTGACGTTGATTGGTAGCTCCTTGATCTAACGTCTTACTTCGGCCGCTGCTCTTGCAGCGGCCTTTTTTATGCCTGTGGAAAACACGGGCCAGGGCAGGCGCCTAGGCGGTGTCGCCGTCATCGTAATGAAACCGGTGCAGGAGCCGATGCGCCACTGGCGACAGCAGCAGGCCGATGGTCGCGGCAAACACGATGTTGGCGTAAAGGCCGTAACCGGCGAGGAACAGCTTGCCGCCGGGGGTGGTCGGCAAGCTGGCGGGCCCCACGCCGCCCAACAGCATGGCGGCGTTGATCAGGGCGTCGTGAAGGGGTATTCCTTCTTCGAAATACAGGTACCCGATGATGCCCAGGCCGATGGAAAAACCAATCAGCGCCAGCACCACCAGGGCGTGGAGAAACAACCGGCGGACAAATAACAAGCGGGATAACACGGGCTGGTCTTTTGACTCGTACATGCCTACGGCTCCTTATGCGTCGGGGGCGTCCACTGCCCATCGGGCATAAAGAGCCCGGCCTCAGGAGTAAAACCGCGCTCTCCCGGCCCGCCCTGTGCCGAGTTTCAGAGGGCGTACTTTTGCAGGTTGTGCATCATTTCCTTCAGGGCTTCGATGTTATCCCCAGGGTGGGCCGCGCCTTCGAAGTCGCAGATCTGCTGCCAGTGGGCCGCCACTTCCTCCGGTGAAAAGCCCTGGCGCGGATCGAAGCCCACCCCCAGGCTGCGCTCCCAGCGCACCTTGCCCATCCAGCCCCCGCCCACTTCGAACAGGCCGGAAGTTTCCTGGCATTGCTCGCTGCCCAGGTACACCACCAGCGGGCTCACCAGTTCCGGCTTCAGCTGTTCGAAGACTTGCGGCGGAATCAGCCCCTCGGTCATGCGCGTGCCGCCGGTGGGTGCGATGGCGTTGACCAGGATGTTGTTCTTGCGGCCCTCGATTGCCAGGGTGCGGGTCAGGCCGTACAGCCCCAACTTGGCCATGCCGTAGTTGGACTGGCCGAAGTTGCCGTAGATGCCTGAAGTGGACGCGGTGAAAATCACCCGGCCATAACCCTGCTCACGCAGATGAGGCCAGGCGGCGCGGGTGACTTTATAGGCACCCTCGACATGCACCCGGTACACCAGGTCCCAATCGGCGTCGTCCATCTTGTGAAAGGTTTTGTCCCGCAAGATGCCAGCGTTATTGACCACCACATCGACCCGGCCAAAGACATCCAGGGCGTGCTGCACGATCTTTTCCCCGTCGGTCACCGAATCATGGTTGGCCTCGGCAATGCCGCCAGCCTCACGGATTTGCGCCACCACCCGATCCGCCGCCGAGGCATTGGCGCCCTCGCCTTGAGTGGATCCGCCCAGGTCGTTGACCAGCACCCGCGCCCCGTGTTTGGCGAACAGCAATGCATGAGCCCGCCCCAGGCCGCCGCCAGCGCCGGTAATGACCACGACTTTATCTTCGAAGCGTACAGACTCACTCATACCGAACTCCAACGGGGGCAATGGACAATGCCCCGAGTGTCAGGCAGGCGGCTTCTGGTCACAATAAATACGTTTGCGGCTGAATGGTGGGCAATAAGGCAGCAGGATGATCGCCCAGGTCGGGGCAAGCAGGGCCCGCAGGATCGGGCAGAACGCACGGAACAGGGCCTAGGCGATGCGTCGCAGTCAGGCCATTTTCAGCGGCGGCAGCACGATCTTTTCGCGAAAACCCAGGTAATGCCGGAGTACCTGGACCGGGGCTTCGGTTTGCGGATATTGACCGATCCCGGCCAGCAGCACGGTCTGCGGATTGGGGATCAGTTCGCGGTAACGCTCGACCATGTCGGCCCCGGAGGTGCAGCCCAACGCGCCACTGATCAAGCTCAGCGGCACGTCGTTGCGCTGCATCGCGGCGACCCAGCGTTCACGCAGGAGCCGGCGTTCGGGGATGTAGGCGATCAATTTGTGCAGGATGCGCGGCCCGTGATTGCTTTCCACCAGGCTCCAGAAGTCATCCAGGGCGCTTTCACTGGGGCGGGTCTGCGGGCCGAAAATCTGGCTGAAGCTCTTCACCAGCGCATCACGACTGAAGGTGCGCCCAAGCATCCAGCCCACAGGGCTGAGCAGCAGTTTTTGCATCAACACCGGGCGATGGGCTTCGGGGAATAGGCCGCCGTTGAGAAACACGCAACTGACCAGGGTCAGCCGCGCCTCGTAATGCCGGGCCAACAGCTCCTGGGCAACGCTGTCGCCATAATCGTGGGCCAGCACATGCAGCGGCGACTCGATATTCAAGTGGGCCAGCAATGCCTGCTGCAAGTCCGCCTGTTCCAGCAGGCTGTAGGCATGGTCCAGCGGCTTGGCCGAATCGCCAAACCCCAGCATGTCGCAGGCAATCACTTGGTAGCGCTGGGCCAGGGGTTGCCACAGGTAATGCCAATCCCAACTGGCCGTGGGGAAACCATGGATCAGCAGCAGCGGCTCGCCGTGACCGGCCACCCAATAGCGAATGGCCTGCCCGCGAAACATGAAACTGCGCCCGCGCTTGCGCCAGACGGAGAGGGGAATTTCGGCCAGTGGCATTAGAGTTTATAACCCGAGTCTTGTTGATCGAGCTTGCGCAGCAGCGCCGGCCAGGCCAGTGCCCCGCCCATGCCCTGGGCGCTTTTGGTCACCCCGGCGATCATCGCCCGGGCACCAGCCAGGACCTGCGGTTCGATGGCGATCAAGGCCGCGCCGCCGCCCTGGGCCAGCACCTGGATATCGCAGGCGCGCTGGAAGGTGAACATCATCAGGAAAGTGTCGGCGATGGTGCTGCCGCAGGTGAGCAGCCCGTGGTTGTGCAGCATCAGGAAATTGTTCGGCCCCAGGTCCGCCTGCAAGCGCACCTTCTCTTCAGGGTTCAGGGCCACCCCTTCGTAGGCGTGGTAACCCAGGCTCGACAGCACGAACAGGGATTGCTGGCTGATGGGCAACACACCCTGCTGCTGCGCCGACACCGCCACCCCGGAAGCCGTGTGGGTGTGCAGCACACAGACCACGTCGTGACGCACTTCATGCACCGCGCTGTGAATGGTGTAGCCGGCCGGGTTGATCTCGTAGGGGCTGGCCATCAGCTTGTTGCCGGCCTGGTCAACCTTCACCAGGCTGGAGGCGGTGATCTCGTGGAACATCAAGCCGAAGGGGTTGATGAGGAAGTCTTCAGTGCCCGGCACCTTGGCGGAAATATGGGTGAAAATCAGGTCGTCCCAGCCATGCATCGCCACCAGGCGATAACAGGCCGCCAGGTCGACGCGGGTTTGCCACTCGGCCGCGCTGACTTGCTCTTTCACACTCTGCGTCGATGGAACGGGGGCTAGGCTCACGGCAAGGACCTCGATGCTGGTTTTTTTTGTTATGTGTGGGCAGGCATGAACAGCAGTCTAGCCAGCCGCCGAGGCTGGCGTAGTTGCATTGGCAGCCAGCTTACTGACCGAGCGAGTCAGTGCCGAGAATGGCCCCTGACGCAGCCGATGGCGCTCATAACAACCAGGCCAGCACCGGCGCGGCAAACAGATTCAGCAGCCCGGTGAGGACCATCACCAGCCCCGCCACCGAACCCTCTTCACCGCCCACTTCACGGGCCCGGCTAACGCCCGCACCGTGGGCCCCAACGCCAAACAGGGCACCGCGAGCCAGGGCACTGCGCAAGGGCAGCCAACGCAGCAGCACACCACCCAGCAGGGCCCCAAAGACGCCGGTGAACATCACGAACACCGCGGTCAATTCAGGCACGCCGCCCAGGTCTTGGGCCAGGGGCATGGCGAAGGGTGTGGTGATGGAGCGCGGCACCAGGGACAAGGTCACCGAGCTGTCCAGCGCCAGGACCCTGGCCAGGCCAAAGGAACTGGCAATGGAGGCGGTGCTGCCGGCCAGCATCCCCAGCAACAGCGCCGACCAATGGCGCATCAGCAAATGCCGTTGCTGCCAGATCGGCACCGCGAAGGCGACGGTCACCGGCCCCAACACCAGCATCAGCCAGTGGGTGTTGGCGGCGTATTCGGCGTACGCCGTGTGCATCGGCACAGCAATCGCCAACAACAGGGCCGGCACCAGGATCAGCGGCGAGAGCAAGTAGCGTCCGCTGCGGGCATACAACCAGCGGCTGAACAGGTACGCGCCCAGCGTCAGGGCCAGCCAGAACATCGGCATCAGCTCAAGCGTCATGGCGCATCCGCCAGCGGCAAGCCCACTCCACGGTAAAGGCCGTGACCAGCATCACCATCAAGGTGCTGACGCCGATCACCAACAGGATGCGCCAACCGTCCTCGCGCAGCAGGCCGCCGTAGTCCAGCAGGCTCATCAACGCGGGGATGAAAAACAGCAACATCTCGGCCATCAATAACCCCGCGCCCAACTGCAACGCCGCCGGCTTGACCCAGCCCAGGGCAAACACCAGCAACAGCAACGCCAGCCCGATCACCCCACCGGGAATCGGCCAAGCCAGCCAGCTCGCCAACTGGCAGCCCAGCAGGTAAATCGCCAGCAGGATGGCCAGTTCGGCCAGCAGTCGGCCCAGGTGTTTAAAGGTGGCAATGTTCATCGGCTTCGGTCCTCGCAGGCGTTCATGTTAAAGAAGCGCCCACCATCACCGAAGCGAATTGTTAGACTGGAAGCCATTCCAAAATGGAATTCAGGCTATGGACTTCAAGCAACTGCGCAGTTTTGTCGAAGTGATCCATCAAGGCGGTTTTACCCAAGCGGCCAAGACCCTGCACATCAGCCAATCGGCGGTCAGCAAGCAGATCGCCCAGCTGGAGCAAAGCCTTGGAACCCCGCTGCTGGATCGCCAGGGTTCCCATATTCACCTGACGGCGGCCGGCAACGTGGTCCTGCAACGGGCCGAAGGCATGCTTCGGCTGCGCAGCGAATTGCTCAGTGAATTGGATGACTTGAGCCAATTGGCCCGTGGCGAGTTACGCCTGGGATTGCCGCTGCTGGGCAGCGATGCCCTGTTTGCCGGGTTGTTCGCCGAATACCGCCGACGCTACCCGAACATCAGTGTGCAACTGCTGGAAGGCGGCAGCCTGAACATCGAGCAGGCGGTGCAAACCGGCGAGCTGGAACTGGGCGGCAGCCTGACGCCCAAAGACCCGCTGTTCGACTACCAGCCTTTTTGCGACGAACCACTGGACGCCCTGCTACCGGCCGACCACCCCTTGGCGATGAATGCCCAGGTGCGGCTGGAGGAATTGGCCGAGACGCCCTTCCTGCTGTATCAGCGCAGCTTCGTGCTCAACGATCGCCTGCTCCAGGCCTGCCAGCAAGTGGGCTTTACCCCCAAGGAAGGCGGACGCAGCGGCCAGGCGGATTTTCTCGCGGCCCTGGTGGCTGCCGGGCAAGGCGTGGTGCTGCTGCCCAGCGTGGTCGCACGGGGCCTGGTGAGGCCAGGCGTGGTGCGCCTGACCCTCAAGGCCCCCGAGTACCTGCGCTGGGACATTGCCTTTATCTGGCGTCGCGGGGCCTATCTGTCCAAGGCCGCGCAAGCCTGGCTGGCGTTGCTGCGCGAGCGCAGGGTCAGCCGCGCAGCGCCTTGACCAGATCGCCCAGCCAAGGCTCGGCATCGGTTTCCGGGGTCACGCTTTCACTGGCGTCCAGGCGCAGCATCGGCAGCACCTCGGTAACCCCAAGCTCGGCAAACAGCTCGCGCATCTGCTCGCCACCACCACAGAAGGTATCGCCGTAACTGGAGTCGCCCAGGCCGATCACCGCCCCAGGCAGGCCACGCCAAGCGGCGGGCAATTGGTCACGAAGGGTCGAATACAGCGGCACCAGGTTGTCCGGCAGCTCACCCATGCCCGTGGTGGAGGTCACGGCCAAAAAGGCTTGTGGGGCGAACGCCTGGAGCTCCGCCAGGGTCGCGCGGGGGTTGTGCAAGGCCTCGAAACCTGCGGCTTTGAGAAGGTTGGCAGCGTGCCGGGCGACTTCTTCAGCCGTGCCGTACACCGAGCCGGAAAGGATGGCGACTTTCATCAATCTGATCCTGAAGCTGAGTAAAAGACTGGGATATTAACAGCTAGGCGCTAAAATCCGGACCCTGGGCGGTCGTCCCAAAAGCTAATGGCAAGTGGACAGCTTGTCGGCATCTCTTAAAATGCGGCACCTGCCGAACCATTGCGGAACCTGATGATGATCAATGCTCACTTGCTGCAACGGATGATCAACGCCTCCAACGACGGCATTGTGGTCGCCGAACAGGAAGGCGAAGACAACATCGTGATCTACGTGAACCCGGCGTTCGAGCGGCTCACGGGCTACAGCGCCGACGAAGTGCTGTACCAGGATTGCCGCTTTCTCCAGTCCGGCGATCGCGACCAGCCGGGCCTGGTGGCGATTCGTCAGGCCCTGAGCCAAGGCCAGCCGTGCCGTCAGGTCCTGCGCAATTACCGCAAGGACGGCAGCCACTTCTGGAATGAGCTGTCGATCACCCCGGTGTTCAACGACAGCGACCAACTGACCTACTTCATTGGGGTACAGAAAGACGTCACCGCGCAGGTCAAGGCACAACAGCGATTGGCCCAGCTGGAGCAGCAACTGGCCGAAGCCCAGGCTGAGCTGGCTGCAATAAAGGCGACAAACGGCGAAAACAATTTATCGAATTAGTGGTCAGTAGCTATATTCCCCCGACGACTTTGTAACCTTTTCTTTCGAGCAGACCATGCGCGATGCCCTACTGACCCAGGATGAACTGGACTTCATTCAGACCATGCAGCACAACCCGCAACTCAACATGCGGGATGCCAACTCGAGCCTGATGGTCAATGGTGGCGCGCAGATTCGTGATTTGCTCACGCGGCTGGCCGCCAATGAAAAGGTCACCATCCAGGCGCATTTCGAAAATCAGCAAATGACCTTCCCCCTGCACCTCGTGGAAGACGAGTTCCATGCCCTGCACCTGCGCCTGGGCGTGCCGAGCATCTACGAGGACGGCCCGATGGTGCGGCCATGGCGCCTGATTCTGGAGGAGCCGGTCGCGCTGGAAAACGCCAAAGGCCAACCCGGGCAGCTGTGGGTTCACGAGGTGTCGTTCAAAGGGGTGCTGCTGGAGATCCGCAACCGCACCAAACCGCCCAAGCAGTTCGCCTTGTGGTTCAGCCCGTCGGGTTATGAGCGCATCGCCTTGCATGGCAAGTTCGAGCGCGAGACTGACAGCGGCTTTTATGCCTACCGGCTGGA
The DNA here is from genome assembly GCF_003731765.1 of Pseudomonas chlororaphis. GTDB lineage: Bacteria > Pseudomonadota > Gammaproteobacteria > Pseudomonadales > Pseudomonadaceae > Aquipseudomonas > Aquipseudomonas morbosilactucae. The sequence continues at coordinate 582,707 of NZ_MOAL01000008.1, forward strand.
CCAGAGCGATCTGGAAGAAACCGAGCGGCTACGCCAGTTCATCCTGCAACAACATCGCCTGACCCATCCCGCCCTTCACGCCTGACCCGCGCTCAGGTATCCAACTTGCCGCTGAGAAACTGCCGCAGCCGTTGTGGGATCACCCGTGCGTCGTTACCCAGGCAGGCCACCGGTGAAGTGGCGAGACTGTCCTGGGCCAGTTCGGCGGTATCGCCGGCCAGCATCAAAGGACAATCCAGGGTCATGGCCAGGCGATTCAGGCGTCGTGGCAGCTCGGCGGCCGGCGCATGGTTGGAAAACAGCACCAGCGCCGCCGGCTTGATCTTCTCGCAAACCAGGGTCAATTCATCCAGGGGCGCACCCTGCCCCAGCACCCGGACCTCGAACTCGCCGCTGCCCAGCATCAGGGCCGTCACCAGCAACTCCAACTCACGCCCCTGATCACCCAGCGCCGCCAACAGCAACGGCCGCGCCTGGGCACCTCGTTGCAAGGCCAGGCGCTGACTGATCCGCGCCCGCAAAAAGCCGTCGAGAAACAACCACTCACAGGCACGTCCAAACGCTTCCTGGGCCTGCAGCAGTTGCCTCCAGAACGGCATGAGAATGTCCTGGAACACCACGGTCAGTGAATAGCTGGAAAAAATCTGCCCGTACAACCGCTCCAGTTGCGCCTCGTCAAAGGCACTGACCGCCACCCCCAACTGGCTGCGCCACTGCGCGTATTCGCCCTGCAACCCCTCATCCGGCGCCACACGGTCCAGGTTCTGGGCCACCTGGGTCTTGGCCAGGATCTTGCCAACCTTGCTCACCGACACGCCGCGCTCGATCCAGCCGAGGATCTCGCGGACCGTCTCGACATCGCCCATGGAGTACAGGCGATGCCCACTTTCAGTGCGCGTGGGCTGGATCAAACCATAGCGCCGCTCCCAGGCGCGCAAGGTCACAGGGTTGATCCCGGTCAGCCGCGAAACTTCGCGGATCGGAAACAGATCGTCCTGCACCAGGGGGCTGGCGGGCTGGGAGACGCGGGCAAGTTCAGTCATGACGGGCATCTGGGGAGAAAACACCGATTAAGCAAAGTGGCGGCCATTCTACTCTTCCTGGGCCGCTGTGCCTCAAGCCAGACAAAAGCCGACCAATGTCGTTGGTGGTTGGCCAGGAATCAGGAATAATCCTTGCTTGTTCGCAAACGCGGCCCAACACCCCGGGCCACGTTCGGCGCCTGCCTTATCCAGGCAGCGCATAGGCTTTACGGAGATACATAATGTCTACCTCACCCGTCACCTTGATGGTTGCCCGGCGCGTTGCCGACGGGCGTTACCAGGATCTGATCGCCTGGCTGCGCGAAGGCGAGCAACTGGCCACCGACTTTCCCGGCTACCTGGGCTCCGGCGTCCTGGCCCCGCCGCCCGACGATGACGAATTCCAGATCATCTTCCGCTTTGCCGACGAGCAGACCCTGCACACCTGGGAGCACTCGGCGTCGCGCACCGCCTGGCTGGCCCGCGGCAGCGACCTGTTCGCCCACCCGTCCGAGCATCGGGTCAGTGGCATCGACGGCTGGTTTGGCGCCATCGATCAACGCCCACCGCGCTGGAAACAGGCCGTGGCGATCTGGCTGGCATTCTTTCCGGTGTCCCTGCTGTTCAACTTCGTCCTCGGCCCGCTGCTGAGCGACCTGAGCCTGCTGCCCCGGGTCTTCGTCAGCACCCTGGCCCTGACGCCGCTGATGGTCTACCTGTTCATCCCGCTGTCGACCCGGTTGCTGGCCAACTGGCTCCACAGCACCCCGGTCCGCACGCTGCCAGCCACTCCATCGACCCAAAACCCGTGATTCGCCAGCGAGCCGGCTCCCACCTGTAGGAGCCGGCTTGCCAGCGATGCTCCCCCTGGGCGCAACAGCCACAACAGGCACAGCGCGCCACCCGCTGGTATAGTTTTGCTCCACCCGCGACGCGAGCCCTCCATGAACCCCTCCTCCGCCCCGATCCTGATCACGGGTGCCAGCCAGCGTGTCGGCCTGCATTGCGCCCTGCGCCTGCTGGAAGACGGGCACCCGGTCATTGTCACCTATCGCAGCGATCGCCCCGGCCTGCAGACCTTGCGCGAAAAGGGCGCCACCCTGCTGTTCGCCGACTTCTCCAGTGAAGCCGGAATCCTGGCCTTGATCGGCGAGTTGAAAAACCATACCGACCGCTTGCGGGCCATCGTCCATAACGCTTCAGAGTGGCTGGCGGAAACCCAGGACCAGGAAGGCGCTGCCTTCACCCGTATGTTCAACGTGCACATGCTCGCGCCCTACCTGATTAACTTGCATTGCGCCGAACTGCTGGAACGCTCCACACCGGCGGACATCGTCCATATCAGCGACGACGTGACCCGCAAAGGCAGCAGCAAGCACATCGCCTACTGCGCCAGTAAAGCCGGCCTGGAGAGCCTGACCCTGTCGTTCGCCGCCCAGTACGCGCCGCAGATCAAGGTCAACGGCATAGCCCCGGCCCTGCTATTGTTCAACCCCGACGACGACGCGGCGTACCGCGCCAAGGCCCTGGCCAAATCCGCGCTGGGCATCGAACCCGGCAGCGAAGTGATCTACCAGAGCCTGCGCTATCTGCTGGACAACCCCTATGTCACCGGCACGACCCTGACCGTTAATGGCGGAAGACACGTCAAATAAGCCTTCCCGCGAGGATGTTGTATGTCTTTAACCCTGCCCCAGCACTACCGCGAGATCCTCAAGGGTCTTGGCGAGGACCCCGAACGCGAGGGCCTGCTCGATACGCCGCAACGCGCGGCCAAGGCCATGCAATACCTGTGTCACGGTTATGAGCAGTCGCTGGAAGAAATCGTCAACGGCGCCCTGTTTGCCTCGCAAAGCGATGAAATGGTGATCGTGGCCGACATCGAACTGTATTCACTGTGCGAACACCACTTGCTGCCCTTCATCGGCAAGGCCCATGTGGCTTATATTCCCACCGGCAAAGTGCTGGGCCTGTCGAAGATCGCGCGAATCGTCGACATGTTCGCCCGGCGCCTGCAGATCCAGGAGAACCTCACCCGGGAAATCGCCGACGCGGTGCAGCGTGTAACCCAGGCCGCCGGCGTGGCCGTAGTGATCGAGGCCAAGCACATGTGCATGATGATGCGCGGCGTCGAGAAACAGAATTCCACCATGCACACCTCGGTGATGCTCGGCGCCTTCCGCGACTCGAGCACCACACGCCAGGAATTCCTGCAATTGATTGGACGGAGTAAGTAGCAATGCCACAACTTCAGCCAGGAATGGCTCGCATCCGGGTCAAGGACCTGCGCCTGCGAACCTTTATCGGCATCAACGAGGACGAAATCCTCAACAAGCAGGATGTGTTGATCAACCTGACCATCCTCTATGCCGCCCAGGAAGCCGTGCGCGATAACGACATCGACCACGCCCTGAACTACCGCACCATCACCAAGGCGGTGATCGCCCATGTGGAGGGCAACCGTTTTGCCCTGCTCGAACGCCTGACCCAGGAGTTGCTGGACCTGGTGATGAGCAATGGGTCGGTGCTGTACGCCGAAGTCGAAGTCGACAAACCCCACGCCCTGCGTTTTGCCGAGTCGGTGTCAATTACCTTGGCGGCCAGTCGTTAGCGGCAAGCTGCACGTCGAAAGCCGAACGGCTTTGGCTTGCAGCGGCTGCTGTCTTCCACTTTTTTCGCAGTGAACCTTATGACTTCCCAAGAACGTCTTGAACTTGAGGCCGCGGCCTTTCGCCGCTTGGTGGCGCACCTGGACAGCCGCAAGGATGTGCAGAATATCGACCTGATGAACCTGTCCGGTTTCTGCCGCAATTGCCTGTCCAAGTGGTACAAGGCCGAGGCCGACGAGCGCCAGATCGAGCTCAGCCTCGATGACGCCCGTGAAGTGGTGTACGGCATGCCCTACGCCGAATGGAAAAATCTCTACCAGAAAGAAGCCAGCGCCGAGCAGCAAGCGGCGTTCGCCAAAGGAAAAACCCATGACTGACCTGAACACCCTGCGCGCCAGCCTCAAGAGCGGCGAACACGCCTTCGCTGACACCCTGGCCTTTATCGCCGCCGGTTACGACTACCAGCCGCAAGCCTTCACCAATGGCGACGTGGAAAACGCCGCCGGGCAGAACGAAGGCTCGTGCAAGACCCTGGGCCTGGCCCTGCTGGAAGGCTTGAGCGATGAAGAAGCCCTGCTGGCCTTCGGTGAGCATTACCGCTCCGTACTGGCCACCCCGCAAGGCAGCGACCACGGCAACATCCGCGCCCTGATCGCCCATGGCCTGGCCGGCGTGAAGCTGGCGGCCCAGCCCCTGACCCGGCGCTGATCCCTGCCCCACACGCCACCCCGTAGGAGCGGCGTTGGTCAGAGGGTTGCCCATAAAAAAACCGGCTTGCGCCGGTTTTTTTATTGCAACGGATTTAGAACGAAGCGTTCTGCAGGCCGTCCAGGTAACGCTCGGTGTCCAGTGCCGCCATGCAGCCGGCACCGGCCGAGGTGATGGCCTGGCGGTAAACGTGGTCAGCCACGTCACCGGCCGCGAAGATGCCTTCGACGCTGGTGGCGGTGGCATTACCATCACGACCGCCCTGCACCACCAGGTAACCGTCCTTGAGCGCCAGCTGGCCTTCGAACAGCGAGGTGTTCGGGGTGTGGCCGATGGCGATGAACACGCCGTCGACTTTCAGTTCGTCGAAGCTGCCGTCGTTGTTCTTCAAGCGCGCACCGGTCACGCCCATGTTGTCGCCCAGCACTTCGTCCAGGTTGGAGTTCAGCTTGAGCTCGATTTTGCCTTCGGCAACCCGGGCATTCAGCTTGTCGATCAGAATCTTCTCGGCGCGGAAGGTATCGCGACGGTGGATCAGGGTGACCTTGCTGGCGATGTTGGCCAGGTACAGGGCTTCTTCGACAGCGGTGTTACCGCCACCGACCACGGCCACAGGCTTGTTGCGATAGAAGAAACCGTCGCAGGTGGCGCAAGCGGAAACGCCTTTACCCATGAACGCTTCTTCCGATGGCAGGCCCAGGTAACGAGCGCTGGCGCCAGTGGCAATGATCAGCGCATCGCAGGTGTAGGTCGCGCTGTCGCCAGTCAGGGTGTAAGGCTTGGCGGCGAAGTCCACGGCGTTGATGTGATCGAAAACGATCTCGGTCTCGAAACGCTCGGCGTGCTCACGCATACGCTCCATCAGCGCCGGGCCGGTCAGGCCATGGACGTCGCCCGGCCAGTTGTCGACTTCGGTGGTGGTGGTCAGTTGGCCGCCAGCCTGCATGCCGGTGATCAGCAATGGCTTGAGGTTGGCACGGGCCGCGTAGACCGCTGCGCTGTAACCGGCAGGGCCGGAACCGAGAATAATCACACGCGAATGGCGTACTTCAGACATGAGTCACTCCTATCGACCGGCCCGGGTGACCTGGCGCGGAACGCCGGATAGCCGGCTGGAATAAAAAAGGACGGCGAAACCTTGGGGAAGGTTAAAACTCGCCCGTCCCGAAAAATATGGGTGAAGCGTATTAGAGGGGGCGAAGATTAAGGAAATACGGTTTAACAATCCAGCTCATAGGCGGTCTCTATCCGGTAACGCTCCATTTCAAAGGGGCTTTGTTACCGTTGATGTCGACCTGTTCACCGCGCTTTCACCGTTCGGGCAAAGCCGGTAAGGTCGGCGCGTTTTCCACTGCTCGGAGCACTTTATGCCCGCCCCCGTACTGTCCGGCCCGCAATACCTGCGTGAAGGCCTGAAGCTGGTCCTCAGCCCGGGCCTGCGCTTGTTCGTCCTCCTGCCCCTGATGATCAACCTGGTGTTGTTCGTCGGATTGATCTATCTGGCCGGCCATCAGTTCAGTCTGTGGGTCGACACCCTGATGCCCTCACTCCCCGATTGGCTGAGTTTCCTCAGCTACCTGCTCTGGCCGCTGTTCGTGGTGCTGGTGGCGCTGATGGTGTTTTTCAGCTTCACCATGCTGGCCAATATCATCGCCGCGCCCTTCAACGGTTTTCTCGCGGAGAAAGTCGAGATCGTGGTACGTGGCACCGACGAGTTCCCGGCGTTCAGTTGGGGCGAGCTGATCGCCATGATCCCTCGCACCCTGGCGCGGGAAATGCGCAAACTGGGGTATTTCCTGCCCCGGGCCATCGGCCTGTTCATTCTCTCGTTCATTCCCGTGGTGAACCTGATTGCCGCACCGCTGTGGCTGTTGTTCGGCGTGTGGATGATGGCAATCCAATACATCGACTACCCGGCGGACAACCACAAGCTGGGCTGGAACGAAATGCTCGCCTGGCTGCGTGAGAAGCGCTGGCAGAGCCTGGGGTTCGGCGGCATCGTCTACCTGGCGCTGATGATCCCCTTCGTCAATATCCTCATGATGCCGGCCGCCGTGGCCGGGGCCACCCTGTTCTGGGTCCGCGAACGCGGGGCCGAGAAGCTGGTGGCCGAGCAACGCTGATCGGGTCACAAATCCATCATCGCAACGTCATGCGGGCGACATGGCCTCAGCCGACACTGAGGTCATGACGACAGCCCTGCACATCACCCTGATCACCGAAACCTTCCCCCCGGAAATCAACGGCGTGGCCAATACCCTGGGCCGCCTGTGCGACGGCCTGCGCGCCCGTGGACACCAGGTTGAGCTGATCCGCCCACGCCAGGGTTGTGATCAGACCCGCCCCAGCGACGACGCCTTGCTGTTATGCCGCGGCTGGCCGCTGCCGGGGTATCCAGGCCTGCAATGGGGCCAGTCGTCGATGCACAAGCTGTTACGCCGCTGGAAGCGCCAGCGCCCGGACGTGTTGTACATCGCCACCGAAGGCCCCTTGGGGCTGTCTGCCCTACGGGCGGCGCGGCGCCTGGGGATTTCCGTGGTCAGCGGTTTCCACACCAACTTCCAACAGTACTCCAGCCAGTACGGCCTGGGCCTGTTGACCCGCCTGCTGACCCATTACCTGCGCTGGTTTCACAACCGCTCCCAATTGACCCTGGTGCCCAGCACCAGCCAGCGCCTGGAATTGGAACGTCGGCATTTCGAACGCCTGGCCCTGCTGGCCCGAGGCGTCGACAGCCAACTCTTCCACCCCACCAGGCGCCGCAACGAGCTGCGGGAAAGCTGGGGCCTGGGGCCCGACGATGTTGCGGTGATCCACGTCGGGCGCCTGGCACCGGAAAAAAACCTCGGCCTGCTCAAGCGCTGCTTCAACAGCCTGAGCAACGCCTATCCACAACGGCGGATGAAGCTGATTGTGGTGGGCGATGGGCCACAGCGGGCGGACTTGCAGCAGGAACTGCCCGAGGCGATTTTTTGTGGCAGCCAGCGCGGCGAAACCCTGGCCAGTCATTACGCGTCGGGGGACTTGTTTCTTTTTCCCAGCCTGACCGAGACCTTCGGCAACGTGGTGCTCGAAGCCCTGGCATCGGGGTTGGGCGTGGTGGCGTATGACCAAGCCGCGGCCGCCCAGCACATTCGCCACGGCTATAACGGGGTGCTGGCCATGCCGGGGGATGAAAGCGCCTTCTGCGACGCCGCCACCTGGCTGCTGGAGGAGCAGGAAACCCTGCGTCGGGTGCGGCTCAATGCTCGGCAACATGCCAGCCGCCAGGGCTGGCCGGCAATCATCGAGCAGTTTGAGAACCAATTGCGCGGGGCCTGCCAGGTCGAGCAAGGGCTGCCTGACGGCCGGTTACTGCCTTGAACACTGCAGCACTGAGACCGGGCTGATCTGAACCCATCATCGGCAAACCCACGCCATCTCGGTCGAAGGCGTGGGCCTGCCCGTGATCAGGTCGCGCTTAAACCAAGGTCATCAACGCCTCGCGGCTGAAGGGCAGGATGTCTTGCTCACGACCTTCACGCACCTTCTGCGCCCAATCCGGATCCACCAACAGGGCGCGGCCCACGGCCACCAGGTCGAACTCGTCGTTGTTCAGGCGCTCCAGGAGCTTTTCCAGACTCGCCGGTTGCGCCACCTTGTCGGTGTTGACCATGAACTGCAGGAACTCGCCGTCCAGGCCGACGCTGCCCACGGTGATGGTGGGTTTGCCGGTGAGCTTGCGGGTCCAGCCAGCCAGGTTGAGCTCGGAACCTTCGAACTCCGGCTCCCAGAAACGCCGCGTCGAACAGTGGAAAATATCCACGCCGGCATCCGCCAGAGGCTTGAGGAACGCGCCCAGGGCTTCCGGGGTTTGCACCAGGCGAGCGCTGTAATCCTGCTGCTTCCACTGGGAGAAACGGAAGATGATCGGGAAGTCCGGGCCCACCGCCGCACGCACCGCCTGGATCAACTCAATGGCAAAACGCGAACGCTGGGCCAGGTCGCCGCCGTATTCGTCGGTGCGCTGGTTGCTGCCTTCCCAGAAGAACTGGTCCACCAGGTAGCCATGGGCGCCGTGGATCTCCACGCCGTCCATGCCGATGCTCTGGGCGTCCTTGGCCGCCTGAGCGAACGCTGCGATGACCTGCTGAATGTCTTGATGGGTCATGCCGTGCACCACCACCTGCCCGTCCTTGAGCTTCTCGCAGGGGCCAAAGCCCGGCACGCTGGCGTCCGGCTCAGTGCCCAGGCGTCGCACATTACCCACGTGCCAGAGTTGCGGAACGATCTTGCCACCTGCGGCGTGGACCGCATCCACCACCTTCTTCCAGCCGGCCAGTGCTGCCTCACCGTAGAAATGCGGCACGTTGGGGTAGCCGTTGGCGGCCGGATGCCCGACGGTGGTGCCTTCGGTGATGATCAGGCCCACGCCGGCTGCGGCACGACGCCGGTAGTATTCGATGACTTTCGAGTTGGGGACACCACCCGGGGAAAACGAGCGGGTCATGGGCGCCATGACCACACGGGTCGGCAACTCCAAGGCACCGAGCTGGAAGGGTTTGAACAAGGCTTGTACAGGCATGCGGCACTCCGGGGATCAGCGGGCTCGGATCATTGATCGGGACGTCGACACCCGACAGGACGCGGGCCGACAAACTTATGATGGCTATAATATTCATCGCCTGAAGCGCAGCACAGCACTATTGATCAGGGTGATTAAGGTGCAAAAGCGCAGAAGGGAATTCAAGGAAACTCGGGGGAACTGGCCGGGCAGCGGGGCCCGGCAGTCAGGGTCAGCTCAGGGCTTTTTCGATCGCCTGAACCACCGCCGGATCATCCGGTGCCGTGCGTGGGGAGAAACGCGCCAGGACGCGACCGTCCTTGCCCAGGAGGAATTTCTCGAAGTTCCAGGTGATATCCCCAGGGAACTCCGCGCCCTCGCCCGCCAGCAGACGGTACAACTGGTGACGCTCCGGACCATTCACCTCCAGCTTGCTGCTCAGCGGAAAGGTCACGCCATAGTTGAGGCTGCAGAAGTCCTGAATCTCCTGCTCGGAGCCCGGCTCCTGCCCGGCGAACTGATTGCACGGCAGGCCCAGGACACTGAACCCCTGGCCCTTGTACTGCTGATAGAGGTTCTCCAGCGCCGCGTATTGTGGTGTCAGGCCACACTTGGAGGCGACGTTGACCACCAGCACGACGTGCCCTTTGAAAGGGGCGAGCGGTAGCTCCTGACCATCCAGGGCTTTCAATTTAAGGTCGTGAAAAGCACTCATGACGAACTCCAAATTCCCGTGTTCTAACAGAAAACAGCCTCTCGACAGCACACCCTGTGCCCACGGCAATAACCGCGCCGACTAAAAAGGCGCCCTCGGGCGCCTCTCCAGTCAACTTGAGCTTAGCGCAGAAAATCAGTGGTGATGGCCACCTTCGCCATGGACGTGGCCATGAGCGATTTCTTCCTGGCTGGCGTCGCGGATGGCGACGATTTTTACTTGGAAGTTCAGACGCTGGCCGGCCAACGGGTGGTTGCCGTCAACGGTCACGTCGTCGCCGTCCAGGTCACGGATGGTGACGATCTGCATCTGGCCATCCGGAGCGGAAGCGTGGAACTGCATGCCCACTTCCAGCTCGTCGACGCCTTCGAACATGCTGCGGCTCAGGGTGCTGACCAGCTCGGCCGCGTATTCGCCGTAGGCATCTTCAGGTTCTACGGCAACGGTCAGTTCATCACCAACCTGCTTGCCTTCCAGGGCTTTTTCCAGGCCTGGGATGATGTTACCTGCGCCTTGCAGGTAGACCAGCGGGGCGCCGCCGGCAGAGCTGTCGATGACCTCACCAGCGTCGTTGGTCAGGGTATAGTCGATGGAGACAGCCTTATTGGCGGCGATCAGCATGGGGCGAGACCTTTTGCATTAGAAATGAAGAGCCGCAAGTTTAGCGAAGCCATCGCTCGAAAGCGAACGGAACCCAGACAGACGGACACCCATGAAACCCTCCACAGTCACCGGTTTTCATCAGGATGAAGACAGCCATTGGGTCGTCGAACTGTCCTGCGGCCACACCCAGCACTTGCGCCACCTGCCGCCCTGGCAATCCCGCAGCTGGGTCCTGGACCCCGCGCAACGCCAGGAAAAAATAGGCCAGGCCTTTGCCTGTGGCTGGTGTGCGCAGGGCGCGGATAACGATAACCTTAGCGCCTGACGATCAGGTAGGCGGCCAGCCATAGACCGCCACCTTTGCCATGCACCTTCTGAGAATTCGCATGCAAACTTTTTTTATCGCGCCCACCGATTTTGGTGTGGGTCTGACCTCCATCAGCCTCGGGCTGGTGCGTACCCTGGAACGGGCCGGCCTGAAGGTCGGCTTTTTCAAGCCCATTGCCCAGCCCCATCCCGGCGATACCGGCCCCGAGCGCTCCACTGAGCTGGTGGCCCGCACCCACGGCCTCAAGCCGCCGCAGCCCCTGGCGCTGGCCCATGTCGAGCGGATGCTCGGCGACGGTCAGTTGGATGAGCTGCTGGAAGAAATCATCACCCTCTATCAGGAAGCCGCCATCGGCAAGGACGTGCTGATCGTCGAGGGCATGGTGCCGACCCGCAGCGCCAGCTACGCGGCCCGGGTCAACCTGCACCTGGCGAAAAGCCTGGATGCCGAGGTGATCCTGGTCTCGGCGCCGGAAAACGAAGTGCTCACCGAACTGTCCGGGCGCGTGGAGTTGCAAGCGCAGCTGTTTGGCGGCCCGCGAGACCCGAAAGTGCTCGGGGTGATCCTCAACAAGGTGCGCACCGACGAAAGCATGGAGCAATTCTCCGCGCGCCTGAAAGAACACTCGCCGCTGTTGCGCAGCGGCGACTTCCGCCTGCTGGGCTGCATCCCCTTCCAGCCGGAACTGAATGCCCCGCGCACCCGCGATGTGGCGGACCTGATGGGCGCCCAAGTGCTCAATGCCGGCGACTATGAAAGCCGGCGCATGAGCAAAATCATCATTTGCGCGCGCACCATGCGCAACACCGTGGAACTGCTCAAGCCCGGCGTGCTGGTGGTAACCCCGGGCGACCGCGACGACATCATCCTCGCTGTCAGCCTGGCAGCGATCAACGGCGTGCCTCTGGCCGGACTGCTGCTGACCAGTGACACCCTGCCCGACCCACGGATCATGGAGCTGTGCCGCGGCGCGCTGAATGCCGGCCTGCCGGTGCTGTCGGTGAGCTCCGGCTCTTACGACACCGCCAACCAGCTCAATGGCCTGAACAAGGAAATCCCCATCGATGACCGCGAGCGCGCGGAAATCATCACCGACTTCGTCGCCAGCCACCTGGACGCCCGCTGGCTGCACCAGCGCTGCGGCACCCCGCGGGAAATGCGCCTGTCACCGGCGGTGTTCCGCTATCAGTTGATCCAGCGTGCCCAGGAGGCCAACAAACGCATCGTCCTGCCGGAAGGCAGCGAGCCGTTGACCGTACAAGCGGCGGCTATCTGCCAGGCCCGGGGCATTGCCCGCTGCGTGCTCCTGGCCAAACCGGAAGACGTGCAGGCCGTGGCCCGCGCCCACGGCATCGAGTTGCCGCCGGGCCTGGAGATCCTCGACCCGGACCTGGTGCGCGAGCGCTACGTGGAGCCCATGGTGGCTTTGCGCAAGAGTAAAAGCCTCAACGCGCCCATGGCCGAGCAGCAACTGGAAGACCCGGTGGTGATCGGCACCATGATGCTGGCCCTGGATGAAGTCGACGGCCTGGTCTCGGGGGTCATTCACTCCACCGCCAACACCATTCGCCCGGCCCTGCAACTGATCAAGACCGCACCCGGCTGCACCCTGGTGTCCTCCGTGTTTTTCATGCTGTTCCCCGAGCAGGTGCTAGTGTACGGCGACTGCGTGATGAACCCGCACCCCAGCGCCAGCGAACTGGCGGAGATTGCCCTGCAAAGCGCCGACTCGGCCGCCGCCTTCGGCATCACCCCGCGAGTGGCGATGATCAGCTATTCCAGCGGCGACTCGGCCAGCGGCGAAGAAGTGGAAAAGGTCCGCGAAGCCACCTTGCTGGCCCATGAAGCGCAAAGCACGCTGCTGATCGACGGCCCGCTGCAATATGACGCCGCTGCCAATGAAAACGTGGCCCGGCAACTGGCCCCCAACAGCCAGGTCGCCGGCAAGGCCACGGTCTTTGTGTTCCCCGACCTGAACACCGGCAACACCACCCACAAGGCGGTGCAACGCAGCGCCGATTGCGTGAGCCTGGGGCCGATGCTGCAAGGCCTGCGCAAACCGGTGAACGACCTGCCGCGCGGCGCCCAGGTCGATGACATCGTCTACACCATCGCCCTCACCGCGATCCAAGCCGCCAACCGACCTATGGATGTCTAAATGCTGGAATTTCTGCCTGCCGCCCTGCGCGGGGTCATCGCCTCGCTGCTCCTGGCGCTGAACACCATCCTACTGTGCTCGTTTCTGTTCGGCGTGGCGATCGTCAAGGCCCTGCCCTTCGCCCTCACCCAGCGCTTGAGCCTCTGGCTGATGAACCACACCCACGAGGCCTGGATCAGCAACAACAAGGCCTGGATGCAACTGGTCTGCCGCACCCGCTGGCACCTCAGCGGCCTGGAAGGCCTGGACTACCAGCACTCCTACCTGGTCACCAGCAACCACCAGAGCTGGGTCGACATCATGGTGTTGCAGTACGTGCTCAACCGACGCATCCGCCCACTGAAGTTCTTTCTCAAGCAGGAGCTGATCTGGGTGCCGGTCATCGGCCTGGCCTGGTGGGCATTGGGCTTTCCCTTTATGAAGCGCTATTCCAAGGCCTACCTGGAGAAGTACCCGGAAAAGAAAGGCAAGGACCTGGAAACCACCCGCAAGACCTGCGCGAAGTTTCGCAACCAGCCGGTGGGCATCTTCAACTTCGCTGAAGGCACGCGCTTTACCGAGGGCAAGCACGCCCAGCAGCAATCACCGTTTCGCTACCTGCTCAAACCCAAGGCCGGCGGCATTGCCTTTGTGCTGGATGCCATGGGCGAACAGTTGGAGTCCATCGTCAACGTGACCATCCACTACCCAGCCGGACGGCCCGGTTACTGGGACCTGCTGTGCGGTCGAGTCAAAGACGTGGTGGTGCAGTTTGAAGAAGTGCAGATTCCGCCACAGTTCATTGGCAAGAATTATGAGCAGGATGGGGAGTACCGGTTGGCGTTCCAGGGGTGGATCAATAAGCTGTGGGAAGACAAAGATGCACTGCTCGAGCGGTTGCATCAGGAATATCCTGGCCGGTCTTGAGGGTTCCATCGCCGGCAAGCCGGCTCCTACGGTTGATCGCATTCCCATGTAGGAGGCGACTTGCCGGCGATGACATCAGCCGCAACACCCACAATGCAAAAGCCCGCCACCGATCACTCGGTGGCGGGCTTTTTTGTGGCCGCGTGGTTTAGATCGCGCCGCGTTGACGCAACAGATCCAGCACCTGCTTGACGCTTTCTTCCAGCGACAGGGCCTGGGTGTCGATCACCAGATCGGCATTCAACGGCACGTCGTAAGGGAAGGACTCGCCCGGGATGTTATCCCCGCCCGCCGCGTACAGGCCTTGCGGATCGCGCTCGGCGCACACCGCTGGAGAAGCCTGGACGTAAACGGTCAGCAAACGCTCCTTGCCGATCAGCGCCTTGGCCTGTTCACGGCCTTCAGCGTCCGGTGCAACAAAAGCGGCCAGGGTCAGCAGGCCGGCTTCGTTGAACTGACGGGCCACGTGGGCCGCACGACGCCAGTTCTCGGTACGCCCGGCGCGGTCCTGAGGCAGGCCCTTGTTCAGGTCGTGACGCAGGTTCTGGCCATCGAGGACGAACACCGCGCGGCCCATGTCGAACAGGCGACGCTCAACCGCATAAGCCAGGGTGCTTTTGCCAGCACCCGACAGGCCGCTGAACAGCACGGTAGCCGGTTGCTGGCCGAAGCGCAGGGCGCGCTCTTCGGTGGCCACGTGGGCCAACTTGCCGTGCTGAGCCGAGCTGCCGTGGGTGACCGGCGGAGCGATGATCATGCCCGCCGCCACGGTGCCGTTGGTCAAACGGTCGATCACGATGAACGCACCGGTGGTGCGGTTGCTGTCGTAACCGTCCAACGCGATGGCGGCGTCGAGGCTGACCTTGACCCGGCCGATCTCGTTCAGTTGCAGCGAACTCGCCGGGCCTTCGGCCAGGGTGTTCACATCCACACGGTGCACGATGCTGGTGATGGAACCCGGCACGTAGCTGGTGGCGCGCTTGATGTCGTACTTCTTGCCGGGCAGCATCGGCTCTTCGGCCATCCACACCAGCATGGCGTCGAAGGCGTCGGTCACTTGCGGCACGTTGTCGGCATGCACCAGCAGGTCGCCACGGGAGATGTCGATCTCGTCTTCCATGGTCAGGGTCACGGCCTGGCCTGGGCCGGCGTGCTCCAGCTCACCTTCGAAGGTGACGATGGATTTGACCCGGCTGCTCTTGCCCGACGGCAGGACCACGACTTCGTCGCCCTTGTGCACGATGCCGCTGGCCAGGGTGCCGGCGAAACCGCGGAAGTTCAGGTTCGGACGGTTGACGTACTGCACCGGGAAACGCAGGTCGGTGTAGTTGCGGTCGTTGGCGATCTCGACGGTTTCCAGGATCTCCATCAACGACTGGCCGGTGTACCAAGGCGAGCGCTCGCTCTTGTTCACCACGTTGTCGCCCTTGAGCGCCGACATCGGCACGAAAGCCAGGGTGCTCGGCTTGAAGGCAATACCGTCGGCGAACTTCAGGTAATCGGCCTTGATCTGCTCGAATACGCTTTGATCGAAGCCATTGATGTCCATCTTGTTGACGGCCACCACGATGTGTTTGATCCCCAGCAACGAGGCAATAAAGCTATGGCGACGGGTCTGGGTCTGCACGCCGTAGCGGGCGTCGATCAGGATGATCGCCAGGTCACAGGTGGACGCACCGGTGGCCATGTTACGGGTGTACTGCTCATGGCCAGGGGTGTCGGCGATGATGAATTTACGCTTGGCAGTGGAGAAGTAACGGTAGGCGACATCGATGGTGATGCCCTGCTCACGCTCGGCCTGCAGGCCGTCAACCAGCAACGCCAGGTCGATATCGTCGCCGGTGGTACCGACTTTCTTCGAATCGCGGGTGATGGCTTCCAGGTGATCTTCGTAGATCATTTTGGAGTCGTGCAGCAGGCGCCCGATCAGGGTGCTCTTGCCGTCGTCGACGTTGCCGCAGGTCAGGAAGCGCAACATTTCCTTGCGCTCGTGCTGGCCCAGGTAGGCGAGGATGTCCTCGCTGATCAAATCAGATTGGTGCGACATGACAGCCCCTTAGAAATAGCCTTGACGTTTTTTGTCTTCCATCGAGCCTGCACCATCGTGGTCGATGACACGGCCCTGGCGCTCGGAAGTTCGCGTCAGGAGCATTTCCTGAATGATGTCCGTCAGCGTCTCGGCTTCGGACTCCACCGCACCCGTCAACGGGTAGCAGCCAAGGGTACGGAAACGTACTTTCTTTTTGACGATTCGGGCTTTGTCTTCGTCGGACAGGTGTTCGAGGATGCGGTCGTCGTCGATCATGATCAACGTGCCGTTTTTCTCGATCACTTCACGCTCGGCAGCGAAGTACAGCGGCACGATCGGGATGCCTTCCAGGTAGATGTACTGCCAGATGTCCAACTCGGTCCAGTTCGACAGCGGGAACACGCGGATCGACTCGCCCTTGTTGACGTTGCCGTTGTAGACGTTCCACAGCTCGGGGCGCTGGTTCTTCGGGTCCCAACGGTGCTTGCTGTCGCGGAACGAATACACGCGCTCTTTGGCGCGGGACTTCTCTTCATCGCGACGGGCACCGCCGAACGCGGCGTCGAAACCATGCTTGTCCAGTGCCTGTTTCAGGCCCTCGGTCTTCATGATGTCGGTGTGCTTGGCACTGCCGTGGGTGAAGGGGTTGATACCCTGCGCCACACCGTCAGGATTGACGTGGGTGATGAGGTCCAGGCCAAGCTCTTCGACCATGCGATCGCGGAACTTGTACATTTCCTGGAATTTCCACTGGGTATCGACGTGCATCACCGGAAACGGCAGCTTGCCCGGGAAGAACGCCTTGCGTGCCAGATGCAGCATCACGGCGGAGTCTTTACCGATGGAGTACAGCATCACCGGGTTATCGAACTCGGCGGCCACCTCGCGGATGATGTGGATGCTTTCCGCCTCCAGCTGTTTCAGATGCGTCAGTTTGTCGACCATGGCTACTCACGAAAGCTTTCTTATGAACGGCCATCGGGCCGTGTTCGAGCGGGGCATGCTAGCACAGCGTGCCGCTTCTATTCAGGGCGCCAAATAGAACGAAACGATATATGAATATATCGCCTCGTTTGGGTCTGTCCGTGGCGTGTAGGGTGTCGGTTGGCCGAGGTTGGCGCTGGTGAAATCGCCGGGGGCGGCGACGTCGGATGCCCCTCAAACGGCGATCGCCGACAAGCCGGCGCCAACAGGCGGAGCGTTAGATGGGGTTGGGGCAGTCGATGAACAGGTGCTCCAAGGCGAAGCGCCGGGCCAGGTAATCACCCAGGGCCTGGACGCCATAACGCTCGGTGGCGTGATGGCCGGCGGCGATAAAGCTGATGCCGTTCTCTCGGGCGCTGTGATAGGTCTGCTCCGAGGCTTCGCCGCTCAGGTACAGGTCGACGCCGGCCTGCACGGCCTGGTCGATGTAGCCCTGGCCACCGCCGGTGCACCAGCCGACGCGGCGGATCATGTCCCCGCCTTCGATCAACAACGGCTCGCGCCCCATGACTTCCTGCACGCGTCGGGCAAAGTCCCGTGGCGTCATGGGTTCGTTGAGTGAGCCCACCAGGCCGACGATTTTCAGGTTGTCCGGATCCAGGGGCCCTTCGACGGTGATGTCCAGTTGCCGCGCCAGTTGCACGTTGTTGCCAACGTCCGGATGCAGATCCAGGGGCAAGTGGTAGGCCAGCAGGCTGATGTCGTGCTTGAGCAGGGTTTTCAGGCGCCGCTGCTTCATGCCCGTGATGCACGGGTTCTCGCCTTTCCAGAAGTAACCATGGTGCACCAGCACCAGATCGGCCTTGGCCTCGACGGCGGCATCGAGCAATGCCTGGCTGGCGGTGACACCACTGACGATGCGCATCACCTGCGGACGCCCCTCGACCTGCAGGCCATTGGGGCAATAGTCGGCAATCCGCGAACTGCCCAGATAACGGTCGGCTTCTTCCACCAGGGTGCTCAGGGCAACGGCCATAAAAGACTCCTAAATATCCCGTTCAGAGGCGCGCTTGGCCTCGTATAATGCGCGACATTATGGGCCGTGCGCGGTCCTTCGCAACCACCCAGGACTTGCTCAATGTTCAAGGCTCTGCGTTTTTTTGGCTGGCCGCTGCTGGCCGGTGTGCTTATCGCGTTACTGATTATCCAGCGTTATCCGGAGTGGGTCGGGCTGCCCAGCCTGGACGTCAACCTGCAACAGGCGCCGCAGACCAGCAACACTCAGCAGGGCCCGGTCTCTTACGCGGACGCTGTGGTGATTGCCGCGCCAGCAGTGGTCAACCTCTACACCACCAAGGTCATCAACAAACCCGCCCACCCGTTGTTCGAGGACCCGCAATTTCGCCGGTTCTTCGGCGATAACCTGCCCAAGCAGCAGCGCATGGAGTCGAGCCTGGGTTCGGGGGTGATCATGAGCCCCGAAGGCTACCTGCTGACCAACAACCATGTGACCTCCGGCGCCGAGCAAATCGTGGTGGCGCTCAAGGACGGCCGTGAAACCCTGGCCCGCGTCATCGGCAGCGACCCGGAAACCGACCTCGCAGTCCTCAAGATCGACCTGAAAAACCTGCCATCGATCACCATTGGCCGCTCGGAAAACATCCGCGTGGGTGACGTTGCGCTGGCCATCGGCAACCCCTTTGGTGTCGGCCAGACCGTGACAATGGGCATCATCAGCGCCACCGGGCGCAACCAGTTGGGCCTGAACAACTACGAAGACTTCATCCAGACCGACGCGGCGATCAACCCGGGCAATTCCGGCGGCGCCTTGGTGGATGCCAACGGCAACCTGACCGGGATCAACACCGCGATCTTCTCCAAGTCCGGCGGCTCCCAGGGCATCGGTTTTGCCATCCCGATCAAGCTGGCCATGGAGGTGATGAAGTCGATCATCGAACACGGCCAGGTCATTCGTGGCTGGCTGGGCATCGAAGTGCAGCCACTCACCCAGGAACTGGCGGAGTCCTTTGGCCTGTCAGGGCGCCCCGGGATCGTGGTTGCGGGGATTTTCCGCGATGGCCCGGCGCAGAAGGCCGGCATGCAATTGGGTGACGTGATTCTCAGCATCGACGGAGAACCCGCCGGCGACGGTCGCCGCTCGATGAACCAGGTCGCGCGGATCAAGCCCAGCGACAAGGTGAGCATTCTGGTGATGCGCAATGGCAAGGAGATCAAGCTCACCGCCGAGATCGGCCTGCGTCCGCCACCGGCGCCAGTCAAAGAAGAAGAGTAAGTCGTAGCCCGGCACGCCGGGATAACGATATAAATTCTCATTAGTCATGTTATATTGTTTCAATATCGATATTGGAACCCTTTCATGACGTCTAGAACATTTGCCTCCCTGGCAGGCCTGACCCTGGGCCTGCTGGCCGATCCCCTGCTCGCCGAAGAACCCCGGCCGCTCGAACTCGACGCCACCAGCATCACCTCCGAATACGAATCCGCCAGCGACCCGCTCAAGGGTTATCGGGCAAGCCGCGCCTCCAGTGCGACCAAGACCGACACAGCGATCCGTGACATTCCCCAGTCCATCAGCGTGATCCCTGCCAGCGTGCTCAAGGACTTGGGCAGCACGAGTGTCGAGCGCGCCCTGGAATTCGCCGGCGGTGTCTCCAAGCAAAACAACTTCGGCGGCCTGACGCTCTACGAATACAGCGTGCGCGGCTTCACCACGTCGGAGTTCTACAAGGATGGCTTCAGCGCCAACCGCGGCTACCCGAGCACACCGGATGCGGCCAATATCGAACGCATCGAAGTGCTCAAAGGCCCCGCCGCCAGTCTCTATGGCCGTGGCGACCCGGGTGGCACGGTGAACATTGTCAGCAAGAAGCCTCAGCCGGAAGCCTTCACCACCCTGCAGACCAGCGTCGGCAGCTGGGACCGCTACCGCACCGCCCTGGACCTCAACACGCCGCTGGACGAGCAAGGCCAGGTCCTGTCCCGGGTCAACCTGGCAGTCGAAGACAACCAGAGTTTCCGCGATCACGTCGACAGCCAACGGGTGTTCGTCGCACCCTCCCTGAGCTGGCAGATCAACCCAGACACCCACCTGTTGCTGGAAAGCGAATTCGTGCGCCACAGCTCGACCTTCGATCGCGGCATCGTCGCGCCGAACAATCGCTGGAGCGGCGTGTCACGCTCGACCTTCCTCGGCGAACCCAATGACGGCAACATCGACAACCACAACAACATGCTGCAGGCGGCCCTGGAGCATCACCTCAACGACGCCTGGAAATTGCGCCTGGCCAGCCACTACAAAGAGGGCAAGCTCTGGGGCTTCGCCTCGGAAGCCCGGCCTTTGAATGCCGACCTGCGCACGGTCAATCGGCGCTATCGCGAGCGCGACAGCAACTGGCATGACAGCATCACCCAGCTGGAACTCCACGGCCTGGTGGACATCGGCAGCTGGCAACACCAGTTGCTGATCGGCAGCGAATACGAGAACTACCGCAAGAACGAACGGGTCACCACCATTGCGGGCAGTACCTACCCCATCGACATCTATAACCCGGTGTACGGCCAGCCCAAGCCAAATGGCCTACGCTCCGGCACCGACTTCTCCGAGCACGTGCAAAGCCAGGCATTGAACCTGCAGGACCAGATCATCTTCAGCGACCGCCTGCGGGGCATGCTCGGGGCGCGCTTCGAGCACTTCGAACAACGCATCGACGACCACGTCAGTGGCCTCCCCTCGCGCCAGACTCACGACGCCCTGACCCAGCGCGCCGGCCTGCTGTACCAACTGACCCCGCAAGTGGGCCTGTTCGCCAACGCCTCCACCTCGTTCAAGCCCAACAACGGCCTGGACGCCGAGAGCAAAACCTTCAAGCCCGAAGAAGGCGTCGGTTATGAAGTGGGGATCAAGAGCGAGCTGTTCGACGAGCGCCTGAGCAGCACCCTCGCCGCTTTCCACATCGAAAAGGAAAACGTCTTGGCCCTCGACCCCGCCACCAACAGCAACCGGGCCATGGGCAAAGCCCGCAGCCAGGGCCTGGACCTGCAAGTGACCGGGCAGCTCACCGATGCGGTGCGGCTGATCGGCGCCTTCGCCTACATCGACGCCAAGGTCACTGAGGGCGATAGGTCAATTCCCGCCGGCAGCCGCATTCTTGGCGTGGCCAAGCGCAGCGGCAGCGTGCTGGGGGTCTATGAGTTCCAGGAGGGGACATTGCGCGGCTCTGATGTCGGCGCAGCCTTCACGTACGTGGGCGACCGCTCCGGGGAAGCCGGGGGGCGCTTCGAGTTGCCGGCCTACCAGACCGTGGACCTGCTGGCCCACTACAAGGCCAGTGAGCAGGTGACCCTGGGCCTGAACCTGAACAATGTGTTCGATGAGAAGTACTACGAGCGCTCTTACAGCAACTACTGGGTCAACCCCGGGGAGCCGCGCAACTTCACCCTGAGCCTGACCCTCAGCCTATAAAAAAGCCCGCTCCTGTGAGGGAGCGGGCTTTCTATCTTCAAGGGCTTAAAGCTCGCCCAGTCCGTCAATCAGCGCCTGATTCTGCTCCGGCGTACCGATGGAGATACGCAGGAACTGGGCAATGCGCTGCTGCTTGAAGTGGCGGACGATCACTCCTTGCTCCCGCAGCTTGGCCGCCAGGCCGGCCGCGTCGTGCCCAGGGTGGCGGGCAAAGATGAAGTTGGCCGCCGACGGCAGCACCTCGAACCCCTTGGCCTGCAGTTGCGCCACCACGTAGTCGCGGCTGTCGATCACCCGCTGGCAGGTGCTCTGGAAGTACTCGTGGTCTTCGAACGCGGCGGTTGCACCGACAATCGCCAAGCGGTCCAGGGGGTAGGAATTGAAGCTGTTCTTGATCCGCTCCAAGGCCTCGATCAGGTCCGGATGACCCACCGCCAGGCCGACCCGCAAGCCCGCCAGGGAGCGCGACTTGGACAGGGTCTGGGTCACCAGCAGGTTCGGATAGCGATCCACCAGGCCAATGGCCGTCTCACCGCCAAAGTCGATATAGGCTTCGTCGACCACCACCACCGAATCCGGGCTGGCCTTGAGGATCTGCTCCACCGCGTCCAGGGGCAGCAGGCAGCCGGTGGGCGCGTTCGGGTTAGGGAAGATGATCCCGCCATTGGGCTTGGCATAGTCCGCCGTGCGGATCTGGAACTGCTCATCCAGGGGCACCGCTTCGAAGTCGATGCCGTACAGGCCGCAATACACCGGGTAGAAGCTGTAGCTGATGTCCGGGAACAGCAACGGCTGATCGTGTTGCAGCAAGCCGTGGAAAATGTGCGCCAGGACTTCATCCGAACCGTTGCCGAGGAACACCTGGTTGCTCTGCACGCCGTAATAGCCAGCCACCGCCTGCTTCAGCAGGTCGCTGTTGGGGTCCGGGTACAGGCGCAGGTTGTCATTGAGCTCGGCCTGCATCGCCGACAGGGCCTTGGGCGACGGGCCATAAGGGTTTTCGTTGGTGTTGAGCTTGACCAGCTTGGTCAGCTTTGGCTGTTCGCCCGGCACATAAGGCACCAGATCCTTGACGAACGGACTCCAGAATTTGCTCATGCTCATTGCCCCTTTGCTTGATCGTCGACGATGCGGTATTCGGCACTGCGGGCGTGGGCGGTCAGCGACTCGCCACGGGCCAGCACCGACGCGGTCTTGCCCAGTTCGGATGCGCCCTGCTCGGAGCAGAAGATGATCGACGAACGTTTCTGGAAGTCGTACACGCCCAGTGGCGAGGAGAAACGCGCGGTGCCGGAGGTCGGCAGCACGTGGTTCGGCCCGGCGCAGTAATCGCCCAAGGCTTCGGAGGTGTGACGCCCCATGAAGATCGCCCCCGCGTGACGAATCTGCGGCAGCCAGGCTTGCGGATCGGCCACGGACAACTCCAAGTGCTCCGGTGCAATGCGGTTGGCCACGTCGATGGCCTGCTGCATGTCGCGCACTTTGATCAGGGCGCCACGGCCATTGATCGAGGTGTTGATGATTTCGGCACGCTCCATGGTCGGCAGCAGCTTGGCGATGCTCGCCGCCACCTGGTCGAGGAACTCGGCGTCCGGGCTGACCAGGATCGCCTGGGCGTCTTCGTCGTGCTCAGCCTGGGAAAACAGGTCCATGGCGATCCAGTCCGGGTCGGTCTGGCCGTCACAGACCACGAGGATCTCGGAGGGGCCGGCAATCATGTCGATGCCCACCTGGCCAAACACGTGGCGCTTGGCAGTGGCCACATAGATGTTGCCCGGGCCGACCACCTTGTCCACCTGGGGCACGCTTTCGGTGCCATAGGCCAGGGCGGCAACCGCTTGGGCGCCACCGATGGTGAACACCCGGTCGACCCCGGCGATGCAGGCTGCGGCCAGCACCAGTTCATTGACCTCGCCACGCGGCGTAGGCACTACCATCACCACCTCGGTGACCCCCGCCACTTTGGCCGGGATCGCGTTCATCAACACCGAGGACGGGTAGGACGCCTTGCCACCGGGTACATACAGGCCGGCACGGTCCAACGGGGTGACTTTCTGCCCCAGCACGGTGCCGTCGGCCTCGGTGTAGGTCCAGGAATCCTGTTTCTGTTTTTCGTGATAGCTGCGGACCCGCGCGGCGGCTTTTTCCAGGGCTTCGCGCTGGGGTACGGTGATGCGGGTCAGGGCCAGTTCCAGGCGCTCACGGGGCAGGATCAGGTCGGCCATGGAGCTGACCTGCAAGCCATCGAAGCGCTCGGTGAATTCCACCAGCGCCGCATCGCCGCGTTCACGCACGGCCTTGATGATGTCCAGCACCCGCTGATTGACCGAGTCGTCAGAGACACTTTCCCAGCTCAGCAGATGATCCAGATGCTGGGCGA
The DNA here is from genome assembly GCF_003731765.1 of Pseudomonas chlororaphis. Classification (GTDB taxonomy): domain Bacteria; phylum Pseudomonadota; class Gammaproteobacteria; order Pseudomonadales; family Pseudomonadaceae; genus Aquipseudomonas; species Aquipseudomonas morbosilactucae. The sequence goes on from NZ_MOAL01000008.1 coordinate 606,115, forward strand.
AATCCGGGTCGGCAGCGTTGAGTCGGCGAATTGCAGTGGGAGCGGTCATAGCGAAGGCCTCATTTATTGGCGAGTGCTCAAAAGGACAAGCTTGGTTTTGCAAAGCTCAGGCGCCGCAAGACTACCAAGCCATCCGCGTGGGCACCTGAGTATTCTGGCTATGACGCGGATAGATGGGCGTGGCTCAAGGCCACGCATGTGAATCAGCCGCGGTGTCGCGACTCCACTGCTTTGCGCAGGGTGTCGATCAACGCCTGGATGCGGGCGTGCTGCATTTTCATCGAAGCCTTGTTGACCACCAGGCGCGAACTGATGGTGGCGATCAGCTCCTGGGGCTCCAGGCCATTGGCCCGCAAGGTGTTGCCGGTATCGACCACGTCGATGATCTTGTCCGCCAGGCCGATCAGCGGCGCCAGCTCCATCGAGCCGTAGAGCTTGATGATGTCGACCTGGCGACCCTGTTCGGCGTAGTAACGCTTGGCCACGTTGACGAACTTGGTGGCCACGCGCAGCCGGCCCTTGGGCTCGGCGGCACCGATGGCACCGGCGGTCATCAGCTTGCACTTGGCAATCTGCAGGTCCAGCGGCTCGTACAGGCCCTGGCCGGTGTATTCCATCAGCACGTCCTTGCCAGCGACCCCGAGGTCAGCGGCCCCATGCTCGACGTAGGTCGGCACATCGGTGGCGCGCACGATCAGCAGGCGCACATCGGCCTGGGTCGTGGGAATGATCAGCTTGCGGCTCTTGTCCGGATTCTCGGTCGGCACGATGCCCGCTTCAGCCAGAAGCGGCAGCGTGTCGTCAAGGATACGGCCCTTGGACAATGCGATGGTCAACATGGGAAACGTCAGTCCTTATCAGGCTACTGATGCCCGGTCGCAAATGGCGCCAGACACAGATCGAGCCTGATGACAGGCTCGACGTGAAACTCAATCAAGGTGTGGGCTCGTCCTTGTGCCCATGACACCGACTAGCCCGGTACGCGGCGAATCTTGGCGCCGAGCATCTGCAGCTTCTCTTCGATGCACTCATAACCACGATCTATGTGGTAGATGCGATCGATCAGGGTGTCGCCTTCGGCCATCAGAGCCGAAATCACCAGGCTGGCCGAAGCCCGCAGGTCGGTGGCCATAACGGGCGCGCCCTTGAGGATTTCAGTGCCGGTCACGATGGCAGTGTTGCCTTCGACCTGGATCTTGGCGCCCATGCGGTGCAGTTCGTAAACGTGCATGAAGCGGTTTTCGAAGATCGTCTCGATGACCGCACCCGTGCCTTCGGCAATGGCGTTCAGGGAGATGAACTGCGCTTGCATGTCCGTCGGGAACGCCGGGTAAGGCGCGGTTCGCACGTTGACCGCCTTGGGGCGCTTGCCGTGCATGTTGAGCTCGATCCAGTCGGTGCCGGTGGTGACTTCTGCACCGGCTTCCTTGAGCTTTTCCAGGACCGCTTCAAGGATGGTCGGATCAGTGTCCTTGACCTTGACCCGGCCGCCGGTGACGGCAGCTGCCACCAGGTAGGTGCCGGTTTCGATCCGATCAGGCATGACTTTGTAGAACGCCGAATGCAGACGCTCGACGCCATCGATGGTGATGGTGTCGGTGCCGGCACCGGAGATTTTCGCGCCCATGGCGATCAGGAAGTTCGCCAGGTCCACGACTTCAGGCTCGCGGGCGGCGTTTTGCAGCACGCTGCGGCCTTTGGCCAGTGCGGCGGCCATCATGATGTTCTCGGTACCGGTCACACTCACGGTATCGAAGAAGAAGCTCGCGCCGCGCAGGCCGCCTTCAGGGGCCTTGGCCTTGATGTAGCCGCCTTCGACGTCGATCACCGCGCCCATGGCTTCCAGGCCACGGATGTGCAGGTCCACCGGACGCGAGCCGATGGCGCAACCGCCAGGCAGGGCGACTTCAGCTTCACCGAAACGGGCAACCATCGGGCCCAGTACCAGGATCGAGGCACGCATGGTTTTCACCAGCTCGTACGGCGCGATCAGGGTCTTGATGGTGCGTGGGTCGATTTCGACGCTGAGTTTCTCGTCGATCACCGGCTCGATGCCCATGCGACCGAACAGCTCGATCATGGTGGTGATGTCGTGCAGGTGCGGCAGGTTGGCCACAGTGACCGGGCCATCGCACAGCAGGGTTGCCGCCAGGATCGGCAGCGCGGAGTTCTTGGCCCCGGAAATGCGGATTTCGCCATCAAGGCGAACGCCGCCGGTAATAATCAATTTATCCATAAGAATCTCGACGCCCTTGGGCTGCTCAGGTGCGCTCGGCCCAGGCCGCGCGGCTGAAAAATTTCATAGTGACCGCGTGGATGCTGCCATCGGCGATCCATGGGTTCAAATGGGCATAAATGCTCTGCTGACGCTTAACCGGGCTCAAGGCCGCCAGTTCGTCACTAATCACGTTCAGCTGAAAGTTGCAGCCTTCGCCCTCAACTTCTACCTGTACGGATAAAAGAGTCTCGGACAGCTTTCCTTCAAGGAAGCTCTTCACTTCGGTGGCCTGCATGCTCAACCTCAATCGGCGCCCTGTGCGCGCGGGTCGCACATCATACAAAAAAGCCCCGCGCCTGCGAACCCCGCATAGCAGGACTCTGACGGGGGGCTTCTATATAGATGTGGGTTACTAAGGATGGGTGAGGATTTCGGTCAAGCCGGAAACCTCGGCGATTTCGCGCATGTCCTCGGGCAAGGCGCGGATGCTCAGGGCCTTGCCGGCCGCCTGGGCATCACGCATGAACGCCAGCAACAGCGCAAGGCCGACACTGCTAGACTTCGACACTGCCGAACAATCCACAACCAGGTCCGGCACCGCGCTGGACTTGATCAGGGCCTGGCCCTGCTTGCGCAGGCCAGGGCCGGTGCGATAGTCCAGCACGCCACTGAGCAACAGCTCACCAGCAGCCCCGGAACGGACGGCCGCCTCACTCATTGCGCAGCCTTCTGCGCGGCGTCTTCAGTCACTTCCTTGGCCTTGGCCACTTCCCCGGCCCAACCGTCGATGGTCTTGTCCAGGTTATTGCCATTGCGCTGCATGGCATCGGCGAACTGATCACGGAACAGCTTGCCGATGTTGATGCCGTTGATTATCACGTTGCGCACTTTCCACTGGTCGTTGATCTTCTCCAGGGTGTAGGACACGGGGTAGATCGCCCCGTTATTGCCCTTGACCTGCATATCGACGCTGGTGCGGGTGCCGCTTTCATCCTTGGCCGGGGACACCGTAATGCCCTGGTTGTTGTACTCGAGCAAGGCGTTGCCATAAAACTGCATCAGGCTGCGCTTGAAGTTTTCCTGGAAGCGGGTCATCTGCTCCGGGGTGGCTTTGCGCGAGTACTTCACGGTCATGATGCTGCGGGAGATGCCATCGGCATCCACCACCGGACCGACAATACCGTTCAAGGCATCGTAGAAGGCGCTCGGGCTCTGCTTGTACTGCTCTTTATTGGCCGCCAGGTCCGCCAGCAGGCGGTTGGTGGTGTCTTGAACCAGATCATGGGCGGAAGGCCCGGTCACGGCGTTAGCCATCAAAGGTAGCGCCGCAAGCAACACCAACAGGCCACGTCGCAAGGTAGAGATCATGAACAAACTCCTCATTTAGCGTCTTTGCTAACGGTATTGAGCAGGAACTTACCGATCAGGTCCTCCAGTACCAGCGACGACTGAGTGTCATGGATGGTGCCACCATCCTTGAGCAGGGACTCTTCCCCACCCACGCTGATACCGATGTATTTCTCACCCAACAAGCCCGCAGTCAGGATAGATGCAGTGGAGTCAGTCGGCAGATTATCCACGCGCTTTTCCAGTTGCATCGTCACCCGGCCGGTGAAGCTGTCGCGGTCCAGATCGATAGCCGTGACCTTGCCGATAGTCACACCGGCCATGGTCACTTTAGCTCTGACAGTCAAACCGGCGATATTGTCGAAGTACGCGTAAAGTTTGTAGGTATCGGTGCTCGCGGCGGCCGACAAGCCACTGACCCGCAAGGCCAGCAACAGCAAAGCCAGGATGCCAGCCAGCAAGAAAAGGCCGACACCGATTTCCAGGGTGCGGTTTTGCATCAGAAATCTCCAAACATCAAGGCGGTCAGAATAAAGTCCAAGCCGAGCACCGCCAGGGAGGCGTACACCACGGTCTTGGTAGTGGCACGGCTGATCCCCTCTGAAGTGGGCTCACAGTCGTAGCCTTGGAATACGGCGATCCAGGTCACTACAAAGGCGAAAACAATACTTTTAATCACACCATTGAGCACGTCACCACTGAAGGTCACGCTGTTTTGCATGTTCGACCAGTAGGAACCTTCATAGACCCCCAGCCAGTCGACTGCCACCCAGGAGCCACCCCAGATCCCCACTACGCTGAAAATCATCGCCAGCAACGGCAGGGAAATGAAACCCGCCCACAGGCGCGGGGCAATGATGTATTTGAGCGGGTCGACACCGATCATCTCCAGGCTGGAGAGTTGCTCGGTGGACTTCATGTTGCCGATTTCCGCGGTCAGGGCCGAACCCGCGCGACCGGCGAACAGCAGCGCCGTCACCACCGGGCCGAGTTCACGCAGCAACGTCAGGGCGACCATCTGCCCCACCGCTTGCTCGGAACCGTAGCTGGACAGGATGTTGAACCCCTGCAGGGCCAGCACCATGCCGATGAACACCCCGGAAACCACGATGATCACCAGGGACATCACCCCCACCGAGTGCAGTTGCTTGACCAACAGGCCAAAGCCACCGCCAATGCCGCCGCGCCCCAACAAGGCATGAAACAGAAACAGACTGGAACGCCCCAGTACCGCCAGGACATCAATGCCTGAACGACCGAAGAGGCGAACCCGTTCGAGTAACGATATTTTGCGCATCAGCGCTTCCCCAGGAGATCTGCGCGGTAGTCCGGCGCTGGAAAGTGGAACGGTACCGGGCCGTCAGGATCGCCTTTCATGAATTGACGGATGCGCGGATTGTCGGAGTCCATCAGCTCGGCAGGAGTTCCCTGGCCCAGCACCTGGCCATCGCCCACCACATAGATGTAGTCAGCGATGCTCGCCGTTTCGGCCAGATCGTGGGAGACCACGATGCTGGTGATGCCCAGGGCATCATTGAGCAGGCGGATCAGGCGCACCAGGACGCCCATGGCAATCGGGTCCTGGCCCACGAATGGCTCGTCGTACATAAGAATCTGCGGATCCAGGGCAATGGCGCGCGCCAGGGCCACCCGGCGCTTCATGCCCCCGGACAGCTCATCCGGCATCAGGTCGATGGCGCCGCGCAGCCCGACGGCCTGCAATTTGAGCAGGACGATGTCGCGGATCATCTCTTCCGGCAGTTCGGTATGAACCCGCAAGGGGAAAGCCACGTTCTCGAAGACGTCGAGGTCGGTGAACAGGGCTCCGCTCTGGAACAGCACGCCCATTTGCTTGCGGGCATCGAACAGGTCACTGCGCGACAGCGCGGGCAGGTTCTGCCCGTTGACCCACACTTCGCCGGCGCTGGGCCGCAATTGCGCGCCCATCAGCCGCAGCAGCGTGGTTTTCCCGCAGCCGGAAGGCCCCATGATGCCGGTGACCTTGCCCCGCTGAATACGGATATCGACATTATTGAAGATGCTGCGCGCACCGCGCTTGAAGGACAGTCCCTTCAGCTCGACCGCGTAGGCGTTATCGGCACTCATCTAAACTCCTTGCGATGCAGCCTTTCACTCGGACGCTTGGCTCCCTGCCGGGAGTACATCCTCAGGGCAGGCCGAACTGGCGGCGAACTATATCACTGCTGATACGGAGCGCCCAAGGCCGAAGCCGAGGCCGTTCAGGTCGAGGACAGGCGATTCAGCGCTTTCCCCAGCCCGGCGCAACAAAGCCTGACGAACTTGCGTGAGGGATTTGTTCATTACCGCTATAATCGCCGCCTTTTCATCGGGCTATACGATTTCAGACATGAGCCAATCCAGCGACCTGATTCAATCAGCACAACGCACCATCCGCCTCGAAATTCAGGCCGTAGAAGGCTTGCTGCCCCATATCGACGCAGATTTCGTACGCGCTTGCGAGATGATTCTGGCCAGCAAGGGCCGAGTGGTCGTGGTCGGCATGGGCAAGTCCGGGCACATCGGCAACAAGATTGCCGCCACCCTGGCCAGCACCGGCACCACGGCATTTTTTGTCCACCCAGCCGAAGCCAGCCACGGCGACATGGGCATGATCACCCGGGACGACGTGATCCTGGCGCTGTCCAACTCCGGCTCCACCAACGAAATCGTCACCCTGCTGCCGCTGATCAAACGCCTGGGCATCCAGCTGATCAGCATCACCGGCAACCCGAACTCGCCGCTGGCCAAGGCCGCCGAGGTCAACCTCAACGTGCACGTCGAGACCGAGGCCTGCCCGCTGAACCTGGCACCGACCTCCTCGACCACCGCCGCCCTGGTAATGGGTGATGCCCTGGCCGTGGCCCTGCTGGAAGCCCGTGGCTTCACCGCCGAAGACTTCGCCTTCTCGCACCCAGGTGGCGCGCTGGGCCGTCGCCTGCTGCTGAAAGTCGAGAACGTGATGCACGAAGGCGCCGAACTGCCGAACGTGCAGCGCGGCACCCTGCTTAAAGACGCGCTCATGGAAATGACTCGTAAAGGTTTGGGCATGACCGTGGTCCTCGAAGCCGATGGCCGCCTGGCCGGGATCTTCACCGACGGTGACTTGCGCCGGACCCTGGACCGCGCCATCAACATCCATGAAGCCAGCATCGATGACGTCATGACCCCTCACGGCAAGACCGCCCGCGCCGACATGCTCGCGGCCGAAGCCCTGAAAATCATGGAAGATCACAAAATCAGCGCCCTGGTGGTGGTGGACAAGGATGACCGCCCCATCGGCGCCTTGAACATGCACGACCTGCTGCGCGCGGGAGTCATGTAATGAGCGACGATCTGCTGCAACGTGGCAAACACATCAAACTGGCGGTGTTCGACGTCGACGGCGTGCTCACCGATGGCCGCCTGTACTTTCTCGAAGACGGCAGCGAATTCAAGACCTTCAACACCCTGGATGGCCAAGGCATCAAGATGCTGATGGCCGCCGGCGTGCAGACGGCAATCATCAGCGGGCGCAAGACCCCGGTGGTCGAGCGCCGCGCCAAGAACCTGGGGATTCCCCACCTGTATCAGGGCCGCGAGGATAAATTGGTGGTCCTGGACGAGCTTCTCGGCCAACTCAACCTAAGCTACGAACAGGTCGCGTACCTGGGTGACGATCTGCCGGACCTGCCCGTGATCCGTCGCGTCGGCCTGGGCATGGCTGTGGCCAATGCGGCCAGCTTCGTCCGCGAGCACGCCCACGGCATCACCCAGGCCCGGGGCGGCGAAGGCGCCGCACGTGAGTTCTGCGAGTTGATCCTGCGCGCCCAAGGCAGCCTCGATGCGGCCAACGCCGCTTACTTATAGAGCCCCTTATGCTGAGCAAAAAGATTCGCAACATCCTGATTTTCGGGGTCATCGCCGCGCTGTTCGCGGCCGTGGGCTACTGGAACATCAGCCCGGAACGTTTTCTCGACAAGCCTGTGGCCCAGGTCGACGAAAGCGCCATCGACTATTACGTGATCAACGCCCGCAGCGTGCAGTACCTGCCCGACGGCAAGATGCAGTACGAAATGACCTCGGACAAGGTCGAGCACGTCAAGACCACCGAAGTCACCCTGCTGACCAAGCCTGACCTGCAGATGTACCGCGGCACCACCTTCCCCTGGCACGTCCAGAGCGAGCGTGGCGAGGTCAATCCGGACGGCACCCAGGTCGAGTTGATCGATTCGGTACGGGTTGCCCGCAAAGACGACAAGAATCGCAACCTGCTGATCACCACCAGCCGGATGACAGTATTCCCGCAGAAGCAATATGCGCAGACCGAGCAAGCCGTTAGAATCGACGGCGCCGGCGGCGTGACGACTGCCAAGGGAATGAAAGCGTATTTGAAAGACGGCAGGATGAACCTGCTATCGAACGTAAGAGGACAGTATGAGGCTCGTTAAAACCCTCCCTATTTTGCTCAGTCTGGGCGCAGCACTGGGAAGCGTGAGCGCCTGGGCTCTGCCGAACGATAGCCAGCAACCCATCCGCATCCAGGCCGATGACGCGCAACTGGATGACAAACAAGGCATCGCCACCTACAAGGGTGACGTGATCATTACCCAAGGTTCGATGAAGATCACCGGCAACACCGTGACCATTACCCGCGCCACCTCGGGCGAGATCGACGTGGTGACCTCGGTGGGCAACCTGGCCTACTTCGAGCAACTGCAGAAAGCCACCGACCAGAAACCGGTCCAGGCCTACGCAGTGACCATCCAGTACCACGCCCAGCAGAACCGCATCGTGCTGATCGACAAAGCCAAGGTCATCAATGACGGCAACACCACCGAAGGCGAGAAAATCGTCTACGACACCGTCAAGCAGGTCGCCAATGCCGGCCGCGCCAATGGCAGCTCGGTGACCGCGCCACGTCCGCGGATCGACATGGTGATCCAGCCGAAAAAGAAAACTGAAGAGCAGAAGGCCCAGTAATGGCAACTCTGAAAGCTCAGCATCTGGCCAAGAGCTACAAGAGCCGTCAGGTCGTGCGTGACGTCAGCCTGTCCATCGACAGCGGCCAGATCGTCGGCCTGCTCGGCCCCAACGGCGCCGGCAAGACCACCTGCTTCTACATGATCGTCGGCCTGGTCCAGGCGGACCAGGGCCGGGTCATGATCGACGACCTGGATGTCAGCCACCAGCCCATGCACGGCCGCGCCCGTGCCGGTATCGGTTATCTGCCCCAGGAAGCCTCGATCTTTCGCAAGCTGTCGGTGGCCGACAACATCATGGCCATCCTCGAGACCCGCAAGGAACTCGACAAGGCCGGTCGGCGCAAAGAGCTGGAGAGCCTGCTGCAGGAATTCCACATCAACCACATCCGCGACAACCTGGGCATGAGCCTGTCCGGTGGTGAACGCCGCCGTGTGGAAATTGCTCGCGCCCTGGCTACCGCACCAAAGTTCATCCTGCTGGACGAACCCTTCGCCGGTGTCGACCCGATCTCGGTCGGCGACATCAAGCAGATTATTCATCACCTCAAGGCCAAGGGCATTGGTGTGCTGATCACCGACCATAACGTCCGTGAAACCCTGGATATCTGCGAAACCGCTTACATCGTCAACGACGGCCAGCTGATTGCCGAAGGCGACTCCGAGACCATCCTGGCCAATGAATTGGTCAAGGAAGTCTACCTGGGCCATGAGTTCCGCCTGTAAGCACTGAGGTGTTTGGCCAGTCGCCAGGGCGCCGCAAGCAATAAAATCCTGCAATTTTTATTGTTACAGCGCTCTAGGCAAACACTTCAGTTTCAGGCATATAATTTGCTTATGTTTGGCGCCTCGGCGCCCTGTAGTGGATGGCGCATGTGCGCCGGCGAATAAGGTGTTAAGCCCCTGCCATGAAACCATCGCTAGTCCTGAGAATGGGCCAGCAGCTGACGATGACACCGCAGCTGCAACAGGCCATCCGCCTGCTCCAATTGTCGACCCTGGACCTGCAACAGGAAATCCAGGAGGCCCTGGAGTCCAATCCGATGCTCGAACGCCAGGAAGAAGGCGACGACTTCGATAACAGCGACCCATTGGCCGACAACGCCGAGCAGAAACCCAACACCGACATCCAGGAACCCTCCTACCAGGAAACCGCCCCCACGGTGGACAACCTCGAGGAAGGCGAATGGAACGAGCGCATCCCCAACGAGCTGCCCGTCGACACTGCCTGGGAAGACGTCTACCAGACCAGCGCCAGCAGCCTGCCGAGCAACGATGACGACGAGTGGGACTTCACCACCCGCACCTCCGCCGGCGAAAGCCTGCAGAGCCATCTGCTCTGGCAATTGAACCTGGCCCCGATGTCGGACACCGATCGCCTGATCGCCGTGACCCTGATCGATTGCATCAACAATCAGGGCTACCTGGATGAAACCCTCGAGGAGATCCTCGACGCCTTCGATCCGGAACTGGACATCGAACTGGACGAGATCGAAGCCGTCCTGCACCGCATCCAGCAATTCGAACCGGCCGGCATCGGCGCCCGCAACTTGGGCGAATGCCTGCTCCTGCAATTGCGTCAACTGCCGGCCAAGACCCCATGGCTGGCCGAAGCCCAGCGCCTGGTCACCGACTACATCGACCTGCTGGGCAGCCGCGACTACAGCCAACTGATGCGGCGCATGAAGCTCAAGGAGGACGAGCTGCGCCAAGTCATCGAACTGGTACAGAGCCTCAACCCGCGCCCGGGCTCGCAAATCGAGTCCAGCGAAGCCGAATACGTTGTGCCCGACGTTATTGTGCGCAAGGACAACGAGCGCTGGCTGGTAGAGCTCAATCAGGAATCCGTACCGCGCCTGCGAGTGAATGCGCAATACGCCGGTTTTGTCCGCCGTGCCGACACCAGCGCCGACAACACCTTCATGCGCAACCAACTGCAGGAAGCGCGCTGGTTCATCAAGAGCCTGCAAAGCCGCAACGAAACCCTGATGAAGGTCGCCACCCAGATCGTCGAACACCAGCGGGGCTTCCTCGAGTACGGTGACGAAGCGATGAAGCCGTTGGTCCTGCACGATATCGCTGAGGCGGTGGGCATGCACGAATCGACCATTTCCCGGGTGACCACGCAAAAATTCATGCATACCCCACGGGGCATATATGAACTGAAATACTTTTTCTCCAGCCACGTCAGCACCTCCGAAGGCGGCGAATGCTCGTCCACGGCGATCCGCGCGATCATCAAAAAACTGGTCGCTGCGGAAAATCAGAAAAAGCCGTTGAGTGACAGCAAGATCGCTGGTTTACTGGAGGCACAAGGCATTCAGGTAGCCCGTCGTACCGTCGCCAAGTACCGCGAATCCCTTGGGATCGCGCCTTCCAGCGAACGGAAGCGGTTGATGTAGTCGCCGGGCTAGCCACAGCGTTCCAGGGTGTGTTCGAAAGCAACCGAGCAGCAATCAGGCAAGGATGATTTCGGACACAACCTAAGTGGCAGGCAACCCAGCCTGCCGCCTTATGCACTGGCAACGAAGGAGAAGCTGTATGCAAGTCAACATCAGTGGACACCAACTGGAAGTGACCGAACCCCTGCGCGCTTATATCGGCGAAAAACTCGACCGACTGGAGCGCCACTTTGACAAGATTACCAATGTGCAGGTAACGATGGCTGTCGAGAAACTGAAACAGAAAATCGAAGCCACGCTGCACATCCACGGTGGGGAGGTTGTCGCCAATGCAGAACATGACGATATGTATGCTGCGATTGACCTGCTCACGGACAAGCTCGACCGCCAACTGAAAAAGCATAAGGAAAAGCAACTCCACCTTCTCCAAGGCACGGGTCGCTAACACTCCCCTCCCATGATCCGACTTGAAAGCATCCTGACCCCCGGCCGTTCCCTCGTGAACGTGCCGGGCGGCAGTAAAAAACGCGCCCTCGAACAAATTGCCAACCTGATCAGCCGCGAAGTGCCTGATCTGGAGATGCAGGATGTCTTCGAGAGCCTGATTGCCCGTGAAAAACTCGGTTCTACGGGTTTTGGCAACGGCATCGCTATTCCTCACTGCCGTCTAAAAGGGTGCGAGTCGCCTATCAGCGCCTTGATGCACCTGGACGCCCCTATCGATTTCGACGCCATTGATGGCGCTCCGGTCGACCTGCTGTTCGTATTGCTGGTCCCGGAAGCGGCCACCGATGCTCACTTGGAACTGCTCCGGCAGATCGCCAGCATGCTGGATCGCAAGGAAGTGCGTGACCGGCTGCGCAGCGCCTCCAGCAATGAAGCCCTGTATCAGGTTGTCCTGGACGAACAGAACGGTCACTAGCCATGCGTTTGATCATCGTCAGCGGCCGTTCCGGCTCGGGTAAAAGCACCGCCCTCGATGTTCTTGAGGACCACGGTTACTACTGCATCGACAACTTGCCCGCCGGGTTGCTGCCCGAACTGGCCGAGCGTGCGTTGATCCACACCGAGCTGGCACAACCGCTGGTGGCGGTGTCCATTGACGCACGCAACCTGCCCAGCCACTTGTCGCGCTTCCCCGAGCTCCTGGAAGAAGTCCGTGCCCGGCACATCCAGTGCGATGTGCTGTACCTGGACGCCGACGAGGAAACCCTGCTCAAGCGCTTCTCGGAAACCCGCCGGCGCCATCCGCTCAGCAGCGCTAATCGCTCCCTGGCGGAGGCCATTCACGACGAAACCCAATTGCTCGGGCCGATCGTCGATCTGGCCGACCTCAAGGTCAACACCACCAACCTGAACCTGTACCAACTGCGCGACACCATCAAGTTGCGCCTGTTGAACCAGCCTGAACCGGGCACGGCGTTCCTGGTGGAGTCCTTCGGGTTCAAACGCGGGATGCCGGTGGATGCGGACCTGGTATTCGATGTGCGCTGCCTGCCCAACCCCTATTGGAAACCCGAGCTGCGCGACCAGTCGGGGCTGGATCAACCGGTTGCCGAGTACCTGGCGGCACAGCCGGATGTCGAGGAGATGTTCCAGGACATCTCCAGCTACCTGCTCAAGTGGTTGCCGCGCTTCGCTGCCAGCAACCGCGCCTACGTCACTATTGCCATTGGCTGCACGGGCGGGCATCACCGCTCCGTCTACCTGACCGAACGCCTGGGTCAGGTGCTGCAACAATCCCTGAAGAACGTCCAGGTTCGCCACCGCGACCTTAGCTGAAAGGATCTACCCCGCGATGCCTGCTCTGGAAATTGAAATCATCAACAAACTGGGCTTGCATGCCCGTGCTTCAGCCAAATTCGTCGGCGTTGCCGGTCAGTTTCCTTGCCAGATCAGAGCGGGCAGAACCCCGGAATCCATGGTCGACGGCAAAAGCATCATGGCCATGATGATGCTGGCCGCCGGCAAGGGCACCAAGATTCATTTGAAAACCGAAGGCGAGCAGGAGCAGGAAGCGCTGGATGCGCTGGTGGCACTGATCAACAATTATTTCGACGAAGGCGAGTAAAGGCGACAGGGCAAGCCTGCCGCCAGGCACTCAAGCGAGTGCCGTATCCATCACCATCATCAGACAAAAGCCGATGCACAGCCCAAGGCTGGCGAGTTTTTCATTGCCGTTGCGTCGCGACTCCGGAATCACTTCCTGAGTCACCACCAAGAGCATCGCCCCCGCCGCCAAGGCCAAGCCCAAGGGCAACAACAGCTCGGCAAGGCTGACCAGCCAGGCACAGAGCAGGGCGAAGACCGGCTCAACCAGGCCGGACGCCGCACCGATCAGGAACGCCCTGACCCGCGACATCCCCGCCCCTGCCAACACCAACGCGATCACCAGCCCCTCTGGCACATCCTGCAGGGCAATGCCCATGGCCAGGCTGTCAGCGTCGGCCATACCGCCACCGGCCGACACCCCCACCGCCATGCCTTCGGGAATGTTGTGGGCGATGATCGCAAACACAAACAGCCAGATACGCGGCGGAATCAACGGGTGCTGCGGCGTGCCCACCAGCACCTCCGGAGTGACCCCGGAGAGCCGACGATCCACGAGAAACAGGCAGAACGCGCCCAGCATGATGCCCAAGCTGATCAGGCCACTGGAGGCCCAAGGCGAAAGCCCCAGGCTTTCAGCGGCCGCAATGCCCGGCACAATCAATGAAAAGGCGGTGGCCGCCAGCATCACGCCCGCACCAAACCCCAACAATGTGTCGCTCAACGCCACAGGCATCCGGCGGATCACCAGCACCGGCACAGCCCCAAGGGCCGTGCCCAGGGCACAGATCGCCCCGCCTTGTAACGCCCGCAACAGTCGCGGCTCCAGGTTCAGCCAGCTCAGTCCTTGAGCCACCAGCAATGCGGTCCCCGCCAACAGCAACAGCGAACCGAACGCATAACGAAACATTCGTCCGCCGCTGATCGCCAGTGTTTCAGTGCCCATAGTCGGCCTTAGATCTTGTCAAGTTGGAGACTCAAGCCACGGCTGCTTGATAGCGCTGAGCCACTTCAGGCCAGTTGATGACGTTGTAGAACGCGTTGATGTATTCCGGCCGGCGGTTCTGGTAACGCAGGTAATAAGCGTGTTCCCACACGTCCAGGCCAAGGATTGGGGTGTTGCCGTTCATCAGCGGGCTGTCCTGATTGCCGCTGCTCTCCACCACCAGCTTTTTCTCCGGGGTCACGCTGAGCCAGGCCCAGCCGCTACCGAAACGGGTCAGCGCCGCTTTGGTGAACGCCTCTTTGAAGCTGTCGAAGCCCCCCAGTTGTTCCTCGATGGCCTGCCACAGAGCGCCCTCGGGTTTGCCGCCACCCGACGGCGTCATGACCGCCCAGAACAGCGAATGGTTGGCATGCCCGCCACCCTGGTTGATCACCGCGGCGCGGAGTTTTTCTGGAAGCTGCTGGACGCTGGCCACCAGCTTTTCAACCGACCAGTCAGCCCACTCGGTGCCTTCTACCGCGGCATTGAGGTTGTTGATGTACGTCTGGTGGTGCTTGCTGTAGTGAATTTCCATGGTCTGTGCATCGATGTGCGGTTCCAGGGCGTCGTAGGCGTAAGGCAGTGCAGGCAAGGTAAAGGACATTCAATGTGCTCCGTAATGTGGGCCATTCGGGATCGCGACGTCAGGCGCCATTTGCGCGACGTGGTTCTCCAGCAGGCGATGCGTACGCGGGTATTCGCCGTGTTCACTGATGAAATTCAGCAGCTCAACGTAGGTCTTGCTGCTTTGGCGAAACGCCGCTTCGCGCAAAGCGAGAGGCAGCCGGTTGTCCTGCAGGGTCTGCAACAGGCGCTGGTGGATCGCGCAGAGGTACTCCGCGCTTTCCTCCGGCTGGTTCAGGCGCAAGTGCAGGTCGGCCAGGTTGTGGTGGGAAATGACGCAGGCCGCAACGGCTTCGTCGGCATCCGACCAGCGCTCGAACAGCACCTGGGCCAAGGCCAGCGCCTGCAGGTAATACTCGCGAGCATCCACAAGATCGCCCTGAATGAAGAAGCGATTGGCCCTTTCGATCGTGCGTTTCCAGTGTTCCATGGTGAGCCTCCAAAGCCGGATCGGGGATTACACGCCGCCGGCGGTGAGCTTTTCCGGATCCAGCAGGACTTCCAGCTGGCTACGGGAAAGATCGGTGTGTTCCAGGGCCACATCGATCACCGGACGCCCTTGCTTGTAGGCGGTCTTGGCGATTTCCGCGGCTTTTTGATAACCGATGATCGGGTTCAAGGCGGTTACCAGGATCGGGTTGCGCGACAGCGCTTCCTTGAGCTTGGGTTCATTGACCTTGAAGCTGGCGATGGCCTTGTCGGCCAGCAGACGGCTGGAGTTGGCCAGCAACTCGATACTGCTCAGCAGGTTCTGGGCAATGATCGGCAGCATCACGTTGAGTTCGAAGTTGCCCGACTGGCCGGCCACGGTGATCACCGAGTCATTGCCAATCACTTGCGCCGCCACCATGGCGGTGGCTTCCGGAATCACCGGGTTGACCTTGCCCGGCATGATCGAGGAGCCCGGCTGCAGGCCTTCCAGTTCGATCTCGCCCAGGCCCGCCAGCGGACCGGAGTTCATCCAGCGCAAGTCGTTGGCGATCTTCATCAGCGAGACCGCAATCGCCTTGAGCTGGCCGGACACTGCTACAGCGGTGTCCTGGGAGCCGATCAGGGCGAACAGGTTCACACCCGGGGTGAAGGTCACTTGGGTCAAGCGGCTCAACTGCTGGCTGAACCGCGCGGCGAATTCAGGGTGAGCGTTGATCCCGGTGCCGACGGCCGTGCCGCCCTGCGCCAGCGCCTGCAGGCTCGGCAGCAGGTCTTGCAGGTGACCGATATTGGCCTTGAGTTGCTGGGCCCAGCCTTCCAGCACCTGACTCATACGCACTGGCATCGCGTCCATGAGGTGAGTACGCCCGGTCTTGATGAACGGATGAACTTCGACCGCCTTGCGCTCGATCACTGCCACCAGGTGCAACAGCGCCGGCAGCAGTTGTTCGTGCAGGGTCAAGGCGGCGCTGACGTGAATGGTGGTAGGGATGATGTCGTTGCTGCTCTGGCCGCAGTTGACATGGTCGTTGGCGTTCACCGCCTCGCCCAGCAGGCGGCTGGCCAGGGTTGCCAGCACTTCGTTGGCGTTCATGTTCGAACTGGTGCCGGAGCCGGTCTGGAAGATATCCACCGGGAAGTGCTGCATGTAGTCAC
The DNA here is from genome assembly GCF_003731765.1 of Pseudomonas chlororaphis. GTDB lineage: Bacteria > Pseudomonadota > Gammaproteobacteria > Pseudomonadales > Pseudomonadaceae > Aquipseudomonas > Aquipseudomonas morbosilactucae. The sequence goes on from NZ_MOAL01000008.1 coordinate 622,306, forward strand.
CTTCCAGCAGGCCCTGGGCGGCATCGACAATGGCCTTGCCCTGCGACTCGCTCAGTTGCTGGAGTTCGACGTTGGCCTTGGCCGCTGCAGCCTTCGCCAGGATCAAGGCGCGAATGAACTGCGCCGGCATGCGCTGCCCGCTGATGGGAAAGTTATCCACCGCACGCTGGGTTTGCGCGCCATACAACGCGTGCTCGGGGACCTGCAACTCGCCCATGCTGTCGCGTTCGATACGGGTATTACTCATCGGGAAATCCTTGCACCAGTTCGATCAGGGGGATGGAAGGCAGCAGCGAGCACGTCGCCAACTGCCAGGCATAGCTTTGCCAGCGCTTGAGCCGGCATTTGCACAAAGAGAGTCGCTCCAGATCACGCAGGGGGCGCCAGGCCTGGTCCAGGCACTGGCTGCGCCAATGCCAGGGCAAGGCCGTGTCGAGCGCGGTATCGAGCAACAAACGGAAGGAGGTTTCAGCCACGGTCCAGGCGGAAGTGCTGGTGCAACAGGCCAGATAGCGCCCCTCGGCCAGGTAATGTTCGATCAGGCGCGGCTCGTCCGGATCAAGGGCACAACGGATCTGGCGGCTCATCCAACGCCAGCTTTCGAGGTAATGCTGCTCGTGCAGGGCAGTACTCATGACCGGGGCTCATCTACGAAATGAGACTCATTGTTATCTGATATTGATAATCAAATCAATCTGGCGTGTACGAATTTTGCTCAAAAAAAAGCGCGCCACCCGAAAAGGTGGCGCGCCTGGGACCTGCAATCAGATCAACTGCCCGCGACAGTCATCCGCTCGATCAACACCGAACCGGTGCGGATATTGCTGCGCAGTTCCAGGTCGTTACCCACGGCAACGATCTGCTTGAACATGTCGCGCATGTTGCCGGCGATGGTCACTTCCTGGACTGCGAACTGGATCTCGCCGTTCTCCACCCAGAAGCCCGCCGCGCCGCGGGAGTAGTCGCCCGTGACCATGTTCAAGCCATGGCCCATCAACTCGGTGACCAACAGGCCGCGGCCCATGCGCCGCAACAACGCCGCCTGGTCTTCGTCGCCGTGGGTGACAAACAGGTTGTGCACGCCGCCGGCGTTGGCGGTGCTCGGCAGCCCCAGCTTGCGCCCGGAGTAAGTGCCAAGAATGTAAGACACCAACTCGCCCTTCTCGACGAACGGCTTGGCGTAAGTGGCCAGGCCATCACCGTCGAAAGCCGCGCTGCCCATGGCCTGCATCAGGTGTGGGCGCTCGTCGATGGTCAGCCATTCCGGGAACAGTTGCTGGCCCAGGGCGCCCTCCAGAAATGACGATTTGCGGTACAGATTGCCGCCGGAAATCGCCCCCAGGAAGCTGCCGAACAAGCCACCGGCCAGTTCTGCGGAGAACAGCACAGGCACTTCACAGGTCGGCACCGGGCGCGCGCCCAGACGGCTGGCGGCCCGCTGTGCAGCTTTCTGGCCGATGCTGGCCGGGTCAGCCAGCAGGTTGCCCTGGCGGCTGACGTCGTACCAATAATCACGCTGCATCTGGCCATTGGCCTCGGCAATCATCACGCAGCTCAGGCTATGCCGGGTCGAGGCATAACCGCCAACAAAGCCGTGGCTGTTGCCATAGACGCGGCAACCTTGATGGGTGCTCAGGGTGGTGCCATCGGCGTTCTTGATCCGGCTGTCGGCGGCAAAGGCTGCCGCTTCGCAGGCCAGCGCCTGCTCGATGGCTTGCTCCGGGGTGATATTCCAGGCGTGGAACAGGTCGAAGTCCTTCAGGTCCTTGGCCATCAGCGCCGCATCGGCCAGGCCCGACGCCTCGTCTTCCGAGGTGTGCTTGGCGATGGCCAGCGCCGCGGCGACGGTCTCGCGAATGGCATCCGGGCCGCTGGCGGAGGTGCTGGCCGAGCCCTTGCGCTGGCCGACATACAAAGTGATGCCAAAGCCCTGGTCGCGATTGAACTCAACGGTTTCCACTTCCCGCTGACGCACCGACGTGGACAGGCCCTGCTCCAGAGAAACCGCGACCTCACAGGCGCTGGCGCCCTGGCGCTTGGCCTCGGCGATGATCTGCTCAACCTGTTCCTGCAGTGCCGGCAAAGCTTGTGGGCCGACGCTTTCTGCTGCACTCATGGTTTTCTCCACTCAAATTCTGCTTTCGGTTAAGGCCTTCGAGCGACCGGGCCGGACAAGCGGCCCCCGACTGGTTATCATGGCGGCGTTTCTTTGCGGACTGCCACCATGGTTGATTCTTACGACGACTCCCTCGATGGGGAGAAAAGCAAATCCCAGGTCAAACGCGAGCTGCATGCTCTGGTTGACCTCGGCGAGCGCCTTACAACACTCAAACCCGACTTGCTGGCAAAACTGCCGTTGACCGACGCCATGCGCCGGGCTCTGGCCGATGCGCCCAAGCACACTGCGAACATCGCCCGTAAACGCCACCTGCAATTCATCGGCAAGCTGATGCGTGACCAGGACACTGCGGCGATTCTGCAACTGCTTGACCAACTCGATGCCTCCACCCGGCAGTACAACGAACGCTTCCACGGCCTGGAACGCTGGCGCGATCGCCTGATCGCAGGCGATGACGGCGTGCTGGAGAAGTTCGTCGTTGACTATCCGGAAGCGGACCGTCAACAACTGCGCTCCCTGATCCGTCAGGCGCAGCATGAGCTGGCCCATAACAAGGCGCCGGCCTCCAGCCGTAAAATCTTCAAGTACATCCGTGAGCTGGACGAAGTTCAACGCGGTCTGCGCTGATCCTCGCACCGGGTGGGTTGCCACGCAGCCCACCCGCCGCTCCACGCCTCAAGCCCCCGTGCCACCCACTGTGATGCCATCGATTTTCAGGGTCGGCTGACCCACGCCCACCGGCACCGATTGGCCATCCTTGCCACAGGTCCCCACACCGCTGTCCAGCGACAAGTCATTGCCGACCATGGACACTTTGCTCATGGCTTCCGGGCCGTTGCCGATCAGGGTCGCGCCCTTGACTGGAGCGGTGATCTTGCCGTCTTCGATCAGGTACGCCTCGCTGGTGGAGAACACGAACTTGCCGCTGGTGATGTCCACTTGGCCGCCACCCAGATTGGCGCAGTAGATACCCTTTTTCACCGAGGCAATGATTTCCGCCGGGTCGCTTTCGCCCGCCAGCATGTAAGTGTTGGTCATGCGCGGCATCGGCAGGTGCGCATAGGATTCGCGACGACCGTTGCCGGTGCGCGCCACGCCCATCAGGCGGGCGTTGAGCTTGTCCTGCATGTAGCCTTTGAGCACGCCGTTTTCGATCAGGGTGGTGCACTCGGTCGGGGTGCCTTCATCGTCCACGGTCAGTGAGCCGCGACGGCCAGCCAGGGTGCCATCATCGACGATGGTGCACAGCTTGGAGGCAACCATTTCGCCCATGCGCCCGCTGTAGGCCGAACTGCCCTTGCGGTTGAAATCGCCTTCCAGGCCATGGCCCACCGCTTCGTGCAACAGCACCCCGGACCAGCCGGAGCCCAGCACCACTGGCAAGGTGCCGGCCGGTGCCGGAATGGCTTCCAGGTTCACCAGGGCCTGGCGCAGCGCTTCACGGGCATACCCCATGGCGCGGTCTTCACTGAGGAAGTACCGGTAGTCGGTGCGCCCACCACCACCATGGCCGCCGCGCTCGCGCCGGCCGTTCTGCTCGACAATCACGCTGACATTGAAACGCACCAGCGGCCGCACATCGGCGCTCAAGCCGCCATCGGTGGAGGCCACCAGGATGCGCTCCCACACCCCGGCCATGCTCACGCTGACCTGCTGGATGCGCGGGTCCAGGGCACGGGTGGCGACATCGATGCGCTTGAGCAACTCGACCTTTTCGGCCCGGCTGATGACTTCAAGGGGGTTATCCGGCGCGTACAACTGCGCCACATCCTGGGTAGTGAAGGCCTGCACGCTGCCATTCTGCCCGGCCCGGGAAATCGAGCGCGCCGCCCGCGCCGCCTGGCCCAGCGCTTCCAGGGTGATGGCATTGCTGTAGGCAAAGCCGGTCTTCTCACCGGATTGCGCCCGCACGCCAACGCCCTGATCAAGGTTGAAACTGCCTTCCTTGACGATGCCGTCTTCCAAGGACCAGGACTCGGAAATCTGCCCCTGGAAATACAGGTCGGCAGCATCGATCCCCGGGCCGGCCAGATCGCCCAGCACACTCTGCAGGCTTTCAATGGTCACGCCACCAGGGGCTAAAAGGTGTTCACTGACTGAGGACAACAACCCGCTCATATGCTTTGCGCCTTAAATTCGTCGTTCTTAAGCAAGTCGCTGGGCGCCTTGCGAGAAAAAGCGCCGGTGACTGGCCACCGGCATCCGCGCCCGGATGGACGCCTGTTCGCTGCTATCGCGTTGGGCCAGCAGCACGGCCTCGCCTTGATCCTGTTCTGCCAGCACCCGCCCCCAGGGATCGACAATGGCGGCATGGCCAAAGGTCTCGCGGGGGCCTGGGTGAACGCCGCCCTGGGCAGCCGCCAGCAGGTAGCACTGGGTCTCGATGGCACGGGCGCGAATCAGCACCTCCCAATGCGCCGCGCCGGTTACCGCGGTGAACGCTGAGGGCGCGGTAATCAGCTCCGCCCCGGCAGCGCGCAACTCGCTGTACAACTCGGGAAAGCGCAGGTCGTAACAGACCGTCAGGCCCAAGCGGCCGACCGGGGTATCCGCCACCACCACTTGGCTGCCATGAGCATAGTCATCGGATTCACGGTAACGGCCACGCTGATCGGCCACGTCCACATCGAACAAGTGCAGCTTGTCGTAACGAGCGGCCACCTCGCCGTGCTCGTCGATCAACAGCGAACAGGCATTGGCTTTGCCTTCGGGCTGATGCAACGGTGGCAACGGCAACGTGCCGCCCACTATCCATAACTTGAGGTCGCGGGCGGTCTGTTTCAACCAGGGCAGGATCGGCCCTTCGCCCAAGGCTTCGGCGCGACCGATAGCGGCCACGTCGCGACGCCCCATGGCAGCGAAGTTTTCCGGCAGGACCGCCAGGCGCGCACCACCGGCCGCAGCCTGCTCAAGCAGGCGTCGGGCCTGGGCCAGATTGGCCAGCACATCGCTCTGGCTGACCATTTGAATCACCGCAAGAGACATGGCGCACTCCGTATCGGGTAGGCCGCCATGCTACTCCATGGAGCAATACCCAAGGCTCTCAAAAAGGTTTGTCGAAGGTGATTTTCGGCTCTTTCCAAGGGCCTTTGACGTTGTATTTGACGCTGGCGAAGCGCGCCACGCGGTCACCGATCAGTTTGTCGATCAGGAACAAGGCACCGCCCACCGCCGGAGCGCCCACCAGCAGCGCGGCGATCGGCAGGTTATTGGTCACCGGCAGGGTCACTGCCAGCTTGGCGTCCACTTGGTCGGCCACCATGTCCAGGGTGCCATTGAGTTCCAGATTGCTCGAAGGTCCGGTCAGGGTGATGGGTTCACGGGTGACGTACACGCCATCGCTGGCCACCAGCAGGCCCTTGACCCGGTCATAGCTCAAGCCCTTGCCGAACAGGTCGGAGAAGTCCAGGCGCAAGCGCCGGCCGATGGAGTTGAAGTTGAGCAGGCCAAACACCCGCAACGCCTGGGCGCCGCCTTCCACTTCGACGAACTGGCCTTTGCGCAAGGTGGCATCCAGGCTTCCGGAGAAGCGCTTGAGCGCCACCCAGGCCGGCGAGCCGGGCCAGCGACCGTCGACATCCAGGTGGAAATCCTCACTGGTCACGGTGGGCGCGAAGCCCCAGCCCTTGAGCACATCGGCCAGGTTGCCACCGCCCAGGCGCCCGCGATACCAACTGCCGCGGGCACCCGGCACACCTTCCCAGCCGCCCTCGCCCTCCAGCACCATGCCCTTGAGCCCCAGGCTCAAGCTGTTGAAGGCCATGCCCTTGGCGGTGGGGCGCACTTTGAGCGCCCACTTGCCCACCAGGTCAGGCCCCTGGAACAGCTGGGCAATGGAGATATCCATGGCCGGAACATTCTTGGGGTCCACCGAGGCCAGGGGGTCCGGTGCATTCTCGTCGGCCTGCACCTGGGGATCGACCGCCGGCAGGCGGATGTACTGCATGTCGATGGTCATCGGCACCGCCTTGGCGTCGGCGATGCTCACCTTGCCCTTGGCTTGCTGGCTGTCGATCTGCAGGGCCCAGGCCGCCGGCTTGCGGTCCAGTTGCAGGCTGACTTGATCCAGGGTGGTGCCAAAGGCGCTGAGCTTGCCCACTTTGAAATCGGCACCGCTGAGCAGTTGCTTGGCACTGCCGCCCGGGTCCTTGCCGGCGTAACGATCCACCAGGGCCTTCCAGGGCTCGACATCCAGTTCCGACAACACGCCGCGGACCCGCAGGCCTTTGCCGGCCGGCAACTGTGCGTCGCCCCCTCCCAGGAACAACTCGCCACGCCCATCGGAGAAGTTGCCCGCTGGCGCGGCAAAGGTGAAGTTGGCCAGGTCGCCATAATCGAACCAATAACGGCGCTCGGCCCCTTGCAGGGTCATGCGGAAAATACTCTCGCGCCCGGTGCTCGCGGCCATGCCGAAGGGTGCCGGCAGGTCCACGGCCACGCCCTTGAGGCTCGAACTGACGATCAACTGGCTATCGGCGCCATCCAGATTCAGTTGCAGCTGATACGGCACATCCCCCGACACGGGTAACGGCTGGCTGACACTCAGCCAGTCGGTGAGTTTTTTCACCGCCACTTGGCCCTTGGCAACCACTCGGGTGTTGGGCTTGCCGGCCTTGCCATCGGCAAAGATCTGCGCCGTCACGGGCCGGTCGAACGCCTGGGCGCTGATGTTCTGCCCACTCAGGCCCTTGCTGCTGTCAAAACGGAAGTCACCCTTGAGCTGGGTCAGCTCCAAGGCGGGCTCGCTCAACTTGAGTCGCGCCTTGTCGGTCTTGAAGTCCACCTGGATTTTCGGCGTATCGCCTTTGACCAGCGGGATGTCCAGGTTCAACTTGCCCTGCAGGTCGCCCTCTCCCTGCCAACCGGCAAAGGTCGAGCCGGTGCCGATGGGCGCTTCCTGAAGAATCTTCACGCCATCGCCAAGGCCGCCGGCAAACTGGCCATCGATGAACATATGGGAATGCTCGCCGCTGGCAACATGGGGGATGTTGACGAAAACATCGCGGACCCGGGTGTCCAGCAACTGCCCCTTGCTGGCAACAATGCGCACGCCGCTGTCTTCGATAAACACATCACCGTTGACTTTGGTCAGGTGCGGCCAGCCTGGCTGGAAGGCCAGTTCGGCGTCATGCACCTTGAAGAACAGGCTGATGCTGCGGGCCGTGTCGAGGGCGCCGTGATTGAGCGAACCCTGATACTGGAAAAAGCCCTGGTCCACTGCACCCTTGAGAATCGCCGTGCGCAACCACTCATCCAATGCCGGGCTCAGGACTTGCGGCAGGTACTTGGCGGTGTAGCGCCCGTCCCCCTCCAGCAGCCCGACCCGCAAGTCCATGTAGTCTTCCTGGGTGTGATCGAAATGCAGGCGGATCAGGAAGTCGCCAGCGATCTTGCCCTCCTCGCCCAGTACCTTCAGGTAAGGGGAAATCAGGGTAAAACCGTCCTGATCCAGCTTCCAGGTGAGCTTGGCGTTGGCCTGGATGTACTGCCAGGGCTTGGCGAAGATCGGATACAGGTGCAAGGAGAAATCCTTGCTGTCCATGCGCAACTCGCCCTGCCCCAGGTCACCACTGATGCTGCCGGTGACATTCCGTGCCGCCGGGGCGCCGTGGTAGGCATCAAAGCCGACCCGCTCCAGGTTGGCGGCGAAACTCAGACGCTGATCGCCCGTGGCCTGGGGCCGCACGTCCAACAACACATTGCGCAACGCGCCCGTGACCTTGAGGCTGTCCACCGCCTTGGCCACCCCTTCAGGCAGCGGCACGAGGGCATCCAGCACGGGGGTGATGGGCGTCAGGTCGAGACGGTCGGCCTGCAAGTTCCACACTTCCTGGGCCGGGTCGTCGGCCCGCTTCTGCTGCACTTGCAGCCGGGACTCCCAGCGGGTTTCCCCTAGGTTCACCGCCAGACTGTCGAGCTGCACCCGCAGGCCATCGTCGCTGCGCTGGAGGTTGGCATTGACTGCCAGGTTTTTGAGGGTGATCGGTTTGCGCTCCGCATAAGCGCCGGTCAGTTGCGGTGCGTTCAAGCGCAGGCTGGCGCTTTGCAACGCGCCCTTGTCCCAGGCGAACCACAGCTCGCCACCGGCCTTGAGTTCGGAAAAGTGCCACTGCCGGGTCAGGCGCGGCGGCAGCCACCGGGCCCAATCGCTTTGCGGCAGGCTCACGTAGCCATCGGCCCGAGCTTCGCGCCAGGCGTTGGCCTTCAGGCGGGTACGCAAGCTCAAGGCCAGGGGCTGGCCGTCGGGCAGGGTCAGGCGTGCGTCCAGGCGCTGGCGGCTTGGGCCGGTGCGCAGGTTGAGGCCTACGTAGGTCAGGGTCAGGGCCGGGTGTTCAAAAGGCTGCAACGTTACTTGGCTGTCGAGCAGCGACAGTTCGCCAAGCACCTGCATGCGGGTGAGCATCTGTTCGGGGTCGAACGGCTGGTCGTCCTGCACCGGCAAGCCTTCCAGGCGCCAGTGGCCATCCTGGTCCTCCTTGAGGCTCAGGCTAAGGCCGCTGAGCTGCAGCAGCCCGATACGCACTTCACGGGCCAGCAGACTCGCGGAAATATCCGGCACCACCCGCACCTGATCCAGGCGCAAGGCATTGGCACCGTCACCGATCATCACGTCATGGGCCAACAGGGTCGGAGAGAAACCGCTCCAGGTGCCCTCCAGGCGACCGATGTGCACGGGCATGCCCAGGGCATTCTCGGCCTTGGCCTGGACCTCGGCTCGATACTCGGCCACCAGCGGGGTCAACTCCCGGCCGAGACTGACGTACAAGGCCGCCAGGACCAGCGCCAATGCGCAGAAGCCCAGCCCCCAGCGAGTCAGCGCGGAGAACACGCGGATCAGCCGCTCCATGTCAGTTGGCTCCCAAGGCAATAGTCATGCAAAAAGCTGAGACCAGCCGTTTCCAATCCTGAAAAACACGCGGATTCAGAGCAGCACCACGTCGTATTGTTCCTGGGAATACATGGTTTCGACCTGGAACCTGATGGTCCGGCCGATAAAGCCTTCCAACTCCGCGACGTTGCCTGACTCTTCATCGAGCAAGCGGTCGACCACTTTCTGATTGGCCAGCACCCGATACCCTTCTGCCTGATAAGCCCGGGCTTCACGCAGAATCTCGCGGAAAATTTCGTAACAGATGGTTTCCGGGGTTTTCAATTTGCCCCGTCCCTGGCAACTGCTGCAGGGTTCGCACAGCACTTGCTCCAGGCTTTCCCGGGTGCGCTTGCGGGTCATCTGCACCAGGCCCAGCTCGGTGATGCCGATGATGTTGGTCTTGGCGTGGTCCCGCTCCAGCTGTTTTTCCAGGGTGCGCAGGACTTGACGCTGGTGCTCTTCATCTTCCATGTCGATGAAGTCGATGATGATGATCCCGCCGAGGTTGCGCAGGCGCAGTTGGCGGGCGATGGCGGTGGCGGCCTCGAGATTGGTCTTGAAGATGGTTTCTTCAAGGTTGCGATGGCCCACGAAGGCGCCAGTGTTGACGTCGATGGTGGTCATGGCTTCCGCCGGGTCCACCACCAGGTAGCCACCGGACTTGAGCGGCACCTTGCGCTCCAGCGCTTTCTGGATCTCGTCCTCGACCCCATACAAATCGAAGATCGGTCGTTCGCCCGGGTAATGCTCCAGGCGATCGGCGATTTCCGGCATCAGCTCGGCGACAAACTGCGTGGTCTTCTGGAAGGTTTCCCGGGAGTCGATACGGATTTTCTCGATCTTCGGGCTGACCAGGTCACGCAGGGTGCGCAGGGCCAGGCCCAGGTCTTCGTAGATCACACTCGGGGCGCCGATGGTCTTGATCTGGGTGCCGATCTGGTCCCACAGACGCCGCAGGTAGCGGATGTCCATCATGATCTCGTCGACCCCGGCGCCCTCAGCGGCCGTGCGCAAGATAAAACCGCCCGCTTCCTTGATGCCTTCCTGGGCCACGCAGTCGCTGACCACTTTCTTCAAGCGCTCGCGCTCGCCTTCGTCTTCGATCTTCAGGGAAATCCCGACATGGGCGGTACGCGGCATGTACACCAGGTAACGTGAAGGGATCGACAACTGAGTAGTCAGGCGCGCGCCCTTGGAGCCGATGGGGTCCTTGGTGACCTGCACCACCAGGCTCTGCCCTTCGTGCACCAGGGCGCTGATGCTTTCCACCGCAGGGCCTTCACGCACGGAAATTTCCGAAGCGTGGATAAACGCCGCCCGATCCAGGCCGATATCGACGAAGGCCGCCTGCATGCCGGGCAGTACCCGCACCACCTTGCCTTTATAGATGTTGCCGACGATGCCGCGACGCTGGGTGCGCTCGACATGAACTTCTTGCAGAACTCCGTTTTCGACCACCGCCACGCGCGATTCCATCGGCGTGATGTTGATCAGAATCTCTTCACTCATGGCAGGATCTCGTTCAGGCATATTCACGATAAGAAGGCCGCATCGGTGGGTACGGCGCTTAGCGCACTGTAAGGTTTTGCCAACAGGGTATGCCGAAATGGCCGAGCAGTTCTGCGGTTTCGCACAGCGGCAGGCCAACTACAGCGGAATAGCTGCCATTGAGCCCCGCGACAAACACCGCAGCAAGCCCCTGAATGCCATAACCACCGGCTTTGTCCTGGGGCTCGCCGCTGGCCCAGTAGGCCGCCGCCTCCTCAGGACTGATGGGGCGAAAACGCACCAGGCTGCGCACCACTCGCGACTCGCAACGCTGGTCGTCAAGCACGGCAATGGCGGTCAGCACTTCATGTTCGCGATCCGATAACGCCATGAGCATGGCCAGGGAGTCGGCCTGATCCAGCGGTTTGCCGAGGATCCGTCCGTCGAGCACCACCGCGGTGTCGGCGCCCAGCACACAGGCTGGGGCCAGGGAATGGCTGCTGGCGATCAGGCCCAGGCCGGCGGCGGCCTTGCCACGCGCCAGGCGTTCGACATAGGCCGCAGGCGACTCATCAAGCAGAGGGGTTTCATCGATGTCCGCACTGATGGCGGTGAACGGCACGCCGATCTGCGTCAGCAGTTCACGCCGACGCGGCGAGCCGGAAGCGAGGTAAAGCGGACTCATCAAGACATCTCCCTGTCGAGGTGCGGGCCAATGCCTGACCGAATTAGTTGATTTTGAAACGTCTGCGCAAGCCACGCAGACCGAAGCTTACCCACGGCCAGAGCAAGGCGCTGACCAAGGCGGGCAGCACCAGGGCCAGGGTGGGTTGGCGGTTGCCGGTCAGGGCGCTGAGCCAGAGCTGGACCAACTGCGCCAGGCCGAAGATCACCAGGATCACCAGGCTCTGCTGCCACATCGGGAACATGCGCAGGCGCTGTTGCAAGGACAGCACCAGGAAGGTGATCAGGGTCAGGATCAAGGCGTTCTGGCCCAGCAGGGTGCCGTACAGCACATCCTCTGCCAATCCCAGGCACCAGGCGGTGACCATGCCCACCTTGTGCGGCAGGGCCAGGGCCCAGAAAGCCAGCAACAGGGCCAGCCAGAGTGGGCGCAGGATTTCCATGAATTGCGGCAACGGCGAGACGCTGAGCAACATGCCGACGGCGAACGTCAACCAGACCATCCAGCCATTCTGGGAGTATTTGGTACCCGGCATTATTCTCGTCCTCCGGTGGTGGCCGGTGCTGCAGCGGGCGGCTTGCTGGCCGCCGGCTTCACCACAGGTTTAGTGACCGGTTTGACCGGGGTGGCCACAGGCTTGGCCGGGGTAGCCGCAGGCGCTGGCGCAGTGGTGGCCGCTGCCGGAGTGGCCGGAGCGGCGGTCGCAGGCTTGGGCACAGTGGCCGGCACGACCGGTGCGGCGCCTTGCTGATCCTGGGCTTCCTGGGCCTGGGCAGCGTCGTTGGCGCGCTCTTCGGCAGTGCGCGGGTCGCTGAACACCAACAGCAAGTAGCGGCTGCGGTTCAGCGCTGCGGTCGGCACGGCACGCACAATGGCGAACGGCTGGCCGGAATCGTGGATCACTTCCTTGACCGTCGCCACCGGATAGCCGGCCGGGAACCGCTGGCCCAAACCGGAGCTGACCAGCAGATCGCCTTCCTTGATATCCGCGGTGTCGGCCACATGGCGCAACTCCAGGCGCTCCGGATTACCGGTGCCGCTGGCGATCGCCCGCAAGCCGTTGCGATTGACCTGCACGGGAATGCTGTGGGTGGTGTCGGTCAGCAGCAACACACGGGAGGTGTACGGCATCAGTTCGACCACCTGCCCCATCAGGCCGCGGGCGTCGAGCACCGGCTGCCCCAGGAACACGCCGTCACGCTCACCTTTATTAATGATGATGCGATGGGTGAAGGGGTTGGGGTCCATGCCGATCAACTCGGCCACTTCGACCTTCTCGTTGACCAACGCAGAGGAATTGAGCAACTCGCGCAGACGGACGTTCTGCTCGGTCAGGGCCGCGAGCTTTTGCATGCGCCCCTGCAGCAGCAGGTTCTCGGTCTTGAGTTTTTCGTTCTCAGCCACCAATTCGGTACGGCTGCCAAACTGGCTGGCCACACCCTGCCATAGCCGTTGCGGCAGGTCGGTGATCCAGTAGGACTGCATCAGCACCAGCGACATCTGGCTACGCACTGGCTTGAACAGTGTGAAGCGGGCATCGACCACCATCAGCGCGACCGACAGCACGACCAGCACCAACAGGCGCACGCCCAATGAGGGGCCTTTGGCGAAAAGCGGTTTAATAAGCCGCTCCTCCCAGGCAAATGTTGTCTTTATTCATAAGGCATCAAACCGGCCTGGATGCAGATTGACAGAAGTTAAACGCCACAGGCAGCACTGCAAAGTGCTGCCTGTGAGCGAAACAGCATAGATGCCTGCAGCGAAATCACTCGCTGGAGAGCAGGTCCATGGTGTGCTTATCCATCATTTCCAATGCACGGCCACCGCCGCGAGCAACACAGGTCAGCGGGTCTTCGGCGACGATCACCGGCAGACCGGTTTCCTGGGCCAGCAACTTGTCGAGGTCGCGCAGCAAGGCACCACCACCGGTCAGCACCAGGCCACGCTCGGCGATATCCGAAGCCAGTTCCGGAGGCGATTGCTCCAGGGCACTCTTCACGGCCTGAACGATGGTTGCCAGGGACTCTTGCAGAGCTTCCAGCACTTCATTGGAGTTCAGGGTGAAAGCACGTGGCACACCTTCGGCCAGGTTACGGCCACGTACGTCGACTTCACGTACTTCACCACCTGGGTAGGCAGTGCCGATTTCCTGCTTGATGCGCTCTGCGGTGGATTCACCGATCAGGCTGCCGTAGTTGCGACGCACGTAAGTGATGATTGCCTCGTCGAAACGGTCACCGCCAACACGTACGGATTCGGCGTAGACCACACCGTTCAGGGAGATCAGCGCGATTTCAGTGGTACCACCACCGATATCCACGACCATCGAACCACGGGCTTCTTCAACCGGCAGGCCGGCACCGATCGCAGCGGCCATTGGCTCTTCGATCAGGAACACCTCACGGGCACCGGCACCCAGGGCCGATTCACGGATGGCACGACGCTCAACTTGAGTGGACTTGCATGGAACGCAGATCAGCACACGAGGGCTAGGCTGCAGAAAGCTGTTTTCGTGAACCTTGTTGATGAAGTACTGCAGCATCTTTTCACAGACACTGAAGTCGGCGATCACACCGTCCTTCATCGGACGAATGGCGGCAATGTTGCCCGGTGTACGACCGAGCATGCGCTTGGCTTCGGTACCAACCGCGACAACACTCTTCTGATTACCGTGGGTCCGAATGGCCACAACCGATGGTTCATTCAGGACAATACCGCGCTCGCGCACGTAAATAAGGGTGTTGGCAGTGCCCAGGTCAATGGAAAGATCGCTGGAAAACATGCCACGCAGTTTCTTGAACATGGGAAAGGGACCCTAGGCAACGCGTGGGTAAAAAAGTGCGGCAAACTCTAACAACGACAGGGATTTTGGGCAAGGCGCCAATATGTTAAATTGGCCGCTTTTCTGTGCACCAACCCCCTCGATCGCGGCCATAAGACCGTAGAAATGCGGTAGTGTTCCGACAATCTAACACACGGACGACTTCCGTTCTGTTTTCCACTGGAGAATCCCATGGCGCTTGAACGCTCCGACGTGGAAAAAATCGCGCATCTGGCCAGTCTTGGCCTCAATGACGCCGATCTTCCACACATCACCTCCGCCCTCAACAGCATTCTGGGGCTGGTGGATGAAATGCAGGCAGTCGATACCGACGGTATCGAGCCCCTGGCCCACCCACTGGAAGCCAGCCAGCGCCTGCGCGCAGACGTTGTGACCGAGTCCAATCACCGCGAGGCTTATCAGTCCATCGCGCCAGCGGTCGAAAACGGCCTGTACCTGGTTCCGAAAGTCATCGACTAAAGGGAAAGAGCCTGCAATGCATCACATGACCCTGGCCGAGATCGCCCGCGGACTCGCCGACAAACAGTTTTCCTCCGAAGAGCTGACCCAAACCCTGCTGGCGCGTATCGCCCAGCTGGACCCTCAGCTCAACAGTTTCATCAGCCTCACCGAAGACCTGGCGCTGACCCAGGCCAAGGCCGCCGACGCCCGTCGCGCCAACGGTGAGAGCGGCGCCCTGCTCGGTGCGCCGATCGCCCACAAAGACTTGTTCTGCACCCAGGGCATCCGCACCAGTTGCGGCTCGAAGATGCTCGACAACTTCAAGGCGCCCTACGACGCCACCGTGGTCGCCAAGCTGGCCGCTGCCGGGGCCGTGACCCTGGGCAAGACCAACATGGACGAATTCGCCATGGGCTCGGGCAACGAGTCGAGCTACTACGGCGCGGCGAAAAACCCGTGGAACCTGGAACACGTGCCGGGCGGTTCGTCCGGCGGTTCGGCCGCCGCCGTGGCCGCGCGCCTGCTGCCGGCCGCCACCGGCACCGACACGGGCGGCTCGATTCGCCAGCCCGCGGCCCTGACCAACCTCACCGGCCTCAAGCCGACCTACGGTCGTGTTTCGCGCTGGGGCATGATCGCCTACGCGTCCAGCCTCGATCAGGGTGGCCCGTTGGCGCGTACCGCTGAAGACTGCGCGATTCTGCTGCAAGGCATGGCCGGCTTCGACCCGAACGACTCCACCAGCATCGACGAACCTGTGCCGGACTACAGCGCCAGCCTCAACGGTTCGCTGCAGGGCCTGCGCATCGGTGTGCCGAAGGAATACTTCAGCGCCGGCCTCGACCCGCGCATTGCCGAGCTGATTCACAACAGCGTCAAGGAGCTGGAAAAGCTCGGCGCGGTGATCAAGGAAATCAGCCTGCCGAACATGCAGCACGCGATTCCTGCGTACTACGTGATCGCCCCGGCGGAAGCCTCCTCCAACCTGTCGCGCTTCGACGGCGTGCGCTTCGGCTACCGCTGCGAGAACCCGGTCAACCTCAGCGACCTGTACAAACGCTCCCGTGGCGAAGGCTTCGGCACTGAAGTCCAGCGCCGGATCATGGTCGGTGCCTACGCCCTGTCGGCCGGCTACTACGACGCCTACTACCTCAAGGCGCAGAAAATCCGTCGCCTGATCAAGAACGACTTCATGGCTGCCTTTAATGAAGTCGACGTCATCCTCGGCCCAACCACGCCCAACCCGGCCTGGAAAATCGGCGCCAAGAGCAGCGACCCGGTCGCCGCCTACCTGGAAGACGTCTACACCATCACCGCCAACCTCGCGGGTCTGCCGGGCTTGTCCATGCCAGCAGGTTTTGTCGATGGCTTGCCGGTCGGCGTGCAGTTGCTCGCCCCGTATTTCCAGGAAGGCCGCTTGTTGAACGTCGCTCACCAGTATCAGCTCAACACTGACTGGCACACCCGCACCCCAACCGGCTTCTGAGGAGAAACACATGCAATGGGAAGTCGTGATCGGGCTGGAGATTCATACCCAGCTCACCACCAAATCGAAGATTTTCTCCGGTAGCTCCACCGCCTTCGGCGCCGAGCCCAACACCCAGGCCAGCCTGGTAGACCTGGGCATGCCCGGCGTGCTGCCGGTGTTGAACCAGGAAGCGGTGCGCATGGCGGTAATGTTCGGCCTGGCCGTGGATGCCGAGATTGGCCAGCACAACGTGTTTGCCCGCAAGAACTACTTCTACCCGGACCTGCCCAAGGGCTACCAGATCAGCCAGATGGAGTTGCCGATCGTCGGCAAGGGCCACCTGGACATCCCCCTGGAAGACGGCACCATGAAGCGCGTCGGCATCACCCGCGCGCACCTGGAAGAAGACGCCGGCAAGAGCCTGCATGAAGAATTCAGCGGTGCCAGCGGCATCGACCTGAACCGCGCCGGCACACCGCTGCTGGAAATCGTTTCCGAGCCGGACATGCGCAACGCCAAGGAAGCCGTGGCTTACGTCAAGGCGATCCACGCCATGGTGCGCTACCTGGGCATCTGCGACGGCAACATGGCCGAAGGCTCCCTGCGTTGCGACTGCAACGTGTCGATCCGGCCCAAGGGCCAGGTCGAGTTCGGCACCCGCTGCGAGATCAAGAACGTCAACTCGTTCCGCTTCATCGAGAAGGCCATCAACACCGAAGTGCGGCGCCAGATCGAGCTGATCGAAGACGGTGGCAAAGTCATCCAGCAGACCCGCCTCTACGACCCGAACAAGGACGAAACCCGTCCGATGCGCAGCAAAGAGGAAGCCAACGACTACCGTTACTTCCCCGACCCGGACCTGCTGCCGGTGGTCATCGAAGACTCGTTCATCGATGACGTTCGCGCCACCCTGCCGGAACTGCCACCGCAGAAGCGCGAGCGCTTCCAGGAGCAGTTCGGCCTCTCGGTATACGACGCCAGCGTCCTGGCCTCGAGCCGCGAGCAGGCGGACTACTTCGAGCACGTGGTGAAGATTGCCGGCGACGCCAAACTGGCGGCCAACTGGGTCATGGTCGAACTGGGCAGCCTGTTGAACAAGCAAGGCCTGGAAATCGACGCGGCACCGGTCTCCGCCGAGCAACTGGGCGGCATGCTGCTGCGCATCAAAGACAACACCATCTCCGGCAAAATCGCCAAGACCGTGTTTGAAGCCATGGCCAATGGCGAAGGCAGCGCTGACGAGATCATCGACAAGCGTGGCCTCAAGCAAGTCACCGACAGCGGCGCGATCTCTGCGGTGCTGGACGAAATGCTCGCGGCCAACGCCGAGCAGGTCGAACAATACCGTGCCGCCGATGAGGCCAAGCGCGGCAAGATGTTCGGCTTCTTCGTCGGCCAGGCGATGAAGGCGTCCAAAGGCAAGGCCAACCCGCAACAGGTCAACGAGTTGCTGAAAAGCAAGCTCGAAGGCTGACGATCCAGTGAACGCGCGGCTGGCCGGAGAAAACAGGGTGCCTGATACCTCGTTTTGGTCGGTCAGCCCGCGCCGCTCACCCGCGACACACCGATTCACTCGAATTCCCCTCAAAGAGAGCGGTTCACCCATGAAGCGTCTGCTTAGTGCCTGCGCCCTGTTCTCTCTGCTCGCCGGCTGCGCCACCAGCCACGTGGTCGACCCGCGCGGTTATGACCAGACCGGCACCGCCTCTTATTACGGTGCCCGGCATCACGGCAAACGCACTGCCAGCGGCGAACCCTTCGACCAGCACGGCATGACCGCCGCCCATCGCGAACTGCCCTTCGGCACACGGGTGATGGTCACCAACCTGGGCAACGACAAAAGCGTCGTGGTTCGCATCAACGATCGCGGCCCCCACACCCGCGGCCGCTTGATCGACCTGTCACGGGGCGCCGCCGAACAACTGGGCATGCTGCGCAGCGGCACCGCACGGGTGCGCGTGCAAGCCCTCAGCGACTGATCGACGGAGCCCTGCCCATTTTCGGACTAGCCGATTTGCCCCTGCTCAGCGTGCTCCAGCTTTTCAGCGGCCTGCTGATGCTGATTGCCGGCGCCGAACTCCTGGTCCGGGCCGCGGTGCGCCTGGCTGCGCGCCTGCAAGTGCGCCCGCTGATTATCGGCCTGACCATCCTCGCCTTCGGCAGCAGCGCGCCGCAGATGGCGGTCAGCCTGCAAGCCACCCTGGCGGAAAACACCGACATCGCCGTGGGCAGCGTGATCGGCAGCAGCATCTTCAACATCCTGGTCACCCTGGGCTTATCGGCCCTGATCATTCCCCTGAGGGTTTCCCGGCAGCTGGTGCGCCTGGACATCCCGCTGATGATCGGCGCCAGCCTGTTGGTGTTCGTGCTGGCCTACAACGAAGAACTGACGCCCGTGGACGGCCTGATCCTGCTGACGGCCCTGGTCATCTACCTGGGCCTGCTGCTGTACCAGTCGCGTCATGCCCACCGCCCACCACACCTGACGCAGACGCCGCCCGCTCCGTGGCTGAGCAGCCTGCTGCTGATGCTGCTGGGCCTGGCACTGCTGGCCCTCGCCGGCCACTGGCTGCTGCAGGCGGCGGTGACCGTGGCCTCTGACCTGGGGCTGTCGGAACGCATCATCGGCCTGACCATCATCGCCGTCAGCACCTCGCTGCCGGCGCTGGCCACCTCGCTGATCGCCGCCGTGCGCGGGCAGCGGGACATCGCCGTGGGCAACGTGATCGGCAGCAACCTGTTCAACCTGCTGGGGGTACTAGGGATCACCGCCCTGGTGGCGCCGACACCGCTGTCGGTCTCGCCCAACGCCCTGGATTTCGACTTGCCCGTGATGCTCGGCGTGACGCTGTTGTGCCTGCCGGTGTTCTATTCTGGCTACCGCGTGACCCGGGCCGAGGGTCTGCTGTTTCTCGCCCTGTACCTGGCGTACGGGCTGCATGTGGTGTCGTTCACCACCGGCATGCCCCTGGCCGGCAAGCTGGAACACCTGATGCTGTTTTTCGTCCTGCCGGCGCTGGTGGCGTTTCTGCTGCTCAGTTCGCTGCGAGCCTGGCGCCGCCAACACTAGAGGGAAAACCAATGACCGCAGAGAAAAAGCCCGGCGTGGAAATGCGCCGCCAAGTGATGGGCGACGCCTTCGTCGATCGCGCCTTGGGCAACGCCACCGAGTTCACCCAGCCGCTGCAGGACTTCGTCAACGAACATGCCTGGGGCAGCGTCTGGAACCGTGAAGGCTTGCCGCTGAAAACCCGCAGCCTGATCACCCTCGCCGCCTTGACCGCATTGAAATGCCCGCAAGAGCTGAAAGGCCACGTGCGCGGCGCGCTGAACAATGGCTGCACCGTCGAGGAAATCCGTGAAGCGCTACTTCATTGCGCGGTCTACGCAGGCGTGCCAGCGGCCATTGATGCCTTCCGCGCGGCCCAGGAAGTGATCGACGCCTACCAGCAACCGCAGTGACCCCGTTCTTCGCCGGCTTGCCGGCGAACAGCGTTATATCCACCCGCCCCACTGCAGCACGAAGATCCCGATGTTGGTGGTCAGCGCCGCCATCAGCGTGGTGATGACGATGATCGCCGCCGCCAGCTCGTGATTGCCATTCGCCGCCCGGGCCATGACAAAGCTGGCCGCTGCCGTCGGGCTGCCGAAGTACAGAAACAGAATCCCCAACTCGGCCCCGCGAAACCCGCACCACCAGGCGCCCAAGGTCGCCAGCACCGGCAAGCCGACCATCTTCACCAGGCTCGAACTCAGGGCCAGGCTGCCGCTTTTGCGCAGCGCCGCCATGGACAAGGTGCCTCCGATGCAGATCAACGCCAGGGGCAGGGTCATGGCCGCCAGGTCCTGGCCGGCGCTGTCCAGCCAGCCGGGCAGGCTGATTTGCCAATAGGCGAAGGGCGCCGCTGACAGCACGCTGATGATCAAGGGGTTGCTGACCACGCTCTTGAAGATGCTCCACGGATCAGACTTGATCACCGGGCTGTACACCGCCAGGACGATGGTCGACAGGGTGTTGTAGAAAAGGATCACCAGGGCCGCGAGGATTGCCCCCAGGGAAATCCCGTAGTCGCCGTACATGCTGGCCGCCAGCGCCAGGCCGATGACCCCGTTATTGCCGCGAAACGCCCCCTGGGTGTAGATCCCGCGGTCTTCCCTGGGGCAACGCCAGATGGCCCACAGCCAGGCGCCGGCAAAGCTCACCAGAGTGGCCACGGCAAAATAGATCAACAAGCCCGGCTTGAGTGCCGAGTGCAGGTCGGCATGGAGGATGCCCAGAAACAACAACGCCGGCATGGTGACGTTGAACACCAGGGCCGACGCGGTGTGGATAAAGTTGTCGTTGATCCAGCCCACGCGCTTGAGCAGCACACCGAGAAACAACATGGCAAAGACCGGTGCGGTAATGCTCAGGGTGGCGAGGAAAATGGCCAACATGGAAGGTGAACCTTGAGGAGTGTCGTTAGGACGCTAATGATAAGCCAGCGTCGGCGGTTGAACCTCATGGATTTACGTCGCAGATCCATCATCCGGGCTAACAGGCCTGTGGGCACAGGTCGGTCAGCCCGGATACCCAGCCTCAGGTGATGGGCGCCGGATTGAACAGGGTGATGTCGTTGTGCAGTTTCTGCTGCTCGGCCCAGGTTTGCTTCTTGCCACTGGCCACGTCCAGGTAGAAGTGGAACAGCTCCCAGCCCAACTCCTCGATCGTGGCACGCCCGGTGGCGATGCGCCCGGCGTCGATATCGATCAAGTCCGGCCAGCGCTGAGCCAGCTCAGTGCGGGTCGACACCTTGACCACCGGCGCCATGGCCAGGCCATAGGGCGTGCCGCGCCCCGTGGTGAACACATGCAGGTTCATCCCAGCCGCCAACTGCAAGGTGCCGCAGACAAAATCACTGGCCGGCGTGGCGCAGAAGATCAGCCCCTTGCGCTTGAAGCGCTCGCCCGGGCCCAGCACCCCATTGATCGCGCTGCTGCCGGATTTGACAATGGAGCCCAGGGACTTCTCGACAATGTTCGACAGCCCGCCCTTCTTGTTGCCGGGCGTGGTGTTGGCACTGCGGTCCGCTTCACCCTTGGCCAGGTAACGGTCGTACCAGTCCATCTCCCGCACCAACTCCCGGGCCACGTCCTGGTCCTGGGCACGCGAGGTCAGCAGGTAGATGGCATCGCGCACCTCGGTGACTTCGGAAAACATCACCGTGGCCCCGGCCCGCAACAGCAGGTCGGAGGCAAAGCCCAGCGCCGGGTTGGCGGTGATCCCGGAGAAGGCATCGCTGCCACCGCATTGCATGCCGAGGATCAGTTCCGACGCTGGCACGGTTTCCCGGCGACGCTGGTCGAGCTTCTTCAAGCGCACTTCAGCCAGGGCCATGATCTGCTCGATCATTTCGCCAAAACCGTGGCTGGCGTCCTGCAGGCGATACAGCCAGGGCTCGCTGAGGTCCACGGAACTGTCGTTGTCGTGCATCACCTGCCCGGCCTGCAGCTTTTCACAGCCCAGGCTGATGACCAGGGCTTCGCCGCCAAGGTTAGGGTTGCGTGCCAGGTTGCGCACGGTGCGAATCGGGATGTAGGCGTCGGTGGCGGTGATGGCCACGCCGCAGCCGTAGCTGTGGGTCAGGGCCACCACGTCATCGACGTGGGGGTACTTGGGCAGCAACTCGTCTTTGATGCGCTTGACCGCGTGGTCCAGAACCCCGGTGACGCACTGCACCGTGGTGGTGATGCCGAGGATATTGCGCGTGCCCACAGTGCCGTCGGCATTGCGATAACCCTCGAAGGTAAAGCCTTCCAGCGGCGCCTGGGCCTCGGGCACCTCGGTGGACAGCGGCAGGCTGTCCAGGGGCGGCGCGGTGGGCATGCGCAACTGGTCTTCCTTGACCCAACTGCCACGCGGGATCGGCTGCAAGGCGTAGCCGATGGTCTGGCCGTAGCGGATCACTTCACCGCCCTGGGGAATGTCCACCAGGGTGACTTTGTGGCTTTGCGGCACGAAGTCCACGGTGACCAGTCCGTTATCGAATTCAGTGCCGGCCGGCACCCCTTGGTCGTTAACCACGACCACCACGTTATCGCGCTCGTGCAGGCGGATGTAACGCGGCGAGTCGGCATGTTCAATCAACTGCATGATGCCGCCCCTTCAGGAATTAGCATGAGAAAGCTGGGTCACTGGCGAACCGCTGCTTGGCGGTTCCTTGAGCACCACGCGCTTGATCGGGCCAACGATGACCAGGTAGCTGAACACAGCCACCAGGGCGTTGCAGCCGACGAACACCAAGGCCCATTTGAACGAACCGGTGGCCGTGATGATGTAGCCGATGACGATCGGCGTGGTGATCGAGGCCAGGTTGCCGAAGGTGTTGAACAGGCCGCCGCTGAGGCCGGCGATCTGTTTCGGCGAAGTGTCGGAAACCACTGCCCAGCCCAGAGCACCCACGCCCTTGCCGAAGAACGCCAGGGCCATGAAGCCCACCACCATCCATTCGATCTCGACATAGTTGCAGGCCACGATGCTGCTGGAGACCAGCAAGCCGGCGATGATCGGCGCCTTGCGGGCGAAGGTCAGGGAGTGGCCTTTGCGCAACAGGTAGTCGGAAATAACCCCACCCAGTACCCCACCGATAAACCCGCAGATGGCCGGCAAGGACGCAATGAAACCTGCTTTGAGAATCGTCATGCCGCGGTCCTGCACCAGGTACACCGGGAACCAGGTGAGGAAGAAATAGGTGATGCCGTTGATGCAGTACTGGCCCAGGTAGACGCCAAGCATCATGCGGTTGGTCAGCAGCTGCCGCAGGTAGTCCCACTTCGGACCGTCGTTGCGCTTGCCTTTGACCTTGTCCTGATCCATGTCCACCAGGCCGCCGTTGTCAGCGATGTGCTGGAACTCGGCTTCGTTGATCAGCGGGTGCTGGCGCGGGCCGTAGATGACTTTCAGCCAGATCAGCGAGAACACGATGCCGATCACGCCCATGACGATAAACACGTGCTGCCAGCCGAAGCGGTAGACAATCCAGCCCATCAACGGGGCAAACAACACCGTGGCGAAGTACTGCGCCGAGTTGAAGATCGCCGAGGCGGTGCCGCGCTCGGACGTGGGGAACCAGGCCGCGACGATGCGCGCGTTGCCAGGGAAGGACGGCGCCTCGGCCAGGCCAACCAGGAAGCGCAGCATAAACAGCGCAACGACGGCCGTGGAGACACCGAACTCACCGACATAGCCTTGCAGCACGGTGAACAGCGACCAGGTAAAAATGCTCAGGGCATAGACTTTCTTCGAACCGAAACGGTCCAGCAGCCAGCCGCCGGGGATCTGCCCGGCCACGTAGGCCCAGCCGAATGCGGAGAAGATGTAGCCCAGGGTGACGGCATCAATGCCGAGGTCTTTTTGCAGGCTGGAGCCCGCGATAGCGATGGTGGCGCGGTCGGCGTAGTTGATCGTCGTCACCAGAAACAGCATGAGCAAGATCAAATAGCGGACACGGGTCGGCTTGGTCGATTGCATACGATGCACTCCCACGAATTATTTTTATGCGGGTCAACATTCTTTTTGAAACGCCCCGAAAGACCTCAGGCCAAGGCCTTCCGGGGAGACAACGGACTCAGGATCCGATGTAGGAGGTCTTCACCACGGTGTAGAACTCCTGCGCATAGCGACCTTGCTCGCGCGAACCGTAAGACGAACCTTTGCGACCACCGAACGGCACGTGGTAATCGACGCCGGCGGTCGGCAGGTTGACCATCACCATCCCTGCCTGAGAGTGGCGCTTGAAGTGGTTGGCGTACTTCAAGGAGGTGGTGGCGATGCCCGCCGACAGACCGAATTCGGTGTCGTTGGCCATGGCCAGGGCCGCTTCGTAATCCGCGACGCGGACCACGTTGGCCACGGGACCGAAGATCTCTTCACGGCTGATACGCATCGAGGCCTCACTGTCGGCAAACAGCGTGGGCGCCAGGAAGTAACCTTCGGTATCGCAAGTCACCAAACCACCACCGCTGACCAGACGAGCCCCTTCGGACTGACCGATATCGATGTACTTGAGGTCTTGCTCCAACTGCGCCTGGGACACCACTGGGCCGATGTCGGTACCGCTCTTCAAGGCATGGCCGACCTTGATCGACTGCATGCGCTCGGCCATGGCCGCGACGAACTTGTCGTGGATGCCGGCCGTGACGATCAGTCGGCTCGACGCCGTGCAGCGCTGGCCGGTGGAGTAGTAGGCGCTTTGCACCGACAGTTCCACGGCCTGGGCCAGGTCCGCGTCATCGAGGATGATTTGCGGGTTTTTGCCGCCCATCTCCAACTGCACCTTGGCCTGACGGGCCACGCAGTTGGCGGCGATCTGCCGACCCACACCCACGGAACCGGTGAAGCTGATGCCGTCGACTTTCGGGCTGTTGACCATGGCGTCGCCGATCACTCGGCCGCTGCCCATCACCAGGTTGAACACCCCGGCCGGGAAGCCAGCGCGGGAAATGATTTCTGCCAGGGCCCAGGCCGAACCCGGCACCAGGTCCGCCGGCTTGAGCACCACGCAGTTGCCGTAAGCCAGGGCCGGGGCGATCTTCCAGGCCGGGATGGCAATCGGGAAGTTCCACGGCGTGATCAGGCCGACCACGCCCAGGGCTTCACGGGTCACTTCAACGTTGACGCCCGGGCGCACCGACGGCAGGTAGTCACCCGACAGGCGCAGGCATTCGCCGGCGAAGAACTTGAAGATGTTGCCGGCACGGCTGACTTCGCCGATGGCCTCGGGCAGGGTCTTGCCCTCTTCCCGAGCCAGCAGGTTGCCGAGCTCTTCACGCCGGGCGAGGATTTCGCTGCCGACCTTGTCCAGGGCGTCGCTGCGCGCCTGGATACCCGACGTCGACCAGGCCGGGAACGCGGCGCGAGCGGCGTCGATGGCGGCATTTACCTGGGCCAGGTCGGCCTTGGCGTAGTCACCGATCACATCCGACAGATCGGACGGGTTGACGTTGCTCGAATAGTCGGCGCCTGCGACCCACTGGCCGCCAATGTAGTTATCGAAACGTTTTACTTCTGCCACGACTAGCTCCTTACGCAAAAAGCCGCTGATTGCTCAGCGGCCTTGGGTGAATTACTGGGCGCCCTGGGCGTCGATCAACGCCGCCAGCGCTTCATATTCTTCTGGCAACAGGTCGGTCAGCGGGGCACGCACCGGACCTGCGTCGTGGCCGACGATCTTGGCACCGGCCTTGACGATGCTCACCGCGTAACCGGCTTTGCGGTTGCGGATGTCCAGGTACGGCAGGAAGAAGTCGTCGATGATCTTGCCAACGGTGGCGTGATCTTCGCGGGCAATGGCGTGGTAGAAATCCATCGCGGTTTTCGGGATGAAGTTGAACACCGCCGAGGAGTAAACCGGCACGCCCAGGGCCTTGTAGGCCGCGGCATAGACTTCAGCGGTCGGCAGGCCGCCGAGGTAGGTGAAGCGATCGCCCAGGCGACGGCGGATCGACACCATCAACTCGATGTCACCCAGGCCATCCTTGTAGCCGATCAGGTTCGGGCAACGCTCAGCCAGGCGCTCCAGCAACGGCGCGTTCAGGCGGCAGACGTTGCGGTTGTAGACCACCACGCCGATTTTCACCGATTTGCACACGGCTTCTACGTGCGCGGCCACCCCGTCCTGGCTGGCTTCGGTCAGGTAGTGAGGCAGCAGCAGCAAGCCTTTGGCGCCCAGGCGCTCGGCTTCTTGAGCGTATTCGATAGCCTGGCGGGTGGAACCACCGACACCGGCGAGGATAGGCACGCTGGTGGCGCAGGTGTCGACGGCCGTCTTGATCACAGCCGAGTACTCACTGGCGGCCAGGGAGAAGAACTCACCGGTGCCGCCGGCGGCGAACAGGGCCGAAGCGCCGTAGGGGGCCAGCCACTCAAGGCGCTTGATGTAACCCTCGCGATGGAAATCGCCTTGGGCATTGAAATCGGTCACCGGGAACGACAGCAGGCCGGTGGAGAGGATGGACTTCAGTTCTTGTGGATTCATTATGCGAACACCCTGGAAAACACGTATGTGATGAAAAATTACCTCAGGCTGGCTGAAGTTGTAGGTCATCGTACAACTAAAAATACAATCGTCAACCGCATTTCATCTGTGCGGAGGAAAAAGCCGAGCCTGACGCGTGACCAGTGATGCCTGAAGAAAGACGAAAAGCCTTTAAATCCGTGACATAGCGCGCCACCGGCACCCGCATCCCGGATGCCGATTCATCCCAGGCACACTAAAGTCGCATTGAGGTACGTTGTCCTACAATGTAAGCGAGTAATCTGAAACAAAACGCAGAACGAACAACGGGCCGGCCAGCACCGGCGACAGATCAATGTCTGCCACCGGCGCTGGTCGGCCCGTTAGAGGGAGGGTGCAGCAGGTGTGGTGGCTAGCCCTGCTGGGCTTGAGCCTCTTCGTGGGCCTGGCGCAGGCGCTCGCGGCTGTTGGTCAGGTGCAGACGCATGGCGGCGCGGGCCGACTCCCCGTCCTGACGGGCAATCGCGGCGTAGATGTCTTCGTGTTCGCGCCCCAGGCGTTGCAGGTACTGCTGCTGATCGTCACGTACGATGCGCGCGGAATTCAGCCGGGCGCGGGGAATGATGCTGGTGCCCAGGTGGCTCATGATGTCGGTGAAATAGCGGTTGCCGGTGGCCAGGGCAATCTGCAGGTGGAACTGAAAATCCGCGGCGGCCGCATCGGAGCCGATGGCGTTCAGCGCCTCCAATTCATCCAGTGCCGCACGCATGGCCGCCAGTTGTTCGTCACTGCGGCGCTGGGCCGCCAAGCCGGCGGACTCCACTTCCAGGCTGATGCGCAACTCGAGAATTGCCAGCACATCGCCCAGGGTCACTACGGTCGCGGGGTCGATGCGAAAACCGCTGGGGCTGGGGGTATCGAGGACAAAGGTGCCGATGCCGTGGCGGGTTTCCACTTGCCCCGCCGCCTGCAAGCGCGAGATCGCCTCACGCACCACCGTGCGGCTGATGCCATGGGCCTCCATGATCGCCGACTCCGTGGGCAACTTGTCGCCACGCTTGAGTTCGCCGTCGCGGATCTGTTCGGACAACACCGTCACCAGTTCCTGCGCGAGGCTGCGGCGCTTGCGGGGAAGTCGGGACGCGGCGTTCTGGTTTTCCATAGTGGGCATCTTCATCGGCAACTGAGGGCGCATCATAGCTCAGCCAGCGTTTGCGATTGTGGTTGAACAACCGGCCCCCGCCGCCGAATTCAAGACGAACAAAAAGCGGCGCCCTCAAGGCGCCGCTGGCAATGACTCAGGCCTCAAGCAGGCAGCGGCTGCTCGATCAAATGCCCTTGTTCAATGCGGATATGCCGAGGGTGGAAACGCTTGAGGCTGCTGCGGTGGCCGACACTGACCACGCTCAAGCCCGGCAGTTGATCGATCAAGGCCTGGTACAGCGTCGCCTCGTCCTCCTCATCCATGGCTGAAGTGGCCTCGTCCATGTACAGCCACTGCGGTGCATAGAGCAGGGCCCGGGCAAAAGCCAGGCGCTGCTGCTCGCCCGGCGACAACATGCGCTGCCAGTGATTGCTTTCGTCCAGGCGCGCGACCAGGTGCGGCAAGCGGCAGGTCTCCAGGACTTGCACATAACGCTCATGGGCATAGGTGTCGCCCGCCTGTGGATAACTCAACGCCTCACGCAGGCTGCCAATGGGTAGATAGGGCTTTTGCGGGAGGAACAGATAACGCTGGTCGGGCATGCGAATCGCGCCATGGCCGGCAGGCCACAGCCGTCCCATCGCCCGCAGCAAGGTGCTCTTGCCGCTGCCGGAGCGCCCGCTGAGCATCAGTCGCTCGCCCTGGGCCACGGTCATCTCGGCACCGGCCAACAGGTGCCGGCCGTCCGCCAGGTCCAGACCCAGGTCGTGCACCTGCAGGGCCTCGCCCTGGTTCTGCACGTCAATCGCCGGCAGGCGTTCCTCGTTGTCGCTCATGGCCTGGCGGAAACTAAGCAGACGGTCGCAAGTGGCGCGCCAGGCTGCCAGTTCCGAGTAAGCACTGATGAACCAGCTGAAGTTCTCTTGCACGTTGCCGAACGCCGAGTTGATTTGCATCAGCTCGCCCAGTTCGATCTTGCCAGCGAAGTAACGGGGCGCGGCGACGATAAACGGGAAGATGATCGCAATCTGGCCGTAACCGGCGGTGAAGAAGGTCAGGCGCTTGGAGACCTTCATGATGTCCCAGAAGTTGTGCCAGACCTTGCCGAAGCGGCTGCTCAGGCGCTGGTTCTCATTCTTCTCGCCGTTGTACAGGGCGATGCTCTCGGCGTTTTCGCGGATACGCACCATGGAGAACCGCAGGTCGGCTTCAAAGCGTTGTTGTTGGTTGTTGAGACCGATCAAACGCCGGCCAATCAGGTGCGTCAGCCAACTGCCCACCACCGCGTACACCAGGGCGCACCAGAACATGTAGCCGGGGATGGTGTAGCCGAACACTTCGATGCTGCCGGACACGCCCCAGAGAATGATCGAGAACGACACCAGGCTGACCACGGTGCGGATCAGGCCCAGGCCCAGTGACAAGGTGCTGCTGGTAAAGCTGTTGAGGTCTTCGGAAATCCGCTGGTCCGGGTTATCGGTGTAACCGCCCTGCTCCAGCTGATAGTAATTCTTGTGCCCCAGCCAACGGGCAAAGTGATTCTCCGTGAGCCAGGCCCGCCAGCGAATGGTCAGCATCTGGGTCAGGTACAAGCGATAGACCGCGCCGAGGATCGCCACGGCGGCGATGCCGCAGAAGTACAGGATCAACTGCCAGAACGCCGCTTCGTCCTTCTTCTGCAAGGCGTTGTAGAAATCCTTGTACCAACTGTTGATCCACACCGAGATGGCCACGCTGAACAGCGACAGGCCGATCACCGCAATCAACAGCAACCAGGCCTTGCCCTTCTCTTCGCTGCGCCAGTAAGGCGTGGTCATTGCCCAGACCCGGCGGAAAAAAGCACCGCGCACCGTATCGTTGACCGCAGAGTATTCAGCGTTCTGATTCATCGTTCAGGCTCGGTTGGGATGGGAAAAAGTATGAGGCCGATCATAGTAGATCGGCCCACTTCTTCACGATGCCCGGCGCACTTTCGTTCAGTCGCGGTTCAGCGACGAACCGGCCGTTTCTGCAATTTGCGCTGCAAGGTGCGGCGATGCATGCCCAGGGCCCGGGCAGTGGCGGAGATATTGCCTTCGTGCTCAGTCAGCACGCGCTGGATGTGTTCCCACTGCAGGCGGTCCACCGACATGGGGTTTTCCGGCACCAGGGTGTCGAGGTCAGCGTGCTCGGAAAGCAGCGCGGCCAGCACATCGTCCGCGTCCGCCGGCTTGCACAGGTAGTTGCAGGCACCGCGCTTGATCGCCTCCACGGCGGTGGCGATGCTCGAATAACCGGTGAGGATGAGCACGCGCATTTCCGGGTCGAGTTCCAACAGCTTGGGCAGCAGCACCAGGCCGGAATCGCCGTCCATTTTCAGGTCCAAGGCCGCGTAGTCCGGCAGGTCCTGCTGGGCGATAAGCAGGCCTTCCTCGGCGGAGCCGGCGGTGCTGACACGAAACCCCCGGCGACTCATGGCCCTTGCCATCACGCGGGTGAAGGTGGCGTCGTCGTCCACCAGCAGCAAATGCGGCAGTTCTTCGCCTTCGACTTGGATCTCGTCACTCATGTTGCTCTCCTGGGGCGACACGGGGCAGACGCAGCTCGGTGAGCGTACCGCCTTCCTCATGACTGTAGAGTTTCACTGAGCCGCCGGCGCGGGTCACGCTGGCCTTGCTCAAAAACAGGCCGAGGCCGAAACCTTTGCCCTTGGTGGTAAAAAACGGTTTGCCAATCTGCTCGGCGATGGCCAAGGGTACGCCGGGACCGTGGTCACGAATACTGATGGTGAGGTTTTCTTCATCCCAGCCCAACTGCACCTCCAGCCCTTCGGGGCAGGCATCGGCGGCATTGTTCAGCAGGTTGAGCAGGGCCTGGGTCAGGTCCGGCGGTGGCGCCAGGCGCGGCACCGTGCCCTGGCCCAGCAGCAGGAAGCGATAACTGGCTTCCGGGCGCATCAGGTGCCAGCGGTTCAGCGCTTCATCCAGCCACACGGTGACGTCCTGCACCTCCACCGCCAAACGGCGATTGGCCTCGGCGGCGCGGACCAGTTGCTGGAGGGTTTGCTTGCACAGTTTGACCTGGTCCTGAAGCACCTTAAGGTCGTCCTGCAGCAATGGGTCGAGGTGGTCCTGGCTCATTTCATTGAGCAGCACACTCATGGTCGCCAAAGGCGTACCCAGTTCGTGGGCGGCACCGGCGGCCTGGGTGGCCACGGCCAGCAATTGCTGATCGCGCAGGCCCTCTTCGCGGCGGATGGCGCGCAGCTCCTCCTGGCGACGCAACTCCTCGGCCATGCGCGCGGCAAAGAAGGTGATCACGGCGGCGGCCAGGGCAAAGCTCAGCCACATGCCGTAGATCTGCATCTTCTCCCGGGCCACGGGGAAGGTCTCCAACGGGTAGAACTGCATCAGCAGCAAGGTGTAGAGGGTCAGGGCGATGCCCGACAGCACCACTGAAAAACGCCAAGGCAAGGTCACGGCGGCGATGGTCAGCGGCACCAGGTAATAGGAGACGAAGGGGTTGGTCGAACCGCCGGAGAAATACAGCAAGGCACTGTGGATAAACAGGTCACAGGCCAGTTGCAGGGCATACTCCAGCTCTGTCACCGGCCACGAGGTGCGCAGGCGAATGGCCGTGAAGGCACACAGGACCATGGAAAACACCAGGGTCACCGCCAGTTGCAGCCAGGGTAACGGCAGCAGGTCGAACCAGTAGGCGAGCCCCACCGAACCGGCTTGAGCGGCCAGGACCAAGGTTCGGATAAACGTCAGGCGCCAGAGGTTCTGACGAGTGGCGGACAACAACTGTACGGGGGCGAGCATGAGCTCTCCTGATGAGCGCTCCAGGCGAATCCGCGCAAGTATAACCAAGGCGCACCTTGCACAGGCAGAACTGCGGCAAAGCGTCACAGAAAAACAGTTGCAAGCTGCACCCATTGAGCTAAAAGCGTAAGTGTTCTCAACGTGCAGCCGGCCGTTTGAAACTTGCCGCTGCCCCACATTGTCTGAAGGATTCACGCAGGCTCTGACCTTATCCTGCGGACCGCACTCAAGGAGTTTCAATGCACCATTCCAGTCGCAGCGCCGCCCTTCTCGCCCTCAGCCTCAGCGCCCTCGCCAGCCTGCCGGCCGTGGCCGCCGATGAGCTTCACTACAACCAGATTGCCCTGCGCGCCGAAGTCAGCCAGGAAGTGGCGCGCGACCTGATGATCGTCACCCTGTACACCGAGTCGCAAAATGCCGACCCGGCCAAGCTGGCGGCAGAAATCAGCACCACCATGAACAAGGCCCTGGGCCAGGCACGCCAGGTCAAGGACATCGCCCTGCGCCAGGGCAGCCGCAACAGCTACCCGATCTACGATGGCAAAGGCCAGAAGATCACCGGCTGGCGCGAGCGTGCCGAACTGCGCCTGGAAAGTTCGGACTTCGCCGCCCTGTCGAAGCTGACCGGTGAACTGCTGGGCGACCTGAAAATGTCCGGCATGAACTTCGCCATCGCCGACCCGACCCGCAAGGCCAGCGAAGACGCCTTGCTCAAGGACGCGGTCAACGCCTTCAAGGCCCGTGCTCAACTGGCCACCGAAGCGCTGGGCGGCAAGGGCTACAAGATCGTCAACCTGAACTTCAACAGCAACGGTTATCCACAGCCTTACGAGCGGGCTCCGATGATGATGAAAGCCGCCAGCATGGACTCCGCGCCGGTGACCCCGGATGTCGAGGCCGGCACCAGCCAGGTCAGCATGAGCGCCGATGGTTCGATTGAAGTGCTGATGCCGTAAAGGTTCCAAGTCCCCCCGAAACGGCGGTAACCTCGGTCACCGCCGTTTTTGTTTCGGCCGTCTAGTGCGGCCCTCTAAGGGGAATCCATGGAAAGAATCACGTTCAAACCCTGGCTGCTCGCCGCCGGCCTGCTGGCCTGTGCGCCCATGGCGCAAGCCGCATCGACCCTGGTCTATTGCTCGGAAGCCAGCCCCGCCGGCTTCGACCCCAGCCAGTACACCAGCGGCACCGACTTCGATGCCTCGGCCGAAACCGTGTTCAACCGCCTGACCCAGTTCAAGCGTGGTGGCAGCGAAGTCGAGCCCGGCCTGGCCACCTCCTGGGACGTGTCCAAGGACGGCCTGAGCTACACCTTCCACCTGCGCCAGGGTGTGAAGTTTCACAGCACCGACTACTTCAAGCCCAGCCGCGAATTCAACGCCGACGACGTGGTGTTCACGTTCCAGCGTCTGCTGGACCCGCAAAGCCCGTTCCGCCAGGCGTACCCGTCTGAGTCGCCGTACTTCACCGACATGGGCCTGAACACCACGATCAAGAGCGTCGATAAAGTCGACGGACACAGCGTGCGTTTCAGCCTGAACAACGTCGATGCCGCGTTTATCCAGAACCTGGCCATGAGCTTCGCCTCGATCCAGTCCGCCGAATACGCCGCCCAGTTGCTCAAGCAGGGCAAGGCCGCAGACATCAACCAGAAGCCGATCGGCACCGGCCCCTTTGTGTTCAAGCGTTACCAGAAGGACGCGCAGATCCGCTACAGCGCCAACCCGGACTACTGGAAACCCGAGGACGTGAAGATCGACAACCTGATCTTCGCCATCACCCCAGATGCCGCCGCGCGCTTGCAGAAGCTCAAGGCCGGCGAATGCCAGGTCAGTGGCTACCCACGCCCGGCCGACATTGAAGTGATGGAGAAAGACCCCAACCTGACGGTGCTCAAGCAGCCGGGCTTCAACCTGGGTTTTCTCGCCTACAACGTGACCCACGCGCCCCTGGATCAGCTCAAGGTGCGCCAGGCCCTGGACATGGCCATCGACAAGCCGGCCATTATCAAGGCGGTGTACCAGAGCGCCGGGCAGTTGGCACAGAACGCCCTGCCACCGGGCCAGTGGTCATTCGACCCGAGCATCAAGGACGCGCCCCACGATCCGGAAAAGGCCAAGGCCCTGCTCAAGGAAGCCGGTGTAGTGCCCGGCACCACCCTCAACCTGTGGGCCATGACCGTGCAGCGCGCCTCCAACCCCAACGCGCGCATGTCGGCCCAGATGATCCAGCAGGACTGGGCCAAGATCGGGATCAAGGCCAACATCGTCAGCTATGAATGGGGCGAGTACATCAAGCGCGCCAAGAACGGCGAGCACGACGTGATGATCTACGGCTGGACCGGTGACAACGGTGATCCGGACAACTGGCTGGGCGTGCTCTACAGCTGCGGCGCGGTCAAAGGCAGCAACTACGCAAAATGGTGTGACCCGGCCTACGACCAACTGATACAGAAGGCCAAAGTCAGCAACGACCGTGATGAGCGAACCAAGCTCTACCAGCAGGCTCAGCAGATTCTCAAGCAGCAAGTGCCAATCACGCCGATTGCCAACTCCACGGTATTCCAGCCTCTGCGCAAAGAGGTTCAGGACTTCAAGATCAGCCCGTTCGGCCTCACGCCCTTCTACGGCGTCAGCCTGAAAAAGTAACACTCAAGCCCCAACCGGGTGCGCCAAATGCACCCGGTTGTCCCACCCCAGTGCAGCAATTGCATCGAAAAACCCGCTCGCAAACGATCAAATGCGTCAGAAGTTACACATATGCGACATTCCTGTACGTTCGTACCATTCTTTAAGACTTGCGGTCATAGCACGTCTTGCAATGGGTACGGGCCCTGCATAAGTATCTTCAGGGTCGACTCACGAGGTCGCACTCTCATTCCAAAAATGACAACAAATCATGAGGCCAACATGCTTAAACACGCGGTCATTCCGTTCCTAGTCGGCGCCGGCTTGCTTGCCAGCGCACCCTTCGCCCACGCAGCGGGCAACCTGGTGTACTGCTCCGAGGGCAGCCCCGCCGGTTTCGACCCTGGCCAGTACACCACCGGCACTGACTTCGACGCGGCCGCTGAAACGGTCTACAACCGGCTGGCGGAATTCCAGCGCGGCGCCACCAACGTCATCCCCGGTCTGGCGACCAGTTGGGACATCTCCGATGACGGCCTGACCTACACCTTCCACCTGCGCGACGGCGTGAAATTCCACACCACCCCGTACTTCAAGCCGAGCCGTGAATTCAACGCCGACGACGTGCTGTTCACCTTCAACCGCATGCTCGACAAAGACATGCCGTTCCGTAAGGCCTACCCCACCGAGTTCCCGTACTTCACCGACATGGGCATGGACAGCAACATCATCCAGGTCGAGAAAATCGACGACAAGACCGTCAAGTTCCACCTGAAAACCGTGGACGCGGCCTTTATCCAGAACATCGCCATGAGCTTCGCCTCGATCCAGTCCGCCGAATACGCCGCGCAACTGCTCAAGGAAGGCAAACCTGCCGACCTCAACCAGAAGCCGATCGGCACTGGCCCGTTCGTGTTCAAGAGCTACCAGAAAGACTCCAACATCCGCTTCAGCGGCAACAAGGACTACTGGAAGCCCGATGACGTGAAGATCGACAACCTGATCTTCGCCATCACCACCGACGCCTCGGTGCGTATGCAGAAGCTGAAGAAAAACGAATGCCAGGTCACCGTCTATCCACGCCCGGCGGACATCAAGCCGCTCAAGGAAGACAGCAACCTGAAGATGCCTGACCAGGCCGGTTTCAACCTCGGCTACATCGCCTACAACGTGATGGACAAGATCAAGGGCAGCGACCAGCCCAACCCCATGGCCCAGCTCAAAGTTCGCCAGGCCCTGAACATGGCGGTGAACAAGCCGCAGATCATCGAGGTCGTTTACCAGGGCGCCGGGCAACTGGCGGTCAACGCCATGCCGCCAACCCAATGGTCCTACGACACCAGCATCAAGGACGTGCCCTACGACCCCGAAAAAGCCAAGGCCCTGCTCAAGGAAGCCGGCATCAAGGAAGGCACCGAAATTACCCTGTGGGCCATGCCGGTCCAGCGCCCCTACAACCCCAACGCCAAGCTGATGGCCGAAATGATCCAGTCCGACTGGGCCAAGATCGGCATCAAGGCCAAGATCGTCAGCTACGAATGGGGCGAGTACATCAAGCGTTCCAAGGCCGGTGAAAACGGCGCCATGCTGATTGGCTGGAGCGGCGACAACGGTGACCCCGACAACTGGCTGGGCACCCTGTTCGGTTGCGACGCCATGAACGGCAACAACTTCTCCAAGTGGTGCAACGCCGACTACGACAAGTTGATCAAGGCCGCCAAGGCCACGCCGGACCAGGCCAAGCGCACCGAGTTGTACAAGCAGGCGCAACACCTCCTCAAGGAACAGGTCCCCCTGACCCCCATCGCTCACTCGACGGTGTATCAACCCATGCGCAACACCGTACAGGACTTCAAGATCAGCCCCTTTGGCTTGAATTCCTTCTACGGCGTCAGCGTCAGCAAGTAGGATCCGGCCGCGACGGCGTCATCTGACGTCGTCGCGGTGCTATCCGCCAGGCTCAAGGGCACGACCGACATCAGCGCATCTCCGGCAACGGGGTTGCAGCTGAATATTCAGGCGTTTCCTACAAGCCTTTCAGGCTCCATGCATTTACTCCGCGCTCTACGGTCTCTACCGTCATGGCCTGGCAGTCCTGCATCCGCGGTCTAGCACTTGCGGCAATCAATGGCTTGGAAGCCATGGGCAGTTGTCGCTCCCTGGAGGGAGCGAACCCCCATGGCTCAACACACGAGAAAGGAGCAGGACCGTGATGCGTCATTTCTTGGTTTTATCCGCAGTGCTGGGCAGCAGCCTGCTCGCCGGCGACGCCCAGGCCGCGCCCAAGAGCCTGGTGTTTTGTTCCGAAGGTAGCCCGGCCGGCTTCGACACCGCGCAATACACCACCGCCACCGACAACGACGCGGCCGAGCCGCTGTACAACCGCCTGGCCGAATTTGAAAAAGGCGCCACCCAGGTGGTCCCCGGCCTCGCCACACGCTGGGATATTTCCGATGACGGCCTGACCTACACCTTTCACCTGCGCGAAGGAGTGAAGTTCCACAGCACCGCGTATTTCACCCCCAGCCGCGACTTCAACGCCGATGACGTGCTGTTCACCTTCAACCGCATGCTCGACCCCGAGCAGCCCTTCCGCCGGGCCTACCCGACCGAGTTTCCCTACTTCAACGGCATGAGCCTGAACAAGAACATCGCCAAGGTCGAGAAGACCGGGCCCATGACCGTGGTCATGACCCTGAACTCGGTGGACGCCGCCTTTATCCAGAACATCGCCATGAGTTTCGCCGCCATCCTCTCCGCCGAGTACGCCGAGCAACTGCTCAAGGCCGGTAAGCCCAGTGAGATCAACCAGAAGCCCATCGGCACCGGGCCGTTCGTGTTCCAGCGTTACCAGAAAGACGCGCAAATCCGTTACACCGCCAACAAACACTACTGGGACCCAAGCCGGGTCAAGCTCGACAACCTGATCTTCGCCATCAACACCGACCCCTCGGTGCGGGTGCAAAAGCTCAAGGCCGGCGAGTGCCAGGTCACCCTGCACCCGCGCCCCGCCGACATCGAGGCGCTGAAAAACGACCCGAAACTGCAACTGATCGAAAAGCCCGGGTTCAACCTCGGCTACATCGCCTACAACGTGCGGCACAAACCCTTCGATCAACTCGAAGTACGCCAGGCCCTGGACATGGCGGTGAACAAACCGAGCATCCTCAACGCCGTGTACCAGGGGGCCGGGCAACTGGCGACGAACGCCATGCCGCCCACCCAATGGTCCTACGATCCAAGCATCAAGGACGCCGCCTACAACCCGGAAAAAGCCCGTGAGCTGCTCAAGGCCGCCGGGGTCAAGGAAGGCACCGAAATCACCCTCTGGGCCATGCCCGTGCAGCGTCCGTACAACCCCAACGCCAAGCTGATGGCCGAGATGCTGCAGTCGGACTGGGGGAAAATCGGCCTCAAGGTAAAAATCGTCAGCTATGAATGGGGCGAGTACATCAAGCGCACCAAGAATGGCGAGCACGACATCAGCCTGATCGGCTGGACCGGTGACAACGGCGATCCGGATAACTGGCTCGGCACCCTCTACAGCTGCGACGCCATTGGCGGCAACAACTATTCGATGTGGTGCAACCCGGCCTACGACGCGCTGATCAAACGGGCCAAGGTGATCACCGACCGCGAGCAACGCAGCCTGCTTTACCAACAGGCCCAGCAATTGCTCAAGCAGCAAGTGCCGATCACGCCGATTGCTCACTCCACGGTCAGCCAGCCATTGAGCGCCAAAGTCGAAGGTTTCAAAGTCAGCCCCTTCGGCCGCAACGTCTTCTCCGGCGTCAGCCTGGCCCCATAACCCCTGAAGCAAAACCCTGGGGGCGCTTGTCGCCCTCACGCTGGCGCTTTGCCTGGATTTGGCCTTGGCGCCACAGGCAAACGTTTGCACCAACCTGAATGAGTTCCACACCCATAGCCGGTTCAAGCAAAAAAGGCCGGCAGATAAAAAAAGAAACCCAAGGAGCTACAGCATGAAACCGAACCACAGCACGCTACTCGTCCTGGCGATCAGCAGCCTCAGCGCCGCCGCCCATGCCGAAAGCGTCAGCCAGGTATTCGTTCCGACCCAGTTGAACAGCAGCAATGCCCAGGCCGAGGCCCAGGGTTTTATCGACGGCCAGAGCCTGTCGGGCAGCACGCGTAACTGGTACTCCAACGAGGTTCTCCAGCGCGGTGCCCGCTACGAATATAAAAAACACGGCGAGACCCGCACCTCGTCGCGGCGGATCAACTGGGTCCAGGGCACCATCCTCAACTACAGCTCAGGGTTTACCCAGGGCACCGTGGGCCTGAGCACCGAAGTCGCGGCCTACAACGCCGTTGCCCTGGACCGCAGCCGCAAGGACATTGCCGGCGGTTCCAACCGCACCCTGGCCCACAGCAACGGCGATGCCGTGGACCAGTGGAGCAAGCTGGGCCTGGCCAACGTCAAGGCGCGGATCTCCAACACCACCCTGACCGCCGGGCGCCAGAACTTCAGCACGCCGATTGTCGACGTCATTGGCAACCGTCCGCTGCCGTCGAGTTTTGAAGGGGTGAGCCTGCACAGCGAAGAGTTCAACAACCTGTCGTTCGACCTCGGCACCTTCGATCGCGTGTCACCACGCAGCGAGCAGAGCCTGTCGAAGTTCCGCAGCGAATACAGCGTCAACAGCAAGATCGAAACCGACCACGTCAACATCGCCGGCCTTAACTACCAGCCGCTCAAGAGCCTGAAAACCAGCCTCTACGCCACCCAGGTCGAAGACTTCTGGAACCAGTACTACGTCGGCGCCACTCACCAATTGGGCGACAGCTCGGTGCTGAGCCTGACCACCGGCCTGAACTACTACAAGACCGTCGACACCGGCAAAAAAGCCATGGGCGAGATCGACAACGACACCTTCTCGCTTTCACTGGGGCTGACCCATCAGGCCCACAGCCTGACCTTCTCCTACCAGGAAGTGGCCGGTAACGAGTACTTCGACTACCTGCACGAAACCAACGGCATCTACCTGGCCAACTCCCTGCTGTCGGACTTCAACGGCCCGAACGAGAAATCCTTGCAGATCGCCTACGGCCTGAACATGGCCGAATACGGAATACCCGGCCTGAAATTCAACCTCTACCAGGCTCGCGGCTGGGGCATCGACGGGACCCACTACAACGGCACCGCCTACAGCGGGGTCAAGGCAGACGGCACGGTGTTTGGCGTGCGCACCATGGACGGCGAAAGCCACTACGAATACGGCATCGGCGCCTCCTACGCGGTGCAGAGCGGGCCGCTGAAGGACACCGCGATCCGCGCCACCTACACCACCCACCGGGCCAGCGAAAACCAGGCTGACGGCAGCATCAACGAGTTCCGCATGGTGACCACCATTCCATTCAACATTCTCTAACGCGGCAGTGGCCTGGCGGGCCCATGACGGGCCCGCCATTGCAGCTAATCTGCTTCCATTGATGGCAGAGGGTTTTCCATGAACGTGCATCCCTTGAAAACGGCAATTGCCGCCGCATTGCTGAGCATCGCCGCCGGTGTGTCGGCCAAGCCCCTGGTGGTCTGCAGCGAAGCCAGCCCGGAAGGCTTCGATATGGTCCAGTACAGCACCGCCGTCACCGGCGACGCCGTGTCGGAAACCATCTTCAACCGCCTGGTGGGCTTCAAGCCCGGCACCACGGACATCGAACCATCCCTGGCCGAATCCTGGGACATCAGCCCGGACGGCCTGACCTACACCTTCCACCTGCGCCAGGACGTCAAGTTCCACCGCACGGACTACTTCACCCCCAGCCGCCCCCTGAATGCCGACGACGTGGTCTGGAGCTTCCAGCGCCAACTGGACCCCAAACACCCCTGGCACGACAAATCCAGCGTGGGTTACCCGTATTTCGAAAGCATGGGTTTCAAGGCGCTGCTCAAAAGCGTCGAAAAAGTCGACGAACACACCGTGGCCTTTACCCTGACCCGCCGCGAAGCACCGTTCCTGGCCGACATTGCCATGGCCTTTGCCTCGATCTACCCGGCCGAATACGCCGACCAGTTACTCAAGGCCGGCAAGACCGCCGAACTCAACAGCAAACCCATCGGCACCGGCCCCTTCGTCTTCAACCGCTACGCCAAGGACGCCCAGGTGCGCTTCAAGGCCAACCCGGACTATTTCCTCGGCAAGCCCCCGGCCGACCCGTTGATTTTCGCCATCACCACCGACAACAACGTGCGCATGCAGAAACTCAAGGCCAACGAATGCCAGATCGCCCTCTACCCCAAGCCCGATGACATTGCCGGTATCAAGGCCGACCCCAACCTCAAGGTCGATGAAATGGCGGCCATGACCACCGGCTACATCGCCATGAACACCACCCGGCCGTTCATGAGCGACGTGCGGGTGCGCAAGGCAATCAACATCGCCTTCGACAAAGAGGCCTACATCAGCAGCCTGTATGGCCCGGACTCCGCAGTGATCGGCACCGGGCCTTACCCGCCGACCCTGCTAGGCTTCAACAACGCCCTGAAGAACCCGCCCCGGGACCTGGACAAGGCCCGCGATCTGCTCAAGCAAGCCCAGGTGCCACCCGGCACGGTCTTGACCCTGTTTACCCGTAACGGCGGCGGGCCGACCAACCCCAATCCGTTGCTGGGGGCACAGATGATGCAGGCCGACCTGGCGAAGATCGGCCTTAAGCTGGACATCCGGGTCATGGAGTGGGGCGAGATGCTCAAGCGTGCAAAAAATGGCGAGCACGATATGGTGTCCGCCGGTTGGGCCGGCGACAACGGCGACCCAGACAACTTCCTCACGCCTAACCTGAGTTGTGAAGCGGCGAAAAACGGCGAAAACTACGCCCGCTGGTGCAATCAGGCGTTCCAGGGCTTGATCGACAAAGCCCGCACGGGCACTGAACCGGCCGCACGGGCTGCGCTCTATGAACAAGCCCAGGTGGTTTTTGACCAGGATCAACCCTGGATTCCCATGGCCTACCCGAAGTTATTCACGGCCATGCGCAAGAACGTCGAGGGCTACCACATGAGCCCCCTGACCACGAACAACTTCGCGACCACACAAGTGAAGTGATAAGAAACGCCCGTTGTCGTTGCCCCCAACGACCACGGGCACGCCTAACCGGCTGATGAGGTACACCCAACGATGTTTAGTTTTATTGCCCGCCGTGTGGGGTTGCTGATCCCCACATTCTTCGGCATCACTTTGCTGACCTTTGCCCTGATTCGCATGATTCCCGGCGACCCCGTGGAAGTCATGATGGGCGAGCGTCGGGTCGACCCCGAGATGCACGCCCAGGCCATGGAGCGTCTTGGCCTGAACAAGCCGTTGTACGCCCAGTACCTGGACTATATCGGCAAGCTGGCCCAGGGCGACCTGGGGGAATCCCTGCGTACCCGCACCAGTGTGTGGAGCGAGTTCACCTCGCTGTTCCCCGCGACCCTGGAACTGTCCATGGCCGCCCTGCTGTTTGCCGGGATCCTCGGGCTGCTGGCCGGGGTCATCGCCGCCTTGAAGCGCGGGTCGCTGTTCGACCATGGGGTGATGGGCATCTCCCTGACCGGGTACTCGATGCCGATCTTCTGGTGGGGCCTGATCCTGATCATGTTCTTCTCCGTCAGCCTGGGCTGGACCCCCGTCTCCGGGCGCATCGACCTGCTGTATGACATCGAGCCCAAGACCGGTTTCATGCTGATCGACACCCTGCTCGCCGACGAGCCCGGCGCCTTCCTCGACGCCCTGCATCACCTGATCCTGCCGGCCATCGTCCTGGGCACCATTCCCCTGGCGGTGATCGCCCGCATGACCCGCTCGTCGATGCTCGAAGTGCTGCGTGAAGACTACATCCGCACCGCCCGCGCCAAAGGCATGTCGCCGGCCCGGGTGGTGTTCGTCCACGGCCTGCGCAACGCGCTGATTCCGGTGCTGACGGTGGTCGGCCTGCAAGTCGGCACCCTGCTGGCCGGCGCCGTGCTGACCGAAACCATCTTCTCCTGGCCCGGCATCGGCAAATGGCTGATCGAAGCCATCGGCGCCCGGGATTACCCGGTGGTACAGAACGGCATCCTGCTGATCGCCTGCCTGGTGATCCTGGTCAACTTCGTGGTGGACATCCTCTACGGCTTTGCCAACCCACGCATCCGTCATCAGCGCTGAGATCAAGACCATGAGCACACCCACGCCTTCGGTAGCAGTCGATCAAAGCCTGCTCTACCCCTCGGTTTACAAAGAATTCTGGCATGCGTTTTCCCGTAACAAGGGCGCCGTGGCCGGCCTGCTGTTTATGTTGCTGGTGATTTTTTGCGCGATTTTCGCGCCCTGGGTATCGCCCCATGACCCCAGCGAGCAATACCGCGACTTCCTGCTGACGCCGCCGGCCTGGCTCGAAGGCGGGCAGATGCAGTTCCTGCTGGGCACCGATGAACTGGGCCGCGACCTGCTGTCACGGCTGATCCAGGGTTCACGCCTGTCGCTGATGATCGGCTTGTCGTCGGTAGTCATGTCGCTGATCCCGGGGATCCTCCTCGGCCTGTTCGCCGGGTTCTTCCCGCGGCTGCTGGGCCCGACCATCATGCGCTTGATGGACATCATGCTGGCCCTGCCGTCCCTGCTGCTGGCCGTGGCGATTGTCGCCATCCTCGGCCCGGGCCTGATCAACACCGTGATCGCCATTGCCGTGGTGTCCCTGCCGTCCTACGTACGCCTGACCCGCGCGGCGGTGATGGGCGAGATCAACCGCGACTACGTGACCGCTGCCCGCCTGGCCGGTGCCAGCCTGCCACGCCTAATGTTCATCACCGTGCTGCCCAACTGCATGGCGCCGCTGATCGTCCAGGCCACCCTGAGTTTCTCCTCGGCGATTCTCGACGCTGCGGCCCTGGGCTTCCTCGGCCTGGGCGTGCAACCGCCCACGCCCGAGTGGGGCACCATGCTGGCCTCGGCCCGGGACTATATCGAACGCGCCTGGTGGGTCGTGAGCCTGCCCGGACTGACCATTTTGCTCAGCGTGCTGGCAATCAACCTGATGGGCGACGGCCTGCGCGATGCGCTGGACCCGAAACTCAAGAACGCCGCCTGAGGAGATTCCCATGTCACTGCTAGAAATCAAGAATCTCAATGTGCGCTTCGGGGATGCCAAGGCCGTGCCTGTGGTCGATGGCCTGGACCTGAAGGTGGACAAGGGCGAAGTGCTGGCGATCGTCGGCGAGTCCGGCTCCGGTAAATCCGTGACCATGATGGCGCTGATGGGCCTGATCGAGCACCCCGGCATCGTCACCGCCGATGCCCTCAACTTCGACGGCAAGGACATGCTCAAGCTCAGTGCCCGGCAGCGTCGGCAGATCGTCGGCAAGGACCTGGCGATGGTTTTCCAGGACCCGATGACCGCACTGAACCCGAGCTACACCGTGGGCTTCCAGATCGAGGAGGTGCTGCGCCTGCACCTGAAGATGTCGAGCAAGGCCGCCCGCAAGCGCGCCATCGAACTGCTGGAAAAAGTCGAGATCCCTGGCGCCGCCAGCCGCATGGACGCCTACCCGCACCAACTGTCCGGCGGCATGAGCCAGCGCGTGGCGATTGCCATGGCGATTGCCGGCGAGCCGAAACTGCTGATCGCCGATGAACCCACCACCGCCCTGGACGTGACCATCCAGGCGCAGATCATGGAGCTGCTGCTCAACCTGCAGCGAGAGCAGAACATGGGCCTGGTGCTGATCACCCACGACCTCGCCGTCGTGGCGGAAACCGCCCAGCGGGTCTGCGTGATGTACGCCGGTCAAGCCGTGGAAGTCGGCCAGGTGCCGCAGCTGTTCGAAATTCCCGCCCACCCCTACAGCGAAGCGCTGCTGGCGGCGATTCCAGAACACAGCCTGGGCGCGGCGCGCCTGTCCACACTGCCGGGCATCGTTCCCGGCCGTTACGACCGGCCCCAGGGTTGCCTACTGTCACCCCGCTGCCCCTATGTGCGGGACAACTGCCGCAGCCAACGCCCAAGCCTCGACCCGCAAGCCGCCAGCCTGGTGCGCTGCTTCTACCCGCTGAACCAGGAGGTGGCGTAATGGCCGTCGTTCTTACTGCCCGCGACCTGACCCGGCATTACGAAGTCTCCCGCGGCCTGTTCAAGGGCACCGCCCTGGTGCGCGCCCTCAACGGTGTGTCGTTCGAACTGGAGGCCGGCAAGACCCTGGCCGTGGTCGGCGAGTCCGGCTGCGGCAAATCCACCCTGGCCCGGGCCCTGACGCTGATCGAGGAACCGTCCTCCGGCTCC
The DNA here is from genome assembly GCF_003731765.1 of Pseudomonas chlororaphis. Lineage (GTDB taxonomy): Bacteria > Pseudomonadota > Gammaproteobacteria > Pseudomonadales > Pseudomonadaceae > Aquipseudomonas > Aquipseudomonas morbosilactucae. Next base: position 666,043 of record NZ_MOAL01000008.1, read on the forward strand.
CTGAAAATCGCCGGCCAGGAAGTGGCTGGGGCCAACAAGGCCCAGCGCAAGCAACTGCGCAAAGACGTGCAGATGGTGTTCCAGAGCCCCTATGCCTCCCTCAACCCCCGGCAGAAGATTGGCGACCAGTTGGCCGAGCCGCTGCTGATCAACACCTCGCTGTCGGCGGCTGAACGCCGGGAAAGGGTCCAGGCGATGATGAAGCAGGTGGGCCTGCGCCCCGAGCATTACCAGCGCTACCCGCACATGTTTTCCGGCGGGCAGCGCCAGCGCATCGCCCTGGCCCGGGCCATGATGCTGCAACCCAAAGTGCTGGTGGCGGATGAGCCGACCTCGGCCCTGGACGTGTCGATCCAGGCCCAGGTGCTCAACCTGTTCATGGACCTGCAGCAGGAGTTCAACACCGCCTACGTGTTCATCTCCCACAACCTGGCAGTGGTGCGTCACGTGGCCGACCACGTGATGGTGATGTACCTCGGGCGCCCGGTGGAAATGGGGCCCAAGGAAGACATCTACAGCCGTCCGCTGCATCCCTATACCCAGGCGCTGCTGTCGGCCACGCCGACCATCCACCCAGACCCGGACAAGCCGAAGATCAAGATCGTCGGCGAACTGCCCAACCCGCTGAACCCGCCGTCCGGCTGCGCCTTCCACAAACGCTGCCCCTATGCGACAGAGCGTTGCAGCACCGAAGAACCGGCCTTGCGTTCCCTGGACCACCGCCAAGTGGCCTGCCATTACGCCGAGCAATTCGTCGCCTAACCTCGCGACGCCCTTTAGGAGCCGGCTTGCCGGCGATGGGCGCGCTGCAAAATCCGGGCTGGGGCTCGGTTTTTGCGGAGCGTGATCTGGCGTGACCACTGGCAAGCCAGCGCCTACACAGGGCGCGGTTCGGCTTGCCGGCGATGGGCAATAAAAAACCCCGCCGTTCGCACGGCGGGGTTTTGGGTGTTGCGGGACCGCTTAGTGGTGTTCGCGGGTGGCACGGAATTTCACGTCCGGCCAGCGCTCTTCCATCAGTGCCAGGTTGACCCGGGTCGGGGCCAGGTAGGTCAGGTGACCGCCGCCGTCCAGCGCGAGGTTTTCCACCGCCTTGTTGGAGAACTCTTCGAGCTTCTTCTTATCACTGCACTCAATCCAGCGCGCGGAATACACGGTGATCGGCTCGTAGGAGCACTCGACCTTGTATTCCTCTTTCAAGCGGCTGGCCACCACATCGAACTGCAGCACACCGACGGCGCCGAGAATGATGTCGTTGCTGCGCTCGGGGAAGAACACCTGGGTCGCCCCCTCTTCGGCCAGCTGTTGCAGGCCCTGGCGCAGTTGCTTGGATTTCAGCGGGTCCTTCAGGCGCACGCGGCGGAACAGTTCCGGGGCGAAGTGCGGAATACCGGTGAAGCCCAGCACTTCACCTTCGGTGAAGGTGTCGCCGATCTGGATGGTGCCGTGGTTGTGCAGGCCGATGATGTCGCCGGCGTACGCCTCTTCCAGCTGTTCACGCTCGGAAGAGAAGAACGTCAGGGCGTCACCGATGCGCACGTCCTTGCCGGTACGTACGTGGCGCATTTTCATGCCCTTGTCGTACTTGCCCGAACAGATGCGCATAAAGGCGATACGGTCGCGGTGCTTGGGGTCCATGTTCGCCTGGATCTTGAACACAAAACCCGAGAACTTCTCTTCCTCGGGCTCCACGGTGCGCTCGTTGGCCACGCGGGGCAGCGGCAGCGGCGCCCAGTCCACAACGGCATCCAGCACGTGGTCCACACCGAAGTTGCCCAGGGCGGTACCGAAGAACACCGGGGTCAGTTGGCCGTCCATGAATTCCTGTTGATTGAATTCGTGACAGGCGCCCTGCACCAGTTCCAGTTGTTCGATAAAGCGCTCGTACTCGTCACCCAGGTGGGCGCGGGCTTCGTCGGAGTCGAGCTTCTCGATGATCTTCACCTCGGTCCGCTCATGACCATGACCGGCGGTGTAGACGATGATGTAGTCGCCCGAGAGGTGGTAGACCCCTTTGAAGTCGCGGTAGCAGCCGATCGGCCAGGTGATCGGCGCCGCCTTGATCTTCAATACCGCTTCGATTTCGTCGAGCAGTTCGATCGGGTCGCGGATATCGCGGTCGAGTTTGTTGATGAAGCTGACGATCGGCGTGTCCCGCAGACGGCAAACGTCCATCAGGGCGATGGTCCGTGGCTCAACGCCCTTACCGCCGTCGAGCACCATCAGCGCCGAGTCCACGGCGGTCAGGGTGCGATAGGTGTCTTCCGAGAAGTCTTCGTGGCCCGGGGTGTCCAGCAGGTTGATCATGTGTTCGCGATAGGGGAACTGCATGACCGACGTGGTAATCGAGATACCCCGCTGCTTCTCCATCTCCATCCAGTCGGAGGTGGCATGGCGATCGGATTTACGGGACTTCACCGTACCCGCCACAGAAATAGCCTTACCCATCAGCAAGAGCTTCTCGGTGATGGTGGTCTTACCCGCATCCGGGTGGGAAATAATGGCGAAAGTGCGGCGTTTCGCGACTTCGGCGGCCTGTTTGGTCATGGGAAATCGCCTGGCAGGTGATTCAAAAAAAGGGCGCAGATTATAGCCCAAATTGAACCCAGAACCGAACCGTTGAGCACTCGGACGATGGCTAAATACTGTCATTGAGGGAACCTTTTGAAACGCCGGGGCGTCCACTCCCCTGTTACGGCTCGGCGCCAGGCGGCTGAAATATCAGCCACTTAGCCTCGTCGAGCCGCGCTTATGGCCCGTGTACACGCCGCTTAGCCGGCCTCCACGGGCTGCTTCTCGCGCTCATTTTTCCGGCAGCCAGGCATGGCCTTGTCACACGGAAAAGTGCGCGCCGACCGATATAAAGGAGTCCGCCTGTGGCTATTCGCTATGGCAAAGGGCTGATAGGAGGCGTGGCGGTAATCGCCCTCCTGGCCCTGCTGGTCCATTGGATCGGCATCAATACGATCGAACACTACCGCGACGATCTGTTGTTCTACCTGCAAGCCCATCTGTACCTGGTACTCGCTTCAATGTTCGCCGCCCTGGTGGTGGGGGTCCCCGCCGGCATCTTCCTCAGCCGACCGAACATGGTCGGGCGGGCCGAGCGCTTCATGCAGATCTTCAACATCGGCAACACCATTCCCCCCCTGGCCGTGCTGGCCATCGCCCTGGGGATTCTCGGCATCGGCGCTGGCCCGGCCATCTTCGCCCTGTTCCTCGCCTCCTTGTTGCCCATCGTGCGCAACACCTACGAAGGCCTGAAAAACGTCCAGGGCTCCCTCAAGGAAGCCGCCGTCGGCATCGGCATGACCCCGCGCCAAGTGCTGTGGAAAGTCGAGTTGCCCAACGCCGTGCCGATCATCATCGGTGGGGTCCGCGTCGCCCTGGCGATCAACGTCGGCACCGCGCCCCTGGCGTTCCTGATCGGCGCCAACAGTCTGGGCAGCCTGATCTTCCCCGGCATCGCCCTGAACAATCAGCCGCAACTGCTGCTCGGCGCGGCCTGCACCGCCCTGCTGGCCTTGCTCCTGGATGGCCTGGTGACCCTGGCCAGCCGCTTCTGGCTGGAACGTGGCCTGCGCGCCTCTTGAGCCTGGACTGAGCAAAGGAATCGATATGAAGACATTAGCGATGATCATGGGCTGCGTCCTGCTGCTGGCCGGAGCCGCCCAAGCCGCTGAAAAACCCCTGGTGCGCATTGGCGCCCGGGTATTCACCGAACAGACCCTGCTGGCTGAAATCACCTCCCAGTACCTGCGCAGCAAAGGCTACGACACCCGCATCACCGGCGGCCTGGGCAGCAACCTGGCCCGCAGCGCCCATGAAAGCGGGCAGCTGGACCTGCTCTGGGAATACACCGGGGTGTCCCTGGTGGCCTACAACCACGTCACGGAAAAGCTCGACAGCGAGCAATCCTATGCCCGGGTCAAAGAGCTGGATGCCAAGCAAGGGCTGGTCTGGCTGACGCCGTCGAAATTCAGCAACACCTACGCCCTGGCCCTGCCGGAAAAAGTCGCCCAGGCGTACCCGCAGATCAACAGCGTCAGCGACCTGAAAAAAGTCCTGGACGCCGAATCCAAGGACAACCACTTGGTGGCCCTGGACACCGAGTTCGCAAACCGCTCCGACGGCCTGGAGGGCATGGTCAAGCTGTATGGCATGAACCTGACCCGCAACAACATCCGCCAGATGGATGCCGGCCTGGTCTACACCGCCCTGCGTAATGGCCAGGTGTTCGCCGGCCTGGTCTACACCACCGACGGGCGCCTCAACGCCTTCAAGCTGAAGCTGCTGGAAGACGACTTGCACTATTTCCCGGATTACACCGCTGCGCCGGTGATCCGCCAGGCCTTCCTCGACGCCCACCCGCAACTGGCCGCCGACCTCAAGCCCCTGGCCGAATTGTTCGACGACGAGACCATGCGCCAGCTCAATGCCCGGGTCGATGTCGACCACCAAAGCCCGTCCGCCGTGGCCGCGGATTTTCTGCGCCAGCATCCACTGAACTGAGGGAGGAAACGTCATGGAATTCTTGAATGCCTTTTCCCATCTCGATTGGCAGCAAGTGCTGCAACTGACCTGGCAGCACATCACCCTGGTGGGCATCGCCGTGACCCTGGCGATTGTCTTCGGTGTGCCCTTGGGCATCCTGATGACCCGCTTTCCCACCCTGGCCGGCCCCCTGCAAGCCAGCGCCACGGTGCTGCTGACCATCCCGTCCATTGCCCTGTTCGGCCTGCTGCTGCCGTTCTACTCCAAGTTCGGCCAGGGCCTGGGCCCACTGCCGGCGATCACCGCGGTGTTTCTCTATTCCCTGCTGCCGATCATGCGCAACACCTACCTGGCGCTCACTGGTGTGGAGCCGGGCATTCGTGAAGCTGCCCGGGGCATCGGCATGACCTTTGGCCAGCGCCTGCGCATGGTCGAACTGCCGATCGCCGTGCCGGTGATCCTGGCCGGGGTGCGCACCGCCGTGGTGATGAACATCGGCGTAATGACCATCGCCGCCACCATCGGCGCCGGCGGCCTGGGCGTACTTATTCTTGCTTCCATCAGCCGCAGCGACATGTCGATGCTGATTGTCGGCGCCGTGCTGGTCAGTCTCCTGGCCATCTTCGCCGACCTGCTTCTGCAATGGCTGCAACGCACGCTGACTCCAAAAGGACTGCTCAAATGATCGAACTTCAAAACCTGACCAAGACCTTCCAAAGCAACGGCAAGACCATCACCGCCGTTGATTCCGTAAGCCTGACCGTCAATGAAGGCGAAATTTGCGTATTCCTCGGCCCTTCGGGCTGCGGCAAAAGCACCACGCTGAAAATGATCAACCGCCTGATCAAGCCCACCTCGGGCAAGATCCTGATCAACGGCGAAGACACCACCGACCTCGACGAAGTGACCCTGCGCCGCAACATCGGCTATGTGATCCAGCAGATCGGTCTGTTCCCGAACATGACCATCGAGGAAAACATCGTGGTGGTGCCCAAGCTGCTCGGCTGGGACAAGCAGAAATGCCACGACCGCGCCCGCGAGCTGATGAGCATGATCAAGCTGGAGCCCAAGCAGTACCTGCACCGTTACCCGCGTGAGCTGTCCGGTGGCCAGCAGCAACGGATCGGAGTGATTCGCGCCCTGGCGGCGGATGCGCCGCTGCTGCTGATGGATGAACCCTTTGGTGCGGTCGACCCGATCAACCGCGAGATGATCCAGAACGAATTCTTCGAGATGCAACGGGCCCTGAACAAGACCGTGATCATGGTCAGCCACGACATCGACGAGGCCATCAAGCTCGGCGACAAGATCGCCATCTTCCGCGCCGGCAAGCTGCTGCAGATCGACCACCCGGACACCTTGCTCGCCCACCCGGCGGATGATTTCGTCAGCAACTTCGTCGGCCAGGACAGCACCCTCAAACGCTTGCTGCTGGTGAAGGCCGAAGACGCTGCGGACAACGCACCGTCGGTGAGCCCGGAAACCCCAGTGGCCGATGCCCTGGAACTGATGGACGAACACGACCGCCGCTACGTGGTGGTGACCTGTGCCGAGAACAAGGCCTTGGGCTATGTACGTCGTCGCGACCTGCACCGCCAGACCGGGACCTGCGCCCAGTACCTGCGGGAGTTCAATGCCACGGCCGCCTACGACGAACACCTGCGGATTCTTCTGTCGCGCATGTACGAGTTCAACCGCTCGTGGTTGCCGGTGATGGACGCGGAGCGGGTGTTCCTTGGCGAGGTGACCCAGGAGTCGATCGCGGCGTACCTGAGTTCGGGCCGCTCTCGCGGGGCCAAGACCAGCATCGTCTCGCCGGCCGAGACGGCGCTGGCCTGATAGACCCAATCGCCGGCAAGCCGGCTCCTACAGGCCTATGTAGGAGCCGGCTTGCCGGCGATCAGCCTGACGCCATTTCCCCTGAATCCTCTCATCTAGGGAACATCAATTCGTCACACCTGTCGGTTACATAAGTGGGTGACCGAGACCACACGACGGAAGCGTGCAAAAACGCGACATTTTTTGTTGATCTCAAACCCCTCACGCCCTAAAGTTCGCGCCGAACGTCCATGCTGGAAACGATCCATCCGGCTCAAGTACTGACGACGAGACAGCAAGGTCACCCGCGGCGCAGCGCCAGGTTGACCTTTTTGCTTTCGGCGACATGCCTTGGGAAGTAGGCGAACCAAAGTGGGGATACGGAGGACGTTCAGAAGGGTGTGTCATCAATGAGTTCTCGGCTGCGAACTCATTGATGACACACCCTCGCACCCATTGATTACTAACGTTTGCCAGTAGGAGCTCCCAAGCATGTCGATTAACGTCGAAGATTATTTCGCGCGCGAAACCTTTCAAAAAATGAAGGCTTTCGCCGACAAGCAAGAAACCCCATTTGTAGTGATCGACACCGCGATGATCAGCCAGGCCTACGATGACCTGCGTGCAGGCTTCGAATTCGCCAAGGTCTACTACGCCGTCAAGGCCAACCCGGCCGTCGAGATCATTGACCTGCTCAAGGACAAGGGGTCGAGTTTCGACATCGCCTCGATCTACGAGCTGGACAAGGTCCTGGACCGCGGCGTCAGCGCCGACCGCATCAGCTACGGCAACACCATCAAGAAGTCCAAGGACATCCGCTACTTCTACGAGAAGGGCGTGCGCCTGTTCTCCACCGACTCCGAAGCCGACCTGCGCAACATCGCCAAGGCCGCACCGGGCTCGAAAATCTACGTGCGTATCCTCACCGAAGGCTCGACCACGGCTGACTGGCCTCTGTCGCGTAAATTCGGCTGCCAGACCGACATGGCCATGGACCTGCTGATCCTCGCTCGTGACCTGGGCCTGGTGCCTTACGGCATCTCCTTCCACGTCGGTTCGCAACAGCGCGACATCAGCGTATGGGACGCCGCGATCGCCAAGGTCAAAGTGATCTTCGAACGCCTGAAGGAAGAAGACGGTATCCACCTCAAGCTGATCAACATGGGTGGCGGCTTCCCGGCCAACTACATCACCCGCACCAACAGCCTGGAAACCTACGCGGAAGAAATCATCCGCTTCCTCAAGGAAGACTTCGGCGACGAACTGCCGGAAATCATCCTGGAGCCGGGCCGTTCGTTGATCGCCAACGCCGGCATCCTGGTCAGCGAAGTGGTGCTGGTGGCGCGTAAATCCCGTACCGCCGTCGAGCGCTGGGTGTACACGGATGTGGGCAAGTTCTCCGGCCTGATCGAAACCATGGACGAAGCCATCAAGTTCCCGATCTGGACCGAGAAGAAAGGCGAGATGGAAGAAGTGGTGATCGCCGGCCCAACCTGCGACAGCGCCGACATCATGTACGAGAACTACAAGTACGGCCTGCCCCTGAACCTGGCCATCGGCGACCGCCTGTACTGGCTGTCCACCGGTGCCTACACCACCAGCTACAGCGCAGTTGAGTTCAACGGCTTCCCGCCGCTGAAATCGTTTTACGTTTAAACGCAGCGGCAAGCGTTAAGCTGCAAGCTGCAAGAGAAAGCCCATGACCTGTCATGGGCTTTTTCGTTTCTGGCCGGGTGTGGCGTCGATGATTGAAAACGATGGGGTTTGAATCCGGGTGATTTAAACCAAAGCAGCCAGGCACGCGGCGTCCCGTTCGTCTCCCAGGGCTGCGGCTCGCTGGTGATAGGCCAGGGCCAGGGCGCGGATCTGCGGCTGCTGCGCCTGCAACAAGGCACCTCGGGCCACGCGGAGGAAGTTCAGGTTGCCACCGGCCAGGGCCTGGTGCAGCCAGTGGAGGGCGTCTTCGATGCGCCCGCTGGCAGCCAGCACCGCGGCGTAGCTGAACTGCCCGCGAAAGTCGCCGCCTTCGGCCGAGCGCCGGTACCAGTCCCGGGCTGCCAGCGGGTCGGCCTGGCACACCAGCCCCTCCTCCAGATAACGCCCCAACAGGTTCATGGACTTGGCATGCCCCAACTCCGCCGCGCGACGGTAGCAAACCAAGGCCAAGGCATGGTTTTCGGCCACGCCACGGCCGGTGGCCAGCAGGTTGGCGTAGTTGTACAGCCCCCAATCCAGGCCAGCATCGGCCGCTTGGCGATACGCTTCGGCGGCCGCAACAGCATCGGCAGCGCCGCCCCAGCCATGCTCCAAGCAGCGGCCCAGCATGTTGCGCGCCATCAGGTGCCCGCGCCGGGCGGCAATCTCGAACCAGACCCGCGCCAGGGCCTGGTCCTGCTGAATACCGTGGCCGTCGAGAAGGATCTGCCCGAGCAGGGCCTGGGCTTCCAGCACGCCTTCCTTGGCGGCAGCGAGCACCGCCTGGGCAGCACGGGCCGGACTGTGTTCGAGCATGGCGCGCAGTTGCTCGCCGTCGAGGACTTCCTCGCGGCGCAGTTGATAGCTCACGGTTACACCTCGGCCCAGCGACGCAGCAGGTTGTGGTAGGTGCCGGTCAGGCGAATCAGCGAAGGATGGTCAGGCATGTCCTGGGTCAAGGCCTGGATCGCACCGTCCATCTCGAACAGCAAGGCGCGCTGGCTGTCTTCGCGCACCAGGCTCTGGGTCCAGAAGAACGAGGCATAACGGGCGCCCCGGGTGACCGGGTTGACCTTGTGCAGGCTGGTACCCGGGTACAGCACCAAGTCCCCCGCCGGCAGCTTGACCCGCTGCAGGCCGAAGGTGTCCTGGATCTCCAGTTCACCGCCGTCGTAGTCCTCTGGGTCACTGAAGAACAGGGTCGAGGACAGGTCGGTGCGTACCCGCTCCGCGCTGCCCTTGGGCTGGCGCACGGCGTTGTCGATATGAAAGTCAAAGCTGCCACCGGCGGTGTAGCAGTTGAGCAGCGGCGGAAACACCTTGTGCGGCAACGCCGCGGACATGAACAGCGGGTGCTTCCACAAACGCTCAAGCATCGCCGTGCCGATTTCAACGGCCAGCGGATGCCCCTCGGGCAATTGCAGGTTGTGCTTGGCCTTGGCCGACTGATAGCCGGCGGTGATCTTGCCGTCCGCCCAGTCCGCCTGCTCCAGGGCTTCGCGAATGCGCAGCACCTCCTCTCGAGTGAACACGCCAGGGATGTGCAGCAGCATGGCAAGGTACCTGAAGACAAAGGATCGCCGATGATATTGATTCTTATTGACGCTGTAAAACCCACCAGACGAACGAGTTCGTAAAAACCGTAAAGGAAAAGTGTAAAGAATGTAAATTCAATGCGAATGTAAACATTTCTCAATTGATACCGATACTTGTTTCTCCTATATTCCGCGGCCTCAAATCCTTGGGGAGGGGAATCACATGTCACGCCACACACCACTTTCTGCCGTCAGTTCACCGCGCTTGCTTGCGTCTGCAATTGGCGTGGCACTGACGGCAGGCTCCGCGGCCCATCTGGCCCAGGCCGCTGAAGAGACGGATCAGAAGCCGTCGAGCAATGCCATTTCCCTGGACGCCACCAGCGTGGTGGGCGAACAGGACGAGACGTCCTACAAGAGCGACAACTCCGCCTCCAAGAAATACACCGCGCCCCTGCGTGAAACGCCGAAAAGCGTCACGGTCATTCCTCAGCAAGTCATGCGCGACACCGGTGCCACCAACCTGGTCGACGCCTTGCGCACCACCCCGGGCATCACCTTTGGTGCCGGCGAAGGCGGCAACCCCGCCGGTGACCGACCGATCATTCGCGGCTTCAACGCCGAAAGCGATGTGTTCATCGATGGCATGCGCGACCCCGCTTCCCAAGGCCGGGAAATCTTCAACGTCGAATCCATCGAAGTCAGCAAAGGCCCGGGCTCGGCCTTTACCGGCGCTGGCTCCACCGGTGGCAGCCTGAACCTGATCTCCAAGACCGCCAAGCTGGGCAACTCGTACAACGGCGGGTTCACTTGGGGCTCCGATCAGACCAAGCGCACCACCCTGGACCTGAACCAGCAAATGACCGACACCTCGGCCGTGCGCTTGAACCTGATGAAGCACGAAGCCAATGTCGCCGGTCGCGATGCCGTGGAAGTCAGCCGCTGGGGCGTGGCACCCTCGTTCGCCTTCGGCCTGGGCACCGACACCCGGATCACTGTGGGTTACTACCACCTGAGCACCGACGACCTGCCCGACTACGGCATCCCGCTGACCCGCAGCACCAACCGCAGCAAGTACAACGTCGACAAGCCGGCCAACGTCGATAAAGACAACTTCTACGGTTTGACCAGCCGCGACTACCGCAAGACCACCAGCGACAGCGGCACCTTCAAGATCGAACACGACCTGAATGACAGCCTGACCCTGTCCAACAGCTTCCGCCTGTCCCGTTCGACCCTGGACTACATCGTCACCAACCCTGACGACAGCCGTGGCAACGTGGCCAATGGCACCGTGTACCGCAGCCCGAAAAGCCGTAACTCGACCTCCAAGGGCTGGTCCAACCAGACCGACCTGAGCGCCAAGTTCGACACCGGCTTCATCGAGCACAGCCTGGTGACCGGCATCGAGTTCTCCTACCAGGACACTCACAACCGCGCCTACGACGTCACGTCGGCGGTCAGCGGTAGCACCTGTAACGCCGCATTGATTGCCAACGGCGACTGCACCAGCCTGAACAACCCGTCGCCGGGCGATGCCTGGAACGGCACCATCAAGGACAGCCGTGCGTTCACCGACACCGACACCAAGACCGCCGCGGCGTACGTCTTCGACACCCTGAAATTCGACGAACAATGGTCGTTGAACCTCGGCCTGCGTTTCGACGATTACCAGACCCGCTCCAGCGGCTATGCCACCCGCGCACCGATCGGCGACTTCTCCCGGGAGAACAGCTCGCAGCTGTGGAACTACCAGATTGGCCTGGTCTATAAACCGCTGCCCAACGGCAGTGTGTATGCCGCCTATTCGACCTCCAGCAACCCGGCCGGCGAAACCAGCGGTAACGGCAGCCTTGAGTTGACCGCCGCCAACACCAGCCTGGAACCGGAAAAGAACCGCAACTACGAAGTGGGCACCAAATGGGACTTCTTCGGCGATGACCTGTCCTTGACCGCAGCGCTGTTCCGCACCGAGAAAACCAACGCGCGGATCGACGACCCGGACGGCGGCACCACCCAGGTGCTGGACGGCGAGCAGCAAGTCAACGGCGTGGAACTGACCTACAGCGGCAAGCTGACCCGCAACTGGAAGGTCTACGGCGGCTACACCTACATGGAAAGCGAAGTGGTCAAGACCACCCTGGCGGCGGACGAGGGCAACCATACGCCGAGCACACCACGGAACAACTTCACCTTCTGGTCCACCTATGACGTGGTGCCCGAGAAGCTGACCATCGGTGCCGGCGCCACCTTCGTCGATTCGCAGTTCGGCAACATCGCCAACTCGGTGGAGATTCCGTCCTACTGGCGCTACGACGCCATGGCGTCCTACAAGCTGAGCAAGAACGTCGACCTGCAACTCAACGTGCAGAACCTGACCGACAAGCGTTACTTCGACCAGGTGTTCCAGACCCACTACGCGCACGTTGCCGCAGGCCGTACTGCACTGATGAGCGCCAACTTCCACTTCTGATCGCGAACCGCTGCGCCTGGCCATTCAAGCCGGCGCAGACACGCTCAGTGGCGCTGCCAAAGCCCCACGCACTTCGGTGCGTGGGGTTTTTGCGTAAAAACGAATGAGTCTCGACCACACACGGCATAATGCGCGCCGTGCCGATTATTTTTGAACGTACAAGGCGGTTCTTGTGTTGAAAAAAACCCTGTTCCAGCTGCACTGGTTCTTCGGTATCAGCGCCGGCCTGGTGCTGGCGCTGATGGGTGTCACCGGGGCCATGATGTCCTTCCAGGACGAGATCCTGCGGGTCATCAACCCTTCGGTGCTGCAAGTCGAGAAGCAGCCCGCCGGAGTATTGCCGCCGGCCGAACTGGTGGCCAAGGTCGAGGCCGCCGAGGGCAAGACCGTGTCCATGCTCTGGGTGGAAACCGACAGCGGCCATGCCGCGCGGGTGTTCTTCACCCCGCCGCCCGGCGAGCGCCGTGGACAGATGCGTTACTTCGACCCCTACAACGGTGAATTCCTCGGCGACGCCGTGGGCCAGGACTTCTTCGGCCTGATGATGCAGTTGCACCGTTTCCTGGCCATGGGTGACAGCGGCCGGCAGATCACCGGCGCCTGTACCCTGATCCTGATCTTCTTCTGCCTGTCCGGGCTGTACCTGCGCTGGCCGCGCCAAGTGGCCAGTTGGCGCGCCTGGCTGACCCTGGACTGGGCGAAAAAAGGCCGTGGCTTCAACTGGGACCTGCACGCCGTGGCCGGCACCTGGTGCCTGGTGTTCTACCTGCTGGCGGCGCTGACCGGCCTGACCTGGTCCTACGAGTGGTACAGCAACGGCGTCACCAAGCTGCTGTCAGACTCGTCGCAGATCGAACGCAAGCGCGGCGGACGCGGCGCGCCACCGCCCAAGGGGCCGGCCCCGGTCGCCGACTACAACGCCATGTGGAGCAGCCTCTACAGCAACGCCGGCAAGGACCTCAACGCCTACAACTTCCGCATGCCGCCCGTGGCCGGGCAGCCGGCCACGGTCTACTACCTGCTCAAGACCTCGCCCCATGAGCGAGCCCTGAACCAGATCCAGATGGACCCGGCCACCGGGGTCATCAAGCAGCACGACCGCTACGCCGACAAGAGCCTCAAGGCGCAACTGCTCACCAGCATCTATGCCCTGCACGTGGGCAGCTACTTCGGCCTGGTGGGGCGCATCCTCATGGCCCTGGCCTCGGTGTGCATGCCGCTGTTCTTTATCACTGGCTGGTTGCTGTACCTCGACCGACGCCGCAAGAAGCAGCAGATCAAGGCCGCGCGCCAGGGCCTGGAAACCCACACCGGCGACGCTCCGGCGTGGCTGATCGGCTTCGCCAGCCAGAGCGGTTTTGCCGAACAACTGGCCTGGCAAACCGCCGGGCAATTGCAGGCGGCGGGGCTGCCGACCAAGGTCCAAGCCCTGGCCAGCATCAGCGAAGACGACCTGCGCACCTCGAAAAACGCCCTGTTTGTGGTCAGTACTTTTGGCGACGGCGAGGCACCGGACAGCGCCCGGGGCTTTGAGCGCAAGATCCTCGGCCGCGAACTGCCCCTGGACGGCCTCAATTACGCCGTGCTCGGCCTGGGCGACCGCCAGTACCCGCACTTCTGCGGCTTTGCCAAACGCTTGCATGCCTGGCTGACAGCCCACGGCGGCACCACCCTGTTCGCCCCCATCGAAGTGGACAGCGGCGACACTTACGCCCTGCGCCATTGGCAGCAACAGCTCGGGCAACTGACCGGGCAAACGCCGGTGGACCTGTGGCAGGCACCGACCTTCGCCAACTGGACCTTGGACCGGCGTGAACTGCTCAACCCCGAGAGCGAGGGTTCCGGCGTGTACCTGCTGGGGCTGAGCGCGCCCGCCCCCACCAGTTGGCTGGCCGGGGATTTGGTGGAAGTCATGCCGCGCAACAGCGACTGGGCGGTGGAATTCTTCCTCAATGGCCTGGGCCTGGACGGCGACAGCAAAGTGCAACTCGACGGCCTGCAGGAGACCCTGAGCCAGGCCCTGACCAGCCGTCAACTCCCGGAAAACCGCAGCCACCTGGTGGGCCTGCATGCCCAGGCCCTGGTGGATGCCCTGGTGCCTCTGAGCCTGCGTGAATACTCCATCGCCTCGATTGCCAGCGACGGCCAACTGGAGTTGCTGGTGCGGCAGGAACGTCATCCCGACGGCAGCCTGGGCATCGGCTCCGGCTGGCTGACCGAGCACGCGCCAGTGGGCTCGGCCATCAGCTTGCGGGTTCGCCGCAACAGCGGCTTCCATCTGCCGGCCGAACCTTGCCCGCTGATCCTGTTGGGCAACGGCACCGGGCTGGCAGGCTTGCGCAGCTTGCTCAAGGCCCGTATCGCCGAGGGCCAGCAGCGCAACTGGCTGTTGTTTGGCGAGCGCAATGCCGAGCATGACTTCCATTGCCGGGACGAGCTCCAGGAATGGCTGGCCACGGGCGACTTGGCGCGCCTGGACCTGGCGTTTTCCCGGGACCAGGCGGAGAAAATCTACGTCCAGGACCGCCTGCGAGACGCCGCCGACGAGCTGCAAGCCTGGCTGGCCGACGGCGCGTCGATCTACATCTGCGGCAGTTTGCAGGGCATGGCGTCAGGGGTGGATCAAGTGCTCAACGAAGTGCTGGGCGCCGCGCAGGTGGAACACCTGATCGAACAAGGGCGCTACCGCCGCGACGTTTACTGAGGCGTCAGACGCTTCGCCGGCAAGCCGGCTCCTACAGCAATCGTGTTGCACCCTCCGTAGGAGCTGGCTTGCCAACGAAGGCGCCCGCCTGAACAGCGCAAGGCTCAAAACCCTCTTCGCCGGCAAGCCGGCTCCTACCCCAATCGTGCCGCACCCTCCGTAGGAGCTGGCTTGCCAGCGAAGGCGTCGGCCGGAACGGCGCAGGGCTCAAGGGCCTGTGCGCCGGCAAGCCGGCTCCTACGAAGAGGCGGGTTGCAGGGCCAGCTCCACCGCCTCAGGCCGTTTCACCACCGCATACACCACCGCAGTGAGCAGGCTGCCCGCGACAATCGCCAGCAGGTACAGCAACGCATGGTTGATGGCATTCGGGATCAGCATGACAAACAGGCCGCCATGGGGCGCCATCAGTTTGCAGCCGAAGTACATCGACAAAGCCCCGGTCAGGGCGCCGCCGGCAATGCTCGCCGGGATCACTCGCAACGGGTCTTTGGCGGCAAACGGAATCGCCCCTTCGGAGATAAAGCACAGGCCCAATACCAGGGCGGCCTTGCCGGCTTCGCGTTCGGTCTGGGCAAATTTGCGTCGGGCAATGAAGGTGGCGATGCCCAGGCCAATGGGCGGCACCATGCCCGCGGCCATGGTCGCGGCCATCGGTGCATAACTCTGGGAAGCCAACAGCCCCACCGAGAAGGCGTATGCCGCCTTGTTGATCGGCCCGCCCAAATCCACGCACATCATCCCGCCCAGCAGCACGCCCAGCAGAATCGCGTTGGTGGTGCCCATGCTGTCGAGGAAGTGGGTCAAGGCTTCCAGCATGCCCGCCACCGGTTTGCCGACCACGTAGATCATCACCAGGCCGGTGAACAGGCTGGCCAACAACGGAATGATCAGAATTGGCTTCAGCGCCTCCAGGCTTTGCGGCAGGCGTGCGTATTTGTTGATCGCCTTGGCCGCATAACCGGCGATAAACCCGGCCACGATGCCGCCAATAAAACCGGCACCCAGGGTGCTGGCCAGCAAGCCGCCAATCATCCCCGGCGCCAGGCCCGGACGGTCAGCGATGGAGTACGCGATGTAGCCCGCCAACAGCGGCACCATCAGCTTGAAGGCGGTTTCGCCACCAATCTGCATCAGGGCTGCGGCCAAGGTGCCCGGCTCCTTGAACGCGGTAATGCCGAACACGAAGGACAAGGCAATCATCAGGCCGCCTGCCACCACCATCGGCAGCATGAACGACACGCCGGTGAGCAGATGCTTGTAGGCCCCGGTCTTTTCCTGCTTGGCCGGCGCCTGGCCGCCACTGGCTGCCGACTCCTGCTGACCTTCAGCCAGGGCCTTGTTCAGCGTGGCCTCGGCTTGCTTGAGGGCGATCCCGGTGCCACAGCGGTAAATCTTCTTGCCGGCAAAACGCTCGGTGGCGACTTCAATGTCCGCCGCCAGCAGCACCACGTCCGCCTGGGCAATGGCCTCGGCGCTCAAGGGGTTGCGGGCGCCCACCGAGCCCTGGGTTTCCACCTGCAGGTCGTAACCCAGGCGTTTGGCCGCCTGTTGCAACGCTTCGGCGGCCATAAAGGTGTGGGCCACCCCGGTCGGGCAGGCGGTGATCGCCACCAACCGCGGCACCGATTGCGCAGCCGCGGTCACGGGTTCTGCAACGGCTGTACCGGCGACATACACCTGGGCTTCTTCGGCGCCACGGCGCAGCACCGCGTCCACATCCTGCAGGGCCTGGGACGGCGTGCTCTGATAGACCCGCTTGCCGACAAACCGCGACATATCCACAGGCCCGGTGCTGACGACCAGCACCCACTCGGCCGCTTCGATGGTGCCTGCCGACAACTCGCGCTCGGGATGGGCATCGTCATGCACTTCAACGCTGGTGCTCCAGCCCTGGCGCTGGGCCGCAGCATCGAGCAAACGGGCACAAAGCACGCTGGTGACCATGCCATTGGGGCAGGCGGTAATAATGGCTAACTTCATAAGCAACCCTCTTATTGTTCTGTGAGGGGATGAACGCGCACCCCCTGCTCAAGCTGCGCCAGTTGCGCGGCGTCGCTGATGCCGAAACCGATCTGGGTCACCGCCATGGCGGCGATGGCGGTGGCGGTGCGCAAGGTCTGTTCGGCGCTGTGGCCACTGAGCAAACCGTGGAGCATGCCGGCCAGCAACGAGTCGCCGGCGCCCACGGTGCTGGCCACCGTGACCTTGGGCGGCAACGCCTGCAATGTCGGTGCCGTGCTGAACCAGTTCACACCGTCGGCGCCATGGGAAATCACCACGTGCTCGACGCCCTGGGCGTGCAAGCGCTGGGCAGCTTCGGCCTGGGCGGCCAACGACAGCACAGGACTGCCCAGGGCATCGGCCAGTTCTTCGGTGTTCGGCTTGATCAGCCAGGGGCCCGCCGCCAGGCCGGCGCGCAAGGCGGCGCCGCTGGTGTCGAGGACGACTTTCAAACCGAGGTTCTTCAGGCGCAGTAGCAACCCGTGCAACCACTCCGGGCTGACGCCCCGAGGCAGGCTGCCGGCCACCACCACCGCGTCGTGCCCGGGGGCGATCTGCTCCAGGCGTTCGAGCAGTGCCTGCTGCGCCGCCTCGCTGACCTGCGGGCCCGGGCCGTTGACGTCGGTGATACGGCCGTCATGCTCAGCCAGCTTGATGTTGCTGCGGGTGTCACCCGGTACGCGGACAAAGGCGTCGACAAAACCACGGCGGGCAAACAACGCCTCGAACGCCTGGGGATTGTCTTCGCCCAGAAAGCCGCTGACCGTCAGTTGATGACCGAGGTCGGCCAGCACCTGGGCCACGTTCACGCCTTTGCCGGCGGCATGGGTGAGCATGGCTTCGCTGCGGTTGACCTGGCCCGGTTCCAGGCGCGCCAACTGGACGGTGAGGTCCAGCGCCGGGTTCAGGGTCAGGGTAAGAATCGTTGCCATTACATGGCCTCCACAAGGGCACGCACGTCATCGGCGCTGCCGACGGCCAGGGCCTGTTGAGCAAGGGTTTGCGCCTGGACCAGGCTGAGTTCGCGGATCCGCGCCTTGACCTCGGCAATGCTGCGGCCGGAGACGCTGAGTTCATCCACCCCCAGCCCGACCAGCACCGGCACCGCCAGCGGATCGGCCGCCAGCTCGCCACAAACGCCGACCCATTTGCCGTGGGCATGGGCGGCGCGCACGGTGATGTCGATCAGTTGCAGCACAGCCGGGTGCAGGCCGTCGGCCTGGGCCGACAAGGTCGGGTGACCGCGGTCGATGGCCAGGGTGTATTGGGTCAGGTCATTGGTGCCGACGCTGAAGAAGTCCACTTCCTTGGCCAGCACCGGCGCCAGCAAGGCAGCGGACGGCACTTCGATCATGATCCCCAGCTGCAAGTCGGCTACCGGGATTTCCTGGCGCAGGCGCTCGGTCATGTCCCGGGCCTGGCGCCACTCATCCACGCTACCGACCATGGGGAACATGATGCGCAGCGGGCGGTTGTCGGCCGAACGCAGCAAGGCGCGCAACTGGGCTTCCATGATCTGTGGGCGTTGCAGGGTCAGGCGGATGCCGCGCACCCCGAGGAAGGGGTTTTCTTCCTTGGCAATCGGCCAGTAAGGCAGCGGTTTGTCGCCGCCGACATCCAGGGTGCGCACCACCAGCGGACGACCGGCCAGGCCATCCAGCACACGGCGGTATTCGGCTTCCTGGGTGGCTTCGTCCGGGGCTTGCGGGTGAGCCATGAAGATCAGCTCGGTGCGCAGCAGGCCGATGCCTTCGGCACCGTTCTCCACAGCGCTGGTGACGCCGGAGCTTTCGCCGATGTTGGCGAAGACTTCGACGTGATGGCCGTCGGTGGTGTGGGCCAACTGATGACGTTGCTCGGCGGCGGCCTTGAGGCGCTGCTCGCGGGTGTCACGTTCTTCGGCGGCCCGTTGCAGGGTGGCACTGTCGGCGTCCACATGCAGGCGGCCGCGCTGGCCATCGAGCAGCAGAGGCGTGCCGGACTTGAGTAGCAAGACGCCGGCGCCGGCGCCCACCAGGGCCGGAATGCCCAGGGCCCGGGCGACGATGGCGCTGTGGGCGGTGGCGCCGCCACGGGCGGTGAGGATGCCGGCCACACGGGCCGGGTCGAGGCGCGCCACGTCCGACGGGCCCACTTCGTCCATCACCAGGATGTAGGGCTGCTCAGGCTCGGCGGGGGTTTCCACACCACACAATTGGGCCAGCACCCGACGACCGATGTCCCGCAGGTCGGCGGCGCGTTCAGCGAGCAAGGCGTCCTGCAAGGACTCCTGCTGCTTGGCCGCGGCTTCGATCACGGTCATCCACGCGGCTTCCGCACTTTCACCCTGCTTGAGGCGGGTGTCGACTTCATCGGTAAGTTCCGGGTCGTCGAGCATTTCCTGGTGGGTGATGAAAATCTCGCGGATGGCCTTGGCCTTGCTGCGCTGGATCAGACCTTCGATATCACCACGCACATCGGCCAGGGCCTGCTGCAGGCGCTGGCGCTCGATGGCGGTGGACTCGCCGCGCAGCGGGTAGTCGATGGCCTGTTGCACCTGGATATGGGCCGGGCCGATGGCAATCCCCGGCGCGGCGGCAATCGCCTGGACCAGGCTACCGGACGCCGGGGCGCTGACGGGCACAGCCACCTCTTCAACCACTTCCCGAGGTGCGCTCACCGCCGGCAGCGGCTCGACTTCTTCGCCCAGGCCTTCTTCGATGGCGGCCAACAGCGCCGGCAAGGCATCGGCAGCAATGCTCGGTTCGGCGATCAGTTCCAGCACCTGGCCGCGACGGGCGCCGAGGCTGAGCAGCTTGCTCAGGCTCTTCACCGACACGGCGGAATCCTTGCCGTCGACGATGCGAACGCGGATCTCGCCTTCAAAACTCTTGGCCAGTTGCGCCAGGATCTTCGCCGGCCGCGCATGCAGGCCGTGGGCGTTGGCCAAGGCGATACGGGCGCTGGGCCAGTCCGCCGGCAATTCGCCGCCCAGCACTTCGAGCACCGCCCGGCTGCTGGTGGCGCGGCCCAACTCATGGCCACGGCCTTCGATCAGCAGCGCACACAAGCGCTCCAGCAGGGCCTGGTGGGCCTCGCCGAGGCTGGCCAGGCAGAACAGCCCGCTCAGGGGCTGACCCAGGTAACGAATCGGTTTGTCCGGGGTGACAAAGGCCAGGCCCGGGCGCAACACGGTCTGCTCGCTGTGCAGCCACCACAGGCCATCGCCCAGGGGCAGCGCTTCCACCTGTTGCAGCACGGCGGCAAAGCCATTGCTCACGCACTCGGCCTGGCGCAGCAGGCGAGCGCCACGCCACACCAGCTCTTCAAAATCTTCAGCGGCCACGCCCAGGCCAATCATTTGCGCGTCCAGGGCCAGCTCTTGCGGCGCCCCTTGCAACAGCTTCAGCAAGGCTTCAGGCGAACTGGCGCGACGCAAAGCCTGGCCCAGGTCGGTCTCGCCCAGGGCCCGGGTCAGCAGTTGCAGCAAGCGCAGGTGTTCGTCGGATTTGGCGGCAATGCCGATCGCCAGGTAGACGATCTGGCCGTCGCCCCAATCCACGCCCTCGGGAAATTGCAGCAGGCGCACGCCGGTGGCGAACACCTGGTCACGGGTTTCCGGAGTGCCGTGGGGGATGGCAATACCTTGTCCGAGAAAGGTCGAGCCCTGAGCTTCCCGGGCCTTGAGGCCGGCGAGATAACCCTCGGCAACCAAACCATCGGCAACCAGTTTGTCGGCCAGCAGGTGCAGTGCCGCGGACTTATCCACAGCCGTTTGGCCCATGGATATCTGCTCTATGGTGAGCTCGAGCATGCTTTCTCCTATTTAGCGCGGGGGTGGGCGCTAGGTATTGTTTTGAATGATTCAGCTTAGGTGTCTTTAATGCCACAAACAGGACTGATTGCTTGGCAGGCAGGCTTCCGGTTTGTTTATAACCCTGGAAAATACGCTTGCTGAAACGTTTAATCTAGAATCTTGGGCACGTTACTCGATAATGTCGCATCCTTGAAGCCCTTCCGGTCGAATGCATGTTCCGACGATGGTCGTCTGCCCAGATGGAGTAGGATCGGCCAAAATCCTGCCGCATGCGTCAAAAAACAAGGAAAAACCGGGTTGAAACTCAGTGATATCGCTCGGCTGGCCGGTGTGTCTGTTACCACTGCCAGCTACGTCATCAACGGCAAAGCCGAACAACAACGCATCAGCAGCAGCACCGTCGAACGGGTGCGCGCGGTGGTCGAAGAACATGGCTTCACCCCCAACCCACAGGCGGCCGGGTTGCGCAGCCGGCGCACCCGGACCCTGGGTTTTATCCTGCCGGACCTGGAAAACCCCAGTTACGCCCGCATCGCCAAACTCTTGGAACAAGGTGCCCGGGCACGCGGCTACCAGTTGCTGATCGCCAGCTCCGACGACGCCCCGGAAAGCGAGCGGCAACTGCTGCAACTGTTCCGCGCCCGGCGCTGCGATGCGCTGTTCGTCGCCAGTTGCCTGCCCGCCGACGATGACAGTTATCGCCTGCTGCAAGAGCAAGGCTTGCCGATCATCGCCATCGACCGGGTGATGCAACCTGAACTGTTCTGCTCGGTTGTCAGCGACGACCAGCAAGCCAGCCTGCACCTGACCCGCAGCCTGTTGCAGCCCGAACCCAAGCAGATTGCCCTGATCGGCGCCCGCCCCGAATTGAGCATCAGCCAGGAGCGGGCTGCCGGTTTCCGCCTGGCCCTGGAAGGCTTCGACGGCGAAGTATTGGTCGAACACGGCGAGTCCTTCAGCCGTGAATGCGGCCGGCAACTGATGGAAGAACTGCTGCAGCGCCTCGGCCACCTGCCGGACGCCCTGGTCACCACCTCCTACGTGTTGTTGCAGGGGGTGTTCGATGCCCTGCAGGACTTCCCGCTCAAATCCCGACCCCTGCGCCTGGGCACCTTTGGTGACACCCAGTTGCTGGACTTCCTGCCGCTGCCGGTGAACGCCATGGCCCAGCAACATGCCTTGATGGCCGACAAGGCGCTGCAACTGGCCCTGGCAGCCATCGAAGACAACCATTACCAGCCAGGCGTGCAGGCCATTCCCCGGACCTTCAAGCAGCGCATCCTGCAGGACTGACGCGTGGAACTGATCGACAGCCATACCCACCTGGATTTCCCGGATTTCGATCAGGATCGCGTCGCGCTTCTGGCGGACAGCCGCGCCCTTGGGGTGCGGCGAATGGTGGTGCTGGGGGTCTATCAGGACAACTGGCAGCGGGTCTGGGATCTGGTGCAAAGCGATCCCCAGTTGTACGCCGCCTTTGGCCTGCACCCGGTGTATCTGGACCAGCACCAACCGGCCGATATCAAGGCGCTGGGCGACTGGCTGGCCCGGTTGGCGGGCCATCGCCAGCTATGCGCGGTGGGCGAAATCGGCCTGGACTACTTTCTGCCGCACCTGGACCGGGAGCGCCAGCAACAGCTGTTTGATACCCAATTACAGCTGGCCGCAGACTTTCAATTGCCCGCCCTGCTCCATGTGCGGCGCAGCCACGCGGCAGTGATCGCCACCCTCAAGCGCTTCAAGCTCAAACGTGCGGGGATCATCCACGCCTTTGCCGGCAGCCGTGAAGAAGCCCGGGAATACCTCAAGCTGGGGTTCAAGCTGGGCCTGGGCGGCGCCGCCACCTGGCCCCAGGCCCTGCGCCTGCGCAAGGTGATCGCCGAGCTGCCGCTGGATTCGGTGGTCCTGGAAACCGACTCGCCGGACATGGCGCCCGTCATGTTCGCCGGGCTGCGCAACAGCCCCCAGCACCTGCCGGCCATCTGCGCCGCCCTGGCCGACCTCATGGGCATCGCCCCCGAGCAATTGGCCGCCGCCAGCACCGCCAATGCCTGCGCGCTGTTCGGCTGGCCAACCACAACGGCCTGAACTCAGACGCGAAAAGCGCCGATCATCTGCTTCAACTGCAACACTTGGACCGACAACTGGCGACTGGCGTCCTCGGTCTGGTGGGCGCCTTCCGCCGTGCGCTCGCCGGCACGGTTGATTTCGACGATGTTCTGATCGATGTCGTGGGCCACCGCCGTCTGTTGCTCCACGGCCGCGGCAATCTGCTGGTTCTGGTCGACGATCATGCCCACCGCGCCAAGGATGTTTTCCAGCGCCTGCTGGACCTTCTCCGACTGCCCGACCGTGCCGCTGGCCATCTCATGGCTGCTGCCCATGGCCTTGACCGCGGCGCTCACCCCGCCGTGGAGCTTGGCGATCATCTGTTCGATCTCTTCGGTGGATTGCTGAGTGCGCTTGGCCAGGGTCCGCACCTCGTCGGCGACCACGGCAAAACCGCGCCCCTGCTCACCGGCCCGGGCCGCTTCGATGGCGGCGTTGAGGGCCAGCAGGTTGGTCTGTTCGGCGATGCTTTTGATCACTTCCAGCACCCGGCTGATGGACTGGCTGTCGCTGGCCAGTTGGTTGATTACCACCACTGACTGGTCGATCTCGCTGGCCAGCCGGGCAATGCTGCCTTGCTGGGACTCCACCAGCCCGCGCCCGCTGAGGGTTTCGTCATTCACGCTGTGGGCGCTGCTGACCGCCGCCGCAGCACTGCGCGCCACCTCCTGGGCGGTGGCGGACATCTGGTTCATCGCCGTGGCCACGAGTTCGATCTGGTTGCGCTGACCGGCCACCGCCTGGTTGCTCTGGGCCGAGACGTTCTCCACCTGGCCGGCCTGGCGCTCGACTTCGTCGACCGTCTGCCCCACGCGCTCGATCAGGTCGTGGATCTTCAGCACCGTGCCGTTGAACACCTTGCCCAACTCACCCAGCTCATCACGGCTGTGGGCGGTGAAGCTGACAGTCATGTCGCCGGCGGCCACCTTGTCCATCACGCCGCCCAAGCGCTTGAGGGTGGTGCGGGTCGAGGCATAGAAGCCGCCATACAGGTAAACAATCAGGAGGAACACCGCCGCCAGGGCCAAGACCAGCAGGACCATCTGGCTGCGGTTCTGCTCCAGGCGCTGTTGCAGTTCCACCGCAAGGAAGCCCAGGGTCGCCTCGTTGAGCGCGTAGGTCTGGGCCATGAAACCGCTGAGCTGGTCATAAAAGCCCTGCCAGGGCGCGTCGAGGGTATCGGCCATCACCACCTGCTCTTCGAACAGCTCGCTGGCCTGCTTGAGGGAGCCCCGGCTGGCATCGGCGCGGGCTTGCAGTACGCTGCGAGCCGCCGGGCTGGCGGCCAGGGCGTCGTGCAACTTGAGGCCGTATTCAGCCTGCAGTTTCTCGATCTGCACCAACAGCTCATCGAAACGCGTGCTGGAGGATGAATTCAAAAAGCCCAAGCCCAGGGAGTAGGCGCCCATGGCCCGGCCCTCGCCCAGGGTCTGGGTGATTTGCGGAGTGACGCTGGTGATCAATTCGCTGAGTTGGCGGATGTCGCTCTGGCTGTCGCGGCTCAGGCCCGACTGGCTGGCGATGATCTGGCTGAAAATCTGTGCGCTGCCCAGCAACTTGCCGATCATTGCACTTTTGCTTTGCAGGGATTTTTCCGCCTGCTGCGCCTTGAACGCGGCGATCAGCTCGTCACGCTTGCCGTCGAAGACCTCGACCTGCTCAGGCTCCACCGTCACCGCGTGCAAACCCTGCAGACGCTCAAGCACAGTCTGCTCCAGAGCATTGATGGTGCCTTCAATATCCCCCGCCTTGCCCGATTGCCCCAGGCTGGTGTTGATCTGCACCAGGTTGTTGAGGGTTTCCAGGTCGCGCCGCAGGCTCAGGCTGCTGCCCAGCAGGTCAAGGCTTTGCAGCTCCACCTGAGTGCCCTGGAACTCGCGATAGGCATCGCGCACCAGGTAAAAGTTGGTGACCAGCATCGGCAGGAAAAACAACACGCTGATCAGGCTGAACTTCATGCCGAAGCTCAGGCGGTTCATCAGGGCCACGGCGGGATAGAGCAAGCGCTTCACAAGGAAGTCCCCCAATTGTTTTATTGTTATGGGCAGGCACGAGAAAGCAGCAGATCGCCACTATTTCGACGCTGTTTCTGTATAGCGCAAATCCACAGGAGGTTTTGTAACTTAAAGTTAACCGCGCTTAGGGGCGGTCAGCGGGACACGGCCAAGGGCCGTCTGGAAAGGAAGCGGTGGCGAGGCAGGTGCCTCGCCACTCGTTGGGATCAGAGCAACAGGGTCCACAGGGCAAAGCCGGCGTACCAGAGCACCGCCGCACGCAGCAGCAGTTCCCAGATCCGGTCCAGGCTGTTGATGCCATCGGCGCCCGCCGCCGGTGCCGGGATCTCCCCCGCCACCAGGCCGACCTTTTCCACCAACTGCGCAGCGCTGATGTTCCAGTTCAGCAATTCGTGGAGCATCACCCGGCTGACCGCCACGAAATTGCCCACCAAGGCAAAGCTGGCCGCCAGCAGGCGCACCGGCAGCCAGTCGAAGGCGTGCCTAAGTTGTGCGGCGCGCTCCACCAGTGCCGGGTTTTGGCCCCGCTCGGCAGCCAGGGCCAGCAGGCGATAACTCAAGGCTGCCACCGGCCCCAGCAGGAAGTACCAGAAAATCACCGCGAAAAAGCTCTGGTAGGCCTGCCACAACAAGTGCCCCTGAACCCGCTCCAGCAGTTGTTCGCCACTCTCGGCGCAGATGTTCAGGTCGCGCTGGGCGACATGGGCCGAGGCTTGCAAGTCCTCTCGGCGCCAGGCGTCACGGAACGGGCCCAGGCCCGCCAGCAGATCGCCACGGCCCAGGGCGTAAATCAGCACCAGCAGGTGCACCGGCAGGGCCAGCAAGCCATAAAGCAGCGGCTCCAGCGCCCACAGCAGCAGGCCCAACAGCAACACCGGCACCAGCACCAGCAACACCAAGGTCAGCCAGGGACGCTGGCTTAACCGGGGACTGGCTTCCAGCCTAGCCAGCTCGCCCAACCAAGGGCCGTCCCGCTGGATACGTTGACGCAGCGCGGAGAACTTCTCGACCCACACCGCCAGCAGCAACACCAGAAAACTCATTGTTCTTCCCCCTGCTCCAAAGCGGCACGATAACGCGCCCAATCGAATCCTGGCCCCGGGTCAGTCTTGCGCCCGGGAGCGATATCGCTGTGCCCACAAATGCGCTGCACGGTGATGCCGCTGAACGCTGCCCGCAACTGCCGGGTCAGGCGAATCAAGGCCGTGTACTGGGCATCGGTGAACGGCAACTCGTCGGTGCCTTCCAGCTCGATCCCCAGGGAAAAGTCATTGCACGTCTCGCGTCCCTCGAAACAGGACACCCCGGCGTGCCAGGCCCGGTCCAGGCAAGAGACAAACTGGGTCACGCCGCCGTCGCGCTCAATCAGAAAGTGCGCCGACACGCGCAAATCGGCGATCCCGAGAAAGTAAGGGTGTTCGGTGACATCCAGGCGATTCTGGAAGAATTCCTGCACCTTGCCCGTAGCGAACTGGGCCGGCGGCAGGCTGATGTTGTGAATCACCAGCAGGGAGATTTCGCCCCCCGGGCGCTCATTGAAATTGGGTGATGGGCAATGACGCACACCGTGAAACCAACCCGTGGCAGGGTCCAACCGCATACCGTTTCCTTCAACTAAAGCCTTGGGTGGCTCAGTATGCCGCGTTCGCCCCACAGGTTGCGATCACTTGCCGCGATTGAGCCGTTGCAAGGTGCCGATCACCGACTCCAGTGCCCGGTCGAACAGCAGAGTATCGTCCAGCGTACGCACCGCACCGCGCTGAAACTCCAGGGCCAGCCCCATGCGCGTGCGCTCCAGGACCTTCATCCCGGTGCGGTTGACGAAGATGTACTTGGCCACCGGCTGCTCGACGATGGCCGCCAATTTGCAGCGCACGTTGATGTCGTCGTCCTCGAGGAACTCGACCCACGCGCCCAGGCGCAACTGGTCGACCTGGAGCACGCCCGGGTCGGTCGCCGCCAGGGCCAGCGGCGCCGCCTCAAGAGGGCCCTCTTCGGCGGACGGCAGGACGATTTCCTGCTCGACCTTGACCAGCGGCGAGCGTGCGGCGTCGATCACCGCCACCGAAGCCTCGGCCTGTTGCTCGAACAGGTCCAGGTGCAGGGCCTCCAGTTGGCTGAAGAATTCACTGGTGGCAAAGGGGTCGAACGCGGCGCTGCTCAAGCCGTCGCGCAAGCCTTTGAGCAGGCCCGGCACCAGCGCCAGTAAGCGCATTGCGGCATCCGGTTGCGAGTGACGCTGCACACTCCAGATCAGCTCCTCCATGATGTTCAGCGCGGCCTGCCACTCCATCGACGCTTCGCCGTGCTTGAGCCAACTGAGCAGCAATACCTGGCTCCAGGCCTGCTCGACGAACTCCACCACCACTTGGGGCAAGACTTTGCCCAGCAACGCGTCATTGAGTGCCTGCTCGACGCAACGCCGGGCCAGTTCGGCCTTGGCTCGGCCCTCTTCGGCATCCCGTGTGCGCTGTTCCAGCAACTCACTGCGCCGGCGCTCGTCGGTGGCGAATACCAGGAAGTCCGCCAGCAGCTCGGAAAAAATCGCCGGGTCGTCGACAAAATCATTCAGCAAACGCTGCACCACCTGCTCGATCCGCAGGTACAGGCTGTCGCGCTGGCCATCGTCGCAGGCTTCCCAGCCCATGGCCGCCGTGGCGATTTCATTGAGCAGGCGCCGGGCCGGGTGATTACCGCGGCTGAAGAAGCTCTTGTCGAGTACCGCCACCTTGAGCATGGGGATCTGCAGGCGGCCAATCAGCGCCTTGAGGGAGTCCGGCAGGTTGCGGTCGTCGAGGATGCACTCGAAGAGCATGGCGATCAGGTTGATCACGTCCTCGTCGACCACATCGACCACCCGCGACTTGCCACTCTTGACGCTGACCCGGGTCAGTAGCTGCTCCAATTGGTTACGCAGGTCGAAATCGTCCAGGGCACTGTGGGCCGGCACATATTGCTGCAAGTGCGACAGCAGGCGCAGCAAGTCGCGAGTGGAAATGGGCTGGGTCTCAGCGCTGGCTTCCAGGGTCGGGGCGACGCTGCCGCGCACGTGAAACAGCAGCGCCTGCAATGCACCGAAGACTTCATGGACGCTGTCGTCGATGGTCGAAGGGCCCGCCCCGGCCGGAGTGGACGCCTGTGCGCTGTAGGAATGGCGGTTGACCGCCCGGTCGGTGGCCCGGCGCGCCGGCGTGGGCAGCAACTCAGGCAACACGCCGGTGACGATCAGCAATTGGTTGGCTTCGGCGTACAGATGGTCGGCGTCGCTGAGCACGTAGCGTTCGAAGAGTTTGAGGATGATCAGCTTGACCTTGATCTCCACCCCCAGGCTGCGCCCGGCCTGCATGAAGTACCCACAAAGCCTGCCCGGGCCCATGGGGTTGCTTTGCTCATCCAGGTGCTTGCCCAACAGTGCACTCAAACGCGCGGTCAACTGCCCAAGGACCAGCCCGTCGCGCTTGAGCACCTTGGCCACCATGGCTTCCAGGGCCACGGCCTTTTCCAGGTCATCGGTGGTTTGGGCCGAATCGTCGACCGTCGCGGTCGGCAGGCTCAGCGGCGGCTCGTACTGCACCAGGCCGGCGAAGGCTTCGAAGAATTGTTCGAGGAACGCGCGCTCAATGCTTTTGCGCTTGAGGCGCAGGTCACGCATGGCTTCGAAGAACGTGTTCTGGTCGACGTTGTTCTGCGCCCGGTCGGCCATTTCGAAGAGGGTATCGTCGGCGTTATCGAACAGTTCCTGCAGGCCATGGCGCAGTTGCTGGGCCGCCTTGTCACGAACCTGAAGCAGCAGCACAGGCAGGCGGGCAAGCGGCGAAGCCGTCGCCTGATCTGTAGCCGCCTTGTGCAAAGGCACTACATTCCCGTCGTTGTGCATCCAAGCCTCCTGAAAGGTGGTTCTTCGGTTCGAATAATGCGCCGACAACGCTCACAGTCGGCTCTCAGCGGAAGCAGGTGCACTCCACTGCACGTCGGTATTGAGAGGGAATCAAGGAACGTCAAAGCTATGACGTCAATCGAAAGGCGGATTATCTGGCAAAAGCCCCCTCTTGTGCCAGCAGACTCTGCAACGCGTCCTCAATTAGCCTGCGCCGTCACTGCCTGAAGTTTCAGACAAGCCGAGCCAATTCGGGTTCGCCGGAAGGTGAAGGTATTTGCCGCCTTGGGTTCGCCAAGGCCATGGCCCTATAATCGGCGCACTTTGTTTGTGGAGCCCGTTATGCCGAATCTACGCCTCGCCGACTTGACCGCCGAAATCGAAGCCAATGTGCGCCGCGCGTTGCTGGAAGACATCGGCAGCGGCGACATCACCGCGCAACTGATCCCGGCCGAACGCCTGGCCAAAGCCACCATCATCACCCGTGAAGCCGCCATCATCAGCGGCACGGCCTGGGTCGACGCGGTATTTCGCCAGCTGGATCCACGGGTGGCGGTGCATTGGCAGGTCGCCGATGGCGAGCGGGTCAGCCCCAACCAGGTGCTGTTTCACCTCGAAGGCCCGGCCCGGTCGCTGCTCAGTGGCGAACGTTGCGCGCTGAACTTCCTGCAATTGCTGTCTGGCGTGGCGACCCGCGCCCAGTACTACGCCGATTTCGTCGCCGATACCCAGGTCAAGCTGCTGGATACCCGCAAGACCCTTCCGGGGCTGCGTCTGGCGCAAAAATACGCGGTGACCTGCGGCGGCTGCCATAACCACCGCATCGGGCTGTACGACGCCTTCCTGATCAAGGAAAACCACATTGCGGCGTGCGGTGGCGTTGCCCAGGCCATTGCGGCCGCGCACAAGATTGCCCCGGGCAAGCCGGTGGAGATCGAGGTGGAAAGCCTGGAGGAACTCCAGGAAGCGCTGGCGGCGGGTGCCGACATCATCATGCTCGATGAACTGAGCCTGGATGACATGCGCGAAGCGGTGCGCCTGAATGCCGGCAAGGCAAAGCTCGAGGCCAGCGGCGGGATCAATGAAAGCACCTTGCGCCCGATCGCCGAAACCGGCGTCGATTACATCTCCATTGGCGCGATGACCAAGGATGTGAAGGCCGTGGACCTGTCGATGCGCTTGAGCATCTGATCCAGGAAAAACGCCAGCCCTGATCAGGCTGGCGCTCGGGTCATACTTCGATTTCGTTGAGTTCCAGATAGTCCTGCAGGTCCATGCCCAGTGCTTCAGCCACTTCCTGATGCACTTCAAGGCGCATGGCCTTGAGCTCTTCCGGGTTCTCGGCCACCAAGTCCAGAACCAGCTCCCAGGGCTCGATGCCCCGCGACTCCGCCTCGTCCTCAAAAGCCCACTGCGCCTGCTGCTTCTGCTCTTGCGGGCTCAGGGCACTGATTTCTTCTTGCAAGGAAGGCGTGGCAGCCAAGTACCTTTCAAGCGCTACGTCGATTCTTGCTTCTTTAGGAATCATCTCGTTCTCTCTGATCATAGGAATGGAAGATGGATCTGGATCGTTGGGATCTCTTTGCCGCAAAAAACCGCTGCACATGCCGGTTTATCTGGCCCTCAGAACCATTCGGGATCATCTGAAAACAGCAAGCTGGTGCTCAGACAGGGTCTGAATATAGGACCTTTGGCCCACGATTTATATGGGTCACGACATCAATTTCCTAAGAACCTGTACAAACCCCCACACCACCGCCACCCAGGCGGGCCTGCACCCTGGAACCGAAATCAACATTCGCAGTCATAGCGATGTGCCACATCGGCACTTCACAAGGAACCCAGTGATGCCCAAGCGTTCAACCTCCTCTCCAGCCCTTCTGGCCACTGCCTTGGCGGCCTTGCTACTGGGCGGCACATCCCTGGCGCAGGCGGCCCAGGCCGGTATCGAGTTCAGCCCGGACAACGGCTCGTCATCCGACAGCATCGGCACCCTTCGCCGCGATTCCCACGGCGTCTACACCCTACACAACTCACGTTTCAGTGCTAATGACTTGCAGAACCTGCAGGACAGCCTGAAGCGCAGCAACGCCGATGTGGAGAGCCTGAAGAAGACCGTCAGCGAACAGGCCCGTGTCATCGAAGAGCTCAAACGCAACAATGGCTCCAGCTCCAGCAGCAATGACCAATCCAACCTCAAGCGCAGCGTCAGCGATCAGGAGCGCCAGTTGGAAAAACTCAGCAAGCAGGTAGAAGACCTCAAGCGCAACGGGAGTTCGGGTTCCAGTTCAAACAGCAGTGAACTGTCCGACCTCAAGCGCACAGTGAGCAATCAGGACCGTCAGTTGGACCGACTAGAGCGCAGCCTCGATGAGCTGAGCCGCAAGGTGAGGTGAGCCCGGGGGCCAGCGCCTGAAAGGGCCGCTGCCGAACAATGGCGGGAGTCACATGAGGCGGGAAGGAGTGGTGCCGGAGACAGGAATCGAACCTGCGACCTTCGCGTTACGAGTGCGCTGCTCTACCGACTGAGCTACACCGGCGTGGGCTAAACCTAGCACCGGCTCCGGGGGCAGGCAAATGGCAACCCTGTTTGCACCCCACAGCAAAACGCCCCGAACCAGTCGGGGCGTTTGCTTGTTCAGCGTAGAGCTAAGGGGTCGTTAAACGCCCGAAGCCTTGGCTGCTGCCACGTCTTTGATGGACAGCTTGATGCGGCCGCGGTTGTCCACGTCCAGTACCAACACTTCCACTTCCTGGCCTTCTTTCAGAATGTCGGTCACTTTCTCTACGCGAGCGTCGCTCAGCATGGAGATGTGAACCAGACCGTCCTTGCCCGGCAGGATGTTGACGAATGCGCCGAAGTCGACGATGCGCTCAACCTTGCCGACGTAGATCTTGCCGATCTCGGCTTCTGCGGTGATGCCCAGGACGCGCTGACGAGCAGCTTCAGCAGCTTCCTTGGTTTCGCCGAAGATCTTGATCGAACCGTCGTCTTCGATGTCGATCGAAGCCTTGGTTTCTTCACAGATCGCACGGATGGTCGCGCCGCCTTTACCGATGACATCACGGATTTTGTCGGTGTCGATCTTCATCGCGATCATGGTCGGAGCGTTGGCCGACAGCTCGGTACGGGACTGACCGATGATCTGGTTCATCTGACCGAGGATGTTCAGGCGAGCTTCCAGGGCCTGGCCCAGGGCGATCTCCATGATTTCTTCGGTGATGCCTTTGATCTTGATGTCCATCTGCAGCGCGGTTACGCCTTTGGCGGTACCGGCTACTTTGAAGTCCATGTCGCCGAGGTGGTCTTCGTCACCCAGGATGTCGGTCAGGACTGCGAATTTCTCGCCTTCCTTCACCAGACCCATGGCGATACCGGCAACCGGCGCCTTCATTGGCACACCAGCGTCCATCAGGGCCAGGGAAGCACCGCAAACGGAAGCCATGGAGCTGGAACCGTTGGATTCGGTGATTTCCGATACCACACGGATGGTGTACGGGAACACGTCAGCAGCAGGCAGCATGGCCGAAACCGAACGACGAGCCAGACGGCCGTGACCGATTTCGCGACGACCGGCGCCACCCATGCGACCACACTCACCTACCGAAAACGGCGGGAAGTTGTAGTGCAGCATGAACGGGTCTTTTTTCTCGCCTTCCAGGGTGTCCAGCAGTTGCGCGTCACGGGCGGTGCCCAGGGTTGCAACGACCAGGGCCTGGGTTTCGCCACGGGTAAACAGTGCCGAACCGTGAGTCTTCGGCAGAACGCCGACTTCGATGTTCAGCGGACGAACGGTCTTGGTGTCGCGACCGTCGATACGTGGCTTGCCGTTTACGATGTTTTCGCGAACGGTGCGGTATTCGATTTCGCCGAAAGCTGCTTTGACTTCGCTGGACGAAGGCTGGCCTTCTTCACCGGAGAGCTTGGCAACCACTTGATCCTTCAGTTCGCCCAGGCGTGCGTAACGATCGGCCTTGACGGTGATGGTGTAAGCCTGGGAGATGGCTTCGCCGAACTCGGCACGGATAGCGCCCAGCAGTTCGGTGGCTTCTGGCGCAGGGGCCCAGCTCCAGGTTGGCTTGGCAGCTTCGGCAGCCAGTTCTTTAACAGCGTTGATCACCACCTGGAACTCGTCGTGAGCAAAGAGTACCGCGCCCAGCATCTGGTCTTCGGTCAGCTCTTTGGCTTCAGATTCAACCATCAGCACGGCGTCGGAAGTGCCGGCAACGACCATGTCCAGGCTCGAAGCAGCTTGTTGCTCGTAAGTCGGGTTCAGCAGGTAGCCGGTGCTTTCGTGGAAAGCAACACGGGCGGCGCCGATAGGGCCGTCGAACGGGATGCCCGAGATGGCCAGGGCAGCCGAGGTACCGATCATCGCAGCGATGTCCGGATCGGTCTTCTTGCTGGTGGAAACGACGGTGCAGACAACCTGCACTTCGTTCATGAAGCCTTCAGGGAACAGCGGACGGATCGGACGGTCGATCAGTCGGGAAGTCAGGGTTTCTTTCTCGGAAGGACGGCCTTCGCGCTTGAAGAAACCGCCAGGGATCTTACCGGCAGCGTAAGTCTTTTCCTGGTAGTGAACGGACAGAGGGAAGAAGCCCTTGCCTGGATCGGCTTGCTTGGCGCCAACCACGGTCACCAATACGCTGACGTCGTCGTCAACGGTGACCAATACTGCGCCGGAGGCCTGACGGGCGATACGGCCAGTCTCGAGGGTAACGGTCGACTGACCGAACTGGAATTTTTTGATTACCGGGTTCACGGTGTCCTACCTTCTTTGTGGCTCTTGGGGGAACTGGTTTCTTGCGAAATTCTTGGGCAATGTCGGGAATCGGCCCAACGCCTGTCCAGGGTAAAACGTGTATCCAGATAAAACTTGAGGCTGGGAGCCTGCCCTACGCCAGCGGGAAACCCACTGACGCAAGACAGACAACCAACCTCTAGCGCAATCGCTGATTAGCGACGCAGACCCAGGCGAGCGATCAGAGCGCTGTAACGGCTCACGTCCTTGCCTTTCAGGTAGTCCAGCAGCTTACGACGCTGGTTAACCATGCGGATCAGACCACGACGGGAGTGGTGATCTTTACCGTTGGCCTTGAAGTGACCTTGCAGTTTGTTGATGTTGTGGGTCAGCAGTGCAACTTGCACTTCTGGCGAACCAGTGTCACCAACAGCTTGCTGGTAGTCAGCTACGATTTGAGCTTTTTCTTGAACGTCGAGAGCCATGAGGCAATCCTTTTATCAGGAAACTGTTTCAAAGAAACAGCTTCAACAGGCCAGGGACAAATCCCTGTATCTATAAATGAGCAGTGACCGTGCCTGTTAACAGCCACCCTCGCCAGCCTGCTTTTACACAGACCGGTTTCGGTCATTCCGACCGAATCAGTCGACGCGGCGCAATACGCCCGTCTTCGCTCACTTCACCGATACCGATAAAGCGCCCGTTGTGATCCTGTACCCGCACCATGCCGAACTTCGGTGCATCGGGAGCCCGCACCGGCTGGCCATTGAGCCAGTAGAACGCACTGTGTTCCGAGAACTGCAAGAGCGGCCAATCCAGCAAGCCGCTGTCCGATGGCATCAGGAAGCGGTCGACCGCTTCGTTGCCGCCTTCGGCGTGTACCGCTTCAAGCTCTTCCAGGGTGACCGTCTGGGCCAGGCTGAAAGGACCTGCCTGCGTCCGTCGCAGTTCTGCAACATAGGCGCCGCAGCCAAGCTTCTCACCAATATCTTCCACCAGGGTGCGGATATAGGTGCCTTTGCTGCAGTCCACCGCGAGGCGCGCAGTATCGCCTTCGCAAGCGAGTAATTCCAAGCGCGCAATAGTAACAGAACGCGGTTCGCGCTCCACCACTTCACCGGCACGGGCCAGTTTATAAAGGGGCTGGCCATCACGCTTGAGGGCGGAGTACATCGGCGGTATCTGTTTGATTTGACCGCGAAATTCCGGCAATACCGCTTCGATATCAGTACGACCAACGGTCACTTCGCGGGTCTGCAAAACTTCACCTTCGGCATCCGCCGTGGTGGTGGTCTTGCCCAACTGCGCCAGGGTTTCATAACCCTTGTCTGAATCCAGCAGGTATTGCGAGAACTTGGTGGCCTCGCCAAAGCACAGCGGCAATACGCCGGTGGCCAACGGATCGAGGCTACCGGTGTGCCCGGCTTTCTCGGCGTTGAGCAACCAGCGAACCTTCTGCAAAGCCGCGTTGGAGGTGAACCCCAGCGGCTTGTCCAGCAGGATGATGCCGCTGACGTTACGACGGATACGTTTGACCTGAGCCACCGATTACTCCTTGGTGTCTTCGGGTTCTGCGACCACTGGGTGCTGGCTGTCTTCTGCCACGGCACGCTCGATCAGGGCCGACAGGTGAGCACCACGCACGACGCTTTCGTCGTAGTGGAAATGCAGTTGCGGCACGCTGCGCAGCTTCATTTCACGGGCCAACTGCATGCGCAGGAAGCCAGCTGCCGAGTTCAGCACCTTGATGCTCTGGGCGATGTCTTCAGCGCTGTCCTGGCCCATGACGGTGATGAAAATCTTCGCATGGCCCACATCACGGCTGACTTCGACGGCGGTGATGGTTACCAGGCCGACGCGGGGATCTTTGACTTCACGACGGATCAGTTGCGCCAGCTCACGCTGCATCTGATCACCGATACGTTGGGTACGGCTGTATTCTTTTGCCATGTCTTGTTACCTGTTACTGCCTCACGGTGAAACCCGTGTGGTCTGAAAGCGGCAAACGCCCGGCCTGACAGAAGCCAGACCGGGCGTTGCGTTTAGAGTCCGCTGATGGCGCCGTGCAAATGCATGGGGCTGACCATCGCGGCTCTTGAAGTGCGCGAGTTAGAGGCTGCGAGCAACCTGAACCTTCTCGAAGACTTCGATTTTGTCGCCGACTTTGACGTCGTTGTAGCTCTTCACGCCGATACCGCATTCCATGCCGGCACGTACTTCGGAAGCGTCATCCTTGAAGCGGCGCAGGGATTCCAGCTCGCCTTCGAAGATAACGATGTCTTCACGCAGTACACGGATTGGACGGTTACGGTGCACAACACCTTCGATAACCATGCAACCGGCGATCGCGCCGAACTTCGGCGAGCGGAATACATCGCGGACTTCAGCAATACCCAGGATGTTCTCCCGGACGTCGCTGCCAAGCATGCCGGTGAGGGCTTTTTTGACGTCTTCGATGATGTCGTAGATCACGTTGTAGTAACGCATATCCAGACCTTCCTGCTCGACGATCTTACGGGCGCCAGCATCGGCACGTACGTTGAAACCGAACAGTACAGCGTTGGAAGCCAGTGCCAGGTTGGCGTCAGATTCGGTGATACCACCGACACCGCCGCCGACTACGCGCACTTGCACTTCGTCGTTGCCCAGGCCGTTGAGCGCGCCCTGCAGAGCTTCCAGGGAACCACGGACGTCGGATTTGAGGACGATGTTGAGCGTCTTCTTCTCTTCCTGCCCCATGTTCTCGAAGATGTTCTCCAGCTTGCCGGCGTGAGCACGGGCCAGCTTGACTTCGCGGAACTTGCCTTGACGGAACAGAGCCACTTCACGGGCTTTCTTCTCGTCGGCCACTACGCTCATCTCGTCGCCAGCGTCCGGGGTACCGTCCAGGCCGAGGATCTCGACAGGGATAGAAGGACCGGCTTCCTTGATTGGCTTGCCGTTCTCGTCGAGCATGGCGCGCACGCGGCCATAGTTCGAACCGACCAGGACCATGTCGCCTTGGCGCAGGGTACCGTCTTGAACCAGCACGGTTGCTACCGGGCCACGACCTTTGTCGAGACGCGATTCAACCACGACACCGCGGCCAGGAGCCGAAGGAGTCGCCTTGAGTTCCAGAACTTCGGCTTGCAGCAGGACAGCTTCCAGCAGGTCGTCGACACCGGTACCCATCTTCGCGGAAACCGGAACGAACGGCGTATCACCGCCCCACTCTTCGGAAGTCACGCCGTGCACCGACAGCTCGCTGCGGATGCGGTCCAGGTCAGCGCCTGGCTTGTCGATCTTGTTCACTGCAACAACCAGTGGAACGCCAGCCGCTACTGCGTGCTGAACAGCTTCAATGGTCTGCGGCATCACGCCGTCGTCCGCTGCAACCACCAAGATCACGATGTCGGTCGCCTTGGCACCACGGGCACGCATTGCGGTAAACGCGGCGTGACCAGGGGTGTCGAGGAAGGTGACCATGCCGCGTTCGGTTTCAACGTGGTACGCACCGATGTGCTGGGTGATACCACCGGCTTCGCCAGCAGCTACCTTGGCACGACGGATGTAGTCGAGCAGCGAGGTCTTACCGTGGTCAACGTGGCCCATTACGGTCACAACCGGAGCACGGGAGAACGCTTCACCTTCAAACTTCAGGGACTCAGCCAGGGAATCTTCCAGGGCGGTGTCGCTGACCAGGGTCACTTTGTGGCCCAGCTCTTCAGCAACCAGTTGGGCAGTTTCCTGATCCAGTACCTGGTTGATGGTGGCTGGGGTGCCCAGCTTGAACATGAACTTGATGATTTCAGCAGCCTTGACCGACATCTGCTGGGCGAGGTCGCCCACAGTGATGGTCTCGCCGATCTTCACTTCGCGCACGACAGGGCCGGTTGGGCTCTGGAAACCGTGGGCGTTGCGTTTCTTCAGCTTGGCCTTGCCGCGACCACCACGACGGAAGCCATCGCTTTCTTCGTCGGTAGTACGTGGAGCTACGCGAGGCGCTGGCGCCTTTTCCTTGACCGACGCACGATGCGGAGCGTTTTTGCGCTCGCCATCACCGTTGCCACGACGATTGCTGTCGTCGCTGCGTGGTTTGTCAGGGCGACGTGGTTCGTCACGCTTACGGGCATCTGCAGCTGGAGCAGGAGCGGCAACCGGTGCTTGTTGCACAGGCTCGGCCACTACCGGAGCAGGGGCTGCAACCGCTTCAGTCACTGCAGGTTGCGCAGTGGCAGGCTGGCGACGCGCATCTTCTTCAGCGCGACGCTTGGCTTCTTCTTCAGCCTTCTGACGCGCTGCATTTTCTACCGCGCGGCGTTCTTCCAGTTCACGTTGGCGCTCGGCTTCGATTTCTTCCGGGCTGCGCTGTACGAAGACTTTCTTCTTACGCACTTCAACGCTGATGCTTTTGCTACCGGCAACACGCAGGGTGCTGGTGGTTTTACGCTGCAAAGTGATCTTGCGCGGTTCTTCCACTTTCGCCTTGTGGCTGCTTTTCAAGTGAGTCAGCAGCGATTGCTTCTCACTGTCGGTCACATGTTCCTCGGCGGCGGTGTGCGGCAGACCTGCCTCACGCATCTGCTGCAACAGGCGCTCTACCGGTGTTTTGACCTCATCGGCCAGTTGTTTCACCGTGACTTGCGTCATGCACTTCTCTCCTCAGGCCGCGCCTAATTACTCGAACCAGTGGGCTCGGGCGGCCATGATCAACTTGCCGGCACGATCATCGTCAATGCCGTCGATGTCGAGCAGGTCGTCAATAGACTGCTCGGCCAGGTCTTCGCGGGTAATTACGCCGCGCACCGCCAGTTCCATCGCCAAATCCTTGTCCATACCCTCAAGCGAGAGCAGGTCTTCGGCCGGATGGGCGTCTGCCAGCTTTTCCTCAGTAGCGATGGCTTTAGTCAACAAGCGATCCTTGGCCCGAGCGCGAAGCTCGTTGACGATGTCTTCGTCAAAGCCGTCGATGTTGAGCATTTCTTCCAACGGTACGTAGGCAATCTCTTCCAGGCTGGTGAAGCCTTCATCTACCAGCACCTGTGCCAGCTCTTCGTCGACTTCCAGCTCGTCGATGAAGTTGCGCAGGATGTCGCCGGTTTCTGCTTGCTGCTTAGCCTGGATGTCCGATTCGGTCATCACGTTCAGGGTCCAGCCAGTCAATTGGCTAGCCAGACGCACGTTCTGACCTCCGCGACCGATGGCCTGAGCCAGATTGTCTGCGCCAACGGCGATGTCCATTGCATGGGCATCTTCGTCAACGATAATTGCCGCGACTTCAGCCGGGGACATGGCGTTGATCACGAACTGCGCCGGGTTCTCGTCCCACAGGACGATGTCCACACGCTCGCCACCCAACTCGCCGGATACGGCCTGGACGCGCGAACCGCGCATACCAATGCACGCGCCTTGCGGGTCGATGCGTTTGTCTTTGGAACGGACGGCGATCTTGGCCCGCGAACCCGGATCACGGGAGGCGGCCATCACTTCGATCAGGCCTTCAGCGATTTCCGGCACTTCGATACGGAACAGCTCGATCAGCATTTCCGGCGCGGTACGCGACAGGATCAGCTGCGGGCCGCGGTTCTCGGTGCGGATTTCCTTGAGCAGCGCACGCAGGCGCACGCCAACCCGGAAAGTCTCGCGGGAGATGATGTCTTCACGGGCCAGCAACGCCTCGGCGTTGTTACCCAGATCGACGATCACGTTGTCGCGTGTCACTTTTTTCACGGTGCCGGATATGATCTCGCCCAGGCGCTCGCGGTAAGCGTCGACAACCTGAGCACGCTCAGCTTCGCGAACCTTCTGCACGATCACCTGTTTGGCGGTCTGGGCAGCGATACGGCCGAATTCGATGGACTCGATCTTTTCTTCAACGACGTCGCCGACGTTGGCACCCGGATGGGTTTCAGCAACTTTGCTCGGCCAGGTTTCTACAGCCGGGTCGTCCAGATCTGCTTCTTCTACAACAGTCCAGCGACGGAAAGTCTCATAGGCACCGGTGTGGCGATTGATTTCCACACGCAGGTCAACTTCGTCTTCAAAACGCTTTTTGGTAGCAGTGGCCAGAGCCAGCTCCAGCGCTTCAAAAATCACGCTTGCCGGTACACCCTTTTCATTGGATACCGACTCAACAACCAGCAGTACTTCTTTGCTCATCGTACGCCTCGCCTTTCGCAAGCCATTGGATCCGCGGGATCCGCGTCTCAGTCAAAACTGGGAATAATGTTGGCCTTGTCGATCATATCGATCGGCAACAGGAACTCGTGGTCATCCACCTGCACCACTACGTCCTGCTCCTCCACCCCGCGGAGAAGACCCTGAAAATTACGCCGACCTTCGAAAGGCGAGCGCAGCTTGATCTTCACTTGCTCGCCGACATACTTGGCAAACTGTTCAAGAGTGAACAGTGGGCGTTCCATGCCAGGAGAGGAAACTTCAAGGGTGTATTCAACGGCGATCGGATCTTCTACATCCAGAACACCACTGATCTGACGGCTGACGATGGCGCAATCGTCCACCAACACGCCGCCTTCTTTATCGATATAAACGCGCAACATTGAGTGGCGACCCTGAGCCGAAAACTCAATACCCCAGCATTCATAGCCAAGGGCCACGACCACCGGGGCCAACAAGGCCTGCAACTGTTCTAGCTTGCTCGACACCTGAACCCCCTCGTGCATGCTTGTGCAAATAAAAAATGGGCGAAGCGCCCATCCCGGAAACGCCGTTGAATAGCGGCGTTATAAAGTGTCCAGCTAACAAAAAGCCCCTGAAAAGGGGCTCCGCTAAAACTGGTTGCGGGGGCCGGATTTGAACCGACGACCTTCGGGTTATGAGCCCGACGAGCTACCAGACTGCTCCACCCCGCGACAAAGCTGGGGCGGAAGTATACGACCGATCCCTTTGAGGGTCAATGTAACCTTCCACCTACAAGAAAGCCCGCAACAGCGGGCTCTCCTGATAATTGGTACCGAGAAGGGGACTCGAACCCCTACACCCTATGGGCACAACCACCTCAAGGTTGCGTGTCTACCAATTCCACCACCTCGGCATAGACTGCGTTACTGCATGAAACTCTTCTTACTTCTGCTCTTGAGCTGGAGGTACGTCAGTCGCATTAGTTGCCGACTTTTGCTCTTGGAGCACCGGGACATCATCAGAAGCCGGTTGTTGCTTTGGAACTTCAAGTACTGCTGGGTTTGGCAAACCCACCTGAGTCAGCTCATGAGCTTTCTCTTTAGCAAAGTAACCTAACCCTAAGCTGGTCATGAAGAAACCGGCGGCAAGTATAGCAGTAAACTTACTAAGAAAGGTAGAGGAACCTTGGCTTCCGAACACAGTATTTGAAGCACCTGCACCGAAAGACGCGCCAGCATCCGCACCTTTACCCTGCTGCAGCAAAACCAGAGCAACTACGCCCAGCGCACCCAGCAGATGAAAAACGACTACGACTGTTTCCAGCATTTTTTCAGTTTCCCGCGGCGCGACAAATCGCACCGAACTCATCTGCATTCAGGGAAGCCCCACCAATGAGCCCCCCATCGATATCCGGCATGCCGAACAGTTCGACCGCATTGGCCGCCTTCACGCTGCCGCCGTATAGAAGCCGCACACCTCGTGCCACTTCAGAATTCTCTGCCGCCAACTGCGCGCGAATGGCTGCATGCACATCCTGCGCTTGTTGCGGCGAAGCCGTTAGCCCGGTGCCAATAGCCCAGACCGGCTCGTAAGCAATAACAGCATTGGCAAACGCACCAACACCCAACTCTTCTATGATGCTGCCCAGCTGACGCCCGACAACTTCAAGGGTCTTCCCGGCTTCGCGCTGCTCTAGGGTCTCCCCTACACACAGGACTGGCTTGAGGCCGCACGCCTGTGCCGCTGCGAATTTGCGATTAAGCGTCGCGTCACGCTCACCCATAATCAGGCGGCGTTCGGAGTGCCCAATCAACACCAGGGAACAACCTGCATCCACCAACTGACTCGGCGCAATTTCACCTGTCAGCGCACCTTGCATGGATTCCACCGCAGAATTCTGCGCGCCGACCGAAATCGACTTGCCCTTCAAGCCATCAATCACTTGATTGATATACAAGCAAGGCGGGAATACCGCGACATCAACACCGCTAGGCAAGGCCAGATGACGAAGGCCGTTAATCAGCTCAGCGACACTGGCGCGGGTACCGTGCATCTTCCAGTTACCAGCTACCATAGTGCGACGCATGCTGTACCTCGTCGGTCAAAGTGGGCGCAGATGTTACCCAACCACAACAACACTGGCAAGCCGAAATCAGGCAGAAACTTCAGCAACCAGTTTTGCCAGTTCGTCAGCATAGCCGCGGACCTGAACTTCATCGTCGCCTTCGACCATGACTCGCACCAAAGGCTCAGTCCCGGACTTGCGCAGCAATACCCGCCCACGTCCCGCCATCGCCGTGGTGACACGCGCGGACGCCTCTTTGACAGCTGGATGCTCGAGAGGGTTATCGCCCCCCGAGAAGCGCACATTGACCAAGACCTGCGGGCACTTGCGCAACGCCTGACGAGCCTGGGCCAAACTCTCGCCACGCCCCCTGAGCGCCATCAGGACCTGCAGCGCCGCGATGATCGCATCGCCTGTGGTGGCGTGCCGGAAGCACACAATGTGCCCGGAGTTCTCACCGCCGACCTGCCAATTACGCTCAAGCAGCTCAGCAATTACATAGCGGTCGCCGACATTCGCACGAACAAAAGGAATACCCAGGTCAGCCAGGGCCAACTCCAGCCCCAGGTTGCTCATCAGCGTACCGACCACACCGCCGCGCAATTTGTCACGCTCATGCAGGTCACGCGCAATGATAAACAGCAACTCATCGCCATCCACCACCGCACCAGTATGATCAACCATCAATACTCGATCGCCATCACCATCAAAGGCGATCCCCAGATCGGCATGCTCAGCCAGCACCGCCGCCTGCAACGACTCCATATGGGTCGAGCCGCAGTTCTCATTGATGTTCAAGCCGTTGGGCTGAGCGGAAAGCACAGTGACCTGAGCCCCCAACTCGCGGAAAACGCTCGGAGCAACTTTATAAGTTGCGCCGTGAGCACAATCCAGCACCACCTTGAGACCAGCGAAACTCGTACTGGAAGGCACGCTGCTTTTGCAAAATTCGATGTAACGCCCCGACGCATCATTGATCCGAGAGACCTTGCCCAGCTTGCTCGACTCCACCACCGTCATCGGCGCGTCCAGCAACTCCTCGATCATCAACTCAACGTCGTCCGGGAGCTTGGTGCCCTCGCCGGAAAAAAACTTGATGCCGTTGTCGTCGTGAGGATTGTGCGAAGCACTGATCACAATTCCCGCTTCGGCATGGAAGGTTCGCGTGAGATAGGCGATGGCAGGGGTCGGCATCGGCCCCAACAACATCACATCGGCACCTGCTGCAGACAACCCAGCCTCCAATGCCGATTCAAACATGTAACCAGAAATTCGCGTGTCCTTGCCCACCAGCACACGGCAGATCCCTTTACTGCGAAAGGCCATCCCCGTTGCCCAGCCGAGCTTGAGCATGAAGTCAGGAGTAATCGGGTATACACCCACGCGCCCACGAATACCGTCGGTGCCAAAGTATTTTTTAGTCATAAGTACTCCATCATTCTTATTCGGCTGTTTCCACTGCCGCAATCATTCGCACCACATCGACCGTTTCGGCCACGTCGTGGACACGCAATATTTTCGCACCTTTGGTCATGGCTAATGCAGCAAGGGCAAGACCGCCATACAAACGCTCACCAACCGGGCGATTCAGGGCGTGACCTATCATGCTCTTGCGGGACACGCCCACCAACAGCGGCCGCCCAAAGGCATGCAAAGCCTCCATGTGCTTGAAGAGACTCAGGTTGTGCTGCAGGGTTTTGGCAAAGCCAAAACCCGGGTCAAGAATGATTCGCTCAGCCTCGATACCCACCGCCGCGCATTGAGCCATACGCTCAGCCAGGAAATCCCCAACCTCAGTCGTGACGTTCAGGTAATGCGGATTATCCTGCATATCCCCCGGCTCACCGAGCATATGCATCAAACACACCGGCAAACCAGTGGCTGCAGCGGCATCCAAGGCGCCATCGCGCTGCAAGGAGCGCACGTCATTGATCAGCCCCGCCCCAAGTCGCGCCGTCTCGCGCATAACAGCAGGCGTAGAGGTATCAACCGAGATAATCACGTCCAGCTCACGGTGAATGAGCTCGACAATGGGAGCCACTCGTTCCAACTCCTCCAGCGGGGAAACCGCACGAGCACCAGGCCGAGTGGACTCACCGCCGACATCGATCAACGTAGCGCCCGCCACAACCATCGCTTCGGCATGCCGCAAGGCAGCATCAAGCTGGCTGAAGCGACCACCATCAGAGAAAGAATCAGGGGTGACATTGAGGATGCCCATGACATGCGTATGGGCCAAATCAAGAACCCGGTTGCCGCAAGGCAACCGGGTAAGGGACGAAACAGAAGTCATTTAAAACCTTAGTGGTCGGCAGCAGGGCCGCCGATAGGGGTTTCAGGACGCTCATTCTGCACTACCGGAGGTGTAGTACCCGAGCCGCCCTCCCAATCACGAGGTTCACGTGGCGGACGCCCAGCCATGATGTCGTCAATTTGCTCGGCATCGATGGTTTCGTACTTCATCAAGGCATCGGCCATGGCATCCAGCTTGTCACGGTTGTCCGTGAGGATCTGCTTGGCGGTGCCATAGCACTGGTCGATGATGCTGCGCACTTCAGAGTCGATCAACTTGGCCGTTTCAGCGGACAGGCTCGCCTGCTGACTGCCAGCGCTACGACCGAGGAACACTTCACCCTCTTCTTCCGCATACATCAAAGGACCGAGCTTCTCGGACAAGCCCCATTTGGTCACCATGTTCCGAGCGATCTGGCTGGCACGCATGATGTCGTTCGATGCGCCAGTGGTCACACCATCAAAGCCCAAGGTCATTTCTTCAGCGATACGACCGCCGTACAAGGAACAGATCTGACTGATCAGCGCTCGCTTGGACAGGCTGTAGCGATCCTCTTCGGGAAGGAACATGGTGACACCCAAAGCACGACCACGCGGAATGATCGAGACCTTGTAGACCGGATCATGCTCAGGCACGACGCGTCCGACAATGGCGTGACCGGCTTCGTGATAAGCCGTGTTCTGCTTCTCTTTTTCCGACATGACCATGGATTTGCGCTCGGCACCCATCATGATCTTGTCTTTGGCCAGCTCGAACTCTTTCATTTCGACAATGCGCTTGCCGGCACGTGCAGCGAACAAGGAAGCCTCGTTCACCAAGTTGGCCAGGTCAGCACCGGAGAAGCCCGGAGTACCACGCGCAATCACGGCAGGAGCAACGTCATCGCCCATTGGCACTTTGCGCATGTGAACCTTGAGGATCTGCTCACGACCACGGATGTCCGGCAAACCAACCACAACCTGACGGTCGAAGCGACCTGGACGCAACAGCGCCGGGTCCAATACATCAGGACGGTTGGTTGCAGCGATGACAATGATGCCATCGTTCATTTCAAAACCATCCATCTCAACCAGCAACTGGTTAAGTGTCTGCTCGCGCTCGTCATGACCACCGCCCATACCGGCACCACGATGGCGACCAACGGCGTCAATTTCGTCGATGAAGATAATGCAAGGCGCGTGCTTCT
Organism: Pseudomonas chlororaphis; assembly: GCF_003731765.1. Taxonomy (GTDB): domain Bacteria; phylum Pseudomonadota; class Gammaproteobacteria; order Pseudomonadales; family Pseudomonadaceae; genus Aquipseudomonas; species Aquipseudomonas morbosilactucae. The sequence goes on from NZ_MOAL01000008.1 coordinate 710,969, forward strand.
TGGCCTGCTCAAACATGTCGCGAACACGGCTTGCGCCTACACCCACGAACATCTCGACAAAGTCCGAACCGGAGATGGTGAAGAACGGAACCTTGGCTTCGCCAGCAATAGCCTTGGCCAGCAAGGTCTTACCGGTACCCGGAGGACCGACCATCAGCACACCGCGCGGGATACGGCCGCCCAGGCGCTGGAACTTGCCCGGGTCACGCAGGAATTCAACCAACTCGCCGACTTCTTCCTTGGCTTCGTCACAACCTGCAACGTCCGCCAGGGTCGTTTTCACTTGATCTTCCGACAGCAGGCGAGCCTTGCTCTTGCCGAAGCTCATTGGGCCGCCTTTACCGCCAGCGCCCCCCTGCATCTGCCGCATGAAGAACATGAAGACGGCGATGATGACCAGGATCGGGAAGCTTGCGACCAGGAGCTGAGTCCAGATGCTTTGCTGTTCAGGCTGCTTGCCTTCGACGACTACGTGGTTATCCACCAGATCGCCGATCAGGCCATTGTCCTGAATCGCAGGACGAATGGTCTTGAAGCTGTCACCGTCGTTGCGCTTGCCGGTAATCACATAACCATCGACAGCTACACGCTCGACCTTGCCATCCTTAACTTGCTGGATGAAGTCGGAATAGTTGAGGGTCTGCGGCTCGTTAGGGCTGGAGAAGTTGTTCATCACCGTCACCAGGACAGCCGCGATGATCAACCAAAGGATCAGATTCTTTGCCATGTCGTTCAATTAACTACCCTCTGAAGCAAGCTCCGCTACTGGCGCGCGCTTCGCATGATATTCACCGGCCTAACTTACTACATTACCTACAGCTCTGGCAGGCGCTGTCTGTAACCCTATGTGAAACGGAGACTACACAATATTCGCTTGATCTCACCGGGCGAAATACGAATTTACTATCGCCCTGGTCAAAAACTGCCTTTATTCGCTGCGCCCACGAAAGCCGCGACCCAACAGGTACTGCTCACGAGAACGGTCGCGCGACGAGGTTGGCTTGCGCATCTGCACCTTGTCGAACATCTGCCGCACGCTCTTGTGGTACTCATCAAAGCCTTCACCTTGGAAGATTTTGATCAAGAAGTCGCCACCCGGACGCAATACACGGCCTGCAAGGTCGAGTGCCAACTCGCACAGGAACATCGACCGCGGCATATCAACTGCCGCTAACCCACTCATATTGGGGGCCATATCGGAAATCACAAGGTCAACCTCGGAATTTCCCACGGCTTCGAGGATTTTTGCCAGGACGGCATCCTCGGTGAAGTCACCCTGAATGAAGGTCACATCCGGGATGCTGTCCATTTCCAGGATATCGGAGGCGATCAAACGCCCCTGCCCACCAATCAGACGACTGGTGACCTGCGACCAGCCACCCGGCGCGGCGCCGAGGTCGACCACGCTCATTCCAGGACGGATAAGGCGGTCCTTTTCCTGGATCTCCAGCAATTTGTAGCTGGCACGGGAACGATACCCATCTTTTTGCGCCATTTTGACGAATGGGTCGTTGAAGTGCTCTTTCAGCCAGTTAAGGCTTGTCTTGGAACGGGCCACGGGCCACCTCAAAAATAAAACGGGTCGTGATTAACTGGGCGGCCCCGGACTCGCTCGGGTAAACTGGCCGCCGCTTTTTACAAGATCAGACGCAGGGGTCAGATTATGCCGCTCACTCAAGAGCAGAAGAAACAGTACAAATCCATTGGCCACCATCTGAAACCAGTATTGACTGTGGCTGACAACGGTTTGACCGAAGGTGTGCTAACCGAACTTGAACGCGCTTTGAGCGATCATGAGCTGATCAAAATCAAGCTCAACATCCTCGATCGCGAATCCCGCCTGGCAGCCATTGCTGAACTGTGCAAGGCCGGCAAAGCGGATTTGGTGCAAGTCATCGGTAAAATGGCGTTGATCTACCGCAAGAACGCCAAGGTAAACAAGCAATTGTCGAACGTGCATCGTTTCAACTGACGTCGACAAGGGTCAAGGGTGTGCTTCGCGCACCCTGCCACTCCAACCCGGAACAGGCTGCAGCACAAGCAGCAAGCCGGAAAACCCCAGAACAAGATAGCTGAACAACTGCCATTGCTGCGCTCCTGGCCATGCCAGACGTATCACCAGATACATCGCACACGCGTAAAGCGCCATCAGCAGCAGTTGCCCTCGCACATCCCGCCACAAGCTTCCCAGTCCCTCAGACTTAAGCAGCACCAGCGCCTGTAGAAACAGGCACGCCGCTGCAAATCCAACCAGCAATGCACTGAGCAACGAAGTGATTTCTTCGACCAGCAGCGGCGCCAAGCCAATTTGCCTCAGCACCGGCAGCAGACCGATATGCAACAGCCACAGGCCGCCGACCCACAACATCTGAGTCAGCTGCCAAAGCATGGCGCCCGCATAGAGCGGGCGCCTTCTTTCAGATGTGACGGACTTCGACAATCTCGTACTCGATAACGCCACCAGGCGTTTTGACGGACACCACGTCACCCTCTTCCTTGGCAATCAAGGCGCGAGCGATCGGCGAGCCGACGGAGATCTTGCCGAGCTTGATGTCCGCCTCGTCCTCACCAACGATCTGGTAAGTCACGCTTTCATCGGTTTCGACGTTGGCAATCTCGACAGTGGTGCCGAAGATCACTTTGCCAGTGTGCGGAATGCTCGTGACATCGATGACCACCGCATTTTGCATGCGCCCTTCGATATCACGGATCCGCGCTTCAACCATGCCCTGCTGTTCGCGGGCAGCATGGTATTCAGCGTTTTCTTTCAAGTCACCCAACTCGCGGGCCGTACCGATGTCCTGGCTAAGCTTCGGACGCACGACCTTGGTCAGGTGAGCATGCTCTTCTTCCAGGGCGCGCGCGCCCTGGACGGTCATTGGGTATTTGGTCATGCCTTCAATCCTGCGTGTAGATCCTGCAAGCGGCGCACGGTTTTTTCAGGACCGAACTTAAGCGCTTCACAGATAGCTTCGCCAGCAGCAATGGTCGTGGTGCAGTAGATCTTGTGCTGCAAGGCGTTACGACGAATGGAATAGGAGTCAGCAATCGACTGACGACCTTCAGTAGTGTTGATGATCAGGGTGACTTCGTCATTCTTGATCATGTCGACCACGTGCGGACGACCTTCAGTCACCTTGTTCACACGACGTACTTTCAGGCCTGCGGCTTCGATCAGCTTGGCAGTGCCCGCGGTGGCGACCACTTCGAAGCCCAAGTTGATCAGATCACGGGCCACGCCTGCAACCAGCGGCTTGTCATCGTCACGCACGCTGATAAAGGCGGTACCGCCGGTCGGCAGCACTTCGCTGGCGCCCATTTGAGCCTTGGCAAAAGCTTCACCAAAGGTATCGCCCACACCCATGACTTCACCGGTGGACTTCATCTCTGGGCCGAGGATCGGGTCCACACCCGGGAATTTGGCGAATGGGAACACCGCCTCTTTCACGCTGTAGAAGTTCGGAATGATTTCCTTGGTGAAACCCAGCTCTTTCAGGGTTTTACCGGCCATGACGCGAGCCGCGATCATCGCCAGGGAAACACCGATGCACTTGGACACGAACGGCACGGTACGGGAAGCGCGCGGGTTGACTTCGATGACGTAGATGTCTTCGCCTTGCAGCGCCAACTGTACGTTCATCAGGCCGACCACACCCAGCTCCAGGGCCATTTTCTTGACCTGCTCGCGCATCTCGTCCTGGATGTGCGCTGGCAGCGAGTAAGGTGGCAGCGAGCAAGCGGAGTCACCGGAGTGCACGCCGGCCTGTTCAATGTGCTGCATGATTGCGCCGATGACCACGTCGGTACCGTCGCAGACCGCATCCACGTCCATTTCAATGGCGCAGTTGAGGAAATGGTCCAGCAGCACCGGGCTGTCGTTGGACACTTGCACGGCTTCACGCAGGTAGCGCTTGAGCTCTTCTTCTTCGTAGACGATTTCCATCGCCCGACCGCCCAACACATAGGAAGGACGCACCACCAGCGGGTAACCGATCTTGGCGGCTGCACGAATCGCTTCGTCTTCGCTGCGCACGGTGGCGTTTGGCGGCTGACGAAGGTTCAGGCGCTCAACCATTTGCTGGAAGCGCTCACGGTCTTCTGCACGGTCGATAGCGTCTGGGCTGGTGCCGATGATTGGCACGCCGGCCGCTTCCAGGGCACGAGCCAGTTTCAGAGGCGTCTGGCCGCCGTACTGGACGATCACGCCTTTTGGCTTCTCGACACGAACGATTTCCAGCACGTCTTCCAGGGTCACTGGTTCGAAGTACAGGCGGTCGGAGGTGTCGTAGTCGGTGGAGACGGTTTCAGGGTTGCAGTTGACCATGATGGTCTCGTAACCGTCATCACGCAGTGCCAGCGCCGCGTGCACACAGCAGTAGTCGAACTCGATGCCTTGGCCGATACGGTTAGGACCGCCGCCCAGGATCATGATCTTGTCGCGAGTCGACGGTGCTGCTTCGCACTCTTCTTCGTACGTGGAGTACAGGTACGCGGTGTCGGTGGCGAACTCGGCAGCGCAGGTGTCGACGCGCTTGTAGACCGGGAACACTTCGAGCTTGTGACGATGGGTACGCAGATTTTTCTCGGTCACACCCAGCAGCTTGGCCAGGCGCTGATCAGAGAAGCCTTTGCGCTTGAGGCGGAACATCAGGTCACGGTCGATCGCCGACAGGCCGAGAGTCTTGACCTTCTCTTCTTCTTTGATCAGGTCTTCGATCTGCACCAGGAACCAAGGGTCGATCATGTTCATGCCGAAGATCTGCTCAACGGTCATGCCGGCACGGAAGGCATCAGCCACGTACCAGATACGCTCGGCGCCCGGCACGGTCAGCTCGCGCTTGAGCACGCTCATGCTTTCCGGGTTGCTCAGGTCCAGCTTCGGATCGAGACCGCAGACACCCACTTCCAGGCCGCGCAGGGCTTTCTGCAGGGACTCCTGGAAAGTCCGGCCGATGGCCATGACTTCACCCACCGACTTCATCTGAGTGGTCAGGCGAGCGTCAGCCTTGGCGAATTTCTCGAAGGCGAAGCGTGGCAGCTTGGTGACAACGTAGTCGATGGACGGCTCGAAGGACGCTGGGGTCTTGCCGCCAGTGATGTCGTTCGACAGCTCATCCAGGGTGTAACCCACAGCCAGTTTGGCGGCGACCTTGGCGATCGGGAAACCGGTGGCTTTCGAGGCCAGTGCCGAGGAACGAGACACCCGTGGGTTCATCTCGATCACAACCATACGACCCGTGTTCGGGCAGATGCCGAACTGCACGTTGGAACCACCGGTCTCAACGCCGATCTCGCGCAGTACCGCCAGGGAGGCGTTACGCAGGATCTGGTATTCCTTGTCAGTCAGGGTCTGTGCTGGAGCCACGGTGATGGAGTCACCGGTGTGCACGCCCATCGGGTCGAAGTTCTCGATGGAGCAGACGATGATGCAGTTGTCCTTTTTGTCGCGGACCACTTCCATCTCGTACTCTTTCCAGCCGATCAGGGATTCGTCGATCAGCAGTTCCTTGGTCGGCGACAGGTCCAGACCACGGGCGCAGATTTCTTCGAACTCTTCACGGTTGTAAGCAATGCCGCCACCCGTGCCGCCCATGGTGAAGGACGGACGGATGATGCACGGGAAGCCGAGCTTCTCGAGAACCGCGTTGGCCTCTTCCATGCTGTGGGCAATGCCGGAACGCGGGCAGGCCAGGCCGATAGACTTCATGGCCTTGTCGAAACGCGAGCGGTCTTCGGCTTTATCGATGGTGTCGGCATTGGCGCCGATCATTTCTACACCGAACTTCTCAAGAACGCCTTCACGCTCCAGGTCCAGGGCGCAGTTCAGGGCAGTCTGGCCACCCATGGTCGGCAGCAGCGCATCCGGGCGCTCTTTCTCGATGATCTTGGCAACGGTCTGCCACTTGATCGGCTCGATGTAGGTGGCGTCGGCCATGGCCGGGTCGGTCATGATGGTCGCCGGGTTGGAGTTCACCAGGATGACCCGGTAACCCTCTTCGCGCAGTGCCTTGCAAGCCTGGGCGCCGGAGTAGTCGAATTCGCAGGCCTGGCCGATCACGATCGGGCCAGCGCCGAGAATCAGGATGCTTTTAATGTCTGTACGTTTTGGCATGGGTTGTCACTCAAATCCGCAGGTCAGTCGGCAAGCCGTCTTGATCAAATCTCTGAAGCGCTGAAGGGGCCACCGGTGTCGGGGCCGCCTTCAGGGGCGAGCAATCAGCGTCGCTTGGCCATCTCGTTGATGAAGCGATCGAACAGCGGCGCCACATCGTTCGGGCCCGGGCTGGCTTCAGGGTGACCCTGGAAGCTGAACGCGCTCTTGTCGGTACGCTCGATGCCTTGCAGAGTGCCGTCGAACAGCGATTTGTGAATCGCGCGGACATTGCCTGGCAGCGTGGCTTCATCCACCGCAAAACCGTGGTTCTGGCTGGTGATCATGACCACACCCGTGTCCAGGTCCTGGACTGGGTGGTTGGCACCGTGGTGGCCGTGGCCCATTTTCACGGTCTTGGCACCGGACGCCAGCGCCAGCAATTGGTGACCCAGGCAAATACCAAACACCGGAATCTCGGTTTCCAGCACTTCCTTGATCGCCTTGATCGCGTAGTCACAAGGCTCCGGATCACCAGGGCCGTTGGACAGGAACACACCATCAGGATTGAGCGCCAGGACATCGCTCGCCGGCGTCTGGGCAGGCACCACGGTGACGCGGCAGCCGCGCTCGACCAGCATGCGCAAGATGTTCAGCTTGACGCCATAGTCGAACGCAACGACGTGATAAGGCAGCTCGGAAGCGTCGATGGTAGCGTGGCTGTCGGTCTTCAGATCCCAGACAGTGGAGCGCCACTCGTAGGATTCCTTGGTGCTGACGACTTTCGCCAGGTCCATGCCTTTGAGGCCGGGGAAGCCGCGAGCAGCAGCAATTGCCGCCTCTTCGGAAATGTTGTCACCGGCCATGATGCAGCCGTTCTGAGCGCCTTTCTCACGCAGGATGCGTGTCAGGCGACGGGTGTCGATACCGGCGATAGCCACCACATTGTTGGCTTTCAGGTAGTCGGACAGCGACAGGGTGTTGCGCCAGTTGCTAGCAACCAAGGGCAGGTCGCGAATGACCAGGCCGGCCGACCAGACGCGATCGGACTCGGCATCTTCCGGCGTGGTGCCGGTGTTGCCGATGTGCGGGTACGTCAGGGTAACGATTTGTTGGGCGTAGGAAGGATCGGTAAGGATTTCCTGATAGCCGGTCATTGCGGTGTTGAACACCACCTCACCAACGGTTTGACCGTCGGCTCCAATGGCTTCGCCGCGAAAAATGCTGCCATCAGCAAGGGCGAGTATGGCTGGCTTAGTCAAGAAGACCTCCCGTAAATAAAGCCTGAAAGGGCGATCGCAGGTTGCAAAAAAGCGGAATGACGTATAGACACGTCACCCCGCTTCTTCGTCGAATTATCTGCGCGCTTTTAGTGGACACACTAAAGCTGTAGCTTACAGAAAAAGGGTATTTTGGTCCACCGCTAAAGAGCCTTAAAGGCAGAGGAATGCGACAGAACATCGCTTAGCGGGATAAAACAGGGCCCGCGCATGCGGTCGAGCCCTGTTATAGATGCATCTCAACGCAGATCAAGCACATCCTGCATGTCATAAAGACCTGCGGCACGCCCATCCAGCCACAGAGCAGCACGCACCGCACCCTTGGCGAAGGTCATGCGACTGGACGCCTTGTGAGTGATCTCAAGGCGCTCGCCCTCTGAGGCAAACAGCACCGTGTGATCACCCACCACGTCACCGCCACGCACAGTGGCGAAGCCGATGGCTTCTCGATCGCGCGCACCAGTGTGGCCTTCGCGACCATACACTGCCACTTTCTGCAGATCCCGCCCCAGCGCATTGGCAATGACTTCACCCATGCGCAAGGCCGTGCCCGAAGGCGCATCGATCTTGTGCCGGTGATGAGCCTCGATAATCTCGACATCCGCATCATCACCCAGCACGCGAGCAGCCATATCCAGCAGCTTCAGCGACAGGTTGACGCCAACGCTGAAGTTGGCGGCGAACACGATTGGAATATCCTTGCCCGCCTCAACCAGCAGCTGCTTTTCCTTCGCGCTCAGCCCGGTGGTACCGATCACCATCGCCTTGCCCGCCTTGCGGCAAAACGCCAGGTTCTTCAGCATCACTTCCGGCAGCGTGAAGTCGATCAGGACATCGAACTCATCGGCGACCTTCTCCAGACCATCAGACATCGACACGCCGATGCGCCCCAGGGACGCCAGCTCGCCCGCATCCGCCCCCACCAGCGAACTGCCAGGCCGCACAATCGCAGCCGTCAGCCCGGAAAGCGGTGAGCGCTGCTGCACAGCCTCGACCAACGTCCTGCCCATGCGCCCGGCAGCCCCCATCACAGCAATACGTCGCATATGCACTCCTTACAGATCGCCGAAGAAGCGCTTCACGCCTTCGAACCAGCCCGTCGTCTTCGGCGAGTGGGTGTTGTCATCCGCCAGGGAGCTGCGGAATTCTTCCAGCAACTCACGCTGACGGCGCCCCAGATTGACCGGAGTTTCCACTGCAACGCGGCACATCAAGTCCCCAGCACCGCCACCCCGAACCGGAGCAACGCCCTTGCCACGAACCCGGAATTGCTTGCCGGTTTGAGTGCCCTCAGGAATCTTCAGCTTGACCCGACCATCCAGGGTAGGAATCTCGAGCTCACCACCCAGCGCCGCATCGACAAAGCTGATCGGCACTTCACAGAACAGATGCTTGCCGTCGCGCTGGAAGATCGAGTGCTCGCGCACATTGATCACCACGTACAGGTCACCCGTCGGCCCGCCCTGCGTGCCCGCCTCACCTTCGCCCGACAGACGAATACGGTCGCCGGTATCGACACCTGCCGGCACTTTCACCGACAGGGTCTTGTACTCTTCGACACGCCCTTCGCCGTGGCACGAATCGCACGGATCGGAAATGATCTTGCCCTGGCCATGGCAGCGCGGGCAGGTCTGCTGCACCGAGAAGAAGCCCTGCTGCATGCGCACCTGACCAATACCACCACAGGTCGGGCAAGTAATCGGCGAGGAACCTTTCTTGGCCCCGGAGCCGTCGCACGGCTTGCAGTTGACCAGCGTGGGAACACGGATATTCACGGAGGTGCCGCGCACCGCCTCTTCAAGATCCAGCTCCAGGGTGTAACGCAAGTCGCTACCGCGCTGCGCACCGCCACGGGAGCCGCCACGACCACCGCCAAAGAAATCACTGAAGACATCACCAAAGATGTCGGAGAAGTTCTGACCACCGAAACCAGCACCGCCACCGCCCATGCTTGGGTCAATGCCGGCATGCCCGTATTGGTCGTAAGCCGCACGCTTGCTCGAATCAGACAGTACTTCGTAGGCCTCGTTGGCCTCTTTGAACATCTCTTCCGACGCTTTGTCGTCAGGATTACGGTCCGGGTGGTGCTTCATCGCCAAGCGACGGTAAGCCTTCTTCAGCTCCGCCTCACTGGAGCCACGCTCCACACCCAACACTTCGTAATAGTCACGCTTTGCCATAAGTCTTTGCACTCTTGAGGACGCTCGACAAGCCTCTCCTGAGCCCCATCAAACTCGCTGAGCCCCTATACAGGCCCGGACCCAACTCACGTCAATTCAACGATCCTGGTCTTGGATAGACGGCCAACGCATTGACCGACAACTGCGGTAATAGCAGCCGAAAAGCAGGAGCATTTTCGACCCTACCGCCAGCGCCCGAAACGGGTCGTGCGCCGCTAAAAATTTCACTAACTCCAGACACGCCAACGCGGGAGCAAGCTCCCGCGCGGCGACATCCTACCAGTCACCGCCCGAAGGCGGTCAACCGGCCGACCAACAAGCGAATTACTTGTGGTCTTTGACTTCTTCAAACTCAGCGTCAACCACGTCATCAGCTTTTTCAGCGGACTCAGCGTGCGGTGCAGCGCCTTCAGCAGGCTGAGCCTGTTCGGCGTACATCTTCTGAGCAACTGGAGCCGAGACTTTCGACAGCTCTTCAACCTTGGCTTCGATGGCGGCCTTGTCGTCGCCTTTAACAGCGGCTTCGAGGGCAACCACAGCCGCTTCGATTGCAGTTTTTTCTTCAGCGGTCACTTTGTCGCCCGCATCAGCGATCATTTTGCGAGTCGAGTGAACCAGGGCATCGCCTTGGTTACGCGCGCTGGCCAGCTCTTCGAACTTGCGATCTTCGTCGGCGTTGGTTTCAGCATCGCGAATCATCTGCTGAATTTCTTCCTCGGACAGACCGGAGTTGGCCTTGATCACGATCGACTGAGTCTTGCCAGTGGCCTTGTCTTTGGCGCCTACGTGCAGAATGCCGTTGGCGTCGATGTCGAAGGTCACTTCGATTTGTGGCACACCGCGTGGAGCTGGCGGAATCTCAGCCAGGTCGAACTTGCCCAGGGACTTGTTCTGGCCTGCTTGCTTACGCTCGCCTTGCAGCACGTGAATGGTCACAGCGCCTTGGTTGTCGTCAGCGGTCGAGAACACTTGGGATTTCTTGGTAGGAATCGTGGTGTTTTTCTCGATCAGCGCCGTCATCACGCCGCCCATGGTTTCGATACCCAGGGTCAGCGGACTGACGTCGAGCAGCAGAACGTCCTTCACGTCACCCGCCAATACCGCGCCCTGGATAGCAGCACCCATGGCAACCGCTTCGTCTGGGTTGACGTCTTTACGGGCTTCTTTACCGAAGAAGTCAGTAACGGCTTTTTGCACCAGCGGCATACGGGTCTGGCCACCGACCAGGATCACGTCGTTGATTGCGCCAACATCGATACCCGAGTCTTTCAAAGCGATGCGGCAAGGCTCGATGGTGCGCTGAACCAGGTCTTCAACCAGTGCTTCCAACTTGGCGCGAGAGATCTTCACGTTCAAGTGCTTAGGACCGGTAGCGTCTGCAGTGATGTACGGCAGGTTAACGTCGGTCTGCAGGCTGGAAGACAGCTCGATCTTGGCTTTTTCAGCCGCTTCTTTCAGGCGCTGCATGGCCAGCGGGTCACCCTTGAGGTTCATGCCGCTTTCTTTCTTGAATTCGTCGACGAGGTAGTCGATCAGACGAATGTCGAAGTCCTCACCACCCAGGAAGGTGTCGCCGTTGGTGGCCAACACTTCGAACTGGTGCTCACCGTCGACTTCAGCGATCTCGATCACGGAAACGTCGAAGGTACCGCCACCCAAGTCATAAACGATCACAGTGTGATCGCCCTTGGCCTTGTCCATACCGTAAGCCAGAGCGGCTGCGGTAGGTTCGTTGATGATGCGTTTTACGTCCAGGCCAGCAATACGGCCGGCGTCTTTGGTCGCCTGGCGTTGGCTGTCGTTGAAGTAGGCCGGAACGGTGATCACCGCTTCGGTCACTGGCTCGCCGAGGTAGTCTTCAGCGGTCTTCTTCATCTTCTTCAAGATTTCAGCCGAGATCTGTGGCGGCGACATTTTCTGGCCGTTCACTTCAACCCAGGCGTCAGCGTTGTCAGCCTTGACGATCTTGTAAGGGACCATCTGGATGTCTTTCTGTACGACTTCTTCTTCGAAGCGACGACCGATCAGACGCTTCACCGCATACAGGGTGTTGTGCGGATTGGTCACAGCCTGACGCTTGGCCGACTGGCCAACCAGGATTTCACCATCGTTGGCGTAGGCGATGATCGACGGAGTGGTCCGCGCGCCTTCGGCGTTTTCAATAACTTTTACATTGCCGTTTTCAAGAATGGAAACGCACGAGTTGGTGGTCCCCAAGTCGATACCGATAATCTTGCCCATGTTAACTCTCCCGAAACTTTGGATTTGGTTGCCGCAGCAGTGATGGCTAACTGCGGTAGTACTTAAACGCTTGACTTCTAAATGGGGGCTTTACAGCCGTTTTCAAGCCTTCTCGTCAATCGAAGGCGAAATCGGTGCAGGTGCCTTGCTGACCACGACCATGGCCGGGCGCAGCAGGCGTCCATTGAGCTGGTAGCCCTTCTGGAATACTTTCAGAACGCTGTTCGGCTCGACATCGGCGCTCTCTTGCATAGCCATTGCCTGGTGCTGCTCAGCATTGAAAGGCTCGCCGTGCGGATCGATGGCTTCCAACTGATAACGCTTGAGGGTGTCGTGAAACATCTTCAGGGTCAGCTCAATGCCTTCACGCATCGGGCGAATGCTTTCGTCATCCGGGTTGGACAGCTCCAGGCCACGCTCGAGACTGTCGATGACCGGCAGCAGGTCACCAGCAAAACGCTCCAGAGCGAATTTGTGGGCCTTTTCCACGTCTTGCTCGGCGCGACGGCGGACGTTCTGCAGATCAGCCGCAACACGCAAAGCCTGATCCTGAGCGCCTACCAATTGCTCTTCGAGCACTTGTACACGAGCCACCAGGTCTTCACCCGAAGCCTCGGGAGCCTGATTGGCGTCTAGATTTTGCGTATCCAGAGTCTGTTCGTCAGCCATGAAATTCTCCTTTCAATATCGTCCGCGAGCTTGGCTCACGCTTCTGCCCAGCTATATGGGGCCGCTTTTTCAGGGTTCAAGCCCGGCAACGCCACAAAAATCATCACAGCGCCCGGAACGCCCCATCCCCAGACATTCCCAGGCGAGCTAAAAAGCAGCGCCATGCAAGCAAATCGAGCTAAGGGAAAGCATTGTCAGCCTGAAACAAAACACTGTATAAATAACCAGACATCTTGTTTGGGAGCAGCCCTATGCTGGTGCACCTGTCGGTACATAACTACGCCATCGTCGAACACCTGGATCTGGAACTGGATCGAGGGATGAGCGTCATCACAGGCGAAACCGGCGCCGGCAAGTCGATCATGCTCGACGCGCTCGGGCTGACCCTGGGGGACCGCGCAGACAGCGGCGTGGTACGCCCCGGCGCAGACAAAGCCGACATCCTGGCCACGTTCGATCTGGACGATATCCCTGAAGCCCGGGCCTGGCTGGCCGAGCGCGACCTGGACAACGAAAGCCCCTGCATACTGCGGCGCGTGATCACCGCAGAAGGCCGTTCCCGTGGCTATATCAACGGTTCGCCCTGCCCCCTTGGCGACCTCAAGGCCCTCGGCGAACTGCTGATTGATATCCACAGCCAGCATGAACACCAATCCCTGCTGAAAACCGATACCCATCGTCGCTTGCTTGATGAGTACGCAGGCGCCACTGACCTGGCGCGCCAAGTGCAATTGGCGGCCCAACGCTGGCGCCAGACTCGCCAGGAGCTGGAACGCCTATCCAACTCCGGCGATGAGCAGCGCGCGCGCCACCAACTGCTCAGCTATCAACTGGAAGAACTCGACAACCTTGGCCTGGGCGAAAACGAACTCGACCAGTTGGAACAGGAACACAAGAACCTGACCAATGCCGAGACCTTGCTGGGTATCTGCCGCCAAGTCGTCGAACAGTGCAGCGAAAGCGACTCGGGCAACGTGCTCAATGCCCTGACCGTCAGTCTCAATCGCTTGTCGAGCGCCGGCAACTCATCGGGCGCCCTGGGCGAAGCCACCAATTTATTGGCCAGCGCGCAAATTCAAGTGGAAGAAGCCGTCGGCGAGCTGAACCGGTTTCTCGATCACTTCGACGCCGACCCTGCCCGCCTGCAGCAGTTGGAAGAACGCCTGGATGCCATCTATACCTTGGCCCGCAAACACCGGATCCAGCCCACCGAACTGGCGGCGATGCAGCAGACGTTGCTCGATGAAATCGAGACCCTGGACGCCAACGATGAGTCCATCGAACGCCTGGCGGACGAACTTCAATCATTCGCTCGGCATTACCAGGAAAAAGCCCTTGAGCTAAGCCAACTACGTCAGCAGGCCGCCACCGGCCTGGCGAGCGCCGTCGAACTGGAGATCCAGCGGCTGGGCATGCCGGGCGGGCGCTTCACCATTGAACTGCGGCCCAACACCAGCACCGAATTGCTACCCAACGGCCTGGAAACTGTGGAACTGCTGGTCAGCGCCAACCCCGGCCAACCGCTCAAGGCTTTGGCCAAAGTCGCGTCTGGCGGCGAGCTGTCGCGGATCAGCCTGGCGATTCAAGTCATCACCGCACAAACCTCACGTACACCAACCCTGGTCTTCGACGAAGTGGACGTCGGCATTGGTGGCCCGACAGCCGAGATCGTCGGCCAACTACTACGCCGCCTGGGCGAGCGGGGCCAGGTACTGACCGTGACGCACTTGCCACAAGTGGCGGCCCAAGGGCACCAGCATCTGTTCGTGCACAAAGTCCGCGGGCACAACGCGACTCATACCGCCGTTTCGAAACTGGGCAAGACCGAACGGGTAGAGGAAGTGGCACGCATGCTGGGCGGGATCGACCTGACCAAGGAGTCCCTGGCCCACGCGAAGAAGATGGTGGTAACGGCCAAGGTCTAACCATCGAGGTTTAGCCATATAATAGAAAGCACGAAGGCGACCCTAGGGTCGCCTTCGATCGTTTCGCGGCGAAAAATACCGCGCGACATGCTTACTTTTTCGTGCGGACGTACAGCACCAAATTGTGATCCACCAATTCGAAACCGTGCTTCTCGACAATGGCCTTTTGAAGCTTTTCGATCTCTTCGTCGAAGAACTCGATCACTTCACCGGACTCCACGTTGACCATATGGTCGTGGTGACCGCCGTCAGCCAGTTCGAACACCGCGTGGCCGCCATCAAAATTATGGCGTACCACAAGCCCGGCCGCTTCGAACTGAGTCAGAACACGGTAAACCGTGGCCAGACCGACATCCTCGCCTGCTTCCATCAGCGCCTTGTAAACATCTTCAGCGCTCATGTGCCGCTGCTCAGTAGAATCGAGCATTTGTAGAATTTTGACTCGTGGCAGAGTCACTTTAAGGCCGGCTTTACGTAGTTCGCTATTTTCAACCATGGTCAGCTTTCTCGCCGATGCTGCTTCGCAGCTTCTCTTAATGCGGGTATGATCGGGGTTTACGTTGTCCCAGCCAAGATAGTGGAAGTCGCCCACCGATGCAAAACACCAAGCTCTTGCTAACCAGTTTCACCTTCGTGGGACTGCTCGCACTCGCCGGTTGTTCATTCCCCGGGGTTTACAAAATCGACATCCAGCAGGGCAATGTCGTCACGCAGGACATGATAGACCAGTTACGCCCGGGAATGACCCGCCGGCAAGTACGGTTTATTATGGGCAACCCTCTGTTGACCGACACGTTCCATGCCGATCGCTGGGATTATCTGTACAGCCTGCAGCCTGGTGGCGGCGAACGCCAACAGGAGCGCGTCAGCGTGATCTTCAATGGCGAGGACCAATTGGTTAGCCTGTCCGGCGACTTCATGCCTGGCGTAAGCCGCGACGAAGCCCTGCTGGGCAAGGACAGCGGCACGACGGTTGCTGAACCTGCGCAAGACAGCGAACAGCCGAAGCCGGAAAAACCAGCCAAACCAGGCTCGCTGCTGGACCAGATCCAGAAAGACGTGGACGGCGTGAAAACCGTACCAGTGCCTATCCCAGAACCTCTGGACACTTCCCCACAATAATGTGTGGCGAAATAAAAAAACCCGGCATGCCGGGTTTTTTATTGCCTGCCATTCCAGCCAGGCTATTTATCCTGGGCCCTGGCCAGCGCAGCTTTCGCCGCACGCAAGCGCCGAACCTCTTTCGGATCAGCCAGCAACGGACGATAAATCTCAAGTCGGTCCCCCGCCTGCAACACATGGGCCTCAGGAGCGGAGATGGCCTTGGCGAAAATCCCCAGCGGGCAAGTCGCCAGATCCAACTCGGGGAACTGCAGCCCAAGCCCAGAGTTGAGTACGACTGAACGTGCCGTCGACCCCACGGGCACAGAAAGCTTGAGCAAGCACTGTCGATCGACTGCGGCGTACACCACTTCGATCTCGATCAATGACTCAGCCATGCAGTTGCTTGGCCCGCTGACAGAACGCGTCAACCAAGGTGTTGGCGGCCTGATTGAACAGCGGCCCCAACGTCGCACGCACCAGCGGACCAGCGTAGTCAAAGGAAAGGTCCAGGCTGATCTTGCAAGCCTTCTCTCCCAGGGGCTTGAACACCCAAACACCGTGCAATTGATTGAACGGCCCTTCTTCCAAGTTCATTTCGATCGAATGCCCAGGCACCAGGGTATTGCGCGTGACAAAGTGCTGGCTAAGCCCGCCCTTGGCCACCGCCACACTGGCGCGCATGTGCTCCTCACTGCTTTCCAGAACTTCAGCGGCAGAACACCAAGGCAAAAACTCAGGATACCGAGCCACATCATTGACCAGGTCATACAGGGCTTGCGCCGGATACGGCAGAAGGGCCGAGCGTTGAATATGAGTCGTCATGTCAGCTTCATTTCCACAGCTGGGCGGCAAACACTAAAAGAATGCCGATGGGCGCCATACAGCGCATCAAAAACAAGGCCCGGGGAGCGTTAAACCCAGGACGACAAACGACTCGTTCATCACGAACCGCCGCGCCCCATCACCCAGGCTGCGAATACCACGAAGCACAAACCGCCAAAAGGCAACATGACCCGCGAAGTGAAAACAGTGGCCGCCAAACCAGGTAGACCAACGACCGAGCCTCACCGATAGAGAGGCAAAACGCCGCCTTCGTTCAGGAAAAAACCCGGCCTGCCGGCAAAAACCATTGAGCGCTATAGCCATCCGGCGCACTGATCAGCCGGTGATCACTCGCCAGAACGGTGTACAAACGCCATCCATTGGCAGCCTGCCCTTGGGACTTTGGCGGCGCGCTCAAGCGAAAAAACAGGGCGCATTGTCCGGGATTCAATCAACCTGCTCAAGCACGCTGCATCACCGTAGCCGACGCGCGCGCAACTCCCTATAATGCCGCCCCTATGGCTAAACAGAAGAAACACCCAACAGGGACCATCGCGCAA
Source organism: Pseudomonas chlororaphis (assembly GCF_003731765.1). Taxonomy (GTDB): domain Bacteria; phylum Pseudomonadota; class Gammaproteobacteria; order Pseudomonadales; family Pseudomonadaceae; genus Aquipseudomonas; species Aquipseudomonas morbosilactucae. The sequence goes on from NZ_MOAL01000008.1 coordinate 727,841, forward strand.
AATAAAAAGGCGCGACACGATTACTTCATCGAACAACGGTTCGAGGCTGGCATGGTCCTGGCCGGCTGGGAAGTAAAGAGTCTGCGGGCGGGCAAGGCGCAACTGGTAGACAGTTATGTGCTGCTCAAAGATGGCGAGGCCTGGCTGCTCGGTAGCCATTTCACGCCGCTGACCACCGCTAGCACCCACGTCATTGCCGACCCGGTGCGCTCGCGCAAACTGCTGCTGAACAAGCGCGAGCTTGAGAAGCTGTATGCCGCCGTGCAGCAAAAAGGTTACGCCTGCGTGTGCACTTCGCTCTATTGGAGCAAGCACCTGATCAAGTGCGAAATCGCACTCGGTAAAGGCAAGAAGGAATACGACAAGCGCCACACTGAGCGCGAACGCGATTCCGACCGTGAGCTGCAACGCGCAGTCCGGACCAAGGGCAAGGAAGACTGATCTTCCTGCCTTAAGGTCTCTATCGCCGGCAAGCCGACTCCTAACCCGTAGGAGCTGGCTTGTCGGCGATTTGCGTTAAATGCCTTTACGCCGTTCGGCCCGGGCCATGCGCTGCACTTCCTGACGCACCTCCTCAAGCACCTCTTGCACATACAGAATGTGTCGGCTGGAGATTTCCCGCGCCTGCTCGGCCCGCCCCTCGATAATCGCCAGGTACAGGTCCCGGTGCTGACTGATCAGCATGTCGCGGGTTTCGGTGCGCTGTTTGTACATGCCGCCAATGTTGGTCACCACATTGCGCTTGAGCAGATCGAACAAGCCACGAATGGTGTGCAGCAACACCGCGTTGTGGCTGGCTTCGGCAATGGCCAGGTGAAACTTGGCATCAGCCGCTCCCTCTTCCGCCCGGCTGATGTCATCGACGCGGGTGTAGCAGTCCTGCAGCTCCTCAAATGCCGCAGTGAGCCGCTCACGATCCACCTCAGTCGCCCGCTGGGCCGCGTAATAGGCACACGAGGCTTCCAGGGTATGGCGAAACTCCAACAAGTCGCGCTGAGCTTCCGGGTTGCTTTCCAAAAGCTGTAACAGAGGATCGCTGAAGGTCGAGCCCAATGATTCGACCACGTAGTTACCGCCGCCCTGGCGACTGATCAACAGCCCCTTGGCGGTCAGCTTCTGGATCGCCTCGCGCAATGAGGGGCGGGATACGCCGAACTGCTCGGCCAAGGCACGCTCGGCCGGTAACCGCTCACCCGCCTTCAAGGTACCCTCGAGGATCATGCCCTCGAGCCGCTCGACAATGTCGTCAGACAAACGGCGCTGACGAATCTGATCAAACCCCATAACTCACTCTCCACCATCCCGACACCTCGCCGGGCTCTCTATTCTGGCCTATTGGCGCCGCGCCAACACCTGGCAGACGCGACTCAATTCAGCCGATCAGTGGCCACTGACCCGCAGGCATTCGACAAAAGTTTTAGGGCGGCAAATTGACACACCACGCACAAGGCTTTTACCCTAGCCAACAGCGATTGTAAATTGGTCTTACCAATTAACCAAGACCGCTTATCAGTGCCTGACCAACAACAATTAGGGGCCACCCCACTATGCAAACCTGGCAACAGCTCTACAGCCCGCTCGGCAGCCTTGGCCTGTCCGCTCTCGCGGCCGTTATCCCGATCGTTTTCTTCTTCCTGGCCTTGGCCGTGTTCCGCCTCAAGGGGCACGTCGCCGGCAGCATCACCCTGGCACTGTCGATCCTGGTGGCGATCTTCGCTTTCCAGATGCCGGTCGACATGGCGCTCGCCGCCGCCGGCTATGGTTTCGCCTACGGCCTGTGGCCCATCGCCTGGATCATTGTCGCCGCCGTGTTCCTCTACAAACTGACCGTTAAGAGCGGCCAGTTCGAGGTCATCCGCAGCTCGGTGCTGTCAATCACCGACGACCAGCGCCTGCAAGTGCTGCTGATCGGCTTCTGCTTCGGCGCCTTCCTCGAAGGGGCAGCCGGTTTCGGCGCTCCAGTGGCAATCACCGCCGCACTGTTGGTGGGCCTGGGCTTCAACCCGCTGTATGCCGCCGGCCTGTGCCTGATCGCCAACACCGCGCCGGTGGCGTTCGGCGCCCTGGGGATTCCGATCATCGTGGCTGGCCAAGTGACCGGCATCGACGCCTTCAAGATCGGCGCCATGACCGGCCGCCAACTGCCGCTGCTGTCGCTGTTCGTGCCGTTCTGGCTGGTGTTCATGATGGATGGCCTGCGCGGCGTCAAAGAGACCTGGCCTGCCGCGCTGGTGGCCGGGCTGAGCTTTGCCATCACCCAGTACTTCACCTCGAACTTCATCGGTCCTGAACTGCCGGACATCACCTCGGCCCTGGCCAGCCTGATTTCCCTGACCCTGTTCCTCAAGGTCTGGCAGCCCAAGCGCACCGCAGGCGCGCAAATCGCCGGTGCCACCTCGGGTACGGCCATCACCGCCAGCGTCGGCGGCTTCGGTCAGCCACGCAGCACCGTGGCCTCGCCCTACAGCCTGGGGCAGATTTTCAAAGCCTGGTCCCCGTTCCTGATCCTCACCGTGCTGGTGACCATCTGGACCCTGAAACCCTTCAAGGCGATGTTTGCCGCCGGCGGTTCCATGTACGGCTGGGTGTTCAACTTTGCCATCCCGCACCTGGACCAGATGGTGGTCAAGGTCGCGCCGATCGTGACCAACCCCACCGCCATCCCGGCAGTGTTCAAACTGGACCCGATCTCCGCGACCGGCACGGCGATTTTCTTCTCCGCACTGATCTCGATGCTGGTGCTGAAGATCAATTTCAAAACTGGTCTGACCACTTTGAAAGAGACCTTCTACGAACTCCGCTGGCCGATCCTCTCCATCGGCATGGTGCTGGCCTTCGCCTTCGTCACCAACTACTCCGGCATGTCCTCGACCATGGCTCTGGTGCTGGCCGGTACCGGCGCGGCGTTCCCGTTCTTCTCGCCGTTTCTCGGCTGGCTGGGGGTGTTCCTCACCGGGTCCGATACCTCGTCCAACGCCCTGTTCAGTTCGTTGCAAGCCACCACCGCGCACCAGATCGGCGTCAATGACACCCTGCTGGTGGCAGCCAATACCAGCGGCGGCGTAACCGGCAAGATGATCTCGCCGCAATCGATCGCCGTGGCCTGCGCCGCCACCGGCCTGGTGGGCAAAGAATCCGACTTGTTCCGCTTCACCCTCAAGCACAGTCTGTTCTTTGCCACTATTGTCGGTCTGATTACCCTGGCCCAGGCTTACTGGTTCACGGGCATGCTGGTCCACTGACAGCCGCCTGGCACACGGAAAAAACCGACGCCGGACCACGCTTCCGGCGCCTGTAATTCACAACCCGGTCTGCAAGGCTGCTGAAAGCTTGACGCTTTACTCTCCAGCAGCCTCAACGGACGGATAACCGGGACCACCCGGAGACACGCCTGATGAGCGAGCTTTTTTACAACGCCGTGCCTAACGCAACCCGTGTCGCACCGCCGCTGGCCGAACCGCGCCACTACCCCAGCGAAAAACCGCAACGGGTCTATCTGTTCGGCACGTGCGTGGTCGACCTGTTCTATCCCGAGGCCGGGATGGATGCGATTCACCTGCTGGAGCGCGAAGGCATTCGCGTCGAGTACCCGCAAGGGCAAAGCTGCTGCGGACAACCGGCCTACACCTCGGGTTACACCGAGCAGGCGCGCACCGTGGCTCGCTCGCAGTTGGCGCTGTTCGCCGAGGACTATCCGGTGGTGGTGCCCTCAGGCTCCTGTGCAGGCATGTTGCGCGAACATTACGCCGACTTGTTCAAGGATGAGCCGCAAATGCTGATACAGGTTCAGGCCCTCGCGGCACGGACCTATGAATTGGCGGAGTTTCTGCTGTTTGTCTGCAAGGTACAGCTCAAGGACAGCGGTGCGCCCGTCAAGGTGGCCTTGCACACGTCGTGCTCGGCGCGCCGGGAAATGAACACCCACCTGCATGGCCGTGAGTTGCTGTCACAGTTGAGCAACGTGGAGCGAGTGGAGCACAGCCACGAAAGCGAATGCTGTGGCTTTGGCGGCACTTTCAGCGTCCGAATGCCAGACATCTCTGGCGCGATGGTGGCTGACAAGACCCGTGCGCTGAAGGAATCCGGCGCGCATCAGGTGCTGAGCGCCGATTGCGGCTGTTTGATGAACATCAACGGCGCCCTGGAGAAACAACAAGAGGCATTGCGCGGCCAACACCTAGCGAGCTTCCTCTGGCAGCGTACCGGAGGTGCCCAATGAGCGCCCCGGAACTGATCCCGACCGTTGCCGTGTCGGACGATTTTCGCACCCGGGCTCACGAGGCCCTGGGTGACAAACAACTGCGAAACAACTTTCGCAGCGCCATGGATTCACTCATGGCCAAGCGTGCGGCCTCGTTCAGCGATGCCCACGAACGGGAACATCTGCGAGCACTGGGCAATGCCATTCGCGCGCGCGCATTATCCAAGCTGCCCGACCTGCTCGAGCAGCTTGAACAGAACCTGACCCGCAACGGTGTGACAGTGCACTGGGCGGAAACGGTGGACGAGGCCAATGGCATCGTCCTCTCGATCATCCGCGCTCACGAGGCGCGGCAAGTGATCAAGGGCAAATCGATGGTCAGCGAAGAGATGGAAATGAACCATGTCCTCGCTGAACAAGGCATTGAATGCCTTGAGTCGGACATGGGCGAATTTATCGTCCAACTCGACCACGAGAAGCCTTCACACATCATTATGCCGGCGATCCACAAGAATGCCGGTCAGGTCGCGTCCTTGTTCCACGACAAACTCGGCGTGGAGTACACCAAGGACGTTGACCAACTTATCCAGATCGGTCGCAAGGTCCTGCGGCAGAAATTCTTCGAAGCCGATATCGGCGTCTCCGGCGTCAACTTTGCCGTGGCCGAAACCGGCACCCTGCTGCTGGTGGAAAACGAAGGCAACGGGCGCATGTCCACCACCGTGCCGCCGGTGCACATCGCCGTCACCGGGATCGAGAAAGTCGTCGAGAACCTGCGTGACGTGGTTCCCCTGCTCTCGCTGCTGACCCGCTCCGCCCTCGGCCAGCCGATCACCACCTACGTCAACATGATCTCCGGCCCGCGCAAGCCCCATGAGCTCGACGGCCCCGAGGAAGTGCACCTGGTGCTGCTGGACAACGGCCGCAGCCAGGCATTTGCCGACAGCGAACTGCGCCAGACCCTGAACTGCATCCGCTGCGGCGCCTGCATGAACCATTGCCCGGTGTACACGCGCATCGGCGGCCACGCCTATGGCGAGGTCTATCCGGGGCCGATCGGCAAGATCATCACCCCGCACATGGTCGGCCTGGCCAAGGTTCCGGATCACCCCAGCGCCTCGTCGCTGTGCGGCGCCTGTGGCGAAGTCTGCCCGGTGAAGATTCCGATCCCGGCCCTGCTGCGCCGACTGCGGGAAGAAAACGTCAAGGCCCCCGACAGCCCCCATCAAGTGATGCGCGGCCAGGGCAGCAAGTACTCGCGCAAGGAACGTTTTATCTGGAACGCCTGGGCCCGCCTCAACAGCTCGCCTCGGCTCTATCGGTTGTTCGTCCTGGCGGCGACACGCCTGCGCGCCTTGACGCCCAGCAACGTCGGGCCCTGGACGCAAAACCACAGCGCGCCGAAACCGGCCGCCCGTTCGCTGCACGACCTGGCACGCGAGCACCTGGCCAAACAGGGAGACCGTTGATGAGCGCCAAGCAGAATATCCTCGCCAAGCTGCGCACCAGCCTGACCGGCACCACGCCGATTGTGGATAACTTCGACGAGGCTCTGGTCACCGAGCCCTACACCTACACGGCTGAACAACGCATCCCGCAACTGCGCAAGCTGATGGAAGCGGTGCACACCGAAATCCACCTGACCACAGGCGACCACTGGCCGACGCTACTGGCGCAACTGCTGAACGAGCGCCAACTGCCCAGCCTGCTGATCGCCCCAAGCACACCCCATGGCCAGCGAGTGACCCAGCACTGGGCCCAGCACCCTGAGTTGCCGCCGCTCAAGGCCTACGACCGCCCGGTGGAAGCCTGGAAAGCCGAGCTGTTCAACGACACCCCCGCCAGCCTCACCACCACCCTCGGCGCCATCGCCGCCACCGGCAGCCTGATTCTTTGGCCGACCCGCGAAGAACCGCGGTTGATGAGCCTGGTACCGCCGGTGCACTTCGCCCTGCTCAAGGCCAGCGAGATCCGCGACAACTTTTACCAGGTGCAGCAGGAGTACCAATGGGCCCAGGGCATGCCGACCAACGCGCTGCTGGTGTCCGGTCCTTCGAAAACCGCAGACATCGAACAAGTCCTGGCTTACGGCGCCCATGGCCCGAAAGACTTGGTGGTACTGATCCTGGAGGACCAATGAGCCTGCCAGCCGCCTTTTTGCGTGACGCCCAACAACTGATCCCCGCCGAGCGGCGTTTCGACGACCCGCTATCGACCCTGGCCTTTGGCACCGACGCGAGCTTCTATCGCTTGATCCCCAAGCTGGTGATCCGTGTCGAATCCGAAGATGAAGTGGTGGCCTTGCTGCAACTGGCCCAGCGCGACCGGGTACCCGTGACCTTTCGCGCCGCCGGTACCAGCCTCTCGGGCCAGGCGATCAGCGATTCGGTGCTGATCGTCCTTGGGGATAACTGGAATGGCCGGGAAATCCGCGCTCAAGGCCAGCAGATCCGCCTGCAGCCCGGGGTCATCGGCGCTCAGGCCAACGCCTGGCTGGCGCCGTTCGGGCGCAAGATCGGCCCTGACCCGGCGTCGATCAACGCCTGCAAGATCGGCGGCATCGTCGCCAACAACGCCAGCGGCATGTGCTGCGGCACCGCGCAAAACACCTATCACACCCTGGCCGGCATCCGCCTGGTACTGGCCGACGGCACACGCCTGGACACCGAGGACGCCGACAGCGTCGCGGCCTTCCGTAACAGCCATGGTCCCCTGCTGGAACGCTTGGCCGAACTGGGCCGCAGCACTCGGGCCAACAGCGAACTGGCCGCCAAGATCCGCCATAAATACCGGCTGAAAAACACCACGGGCCTGTCCCTCAATGCCCTGGTGGATTTCGATGCGCCGCTGGACATCCTCAGCCACCTGCTGGTGGGCTCGGAAGGTACCCTGGGCTTTATCAGCGCGGTGACCTACGACACGGTGATCGACCATCCGAACAAAGCCTCAGCCCTGATCGTGTTCCCGGATGTGGAAACCTGCTGCACCGCCGTCACCGTCCTCAAGAGCCAGCCGGTGTCGGCGGTGGAGCTGCTGGACCGTCGCAGTCTGCGCTCGGTGCAGGACAAACCGGGGATGCCGGCGTTCGTCCAGCAACTCTCGGCCAATGCCTGCGCACTGCTGATCGAATCCCGCGCGGCGTCCTCATCGCTGTTGCAGGAACAACTGGCGCAGATCATGAATTCCCTAGCCGCCTTCCCGGTGGAAAAGCAGGTCGACTTCACCGAAGACCCGCAGGAAAACGCCAAGCTCTGGGCCATCCGCAAAGACACCTTCCCTGCCGTCGGCGCAGTGCGTAAAACCGGGACCACGGTAATCATCGAGGACGTGACCTTCCCCGTTGAGCAACTGGCCATCGGCGTCAACCGCCTGATCGAGCTGTTCGACAAGCACCACTACGACGAGGCGATCCTCTTTGGCCACGCCCTGGAAGGCAACCTGCACTTCGTCTTCACCCAGGGCTTCAACAGCGCCGAAGAAGTGGCGCGCTACCAGGCCTTTATGGACGACGTGGCGCAATTGGTAGCGGTGGAGTTCGGCGGCTCGCTGAAGGCCGAACACGGCACCGGACGCAACATGGCGCCCTTCGTCGAACTGGAATGGGGCAGCGATGCCTACCAGCTGATGTGGCAGCTCAAGCGCCTGCTAGACCCCAACGGCATCCTCAACCCGGACGTGGTGCTCAGCGAAGATCCGCAGATCCACCTCAAGCACCTCAAGCCGCTGCCGGCCGCCGACGAAATTGTGGATAAGTGCATCGAATGCGGTTTCTGCGAACCGGTGTGCCCGTCCAAGGGGCTGACCTTGAGCCCGCGCCAACGCATCGTTATCTGGCGCGATATCCAGGCGAAGAAATGCGCCGGCGTCGACACCACGGAACTGGAGGCGGCCTATCAGTACCAGGGCGTCGACACTTGCGCCGCCACAGGCCTGTGCGCACAACGCTGCCCGGTGGGGATCAACACCGGAGAGCTGGTGAAGAAACTGCGCAGCCAGAGCGCCAGCCACGGCAAGACGGCCGATTGGCTGGGCAATCACTTCGCCGCCACCTTGCAGGGCGCACGCTTGACCCTGCACGTGGCCAACGGTGCGCGGATGCTTTTGGGGGCGCCACGCTTGGCGTGGATTTCCGCGGCCGTGACAAAAATATCCAAGGGCCAAGTCCCGCAATGGACCCCAGCCATGCCCCAACCGGAGAAAGCCATTCGCTTCAGTCCGGCAGTCAGCGATCAACGTCCAAGGGTGGTCTACCTGGCGGCTTGCGTATCCCGCGTCATGGGCCCGGCAGCGGCGGACAAGGAACAGATGTCGCTCTACGACAAGACCCGCAGCCTGCTGGAAAAGGCCGGTTACCAGGTGGTGATTCCAGACAATGTGGAGAGCCTGTGCTGCGGCCAGCCGTTCGCGTCCAAAGGTTACGCCGAACAGGCCGAGCATAAGCGCCAGGAACTGATCGGCGCCCTGCTGCATGCCAGTCGGGGCGGTCTCGACCCTATCTACTGCGACACCAGCCCCTGCACCTTGCGCCTGGTGCAAGACCTGGGGGATGTGCGCCTGGACCTCTACGACCCAGTTCGCTTCATTCGCACCCACCTGCTGGAGCGCCTGGACTTCACCCCCCAGGAGGCGCCGATTGCCGTCCACGTCACCTGCAGCACCCAGCACCTGGGGGAAAGCCAGGCACTGATCGACCTGGCCCGGCGCTGCAGCAACAACGTGGTGATTCCGGAAGGTATCCATTGCTGCGGGTTCGCCGGCGACAAGGGCTTCACCACCCCGGAACTCAATGCCCACTCGCTGCGCAGCCTCAAGGACGCGGTGCAGTATTGCAGCGAAGGCATCTCCACCAGCCGCACCTGTGAAATCGGCCTCAGCCAGCATGGCGGGATCGACTATCACGGGCTGGTCTACCTGGTGGACCGCGTCACTCAGTCCAGGGCCCTCTGACCGTTGCAACGAAAAAGGAGCATCACGCTCCTTTTTTTCATCTTGGACGAAAAAAAAGCGAATTCCTGCTGCCGGCTATAGTCGATTGCTTAGGCCCCAGTGAATGAGGCTTATCACCGACCTCGGCAGGTTGTCCTGGATAGATCGGCAGCACCGAGACCAACCGTTCAAGGAGATACCTTTATGAAGCGTTCTGCATTGGCTGGACTGTTCATTACCGCGACGATGCTGGCGTCCCCGGTGTTCGCCGCGGCCCAAGAGGATCTGTGCCAGATCAACCTGCAAAAGATCAAAGACGCCAAGGTCAGCACTGAAGTGATGAGCGAGCAACTGAGCGCCGACGTCGACGCTTCCGTGCAGCAAGCCACCGCGGAAAAAGCCAAGGGCACCGAGGAAGGCACCAAGAACTGCATCTCCATCACCACCCAGGCGATACAGAAACTGCAGAACAACACCAAGGGCGATCAGTAGGCTTGATGCACGAGGCCAACCTTCGGGTTGGCCTTCTGCTCAGGCTTAGCGTAGAATCCGCCCACCTGTTGGTTACACACAACAGGTTCGGGGCCGTTTAGGATTCGACGCCGGTTGCGAAACTTTAGGTGCATGCCGAGTTGGTAACAGAACTCGTAAATCCACTGTTGCAACTTCCTATAGTTGCCAATGACGAAACCTACGGGGAATACGCTCTCGCTGCGTAAGCAGCCTTAGCCCTTCCCTCCTGGTACCTTCGGGTCCAGCAATCATCAGGGGATGTCTGTAAACCCAAAGTGATTGTCATATAGAACAGAATCGCCGTGCAGTACGTTGTGGACGAATCGGCTAAAACTTACACAACTCGCCCAAAGCACCCTGCCCGTCGGGTCGCTGAGGGTTAACTTAATAGACACGGCTACGCATGTAGTACCGACAGCGGAGTACTGGCGGACGGGGGTTCAAATCCCCCCGGCTCCACCAAAATTACATCTAAAGACGTCCACGGACGTCTTTTTTTGTGCCTGAAATCCAGTGAATACGGGGGTTTCAGGGCTACGGGGGGCTTTCCAGGTTTTTTGAGTTCCAGGCGGTTTGGTATTCCCAATGGTATTCCCGGCTACCCGGCGCTAATCTTGGGAATACTAAAAGGTGTCATGGAGTACTTCTCATGTGCGCTCAAACCACCCGCCTCTCCGACCGCCAGCTCAAGGCGGTCAAACCGAAAGACAAGGATTACGTCCTCACGGATGGCGACGGGCCCAACAATCCAAGTTTCCACATGTTCCTACATGACCGCCCCCCCCCAAGAAAGCCCGCCCCGTGCGGGCTTTCTTATTTCTGGCTTTCCATCTACGCCCTACACCAAACCCTCGGCCCTTTCATCAACCCCACAACCAGCGCCGATAGAATCAACGCGATGGACAGGCCTTCGTTGAGGTCAATCCGGTGCCCCAGCATCAGCACTGAACCGGCGATGCCGAAGATGGGAATCAGTAGGGACAGCGGGGCCACTCGGGATACGGGGTATTCGCGCAGGAGCAGGTTCCAGCCCCAATAACAGAAGTGCGTCGCGGCGTAGACCTGGAACAACAGCGAGAACACGGCCACGCCTTCGAGGTGGCTGACGAGGGTGGTGAACGGCGCCGGTCCATGGGCGAGCCAGGTGAGTGCCAACAGGGGAATCGGTGGGAACAGGCTGGCCCACACCACGAAGGCGAACATTTCCCGGACCTTGGACTGTTTGATGATGACGTTGCCGACGCTCCAGCTAAAGGCGCTGACCAGCAGCAACGCATAACCGATTGTCGTGCCCTGGCCGGGGCTGCTGAGGATGATGCTGAACAACCCCAGCACGGCCAGTACCACGCCGAGTATCTGCCCAAGGCTCAGGTGTTCGCGGAACAGCAGTACGCCCCAGCCCAGGGTGAAGAAGGCGCTGAACTGGATCAACAGGGCCGCGGTGCCCGGAGGGACGCCCAACTCGATGCCGACGTTGATCAGCGCCCACATGGCCACTCCGAAAATCAATCCGTAGGCCACCAGCCAGCCCATCGCGATGGGCGGACGTTTGACAAAAAAGACCCAGGGCAATGCCGCCAGGGTAAAGCGCAGCGCCGTGAGCAACAGCGGATCGATCGCCGCCAGTCCCAGTTTGGTAATGGGAAAATTCAAGCCCCAGACGGCCGTCACCAAGACGGCCAGGGCCAGGTGTTTCTTTTGCATAACGCGGATTCCACAAGACAGGGGGCGGCGCCTGTATGCGCCAGCCAGGGCCCCAACTATGCGCAATCGCCACCCTGGCTCGCTTGCACTATCAGGTCATAGATCAGTAAATTCGGGCCATGCGCAAAACCGAGATAGACACCGACGAGAATATTCCCCGCGACGCGGTGGTCACGGCCCATGACTATGGCGACGGGCTGCTGTTTGAACGGCATACCCATGAGCGTGGGCAATTTGCCTATGCCGCCTGCGGGGTGATCACTGTGTTCACCTGCCAGGGCAATTGGGTCGTGCCCCCACAACGGGCCATCTGGGTGCCGGCGCATGTGCCCCATGAGATGAGCATGAGCGGCCCGGTGACCATGCTGAACACCTACATCCGTACCCCCGCCGCCGACCAGCTTGGCCTGCCAGCGCACTGTCAGGTGTTCGATGTGTCAGCGCTGCTTCGGCAGTTGCTGATCCGCGCCATCGACGTTCCGGCCTGCTATGCGCAGGCGAGTCGGGACGGTCATTTGATGGGTTTGCTGCTGCACGAAATAGCCGCCATGGCGCCCCTGTCGCTGAATGCCCCGCTGCCGAGTGAACCCAGGCTGGCGCAGGCCTGCCGCACCCTGCTGGAGCAACCGTCGCTGGAGGTCGGCATTGATGACATGACCCAGCAGGTGGGCATGAGCCGCCGCACCTTCACGCGGCTGTTTCGCCAACAAACCGGGATCAGTTTTGTCGAGTGGCGCCAGCAGGCCTGCCTGTTGGCGGCGGTGGTGCGTTTGGGGAACGGGGAGCCAATTACGCGGGTGGCGACTGACCTGGGGTACAGCAGCCCGAGTGCCTTCAGCAGTGTTTTCCGTCGAGTGCTCGGCGAGGTGCCGAGCCGGTACTTTCCAAAGGACCCGCTGTGAAACCGGCCGATTGAAACCTGCCCCACTAGGGCTTTGCCCCTCGATACCCTGACCTGGCAGGCAACAAAAAACCCGCTGCCACCCTCTCGGGCGACAGCGGGTTTCTTGAGGTGCGGCCTTACTTGCTGTCTGGCAGCGCGTAAGCGATCACGTAGTCGCCGCGATCCGGCGACTGGCGAGCGCCGCCTGCGGTGATGACCACGTACTGCTTGCCGGTTTTCGGCGACACATAGGTCATCGGGCCCCCCTGGCTGCCCACGGGCAGACGGGCTTTCCAGGCTTCTTCACCGTTGGCCGAGTTGTAGGCGCGCAGGTAGTAGTCCTGGGTACCGGCAATGAACACCAGGCCGCCCTGGGTGGACAGCGTACCGCCCAGGGTCGGCATGCCGATCGGCAGTGGCATTTTCATCTTGATGCCCATCGGACCAGTGTCTTCGACGGTGCCCACCGGCACTTGCCAAGCGACTTTCTGGGTCTTCATGTCGATCGCGGTCAGGGTGCCGAATGGCGGTGCCTGGCACGGAATACCGGCCACCGACAGGAAGCGGTTCTTGTTCACCGCATACGGCGTGCCCTTGAGTGGTACCGCGCCCATGCCGGTGTTCAGCGCTTCACCGCCGGACGACGCCTTGGCGTCTTTCTGTGCTGGGATCATCTGGATCCACAAGCCCAGGCGCATGTCGTTGACGAAGATGAAACCGTGCACCGGATCCGTCGAAATGCTGCCCCAGTTCATGCCACCCAGGGACCCTGGGAAGCTCAGCGACACATCGGTACCCGGCGCGGTGTACAGGCCGTCGTAACGCATTTTCTTGAACGAGATGCGGCACAGCATCTGGTCGAACGGCGTGGCGCCCCACATGTCCGATTCGGTCAGGTGCTGCGCGCCGATCTGTGGCATGCCCACGGACAGCGGCTGGGTCGGCGAGTAAGGCTCATTGGGGATGTTCGACGCCTTGACCGGTACATCTTCAACCTTGGTCAGGGGCTTGCCGGTGGCGCGATCCAGCACGTAGATCTGACCGGCCTTGGTGCCAATCACGACCGCCGGGACCTTGCTGCCGTCAGGCTTGGCGAAGTCGATCAGGCTCGGCTGCATCGGCAAGTCGAAGTCCCACAGATCGTTGTGCACGGTCTGGTAGACCCACTTTTCTTCACCGGTGGTGGCGTTCAGCGCCAGGATGGAAGCGCCGTACTTGTGGTCCAGCGCCGTACGTTCCACGCCGTAGATATCGGTGGACGAACTGCCCATCGGCAAGAACAGGGTGTTCATCGCCGGGTCATAAGACATCGGCGCCCAGCTGTTGGGCGTACTGCGCACGTAGGTGCTGCCGTCGGCAGGGGCCTTTTTGTCTTGCGGGTTACCCGGGTCGAAAGCCCAGCGCATAGCGCCGGTGACCACGTCGAAACCACGGATCACACCGCCCGGCATGTCAGCCTGGACGTTGTCGGCCACGCGGCCGCCCACCACTACTGTGGTCCCGGCCATCAGCGGCGCGGAGGACAGTTGGTAGTAGGAGTCAGGCACGTTGCCCAGGCCGGCTTTCAGGTCCACTTGGCCGTTGTTGCCAAAGCCCTGGCAGAACTCGCCAGTGTCGGCATCCACAGCAATCAGACGTGCATCGATGGTGTTGGTCAACAGGCGGCGCTGGCAGTTGGCACCGGCCGCGACAGCGACCGGCTGGGCCGGGGTGCTGCCATCGGTGGGCTGGGCCACGGCGGCAGTCGCGTCGAAATAAGCCAGGCCACGGCAACGCTGCCACACCTTGGATTGGGCGTTGATCTGATTTTTCCACAGCTGTTTGCCGGTGTCGGCATCCAGGGCGATGAGGTTGTTGTGCGGGGTGCAGATAAACACCTTGTCGCCAACCTGCAACGGGGTCATCTGGTCTTCCGCACCATTGCCGTCGCTGATGGCAACGTCACCGGTGTTGTAGGTCCAGGCCGGCACCAGTTGCGAAACGTTGCCACGGTTGATCTGGTCCAGCGCGGCAAAGCGGCTACCGCCTTCGTCATTGCCGTAGTGGGCCCAGTTTTTCTGCGCCTTGGCCGGATCGACCTGGGTCAGGCCCGGGCCATCACCGCTCGGCGACACCGAGTAATGAGGCACAAACATGCCGGCAAAACCGCCAACGATCGCGATCGCCAGCACGCCACCCAGGGCGTAGCCACCACGACCGCCGGCCAGGCCATTGGCCTTGCGCAGGGTCGGGTAGACCAGCGCCACCAACAGGCTCAGTACGCCCAGGGCGAACAGACGGGAGACCAGCGGCCAGAACTTCAGCCCGACATCGGCCAGCGCCCAGATCAGCGTCAGCACCATGACCGCAGCGAACAGCCAGGCTCCTTTAAGGCGCTGCTTGAAGAGCAGCACCGCCGAGACGATCAGGCCGAGACCGGCGAGCAGGAAGTACCAACTGCCGCCGAGCGTGGCCAGATAACCGCCACCGGCGGCGAAAAGCAATCCAAATACCAGCACTCCGAAAGCGACGACCCAGAGGGGCCAGCGGCTGACGGATGCCGAAGGTTGAGTGTTAGTCATGTTGCATGATCCTGCTGACGCATGAACGTTAGTGGGAAAGTTAAGAGTAGTGGAGGCTGCGACCTTGGGTGGTGTTTCCAGGACAGGGTTTCAGTGAACCCAGCCACGGCCAGCGCATCAGCGCGGACAACAGCCACCCAGGCGCCGAGTTCGACGGGAGCCTGAAATCAATTAACTACTTAGTTAGTTAGCTTGGCAAGGGTATCAAAAAAAAGCCGGCCTGCGACAAATTGTCATTCGTGGAATGGGAGAAACACTGCTGCGAAAGCCGTAACAATTCGCCGCAGACAGCCGCGCCTCAAGGGCTGGCATTGGCCTTGCCGATCTGGCAAAAAACCTTGCGGCGCAAGGCTCGGCCCAGCAGGATAGCCAGGCAATGGACTCCAGGATGAAGACATGACCGCCCCCCACTCGCCAGCTCCGGCCACCCTGGCTCACCACCTTGAACACATCGCTCGCCAGGTTCAGGCCGCGGATCAGCAACTGCCGCCGATGTTCCGGCCACCCGCCGACAACGCCACCATCGTGCGGGCCGAAGCCCGCCTCGGACGCACCCTGCCCGCATCACTGCGCACGCTCTACGGCATCGCCGACGGCCAGACCGAAGGCAGCGCCACCCTGCTCGATGCTTTCAGTTGGATGCCCCTGGACGAAGTGCTGGACCGCAGCGAATTTCTCAACGATTTCTTTCCCGACGGCCGCAACGAGGAAGACCCCGATCACGCGCCCATGGACGTGGCCCCGGGCATCAAGCCCAGTTGGTGGTGGCCGCACTGGTTGCCGATCATGGCCAACGGCGCAGGCGACTATCTGTGCCTTGACCTGGACCCGGCGCCCGGCGGGCACAGCGGGCAAGTCATCGCCTACTACCATGACGAAACCTACCGCCTGCTGATCGCCCCAAGCATTGAACAGCTGATCGAAGTGATCGCCAACGGCCTGTCCAGCGGCACCTATGCATTGGTGGACGGCATGATCGTCGAGGTCTAGGCCGCCGCGCCCACGGCCATCAGGCCTTGGGCGCTTTCACCGGCAATGAGGTGAAAGGTTTGATTTCCTTGAGCACGAACATGCTCTGCATTTCCTTGATTCCCGGCAGTCGACGGATCACCGACATGGCGAAGTCAGCAAAGGTGTCCAGGTCCCGGGCGACCACCTGCAGCAAGAAGTCGGCATCGCCACCGATGCTGTAGCAGGCCACCACATCCTCCAACTCCATCACCTCCTGCTCGAAGCGCTGGGCCTCGGCTTCGCTGTGCCGGTCAATGCTGACCCGCACAAACACCAGCACACCGAGGCCGATCTTGCGCCGGTCCAGCACCGCCCGGTAACCCTGGATCACGTTGTGCTCTTCAAGCTGGCGCACCCGCCGCCAGCAGGGTGATGCCGACAGGCCAATCTGGTCGGCCAGGGTCTGATTGGTGATCCGGCCGTCCTCCTGCAAAGCGGCAAGAATCCGGGTGTCGATGAGGCTCAAGGCTGGATCGGTCATATCTTTCTTCCTGTACACATATGCGGGTAAATTTCACCCAAAACTACCTCAACAGCAATACAACTAGACACTTTTTACCCAGGCACGCGGTATATGCTTATTCCCGCCCCGCGCCCTGGAAGCAGCGGGTCCAGCACTCTTGAGGTCCGCCATGAAGTTCGATGCCAGCCTGCATAAATGCGTGATTATTGTGGATAGCGCCCTCGGGCCGGGGCACGCCATCAATGCGGCCAGTGTCATCGGGGTCAGCCTGGGAACCACGGTGACGGGCCTGGTGGGGCCGGACATGTCCAGCCAGGACCAGGTGAACTACCCCGGGGTGATTTATGCCCCGCTGCCGATTCTTCTGGCCAGCAACGAGGCGATTCGCGGCATCCACAGCCAGCTCATGACCGACGAAGAGGTGCACAGCATTCCCTTCAGCGCCCTGGCCCAGTCCTGCAAGACCTATGTCGAGTACGAGTCGCGGATCAATCAGGCCCACAGTTCAGGCATCGAGCTGGTGGCCCTGGGCTTGATTGGCCCGAAGAAGACCATCAACCGACTGACCGGCAGCCTGCAACTGTTCAGGTAACGGCCGCCGCCCTCCAGCACCGGCCATGCAGGCCACCGAGCACTCACCGCCCGCCCCCCCTTTTTGTCGAGATTGCCCCATGCTGGACCTGTCGCAAATCCTCACCTACGCCGCCGCCCTCGGCATCGCCGCCGCCATCCCAGGGCCCGGAATGGCCGCCTTGGTGGCCCGCAGCGTCAGCGGCGGATTGCTGCCGGGCTTCAGCCTGTTGCTGGGGATCATCCTCGGCGACCTGATCTACCTGTCATTCGCGGTCTTCGGGCTGACCCTGATCGCCCACCACTTCAGCGCCCTGTTTGCCGTGGTCCGCTGGGGGGCCGCCGCCTACCTGGGCTACCTGGCCTGGCAATTCTGGTTTGCCGCACATCAACCCGTGAGCCTGGGCAAACCCATCGACCGCCGGGAGTTGCTGTCGGCCTGGTTCTCGGGCTTGACCATCACCCTGGGCAACCCCAAGACCATTGCCTTTTACCTGGCCCTGCTGCCCCTGGTGATCAACCTAGAGTCCATCTCCCTGCAAACCTGGGGCTTGATGCTGGTGCCCTTGACCGCCCTGGTGTTGCTGGCGGTGGGCACGGTGTTTGTCCTGGGCGCCGTTCGCGTGCGCCACCTGCTCGCCAGCCTGCGCGCCCAACAACTGCTGTTCAGGGGCGCCGCGGTAATCATGCTCGGCGCCGCCGGGGCCATGCTGCTCCAGCACGCCTGACGCCACCCCGCCCTGCTCGGCCCCGTTGACCCGGCGCAATGCCCGGCCGCCGCCTGTAGCGGAAGATGCGCCCCAGGCTGCGACCCGCCCCTCGCCGCCCGCCAACGGCGGAAGCCGCTAATCGGGCCGCGTATTTTTTTGCCGGCCCCGCGTTCACTTTAAACAGCCCCCGCCGATAACCACCTCAAGGACCACGAGCCACGATGAGCGATCACCACATGCAGACCTGTATCAACAACCTCATGGAGCAGGGTGCCCATCTGTTTGGAGAGATTCTGGATGTACCCCGGACCCAGGCGCTGTACCGCGACATGATCGCCGCGCGGGTGTTTGGGGGTGAGCTGTTCATGGATCAGGCCGAATACCTGGCCCAGGAAAACCACTTCAACGCCAACCCGACCAAGACCTTCAACTTCCTCAACCAGTTTGAATCGCAACTGCAATTCATCGAGCAGGACCCGCGCCTGACCGCCGTGCTGGACCAGGTGCTGGGCGACGATTATGAGGTGGTGATCAAGAAGGCCGTCTGCGGTGTGCCGGACGCCTGGCTACCGGACTGGATTCGGGAACGAATCCGCGACGTGAACGTGGCCAACCTGGGGCCCTACATCAAGAAGCCCTACCGCGACATCACCTATTTCCGCGGCATAGACTTCCACCAGGACATCATCGACTGGCCCCAAGGCCGGGTGGACCTGGACCCTTCGACCTTTCTCACGCTCTACGTCTATTTGCACGAAGTGTCCGAGCACGACTCGCCCCTGCACCTGATGCCCGGCAGCCACCGGTTCGGCGCCACGCTGTTCCCCCATCACCTGCAACACCTGGACGGCGACCGTTGGGTGTACAGCGATGACCAGGGCAATAGCGTGCCCTGCACCGACCAACGACTGACCGGAGGCCCGGGTTATGTCGGGCTCTGGCACAACTGCACCCTGCACGGCACACGCCCAGTGGCCCACGAGTCGGAGCAGTTTCGCTTGTCGCTGCGCTACCTGCTGGGCAAGTCCAATGGCCACACTGCCAAGACCGGCATCGATGAGATCAACCGCCACATCAGTGGCGAGTTGAGGCCCATCAGGACCCGGCGCGACCTGGATGCCAAGGGGGTCGCGCAGATCCGCGGCAACATCATTAACAACAACTGAGCGGGCCCCTTTCAGGCCGCCCCGGCAGCCTTTGTGAAAACGACTGCGTTCGGCAACACGGTCCAGAAAACAGGCTCGGAATGCTCATTTACAACCAGTAGACTTGCGCTTCCTCGCCTGCTGCGGGGGCGGGTGATGTTTAGACGTGGTACGAGGGCTGTATGGCAATAAGGGCAGCACAGAAAACCCCCATCCTGATTTTTGGAACCGGTGCCGGTGGCATCAGCTTCTATAAAAACTGCCGTGCCCGTTACAACGTGGTCGGCTTTCTGGACAACAACCAGCAGAAGCATGGGCAGACCCTGTTTGGCAAAACCATCCACGCCCCGCAGCAACTGGGCAGCCTGGCCTTCGAAAAAATCATCATCGCCAGCGACTACTACCGGGACATCTACCCACAACTGGTGGATGAGCTGGCAGTCAGCGAAGACAAGATCAGCATCTTCCATAAGCAGCTTTCCCCACCCAACCTGCGGCAGCGTTGCAACGCGCGCCTGGAGCGCCTGGGTTACGAGCTGATGTGCCGCCGCGAGGGGCTGATTTCCGACTGGCTGTACCGGTTGTTCTTCAAGCAACAGAACCCGCTCGGCAGCATCAGCCGCTGCAAGCTGCGCTGGCTGGATGAAGTCAGTACGAACAAGGTCCATGTGTTTCGCCCAGCCGTGGCCGGTAGCGTTCAAGGCCCGCGATTCGTTGGCCAAGCGACACCGGCAACCGCCATCACCCTGCCTGAAGTGGCCCTGTATCGCTTCCAGCAGGCCCAGGTCTGCTCGGTGTCGCGCTCGGTGATTCTGGCCGATGGCCAAGTGATTGCCGAACGTGTGGTGACCGCACCCTCTGCCGATGCCGACTACAGCGGCGCCCACCTGCTTTACCACGGCCGCACCCTGGCCCTGGCCCGACGCGGCCAGAACCAGCCCATCGCCAAGGGCCTGCTGGTCAGCGGTGGCAGCGAGGTCAACTACTACCACTGGGTGCTGGAGATACTCAGCCAACTGCAGTTCATTGCCGAGCTGCCCAGCGCCTACGACGACTACCCGGTGCTGATTTCCCAGCACAGCCAGAACATCCCCTCCATCAAGGCCCTGATCGCCAGCCTGGGCATTGCCAGGCCCGTGGTGTTCTTGAACAGCGTCACTTCTTACTGCGTGGCCGATTTGCTGCTGATCAGCGCACCGAACAATTGCGTGCCCAACTTCAAGGGTTCGGCCTACAGCCGGGCCGAGAACAGCTTCGCCCGCCCCGAGTCGATCCAGTTCCTGCGGGACAAGGCCCTGGCGTTGACCGCCGGCATCGACCGGGCATCCCTGCCCAAGCGGGTGTTCCTCGGCCGCAAGGGCTTTTTGCGCCCCTACAACCAGGCCGAAGTACTGGCCCGCATCGAAGCCCTGGGCTTTGTCTGCGTGTACATGGAAGAACAGGACATTCACCACCAAGTGGCGATCATGGCCAACGCCGAGGTGATCATCGGCCCGACCGGCGCGGCCTGGACCAACATCATCTTTGCTTCCCAAGGGGCGAAGGCCCTGTGCTGGATGGCCAAGGAGGCAGGGGAACTGTCCTGCTTCTCCAACCTGGCGGACATCGTCGGCGTTGAAATGGACTACATCCCCTACCAGGCCGACACGTCAGACTCCCGAGAGATCTATTACAAGGAGTACGCCATTGATACCGACGTCATCGTGAGTTGGTTGCAGCGCACTCTGCCGACTTCCCCAAGCGGTCACCTATGAAAGTCCAACTCGTACAGTTGCAAACCCACGGCGATGAACGCGGCTCGCTGATTGCCCTGGAAGAAGGGAAGAACATCCCTTTTCAGATCAAGCGCATCTACTACATGTTCGATACCGGCGAGGGCGTGCGCCGGGGCTATCACGCGCACAAGTCGCTCAAGCAAGTGGCGGTCGCGGTGCGCGGTTCGTGCCGCTTCATGCTGGATGACGGCAAGGAAAAGATTGATATCCGCCTCGATCACCCCTGCCAGGGCCTGCTGATCGAGTCGTTTATCTGGCGAGAAATGTATGACTTTTCTCCCGACTGCGTGCTGATGGTGCTGGCGGACAGCCTCTACGATGAAGCCGACTATGTGCGTGACTACGAGACGTTCCAGCAGATGGTCGGTGCCTGATGAAGATTGCCTTTCTTGACCTGAAAACCATCAACCAGGGCTACGCCGAGGCGTTGAAAGACGCCTGCGCCCGGGTCATCGATTCCGGCTGGTACCTGCAGGGCGAAGAGTTGCGCCAGTTCGAGGCGGCCTTCGCCCAGTACTGCGGCACGCCCCATGCGGTGGGCGTGGGCAATGGCCTGGACGCACTGTCCCTGGTCCTGCGGGCCTGGAAAGAGCAAGGCAAACTGCAGGACGGTGACGAGGTCATCGTGCAGAACAACACCTTTATTGCCACGGTCTCGGCGGTGATGGAAAACGGCTTGACGCCGGTGCTGGTGGACATCGATCCGGCCACCTACAACCTGGACATGCAGGCGGTAGAAGCGGCCATCACCCCCAAGACCCGGGCGATTATCCCGGTGCACCTGTATGGGCAAATGGCCCCGATGCCAGAGATCGTCGCCCTGGCCAAGCAACACGGCTTATGGGTCCTGGAAGACTGCGCCCAGGCCCACGGCGCGCAGTGCCAGGGGCGCAAGGCCGGCCAGTGGGGCGACGCCGGGGCCTTCAGTTTCTACCCCGGCAAAAACCTCGGCGCCCTGGGCGATGCCGGGGCCGTGGTGACCCACGACGACGAACTGGCGACCCTGGTGCGCGCCCTCGGCAGCTACGGTTCGCGCATCAAGTACCAGCATGAACACGCGGGGGTGAACAGCCGTCTGGATGAGATCCAGGCCGCCATGCTGCGGGTCAAACTTGCCCACCTGGATCAGGACACCGAGGCCCGCCGGCAGATCGCCGAGCGCTACCTCGCCGAAATCCGCCACCCGCTGATCCGCCTGCCCCAGGTCACGCAACGCAGCGCCCATGTCTGGCATCTGTTCGTGATTGCCAGCCCTTGCCGCGACCGCTTGAAGGACTACCTGGAGCGCCATGGTATCCAGACCATCATCCATTACCCCTTGCCGATACCCAGTCATCGGCCCTATCGCCATTTGTCGCTGTCGGCACGGGCGCAGGAAGCGGCCTTGCACGACAAGATCCTGTCATTGCCGCTGTACCACACCCTGAGTCGCGCCGAGCAGGAGCACATCATCACTACCCTCAACCAGTTCGCGCCCGACTAGGGCAGCGGAGGGGCCCACGGCCCCTCCTCTCTTACCGCGCCTGGTACTCATAGGGCACCACCGCCGTGCGGTCGATGCCCTGCTCCATCCTCGCCAGCACCTCATTGATCGGGCACAGCAAGCCCACGGCGCTGGGTCGGCAATGCCCGTCGAGGTTGAACGACTCGCTCAGCGGCGGGTTGCCAGACGACAAGCCCTGCAAGCTGCGGATCTGATCCAGGCTCTGGGCTTCGAACACGATGTGCACAAAACGCTGGCCGCTGCTCACCTCCCGATAACGCTCGAACGCCAGGGTGCTGGCCGGCGGGATGTTGTTCTGCGGATAAGGGCTCTGCTGCCAGGTAAACCCGAGCATGGTGCGCAAGTAGGAGATGTTGGTGTCGTGGGCCACGTACATCACCAGCGGCACGTTCGGCGGGCCGCCTTGCACGGCTCCGGCGCCGCTGCCATCGCCCAGGGCCAGGGCGATCTGGTTCATCAACTGCGAACCGCCACGGCTCGCGATATAGGGTGTGTTGTTGATGAAGTCGTATTTGGCCCTGAGCAGGCCCATCAGGCCAGCCACCGCCTGGGCATCGCGCCCGTGGCCGAAGGCAACCTCGGCCAGTGGCAAACCCTCGCTGTATTGCAGGCGAAAGGTCTCCGCCATATTGGCCGCCACGCCCAGGCCCTGGATTTCATAACGCCCGTCCTTGCCCTGCTCCAGACGCCAGGGCGTGTCGGCCACCGGGCAGGGTTTACCCGGGTCACACACCGCCTGACGCAAGCGCTGCACATCTGCCGTCAGGGCTTTTTGCGCTTGTTCGGCGCTGCCGCCCATGGCTTGGAGAATCCCCGCCTTGGCCAACTCCGGGTCCAACGCGGCGAAGCTCAGCTTGTCGGTCTGGAACAGCGGGTCCAGCTCGCCGGCAACCGAGCCGGGTTGCAGGCCGCAGCCCGGGAACAAGCCATCGAGCAGGGCACTGGCGGTGGCGCGGGTACGCTGGATCGGGCTGGCCCAGGCGAACACCTGCCCCGCCGCCGGGCAGCCTGGGGGCAGCAATCCGGCGTGGCGCAGTTGCTCGCCACGGTAGCGGCCCATCTGCACCGCTGCGGCATAACCATGGCCGGTCAGGTGGCCGTCCTCCACCGACCAGGCCGGCCAGGCACGGTCCGACACCGCACCCATGTCCTGGGTGTTGCCCGCCGTGGGCGGACGCACACCGTGACGGCTGACCTGCACGACTTTTTCCAACTCATAGCCCTTGACCGGCGTACCGGCCTCGGCGCCGGCCTGCAGTGCCAAACCACCCAGCAACAGGCCGATCAGGGACATTCTTGAAACAGACATGGCGTGTCCTTCTCTGTGAGATCCACGATTCATGGGAATTGATAGGCGGTCAGCGCCGTGCGATCAATCGCCTGGTTCACCTGCCGGGCGAACATCGCCAATGGGCACAGCACGCCAACCTCGGTGGGCTTGCAACCACCCGGATTGAAGTCCGCCTGCAGGGGCTGGGCCGCCCCCTGCAAAGTCGTCAGGCCGCGGATCTGGTCCATGCCCTGGGCGACGAAGCGGGTGCGTACAAAGCGCTCGCCGCTGGCGCTGTCGCGATAGCGCTCGAACATCAGGGTCCCGGTGGGCGGGATGTTGTCCGGCTGGTACTCACCCAGTTGCCAGTGAAAACCGATCATCGAGCGCAGGTGCGAGATGTTGGTGTCGTGGGCCACCAGGATCAGCAAGGGCACCGCCGGCGGATTGCCCAGCGGGTCTTGCGTTTCCAGGGGCGTGCCCTGCTCCAGGCTCAAGAGGATCTGGTTCATCATCTGCGAACCGCCACGGCGAGCGATGTAGGGCGTGTCATTGACGAACTCGTACTTGGCCCGGTGCAGCCGCGACAACGCGCTCACCGCCTGGGCATCCGGCGCATTGCCAAAAGCCACATCGGCCAGCGGCTTGCCTTCGCTGTAGGCCAGGCGAATGGTCTCGCCAATGGAGGACGCCATGTCCAGGCCCTTGATCTTCAAGCGCCCCTCATCGTTCTGTTTGAGTACCCAGGGGGTGTCATAGAAGGGGCAGCCTTTACCCTCGGCACAGACCGCGGCCTTGAGCCGGTCCAAGTCCGGTTGCAGACGCGCCTTGGCCTGTTCCAGGGTGCCGCCCAGGGCTTTGCGCACACCGGCCTCGGCCTGCTTGGGGTCGAGTTGGGCGAACGGCAATTTATCGGTCTGGAACAACGGATCGAGCTTGGTGGGCGGCACCTGTGCCTGCTGGCCACAGCCCGGGAACATGCCATCCATCAACGCGGCGATGGTGGCGCGGGTGCGCTGTTTGGGGCTGGACAGGGCGTAAAAACTGCCTGCCTTGGGGCAGCCCTGAGTGAGCAGGCCGGCACGGCGATATTCATTGGCCTGCCAGGCGCCCATCAGGCTCGACGCCAGGTAGCCGTGCCCGGTCAGTTCCCCTTCTCGCACCAGCCAGGTCGGCCAGGCACGGTCAGTGGCCTTGACCATCTTCTGCATGTCGGTGGGCGGACGCACCCCGTGGCGGCTGACCTGCACGGCCTTCTCCAACACGTAATGCGCGGGGCTGGCCGGCGCGGCCTGAGCGTTGGGCAACACGCTGCCGGCCAGCAGGCCGAAGACCCAAGTGATACGTGACAAGGCGGGCATGGAAAGACCTTTCCGGAGGTTTTCAGAATTCATAACGGACCCCTACGCGATAACGGACCTGACGCTCGTTGGTTTCTTCATCGACCTCCACATCGGCCACCTCCAGGTAGGGGGTGAAATGCGGTGTGGCCTTGAACTCGAGCAGGGCCTTGTTGTTGTAGTTGCGCTTCTTGTTATCGAACAGCAACTCGTTGCTGTAGACCTCCTTGTGCGCCACGCCGACGCTGAAACGTTCGAACTTGTACTTGGCCCCCAATTGCCAGGAGTCGTCGTTCTTGTTGCGTTTGCCCTGTTCGTCGTAGGTGGTGACCTTGTGGTAATAGCCGGGACTCACAGACAGGCGATCGGTCAACTCGTAGGGAAACTTCACCGCCGTCTTGTAGGACTTTTTGTCCTCTCCCTTGCTGAAGGTGAACTTGGGTTTGATCTTCAGGGTCTTGGTCAGCTTGTGGGAGTACTTGAGCTTGGCCTTGAGCGCGTCCTTGGTCAGCCGCGAGTAAGCCTTGCCCGGCTGGCCGTCGTGGGTTTCGGCGGTCTCGGTGACCGCCTCGAACGCCACGCCGAAACCATGGGGCAGGTCTTCGATGATCATGAACTTGTCTTTGTGTTCACGATCCTTGTCGACGTACTGATGCTGGTAATCCAACTCCAGCGCACCGGCGCCGGCACTGGACAAGGCTGCGAGCAATGCCACCAGGCCGGTGGCACGTGAGGCGGGCAAGGTGAAGCGGCTCATGGGGTGCAGGTTGAGGTTCATTATTATTGTTCTCAGTGGTTTTTTCGGCACAAGCGACCCCGTCCCCCGACGGCCGTCGCCAGGGCGGTTTACAGCATTAGGAAAGTCAGGTTTCAGGCTGCAGCGCCGGCAGTGGCGGCGGCTTCGGACGGCGTCGGGCCACCCGGGACAACAGGCAGGTCATCAGCACCGAGGCGATGGCCGCCCCCACCCACAACCGGGACAGGGTGTTGAAGTCGTAGAGCTTGGCGCCGGTGGCGGACAGGGTCGTGCCGTGCTCGATGATCACCCCGGTGAGCATCTCGCCAGCCGCCGCGCCGATGTAGCTGACGATGCCGATCATGCCCAGGGCTGCCCCGGCCGCGGCCTTGCCGGCGATGTCCACCGCCATCAAGCCGCCCAGGAAACACAGCAGCGCCCCCAGGGAAGTGCCGAATACCACCATGGCCAACACGTCCAGCCAGTAATGCCCGGCCGGCCCATAGAGAAACAACGCCAGCCCCGCCGCATTCATGGCACCGAAAGCAATCGCCAAGCCATGCCGGCGACCGGCGAAAAAGCGGTCGGAGATCAACCCGCTGAGGCCCGTGCCGGCGATCCCGCAGATGCTCGCCACGGAGATCAGGGTCGAGGCGCTGAGAGTGTCGTAGTGCTTGGCATTTTCGAGAAAGAACACGCCCCAGGAATTCACCGCATAACGGCCGACGTACATCAGGCACGACGCCAGGGCGAGCAGCCACAGGGCCGGGCTCTTGAGCAGCAGCCACTGGATGGACGCAACGCTGCTGGCGGCGGCCTGGGTGTCGATCTGCGGCTTGGAGTTGACTGGGGCAAAGCCTCGGCTTTCCGGTGAATCCGCCATGAAGAAGAACACCAGCACGATCCCCAGCAGGCCCATGGCCGTGGCCAGCCAGTAGCCGTACTGCCAGCCCCAGGTCACCACCACGGCCGCCACGGCGACGTAGGTCAGGGCCTCGCCCAGGTTGTGGGCAATCGACCAGAAACCGTAATAGGTGCCGCGCTCACGGTCGCCGTACCAACGCGCCAGGGACACCACGCACGGCCCCACGCCCATGGACTGGGCCCAGCCGTTGATGCCCCAGGCCAGGGTCAGGATCACCGCGTTGGTGGTCAGCCCCATGCAGGCGTTGACCAGGGCGCTCAGAGCCAGGCCAAGCATCATGAAGCGCCGCACATTGGCGTGGTCGGCGAGGAAGCCGTTGACCAGCTTGCCCACCGCATACGTGAAGAACAGCGCCGAGCCGATCATCCCCAACTCGCTGGGGCTGAGGATGTCCTGGGACACCAAGGCCGGCTTGACCACGTTGAAGGACAGGCGACAGACGTAGAACAGCGCGTAACTCAACGACATCGACAACAGGGTTTGCAGACGCAGGCGCCGGAAGAGCCTGGGGTCCAGTTCGGGGTCCGGCTCGCGCGCCGGGGCAGCCTTGAGCAGGCTCAGTAGAGATTTCATAGCCGACAGTTCCTGTTTTTATTGTGCTGTACGTGCTTGGCCAAGCGAGGATAAAACCTGGGGTCAAGTGTCCAGGGAGGCTCCGATCAAGGGCGCCACCTGGGCGTAGATCCGTGGGCTGGCCACCAGCAACGGGTTGCCCTCCGTCAGGCCGTCGTTGCGCAGAAAGTCATTGCTCACGCCGCCCGCCTCTTGCACCAGCACCAGGCCGGCCAGGCAGTCCCAACTGTTGATATGGGTTTCGTAGTAACCGATCAGTCGGCCCGCCGCGACATAGGCCACCATCAACGCGCCCGAACCGTTGCGGATAAAGGTACCGCCCTGTTCCAACAGCTGTGTGACAAAGGGAATGAAATGCTCTTTGCCCCGTCGATGGGAGGTGCCGACGCCCATCACGCCGTGGCGGATATCGGCGGCGCCGTGAACCTGCAAGCGTTGCTCATTGAGCCAGGCACCCTGGCCGGAGCACGCATGGAACAGTTCGTCGTGCACCGCATCGGCCACTGCGCCGAGCCAGGGCTGGCCATCCACCAGCAGGCCGATGGACACGCACCAGTTGTGCAGGCCATTGACGAAACAGCTGGTGCCGTCGATGGGGTCCACCACCCAGATGCATCGGGCATCCAGGGTCGCGCCACCGGTTTCCTCACCGAGAAAACCATCGTCGGGAAAACGTTCGGCCAACTGCCCCTTGATGTAGGCCTCGGTGTCCTGGTCGACGATGCTCACCAGGTCCTGGGGCTCGTCGCCCTTGTGGCTGACGCTCAACGTTTCGCGCTGCCGATAAGGGCCCAGGGCCCGACGCGCGGCCTCCCGGGCCAGCACCTGGGCGCATTCGTAGCGAGCCTGCAGGGCCTCGCGGGTCAAGGGTTCAGACAACGACTGACAAAGATGCATGGGCGGTTCCTCATCTCACGGTGCTTATTTCAATTGAAATTGCACACGTGTGCAAAGCCTTTTCAAAAAAATGGCGAACGGGTCGCCATCAGCCACGCCCTCTCAGGCGCTTGCGCTCATAAAGCACGAAATATTTTTTCGTTTCAAGATAATTTTGAACAATTTATTCCGGAGTGCTGCGCCGACGTACCAGCTCCACCGGCACGCAAAAAGGCACTTGAGGCGTCTGCTCCGAACGCTGGGGCAGCACCGTAACCTCTACCGCATAACGCGCCAGCGCTTCAGGGTCCTGACGAACGGTGGTCAGTCCATAGGCCCCTTGAGCGGCTTGGGGAATATCGTCGAACCCGACCACCGCCACCGCCTCGGGAATGCTCAGGGCCAACGAACCGCGCAGGGCATCCATCACCCCCAGGGCCAACATGTCGGTGGCACAGAACACCCCATCCGGCCGATTCTTGTCGGCAAACAACGCCAGCGCAGCCTGCTGGCCGCCGGCATAACCACCGGCCTGTTGGTAGTGCTCGATCATCGGCGTCAACCCGACCCGGGCCAGTTCTTCACGAAAGCCCAGCAGGCGCTGCCGAGAGCTGTAATTGCCCTCGCTCTGGCCGATGAACGCCAGGTGCTTCGCCCCACCTCGCAGCAGTTCCCGAGCCGCCAGGCGCCCGCCTTCGATGTGATCGCTGACCACCGCATTGGCCCCGCTGATGTGGGCGTCGCTGTTGATCATGGTCAAGGGCACCTGCCGGTTCAGGTAGCGCTCCACCTGCTCCACGGATGCCGAGGCTGAGGTCAGGATCACCCCGCGCACCTGGTAGCTGAGCAATTCCTGCAGGGAGCGTTCGAGCTGTTGCGGGTCGTTGGCGTTCATCAGCAACGGCATCAGGCCGTGCACATTCAGGTGGTGGGTCAAGGGCGCCAGTAGGCTGGCCAGGAAGGGGTTTTCAAAACCGGCGGTGATCACCCCGACAAAGTTGCTGCTGCCCTTGTTCATGGTCCGGGCGATCAGGTTGACCTGATAACCGAGGGCCTCGGCGGACTTCATCACCTTTTCCCGGGTGCGGGCAGACACGCTGGCCCCGGGGGTGAAGGTCCTGGACACCGCCGAGCGCGAGACCCCCGCGTGCAGGGCAACGGCTTCAGCAGTGATGATGTCCGGGTTGGCCATGACGGGAAGATTTCAGCCTGGAGAGCGGGACGCCATTCTGGCAGCGTCAAAAACCGAAGTCGACCGCTGCCCCAAGCCACTCTCTAGGGCAAGGTGCGCTGCATGATCAGGGTTCGTTCTTCACCCTCGACCTGCTCACCCACCACCTGGAACCCCAGGCGCCGGTAAAACCCCTCGGCCGTCAGCGAAGACGGCACCCGCAGCACCTTGACCCCGGCCTCTTGAGCCGCCGCTTGCACCGCCTCCATAAGCCGCTGGCCGATGCCGGCGCGTTGCAAAGAGGGTTCGACAAACACTGAACGCACGGCGGCGCCATCGAGGCTGGCGGTGCCGACAACCTTGCCGGCCCGGGTGGCGACGAACATGCGGCGTCGCTTCATCAGCGCAAGAATCACCTCGGCGGTGAAGCTGCGTTGCACCCGCTCGATCACGCTGGGCGGGTAGTCCTGGGCATTGCTGGTCAGCAGCGCCGCGACAATCACCTGGCTGATCTGTGGGGCATCGTTCTCAAGGGCCAAGCGAATTTGCTCGGGCATACACACTCCCTGTTTTAATAGCCCAGGCCGCCCTTGCGGCAGCCCAGATTAACGACCCGGCAGTTTGCCTACCGGGCCTGATGCGAGTCTGCGCACACTACAGAAACACTGCCGACAACATTCCCAGGGCCCCCAGGCAGAAGCCGATCAGTGCGCCGCGTCCGGGCGCTTCGTGAAACAGCGCCCAGATCACCAAGGGTTCCAGCAGCAGTAACGAGGTGACCGACACCACGGTGATCAACCAGATGTCCCCCACTGCCACATAGCCCAACCAGTAAGCCCCCAGCAGACAGAGGCCGGCGAAACACATGATCAGCACCGGCCCGGCCAGTTCGGCCCATGAGGTGTGGCCGGTGTGGGCCAGCCGTGCGGCGACCACTTCACTGTAGATGGCGCAGAACTCGCCCAGCACCATCAGCCCTACAGCAGAAACTCCGAGTAATTCTTTGGACATATGACAAACCCCTTCGTATTGAGAGCCAGATTTTTCAGCTCCCAGGCAACGATGGCTCCGTTGATGGAACCGCCATGGCAATGCACGGGGGTGTGCGGTAACTCAGTCATGGTGAGGAACCTGAACATGTCCAATCTCCTTCTCGGTGGTTAATGCTCGAATGGCAACTGCGGGCCGCTGCGTTTTGCAGGTTGGGCAGGCCGTTCTCTGTATACGGTATTTGCGCGGGCACCGGAATCACCCACGTCGGGCAAACCCCATAAAAACTCCACAGTGTGGAGAAGCCTCGCTCGATAACCTACAGGCCATCACTTCCTGCCTTCTGTCCACGGTGCCCGACATGACCCAACCTGCCCGCAAAGCCACCCACCCGGTGCACCCCATCGACTGGTTCCTCACCTACTGCGTTGGGGTGGTCCTGCTGGCCCTGGGGTTGAGCCTGATCTTCGCCCTGTGTTCCTACAACGCCAGCCACGTTTCCTTCGGCAACGCCGCCCGCGATGTGTTGACCGTGGCCTCGGTGCTGTTCGCCGTCAGCGGCGTATGCATCGGCGTACTGGCCGGCGTGCCCTCGGCCATTTTCTTCTGGGTGGCCCACACCCGGGCCCTGCACAACGTCGTGATCTACCTGGCCAGCGGCGCCATCAGCGCGTTGCCGATGATTCCAGTGGTGCTGAACCTGGTGCCGGGCCTGCCCCCCACCGATACCCCCCTACCCTGGGGCGGATACGTCCGACTGATCCTGATCTTCGCCCTGTGCGGGGCCTTTCTGGGCTGGATTTACTGGTTCCGCACCGGCCGCCATCTGCGCTGAAGAACCGCTGGGGCAACGCCCGGCGACCAAGGGAAAAACCGAGCATGGCAAGCCCCCCGGAACATCGGGGGCGTTCACGAATTATTAAGATTTGGCCCCGTATACTTTTCCCGCTGTCCAAAAAAACGCCAACTCTCGCCCTTGCCCTGGTAGCCCAACGCCCATGTCCCGCCCCGCACCGCTGTTGTTTCTGCTTGGCTGCCTGCTGTTTTTCTTCGCCTTGGGCAACCACCAACTGCAAGGCTCCACCGAGGCCCGGGTGGCAGGGATCGCCATGGAAATGCACCTGGACAATGACTGGGTCACGCCGCGCCTGTTCGGCCAGCCGTTCCTGGAAAAGCCGCCCCTGAGCCTGTGGCTGGATGCCGGTGCGATCCGCGCTTTTGGCGGCACGCCCTGGGCCGTGCGCCTGGCCTCGGCCTTCGCCGGGTTGTTCAGCCTGATGTTGCTGTACACAATGCTGCGCCGCTTCGGACGCCCAGTGATGATCGCCTGGGTGGCCGCTGCAATGCTGGCGACCATGGCCAGTTACTGGAGCAACGTGCGTGGCGTCGGCGAAGACGCCCTGCTCAGCCTCGGCGTGACCCTGGCCCTGCTGGCGTTCTTCCAGGCCCAGCGGGCCCTCGCCGAACAGCGGCCGGCGCCCCTGGCCTGGCTGGCGTTCGCCGCCGGCATCGCCATCGCCACCCTGAGCAAGGGTGTACTGGGGCTGGCCATGCCTGGGGTGGTGATCTTCGCCTACCTGCTGGCCGACAACTGGATCGACCGACGCTTCAAACTAAGCCACTGGCTGCGGCCCGGACTGCTGACCCTGCTGGGGCTGGTGCCGCTGCTGATCTGGCTGGGCGTGCTCTATCAGCGCGGCGGCCTGCAGGCCCTGGCCGAAGTGCTGTGGACCAACAGCATCGGGCGCTTCGACGGCTCCTTTCAAGAGGCCGGGCACTACGAACCCTTCTACTACTACCTGGCCAAGCTGCCCCAGGCCTTCCTGCCGTGGAACATCCTGGTCTACCTGGGGGTGTGGCACTTTCGTAAAAGCCTGGTGAAGAATCGCTACCTGCTGTTTTTCAGCCTGTGGTTGCTCGCGCAATTCACCCTGCTGTGTCTGGCGTCGAGCAAACGCACGGTTTACCTGATGTGCCTGACCCCGGCGGCGGCGGTGCTGGCGGCGGAATACGCAGCCGTGCTCTATGCACGCCTCGGCCAGTGGGCAACGGACCAGGGCATCCGGGGCCAGTTGGGGCGTCATCGACGGGAGCTGGCCGTGAGCATCATGGGGCTGGTGGTCTGTGGTTACCTGGCCGCCGCGCAATGGGCGGCGCCCCGCGCCGACCGGGAGCTGTCCTTTGTCCCGGTGACCCAGCACATCCAGCGCCTGCAAGCCGCCGGGCAACCGGTCGCCCTGTACCAGGCCAACGAGCGCATCGCCGGGGCCAGCGTGTTCTACACCCAGAGCCTGCTCAAAGACCTGCAAACCCCTGCCCAACTGCAGGCCTACCTCGCCGAGTCGCCGCAGCACGTAGCCCTGATCGCCGCCGAGCAAGCGCCCCCGGCCCCGTTGCAGGTGCTGAAGAAAATGCTCGTCGGGCGCCAGGCTTACTACTTTGTCGGCACCCTCGGCGCCCACTGAGCAGCCTCGAACACACGGGGCGAAAAAACGGCGGCAAAAACAACCGCCACCGCCTACGCTGGAGATGCTTCGCCCCCCCTGTAATCCACCGGACCCGGCAGCCCCAGACACCACGGGGCGCTGCCCTTGAAACCCCGCGCCAATCCCGTTCGCGCGCGCCCATGGAGTGTTCCCATGCTGCTATCTCGTACCTTACTGACCAGCCTTGTACTCTTCGCCGGCGCTGCCCAGGCCCTGGATACCCGAGAGGTGCCCAAGGCCACCTTGCAAGCCTACGGCAACACCCTGAACACCGTAGCGACCAAAAACCAATGGCAAGAACTCTGGAAAAACAGCCGGGCCCAGGGCGCTTTTCAGGGCACAGGCAACCACCCCCGTTTTACCGTGCAGCAAAGCGCCGTGCCGGACCTGGTGTACAGGACACTGAGCAGCGCGACCGAGGTCACCCCGCGCGATACAACCCGAGCCCTCTATCGCTACGACTTCGCCCGGCAGGTGGGCATCAAGGACCAACAGGTGCTCACCGCGGTCTGCCTGCTGGTGGATTGGCGCAGCTTGCCGCAGGGCAGCGCCGTCGACGATACGAGCCTCATGGGCAGCATCAGACTGCTGGAAACCCAGCCCTGTCTTTGAGCGCCTGACGCCGCCCGGGCCTGTGCTGGTAACAGCCTCCCCGGGCACTCCGACTACCGCAGAAAAAAACAAGACAGATCCAGAGAGAACACCCGATGCCCCGAATCACCGTTGATCGAGCGCCACTCGGCGCCAGTCGCTGGCTTCGATAAAGCCCAGCATCTTCGGTGCGTCATTGAGGGTGTCGGTGGAAATGAACAGAGAGGCGCCGTAGCCCAGGGTCGAAGCCGGCAGGTTCAACTCCTTCTCCAGTTGCGCCATGCACTCGCTGTGGGTCACCAGCACCAGGTTGCGCCCGGGCACCTTGTGCGCCAGCACATCCTGCAGCAGGTGGTTGCGGCAACTGGACAGCCAGGTGTCGCCGCTGCTGACCTGGTTGAACATGTACCCGGCGCTTTGCACCGCGCGGGTCATGGGGCTGTTGTAGAGGTCTGCCCGGGCCAGCCCTAGGTGTTCGAACTGCGCCCCCACGCCCACCGCCACGGCCCGAGCGCGATCGGTGATGCCATCGGCGACGTTCAGGCAAGGGGCCCGGGAGTGATCACAACGTTCTACATGGCGGATCAGCACGATGGTCTGGCCCTTGGCCCAACTGTCGAGCAGGGCCTGTTGCCCGGCCGGGTTGTCGTCCGCCAGGTCCGCCACCGCCGCCGGCTTGAGCAGGAACAACGTCATGGGGATCACCAGCAACAACGCCAGTAACACCACCAGGGTGTTTCGATAACGGGCCAGCAGACGCCCCTCGAGGGCGCGCCCGACCACGGGCAAACCGAGTCTTGATTCCACCAATGCCGCTCCTCGCAAGCCCCACCCTTGAATCGAATGGCACCTGCGCAACCTACTCAACACAGATGACCATTCAGCCTTCGCGTGGGGCCTATCCCCATTGCCCGGCGGACTTTAAGCAGGCAAGCGTGGCCCGGCAGTGAAACGAATGTGAAAAAAAGCTGAATGGGCGCGACGTACGGCCCTGAAATATGCGAAAAGGCTGCGCTGAATCAATACCGACGAAATGCTTTCAGATCTCGATTTGTCGGCCGATACACCGAAGCACACACATTTCGCTGGCGACCAAAAACAACAATCTTCCAGCCACACGACGATCATGACGCGCAAGTTCCTGGAGGAATTGAATGAATAGCTGGTTTGCCAACATCAGTGTCAACCTGAAGCTGGGCCTGGGCTTCGGCTTGGTACTGACCCTGACCACCATCCTCGCCCTGACGGGCTGGACCAGCCTGGGTGGCCTGATTGACCGCAGTAACTGGATGAGCGACATCACCCAGCTCAATGCCGGCCTGACCAAACTGCGGGTCAGCCGCCTGCAATACATGCTGACCAACGGTGACGAAACGGCTGCACAGAATGTGCAAACCACCCTGGACGCCTTCGTCGCCCAGCAGCAGAAACTCCTGCAGACCTTCAAGAGCCCTGACAACCTCAAGTTGCTCAAGGCCCAGAGCGACACCATCACCGCCTACCAGGCCTCGCTGAACAAAATGCGCAGCGCCTACCGCGCCAGCGACAGCGCGCGCCAGACCATGGCCGTGAACGCCGACACGGCCTACAACATGATCAACTCGATCTACACCCGGGTGCAGCAGATGCCCCTGAGCGACGAGCGGTTCGAGCAGTTCCAGGCCATCACCAAGGCCAAGGAAGCCTTCATGCTCACGCGCTATGAAGTGCGTGGCTACACCGCCAACAGCAACCCGGAAACCGAACAGAAAGCCGCGGCCCAACTCAACAGCGCCATCGGCGAACTGGCCCAGCTCAACGTGCATTTCGCCAGTACTCAGCAAGACGCCCTGCGTCAGCTGGAAGGCGCCCTGAACAACTACCGCACCGCCCTGTTGGCGTTCAAGGCCGCCCTGAACGATGCCGGTATCGCGCGCAAGGAAATGACCGAGCAAGGCTTCGACATCGTTGCCCGCAGCGACGAGCTGTATCAGATCCAGCTCGACCGCCGCGACGCCGAAAGCGCCCAGGCCCGCAGCCTGCAATTGATCAGCACCTTGCTGGCGCTGTTGCTGGGCGTCCTGGCAGCCGTGATCATCACCCGGCAAATCACCCGCCCTCTGCGCGAGACCCTCGCGGTGGTGGAGCGTATTGCCTCCGGCGACCTGACCCAGGACGTGCGCGTCACCCGTCGTGACGAGCTGGGCGTGCTGCAACAAGGCATTGCCCGCATGGGCGTGACCTTGCGCGAACTGATCAGCGGCATCCGTGATGGCGTGACCCAGATCGCCAGCGCCGCAGAAGAGCTGTCGGCCGTCACCGAAGAAACCAGCGCCGGCGTCAACAGCCAGAAAGTCGAGACCGACCAAGTGGCCACCGCCATGCACGAGATGACCGCCACCGTGCAGGAAGTCGCGCGCAACGCCGCTGAGGCCTCTCAAGCAGCTGCTGCCGCCGATGGCGAAGCCCGCCAAGGCGACAAAGTGGTCGCTGAAGCCATCGCCCAGATCGAGCGACTGGCCACCGAAGTGGTGCGTTCCACCGACGCCATGACCGTGTTGCAGCAAGAAAGCGACAAGATCGGCAGCGTCATGGACGTGATCAAGGCCGTGGCCGAACAGACCAACCTGCTGGCCCTCAACGCCGCCATTGAAGCCGCGCGTGCTGGTGAAGCCGGTCGTGGTTTTGCCGTGGTGGCCGATGAAGTGCGGGCCCTGGCCCAGCGCACGCAGAAGTCCACCGAAGAGATCGAAGGCTTGGTGGCCGGTCTGCAAAACGGCACCCAGCAAGTGGCCAATGTGATGAACAACAGCCGCAACCTGACCGAAAGCAGCGTCGAGCTGACCCGCCGCGCCGGCACCTCCCTGGAAAACATCACCCGCACGGTGTCCGACATCCAGTCGATGAACCAGCAAATCGCCGCCGCTGCCGAGCAGCAGAGCGCCGTAGCCGAAGAGATCAGCCGCAGCATCATCAACGTGCGCGACGTCTCGGAACAGACCGCCGCCGCCAGCGACGAAACCGCCGCGTCCAGCGTTGAACTGGCCCGCCTGGGCAACCAACTGCAAATGATGGTCAGCCACTTCCGCGTCTGATTCGCGGCGCCCCCTTCGCCGGCAAGCCAGCTCCTACAGACCGTTGTAGGAGCTGGCTTGCCAGCGATAGGCGCAACGCGGTCGCCCTACCCCACCGGCCTGACCGCGCCATCCAGCAGCGCATCCACTACCGCCCGCGCCATCTCCACCGAATGAATCATCGACCAGATCAGCCCGCGCTCAATGCCGCTGGCGCTGGTGATTTCGTCGGCCGTCTCTTCCGCGCACTTAAGCAGCAATGAAACGTGCAGCAGCGCCTCTTCGGCATTGACCCCTGCGCAGACGGCGAACAGCGGACGGCCCTCGCCATCCCGACAACCAAAGCGGGTGCTGCCAGTGGCGGAGAGAGCCTTATGCAAAGGGGCGGAAAGAGGTGCGGTATTCAGTGCCTGAAGCAAGGCTTTATTGGGCACTTCCAGCGCGGTGATCAACTCACGGCTGGGTTGCAAAACGGGTGGGTCGGGAACGATCTTTTTCATGATCAGCAGCTCCTTTTTATGAAAGCCGCCAGCATCACTTGCAGATGATGGGTGGCGGCTACGTGCGAGCCTGCAAGACCAGGAAGAAGCAAACCCGGTAGATCCGAAGATCTCCCGCACGCAGCCACCATAAATCGAACTGAACAATCAGTGATCCTGAGTGGACGTGAACATTCGCTTCTTGTGCGGGCTTGCAGACCCGATCGCTGGTTTTGGCCAACGACGGACGCAGACTAGCCCCGGACAATTGGAAGGTTCAAGCCACTCGAACAGCTGAAATGTAACGGAGCGATTCTCTCGGAAATGCCCTACAAATCAAAGCGAAAATCCGTCATTAGAGGCGAACTTTATCGCGCGGCGGTGAGGGGAATAAGCCGTGCGCCCTTCGCTGGCAAGCCAGTTCCTACAGAAAGGCGCCAATGCCCGGGGCCAAGCATTTACACCCATCCCGCTTTGCCCTTACCTTTCCGGATCTGCGTCCTGCTGTCCGAATGATCAGTCACCCGGAATACCTCGATGCCCAGCCTCGGTTTTACCTCGGTCCCGCCTCTGCTCAAATATCTGCTCTATGGGGAACAACTGGGTATTGCCAGCGCGCCGGCGCTGGCGGCGGCGGGGCTTGAGGCTGCGCAGTTGAACGACACCAGCCTGCGGCTGCCGATGGAGGTCCATGAGCGTTTGCTGGACTACTTCTGCCAGCATTCCGGCGACCCGCTGTTCGGGCTGAATTCGGCGCGTTTCGTCAAACCCAGTTCCTGGAATGTGCTGGGCTACATCACCATGAACTGCGCCACACTGGGCGAAGCCATGGGCCGCATCATGCCGTTCGAGAAGCTGGTGGGGGACATGGGCACCAGTCGTGCCGAGGTGGCGGGCGATCAGGTGCAACTGATCTGGAGCTGCCGCCATCAGCGCCCGGACATTCGCCGGCACCTGGTGGAAAACGTGCTCGCGTCCTGGCTGCTGTATGCACGCTGGATCGCCGACTCGGAACTCTCACCCAGCGTGGTGTGGTTCGAGCATTCGCGGCCGGAACAGGCCGAACTGGCACAGTACGAGGCGTTGTTCGGCTGCCCGGTGCGCTTCGAGCAGCCCTGCTCGGCCCTGGTGGCGCCCCTGGAATACCTGCAATTGCCCCTGCGCCAGTCCGACCCACGCCTGCTCAAGACGCTGGAAGACCATGCCCAGGGGATGATGGCCGCGTTGGCCGACGCACCGCTGGCGCTGCAAGTCAAAAGCGCCTTGCGCCAATGGCTCAAGCACGGCGTGCCGCGCAAGGAGCAGGTCGCAGAGCAATTGGCCCTGTCGGTGCGCACCCTGCAACGCCAACTGCAGCAGGCCGGCACCTCGTACCAGCAACTGCTCGATGATGTGCGCCAGGAACTGGCCGAACACGCCCTGCTGCACAGCGAGCAGTCGCTGCAGGAGATCTCCGACAGCCTCGGCTTCAGCGAGCCGCGCTCGTTCCACCGGGCCTTCAAACAACGGACTGGCCTGACCCCGGCGCAATACCGCCAGCAGCGCAGGCGCTGAACTCAGACGCAGATGGCGTTGGTAAACACCAGGCGATTGCCGAACGGGTCATGCACGGTCATGTCCTGGCTGCCCCAGGGCATGGCCTGGATTTGCGGGTGGGAAAAGGGGTAATCCTTGGCCTTCAATTGCTCCTGGAAGGCCTCCAGTTCATCGGTCTCGATCCGCAGGGCCGCGCCCGGGGTGCAATCGCCGTGGTGCTCGGACAGGTGCAACACGCAACCGCCTCGGGACACCTGCATGTACAGGGGGTAATTGGCTTCGAAACGATGTTCCCAGTCGAGCTGGAAACCGAGAAAACCCAGGTAGAACTCCCGCGCTTTGGCCTCGTCGAAAATCCGCAGGATGGGGGTGGTTTTGCCAAAGCTCATTGCACGACTCCCTGACTCAAATAAGCCGACTATACAGGCGGCGATTCCCAGCACTTCGGCGCCGTTAAAAGATTCTTTAATAGCACAGCGCCATCACTGTGATGGAGATCAAAGAATCAGCCTGCGGATGTGAAGCCCCGGCGCAAATCCCCCTCCCGCGCCAGGAACCGCCCCGAGCGTTGGCCGTTGGCCTGGCCCTCGGCGTAGCTGCGCACGCCATTGACCCACACCCCGTCGATCCCTTGCGCCGCTTGCTGCGGGTGCTTGAAATCGGCCACGTCACGCACCCGCGCCGGGTCGAACAGCACCAGGTCGGCCCAATGCCCCTGGCGGATTTCGCCGCGCTGGTGCAGGCCGAAACGCGCCGCCGAAAGCCCGGTCATCTTGTGCACCGCCGTGTGCAGCGGGAACAGGCCGAGGTCGCGGCTGAAGTGGCCCAGCACCCGAGGAAAGGCGCCCCACAAGCGCGGGTGGGGAAACGGATCGTCCGGCAGGCCATCGGAGCCGATCATCGACAGCGGGTGGGCGAGGATGCGTCGCACATCGTTTTCATCCATGCCGTAGTACACCGCCCCCGCCGGTTGCAGGCGCTCGGCGGCGACCCGCAGGCTGACGCCCCACTCGGCGGCGATGTCCGCCAGATCACGACTGCTCTGCTCCGGGTGTGGCGTCGACCAGGTGATGGTGATGCGGTAAGCATCGGTGACCTGCTTGAGGTCCAAAGTCGAGGAACTGGCGGCGTAGGGATAGCAGTCGCAGCCCACCGGGTGGTCCTGGGCCGCCTGTTCCAGGGCCGCCAGCAGTTGCGGGCTGCGCCCCCAGTTGCCGGCGCCGGCACATTTGAGGTGGGAGACGATCACCGGCACCCGGGCCGAGCGACCGATCAGAAAGGCTTCGTCCATGGCCTCCAGCACCGGCTCGAACTCACTGCGCAGGTGCGTGGTGTACACCGCCCCGAACGCTGTCAGTTCCTGGGCCAGTTGCAGCACTTCATCGGTCTCGGCACAGAAGGCGCTGGCATAGGCCAGCCCGCTGGACAGGCCGAGGGCACCGTCCTCCAGGCTTTCGCGCAGTTGCTCGCGCATGGCCGCGATCTCGGCGGCGCTGGCGGTGCGATGCAGGTCCGCAAGGTGGTTGCTGCGCAGCGCCGTGTGCCCCACCAGGGCCGCGACGTTCACCGCCGGGCGCGCCCCATCCACCGCCGCGCGATAGTCGCAAAAGCGCGGATAGACAAACATCGAGCGCTCGCCCAGCAGGTTCATCGGGTCCGGCGGGGCGCCCTTGAGGCTCACCGGCGCGGCGCTGATCCCGCAGTTGCCGACGATCACCGTGGTCACGCCCTGGCTGAGCTTGGGCAGCATCTGCGGCTGGCGGATCACCACGGTGTCGTCGTGGGTGTGCACATCAATGAAGCCCGGGGCCAGGACCCGACCGCCAGCATCAATGTCTGCCTCGGCCGTGGCGGCGGACAGGTCGCCGATGCGCTGGATACGACCGTCGCCGATGGCCAGGTCGGCGGGGTAACCCGGGCGGTCGCTGCCGTCGATGATCAGGGCGTTGCGGATCAGCGTGTCGTAGCGCATGTCAGTCTCCCAGGGGCAGGCAGTCGTCGCCGCCACGGTAATGGTCCAGGGCCAGCTTGATCCGCCGCAGGCGTTCCTGGCTGTCATCGGGCAGCGCCAGGGCCAGCTCGGTGGCCAGGACATCGATGGCCAGCAGCATGCCGTAGCGGGCCGCGGTGGGTTTGTAGATGAATGAAGTTTCGGCGCTGTGCAGGGGCAGTAGCACGTCCGCCAGTTCGGCCAGGGGGGACTCGGGCAGGGTAATGGCGAGGATGCCGGCACCGTAGTTGCGGGCCAGGGCCACCGCGTCCAGCAACTCGGGGGTGATGCCGGTCAGGGAGCAGGCGATCACCGCGTGCTGCGGCCCCAGGGCGGCGGCGGTGACCCGCATCATCACCGGGTCATGGCAGGCGGCGATGGGGTAGCCCAGGCGCACCAGACGCACCTGCAGTTCATCGCTGCACAGGGTCGAGCAGCCGCCCATGCCGAAGGCGTGGATCATCCGTGCCCGCCCCAGCAAGCGCAGCGCATCGGTAAACTGCGCTTCCTCGAAACCGGCCAGGTGCTGATGCAGCGCAGACTCGATATCGCCCAGGATCTGCCGGTAGAAACCGGACTGTTCGGGCGCCCTGGCGGGGTCGAGAAAACGGCTGCCGACACCGCTGGCCTGGGCCAGTTGCAAACGCAGGTGACGCAGGTCGCGGCAACCGACGCTGCGGGCAAAGCGCGACAAGGTGGCGGCGCTGACGTCGGCGCGCTGGGCCAGTTCGTCGAGGCTGGCGGAGGCGGCAAAGCCCACGTCGTCGAGCAGCAAGCGGGCGATCCGCCCTTCCCCGGCGCTGAAGTCATCCAGCCGCAAACGGATCTGGTAAAGAATGTCCATCTACAACAGCTCCGCGAGTCCCAGGGTCAGGCCGAAGGCGATCACTGAAATCAGCGTCTCCAGCACGGTCCAGGTCTTGAAGGTTTGAACGACGGTCATATTGAAGTATTCCTTCACCAGCCAGAAGCCAC
The DNA here is from genome assembly GCF_003731765.1 of Pseudomonas chlororaphis. GTDB lineage: Bacteria > Pseudomonadota > Gammaproteobacteria > Pseudomonadales > Pseudomonadaceae > Aquipseudomonas > Aquipseudomonas morbosilactucae. The sequence continues at coordinate 768,798 of NZ_MOAL01000008.1, forward strand.
CGTCGTTGACGTGGGACAGAATCACCGAACCGGCCCCCGTGGCGATCACCAGCAATTCCGGGTGGGGATAACCCAGGCCGACGGCCACCGGCGCCACCACCCCGGAAGCAGTGGTCAGGGCCACGGTGGCGGAACCGGTGGCGATCCGCATCAGCACCGCGAACAGCCAGCCCATCCACAGCGGCGACAGCTGGAATTCATGGGCCAGGCCGACAATCTGCTGGGTCACCCCGGAGTCGATCAGAATCCGGTTGAGGCCGCCACCGGCCCCCACCAGCAAGGTGATGCTGGCCGTGGGCGCCAGGCATTCGTTGGTGAACGTGAGGATCGATTCGCGGTTGATGCCCTGGGCCAGCCCCAGGGTCCAGAAACTCACCAGGGTGGCCACCAGCAGGGCGATCACCGAGTTACCGATAAACAACAGAAACTGATTGAACCCGGTGCCGGGTTCCGCCAGCAGGTTGGCCCAGCCGCCGATCAGCATCAGCACCACCGGCAGCAGGATGGTGGCCATGGTCAGGCGAAAGCTGGGCAGGCGCACCCGGGGTTCGCGGGCAATGAACTGCCGCTCCAGCGGGTTCTCGGCCGGCAGGTGAATGTGCGGCACGATAAACCGGGCATACACCGGACCGGCAATGATCGCCGTCGGCACGCCGATCAGCAGCGCGTACAGCAGGGTCTGCCCCACCGACGCCTGATAGGCCTGCACCGCCAGCATCGCCCCCGGATGAGGCGGCACCAGCGCATGGACCACCGACAGCCCGGCGACCATGGGCAGGCCTACCATCAGCAGCGACACCCCGACCCGCCGTGCCACGGTGAAGGCAATGGGGATGAGCAGCACAAAACCCACTTCGAAAAACAGCGGCAGCCCCACCAGGAAGGCAATGCAGACCATGGCCCAGTGAGCATTGCGCTCGCCGAAACGATCGATCAGGGTCCGCGCCACCTGTTCGGCGCCGCCGGATTCGGCCATCAGCTTGCCGAGCATGGTGCCCAGGGCCACCACCAGGGCAATGTGGCCCAGGGTCTTGCCGACCCCGGCTTCATAAGCGCCCACCACGCCGGACGGCGGCATGCCGGCCATCAGCGCCAGGCCGACGGACACCAGGGTGATGACGATAAAGGGGTTGAGTCGGTAGCGAGCGATCAACACGATCAACGCAATGATGGCGACTGCGGCGTAGCCCAGCAGCCAGTAACCCGATGCCGGAGCCATGGGTTCCTCCTTGACGGCAGTGTCACTTTCGAATGGTTGTGAAACGCTTTAATCACTTAAAGAGACTGGCTTCAAACCAAGTGAAACTAATTTTCGTAAAGAGGCAGGCGTTGTCGCGAACAGCTATGCAAAAGCACGAACGATGAAAATCGGTAGTGGGTATTTTCATCCCCGAGCACTGAAAAACGGGTGAGCACTGCCGCTCACCCGATGGGTACTGGAAGGTGGCGGATCAGCGCTTAGCGGCGCGCGAAATCATGGCGAATGCATTGCTCGTAGTAGGTCTGCTTGACCCCGGCGGGCTTGAGCCGCGAGCTGCTGTTGTACGTCTGTTCGGTGATGCCCATGGCCGACATGCGCATCCAGGGCTGGGTGAACTTGCGCGCCTGCAATTGCTTGCGCGCGCCATACAGGGAGACGCCTGAAAGCTTGGAAGCCTGGGCGCCGGCGGCGATCCCCGAGCCCCAACTGCAGACAAATCGCTCGCGCTTGCTCAACTCCCGAGCCTCGACACCGAACGAAGCGGCCATCACACACAACGTCAAGGGCAGTACCCATGTCCTCATTTCGCCAACACCCTGCTGAAAAAGGCGGCAAGTTTGGCAATGAAAAGCGCCTCAGGGGGCCAGCAATATGCCGCACTGCACGGCTTTTTTTGCTGGCCCCCAACGGGCCTCAGTCGTGTTGTTCGCGGGCACGCTTGAGCAGCTTCTTGCAACGCTCCGACAGGTGCAGCACCCGCAGCTGCTTGCCAGCCTTGGTGTAGCGCTCACGCAGGGTCTTCAAGGCGGCAATCGCCGAGTAGTCGACAAAGCTCAGGTGACGGCAGTCAATGGTCACCCGCTCGGGGTCGTTGGCCGGGTCGAATTGATTGAGGAAGGGCGTGGTGGACGCGAAGAACAAGGTGCCGTGCACCTGATACAGCTTGCTGCCGTCGGCCTCCAGATGGGCCTCGGCGTACAGCTCGCGAGCCTGCTGCCAGGCGAAGTTGAGGGCGGCAATGATGATCCCGCACAGCACCGCCGTGGCCAGGTCGGTGAACACGGTGATGGTGGTCACGGCGATGATCACCAGCACGTCGTTGAGCGGCACCTTGTTCAGCACCCGCAGCGATGCCCAGGCGAACGTCTGCTGCGACACCACGAACATCACCCCCACCAGCGCAGCCAGGGGGATGCGTTCGATCATCGGCGACAGGAACAGCACGAACAGCAAAATCATGACCCCGGCGACCACCCCGGACAGCCGCCCGCGACCACCGGAGCTGAGGTTGATCACGGTCTGCCCGATCATTGCGCAGCCGCCCATGCCGCCGAACGCCCCCGAGACCATATTCGCCGCGCCCAGGGCCACGCATTCGCGGTCCGGGTAGCCGCGGCTCTCGGTGATCTCGTCGGTGAGGTTCAGGGTCAGCAGGGTTTCCAGCAGGCCGACCAGGGCCATGAGGATCGCGTAGGGGGCGATGATGCCGAGGGTTTCCAGGGTCCAGGGCAGGTCCGGCAAGGCCAGGCTCGGCAGGCCACCGGCGATGTGGGCCATGTCCCCCAGGGTGCGGGTCGGCAGGCCCAGCAGGTAGACCGCCAGCCCTACGCCAAGGATCGCCACCAGCGCTGGCGGCACGGCGCGGGTCAGGCGCGGCAGCAGGTAGACAATGGCCATGGTCAACAGCACCAACCCGGTCATCAGGTACAGCGGCGTGCCGCTGAGCCAGTGCTCGCCATCCTTGAAATGCTCCAACTGGGCCAAGGCGATGATGATTGCCAGCCCGTTGACGAAGCCCAGCATCACCGGGTGCGGCACCATGCGCACCAATTTGCCCAGGCGCAACAGGCCGAACGCAACCATGATCAAGCCGCCCAGCAGCACGGTGGCTAGCAGGTACTGCACCCCGTGTTGCACCACCAGGGCGACGATCACCACCGCCATGGAGCCGGCAGCCCCGGAGATCATGCCCGGCCGGCCGCCGAACAGCGCGGTCAGGGTGCAAATGATAAAGGCGCCGTAGAGCCCCACCAGCGGATTGAGATGGGCCACCAGGGCAAAGGCGATGCATTCGGGCAGCAGGGCGAAGGACGTGGTGAGTCCGGCCAGGACATCGGCGCGCAGACGTTTTGCTTTCATGAGTGACCTGATAATTGGACCGACTCGGCGATCCGGGGAATGGCGGGAAACAGGCGGGGAATGTTACGGAATTGAGCCGCCGCCGACCAGCCGGCCGTCGGCACGCGCTGGATCGGAGCGAGCATCTATTGCGCGTAGGAGCTGGCTTGCCAGCGATACACCCTCAAGGCCGGTGCAAACTCCAAGAGCCTATCGCCGGCAAGCCGGTTCCTACAGCGAGTTATTGGATGACTTTGCCGACGCCACGGCCCCGTGGGTCGGAGGCGGTCTCCAACTGAGTACCATTGACCCGGATCGCCTGGACATCGCCCATCTCCCAGCCCTGATCCTCCAGGGTGTAACCCATGGCTTTCAGCTCATCGGCGACCTTGCCGGTGAGCGGCGCATAAGCGTCATAGTAAATCGTGTCCTTGGGCAGCAACTGGTGATGCACGCGCTGCGCCGCCACGGCCTTTTCCAGCGGCAGCTGGTAGTCGTAGAGGTTGTTCAGCACCTGGAAAATCGAGGTGAAGATCCGCGAACCACCGGGGGTGCCCAGCACCAGGGTGACCTTGCCGTCGCGAGTCACCAGGCTCGGGCTCATGGACGACAACATGCGCTTGCCAGGGGCGATGGCGTTGGCATCACCGCCGACCACGCCAAAGGCATTGGCCACGCCGGGCTTGGCGCTGAAGTCGTCCATTTCATCGTTGAGCAGGAAGCCCGCCCCCTTGACCACCACGCCGCTGCCGTAGTCCCAGTTCAGGGTGAAGGTGTTGCTCACCGCGTTGCCCTGGGCGTCGACGATGGAGAAGTGAGTGGTCTGGTGCGGCTCAAGCCCGGGGCGTACTTTCTCGGTGGCCGAGATGGCGTTGGGGTTGACCTCGGCGGCGCGCTTTTTCAGGTACGCCGGGTCGGTCAACTGCTTCACCGGCACCTCGGAAAAGTCCGGGTCGCCCAGGTAGTCGGCACGGTCGGCGAACACGCGTTTTTCGATTTCCGCCAGCAGGTGGATGTACTTGGCCGAGTTCAGTTCCACGCCCTTGAAGTCCGCGGCGCGTTCTTCCTTGATGCTGATCAGCTGGGCCAGGGCGACCCCACCGGAGCTGGGCGGCGGCGCGGTGTACAAGGTGTTGCCACGGAAGGTCACCTGCAACGGCTGGCGCCACTGGACCTTGTAGTCCTGCAGGTCCTGCTTGGTGATCAAGCCCTTGTCGGCCTGCATCTGCGCCACCAGCAAATCGGCGGTCTTGCCGCTGTAGAACTCCTTGGCACCCTGGTCGGCGATGCGTTCCAGGGTCGCGGCCAGCTCTGGCTGACGGAAGGTTTCACCCGGTTTCATGCTGCCGAAATAGTCGCTGAAGTTGGTGGTACCGTTGAACAGCTTCAACGCATCTTCCCGGTACTGGTACTGCTTGTCCGCCACCTTGAAGCCGTTTTTCGCGTAGCCCACGGCCGGGGTGATCAACTCGCTCCAGGGCAGCTTGCCGAACTTCTTGTGGGCTTCCCACAACCCCATCACAGTGCCCGGCACACCAGCGGCGCGGGCGCCCACCAGGCTCAGGTTCTCGATCACCTCGCCCTTGTCGTTCAGGTACATGTCCCGGGTCGCGGCCTTGGGCGCGGTTTCCCGGTAGTCGAGAAAATAAGGTTTGCCGTCGATGAACATCGTCATGAAGCCACCGCCGCCGATATTGCCGGCCTCGGGGTACGTCACCGCCAGGGCAAAGGCCGTGGCCACTGCGGCGTCCACCGCGTTACCGCCCTTCTTCAAGATCTGCGCCGCCACGTCGGCGCCGTACTGGTTCGGCGCGGCCACCGCACCGCCTTCCAGGGTGACGGCAAAGGCTGAACCGCTGGCGGCAATGGCCACGGTCAAGGCCAGGGACTTGAACAACAGAATGCGCATAAGGAGCTTCCTTTTCTTGTTTTTGAACAGCTAGAACCTTAGGCCTTGCATGGCGATTTGAACAATCGCCTATCGCCGGCAAGCCTGCTCCTACAAGGGGGGTGGGGCATCAATGGGTTGGAATTCGGGGTGGGCGTAGTCCGCCAGTTTGCCTTGGAGGAAGTCGAGGAAGCACTGGATGCGCAGGGCCAGTTGCGAGTTGCGGTAATACACGGCGTTGATCGGCTGGCGATAGCCGCTGTTGAACGAGGCCAGCACCGGCTGCAAACGCCCTGCGCGGATATCGTCGACGGTCATGAAGTGCGACAGGCAGGCAATGCCCTGCCCCTCCAGTGCCAGATGGCGCAAGGTCTCGCCGCTGGAGGCGCTGATCCCCGGCTGGATCTGCCAGCGGTCACCGTGCGCGTGGCGCAATGGCCAGTGATTGAGGGTCTCGGTCTGGGTGAAGCCCAGCAAGGTGTGAGCCGACAACTCCGCCACGCTGTGCGGCGTGCCGTGGCGCTCCAGGTAGGCCGGGCTGGCGAGGATGTGCAACGGGCTGCAGCCCAGGGAGCGGGCGTGCAGGGTCGAGTCCGCCAGCACACCGATGCGAATCGCAATGTCGGTGCTCTGCTCCAGCAGGTCGATGATCAAATCGTTGCTGTTGAGCTCCAGCTGGATGTCCGGGTAAAGACCGCGGAACTCGTCGATGTAGGGCACGATGGCATGCAGCATGAAGGGCGAAGCGGCGTTGATCCGCAAGCGCCCGGACGGGGTCTGCTGACGCGAGGACAGGCGCTCCTCCAGCTCCTCCATCTGATCGAGAATCAGCTTGGCCTGCTCGAAGAAGTACTTGCCCTCTTCGGTCAGGTCCATGCGTCGAGTGGTGCGGTTGATCAGCGTGGTGTCGAGCTTGGCTTCCAGTCGCGACAGGGTACGGCTGACCGCCGACGGCGTCTGCCCCACCTGCTCGGCCGCAGCGGAAATCGAACCGCATTCAATGACACAGACGAAGATCTGCAGTTCGTCGGATCGGGCTTTCACAGCAGTCCTCTATCGAGAGTGGGGGCACAAGCTCCCGATAGTAGCCGGATTCAGCCCGCCAGGTTGAACAACGCCTTGAGGTGCTGCTCGTAGCGGGCCACGTCGCCTTCGATGTCCGGACGCTTCATCACATCGACGCAGAGGAAGGTCGGCAAGGCGCTCATGCCAAGGAATTCGTTGGCCTTGTGGAACGGGAAGTACACCGCATCCACGCCCTTGGCCTCGAAGAAATCGCTGGGGTCGTCGAAAGCCTGCTGGGGTGCGTTCCAGGTCAGCGAGAGCATGTACTGCTTGCCCTGGATCAGGCCGCCGCTGCCGTACTTCTGCGAGGCGTCGGAACGGGTCCGGCCATCGCTGGCGTAGAGGCTGCCATGGCCTTCGGTGAAGACTTCGTCGATGTACTTCTTGACGATCCACGGGGCGCCCATCCACCAGCCAGGCATCTGGTAAATGATCACGTCGGCCCAGAGGAACTTGGCCACTTCTTCCTGGACGTCGTAGCCCGCGTCGATGTGGGTGACCTTGACGTCGATGCCGCCGCGATCCAGGACCGCCAGGGCGGTGTCGTGCAGGGTCAGGTTGTAGCGGCCATCGGAATGGGCAAACTTTTTGCCGCCATTGAGCAACAGTACTTTTTTCATGATTGAGCCTCATCGCACGCCGCCCTGTCGCGCTGCCATGCGGCGCCGGGTGGCAAAGATTAAAAATGATGGGCGCAGGTTAACGATGGTCGGGTCTGAGAATAAGCCCAACTTGCTCAAAATACATTTGACTAAAACGCACGAATAGACGGTTGATTGTTGCCATAAAATTCGGAGCCCATCACTGATCACGAGCCCCTCGTCATGCCTGAGAACCACGCCTTCATCCTTCATGCCAAGACCCGCCCGGAGAAAGCCGACGCCTTCGAAACCCTGTTTCGCTCCTACGTGGCACCCAGCCGTGAGGAACCCGGTTGCATCGAATACCACATGCTGCGCGACCAGCAGGACCCGACCCTGTTCATCTTCTATGAGGTCTGGGCCTCCCAGGCGGCCCTGGAGCAGCACTCCGCCCTGCCCCACATGCAGCGTTTCTTCGAGCAGCGCATGGAGTACCTGGAACGGGATTTCGAGATCCGCCGCATCGACATGCTCAGCCCCGCCTCAGCTAGCCGCTGATCAGCAAATACCCGCCCAGCAGGCCCAGGCCGATAAAGAACATCCGCTTGAACAGCACGGCGCTGATGCGTTGCCGCAGGCCTTGGCCCAGCCACATGCCGAGCATGGCCGGCGCCAGGGCCAGCAACGAAGCACTCAATTCGCCGCTGCCCAGGGCGCCGTGCCATGAAAGGCTGACGGCCAGGGCCAGTGTGGAAACCGTGAACGACAGCCCCAGGGCCTGCACCAGCTCATCCTTGGTCAAACCCAGGGCCTGCAGGTAAGGCACCGCCGGGATCACAAACACCCCGGTGGCGGAGGTGATGACGCCGGTGGTCAACCCGCACAGCGGCGCCAGCCAGCGCTCATGACGGGGAGCGAGATGCAAGGTCGGCAACAGCAGGCCGCTCAGCGCATAGAGCAACAAGGCCGCGCCCAGGCCCCGCACCACCCAATGCCCGGCGTCGATCCCCAGCCACAGGGAACCGCCAGCAGTGCCCACGAAGATCGCCAGCAGCATCGGCCATAGGCGCTTGAGCAAGGCCGGCAAGTGCCCGCCAAAGGCCAACTGCCAAAGGTTGGTCAGGGTTGCCGGCACAATCAGCAAGGCCGCAGCCTGCGCCGGGGCCATAGCCAAGCCCAACAGCCCCATGGCGATGGTGGGCAGGCCAAGGCCGATCACGCCCTTGACCATGCCGGCCAGGACAAAGGTGCCGATCACCAGCAGGGAAAGGCTGAATCCGAGGTTCTGATAAAACGCGAGGGAGGTCGTCATGGGCCTATCCTGCGCTCGGATCGGCTCGCGGAAAATCTGCCATATACTGAGCCAGCCTCTTGCCAAGCAATAGGCACATACGAAAATTTATTGCCCGTACCTCCGTAGGAGCTGGCTTGCCAGCGAAGGCGTTTCCAAGGCCTGTGCAAAACTCCCGGGCCCCTTCGCCGGCAAGCCGGCTCCTACACCGACCCGGTTCCCCGAGGGAGACTCCATGCACTTCGACCTGATCGACTTGCGGCTGTACCTGAACATTCTGGAGGCGGGGAACATCACCGCCGGCGCCGCTCGCAGCCACTTGTCCCTGGCCGCCGCCAGTGCGCGAATCCGCGCCATGGAAGCCTCGCTGGGCATCGAGTTGCTCGAACGCGGGCGCCGCGGCATCAACCCGACACCCGCCGGCAAGGCCCTGGCCCAACACGCCCGGACGCTGTTGCTGTACGTCGACCACCTGCAACAGGACCTCGCCGAGTACGCCAAGGGGATCAAGGGCCAGGTGCGCCTGCTGTGCAACACCACCGCCCTCAGCGAGTACCTGCCGGAGCTGCTGGCAGACTTTCTTTGCCATCACCCGCACCTGGACATCGACCTGCAAGAGTGGCCCAGCCAGCGCATCACCCATGCCCTGCGCCAGGGTGCGGCAGACCTGGGCATCGTCTCCGATGCCGTAGACACCCAAGGCCTGGTCACCCGGCCATTTCGCGACGACCCGCTGGTGCTGATCATGGCCCCCACGCACCCTTTGGCCGCCACCCCGCAGCCGCGCTTCAGCGACAGCCTGCACCATGACTACGTGGGCCTGCCCGCCGCCAGCGCCCTGGCGGTGTACCTGGAAGAACAAGCACTGCACGCCGGCCTGCGCATGCAGATGCGCATCCGCGCCGAAGGTTTCGATGGGGTGATGCGCATGGTGGCCAGGGGCGCCGGGGTGGCAGTGGTGCCCCAAGCCGCCCTGCAACGCGGCACTCGCCGCCAGGCACTCAAAGCAGTGCCCTTGCACGAAGCCTGGGCCCAGCGCCGACTGCTGCTGTGCACCCGTGACGAGCAAGCCCTGCCACCCTACGCCAAGGCGCTGTGGGACGCCCTGCTCGGCCCTTGACTCTCCCCTTGGCAGTAGGCTTTACCCTGGGCTCTTTGTGTTCAAGGACAGCCGCAATGAGCAAACGCATCCTGGTGATTCTCGGCCATCCTTCCCACCGCAGCTTCTGCGGCGCCCTGGCGGATAGCTACATCGAAGCCGCGCAACAGGCCGGTCACGAGGTGCGCCAACTGCGCCTCGGCGAACTGGCCTTCGACCCAGTGCTGCATGAGGGGTACCAACAGATCCAGCCCCTGGAGAGCGACTTGCTACAGGCCCAGGCCGATGTTCTGTGGGCCGAGCACCTGACCCTGGTCTATCCGATCTGGTGGGGCGGGACGCCGGCGCTGCTCAAGGGTTTTTTCGATCGGGTGTTCCTGCCCGGCTTCGCCTTCAAGTACCGCCCGGGCAAGGCCTTCCCCGAGAAACTGCTCAAGGGCCGCAGCGCTCACTTGCTGGTGACCATGGACACCCCGCCCTGGTACTACCGCTGGGTGTACCGCATGCCCGGGCTGCATCAAGTGCGCAAGACCACCCTAGAGTTCTGCGGCATCCGCCCGCTGCAAACCCTGACCTTCGGCCCGTTGCTGGACGCCAGCGAACCCCGTCGGCACACCTGGCTGGAACAAGCCCGGGCCCTTGCCAGGCGCTGAAGGGTTCGGATAATGCGCGCACGCCACCGGCCTTCTGGCCGCCATGGAAAAGGAAGTGTGCATGTACATCGGCAAAGCCGCGCAATTGTCCGGAACCACCGTCAAGAGCATCCGCCATTACGAAGCCATCGGCCTGCTGCCCACGGCCCAGCGTCAGGGCCAATACCGGGTCTACGACCAGGAAAGCGTGGAGCGCCTGATGTTTATCAAGTGCGCCCAGCAACTGGGTTTCAAGCTCAAGGAGTTGCAGGAGCTGTTTGCCCGACACAGCGGCGACGCCTTCCCCTGGGCGCTGGCCCAGGAGGCCCTGGCCAGCAAGAAGCGTGAATTACAACAACAGATCGACCAGTTGCAACAACGCTTCAGCGAGGTCGAACGCTTTGAGGACAGCCTGCAACACGCCCACCAGCAATGCCGGCTGGGCAGCCTCTGAAGCCACCCGGCCGACCTGGCGTAATCAGACGTTGGACAGCTCGGCAGCCACCGGCGCCCGCGCCTTTCTGAAGAACACCGCGTAGACCACCGACAGAATCAGCAAGAACGGCACGCCAAACACCAGGGTCATCTTGAACGCGTCGGTGAAGTAGGTGGTGATCATCACCGCCCCCATCAACACCAGCCCAAGCAGGGTGCTGTAGGGAAACAGGCGCATACGGAACGACAGCGGCTGCTCGCCGTGGCGCTGGTGATAACGGCGGAAGCAGTAGTGGGTGAGGAAGATCATGAACCAGGTGAAGATCGCGCCAAACATCGAGATGGCCATCATCAGGGTGAAGGAACTTTCCGGGTACAACACGTTGACCAGGGTCGCCAGGGCGATGCCGGAACTGGACAGCAACAACGCGTTGAGGGGGATGCCGGTCTTGCTCAGGGCGCCCATGGACTTGGGCGCGTAGCCGGCGCGGGACAGGCTGAACATCATGCGCGTGGTGATGTACAGCTGGCTGTTCATCGCTGACAGGGCGGCGATCAGGATCACGAAGTTCATCACCCCGGTGGCCCCGGGAATGCCGATGGTCTGCATCACCGTGACGAAGGGGCTCTGGGCCTTGCCGGCCTGGACCCAAGGCACGATGGCCAGCATCAGGGCCAGGGTCAGCAGGTAAAACACCACCAAGCGCACGATGGTTGCGCGGAAGGCTTTTTTCACCGCCTGCTGCGGGTCCTCGGCTTCACCGGCGGCCACGGCAATCATTTCCACGCTCAGGTAGCTGAAGATCGAGACGATCACCGCGATCCACATGCCTTGGAAACCGTTGGGGAAAAACCCGCCGTGGGCCGTGTAGTTGTGCACCCCGTAGTCGGGGTTGCCGGAGCCGAACACCACGTACACCGCGAGGATGATAAAGCCGACGATGGCGGCGATCTTGATGGTCGAGAACCAGTATTCAAAGTTGCCGAAGGTTTTCACGCTGATGGCGTTGAGGGCGATCAGCACGCTGGAGAAGGAGACGATCCACACCCATTCAGGAACGTTGGCGAACCAGTACTTCATGTACATGGCGATGGCCGTGACCTCGGCGCCCACCGCCAGCACGATGGCCGCCCAGTAGGCATAACGCACCAGGAAGCCGGCGAGCGGACTGACGTAGAACTCGGCGTAGGCCCCGAAGGAGCCGGAGGTGGAATGGGCCACGGTCATTTCCGCCAGGCAGCCCATCAACAGCAAGGTGATCAGGGCGCCGATGGCGTAGCTCAGCAGCACGCTGGGACCGGCATACCCGATGGCGTAGGCGCTGCCCATGAACAGCCCGGTGCCGATGGCGCCACCGATGGCGATCATGCTCATCTGGCCGGCGGTGAGCTGGCGCCGCAGGCCCTGCTCACGATTGGAAATCGCTTCAAAACCCTTGTTGGTCGTGGTCACGTTGGGTGCCCCTTTATTGTTATGGTTGCACGGCGCTCGGTGTCTCGCTCCCGCGCCTGCCGCGGGAGCGAGGTGCCGAGGTCAAGTCACGCTGTGGCGCACCTGGAACTCCGGTCGGGCCCAGGTTTTTTGATCAAGAATCTGCCCCAGCTTCTCCACCGCATCCCAGACTTCGCTGAAGCGGGTGTACAGCGGAGTGAAACCGAAACGCATGATCCGCGGCTCGCGATAATCGCCAATCACCCCCTGGGCAATCAACGCCTGCACCACCGCGTAACCTTGCGGGTGCTCGAAGCTCACGTGGCTGCCGCGCTTGGCGTGTTCACGCGGGGTGATCAGTTGCAGGTCATGGCCTGCACAACGCTGCTCCACCAGGTCGATAAACAGGTCGGTCAGGGCCAGGGACTTGCGCCGCAGGCTGGCCATGTCGGTCATGGCGAAGATATCCAGGCCGCACTCGACCAGGGCCAGGGAGGTGATCGGCTGGGTGCCGCACAGGTAGCGAGCGATGCCCGGGCTCGGCTCGTAGCTGGACTCCATGTCGAACTGCCGGGCATGCCCAAACCAGCCCGAGAGCGGCTGGGTCACCAGATTGCAGAGCGCCGGCGAGACCCAGGCAAAGGCCTGGGAACCCGGACCGCCGTTGAGGTACTTGTAGGTGCAACCGATGGCGTAGTCGGCGCCCGCCTGGTGCAGGTCGATCGGCACCGCGCCGGCGGAGTGGGCCAGGTCCCACAGGGTCAGGGCCCCGCATTCATGGGCCAGGGTGGTCAGGGCCTGCATGTCATGCATGTAGCCGGTCTTGTAGTTGACGTGGGTCAGCATCACCACGGCGGTGTCCTCGCCGATGGCGGCCGGCAACGCTTCGGGGCTGTCGACCAACCGCAGGGAATAGCCCTGCTGGAGCATCTGGGTCAGGCCCTCGGCGATGTACAGGTCGGTGGGGAAGTTGCTGCTCTCACTGACGATCACCCGCCGCGTCGGCGCCCGCTCGGCCTGTACGCGCAAGGCCGCGCTGAGGACCTTGAACAGGTTGATCGAGGTGGTATCGGTGATCACCACCTCGTCTTCACCGGCACCGATCAGGCTCGCCAACTGGTTGCCCAGGCGCTGCGGCAGGTCACGCCAGCCGGCGGTGTTCCAGCTGCGGATCAGGCCATTGCCCCACTCTTGCTCAAGCACCTGGCGTGCCCGCTCAAGGGCCGCCACCGGGCGTGCGCCCAGGGAGTTGCCGTCGAGGTAGATGACCCCGTCCGGCAGGGCGAACTGTTCACGCAAGGGGGCCAGGGGGTCCTGCTCGTCGAGGGCCAGGCAATGGTTTCTGCTGATCATGGGGCGTCCTGTTCTTGTAGATGAGCGGTCAGGCGGGCCGAGGGGGAAGCGGTCCGCGGAGCCTGAAAATAATGGACGAAGCCCGGGAGAATTTTCGTGCAAAGTGCAGCGTCATACCGTACTAATCTCGAATAAAATTCGAACCCGACCGAAAAAAACGCGGATTTATTCAACTCATGATGCTCGACTCCACCGATCTGCGCCTCCTGCACTTTCTGCAACAGGACGGGCGCATCAGCAACCAGGAACTGGCGGAAAAAGTCGCCCTGTCGCCGTCGGCCTGCCTGCGTCGGTTGCGCATGCTGGAGGGTGAAGGGGTCATCAGCGGCTACCGCGCGGTGCTCAACGCCGAGCGCCTGGGCATCGAGCTGGAAGCCATCGTCCACGTGTCCCTGCGCCAGGATGTGGATAACTGGCACGAGACCTTTATCCAGAAGGTCCAGCAGTGGCCGGAAGTGGCCAGCGCCTACGTGATCACCGGGGCCAGCAACTACGTGCTGCGGATCCAGGCACGCAACCTCAAGCACTTCTCGGATTTCATCGTCAACCACCTGAATCGCACGGCTGGGGTCACCGACATCCGCTCGGAAATCGTCCTGCAGAAGATCAAGGAGCGGGACGAGCTGCTGGACCTGGTGCAACGCAAATAACCTTCAGAAACCGCTGAGGCGCCGCGCCTGGTGGCGCTGCAAGGTGGTGCTCGGCGACTCGTCGAACAGCTTGCGGTACTCGGCGGAAAAACGACCCAGGTGGGTGAACCCCCAGCCCAGGGCGATTTCGGAAATATTGCGCGCCGAGCCGTGTTCCAGCAGCTCCTGACGCACCGCGTTGAGCCGGTGTTTTTTCAGGTAGGCCATGGGCGACAGGGCGAAATACTTCCTGAAGGCCTCGAACAGCTTGAAGCGCGAAACCCCGGCCGCGGCTTCCAGATCTTCCAGGTGCAAGGCCTCGCGGGCGTTGTCGTGGATGTACTGGCGGGCACGCAGCAGGTAATGGGGCAGCTTGACGCCCAGCACCTCGCGCAACTCCTCGGAATAGTTGTTCGGCTGGGCCAGGATCAGGCCCTTGATCAACGAACTTTCGATGTCCCGGGTAAAGGCCACCTGCTCATACAGCTCGTTGCTGCTTTCCAGCTCGGCGATGAAGTAGCGCGCCATGCGCCACCAAGACGCCGAGGCGCCGTCCACCGCGTTCATCGCCGCCTCGAAACGCAGCGGCGCATCGAGAGGGCGTTGCAGCAAGTCTTCCAGGGCCTCGCCCATGGCACTGCGGGTAATCACCACCTGGACCTTGCGACAGTCGCCGGAAATCGCCAGCACCTGGCTTTCGTTGGGCGAGATGATCACCCCTTGGTCGGGGTTGGACATCAGCCGCACGCCGTCCTTGCTCAACTCCTGCTCACCGCACAGGGGCAGGCTCAGGCTGTAGCTGCTGAAGCGCTCGGCGTCTTCGATGTCCACGGTGACGTCGGTGCCGTATTCGATGGTGCCCAGGGTGGTGGCCCGGGACCGGAAGACGTTGGCGCTGTGGTGGAAACGGATGCGCTCGGGGCTGGCGGTCTCCAGGCGATGGGGCCCACAGATACCTGACATCCAGCTTCTGGCCCCTTCGAGGTCGAAGCGTTCGATACGAATATCGCGAAACTGCGAATCAGCTTTGCTATTCATCACGGCACACCCACGGCAATATTTTTCAGCGCGCTCTGACGGCGCGTCTTGGGGGTTGAAGAGCAACTTCCACGCCAGCGGGCGCCACTGCCCAGCCAATGGATAGCAATGGCTGACTAAGTGGATAAACCCTGCCCGATGCTCTTCGATCCAGCCTTGCGGCTGGGCGTCACAGTAGCTCATCGGTGCACCGTGGTGCAGCCCTCGATCACCCGGTGCACGACCTTGGGTATTCCACGCCCACCGCGAGTGGCGGGTGTTACCGGCCCGGGCCTCGACCTGCACTCCGCCCTCTGCTGCCATCCAGCCCCGGCCGGCAAGGCGCCCACCGGGCGGGCAATTTTGTGGATGACCTTGACCCACAAAGCGGATAGCCACCCCGCCCCCCGACTCCCTCTAATGCACGCACCGATTGGCCTGAATAAAAAAGGTAGCGACCCATGAGTGGTGCCAGAACAACCGAACAATGGACAGCCTTTATCGAGAGCTGTGTGGATTTTCGCCCCGCCGACGGGGTGTTCCGCATCGCCCGGGACATGTTCACCGAGCCCGAGCTGTTCGACCTGGAAATGGAGTTGATCTTCGAGAAGAACTGGATTTACGCCTGCCACGAAAGTGAGCTGGCCAATAACCACGACTTCGTGACGATGCGCGCCGGGCGCCAGCCGATGATCATCACCCGCGACGGCGAAGGCCGACTCAATGCCCTGATCAACGCCTGCCAGCATCGCGGCACCACCCTGACCCGGGTCGGCAAGGGCAACCAGTCGACCTTTACCTGCCCGTTCCACGCCTGGTGCTACAAGAGCGACGGCCGCCTGGTGAAGGTCAAGGCGCCGGCGGAATACGCCGAAGGGTTCGACAAGGCCACCCGAGGCCTGAAAAAGGCCCGCATCGAGAGCTACAAGGGCTTCGTGTTTATCAGCCTCGACGTGCATGCCGACAACAGCCTGGAAGACTTCCTCGGCGACGCCAAAGTGTTCTTCGACATGATGGTCGCCCAGTCCCCCACCGGTGAACTGGAGGTGCTGCCCGGCAAGTCGGCGTACACCTACGACGGCAACTGGAAGCTGCAGAACGAGAACGGCCTGGACGGTTATCACGTCAGCACCGTGCACTACAACTACGTGGCCACGGTGCAGCACCGCCAGCAGGTCAACAGCGAGAACGGCGGCAGCGCCAGCACCCTGGACTACAGCAAGCTCGGCGCCGGCGATGCCGACACCGACGACGGCTGGTTCGCCTTCAACAATGGCCACAGCGTGCTGTTCAGCGACATGCCCAACCCCAGCGTGCGCTCCGGCTACGCGACGATCATGCCGCGCCTGGTGGAGGAATACGGCCAGGACAAGGCCGAGTGGATGATGCACCGGCTGCGCAACCTCAACATCTACCCGAGCCTGTTCTTCCTCGACCAGATCAGCTCGCAGTTGCGCATCATCCGCCCACTGGCCTGGAACCAGACCGAGATCATCAGCCAGTGCATCGGGGTCAAGGGCGAGTCGGACGCTGACCGGGAAAACCGCATCCGCCAGTTCGAAGACTTTTTCAACGTCTCGGGCATGGGCACCCCCGACGACCTGGTGGAGTTTCGCGAGGCCCAGCGCGGCTTCCAGGCACGCCTGGAGCGCTGGAGCGACATCTCTCGGGGCAGCCATAAATGGGCCACCGGGCCAACCCGCAACAGCGAAGCCATCGGTATCCAGCCGGCCATGACCGGCACCGAGTTCACCCACGAAGGGCTGTACGTCAACCAGCACAGCAACTGGCAGCGATTCCTGCTGGACGGCCTGGCCAAGCAACCCCTGAAGCTGCGTGAGGTGTAACCATGAATGCGCAATTGCAGTACCAGATCGAACAGTTTTTCTACCGCAAATCCGAACTCTGCGATGCCCAGGACTGGGACGCCTACCTGGCGCTGTTCGACGAGCAGAGTGAATTCCACTTGCCGCAGTGGGATTCCGAGCACGTCTACACCACCGACCCCAAGCGCGGCATGTCGCTGATCTACTACGCCAACCGTGGCGGCCTGGAAGACCGGGTGTTCCGCCTGCGCACCGGCAAGGCGGCGTCCGCCACGCCAATGCCACGCACCTTGCACCAGGTCAGCAACCTGCGGGTTCGCGAGCAGGACGATGGCGACCTGGAAGTGAAGCTCAACTGGCACACGCTGTTCTATCGCCTGGCCACCTCCGAGCAGTTCTACGGCCACGCCACCTATCGCCTCAAGCCCCATGGCGACAGTTGGCTGATCGCCCGCAAGCATGTGCTGCTGCTCAACGACCGGATCAACTCGGTGCTCGATTTCTACCACCTCTGATTGCCTGGGATACCGACGATGAACCACAAGGTCGCCTTCAGCTTTGCCGACGGCAAGACGCTGTTCTTTCCCGTGCAGGCCAATGAAATCCTGCTCGACGCCGCCCTGCGCAATGGCATCAAGATCCCCCTGGATTGCCGCGAAGGCGTGTGCGGCACCTGCCAGGGGCGCTGCGAGTCGGGCCACTACAGCCAGGATTACGTGGACGAGGAAACCCTCTCCGCCCAGGACCTGGCCCAGCGCAAGGTCCTCACCTGCCAGACCCGAGTGCAGTCCGATGCTGCGTTCTACTTCGACTTCGATTCCAGCCTGTGCAACGCCCCCGGGCCGGTCCAGCTCAATGGCTCGGTGATCGAGGTGCGCCAGGTCAGCGAGAGCACGGCGATCCTGCACCTGGACCTGGGCAGCAGCGAACCCTTGCTGGATTTCCTGCCGGGGCAATACGCCCGCTTGAGCATCCCTGGCACCGACAGCCAACGCGCTTACTCCTTCGCCAACCGCCCCAACGAAAGCAATCAGCTGCAATTCCTGATTCGCCTGTTGCCGGACGGGGTGATGAGCAACTACATCCGCGAGCGCTGCCTGGTGGGCGACAACATCAAGCTGGAGGCTCCGCTGGGCGCCTTCTACCTGCGCCATATCAACAAGCCCCTCGTGCTGGTCGCCGGGGGCACAGGGTTGTCGGCGCTGCTGGCCATGCTCGACCAGATCGCCCACCAAGGCTGCGAGCAGCCGGTGCACCTGTATTACGCTGTGCGCGGCCCTGCCGACCGCTGCGAACGCACGCGAATCCTGGCCTACGCCGAGCGCATCGCGGGCTTTCGCTACACCGAAGTGCTCAGTGACCCGCCAGCGGATTGGCCCGGCAAGCGGGGCTACATCCCCGAGCATTTCGACCTCAGCCAACTGCGCGACGGGCCCCTGGATATGTACGTCTGCGGACCGCCGCCGATGGTCGAGTCGATCAAAATCTGGTTGCAGGAACAGCAACTTAACAACGTTCAACTGTATGACGAGAAGTTCACCGAGAGTAATATCTGATCCGTCAGCATCTAGCCGAGATCGAATCCTCCACAACGGGGATCGTTCCTGATAACAACGAGAAGAGAGCGCATTTAGTGGATCAAATTTCGCAACCGGGCGAGCTCAAGCGTGGCTTGAAGAACCGCCATATTCAGTTGATCGCCCTGGGCGGGGCGATCGGCACCGGGCTGTTCCTCGGCTCTGCCGGGGTACTCAAGTCCGCCGGACCGTCGATGATTCTGGGCTACGCCATTGCCGGCTTCATCGCCTTCCTGATCATGCGGCAACTGGGGGAGATGATCGTCGAGGAGCCAGTGGCCGGTTCCTTCAGCCACTTCGCCCACAAGTACTGGGGCGGCTACTTCGGCTTCCTTGCGGGCTGGAACTACTGGGTGCTGTATGTCCTGGTGGGCATGGCCGAACTCACCGCCGTGGGCAAGTACGTGCAGTTCTGGTGGCCGGAAATCCCCACCTGGGTCAGCGCTGCGGTGTTCTTCGTGCTGGTCAACCTGATCAACATGATGAACGTGAAGTTCTTCGGTGAAGCCGAGTTCTGGTTCGCCATCATCAAGGTGGTGGCCATCCTCGGCATGATCGTCCTGGGTTGCTACATGCTGTTCAGCGGCAGTGGCGGACCACAGGCCTCGTTCAGCAACCTGTGGGACCACGGCGGCTTCTTCCCCAACGGCTACAGCGGCCTGTTGATGGCCATGGCCTTTATCATGTTCTCGTTCGGCGGCCTGGAGCTGGTGGGCATCACTGCCGCCGAAGCCAGCGAGCCGCGCAAAGTGATCCCCAAGGCGATCAACCAGGTGGTTTACCGGGTCCTGATCTTCTACGTCGGCGCCCTCGCGGTGCTGCTGTCGCTGTACCCGTGGGATGAACTGCTGGTGAGCCTCAGTGCCGGCGGCGACGCCTACAGCAGCAGCCCGTTCGTGAAGATCTTCTCGCTGATCGGCAGTGATGCAGCCGCGCAGATCCTCAACTTCGTGGTCCTGACGGCGGCGCTCTCGGTGTACAACAGCGGCGTGTACTGCAACAGCCGCATGCTCTACGGCCTGGCCGAACAGGGCGATGCGCCGAAAGCGCTGATGAAGCTCAACAAGCAAGGCGTGCCGGTGCTGGCCTTGGGCATTTCCGCGCTGATCACCCTGCTGTGCGTGCTGGTCAACTACCTGGCGCCCCACGAAGCGCTGGAGTTGCTGTTCGCCCTGGTGGTGGCGGCACTGATGATCAACTGGGCGCTGATCAGCCTGACCCACCTGCGCTTTCGCAAGGCCATGGCCGAACAAGGTGTAGTGCCGTCGTTCAAGGCCTTCTGGTCGCCACTGAGCAACTACCTGTGCCTGGCCTTCATGGTCATGATCGTGGGCGTGATGTGGATGATCCCGGGCATCCGTGCCTCGGTGTATGCCATTCCGGTGTGGGTCCTGGTGATCTGGGGCCTGTACCGCGTGAGCCAGGCGAGAAAGGCCGCGCAACCCGCCCTGCGCTAAGCCGCAGTAGCGCTGCAAGACT
Source organism: Pseudomonas chlororaphis (assembly GCF_003731765.1). Taxonomy (GTDB): domain Bacteria; phylum Pseudomonadota; class Gammaproteobacteria; order Pseudomonadales; family Pseudomonadaceae; genus Aquipseudomonas; species Aquipseudomonas morbosilactucae. The sequence goes on from NZ_MOAL01000008.1 coordinate 788,421, forward strand.
GAAAGCCCGGCCTTGGATCAAGGCCGGGCTTTTTTATTGGCCACGCAAAAGCGGTCTGCCAATTCCTGCAAATGTGGCCTGAATCAACAGTCCGCTCTCTCCCTAGAATCGAGCCCCTCCCGGCGGTTGAGCCAGGGAGCCTGTGACTGGATGGAGAGTGGCTTATGAACAGAACTGCGGCAGGCCTTCGACTGGCCAATATTTTTTCGCCCACCGTGGCGGCGCTGATTTCAGTGCTGGTGAACTACGGCGGGACCTTTGTCCTGGTGTTCCAGGCCGCCGAACTGGCGCGGCTGTCACCGGCCCAGACCGCGTCCTGGGTCTGGGCGGTATCGGTGGGCGTGGGCCTGAGCGGTCTGTGGCTGAGCCTGCGCTACCGGGCACCGATCATCACCGCCTGGTCCACACCCGGCGCCGCCTTCCTGGCCACGGTGATGCCCTTCACGCCTTACGCCGAGGTGATCGGCGCCTACCTGATTTCGGCCCTGGGGTTCATCCTCCTCGGCGCCTCCGGGGCCTTCGACAAACTGGTGCGGATGATCCCCAAGGGCATCGCCGCCGGCCTGCTGGCGGGCATCTTGCTGCAGTTCGGCATCAACGCCTTTGGCGGCGCCAGTGCCGACCCGCTGCTGGTGATCGTGCTGCTGGTGTCCTACGCGCTGCTGCGACGTTTCACTTCACGGTTTGCCGTGGTGGGCATCCTGGTCATCGGCCTGGCGCTGCTGATCGCACAGGAGCGAATCGACTTTTCAGCGGTGCACTTGAGCCTCGCAGTGCCGGTGTTCACCGCGCCGCAGTTCTCTGTGCAAGCCTTGCTGGGGGTGGCGCTGCCGCTGTTCGTCATCACCCTCACCGGCCAGTACATGCCCGGGATGCTGGTGCTGCGCAATGACGGTTACCAGACCAGCGCCAACCCGTTGCTCACCGTCACGGGCCTGGGCTCACTGCTCATGGCGCCATTCGGTGCCCACGCCTTCAACGTAGCAGCAATCACGGCGGCGATCTGTACCGGCGAGGACGCCCACAAGGACCCGGGCAAACGCTACATCGCCGGTATCGCCTGCGGGCTGTTCTACATCCTGGTGGGGACTTTCGGGGTGACCCTGGCAACCCTGTTCATGGTCCTGCCCAAGGCCTTTATCACCACCCTGGCGGGCCTGGCGCTGTTGGGCGCCATCGGCGGCAGCCTGGCCAATGCCATGGCCGATGCGCCCACCCGGGAAACCGCGCTGATCACCTTCCTGGCCACGGCGGCCAACGTCACCCTGTTGGGGGTCGGCGGCGCCTTCTGGGGGCTGGTGGCCGGGTTGACCGTGCACCTGCTGATCCACGGCCGGGCTACCCGATTGCCGGCCAATGCCGCCCAGCCTTGAAGCTCGACGCCTGGCCCGGGCTAACGCTTTCTCAGGGCCTGGGCCAGGCGCGCCATGGCCGCGTCGATCTCATGGGCGCTCAACGAGGCGTAGCCCAGCAACCAGCCCTGCTGCTTCTGCTCCCCGGCGTACAGCCGGCTGAGCCCGGGCAACTGGATACCGACCCTGGCTGCCCGTTGCTGGGTCTGCACCTCGGTCCAACCGGATTGCAGCAGGCAAGGGATCTGCAACCCTCCCGGCGGCGGCAAGGCGATGGCGATGCCCTTGAGGTGCCGCTCGATGGCCCCGAGCATCGCTTGCCGACGCCCGGCATAAAGCTTGCGCATGGCCCGCACATGGCCGTTGTAATGGCCCTCTTCCATGAACCGCGCCAGGGTCAGTTGAAGAATCTGCGGGGTGTGCCCATCCATGATGCTGCGGGCGCTGCTGAAGGCACTGACCAACTCCTCGGGCAAGGCCATGTAGCCCATGCGCAGGCCGGGTGAAAGGGTCTTGCTGAAGGTGCCGACGTAGAGGGTTCGCTGATACGGGTCCAGGCCCTGGACACAGGCCGTGGGCAGGCCGTCGTAATGGAACTCGCTGTCGTAGTCGTCCTCGATGATCCACTTGTCGTGCTCGGCGGCCCAACGGGTCAGCTCCAGGCGACGCTCCAGGGACAGGGTGGCGCCGGTGGGGTATTGGTGCGACGGCGTCACATAGACGCAGGAGGCGCCACTGCGATCGGCCCGCAGCAGGTCAGTGCGAATGCCCTGCCCATCGACGTCGATGGGCACGATCCGCGCCTCAGCGGACTCGAAGGCCTTACGCGCCCCGAAGTAACCCGGGTTCTCCATTAGGATCGGCTTGCCGGCGTCCACCAGCAGCTGGGCGCAGAGGAACAACGCCTGACGAGTGCTGCTCAGCACCAGAATCTGTTCGGGCCGCACCTTGGCCCCGCGCTCCAGGTTCAGGTAGGCGGCGATGGCCTTGCGCAGCGGTTCGGCACCTTGCGGGTCGCCGTGCAGCAACACGCTGCCCCGATGTTCCTTGAGCACCTGGCGTTGCAGGCGCTCCCAGACCGCCAGCGGAAAGCTGCGGGTTTCCGGCAACCCCGTGGCAAATGCGGTGACCACTTGCTGATCGGTGACGCCGCCTCGCTCGAACATCATCCGCCCACGGCGGCTCAGGCCCGAGCCTGGCTCCCGGGCAGCCGGGGGCTGCTCCTGCAAGCGCACGCGGCGGCGGGCGGCACCGCGTAACTGGGCGCCAATGCTGTCACTGACGTAACTGCCCGAGCCCCCGCGGCGCTGGATGAAGCCATCGCGCTGCAACTGCTCGTAGGCGTTTTCCACGGTGTCACGGGACACTGCCAACGACTTGGCCAGGGTCCGACTCGCCGGCAACTTCACCCCGGGGCCCAGGGCGCCATCGAGGATCAGGCCGCGCAAGGCACGCTGAATGCGCTGGTGCAGGTCCAGGGGCGCAAACTCCGGGTCGTTGAGCCGCATGTTGAGGGTTTCAAGCTCGAAGGTCTGAGCCACGTGGTCTGCCTGATGAAATGAAAATAAGCCGCTGGGGGCGGCCACTTTATCCCTCGGGCGACGCTGGCGTCAGCCCTTGGAAATCAGCGGGTGGCGCCAGCGGCCCAGGCGCAAATGAAAACGCCCCGGCAGGCGGGGCGTTTGGCGATCAGAGCGAGGAGCGAACCCGCCACAGCTCGGGGAACAACACGGTGTCGAGCATCTTGCGCAGGTAGCCCACGCCTTCGGTGCCGCCGGTGCCGGGTTGGAAACCGATGATCCGTTCCACGGTGGTCACGTGGCGGAAGCGCCATTGGCGGAATGAGTCTTCGAGGTCGATAAACTTCTCCGCCAACTGGTACAGGTCCCAGTAGCGGGTCGGGTCGGCATACACCTCGCGCCAGGCGGCCTCGACCGACGGGTCGTGCAGCGTCGGCGCGGTGCTGTTCAGCGTCAGGCGCTGAGGGTCGATGTTCAAGCCGGCCTTGGCCATCAGGCCGATCGCTTCGTCGTACAAGGACGGCGTGCTGATCGACGCCTGCAACGACTCCAGCAGTTCCGGACGGTGGGCGTGGGGCCGCAGCAAGGCCGCGCTTTTGTTGCCAAGGATAAATTCGATGTCCCGGTACTGGAACGACTGGAAGCCCGAGGACTGGCCCAGGTAAGGCCGGATCGACTTGTACTCCGACGGGGTCATGGTGGCCAGCACCGCCCAGGCGTGGACCAATTGATCGAAGATCCGCGACACCCGCGCCAGCATCTTGAACGCCGGCGGCAACTCGCCCAGGCGCACGTGCTCACGGGCGGCCTTGAGTTCGTGCAGCATCAGCTTCATCCACAGCTCGGAGGTCTGGTGCTGGATGATGAACAGCATCTCGTTGTGGTCCGGCGACAAGGGGTGCTGGGCACTGAGGATGCGCCCCAGGTCCAGGTAGTCGCCGTAGCTCATGGAGTCGGAGAAATTCAGCTCGGCGTTATGCCATTCATCCGGCGGGTTGCTTGAATAAGGACATTGGCTCATGGCGGGGGCTCCTCCCATCAGGTAGCGGCTGGCCGATCGCTCGGGGCTGGGCACGGATCAAAGGCCCGCGCCGAGGCAGCCTGCTTCGTTGTAGTGGAAATTATCGGTTCAAGGGCCGCAGGATCGCCCGCACCGGGCTGGCGTCCAGGTGGGCAAAACGCAACGGCAGGGCGATCAATTCGTAATCCCCTTCCGGCACGGCATCGAGCACCACGCCTTCGAGAATCGCCATGCCTTGGCGGGCCACGGCGTTGTGGGCGTCCATGGTCTTGGATTGCTGCGGGTCCAGGGACGGCGTGTCGATGCCGATCAGGCGCACGCCGAGGCTGGCCAGCAGCTCGACGGTGGCCGGGGCCACCGCCGTGAAATGCTCGTCCCAGACCGCCAGCGGCGCCTGTTGATAAGTGCGCAACAGCACCCGCGGCGGCAACTGCTCCAGGTGCCCGGCCAAATCCTCGGGCTGCACCAGCGGCCCGCTGCCCAGGCAATGCACGACCCGGCACGGGCCCATGTACACGTCCAGCGAGACCTCACCGATGGGAGCACCATCGGCCCGGTAATGCAGCGGCGCATCGACATGGGCGCCGGTATGGGGTGACAAGGTGATGCGCCCGACATTCACCGGGCACTCGGGTCCGAACTGCCAGACACGTTCTTCCTGAAATGGCGTATCCCCCGGCCAGGTCGGGGTCGCGGTACTCAAAGGCGGGCTGATATCCCACCAGCGGGGTGTGTTGTCCATGGTGTGGCTCTCGATCACGTCGACCTGAATGATACGAGCGATGCCCGTGTAGATTCTTGCGAAATTCCGCGCCGCGCTTCAGATATTTCGTAAATCCTGCGAAAAAAGCGCTTTTTGGCGAACGATAATTTCAACCGGCAATCCCCGCCCCCGCCCCGGCAGGCCCGGGCATTGCTGCGCTCGCCGGCGACACGCGCGGGGACCGGGCTGCGCTTCTGGATAGATTGATGTCGAGCCCAGACAACCCTGCCGATGCCGGGCGCTATAGGGTGCGACTTCCGATCTGCCAACTGCCAGGAGCGCCAGAATGTCCAAACCTATTACCGTGCTGCGTGATACCCACCCGCTGCCGGTGCTCGACGCCTGCAAATGGGAAAAACTCGAAGGCGACCCGCACACCGTCAACCTCAACGCCTACACCAGCGAAGACGGCAGCAAGATCATGGGCACCTGGATCTGCACCCCCGGCAAATGGCGGGTGGCGTACGAGAAGTGGGAGTACTGCCATTTCCAGGAAGGCTACTGCGTCATCACCCCAGACGGCCAGGCGCCGATCCACCTGCGCGCCGGCGACATCTTCATCGTCGAGCCGGGCATGAAAGGCACCTGGGAAGTGGTGGAAACCGTGCGCAAGTATTTCGTGTTTGCCTGACCCAAAAACCGAGAACCCGCTCAACGCGGGTTCTCGACCATCACCATAAACGATCAGGTTCGACGCTTCAGGTGAATCCAGTCAACAATTTCACCCTCTGGGACGTACCCACTGACCGTCTCGCGCAATAGTTGGCGAACCCGTTCATAGTCATCCCGATCAACGGCCGCCAGCAAATCACTCAGCACCTGTTTGAACGCCTCCCAGGACAGGTACTCTTCATTGGCGCGCATGATCATCGGATGCTCCGTGGCGCTGACATTGTCACCGATCAACAGCTCCTCATAGAGCTTCTCCCCGGGACGCAACCCGGTGAACTCGATGGCGATGTCGCCATGGGGATTGACGTCCGAGCGCACGCCAAGGCCGCTGAGGTGGATCATCTTTTCCGCCAGTTCGACAATCTTCACCGGCAACCCCATGTCCAGCACGAACACGTCCCCTCCCTGCCCCATGGCACCGGCCTGGATCACCAACTGCGCGGCTTCAGGAATGGTCATGAAGTAACGAGTGATGTTGGGATGGGTGACCGTGACTGGCCCGCCCTTGCGAATCTGCTCGTAGAAACGCGGAATCACCGAACCGGAAGAGCCCAGCACATTGCCAAAGCGCACCATGGTGAAACGGGTCTTGTTGACGTGGTGGGCGGTCTCGCCCTCACCAAAAAGCACCGGCGCCGACTCGGCGCTCAACGCCTGCAGGACCATCTCGGCAAGGCGCTTGGTACTGCCCATGACATTGGTCGGACGCACCGCCTTGTCCGTTGAAATCAGTACAAAGTTATCAACCCCCGCCTTCACTGCGGCCTGGGCAGTAAAGGTCGAACCCAGCACATTGTTCAGCACGCCTTCGGCGATGTTGTGCTCAACCATCGGTACATGCTTGTAGGCCGCTGCGTGATAGACCGTGTTGACGCCCCAGGTACGCATCACATCCAGCAAGCGCGCCGAGTTGCGGATCGACCCCAGGATGGGCATCAAGCGCACCGACAGCGAGTCACGGCGAATACGCTGCTCAAGTTCGGTGTGGATGCTGTAGAGATTGAACTCGCTGTGTTCAAACAGCAGCAAGGTGGTGGGGCCGGTGGCAACGATCTGACGGCACAACTCAGATCCGATCGAGCCGCCGGCCCCTGTGACCATGACCACTTGGCCGCGAATGCAGCGATCGAAGAGTACCTTCTGCGGCGGCACGGCATCACGACCGAGCAGGTCGGCGATGTCCACTTCCTGCAAGTCACTGACGCTGACGCGCCCACTGGCAAGGTCCATGAAGCCTGGGATCGTTCTGACATGAACCGAGAACGCCTCCAGCGAGGCAAGAATTTCTCGACGCCGGGAACGCGACGCCGAAGGAATCGCCAGAAGCACTTCGTGGGAGTCCGTATCGTCGATCATCTGTTGAATGTGCTTGGACTTGTAGACCTTCAAACCGCCAATGACCCGCCCGGCAATACTCTCGTCATCGTCGACAAAAGCAACCGGCAGCATGCGCCGGCCCATGCGTAGTGCCGCCAGCAACTGGTTGCCTGCGGCCCCGGCGCCATAAATGGCGACCCGTTGCAGACCTTGCTCGTTGGCGATGTTACGCAGCGGGAGCAACTCGCCGATGAAATACTGCCGCATGAGCAAACGCAGACCGCCTACCAGCAGCAATGAAAGCCCCCAGTAGATGAACACCACCGAGCGCGGCATCAATGCGTCGGGCCGTACCAGGTAAATGACCAACGCCAGCAGCAGGGCCGACAGGCTGACCGCATTGAAAATGGTGACAAGCGCAGAACTGCCGAAGTAGCGCAGGACCGCCCTGTATAAGCCAAAACGGATGAACAGCGGAATCGCCGTGGCCGGAGCGGCCATGAACAGCCACAGGTACTCACTCAAGTTGACTTGGTGCGAGCCGCCCAGGCGAATGAGGAAGGCCAGCCAAAGAGCGCCCCAGAGCAGGAAAACATCCGTGATGACCTGCAATGCCCGCTTGCGCTGTCGCGACAAGCCAAGCAGGCGTTGGCGTATAGCGTCCGACCTCACTCTCATCCCTCTTGCTCCGCAAGCCCAGCACGGTACTTGAACGCTATGAACAGGAGGGGGGCATAGGCCAGGACCAACCCGCTCACCCCCCCCACTACCCCCTTGGCGACGCACACGGCGAGAGGGAGCAGCCATAACAGATTGAGCCCCGCAACCGCGACAGTCACCGGCAGGTGCCGACCATACTGGCGACTCGCAAACTGATAGGCATGACTGCGATGGGCTTCATACACCTTCTCGCCCCTGAGCAGGCGCCTGAACAGCGTCAGGGTCGCATCGACCACAAAGACCCCCAGCAGGATCAGCCAGCACCAGAGCAGGGAAGGATCGTGCCACGCGGCGTGAAGACTCAGAATACCCAACACGACCCCAAGGAAACCGCTACCGGCGTCCCCCATGAAGATCTTCGCAGGCGGAAAATTCCACACCAGGAAACCAGCCGTCGCCATGGCCAGCAGTACCGGCAAGTAGATCCCCGCTAATGCACCCGACTCCAGGGACGTGACGTCGTCGGTCACCAACCAAAAACACAGAGCGCCGCCCAGGCACGCACAAACGGCCTCGACACTGGCAATGCCATCGATGCCATCCATGAAGTTGTACAGGTTCAACAGCCAGACCAGGTAAAGGGCCGCCAGGCCATATCCGAACACCCCGAAATCGACGCTCAGGCCGAAGATGCTCAGTGCCGGCAACCCCCCAAGCCAATACAACGCCCACAGGGCCGCGAGGAAATGCCCCAGCAGGCGCCAGCGCGCGGCAATGTGACCGTGATCGTCCAGAAACCCCAACAGGGCCACACCGGCACCGGCCCCCAACAGGGCCCAGAACAGCGACAGCGGCGCATCGGAAACAAGCACGGTGAGTGCGATCAGCCCCCCCAGGAAACTCACCACAATCGCCACGCCGCCGCCACGAGGAGTGGGCACCGTGTGGGAGCTACGGGCATTGGGAATATCCAGAACACTGCGAGACAACGCATAGCGACGCAGCACGGCGGTCAACAGCCAAGCCAGTAGGGCAGAAAATGCGAGAACACCTAACACTGTCATTTCTTCAACGTATCCAGATAGTGTGCAGCGGTTGCGGCCAACGCATCGTCGAGAGAAACGGGTGGCGTCCAATCCAGCACAGAGCAGGTCCTGCTGATATCAACCTGCAACGAGCCACACAACCTATGACTCAGATGGCCACGCCCGAGCAGCCCGGCAGTGGCTTCGATCCAGCGTTGCGGAACGGGCACCAGTCGCGCGGGCACGCCCAGCGCAACGGCCAGCCGACGCAACAGGACCGACGTCGAGACGTCCTCGTTGTCACTGACCATAAAGCGCTGGTTGGCGGCTGCGGGGTGCTTGAGGCAGACGACAAGCAAATCGACCAGGTTGTCCAGGGCAACCAGACTGCGCCGGTTGTTGATAGCCCCCAAAGGCAGCGGTACACCTCGATGCAGCCAGCGCATCATGCTGAGAAAGTTGGCTTTCACCCCGGGGCCGTAGACCAAGGGGGGGCGAACGACCACGACGTCCATCGCGCTGTCGCGAGCAATGTCCAGCAGGCCTTGCTCAGCCTCCCACTTCGAAATGCCGTAGGGGTCGACCAGCGCAGGGGCATCTTCGGCCCGATAGGCTTGCCCCTCGACCGTGCCCTCACCGTTGACTTTCACCGAGCTGAGAAAAATGAAGCGCTTGACGCCCGCGGCGGCCGCTTGCTGTGCCAGAGCCAGGGTGCCCTGGGTATTGGCCAGGCGAAATGCGCAAAGCGGATCGGACTCGCGCTCAGCCATGACATGCACCCGGGCAGCGCAATGAATGACCGCGTCCACATCGGCAAGCGCTTCCCGCCAGTCGCCATCGGGGCCCAGGTCGGGGGCCATGCAGATCTCATGCGCCGCCTGGTCACCCGGCGGGTTACGAAAAGCACTGCGCAGAACATGCTCGCCATCGGTGAGTATCCGCGCCTGCAACGCACGCCCCACAAAACCACTGGCGCCAGTCAATAAAACTCGCATAAGAGACTCAGGCTTTGTGCCAGACAGTACGATTGATGTAATCCGTGTAACTCAAGACCACACGTACAACCTGCAAGGAAACCGGCCCGCCCTCGTAATCCGGCACCAGCGGCGTGGTGCGAGTGCCCGCGCTGTGCTGAGAGGTGATGACCTTCACGGCCGCCAGGACCGAGTCTTTCTTCAACCCGCTCATGATCAGCGTGCCTTCATCCATGCCCTCGGGACGTTCGTGGGCGTTACGCAGCGTGACCGCTGGCAGGTTCAGCAAGGAAGCTTCTTCGGTGATGGTGCCACTGTCAGAGAGCACGCAGAACGCCGACATCTGCAACTTGATGTAGTCCAGCAGGCCAAAGGGCTTCACGAAACGAATCAGCGGATGCTCCAGTGACTCGCCCAGCGCCTCGAGGCGTTTGCGTGTGCGTGGGTGGGTTGAAACGATCAGCGGGTAGCCGTACTCGTCAGCCAGGGCGCGCAAGGTCGCGAGCAAGTCCCGCAGGTTGTCCGGCGTGTCGACATTCTCTTCGCGATGCGCGCTGACGATGAAGAACTTCCCGGCTTCCAGCTGGCTGCGCTCAAGCACATCGGACTGCTCGATCTTGGGCATGTAGTAATCCAACACTTCATGCATGTGCGAGCCGGTCTTGATGATGGTTTCCGGGCGGATGCCCTCGGCGATCAAATAACGGCGAGCATGTTCGGTCAGCACCATGTTGATGTCGGAGAGGTGATCGAGCACCTTGCGGTTGAGCTCCTCGGGCACACGCTGGTCGAAACAGCGGTTGCCCGCCTCCATGTGAAAGACCGGGATCTTGCGACGCTTGGCGGCAATCACAGCCAGGCAGGTGTTGGTATCGCCGTACAACAGCAGGGCATCCGGCTGCTCCAGCTCGAACACCGCGTCGGCCTTGGAAATCACCTCGGCAATGGTCTGTGCCGCCGTTTCCCCGGCCGCACCCAGAAAATGGTCGGGCTTGCGGATCTCCAGGTCATCAAAGAAAACCTGGTTCAGCTCATAGTCGTAGTTCTGTCCGGAATGCACCAGAACGTGGTTGACCTGGCGGTCAAGCTCGGCGATCACTCGGCTCATCTTGATCAGCTCGGGGCGAGTTCCGACCAGGGTCATGACCTTAAGCATCGAGCTGCTCCTTGATGTAGTCGAGTTTTAGCAGCAACTGCTTGATACCCGGTACATCCAGGCGCTCGGTGTTGTGCGAGGTGTAATCGTCCAGCTCGGAAATTTTCTCCTCGCCCTCTACAAAGTACTTTTTGTAGTTGAGGTCGCGATTGTCTGCCGGAATACGGTAGTAGCGCCCCATGTCTTCAGCCTTGGCCATCTCTTCGCGAGAGACCAGGGACTCGTAGAGCTTCTCGCCATGCCGGGTACCGATAACCCGAACCGGATTATCGCGCCCGAACAGTTCCTTGACCGCCTGCGCAAGGTCGCCCACGGTCGAGGCTGGCGCCTTTTGCACGAAAAGATCACCTTGCTGGCCATGTTCGAAAGCGTGCAGGACAAGGTCGACGGAGTCTTCAAGGGACATCAGGAAACGGGTCATCGAGGGGTCGGTAACCGTCAGCGGTTCACCACTGCGCAGTTGATCCACGAACAGCGGAATCACCGAACCGCGGGACGCCATGACATTGCCATAACGTGTTGCGCAGACGACCGTACCGCCCTCCGGAATCATCCTCGACTTGGCGACCATCAACTTTTCACCCATGGCTTTGGATATGCCCATGGCGTTGATCGGATAAACCGCTTTGTCGGTACTCAACACCACGACACGCTTCACGCCTGCGGAGATCGCCGCATTGAGCACGTTCTCGGTGCCATTGACGTTGGTGCGGACCGCTTCCATGGGATAGAACTCGCAAGACGGAACCTGTTTCAGCGCCGCCGCATGGAAAATGTAATCCACACCGACCATGGCTTGTTTCAGGCTGTCGTAGTCCCGCACATCACCGATGTAGAACTTGACCTTGTCGTTGGCCAGGGCGATACGCATGTCTTCCTGCTTCTTTTCATCACGGGAAAAGATGCGAATTTCTCGAACGCTGGTGTTGAGGAAACGCCGCAACACCGTGTGACCGAAGGAGCCAGTGCCTCCGGTGATCATTAATACCTTGTCGTCGAACATGGCCACTCCAAATTTGAATCATTCGCCACTTGCGCCACCACCTTCGTCCGAGCGACACCCAAAGCTGCAATCCGTGCAGCCTGAACGATATACAGCGCGTGGATGTAATCGACAGTGAATAACGCAACGTAGATGAAGATGAAAAGCACAATGTGCACAAAGAAGAACATAAAAAACTAAAACCGGGGACCAACATTCCCTGTAACAGCCTGAGGCGGCTCATCCCTTTGGACATCGTCAGCAGCGGCAGCGCCAGCCGCTGAGATGACAGGAGTAGACAAAACAACGGGTTAGGCAGATACGAGAAATGGCTCAGCGAGCGATACCAAAGAGAACTCACGGACAGCCAGAAAAATGCAGCCGCCAAGATATTTACTCCGTAGATTTGGAGCCGTGCATCAAGCCCTCACCGCCGCCCCAAACCTCGTCAATCAGCGCTGCTCAAACATTTCACGAATGAGGTCCGACCAAGCCGGGGCCTTGTAACCCGTGGCCTGGCTGAAATGCGAAGCATCCAGTGAACGGTCGATCGCCAGTGTATCATCGGGATAAATCTCGATCGCCTTGCCATACTGGGCGGCAACTCGTTGCAGCAAATCCAGCTTACTGATCGGTTCTGCCGCCACATGATACAGGCCATTGAGCTCAGGGTGAGGAAGAACGTAATCCTTCATCACACGCGCCAACTCCACAGTGGGCAGCCCCGAGAAGATAGCCCGGCTGAAGCCTTTGACGCTGCCTTGCTGCGATAGGAACCAGTCGACCAGCGCGTAATCAGAATTCAGCTCATGGCCGATGATCGAAGTCCGCAAGGTGATCGCATGGGGCACATCGTGCAGTTCGCCAATGTATTTGGATTTGCCGTACAGGTCCTCAGCGTCCGATAGGTCACTCTCCCGGTACAACCCGCGCTTCCCGGAAAACACGCAGTCGGTGCTGACATGGATCAGGCGCGCCCCGGCCAGCTCGCAAAGCCGTGCCAGGCGGTGAGGCAGCATTGCGTTGATCGGCAGCGCCGTGAGCGGGTCATTGGCATCTGCCAACTGCTTTATCAGGCCGACACAATTGATCACTACGTCAGGACGCACCTTGGCGATGGCCGACGCGAGAGCATCTTGATCGAGCACATCGACACCGGCGAGCAAACGCTCATGGCTTTGCGATGGGAAGTATCGCATTGCACTACCGCTGCGCAGTGTTCCCCAGACCTCAAAGGCTGGATCACAAGCAAAGACGCGGAAAACCGCATTCCCGAGCATCCCTGTGACACCAAGCACTAGAACCTTCATCAATTACGCCCTTTCATTACTGCAACAGCGTCGCAAGTCGCTCGACTTGCGCTGTCATCTCAAAATTCGCATCGAAATACGCTCGCCCCGAGCGCCCCATCTCGGCTCGTTCAGCCTGATTCATCGCCTTTACAGCACGGATGTTCTGCACCAGTGGCACCACTTGCTCGGCGGGCGATACAAGCCCCGCTTGCGCTTCGCTGACAACCCGAGCACCCTCGCCATTCAGGCAGGCAATGACAGGACGGCCAGCGGCCAGATATGCCTGAATCTTGCTCGGGATGGTCTGGGCAAACGCCTCTTCATCATTGAGCGACACCAGCAACGCCGAGGAGCGTTCAAAAACCTGGCCCATCACTTCCATCGGGAAGCGCCCGGGCAGTATCAAGTTGTCCAGACCACCGGCCTGTTTCTGCGCCTCGAGCCAGCCCAATCGACTGCCGCTGCCGACCAGCACCAAACGAATTTGCGGGTCGTCGCGCAGCTGTGCTGCTGCCTGGACTAGCGTATCAAGTGCCTGCGCCGTCCCCAGATTTCCGGCAAACACCACACAGAAATGCTGCTCCAGTAGGGCCTTGAACTCATCGGGAATAACAGCTATTCCAGCGACGGGCCTGACATCCATGGAGTTGGGGTAATAGACGATTTTTTGCCGATTGGCGTATCGCGCTACTGGCTCGACAAACGCTCGCGACTGTACCAGCAGGACATCGCAAAAGCGATAAATGCCCCGTACCACCCATCCCACGGCGCGCAGCACACGCGGGTTACGAATGAACCCGGTGGCCTCCAGGCTTTCCGGCCAAAGATCCTGAACCCAAAGGGCCAGCTTGGCCCGCTTCAGCCACTTCAAGGGGATGGCGGGAATCGCCTGCAGAATGGGCGATGGGGCGAATACCAGGATGGCATCGAACTGACGCCCACGAAGCATCCAAGGCAGGTAAAAAAGACCGGCGAGGACAAACGAGAGGTAGTTGAGCACCAGGTTTTTCGCCCCGCCCTTGCCGCGCGGCCAAAGCGGAACACGGAGCACATCAATCCGCTCCAGGTAACGCTGACGCTGGCTACCGGACGCCTTGTAGCCGTCGAAAACATCGCCATCCGGGTAGTTCGGCTTACCCGTAGCGACGACGACTTCATGCCCCTGCTCATGGAGCGTTCTGGCGACATCATTGATGATGAAGCTTTCCGGCCAGAAGTACTGGGAAAGAATCAAAATGCGCATGACTATCTACCCGAGAAAAAACCGTAGAACCGTTCCCTGATCCAGTAGAGCGAGGGCCTGGAGTTGAACAGAACCTTGACCTTCGATTTCAGTGAAAGCCCCGGCAATAGCATGAGCAAGAAAGACGAGCCCAGATAACGCAGCAGTTGCAATGAGAACTCCAGCAACAGCTGACGCTGCTGAACCTGGGAAAGCCGATCCCTGTACTTCTCATAGAAATAGAACGATGCCCTTTGACGCAGCCACATCTGCTCGTTGACTTGGGCAAAAGGAACACCGCGCTTGTAGCTGTTGTTTTCGTGAATCCGATAAAACAACCCCACTATCGGCACATGAGTCACACGAACCTCTGCAAACCTGACCTGCAACATCAACCAACTGTCTTCATTGGCCAGGCTCACGGGAATCGGAAAAGCCATGTCGCCGAACGCACGGTTAAAGGCTATGCAGCCACCAGACTCCAGCCCACGCTGCGGATGTTTGGGCAGCTCCATGCCGTCGTATCGCCCCTGCTCGGAGAAGGACTTGAGCTTGCAGAATGTCACTGCGCGCTGATCGGGCTCCAGGTCGCGCAGTGGTGCAACACGGTTCACCAGTACATCGGGAACAATCAGGTCATCTCCGGCAAACAATACGAAGCACGACCCTGTCGCTTTTTCATAAGCCAGGCTGTACGCGGCGGCCTTGCCTATTCCGGGGGTGCGAACCAGCGTGACAAACGGCAGCGCCAACTGCGCGATCACGTCCGCAGTGCCGTCGGTCGAACCATCATCGACCACCACGACTTCGATACCGAGCCGATCAACAGCCGGCTCGATGGAGCGCAGCGCTGACTCGATGTAACGAGCCTCATTCTTGACCGATACCAATACACTAAGCTTTTGCATCAATGCGCGCCCCCAGGCGCCTATTTACTACACACCGTCGTTCAAACCGGACAGGTTGAAATTTTGATGAACCAGCCGGCTCTCCAAGACGGAAGCCATGGCTGCTTGGAGCTGCAGGGAGCTCAACGCTTCAGGACAGCAATGACCCACAATGAACACCAGGCCGGCGGCCTTGACCGGAAGCCCTGCAGGACCTTCCGTGGACCACACTGCCTGTTCATTCACCCCCGACAGGAACGCTGCTGCCTGTTGGCAGCAGCGTCGGCAATGCCCGAACAACTAAGCTCAGCCCCGTTTGTATTGGTACATCTTACGAACGAAGTCCCACAGCGCTCGCTCGCTCGGGTAGGCATCGTGGGGTTTTTCTGGACGCTTCAGATAGGCCTCAAGGTCGCCATCGGACCAGCCCATCTTCTTGAGAAAATACTTCCGGTCACGTTCCAGCTCTTCGGGCGAGGCATAGGGTGAGTCGCCCAACAGAGACATGGCTTGTTCGCGAGTCATTTGCCCGCTCATGATCAACGCGGAGAAGTGCAGCTTCCGTTTATCGACAGAGAACTTTTCAGGAAGAATGAACCCTTGATAAAACCGCGTGAACACAGATTCGTAGTGCTTATAAGGGTAGCGCTTATAAGCATACTTCTCTTCTAGCAGTTCCAGAGCCGACTCTTTTTGATAGTCATACAAGTCAAGAAACGGCGCCCACTGGATACGACGGACAACGCGATTGTAACCAAACCCCAAGGTACCAATAATTGGAAAGGTCTTGATCTTCACATTATTGCGCTGACCAATGGCCTTGATATTTCGCTTGTCCCACTTAAACCAGTTCCACCCTTCGGGCATCGGCATGCCTTCAGTGGCAGCATTACTACCAGAAAGAATATACTTGATGCCGTATTTCCGGGCCTGCTCATAATTCACTGCGAGCATGGCATTATCGTAGAGAAGCTCAATATCAATCACATCAGAATCGAAGAAGGCCTGCATCAGACCCTTGTATTCTGGCCAATCGATAACATGAGTATAAAGATCAACACCCAGACTAGTGACCAGGTTTTTTATATTGTTGACTGCCAGCTCCGAGTTCCAGTTATTGTCCATGTGCACCGCCAGAGGCCTAAGCCCTTCCGCCAATGCCAGATGGATCACATAGGAACTATCAACGCCGCCAGAAAGGCCAACGATACAGTCGTACTGTTTGCCCTGCCCCGCTCGTTTGACCTTCTCGATAAAAGCTTTCCGCTGCTCTGCACGGTCAACTTCTTGAGCGAAAACTACACCACCAACACGTCGATCGAACTCGCGGCAATAGTTACAAACACCGGCCTCGTCAAATACTATTGCCGAGGCACTTGAGTCCATGACACAGCGCGAACAAACCCGATTTTCTTTGTTAACCATCATTTTACCTGAAAAAGCGTCTGGAGCTCGGAGTACCTGGGGTAGCTGATCAACACCGCACGATGCGGGCCATGAAGCACGAACAGACTGCCGGCCGCTACGGCGGAAGCGCCTGCTTGTGCGGCCAAGGCAAAATCGTTCAGGCTTCCTGCCCCCCCCAGGGCGATAAGCGGGACATCCACTGCATCAGCAGCAGTCTGTATTAGTTGCAAGTCATAGCCTTGTTGCATACCGTCGCGGTCAACCGAGTTGAGCAGTACCTCTCCAACGCCTGCTGCGACCAGTTCCCGGACATGAGTCAACCAATCCTGTTTGATCTTGGAGCGTTTGGCTGAGGACCAAAGCCTATAGCGGCCAAGCCAATCACGCTTAATATCGACGGAAAGTACCACACTTTGGCTACCGAAGCGCTGGGCAATTTCGGTGATCAGACTAGGGTTCTCAAGGGCTGATGTTTGCAGGACGATCTTCTCAACGCCCATAGTAAAAATACGCCGCGCCTGCTCAATGCTGGAAACTCCACCACCGTAAGCGAGAGGCATGAAGCATTCACTGGCGACACTTTGAATCAACTCGTAGTCTGGCTCACGCCCTAGGCGACTGGCATCAATATCAAGCAACACCAACTCATCAACTTCTTTTTCATTGAAGATACGTATGGCATTAATAGGGTCACCAATATAGGTAGACTTGCCAAACTTCTGCGTCTTTATTAGCCCGCCTTCACGTACCAGCAATGCAGGTATAACTCGATGTTTAAGCACATCACACCTCTAAGAAGTTACGAAATACTTCCATGCCAAACTTATGACTTTTTTCTGGATGAAACTGAAAACCCCAAAGATTATCACGACTAAAACCCGCTACGAAATTCTCTCCATACTCGCATTGCAGCAAGATATCGTCTTCGTTGACACAATCAACCCAATACGAATGGACGAAATAGAACCGACGAGCGCCATCGGACAATGGCAGCAACCGATCAACTTTTCGCTGACTCACCTCACTCCAGCCCATGTGTGGAACTTTGAGCCGAGTATCAGTCGGTCGGAATTTACGCGCTTGCGCATCAATCCAACCCAGCCCTGGCTCCTGCCCTTCTTCACTGCCTCGGGTCATCAGTTGCATCCCCAGGCAGATGCCCATGGTGGGTATCTTGCGCTCCAGCACTACCTGATCCAGTGCCTCTATCCAACCACCGGCGCGCAGGCTGGACATACCATGTGCGAAGGCGCCCACGCCTGGAAGAATCAGCTTCTTAACAGCACCAAGCTGATCTGGCGAACTGATGATCTCTGCCTCTCCGCCCACGTGCTGAATCATGTTGACGACCGACGCAAGATTTCCGCAGCCGTAGTCAACAATGGAGACTTTTTGCATATTCAAAATTCGTCACCGCTCGAGATCAACAGAGCTGGAGCAAGACGAGCGCCTTGTGCAGAGACTCTGATTGAAGGATAAAAGGCAATCATATTTAGTCCTCCCGCTCATGGTTTTCCGCCAGCACAGATCGAGCAAAGAGAATGTTTCCAATGTACTTCGCCCCATGCTCCGTCAAATGCTTGCCATCATAGGAAATCAAGTGATCTTGAGCCGTAACGACAGGGCAATGCTCTTGCTCACCACAGATCAACTGGATCTGGTCCACAAAAGCATCGGCGGGCACCTCCTTCCTCAGAATATCGTTAACTTCTGACAAATTCTCTGAAATCGTATGCCTGGCCTCAAGCCGCCCCGAAGCATTCAACTGCAATAGATGACTGGCACTTAAGAAGCCAAACTCCTTCGGGCCAATAACGAAAAGCTTCTGATCCGTGCGCAAGCCCATGGCTTTCAATGTCCGAGGTAGATTTTGGGCCGACCACTTCTTCCAATTGGCCGCCAGCACCACGATATCCGCCTGTTTGATTTTCGACAGTGCTGAACTGACAGTCGACTCGCGCGAGCATCTCGGTACGTCAGGGGGGGACAGATACTGCTCCGTACCTTCAGGCAGAAGGGCGATCTGGCAAGCGGACGGTATGTAGACTGTACGCACCTCAACGTCCGGCCAAGCCCCCGACTCATAGAGCATATTTGTAAAGTCTTGAGCGAAACTGTCACCAATGATCAGAACCTTGCGGCCTGCGGATTCGGATTTGAAGTCGCCCGTCAGGCTGTCAAATCTCTTGGTGACGTAACCGGACTGCAGCGCGACGTCCGAGTAGGCGAACCAGCGCAACTCCTCCGCGGTAAACCGACCCTTTGCCCCTTGTGTCGCAATCAAACCAGCCCCAATGCTGATGACAGCAACCGATATGGCACCCGCCCCCCAGAAAATTTTCTGTCGAGACAAGTATTCACGGTCACGGAAAGGACGCTCGATAAATCGCCAACTCACCCATGCCATGGCCAAACATAGAAGAATAAGACCGAGGCTTGAAAAAAGACCCAGGTTGACCTCACTGGCCCTGACAAATGCAAAGACAGGCTGATGCCAAAGGTATGCACTGTAGGATACAAGACCGACACCCACCAAGAGGGGGGCTGTCAACAGTCGACCCAGCGCACTTTCAGGACGGGTGTAAAGCAGTATGAGCGCTGTTCCCACAGTGGGTACCAAGGCGCGCCAGCCAGGAAAAGGCGTTTCGTTATCAAAAATGACTACAGCAGCGCAGACAAGGGCCGCACCCAATAAACTTAAAACGTCGGTGATTGCAGACCGAAAGACGGGAAGCTTTTTATGAAAGCATGCCAAGGCGGCCAAACTACCGCAAAGCAACTCAAATGCCCGTGAGGGAAGCAAATAGAACGCCGCAGCGTTGCGCCCGGTTTCCACCCCCCAATTACTGATTAATAACGAGGCCAAGGCGACCAGTATGAGGGCGCACCACAACCAACGTCTTACATAACGCCAGACCAACCAGAGAAAAATCGGAAAGAAAATATAAAACTGCTCTTCAACCCCTAGACTCCAAGTGTGCAATAGCGGGTTTTCAAATGCTGCAGCAAAATAACTCGTCCCCCTCCAAAATAAGATGTTTGAGCCAAATAATGCGGTAGCAACCAACGCCTCCCCCAAAGACTTGAAGGCATAAGGATCAAGGACCATCCAACCGACGCATAGGCAAAACAGCAAAACAAAAAACAGTGCCGGCAAGATCCGGCGCGCTCGACGCTCGTAAAAATCCGCTAACGAAAATCGATCGGCTGCCAGCTCTTTCAAAAGAATGCCCGTAATCAAAAAACCGCTGATTACAAAAAAGACATCGACCCCTACAAAACCGCCGGAAAACCCCGGAACTCCGGCATGAAAGAGCATGACAGACAAGACAGCGACTGCGCGCAAGCCATCAATTTCCGGACGATATTTAATCTCTGCAGACATAACGTTCAACTCGCCAACTAATATTTGCCAAGGGCCTTTTCATAGACACTAACAACCTCTTTCACAAAGGCTGCCTCACCAAAACGAGCGAATGCATCATTGCGCAATTCCTCGCTGGAGTATTCATGATGATTATTCATCATGGCACGCATGGCAGAAGCCAATTGGTCCTGGCTTCCAACATCTACCAACAGGCCATTTCCTTCGTTGACGATATCATTAGGTCCGCCGCAACGTGTGGCAATCAACGGTAAGCCACACGCTAGCGCTTCAATTAGAACAACGCCGAAAGTCTCGTAATTACTCGACAAAACCAGACAGTCGGCTTTCATCATTTCATCTCGTACATCTTTCCTGGACAACCGACCTAAAAACCTCACCTGATCCGAGATACCAAGTGTTTTACAAAGCGTAACAAGCTCGTCGCGCAGAGGCCCATCCCCCACAACAGTGAAGGATGCTCGCTCCCCCTTCAACTCGGATGCAAATGAGGCCAAGGCCAGCGCCAGGTTTTTATTCGAGTCCAGGGAAGCAATACTAATAAACTTGAATTGCTCGTCGGCTGGCCGATCAAGGTCATCCGCAAAAAAAAGTCGATCCACCAAGTTATGAAGAACAGAAACAGGAACATCAAAGCGCTGTTCGAGTTCACTCTTGAACGGTGAACTAACGCAGGAAATAGAGGCGGCGCGTTTGAAGACGCCTTTCAACGCTTCATTCGCCCGAGAGGGGACCATACCCCGCGCAAACGCGGAGCTATGCTCGGTCAAGACAAAAGGTATCCCATATTCCCGCTGCACAAAATCAGCTATGACGCCTGCATAAAATGAATTGTGCGCGTGAACAACATCCGGAGCACCGTACTCTTCCACATACTTCTGGAAGTTACGCTTGAACAAGCTGATGTATTTTCCAAAAATACGCCAGATGGGATAAACCTTATGGGGAAGGTATATTTTTTTATAGTCTCTGATCACCGCCAAGCCATCAACGGTCTCTTTACTCTGGTAAGGATAGCCCCCCCTAAAATATCGAGGCGAGATAAACCCGACAGCGATAACCCCGACTTTATGCCCTGCGCGTTGAAGTGCCTTGGCCTGCTCGAACTGAAAGATACCTCCCAAAGGTACTCTTTCAGTGACAAAATGCTCTGATGGTATGACGAGTATGTGCATGAAATCTCCCCTAACTATTTTGACAACATCCACTCACCGACAACCACTCGCTGAAAACTTCAAGCTTGATGATGAAGGCTGGCTAGCCAATAACTTTTTTCAGCGCTTTAAAGCCTTATAGAGACTTAACGCTTTTTCATAATATCTACGATCGAGTACGACGCCTTCCACATGCTCCACTGCTACTCTATGAAGCAGATAGACCGTCAGCAGACCACGCTGCTGTTCATGAGCGATCATATCGCTTAGAGACTCAAAAAAGCTGCACTTGCGCCTTACACTCTCTTGCGTAACTTTAAAGTGAAGCTCGTCAATACCATCTATGCCAAAAAAATCAAATCTATCAAGATCAATCAACACATTGTTATTTTCGGCACTCTTCATAATATTGCCTTCAGTCAGGTCGCCATGCATGACTGAACTGTGAAGCAAGATATCACCGGGAACAGCGACCTCTTCTCCAGTAAACCGCTTTAAAACATCTACACCTTGCGCACACTTACCTGCCACAAACTCCGAAGACAACTCCTTTGTCTCAGAAAACGAACGAAGGTCCTCGATGATTGATTTCACTTCATCGGTGCTAGCGTTTGCACTCGAAAGCAAATCCATTTTGTAACAGCCTTTAAGAAACTCAAGATTGTAGGCCACATAATGGGATAAGGACGTATTTTTTAGCAGCTTATAGTTTTGAAAGTTCTGCTTGAGAGAATGACTGGCTGCCTCTCCCAGAGGTACCTTCACGACACTGTCCGGGCCAATCAGCAGAAGGACACCAGTCCCTGTCAACTTGAAGCTACGAAAGCCTTTCAGGGACATCAGCCTGCCCAACAACTGGGCATTCAACCAAGAGCGATCAACGTACTCGTTCGATCTGCCAGCGATAAAAACATACACAAATACAAAGTAAGGATTTTTTATTCGACACAAGAAATCAAGCGCCGTTCTTTTATAAAAAACGACGTACTCCCTTAACTTTCCAGTCAGCAATTTTTATCATCCAGATTCAGGATTGATTCAACAACCTCTTTATAGACGAGCGACTGACTCTGGTCTGCATTTACAACAAGAACTCTAGGCTGAGCATACATATATTCTTTATAAAGCTTATTTTGCTCTAGCATGATTTCATAGCTGTAGTCCTGTTTTCGCCGATAAGCAACTTCAGGACTCACATCGAGAAAAACCGCCACGTCCGGCTTTTTCAGCATCTTAGCGCCAAAAATCATCCGATAGACACGCTTCAGCGGGGAAACCTTGACCCCTTGCTCTTTTTGCTCAAGCCGGCCTATTTCATCATCATAATAATATCGATCCGCCAGAACGACATTGCCTAACATAATATAATATTGCGCAATCAGAACCCGTAACTGCCTGTCAATCAGGCCAAGCGTTGAAAAAAACAAACGTACGGGAAAACTCTTCCACTCTATGCTCAGCATCTTATTCAAGCCGGGCAACTTGTATTCGTTATTCCCGAAGTAAACTCTTTTCACGCCGGTGCACTTAAAGTAGTCCAGGTCTTTCACATAGTCGATTGTGCTGGTCTTGCCCGCGCCATCCACCCCAACGAAGGCGACAAGATACCCCGTCCGCCGGACCTTATAAGGAGGAATGCCGAGCCGTGACTTGATCACTCGAAGTAGCTTGAACAAAAAGACTGACCTGATCGGCCCAACGCACAGCTTGCGAGCATCCGCAGTCTCGACCACCGCTTTTCTGTACTTATCTTTTATGTCCTTCCAGCTTCGCGCATTGACAACATCCTCGGAAATCTCTTTCCAAGACTTGCCGCATCGCCTCTCAACCATCGCAAGGACTTCTCCACCAGAGATGTGTTGTGAAGCGATTCCATCCTGAAGTTCTTGAAGGTCTTCCGGCTTTTCACTTTTCGACGCGGTGCGCATGTAAAACATCAACGGATAATAATCTGCTGCAGAGAGCTTATTAATCTCGCCAATCTCTATACTCAGATTATTGAACTCAAGATCAAGCCGATAAGGCTTGTATGGTTTAGGGCCAAAGTTAATCTTGGTGCAAACATCGAGCATGACAAACTTATGAGTTTCTGGATCAAGTGCTACGTAGTAATACGGCTCTTTATGGCTAGCACATACAAAACCCGTCGCTTGGGCAATTTCCTGGAATCGATTGAAATCACCACACGCCACGAGCAGGTCAAGATCACCTCGTACGCCGTCCAAATCCTCGTCCAGGTGATTGAGACTTTTGTAAGCGCAGTAGGCAACACCTGCCACACGCAAGGACTCAAACAATTTCTTGTAAATTCCCAGCACTACTTTTGCTCCAAAATTTTTCGACAACGAATGAGTTTAACTATAATTATCAAGCTGTTGCTGGCCATCATCAACAATAGAGCAAGCTCAATGTTTTCTGCACGGGCACCCCATATCAATGAAACAGCAATGGAGAGATTGATAATTACCCCAAAAAAGAAATTCTCAGCCTGCCTTTCAAAAAATATATAGACTGCCGAACAAAATACATTACTTAGAAACTTCATATACAAAAGCGGTAAAATTACTTGCGTGTATTTACCTGCTTCGATCCAAGCCTCACCAAAAAACAGATGAAACAGGGCCGGCAGCAAAAACCACCCGCAAACAAAAACGGGAATCAATAACAGGTTCGCCTTGAGAAACTTATCTTTGTAAAATTTTTTCTTATCTTCAACCTTTGATAATTGCTGAAAGAACACCTGATAAAAAGCGTTTCCTATTATGGTGAGCGGTAGCGCCGCCACGCGGAAAGCCAGAAAATAAAAACCCGCCACTGCTGGGGAAAAATATGCAGTCAATATGATGGCAGGCAGATTATTTGACAGATTCGAGAATAATCCATGGGGAATGGATATTTGAGGAAACTTCTTGTATCTAACGCACACACCAACCAGCTTTTTCCTATCAACCCTATACTTTTCAGGACTGCAGAAAAACTCTTTTAACAACAGAGAAACCGAAAGCGCCAAGCCACTCAACTGAGCGATGGCCAGCCCCCCGCCCCCTTTCCAAACATACCCAAGCACAACGGAAAGGCTTCCGTTGGTGACACTGTTAAGCACAGAGTTAGTTGAAAGACGCTTATAGTTTTCCTTCCGCGAATTCCAGTAATTCAAAATACTCAGCAGCCCAGATATGCATACCCCTAGCGGTATAAGATACAACAACCAGCCCAAGTCAACCTTCAACAGACTGGTAATATAATCGTGAAATACCACGACAATTAAAAACAACGCAGCCGTAAAAGATAAAGTAATAACCGAGGACGCAACCACCAAAGCATAAGCCTGCTCATTCTCGCGCGGAAGCAAAATGGCGTTCTCATACTGACCGGTTGCCAAGACCACTAAAACATTAACGACCGCAATATATAAAGCATATACGCCGAAATCTTCCGGCGTATAAATCCTCGTGAGCAGCGGGCTTATCAGTATAGGTATAGCCTGGGCTATGACAGTACCGGTCAGCAGCGTCAGAATATTACGAAGAAAATCCGACTTCTTGACCCAGCCACTAATCACATCTAGCACCTTTCAGAGCGTCAACTATCTCGACTTGTTGCGACTCCAGAAGGTAGGGGTGCATGGGCAGGCTAAGTACTTTCCGTGCGATGGCATCACCGATAGGCAGCACTGCACTCGCGTCGGCCACCGCAGGCTGTTTGTTCAAGGGGATCGGATAATGCACGGCAGTAGGAATGCCTGACGCGTTCAGTACTTGCTGGATGTCCTCACGGCCGTCCACCTGAATGGTGTACTGCGCCCAGGCGCTGGTGTTGCCGCTCTCCACATGGGGAGCGACAACATCAATGTCCTTCAGCAGGCGCTCATAGACCCCCGCCACCGCCTGCCGCTGCTCCAACTCTCGAGGAAACACATCAAGCTTCGCCAGCAGGATGGCCGCTTGAATCGTGTCCAGGCGGCTGTTAACACCTACTCGGATATGGTGATACCGACGATCCTGACCATGCCTGGCGATTTGGCGGATGACTTTCGCCAGCTCTTCGTCATTAGTGAATAGCGCGCCACCATCGCCGTAGCAGCCCAAAGGCTTGCTCGGGAAGAAACTGGCACAGGCAATGGTCGTCAGATTGCACGAGCGCTTGCCCTTGTAGGTGGCACCAAAGCTCTGCGCAGCATCTTCGATGACAGGAATGCCATGCTTGGCAGCAATCCGATTGATGTCGTCCAGGTCAGCACACTGGCCATACAACGACACTGGAATGATTGCCTTGGTACGCGGGGTAATCGCGGCCTCCAGCAATTTCGGATCGAGGTTGCAGGTAAGCGGGTCGACATCCACGTAGATGGGTTTGGCGCCCAGCAGGGCAACCGTTTCGGCGGTCGCAATATAGGTAAAGCCAGGAGTGATGACTTCATCACCGGGGCCAATACCCAACGCCATTTGGGCAATCTGCAGAGCGTCTGTGCCATTGGCCACACTGATGCAGTGCTTCGCCCCCACAAACGCAGCCAACTTCTCCTCCAGCTCGCTGACCTCCGGGCCGAGGATATACTGGCCGTGAGCCATGACTCGCTGGATACCGGCATCAATCCGGTCCTTGATCAGCAACTGCTGGGCCTTGAGGTCGATGAACTCGATCATGCTTGCTCCTTGCTCAATGTCTTGCCGCTCAGTACATACCGCGCGTTGCTGTGGCCGCAACGCGCTTGCGCTGCGCCCTCTAGCGGCAGGTCAAGCTGTTCACCAAACTCACTCATCCAGCCAATCTGCCTGGCAGGCACACCCACCATCAACGCATAGGCTGGCACGTCTTTGTTGATCACCGCCCCTGCGCCGACGAAGGCGAACTCACCAATGGTCACCCCGCAAACAATGGTGCAGTTGGCGCCCAGGGTCGCACCTTTCTTCACCAGCGTGTCGCGGTATTCACTCTTGCGCTCGATCAACGAGCGAGGGTTATAGACATTGGTGAACACCATGCTCGGGCCACAGAAAACGCCCTCCTGGAGAGTCACGTTGTCGTAGACCGAAACGTTGTTCTGGATCTTGCAGTGATCGCCAATGATTACCTTGTTTCCCACGAAGACATTCTGCCCAAGGGAAACTCCGTCGCCGATGCGCGCGCCAGCGCAGATATGGACGAAATGCCATACCCGCGAACCGTCGCCAATCTGTGCGCCGTCGTCGATGATCGCAGAGGGATGAGCCTGATAATTCATGCGAGCCTCAGCGGACCAAAGTGGCGAGGAAAGGGTGGCCCTCTTGATCCTGCGGCGTCTCAGGGACGGCCGCGCGAATGGTATTCACGGTTTCGACGCAGTGCCGAGCGTCTTCCAGGCCATAGCCCCGGCCTGCAAGGATTTCGCGGTAGCTGGTGGTATGCAGGTCAGTGAAACCTTCAGAGAACTCCATCTCTTCGCCGTCGACGGTGATGGAGCGATAGGTCGGTTTCTTACCCTTGACCGAATCCGGCAGGTCCTGGGCGTCAATGGAGAGGAACCAGCGCACACGGGCCTTTTCGTATTCAAGGTAGCCGGCGGCTTTGTATTCGTTGGCAAAGTGCACGACGTTGCGCTGCAAGTTGCCGAAGATGAAGTGCAGCATGTCGTAGAAGTGCACGCCGATATTGGTTGCGACCCCATACGACTTGCGTGGATCGCCTTTCCAGCTCTCCATGTACCACTTACCCCGTGACGTGATGTACGTCAGTTCAACCTCGTACTTACCGTCACGGGCCTCACGGGCGACCTTTTCTTTCAAGTCCAAAATGGCTTGGTGATGGCGCAACTGCAGAATGTTGTACACACGCTTGCCAGTCTCGCGTTCAACCTGGGCCAGCTCATCGAGGATTTCGGGAGTGGGCACCAACGGCTTTTCGCAAATGACATCACAACCTAAACGCAATCCGGCGGCGATATGGGCGTGATGCAGGTAGTTGGGCGAGCAGACCGAGACATAATCCAGGGCTGTGCTGCTATCACGCTTGAGTTGCCAGGCGTGCTCGATGAAACGCTCAAATTCGGTGAAGAACTCGCTCTGTGGCGACAGGCTGTCAATGATGCCTACAGAGTCATTGATGTCATACGCCGAGACTAACTCGTTGGCCGTGTCTTTAATGGCGCGCATGTGACGCGGGGCGATGTAACCGGCGGCACCGATAAGAGCAAAACGTTTCAAAAGGAGCACTCCAGCGATCAGGCTTTGATGATATGAGCTTCGGGGGTACGGTATTTTCCGCGGCTATCAACCACCAGCCGCGCATGCTGACGAATCAGCTCGTAGTCGAATTTGTCGTGGTCCGTGGCCAGGATAACGGCATCAAACGACGCAAGGTTCTCAGCGCTCAGCGCTTCGCTGGACAGGTTGAAGTGGTGTTCGCGCATTTTTGGAAAAACCGGAACATGCGGGTCGCTGTAAGCCACGACACACCCTTTGGCTTCAAGCAGCTCCATGATCTCAACGGAGGGCGACTCACGCATGTCATCCACGTTTTTCTTGTAGGCAATGCCCAGCACCAGCACCTTGCTACCTTTCAACGGCTTGGAGTCGTTGTTGAGGCCGTCCATCAACTTGCTGACCACATACTCGGGCATCGCTTGGTTGACTTCACCTGAGAGCTCGATGAAGCGCGTGTGCAAACCGTACTCGCGAGCCTTCCAGGTCAGGTAAAAAGGGTCAATGGGGATGCAGTGCCCACCGAGCCCTGGGCCCGGATAGTAAGGGGTAAAGCCAAAAGGCTTGGTGGCTGCGGCATCGACCACTTCGAAAATATCAATGCCCATACGGTCGGCGACTATTTTCATTTCATTGACCAAGCCGATGTTCACAGCGCGGTGAATGTTCTCCAGCAGCTTGGTCATTTCCGCCGCCTTGGTGGAACTGACGGGAATGACCTGGTCGATCGCCTGCTCGTACAGAGCGATACCCACTTCAAGGCAGGCAGGCGTATGCCCACCGATCACTTTCGGAATAGTGCGAGTCTCGAAGTTTGGATTGCCCGGGTCTTCACGCTCGGGCGAGTAAACCAGGAAGATATTCTCACCCACCTGCAAACCGGCTTCCTGAACGCGAGGAAGAAGTTCTTCTTCGGTCGTGCCCGGGTAAGTGGTGCTCTCTAGGGATACCACCTGACCTTCACGCAGATAGGGCTTGATCGCTTCCGTGGTGTTGATCACGAAGCTCATATCCGGTTCACGGTATTTGTTCAGAGGCGTGGGCACACACAGGATCAAGGCATCACATTCGCTGACACGGCGAAAATCGCTGGTAGCCTCGAAACCGCTTTGGCGTGCCTCGGTGACTTTCGCTGCGCTGATGTGTTCGATATAGCTTTCACCGGCGTTAAGCCGGGACACCTTGGTGTCATCAATATCGATACCCAGTACGCGGAAACCAATGGCGTTGTAGCGCAGCATCAGCGGCAGGCCGACGTAGCCTAGGCCAACAATACCGATTAGAGCTTCTCTGCTTTTGAACTTGTCAACACTCGCCCGTTTGATGCCCGACATCAGGTAAAACTCCCATTAAATAATTCTTCAAGGTTCAACACGTCAACTAGTCGGGGGTCACGACACACAGTTGATGTTTTGCTGCCTATCTGTCTTGCAACTTCCGGGCAAACGCTATTTCCACATCAAACTCGCCACCCAAACCGCTTACGAACATCCGCGGCGTTCAGATGACACAACTCAAACGACTCCGACAGCCACTCGTACCGACGCTGCTCGCCTACGTATGGATTAAGAGGCTTGTCCGACCAAAGCATGGATTGCAGCTAGAGGCTAGCTCTGGCCTGTAACCGACAAGGCGGCATTATGCCGTTTATCTTCTTAAATGGCTTTAACCTAATTGACGATTCGACCACTGGGACAGGCGCTGTTTTCCATTACCACCCATGTCCGGCAAGGGATTTCGAGTCAGTGACAAGGCCTCTTCAACAGGGCTCAGGGGCGACTCAGGGGCGTCTGTCGGCCGGGCCTCATAGGCAAACATCTGATGCGCCGCGGTGGATGTGCTTACTGGGAGTTGGGGCTGGAAGGTTGACCAGAACCGAGGACCGTCACAGAAAGAGAGCGCTGCGAGTCATGTTCGACTCCGCAGAGGACGCCCACCCTGTCTACACATTGCGCTGTGCGCGCCAGGCTGGGAGGGGGACAGGAGACAGGCTGGAAAAGCCGAAGGCTCGCCCGACACGAGCCCCCGGAAAGAAACGTTTACTGCGGTTTGCGGTAGCTGTTAACGATGGCCGAGAAGTCTTTCCCGCCCTCCCCGCGCTGGCTCATGGCTTGATACAACTGCTGCGCCACGGCACCGAGAACCACCGGCTGGTGGGCCTGGCGCGCCGCCTCGGTGGCCAGGCCCAGGTCCTTGAGCATCAGCTCTGCACCAAAGCCGCCGGTGTAGCCCCGTGACGCGGGGGCGGTTTCGATCACCCCCGGCCAGGGGTTGTAGGTATCGGAACTCCAGCAACGCCCGGTGGAGCTGTTGATGATCCCGGCCAGCACCTGGGTGTCGATGCCCAGGGCGTCGCCCAACGCCATGGCCTCGCTGACGCCGATCATGGAAATACCCAGCAGCAAGTTGTTGCAGATCTTGGCGATCTGCCCGGTGCCCACGTCACCGCAATGCACGATGTTGCGGCCCATCTGCGCCAGCACCGGTTGCAGGGTGGCAAACAGTTCAGCGTTGGCACCGACCATAAAGGTCAGGGTGCCAGCCTGGGCGCCGCCGGTACCGCCGGACACCGGCGCATCGGCCATGCTCACGCCTTGCTTGGCTGCGGCAGTCGCCACTTCACGGGCGGTCTGTGGGTCGATGGTGCTGCAATCCACCGCCGGCACGCCGCGACCGATGCCCGCCAATACACCGTCTTCTCCCAACCAGACGCTGCGCACATGGGCTGCAGCCGGGAGCATGGTGATCACCAGTTCGCTGCCCTCGGCGGCGGCCTTGGGCGAGGCGCTGATGCGGCCGCCCAGTTGCGCCAGCTCCGCCAGCACGCTCTGGTTGAGGTCGAACAGGTTCAGTTGATGCCCGGCCTTGATCAGGTTGCGGGCCATGGGCGCGCCCATGTTGCCCAAGCCGATAAATGCGATGTTCATGTCAGGCTCCTCAACGCAGGTTGATGGTGGTGTTCACACCGTCGTTGACGCTGTCATCGTCGAACCAGCGGCTGGTGACGGTCTTGGTCTGAGTGTAGAACTGCACCACCTGCTTGCCGTACGGGCCCAGGTCACCCAGCTTGGAGCCCCGGGAACCGGTAAAACTGAAGAACGGCACCGGCACCGGGATCGGGATGTTGATGCCCACTTGGCCGACGTCGATTTCGCTCTGGAACTTGCGCGCTGCGGCGCCGCTCTGGGTGAACAGGCCAGTGCCGTTGCCAAACGGGTTGGCGTTGACCAGGGCAATGGCCTGATCCAGGGTGTCCACCTCCAGCACCACCAGCACCGGGCCGAAGATTTCCTGGGTGTAAATCTGCATATCGGTGGTCACCCCGGAGAACAGGGTCGGGCCGATGAAGTTGCCTTGCTCGAAGCCCGGGACCTGGATGTCGCGACCGTCGAGTTCAAGCTTGGCGCCTTCTTTCACGCCGCTTTCGATCAGTTCGAGAATCCGCGCCTTGGCCCGTTTGGACACCACCGGGCCGACATCGGTGCCCGGCTCGCTGCCGGCATTCACCTTGAGCTTCTGCGCCAGGGCCTTGAGGTCTGGCAGCCATTGTTTCGACGCGCCCACCAACACCACCACCGAGGTGGCCATGCAGCGCTGGCCGGCGGCACCGAAGCCTGCGCCCACCAGGGCATTGAGGGTCTGCTCGCGGTTGGCATCCGGCAGCACCACGGCGTGGTTTTTCGCGCCCATCATCGACTGCACGCGCTTGCCATGCTTGCCGGCCAAGTCATAGACATGAGTGCCCACGGCAGTTGAGCCAACGAAGGACACGGCCTTGATGTCTTTGTGGGTGCACAGCGCATCCACCACATCCTTACCGCCGTGCACCACGTTGAGCACACCGGCAGGCACCCCGGCTTCCAGCGCCAGCTCTACCAGCAGCAGGGTCGACAGCGGGTCCTGCTCGGACGGTTTGAGGACGAAGGTGTTGCCGCAGGCGATGGCCATGGGGAACATCCACAACGGGATCATCGCCGGGAAGTTGAACGGGGTGATGCCGGCGCACACGCCGATGGGCTGGCGCAGGGTGTAGGTGTCGACACCGCCAGCGACGTTCTCTGCGAACTCGCCCATCTGCAAGGTGCCAATGGAACAGGCGTGCTCCACCACTTCCAGGCCGCGGAAAATATCCCCTTCGGCGTCGGCGATGGTTTTGCCCTGCTCGGCGCTGAGGACCACGGCGATGCGCTTGGAATGTTCGCGAATCAGCGCCTGCAATTTGAGCATGATGCGCATGCGCGCACCGATAGGGGTCAGCTTCCAGGTCTGGAAGGCGCGCTGGGCGGCAGCGATCGCCGCGTCGACTTCAGCGGCCGTGGCGAAAGGCACCTTGGCCAGGACTTCCTGGGTCGCGGGGTTGACGATGTCTTGCCATTGATCGGTGCGGGATTCGACCCATTCACCGTCAATCAACAACTTGGCCTGTTGCAGTGTGGTGCCACCGGGCGTGAGGGATGCGTTCATCGTGGTCTCCTGACTTCTTGGGTTCTTATGCAGGGGGCCAAGGCGCGCAGGCGCCTTGTATAGAGAGGACGTCGCGAGTTGGTGTCGGACTGTTTTTGGAGTATAGATGTGCAAACTTCTAATAAGAACGCACATAAAAACCGGTCCAACATGCAAAAAAACATTACCTCATTGGGTTCCCTGAACTGGGACGACCTGAAGTTTTTCCTGGAAGTGGCCCGCACCCGCAAAGCCAGCAGCGCCGCCAAACGCCTGGCTGTGGACTACACCACGGTGTCGCGGCGCATCACCTCGCTGGAAACCGCCCTGGGCACCTTGCTCTTCGAGAAGTCGCGGACCAACGGCTTTGTCCTGACGGCCGAGGGCCAACGCCTGCTGGGGTACGCCGAGTCGATCGAGAGCACCCTGCACATGGCCTGTGAACAGGTCTCAGGCTCAGGCGTGGCGTTGTCCGGGCACGTGCGCATCGGCTGCACCGAGGGCTTCGGCAGCTTCTTTATCACCCCGCAGTTGAGTCACTTCCTCGACGCCTACCCGGCCATCTCCGTGGACATCCTGCCGCTGCCGCACTTCATCAGCCTGTCCAAGCGCGAGGCCGACATCGTAATCGCCCTAGAGCGCCCGGAACATGGGCCTTATGTATGCTGCAAACTCTGCGACTACCGCCTACAGCTCTACGCCACCCAGGAATACCTCGACCAGCACCCGCCGATCCGCCGCCCCGCGGACCTGGGTGAACATCAATTCATCAGTTACGTCGACGACCTGGCCTTCAGTTCCGAGCTGCTGTACCTGGCCAATGTGGTGCCCGGCGCCAGCGCCAACCTGCGCAGCACCAGCGTCATCGCCCAGTACGTGGCGGCGCAGCAAGGCCGCTCGATGGCCATCCTGCCGTGCTTCCTCGCCGCCCAGGACCCGCGCCTACTGCCGGTGCTGCCGGAGCAGATCAACCTGACCCGGCAATTCTGGATGTACTGCCGCGAAGACCTACGCAAGCTCAAGCGCATCACCCTGTTGTGGGATTACATCCGCAACGTCACCGAGCAGAACCAGCCGCTGCTGATGGGCGAGAGTCGTACCCTGCGCTTCGCCGATTAGTCGGCAATGACCACAATCGCCACCCGGCGATTCTCGGTGCGCCCGGCGGCGGTGTCGTTGGACGCCACCGGCTGGCTGCTGCCGAGGCCGCGCAACTGGACGTTGCGCTCGGCCATGCCGGCCTCGACCAGCACCTTGGCCACGCTCTTGGCGCGGCGCATGGACAGCTGTTCGTTGTAGGTTTCCTTGCCCGAGGCGTCGGTGTGGCCGTCCACGCGCACCTTCTGGATGTCGACGCTGAGCAGGGACTTGGCGATGCGCTGGACGATCTCGGTACTGGCCTGGTTCAGGCTTTCCACGTCGCTGCCAAACAACACCTTGCCCGACAGGCCGAAGGCCCAGCCCTCATCCGTCAGCTCGAACCCCTCGTGCTGGAGCACGGCAATCTGCTGTGGCGTCAGGCCCTTGGGCGGCACGCTCTGGCAGCCGGCCAAGCCGAGCAAGGCGCTGAACAGCAGCACGCCGATGAAGCGAAAAACACGTGGGGTTAAAGAAAACAAGACCGTCATCTCCTGGTTTTAACGTGAACGATAGGGGAATGCGCCTCTTCGTCCGGGGATTGATCCTCACGGGCCTGGCGCTTGGCCTGGTACATGGCCGCGTCGGCAGCGTCCAGGAGGGTGCCCGGCGTGGCGCCATGATCGGGATAGATGGCCATGCCAATGCTGAGAGAGGTCAACACTGCCGTGCTGCCCGGCAACGGGATGGGCTCTTGCATGCTGGCGCTGATTTTGTCGGCGATGCGCCGGGCGTCTTCGACCCGGTGCAGGGGCGTCAGCAAGATCGCGAATTCATCACCGCCCAAGCGCGCCACCAAGTCCTCTTCGCGCAGTTGCGCACGAATCCGCGACGCCACGGCCACCAGCACGGCATCGCCGGCCGCGTGGCCAAAATTGTCGTTGATGTCTTTGAAACGATCGCTGTCGAGGAACAACACCGCCACCCGCTCGTTGAGCTTGGCCGCGCTGCGCAAGGTGCGAATCAGCCGCCCCTCGAAAAAGGCGCGGTTCGGCAAGCCGGTCAGGCTGTCGTGGCTGGCTTGGTGCGCCAGGGTTTCATTCTCGCTTTGCAGGTGGGTCTGCCAGGCTTCCAGCTCATCGAGCAAGGCATTGAAGTCGTTGCCCAGGTTGTCCAGTTCAATGATCGCGGCCGGCGGCACGCGCTGGTCGAACGCACGCTCGCGACGGGCGGCGTGGGCCACCTCTGCCAGGCTGCGCAGAGGCCCAGTGATGCCGCGCAACTGACGCCGGGCCAGGTACAGGGAAACCCAGGCGCTGACGGCCGTACACAGCACAATCCCCACCAGGCCGCTGAACAGAAAGCGCATCAGGCTGCCGCCGTGCCCGGTCAGGCTGATGGTGCCGATCACCTCGCCCTGATGCTCGATCGGCATGGCGATGGGCTTTTCCAGGAAGGCGCTGGCGAAGTGCATCTCCAGGTCGGACAGCCAGCCGCTCTCCGGGCGTTTCCAGCTCGCCAGCAGTTGGCCGTTTTTGTCGAGGACTTGGGCATCCGCCACCTCCTCGGTGGAGGCAATCAGCGCCAGGGCCTCAGTGGCCGCCGCACGGTCGTTGAAGACCACCGCCGCTTCCACCGTGTAGTTGATGGAACGGGCGATCAAATGCAAGTTGTGGTCGGCATACACCCGCAGCGCCAGGACCCCGAGCAAGGTCAGCGACAGGCTGGCCATCAAAATGGCCAGCAGGGCGACAATCAAGTGCCCACGACCGATCACCGAGCGCAGGGTCGAACGGTTCTTGGATTTGAAGATCGTCATGGGGCCGCCGCACGACGACGGGACAACTGCAGGACGCTGGGGTGAATCCGCACACCGCTGCGAGCCACCGAATCCAGATTGACCTCGAAGGACACCTGCTCATCGCTGACCCGCAAGCAGAACAGGCTGCCCACTGTGCATTGGTCACCGCCCTCGCTGATGCTCAACACCGGCAGGCCCAGCAGCGAGGCAAACAGACGACCCCGCTCTTCGCTGCTCAACTTGCCGATGTACAGCGCATCGCACTCATTGAGAATCGCCGGGCTGCTGGCCAGCAAGCGCCGCGCCACCACCGGCCGCCCGGTGCGCTGGGTGCTGCCCTTGAGCAAGTCGTCGGTGTATTCGGTGGGGCCGACCACACACAGGCGCAGTTGCGCAGGCTCCACCGGCCAGCGGGCATAACTGAGAATGCCGAGCACCACCTGGGTCACGGCCTTGGCGCGCTGATCGGCCAGGCCAAGGGGCGCGTCAGCCGCAGAATGGGCCAGGGTGAAGGGGCTCAACAGGCACAAAAGGGCCGCGAGCAGGCACCGCCTGACACCCCAAAAGCGTTCTGTCCTCAAGACAGCCACGTCCATGCAGGAATACTCAATGATCGTCATGAAATGATGCCGCAACGATAGCACAGCCACGGAAAACCCCGCGAGATGGCCACATACATAGCCGGCTATTGGTTTAGAAAAAAATGAAGTAACGATTTGCCACAGCCTATTCTTCCCGACCGCTGCGCCTGATTAAGATCGGCGCCAGAGTCAGCGGCCCAGCGCCGCCCTCGGCGAGACCGGCTACACAGATAGCCGGCTCGGGGAATGTCTTCAGCTACTGCCGTACACAGCGCGCTTCGGTCACCTGCCGATGCCGTGCTTTACGTAGCCCAGGCATCCTTGAGGTTCGCCGATGAAACTCGATCTTTTCCGCACCCTGTGGGGTTACACCGCCAGCAAGGCCCAGGCACTCGACGAATTGCTGGAGGCCGGCTTCGACGGCATGGAAGCCCGCCTGCCCCTGGACGCTCGTGAGCGCGCCGAATTCGCCACCTTCCTGAACGCCAATCAGGTCGGCTACATCAGCACCGTATTTACCGCCTACGACGTATTGCCGGAGCAACGGGCCCTCCCGGCCGAGCACCTGCACGACCTCGACCGCAAACTTGCCTGGGCCGCCGAACTGAAGCCGCGCTTCGTCAATGTGCTGGCCGGCAACGACCGCTGGCCCCTGGCCCAGCAAGTGGAGTTCTTCGGCCAGGCCCTGGAGCTGGCTCGCAAGCACGGCCAGTTCTGCAGCTTCGAAACCCATCGCTCGCGCTCGTTGTTCAACCCCTGGCTGACCCTGGAACTGATTCGCCAAGTGCCGGACCTGCGCTTCACCAGTGACATCAGCCATTGGGTCGTCACCTGCGAGCGCCTGCTGGACGATCCCTGCGACGACCTCAGCGCCTTTGTCGAACGGGTCCACCATATCCAAGCCAGGGTCGGTTATGACCAGGGCCCGCAAGTGCCCCACCCCGGCGCCCCGGAATACGCCCGGGAACTGGCCTTCCATCAACAGCACTGGGAAGCCATCTGGCGCTCGCAGCAGGCCCGTGGCTACCAGGTCAGCACCCTGACCCCGGAATTCGGCGCCGACGGCTACCTGCATCACCTGCCCTTCACCAATGTGCCGGTGGCCGATCTCTGGTCGCTGAACCTGTGGATGGCCCGCACCGAGCGCGAACACTTCCAACGCTTCAGCCACTCCATCCGTCCCTGAGGTTCTTGCGTCATGCCCGAGAAGATCGATACCCCCCAGGCCAAGGCCAATTTCAACAGCATCCCGGTGGTGAACATCGCCGGCCTGTTCAGCGTCGAGCTGGAGCACCGCCTGGCGGTGGCCGAGCAACTGGGCAAGGCCGCCAGTGAAGTGGGTTTCCTGTACATCACCCAGCACGGCATCGCCCCGTCACTGATCGCCGACCTGCGCCAGGCGGCCAGGGACTATTTCGCCCAGCCCCTGGCCAGCAAGATGCAGCACTACATCGGCACTTCGAAGACCCACAAGGGCTTTGTCCCTGAAGGCGAGGAGGTGTATTCCAAGGGCAAGCCGGACCACAAGGAAGCCTTCGACATCGGCTTCGAAGTGCCGGCCGACGATCCGCTAGTGCTGGCCAACACCCCGCTGCTGGGGCCCAACGAATGGCCGACGCTGCCGGGTTTCAAGGAGGCGGCGCAAGCCTACTACGCGGCGGTGTTCGCCCTCGGTCGGCGGCTGTTTGGCGGCTTCGCCCTGGCTCTGGGCCTGGCGGAGGACTACTTCGACCCGCTGGTGACCCGCCCGCCTTCCAAGCTGCGGCTGATCCACTACCCCTTCGACGGCGCTGCCCAGGATGCCCCGGGGATCGGCGCCCACACTGACTACGAGTGCTTCACCATTCTCCTGGCCGACAAGCCCGGCCTGGAGGTGATGAACAGCCTCGGCCAGTGGATCGATGCCCCACCGGTGGCAGACGCCTTTGTGGTGAACATCGGCGACATGCTCGAAGTGATGACCGCTGGGGCCTTTGTCGCCACCGCCCACCGCGTGCGCAGCGTCAGCGAGGAGCGTTACGCCTTCCCGCTGTTCTACGCCTGTGACTTTCATACCCAGATCAAGCCACTGCCGCAGTTCGCCAACGGCACCGATGAATACGAGCAAATCGCCATTGGCGAGCACATGTACGGCCAGGCCTTGCAGACCTACCAGTACCTGCGCAAGCGCGTGGAAAACGGCGAGATCCAGCTACCGGAAAAAGCCCGCAAGCCGTCCAGCTTCGGGCACCTGAAACACCAAACCCAACCGTCCTGATTGCCTTGCCCAACCCACCCTGGAGTGCCGCCTGATGCTCAACAAAAACAACCTTGTGCGCCTGACCCTGATCACCCTCGGCCTGTGCGCCGCCCACACCGCCCTGGCCGCCACCGCGACCCCGGGCCAGTTGAAGATCGGCATGGAGATCACCTACCCGCCGTTCGAGTCCTACGACAGCGAGAAGAACGTGGTGGGCTCCGACCCGGAACTGGCCCATGCCCTGGCCAAGCACCTGCAAGCCAAGGCCGAGTTCGTCGACACCAAGTTCCCCAGCCTGATCCTCGGCCTCAACGCCGGACGCTACGACGCCATCATCTCTGGCATGTACATCACCCCGGAACGGCAGACCCAGGCCCTGACCATCGCCTACGCAAAAACCGGGGCGGCAATCATGGCCCCCAAGGACAGCGGCCTGAACCCGCAAACCCCTGAAGACCTGTGCGGCCTGAAAGTCGGCCTGG
Organism: Pseudomonas chlororaphis; assembly: GCF_003731765.1. Taxonomy (GTDB): domain Bacteria; phylum Pseudomonadota; class Gammaproteobacteria; order Pseudomonadales; family Pseudomonadaceae; genus Aquipseudomonas; species Aquipseudomonas morbosilactucae. The sequence continues at coordinate 826,012 of NZ_MOAL01000008.1, forward strand.
AACAGGGCACCACCTGGGTTGGCCAACTGCAGAAACTGTCCAGCGACTACTGCGTGCCCAACAACAAGGGCGCCATCAGCGTCAGCGAATACCCGTCGGCGCCGGAAGTGACCCAGGCCCTGCTGTCGAAAAACATTCAGGCCCAGGTGGAAATCGCCGGCGCGGCAAAAATGATCGCCGAGCGCACCAACGGCCGCGTGGTGGTCACCACTGCCCACCCGATCTACCAACAAACCCTGGGCATCTTCGTCAAGAAGGGCAACGACGCCACCTACAAGGCATTGCAGGAAGCCTTTGCCGCCAGCCAGAAGAATGGCGAGTACGCGGCGATCCTCAGCAAGTACAACCTGGAACCCGTGACCGAGTGAGTGCTTTCGGGCGCACGGAAGCGCCCTGTGCTTGATCCGCGATCGAGGGCTGCACGCCCGTTTTGAAGCCTGCAATCCGAAGCGGCTGAGGTGTTTTTATGCAATTCGACTGGTCCTACTTTTTCTCCCTGTTCTCGCTGCCGAGCTTCTGGCAGGCCTGCGTCACCGTGATCCAGCTCAGTGCCCTGGCCTGGTTTATCGGCATGCTGCTGGGCTTTGTCCTGGCCTCGGCCAAACTCTCCAGCGCCGCCTGGATCAGGACGCCGGCGGCGATCTACATCTGGTTCTTCCGCAGCATCCCGCTGCTGGTGCTGGTGGTGTTCGTCTACAACCTGCCCCAGCTATTTCCGGTGACCGGCTCGGTGCTGTCCACCCCCTTCTATTCCGGCCTGTTCGCCCTGGTGGTGACCGAGGCCGCGTACATGGCGGAAATTCACCGCGGCGGCCTGATCTCGGTGGCCAAGGGGCAGAAGGAAGCGGGCCGCGCCCTGGGCATCGGCCTCCTGGGCCTGCAACGCCTGATCGTGATTCCCCAGGCGTTTCGCATCTCCCTGCCGACCCTGATCAACGAGTACATCACCGTGGTCAAGCTGACCTCGCTGATCTCGGTGATCTCCCTCACCGAACTGCTTACGGTGGGCCAACGCCTGTATGCGCAGAACTTCCTGGTGATGGAAACCCTGGCCGCCGTGGCGGTGTACTACGTGCTGATCGTCAGCCTGTTCGGCTGGCTGCTGCAACGCCTGGAGCAGCACCTGGACCTCAATCTGCGCAAGCCGCAAACCCTGGACGAGAGCACTGTGGCGCGGTTCCAGCAACAGACCCGGCAGCAGGCCAGCCGCGTCGAGGCGCACCCCGGCGCCGGCAGCGCCCCGGCCCTGCAACTGCGTAACCTGCACAAGTGCTATGGCGATCATCAAGTGCTCAAGGGCATCGACCTGAGCGTCAACAGTGGCCAGGTGATTTCCATCATCGGCCCCTCGGGGTCCGGCAAGACCTCGCTGATCCGCACCATCAACGGCCTGGAGCGTATTGATCAGGGCGAGATCGTGCTGTTCGGCAACAGCTTCATCAGCGCCGGTGACAACCTCAACAGCGCTCAGGTGCGCGACGGCGTGCGCCAGATCGGCATGGTGTTCCAGAACTTCAACCTGTTCCCCCATCGCAGCATTCTCGACAACGTCACCCTGGCGCCGCGCTACCACGGCACCAAGCGCTCGCTGAGCGAACAACACGCCTATGGGCTGCTGGACAAGGTCGGCTTGCTGGCCCATGCCCACAAGTACCCGCACCAATTGTCGGGCGGCCAGCAGCAACGGGTGGCCATCGCCCGAGCCCTGGCCATGGAACCGGCGATCATGCTGTTCGACGAGCCCACCTCAGCCCTGGACCCGGAGTTGGTGGGGGATGTGCTGAATGTGATTCGCGACCTGGCCCGGGAAGGCATGACCCTGCTGATCGTCACCCACGAGATGGACTTCGCGATGTCGATTTCCGACCGGGTGATCTTCATGGAAAACGGCCATGTCCAACTCGACGCCAGCCCCCGGGCCATCCGCGAAGACGCGGACGGCGAACGGGTGCGGCGCTTTATGGGGCTGCAAGCGCCGGCCCAGGCCTCCCAGGCGGCGGTGCTCTAGGCCGGCCTCAGCCGAGTTCCAGCATCAGCCCGCTGAGGCGCTTGACCTTGCGCCGCACGGCCTCTTCAAAGACCCCGGCGCGGGGCTCGATCAGGCTGAACCAATCCTTGGCCCGAGTGATGCCGGTGTAGATCAGCTCCTTGGTCAGCACCGGGTTCAAGGCGTCCGGCAGGATCAACGCGGTGTGGGTGAACTCCGAACCCTGGGATTTGTGCACGGTCATGGCGTACACGGTTTCCACATCGTTGAGCCGGCTCGGCAGCACAAAACGCACGCCGCCCTGGCCGTCGTTACGCGGGAAAGCCACGCGCAGTACCCGACGTCCGGGTTCGGCACCCTCCTGCTCGGGCAGGCGCAGGGCGATGCCGATGTCGCCGTTCATCAGGCCCAGGCCGTAGTCGTTGCGGGTCATCAGCACCGGGCGCCCTTCGTACCATTGCTGGTCGCTGTCGATCAGCCGCGCCTTGAACAGCGCCTGGGTCACTCGCTGGTTCAAACCCTCCACGCCCCAAGGGCCTTTGCGCACCGCACAGAGCAACTGGAACTGGTCGAATGCCTGCAATACCTTGCGCGCCCATTGGGTCCAGCGCGGGTCTTCAAGGCTGGCCTCGCTTGGCGGGCGCTCCGTGCGCAGCAAGCTCAAGTAATGCCGGTAACCTTGCGGCCCATCGCCATGCCCCTCCAGCAGCAGGCGCTCAAGGGCGCGGTCCTGCTCGCCCTTGAGGCTCAGGCAATAGAGGTCGGCGTGGCTGCGGGCAGCCAGCAGGCGACGGGCCTCCTCCGCCTGCTGCTGGTTGACCCAACGGGCCAGTTGGCCAATGCCGCTGCCTTCGCCAAAACGTCGGGAATGGCGCAGCATCACCACCTGTTGGGCCAGGGGGTGACTGTGCTCGCGGTCTTCCTGCAAGCCACTGCCGGCCAGGTCTTCGCCACTCAGGGCTTCCAGCCATTGCCGGGTCTCGGGACTGTACCAGCCGCCTTCGGCATCCCGGCACAAATCGCCCAGCACCGCACCGGCCTCCACCGAGGCCAACTGGTCCTTGTCCCCCAAGAGCACCAGGCGCGCATGCAACGGCAGCGCGTCCAGCAGGTTGGCCATCATTTCCAGGTCGATCATCGAGGCTTCGTCCACCACCAGCACATCCAGGGGCAGGCGATTGCCGGCGTGGTGGCGGAAGTGCCGGGTGCCCGGGCGATTGCCCAGCAAGCGGTGCACGGTGGTCACGTCGCTGGGGATTTTCTCTCGCACCTCATCCGCCACCGCCAGGGAGCGCACCTGCAGGCTGATGGACTCGGTGAGCCGCGCCGCCGCCTTGCCGGTGGGGGCCGCCAGACGGATACGCAAGGGTTTGCGCTGCTCCACCGCCGGCGCCTGGAGCAAGGCCAACAGGCGCACCACGGTGGTGGTTTTACCGGTGCCAGGGCCGCCGGTGATGATGCTGAAGGCGCCCCGGGTGGCCAGGGCGCAGGCGAGCTTCTGCCAGTCGATGGGCCCGGAAGGCTTGGCCGCACCGAACAGTTCGGTGAGGCGGCGCGACAGGTCATCGGGGGTGGCTTCCTGCTGGGCCAGGCGTTGGCGCAGGGCATTGTCGATGCGCCGCTCGTAGGCCCAATAGCGGCGCAGGTACAGCCGCTTGCCGGACAACACCAACGGCCGCTGCCCGGCCTCTTCGCTGTGATCGGCGGCCAGCGCCACCAAGCGGCTGGCGGCCAGGGTCTTGCACCAATGGGCACCGTCCAGGGCCACCAGGACTTGCGAAGGCAGGAGGATCACACCGCTCTGGGAGTCACCTTCAGGCGGCAGGGACAGGGCGAAATCCGGTTCTTTGAGGGTCTCGAACAGGTCCAGGCAAACATGGCCGTGGCCCAACTGATGACTGGTCAACGCGGCCGCCATCAGCACCAGGGAGTCGCCGCGGGGATCCAGCTCGTAGAGGAAGCCGACAAAAGCCTTGTCCAGGGCGCGCAACCAGCCGCGTTCGACCCACAGGTCCAACAGTTGCAGCAGGTCTTCGGCCCGGGTCAGTGGCGCCAGAGTGGACGGCGCCAAATCGTCCGTGGGCGCAAACAGGTCTTCGGTCATAACAACACTCCCTGTTCCCAGGCGGGCTCGGCTTTGGGCAGGTCCGGCTTGCCCTGGAACAGGCGATCCAGGCGCTCGATCAGGTCTCGGGAAGGCCGGGCGAAGAACACGCCCTGGCTAGGGGCACAGGTGCCCCGCAGGAACAGGTACAGGGCGCCCCCTATGTGCCGGTCGTAATCATAGTCCGCCAGGCGCGCCTTGAGTTGGCGATGCAAGGCCAGCAGGTAGAGCACGTATTGCAGGTCGTAACGGTTGTCGAGGATCGATTGTTCCATGGCCTGCTCGGTGTAGGCGGCGTCGTCCACGCCCAGCCAGTTGGATTTGTAGTCGGCCACGTAATAGCGCCCCTGGTGCTCGAAGGTCAGGTCGATAAACCCCTTGAACATGCCATTGAGCAACACCGGCTCGGCAGTCACCCGAGGCACGCCGTGGTGGGTGTGCTGGCGCACCAGCTCATCGAGCTTGAGCACATCGACCTTGTGGCTGGCGAACCAGAACTCCATCTCCACCCGATACTGCGTCAACCCGGACAACACCACTGGCGCCTGCCCGGCACCGAGGGCCAACGGGGTCTGCAACAGCGGTTGCAGCCAAGCGCTCAGGGTGCCGATCCAGCCTTCCCAGCCACGTCGGTTGCAACGCCGGGCGATGGCGTCTTCGATGGCCTCAGGCGTAGCGCTGAAGCCTTCTTCTCCGGCCCACTCCAACAGCCCATGGAGAAAGGTCCCCGGGTTCGGGCCCCGGGGGAAGCGGTGGATATCGCCGCCGCTGGCCAACACTTCTCGCGGCGCATCCGGGTCCAGGCGTTCGTCATCGAAGAGTTTTTGCGCCTGGGGGTTTTCCGGGGCTTCGCTGCCGGCACCCAGGCTGTCGCTGATGCGCAGGGCGCTGTAAGACGCGATCCACCAGTTCTCCGCCGCCCGTCGTTGAGGGATCAGCGGGGCCAGCAAGGTCGCCTTGTTGCGTGGGGGCTGGAAGCGGGTGTCGCCAGCCAGGGGCAGCGGCTCGACGCTGAGGGCAGCGCAATCCTGTTGCAGGTCCCGCAACCAACTGCGCAACCCGGCGGACTCGCCCAGTGACGCACCGCCGCCCAGTAGGTAACCCAGGGCTGAGCGATGCAACACGGAGCTGTTGTGGTTGCCGCGCTTGAGATCACTGACGCCCAGCCAGCAGGCATGCTGGGCCCGGGTCAGGGCCACATAGAGCAGGCGCAGGTCTTCGGCCAGGCGCTCATCGTCAGCCTGGGCGATCAATTCGGGGGTGGGCCGCAAGGTCACTTGGGCCTTGCCGCTGCTGTCGTGGTAATGCAAGGGCAGCCGGCTACCGTCTACGGGTTTGGCCGAACAGATGAAAGGCAGGAACACCAGTGGGTATTCCAGGCCCTTGGACTTGTGGATGGTCACCACCTTGACCAGTTGCTCGTCACTTTCCAGGCGCAGGATCTGCTCTTCACCGGCTTGCCCGGACAAGGCCAGGTGCTCGCTCAGGTGACGGATCAGGGCTTGCTCGCCGTCCAGTTCGGCGGCAGCCTGCTGCAGCAATTCGCACAGGTGCAAGAGGTTGGTCAGGACCCGCTCGCCATCGCTGCGCTGCACCAGGGCCTGGGGCAACTGGAAGTCATGCAGCAAGCGCCGCAGCATCGGCAGCACACCCTGGCTGCGCCAGATTCCGCGATAACCGCGGAACTGCATGACCCGCGCTTCCCAGGCCAGTTCGTCCTGGTTCAGGCGCTCCAGTTCCGTCAGCGACAGGTTCAGGGTCAACGACGCCAGGGCCGCCCGCAAAGGGCGCTCCACATCCGGCTCGGCACAGGCCTTGAGCCAGACCAACAGGTCCCGGGCTTCCTGGGCGGCGAACACCGAATCCTTGTCCGACAGGTAGACGCTGCGCACCCCGCGCGCCGCCAGTTCGCCACGCACCGCCTGGGCCTCTTTGCCGTCGCGTACGAGGATCGCGATGTCCGCCGGCAACAAGCCCCTGAGGGGCTGATCGTCACGTACAAAACCGCTGCGCTGCTGTTGGCCGCCATTGAGCAACTCGACAATTTCACTGGCGCAGGCCGCCGCCAATTGCTGGCGATACTGAGCCCCCGACAAGGGCTGCTCGGTTTCCAGGTGCCAGATGTTCAAGGCCGGTAGCGTCTGGCCGTCAACCTGCAAGTGCTCCTTGCGCCCTTGGGACGCCACTGGCAGGAACGGCACCGGGTTGTCACCGGCCTCACGAAACAGAAAGGCACCTCGGCCCTGCTCCCGAGCCTCGGCGCGCTGGAACACATGGTTCACTGCACTGACCATGGCGTGGCTGGAACGGAAGTTGGTGCCCAGGGTGTGCAGGCGGCCGCTGGTGGCCTGGCGCGCCCGCAGGTAGGTGTAGATGTCGGCGCCACGGAAGGCGTAGATCGCCTGCTTGGGGTCGCCGATCAGAAACAGGCCGGTGTCCGGGTTGTTGTCTTCGATGCGGTAGATGCTTTCGAAGATCCGGTACTGCACCGGGTCGGTGTCCTGGAATTCGTCGATCAGGGCCACTGGGAACTGCTCGCGAATCAGCTCCGCCAGGCGCTCGCCGGACTCCGCCTGCAAGGCCGCGTCGAGGCGCAGCAGCATGTCGTCGAAGCCCATCTCGGCGCGCCGGCGCTTCTCTTCCTCAAAGCGTGCGCCGACCCACTGAGCGGCATGTTGCAACACCGCCGCATCGGGGCTCGGCAACGCGTCGAGGGCGGCCTTGAGGCCGGGCATGGCATCGATGCCGGGGTGGCTTGGGGCTTGGCCTTTCCAGGCCTCGCTCATGCCGTCAGGGGTCAAGCGGCTGAAGCCGGTGCCGATGTCCAATTGCTCGGCGGACTCGTCCTCGGCCCAGGCGCTGATTTTCTCGAACCAGGGCTCGAAGTAACGGGCCTGCATCTTGCGACCGTCCACGGTTTTGCTGGCCACGCCTTGCAGGCAGATATCCCGCAACTCTCCGGCCCATTGCCGCCAAGGCGCCTTGATTGCCACCAGGGCTTCGCGACGCTCTTGCAGGCTGGCCTCGATCAGCTCGCTGGGTGTCAGGCTTTGCGCCTCGCGCCGCTCGCCACCGAACAAGGCCCGGACCCGTGGCAACAGCGCGGCCGGCCCGCCCCAGTTAGCCCGCACCCAGTTCAGCGCATCGCCTTGCATCGGGTAGCAGAACAGCCGCCAGTAATCGCGCAGCACTTCGCCCAGCAGGTCGCTGTGATCGGTTTCCAGGGTCTGGGTGAACAGGCTGCCGCTGTCGAAGGCGTGCTCACGGAGCATGCGCTGGCACCAACTGTGGATGGTCGAAACCGCGGCCTCGTCCATCCATTGGGCGGCGATATCCAGGCGGTTGGCACAGGCGGCCCATTGCTCGGGGCTGAACTGCTGCCGCAGCTCGGCGATCAGGTTGTCGGGCGCCTCCAGCTCATCGCGAAAGAATCTTGCGGCTTCGGCCAGGCGCGTACGAATTCGTTCGCGCAGCTCCTTGGTGGCGGCATCGGTAAAGGTCACCACCAAAATCTGTGGGGGCAGCAACTCCCGCGTAAAGCCTGCCGCTTCGCCGCCATGGCCAAGCACCAGGCGCAGGTACAGGGCCGAGATGGTGAAGGTCTTGCCGGTGCCGGCACTGGCCTCGATCAGTTGGCTGCCACGCAGTGGGAACGCCAGGGCCAGGGGCCGTTGTGGGGCGGTCATGATCCGGCCTCCTCGCTGAGCGCCGAGCGCCAAGGTGCTTGTAGCAGCGGACGGTAAAGGGTTTCGGCCCAACCACCGAAGGTTTCATCGGCAATCAAGGCGTTGTAATCGGCATATTGTCGCGCCAGGGCTGGGCTTTCCCGACGCTCGCCGTCGCTGGTCACGCCATCGCCTTCATAGGCTTTGCGTGCGGCGGCCTCGGCCTTGTCCGGATCGCTCTGGGCCAGCCAGGCAAAAGCGGTTTTCACAGCCACCGGCAATGGCCGGCACATACCGGCTTGCCAAGCCAGCAACAACTCGCCGAGGCAGTCCAGGGCCGCCTGGCGCTCAAGGGGGGCCAGCAGCAGGCTGTCGTCACTGGCCACCAGGGCGGTGGTCAACGAATAACCGCTGGCGCAGGCGGCCAGGTGCTCGACCCAGGCCCGGGTCAGGCGGTGCCATTTGCGGCTCTTGATCGAACCGATGCTGTTGGGAATAGCGGTGATCGACAGCAGCCCGCCGTCACTGCGCTGATGCAGGCCACTCAACCAACCTTCCAGCAACACACCGCCCAGTTCGAGGCTGATGGGCGAAGCGCTGGTCAGGGGCGTAGGCCACAGGCTCAACAGCTGTTGATAACGTTGCAACAGGTCAGGCAGGGGCTCGATCAACTCCCGTTGCAGGCATTCGCCAAAACCGGCCATGGGCAGCAGACCGCTGGCTTGCAGGCGTTGTGCTTGGGCTTGCAGGGCGTGCTCGGGGTCACCGCTGTTCAATGCGGCCTCCAGCAAACTGTCGCTGAGGCTATAGCGTTGCAGGGCGTCGAGGACAAAAGGCTCCTCATCGGCCAGGGGCGCTTCCAGGGCCTCGAAAAACACTTTCAGACGCTGACTGAAGAAATGCCGCACAGGATTGCGTAAGAAATCCTGCAATTGAGCCAGGCTCAAGGGCTCTTCCTGGAGGTAAGGCGGCAACAGTTCCACCGCACCCTGTTCGGGTTGATCCTGATGCAGCAACTGCCATTCCCGGGCGTAGCTGAAGAGCGTGTCGCCGTCGTGGAAGTAGCGAGCACTGAAGGGTTGCAGCGGGTGCTCCTGGGTCAAGGCTTCAAGCAGCGAATGCTCCGGGTCGCCCAGGGCCCAGCCGCTGGCCAAATGGTCGCGTAGCTGGCCAATCAATACCGACGCAGGGCGTTCGCTGTTGTCGCGGATGCTACGACCGACCCAACTGACGTAAAGCTGGTCTCGCGCAGACAGCAGCGCCTCCAGCAAGAGGTAGCGGTCGTCTTCACGCCGGGAGCGGTCACCGGGTCGGTAGTCGCTACCCATCAGGTCGAAATCCAGGGGCGGTTGGGCGCGGGGGTAATCGCCGTCGTTCATGCCCAACAGGCAGACCAGCTTGAAGGGAATGGCACGCATCGGCATCAGGGTGCAGAAGTTCACCGCGCCGGCCAGGAAGCGTTGCGACAAGCGCCCTTGGTCAAGGCCAGCGAGCCAGGCTTCACGGACCACGGTCAGTGGTAGCGCATCCTGCAGGCCGACGGATTCGCAGGTCTCCAGCCAGGTTTCTCGCAGGTCTTCCAGTTGGCCAAGCAGGTAGTCGTCGTGCTCGGTGCTGGCCAGGAAGAACAACTGCATCAGGCGCTGCAGGCGCTCACCCCACTCAACCGGTTTGGCTGGCTGGGTGAGTTGCTGATAGGCGATCTGCAAAGCGTCGAGCAGGGCCACCAATGGGCCGATCAAGGCCGCGTCCAGGCCACCGATTTCGTCGTAGGGCTCAATGCCTTCGCAGGCTTCGGAGCGGCCCACGGCGTATCCCAGGAGCATGCGCCGCAGGCCGAAACGCCAGCTGTTCTGCTCAAGCTCCTCAGGCAAACCGAGGGCTGCACGCTGTGGCGCGTCCATGCCCCAGCGAATGCCCGCACCTTCGATCCAGCGGTGCAGGGTCGGCAGGTCGGCCTCTTCCACACCGAAGCGGGCGCGCAAGGCGGGGACGTCCAGCAGATCGAGAATCTCACTGACCGGGAAGCGGCTGTCGGGGAGCTTGAGCAAGTGCTCCACGGCGATCAGCAAGGGGTCGCGGCCGCGTTGGCCCTGGTCGGTGAGGGTGAAGGGGATGAAGCGTCGGTCATCACGTTCCAGCTGGCCGAATACGGCGCGGATGTGTGGCGCGTAACTGTCGATGTCGGGGACCATGACGATCACGTCCCGAGGACGCAGATCAGGGTCGGCACTGAAGCGAGCCAGCAACTGATCGTGGAGGATTTCCACTTCGCGCTGGGCACTGTGGGCAATGTGAAAACGGATCGACTGATCGTCTTGCGGATCGACAGCGGGCCAGTGTTCCCGGGTCTCATTCAAGGGGCGCAGTTCGAGGATGTCATCCTGCAGTTGGTTGAGCAGACTGTGCGGCTGGGTGTCGCTGAACAGGTCGATGCGACCGTCACGGAAGGCCGAACGATAGCTGTTGGGATCGTCGTAGCTGTCCAACAGATTGATGTAGTCACGACCCTGTTTGCCCCAGGCAGCCAGCAGCGGATGGGCGTGTTGGTGTAAGGTTTGCGGGTCCAGCGCCATAGGCATGCCTGCCTTACGCGCTTGGCGTTTATATTGGTGCCGCAGCAGGTCTTTATCGGCGACGATGTCTGCCCAATGGTGACGACAAGGGTTGTGCACGCAGAGCAGGACTTGGCTAAAACGGGCCAGACCAGCCAGGGCTTCCAAGGCTTGGGCGGGCAACGAAGAAATCCCGAAAACGATCACTCGCGAGGGTAATTCCTTGGGCGCCACTTCAAGGCTGTTGATCCGCTCGATAAAACGCTGGTGCACCCCGGCGCGGCTTTGCGCCATGCCTTCCTCCCCCACATCCAGCAGCAGGGCACGCCAGAGTTCAGCTTGCCAGGCATTGGCCGGGGTCAGGGGCTTGGCCTCTCCACGCACGTTGCGCAGCTGATGCCGGCCAGCGGCCCAGTCTTCCAGCCAGTCGGCGCGGTAGACCTGATATTGGTCGAACAGATCCGCCAGGCGCTCGGCCAGTTGGTAGCGTTTGCGTAGGTCGGTGTCGTGGGTCAGGAAGCGCTGTAACGGCTCGAAGTGCGGCTTGTTGATAAGTTCAGGGAGCAAGCGCATCAGGCGCCAAGTCAGCGGGGCTTTATCCAGCAGGGACTTGGGCGGAATTTCATCTCGTCCCAAGACCATGCGATAGAGCTGCCACATAAAGCTGCCGGGCAATTGCACGTCGATCGCGGCGGCGATACCGCAACCGCCCATATCGTCATCTTCAGGGTCTTCGGCCAAAGCCAGCTTCAGCCATTGGGCGATGCCGTTGCTCTGCACCAGGGCGATTTCATTTTCCAAGGGCGCCAGGGGATAACGCCGCATCCAGCTGACCACCAGGCTGCGCAGCTCATCCAGGCGATTACCGTGAACCACCATGAAACCGGCGTTGAGGGACGTGGTGTCCGGCATAAAGGCTTCCTTGGAAAATGCAAAAAGCTAGGGGCGAACCTTAGCACTGTGGCTGGGTGCTGGCAGCGTGAAGCAGTAACGCGAGGGTTGCACCAACGGATAAAAGTTTTTTCTCGCGGACAAACAAAACCCCAACTGCTTTCGCAATTGGGGTTTCGGA
>NZ_MOAL01000009.1 GCF_003731765.1 Pseudomonas chlororaphis
GGTTGGTTAAGATCTTTCGTCTCAACCGAGGCGCGCATTCTACAGCAGCCTCATTTGCTGTCAAGTGATTATTTTCAGAAGCTTTCAAGGATTTCCTTAACAACTTCAACCACTTGCGCTTCCGATCACTCGTTAGCGGGAGGCGAATTCTACAGCGTTACACACGACCGTCAACCCCCAATCTGAAAATTCTTTTCCCTGATCAAAGAACCTGGATTTCCCCCTATATAAAGCTGCTGATCCCCATACAAAGCACCAGGGCAACGGGCAGCACGCCCGCGCCGCCATAGAGGCGTTTCTTTAATAGCACCGCTCAGGACACAGCGCTTAGCCGACTGGGCAGATGAGGCGGTGCTGCGCCTCTTATATAAGGCAAGAGAAAACCGCCCATATGAAAACACCGACGCCGACTTAATCGCGGTGCGTGCTCACCCGCCACCCAGACTAAGAAAGGCCCTACTCAGCAAGGCCTTTTTTTCACCCACGGAAAAGTGATGATCGCCGCCCAACCGCAACAGCAGAGGAACCTGGACGATGGAATTGACGCTGGAAGCCATTGCACTTTTTGCCCTCAAACTGGCTTATGAGACCGAAGGCGCCAGCCCAATCTTAAGGGACGATCAGCTTATGGCCGAGTATGAACGGGAAGTCTTCGGCTTGCTGGTGCGCGCTGCCGATGTCAAAGCCATCCAACTCAAAGTGGATGTCCCCCTGAGTTTGGCGTTGAAGACAGTGGGCGGCACAGATACCGTACTCGGGCGCGAGCTACAGCGGCTGGCCGAAGACGTTCGTAAGGCACAAACGATGGAAGCACTGAACGCTCCACTTGGCCTGCTCAAGGATTACCTGAAAGACATTCAGTGAAGGCTTTTCAAACACAAGGACTGCCCCATGATCGACTTCAACAACAAAGGCTTCTTCAAGCTCAAGCAGAACCATGAGTACGCCGAACGCGTTAGCTCCCTGCTGCTGGACGACGAGCAAGTGGTCGACGCTTACAAGTCCATGCGCGATGGCGTGGTGTTCACCACAAAGCGGATCATCGCCGTGAACGTGCAAGGCATTACCGGCAGTAAAAAAGACTTCACCTCCCTGCCCTACAAAAACATCGTCGCGTACTCCGTGGAAACCTCAGGCACCTTTGATCTGGATTCAGAGCTGGAAATCTACTTCTCATCCCTGGGAAAAGTGAAATTCGAGTTCACCGGCAAGACCTCAATGGTTGAGATATCGAAGCTGATTTCCAAGCACCTGCTTTGACCTCCACCCGGCAATGATTGCGACCTGAAGGCCTGAGCCAAAGCCTCATCCTCTCAGCCCGGTTCATATCTCTATCGCAAAAGCCACCTATGCTTCGTTGCTAGAGACAGCCAACACTCTATTTTACCGACGTTGACTAAAGCCTCTGCACCACTGCTGTTGCCAAAGAGCACCCGGCGAGGGCTTTGAAGCCTCGCCAATCAGGCCGCGACCTTTGGTTGCGGCCTGACTTTTTTTCGCCACGAGAGTAATCTCCCGCGGCCAACGTTTTTTCGGACTGGCCCCAGGGCGGGTCTGAGGTTATAAATCCATGTCAGCACTTCAAAAAACCGAGCTGGAACAAGCGCTTGCCGTGTGCAAAGGGAGCTTTCTTTCAGTCGGTTTCTTCAGTTTCTTCGTTAACCTGCTGATGCTGGTTCCCTCCTTTTATATGCTTCAGGTGTATGACCGCGCCGTGGGCAGCGGCAGTTTGTCGACCCTGCTGATGCTGACCCTGATCATGCTGTTGTTGATGGTGACCCTCGGCAGCCTGGAGTGGGTGCGCTCGCGGATCATGGTACGCATCAGTACGCGCCTGGAAACCCTGCTCGGACAACGGCTGTTCGACGCCAGTTTCAAGCAGGCCCTCAACACCGGCGGCATGAACGCTTCGGCCCAGCCGTTGAGCGATTTGAGCAGCCTGCGCCAGTTCCTCACTGGCAACGGTCTGTTCGCTTTCTTCGACACCCCGTGGATTCCCATCTACCTGGCGGTGATGTTCATGTTCCACCCCTGGTACGGCTGGATGGGCGTGATCAGTGCCCTGTTGCTGGCCGGCCTGGCCTATATCAACGACAAGCTGACCAATGGCCCGCTGCATGCCGCCAACCGCGAGCACATGACCGCCACCAGCTTCACCAATAAAAGCCTGCGCAACGCCGAGGTGGTCGAGTCCATGGGCATGCTCGGCCACCTGCGCCAACGCTGGAGCGCCCGGGTGCACAAGGTGCTGTCCCTGCAAAGCTCGGCCAGCGACCGTGCCGGGGCGATCTCGGCGATTTCCAAGACCTTCCGCCAGATCGTCCAATCCCTGGTTCTCGGCCTGGGTGCCTACCTGGCAATTCAGCACGAGATTTCCTCGGGCCTGATGATTGCTGGCTCGATCCTCCTGGGCCGAGCGCTGGCACCTATCGACCAGTTGATCGGGGTATGGAAAGGCTTTGTCGGCGCCCGTTCGCAATACGCGCGTCTGCATGAGTTACTGGAAAAGATCGCCGCCGAACCACCACGCATGTCGCTGCCGGCGCCCCAGGGCGCGATCTCCATCGAGAACCTCGGCGTGGCTCCACCGGAAAGCCGCAAGCCGACCCTGCGCGGCCTGAGCCTGAGGGTCGCCGCGGGTGAAATGGTGGGGATCATCGGCCCCAGCGGCTCCGGCAAATCCACCCTGGCCCGAGCCTTGCTGGGCGTCTGGCCGCCCCTGACCGGCAGCGTGCGCCTCGACGGCGCCGACGTGACCCAGTGGCGCCGCGACGAGCTGGGCCCGCACATCGGCTACCTGCCCCAGGACATCGAGTTGTTCGAAGGCACCATCAGCGAGAACATCTCGCGCTTCGGCGACCTGAACGCCGAAGCCGTGGTGGCGGCCGCGCGCATGGCCGGGGTGCATGAACTGATCCTGCAATTGCCCAACGGCTACGACACCCTGATCGGCGCCAACGGCGGCGGGCTCTCCGGCGGCCAACGCCAGCGCATCGGCCTGGCCCGCGCGGTGTATGGCCAGCCACGCTTGGTGGTGCTCGACGAACCTAACTCCAACCTCGACGACGTCGGCGAAAAAATGCTCGCCCAGGCCCTGCAGAAGCTCAAGCAAAGCGGCGCCACCGTGTTTGTGATCACTCACCGCCCCAGCGTGCTGTCCAATGTCGACAAGCTGCTGGTGCTGAGTAACGGCGAGCTGGCCTTGTACGGTCCGCGGGACCAGGTCTGGGCCAAACTGCAAAACACGCAACAGGGTGCCGCCGCCACGCAACCTGCCCCTGTGCAACGATAAGGTCTAGAACAGTCATCCCATGCAAAACTCCACGTCCTTATCCACTGAAACCACCGACCTGCCAGTGGACGACCGCCCAACCCGTCGCGTCGGCTACCTGATCCTGTTCCTCACCTTCGGCCTGTTTGGCGGCTGGGCAACCCTGGCGCCCCTGGACAGTGCTGCCCTGGCCCCTGGCGTAGTCACCGTCAAAAGCTACCGCAAGACCGTGCAACACCTGGAAGGCGGCATCGTCCGCGAGCTACGGGTGCGTGACGGCGATCAGGTCAAGACCGGCGATGTGCTGATGGTGCTGGACAACACCCAGGCACGCTCCGAAATGGAGATGATGCGCAGTCAGTTGATTGCCGCCCAGGAACTTGAGGCGCGCCTGGTGGCCGAGCGCGACGGCTTGCCCGCCCCCCTGCCGGTACCCGGCCTCAACCCCGAGGACCCGCGGGTGCGTGAAGCCCACGACAGCGAAGCACGGATCTTTCAGACCCGGCGCACCTCGCTGCTGGGTGAAATAGGCCTGCAGGAACAATCCATCGGCCAGATCGAACAGCAAATCCGCGGCTTCAAGGCGATCATCGCCAGCAAGCAGAGCCTCGCCCGCTCCTATGAAGAAGAGATCGTCGACTTGCGCGCTCTGCTCGCCGAAGGCTACGTGGACAAATTGCGCCTGCGCGACCAGGAACGCAGCCTCTCCCGCTTACAGGCCGAAGTGGCCGAACAGCAATCGGAAAGCGCCCGCGCCGCCGTGCAGATCGGCGAAGCCAAGCTGAAGATCCTGCAACTGAAAAAAGCCTTTGCCAGCGACGTCGCCGGCCAACTGGGGGAAACCCGGACCAAGGTCTACGACCTGCGCGAGCGCCTGGCTACGGTGAAGGACCGCGACCAGCGCACGGAAATCCTCGCCCCCGAGTCCGGCATGGTCATGGGCATGACCGTGCACACCCTGGGCGGGGTCATTAGCCCAGGCACCCCGCTGATGGACATTGTGCCGGCCAGCGAAGAACTGATCGTCGAAGCCCAAGTGTCGCCTATGGACATCGACCGCGTCGCCGTCGGCCGCCCGGTGGATATCCGCTTCAGCGCCTTCAAGAGCAGCACCACGCCGGTGATCGGCGGCACCCTGGTGCAGATCTCCGCCGACCGCCTGACCAACAAAGACAACGGCGTCAGCTATTACCTGGCCCGGGTCGCCGTCACCGAAGAAGGCCGCAAGGCCCTCGGCAAACTGGCCCTGGTGCCGGGCATGCCGGCTGAAGTGCTGATCAACACTGGCGCCCGCACCCTTCTACAATACCTGATGCAACCGGCGACCAACGCCTTTGCCCGTTCGCTGATCGAGGACTGACATGAAGCGTTTTCTTGCTCTGTGCCTGTCCCTCAGCGCCCTGCCCGTCTGGGCTGCCAGCGTCGCCGAAACCGACTACCTGGACCTCTGGCAACTGCAACAGGAAGCCCGGGGCGCCGACCCGCGCGTGCTCAAGGCCCAGGCCCAGGTGCGCAGCGGCGAGGGCCGCAAAGACGCGGCCTTCGGCCAGATGTTGCCCCAGCTCAACGCCAGCGGCAGCGTCAACCGCAGCCGTCGCGACGATGACCTGAGCCGCACTGAATACAACGGCAAGCGTGCAGCCCTGGCCCTGAACCAAGTGATCTACGACCCGCAGGTGTGGCGCAGCTATCAGAAATTTTCCGAGCTGGCGCAGCAGAGCCAATACGAGTCTGCCGACGCTCAGGTGCTCAGTAGCATCGACCTGACTGAACGCTACTTCACCGTGCTGGCCGCCGAGGACGAATTGTCCTTGGTGCGCCAGGAGCTGGAAATGACCCGGAAGAACCTGGACCGGGCCAACCACCTGTATGCCGCGCAGATGATCACCAAGCCCGAGCAGTTGGACATCAAGGCCCGGGTGGACAAGCTGGTGGCCGACGAAATCGAAGCGCAGAACAAAGTGCAGATCAGCCGCGAAGCGATCTCCGAGCTGGTGGGGCGGGATATCCAGGAGCCCCTCAAGCGCATCAGCAAGACCCCGTCCTTCAACCTGCCTGCCCAGGAAATGGACTACTGGGTCGACGCCGCCCTGCACAACAACCCGGCCCTGCGCGCCCGCGAACACAGCCTGAATGCCGCCGAAGCGGCCGTCGGCGAAGCCAGGGCCGGGCACCTGCCGCGCCTGGGCCTGAACCTCACGGCCCAGCGCAGCGACATCGGTTACGAAGGCACCCTGACCCCGCGCTCGGACAACTTCGTTGCCTCCCTGGACCTGCAAGTGCCGCTGTTCAGCGGTGGCTCCACCAGCGCCCGGGTGGCGGCTTCCGAAGGCGACAAGGACGCCGCCCAGCAAGACCTTGAAGCCCTGCGTCGCCAAGTGCGCAAGGAAACCCGCTCGGCCTACATCGGCATCACCGCCGGGCTGAGCCGGATCAAGGCGACCCGGGTGGCCCTAAGTTCGGCCAAAGCCTCGCGCAAGGCCACGGAGATTTCCTTCAAGTATCATCAGAAGAATGCTTCAGACGTGCTGGACAGCATCCAGAACGAGTTCCGCGCCCGGCGCGACTTCTACCAGTCGCAGTACAAGTTCATCACCAACCTGTTGGTGCTGCACCGTTGGAGCGGGCGCCTGACCGACGCCGATTTGCGCAAGGCCAACGACTGGCTGGTGGTGCCGCCCATGGCCAGCGCTCAACCGGTGGGCAAGGCCAGCGTGCGCTCCAGCCAGGGCCCGGTCTCGGCCAGTGAAATCGGTGCCGAAAACAGATAACCCTGGACCAGGGTGCAGCCCAGGCTTTCTAGGGCGGCCAGCTCCTCCAGGGTTTCCACACCTTCGACAATGCATTCCAGCCCCATGTCCAGGCTCAGGGCAATCAGCGATTTGACGATCTTGAAACTGGCCGGGTTGTGCTGGATGTCAGTGACGAAACAGCGGTCGATTTTTAGCTTGGTCAGTGACAGCGCGTGAATCTGGCTGAGGCTGGAATAGCCGGTGCCGAAATCATCCAGGGAGATGCCACAGCCCATCCGCCGCAACAGACCGATGGCCCGCTGCACCTGGGCGATGTCCTGGATCGCTGCGGTCTCGGTAATTTCCAGGTCCAGGCGCGCCGGGTCAAAGCCACTGCCGTTGATCACCTCGATAATCGCCGCGACCACATCGGCCGACGCGCAGTCATGCACCGACAGGTTGAAGGACAGGCCGATCTCCTGGGGCCAACCCTGTGCTGCCTGTAAGGCTTTCTCCAGCAACGGCAGGGTCAGGCGATTGATCATGCCGATGCGTTCGGCAATGGGGATGAACTGGCTGGGCGGCACGTTGCCCAGCTCCGGGCTGCACCAACGTGCCAGAGCCTCAAAGCCCCGGGTGCGGCGGGTACGGTTATCCACCACTGGCTGGAACACCACAAAAAACTCGGCTTGCAGGTCGGCCCTGCGCAACGCCTGTTCGATCAGGGCATCACCGTGAAGCTGGTTGAGGTGTTCCCTGGAAAACAGGCACTCCCCGCCGCGCTTCTGGCCTTTGCTCTGGTACAGGGCGTAGTCGGCGTATTCGTAGACTTCGGTCTCATTGGCTGCCATGTCCGGGAAGGTGGCTATGCCCAGTGAGGCGCTGATCTGTATCGGAATGTCCACCAGCAGGAAGGGCTCGCGCAACATCGCACAGACCTTGCGCCCCAGTTCCAGCACCTGCTCGTCGTGCACCGCCTCGGTCATGATCAGGGCAAACTCATCGCCGCCCAGACGGGCAATGTGGATGCCGGGGGCACGTAACCCCTGCAGCCGCTGCCCCACCTGAAACAGCAACTTGTCGCCCACGCTGTGACCGTACAGGTCATTCACCGGTTTGAACCCGTCCAGATCCAGCAGCCCCACCGCCAGGCGCGCCCCACTGGCCCGAGCCTGGCTCAACGACTGCTCAAGCACACTGAAGAACTGCCGGCGGTTGGGCAGTCCGGTCAGGCTGTCGAGGTTGGCCAGCAGGCGGTTCTCGTTGCTCAGCTGTTCCGTATTGGCCTGCATGGTTACCAACTCGGTGAAGGCCTGGTACTGGTTCTGCAGAATCCACAACATGGCAAAGGACACCAGCAGCACGTTGATGGCCATGGCCATGAACGTCATGTTGCGGGTGGACGCAAAAAACAGAATGAAAATGGTGTTCACCACCACCGCGGTGATCAGCCCCGCAGGGCGCAGGTGCATCATGCTGAAGATGCAGGCGATCACCGTGATCGCCATGTAGAACGCCACGTGGGCCTGGGCGTAACTGTCGCCGTAGGGAAACAGCGACAGCGACCACCAGGCAAAAAATAACGCAATGATCCCGGCCAGGCGATTGGTGCGCTGCAACGAGCGGAACATCTGCTCCGCAGACGGCTGCTGTGCCCGGCTACACCACCACAAGGTCGCCCGATAGGTACACAGCACCGTCATCGCCAGCGGGCAGTACACCACCAGCCAGAGCGGCGCGAGGCCGTAATGGGTGGCCGCCAGCGCCAGGGTGTTGACCACCAGCATGAAATACATCAATGGCAGCTGCCGAGACAGGGCGATGAATTGCGCCCGCAGCAACCGTGGATTATCACTCTGCACCGACATCAGTCCGCGCAGGCGGCCCAGCAAGGTTATTTTCATTGTTGTTGATCCCTGCACTCAGGCTGGCTCATACCCTCATCCCCCACTCGTCATACCGATACTGCTGGAGGGTTTACCCAACTCAACCTGATATCGGCCTGAGCGGGGGCTTCTGCAATCCCGGCGATAAAAAACCCATAGGGCGCCCCACCAGGCAAGGCACCGAAAATCGCGACCAAAGCACCATTGCCCCGGCATTTTCATTGATGTGAGTCTCTGTGGGCGAAAAAGAAAACCGCTATTGATGACGACCAGACAGCGCCCGGACTCGCACCCTTCTGGCCAGATGAATAGCCCTCGCTCGCCGCTCACTTATCGGACCGACACCATGAGTTTATTTTCCCGCTTCAAAACCGCCAGCGCCGAGGACTCGGGAGTCGTCTCCCTGGTGACCTCCGCCCGACAGCTGGCCGAGCACGTGGCGGCGCTGAGCATCGTGCCGGTGTACATCACCGGCTTTGTGTCGCCCCACATCGACTTGGACCAGGCCGCACGTTGCATCGCTGCGCGTTTCCCGGGCGCTACCCTGAGCCTGTGCACCAGCGCCGGCGAACTGCGTTCAAGCGCCAGCGGCCTGTACTGCGAGACCGGTCAGCAATGGGACCGCATCGTCCTGGCACTGTTCGACTCCACGGTGATTGCCTCGGCCGAGGCGGTGCATATTCCCTTGCACAGCGAAGACATTCGCGGCCAGGGCCGGCGCCTGAACATGCGCGAACGCATCGCGCAGCTGGTCAGCTCGATCAAAGCCGTGCGCGTGTCCACCGCCATCGACCACCGCGACACATTGGCCTACGTGACCTTCGACGGCCTCTCGGCTTCGGAATCGTTTTTCATGGAAGCGCTCTACGAATCCGGGCGCTTCCCCTGTCTGTTTGTCGGTGGCTCGGCGGGCGGCAAGCTCGACTTCAAGAGCACCTTGATCCACGACGGCCAGCGCAGTTACGCCAACCACGCCCAAGTGGTGTTTCTCAAAAGCGCGAAAAACATCCGCTTCGGTGTGTTCAAAAGCCAGAACTTCGAGAAAACCAATTTCAGCCTGAGCGTGCTCACCGCCTCCCTGGAGGAGCGTTACATCAGCCAGGTGGTCAAGGCCAATGGCGATATCAGCAGCATGGTTGCCGCCTTGTGCGAGACCTTCAGCTGCGCCCCCGGGCAACTGGAAAAGCACCTGGCCCAGTACTCCTTCGCCATCCGTGTGGGCGAAGAACTGTTTGTGCGCTCCATCGCCCGCATCGACCTGCAGAGCGAGCGCGTGCACCTGTTCTGCGACGTGGCCCCCGGGGAAGAACTGGTGATGGTCAAGCGCACCCCCCTGGTGGACGAAACCCGTAAGGACTTCGCCCGCTTCCTCAGCAACAAACCGGGCCAGGCGCTGATCGGTCTGCTTAACGACTGCATCCTGCGACGCCTGAATAACAGCGCCGAACTGGGCCGCATGGGCGGTGTGTTCGGCGATACCCCGGTGCTAGGCTTTTCGACCTTCGGCGAGATTCTGGGCTTGAACCTCAACCAGACCCTGACCGCCGTGTTCTTCTTTCGCGTACCGCCCAAAGCGCACTTTCACGACGAATACCTGGATAACTTCATCGCCTATTACGGCGAATTCAAAGCCTTCTTCCTGCGTCGGCAAATCAAGAAGCTCTCGGGACTGAGCCAAGTGGTGGTGAAGCAAATCGAGCAGTTCAAGCAGAAAAACTTCAGCGCAGCCATCGACACCCTGGGCCTGGACGAGCACATCCAGCCGGTGTTCGCCGGCCTCTCGGACCTGGGCCAGGTGCTGCATCGTGCCGACAGCGACCAGCAGCAGATTTCCAGCCAGTTGCAGCGTTACTCCGGCGAGTTGCACGTCTCGATGGACGAACTGAGCAGCACCATCCAGCTCCAGGGCCAAGTGATCGACAAGGCCGGGAGCACGGTCAAGACCCTGGCCCAGCAAGCCGACGACGTGGTGATCAGCTCCCGGGACCTGGCCCAGTCCAGCCTGCGCATCCAATCGGTGGTGCAGGTGATCCAGCAGATCGCCGGGCAGACCAACCTGCTGGCCCTCAACGCCGCCATCGAAGCCGCCCGCGCCGGAGAAATGGGCCGAGGCTTTGCCGTGGTGGCCGACGAAGTGCGCAAACTCGCGGAAAAAACCACCCAGAACGCCGGCGAAATCGGCGACGACATCGACCGCCTGGCCGCCGAGATCCGCAAGGTGGCGCAGCACATCGAGGAGCAATCCACGGAAGTCGGCACCCTCAGCGATCTGCTCTCGGAGCTTGAAGGCTCCAGCAGCGCCACCGCCGGCACCTCCCAGCGCACCCGGGACGTGGCCGATACCTTGATCGGCCTGACCCGGCGCTAGGTTGTACGGGCCTGACGCTTGGGCACAAAAAAACCGACGATGGCCGGTTTCCTTGCGCCCTGGGTGGGCAGCCTGCAATTACTGCGGCTGGATGCCTTTGATTTTTTCCAAACGCATCGGATAGCCCTGCGCCGGCTGCACGACGGTCTCAGTCTCGACGGTCTGCACAACACGACCTTCCGCGTCCTTGGTCACGGCGATACTTTTGCTGTAGGTGCTTTGCACCACGCAGCCATTGAGAGCCATAACCGCTGCGAACAAAGTCAGTGCATGGATGTATTTCACTTGAAGCGTTCCTTCCCTTGGATAATTGGCGGGGCGGACTCTAGCAGCCAACCTGAGAGGGCAAAACCCTCGCCGCCGATCTTTCACGCCGCCTCGCTCACCGCCGGCGTCTTGCTCGGCGGTTTGATCGAGCCGATGTACACCGCGACCACCGTGAGCAGGGCGCCGCCAATTTGCAAGGCAGAGCTGGCCTTGTGCAAGAACGCCACGTCGATGAAGTAGGTAATCACCGGCTCCAACAGCAGGATCAAGCCCGCCAGCCCCAGGCTGATGGAGCCGATGGCGCGATTGACCAGCAACCAGCCCACGAACTGCACCAGCACGCCATAGATGATTAACATCCACAGGGTCTGTTGGTCGGCGATTACCAGGCTTTCCCCCTGCACCAGGGCATAGCCCAGCAACACCGCCGCGGCCCACAGGCTCAGGTGCAGCATCTGCGCGATTTTGTCACCGCCGCCGTCAGGCAAGTCGGTGTTGACCTTGAGGAAGTACACGCAAATCGCATACGCCAACCCGGACAACACACCAAACACCACACCCTGGATGCCCACCGTGGTGCCCATCTCCGGCAGCAGCAACAGATACAGACCGGCAAACGCCAGGGTGATGGACAGCAGGAAGTACAACGACGGTTTTTCCTTGAGCAGCGAAAGGCCGAGCAAGGTCATGAAGAACACCTGGCAATTGGTCAGGATCGAACCAATGCCCGGGCCGACGATGTAGATGCTCTGGTGCCAGAGGATCAGGTCCACCGCCAGAAACACCCCGGCCAGCGCCGTGTAGCGCCGGGCTCGAGGGCTGGCCAGGTGCACCGGAACCCGGCGCCACTTCAGCGTCAGGTAAAACAGCACCGAGGCGAACAGCATGCGGTAGAAACCCACACCGCCGGCGCCCATGTTGGCAAAGGCCACGGCCAGGGCCGACAGGCTGAGCATCAGGCCGCCCAGGGTCAGTTCCACCACCGCTCTATTGGTCGACATACGCGACTCCGAAAAATACTGGTCTATACACTCGGCGCCGGCCCCAGGCCGGCGCCCTCCCTCACACCCCGGCGCCTTCCTCGGCCGCCTTTTGCAGCCACTGTTGCAGCGGCGGGTACTCAAGCACCTGCTGCACATAGCCGGCCAGCTCCGTCGGCACCGCCACGCCATAACGCCGCAAGCGCAACACCACCGGGGCAAACATGGCATCCACCACACCAAAGGTCCCGCACAGGAACTGCTCGGAGCCGCTCAGCGTCAACAACTGGCGCCACAGGGCGAAGATGCGCTGGATGTCGGCCTGGGTGTCATCGTTCAAAGGCCCGGCGCTCTCCCCCGTGCCCACCCCGAAGGACAGCTGGCTGCGCAAGGGGACAAAGCCGCTGTGCATCTCGGCGCAGGCCGAACGGGCCAGGGCCTTGAGGCGGGCATCCGCGGGCCACAGCCCGGCATCGGGCCAGGTTTCGGCGACGTACTCGCAGATCGCCAGGCTGTCATGAATCAGCAGGTCATCCAGGCGCAGCGCCGGCACCTTGCCGGTCGGGCAATGGCGCAGGATATTGGCCCGGGTGTCGGGCTCGTCGAGCTTGATCAACAAGGTCTCGAAGGCCACGTCCGCCGCGCGCAACGCCAGCCAGGGACGCAAGGACCAGGAGGACTTGCGGTAGTCGCCGATAATCAGGGTGGCCGTCATTTCATCTAGCTCGCTTCAAGTAAGGGGTGCTAAATTTACCCGCCGTTTTTTTCACCGTATTGCACAAAACTGGACTCGCTCATGGATGCGCCCCGGCTCCCCACCACCCTGCCGCCCACGGGCGACTTCTCGCGGTTCTGGCGCATCCCCGAAGGTGACTGCGAGCTGCTGTCGGCGCGCTACAGCCAACAGTCCTTCGGCCGCCACAGCCATGAGCGCTACGCCATCGGCGTGATCACCGGCGGCGTGGAAAAGCTCTTCTCCCGTGGCCGCCAGCACCTGTGCACCGCCGGCAGCGTGGTCACCATCACCCCGGACGATATCCACGATGGCGTGCCCGGCAGCGCCGAAGGCTGGGTCTACCGCATGCTCTACATCGACCCGGCCTGGCTCAACGCCGTGCTCGACCCGCAGCGTTTGGCACCCGGGCACATCCACCGCTTCCAGGAGGTCATGCGCCACGACCCGGCCCTGGCCTGCCTGTTTTTGCAGCGCCACCGTCTGATTGAAAGCTGCGCCCCGAGCCTTGAGCGGGAAACCCTGCTCCTCGACTTGCTGGCCCAGGTGTTTCAGCGCAACGGCCTGCCCATTCCGGTGGTTGCAGGCACGGAACGCCAAGCGGTGATGCGCATCAAACAACGGCTCGAAGATGACTTTGCCCAGCACATTCCCCTGGAGGAACTGGCAGCCACGGTGGACCTCGACCCGCTGTACATGATCCGCGTGTTCAAGCAGCAGGTTGGCGTCTCGCCCCACAGCTACCAGATCCAGAAGCGCATCGCCCAAGTACAGAACCTGCTGCGTGCCGGGGTGAGTATCAGCGATGCCTCACTGCTGTGCGGCTTCTTCGACCAAAGCCACATGACCCGCGCTTTCAAGAAAGTGGTCGGCGTCACCCCCGGCCACTTTCGTAACCGCCGCCCCTGAATGGGCGGCCCAACACTCCCTGAAAGGATTCGCTTCCATGTCCCAAGAACACACCCCTGACTTCACCCAGCTCCCGGCTGGCGCCGTGGCCTTCCCCGAGGCCAGCGAGGTGTTCGTCGCCGACCAGCAAGAACTGGCCCGCCACCTGCACCCGCTGCTGAGCGTCGACGCCAGCCGCATCAACCCGCAATGGTCCGGCCACCTGCACCTGCTCAGCCCTCTGGAGCCCGACGAAGGCCTGGTGGGTGAGCTGACCGAAGACTGGTTCCTGCACAGCGACCTGGTGAAAACCAACTGGATCGGCTTCAAGCTGGAAGACGGCCGCTACCGCCTGTGCGGCGACCCGCGCTACTTCTTCCTGCACCCGGACAACACCCAACTGCACGAGGCCGAACCCCGACAGGTCAAGAAGCTGCAAGCGCACTACGCCGAACAACAGGCTTCCTTTGAGGCCACGCGCCAGCACTACCACGAGCACGGGCACCTGGTCCGTACCGACTGGGAGGACGGCCGGCCGCTGGAGTTTATCGAGTCCCTGGGCGGCGACCTCGATGGCCGCGCCAACTGGGTGGAAACCGTGGAATTCCCCATGCACATCATCGAAGCCGATGACGACAGCGGTGACTCCCAGGTCTGGCCTCTGAGCCCTGCCGGGCGCCGTTTCCAGCACGTGCTCAGCGTGCCGGGCTGGCACTACCGCAGCGCCGGGGCCGACGCCATCGTCATGCTCTACGAGCCTGAAGAAGGCCTGGTGCTGTTGACCTTCGACTGGTCCTGACCCCTGCCCCTTGACTCTGTCCCTAGGGACAGGCTGCACAGTGCCTGATCTTTTTCAGGCACCGCCGCAGGCGGGCAAGGACACTTATGCACACCCTCGCCATGGTCACCGGTGCCAACGGGCACCTGGGCAATACCCTGGTCCGGACCTTGCTGGCCCAGGGGCAACGGGTTCGGGCCGGGGTTCGCGACCTCGCACACACGGCCCCTTTAGACGGGCTGACCTGCGAGCCGGTACAAGCCGAGCTGCGAGACCCAGCCTCCCTGCGCAAAGCCCTGCACGGCGTGGACGTGCTGTATCAAGTGGCCGCGGTGTTCAAGCACTGGGCCAGGGACCCCGAGCGGGAGATCGTCGAGGTCAATGTCCAGGGCACCCGCAATGTGCTGCGCGCCGCCGCCGAAGCCGGGGTCAAGCGCGTGGTGTATGTCAGCTCCGTGGCGGCTGTGGGGCACAACGGCCAGCCCCTGGATGAGGGCCACTGGAACAGCGACCTGCAAAACCCCTACTACCGTTCGAAAATCCTCGCCGAACAAGCCGCCTGGCAGTGCGCCGAACAACTGGGCCTGCCCCTGGTCACGGTGCTGCCCTCGGCGATGATCGGTCCCCATGCCGCGCGCCTCACCGACACCCTGGGTTTTCTTGCTTCAGTGCTGGCGCGCCGGGTGCCGCTGGACCCGAACTTCCTGTTCAACTTCGTCGATGTGCGAGATGTGGCCGCCGGCATGATCAGCGCCGCCGAGCGCGGGCGGCCGGGAGAACGTTACCTGCTCGCCAACCGCCAATGCTCATCCCTGGCCGAGATTATCCTGGCCCTCAACCAAGTGGCGCCCGGTTACCGAGTGCCACGTCGGGCGCCAAAAGGCCTGCTGCTGGCCCTGGCCTGGATTGAGGAACAACGTGCTCGATTCAGCGGCCGCCCCGCCGAACTGCTGCTCAGCCAGGTGCGGATGTTTTATGGGGTGCCCCAGGAATACTGCATCGACAAGGCCATCAACGAACTGGGTTACCAGCCCCGACCACCGCAGTTGGCGCTGCAACAGGCGTTTGCGTACTTGCAGCAACGCTGAGCGAGCTGTCACAGGCGGGCACAGCCCCAGGCCCGAAACGTTGCGCCAGTTCGCCCCGCAGCGCCAACAATTGCAGGTCCTGGGCCTGCAAGGCAGCAATCTGTGCCTGGATTTCCTGGCGCTTGGCGTCGATGCCTTGCTGAGCCAGCGCCACCGGAAACCCTTCGGCCGCCTGCTTGGTCTCAACCAGTTCGCGCAATTGGCTCAACTTGAAGCCCACCGCCTGGGCGGCGCGAATCAGCCGCACCACATCCAGATGATGAGCACTGTAGACCCGATAGGCGCCCTGGCGCGGAGGTAGGCGCAACAAGCCCATTTGCTCATACAGGCGAATGGCCTTGGGTGTGCAGCCCGATAAGTTAGCCAGCGTGCCGATGTACATAGTCCTCTCCCTGACCCCTGATACGCCGCGCAGCTTACCGGCAAGCCGAGCCCGGCGTCTTGCCGGCTAACGCGCCAGCACCGGCAGCAGCACCCGCGCTTCCAGCCCGCCACCCGCGCGATTGTGTAAGGTCAGCTCGCCACCCTGCTCCAGGACAATCGCCCGGGCCGCTGACAAGCCCAGCCCCACGCCGCCGGTGCTCTTGTTGCGGGAGGTCTCCAGGCGGAAGAACGGCGCAAACACCTGCTCCAGGAATTCAGGCGCGATGCCCGGGCCACGGTCGAGCACGCGGATCAACAACTGGTCCGCCCGCGACTCCAGTTCGATGGCCGGCTCGCGGCCGTACTTGATGGCGTTGTCCAGCAGGTTGCCCATGACCCGCCTCAGCCCCAAAGGACGGCCGCAGAACACCAGCCGTGACGGGCCCCTGAAGTGAATGTCGATGGACTGGTCACGGTAATCGTCCACCAGGGTCTGCAGTAACTCCGCCAGGTCGAACGAGGTCGCCTGCTCAAGCCGCGCATCGTCGCGGAAGAACTCCAGGGCCGAGTTGATCATGGCCTGCATTTCATCCACATCACGGAACAGCCGTTGCTGCTGGTCGGGGTCTTCGATGAACTCACCGCGCAGGCGCATGCGCGTCAGGGGCGTGCGCAAGTCATGGGAAATCGCCGCCAGCATCTGGGTGCGGTCCTGAATGAAGTGCTGCAACTGCGCCTGCATCGCATTGAAAGCGAGGATCGCCTGGCGGATTTCATGGGGCCCCACCGGCTCGATGGGGGGCGCATGAAAGTCCACGGCAAAACGCCGCGCGCCCTCGGCGAACTGTTGCAAGGGCCTGGCCAGGCGGCGAGTGGCGATCAGCGCCACCAGGCTGATGGACAGCAGCACCAGGGCAATCAGGATCAGGTTGCGCGGCCCCTCCTCCAGCCCCCAACTGCGGGACGCCGACGAGAACAACAGCCAGGAACCGTCGAGCAACTGAATCAGCAGCGCATAGCCGCCATCGCCGCCGGGCCAGTCGCTGGGTTCATAGGCCTCGATATGCCGCGGCGGCCCGCTCAGCGCGCTGCGCAGTACCCGGGAACCGCTGCCGAACTCCGAGTCATCCTGGTACGGCAAGCCCAGGCCGTCGCGGCTCCTGTACCACTGGGCGTTGATCTTGTCGTCGCTCACGGCGGCCGCCAGCCGCGGACGCTGGGCCGGTTGCGAGGCTTCGATCACCCGGGTGATGGCGGCGACCCGTTCCAGCAGGCCGGTCTCGGTCAGCGGCGGCTTGGCCCAGACCCCGGCCAACTGCACGAACAGGCTGTTGAAGGCCAACGCGGTGAGCATGGCCATGACGATGGTCAGGGCGATCCAGCGCGCCACCGTGTCTCGCGGGCGATAACGCAGCGCGGCACGAAACGCTTTCACTGACGGCTCACGCTGGGGGTGAACAGGTAGCCGCCATTGCGCACGGTGCGAATCATCGCCGGCCGCTTGGTGTCGAACTCCAGCTTGCGCCGCAGGCGGCTGACCTGCACATCGATGCTGCGATCGAAAGCGTCATGGGCCTGGCCCCGGGCCAAGTCCAGCAACTGCTCGCGGGTGAGGATGCGCTGGGGGTGCTCGACAAACACCAGCAGCAGGTCGAACTCCCCGGCCGACAGCGGGATCATCACCTGCTCTGGCGAGCGCAATTCGCGGCGGGTGAGGTCCAGTTGCCAGTCGGCGAACTTGATCAGCGGCCGAGGCGCTTCACCGCTCAAGGGTCGATTCTCCCCGGCCCGCCGCAGCACCGCCCGCACCCGGGCCAGCAGTTCGCGGGCATCGAAGGGTTTGCTCAGGTAATCGTCGGCACCCATTTCCAGGCCCACCACCCGATCACTCAACTCGCCCATAGCGGTGAGCATGATCACCGGCGTGGCCCGCTGCTGACGCAGGCGCTGGCACAGGCTGAGGCCATTTTCCCCGGGCAGCATCAGGTCGAGGATGATCAGGTCCGGGGCCTGGCGCTCCAGGGCCATCCAGAGTGAGGCGCCATCGGTGGCGACCTCGACCTGGTAGCCCTGTTGCACAAAAAATTTCTTCAGCAGCGCGAGGACCTCAAGGTCGTCGTCGACGATTAAAAGACTGCTCACCAGCGGCATCACTTAAGGGGTGAAAGAGCGGTTATCTAAAACCATTCGACGCCAGCCGTCATATATTTCAATGCGGTAACAAACCTTCACCCAGGCAATAAAGCAGACATCTTTGCGCAAGCAGCGAATGCCAGCATCGGCCTCCCCTTGATGGAGATCCTTCGCTCATGCCGTTGCTGAAACCTTCCCCCGCCCTGGCCCGCCATGCGGCGCTGGCACTGACCCTGTCCTGGCTCGCCGGCTGCAGCAGCCAGGCCCCCAACGAGCCGCGCCCCTGCACCCCGACCGATACGGTCGTGTACGACCCGGCAGAACGGGTCAACCGTGGCATCTTCGCCTTCAACCGCGTGGTCGATGACTACGCCCTGGCGCCGGTCGCCCGGGGTTATCGCCATCTGCCCGACGTGGTGCAACAGGGTGTGCATAACTTCGCCAGCAACTTTGGCGAACCCAAGGTGTTTATCAACGACCTGCTGCAAGGCAACCCCAAACGCTCGGTCAACACCCTCGGGCGCTTTGCGGTCAACAGCACCGTCGGCGTGCTGGGCCTGATCAATGTCTCCGACCCGCTGGGCATCCCCCGTCACGATGCCGACTTTGGCCAGACCTTTGGCGTGTGGGGCATCGGCAACGGCCCGATCGTCGAACTGCCCCTGCTGGGCACGGCCAATAGCCGCGATGCCAGCGGGCGCGTGCTGAGCTTTTTCTTCGACCCTTTCGGCGACCACAGCGACACCGCACAAACCCTGGGCACCGTGGCTACGGTGGGCGGCGTAATCGACGGCCGCGCCGCCCTGCTGCCGCTCACCGACAGCCTGCAAAACATGCCGGACTACTACAGCGCCCTGCGCAACGTCGTCGCCGAACACCGCGCGGCCTTCGTCGAAGAAGGCAAACAGGGGCTGACCGATCCCGGGAAAAACCGCTGCGAGGGCCCCGACCATGACACCTTCTGAACCTCGCTCACTGATGCTGCTGCAACAGGTGGCCATGCAAGACGACGCCTGCCTGCACTGTCGAGAAATCAGCCTGGACCTCTCCGAGGACCAGCAGCACCTGATCCTCAGTCGCTACAGCGAACGCTACAGCCCCGACGGCATGGAATGGGTCGAACGCAAACACCAGGTACCGATAGCCGAACTGCTGCGCTGGGTCATCGAAGAAGGCCAGCCGCCGACACTGCTGCAGAGCGCCCCGTCGGCCGAACTGAACGTGGCGGCTCACTGAGCCGCGCGGGAGCCCGGGCAAGGGCCGGATTGAACGAAGCACTGGGAGAGCCGCAGAAGACTTTGCTATCGTACCGACCCCATCCACCCGCCCTGTGCCCAGCGGCTCTCCTGCCCGGCACAGGCGTTTGATTGCGATAAGCCATGCCTCTCGAAATCTATGCGCTGCTGTACCTGAAACTGCTCCTGTCCATCTGGGCCGGGGTATGGGTCATCGTGGTCAAAAAACGCGGCCGCTTCGGACGGCTCCCCGCCAACCTGGCAGGAGCGGTTGCCGGCTTTATCGCATTTATCGTGGCACTCACCGTATTCCCCACAATGCCGTACAAAACCCCGACCATCAGCAGCCTCTCGACCCCGGCGGCTGCGGTCGAGGTGGTGAAAGAGCGGAGGGTCTGAGTTTGAAGTGAGAGGGTGTGTTAGAGGTTCGAGTATCTAAAGGAAGGTCGATTTTTATAGGTCGATAAAATCTTCAAAAAAAATCTGCAACGGATTCGCATTAGCCTCACTTAGAAAGCTTTCAGAACACTCAACTCAAACCTCAAAACCTGCTTCAACCACCAATAAAAAAACAACTAATAGACAATAATAAAAACCTACAAACCGCACCCAAGCAACATCCGAAACAAAAAAATCAACCCTTCAAATCATATAGAAGGGCAACTATCTCCTCCAAACTTTTATTGTATGGCGGTTCCCAAAGCCTAACATCTGCCTCCAACCACTCATCAAACTCCTCACTACTTAATATTTTTGACAAGTGATTGGTCAGTATCTTCCTAATAGAAGACAGTTTATCAAGAGCATGTGTCTCTCTGAAAAACAATAGCAAAGCCAATGCCGTGCTTTCTTGAGTAGAAAACCCTGATCCTATTTTATCTACAACAGGTATTATTTCCTCTAGTTCCCGCAAAACTTCTTTTAGTACCGAAGCATTAATTCTCATGTCACCACCCATTAAATTAGCATCTCTTTTGAAAGCTTGTCGTCTTCTTGTTTAGCTCAACATCACCTTTAATCTTATACTCCTCAACCCCAAGATTATTTTTTCTGAACTCCACCCTATCACTATCAATATCAAAATCAATATAGTTCCTAGCATGATTTTGTTTGACTTTAAACTTATCAGCCGCATCAGCCATACTTAGCGACTCACCTTTAGCCTTAGTGGCAAATACAGCATTCTGATCACCACCTCTAATCACCATACTATCTTTGATACCTTCGAATCCTTTCTTACTCGTACAGTGCCTCTATCGAATAACTTCAAGGCCAAGCGGATCAATCCACCCCAACGTATTCGGCGCATACCGATAAAGGTTATCACCACCCAACAACCCAATCGGATCCTGAGTGATAAACCGTCCCACCGCCGGATCGTAGTACCTGAAGATGTTGTAGTAAAACCCGCTTTCCCTGTCGTGGTACTGCACTTAAAAATGTAGACTCTGCTCCAGTAGGTTCGGACACAACGCTTTCAGTCAACTCACAACTTAAATTTCGACCACAAAGTCATTATTATTACTCTGCCATAAGCCACTCTAATATCCATTTATGTTTTGGTAAGCTCGGCGATAATTTTTCAAGACCGATCATGAACGTAAACTGCACCGACACCAACATCTCCTTAAGTACAGTATTATGGATAACAATCGTCTCTGGTGATGGCTGCCACATTGTTTGACTTTCGCAGGTTGCGATATAGTTCTCCCCAGAAGGAACAAATACTATATTACGCTCAACTCCTTGCTCATAAAAATTAATCTCGGTAGGACGCCTAGAATTTATGGCGCTGATCACATCAGGTAATTGTTCGAGGAGAATGGAAAGATCCGTACCCACATCAACCGGCCACTTTTCCTGACCAAAGCCGGACACCATAAACTCTCCAAAAGAAGCTAACTCTCGACAAGTATCCATAAGAATGGATCTAACATCATCCTCATCCGGATCATAATCACGCACTACGATGTCTTCTTTTACTATTTCTTTTAACCAAAACTTTATTCTCAGAGACTCCATAATTACGGCTCCAGTATTGGGTAAGCAGTTCTAATAGCGTCGCCTCGCGGAACAAGTATTGCCGACTTGGCCTGCACAATTACCCCATCGGGCTTTATAACTTGCCCGAGCCCCTCCGGGATGGAAGTTTTAGCTGGCTGAGTAACTTTCATGTCATTCAATAATGCCGCCGCCTTTTCATTGTCCAGCCACTGACCTTGGTCATTTCCTGTGCAACGCATTCGGCGTGTAGCGATAAAGATTATCCCCGCTCAACAACCCAATCGGATGCTGGGTGGTAAACCGTCCCACCACCGGATCGCAGTACCGGAAGGTGTTGTAGTACAGCCCGTTTTCCCGATCGTGGTACTGCCCTTGAAAGCGCGGGTTCTGTTCCACCAGGTTCGGTGATAACGCTTCCAGCCCTCCCCACGCTTTACAGTAGGCGCGCCACACCACGAGCCCTTCGGCGTTGGTCATTTCTTGCGGCGTACCGATCTGGTTGGTGTGGAAGTAGTAGTGCCGAGCGTCTCGCTCCGGCAGTTCGGAGTTGAGGTGGATGTGGTCCAGAGGCGTATAACTACCGAGTTCATAGAGATAGAGAAAGACTTCTTGGCTTGTTGATAAAGACCTTGGCTGAGCCCTCTGCAACCATCGGCTGATTTTGCAGGGAGCAAGGAATACTACATGCCGAGGTAGTTTTCTCGAGCCTCTTATCAGAGCAGTTTTTTATAAAAACCATCGCAACTATAAAAACCAACAACATCCATAACAACTAACACAAATTTTTGCACGCAGCTTTATCAAAGCCGCCAAACACAAGCCACA
Source organism: Pseudomonas chlororaphis (assembly GCF_003731765.1). Taxonomy (GTDB): domain Bacteria; phylum Pseudomonadota; class Gammaproteobacteria; order Pseudomonadales; family Pseudomonadaceae; genus Aquipseudomonas; species Aquipseudomonas morbosilactucae. The sequence goes on from NZ_MOAL01000009.1 coordinate 21,552, forward strand.
TAACATTCACCAACATAACTTAAACATAACAAAATAGAGCACTCCAGCATTCAACCTAAACACCTCACTCATACTCCCAGTTAAAAAAAACCATTAACTCATTTGCCGAGGAAAGCGCATCGACATTTTTTATACCTGACAGCTTACCTTCTATCAACCTCCGAACATCTTCCCAACGATAAAAATCCAGCAACAAAATCTTATGTATACCAGAAAAAACCGAGCGACCTCCCCTCTCTCTTAATCTCGACATCCCTTCTGGCGTTGCAACTATTACAGAATAAACATCTGAAGCAGCTTCACCCTTTATACCTATATTCATTTCCAACAAATAAAAAACCGAATTATCTTCTGGCTCCCAACCCCATAGACTTTCGATATCAGGAGACCAATAACTTTTCACTTCAAGTCTTTCATTTTTACACGTCATTTACAGCTCCACATCTAAGTGCACGTTATTACCCCATAACCCCTCGGGTATATCCCTAGATTGAAAGTTAACTTGAGTACCTGTTTTAGACCATGGTTCTCCAGACATTCTATCGACACCACGCTTAGAGGATGGACCTCTATATTGACGCAACCCATCTTCAGAAATTAAAAGATCATAGCCATATCCTTTAACCGTCTTATGATTTGGACTGAAAAAATCTTCACCTAGTGCTTTTGCATCCTTCGGCGAAACCTTACATTTAATTCCCCGATTTCCTCCAGCCGCAGTATTACTTTTAATTATTTTCCGTTTATTTTTTTAAATTGCTTCGTTAGCAAACCATAAGCAAGGCCAAGCGGATCAATCCACCCCAAAACATTCGGCGCGCATCGACAACCCCCAACGACAGTAGATACGCTAGCTATTTTAGGTCATGAGGATAGTTTTTAGTAACCAGTTGAATGGATGTGGGGAAGCGGCTTACTTATATAAGTATTGAGCCTACCTGCCCCATAGAACCTTAATTACTGCTGAACAATCCAGCGTTCGAACTCAGCGGTCTCCAAAGGAGTATTTATACTTCCAATCCATTTTATTTGCATTTCCGGCAAAATACTGTCGGTAATAGAAAACACAAATATAACCTCCTTCAACTCGACCTTCCGCAATTCCTTTAGCACATCAACACATACGTTAAAAACATCACTACGGTACGCTTCAAACTCCGTAAAATTTGAAAATGACTGGGATAGCTTTAACATATCAGAAGACAAATCTTCAAAAAACTCTTCTCCGAATCCTTCATGACTCCATTCGCTAGGATTCCATTTAAAACAAAATGGATCCTCAGGGTACTCCGCTTGCATTACCGCAAGGTGAGTTACAGTATTAAAAGATGATGCTACGGAAGTAGCATCTGAGTCAGAGTACAATGCAAAACCACAAATCTCGGCTTCAGGCATTTCGCTCTTAAATTTTTCTACTGCTTTACAAGCAGCAACAGTAATTCGACTGCGAAATCCATCAATATCAAAGCCTGTCATAAACTTATCTCTCACGGTAACGAATTAATTGTTTCATCAGCAAAGTGCTGACCCATTTTACGTAACGCAGATATTACATCAGCAGAGCTTCCCGTCCCGCCAGCGTCAGCCTTCGACAAGGCCTCATAAACTCGCCTAGCGTTTGGTGTCGTGTGATTTCTATTGGGTGCCCAAACTAGATTTTCTTTTCCTTTAAACCAATCAATATCATGACGTTCCAAAATCTCTTTGCTTTTAGCAACATATGCTTTCATCGCTGGGCCTATTCCCTCTTTAAAAACGATGTGATGAGCATGAGGCCTAATCATTCCAGCAGGTGGCTCCCCCCCACCAATTTTTCGAAAGTACTCCCCCCACTTAACGTTACTTCCGCACAACCCCAAAGGATCTATCCAGATCGCTGGGTTAACCGCGTAGTTATATAAATTATTACCACCATACAACCCAATCGGATCCTGGGTGGTAAACCGTCCCACCGCCGGATCGTAGTACCGGAAAGTGTTGTAGTACAGCCCGCTTTCCCGGTCGTGGTACTGCCCTTGAAAGCGCAGGCTCTGTTCCACCAGGTTCGGTGATAACGCTTCCAGCCCGCCCCATGCCTTGTAGTAGGCGCGCCACACCACGTGCCCTTCGGCGTTGGTCATTTCTTGCGGCGTGCCGATCTGGTCGGTGTGGAAGTAGTAGTGCCGGGCGTCTCGTTCCGGCAGTTCGGGGTCGGTGTCGATACGGGCCAGGGGCGCGTAGCTGCCGGGTTCGTAAAGGTACAGGCTGTGGAGTTGCGGCTGCTGTTCCTGGAGCAGGCGCAGGCCTTGCCAGAGGAACCTGGTTTCCTCGGCCTGACCGTCTTGCGTGACGTGTTTGCCGATGCGCCGGCCCAGGGCGTCGTAGTGGTAACGGGCCTCGCTGCGCAGTTTCGGGCCTTGCCAGGTTTCGGCTTTGATCAGGCGGTTTTCACTGTCGTACTGAAAGCGTTGCATGGCCCCGGTTGCACTGCTTTTTTCGCGGAGGTTGCCCCAGGTGTCGTAGCTGAAACGCAGGTCCTTGAAGGCGACGAGGCGGTTATCAGGCAGGCTTTCAAAGTGCCAACGACCGCTGCCGCTGAGGTTGCCGGCGGGATCGTAGGAGAAGTCCTCGGTCTGCAACTGTGGGTGATCAGGTTGGCGGCTGCGCAGTTGGCCGCTGGCGTCGTAGGTGAAGTGAGTCACCCCACGCTGTTTATCGGTCACGCGCTGCACTTCGCCGCCTGGGCTGTAGTGGTAGCGACGATGCAGGGCGGTGGCCGGGTGCTGTGGGTGGCCGAGCAGGCTGTCGGTTTTTTCCTGAAGCTGGCTGAGTTGCTCGTGGGGCAGGCGGATTGCGGCCTGCCACACCTTGCGGTCCTTGCTGTCGTAGCCATAGCGGCTGGTGAGCGCCCCCTGGGTACGCAGGGTTTCGCGGTGCAAGGCGTCACGCTCGAAGTCGCTGATCATCCGACCGTCGAGGTTGATCTGGTGCAGGTGACCGCTGCCGTAGTGCAGGTAGTTCGCCTGGCGCCCGTCAGGCAGCGTCAAGCCGGTGAGGTTGCCCAGTGCGTCGTAGCTGTAGCCGAGGTTGCCGGTGCTGCTCTCTTCACTCAACAGTTGGCCGGCGGCGTCGTAACTGAACGCCAGGTGGTCAAGGCCGACGCCCCGAGCCTTGCCTGCAGCGCTGGGTTGGCGATCCACGGCAATCAGCCGATCGACATCATCGTACTGGTAGTCCAGACGCCCATCGTCGGTGATGCGGCTGAGCAGGCGCCCCGCGGCATCGTGCTCGAAGTATTGCTGGCGGGAGAGGTCATTGAAGCCCTGCCGGGTGACTTCCTCCAACTGCGCCAGGGCGCCGCTGAGGGTGTAACGGAAGCGCCGGCGCAGGCCGTCGACCCGCACTTCTTCCTGCAGGCGATCGCTGGCGTCGTAACTGAAGCGATAGGCCGCCTTGTTCTCGTTGAGCAAGGCAATCAGGCGCTGGCAGTTATCGTACTCATAGTGAACCTGCTGCCCTCTCGGGTCCTGGCGTTTGCTCAGCAACCCGCGGGGCGTGCGCGTCACATAGGTGGTGCGCTCATCGGCATCGGTATGGCTGAGCAGTTGGCCAAGGGCGTTGTAGCTGTAAGCGTCATGACTGCCGTCCGGGTGCTCGACGCGCAGCACTTCACCGTCGGCCTTGCGGATCAGGCGGGTGGTGCGCTCCAGGGCATCCTTGATGCTGAGCAGATGCAGGTTCTGGTCGTAGGCATAGTGAGTGCGATGACCGGAACAGTCTTGGTACTGCTCGATTTGCCCCAGTGCGTTCCACCACAGGTGCGTGGTGTTGCCCAGCGGGTCGGTGCAGGTATGGGGCAAGCCGTCGTTGGTGTTGAAGTACTGAGTGACATGCCCCAACGGATCGACACTATCGAGCAGCGTGCCGTTGCTGTCGTAAACCCAACTCTGGCTGCTGCCGTCGGGGCGCTGGATGCTGGTGATCAGGCTGGTGTTGAGGTGGTAGCTGTAGCAGGTGCTGCGGCCCAGGGGGTCGACTTCCTCGACCAGGCGCGCGAAGTCGTCGTAGACAAAGGCCAGTGAGTTGCCGTCCGGCAGCTCCAGGCCCGTCATGTTGCCTGCGTCGTCCAGCTCGAACCGGTAGTGCTCGCCACCGAAGTCACGGCAGGCTGTCACCCGACGACCATCGTTGTAGTGAATCAGCGCGACGCGGTCGAGCACGTCACGGATCTGGGTTTGCTGCTGAGCCAGGTCGTAGTGGAAATGGTAACGCTCACCGTCGCTGGTCCAGTGCTCGACCACACGGGGCTGATGATCGTCGAAGCGGGTCGACCAGCGATACTGACAAACCAGCCCCAGGGCATTTTCGTGGGCGACCATGCGCCCTTGCTCGTAGGCAAACTGGCGTACTCGGTCGCCATTGCGATTGATCACCTGCTGGAGCTGCCCATCGGCGTCGTACTGGTAGTGAACCAGGGTCTCCACAGGCCGGTTGTCCACCACTCTCTCCACCCGGCTCAGGCGCCGCTCATGGCGCTCGTAGCACAGGTGCAAACGAATGCCGCCGGTGGCACAGATATCACTCAGGCGTGCTTGGCCGTCGTAGTGGAAGCTCAGGAAATGCCCGAGTGCATTCTCGATACGGCGCAGTGGCGAGGGTTGGCCACTGTCGGCCAACTCACCGAAATAGAAGAAGGTGTTGTCGGGCGTCTGAATCAGGTAATGCCCGCCTTCGGAGCACACCAGGAACAGTTGCTCGCTGGCCAGGAAAAACCGCTCCCCCGGCTCCAGCACAGGCAGGTTCAGGTCGCGCCCCTGGTTGTCGCGCAGGTACAACTGGCCCTCTTGCAGACGCAGGCTTTGCTCCCAGGGCAGCACCCAGCCGCGCCCCAGCAGCCCTTCGTGATGAACATCGCTGGCATAGAAACGTGCCCAGACAATCGGCATCAGGCCGGGAAGATCAAAGTCGGTTTCGCTTTCTTCCAAGAGCAATTTGCGCCCGCTGATCCCATCCACCGGGTTGCCAAACAGTGCACCGGCCACGCGCCCGACGGCTGGGCCTATGACGAACTGTCCAGCGAGTTCGCCCACCACAAAAGTGCTGGCGAAACGCATGGCGCAGGGGGCAACAGCTTTGAGCCCGACCTGGCTGGCCTTGAACAGCAGTTGCCCAACGCCACCGACAAGGCCGGCAACGACCATGGCGACTTCCACCGTGTCGCGTATGATTTTCGGTACTTCGTCGTCAATCGGCAGGTACTGTTCCTTTTCAGCGCCGATAAACACGTTCTCCGAACCGCTGTCGATCACACTGCCGCAGGTCAGTTTGTCGCCCTTGCGGGCCGCTGGCAGGCCGTTGATAAACACCTTGGCCGAGCCCTCTGCAACCATCGGCGGCACCGGGTGTTTTGTGCAGATACCAACGCTGCCCTGAACAAAGGCCGCCTTCAGGCCATTGATAAACACGTCGCTGGAACCACTGGTAATCCCTCCGGCGGGCGCCTTACTCATTCGCCCTATGCCCTCCCCCGCCATCACCAGCCCTGAACCGGCAGCGCCCGCAACCACCCCAATCAGCAGGGGTAACAACACGGCCCCGGCTCCGCAGGTCGCAACGACAAAAATCGAGGCGGCAGCCACCAGCGCCAATCCCAGCGCGGCGCCCACCAAAAAACCCACGAGAGCGTTGGTGTGCGCAATCTCGTCGTCAAAACGTGCTGCTTCAAACATGCGTGACATCCATGTCATGCCGACTGTTTAGGGCCGGAAATCCTTAAGGGGTGGCGGGGCTGGAGGGATGGGCTCGAAAACTCGCCAGCACCTCCAGCCACAGCTGATTCAGCTGGGCGTCAAACGGCATCTGGCTGGTGGCGGTAAACACCAGCACCCGTTCAGGGGCGATGAAAAAAGCCGACTGGCGCTGATACACCGGGCGCCCATCGCTCTGGTAATGGGCATCGACTTGCCGACCCGGGATCGGTGAGCTGGCCGAGAGCTCAACCTCGAGGATGCTCTGGCGCTGGTACTTGCGCAGCTTGGAGGCGATCAGGCCGACCTGGCGCTCGACGTAGTCGGACAAGGCTTCGCCGGGCAGTGTGGTGTCCCGTGAAATCGTCAAGCTGAACGGGGCTGGCAAGGAAACGCCCGGGACAAACATGTTGACGCTGCGGTCGTGAAAACCGGCCGGCAGGGTGAGCGTGCCTTCTTGAATCAGGTAGTCCATTGGCGATGTGCCCTCAGGTTGGAATAGGGGGGTTAGGAAGCCGGCTGGGGTGGGTTGGAAAAGACGCCTTGCACCTGGCTGTCGATGCTGCCCTTGGCCCCATCGGCACCCGGGGCCGTGCCCGCCGCGCCGCCCGGCATGTTGATGTTGAGATTGCCGCCGGTATTGATCTCGGCGTCGCCGGTGACCGAGAAATTGAACGCGGTGCCGTAGAGGTTGATCTCGCCGCTGGCATTCATTTCGATCACGCTCTGGCCACACACCAGGCGCAGTTGGCTGCCCGCCTCCATCAGGTACTGGGTGCCGACGCTGTCGCGCTTGGCGCCGCCGACTTGCAGGGTGTCGTTGACCTTGACCGTCCTCAGGCGGTTCTGGCCGATGGTCACGGTTTCGTTCTGCCCCACGGAGTGAGCCCGGTCGACACCCACCCAGTGGGTCTCGTTGTTGCCGACGCTGCAATCCTGGTCGCGCTGCGCATGGATGTAGATCTGCTCGCGCCCGGCCCGGTCTTCCACCCGCACTTCATTGGAGCCCGCGCCCCCCAGGCTGCTGTTGGTCTTGAACACGCTGCGGGTCTTGTTCTCGGGCAGCGGATAAGGCACCGGGGTGATTTTGTTCGGCACACAACCGGTGATCAGCGGTTGGTCGGGGTCGCCCTCAAGGAAGGTGACAAACACCTCCATGCCGATCCGTGGAATCACCACCTGGCCAAACCCCGGGCCCGCCCAACTGGAAGCCACCCGCACCCAGCAACTGCTGGTTTCGTCGAAACGGCCCTCACGGTCCCAATGGAACTGGACCTTGACCCGGCCATACTGATCGCAATGGATTTCTTCACCGGCTGGGCCGGTCACCCTCGCCGTCTGGCTGGCCAATACGGGTTTTCGTGCCGGCATCGGCGGGCGGTAAAACGTGTCCCAGGGGATGGCGGAAAAAGTGTTGCGATAGCCCTGCACAAAGCCGTCTTCGGGCTTCACATCGCTGGTGACCGATTCCTCCAGCACTTGTGGTTGCAAGCCCTGGTGAGCGACTTCGGTGATCAGCCAGAGGTCATTCCAGGCCATGCGCGGATGCTTGGCCAACGTCAGGAAATGCCCGCTGACCAGGGCCGGTTCGTCGCTGTGGCCCTTGACCAGGCGGTAGTCGGCACGGTGCCGCTCCAGCGCGCGCTGGCTCAGCACCTTGCCACGATCACGACGATTGAATGCCCCGGGGTAGTCGTAGTCTTCCAGGTCAGGCTGCGGGGCCTGATTTTCCGATTGGTACTTTGACTCCAGCAGCATGCTCGGCTTTTCAAAGTCATAGTCACGGCGCGTGGTACGGCCGGTACGCGCCTCGACCCGCAGGTCAAAACCCTTGATCACCGGCCGGTCGGCAACCATTCCGCTACCGGCCTGATACTCCGTCGCTTGCGGCAGCTGGGGAAACACCGTCTGGTCATCCCCGAACATCAGCACATGCCCAGCCTGGCTATGGCGATGGTGGTAATGAATACCCTCTTCGCTGCACAGGCGTTGCACGAATTGCAGGTCGGATTCGTCGTACTGCACGCAGTAGTCCCGCTCTGGGTAAACCATGCCCAGGTGGAACTGGTAGGCATCGCTGAGGATGCCGTGCTCTTCCAGGATCTGCGCGATGATCCGGTTGACCGGCAGGTGCTGGAAGATGCGTTGGTTGATTCGGTGGCTCAGGTAAGCCAGGTGTGGAACCAGGGTCAGGCTGTAACGGGTCAGGCGCTTGCCGCTGGCACCCTGCTCCGCACGGTGAATGATCCCGTGAATGCCCTCGCCTCGGTCGCTAAAGGCCAGGAAGGCGGGTTTATGCAGCAAGCTCTCAAGGTCCACTTCATGTCGCTCGCTGACCAACTCCACATCGAAGGCGTAGAGCGTGCTGATCGCTTCCTTGCCCACAAAGGAGAGCACTTGAAAATCATGCTGGAGCCCCTCGACGACCAGGCTGAAATGGGTCTGGTTGGCTGAACTGAACAATCCCTGTTCCTCTGTGTAAGTGCGTCAGAAGCGAAAAAAGCACATGGACCGACGCGGCAGGCCCATGTGCTGTGACGATCGACCCGCCTTAGCCGGCGACCGGGGTGCGCCAGTCATCGGAACCGGAAGTACCGGAGACTTCGTGGGTCCAGGTGATCTTGCGGTAGGTGAAATGCACGTCTTCCAGGTGGGTGAAGTGCGAGTTCGATGGGTCTTGGCAGTTGTGCATGTAGTCCTTGATGTCGACGATGATGGCGTCTTCAAGGGTGGTGGTGAAGTAGTGCTCCTGGGTGCCGGCAGCGGACGTGCGGTACCAGTGGATAACGATCTCGGTCAGGCGCTCGCCCGAGGTCAGGGCCGCCAGCAACAGGGGCGAAGCCTTGTCGAAAACCTTGGTGATGATCACCGGCTTGTGTACGCGCTGGCCGGTCGGCTGGCCGGATTGCGGGTCACGGGGAATGATCACTTCGTGCTGGAAGCCCTGGACCATGACCTGGTCTTCGTGGCCTTCCTGATAAGTGTTGCCCACCGAATCGGCGGTGAAGGCGCCAGCAGTGATCAGGCCTTGTTTGGTGCCAGTGACGGACATGTACGCGGGTGTAGCCATGGGTGCGTTCCTTGCTAAAAGTGAGAATAACCAATGGGCAACATTGCCCAATGGCTACCCAAAGCTATGTCAAGGAACGTGCCAGGAATCGTCATCACCAAGCGGGCCGGGACCTTCAGCGCGGTTCCGGGTATTTTCAGGCCGGCGCAACCGCAAAACTCCTTGGAAAGTGCGCAAGAAGTTGCGCAGTACTGTGCAAGAAGTTGCGCAGTCGTCTACAACGCTGGCAATACCTGCCTTACAGCGATGTATACACAAACTTATCCACAGTGAAGTGCGCAAGAAGTTGCGCACTAGCCCTGAGCTCGCACCACGACAACTGACGCCCGCAAAACAGCCATCAATGCCTCTCACTCTGCCCGAGCGGTGTACCGATAAGGGCGTGGACCGGGAGGTTCGATCAACAGCTGGGTGCGGATTTTTTCGCCGGCTATTGGCTCACCCTGCGACCCTGGCGCTGCAGTTTTTGGCGTGTGCCGCTTACCCCCGCACCCGGGCCTCCCGACAGGCCAACGCACTCACCGCCAGGCACCCCGCCGCCAGTGAATACACCCACACCGTCGACGCCACTGGCAGGAGCAGCCCGGCAATCAGCGGGCCGATGCCGGCGCCGATGTCGCGCCATACGGCGTTGGCCGCCAAGGCTCGGACGCGTCCAGGGCCTGGGTGCCGTTGGGCCACAACGGTCACCACCAACGGCAGTTGCAGGGCCCGCAGCACCAACACCAGGGCACCGCCAACGATCAGCCAGTGGCAACCAAAACCCACCAGGGCCACGCAGGTGAGCAGGGAGAAGACGATGAGCATGCGGGTTGCGCCCCAGCGTTGGGCAGCGAGGCCGCCCAGGGGGCTAAGGAGCATTTCTGAGAGGTAGCGCAGGGCGAGCAGGTCTCCGGCCACGAGTACGGCGTTGCCGGCCATGAGTTGTTCGGCCAGCAGCGACAGGCCAATGATGAACAGGCCGTCCAGCACCAGCCCTTCGACAAAGGACCACATGGCGACGCTGTCGGGACGCTGGAAGCGCCGGGGAGAGGTGGCCAGGGGATGAGCTTTGTTCGGCAGCGCAAGGGCCAGATACATCGCGATCAGTGACGTCAGGGCCATCAGGAAGAAGATCACCCGAGGGCCGTATTCAACACTGACCAGGGCGCCGAGGGGCAAGGCCAGCATCGGGCCGGTGGCGATCAGTGCCCGGGAGCGGCCGGTACGCCGGGCCGCGCCGTCAGGTTCGGCGGTGGCCATGACTTGGGTCGAAAGGTTGAGGGCGGCGTAAGTCAGGCCCCACCCCAGGCGCAACAGCAGCAGCCACCAGAAGCCGGACAACGTGGCGTAGCCCAGGGCGCACAGGGCCGCCGTGGCAGCGGCCAGCACGCAGATCGGGCGATCACCGTGCCGGGCGTAGAAGCCCATAACGTGGCTGTAGCCGAAAATCCGCACCAGGCGGTTGGCCGCCAGCAACAAGCCGGCTTCGGCCAGGGTCACGCCGAAGGCTTCGTGCTGCATGGGCAGCAGCAGGTAGAGCAAGGTGTCGCCGGGCAGGCACAGGCCCAGGATCGAGGCGGCGCGGGCGGAGTGTTTATCGGTGGTGCGGGCGTGGGTATCAGGCATGGCGGGCAAACCGGCAGGTCACAAACGGACTCCAGCCTGACCGTCGACAGCGGCGCTGACAAACACTTTAATTGCGCCGTATAGGTGACTAAATTAGACCCATGATCAATGACCTCCCGCCCCTGAATGCCGTCCGCGCCTTTGCCGCCGCCGCTCGCCACGAGAGCTTCAGCCGCGCGGCTGAAGAACTGCATGTGAGCCACAGCGCGGTAAGCCGCCATATCAAGTTGCTGGAAGAACACCTCGGGGTCTTGCTGTTCGAGCGGCGCATTCGCCAATCGTTGCTGACGCCCGCCGGGCAGGCCTTCTATGAACAGGTCAGCGTGGCCCTGACCCAAATCGCCAACGCCGCCACGTCCCTGCGCCGGGGCGCGAAGCTGCGCAAAGTGATCATCAATGTGCGGCCGTCCTTTGCCGTGCGCTGGCTGATCCCACGGTTACCGCAGTTCATGGCGCTGTACCCGGAGATTCAGCCGGAGGTGGTGACCAGCACCCTGGCTCCCGACCCGACCAGGGAAACCTTCGACCTGGTGATTCGCCGGGGTCGCTCAGGCTGGTCGGCGGCGCTGCAGCCCCAGCGCTTGCTGGAGGATGAAATCCTGGTGGTGGCGGCGCCGTCGCTGTTGCAGGCCACTGCGCTGAACACCCCCAAGGACCTGGCCCGGCATACGTTGCTGAACAGCCGCACCCGCGCCAGTGACTGGCAGAAATGGCTGGAGCATTGCGCCCTGAAGCCGCTGCGCCATCCACCGACGCTGCATTTCGACCACATGCACTTCGTGCTCCAGGCCTGTGTCGATGGGTTGGGGTTGGCGCTGTGCCCCGCCTCGCTACTGGCCAAGGACCTGGCCAGCGGTCGCCTGGTCTGCCCCTTGCCCGAGTTGCGCCAACCCCTGACCCGCTATTACTACGGGGTGGCCGGTGATGCCACGCCCGAAGCCCAAGTGTTTATCCGCTGGATGCTGGCGCAGATCGAGAAAGATGCGCAAGACAACCGACCCCAGGCGCATCGCAGAGGATGACCAGCCCCCACAAATAATCCGATACAAAAGTGCCGATTCAAGGCCTTTAACCGACATTTCTTCGACATTGGCTGGAGTAATATCGCCGCCTCTCTTTGCCGTAAAAGCCCGACTGCGATGCCCTTGACCACACCTGCCTGCCACGACCTGCCTCCCGTTCTCGCCGGCCCGCTGTTGCGGCGCCTGGAGCCGACGCGATTGGTGCTCTGGCTGGTGGGCTCCGAGCCACTGCAACTGACCCTGCGCCTGGCCGACCACGGGGCCGACCTTGATATCGCCCTGGATGCCCGCCAATGCCAGGTGGTCGCGGTCGGCCGGCATGCCTTTATCCATCTGATCGATGTGGCCCTGGACTGCGCCCTGCCCCAGGACGTGGCGATTGCCTATGACGTGCTGATCCAGCAAAGCAATGGCACCACGGCCGGCATCGCGCAGTGGGCGCCCCACCTGTTGTACGGCGATGCGCAATGCCCGACGTTCGTGCTGCACAGCCGTATTGAGCAACTGGTCCACGGCTCCTGCCGCAAGCCACACCACCCGGCGGCGGATGGCCTGCTGTGTGTCGATCGCCTGCTGGCCGAAGCGCCCGAGCCAGGGCAACGCCCGGCGCTGCTGATGATGAGCGGCGACCAAGTGTATGCCGACGATGTCGCCGGGCCGATGCTGCGGGCCATTCACGAACTGATCGAGCGCCTGGGCTTGTTCAACGAATGCCTGGACGGCGCCGTGGTGGCCGACAGCGCCGCGCTCTATCAGCACCGCGCCAGCTATTACCATCGCGCCGAATTGCTGCCCGCCCTGAAGAGCAACGAAACCCTGCGCGAGCGTTTTTTCGGCGGGGTGAAAAAACCCATTTTCACCAGCAGCAGCGCCGACAATCACTTGGTCACCCTGGCTGAAGTGTTGGCCATGTATTTGCTGGTGTGGTCGCCGCTGCCCTGGACCCTGATCGCCCCGCAGCCGCCGCAACTGGCACCCGAAGAACAACAGCGCTACGCCCGCGAACAACAGCAGATCGACGTCTTCGTCTCTGGGCTGGCCAAGGTGGCCCGGGTCTTCGCCCATGTCTCGTGCCTGATGATCTTCGACGACCACGACATCACCGATGACTGGAACCTCAGCGCCCAGTGGGAAGAAACCGCCTACGGCCACCCCTTCTCCAAGCGCATCATCGGCAACGCTTTGCTGGCTTACCTGCTCTGCCAGGGCTGGGGCAACAACCCGGATGTGTTCACCCAGGTGCTGGAGCGCACCCAGGCCCTGAGCGCGGCCGCGCCGGGTCGCGACGGCTACCTGGACAGCCCGGCGCTGGACGGGTTGATCGACGAACTGCTGCGCTTCCAGAACTGGCAATACGTGCTGCCCAGCACCCCGGCGCTGGTGGTGCTGGACACCCGCACCCGGCGCTGGCGCAGCGAGTCCAACCTGGGCCAACCCTCGGGCCTGCTGGACTGGGAGGCCCTGTGCGAACTGCAACATGAACTGCTGGATCACCCCTCGGCGATCATCGTGTCACCGGCGCCGATCTTCGGCGTCAAGCTGATCGAGACCATACAAAAGGTCTTCAGTTGGTGCGGCTACCCGCTGTTGGTGGACGCGGAAAACTGGATGGCCCATCGCGGTTCGGCCCAGGTGATCCTGAACATCTTCCGCCACTCGCGAACCCCGGGCAGCTACGTGATTCTGTCCGGCGACGTGCATTATTCCTTTGTCTACGAAGTGCTGATCCGTCACCGCCAGGGCGGCCCGCGCATCTGGCAGATCACCAGCAGCGGCATCAAGAACGAATTCCCCGACACCCTGCTGGAATGGTTCGACCGCCTCAACCGCTGGCTCTATTCGCCACGCTCGCCTTTGAACTGGTTCACCAAACGCCGCTTGATGCGGGTCATCCCCCATGTGCCGGAGCATGCCGAGGCCGGTGAGCGGCTGTGGAACTCGGCGGGCATCGGCCAGGTGTTTTTCAACGACCAGGGCCAGCCGCGGGCGATCTACCAACTCAACGCCGATGGCTCGCCAGCCACCCGCATGCAAGCCCCGGACTGAGCCATGGAACGCCGACACACGCCGATCAGCCCAGCACAGCGCGAGGATATTTACTGTGCCCTCTCGGAGGCTTTCGTCGATAGCCAGGTGGATTACGCGCTGATTGCGCGGCAGACCCAGGCGTACGACCGGCACGAAATCAAACGCATGCTCTACGAAGAGGTGGCGCCGGTGTGCTACCCCAACCTGGCAGCGGCGGTCCCGCCGATCTGGACCGGTTTTGCCCGGGCGCCACTGCTGGAAGACATCCAGCAGTGGCTCGAAGGCCTGCGCCGCAGCCGCCTGCGACGGGCCTGGGCCCTTGTGTACGTGAGCTGGATCCGCTGGCGTTGCGCCTATATCTGGGCGGAAATCACCCAGCACTACCCGGACTGATCAGCGTCCCCGCTCCACCCCCAACCCCGCCGCTTGCCATTCTTCAAAGCCGTCGGCCAGGCGCTGCACCTGAAAACCCTTGGCCCGCAGCAGCGCTGCTGCCTGCTGCGAGAGCACGCAATAGGGCCCACGACAGTAAGCCACCAGTTCCTGATCGGCCGGCAACTCGGCCAGGCGCTGCTCCAGTTCATCCCCAGGAATATTGATCGCCCCCGGTAAATGGCCCTTGGCGAACTCCTCGGGCGAACGCACGTCGAGCAAGGTCATGCCGCCTTCCACCAGGCGTCGGCTGAGTTCCTCGCGGGAGATGCCTTCCAGGCGCGTGGGCTGCTGGTCGCTGTCCGTCAACAGCTCGCGGATCTGCCCCAGGTTGTATTCGGCGTATTGCCGCAGGGCCTGGAGCAAAGGCGCCAGCGGCCCCTGGGCCAGGCTGTAGAGCACTCGCTTGCCGTCGCGCCGGGTCTGCACATAACCGCCCCGACGCAGGGTTTGCAGGTGCTGGGAGGTGTTGGCCACGGACAGGCCGGACAGCTCCACCAGACGTTCTACCGCTTGCTCACCCTGGGCAATGTGTTCCAGCAGAATCAGCCGGTGGGCGTGGCCGAGGATGCGCGCCAAGTCGGCCATCTCGGCGATGGGCGACTGGGCGGTGGGCAAATCAGTCGTTGACATGAAGCACTGCCTTCTCGATCATTCAATTATTCAATTGAATGAAAGCCTAACACAGAAACCGAGGGTTCGGCCTGCATCGCCACTCTCATTCACTGTCCCAGCACACCAAGGAGTTGTTATGCACCCGACCCTGGATTTTGCCTTGCACGCCCTGTTGATCGGCGTGGGGGCCACCGCCATCCTCGACCTTTGGGCACTGTTGCAACACGCCGCCTGGGGCGTGCCCAAAGCCAACTGGGCGCTGGTTGGGCGCTGGGTCGGGTATTTTCCACGGGGGCAGTTTATCCACAAGAGCATTGCCCAGGCAGCACCGGTGCCCGGCGAACACCTGATCGGCTGGACCGCCCATTACCTGGTGGGCGTTGTCTTCGCCGGGGTGCTCCTGGCGCTGTTCGGCCTGCAATGGGCCAAGCACCCAACCTTGCTCCCGGCCCTGATAGTGGGCGTGCTGAGCGTGGCGGCGCCGTACTTCATTCTGCAACCGGGGATGGGCGCGGGCATCGCCGCCAGCAAGACGCCCAAGCCGAACCTGGCGCGCATGCGCAGCCTGATCTCCCACTCGGTGTTTGGTCTGGGGCTGTATGGCGCGGGGTTGTTCTGGGCGGTGCTGCGGGCCGTGGGCTGAGCAAAAAACACCGGCACTTCCACGGGCCGATACACTCAGAGTTCTTGCCGCCCCACCGCGGCAGGCGCTTTATGGCTCGCTGAACAAGGACCGCCCCTGCATGCTCGAACACCTGGACCTCAATGCCCTCCTCGCCACCTATGGTTACTGGATGGTGTTTGTCGGCTGTCTGCTGGAAGGCGAGACGGTGCTGATCCTCGGGGGCATGGCCGCCCATCAGCAGGCGCTGCAATTCTGGACGGTGCTGGCGTTGGCCATCCTCGGCGGTGTGCTGGGGGATCAGTTGCTGTTCTGGAGTGGGCGTTATTTTGGCGCTCGCCTGCTGCCCAGGCTCAAACGCCATCAGGGAGCGATTGACCGGGTCAGCGGGCTGATCGAGCGCTACCCCTCGACCTCGGTGTTCGCCGTGCGCTTTCTCTACGGCATGCGTTTGGTGGGGCCACTGGTGATCGGCGCCAGCGGCCTGTCGCCGTGGCGCTTCGCACTGTTGAATCTATTGGGGGCGACGGTCTGGGCCACGCTGTTTGTCAGCGCCGGCTACTGGGCCGGGGAAGCCTTGCAGCAACTGTTCGGTGACTTGAAACCCTACCGCCTGCCGATCGTGATCGGCGTGGTGCTGCTGGTGGCAGCCGCGGCCCTGGTCCGCCACCTGCGGGCGAGGAACAAGGCGCGCCGCCTGCTCACGCAGGATCAGAACAGGTAGCCGAGGAAAATCCCCACCCCAGCGCCAGCCTGCGCACCGGCGTTCATGCCGACCATGACCACCGCGCCCTTGGCCGATTGCAGCAGTTGGCGGTTGACCAGTTGCGCGGCAATCAACGACGTCGCCGGGTTGCTGTTGAGCGCCAGGTACATGGCCAGCAACTTGGGGTCCAGGCCGAACAACAAAGCTGTGGCCGAACCGCCGACCACCAGGCCAGCTGCCACTTCGGTGTAGACACAAGGGCCGGTGATGTCATCGCTGGTCAGGTCGCTGGCCTTCAGCGCATCGCTGACAAAGACCTTGCCGGTGCTGGGAAAAGCTTCCGCAGCGCCCGCTGCAGCCACCCCCGTGCCCTTGACCTTGATGTTGATCTTGCCGATACGCGGCAGGCGAGCACCGACGCCCACACCCACGCCCACACCGCCGTAACGGAAGCTGACGTCCTGGCCCTGGGGCGAACGCAAGATGATTGAGCCACCGCTGCCAGCGACCAGAGCCACCGTCAGGCCGCCGCCGCTCGCAGTCGAGTACTGCCATTTGCTTTCATTGACCGGAATCGGGATGGAGATGCTCATGCTTTCAAAGTCCTTTCAGAGAGCGCGCAGGGCGTTGGCCCTTACGCTTGAAAATGCCCAACAGGCCGGCGCCGAGGAAGATCAACCCCATGCCGCCCACCACCCCGGGCGTCGCCCAGAGCGCCATTCGATCATCGATCACGGCACTGTTGGCCGGGCGCTCCGCCAGGTAATGCACCTTGACCGGCTGGCCTGTCTGGTAACCGAAGATAAAGCCGCCCTGAGGGTAGGAAATCTGTTCGCCCTGGGCGCTAGTGAACGCGATCTCGGGGTGCGAACCACCGGCGTTCAAACCGCTGACCACGCCGTCGGCGGTCAAGGCGTTGTCGAGGAATTCCAGGCGATTGCTGAGGAGGTAGCCGGCGATCACCAGCAGCACAATACCGACCAGGCTGATGAACAGGCTGCGCAGAATGTCGAGCCAGCGTGACTGAGAGGAGTGAGCCATGGGGCGGCCTCGTTATTCTTCCGTGAAATAAGGGAGGCCACGTTAACAGCAACGTCACCGAGGAAAAAACGCCTGCCGCGACTCTGTGACCCACTGCTCAGAAATGCAGCAAGGGGCGGGCCAAACGTAGGCTGGTCTTTCCCGGGAGTGACCCGAGACTGAAGAGCCCGCGCGCGGAGCTACGGAAAACTTTGTCTGCAATCGGCGCCGGAAGTTCCGCCCCTGCGCGCAACAATCTCAGCGCCCTCAGGCGATGCGCCAGGGCGCGCGATGCAGTAGGCTCGCCCACCACCCTCCCCCTTGCAAGGATGCCCCCATGTCCGACCTCGAGCACACCGACGACACCTGGCCACCGGCCGACTGCCCGCCCCTGGCCTGGCCGCATCTGCCCGATCAGGCGGCGCGTTTTGATTGGTACCGGGCGGTGATCAACGCCTACGGCGCCTTGTGGTCGGGCCACGCCAGCGCGCCGCAACTCAAGCCCGCCAGCCCCGCCGAACTGGAGCAATGCGAAGGCCTGATCGGCTGCCCCTTGCCCCCGGCGTTGCGTCGCTATCACACCCAGTTGGGCGCCCTGTCCCTGGCAGAAACCCTGTGCAGCGTGCACCCCGGCAGCGAGCCGATCCAACCGCTGTTGCAGGCCTATCCGGGCATTGTCGACATGGATGAACGTGAATTGGACCGGGCGCTGGTGGACAAGCTGGTTGCCTTTGGCGACTACCTGGGCAACGGCAACCTGTTCTGTTTTCACCGGGACACGGGCGCGGTCTATTACTTTGACCACGACACCGACCCGGCGCTGACGCGGTTTTTCGACGCCACCGAAGACTACCTCGACGCCCTGATGCTGCTGTGCCTGGCCGAGGTCTACGACGACGATGAAAGCGGCGAAGCACTGATCAGCCAGCGCTACGGCCGGGCCCTGATTCACAAATGGCGCTACTGACGGGCTCAGTCACCAGCGTTACCTTCAACGCCTCGCCGTCTGCGCCAGGCACTCGGCCCAGAGCCCCCGGGCCAGGTCCTTGAGCTGTAACGCCTCGGCCCAGCGATCGCTGATGTCGCGACCATCGGCGCCGGTGATGGCGTAGGGCGGCGGGCCCAGCTCGCAAGTAAAAGACAGGCTTCCCGGGACGTCGGCGCGCGCCAGCCAGTCCTCGATGCCGTAGCGCCACAGCCCCAAAAAACGCTGCACCCAAGGCTGATGCTGGGGAAACCCCAGGGGCACCTGGACCTGTTCGCTACTGGCCACGCGTCCATGGAAGCCCCAACTGTGGCGCAAGATACGCTGCAACTGGGCCTCGTCCTCGGCGTCCGCCGGCTCCGGCAATTCCCGGCCCACTACGTAATGAGACAGGTCAGCCAGCAGCTTGAGGTCCGGTACTTCATCCAGCAGGTCGAGGGTGAACAGCAGGTCGCTGGTCAGCCGGTAGCGATGGGTTTCCAGAAGGATCGGAAAGTCCGCCTGCTCGGCCAGGCGCTGCCAGCCCTCCACCAGCAGCACCGCCTCTTTCAGGGTCCGGGGCCGCACATCGGCCTGCAGGGTCAGGTGATGGCAGCCATGGCGGCTGGCAACCTCAATGGCCTCGGCCACATCCGCCACGCTGCGGGGGAACAACTGACCCTCGATGTGCAGGCCCAGGCTTTTAGCCGCCGCGGACAGCCGCGCCGCATGCTCGGGCACCCAGAAATGATCGGTGACGCCATCGAAGCCGGCGGCGGCAACCTGCTCCAGTTGCGCCTCAAGGGGCCGCTCGGATTGGCCGCGGTGATCGAGCATGGCCCACAGGGATTGGAACACCAGGAATTGGCGCATCGTCAGCTCCGCAACACAGATTTGAGGGACACAGCGGCATCGGCCAACTGCTGGAAGTCGAGCGGGGTCTGCTGGGCCATCAGGCGCTCGCAGAGTTTGATGTCCTTGGCCGCGCTGTTGCCCAGCCCCCAACCGCACGCGCCTTGCAGACGCTGGTGGGCATCCAGGTAAAACAGCAGGCAACCGCCACCGGCCGTGTCCCGGCTGACCGTGGGCTCGGTGCTGCCGACCTGGCCCACGGTCTGCACGCTCCAGTCGTACTGATCGGACCAGAAGCCGGGAATACCACTGAAAGCCAGCCCCTGGCCGAGCAGATTGAGGGCCGCGTGGCGCCCCTGGGTTTCTGCGTTGCGCCAGGTTTCCTGGCGTTGATAGGCGCCCTCGGGGTGCAGGCGAAACTCGCAGACATCGCCAGCGGCAAAAATGTCCGGGGCACTGGTGCGCAGGCAGTCGTCCACCCGAATGCCCTGCCCCACGTCCAGGCCCGCGGCAGCCGCCAGTTCCATGTTGGGCTGCATGCCGATGCCCACCAGCATCAGGTCGCAGGGCAGGCATCGGCCATCCACCAGTTGCACCGCCTCCACCCGCGCAGCGCCCACCACCCGTTCGATGCCCACGCCCAGGTGGACCTCAACCCCCTGTTGCCGATGCAGCGCCAGCAAGGCGTCGGACACCCGCGCCGGCAGCACCCGCCCAGCCAGCCGGGGCCCGGCTTCCAACAGGGTCACCGCGCACCCCATGGTGCGAGCGCTGGCGGCCACTTCCAGGCCGATAAAACCGCCACCGACGATCACCAGGCGACAGCCCGACACCAAGGCCCCGCGCAGGGCCTGGGCCTCATCGTGGGTGCGCAGGTAGAGCAGGTTCTCCAGGTGTTCCGGCACCTGGGGCAACCGCCGCGCCCGGCCACCGGTGGCCAGCAGCAGGCGGCCGTAGTCCAGCCAGCGACCGTCAGCCAATTGCAGGCGATGGCGCTCGGGTTCCAAGCGGCTGACCGGGTTGCCGCTCAAGTGTTCGATGCCCAGTTCGGCGAACTGCTCCGCCGCCCCCAGACTGCAGCCGGCCAGATCGACCTGGCCTTGCAACAGGCCCTTGGACAGCGGCGGCCGCTCATAGGGCAGATGGGGCTCATCGCCGATCAGCACCAGGCGCCCGGCATAGCCCTCGGCGCGCAGGGCCAGGGCCGCGCGGCCGCCGGCGTGGCCGGCACCGACGATCACCAGTGGAGCGTTGGCAGATTGCATGGGTTCACTCCTTATCAACCGGCAATCGCCAGCCACACACGACCGGCCTCGACCCGCACCGGATAGGTTTTCAGGTTGACGCACACAGGCGCCCCCAGGGCCTTGCCCGAGCGGTAGTCGAAACGCCCGTTATGCTTGGGGCACTCGATGACGTGCTCCATCACCAGGCCTTCGGCGAGGTGGATGGACTCGTGGGTGCAGAGCCCGGCGGTGGCGAAAAACTCGCTGTCAGCGGAGCGGTACAGGGCATAAGTGTGGGGGCCGTGGTCGAAGCGGATCACATCCTCTTCGTCAATATCGTCCACGGCGCATACGTCGATCCAATGCTCGGTCATGGCGGCTTCTCTTGTTGTTGGGCGGGAAGAACAGCGACAGCGGGAGTCAGGCTGCGCTCGATACCGGCGTCTGCGACTCGGCGGCCTGGGGAATGGGGCGCCGCACGAAGTAAGTGGGGTCTTGGCGCTGGCGCCACAGGGCCGGGAAGATCTCGCCAAAGGCAGCAAAGATATTCGGGTACGGCGGCGGGCAATCGGCGGCCATGGCCTCATGCAGTTGCGGCAGTGCGTGGTACGGCACCATGGGGAACATGTGGTGCTCCACGTGGTAGTTCATGTTCAGGTAGAGAAAGCGCAGCACCGGGTTCATCAGGATGGTCCGGCAGTTGCTGCGGTGATCGAGGCTGTCCTCGGCCAGACCGACGTGCTGGGTCAGGCCGAACAGGTAGGACAGCCAGCCGCCATACAGGCTCGGCAAGCCGATAAACATCAGCGGCAGCCAGCTCTGCAGGTACAGCGCAGCGCCCAGGGTCGCCCCATAGACCAGCAGCCAGATCCGCGCCGTGCGCACCACCTTGGGCCACTCGGATTCGGGGATGAAATCCCGCTCTTGCTCATCGATCCGCCCCAGGGCGTGAAGACAGGAAGAACGGAGCACGCCATAGGCTCGCGGCAGGTTGAGGAAGTTCAGGAACATCCGCAGGAAGCTCGGCGGACGCGGTTCGACGATCTCCGGGTCGCGGCCCACGATGATGGTGTCGGTGTGGTGCCGGGCGTGGCTCCAGCGCCACACATCAGGCTCGAACAGGCACATGAAACTCGAGACCTGATAGACCGCGTCGTTCATCCAGCGGGTCTTGAAAGCAGTGCCGTGGCCGGTTTCGTGCCAGCGGGCGTTGGACGCGGTGCCGTACAACAGGCCATAGACGAAGAAGAACGGGATGCACGCGTAAGAGCCCCAGAACCAGTAGCCGCCCAGGCCGCTGACCAGCAGCGCGGTGAACCACAAGGCGGTGTCCCGCAGGGCCGGGCCGTCGCGGCGTTGCATCAGTTCTTTCATGCGTTTGCGCGGTACCGGCGATTGGTACCAGTGGGCCGAGACCAGGCCGCGTTCGGCAGCACGGGCCGCTTCGGGGCCGGTCAATCGGTAGTCTCGGCGCCCAGGCTTGGCGCGATGGTCAAAGGTGGCGCTTGATTCAGGCATGGTGATTTTCTCCGCAAGCATGATTGTTGTTAGTCACTTGCCGGGATGTCGGGGGGACATCGCTGGAGAAAATACTAGGGAGCGCACAAATCCCGCTCAAGGCCTTGCCGGCATTCACTATCAAGCTATCATCCAGCCCCAGCCGAGCATGATGGTTTTCTATCAAGGGCTTTCCGGGACCCCACATGAGCAATGCCAAGCGCCCCACCATTGCCACCGTCGCCGCCCAGGCCGGGCTGAGTGTCGCCACCGTCGACCGGGTGCTCAACGCCCGGGCGCCGGTCAACCCGGAGACCTGCGAACGAGTATTCGAGGCCGCCGAAGCCGTGGGCTATTTCGCCGCCCGGCTGATTGGCCAGCGGATCCGCGAACGGCGCCCCAGCTACCGCTTCGGCATTCTCCTGCTGGGCACCGCACAGGCCTTCTACCGCAATGTCGCCCAGGCCATCGAGCACGCCGCCCAGCACCGCGCCGAGTGCAACCTGAGCTGCCAGTTCGAGACCATCGTCGACCGCAGCCCGGCCGCCATCGTCGCTCAGATCGAGCAACTGGCCGTGCAATGCGATGGCCTGGCGGTGGTGAGTTTCGCCCACCCACTGATCAACGCCGCCATCGCCCAGATCCGGGCCGCCGGGGTGCCGGTGGTGGCGCTGCTGTCGGACATCGACGAGACCGCCGCCGAGCCCTATGTCGGCCAGGACAACCACGAAGTCGGGCGCACCATGGGCTGGCTGCTGGCCCACATGGGCGGTGCGGGCAAGGGCAGCATCGGCGTGTTGCAGGGCGGCCATCGCTTCCTCGGGCACCAGGCGCGAGTCGAAGGCTTGCGCAGTTACCTGGCACAAAAGGCCCCGCGCCTGCGGGTGCTGGAGCCGGTGATCACCCTGGACAACAGCGACGTCAGCGAAGAGGCGACCCTGGAACTGCTGGCCCGACATGACGACTTACGCGGCCTGTGCGTGGTCGGCGGCGGTGGCGATGGCATCATCAACGCCCTGGCCCAACTGCCCAAGCCGCCGACGTTGTGCAGCATTCTGCTGGAGTCCACCGAGCTGTCGCGCCAGGCCTTGAGCCAGGGCCTGATCAGCCTGGTGATCGACACCCAGCCCACGCTGCTGGCGGCGCAGTTGATCGAGTTGATGGTGCGCCTGCAGACCGAACCGGCGTTCTGCGCCGCAACTCAACGGATTTACGTACCGTTGCAGATTGTCACGGCGGAAAACGCTCGGGCCTGAGCGCCTTGGGCAACTGACGGCGGGGGCACCCACAGCCGTGCGCGACACCCCGGATCACGCCTCGGCAACCCGCCCATACAACGCCTGCACGTGGGACAAATGCAAACCACAGCGTTCCAGGTTGCGCCGGCTTTTCGAGGTCGGCAGCGCCGTGGCCGCCGCCCACAGGCAACCCCGTTCCCGGGCCTGGGCCAGGCGATGGCCAATCAGGGCCTGGTGAAACCCCTGGCCCCGAGCGGCCCGGCTGGTGAACGCGGTGCCCAGGTAAGCCACGCCATTGCTGGCGCAGAACAACGCGGCACCGGCCACGGGCCGGCCTTCGGCGTAGAGCAGAGAGAGCCGCGCGCACGGGTCCTCTAGCAGCCCACTGAACGACGCCTCATTCACCGCGCGCACAGCCGGGTCGCGATGAAACCCCTCCGCGTGCAAGGCGGCAAAAGCAGCGAGCGTCGCCGCCGTCACCGGCTGAATCTCCACGTCTGGCGGTGCCTGGTGAACGGCCTCCAGGGAGCAGGCCAATTGCAAATGGGTCCAGCCCCTGAGCTTGGCCAGTGTCAGCCCCGCCAGGTTCAGGGTGGCCGGCATCTGCCGCGAGCGGCCCACCACAGCCAGCGCCGGGTTGTAGCGCTCGAAGGCCTGCAACTGTCGGGCAAGCCCTTGCGGGTCCGCCGTACTGTCGCCGCAGACACGGTTCAACATCGGGCTGCCACTGGCCGCGACGGCAAAGGCCAACGCGTCGTCGCCGCTACTCAGCACGGCCTGGTAAGGGTTGCCCGGCAACGCGGCCAGCCCCGCCACACGGGCACGCAAGTATTGGCTTTCAGCCGCTTCGATCTGTAAGGCGCTGGGCCGCTCCATGCCTGGGAATCCTCTGTCGGGTGAACAACACGTGGCGCTGGAACATACAGCAATCTGCACGGGCCCAGGCCTCAACCCGGCCAAATCACCCCGATGTGCTGGGCGATGCGTGTCGCCTGCTGTTGCAGCATTTCAGGTTTTTTCCGCCGTCCGAACAGCCCGCTGATGTGCAGCACCATGCCTAGGGCAAACCTCAGCCCATCGCCAGCGCGACGAGGCACCAGGTGTAAATGGGCATGGGCGATGTGCTGGTTGGTGGCCTTGCCATCGTTGACGATCAGGTGGGTGCCCTCCACGCCAAAACCGGCACGGCGCTGAGCCGCCAGCAGGCCGTCGAAGACTTGGTACAGGTGTTGACGCACAAAGGTCGGCAACTGTTCGAGCTTCTCCACATGCAACAGCGGGATCAGCAACAGGTGGCCTTCGCCCAGGGGGTGCACGTCCATGAAGGCCATGCAGTGTTCATCGCGGTACACCAGGGCCGCCGGCAAGGTGCCGGCGACAATCTGGCAAAAAATACAGGTCATCCATGAATCCTCGACGGCAAGAAGGGTTGCCTTGGGGCGAGGACAATGTAGCTCACCTGGCCCGTCGAGGACGCCCGGGGTTCATGCATCCGCCAGATAGGCCTCGGCATTCACCTCGATCATCAGCGGCTGACGGGTATCGCCCAGGGCCTGCAACAGCTCCTGAAGTTGCCCCGGGTTGCGGGCGCTGTAGTAAGGCACATGGAAGCTGGCGGCCATGGCCTTGAAGTCCGGGGTGAGGATTTCCACGCCCAGCGGCACAATGTCCCGCGCCTGCATGTAGTCACGGATTTCGCCGTAGCACTGGTTGTTCCACACCAGCAGGATCACGCCGATCTCGGCTTCCCGGGCGGCGATCAACTCGGCGCAGGTGAACTGCAGGCCACCGTCCCCGACCAGGGCCACCACTGGGCTGTCCGGCCGCGCCAGCTTGGCCCCCATGGCCGCAGGCAAGCCGTAGCCCAAGGTGCCGTAGCCGCTGCCGGCATTGAACCAACTGGCCGGCGTCGGCGCCTGGTAACCGCTGGCGCCCTGGTACACCGGCTGGGTCGAGTCCCCCACCAGAATCGGCGCCCCCAAGCTGTCGCGCAGCAGGTCGAGCAAGCCTTGCAGGCCCTGTTGCTTGGCGCTCCAGCCGCTGCGTTCGGCCTGGTTGACCCGCTGCACGCTGTCCACCGCCCAGCGCCCCCGAGCGTTGGGCGTCGCCACCTGGGCCAACAGTGCCTGCAAGCCTTCCCGGGCGTCGCCCACCAGGCCGACATGGGCCCGTTGCAGGCCCATGACCTGCATCGGGTCGATGTCCAGGCGAATCAGCGACGCCTTGAACTGCAACGGGCCCAAGCCAAAGAAGTCGTAGTCGGTTTCCCCCAGCTCGGTGCCCACGGCGAGCACCACATCGGCCTCGTCGAACAGCGCCCGGCCATGGGCCGACGACTGCACCCCGTCCAGCAGCAACGGGTGATCCACCGGCAACAGGCCCCGGGCGTTGGTGGTCAGGGCCACCGGTGCCTGCAAGCGCTCGGCCAGTTGCCGCAACGCCTCGGCGCAACCCCGGGCGCCGCCGCCGGCAAGAATCAATGGCCGATGGGCGCCATTGAGCAACTCCACTGCCGCCTGGATCGAAGCCGCCGCCGGGGCCGGGGCTCCGGGCAGGCTGCGGGGCATCAGGTTGAGTTGGTCGGCGGGCATGTCCAGCACGTCCAGGGGGATCTCAATGTGCACCGGGCGTGGCCGCGCGCACTTGAACACGGCAAAGGCCCGGGCCAGTAACTCGGGCAGTTGCGCCGGGCTTTGCAGGGTATGGCTGAACGCGCAGACCCCGGCGACCATGGCGCGCTGGTCCGGCAGTTCATGCAGGTGGCCGTGGCCCAAGTGCAATTGCTCGCGGCGGTTGGTGGTGGAAATCACCAGCATCGGCACCGAGTCGGCGTACGCCTGGCCCATGGCCGTGAGGATGTTGCTCATCCCTGGGCCGGTGATGATGAAACACACCCCGGGCTTGCCGCTGGCCCGGGCATAACCGTCGGCCATAAAGCCCGCGCCCTGTTCGTGCCGCGGGCTCACATGGCGCAGCCGGCTGCCGTGCAGGCCGCGATACAACTCGACGGTGTGCACCCCGGGAATCCCGAACACGGTGTCTACGCCATAACCTTCGAGCAAACGAACCAGGGACTGGGCACAGCTGATCATCGACGAATCCTCTTGTTCTTTTGGGTCGAACGCCAGCCTGGGTTCGACGACTTTCAAGGGACCTTAGTCGTTAGGCGCAGCACCCAACAATCGAAAAAAATCCGCACGACTGCGCAATAAAATTCACGCTTTGCCGCCACGCCGAGGTTCCGGGTGCAAGCGGGTGATGCCATGCAACTGGGATTTGACCCACTCACTGAAGGCCTGCACCACCGGGCGCTCGGCCTTGAGCTGATCGGCCACCAGGTAGTAGCCGCGATTGGATTCGATGGCGGTTTCAAAGGGCTGCACCAGCAGCCCCTTGGCCAGGGCCTCGCCACTGATCAGGTTGTCGCCCATGGCGATGCCCTGGCCGGCAATGCAGGCCGACTGCACGAAGTGCGCATCGGCGAACACGATGCCGCGGCGCACCTCGACATTGGGCGCCCCGGCCGCCGCCAGCCAGACCCGCCAATCGGAATAGTCGAGCATGTGCAGGAGCAACGCGCTGTCCAGGGCTTCCAGGCTGTTAAGGCCGCCCATGGCGTTCACCAGCCGCGGGCTGCACACCGGGAAATAGCGCAGGGAAACGATTTTCTGCACGTGCTGGTTGGGCCAGTCGCCCACGCCGTAGGCGACGAACAGGTCGGCGCTGCTGTCGCTGGTGTCTCCGGGGGTACGCGGCGATATCAGTTGCAACTCGATCTGCGGGTACAGCGCCTGGAACTCGGCAATGTGGGTGCACAACCAATAGGTGGCGAAGCCCGCCGGGCTGCTGATGCACAGCCGGCCGCTGACTTGCTGGCCATCGGAGCGCTGGCCGGCTTCGAGGATATTGGCCAGCAACAGGTGAATGTCCCGGGCGTAGCGCTCGCCCTGGTAGGTGATGCGGATGCTCCGGCCCTGGCGTTCGGTCAGGGCGAACCCCAGGGTCTGCTCCAGGCTCTTGATCTGGTGGCTGATGGCGCTGGGGGTGAGGTTCAGCTCGTCGGCGGCCTCGGCCACGCTGCCCAGGCGCGCCACTGCATCCAGTGCACGCAACGCTGTCATGGAGGGATAACGCATCACCGATCAAACCTCGAATAGCCGGAAACTAGGCCCGCACGATAGCCGCAATCGGCCCCCGGACAAAGCCTGGGGATTTTTTGATCACGGGCCTGATTGCTGAAAAAAATTACCGGGTCCGGCTAAAAAACCTCGATTGACCCCTCGCCCGCCATGGCTAATTCTCAAGCCCTGTCCCCGGCCAGCTCCCCCCGGCCATCGCACAATAACAAGAGGGTCGAGCCTTGCAATCGCAGCCCAATTCCGTCAATCCCGTGGTGGCGATCGACGCTCTGCACAAGAGCTACGCCGATCACCATGTGCTCAAGGGCATCGACCTGCGCGCCAATGAAGGTGAAGTGGTGTCGCTGATCGGCTCCAGCGGCTCGGGCAAAAGCACCCTGCTGCGCTGCATCAACCTGTTGGAAATTCCCTGCAGCGGCAGCTTGCGCATCAATGGCGAAGAGGTCCGCCTCAAGCACGACCGCGCCGGTAACCCACGGGTGGCCGACCCGGCCCAGGTCGCACGCCTGCGCACCCAATTGAGCATGGTGTTCCAGAGCTTCAACCTGTGGCCCCATCGCAGCGTCCTGGAAAACGTCATCGAGGCCCCGGTCTACGTGCTCGGGGAAGACCGCAAGGACGCCATCGCCCACGCCGAACACCTGCTGGAAAAAGTCGGCCTGGCCGACAAGCGCCACGCCTTCCCGTCCTTCCTCTCTGGCGGCCAGCAACAGCGCGTGGCCATTGCCCGGGCCCTGGCCATGCGCCCGCAAGTCTTACTGATGGACGAGCCGACTTCGGCCCTGGACCCGGAACTGGTGGGCGAAGTGCTCAAGGTCATCCAGGGCATTGCCGAGGAGGGCCGGACCATGATCCTCGTGACCCACGAAATGGCCTTTGCCCGGGACGTCTCCAGCAAAGTGATGTTCCTCCACCAGGGCCTGGTGGAAGAAGAAGGCCCGCCGCAACAGGTGTTTCTCAACCCCAACAGCGAACGCTGCCGGCAATTTGTCATGGCCCAGGACAACCGGGTCTGAAACGCCGCCGTACGCCGTGATAACAACAACTTCGATAAAGGGTAAAAACCATGAAAAACCTGCTCAAGGTCCTCGCCACGGGTTGCCTGTTCAGCGCCCTGGCCAGCCACGCCGTGGCCGCCGACAAGATTGTCTTCGGCATTGCCCTGGAACCCTACCCGCCGTTTTCCATGAAGAGCGGCAACGGTGACTGGAGCGGCTTCGAGCCGGAACTGATCAAGGCCCTGTGCGAGCGTATGCAGGCCCAGTGCCCACTCAAGGAAGTGGCGTGGGACGGTTTGATCCCGGCCCTGCAATCGAGCCAGATCGACGTCATCCTCAACTCCCTGAGCATCACCGAAGAACGGCAGAAGGTCATCGATTTCTCCGAGCCCTACTACCAGACCCCGGCCATGTGGGTCGCCGATAAGAGCCTGGAACTGGTCACCACCCCCGAAGGGCTCAAGGGCAAGCTGATCGGCGTGCAGGGTTCTACCTCCAACGCCACCTTCGCCAAGGCCTACTACGCCAAGGGCTCGACCCTGCGCTACTACGCCACCCAAGACGACATGATCGCCGACCTGCAAAGCGGCCGGATCGACGTGATGCTCGCCGACGCCCTGACCATCGAACCCATCCTCAAGTCGACCGCCGGTGCGGGGCTGGCAGACAAGGGCCTGGCGCCCAAGGACCCGCTGTTCGGCTCGGGCATCGGCGCGGCCATGCGCAAGGGTGACAGCGCCCTGCAACAGCGGATCAACACGGCCCTGGCCGCCCTCAAGGCCGACGGCACCTACGACCAGATCCGCAGCCGCTATTTCAGCGTCGACATCTCCGCCAACTGAGGCACCCGGCGAGCCCGCTGTGGCGGGCTCCTGGCCGTGACTGGATAGCTCATGATCGCTTTGTCCGACCTTTCCCAACTGTTTATCGCCGACGGCTGGCTCGGTGCCCTGGCCCAGGGCGCCCTGGTGTCGCTGCAGATTTCCGCCGGCGCCTTCGTCCTCGGCCTGGGCATCGGCCTGCTGGTGGCGATGATCAAGCTCAAGGGCCCGCGTTGGCTGGTGAACCTGGCCAACGTCTACACCACCCTGTACCGGGCGATGCCGGAGCTGCTGCTGATCCTGCTGCTCTACTACGCCGGCACCGACCTGTTGAACCTGGCGATGGCCGCCATGGGCCAGCCCAGCGTCACGGTCAACGGTTTTATCGCCGCGGTGCTGGTGCTGGGCATTGTCCAGGGCGCCTATTCGGCGGAGATCATCCGGGGCGCGATCCTGGCCATTCCCTACGGCCAGATCGAGGCCGCCCGCGCCTACGGCATCGAACGCTGGTTGCTGCTGCGGCGCATCCTGCTGCCGAGCATGCTGCCCTACGCCATGGCCGGCCTGACCAACCTGTGGCTGGTGCTGGTCAAGGACAGCGCGCTGATCAGCATCGTCGGTTACAGCGAACTGCTCTCGGTGGGCAAGCAGGCTGCCGGCTCCACCAAGCATTACCTGGTGTTCTACCTGGCGGTGGCGGCCTTCTACTTCGTCATCACCCTGGTCTCCGGCGGCGTGTTTCGTCTCCTCGAGCGTCGCACCAATCGCTGGCTGCCCCAGCACTAGGAGGCTGTGATGGATTTTTCCTGGATTCACGGTTTTGCCGGCGAGCTGGTCCACGGCCTGGGCATCACCCTCAAGCTCCTGGCCCTGAGTGGCCTTTGCGGGTTTGCCCTGGCGGTGCTGGTGGGGCTTGGGCGCATGTCCCACAACCCGTTGATCAGCGCGCCGTTGCGCTTCTACATCAGCGTGTTTCGCGGCACCCCGTTGCTGGTGCAGATCTACATCCTTTACTACGGGGTGGGCAGCCTGTTCGCCGCCTACCCGCCGATTCGCGGCAGCATGCTCTGGCCTTACCTGCGCGAAGGCTTCTGGTACGTGGCCCTGGCGCTGACCCTGAGCGTCGGCGCCTACGTTGGCGAAGTGCTGCGCGGCGGCCTGCGGGCGGTGCCCCGAGGCGAGCTGGAAGCCGCCCGCGCCTACGGCATGGGCCGCTGGCTGGTGCTGCGCCGAGTCTGGCTGCCCCGCGCCCTGGAGCTGGTGCGCCCGACCCTGGTGGGCGAATGCGTGCTGCTGCTCAAGGCCACCGCCCTGGCGTCCACCGTGGCCGTGACCGACCTGCTGGGCGCCGCCAACCTGGTGCGGGCGCAAACCTTGAACGTCTATGAACCCTTGCTGGCCGTGGCCCTGATCTACATCGTCCTGGCCTTTGTCATCGAAAAACTTTGTGCACGCCTGGGCCAGGTTCCACAGCGCCAGGCCTGACTTTACTTAGCGACGCGGGCCCTGACGCCCGTGAGGAGCACACATGCGTTACTCACCTTTTGTCCAGCGCATCAGCGGCGAATCCGTCAGCGCCTGGGATATCCACTACGCCGCCATCGACGCCCGCGGGCGCGGCGAGGATGTGATCGTCCTCAGTGTCGGTGACCCGGACTTCGCCACCGACAGCCGCATCAGCGCTGCGGCCACCGCGGCCCTGGAGCAAGGCGACACCCACTACACCCACGTGCTGGGCCGGCCGTTGCTGCGCGAAGCCATCGCCGCCAAGCAGAGCGCGTTGCTGGGGCTGCCCGTCACGGCCGACAACGTGGCCCTGGTGGCCGGTGCGCAAAACGGCCTGTTCGCCACCTCGCTGTGCCTGTTCGACCAGGGCGATGAGGTGCTGGTGCCAGAGCCGATGTACTTGACCTACGAGGCCTGCATCCATGCGTCAGGGGCGCGTATCGCCTGTGTCGAACAACCCGCATCTGGGGGCTTTCGCCTGACCGCCGAAGCCCTGGAAGCGGCCTTGAGCGACAAGACCCGGGGCATCGCCCTGGCCACGCCGTGCAACCCCACCGGCAACGTCTACAGCCGTGAAGAGCTGGAAGCGGTGGCGGCAGTCGCACGCAAGCACGACCTGTGGGTGATCTCCGATGAAGTCTATGGCCAGCTGACCTACGACCGCCCGCACCTGAGCATCGCCTCGTTGCCGGGCATGGCCGAGCGCACCGTGGTCCTCAACAGCCTGTCGAAAACCCACGCCATGACCGGCTGGCGCGTCGGCTGGGTCGTTGCGCCGCCAGCCCTGGTCGGGCACCTGGACAACCTGCTGTTGTGCATGCTCTACGGCCTGCCGGGGTTTGTTCAGGAAGCCGCGCTCAAGGCCCTGGAACTGGATGAAGAGGTGGTCAGCGAGGCTCGCCGGATTTACCGTCGGCGCCGCGACCTGGTGGTGGCGGGCCTGAAACAGGTGGCGCTGCTGGACTGCCGGGAGCCTGAAGCCGGGATGTTCATGCTGGTGGACGTACGCCGAACCGGCTTGTCGAGCATGGACTTCGCCTGGCAGTTGTTCCGCGCCACCGGGGTTTCGGTGCTCGACGCCCAGGCGTTTGGCAGCAGCGCCCAGGGTTTTGTGCGGATCTCCTTCACCGTCGCCGACGAAGTGCTCAAGGACGCCTGCCAGCGCATCGCCGCCTTTGTCGAGGGCCTCGGCGCCCCACGCTGATTCAATCGCGAGGGAGCCCGCTCCCTCCACGGTCGCACCCCGACCCCTTATAAAAATACTGTTGCGCCTGACTTTTTCGCCCCCTTTTGAAGGGCACCCCTGCTTGAGAGGTTGACCCCAGTGACTGCTTCCGACCAATTCACCTCCACCCACAGTGCCCTGGATCAGTACGCTGAACGGGTGCTGCACAACGGCCGCTTCTACACCCTGGACCCGGCGCAACCCTGGGCCGAGGCCGTGGCGATCCGCAATGGCCGTTTGCTGGCCGTGGGCAGCCGCCAATCCCTCGCCTCGCTGATCGGCCCCAACACCCACGAACTGGATTTGCACGGGGCTTTTTGCATGCCCGGGCTGCACGACATGCACACCCACCCGGACCTGGCCCTGGCACCGCGCTACGCCGACGACTTGGACGTGGGTATCGAAGACCCGACCCCGGAACAGCTGGCGGCGGCGATCCACGCCTACGCCGACAGCCACCCGGGGGACGGCTGGATCTATGGTCAGTACTGGGTGCGCTACACCTTCCGCGAAGCCGGCCTGACCCCGGGCCGCGACTGGCTCGACAGCGTCATGCCGGACCGTCCGGTGGCCCTGCTGGACCGCATGTGGGGGACCATGATGGTCAACTCCAAGGCCCTGGAACTGGCGGGCATCGACCGCCACACCAGTGACCCGCGCAACGGTTACCTGGAGCGTGACGAACTGACCGGCGAGCCCAACGGCCTGATGATTGACGGCGCCTACGCGCTGATCCATGCCGCCATGCCACCGACGCCTGTGGCGGTGCTGCGCCGTGCCTACCGCGATGGCGTGCACTTCCAGACGTCCCGCGGGGTCACTGCCACCAAGTACGTGCACGTCTGTGAAAACCGCCTGCAGGCCCTCAAGGAACTGGACGATGCCGGCGAACTGACCTTGCGGGTCGAGGCGGCCATCAGTTGGCAGGACGACATCTTCCCGGTGCGCCGGCGCTGGGAACTGCTGAGTGGCGAGCGGCACTTCTATCGCAGCGCGCGCTTGAACGCCAATGCGGTGAAATTCCACTTCGACGGCACCGTGGAACCCAAGTCCTCGTACCTGTTGACGCCCTGGCCACAAGAATCGAGCTGGCGCGGCAAGCTCAACCTGACCCCGGAGCACATCACCGACATGGTGGTGGACATGGACAAGCGCGGCCTGCGGGTGATCGCCCACTGCACCGGCGACGGCGCCTCTGATGTGTTCCTCGACGCCGTGGCCGAGGCCCGGCGGCGCAACGGCTACAGCGGCATCCGCCATCAGTGCGCCCACAGCACCCTGCTGCACCCGGGCAACCTCAAGCGGTTCCAGGAACTCAACGTCATCGCAGAGTTTTCCCCGGCGGCCTGGTACCCGACGCCCTTCGCCAGCGGCGCACGCTCCGGCTACGGCCAGGAACGCCTGAAACGCATCTACGACTTCAAGGGTGTGCTGGCCGCCGGCGGCATTGCGGTGATGGGCACCGACTGGCCGGTGGCGTCCATCGACCCCTGGCTGGCCCTGGAAACCATGGTCACCCGGCAGAACCCGTGGAACCAGGAACCCGAGACCTTCGGCGAGCCCATCAGCCTGGAACAGGCCCTGCAAGTGGCGACCCTCAACGGTGCCCACGCCATGGGCCTGGAACACCTGACCGGCAGCCTGCAAGCCGGCAAGTCGGCGGACCTGATCGTCCTCGACCGTGACCTGTTCGCCCAAGAACCACGCAACTTCATCCACCGCACCCAGGTGGAGCTGACCTTTATCGAAGGGCAACTGGTCTATGACCGCCAGGGCAGCTTTGCCGACACGCCGTTGCAAGCGGTGTGGCAAGGCGAGCCGCCAGTGATCGAGAGCACGCCATCATGAGCAGCCCGAACAGCATTCCGGTCACCGTGGTCGCCGGCTTTCTCGGCGCCGGCAAGACCACCCTGCTCAACCGCATGGTGCAACGCGCCGACGCCGGGCGCATGGCGGTGATCGTCAACGATTTCGGCGAGCTGAACATCGATGCGGCGATCATCGCCGAGGTCACCGACGCGGTGTACAGCCTGCAGAACGGCTGCATCTGCTGCACTGTGCAGGAAGACTTGCTGGCGCAACTGGTGAGCCTGTCGAAACTGCGTCCGGCCCTGGAACGCATCGTCATCGAGTGCAGCGGCGTGTCCGACCCGCAACGCATCGTGCAAACCATCGGCTACCCGCAACTGCGCGGTCGCCTGCACCTGGACGCCGTGGTGACCCTGGTGGACGCCAGCGGCTACAGCCAGCTGGAAGGCGAATTCGCTCGCTTGTCCCGGGCCCAGGTGGCGTGCGCCGATTGGGTGCTGCTGAACAAGGCCGACCTGGTCAGCCCGGAACAGTTGCAGAGCATCCGTGCCGGCATGGGGCGCGGCGCCCAGGTGTTCGAGACCGTGCAAGCGCAATGGCCCGACGACGTGTTGCTGTCGGCACCGGAGCGCTCCAGCGAGGTCTTGTTCCGGGCCCTGCCCCAGACCCACGACCAGTTGTTCGAAAGCTGGGTCTGGACCGGCAACCGGCCGCTGCCGGCCAAGGCCCTGCGCGACTGGCTGGCGCAATTGCCACCGGAGCTGCTGCGCCTCAAAGGCCTGGTACGCCTGGAAGGCAACGAACAACCCTACTGGCTGCAACACGTGGGCAGCCGCAGCCAGTTCAGCCTGGCCACCGGCCAACCCATGGAACAGGCCGCGCAATTGGTGTTCATCGCCCGGCACGGCAGTGAGCTGCGGGCCGATCTGGAGGCCGGGCTCAGGGATCTCCAGGCGCTGTAACTTGGAGCATTGGCAGCGCCACCCCTCTCAGTCAGCGCCTGGCGCTGGCGGGGCCGAGGGCTTCCAACCGAGCAGGGCCAGCAGCAGCGAGAGCAACTGGAAGCCGATGATCAGCGCCACGCAACCTGGCCAGCCCCAGTGGTTCCAGAGCATGGCCGGCAGCACCGCACCGACACTGCCCCCCAGGTAATAGCAGGTCAGGTAAACCCCCACGGCGCCGGCCTTGTTGTGGCGGGCGGTGGCGGTGGTGAACGCGCTGGCGGCGGCTTGGGCAAGGAAGACCCCGGTGGAACTCAGGGCCAGGCCGAGCACAATCAGCCACAACGAAGGCAGCAAGGTCAGCAGCGACCCGCTGACCCCGAGCAAGGCCGCCACCCGCAATAACTGCGACTGCGGCCGGGCCTTGCTCAAGCGCCCGGCGATGGGGATCACCACCAGGGCCAGGAGGAACACGGTGTAGATCGATCCCAGCGCTGCCGTGCCCAGTTCAAAGGGCGCCTGGCTGAGGTACAGGCCCGCGTAGGTGAAGGTCGCGACTTGCGAGAACAGCACGCAGAAACCTACGCCATAGGCCGCCAGCAAGGGTGGGCTGCGCAGCTCTCGGGCAGCGGCTCGCGGCGGCACTGGCGCTTGCAGCGCCCGGGGCGGATTGGCTGGCAGCAGCCCGTAAATCCCCAGGCCCAGGAGCAGACTCAGCACGGCCAACAGCTCAAAGGCCATGTGCCAGTCGGCGTACTCGGTCATCACCCCGGTGATCAAGCGCCCGGCAAACCCACCCAACACCGTCCCGGCCACATAAAGGCTGGTGACTTCGGTCACGCTACCACCGCTCCAGCGTTCGCCGATGTAGGCCACGCTGGTGGCAAACACCACGGGGATCAGCAAACCGATTACGAAACGCCACCACAACAGCTCGCCAAAACTGCCGGCATGGGCCGCCAGCAGAGCCGGCAGGGCCAGGGCCAAGGCGGCACCGGCAATCACCTGTCGCTGCGGCAGATGCCCAAACACTCGGCTGACAAAGGGCGCGCCCAACGCCACCCCGAGCGTGGTGGCCGTGATGCTCCAGCCGGCCTCACGGATGCTCACCTGAAAGCCGCTGACAAATTCCTGGAGAATGCTCTGGGTCGAGTACAGATTGAGAAACGCCGCACAGCCGCAAAGAAACAGGGCGATGCGGGCAGAGCCGGCACGGGGACGCATAAAACCACTCGTTGAAAGACCAAGCGCCTTTATAGAATGCATCGGTTGTGGATCACCAATACCGAATTCGGACCGATCAATACCACAGGGATCAGCATGCTCGACTTACGCCGCTTGCGTTACTTTCTGATGGTGGCCCAGGAGCTGCATTTTGGCCGCGCGGCCCAGCGGCTGCACCTCGCGCAACCGCCCCTGACCCGGCAGATCTCGGCCCTGGAACACGACCTGGGGTTTCGCCTGTTCGATCGCAGCAGCCGTGCCGTGACCCTCACCGCCCAGGGGCGCTGCTTCCTGCCCTACGCCCGGGTGGTGCTGGAACAGGTCGAGCAGGCCAGCCACATGGCCCACAAGCTGGCCGCCGGAACCGCCGGCCAGCTGACCCTGGGCTACGCCAGTTCGATCGCCCTGGCGGACGGTTTCAGCCAGGCATTGCAGGTGTTCGGCCAGCGCTTTCCGGACGTGCAATTGCGCCTGGTGGAAGGCGCCTCGGCAGGCCAGTGGTCACAGATTCTCGATGGCCGCATCGACATCGGCCTCAGCCGCCTGCTGCCCCCTGGCGAGCAGAACGAGGTCCAGGTACTGACCCTGGAAGCAGAACCCCTGTTGGCGGCGCTGCCTGCCGATGACCCCTTGGCCGGGCACGGCCCACTGACCCTGGCCCAGCTCAGCGAACGGCCCTTGATCCTCTACCCTGCCGACTACGGCTCGGGCTTGAACCAGTCCATCGAAACACTCTTCCAGCGCGCGGGCCTGACGCTGAAGACCGGCCCCCGTGGCTTGCAGATCACCTCGATCATCGCCCTGGTCGCCGCCGGCCAGGGCGTGGCGCTGGTGCCGGCATGCACTCAGGCCCTGGCGAAGGCCGGCGTGGTCTACCGCCCCGTGGCCGATCAGGCCGCCGTCGCGCCCTTGTTGGTGCTGACCCGGGCCCGGGAACGCAGCGTGTTGGTGGAGGCTTTCCTGGCGGTGATCGAGCAGTGCCTGGGCGCCCACTGAAGCCTTGCGCCATGGGGGCTGCCGGGAATGCTGGCCCCTTGACCCGGCGCGGCCCTCCATCATCCATTTCCCCGGTTGTCCTGTTGCTCCGTGACAACACCGTCCCCGTCCAATAGATTAGGCGGCCCGAAAATGCCCCCGGGCTTTTCGTGCCTTACACCTGGTTAAACGAAGCAGTGGATTTTCAATGCCTGACTCCAACATCGATGCATCCGTAAGCGCCCTGTCGAACAAGGCCGAGTACGAAAACGCAATCAACCTTTCCCAGCACGTGCCTCAGGCCAAGACCATCAGCGAGATGGTCCTCGACGCCTTTCACAGCACCAAGGAAAGCGAGCAGATTCGCGAGCTGCGCGCCGCGATTCGCCAGGCCCACGACAGTTTTGACGACGACACCGCCTATGACCTCATGGGCCAGCTGAAACAACTCAAGGACGCCGAAGCCTCGGACATCGCCGCCCTGGAGAGCCTCAGCAGCCAGTTCCCCATCAGCCGCATCCTGTCCAGCTACAAGGACGACCCGGCCTTCCAGGAACTGGTCTACGGCCTGGCCTTGAAAGTGCTGAACCAGACCCACCAGGCCATCAGCAACCCAAGCGGCGGCAAGGGCAAGGCCGCACGGCCGAAGAAAGAAATGGAAGTGTTTGCCATCAGCAAGGACGGCATCAGCGTCACCCTGCCGATGCGCCCGCGCTCCAAGGCCAACGTGGACCGTGAAGCCTACGAGTTCCTCGGCTTTGCCTTTGTCGGCGAAGGCGACGAAGCGGAACTGGAAAGCGAAGTGTTCTTCGACAAGGACGGTAATGAGCAGCCGGCCACCCGCAAGGCCATCGTCACCGCGATCCAGCAGCAGACTGCCTTCGAAGGCTATAGCGCCGCCCAGCAGTAAGCCCCGCGAGCAGCAACCGACCCCGAACTTCCTTGCGAAGTCGGGGCTCGGCCTCACACCTCAACGCTCCCCGTAATCCGCGATGGGGTACATCGCACACAGGGCCTCGGTCTGTCGGCGGAACTGCGCCTGCACGGCGGGCTCCAGGCCGTGCTTTGGCTCGCTCTGGGACATCACCTGGTCCAGAATCCGCGCAATCAGCTCGACGACCTGGCGGCAACCCTGGGGATCGATACGACGCTGGGCCAAGGAGCCCGTACCGATGCACAAGCCATTGGCGACAAACGACGATCGGTTTTCCCCGGGTGCGCGCTTTTTTTCCACGATGATGCCGCACCCTTCTAATGCCGCCTGCGCAACGGAACCGGTAATGCCGCCACGCAAGCGCAGCACAATCGTGTGGTTCTCCGTGCCCCCTCCCACCACCTCGTAGTCCTGCGCCATGAACGCGCGGGCCATTTCATCCGCGATGGTCCGCACCCGCTCCATGTCGGCATCGAACGCTGGGGACAGGGCGTACCCCAAGGCAGCGGCCTTGGCAGCAATCATGTTGACTGCCGGCGCCCCCTGCATTCCGGGAAATACCGCTTGATCGAGGATGCGACTGAAGGTCGACCGCAAACCGGGCACCTTGGTGTGGGCGTCCCGCCCCGAAAGAATCAGGCCACCGCGAGGCCCGGCGAGTTGCTTGTGGGTGCAGGTGATCGTGACGTGCGCCAGATCGATAGGGCTCGGATGCCGCCCCGTGGCCACCAGCCCCGCGATGTGGGAGATGTCCGCGAGCAGGATCGCCCCTGCCTCATCGGCAATCCCACGCAAGCGCTGGAAATCCACGGCCCGCGAATAGGCCGTCGCACCGCACATGATGATGCGCGGACGATGGGCAAGCGCCAGTTCGCGCACTTCGTCGTAGTCGATGACGCCCTGAGAGGTGGTGCCGTAGCGGATCGCCTTGTAGTTGGCTCCCGTAAACGCAAGAGCACTGCCATGGCTAAGGTGCCCGCCATGATCGAGGGCCATGCCCAGAACCGTATCCCCAGGCTCTAGCAGGGCGCCCAGCACCTGGTAATTGGCGCTTGAGGCCGAGTGTGACTGCACGCCCGCGTATTGCGCAGCAAACAACTCTCGCGCCCGGCGGACAGCCAGGGCCTCGACTCGATCGACGTTCTCGCAGCCGGCGTGATTGCGCCTGCCGGGAGTGCCCTGCGCGGTGACATTGACCAGCGCCGAGGCGGCGGCGGCCAGGGTTCGGGGGCTGGCCGCGCAGGACGATGAAACCAGTGACAGCGTGCCGTGTTGACGCGTCACTTCAGCGTCCAGGATCGTTGCCAGTTCGGGGTCTTCTGCTTGCAGATCGGCCAAGCCACGCCGCAGCAGGTTGGCCTGGTTCCTGAGTGGTTCAGTAGGGGGGGTCATTATTCTGTGTTCCGTCCTTGTGTCTTGCGTGCCACGAACGACAGCACGCTTCCTGGGTTTCACGTTCGTTGATGCAAATCAGGCTGAGCCGAGCCTTGGCTCAGCCTGTATGAGGCGCAACAGAATTAATCAAAAAATTAAACACAACACAAATTAAATGATGCTTTTCTTTGAAGCGGAGCAACATTTACCCTGTGTTGTCGCTGAACCTTCACCAGCGCAACCATGAAGAGCAGTGCCTGGGGCTTTATTGTCATGGCTGGCGCATGCAACACTTATCCGCCTCGGCGCCCCCCGAATCGGCCTCCCCACGATTTGAGTGCCCAACATACCGACAGCGACATATCCCAGGACGGATATCGGCTGGCTAAAGGAGTAGCAGCGAGTGGGTAAACACAACGAAAACGCCTGACAAACTCTTGTCGCAATGATTGAGCTATCGGCCCTGAGTAGCTGAATGCCATGCACGGCACCCTCGTGATGAACGACTGAATGCGTAATGACTATAAGGAAGTGGTGAGCATTTTATGCACAGAAAAGAAAGGACAGCGTATTTAAAGAGCAATATTAAATACCTGATAAAAAGTCGCGGTGAAACGCAACTGTCTTTATGCAACGCCAGTGGCCTGACCAGAACCACCATCTACAACATTCTGGAAGGCAAAGTTACCAATGTGCAGCAATCCACCATTCGCAAAATTTCTGACTTCTTCGGTGTGTCCTACGGAGAAATAGAAACCGTCGACTTTGAAGAGAAAGAGATTATCGAGAGCAGTATTTCTCCTCAAGGCAACATGAACCCCGCGGCCGTCCCGATTATCAAGGAAAGCCTGTTGATGGCCAACATGGACAGGCGGATTGGTGAACTGGCCACGCTGTACCCATTGACCTATTACTTCGGCACCTGCTGCAACTTGATAGCAGTACTGCTGGAGAACGACATCAGCGATGTGAATGAGCCTGGTGATCTGTTGATCGTTCAAAAAGGTTCGTCGACGGATGACAGAGAAAAACTGGCTTACGACAGACTGACGAAGAAACTGATCATCATGAATACGCCGTGCTCCGACTCTGATCGCATGTGTGTAGTGGGCGATATCATCGAGGAGCGATTCAATGACAGCGTATGAAGGTGAGTTCGAGAACAGCAAATACAAACTGCTGGGTTTTGAAAACAATAAAAACCTGGCGGTGATCATGGTCATCGCCACGGGCAAGGTCATCAAAATCAAGCTACGCGAAGTACTGAACAGCGAAATAATGGACAATTTGAATAAAGCGGAAATCAAGAATCTGTATAAAAAGTTTTATTCCCAGGGAGGCGCTCTGACCGCTTACGACCTGAACGACCGCCACGAAAACTCATGGATGATTTACATCATCCTGAACCTGCTGCTGTTTACGTTTTATATTTTCACCAGCATTGCTGCGACCAAACCGATTTACCTGGAGTCGCTTGATATCATTATCACTCCGGGCACCTTTCTGTATCCCTTGACCTTTCTGATCGTTGACTTATTGAACGAGAACTTTGGACTCAGGCTTGCAAGAAAGGCCATTTTATTTGCATTTGCAAGTAATGCCATGATTATCATCTTGCTCTACGGCTCGACGTTTCTTCCCGGTTTGCCAGGCTGGAAACTCGATACGCCTTATAACGACGTGATCCTCCATGTGTCTTCTGTCTTGGTCGCCTCTTCGGTCTCTTTTCTCGTTTCTGAAAATATAAACTCATACCTGTTGTGCAAGATAAAAGAGCTGACCAACTCCAGGTTCCTCTTCCTCCGCATATTCTTGAGCACTTTGTTTGCGGTCATCATCGACAGCTTCCTGTTTTGCTACATCGCTTTTTATGGCGCCATGCAAAACAGCGATATTCTAAACATGATTTATGTGCAGATTGCCATCAAAGTGTGTTTCGCGTTTTTCAATATCTTGCCAGCCTACGGTGCAAGGTCGTTGTTCAGACGATACATCACAGACGGCCAGACAAAGTAATACGACGTAATCACCCTCCTCAACACTCGCCTGCCAGGCAGGCGCAGTGTTGAACTGCCATCAACGCGCCATAAACCCTTACTTCAGCGCCAGCTTGTCTTTCAAGCTGTTCAGGGTCTCGGATCGGCTTTCAAGATACTGATTCAAGCCTTTCATTCGAAGGTTGCACGCATCGCAGTTGCCGCAGCCGCTGCCCATGATGCCGTTGTAGCACGTCAGCGTCTGCTCACGAATCAAGTCCAACTGGCCGTGGTAATCCGCGAGCGCCCATGTCTCTGCCTTGTTCAGCCACATCAACGGCGTCTCAAGGCGCAGTTTGTACTCCATGCCCAGTTCAAGGGCCTTGTTCAAGGCTTTTACAAACTCATCCCGGCAATCCGGATAACCCGAGAAGTCGGTCTCGCATACACCGGTAATGACGCTTTCAGCCTTTACCTGATAGGCATAAATAGACGCCAGCGTCAGAAACAGAATATTTCTTCCTGGCACAAACGTACTGGGCAAGCTTTCGCCGGAGCTGTTCACCGTTGGAACCGGAATATTGTCCCGGGTGAGGCTGCTGATCGCCAATTCGTTCAGCAACGAAGCATCCAGTACCTTATGGACGGTCGCCCCCAGGTGTTTTGCAAGCCGTTGGGCTGTTTCTATTTCCGCGTGGTGACGCTGACCATAGTCAAACGTAATGCAGTGCACCTCGTCGTAGAGGGGCAATGCGTGAATCAGGCAGGTGGTCGAGTCCTGTCCGCCACTGAAAACGATTACGGCTTTTTTCTTCATCATTGTGCTTCCTGCATCTCTAGAGCCATTTGAATAACGTAAACAGCCCACGGAGGGGCTGCGCATAAAATACCCCGCACCTCTCTCGAAGGCGGGGCTTTTTTGTCCTCGGGCGACAGGTTCAGGCCTTCGAAGCCCGGCCGGCCATGCGCAGGAGGATCTGCCGATCCCCCTTGACGCAGTGCAGGACCACCGCGCCGATGTGGCCGACGATCAGCACCAGCAGGGTCCAGCCCAGCAGGCTGTGGAAGTTGCTGCCCAGGTCGATCATCCACTGCACTTTCTCCCCCTCGAAACCCGCCATCACCGGCAGGCCGAACGCCGAAAACGCCCGGCCCGAGCCGTACTGGCGCAACAGCCCGAGAAACGGGATGGCGAACATAAAGCCGTACAGCACCAGGTGCCCCAGGTGGGCGCCGAGGTTGATGCTCGGTGGCCGGCGGTGCCGGTTCAGCAGGCTCCAGACCACGCGCAGCACCAGCAGGCCCATCAGCAGCAGGCCCACTTGTTTGTGGGTCGGCCAGAGGAACTTGTCCAGCGCCGAATCGGAGAGCAGGTAATGGGCGCAGGTGGTGCAGTAGATCCAGGTAAAGGCCAAGGCCATGGCCCAGTGCAAGCTGCGACTGACGACACCGTAGCGGGCCTTCGAGTCGGTCATTTCAACGCTGTTGTCCATTGCATCCACTCGGCTTCAAACTCAAGGCCACAATTTTACGGGAGCCGGGTGGGCGCTTGGGAGCTAAAAGATTTAAATGATGTGACCCCCTGCACGCTCACGGCCCAGCCAAAAGACTGGCAAGGGGACAAAAAACGCGCAAAAAAAACCCCGCACTTCTGTCGAAGGCGGGGTTTTCATCGGCCGGTGCAGCTTAAGGCGCGTAGGTCAGCAGCAGTTCAGTCGGTACCTTGAAATCCAGGGACATCATCACGCTCAGCGCGGTGATGGTGAAAATCGAGAAGACGAAGAGCTTGCGGGCCCAGACGGTGTCATCCACCGCCTTGTAGCCGGTCCAGGCCATGTACAACCAGTACATGCCCATGGCGGCTGCCACAGCCAGGTAACTCATGCCCGCGTAACCACTGAAGGTCAGCATCAGCGTCGCAATCAGGAACGCCAGGATGTAGAGCAGGATGTGCTTCTTGGCCACCAGGATGCCGCGCTTGACCGGCAGCACCGGAATCGATGCGGCCAGGTAATCGTTGAAGCGGAAGATCGCGATGGCGTAGGAATGCGGCATCTGCCAAAGGCTGAACATCACCAGCAGGGTCAATGCAGCCATGTCGAAGCTGTTGCTCACGGCCACATAACCGATCACCGGCGGCATCGCCCCCGACAGACTGCCCACCAGCGTGCCGTGAACCGACTTGCGCTTGAGGTACAGGCTGTAGAAGCCGACGTAGATGACAAAACCGATGACCGCGAACAGTGCGGCCAACGGATTGGCCACGCGGTACAGCAAGACCACGCCAGCGATGCCCAGGATGGTCGCGTAGACCAGGGCCAGTTTCAGGGAGATCAAGCCCTGGACCAGCACCCGGTTCTTGGTGCGTTCCATCTTCAGATCAATGTCGCGGTCGATGCAGTTGTTGAACACGCAACCGGAAGCGACCACCAGGGACGTGCCGATCATCGCAGCCAGGAAAATGGCCAGATCGACATGCCCCTTGGAGGCCAGGAAGAAACCGCCTGCCACAGAAAGCACGTTACCGAAAATGATCCCCGGTTTGGTGATTTGGATAAAGTGCTTGAGCGACATCGGTTCTTACCTCACTTCGCCATCATGTAGGTGTGGATGCTGAACATGATCCACAACGACAGGCCAACCAGCAGGACGATCACAATGGCCGTGAAGACAAACGCAATCACGTTGTTACGCTGAGCCTGGGAACGGTCCAGGTGCAGGAAGTAGTACAGGTGAACAACCACCTGGATCACTGCAAACAACAACACGATGGCCAGAGTGGTGGCCTTCGGCAGGGTCGGGTACATCACCAGGCCGAACGGGATGATCGTCAGGATCACCGACAAGATGAAGCCGATAGCGTAAGACTTTACGCTGCCGTGGCTCGCATCATGGCTGTCATGGGAGTGTGCATTAGCCATTACAGAGTCCCCATCAAGTAGACAACGGTGAAGACGCAGATCCAGACCACGTCCAGGAAGTGCCAGAACAGGCTCAGGCAGCTCAGGCGGGTCTTGTTGGTCGAGGTCAGGCCATGCTTGTTGACCTGGTACATCATGATCGCCATCCAGATCAGACCTGCAGTCACGTGCAGACCGTGGGTACCGACCAGGGTGAAGAACGCCGACAGGAAGCCGGAACGGCTAGGGCCGTAGCCTTCGGAGATCAGCAGGTGGAACTCGTTGATCTCCATGGCGATAAAGCCAAGGCCGAGCACGAAGGTCAGGCCCAACCAGGTCAGGACGCCCTTCTTGTTACCCCGGTAGAACGCCAGCATGGCGAAGCCGTAGGTGATCGAACTGAACAGCAGCAAGGCGGTTTCGCCCAGTACGTAAGGCAGTTCGAAGATGTCGTGGCCCGACGGGCCACCCGCTACGTTGTTTACCAGTACCGCGTACACCGCGAAGATCGACGCAAACAGGATGCAGTCGGTCATCAGGTAGAGCCAGAAACCGTAGACGGTCATCTCGCCCGAGTCGTGGTGATGGTCATCGTGCCCATGGTCATCGACATGGGCGTGTCCAGCATTGGTCACTAAGTTCGACATGGTTTAAGCCTGTTCCAACGAGGTTTCAACACGGTTGGCCGGAATCTTCTTCTCGGCTACCAGGCGAGCGTGCTGCTCGGCTTCGATGCGTTCGATCACGTCGACCGGCACCATGTAGCCTTGATCATCACGAGCCGCGTGGATCACGA
Organism: Pseudomonas chlororaphis; assembly: GCF_003731765.1. Classification (GTDB taxonomy): domain Bacteria; phylum Pseudomonadota; class Gammaproteobacteria; order Pseudomonadales; family Pseudomonadaceae; genus Aquipseudomonas; species Aquipseudomonas morbosilactucae. The sequence goes on from NZ_MOAL01000009.1 coordinate 65,796, forward strand.
AATAGATCACGGTGCCTGCCAGGCTTGCGATGGCCAGCCACCAGATGTGCCAGATCATGGCGAAACCGAAGACCGTCAACAGAGCGCCCATGACCACACCGGTAGCGGTGTTGTTTGGCATGTGGATCGGCGAGTAGCGAGCCGGTTTCTGGTAAGCGGTACCGTCTTCCTTGGCTTCGGTGAACGGATCGATCGTGGTGGCTTTCGGCAGCACGGCGAAGTTGTAGAACGGCGGTGGCGACGAGGTCGACCATTCCAGGGTGTGAGCATTCCATGGGTCGCCCGACACACATTCGTTCTGCTTGCGGTCACGGATACTGACGTACAGCTGGATCAGCTGGCAGGCGATACCGATAGCGATCATCACCGCACCGAACATGGCGACGTACAGGTACGGCACCCACTCAGGGTTGGTGGTGGCGTTCAGACGACGGGTCATGCCCATGAAGCCCAGTGCATAGAGCGGCATGAACGCGACGAAGAAGCCCGAGATCCAGAACCAGAATGCAGCCTTGCCCCAACCTTCGTGCAGCTTGAAGCCGAACGCTTTCGGGAAGTAGAAGCTGAAACCTGCGATGTAGCCGAATACCGCGCCGCCGATGATCACGTTGTGGAAGTGAGCGATCACGAACAGGCTGTTGTGCAGTACGAAGTCAGCACCCGGGATGGCCAGCAGTACGCCGGTCATGCCGCCGATAGCGAAGGTCACCATGAAGCCCAGGGTCCACAGAACCTGGCTGGTGATGCGCAGACGGCCGTGGTAGATGGTGAACAGCCAGTTGAATAGCTTCACCCCCGTCGGGATCGAAATCAGCATCGTCGCCAGGCCGAAGAAGGCGTTGACGCTAGCCCCAGAACCCATGGTGAAGAAGTGGTGCAGCCAAACCATGAAGCCCAGTACCGAGATCGCGCCGGAAGCGTAGATCATCGAGTGGTGGCCAAACAGACGCTTGCCGGAGAAGGTCGAGATGACTTCGGAGAAGATCCCGAACGCCGGCAGAATCAGAATGTAAACCTCAGGGTGACCCCAAGCCCAGAACAGGTTGACGTACATCATTGGATTGCCACCAAGTTCATTGGTGAAAATGTGGAAATCCATGTAACGGTCAAGCGTCAGCAGTGCCAGGGTAGCGGTGAGGATCGGGAACGAAGCCACGATCAGCACGTTGGCCCAGGTGCAGGTCCAGGTGAAGATCGGCATGTCCATCAGCTTCATGCCAGGGGTACGCATTTTCAGCACGGTGGCCAGGAAGTTGACCCCCGTCAGCGTTGTCCCTAGACCCGATAGCTGCAGCGCCCAGATGTAGTAATCCATCCCCACGCCCGGGCTGTATTGCAGCCCCGACAACGGCGGATAGGCAACCCAACCGGTCTTGGCGAATTCGCCGACGCCCAGGGACAGGTTGATCAGCACGACGCCGGAAACCAGCAGCCAGAAGCTCAGGGAGTTGAGGAACGGGAACGCAACGTCACGCGCGCCGATCTGCAGCGGCACTGCCAGGTTCATCAGGCCGGTGAAGAAAGGCATCGCCATGAAGATGATCATGATCACACCGTGGGCGGTGAAGATCTGGTCATAGTGTTCAGGCGGCAAGTAGCCCGGCGAACCCTCGGTGGCCATGGCCAACTGGGTACGCATCATGATGGCATCGGCAAAACCACGCAGCAGCATGACCATGGCGACGATGATGTACATCACACCGATTTTCTTGTGGTCGACCGAAGTCAGCCACTCGGTCCACAGGTAGGTCCACTTCTTGAAGTAGGTGATTGCCGCAAACAGCGCCAGACCACCCAGCGCGATCATGGCGATGGTCACCATCACGATCGGCTCGTGGAACGGGACCGCTTCCCAACTTAATTTACCAAACATCGTTTACTCCTCTGCCCCGGCAGCTGAATGCGAATTTGCGTCCGTCCCTTCCACAGCAGCCACTTCTTTCTTCTCGTGCTTGACCGGCGTGCCTGGTTTCATCCCTTCATACTTATCGATGATTTTCTGAAACAGGTCCGGCGCGTACGAGGAGTACAGCTCTACAGGGTTGTTCTGGCTTGGCTTGGCAAGGGCTTCGTATTCAGCTTTTTCAAGCTGTTTTGGTGAGCTCTTGGCTTCTTTTACCCAGGCGTCAAACTCTTCCTGAGTGGTGGCGATTGCTTTGAATTTCATGCCGGTAAAGCCCGCGCCACTGTAGTTGGCGGAGATACCATCAAGCTCGGCGTTCTGGTTGGCAATCAGGTGCAGCTTGGTCTGCATGCCCGCCATCGCGTAGATCTGGCCACCCAGGCCCGGGATGAAGAACGAGTTCATCACGGCGTCGGAAGTGACTTTGAAATTGATTGGCGTGTTGGCCGGGAACACGATCTTGTTGACCGTGGCGATCCCTTGCTCGGGATAGATGAACAGCCACTTCCAGTCCAGCGCGACCACTTCAATGGTGACCGGCTTGACGTCGGAATCCAGCGGACGGTAAGGGTCCAGGGCGTGGGTCGACTTGTAGGTGATGTAACCCAGGGCAATGATGATCAGCACCGGAACCAGCCAGACCGCAATTTCGATCTTGGTGGAGTGCGACCACTTAGGCGCGTAGGTGGCGTTGGTGTTGGACGCACGATACTTCCAGGCGAACGCGAAGGTCATCACGATCACCGGAACCACAACCAACAGCATCAGCAAGGTGGCAGTGATGATCAGGTTGCGTTGATCCAGACCGACCTGGCCCTTTGGATCGAGCAAGGTCCACTTGCAACCTCCCAGCAGCAACAGCATGCCGGCCAGAGGCAATAAGCCTAGTAATCGGGTGTACCTGTTTTTACTCATCTCACGACCTCTAAAGCAGCTTGCGCAATGCAGTTGGGTTTTGATCGCCAACACTTCACCCTGCCAAGGGTTGGCATTTCTCTTCGATTGAATAAGGGCCTGCCCATCGCGTTAATCGCTCAACGACAAATCCTGGGCCAGCAGTGAGTTCTTATTCGAATTCGTGGTCAAAGGCCTTGTTACAGACCAATTCCATTTGGTGCGGAAGTTTGGAAGGTGCCGACACCTGGGGCCTCAATCGAGCATTCTTCGCCCCGAGACCACCCTCGTATGCTCACGGGATGAGCAGCGCCGGGATTTAGTGCGGGCGATTGTAGATATGTCGCGTTTCATAAACCATGTCTCATCCCGAAATAAATCTTATCGAATGGCGCAACAATGCCTGACGACTGTTACGAAAGGCTCGGATAATAGCGATTTTCATTCGCAACAAAAAGCCCTAAAACGACCTTCAAAGCATTTATCCGAGCCGCCCCGAGAATACTCTGAGCAACCCCATGGCATGGCGCCATCCCTTGTAAAACGAGGGTTTAAGCCGGTTACTTCGATAGCAGGCTACGCTTATTGCCCCCCTCACCCGGCTGCACAAACTGACAGGCACCCGGGGTTCACATCGTCTCGAAACGCGCCCTGAAGCCTCACTTGAGCCACCCACTGCGACACCCTGCGTGTGACAACATGTCGCACTTTTTAGCCGCCTTTGTTTGCCCTGAATCACGACCCCTAGACCTGCGCGCCGAAGGCAAAAAAAAGCCTCGGCGCCCACTGTGGGGCCCAAGGCTTTTACGGAACGCTCAGGCGGTTTTCTTGCGATTGCGGACAACCCCCAGCGGTACCAGTACCACCGTCAGGACAAAGGCCACCAACGCCCACTGCGCCAGGGACAAACCAAGCACTGGCGGGTAAGGCGTGGAGCAGAAGCCGTCTACCTGAAAGCCCAGGGGGAAGATCGTGGCCAGGGGCAGGCTGTCGACAATCGGCTGCAGCACATCGATGCCGCAACTCACCGCCGGGTAGAACTGGGTGTACACGTGATGCCCCGCCACCGCAGCCCCAGCGATGGCACTGAGGACCACCAGGGTTTCGAGGATCGTGAGGCTACGTCGGGTTCTCATGGCCGCGCCGATAAAGGCGAACAGGGCGATCAGCAGCAATGCATAACGCTGCAGAATGCACAGCGGGCAAGGCGCCTCGCCCAAGACCACCTGCATGTACAGTGCGCCGCCGATCAGCGCCAGGCAGATCACGCCCAGCAGCACCAGGAAACGCCGCTCGCGTCCCAAACGCAGTGTGTCGTCACTCATCCCAATTCCTTTCTTGTCTATGGTTCGGCCGCAGCGCGCCGCCGCCGAGAGGGTCTTCGATAGGCCTGTTTGCCGGGAAGTCTACACGCTGGCCAGGGGCTTTGAGCACCTGCCCGCAAACAGCATCGGAGGAATTAACGCTAGACAGGTTAAGGAGGGATTAATGCTGGCCGCCTATCAGGCCAGCCCGCGCCCTGGCAGGAGCGGGCTGGCCGGCGCTGGTCGCTCCGTGCGCAAGCGGCACGGCAGCGCCAGGCGCTCGGTTACTCCAGGGCAGCGGCCGGGCCGAAGAACTCGTAACGGCTCTGCCGCTCCGGCACGCCCAGGGCTTTGAGATGCCCCTTGATCGCCGCCATAAAGCCTTTAGGGCCCAGGAAGTAGGCGTCCAGGTCACGCTGCTGGGGCAGCCATTGCGCCAGTTGCTCCTGGCTCAGCAGGCCCAGTTGGTCGGCCGCCGGGCTGACGCCGTCGTCCTCGGCGTAACAGTAGAAGCGCTTGAGCTGGGGATGACGGGCGGCAAGCCCATCCACCCACTCACGAAACGCATGCACCCCGCCGTTGCGCGCGCAGTGGATAAAGTGCACCGGGCGCTGGCTGGCCAGGGCCGCTTCGAGCATCGGCAGGGTCGGGGTGATACCCACGCCGCCGCTGATCAGCACCAGCGGCTTGTCGCCAGCAGCCAGGGTGAATTCCCCTGCTGGCGGGAACAGCTGGATCTGGGCGCCGACCTGTAACTGGTCATGCAGGTAGTTGGAGGCGCGGCCACCGGCTTCGCGCTTGACGCTGATACGGTACTGGCCGGCGTCGGAGAGGGCCGAGAGCGAATAGTTGCGGCGGATTTCCTCACCGCCCAGGAACAGCTGCAAGCCGATGTACTGCCCTGGCTCTGCCACCAGGATCGGGCCTTTGTCCGCAGGTTCGAAGTAGAACGACGTGATTTCCGCGCTTTCTTCCACCCGTTTGACCAGGGTGAAGGGCCGAGACCCGCGCCATCCACCGGGGGCACTGGCCTTCTGCTCGTAAATGGCCGACTCGGCACCGATCAGGATATCCGCCAACTGCTGATAGGCCGCGCCCCAGGCCTGCATCACCTCGGGGGTGGCAATCTCGTCGCCCAGCACTTCAGAGATCGCCCGAAGCAGGCAGTGGCCGACAATCGGGTAGTGTTCCGGCAGGATCTGCAGGGCCACATGCTTGTTGATGATTTTCGCCACCAGGTCGCCCAGTTGATCCAACTGGTCGATGTGCCGGGCGTACATCAGCACCCCATTGGCCAGCGCCCGGGGCTGGTCGCCGCTGGCCTGGTGCGCCTGGTTGAACAGGGGCCGCACCTGCGGGTACTCGCTGAGCATCATCCGGTAGAAGTGGGTGATCAAGGCTTCACCGCCGCTTTCCAGCAGGGGAACCGTGGATTTGATAATGGCGCGATCTTGGACGCTAAGCATAAGGACAACTCCTGGGCTTTTAGGTATCTAGCAGGTTGCCTTGCTCTAATCAGATTTCATGCCACTTAAAAAACACATATAAATCATATATTTATAAAATAAATAGTCATTAAGACCACAGACGCTTTATAGTCAAAACGACCAACAGGAGTCTTTATGACTGCAAAATCGTTGCTCACGACCCTGCTGCCCCTGGTGGCCGACCTGTCCCGCGAGCTGCCGGAAGGCGAACGCTACCGGCGCCTACTGGAAGCCATGCGCGCCCTGCTGCCCTGCGACGCCGCCGCGCTGCTGCGCCTCGACGGCGACTGCCTGGTCCCCCTGGCGGTGGACGGCTTGAGCACCGATACCCTGGGCCGACGCTTCAAGGTCAACGAGCACCCGCGCTTTGCCGCACTGCTAAGCAGCCCAGGCCCTATCCGTTTTGCCAGCGACAGCCCCCTGCCCGACCCCTATGACGGCTTAGTGGAGGGGCTCACCGAGCACCTGGAAGTCCACGACTGCATGGGCTGCCCGCTGTTTATCGACGAGCGCCCCTGGGGCCTGCTGACCCTTGACGCCCTGGACCCGCAGCGTTTCGAACCCATTGAACTGGACGCCCTGCAAGCCTTCGCCAGCCTGGCCGCGGCGACGGTCAACGTCGCCGAACGCATTGAACGCCTGGCCCTGCGTGCCGAAGATGAACACCAGCGGGCCGAAGTCTATCGCCAGGCCAGCGGCCAGAACCGCGAGATGATCGGCCAGAGCAAGGCCCACAAACGCTTGCTGGAAGAAATCCAACTGGTAGGCGGCAGCGAGCTGACGGTGTTGATCACCGGTGAAACCGGGGTCGGCAAGGAGCTGGTGGCCCAAGCCATTCACGCCGCGTCGAACCGTGCCAGCCGCCCTATCATCAGCCTCAACTGCGCGGCCCTGCCCGACACCCTGGTGGAAAGCGAACTCTTCGGCCATGTCCGCGGTGCCTTTACCGGCGCCACCGCCGACCGTCGCGGCAAATTCGAACTGGCCAATGGCGGCACCCTGTTTCTCGATGAGGTGGGCGAGTTGTCGCTGACGGTCCAGGCCAAGTTGCTGCGGGTTCTGCAAAGCGGCCAGCTACAGCGCCTGGGCTCGGACAAGGAACATCAAGTGGACGTGCGCCTGATTGCCGCCACCAACCGCGACCTGGCCGAAGAAGTGCGCAGCGGTCGTTACCGCGCCGACTTCTACCACCGCCTCAGCGTCTACCCGCTGCGGGTCCCGGCCCTGCGCGAACGCGGGCGCGATGTGTTGCTGCTCAGCGGCTATTTCCTCGAACAGAACCGCTCGCGCATGGGCCTGGGCAGCCTGCGCCTGAGCGCGGACGCGCAAGCGGCACTGCTGGCCTATGACTGGCCGGGGAACGTACGCGAACTGGAACACCTGATTGGCCGCAGCGCCCTCAAAGCCCTGGGCAATTGCCGAGAGCGACCGAAGATCCTCAGCCTGGATGCCAAGGACCTGGACCTGCCCCGCATCAGCGAGCAAGACTCCGCGACACCGGCCCTCCAGTTTGAAGCCACCAGCACAGCCCCCTTCCCTGGTGACCTGCGCCAGGCCACTGACGACTATCAACGCCACCTGATCAATACCTGCCTTGAACGGCACCAACACAACTGGGCCAGCACGGCCCGTGAGCTAGGCTTGGACAGGGCCAACCTCAGCCGCCTGGCCAAGCGCCTGGGCCTGCGCCGGTAAACAGGCACCGCAAGACGACAGAAAGCCGGCTCGGCGCTAAAGCCAGCCCTGAATACGTCGATAACCCGTTATCAATGGTTGTCCGTGGGTCGAGCCACACGCCAATTTTTCCCAAGAAGGTTTTTATGTCCTCCAACAAAGCCCGCGCAGACTCTCTATCGCTTCTGCTGTTTACCTTGCGCAGCGGCAAGCTGATGGCGATCAACCTGCTGAAAGTCAGTGAAATCATCCCCTGCCCGCCGCTGACCAAGCTGCCGGAGTCCCACCCCCATGTGAAAGGCATCGCCACGCTGCGCGGTGCCTCACTGTCGGTGATCGACCTGAGCCGGGCCATTGGCGAACGCCCTCTGGAAGACCCGGACGGTGGCTGCCTGATCGTCACCGACGTCAGCCGTTCCAAGCAGGGTTTGCATGTGCAGGCGGTGAGCAAGATCGTCCACTGCCTGACCACCGATATTCGTCCACCGCCGTTCGGTTCCGGCGGCGTCAAGTCCTACATCACCGGCGTGACCCAGGTCGACGGCACCCTGGTGCAGGTACTAGATATCGAGAAAGTGATCCACGTGATCGCCCCCGCACAGATCGAAATGGCCCCCACTGAGCTGAACATGGAAGACGCCGAGGCCCTGGGCAACGCACGCATCCTGGTGGTGGATGACAGCCAGGTGGCGCTGGCGCAATCGGTGCACACCCTGCGCAACCTCGGCCTGCAATGCCACACTGCCCGCAGCGCAAGGGAAGCCATCGAGTGCCTGCTGGAACTGCAAGGCACGGCCAACGAGATCAACCTGATCGTCTCGGACATCGAGATGTCGGAAATGGACGGCTACGCCCTGACCCGCACCCTGCGCGAGACCCCGGATTTCGCCCACCTCTACGTGTTGCTGCACACCTCCCTGGACAGCGCCATGAACAGCGAGAAGGCACGGCTGGCCGGGGCCAACGCGGTACTCACCAAGTTCTCGTCGCCTGAGCTGACCCGCTGCCTGATCGAGGCGGCCAAAACCATCGAGACCCAGAGCGCCTGAACCTTGGCCGAGGACTACTGCCTGCTGCTGCGGCGCGACCTGGCCCCGGTACTGCCCGCCCCAGATTGGCCGGCAGGTATCCAGCTCCAGCCCTACCAGCCGCACCAGGCCGCGGCCGTGCACCAACTGCTGGTACTCGGCCAGGAAGAGGCCGGTGGCGACATGCCCACGCTTGACACCTGGCGCCAACAACTGGAACAGGACGCCGAATACGATCCGGCGCTGTGCTTTGTCGCGGTCGACGCCCAAGGTCCGGTGGCCGTTGCCCAGTGCTGGACCAGCGCCTACCTCAAGGACTTGGTGGTACACCCGCGAGCCCGCCGCCAGGGCTTGGGGCGAGCCTTGCTGCAGCACGTGTTCCAGGTGTTCCAGCAGCGTCGCGAAGGCTGGGTCGACCTCAAGGTGAGGGAAGACAACCAGCCTGCCCGGCACCTGTATGCCAGCGCCGGCATGCGCTTGGTGCGGCGTGAACCGATCCCACGGTAACCTTCGTCGCTGAGGCATACTGCCCGGCATCCAAGGGAACCCCGGGAAGCACCCACATGAAAAACCTCCTCGCCGCCCTCGCCTGCTCCTGCCTTCTGAGCCCGCTGGCACACGCCTCCAGCAGCGATGCCTGGGCCCAATATGACAAGGCGGTCATCGCCAGTTGCCTCAAGGCCAGCGGCCTGAAAAATCCCCAACCCAGCGGCCGTGCCGCGCAATTCGACGACAAGGTGGGCTACAGCGCCCTGCTACTACAGGGCCAGTACCCGCAAAAACACATGAAGGGCCAGAAAGGCATCGAGCTGTGCCTCTATCACAAAGCCAGCAAGACCGCCCATGTCAGCGAGTGGGACAGCATTGCCCCCACCCTGAAAGCCCGCTGACTGGCGCACAACTTGCTTCGACACTGCTCTTCTCGCGTCGACCGCTGTAATCCCGGCGCGCCTATGGCTTTCCGATCACGGCTTTTCGCTCAATGAATACACAGTTTTCCTGCGTCGGCTGCGGCAAGTGCTGCACCGACCATCACGTTCCCCTGACCCTCACGGAAGCCCGGGACTGGGCGACTGACGGCGGCCAGGTGATCGTCCTGGTGGAAGGGTTCCTGGGCAATGGCCTGGGGCTGCCGGTGGAACAGCGCGAACACGCCCAGCGCCGTTCCTGTATGGTGCCCAGCGGCCAGGCTCAAGCCTATGTGGCCATCACCTTTGCCGCCTTCAACCCGGGGCGCTGCCGGAATCTTGACGAAGAAAACCTGTGCCGCATCTACGAGCGACGGCCCTTGGTGTGCCGCATCTACCCGATGGAAATCAATCCCCACATCCCCCTCAAGCCTGATGCCAAGGAATGCCCGCCCGAATCCTGGGAACAGGGCCCGCTGTTGATCCTCGCCGACCAGTTGGTGGACCAGCCCCTGGCCGAGTTGATCCAACGCTCGCGCCAGGCCGACCGTGACGACATCCCGTTCAAGGAAGCGATCTGCGCCGCACTCGGTATTCGGACCACGGCGCTCAAGGGCGACGGGTTTACCGCCTACCTGCCCAACATGCAGGCGCTGGCGATGGCCATCGACCAGGTCAAGACCCAAGCCTTGCCGGAAAGCCGCCACGCCTGGCGCTTCCATGTTTCCGGTACGGACGTTGCCGAACAGGTCCTGGCGGCCGGGGCCGAGGTGACCCTGGACGCCGCGCTGGACTACACCTTCATATCCCTGCGCGCGGCCTGAGTTCCGGGCAGCCAGTGACGGCCGGCCGATGATCGGCCTAGCCGCGCTTGTGCCAGAACTCCTGGGCCAGTTGCCGCAGGTCTCCCGCCAGCCCAGCCACATCGCCTGAGTTGATGTGGCTCTGCTGCCCGGCACTGACCGTCACGTCGCAGGCCTGGCGAATGCCGATGATGTTGCGGTTGATGTCCTCACTGACCGCACTCTGTTGCTCCACCGCCGAGGCGATTTGCAGGCTCATTTCAGTGATCTGGTTGACCCGCAGGCTGATGCCGTCCAGGGCCGCGGCCGCACGTTGGGCCTGATCCACACTGTTCTGCGCATGCTCGCTGCTCTGCTGCATGACCTGCACCGCGTCCCGCGCGCCGTTTTGCAGGGTGCTGATCATGCGCTGGATTTCCTGGGTCGATTCCTGAGTACGCCGGGCCAGGCCGCGCACTTCATCGGCCACCACCGCGAAACCACGGCCCTGCTCACCAGCCCGGGCTGCCTCGATCGCCGCATTCAGCGCCAGTAAGTTGGTTTGCTCGGCGATGCTGCGAATCACCTCCAGCACCCCGGAAATATCCGCGCTGTGGCTTTCCAGTTGATGGATCACTTCGGTGGCACGGGCCAACTCCCCCGCCAGGTACTGCGCAGCGCTGCGGCTTTCGCCCACCAACTGATGGCCTTCGCGGGTTTCATTTTCAGCCTGGTCGGCGGTGCGCGAGGCTTGCTGGGCGTGGCTGGCGACTTCAGCCACACTGGCGGCCATTTGCTGGATGGCGGCGGCCACCTGGTCGGTTTCTGCCTGTTGCTCCAAGGTGCTGCGGTGGCTGTGCTGCAGGTGCTCGACCAATTGCGCGGCGTGCCCGGCCAGGCGCTGGGACGCATCGCCGATACGGCCGACCACGGCACCGACCTGGGCTTCCAGCATGTGCAGCGCGAATTCGATCTGCCCAACGCTATCCCCACGCCCGGTATAAAGCCTTTGGCTCAAAGGGTTGTCGGCAATGTCCAAGGCCCGCTCAGTCAGGCGCTTGAGGGGCCGCAACAGCAGCCCGACGCCCAAGGCACTGAGCCCGCTGCCGAGCCCCACCGCCAACACCGTCGCCAGGGCCGACCCTGGCAGCAGCGCCGTCGCCAGCCCTTGGGAACCAACGAACGCCAGGCTCACCCAGCCCCAAAGCTTGAGCGACAGGGATACAGATGGCAGCCGGCGCCAACGTGGCCCAGGCTTGAGCAGGCGCGCGTAGGCCTGTTCCGCTGCGGCTATCTGCCGGGTCGTGGGTTTGGTGCGCACCGACTGGTACTCCACCGCCACACCGTCCCGGGTGACCGGGGTGACATAAGCGCTGACCCAATAATGGTCGCCATTCTTGCAGCGGTTTTTCACCAGCCCCATCCATGAGCGCCCACTCTTGAGGGTTCGCCACATGTGGGCAAAAGCCGCAGGCGGCATGTCTGGATGGCGTAACAGATGGTGCGGCGAGCCCAGCAGCTCTTCCCGGCTGTAGCCGCTGATCCTGATGAAATCGGGATTGGCGTAGGTGATCGCGCTGGTCAGATCGGTGGTCGAGAGAATGTTCGCATCAGGGGCAAAATCCACATTTCGCCCCGTTACCGGGAGATTGATCTTCATGGAAAGCGCGCTCGTATTATTGGAAGAGTCTCGGCAGGGCTGCTGACTCTAAGCGCACTGATTCCACAAATACTGATCCAGCTCAGGGTTAAAGCAATTAGCCATCATTGCTGGGAACTTCGGCAAACATGCGCCAATGCTCATCACCTGCAAGCGTTAGCGCTTGCCCATGGAGCGACGGGTGCCGGGTGGTGCAGCCCCTGGTGTCTTGGTATGGCCGTTGGTCGCGCCGTTCTTGTACCAAGGCTGCTGGGCGTTTTTCGCCTGGGCGAACGCCGACGGATTGAACGGAAACTTGAAGGCCGGGATGGCGGCACCGCCCTCAGCCTCGGCTGGGTGTTCGCTGGTCTCGGCAACCGGATCAGCGCTCAGGGCGTCGTCCACTGGCGGTTGTACAGGGGAATTCATGGAAGCTCCGGGGAGATAAAGAAGAACCGGGCCAAGGAACAGGCCACAGAAGGCGGCAGTATACCTGTGCGCTGCGGATCTTTAACCTGCGCCCATGCATTGGCTGACTTTGCTGACAGCGCTGACAGGTAGCCGTCACGTTGCTGACCGGGTTGGCACGCTATAAACAAGCCATTGCTATTGGCCGTTCCCCGACTTCAATTGCCCCCGGCGCTCTACTTCCATGCGAACCTCCTCAAGAACAGTCATGATCGTCGGCGTGCTCGCCGTGGTGCTGGCCGCCGGCCTGTGGCTACTGAACAAACCGGCCAAGGCCAAACTGGCCGCCCCGACTGCGATCCCCGTGCGGGTGGTGGCTGTGCAGCAGCGCGACGTGCCGCGCTACACCACGGGTATCGGCTCGGTGTTGTCGCTGCACAGCGTGGTGATTCGCCCGCAGGTGGACGGCATCCTCACCAAGGTGCTGGTCAAGGAGGGGCAACGGGTCAAGGTCGGTGATCTGTTGGCAACCATTGATGATCGTTCGATCCGCGCCAACCTGGACCAGACCCGGGCGCAACTGGCGGAAAACCAAGCGCAACTGCAAGTGGCCCTGATCAACCTCAAACGCTACAAGTTGCTGTCCGTGGACGACGGCGTGTCGAAGCAGACCTACGACCAGCAACAAGCGCTGGTCAACCAGCTCAAGGCCACGGCCCAGGGCAACCAGGCCGCCATCGTCGCCGCCCAGGTACAGCTTTCCTACACGCAGATTCGCTCGCCCGTCAGCGGCCGGGTGGGCATTCGCACCGTGGATGAAGGAAACTTCCTGCGCACCAGCGATACCCAGGGGCTGTTCTCGGTGACCCAGATCGATCCCATCGCCGTAGAGTTCTCCCTGCCCCAGCAGATGCTGCCGACCCTGCAAGGGCTGATTCAGGCGCCTGAGCCAGCGGCGGTCAAGGCCTACATCGGGGCCGACACCCAGGCCGATACCGGCCAGTTGCTGGGGGATGGCCACCTGACCCTGATCGACAATCAGATCAATACCAGCACCGGCACCATCCGCGCCAAAGCCGAATTCGACAACGCCCAGCAGGCGCTCTGGCCCGGGCAACTGGTGACGGTGAAGATCCAGACCGCCGTGGACCCGAGCGCCCTGACGGTGCCGCCCGGGGTGGTGCAGCGCGGGCTGGAGCAGCCTTTTGTCTACCGTATCAAGGGCGACCAGGTGGAGGCCGTGACGGTGCAGTTGGTGTACCAGGACAGCGAGCTGAACATCATCAAGGGTGTGCAAGCCAATGACGTGCTGGTCAGCGATGGCCAGTCGCGGCTGAAGCCCGGCGCCCAGGTCCAGGTGCTCAGCGAGCCGCCGCAAGCGGTGGCCGTGGAGCCGCAGCCATGAAGGGGCACGGTTCGGTATCGGCCTGGTGCATCGACCATCCGGTCGCCACCGTGCTCTTGACCTTTGCCCTGGTGCTGCTGGGGTTGATTGCCTTTCCGAGGTTGCCGGTCGCGCCCTTGCCGGAAGCCGAATTCCCCACCATCCAAGTGTCTGCCGCCCTGCCCGGCGCCAGCCCGGACACCATGGCGTCATCGGTGGCAACGCCCCTGGAAGTGCAGTTCAGCGCCATCCCCGGCATGACCCAGATGACTTCCAGCAGCGCCTTGGGCACATCCCTGCTGACCCTGCAGTTCACCCTGGACAAAAGCATCGACACTGCGGCCCAGGAGGTTCAGGCAGCGATCAACACCGCCGCCGGCAAACTGCCCAAGGACATGCCAACCCTGCCCACCTGGCGCAAGGTCAACCCGGCGGACAGCCCAGTGCTGATCCTCAGCGTCAGTTCCACGCAAATGCCCGGCACCGAACTCAGCGACTACGCAGAAACCCTGCTGGCCCGGCAGATCAGCCAGATCGATGGGGTCGGCCAGATCAACATCACCGGCCAGCAGCGCCCGGCCATCCGGGTCCAGGCTTCGGCTGACCAGTTAGCGGCCATTGGCCTGACCCTGGCCGACATCCGCCTGGCTATCCAGCAAACCAGCCTCAACCTGGCCAAGGGCGCGCTGTATGGCGCATCGAGCATTTCCACCCTGTCGACCAACGATCAGTTGTTCCATCCCGAGGAATACGGCCAGTTGATCGTTTCCTACAAGAACGGCGCCCCTGTGCACCTGAGGGACGTGGCGCAGGTGGTCAGCGGCCCGGAAAACGATTACATCCAGGCCTGGTCCGGCGATCAGCCGGGGGTCAACCTGGTGATCTCGCGCCAGCCGGGGGCCAATATCGTCGAGACCGTGGACCGTATCCACGCCGCCCTGCCCGGGTTGGAGGCCATGCTGCCGGCGTCAGTGCAGGTCCAGGTGCTGATCGATCGCACCCAGACCATCCGCGCCTCGCTGCATGAAGTGGAAATCACCCTGTTGATCGCCGTGCTGCTGGTGGTGGCGGTGATGGCGCTGTTCCTGCGCCAGTGGTCGGCGACCCTGATTGTCTCGGCGGTGCTCGGGGTGTCGCTGATCGCCAGCTTTGCCCTGATGTACCTGTTGGGGTTCAGCCTGAACAACCTGACGCTGGTGGCCATCGTGGTCGCGGTGGGGTTTGTGGTGGACGACGCCATCGTGGTGGTGGAAAACATCCACCGTCACCTGGAGGCCGGCGACGGCATGCGCGAGGCGGCCATCAAGGGCGCCAGCGAGATCGGCTTTACCGTGGTCTCCATCAGTTTCTCCCTGGTCGCCGCCTTTATCCCCCTGCTGTTCATGGGCGGCGTGGTCGGGCGGCTATTCAAGGAGTTCGCCCTGACTGCCACCAGCACCATCATGATTTCCGTGGTGGTGTCCCTGACCCTGGCCCCGACCCTGGCGGCGCTGTTCATGCGCGCACCGGTGCACCCGGAACACGCCAAGCCGGGTTTTGGTGAGCGCCTGCTGGCGCTCTACGAGCGCGGTCTGCGTCGGGCCCTGGCCCACCAGAAACTGATGCTGGGGGTGTTCGGCCTGACCCTGGGCATGGCGGTGATTGGGTACATCTTCATTCCCAAGGGCTTCTTCCCGGTGCAAGACACCGGCTTCGTCCTCGGCACCACGGAAGCCGCCGCCGACATTTCCTACCCGGACATGGTGAAAAAGCACAAGGCGCTGGCCGAGATACTCGCCACCGACCCGGCGGTGCAGGCCTTCTCCCATTCGGTCGGGGTGTCGGGCAACAACCAGACCATCGCCAACGGCCGCTTCTGGATTGCCTTGAAACAACGGGGCGACCGCGACGTTTCTGCCGCCGGTTTCATCGACCGCATCCGCCCGAAATTAATGACGATACCCGGCATCGTCCTGTACCTGCGGGCCGGCCAGGACATCAACCTCAGCTCCGGGCCGAGCCGGGCCCAATACCAATATGTGCTCAAGAGCAACGACGGCCCGACCCTCAGCACCTGGACCCAGCGCCTGACGGAAAAGCTGCGCAGCAACCCGGCGTTCCGCGATATTTCCAATGACCTGCAACTGGGCGGCAGCATCACCCACATCGACATCGACCGTGTCGCTGCGGCGCGTTTCGGTCTCACCGCCAGTGATGTCGACGAGGCCCTGTACGACGCTTTCGGCCAACGGCAGATCAACGAATTCCAGACCGAGATCAACCAGTACAACGTCATCCTGGAACTCGACACCCGCCAGCGCGGTAAGGCGGAAAGCCTCAACTACTTCTACCTGCGCTCGCCGCTGACCGGGGAAATGGTGCCGCTGTCGGCCCTGGCGCGCTTCGATGCGCCCACCATCGGCCCACTGTCCATCGCCCATGACGGCATGTTCCCGGCGGCCAACCTGTCCTTCAACCTGGCACCTGGCGTGGCCCTGGGGGACGCGGTGATCCTGCTCAACCAGGCCAAGAACGAGATCGGCATGCCGGCGGCCATCAGCGGCAACTTCCAGGGCGCGGCCCAGGCGTTCCAAAGTTCCCTGGCCAGCCAGCCCTGGCTGATTCTCGCGGCGCTGGTGGCGGTGTACATCATTCTCGGGGTGCTCTATGAGAGCTTCGTGCACCCGCTGACCATTATCTCGACCCTGCCCTCGGCCGGGCTCGGCGCGCTGATGATGCTCTGGCTGCTCGGCCAGGACTTCTCGATCATGGCCCTGATCGGCCTGGTGCTGCTGATCGGCATCGTCAAGAAGAACGGCATCCTGATGATCGACTTCGCCCTGGAAGCCCAGCGCCAGCGCGGTCTGTCGCCACAGGACGCGATCTACCAGGCCTGTATCACGCGCTTTCGCCCGATCATCATGACCACCCTGGCCGCCTTGCTCGGCGCCCTGCCGCTGATGCTCGGCTACGGCGCCGGCGCCGAGCTGCGCCAACCCCTGGGCATTGCGGTGGTCGGCGGCTTGCTGGTGAGCCAGGCCCTGACGCTGTTCACCACGCCGGTCATATACTTGTGGCTCGAGCGACTATTCCACCGGCCCAAACCAGCCCCGGTGCTGGCGACCACTACCTGAGGCGGGTCATGCGCGTTCTGATTATCGAAGACGAAGAAAAAACCGCGGACTACCTGCACCGCGGCCTGACGGAACAGGGCTACACCGTGGACCTGGCCCGGGATGGGCTGGAGGGCCTGCACCTGGCCCTGGAAAACGACTACGGGGTGATCGTGCTCGACGTGATGCTGCCGGGCCTCGACGGCTTTGGTGTGTTGCGGGCCCTGCGCGCGCGCAAGCAGACGCCGGTGATCATGCTCACCGCCCGCGAGCGTGTGGAGGACCGCATCAAGGGCTTGCGTGACGGTGCCGACGATTACCTAGGCAAGCCGTTTTCCTTCCTTGAACTGGTGGCCCGGCTGCAAGCCCTGACACGGCGCAGCGGTGGCCACGAGCCGGTGCAAATCAGCATCGCCGACCTGTGGATCGACCTGATCAGCCGCAAGGCCAGCCGCGCCGGCAGCCGCCTCGACCTGACCGCCAAAGAGTTCTCCCTGCTCAGCGTGCTGGCCCGCCGCCAGGGCGAAATCCTCTCCAAGACCGCCATCGCCGAAATGGTCTGGGACATCAATTTCGACAGCGACGCTAATGTCGTCGAAGTCGCGATCAAGCGCCTGCGAGCCAAGCTCGACGGGCCTTTTGAAGAAAAACTGCTGCACACCATCCGAGGCATGGGCTATGTGCTGGAGAGCCGCAGTGCCCAGTAACTCCATCGCCCTGCGCCTGAGCGGCCTGTTCACCCTGGTGGCGCTGCTGATCTTCCTGTTGATCGGCGGTGCGCTCTATCAGCAGGTGGACAAGGGCCTGGGCCTGTTGCCCGAAGCCGAACTGGACGCCCGTTACAGCGTGCTGGAGTCGGCGCTGACCCGCTACGGCACGCCCGAGCACTGGGCAAAGATCAACGCCAAGCTCAAGCTGCTCAGCGAAGAAGACAAGCGGATCCGCTTCTGGGCGGTCAGCGGCGACCCCGCCTATGAATACGGCGACCCTGACCGGCAGATCCGCGACCTGGCCGAGGGCCCTGCGGGCATGCACGACCTGACCCTGGCCGAGCATCCCTACCCACTGAAAGTGCTGGTCAGCCAACTGCCGGCCAAGGAACAGCGCCCGGCCCTGCGCTTTTTGATCGCCATCGACACCGAGACCTTCTACCAGACCCAGCATCAGTTGCTGATAGCCCTGATCGGCCTGGCCATCGTCGGCGTGTTGCTGGCCTCGGCCCTGGGCTACTGGGTGGCGCGGATCGGCCTCAAACCCTTGATCAAGCTATCCCAGGAAGCCCAGCGCCTGGCGCCGCCACGGCTGTCCGGGCGCTTGCAGTTGTCGCCACTGCCGCCGGAGCTGAGCCAGTTCGTCAACTCGTTCAACTCCACCCTGGAGCGGGTGGAACAGGCCTATTCGCGGCTGGAGTCCTTCAATGCCGATGTGGCCCATGAATTGCGCTCGCCCCTGACCAACCTGATCGGCCAGACCCAAGTCGCGCTGACCCGCGGGCGCTCGGCAGAACATTACTTCGAAGTGCTGCAATCCAACCTCGAAGAGCTGGAGCGCCTACGCTCGATCATCAACGACATGCTGTTCCTGGCCAGCGCCGACCAAGGCAGCAAGGCCACCCACCTGACCAGCACCTCCCTGGCCGGGGAAGTGGCGACGACCCTGGACTACCTGGATTTCATCCTGGAAGACGCCCAGGTCCGGGTAGAAGTCGAAGGCGATGCCCAGGTGCCCATCGAGATCGCCCACTTGCGCAGGGCACTGATCAATCTGCTGAGCAACGCGGTGCAACACACCGACCCCGGGCAAGTGATCCAAGTGCGTATCCAGCGCCACGAACAACACGTGGCGATTGCCGTGAGCAACCCCGGCCTGGGCATCGCCAGCGAACACTTGCCGCGGCTGTTCGAGCGTTTCTATCGAGTCGATGCCTCACGCAGCAACAGCGGCGCCAACCATGGCCTGGGCCTGGCCATCGTCAAGGCCATTGCCCTGATGCACGGTGGCGAGGTGTTTGTGCGCAGCGAGCAAGGCATCAACACCTTCGGCCTCCACCTCCCCCTCTGATGCTGGCTCTGACGTTGACTCTGTGGGAGCCGGCTTGCCGACGATCACGCCAGCCCCTCAGTTGCAAACCGCGTTACCGCTATCGCTGACAAGCCAGCGCCCACTTTTGTTTATTTGGTAATAGTCCTTTTACGCTTGAGCTCTTTTTCCTCGAGGCGAGGCGCTATATTTTTGCCACACCGAATTGAACTTGCTCCGCAAGAAGGTCTGCCAACGATGTCAAACAGCATGGGTATCGCCAGCGCTTTTATCCTGTCTTCCCTGTTCCTCAGCCCCCTGGCCATGGCCGAAGAGTCCCAGGCTTTCGTGGCCCGCAATGCGGCACGCGACGCAGCGTTCCAGGACGCTCAGGTGGCCCAGGCAACCCGCCAGAAAACAGGTGAAAGTGCCCAGAAAATCACGGCCGAACACAACCAGGCCGACACCCGGAAAGACAGCTGAGGCAGCCCGTTAGAACGTTTCCCTCGACAAGGCCGCCGCGTTCAACCCGGGCGACCATTGTCTTAAAGCCGCTGCTTGCAGCGGCTTTTTTTTGCCCTGTAGAAAACTGGCGACGGTGCAGAATAAAAAACGCCGCCATTGACCCAAGGAGCCCCGATACGATGAAGGCAGCGATAAAGGCAACACGAACACTCACTCCCCTGTTCATTGCATTGACTGCAACGATGGCGTGTACCGCCCACGCAGCGGACGACAGCACGGCCGAGGGATTCGTCGAGGGTTCGAGCCTCAAGCTCAATGCCCGCAACTACTACATGCATCGCAACCGACAGCAGCACAACGACGACAACATCGAATGGGGCCAAGGATTCCTTGGGGTATTCGAATCGGGCTACACCACGGGCAGCGTGGGGTTCGGCCTGGACGCCAATGCCATGCTCGGCCTCAAGCTCGATGGCGGTGGCGGCACCGACAGTTCGAGCATCCTGCCGGTCAGCGACGGCAGCGGCAAAGCACCGGGGTCGTTCTCTACGGCGGGCGCAACCTTGAAAGTCCGGGCCTTCGACACCGAGCTCAAAATCGGCGACTTGTTCCTCAACAACCCGGTGATCGCCGGCGGCCAGACTCGCATGCTGCCCCAGACCTTTCGCGGCGTGAGCCTGAGCAACCACAGCTTCGATGGTTGGCTGCTCGAAGGCGGCCAGGCCAGCTTCACCAAACCCTATAACCAGAGCGGCCACGTGCGCATCGGCAGCAGTTACGGAACCCTGGGTGACGGCGACAAAAGCCGACACCTGAACTGGGCCGGCGCGGCCTGGAGCGGCGTTCCCGGGTGGACCAGCAGCCTGTATGCCTCAGAGCTCAAAGACATCTGGAACCAGTACTACTACGACCTCGACTACCGCTACGCGCTGAACGAACTGGTCATCAACCCCGGCCTGCACCTCTACCACACCCAGGACACCGGCCAGGCGTTGCTGGGCGACATCGACAACACCACCTACAGCCTGCACCTGACGGTTGGCGTGGGTCACCACAGCGTCACGGCCGCCTATCAGCGGGTCAACGGTGACACGCCCTTCGACTACATCGCCCAGGGCGACAGCGTGTACCTGGACAACTCCCAGCAATACTCGGACTTCAACGGCCCCCATGAACGCTCCTGGAAGCTCAAGTACGCGTACGATTTCGTCGGCCTGGGCGTGCCTGGGCTGACGTCGGCCCTGTCCTACTCCCGTGGCGAACTGGACTTGACCCGGGTCGATCCGCAGAGCCGTGGCTACGCCGGCTGGTACAGCGCAGAGGGCAAGCATGCCCGGCATTGGGAGCGCGACCTGGACCTGCAATACGTGGTGCAAGGCGGCGAAGCCAAAGACCTGGCCCTGCGCCTGCAGTGGGCGACCCATCACGGCAGCGGCGGTTATGCCGCCCTGGACAACGACACGGATGAATATCGCCTGATCGTCGATTACCCGCTCAACCTGTTCTAAGCTCAGCGAAGTAAAAGGCCAGCACGTTTTGCTGGCCTTTTTTGTGCCTGGGATTTATACATGCGCCGCAGGGATGGCCGGCCCTTGCCAGCGCGTCGGCGTTATCCAAAAGGATTCTTATCAACTCACCCAACGGCCGTAATCAGAACCGTGGGCGAAGGGAGTGCGATACCTCGCAATATGATGCTTTCAACACGCTCGGAACGGATGCTGATCGCTGGAAGCTCACTGATGGTGATCGCCATCCTGGGCATCGTGACGTTTTTACTGATCCGCGAATACGCCAGCGCCGAGCAGGCAGCGGCCCGTTCGGCCAACAACATTGTGCAACTGATCGACGCCGACGTACTGCGCAACGTCGAACTCTATGACCTGTCCCTCAAAGGCCTGATTGCCGCGGCCGGACGTGAAGACCTGCAAAAAGTGTCGGCTGAGATCCGCCATCTGGCGCTCTTCGACCGCGCCACTGCCGCGCCCTACAAGGGCGACATCCTGCTGTTGGACAAACACGGCGACGTCCTCGCTGACTCGGCCTCGGTCACGCCCAGGACGGGCAACTACGCCGATCGCGAGTACTTCCGCTCCCATGTGCAAAACCCCAACCAGGGCATGACAATCAGCCCACCGTTCCGCACCCGCACCGCAGACCATGACTGGCGCATCAGTTTCAGCCGCCGAGTGGTGGACGAGCAGGGACAATTCTTCGGTGTCGCCGAAGCGCCCATGCGCCTGAACTACTTCAACCAGCTGTTCAAAAACCTCGATATCGGACGCAACGGCTCGATCAGCCTGGTCAGCCGCGACGGCATACTGCTGGCCCAACAACCGCCCCTGGCCGACGATCTGATCGGCAAGGACTTCAGCCAGCGGCCGAACTTCGTGCGCATCCTGCGCGAGGGCAACGGCAGCTTCAGCGGCATCTCCAGCGTCGACCGAACGCCGCGCCTATACACCTTTTCCCAAGTGGGCGACTTGCCGCTGATCGTGGTGGTGGCACTGTCCTCGGCCGAGGTCTACGCCTCCTGGCAGCGCACGGCCTGGCTGGTCAGCGGCGCCACCGGTGCCCTGTGCATTGGCCTGCTGTGGCTGACGTTGCTGCTGTGCCACGAACTCAGGCGGCGCCATCGCGCCGAGCAGGAGTTGGCGCAACTGGCGGCCATTGATGCCTTGACCGGCCTGGCCAATCGCCGAACCCTGGACGAAACCCTGGCCCGCGAATGGGCCAGGGCCCAGCGCTCGGGCACGCCGCTGTCGTTGCTGATGATCGATGTCGACCACTTCAAGCAATTCAATGACCGCCATGGTCATCAGCTTGGGGACACAGCCTTGCAGGTGGTCGCCCAGTTGATCGCGGCCAATGTGCGCCGCCCTGCCGACCTGGCGGCACGCTACGGCGGTGAGGAGTTCTCGGTGATCCTGCCCGACACCGACGTGATGGGGGCCTTGGCCCTGGCGGAAAAGATTCGTATCGCCATTGAACAACTGGCGCCGATCGGCCCCCAAGTGTCGACGTTGACCGCCAGCATCGGTACCAGCACTTGGTCGGGAACAACCGGCGCCACCCTGGAGAACCTGCTCTACAACGCCGACAAAGCGCTTTACCGAGCCAAGCACAATGGCCGCAATCGCGTGGTACCGGGTTAATAAACAGGCATAAAAAAAGGCCACCCTAAGGGCAGCCTTTAAAAACAAAAGGAAAGAGAGAGTAAATTACACGGCCGCAACCGGACGCATGTAAGAGATCGGTGCAGTGCTGGCGTCTTCGAAAGTCACAACTTCCCAGGCATCTTTCTGCTCAATCAACTTGCGCAGTAGCTGGTTGTTCAGGGCATGGCCCGACTTGAAGCCTTTGAACTCACCTATCAGGCTGTTGCCCAGCAGGTAGAGGTCACCAATTGCATCGAGGATCTTGTGCTTCACAAATTCGTCTTCATAGCGAAGGCCGTCTTCGTTCAGTACACCATCCGCGTCGACCACGATGGCGTTTTCCACGCTGCCGCCGAGTGCGAGGTTGTGCTTGCGCAGGTACTCGATATCACTCATGAAACCAAAGGTCCGGGCGCGGCTGACTTCCTTCACGAACGACGTGCTGGAAAAGTCCACGCTGGCACTCTGGGTGCGGTCACGGAAAACCGGGTGATCGAAATCGATCTCAAAGCTCACTTTAAAACCATCGAAAGGCACGAAAGTGGCGCGCTTGTCGCCATCTTCCACAGTCACTTCACGAAGGATGCGGATGAACTTTTTAGCTGCGTCCTGTTCTTCCAGGCCGGCAGATTGAATCAGGAATACGAAGGGTCCAGCGCTACCATCCATGATCGGGACTTCGGACGCGGAGAGCTCGACGTAGGCGTTATCGATGCCCAGGCCAGCCATGGCCGAGAGCAAATGCTCCACCGTGTCCACTTTGGTGTCACCGTTGACCAATGTGGTCGACATCGTGGTTTCACCAACATTTTCCGCGCGAGCAGGAATCTGCACCACAGGGTCCAGGTCGGCACGACAAAACACAATGCCGGTGTCGACAGGCGCAGGCTTGAGAGTCAGGTAAACCTTCTCCCCGGAATGCAGGCCTACACCTGTGGCACGGATAATATTCTTCAGGGTGCGTTGTTTAATCATGGCTTGGGCCGCTTCAGCGCAAATTGCGAACTGGTATCAACAAAGGCTGGCGATAATAGCAGACCATGCCTTTGCTGAACACCAATCACCCTAATACCCCTGATACATTCCATCAATCGGCCTGGCGACGCAGAAAGGCCGGGATGTCCAGGTAATCCAGATCATCTTGCGGATTCAGCTTCGCCGCAGTCGCAGCACTGGCCTGAGCCTGGTTGCGCATAACGGTCGGACGGTCCAGATCACGGTAGTTCACCGACGGCAGTTCCTGGCGCGCAGGCGCTGGAGCGGCAGCCGACTGGCTGGCGTGGCTGGTGTGAACGGTATTGTCGATGACCTTTACAGGCTTCTCGATTTTCGCGCCCAGACCGGTGGCAACCACGGTGACATGCAGCTCATCACGCATGTCCGGATCGATAACGGTACCGACCTTGACCATGGCGTGCTCGGAAGCGAAGGCTTCGATGATGCTACCCACGTCGGAGTACTCACCCAGGGACAGGTCAGGACCGGCGGTGATGTTCACCAGGATGCCGCGTGCGCCTTCCAGGTTCACGTCTTCCAGCAACGGGTTGCGGATGGCCGCTTCAGTGGCTTCACGTGCACGGTTCGGACCGCTGGCGCAGCCAGTGCCCATCATCGCCATGCCCATTTCGCTCATCACGGTACGCACGTCGGCGAAGTCGACGTTGATCATGCCTGGACGCTTGATGATGTCGGAGATACCGCGAACGGCACCCGCCAGCACGTCGTCAGCCTTGGCGAACGCCGACAGCAGGCTGGCGTCTTTACCGAGGATGGTCAGCAGCTTCTCGTTGGGAATGGTGATCAACGAGTCGACGCTTTCGCTCAGCGCGCGGATGCCTTCATCGGCGATCTGCATACGCTTGCGGCCTTCGAACGGGAACGGACGAGTCACCACCGCAACGGTGAGGATCCCCATTTCCTTGGCCACTTCGGCAATGATCGGCGCAGCACCGGTACCGGTACCACCGCCCATGCCTGTGGTGATGAACACCATGTTGGTGCCCTGCAGGACTTCAGCGATGCGCTCGCGGTCTTCCAGAGCGGCCTGACGACCGACCTCAGGATTTGCGCCGGCACCCAGACCCTTGGTAACACCAGTACCCAGTTGCAGGATGGTCCGCGCGCCGATGTTTTTCAGCGCTTGAGCATCAGTGTTGGCGCAGATGAATTCCACGCCTTCGATGTTGCTCTTGACCATGTGATTGACGGCGTTGCCGCCGCCACCGCCGACACCGATAACCTTGATTACCGGGCTTTGCGGGACGTTGTCTACGAGTTCAAACATTTTCCCTCTCCTTTCATTTCTCTAGTTTTTCGCCTACTGCCTACTGCGTTTACTGCCTGTTGCTTGAAACGTGTCGCGTGAAACCGTTGCTTAGAAGTTGCCTTGCACCCAGCTCTTGATGCGATCGAGCAGGGCCGCTTTCGGCTCTTCATTGCTGTAGCTGTCGCGGCTGCCGATCCCGGAGAACGAGATGCCGTCGGACTGTTTCTGCAGCCCGTACAACAGCAAGCCGACGCCGGTGGAATAGATCGGGTTGCGCACCACATCGGCCAGGCCTTTGACGGAGTGCGGAACCCCCAGGCGCACCGGCATGTGGAAAATCTCTTCGGCCAATTCGACCGCGCCTTCCATTTTCGACGTGCCGCCGGTGAGCACGATGCCCGCCGGGATCAGGTCTTCGTAACCGCTGCGACGCAGCTCTGCCTGGATCAGGGTGAACAGCTCGTCGTAACGTGGCTCGACCACCTCGGCCAGGGCCTGGCGGGACAGCTCGCGGGGCGGACGGTCGCCGACACTCGGCACCTTGATGGTTTCACCGGCACCGGCCAGCTTGGCCAGGGCGCAGGCGTAGCGAATCTTGATTTCTTCGGCGTACTGGGTCGGCGTACGCAGGGCCATGGCGATGTCGTTGGTCACCTGGTCGCCGGCAATCGGGATCACTGCGGTGTGACGGATCGCGCCTTCGGTGAAGATCGCGATGTCCGTGGTGCCGCCACCGATGTCCACCAGGCACACGCCCAGCTCTTTCTCGTCATCGGTCAGTACCGAGTACGCAGACGCCAGTTGCTCGAGGATGATGTCGTCGATTTCCAGGCCACAGCGACGCACGCACTTCTCGATGTTCTGCGCGGCATTCACCGCGCACGTCACTACGTGCACCTTGGCTTCAAGGCGCACACCGGACATGCCCAGAGGCTCGCGGACGCCTTCCTGGTTATCGATCACGTAGTCCTGCGGCAAGGTGTGCAGCACCCGCTGGTCAGCAGGGATCGCCACGGCCTGGGCGGCGTCCAGCACACGCTCCAGGTCGGCAGAGCTCACTTCGCGGTCGCGAATCGCCACGATGCCATGGGAGTTCAGACTGCGGATGTGATTGCCCGCAACGCCGACGAACGCCGAGTGGATCCGGCAGCCGGCCATCAGTTGCGCTTCTTCTACCGCGCGCTGGATCGACTGCACGGTGGATTCGATGTTCACCACCACGCCCTTCTTCAGGCCGCGGGACGGGTGCGTACCGATACCGACGATTTCCAGCGTGCCATCGGCCGCGACTTCGCCCACCAGCGCCACCACTTTGGAGGTGCCGATATCCAGACCGACGATCATTTTGCCGCTTTGCACGTTTGCCATGGTCCTGCCTCTTCTTAATTCTTCGCGACAGCGGGTTCGGCTGTCGTGGGCGCTACAGGTTCCCGCCAGCCGACGGCCAGGCCGTTGGCGTAGCGCAGGTCGATGCGCGCAATGTTCGTAATCTGTTCTTTCAACGTCTTTTCATAAATGGCAATGAAGCGGCGCATCTTTTCCACCAGATGATCGCGACCCAGCAGCAACTCAATGCCGGGCCCGGCGCTGCCGGCACCGGTGGTCAAGAACCAGCTGCCACGCTCGCGCAGCTCCAAACGGGCAATCGAAAAGCCCATGGGCCGCAGCATCTGGCTCAACACCTGGTACTGCTGCATCACTTGCTGCTGGGCCCGCTGGGGTCCGAACAACTGCGGCAAGTGTTCATAGTTCGCCAGCTCACGCGGAGTGAACGCCTGGCCCTGGTTGTTCAACAGTGCCTCGTCGCCCCAACGGGCCACCGGCAGTTGCTCTTCCAGGCGAATCACCACCTGGTCCGGCCACACCCGACGCACTTCGGCGTGGGCGATCCAGGGCATCTGTTCCAGCTCGGTGCGCATGCTCGCCAGGTCGATGGTGAAGAAGCTCGACGCCACGTAAGGCGCGATTCGCTGCTGCACCGCCTGCTGGCTGATGTAACTCAGGTCACCCTGGACCGCGACCTTGGTGATCGGCCGGTCCGCGTAAGGCAGCAGGCGCTGGGCGCCTTCGTAGGTGCCAAAACCCAGCACCACCAGCAACACTGGCCAGAACAGGCTTTTCAGAAAGCCGAAGTTGGCTTTCGGCAGGCGCACCGACATCGGCTCTTTAGCCACCATCCGGCTGGCACCCCGCGGCACCGGCTTGCGGCCGGGAGCGGGTTGCTGATGACGTAGCGATGCGCCTTGCATGGACTTAACCTCGTGCCTCGACACTGGCGGCCAGAATGGCCAATACCAACTGCTGGAAATCCAGACCCGCAGCACGGGCCGCCATCGGCACCAGGCTGTGATCGGTCATGCCTGGGGCGGTGTTCACTTCCAGGAACCAGAACTGCCCATCGGCGTCCTGCATCACGTCGGCCCGGGCCCAACCGGCGATACCGAGCGCCTCGCAGGCTTTCGCCGTAAGGTCCATGAGCTCTTGTTCTTTGGCGCTATCGAGGCCACAAGGGATCCGGTACTGGGTATCGGAAGCCAGGTACTTGGCGTCGTAGTCGTAAAATGTGTGGGGAGTGCCCAGGGCAATGGGTGGCAACACCTGGTCACGCAGCGTCGCGATGGTGAACTCCGGACCTTGAATCCATTGTTCAACCAAGACTTGCGAATCGTAGGTACTGGCCGCTTTCCATGCGTCGATCAATTCAGACGCGGAAGTCACTTTGGCCATACCGATACTGGAACCTTCATGAGCCGGTTTGACGATCAAAGGCATGCCCAGTTCCGCAGCCGCAGAAATACAATCGGCTTCGGAGCTCAGGACGGCGTGGCGTGGCGTTGGAATCCCCAGGCTGTGCCAGACCTGCTTGGTGCGCAGCTTGTCCATGGCCAGGGCCGACGCAAGGATACCGCTGCCGGTGTAGGGGATGCCCAGGCACTCCAGCAGGCCCTGCATACTGCCGTCTTCACCGCCACGGCCGTGGAGAATGATGAAGGCACGGTCGATCTTCTCGCTCAGCAGGCGCTGCAGGAAATCGTCGCCGACGTCGATGCCGAACGCATCCACACCGCCACTTTGCAGGGCTTGCAACACGGCATTGCCGGACTTCAGCGACACTTCACGCTCGGCGCTCTTGCCGCCGAACAGCACAGCAACACGACCGAAGGCTTTCGGGTCGAGGGTAGAAAACAGGTTGGCGTAGGCAGCGGTCATTTCAACTTCTCCTGTCCAGCCACCACGGCACCGGCGAACAACGGACTTTTCAACAATTTGGGCGCAAGGCCGCCGATATCACCGGCGCCCTGGCACAGCAGGATGTCGCCGGCACGCAACAGCGGCTTGACCAGCGGAGCCAGGTCGACACCCCGTTCGATGTAGATCGGGTCGAGCTGACCACGCTGGCGAATGCTGTGGCACAGCTGGCGACTGTCGGCACCCGGGATCGGTTCTTCACCGGCCGGGTAGACCTCCATCAACAGCAGCACGTTGGCGTCGGCCAAGACCTGCACAAAATCGTCGTACAGGTCGCGGGTGCGGCTGAAGCGGTGCGGCTGGTAAACCATCACCAGGCGGCGCTCCGGCCAGCCACCACGAACCGCCTTGATCACTGCGGCCACTTCGGTCGGGTGGTGACCGTAGTCATCCACCAGCATCACGTTGCCACCTTCCACCGGCAGCTCGCCGTAGACCTGGAAGCGTCGGCCCACGCCCTGGAAGCCCGACAGGCCCTGGACGATGGCTTCATCGCTGATGCCTTCGTCGGTGGCGATGCAGATGGTCGCCAGGGAGTTCAGGACGTTGTGGTTGCCCGGCATGTTCACCGAGACGTCCAGCGGCTCACGGTCGCGACGCAGCACAGTGAAGAACGTCTGCATGCCTTGCTGGCGCACATTGATCGCGCGTACGTCGGCTTCTTCGCTGAAGCCATAAGTCACGGTCGGACGCTTGACCAGCGGCAGAATCTCGCGCACCACCGGATCGTCCAGGCACATCACCGCCAGCCCATAGAACGGCAGGTTGTGCAGGAATTCGACGAAGGTTTTCTTCAGTTTGTTGAAGTCACCGTCGTAGGTCGCCATGTGGTCGGCGTCAATGTTGGTGACCACGGCCACCAGCGGCTGCAGGTGCAGGAAGCTGGCATCACTTTCGTCGGCTTCGGCGATCAGGTAACGGCTGGTACCGAGCTGTGCATTGGTACCGGCTGCATTCAGCCGGCCACCGATGACGAAGGTCGGGTCCAGGCCGCCAGCGGCGAACACCGAGGCCAGGAGGCTGGTGGTGGTCGTCTTGCCGTGAGTACCGGCAACGGCCACGCCGTGGCGGTAGCGCATCAGCTCGGCGAGCATCTCCGCACGCGGCACCACGGGTACGCGGCGTTCCAGGGCGGTGGCGACTTCCGGGTTGGACGTATTCACGGCACTGGAAACCACCAGCACATCGGCATTGGCGGCGTTTTCGGCACGGTGGCCGATAAAGATCTGCGCACCGAACGACTCCAGGCGCTCGGTAACCGGCGACGCCTTGAGGTCGGAACCCGAGACGTCATAGCCCAGGTTCAACAGCACTTCAGCGATCCCGCACATGCCCACGCCGCCGATACCGACGAAGTGGATACGACGGATGCGGCGCATCTCCGGATGCGGCATGGCTTTCTGATTCTCAACCATGGGCCACCTCCAGGCAGATATCGACCACGCTGCGGGTGGCTTCGGGTTTGGCCAGTCGGCGCGCTGCGTGCGCCATGTTGTCGAGTCGTTCCGGTTGCATCAAAACCTCTGTCAGGCGAGCGGCTAGATCCGCGGCACCAGTCGTTCTTTGCGGCATCAGGAAAGCAGCGCCTTCACGAGCCAAATAGTCGGCGTTACGGGTCTGGTGATCGTCGATCGCGTGGGGCAAAGGCACCAGCATCGAGGGCAGACCGGCGGCAGCCAGTTCACTGACGGTCAGCGCACCTGCGCGACAGACCACCAGGTCGGCCCAGCCATAGGCTTGAGCCATGTCTTTGATAAAGGGCTGCACTTGCGCCTCGACACCAGCGTCGCGATAACGCTGCGCAGTCACTTCATCGTGGTTTTTGCCAGCCTGGTGGAAGGCCTCCGGGCGCCACTGGGGATCGACCAGCGCCAGGGCCTCAGGCAGCAACTTGTTCAACGGTTCTGCACCCAGGCTTCCACCGAGGATCAGCAAACGCGCCTTGCGTCCGGCCAGGGCCTCGCGCGGTGTTTCGAGGAACAGTTCACCACGCACCGGGTTGCCCGTGGTGCGGCGGCTGGCGGAGGTGGCAAAGGTGTCCGGGAAAGCTTCGCAGACTCGCGCAGCCAACGGCACCAGCAGCCGATTGGCGGTACCGGCCACGGCGTTCTGTTCATGAACGATCACCGGCACACCGGCCAACTTGGCGGCAACTCCGCCAGGGCCCGTGACATAACCACCAAAGCCCAGCACACAGACCGGCTTCAGTTGGCGAATGATCTTGCGCGCCTGCAACACGGCCTTGATCAGCACAAACGGCGCCTTGAGCAGGGACAGCTTGCCCTTGCCCCGCAGGCCGGTGACGTTGATCAGGTGCAGGGGCAACCCGGCACCCGGAACCAATTCGTTCTCGATGCCTCGCGGGGTCCCGAGCCAATGCACGCTGTAGCCACGGGCCTGGAATTCCCGCGCACAGGCCAAGGCCGGGAACACGTGGCCCCCGGTACCGCCCGCCATGATCAGCACGTTAGCGCCCATGGATTGGCTCCTCGGCAAAATCACTTTCACTGAACTCCATCTCTTCACTGCCCAAGTGAGTTCGACTCTCCCACTCGATGCGCAGCAACAAGCCCAGACAGGCACAGCAGATCACCAAGGAACTGCCGCCATAACTGAGGAACGGCAAGGTCAGGCCCTTGGTCGGCAACAAGCCTACGTTCACGCCGATGTTGATCAGGAATTGACCAATCCACAGGAACGACAAACCGTAAGCCACATAAGCGGCGAAGTACTGCTTGGCCTTCTCGGCCCACAGACCGATGTACATGCCACGCACACACACGAATACGAACAGCCCGACGGTGGCCAGGGAACCCACCACGCCCAACTCTTCAGCCAGCACCGAGAACACGAAGTCGGTGTGGGCTTCGGGCAGGTAGAACTGCTTCTGCACGCTGTTGCCCAGGCCAACGCCGAGCCACTCGCCGCGACCGAAGGCAATCAACGCCTGGGTCAACTGGTAGCCGGAGCCGAACTGATCGGCCCAGGGGTCGGTAAAGGTGATCAAGCGCGCCATCCGGTAGGGCTGGGCCTGGACCAGGATGGTGACCGCCGCCACTGCCAGCACCACCATCAAGGTGAAACGGAACAGCCCGACCCCGCCCAAGAACAGCATGGCCGCCGCAGCGCCCATCATCACCACCGTGGCGCCGAAGTCCGGCTCCATCAGCAGCAGGCCAGCCATGGGCAGCAGCACGATGAAGGGCTTGAAGAAGCCCATCCAGCTCTCACGCACTTCCTTCTGCCGGCGCACCAGGTAACCGCCCAGGTAGATCACCACGAACACCTTGGCGATCTCGGAGGGCTGCACGTTGAAGAAGCTGAAGCCGATCCAGCGCATCGAGCCGTTGACCTCACGACCGATCCCCGGCACCAGCACCATTACCAGCAGGCCAAAGGCACCGATCAGCATCAACCAACCCAGGCGCTGCCAGGTGGCGATGGGAATCATCATGGTCACCACACAGGCGCCGAGGCCGATGACCAGGTAAATCAAATGGCGAATCATGTGGTACAGCGGGTTACCCGACTGCACGGCGGCCACTTCTGAAGAGGCCGAGGTGATCATCACCAACCCAAGGCCCAGCAGTGCCAGGCAACCGGCAAGCAATGGGAAGTCGAGGTCGATACCACGACCGGTAATCAGCGGCGACGGATAAGGCTTGATGATGTTGCGCAGGTTCATGCCAAGCCCTCCACAGCCTGGGCAAACAGCTGCCCACGCTCTTCGTAGTTCTTGAACATGTCGAAACTGGCGCACGCCGGCGACAGCAACACCGCATCGCCGGGTTGGGCCAGCGCCTTGCACTGGGCGATGGCGTCGTCCAGGGACGTGGCGCGTACTTGCGGCACGGCGTCGCCCAGGGCAGCGGCGATCAAATCGGCATCGCGGCCCATCAGCACCACCGCGCGGCAGTGCGCGGCCACGGGTGCTTTAAGGTCTTTAAAATCGGCGCCCTTGCCGTCGCCACCGGCGATCAACACCAGCTTCCCGTCGATATCAGCCCCCAGGCCTTCGATAGCGGCCAATGCAGCGCCGACGTTGGTGGCCTTGGAATCGTTGTAATAGCTGACACCGCCCAGGTCGCGCACCCACTGGCAGCGATGTTCGAGACCGCCGAAGGTGCGCAGGCTCGAGAGCATGGCATCGAACGGGAGGCCCACCGCATGCCCAAGGGCCAAGGCCGCCAGGGCGTTGGACTGGTTATGCGCGCCACGGATCTTCAGTTCACGTACCGGCATCAGGTTCTGGAATTCGAAGGCCAGGTACTTCTCGCCGTTCTCTTCGCGAATGCCGAAGGCCTTAAAGTCGGGTTTGCCCAGGCCGAAGGTCCAGCACGGCAGGCCTTCGCCAATCAGTGGACGGGTCAAGGCATCCTGACGGTTGAACACCACTTGCCGCGCCCCACGGAAGATCCGGTGCTTGGCCAAGTGATAGGCCGGCAGGCCGCTGTAGCGGTCCATATGGTCTTCACTGATGTTCAACACGGTCGCCACTTCGGCACCCAGGTCGTGGGTGGTCTCCAACTGGAAGCTGGACAACTCCATGACGTACAGCTCGACGTCGTCGCTGAGCAGGTCGAGGGCCGGGGTACCCAAGTTCCCGCCCACCGCCACACGCTTGCCCGCCGCAGCAGCCATCTCGCCGACCAGGGTGGTGACGGTGCTTTTGGCGTTGGACCCGCTGATGGCGACGATCGGCGCCTTGACGTTACGCGCGAACAGCTCGATGTCACCCGACAGCTTGACGCCACGGGCTGCTGCCGCTTGCAGGGCGGGCGTGGCCAGGGCCAGGCCAGGGCTCACGTAGAGCTCGTCGGCACGGCACAGGAATTCCACGTCCAGTTCGCCACAACGCACTTCCACATGAGGGTAGTCACGGCGCAGCGTGGCCAGCTCAGGTGGATTTTCCCGCGTGTCGGCCACTGCAAACGCCACGCCCCGGCTCGCCAGGAAGCGAACCAGGGACATGCCGCTCTTGCCGAGGCCGACAACGATGCGGAAGTGGTCAGAAGCGATCAGAGACACTCGTTCTACCTCAGCTTCAGGGTGGCAAGGCCGACCAACACGAGAATCACAGTGATGATCCAGAAACGGACGATCACGCGCGGCTCGGGCCAGCCCTTGAGTTCAAAGTGGTGGTGGATCGGCGCCATGCGGAACACACGACGACCGGTGAGTTTGAAAGAGGCCACCTGGATCACCACCGACAGGGTCTCCATCACAAAGACACCGCCCATGATGAACAGAACGATTTCCTGGCGAACGATTACCGCGATGGTGCCCAGGGCCGCACCCAGCGCCAGTGCGCCGACGTCGCCCATGAATACTTGGGCCGGGTACGTGTTGAACCACAAGAAACCCAGGCCGGCGCCAATCAACGCGCCACAGAACACAATCAGCTCACCGGCGCCCGGTACGTAAGGGATCAGCAGGTACTCGGCAAACTTCACGTTACCCGACAGGTAGCAGAAGATGCCCAGCGCACCGCCCACCATCACGGTCGGCATGATCGCCAGGCCGTCGAGGCCGTCGGTGAGGTTAACCGCGTTGCTCGATCCGACAATAACGAAGTAGGTCAGCACCACGAAGCCCACGCCCAATGGAATGCTGACGTCCTTGAGCATCGGGATCAGCAGGGTGGTTTCCACCGGACTCTGCGCGGTCATATAAAGGAAGATCGCCGCACCCAGGCCGAACACCGACTGCCAGAAATACTTCCAGCGGCTCGGCAAGCCTCGGGAGTTTTTCTCGATCACCTTGCGGTAGTCATCCACCCAACCGATGGCGCCAAACGCCAGGGTCACCAACAGCACAACCCACACATAGTGGTTGCGCAGGTCTGCCCACAGCAGGGTGCTGACACCAATGGCAGAAAGAATCAGCGCACCGCCCATGGTGGGGGTGCCGGATTTGGACAGGTGAGACTGCGGCCCGTCGTTACGGACGGACTGACCGATCTGCCGGCTCTGCAACGTGCGGATCATCCACGGCCCCAGGCACAGCGACAACGACAACGCGGTCAGCACACCGAGAATCCCGCGCAGGGTCAGGTACTGAAAGACCGCGAAGCCTTTGTAGAACTGTTGCAGGTACTCCGCTAGCAGCAGCAGCATTAATGTTTCACTCCGTTCTTTTCTTGAAGAAGGGGACCGCACAACGCCACGACGATGTTTTCCATCACCGCACTGCGCGATCCTTTGATCAAAATGGTGGTATTGGGGTCTTGCTCGACGTCCAGAGCGGCAATCAGGTCAGCCTGGCTGGCGAAATGGCGCGCATGTTCGCCAAAGGCGTCCACGGCATGGGCCATCATCGGACCTACGGCGTACAAGGCCGAAACCTTGCCGGCGGCATATGCACCCACTTCGCGGTGCCCCTGCTCCGCCCACTCGCCCAACTCGCCGATGTCTCCGAGCACCAGGACGGTGCGGCCGGAAAAGCCGGCGAGTATATCAACGGCGGCGCACATGGAGGTGGGGTTTGCGTTGTAAGTGTCATCGATCACGCGAATGCCGTTTTTCGCCAACTGCGCCACCGTGCGCCCTTTTACTGGCTGCACAGCGTTCAAGCCTGTGGCGATACCAAACAGCGAGACGCCCATGGCGTGGGCGGCAGCAGCGGCCGCCAAGGCGTTGGCCACGTTATGGGTGCCCAGCAAGTTCAGCTGCACCTGCTCCACGCCTTGCGGGCTGTGGAGTTTGAACGAGGGGCAGCCCCGCGCATCGCGGTCTATATCCGACGCATGGAAGTCTGCACGAGGGTCGCTCAAAGCGAAGCTCAAGATCTGCCGGCCAGCAGCCCGGGCTTTCCAGATCGCAAAGGCCTTGTCGTCAAGGTTCAGCACGGCAACGCCAGAAGCGTCCAGCCCTTCAAGAATTTCGCCCTTGGCTTCGACAATCTTCTCCGGGCCACCGAACTCACCGACGTGAGCGGTCCCGGCATTGTTGATGACCGCGACTTGAGGCCGGGTCATGGCAACGGTGTAGGCGATCTCACCGATCCGCGAAGCGCCCAGCTCAATGACCGCGGCTGTATGTTCCGGAGCCAGTTCGAGCAAGGTCAGTGGCGCACCGAGGTCGTTGTTCAGGTTGCCGCGCGTGGCCAGCACCGGGCCGCGAGTACGCAGAATACTGGCGAGCATTTCCTTGACCGTGGTCTTGCCACTGGAGCCGGTAATAGCCGCCACCGGCTGAGTAAACGCCGAACGATTGAGCGCGCCGAGTTGCCCCAGGGCCACACGGGTGTCGCTGACCAGCAGTTGCGGCAGGGTGGAGTCCACGACTTCACGCTCAACCAAGGCTGCGACCGCACCCTTGGCAGCGACTTCATTCAAATAGTCATGACCGTCGAAACGCGGGCCGGCCAAGGCAATAAACAAGTGCCCGGGCTGGATGGCACGACTGTCGATGCTGACGCCATTGAAGGAGGCATCGGCGGCAACCAGGCGCCCGGCCAAGACGCGTGTCAGTTCGCTCAGTTTCAAAGCGTTAAGCATGGGCGACCTCCCAGGCAGTCAGGGCTTTGTCGGCTTCCACCAAGTCGGAAAACCCGTGGCGTTCACCGTTGATTTCCTGATAGTCCTCATGGCCCTTGCCGGCCAGAACGATCACGTCCTCTGCCGAAGCACTGGCAATCAGTTGGGCGATGGCCAAACCACGACCGGCGACAAACTCGACCTTGTCCACTGCAGCAAAACCACTTCGGATGTCGTCGAAAATCAGCGCAGGGTCTTCAGTGCGAGGATTGTCGTCGGTGACCAGCACCGCGTCCGCCAAGCGCTCCACCACTTGCGCCATCAACGGCCGCTTGCCGCGATCACGATCGCCGCCGCAACCGAACAGGCACAGCAAGCGCCCCTTGGCGTGGGGACGCAGGGCCAGCAAAACCTTTTCCAGCGCGTCCGGGGTGTGGGCGTAATCGACCACCACCAGCGGCTGATTGCCGCCACCCAAACGCTGCATGCGCCCGGCCGGGCCTTCGAGCTTGGGCAGCACAGCGAGGATTTCATCCAGCGCGTAATCCAGGCCCAACAAGGCGCCGACCGCCGCCAGAACGTTGCTCAGGTTGAAACGCCCGAGCAAGGTGCTACGCAAGTGATGCTCGCTCTGGGGGGTGACCAGTGTGGCGCGCACGCCCTCATCATCGAACCGCGCCTCGCGGCAATACAGGTAGGCGCTGGCATCTTCCAGGCTGTAAGTGATCAGGCGCGAGTCGTGCTTTTCAGCGGCCAACCGACGACCGAAGTCATCGTCAAGATTGATCACCCGGCACGCCAGGTCGGTCCAGTTGAACAGCTTGGCCTTGGCCGCGCCGTACGCTTCCATGGTTCCGTGATAATCCAGGTGGTCCCGGGACAGATTGGTCAGCACCGCCACATCGAAGGCCAAGGCCGCGACACGGCCCTGATCCAAGCCGTGGGACGACACTTCCATGGCCACCGCCTTGGCACCGGCCTTTTTCAGGTCGGCCAGGGTGGCTTGCACCGCAATCGGATTCGGCGTGGTGTGCTGGCCGCTTTGCAGCGCGCCATAAAAACCGGTGCCCAAGGTCCCCACCAGGCCGCAATGCTGGCCAAGCAGGTCCAACGCCTGGGCGACCAATTGGGTCACGCTGGTTTTACCATTGGTACCGGTCACACCCACCAAGTTGAGCTGGCGGCTCGGGTCGCCATAAAAGCGCCCAGCGATATCGGACAGTTGGGCGGCCAGGCCTTTGACGGGAATCAAGGGAGCATCGGTGATCGGCAGCACCGTGGCGCCATCGACTTCATAAGCCACGGCGGCCGCACCGCGCTGCAGTGCATCGGCAATGTGCGCACGCCCGTCGAACTTACCACCAGGCACAGCCAGGAACAGATCGCCGGCGCGCACTTGGCGGCTGTCCAGTGTCAATTCACGAATCAGCAAATCACGGCCGGCATGGGCGAAAATCTTGTTCAGGCTAAGAGACATCAGCCGCGCCCTCCTTTGGCTGGAGCTGCATTGACTTGTTGGGTCGGTGGTAAGTTGTCGGGCGTAATGTTCATCAGACGCAGGGTGCCGGACATGACTTTGCTGAACACCGGGGCCGAGACCAGGCCGCCGAAGTAACCCGCCTTGCTCGGCTCATCGATGACCACCACGATCGCGTAACGCGGATCGCTCATCGGGCCAAAGCCAGCAAACAGGGAACGGTAGGAGTTTTCGGCATAACCCTTGGTGCCGACCGAAGTCTTACGCGCGGTACCACTCTTGCCAGCCACGTGATAAGCCGGAACCTGGGCACGGAACACGCCGCGCGGGGCCTCGATGACCTGTTGCAACATGCCCTGCATGGTCTTGGCGACGTTTTCCGGAATCACCTGGGCGGTGTCCGGAACCTTGTCGGTTTTGATCAGAGTCAGGGGCGCAATACGTCCGTTGTTGGCCAGTGCCGAGAACGCATGAACCAGCTGGATGGCGGTGACCGACAGGCCATAGCCGTAGGACAGCGTCGCAGTCTCGGCTTTACGCCACTCCCGGTAGTTCGGCAGGTTGCCCACACGCTCGCCCGGGAAACCCAGGCCCGTATCCTGGCCGAGGCCGACCTTCTGCATCAGCCGGAAAATGGCTTCACCGCCGATATCGAAGGCGACCTTACTCATGCCCACGTTACTGGAATTGATCAAGATGCCGGTCAGGTCCAGGACTGGACCTTCGGTTTTGGATACGTCACGAATGGTGTACTTGCCGATCTGCAGGGTCCCCGGGTACACCTCGACGGTGTCGCTGGGTTTCCAGCGGCCGGTTTCCAGTGCCGCACTCATGGAGATCGGTTTCATGGTCGAACCGGGCTCGAACACATCGATCATGGCGCGGTTGCGCATCATCGCCGGCTGCAGGTTACGACGGTTGTTCGGGTTGTAGGTCGGCTGGTTGACCATGGCCAGAATCTCGCCGGTCTTCACGTCCATGATGACCAGGCTGCCGGCCTTGGCGCCGTTCTCGACAATGGCGTTACGCAGTTCACGATTGGCCAGGTATTGCAGGCGCAGGTCAATGGACAACGCCAAGGGCTTACCGGCCTTGGCGTTTTTGGTGACTTGCACATCCTTGATCAGCCTACCGCGCCGGTCCTTGATGACCTGGCGCTTGCCGGCGACCCCCGCCAGCCATTCGTCATAGGCCAGTTCGACCCCTTCCCGCCCTCGATCATCGATGTCGGTAAAACCAACCATATGGGCGGTGACTTCACCGGCAGGGTAGAAACGCCGAAACTCTTCGATGCCATAGACACCGGGTACTTTCAGGTCGAGCACCAGTTGCCCCTGCTCAGGGGTCAGGCCGCGAACCAGGTAAATGAATTCTTTGTTGGCCTGGGCCTCAAGACGCTCGGCCAGGGCTTTAGGGTCTTGGCCAAGAGCGGCAGCCAAGGCCGGCCACTTGTCTTTTGCCAGCTGCATTTCCTTGGCATTGGCCCACAGGGTGGTCACTGGGGTGCTCACGGCCAATGGCTCGCCGTTACGGTCGGTGATCAGACCACGGTGAGCCGGGATAGGAATATGTCGAACGCTGCGCGCGTCGCCCTGGCCTTTGAGAAAGTCACGGTCGACAACTTGCAGGTCAATGATGCGCCAGGCAATCGCCGAAACCATCACTGCCAGCAGGCCGAGCACCAGGCGGAAGCGCCATGGATAGAGCGCGCCCTCGAGCTTCATGGGGCCACCATTTGCACTTCGGCAGCGCCAGGAATGCGCATCTTCAGCTGCTCGGTCGCCAGGACTTCGATACGGCTATGAGCCGTCCAGGTGCTTTGTTCGAGAATCAGTCGCCCCCACTCAGCCTGGGCTTTGTCGCGCACACTCAACTCGCCGTAAAGCGTGTTGAGCAACTGCCGATTCCAGTGGGCGCTGTAAGACACCGCGATCGCGGAAACCAGCACGCCGACAAACAGCAGCAGCATGAAAAAGCTTCCGCCTGGAAGTGGCTTGGCGAAAAGCTTGCTCACCGCAGCTTCTCCGCAACGCGCATGACAGCACTGCGGGAGCGTGGGTTGGCTTTGAGTTCGGCCTCGGAGGCGAACTGCGCTTTGCCATGGACTTTGATTTTCGGCACGAAGGCTTCAAAACGTACCGGCAGGTTGCGCGGCAGGTTATCGGACTCACCCTTCACCAGACGACGCATGAACAGTTTGACGATGCGATCTTCCAGGGAGTGAAAGCTGATCACTACCAGACGGCCGCCCACTTCAAGGGATTCCAGCGCAGCCTCAAGACCGGCTTCCAGATCGCCCAGCTCATTGTTCACATGAATACGCAGGCCCTGGAATGCGCGAGTCGCCGGGTTCTTGCCTTTTTCCCAAGCGGGGTTGGCGACTTTCAGTACTTCGGCCAGATCGGCGGTACGCGTAAAGGGCTGGATCTCGCGACGCTCGACCACGGCACGGGCCATGCGTCCGGAGAAGCGCTCTTCACCGTATTCCTTGAACACACGGGCGATTTCTTCCACGGGAGCCGTGGCAATGAACTCGGCAGCGCTGATACCACGAGTCGGATCCATGCGCATGTCCAGGGGGCCATCGTTGAGGAAACTGAAGCCACGCTCAGGATCGTCCAACTGTGGCGACGACACGCCCAGGTCCAGCAGAACCCCGCTGACTTTGCCATCCAGGCCGCGATCGGAGACCTCCGACCCAAGCTCGGCAAAACTGCGCTGTACAACGACAAAGCGGCCGTCTTCGGCCGCTAGCGCTTGCCCGGTGGCAATCGCTTGGGGATCTTTATCGAACCCGAGGAGCCGACCACCCGGCCCGAGCTTGCTGAGGATCAAGCGACTGTGGCCACCCCGACCGAACGTACCGTCCAGATAGCAGCCATCAGCACGCACGGCGAGAGCCTCAACGGCTTCGTCAAGCAGTACGGTGATGTGGTTAAAGCCGCTATCAATAGTCACAGGATCAAATCACGCAGTTCATCAGGCATCGCGCCCGGTTGTTGAATAGCTGCCAGGTCCGCTGCAGACACAGCGTTCCAGGCATCCTCGTCCCACAATTGGAACTTGTTCAGTTGGCCAACCAGCATTGCGCGCTTATCCAACTTGGCATATTCGCGCAGGCGTGGCGGAACCAGAAAACGACCACTGCCGTCGAGCTCGAGGTCAACGGCATTACCAATCAGCAAACGTTGCAAACGGCGGTTCTCTTCGCGAAGCGAAGGCAGTGCGCGCAGTTTGGTTTCAATCAGCTCCCACTCATCAAGGGGGTAAACACACAAGCAAGGATCAA
Organism: Pseudomonas chlororaphis; assembly: GCF_003731765.1. Taxonomy (GTDB): domain Bacteria; phylum Pseudomonadota; class Gammaproteobacteria; order Pseudomonadales; family Pseudomonadaceae; genus Aquipseudomonas; species Aquipseudomonas morbosilactucae. The sequence continues at coordinate 105,696 of NZ_MOAL01000009.1, forward strand.
CAGCGTCGATCGTGACGATTAACTGCCCGGAACTTCGCGAAACCAGCTCGTCACGATACCGGCTCGGCATGGCGAGACGGCCTTTTGCATCGAGACTGATAGCGTTAGCTCCGCGAAACACGTCAGCGTTTCTCCAAATTTTAGCGTTTTGCGCTCAAAAAACCCACTTCATGCCACTTTCCGCCACTTGCGCACACTATAGGAATGCGCCCACCACACCGTCAAGGCGCGCAGCGACGGAAAAGCCTTATAGATCGGAGATTTAGGAGACTAAAAAGAGGGATAACAAGAATTTGCGGAGGGTTTTGACCTAATAACTTCATCCAGCTCATGAAGCTGCATCACGAAGTTAAAGTAGTTTGTTAAGAGTAAGATTTTTTCGGTATTACAAAAACGCTTCTGCTATTGAATCAAGCAGGGAGGGAAAAGGTGGAGAGTCGATCTGTAAGCCGGGTTCTGTCGAGGACAGTCATTCCTCTACGATGGCCATCACTGGACATCTTTAGCAACCTACCCGGTTCCAGCGCGGGCCACGCCTTGGAACCCTATTTGGTCTTGCTCCGAGTGGGGTTTACCTAGCCACGAACTGTTGCCAGACGTGCGGTGCGCTCTTACCGCACCTTTTCACCCTTACCGGCACCGAAGTGCTTAGGCGGTTATTTTCTGTGGCACTTTCCGTAGGCTCACGCCCCCCAGGCATTACCTGGCACTCCGCCCTATGGAGCCCGGACTTTCCTCCCCCCCCTAATTTTCATAGAGGGCAGCGACTGTCCAATCGACTCTCCGCCGCGCAGGTTAACGGCAGAGAGGCGGAAGAACAAGCGCTAAAAGCCTTTTGCCACTTTGCCGCCACCCTTTACTCGGCTTTCTGTTTATCCAGTGCGACCTGGTAGAGGACATTCTTGCGCTCACCGGTAATTTCCGCTGTCAGCGCCGCCGCCCGCTTGAGCGGCATCTCCTTTAATAACAGATCGAGAATGCGCATCGCCTCGCCACTGACCGCTTCATCGCTCTGTGGAGCTGTCCAACCTGCGACCAGCACAACGCACTCACCCCGTTGTTGATTGCTGTCGGACTCGACGAACTCGCGCAGCTGCGAAAGAGGCAAGCCTTTGAGGGTTTCAAACGTCTTGGTCAGCTCCCGGGCCAGCAACGCCGGGCGCTCGCCACCAAACACCCACTCCATATCCTGCAGGCACTCGAGAATACGGTGCGGCGCTTCGTAGAAAATCAGCGTGCGCGGCTCTTCCTTTACAAGCTCCAGACGCGCACGACGTCCCACCGCCTTGGCCGGCAAAAAGCCCTCGAAGATAAAACGGTCCGACGGCAGCCCTGCCGCCGACAACGCAGCAATCAAGGCACAGGCACCGGGCACCGGCACCACATTGATGCCTGCTGCGCGCGCCTGGCGAACCAAGTGATAACCGGGATCGGAAATCAGCGGCGTGCCCGCATCGGAGATCAAGGCCACGTTATCGCCCGCCAGCAGCCGCGTGATGAAGCGACTGCCTTCATCTCGCTCGTTATGCTCATGACAGGCTGCAAGCGGAGTGGAAATACCGAAATGCTGTAACAACCGCTGGGAGTGACGCGTGTCTTCCGCAGCAATCAGGGCGACTTCCCGCAGCAACTTCAGTGCACGGGCACTGATGTCATCCAGGTTGCCGATAGGCGTCGCCACCACATAAAGCGAGCCCGCAGCTGAATTCAAAGGACCTGGAGCAGTCAAAGCGCACACCTCATGAACGACAAAAGCGCCATTGTAACGCGTCAAGGCGCTCAGAATAGTCACCGCTAACAGCCTTTGGATCGGCATAACGCGCCCCGTCCCGACGAGCTGTAACATTTCCACGACCTAAATAAACGGTTTATCGCCACTAACATCGCGCCCCGGTCGACGCTTGGGTACAATCCCGGGCTAATTTGATCGAGTATCAGGAACACTTACATGATCGCTTGCTTGCGGCTGCTCTTTGCCCTTTGCCTGGCTACCCTTTTGGTGGCTTGCGCCAGCTCGCCCTCCTCCAGCCTTGGCGAACTTCCACGGACTCCGGATGCCAGTATCGAGCAGTTGCTTGAACAGGCCGCCAATAGCAAAACCCCTGACCAGGCTGCCCTGCTGCGCCTGAGCGCTGCCGACATGGCTTACCGCCAAGGCAACGCGGGCCGCGCTGGACAAATTCTCCAACAAGTTCCAATGGAGTCCCTCAAGCCAGGCCAACAGGTCTTCGCCAGCACTCTGGCTGCCGAATTGGCCATGGTGCGCAACCAGCCAAAAGCCGCACTGACCGCGCTCAGCCACCCCAGCCTGCAACGGCTGAATGAATTGCCGGCCGACCAGCAGGTACGTACCGGGGCCGTGCATGCACGCGCATTTGAAGCCGACGGCCAGACCCTGGCTGCCGCGCGCGAACGCATTTTCATTGCACCGATGCTGACAGGCGACGCTGCGAGCAAGAACCACGAGGCCATCTGGGCCCTGATTGCCGCACTGCCGATCGACCAACTGCAACCTGCCGGCAGCGACGACCTTGCCGGCTGGATGAGCCTGGCCCTGGCGGTCAAATCCGCCGGCACTCTGGAACAACAGCAAGCTGCCATCGACAACTGGCGCACGCAAAACCCAAAACACCCAGCCGCTGTTCAACTGCCACTGCCACTGACCCAGCTCAAGCAACTGGCCAGCCAGCCGTTGTCGAAAATCGCCCTGCTGCTGCCGCAAGACGGCCCACTGGCGTCGGTTTCCAAGGCCCTGCGCGAAGGCTTCATGGCGGCGCACTACCAGGCTCAACAAGCAGGACAGAAGCCACCCAGCATCGAGTTCTATGACAGCTCGCGCCTGACGTCCCTGGACGACTTCTACAGCAAGGCCCAGGCCGCCGGCGTACAACTGGTAATCGGCCCACTGGAGAAGAACCAAGTCAAACAGCTGGCCGCCCGCCCCCAGTTGCCTATCACCACCCTGGCACTGAACTACAGCGAAGGCGAACAAGGCCCGGCCCAACTCTTCCAGTTTGGCTTGGCACCCGAGGACGAGGCCCGCGAAGTCTCGCGTCGCGCTCGTGCCGACGGCCTGCATCGTGCAGCGATCATGATCTCCAAAGGTGAGCGAGGCGATCGCATGGTCAAGGCCTTCCGCCAGGATTGGGAAGCCAACGGCGGCAGCATCATCGACATCGTTCGCGTCGACCAGCCCGTAGCCCTGGCCCAGCAAATCGCCGACATGTTCCACCTGCGTCAGAGCGAAGGGCGCGCCAAGAGCCTGCAAAGCACCGTAGGCACACAAGTGGCCGCACAGCCGTCGAGACGCCAGGACATCGAGTTCATCTTCCTCGACGCCACACCGCAACAAGCCCAGCAGATCAAGCCGACACTGAACTTCCAGTACGCAGGCGATGTGCCGGTGTATGCCACTTCCCAGGTGTTCAGCGCCAGCGGCGACCAGAATCAGTACAACGACATGAACGGCGTACGCTTCTGCGAAACCCCGTGGCTGCTGGACGCCAATGACCCACTGCGCAAACAGGTTGCAGCGCAATGGCCGGCAGCCGGTGGCAGCCTGGGCCGCCTGTATGCCCTGGGTATCGACGCCTATCGCCTGGCCCCCCGCATCGGCCAACTCAAGGCCTTGCCGGACAGCCGCGTGGAAGGGGTGACCGGCAGCCTGAGCATGAGCCCAAGCCGTCGCGTTGAGCGCCAATTGCCATGGGCACAGTTCGTCAGCGGCCAGGTGACTCGCCTGCCCGACACGCCGCGCTGATGCTCCAAGGATCACGCTTGCAAAGCGGTCGAGATGCCGAAAGCCAAGCGCTGCGGTATCTCGAGCAACAGGGGCTGCGCCTGCTGGCGCAGAACTGGTTGTGCAAAGGCGGCGAGCTTGATCTGGTCATGCTGGACGGCGATACAGTAGTATTCGTCGAAGTCCGCTACAGACAACACACGCAATGGGGTGGCGCGCTCGGCAGCATCGACGGGCGCAAGCGGCAAAAACTGATTTTCGCCGCGCAGTCTTTTCTGCAACGCGAGTCGCGCTGGTCCAACCACCCTTGCCGCTTCGACGTGATCGCCATAGAAAAAGCCCCTGGCGCAGAACCTCACTTGAACTGGCTACGCAATGCCTTTGACAGCTGATCAAGGCGCTCAGGCAGAGCCCATTTTCACTTAACACTTTTGCTCTTTGCTTTGCGGGCTGCACATTTTTGTGCCAAAAAGCCGCGCTACTTAAGGTCACACAGATGGACATGCAATCCCGAATTCGCCAGCTTTTTCAGGCCAGTATCGACACCAAGCAACAGGCGATGGACGTACTTGCACCGCACATCGAGCAAGCCAGCCAGGTGATGGTCAACGCCCTGCTCAACGAAGGCAAAATGCTTTCCTGCGGCAACGGCGGCTCCGCCGGAGACGCTCAGCACTTTTCCTCGGAGCTGCTCAATCGCTTTGAACGTGAGCGCCCGAGCTTGCCAGCCATCGCATTGACGACCGACAGTTCGACGATCACCTCAATCGCCAATGACTACAGCTACAACGAAGTCTTCTCCAAGCAGATCCGCGCCCTGGGCCAACCCGGGGACGTGTTGCTGGCGATTTCAACCAGTGGCAACTCGGCGAACATTATTCAAGCGATCCAGGCCGCACATGATCGCGAAATGGTTGTCGTAGCATTGACCGGACGCGATGGCGGCGGCATGGCCTCGCTGCTGCTACCCGAAGATGTCGAGATTCGCGTACCGGCCAACGTCACCGCACGTATCCAGGAAGTCCACCTGCTGGCGATCCACTGCCTCTGCGACTTGATCGACAGCCAACTGTTCGGGAGTGAAGAATGACCGTTAATCGCCTCAGCCTACTGGCTTTGACCTTGTGCCTTGGTATCAGCGGGTGCAGCTCGGTGATCACCGCGAGCCGTGACACACCCATCGAGGACGACCGTGGTACCCGCACCTTCGGCAGCAAGATCGATGACTCACTGATCAAGACCAAGGTCGAAGTCAACGTCGCCAAAGCCGCCACCGACTTGAGCAACGGCGCGTCGCGCATCGGCGTGACCAGCTTCAACGGCGTGGTACTGCTGGTCGGGCAAACTCCGCGCGAGGACCTCAAGGCCCAGGCCGAGCAAGCGGCGAGCACCGTGCAGCGCGTGAAGAAGGTGCATAACGAACTGCAAGTCATGGAGCCCATCACCTTGCTGGCAATCAGCAACGACTCCTTGCTGACCACCAAGATCAAGGCCCAGATGCTGACCGACTCCAACATCCCCGGCTCGCGAATCAAGGTCATCACCGAAAACGGCATCGTTTACCTGATGGGCCTGGTGACCCAGCAGGAAGCCAACCTGGCGAGCAATGCGGTACAGGGTGTTTCCGGGGTCCAGAAGATTGTGAAAGTGTTCGAATACATCGACTGACACGGCACAAACGACAGGCATAAAAAAGGCGATCCATCGGATCGCCTTTTTTATTACTTCACTACCTTCAGGCTTGGCCGACCGCTGGGGCGCGGTGGCTCGCTATCAGGTGGCGGGACATCATCTTCCTGATCGATCTCATCATCACCCTCGTCATCCAGGGGCGACTCCAGATCAAAGACCATACCCTGACCATTCTCCCGAGCGTAAATGCCCAGGATCGCAGCTATGGGCACGTGCAGGCTATGAGGCACGCCACCAAAGCGCCCCTCAAAGGTCACCGCATCGTTATCCATGTGCAAATGGCGCACAGCGCTCGGCGAGATGTTCAAGACGATCTGCCCATCACTGGCAAACCCCTGAGGCACCTGCACAGCCGGATAGTCGGAATTGACCAGCATGTGCGGGGTGCAATCGTTATCCACAATCCACTCATAGAGCGCGCGGACCAAATAAGGTCGACTGGAGTTCATAGCGGCTCCTTAAGCCTTAGCGCATATCACGTTCGACGCCAGACAGACTCGCCTGGAAAGCCTCACGCGCAAATTGGCGCTCCATATAATCAAGCAACGGCTTGGCTGGCCGTGGCAATTCAATACCCAGAATCGGCAATCTCCAGAGTATGGGCAGTAGGCAGCAATCCACCAGGCTTTGTTCCTCACTGAGGAAAAACGGCTTCTCGGCAAACAAGGGAGAAACCCCCGTCAGACTTTCCCGCAGCTCTTTACGAGCCAGCACGCGGGCCGCTTCCTTGGTCCGCGGATCCAGGATCAGATCCACCTGCCCACACCAGTCACGCTGGATGCGATGAATCAACAGGCGGCTGTTGGCACGCGCCACAGGATAAACCGGCAGTAAAGGCGGATGCGGGTAACGCTCATCCAGATATTCCATCACCACGGTCGACTCCCACAACGCCAGGTCACGATCGACCAGGGTGGGGAGACTGCCGTAAGGGTTCACTTCGATCAGTTTCGGCGGCTGACGCCCCGCCTCCACACTGATGATCTCGGCGCTGACACCCTTCTCTGCAAGTACGATACGTACTCGGTGGGAATAGTGGTCGGCGGGGTCGGAGTAACAGGCCAACCGATTGGTCACGCCCATGGCGATCCTCCTCGCTTGTTGAAATTATCGGAAGCAGAAAAACGAGCGCGCCCGGAGGGCGCCTCTCGTAACGGCTGGATGATCCAGACTCGCTACACCTTCAGAGACGCCCTGGGGCGCGCGCATTCAACAGCTATTGTTTACAGCTATATCAATGAACGTCTTTCCAGTATTCGCGCTTGAGCAGATAAGCGAACACGAAGAAAAAGGCCAGATACAGTAACACGTAGGTACCAATACGCTGATGCTGCAGTTTCACTGGGTTGGCCGAATAGGCCAGGAACGTCACCAGATTCTTGACCTTCTCATCGAACTGCTGCTCGTTGAGGGTCCCGGTTTTCTCCACGATGGTCAGTTGGTCACAGGCCTCGTGAGTCAGCGGCGTACCGGTCAAGGTGTCGTATTGCTTCTTGCCATCGACCACCGTCTGAACCTGCTTGCAACCCACCACCTGGCGACCTTGCAACCCCACCAACACGTTAGGCATGCCGACGTTCGGGAACACCTTGTTATTCACACCCCAAGGGCGCGCCGGGTCTTCATAGAACGACTTCAGGTAACCGTAGAGCCAGTCGGTACCGCGAACACGAGCCACCAGGGTCAGATCCGGCGGAGCAGCACCGAACCAGGCTTTGGCGTCCGTTGGTTGCATGCCGATATTCATGTGATCGCCAATCTTGGCACCGGTGAAGACCAGCTTGCTCAGCATCAAGTCATGGGGAATGCCCAGATCATCAGCCACGCGCTCATAGCGCTGGAATTTGGCACTGTGGCAACCCATGCAGTAGTTGGCGAACGTGCGCGCGCCATCCTGCATCGCAGCCTTGTCGGACAGATCGATATCAATCTTTTCCAGCTCAGGGCCACCATGCTCAGCCGCAAAGGACAACACAGGCATAGCCGCAAGAATCAGTACAGCAAATAGCTTTTTCATCAGCCAGTCACCCTTTCCGGAACCGGTTTGGTCTTCTCGAGCCTGGTGTAGAACGGCATCAGAATGAAGTAGGCGAAGTACAGGAAGGTGCATACCTGCGACAGCAACGTACGACCCGGAGTCGGCGCCAGAACCCCCAGCACACCCAGGATCACGAACGAGATGCAGAACACCACCAACCAGATCTTGCTCAGCCAGCCTTTGTAGCGCATGGACTTGACCGGACTGCGGTCGAGCCAAGGCAGCACGAACAGGACAGCGATTGCCGCGCCCATGGCAATAACCCCCAGGAGCTTGTCCGGAACCGCCCGCAGGATCGCGTAGAACGGGGTGAAGTACCAAACCGGGGCGATGTGCTCAGGCGTTTTGAACGGGTTGGCCTGCTCGAAGTTTGGCTTCTCGAGGAAATAGCCACCCATCTCTGGGAAGAAGAACACGATCGAGCAGAAGATGAACAGGAACACCACTACGCCGACGATATCTTTCACGGTGTAGTACGGGTGGAAGGCAATGCCGTCCAGCGGGATACCGTTTTCGTCCTTATGCTTCTTGATGTCGACACCATCCGGGTTGTTCGAACCCACTTCGTGCAACGCCAAGATATGCAAGACCACCAGACCGAGGATCACGATGGGCAAGGCGACAACGTGCAAGGCGAAGAAGCGGTTCAAGGTGATGCCCGAAATCAGGTAGTCACCACGGATCCACTGAGTCAGGTCGTTGCCGATGACCGGGATCGCACCAAACAGCGAGATAATCACCTGGGCGCCCCAGTAGGACATCTGCCCCCACGGCAACAGATAACCCATGAAGGCCTCAGCCATCAGCGCCAGGTAAATCAGCATGCCGAACAGCCACACCAGCTCACGAGGCTTCTGGTACGAACCGTAGAGCAGGCCACGGAACATGTGCAGGTAAACCACCACAAAGAACGCTGACGCGCCGGTGGAGTGCAGCAGACGCAGGATGGCGCCGTACTCGACGTCACGCATGATGTATTCAACGGAAGCGAAAGCCTCTTCCGCCGAAGGGGTGTAGCTCATGGTCAGCCAGACACCAGTCACGATCTGGTTGACCAGAACCAACAGCGCCAAGGAGCCAAAGAAGTAGAAGAAGTTGAAGTTCTTCGGAGCGTAATACTTGCTGAGATGGTCTTCCCACATTTTGGTTGCGGGGAAGCGCGCATCAACCCAATCCATGAACTTGCTCATCACGCTTTCTCCGTGTCGACGCCAATGACAATGAGGTCATCCGACTCATAGGAATGCGGGGGTACTGGCAGGTTCAAAGGCGCGGGTTGCGACTTGTAGACGCGGCCAGCCAGATCGTAGTGGGAGCCGTGGCAAGGGCAGAAATAGCCACCGACCCAGTCCTTGCCCAGATCCGCGGGCGCCACTTCAGGACGGAAGGTTGGAGAACAGCCCAGGTGGGTGCAGATACCGATCAGCAGCAGAATCTCTGGCTTGATCGAACGCACTTCCGGGTCGACGTAGGTGGGTTGGTCCGAGTTCTTGGAGTTGGGATCAGAGAGCTGGCCCTCGATCTTTTTCAGATTCCCCAGAATCTCCTCAGTGCGGCGGACGATAAATACCGGCTGACCACGCCACTCAGCAATCATCTGCTGACCTGGGTCGATCTTGCTGATATTCACTTTCACCGGAGCACCTGCGGCTTTCGCCTTGGCGCTGGGAAACCATGACCCCACGAACGGGACCGCAGCCCCCACCGCTCCTGCAGCACCCACCACGGATGTGGCTGCTACCAAGAAGCGACGCCGGCCTGCATTCACGCCGTCATTGCTCATTCAGTCCTCTCCCATCAGCTTTGTGGCCTGTTAAATCAGGCGTCTACTAAGTAAAAATCTGAACTTATAAAAATTTTGCCGAATGGTAATGAAAAGCCCCACCTCTGACAAGGTAATTACCAAGTCGTCCAAGCTCCAAGCCTTGTATTATAGGGGCTCTACGGATGTGGCAAGTTGTCACATGAAAAAACATCGCCCATAAAAAACGCCCAGCTCCGCGAGGAGACTGGGCGTTTTTGAACGCGGAAGCGAATTAACGCTTCGAGTACTGCGGACGCTTACGCGCTTTACGCAGACCAACTTTCTTACGTTCAACTTCACGAGCGTCGCGAGTTACGAAGCCAGCTTTACGCAGAGCACCGCGCAGAGTTTCGTCGTAGTCCATCAGGGCACGAGTGATGCCGTGGCGGATTGCGCCAGCTTGGCCACTCACACCACCACCGATAACGGTGACGTAGATGTCGAATTTCTCGACGGTCTCGGTCAGTTCCAGCGGCTGACGAACTACCATGCGGGCAGTTTCGCGGCCGAAGAAGTTATCCAGGGAGCGGTTGTTGATGGAGATATTGCCAGTACCCGGACGCAGGAAAACGCGTGCGGTTGCAGTCTTGCGACGGCCAGTGCCGTAATTTTGAGTCGCCGACATAATGAACTATTCCGTTAAATCTTCAGTTCTTGGGGCTGCTGAGCAGTATGAGGGTGAGCAGCGCCCGCATAGACTTTCAGCTTACGGTACATGTCGCGACCCAGCGGGTTCTTAGGCAGCATGCCTTTAACCGCGGTCTCGATCACGCGCTCAGGGGCTTTAGCGATCAGCTTTTCGAAGTTGATCGACTTGATACCGCCCGGGAAACCGGAGTGGGAGTAGTACATTTTGTCAGTGGTTTTAGCGCCAGTAACACGTACCTGCTCGGCATTGATCACGACGATGTAGTCGCCGGTGTCAACGTGAGGAGTGTACTCAGGCTTGTGCTTGCCACGCAGACGGCTCGCGATTTCGGTGGCCAGACGACCCAGGGTCTGACCAGCAGCGTCGACGACGAACCAGTCGCGCTTAACTGTTTCCGGTTTAGCAGTAAAAGTTTTCATTCTTTATAGCCTCAGGGGCCGCCCTGATAAATTAGACGGCGGATCTTACTGAATAGTGCGTACTTTGACAAGGTCAAAGGCAGCCGGATACAGACGCTATCGGGGGCTCGGGTCAGCGCGTCCGTTATACGGCAAGATTCTTCGGCAGGCGGCGCATCACTTCCACTGCAGAAAGAGCTGCCGAATTATGCAGATTGCGAAAAAAATTTCAACCTGCTTTTATGATTGTTTTGCCAAGGGAGTACCCGATGGACTATCGCCAGCTAGGCCGAACCGATCTGAATGTGAGTGCCATTTGCCTGGGAACCATGACCTGGGGCGAGCAAAACACTGAAGCCGAAGCCTTTGCCCAGATCGAACGGGCCAAGCACGCCGGGATCAATTTCATCGACACCGCCGAGATGTACCCGGTGCCGCCCAAAGCCGAAACCTACGCCACCACCGAGCGCTACATCGGCAACTGGTTCAAGAGCCGCGGTGACCGCGCCGACTGGATCCTGGCCAGCAAGATTGCCGGCCCCGGCAACACCATCGACTACATCCGCGACAAACAGCTCAAGCACAACCGCAAACACATCGTCGAAGCCGTGGACGCCAGCCTCAAGCGCCTGCAAACCGATTGGATCGACCTGTACCAACTGCACTGGCCCGAGCGCAGCACCAACTTCTTCGGCCAACTCGGCTACAAGCACAAGGCCGATGAAGACTTCACGCCGCTTGAAGAAACCCTTGAAGCCCTGGACGAACAGGTCAAGGCCGGCAAGATCCGTCACATTGGCCTGTCCAACGAAACGCCGTGGGGCACCATGAAGTTCCTGGCCCTGGCCGAAAGCCGCGGCTGGCCACGGGCAGTGTCGATCCAGAATCCCTACAACCTGCTCAACCGCAGCTTTGAAGTCGGCCTGGCGGAAATCGCCCTGCGCGAACAATGCGGCCTGCTGGCCTACTCGCCCCTGGCGTTCGGCTTCCTGTCGGGCAAATACGAAGGCGGCGCCCGCCCGCCGAAAGGTCGCCTGAGCCTGTACAACCGCTTCAGCCGCTACTTCAACCCGCAATCGGAAGCGGCCTGCAGCCGTTACGTGGCCCTGGCGCGCGAGCACGGCCTGGACCCGGCACAAATGGCCCTGGCATTCGTGAACCAACAGCCGTTCGTGACCAGCAACATCATCGGTGCGACGACCCTGGAACAACTGGACAGCAACATCGCCAGCTTCGAGCTCAAGCTGTCGGATGAAGTGCTGGCCGGGATCGAGGCGATCCACAAGGACCACCCAAACCCTGCGCCATAAACCGCCTCTGTAGGCGCAGCCTTGCCGGGGAATGGCGCGACACGCATTGCGCGTCGTGTTCATTTGCCGGCAAGCCGCCTCCTACAGCGAGCGCGCGATGACCTCCTTCATGATCTCGTTAGTCCCGGCATAAATCCGCTGGACCCTCGCATCCGCCCAAGCCCGGGCAATCGGGTATTCCCACATAAAACCGTAGCCACCATGCAACTGCACGCACTCGTCGAGCACCTTGCATTGCAGGTCCGTGCCCCAATACTTGGCCATCGCTGCGGTCGGCACATCCAGTTTGCCCTGGAGATGCAGCTCCAGGCAGCGGTCGACAAACACCCGGCCAATCTGAATCTCGGTGGCCATTTCCGCGAGTTTGAACCGGGTGTTCTGGAAATCGGCAATGGCTTGCCCGAACGCCTTGCGCTCACGGGTGTAGTCCAGGGTCCATTGCAGCGCCGCCTCGGCAGACGCCAGGCCGCCAATCGCCACCGTCAGGCGCTCTTGGGGCAACTCCTGCATCAGATAGGCAAAGCCCAACCCCGCCTGCCCCAGCAGGTTTTCCTTGGGCACCCGCACATCCTGGAAGAACAGTTCGGAGGTGTCCTGGGCCTTCATGCCCACTTTCTCCAGGCGCTTGCCCTTGGAGAAGCCTGGCGTATCCGCCTCCACCAGAAACAGGCTGGTGCCTTTGGCGCCAGCCTTGGGATCGGTCTTGGCCACCACTATCACCAAGTCAGCCAGGTAGCCGTTGGTGATAAAGGTCTTGGAACCATTGATCACGTACTCATCACCGTCCAGCACCGCCGTGGTCTTGACCCCTTGCAGGTCGGACCCCGCCCCCGGCTCGGTCATGGCGATGGCCGTGACCATCTCCCCGGAAATCAGCTTCGGCAGGTAGTGCCGCTTCAAGGCTTCGCTGCCGTAATGCAGGATGTACGGCGCGACGATGTCCGAATGCAGAGAGAAGCCGATCCCTGTCAGGCCGAGCCGCCCCACCTCTTCGATCACCACCGCGCTGTAGAGAAAATCCGCACCCAAGCCGCCGTATTGCTCCGGCAGATGGGAGCACAACATCCCCGCCTCACCCGCCTTGTTCCATAACTGGCGGTCGATGTAGCCCTGCTTCTCCCACTGCCCATGAAACGGCACGGCTTCCTTTTCCAGGAAGGTCCGCACGCTGTCGCGGAAAAGCTCGTGCTCGGAACTGAACAAGGTTCTGGGGATCATGCGGCCACCTTAAAGAATTGTCGGAGGGGATCAGCCCACAAAGCCTATGCCCGACCTGCCGCACAGGGCACTGGACACATCCGACAAAAAATAAGACGATCCAGCCGTCTGGTGACCACTTTCCCCTATAAGAACAATTGAATTATGTCTAACCAAACCTCCACGCCCTTGCGGCGCGTCAGTATCCTGGCTATCGACCGGGTTTTCGCTTCAACCCTCATGCAGGCCAAGGACTTTTTCCATCTGGCCAGCCTGCGCTACGGCAAACAACTGGGCCTGGGCCTGACCCCAGCCTTTGAAACTCGACTGGTCAGCCCCGACGGCCAGCCCGTGTGCAGTTTCAGCGACGTAATCATGCCGGTCGACGGCGCCCTGGAAAACACCGATGTGATCATCCTCCCGGCCTTCTGGGACGACTTCGAGACGCTGTGCCAGCGTTATCCACAGATCATGCCGTGGCTGCGGGAGCAGCATGCTCGCGGCGCCGTGCTCTGCGGCGAAGCCACCGGCGTCTTCTGGCTGGCCGAAGCGGGCCTGCTCGACGGCAAGGAAGCCACCACCTACTGGCGTTTTTTCAACGCTTTCAGCGAACGCTTCCCCAACGTCCAGCTCAACCAGGACAAACACCTGACCGACGCCGACAACCTCTATTGCGCCGGCGGCACCACATCGGCCTGCGACCTGTACATCTACCTGATCGAGCGCTTCTGCGGCGCCCACGTGGCCCAGGCGGTGGCCCGGGACATTCTCTATGAGGTGCAGCGCAGCTACTCCCCCGGGCGCATCGGTTTCGGCGGCCAGAAACTGCACCAGGATGTGATCATCCTGCAGATCCAACAGTGGCTCGAGGAGCACTTCGCCGACAAGTTCCGCTTCGAAGACGTGGCCCGAGAACACGGCATGAGCATTCGTAACTTCATGCGGCGCTTCCAGACCGCCACCGGCGACAAGCCCCTGCACTACCTGCAACGCCTGCGCATCGAAACCGCCAAAGGCTTGCTCTCGGGTACCCGCAAGAGCATCAAGACCATCAGCTACGAGGTGGGCTACGACGATGCGAGCTTCTTTGCCCGGCTGTTCCGCCAGCACACCGAACTGTCGCCCAACCAGTACCGACAGCAGTTTTTGCAACAAGCCGCGTAAATGAAAAAGGGCCTGCAATGCAGGCCCTTTTTTGCGTCGATCCGAAGCGCCGTTACGGCTTGTGCGCCCGCGACAGGAACTCGTGGGACTGCATCTCCAACAATCGACTGAGGGTGCGCTGGAACTCGAAATTCAAGCGACCGCCGGTGTAGAGGTCCTTGAGCTCGACTTCCGCCGAAATGATCAGCTTGACGTTACGGTCGTAGAACTCGTCGACCATGTTGATAAAACGTCGGGCGATATCGTCGGTGGTCACGCTCATCTGCTCCACGCCACTGAGCAACACCGCATGGAAAATCTTGCCCAGCTCGATGTAGTCGTTCTGGCTCCGCGGGCCATCGCACAGCTCACGAAAATCGAACCAGGCCACATCATCGCAGGTACGCAAGGCACGAATTTCGCGGTTTTCAATCATCAGCACATCGTTTTCCACAGCCTGGGTGCATTCCGGCGTCAGCGCGCGGAAGCTCTTGCGCAGGCTTTCGTGGGCCGCCTCGTCCAAGGGGAAGTGAAACAGCTCGGCCTGTTCCAGGTGACGCAGACGGTAATCCACGCCGCTGTCGACGTTGACAATCTCGGTGTTCTGCTTGATCAAAGCAATCGCCGGCAGGAAACGCGCCCGTTGCAGACCGTCTTTGTACAAGCCATCCGGAACGATGTTCGAGGTCGCCACCAGGGTCACGCCGTTCTTGAACAACTCTTCCATCAAGGTGCCAAGGATCATCGCGTCAGTAATGTCGGACACGAAGAACTCGTCAAAGCAAATCACCCGGGCTTCCTGGGAAAAACGCTTGGCAATGATGGTGAGCGGGTTCTTTTCGCCGCCCAGGGTCTTCATCTCTTCGTGCACACGCTTCATAAAGCGGTGAAAGTGCGTCCGCGACTTTTCCTTGAACGGTAAAGCCTCGTAGAAGGTGTCCACCAGATAGGTCTTGCCACGACCCACGCCGCCCCAGAAATACAGGCCCTTGACCGGCGCCTGGTCTTTCTTGCCGAACAGTTTGCCCAACAGGCCCGGCTTGCTCTGCGAAGCCGCAACCAGGTCGTCATACAGACGCTGCAAATGACGCACCGCCGTTTCCTGCGCAGCGTCGTGGAAGAACTCAGGGCGTTTCAGATCAGCTTGATATCGTTCTAGGGGCGTCATAATTCGTTAGCAAGGCAACAAAAACGGGCCGTCACTGTAGCGACGGCCCTGGGGAATGGCAATCAGCCCTTGGTCGGGATGATTCCGATTAGTCCTGCGCCGGAGTCAGAGCGACACGCAACTGCTCGATGGCTGCATCACGCTCAGCCGCATCGGCAAACGCCGGGCTGTCCGCCACGCATTGGTCTTGCAGCCAGACACTGAAGCTCAGCTCATCGCTGCGCAGATCCAACGCCTCACCGGCTTGCAACTGCTTGGTCACCGCACCGGCAGCCTTGCCGTCGGCAAAGTTACGCGACAGCAACAACTGCTCGCCATCAGCCGACAACAAGCGGAAACGGAAACTGCCGTCGTCTTCGCGAAAACTGACAAAGCGTGCGGCTTTTGCGGCTTTCTTCTTGGTGGCGACCGGCGCTACGGCCTGTTCGACGAACGAGCGCAGGCCAACGGCCTCACGCAGCTCGGCCAGGAACGGAGCCGCTACGGCACGGGCCTTCTTGGCGCCGACCAGCAACAGGTCTTCCATATCCGACGGGCGCGACATCAGTTGGTGATAACGTTCGCGGGCTTCGCCCAGTTGACCATCCAGCAGTTGGAACAGGCGGTTTTTCGCTTCGCCCCAACCCAGGCCTTGCAGCAACTCGGCACGGAACTCTTCTTCCTGGGCCTTGCTGGCAAATGCCTGGAACAAGGTGAACAGGTGCGAGTTGTCCGGGTCTTTGGCTTCGCCAGGCGCGCGGGAGTCGGTGACGATCCGCGAGATGGCGTCTTTCATGTCCTTGGCGCTGGAAAACAACGGAATGGTGTTGTCGTAGCTCTTGGACATCTTCCGGCCGTCGAGGCCCGGCAAAGTGGCAACGCTTTCTTCGATCAACGCCTCCGGCATGGTGAAGAACTCTTTCCCCTTGCCGAACAGGTGATTGAAACGCTGGCCGATGTCCCGGGCCATTTCAACGTGCTGGATCTGGTCACGGCCGACCGGCACTTTGTGCGCATTGAACATCAGGATGTCCGCCGCCATCAGCACCGGGTAGCTGTACAGGCCCATGCTGATGCCCGCATCCGGGTCTTCGCCGGCTTCGACGTTTTTATCCACCGACGCCTTGTAAGCGTGGGCACGGTTGAGCAGGCCCTTGGCGGCAACGCAAGTCAGCAGCCAAGTCAGTTCGGGGATTTCCGGGATGTCCGACTGACGATAGAAAGTCACCCGGTTCACATCCAGGCCACCGGCCAGCCAAGTCGCGGCGATTTCCATACGCGAACGCTGAATGCGCTGCGGGTCATCGCACTTGATCAGGGCGTGGTAGTCGGCCAGGAAGTAGAAAGAGTCGGCATTGGCGTCCTGGCTGGCAAGGATCGCCGGGCGGATCGCACCGGCGTAGTTGCCCAGGTGCGGCGTGCCGGTGGTAGTGATGCCGGTGAGGATACGGGTACGAGTCGTCATGGGTAATCGCTTATCAGACTGCTATCAATTCGAGAGTCGGGGCAGCACCAGATCCTTGAGATCGGTGAGCTTGCCGTGAAAAAAGTGCCCGCATTCTGCCACTTTCAGCAGCTCATGGGGACGAACAAGCGCGGCAGACCAGTCATACACCGCTTGCGGGTCGATCACCTCGTCGGTTTCCGGCTGGATCAGGGTCAGCGGGCAGTTCTCCGGCAGCACGTCGGTATCACGCAGGCGGGTCACTGCCGCTGCCACCATGAACAGGTGCTTGAGCTGCACGCCCTGGGTTTCCAGGCGACCGCCGAGGCTGGCGGCGACAAAACCGCCGAAGGAGAAACCCAGCAAGGTCAATGGCAATTCCGGGTGCCGGGCCTGCAACCACTCGGCTGCGGCCTGGGCGTCATCCACTTCGCCGCTCCCCATGTCGTGACTGCCTTCGCTGGCACCGACGCCACGGTAGTTGAAACGCAAGGTGATCAAGCCGGCATCCCGCGCGGTGCGCTGCAAGGTGGAAACCACCTTGTTGAGCATGGTGCCGCCTTGCACCGGATTGGGGTGGCAGATCAACGCCACGCCGCGAGCGTCGGGCACTTCCAGATACAGGGCTTCCAACTGGCCCACCGGGCCGGCAATCACTACAGGGGTTTCACGCATTAGCAAGGAAGGAACTCCGTGACCTCGAATCGGGTCGACTCGTCTAGCAAATTGTCTGTGCCAATCTATTGCGAGTGAATCGCGGTATACAGCGCAGGTTCGAGCCGTTAACGTAAAGCAAAGCCGTTTATAGAGGAAGGACTCGTGGAACACTCGCTCTTAGTTTGGTTGTTGCCGACTCTTGCATTGGTCGCGGGTGTCGCCATCGGATTCCTGATCGCTCGCCTGCTGCCGAACGCCGCGCCTAACCGCACGCAACGTCAGCTGGATGATATCCAGGAACGTTTTGACAGCTATCAGAACGAAGTGGTCACCCACTTCAACAGCACCGCCACCCTGGTGAAAAAACTCACCCAAAGCTATCAGGAAGTGCAGGACCATCTCGCCGAGGGTGCCAACCGCCTGGCCCTGGACGAACTGACCCGCCAACGCCTGCTGGCAGCCCTGCATTCGGACTCGGCCCAAGCGCCGCGCGAACGCCTGACTCCACCACGCGATCAGGAGCCGCCACGGGACTACGCGCCCAAGACGCCCAACGCGCCGGGCATGCTGGACGAACATTACGGTCTTAAGAAGTAACCTTCTTCCGGCATAAAAAAGCCCGCCCGATTCTCAGATCGGGCGGGCTTTTTTGTGCCTGGCGTTCAGGCCGGGTACTTACGGATATTGCTGGTACTGCTGCTGACCCTGTTGCTGGTATTGCTGGCCTGGAATGGCCTTGAGGTTGACCTCGACACGACGGTTCTGGGCACGGCCGTTGACGTCAGCGTTGCTGGCAATCGGGTTATCCGGGCCGGCACCGCGTGCCGACAGGTTGGCACCGCTGACACCCTGGGAGGTCAAGTAAGTGGCCACGCTTTGCGCCCGGCGTTGAGACAGGTCCATGTTGTGCTGGCGGGCGCCAGTGCTGTCGGTGTAACCGACGATCTCGATCTGGTTCTGGTTGAACTCCTTGAGGGAGTTGGCCAGGTTGTTCAGCGGCTGATAGAAGCTCGGAGCGATGTTCGCCGAGTCGGTGCCGAAGGTGATGTTGCCCGGCATGATCAGTTTGATCTGATCGCCCTGGCGCTGCACTTCAACACCGGTATTGGCCATGCTGGCGCGCAGTTTCTTTTCCTGCTGGTCAGCGTAGTAGCCGTAACCGGCGGCAGATGCCCCGACCACTGCGGCGCCGATCAGCGCACCCTTGCCACGGTTGTTGTGGTCGATGGCGGCACCGGCAAGCGCACCGGCCAAGGCCCCCAGGCCACCGTATTTTGCAGTTTTGCTCATGCCCGAGGAGCCCTCGGCCTGCCCCTGATTGTCATAAGGGTTAGGCGAAGCACAGCCGGACAACAGGGCCACAGCAGTAGCGACAATAATCAAACGACGCGAGGTGAACATGGAAAGCTCCTACTTTTTGCATTCTGTGATGCAGCGGACATTGGCAACCGACCTCTGCTGGCGTTGGAACGCACGGGGTGGCAAAAATTCCGTGGGCCGCTCAGCAAAAAATCAGGCCCTGACAAAGGGGTTTTCACGCATTTCATCGCCCAGACGCGTGTCGGGACCATGCCCAGCGACCACAATTGCGTCCTCATCGAGGGTGTACAAGCGCTGCTTGATCGAGCGCACGATGGTGGCTTGATCGCCGCCCCATAAATCCGTGCGCCCGACACCACGCTTGAACAGGGTGTCACCGGCAATCAGAAGCTTAGCCTCGGAAAACCAAAAGCTCATGGAACCTGGCGTATGTCCTGGCGTGTGCAAAGCGACGCCGCAGCCACAGGCCAGCTCCTCATCGTCGGTCAGCCAGCGATCAGGGGCTGGCACCGGCGTATAGGGCACGCCGAACATGTTGCATTGCATTTCCAGGTTGTCCCAAAGGAACTGGTCTTCCTTGTGCAGGTGCAAGGTGGCGCCGGTTTTCTCCTTCATCTGCCCCGACGCCAGGAAGTGATCCAGGTGGGCATGAGTGTGGATGATGCTCACCACTTGCAAACCCAGGGCCTCAAGACGCGCCAGGATCAATTCCGGATTGCCGCCCGGATCAACGACGATGGCCTTCTTGGTGATGGGGTCACCGATGATGGTGCAGTTGCACTGCAAAGGGCCGACGGGGAAGGTTTCGCGGATAAGAGCAGGGCGGGCGACGTCCATGGGGCGTTCCTGTGAAAATTTGAGCGGGCATTTTGGCACAGCCCGCCGAGCCGCAGCATCAGAACGCCAATTGCCCGGTCGCACCGCCCTCCAAAGCCAAGAGGAACTGCTTGGCCGGCAGGCCACCCGCGAACCCGGTCAGGCTGCCAGAGGCGCCAATCACTCGATGACAAGGAGCGATGATCGAGATGGGGTTTCGGCCGTTGGCCGCACCGACCGCGCGCACCGCCTTGGGCCGGCCGATTTGCCGGGCAATGTCGCTGTAGCTGCGGGTCTCTCCGAAAGGAATGGTCAGTAACGCCTGCCACACCTGGCGCTGGAATTCAGTCCCCATAAAATCCAGCTCAAGCTCGAAGTTGCTTCGGCCACCGGCAAAGTACTCGCCCAATTGCCGCTGGGTTTCCTGCAGCACCGGTGTGTCGGGGGCTTCCTGCATCGGCCCCAGGCGGACCCGCTGGGGCGCGTCGTTCTCCCACAAAATGGCCGCCAGCCTGGAGCCCCTGGCCACCAGCGTCAGTTGACCAACAGGGGAGTTCATCAAGGTGTAGGTACAGGGCATGGGCCGGCTCCTTGGGTCGCGGGCATCGATGAGGCGGTCATAAAGCTGCAGGTTCAGGCCCTCACAATACCGTTGTCCTGGCTGGGAAAGTGCTCACTTTACGTTCAAGGCCATCGCCATGAACTGTGTTTCTTGCGGTTGAACTTCAGGCATTTTCGCAACGGTCATCCCCCTAGCGACAGACCGACAGTCGGAGAAAGATGGCTATTAGCCATATTCTTAAGTTTCTGACACATTCGTCCGATAAAGCTCGATAGAATGCGCGCTTTTCTGGCGTCAATTTTTTCTAAAAGCCCCTTTAAACGCGATACGTTCTCACGATGAATCGCACCATGTAGCGGTCACATCGGGAAGGCCGCCGTCATTTCAGGAAGTTAGAATGCCCAGTCCACTCAGTTACTCCCCAAGTTGGTCGGTGACCTTGACCAATAACCCTCTGCTCGACAGTCTGGTGTTCGGCACCTCCTGGGGCGATGGGGTCAACACTGCATGGCTGAGCTACAGCTTCATCACGCCGGGCTCATCACTGTTCGCCCGCAATTACAGCAGCGACAACGAGTATCAGAACAGCTACGCCCTGACCTCAGCGCAAAAAACGGCAATCACCAGCAGCCTTGGCACGTGGGCGGCAGTGGCCAATATCAAGTTCACTCAGGTCAGTGAAAGCAGGAGCAACGTCGGTGACCTGCGTTTTGGCGGCTACGCCGGGATGGACAGCAACACCGCGGCGTGGGGCTACTTCCCAGGCGACGCACCGGTGGCTGGAGACGTCTGGATCGGCTACGCGACCAACAACAAGAGCCCGATCAAAGGCACGTACGACTACATGACCTTCATGCATGAAATCGGTCATGCCTTGGGCTTGAAACACCCCTTCAGCACCAGCCCCCAGAACAGCACGGTACTGGCGGATGAATATGATGATGTGCACTACACCATCATGAGCTACACCAACGCCTACTCTTACGAGCCAACCACGCCAATGCTTCTGGATATTCTGGCCATCCAGAAACTCTACGGGGCCAACAACCTGTGGCAAACCGGTAACAACACCTACAAATGGGCCACCAACCAGTCGGTCTTCGAGACCCTCTGGGACAGCGGTGGCACCGACACCATCGATGCCAGCAACCAGGCCGCTGCCGTCACCCTGAACCTCAATGAAGGGCAGTTCAGCAACATCGGCAAGGCCTTCATCGACTATCAGCGTGGCGTCGAAATCAACAACGGCCTGGCAATCGCCTTCGGTACCAAGATAGAGAACGCCATCGGCTCGATCTACAACGACAACCTGATCGGCAACGACCTGGATAACGTTCTGGATGGACGAGCCGGCGCCGACATCATGACCGGTGGCCTGGGCAATGACACCTACATCGTCGACAACGTCAGCGACATCGTGGTGGAAACCAGCACCCTGGCCAGCGAGATCGATACCGTCCTGGCGTCGGTGAGCTACGTCCTGAGTGCCAACGTTGAAGTGCTGACCCTCACCGGCCGCGGCAATATCAACGGCGCGGGCAACGAACTGGACAATATTCTGACCGGCAACGCCGGCAATAACCTCCTTGAGGGCGGAGCCGGCAACGACGTGCTCGACGGCGGCGCAGGCGCTGACACACTGATCGGCGGCACCGGCGACGACACCTACATCGTCGACAACATCCGCGACGAAATCATCGAGCTCGAAGATGAAGGCCATGACCTGGTCAAGACCAGCATCAGCTACACCCTGGGCGCCAACATCGAAGACGGCCAACTGCTTGGCAGTGCCGCCCTCAAGCTCACCGGCAACAGCCTGAACAACACCCTGATCGGCAACAGTGGCGCCAACATTCTTGACGGCGGCCTTGGGGCGGACATTCTCGATGGCGGCGCCGGAAACGACACCTACTACGTCGACGACATCAATGACGTGATCATCGAACTGGGCACGTCGCTGAAAGAAATCGACAACGTGTTCGCCTCGGTGAACTGGACCCTGCGCGACAACCTGGAGAACCTCACCCTCACCGGCAGCGACCACCTCAACGGCACCGGCAACGCCCTGAACAACCGTATCACCGGCAACGCGGGCAACAACATCCTCGATGGCGGTGCCGGTATCGACACCTTGGTCGGTGGCCTGGGCAACGACACTTACATCGTCGACAACATCCGCGACGTGATCATTGAAACCAGCAGACTGGCCGAAGAGATCGACACCGTAATGTCCTCGGTCAATTGGACACTGGGCGCCAACCTCGAAAACCTGACCCTTACCGGCAGCGACCACCTCAACGGCACCGGCAACGCCCTGAACAACCTGCTGATCGGCAATGCCGGCGACAACCTGCTGGACGGCAAGACCGGCCTGGACACCATGCGTGGCGGTGACGGGAACGACACCTATGTGCTGGATCAATTCGGCGAACTGGCGTTGATCGAAGAACTGGCCAACCAGGGCAATGACACCCTGAACATCGCCTACAAAGCCACCACCGCGACCAGCATTGTCGACCTCAGCGCCAGCAATCTGCGTAACGTCGAAAACGTCACACTGCTGGGCGCCGGGCTGTTTCAAGTGGTCGGTAACGACCTGGACAACACCTTGATCGGCAACGCCCAGGCCAACACTCTGGAAGGCGGTGCCGGCAACGATCTGCTCAATGGCGGCGCGGGTGCTGACATCATGAAGGGCGGCACCGGCGACGACACCTACATCGTCGACAACATCCGCGACGAAGTCATCGAGCTCGAAAACCAAGGCCATGACCTGGTCAAGACCAGCATCAGCTACACCCTCGCCGACCACATCGAAGACGGCCAATTGCTCGGCAGTGCCGCCCTCAAGCTCACCGGTAACAGCCTGAACAACACCCTGATCGGCAACAGTGGCGCCAACATTCTTGACGGCGGCCTGGGTGCGGACATTCTCGACGGTGGCGCCGGCAACGACACCTACTATGTCGACGACGTCAATGACGTGATCATCGAACTGGGCACGTCGCTGAAAGAAATCGACAACGTGTTTGCCTCGGTGAACTGGACCCTGGGCGACAACCTGGAGAACCTCACCCTCACTGGCACCGACCACCTCAACGGCACCGGCAACGCCCTGAACAATCGCATCACCGGCAACGCGGGCAACAACATCCTCGACGGCGGTGCCGGCATCGACACCTTGGTCGGTGGCCTGGGCAACGACACTTACATCGTCGACAACATCCGCGACGTGATCGTGGAAACCAGCAAACTGGCCACCGAGATCGACACCGTGATTTCGTCGGTGAACTGGACCCTGGGCGCCAACCTGGAAAACCTCACTCTCAGCGGCAACGACAACCTCAACGGCACCGGCAATACCCTGAATAACGTGCTGATCGGCAATGCCGGCGACAACCTGCTGGACGGCAAGGCCGGCCTGGACACCATGGAAGGCGGTGACGGCAACGACACCTACGTGCTGGACCAATTCGGCGAACTGGGGTTGATCAAGGAGTTGACCAACGAGGGCAACGACACCCTCAACATCACCTACAACGCCACCGCCACCACCGACGTCGTCGACCTGAGCGCCCTCAACCTGCTCAATGTGGAGAACGTCAACCTGATAGGCAGCGGGCTGTTCCGGGTCGTCGGCAACGATCAGGACAACACCCTGATCGGCAACGCCCAGGCCAATATCCTGGAGGGCGGTGCCGGCAATGACGTGCTCAATGGCGGCGCGGGCAACGACACGCTGGATGGCGGCGCAGGCGACGATATCCTGATCGGCGGCCTCGGCACCGACACCCTCACCGGAGGCACCGGCGCCGACCGCTTTGTCTTCAACCTGTTGAAGGAATTGGGCCTGGGCACCTTACGGGACGTGATCACCGATTTCAGCAGCGCCGAAGGCGACAAGATCGACCTGACCAAGATCGACGCCAACCTGCTCAAAACCGGTCTCGATGCCTTCACCTTTATCGGCTCCGAAAGCTTCACCGGCGCCGGGCAGCTGCGCTTCGACAACGAGATACTCTCGGGCAATATCAACGGCAACCTGGCCGCAGATTTCGAGATTCATCTGGTGGGCGTCACCAGCTTCACCGCCAACGACCTAGCGGCGTAAACCCAAGCCCCAACCAAAACGCCCCGACATCCGGGGCGTTTTTTATCCTGTAGGAGCCGGCTTGCCGGCGATAGGCGATCGCCACGCCCAATCAAGCCCGACAGACGCCTCCTCACCCCAGCAACCCCAAATCCTGAGCTCGGGCCACCGCCTGGGTCCGCCGCTCCACGCCCAGCTTGCTGTTGATATGGCTGGCGTGGGTTTTCACCGTGTGCAGGGAAATGAACAACCGCTCGCTGATTTCCTGATTGGAGCAGCCGTGAGCAATCAACTGCAGCACCGCCAGCTCCCGGGAGCTCAGGGTCTCACTGTGATGCGCAGCCTCGCTGACCTCTCGTGCAGCGGCCTGCGGCAGCCGCGCCAACAAGGCCTCGGCCAAGGGGCTTTGCTGAGCCTGCTGCAACTGCTCGCGCAACCACTGGGGGTGCTCGCGAATCAACCCGTCGAACGGCTGCAACGCCCCTCCCTGGGCCGACTCCAGGGCCTGGATAAACGCCTGGCGAGCTTGAGGGACACGGCCGCTGGCCAGCAGCAAACTGACCTTCTGACTCAGGGCCATCAGGCTCAGCAACTGCCGACCACTTTGCTGGCCGTGTTCAAGCAAGCGCTCCAGGCGCTGCTCGGCAAGCTCCGGCTGGCCCTGGATACGCTCCAGCAGCGCCTGTTGCAGCTCAATGTGCAGCGGCAGTTGCGGGTGGAATTCCGGTGGTGCCGCGGCCTGGCCGCCGGTGTAGGTCTGGCCCAGGCGGGTGAGCCAGGCCTGAGCCAGATCAGTACGGCCCTGAGCCAGCCACAGCTCGCACTTCACCAGGGTAATCATCGCCAGGTAGTAGATCGGCGGCACATCCCAGATGTGCATCAGGCGCTCAGCCTCGGCCAACTCGGCGAAGGCCCTGGCGAACTGCCCGGCCTGGCCTTCCAGCTTGGCAATCACGCAATGCCCGATCAGCACGCTGATATCCCGGCAGGCACGCGCCTCCACCAGCCCGGCCTGCAAACGCGCCAACCCCGCCTCGGGCTGCAAACGCAGGGTCAGCAGATAACCTTCGTACAAAGTCAGCCGGGCACGCACCGCATACAAACGTTGCGCCGATAAGCCCAGCAGGCGTTCCTGGCCCAGGCGCACCTCTTCCTGGGCCCTCAGCACTTCGCCACGGGCCTGCAGCACCCGCGCTCGATCGTAATGGGACAGCGCCTCGAACAACGGATTGCCGACCCGCTGCGCCAGCTCCAGCGACTCGCGGTTCAGGCTCCGGGCACGCCACAGGTCGGCGTCGGCAATGGCCAGATTGGACAGGGTCGACAGGCACATCAGGCGTTGCCCATAACGCTTGTGGGGCAAGCTGGCGAGCGCCTCGCTGCAATAGCTCAGGGTCAACTCACGGTGGCCTCGCCCCCGGGCGATGATGCCGCTCAAGGCCAGCCATTGCGCGAGCATGGACTTTTGCGCCGTGGCCGAAGGCGCCGGCAGGAAGCGACTCAAATGGGCCGCCAGCTCCTCGGCAGCATCCAACTGACACGCCAGCCCCAAGGCCCAGCTGTACAACACAATCAGGCGCGGCGTGCTGATCAGCAGGCTGTCGGGCAGGTCCATTTTCCAGCGCAGCAACATGCCGACGTTCTGTTCCGCCAGCAGTTGTTCTTCAGACAGGTTCTGCACCAGGTTGGCCGCCACATCCAGGTGACCGGCGCGCAAGGCCTGCTCCACCGCCTCGTCCAGCAGCCCCTGGGCGTTGAACCAGCGACAGGCCCGCAGGTGCAGGCTGGCCGCGGGCACGACCGCATCGGCCGTTGGGCGGGTGCGCAACAGGTCGGAAAACAGGTGGTGATAACGGTACCAATGGCCGTGTTCGTCCAGCGGCACCAGGAATACTTGATGGGCCTGGAGAAACCGCAGGATCTCGGCACTGTCATGGGCTTCGCGAATGGCGTCGCACAGTTCGCTGCAAAAACGCTCTTGGGATGCGGTGTCGTACAGAAAAGCTTGCACCTCGGCGGGCAGGCAATCGATGACCTCTTCCAGCAAATAATCGCGAATCAGCCCCTCACCGCCGTGCAGGACCTGGGGCAAACCATCACTCCCGGCCTCGGACGCGGCCAACAGCCAGAAACGCAACCCGGCCACCCAGCCTTCACTGCGCCGGATCAGGTTTTCCAGGGCCTCGCCGCGCAGTGAACTGCTGTGGCGATCAAGCAATCTCAAGGATTCGTCATGGGTCAGGCGCAGATCCTGCTCATGCAATTCGAGCAACTGCCGCGACAAGCGCAAGCGAGCCAGGTGCCAGTCCGGGCGTTGCCGGCTGGTGACCAGCACCAGCAAGCCATCGGGCAGGTGGTTGAGGAAAAACTGCAGGCAACGGTCCAGCACCGGGCCCTGAGCCAAGTGGTAGTCGTCGAGTACCAGTAACAAGGGCGAAGCGCTGGATAAATGCACCGCCAACTCATCCAGCAGCCCGTCCAGCCACTCTTCGAAGGCGAACGGTTGATGGCGTTGGCGCATTTTCAGCAGCCCGAGAGATTGGCCACCCAACAGGGGGAAATATTGCTGCAGGCCCTCCATCAGCCGTTCGAGAAACCGTCCCGGATCGTTGTCCCGTCGGCTCAACCCCAGCCACAGGCTGTGCCAATGACTCGGAAGGCCCTGGCAAAACTCCACGGCCAGGGAGCTTTTACCGAACCCGGCGGGCGCGCACACCAGCAACAGGCGCCCTCTCAAGCCGGCACTCAAGCGCTCGCACAAACGGCCTCGCGGAACATGGCCATCGGGCAAGGGAGGTCGATAAAAGCGCCCTTCCAACGCGGGAATTGCCGCACTGGCAGGTCCTGGAATTCGGGACAGCTCAGTCATAGCCAACTCTTATTGATGTGCGGGTGTCGGCGTCGCAGATGCCCGCAGACTAGCCGTAAAAACCGGCCATTTGGAGATTTTTGCTACAGATGGATAGAAAACGCCTACAAAGAAAATGTAACGATCTGTAGTCGAGCCAGATTTATCCCAATGAACATTAGACCAAGCCATAAAAAGTCCAAAAAAAAAGCCCCGAACCAGTCGGGGCGTTTAGCGAGGATGCGGCCTCTATAGTTACAACCGATTAACGCACGCCGTCTTGGCGCAGAGCTGCGGGGGTGAAATCGCTGGTGGTGGCGGTGAAGCCAAAGTCGTAGGCCTGTTTCTCTTCGTTCTTCATGCCCAGCGCCAGGTAGCGGCCGGACTGCAGGTCGTAGAGGGTTTCCAGGGCGTACCACGGCACTTGCTTGTCGTAGTAGTTCTCGGCATGGGCCTCGGCCACGCGCCACAGTTGGCCGCGACCGTCGTAATGATCGATCACCGCTGCCTGCCAAGTGTCCTCGTCGATGTAGAAGTCACGCTTGGCGTAGATGTGACGCTGGCCTTCCTTCAAGGTGGCGACCACGTGCCAGACACGGCGCAACTCGTAGCGCGCCAGATCCTGGTTGATGTGGCCGGCCTTGATGATGTCGGCGTACTTCAGGGTCGGCGAGTCGAGCTTGTAGCTGTCGGAGGCGATGTACATCTCCTTCTTGCCTTCCAGCTTCCAGTCGTAGCGATCCGGGGCGCCGTTGTACATGTCCAGGTTGTCGGAGGTACGCAGGCCATCGGCGGCAGTACCCGGGCCGTCATAGGACACTTGCGGCGCACGACGCACGCGGCGTTGGCCGGCGTTGTAGACCCACGCCGAACGCGGCTCCTTCACTTGGTCCAGGGTTTCGTGAACCAGCAGCACGCCACCGGCCAGGCGCGCCGGAGCGGTCACTTTCTGCTTGAAGTAGAACAGGATGTTGCCCGGGTTTTTCGGGTCGTAATCCTTCATCTTGTCGCGGAACACGAACTGGTCCTGGAAGTACACCAGGCTGTAGGAGCCGTTGGCTTGCGGCGTGGCCTGGGTCACCAGGCGGGTCACGCTGCCACCGCGATAACGGGTGATGTGGTTCCAGATGACTTCCACACCGCTCTTCGGAATCGGGAACGGTACGGCAGTTTCGAAGTTCTCCAGGCCGTTGCCGCCAGACACCAGGTTGGTGTTGGTGGCGTTGCGCTTGATGGCGGCGAACACATCCGCGGGCACCGTGGCACCACGATGGGACGGGTAGACCGGCATCTTGAAGGTTTCCGGGTAGCGTTTGAACATCGCGTACTGGCCGGGTGCCAACTTGTCTTTGTATTGATCGACGTTCTGCGCCGTGATGGTGAATTGCGGCTGCTCACTGGCGTAAGGGTTGGACAGGAACCCCTTGCTGTCCACAGTCCCGGCATTGGTCGCCAGCGGCTTCCAGGCGGGAATGGTACCGGCGGCGTTGCCGGCCATTTCCGCGCCCATCGGCGTCAGGCTGGTGCCCAGCTTGGCCGCTTCGTCGGCCGACACCGCGGCCATGACGCTGGTCGCCAACAGCGACAGGCCTAGCACACCGATATGCAACAGACTCTTGGTGGTTTTCATCATGTTGTTCTTCCTGAAAAGACAGTGTGCTTAGAAGTTCGCGCCAACGCTGAAGGCCACGAAGTCCCGGTCGTCCACGGTGCTGTAATCGCCGCCAAAGAAGTTGGTGTAGGCCAGGCTCGCGGTGTAAGTGTTCTGGTACTCGGCGTCCAGCCCGAGGCTGATGGCCTTGCGACCTTCCTCGAAGTTGCCGCCAGGGCCTGGCGAGTAACCTTTGACGTCATGGGACCAGGCCACGTTGGGCTTGAAGTTGACGCCTGCGAACACATCCGGGTATTCCCAGATCGCCCGACCGCGGTAACCCCAGGACGTGGCGGTGGTGAAGCCGTCATTGTTGCAGTTGCTGTTGACGTTGCTGGCAGTGGTGCCCGCACCCGCTGCGGTCCCGGCGTTAAGGGTGGTGCAGAAACCATTGGGCAACTCGCCTGGACCGAATACCGGGTCACGGCCATAACGCACATCGGATTTGCTTTCCAGGCCGCCCACATGGGTCACGCCAATCTCGCCCACCAGGGTCAAGCGGCTGGCGCCCATGACCTGATCGAGGAAGTGGGTAAAGGTGGTCTGGAACTGGGTGACTTCCTTACGCCGATAGCCATGCAGGTCCTGGCCTGGACTCCCCTTCAGCAGCGACGCATCTTGAAAGCCGGCAATAGGGGTCACACCCGCATACAGGATGTCGGTGGAGTTCAACTGCACCGGTGCGTTAGGCCGGTAGCTCAACTCGCCACTCCAGGCGGTGCCGGTGGGCAAGGTGGTAGAGAAGCTCAAACCGTACAGGCGAATGTCTTCCGGGTACTCGACGAAGTAGTTGGAGTTGCCGGCGACGATCAACGGCCGTGCGCCCGCAAGAGGCCCCAGCGGCACGTTGTAGTAGAACTGCGAGGCGCCCTGGGCGCTGAAGATTGGCGCACGGCTGTGATAGTTCATGAAATAGGCACCGAACTCGGTGTCCAGCGGCTCAAAGTTGTAGTGGAAGGCCACCCCGAACTGACCACTGTCACGGGCATCACGATCTGGGCCACGGCGAACCAGGGCACCTTCTTCGTTAACGTCCACGCCCAAGGCATCGATGGTCGGAAGCGCCAATGGGTTGATGGTCGAACGCTTGTTCAAGACGCGCAGGTTGTTGTCACAGCCGTCGGAAATGATGTCCGGCTGGGAGAAGAAGGTGCCGCAGTTGTCGGTCACCGTCTGGTCCCATTCCAGTTGGTAGAACGCCTCGGCCGAGAGGTTGTCGGTCAGGGTCTGGGACACGTAGAACATGTTGACCGGGATCAGGCCTTCCTTGATCTCCGCGCCTGGGCGACGGAACGCCGAGACGTCGATCGGGTTGATCGAGTTGATGCCGCCACCGATAAAGGTGCTCTCGCCCCAGCTCACCACCTGCTTGCCGAAACGCACGGAACCCGGCTGATCGGCAATCGCGTAGTTGTGGTAGATGAAGGCGTCGAGGATCTGCCCGCCGGAGGACTTGGCGCCTTCCTTGCGGTTGCTGTCGCTGATGTCCTTGAACAGGCGGCTCTCGTCCTTCAGCTCAAAGTCATACCAGTACTTGCCACGCACAAAGACGCCGGTGTCACCGTACTTCAGCTCCAGGTCATGGATACCCTTGAAGATCTTCGAGAAGGTCTCCCCACGCTTGAAGTTCAGGTGACCGTCATCGGAAGTTTGCGACAACCCCTTGCCGCCATTGTTGGCGCCAATCAGGTCGCGATTGGCTTTTGACGTAGACCAACTGGCCCCCAGCGACAGGGACGAGTCGAAGCTGCCTTCGATTTCACCGACGTTGAAGGTGACACCGAATGCCGGGCCGGCGAGCGTTGAAGCGAGGCTGACGGCCAGAGGCAGTTTCGCCCGGCGCCAGAACTGGTTTGCAGAGGTCATCGACGCTACTCCATGTGCATTATTGTTATGGCAGTGAGTTCTTCTAAAAACGCTTCGAAAGAAGGGCAAACAGACCTTGCGTCCCCCTCCAAAGTTGCATGGCGCAGCGCACTGCGCGGTGCATCGTTCTTAAGAATTCCTTGAACGGACTATATCCAGCAGGGGGTAGTGCTTGATCCCTCTAAAGTGTGATTTGCAGACCCCGCGCGCGCTGGAGCGCCCCTTTGCCATACCAGCAGAAACTGGCGATGGGAGAATGGCTGAAAATTCGGATTTCACAAGCCAAGCGCTTGCTTGGTGGGCATGTCGTGCCCTTTCGGGCACGACAACGGACGCTCAGAGCGTGGAGAGGAAGGTGCTATTACTGGCTTGCCATTCGCTGATATCGACGCGGATGCGCTTCTTGTCGAGCTTACCGACGCTGGTCTTGGGAATTTCAGTAACAAGGGCGATCTGACTGGGGATGGCCCACTTGCTCAAGTGCCCCAGTTCGACAAAGGGCTTGAGGTGTTCCTTGAGTTCCTTGGCCCCGATCACATGGCCTTCACGGATCACCAGCAGGGCAAACGGCCGCTCGCCCCACTGCGGGTCGGCAATCCCCACCACTGCTACTTCACGTACCGCCACATGACGGCTGATGAGGTCTTCCAAGTCCAGGGAGGAGATCCATTCGCCGCCGGTCTTGATCACATCCTTGATACGGTCGCGGATATCGATCACGCCCATGCTGTCCAGGGTCGCCACGTCGCCGGTGTGCAGCCAGCCGCCGTGCCACAGTTCGGCGCCTTTTTGCGGCTCGTTGAAATACCCCTCAGTCAGCCACGGCGCACGCAACACCAATTCGCCCTGGGATTCGCCATCCGCCGGGAGGAAGTTGCCTTCAGCGTCGATGATCGCCGCCTCCACCAAGGGGCCTGGCACCCCGGCCTTGATCCGGTAGGTGGTGCGCTCATCTTCGCTGCCTGCCATCAGTTCGTCATTGAGGTGGGCGCAGGACACCAAAGGACCGGTTTCCGACATGCCATAGGCGGCCGTCAACTGGATCCCCTTGGCCTTGGCGGCGTCGTACAGAGCGCGGTTCAGGGCGCTGCCGCCAATGACAATCTTCCAGCCGCCGAAGTCGGTGCCTTGGGCGGCCTTGGCGTTGAGCAGCATCTGCAGGATGGTCGGCACGCAGTGGGAGAAGGTGACCTTCTCCTTGCGCCACAACTCCACCAGGAACTCGGGGTCGTAGCGGCCGGGATAGACCTGCTTCAGGCCCAACATGGTGGCCACGTACGGCAGGCCCCAGGCATGCACATGGAACATCGGGGTAATGGGCATGTACACATCGTTACTGCCCAGCAGGCGTACGCTGTCGATGGAGCCCATGATGGTCGACACGCCCATGGTGTGCAGGACCAACTGCCGATGGGTGAAGTACACGCCCTTGGGGTTGCCGGTAGTACCGGTGGTGTAGAAGGTGGTGGCAACGGAGTTTTCGTCGAAATCCTCGAACGTGTACTGGGTACTGGCAGCGGCCAGCAAGGTTTCGTACTCGCCCACCAGGTTCGGCAGTTCCGCGGTTTTTTCCGGGCCGTCGGTGAGCAGCAGGGTCTTGTCCACGGTGGTCAGGTGCCCGGCGATCGCCTGGTAGAGCCCTACAAACTCGCTGTTGACCAGCACGAAGCGGTCTTCGGCATGGTTCATGGTGTAGAGGATCTGCTCCGGCGACAGGCGCACGTTGATGGTGTGGATCACCGCGCCGATCATCGGGATGGCAAACATGCATTCCAGGTAGCGATGGCTGTCCCAGTCCATCACCGCCACGGTATCCCCGGCCTTGACCCCGGCCTCGGTCAGTACGTTGGCCAACCGCGCTACACGCTCGATCAGGGTCGGGTAGGTGTAACGCAGCTTGTCCCGATAAATTATTTCGCGGGTTTTCTCATAGCGGGCGCCCGACATCAGCAGCCGTTTGATCAGTAGTGGGTATTGGTAAGCACCGTCGGCGGGCGGAATCACACGAGTCTGCAACATAAGAATCCCTTTTCTGACTGCTCGGTCGTAGCTGAAGAATGCTCACTCTAGAGCTCCTGCGCCACCGCTAAATCAGCCAAAGGGATGATTTGCAGGGCCCCCAAATACTAGCTTTAAGCCAGTATTTGTGGGGCAATCCAGGGCTCCAGGCCCTTGAATCAGCCGAATCGGCGCCCTGCCCCGCTCAATGCATCTCGGTAAAAACCAATTTCACACCGATGGCGATCAGCACCGCGCCCATGGTCCGATCAAACCAGTGCCCCATGCGGGCAAACCCGGCGCGCACCCGCTGCTGGCTGAACAGCATCGCCACCAGGCAGAACCAGACCGCCGTGGCGGCCGCCAGGTAGACGCCGTAACCGGCCTGGATCGCCAAAGGCGTATGCGGGTTGATGACCACGGTAAACAGCGACAGGAAGAACAGTGTGGCCTTGGGGTTCAGGCCATTGGTGACGAAACCGGAAGTGAAGGCACCGCGGGCCGTGCGCTCGCCAGCCTCCTGCTGCAGGTCATCCGCTGCCGGCTTGGCCGGCTGCGCGCGCAGGGCCTTGAAGCCGATGTACAGCAGGTAAGCCGCCGCCAGCCATTTCAGGGCGTTGAACAGCACGATCGACTGGGACACGATCAGGCCGATGCCCAGCAGCGAATACCCCACATGCAGAAAGATGGCCGAGCCCACACCCAGGGCGGTCCAGGTGCCAGCACGGCGGCCATGGGTCACGCTTTCGCGCACCACCACGGCGAAGTCAGGCCCGGGGCTGGCCACGGCCAGCAGGTGAATCAAGGCAACGGTCAGAAACTCGGTGAGGTACATGGACGCTCCTGCATGTGTCTAATTATTTCATCTGTTAGGCTCGGCAGATTACGCCTTCGAACCCTTGTGCAAAAGGTACAGTTGATGACCAACAATCACCGCGCGGTCTTCCTTGATCACCCTTCCCTGGACCTCGGGGACCTTGATATGACCCCGCTGCGCGAGACCTTCAGCGAGTTGGAGCTCTGCTCGCAAACCGCACCTGAACAGGTGATCGAACGCCTGCAGGGGGCGCAGGTCGCCATCAGCAATAAAGTGCTGCTGGATGCGCGCACCCTGGCTGCGTGCCCCGATCTGCGACTGATCCTGGTGGCCGCCACCGGCACCAACAACATCGACCTGGCCGCCGCCCGCGCCCAAGGCATCAGCGTCAGCAACTGCCAGGGCTACGGCACCCCCTCGGTGGCCCAGCACACCCTGATGCTGCTGCTCAACCTGGCCACCCGCCTGCGGGACTACCAGGACGCGGTCGGTGCCGGTCGCTGGCAGCAAGCCAAGCAGTTCTGCCTGCTGGACTACCCCATCATCGAACTCGAAGGTAAAACCCTCGGCCTGCTGGGCCACGGTGAGTTAGGCAGCGCCGTGGCGCGCCTGGCGGAAGCCTTCGGCATGCATGTGTTGCTGGGGCAGATTCCTGGTCGCCCGGCCCGGGCCGACCGACTGCCCTTGGACGAGCTGCTGCCCCAGGTCGATGCCCTGACCCTGCACTGCCCGCTCAACGAACACACCCGCCACATGATCGGCGCCCGGGAGCTGGCCTTGCTCAAGCCCAGCGCCCTGGTGGTCAACACCGCTCGCGGCGGCCTGATCGACGAACAAGCCCTGGCCGACACCTTGCGCAGCGGCCACTTGGGCGGCGCGGCCACCGATGTGCTGAGTGTCGAACCGCCTAGCGCTGGCAATCCGTTGTTGGCCAATGACATCCCGCGCTTGATCGTTACGCCCCACAACGCCTGGGGAAGCCGCGAGGCCCGGCAGCGCATCGTCGGCCAACTGGCGGAAAATGCCCGGGCATTTTTCAACGGCGCACCGCTGCGGGTTGTGAATTGATAAACTGCGCCACTTTTTTTCAGGTGCAGACAATGGACACTCGCAGCGAAGTACTGCTACGCCAGGCTGAATTGTTTCAAGGCTCCCTGCTGCTGGCCGGTTTGCCCGCCGACGATCTGCTCGGTCGTCTGCCCAATGCCCGTGGCTGGTGCTGGCACGCCGGCGACCAGGCCGCCCTGGATGCGCGCTTTGCCGGGCGCAGCCATTTCGGCGTGCACGCCCCCAGCGAAGCCTTCGAAACGGCGGTGTTGTTCCTGCCCAAATCCAAGGACCTGACCGACTACCTGCTCAACGCCCTGGCTTCGCGCCTGGCCGGCCGTGAGTTGTACCTGGTGGGCGAAAAACGCAGCGGCGTGGAAAGTGCGGCCAAGCAGCTCAACCCCTTCGGCAAGCCGCGCAAGCTGGACAGCGCGCGGCACTGCCAACTGTGGCAAGTGACCGTGGCCAACGCCCCCGAGGCGGTCGCCCTGGAAAGCCTGGCCCAGGAATATGAACTGCCCCTGGCCGAAGGCCCGCTCAAAGTCGTCAGCCTGCCGGGGGTATTCAGCCATGGACGCCTGGATCGCGGCAGCGCACTGCTGCTGGAGCACCTGGACAAACTGCCGAGCGGCCATGTGCTGGACTTCGGTTGCGGCGCCGGGGTGCTCGGGGCCACGGTGAAACGCCGCTACCCCCACAACACCGTCACTCTGTTGGATGTCGACGCCTTTGCTACCGCCAGCAGCCGCCTGACCCTGGCCGCCAATGGCCTGGAAGCCGAGGTGCTGACCGGCGACGGAATCGACGCCGCGCCCATGGGTTTGAACAGCATCCTGACCAATCCACCGTTCCATGTCGGTGTTCACACGGACTATCAGGCAACGGAAAACCTGCTGCGAAAAGCCAAGCAACATCTGAAAAATGGTGGCGAACTTCGGCTAGTTGCCAACAGCTTCCTGCGCTACCAACCACTGATCGAAGAGCATCTGGGGCACTGTTCGGTCAAGGCCGAAGGCCAGGGATTCAGGATCTACAGCGCCAAGCGTGGTTGAGATTATTTTTCACACACAAGGCTTGCCGAAAGGGTTTTGCCTAGGCAGAATCCGCTCCGTCCTAGGGGAGTAGTCTCCCACGAGCGCCACGCTCGTCCGGCATGCGTCAACATACTTGGTCAACAGACCATGGCGCATGCGACCCAGAGGTTCCGCACAGACGGATCCCGGGGTTTGACAAGACCTATGACACGCACACCTTACCCGGGGCGGGAAGGCTGTACGTGTCATAGCCGTGTCGACCCGCCCCTTAGGAAAACCCTGATGTTGGATTCTCTACTCGTCCCCACCGCAATCGTTGCCTTGGCCGAAATCGGCGACAAGACGCAACTGCTTGCCCTGATTCTTGCCGCACGCTTCCGCAAACCCTGGCCGATCATCGCCGGCATCGTCGCCGCGACCCTGGCCAACCACGCCGCTGCGGGGGCTGTCGGCGCCTGGGTCGGCAGTTTCTTCTCGGACGCAACGCTGCACTGGATACTTGCCGCCAGCTTCACCGCCACTGCGCTCTGGACCCTGGTCCCGGACAAAATGGACGATGACGAAGCCAGCACCGCACGCAAGTTCGGCCCATTCCTGACCACTCTGATCGCCTTCTTCCTCGCCGAAATCGGGGACAAGACCCAGGTCGCCACGGTGATGCTGGCCGCCCAATACCCGGAGCTGTGGCTGGTGATCATCGGCACCACCCTGGGCATGCTGATTGCCAACGTGCCGGTGGTACTGGCCGGTAATTTTGCGGCGGACAAGCTGCCCCTGACCCTGATTCGTCGCCTGGCGGCGTCGGCCTTTGTCATTCTCGCCGTGGTGGCGGTGTACAAGGCCATGCAGAGCAGCGGCTGGCTGTAAATGAAATCGCCGGCCAGTCGGCCCCTGCAAAGTACGTAGGAGCTGGCTTGCCGGCGAAAGCGTCATCGAGAATGACGCGGGGGGATCAAGACTTCTTGGCTTGCTCGTACAACGGCATCACCTTGGGAATCGCCGCCTGCAACGACGCGATACGGCTGGTGGAAGCCGGGTGAGTGCTCATGAACTCAGGCGGTGCGGAACCGCCGGCAGCCTGGCCCATTTTGTTCCACAGGGTAATGGCTGCATTCGGGTTGTAACCGGCGCGAGCGGCCAGCTCCAGACCGATCAGGTCCGCTTCGTTTTCGTTCTCGCGGCTGTTGGGCAGCGTCATCAGCAAGCTCACGCCGTTGTCGCCCAGGGCGACGGTTTGCTGGGAAACCCCGAACAAAGTAGCAATCTGCTTGCCTGCGCCGACCGCGTACTGCTTGGACATGGCCTCACGACCGTGCTCGCGCAGGGCGTGGGCAATTTCATGACCCATCACCGCGGCGATTTCATCGTCGGTCAATTTCAGTTTTTCGATCAGCCCGGAGTAAAAAATGATCTTGCCGCCAGGACCGCAGTTGGCGTTGAGTTCGTCACTCTTGATCAGGTTGACTTCCCATTTCCACTGCGCGCAATCAGGGCGGAAAGTGGGGGCCTGGGCGATCAGACGATCAGCAATGACCTGCAGACGCTTGGCGTTGGCACTGGTCTTGTCCAGCACACCCTGGCTGCTCGCCTCTCCCAGAGTCTCCTGGTAGGACTGAGCATAGGACTGGTTGACTTCGGCGCTGGACACCATGCTGAACATTGATTGCTTGCGATCCACGCCCACCACGCCTCCGCTGGTGGTGTTGACCGTTTCACAACCAGCGAGCAGAACCGCAGCACTCAGTGCGCACACAACTAATGACTTCTTCATGCAAACCTCCCTGAAAACATGGCGCGTATCCTAAGGGCGGAACTGTATCCGCGCCAGATGCAAAACACGTTATCGGTCGCAATTCAGATACATATGCCAGTCCTGTAGGAAAAATTTCATATGCCCCGCCAGGCCGCCAACCACCCGGAATACGCCTTATCAATAGCGACATAAACCCATCTAAAACGGTCATATCGACACTCAAGGCTCATGACCCGCAAGGCGGCGGCCGATACAACACGGCAGACCTAAATTCCTGCGCCCGGAGCCTCTATGAAGTTCAAGTCGATCCAGTTTTCTGTGGCCGCATTGGCCGGTGCCATTGTCCTCAGCGTGGTGGCAGCCCTGGTGGTCTATGCCCTGTTTTCCGGCGCTCGCACCCAGGACATGGTGCAACAGCGGACCCAGGCCCAGTTCGAGCAGGTCATCGAGCAGCGCCTGCGCGGGCTGGCACAGAACCAGGTCAGCCAGATCCTGCGTGACCTGGAAGCGCCGCTACTGATTGCCGACGGCCTGGTGCGGGTCAACGCACTCCTGGGAGCCCGAGATGCCCAGGGCCAGGCGCAACTGAACCTGAGCCGCGAACAACTGATCGCCCTGCTCAAGGAAAACCTCGTAAAAAATCCGAAAATGCTCGGCGCCTATATCGCCTGGGAGCCGGGTGCCGTCGACCACAACGACGCGGCCTTCATCGGCAGCTCGGTCATCGGCATCGACGCCGCCAGCGGGCGCTTCCTGCCCTGGTGGTTCCGCAACGACGACGGCAGCCTGGGCCTGGACAAGCTGGCAGACGTGAATGACCAAAAACTCCTGTCCACCGGCGTGCGCGCCAGCGAGTACTACCTGTGCTCCAAGGACAGTAAAAAGTCCTGCGTGATCGACCCGGCACCCTACAAGGTCGGGGACAAGGTGGTAATGCTCGCCTCCTTTATCCAGCCGATCCTGATCGATGGCCAGTTCCAGGGGATTGTCGGCGCCGACCTGTCGGTGAACTTCATCCAGGACATGCTCCTGAGCGCCAACCAGAAGCTCTACAACGGGGTCGGGGAAATGGCCCTGATCGGCAGCAATGGACGCCTGGTTGCCTACACCCAGGATTCGAGCAAATTCGGCGAACCGGTCAGCACAGTGCTCGACGCCGAGAAGCTCGCCAAGCTGAACCACCTCAAGCGCGGCGAAGTGACGTACAGCGTCGATCAGGCCGGCAACGAGATCGAACTCTACCTGCCGTTCGGCATCGGCCAAACCGAGGCGCAATGGACTTTCATGCTGCACCTGCCCCTGGATGCGGTGATGGCTGACCTGCAAAAACTCCAGGGCGAACTGGCAGCCCAACGCAAGGCCGACACCTTCAGCATGGCCATGGTCGGCCTGGTGATTGCAGGCATCGGCCTACTGGTGATCTGGCTGGTGGGCCATGGCATCGCCCGCCCCCTCAAGCAAATGGTGGCCATGCTCGACGACATCGCCCAGGGCGAAGGCGACCTGACCCGCCGCCTGAGCAGCGACCGGGCCGATGAACTGGGCGCCATCGCCAAGGGCTTCAATACCTTCCTCGGCAAACTGCAGGCGATGATCACCCAGGTGGTGACCTCGGTGCAGAGCGTCAGTGACTCCTCGGAACACACCGCTGACATCGCCATTCGCACCAACCAAGGGGTGCACAAACAGATGGTGGAAATAGACCAGGTGGCCACCGCGGTGCATGAGATGACCGCCACCGCCCAGGACGTGGCGCGCAATGCAACCCAGGCCGCCCAAGCCGCCAGCCACGCCGACCAGGCCGCAAGCCAGGGCCTGCAGATTGTGCGCGACACCTCGGGGGCCATCGGCGC
This sequence comes from Pseudomonas chlororaphis, assembly GCF_003731765.1. GTDB lineage: Bacteria > Pseudomonadota > Gammaproteobacteria > Pseudomonadales > Pseudomonadaceae > Aquipseudomonas > Aquipseudomonas morbosilactucae. The sequence goes on from NZ_MOAL01000009.1 coordinate 144,569, forward strand.
CCTTGCTGCGGAAATCGGCAAGGCCGTCGGCGTGGTGCAAACCCTGGCCAAGGACAGTGAAAACATCAATGCGATTCTCACGGCCATTCGTGGCATCGCCGAACAGACCAACCTGCTGGCCCTGAACGCCGCCATCGAAGCCGCCCGGGCCGGTGAGCAGGGCCGAGGTTTTGCCGTGGTGGCGGATGAGGTGCGCAACCTGGCGCAGAAAACCCAGCAGGCCACGGAAGAAATCCAGTCGATGATCCAACAGCTACAACAAGGCACACGGGAAGTGGTGCGGGTCATGGAGGACAGCCAGCACAAGACCGACCAGAGCGTGGAACACGCCGCCAAGGCCGCTCAAGCCCTGGAAAGCATCACCCAGGCGGTGTCGGTGATCAACGACATGAACACCCAGATCGCCAGCGCCGCCGAGGAACAGAGTGCGGTGGCCGAGGACATCAATCGCAATGTCATCAACATCGGCCAGGTGGCCAATGAAATGGCCGGTGGCGCCGATGAGTCCAGCGCCGCCAGCGCTGGCCTGACCAAACTGGCCGAACAACAGCGGCGCCTGATCAACCAGTTCCGGGTCTGAAGCCATCCCTCACAAACACCATCGCCTCTTTGTAGGAGCCGGCTTGTCGGCGAAGCCATCTCAAGCGTCCGCGCGAATGGTGTTGAAGGCTTACCGGCGTATCTCTGGCAAGCCAGCGCCTACAGGGAGCGAGGGGGTTAGGCGGGGGTCAGGCATTCAGGGCCATTGAGTTTGGGGTCGTTGACCAGGTTGGCCAGGACCCGCTCACGCAAGGGCGCGGGCTCGCTGGCCAGCAAAGCTTGCAGGGTGTGCAGAGGGGTCTCGGGATTGAGCCAGGCCGCCTGACCCTCGGCGTCGAGAATCAGCGGCCGACGCAGGGACGACGCCGCCTGGGTCACCACCGCCGTGCTGAGCCAGACCTGTTCCTGAACCGGATAAGCCTCCCAGATGGCGGCAAAGAAGATCGATGAACCCTCCCCCGGCGTCAGCCAGTACGGGCGCTTGCGGGTGGTGCCGCGCCATTCATAAAAGCCGTTGGCCGGCAGCAGGCAGCGACGCTCACGAAAGGCCTGGCGAAACATCGGCTGCTCGGCCAGGGTTTCGGCCCGAGCATGGGCCGGGGTGCGCGACAGGTCCGTCAGCCAGGGCGGCGTCAACCCCCAGCGAGCACGGGCCAGGTTGCGCTGGTCACCGTCGGCTCGCAGGATCAGCACCGAATCGTTGGGCGAAATATTCCACTGCGCCCGCTGGTCCGCCGGGAACCCCGGCAAGGCGGCAAAGGCGGGATTCCAACGAAACAGCGCATAACGTCCACACATGGGGCAAGACAACTCTCGACAGGATCGGCGGCCAGCCTAACAGACCAGTACGCCGGCAAAGCTTTCCGGCTCTTCGCCGGGCATAGGCAGCGCGGCATTGTACGCGGCGATCAACTCCCGTGCGTATTGCGCCTGATCGTTTTCCACCGACAGCCCCAGTAAACCGAACACCGGCAGCTCGCCAACGCCCCCCAGCAGATCGCGACCCACCAGGTGAGCCTCAATGCCCTCGCTGGCCAGCATGCTCTGCAACAACTCGCCTTCCATCAGGTTTTCCGGTTCGTAGATGCGCTGCATAGGGCCACCCCATCACTCGTTTTCACTGTGAACGTCGAGCATCCATTCCTGACCATCGGTTTGCAGGTGGAACACAATGGGCCGGCAACACACCGGACAGTCTTCGATATAGGTCTGATCGCCACCGGACAGATCCAGCACGACTTCAGCGTCTTCACCGCAGTAAGGGCATTGATAGTGATCGGTTTCCAGCATCGCGGTCTCCCGAGTGACTTGTGCGTATAATCGCCGGTCTATTCGCAGGGCTATTTTTGTTTGAGCTGACTTTTCAGACCGTGCCCAGCCATTTTTCGATCCAAACCTTCTTCTTACCCTAGCCGTTTCCAACAAGAGAGCATGATGGGCGAATTCGATGCCATCCGACCTTACCACGACAGCGAAGTACCAGCGGTGCTGGCCCGGCTGCTCGGGGACAAGGCGTTTCTAGATATCCTCACCCACTTCCGCTTCCCGCGTTTTGCCGGCACGTTCGGCTGGCTGCTCAAACCCCTGATCGCGCAACGGCTGCGTCGTGAGTTCGCCGGGGTCACGACGGTGGCGACCTTGCAGGACAAGGTCGAGTTCTACGTCGACCACACCATCGAGCGAGCCACTGACGGCGTCACCTACACCGGGGTCGAGCAGTTCAAGTCCGGCGTTGCCTACCTGTTCCTGGCCAACCACCGTGACATCGTCATGGACCCGGCCTTCGTCAACTACGCGGTGTATCACGCCGGTCTGCCCACGCCGCGCATCGCCATTGGCGACAACCTCCTGCAAAAGCCCTTCGTCAGCGATCTGATGCGCCTGAACAAGAGCTTTATCGTGCACCGTTCGATCACCGGTCGGCGCGAGAAGATGGCGGCTTACCAACTGCTGTCGGCGTACATCAACCACTCGATCCGCAACGACTGCCAGTCGATCTGGATCGCCCAGGCCGAAGGCCGGGCCAAGGACGGCGACGATCGCACCGAGTCGGCGATCCTCAAGATGTTCCACATGAGCCGCAAGGACGAGCCGTTCGGTGAAGTGATCCAGTCGCTGAACCTGACGCCCGTGTCCATCAGCTACGAATACGACCCCTGCGATCAGGCCAAGGCCCGAGAGCTGTACATCCGCGCCACTACCGGCAGCTACACCAAGGTGCCGGGCGAGGACGACGTCAGCATCGCCAAGGGCATCACGGGCTATAAAGGCCGGGTCCACGTGAACTTCGCCCCGCCCATCAGCGAACTGTTTGAAGACACCAAGCAACTGGCCATTGAGATGGACCGGCAGATTCTCGGCGGCTACCGCCTGTTTCCGGTGCATTACCTGGCGTATGCCCAGTGGAACGAGGCCGACCCGCAGTTGCAAGTGCCCAAGGCCGAGGACGTGTTCCCGGCCCAGGAGCTGGCCAAGGCCCAGGAAGAATGGCAGCGCCGGCTGGACGCCTGTCCACCCGAGCATCGCCCGTACCTGGTGTTGCAATACGCGACGCCGGTGCGCAATCAGTACCGGGTCAAGGCCGGGCTGGCGCTGTAAAGCACCGATCAGAAAAACCGCAACGGCGCCCCAGGGCGCCGTTGTTGTAGGTGCAGAACCGTCCCGCGCGCCGACTCAGAAACGCGTGCTGATCCACGACACCAGCAGCGCCAGGCCCAGGCAGGCAAAACCGAAGCGGTAGAAAAACCGGTTCATGCGTACGGTCGCCAGGTCGAGCATGGGCAGCGGCTGCTCGACGCCGCGCTGGGTGCTTTGTGCCGCCAGGCTGGCCATGGCGCGTTGCTCACGACGACGGGTGGCGTGCAGCACCCAGCCGCCTGGGCACGCAAACAGCAGGGCGAGAATGTTGATCAGTTTGGCGGGGTGGGCATTGAACAACGACCAAAGCACTTGCAGCGACATCATGAACCTCGAATCAAACAGAACTGGCGGGCCGTCGATCGACAGCGCGCGGCGCGGATTCTACCCAAAGCCCGACACCTTGCCCGGTTTTTTCCGACCAGTTACGGGGACTGGCGGTTTAAATTGCCCTGTCATCCATTCGTCATCTGAACAAGCCAGTCTGTTGCACCTCGATAGTCCATGGAGCTTGTCATGCTGCACGCCGAAAACCAGGATCGCCTGTACCTGATCTCCCCCAGCGACGAGCAGGAAGCCTTGATTGGCGCCCTGGCGTTCAACGTCCAGGACCGTCACTGGCTGGTGTACTGCGCCCTGGGCGGCCATCAGCATGCGGACCTGCCGGAAAGCGATCCGGCCACCGGACTGAGCTTCCTGGACTTCTACGTGGAAGCCGCCTGAACCCCGGCCCGCGAACATGAAAAAGCCCGGCTTCAGGGATGAAGCCGGGCTTTCTTTTGGGCCCGCCGATGATTCGGGGCGGGCTGTTACTCGCCGAGGATCTGACCGATGGTCGGGTCCTTGAACAGGCGGGTCAGGGCGTCACTCAGTACATCGCCCACCAGCTTGGTGTTGGTTTCCTGGTTCGGCGCCATGCCGAAGCGCTGATCCAGCGACGCGCCATAACGGCCGCTGTAGCGACGGTTGGCGTTCTGCACATCGGAGCGGAAGGTCGCGCCAATGGTGGCTTCAGTCACATACAGGCCTTCCTTGGGCGACTGGTACTTCAGTTCGGCCAGGGTCACGGTGAGTTGTGGAGCGTTGTAGGCGTTGGACGTTGGGGTAAAGCCCAACAGGCGGACTGCGGCTTCAGCCTGGGCCTGCAGTTTCGGCAGGATTTGCGCACCCTGGACAGTGATGGCACTGGTTTCCGGGTACAGGCCACCGCGAGTGCCCAGGGTAGGCGACGGACGACCATCCACGACCCGCACCACCACCGGCTGACCGTGACCTACAGGGGCCAGTTGAGTCGTGAGTTTAGGTTCAGGGCTGAGTTGTTGCGGGCTGTGGGCGCAGCCAACCAGGGACAAGCTGGTCACAGTGATCAAACCGAACAACAGGCGTTGCAACATGCTCATTTCTCCAGAAATCAGGCACAAACAGGGCGCCAGTATAGCGGGGCTCGACAGCGGCTAACCAGCGTCAGCCAAGAGTTAGTCAAGGCTCAGACAGGGACGGCACACCGCGGTTCCTGTCACCTCGCCGTCACAGGCATTACACAGCGGTGTAACGCCGACCATGCATGCTGGCCCTACTTGCCCCAACTGGTACATCGCCATGCACTTTCTCTGGTCCCTGTTCAGCCCTCGGCCCAAATTTCGCAGCTACGCCCTGCTCGACGCCCAGGGTCGCTGCCAAGCCTTCAAGCATTGCAGCCAGGCACCTGCGGGCCATGGTTGGGTGGAGATAGAAGAAATCCGCCTCAACTGGTTGCACCAGCCGCTGCCCGCCAGCGCCCGTGTCAGCCCGCGCCTGGCCCGCCCCGGGGTACAACCCTTACTGGCCACCTGACCAAACACCTAATAAAAGTCATTAAACAGGATCATTTCTGCGCATTTCTTCGTTACAATCTCCCCCCGATTATAAGGACGTCTCCTGATCGGGCCTCGCAGCACCGCCAATACCCAGGTATTTGGCACCCCGCACCGCCCACAGAGAGCCGCCCACACAGATCGAGTGAAGCTGCGTGCTTGCTGTGCACCTTGCAAACCACCACTTTTCGCGAATCTGCCAGAGCTGCCATTGCTCGGACACTGAAGCTGTTCGCCCGTTTGTGCCCCATGCCCTGCATGGCGTCATCCATTCGGGCCAGGTGCCAGGCTGAGGCAGCCCTTTTTTGAGGTTCACGTCTTCAAAAGAGCGTGAAAAAACGGGTTTTCACAACTTCACAAGAGTGTGGCGAGCAAATGAATAGTTTTGCGTCTGAACTGGCACCATTAGCCTCTACAACAGCCCGATTACACAGGACCGAGCCCTCCTCAGATACTTGCGCTTGATGCCTGTCCGCTGACGGATTTGGTTGCACGAACGGAGGCCTCGACCATAAGTCGAATTGCCCCCAGCGCCCCGGGATGCGTTCATACGCACCTTAGGCCGGGTAGGCAGCGTCCGTAGAAGTTGCAAAAAATTGCGAAGATTCGGACATGGTGATCCTGGCCATGGGTAACTTGGGGCATCACGTGAACCGCCCCGTCACTCCTGGCAGCTATGCCGTCAATTTGGTGCTGCAGATTTTGGAGACGCGTTAATGGCGCATAACGAAGCAGTAGACGTTGTATTGGTTGGGGCCGGCATCATGAGTGCCACCCTCGCTGTACTGCTCAAAGAGCTCGACCCCAGCATCAAGCTGGAAGTCGTTGAGCTGATGGATTCGGGTGCCGCGGAGAGTTCCAACCCGTGGAACAACGCCGGTACCGGCCACGCTGGCCTCTGTGAGCTGAACTACACACCACAGGCCGCCGATGGCAGTGTCGACATCAAGAAAGCCGTGCACATCAACACCCAGTTCGAGGTGTCGAAGCAGTTCTGGTCGTACCTGACCAAGCAAGGCACCTTCGGTTCGTCCAAGTCCTTTATCAGCCCGGTGCCGCACCTGAGTTTCGTCCAGGGCGACAAAGGCGTTTCCTTCCTCAAGAAGCGTTTTGACGTGCTGAGCCAGCACCATGCCTTTGCGGACATGGAATACACCGAAGACAAAGCCAAGATGGCCGAGTGGATGCCCCTCATGATGCCGGGCCGTCCGGCGGATGAAACCATCGCCGCCACCCGCGTCTTGAACGGCACCGACGTCAACTTCGGCGCCCTGACCAACCAGTTGCTCAAGCACCTGACCAGCGCCCCCGATGCACAGGTCAAGTACTGCAAGCGCGTGACCGGCCTCAAGCGCAATGCCAACGGCTGGACCGTGAGCATCAAGGACGTCAACAACGGCGCCAGCCGCGACGTCGACGCCAAGTTCGTATTCCTCGGCGCCGGTGGTGCGGCCCTGCCGCTGCTGCAAGCCTCGGGCATCGAAGAGAGCAAAGGTTTTGGCGGCTTCCCGGTCAGTGGCCAGTGGCTGCGTTGCGACAACCCGGAAGTGGTCAAGCACCACCAGGCCAAGGTCTACAGCCAGGCTGCCGTGGGTTCGCCACCGATGTCGGTGCCGCACCTGGACACCCGTGTGGTCGATGGCAAGAAATCCCTGCTGTTCGGGCCTTACGCAGGCTTCACCACCAAGTTCCTCAAGCACGGTTCGTTCCTCGACCTGCCGCTGTCGGTTCGCGCCGGCAACATCGGGCCGATGCTGGCCGTGGCCCGGGACAACATGGACCTGACCAAGTACCTGGTCAGCGAAGTCATGCAATCCATGGAGCAGCGCCTGGAATCCCTGCGCCGCTTCTACCCGGAGGCGAAAGCCGAAGACTGGCGCCTGGAAGTGGCCGGCCAGCGGGTGCAGATCATCAAGAAAGACCCGAAGAAAGGCGGTGTGCTGCAGTTCGGCACCGAGCTGGTGGCGGCCAAGGACGGCTCTCTGGCCGCCCTGCTCGGCGCGTCCCCGGGCGCTTCGGTGACCGTGTCGATCATGCTGGAACTGATCGAACGCTGCTTCCCAGCCAAGGCCAGTGGCGAGTGGGCGGCCAAGCTCAAGGAAATCTTCCCGGCTCGGGAAAAGGTCCTGGAAACCGACGCCGAGCTGTACCGCAAGGTCAACAGCGAGAACAACGTCAGCCTGGAGTTGGTCGAGGCCAACCAGGAAAGCGAAAGCTTCGCGTAATCGGCGCCCCATAAAAAACGCCCCGTCCTGCTGCAGGACGGGGCGTTTTTTTTATGGGCTTCTTATAGGGACACAAGGCCGGCGAACAACGATGAAGGGGGCCGCTAGCAACACTGCGCGCCCCTTCGCGGGCAAGCCCGCGCCTACAGGAGCACCGATCAGCCGCGGGCCTTCTCGATCAGCTCGATGTACTCGGCTGCGTTGCGCTGGTCCTGGATCAGGTCAACGAAGGTCTTGCCTTGCTCGTCCTTGCCGTCCAGGTCGTGACCGGCTTCGACAAAGAACACCAAAAAACGCTCAAAATCATCGATACGCAGGCCACGGTAGGCCTTGATCAGTTTGTGCAGGGACGGCGAAGTCGCGTCGACCGGTTCGAAATCGAGGAACAACTTGATCTGCCCATCGCCGATCTCGTCACCAATCAGTTGTTTCTTATCTTTACGCATTGCCGACTCCAGCTCGCAGACATTTCACGGGGCGGGCAGTTTACCCCCAGGCAGCACCGGGCCTCAACGCGAGCGTACGGCGCCGGTGTGCAAGTCGGCCCAGACATGGCCATTGGCGTAGCTGAGGAACTGGCAATACACCGTGTCGTTGCGCAGCAAGTCCATCACCACCCGGTACTGGGACAGCGGGTAGTACAGGGTCAGGGTCTTGCTCTTAGGGTCGAAAATCGGCTTTTTCAGGCTTTTGCTTTCGCCGTCGAAGTTCACCAACACCTGGCTGATGCTCGCCCCCTTGTTCAACGGCTTGCCTTTGAGGCGCACCAGCAAGGGCGAAGTCACTGGAATGGGTTGCTGGTTGGACTGACGCTGGCTGCCGATCACCACCGAGTACTCGGTGACTTGCAGCAGTTGCTGCTGCTCCGGCGCGGAGTCACGCAAGGTCAGGTCATCGGGGGGCAGGAACTGCGCATGCATCGGCGCCGGGGCTGCCGCCAGTGGAAGGCTCAGGGTCAAAAGAAGGGCCGCGCTACTGCGAATCAACAGGCTCATGACAGGCTCCAGGCAAGGGCCGATCACTCTAGCACGGCTTCTGATCAGCCTTGCATGCAGCGGTGGAGCCTGTAGGCCATGCAAACAACCCCGGAGATGGGCAGGTGCCTGCGAACGGCAGAAACGCTGCACGCCGCAGGATCAGTCGAACTGGGCACGCATCCAGGCGTGATACTCGGCCACTGCCGGCTCGCCCTCGCGAGGAGCCCAGGCAGCCAGCTCACCCTCGCCCACCGGACGATAGGGGCCGGCCTTGCACTCGAACATCAGGCTGTCAGCCTCCAGCACCACCAGGCCGTGGAACACCCCGGCCGGCAGATCGACACCGACACACTCACCACCGGCCTGCAGCACCCGCTTGGCCAGGACATGGCCCGCCTCGTCAAACACCAGCAAGCCCAATCGCCCCTTGAGCACCAGCAGGGTTTCCGCTTTGTCAGCACTCAGGTGGCGGTGTGGCGGTATATAGGTGGCCGGTTGCAGGCCGACCGCCATGCGATGGCACGGCTCATCCATCTGGTGGAAATTGTGGTGCTGCCGGCCACGGGGGTTGGCCGCGGCCTTCTCGGCCAACTCGGCAAACAGCGATTGGTCGAGAAAGCTCGGCTGACTCATGGCTTACATGCCTTTGACGGCGAAGATGCCAGCCGCGTTGCGCCAGTAACCTTTGTAGTCCATGCCATAGCCGAAGATGTAGCGGTCAACGCACGGCAGGCCAACGTAATCGGCCTTCAGGTCAGGACGAGCCTTGCGGTCGTGGTCCTTGTCGATCAGCACTGCGGTGTGCACCGCGCGAGCGCCGGCGTGTTTGCAGAAGTCGATGATCGCGCCCAGGGTGTGACCTTCGTCGAGGATGTCGTCGATGATCAGCACGTCACGGTCAATAAAGGAGACTTCCGGCTTGGACTTCCAGAACAGCTCGCCGCCGCTGGTTTCATTGCGATAACGGGTGGCGTGCAAATAGGAGGCTTCCAGCGGGAACTGCAAGTGGGTGAGCAGCTTGCCGGCGAAAATCAGGCCGCCGTTCATCACACAAAACACCACCGGATTGCGCTCAGCCAGTTCTTCATTGATGTGTGCACCGACCCGGGCGATGGCCGCCTCGACTTCAGCTTCGGTGTACAGGCAGTCAGCCTCTCGCATGATTTGACGGATATGCTCGAGATCAGCGGACATGGCGCTCTCCAAGGGGGTGGCAGTTTCGGAAAAGCGGGCAAAGGTACGCATCCCGCCGGGTCAGATCAAGCCTTTCTGGACTAACGTACTTCATGTCTATAGGACAACAACCCCGGATAGATTAATCTAGGCCGGTTTTTTTGCCCGCCGCCGGAGCTTTTCCCTATGCCCATCCGCGAGATCCGCCACCCGCTGATCCGACACAAACTTGGCCTTATGCGCCGCGCCGACATCAGCACGAAGAATTTCCGCGAGCTCGCTCAGGAAGTCGGAGCCCTGCTGACGTACGAAGCCACCAAAGACCTGCCCCTGGAAAGCTACGAAATTCCTGGCTGGTGCGGCCCGGTCCAGGTGGAAAAAATCGCCGGCAAGAAGATCACCGTGGTCCCGATCCTGCGTGCCGGCATCGGCATGCTTGAAGGCGTATTGAGCCTGATCCCAGGGGCCAAGGTCAGCGCCGTCGGCGTGGCCCGCAACGAGGAAACACTCGAAGCCCACACCTACCTGGAAAAGCTGGTGCCGGAAATTGACGAGCGCCTGGCGATGATCATCGACCCGATGCTGGCCACCGGCGGCTCCATGGTCGCGACCATCGACCTGCTGAAAAAAGCCGGCTGCCGAGACATCCGCGCCATGGTCCTGGTGGCCGCGCCGGAAGGCATCGCCGTGGTCGAAAAGGCCCACCCCGACGTGATCATCTACACCGCGTCCATCGATGAAAAACTCAATGAACACGGCTACATCATCCCGGGCCTGGGCGATGCCGGCGACAAGATCTTCGGTACCAAGCAGAAGGACGCCTGACCATGCAGGATGAGTTCAACGATCCGCTCTGGCGCCAGGTGCTGTCTGGCGCGCAGATGCTCTTCGTGGCCTTTGGCGCGTTGGTGTTGATGCCGCTGATTACCGGTCTTGACCCCAACGTGGCGCTGTTCACGGCGGGTCTCGGGACTCTGTTGTTCCAGGTTGTCACCGGGCGCCAAGTGCCGGTGTTCCTGGCGTCGAGCTTTGCCTTCATCACCCCGATCATTCTCGCCAAGGGCCAGTTCGGCCTCGCCGCGACCATGGGCGGCGTGATGGCGGCCGGTTTCGTCTACACCTTTCTCGGCCTCGCGGTGAAGATCAAGGGCACCGGTTTTATCGACCGCCTGCTACCACCCGTGGTCATCGGCCCGGTGATCATTTCCATTGGCCTGGCCATGGCACCGATCGCCGCCAACATGGCGATGGGCAAGGCCGGTGATGGCAGCGAGCTGATTCATTACCAGACGGCAATGATGATCTCGATGCCAGCGCTGCTGACCACCCTGATCGTTGCAGTGTTCGGCAAGGGCATCTTCCGCCTGGTGCCGATCATCTCCGGGGTCTTGGTGGGCTTTGCCATGTCCTTCTACTTTGGCGTGGTCGACACCGCGAAGATTGCGGCGGCACCGTGGCTGGCCCTGCCCCACTTCACCGCACCGGAGTTCAACTGGCAGGCGATCCTGTTCATCGTGCCCGTGGCCCTGGCTCCGGCCATCGAACACATCGGCGGCGTGATTGCCGTAGGCAGCGTGACCGGTCGCGACTACCTGAAGAAGCCTGGCCTGCATCGCACCCTGTTTGGTGACGGCATCGCCACCACCGCCGCCGGCCTGTTCGGTGGCCCACCCAACACCACCTACGCCGAAGTCACAGGCGCGGTGATGCTGACCAAGAACTACAACCCGAAAATCATGACCTGGGCGGCGGTGTTCGCTATTACCCTGGCCTTTATCGGCAAGTTCGGTGCGCTGCTGCAAAGCATTCCAGTACCAGTGATGGGCGGGATTCTCTGCCTGTTGTTCGGCTCGATCGCCGCGGTGGGCATGAACACCCTGATCCGCCACAAGATCGACCTGGGAGAAGCACGCAACCTGGTGATTGTCTCAGTGACCCTGGTGTTCGGAATTGGCGGTGTGCTGGTAGGCACCGGCACCGGCCCGGATGACTTCGGCCTCAAGGGGATTGCGCTGTGCGCCGTGGTGGCGATCGCGCTGAACCTGATCCTGCCGGGCAATGATGGCTGGAAGAACAAAAAAGCCGACGAGCCGCTGATTTAAGCCAAACCTATCGCCAGCAAGCCGGCGCCTAAGGGGCCCGGCTTGCTGACGATGCTCTTAAAGCGCCAACGGCGCCCGCTCACACAAGGTCGTCAACGCCTTGGCCCATTGCGGGTCATCATTCAGGCACGGCACCAGCACCAACTCTTCGCCCCCGGCTTCGCGGAACTGTTCACGCCCGCGATCACCAATCTCTTCCAGGGTCTCGATGCAGTCCGCGACAAACGCCGGGCACATCACCAGCAGCTTTTTCACCCCTTGCTTGGCCAACTCATCCAGACGCGCCTCGGTGTAGGGTTCGATCCATTTCGCCTTGCCCAAACGGGACTGGAACGACACCGACCACTGGCCTGGCGCCAAGCCCATGCGCTCGGCAAAGGCTGAGGCGGTGCGCATGCACTGGGCGCGATAACAGGTGGCCAACACCGCCGGTGACGCATTCTTGCAGCAATCGGCATCTTTGAAGCAATGCTGGCCGGTGGGGTCGAGCTTGATCAGGTGACGCTCCGGCAAGCCGTGAAAGCTCAACAGCAGGTGATCATGCTCCTGGGCAAGATAAGGCCGGGCGCTGGCCACCAGGGCATCGATGTACTCGGGCTGATCGTAGAAGGGCTGCAGTATCGAGAACTGCACATCGAGACGTTTTTCCCGAACCACCCGCTTGGCTTCCTCGATCACCGTGGTCACGGTGCTGTCGGCAAACTGCGGATACAACGGCGCCAGGGTGATTTTTTTCTGCCCTTGAGCGGCCAGGCGCACCAGGGTCGATTCGATGGAAGGCTCGCCGTAACGCATCGCCAACTCCACCGGACCTTGCTGCCATTCCTGCTTCATCACCTGTTGCAGGCGACGGCTGAGCACCACCAGTGGCGAGCCCTCTTCCCACCAGATCGAGGCATAGGCGTGGGCCGACTGCTCAGGGCGCTTGATCAGGATCAGCGACACCAGCAGACGCCGCACCGGCCACGGCAAATCGATGACGTACGGGTCCATCAGGAACTGATTGAGGTAGCTGCGCACATGCGCCACCGAGGTGGAAGCCGGCGAACCCAGGTTGACCAGGAGCAACGCGTGATCGGTCATGCAACGTCCTATTTCAGAGGCGGCTGGACAGGTCGTCCAGGGCCGCGGGCAAATCAGTGAACTGGAAAGTGAACCCGGCTGCTTGCAAGCGTGCGGGCAATGCCCGTTGTCCGCCGAGCAGCAACAGCGACAGCTCACCCAGGCCGATGCGCAAGGCAAACGCCGGCAACGGCAACAGGGCGGGCCGGTGCAACACACGGCCTAGCGCCTTGGCGAACTCGCGATTGCGCACCGGCTTCGGCGCGCACGCATTATAAGGACCACTGGCATCACTGCGATGCAGGAGAAAATCAATCAGGGCGATTTGGTCTTTGATGTGAATCCACGGCATCCACTGCCGACCGCTACCAATGCGGCCGCCCAGGGCCAGTTTGAATGGCAGCAGCAGGCGCGACAAAAAGCCGCCTTCGGCCGACAGCACCAACCCGGTGCGCACCAACGCTACTCGCATGCCCAGGGCTTCAGCGCGTTGCGCGGTTTCCTCCCAGGCGATGCACAGCTGACTGGCGAAATCCTCATTCACCGGTGGCGAGTCTTCGGTCAGTTCGCGCTCGCCGCCATCGCCGTACCAGCCCACGGCCGATCCCGAGATCAATACGGCGGGCTTTTGTTCGCGGCTTTCCAGCCAGGCCAGCAGGGTTTCCGTGAGGGTGACACGACTGCTCCAGAGCAGCGCCTTGCGCTTGTGGGTCCATGGCCGATCACCAATTGGAGCTCCGGCCAGGTTGACCACGGCATCCAGAGGTTCCTGGCCCAACTCCTGCAACTGCTTGATCCCGCGGACCTGAGCACCGCATAACGAAGAGACAGTTTCGGGGTGACGGCTCCAGACGGTCAGCTGATGCCCTTGAGAAAGCCAGTACCGGCAGAGCTCACGCCCAATCAAACCAGTACCGCCGGTCAGCAATATGTGCATGAGTTCTTCCTCGCGTGGCGTTTAACCTGAATCACTAGTCTATTTTTATAGGCAGGGATCTTTTCAATCGGGCAGGCTCTCTTTTAACAATAGACAACCTGAACCTCCGACAACCGCCAAAAGCTATACCAAAAAACAATATTGTACAGGTTTTAGTGACGGCGTAGTCTGTACAGAAAGGTAAACGAGGCCCCTATGACAGTACCCATCGCAATCATCGGTACCGGCATCGCCGGACTCTCAGCGGCCCAGGCGCTACGAGACACCGGGCACGTTGTACAACTCTTCGATAAAAGCCGCGGCAGTGGCGGGCGCATGTCGAGCAAGCGCAGTGATGCCGGTGCGCTGGACCTGGGGGCCCAATACTTCACCGCGCGTGATCGGCGCTTCGTCAATGAAGTGCAGCGCTGGCAAGCCAATGGCTGGGTCGCCGAATGGACGCCGCAACTCTACAACTCCCACGGTGGCCAACTCAGCCCCTCACCCGACGAGCAGACTCGCTGGGTGGGCAGCCCGCGCATGAGCGCCATTACCCGGGCCTTGCTTGGCGACGCCGAAGTGCATTTCGCCTGCCGTATTACCGAGGTGTTTCGCGGCGAACGGCACTGGCATTTGCAGGACGCCGAGGGCTTCACCCACGGTCCGTTCAGCCATGTGGTCATCGCCACGCCGGCGCCCCAGGCCACCGCGCTGCTGGCCGCCGCACCGAAGCTCGCCGGTGTCGCCGCCGGAGTGAAAATGGACCCGACCTGGGCCGTCGCCCTGGCGTTCGACAAGCCCCTTGAGACCGCCGTCGAAGGTTGTTTCGTGCAAGACAGCCCACTGGACTGGCTGGCCCGCAACCGCAGCAAACCCGGGCGCGACAGCACGCTGGACACCTGGGTCCTGCACGCCACCAGCATCTGGAGCCGCCAGCACATCGACTTGCCCAAAGAGGCGGTGATCGAGCAATTGCACGGTGCCTTCGCCGAGTTGCTGCACAGCGCCATGCCCGCGCCGACCTTCAGCCTCGCCCACCGCTGGCTCTATGCCCGCCCTGCCACCAGCCATGAATGGGGCGCCCTGGCGGATGCCGACCTGGGGCTTTATGTCTGTGGCGACTGGTGCCTGTCCGGCCGCGTCGAAGGCGCCTGGCTGAGCGGCCAGGAAGCCGCGCGCCGACTCCACGAGAGCCTGCAGTGAACCGCCTCAACCCGCGCAAATTGCTGCTGTCGAAATGGACAGCAGCCCGCCCGCAAAATCGTGAGAAACACTTTCTGGTCACCGAACTGTTTTGCGACGACGAAGGCACCGTGCTGGACATCGAGTTGCAGGCGGTGCTCAGCAAGCGCAGCCAACGCTTGACCTGGCAGACCCTGCAAAACGATCAGGACTGGCAGATGGGCTGGAAATAGCCCCGGACCGCCACCGACAAAACCTATACAAAATATTTGACTTGTACAGCCTTACTCCTATGATGAGCCAAGTTGTACAGGATATTTATTTTGTACAGGTATCGTTTGGAGGTCCTCCCATGCCCGACATCGCACCCCGTGGCGGCAAACCCAAAATCGCCATCAGCGCTTGCCTGATGGGCATCGAGGTCCGTTTCAACGGCGGGCACAAGGAATCACGGCTGTGCAGCCGGGTGCTGAGCGAGCATTTTGATTTCGTGCCCCTGTGCCCCGAGGCCGCCATCGGCCTGGGTACGCCAAGGCAACCCATTCGCCTGGTGGGCAACCCGCAGCATCCCCAAGCCGTGGGCACGGTAGACGCCAGCCTGGACGTGACCGAGCCGCTGGCCGATTACGGCCGGCGCATGGCCGAGGCGCTGGTTGATATCTGCGGCTACATCTTCATGCAAAAGTCGCCGTCGTGCGGCCTGGAGCGGGTCAAGGTCTACCAGGCCAACGGCATGCCCAGCGATGACGGTGGCCGCGGCATTTACGCCCAAGCCTTTTGCGACCTGCACCCGGACCTGCCGGTGGAGGAAGACGGGCGTCTCAACGACCCGGTACTGCGCGAGAACTTCCTGACTCGAGTCTTCGCCTACAGCGCCTGGCAGGGCCTCTTGGCGACGCAAGGCCTGACCCGCCGCAGCCTGGTGGAATTCCACTCCCGATACAAATACCTGCTGATGGCCCACAACCCGGTGCAGTACAAAACCCTGGGCAATCTGCTGGGCAGCATGGGCAAAGGCGACCCGAAAGAAATCGGCCCACGCTATTTCAGGGAACTGATGGCGGCCCTGAAGAAATGCGCCACGCGCCGCACCCACACCAACGTCCTGCAACACCTGAGCGGCTACCTCAAACAAGTCATCAGCGCCGAAGACAAGCAGGAAGTGCAGCAGATCATCGGCCAGTACCGCCACGGCATCGTGCCTCTCGTCGTACCGCTGACCCTGCTCAAGCACCACTTCCGCCAACACCCCGATCCCTATGTGGCACAGCAGGTGTACCTGCAGCCGCACCCGGAAAACCTCAGCCTGCGCAATGGAATCTGAGCCATGACGCAGACGACGGTCGACGACGACAACGCCGGCACCGATTACAACCGGGCACTGGAAGAGGGCTGGCTGCCGATTCGAGAGGTGGCGCGCCAGACCGGAGTCAACGCCGTCACGTTGCGCGCCTGGGAGCGCCGCTACGGGCTGATCGTGCCCCAGCGCACGCCCAAGGGGCATCGGCTGTTCTCGGCCGAGCATGTGCAGCAGATTTTCACCATCCTCACCTGGCTCAATCGCGGCGTGGCGGTGAGCCAGGTCAAGCACCTGCTGAGTTCCTCCCCTGCCTTCAGCGAACCGGCCGAGAACGACTGGCACCTGCTGCGCCAGACCTTGATCCAGGCCATCAGCCAATTGGCGGAACGCAGGGTCGATGACACGTTTAACCAGGCCATGGCCCTGTACCCCCCCAGAACCTTGTGCGAACAGTTGATGGTGCCGCTGCTGGCGGAGCTGGAGCAGCGCTGGCAAGGCCAGTTCGGCAGCCAGATGGAGCAGGTGTTTTTCTACTCCTGGTTGCGCAGCAAACTGGGCGCGCGGATCTATCACAACAACCGTCAACTGCAGAGCTCGCCGCTGCTACTGATCAACCACTCGGACCTGCCCCTGGAGCCCAATCTCTGGCTCACCGCCTGGCTGATCAGCAGCGCCGACTGTCCGGTGGAAGTCTTCGACTGGCCGTTGCCCGTGGGCGAACTGGCCCTGGCCGCCGACCACCTGCAAGCCCGGGGCGTGCTCCTGTACTCCAGCAAGGCCCTGAACCCGGGCCAGTTGCCCAAGCTGCTCAACGGCATTGCCTGCGCAAAATTCATTGTCGGCCCCACGGTGTGCATCCATCACGCCGAGTTGGCCGTATGTACCACTGAAATCGCTGACCTGTACCTGGCCGAAGACCCCGTCTCGGCTCATCAGGCACTGGTTCAACGAGGACTTATCTGATGCGGAACGTCCCATGCAATTGATCTGGCTGCGCAGCGACCTGCGCCTACATGACAACACCGCCCTGTGCGCCGCCGCCCAGCGCGGCCCCACCGTGGCCGTGTACCTGCTGAGCCCGGAGCAGTGGCTGACCCATGACGACGCGCCCTGCAAAGTGGACTTCTGGTTGCGCAACCTGGCGACGTTGAGCCAGGCCCTGGGGCAACTGAACATTCCGTTGTTGATCCGCAGCGCCCCGACCTGGGAACAGGCCCCGCAGGTATTGCTGGAGCTGTGCCGGCAACTCGGAATCAAGGCCGTGCACGTCAACGAGGAGTACGGCATCCACGAAAGTCGCCGTGACAGCGCCGTCGCCAAAGCCCTGGACGCCGAGGACGTGCTCTTCCACAGCCACCTCGACCAGTTGCTGTTCAAGCCCGGCAGCGTGCTGACCAAGACCGGCACCTACTTCCAGGTCTTCAGCCAGTTCCGCAAGGTTTGCTACAACCGTTTGCACAGCGCCCTGCCAGGTTTAGCGGGCACGCCCAAGGCCCAAGCCGCCCTGGCCATCCAGGCCGACCCGGTGCCGCAACAGGTCCCAGGTTTCCCCACGCCCAGCCAGGCGCTGCGTGATCTCTGGCCCGCCGGCGAAACCGAGGCGCTGCGCCGCCTGGAGCAGTTTGCCGATGAGCAGATCAGCGACTACCAGAGCGAGCGCGACTTTCCGGCCAAACCCGGCACCAGCCAGTTGTCGCCTTACCTCGCCGCCGGGGTGGTTTCGCCACGCCAGTGCCTGCACGCCGCGCTGCAAAGTAACCAGGGCGAGTTCGAAAGCGGCAATGTCGGCGCCGTTACCTGGATCAACGAGCTGCTGTGGCGCGAGTTCTACAAACACATTCTGGTGGGTTACCCGCGGGTGTCCCGGCACCGTGCCTTTCGCCCGGAAACCGAGGCCGTGGCCTGGCGCGACGCCCCCGAGGAACTCGCCGCCTGGCAGGAAGCCCGCACCGGCTTGCCGATCATCGACGCCGCCATGCGCCAACTGCTGGAAACCGGCTGGATGCACAACCGCCTGCGGATGATCGTGGCGATGTTCCTGACCAAGAACCTGTTGATCGATTGGCGTGAAGGCGAGCGCTTCTTTATGCAGCACCTGATCGACGGCGACCTGGCGGCCAACAACGGTGGCTGGCAGTGGAGTTCCTCCACCGGCACCGACTCGGCGCCCTACTTCCGCATCTTCAACCCCGTGAGCCAGTCGGAGAAGTTCGACAGCGAGGGGCGCTTTATCAAGCAGTGGTTGCCACAACTGGCGGGGCTGAACAAAAAAGAGGTCCACAACCCGGCGGCCCTGGGCGGCCTGTTCGGCGTCGCCGATTACCCGGCGCCCATCGTCAACCTGTCGATGTCCCGGGAACGTGCCCTGGCGGCCTTCAAGAGCCTGCCCTCAAGGATGGACGCCGGAGGAACCTATGAGTGAGTTCCTGCAAGGCTTTGCCCGGGACTTCGCGGCCCTGGACAAACACAACCTCGAGCGCCTGAGCCAGCTGTACAGCGACGACATCCGCTTCACCGATCCGTTGCATGAGGTGCAGGGTCTGCCGCAAGTGCGGCGCTACTTCGCCGAGCTGTACGCCAATGTCAGCGAGCTGAAATTCAACGTCCATGGCTTTGATGCCAGCGGCGAAGGCCAGGGTTACCTGCGCTGGACCATGACCTACCGGCACCCGCGCTTGCAGGGTGGCCAGCCGATCCAGGTCGAAGGCTGCTCGCACCTGCTGTGGCGCGACGACAAGGTCTATCGCCACCGCGACTATTTCGACGCCGGCGCCTTGCTTTACGAACACCTGCCCCTGCTGGGTCGGGTCATCCACTGGTTGAAAGGGAGGTTGGCATGAACAGCCCATTGCCGCAGCGTATCTGGCTGACCGGCGCCAGCAGCGGGATCGGCGCGGCATTGGCGCAAGCGCTGCTCAAGTCCGGCGCCCAGCTGGCCCTCAGCGCACGCTCGCGAGAGCCCCTGGATGCCTTGGCCCAACAGTATCCCGGCCGCGTGCTGGTGGTCCCCGGGGACCTCACCGACCGCGAACAAGTGCACAGGATCGGCGCGCAAATCGCCCAGCACTGGGGCGCCCTGGACACAGTGATTCTCAACGCCGGCACCTGTGAATACGTTGAAGTCCGTCAGTTCGACGCTACGGTCATCGAACAGGTGATGCGCAGCAACCTGTTCGCCAGCAGCTATTGCATCGAAGTCGCACTGCCGCTGCTGCGTGCCGGCACTCGCCCCCATCTGGTGGGCGTGGCCAGTTCGGTGACCTACTTTCCCCTGCCGCGCGCCGAAGCCTACGGCGCGTCCAAAGCGGCGTTGCGCTACCTCCTGCAGTCCCTGCGCGTCGACCTGGCCGCCGAAGGGATCGACGTCACCCTGGTCAGCCCCGGCTTCGTCGAAACGCCGCTGACCGCACGTAATGACTTTCCCATGCCCATGAGCTGGAGCGCGGAACGGGCCGCCCGGCATATCCATCAGCGCCTGCCGCGGCGGCCGCTGGAAATCGCCTTTCCGGCCGGCTTTATCTTTGGCCTCAAGCTGCTGTCCTGGTTGCCTGGACGCCTGCAACTGGCGGTGGGACGCCGCCTGGCCCGTAACGCTTCGCCGACAGGGAACCCCTCATGAAAATCGCCATTATCGGCAGCGGCATTTCCGGGCTGACCAGCGCCTACCTGCTCAATCGCCGCCATGACATCAGCGTCTTCGAAGCCGGCAGCTGGATCGGCGGCCACACCCACACCGTGGACGTTTCGGTAAAGGGTGAAACCCACGCCGTGGACACCGGCTTCATCGTGTTCAACGACTGGACCTACCCCAACTTCATCCGGCTGCTGGGGCAGATCGGTGTCACCTTCAAGCCCACCGAAATGAGCTTTTCCGTGACCGACCCCGCCTCGGGGCTGGAGTACAACGGCAACAACCTCAACAGCCTCTTCGCCCAGCGTCGCAACCTGCTGTCCCCGGGGTTCTGGGGCATGCTGCGGGACATCCTGCGTTTCAACAAAGAAGCGATCCGCGACCTCGAGCACCAGCAGATCGACCCGGCCATGACCCTCGGCGACTACCTGCGAGACCAAGGCTACGGCGAACGTTTCATCCGGCACTACATCGTGCCCATGGGCTCGGCGATCTGGTCGATGTCCCTGCAACAGATGCTTGGTTTCCCCCTGCAGTTCTTCGTGCGGTTCTTCAAGAACCACGGCCTGCTGTCCGTCAGCAACCGCCCGCAATGGTGCGTGATCGAGGGCGGTTCCAGCCGCTACATCGAGCCGTTGACCAGCAGCTTCCGCGAGCGGATTCGCCTCAATTGCCCGGTCACTCGGGTCGAGCGCGATGAGCAGGGGGTGGTGATCCACAGCGCGGCCGGCAGCGAGCGCTTTGACAAGGTGGTGTTCGCCTGCCACAGCGACCAGGCCCTGCAACTGCTGGCCGAACCCAGCCACATCGAGCAAGACATCCTCGGCGCCCTGCCCTACGCCGACAATCAGGTGGTGCTGCACACCGACACCCGCCTGCTGCCCCGACGCCGCCTGGCCTGGGCCAGCTGGAACTATCGCCTGGGCGGTGCAGGCGACCAGCAGGCCGCGGTCACCTACGACATGAACATCCTCCAGGGCATCCAAAGCGACACCACCTTCTGTGTCAGCCTCAACCAGACCGCCGCCATCGACCCGGCAACGGTTCTCGCCAGTTACACCTACGCCCACCCGCAATACAGCCTGGCGGCCGTAGCCGCGCAAGCACGCTGGACTGAACTGCAGGGCGCGCACCACAGCTATTACTGCGGCGCCTACTGGGCCAACGGCTTCCACGAAGACGGCGTGGTCAGTGCCCTGCGCGTGGCCCAGGCCTTTGGGGAACTGTTGTGAACAGCGCCCTGTACAGCGGCTGGATCAGCCACCGGCGGTTCTCGCCCAAGGACCATGCCTTCCGCTATCGGATCGGCCTGCTGTACCTGGACCTGGATGAGCAGGAAACGGTGCTTGGCCTGTCGCCCCTGGCCGGCAGCCGGCGTTTTGCGCCCTTCTCGTTCCGTGAGAGCGATTACCTGAAAACCTTTACCAGCCAGGGCATGCGCCTGATCGACGCGGTGCGGCAACAGGTCGCCAAGGCCATCGGCCATGTGCCCGGCGGTTCGGTCTGCCTGCTGACCCAAGCCCGCAGTTGGGGCCTGTCGTTCAACCCGGTGAGTTTCTTCTACTGCTTCGAAAACGACGGGCGCCTGGCGGCGATTCTCTGCGAAGTCACCAACACGCCATGGCGCGAGCGCTATCACTACGTGCTGCCGGCCAAAGCCCAGGCCGTCGATGAAGCGCCCGGCCATCAGCACTTCGCCGTGGCCAAGGCCTTCCATGTCTCGCCCTTTCTGCCCCGGGACCTGGAATACCGCATGAGCTTCAGCCCGCCCAGCGAGCGACTCGGTGTGCACATGGCCGACTGGCAGGGTGAACTGAAAGTCTTCGACGCCACCCTCAACCTGCAACGCCAGGCCCTGAGCCGGCGCAGCCTGCACCAGTACCTGCTGCGCTTTCCCTGGATGACCGCCAAGACCTGCCTGGCCATCTATTGGCAGGCCCTGCGCCTGGCCGGTAAACGCATTCCGTTCTTCCCTCATCAGGCTGCCGACGGCGCCTATCAAACAGCCGTTGTACAACCCAAGGATCGCCGCCATGAAATCCTCTAGCGTATCGGCCAAGCCCAACCTGCTCAGCGCCCACGGCCTGACCGGCAACCTGTTGCGTCGCGGGGTCCTGCGCCAGTTGGCCCAGTTGCGCAACGGCCAACTGGTGGTCATTGAAGACGGTGAGCGACATGTTTTCGGTGCCAGCGGCGCCAGCCTGCTGGGCGAGGTCCACATCCACGACTCTGCTGCCTGGGGCATGGTCGCCAGCAACGGTTCGATCGGTGCCGGTGAAGCCTTTATCCACGGCTACTGGAGCACGCCGGACCTGACCGCGGTGGTGCGGGTGTTCGTCAGCAACCTTGAGGTGCTGGACGCCATGGAAGGCGGCCTGGCCAAGCTCGGCCGGCCAATGATCCAGGGCCTGCACTGGCTTAACCGCAACACGCGCAAGGGCTCGCAGAAGAACATCGCCGCCCACTACGACCTGGGCAACGAGCTGTTTGAACAGTTTCTCGACCCGACGATGATGTACTCGGCCGCGCAGTTCCTGCGCGAGGACGACAGCCTGGAGCAGGCCCAGTTGAACAAGCTGGAGCGCATCTGCCAGAAACTCGCCCTCACCCCCGACGACCACCTGCTGGAGATCGGCACTGGCTGGGGCAGCATGGCCCTGTACGCCGCGCAGCATTATGGCTGCAAGGTCACCACCACGACCCTGTCCAAAGAGCAGTTCGCCTTTACCCGGCAACGCATCGACGAATTGGGCCTACAGGACCAAGTCACCCTGCTGCTGGAGGACTACCGCGACTTGACGGGGCAGTACGACAAGCTGGTCTCGATCGAGATGATCGAGGCCGTAGGCCATCGCTTCCTGCCGACCTATTTCAAGCAATGCGCGCAGTTGCTGAAAAGCAACGGCCTGATGCTGCTGCAAGCGATCACCATTCGCGACCAGCGCTACGAGCAGGCCAAAAACGCCGTGGACTTTATCCAGCGCTATATTTTCCCGGGCGGCGCCTTGCCCAGCGTGCACAAGATGCTCGAAGTGGTCAGCCGCGACACCGACATGAACCTGCTGCACATGGAAGACTTCGGCCTGCACTACGCACGCACCCTGCGCCTGTGGCACGAGAACTTCCGCCGCGCCCATGGCCGTCTGAGTGAGCTGGGCTACGACGAGTATTTCCTGCGCCTGTGGGAGTTCTATCTGTGCTACTGCGAAGGCGGCTTCCTAGAGCGCACCATCGGCACCGCCCAGATGCTCCTGGCCAAACCTGCTGCAGTGCCACAACCGCTGTTGGGACGCTTCAATGCGTAAAAGCCTGGCCAACGCCCTGCTGTTTCAGTTGGGCTGGTTCGCCTGCGTCATGGGCGGCGATGGCCCCTGGCTGTTGCTCGGCGCCACCGTGTTGGTGATTCACCTGCTGTGGATTGGCACCTGGGCCGAAGAGGGTCGGCTGGTGATCAGCGTGGCCTTGCTGGGCACGGTGCTGGACAGTTTCCTGCAGTGGCTGGGGGTGTTCGAGTTCCAACAGGTCACCCTGCTGATTCCCTTCTGGCTGATGCTGCTCTGGGCCTTGCTGGCCACCACCTTGCGCCATTGCCTGGCCTGGAGCGCGCGCCCCTGGTGGCTGGCTGCGGCACTGGGCGCAGTCGGCGGCCCGCTGTCCTACTACGCCGGCGGGCAACTGGCGGGGGTGCACTTTCCCTACGGCACATGGCCGACCCTGGTGGGCCTGGGAGTGCTCTGGGGCCTGGTGTTTCCGGGACTGCATGCCCTGGCCCGCTACGCCGAGGCAGGCACGCCATTGCCCGATAATCCCTGAACGTCTGTCAGGGGCTTCACACAGCCATCGCCGGCTGCCTTACACTGCGCGCCTATGACCACTATCCCCATTACCCAGATCGCCGAACCCGCCGTCACCTGCTCAACGTGCGCCGCCTGCTGCTGCCAGCTGGAGGTCATGCTGATCACTGACACCGGCGTGCCCGAGCGTTACATCGACACCGACGATTGGGGTGGGGAAGTCATGCTGCGCCTGGATGACGGCTGGTGCGCCGCGCTGGATCGCAACACCATGATGTGCAGCATCTACGAGAAACGCCCGCTGATTTGCCGGGAGTTCGAGATGGGCGAAGTGGACTGCATCAACGAACGCCGAGGCATCGCCACGGCGTATCGCTGAGGGGTGCCTTACAGCGCCAGGGTGTAGTGCAGCGCGTAGCTCTCGACCCCATCGTTGGGGCTGGCGATACCGGCATTGGAATAGTGCGTCGCACGAATCCCCACCTCATGCCCGCCAGCGAAACGCAAGCCGAAGCCCAGGCGGTCTTCGAACTGGAACGCCGAGCCCAGCTTGTTGCTTTCCACCTCGGTGTGGGCGAACGCGGCCACACCAATGCCCGCCTCGATGTATGGCTTGACGCTGGCACCGGTGAATTCGTAGACCAGTACCGGCGAGAACGACAGGCTGTGATTGTTGGCTTTATCGTCGCCATCCCAGAAGGTGTAGGCCCCGCTCCAGTAGCCGGTCAGACGACCGACATCACTTTGCAGCCAGCTCTTGTCCCAATCCCATTGCATACCCAAGCGATAAGTCTGGGTCGAGTCGCTGGTTTGCCCCACGGCAAATTCGACGCCTGCGGCTTGCGCAGAAACACTGTGCCCCACCATAGCGGCCGCCAGTGCGGCCAGACAAAATAGTCGCCTCATCAAGAACACCCTTTCTGATCGATTTTTGTAGGTTTTAGTACAAGGTCGTACAGGGCGTATAGAAATCTGCGCCGAAACAGAAGTTCAGCGCCGATTCGAATTTTTTGCTGGATGGGGATTAACCGGGAAACGCCTGTACCGCGCCAGCACCCTGCCATAACACGGGCAAGACCTGGGCGAAGTGCTGCACATTGCCACTGGTCCAGAAGCGAGTGTCACGTGCAGGACCTGAAGCCAGTAGCCCACGCTCGTCCAGCAAGCGCTGGAGTTGCCGCGCCACTGCAGCGCCGGTGTCGATCAGGCTGATATCGTCGGCCAGCATCTGCTTGAGCAAAGGCTTGAGGAAGGGATAGTGGGTGCAGCCCAGGATGATGGTGTCGCAACCGGCGGCCAGCAACGGCTCCACATAGCCTTGCAATAGCCGGCGCAGGACCGGGCTGTGCAAGTCGCCGTCTTCGATCCGCTCCACCAACCCCGGGCAAGGTTGGGTGATGACTTTCACATCGGTGGCGAAACGATCAAGCAAGGCGGCGAACTTGGCGCTCTGCAAGGTGCCGGTGGTGGCCAGCACGCCAACCACGCCGCTGCGGGTAGCCGCAGCCGCCGGCTTGACCGCCGGCTCCATGCCGACGATGGGCCAATCGGGGTAATCACGACGTAAATCGGCCACCCCAGCCACCGTGGCGGTATTGCACGCCAGCACCAGGGCCTTGGCGCCTTGCTGGTGAAAAAAGCGCGCCATCACGCTGCAACGCTCGCGGATGAATTCAGGGGATTTTTCGCCGTAGGGAATGTGCCCGCAATCGCCGAAATACAACAACGATTCCTGAGGCAGGCGTTGCTGAATTTCGGCCAGCACCGACAAGCCGCCAACGCCGGAATCGAAAACGCCGATGGGCGCTTCACCCATGGTGCGACCCACAGACGCTGCAGCCTGGGTCGCGCTTGACCCGCAACTCGCGAAAGCGCGTGCCCAAGGCATCGATCAGCAACAGGCGGCCCACCAGTGGCTCACCGAACCCAGCCAGCAGCTTTAGCGCCTCCAAGGCTTGCAGGCTGCCGACCAAGCCCACCAAGGGGCCCAGCACGCCGGCTTCGCTGCAGGTCAGTTCAGCCTCGCTGCCATGCCCGTACAGGCAGTGGTAGCAGGGGCTTTCCGGGCGCCGTGGATCGAACACCGACAGTTGCCCTTCCAGGCGAATCGCCGCGCCGCTGACCAAGGGTTTGCCCGCCGCCACACAGGCGGCGTTGACCGACTCACGGGTGGTGAAGTTATCGCTGCAATCAAGCACCAGGTCCACGGCGGCCACCGCTGCGGCCAGGGAATCCTCATCCAGCGCAGTGCGCCTTGGCAGCAACTGGATCTGTGGGTTGAGGGCGCTCAAGCGCGCCATGGCCGAGTCGACCTTGCTCATGCCGACGCTGGCGGTGTCGTGAATGATCTGACGTTGCAGGTTGGTCAGGTCGACGCTGTCGAAATCCGCCAAGTGCAGCTCGCCCACCCCCGCGGCCGCCAGGTACAACGCGACCGGCGCGCCGAGGCCGCCGAGACCGACGATCAGCACCCGGCTGTTTTTCAGGCGCAACTGGCCTTCGATGTCGACGTGCTGCAACAGAATCTGCCGGCTATAGCGCAACAGCTCCTGATCGTTCAGCACGGCAGGCGCCCCAGGCTGATGCGTTCATGGCCACCGAGGTCAACGCGGCTGTGAACCTCGATAAAGCCTTGGCTGAGCAGCAGGTCACGCACGGCCACGGCCTGATCGTAGCCATGTTCGAGCATCAACCAGCCGCCCGCCGCAAGGTGCTGCGGCGCCTGGGCAATGATCAGGCGCAGATCGTCCAGGCCGTCATGACCGGCGACCAGGGCGCTTTCAGGTTCGAAGCGCACATCACCGGCCGCCAGATGGGGATCGGCGGCCGCAATGTAGGGCGGGTTGCTGACAATCAACTGATAACGCTGGCCCTGCAAGGCGCCGAACCAGTGGCTGTTGAGCACGCTGACGTTATGCAACTGCAGGCGCTGGCGATTGCGCTCGGCCAGGGCCACGGCTTCCAGCACACGATCCACCGCCGTGACATTCCAGGCCGGACGCTCGCTGGCCAAGGCCAGGGCAATCGCACCGCTGCCGGTGCCCAGGTCCAGCACCTTGGCCGGGGTCGCCGGCAACAGATCCAGGGCTGTTTCCACCAGCAACTCGGTGTCCGGCCGAGGGATCAGGGTGTGGGGCGCCACTTCCAGATCAAGCTTCCAGAACCCCTGCTGGCCGAGGATGTAGGCCACCGGCTCGCCGGAGCGGCGGCGTTGCAGGTACTCGGCGAACACCAGCGCGGCCTCGCTGGGCACGATGCGTTCGGGCCAGGTGTGGAGAAAACTGCGGGACTTGCCCAGGGCAGCCGCCAGCAGCAGCTCGGCGTCCAGGCGGGCGGTCGGGGAATCAGGCAACTCGGCTGCGCGCAGCAGGCTGGCAATGATGGTCATTTACTCACCCAAAGCCGCAAGTTGGTCCGCCTGGTACTCGGCCAGCAACGGTTCGATCACCGCTTCGACGCCACCGGCGAGGATTTCATCCAGGGAATACAGGGTCAGGTTGACCCGATGGTCGGTGACCCGGCCCTGGGGGAAGTTGTAGGTGCGAATCCGCTCGGAACGGTCACCGGAACCCACCAGCAACTTGCGCTCGCTGGCGATGGCGTTGGCCGCGGCGCTGGTCTGCTGGTCATTCAGTTTGGCCGACAGCCAGGACATGGCCCGGGCACGGTTCTTGTGCTGGGAGCGCTCTTCCTGGCACTCCACCACAATCCCCGTGGGAAGGTGAGTAATGCGGATCGCCGAGTCGGTCTTGTTCACGTGCTGGCCACCGGCGCCCGAGGAGCGGTAAGTGTCGACACGCAAGTCCGCCGGGTTGATCTCGATGGCTTCCTGCTCGTCCGGCTCGGGCAATACCGCCACGGTGCAGGCCGAGGTGTGGATGCGCCCTTGGGATTCAGTGGCCGGGACCCGCTGCACGCGATGGGCACCGGATTCGAACTTGAGCTTGCCGTAGACATTGTCGCCTTCGACCCGGGCAATGACTTCTTTATAGCCGCCGTGTTCGCCCTCGTTTTCCGAGAGGATCTCCAGGCGCCACCCACGACGCTCGGCGTAGCGCGAATACATGCGGAACAGGTCGCCGGAGAAGATCGCCGCCTCGTCACCACCGGTGCCGGCGCGGATTTCCAAGAACACGTTGCGCCCGTCATTGGGGTCCTTGGGCAGCAGCATGCGTTGCAGGGTGCTTTCCAGTTCCAGCAATTGCTCTTTGGCTTCGCGAACTTCTTCCACGGCCATTTCCCGCATGTCCGGGTCGCTGTCCTTGAGCAGCGCCTGGGCGCCTTCAAGGTCAGACTGCACCTTGAGCACCTGTTTATAGGCGGCGACGATCGGCTCGACTTCGGCGTATTCCTTGGAATAGGCGCGGAATTTGGTCTGATCGGAGATGACTTCGCCATCGCCGAGCAAGGCGGTCAATTCCTCGAAACGGTCCTGGAGAATGTCCAGCTTATTGAGCAGTGACGCTTTCATTGCGGGGTTTTATCCGAAGGGCCCTCTCCGAGGGCAAAGAGTTCTTGGGCCATGGCCAGCGCATCGAGGCGGCCTTCGGCGGACAGCTTTTTCAACTGCACGCTCGGCGCGTGCAGCAATTTGTTGGTCAGGCCACGGGCCAGTTGCACCAGCACGTCCTCGGCGCTAGCGCCATTGGCCAGCAGGCGCTGGGCCTTTTGCAATTCTTCGTCGCGCAGGCGCTCGCTCTGTTGGCGATAGGCCTTGAGCACATCAACCGCCGCCAGCTCGCGCAGGCGCACCATGAAATCTTCGGCGCCGATGGTCACCAGCTCTTCGGCGGCCTGGGCAGCACCCTGGCGGCTTTTGAGGTTTTCCGCGACCACTTCGTGGAGGTCGTCGACGGTGTAGAGATAAACGTCGTCCAACTCGCCGACTTCTGGCTCGATATCCCGGGGAACAGCGATATCCACCATGAAAATCGGCTTGTGCTTGCGCAGTTTCAGAGCGCTTTCCACAGCGCCCTTGCCGAGGATCGGCAACTGGCTGGCGGTGGAACTGATGACGATATCGCTGTGCACCAGCTCCTGGGGAATGTCCGAAAGCAGCACGGCGTGGGCACCAAATTGTTCGGCCAGAATGCTGGCCCGCTCCAGGGTTCGGTTGGCCACAACGATACGCTTGACCCCCAGGTCGTGCAGGTGACGGGCCACCAGGGTAATGGTCTCGCCGGCCCCGATCAGCAAGGCCTGGCTGCGTTGCAGGTCACTGAAAATCTGTTTCGCCAGGCTCACCGCGGCAAAGGCCACCGATACCGGGTTCTCACCAATGGCGGTGTCCGTGCGCACCTGCTTGGCAGCGCTGAACGTGGCCTGGAACAAGCGACCGAGCAGCGGGCCGATGGTGCCGGCTTCACGGGCCACGGCGTAGGCCGACTTCATTTGCCCGAGGATCTGCGGTTCGCCCAGCACCAGCGAATCCAGCCCCGAGGCGACGCGCATCATGTGACGAACTGCCGCATCATCTTCGTGCACATAAGCACTCGAACGCAGCTCATCCAGGCTCAAATGGTGATAATCGGCCAGCCAACGCAGCACGATATCCGCCGACAGGTGATCCTGCTCTATATAAAGCTCACTGCGATTGCAGGTGGAGAGGATCGCAGCTTCGCGGCTGTCGGTGAGGCGGCAGAGCTGCTGCAAGGCCTCAACCAACTGCTCAGGGGTAAAGGCCACGCGCTCGCGGACGTCTACTGAAGCAGTCTTGTGGTTAATACCGAGTGCAAGGAAGGCCATTCAAGGTCGCTGATGATGTCGAGAAGCCGACAATTGTCCTACTTCGAAAGATTCAGAACAACCACCGTCGACTATTGTCCTAATAGACGGCCTCTGTTCTGGCTCCCCGTTGAGTCTCGGTTATGTTTGGCCGAAGGCTTGTGTCATGATGATCCGACCGCAGGTTAGTCGTCCTCTTCCTATATGAATAGATCTTCCGCGTTGCTCCTCGCCTTTGTCTTCCTCAGCGGCTGCCAGTCATTGGCTCCCGTTTCGTCGGACGGTACGCCGCCGGTTGAAGACAGCACTCCAGCCCCTGAAAAGCCCAAGGTTTATTCTTCCTTCAGTGAAGAAACCGTGTTCAGCCTGCTAAGCGCGGAACTGGCCGGCCAGCGCAATCGCTTCGACATTGCCCTGGACAACTACGTGACCCAGGCCATCAATACCCAGGACCCGGGTATCTCCGAACGCGCCTTTCGCATCGCGGAGTACCTGGGCGCTGACCAGGCAGCGCTGGACACCTCGCTGATCTGGGCGAAAAACGCCCCGGACGACCTGGAAGCACAGCGGGCTGCAGCGATTCAACTGGCTCGCGCCGGCCGCTATGACGACTCCATGGTGTATATGGAGAAAGTCCTGCAGGGCAAAGGCGACACCCATTTCGACTTCCTCGCCTTGTCGGCTGCCGATACCGACCAGGACACCCGCAATGGCCTGGTCAAGAGCTTCGACCGCTTGCTGGTGAAACACCCGAATAACAGCCAGTTGATTTTCGGCAAGGCCCTGCTGATGCAACAGGACGGCGACGCCAAGGGCGCCCTCACCCTGTTGGAGCAGAACCCACCGGAAGACGGTGAAGTCGCGCCGCTGTTGTTGCGCGCTCGCCTGCTGCAAAGCCTCGACCGTGGCAAGGAAGCGCTGCCCCTGCTGGAAAAAAGCATCCGCAAATACCCGGACGACAAGCGCCTGCGCCTGACCTACGCCCGCATGTTGGTGGAGCAGGACCGCATGGACGACGCCAAGACTCAGTTCTCGAGCCTGGTGCAGCAGTACCCTGAAGACGACGAACTGCGTTATTCCCTGGCGCTGGTGTGCCTGGAAGCCAAGGCCTGGCAAGAAGCCAAGGGTTACCTGGAAGACTTGATCGCTCGTGAAAGCCATGTCGATTCGGCCCACCTGAACCTGGGTCGCATCGCAGAAGAGCTCAACGATCCGCAGGGTGCCCTGGTCGAGTACGCCCAGGTTGGCGCGGGCAACGATTACCTGCCGGCGCAACTGCGCCAGGCCGATATCCTGATGAACAACGGCCGTACCGACGAGGCCGAAAAGCGCCTGGCCGCTGCCCGCGACGCCCAGCCCGACTACGCCATCCAGTTGTACCTGGTCGAAGCCGAAACCCTCTCGGCCAATGACCAAGGGGATCGCGCCTGGAAAATCCTCCAACAAGCCCTGCTGCAATACCCGGACGACCTGAACCTGCTCTACACCCGGGCCATGCAGGCGGAAAAGCGCAATGACCTGGCGCAGATGGAAAAGGACCTGCGCCTGATCATTAAGCGCGACCCCGACAATGCCATGGCCCTCAACGCCCTGGGCTATACCCTGTCGGACCGCACCACCCGCTATGCGGAAGCCAAGGAACTGATCGAAAAAGCCCATGAGCTGAACCCGGAAGACCCGGCAGTCCTCGACAGCCTGGGCTGGGTCAACTATCGCCTGGGCAACCTCGACGAAGCCGAGCGCCTGCTGCGCCAGGCCCTGGAGCGTTTCCCCGACCAGGAAGTGGCTGCACACCTGGGTGAAGTGCTCTGGGCCAATGGCAAGCAACGGGAAGCCAGACAGATCTGGAGCAAGTTCCTCAAGGAACAGCCCGACAGCCCTATTTTGCGCAGCACCATCAAGCGCCTGACCGGATCAGAGACCCTCTAAGACCATGTTTTTGCGCCACATTATCGTTTTCAGTTTTATCGCCCTGCTCGCCGGCTGCGCGGGCTTTGGTGCTCGAGAGTCCGTCCAGGGCCAGGGCACCCCAGCACAATGGCGAGCGCACAAAGAACAACTGAGCAGCCTCGATGGCTGGCAGATCAACGGAAAAATCGGCATTCGCGCACCCAAGGATTCCGGCAGTGGCACCCTGTTCTGGCTGCAACGCCAGGATTACTACGACATCCGCCTGTCTGGCCCCCTGGGTCGCGGCGCGGCTCGCTTGACCGGTCGCCCGGGTCAGGTGTCGCTGGAAGTCGCCAACCAGGGCCGTTTTGACGCCACCACGCCGGAAGCCCTGCTGGAAGAGCAACTCGGCTGGAAGTTGCCAGTGTCTCATTTGGCCTGGTGGGTGCGTGGGCTGCCTGCGCCGGAGAGCAAAAGCCGCCTGACCCTGAATGGCGATAGCCGCCTGGCCGGTCTGGAACAGGATGGCTGGCAGGTCGAATACCTGAGTTATGCCGAGCAGAACGGCTATTGGCTGCCGGAGCGAATCAAGCTCCACGGCAGCGACCTTGATGTCACCCTGGTGATCAAGGAATGGCAACCGCGCAAGCTGGGGCAGTAAATTCATGACTGCTCCACGCCTGACCCTGCCCTCTCCCGCCAAACTCAACCTGATGCTGCATATCCTGGGTCGTCGTGAGGACGGCTATCACGAATTGCAGACGATCTTTCAGTTTCTCGACTACGGCGATGAAATCACCTTCGCCGTGCGCGATGACGGTGCGATCCAACTGCACACCGAATTCCCTGGCGTGCCCCACGACAGCAACCTGATTGTGCGCGCGGCCAAACAACTGCAGGAACAATCCGGCTGTGCACAGGGCATCGACATCTGGATCGATAAAGTCCTGCCCATGGGCGGCGGCATCGGCGGCGGCAGTTCAAACGCCGCCACTACATTGCTGGGGCTCAACCACCTTTGGCAGTTGGGCTGGGATGAAGATCGCCTCGCCACACTGGGCCTGACCCTAGGCGCCGACGTCCCGGTTTTCGTCCGTGGGCGTGCCGCTTTTGCCGAGGGCGTGGGAGAGAAACTCACCCCTGTGGAACCCGAAGAACCGTGGTATCTGGTGCTGGTGCCGCAAGTCTCTGTTAGTACAGCAGAAATTTTTTCGGATCCGCTGTTGACACGTAACTCCCCGCCCATTAAAGTGCGCCCCGTTCCCAAGGGAAACAGTCGAAATGACTGCTTGCCGGTTGTTGCAAGGCGTTATCCAGATGTACGTAACGCATTGAATTTGTTAGGTAAATTTACCGAAGCAAAACTAACCGGAACTGGAAGTTGTGTGTTTGGGGGCTTCCCAAGCAAAGCTGAAGCTGATAAAGTCTCGGCCCTTCTGACAGAGACCCTTACAGGGTTTGTAGCGAAAGGAAGCAACATTTCAATGTTGCATCGCAAGCTGCAAAGTCTGCTCTAAAGGAACCAAGTGCTCGGCACTTGCAAGCAACAGATACAGGGGCGTCGCCAAGCGGTAAGGCAGCAGGTTTTGATCCTGCCATGCGTTGGTTCGAATCCAGCCGCCCCTGCCATTTTCCTATACTCATCCAGGTATACCCTCAGCCTTCAGGTACTGCGCGTGTCCAAGATGATGGTCTTTACGGGGAACGCTAACCCCGATCTGGCTCGGCGTGTCGTACGTCAGCTGCATATCCCTCTCGGTGACATCTCTGTTGGAAAATTTTCCGACGGCGAAATTACTGCCGAGATCAATGAAAATGTCCGCGGTAAAGACGTTTTCATTATCCAGCCGACTTGCGCTCCGACCAACGATAACCTGATGGAACTCGTCGTGATGGCTGATGCCTTCCGCCGCTCCTCAGCAACTCGTATCACTGCTGTTATTCCTTATTTTGGTTATGCCCGTCAGGATCGCCGTCCGCGTTCCGCACGTGTGGCTATCAGCGCGAAAGTGGTTGCTGACATGCTCACCGTTGTCGGCATTGACCGTGTTCTCACGGTTGACCTGCATGCTGACCAGATTCAGGGCTTCTTCGATATTCCGGTAGATAACATCTACGGCTCCCCCGTACTGGTGGATGACATCGAAGACCAACGCTTCGAGAACCTGATGATCGTGTCCCCGGACATTGGCGGCGTCGTGCGTGCACGTGCCGTGGCCAAGTCCCTGGGCGTGGATCTCGGGATCATCGACAAGCGCCGTGAGAAAGCCAATCACTCTGAAGTGATGCATATCATCGGTGATGTCGAAGGGCGTACCTGCATTCTGGTCGACGACATGGTCGATACCGCCGGCACTCTGTGCCACGCGGCCAAGGCCTTGAAAGAGCATGGCGCAGCCAAGGTCTTTGCCTACTGCACACACCCTGTGCTGTCGGGTCGAGCCATCGAGAACATTGAAAATTCCGTGCTGGACGAGCTGGTGGTGACTAACACCATCCCGCTGTCCGCTGCAGCACAAGCCTGTGCGCGTATCCGCCAACTGGATATCGCACCGGTTGTTGCCGAGGCGGTTCGCCGCATCAGCAACGAAGAATCGATCAGTGCGATGTTCCGCTAAGGCCCTGCCCTAGCCCAACATCTCAATGACGAAAAGCGCCCCGCCCCAGCATTCCTGCTGGGGCGGGGCTTTTTTGCCCATATCGCCTTTAGCGCTGGTCGCAAACGCTAGGGCGAATGTGGTTATTTTGGAGATACAACATGAACGATTTTACTCTGAATGCTGAAGTGCGTTCCGACCTGGGGAAAGGTGCGAGCCGCCGCCTGCGTCGTCTCGCAAGCCTGGTTCCAGCTGTAGTTTACGGTGGCGAGAAAGCCCCTGAATCCATCAGCATGCTGGCCAAAGAAGTTGCCAAACTGCTCGAAAACGACGCGGCTTACAGCCACATCATCGAGCTGAACGTTGGTGGCACCAAGCAGAACGTCATCATCAAGGCACTGCAACGTCACCCGGCTAAAGGCCACGTACTGCACGCTGACTTCGTACGCGTTGTAGCCGGTCAGAAACTGACCGCTATCGTGCCTGTACACTTCGTTGGCGAAGCAGCTCCGATCAAGAAAGGCGGCGAAGTTTCGCACGTTATCGCCGAGATCGAAGTTTCCTGCCTGCCGAAAGACCTGCCTGAGTTCATCGAAGTCGACCTGGCTGACGCTGAAATCGGCACCATCGTTCACCTGTCGAACATCAAGGCCCCTAAAGGCGTTGAGTTCGTCGCTCTGGCACACGGCAACGACCTGGCAGTAGCCAACGTCCACGCACCACGTGTTGCTCCAGAAGCAGAAGGCGCTGCAGAGTAATTTCACTCTGACGCCGGAGTAAGCGGAATACATCGCGGACTGGAACGTAGCGAGAAAGCGGGCGAGAACGCGAAGTTTGCCGCAAGGTAAATCAGCTCTTGTCGTCCACTTTCGCCGCAGCCCCTGTTGCGGCGATGTCATCCACCACTCCAAAGGAAGGGCCCCTATCGTGACTGCCATCAAACTGATCGTTGGCCTGGGTAATCCAGGCGCCGAATACGAACAGACCCGGCATAACGCAGGGGCCCTTTTTGTTGAGCGCATCGCCGACAAACAAGGTGTCAGCCTTGTCGCCGATCGCAAGTATTTCGGCCTGACCGGGCGCTTCAGTCACCAAGGTCAGGACATTCGTCTGTTGATCCCCACCACCTACATGAACCGCAGCGGCCAAGCCGTAGCGGCACTTGCCGGCTTCTTTCGCATCGCGCCGGAAGAGATCCTGGTGGCCCACGACGAACTCGACTTGCCACCCGGCGTCGCCAAACTCAAGACCGGCGGCGGGCATGGCGGGCACAACGGACTGCGGGACATCATCGCGCAGCTCGGTAATCAGAATACCTTCCACCGTCTGCGGCTCGGCATTGGCCACCCAGGCGTTGCCAGTATGGTTTCAAACTTTGTCCTGGGTCGTGCGCCACGCGCCGAACAGGAAAAACTCGATGCCAGCATCGACTTTGCCCTCGGCGTGCTGCCGGATATCTTCGCCGGTGAATGGAACCGTGCGATGAAAAACCTGCACAGCCAGAAGGCCTGACTCTAACTCCTCGGGGAAACACCATGGGATTCAATTGCGGCATCGTCGGTCTGCCTAACGTCGGCAAGTCCACCCTGTTCAACGCCCTGACCAAATCCGGGATCGCGGCCGAGAACTTCCCCTTCTGCACCATCGAGCCCAACAGCGGTATCGTGCCGATGCCGGACCCACGACTGGACGCACTGGCTGCCATCGTCAATCCGAAGCGCATCCTGCCGACCACCATGGAATTCGTCGACATCGCAGGCCTGGTGGCCGGCGCGTCGAAAGGTGAAGGCCTGGGCAACAAGTTCCTGGCCAACATCCGCGAAACCGATGCCATCGCCCACGTCGTGCGCTGCTTCGAAGACGAGAACGTGATCCACGTTTCCAACAGCGTCGACCCGAAGCGCGACATCGAAATCATCGACCTGGAACTGATCTTCGCCGACCTCGACAGCTGCGAAAAGCAACTGCAGAAAGTCACTCGCAACGCCAAGGGTGGTGACAAGGACGCCGTCGTTCAGAAAGCCCTGCTGGAGCAACTGATCGCTCACTTCACCGAAGGCAAGCCTGCGCGCAGCCTGATGAAGAACATGAGCACCGACGAGAAAGCCGTGATCAAGGGCTTCCACCTGCTGACCACCAAGCCGGTCATGTACATCGCCAACGTCGCGGAAGACGGTTTCGAGAACAACCCGCACCTGGACGTGGTCAAGGCCATTGCCGAAGAAGAAGGCGCGATGGTTGTTCCGGTCTGCAACAAGATCGAAGCAGAAATCGCCGAGCTCGACGACGGTGAAGAGAAAGACATGTTCCTCGAGGCCCTGGGTCTGGAAGAGCCTGGCCTGAACCGCGTGATCCGTGCGGGCTACGAAATGCTTCACCTGCAGACCTACTTCACCGCCGGTGTCGAAGAAGTCCGCGCCTGGACCGTCCGCGTCGGTGCCACCGCACCACAAGCCGCTGGCGTGATCCACACCGACTTCGAGAAAGGCTTTATCCGCGCCGAAGTGATCGCCTACAACGACTTCATCCAGTTCAAGGGTGAAGCCGGTGCCAAGGAAGCCGGGAAATGGCGCCTGGAAGGCAAGGAATACATCGTCAAGGACGGCGACGTGATGCACTTCCGCTTCAACGTCTAAGCCGTACCGCACAAAAAAACCGCGTGAATACGCGGTTTTTTTATGCCCGGATTTTCTGCTCGAAGCGCTGTCACGCCAGCCGCTCCAGCAAAGGGCTTCAGGCTTTGCGAGTGCGCGGCAGGAAGATCGCCAGCACGCCGAACAACGGCAGGAACGAGCACAGAAAGTACACGTACTCGATGCCATGAATGTCCGCCAGACGCCCCAGCAGCGCCGCGCCAATCCCACCAAAACCGAACATCAGGCCGAAAAACACCCCGGCAATCATGCCCACGTTACCTGGCACCAGTTCCTGGGCGTAAACCACGATGGCCGAGAACGCCGAAGCCAGGATGAAGCCGATCACCACGCTGAGCACGCTGGTCCAGAACAGGTCCACATGGGGCAGCAACAGGGTGAACGGTGCCACGCCGAGGATCGAGAACCAGATCACCGCCTTGCGCCCGATCTTGTCGCCGATCGGCCCGCCGAAGAAGGTCCCCGCCGCCACCGCCCCCAAGAACAGGAACAGATGCAACTGAGAGCTGGCCATGGACAGGTCGAACTTCTCAATCAAGTAGAAGGTGAAGTAGCTGGTCAGGCTGGACATGTAGAAGTACTTGGAGAACACCAGCATCCCCAGCACCACCAGCGCACCCATCACCCGGTTCCGGGACAAACCGTGGGTCGCGGCCTGGCCCTGCTTGAGCTTGAACAGCTTCAGGTGGTTGGCGTACCAGCGGCTGATGGCATAGAGCACCACCAGGGCAAAGACCGCGAACAGCCCGAACCAGGCGACGTTGCCCTGGCCGTAGGGAATGATGATCGCTGCGGCCAGCAGCGGGCCGAATGCAGTCCCGGCATTGCCACCGACCTGGAAGGTCGACTGCGCCAGGCCGAAACGCCCGCCCGAGGCCAGGCGTGCCACCCGCGAGGCTTCCGGGTGAAAGGTCGAGGAACCGATGCCGATCAGGCCTGACGCCAGGAGGATCATGGCGAAGCTACCGGCCTGAGACATCAGCAAAATACCCACCAGGGTGCAGACCATGCCCGCC
This sequence comes from Pseudomonas chlororaphis, assembly GCF_003731765.1. Taxonomy (GTDB): domain Bacteria; phylum Pseudomonadota; class Gammaproteobacteria; order Pseudomonadales; family Pseudomonadaceae; genus Aquipseudomonas; species Aquipseudomonas morbosilactucae. Next base: position 181,842 of record NZ_MOAL01000009.1, read on the forward strand.
GGCAACAGGAACGGCTTGGGGTGGCGATCGGTGTAGTAGCCCACCCAGGGTTGCAGCAACGAGGCAGTGAGCTGGAAGGTCAGGGTAATCAGGCCGACCTGGGTAAAGCTCAGGCCGTAGTTGGTCTTGAGCATCGGATAGATCGACGGCAGCACCGCCTGGATCAGGTCATTGATCAAATGCGCCAACGCCACCGCACCAATGATGCGCATGACCAACGGGCTGCTTTGCGAGGGAGTGGGCGCCGTCGTCGGGACGGGCTGGGCATTGCTGATAGCCATGAGAATTTCCGTACAGCGGATGGGTGCACAGGTGCAGGTGCGCCAATGTGCCATTTTTCAGTGCAGGCACGCCATCCCATTAGCTTGCTAACGACCGACCTTTGTTGAATCTTCCGACTGATAGCCCATCGCCATGGTCTGAATCTTGCTCCCCCAACCGTCCTAACCCGGTCGCCTTACAAAGGGGGCCGAAAATGGGAAGTATCGCTACAGCGCTGGCCCGACAAAGGCTGCACTGGCGCACTTTCCGAGGCCTTTTTACAAGGGCACAGAGTCGAGGCCAAAGGCCGCGATCGCACGCCAGTGGTGCGTGGTGCCTTGGGGGAACTGTCGAATGCATCTTTTTCTAGCACCGGGGATTCGACTGCTTGGGCGTTTCGGTTTCGCCCGCAAGTTTCAGCTGCTGTTCCTGCTGTTTATCCTGCCGTTGCTGGGCAGCCTGTGGATGATCGGCCAGGACTACCGCGACAAGCTGAGCCTGGTCGCCGGGGAACGCGCCGGGGTGCGTCAACTGCTGGCCCTGGATAACCTCGACAACCTGCTGGCCGCCCAACGTGACCGCGCAGCACGCTGGCGCGCCACGGAAACCAATCGCCAGCCAACACCTGCCACGGTCGCCGCCATGGGCGCGTTCGATGCCGTGCAACCCGCACTGACCCAGGCCGCCAGCGAGTTGGGCGAGGCCCTGCAAAAGGAAGGTGCCGAAGCGCCGATCCTGAGCCGCTACCAGGCCCTGCAAACGGCACTGAATGGGCTCGACTCCAAGAGCCTGAGCAGCGTCGGCTGGTGGCCGGACGGTTATGACCGCTTCACCAGCGCCTTGAGTGCCCTGCAAGCCCTGCGCGAACAGATCGCTATGGACAACCGCCTGACCCTCGCCCCTTGGCTGGAAACCTATCTACTGACGCAGATCTCCACCCAGCACGCACCCGACCTGATCGAACGCGTCGGGCGCCTGGCCAGCGTCGGCCAGGCCTCGGTGGTGTCCGGGCAATTCACCCTGCAAAGCCGCCTGCAACTGCGCGATTTGCGCAGCCGCATCGGCGATGCTCGGGAACAATTGGTGAAGACCGGTAGCCTGCTGGAGGCTCGCCTGCCCAGTGAACTGAACGCCTGGGCCGGGCAGTATCAAGGCAGTCTGAAGCACCTCGACGCCACCCTCAAAGTCCTCGACGACGGCGTGTTCGGCGGCAGCATCAACCTCAAGCCGGAAGACTTCGAACGCAATCTCGATGCCTTGCTGGGCAACCTCGCGGCCCTGCGCCAAACCTCGTTGAAGGCACTCGACAGCCGCCTGGATCAGCACCAGGGCTCGGCCCTGCGCCAATTTATCCTGGTGGCCACGGTCCTCGGCTGCCTGGTACTGGCAGCGCTCTACCTGTTCATCTGCCTGCAGGCGGCGATCCGCCGCAGCGCCAGCGGCATCACCCTGCTGGCCGAAGCCCTGCGCGACGGCAACCTGTGCCTGCAAGTGCCGGTGCACGGCCGTGACGAACTGGCGGCCATCAGCACCGCGCTGAATGTCGCGGTGGTGCAACTGCGCGCCAGCCTGCAGGGCGTGGACCACGAAACCCTGCAACTGGGTAACGCTGTGCGCAGCCTCAACGATCACTCCAGCGGCGCCTTGGGTGAAGTCGAAGCCCAGCAGCAACAGATCAGCCAGATCGCTGCCGCCGCCACCCAACTGGCCGCCACCTCGCAAGGGGTGGCCCAGAGTTGCGAACAGGCCTCCGGCAGCGCTCAGCACACACGACGGATTGCCGCCGAAAGCAGCCGCGACAGCCAGCGCACCACCGCCAGCATCCAACAACTCAACCAGCGCCTGAACGACACCGCTGCGGCACTGGGCCGAGTCAGTGAGCAAGGGCAACAGATTCAGTTGGTGGTGGACACCATTCGCGGCGTGGCCGAGCAAACCAACTTGCTGGCGCTCAACGCGGCGATTGAAGCCGCGCGGGCCGGTGAACAGGGCCGCGGTTTTGCCGTGGTGGCCGATGAAGTGCGCAGCTTGTCGCAACGTACTCAATCTTCCACCGCGCAGATCGCCGGCACCGTGGACAGCCTGCGCAGCACGGTGAATGAAGCGGTCAGCCTGATGGAGGCCGCCTGTGGCCAGGCGCAAAGCGATGCGCAATCAGTGACAGGCCTGGGTGAACGTCTGGTGGAAATCGCCAACGCCGTGCAAGGCGTCACCGATACCCTGGCGCAAATCGCCACGGCGGTAGAAGAACAGGCCAGCACCGCCGACGAAGTCAGCAGCAATATCCAGCAAGTGGATCAGGCGGCGTTGCGGCTACTGGAAGGTGCACGGGCGGTGAACCTCGCGGCGGATACCCTGAGCCTCGGCAGCCGGGCCTTGAGTGACAACACCGGGCGCTTCCAACTGGCCTGACACAAGCCCCACGGGCCAAGCACCGTGCGCACGAATGAGCCCGGCTCATTCGTGCGCAATCACCGCCTCAGGAAAGTCCTGCTCCAGCTCGGTTTTCAGCCACTGGATAAACCACTGCACATCCGCCGTCAGCACCGCCGACGGCGTCAGTATCCGGTAGCTTTCCAGCTTCACCTGATCCTCCAGGGCCCGTACCAGGGTCCCCGCCTTGAGCTCCTCGCGCACCAGCACCTCATTGGCCAAGGCGATGCCCTGCCCGCTTTCCGCCACCGACAGGGCGTGGTCATTGTTGACGTAAATCAGGTCCGAGGTGAGCTGGATCTCCAGGCCATTGGCGGCGAACCACATGTTCCACCACTCACCGTCGTCGAAGTGGATCAACTCATGCTTGAGCAAATCGGCCGGGCACGACAGCGGTTCGATACTGGCCAGGTAAGCCGGGGTGCAGATGGGGAAAACCCGGGGGCAGATCAAGGTCGCGCGAGACTCGGCGTATTGCCCGTCCAGGCCGTAGGCGATGCCCAGGTCGCTGCTTTTGGCGTCCACTTCAGTAAAGGTCGAGTTGGGTTCGATGGCGAATTTCAAGCCTGGGCGCAGGTGGCGCAGTGCTTCCAGCCGAGGCGTCAGCCAGCGCTTGGCGAAGCCCGGCACCACCATAATCCGCAGCCAGCGCTCGCCCCCCTTGGGTTGCAACTCCTTGCCGGCCTCGATAATGAGCTGCAAGGCCGAGGCGATCTTGCGGTGATACTTCTCCCCGGCCAGGGTCAGGATGACCCCGCGAGAGGTGCGTTCGAACAGCTGGACGCCTAGCCACTCCTCCAGCAAGCGCACATGGCGGCCAATGGCAGGCTGGGTCACGTGCAAGGCTTTAGAGGCTTCAACATAGCTGCCCAAGCGGGCGGCTGCATCAAAGGCACGGACGGCATTCAAGGGCGGCAAACGCTGATCAGCCATGGCTTGGGGCGCCTTTTGCTATTAAATTAATTAACAGCTGCTATGTTAAAATTGAAGTTTCGCCCCCGCAACCCCTCACTGATAATCGGCCCACAACCGCAGAATAAAAGCCCACAAGGGCGCGAAAAAAGCGGCTCGCTGCACACCCGAATTCATCTCGATCCTGCCCAGAAAAATAAGATCCATGGCCTGACGATACGGCGCTCACAGCACCTCGGCACAGGCGATGGGGGAATCGGAGGTAACCCATGAATGCCCTGCATTCGCTGCAAACGATGGCGGTGTCTGCGCGCGCGGTGCGCAAAGTCTACGGTGACCCGGACAGCGGCCCGGTGGCCCTGAAAAACATCGACCTGGATATCCGCGACAACGAATTCTTCACCCTGCTGGGCCCCTCCGGCTGCGGCAAAACCACCCTGCTGCGGATGATCGCCGGCTTCGAGTTTCCGACCCAGGGCGAGATCCTGCTCTACGGCGAAAACATCGCCGACCGACCGCCTTATCAGCGCCCGGTGAACACCGTGTTCCAGCACTACGCGTTGTTCCCCCACATGACCATTGCCGAGAACCTGGCCTTCGGCCTGGAATCCCAACCCATGGGCCAAGTCCTGAACAAAGCGCGAATCGCCGAACGCGTGCGGGAAATGCTGGCCCTGGTGCAGATGGAAGCCTTTGCCAAGCGCAAGCCCGGCCAACTCTCCGGCGGCCAGCAGCAACGTGTCGCACTGGCCCGCGCCCTGGCGCCCCACCCCAAGGTATTGCTGCTGGACGAGCCGCTGTCGGCCCTGGACCTCAAGCTGCGCCAGGCCATGCGCGAAGAACTCAAGGCCATCCAGACCCAGACTGGCATCACCTTTATTTTCGTCACCCACGATCAGGAAGAAGCCCTGACCCTGTCCGACCGTATCGCCGTGCTCGCCGACGGTGAAGTGCAACAGGTCGGCCCGCCGCAAGCGATCTACGAGCATCCGCGCAACCGCTTCGTCGCCGACTTTATCGGTGAGACCAACTTTATCCAGGGCCACGTGACCCGGGTGGAAGCCGGCCTCGCCTGGTTCACCGGCCCCGCCGGGCATCCGCTGCCGGCGCAACCTTGCAACGATGCACAGGTCGGGGCCCGGGTGACCCTGTCGGTCCGGCCCGAACGCCTGCACCTGGTGGCCGACGGCAGCGAAGGTGCGTTGCCATGCCGGATCGAAGCGCAGATTTACCTCGGCACCGACCTGCAATACCAGGTCAGCCTCAGCGACGGTTCACGCCTCACCGTGCGTACGCCCAACAGCGTCGATCACAGCCAGCGCCACGTCGTGGGCAGCCGTGCCGGTTTGCGCTTCGACCGTGGCAGCGCCAGCGTCCTGCTGGATTGAACACGAGGATTCGCCATGCACGCCTCAACCCTGTGCAACACCCTGGAACGGCGCAAGGCCCTGGGCAATGTCCTGGGGGTCAGCCCGGCGCTGGTCGCCATCGGCCTGTTTCTGATCGTGCCGATGCTGATCGTCGTCGGCTACTCACTGATGGAGGCCAACCCCTACGGCGGGGTCAATCCGGTCTTCAGCCAGGACGCCTACACCGCCCTGCTCTACGAGCGGCAGCTGGACGACAGCCTGGCCTTCGCTGACGCCTACCTGGTCATCGCCCTGCGCTCCATCGGCATCGCCGGGCTGACCACCCTCATCACCCTGCTGATCGGCTTTCCGGTGGCGGTGTGGCTGGCCATGCAACCGCCGAACAGGCGTGGCCTGCTGATCTTCCTGATCACCGTACCGTTCTGGGCCAACCTGCTGATCCGCACCTACGCCTGGATCCTGCTGCTGCGCAACACCGGGGTGATCAACAACAGCCTGATGGGCCTGGGGCTGATCGAGCAACCGCTGCAACTGCTCTACACCGACGGCGCGGTGCTGCTGGGGCTGGTCTACACCTACGCGCCCTTCGTGGTGCTGCCGATCTACGCCACCCTGGAAAAGATGGACATCCGCCTGCTGGAAGCCGCCCAGGACCTCTACGCCGGGCGGCTGCGCACCTTGCGCAAGGTGGTGCTGCCCATTGCCAAGCCGGGGATCCTGGCCGGGGCCATCCTCACGTTCGTGCCCTGCCTCGGGGCCATGGTCGCCCCGGAACTGTTGGGCGGCGGTACGCGGATGATGCTCGGCAACCTGATCTTCCGACAGTTCAGCGATGCGCGTAACTGGCCATTGGGGGCCGCTCTGTCACTGGTGTTGATGGCGGCGGTGATGCTGGTACTGACGGTGTATGCCCTGCGCGCCAAGCGCCAGCGCGCTGTCCAGGGAGGTGCATGATGCGCCGACTTTTCAAAGCCAACCGTCTGGGCGTGCAGGACTTCCCGGGGTTCGGCGGCTTCAGCTTTTTGTTCTACCTGTACCTCTACGCACCGATCCTGGTGCTGGTGGTGTTCTCCTTCAACGCCAACCAGTCGGCCACGGTGTGGAGCGGTTTTAGCCTGGACTGGTACCGCGCCGCCTTCGCCAACCAGGCCCTGCGCCAGGCCGCCGGCAACAGCCTGTTGATTGCCGTGTGCGCCAGCATGATCGCCACTGCGCTTGCCACCCTGGCCGCCCTGGGCACTTCGCGCGGTGCCAAGTTCAAGGGCCTGCAACTGTCCATGGGCGCCATCATGCTGCCCCTGGTGCTGCCGGAAATCGTCGTCGGCGTCGCCACCCTGGCGCTGTTTTCCAGCATTGGCCTGTCCCTGGGCTACGGCAACCTGATCATCGCCCACACGGTGTTCTGCATCCCCTTCGCCTACCTGCCGATCCGCGCCCGCCTCAATGACATGGACCTGTCCCTGGAACAGGCCTCGGCGGACCTGTACGCCGGCCCGTGGCGGACCTTTCACAAGGTCACCCTGCCCCTGCTGACACCGGGGATCGTCTCCGGGCTGATGCTGGCGTTTATTGTCTCCCTGGATAACTTCGTGATCTCGATGATGGTTTCCCAGGCCGGCACCACCACCTTGCCGATCTTCATCTTCGGCCTGTTGCGCATGGGCGTGACACCCGACGTCAATGCCGTTTCGACCCTGATCCTGGGCGTGTCGGTGCTGTTCGTCAGCCTCTCGTACCTGCTGGGTAAAAAACACGCTTGAACCTTCCACTGACCTTGGGGAAATGACATGAGCAAGTTGATCGCAAGCCTGGGTGCCTCGTTGTTGCTAAGCCTGCCACTGGCCACGCACGCCGCCGAGAAACTCAACGTAGTGAGCTGGAGCGGCTACTTTTCGCCGGAGATTCTCGCCAAGTTCCAGAAGCAGACCGGCGTCGAAGTCACCGTGGACTCCTACGATTCCAACGAGACCCTGCTGGCCAAGCTGAAACAGGGCGGCACCGGCTATGACGTGGCGATCCCGTCGCACCAGTTCATCCCGATCCTGGTCAAGGAGCAGTTGCTGGAACGCTTCGACCCGGCCCAGGAGCCCTACTACGCAAGCCTTATCGACAACCTGAAGAAACCCACCTGGGACCCGCAAGGCGCCTACTCGGTGCCGTTTATCTGGGGGACCACCAGCGTGGTCCTGGACGGCGCGCGCTACCAAGGCCCGGCTGACAGCTACAAAGTGCTCTACGAGCCGCCCAAAGAGCTGCAAGGGCGGATCAACATGTTCGACTCGGTCAGCGACGTCATCGACATGGCCAGCCTGTACTTGAACATCCCCCTGTGCAGCGAAGACCCCAAGCAGATGCAGCAGGTGCTGACCCTGCTCAAGGCACAGAAACCCTTTGTGAAAACCTACAGCTCCAAGGCGGGCTCGATCCGCGAGAACCTGGCGGCCGGGGAAATCGACATGTCGATGTTCTGGGGCGGCTCGTCGATGCGCGCCCGGGAGATGAAACCCAGCCTCAAGTACCTCTACCCGAAAGAGGGCGTGCTGGCCTGGGTGGACAACATGGTCATCCCCAAGGGCAGCAAGAACCCGGCGAACGCCAAGGCCTTTATCGCCTTCCTCAGCCAGCCTGAGAACGCTGCGCTGACCCAGAACTTCCTCAAGCACCAAAGCCCGATCAAGGGCGTGGAACCCTTCCTCGACGCCGGGCTGAAGGATGCCCCCGAGCTGCACATTCCCGAGGGCACTAAGGTGGTCTTCAGCCAGACCTGCGGCGAAGGGGCGATCCGCCTGGCCGACCGTCTGTGGACCAACCTGATGCGTTGACCTGCACCCGCCCCGCTTGTGCGGTGGGGCTTTTTTTAGCCGAGCATAAGGCTGCTGCCATGACTTCTACCCCCCTCAGCGAACTGGTCCTGCTCCAGGCCCACCAACTCGCCGAACATATTCGCCAGCGCCAGGTGTCCTGCCGGGAAGTGATGCAGGCTTACCTGGACCACATCCAGCGCTTCAACCCCAAGGTCAATGCCTTGATCAGCCTGCAAGCCCCCGAGGATCTGCTGGCACAGGCCGACCAGCGCGACGCCGAGCTGGGTCGCGGTGAATACCGTGGCTGGATGCACGGTCTGCCCCACGCCATCAAAGACCTGTCGCTGACCCGGGGCATTCCCACCACCCTGGGCTCGCCGCTGTACCGCGACTTTGTGCCTGAGCGCGACGGCATCATGGTGGAACGGATCAAGGCCGCGGGGGCGATCCTGATCGGCAAGAGCAACACCCCGGAATTCGGCCTCGGCTCCCAAACCTACAACCCGCTGTTCGGTGCCACCGGCTGCGCCTTTGAACCGAGCAAGACCGCCGGCGGCAGCAGCGGAGGCGCCGCCGCAGCCCTGGCCCTGCACCTGGTGCCAGTGGCAGACGGCAGCGACATGATGGGCTCGCTGCGCAACCCCGCCGCCTTCAACAACATCATCGGTTTTCGCCCGTCCCAGGGCCGGGTGCCCTTCGACGACAGCGCCGACCTGTTTTTCGATCAGCTCGGCTATGAAGGCCCCATGGCCCGCAGCGTGCGTGACGCGGCGCTGCTGCTCTCGGTGCAGGCCGGCGGCGACGCCCGCTCGCCGTTGTCCATTGCCGAATCCGGCGAGGCCTTCAGCGCACCGCTGGAACGCGACTTCAACGGCACCCGCCTGGGCTGGCTGGGCAACTTCAACGGCTACCTGCCCATGGAAAAGGGCGTGCTTGAGCTCTGCGAAAAAACCTTCGACGACTTCCAAAGCCTGGGCTGCGAGGTTGAGCCGGTAGCCGTCGACTTCACCCCGCAGCGGCTCTGGAGCAGTTGGCGCACCCTGCGCCACTGGATGGTCGCCGGCTCCCTGGGCAGCGCCTACGCCGACCCGCAGAAACGCCCCTACCTCAAAGAGGAGGCCTGCTGGGAAGTGGAAAATGGCCTGAAACTGTCCGCCAGCGACATCTTTGCCGCCTCGGCGACACGCAGCGACTGGTACCGGACCCTGCATCGACTCTTCGAGCGCTACGACTTTCTGTTGCTGCCCAGCGCCCAGGTCTTCCCCTTCGACAAAACCATTCCCTGGCCGCGGCGCATCGATGGGGTGGCCATGGACACCTATCACCGCTGGATGGAAGTGGTCATCCCCGGCACCCTGTCCGGCTGCCCGGTGGCCAACGTACAGGCCGGCTTCAATGAAAACGGCCTGCCCATGGGCCTGCAGATCATCGGCCGCCACCAGGCCGACTTCGCCGCCCTGCAACTGGCCCACGCGTACGAACAGGCCAGCCGCTGGTTCCAGCGCTGCCCATCACCCTTGCTAAAGGAGGCTGTGGAAGGGGGAGTTTGATAAACGGTTGATAGCGTAGATAATTTTTTTATAAAAACGCTTGACGCTTTATCGTTCTGAGCGAATAATGCGCGCCACTTGGCTACATAGCTCAGTTGGTTAGAGCATAGCATTCATAATGCTGGGGTCCGGGGTTCAAGTCCCTGTGTAGCCACCAAGTACTAAAAACGGCTTACCGCAAGGTAGGCCGTTTTTTTATGCCTGCAGAAAAGTACCAGGGATGACGCCAGTGTCGAGCAGCGCCTTCCTGGAAGCCGAGCCCTGCCGAATGTATTGCCAGTGTTGCGTAAGCGCTTCAGACGGGCCATAAAGCCGGACCCTGCATTCAAGCAGAAACAAGGAGCCGTATGTTCATGTGGGCAAGGACGCAGTGGACCCTGATGTCGTGCGTGGTACTGGGAGCCTGCAGCAGCGCCCCCGAACCGATCCAGTACTTGCCCGGCCGGGTAATCTATCGCATCGACTCATCGCGCTTCTTCGAGATCGATCGGACCACCTTCAAACTCTGCACTGGCACCTCGCCGGTCATCGCCAGTTCAGGCGACATGGTGTACTACACCGACACCCGACTTGGCGTGCACACGCCGGTCGCGCCTTTTGGCACCTTCAATGGCATCACCGTGCGGGGTAAAGGCGCCCCCTTGATGATCGATGCCGCCAACTCCGACTACCTGGTCATCCCGATCATTCGGGCACCGAGTTTTGGTCACGGCGGTGGCGGTTTGCCGCGCCTGTATTTTTCCCAGGATGCCGGACGCACCTGGCTGCACATCACCGCCCCCGGTTACCTTGAAAGCCCGGACAGCACCTGGCTGACCGGCTCCCTGCTTTCAGTCGAAGGCCCCTTTCTGCACGGTGCCGTGCAGATCGACCTGTCCCTGCACTACGAAACGCTGAAGGACTCGTCCCCCTATTCGATGCTGTCTTATCCACAGCGCTGGCAACGTGTCGAAAGCCGCCGTACGCCCGGTTACTTCGAACCTGCTCGCCAAGCCCCCATCGATGACCGCTTCAATTGCGCAACCGGAAACCCCCAGGACTAACCCCGCGCAAAACACTCTCGATCCATAAGTTCGCGCCCCTCTGGGTCCGTGAGTGCGGTAGATTCCCGTCACGGACGACACATCATTTTTCCCAGTGAACGGAGTTCAACGCGTGTTTTCGATCTTCCATCCGCGTCACCGCCGGCTTACCACCCTCTCGCTGATAGCCGCCGCCCTCACCCTCAATGCCTGCCACAACACCCCGCCCGCCAACACCAGCGCCCTGCCCGCCGCACCGGAGATCGCTTCGGGCTACCGCACCGACATGCAGACCCGGCATGCCGACCAACACATGGCGGCCGCGGCCAACCCGCTGGCGGCCGAAGCCGGGCGCGAGATGTTGCGCAAGGGCGGTTCGGCGATTGATGCAGCGATTGCCATGCAGGCGGTACTGACCCTGGTGGAGCCGCAATCCTCGGGGATCGGTGGCGGCGCGATGATCGTGCTCTGGGACGGCAAGGCCGTGCGCACCTATGATGGCCGCGAAACCGCACCGGCAGGCGCCACCGAGCAGTTGTTCCTGCAGGCGAACGGCCAGCCGATGACATTCCCCCAGGCGCAGATCGGTGGCCGCTCGGTCGGTACGCCCGGCGTGCTGCGGGCCCTGGAGCTGGCTCACAAACAACACGGGCGCTTGCCGTGGGCCGAGTTGTTCAAGCCGGCCATCCGACTCTCCGAACAGGGCTTTGCGATATCCCCACGCTTGCACAGCATGATTGCCGCCGATCCCTACCTGGCGAAATCCCCGGACATGGCCGCCTACTTCCTCAATGCCGATGGCAGCCCCAAGGCCGTGGGCACCCTGCTGAAAAACCCGTCGCTGGCGGCGGTGCTCAAGCGTATTGCCCAGGAAGGGCCGGACGCGTTGTACAAGGGCCCGATAGCTTCGGAAATCGTCGCCAAGGTCCAGGGCCATGCCAACCCTGGCAGCCTGTCGCTCAATGACCTGCAAGGCTATCGCGCCAAAGAGCGCGCGCCGCTGTGCAGCGATTACAAACGCTGGCAGGTGTGCGGCATGCCGCCGCCCTCGTCCGGCGGTGTGGCGGTGGCGCAAATCCTCGGCACCTTGCAGGCCTTGGAGCAGCGCGATCCCCGCTATGCCCTGGCGTCCGTCAAGCCGCAGAAAACCCACTTGCCGGCGGGCCTGGAGCCGGCGCCACAAGCCGTGCACCTGATCGCCGAAGCCGAACGCCTGGCCTACGCCGACCGGGGCCTGTACGTGGCCGACAGCGACTTTGTGCCCGTGCCGGTGGCCGGCCTGATTGCCCCTGAGTACCTGGCCCAACGCGCCGCGCTGATCGGTGAGCGCAGCATGGGCAAAGCCGAGCCGGGCAAACCCCAGGGCATCCAGGTGGCCTACGCGCCGGACCGCTCGCCGATGCGCATCTCCACTTCGCAAGTGGTGGCGGTAGACGACCTGGGCGGTGCCGTGTCCATGACCACCACGGTAGAAGCGGCCTTTGGTTCGCACCTGATGGTCCAGGGCTTCATGCTCAACAACCAGATGACCGACTTCTCGTTTATCCCCGAGGAAAACGGCCAGCCCGTGGCCAACCGCGTCGAGCCGGGCAAACGCCCACGCTCGTCCATGGCGCCCACCTTGGTCTTTGATCGCGCCAGCGGCGAACTGCTGGCCAGCGTCGGCTCCCCCGGCGGTTCGCAGATCATCGAGTACGTGGCCAAATCGGTGATCGGCCTGCTGGACTGGAACCTCGACCCGCAGGCCGCCATCAGCCTGCCCAACTTCGGCAGTCGCAACGGCCCTACCGAACTGGAACAAGGCCAGTTCAGCCCGGCGCTGAAACAGGCGCTGCAGGCCCGGGGGCATGAAGTGAACGAGATCGACATGACCAGCGGCACCCAGGCCATCGTTCGTGTGCGCGACGCCCAGGGCAAAACCTCCTGGGCCGGTGGCGCCGACCCACGACGTGAAGGAGAAGCACTGGGGGATTGATCGACCGCCGATAAACCCAAGGGCTGGCGAGGCCGCGATGGAGCCCTAGAGTGACCGCTATGCGCGGGCTGCACACTACCTGGCAGAGATGGGCAAGGCACTGATGGATGACGTGCACGCCGGCCTCTCTGCATGACCTGATCACCGCTGGGCAGGCGTTTTTACGGGCAGACTGATCAAGCTGCCCGTACATCGGCTAATGCCCCCAGCGATTTATTAAAGTCCCATAACGGGACCAGGATCACGCCATGAGAATTATTGCAGTCCGTCAGTTAAAGGCCTTCTGGGACCAGCACCCGGACGCAGAACAGCCCTTACTGGCCTGGATCGATGAAGCAAGGAATGCAACATGGTCCAACCCTGGGCAAATCAAGGAGCACTATCGCAGCGCCAGCATTCTGAACAGTCGCAGGGTGGTCTTCAACATCAAGGGGAACGAGTATCGAGTGGTAGTGGCGCCGGCCTATGACTTCGGCGCGCTCTACATCAAGTTCGTAGGCACCCACTCACAGTACGATGCCATTCACGCCGACAGCGTAGAAATGGAGTAACCACCATGAACATTCGCCCTATCCACACCGACCAGGACTACCGTGCAGCGCTGAAAAGCGTCTCGCCTCTGTTTGATAACGAACCCCAGCCAGGGACGCCTGAAGGCGATTACTTCGACGTCATGATCACCCTGATCGAAGCGTACGAAGCCAAGCAGTTTCCCGTGGACCTGCCCAGCCCGATCGACGCGATCAGGTTCCGCATGGAGCAGTCCGGGTTATCCGCGGCCGACCTGGCGCCCGCCATTGGCCGAACCAACCGTGTCTACGAAGTGCTCAATGGCAAACGGGCACTGACGTTGCCCATGATCTGGAAACTGCACCAACTGTTCGGCATTCCTGCCCAGAGCCTGATCAAACCCGGCAAGTCGTCTTGAGCCCCGCCAGGGCCAGCGCCCGCTCACGCCGTACCGATTTACCCGTCCGATCCAGCACCGGGATCGTCGACGGGCCACCGAGGGGAGCAGGCGTTTTCACAAGGCCTGGCCAGGCCAGATGACAGCCTCCTGAGCGAAGGGCGCCTACAGCAGCACTAGGCGTACCCACCAAGCTGCGCTAACGTTGCCGCCCCTTCAGACCTCAACAAGGAGTAATCGTGTCTGACAATCTCTATGCCCCACCACAAGCAGAATTGGTCACCCCGTCCCCGACGGTGGAGCTGCAAGCGTTTTATGTGGTGTCCCAGCGCAAGTTCCTCACCCTCTTCATCCTCACCCTGGGCATCTACCAGCTGTTTTGGGCTTACAAAAACTGGCAACAGTTCAAGCTCGCCAATGGTGGGGATATCTGGCCGGTGGCCCGGGCGTTCTTCGCGGTCTTTTTCACCCACGCGCTGTACCGCGAAGCCAATGCTCGGCTCAAGCAAGATGGCCGCAGCCATGACTGGCGCCCCAGTGAATTGGCGACGCTCTATGTAGTGGGTGTGGTCGTCACCAATCTGGTCGACGCCCTGTCGCGCAACAACATCGGCTACCCGCTGGTGGACGTTGCCAGCCTGGCGCTGCTGCCGGTGCTGGCCTGGGTCACCTGGCTCGGCCAACGCGGCCTGAATGCCGCTGCTGGCGACCCCGAAGGCCGCAGCAACGACCGCTTCACGCCGCTCAACTATGTGTTCATGGTGCTGGGTGGCGTGGTGCTGGCGCTGGCCTGCGTCGGCGTGTTCCTGCCACCCGAATGACCCCGCCCCTCAGGCGCTGACGTAGACCCAGGCTTCAATCCCGGAGGCCAGGGTCACGCTGACCCGTTTGTAGTCCGAGACTTCATAGCTGTCGGCCGCGGCCAGCTCCTGAGGCGTAATCAGAAACACCATGCCCGGGATCGGCGCGCTGCTTGCCGAGCCCGGGCGCAGGATCGGGTGATGGGTCTTGCCGCTGGTGGCCAGCACCTGCGAATCGGTGATTTCCACCCAGCTCTGCTCATAACCGAGCATCGCGTCCTGGCGACCCTGCAACTCACGACCAAAGTTGGCCAGTTGGACCGCCTTGTCCTGCAGGGTGCCGTAGGAAAAAAGATTAACCGATGCTTCTGTTGCCGCACTCATGGGTTACGCCCCGATTTCAAAGGTCAGCCGCCTCAGCGGTTTAGGTTCATGGCCTGATGCGTGATAGGCCGCTCCTGCGACCGTTCACTAAGGGATCAGGGGCGATAGCGCAAGTGAATCAGCGCCAGCCGCTCCTGTTGCTTGTTCACCCGTTCCTCAATGGCAAAGGGCACAAACCCCAGCTTCGGATAGAGCAGCAGCCCCGCCACATTGCTGTTGAAGCAAGACAAGGTCACCTCCGTCGCTTGATGCCGGTCGCGGGCGATACTGATCATGTGTTTGACCAACTGCGCGCCCAGGCCGCCGGACCGCGCTTCGGGGTCGATGATGACATTGCCGATGGTGCAGATACCGGCGGTTTCCCAGCGGTAGAAATTGGCAAACCCCACCACCTGCCCATCGCGCTCGATCACCGTCGAGTCGGAGCGGCGGGCAATGGAGTCACGCAATTGTTCGTGGGTCAGCGGCCAGGTGGCGGCGGGAAAGAAGAAAAACTGTTCCTCCTGGGTCCGCGCAAAGCTGCAGATGCGCGCAATATCCTGCTCGTCCACCGGACGGAAAGTCACTGCCATGTTCGGTCTCCAGACACGTCGGCGTGTCGTCTAAAGGGGGCTGGTCCATCACGCAGCCGGGCTGCCGAGGCATGAAGCACCAGCAGGCCGCGCAAAGGCAAGTGGCGCCTGAAACTTCCGTCACTCAACATGAGTCATTGCTAATACCCTGCTGCCCCCTGCCCGAGAGCATCGTCTTGAACACAGCCGCCGATCGTCGTAACGCCCTCTCACTGGACGGGCTCAACTTCTTCCTGGCCGACGTTCGCGACGGTCTGGGGCCCTACCTGGCGATTTACCTGCTGGCCGTTCACCAGTGGGACCCGGCGAGCATCGGCCTGGTGATGACCCTGGCCGGCATCGCCGCCCTACTGACCCAGACGCCCGCCGGGGCACTGATCGACCGCATCCGGGGCAAACGTGCCCTGCTGGTCATCGCGGCCTTGCTGGTGACCGCCAGTTGCCTGGTACTGCCCTTTACCGCCTCCTTCACGTGGGTGGCCTTGACCCAGGCCCTCAGCGCGGCGGCGGCCTCGGTGTTTGCCCCGGCGATTGCAGCGATCTCCCTGGGCATCACCGGGCCCAAGGCCTTCACCCGCCGCACCGGGCGCAATGAAACCTGGAACCATGCCGGCAACGCCTGCGCCGCGCTGCTGGCCGGCGGCCTGGCGTACCTGTTCGGCCCGGTGGCGGTGTTCTACCTGATGGCGCTGATGGCCCTGGCCAGTGTAGTCGCCATCGCCTGCATCAACCCCGACGCCATCGACCACGATGTGGCCCGCGGATTCGACCCTCAAGGCCCGGCCCATGGTGAACAGCCTTCAGGGCTGAGCGTATTGCTGCACAACCGTCCACTGCTGTTGTTCGCCCTATGCTGCGCGCTGTTCCACCTGGCCAATGCGGCGATGCTGCCGCTGGTGAGCCAGAAACTCTCCTTGGTGAACCTGCACCTGGCCACGCCCCTGACGTCAGCCTGCATCGTGGCAGCGCAACTGGTCATGGTACCGGCGGCCTTGCTGGTGGGGGCCAAGGCAGACATCTGGGGGCGCAAGCCGCTGCTGTTGGCCGGCTTTCTCATCCTGCCCCTGCGCGGCGTGCTGTACACCCTGTCGGATGATCCTTATTGGCTGGTGGCCGTGCAGTTGCTCGACGGTGTCGGCGCAGGGATTTTCGGCGCGCTGTTCCCCTTGGTGGTCAAGGACCTGACCCAGGGCACCGGGCGCTTCAATGTCAGCCTCGGGGCCCTGTCCACGGTGTTCGGCCTGGGCGCCGCCCTGAGCAACGGCCTGGCCGGCCTGGTGGTGCAACAAGCCGGTTACAGCGCCGCGTTCCTGACCCTGGCGGCCATAGCGGGCACTGCCTTCGTACTGTTGCTGGTGGCCATGCCGGAGACGTTGCAGCGCTCGCCAGCCGACACAAACCTGAACAACGATCCGGCACCGCCGCTGCTGACATGAACCCGCGATCATCGGGCACGGGCCGGCGTTGGCTGGCCCGTGTGCCCTGCAGCATCCCGCCGCCAGGTACCGCCCCGCTGTTTACCCCAGCACTCGGGCTGGAATCCGGGTATTTTTAGCCGCTGGCAGCGACATCGAGTGCGTCGCGACCCGCCCCCTCCGTCAACGCCGAACACAGGACCGCCCATGGCCAGACCCGTCCCCCTGATCGATTGGGTTCAGCGTGCGCCACCCGCTCAGGGGCTGGAGCGCATCGAGGCGTATTTCTCTGGCCATGGCTATGACATGCACCGCCACGACACCTACGCCATCGGCCGCACCCTGTCCGGGGTGCAGAGTTTTCAGTACCACGGCGGCTGGCGACACAGCCTGCCGGGCGGAACCATGGTGCTGCACCCGGACGAAGCCCACGACGGTGAGGCCGGAACCCAGGACGGCTTTCAGTACCGGATGATTTACGTCGAGCCGGCGCTGATCCAGCAGATCCTCGGCGGCCAGCCATTGCCCTTTATCAAGAACGGGCTGTCCACCGACCCGCGCCTGTTCGCCGCCACCGATGTGTTGCTGCGCAGCATGGACAGCCCGCTGGACCCACTGGAGCAGGAAGACGCCCTGTTCGACTTGGCCCACGCGCTGAACAACGTTGCCGGCGTACCCGCCCCCGGTGCCCCTTTTGACTACCAGGCGGCAGAGCGGGCCCGCGCCTTTATGCACAGCGCCCTGGACCAGAACATCACCCTGGAACAACTGGCGACCCACAGCGAGCGCGACCGCTGGAGCCTGTCCCGGGACTTTCGCCTGCTGTTCGGCACCAGCCCCTATCGCTACCTGACCATGCGCCGCCTGGACCTGGTGCGCGCCCTGCTGATCCAGGGCCAGCCCCTGGCCAATGCCGCCCTGATGGCCGGCTTTGCCGACCAGAGCCACATGACCCGGCAATTTCGCAAGACCTACGGCCTGCCGCCGGCACGCTGGCTGAAAATGCATGGCCGCTGAGCCACGCACAATCGTTCAAGAATCACCCCGGCGGCCCTGGCTACCCTGAGCGCTCAATCTTCGACTCAGGATCCGCCCCATGAACACCACCCCGACTTCCGCCGCCCAAGCCCCTTACCAAAGCCTGAATTTTGCGCAGAAACTCGGCCTGATCAACGAGCACTGGCAAGCCAAGGTCATCGCTGAAATGAACGACTACCAGTTCAAGCTGGTGAAGCTGCACGGGGATTTCATCTGGCACGACCACCTGGACACCGACGAGACGTTTATCGTCCTCGAAGGCACGCTGCGCATCGACTTTCCCGACGGCCAAGTGACCCTCAACGCCGGGGAAATGTTTGTCGTGCCCAAGGGCCAGCAACATAAACCCTACGCCGAAGAGGAAGTGAAACTGCTGCTGATCGAGCCCAAGGGCGTGCGCAATACCGGCGGTGAAGGCGGTGAACGCACGGCGGCCAACGACGTCTGGATCTGACTCGCGCTCTGCGGCATACGCGCTGAGGAGCAGGGGGCTCAGCCGGCCTCGGCGCAGCGCAACAGTGCCGCCGAGGGCTGGCGCAGGCGCCACGCCAGTGCCGCGCCGAACAACGCCAGCAAGGCGCTCGCCGCCACCGCCAGTTGAATGCCGTGGGCCAGGTCGCTGGACTGGGTTGCAGCATTGGCCAGGGACACCAACAACGCCAACCCCAGCGCCCCACCAATCTGCTGGCTGGTGGACGCCATGCCCGCCGCCACACCTTGTTCCGTCGCGGCAATGCCCTGCCCGGCCGCCACCCACATGCCGGTCCACGTCATGCCCTGGCCCAGACTCAGGACCACGATGCCCGGCAACAGCCCCCAGAACCCCTGCCCCTGAGGCAGGGCCCACGCCACCAGGGCAATGCCCAAGGCACCGGCCAGCAGCCCGCTGACCAAGGTGCCGCGCAGGCCAAACCGTTGCAGCATGCGCTCGGCCAGCCAGATGCCCAGGGTGCAGACCAGAGTCGACGGCAGGAAGGCCAGGCCGCTGAGCAACACGCTGTAGCCGTAGACCTGCTGGAAGTACAAGGCCAGGAAGTAGTACTGCACGCCGAAGCTGCTCATGAACAAACCGGTGAGCCACATCGACAGGCGCAAACCGCGATGCTGGAACAGCCGCAAAGGCATCAGCGGGTCATGGCCACGCTGCTCGATCCAGGCGAATAGCCCCAGCAGGGTCAAGGCCAGCGCCATGCAGCCCAGGGTCGCCGGCGCCGTCCAGCCCCACTCGGGCGCCTGGACGATGGAGAACACCAGCAAGGTGCCGCCCAGGGTCACCGTCAACGCACCGCTCACATCGAAATGCCGACCGGGTTGCGCCGGCGGGTCGGCGGGAATCCAGCGCCAGGCCAGCAAGCCACAGGCACCGGCCAACGGCACATTGACCAGAAACACCGCCTCCCACCCCAGCCACTGAGTCAGCACACCGCCAAGCAATGCCCCCAGGGCCAGGCCGGCCGCCGAGGCCGCGCTCCACACGGCGAAGGCGCGGTTGCGCGCCGGCCCCTCGGCGTAGTGGGTGTTGATCAGGGCCAGGGTCGCGGGGAACAGCAAGGCGCCGCCCACGCCCTGCACCGCCCGGGCCAGCACCAGCAGCAAGGCACTGCCGCCCAGGCCGCCCGCCAGGGACGCGAGGGCGAACAAGCCTTGGCCGATCATGTAAAAGCGCCGTTTGCCAAGCAGGTCCGAAGCCCGCCCACCCAGCAGCAGGAAGCCGCCGAATGCCACGCTGTAGGCACTCACCACCCATTGCAGTTGCTGCGCGGAAAAGCCCAGGTCACGGCCGATTTCCGGCAGCGCGACAAACACGATGGTGGCGTCCAGAGCGATGATCAACTGGGCGCAGGCCAGCAAGAACAGCATCCAGCCGCTGGGACGCGGCACGACGGAAGAAGGCATGGGTGGAGTCCTTGAAAGAAAAATCGGCGGCCAGTGTCACTGATGACTCAGAAATGATAAATACGGACTTTCTTCTTTCAGTAATGACTTTAATCATGGATTTGAACGCCCTGCGCCTGCTGGTCAAGGTCGCCGAAACCCGCAGTTTTACCCGGGCCGCCAGCGACCTGGGGCTGACTCAGTCCGGCCTGTCCCGAGCCATTTCACGCCTGGAGCAGCAATTGGGTGTGCGCCTGCTGCAACGCAATACCCGCAGCGTCAGCCTGACCCCGGACGGCCGGGTGCTGGTGGAGCGGGCGACGCCGTTGCTGGCGGAACTGGCCCAGACCCGCGACCTGCTGCTGGACCGCCGCGACTCGCCGAGCGGGGTGCTGAAAATCAGCACCCCGTCGTTGTACGGACGCAAGGTGGTGATGCCGGTGATCGGCGAATTGACCCAGCAATACCCCGACCTGTGTATCGAGGCGGTGATGACCGATCGCCTGGTGGACATCATTGAAGAAGGCTTCGATGCCGTGGTGCGCACCGGCCCCATCCAGGACCAGCGCTTGATTGCCCGGCGCCTGCCGCCGCTGAACTGGGTCACGGTAGCCGCCCCTGCCTACCTGGCCCGCCACGGAGCGCCGCAGACCCTCGACGACCTACAGCGACACGACTGCCTGACGGTGCGCAACCTGCACACTGGGCGCTTGGTGGAATGGCCGTTCATGGACCGGGGCAAGGAGCGGGAAGTGGCGGTGGCCGGGCGTCTGATCTTCGATATTGGCGACGCCCTGGTAGACGGAGTGCTCGGCGGTTTCGGCATCGCCCAAGTGATGCAGTTCGCGGTGCAGGACGCCGTCGCCGACGGGCGCCTGGTGCCGATCCTGCAAGACTTCGCCGGGCGTAGCCGCGAGCTGTCCCTGGTGTATCCACCGTCGCGGCAATGCTCGCCCAAACTCATGGCCTTCGCCGCGGCCCTGGAGCACAGCGCAACGGCGGCTACACCGCCCTCTGAGTGCTAAGTTCTAAGTACAGCGGCTCAGTCCGCCAGGGACTTGCCGTCCAGCGCGGCACCGATGCTGAGGAAATGCCCGCCGGCCACATGGTGCAGCGTGCGCAGTGAGTCGTGCCCTTCGAAGTGCCAGCGACCGTCGCTGAACACTCGCTCATCGGCCTGGGCGGCGATCACTTCGCCCAGGAACAGATCGTACTGCTGCTGGTTGTGCGGTTCGGGCAGCAGGCGACACTCCAGCCAGGCCACACAGCCTTCCAGCAACGGCGCCTCGAGCTGCTCACCGGCAAAGGTCTGCAAGCCATAGGCGCTGAACTTGTCGTGGCCCGGTTCGCGGCTCAATTCCAGGCCTGACGTTGAGCCCACGGTCTGCACGATATCGGCCTGGGCCACGCAAGGCACGTGCAGCACAAAGCTGCCGGAAGCCTCCAGCAGCTCGCGGGTCCAGGTGGATTTGTCGAGCACCACAGCGACTTTCGGTGGCTCAAAGTCCAGGGGCATGGCCCAGGCCGCCGCCATGATGTTGCGCTGCCCGCCATGGGCAGCACTGACCAGTACCGTGGGCCCATGGTTGAGCAGACGGTAAGCTTTGGACAGCGGGACCGGGCGACGCGGGGATGGGCTCATGGCAGGCTCCTGGAAAAGCACCGATTGTAACGGCATCCGCCCGGGGGCAGCAGTCACCGTCGATGCCCCCCTCTGCGAGCCCTGAGGCTTAAGTGGACAGTTGGTTGGCGAACTGCCCCACCGCACTCACTACTTTTTGCGCTCCGTCCTGAATCTCGACGATGACCGTGCCGGCCTCGGCCGCCAGGGCCAAGCCCTGTTCGGCCTGCATTTTGCCGTCGGCCATCAGCGTTACCGCTTCACGGGCCATGTCCTGGTTCTGCCGCACCACCGTGACAATTTCCTCGGTGGCCTTGCTGGTGCGCGAGGCCAGTTGCCGGACTTCGTCGGCGACCACCGCAAAGCCCCGCCCTTGCTCACCGGCGCGGGCGGCTTCGATGGCCGCGTTGAGGGCCAGCAGGTTGGTCTGTTCGGCAATTCCGCTGATGGTTTTGACGATGGTGCCGATCACCAGCGACTGCTCGTTCAAGGCCTCGATGCCGTCACCGGCCTGCTGCATGTGCTTGGCCAGGTCGCGCATCACATTCACCGCCTCGGTGACCACCGTGGTGCCACGCTGGGCACTGTTATCGGTTTGCAGCGAGGTGCTGTAGGCGATGTTGGCCGCCTCGGCCACGGCCTGTTCCTGGTTCACCAGGTCGGTGATGTCTGTGGCGAACTTCACCACTTTGTAGAGCTTGTTATTGGCGTCCACCACCGGGTTGTAGGACGCCTCCAGCCATACGGCGCGGCCGAGGCTGTCGACACGTTTGAAACGGTGGGCAACGAACTCGCCATTGTTCAGGCGCTTCCAGAACGCTTGGTATTCCGGGCTGTTGGCATCCTGGGTTTCACAGAACATGCGGTGATGCTTGCCCTTGATCTGCGCCAGGGTGTAGCCCATGCCCTTGAGGAAGCGGTCGTTGGCGGTCAATACGTGGCCGCTGAGGTCGAACTCGATCACCGCGGTGGAGCGCACCAGGGCGCCGATCAGGTTCTCGTGTTCGCGGGAGGCTTCGATGGTGCGCGTCAGGTCGCTGGAATAGATAGCGACGTTTTTCACCCGCCCATTGGAGTCACGCACCGGTTGGGAGATCGAACGCAGCCAGGCTTCCTCGCCATTGCCCCGCAGCAGCCGCACCGCGCCGGCAAAATGTTCGCCACGGGTCAGGGTGGCCTTGAAGCGCAAATGAAACTCATCGGACTTCACATGGGCCGGCACGATGTCTTCCAGGTAACGCCCCACCAGGTCGCCACTTTTGTAGAGCATCTCTTGGGCGAAGTTGTGATTGACCGATTGGATCCGGCCTTCCGGGTCAAGAATGATGACCAGCATCTCGCTTTCGAGGCTGTCCCTCACTTGTTGGAGGCTCGAGAGTTCTTCGCGAAGAGCGACGAGCTCTTGCTTCAAGCGTTTGTTGAACATGGGGGACACACCGCTGGGCAGAAAGGGTTGGCAGCTTTGGGCTTAACCATCGGCGCTGAACGACTTTTCTAAAGTGCCTTTTGCCCTTGGCAGAAAAAATACTCGAGGGCTTTGGGGGAGATATCTGGCGGTATCCGGGAACAGTTATAGTCGCCTCCCGGAACAATCAACGGCGATCGACGGAGTTAGCTCAATGGACGCTTCACGTAAGGCGGTTTTCGATCAGGTAGCGGCGGAGTTGGGCTACAGCTTCGACGGTGAAATACGCATCGGCGGCAATTACGTTTCGGCGGTGCGCAACGGCAATGACATTTACGTCAGCGGGCAGATTCCACGCATCGACAACCAGGTAATGGTGGTGGGTCGGGTCGGCAGCGAGGTGACCCTGGAGCAGGGGCGCCACGGGGCACAAATCTGCACCATGCGCGCCTTGGCGATTCTCGGCCAAATGCTGGGGGACCTGGAGCCGATTCGCAAAATCCTGCGCATCAATGTGTATGTGCAAAGCGCGGCCGACTTCACCCAGCAGAGCGAAGTCGCTGATGGCGCTTCCGAGGTGCTGTACCGGATCTTCGGCGACGCCGGCGTCCACACCCGGACCTCGCTGGGGGTTTATCAGTTGCCCAAGAACGCCTCGGTGGAAGTCGACATGATCGTCGCCCTGTAGAATGCGCCCTCGCTTTTCGGCCCAAGGAAGCCCCATGCGTCATCAGCCACGGCAACGCCGATTCGTTGCCGCCCTCACCCTCTTGACCTGCAGCGGCCTGGCCCCGGCCTGGGCCGCTGACCTCGATTGCCAACGCCGCCAGACCAGCGCCGAGGTAGAACGATGCGCGCACCTCGACAAGGAGCGCGCCGACGCCACGCTCAATGCCAGTTACCAGCGTTTGCTGGGGCGAGTGCAGCATCAGTACCAGGCCAGCCCGGTGCTGGAGCAGGAGTTTCTCGGCAAGCTGAAAAATGCCCAACGGGCCTGGATCAAGTACCGCGATACCAACTGCGTAGTGGAAGCCTTCGAGGTGCAGCCGGGCATGCCGGCCCACACCACCCTGATCAATGCCTGCGTGGCCCGCTTGAGCCAGGAGCGGGCGCGGGACCTGGACCAGACGCTGCCGGAGTGCTGTAGCTGAGGAGGGTTGCAAGCACAGGCCATCAGCCGGGCGGGAGCGGCTTGGTTTTGCTCGCCCGTAACCTCAAGCCGTGCAGCACCAGACAGCCCAGGGTCGTGCCCCAGGCGAAGAGCAGCATGGCCAGGGACGACTCACGTTCTCGGCGGTTTTCCTGGCACTCAAGGGCGTTCGAACACAGGGCCACACAGACCGGCGCGCCGTTGAACGAGCCACTGAGCAGGTAGTCCCGCAGATAGGTGAGTTCCAGGACCTGGCCTTTGACCGTCCCGCGCTCCACCACCCAGCGCGTCAGCCCCCGCACCTCCTTCAATTGACGTCGCTCGCCGCTGTCCAGGTCCTCGGTCATCAGGCTGAAACTGTCCAGGGACACCACCCTGGCGCGAGCGCTTTCGACGCTGGCGCCCTCAAGGCCGTCGTCCGTGGCATTCAGGGTCCATAGCTGGATCAGGGCGAACACCAACCCGAGAAGGAAGGACACCAGGGCCACCTGCAGCAGGGGCGCCAAGGCTGCGAACGCTTTACTTGTGCGAATCAAGACAGGCCCCGGACACTCAGGCGCAGGCCGCGCGATTCGGGGAGATTAGCGGGAAATTCGCCCTTGGCTAAGGGCTATTTTTCCCGCTGTTTGAGGGCCGTTGGGCGTCCTCCGCAGCGAAGGCTCTAGCCCGGGCCGACGCGTTTCTGCCAGGGCGTTACCGCCGTCGCGACAGACCGGCAGACGGCGCTATCGGCACCAGCTCTCTTGCAGCGCCGACTCTGTCGGCTCGGCCATGCGTGAGCCGAAGTAGCCGGCACTCACCACGCCCACCGTGCCCATCACCGCGCAATAGATCACGCAAATCCAGGGGCTCCAGGGCATCAGGCCGATCAACAGCAACGGCGTGGTGCTGGCCCACAGGGCGTAGGCAATGTTGTAAGTGAAGGAAATCCCGGAGACACGAATCCGCGCCGGGAACAGTCCGACCATCACCGACGGCACCGCCCCAACCACCCCGCACCCCAAACCGGCCACGGCGTAGGCCAGGCCGACCCATTCCCCGCCGCTGATCAGGCTGCCGTACAGCAGGGCAATGCCCACCGGCAGGAGCAGGCTGTAGAGCATCACCGTGCGCCAGGCGCCAATGCGGTCGACGATCAACCCGGCCAACACACAACCGATGTTCAGGAACACGATGCCCAGGCTGCTCAAGGCAAAGGTGTGGCTGGCGGTCATGCCGAAGGTTTTCTGCATCATGGTCGGGGTGATGACCACGAACACCACCACCGCCGAGGTCAGGACACAAGTGAGGATCAGCGCCGGCAGCATGGCCAGGCGATGCTCCCGCAGCACGGTGCGCAAAGGCAGTTCGGTGGCCGCCTCGCGCTGGGCCTGCAAAGCCATGAACACCGGGGTTTCACTGAGCCAGCGGCGTAACCAGACACCGATCACGCCGAACAGCCCCCCCAGCAGGAAGGGGTAACGCCAGGCCTGGTCGAGGATTTCAGCGGGGGTAAAGGCCTGGGCCAGCAAGGTCGCGGTCAAGGCCCCGATCAGGTAGCCAAAGGTCAGCCCGGCCTGGAGGAAACCCAAGGCATAACCGCGATGCCCTGGCGGCGCGTGCTCGGCGACAAACACCCAGGCACTGGGCACCTCGCCGCCTACTGCGGCGCCTTGCAGCACCCGCAGCACCAGCAACAACAGCGGCGCGAAATAACCGATCTGCGCGTAGGTCGGCATGATGCCGATCAGCAGGCACGGCAGCGCCATCATCAAGATGCTCAGGCTGAAGACCTTCTTGCGCCCCAGGCGATCAGCGAAGTGGGCCATGAGGATGCCGCCCAGGGGCCGCGCCAGGTAGCCGGTGACAAAGATCCCGAAGCTTTGCAGCAGGCGCAGCCACTCGGGCATTTCCGGCGGGAAGAACAGCTGGCTCAGGGTCAGGGCAAAGAACACGAAGATGATGAAATCGTAGATTTCCAGCGCGCCACCCAAGGCCGCAAGGCCCAGGGTTTTATAGTCGGACCGGGAAAACGGCGCCGGTCGCGTCTCTGGAGGCAAAGGCATAGCAGTCACTCTGTAGGGGGGACAGAAACCAAGGCGCCAATGGTCTACGCAAAAACAGCCAGGAACAACCCGAACCCGTAACTGGGTCTATTTTTAGCCAATTTCTGTGCATTGAATCCCTTTGGGCAGCAGCAATAATCGGCAACTTTCCAAACCGCAGCAGAACAGGAAAGCCGCCATGAGCATCCATACCCGCACCCGCCGCCTGACCGTACCGCAACTGGTGGCGATGAAAGGCCGGCAGAAAATCGTCTCCCTGACCGCCTACACCAGCCACATGGCCCGGCTGATGGATCCGTTTGTCGACTTCGTGCTGATCGGCGACTCCACGGCCATGGTCGGCTACGGCCGCACCTCGACCCTGGACATGAGCCTTGAGGAAATCATCGCCCACAGCCGCGCCGTGGTCACCAGCACCCGCCTGGCCTGTGTGATCGCCGACATGCCATTTGGCAGTTACCAGGAGTCGCCGCAACAGGCTTACCGCAACTGCGCCCAGGTGCTGGCGCGGACCGGCTGCGACGCGGTCAAGCTTGAAGGCGGCAAGGCCCTGGCGCCGACCGTGGAGTTTCTGGTGCAACGGGGCATTCCGGTGATGGCCCACATCGGCCTGATGCCCCAGTACGTCAACGCCATGGGCGGGTTCAAGGCGCAAGGCATGAATGAAGCCACGGCCCGAGCGATTGAAGACGACGCCCGCGCCCACCTCGCCTCTGGCGCTTTCAGCCTGCTGCTGGAAGGGGTAGCGGAACCGGTGGCCCGGCGCATCAGCGAGTTCTCCGCCATGCCGACCATCGGCATCGGCGCTTCCCCGGCCTGCGACGGACAGGTGCTGGTCACCGAGGACCTGCTGGGCCTGGGCGGCGAGCAGGTGCCGCGCTTCGTCAAGCAATACGCCGACGCAGCCGCGCTGATCAGTCAGGCCTGCGAGCGCTTCGCCGCCGAGGTGCGCGACGGGCAGTTTCCCGAGGCGCAGCACTGCTATGGCGTCGGGCAGGGTTCCTGATCGATCGCCTGGGCCAAGGCCTGGATGGCGCCCGGGATGTCCTGGCGCCAGTCGAGGGTGTAGCTCAGGCGCAGGTGATGCCGCCACAGGCCCTGCTGGCTGAACATTGCCCCGGGGGCGATGACCAGGCCCTGGGCCAACAGGCGCTGGTACACCTGGCGCATCTCCACCGGGCGCTGGGCCTCGACCCATAAGGTCGCGCCACCGGCCGCCGGCTGTGCCTGCAATTGCTGACAGGCATGTTCCTGAAGCAGGCCCTGCATCTGGCCCATGCGTTCGCGCAACAGCACCCGCAGTTTCAGCAAATGCTGGTCGACTCGCCCGGAGCTGAACAGCCGGGCCACAGCCTGCTGGCGCAGCGGTGACAGGCGAAAGGCCCGTTCGAGGAACTGCCGGTGCAGGCGCTGGCCATGCCCACGGGTCAGCACGTAGCTGAACGGAGCCTCGGCGCCAATCCGCTTGTCGCAAGTGGCAAACACCAACAGCCGCTCGGGGTTGGCGTAGTCACGAAAACGCACGGGGGCCGGGCTGAAACAAAACTCGCCATAGCTGTCGTTTTCAAACAGCCAGATGCCTCGCTCGTCCAACCAACGGCACAGCTGTTGTTTGTCGGCGGCCGGCATCAGGCTGCCGTGGGGCACGCTAAAAGTCGATGACAGCACCGCCAGGCGCACCGGCTCACGTAGCAGGAGGTCCTGCAGTTGCTGTTGATCGAAACGCCCGGCGCTGTCGAGTGGCAGTTCGATGACCCGAATATTCGCGGCGCGCAGTTGGCGCAACACCGCCCAGGAACAGGGCGACTCCACCAGCGCCACGCTGCCCGTCAGCTCCAGGGCTTGCAGCGCCAGCTCCAGCAGGCTGCGCAGGTCCGGGCCCAGGTACACCTGTTCGGCCTGCCAATAGTCAGCGGTGGAGCGGGTATAGCGCTCGGCCAACACCGCGCGCAGCTCGGGTTCGCCAAAGGGCTGGTACAGCGGCGCCTGGGAGCGTGGGTACTGCCGGGTCAGCTCGCGCTCGGTCATCAGCAACGGGTTCTCCAGGGACAGCAGCATGGCCGGCGCATCGCTGCACAGCGCCAACATGCCGGGCTGGCGGGCCTGGGCGTAGACACTGTCGATCAGGCTCGGCCCATCCACCGGCAGTTGCGACGGCGCCAGCGGCACCCGGAAATAGCCCTGTTTGGGTCGGGACTGGATGCGCCCCTGGTCTTCAAGCAAGGCGTAGGCGTGCTTGATGGTCGAGATCGACACCTTCAGCCGCAGCGCCAGGGCCCGCAGCGAGGGCAGGCGCTGCTCGGCCTCGCTGGCATTGTCGATCCACTCCATCAGGTAGCGGTAAACCGCCTGATAGGCGAAGGGGGTTTCACGGCTCACCGGTTCAGGTGTCCCTGGCCATGGCGATGGCGGCCTGGATCGCTGCGCGGGCCTGGGGGCTGTTTTTCCAGCAACTGGAGCCCACCAGGGCTGAGGCCTGGGTGACGATCTCCAGGGCGTCGGCCTCGGCCAATTGCGCCAGGGAGCGGATGCCCAGCTGTTCCAGGCGACCGACCACTGTCGGGCCGACACCCTTGACCTTGAGCAGTGCCTGGCGTTCTTCCGGGGAAAATGACATTGGGGATGTTCCTTCGCAGTCCATGGCAATTGCGCATTCTGGCACAGCTTTCACCCCCACTCGCGCCGAGGCCCGCCGTTGACGATGTGTTTTTTCTCTCAAGGTTTTCAGAGCTTTCCCAAGGCATCTCCAGCTAGCTCCTAGCGTCTTTACGTCACCGTTGCGTCATATTCGATTGTTACCGTGCGACCGAAATATTTTGTAACGAATTGTCGAAATGACGAGCAGGGAACCGTAATGAGTGACGATAAAGAACACAGCGACACAGCCTCCTCCCCCGCCGACCAACCCACCGATACCAGCCGCCGCCGCTTCCTCGGCGGCGTAGCCGTGCTCGGCGTGGGCGCCACCTTGAGCGGCTGCGGCAACACCCGCGAGCCCCAGGGCCCGGCGCCGCAGCGCCAGCGTTCAGCAGCCGAGTTGGACCAGATCCTCGCGGAGCAAGTGAAAACCGTGGTGGTGATCTACGCCGAAAACCGCAGTTTCAATAACCTGTTCGCCGACTTCCCGGGGCTGGAGCAGCCCCTCAGCGCCCTCAAGCCCCAGGCCAGCCAGCAGCGGGACCGGGACGGCAGCCTGTTGCAGACGCTGCCGCCGGTGTGGGGCGGCATCCTCCAGGTCGGCCCGCAAAGCCTGGATGGCGTGACGTACCCGGTGGGCACCCAGTTCCAGGAACACCTGCCCAACGCGCCCTTCGCCCTCAAGGGCCCTGGCGGCGAGGACTTGCCACTGGGGTTGGTGACCCGTGACCTATGGCACGTGTTCTATCAGAACCAGATGCAGATCAACGGCGGCAAGAATGACGGTTTCGTCGCCTGGGCCGATTCAGGGGCCCTGACCATGGGCCACTACTCACAAAGCCGTTACGCCTTGCGCCTGTGGGACGTGGCCCGGGAGTTCGTGCTTTGCGACAACTTCTTCCAGGGCGCCTTCGGTGGCTCCTTCCTCAACCACCAGTACCTGATCAGCGCGACCGTGCCGTTCTACCCGGACGCAACGAATTCGGTGGCCAAGTCGATGATCGCCACCCTGCAAAGCGATGATCCGAGCGACACGCGCCTCAAGCCACTGGACGGGTCGCCGGCCAGTGCCATGAGCGGCCCGCCGCAGTTCGGGCCCAGCGCCCTGACCCCGGACGGTTACGCGGTAAACACCATGGCCCCGCCCTATTGGCCGACCTGGATCCGCGACCCTGAGCGCCCGGACTACGCCAAGGCCGACCTGCCCAGCGTGCTGGTGCCGCAAACCCACGAACACATCGGCGACAAGCTGTCGAAAAACAACGTCGACTGGGCCTGGTACGGCGGCGCCTGGCAAGCGACCCTCGAGCAGTTCAAGGAGTCGGCGGGCATTCCGAAGATCCCCAACTTCCAGTACCACCACCAACCGTTCAACTACTTCCTGCGCCAAGGCCCGGAGAACCCCGCCGAGCGCAGCCGGCGCCTGCGGGATGGCGGACTGGGCGACGAATCGAGCAGCAACCGGTTCTTTGCCGACGCCGAGGCCGGCAAGCTGCCCGCCGTGAGCTTCTACAAACCCCAGGGCAACCTCAACATGCACGCCGGCTACGCCGATGTGGCCGCCGGCGATCGCCACATCGTCCGGGCCCTGAAAGTGCTGCAGGAAAGCCCGCAATGGCCAAACATGGTAGTGGTGGTCACGGTGGACGAGAACGGTGGCTGGTGGGACCACGTGGCGCCGCCCAAGGGCGACCGCTGGGGCCCGGGCACGCGTATCCCGGCGCTGGTGGTGTCGCCGTTCGCCCGCAAGGGCACAGTGGATCACACGGTCTACGACACCGCCTCGATCCTGCGGTTGATCACCCGGGTGTTCAAGCTGGAGACCCTCGACGGCATCAAGCAGCGTGACCAGCAGATGATCACCCGCGGCCAGACGCCCATGGGTGACCTGACCAACGCCTTGCAATTCCAAAGTTGATACGGCGCCGCACCAGGGCGATGCGCACGGCGCGCATCGCCCTGGATGACGGTGTGGATATTTTTTTCAGCACCCCGTTTTTTCCCCTCGGCTCTGTGCTTCAGTAAGGGTCGCCCTGTCTGTGAGGGGCCCACGCTGAAAAGGATCTGAGCATGTTCAAACCCGCAGGCCTGTACCTCGCCCTGGCGGCCCTCTCCCTGAGTGCCACCGCCCACGCCGATGCCGACATCAAGCTGGGGGATACCCAGCGCGTCACCCGGCTTTTCGCCTACCCCAACAACTGCAACGTGATCTGCTTCCGTAACTGGACACTGGAACAGACCGTTGAGCATTACCTGACCCAGAGTGTGCAGCGCGATGGCTACAGCGCCGCCAAGGTCAAGGTGGCCAGCGATAACGACCAACTGTACGCGCACATCAGCGGCGTACCCGCCGACTATGCAAAACCCTTGAGCGCCCTGCTCGACGCCGGCGACCTGGCCTATAACGGTGCCTACCGGCTCAACGCCGACGGCAAGTGGGCCTACAGTTGGTACCTGTTCCTGCCCCTGGGCATGGCCCTGGAAAACCGTAAGAGCGTCGAGTTGCTGCACTTCCCACCCGACTACTCGCTGACCCGTGCCCAGGATTACCTCGAATCGGCCACCACTGATCGCTGGGCCACCTTGCTGACGGCCAACGGCATTGCCAGCGAGCAAACCCCGGCCTACCAGACCATCATCGACATCGCCCCGATTGCCGCACCGTCCAGTGCCGGCAAGGACCTGGAAGGGGTCTACGACTACTTCAAGGATTACCAGACCACCATGGTCAAGGAGGTCAGCCAGAATGCCCAAGGCGCAGCGCTGCCCATGGTGGCCTTCGGCGCACCGGTGCGGAACTGGATCAAGCAGCAATACGGCGTCACGGTGAACGTGCTGGGCCTGGGGCAGATCAGCCCGAGCGAAGGGCTCAAGGTGCCGGTGCTGGGTTCCAACCACCCGAGCTACATCTGGTACGCGGCGGACCCGGCGAACTACGACAACGACCAGGCCAAAGCCGATGCGGCGGGCTTGAAGGTGATGGGGCAAGACTTGAGCGCCGCCTGTTGGCAAGCGGCCATGGGCAGCACACCGGGCAGCGACGCCGCGGCGCAACTGCAGCGCTGTACGCAAACCTGGCAAGTGACCCAGAAGGAAAAGACCTGCGAGCTGTTCTACACCTCGGTGCGCAACCTGACGCAGGAACAGGCCCAGGCGCAATGCACCAGCGCGCCGATCAAGACTCAACTGCAACAACTGAAAGCACCGGCACCGTCGCCTAGTACGGCGGTGCCGACACTCTAAAGGCGCACGCCGGCGCTCACCCGTGACCGGGTGGGTGCCGGTTGGCCGGCGATAGCCAGGCGGCTATCGCCGGCAGTTCGGACCTAGGGCGCTCCGACCGGGCGCAGGCGGTACTGCGGCGGCAGTTGCTCAAAGCCGCTGATGGTCGCGTTCAGGCTCTTCCAGCGGCCATCCTTGATGCCGTAGATGCAACCGTGGATCGACAGGCTCTGCCCACGATGCCAGGCGTTCTGCACGATGCTGGTGTGGCCGACGTTGGCCACTTGCTGAATCACATTCAACTCGCAAAGACGGTCCACGCGCTCCTCTTCCGTGGGCAATTGCCCCAGGGCGTCGCGGTGCTCGTAATACAGATCGCGAATCGAGCGCAGCCAGCCGTCGATCAACCCCAGTTGACGGTCCTGCATGGAAGCGCGCACGCCGCCACAGCCATAGTGGCCGGTGACCAGGATGTGTTTGACCTTGAGCACATCCACCGCGTACTGGATCACCGACAGGCAGTTGAGGTCGGTGTGCAGCACCACGTTGGCCACATTGCGGTGCACGAACAGATCGCCCGGCAACATGCCAACGATCTCGTTGGCCGGCACCCGCGCGTCCGAACAGCCAATCCACAGGTATTCCGGGGTCTGCTGGCGGGCCAGCTTGGAGAAGAAGTCCGGGTCTTCCTGTTTGATCGCTTCGGCCCAACGCTCGTTGTTATCAATCAGATCTTGTAGTTCGTTCATGCTGTGAGGCCTCAAGAATGATGCGCTGCTTTGACAGACGACCGCCTGTCGAGGTCACGCGTTGTTCTGCAGATACCGGCCATCCCTTGCAGTGGAATCTTGAGCGGCGTCCCGGGTCCACCTCTTAAGTCCCTAAAAGTATGAGTAACCGCCATGACCGAATCACGACGTCCCTACGGGGCTCCCCAACCCGAGCCCATCGACGATAACGAAGACCGCATGGGCTCCATGGAGGAGCTGCATTTCGATGACGATGAACCCGCCGTCGGCAGTGGTGCCGGCGTCACCAGCGACGGATCCACGGACGACGACCTGAGCCCCGAAACCCTGATCCATGAAGACGGCGCCCGCTCCGCCCGGGAAGCCGGCGGCGATAAACCGGCAGACTGGGATTTGAGTATTGTCGATGGCGCGGACATTGGTGGCGGCGCCGGCCTGGATGAAGCCGAACTGGCCCGCCGCGACCCACTGGACGGCAAACCCTGAGGCCCTTGCCGGCGATTGGGCCTTGAGCCTTGCACCGTTGTCGGTGACGCCATCGCTGGCAAGCCCGCTCCTACGACCGCCTCTATGTGGGAGCTGGCTTGCCGGCGATCAGGCCCTCGAGCCGGCTATCAATCCACCAGAGTGCAGGCCATGACCAGGGCGTCTTCACGGCCGCCCACGGCTGGGTAGTAGTCGCGTCGGCGGCCCACTTCGTTGAAACCGTAGCGTTCATACAACCGATAAGCGGTCTGGTTGCTAGAGCGCACTTCCAGGAAGCATTCCCGTGCCTCCTTCTGGTAGGCGCGTTTCATCAGCTCCTCCAGCAGCCTCAGGCCCAGGCCACGACCCTGGCTTTCCGGCTTGACGGTGATGTTCAGCAAATGAGCCTCGTCGATGATCACCTGGATCACCCCGTGCCCGACCTGCTGGCTGCCTTCGAACATCAGCCACACTTCGTAGGACTTGAACGCGTCCATGAAAATGCCCCGGGTCCAGGGATGGCTGAACGCCGCATATTCGATTTTCAGGATGCTATCCAGGTCCGCCTCGGTCGCCAGGCGGAAGGTCAACGCGTCACTCATTGGTCATTCTGCTCATCAGTGCTCTTCCAGCGCGCCATCAGCCGACGCATGGCTTGCCAAACATCAGCCTTACGCTGTGGCTCTTCCATTAATAGTTCCAGCCCCGGCAAGGCCCAGGCCGACCCCAGGCCTTCGACCTGAAGTTCACGGTTGTAGGATTCCGCGTTGGCCTCACCGGCAAAACGCACGGCCGGCAAGCCGATCAGCCAGACGCACACGCAAGGTTCTTCTTCGACGCGGGCACCGACAAAGGCCTGGATGAAATCCCGGGCCGCCTCGGGCCCCTGGTCCAGGTTGCCGCGAGTCAACATCGGCCAGCGTACCGGCTCGGCGAGGATCTGCGGGCTGTCCGGCAGGCCGGCGGCGCGCAACATATCCTTGAGCAGCAGGTAGGCCGGGTCGCGGCTCTGGAAGGCTTCGCCTGTGGGTAACTCCACCAACAGCAGGCAGCGCCCGGCGCGCAGCAGTTGCAAGGAGAAACGCGGCGGCTGCACCGGCGGGGCCTTGGGCACCTGGGAGACGGTGGGCGTTTCTTCGGCAACCGGCTTGGCAGCGCCCTTGGCGGCACTGCTGGACGGCCGCGGCACCTCGATTTTCGGCCGCTCGCTGGGCTTGCCCTGGGGCTTGGCCACCGGTTCGACCGCAGCCCTGGCCGTTGGCGCGGGTGCGGGCGCCTCCACCAGCGGCTCTGGCAACGCCAGCAGCTCAGGGCGCGACGGCGCGGCAAAGGGCAATTCGGTGCGCGGCAGCCAGCTGACCACCTGCATGGCGGTCAAATAGGCGCGGCGACGGGACTCGATAAGCAAAGGTCGGCCACTTGTGGATAACTGAGGTGGGGGATTCTACCGCCCTTCGGCCAAGATCGCCCGCTGTTGATCATGAGAAAACCGACCACCAGCCCCCTGACAAGACCGGGGGTGAATCGTCGGCCCTTCGATGCAGTACAATCGCTGCTTTTCATTTGCCAACCAGCCGGCCATTCCGATGATCGAACCCAAGCGCGTCTTGCGCGCCCTCGCCGAACACTGGGCACTTCTGGAGCCGCTGTGCGAGCACTTCGACCAAGGCACCTTGAGTCTTGCCGAACTGCGTTCACAGCTGGCCGCCCAACAACTGGACAGCACGCCCCAGGACATCACCAGCCTGCTGGATGTGTGGATCCGCCTGGACATCCTGGTTCCCGTGGCCAAAAGCCCGAACCGCTTCGAACTCAATGCGCAGATCCACGACTTTCTCGCCTACCTGCGCCGCGAGCACCGCTTGGGCCTGTGCCTGGAAATCGAAGCCTACCTGCGCCATCTGGAACGCCTGGCCGGTTACATCCAGGACGCCTTCGACATCCGCGACGGCCATGACCTGGCGCGCCAATTGCGCCTGCTGGACATGCGCGTACGGGACGTACTGAAAAAACTCGCCAATGACGAACAGGCCCTGGTGGCCGTCGCCGAGCGGGCCAAGACCAGCGACCGGCAGATTCCGTTGCGCCAGCGTTATGCCGAAGTACTGGCCACCTGGGACGAATACGTCGAACCGATGATCCAGTTGGTGAACGCCGATGGCGCGTTTGAGCAAGGCGTGCGCAAGGTGGAAAACGTCCTGCTGCGCCTGCTCACCGAGCAGCAGCGCCTGGGCCAGTTGGTGGACGATGACATGCTGCTGCGCACCCACGCGCGGATCCTCGAAATGCAGACCAGCGCCCAGTTGACCCTGCGCCATGCTCGGGAACTGCTGCTGCCCCTGCGTGAAGAAGCCCGCCGGCACAACGCCGTGACCCGGGGCGCTGCGCTGGCCTTGTCGGCGATCCGTCGCAAGGGCATCGACGCCGTGCCCCAGGCGGCCATGCCTCTGTTCACCCGGCCACAGAGCACCTTCCTCGGCAGCTCCGGCCAGGTGGAAGCCTATGTGTATGCCCTGGCCCGCTTCGAACCCAAGCCGGCGCGCTTCCCCAAGGCGCACAAGAGCCACAAGGGCGGCGAAGCGCCACGAGCACCACGCACAGTCCGCGAAATGCTGGACCGCTGCGCGGACGCCCTGCCGATGCCGGACCTGATGAGCTGGCTGCTGGAGCAGGAGCCGGACGGCGCCACCGACGAACTGCTGTACTGGTTCTCGCGCCTGTCCCGGGAAAAACGCTTTACCCGCGAGCGCCTGGAGCGCCGTGATTACCACACCCACGAGCACCAGGTCAGCCTGCGCTCCTTCGCCCTGCTCTCGGCCCGTGATGACCAGCCCGAGAATTCTGCGAGCACTCCCCATGCATCTTGATCTTTCCGAACTGTCACAGCTGGCGCCGATCTTTCGCGAGCTGTTCAAGGGGTATCACGTCAGCCGCCGCGACCCGGAGCTGTACGCCCAACTGTCGAACTTCCAGGATCAGTACCGCACCCTGTTCAAGGCCCTGGGCTTTGAGCTGGTGTGCGACACCCGCGGCTTCTATTACTTCGTGCCGGACAACGCCGCCGCCCAGGTGAACAAGACCGCCCAGCGCCTGGCGCTGTTCACTTTCATCCTTGTGGAACACTTGGCCGACCAAGGCCGTGACCCGATCGCCGTGCTCGACGGCGGCAGCCTGGGCCGCGACGAACTGCCGTCGTTGCTGGAGAAGTACCGCGACCTGTTTATCCAGGCCGAAGTGCAGACCCAGGACGAACTGGAAGAAAAAATCATGCGCCGCATGACCCAACTGGGTTTTGCCGGCGAGGAGCCGGGCATCTACCGTTTCCTGCCGCCGATGCACCGTTTCCTTGATGTCTGCCTGTCGGTGCAACAGGACCGCGACCTGGCCGCCAGCCTGCACAGCGTGCTGCCGCTGCCAACCCCGGTGCTGATCGATAACGACAGCGATGAAAAACTCCTGGAAACCGATGACCCGCTAGACCTGAGCGAATTCGGCGACACCGACGAAAGTGAAGAAGACGCCCTGGCCCGTGCCATTGCCGAAGAACAGGAGCTCGACGCATGAGCAAGGAACGCTACGGCATTCGCCGCTTTGCCCTTTTGAACACCGCCGGCTACAGCCTCGGGCTGTTCCCCCTGGAAGAACCGCTGTCGGTCTATGGGGCCAACAACCTGGGTAAGTCGGCGTCAATCAACGCCCTGCAATTCCCGATTCTGGCGCGTATGTCGGACATGAGTTTCGGCAAGTACAGCCTGGAGCAATCCCGGCGTTTCTACTTCGCCTCGGACACCAGCTACATCCTGGTTGAAGTCTCGTTGCCCCACGGCCCTCACGTGATTGGCGTGGTCGGTCGCGGCCCGGGCGGCGGCTTTGGCCACCAGTTCTTCGCCTATGCGGGGCAACTGGATTTGGCTCATTACCAGAAAGACGACACCTGCCTGCGGCAGAAAGAGCTGTTCAGCAACCTTGAACGCCAGGGCCTGAAAGCCTATGAGCTCAAGCCCGATGAACTGCGCCGGCTGTTGGTGGGCGGCCATACGTCGATCCCGCTGGACCTGACCCTGATTCCGCTGCGCTCCACCAGCGAGCAGAGCCTGAAGACCTTCCGCGCGCTGTTTATCAACCTGCTGCACATGCGTGAGATCACTGCGGCCAAGCTCAAGCAACTGTTCCTCGATGCCTTCGAGCACAGCCTGCGCTCCGGCAGCGTCGACTACATCGCCGCCTGCGAAGAAGCCTTCCGCGATGTGCGGCGCATGGAGCAGGACTACAACTCCCTGGTCTCTGCCGGCCCGCTGGTGGAAGCCCTGGCCAACGGCGTGAAGCAACGCGACATCCAGCGTGGCAAGTTGCATCGCCTGTCGCCGTTGCTGGATTCGCTGCTGGGTACATGGTCGGACTACGCCGGTGCACGCAAGGAAGAACTGACCCTGCAGGCCGAGCACTATCGCCACGAGCAGGATGCCCTGCAAAACGACCAGCGCAGCAGCACTCAGGAAATGATGCGCCTGGAGCGGGAAATCACGGGCACCCAACGCTGGCTCGGCGAGTTGTCGGTGCTCAAGCACCGCTTCGCCCTGGTGGACAATGTGAAGGTTCTGGAGCAGCAACTGCTGGCGGCCAAGGATGCCCACGATGAGCTGGCCGGCGCCCTGGCCCAGTCCCGGCAGTTCTCCGCCGAAGACTTGGATGAGCGGCTGCGGGATCTGGAAAAGCGCCTGAAGTCGGTGAAGCAGCAACTGGATCACGCCGACAACAACAGCTATGCGCGTCTGCGTGAAGAGTTCTCGCAACAAGACGTCGAGCGCCTGATGCGCCTGTTCAACAGCGCGCTGTTCAGCCTGCCGTTGGGCGAGCACGGCATTGCCCTGGACGAGGATGGCCAGTGGGTCAAATCCCTGGAGCTGATCCTCGACGGCTTCAAGGGTGAACGCTTCGAAGTGCCGGGGCTGTCCATCGACATCTCGCACATCGAGCCGCCGGCCTTGCAGGCCCTGGCTGACCGCGCCGCGTTGCGTGACCAGAAAGAGCGCCTGGAAAAAGAACTCAAGCAACTGAAGACCCAAGCCTCGGTGGTCGCCGACCGTGCGGCCAGCAAGACCCAGACCGAAGCCCTGTATCAGCAGGTGCTGGATGCACAGAAGGCCCTTGAGGACTTCCGTCGCTCCCAGACCTTGAGCGCTGAAGAAGGCGAGAAGCTGGAACAACTGGCGCAGATGGAAGCCGCCCAGGACGAACTCAAGCGCTCCAGCGACGCTTTCACCGAACGCGTCCAGCAATTGTCGGCCAAGCTGCAATTGGTGGGCCGGCAGATCGGCGACATGGAAGCCAAGCAGCGCACCCTCGACGATGCCCTGCGCCGTCGCCAACTGCTCCCGGCGGATTTGCCGTTCGGCACGCCGTTCATGGACCCGGTGGACGACTCCATGGACAACCTGCTGCCCCTGCTCAACGACTACCAGGACAGCTGGCAGGGGTTGCAGCGGGTCGATGGGCAGATCGAAGCGTTGTATGCGCAGGTACGCCTCAAGGGCGTGGCCAAGTTCGACAGCGAAGACGACGTCGAACGGCGCCTGCAACTGTTGATCAACGCCTATGCCCACCGCACCGACGAAGCCCTGACCCTGGGCAAGGCGCGCCGCGCGGCAGTGACCGATATCGCTCGGACCTTGCGCAATATCCGCAGTGACTACGACAGCCTCGAGCACCAGTTGGCGCTGTTCAACCGCGAGATCAACAAACGCCAGGTGTCCAACCTGCAGAGCTTCCGCATCGTCCTGGCGCCGAACAAGGAAGCCCTCAAGCACATCGACCAGATCATCCACAGCGCCGGCCAGTACGAGGAAGGCGAAACCCTGTCGGTATTCGACCTGAGCCAGAGTGCCGAGCAGGACAACAAGAACGAAGAGGCCAAGGAATACCTGGCGCGCCTGGTGGCTGCCAACCACAACCAGTTGGGCTTGAAGGACCTGTTCGAGCTGGCCTTTGAGATCACCAAGGTCAACGGCCAGCCGGTGATCCACACCGACATCGATGGCGCGGCGTCCAACGGCACCACCATGACCATCAAGGCGCTGACCAACATGTACCTGTTGCTGCACTTGATGGACCGCGATCAGGCCGGGCGTATTCGCCT
This sequence comes from Pseudomonas chlororaphis, assembly GCF_003731765.1. GTDB lineage: Bacteria > Pseudomonadota > Gammaproteobacteria > Pseudomonadales > Pseudomonadaceae > Aquipseudomonas > Aquipseudomonas morbosilactucae. The sequence continues at coordinate 220,590 of NZ_MOAL01000009.1, forward strand.
GCCCTACTACCTCGACGAGGCGGCGGATATCGACGAGAAGAACCAGTCGGCGTTGCTGGAAACCAGCCTGCAACTGGGCTTCGTGCCGATCCTCGCCAGTGTGAAGCCACAGGTTTCGGCCCAGGTGGCCATCGACCTGGAAGGTGGCAGTGGGCCGAACGGCATCTACATCGACGAGGCGGACTGGAAGTTCATCCGCCGTCACGATCAGGCCAAGGCCAGCGTGGCGGTCGAACCGCAGGCGGAGTTGGACGAAGTCTGATTTCGTAGCCCGTTGAAACGACAAAGGCCGCGTTCTTTCGAACGCGGCCTTTTTTGTGGGCGGTGGTGGCCCAGGCGATAACTATTCCGAATGCTTTACGGACGCTATCGCCGGCAAGCCGGCTCCTACAACGGGGTTATTGGGCGAGGGGGATCTTGGGGGCCCAGGTCAGCCATTCGTCCTCGAACTTGTCGAACAGGGGGAAGGTCTGTTGCGGACGTGCAGGATTGCCCATGCGTTCGCCATCTGGCGTAGCAAAAGCAATACCGCCCTGGATCAGGGTTTCCAGGGACTCGGTGCGTACCGTAGCGCCTTTGAACAGGCCAAAGTCCACGCCGAATCCGCTGCTGTTCCAGAACCGCGTTCCTCCCCGGATCAGCGGCGCGTACTTGGGTTCGATCAGGATATGGATCAACACTCGATCCGCCGTCTGCCCCAACTCGTATCCGGTAACCTTGCCGACCGCGATTTCGCGGTAAGTGACCGGCACGCCGATCTTCAGCGAACCACGGCGGGCGGCGCTCAGTACCAGGCTCAGCCCAGCCTCGGGCGCAGAGGCTTCCGGGGCCTGGGGCAAGGCGACAAAATGGGTCTGCGGGCCCTGGCTTTTCACCGCTGGCTGCACTTCGATGTATTGACCCGTGACCAGGGTTTCCAGGTTGGCGGTCTTCATCAGACCCAACTCGGGCTTGACCACCCAGAACTGACTGCCAGCCCGGGCAATGCGCTCCGGCACTTCAGTGATCCGCGCCTTGAGCATGACCGACTGCAAGTCGGCGCTGAGGTCTACGTCTTCGATCTTGCCGACATCCAGGCCTTTGAAACGCACCGGCGTACCAGGGCGCAAGCCATCCGCGCGGTCGACCTTGATGCTGATCAGAGTGCCCCGCTGCGCGGCTTCTTCCTGACTGGCGAACAGGCGGAAGCGCGGAATGCGTTTTTTCAGCGCCACGTTGGGTTGCGGCGTCTCAAAGGCAATACCGCCAGCCATCAGGCTTTGCAGCGATTCACTCTTAACCTGGATGCCGCCGGTCAAGCCGCCGGTCAAGGTGATGCCGCTGACATTCCAGAAGCGTGTCGAACCGTTGACCAGGTTGGCGTATTCCTTCTCGATATGGACGCCGATCACCAACTGGTTACGGGTCTTGGAGAACTGGTAGCTCTGCACCGAACCGACCTTCACCTGTTTGTAGAGGATCGGGCTGCCGACATCCAGGGAGCCCAGGTTGTCGGTGAACAGCACCATGTGCAGGCCAGGTGAGCGCAGGTCCAGCGGCGGCGCCTTGGCCCGGGCTTCGAATTCACGCTGAGGCGTGGCGCCTTTGTCACCAGGGCGAATGGCGATGTAGTTGCCTTTTACCAAGGCTTCCAGACCGGTGATACCGGCCAGGGAGATCGAAGGTTTGACCGTCCAGAACTGGGTGCCTTGGACCAGATAGTCTTCGGCCAGTGGATCGAGGGTCAGCTCTGCCGTAGCACTGGACAGGTCCGGGTCGACCTTCAGGGCCTTGAGGCTACCGACCTGGATGCCTTTGTACATGACTGGGGTGCGCCCGGCCTGCAGCCCTTCGAAATCGCTGAGTTTGACCTTGACCCGAATCCCGGCCTGGGCGGCATCGAAGTCTTCATACAAGCGGAACGGCAGGCTTGGATCGGTGGGCGGGCTGTCCTTGCGGTTCTCCGGCGTAGCGAAAGCAATGCCGCCGGCGACGATGCTGGACAGGGACTCGCTACGAATCTTCAAGCCCGACAGGTTGGCATCGACGCTGATACCGCTGGCGTTCCAGAAACGCGTGTGTTTGCGCACCAAGTTGGCGTAGGTCGGCTCGATATAGACTTTGATTTCGACAGTGTTCTGGTCTTCGGACAGCAGGTAGCTCTTCACCTGGCCGACCTGAATCTGTTTGTAGAACACCGGGCTGCCACGGTTCAGCGAACCCAGGCGATCAGCCTTGATGGTCAGGTGCAAACCGGGCTTGGCATCCGACAGCGGCGGCTCCTCGGCCAAGGCCTTGAACTTGCGGGTGGGCTCACCCTCCCCCGGGTTGACGGCAATGTAGTTGCCCGAGACCAGGGTTTCCAAACCGGTGATGCCTGCCAGGCTGACACTCGGCTTGACCAGCCAGAAACGCGTGTTGGTGCGCAGGTATTGCTCCACGTCCTTGTTCATCTCGACCGTGGCAATGACCCCTTTGCTGGTGCCTTCGTCATCCAGGGCCAAAGTCTTGACCTTGCCCACGGGCATGCCTTTGTAGACCACCTCGGTCTTGTTTGCCTGTACGCCTTCACCGCTCTCAAAGCGGATCTGGATCTCGATACCGGTCTGGTTATAGGCACGCCAGCCCAACCAACCGCCGATCACCAGGGCAATCAGGGGTAAGACCCAGATAGCCGACCAATTGGAAGCCGGTCGGGTTTTGGCTGTAGGCAAATCACTCATGGTCGTCGTCCGACTCCGTGTTATCCCAGATCAGTCGGGGATCGAAAGTTACTGCGGCCAGCATCGTCAGGATCACTACGCTGGCAAAAGCCACCGCGCCAAGATTGGCCTCGATACTGGCGAGCCGGCCAAAGTTGACCAGGGCCACCAGGATGGCGATGACAAAGATGTCGAGCATCGACCAGCGGCCAATGAACTCGATAAAGCGGTACATGATGATCCGCTGCCGCGCCGAGAGTGGCTGATGACGCTGTACCGAAAACAACAGCAGACCGATCCCTACCAACTTGAAAGTGGGGACCAGAATACTGGCGATAAACACCACGGCGGCGATAGGAATCATCCCGTGTTGAACCAGCTGGATAACGCCGGACATGATGGTACTTGGATCACCCTGTCCCAATGAACTCACAGTCATGATCGGCAACACATTGGCCGGGATGTACAGGATGGCTGCGGTCACCAGCAGCGCCCAGGTGCGCATGATACTGTTGGGTCGACGCGCATGAACCAAGGCTCCGCAGCGGGTACAGACCTGCTCGTCGGTGTCGGGCTCCTGCTTGTTCAACTCATGGCATTCCGTGCAAATCAGAATGCCTGCATCAATCGCCCGCATGCACATCTTCTCCCGATAACGCCTGCCAGATCTGATGGGGGGACATCACCACTTCCAACCAGACCTGGACCAATAACAAGCTGATAAAACAGATGAGCCCCAGGCCCACGTTGATGACGGCCATATCCGCCAATTTGACGATGGCCACCAGCACGCCCATTAGATAAACCTCGAGCATGCCCCAATCGCGCAGGTGGTGATAAATGCGATAGAGCAACAGGCCGTAGCTGCGGCCGATATCCCAACGGATACTCAGCAACACCAGCAACTGACAGACCAGCTTGAGCAAGGGGATGCCCATGCTGCAGAGAAACACCACCGCTGCGACCCCCTGCATGCCGGTGTCGAATAACCCGACCACGCCACTCCAGACCGTATCTTCAGAAGACTGTCCGAGTAGATTGAGCTGCATGATGGGTAAAAAGTTCGCTGGGACGTACAACAACAACGCCGCGATCACCAACGCCAGACTGCGCTCGACCACGTTATGACGATGGGCGTACAACTCATAACCACAGCGGGGACACTGGGCTTTTTCACCGTGGGCGAGCTGAGGCTTATGCATCAGCAGATCGCATTCATGGCAGGCTACCAGGTCGTCCAGTGGTAATTCTGACAACCCGGGGGCGTCAACCGGATCTGACATAGGGGGCTCTGAGTCTGAAAAGAGTTGCGGCTATTCTAGTGTTCCGGCTCGAAAATAACTGTGCAAATTTTCGCCGAAGCAGCGCACATTTTCTTTGCGGACAAACAAAACCCCAACTGCTTTCGCAATTGGGGTTTCGGAATTTAATCTTGA